>NZ_CP043491.1:0-5926596 GCF_044360685.1 Cystobacter fuscus | reverse complement strand
ATGATGTGCATGGCGGGAAGGACGACGATCGTCGAGGCCGAGCACATCGTGCCGGCCGGAGAGATCGGCCCGGATGAGGTGCACGTGCCCGGCATCTTCGTGCACCGCATCGTCCAGGCCAAGGGCCTGCAGAAGTGGATCGAGCGCCGTACCGTGCAGAAGAAGGCTTGAGAGGACGCCATGCCCCTGACCCGTGAGCAGATCGCCCAGCGCATCGCCCAGGAGCTGCGCGATGGCTATTACGTGAACCTGGGAATCGGCATGCCGACCCTGGTGGCCAACTACGTCCCGAAGGGCATGGACATCATGCTCCACTCGGAGAACGGCCTTCTCGGCATGGGCCCCTGGCCCCTGGAGGGCGAGGAGGATCCGGACCTCATCAACGCCGGCAAGGAGACGGTGACCGTGGTCAAGGGCGCCGCCTTCTTCGACTCGGCGCTGTCCTTCGGGATGATCCGCGGAGGCCACATCGACATGGCCGTGCTCGGCGCCATGGAGGTGAGCGAGCAGGGTGACCTGGCCAACTGGATGATCCCCGGCAAGATGGTGAAGGGCCCGGGCGGCGCCATGGATCTGGCGGTGGGCGCCAAGCGCGTCTTCGTGGCCATGGAGCACGCCAACAAGGAGGGCAAGTCGAAGATCCTCAAGCAGTGCACGCTGCCGCTCACCGGCCTCAAGTGCGTGAACCACATCGTCACCGAGTACGCCTTCCTGGACGTCACCTCCGAGGGGCTCGTGCTGCGCGAGGTGGCCCCCGGCGTGACGGTGGATCAGGTGCGCTCGCTCACCGAGGCCACGCTCAAGGTCGCTCCGGACCTTCGCGAGATGAAGGTCTGAAAACGCTCCCCGCTCCCGTGCTGCCGGACTCTCCCATCGAGTTGACGATCGAGCGCCTCGGGCAACTGGGCGAGGGTGTGGCCTCCTACGAGGGCCGCACCGTCTTCGTGCCCGGGGCGTTTCCGGGAGACCGGGTGCGCGTGCGCCTGGAGCAGGAGGGGAAGGTGATGCGCGGGCACCTCGTGGGCGAGGTGCTGGCGCCATCCCCCGACCGCAAGCCCTCGCCCTGCGCGATCAGCGCGCGGTGCGGAGGCTGTGACTGGCTGGAGCTGAACGAGTCCGCCCAGCGCGCCGCGAAGCAGGAGATCGTCCTCTCCGCGCTCGAGCACCTGGGCCACCTGAAGCGGGACTCCTTCGCCGTGCGGCCGCTGCTCGTGGCGCCGTGGGACTTTGGTTACCGGCGGCGCGCGGTGCTGCACCCGCTCAAGGACGAGCTGACGTATTTCGGGCGGCGCAGCCATGACCGGGTGCCGGTGGAGGTGTGTCCCGCGCTGATGCCGGCGCTCGCCGAGCTGCCCGGCAAGCTCGGGCCGCTGCTCAAGCCCCTGTCCCGCGAGGCCGAGGAGGTGCACCTGCTGGCCGAGGGGAAGAAGGCGGCCTTCGCGGTGATGCTCAAGGGGCAGGTGGCGCCCCGGTATGTCGAGGCGTGCGAGGCGGCGGTGCGCGCGCTGCGGCTGGAGGGCGCGGTGCTGGTGCCGAAGGAGGGCTCGCCGCGGCTCATCGGCAAGCCCGTGCTGCGCTCGCTCTCGCCGCTGGTGCCCGAGGTGCCGCTGTTCCTGCGTCCGGACGCGTTCTCCCAGGCGCATGGCGAGGCCAACGTGGGGCTGGTGACCGCGGCCGTGCACGAGCTGGCCCCGCGCGAGACGGACTCGGTGCTGGAGTTGTACTCGGGCAATGGCAACTTCACCTTCCCGCTCGCGGCGAGCGCGGCGAGTGTGCTCGGGGTGGAGTCGTCCTCGGTGTCGGTGGACCTGGCCCAGCGCAGCGCGCGCGAGGGCAGGGTGACCAACGTGCGCTTCGTCCAGGGCGACTCCCGCAAGGTGTGCGAGGGGCTCATCCGCGAGGGCAAGCGCTTCGACCTGGCCCTGGTGGATCCTCCCCGTACCGGTGCGCCGGGACTCGCGAAGTGGCTCACGGCACTGGGCGTGAAGCGGGTGGTGTACGTGGCGTGTGATCCCGGCGCGCTGGCGCGGGACGCGGCGGCCCTGGCTCAGGCGGGCTATGCGCCCCGGGCGCTCCAGGTCGTGGACATGTTCCCCCAGACGCACCACGTGGAATCCGTGATGTCTTTCGAGCGGGCGGCGTAGAGTCCCCCTCCGGACTTCGCGCGCCCCACGCGCAAGCCGAGAAGGGTGTGTCTTCATGTCGATGGGTTGGGACTTCCTGGTCGCGCGAGACAATCTGGAGCGGGTCTTCCTCGAGCCCACGCCGGATCCGGCGGAACTGCGCCTCGCGCCAGGGGAAGCCGTGCTCACGGTCGAGCGCTTCGCACTGACGGCCAACAACATCACCTACGGGGTGATGGGCGAGGCACTGGGCTACTGGCGCTGCTTTCCCGCCACTCCCGACTGGCGGGGCCGGATTCCCGCATGGGGCTATGCGCGGGTCTCGCGCTCCGCCTCCCCGGAGGCCCCCGTGGGACTGAGGTTCTTCGGCCTCGTCCCCATGTCGACGCACTTCGTGGCCCGGCTTCAGCGCACGGGCGGTGGCTATCTGGATGCGGCGACGCACCGGGCGGGCTTGTCACCGTTCTACAATCGCTACACGCGCGTCGAGGTGGATGAGTCCTTCGACAATCATCGCGCGCTGCTGCGGCCGCTGTTCGCGACCGCGTTCCTGCTGGATGACATGCTGTACGAGGCGGAGCATGCCGGAACGCGGACCGTCATCCTGTCGAGCGCCTCGAGCAAGACCGCCATGGCTCTGGCGTGGTTGCTGTCGCGGCACGGAATGAAGGTGGTGGGCCTCACGTCGCGCAAGAACCTCGCGCTGCTCGGGGGCCTGGGCCTGTACCAGCAGCTCGTGCCCTATGACGCGATGGCGGGGCTGTGGGTCGAGACGCCCGCGGTCTTCGTCGACTTCGCCGGGGAGCCGTCCGTGGTGCGGGGCATCCATCGTCAGCTCAAGGACGGACTGCGCCAGAGCACCCTCGTGGGGGGCACGCACCAGCGGACGCCGCCCCCAGCGAAGAGCGAGCCCCTGCCGGGGCCCACGCCCACCTTCTTCTTCGCACCGGATCGGATGCGCAAGCGGGTGACGGACTGGGGACCGGAGGCTTTCGAGTCCCGGCTGGGCGAGGCCCTGAAGGCCTTCGTGGCCGCCAGCTCCTGGCTGCGGATGGAACACCATCGGGGCCCCGAGGCATTGACGGCTGTCTATCGCGACGTCGTGTTGGGCCAGTCCCGTCCCGAGGCCGGGCACATCGTCTGGCCCGACCCCGCCTCCCGGTGAAACGCCCGCGCGAGAAGGAAACCTTCTCCGCGTCAGCACACCCGGGGAGACCTCCGGCCCGGGGTGGGTAGCGCTCCCATGCCTGGGGGTCTACACGCCCCACGCATGAACCCAGCTCCTCTCTCCAGGCTCCTGTCCGCCACGGACGCGCCGCGCCAGGCGCTCCTGCGGCATCCCGTGTACGAGCGGCTCTCGGACTTGAACGCCCTGCACACCTTCATGGGCGCCCACGTGTTCGCCGTGTGGGACTTCATGAGCCTGCTCAAGACGCTCCAGCGGCAGCTCACGTGTGTGGAGGTGCCCTGGGCCCCCCCGGCGGACATCGAGTGCGCGCGGATGATCAACGAGATCGTCCTGGGCGAGGAGACGGACGAAGTGCGGCCCGGGGTGTACCAGAGCCACTTCGACCTGTACCGGGAGGCCATGCGCGAGGTGGGCGCGGACGATGGCGCGGTGCTGCGCTTCGTCGAGTCCCTGCGTTCCGGTCACTCGCTGGAGCGGGCGTTGGAGCACGCGCCCGTGGCGGCGCGGGCCTTCGTGAGCCACACCCTGGCGACGACCCGGCTGCGCCCCCATCAGGTGGCGGCGGCGTTCCTCCTCGGCCGCGAGTCCCTGCTCCCCGCGGTCTTCGAGCGCATCCTCACGGCCGTGAAGCCGCTGGGCACCGGGTGCTCCGCGCTGCGGCTGTATCTCGAGCGGCACATCCAGCTCGATGGCGAGGAGCACGGAATCCGGGCGGAACAGCTCCTGTGCCGGCTGTGCGGAGAGGATCCCGAGCGGTGGCGGGAAGCCCGGGAGGCGGCCCTGTCCGCCCTGGGCGCCCGGGCGGCGCTGTGGGACGGCGTGCTGGGGTCCCTGGACGCCCTGGCGCCCTGGCGAGGCCGGATGAACGTGGGGTGAGCCCCGAGCCCCGCGGGTCTCTGGAAGTGGGGCGGGGTGGAGGTTACAAAGCCTCGATGGACGCCCGCATCGTCGAGTTCGCCGAGGTCCTCCGCCAGAACGGCGTGCGGGTGAGCACGTCCGAGGTGGCGGATGCGACCCGGGCCGCCGCGGAGGTGGGGCTTCAGGACAAGGCCGTCTTCCGCGCCGTCTTGCGCACCACGTTGATCAAGCGGGAGCAGGACGGGGACGTGTTCCAGCGCGCCTTCGACTTCTTCTTCTCGGGGATCTCCAGGCCCTTCGAGGCGCTCGAGCCGTCGCTCGCCGGGCGGCTCCAGGAGCAGGGGCTGCTCGAGGGCGAGTCGTTGAGGACGGTGCTCGACGAGTTGCACCGGCGCCTTCCCGGGATGTCCCCGCTCGCCCAGGCGGCGCTCGAGGGGAATCAGGGGGCAGTGGCGCGGCTGTTCCGCACGGCCCAGCTCCAGTTGGACTTCTCCCGGATGAGGGGCCCGCTGCAGATGGGCTTCTTCTCGCGGCGGTTGATGGTGGCGGCGGGGCTGGAGCGGACCCGCGCGGAGCTTCAGGCCTTCGAGGACGCGCTGCGCGAGCAGGGCCTGGGACAGGACGGAGTGGAGATCGTCTCGCGCCATATGGACGGGGCCCTGCGCCAGGTGGAGGACGCGGCGCGGCGCGAGGTGAAGCGCCAGGCGGACGCGCGCATCGGCAAACCCTCGGGCGGAGTGGAGGACAAGCCGTTGCACCGGCTCAGCCAGGCCGAGGTGAAGCAGATGCAGTCGGCGGTGCGCGCCCTGGCGGAGAAGCTCAAGGCGCGGCTCGTGCGCAAGCGGCGCTCGCGGCGCGAGGGCACGCTCCACGTGAGCCGCACCCTGCGTCACAACCTGCCGTGGGGTGGAGTGCCCATGGTGCCCTGGTTCCGCACCCGCCGCCCCGAGCGCCCCGAGCTCGTCGTCCTCTGTGACGTCTCAGACTCGGTGCGCAACGCCTCTCGGATGATGTTGCTCTTCACCCACACGCTCCAGTCGCTCTTCGCACGCGTGCGCTCGTTCGTCTTCGTGGCGGACGTGGGCGAGGTGACGCAACACTTCAAGGAGCGGGACGTGGACCGGGCGATCGATCTGGCCACGTTGGGTGGAGCCGTCTCACTCACCGCCAACTCCGACTATGGCCGGGCACTGGCCACCTTCACGCGCCACCAGCTCGGGAGCATCACGCGCCGCACCACGGTGCTGGTCATCGGGGACGGCCGCAACAACCACAACGCCGCCAATGCCTGGGCGCTCGAGGAGCTCAAGCGCAAGTGCAAGCGTCTGCTCTGGGTGTGCCCCGAGGGGCGCGACAACTGGGGGCTTGGCGACAGCGAGATGCTCACCTATTCGAAGCACTGCCACCACGCCGTGGTGGTCAACTCTGTGGCCGCGCTGTCCCGCATCGCCGAGCAGCTCGTCCCCGTCTGACCCAGAAGAGGCCAGTCCCATGTCCCGTTCCATGTTCGATGACCTCGACGCGACCCCCTCCGGAGCCATGGAGGCGGTCGATTCGCGCACGCTGCGGCTGTCCGCCCATCCCCTCACCGAGGAGGAGCTCCAGGGGCTCATCCGCTACCAGGAAGCCTTCCTCGCCCGCGTCGAGGGCCCCTCGGGAGGGCCGGCAGCGGTGGCCGACGCCCACCAGGCGGGCCTGGAGGCCTCCGGGCTGGACGTGAAGCGGGTGGAGCTGGGCACGGTGCTGCTGCGCGCCTACTGTGGCCAGCGCTGGACCGCGCGCCGGCTGCGCACCCGGCTCGTGGAGCTGGAGGCCCAAGCGGACGCCGCGTCCGCGGAGAAGGTGGCCAAGGCGCGCACCGAGCTGCGCCGGATCGAGGACCTGGAGCCCCTGGCCCGGCGCCATGGCCAGGCGTCGTTGGACCTGCTCGCCCCCCACGAGGAGCACCTCGTCGCCCTGCATGCCCGGATGCAGCGGGCGCTGACCCGGGCATGAGGCGCTCGCGTGCCCGCCCGCCCGGGTGTTGCAATCCGCCGGGCCCCGTCGGATAAGGGCCCGTTCTTCATACGGAAAGACCCATGAAGCGCTACTTCATCCACACCTTCGGCTGCCAGATGAACGTCAACGACTCGATGCGGATGGGCGAGGTGCTGGGCTCGCTCGACTACCGCCCGACGCCGGTGGCGGAGGAGGCGGACCTCATCATCCTCAACACCTGCTCCATCCGCGAGAAGGCCGAGGACAAGATGCTCTCCGCGCTGGGCCGCTACCGCACGGTGAAGCTCGCGCGCGGCACGCTCCTGGGCGTGGGCGGGTGCGTGGCGCAGCAGGAGAAGGAGAAGCTGCTCAAGAAGGTGCCCTACCTGGACTTCGTCTTCGGCCCGGACTCCATCGCCAAGCTGCCGGACATCATCGGCCGGGTGAAGGGCGAGCGCGAGCGCGTGGTGGAGACGGCCTGGGTGGACTCCGAGGAGTACGTCTTCCCGCGCGCGGACCCCGAGACGAGCCGGGGCAAGGTGACGGAGTTCGTCACGGTGATGAAGGGCTGCGACAACGTGTGCTCCTTCTGCGTGGTGCCGCACACGCGCGGCCGCGAGGTGAGCCGGCCCTTCCCGGACGTGCTCACCGAGGTGGCCAGCCTCGCCCAGGTAGGCGTGCGCGAGGTGACGCTCATCGGGCAGAACGTGAACTCGTACCAGGGCGGGGTGAGCTTCGCGCAACTGCTCCTGCGCTGCGCGGAGGTGCCGGGCATCGAGCGCGTGCGCTTCACCACGAGCCACCCGCACGACCTGTCCGACGAGCTCATCGAGGCGTTCCGCGTCCAGCCGAAGATCTGCCCGCACTTCCACCTGCCGGTGCAGAGCGGCTCCAATCCGGTGCTCAAGCGGATGCGGCGCGACTACACGGTGGCGGAGTACCTCGAGCGGCTGGGCAAGCTGCGCGCGGCGCGTCCGGGCATCGCGATGACCACGGACATCATCGTGGGCTTCCCCGGGGAGACGGAGGAGGACTTCGCCCTCACGATCGCGCTCACCGAGCAGGTGCGCTACGACAACCAGTTCTCCTTCATCTACAGCCCCCGGCCGAAGACGGGCGCGGCGCTGCGCGAGAACGACTGGGGCCCGGTGCCCCACGAGGTGAAGATCGAGCGGCTGGAGCGGCTGCAGAAGCTCCAGCGGCGCATCAGCGGGGAGATCACCCAGGCGCTGGTGGGGCAGGAGGTGGAGGTGCTGGTGGAGGGCCCCTCGCGCTACAACCCGCTCAAGCGCTTTGGCCGCACGGCGGAGAACCGCACGGTGAACTTCGACGGAGACGCCCCGGCGGGTGCCTTCGTGAAGGTGAAGGTGGAGAGCGCCACGCCCAACCAGCTCTCCGGCAAGCAGCTCGAGGTGCTCAGCCCGCCCACGGTGATGCCGCCCGCCGAGCTGCCCCAGCCCCCCGAGACCTGCGTCGTCGCCTGAGCAGCCCCCGTTTCCCCTCCCCGAGGTATCCCGCCATGGCCCTGCGCCGCTTCCGAGATCAGTCCCCGCGCATCCACCCGAGCTGCTTCATCGAGGAGTCGGCACAGGTCATCGGCGACGTGGAGTTGGGGGAGGACAGCTCGGTGTGGTTCAACTCGGTGCTGCGCGGGGACGTGAACGGCATCCGCATCGGCCAGCGCACCAACATCCAGGATCTCACGATGATCCACGTCACCGGCCAGACCGAGACGGTCATCGGGGACGACGTGACGGTGGGGCACCGGGTGATCCTGCATGGCTGCCGGGTGGGCCACCGCGTGCTGGTGGGCATGGGCGCCATCGTCATGGACGACGTGGAGATCGGCGAGGACTGCATCATCGGCGCGGGGACGCTCTTGACGCCCGGGACGAAGATTCCCCCGGGCTCGCTCGTGGTGGGCTCGCCCGGCAAGGTCAAGCGGCCGCTCACCCCCGAGGAGCGCACCTTCCTCATCGAGTCCGCCCGGCACTACGTGGAGACCGCCGGCGAGCACCGCGCCAGCCGTTAACGAAGTGACGTGCGCCCCCCCGCGTGCTAGGACCCCCCGTCATGGAGGTCGCAGCCGCACTCAAGGCGTGCCCGCTCTTCAAGGACTTTTCCGATGTCGGCATCCAGATTTTCGCCGCCATCGGAGTGGCCCGGGCCTTTCCCAAGGGCTCGGCCCTCTTTCAAGAAGGGCGTACCGGAGACTCGCTCTTCATCGTCCACGAGGGCTCGGTGCGCTTGAGCGCGAAGAGTCCCACGGGCGGAGAGGTGGCGCTCGCCGAGGTAGGAGGGGGCGAGCCCCTGGGCGAACTCGCCCTCATCCAGAAGGGAGAGCGGCTGTGCACCGCCACCGCCCTCACCGATGTGCTCGCCGTGGAGATCCGCCACGCGGACTTCCAGAAGCTCACCACCCAGAAGCCCCAGGCCTGCGTGAAGCTCCTGATGAGCGTCATCCTCCACTTCAGCCAGAAAGTCCGCGACAACCAGGGCGCCATGAAGTCGCTCGTGGGCAAACCGTGACCCGCTCCTTGTCGCGCTCCGTGCTACCTTTCGCCCGCGGCGAGGCCCGAATGCCCGGGGCGGAGCGGAGCGTGTGCGTGACGGGAAGTTCCTGGCATACAGGATGGCCAGCGGCTGCCACCTGGACCTACCTCATCGAGCGCTTTTTCAGAGAGGACGCCGCGGGAAAGATGGCGCGAGCGCCTGGCCGCTCCTACGCAGGGAAGCAGGGCGCCTCCAGGGAAAGAGCGAGCGGACAGGCATGAGCGCTATCCTGGAGCCGGTCCCGGAGTTTTCGCGAAGCAGGCGTGGTTGATGCGTGGGCGTTTCAAGGGCGGCGCCGGGTAGTGTCCGGGGCGTCCACGGAAGCGAAGAGAGACACGAGCGTGCAAGAATTCCTCACCAACTTGCTGGGCAGTACCCACGGCGTCCTCGCCTACGTCACCGTGTTCGGAATCCTGGTGGCGTGTGGCCTGGGGGTGCCCCTGCCCGAGGACATCTCGCTCATCCTGGGTGGCTTCCTCGCCCACAAGGGCGCGGCCAGCCTGGCCGGCATGATGTTGATTGGCTTCGGCGGCATCCTGGTGGGCGACAGCCTCATCTTCCTGGCGGGCCGGCGGTTGGGCTCGAAGGTGGGCCGCTCGCCCACGGGCTTTCTGGCGCGCGTCGTCACGCCCGACAAGCGCGCCCGGGTGGAGGGGCTCTTCGCCCTGCACGGGCAGAAGATCGTGATGATCGCCCGCTTCCTGCCCGGCGTGCGCGCGGTGACGTACTTCACCGCCGGCTCGGCGGGCATGTCCTACGCCCGCTTCATCTTCTGGGATGGGCTCGCGGCGCTCCTGTCCGCGCCCTTCTTCGTGTGGCTGGGCTTCCACTTCGGCGACAAGCTCGACTACGCCATCGAGCGGATGAAGGAAGGGCAGCTCGTGGTGGTGGGCGGCCTCGTGGTGGTGGGCCTGGGTGCGTTCCTGTGGCGCAAGCGGCTGGGCGCCCTGCGCGCCGAGGCGCTCAAGGCCGCGGTGAAGCCCGGGTCGCTGTCGGCCCACCTGTTGACCGGCATGGCCTCCGAGGCTCCCTCGGCCAGTGCCTCCGTTTTCGAGAAGTCCTCGGGTAGCGAGGGCCTGCGCATCCGCGAGTGAGCCGGGCGCGGATGAGCCCCTTTTTCCGCCTGGGGAGCGGGGGAACAGGGGGTGAAAAACACCGGATCATTGCGCCTGCCGTCTCCAACCCGTATGGAAGCGGCACTTTTCCCCCCGGGAGCGCCCATGCTGATCCCCGATGTCCCGCTCGCGTTGACCTTCGATGACGTCCTCCTCCTTCCGGCCGAGAGCGAGGTGCTTCCCCGCGACGCCGACCTGTCCACCCGGCTCACGCGCAACCTGCGGCTGAACATTCCGCTGCTCTCGGCCGCCATGGACACCGTCACCGAGGCGCGCACCGCCATCGCCATGGCGCAGGAAGGCGCCATCGGCGTCATCCACAAGAACATGACCCCCGAGCAGCAGGCGCTCGAGGTGAGCAAGGTGAAGAAGTTCGAGAGCGGCATGGTGGTGGATCCCATCACCGTGGAGCCGCAGGCGCCGCTCGCGCGCGCCATCGAGCTGATGCGCCAGTACAACATCTCCGGCATTCCGGTGGTGCAGGGCCGCAAGCTGGTGGGAATCGTCACCAGCCGCGACGTGCGCTTCGTCACGGACCTGGGCCAGAAGGTGGAGACGGTGATGACGCGCAAGCTCGTCACCGGCCGCGAGGGCATCAGCCAGCCCGACGCGCAGAAGCTCCTGCACGAGCACCGGATCGAGAAGCTGCTCATCGTGGACGAGCAGTTCGAGCTGCGCGGCCTCATCACCATCAAGGACATCGAGAAGCGCCGCACCCGTCCCAACGCGGCCAAGGACTCCAAGGGCCGGCTGTTGTGCGCCGCGGCCGTGGGCGCCTCGGCGGACCGCGAGGCCCGGGTGGACGCGCTGGTGAAGGCCGGCGTGGACGTCATCGTCATCGACACGGCGCATGGCCACTCGCGCGGGGTGATCGACGCGGTGCGCGACACGCGCAAGAACTTCCGCGGCTTCGAGCTCATCGCCGGCAACGTGGCCACGGCCGCGGGCACCCGGGCGCTCATCGAGGCGGGGGTGGACGCGGTGAAGGTGGGCATCGGCCCCGGCTCCATCTGCACCACGCGCGTGGTGGCGGGCGTGGGCGTGCCCCAGCTCACCGCCGTGGACGAGTGCTCGCGCGAGGCGGACAAGCACGGCGTGCCCATCATCTCCGACGGCGGCATCAAGTACTCGGGCGACATCGTCAAGGCGCTCGCCGCCGGGGCGAGCACGGTGATGATCGGCTCGCTCTTCGCGGGCACCGACGAGGCGCCGGGCGAGGTCATCCTGTACCAGGGCCGCAGCTACAAGAGCTACCGCGGCATGGGCTCCCTGAGCGCCATGAAGCAGGGCGCCAAGGATCGCTACTTCCAGTCGGACGTGGAGGCGGTGAAGCTCGTGCCCGAGGGCATCGAGGGCCGCGTGCCCTACAAGGGCAGCCTGGGGATGAACATCCACCAGATGCTCGGGGGCTTGCGCAGCGGCATGGGCTACGTGGGCTGCGCCACCATCGAGGAGCTGCGCGCCAAGGCCCGGTTCGTGCGCATCACCTCGGCCGGACTCAAGGAGAGCCACGTGCACGACGTGATCATCACCGAGGAAGCGCCCAACTACCGGGTGGAGTAGGGCGCGGGAGGGGAGCCGTGCGGCGCGGCGGCTACTTGCCGCGCTTGCGCGGGGCGGCGGGCTCGTCGTCACCGCCCGCGGGCCCCACCTGCTTCTCGGTGGCGAGCACCCGGGCGAGCAGCTGCTCCTTGTCCTCGGGGTTGAGCGTGTCGATGGCCTGGCGCAGGGTGTTGAAGTCCAGCCGGGCCACGGTGACGGTGTTGCCGCCCTTGATTTCCTGCACGGTGGGCACGCTCACCAGCTCGCGCACGTAGGTCTCGAACTCCACCTTCACGTCCGCGGCCTGCTGGATGCAGTTGTCCCGGGCGGCCACGAGCTTCTGGCTGCCCTCGGTGTAGTTCAGGTCCGGGTTGCGCGTCATCGCCTCGTCGAAGGTGGCCTTGCGCTTGATGAGCGAGCTGTAGAGCTCGATGTAGCTGATCACCCGATCGGTCTCGGGGCGGTTGACGTTGCGCGCCTGGTTGAGGGCATCGCCCGTGTCGTCGCAGTGCACCTTGCCCAGCGCGGCGGCGTCCTGCGTGCCACGGGCCTGCAGGAACTCCGTTTCGCGATCCAGGCGCTCATCCGAGGAGATTTCCTTCACGCAACCGGCGGAGGACAGCAACAAGACGGTTGCAACGGCGGGCAGGCGCATCCAGGACCTCTTCGAGCGGGACTTAAAGGTTGATTTCCGAAAGTTTCTAGCGGTAAGGGCCGCATCCGTCAACGCGCGCATCCCAGGGAGAGTGTGGTGGATATCCACGCAGAGAAGATTCTCATCCTCGACTTCGGCAGTCAGTACACGCAGCTCATCGCGCGCCGGGTGAGAGAGCTCGGTGTGTACTGTGAGATTCACCGGCCGGACCTGTCGGCCGAGGAGATCCGCCGCTTCGCCCCGCGCGGCATCATCCTGTCGGGAAGCCCCTTCTCGGTGGACGCGGAGGGCGCACCGCGGTGTGACGCCTTCGTCTTCGAGGCCGGGGTGCCGGTGCTGGGCATCTGCTACGGGCTCCAATTGTTGTCCAAGCTGTTGGGCGGCAGGGTGGATCGCTCGGCGCATCGTGAATTCGGGTCGGCGGAGGTGGAGGTGCTCACGTCGCGCGGGCCCCTGGCGGCGTTCGGCGTGGGCGAGCGGGTGAAGGTGTGGATGAGCCACGGCGATCGGGTGGACGCGCTGCCTCCGGACTTCGAGTCCATTGGCCGCAGCGGCAACTCGCCCTTCGCGGCGGCGGCGCACCGCACCCGTCCCATCTACGGGCTGCAGTTCCACCCCGAGGTGGTGCACACGCCCGCGGGCAAGGAGATGCTGCGCGCCTTCCTGTTCACCGACTGCAAGGTGAGCGGGAGCTGGACGATGAAGGGCTTCATCGAGGAGGCGCAGGAGGCCATCCGCCGCCAGGTGGGCGAGCACGGCCGGGTCATCTGTGGCCTGTCGGGCGGCGTGGACAGCTCGGTGGCGGCGTTGCTGTTGCACCGGGCGATCGGCGCGCGGCTGCAGTGCATCTTCGTGGACAACGGGCTCTTGCGGCAGGACGAGCGCGCGCAGGTGGAGGCGCTCTTCGTGGACCGCTTCCACGTGCCGCTCAAGACGGTGGACGCGCGCGAGCGCTTCCTCGGCAAGCTCGCCGGCGTCACGGATCCCGAGAAGAAGCGCAAGACGATCGGCCGCGAGTTCATCGCGGTGTTCGAGGAGGCGGCGCAGGAGGTGCGGGGCGCGGAGTTCCTCGCACAGGGCACGCTGTACCCGGACGTGATCGAGTCCGTGTCGTACAAGGGGCCCTCCGTCACCATCAAGAGCCACCACAATGTGGGCGGCCTGCCGGAGAAGATGAACCTCAAGCTGGTGGAGCCCTTGCGCGAGCTGTTCAAGGACGAGGTGCGCGTGCTGGGCCGCGAGCTGGGGCTGCCGGACGAGATGGTGTCCCGGCAGCCGTTCCCGGGGCCGGGTCTGGCCATCCGGGTGCTGGGGGAAATCACCGAGGAGCGCCTGGCGCTGGTGCGCCGCGCGGACGCCATCGTCCAGCAGGAGATCCGGGACGCGGGGCTGTACCGGGAGCTGTGGCAGGCGTTCGCGGTGCTGCTGCCGGTGCAGAGCGTGGGCGTCATGGGTGACGAGCGCACCTACGAGTCCACGTGCGTGCTGCGCGCGGTGACGAGCGTGGACGGCATGACGGCGGACTGGGCGCGGCTGCCGTACCCGGTGCTCGAGCGCATCTCCACGCGCATCACCAACGAGGTGCGCGGCATCAACCGCGTCGTCTACGACGTCTCGTCCAAGCCGCCCGCGACGATCGAGTGGGAGTAGGGCGAAGACACAAAACAAGAAGACAAAAAACAAAGGGGGCTGCCCGGACTCACCGGGCAGCCCCTTTTTGTTTTGTCCGCTTTGTTTTGTCCGGGAGGACGCGGCGGACTACTGCTGCGGTCCCGAGCCGCCCTTGCCGGTGGACGCGGTGCCAGGGCGCAGCTCCTGGACGATGCGATCGGCCTTGTAGACCTTCTGGAGCGCCTCGATGAGGGCATCGCTGTGGACGGCGACGGCGCGGTTGGCGGTCTCGTCGTAGCCGTAGTCCCCGCCGAGCGACTGGATGTTGCCGTCGAAGACGAGGCCGACGATCTCCGCGTTCTGGTTGATGACGGGCGAGCCCGAGTTGCCGCCGATGATGTCGTTGGTGGTGACGAAGTTCATCGGGGTGTTGGGCGACAGCTGCTTCTGCGCGGCGAGCCAGCTCTTGGGCAGGGCGAACGGCTCCTCGCCGGTGGCGTGCTCGAAGGTGCCGCTCATGCGGGTGAAGGGCTCCACCTGCTTGCCGTCCTCCGGGTAGCCCTTCACGGCGCCGAAGGACAGGCGCAGGGTGCCCGTGGCGTCCGGGTAGATCTTGGTGCCGTAGATGTCGAAGCGGGCCTGGGCCACCAGCTCGCTGTTCTTGCGGATGACGGCCTCGACCTCGGTCTCATACCGGGTACGGATGGCGCGGGCGTCGGGGTCCACCAGGAGCGCCAGCTGGATCATCGGATCCTTCGAGGCCGCGATGGCCGCCTTGCCACCGGAGAACAGCTGCTCGCGCACCTTGAGGTCCGCCAGCTTGGAGCCCTGGACGACCCGGGTGGCCAGGGTGCGCGGAGACTCCTTGCCGAGCACCTTCTTCACGAAGGGGTGATCCGGCCCGAGGTCCTCACGCATCTTGGTGAGCGAGAACGTCAGCTGGGCCACCTCCAGCTCCGGGTAGATGGGCGCCTTGCTCATCGTCTGGAGCTTGAGGGTGGGCAGGCTGGCGTCATTGAAGCCCCGCAGCCGCTCGGCATCCGGCTTGGGCAGCTCCTCGGCGGCCCGCACCAGGGTGCGCGCCAGGCCGAACAACTGCGAGCTCGGGCCGCCTTCCTGGGCCTCGTACTCCTTGAGCATGTTCCGGTAGGTCTGCTGGGCGCGGGCGATCTCGTCCCAGGCCATGCCGTACCTGGCCTTCATCTTCGGATCCGCGTTGACCTTCGAGCGCAGCTCCTGCTCGGCGGCGAGCTTCTGGGCGAAGAAGTTCTTGTCGGCGAGCTGCTCGAGCTTGCCCTTGTTGGCCTTGAGGCCGTTCTCCACGCCGAAGAGGAGGTTGTTGGAGGTGCGCTTCTGCTCGGCGCCGCGGTTCTGGTACTCGGTGACGAGTCCGCGAAGCTCCGAGAGCCGGAAGAGCTGCCGGGGCAGCGCCACGTCCCGGAGGAACTCGAGCTGGGAGATGGTGAGGCCGCGCGAGGTCCGGCCCGGGTTTCCCGGGATGAAGGTGAGTTCGCCTTCCTTGGCGCCGTGCTCGGACCACTTGAAGTAGTGGCTGGGCCGGGCGGGCTTGCCGTCCTTGCCGTAGACGCGCACGAACGCCACGTCCAGGTCGTACCGGGGGAACTCGAAGTTGTCCGGATCGCCGCCGAAGAAGGCGATCGCGTGCTCGGGCGCGAACACGAGCCGCGCGTCCTGGAAGCGCTGGTACTTGTAGAGGTTGTAACGGCCGCCCTGGTACAGGGTCACCACGTCGCAGCGGACCTGATCACTCGTGGTGCAGGCCTTCTCCAGCTTGGCCATCTCGGCCTTGAGGCTGTCGGCGTAGGCCTTTCCGGTGAGGCCCCGGGTGGCGGTGTTGAGCTGCTCGGTGACATCGGTGATTTCCTGGAGCTGATTGATCTCCAGGGCCGGGCATTGGAGCTCCTCGGCGGGCGTCTTGGCGTAGAAGCCGTTGGCGATGAGATCCTTCTTGGCGGTGGACAGCTGCTGGATGCAGCCACGAGCACAGTGATGGTTCGTCATCACCAGGCCATCCGCGGAGACGAAGCTCGCCGAGCACCCGTAGCCGAAGCGGGCCGAGGACAACCGGACGGTGTCGAGCCAGTCCTGGGAGGGCTCGAAGCCGTACTTCGCCTTGACCGTGGCGGAGGGGAAATTGTTGTACGTCCACATGCCTTCGTCGGCGAGCGCGGGAGCGACGCCAAGCAGAGAGGCGGTGAGAAGCAGGCGCTTCATGGGTTTCCTTTCGGGGCGGCAGGGGCGCGGAGTTGTTCCGGGAATCGTGGGTCGCCGTCAAAGCGCCCGAAAATTCCGGGCCCGCCAACACACGAGCAGGGCGTTGATTCCACGGTCACGTCCTGAGGTGCTTGCCGATCCGGTACACGGGCCTGGCTCGGCGCATCGGCCGTCCCGGTGGGCGTGGGGAGAGGCTGAGGGGCGCTGGAGGACCGGTGACGGAGCCCCAGTCTCCACCCAGCCACTTAGTTTACATAACGCATCTTATCAGACTCCAAGGCAGGAGTGCGTCCCAGGGCCCCCGGGCGGCTCCCGGGCTCCCGTACCCGGTGCATGTTCGCGCTTCTCGGGTTCCGCTTGGGGACATAGGGTCTCCCGCCTCTATGCGACTCCTCTCCTTGAGCGTCGTCGGCGCGGCCGCGCTGAGCCTGGCCGGATGTCCGAAGCCCTCCGCCCCCACCGAGGATGCCGGCACGGCTGCCATCTCCCCACCGGACGCGGCACTCGCTCAACCCGGGCCCGCCACCTTCACGCTTCGCTACACCCTGGCGGACGCCGGCACGGAGTCCATTCCCGTGGTTGGCGAGGAAGAAGGACGTCCGATCGTGGAGCCCACGTCGGCGCTCGAGCTGCGCAGCTCGCGGTCGCTGCGCAACTACCGCGTCCGTTTGTTCGACGAGTCCGATCGGGCCCTGGTATCGGATGACACCGCCGAGGAGTCTTCCGACGGAGTGCTCTACCGGATCTCCCTGCCCACGCCGCTCAAGTCCGGCCATGGCTATGTCCTGGTCATCGACGCGCAGACTGGCACCTCGATGACCGACGCCCAGGGCCGGGAAATCGCCGACATCCGGATGCCCTTCCAGGTGTCCGGGGAAAAGGAAAAACCACCACCGCCGCCCGCGAAGAAACGACGCTCTCGCTAAGGGTTCAGTGTTCGGTCGTCGTCGTCCGGCGCGAGGGCTCCGGGAAGACATCCGCTTCGAGAACATCCGCGGACGCGCGCAACAACTCCGCTTCCTTCACGGCCACCAGCACCTCGCGCGCCGCCTCCGGCCGTCCATAGGGCCGGCCCTTCACCACGAGCAAGGCCCGGAGCGCGTCACGCAGTTCCAGTCCCGACGCATAACGGGCGGACGGCTCGCGCTGGAGGGTCCGGTGCACCACGGCCCGCAGGGGCTCGGAGAGTCCTTGGGTGGCCCGCTCCACATCCGCGGGGCCGAACCGTTCGATGCGCGCGGCCATCTCCGCCACCGGCACCCAGCTGGGTTCCTCACAGCGAAGCTCATCCCGCACGTGGACCTCCACCGTTCCTGGGCCCGCCGCGCGCGCCGCCTGCTCCACGTCTTCCAGGTCGAACAGGTGCTTGCCGGTGAGCAGCTCCAGCATGACCAGGCCCAACGAGAACAAATCCGAGCGGTGATCCACCGGCTCCATGCGCATGCGCTCGGGGGACGCGTAGGCGATGTCCCCGCGCAAGACCGAGGCCGTGGTGGCATCCCGTCCTGGCAACAGCGAGTACGCGACTCCGAAATCCACCAGCTTCACCTCGCCATTGATGCCCACCCGGATGTTCTCCGGCTGGATGTCCCGATGGACAATCCCCAGGAATCGCCCCCGTTCATCCGTCCGGGTATGCGCATAATGAAGTGCATCCGCGATCTCCGAGGCCACGTGGCAGACGAAGGCCTCGGACATGGGCCGCTGCCGCATGGCCGCGACGCTCAGGACGGTTTCGAGGGAATGCCCCTCCACGTACTCCATCACCACGTAGGGCCGCCCTCCATGCAGCATCCACTGGTACACCTTGGCGATGCCGGGATGGTCGAGCCGGTACGCCAGTTGGACCTCCTGCACCAGGCGCTGCTTCTGCTTCTCATTGACCGGCCGCGACAGCCGCTTGAGCACGACGCATCCGGCCGGTCCCATCGCGTGGCGGCGCCGGGCCAACAGCAGCTCCCCCGAATGGCGGCGGCCCAACTTCCGAACGAGTTCGTACCGGGTTCCATCCACGGAAAAGAGAAGTTTGGGAGGGGTCGAGGACTCGGACCTGTCGATGGACATCTTCGGGCTCTCCTTTGTGCTGCACGCCAACGCCGCGCCGGGTAATGCCAGAGGTAGGGCTTGAGCGCCGAACCTCCAGCGTCAACCACCCTACCAGCCCGGACTGACACGGCCGCCCGACCTCCCCGAGCTGTCGGCCTCAGTCCTGGCGCAGATCCCGATCCTGGGCGCGCACCCGCTCGAGCACCTTCAAGTCGCGTTGCGTGGGCCCGAGCTCCAGGATGAGCCGGCTCACGTCGTAGAGGACCTCGCCCCGCTCGAACACGGGCAGCCGCGCGACGGCGTCCATGTTCAGATCGTCCAGGGCGCGGTTGTAGGCCGTGTCCATCAACGCGCGCAGCTGGAAGGAGTCATAGAGGTTGTACTCCACCAGGAAGCGCAGGGCTTCCACGTCGCCCCGGGCGAGATAGGCGCGCCACAACAGCACCGCATCCCACCCGTTCACGCCCTTCATGTGGGGAGGCCGTCCCAGGCCCAGCTTGTCCTCGAGCTCCTTCAGCCCGCCCCCCATGCCCAGCCGGCGGCACACGAAACGCAGATCGATGTGCGCCTCGGGCGTGGGAAAGCGCTTGCCGAAGTACTGCCGCAGCACGGGCACGTCGAAGCACGAGCCGTTGAACGTCACCCACAAGCGCCGCTGCGCCATGGCCTCGGGCAACTCGTCCATGTTGCGTCCGAGGATGAAGACGCGCAGGCCGTCCGCGTCGAACAGGGCCACCACCGTGGGCTCCTGCTCCTGGTTTCCATTCGTCTCGATGTCGAAGTACAGCGCGTCGCGAGCGAACTCGGGGTACAGCCGCCAGTGCTCACGAGGGGGAATCATGGCCGCCAGCGCTGCCAGATCCTTGCGCTCCAGGGCCTCTCGGGCCATGGCCAGACGCTGGCGGGCCAGTCCATCCACCTTCTGTCCGAGCACCACGCCACTCTCCGGGAAGTCCTCCCAGGTGTGGATGCCGCGGGCCCAGAGATCCTTCTCCTTCCAGGGGCCTACGCCAGGAATGAGCTGGAAGGTGCGCCGCACCATCAGCGCAGCGGACCCAACCTGCCCGCCACCAGCTCCTCCAGGGGTGGAAGATCCGCCTCGCAGAACGGCAGCGTCCGCATCTGCTCCGGCGTCAGGAACGCCAGCGCCTGGGCTCCCAGGGTCTTCGGCTCCCCCGACTCCAGCCGGGCCACGTACAGCGTCAGGTCCACCGTCAGATCCGGGTACTCGTGTCTGCCCGCCCATAGCCGCCTTCCCACGTGGAGCGTCACATCCAGCTCCTCCCGGCACTCGCGCACGAGCGCTTCGGGCTCGGACTCGCCGGGCTCCACCTTGCCGCCTGGAAACTCCCAGAGCAGTCCACGGCTTCCCCCCGGCAGGCGCTGCTGGACGAGGAACCGGGTGTCATCCCCGGGCCGGTAGATGAGGGCGGCCACCACCCGCACCGCCTTCTTCACCGCCCCCGAGGTCAACCACTCCTCCCATCCAGACGCAGGGCGTACAGGTAGCCGTTGTTGGACAGCACGTACGCCTTGCTCCCCACCACCCGCGGCGGAGCCGAGATGCCCTTGCCCGGGTTCCACGCGATGCGCGAGCGGCCCGTGCGCGGATCCACGAAGAGCAACGAGTACTGGGCGGGCACCAGGAGCATGCCCTTGACCAACACCGCCTCGAGCCCGGCCCGTTCCTCCAGGGGGCGCGACCAGATGAGCTTCCCATTGTCCGCCAGGTACGCATCCAGGCGGTCATCCCCCGTGGCGATCACCACGTCCCCGTGGACCATCAGCGAGGTGATGCCTTGCGCCACCGAGGTCCACACCACGTCGCCCGTCTCGGCCTCGAGGGCATACAGGCCCCCCGTGTACGACGCGGCGTAGACCCGGCCCGACGCATCCAGCACGGGCGAGGTGTCCACGTCCATGAACTGCCTGGCGCCCGTCTGCGCGAGCGACTTCTCCCAGCGCACGCCGCCATCGGCCAGGTCCAGCGACACGAGCGAGCCGTCGGAGAAGCCCACCCAGGCCGTCTCACCCCGCACGGCCGGCGTGGAGGTCCGGTGGATGGTGAAGCCCGCCGGAGGATCCCTCCGGTACAGCCACGCGAGCTCTCCCGTGGCGCGCTTCACCGCGAACAGCGTGTCACTCTGCGAGGCCACCAGCACCAGGTCGCCGGCGATCACCGGGGCCGTCGCCAGCGCCTCCTCCGCCGCGTACCTCCACTTCAACTGACCCGTGCGCGCGTCCAGGGCATGCAGCCCGCCATCCGTGCCCGGCACGTACACCGTGCCGTCGTCCACCGTGGCGCCCGCGTAGAAGAGCGTGCCCACCCGGTAGCTCCACGCCTCCCGGCCCCCGGCTCCGAGGCTGCGCACATACCCGTCCCGGGTGAGCGCGATCACCCGCTCGTTCCGCTCGTCATAGGCGGGCCGGGCCTGCTCTCGCGGGGCGTACTCGAGCAGCGTGGGCTCGACCAGCGGCTTCCACCAGTCCACCGAGAAGTAGTGACGGGGCGGCTGCACGGGGGCGGAGGTCACCGGATTGCCGTACACCGGCACCGTCTGGCAGGCCCCCAGAAGGCCCACCGCCCCGAGCCCACCCACCCAAGACTTCCACCAGCGCGAAATCCTCATAGGCCCGCGTCTACCCCGCGTCCTGGGCCGCGGCCGGAGCCGCCTTCGGCTCGGGAATCTTCACGCCCTCGGCCGCGAGCACCGCCAGCCGCTCGGTGGCGAGCCGTCCCGCCGCCGTGTTCGTCTGGGTCGACTTCAGGTCCGCCAGGAGCTGCGCCGCCTCGTCCTTCTTGCCCTGGGCCACGAGGATGCGCGCCTGGTGGTACTGCCCCATGCCCTGCAGGAAGCCCCCCGCGTCCAGCTTCGCCATCTCCTGGAAGGACGCGAGCGCCTGGTCGAGCTGCCCCTTGGCCTCGTGGGCATAGCCCTGGCCCTCGCGTGCCGACACCATCAGCGGCTCGTTCTTCTCGCCCTTGGCGATGTACTCGTCGAAGGCGGCGAGCGCTCCGTCGTAGTTGCCCAGCCGGTACTGCGCCTTGCCCAGGGGCAGCGCCGCCGTCACCGCCGCGTCCGAGCCCCCATTCGCCGCGCGGAAGTCGCTCAGCGTCTTGACGATCGCCTCGTCCTTCTCCTTCTCCGACTTGAAGGGCGGCTCCTGTCCCGCCTCCGCCGGCTGGAGATCCACCCCGGTCACCACCGGCCGCTCGAGCACCGTCAGCGCCTGGCCCAGCTGCTTGGAGGCCTTCTCCTCTCCGCGGCTGGAGAAGTAGTGCACCGTCGCGGCGATGAGTCCTCCCACCAGCAGCACGCCCAGCGCGGCGCCGATGATCTGCTGCCGCTTCATCAGCCAGTTACTCGCCTCGGCGCCATAGAGCTGGAAGGCGTCCTGCGCGGTCAGCTCCTGCTTCGTCATCTTCTCGGACTTTTCGGCCACGGTGGTGCGCACCTCTGCTCGGGGGTCGAAGGGCGCGCAATCTACGGAGCGCGCACCCGGAGTGTCAACGCGGACCGGCTAACGCTTCCCGGTCTGCTTCGGCCTCTTGCGGGCCGCTCGCTTCTCTTGTCCCGGCCGCTCGCGGAAGAGCAGGCGGATGGGGACGCGCAAGTCGAACGTCTTGCGCAACTGGTTGGTGATGTAGCGCCGGTACATGTCCGGCACGCCCTCGGGCCGGTTGCAGGTGATGGCGAAGGTGGGCGGCGCTGTGCCCACCTGGGCCATGTAGTACACCCGCAGCGGCCCCCGCCCCACGATGGGCGCCGGGTGGCTCTCCTCGATGTGCTTGAGCAGCCGGTTGAGCTGGGGGGTGGGCGAGCGGTAGCGGAACTGATCGGCCAGCTCCACCGCCAGCTCCAGCACCTTCTCCACCTTGGAGCCGGTGAGCGCCGAGGTGAAGACAATGGGCGCGTAGTGCACGAACTTCAGCGCGTACTTGAGCTCCTCGCGGAAGATCTCCTGCTTGCGCTGATCCGTGCTGATGAGATCCCACTTGTTCACCACGATGACCAGCGCGCGGCCCTTCTCCTCGGCCAGGCCCGCGAGCTTGGCGTCCTGGTCCACCGCGGGCTCGGTGGCGTCCATCAGCAGCACCGCCACGTCGCTGCGCTCCATGGACTTGAGCGCCGCCACCACCGAGAACTTCTCCAGCCGGTGGGCGATCGTCTTCTTGCGCCGGATGCCCGCGGTGTCCGTCAGGATGACCTGCCGGTCCTTGTACTTGAGCTCCGAGTCGATGGGATCCCGCGTCGTGCCCGGCACCTCGCTGGCCACCACGCGCTTCTCCTTGAGCAGCGCGTTGACCAGGGTGCTCTTGCCCACGTTGGGCCGGCCGATGATGGCGATCCGGATGGGCCGCTCCTCCTCCTCGTCCTCGCCCTCTCCGTTCTTCGCCCCGATGGGGATCGCCGCCGGAGCCTCGCCCTCCCCCTCCTCGTCCCCTTCCCCGTCCTCGTCTTCCTCGCCCTCGGGCACGTACCCGAACGCCGTCTCGTCCTCTTCCGACACAGGCTCGTCGAGCGCCGTCTCGGCGAAGGCCTTGGCGGCCAGTTCCTCGTCGTCCATGGGCGGCAGCTTGCCCACGACGGCCTCCATCATCGTGCCCACGCCCAGGCCATGCTCGGCGGAGATGGGGAACACCTCGCCCAGGCCCAGCCGGAAGAACTCCGAGGCGTGCGCCTGAACGAGCTGCGACTCGCTGTCGAGCTTGTTGGCGGCCACCACCACGGGCTTGCCGCTCTGGCGCAGGTAGGTGGCCACCTCCTGGTCCGCCGCGGTCAGCCCCGCGCGCGCGTCCGTCACGAAGACGATGGCGTCACACTCCTCCACCGCGAGCTGCGCCTGCTCGCGCACCTGCTGCAGGAGCGAGTCCTTCTCCCCGGGCACGAAGCCGCCCGTGTCGATGATGGTGATGAACCGGCCCTCGCACTCCACGTCCCAGTAATGCCGGTCGCGGGTGACTCCGGGGATGTCCTCCACCAGGGCGATGCGGCGCCGGGCGAGGCGATTGAAGAGCGTGGACTTGCCCACGTTGGGGCGTCCCACGATGGCGACCAGAGGCTTCATGTGGCTTTCTACTCGTAACCCAGCTTCTTGAGGCCCTCGGGCCGCTCGCTCCACCGGGGCTCCACTCGCACCCGGAGCGAGAGGTACACGTGCGCCCCCAAGAGCCGCTGGATGGCCTTGCGCGCGTCCGTACCGATCGTCTTCAACATCTGGCCCTGCTTGCCGATGATGATGGCCTTCTGACTGTCCCGCTCCACGTAGATGGAGCCCGAAATCCGGATGAGCCCCGCGAGCTTGCCCGGTGGCGTGCCCGGTGGCGGCTCGCGCTCGGACTCGTCGAAGAAGTCCACCAGCACCGCCGTGGAATACGGAATCTCCTGGCGGCAGTGGCGCAACACCTGCTCGCGGATGTACTCGGCCACCAGCGTCTTCTCCGCCTGGTCCGTGAGCACGTCCTCGGGAAACAGCGGCTCGCCCTCGGGCATGTGCCGCAGCACCGTCTGGAACAGGCCCTCCACCCCGTCGTCCTCCTTGGCGGAGATGGGTATCACCTCGGCGAAGGGGAACTCCCGGCGGTACAGGTCGATGAGCGGCAGGAGCACCGGCTTGGGAATGGTGTCGATCTTGTTGATGACGAGGAAGGTGGGCTTGCCCGTCTTCTGCAGCCGCTCGAGGATGTGGCGGTTGCCCGGACTCACCTCCTGCTTCTCCGTCCCCGTGGGCTCGATGACGAAGAGGACCAGGTCCACCTCGTCCGCGGCCTGCAGGGCCACCTCCACCATGTACCGGTTGAGCTCCCCCTTGGCCTGGTGGATGCCCGGGGTGTCGAGGAAGGCCACCTGGCCCTCCGGCCGCGTCACCACGCCCAGGATGCGGTTGCGGGTGGTCTGCGGCTTGGGCGAGACGATGGCGAGCTTCTCGCCCGTCAGTTGATTGAGCAGCGTGCTCTTGCCCACATTGGGACGGCCGATGAGCGCGGCGAAACCGCTGCGGTGGGTGGGAGGAGGCATCTGAAGCGTCGAAGGTCGAAGGTGATCAGGAAAACCCCCTCTCACGAGGAGACTTCCCCAGGACAGCGCAAGAACAACGGACCCGCCGCGCGTCATTGCGGGCGGACGGGCTACCGAGCCAACGGTGGAACGTGGGCCGACGCGCGACCTTATTCGTCCCGTCCAGTGGGACCAAGTAGTTTCAACCCGGTCTGTCCTCCTTCGGACCGGAATCCGCCGGGGAATCCGGAGGTTCCGGCTTTTCCCCCCGTGCCAACCACTTCAAGGCGGCATGGGCGGCGTTCTGCTCGGCCTCCTTCTTGCTGCGGCCCGTGGCGCGCGCGTACACGTCCGGCCCCAGCGACACCTGCACCTCGAAGACCTTCTCGTGGTCGGGGCCCGCCTCCGAGATGCACTGGTAGCGGGGCGTGACCTTGAGCTGCTCCTGGGCCGTCTCCTGCAGCTTCGTCTTGTAGTCCAGCCGGCTGAGCGCCTGCGCCACGCCGTCCAGGGCCTCGGCGAAGTGCCGGTCCACCAGCCCCATCACCGGCCCCAAGCCCGCCTCGAGGTAGAGCGCGGCGAAGATCGCCTCCAGCGCGTTGGCCAGGAGCGAGCTCTTGTCCCGGCCCCCGCTGAGCTCCTCGCCCCGTCCGAGCAGCAGCAGCTCACCCAGCGCCAGGCGGCGCGCGATGCGCGACAGGCCCTCCTCGTTGACGATGCGGGCACGCAGCGGCGTGAGCTCCCCTTCGCGCATCTGGGGAAAGCGCTCCATGAGCCGGTGGCCCACCGCCAGGTTGACCACCGCGTCCCCGAGGAACTCCAGCCGCTCGTTGTCCTGGAAGCCCTCGCCCCGGTGCTCGTTGACCCAGCTCTTGTGCGTGAGCGCGGTGAGCGCCAGCTCCGGCCGGGGGAATACCACCCCCAGGCGTTCCTCCAGGTGCTTCACGCGCTCGGCGAGCGGCGGTGTCATCCCAGGCCCCTTCACGTGCCCTTGAAGACCTCGCGCGCGATGATGGTGCGCTGGATCTCGCTCGTGCCCTCGCCGATCTCACACAGCTTGGCGTCGCGCAGGTAGCGCTCGACGGGGAACTCGCGCGTGTAGCCGTAGCCGCCGTGGACCTGCACCGCCTTGTTGCAGGCGCGTGTGGCCGCCTCGGAGGCGAACAGCTTCGCCATGGATGCCTCCTGGCTGTAGGGCCGGCCCGCGTCGGCGAGCAGGGCCGCGCGGTGCACCAGGAGCCGCGCCGCGTCCAGCTCCGTCTTCATGTCCGCGAACATCCAGCGCAGGCCCTGGAACTCGGAGATGGGCTGGCCGAAGGCGGTGCGCTCGCGCGCGTAGCGCACCGACTCCTCCAGCGCCCCCCGCCCCAGGCCCACCGCCAGCGCCCCGATGGTGATGCGGCCCTTGTCGAGGATCTTCATCGTGTCGATGAAGCCCGAGTCCACCTCGCCCAGGCGCTGGCTGTCCGGCACCTCCACGCCCTCGAGCACCAGCTCCGCCGTGTCGGAAGAGCGCATGCCCAGCTTGCCGTGGATGGAGCGCTGGCTGAAGCCCTTCATCCCCTTCTCCAGGATGAAGGCGGTGATGCCCTTCTGCTTCTTCTGCGGCGTGGTGACCGCCAGCACCACGAACACGTCACCCACCGTGCCCTGGGTGATGAACATCTTCGCGCCGTTGAGCACCCACGTGTCGCCGTGGCGCACCGCCGTCGTCTTCATCCCCGCGGCGTCCGAGCCGCTGCCCGGCTCGGTCAGGCCCCACGCGCCCAGCCACTCTCCGCTCGCGAGCTTGGGCAGGTACTTGCGCCGCTGCGCGTCGTTGCCGAAGACGCGCAGGTGGCTCGTCCCCAGGCCGTTGTGCGAGGCCACCGTGAGGGCGAGCGAGCCGTCGTAGCGGGCGATCTCCTCCACCGCCACCGCCACGGCCAGCGAGTCCATGGCCGCTCCGCCGTACTCCTCGGAGACCAGCATGCCCAGCACACCCAGCCCGCCGAGCTCCCGCACCACCTCCAGCGGGAAGGTCTCGTCCTTGTCCCACTCGCGCGCGAAGGGACGGACCTTGGCCTCGCAGAAGTCACGCAGGGAAGATTGAAGAGCTCGATGGCTTTCGGGAAGTTCGAAGTCCATGGTCGGGATGTATCGCAGAGGGGGGTAGGAGGGCTATCAAACCGGGTAGACGCCGTGCTTCTTGGCGGCCCGGGGTTGGAAACGGCGAGAATACAACTCGAAGCGCTGCAACAATTCATGACGCAGCCGCTCACCCGGGACGATCTCGTCCACCACCAGCTCGCTCGCCAGCTTGAACAGGTCCACGTCTTCCTTGTACTCGTCGCGCAGCTGCTGCACGTAGGCGGCGCGCTCGGCCTCGGGCTTGTCCTGGATCTTGTTGAAGTAGACGGCGTTGACGGCCGCCTCGGGCCCCATCACCGCGATCATCGCCTGGGGCAGCGCGAGCGTGGCGTCCGGCGCGAAGCCCGGCCCGCTCATGGCGTACAGGCCCGCGCCATACGCCTTGCGCACCACCACGCAGATGCGCGGCACGCTCGCCTCGCTCACTGCGGAGATCATCTTCGCGCCCGAGCGGATGATGCCCGCGCGCTCCACCTTGGTGCCGATCATGAACCCCGGCACGTCCGCCAGGTAGAGCAGCGGGATGTTGAAGGCGTCACACAGCCAGATGAAGCGCGCCGCCTTGTCCGCCGAGTCCACGAAGAGCACGCCGCCCTTGTACTTGGGCTGGTTGGCCACGATGCCCACCGGCCGTCCCCCGATGCGCGCCAGGCCGGTAATCAATTCCTGGGCGAAGAGCTTCTTCACCTCGAACCAGCTCCCCTCGTCGATGAGCTCCGCGATGAGCGCGTGCATGTCGAAGGGCTTGTTCTGATCCGCGGGGATGATCTCCTCCACCCGCTTGCCACTCACCTTGGGCGCGCGCGCCTCCACCACCGGGGGCGCCTGGGTGAAGTTCTCCGGGAAGAAGGAGAGGTACTTCTTGGCCGCCTCGATGGCCTCCGGCTCCGTCTTCACCAGCACGTCGCCGCAGCCGGACACCGAGCAGTGCATCTTCGCGCCGCCCATCTCCTCGAGCGTCACCTTCTCGCCGATGACCATCTCCGCCATGCGCGGGCTGCCCAGGTACATGGAGGCGTTGCCGTCCACCATGATGACCAGATCGCAGAACGCGGGGATGTACGCGCCGCCGGCCGCCGAGGGCCCGAAGAGCAGGCACACCTGCGGCACCTCTCCGGACAGGTGCACCTCGTTGTAGAAGATGCGGCCCGCGCCCCGCCGGCCGGGGAACATCTCCACCTGATCCGTGATGCGCGCTCCCGCCGAGTCCACCAGGTAGAGCAGCGGACAGCGCAGGCTGCGCGCCGTCTCCTGGATGCGGAGGATCTTCTCCACCGTGCGCGCGCCCCAACTGCCCGCCTTCACCGTGGAGTCGTTGGCCATGATCGCCACCGGACGCCCCGCCACCCGGCCCAGGCCCGTGATGACGCCGTCCGAGGGCAACTCCGGGTCCAGGTTGTTGGCGAGCTTCGCGTCCTCGACGAACGAGCCCTCGTCCACCAGGAGCCGGATGCGCTCGCGCGCGAACAGCTTGCCCGTTTCCTGGTTCTTCGCGTGGTACTTCTCGGCCCCGCCCCGCTCCACCTGGGCGCGCTTTTCCAGCAGCTTCTGGTCGGATGACATGGCGCCGGGGGCATAGCAGAAAGGGGCTCGCCTGGCTGCTTCCGACTTCCTCGCGAACGTTGGCCATGAAGCCGAGTGGACAAGCGCACGCCGGGGGGTGCCATCCCGGACAACCCTGCCTACCTTTCTTCCTACCAAGGACGAACTACCGTGGGGGAGTTCTGTGCCTTGCCTGGGTCATCGGACAGAGGAGGACGGAATGATGTTCGCGAAAAAGGCCACGCTCGCGGCGAAGAGTGACTTGTATCGGAAGTTCCTCGCCAAGAAGCTCCTGAAGGATCTGCCCAAGTACGCGCGCAACCGGTGGGAGGACTTCGATCCGGATGATGCGCTGCACTATGTGGGCCTGACCACCTACAAGCCCGCCAGCTCCTCGTTCGCGGGCATCGGCGCCTTCGTCATCGGCTGCGCCGTCGGCGGCATCGCCGCCCTGCTGCTCACGCCCAAGACCGGGCCGGAGCTGCGCACCAACGTCAAGGACAAGGCGATGGACTACCTCGGCAAGCAGGGCATCAACGTGCCGGAGAAGACCGCCAACGCCTGAGCCGCACCGCGTCAGGCATTGTTCTGAGCCCGGAGGGTGCCGGCACCCGGCATCCCCCGGGCTTTTTTGTTTTGTTTTGTTTGTTTCGACCTCAGTACACCCGCAGCAGCCGGGTCCGGATGTCGAAGTGGGGCCGACGCACGTCGAGGATCGTCACCTCGCCCCGCGTTTCCTCGAAGGAGCCCCCGAGCAGGCTCGTCGCGAGCAGCGCCGAGACATAGGCCGCGTCCGAGGCGTCGAGCGTGTGCAGCTTCGACAGTTTGATGGTGCGCGAGAAGCTCACGCGGCCCTCGACATTCCAGACGCTGCGCACCGTGGGCGCCCGGGTCCTCGCGGCGAAGTTCTCCGACGCGGGGCCCAACGCCGCCAGGGATGCGGGGACCTTGTCGAGGACATAGGCGTCGAAGAGGGGGTTGCCCGAGCCTCGCAGCAACTTCACCCCCAACAGCTGTCCCGTGGGCGACTGCTCCAGCTCGAGCTCCACCGACATCGTGTTGGCGCCCGCCACGCTCCTGTCCAGCTCTCCCAACGGATCGCGCGCCCGCCGAGCCCTCGCGCCCGCGGTCCCCGAGCGCGCCACGTCCTCCAACCGCTCCGTCCCCGAGGGCCCCCCCGTGGCGTCGTCCGGATTGCCCGTGGCCCCGTAGCGCGCGGCCCCCTCCAACAACCCGCGCGGATTGAGCGCGGGCAAGAAGTGCCGGAGCACTCCCTGGTAGTCGAAGAGCGGCGAGCCCGTCAGCCCCTTCTCCAGCGCATGGTCCATCTGGCTGAAGTAGGTGTCGACGAGGCCACCCTCCACACGCACCGTGGCCAGGCCGTCATCGAGCAAGCCCTGGACCCGGCCCCGCACCCGCTCGCGCTCCTCCGCCAGGCGTTGCTCGGGCGATGGCCCCTCCCCCGGTCTCCAGGTGTGACCCCGGGGCTCGTCCGCGGCGGCGCTCCCCTGCTCCACCGGCAGTCCTCCCGGGCCCGGAAACAGCCGCACCGCTCGCGGCATGTCCGGCGCCTGGAGAACATCCGGTGCCTCGGGGACGCTCGCAGGGCCCGATGCGATGGGCGCCGGGGCGGGCGCTGGCGCGGAGACCGGCTTCTGCGCGCGAGGTGTCCGGGACGGCCGGTGGGGCGTCTCCCGGGGCGGCACCGCGGGAGGCTCCACCCCAGGAGGCGCACGAGGCGCTTCGTGCTCGGTGAACTCGAGCAGGATGGGCTCGGAGCGGGCCTCGGTGGGAGACTCGAGCGAGGGGGGCCTCGCGCGCCACAGCAGCAGACCCAGGGCCCCATGCAGGACCAGGGACAGCAGCAAGGCCCCCAGCGGCCAGGAGCGCCACCAGGAACGAGCCCCGCGCGATCGCCGCGTGTCCGTCAGGAGGCACTCAGGCGCTTGAGGACTTCCATCGCCTCGGAGATGTGCTTGGTGGACTGGAGCTGGGAATTGAAGACGTGCCGGACGATGCCCTCACGGTCGATCACATACGTGACCCGGCCCGGCACCAGCCCCAGGAACGAGCGCGGCACACCGTAGCGCTTGCGCAGCTCGCCGTCCGCGTCGCTGACCAACGTGAAGGGCAGCCGATACCTGGCGGCGAAGGCCTCGTGCTTCGAGGCGTCGTCGGAGCTGACCCCGATGACCTCGGCGCCCGCCTGGACGAAGTCCTCGTAGGAATCACGGAAGGAGCAGGCCTGGGCCGTGCACCCCGGGGTGTCATCCTTGGGATAGAAGTAGAGAACGACGGCCTTCTGCTGACGCAGGGACTTGAGATTGGCCGGACTCCCATTCTTGTGGGTGAAGTTGAAGTCCGGGGCTTCGTCGCCAACCTTGATCGTCATGAGGAGGACTCCGCGTGAAAAGGAGCCCTCTGTATAATCGCCCGCCCTCTCGGCCGAAAGGAATGATGAGGGCGGGCCCGTCCGGACGCCTACTGCCGACGGCGCCTGCGCAAGAGCCACAGCCCACCGAGCAGCAGGCCCACCGGAGCGCCCGGCGCCACACCGCACCCGTAGGAGGGCTCGGGCAGCACATTGCCTCCACCCGGCTCCCCGCCCGGACCACTGTTCCCGTCGCTCACGTTGGGATTCCGGCCCGCCTTCAGCTCCTCCGTGTCCGGCGTGCCGTCGCTGTCACTGTCCACCTTCTCGGTGTCGAGCGCGGCCAGCGCCTTGCTCAACGAGGCCACGTCATAGGGCACGACCTTCCGGGCGAGCAGCGACTTGCCGAAGGGTGTGGTCACCGTGCCCATGCCAGGAGCGCCCTGGTGGCAGACCGCGCACGAGGGCTGGCTGGCGAGTCCCAGATCGTTGTGGATGACTTCCGGAAAGTTGGGGGTGGCCCTCGCGGCGGTGGCGCCGAGCAGGACGACTCCCAGGAGGCCGGCACGCGCCAGCATGTGCGGCAAGCCGCGATTGGATGGGTTGTTCATAGCAAGAGGTGCAACTGACTGAGAATGGAAAGGGTGTTGGTGCCGCCCGTCTCGGTCGCGAACCTCCGCACGACACCATCCACACGCAACTCGACCTGGGGCAGGAAGGAGAAGGCCAGTCCCAAACTTCCGCCCACGTTGGTGCCCACGCCTCCCACCGTGCGCAGGGTCTCACCCGAGACGATGACGTGCAGGCCCTGCACCGGCTCGATATCCGCCTGGAGCAGGCCGGTGTAGCCCAGCCCCGCGCTCTGATCCCGAGAGGAGTTGACGAGCAGATCCACCTCGCCGAGCAACACCACGGGACCGTTCACCGCCCAGCGGCCGAAGACGCCGTGCGCCTGCCGCCAGAAGTCCGGCTGCCGCGAGTCCACGTCATACGCGGCGCGCGTGGCGAGGCTGCTCACCCCCAGCGCCAGGTTCGTCCGCGGAGACCACTCGAAGTAGCCCGAGTAGCCGCGCTCCCGGTACTCATCGGGCTTGAGCAGGAAGTTGCCCGCGATGCCCATGAGCTCGCCGCGGAAGCCCTCGCCGTTGTAGGCGACGGCCAGGCCGTACTGCTGGTGCTCGTTGGTGTCGGTGCGCGTGCGCTCACGCACCCACGAGGTGTGCTCCACGTTGCGCAGACCGAACGGCAGGTTGATGCGGCCCGCGCGCACCAGCAGCGTCTGGTTCTCGTTGTCCCAGCCGAGCCAGTGGTCGCGCGACACGACGTTGTTGGCCTCGGTGGTGGTCAGGGCCGCCAGGCGCGCGCGGCGCAGCGCGAAGCCCAGGCTGGCGTTGGCGCGGAACTGGCCGAAGGTGGCCTGGGCGCGGATGTCGCTCGCCATCTGCACCGGCCGCACCGTCGGGTCCGCCGACCCCGCCTGGTTGACGAGCGCGCCACCGCGGAAGGACAGCCCCAACAGGAGCCAGTCCGGCGTGTTCACCGCGCCGAAGAGAAAGCCCGTGCTGGGACTGACCTCCTCCTTCACCTTGCCGTAGTTGGCGGCGAGCAACAGCTCGGACTGGGCCCGCCCGTAGGCGGTGACGAGGCCAGCTCCCGAGGGGTCCGCATGGCACGCGGCGCAACTGGAGTAGCCGTGGCGGATCATCCACGTGTAGGCCTCGGCCCGAGGCGACACGAGGAGTCCGAACAGGAACAACACGACGAGAGACTGACGCATGGGCGAGCGATTCCTACTTCTTCTTGAACTGGAACGAGGTGAGCGTCTCGATGTCGGGCTTGACCGTCACGCCCAGGTAGTTCGGCAGGATGATGTCGAAGTCCTTGAGGTTGAGGGGCAGCTTGCCACTCGCCTCGTAGGCATCCCCCGTGCGCTTGAGGGTGTAGGTGACGGACACGTCCTTCGTCTTGCCGTGCAGGGTCATCTTCCCCGGCACCGTCTGGGTGGTCGTCTTCCCATCCTCCGGCAACTGGATGGCGGTCCAGAGCACCTCCAGCACCGCGTGCGGGAACTTCTCCACCTCGAGGTACTTCTCGCGCATGTGACGGTCGCGCAGATCAATGCCTGTCTTGAGCGTCGCCAGCGGCACGGAGATGACCACCGTCTTGCCATCGTCCTTGAGGGTCACCTCCTCGGTCTTCCCCTCCAGCTTGAAGCCAGCCGGCCCCTTGCCGGAGAACGTCGCGCTCGCGGGTCCACTGCGCTCCAAATCCGCGAGCACGGGGGTCGCCACCAACATCATCAGAGTCAACAGGATCTTGGATCTCATTCAGCACACTCCCATCGGGTTGACTGGAACTTGACGCCAAACGTCATAGACGCTTCAAGGGCGATAGGGAACCCCCATCACCCTCGTGGGCGGGTCCGCGAAATCCACGGACATCATCGCGTCGCACATCACCAAGACACCGCACGACGATTTTCCAACAACTCAGCGTCGCTGGCTCTCCTGGAACGTCACGGACAGCTTCACCTCCTGGCCCTCGCGCAGGACGACGGCGGTGACGGTCTCGCCGGGCTTGGAGGCATTGAGCGCGTACATCAAATCCTCCACGCTCCCCACGTCGTGGGTGCCGAGCCGGATGAGCACATCCCCCCGCTTCATGCCGCCCTTGTCCGCTCCCCCACCCGGCCGCACACCCGCGAGCAGCACTCCGCGTGTGCCCTCGGGGGGCGCATAGTCCGGCACGGTGCCAAGCGAGGCGTTGAACGAGCGCATGTCCCCGGCGGGCGCGGGCGCGGGCACGTTGCGATAGGTGAGACGCCCGGGCCTCGCGCTCACCTCGGCGGCGACCTCGGACACGATGAGCCCCACCTGCGCGAGCCCCGCCGCGTTGATGCGCGACGCGCTGTCGGACGGCTTGTGATAGTCGCCGTGAGCGCCCGTGAAGAAGTGCAGCACCGGAACACCCGCCGCGTAGAACGGCGTGTGGTCCGACGGCCCATACCCATCCCCCGAGCCATCGCACTGCACGCGGGCCAGGGCGCACGCGGGCGCGAGCACGTCACGCCACTCCTGGCCGGACTCCACTCCCAGCACCGCCAGGTGGTTGTTGCGCAGCCGGCCCACCATGTCGAGGTTGATCATCCCCACCACGTCCTTCATCGCGAGCCCCGCAGGCGGCGAGCGCGTCCACGCGGTGGAGCCCAGCACGCCCAGCTCCTCGCCCGAGAAGGCCGTGAAGTAGACGTCCCGCTGCAACCGCTCCCGCTTCGCCGCGAGCAGCCGCGCCGCCTCCAGCAGGCCCGCCACGCCCGACGCGTTGTCATCCGCGCCCAGGTGCGGCTCGTGGCTGTCGGGCGCCAGCGAGCCCCGTCCGCCCGTGCCCAGATGGTCATAGTGCGCGCCCACCACCACCACGCCGGAGGCCGCGCGCGCCTCGGGAGCCGCCGCGGGCAGCCTACCCACGAGGTTCCACGCGTCCTTCTGCACCTTGTCGAGCCGCACCACGACGCGGCCGCGCACCTTCTTCTTCTGCTCGAGCTGCTGGAGCACGGGCTCGAAGCCCGCGCGCTGGAGGATGACGGCGGGCAGTCCCGCGTCCTGGGCGCCCTCGGGCCGCAGCGGCGGCAGGCGGGCCTCGGTGGGCGCGCCGTGCGCCCCCGTGGCCGCGCCCGCGGGCCAGTCCACCACGATGAGCGCGCGCGCCCCCGCCTCCTTCGCCACCCACGCCTTGTGACGCAGGTCTCCATAGCGGCGCTGCGCCTCGCTCGAGGCGAACGCGGGCTGGTCGGGAACGAAGCGCCGCACCACGACGATCTTCCCCTTCACCGCGAGCCCCGCGTAGTCATCCACGCCCAGCTCCTTCGCGCGCACGCCATACCCCGCGAGCACCACGTCGCCGCTCACGTCCCCCTCGGCGGAGAAGCCCAGGGGCAGGAACGCCTCGTCCTTCGCCCGGAGCGAGCCCAGCTCCAGCGCCGTGCCGGCGCCGGCCTTCACCTCGGTGGTGACGGAGAAGCGCTGGCGGAAGGTGCCGTTGTCCCCCGCGGGCACGAGCCCCAGCGCCGAGAAGCGCTGCTCGAGGTAGCGCGCCGCCTGCTCGAGCCCCGGCGTGTCCACGCCCCGGCCCCCCTGCTCGGGGGCCGCGAGGAAGCGCACGTCCTTCATCACCCGATCCGCCGGCAGGGGCGCGGCCGTGGAGGCCGGCACGTCGTCGTTCCACTCGGCGATGAAGACGTTGGTGTCCTGGCGGCCCGGCGCCGTCTCGCGGTTGGAGGAGAAGGCGAGCTGCTTGCCGTCCGGAGAGAACAACGGGAAGCCATCGAAGCCGGGCGCGGTGGTGATGCGCTCCAGGCCCGAGCCGTCCACGTTCACCGCCCAGATGTCGAACTCCCGCCCGCGAGCGTTCGGGTAGTTGGTGGAGAAGAGGATGCGCTCGCGCGTGGGGTGCCAGGACGGAGCGAAGGAGGCCACGTTCAGGTAGGTGATCTGCGTGGGGTTGGAGCCATCCGCGTCGGCGACATAGAGCTCCAGCTTCGTGGGCCGCACGAGCCCCTGGGCCAGCAGCGCCTGATAGTCCTCCAGCTCCTTGCCCGGCGCGGGCCGCGACGCGCGCCAGACGATCTTCGTGCAATCGCGGTTGAAGAAGGCGCCGCCGTCGTAGCCGGGCGTGGAGGTGAGCCGCTTCACGTTCCCCCCGTCCGCGTCCATCCGGTACAGCTCCAGGTCCCCATCACGCACGGACGTGAAGACGATGGAGCCATCCTTCGGGCACACCGTCGCCTCGGCGTCGTAGCCCGGCGTGCGCGTGAGGGGCCGCCGATCCGAGCCATCCGCCCGGGCCTTGTAGATGTCGTAGCCCTCGTAGAGCGGCCATACGTAGCCCTTGCTCATGTCGGGCTTGGGCGGACAGGCGGCACCGGCCTCGTGCGTCGAGGCGTAGATGACCTCGTCATCTCCCGGCAGCGCATAGGCACACGTGGTGACGCCCTCGCCGCTGGAGATGGGCCGCGTCGCGCCCGTCTTCGCATCCAGCCAGTAGATGCGATCGCACTGCTGCCCCTCGAGCCGGGCCTGGAAGGTGAGCGCCTCGCCCGAGAAGGCCCAGTACGCCTCGGCGTTCTCCCCCGCGAAGGTGAGCTGCCGCAGCGAGCCCAGGTGCCCCTCCCCTTCCCGCGCGGGAAGCGCCTTGGGCGGAGTGGACGGGGTCTCGCTGGACGGCGCGGGCGCGGAAGGCGCATGGGCACAGCCCAGGAAGAACAGGACGCCGAGGGAGAGTCTTTTCATTCGAGAGCCTGGAAGTTGATTTTGATTATCAATATCAACCCCTCCGGACATGTCGAGCGAATTCGGCGCGTGAACGCCGCACCGCGGGCTCAGTCGTGCTCGCTCTCGCAGTTCTTCTCGGCGTCCACGCGGAACGCGCCCTTCTTCGCGTCGCGCACGTAGGTGTGGCTCCGGGCGAAGAGCTCGGGACTGGTGAGTGACACGATGCCCTTGGCCGCGTCCGTCACCTTCCACTCCACCTGCTCGCCCTGGCCACCCTCGGGGGTGAGCTCCAACACGTAGGCCCCGGTGCCCGCGCCGGGCTCAAGCTTCGTCACCCGGACGCTCGTGCTCTCCTGCCCGAGCTGGATCTCCATCCGCGCGCCGTCCGGCTGGAGGGTGAAGGCACGGGTCTCGGCCGAGCAGGGCTTGAAGATGACGTAGCCCTTGCCCTTCTTCGTGAGCTCCACCCACTTGCCCGCGAGCGGCTGGAGTTGCTCGGCCTTCACCGCGGGCGGGGCCGCGGCGGCCGGAGCGGCCGCGCACTCGAGCTGGGTGCGCTGGAGCAATCCCGCCGTCGTCTTCTTTCCCTTGAAGCGCGCGGGCACCAGGTCCGGCTCGGTGGCGGGGAGATAGGCCTCCACCGTGTCGCCTTGCACCACGTACGCCTTGCGCTGGGTGTTCCCCTCGTCCGTGGCCTGGAAGTACACGCGAGGCGCGCTCACCTTGCACGACGCGGGAGGCGTGGCCGCCTGGGCGCGCGAGAACTCGTCACGGCCCGACCACCCGGCGCCACAGCAACCCGGGTTCGTCCCCTCCAGCACGAAGCGTCCTGGAGCCACGGCCAGGCTCAGCTTGCCAGGCGCGAGGTCCGGACCCGCCAGCGTCCAGCGCGTGGCCGTCTTGCTCTTCACCACCAGGGTGCATTCGCAGGTGCCCGCGCTCTCCCCCTGGGGAAACGAGCCCTGGTAGTGCACCAGCGTCTCGTTGTCGCCCTGGACGATGGCCAGCTTTCCGCCCGCCTTCTTGTACACGCCCGTCGCATCCCCCGCCGGCTGCGCCCCCGCCGCCAGGGCGCCCATCCCCACCACCCACCCCACGATTCCCATCCAGTGACGCATCGCGTTGCCCATCGGTTCGTTCTCCCTTTCGGACCGCTCGGCTGGTGAGCCTATCGCCTCATCCACTCTCTCCGTGGGTGGTCCCTTTGAGAAATCGAGAGGAAACTTTCTCATCAAACGTTCGATGATCCTGAAAATCATCTCCACGGCCCCGGCGGGGACGTGGCCTGCCCAGTCGGAGTCGGTCCATGACGGGAGTGAGTAACTACAAGGTTCGCTCGGGCGACACGCTGTCGGCCATCGCCGTGCGCTACAACACCACGGTCGCCGAGCTCGCCAGGAGCAACGGCATCAAGAACCCGGACAGGATCGCCGCCGGCCAGACCCTCAAGGTCCCCGACAACTTCGAGAGCAAGCCCCGCGCCTCCCTGCCCAGGGACGGTGACGGCGCCCTCCAGGTTCCCACCCAGGGCGGCTACACGGTCCGCGCCGGAGACACGCTGTCGGACATCGCCAAGAACCTGCACACCACGGTGTCGGCGCTGGCCAAGGCCAACCACATCCAGAATCCGGATCGGATCTCCACCGGGCAGAAGCTCACGCTGCCGGGCGGCTCGGGCTCGACGGGTGGAACGGCCCCGGCCGGCAAGCCCTCCTCCAAGCCCTCCACCCCGGCCGCCAACGCGGAGCTGGGCAGCCTGAGCCGCAAGTACGAGGCGCGCGGCCCGGGCACCGTCTCCACCGGCAAGGGCGACCACGGCGGCGTGTCCTACGGCTCGTACCAGTTCGCGTCCAAGAACGGCTCGGCGAAGGCCTTCGTCGATTCGCTGCGCACCAGCCACCCGGACTACCACGCCGCGCTGTCCGGCCACGCCCCCGGCACCAAGGAGTTCTCCGCCGCCTGGAAGCAGCTCGCGGCGAAAGATCCCAAGGGCTTCGACAAGGCCCAGCACGACTACATCAAGGCCACGCACTACGACGTGGGCGCCGCGGAGATCAAGAAGGCCACGGGCCTCGACGTCAACCAGCGCTCGCAGACGCTGCGCGACGTGGCCTGGTCCACCTCGGTGCAGCACGGGCCCAAGGCCGCCGATAACATCTTCAAGCGCGCGCTCGCCGGGCGGGATCCCGCCAAGGTGAGTGACGAGCAGCTCATCAAGGACATCTACGCCGAGCGCGGCCGCAAGAACGCCAACGGCGAGCTGGTGTACTTCTCGAGCAGCTCGAAGAAGGTCCAGCAAGGCGTGTCCGAGCGCTACAAGAGCGAGGGCCCGGACGCCCTGGCCCGGCTGGCGCGCGAGCGCGAGGGCGGAGTGGCTCCGGCCGAGACCGAGAGGGTGAAGCCCACCGGGGACGGCAAGACGGCGAAGGTGAAGGTGCCCTTCTTCAGCCAGTTCGAGGGCGGCCACGGCTACACGCCGAGCGATACGGCGTGCTTCAAGGCGGCCACGGCCATGGCGAAGGCGGCGGGCGCCACGGTGACGGGGCCGGATCGGCGCATCCAGCTGGGCACCAGCGAGAACAGCAAGGGCCGGCTCACGGTGAACCCCCAGAAGGCCGCCGAGGGACGCAACTACATCGACCGGCAGCTCAACGTGAACAAGCCCGTGGTGGTGGGCGTCAGCCACAAGGACGCCAGCTACAACGCGGACGGGCTGACGGACCACTTCGTCACCATCACCGGCCGGGGCACGGACGACAAGGGCCGCACCTACTACACCTTCCACGATCCGGGCACCCGCCACGCCAGCAAGGGCCAGGACACCCACCCCAACAACCGCTTCTACGTGGATGAGCGCACCGGCGGCCTGTACCGGCCGGGCTCGTCCGCCACGGGAGAAATCACCGGGCGCCACTACGACGTGGCCATGGTGCGCCCCAACGCCTGAGCGGCGGCCTTCCGTGCGCGGGCCCGGAGCCCTCTTCGGGCCCCCGCGCGTTCATCCCCGGGTGGGGCCTGATCGAAATCCCCGCCGATCCCGCCTGAACCCCCGCTCTCCCGCGGCTTCGGCTTCCGACGCATCCTCCCTCCACATCGCCCGCCTCCCGCGGGCCCACCGAGGATGCATCATGGCCCACCAGCACTCCGACCCCTCCGTCCACCACATCGTTCCGGGCTTTGGCGCCGACCGCGCCGTCCACTACGACACCCAGGCATCCGTCACCCTCGCCGGCGCCCAGGCCATGTATGAGCTCGGCGTCAGCGCGCTGACCGCCCAGCTCGACGGCCAGGACGCCGCGTCGCTGCTCTTCGTGGGACTGGGCACGGGCGCGGAGTTGATGCCCTACCAACGCTTCGACGTGCCGGGCTGGCGCTTCACGGGCATCGATCCCTCCGAGGCCATGCTCGCCGTCGCCCGTAACCGCCTGGAAGCCGAGGGAATGCTTTCCCGGACGCACCTGCACGTGGGCGAGCTGCACACCCTGCCCCCCGGGCCCCCGTTCGACGGCGCGCAGATGATGGGGGTGCTGCACCACGTGGAGGGCGAGGAGGCCCGCCTCGCGCTGCTGCGCGAGGTGACCCGGCGGCTCAAGCCCGGAGCACCCCTCGTCGTGGGCTGCCGCGTCGGCATGGACCCCGAGCTGATGAACGTGGAGCTGCGGCGCTGGCGGGCGTATGGCCTCCCCCCGGAGTCGCTGGAGCATCGGCGCCAGGCCTTCTCCAAGATGCGGCCCATCGAGTCCGATGCCGCCCTGTTCGCGATGTTCGCCAAGGTGGGACTGGTGGCTCCACGTCCGATCTTCGTCTCGCTCCAGTACAAGGTCTTCCTCGCGCGCTTCGAGCCCGGGGCCGCGAGCTGAGACCCCGGGTGCGCGCGCGTCTCAGCGGCCCTTGTAGACGGGCTTGCGCTTCTCGGCGAAGGCCTTGAGGCCCTCGAGCCGGTCCTCGGTGGCGAGCACCGTCTCGTAGTGCCGCAGCTCCAGCGCGAGCGCCTCGTCCAGCTCCAGCGACACGCCCTCGTCGATGGCGTGCTTGGCCGTGGCCACCGCCAGGGGCGCGTTCTCCACGATGCTCTCCGCGAGCGAATACGCCGTGTCCAGCAGGTGCCCCTCGGGTGCCAGCCGGCCCACCAGCCCGATGCTGAAGGCCTCGGCCGCGTTGAGCCGCCGCCCGGTGAGGATGAGATCCTTGGCCCGCCCGGGGCCCACCAGCCGCGTGAGCCGCTGCGTTCCGCCTCCGCCGGGGATGATGCCCAGCTTCACCTCGGTGAGCCCCAGCTCGGCCGCGGGCGCCGCCACCCGCAGGTCACACGCGAGCGCCAGCTCCGTGCCCCCGCCGAACGCCGCCCCGTTGAGCGCCGCGATGAACACGCAATCGCTCTTCTCGATCGCCCGGAGGGTGCGCCGCAACCCGTCCAGGAAGGCGCGTACCTCGGGCTCGCTCATGGTGCTGCGCTCCTTGAGGTCCGCCCCCGCGCAGAACGCCTTGTCCCCCGCTCCGGTGATGATCACCGCGCGCGTGTCGTGCCCCCGCGACACCCGGTCCACCAGCGCCTCCAGCTCCGCGCGCATCGCCCGGCTGATGGCGTTGCGCCGCCCCTCGCCGTCAATGGTCCAGATCTCTATGGGCCCGCGTGCGTCGACCTTGAACTCCGCCATGTACCCCTCCCTGAAGACCGGCCCTCCACCGGGCCGCCACTCGGCCGCCAGCCTGCGGCGAGTCCTCGGACCTGACAAGGCGGAAACGGTTAGAGTGAGGGGTGATGCGAACCGCGCTCCCCAGCTCCCTCGTCCGCCGGGCTCCCTGGCTCCTCGCGAGCCTCGGGCCCCTGTTGCTCCTTCCCCTCGTGGCCGATGCCCGTGGCGGAGGGGGTGAGCACTACACCGCCCCCTCCCGGGACCATGACTCGGATGGCGGTGGGGGCGGCGGTATTCCCATCTGGCTCATCTTCGAGCTCGTGCGGTTCACCTTCCGCTACCCACACATCATGCTGCCGCTCTTCGCGCTGTGCTGGGTGGGCTGGCACTTCTACCGCAAGAACCTCCACCCCACGGGCGCCACCCAGCGCGCGCTCCAGCAGCGCGAGGCCGAGTACCGCACCACCTTCTCCTCCCGGGACGTGCAGGGCTGGGTCAACGCGCTGCGCCTCAAGGATCCCCAGTTCGAGCTGCAACCCCTGCTCGACAAGACGCGCCAGCTCTTCCTCCAGCTGCAGGACGCCTGGTTCCGGCGCGACATGTCCCCCGTGCGCCCCTTCCTCTCGGACGCCACCGCCCAGCGCTTCGACGTGCAGTTGCGGCTCATGCACGCCCAGGGGGTGCGCGACGCCATCACCGACATCCAGGTGCTGGACGTGCAGCTCATCGGGCTCGATCAGAGCAAGTGGTTCGACACCGTGCACCTGCGCGTGCGCGCCCAGATGCGCGACAACGACGTGCCCGCCTCGGCCTCGGACGAGGAGGCCATCGCCGCTGCCCGGCGTGTGCCCCCCGAGGTCTTCACCGAGGTCTGGTCCTTCGTGCGCAAGCCCGGGGTGCAGACGCGCATCGGCGAGGATCTCTTCCAGGGCAAGTGCCCCAACTGCGGCGCCCCGTACAATGGCGGCGCCACCAACCGCTGCGGCTACTGCGACGCCATCGTCAACTCGGGCAACTACGACTGGACGCTCTCGGAGATCACCCAGGGCATGGAGTACGTGCGCCACTACGCCCAGGTGGACCACCTGCTCGACGCGCGCGAGTCGGATCCCGCCCTCAACCTGCAGATCCTCGAGGACCGCGCCTCGCTGCTGTTCTGGAAGTGGGTGGACGCCCAGAGCCGCTCCAACACCCAGGGCCTGAACAAGGTGGCGGCGCCCGAGTTCGTCTCCCGGCTGAACGAGGACACGGAGCAGTTGCGGCAGCGGCGCCTGCGCCGGGTGTTCCTCGAGTGCGCCGTGGGCGGTGTCACCACCCGGGGCTTCGACGTGGTGCCGGGCGGGTTCGATCAGGCCCACGTCGAGGTGCGCTGGAGCGCGCGCATGGGCCAGGGGCCCGTGGGCAGCAAGCCCCCCGCTCTGCCCACCGTGCCCCAGCGCTGGGTGTTCACGCTCGTGCGCAAGCATGGCGCGCGCACCAACACGGACAACGGCATGTCCACCTCGCGCTGCCCCCAGTGCAACGCGGCCCTGACGGACTCGGCCGCCATCTCCTGCGACTACTGCGGCACGGAGCTGGGCCGCGGCGAGCGCGACTGGGTGCTGGCCTCCGCCGACCCCTACGAGTCGTGGAACGTCCGCGAGCAGCGGCGCTTCGACGCGTTGCCTCCCCGGCCCCGGCACGCCATCCCGCTCGAGGGCGTGACGCCGGTGGAGCCCGAACCCGCGCCCGCGCCCAAGCACGGGGATGACGTCATCACGGATCCCCAGGAGCGTCAGCGGCTGCTCTACATGATGGCCGCGCTCGCCAGCGCGGATGGGCAGGTGGATCGCACCGAGCGCAAGCTGCTGGAGGACTGCGCGCGCCGCTGGAGCGTGCCCTGGAGCAACGTGGAGATGGCCATCAACGCGGGGCCGTCGCTGTTCACCCGGCTGGTGCAGCGCGGCACCCCCGAGGCCGAGGTCTTCCTGCGCAACCTCGTGGACATGGCGCTCGTGGACGGACGCATCGATCGCAAGGAGCGGCGGATGCTGGAGTTCGCTGCCAGCCACCTGGGCTTGCAGGACAAGCTCGCGGCGCTGCTCAGCGACCACTGACGGAGGGCGGGCCCCGTCTCTTGGCGGACAAGGGATGGGGCTCGTGCCGCCCGATGTGTCCACCCTGCCCTGGCGTGGTGGCGTCGGCCTTTGCGAAGACGCGCGAATGGCAAGCACTTCGACGCGAACGCGCTATTTCGATCGCGGCTGATTGAAGTCGATCAGCATTCCCCGCACTGGAAGTTCACGTGTGCGTTTGTCCCGGTTCTTTCCGGTGTCAACCACGTATTGGTCGATCAGGTAAGGGATGCCTTCAGCCGCCATGAGGTCCGGTGCGGTCGCCAGCTGGAAATGGAGATGCGGTTCGCGAGCATCGCCCGAGTTGCCGATTCGCGCCAACACCTGGCCGCGCCTCACACGATCTCCCTTTTTCACGCGCAGGCTGCCCGCCTGCAGGTGAGCGTAGTACGCGAACTGCCTACCGCCCAGGTCGAGGACGACGCTGTTGCCCGCGGCTGTTTCCATGGTGATGGGCACGGCCGTACTGAATCCCGCGGCGGTGCGGGGAGTATTGTCCGGAAGGCCATCCTGGGTGCTGACGACCGTGCCATCGGCCACGGCCAGCACTTGCTGACCATAGGCATGGTACGCGTGGACATCGCGCGCATCACCGGAGAAGGAGGCGTTTTCCCGGATCTGCTTCCAGTCGATGGCGTAACGGCGGGAAATCTGCGCGACACCACCGGCGACGAACAGGCCCAGCCGATGGTGGGAGTCGTTGCTGGGACCGTTCGCGGCAATCCAATCCGTCCCCGACACGGGCGGTGCCAGCACACGTAGCGGCGTATGCGCGGTGCCGATGTCCGGGCTGCTGACCACGGCGTTTTCCAGGAAAACGCTGTGACGCAGCTTGCGCGGAACCGGTGCGCCCTCATCGAACGCCAGGCAAAAGAAGGCGACCGCGGAACTACCGCCAGCCAACTGGAACCCGTCATCCGCTCCACTGGAGGGGGCTTGGCCGCCAACTGGTTGCAACAGCGAATGGAGCTGCTGCGCTTTGAACTCCAGTATCGGCTTCTCGGCCGGAGTGTCCGCATCGAGCACGTCAACGGCGCGGATCTTCATGGCGGCGTCCGAGAAGTTCTGCAGGCGCAATTCGTAGATCAGGTAATTGCGGCCCGCACTGGGGAAGGACGTGGGCTCGAACGGCGTGCGGATTTCGAGCTGTGGCGGCGGAAAGACGGAGGTGTCACCCAGGAAGACCGAACTGGCCGCCAGAGACCGTCCGACCTTCTGGCAACCCTCCGCTGGATCGCCGCTCGCCGCGGCGACCGCCGTTTGGCTCGTGATGACCGCCAACAACATCGAGCCCCATGAATGCCGGCCGCCGCGTGGCCTGATCGACATCTGCTTTCTCCCTCGGCGCGGTGGTGCGTACCGCCTGCATGTCGCTGCGATTATCCGGGTTTGCAGAGTGACAGAAAGGAAAACAGCGGAGAAACCCCAGCAGGCACTGCCGATTGAAGAGGTGATGCACTCTTGAGGCCGCCTCCCCGGAAGCCCCGTCACCCGCGCAGCAAGCTCAGCCGCGCCTCGGGCCTCAACTGGAAGCCCGGGAACACGGACGCCAGGGAGCGCACGCCCAGGTGTCCCTCCAGCGCCTCGGAGAGCACGACGCGGAAGTCCGTGAGCGAGGGCACGTCCCGCCCGTCCAACAGGTGCTCGGGCGCGAGTCCCTTCCACGGCCCCACCACGCGCCCTCCGCGCACGCCGCCGCCGAGCACCAGCATCGCGCTCCCCGTGCCATGGTCCGTGCCCCGGCTGCCGTTCTCCTTCACCGTGCGGCCGAACTCCGTCATCACCACCACGAGCACGTCGCTCCACCGCGGCCCCAGGTCCTGGACGAACGCCCCCAGGGCCTCGCCGAGCTCCCGGGCCCGCGAGGCGAAGTGGCCCGTCGTGATGCCCTGCGCCATGTGCGTGTCCCAGCCCCCCATCTCGGTGGCGGCCACCTGGAGCCCCACGTCCGCGCGGATGAGCCGCGCGATGTCCTGCAGCCGCTTGCCCAGCGGCGAGCGGGGATAGGCCGCTCCGTTCGCCGGGGGCAGGTCCGCCAGGCCGTCATCCCGCACCCGCGCGAGCGCCGCGCTCGCCTCGGCGCCCGTGGTGCGCAGGGCCTCGTCCACCGCTCCGGCATAGAGGGACGCGAAGGTGGCGCCGCGTTGGGGCTCGCGCAGCCGGAAGTCCGCCAGGGCCTCCAGCGCCAGGGCCGGAGCCGTGCCCGCGAGCGCTAGCGGCAGGGTGTCCTGTATCGCCACGGCGCGAAAGGCACTCGCCGGCTCCGCGGGGAGCTGTGCCAGCACGCGGTTGAGGTAGCCCTCGTGGGTGGACTTCACCCCGGGCGTCCCGGTCTCGACGAAGTCCTGGGCGTCGAAGTGGCTGCGCATCGCCTGGGGCAGCCCCACCGCGTGCACCACCGCGAGCGTGCCGTCGCTCCACTGGGGCATCAGCGCGGCGAGCCCCGGGTGCAGCCCGAAGGTGTCATCCAGGCGCCGCGCGGCGTGCTCCCCCGTGGCGCGCAGCGCGATCGTGGGCCGCAGCCGGACATAGTCCGCGTCCCCCACCGGAGCCACCAGCGAGAGCCCATCCGCCCCTCCGCGCAAGAAGAGCGTGACGAGCACCCGGCGCCCGCCTCCGGGCACCTGCTGCGCGGCGCGGGCGAGGAAGGGGGGCGCGGAGGCCAGGCCCAGCAGGGACAGGCCCGAGGCCTGGAGCAGCAGACGGCGCGACAGGTGCGGCATGGCGGTTGACCTCACTGCTTCTGGAATTCGGGGGAGCCGAGCAGCAGGCCCGCCGCGCGGCGGACGTCCAGGGGCCGCAGCTCCCCATCCGGCATGGAATCGGGCGCGAGCGCGGAGAGCAACGTGGCGCGGGTCTCGGCGGACAGGGGCTCGAAGAGGAGCCGGGGGGCGAGCGAGTCCAGGAGCACCGCCACGTTCGCGGGAGGCAAGGCCCATCCCCAGGGGAACTCCACGCGGGTGCCCTTTATCCTGCCCCCGGAGAGATCGAGGGCGAAGTTGATGCGCTGCACGAGGGCGCCGGTATTCACCCAGGGGGCCGCGTGTTCCGGGAAGCCCGTGGGCGCGGGGGCGCGATAGAGGGACTGGCCCATGCGCTCCACCACGCGGGAGAGCGCCGGCCCGCCATCCGTCCGGGCCCCCAGGGCGCGAAGGCTGGAGACCACCAACTCCAGAGGCGTCTTGGTCAGCGAGCCCAGGGCCTCGTCGGACCAGAACTCGGGCGAGGTGAAGAGGGCCGAGTACACGGCGCGCAAGTCCCCCTCGGTGCGCAGGAACACCTGGGCCAACCGCTCCACCAGTGCAGGGGGCGGTGCTTCCGACACGAACTTGCGCGCCAGCTTCGTGGCGATGAAGCGCGCGGTGGCGGGGTGGCGCGCGAGGATGTCCAACACCCGCTCCCCATCCTCCTGTCCTCCCCCCGCGGGCAGCGCCACGCCGAGCACGTGCTTGTCTCCAACGTCGTGCATGGCGGGCTGGAAGGCGAAGACGGGCGCGCGATCGGGTTCGTCGATCGTCCAGCCCGTGAAGGCCCGCGCCACCTCGCGCACATCCTGTTGCGAGTAGCCGCCATCCACCCCGAGCGTGTGCAGCTCCAGCAGCTCCCGGGCATAGTTCTCGTTGAGTCCGGTGGACACCTTCTTGCCCCCGCCCTTGCCCGACGCGGGGCCCTCGCTCGCGCTGCGCCAGTTGTCCAGGTAGAAGAGCATGGCGGGGTGGCGCGCGGTGGCCGCCAACAGCTCGCGGAAGCGCCCGAAGACGTGGGGCCGCAGCGCATCGCGCTCGAAGGACATCACCATCCAGCGCACCGGCCCCTTGTCCACCGACACGTTGAAGTGGTTGAACCAGAAGTCCACCAGCACCTCCTGCAACTGGCGCTGGCCGTCCACCGCGCGCAAGAGCTTCTGGGTGCGCAGCTCCTGGTCCACGCGTCCGGGCAACATGTCCGCTCCCAGCATCTCCGTGAGCCGATCCCGATCCTCCTGCGTCTCCAGCCGGATCCCCAGCTCCCGCGCATGATCCTGGAGCAGCGGATAGCGCTCCCTCAGCTCCTTCATGCCGAAGGTCACCGTTGGCAGGGTTGCCAACTGGCGCTCCACGGCCTCGTCGGGGATGTGCTCGGGCCATAGCTGCCGCTCCACCCAGGACGCGACGCCCACGCGGCGCACCTCCTCCCAGTCCCGGGGCGAGGGCCCGAAAGCCAGCCGCCGCAGCACGTGCAGGGCCCGCTTGTCCGCGCTCCACCCGGTGGCGGGCCACGTGAGGCGCGGGGGCGTCGTCGCTCGCTCCCGGGGGCCGGACGCACACCCCGGCAGGGTCAGCAGGCCCAGGAGGCTCCACAGGAGGGCTCGGGACATGGCAGTCATCCTCCGTCATCACACCACAGAGAGGCCCCAGGTTGATTGCTCCGCCAATGAAACCCGAGGACGTCGTCCAACCACCTGGGATTCCTGGGGATTTCCCAGGCCCTACGTCCCGCTCGCGTTGAGGTAGCGGGTCATGCGCAGCTTGAGCGCCAGCGGCGCGAACCTCACGAACCAGGCGCTCAGCACGTTGAGGAAGCCCGGAATGACCACCGCCTTGCCCCGCTTCATGCCCCGGTAGCCCACCTCGGCCACCTGGCGCGCGTTGCCCGTGCCGAGCGGTCCCGCGAAGAGCCGGGGCCGCTGGTGCTCGGAGGCGCGCACGGAGAACTCCGTCTCGGTGTAGCCCGGGCACAGGGCCGTCACCCGGACGCCCTGCCCTCGCAGCTCCTCGTGGAGCGCGTTGGAGAAGGACAGCACGTACGCCTTGGAGGCGAAGTAGACGGCCATGAGAGGGCCCGGCAGGAAGGCCGCCGTCGACGCGACGTTGAGCACGTAGCCCCGGCCCCGCGCCACCATCCCCGGGAGGAACGCCCGGGTGAGCGCGGTGAGCGCCCGGATGTTCAGATCGATCATCCCGAGCTGGGACTCGGCGGGCAGCGTGGCGACGGGGCCCGCCAGGCCGAAGCCGGCGTTGTTCACCAGCACCTCGATGGAGAGCCCCCGCGCCTCCACCTCGCGTGTCACCTCGGCCACGCCCCCGGGGGTGCCGAGATCCGCGCCCACCACCACACAGGGGGTGCCATGGGCGCGCTCGAGCTGCTCGGCCAGGGCGCGCAGGGGCTCGGTGCGCCGGGCCACCAACACCAGCGCGTGCCCCTCGCGCGCGAGTACCACCGCCAGCTCCCGGCCAATGCCGCTGGAGGCTCCCGTCACCAGTGCATACGGCCGCGTCCGCGAGTCTTGATCCATGCCCTCCACGCTTCCCCGGGCCCGCACGGGCCGTCAACCGCTTTGTGTGGACAGAGGGAGCAGGCGGAGGGGCGCGCCGAACGCCCACGGTTCGCGTACACTCCGGGCACGCTGGTGTTTGGGGGGGCCCTCCCCCGGCCGAGGAGACGAGACGATGTTTTCGAGATGGACCGTGGGGCGGCAGTTCTTCGTGGGTTTGCTCCTGATCTCGACGTTGATTACGTGCTTCATCTTCCTGACCCGGAACAGCACCCAGAAGCTCATGAACGCCGCGCTCCTCGTCGAGCGGAGCCATCAGACGCTCGGGCAGCTCGAGCGGGTCTTCTCCCTCATCAAGGACGCGGAGTCGGGACAGCGCGACTACCTCATCACCGGCAACGAGGACGCGCTCGAGCCCTACCGCCAGGCGTCGACCAACCTGACCCGGGAGCTCGAGCCCCTGCGCACCTTGCTCTCCGGCAGCCCCGAGCAACTGCGGCGTCTGGACACGTTCAAGAGCCTGGCCGATCAGCGCCTGGCCAGCCTGCGCGCCAACATCGACACGCGCCGCGACCAGGGGCTCGACGCCGCCCTGGCGCGCCTGAAGAACAGTGAGGGCCCGCGGGTAATGGAGAGCCTGCGCGGGACGGTCGCCGAGCTGCGCCAGCATGAGGAGCAGCAGCTCGCGGCGCGCGAGCAGGGGCGCACGGACGAGACGGCCGAGCTGGACAGGTTCTTCTGGATCGACGGCTTCGCGCTCCTGGTCTTCACCTCGCTGGTGGCGCTGGTCATCGGCAGGAGCCTGGAGCGCAAGCTGCAGACGGCCATCGCCCAGGTGCAGGGCTCGTCGGCCGAGCTGCACTCGGCGGCCTCGCAGCAGGTGTCCGGTGCGCGCGAGCAGGCCTCGGCCACGACGGAGATCTCCATCACCGTGAAGGAGCTGTTGTCCACGTCGCGGCAGATCGCCGGCAGCGCCCAGCAGGTGGCGCGCGTGGCGGACGACACCGCGGGGGCGGCGCAGACGGGCAAGGACACGGTGCAGCGCGCCCAGGAGGCCATCGACGTGGTGAGCCGCCAGGTGGACGCGATCGTCACGCACATGCTGGAGCTGGGCAAGCGCTCGCAGGAGATCGGCGGCATCCTGGACATCATCAACGAGCTGTCCGAGCAGACGAACATCCTCGCCATCAACGCGACGATTGAAAGCGCGGGCGCGGGCGAGCACGGCAAGCGCTTCGCCGTGGTGGCGGATGAAATCCGCAAGCTGGCGGACCGGGTGGGCGGCGCGACCAAGGACATCCGCGTGCTCATCGACGAGATCCGCGCCGCCTCCAACACCACCATCATGGCCACCGAGGACGGCTCCAAGGCGGTGCAGAGCAGCGCCAAGCAGTTCAGCGAGGTGGCCGGCAACTTCCGGCGCATCGCGGAGCTGGTGCGCTCCAACCTGGACGTGGCGCGGGAAATCGAGCTGAGCACCCAGCAGCAGACGACGGCGGTGGAGCAGGTGAACACCGCCATCCTCGAGGTGGCGCAGACGGCCCGTCAGGCGGAGACGACCTCCTCGCAGACGATGCAGACGGCCAATCAGCTCTCGCAGCTGTCCAAGCAGCTGCACGCCATCGTCAACGCCCGCGCCGAGGCCTGAGCCGCGCGCCGAGGCCCCTGCCCTGGCGGTCCCACGTCACGGGGCCCCGGGGGGAGCCTCGGCCCCTTGCCTGTCCGCGCCACGCGCCAGCGCGCCGAAGCGGCGGTACAGGGCGGGCACGACGAACATGTTGAGCGCGGTCGAGCTCGACAGGCCGCACAGGATCACCACGGCCATGGGGGCCTGGATCTCACTGCCCGGCTCGCCACCGGAGAGCGCGAGGGGCACCAGGCCGAGCCCCGCCGCGAGCGCCGTCATCAGGATGGGCACGAGCCGCTCCTGGGCGCCGCGCCGGACGGCCTCGTCGATGTCGCGTACGCCCTCCTCGTGGACCAGGTGCCGGATGTGCGAGACGAGCATGATGCCGTTGCGTGTCGCGATGCCGAACAGCGTGATGAAGCCCACGAGTGACGCGATCGAGAGCACCCCACCCTGGAGCAGGACCCCGGCCGCGCCTCCGATGAGCGCCAGGGGGAGGTTGGCCATCACCAGCACCGCGTCCCGCACCGAGCCGAACGCCGTGTACAGCAGTCCGAACATGCCGACGAGGCACGCGAGGCCGAGCAGCCCCAGGGTGTGGGTGGCGCCTTCCGCGCTCTCGAACTGCCCCCCATACACGATCTGGTAGCCCGCGGGCAGGCGCACCGCGCGTTCCACGGCCGTCTGGATGTCGCGCACCACGCTCACGACGTCACGCCCCGCGAGGTTGCAGCTCACGACGAGCTTGCGCTGCACGTTCTCCCGGCCGATCTCGTTCGGCCCCCGGTCGCGGTGGACGTGCGCGAGCGCGCGCAGCGGAACCCTGGCTCCGCGCGGCGTCGTCACGAGCAGCTCCTGGAGATCCTCGAGGGACTGGACGCGGCTCGGCTCGGTGCGCACCACGAGATCGAAGACCGCCTGTCCTTCCATCACCTGCGACACGACATGCACGCCCGACCCCACCTCCAGAGCGCGCGCGACGTCGGCGATGCGCAGGCCATGGCGGGCGATGGCGACGCGATCGAAGCGGACGCGCACGAAGGGGATGTCCGCCTGCTGCTCCCGGGAGAGATCCACCACGCCCGGCACACCGCGCATCGCGGCTTCGACCTCGGTGCCCACGCGGCGCAGCTCGGCGAGATCGTCTCCGAAGACCTTGACCGCGATGCTCGCCCGCGTGCCGGAGAGCATGTGATCGATGCGATGGGAGATGGGCTGGCCGATCGTGATGCTCACCCCCGGCAGCAGCGAGAAGTCCCGCCGCAAGGCCTCGAGGAACGCCTCCCGGGAGCGCTCCGTCTCGCGCAGGCTCACGTCGAGCTCGGAGGCATTCACCCCCTGGGCGTGCTCGTCCATCTCGGCGCGGCCCGTGCGGCGCGCGACGGAAACCACCTCGGGATGCCGCAGGAGGAGCTGTTCGATCCGCCTTCCCGTGGCATCGAACCCGGCGAGCGAGGTGCCAGGAAGCGTCACCGCCGCGATGGTCAACGTGCCCTCCCGGAACTCGGGGAGGAAGGAGCGGCCCGACAGCGCGAGCGCGACACCCGCCGTCGCCAGCAAGGCGAACGAGACCGAGGCCACGAGCCGCCAGCGCTGGATGGCTCCGTCGAGCAGCGGCGTGTACTCGCGCTTGAGCCACAGGGACAAACGCGGCTCGTGCGCCGCGGAGACGGCCTTCGAGCCGGGCAGCAGGTAGGAGCACAGCACCGGGGTGAGCGTCACGGCGACGAAGAGCGAGGCGGCGAGCGAGACCACGTACGCGACCCCGAGCGGCTGCAGGAGCCGCCCCTCGACTCCGGAGAGGAAGAACAGCGGCAGGAAGACGAGCACCACGATGAGCGTCGCGAAGACGATGCTGCCGCGAATCTCCTGGCTGGCGGTGAGGACGATCTCGAGCGCGGGGCGCCGGGAGCCCTCGGGCAGCAGCGCGTTCTGCCGCAGGCGCCGCACGACGTTCTCCACGTCGATGACCGCGTCGTCCACCAGCTCGCCGACGGCGATGGCCATGCCGCCCAGGGTCATGGTGTTGAGGGTCGCACCGAACGCGGACAGCGCGAACACCGCCGTCACGAGCGAGAGCGGAATGGCGATGAGGGTGATGGCACTGGCGCGCCCGCTGCGCAGGAACGCGAGGACGATGAGGAGCACGAGCACGACACCATCCCGAAGCGCCTCGAGCACGTTGCCAATGGCCACCTCGATGAAGTCCGCCTGGCGGAAGATGTCGCGCTGGAGGGTCATTCCCGAGGGCAGCGTGCGTGACAGCTCGTCGAGTTCCCGGTCGATGCGCCGGGTGAGCTCCAGGGTGTTGGAGCCCGGTTGTTTCTGCACGCCGACGATGACCGCGGGCTGGCCGCCGAAGGAGCCTTTTCCCCGGGCGAGCGCGGCGCCGATCCGGACCTCGCCGAGGTGACGCACGAGGACGGGCTGCTCCCCGCGCCAGGTGACGAGCGTCTCCGCCACATCCTCGGGCGTGCGCACCCGGCCGACGCCGTGCACCAGGTACTCCTGTCCCCCCTCGTTCACGAAGCCCGCCGACACGTTGGTGTTCGTCTCCTCGAGTGCCCGGACCACCTCCCCCACCGTCACCCCCTGGGCCGCCAGACGCTCGGGCCGGAGCACGACCTCGAACTGCCTGCGCTCACCGCCCGTCACGATGACCTGCGACACGCCGGGCACGGCGAGCAACCGCCTGCGCAGCGTGAAGTCCGCGAACGTCCGCGCCTCCATCTCCGTCGCCTGCCCGGCCGTCACGGCGAGGAAGAGGATCTCCCCCATGATGGACGAGATGGGGGCGAGCACTGGCGCCTCCACCTCGGCGGGAAGCGCGTCGCGCACGAGCTGGAGCTTCTCGCTCACGGTCTGCCGAGCGCGGTAGATGTCCGTCCCCCAGTCGAACTCGGCGTAGATGACCGAGATGCCGACCCCCGTCGCCGAGCGCACGCGCCTGACGCCCGGCGCGCCGTTGAGGGAGGACTCGATGGGCAGGGTCACCCGCGTCTCGAGTTCCTCGGGCGCCATGCCATGCCCCTCGGTGATGACGGTCACCGTGGGCGCCGTGAGATCCGGGAAGACGTCGACCGGCATCCGCGAGGCGGTGTACGCCCCCCACACGAGCATCACGCTCGCGACGATGAGCACCGCGAGGCGATGCGAGAGGGAGCCACGAAGAATCGCGTCGATCATGCCGGCGCCCTCTCAGTGCGAGTGCCCGTGGGCGGGAATGGAGCCGCTCGACGCGGCGAGCTTCACGGACCACGCGCCGCGCGTGACGACATGCTCTCCGGCGCGAACGCCGCTCAGCACCTCGACCTGGCCCCGGTCGCGCACCCCGAGGCGTACCACCCGGCGCTCGAAGGCCTCTCCCTCCACCTGCACGAAGACGACGGACACGCCACTGTCGTCGACCACCGACGACTCCGGTACGGCGAGGGCACGGCGCTCCTCGCCGTTGACGAGGAAGACACGCGCGAACGCCCCCACCGCCCACCGGGCCCCCGCGTTGTCCACCGCGAACACGAGCGGAAGCGTGCGCGTGAGCGGATCGATGACGTGTCCCCGAGCGACCAGCGCGTCGGCGGGAAGCTCGATGGCCTCGTCACTGCCCTCGACGAGGAACGACGCGCCCCGGGGAGTGCCGAGCCGGCCCACGTCGACCTCGGGCACGCGGGCCTCCAGCCAGAGCTGGGTGAGATCGGTGACCCGGAACAGCGGCGCGCCCGCCTCGACGAAGGCGCCCGGGGCCACGTGCACCTCGGTGATGGTGCCCGCCAACGGAGCGCGCAGGGAAACCGTGCCCTCGCCACTCCCGGCCATCCGTTGCACGCGGCGGAACTGCTCGAGCCGCCGCCGCGCCGCCTCCAGCGAGGCCTGGGCGTCCTGGCTCGCATGGACCGCCTCCTCGACGCGCCGCTCGGGCACCGCTCCCTCGGCCCGTAGCTTCTCGAGGCGTTCGCGCTCGCGCTCCGCGAAGCGCAGCTCCAGCTCCGCGCGGGTGACGGCCAGCTCGAGGGACGCCACGTCCGCGGCCTCGAGCCGGGGCGCGATCGCCCCGAGTGGATCATCGACGGAGACCTGCTGGCCGAGGCGTGGAAAGGCCTTTCCACTCGTCGCGACCCGGCCCGCGGCGGGCGCCCTCACGAGGACCTCTCCGTCGGACCGGGCACGCACCTCGCCGGTGGCGCGCAGGGTCGGACGCAGGGCGTGCTCGGAGACGAGCGCGGTCGCGAACTCGATGGGCCACTGCTGCTCCTTGAGGAACGGGATGCGGCCCGGGACCTCGGGCTCCTCGGGGATCGCGGCGCGCGCGGCGGCGGCGCTCTCGAACACCGTCACGTCGCCGAGATCGTGGTCCGCGGACAGGCCCGGCGCCCGGATCTCCACGAGCAGCCGGCGCCTGCCCGCAGCGGCCGGCTTCACCACGGGGCGGAAGATGCCCGGAACCGACGGGCCCTGACTGTCGAAGCGCTCCTCACCGGAGTCACCCCGCAGCACCACGCTCACCCGCCCCTCGGCCAGCGCCGCGAAGCCCTCGAGCTTCGTCACGTGGGCCGCGCAGGGCGATTCCTCTCCACGCACCAGCGCTGGCAGCTCGATGAAGAGCTCACTGGCCTCGGTCCAGTGCGTCCATGAGAGCGCGGGCCGTTCGTCCGCCGCGTCATGCCCGTGCGCATGGCCGTGCTCCGCGTCACCATCGTGGGAATGTGAGTGGCACGCCACCACGAGCACGAGGGGCAGGAGAATCCTCAGACGTTTCATGGCAACCCCACTCCCGTGAGCCGATCCAGCTCGATGCGCGCCCGGCGCGCGGCGTGCGCCATGTCGAGCGCGGTGAGGGAATCGTCCGTGGCACCCCGGCAGGCATCGAGCAGCTCGAGCAGCCCCAGCTCCCCGCCCGCGTACCCCGCCGAGGCGATGCGCACGAGCTCGCTGGACACCTCGGTGGTGCGCTCGTGGAACTCCGCGGCGGCGCGGCGCAGCCGGACGGCTTCCGCCCGGGCGCCCGCCAACTCCCCGTCGAGCTCCGACTCGAGCAGCGCGCGACGCCCTCGCGCGGCCCGGGCCTCGCCCTCGGCGATATGGGCGAGCCCCGACGAGCGATCCCACAACGGAAGCGACAAGGACGCCCCGAGCAGGAACCCATCGGTGCGCCCCTGGCTTCCGAGGTCCACGCCCTTCCAGCCGCCCTCGAGCAGCAGGTCCGGTGCCCACCAGCGGGAGGCCGCGCGGTGCTCGAGCGTGGCGGCCTCGATGCGCAGGTCGAGCGCCAGCAACTCCGGACGCGAGCCACTCGAGGCGCGCAGGGCCGGGAGCTCCGCGGGGTCCGTCTCGGGCAGGAGCGTTCCCGTCACACCCGGCGCGGGCACGTCGGCGCCGAGGAGTGCCTGGAGCCGGGCCCGTGCGCGCTCGAGCGCGGCCTGCTCCGTTTCCAGCCGGCCCGTCGCCACGGCGCGCTCCCGCTCGACACGCCTCCGGTCGTACGTCGCGGCATCGCCTCGTTGCTCACGACGCGTCACGAAGGTCAGCGCCTGCTCGATCCGCTCCCCCCACCCTTCCAGCGTGCGGACCCGGGCTTGCCGATAGAGCACCTCGTGGAAGCGCAGACGGGCCTCCGCGGCGACCGACAGCCCCGCGGCCTCACCTTCCCGCCGGGCGGCACGTGCCCGCGCCTCGCCGGCCTCGCCCTGGAGCGCGCGCCGGGCGCCGAGATCGAACGTCTGGGCGAGCGAGAGATAGTCCTCGCGCGACCCGGAGGCGCCGAAGGTCTGCTCGCGCGTGAACGCGAGCTGCGGGTTGGGATGGGCGCCCGCGGCCCGTCCACGTCCCTGCTCGGCGGTGACGTCTCCCTCGAGGGTATCGCGCAGCGGGGCCCGGCGAAGCGCGCGGGCCACGGCCTCGCTCTCGGTGAGCACCGGGCCCGGTTCGGACTCCCGCGCCTCGGCGCTCGCGGCGAACACGAGGACGAGCAGGAGGCGCGCGAAAAACCGAGCGTCCCTCGGTTTTCCGCGCGGACGAAGACAGGTCGGGAGAGCGAGGGCCATGACAGATCAGTGAGCGACGACGGAGAGAAGGGACTCGGTCAGGTGGTGCAGCGTGGCGGAGGTGCCGAGTACGCCCATGAGCGCGGCGACGAGACCGAGCGCCACCCCGCGCAGCGACCGCGTGGGCACGGGCTCGGCGAGCAACGACTCCACGCGCCGCGCCACCGCGCATTGCCCGAACGCGACGGCCACGGGCACGAGCCGCTCGGCCACCGCGTGCCGCGTCGCGCGCTCGACGCTCAAGATCGCGGAGGCCACGGCGACACGATCGCCCACGGCCCTGGCGGCGTCCTCGTCACACGCCTGCTCGGCGGCGATCTCCAGCTCGCGCACGAGCCAGCGCGCGACCCGGGGCAGGTGCACTACGGCCAGCGCGCGCACGAGGCTGGCGACGAGGGCATCGCGGCGGCGCACATGGGCCCGCTCGTGGGCCAGGACGACGGCGCGCTCCTCCTCGCCGAGCGAGTCGAGCAGCCCGCGCGACAGCAGCACCCGGGGGCGCCAGAGGCCCGCCGTCAGGCACACGGGCCGCGAGGTCTCCAGCACGATGACCCCCAGGTCCCGGCGTGGCTCGCCGGTCCTCGTGAGGGCACCGAGCACGCGCACCGCGCGCACCACGTCCGAGGCCCCGAGGGCCACGCGCAGCGAGGCGTAGCTCACGAGGAAGACGAGCCCCAGGACCCAGGCCAGGTGGATTCCGCTGCCGGGCAGGTGGACGAAGCACAGGTGCGCATGCCCGTCGTCATGCGTGGCGCAGTGGTCGAGCTCCGGCACCACGAGCGAGAGCAGCGACGGGAGGCTCGCGGACAACATGAGCGCGAGCGCCGTGAGCACGGGCAACACCGCCAACAAGACGAGGGCACGATGGCGGGCCCTCGGCTCCCAACGCGACAACCGGGCCGCGAACGCGCGCGCCCCCACGGCCGACAGGAGCGAGCCGAGGGCGAGGAACGCGACCGCGGCCAGCAGGAAGAATTGCACGCTGTGCAGGGCGGGGCTCATCGCGACCCCCGTTCGAGTCTCCGCCGCCGCTCCGCCACGAGCGCTTCCAGGCGCTCGAGGTGCTCCAGGCCCGCGCGCTCGGTGACATCGACGAACGCCGACACCACGGCCTCGGCCTGCCCATCCATCAAGCCGCCGACGAGCTCGCCCACGAGGTCGCGGTGGAACTCCTCGCGGCTCACCCGGGCCTTGTACACGTGCGCGTGGCTGACCTTGTCCCGTTCGAGCAGCCCCTTCTCGAAGAGGCGTTTGAGCGTCGACTGGATCGTGTTGAGCGTGATCCCCCGCCGCTTGCCGAGTGCCGCGTGAACGGACTTCGCATCGCCGTCACCTCCCGACCACAGGTGGTTCATCACGGCGGCTTCGAGCTCACCGAGCAGCGGCGGACGAACAGGACCGGACCCCATGGTCCACGACGTTAGGGAAACAAAAACCGACCGTCAATCGGTGCTCCCCTCCATCGCTGGAGCACGAACAGTCCGTTCGTCGTGGGAGCGACAACCCGCCGCTCTCGTCCTGCGAGACTTTTCGTGCCTGATTCTCGAGAACTGGTTTTCAGGCACAAACTGGAAATGAATGGGGCCGGTTTCGCATCTTTCGTCGAGTCGTGACGATAATGTCGGAAATGAAAGTCAACCGGCCGAACGCCAGCGCACCTCCTTCACCGACGACCCCGACGGCTCGTAGTGCGCCGACATCGCCGACGACTCCCACTTCACCCTCGGCGCCCACGCAGCGCACCCAGGCCACGGGCCCCACCGCTCCGCCCCCGGTCACCGATTCACTCTCCACGACCATGCGGCCCTCGGCCCGGGGGGGCGTCAACCTGAGCGGCACCACCGCCCCTCCCCCCGCTCCACCGCCGCCTCCCGCTCCGCGCCCTCCCCCGGCCTCCGCCTCCGGCAAGCCTCCCCAGAGCGTGAACGCCTCGCTCCAGGAGGAACTCAATCGGGCGTCGCTCAAGCCGGCGAACCACGGTGTCGTGCATCCGGACCTGCCGGGCATCCGCACCCACCGCAATCCGTTGTCAGAGCCCCATGAGTACGCCGACTTCACGCGCGACGCCCGGGTCTCCACGCACCGGCTGATGGAGACTCCCACCGGCAACCAGATGTTGACGGACATCAACAACAGCACCGGGCGGCTCAACCCCGGCGCCACGGGGACGCCCCAGAAACCCCTGACGGCCGTGGACATCCACTCCGCCAACAAGATGACCCACCAGCCCCGGGTCTCCCCGGGAGCCACCGATGCGCAGAAGCTCGCGGAGTCGAAGCCCGCGTACCGCTTCGATGGCCAGCCGGGCACGGGCGCCGCCAGCACCGTCAAATACAATCCCAATGGCGGCAGGAGCGAGCCGGGGGACGTGGCGCTGCGTCCCGGGGACTTCCGCGCCAACAGCCTGGGGCACGAGATGGTTCACGCCCATCGCGCGGCCCATGGCGTCCAGGTCGCCCCGCTGGAAGCCAGCAAGCATGCCCAGCACCCCGCGCTCAAGCCCTTCGAGCCCAAGAATCCAGGGGATGTGAACTATCCCAAGGAGGTCATCAACCAGCACGCCCTCCTCAAGGAGGAGTTCGAGACGGTGGGCCGCCAGCGCACTCCGGGCAATCCCGATGCTCCGACGGAGAACAAGATCCGCAAGGAGCTTGGGATGCCCCCGCGCACGAACTACTCGGGTGAGGTTCCCGGGGGCGCCAACCATCAAGAGCTGCTCGAGGTCAACAAGCACGTCAAGGGCAGTGTCTTGGATCGGCTCACCCAGAAGCAGCCGCCGGTCGCCGAGATCGTCAACCATCTGGAGAAGTGACACCCATGAAAGTCAACCGGCCGAACGTCAGCACTCCCCCTTCTCCGACGACCCCGACGGCTCGCAGCGCGCCGACGACTCCCACCGCGACCCCGGCGCCCACGCAGCGCGCCCAGGCCACGGGCCCCACCGCTCCGCCCCCGGTCACCGATTCCCTCTCTCCGACCATGCGGCCCTCGGCCAGGGGGGGCGTCAACCTGAGCGGCACCACCGCCCCTCCCCCCGCTCCGCCTCCCCCTCCGCGGTCCGCCACGACCGCCGCGCCCGGCCAGCCTCCCCGGAACGTGAACGCGTCGCTCGAGGAAGAACTCAAGCAGGGCCGGGCGTCGCTCAAGAAGACCGACCACGGCGTGGTGCACCCGGACCTGCCCGGCATCCGCACCCGCCGGGACAACCTGCCGGCCCATGAGTTCGCGGATCACACGCGCGACTCCCGGGCCTCCATCCACACGCTGATGGAGAACAATCCGAATGGGACGCAGTCCGTCGGCAACAAGATGCTGACGGACATCAACGGCAGCACCGCGCGACTCAACAATGGCTCCCTGGGGACGGCCCAGAACCCGGCGACGGCCGTGGACATCCATGCCGGCAAGTCGATGACCCACGGGCCCCGGCTGGGCGAGTTCGACCGGGTGGCCATCGGCAACGATCTGGCCGCGCTGCGCCCGGGTGACAAGGCGGGCCAGGCCCAGGTGATGGAGAAGCACCAGCAGAAGGCGCTCCTCGAAACAACCCCGGCCTACCGTGCCGGTGGTCACGCGGGCGCGGGCCGGGCCAGCACGGTGACCTACAACGCCAATGAAGCCAGCTCCCCCACGAATCGCGCCAACAGCCTGGGGCATGAGATGGTTCACGCCCATCGCGCGGCCAATGGCATGCAGGTGGGAACGGTGCAGCACAGCAATCTCCAGCACCACCCTGTCTTCGATTCAGCCAGCGGAGGCGACCCGAAGCTCCAGGGGAAGGTCAACTTCCACGCCCAGCTCAAGGAAGAGTTCGAGACGGTGGGGATGCAACCGACCCCGGGGCGTCCCAATGCTCCGTCGGAGAACAAGATCCGCCAGCAGCTCGGGATGCCGCAGCGCACGGACTACTCGGGCTACACCCCCGAGGATGCCGCGGCGGGTCTGCAGGACATGAAGCAGGTGCCCGATACCCGCACCGCCTGGCAGAAGGTCAAGGGCGCGCCCATCCCCGGAGCGGACCAACGGGCCCAGGACGTCCAGCAGATCGTCAACCACCTGGAGAAGTGACCCGGGGAGGCGTGCCCCCTCCCCGCCTCATGCCGGCCGCTGGAACACGAGCGACACGTTCGTCCCCCCGAAGCCGAACGAGTTGCTCATCACCGCCTCCACCCGCTTCTCGCGCGCGCACTGGGGGATGCAGTCGAGGGTGATTCGGGGATCCTGCTTCTCGAGGTTGATGGTGGGAGGCAGCACCCCGCGCTGGAGCGCCAGCACACTGATGACGGCCTCGGCCGCGCCAGCCGCGCCATTCATGTGCCCCGTCATGGACTTGGTGGAGGAGACGGCGACCCGCTGGGCCGCCTCGCCGAACACCTGGGCGATGCCCTCCATCTCCAGCACGTCGCCCACGTCCGTGGACGTGCCATGGGCGTTGATGTAGCCGATGTCCGAGGGCGTGAGTCGCGCGTCCGCCAGGGCGAGCCGCATGCTGCGCTGGGCGCCCTCATGGCCGGGCGCGGGGTGCGTCACGTGGTACGCGTCCGAGCTGGCACCATAGCCGGACAGCTCCGCGTACACCTTCGCGCCGCGCGCCCGGGCGTGCTCCCACGTCTCCAACACCAACATCCCCGCGCCCTCGGCCACCACGAAGCCGTCGCGATCCACGTCGAAGGGCCGGCTGGCGCGCTCGGGGGCGTCATTGCGCGTGGACACCGCCTTCATCGCCGCGAAGCCGCCCACACCCAGAACCGTAATGGGTGCCTCGGCGCCACCGACCACGGCCGCATCGTAGTCGCCGCGCTGGATGCCCCGGAGCGCCTCGCCCAGGGCGTGGGCGCTGGTGGCGCACGCGGAGTTGGTGGACCAGCTCGGACCCTTGATGCCATGGCGCAGCGAGATGTGGCCCGGCGCCATGTTGATGATCATCTGCAGGATGAAGAAAGGGCTGATGCGGTCCGCCCCCTTCTCCAGCACCCGCCGGTAGGTCTCCTCCAGGCTGCCGATGCCGCCAATCCCCGAGCCGACGAGCACCGCCACCCGCTCGGCGTTCTGGGGGGTGATGACCAGCCCCGAGTCCTTCATCGCCATGTCCGCGGCGCCCACCGCGAACTGACAGAAGCGGTCCATCCGCCGCAGCTCCCGCCGATCGATGAAGTCCTCGGGGCGGAAGTCCTTCACCTCTCCGGCGATGCGGCAGTCCAGTCCGCTCGCGTCGAAGAGCGTGATGGGCCCCACGCCGCTCTGGCCTCGCACGAGCGCCTCCCAGCTCTTCTCCACGCCCGTGCCGCAGGGGCTGATGAGCCCCAGCCCGGTCACCACCACGCGTCGCTTCTCCATCGGGACCACCCTCCTCTGGCTCGGGCCCGCCCGGCTCCCTCCCGGGCAAGCGGCCTTGAACGAGGATGATATAATGGTCATAATCTCATTGTCCATGTCCTGAAGTTGCCAGGGTGGCTTCCATTCGATGATGATCGCCATTCCATGAGATACGGACCCGAGCACAAGCAGTCGACACGCACGCGCATCCTCGCGGCCGCGGAGTCGCTCTTCCGCAAGCACGGCTTCGAGGGGGCGAGCGTGGAGCGCGTCATGCGCGCCGCGGGCCTGACGGTGGGGGGCTTCTACGCGCACTTCGCGACGAAGGAGGCGATGGTCGTGGAGAGCCTGCGGGCCTTCCTCCAGCAGCGCCGGGCGCAGTGGGGCGCGGGGCTCGAGGAGCTACGGGGCCAGGAGTGGCTGGGCCACTTCGTGCGCCGCTACCTCAACCAACAGCTCCGGGATGATCCGACGACGGCCTGCATCATGCCGTCCGTCCTGTCGGACCTCACGCGCTCCTCTCCCGAGGTGCAGGCCATGCTCGCCGAGGAACTCGACGCGCTGGCGCGCGATGCCCAGGCGCACCTGGAGGACGAGCCGGGCAGGACGGCGCGCCAGAAGGCGTTGGCGACGATCGTGGTGTGCTTCGGGGCCATGACGCTGGCGCGGGCCACGGCCTCGCAGCCGCTGTCGGACGAGCTGCTCGCGGCCGCGCGGGCCCTGCTGCTGAACCCGGGGGAGGCACCGCCCACCTCCCCTGCCCCGGGCCCCAAGCAGCGCGCCTAGAAACCGCGCGAGGCCAGGTACTGGGCGCGGGCCCACACGTCGGACGAGTAGTCGCCCCCGGTGGAGCCGACATCCATGTTCGCCACGGTCCGCACGTCGTCGGTCCCCATGTTGTACGCGGCCACCGCGCCACGAAGCTGCTCGGCGGGGCTCCAGTCCGGGTGCTCGCTCTGGATGGTCCGCAGGTTGTCGCGCAGCAGCCCGGCGGCGGCGGCGACGTGCTCCCGGCTGTAGGGCCCACCCCGGACGAGTTCGGGGTTGTGCTTGGCGTCGATCTGCATCAGCCCGTAGCCGTTGGGATCGTACTTCGCGGTGCCATCCGGGTTCAGGGCATTGCCGCCACGGGACTCGCGGCTGGCGATCGCGGCCAGCAGCGCGGGAGGCAGACCGTACTCGTTGCCCACCTGCTGGAAGGTGTCCTGGAAGCGCTCCAGGCGCGCGCGGTCGCTCTCCGCCATCTGGTGGGAGCCCTCGACGCCCTCGGGCACGCGATCCTGCCCGGCCGTGCGAGCCGAGGCCCCGCGCGTCTGGAGCTGGCCCAGGACGGCATTGCCCCCGGTGGCGGCGGCGGCCTCCGCGGGCGCCAGCTCGGTGGGCGTGAGATCCTCGGGGCTGGCCTGCGCGACCGCGTCCTGGCCCTGGGGGCGCACCGGGTTGCCGCCGGAGAACGTCACGCCCTGGCCGCTGAAGCGGTAGTCGTGGCGGGCCCCCTCGACTCGCGAGGCCGTCAGTTGATTGCCTTCCCGGTGCAGGGTGAGCTCGCCGCCCCCGTTCGGATCGATGGCCCGGTAGCTGCCGTCCGAGTTGCGCCCCGTGACGGTCAGCCAGTGGTCCGGTTTCTCGGTGTTGGTGGTGCGGTAGTTCACGCCCACCAGCACGGGACGTCCGGCGTCGAGCTGCTGGTCGATGCCCTCGGGCGTGAGGCTCCCTCTGATGCGCGAGGGGACGATGGGCGGCTGGGTGTTGGCGGCTCCGCCCACGCGGGTGAAGTCCACGCTGTTGCCGCTGTAGCCGCCGGAGCGGTCCAGGTAGGAATCCATCTGCGTGGGCGTGATGGTCTGGCCGCTCAGGGCGCTGACCGCCATGGCGCTGGCGGTGATGGCGCAGCCCTGTTGCTGGATGCTGTCACGGCTGCTCGCGCCCACCTCGCCCGCCCCACCCAGCCGGGAGCCCGCCCAGTCCGTGTCCCCCTGGCTGAAGCGCGGCACGCCATCGCGGCTCGCATAGGTCTTGCCGGGATTGTTCGGATCGCTCCAGGTCCGCTCGGCGCTGGCCTGCGGGGTCTGCTGCGGCCCGGGCGTGAAGGTGTCGGCCCGATGCTGAGGGCGCGGCGCGGGGATCGGGGCCTGAGCGGGCGGACGCGGAGGCGGTGGCGGAACCCGGGGGCTCGTGGCGGGCGCCCGCTGGCTGGGAATGTCCAACCGGCTCCCCGCGGTGATCTTGTTCGGATCCCGGATGTTGTTGGCGTTGGCCAGGGCGTCCACGGTGGTGCCGTAGCGCCGGGCGATGCCGCTCAACGTGTCACCCGAGCGAATCCGGTAGCTGCTCATGTCCAACCCCTCGTGGGGAGGGTTCGCCGCGAGGCACGGAGGGTTCCCCATTTCCCATCCGCTGAGACATTCTCGTGAGCGGATGGGCCCGGGTTGCCTGGGGACGTGCTTTTTTCTCTACCGCCGAGAGCTTTTCTCCCAGCGGGCGAGTCCACCGCGCCGCGGCGAGGGCGGGCCCGCGGGGGTGACTCCGCGCGCCCCGTCCCGCCCTCGCGGGCACTACATGTTGCGCCGGTACTGCCCGCCCACCTCGTACAGCGTGCGGGAGATCTGCCCGAGCGTGCAGACCTTACAGGCGTCCATCAGCGCGGTGAAGATGTTGCCATTGTCGAGCGCGGCGCGCCGCACGGCCTCGAGTGCCTGGGGAGCCACCTGCTCGTTGCGCTTGCGGAAGGCATCGCGCGAGGCGATGGCGTAATCCTTCTCCTCGCGGTTGGCGCGGATGACCTCGGGCGGCGTCACGGTGGGCGAGCCCTTGGGATCCAGGAAGGTGTTCACGCCGATGATGGGCAGCGTGCCGTCATGCTTGAGGGTCTCGTAGTAGAGCGACTCCTCCTGGATCTTCGAGCGCTGGTACATGCGCTCCATCGCCCCGAGCACCCCGCCCCGCTCGGAGATGGAGCGGAACTCGGTGAGCACGGCGGCCTCCACCAGGTCCGTCAGCTCCTCGATGATGAAGGAGCCCTGGTTGGGGTTCTCGTTCTTGGACAGACCGAATTCCTTGTTGATGACGAGCTGGATGGCGAGCGCGCGCCGCACGCTCTCCTCGGTGGGCGTGGTGATGGCCTCGTCATAGGCGTTGGTGTGCAAGGAATTGCAGTTGTCGTTGAGCGCGAGCAGGGCCTGCAACGTGGTGCGGATGTCGTTGAAGGCGATCTCCTGGGCGTGGAGGCTCCGGCCAGACGTCTGGATGTGGTACTTGAGCTTCTGCGAGCGGTCATTGCCGCCGTACTTGTCGCGCATCGCCTTGGCCCAGATGCGGCGGGCCACGCGCCCGAGCACCGAGTACTCGGGATCCATGCCGTTGGAGAAGAAGAACGACAGGTTGGGCGCGAAGTCGTCGATGTGCATCCCGCGCGACAGGTAGTACTCGACGAAGGTGAAGCCATTGGCCAGCGTGAAGGCGAGCTGGGAGATGGGGTTCGCCCCGGCCTCGGCGATGTGGTAGCCCGAAATGGACACCGAGTAGAAGTTCCGCACCTTCTTGTCGATGAAGTACTGCTGGATGTCGCCCATGAGCCGCAGGGCGAACTCCGTCGAGAAGATGCAGGTGTTCTGCGCCTGGTCCTCCTTGAGGATGTCGGCCTGCACGGTGCCGCGCACGGACTGCAACGTGGACGCACGGATGCGCTCGTACACGTTGCGTGGCAGCACCTCGTCACCGGACACGCCGAGCAAGAGCAGGCCGAGCCCGTCATTGCCCTGGGGCAGCTCGCCCTGGTAGCGGGGCCGGGGCAGCCCGCGCTCCTGGTAGAGGGCGTCGATCTTCTTGTCGATCTCCCCCACCAGACCCTGGGCGCGGATCCACTTCTCGCACTGCTGATCCACCGCGGCGTTGAGGAAGAACCCGAGCAGCATGGGCGCCGGGCCGTTGATGGTCATGGACACGGACGTGGACGGGTCCGCCAGATCGAAGCCCGAGTAGAGCTTCTTGGCGTCGTCCACGTTGGCGATCGACACGCCCGAGTTGCCAACCTTGCCGTAGATGTCCGGCCGGGGATCCGGGTCCTCGCCGTAGAGGGTGACGGAGTCGAACGCCGTGGACAGGCGCTTGGCGGGCAGCCCGCGCGAGACGTAGTGGAAGCGCTTGTTGGTGCGCTCGGGACCGCCCTCGCCGGCGAACATGCGCGCGGGGTCCTCGTTCTCTCGCTTGAGGGGGAAGACGCCCGCGGTGAACGGGAAGGCGCCCGGGGCGTTCTCGCGCAGGAGCCACGTGAGGATGTCGCCCCAGTCCTCGTAGCGCGGCAGCGCGATCTTCGGGATGCGCAGGTGCGAGAGCGACTCGGTGTAGAGATCCAGCTCGATGACCTTGTCGCGCACCTGGAACTGGTACTTGGACGCCGCGTAGCGGCGCTTCGTCGCGGGCCACTCGCCGAGCAGCCGCCGGCAGTCCGTGTGCAGGCGCGACTCCAGATCGCGGTAGAGCTCCACCAGCTCGCCCAGGTAGGCCGGCTCCCCTTCCACGCGCTCGGTGACCTGCACCACGTCCGAGGCGTCCTTGGGCTCGACGATCTCCAGGCGCTTCTTACCCACGTTGTTGCGCAGCGCCTCGATGGTGCCGTGCAACTGGTACATCCGCCGGGCGATCGCCGCCTGCGAGCGGACGAACTGGTCATACGACTCGCACGTCTCGACGATCTCCGCGAGGTAGCGGGTGCGCTCGGGGGGGATGATCCACTTCTTCTCGCTCATGCCCGGGGTGAGCTGGAAGCTCGACTGGAGCGGCGCCCCGGTGCGCTTGGAGATGGTATCGACGATGGCCCGGTAGAGCTGGTTCATGCCCGGGTCGTTGAACTGCGAGGCGATGGTGCCGTAGACGGGCAAGGCCTCGTCGGGCGTGGAGAAGGCGTTGTGGTTGCGCTTCCACTGCTTGCGCACGTCGCGCAGCGCGTCGAGCGAGCCGCGCTTGTCGAACTTGTTGATGGCGATGACGTCGGCGAAGTCGAGCATGTCGATCTTCTCGAGCTGCGTCGCGGCGCCGTACTCGGCCGTCATCACGTAGAGCGACACGTCCGAGTGCTCGGTGATCTCCGTGTCGGACTGGCCGATGCCCGAGGTCTCCACCACGATGAGATCGAACCCGGCGGCCTTGCAGATCTCGATCGAGTCGCCCACGTGTTTGGACAGGGCGAGGTTGCTCTGGCGCGTGGCCATCGAGCGCATATACACGCGCGGATGGTCGATGGCGTTCATGCGGATGCGATCGCCGAGCAGCGCGCCGCCGGACTTGCGCTTGGACGGATCCACGGAGAGCACCGCGAGCGTCTTGTCCGGGAAGTCGGCGAGGAAGCGCCGCACGAGCTCGTCGACGAGGCTCGACTTGCCCGCGCCGCCGGTGCCGGTGATGCCGAGCACGGGGACGCGCGGGCCCTTCTCGACGAGCTGGGCGAGGGCTCCCCGAAGCTGCTCGCCCACGGTGGGGAAGTTCTCCGCGATGGTGATGAGCGAGGCGAGCTTCGCGGGATCGCGCGAGGCCGGCGACTCGAGCAGGGGCTTGAAGTCCGCGGAGCGCTTCTCGAAGTCACATTGGGAGATGAGGTCGTCGATCATCCCCTGCAGGCCCATGGCGCGGCCGTCGTCCGGCGAGTAGATGCGCGACACGCCGTACTGGTGGAGCTCCTCGATCTCCGCCGGGAGGATGGTGCCACCGCCGCCGCCGAACACCTTGATGTTCGCGCCGCGCTCGCGCAGCAGATCGATCATGTACTTGAAGAACTCGACGTGCCCGCCCTGGTAGGAGGTGATGGCGATGCCCTGGGCATCCTCCTGGATGGCGCAGTCGACGATCTCCGCCACCGAGCGGTTGTGACCCAGGTGGATGATTTCCGCGCCCGAGGACTGCATGAGGCGGCGCATCACGTTGATGGCCGCGTCGTGTCCATCGAAGAGCGAAGCCGCCGTCACGATCCGCACGTGGAAACGTGGCTTGTAGGGGCTGGGAACGGGAGTCAGTTGAACGTTTCTCACGCTCGTACACTTAGAGCGCGCCCAGGGCCGGAGCAAGCGATTGAACCGGGCGTCCGGGCCGCGACGCGGCCCGTCATGCTGGCGGTTTCGGCAGGAAACAATCCAACACGCGCAGTGCGGCGGATGTCGGGGTGACAAGTCCCTCGCGCACCTTGGGCTCCAGGGTGGGAATCAGGGCGGCCACCTCGGGGTGCGCCCGCAGGGCCGCTCGCAGTCCGTCCTGGATCATCGCCCACATCCAGTCCACCTGCTGGGCCCGCCGGCGGCGCGCGAGCTCCCCGGACGCCGAGCGGGTGCCGAGGTGCGTCTCGATGGAGGACCACAGCGCGGCGATGCCCGTGCCCTCCAGGGCGCTGCACGTGAGGACCTCGGGCTCGGCGCCCGCGCGCATGAGGTGCAAGGCGGCGCGGTACTGGGCCTGGGCCCGCGTGGCCCGGGGCGCGTTGTCCCCATCCGCCTTGTTGATGGCGACCATGTCCGCCACTTCCAGGATGCCGCGTTTGATGCCCTGCAGCTCGTCGCCCGCGCCAGCGAGCATGAGCACCAGGTAGAAGTCCACCAGGTCCGTGACGACTGTCTCCGATTGCCCCACCCCCACCGTCTCCACCAGCACCACGTCGAAGCCGGCGGCCTCGCACAGGAGCAACGTCTCGCGCGTCTTGCGCGCCACGCCTCCCAGGGTGCCACTCGAGGGGCTCGGGCGGATGTACGCCGAGGGTTCGCGCGACAGCCGGGCCATGCGCGTCTTGTCGCCCAGGATGCTGCCCCCGGTGACGGTGCTGGAGGGATCGATGGCGAGCACCGCGACGCGCCTGCCCTCCCCCACCAGGTGCATGCCCAGGGCGTCGATGAACGTGCTCTTGCCCACGCCCGGCACGCCGCTGATGCCCACGCGCCGGCTGCCTCCCGTGTGGGGCAGCAGCCGCGCGAGCACCTCCTGCGCGAGCGCCGCATGACGCGGGTGCTCGCTTTCCACCAGGGTGATGGCGCGGGCGAGCACGGCGCGGTCCCCCGAGCGCACGCCCTCCACGTAGGTGTCCGCCGTGAGGGGCTTCACTCCTCCCCCAGCGAGGCGGTCAGCTTGTCGAGCAGCTCGATGGCCGCCTTGGCGATGACGGTACCGGGGCCGAAGATGGCCGAGGCCCCCGCGGCGCGCAGCGCGTCGTAGTCCTGCACGGGGATGACGCCACCCACGACGATCATGATGTCCTCGCGGCCCAGTGCCGCGAGCGCCTGCCGGAGCTGGGGCACGAGCGTGAGGTGGCCCGCGGCGAGCGAGCTGGCGCCCACGATGTGCACGTCGTTCTCCACGGCCTGGCGCGCCGACTCCTCGGGCGTCTGGAACAGCGGCCCGATGTCCACGTCGAAGCCCAGGTCCGCGAACGCCGTGGCGATGACCTTCTGGCCGCGGTCGTGGCCGTCCTGACCCATCTTCGCGATGAGGATGCGCGGACGCCGGCCGAAGCGCGCGAGGAAGGCGTCGGCCCGGGCCCGTGCCTCGGTGATGCCCTGGGCGTCCTTGCCCGCCTCGCTCGCGTACACCCCCGTCACACCGCGCGCCGTGGCCTCGTAGCGTCCGAAGACCTTCTCGAGCGCGTCACTGATTTCCCCCACCGTGGCCTTGGCCCGCGCCGCGTCGATGGCGAGCGCGAGCAGGTTGCCCTCGCGCCGGTCCGCGGCCACGGTGAGCGCGTCGAGCCGCCGGCGCACCTCGTCCGCGTCGCGCTCCGCGCGCAGCTCGCGCAGCCGGGCGATCTGCGCCTCGCGCACCGCCGAGTTGTCCACCTTGAGGATCTCGAGCTTGTCCTCGTGTTCGGGCGGGTACTTGTTCACGCCGATGATGGCCTGCCGGCCCGAGTCGATGCGCGCCTGGGTGCGCGCCGCCGCCTCCTCGATGCGCAGCTTGGGCAGCCCCGCTTCGATGGCCTTGGTCATGCCACCGAGCGCCTCGACTTCCTGGATGTGCGCCCACGCCTTCTGGGCGAGCTCATGGGTGAGGCGCTCCACGTAGTAGCTGCCGCCCCACGGGTCGATGACGCGCGTGGTGCCGCTCTCGAGCTGGAGGTAGAGCTGGGTGTTGCGCGCGATGCGGGCGCTGAAGTCGGTGGGCAGCGCAATGGCCTCGTCGAGCGAGTTGGTGTGCAGGCTCTGGGTGTGGCCCTGGGTGGCGGCCATGGCCTCCACGCACGTGCGCACCACGTTGTTGAACACGTCCTGGGCGGTGAGGCTCCAGCCGGACGTCTGGCAGTGGGTGCGCAGCGCGAGGCTCTTGTCGCTCTTGGGCGAGAAGCCCTTGATGAGCTTGGCCCAGATCATCCGGGCCGCGCGCATCTTGGCCACCTCCATGAAGAAGTTCATGCCGATGGCCCAGAAGAACGACAACCGGGGCGCGAACGCATCCACGCTCAGGCCCGCCGCGAGCCCCGTGCGCACGTACTCCACGCCGTCCGCGAGCGTGTAGCCGAGCTCCAGGTCCTGCGTCGCTCCCGCTTCCTGCATGTGATAGCCGCTGATGCTGATGCTGTTGAAGCGCGGCATCCGCTCCGCGGTGAAGCGGAAGATGTCGCCGATGATGCGCATCGACGGGCCCGGCGGGTAGATGTACGTGTTGCGGACCATGAACTCCTTGAGGATGTCGTTCTGGATGGTCCCGCTGAGCTGCTCGGGCTTCACCCCCTGCTCCTCGGCCGCCACCACGTAGAGCGCGAGCACCGGGAGCACCGCCCCGTTCATCGTCATCGACACGCTCATCTGATCGAGCGGGATGCGATCGAACAGGATGCGCATGTCCTTGATGGAGTCGATGGCCACGCCCGCCATGCCCACGTCGCCCGCCACGCGCGGATGGTCGCTGTCATAGCCGCGGTGCGTGGCCAGGTCGAACGCGATGGACAACCCCTTCTGTCCGGCCGCGAGGTTGCGGCGGTAGAAGGCATTGGAGGCCTCGGCCGTGGAGAAGCCGGCGTACTGACGCACCGTCCACGGCTGCTGCACGTACATGGTGGAGTACGGACCGCGCACGAAGGGCGGCAGGCCCGGCAGCGAGCCCAGGTGCTCCACGTCCCGCAGATCCTCGGGAGTGAAGACGGGCTTGAGCGGCAGGCCCTCGGGCGTGAGCCAGGGCTCGGCGCCGCGGGTGGCCTCGCGCGCGTGCTGGCGCTGGGCCTCGAGCACGGACTCGGAGGGGCGCGTTTCAGGAGCGTCGAAGTCGATGCCAGAGAAGTCCGGGACGTGGGTGCGCATCAGGCCACTCCGAGCTGCTGGTGCAGTGAAGACAGGAGCGCGATCAGGTCCGCCCCCGCGTAGATGAAGAGTTCCACGCCCGCCGCGCGGAACGCGGCCTCGTGATCCCCGGGACGGCCCGCGACCGCCACCACCTGGGCCCCTCGGGCCTTGAGCGCGGCGCACAGCGCGGGCACCCATTCCGGGTAGAGCGCGTCCGGACCGGAGATGACCGCGAGCGCGGCGCCAGAGCTGGCGAAGAGCTCCGCCGCGGCGGCCGCGTCCGCGAAGCCGTGGTGCTCCTGGGCCTCGATGCCGCCGACGGCCAGAGCGTTGACGATCCACGTCGAGCGCGTGGTGTGCTCGGCCACCGTGCCCAGGTTGGCCATGAAGGCGCGCGGCCGCACGCCGTGCGTGAGGAGGTACCGGTCGCTCGCGTCCCGCAGCGCCTCGAACGTCTCGGCCACCCGCGTGGGGCGCAGCGACGGGTTGCCCGGAGAGGACGGACGGGCCTCGCGGCGCACGGGCGTCTCGCCCAGGTGGGGGAACTCGCTCACGCCCACGACGGGCAGGCGGCGCGTGCGCACGGCCTTGTCCCGCGCGGCGCGCGTCTCGGCGAGCACCCGCTCCACCTCCCCCGTGGCCAGCGCCCGGGCCATTCCGCCCAGCGCCTCGATGCGCCGCAGCTCCGCCCAGGCCGCGCGGGCGAACTCCCCGGTGAGCTGCTCGAGGTAGTAGCTGCCCCCAGCGGGGTCCGCCACCCGGTTGAGGCTCGACTCGTCACGCAGGATGAGCTGCGTGTTGCGCGCGAGCCGGCGAGCGCCCGCGTCCGGCGTCCCGAGCGCCTCGTCGAAGGGCGAGGTGCTCACGCTGTCCGCGCCGCCCACCACGGCGGCGAATGACTCGGCGGTGGCGCGCAGGATGTTCACCCACGGATCCCTCTGGGTCTTGGTGGCGCTCGCGGTGCGCGCGTGCAGCACCATGGCCTGCGCCTCGGGCGAGCCCCCCGAGGCGGCGACGACCTTGGACCACAGCAGCCGCGCCGCGCGCAATTTGGCGATCTCCGGGAAGAACTGGCCCCCGACGGACAGGGCGAACTGGAGGGAGCGCGCCGAATCCTCGGGGGGCACCCCCGCGCGCTCCAGCGTCCGCAGGTACTCCACGCCCGTGGCGATGGCCCACGCCAGCTCGTGCACGGACGTGGCGCCCGCGTCGGCGTAGGGGCGCGTCGAGACGAGCAGCGCGCGCAGGCCCGGCGCCTCCTGGCGCAGCGACTGGAGGAGGGACACCGCCTCGGCGTCCCACTCCACTCCAGGCGTCGCGGCCAGCGCATTCGTGCGCGCCAGGGCGCCGAGCGGATCGAGGCCGAGGCAGCCGCGAAGCTTCTCGCGCGGCACCCGGGCCTTGTCCGCGGCCTGCAACAGCAGGTGTGCGAAGGACAGCGGCCTCGCCTCCGGCTCGAGGTACACGGGCGTCCTGTCGAGCGGGACATGGGCGAGCAGCCGCTCCAGGGAGGCCTGCTCCGCCACGCGGATGCCCCGCGACTCGCCGAGGCACAACCACACGCCGAGGGCTCCGCGCTCCAGGTCCACGCGGATGGCCTCGGAGGCGAGCGCCACGTCCGGCTCGGAGTACTCCTGGCAGACGAGCCAGCCGCCCTCGGTGAGGCCGAGCGGCTGGGTGCCGCGCACATAGGGGGCGACCCCGGGAGGCTCGGGCGGAGGGGCGCCAGCCGCGTCCTCTGGCGTGTAGAGGGGCCGCAGCGACAGGCCCCCCTCGAGCGATGACTGGAGCGACGTGAAGGGCTTGCCCTTCAGGTCCTTGTCCACGAGCCGGCGCCAGTCGTCCACCGAGGGGGCTGGGAAGTCCGTGGCGATGTGAAGAGGCACTTGCGACATGCGGCGTCCTCGCTGGGTAGGCCTCTCCCATAGGCCCAACTTCGCGGCGGGGCAATGGGGCTCTGGGGAGGCGGCCGAGGGAGCGCGACAACGTGTTGCGTCAATCCCCGGGCGCCCACAGGATGGCCCCATGAAGATCGACGTGTTCTCCGACATCGTCTGCCCGTGGTGCTTCATCGGCACGGAGCGGCTCGAGCGTGCGCTCGACTCGCTCGGCATGGCCGCCACGGCCCGGGTGGAGCACCATGCCTTCCTGCTCCGGTCCGACACGCCCCGCACCGGGAGCAATCTCCACGAGGAACTGCGCGCGAAGTACGGCGTGGATCCCCAGGCGATGTTCGAGCGGGTCGAGTCCGCCGCGCGGGAGAGTGGCATTCCCCTGGAGCTGTCCCGGCAGCCCCTCACCTACCCCACCCAGTGGGCCCACACGCTCTTGCGGCACGCGGGACCCAAGGGCACCCAGAAGGCGCTCGCCCGAGCGCTCTTCGGCGCGCATTTCCTCGAGGGCCGCAACATCGCCGACCCGGTGGAGCTGCGGCGCCTGGCCGTCGCGCACGGCTTCTCGGACGAGGAGGCCACGCGCCTGCTCGAGGACCCGCGCGAGTTCGAGCTCACCCAGCGCGAGTCGGACGAGGCCCACCAGCGGGGCATCCGCGGCGTCCCCTTCTTCGTCTTCGACGGCCGCTTCGCCGTGTCGGGAGCCCAGCCAGAGAGCGTGTTCCGTGAAGCGATTCAGCGGGCCGCGACCGGATGAGGGGACGTGCTAGATTCACTCCTGGTCAGGCTGCCCATGGTCGAGAGGAGCGCAACCCGTGTCCCACGAGGATGAACGCCGTCGGCATCAGCGCTACCCCCTGAGGCTGCCCATCACGCTGCACCGGGACGGCGCGCAACTGGCGGCCCACGTCATCAACGCCTCGGAAGGCGGCTGCCTGTTGCTCATGTCCGTGCCCCTGGAGATGGGCGACGTGCTCGAGGCGAGCATTCCCCTGCTGGGCGTTCCCCGGACGACGCTGTACGTGTTGCGCTGCCAGGCGACCCCCGAGGGGGAGTACACCGTCGCGACCCGCTTCGACGAGGACTCGGCGGTGGAGCCCACCTCCCTGAACCGGCTGTCCCGGCAGTAGTCGCGCCCCTTCCCCCCACACGCTCCGCGCCTGGGCCCGGCGCCCTCCTCCGTTTCCAGAGGGGGGACGCGCCGCGCACGTGCGGGCTTTCCCGGGTCTGGCCTGGGTCAAACCCACCAGATGAGTCACTTCCGACCCAGGGCCGGTTTTTCTTTGGCTCGTGCACGTTTTCATGTGACGAATGGGTGACCCTTCCGAGGCAAACGCGCGAGAAACCATTCTTTCTGCCCTGTAGACTTTTGACTTCCATGAAATCCCGGGGTAATTTTTCACACACGCGAATGAGGGCTGGGGGTGAGAAGTGACCCACCCTCAAGAGCCGAATTCCACTTTTTCCTTACGAGGAGAAGGCCATGAAGCGTGTCTTGAATTACATCGAGAAGAAGAAGCAGGAGCTGTCCCGGTCCTCATTCCTCAGCTTCATCGAGGACTCGTCGATCGAGGCGCGCGAACGCTTCGCCTTCGTGCCGTGTCTGGCGCCCTTCGCGATGGCCTTCATGGATCTCAACAAGTACGTCATCCGGGATGACAGCTCGGAGGATCCGGTTCAGCAGATGCTCAACGTGCACAGCCGCGAGGAGGATGAGCACTGGCGGATGTACGTGAAGGACCTGCGCACGCTGAACATGAACACGACGATGGACCTGGGCAGCGTGCTGAAGATGCTCTGGGGCAAGCACTGCCGGCACACGCGGATGCTGGCGTACGAGCTGACGAGCCTGGTGACGCGCCACCCGGATCCGCGCATCCGCTTCCTCATCGTCGAGGCGGTGGAGGGCACCGCCGACGTGGCGTTCGACGCCTTCTGCAAGGCGGCGGAGGACTTCGAGGCGCAGACGGGCAGGAAGCTGCACTACTTCGGCAAGACGCACGACATGATGGAGGCCAACCACACCCTCACCAGCGACACGGTGGAGGAGATGATGACCCGCCACGAGCTGACCGAGGAGCAGCTCTCGGCGGCCCTGGACGCGGTGGACGAGGTGTACACGCTCTTCCAGGGCATGTTCGACGAGCTGCTCGAGTACGCCCTGTGGACGGGCAACTTCCACCGGGACATGTCCGGCATGGGCAAGTGGGCCGAGGTCTCCTGGTCCACCGCCACCATGTGAGCCCCTCGCGCCCTACTTCCAGGTCACCGAGTAGGAGCAGGAGGGGAAGCCGCTGTTGCGGCACTGCGTGGGGTTCTGGTGCACCAGGGTGGCCGTGGGCTGGAAGCGATGGGACATGGCCAGCACCAGACCCTGATCGAAGACGCACGAGTAGGGCGTGTTCGTCTCACAGATGATCTGCTTCTTCCCCGCGACGGGCTTGCACGCGAAGTGGCCAATGCCCTCGCCCATCTGGCCCGTCGTCGGGTTGAACAGGGGCACGCCGTTCTTGGCGTGGTTGAGATGGTAGGCGATGTCGATGGAGGCCAGTCCGCTCTCGATGTCCCTCACGGAGGGCGGGAACTTCGCGTTGCGCAGCAGGGCCGCGCTCATCTGGCGGATGACGATGCTGCCGTACTCGTTCTGGATCCGCTCGATCGCCCGCAGGTTGTTGGCGAGCGGATACCACTTCTCCGGATCGAACAGGATGGAGCCGTCCGCGGCCTGGGTGCCGAGCTGCTCGTCGAGCATGATCTTGCCCGCGAGCACGGAGAAGGCACCGAAGGCATCGAGGATGTTCTGGATGTTGGCGCCGAGGACCTGGAAGGGCGCGAGAGCATCGTAGTTCTTCATGGGGATCACCGGCTGGCAAGGGAGTGAGGGGGCTTGCTCCGTCAGTCCAGCATGAGGAGGGAGAGGCTTCAAGGATCGGTGTTCGTCCCTCCTCTACTCTGGAGATCACCCCGTGGCCGAGGTTTGGCCAGAGCGGATCTCTACATCCTCACGCGCTCGGCTGGCTGGTCTGGACGCCGCCGGGCGTGCGCTCGCCGAGACATTCCGCGCCGGGTGCCTACCTTCCGGCACGGACGCCCGGGCGATGACTCCGCGCACTTCCGGGCATGAGGGGGAACGGGGATGAACGAACTGGGCCGCAAAGCCGTGGAGCTGAAGAACCAGGGAGATCGACTGGGCGCGAAGGCGCTGCATCACCCCTGGCTGGTGCCGCTGGCGCGCATGGGCTACCTGGCCAAGGGCGTGGTGTACGCCGTGGTTGGAGTGCTGGCGCTGCAGGTGGCCTTTGGCCAGGGCGGAGAGATGACGGACACGCGCGGGGCGCTGGCCTCGCTGGCGCGCGGCACGTGGGGCACGGCGCTGCTGGCGGTGGTGGCCGTGGGCCTCCTGGGCTACGTGCTGTGGCGGGTGGTGCAGGCGTGGATGGATCCGGATGGAAAGGGCACGGGGACCAAGGGGCTCGTGGTCCGAGCGGCCTATGGGGTGAGCGCGGTGATTCACGCCTCGCTGGCGGTGGCGGCCTTCCGGCTGGTGCTGGGCCGCGGCGGCGCGGGACAGCATGGGGACCAGAGCATGCAGTCGTGGACGGCGAAGCTGCTGTCGGAGCCGTTCGGCCAGGCGCTCGTGGCGGTGGTCGGGCTGGTGATCGCGGGCATGGGGGTGTCGCAGCTCTACAAGGCGTGGACGGAGAAGTTCCGCCGCAAGCTGAGCCTGCGGGATTTGAACGCCTCGCAGGAGCGCTGGGCGATGCGCGTGTGCAAGGGAGGCATCGCCGCCCGGGGCGTCGTGTTCCTGATGATGGGCGTCTTCTTCCTGCTCGCGGCGCTGCGCTCCAACCCGAGCGAGGCCCGGGGGCTGGATGGAACCCTGGCGACGCTGGCGAGCCAGCCCTACGGGGACGTGTTGCTGACCCTGGCCGCCGCGGGACTCGTGGCCTACGCGGTGTACATGGCCGTCGTCTCCCGCTACCGCAGGTTCCAGGGGGCCTGAGGCCCGGTCCCGGCGGGTCCGAGAGCCCGACCGGCCGCGCCCCCCGGCGCGGCCTGCCTACCCCTCGGGTCCTTCCCGCCTGCTCGCCTGCTGTACTGCCAGGTTGGATCCTTTGTTTGGTGGACCAGGAATTTCAGGCGATGCTGTGACTCAGTGCGTTCCCCATCCTGGATAGTCCTGTTGCTGTGCGCGGGTTGCACCGCGCATGTCGCGTCCACCGTCCCCGCCCCCCCGGTGACGACCGCCTCCTCGGAAGGCCCGCCGCCAGCCGGGGCCACGGCTCCCACGGTGCCCTCCTCGTCCGAGGCGCTCCCGGCGACGAGCACCCCGGCCGAGGCCCTCGCCGTGGCGCCCTCCCCGGCCGCCCCGAGCGCCGAGGTGGAGGAAGAGGAGGACGACGAGTCGGCGGACGCCTCCGAGGGCGCGGAGGGCGAGGAGGAGACCGAGACGAGCACGGACGCCTCGATGCCCTCGGGGCCCTTCTACACGGCCGAGTACTCGGACGACGCGCTCACGGAGATGTGGAAGAAGCAGCCCAAGGAGCTCGGCTCCATCTCGGTGGGCTTCGTGCACAGCGGCCGGATGGTGAACTCGGTCCAGTTCCCGCGAGGGGATGCGTGGATCGTCGTGTCGCCCGAGCTGGCGTGGGCCACCCAGGAGACGATCGACTACACCACCCGCGCCATCCGCGAGGTCCGCGCCGCCTACCCCAAGGCTCCCGCCCTCCGGGTCAATCAGATCAGCTCCCGCGACGGCGGCTATCTGCGCCCGCATAAGAGCCACCAGTCCGGCCGCGACGTGGACCTCGGCTTCTACTACCCCACGGTGGATCCCATCCGGGCGCGCGAGCGCGAGAAGTACATTGATCTCGAGCTCAACTGGGCGCTCATCAAGTCGCTCATCCAGCACACCGACGTGCAGATGATCCTCGTGGACAAGCGCGTGCAGAAGGTCCTGCGCGAGTACGCCCTGAGCAAGGGCGAGGACCCGAAGTGGGTCTCCTCGCTCTTCGGCGACTCGGCCCTCATCAAGCACGCGCGCGGCCACCGCGATCACTTCCACGTGCGCTTCTACAACCCGCGCGCCCAGGAGCTGGGCTGGCGCATCGCCCCGCTGCTCGCGCTCCAGCCGGATCAGAACATGGTGATGCACCGGGTGCGCTCGGGTGACACGCTCGGCGGCATCGCCCTGCGCTACGGCTCCGGCGTGCAGGCCATCAAGAAGGCCAGCCGGATGCGCGGCACCTTCTTGCGGATCGGCCAGGTGCTCGCGGTGCCCCTGCGCGGCCCCTGCACCCGCTGCCCCGTGCCGCCCCCCGTCATCGTCCCGCCGCGCAAGCTGCCGCCGGAGCTCGCCCCGGAGGCCCCCGCCGTGGCCAGCACGCCCGCGCCCGCCCCCGCTCCTGTCGAGACGGCCGTGGCCCCCGCCGAGCCCGCGCCCTCGGCCAGCCCCACCGGGACGGCCACGGCCGCCGCCGAGCCCACGCCCGCTCCGGTCGAGCCCACGCCCGTTGCCGCCGAGTCCACCCCGCCCCCCAGCGAGCCCGCCGTGCTGAGCGCGCAGGAGCCCCCCGTGGCCACGGAGCCCGCGCCGGCGCTGCAGCCCGTCGAGACGAAGGAGCCCGCCCCCATGGAGATGCCCGCGCACGCGGCCTCCCCGGTGGAGAAGTCCGAGCGCGGCACCCTGTCCGCGGGCAGCGCGGCCGGAACCGTGCAGTAGTCCGAGCGGAAGGCCGAGCGTCAGGCCGGGCTGCGTGCCCGGCGGCTCGCCTTCTTCTCGCGCTCGCCGAGCGCGGCCTGGAGGAACTTCCCCGCGAGCTTCCGGCCGATGAGCTCCTGGGCGACCATGCCCGCCTCGACGAGGCGATCCAGGTTGATGCCCGTCTCCACGCCCATGCCGTGCAGCATGTAGACGATGTCCTCGGTGGCGAGGTTGCCCGCCGCGCCGGGGGCATAGGGGCAGCCGCCCAGTCCACCGATGCTGGCGTCGAACGTCGTCACGCCCATCTGCAACCCCACCAGTGCGTTGGCCAGGGCCGTGCCACGCGTGTCGTGCAGGTGCAGCGCCAGGCTCTCCACCGGCAGGTGCTCGAGCAGCGCGGAGAGGATCGTCTCCGTCTGCCGGGGCGTGCCCACGCCGATCGTGTCCCCGAGGCTCAACTGGTAGATGCCGTCGGAGATGAGCGCCCGGCTGATCTCCACCACGCGCGAGACGGGCACCTCGCCCTCGTAGGGGCAGCCCCACACCGTGGACAGGTAGCCGCGCACCCGCAGGCCGGCCTTGAGCGCCGCTTCACTCGTCTGCCGCGCCTCGGCCACCGCCTCGGCGATGCTCTTGTTGATGTTCTTGTGCGAGTGGGCCTCGGACGCGGAGATGAAGATCGCCGCCTCCTCCAGCCCCGCTTCCTTCGCGCGCGCCAGGCCCTTGAGGTTGGGCACCAGGGCGGAGAACGTCACGCCCTCGCGCCGCCCCACCAGCCGCAGGAGCTCCTCGGCGTCCGACAGCTGGGGAATCCACTTGGGGTGGACGAAGGACGTGACTTCGATGCGCTTCTCGCCCGCGGCGATCAACGCCTCGATGAGCCGCGCCTTGTCGCGCGTGGGAAGTGTGCGCAATTCGTTCTGCAAGCCGTCGCGCGGGCCGACCTCGTAGAGGTCCACCCGCCGCGGAAGACTGCCAAGCCCTGTGACGCGCGGGCCGCGATGTTGTTGGTTCGAGTCCACTGGATGATGTCCTGCGTCGAGCTTCCCGCCGACCGCCTCGACGTCTTCCTGGAGGGCGCCGACAAACACCTGGGGCGTCGGGTGCCCCCTGTGTAGATGATCTTCCGGGCCGCGTCGCGCAAGACTATCGCGCGTCTCTTCCCGCCCCTCATGTCAGCCAGGCCGCACCCGCGCGCCCACGATGAGATCCAGGGAGGACTCCGAGGGCGGCTCCCCCTCCAGCCCACCGTGGATCCACTCCACCGAAAATCCCGTGGATTCCAGCAGTTGGATCAACTCCTCGAGCCGGTAGTACCGGATGGCGTACCGGCCCGAGAGCACGCGCCCGTCGGGCAGCGTCAAGCGGCGGGTGGCCTCGTCCCGACCACGCACCGCGTCGAAGCGGCTCTGCTCTTCCAGGTGGCTGCCGTCGGGCAGGCGGCCCGAGAAGGACGCCTGGGGCTCGGACTCCAGGCGTTCGCGCGGCACGGTGTGCAACACCAGCAGGCCCCCCGGTCGCAGACTCCGCGCCACCTCGCGCAGCAGCGCCACGTGCTCCTCGTCGGAGAAGACGAACAGGGTCGAGTACCAGGCGTAGGCCCCGGCCAGCGAGCCGGGGCGGAAGGGAAGCGAGCGCAGATCGGCGCGCACCACGGGAAAGCCCGGGAGGCGCTCGCGCAGGGTCAGGGCATCCAACTCCAGGCCGAGGATGCGGCCCGCCAGGGAGCCCCGGGTGTTCAGCGGAGCGGCGTGCCGGCCATGGCCACAGCCCAGGTCCACGATGGGACCCGGGAGCGCGAGGCCCCGGAAGGCGCGCTCGAGGTAGGCCACTTCCCTCTGCGTCGTCTCCGCGGAGAGGAAGGGCAGCGTGGAGCGCAGGTACAACTCGCCGAAGAAGCTCAGAGCGGACCGCCCTTTCCGGTGGAGGGTGCGGACTTCGTAAGCTGGAGCCAGCACCCGGAGAGCCCAAGCCGCGAGACGAGCGCCCGGCGCGCGGGAGGCCCTCAGCGCGACGGGGCGAGCCCTTCCTTCAGCCGGCGGGCCGCCTCGTCGAGCACCGCGTCGGTCTTGCAGAAGGCGAAGCGCGCGAAGCCCCGTCCCAGGTGCCGGTGCTCGGGCCCGTAGAAGACGCTCGGCGGAATGGCGGCCACGCCCACGTGCGTCACCAGGTGGCGGCAGAAGGCCACGTCGTCCCCGTGCCCCTGCCCGGAGATGTCCGCGAGGATGAAGTAGCTGCCCTCGGGCGAGTGGGCCTTGAGACCCGCGCGCGCGAGGCCCGCGAGCAGGCGCTCGCGCCGGGCGTGGTAGCTGCTGCTCAGCTCCTGGAAGTACGCGTCCGGCAGCCGCAGCGCCGCCGCCATGGCGAACTGCAGGGGCGAGGCGGTGGCGAACGTGACGAACTGGTGCGCGCGCCGCACGGCGTCGTTGAGCGCGGGGGGCGCGATGAACCACCCCACCTTCCAGCCGGTGAGGCTGAACGTCTTGCCCCCGCTGCTCACCGTCACCGTGCGATCCGCGAGCACGGGCAGCGTGGCGGCGCGCACGTGCCGCGCCGGGCTGAAGACGATGTGCTCGTACACCTCGTCGGAGAGCACGCGCGCGTCGTGCTCGGCGCACAGGCCGCCGAGGAACTCGAGCTCCTCGCGGGTGAACACCTTGCCGGTGGGGTTGTGGGGCGAGTTGATGATGAGCAGGCGCGTGCGGGGACCGAACGCCGCGCGCACCTCGTCGCGATCGAACCACCACGTGGCATGCGTGGCATCCGGGGGGCGCAGCGGCACGTAGCGCGGCCGGGCCCCGACGAAGCCGATGTTGGCGTCGTACGAGTCGTAGAAGGGCTCGAAGAGCACCACCTCGTCACCCGGGTCCACCAACCCCAGCAGCACGCAGAGGATGGCCTCGGTGGCGCCGCTGGTGACGGTCACCATGGTGTCCGGATCGATCTGCTGGCCGTAGAAGCGCGCGGAGTGCTCGGCGATGGCCATGCGCAGCGCGCGCAGGCCGCTGCCCGGGGCGTACTGGTTGATGCCCTCGGTGATGGCCGTGCGCGCGGCTTCCTTGACGGCCTCGGGCCCATCGAAGTCCGGGAAGCCCTGCCCCAGGTTGACCGCGCCGTGCTGCAGGGCCAGCGCGCTGAACTCCGTGAAGACGGTGGTGCCCAGGGGGGCCACCCTACCCGCGAGTACCGGTCTGCTCATGCGTGACGCTCCCTTGCTCAGGAGCGCACGATAGCGTCCATCCCCACCGGGCGCTCCACAGTTCCGCGCCGCGCCATCGAACGGGTGTAGGCCATGGCGAAGCCCACCACCCCGAGCAGCAGGGGCACGGCGCACATCAGGTCCGTGGCGTAGTGGAAGCGGCCCACCAGCGTCGCGGCGATGAGGCCCAGGCCCGGCAGCAACATCACCCGGAAGACGCGCCGCTCGAAGCGCAGGGCGTACACCAGCACCACGAGCGTGGCCCCGGTGTGGCCCGAGGGGAAGCAGTCCTTGGCGAAGCCCGGCTGGCGCATGGCCGACTCCAGGTAGGGCGTGAACCACAGGCCCTGGAGCGTCTCGGGGAAGGCGCCATAGAGGAAGTAGCGCGGGCCGATGGCCGGCACGAGCGAGTACAGCACGAAGTTGAAGGCGAAGAAGAGGCTGAGCGCCAGGAGGTACTCGTCGAAGGCCTCGCGCTTGCCGGCGAAGTAGAGCGTCATCCCGAGCACCAGCGGCCACAGGAAGTAGCCGTAGTAGCACAGCAACAGCAGCTCGGTGAGCCAGGGCGGCGAGAGCTGGCCGAGCACCACCGACACCTGGGCGCCGAACATGCGCTGATCCAGGGTGGCGAGCTGCGCGTCCTGGAGCCCGGGAGACACAGCGGTCACCAGTGGACACATGGCGCCATGGCCCAGGGCCACCACGGGCAGGAGCCAGAAGGAGGCCAGGAAGGAGAGCAGGCGCTGGCGGGGGAAGTAGGACTCCAGGGTGCGCAGCACCAGGGGGCCGAGCGCGAAGATGAAGAAGGTGACAGCGGAACCCGCCGCGCCAGGAGCCCACTTGTAGGGCCCCACGAGCAGGAAGGCGGCACATGCACAGGCGACGATGATGACCACGTCGACGGGCTTGAACCGAACCTCAGGTGCGTCCGGAAGGACGCGGCGACGCTCCAATGTCCCTGTCTTCACGCAGATTTACGCTCCCCTGGCTCTACGGCCACCTCCCCTGGGGGAGCGCCGATTTCCAGGCTCTGAACCCGACCCGCCCCAACCTCGACCCCACCACCCTTCCGTCCCTTGTGTCGCTCGAGCAACGCGAGCAGGGCCGGAAAGAACACCGTGGTGCCCAGGAAGGTGCACATGACGCCCAGAAGTGCAATCTGACCAATCGATCTCAAGCCCGCGTGGTGGGAAATCAACAAAGCCCCATACCCCGCCGCGTTGGACAGGGTGGCCACCACGGCCGCCAGCCCCGTATGCCGCACGACATGGCCGAGCGAGCCCGGTCCCTCCTCCTCGTAGCGGTGGAAGAGGTGCACCGAGTTGTCCACGGCGATGGCGAGCAGGTTGGGCAACACCACGGCATTGATGAAGTTGAGCTTGACGTCGAAGAGGTACATCCCCCCCGCCAGACAGAGCATGCCCAGGAACAGCGGCCCGGCCACCAGGCAGGCGCGCTTGAAGCTGCGCAGGCTGACGAGCAGCGCGAGGAACACCACCGCCGCGGCGGACCAGAGGATGAAGGGCCCGTCGGCGCGCACCATGGAGAAGATGCGCGCGGCGATGAGGTTGCTGTCCAGCACCGCCAGATCCACGCCCCGCGCCTTCGCCCCGTCGATCACCTCGCCCACCTGCGAGGACCACGCCGCGAGCTCGCGCGTGTCGTGGTTGGACACCGAGGGCAGCAGCAGGAGGAACAGGCCCTTGCCATCGAGCGCCTCGAAGCGGCGCCGCACCTCCACGGGCACCTGGCCGGGCCCGTAGGGCTGGGACTCGAGCATCTTCGTCACGGCGGCCACGCGGGAGTCCGCCCGGACGTCCTCGGGCAGCTTCTCGAGCGAGGCACGCATGGCCGCGATCTGCTCGGCGTGCGCCGGCACGTCCTGGGGCAGCAGATCACCGAGCGACGCGGACATCTTGATGGCCGAGTCGGAGCCATGCCGCTGCTTCACCTCCTGGATGACCGCTTGCACCACCCGGGCCTCCTCCAAGTCCTTCACCAGGAGGATGGCGGGATTGAGCGATGTGCCGGTCTCCTCGATGATGTGCTCGTCCAGCCGCACGGTGGGCGAGTCGCCCTTGAGCTTGCGCATGTCCGTCTCGAAGCCCACGCGGGGGGCCACGTAGAGCGACCAGGCCGCCAGGCTCAGCACCGCCACGAGGATGCTGGCGACTCCCGCCGTGGGCCAGCGCTTGCCGGAGGGCACGAAGGCCTGAGTGGACGGCTCGGGGGCATGCTCCCCCGCCGGCTGACGACCCGGGCGCAGCCGCTCGGCGAGCACGAGCAGCGCGGGGCCCAGGGCATAGGCGCTGAGCACTGCCAGCAGCACGCCCACCCCGGCGAGCAGCCCGAACTGCTGGAAGGCGGTGAACTGGGCGAACACGAGCACGAAGAAGGCCGCCGCGTTCGTCAGCCCCGAGGTGAGCGCGCCGGAGAAGGTGCCCCGCACGGCCGCGGAGAGCGCCTCGGAGACCGGGAGTTCGCGCCGCTCCTCCCAGTAGCGCATGGACAGGTGGATGCCGTACTCCAGGCCCAGGCCGATGAGGATGGCCACCAGGAAGCCCGTGACGATGTTGAGGTGGCCGATCGCCAGCTCGGCGAAGGCGAACGTGAACGCCACGCCGAACACCACGGGCACGCCCACCACGGCCAGCGCCCACAGCCGCCGCGTGGCCAGCAGGATGATGCCCACCGCCATCAGCGCCGAGAGCAGGCCCGCGCGCGTGAGGTCCGCGCGCATCACCGCGTCCTCCTCCAGCCGCGCCTGGAAGGCCCCACCGTAGTCGAGCTTCACGCCGGGCGTGCCGCGCGCGAGCTGCTCGGACTCGCGCCGCACGTCATCCACGAGCTTCTGCGCGAACACCAGATCGGCCGCCGTGCCGTCCGGCTTCACCATGAGGTACATCTCCGTGCCGTCCCGGCTGGAGAGGTACTCGCGCATGGGCGCCTCGGGGCTGTACTTCTTCACGAGCGCCTCGAAGTCCGGCGGCGCGTCCTGCTCGTCGAGCAGGTCCACCGCGAGCGCCTTCTGCTTCTCGTAGCGCAGCCGCGCCTCCGCGTCCTTGCGCAACGCGCGCAGCTTGTCGATGGGCAGCAGCCACAGGCCACGCTCCTCGAAGAAGCCCACGTCGAAGTGGTGCTCCACGTAGCGCACCTCGGGCAGCGTCTCGAGCTGGCGCGCCAGCGTGTTGGCGAAGGCGCGCAGCTGCTCGGGCGGCAGGCCCTGGGCGCGCACCACCAGGTAGCCGTCGCCGCCGGCCTTCTGCGCCACGCGTGCGAGATCCTTCACCTCGCGTGCTTCGTCCGGCAGCAGCTCCACGAAGGAGCCCCGGAACTCGAGGCGTCCGGCCAGCAGGGCGCCTCCCAGCGCCAGGAGCGTGAACGCGAGGAGCACCCGCCCGGGCCGCGTGAGCGACGCCTTCAGGAAGGTCTCGAACCACCGCTGTCGATGCGACTCTGCCAAGCCTTGACCCCAATCCAGTGGAGGCCCTCAAAGAGCAAACTTCCGGATTCCTGTCACGGACCTCCCGATTCCAGCCCCAACCCCTTCCCCGCTCCGGACCTTCCAGCCAATCCCGGGGCTTGCCCCCCCGAAACCAGGGCAATCGAGTCCGGGTGTGCAGGCCGTTGCGCACTCGGACGCCCAGCAGGGGCGCGGGTGGGAGTTCTCACGAGGCGGGAAGGCACCGAGGGCTTCCGAGGAGGCGGAGCGTGGGAGGGGCCGATGCCTTGACACCTGGGAAGTGACTCAATATTGACGCCACGCCGCCCCCCCCGAGAAGGACCCTCGCCGCGAGGCCCGGATACCCCAAGGCCCCGGTGTGCGCCCCGGATTGAGAAGACAGCCATGAGTGACGTGTTCGACAAGTGCCGCAACTGGAACGACTACCGCATCGCCAAGGCCACGGGACTCTACCCGTACTTCCGCGCCATCGAGGAGTCCTTTGGTGCCACCGAGGTCCAGATCGAGGGCCGCCGCGTCATCATGGTGGGCTCGAACAACTACCTGGGCCTGAGCGCGGACCCGCGGGTGAAGGAAGCGGCGATCAAGGCGGTGGAGCGCTACGGCACCACGTGCTCGGGCTCGCGGTTGCTCAACGGCACGCTCGCGCTGCACGAGGAGCTGGAGCACCAGTTCGCGAAGTTCCTCAACCGTGAGTCGGCGCTCGTCATCTCCACGGGCTTCCAGACGAACCTGGCGATGGCCTCCATCCTGGGCCGTCACGACATCGTCTTCGCGGACCGGCAGAACCACGCCTCGCTGGTGGACGGCGTGCGCCTGTCCTTCTCCACCGAGCGCAAGTACCGCCACAACGACCTGGAGCACCTCGAGCAGCTCTTGCAGCAGTCGGTGGAGAAGGAGCCCAAGGCGGGGCGCATCATCGTCACCGACGGTGTGTTCTCCATGGAGGGCGACATCTGCGATCTGCCGCGCATCGTGGAGCTGTCGAAGAAGTACAACGCGCGGGTGATGACGGATGACGCGCACGCCATGGGCGTGCTCGGCGAGAAGGGCCGGGGCACCTCCGAGTACTTCGGCCTGGAGGCGGAGACGGACCTGGTCATGGGCACGTTCTCCAAGAGCTTCGCGTCGCTGGGCGGCGTGCTCGCCGGCCCCCACGACGTCATCAACTACATGCGCCACAAGTCGCGCTCGGTCATCTTCTCCGCGTCCATGACGCCCGCCTCCGTGGCGAGCGCGCTCAAGGCGCTGGAGATCATCCAGGCCGAGCCCGAGCGGCGCGCGCGCCTGATGGACATCGCGGAGAAGATGCACAACGGCTTCCGCGCCATGGGCTTCGACACGGGCGTGTCGGTGACGCCGGTGGTGCCGGTGCTCATCGGCGACCAGGTCAAGTGCTTCCGCTTCTGGAAGGCGCTGCACGAGGCGGGCGTGTTCGCCAACCCCGTGATTCCGCCCGCGGTGGAGCCGGGCCACGCGCTCATCCGCACCAGCTACATGGCCACGCACACCGACGAGCAGCTCGACCGGGTGCTCGACATCTTCGAGCAGATTGGCAAGAAGATGGACGTCATCCCCCAGACGCGGCCCTCCAGCTACACGCCGGTGCAGATCGCCCGTCCGAACACCTTCGTGCGCAACAACAAGGCGTCGGAGAAGTGGGCCGCCGCCGCCGCCGGAGAGCTCGCCCCCAACGGCTTCTCGCTGGATCAGCTCTCGCGCATGTCCTCGCGCGAGGTGGCCGGCCGGCTCTTCGACGCGGTGGAGAACCTCACCTGGCGCGCCGCCAACCTGCAGTCCGAGGATCTGCGCAAGCTCGGGCAGATGCCGATGAAGCTGTGGGAGAAGCGCGCGAACATCCCCGGGCTCTTGCTGGAGAAGGGCGCCAACCTCTTCATCCGCAACGGTCGCGAAGACAGGAGCTAGTCACCCATGGCCGCCGCCGAACCGTCCACCGCAGCAGGCAGCACTTCCCTGCCTCCCCTCCCCGCCAACGTGGAGGTGACGCCCGTGCGCACCTCGGCGGAGCGCACGGCCTTCATCCGCTTCCCCTACACCATCTACAAGGGGGATCCGAACTGGGTGCCCCACCTGGAGATGGAGCGCCGGGACTTCATCGATCCGCGCAAGAACCCCTTCTTCGAGTTCGGCGAGGTGGAGTTCTTCCTCGCCCGCCGGGAGGGACAGGTGGTGGGCCGCATCGCGGCGGTGAACAACCCGCGCTACAACGAGTTCCAGAAGACGAACGTCGGCTTCTTCGGGCTCTTCGAGTGCGTGAACGACGCGGGCGTGGCCCGGGCGCTGTTCGACGCCGCGGCGGGCTGGCTGCGCGCCAAGGGCTTCACCTCGGTGATCGGCCCGATGAGCTACTCGACCAACCACGAGGTGGGGTTGCTCGTCGAGGGGTTCAACACCCCGCCGGCCATCATGACGACGTACAACCCGCCCTGGTACGCCGCGCTCATCGAGGCCAACGGCTACGCCAAGGTGAAGGACCTGTACGCGTGGGAGCTGTCCTCCTCCACCCCGCCGCCGGAGAAGGTGGCGCGCGTGGCGGAGAAGATCCGTCAGCGCGAGGGCATCACCGTGCGCCCGGTGAACCTCAAGGACTTCGACGGCGAGGTGGCCCGCATCAAGGCCATGTACAACAAGGCCTGGGATAACAACTGGGGCTTCGTGCCGATGACCGAGGCCGAGTTCGACAACCTGGCGCGCGAGCTCAAGCAGATGGTGCGCCCGGAGCTGGTGCTCATCGGCGAGGTCAAGGGTGAGCCGGTGGCGTTCAGCCTCACCGTCCCAGATGCCAACGAGGCCCTCAAGGCCGCCAATGGCCGGCTCACCACGTTCGGCCTGCCCATCGGGCTCGCGAAGTTGCTGCTGGCCTCGCGGAAGATCCGCCGGCTGCGCCTCATCCTGCTCGGCACCATCGAGGGCTACCGGCGCCGGGGCCTGGACGCCATCCTCTACCTGGACACCCTGCGCACCGCGCGCGAGCTGGGCTTCGAGGGCGGGGAGATCTCCTGGACGCTCGAGGACAACCACCTCGTCAACCGCGCCATCGAGTCCATGGGCGGCAAGCGCTCCAAGGTCTTCCGCGTCTACGAGAAGTCCCTGTAACCGCCGTGTGAGGGGGGGGCCCTGTCGAGGGGCCCCTGTCCTCTCCTTCCCCAGGCCTCAGGGGATGATCGTCTTCTCGATCTGCGCCCGCTTGGCCTTGAGCGTGGCGAGCAGCCCGTCGAAGCCCTTGGTGGCGAGGATCTTCCGGAACTGCTCCTGGTAGGTCTCCAGGAGCGAGACGTCATCGGTGATCACGTCGTAGATGCGCCATCCGGCCTGCTCCCCCGCGCGGTAGAGCTTGTAGTTCACCGGGTACTTGTCGCGGTTGACGTTGACGGTGGTGTCCACGCTGGCCTCGTTGCCCTCGATGGACTCCTTGCCGTAGTGCACCTGGGTGCGGCCCTGGCCCAGCGCCTTCTGGGCGTACGAGGCGCGCAGCAGGCCCTCCATGGTGCTGGAGAAGTCCTTGCGCTGGGCGGCGGTGAGCTTGTTCCACGTCTCGCCGAGCGCGCGCTTGGACAGCTCACCGAAGTCCACGAAGCGCTCCACCACCTGGTAGACCTGCTCCGCGGTGGCCGCCTTGGCGGAGGCGACCTTCTGGACGTGGGTGTTGCCCTCCTTCACGACCTCGAGCGGGCCTGGCGAGGCGGTGAGGAGCACGGCGGTGAGCAGGGAGACGAGCATGGATGGGGGCTCCGGCATTGAGGGGTGAAACAGGGTGAGACGATGAGGGCCAGGACACTCCGCGTGGCCGGGTTATTCACGGCGCGCCGGGGACCCGGCCCAGCACCCGGTCCAGCTCGGCCCGGGCCACCTGGAAGTCATGCCAGCTCTGGGCCCGATCGGCTGACGCCTGGGCGAACGCCGTGAACGCCTCGATGAGATCCCGCGTGCCTCCCGTGCCGAGCTCGAACGCGCTCAGGGCCGCCGTCACCCAGCGCCGCGCTTCCCGCTCGGCCTGGCTGAGGGCCTGGGCGCGCTCGCGCGCCGCCACCAGCACCCCGTGCACCTGGGTCACCTCCAGGCGGATGGCCGAGAACAACAACCGCTGCTGCGCCTTGAGCTTGTCCAGCTCCGCCCGGGATTGATCCAACTGCGCCTGCTTCACGGGGATGTCGAAGGTGTAGCGCGCCACCAGCCCCACCCCCGCCTCCCGATCGTTGTACGGATCGTAGGCGAAGGGATCTCGCTGCCGCGTGGCGCTCGACGTGAAGCGCAGGGTGAGGAAGCCCGCGAGGCCGAGATCCGGATAGAAGCTGCGCTCGCGGATGAACACTTCCTTCTCGCGCGCGACGATGCCCGCGGCGATGCCGGCGATCTCCGGCCGCTGCCGCTCGGCCGTGGCCAGGGCCTGCTCGAGCGCGGGCGGCTCTCCGGCTTCCTCCGGCTCCAGCTCCACCTCGGCCACCTCCACGGGCTCGTCCGCGGGAGTGCCCGCGAGCAGGCGGATGGCGGCGAGCGCCACCTGCCGGCCCTGCTCCGCCTGGGCCCGGCGCGCGTCGAGCTGCTTGCGGAAGAAGCCGACCTTGTACAGGTCCATCCTCGACACCTGATCGGACTTCGCCGCCAGCATCTCCTGGATGCGCCCGGCCGCGTCCTCCAGCCGCCGGGAGGTCTCCTCGAGCTGCGCGAGCCCCGAGCGCGCCAACTGGTAGCCGTAGAAGGCCTGCGCGGCCTGGAACCCCGCCTCGTCCTCGGCGCGCGACTGGAGCGCCTTGCCGATGACGGGGCCCTGCTCCGCGGCCTGCTCCAGGGCCTTGAGTTTTCCGAAGGTATAGAGGGGCAGCACGGCGTTGGACTCGACGAACGCCGTCACGCCCATGCGGCCGAAGTCGAGATCCCCCTCCAGCGAGGCCTGGGTGGTGGGAGGACCGCCCAGGCCGTCGTTGCGGGCCTCGGGGATGGGGCCGCCCAGGCCCACCCGGGTCTCGAACTTGGGAAACCACGCCCAGCGCGCCTCGCTCAGCAGCGCGTGCAACCGGCGCAGCTCCGCGCGCGCGGCCTCCACCCGCGCGTCCTGCTCACGCGCGCGCCGCACGAGCTGCTCCAGCGTGAGCGGCGTGCGCCTCACCTCACCGGGCGCCGAGGACGGGGCCTCGTCCGGCACGGACTGCTCGGCCGCCTCGCCCACCTGGGGCGTGACGTCCGGGGCCGCGGGAAACTGCACCTGCCCGCTGGGGACGGGCGTCGGTGGCGCGGTGGGCGGCGCGAGCTGCGCTCCCGCCACCGTCGCGGTGAGCACCCACCCCAGCCCCATGACACGTCGCAATGTGCTGCGTTCCACCACGTACTTCCCTCCGTTACCCCGTGAATACCCTGGATCCTGCTCGACGCGGCGCGGCATCTCCCGCCTGGAATTCCCGAGAGGCTGAATCGTTCCCGCAAGAGAGACACACGCGCGACGAAGAAATGAATGATCGCTTGGTTGCGGGCCGCTCGCGTGGGAAGAATCCGCGCCGCCTATCCAGTCCCGGGGCATCGAGCCCCCAATCGAGGAACCCCATGGCGTACACCGATCGCGTCAAGCAGATCCTCTCGTGGTACCCGTCCGACAACCCCGGCACGCTGGCCAACCTGGCCCGCCTGCTCAACACCGGCACGCTCGCGGGCACCGGCAAGCTGGTCATCCTGCCCGTGGATCAGGGCTTCGAGCACGGCCCGGCGCGCTCCTTCGCGCCCAACGCGGCCGGCTATGATCCGGACTATCACATCCAGCTCGCCATCGACTCGGGCTGCAACGCCTACGCCGCGCCCCTGGGCTTCCTGGAGGCGGTGGCCGGCAAGTACATGGGCGAGATCCCGCTCGTGCTCAAGCTGAACAACTCGGACACGCTGGCCAAGACGGACTACCCCATCTCCGCCATCACCTCCACGGTGCGTGACGCCGTGCGTCTGGGCTGCACCGCGGTGGGCTACACCATCTACCCGGGCTCCGGGGCGCGCAACCAGATGTACGAGGACCTGCGCGAGATCATCGCCGAGGCCAAGGACTACGGCCTGCCCACCATCGTGTGGGCGTACGCGCGCGGCAACATGAGCAAGCAGGGCGAGACGGGCATCGACGTCATCTCCTACGCGGCGCAGATCAGCGCCCAGCTCGGCGCGCACATCATCAAGGTCAAGCCGCCCCAGGACTTCCTGGAGCAGGCCGAGGCCAAGAAGGTCTACGAGCAGTACAAGATCCCCACCGCCACCATGGCCGACCGCATCCGCGACGTGGTGAAGTCCGCCTTCAACGGCAAGCGCATCGTCATCTTCTCCGGCGGCGAGTCCAAGAAGACCGAGGACCTGCTCGAGGAGATCCGCCAGATCGCCGCTGGCGGCGGCTTCGGCTCCATCATGGGCCGCAACGCCTTCCAGCGCCCCCATGCCGAGTCCGTCAAGCTGCTCAAGGACGTGATGGCCATCTTCAAGAGCGCCCCCTGAGTTAGTTTCCCACTCAGGCTCACTCAGGCCCACACCCCAAGCGGCCGTGGCTCCTCGAGGGCTCGGCCGCTTGTTCGTTACTTGAGCAAGGAAACGTCTGCCGCTGAAAGAACCTCACGGGTATTGCGTGACCCAAGCCACGTTTCCACAGCGGGGCTCTTCCTTGCGGTTTTCAGCAGCAGTATTCCTTCCTTCGGAAGAAGTTGTTTGCTCGAAGAAAATTTTTCTGATAGTAAAATATCGAGGAATGTCCGAGGGGCGAGCTTGATCCCCGAAGTCCGCCCCGGAGGTTCTACATGCTGACGCTGGTGGCCGCAGTGCAAGATACAATGCCGACGCGCGGAACCTCGAGTGCACCCTACTCGGTCATGAAAGAGCGGAAGTCTTCTACCCAGGCCGAGGCGCCGGCGGCGGAGCAGCAGCAGCAGGCTCCCCCCTCCCCCGTTGACTTCACGTCGTGGGCGAAGACGGTCCAGTACCAGACCCAGGTCGTGCTGCATCAAATCCTGGAGCTGGAGGACGAGCGCCATCTGGATCCCGCGTGGAACAAGGTGCTCGAGCAGGTGCGCAGCTACAGCTTGCGGCCCTCCAAGCGCATCCGGCCGGCCCTGGTGCTCGTGGGCTACGCGTTGGGACGGGGTGACACGCGCGCTCCCTCGGGGTTGTGGCGGTTCGCGGCGGCCACCGAGTTGCTCCACACCTTCATGTTGATCCACGACGACGTCGCGGATCAGGCCGACACCCGCCGCGGCGGCGCGGCGCTGCACAAGATGCTCGGCGAGGGGCGCCTGGGCGAGAACCTGGCGATCGTCATCGGGGATCACCTCTACGGGCGCTCGCTGGAAGTGATGCTGGGCTGCAACCTGCCGGAAGCGGACGTGGCCACGCGCTACTTCCTCAAGGTATGCCGCTACACCGCCGCCGGGCAGTACATGGACATCCGGCTGCCGCACCAGCCCCTGGCCGAGCTGTCCATCTACAACGCGCTGCGCGTGGCCTACCTGAAGACGGCGCTCTACGGCTTCACCGCGCCGCTGGTCTGCGGGGCCATGCTGTCCGGCTCGGCGCCGGAGATCATCAACAAGCTGGAGCGCTTCGGCCGCTACGTGGGCACGGCCTACCAACTGCGTGACGATCTGCTCGGGCTGTACGGACAGTCCTCGGTGGTGGGCAAGCCCACCGACTCGGACCTGGCCCAGGGCAAGCGCACCTTCCCGCTGCTGGCCGCCTACCTGCGCGCCACGCCCGAGGCCCGCCAGGAGATGGAGACGCTCTGCATCCCCGGCCCCAAGGACGAGACGATGCTGCAGCGCGCCCGCGAGCTGGTGGAGATCCACGGCGGGCGCTCCGCCACCGAGCGCATCATCGAGCGCTCCACCAACGCCGCCGCGCGCATCCTGCAGACCCTGCCCGAGGCCGGCGGTCTCAAGCAGATGCTGCGCGACCTGCTGCAGATGTTGATGATCCGCGAGGCCTGAGCAAGGCCGGGCCGCTCCGGGCGGCCCCTCACGAAGCGCGAAAGCAAGAGCCCATCCGATTTCATCGGGTGGGCTTTTCACGTTGTGGGGCTGGCCGGGCGCGAAGCGGCGCGCTCGTGAAGGCCACTCGGGCCTCAGCGCCTCACGAGGCGTGAAAAGCAAAAAGCCCACCCGACTCTCGCCGGGTGGGCCTCTTACGTTGTGGAGCTAATCGGGATCGAACCGATGACCTCTTGAATGCCATTCAAGCGCTCTCCCAGCTGAGCTATAGCCCCTCATCTTCTGTTGTCTTCGACGGTTGGAGACGAGGCCCGAAGGAGTGACCGCCGGGCCTCGTCTCTTCTTCCAGTGGAGCTAATCGGGATCGAACCGATGACCTCTTGAATGCCATTCAAGCGCTCTCCCAGCTGAGCTATAGCCCCACAACGCGAGTGGCCACCTGGGGAGTGGCCGCCGTCGAAAGCGGCGCTCTTCTACAACTTCTTCGTGCGGGTCGCTACTCCCGAATGCGCGGGCCCGTTGTTTTTCTGCTTCAGGCGCTGGGCCGCTTCCTCCCCTTCCTGGAGCAGATCGCTGATCTCCCTCGCCTGGGCCTCGACCTTGAGCTGCACCTGGTCGATCGCCTTGAGCAGGGGGGCGAACGAGGTGGGCAACTCGAGGCGGCCCTTCTGCACCTGCTTGAAGACGGCCTCGCCCAGATCGCGCAGCACCCGATCCTTCTCCTTCTGGAGGAAGTCGCTCTGCGTCTTCGCCTGCGCCAGCGCGGAGTGCGTCTCCACCTGCTTGCGCAGCTCGCTCATCTTCTGCTGGGCGGACTCGAACGCCGATTGGATCTGTCGCAGGGCTTCGGACTGCTTGGGGTCGGCTGCCACCGGGCGCGAACCTCGCGGAAAAAGGGGGTTTTCCTGCGTAGCGTGCGCGCGACCGGACTGTCAACCCGGCCCGGGCCCCTTGCGCAGCCGGGCGGCGAAGAAGCCCCCCCCGGGCACCCGCGGCGGCAGGGCACGCAGGAAGGGGCCGTCGCACAGCAGGGCCGCCCGCTCGGGGCCGAAGACGGGCGCCAGGGGCTCCAGGCTGAAGCCGGACTCCCGGGCGAGGAAGTCGCGCACCACCGTGTCGTTCTCCTCCGGCAGCAACGAGCACGTGGCGTACACCACCAGCGCACCGGGCTTCACCTGGGGCGCCAGCTCGCGCAGCAACTCGAGCTGCGTCGTGTGGAACTCCGCCACGGCCTTGGCGCTGAGCTTCCACTTCTGATCCGGCTCGCGCGCCAGCGAGCCCGTGCCGCTGCACGGCGCGTCCACCAGCACCACGTCCGCGAGTTCCAGGGGCAGCGGGTGCGGAAAGGACACGTGGCGCAGGGACAGCTCCCGGGCCCGGTCGCGCGCGTGCGCCAGCCGGCGGCGCGAGCGATCTCCGGCCAATACCCGTCCCGCCTTGCCCACCTCGTCCGCCAGCGCGAGCGTCTTGCCTCCCGCCCCCGCGCACACGTCCGCCACCGTCCGCCCCGCGAGCGAGCCCCCGTGCCCCCCCTCCTCGATGAGGGGACGGCAGGCCTCGACGATGAGCTGGCTGCCCACGTCCTGCACCTGCAGGCGCCCCTCGCGCATCACCCGCGTCTCGAAAACCTTGTGGCTCGCCTCGGCGACGCGCACCGCGCCCGGCGCCAGCGCCACCGGCTCCGCCGCCACGCCCTCCTCCGCCAGCCGCGCGAGCACCTCGTCGCGGCTGCCCGTGGGGCGCGCGCGCAGGTGCAGCGCGGGCTCCTCGTCCAGCGCCGCCAGCATCGCCTCCAGCACGGGCTCGGGATGCAGCTCCGCCAGGCGCTGCACCAGCCAGGTGGGAAAGGAGTAGCGCGTCGCCAGGCGATCCGGGACGGACTCGGACAAGGGGGGCTCGGCGAGCGGCGACTGCGCCACCCGCTCGAGGAAGTCATCCTTGAGGGTGCGTGGGCGCACCGGGCCGGGCAGCTTCACCTCGGGGCCGATGCGCGCCCAGGTGGCGCCACAGAAGAGCCGCCGCCAGAGCACATAGCGCACCAGCGCCTGATCCTCCAGCAGTCCAATCTTGCTCGGCGCGTGGCCCAACGTGCGCGCCGCCAGATCCAGCAGCCGCTGGTGCCGGGACAGCTCGCGCACCGCCAGCGCGGTGAAGCGCCGCTCCTGCCCCCCCAGCCCTCCCGCGTCCTTGAGGGCCTCGGCGAGCGAGAGCTTGAGGGGCTCGCCCTTGAGCACGGACAGGTGGGCCTCGAGCGCCGCGGTCGCCGCGCGCCGCGAGGGCCGCCCCAGGCTGGCCTCGTCCAGGAAGGTGTCGGGCCAGAGACTCACGCGTCCACGGGGACCGTGACGGCCAGGCACCCCTCGTGGGTGCGCAGCTCGCGCGGACCGGCCGCCAGGAAGAAGTAGTGATCGCGCCCGCGCGTCTCGCCGTCCACCTCGAGCGAGCCCTCCACCACCAGGGCCGCGTGGCCCCGGCTCATGGGTGGGCGGTGGCTGGCTCCCGGCGCCAGACGCATCCACAAGCCCCCGTCTGGCCGCTGCGACAGCCGCAGGCCCGTGGTGGGCTCCGTCGTCCAGGAGTCCTCGGGCGGCACGGCCTGCGCGGCCAAGCGCTCCACCTCGCGCCGCAACCGCACGAAGCGCTCCACCAGGAGCATCATGTCCTCGATCTGGAAGGGCTTGTTGAGCACCGCGTCCGGCTCGTGGGGCCGCAGCACCCGCACCACCTCGTCGGCGGACGAGGCGCTGACGATGGCCACCGGTTGCAGCCGCTTGCGCGCCGCCTCGAGGATGATGCGCCCACCGCCTCCACTGTCACCGATGCGCAGGTCCGTGAGCACCAGGGCGAAGGACTCCTCCTGGAGCACCCGCAGGGCCTCGGCCACGCTGCCCGCCTCGCGCACCGGGGTCTGCTCGGCGATGAGCTCCGCCATGCCTTCGCGCAGCCCGGCGTCATCCTCCACCAGCAGCACCTTCATCGGGCTCTTCTCGCCGGGCATGTCAGGGACTCATCCGCGCCTGGGAGGCGTGCTTCTGCTCGTTGGGCGACAACGTCCCAGGTATGGCCCTCCCCGGACTCGAACCGGGACGCGGGGTCAGCCGCAGCGGATTTTGAGTCCGCCTCGTCTACCAATTTCGACAGAGGGCCCCTTGGGGGTGGGACGGCCAGACGTATACCGCGACTCCGCGCCGGACGCATCCGAAGATTGCGGTCCCCCGCGCTGATCGCTAAACGGGCGCCATGTACAACCTCCTCATCGCCCTGGGTGCGGGCCTCGCCATCACCTTGGGTATCAAGTTCGCCGGCTTCAACATCTGGGCGGCTCTCGTCCCGGGCACCCTCGCCTTCCTGGGCACCTACATCTGGCTCGGGCGGCGCATCGGGCAGAGGCTCCAGGCCATCATGGCCGCCGTGCAGCGCGAGCTCCAGGGCCAGCCCACCAGCCAGAAGGAAGCCCAGGCGCGCATCGAGCGGGCCGTCAAGATGCTCGAGTCCGGTCTCGTCTATGACAAGTGGCAGTTCCTCGTGGGCGCGGAGGTGCACTCCCAGATTGGAATGTTGAAGTACATGTCGAAGGACCTGGACGGCGCCCAGGCGCACTTCGCCCGCTCCAGCCCGCGCAACTACCTGGCCAAGGCCATGGAGGGCGCCCTCTTCTTCCAGAAGAAGGACAGCGCCGCCATGAAGAAGTCCTTCGAGGCCGCGGTCGTCTCCGGCAAGAAGGAGTCCGTGGTGTGGGCCGTCTACGCCTGGTGTCTCCTGCAGAACAAGGACAAGGACGGCGCTCTCAAGGTGCTCGGGCGGGCGGTCGAGGCCAACCCCTCCGACGAAAAGCTCAAGAGCAGCTTGTCGGCCCTGCAGAACGACAAGAAATTGAAGATGAAGCCGTACGAGCCCATGTGGTGGCAGTTCGGCCTGGAGACCCCTCCGCCCCAGATCATGGGCGGTGGCGGGGGCCGGCGCGTGCAGTTCAATCCCCGACGCTGACCCCTCCCTGCCGGGAATTCCTACCGGGTTGCATTCCCGGTAACGCTGCAACTCTTGCCTATCCCGTCGCCGGGAGCTCCTCGCGCTGATCGCAACCCCCCGGAATCACGGTCCGGAATCGGGACGGTCCCACGGCACGGCCCTTGCTCCTGGACTCTGCATCCCCGGAGAAGCGAATCCCCGGGGATCAGCAGGCGGCCGGGGGTCTTGGGTGATGGAGGACATGGGCAGAGCGGCGGAGGAAGAGCGGGCAGGCGGAGCCTCCGAGCGGTTCGCTCGGGACTCGCACTCCGGCTTCCAGGACCAGGCGCAGGAAGCGGAGCAGAGCATGCAGCGGCAGCACGACCGACGCGGAGAGACGCCCCTGATCCTGGTCGTGGAGGATGATACGGGCACCCGCGACAGCCTGACGGAGTTGCTCTCGGCCCGCTACCGCGTCCTGGGCGCCAGTGACGGCCAGTCCGGAGTGGAGCTCGCCCGGGAGCGGCACCCGGATCTCATCCTCCTGGATCGCTTCCTGGAGAGCGGCGAGGACGGCCTGGCCGTGCTCGAGGTGCTCCAGCACGACCGCGCCACCGAGTCCGTGCCCGTCATCTTCCTCACCGGGGACTCGGACGAGGCCACGCTCGAGCGCTGTCTGGAGCTGGGCGCGGTGGACTTCGTGCACAAGCCGGCGAGCGCGCGCGAGCTGATGGCGCGCATCAACCGCGCGCTGCGCCAGAGCGAGCAGCAGCAGCGGCTGCAGGCCATGGCCCAGACGGACGCGCTCACGGGCCTGGCCAACTTCCGCGCCCTGTCCATGCGGCTGGAGGAGGAGTTCAAGCGCTCGAGCCGCTACGACTACCCGATGTCCGTGGTGGTCATCGACCTGGATCACCTCAAGGCCATCAACGACGGCATGGGCCATGACGTGGGCAACCGCGCCATCCTGGCGCTCGCCAACCTCTTGCGCACCAACCTGCGCGAGGTGGACTTCGCGGCGCGCTTCGGCGGCGATGAGTTCGTGGCGCTCTTGCCCCACCAGACGGCGGCCGAGGCGGCGGTGCTCGCCGAGCGCATCCGCGCGGGACTGCGCACGGTGAAGGTGACACGCAGCGACGGACGGCCCGCCCCCTTCGGGCTGAGCGTGAGCGTGGGCATCGCGGATCACTCCCCCGCCCAGCCGCGCGCGTGCACCGACGAGCTCCTGAGGGCCGCGGACGCGGCGCTCTACGAAGCCAAGCGCGAGGGCCGGGATCGCGTGGTGGTGTACGGCGCCTCGGACCTGGCGTCCCCCAAGGCAGCGCAACGGCACTGACAGACAGACGGTTTCACTACCCCCAGAGGTCGCGATGGACGGTGGAGCAAGGGCGCGGATGAGCGGCAGTAGGCTGGCGAGTGGATCACGAGTGGCCATCGTCGGTGGGGGGATCGCCGGAGCGGGACTCGCCGCCTCGCTGATCTTCAATGGACGGGCCCGCGGGTGCGCGCTCGACGTGCGCGTGTACGAGAGCGGAGATCCGGACTCCGTGGCGCCCCCCGCCATCCTCACGCCCGAGTGCCGCTCGCGCCTGGCCGCGCTCGGCGCCCGCGTGCCCCAGGAGTGGCGCACCCATGAGCTGCGCGGTGTGGAGCTGCTCTCCCATGGCCAGCGCGAGGTGATGCCCGCGTCGGCCGGTGGCCTGTGGGTGGTGGATGCGTGGCCGCAGGGCCAGGGTGGACTGGCGCTGGTGCGCGAGGCGCTCGCGGGCGCGGCCACCTCCCAGGGCGCGCGCTTCGTGCCCCGGCGCGTCGAGCGCGTGGAGCACCTGCCCTCGGCGCCGGATGCCCCCGCGGCGGTGCGCAAGAATGGTCCCCTCGTGGTGCGCGCCCAGGGCAGTGGCGAGCGCTTCCACGCGGTGGCGCTCGCCACGGGCGCGGGTGCGTCGCTCGGCGACTCCTTCTTCCCGGGTTTCCAGCCCGCTCCCTCCGTGGCCGCCGTGCAGGCGCGCCTGCGGCTGCCCTCGCCCCGCATGGGTCCCCCGCCGCTCGCCCGGCTGTGGATGTCTCCCCTGCCTTCCGTGGATGGGCTCGTGCTCCTGCCGGGCGCCCACTCGGTGTACGCGCTCGCCTATGGCCCCGCGGTGACGCCGGCGGACCTGTGCCAGGCGTTGATGATGGCCGCGCGTGACGGGCTCGTGGAGGAGGGCTTCGAGTTGCTCTCCCTGGAGACCACGCGCCTGCCCTACGGGCCGGGCCGCTCGCTCGTGGCGCCCGGACAGCTCGTGGTGGGCACGGCGGCGTTCGGCCACCCGCTCCAGGTGGGCCTGTCGGACACCCTCGCCTCGTGCAGCCGCGCCGCCGTGGCCCTGCTGGACGCGGGCCTGGAGGCCCCCGCCCTGGAGCGCCGCTACGTGCGCGACGGCCTGGGGGATCTGCTGGATGACGCGGCCGCGGGCGCGCGCGCCGTGACCTGGTTGCGCCGCGCGGGACGCCGCGCCCCCCAGGCCTTCCTCACCGCTCGTCACCGCGTCGCCGCGGCGGGCACCGTGGGCTCGGGCGTGCTGGGCCTTCCCGCCCCCTCGCCCCAGGTGCTGCTGTCCGTGGCGCGCTGGGCCGGCATCCGCGAGACGATGTCCTCCTGGGTGCGCACCGCCGTGGAGCCCCTGCCCACGACGATTCCCACCCTGGAGCGGGATCTCTACTACATCGTGGACGACGATCCGGATCAGCGCGAGGCGATGACGCAGTTGCTCGAGTCCACGGGCGCCCACGTGGTGGCCTTCGCCGACGAGCTGGCCCTGTTCTGCGCGGTGGCCCGGCGGCCTCCCACCGCCATCCTCCTGGACGTGGTGCTGCACTGGGTGGACGGACTGCGGCTGTGCGAGGGGCTCAAGCAACACCCGCTCACCCGGGACACGCGCGTGGTGGTGATGAGCGGGATGAACCGGCCCCACGTGCGCCAACGCGCGCTCGACGCCGGCGCCGAGGCCTTCCTGCCCAAGCCCGTGGATCCCGAGCGCCTGTTGCGCCAGCTCATGGGCCTGGTGCCCGACACCTCGTCCGCTTCCGCCGAGGCGCCGCGCGACGCGGCCGAGGAGACGGGGCGCTACGCCTCCTGAGACTCCCACGCGGCCCTCACCGCGTCATAGGGCGGCTCCACGAAGAGCGCCCCGGGCTCCTTGCGGAACCACGTGAGCTGCCGCTTGGCGTAGCGGCGCGTCTCCTGCGCCACCAGCTCTCGCGCCCGCTCGAGCGAGAGCTGGCCCTCCACCACCGCCTTCGCCTGCGCGTAGCCCACGCTGCGCATGGGCGCCGCCTCGGCATATCCCCGGGCGATGAGCCCTCGCACCTCCTCCACCAGGCCCCGCTCGAACAGCGCCGTGGTGCGCCGGTCGATGGCCTCGTACAGCGCCTCGCGCGGCGGGGAGAGCACGTACATCCGGAAGGGATAGCGGCTCGGGGCGAAGGCATGCTCCCGGCGGAACTCGGAGGCGGGCCGGCCCGTCTGGCGGTGGATCTCCAGCGCCCGGATGACGCGCACCAGGTCTTGGGGAGGCAGCTTCGCGGCCGTCTCCGGATCCACCTGGGCGAGCTGGCGGTGCACGGCCTCGCGGCCCTCGGCGGCGGCGAGTGCCTCCAGCTCGGCGCGCAGTTGGGGATCCGCGCCGGGCGCCTCCACGAGCCCATGCAGGAGAATCCGCAGGTACATGCCCGTGCCGCCCACGACGAACACCCGACGGCCCCGCGCGGCGATGTCCGCGATGGCCTCGTCCGCCCGGCGCTGGTACTCGGCGGCGGAGAAGGGCTCGAGCGGCTCCACCACGGACACGAGGTGATGGGGCACCGCGGCGCGCTCCTCGACCGAGGGCTTGGCGGTGCCGATGTCGAACTCGCGGTACACCTGCTGCGAGTCCGCGCCGACAATCTCGCCCCCGTGCCGCAGGGCGAGCTCCACGGCGAGCGCGGTCTTCCCCGAGGCGGTGGGGCCGGCGATGACGGTGAGCAAGGGCTTCATCGGCGCTCGGGCCCCGCGCGGCGAGACGCGTGGGAGCCCCGAAGACTCGCTCAGGCGGCGGGCTTGCCCGAGCCGCCCAGCTCCTGGGCCAGCTCGGCGAGCTTCACGGGCCGGGGCTCTCCTCCCGCCATGGGCTTGAGCTGGGCTTCCCCGCTCTGCCGCTCCCGCTCACCCAGCACCAGGGTGTAGGTGGCGCCCACCTTGTCCGCGCGCTTCATCTGGCTCTTGAGGCTGCCACCGCGCGTGTCCAGCTCCACCCGGAGTCCCTCGCGACGCAGGCGGCTGGCCAGCACGAGCGCCTCGTCGGCCGAGCCCTCGTCCGCCACGGCGATGAAGAGCTGGGTGGGCTGGGAGAAGCGCTGGCCACTCTCCTGCAGGAGGATGCACAGCCGGTCCAGGCCGATGCCAACGCCCACCGCGGGCACGTCCGGCCCCCCGAGGCTCTTCACCAGCTTGTCGTAGCGGCCCCCGCCGCCCACCGTGCTCGCCGTGCCCAGCACCGGGTGCGCGGCGATGAACTCGAAGGTGGTGCGCGTGTAGTAGTCCAGCCCGCGCATGATGCGGTGGTTGATCTCGTACTTGATGCCCAGCGCGCCGAGCTTGCGCTGCACGTCGCCGAAGTGCGCGCGGCACGGCTCGCACAGGGAGTCGAGGATGCTGGGCGCGGCGAGGGCGATCTGCTGGCAGCGCTCCTGCTTGCAGTCGAGCACGCGCAGCGGGTTGCGCTCCAGGCGCACCTTGCAGTCCGCGCACAGCTCGTCCACGTGCGCGCGCAGGTGCCCCACCAGCTTCTCCTGGTAGGCGGGCCGGCACGCCTCGTCCCCCAGCGAGTTGATGTTAAGCGACACGTCGGTGAGCCCGAGCTTCTGGAGCAGCTGCACCACCGCGTCCATGATCTCCACGTCCTGGGCGGGCTCCTTCGAGCCATACGCCTCGGCGCCGATCTGGTGGAACTGACGGTAGCGGCCCGTCTTCATGCGCTCGTAGCGGAACATGGGCCCCATGTAGAACCAGCGCGTGAGCGGCTCCTGGTTCACCACCGAGTGCTCGATGTACGCGCGCGCCGCGGGAGCGGTGCCCTCGGGGCGCAGGGACAGACTGCGGCCGCCCTTGTCCTCGAAGGTGTACATCTCCTTGCCGACGATGTCGGTCTCCTCGCCCACGCTGCGCACGAAGAGCGCGGTGTCCTCCACCGTGGGGGTGCGCACCTCGCCGTAGCCGAAGCGCGAGAACACCTCGCGCGCCGTGCGCTCCACGTGCTGCCACACCTCCACCTGGCCGGGGAGGATGTCGTTCATGCCCTTGACGCCGGAAATCTTGCTCACGGAATCTCTCCAATGCGCCGGCCCATGCGCACCACCGCCTCGGGCTGCAGGCTGTCGTCCCACTTCACCCGGCCCGGCTCGAACAGCAGGATGACGGTGGAGCCCATCTCGAAGCGCCCCAGCTCCCCGCCCTTGTCCACCGCAATCCCGGCGTCATAGCGGTGCACCTTGCCGGGCTTGCCCTGGTGCGTGATGACGTCCTCGTAGGCCGCCTTGATGCGCGACACGCACGTGGCGCCCACCTTCACCACCGCGCACTGCCCGGCCACCGTGTCCAGATAGGTCACGAGCCGCTCGTTCACGCAGAAGAGCGACTGCTTGTTCTTCACCGAGGCGGGGTTGACGGGCCAGAACTCGCCCGGGATGTAGGCGTAGCCGGTCACCTTGCCGCCCAGCGGGGCGTGGATGCGGTGGTAGTCGCGCGGCGACAGGTAGATGGTCGTCCAGGCGCCGCCGTGGAAGGGCCTGGCCGCGGCTTCGTTGCCGAGCAGCTCGCCCACCGTGTAGTGGATGCCCTTGGCCTGCAACACCCGGCCGTGCTCGGAGTAGCCCACCTGGGACACCGCGCCATCCACCGGGGACACCACCACCTTCTCCCCCGGATCGATGGGGCGCGCGCCGCCCTTGAGCCCGCGGGTGAAGAACTCCGCGAACGTGGGGTAGTGCTCCAGCGTGTGCTCGGCCTCGGCCACGTCCACGTTGTAGAGCCGGGCGAAGGTCCTGATGGCGGCCCGGTGCAACGGCGCGGGCGCGGGCAGACGCGTGGCCATCCCCACCGCCGTGGACAGCGCGGACTTGGGGAGCACTTGCATCAACTTCATGAAGGTCTGTTCGTTCATGACAGGCGCGATGAGAAGAGAAAGAGGTGGGAGGAAGGAAACCGCGCGAAACCGCGCTTCATTCAACGGCCCGCATCCGCGGCGGGGCTCGGCGAGCCACCATCGGTGGGAATCGCCTGGATGGACTTCTTGGGCACCAGGGCCAGCACCTTGCCCTCTTCGATGATCAACGCCTGATCCTGGAGCGCGGAGAACTGCGCGCGGCACGCCGGGCTGTCGGACAAGTCCCAGCGATCACGCCGCCCCCGGCCCTGGACATCGAGGGATTCCCCCTGCTTGAAGCAGCCGGAGAAGCCGCTCGCCAGCTCCGCCGCGGGCGTGCCGACCCCCGGAGCGCCGCCCGCCGTGCCGGCATCCGTCCCGGCCTCCTCGGCCTCGGCTGTCTCGGTGGGCCGGGAGGAAGGGAACGACGGGGACCCTCCCGCGGGCATCTCTGTCGGCTGGTTGGCCCGGCTGCGGACCTCGTCCAGCGCGCGCTGCCGGGAGCGGGCCTGCTGCTTGCCCTCCTCGATGCGCGCGCGCAGCTCGTTGGCCGCCGGGGCGTCCAGGCTGTTGGCGGGCACCTGGGCGAGCAGCCCCTCGATGGCGGTCAGCTCGGGGTCCAGGAACGCATCGTCCCCCTTGGCCGCGTACAGCTTGCCAAAGCGCGTCTGCGCCTCGACATAGGCCTCCGAGGGCTGAGCGGGCTTGCGGCAGCCCGCGGGGACGGCGAGCAGCAAGGCGGTCAGGAGGGCAGCGAACGTCCGGCCAACACGAGGGCTGTAGGTGCGCATGGGTCCGGTTTTCTACGCCATTTCCGGGCGGACGCACCCCTTTTTCGCGCGGGGCCCTCCCCCACCGCATGCTGCGCGTCCCCCCTCCCCTGCCGAGCCCCCAGATGCCCTCCCCCGCCCACGTGCTCCAGTCCGTCTTCGGCTTCTCCGGCTTCCGCGAAGGCCAGGAGCCCGTCGTCTCGCGCCTGCTGGAGGCCCGGTCCGTGCTCGCCATCTTCCCCACCGGGGCCGGCAAGAGCCTGTGCTACCAGCTCCCCGCGCTGATGCTGGAGGGCCTCACGCTCGTCATCTCTCCGCTCATCGCGTTGATGAAGGATCAGATCGACTTCCTGAAGGGCCGGGGCATCCCCGCCGCCCGGCTCGACTCGACGCTCGGGCCGGAGGAGCTGCGCCAGCTCTACGCCGACTTGAAGGCGGGCACGCTCAAGCTGCTCTACATCGCGCCGGAGCGGCTGGCCAACGAGCGCTTCCTGCAGACGCTGCGCGGGGTGCGCATTTCCATGCTCGCGGTGGACGAGGCCCACTGCATCAGCGAGTGGGGACACAACTTCCGGCCCGACTACATGAAGCTCGCCCCGCTCGCCCGGACGCTGAAGGTGGAGCGGGTGCTGGCGCTCACCGCCACCGCCACGCCCTCGGTCGCCCGGGACATCGCGGGCGCGTTCGGCATCGCCCCCGGGGATGTCGTCCAGACGGGCTTCCACCGGAAGAACCTCACGCTGCACGTCTCCCCCACCCCCGGCGGCGACGCGCGCCGGGAGCTGCTGCTCTCACGCCTGCGCTCGCGCCCGCGGGGGGCGACGATCGTCTACGTCACGCTCCAGCGCACGGCGGAGGAGACGGCCCGGTTCCTCACCGGCCACGGCCTGTCCGCCCGGGCCTACCACGCGGGCCTCGCGCCCGAGGTGCGGCACGAGGTGCAGGACTGGTTCATGGGCTCGGCCGACGCGGTGGTGGTCGCCACGATCGCCTTCGGCATGGGCATCGACAAGAGCGACATCCGGGCCGTCTACCACTGCAACCTGCCCAAGAGCCTGGAGAACTACGCCCAGGAGATCGGCCGCGCGGGACGGGACGGCCAGCCCTCGGACTGCGAGCTTCTGGCGGCCCGGGAGGACGTGGTCGTCCTGGAGAACTTCACCTATGGCGACACGCCCACGCCCGAGGCCGTGGCCGGAGTGCTCGAGCACGTGCTCGGCCAGGGGGACACCTTCGACGTCTCGCTCCACGAGCTGTCCCAGACCCATGACGTGCGTCCGCTGGTCATCGAGACGTTGATGACCTACCTCGAGCTGGATGGCCTGCTGGAGTCCACGGGCCCGTTCTATACGGAGTACAAGTTCCAGGCCCTGCGGCCGCTCGACGAGGTCTTCGCCGGCTTCGACGCCTCCCGGGCCGACTTCCTGCGCCGCGTGTTCGCCCTCGCCGAGCCCAAGCGGACCTGGTCCCTGCTCAAGCTCGACGACATCTCCCGGAAGCTCGGCGAGCCGCGCGCGCGCATCATCGCCGCGCTCAACTACCTCGAGGAGCAGGGGGCGCTGAAGCTCCAGGTGACGGGGGTGCGCCAGGGCTACCGGCGCACGCGCGGCGGCGTCGAGGCCGCCACGCTCACCCGGACGATGATCGAGCGCTTCGACGAGCGCGAGCGCCGGGACGTGCGGCGGCTGCGCCAGGTGCTGGACTTCGCGGGCCACGAGGGGTGCCGCACCCGCTTCCTGCTCACCTACTTTGGCGAGGACCTGGAGGCCGACTGCGGCCACTGCGACTGGTGCGCGGGCGAGCGCCCCGGCCCCCTGCCCGCCCTGGCCGTCCCCGCTCCGGGGGCGCGGGAAGTGGAGCGGTTGAAGCGGTTGCGCGCCGAGCGGCACGAGGCCCTCGCTTCGCCGCGGCAGCTGGCGAGGTTTCTCTGTGGCATCGCCTCGCCGAGCGTGTCCCGGGCGCGGCTCGCTTCCCACGAGCTGTTCGGCCTGCTGTCGGACGTGCCCTTCCAGCAGGTGCTCGCCTTCGTGGAGGACGCCTCGCGGTAGGGCCCGCGCGGGCGACTTCCGCGCTCGTCCTGGCCTGGGGTAGCGTCCGGGCCACCCATGAACTCCGCCACCCCCCCGAGCCCCCCCGCGACGTCTGGATTGAGGACCTCCGCCGAGTCCTCGGAGCAGAAGCTGTCGAGCCTGCTGCGGTGGATGGAGCAAGGCGGAGCGCTGTTTCCCAAGATGCACATCGTCCGGCAGGCGGATGGGGAGCGCTCGGTGCTGGCGCGCTCGGACATCGCCGAGGGCGAGGTGGTGCTCCAGATTCCCACCACGCACCTGTTCACGCTGGAGCGCGCGAAGGCGTCGGACATCGGGCGCCGCATCCAGTCCCAGCTCCAGCCGGACAATGACTTCCTCTACCTGGCCTCGTGGCTGCTCGAGGAGAAGCACCGGGGCGCGGACTCCTTCTGGAAGCCCTTCGTGGACAGCCTGCCCGAGGCCTACCCCCACGTGCCCCTGTTCTACTCGGAGCAGGAGCGCGCGCAGCTCAAGGGCTCGCAGCTGGAGCGGCTGGTGGAGGTGCAGCGCCAGTCCTTCGAGCAGGAGTACGCGCAGCTGCGCGAGAAGCTGCCCGAGTACGAGCGCTTCGGCTTCGAGGAGTATGTCTGGGCGCGGATTTCGCTGTACTCGCGCCTGTTCTCGCTCAAGGGGGGCCTGCAGGGACCGAGCCTCGTGCCGCTGTCGGACATGTTCAACCACCGCCAGCCGCCCGACGTGCTCTGGTCGACCTCGGAGGATGGACAGACATTCCGGATGATCGCGCAGCGCGCGGTGCCGGCCGGAACGGAAATCCATACACACTACGGCGCCAAGAGCAGCGACGTGTTCCTGCTGCACTCGGGCTTCGTGCCCGACGGCAACGAGGAGAACGACGAGGTGTATCTCTCCGTGGGGCTGCCCCCGGGGGATCCGCTGGCGTCGGTCAAGCAGCAGATGTTCGGGCTCGGCTCGGCCACGGCGAAACATCCCTTCAAGGTGTCGCGCCAGGGCAAGTACCTCGCGTCCTGGTCGGTGTTCTCCTTCCTGCGCATGGCGCACACGTCGCCCGACGAGTTCCTCGCCCTGTCCAACCGGCTGCTGTCGGGCACGAAGACGATCGCCCCCGTGAGCGTGGCGTGCGAGGAGCGGGTGCTGGGCACCCTGGCCGCGGCCTGCGAGGAGCGGCTGAAGGCCTTCCCCACGACGCTGGAGGAGGACGAGCGGCTGCTGCGCGAGGGGCCCCTGACGCCGAACGAGCGCAGCGGCGTGCTCCTGCGCCGCCAGGAGAAGCGGCTGCTGCGCGACTACCTGGAGCTGACCCGCGCGGGCCGTGCCCTGCTGCGCCAGCCCCGCGAGGAAATCGAGCAGCTCGCCGCGCGCACCGACTCGCCGTGGGGATGGTTCGACGGCTACGTGCGCAACGATCTGCTCGGGCTGCTGCGCCAGAAGAAGTGACCTGACCCGAGGGAAACGCGTGCTTGAAGGCCACCGGACCCGCCTTGTAAAGTCATCCGGGACATGCGCGCGCCCCTACTCCTGCGGTCTACCCTGCTTCTTGTCCTCGTGGCCACGAACACCCTGGCGAACGAGCGCAATCAACCCGCCGTCCGCCCCCTGCTCCTGTCGGAGCATCTGGACGAGGAAACCCACCGCGTCTCCGTGAAGGGAGCGGTCGTCACGACGCTTCGCTTCGAGAAGCCGGTCGACCCAGACAAAACGAAGATGCTGGGTTGGGAGGGACGGCTCGAGCCCCTGGCGGTGGTGCGCAACAAGGTGATTCTCGAACCCCTCCATGACCTCAACGCCGACGAGGCGCTTCCCCTCCTCGTGACGCTGGTGGATGGAACCGAGGTGTCGTTTCTCCTGAGACCTCCGAGGCGCCAAGAGTGGGCCGGGGCGGACCAACAGGTCGATGTGTTCAAGGATCGCGAAAGCTACGCGGCCATGCACTCCGCCCTTCAGCGAGCGCTCGAGGAGAACGGCACGCTCAGCGAAGAGAACGCGCGTTACCGCAAGGAGGAGACCTCGGAGGATCACGCCCTGGCCGCCCTGCTCGCCTCGGGAGCGCTCGCGCAGACGCCGTTCAAGGCCGTGGACCGCTTCTCCGGCAGGGATGAGAAGGCCACCGTGAGGGCGAGGGTATTTCAAGGCAAAGGGAAGGCCGCGGTCGTTCTCAACATCAAGAACCTCGCTCCCGAGCAGCCCTGGAGCATGACCTCGACGCGTCTCGTGACCAAGGACAGAGGTGAGGAGCGAGTGGTCGCCATTCGCGCCATCTTTCGTGAAATCGCCCCCGGCGCCTCGGGAGTCATGGCCCTGGTTGTGGACAAAAGCGCCTTCTTGGAGGACGGCCAGTGGACGAGTCTGTTCCTCGAGGTCTACCAGCAGGAGGGATTCCGGCAGGTCCTCGTCCAGCTAGATCCGTATCTCGTGGCGCGCTAGGAGCGAAGACATGGCCTCCAACACCTTCGTGCTCTCGGGCTGTGCCCTACTCTTGTTGATGTCCTCGGGTTGCCCCGGAACCGCCACGGGACGCGTGTCCCTCCGGGCCGACGGCACTCCGGGACCGGAGGCGTGCCCGGCGGACGCACCCAAGGCGATGAGCTACTTGAGGATGTTCGTCGGCGAATCCGCTTGGGTCGTGCTCGATGCGAACCAGACCAGCACCTCTCCCGTCACCCTCTACGAGGGCAACATCGAGAGCATCCTGCAAGAGGATCTCGGACTCCTGGAGGCTCCGGCCCGGCTCTATGGCCGGGTCTGGACGAGTGGGCCCCAGGCCATCATCCGGTACTACTCCGCCCAGCCGATGAATGGAGGCGATCAGGTGCCCATCTGCGCGGTGGCGCGGCTCGGGCTGGGTCAACTCCGCAAGCGGCCCGACTCCCTACCAGGGACGGCGATCGTGGACTCGCCCCAGGCGGGCGTCTACATCGTGAACGAATTTCGCTGAACCATCACCTACCGCCGCAGGACGCGGTTGCCGCCGAGCGTGTCGATCACCACGATGACGTCGTTGGGAGCCCGCTCGAAGAGGCCCGGCGTGTAGTTGCGCGAGGTCGCCGTCCAGACGGCGCTCGGGGCGGACCAGGTCTCGAAGCTGGTGGTCGTGCTCACGAACCCGACATGGCAGTTGCGCTGATCGGGAGGCGAACTCGACAGGTCCGGCGCTCCCGCTTTGTCCTCGTCGGTGCAGAAGGCCACGCCCACCGGACCGTTGCCCACCCGGATGGCGAAGGGCACATAGGCGTTGTAGCGCCGCCCCGAGGCGGGATCGATCCGCGACTGATAGACGGTGCGGCGCAGGGAGTCGTCCCACGTCCTGCCGCCATCCCACGACTGCACGGCGTTGATGATGTTGGCGCGAGCGCCCCCCGTGGCGAACGGCTCCACCCCCTCGACGACGGCCATGAGGCGGTCACCCCCGAGCTGCACGACGGTCGCCATGCCCTCGCGGCTCAGCGCCCCGGCCCGCTTGTCACGCGACACGGTGACGACGCCATACGCGGTCCACGGCCCCGTCGTCCCAGTGCGCCCCTGCATGGCGATCCACTGGTGGCCGGGATATCCCCCCTGCTCGGCGAGCGGCTCGGAGTCGTAGTACACCTGTAGATCGCCGTTCGCGCGCTGGAAGAGGAAGGGCGCCCCCACGAAGCGGGAGACGGGACCCACGACGGTGCTGTCGTAGACCCAGCCATCCCCATCGTTGTCGCTCCGGGTGACGGTGACGCGGAACTGCCCATTGGCGAACTCGCGGAAGGCACAGAAGACGGTGTGCGTGCCCGGGATGGCGCGCATCGTCACGTCGCCGAACTCCACGGCCGGATTGCTCACGACGGAGCCGTGGACGGACCAGGTCGCGCCATTGTCGCGGCTCGCCCAGACCGTGATGCCATGACCCGTGCTCGCCCCACCCAGCAACACCCCGTCCGAGCGGCGGGTGATGCTGCGAATGGGTGCGCCGCCGCTGGCCATCAGCACCTGCCAGCCTCCACTCGGGAGCGCCTCCTCGCTCCGGACCACCGTCTCGCCGCGTTCCGGCGGCACGTCGGGCTCGCACGCCGGGAGCGATACGGCGAACAGGGTCAGTGCCATCAGGCGCGCGGGAAGCCAGGAGGCACGATGGATCTTCGCGAGTGTCGGAAGCATGGGCGCCAGCGTGCGGCAGGGAAACTCCCGGAATCAAGTCAATCCCGGAATTTCATTCACCCATGCATCATCCAGCTCGGCTCACACCCCTCGCGGCCTGAGGCGCTCCAACTCGGCCTGTGACTCCGCGAGGCGGCGCTCCAACTCCTCCCGCCGCCGTGTCTCGTCCGCCAGGCGCCGCTCCGCTTCCTGGCGCAGCCGCTCCGCCGTCTCCAGCTGCCGGGCCTCGTCATCCGCGCGCCGCTGCAGCCCCTCCATCATCTCCTGCATTCGGGCGATGAGCTCCTCGTACTCCAGCAACAGCGCGTGCCCCGCCCAGAAGCGCAGCCGCCCCTCTTCCACCTGCAACTCCAGCCCCAACACCTCCGAGGCGTGGCGGCCCTGCTCCGGGGTGATGGCGACGTACTCCCTCGCCTCGCTGGACGGCAGCCGATAACCCTCCAGCCGCTGACGGGCCCGGTCGTAGATGAAGTACTCGGGGATGCCCAGCCGCGCGTAGCGCCTCACGTTGTATTCGGCGTCCTTCTTCCGGTCGCCGCCGACGTGAACCTCCAGCACCCAGTCCAGCCCCTTGCCCTCCTGGCTCACCACCCACTTGTTTCGAGGGTGTGTCTCGGCATCCAGCACGGCCAACAGGTCCGGCGCGAAACGGCGCTCGGCGGGGTAGTACACCGGGAGCTCCGTGCCCAGGTACACCCGCCGCCGCTGCCGGGAGAAGTACCCCTTGAGGGCCTGCAACGCGCCCATCTTCGCCTGGGAGTGCAGGTCTCCCTCCGGCATCGCCATCTCGTCCCACGTCACCTCCCCGGGCAAGGCCTCCACCACCCGGACCCGCTCCTCCTCGCTCATCCTCGCCCACTCTTCCCGAGAGGGTGCCCGGGGAAAGGCGTCCTCCCGCTCCTGTTCGTCCCGTGCCATGCCCGCCAGGGTGAGGCGCGCGGCGGGCCCGGTCAATCGTCCCCGCGTCGCCAATGAGCAAGCGGTAGGCCGGGTGACACAGTCAGGCCCCTCCGAGTGGGCATCGCCAGGAGGCGCGACGAGCCCACTCCCTCGCACGCCTCGCGCGTCTCACAGGCGGGACGATCCAGGCTCGCGCCCCCAAGCCGGGCCGTCCGCCCTGGCCGTGCGGTTATGCTCGCATGGCCGCCGCGCGCTCATGCGCCATGGCCCCTACCCCGGGAGAATGCACATGTTCGGAAAACTCGCCGCCGACGCCCTTGGTCTCAGTGACATCGGCGCGGTCATCGCTCCGGCCGACTACGACAAGGTGGATGCCGACGACTACGTGATGCACGAGGACCAGGAGAAGATCTTCTTCCTGATCAAGTCCAAGTCCGACGAGTACTGCTTCACCAACAAGGCCCTCATCCACCTGGATGGCACCAGCGCCACCAGCAAGAAGCGCATGCTGCACCGCTACAGCTACGGCTCCCACCCGGTGTCGGACGTGCGGCTCGAGACCGCCGGCACCATCGACATGGACGTGGAGATCAAGTTCCAGCTCGGCGGGAAGAACTTCTCCATCGACGTGCACAAGAAGCACCTCGAGCAGGTGAAGGATCTCTACAAGGCCCTCTTCCGCATCTCCGAGCTGATGCACGAGAACGAGGTGGCACTCGGCCTCGCCAAGACGAGCATCGAGCTGGCCTCCACCACCCTGGGCCGCGGCCAGGCGGGCAGCGCGCCGCTCGTGGAGACCTTCAAGGAACTCAACCAGGCCGCATTCTCCTGGTTCCTCGGCGCGCAGCAGAAGTACTGGGTGAAGGACTTCGGCTTCGTGTTCGAGCGCTACCTCAAGTCCTGAGCTGGCAGGGTCCCCTGCTCCGGACCAGGTCCGGCACGCCTCTTCATGATTCTTCATGAAGGCGTCATGACCCGGAAAGAAGCCGGGGGTGTGATGGGAGCATGAACCCTCGTGCTCCCGTGGCTTCCCCGGCACCGTGTTCCCTCCGCGTCGTGCTCCTGTCCCTGGGGTTGGCGCTCGGAGGCTGCGCCACCGCGCCCCCCATGAGCACGCTCGCGCCCGAGCCCTCCCCGGAGGTCTGCGCCAATGCGGCCGGCTGCCGCGAGGCGCTCCGGGACTCGCCACGGGACACCCTGTCGGAGTGCGAGGTGCGGCGGCGGGTGGAGCTCACCCGGAGGGCCTGCGCGCTGGACGTGGCCGAGGGCTGCACCGAGCTGGGGCGGTGGGAGATACGCGGCCTGGTGAAGGAACAAGGCCCGGACCGCGCCGCGGCCTCGGAGCTGTTCCAGCGCGCCTGTACCCTGGGAGACGGCGAGGGCTGTGCCCTGAAGGCGCTGATGACGCTGCGGGGACAAGGGGTGGCACGGGACGCGGTGGCGGCCCGGGCGGGGCTCCAGGACGCCTGCGATCGCTTTCCCGGGAGCGCGTGCGGGCTCGCGGTGGAGGGGCTCGCCGAGGAGACCCTGAGGGAGGGCACGGAGCCGGAGTGGGAATGGATGGCGCTGTTCGCGCAGCGGGGTTGTGACGCGGGCGATGCCCTGTCCTGCCGGATTCTCGGGGAGGCGTTCTACTCGGGGCGCGGCGTCGCGCAGGATGCCGACAAGGCCGCCAGCCTTTACGCCCGCGCGTGCGAGGCGGGCGATGGCGAGGCGTGCGCGCGCCAGGGAATGCTCCTGCGCGCCGAGGGGCCCTGGGCCGAGCCACGTGCCGAGCAACTGCTCTCGCGCGGGTGCGAGCTCGGCTCACCGGAAGCGTGCCGGCTGACGGTGCTCGAGACGCTCGATGCCCAGGGGCGCCAGGAGAACACCGCGGACCGGCGGGCGCTCTTCCGCCACGCGTGCGACCGGGGCGCGGCGCTGGGTTGCCTCGCCCTCTACGATGAACTCCGCGGCGAGCCGCTCGCGCCCCGGCCGGTGTTCGAGCTGCCCGGGCTGCTCAAGCGCGCGTGTCTGCTCGGAGCGGGCCAGGCGTGCGAGTTCCTCGACGAGGTGAGCCAGGCGGCCCAGCCGCGCTGCGCCTCGGGGTCGGCCTCGGCGTGTGGAGTGCTGGGCGTGCTGCTGCTCAGCCCCCCGCTGCGGCAGGGTGAGAGCATCGAGGGCGAGCGGCTGCTGCACGTGGCCTGCGAGGGCGGAGACGTGGCGAGCTGCAAGGGATTGAGCGAGCTGAGCGGCGCCTCGGGAGATCTGACGTGTCGTTCGCGGTGAGACCTCGCCGACGGAGGCACCCCACCCGCTCCGGCCCTCAGGGCGCGGCGGCCACCCGGTTGCGCAAGGACCTGGGCAGCACCTTCGCCACGGTGTCGAGCACGGGCGAGTCGATGAGGGGCTGCAAGAGCCGGGTCGCCGCGAAGGACGCGGAGTACGCGAGGCGGCAGCGCGACTCGTAGCGCTCGAAGGCGCGCGCCTCGGTGCTCGCGCCGGTGAGCACGTCGCGCAGGGCCTCGGCGGCGAGGATGCCCGAGCGCATGCCCTGATAGATGCCCTCTCCGGTGGCCGGATGCACCATGCGTCCCGCCTCGCCGATCACCACGCGCCCGGGCGAGTGCAGCTTCTCGATGGCGTACGAGTAGAGGATGGGGTGTCCCTTCCAGCCGCCGATCTGCCGCGCGCCGCGCAGGCGGGGGGCGAAGTGGCTGTCGAGGATCTGCTGGAACAGGGCGCGGGCGTTGTGCTGGTGCGCGTCGTCCCGGTAGCAGATGCCGATGTTCACCCGGGTGTCGTTCTCCGGGAAGAGCCAGACGTACCAGGGGGCCACGCGCGGATCGAAGATCATCTCCACGTGGTGGGGGGTGAACTCGACGCCCTCCCACCAGCCCATGATGGCCTGGAGGATGGACTTGGGGCCCCGCTCGGGGACGAGCTTGGAGTGCCCGCCGTCGGCGACCACGGTGTAGCGCGCACGCACCTCGCGGCCCTCGTCGTCCTGGAAGCCCACCACGCGCCCGCCCTCCTCGAGGAGCGAGCGCACGAGGAAATTGGGGACGAACTCCACCCCGAGCGACTGCGCGCGGCGCAGGAGGATCTCATCGAGCGTGCGGCGATTGCAGATGATGGCGGCGGCGGCCTCGCCACCCGACAGGAACATCGTCTCTTTGCCCCGGGTGGTCAGCCGCAGGCCCTTGATCCAGTAGGCATGCGGCTCCACCGCATCCCAGACGCCCAGCGTCTTCAGACAACCGATGCCCTTGGGGCTCACCCCGCTGCCGCAGGTCTTGTCGCGGGGGAAGTCCGCCCGGTCCACGAGCACCACCCGCTTCACCCCGAGCTGACCCAGGCGCAGCGCGGCGGCCGTCCCGGCGGGTCCCGCTCCCACGATGGCGACATCGGCTTCCAGGATGGACTTGGACATGGGCGGGCCTCCGGGAGGGAATGTTCTTCTCCTGTACCCAACGGGCGATTCGGCCGTCCATGGTCCGTCCGTCCAGGACGCGGTGCTCCTATTCACTGGAGAGCAGAAAGCTCGGCGCGATGTTCTCAGCGGGCCTCCAGCGCCTTGAAGACGACCCCGTCCAGTTCCAGGCGGTGCACTGCGTCCACCAGGCGCTCGTTGGCGATGATGAGCGTCGAGGCATCGGCCAGCCGGAAGATGTCCACGTGCCGCGGAAGCGACGAGGCGTCGAGCCAATACGGGTCCGGGACGCCGTGGCCCATGGAGACACCACAGGAGGGACACGGGGGATTCGGAGGCGGCAGGCAGTCCGGATGGAATCGCCCGTGGGATTCGAGCTGGATGTCTCGCAGTTCGGGTGCGCTTTTGGTTCGGAATCGTACCTGGGTGGGGCAGCCGGTCAGGCCTCGCACGCCCGTGTCCTGCAAGCGATCCAGTGCCTCGCGGCGCATACAAAGGGACCAGGGGTTCTGCATGACGAGCTGGCCGAAGGAGCCCACGCCTGTGCCCTGGAGTGGGCCGAACGCCGCTCCTGATTCCAATACGGCGTGGGGAGGCGCTCGAGGGCGCACCAGCTCGCGCCTCCGGATGAACTCCTCACGCGGGACGGGCCAGGCACTGGACAGTTTCTTCTGGTCCGCCGAGGACAGACCCGACAGGTCCACGCACGGATATTGGGCCGATGTCCCCCCCTCTGGTTGCAAATCACAGGCAGGGCAGGACTCCACACCGGGCAACCACCACGTATGTTTGGCGTTCAGATTGCCCGTGTAGCGGGGCGACGGGTCTCTTTCCAGTTCGTAGTATTTCATGCGGCCAGAGCGCGGGTCCGAAGCTCAAGGAGGAAGAAGCTGGGGGCCGGGCGGAGGTACTGGAGCGTAGTACGGACGGAGGGGGCCGGCGATATCGAAACGCAGTGCCAACTCGAAGGCCTTGCGAATCAGGACCTGCTTGGGCACGACGCTGGGACTCGTTCTCATGACCTGTCGCCACGCGGCGTTCCATGCGCCTCCATTGGCGCCGTGGTGGATGCGCAGGTGCACGTGCTCCGGGAGGAGCATCGTCCACTCATGGATGTTGATCCCACTGCGGTTGAACCATTCCCTGAACTCCTGCGCCTGGGGGAAGAGGTGGTGTTTGATCAGCTTGCCTTCAAGCCGCGGAATGGCAGGGAGGAAGCCCTGTCGGTAGCGGAAGTGGAAGGTCATCCGGGGCCGGGCATCTTCCCGAAGCCCCGCGCGTCTCCAGTTGCGCTGGGTACTGGGCGCACGAAAAGGCGGGCGAGGGAATCGTGCCAGCTCCGCACCATGGGCCAAGGGCCCGTGCGTGAGTGCCTCCAGGTCCACGTCCTCGCAGGAGAAGAAGGCGCACTCACCCTCGTCACAGGCGAGCACGACGCACTGGTCGGCCTCTGCGTCGTCATAACCGGCGATGTCGTCCGTTCCGGCTCTCTCCATGACAGGCAATGAGGGTGCTGAGGTGGCGCACGCGGCCAGCAGCAGCGCGGGGAGGAACAGCGGCAATAGGGCTCGGGTCATGGACCCGCGAGTCTAGAGCGTGCGAAGGCCTGATGCGGATCATCGCCACCGGAGGAACGCGCATGCCTACCCCAACACCGGCCACTACAACCCTGGCGCTCACTCGGACCAGACGAGCGCCAAGTCCAGCTCGACGGCCTCGAAGGGCTCGGCACGGACGCTGTCCCCTCCCGTGAAGCACTCGCCGCGCCGCCACTGGCCCTCGTCGAGCCGGAAGAGCTCGATCGTCCGGGTGAGTGGATCCACGTGCCACAGGTGGCACACGCCCTCGCGAGCGTAGATGCGCATCTTCGGGCCCTGGTCCACGCGCCGCGTGCCCGGAGAGAGGATCTCGCAGGCCCAGTCCGGAGCGAGCTCGTAGTGCGCGGGAGCGTCCGCGCCACCGACGGCACGGGGCAGACGCTCACGCCGCCACCCGGCGAGATCCGGCACGACCTTGTCCGGACGCGGGCCAAGGTGAAGCTCGGGCTCGGCGAGGAGGACCCATCCGCCGGGTCCGTCCTTGCCGAACTTGAAGGGCCCCGAGAGCAGGCCCGCGAGGTTGTAGTAGACGTTGGCGTAGGGCCGGGCCGGACGGGGGCTGAGGTGCAGTTCCCCCTCGAGGATCTCCGCCACCAGCTCCTCGGGGGCCGCCTGGAAGGCCGCCTCGACGGACGGGGCGTTGCGCCCGGTGGACTCGGACTCGGGAGTACGGCGGAGGGCCATGCACGAAGAGTGTCGCATGACCCTCGCGTGGTGCAACGCGAAGGCCATGACGTGTCTCATCGCGTACATCTACCCTACATTCCAGGTAGAACGGAGCGAAGGATTCTCCAGCCGGAACTCATGACGAAGCTATCCGTCCAGATGTGAAGCGCGTGCGCGCTTGAATGCCCAAAATCGCCCTGCACAGTCACCTGAGGCATGTCCGCGCTCATACTCTCGTGTCTATCGGCTTCTTTTTCTTTCCTCGCGGCTACGACATCACCTGTCGAACGAGCGCGAGCATCTCGTTGGTCTTTCGCTGCTTGCGCCTTCTATTCGCTCTACCCCTTCACTTCACATTCTCTTCATCATTCGGATTCCATGAAAACACTCCGGTGCTATCAGCCAGAAGAGATCTCGCTGTCTGCACATCTACCCTGCCCCTCCTGACATCCATCAACAACCGGAACAATTCGACAGTACCCACCACCAATCCCCCGTCCTCCGCAAATGCCTCGACCTCATCGGGATTCGAATGCAAAGGCTTTTTTCGACTGGACGGGGCATCATTTACAAAGGAATTTACAACATACAAACAACGATTCGGGTCACGCCCAAGTTCCTTGAAAAACCTGCCTCGAAAACGCTCTATCTTAAGCAAATCGCTTGACTTGGCCGACTTACAATACCCCTTCACCTCGCATATGGACAGCCAGTCGCCTCTTTCTGACAAACCAAGCCGCAAATCCTCTCTGCGATCATTGACAGGCCAAACGGCATCCATGTCTTGGACTTGAAAGCCGAATTCCCGAAAGGCACTTGCCACCGCGCCCACCAACAACTCGCTCTGCTCTGTCAACAACAGTCGCTCTCCAGCATCCGCAGCAACATTCGCAGCATGGAGTTCGGCTGTTAACTCGCGTTCCATGGAATCCAATCGCGCGAGCATCTCGTTGCGCTCATTTCGGATCGACTTGAGCCGACCCACTAAAGCGGACTCCGTGGGAGTCATCCACGCAAGATCTCTTTCCCACCCAAGGTCCACCGGGAAACGCTCAGGATTTATTCGATGCCACTGACGAAGTGCCACTTCTACCCACGCGGGTATATTCAAATCAACAAAGGGAAGAAACCAAGCCTGAGCATTCCTCCCCTTGCGAGCAAAACAACCAGCAAGTGCCTGCGGTTCGGGAGTCCCAACAAAAAGCCGAGTAACCGTTCACCGACTCAGGCAGCGAGCGCGAGCTGAGATACGGGCAAGGCAGGAAGGAGCGAAGGCCCGCGCAAGCCGCGGCGGTGCGCGGCGAGGGTATCGGTCAGGAAGGCAAGCACGTCACGGCCCTGCAACTTGAGGGTGGTGGTGGCGGTGAAGATGCGCTCCACGAAGCGGCTGCCCTCCTCGCTCTGCGTGCCAAAGGACGTCTTCCTGTACATGACGGCGTGCCGGATGCAGCGCTCGCCGAAATTGTTGGTGGGCTCGAGGCCTGGCACATCGACAAACGTCCAGAGACACTTCTCCCACTGAAGGATTTCCCGGGCCATGCCAGCCGTCTTCTTCTCCGCCCGTCGCGCCGCCTCGCGCAGCAGTTGGCCGACTCTGTGTTCCACCTCGCGCATGCGCTCTTCAAAGTGCTCGCGTGCCAGGGTGCCGTCGCGCACGCGGTGGTACCACTTGAAGAAGCGGTTGCGTTCACGCATGAGTTCTCGGCCTATCCGCCCGCCCCGTCCTCCTCTGTCAATGAAGCCCTGGAAGTCGCGGGTGAGGTGTGCCCAGCACAGCTGGCGCAGCCCCGCATCCACCCACTCGTAGGCGCTCCACCTGTCGGTGGTGAGGAAGCCCGCGAAGTCCGCGCCGAGCAGTTGGCGGGCCACCTTGCCGCCGCGGCTGGTGGCGATGTGGAACACAACCACCAGCGCACTGGCCACCACCCACAGCCAGGCGCGGCCAGCCCGGCCGCCCTCTCGTCCTTGCGCGAATCCCGTCTCATCGGCGTTGGCTGCCTCCGAGGCTCGCACGTAGTCGAGGGCTTCGGCTGCCGCTGGCGCGAGCGCCTCCGACATCTCGCCCTCCAGGTTGCTGACGCTGCCCACCGACAACTCCACCCCCAGCATGTCCGACAAGGCGTCCTTCACCAGCCTTTTGGACAGGCGGTATTTGCCCACCAGCAATGAGGCGAGCGCCGCGAGCCTGTCACCGAAAACGCTGCGCGCGTGCGCGGGCACCTCCCCGCGCGTCACCACCCCGCACTCAGGGCACTGCAATGCATGACAGCGGTACTCGGTGACAATGGCTGACAGGGGCGGCACCTCCACCACCTGGTGACGCCGGGGGGCGCTGTCCTGCCCCCGCAGCTGTCGCTTGCAACCCCTGCACTCCCGGGGCACCACCTCCACGGCGTGCTGCACCTGCTCGGGCGGTAACAGCGCGCGCTCATGCTTCTTGTGTCCAGGCTGGCCTCCCGGACGGCGGCCCGTGGGCCTCTTCGGCTGGCGCCTCGTCCCGGGCCCATCGGAGGACGGCGGCCTCGAGGAGTTGCTCGAATCCTGGCGCAGGCGCGCCTCCAATTCCGCCACCCGCGCCGTGAGTGCTTCCACCTTCGCCATCAACTCGGCGATGCGCGCGTCTCGCTCCGCCACCATCGCTTCCAACTGCGCGATGCGCACGTCTCGGGGGTCCACCTCGGCCATGCTTCTGCTACACCACGTCTGCCGTCCCCTTGTCCAGCACCACTTCTGCGGTCACCTCTCCTCTGCCTCCTCCTCAACCGAGCCGGGTCGGTGAACGGTTACAAAGCCGAAACCACGGTCCCTTCAACGCAGACGTAAATACTGGTATCGCCAATCCCTCACTCAACACAGTTTCAATCGCCAAACACCTATGCACCTTCTCCGCCCTGAGACGTGGCAAAATATCAATACCTACAAGCCGACCTATGTCAGAATCAATATTGTCTGGAATGATGAATTCGGTAGCACGCGACTCCTGTCCATACATCCCTTTTGCCTTTTCCTGCACTCCATTCCCCTTGTACTCAACACCGCCGACCGACGCCATACCGAACGCCAGTACATACAAATGCGGCTCGGGAGCAGCATCACCACCCTTCATCAGTAGAACATCCCACTCTGCTTGCCTCACTTCACCTAGGTGGCTGATCTTCTTTTTTGTCGGGAAGAATTTCTCTAGCGCATCAATTTCTTCCTGGCTTTCAAAACCCATCAAGAGAGCTCTAGGTCGAGGCTTCTCATCTATAATCGCCATAGTCTCCAGGTCTCCATTTATACAAATATACTGTAGATGCTCACTTGGAGCGCACTGACGCCAAGACCTTCATCAGCCTCTTAAATAGCCGCGACTTCCTATGCTAGCTGAGAGTCCGACGACTCACCCAAATCGAGCGGCAGTGCTTCGGATTGCTCCCCCCTACTAAATAACGCTCGTCCAGGAGCAGCCTGCATAGGCTAACTCGGTGCTTACTTGCGCTCTGGAGCCGGAGGCATCGACATTGTCGAGGAGAGACACCGGCACTCCGCAGAAGCGCCTCGGACTCCCCTCCCCCAGGCCATTTCCCGGGGCCGCTACACCCCGAGGAACAGGCGCTTGCCGAAGTTGAGCGCGAGCGAGGCGTCGAAGATCTTCTGCGCCGCCGCCTCGATGTCGTACTCCACCCGGATGTACTCCACCGTGCGCGCGCCCGTGTCGCAGATGACGAAGCACGCCCGGTTGTCGTAGTCGCGCGGCTGCCCCACGCTGCCCACCGAGATGATGTACTTGTAGCCTCGGCGGATGCCGAACTTCTGCGCCACCACGTCATGCACCTCGCCATTGCCGATGGCGAACGCCTTGCACAGGTGGCTGTGCCCGATGAACGTCACCTCGGGCAGGTGCTCCACGTACGGCGCGAGCTCGCGCGCCTGCTCCAGCGCGAAGATGTACTCGTACGCCCGCGGCTCCACCGGCGAGCCGTGACAGAAGCCCACGTCCCCAATCCGGTACGTGTAGGGCAGCGTCTTGAGCCACTCCATGTTCTCGTCGGACAGCACGCTCGCGCTCCAGTCGAGCGCGTGCCGGGCGGCGTCGTAGTAGTACGAGTAGTCCATGCGCCCGGCCACCGCGGCGTCATGGTTGCCCAAGAGCGTCACCTCCGTCACCGAGCGCACCAGATCGCAGCACGCGTTGGGCGAGGCGCCGTAACCCACGATGTCGCCCAGCGACACGATCCGGTCCACCTTCTGCTCTTCCGTGACGCGCAGGACCTGGGTGAGGGCCTCGATGTTGGAGTGGATGTCGGAGATGATCGCGATTCGCATGGTGGGTCTCTACGAGAGTCCGAACGGGGGGCTCCGCTGCTCGTCGGAAATGATGCGCCTCAACAAGTCCTGCGCGCCAGAATCCAACCCCTCGAAACGCAGGCCCATCCCGGCGGGGCCCTTGTCCTGACGCCGGGACCGATTCCACATCACCGTGGCCTCGGCCGTCACCTCGTGCACCACCCCGCCCCCCAGACGCACCCGCGCCCGGCGGCCCGCATCCAGGGGAGTGCTCGTCTGCAAGAACATCCCCCCCTCGCTCAGGTTGGCCACCCGAGCATAGAGCGTGATGTCCTCCGACTCGCACCAGCAGCGCAGGCGCGAGGTGAACCGCGTGGTCTTCCGGTTATCGATCGGCACCCCGCTGCCCTCCTGCCCATTTCTCGTGGACCTACCATGTCACGGTCCTCCCCCCGGTTTCGAGGGAGTCCGGATTAACGGGAATCCACTCTAGGTGGATTGTAAAAATCCGTCAAGAGGCGATCCCGAACCGGGCGGGCGGGCTGCTTGGAGGGGGGGCGGCTCAGGCGTCGAGGACGGGCAGATCGTCGAAGTGGGTGAGGCGCTTGAACTCGGAGAAGCGCTGGTGGAGGTCGGAGCGGGAGATTTCGCGCAGGCGCTCGAGGCTGAACTTCTCCACGGTGAAGGAGGCCATGACGCTGCCCATGACCATGGCGCGGCGCAGCACGGGGGTGTCCAGGGAGCCGCCGGCGGTGGCGAGCGTGCCCATGAAGCCGCCGGCGAAGGTGTCTCCGGCGCCGGTGGGATCGAACACGTCGGCCAGGGGCATGGCGGGGCAGACGAACAGGTGCTCCTTCTCCACGAGCATGGCGCCGTACTCGCCGCGCTTGATGACGACGCGCTGGGGGCCCATGGCGAGGATGGCGCGGGCGGCGCGGATGATGTTGTGCTCGCCGGAGAGCTGGCGCGCCTCGGCGTCGTTGACGAAGAGCAGGTTGACGCGCTCGAGCGTCTTGAGGAGCGCGGGCCGGCTGCCGTTGATCCAGAAGTTCATGGTGTCGGCGGCCACGAGCTTGGGGGCCTTGACCTGGTCCACCACGCGCGCCTGGAGCTCGGGGTGGATGTTGCCGAGCATGACGTACTGGGCGTCGCGGTGGCGCTCGGACAGCTGGGGCGAGAAGCTCTGGAAGACGTTGAGCTGGGTGTCGAGCGTCTCGGCCTCGTTGAGCTGCCAGCTGTAGCGGCCCTTCCAGCGGAAGGTGCGGCCCTTCTCGTGGGACACGCCGTCGATGTCCACGCCGCGCGCGCGCAGGAAGTCGAGGTGGGCCTGGGGGAAGTCCTCGCCCACCACGGCCACCATCTGCACGGGGGTGAAGAACGAGGCGGCGGTGGAGAAGTAGCTGGCCGAGCCGCCGAGGACGTCCTCCTTGAGCCCGAAGGGGGTTTCCACCGAATCCAGCGCGACCGAGCCAACAACGAGAAGAGACATGGGCAATCCAGGGGGAGCGGCCGGCGGACACAGCGGCACGGGGGCTCCCAGGGGCCCGTGCCGAGGCGAGGTACGACTTTTGGGCCGGTCAGGTCAAGGGGTGGGAAGGACGGGCAGCAGCGCCTTGAGATCGTCGTCGGTGAAGTAGAGGCCACCGCCGAAGAAGAAGTCCCGGCCGGCGAGCATGCGCCGGTTGTTGATGTCGCGCTGGGGCGCGTTGAGCAGATCGTCCATGCCCACGGTGACGAAGATGCGATCGAAGGCCTGGGCCCGGAGCGAGGTGCGGATGCGGGGGTAGCGCAGCTCGTCCACCGAGAAGTTGAAGGCGTCCAGCCTGAGCATCAGGTGGTCCTTGAAGAAGTGGAAGTCGGCGCCCACACCGCCCGTGGACTCGATGATGCCGAAGCGCAGCGTGGTGAAGTAGTAGCGCTTGGCGAACTGCGCGCTGAAGGTGAAGCCCTGGCGGGTGATCTTCTGCTGCTGCAGCACGGGCTCGCCCGAGGAGGGCGGGTTGGTCTGGGTGTAGACCGTCTCCGAGATGCCGCGCGGATCATCCACCACCTCCAGCAGGTAGTACTTGTCCGGCCGGGGGGCCAGGCGCACCGACAGGCTGTTCTTCGACGTCTCCTGCCCGGTGAGCCACGTGGCCTGGAGCCCCACCTCGGTCTGCAGCCCGGTGATGGTGGAGGCGAGGCTGGACACGTCCTCCACGGTCTCGGCGAGCTTCTGGCCCAGGCGCTCGTCGCTCAGGAGCGTGCCCACGGCGCCCTCGCCGTTCTTCACCTTGGTGGTGACCTCCTCGATGTTGGCGAGCGAGCGATCCAACCGCTCCATCGTCCTCTTGAGGCTGGACACACTGTCCTTGAGGTCCCCTTCCCCGCTGCCGATGATCTGGCGCACCGTGACGAGCACCTCGCGGGTGTCCTGGGTGATGACCTCGATGTTCTTCACGATGTGGCCGACGCTCTCCTCGTTGGAGTGCGTCATGCCGCGCACGTCGTTGCTCACGCCCTCGAAGTTGCGCAGGATGGCGTCCAGGCGCTCGGAGCTGGTGCGCACCGTCATGTCCACCGAGTCCGACAGGCGCACCATGTTGTCCACGATGCGCCCGAGCGAGCCCGCGCCCTTCTCGCCGCCGAGCACGTCGCGCAGGGCGCCCGTCACCTGCTGGATGTCCTCGGTGATCTGACTGAGCGAGGCGAAGGCGGCCTCCATGCCCTGCACGTCCACCACCTTGCGGATCTCCTCGCCGTCCTTGAGCGGCGGGGTCATCTCGGTGCCGGGGTTCAAGTCCAGCAGGTAGTCGCCGAGCAGCGACTCGGAGCGTTTGATGAGGGCGGCGTCCTGGTGGAGCACCACGTCGCGGCGCACGCGCACGGTCACCTTGGCGCGCGTGCCCTCCAGGGTGACGCCCGTCACCTCGCCCACGGGGATGCCGGCGATCTGGATGCGGCTCTTGGTGCCCAGGCCCGAGGCGTCGCGGAAGTAGGCGTAGGCCTCCATGGCCTCGTCCTTGCCCATGCCCCCCTTGCGGGTGAAGAGGATGAAGGCCATGAGGCATCCTCCGGCGATGAGCACCAGCAGACCGACGCGGAAGGGTGTGATGAAGCGCTTCACCGGGAGTGACTCCTAGTCGTTCTTACCAAACCACGTCTGGAGGAAGATCTTCACCGCGGGTTGCTGCGAGGCGAGCAGCTGCTCCGGGGTGCCCTGCTCCAGGATGACGCCCTTGCTGAGGAAGGCGATCTGGTTGGCGATGTTGAAGGCCGAGGCGACGTCGTGGCTGATGACGACGCTGGTGATGCCCAGCTCGCGCTGGGCCGCGAGGATCATCTCGTCCACGTAGTCGGTGGTGATGGGATCCAACCCCGTGGTGGGCTCGTCGTAGAGGACGATCTTCGGATTCATCACGATGGCGCGCGCCAGGCCCACGCGCTTGCGCATGCCGCCGGACAGGTCCGCGGGGAACTTCGTCTCCACCGAGCGCGGCAGGCCCATGAGCTCGAGCTTGGAGCGCACGAGCGCCTGTTCCTCGTCCACGGGCAGCTTGCGGTGCTCGCGCAGGGGGAAGGCCACGTTCTCGTAGACGTTCATCGAGTCGAAGAGCGCCGCGGCCTGGAACACCATGCCGAACTTGTGGCGCACGCGCTCGAGGCCCTCGGCGCCCAGGGGGACGATGTCCTCGCCATCGATGAGGACCTCGCCCGCGTCGGGCTTGAGCAGGCCGATCATGTGCTTCATGAGCACCGTCTTGCCCGAGCCCGAGCCGCCGAGGATGACGCAGGTGCTGCCCGAGGGCACGGCGAGCTCGATGCCCGTGAGGACCTTGTTCGGGCCGAAGGACTTGTGCAGGCCGCGGATGTCGATCATCGGCCGCGCGGGAGTCGTATCGCCCATCATCAGTGCAGGAGCACCCCGACGATGAAGTCGAGGATGAAGATGGAGAGGGCGCTGTTGACCATGGCGGCGGTGGTGGCCTGGCCCACGCCCTTGGCGCCGCCGGTGGCGTTGTACCCCTTGAAGCAGCAGATGAGCGCCACGGACAGGCCGAAGACGGCGCCCTTGATGAGGCCCTCGTAGACGTCGATGGGATCCAACCACTGCTGCGTGCGGGCGATGAAGGTACCGGGGGACACGTTCTGCACCGACACCGCGACGATGTAGGCGCCGAAGATGCCCGAGGTGTCGAAGAGCAGCGTGAGCGCGGGCACCATGAGCAGGCCCGCCAGCACCCGGGGCACCAGCAGGTACTGCACGGGGTTGACGGCCATGGTCTCCAGGGCGTCCACCTGCTCGGTGACGCGCATGGTGCCCAGCTCCGTGCACATGGCGGAGCCGGCGCGCATGGTCATCATCAGCGCGGAGAACACGGGGGCCAGCTCGCGTGTGAGCACCAGACCCACCGTGGGGCCCACGAGGCTCTGGGCGTCGAACATGGCGAAGGCGCGCGCGGACTGGTTGGCGAACACCATGCCGGTGAACAGGCCGGTGAGCAGCACGATGAAGACGCTGCCCACGCCCACGAAGTCCAGCTGGAAGAAGAAGTTGGCGGCGCGAAACGGCGGGCGCACGCTCCAGCGCGCCACGTCCGCCCCGAGCGTCGCCAGCCGGCCGAGCTCCTCTACCCCCTCGACGAACACCCGTCCCAGGCTCTCGATGGCCCGGACGATCCACGAGGTACGCGGGGATTCCTCCACCTTCTGCTCTGTGTTCTCGGATGCCACCGGGGGCCTACTCTACGTGCCCCGGTTCCAGGCACAAGCAAAGGCTCCTCCTCCCCCACTCCCCGTGTGCGCCCAGGCTTCCCGGACCCCAGGCATCCAGGCACTGGCCCCCCGTGGCCGACAAAGGGGGTTTCTCCGGAGCGGTGTTGCCGTTATGTTGCGCCCCCCTTTTCATCCCCCCTCCACATAGAGAAGCGAGAAGCACACACCCATGGCGACCCAACTCAAGGTCGGCGGCGAGGTCGACGCGTTCTGCACCCGCTGCAGGCTCACGCTCGCACACACCATCCTGGCGATGGTGGGCACGAAGATCGCTCGCGTGCGCTGCAACACCTGCAACGGCGACCACGCCTTCCGGTCCGCGCCCGGCACCACGGACCGGCCGAGCACCTCGTCGCGCTCGAGCGGCGGCGGCTCCAGCACCCCCCGCGCCCCGCGCGCCAGCCGCGCGTCGGACGAGGACAAGGTCATCATCTCCTTCGAGGAGCAGCTGGCGGGCAAGGACATCGCCAATGCCCCGCGCTACAGCCCCAAGGACACCTACAAGGTGGATCAGGTCATCCAGCACCCCACCTTCGGCCTCGGCCTGGTGACGGCCGTGCGGGGCAACAAGGTGGACATCACCTTCAAGTCCGAGACCAAGACGCTCGTGCACGCCACCGGGGGCGCCAGCGCGGAGAAGCCCAGTTTCAGTCCGCCCAACGCGAAGATGACAGGCCCAGCGGACAAGCCCATGACGGCTCCCGTGGAAGAGCCCGCGGATATCCCGGGCGACACCGCCGAGGGTTGACACGGACGCCGGGGAGGCTGGACGGTAAGGGCCCTTGCCTATGCGCGTGCTCCTGACCCTGCTGCTGCTCGCCCTGCCGGGCCTGGCGGGGGCGGAGCCCTTGCCGGTGACGCTGTTGCCCCCCGAGGTGGTGCTCGGCCGGGATCCGGTGGTGGTGGTGCGGGTGGCGACCCCGCCGGACGCCCCGCCGCTCCGGGCCGCGGCCTCCACGGGCCGGCTCACGCCCCAGCGCTCCTCCAAGCCCGGAGAGTCCCTGTTCATCTGGACACCTCCGGACATCCGCTACCCGCTGCTGGCGGTGCTCGCCTTCTGGACGGACTCGCCCGACGGCCCGCCGGAGATCACCCGCGTGCCCATTCCGCTGCTGGGCCGCAACGAGCTCACGGTGGACACGGCCGCGGGCGCCCAGGTGGTGGTGGAGGTGGCCGGCCGCAGCTTCGGCCCCGCCCGCGCCGACCGCCGGGGCAAGGCCAAGGTGACGGTGCAGGTGCCCCCGGGGGTGAGCAAGGCCAGCGTGCGCGTCACCTCCACGCGCCAGCGGCCCTCGTTGCGCACCATCCCCCTCGACGTGCCCCCCGAGCAGCCCCTGCTCGCGGTGATGAGCCCCGAGTCCCTGCCGGCGGGTGGCAACGGCTGGCTCGTCCTCATGGGGGCGCAGCCCGTGCCGGGCTCGCAGCTGCGCCTGCGGGTTCAGGGCGCCAGCACCCGGGAGGAGCTGCCCAGTGTCTTCCGCGTGAAGCCGGAGCCCGGCGCGAACGCGGTCGTGGTGGAGGCCCAGCGGGCGGATGGCACCGGCTCGGCGCGTCTGACGACCCACGTCGTGACGGCCGTGGCACGATTCACCCCCGCGCCACCTCCCCCCGCCCTGGTGGTGCCCCTGGCCGCGGTGACGCCCGCGCTCGTCCTCGGGCCCGTGATGCCCCCCCCTCCCCGCCCTCCGCCTCCCTCCCACCCCTTTTCCGTACAGGTGCTCGCCGGGGGCGTTCTCGCCGGGGGGGACAACCGGGGGCCGCTGGCCTCGCTGGGCGTGGGCTACCAGCTTCCCCTGCTCAACGGTCGCTTCACCCTGGAGGCCGAGGCGGGCCTGCGGCGCTCCACCTCCCATCCCCTCGTCGAGGGCCTGGGCACGGTGGACTCCCGGGTGCTGGCCTACCCCCTGCTGCTCTCGGTGAGGGGGCTGGCGTTCGAGCTTGGACGCTTTTCCCTGCACGGCCGGGTGGGCGCCGGGCCGACGTACTACAATCACCGCGCGACGGGCTCCTTCTTCGACACCCCGCTCGTCCAGCAAGGGCGCACCTTCATGGGCTTTGTCGCGGCACAGGCCGTCTGGCGTCTGGGCGCGGTGAGCACCCTCCTCGAGGTGCGCGCGGGCCGTGCCGCCGCGAGCTCCTCGCTCGTCGATGCCCAGCTCGGCGGTCTTTCCGCCTGCGTGGGCCTGAGGTACCGGTTATGAGCAAGCGGTTGATCCTGGTGCTCGCCACGGTGCTGAGCGCGTGCGAACCCACTTCACCCCCCCTGAAGCCCTTCCAGATCCTCGACGTGGCGCCCCTCACCCAGAAGACCAACGAGTCGAAGAGTGTCCGGGTCCAGCTCGACACGGATCCCTCCTTCCTCGTGGACTACGGCGCGCCCGCGGCCCGGATGGTGGGACAGCCCCGGCTGGTGATTGGCCCCCACTCCCTTCCCCTCAACTACCTGGGCCATGGCCTGCTCGAGGGCACCGTGGAGCCGCTGGCGGTGGGCAACTACATCGTCGGGGTGAACCTGGGTGATGGGCGCGAGGCCACCTTCGCCACGCCCTACGTGGTGACGCCGGTGGAGGAGCCGAAGCCGCCGGAGCCGCGGGCGACGTACGAGTTCGCGCGCATCGATCCCCAGATCCAGGGCCGGCCCTTCCTCGTCACCATCACCGTCACCGTCCATGATCAGGTGGCGGGCGCTCCCCCCTTCCAGGGCACCGCCGAGCTGTCGGTCTACACCAAGGGCTCGTCCGTCTTCAGCGTGCAACTGGGGCCCTTCACGGCGGGCAAGCTCCAGCAAGAGATCATCATCGACCAGTCCGGCGACGACTTCGTCGCCAAGATCGAGGACGCCACGGAGGAGCAGGCGTTTTCCAACGCCTTCCCGGTGGATCCCTCCGAGAGCTGATTCACGAGACACATGAGCACGGACTCTTCTTCTCCCTTCTCCTGGCACTTCAACCTCGGCCGCATCCCGGTCGTCGTCGAGCCGAGCTTCTGGCTCATCACCACCATGTTCGGCATGTACGGCCAGATGGACGACTGGCGCCGCGTGCTGTCGTGGGTGGCCGTCTGTTTCGTCTCCATCCTGTTGCATGAGCTGGGACACGCGCTCATGGCGATGAGCCTGGGGTGCGACGTGGCGGGCATCCGGCTCTATGCCTTCGGCGGGCTGACGTACCCGGACCGGATGCTCAGCCGCTGGCGCGACGTGGCCGTCACCGCCGCCGGCCCGGCCGCGGGCTTCCTGTTCGGCGGACTGATGATCGCCGTCAACTACTTCGTACCCCCGCAGACGCCGCTGGCCCTCACCATCTTCCGCCAGCTCATGTGGGTGAACTTCGGCTGGGGCATCATCAACCTGCTGCCCGTGCTGCCCCTGGACGGCGGACAGATCCTGCGCGGCGTGCTGGGCCCCACCCGGCAGCGGCTCACCCTGTGGATAGGGGTGATCTTCGCGGGCGCGGTGACAGCCCTGTTCCTCTTCCTGCGCGCGTTCTTCTCCGCCTTCATGTTCGGCCGCATGGCGTACGACTGCTGGCAGGCGCTGTCGGTGGCCCGGGACGTCAAGCCGCTGCCCCCCGTGCAGGCCGTGGAGCCCGAGCCGGAAGCGCTCGCGCGCGGCTGGCAGGCGTTGCGCTCGGGCCAGGAGACGGAAGCGGCGCGGCTGGCCCACCTGGCGCTCGCGTCGGCCCAGCCAGGCGCGGAGACCAACGCGGCGAGGGACCTGCTCGCCTGGGTGGCGCTCGCCGAGGGCAACCCCCGCGCCGCCCTGTCCCACCTGGAGAAGGTGCAGCCGCCCCAGGACGCGCGGCCCTTCAGCTGGGCCATGGCCTACGAGGCCGCGGGCCTGCCGGATCGCGCCCTCGCGCCCGCGCTCGCCGCGCTGGAGCGCGAGCCCTCCGAGACGGTCGTGGCGCTGGCGGTGCGTCTGCTCGTGAAGGCACGGCGGCTGGAGGAGGCCGAGCGCACCGCGCGCGACTTCGCCTGGAAGTCCCTGGCCCGGCGCGACGCGCTGCTCGCGGACATCGCGGTGGCCCGGGGAGACTTCGACGCGGCGGCGGCGCTCTTCGCCGCCACCTTCGAGAGCACCGGCCGCGCGGAGGAGGCCTACCAGGCCGCCCTCAACCATGCGCGCGACGCTCAACTGGAGCGCGCCGCCGAGTGGCTCAAGCGCGCGCTGGACGCGGGGTATGACGATCTGGAGGCCGTCAGCCTGGAGCCCGCGTTCGCCCCGGTGCGCTCCGCGCCGGAGATCGCCGCGCGGCTCGGTCAGCGCAAGCCCTGACGGACGAGCCCCACGGTGCGCGCCATGTCCCCGGGGAGCGGGGACTCCAGGCGGCGCGCCCCCACGCCCGGCAGCGCGGGCCACTCCAGCCGGGCCGCGTGCAGGGGCGTGCGGGCCAGCACCACGTCCTGCCCCTCCCCGCCCAGCTCGCGCGCCGTCCACGGCGTGTCCCGCCCGTACTGGTGATCCACGAGCAGCGGGTGTCCCAGGGACAACAGGTGCACGCGAATCTGGTGCGTGCGCCCCGTGAGCGGCTCGGCCTCCACGAGGCTGGCCGAGGAGAACACCTCCACGGGCTGAATCCGCGTCGTCGAGGGCTTGCCCTCCTCACCCGGCCGGGCCACCCGCATGCGGCCCTTGCGCGCGGGCGCGAGCGCGGCGTCCACCACGACGGGCGCCTCCAGCCGGCCCTCCACCAACGCGAGGTAGTGCTTGTGCACCGCTCCGGCCTCGAAGGCCATGGACAGCGTGCGGTGGACCTCGGGCGTCAGGGCGAACACCACCACGCCCGAGGTGTCCCGATCCAACCGGTGCACCACGAACACCTTGCGCTTGAGCTCCGCCTCCAGCACCTCGCGCAGCGACGGGGCGCTGTCCTCGGAGCGCCCGGGGATGACGAGCATCCCCGCGGGCTTGTCCACCGCGAGCACTCCCCCGCCCTCGAAGAGGACGGGGATGCGCGCGCCGCTCACTCGTAGTCCGAGGCCGGCACCACCTTCACCGACCCCAGCCCCTTGAGCTGCTTCTTCACCGCGGACGCCTTGCCCAGGAGCACGATGAGCGGGGGGTTGGGGAAGAGGTACTTCGCCGCCACCTCCTGCGTCTGCCTGGGCTTCACCGCGTGCAGGCGCTCGCGGAACTTCTCCACCCAGTCGTCCCCGAGCGCGTGCACCCGGATGTCGCCGATGACGGACGCCACCGACTCGTTCGTCTCGGTGCGCATGGGGTAGAGCCCCGCCAGGTAGCGCTGCGCCTTCTTCAGCTCCGCCGCGCTGATGCCGCCCTCGCGCACCTTGGCCACCTCGGCGAGCGTCACGTCGAGCATCTCCCGCGTGCGCTCCGTCTGGGTGAAGGTGGAGATGGCGAACACGCCGCCCACGTTGAGCATGTCGAAGTAGCTGCTGATGCCGTACGTCAGGCCGCGCTCCACGCGCACCTCGTTCACCAGCCGCGAGGTGAAGCCACCGCCGAGCACGTTGTTCATCGCCGCGGACGGGAAGTAGTCCGGGTGCCCCATGCGGAAGCCCGGGCCGCCGATGCGCACCTGCGTCTGCGTCTGATCCGGCTTGTCCACGAGCAGGATGCGGCCCGAGGCCATCTTCCCCATGGCGAGCTGCGGCGCCACTTCCGGCCCGCCCGTCCAGCCCGCGAAGGCCTTCTCCGCCTCGTCCAGCACGAGCTTCGGATCCACCGCGCCCACCACCGACAGGAGCGCCACCTTGGGCCCCAGCCGCTCGCCGTGGAAGCGCACGAGATCCTCGCGCGTGAAGGTGCGCACGTGCGCCGAGCTGCCGCCGATGTCATGGCCATAGGGGTGTGCGCCCCACAGCGCCCGGGTGAAGGCCCGGTCGGCGATCGTCGACGGATCGTCCAGATCATTGGCGAAGCCCGCCAGGGTGCGCTCGCGCGCCAGCTCCACCTCGCGCTCGGGGAAGGACGGCTCGCGGACGATCTCCCCGAGCAGCCCGATCATCGCCGGGAAGTGCTCGGCGGGCGTGGTGACGAAGAACGACAGCAGATCCTCGTTGCTGCCCACCGAGAAGCTCGCGCCGACGAACTCGATGGCCTCGTCGAGCTCGTCCGCGCTGCGCTTCTGCGTCCCGCGGCGCATGAGCCGCGCGGTGAAATCCGCCAGGCCGTGCTTGTCCTTGGGATCCACCGCGCTGCCCGCGCGCACCACCAGCCGCATGGCGACGAGCGGCAGCGGCCCCCGCTCGGCCGCTAGCACCTTGAGGCCGCTGGAGGTGGTGCTCTCGTGCAGGGGGGGCAACATCAGCGCGCCCGTCGTGCTCGTCGCGGCCGGCTTCTTCGTCACGCTCTTCCGGGCCGCCATCACGCCACCTCCTGTGCGTCCACCGCGTCCAAAGCGGCGCCGGCCCCGTCCTTGGGAGCCGTGGGCCGCACCGTCACCACCGAGCGGCGCTCGGGCGCGAAGTACTTCGCCGCCACCGCGCGCACCTGCTCGTTCGTCGCGGCCGCGTACACGCTCGGCAGGGTCAGGCCGTCGCGCCACGAGCCCAAGAGCGCCTCGTAGTGGCCCATGGCGTGGGCCCGGCCGCTGTTGGTGGCCAGCTCGCGCAGGTGGTCTGCGCGCAGGTTGTTCTTCGCCTTCTGCAGCTCGCGCTCGGTGAGGCCCTCGGCCACCAGACGCTCGAGCTCCGCGTAGAGCGCCTCCTCCACCTTGCGCGGATCCGAGTCCGGCTTGAGCTCCAGGAAGAAGAGGATGATGCCCGGATCCAGGCGCCAGCCCCAGTCCACGCCCACCGACACGGCGAGCTGGGTGTCATAGACGAGCTTCTTGGTCAGCCGGCTGCCCTCGCCCTTGGCCAGCGCGTACTGGATGACGTCCAGCAGCAGCGTGTCCTCGTCGCGCGCGGCCGGGCCGCGGTAGGCGATCATCAGGGCCGGGGACTGGGCGGGGTGGCGCACCTCGGCGCGGCGCTCGCCCTTCTGCTCGGGCTCGGCGTCGAGCACGGGCGCGGGCGTGGGGCCCTTGGGGATGTCCCCGTAGTACTTGCGCACCAGCGCCAGCGTCTTCTTCGGATCGATGTCCCCGACGATGTAGAGCACCGCGTTGTTGGGCGCGTAGTAGGTGCGGAAGTACTGCTCGCAGTCCTGGCGGGTGATGTTCTCGATGTCCTTCTGCCAGCCGATGACGGGCCAGCGGTACGCGTGCGCCTTCCACACGAGCGTGCCGAGTTCCTCGTCCATGATGCCGGTGATGTCGTTGTCCACGCGCACGCGGCGCTCTTCCAGCACCACCTGGCGCTCGCTCTTGAGCGCCACGTCGTTGATGCGCAACGAGCGCATCCGGTCCGACTCCAGGTCGAGCACCGTCTCCAGCGCGTCCGAGGCGAAGTCCTCGTAGTACACGGTCATGTCCGTGGACGTGTAGGCGTTGGAGCGGCCGCCGTTGGACTCGAGCGTCTGATCGAACTTCTTGGGGCCGTACTTCTTGGCCCCGTTGAACATCATGTGCTCGAACAGGTGGCTGATGCCGGTGATGCCGGGCCGCTCGTTGCGGCTGCCCACCTGGAAGAAGGTGTAGAGACTGACCACCGGGGTCTGATGGTTGGCCAGCAGACGCACCCGGAGGCCATTGGGCAGCGTGGCCTCCTGGACGTCGAACAGGGAGAGGAGGACGGGATCCGCCGTGCGCGCGGCGGGTTTCGCGGGAGCCTTCGCCATAGAGGCTCACCGTATAACGACTCTCCGCCGGGGCAAGCACGCCTTTCACCTGGGACTGTCAGGCAGGCTTCCCTCTTCGCTCGCCCAGCGGAGGACCCCGCTCCCTCCACGCCTCGCTCCGGCCTGGAAGGCGACCGCCGAGGGGGCCGGGGCCCACGGGCTCAGCCCGCGTCGTGTTCGACGAGCTCCCGGCGGTACTCCGCGAACTCCTGCAGCGTCTTCACCTCCGTCGCCAGCAGGTAATACTGCTCCTCGTATTCCTCCACCGTCCGCGGCGTCAGCGGACTCTCGCCGATGTCCGCCGTCACGTCGTACACCTGGCGGAACTTCTGGATGTCGAACGGCTCCTTGTCGGGACTGCGCCGGGCCTCGGCGATCGCGTCACGGATTTCTTGTCTCGCACTCATGGGTGATTCCTCGGATGCGGGCTTTCAGGGTGCGCGGCTCAGTTGATCTTCTTGGAGTGCGCATCGAGCGCCTGTTCCAACGTCATGCCCTGGAAGCGCGACAGCGCCTCTCGCATGGGGGCCTTGAAGGACTCCGGCGCTTCGTCGACCTGCTTGTGGATGAAGTTCGAGTCGATCACGATGCGACGAGCCACTTCCACGGACTTGTAGGGGTTGCTCTTCACCGAGCGGTCGAACAACTGCTCCTGCTCTTGTGTCTTCGGGCCGTGCCATACGCCATCGCGCTTGTAGGCCACCCGGACCGGGATCCCCTTGTTGTCGGGCACGAACAGGTCGTAACTGGTGACTCGCGGGTTGTCGATGACGCCCTTGAAGCCGCGAACACGCGTGCCATCGGAGGCCACTTCGTCAGGACGCCCGAGGAGCACCTCCTCGCGGTTCACCCGGGTGCCGATGAAGCCCTCGGCCACCGCGTTGAAGGGGACCCGGGGTTCGGCGCTGTCGACAGGCCGCATCAGGACGCGGACGACCGAGCGGGTGAGACCCGAGTCGATGTCCACGACCTGAACTTTCTTGTCGTGCTGCTCCGCGGTCCGCAGCATCTCGCTGAACTCATGGCGCTTGGCGAAACGCTTGTCATACACCAGCGAGGCGCCCTTGGTTTTGAGCATGTCGTGCTCGACGCGCTGGGAGATGACGTTTCCCTCCTGATGTGCCTGTTTATGGCTGATGGTGTTCTGGCCATCCTTGCGTGCGAGCTGCACCAGGTCGGCCTTGATGGGATCGGGGTTGATGGCACCGTCGAGGTGCGCGCCCAGATGGGCGAAGTTGTCGAGCGTGCGCAGCGCCGTGGTCTTGCCCGCGGCGGTGTTGCCCATGACGGCGACGATGGTGTTGGGCTGGCCGTGGGCCGCCATGACATCCGAGAGTCGATTGGCCGCGTCCTTGCGCTGCTGGCCGAGCCGCTGCTGGATCTGGGCCCGCTCCGGGTGCCAGTTGCCCGGCTGGAGCAGGAAGCGCTCGGTCTGCGCATAGCTCGGCTTCTTGCCCTGGTGTCCCTCCACGGGGTTGGAGAAGACTTCCGTGGTGGACAGCTTGCCACCGCTGTTCGCTATCACCTTCGAGAGATCATCGTAGGGAGGGGGGGAGCGGCGGCGGACCATGGCCAGCACGTCCCGGGCGTTCTCGGGGGTGATCTGCTGGAGGCGCTTCGTCACGGTGGGGCCGCCCCACGGACGGAACTGCCCCTGATGTGGCACCCGCTGACCCCGGTGGTTGTCCAGAACGTGCGGAAGGTCCACGGGCCCCTTGGGGGGGGACCCCTGGGTGAATGAACTCGCCTCGTCCATCGCGGCCTGGTCTGCCTCCGCGGCGGTGGGGGTGGCGGTAGTGGCGGCGGTGGGATGCTCTCCCCTCACCTCCTTGCGATGTGCACCATGGGTGTTGTCGGTCGGCTTGTAGCGATGACCGTGCCCACCCCTCTTGATTCCATTGCTATCCATATTGGGAATCTAGTGTATTCCAATGTGGACCGGAATACCAGGATTGCTGGATCCCTCGCGGGGCAAGCACGTCTTTCATGTGGGGACGGTCAGGCATACTTCCTTTTTTCGCCCCCCGCCGGAGTCCCCATGCCCCCTGCCGTCATGCCGTGGTCGCCCGAACACCTGCGCGACCCCTACCCCTTCTACGCCTCGCTCCGGGAGTCCGCCCCCGTCCTCCAGGTGGAGCCCTTCAGGGGGGCGTATGCCATCACCCGCTACGACGACATCACCTCGGTTCTCAAGAATCCGGGAATCTTCTCCTCCGCGCGCGTGGAGCCCGTGGTGTCGCTGACGGCGGAGAGCGGCGAGAAGGCGCGCGGCTACTTCGGCAACTCGAAGAACCTCATCTCCGCGGACCCGCCCGAGCACACACGCCTGCGTGCCCTGGTGGGCCGGGCCTTCACGCCCCGCCGCGTCGCCGAGCTGGAGCCGTGGATGCGCTCGCTCACGCGCGAGTTGCTCGAGCGCATGCTCGCCCGGGAGGAGTTCGATCTGATGGCGGAGCTGGCTGTTCCCCTGCCCGTCACCGTCATCAGCGAGTTGCTCGGCGTGGAGCCCGAACGCCGCAAGGACTTCAAGCGCTGGTCCGACGACGTCATGAAGACGATGGCCATGGCCGTGGGCACGCACGATCCGGCCCCCATCCTCGCGAGCCTCGAGGAGTTCCACGCCTACCTGAAGCGGATCATCGAGCAGCGGCGGCGCGAGCCGCGCGAGGATCTCATCAGTGCCCTGCTCGAGGCGAGCGAGGGCTACCTGGAGGTGCCGGATCTCATCTCCTTCACCCGGGTGTTGCTCGTCGCGGGCAACGAGACCACGGCCAGTCTGTTGGGTAACGCCATGGTGGCCCTGCTGCGCCACCCCCGGGAGCTGGAGCGGCTGCTGGAAAATCCCTCACTCACCGCCTCCACCGTCGAGGAGGCGCTGCGCTATGACGGGCCCCTGCAGGCGCTCGTGCGGGTGACCTCGGAGGACACCCAGGTCGCGGGCCACCGCATTCCCGAGGGAGCACGCGTCATGCTGCTGCTCGCGTGCGCCAATCGCGACCCCCGCCGCTTCGTGGAGCCGGACCGGTTCGACATCACCCGCGACAACCCGAGCTCGCTGTCCTTCGGGCACGGCGTGCATTTCTGCCTCGGCGCGCCCCTGGCGAGGCTGGAGGCGAAGGTGGTGCTCGAGGAACTCGTCTCGCGGGTGCGCCATGTCTCGTTCGCCCCCGGCCAGGAGCAGCGCCTGGACTGGGGCGACTCGCTGCAACTGCGCGGCCCCCGCGCCCTGCGCTTGAGGGCCGAGCGGCGCCCCACCCCCTGAGCAGCCGTCGAGGAATGTGTCTCGCGGTGCGGGAGTGGACGTACCATGGGCGTGGGGGGGGACCGTGGCCAGGGGGGTGGCCCCGGGGGCGGTCCAGCCCTCGAACGATCGAGGACGATATGACTGCTTCTTCGCTTGCCGCTCCCCAGCTCGTCATCAACAGCCGCATGCTGTATTCGAGCTGGATTCCCGCCGACCCTCAAGCCGCCGCGGCACTGCTCGCCCCGGGGCTGCGTCCCGCCGCCAACCGGGCCGTGTACATGAACCAGTACGTCGTCGACTCGGCGGAGCAGACGTCGAGCTTCGGCGCCTACTCGCTCACGTACCTGGGGGTGGACCTGGCGGACCGCACCGCACCGGATGGCGTGACACCCGCGCGCTTCTTCACCCACTACTTCAACTCCTCGGAGACGGTGCGCGCCTACGTGCGCGAGCGGGGCGTGCCGGCCTCGCAGGGCGCGACGGTGCTGGAACTCACGGGCAACGAGCTCGTGGCCACCACGCGGGTGGACGGCGTGCCCATCATCCGCACGGTGGCGCGCGTGGGGTCGGCCATTGGCTCGGTGGCGCGCGGCCACCTGCTCTACGTGACGCGGGTGGGCAAGCGGCTGATGGCGGGCAACTACCCCTACGTGGGCGAGGTCGTCTCCCCCTTCGAGCTGGTGTCGCTGGAGTTCCTCGCCAAGGATCATCCGGTGTACGCGCTGCGCCCGGCGCAGCCCCTGCGGCGCGTGGAAGCCTGGTGCTGGTACGCGCCCCGGGACTCCTTCGTGTACCCGGGCGGCGAGTACGAATACGAGCCATGAGGGCCCGTGCGGGGGGCCCTCCGACATGAGCCTGGGAGTGGACAATGCGCGCTGACTCGCCAGGGACAAGGGGAACGGGGCTGTTGCTCGCCCTGGCATTGCTGTCCAACGCCTGTGCGTCGCTGAGGCCTCCGCCCGGCCGGGGGATGAGGCTGCACTACACGCCGCACGAGGCCACAGGGCCCACGGTGACCGGAGGGCCGAGCGAGGAGTCTCGGCTCGCCCGCTCCTCTCCGCCACCCTCCCCGACTGGGCCCGAGGCACCGGAGCGGCTGCACCGGCGCCGGGACTCGCGGGAGTCCGTGACAGCGGCGGGCCCTGACAGGGTTGAGGGAAGTGCGTGGCCAAACGCCCTCGCGGCCCACGTGGCGTTTCTCGGTGCCCTGGACGAAGTGTCCGTCTCCTCGCGCCGCCTCTCCAGCGAGCTCTCCAGGCTCGAGGTCAGCCACCCGGGCGTTGCCGGTGTCGGCAACGGCATCTTCGTCCGCTACGTCGACTACGGCGAACGTCAACTGCGATGGATTGACGCCGAGCTCGCAGCCGCCACCCGGCTGGCCACCACCGCCTCGGAGGTGGAGGACCCGGACATGCAGCTTGCCCTCCTGCGCCTGGCCGGCCCACGGCTGGAGGCCGCCATGATGGGCGCCTTCCTGATGGCCGTGTGGTTCGACTTCCTCCACCTCACCGACGCCGCGCTCTCCCGGCACCTGTATGGCGTGGAGACGCTGTTCATGAACATGGACCGCATCCAGAGGATGATCGAGCCCACCATGACGGCGCTCTCCTCATTGGAGCCAGAGCAGGTGGAGGCCGCGGCGCAAGACGTCCCCGCCCTGGTAGGTCACCTCACCGGCGAGTTCGCCACACTCCGTGAGGCCATACGCAAGGGGGCGGAAGTCCTCCAGAAGGCGCTGGCACTGAAGGAGGCCATGGAGGCGCTCACCATGCTATCGGCGCTGAGATTCTCCCTGCCCCGGCTGCTGCCGCGAGCCGGTCCCGCCACGCTCGGCGTGGGCTTCATGGTGAGTTCCAACGGCGTGATGATGGGCACACGGATTGTCGTCTCCGCCGAGTGGGTGGAGATGATGCGCCAGTTGGTGCGGGCGGGCGTCCTCTCCGTGCCCGCCGTCAGCGCCGCCGTGCGGATTCAGGCCGGCCAGGTGCTGATGGCCGAGGCACACGGCGAGCTACCCAGGGGCGTGCGCGAGGCGCTGGGCGACAGCCCCGAGGTGCGGGGCATGCGCGTGACGGGCAAAACGGGGGCCGGCATGGCCGAGCCTCCGCGGCACCACGTCATGCCCAAGGAGTTTCGCGAGTGGTTCGAGAAGCGCGGCTTCACCGGCGAGATGGACATCAACAAGTTCTGCGTCAGGTTGGAGCAGGCGCACCACGAGGCCATTCACGGCGGTGGCGACTGGAAGCTTGGCCGCACATGGCCCGGTGAATGGAACCGGATGCTCATGAAGGTGCTGCGCGACGCCGAGGTTGAAGCCGGCCGGACGTTGACGCGGAACGAGGTCCTGGACATCGTCGCGAGGTACATGAAGGAGTACAGAATCCCGATGAAATTTGTCCGGTGGAGAGGACCATGAGCGACGGAGGTGCTTGGGAAGGCAACGTGAAAGCGCGCCTGTATGAGCGGGTGCGCCAGCGTGGTTATGATTCGCTCACCGCCTTTGCTGAGGCGCGCCCGACCGCCTCACTATTGGAACTGGCGGATGAGCTTGGTCCTGATGACATCGCAGCAGTGCAGGTGTTCAGCGGGTTGGTGGCTGAGGCGGAGCGTAGCCGTCGGGTCACACGGTTGGTGCGCGGTCAGCTCGTGCGCGAACTGGCCGAAGCACTCCCCAACGGCTGGCCAGGCGTTATGGATGATGCGACCCGCTTCAAGGTTGCCGTGGCACTCGCCCGTTGGGGGACCTACACCCCAGAAACTCATGAAGAGCATGTCGAGCGGGCCAAGGCAGCACTTCGCGCTTCTCCACCACCACCCGGGTGGCGAGCGCTCGGCCCCGACGACGAGTTGCTCCTCACGCTCCTACCCGACGAAGAGGTTTGAACTTCCCCCTTGGAGAGCACGATGACCGACGGACGCTCCTGGGAGGGTAACTGGAAGGTGCGCTTGTACGAGCGGGTCCGCGAGCGGGGCTACGACTCGCTCACCGCCTTCGCAGAGGCGCGCCCGACCGCTTCGCTGGTGGCGCTGGCCGAGGAACTAGGTCCGGACGACATCGCGGGAGTGCAGGTGTTCGGCGGACTGCTGGCCGAAGCGGAGCGACGCAAGCAGATCACGCGCCTTGTGCGCGGCCTGCTCGTGCGCGAACTGTCTCAGCGTCTCCCCAATGGTTGGCCGACCGTGCTGGACGACGATAGCCGCCTCAAGGTTGCCGTGGCGCTCGGCACGTGGTTTGCCCATACTCCTGAAACCCATAAGGAGCGCGTTGACAAGGCCGGCGATTCACTCCTCGCCACGTCGCCGCCTCCCGGATGGCTCCCGCGCGGGCCCGACGACGAGCTGCTGCTGACTCTCCTGCCCGACGAAGAAGCCTGAGCTTCACCCCTGGAGATCAGCCCTCGAGAGGCGGCCCGGGCCAGGGAACTCCCCTCCCCTGGCCCGCTGGGTATGCTCGCCGCCCATGCTCTCCTTCGACACGCCGACGCATCGCTTCCACCTGCGCGCCGCCGCCGTCATCCGCCAGGGCCCGCGCGTGCTGCTGCACCGCCTCGAGACCGACACGTTCTGGGCGCTGCCGGGTGGGCGCGTGGAGCCCGGAGTGGAGGCCTGGTGATGGTACGCGCCCCGGAACTCCTTCGTGTACCCAGGCGGCGAGTACGAATACGAGCCGTGATGTCCCAGGACGCACGCCAGGGCCTTCTGCCTTTCTCAGTGGGCAGAAGGCATGGCGGAACTCCGTGACAGGAGTTCCTTCCCCGCCTCCAACATCAGCGGTGTACCACGCGAAACGGCTGTGTTGCCCAGATGCAGGGAACGCCGATTCTTGAAACTTCCCTTGAGCACCATGCCCCACTCCCTCTCATCCGAATCCTCAACCCGATACTTCTTGATGTCGATCGCCTCCACCTGGTCCGCCGACCAGAAGAACCCTCTCAAGTTCCTGACGACGGCCTCAAGGTATTGCTCGAATTCACCCTGCGGCAGCCTTCTCAGTTGCTCGAAGATGTAGATGGGGTCGGCCCGGGGCGCGGATTTCAGAGGGGAGCGGGAACCCACATGGAGCGCCTCGAACAACTCGGCGCCACTTTCCACGCAGTTCTGCTCCAGCGGAAGAAACGCCACCCGCCCAGGGACGATGACGGCGTAGCCATGCTGGCTCAGCAAGAAGCCGCTGTCATGGAACGCCCAGAAGACGGAGGCCTCGGACGAATGCTTACGGGGTCCGGAGATATCGTGCATTTGCGTCCGGACGTACAAACTGACAGTCAACAACTCCGCGTTCGTGATGCGGATGAGCTTGAGTGTTCGTCCGTCCTTCAGGCGCACGCACACGCTCTGGATCTTGCGATTCAGCTCGACACCATTGTCTTGGGAAATGCTGCTCAACGGCACCTCGATAGCGGGGCCTTGGCGTGGCACCCAGCGCAGGCGCTCCTCTTTGAGCTGGTACCGTCCAGAAGCGCGGAACTGGAGAAGAGTGACGACGGTCCTGCGAGTCAACCACAGACCGAGAATGCAGACCGCGGCCAGATTGAATTCCCTGGCGGAGTCCGTCATCTGGGCGAGTGCCAGCACCAGCATGCCCATGAGCAGCAAGGAGATGATCCACAGCCCATTCCTCGAGAACTCCAGAGGGTCCATGAAGAACTTCCCCTCGAGCAGCACCTCGTCATTGGGATCCGAGTAGGACTCGGGAGCAACTCCTTCAGGGGGGATCGGATTCACGGGGGCCGCAGAGGGGCTCATGCAGTAAAGCTACGCCCTGTCCTTTCACCCACGGTGACACGCGCGTGACTTGTGGGTGTCGGTGGCTCGCCCTGGAGCATCCTCCCCTGGCCCGCTGGGTATGCTCGCCGCCCATGCTCTCCTTCGACACGCCGACGCATCGCTTCCACCTGCGCGCCGCCGCCGTCATCCGCCAGGGCGCTCGCGTGCTGCTCCACCGGCTCGAGACCGACACCATCTGGGCACTGCCGGGCGGGCGCGTGGAACCCGGAGAGGAGTCCGCGGCCACCGTGGTTCGCGAGCTGCGAGAGGAATTGGGACTCGAGGCCACCGTGAGCCGTCTGCTGTGGGTGGCCGAGAACTTCTTCCCGCACGCGGGCCGGAACTACCACGAGCTCGGCATGTACTTCGAGGTCACCCTCCCAGACGACAGCCCTCTGTTGACCAGCCCCGGTCCGTACTTCGGCTCGGAGCCCGGGGCCGTGCTGAGATTCCAATGGTTCACCCTCGAGGAGCTCGAGCGGCTCGACGTGCGCCCCGCCTTCCTCACACGCGCGTTGGGCTCGACCTCGCCAGTCCCCATGCACTTCGTCGTCCGCGACTGAGCGAGGGGCGACGCCAAAGTAGAGTCGCCCCCACCATGAACCTCTCCCGACTCCGCCCGCCTCGCGCGTGGCTCTTGCTCCTGCTGGGCACGGCCTGTGCCTCCACCCCACCCGCTCCGGACCAAGGGACTCCGGCTCCGTCCGCTGTGGGCCAGGCCCCGGCTGCCGACGAGGCCGTGCTCGCCGAGGACGTCCGCATCCGGCGCATCGCTCCCGGTGTCTGGCTCCACGTGACGCTGGCGGGCGAGGAGTGGGGACGCACCCCCTCCAACGGGCTGCTCGTCGAGCAGGGCGACTCCACGCTCCTCGTCGACACGGCCTGGAACGCGCGGCAGACGGAGCTCCTGCTCGCGTGGGCGAAGGACACCCTGCACCGGCCCGTGCGCGCCGCCCTGGTGACACACTCCCACGCCGACCGGACGGGAGGCATGTCCGCGCTCGTGGCGCGAGGAGTGCCCGTCCACGCGAGCGAGGACACCGCGCGCCTCACCGCTGGGCACGGCCGGCCCGCCCCCGACCAGCGCCTGCCCGAAACGGGAACGCTGGGCCCGCTGGAGGTCTTCTTCCCCGGCCCCGGGCACTCGCGGGACAACCTCGTCGTGTGGCTGCCCGCCCACCGGCTCCTGTTCGGCGGCTGCTTCGTGAAGGACGCGGGCGCCCGGAACCTCGGCAACGTGGAGGACGCGGACGTGGCCGCCTGGCCCGCGAGCCTCAAGCGCCTGCGTCAACGCTTTCCCGACATGCGCGAGGTGGTGCCCGGCCACGGTGAGCCCGGGGGGCCCGAGCTCCTGACACACACCCAGGCCCTGTTGCGCGACGCGCCCCCGGGTTGACCCCCGTCCCGAGGGGGCTCGGCGCGGCTCGGCCCCTTTTCCTCACATGCGGAGGAAACTTTTTTTCAGGCCCTACGAAAATGGGAACAGTTGGTCCCCCTGCGAACAAGCGAGTCCGCCCCCATGGTCGCCATTGCCCGCGCCGCCCCCTCCTCCGCCCTCCGCACCACCGCGGCCCTGTCCAACCCCGTGCTGCGCGAGGGCTCCAAGGGTGCCTCCGTCACCGCGCTGCAGAACAAGCTCAAGGCGGCGGGCTTCAACCCGGGCTCGGTGGACGGCGCCTTCGGGCCCAAGACGGAAGCGGCGGTGAAGGCCTTCCAGAAGGCGCACGGCCTCGCGGCCGACGGCATCGTGGGCCCCAAGACGTGGGGCGCCCTGAACAAGGTGGGAGCGTCCTCGGGCGGCTCGGGCCCCACGCTGCGCGAGGGCGCCAGGGGCGAGGCGGTGCGCGCCCTGCAGAACCGGCTCAACGCCCTGGGCTTCAACGCGGGCAGCGCGGATGGCGCCTTCGGCCCCAAGACGGAGGCGGCGGTGAAGGCCTTCCAGAAGTCCCGCGGTCTCGCGGCTGATGGCGTGGTGGGTCCCAAGACGTGGGACAAGCTGGGCATCAAGGTGAGCGGCGGCTCGGGCCCCTCCGCTCCCTCGGGAGGTGGCCGCGTCGTCACCGGCTACGTCAACGGCGTGCCCCGGCAGATCACCCTCAGTGGCATTCCCAATGGCAAGCAGATGCGCTCGGACGCGGCGGCCGCCTTCAACCGCATGCACGCCGCGGCGGCCCGCGCCGGCATCAACCTGCACGTCAACAGCGGCTTCCGCACCATGGCCGAGCAGCAGGAGCTCTACCGCAAGTACCAGAACGGCACCGGCAACCTCGCCGCCAAACCGGGCTACTCCAACCACCAGGGCGGCATCGCCGTGGACGTCAACGTGGGCAGCACCAGCAGCGCCACCTACCGGTGGATGGCCGCCCACGCCGCCGAGTTCGGCTTCAAGCGCACCGTGCCCTCCGAGCCCTGGCACTGGGAATTCCGGCCGTGAGCCAGTGCTGAGCGGCGAACACCCGCCGCCCGCGTCCTCGTCCGGAGCGTGATAAATCCTTCCGGGCGAGGACCTTCATGTCGACCATCACGCCGCCTGATTTCAGTTCGCAGAACTTCAAGGCCAACCCTTTTCCGTTCTACGCGCGCCTGCGCCAGGAAGCGCCCGTCTACCACTTCACCAGCCTCACGAAGGAGCCCACCTGGCTGGTGACGCGCTACGAGGACGTCTCCCAGGTCTTGAAGCACGCGAGCCTGAGCAAGGATGTCTTCGGCGCCGCCGGCGCGGAGCGCCGTGCGCGGATGCCCTGGCTCTTGAAGATCTTCGAGCCCGTTTCCCAGAACATGCTGAGCAAGGATCCGCCGGATCACACCCGGCTGCGCTCGCTCGTGCACAAGGCCTTCACGCCGCGGTTGATCGAGCAGCTGCGCTCGCGCGTCCAGGCGCTGTCGGACCGGCTGCTGGATGAGGCCGCGCGCAAGGGCTCCATGGATCTCGTCTCGGAGTACGCGCTGATCGTCCCCGTGACCATCATCGCCGAGATGCTGGGGGTGCCCCCGAGCGACTACCGGAAGTTCCAGCACTGGTCCAACCGGCTCATCTCGAACACGAACCTGTGGGACGTGATCCTCTCCGTGCCGAGCGTGGTGATGTTCACCCGCTACCTGCGTCAGCTCATCGCGCGGCGGCGCTCGTCGCTGGGAGACGATCTGCTCTCGGCCCTCATCCAGGCGGAGGAGGCGGGAGACAAGCTGAACGCGGACGAGCTGGTCAGCATGGTGTTCCTGCTGCTGGTGGCCGGGCACGAAACCACGGTGAACCTGATCTCCGGCGGCACGCTCGCCCTCTTGCAACACCCCGAGCAGTTGGATCGGCTGAGGAAGGAGCCCGGCCTCATCGAGCCGGCGGTCGAGGAGCTGCTGCGCTACGCGAGCCCGGTGGAGGTCTCCACCGAGCGCTTCACGAAGGAAGACATCACCGTGGGCGGGGTGACGATTCCGCGAGGGAATCTGGTCTTCGCCGCGATCGCCTCGGCCAACCGCGACGAGCGTCATTTCAAGGATCCGGACACGCTCGATCTGGGCCGCGAGCCCAACCGGCACCTGTCCTTCGGAATGGGCATTCACTACTGCCTGGGAGCACCGCTCGCGCGGCTCGAGGGGCAGATCGCCCTGCAGACGCTGGTGAACCGGTTTCCGAAGCTGCGCCTGGCCACACCGGCGCAGTCGCTCAAGTGGCGCACGGGCGTGCTGATGCGCGGGCCCCAGCGGCTGCCGGTCTCGCTGTCCTAGGCCAGCCGAAGCGAGCCCCGTGCCCCCGCCCTGGCACCGTCATCGCGGGGGACGGCGCGTGGCCCACTCGTCGCAGAGGGACTCCTCGTGGGACTGGCCGACGCACTTCAGGCCCGGCTCCGTTTCCGAGCCCGGGACGAGCCGCTCGCACCAGCGCCGCAACACCCGGTGCACACAGGCCTCGTCCGCTTGGGAGGGCCGCTGCAGTTGGAGCTGGAACGCCCGTCCTCCCGAGGCCACGCCCGACACGATGGGACCCCGGGGGAACGCCCGCGCCTTCTCGCGAGTCCAGAAGGGGCGGGACGCTCCCAAGGCCGCTGCCACCTCGGCCTCGGGCAGGGGCTCACAGCGCCCGGCGCCCGGACACACCAGGAAGCGCGCCGTGACCTCCAGGTCGCACCGGGTGCAGCGGACCTTCGAGCGCTGGAGGAAGGGCGAGGCGCCGCCGCGCAGGAAGTCGAGCTCGACGGCGGCATGGTCCGCGGGGCGGGTGCGTGAACAGCTGTGGGTGCTCAGGCCCTTGGACTCGGAGCCCTCGGCGTACACGAGGTAATCGACGCCCATCTTGAAATCGTAGCCACACGCGGTGCCGAACACGCTCGTGGTGACGAGCCGCTGGGCCCGGGCCTTCCCCTTGAAGGTCTCGGTCACGGTGAAGGTGACGCGGTGCTCGAGCGGACGCCCCTCGCCCCCCACGCGCTGGAGGTCCTCGACCCGCCCTCGGAAGATGGTGGAGGCCCGCGCGCGTGCCTGCTGGAAGGCGACCCGGTCGTCCGGCTCGCGCCCGCAGCTGCACGCCCGCGCCTCCGAGATCCACGCGAGCGGGCCAAGGAAGACAATCACCCCCAGGATGCGGAGCCAGAGCATACGGCCACTCTAGGCCATCCGGGGTCGAGTGGGTCTCCAGTCATGGGCTCGGGGAGAGGTCCTTCCGGAGGAGGACAGCGGTATCGAGATGGTGTTGCGCCGTGCCTCGGGCCGCCAGGGCGAAGTCACGCAGCTCGGCGTTTCGGAGTTGGGGCTGGAGCACATTGTCCATCAGGAACAGGGTCGTCGCGTGGAGGGAGACCTGCACGTCCATGTAGGCCAGATCGAATGTCCCCGCGTCGGCACTCGAGCGGAGGATCGTGAGGAGCTGGTTCGACCCCGCCATGAGCTGCAGGCTGAGCGGGCTCTCTCGGGGCGTGATGCCCAGGGTTTGCAGGAGCGTTTGGAGTTCCTGGTTGGCCGCCGTGTGATCCTGGACCATCTGCTCGGCGAAGCGACGAACCTCTGGGCTCGTCGCCTGCTGTCGCGCGAGCTCGCCCTGTTGGATTTCGCCCATGTTCACGGTGATGACCACCTGGGAGATCTCCTCATCGCTCAAGGCGGGCAGGCCGATATCCGCGGCCACCGGGCATGACGTCCCATCGGTGTTGAGATGGGGACTGCCGTCGGTGGTCATCGGGCCGTCCACACACGCGCCAACCCCCAGCACCACGAGCGAGAGCAGGAGCAGCCGGGCGACGGAGCGCGGCGGGTTCTTCTGGTGCATGGTTTCCCCTCCACCTGGTCCGCGATCAAGGTGAATCCGGGGGGAGCCCCATGCCATCGTCCCGCGGTGGGGCTTTCCGATACGACTTTGCCGACGAGGAATCAGTTGAAGTGGTTCATGTCACGCCGATCCGGCGTCCAGTTCCTGGGGCGTGGGAATGCGTAGCAGCAAACGCATCTGGTGCCTGCGATTGTACCCCACGGAAAAGAGTTCGCTCCCGATGGAGACCACTGCCGGAAGCGGAGGTTCGGGCTGCTTCGCCAACCAGGACTCCGCCTCCTTGCGGCTCGAGAAGGAACGGGCGGGAGGCGAGGTCCTGGAGGAACGGAGGGTCTCCAAGTACTCCTCGAAGCCATGGTCTTCTCCCATGCGCATCACGAAGTCGAAGGAAGTCTTGGCGGTTCTGAGGGCCTCGAGTTCTTCAGGTGAGGCTACCCGCTGCTCCAGTTCGTAGAGGTGGAAGCAGACCACGTTGAAGAGGTCGAAGAGATGGAACTCCGTGCCGAGTCTCGGAGGGGGATGATTGGACTTTTCCTCAACCTCTTCTTCCTCGGGTTCCTCCTCCATCCGTGCCCACTCTTCCTGAGTAGGGAGAGGCAACAATTTGCGGTGCTTGAGTTCGCGCGCGTAGGCAACATGATAGCGCAACTCCCCTACCCCAACGAAAGCTCCGTGGGGTGGCGCGGGGTGGGATTCAAGCCAGGCGTCGGCCTCTTCCTTCGTCGGGAAAGCGAGAACCGGACTCAAAGACTCCCCGGCCTCGCCTCGCTCCAGGATGAAATGAAGTGCGATTCTTGAGTTCCTGAGCGCCTCGTGTTGCTCCGGAGTAGTGGCATGACGCTCTACATCGTGGAGAAGGCGAAGGATGCGCTTGATGAAATCGGAATTCATATAGGCGCTCCAGAGTGTCGTGGGCCGCGGGGAGGGTTGCGAGATCACCAACCGCGATCACGTTTCGCGGCTGACAATGACGAAGACCCGTCTCCCTACGCGGACACGCCCGCGGGGCGCTTGATGGGCAGGAACACCCGGAACGTGGTGCCCTGGCCCAGCGTGCTGTCCACGGTGATGCGTCCGCCCATGCCCGTGACGATGCCATGGCAGATGGACAATCCCAGTCCCGTGCCCACGCCCACCGGTTTGGTCGTGAAGAACGGCTCGAACAGCCGGCGGAGGTTCTCCTCGGAAATGCCCCCGCCCGTGTCCCGCACCGCCACCACCACCTGCTCACCCTCGTGGTGCGTGGAGATGCGGATTTCATTCGCTCGCACGTCCCCGTGCGGAATCGCCTGCGCCGCGTTGACGAGCAGGTTGAGGAAGATCTGCGCCAGCCGGGACTCGTTGGCCTCCACCAGGGGCACCTCGCCGTAGTCCTTCTCCAGCCGCGCCCGGTGGCGGATCTCACTCCAGGCGATGTTCACGCACGAGTCGAGCACCCCCCGCACGTCCACCCAGCCGCGTTGATCCTCGGTGTCGCGCGAGAACGTCTTCAAGTCCCTCACGATGTCGCGCACCCGATGGCTGCCCGACAGCGCCTCCTTGAGCGCCTCACGCAGCTCCCCTCCCCGCGCGCTCCCCAGCGGCTCGCCCGCCTCGGCCATGGCCGACAGCTCGTCGTCCACGAAGTGCAGGTTGCTCAGCAGATAGGACAAGGGATTGTTGATTTCATGCGCCACGCCCGCCGCCAGCGTGCCCAGCGACACCATGCGCTCGGTGGCGCGCAGCTTCTGCTGCACCTGGCGGCGCTCGGTCATGTCCCGCGCGATGCACACCTCCGCGGGCCGCCCGTCGAACACGAGCGACAACGTCACCACCTCGCCCACCACCTCGTGGCCCTGCCGGTGGCGGAAGCGCACCTCAAGCAGCCCACTGCTCCCGGGGGACTCGCGCAGCATCACCTCGCCCCCGGACAGCACGAACGTCTCGAGCTCGCGGCCCCGGAGCTGCTCGCCGCTCGTGTACCCCAACAGCCGCACCGCCGCCGAGTTGGCGAAGAGCAGCGTGCCCTGGCGGTGGATGAAGATGGCGTCCGGTGAGCGCTCGATGAGCAGGCGGAAGCTCTCCGCCGAGCGCCGCTGGGCGTCCTCGGCCCGCCGGCGCCGCTGCTCGTTGCGCAGGCCCTGGAGGATGGCGCAGCACGTGGCCAGCACGGGCCGCAGGAAGGTGATGACCCCGGTGTCGAAGCCCCCCGGCCGGTTGGCCAGCCCCACCATGCCCACCATCTCCGTGGGCGAGTGGAAGGGCAGCCCCAGGAAGCTGCTCAGCGGCGGGTGCCCCTCGAGCCGCGTGCCGAACTCCTCCCGGCACGGCGCGTTGTCCAGCACCGGCCGGCCACTCACCATGACGGCGCCGAAGAGCTTCTGCAGGTGGGAGAACTCCAGCCCCGTGGACAGCTCGCGGCGGTAGAACTCACGCAGCGCGTCCGTCCACTCCACGTGGGCCACGGCGCGCGTGCGCAGGAAGGGCGTGCCCTCGGGCGTGAACAGCACCTCGCCAATGAAGCCGTACTCGCTGTGCGTGAGCTTGAGCAGCACCGACAACAGCTTGTCGAAGAGCTGGTGCGTGTCGTGGCCCTGGATGAACTCCGTCTGCACCTCGGTGAGCGCGTGCAGCAGCAGGTTGCTCGCCCGCAGCGATTGCTCCGCCGTGGGCGCTCCGTCCCGCTGTGTCTCCACCGGCTCTTCTTCACTCGAAGTGCCGGGATTGCCGGGCCGTTCCATCCGTCCGATCACCCGCTCGTGTCCGTTCGCGGGCTCGACCATCCTCTAGAAAAACGGATGGGTCAACCTCTACCCACCATGGGGTCAATCCGACCGCTGATTTTCCCCGGAAGGTGGGCGTGGAGCTCAGGCGACGCGCTTGCCGCGGGGGCCTCCGGAGCCCACCAGTTCCCGAGGGCCAAGCACCCGGTCGGCGGGGATGCCGGCGTCGAGCGCCTCGCGCAGCCCGGGCGACAGGCCGTCGAGCAGCAGGAGCACCGAGGCATTCGTCCAGGCGAAGCCCAGGGTGCGCTCGCTCCGGGGCGCGAAGAGTGCGCCGCGGTCCGCGCCCTGGTTGCCGTACTCGACGGGGACCTCGGCCGAGCAGCGCACCACGTCGTACTTCTCCTTGATGAGGCCGTTGTGGCTCCCGGCGATGTCCAACACCATGGACAGCCAGCGGTAGGCCACCGCGTCGGCCTCGGCGTGGAAGCCGTAGCGGCGCAGGCCCTCCACGGCGATGATCTGGTGCGGCGCCCAGCCAAAGGGCCAGTCCCACTGCAGGTTCTCGCCCCCGGCGGCCTCGCGCGAGGCGCGGGTGCTCGAGGTCAGGCCCCCGTCGTGCAGGAAGCGCGGGAGCGCGGCGGCCACGCTGGCGGCCTCCTCGCGCGAGGCCCAGCCCGTCCACAGCGGGTAGAAGGTGGCGAGGCTCTCATAGGTGGAGCGTCGGCCGGCCACGAAGTCATGGTCGAAGAAGAGGCCCCGCTCGGCGTCCCAGAAGCGCGCGCGCATGGTGCGCGCCCGGGCCCGCGCCGCCTTGGTGAAGCGGGCCGCGCGCGGACTGTCCTCCCCCTCGATCCGCCGCCACACCGCCGCCAGGTCCATCTCGTACTGGAACAGCAGCGAGTTGAGGCACACCGGCTCGTGGTGGTGGGTGGCGGTGGCGAAGCGGTGGCACATGTCCCAGCCGCTCTCGCGGATGGCCCGGTCATGGCGGTGGAACTCGGCGTCGTCCGGCCGCGCGCCGTCGTAGAAGGCGGACAGGTCCTCGGCGTCGGGGCCGTCGGCGTCGTCGTGGTAGCGCGACAGCCCGCCAGGCGTGGCGCGGGGGCCGGTGCGGAAGACTTCCTCCCACTCCATCTCGGCCACGCGGGCCACGCGCTTGAGCAGCCGCCGGTCCGAGCGCGCCGCGTTCACCTCCAACGCCAGCCGGGGCATGAGCGGCGGCTGGGTGCGCGACAGGTGGTAGCTGAGGTTGGAGTTGGGAATCTTCCCGTAGTGCTCGATCTCGTAGAGCTGGTTCTCGAGCATGTCCCGGGCGAGCTCGACGCGGCCGGAGGACAGGGCGCCCCGGGCATTGAAGTAGCTGTCCCAGCCGAACATCTGCACGAAGCGGCCACCCGGGACGATGTAGGGATTGGGCAGGTAGAGCATGCCCGGCTCGCGCATGAGGGTGCGCCAGTCCTCGGCGCCACGGGGCTTGTGCAGCGGCACCGTCTCCAGGCCGCCCACGCGGCGGGCCTCGGCGCGCAGCTTCTTGAGCGCCTGGCGGTCGCGCGCGGGCACGTACACGCGCGCGCGGCCCTGGGGATCCTTCACGGGCATCACCGCGAGGGCCTTCTTCAAATCCTCGGCCCGGTCCGAGCGGCGCACGAGCCCCTCCCAGCCCCGGTCCAGCAGCCCGCGCAGCGCCGTGGTGCGCGACTCCAGCAGGCGCTCCAGGGGCAGTCCGGGCACGTCTCCCCGGCCCTCGTGCACCATCTCGGCGAGTACGTCCGCGGCGTGCGCCAGCCGCTCCGCGCCGGCCAGCTCCAGCCGCACGCCCGGGCCCAGCTCCAGATCCACCGCGAAGCGCAACCCCGCCTCGCGCGCCAGGCCGGCGTCGCGCTGCGTGAGCCGCCCGTCGCGGTCGAGATCCAGGGACATCAACAGCTCGAAAGCCAGACGCGCCGTGGCCGTGGCGACGGACAGCGGCGCCGGGGCCGCGCTCGCGACGGGCGCGGGGGTTGGCTCCGGAGCGCGCACGACAACGTTGGGCGGCGTGGGAGGAGTCTGGAGAAGAGGAGCGGAAGGAGCAGGGAGAGACGGCGTCCGTTGGGGCACGTTCGACCTTCGGCAGGAAATACGCCGTGACAAGGTACACGACTCCTCGACATCCCCCAATACCAGACAGACCTTCCACCCACGGGGGGAGGCGCTCGCGTCGCAATTCCTCCCAGGAATGTTTGCACTCAAAACTGATATTTGAATCCCAAAGTTTTTTCACGATCCGAGAAGGGGACGGCTTGGCGGGTGGGAGGCGATGAGTATCTTGCGCGCCGCCCCACCCCGCCCGAGCTCCTGGAGCGCATCCCCGTGAACCCCCCTGTCCGCCGTCTCGTGTCCACCTGGGCCCCCGCCGCCGTGGTGCTGGCCTCCCTGGTCCTGCTTCCGCGCGCCCACGCCGACACCCCGCCCACCCCGCTCGACGACAACCGCCGCATCACCCTGGGCTACATCGAGATCGCCTATGAGCTGGGCGGGCTGCTGGATCCCACGCTCCAGCCCGGCGGCAGCAGCCTCGTGCGTCCCAACTGGTTCGCCTTCGCGCCCCACGCCTCGCGCACGGGAGGCCAGGGCATGCTCTCCGCCGCGCTCGCGCGGAGGATCATCGCCACCGCCCGGGGCGAGCCCGCGTTCTCGGTCCTGCAATCGCTCACCCGCGCGGGCGTCACGGGCACGGTGCTGGCCACCCTGGAGCAGCTCTCCCTGGATCTCGTCCTCCAGGGACTGAGCATCGACGCGGCCACGTCCGTCGCCTCGCTCACCACGTCCCTCAACGGCGCGGCGCTGGCGGATCCCCGCACGCTGCTCACCACCTCCTCGCGCCTCGCCGCGCTCTACTGGAGCGCGCCGGGCGTCCATCCGCTCGACAAGGCGGAGGCGCTGGCCCTCACCCTCGAGCGGCTGCTGCACGAGGGCAACCTGGCCATCTTCACGGACATTGGCGGCTCGGCGCGGCTGTTCCTGGACTGGCGCCGGGGCCTCACGGGCGAGGTGACGCCGGAGCGCGTGCTGGCGGAGTTCCAGCTCGCGGGGGCCGTGGAGTCCGAGGCGCGGCTCGCCCACGCGTACGCCCTCGAGCACGCCCTCGACACGCCCCGGCCCCACCGGCTGGAGGAAGTGCTGCCGGCGATGAGCTGGAAGAGCCTGCTCGTGGCGGCCTTCGCGCTCTACGAGGAGGCCCGGCGCGCGTCCACGCCCGCCTGGCGCGACGCGCTCATCGCCATGGGCAACAACTACGTCGCCTGGCGCGAGCAGCATGACATGGCGCAGCCCGTCTTCGCCCCGGCGCAGCTCCTGCCGGGCGAGGTGTCCCGTGCCGCCCTGCTGCAGGCCCTCACGCCCCTGCTCAAGACGGACTTCGGTACCCAGGAGTGGACCTATGCCGACTACGCCTACAGCCAGCCGGATCGCGACGGCAACCTCCTCACCTCGCCGCCCACCGAGTACAGCTGGTCCGTCTTCTGGGATCGCTGGTCGGGCATCCTCTACGCCTTCGATCAGGCCTATACCGATCCCGCCGCGCTCTGGGTGATGCCCGACCCCATCGTGAGCCCCCTTCCCTGAGCGGCGAGCGGAGGGAAGAGGAGCGGGGTTGAACCCGCTTCACTCCCAGCGGAAAGCTCCCGCGCAAACGTCCACCTTCCTCCAACCCCACGGGGAGGCAAACTGGAGATGGTCGGCATCTCTGTTACCGTTGGGGAATGCCGGTGTTTCCCTCCTCTCCTGTCCTCGGGCGTTTGTTGTCGGGCCTCGGCTGCGTGGCGCTGATCCATGGCGCCGGGGACGCGCTCGGGATGGGACCCGCGGTGTTCGGCGCCTACGTGCTGCTGTCGTCGGCGCTGGTGCTGCGCTGGCGCCACCGGAGCGCGGCCCCTTCGGCCCGGAGCGCGTGGGCGGCGGGAAGCACCTGGCGGCTGGCTCGTTCCCAGGAGGCCAGGCCGGATGCGGGCAAGCTGCTCGCCTTTCCCGATCAGCGCACGTTCTGGTCGCGGGTGAAGCTGTGGGTGGGCGGCCTGGGCCTGCTGATGTGCGGCCTGTGGTGGCTGCTGCTCACCGCCCTGCTCGTCATGCCGGATCCCGCGCCCGCGCTCGATCAGCTCTTCACCAGCTCCTTCCTGCCCCTGGTGCTCGTGTCCCTGCTGCTGCCGGTGCTCTTCCTGGTCTTCCTGCGCTCGGGACTGCGCGGACCGGCGGACCCGTTCGTGCCCGAGTGGAGCACCCCGGAGTACACCCCGAGCCCGTCGCCGGGCCGCTCGGCGCGCGCACGCTCCGCCGCCTCGTCCCCGCGCGGCAAGAAGTCCCACCTGCGTCTGGTGCGCGACACTTCCTGCTAGGGCCCTCGCGCGCCGGGCGGGCGGGTGTGGTCCGACCCTCGGGGTGCATCCCTACTCCCGCGCAACTGTCGCCGGGCTGAAAGCCGCCCTGCCCCCGGGTTCAAGCGCGCGGGAGGCCAGCGCGAACCAGCTCGCATCTTTCCAGTCAGTCTGCGCGCCCCCGTGCCCGGACAGGCGCTGGCACAGCCTCTGCTGACAGCTCCCAGCACGCGGAGTCCGCGGCCGTGACCGTGCTTGAGCGGGACACGGCTCCACCGGGCTGCGCGCCTCGAGGGAGTCGCCCATGCAGAGCACTGTCGCCATGGTGGGGATGGATCGCAACCCGGTCAGTCCGCAAAACCTGAACAATCCCATTCCGCTCTACCACGAGCTGCGGGAACACGAGCCGGTGCACTGGTCCGAGCCACTCCAGGCCTGGTTCGTCACCCGCCACGAGGACGTGGTGGCCTGCTTCCGGGAGCCGCGCCTGAGCGCCGAGCGCTGGAAGTTCTTCGAGTATCAAATCCAGGGCCTGGAGCCGGACACCATCCGCGAGTTCATGGAGACCACGCGCGACCAGATGGTCATGCGCGCGGGCCCGGAGCACACGCGGGTGCGCCGGCAGGCGGGCGCGGGCTTCACGCCCATGAAGCTGGAGGAGATGCGCGCCTGCATCCACCACACCATGACGGAGCTGTTGGAGGGCGTGCGCGAGCGGCGCTGGATGAACCTCGCCCAGGAGATCTCCTACCCGCTGCCCACGCGCGTGCTCGCGGAGCTGCTGGGGGTGCCCGCGGAGGATCGTGAACGCTTCCGGCGCTGGTCGGACACGCTGGCGGAGTTCGCCACGCCCGCGGCGGGCAGCAGCATGCTGGGCGTGGCGCGCCGGGCCAACCAGGCCATGATGGAGATGAAGGCGTACTTCCTGCCCCTCATCGAGCAGCGCCGCGCCCACCCCACCCCGGACGTGCTCGGCATGATGGTGCAGGCGGAGGAGCTGGGCCACATGAGCGCGGGCGAGCTGGTGGCCAACGCCATCCTGTTGATGTTCGCCGGCCACACCACCACGACGGACCAGCTGAGCAACTGCGTGCATGATCTGCTCACCCACCCCGAGCAGCTCCAGCTGCTGCGCGAGGAGCCGGAGCGGGTGCGCGCCGCGGTGGAGGAGAGCGTGCGCTTCCACCCGGCGGTGCCCTTCGTCTTCCGCGTGGCCATCGCGGACGTGGAGCTGCGCGGCCAGCGTATCCACGCGGGCGACGTGGTGTTCCTGGGCATGGCCGCCGCCAACCGCGACCCCCGGGCCTTCCCCGAGCCGGATCGCTTCGACATCACCCGGGACCACACCCAGCACCGGCACCTGTCCTTCGGCTTCGGCACGCACCACTGCATGGGCGCGGGCCTGGCGCGCCGCGAGCTGGAGACCGGCATCACCCTGCTGCTCGAGCACCTGCCCGGACTGCGCCTGGACGAGACGCGGCCCCCGCGCCTCAAGTGCCACAGCCTCAACTTCCGCGGCTTCGACGTGCTGCCCGTGCGCTGGTGAAGGGCCTCACAGCTCCACGAGCCCCGCGCGCAGGGCGAGCACCACCGCCTCCACGTGCGAGTGCACTCCCATCTTCCGGTAGATATGGGACAGGTGCGTGCGCACCGTGCGCCGCTCCAGCGTCATCACCCGGCCCACCTCGGCGTTGGACAGGCCCTTGGCCACGTAGCGCAGCACCTCGAACTCCGCGGGCGTCAGGCCCCAGGGGTTGGATGCCCGCTCGGGCTCGGGGGGCCGGGCCTGGAGCGAGTGGAAGTAGTTCCAGAAGCGCCTGGCGATGAGGGGCTCGAGCACCGTGCCCCCCTCCATCACCTCGCGGATGCCCGAGCGGATCTTCTCCGGCCCCACCCGCTTGACGAGATAGCCCGAGGCGCCCGCCTGGATGGCCTCGTACACCTTCTGCTCGTCCTCGAAGGAGGTGAGGATGAGCACCTCCACCTCGGGCGCGCGGCGCTTGAGCCGCCGGGTGACCTCGATGCCATGCACGTCCGGCAGCTCCAGGTCCAACAGCACCAGCTCCGGACGCGTGCGCACCACCTCCTCCACCGCCTCCTCGCCCTGCTGGGCACTGCCCACCAGCTCCAGCTCGGGGAAGGTGCCGAGCACCTTGAGGAGGTTGCGCAAGAGGGTGGGTTGATCCTCGACGATGAAGACGCGGGTGCGGTCCATGGCCTCAGCGACGGCGGGGGGCGGGGAAAATCTGCTCGACCTTCTTGTGCTCGCCGCGCTCCAGGCGCAGCTTGAACACCTCGCGCTGGCGCGGGGCGCGCAGCGTCTCCACGGTGACCTCGCGCGTGCCCGGCTTGAGCGGATAGTGCACCAGGGGCAGCGGACGCTTGACGCGCACGCCGTCGATGTAGGCGCGCGCCGGGCGGTTGGCCTCGAGGGTGATCCACGCGAGGTTCGCCTTGGCGGCCTCGGGGATGGGCTCGAGGCTGGAGGCGGCGGGAGGCTCGGGGGCGGGCGCGGGAGGCGGGACGGCGACGGACGGCGGGGAGGCGGGCTCCGCGGCGGGCGGCGTCTCCTGGAGGTACTGCTGCACGGCGCCGCTGACCGCGTCCACCTTGGGATCCGTGTCCACCGGGGGCGGCTGGGAGAACTTCCACACCCCGAGGGCGAAGCACGCGAGGCCCACCAGCGCGATGGCACTGGCCACGGCCAGCATCCGCCTGCGGCTCCACGCGTCCTCCAGGAGGTTGCGCTCCTCGGTCAACATGCGTTGACGCTCGGCGATCACCGCGGGCATCTCCGGCGCGGTGGGCATGGGGGGCGAGGGCTCCGGCTCGGGCTCGGGGGGCGGCGCCGCGACGCGCGCCGGCGCGGGGCGCGAGCGCAGCGGCGCGGTGTCGATCAGATCATCCGTGTCCGGCCGGGCCACGGGCCGGGAGAAATCCTCCACCACGCGCAGGCGGGGATTCTTGCCCGTGCGCGTCCCCTCCCGGGACGAGCCCTGGGGCACGGACGCGCGGCGGGACCTGACCGGCGCGGCGCCGGGAGGAGCCACCCAGGTGGGCGCCTCATCCCCCGAGGCCCCGAGGGGGCTCCTGCCCACGCTCGAGGGCGCATCGTCCTCGCTCTCGGCGGACCCGGCTTCCGAGGGATGGAGCAACGCCCTCTCGCGGATGTGGGTATCCGCGGAGCCCGTCCGATCGAGCGTGGGATGCTCGGAGACGTGGGGGACGGGCTGGGGCGGCGCGGGAGCGCCCTCGAACGAGCCCGAGTACTCCTCGAAGGCGGGCGGCGCATCCATGGTGTCCGCTTCACTGAGCGCCGGGCTGAAGGAGGGGCGCGCCACCACGGACTTGTCCAGGGCGTCCGCGCTCACCTGGGCCAGGGTCACGCCGGAGATGGGCGTGAGGGTGAAGCGCTCGGTGATGGGCACCGGGCCGGAGGCGCCGAAGGACACCTGGTTGGGCAGCAGCTCCGTCATGAAGCGGCGTTGATCCTCGACGCCGGGCAGTCCGCCCTGGTTGGCCAGGAAGCCGCGCAGCGCGGTGGCGAACTCGGCGCACGAGCGGAAGCGCCGCGTGGGCGTGGGCTCCAGGGCGCGGAGGATGAGGGGATCCAACCGCGCGTGGACGCGCCGATCCAGGCGGCTGGGCGGAGGCAGTCCGGCGCGGCGGGTGCTGATGCCCCCCTCGGGGACGACGGCCTCGCGCAGGGTGAGCAGCTCGTAGGCGATGGCGCCGATGGAGTAGACATCCGAGAGCGCGTCGGGCTCGCCCCCCCGCCCCACTTCCGGCGCCCGGTAGGCGCTGCGGCCACGGCCCACGAAGGCGCGCTTGAGCTCCGGCACCGCCAGCAGCGCGTGAAGCGCCCCGAAGTCGCACACGTGGGGCACGCCCGAGCGCGACAGCAGCACGTTGCCCGGAGTGAGGGCGCCATGGACGATGCCCTCCGCGTGGGCGCGCTCCACGGACTCGAGCAGCTGGATGACGAGGCTGAGCGCGACGGCCGGCGGGAGGAGGACCTCCTTCGTGTTGAGCCGCTGCAGCGCGACGCCCAGGTTGGAGCCGTCCACCGCCTCGCGCACCACGACGAGCCGGTTCTTCACGAAGCCCATGTCCAGCACGTGGACGATGCCCTCGGAGCGCAGCGGGTTGAGCACGCTGTACGTCGCGGCGAGCGTGGTGGCGTAGCGAGGATCCGACGTCTTCGGGTGGAAGAGCTTGATGACCACCCCGGACCCGCCGGGCTCCTGGACAGCGTCATACAGCTCGGCGAGCTCGCCGGCCTCGATGCGTCCAGTCAACCGATAGGCGCTGCTCATCCCTTCCTTTCACACGGGCGGGGGGCGTCGGGGGGGCCGCGAGCGTGCCACGCCGGCTCATCCACCGGCAAGCAAGGACGCAGCGCCCCCCCGCCTGGCCGCTGTCATTCCCGGGTCTCCCCGTGATTTGCTCCTTGAAGCCGGGCCCAAGGCGGATTTTCCGGCCCCGCGCGCCCCCGCCCGGTTTCACCGCCCTCGCCTTCCTGGCCGTACTTCCGGTCGATCCTGAACAGTCGCTTCTTGACAGACTGTAAAGAGATGGGAGGATGGGAAGAGCTGGTATTTGCATGTGAAATGCGGAACTCGGAGTGTGCCCCCCGTCACCTTCCGAGGACCTCGCCCCCCATCGCCGGAGAGGCCCCCAGATGAAAAAGGTGCGCGCAGGCCGACGCTCCCAACGCGGCATGACGTTGCTCATCGCGCTCGCGGTGATCTCGGTGGTGACGGCGGCGACGCTGGTGAGCCTGCGCGTGGTGAGCCAGGAGAGCGAGCTGCAGGGGCGCGAGCGGCACTCACGCGAGGCGTTCTTCGCGGCGGAGGCGGGACTGGCCGAGGGGCGCGAGGTGCTCACGCTGCTGCTGTCCAAGCACAGCTCGTTCGGTGACGAGACCTCCGCCTACCAGGACAAGGCCTCCAACTTCACGGACGTGATGTTCAAGCTGGGCACGCTCATGGCCTCCAAGCCGGGGTTCAACACCCGGGGCGAGGTGGACGAGGCGAACTTCCCGGGCACCGGGCGCAGCTGGTACGAGGTCCTCCCCTACACCCCCTATACGTTGCTGCCCGGGACGGGCGGAACCGGCGGGGCGGTGGATCCCGCCGTGACCACGGCCGGCAAGGAACTGCGCGCCCTCAACAACAAGCCCTACCTGTCCTTCCCCGAGCAGCGCAACGTCTCCTACCGGGTCTTCGTGCACGACGACGAGGACGAGGGCGCGTTCGTGACGAATGATCCGCGCATCGACAACAACCACGCGGTGTGGGTGGTGTCGGTGGGCGAGGTGCGAGGCACGGGCGAAGTGGTGCTGGCACGCTCGGTGGTGCGCGCGCTCGTGTTCGCCGACCCGGTGTCGCCCCTGGTCAACCCCTGTTCCGCCCAGAAGGTCTGCGGCCCGGTCAACAGCGGCAGTCCCATCCCGACGCCGAAGCAGAACATCGATCTGTCCCAAGGCACGCAGATCTGAAGTCCCCGTGGTCAACCCCTGGAGGCCCGTGATGAATCGCTCCTTCCCGCTCCTCGTCCTCCTGATGGCACTGCCTGCCAAAGCAGGAGATGCCAGCCATGGCAAGACGGTCTTCACCAACGCGTGCAGCCACTGCCACGTGGCCCAGCCCCCCCGGAATGATGCTCCGGGGGCCAAGGCCACGGACAACCTGGCCACGTGGCTGGCCTCGCACAAGAGCAGCGAGCTGCGCCAGTGGGTGAAGGACCCCTGGGCCGTGAATCCCAAGACGCTGTGCGATCCGCGGCAACTGCAGCCCAAGGACGTCGATGATTTGTTGTCCTTCCTGCGGGGTGCCCAGGCCCCCGCCCCTTCCGCTCCCGCGCCCTGACGGCCTCCAGGAGATACACGCATGCACGCCTCTCGCCCTACCCTGCTGCTGGCACTGCTGTGCGCCTCTTCGTCCTGGGCTGAATCGAGTCCGGGATCGCTCGAACTCTGCCACGACGCCACCGAACAGGACCGGCAGCCGGACTTCAAGGCCCTGGACTTCAAGGACCTGTCCTCCGTCCTGCTCACCAAGGACAGCCCGCCCGCGCTGCGCCTGGACACCAACCTCGAGGTGCTCAACCCCGAGCGCATCTACTTCCCCTTCTCCCAGCAGGTGCGCGTCAGCTACCTGTACGAGGAGGCCGGCAACTCCACGGCGCTCGGCTACTTCTATTACAAGGATCTGGTCGACCTGAAGTTCATCAACACCGGTGCCAACCCGGACGACAGCTCGGACGACTCGCTCGTCGACAGCGACGGCAACGGCATCGCGGACTTCCACGAAGCGCTGTTCCAGATGAGCGACAAGTTCTCCCTGGACAGCTCGGGGCGGCGCTGCAGCAACACGTTCAAGTACACGTACACGAACGCGTCCGGGAAACAGAACACCAGCACGCTCTACGTGCCGGAGCTGGCCTCGAAGGATTGCGGTCCCCACTTCACGGCCTCGGCCGATGTGGTGAGCGGGCATCCCGTGGCCGCTGGCACCAAGCGTCCGACCCTCAAGACCGACCTCCTGGGCCAGGACGGCAGCGCGGACAGCGCCGATCAGTTCAGCGACCGGGGCCTCTACCGGAGCATGCCCAACCTGCTCGAGCCCCGTCACGAGAAGAACAAGAACAGGGGCATCGGGCACCTGATCTTCCTGCACTCCGACGACGACGGCGACAGGAACACCGGCGGCAACCTGGGTCCGGTGGCGGACTCCTCCACCGCCGCCAACGGCATCCCCGACTACAACGTCTCCGCCTACAACGCGGATGGCGTGCTCTGGGACAACCCGCCGGACAACCAGCTCGATCAGGAGAACGATCGCACGGTGAACCTGGGGATGATCGAGGGCAACCGCGAGATCGTCTTCTTCGCCGTGTCGTGGGGCTCGGCCGGACACAACCCGGTGAGCACCGGCAACGCCAAGGTCTACCCCTGCCTGAGCTTCAAGGCCAACAGCAACGTCTGCGCGCTGTATCTGAAGACGCCCACCTACGTCTATTTCTCCAAGACGTTCCTGAACCTGGATCAGAACCCCCAGGTCGCCACCCCCAAGCAGGTGGACAACCAGACGTTCAAGTCGGTGGCCGAGCTGGACATCGGCTGCGCCTACACCACCAACCAGGACAAGTGCAACCTGGGGCTGTCGGGCTGGCTGGACAAGGCGACGCTGGATCGCCTCAAGAACGTGTCGGCCTACAACAACCTGGTCATGCCGCACGAGCGCGCGTTCGTGAAGGCGGACACCAGTGGCCGGGATCTGATGCCCCACGTGCTGGTGGGCGCGCCCTCCACCGACAAGTTCCGCTGGGTGCTCGGCTTCGAGGACCTGCCCGGTGGCGGTGACCGCGACTTCAACGACGTGAGCTTCATGATCCACAAGTCCAACGGAGGCCTGGTGCGCTCGGGCGTGGTGTCGGGCGACATCTCCCCGGACATCTCCCAGGACTTCACCATCACCGAGGTGACGTTCCGGGCCCAGGACGAGTCCTACTACGCGGGAAGCAGCACCGACGCGGCGTTCTGCGCCTCGCGCCCCGCGGGAGAGCAGCCGCGCATCCGCTACCAGGTCGCGCTCGACTGCAAGGTCTGCACCTCCAACTGCTCCACGACCAACCCGGTCATGGCGGTCAACCCCAACCCCACCTGGGTGGACGTGCCGCTCGACTCCCCGCCCGCCAATGGCAAGCGCGATCAGACGGTGACGATGCGCGACTTCCTGGAGCGCAGCCTCACCGGCTCGCAGCTGTGCTGGCAGTCCATCATGGAGAGCAAGTACGACCAGTGCCAGCCGACCATCAAGAACATCAACGTCTTCTACAAGGCGGTGAAGGCGGGAGACTACGGCCGCGCGGCCGTGTCCACGGTGGCCAACACGGTCCTCTACGGCACCTTCGAGACGCCCGGCCGCAAGTGGTTCGAGGCCGGCAAGCCGCAGCCCTCCGTGCGCGTGGTGGATGGCCGGCCGGACCTGTCCGAGCGCGGCCACCTCTACCTCAAGGAGCTCTTCCAGCCGGAGACGCCCACCAAGACCACGGGCGAGCTGAAGTGGGACAGCGGCGGCCGGCTCACGAGCGATCTGCGCTCCCCGGCGACGCCCGAGCCGAGCAACTGGCGCAAGCTCATCACCATGAATCCGCAGGGCCAGCGCACCGAGCTGAAGAACGTGCTGACCGACGCCGACGGCGGCGAGGCCTTCTCCAGCGCCAACTGCGGAACGAACAACGGCGGCAAGTGGGTGTGTGACCTGAATGCCAGCGGGGGCTCGCCCAACGCCGCGGACCGCGCGCTGCTGCGCAACTGGCTGTATGGCTGGGAGCGGCGCAACGGCGACAACCAGGACACCAAGCGCGCCTGGGTCATGGGCGGCGTGCAGCTGTCCACCCCCGCCATCATCGGCGCCTCCGCGATGCCCTCCTGGGTGACGCTCGCCAAGGGACAGGAGCAGAACGCCTACGTGAACAACTTCATGAAGGATCTGCGCGTGAGCGAGCGCTCCACCATGGCCTACGTGGGCACCACCCAGGGCTTCTTGTATGGCGTGGGGGCCGGCGTGCTGCGGCTGGGCAACGACCCCTGCACCGCCGACGTGGATGCCAATGGCTACTTCAAGGTGAAGTCGACGCAGAAGTGCCCCGCCAACACCAGCGATCCCAAGCCCTACCCCCGCGAGTACGGCGAGGCCGTCGAGAAGTTCGCCTACATGCCGCGCAAGCTGCTGCCCTACTACGTGGAGACCTACCTGCGGCAGGGCAATGGCAAGCGGGCCTCCGTGGACGCGTCCCCGACGGTGGCGGACGTGGACCTGGGCTTTGGCAGCTACGATCCCACCAAGGGCTTCTCCGCCAACGCGGTGTCGGACAAGGCGTGGACGATCGGGCCGAAGGACACGGTGGGCTCCACCGAGGGCGCCAAGACGGTGCTCGTGGCCCCCACCGGCCCCTCGCACAGCGTGGTGTTCGCGCTCGACATCACCGACCCCACCAGCAAGAACTACCCCCAGCCCATGTGGGAGTTCGACATGGCCTCGGACAAGATCGACTTCGGGGGGCAGACCGGCAAGCTCACCGTGGAGGACGCCTTCGCCGATCTGGGCACCACGGGCACGCTGCTGCCGGACACGCGCGGCTCGCGCCATGCCCCCACCGTGGCGCGCATGGACTTCGGCTCCAAGGCCGGCCAGCGCTGGGTGGCGCTGGTGGGCACCGACTACGTCCCCAACCCCAACACCGCCGGCGCGATCTTCCTGGTGGACGTGAAGACGGGCATGCCGGTGCAGGTGACGGGCACGCAGATGGCCACCAAGACCGCGGGTGTGATTCCCCTGGCCCTCAACGAGGGCATCTCGGGCGAGCCGGTCGCGGTGGACGCCAACGATGACGGCACCGCCGAGCTCATCTACGCCACCACGACGAAGGGCAAGCTCTACCGCATCGCCACCAACAAGGTGGACGCCGCGGGCGGCTTCGGCCGGGTGCTCCAGGTGTGCAAGATCGCCGACGTGCAGACGGAGCTGAAGAACAGCCCGAAGACCGAGTACCAGAACGAGGCCAAGTACCAGGGCGTCTACTCCTCCATGGGCGTGACGCTGTACCGCGACACCACGGGCAAGGGCGTGCGCCTGTTCGTGGGCACCGCCAACAACCCGGACATCTCCGACGAGCCCGCGGACCTGATCAAGCCCGCGCCCCACGGCTACGTGCTCGCCTTCGAGGACCGCAACCCCACGGGCGCCAGCTGCAACAACGCCGTCCCGCTGTGGATCAAGCAGCTCGGCGCGGGTCAGATGGTGTGGGGCGGCATCGCGCTCGCCCGGGACACCTCCGGCAACGAGCTGGTCAACACCAGCACCGCGGTGGGCAAGGCGGCCAATGCCTGCTCGCTCAGCGGGGACGAGAGCGGCATGTTCTACAGCATCAACTCCGCCAACCCGAAGCCCGACGAGCAGGCGACCGGCACCGCGCTGGGCGGCCACAGCCTGGCCACTCCGGTGATGCATGATGGGCACATGATCATGCTGACCGCGGACGGCAAGGTGCTGGTGCGGGGAGACCCGAAGAAGTGGAACAACGCCTCCGGCGGCTCCAGCGTGGGCCAGGTGCGCGTCCACATGTGGGACGCGGATCCCTCCGGTGTCGTGAAGCCGTGAGGAGGACGGCGAGCATGATGCGGCCCTCGCGGCGCCGGCGTGGCATCACGCTGCTGGAGACCTTGATGACCGCGGCGGTGCTCATCCTGGGCATCGGCGTGGTCGCCAGCACCGTGGTGTCCATCGTGCGGCTCAACCGGCGCAACCTCGCCCAGGCCCAGGCCTACACCATCGCCGAGTGGTGGCTGGAGCGCGTCACCCGCATGGGGTGCAAGGCCGGTGAGCTCAACCCCTGCGCGGACATCGTGAAACTGGATAGCGATCCCCCCGTCACCCTGTACTGGAACTCCAGCGGCATCCCCTCGGAGACGCCGCCTCCGGCCGGAGCGAACCAGGAAGTGGCGCGTCCCTACCAGGTGACGATCGACGTGGATCCCCCCTTCGAGGGCGATGAAAAAGGGAGTCCAGCCTTGAACCGCCAGGTCCCGGGTACGGATGTGACCTTGGTCATGAAGAACACGCTCAACGTGCGCGTGACGGTGAGCTGGCAGGACGAGCTGAGCCGCGACGACTACCACGCCGTGGCGCTGCAGACGCGGGTGGGGCCATGAAGCGGCGCGCCTCCTCCCCTGCCCTCCGGGGCTTCACGCTGCTGGAGCTCGTGGTGGCCAGCTCCCTGTCGCTCATCGTGCTCGCCGCGGCGCTGTGGAGCGCCGCGGAGCTGCAGCGGCGCGGCACGTTCGAGGAATCGCTCATGGAGGCGCAGAACACCCTGCGCGCCGTGCGCGAGATGCTCGTGGTGGAGCTGCAACGCGCGGGCATGGGCGTGGGCAGCGCGCGCATGGTGTTCGGCAGGCAGGGCGCCGCGGCCGACGACGTGCGCTACGCCATCAACGTCAGCCCCGAGGAGCGCTTCGACGGCACGGGGGCCTTCCCCGCGGACCCCACCTTCGCGCCCCCCACGGGCTCCTACGCCGATCGCATCTCGGACGTCCTCCAGGTGTGGAGCTGGGACTCCGAGGCCATGAACGGCACCAATCCGATTGGCATGGTGCCCCTGACGCTGTGCACCCACGCGGCCAACGCCTCGGACCTGTACCGCTCGGGCAACGAGCTGTGCGCGAGCACGGTGCCCGTGGGCCTCAGGGACCGGCTGGTCATGGTCGTCAAACCCGAGACGCGCATCGCGTGCGTCATGCGGGTGACGGCGGTGAACCAGGATGCGTCGGCCCCCTACGCGCGCATCGTGGTCAGCCCGGGCATCACCGAGGGCCTGGCCTCCAACAACAACCCGTGCAAGAGCCTGGCCGCCGGCCAGCGTCCCAATGACGGCACGCAGGATTACTGGGGGGCGGACCGCTCCGGCGGCTTCATCCTGCTCATGCGCGGCTCGGCCTTCCGCGTGAACTGGAAGACCGGCACGCCCGTGTTGGAGCGCAGGGACATCTCCTCGGTCGTCAATCCCGCTCCGGCCGCCCAGTGGGTGACCCTGTCGCACGACGTCGAGATGATCCGGCTGCGCCTGGGCGTGATGGAGGACCTCAAGTTGCCCAAGTCGCCCGTGCTGTGGTTCCCGAACGCCGCGCCCCTGCGCCCGCATCTGGAGCAGTGCACGGGCACGGCGTGTGACCTCCTGGTGCCCGGGGGGTGGACGGCGGACCCGAGCAACCCGAGCAACGCACCCACCGCGCGCGACGCGTTGATGAGCCGCGTGCGCATGGTGCAGGTGCAGGTCATCACCCGCACGGCACGCCTGGACTCGTCGCTCATCCGCAAGGACGCCAGCGGCGAGTACCTCCGCGATGCGGACAATCATCCGCAGGATGGTTACAAGCGGCGCTCCTCCACCCTGGAGATCATGCCGCGCAACTTCGCCTTGGCCGGAGTGCTGCAATGAAGACGAGACGTGCTCGCGCGGGAATCACCACCCTGGAGATCCTGGTGACGGTGGCGATCGCGGGCGTGTTCGCCTCGATGGCCGTGATGAACATGGACATCGTCAAGCGCCGGCAGAGCGAGCGCAACGCGCTCCGGGAGATCTCCTCCCTGGCCAACCAGGCCCGGACGTACGCGCGCACGAGCCAGTACCCGGTGCGCCTGTCGGTGGCCGCCAACAGCATGGGCGCCACCGTGCTGCGCTGGGAGCAGCTGCCGTGCGACACGGCACACCGCTGGGGCGACGCCTGCCCCGCCACGGCCTGTCTGACCAATGCCTGTGGCAAGGGCGGCTGCGAGTGCGTGGCGCAGGGAGAGGCCATCTCCATCCCCGCCACCCTGGACGTGTCGGCCCTCGACGGCCTGTGCTGGCTGGGCCGCGGCGGAGCACCCCGCCACCAGACCCCGGGCAGCGCCACGTGCCAGGCGACGGGAAATCCGCCCCAGAAGCCCCTGAGGATCACCCAGAGCCAGAACGGCAAGCTCGATCACGTGCTCCAGGTGGACGGGCTCACGGGCAAGCCGCGCATGGTGGACTGCACGCAGCAGCCGGTGGACCCCACCTGCAACATCAACTGAGGGGCGGACACGGGCACGCGCCCCCGGGGTTGGTGGTTGACCCCCCGGGCCGCGTGGTATGTCTGTCTGTCCCTTGCCTTCCAAACTCTCTCCGACTGGCCCCATCCCCGGCAGTCCGACGACCTCGGATCCGCTGCACGGCAGCTTCCGCTCCTCGCGCAGCCAGGCCCATGCCGAGGAAGCCGAGCACCGTGCCCAGGCGCTGCTCACCGACGCCGAACTCCACCGCCTGCTGAGTGTCCCGCGGCACGGGCCGCACGAGGGCCCGCGCGCGCGCGACATCTTCGTCAACCGCAACCTGCGCATGTCGGGCATCGAGCTGGTCGGCTTCGACATGGACTACACGCTGGCCATCTACCACATGCGCCGGCTGGAAGAGCTCGCCTATGACATGACGCTCGCGCGGCTCATCAGCGAGCGGGGCTACCCTTCCGTCATCGGCCGCCTCCAATACGATCACCACTTCGTCATGCGCGGGCTGGCCGTGGACAAGGAGAACGGCAACCTGCTGAAGATGGACCGCTTCGGCTACGTGGGGCGCGCCTGGCACGGGCTGCGGCCGTTGGATCGCGAGGTGTGGCGCGCGCTCTACCGCAACCAGCGCGTGCGGCTGAAGGAGCCGCGCTTCGCGTGGATCGACACGCTCTTCGCCCTGCCGGAGGCCTGGCTGTTCGCGGGCATCATCGAGCTGCTCGAGTCGCTCGGCCAGCGCGTGGACTATGGCCGGCTGTACGACGACATCCGTGAGGCCATCGACACGGTGCACCGCGACAACTCGCTCAAGCGCGAGGTGCGCAAGGACTTGTCGCGCTACATCTTCCAGGATCCCGAGCTGGGCCCCGCGCTGCACAAGCTGCGCTCGGGCGGCAAGCGGCTGTTCCTGTTGACCAACTCGGCCTGGGACTACACGGACGCGGTGATGCGCTACCTGCTGGACGGGCAGCTCGCGGAGTACCCGAGCTGGCGCAACTACTTCGACTACGTGGTGACGCTCGCCGCCAAGCCGGCCTTCTTCGCCGAGCAGCGGCCCTTCCTGGAGCTGGAGGTGGCCGGGCCCGGCGAGGAGGCACGCGTGGTGGGCGAGGCCTCGGGCCTGGAGCGCGGCAAGGTGTACCAGGGCGGCAACCTGGTGCAGTTCGAGCAGTACACGCGCCGCTCGGGCGAGCGCATCCTCTACGTGGGCGACCACATCTACGGCGACATCCTCAAGTCCAAGAAGACCTCGCTGTGGCGCACGTGCATGATCGTCCAGGAGATCGAGGACGAGATCACCTACACGTATGGCCAGCGCGAGCGGATCGAGCGGCTGGCCGAGGTGGAGCGCACGCGCGCGCGGCTGGAAGAAGAGGTCGGCGACCACAAGAACCTGCTCAACCAGCTGGATCGCACGCTGGAGCGCGGGGGCCTCACGGCCGAGGCCCAGGCGGAGCTGGAGGCGCGGCGGCGAGAGGCCAAGGTGGCGCTGGACACACTGCGCCGGGCCCTGCGCGAGGCGACGGAGATCGCCGACGCGCTCGAGCGCGAGGTGGAGGAAGGCTTCAACCCGTACTGGGGGCTGCTCTTCAAGGAGGGCAGCGAGAACAGCCGGTTCGGCGAGCAGGTGGAGCGCTACGCGTGTCTGTACACGAGCCGGGTGTCCAACTTCCTCTATGACTCGCCGCTGCAGTACTACCGCTCGCCGCGGGATTTGATGCCTCACGAGCAGGCGGGCGCGTGGAGCGGGAAGCTGTCCCCCGAGGGGGGCGAGGGTCCGCCTCCGGGTGAGGGCTGAGGCTCACTCCCGCGCGGGTGGCAGCGCGGGAACGCGGCCCCAGATGACCGAGGTGTAGCGCGAGCCGGGCTCGGCCTCGAGTCCCAGCTTGCGCAGATCCTCCGAGTGCTTGGCGCCCTTGACCACCACCCACCGCCGCGCCACGCGCCGGGCTTCCTCCAGCACCTCGGGCGTGAGGGGGGCGTGCTCGGCGAAACGCCGGAGCATCTCGAAGGCCGGCTGGGACTTCTTGGGCTTCTCGAACATCGGATCGAAGCAGACGACGTCGAAGGAGCCCGGGGGCAGCGTGCGCAGGTATGCGTGCGCGTCGGTGTGCACCGGCTCCACGCGGCAGGACTCGGGGCCCGCGTCGTAGATCTTCAGACCCTCGGAGACCACGGCGTACAGCGCGAGGCTCTTCTCCAGCGCCACCACCCTCCCCTGCTGGCCCACCACCACCGCCGCCACCAGCGCGTCCTGGCCGAGCCCCAACGTGCAGTCGAGGACGTGATCTCCCTCGCGCAGCTCGGCCACGCGCGCCAGGGCGTCACTCCGATCTCCCTCGAGCCAGCGCAACCGGCGCAGGTGCGCCATGCCCGGGTTGAAGCTGAAGGAGTTCTCCGCATCCCAGAGGGAGACCTCACCCTCGCGCTCGAAGACGAGCAGGGCCTCGGCCGCGGTCTGGAGCAGCGGACCGAGCGGCGCCTTCTTGCGTCTGGGAATAAATGGCAGGCCCCAGGCCCGAGCGGCCTCGCGGGCCTGGAGGATCAGCGCCTCTTTCGGCTTGCCGCTCGTCGTCACCGCCAGGGGCACCCGGCCCTGTTCGCTCGAAGTCACGTCCAGACCCTATCCCAGGCCGCCCTCGCGCTGCTTTCGAAGCTTCGTCAGCAGGACCCCGCAGCTCATTTTGCCCCGGACGTGTTCCTCAAGGAGAGCGTGCGTGAGTTCCCCTGATCCCAACATCTCGAAGTGGACGCGAAACATTACCCTCGTCCTGAACGGCGAGCGTCGGAGCGTGACCGTCGATGTCCGGACCACGCTCCTGGATCTGCTGCGCGAGCAGCTTCACCTGACCGGAACGAAGAAGGGCTGCAACCAGGGCGAGTGCGGCGCGTGCACGGTCCATCTGGACGGCCGCCGGGTGAATGGCTGCCTGATGCTGGCCGTGCAGGCGGACGGGCGTGAAGTGACGACCATCGAGGGGCTCGCCCGGGATGGACAGCTGTCCGCCGTGCAGCGGGCCTTCATCGACCATGACGGCCTCCAGTGTGGCTTCTGCACACCGGGCCAGGTGATGAGCGCCACGGCCTGCATCGCCGAGGGACACACGCGCAGCGAGGCGGAGATCCGTGAGTGGATGAGCGGCAACCTGTGCCGCTGCGCCTGCTACCCCCAGATCGTCGACGCCGTCCGGGCGGCGGCGGACAAAAAGGCCGAGGTGCCCTGATGCGACCCTTCGACTACTCCCGCGCCACGTCCCCGCGGCAGGCACTCGAGGCCGCGTCGCAACCCGATGCCTCGTTCCTCGCCGGAGGCACCGAGCTGCTCAACTGGATGCGCCTGGGAATCATCGCCCCGGCGGCGCTCGTCGACATCGGCCGCGTCGAGGGCCTGGAGCGCATCGAGCGCACCCCCGGGGGAGGACTGCGCCTGGGCGCGCTCGCCCGGCTCTCCGACATCGGCGAACACGAGGCCGTGGTGCGGGACTACCCGGTGCTCTCCCAGGCCATCCTCAAGGCGGCCTCTCCGCAGATTCGCAACCTGGCGACGATCGGCGGCAACCTGCTCCAGCGCACCCGCTGTCCCTATTTCCGGGCCGAGGAGACCCTCCCCTGCAACAAGCGCGTCGCCGGCAGCGGATGCGCCGCCCGCCATGGCTCCAACGAACGGCATGCGATCTTCGGGTGGACCGAGGCCTGCGTGGCCACCCAGCCGTCGGATCCCGCGGTGGCCCTCGCCGCCCTGGACGCCGTCGTCATCACCGAGCGCGCCACGGGCGGCCGTCGCATTCCGATAGGTGAGTTCCACGTGCTGCCCGGGCAGGCTCCCGAGAAGCACCACGTGCTCGAGCCGGGTGAGCTGATCGTCGCCGTGGAGCTGGCGGCTCCCGCGCCCCACTCCGCCTACGTCAAGGTCCGCGAGCGCGAGTCCTACGAGTACGCGCTCGTCTCCGCGGCGGCGGCCCTCTCCCTGGAGAACGGCGTCATCCGCTCGGCACGCGTGGCGCTCGGCTCGGTGGCGATGAAGCCCTGGCGATTGGTGGAGGCGGAACGGGCCCTGGTGGGCACCCGGCCCGACAGCAAGGAGGCCCAGGCGGCGCTCGCGCTCGGGTTCACCGAGGCGCGTGCGCTCGAACACAACGGTTTCAAGATTCCCCTGGCCCGCAACGCGGCGGCCCGGGCGGTGCGCGATGCGGCGCGAGGTGCGTCATGAGCATGGGAAAGCCTCTCACCCGACTGGATGGGGCGGACAAGGTCACCGGCAGGGCGCGCTACGCGGCCGATCAGCCGCTGCCCGACGCGTTGCACGCCGTCTTCGTGACGGCGCCCATTCCCGCGGGACGCGTCACGTCCATCGACACGGCCGAGGCGCTCGCCCACCCGGGTGTCGTCCGCGTGCTCACCGCCCGGGACATGCCCCGGCTCAAGGCCGCCTCCTCGCCACCCGCCGCGAGTGTCTTCATGCCTCTGCAGGGGGATGAAATCCGGCACGAGGGACAACCCGTGGCGCTCGTGCTCGCCGAGACGTTGCAGGCGGCCGAGCACGGTGCGCGGCTGGTGCGCGTCGGCTACGCGCCGGGCGCGTTCATTCCGCAGGGGGCCGGGGAGCCGGTGGAGCCGCGGGAGAGCGGCTACATCATGGGCCCCGCCGACTTCGCCAAGGGAGACCTCGACGCGGGGCTCGCCACCGCGGCGCTGCGGCACGAGGCGCGCTACACCCAGCCCAGCCGCCACCACAACCCCATGGAGCCCTGCGCCACGCTCGCGCGATGGGACGGCGATCAGCTCACGGTCTTCGATTCCGTGCAGCACATCGGCGGCACGCAGGGCACGCTCGCGGAGGCCTTCGGCCTGAAGCCCGAGCAGGTCCGGGTCATCTGCCCGCATACCGGGGGAGGCTTTGGTTGCAAGGCCTACACCTGGCCGCACGAGTTCCTGGCGGCGGCGGCGGCGAAGGTGGCCGGGCGGCCGGTGAAGCTCGTGCTGACGCGCGCGCAGATGTACGCCAACGTTTCCTATCAGCCGCGGGTGGAACAAACGGTCACGCTCGGGGCGACGTCCGAGGGGCGGCTGACGGGCATCGGGCAGGACGTCATCAACCAGACGAGCGTGTCCGACGACTACGTGGAGTACGCCACCGAGGCGGGCCGGGCGCTCTACGCGACCCCTGCCCTGCGCACGTCCCAGCGGGTGCGGCGGGGCCACGTCAACATCCCCAGCCCGATGCGCGCCCCCGTCGAGGGCCCGGGCTCCTTCGCCATGGGCTGCGCGGTGGACGAGCTGTCGCGCCAGGTGGGCATCGATCCACTCGACTTCCGGCTGCTCAACTACGCGGAGAACGATCCGGCGGATGGCAAGCCCTGGTCGTCGAAGAAGCTGCGCGAGGCCTACGACGAGGGATCGCGGCGCTTCGGCTGGCGCACGCGCGCCAAGGGAGGAACCCGCGAGGGCGACTGGCTGCTCGGCTGCGGCATGGCGGACTGCACGATGGGGGCGTTCCGCTTCGGCTCGTCGGTCCGGCTCCGGCTCCGGGCGGATGGCACGGCGCTGCTGGAAGGCTCCAGCGCGGACATCGGCACCGGGGGCCTGACCGCGCTGCCCCAGATTGCCTCCGAGTCCCTGGGCATCCCAGTGGAGGCGGTGACCTTCACGGCCGGCGACTCGCGACTGCCCACCACGGGGCCCACCTATGGCTCCTCGACGATCGTCTGCACAGGCTCGGCGATCCTCGACGCGGCGACGAAGATCCGCGAGCAACTGGCGCGAGCCGCTGACCTGCGACCGGAGGAACTCGAGCTCCGGGACGGCAGGGTGCGCCGCAAGGGAGGAGGCGCGGGGCGGCCGATCGGCGAGGTGCTGCGGCGGGCCGGGCTGAGCGAGCTGGCCGCCGAGGGGAAGTTCGCGCCGAATGGAGAGGCCGTGAACATGAGCGGCCTGGGCACGCCCTACGCGATGCGGACGTTCGGCGCGGTGTTCGTCGAGGTGGCGGTGGATCCGGAACTGGGGCTGCTGCGCCTGCGGCGGATGGTGGGGGCCTACAGCGTGGGCCGCATCATCAATCCGCGCACGGCGCGCTCGCAGATCATCGGAGGGATGATCTGGGGCTGGGGTATGGCGGCCATGGAGCAGAGCGAGCACGAGCCGAAGCTCGGCCGGTGGCTGTCGAAGAACCTGTCGGGCGTGGCCATTCCGGTGAACGCGGACATCCCCTCGGCGCTCGACGTCATCTTCGTGGACGAGTTCGACGACAAGGTGAGTCCCCTGGGGGCCAAGGGACTGGGAGAGATTGGCGCCACCGGGGTCTCCGCCGCGATCGCCAACGCCGTCTACGACGCGGTGGGCATCCGGGTGAGGGAGTTGCCCATCACGCCGGACAAGCTGCTGGCCCGGTAGGGGCTCTCGAGTCCGTGCGCTGAGTGCCTCCGCACCGGCGCACGGTCTCGAGGTCCCAGCGCGAACTCGCGCCCGCCCTACATGAAAATCCCGGGGGCTGTCTCCAGGGCGGCGCGCAGCTCCTCAACCGTCGTGTCCATCTTCTCGGCCACGGTGGGCGCGTGCCATGTGACTGCGGCCGTGTCCTTGGTCGACTCGCAGACCACCTCGATGGTGACCCGGCCGACCCGACCGGGCCAAGTGTGCTGGCGCAGTTCCGCCGCGTGCTTGAGTGGTTCCAAGAATGTGAAGCACGGCCAGCGAGGCAGGCGAATCGTGCTCATGTCGCAGTTGTAGAAGGCGCATCCGTTGAGACGGGCCTCGGAGAAGTCGCAGTCCTCGATTCCACCAGTCATCCACCTGTCGTCCACGTCCTCGCGGAAGCCGAAGTCGTTACCGCCGAAGTGACCCTTGAACCTGCACCCCTTCAACTTCATTGGTGCCCACGGCAGGGTCTTCAGCTGGCTCTTCGCGTGAATGGTGCAGTCGATCAGGTTTCCCGACACCAGGTGCAGCCACCGCGCCGAAATGTTGGTGACCAGCGTACAGCCCCGAAGCGTGACGTCCGGCCCGAGCCAGTAGATGGCCTTCTTGTCCGTCAGCTCCAGCCGCTCGCCCACAATCTCTCGATGCTCGTAGTGAATGTTGGGAGTCACGCGGCCCTCAGAAGAAGATCATGCGGAAGAAGGTGCTCGCCATCCGGCGCCCATGCAGCGCGAAGTTTGACTCCGTACCAGACAGGATCTCGTAGTGGTAGCTCTGTCCACCTGGACCGGTGACGTCTACGCCTCGCTGGTTCCAGGATAGGTGCGGGAAACGGTTGGCTACCTGTCTCTCGACCCACCGCCCACGAGCCTGACGCTCGAGCAGATTCGCCCGGTGCTCCTTTCCCGCGTCCCTCATGGCCTTAATCGCGTCTCGCTCCTCCCTCGAGAGTCTCGCCTGGGACCATCTCGCCGCCTCCTCCCTCACGACCGCCTGCAGTTCGTCGCCGAGCCTGTCCTCCGCCGGAATGTCCTTGTAGCTCCTGCCTCGCGGGAGGTGCCAGCGCTCGCCGCTGCTGAGGATGACCTGCTTGTTGCCACCACGGTGCTGTATTGCGATGGTGCCTGAGTGCCCTCCAGCTGCTCCTGAGCTGCCACTCCTCGTCAGGACATTGATGGCAACCGCCGCCTGCGGGGACGTGAGAACGACAAGGGCGCGGCTCTGCTCCACCACCACCTCCACCGCGGCGGCTTCCTCCATGGCCACCGCCACCGAGCCTTCCATGCCCTGGGCCGCCCACTGCGCCTGCACCTGGTTGAACCTCGGCAGCGAGCGCAGGTGCGTGGCCACCTCTCCGAGCGTCCGCCCGGTGAGGGTGGCCACCCCAAGAATGAGGGCGCGAGCGGCGTTCGTGCCGATGCGCTTGCCAAAGGCCTCGCTGGCGTCGCGCAGCTCCTCGAACGTGGTGGCCTCGTGCGCCGCGTGCGCCATACGGGCCCACCCGTCCATGAGGCCCCACATGGCGTCCACGCCCAACCAGGCCAGCAGCACCACCGACAGCGCGGCGGCCGCTGCCTTCGTGCTCGGCTCGGGTAGCAGCCAGAGGGCCAGGTACAGGCCCGCGGCCCATACCAGCGAGGAGAGCAGCGCCTGAGGGCTGAGCTCGCGCCCGAGGGCCGCTCGCGTCTCGTCAAACACACCTCCGAAGGCCAGGGCGAGCGCCAGGGTGCGCCTGTCGTCGGTGCGCAGGTAGGGCCCATCCGTGAAGAGGCCCAAGCAGTCCCCGCCGCCCCGTGGCTGACACCACCGCAGGTACTTCGCCTTGAGCGCCGCCTCGGCCTCGGGGACGAGCGGGCCCTTGTCGGTGAGCGGCACCAGAGTGAGCACCTTGTCCCGGTACACCTCGGCGAGCAGCTCCTCCTCGGGCAGGGCCTGGAGCAGCCCCTGGGCGGCCTCCTGGGGCGTCCCGTGCACCTGATGGCGCTGGAGGAGTTGCGCCACCGCGCGCTGGTACTCCTCCCGCGTGACGGCCACCACCCGCGTGCTGCCGCGCGCCTCCACCTCGGCCGCGTACACGACAAGCACCGGCTGCAGCTCCCTCGGCGCCGCTCGTGCCTCGCTCTCCACGGCCTCGCCACCTGCCCGGCCGCCCCCGGTCTCCCTGCTTGACGCGGGCCCCTGCGACGCGCAGGCCGCGTGGAAAATCAGGACAATGAGCGAGAGGGCCCCAGCCCGCGCCCAGGGCGGCGGGCCTCGCCTCCGTGCCTCGAGCTGCGTACCGCCGCCCTTCCCCGCCCCAGGACTCCGGTTTTCATTCGCCATAGCGCTGGCCTATCCCCCAGGTGAAACAATCCTGGAGGATAGGATGCGGGATGCCCAACCATACAGGGGGGCGCAGATGCCCGGGGGGCTCAGTCGTCTCTGCCGCCCGCTCCTTGTGAGGGTCGCTGGCCCCGTGACCGCGAACCGACAGGGAGGCGAGGTTGCGAAAGCCAATGACTTTCAGGGATGTCAGCATGGGTATCCCCAGGACACCTCAACCCTCACTCCCCGTGAATCACCTCGCCCTACCCCTCGGCGGCCTGGAGCTTGCGGCCCCCTTGCGCCTCGGCCACGGTGACGGACTGGTTCCGGCCGTGGCGCTTGGCGTAGTACAGGCACTGGTCCGCCTGCTCCACCAGCACCAGCTTGTCCACGCCGTGGTCCGGCGCCGTCGCGATGCCCAACGACAGCGTCACCTTCAGCGGGCCCATCTCCGTCTGGAACACCTCGGCCTTGATGGCCTCGCGGATCCGCTCGGCGATGACCTTGGCGCCCTTGGCGTCCGTCTCCGGCATGAGGATGGCGAACTCCTCGCCGCCGTAGCGCGCCACGATGTCCGTGTCGCGCGCCTGCTGCTTGAGGATGCGCGCCACGCCCTTGAGCACCTGGTCTCCCGTGAGGTGGCCGTACGTGTCGTTGACGCTCTTGAAGTGGTCCACGTCCGTGAGCACCAGCGAGCACTTGCGCCCGTAGCGCCGCGAGTGCGCCAGCATCTCGTCCGCCTTCGCCTGGAAGGTGCGGTTGTTGTACAGGCCCGTCATGCCGTCCGTCGTCGCCATGCGCTCCATCTGCTCGTAGAGCTGGGCGCGCAGCACCGCCTGCGCCGCCTGGATGGCGATGACCTCCAACATCCGCAGCACGTCATGATCCAACGCCGTCTTGCGCCGCGAGCCCGCCACCAGCGTGCCGAGGATCCGGTCTCCCGCCGTGAGCGGGAAGATCTTCAGCGCGGCGAGCCCTCGAATCTGGCTCTCCTCGTCGAAGATGACCTGGCGGTCCATGGCCTTCAAATCCCGTCCGGGCAGCGGCGCGCCGTAGCGCACCACGTTGGCGACCAGGCCGTTGTTGTCCGGGAAGGTGCGGCCCTCGAGCGCCTTGCCCGCCGCGCTCACGCCGAGCATCCGCGCCACCTTGTGCACGCGCTTGCCCTCCACCTCGCTCACGATGGTGACGGCGCTGAAGTCCAGCCCCGCGAGCTGCCGCGCGCTCTCCAGCACCGCGAGGAACACCTGCTCGGGGCTGCCCGCGCGGTTGAGCTCCTCGATGGCGCGGAAGAACCTGTCCTTCTCGTCGCGCGTCTTGCGGATGTACGACATCACCCGCTCCACCTCGATGGAGCGCAGCACCTCGGCGGCGATGGTGGTGAAGAGCTTCTCGTCGTCATCCGAGAACGGGTTGTGCGTGAGCCGGTCCGCCACGAGCACGCCGCGCACCAGCCCTCCGCCCTCGATGATGGGCACGGCCAGCACCGCGCCCACCGTGGGCGCGCTCCCGTCGTACCAGGTGATGCCCTTGAGCCCGTGCGCCGAGTGCATCCGCACCGGGGCCCGGCGCTTGAGCACTCCGCCCAGCACGCCCTCGCCCGCGTTGAAGCGCTCGCGCTGCACGTGATCGCTCGCGCTGCGGCAGTCGTAGAGCTTGAGGCCCTTGTCGTCCGAGGTGAGCAGGAAGGCGGCGCAGGTGTTCGTCTTGAGCGCCGTCTCGGCGATCTCCAGCGCCGCGCCCACCGCGCCCTCGATCTCCTTCACCGAGGCGACCAGCCACTTCTCCTGATCCTTCTCGTCGGGAGGGTTGTCGTGGGCGCCGGAGCTGACGAGGCGGAAGGTGCGGGCGCGCTCCTCCACTTCCTTGATGCGCTTGTCCACCGCGGCGTTCTCGGCGCGGCGCGCGGCGGCGATGCGCGCGGCGAGCACCAGGTGGTTGAGGACCGCGAAGAGCGACAGGAAGAGCGTGTGGGTGAGGAAGGAGGACAGGCCGCCGCGCTCGGGGCCGCCCAGGGTGAGCAGCGCGTCGAACGCGAGCGCCACGGCCACCAGCGCGAGGCTGGCGCGGTGCGGCAGGAAGGCGACCAGGCACGCCATGAGCAGATAGACGAGCGGGAAGAGCTCGCCGCCGGCGATGGCCACCACGATGTAGGCCGAGGCGAGAAACACCGCGCCCAGCTCCAGGTCGTCCTGGAGGAAGAGCGGCGCGCCCACGGCGTCACGGGTGAAGCGCCGCCAGCCGATGACCCCGAGTCCGGCCAGCAGGAAGAGCACGAGCCCGGCCTCGTCCCAGCCCAGCGAGTGCAGGCTCCGGAAGCCCCCGCGCGCCAGGTGGACGAACGTGGCCAGCACCGCCCCGATGGGCACGGCCCGCACCGCGAGGCGCGGCAACTTGAGGACGGCGGAAAGTGCCGGGTGCGAGGTCATGGTGTTACTCCAGGTGGAAGACGATCTCGCCGGGTTTGATGTAGCCCAGCTCCTCGCGCGCCGCGCGCTCGAGGGCGGAAGGGTCGGTGCGCAGCGCGTTGATTTCACGCCGCAGGGCCTCGTTCTGCGCGGTGATGGCCTGATTGCGCTCGTGGATGGCCTCCACGTCCTGGCGCAGGCTCAGGTAGCGGCGAAAACCCTTCGCATCCGCCGCCGAGACCACGGTCAGGAGGGCGGCCACGCACGCCGCCACCGCCAGGAGCTTTCGCCGCACCGTCATGAGTGCGCGGAAGGTACCAGTGGCGACCCCTCCGGCAAGAAATCCGCTCCAGGGCTGTAGCGGGCCCCGCGCTCTTTCTCCCCGAGGACACTCCTCGCACATGGAGCGGGTCCGCGCCCCCCGTCCTGTCAGCATGACGCTTCCCGTCCACGCGCCGAATGCCGACCTTCTTCCCCGTGTCCCTCCCCCGCCCCAAGGTCCGGTGGCGCCGCGTGCTCCTCGTGCTCGCGGGCGCGCTGCTGCTCTTCCAGGTGCTCGTCAACGTCCTGCTCGCCACGGGAGGGCTGGCCGGACTGCTCAACCGCCTCATCCCCCGCACCGAGCTGCGCTGGCGCCAGGCCTGGTCCTTCGTGCCCGGGCGCGTCCACCTGCGCGACTTCTCGCTGCGCCGCGAGGAACCCAATAACGCCGACTGGCGGCTCGACATCGATCGGGTCTGGGTGGACGTGTCGCTCACCGGGCTGCTCCTGCGGCGCTTCGAGACGGTGTCCGTCGACGTCCGGGGAGTGCGCGCCCACATCCACACCGTCACGCCGAAGAAGGGCGAGCCGCCCCCACCTCCGCCCCCGCGCGAGAAGGCGCCCTGGCGCATCCACCTGAAGGACGTGCGGGTGCACGGGGTGCACGAGTTCGTGTGGAACGGCGCCCGACTCACCGGCATCACGCAGGTGTCGGGCAACCTGGATCTCCAACCCGGCGAGCGCATCCTCATGGAGGACGCCCGGGTGTCGCTCGGGCCCGGCGAGCTGTCCATCGACGAGGACACGGTGGCGCACGTGGAGGGGGGCACGGCGGGCGCCACCCTCGAGGTGCGGCGCCAGGAGCCGGAGGGGCTCGACATCATCACCGGCCTGACCGAGGGGAGGCTCCAGCTCACCGCCCGGGTGCCGTCGGCGAGCGCGTTCCGGAGGCTGGTGCCGCGGCTGGCCGACCTGCACATGAGCGGAGGCGCGGGCCGGGTGGAGGTGGACCTGCACGTGAAGGAGGGCCGGGTGGCGGCGGGCACCTCTCTGAAGGGAGCGGGCGAGCCGCTGCGATTGCCCGTGGGGCCCCTGGTGCTCAAGGCCCCGTGGCGCTTCGCCTCGGACGTCTATACGCGGGAGGACGGCGAGCAGCGGCTGGGCTTCAAGCTCACCCTGGGGCCCGCGCGGCTGGAGGGAGGACAGGGCCCGGCGGTGGGCATCCCCGAGGTGGCCCTGTTGATGAGCGCCCGGCCCCCGCGCCTGGGCTCGGCCCTGCCGGATGTGCACCTCCAGGTGCAGGCGGCGCGCAGCGAGCCCGTGGAGTTGCGGCTGCTCAACGGATGGATCGGCCCGTCGTTCCAGGTGGAGTCCGGGCGGGCGCTGCTGGAGGCCTCCTCCCATGCCAGCCCCGAGAAGGGACGAGGCGAGGCCCACCTGTCGCTGAGCACCGAGGGGCTCCGGGCGCACTGGGGAGGCGCGACCCTGGGCGGGCGCGTCCTCCTGGACGTGGATGCGTACAAGCTGGCCTTCCAGCGCGACGCGGTGGTGCTCGACGGCAGCCAGTTGCGGCTCGAGGAAGTCACGGTGCGCACCGGCGGGGACGACGCGCGCGGCTGGGACGGCACCCTCGCCTTCCCCGAGGCCACGCTCGCCCTGTCCCCGCCCTCGTTCCGGGGACGCTTCACGGGGCGCTTCTCCAACGCCGTCCCGTTCATCGCCCTGCTCACCCACCAGGGGGTGCTGCCTCGAATTCTGTCCCCCTTGCTCGCGGCGAAGGATCTGGAGCTGTCCGGCACGCTCTCGCTCGGCGAGGCGGGTGTGAAGGTGGAAGCGCTGCGCGCCCGGGGCCAGGGGCTCGACGTGCGGGGCCGGGTGTCGAGCACGGGCGGCGTGCCGAGCGCGCTGATGTTGGTGAAGCTCGGCGTGCTGCCCGTGGGCGTGGAGGTGGGCGCCACGGCCTCGCTCCAGCTGATGAATCCCCAGAGCTGGTACACCCAGAAGACGGGCGAGCCGGTGGAGTGAAGTCCCGGGGCCTCAGCGCTTCAGCAGCGCCTGGACCGCCTCGGACAGCGCCCCATGGCCGGCCATCCCCTGCCAGGCGCCGGCCACCTGCCCCTCCCTGTCCAAAAGGAAGGTGGCGGGCAGCGCGGGGATGAGCCCGAAGGCGCTCTGGCCCTGCTGCAGGGCTGTGTCGGACACCAGCACCGGGAACTCGAGCGCGTACTGCTCGGCGAAGGGGGCCAGGGTGAGGGCTCCGTCGAGATCCAACCCCACCAGCACAACCTGGAAGCCCTCGGCGCCGTGCTCCTTCTGGAGCGCCTGCAACGTGGGCAGCTGGGCCAGGGAGGGAAAGCTCCACGAGGCGAAGAAGGACACCAGCACCACCTTCCCCGGCAGGGCGCGCCAGTTCCAGGGCGCCGGCCCCACCGCGGGCAGCCACAACGCGCGCAGGTAGGGGGAAGTGGCAGCCTGTCCGGGCAGCGGCTCCTGGGGTGCGTGGTGACAGCCGGCCAGGGCGAGCACCAGGGCGAGTCCCAACGCCCGGCCCATGCGCCTCATGCCTCGCTCTTGGCCTTGCCGCCGCGCTGGCAGTTCCGGCACAGCCCGTACAGCTCCATCTTGTGCGACGTCACCGTGAAGCCGTGCTTGCGCGCCACGCCCTCCTGCATCTGCTCGATGCGATCATCCTCGAACTCGACGATGGTGCCGCAGTGGGTGCAGATGAGGTGATCGTGGTGGTGGCGTCCCGCGGCCGCCTCGTAGCGCGTCTGCCCGTCACCGAAATTGCGAGCGTGGGCCAGCCCACACTCCCCGAGGAGTTTCATCGTCCGGTAGACGGTGGCCACGGACACCTTGATGTCCTGCTCCCGGACCTTGTTCCACAGTTCCTCGACGGACAGGTGCCCCCCCACCGAGAAGAAGGTGTCGATGATGAGGCTGCGCTGCCGGGTGCTTTTCAACCCGTGCTGCGCCATGTAGTGCTGTAGCACCTCGTCCATATTCCGGTTCAAAGCTCGCCTGCCTCCCGAGCCACCACGCGGCCCTCATGGGTCACAAGGTGTGCACCCGTATGTGCGGGATGCACTCCCTTCTGCTCAGGTGTAGTACCGACTTGCAACATCCACGGACTGTTTAGATTGGCGTCCGCCGGATTCATTGACACCCGTCCGCCAGCGAAGATAGAGGCACCCGGCCTCGTAAACGAGCATTTTTCCGCGATTTTCATGAACCGTCCCTGGCAGAGACAACGGCAACCCGATGACGTGCCCACCCCCGTGGCGGTGGCCGTCTCCGACTACTGCCGGCGAGCCCATTCGCCTGCAACCCCCACCGAGGTCCGTGAGGCGCTCGCCTTGCTGGCCGAGTCGGACGACTTCCGCGTCCGTACCTTGACGGATGCCGAGCCCGGGGCCACGCCCCTCGGGCCCTTCGCCGTGATCGATGTCCTCCAGGGCACAGCCCCCGAGCTCGCCGCGACGCGGCAGGGCTGCGGCTACTACGACGTCGTGCGCGAGCTGGCCCGGGTGCACGAGGAGAAGCGGCCCCCCGCTCCCCCTCCCGCCCCCGAAGTGCCCTCCTTCGCCCTGCCGCCCTCGCGTCCGGTGCCGGCGCCCGTGCCCGCCCGGCCGGAGGTGGCCCCCGCCTCGGCCGGAGAAACGGTCCAGTCGCGCATCGCTCCGCGCAAGCGCCCGGCCGCCGAGTCCCTTCCCCCCGATGCCGACGAGCAGGAGTCCCCCAGCTTCCTCAAGAGGGATCTGCCCAAGCCCCGTGGCCGCTTCACCCGCATCGAGGCGCCCAAGACGAGCTACCAGGAGCTGCTGCGCCCCACCGGCAAGGACGCGCTGGAGGCGCTGGTGGAGGCGAGCGAGCACCGCTTCGCCCTGCTGCGCAACCTGGAACAGCAGTACAACGGCGCGCGCGGCGATCTGACGCTGGACGAGGTGGAGGGCGCGCTCAAGGCGCACGGGCTCCTGGAGGCCCTCAAGCGCCGCGAGCAGACGTCCCTGCTGTCCGCCTTCACCGAGCACCGGGGCGCCTCGGGCCGGGTGGGCTGGGCGCTGGGGCTGAGCCCCTCCGAGCTCAAGCTCGTCGAGAACCGCGCCGGCATCGCCAAGGAAGTCGAGGAGGTGCGCGAGCGCTTCCGCCGCGAGGCCCTCACCGCGCGCAATCTCACCCAGAAGCTGGATCTGCTCGGGCGCGAGAAGTACCTGCTCGACCTGGGTATCAAGAAGCGTTTCACGGACATGCTGCGCCGGGAGCTGGAGCTCCTCGTGCGTGATGATCTCCCGGAGGCCCCGTCACTCACCGCGCTCGCGGAGGCGGTGGGACGCAAGCATGGGGCCCCGTCCGAGCTGGTGCTCCGCGCGCTCGAGCGCCTGGGCGTGGCCGAGGCCCTGCGCAAGCGGACGCCGGATTCCACCCCTCCCTCCACGACCTAGAAAGAGGCCCGTCAATGCCCATCTACGAATACGCCTGCGGTTCCTGTGGAAAGACGATCGACGTGCTGCAGAAGGTCAGCGATCCGACGCCCGAGAAGTGCTCGGCCTGTGGCACCCAGAACTCGCTCAGCCGCGTCGTCAGCCGCACCAGCTTCGTCCTCAAGGGCGGTGGCTGGTACGCCGACCTCTACGGCTCCACGAAGAAGGACGGCGGCTCGTCCTCGTCGAGCAGCAGCAGCTCGTCCTCGTCCAGCAGCACGTCCTCGAGCGACAGCTCCTCGTCCTCCGCGAGCACGTCATCGGGCGGCTCGTCGTCCTCGGGCGCCAGCAGCGCGCCCAGCACGCCCGTGGCGGCCAAGAGCAGCTGAGGGGCGGAAAAGTCGCGAGCCCGCGGGAGCGGGGGGAAACTGGGTCTCGTGCCCTTTCCCCCCTCCAAGCGTCCACCTCGCCGCTGCGTGCTCTGTGGCCATCCCGAGTTGACCGATGCCCGTGGTCTGGGCCGTTTCCTGCTGGTGCCGGACCCCGACGGCCGCGGACCTATCTGTCCACCGCTGAAGGGTTGTGGAGAGCAGCGCTCACGGCCTGACGACAATGCATCGTTGAGTTCCGGCCATTGAGGTAGGAAGGCGTCCTCACCGTAGTCCAACCGAGGTCGCTCTTCATGTTCGTCTCACTGTTGGTTGCTTCCCTGTTGGCCGTCACCCCCGTGGAGTCCGCCGCGTCCGCCGCGGATCCCTCGATCTCCTTCGCCCAGAGCGCCGAGGGCCGTCACGCCCGGCTGCTGGAGGGCGTGGAGCTGGCGGCCACCTTCAAGCCTTCCCAGACGCCGGCCCTGCGCCTCACGGACGCCCAGCGGCTGGCGCTGATGGACGGCCCCATGCTGCCCCTGGACACCGGTGGCGCGGTGAGCTCCGGCACCGAGCCCGTGCTCGCGCTCGTGCTGGGTCTGCTCATCGGCTTCGGCACGGGTCACCTCATCGCCGGTGACACCGGTGGCTTCATCCTGTTCCTGGTCATCGACGTGGCCATCATCGTGGTGGGCAGCGTGCTGAGCTCGCTCGTGGTGCCCTGGTTCTGGGGCCTGGGCGGCCTGGGCCTGCTCGCCTCGCACATCATCCAGGGCATCGACGCCTACCAGAAGGCGGGCGGCGGCCGCATCGTCGAGGAGACGCGCAAGCGCGCGGTGCTCGTGGCGGACGTCACGGGTGGCCGCGAGGCGCCCCGCGTCACCACCCGGGCCTTCGCCTTCTCCTTCTGACGCGAGGCCCCTTCCATGACACGACGCCTCGCTCTGTCCCTGCTCCTCCCCGTGCTCGCCACGGCCTGCGTGAGCCAGACCAAGCTCAGCGCGGAGGACCGCACGGCGCTCCAGCATGACCTGACCACGGGCCCGGCGGCGGTGCGCCACCTGAAGACCTCCAGCTACCTCACCCCCTTCTTCGGGGACGCCTCCAAGCGGCTGCTGACGCCCTACCCTCCCGAGGAGGTGCGGCTGCTCAACGACACCAAGGGCAACCCCATCAACCCCGGCCCGGTGCAAGCCCTGGTGCCCGCGGGCACGACGGTGCGGGTGACCAAGGTGGAGTTCCCCACGTCCTGGGCCATGGCGGAGCGGGTGCTGTACTCGCCCCGCACCCAGCCCTGGGTCTACCTGGACGTGGAGGGCGCGCCCGGCGCCCCCGTCATCCTCGTGCTCCGGCCGGGGATCGACAAGAAGGAGGATCTGCTGGCGGAGATGGATCGCTACCTGCCGCCGCAGGAGCCGCGCCTGGCCAAGCTCCCGGCGCGCTTCCAGGACGCCATCAAGCAGAAGCGGGTGCTGGAGAACATGCCCGAGGCGGCGGTGGAGATGTCCTGGGGTCATCCCGAGAGCATCCGCCGCACGCTGGAAGGCCAGCGGGTGAGCCAGGAGTGGATCTACCCCGGTGGCAAGCGCCGGGTGTTCCTCACCGACGGCGTCGTGTCCCGCGTCGAAGAGGGGAAGCCGGACGCGGCGAAGTAGGCCCGGCGCCCCCGCCCGACTCGCGCCGTCACCTCCGGGGGCGGCGCGAGCGGGTGTCGTCAGCGGCGGGGCGCGACGCGCCACACGGTGTTGCTCGAGTCATCCGCCACCAGCAGGGCCCCGTCGGGCAGCACCGCGAGCCCCACCGGCCGGCCATACACCTCGGACGTCTCGGGGTGGGCGATGAAGCCCGTCAGGAAGTCCTCGGGCGCTCCGCTCGGGCGGCCGTCCTTGAAGGGCACGAAGACGACCTTGTAGCCGGACAGCTCCGAGCGGTTCCACGAGCCGTGCTGCCCGATGAACGCCCCGCCCCGGTACTTCTCGGGGAAGGCGCTGCCCGTGTAGAAGGCGAGCCCCAGCGAGGCGGTGTGCGCGCCCAGCGCCACGTCCGGCACCAGCGTCTGGCTCACCAGGTCCGGCCGCTGTCCGGCGAGCCGGGGATCCTCGTTGATGCCGAAGTAGGCGTAGGGCCAGCCGTAGAAGCCCCCCTCCTTGACGCCCGTCAGGTAGTCCGGCACCAGCTCATCCCCGAGGTAGTCGCGCTCGTTGACCACGGTCCACAGCGTGCTCGTGCCGGGCGCCCACCCCATGCCCACGGGGTTGCGCAGGCCGCTCGCGTAGACGCGCTCGCCGCTGCCATCCGGGTTCACCTCCAGGATGTTCGCGCGGCGCCGCTCCTCCTCGATGCCGTGCTCGGCGACATTGCTGGCGGAGCCCACCGACACGTAGATCTTCGAGCCGTCCGCGTTGGCCAGCAGGTTGCGCGTCCAGTGGTTGTTGTAGCCCCCGGCGGGCAGCTCCAGCAGCTTCTGGCCCTGGGCCTCGATGGAGGTCCGCCCCGGCTCGTACGGATAGCGCCAGAGCCCGTCCGTGTTGGCGACGTAGAACCGGTCCCCGAGCAGCAGCATGCCCAGCGGCTGCTTCAGCCCCTGCAGGAAGACTTCCCGCACGTCCGGAGCCCCATCGCCGTCGGTGTCACGCAGGAGCGTGATGCGGTTGGCGCTGTCGCCTATCTGCTGGGACTCGGCCTTGCCGGAGCGCTGGGCCTCGCGGAGCGCGCCCTGGCTCTTGGGCTCGGTGCTGGCCTCGGCCACCAGCACGTCGCCGTTGGGCAGGACGTAGAGCCAGCGGGGATTGCGCAGGCCGTCGGCGTACTTCGTCACCACGAACCCTTCCGGAGCCACGGGCGTCCTGCCCTCCGGCCAGCCGATGACCCGGCTGTAGTTCTTCACGTCGTGGTTCGTATCGGGGGCGGGAAGCGCGGGGCCCGGGTTGCCGTCCGGAGTGCCATCCGGGTTCTGCGGGGAATGGGAGCAGGCGGCGAGCAACACCACGGCCGAAAAACACGCGTTCTTCCACTTCTTCATGAACACCCCTCCTCGAGTTGAAAGCTCGAAGGAGGTGGTGACTACCGGCGGCGGCGTCCACCCCCACCGCCCCCTCGGCGTTGCTGCTTGCCGGACGCACGGGCCGCCTGGGCCTCGCCGGGACGCGTGAGCCGGGGCAGCTCCCCGGCCATGACGGGATGGAAGTCGCCGGCCAGCAGGGCCGCCACGAGCTGCTCCTGCGTCTGGATGGGCGTCTTGAAGAAGGTGGCGCCGTAGCCCACCTCGTCCACCGTGGCGCGCGCGTCACTGCCCCCCGTGCAGGGCACCTTGAGCGCCTCGGCGGCTTCCACCGCCAGATCATTCGCCGTCTGCTTCACGCGGGCGTTGTACCCCTCCACCGCGCACACCAGCCCGCCGAGCGAACGCACGTAGTCCATGGCCGGGTGACTCGAGTCCCGGTCATACGGTCGCGCCGCGACGATGGCCGCGCCGAGCGAGCGCACCTTGGGCAGGCACTCGGCGGCGCTCCAGGGCTTCTCGCGGTTGCTGCCCCACAACTGCACCGGCTCGGGGGCGTTCTCCGGCTTCGGGAAGAAGCACAGGTACTGCCCTCGGTCGGTGATGAGCTCCAGCCCGACGAAGACCTTGACCTTGGCCTTGGCGCCGATCTCGAACAGCTCGTCGCATCCGTCCTGGGTGTTGGTCTCCGTGAAGGCCACTCCATCCAGGCCGAACATCGCGGCGCGATCCAGAACCGCGCGCGGGTCCAGGTCACAGTCCTTGGACAGGTAGGAATGCGCGTGCAAATCGATGAGCATGGGCGCCGCTCCCTAACAGGCTCCCGTGGGAGCTGTCGAGCCTCGGCGCACCCCGCCCCGCCCGATTCAGGCGAACGCATAGCCCTGGATGCCCGACTGCTTCACCTGGGTGTTGCGCTCCTCGTGGGTGCGGATGAGGTAGCCCATCAGCATCAGCGACGAGGTGTTCTCCAGCACCCGCGAGGGATCCTTGGAGATGAGGTTGGCGCTGTAGTTCAAGAAGAACTGGGCCAGATCCTCCCCTGCTTCCTTGACGATCAGCGCGTTGAGCGCGGCGGGATCCATCGTGCGGATCTCGTTGATGAAGTCGACCGCCAGGTCCTTCTTGGTCTTCACATCCATGATTTGCCCCCTTCGCCCATCCCCAACACGCCCGAAGGCCCTTCCCCCGGGCGCTGCGACTCACCGACTCCTGCAATCTAGGCACGCCCTCGCTGGGGGGAACCCCCGGGGGTCGCGATCACCACAGGGCAGCCCAGAGGTAAGCTTTTTTGACACCTATGGAGAGCGCGCGGTAACCTTCCGTACACTCAGTACAAAATCACAGCGCAAGGAGTGGAAGGCGATGTTCACGGGCGTGAAGGTGTTCTCCGCGACGAAGGCCAAGGAGCGGGAGGAGCTGGGCGAGAACGTGACCCGCTGGCTCAAGAGCAACTCGGATCTGGAAATCGTCGACCGGGTCGTCTGCCAGTCCAGCGACAACGAGTTCCACTGCTACACCCTGGTCCTCTTCTACAAGCACAAGTCCCAGCAGGCGCAGCCCCAGCCGTAATCGTCCGCTCCGTCTTCTTCCTCCGACGCGCGACCCGCCGCGCTCCTCCCCTCCCCTCTCTTCTCACCAGGGGCACGTCGAGGACGCGGGCCGTACCCCCTTCTTCTCCTGGACGTGACGTGGAGTTCCGAGGCCCCTCCAGGCTTCGTCCCGAACTCCTTCCCCGTCCCCCCTCCGCCTGAACGACACGCGCATGGTGCTCCCGCCCGCCTGACCTGTCAAGTCCGGCGCACGAGGTCATCTTCGAGGTCATGTCCCCTCCGCGCGGCGAGCCCCTGCCCTCCCCCTCTTCGCGAGCAAGTCTCGCGGGCTCGGCTGCCCGCTCACGCGGCGGGGCGTGGGGCGCGAACGAAGTGACGTGCGCGGGTGGGCACCTCGCCAGGGCGTTCCTAACGTTCACCAGCAAACGGGCCGGACGCTTGGAGCGTCCATCATCAACCCAAGGTGAAAGACGGCGTCGGCATCACGACGCGGAGACCTATAAGGGGCCGCCTCCATCTATGAGCGAAAGAATCGGAAGCACGGTCATCGAGAATGTGCGGCCGCAGTTGGACGCGGGCCGCTGGGCGGTGAAGCGGGTCGAGGGCGAATCCCTCGTCGTGCAGGCGGACATCTTCAAGGAGGGACACGATGTCCTGGTGGCGGTGGTGCGCTGGAGGCAATCCGCGCCCAAGCCCCAGGCGACGGAGTGGGCGGAGATCCCCATGGTGGCCAGGGGCAACGACTTGTTCGAGGCCTCGGTGCCGCTCTTGAGCAACGGCCGCTACGAGTACACGGTGGAGGCCTGGCCGGACTTCTTCGCCACGTGGGTGTCCGAGCTCAAGCGCAAGGTGGACGCGGGCCGCGACGTGAAGAGCGAGCTGCTCGAGGGCGCCGCCATGCTGCGCGGCCACGCCGAGCGCGCCGAGAAGGCCGGCAGTCCCGAGCACGCCCAGCGCTTCCTCGAGGCGGCGAAGCTCTTCGACGCGGGGATGAACCACCGCGCCATCGCCGCGGCCATGGATCCCACCCTGCTGCTGACGGCCTCGGCGTACGCGGACCGCTCGGTGTCCACGCGCTATGACCGGGTGCTCGAGGTCTTCGTGGACCGGGAGAAGGCGCGCTACGGCTCCTGGTACGAGTTCTTCCCGCGCTCGGCGGTGCGCGACGGGCGCACGCACGGCACGTTCAAGGACGCGGAGAAGTGGCTGCCCTACGTGCGCGACATGGGCTTCGACGTCATCTACCTGCCGCCGGTGCACCCCATCGGCCTCAAGGCGCGCAAGGGCAAGAACAACAGCCTCACCGCGGGCCCCGACGACGTGGGCAGCCCCTGGGCCATCGGCGCCGCCGAGGGCGGCCACAAGGCCATCCACCCCCAGCTCGGCACGCTCGAGGACTTCGCGCGCTTCGTGAAGGAGGCCAACACCCAGGGCATCGAGATCGCCATGGACCTGGCCTACCAGTGCTCGCCGGACCACCCCTACGTGAAGGAACACCCCGAGTGGTTCCTCCACCGGCCCGACGGCACCATCAAGACGGCGGAGAACCCGCCCAAGCGCTACGAGGACATCGTCAACTTCGACTGGCTCGGCCCCGCGCGCGACACGCTGTGGCCGGAGCTCAAGAGCGTCGTCATGCACTGGGTGAACCAGGGCGTGCGCATCTTCCGCGTGGACAACCCGCACACCAAGCCCATGCAGTTCTGGGCGTGGATGATCCGCGAGGTGCAGACCGAGCGGCCCGACGTCGTCTTCCTCGCCGAGGCGTTCACCCGCCCCAAGGTGATGAAGGCCCTGGCCAAGCTCGGCTTCCAGCAGTCGTACACCTACTTCACCTGGCGCAACTTCAAGCAGGAGATGGAGGAGTACCTGGAGGAGCTCACGAGCCCGCCCGTGTCCGACTACATGCGCGGCAACCTCTGGCCCAACACGCCGGACATCCTCCCCGAGTTCCTCCAGCGGAGCGGTCCCGCGGGCTTCCGGCTGCGCGCCGCCATGGCCGCCACGCTCTCGAGCGTGTGGGGCATGTACTGCGGCTACGAGTTCTGTGAGGGCACCCCCGTGGCGCCGGGCAAGGAGGAGTACCTCGACTCGGAGAAGTACGAGCTCAAGGCGTGGAACCCGGACGCGCCCGGCAACATCCGCGACTACATCGCCCGGCTCAATGGCATCCGCCAGCGCCACCGCGCCTTCCAGCTCTACGACAACCTGCGCTTCTTCCGCTCGGAGAACGACCAGGTGATGGCGTATCTCAAGCGCACCCCGGACGGCACGAGCCAGGTGCTGGTGGCGGTGAGCTTCGATCCGTACAACGCGCAGGAAGCCGTGCTGCACGTGCCCCTGGAGGAGCTGGGGATCGCCCCCGACGAGACGTACCAGGTGCATGAGTTGATGACGGATACGCGCGGCTTGTGGCAAGGACCCACGGCGCACGTGCGGCTCACGCCCGAGCAGCCCGCGTTGATCTGGGCCATCTACCGCTTCCGCCGCAGTGAGCAAGCGTTCGACTACTACGAATAAGGCCAAGGCCCCCACCCATGACCCAGACGGACCCGCTCTGGTTTAAGAAAGCAGTCATCTACGAGCTCCACATCCGCGCCTTCCATGACTCGAACGGCGACGGACACGGGGACATCCCCGGGCTCATCGAGAAGCTGCCCTACCTGCAGGACCTGGGCGTCACCTGCCTGTGGCTCCTGCCGCACTATCCCTCGCCCCTGAGGGATGACGGCTACGACATCGCGGACTTCTACGCGGTGCACCCGGACTACGGCACGCTCGCGGACTTCCAGCGCCTCATCGACGAGGCGCACAAGCGCGACATCCGCATCATCAGCGAGCTCGTGGTCAACCACACGAGCGACCAGCACGCCTGGTTCCAGGAAGCGCGGCGCGATCCCAAGAGCCCCAAGCGCGACTACTACGTCTGGAGCGACACGGACGACAAGTACAAGGGCGCGCGCATCATCTTCCTGGACACCGAGCGCTCCAACTGGACGTGGGATCCGGTGGCCAAGCAGTACTTCTGGCACCGCTTCTTCAGCCACCAGCCGGACCTCAACTACGACAACCCCGAGGTCCAGGAGGCCATGCTGGACGTCATGCGCTTCTGGCTGAACATGGGCGTGGACGGCTTCCGCTGCGACGCCGTGCCCTACCTGTTCGAGCGCGAGGGCACCAACTGCGAGAACCTCCCGGAGACGCACGCCTTCCTCAAGAAGCTGCGCAAGACGATCGACGCGGAGTACCCGGACAAGATGCTGCTCGCCGAGGCCAACCAGTGGCCCGCCGACGTGCGCGTCTACTTCGGCGACGGCGACGAGTTCCACATGGGCTTCCACTTCCCCGTGATGCCCCGCCTGTTCATGGCGGTGCGCCGCGAGGACCGCACGCCCATCGTGGAGATCCTCCAGCAGACGCCGGACATCCCCGAGAACTGTCAGTGGGCCATCTTCCTGCGCAACCACGACGAGCTCACGCTGGAGATGGTGACGGACGAGGACCGGGACTACATGTACCGGGAGTACGCCACGGATCCCCGCATGCGCATCAACCTGGGCATCCGGCGGCGGCTCGCGCCGCTCATGGACAACGGGCGGAGGCGCATCGAGCTGATGCACAGCCTGCTGTTCACCCTGCCCGGCACCCCCGTCATGTACTACGGGGATGAGATCGGCATGGGGGACAACATCTACCTGGGCGATCGCAACGGGGTGCGCACCCCCATGCAGTGGACGAGCGATCGCAACGCGGGCTTCTCGCGCGCGGATGGCGCGCGCCTGTTCGCCCCCGTCATCGCCGACCCGGTGTATGGCTATCAGAGCATCAACGTGGAGGCGCAGGAGCGCACGCGCTCGTCGCTGCTCAGCTGGGTCAAGCGCCTCATCCGCGTGCGCCAGCGCTACCCCGCCTTCGCCATGGGCCAGCTGCGCTGGCTCAATCCAGACAACCGCAAGGTGCTCGCGTTCATGCGCGAGTACGAGGGGCAGTCCATCCTCATCGTCTGCAACCTGTCGCGCTTCGCGCAGCCCGGCGTGTTGGACCTGCGCGACTGGGAAGGACAGATTCCCGTGGAGCTCATGGGCGAGACGCCCTTCCCCATGATCTCCAGCCTGCCCTATCAGATAACCCTCGGCCCCTACATGTTCCTGTGGTTCCGCCTCGAGAAGCCCGCTCCCGGGAGGGGATTGCCATGACGGCACCAATCGATCTGACGAAGCTCCCGGACTACCTGCGCGGCCAGCGCTGGTTCGCCGGCAAGGCCTGGCCCATCAAGTCCGTGTCCACCGTGGACCACGTCACCGTGGACCTGCCCGGCGACCGCTCCTTCACCCTCGCGGTGGTGGAGGTCGTCTACGAGTTGGGCTCGCCCGAGCGCTACCTGCTGCCCGTGCTCCCCTCCGAGGAGGGCGTGAAGGACGCCTTCGAGGACGCGGAGGTGCTGCGCGCCCTCTTCCAGCTCATCCGCGAGAAGCGCGAGCTGCCCAGCGCCTCCGGCAAGCTGGTGGGCGAGTGGCTCGACACGCCCGAGGGGCTCATCGCCCTGCCCTCTCCCCTGCCCGTGCGCCGGCTCCAGGTGGAGCAGAGCAACACCTCGGTGGTGGTGGGCGAGCAGCTCATCCTCAAGGTCATCCGCAAGCTCGAGGCCGGCATCAACCCCGAGTACGAAGTGGGCCGCTTCCTGGCGACGAAGACGTCCTTCCGCGCCACGCCCACGCTGCTCGGCGCGTTGCAGTCCGAGGGGCCCGCGGGCGCCACGCTCGCCGTGGTGCACCGCTTCATCCCCGACGTCACCGACGGCTGGCGCTACACCCTGGACTGCTTCCGCCAGGGCCCGCGCCTGACGGACGCGTTCCTCAAGGATCTGCGCGTGCTCGGCGAGCGCCTGGGACAGTTGCACCACGCACTCGCCTCCAACACGGAGGATCCGGCGTTCGCCCCCGAGCCCCTGCACGCCGAGGACGTACAGCGCTGGAGCGCCTCCATCGTGGGGGAGATGGGCGTGACGCTCAGCCAGGCGGCGCGCCACTCGCCCGAGCTGGAGAACCGCCGCGAGGATCTCATCGGCCATGCGCGGCAGCTCGCGCACGTGCCGCCCTCGGGGCAGAAGATCCGCATCCATGGCGACCTGCACCTGGGCCAGGTGCTGCGCTCGGGAGGCGACTGGCTCCTGTTCGACTTCGAGGGCGAGCCGGGCCGCAGCTTCGCCCAGCGGCGCGAGAAGTACTCGGCGCTGCGGGACGTGGCGGGCATGCTGCGCTCCTTCGACTACGCCGAGGCCACGGTGCAGTTGGAGGGCCAGCCCGAGGGTGAGCGCCTCCAGCCCGCGCGCCAGGCCTTCCTGGAGGGCTACCGCGCGGCCACCGCCGGGGCGGCCTTCCTGCCGCAGAGCGAGGCGAGCTTCACCTCGATGCTGGGCGCCTTCGAGCTGGAGAAGATGCTCTACGAGGTGCGCTACGAGCTACAGAACCGGCCGGACTGGGTGCGTATCCCCGTCCAGGCCCTCATGAGGATGGAGGTCCGCAAGTGAAGAAGCCAAACGAGCGGCAACAGGTGGACGCGGAGCTGCAGCAGATCGTCGAGTTGCGGCACCCCGAGCCCCACCGCGTGCTGGGCATCCACCCGGATGGAGACGGGGTGGTGGTGCGCACGTACCGCCCGGACGCGGTGGGAATCCACGTCCTGCCGGAGTTCGGCGGACGCATCCCCATGACGAAGCGGGTGGACGGGGTGTTCGAGGCGCGCGTCAACGGCAAGACGGACGCCTTCAACTACCAGGTGGAGGTGGAGTACCCGGGCCAGAGGACGTTCACCCTGCGCGACCCCTACAGCTTCCTGCCCACGCTGGGAGATCAGGATCTGTACTACGCGGGCGAGGGCCGTCACGAGCAGCTGTGGAAGCGCATGGGGGCCCATCCCGTGCACCACAACGGCATCCACGGCGTGGCGTTCGCGGTGTGGGCGCCCACGGCCTCGAGCGTGTCCGTGGTGGGTGACTTCAACAGCTGGGACGGGCGGCTGCACCTCATGCGGCGCATGGGCTCCTCGGGCATCTGGGAGCTGTTCGTCCCCGAGGTGGGCGAGGGCACGCGCTACAAGTTCGAGATCCGCACCGGCCACGGCGGCCACCGCATCCTCAAGGCGGACCCCTTCGCCTTCCGCACCGAGGTGCCTCCCGCCACGGCCTCCGTGGTGCACAACCTGGATCAGTACCAGTGGACGGACGGGCAGTGGATGCAGGCGCGCGCCCACAAGGACGTGCACCGCGAGCCCTGGGCCGTCTACGAGCTGCACCTGGCCTCGTGGCGGCGGGTGATGGAGGACGGTGACCGCTCCCTCACCTACCGGGAGATGGCCACCGCGCTCGTCGACTACGTGAAGAAGATGAACTTCACCCACGTGGAGCTGATGCCCGTGGCGGAGCACCCCTTCGGCGGCTCCTGGGGCTACCAGGTGGGCAACTACTACGCGCCCACCGCCCGCTTCGGCCACCCGGATGACTTCCGCTTCCTCGTCAACCACCTGCACGAGAACGGCATCGGCGTCATCCTCGACTGGGTGCCCGGCCACTTCCCCCGGGATGCCCACGCGCTCGGCCAGTTCGACGGCACCGCCCTCTACGAGCACGCGGACCCCCGCCAGGGCTCGCAGCCGGACTGGGGCACCTACGTCTTCAACTTCGGCCGCAACGAGGTGCGCAACTTCCTCATCGCCAACGCGCTCTTCTGGCTCGAGGAGTATCACATCGACGGTCTGCGCGTGGACGCCGTCGCCTCCATGCTCTACCTCGACTACAGCCGCAAGGCGGGCGAGTGGATCCCCAACCGCTGGGGAGGCCGCGAGAACGAGGAGGCCATCTCCTTCATGCGCGAGCTCAATGATCGCGTGCGCGCGAAGTTCCCCGGCGCGGTGATGATCGCCGAGGAGTCCACGGCGTGGCCCAAGGTGAGCCAGCCCACGCAGGAGGGCGGCCTCGGCTTCCACTTCAAGTGGAACATGGGCTGGATGCACGACACGCTGATGTACTTCAGCAAGGATCCCATCTACCGCCAGCACCACCACAACCAGCTCACCTTCGGCCTGTTGTATGCCTTCAGCGAGCACTTCATGCTGCCGTTGAGCCATGACGAGGTGGTGCACGGCAAGGGCTCGCTCTACGGGAAGATGCCGGGGGACGACTGGCAGAAGCGCGCCAACCTGCGCGCCCTGCTCGCGTGGATGTGGGCGCACCCGGGCAAGAAGCTGCTCTTCATGGGCGGCGAGTTCGGCCAGCCCCACGAGTGGAACAACGACAAGAGCCTGGACTGGCACCTGTTGGACAACCCGGGCCACGCCGGCATCCAGTCCATGGTGGGCGACATCAACCGGCTCTACCGCTCGCACCCCGCCCTGTACGACGCGGACAACGAGCCGCTCGGCTTCCAGTGGATCCAACCCGACTCGGCCAGCACCAACGTGCTCGCCTTCGTGCGGCGCTCGCGCCAGCCCGGGGGCCACGTGGTGTGCATCGCCAACCTGTCGCCCACGCCCCGCGAGGAGTACCGCATCGGCTTCCCCCGGCATGGCAGCTACGTGGAGCTGCTCAACACGGACGCCGGCGAGTACGGCGGCTCCGGCATGGGCAACAAGGGCCGCATCCACACCGAGCCCCAGGGCTGGGACGGCCAGGACGCGTCGGCGGTGCTGACGCTGCCCCCGCTGTCCGTGCTCTGGTTCACCCCGGGGTAGGCGTCCCCCGAGCCTGCCCCCCGCTCGCTCCCCCGCCCCGGCCCCGTTGCCGCGGCGCGGGGGGATGAGGACGCTATCCGGACCACGACTCCGGAGGGCAGGATGACGACGACCACGACCGCACTGCTGCAAGGGCAACTGGCCCACCACTCGGCACTTCCCCTGCGGGCCACGTTGGGCTCGGCGATGCTCTACCACGGCATCACCAAGCTCCAGCCCGAGGGCCTGGAGCAGACGTCGCAGGTCTTCGAGAAGCTGGGCATCAAGCCCGGCCGCACCTGGGCGCTGCTGACGGGGTGGACCGAGGTGGCCGCCGGGGTGCTGTCCCTCCTGGGCATCGGCACGCGCGTGGCGGCGGTGTCCGTGCTGGTGACGCAGGCGGTGGCCATCGCCAAGGTGCATGGCCCCAACGGCTTCGACATCCAGCAGGGCGGCTACGAGTACAACCTCTCCCTCATCGCCGCGGCGTTGGGCCTGCTGCTGGGTGGCCCCGGGGGCCTGTCCGTCCACGAGGCGCTCCAACCGCGGAAGCTCTCGCGCCTGGCCCGGCTGCGGCGGCACACGGTGTCGCCCCGGCGCGAGCTCCTGACGCAACTGTTCGCCTGAGCGGGCGGTAGAGTAGGAGCCCTCTGCCTGGGGGCTTCATGACGTCACGGGTGCTCAATGCGCGCTGAGGCCCGGGCGCACGGGTGGGTGGCACTGCTGGCGGCAGTGCTGCTGTCCACCGGCTGCGTCACGCTCTCGGGCGAGGAGCTCGCGGACGTGGTGGCCAGCGCGGGGCCTGTCCCCCAGGAGCGGCCCTCGTGTGGAGGTCAGGCCGTGCCCGCGGGCTGGCCCGACTTCTCCTCCCACGACAGCCAGGCCCTCCTCGCCCCCTTCCTCGCGTGCAGCTCGCCCGCGGAATACGTCGCCCTCCAGGAGCACGTGGACATGCCCCGGCTGGTGGAGTCGCTCACGGACTGGGATGCCGTGCGCCTGGGCTCACTGGGGCCCGTGCGTGAGGACGCCGCCGGCCTGCTCAACCGCAAGCGGCTCTCCTTCCTCCTGCTGGCCACGGACAAGTATGGCGTCGCCCCGCCGAGGTGTTCGTCCGCTACCTGCTCGACTCGGCCCATGACGAGGAGCTGCGGGAGCTTCTCTTCTGGCTGGCCCGGGACAAGCGGCTGGAGACCACGCTGGGGCGGATGGCCCGAGCCCGTGCGGAATTGGAGGCGCGCGGCCTGAAGCTCTCGGCGCGTCCGGACAGGGACTTCCAACCCGGAGACCTGCTGCGGGGGCGGGCCGCGCCGTCACCGACCTGCTCACCCACGAGCAGCAGAAGAATGCCTGGTACACCCACTACTCCCGGCAACGAGGCCAGCTCCCCCCGTCCTACCAGGAGGACCTCGACGAGGTGGAGCGGGAGGGGGCGAAGCAGCACTACTCGGCGGGCAACGTGCTGCTGGGCAGCGTGGACCACGTCACCTTCGGCGTGCCGCTGGGCTTCTACTACCTCGCGGCGGGGACGGGCCACGGGCTGTCCTCGCTCTCGCGGGGCGAGTACGAGCAGGCCGTGCGCGAGCTGACGCCCGTCGCGCTGCTGGCCACCCTGTACGTGGGGGGCAAGGGCGTGCGTACGCTCCACGAGGCCCGGGGAGGAGGAGTCGGACTCCAGTGGGGACTCGGGACGGTGAAGGTGCGAGTGAGGCTCCTCGCGGAGAGGACGAGGGAGCTGCGAACACGGCTGGGTACGGGCGAGGAGGGACTGCGCGAGCTGGCCCGCTACATCCAGGCCAGTCGTGAAGCGGGCCGCTTCGTGGCCGTGGGGGGAATGGACGCGGCGCTGGCCCTGTACGAGGCCCGGGGGGAGGTGGCCAAGGCGCGGCCCCTCATGTCCAGGGCCAGGCCCGGGGCCACGGGCGCCCCACCGGGGCGCCAAGGCACCCTGGCCGCGCTGGTGGACGAGGGGGTGGGCCATACACCGGCGGTGGTGGAGGCGAAGCTGGCGGCCGCGGAGCAGGAGGCCACGGGCCCGCGCCTGCCCATGGACGAGAGGGTGCTGCGGCAGCACCGCCCGGCTCTCGACACCCCGCCACCCGAGGCCCGGGGCAACCCGCGCTGGCGCGAGTACGTCGACTACTACGAGAAGCGCTTGGGCGAGGTGAAGAAGGGCGAGGCCAGCAAGGGCCCCCTGAAATGGGAGGGCTACGAGCGGCTGCGCCGGTGGTTTGCCCGGGGCATGGCCTTCGAGCGCGACATGGTGAAGCGGGTGCGAGAGGACGCATTGAAGCCTCGGGCCGAGCGCCGCTTCCTCGGGGACTTCGACAGGCCCCGCGTTGAAACACAGGTGGGCGTGAGGAAGCCAGCCTCCGGCCTGCGCTACGCGGACGTGCTCGTCATCGAGGAAGGCGCGCTCGGCAGGCACCCACGGCGCGTGGAGACATTCAGCTTCAAGAGCCGAGATCTCGCGCTACTAGAGGAAGACGCAATGAAGGCGCAGATGAAGGCAGACGCGAGCGAGGCCCTACGGAAATACGGCGAGACGCTGGATATCCGTAGAGACTCCCTCCGGTCCCTGTTGCCAGGGGGCAGTGAGGTGCAGGTCCCGAGGGTACGCCTCATCTATGAGGGGGGCGCCCTCAAGCCCACGGATGTCAACCTGTTGAAGAGAGCCGTAAGCGAAACCAAGGCAACGGTTCCGGGAGTCGAGGTGGTGTTTCAATGAAGCGGCTGAGCGTGCATGATCTGAAACCGGAGGACCGCCTCCGACTCGAGTTCGACACTGTCTTCGACCAGCAGGAGGCGCTGGAGAAACAATTGGAGCCCTTTCTCCAGGCACTTGAAGAGCACGCCAACGAGTGGATGCCGGACGTTGTCAATGGCAAGCGGCAACGAAAATACTCTCGCCCTTCCTTCTGGAAGGCCCTTGAGGAGCGGCGCGACGGGAACACCTCAGGCCTCGGGCTCTATCGCACAAAGTGGCCCGCGTTGGACATGTCGCTCAGTCTCTGGTTTCCACCGTTGCATCCCAAGCTAGGAATATTCATCAACGTAAAGCCCCTCTCCTTCTTTGGGTTGGCGGAGCGCTGCCATGACTTCATTGAAATGGTGCGCGCATGGGCCTCCCATTATCCCGTTACACATGCCATGGCTTACAGCAGTGATGACATGATACTGGCGGGCTCTCCCAATTTCGGCCGCGACGACGAGACGGAGTACCGAGACGGATTCGACAAGATCTACGAGGTGTGCTGGCTCAACGTCTTCGGCCCCAAGCTGGTGGAGATCGTAGGCCGCGAGCGCATCCTCTCCACCCCTGCCCACCGTGTAGAGGAGTTGCCCAATGGCTCCGTGCTCCTGGTGACGTGGCCCACCGTGGCGGATTTCGCCAGCAAGGAGGCACGGCTCGCCCAGGCCCGCGCCCACGCCCACCTCCGGCCGGACCTCGACTTCGACACCATTCTGCGCTCCCTGCATGAGCGCAGTGCCACGCTCGCTCCCGTGGAGCCCCGCTTCCACCCGGACCTGGCTGCGCTCCTCTCGCGTGTGGTGGACCGCGCCGCCAGCCACGAGCGCCAGCGCAGGATCGCCGAACTCAACGCATGGCAACCCCCCGAGCCCGAGGAGTGGCGCCCCGCCGACTCCGCCCTGCCCCCGGACGTGGAGAATGTGGAACTCGCCCGCGAGCACTACAGCACCCTCGCCGAGCACCTGGTGGCGCTGCTGCACTCGGAGGTGCCGTCCGTCTTCGCGGCGACGCCCGAATCCCTCACGGATGCCGACTTCTACTTCTGGCGCGAGGACTTCCCGAAGAGCCGCCCGCGGGAAGCCCTCGACGAGCACGCGCTGCCCGCCATCGGCGCGTACCTGGGCGAAGTGCTGGTGCGCCACCTCGGGGGCCGGTGGATTCCGCGCCAGAAGCTCGAGGAGGCCCAGGTGCTCGTGGGCCACCGCGTCTGGTTGCCCTTCCTTCGGGCCCAGCGCTTCATGAGCTCGCGACAGGCGCTGCTCGACTATTCGCTCACCCAACTCTTCCGCGCCGCCGAGCGTCACCTCGGCTGAACAGACGCCAATGCGCCAGCGCATGCTCCAGCACGAGCAGTTCCCCCGTCACCTCAAGCGAATCGCTCAGGGTCATGCCAGAGGGAAGGACGTCTGCAAGCCACCTGCTAGAGTAGGAGCCCTCTGCCTGGGGGCTTCATGACGTCACGGGTGCTCAATGCGCGCTGAGGCCCGGGCGCACGGGTGGGTGGCACTGCTGGCGGCGGTGCTGCTCTCCACCGGCTGCGTCACGCTCTCGGGCGAGGAGCTCGCGGACGTGGTGGCCAGCGCGGGGCCTGTCCCCCAGGAGCGGCCCTCGTGTGGAGGTCAGGCCGTGCCCGCGGGCTGGCCCGACTTCTCCTCCCACGACAGCCAGGCCCTCCTCGCCCCCTTCCTCGCGTGCAGCTCGCCCGCGGAATACGTCGCCCTCCAGGAGCACGTGGACATGCCCCGGCTGGTGGAGTCGCTCACGGACTGGGATGCCGTGCGCCTGGGCTCACTGGGGCCCGTGCGTGAGGACGCCGCCGGCCTGCTCAACCGCAAGCGGCTCTCCTTCCTCCTGCTGGCCACGGACAAGTATGGCGTCGCCCCCGCCGAGGTGTTCGTCCGCTACCTGCTCGACTCGGCCCATGACGAGGAGCTGCGGGAGCTTCTCTTCTGGCTGGCCCGGGACAAGCGGCTGGATGCCACGCTGGGGCGGATGCCCCGAGCCCGTGCGGAATTGGAGGCGCGCGGCCTGAAGCTCTCGGCGCGTCCGGACAGGGACTTCCAACCCGGAGACCTGCTGCGGGGGGCGGGCCGCGCCGTCACCGACCTGCTCACCCACGAGCAGCAGAAGAATGCCTGGTACACCCACTACACCCAGCAACGAGGCCAGCTCCCCCCCTCCTACCAGGAGGACCTCGACGAGGTGGAGTGGGAGGCGGCCAGGCAGCACTACTCGGCGGGCAACGTGCTGCTGGGCAGCGTGGACCACGTCACCTTCGGGGTGCCGCTGGGCTTCTACTACCTCGCGGCGGGGACGGGCCACGGGCTGTCCTCGCTCTCGCGGGGCGAGTACGAGCAGGCCGTGCGCGAGCTGACGCCCGTCGCGCTGCTGGCCACCCTGTACGTGGGGGGCAAGGGCGTGCGTACGCTCCACGAGGCCCGGGGAGGAGGAGTCGGACTCCAGTGGGGACTCGGGACGGTGCGGGGGCGAGTGAGGCTCCTCGCGGAGAGGACGCGGGAGCTGCGAGCTCGGCTGGGCGCGGGCGAAGAAGGCCTGCGAGAGCTGGCCCGCTACATCCAGGCCAGACGTGAGGCGAGCCGCTTCGTGGCCGTGGGGGGAATGGACGCCGCGCTGGCCCTGTACGAGGCCCGGGGGGAGGTGGCCAAGGCGCGGCCCCTCATGTCCAAGGCCAGGCGCGGGGCCACGGGCCCCCCCCCGGAGCGTCAGAGCACCCTGGCCTCGCTGGTGGATGAGGGGGTGGGCCATACACCGGCGGTGGTGGAGGCGAAGCTGGCGGCGGTGGAGTTGGAGGCCACGGGCCCGCGCCTCCCCAGGGACGCCAAGGTGCTGAAGCAGCACCGCCCCTCCCTCGATGCCGTGCCGCCCGAGGCCCGCGGCAATCCGCGCTGGAGCGAGTACGTCGACTACTACGAGAAACGCTTGGACGAGGTGGAGAAGGGCACGGCCGCCGAGGGCCCCCTCAAGTGGGCGCCCTACGAGCGGATGCGCGCGTGGTTTGCCCGGGGACTAGCCTTCGAACGTGACATGGTGCGGCTACTGCAAGAGGACGCGAAGACGCCTCGGGCCGAGCGCCGCTTCCTCGGAGACTTCGACAGGCCCCGCGTTGAAATGCAGGTGGGCGTGAGGAAGCCGGGTCCTGGCCTGCGCTACGCGGACGTGCTCGTCATTGAAGAGGCAGGAACTGGCGGGCTGCCACGGCGCGTGGAGACGTTCAGCTTCAAGAGCCGCGCTCTGGCGCTGCTGGAAGAAGGAGCCCTGAGACGTCTGGTGATTGAGGACGCGAAGGAAGCTCTACGGAAGTATGGAGGGCATCTGGACATCCGCCGGGATTCCCTCCAACGCTTTTTCGGTGCAGCTGACGAGGTTCCCGTTCAGCGAGTCCGCCTCGTTTACGAGGGGGGCGCACTCAAGCCCACGAAGGTAGACAACCTGGATGCAGTCGTGACCGCTGCCGAGGAAGCGGTTCCGGGAGTGGAGGTGCTGTTCCAATGAATCGACTGAGCGTGCACGATTTGAAGCCGGAGGATCTCCTTCGACTCACCTTCGTCGGAGGCTTCGACCAGCAGGCCGCACTGGAAGGAGAGCTGGAGCCCTTTCTCCAAGCGCTCGAACGGTACGCCGATGGGTGGATGCCGGACGTTGCTGAAGGCAAGCGTCGACGCAAGTACGCTCGCGCCGCAATCTGGAAGGGTTTACAAGAGGGGCGCGACGATGTGTTCACGAGCTTGGGATTTTATCGCACGGAGTGGCCCGCGCTGGACATGACGCTCTGGCTCTGGCTACCTCCCCGACCTCCCAAGCTGGACATCGCGGTCAATGTGCAGCCGCTTTCTTTCTTTACCGAGGAGGAGCGCTGTCACCAGGTCGTGGAGATGGTGCGCGCCTGGGCCTCCCGCTACCCGGTCAGTCATGCCAAGGCTCACAGCGCCGATGACACGGAACTGGCGGGCTCTCCCCGTTTCGGACGCGATGAGAAGACTTCTCGGAAGGATGGTTTCGACAAAGTTTACGAGGTGTTCTGGCTCAACGTCTTTGGTCCGAAGCTGGTGGAGGCTGTCGGCCGCGAAAGGATGCTCTCCACACCAGCTCACCGTGTAGAGGAGTTGCCCAATGGTTCCGTCCTCCTGGTGACGTGGCCCACCGTGGCGGATTTCGCCAGCAAGGAGGCACGGCTCGCCCAGGCCCGTGCCCACGCCCACCTCCGGCCGGACCTCGACTTCGACACCCTTCTGCGCTCCTTGCATGAGCGCAGTGCCAGGCTCGCTCCCGTGGAGCCCCGCTTCCACCCGGACCTGGCTGCGCTCCTCTCGCGTGTGGTGGACCGCGCCGCCAGCCACGAGCGCCAGCGCAGGATCGCCGAACTCAACGCGTGGCAACCCCCCGAGCCCGAGGAGTGGCGCCCCGCCGACTCCGCCCTTCCTCCGGACGTGGAGAATGTGGAACTCGCCCGCGAGCACTACAGCACCCTCGCCGAGCACCTGGTGGCGCTGCTGCACTCGGAGGTGCCGTCCGTCTTCGCGGCGACGCCCGAATCCCTCACGGATGCCGACTTCTACTTCTGGCGCGAGGACTTCCCGAAGAGCCGCCCGCGGGAAGCCCTCGACGAGCACGCGCTGCCCGCCATCGGCGCGTACCTGGGCGAAGTGCTGGTGCGCCACCTCGGGGGCCGGTGGATTCCGCGCCAGAAGCTCGAGGAGGCCCAGGTGCTCGTGGGCCACCGCGTCTGGTTGCCCTTCCTTCGGGCCCAGCGCTTCATGAGCTCGCGACAGGCGCTGCTCGACTATTCGCTCACCCAACTCTTCCGCGCCGCCGAGCGTCACCTCGGCTGACTCGTCCCAGGGCGGCCTAGCAGCCGTCCTCCACGGACGAGTCCACCACACGGAACCGGGTGCCCGTCCGGCTCTCGCGCGGGCGGGGCCCGGACAGGCGCCGCAACGTCTCCAGCATGTGCTGGGTGGCCTCGCGTCCGCGCCGCATCGACGCGAGCACCGTCCCGGCCCGCCCCGCGTACTCCAGGCACGACTCCAGCCAGTGCTTCACCAGCGGATGCGGGCTGATCTCCAGGAACACGTCGTGCCCGCGCGAGATCAACGCGCCCGTGGCCTCGCGGAACAACACCGGCTCGGTGAGGTTGCGCACCCAGTGCTCCGCGCCGAGCCGCCGCGCCGCCACGTCGCCTCCCGTCACCGTGGAGAAGAGCGGCAGGCGCTCCGTCCGGGGACACAGGCCCTCGAGCCGCTCGCGCAGCTCCTCGCGGAAGGGCTCCACCTGGGGACAGTGCGCCGCCACCTCCGAGTCCACCCAGCGCGCCACCACGCCCTGCCGCCGCCAATGCGTCAGCGCCTGCTCCAGCACGGCCGGCTCCCCCGCCACCACCGTCCAGTCGGGGCTCGCGTGGATGACCCGCCACAGCTGCCCCTCCAGCCCGGGCGGCGCCTCTCCCGCCCGCTCCCACGTCAGCCCCACCACCGCCATCGCCCCCCGGCCTCGCAGCCGTCCCATGGTGCGCCCCTGCTGGCAGATGACGCGCATGGCGTCCTCCAGCGACAGCACCCCGGCCACCTGCGCCGCCGCCACCTCGCCGATGCTGTGCCCCACCACCGCCGCCGGCTCCACGCCCCACGAGCGCCACAGCGCCGCCAGCGCCAGCTCCATCGCCACGATGGCCGGACAGCTCACCTCGATGTCCCCGAGCGGCGCCTCCCGCTGCGTCACCGCCTCCAACAGCGACCACCCCAGGTGCCGGCGCACCTGCGCGTCACACGCGCTCAGCACCATCTCGAACACGGTCGAGCGCTCCAGCAGCTCCCTCCCCATGCCCACCCACTGCGACCCCTGCCCGGAAAACACGAATACCGGACCGAGCCGACTCGCCTCGCGTTCCGCATCAGTCTCGTGTCGCATCCGGGGCTCCTCGGAGGACCATCCCAGACCCACTCCCGCATTGCAGGCCAGGTGGACTGCTCGTGAAGGTGGGTAAAGACAGACTCAGTGAAGTAATTCAGTACACATGGATTTTTACCCCGATTTTCCAGCCTCGTGAAGAAATTTTTCCGGAATCCGCGACTTATTCGTTTTCCGTCCGGGGATGGACGAATTCGTTGGACATCGGCACATTCATGCCCTTGCTCGATCTGTAGCTCACCAGGCAGGAATGTGTGAGTTGCCCCGCCATGGTCTGGCGGAGGATGTGAGAGAGCCGTAAAACGTCGAACCCATGCAGGTTCGCTACCAGTTGCTCGGCCCCCTCTTTCCAGGCGAAGGCGCCAACCGGCCCCATCTCGCCCTTTCTCTCGAGGAGGGCAAGCCCCCTCGACCCGTCGTGTTGATCTGGGCGCCTGCCGAGATCGCCCAGGACGCCGCGGCGCTGGCGCGGCTGCGCAAGGAGACGGAGCGCGCCGTCGTCTTCGAGCACCCCAACATCCTCCGGGTCCATGCCCTGGTGACGCTGGACGGACGCGTGGCCCGGGTGACGGAGTACGCCGACGGCGAGCCCCTGCGCCACGTGCTGGAGGGCTGTCCGCGGCTGCCGCCCCTGTTCGCCGCGCTCATCGCCATGGAGGCGGCCACGGGGGTGCATTACGCCCACGTGGCGGGCAACGACGACGGCACGCCCTACGTGCACGGAGATCTGCGGCCGGAGACGCTGATGATCTCCGCCCAGGGCCAGGTGAAGGTGACGGGCTATGGCGCGCTCGGCGTGGCGCCGCGCGAGAAGGATGGCCGACGGGTGCGCAACCGCCGCCTGTACAGCGCGCCCGAGCAGTTGCTCGGTGGCCGCGAGGCCTCGTCCGTCCCCACCGACGTGTTCCTCCTGGGCTTGCTGCTGCACGAGTGCCTCTCGGGGCGCAAACCCTTCCAGGACTCGATCGATCGGGACAAGGCCATCCTCTCGCGGCCGCTGCCGCCGCTGCCGGAGGACGTGCCGCTCGCCTACAACGAGATCATCCGCCGCGCCACGGCCAAGCGCTCCAAGGAGCGCTACCCGACGGCCCTCGCCTTCCGCGAGGCCCTGGAGGCGCTCGTGGGCGAGCCGCCCTCGCCCACCGCGCTCGCCGAGTTCCTCATCCGGCAGATTCCCCACGACAACGAGATGCGGCGCTTCCGCAAGGCGATGATCGAGCGGGGCATGGCCGAGCTGGCCCAGAACACCCCCCCCGCGCTTCCCGCGCCCGTGGCCGCCGGCGCCGTGGCCCCGCCTGCTGGGGCTCCCGTGTACGTGGCCCCACCTCCGGGGACGCCCGTGTACGCATCCCCTCCCCCGGGAATGCCCGGTTACGCGCCGCCCCCACCAGGGGCTGCCGGGTATCCGGTCGCGCCCCCCACATCCGCCATGCGCTCGCGCCTCGCGGTGGGCGCGCTCGCCTTCGTGGGCACGCTCTTCTTCGTGAGCGCCGTGGGCTTCATCTGGAAGAACGTCCAGCACGAGCCCGAGTACCTGGGCCCCGACGCGGGCGTGGCCGCCGACGTCAACACCCCGATGATCGTCGAGGAGGTGCCGGCGCCGTCCGACGCGGGTGTGGCGGTGGCCCCGAGCGCGCCGCCCAAGGCGGGCGCCTCGGCGCCGCTCACGCCCGTGCAGATCTTCGTCACGCCCGAGGTGATGCTCTACGTCGATGGCCGCCAGGTGGGCCGCTCGCCCCAGACGGTGCCCATGACGCCCGGCCGCCACCTCATCTCCCTGGTGGATGCGAACCGGGGCCTGCGCACCGCGCGCAGCATCGACGTGCGCGCCACCCAGGAGAAGGTCCAGTTCAACATGCGGGTGAACCTGGGCTCCGTGCTCATCCTCGCCGAGTCGGGGGCCAAGGTCTTCCTGGATGGCCAACCCCTGGGCGTGGCCCCCGTGGCCGAGTACCCCGTCTTCGAGGGCGAGCACCACGTGCGCGTCATCAACCCGGACAAGAGCGTCCAGGAGCGGGACTTCGTCATGCCGGGCTCCCCTCCCGGTGAGCGCATCGTGCTCAACGCGAAGACCTCCGACGGCAGCGAGGGCGTCGCGAGCGAAGCGGGAGAGTGAAGTCGCGGGGCCTCCGCCATGCGTCGTCATGGCGGGAGGCCCGGGAGGCGCGGTAAGGAGGGCGGATGGCGGGCGAGAGAATCGCTGAACGTGTCTCCGTACTCCTGCGGCGGTTGTCTCGCGTTCATGGCGCGGTGGTGATGGCGGTGGGGCTCGTGGTCCTCACCGCGTGGGTGCTCGACATCCCCTCGCTCAAGGGGCTGCGGCCGGGCCTGCCCACGATGAAGGCCAACTCGGCCCTGTGCTTCATCCTCTCGGGAGCGGCCCTGGTGATCGCCGGCCTCACGCGGCCCCCACCCGCGCTGCGGCGCGCCTGGGTGGCGAGCGCGGGGCTCGTGGTCCTCCTCAGCGCCCTGACGCTCGTGCAGTACGCCCTGGACATGAACCTGGGCCTGGACGAGCTGCTCGTGGTGGATCCCGCGCGCAACGTGGAGCTTGGCTACCCGGGGCGCATGGCCCCCAACACCACCCTGTGCTTCCTGCTGCTCGGGCTGGCGCTCCTGTGTCTCGAGGTGGAGACGCGGGTGGTGGGCTGGCCCTCGCAGTACCTCGCCGCGCTCGTGGGCGTCATCGCCCTGGTGGGCCTGGCGGGCTACCTCTACGGCCAGCGGGAATTCACCGGCATCGCCCGCTACACGCAGATGGCAATTCACACCACGGTGTGCTTCCTGCTGCTGGCGCTCGGCGTCTTCGAGGCCCGCGCCACCCGGGGCGTCATGCGGGTCGTCTCCGGCCCGGGCCTGGGAGGGGCGCTCGCGCGCTGGCTGCTGCCTCCGGCGTTCGTGCTGCCCATCCTCATCGGGGGCGTGGTGCTCTGGGCCTACCACTCCGCGGCCTTCCCCCTGCCCTTCGCCCTGTCGCTCATCGCCTCGGGCAACGTGATGATCTTCACCGTGCTGGTGTGGGCGGCCGCGTTCGCGCTGGACCGGGCCGAGTCCCAGCGCCTGCGCATCGAGGAGGAGCGCATCGGCCTCCAGGCCCGTGAGCAGGCCGCGCGCGACGAGGCCGCCGCCCAGCAGCGCGAGCGCACCCGGGCGGAGAACGCCGAGCGCGACGCCCAGCGCGCCGTGCGTGAGCGCGAGGACATCCTCGCCGTGGTGAGCCATGACTTGAAGAACCCGCTGAGCAGCATCGGCATGAGCACCCGGCTGCTGCGGCGGCTGATCCCCGAGGGCGAGGCCGGCGAGCGGATGCGCAAGCACACCCACACCATCGAGCGCTCGGTGGAGCGGATGGATCGGCTCATCCGGGATCTGCTCGACATGGCGAGCCTCCAGGCGGACCAGTTGAAGCTGAACCTGGAGTCCCACGACGTGGAGGAGCTGGTGCGCGAGGGCCTGCTGCTGCTCGAGCCGCTGGCGGTGGAGGCCTCCATCGAGCTGCGCACGCGGCTGCCCGCGGAGCGCTGCCAGGTGCGGTGCGATCGGGATCGCTTCTTCCAGGTGTTGAGCAACCTGGTGGGCAACGCGCTCAAGTTCACCCCCGAGCGGGGCACGGTGACGGTGGAGGTGGCGCCCGAGGCGTCCGCGGTGCGCTTCCTGGTGCATGACACCGGCCCGGGCATTCCTGCCGAGGCGCTGCCCCACCTCTTCGAGCGCTTCTGGCGCGTGGAGGGCACGGGCAAGAAGGGCACGGGCCTGGGCCTCGCCATCAGCCGGGGGCTCGTGGAGGCCCAGGGGGGCACCCTGGACGTGCGCAGCGAGGAGGGCCAGGGCAGCACCTTCTGCTTCACCCTGCCCCGGGTGTCCGCGCCCGCCCCCCCGGGGTGAGCCGGCGGGCGGGGCATGCGATGGTCCTCCTCCCGGCCACCCGGCCGCGCCCCAAGGAGTCCCCCGCATGAAGAGCCGTTCGTCGCTGTCCCTCCTGCTTCTGCTGCTGCTCGCCTCGTGGAGCGCGAGCGCCCGTGCCGCCGAGGTCGTGGTGTGGCACGGCTACCGCGCCGCCGAGCGCACCGCCCTGGAGAAGGTCGTCGCCGCGTACAACGCCGCCCAGGGCGAGTCCGGCACGCGGGTGAAGCTGCTCGCCATCCCCTCGGATGCCTTCACGGACAAGATCTCCGCCACCCTGTCGCGCGGCGTGGGCCCGGACGTCTTCGTCTTCCCGCAGGACAGGCTCGGCGGCTGGGTGGAGGGCGGCGCGCTGCTCGAGCCGCTCGACTTCTTCCTGGAGCCCGCCGTGCGCGAGCGCTACGTGCCGGGCACCCTCGAGGCGATGACCTACCGGGGCTCCGTCTACGCCCTGCCCCTGAACTTCAAGGCCATCACCCTCATCTACAACAAGAAGCTGTTGCCCACCCCGCCGCGCACCACGGGCGAGCTGCTCTCCGCGTGCAAGGCCTTGCGCGCGAAGACGCCGGACAAGTCGAGCGTGTGCCTCGCCTACCCATACACGGACTTCTACTACCACGCGGCCCTGATGCATGCCTTTGGCGGGCGCGTGTTCGATCCGGGCCCCCAGGTGCGGCTGGACGCGCCGGAGAACGTCAAGTCCCTGGAGCTGCTGCTGCGCTGGACGTCCCAGGAGGGCCTGTTGCCCGCCGAGCCCTCCACGGCGCTCGTCACGAGCCTGTTCAACGAGGGCAAGGCGGCGCTCGTCTTCTCCGGCCCCTGGTTCGTCGGGGAGATCGCCCAGGGCATCGACTACGGGCTGGCGCCGCTGCCCACCGTGGACGAGGCGGGCGGCAAGCCGCTCAAGCCATGGATGACGGTGGAGGGCGTGGGCATCTCCTCGCACTCGGCGAACAAGGACGCCGCCTATGACTTCGTGCGCTACCTCACCGGCCCCGAGGGCGCGCGCCTCATGGCCACCCAGGGCCGGCAGAATCCCGCCTTCGCCCCCATCTACGAGGACAAGGCCCTTGGCGCGGACCCCGTGCTCGCCGCCATCCGCGAGCAGGCGAAAACGGCCCTGCCCATGCCCAACCTGCCGGAGATGACCATGGTCTGGTCCCCCGCGGCCTCGGCCATGAACGCCGTGCTCCACAAGCTCGCCACGCCCAAGGCCGCGCTGGACGAGGCCCAGCGCACCGTCCAGAAGAGCGTCACGGCCCTGCGGCGGGGCGCCAAGGCCCCGGCCAAGGCTCCGGCCAAGGCTCCGGCTCCCGCGAAGAAGTGAGCGCGGGCGGGCGGCGCGTCAGCTCAGGGTGAAGGACACCGTGCCCACGCCCTCGATGCCGCCCTCCACGCGGTCTCCGCGCGACAGGGGGCCCACGCCGTGGGGCGTGCCGGTGAAGATCAGATCTCCCGGCTCCAGGCGCCAGAGCTGCGACGCCTTGGCGATGATCTCCGCCACGTTCCAGATCATGTCCGCGAGCTGGCCGTCCTGCTTCGTCTGGCCATTCACGTTGAGGTGGATGCGCCCCTTGGGCAGCTCCCCGCCCTCGGCCCGGCGCAGCACGCCGATGGGCGCCGAGGCATCGAAGCCCTTGGACGCGTCCCACGGGCGCCCTTCCTTCTTGGCCACGGCCTGCAAGTCCCGGCGGGTGAGATCCACCCCCGCCGCGTAGCCGTACACCAGGCCCAGCGCCTGCTCGGGCGTGACGTTGGACCCGCCCCCCTTGAGCGCCACCACCAGCTCGATCTCGTAGTCGAGCTGCGCGGTGGAGGGCGGATAGGGCACGGGCTCGCCCGGCACGCGCACCGCGTCGGCCGGCTTGGAGAAGAAGAACGGCGGCGTGCGCGTCGGATCCCCTCCCATCTCCCGGGTGTGGGCGCCGTAGTTCTGGCCCACGCAGTAGATGCGGCGGATGGGGAAGCGGGCCGATGTACCCTCGATGGGCAGGCTGGGACGCTCGGCGGGGGCGATGACGAAGTCGGTGGCTTGGCTCATGGCCCCTACGCTTAACGCGCCGGGCCCCCCCGGCGAAAGCAAATGCCCACCCGGGTGTCCTCGGCCCGGGTGGGCGCCCGCTCAGCGCGCGGTGCCCTGCTCCAGCACGTGGGCCTGCGCCACGGCCAGGGCGGTCATGTTGACGATGCCCCGCGCGGTGACGCGCGGCACGAGCACCTGGACGGGCTTGGAGATGCCCAGCAGCAGCGGCCCCACCAGCAACGCCTCGGAGGCCGCGGACAGGAGCGTCATGGCGATGTTGGCCGCGTCCAGCGTGGGCATGACGAGCAGGTTGGCCGAGCCCGTCAGCGGGCTGTGGGACACGAGCCGGTGGCGCAGCGTCTCGCTGAGCGCCGCGTCGGCGTGCATCTCGCCGTCCACCTCGAGGTCCGGGGCGCGCTGGCGCACCAGCTTGAGCGCCTGGCGCATCTTGATGGCGGACTGGGAGTTGCCGGCGCCGAAGCTCGAGTGCGACAGCAGCGCGGCCTTGGGGGTGACGCCGAAGCGGCGCACGGCATCGGCGGCCAGCAGCGTCATCTCGGCGACCTGCTCGGCGGTGGGGTCGATGTTGACGTGGGTGTCGCAGAAGAACAGCGCGCCGTTCTGCAGGATGAGGGCCGAGAGCGCGTAGATGCGGCCCACGTCCTGGCGCTTGGGAATGATGGGCATGACGTACGTCATGTGCCGTCCCCAGTCATCCCGGCCGCCGCACAGCGCGGCGTCGACCTCGCCCGACTCCAGGAGCATGCAGGCGGCCACCGTGGGCCGGCGCACCACCCGGCGCGCGGCGGCGTCGAGCGGCACGCCCTTGCGATCCACCAGCGTCTGGTAGCGCTTGATGAGCGGCTGGATGATGTCGGTGTCCTCGCTCGGATCCACCACGCGCACGTCCCGGCCGACCTCCAGCCGCAACCCCAGCTCCTTGATGCGCTCGGTGATGACCCGGCGTCGGCCGATGAGCACGGGCTGGGCGATCTGCTCGTCCACCACGCTCTGCACCGCGCGCAGCACGCGATCGTCCTCCCCTTCCGCGTACGCCACGCGGCGGGGCGTGCGGCGGGCCACCTCGAACACCGGCCGCATGAGCTGACCCGAGCGGTAGACGAACAGCTCCAGCTCGCGCTGGTAGGCCTCGAAGTCCGCGATGGGCCGGCGCGCCACGCCCGAGTCCATGGCCGCCTTGGCCACCGCCGGGGCGATCTTCAGGATGAGCCGCGGGTCGAACGGCTTGGGGATGATGTACTTGGGCCCGAAGACGTGCGCGGTGCCACCATAGGCCTGGGCCACCACCTCGTTGGCCTCCACCCGGGCGAGCTCCGCGATGGCCTCGGCGGCCGCGCGCTTCATGAGCTCGTTGATCTCCGTGGCGCCCACGTCCAGTGCGCCGCGGAAGACGAAGGGGAAGCACAGGACGTTGTTGACCTGGTTGGGGAAGTCCGAGCGGCCCGTGGCGACGATGGCGTCGGGGCGGGCCTCCATGGCGGCGTCCGGGCGGATCTCCGGCTCGGGGTTGGCGAGCGCGAGGATGATGGGCTTGGGCGCGAGCAGGTGCAGCCACTCGGCCTTGAGCACGCGCGGCGCGGACAGGCCCAGGAACACGTCCGCCCCGCCGAGCACCTCGGGCAGGGTGCGCGCGCTCGTCTTGTGCGCGTAGCGGGCCATGTTGGGCGCCATCTCGTCGCCCCGGTCCGCGTGGACCACGCCCTTGATGTCCGTGAGCGTGACGTTGGCGACGGGCAGGCCCATCTCCACGAGCAGGTCCACGCACGCGAGCGCCGCGGCGCCCGCGCCGGAGGTGACGAGCTTGATCTCCTCGAGCTTCTTGCCCTGGAGCACGAGCCCGTTGCGGATGGCGGCCGCGCACACGATGGCGGTGCCGTGCTGGTCGTCATGGAAGACGGGGATCTTCATGCGCGCGCGCAGGGCGCGCTCGATGACGAAGCACTCGGGGGCCTTGATGTCCTCGAGGTTGATGCCGCCGAAGGTGGGCTCGAGCGCGGAGACGATGTCCACGAAGCGCTCGGGGTTGGTGGTGTCCACCTCGATGTCGAAGACGTCGATGCCGGCGAACTTCTTGAAGAGGACGGCCTTGCCCTCCATGACGGGCTTGCCGGCGAGCGGACCGATGCTGCCCAGGCCCAGCACGGCGGTGCCGTTGGTGATGACACCCACGAGGTTGCCGCGGGCCGTCAGGTCGCGCGCGGCGTCGGGGTCGGCGACGATCGCCTCACACGCGGCCGCCACGCCGGGGGAGTAGGCCAGCGCCAGATCGCGCTGGGTGGCCATGCGCTTGGTCGGCTCGATCGTCAGCTTTCCGGGCCGGGGCAGCCGGTGGTAGTCGAGCGCCGCTTTGCGAAAATCCTCGTCCATCGCCATCGCTTCGTGTCCTCGGTTCTACGGTCGGAAGGCCCTCGCCTCTGGGCGTTGGGCCAGCGGAAGCCCGTCAGTGTAGCCGCGGGGCGGCTCGCGGCCCCTGCATAACAGCGCCCGGGCGGACCTTCGGGCGCAACGGGGGCATAAGCCGCGCTGACAGCGGCGTGGGGCCGTGATGACGCGGTGCGTCCTGACGGAGGACGACAGCAACCCCCGCTGGGAGCGCATCGCGTGGAGGGTCGCGATCGTGGGGACAGCAACGGGTACGGGGGCATGCACGTGATGAAAACGATCCTGGGCTTTTCCAACCGGTGTGCATTCCCATCATGGATCCATGGTGCCTGGACAACCGTCTTTCCAAATGCCGTCCTTCCTTCATGGCCTCCGCTCCACGGTCCACCAGAAGGCGCGGAAAGAGGGGGAACGGTGCGGCGAGCAGTACCTCGAGGACGGTGCCTTCCCTCCTCCACGTCAGATGCTGGAGGTGCCTCCCGGAGAAGTGGTGCTGGTTCACGAGGTGACCGACCTTCAACACGAGCGCCCGGCCTGGCGACTGTACATGGTGTCGGATGTCATGGGCGGATTGTACGAAGCCCTGGATTGGCAGAACGTGTTCCCCATAAGGGACGCATACGAGGCGTTTTGTCGTGAGAGTGCCTGGGGTGCTCTGTACTTCGTGGTTTCGCCCACTGGCCCGGTGAGCGCGCAGCGAACGGCACTCCGCCTCCAGACGATGCTGCGCTTCTGGGACACCCTCCAATCCGCGCGTTACCGCTTCAAGACCCGCGATGCCGTACTCACCTTGGAGGAGTTGATAAAGGCCTCCTGTGATTGGGCCATGGATGCATGGTGTCCGGTGGCGGACGCCTCGGTCCACATGCGCCTGGAGATGGCCGCGAATCGCATGGCACGAGCGACGCGAGAAGACAGTATCGAGGCCATTCTTCGACAAATGCCCCGCGCCCTCAACTTCGCGCGCGGCCTGAAACACCGGGACGTGGTCGCCGACCCGGCATTCCAGCGCCAGCGTCTCACGACACTCGATCCAGTGTCCTTCGAGCATGTGTCAGGTGCTTGCACTGCAGATCTGCTCGAAAAATTGTATGAATGGGACAAGCAGCTCCAGACACAATAGAAAGTGTTTCCTTGGAGAGGGTGATGAAAGAGGGACATTCCTGGGAGGGCAACTGGAAGGTCCGCCTGTATGAGCGGGTCCGCGAGCGCGGCCACGATTCACTCACCGCCTTCGCCGAGGCGCGCCCTACCCTCCCGCTGGTGGAACTGGCCCAGGAACTTGGCGGAGACGACATCAACGCGGTGCAGGTCTTCAGCGGGTTGGTCGCCGAAGCGGAGCGGAGCAACCGACTCACCCGCCTGGTACGGGGGCAACTCGTGCGAGAGCTTTGGGAGGGTCTCCCCAACGGCTGGCCGGCCGTGCTGGACGAAGAAGCTCGTTTAGAGGTCGCCACGGCCCTGGGGTCGTGGAGTGCCTTCACTCCAATCACCCATGAGGAGCGTGCCAGGCAGGTCATGGTGGCCCTTCTCGCCACGCCACCACCGCCAGGTTGGCACCCGCTCGGGCCCGACGATGAGTTGCTGCGCATGCTGCTGCCTGACGAGGATGTCTAGCTCGAGTCTTTGGGATGGCTCCGGCGCCTCGTTCACGGCTCGACGGATTGTGGCAGCCTCCTGGGTTTGCCGACCGGCATGTAGCACTTGCCCTGGTACTCGGCCGCATCCGTGTCGTCGCACGGAGGCTTTTGCTCCAACGTCACCCAGCACCCCCCGTTGATCTCCACGATGGTCTTCCTGCCCGGGCAGGGAGCCGCCATCTGATTGCGGAAGGGCTCCTTGGGCATGGGATAGGCGAGAGCCTTCGGCTCCGACTCCGCCACATCGACGAAGGACGGCGCATCCTGGCGTGAGGAGGTTTCCGGGGCCGCCTCCCGACCATGGGGCGCCGGGCGCTCGGAGAGACTCGCCAGCAGCCACACGCCCAGGCCGAGCATAAGCCCCTTCCAACTCGCGACGGCGTGCCCCGTGCGTTGGTTTCCGGCGGGGCGTGAGGGGAGCTGACCCGAGGCGAGATGGGCCCGGAACCGGGCACTGTCCTGCACGCGGGTCACCGCGGCACTCGTGAGCACGAGCAGGTCCGCCAGTTCCACCACGGGCAGCGACGCGGGCGCTTCCTCCACCCGCACGGTCACCGTGACCGGCTCCGGCTCACACAAGAGGCTCACCCGCCAGGGCCCCTCGGGCCGCCATTCCACGCGCTCGGTGGGCAGCAGTTGCAGCACCGCCTTGCCCGTCTCCACATCCCAGGCCTCGTGAAGGCTGCCCAGCTCGGGCCCCACCTCGTCGTAGGCACCGCCCCGCTCGAAGGGCCCCCTCCCGCCACCCTTCCCGCTCGTCTCGTTCGCCACGTGGTTCCCTCCCCGCTCGATGCCCATCGGACTGGATTCGACCTTTCGAGTCAAGAGGAAGAACATGCCCTCATGGGTAGGCATCCCCAGCTCGCGGCGGTTGAGTTAAACAGGGCGCATGCACGTCTTCGAGATCATCATCGCGTTGTTGCTCGCCGGTGCGGGCCTCACCGCGTTGTCCCAACGCATCGGGACTCCCTACCCGGCGATGGTGGCGCTCGCCGGCGCGGCCCTGGCGCTCGTGCCCGGCACGCCGACACTGGTCCTGGATCCCGAGCTCGCGCTCACGCTCTTCGTCGCGCCGGTGTTGCTGGACGCCGCCTTCGATGCGTCCCCGCGCGACCTCCGGGCCAACTGGCGGACCGTCGCCGGCCTCGCCCTTGGCGCCGTCGCCCTCACCATCGTCGTCGTCGCGGGGGTGGCCCGCCTGCTCGTGCCCGGCATGCCCTGGGCCGTCGCGGTCGCGCTCGGCGCGATCGTCGCGCCTCCTGACGCGGCGGCCGCGACCGCCGTCCTCAAGCAGCTCCGTCCGCCGCATCGGCTCCTCGTCATCCTCGAGGGCGAGAGCCTCTTCAACGACGCGAGCGCGCTGTTGATCTACCGTCTCGCCGTCGGCGCGACGCTCGCGGGCACGCTGTCGGGGACAGACGTCATTCCCCTGCTCCTCGTCGTCACCGTGGGCAGCGTGGTGCTCGGGTTCGTGCTGTCGCGGGTCATACTCCTGGTGACCCCGCGGATACACGACGTCGCCATCGCGGTCGTCGTGCAGTTCTGCGGGACGTTCGCGGTCTGGATGCTCGCCGAGCGGCTCCATCTCTCCGGCATCCTCACCGTGGTCGTCTTCGCGATGGCGACCGCCCGCCGCGCCGCGGACATCATCCCGGCTCGCGTCCGGATCCCCTCGTACGCGGTCTGGGAGTTCGCCGTGTTCGTGTTGAACGTGCTCGCCTTCATCCTCGTCGGGTTCCAGCTCAAGGCGATCCTCGGCCGGCTCGACTCGAGCACGCTCCTGGAGTACGCGGGCGTCGCGGGCGCGGTGTGCGTCGCGACGATCCTCGCGCGCATCGCCTGGGTGTCGGGCGCCGCGGCCTTCAGTCGCTGGAGGTGTCGTCCAGCGCCGGACGGCACGGCGGGGCCTCACGACACGGTGGCCCTGTCGAAGCGCGCCGCGGCGGTCGTCGGGTGGTGCGGCATGCGGGGGATCGTGACGCTCGCCGCGGCGCTCGCCCTTCCGACTGGCGGGTCCGACGGGCCCGCGTTTCCCTACCGCGACCTGGTCCTGTTCACCGCGTTCTCCGTCGTGCTCGGGACCCTCGTCGTCCAGGGCATGACGCTGCGCCCCCTCCTCAACATGCTCCAGCTCGAGGACGACGGCTCGGTGGAGCGAGAGGTGCGGCTCGCCCGTGTCGAGACGTTGCGCGCCGCGCTCTCGGCCACCACCACGGCCGAGCTGCCCGGAGAGGAGCTGTCGGGGCTGCTGCGTCGCCGCTACGAACTCATGCTCCGGCGCGCCGAAGCGGAGCTGGCCGGCAATGGCAACGCGCCTCACGGGGCGGCCGGAAGTGACGGCCGCGCGTTCAACGTCGACGCGGCGGCCATCGCGCGCAGGGCCACCCTGGCCGAGCGGCAGCGGCTCCTCGCGCTGCGGGCGGACGGCACCATCGGCGATGCGGCCTTCCAGCGAGTCGAGCAGGAGCTCGACCTGGAGGAGCTGGACTTGCAGCAACTCGCCCCCGGCGCCGGCTCCGGGGTGGCAGTCAGCAACGAGCCCTCCCGGAACTGAGCCTGCCCCGGTTCAGGGGCGCTCCGGCGGCTTCAACCCGCGGCGGGCTCGACCCACGCCTTGCGCACGTTCGACTCGTAGAGCGCGGCGATCACCCGCTCCACCTCGAGGGCCCGGGTGAAGCCGGCGAGCGGTTCGCCGCCGTTTCTGACCGTCGTCGCGAACGTGTCGAACAGACGCACCATCGACAGCAGTTGCCCGCCCGTCGAGGGGTCGGCTCCCACGCTCGGGTCGAGCACCTTGCCCCGCACGGTGAACAGGCGCTCGGGGACCGGCACCTCCTGACCCTGGGGCGCCATCGTGCCCAAGGCGGCCTTCGCGGCATACAGCCTGGCCGTCGCCACGCTCGGATAGCGCAGCGCCTCCAGGCGCAGCCGCCCCTTGCTGCCAAAGGCCTCGATCCAGAAGCCCGGGCTGTCCGCCGCCGTCCACGACGTGGCCAGAGTGCCCATCGCGCCGTTGGCGAAGCGCAGGAGCGCGTGACACGTGTCGTCGGTCTCCACCGTCATGGTCTCGCCTGGCGAGAGCTCCCACGTCTTGAGCTGGGTCTCGATCCGGCCGACCACCGATTCGATCCGGCCGAACACGTGCCACAGGGCGTGCAGCATGTGCGAGCCGTGATTGCGGGTGACGCTGACCCCGTGGCCGGCCTTGCCGAACCAGACGTAGGGGAAGAATGGGATGACCGGCAGGAAGTAGCTCATCTGCCAATGGCAGTGAACTTGAAAGACCTCGCCGAGGTAGCCCTCGTCGATCATCTCCTTCATCAGCGACAGGTGCGGCAGGCCCACCACGCTGGCCGCCACGGCGCCGGTGACGCCCTTGTCGCGCTGAAGCTTCACCAAACGCTCGGCGGCCTCCCGCGACGGTGCGAACGGCAGCTGGTTGAAGACGTGCTTGCCGCCGTTCAACGCCGCCGTCACCAGCTTCTCCCGCAGGACGGGGCTCGTGCCGGCGTCGATCACGTCGATGTCCGGATCGGCGCACATCGCCTCGTAGCTCCAGAACGGCCGGGCGATGCCGTGTTCCCTGGCCGCCGCCTCGGCTGTCTCCCGCCGTGAGGTGCAGATCGCCGTGACCTCCACGTCGTCGCTCAACGTTCTCCATGCGGGCAGGTGGGTCTTCGCGCCCCAGTTCGCGCTGATGATTCCCACGCGAAGCTTGCCCGCGCGCGCCTTCGTTTCGCTCATGTGCACTCCTCTTGCCGACGGCCGTGGCGCATGTACACAATCGTTTACATCCCGGACATAACCCAGTCCCTCTCGCGAGTAAACAGCCGTGTACATACTCGGCCCGAGCGAGCCCAAAGCACATCGGCCGCGGCCATCCTCACGAAGACTCACGACGCGAGTCTGGTCAGCTCCCTGGCCACGTCCACGAAGAGGCGCAGCGCCGGGGAGCGCTGCGCACGGCTGGGGAAATAGAGGAAGAAGCCGGGCACCGTGGGCGCGTAGGACTCGAGCACCGTCACGAGCCGCCCCTCACGCAGTTGCTCCCTCACCATCGGCTCGAGGGTGTACGCCAGCCCCAGGCCTTGCTCCGCCAGGGACACGCTCAGCTGGGTGTCGTTGGTGACCACGCCCCCGCGCACCGGCACGCGCCAGTTCCTGCGGCCCCGCTCCAGCTCCCAGGCATAGAGCGCCCCGGAGGTGCGCATGCGGAAGGTGATGCACTCGTGGCGCAGCAGGTCCTCGGGGCGCTGGGGTGTCCCGTGGCGCTCGAGGTAGCTGGGGGCTCCCACCACGATGAAGCGGAAGGCGTCGGTGAGCCGCACCTGCACCATGTCGCGCTCGATGGCCTCGCTCAGCCGCACGCCCGCGTCGTAGCCCTCCGCCACGATGTCCACGAAGCGCTCCTCGATGACCACCTCCACCTCGATTCGCGGGTGACGCTCGCGGAAGGTGGGGACCACCGGGGTGATGACGGAAGGCACCGCCGCCCGCGGCACCGACAGCCGCACCCGGCCCACCGTCTCTCCCGGTCGAGCGGAGACCTCGGTGAGGGTGGCGAGCGCTTGTCCGAGTGCCGGGCCCGCGCCCTCCACGAGCCGCCTGCCCGCCTCCGTCAGTGACACGCTGCGCGTCGTGCGGGTGAGCAGCACCACGCGCAGCTGCTCCTCGAGCTGGCGCACCGACTGGCTCACCGCGGGGGTGGAGACGCCGAGCTCGCGCGCCGCGCCGCTGAAGCTGCGCAGGCGCGCCACGACGAGGAACACTTGGAGTTGCGGGAGGAGAGCCGTATTCATGACGAGACTCGAATGCGACGAGCGACCGGGGCGCGGACGCCTCGCTGTTAAGCAGCGCTTAACAGCCTATTGCCTCCCCGGCACGTAGTCATCCGAGGCTCTGGGGCGTACTTCTACTCGTGAACGGGGCGCAACGGCCCCGATCCCACGAGACCAGGAGACACGGCTGTCCCGCCCGGCGCGACCGCGGGCCCACGCCACACCCCGCAGCAGATGGCGATGGTCGACCGCTGAGATTCTCTTCAAGACGGAGGAAAAACAATGCAGAAGCGCAAGCTCGGAAACAGCAACCTGGAAGTCTCGGCCATTGGGCTCGGCTGCATGGGAATGAGCGGTGGCTACGGTCCGGCCGGGGACAAGCAGGAGATGATCTCCCTGATTCGGACGGCCGTCGAACGCGGCGTCACCTTCTTCGACACCGCCGAGGTCTACGGTCCGCTCAAGAACGAGGAGCTCGTGGGCGAGGCCCTCGCTCCCTTCCGGGGGAAGGTGGTGATCGCCACCAAGTTCGGCTGGGACATCGACCTGGAGACAGGGGTGCATCGTGGCGGTCTGGACAGCCGGCCCGAGCGCATCAGGAAGGCGGCCGAGGGCTCCCTCAAGCGGCTCAAGGTCGAGACCATCGACCTGTTCTATCAGCACCGGGTCGACCCGAACGTGCCAATCGAAGACGTAGCGGGGACGGTGAAGGACCTGATTCGCGAGGGCAAGGTGAAGCACTTCGGCCTGTCCGAGGCAGGTGCGAAGACGATCCGCCGCGCCCACGCGGTCCAGCCGGTCGCCGCGCTCCAGAGTGAATACTCGCTGTGGACGAGAGGCCCGGAAGCGGAAGTGCTGCCAACCCTCGAGGAGCTCGGCATCGGCTTCGTTCCCTTCAGCCCCCTGGGCAAGGGCTTCCTCACGGGCAAGATCAGCGACAGCAGCACCTTCGCCAGCTCCGACATCCGCAGCATCATTCCCCGCTTCACGCCAGAGGCCATGAAGGCCAACCAGGCCCTGGTCGAGCTGCTGGGCGAGATCGGCAAGAGGAAGAAGGCCACGCCTGCTCAAATCGCACTGGCCTGGCTGCTCGCCCAGAAGCCGTGGATCGTCCCCATCCCAGGCACCACGAAGCTCAACCGCCTGGACGAGAACAATGGAGCCGCCGCGCTCGAACTGACGCCCGGGGATCTCCGTGAGATCGAGAGCGCCGCCTCGAAGATCACGGTGCTGGGGGCCCGGTATCCGGAACGGCTGGAGCGAATGACCGGTCTGTGATGCAGGCACTTCACCACCCAACCGGAGAATGAACATGAAACGCCTCACCGCGACACTCTTCTCGCTCCCACTGCTCGGTATGGCCATGGCCCAGGCCAGCCCGAAGGGCGCCTCCCCCGACGCGGGCGCATCCCCGGCCGCCTCGCGTGGAGGGGCTCCGGCGCTGAGCATCACGCGCAGTGGCTCGCAACCCTCCACCAAGGGTCCCGCCGAGAACTTCACCGGCACCGTGCGCGTCGATCCGCTCTTCTCGGCGAATGCCCCCGCGCGCACCGCGGGTGCCTCTGTCACGTTCGAGCCCGGTGCCCGCACGGCATGGCACACCCACCCGCTCGGGCAGACGCTCATCGTGACGTCCGGCGCCGGCCGAGTGCAGCTCTGGGGCGGCACCGTCGAGGAGATCCGCCCGGGCGACGTGGTGAGGATTCCGCCCGGCCAGAAGCACTGGCACGGCGCCTCCCCGACCACCGCGATGACCCACATCGCCATCCAGGAGGGGCTCGATGGCAAGGTCGTCGAGTGGATGGAGAAGGTCACCGACGCGCAGTACGGCACACAGCCCTGAAAGGAGAAACGCACCATGAGCACCCCCAAGCCCACCACCGCCGCACAGAAGGCCATCGGCGACTTCGCGCCGAAGCTGGCCGAGCTGACCGACGACGTCCTGTTCGGGGACGTCTGGGAGCGGCCGCAGTTGTCCAAGCGCGACCGCAGCCTGATGACCTGCGCGGCGCTGGTGGCGACCGGAAAGACGGAGCAGATGAACTTCCACTTCCCGCGCGCACTCGAGAACGGCGTGACGCAGGAGGAGCTCGTCGAGCTCATCACCCACCTGGCTTTCTACGTCGGCTGGCCCAACGCCATGTCGGCCGTGGCTCGCGCCAAGGAGCTGCTGGGGAACAAGCAGCCCTGAGGTCCGCCGGAAAAAGAAGGCACTCCGCTCTCAAGGCTCGACGGATTGTGGCAACCTCCTGCGCAGATCCTCCAGGGTGGTTCTTCCCGTCAGCGAACGGCAACTCCCTTGATCAATCGCCAGTGCTGATCCTTTTGAACTGGGTCTTGTCCCAGTAGAAGCTGACTTGAGAGGACTCCGGCTTGAAGAGATGAATCACCGAGCCGTTGGGCTTGTGGATCTTCCCGGGTGCATCCGCCGAGGCCGTGGGGGCCTCCTGGAGTTCGAACTCGGCGAACTCACACCTCAGGTGCATTCCATTGGAAGCGGGTCCCGTCCAGAGCGAGTAGGCCTTGAGCCCTTTCTTCTCCTTGAGAATGGCGATGAGCTCACGGCCCTGGATCGTTTCGGCCAGGATGACCATATCGGGCAGCCCATTCTTGTCGAGATCGAGTTCACAGCTCGAAATGTATTTGAATGGCTGTCCATCACCGGTCCACTCTCCAAATGAAGGAGTGGAAGTTCCGAGCAGAATGATGGAGGGCAGGCTGAAAATGAGCTTCTTGTTCATGAAAAACATCCTCCTGTGGCGCCTCTTGGGTTTACCGATCAGCATGTAGCACTTTCTCCTCCCTCATGACCCGCTCGCCCATCGCCCTCCATTGTCACACACTCGTCACGGAATCCCATTCGGGGCCCGGCGGGTTGTTGCGGATTCTTGGATTTTGCGACTGGGATTCGTGTCTTGAATATGGCGTTGACCTTTGGGGGCTTTTCATGTTTTTCCTGGATGGCAATTTTCTTCCCGAACCATCCAGGAAGCCATCGAGCCCGTACAGCCGGAGGTCGTGTCATGAAAAGAATGGGGATGTTGCTGAGCGCGGTGCTGTTCACCGCCGCGTGTGGAGGCGGCATCGCGGAGGAGGAGTCGGCGCTCACGAAGTGGGAGCAGCAGCTTGCGGCCCCTGTGTCCTTCCTCCTCCAGACGTCGAGCAATGACTGGTGGATGGAGGCTCGGGTCACGGCCTCCCCCGCCCCGGCACGGGTGGAAGTGTCCGTGAACGGAGGCGCGTGGACGGCGTTGAGCCAGGCGGCCTGGGACGCGAACGTCTGGACGGGCAGCCAGTCCTTCCGGGGCACCCAGGTGCGCGTGCGCGCCGTGAACGCCGGGGGCTCGGCCACCTCGTGCTCGGCCCTCTTCCAGCCAGGGGCCACGCTGTCCCTGTGCGCCTCGGACGGCGTGTACGGGACGACCCCGAACCCCGACGCGGGCACCGACGCGGGGACGGACGCCGGAACCGACGCGGGCACCGATGCCGGCTCCGACGCGGGGACGGACGCCGGGACCGACGCGGGCACCGACGCTGGAACGCCGCCGCCGGGCACCGCGGGCTACCTGCACACCGAGGGGGCGAAGATCCTCTCGTCCACGGGCCAGGTGGTGCGGCTCACCAGCGTGAACTGGTTCGGCTTCGAGGGCCCCTCGCGCGTGCCCTACGGGCTGGATCGCCGCGCCATGGGCAGCCTGCTCGATCAGGTGAAGTCGCTCGGCTACAACTCGCTGCGCCTGCCCTACAGCAACACCATGCTGCGCGATGGGGTGTCCCCGGATCCGCTCAGCATGAACAACGCGCTCAATCCGGAGCTCGCCGGGCTCACGTCCCTGCAGGTGATGGATCGCATCATCGCGGCGGCCGGGGCGCGCGGGCTGCGCGTCGTGCTCGACCGCCACCGTCCGGACGCCAACAGCCAGTCGGAGCTCTGGTACCGCTCCAACCGCGCCACCGAGGAGCAGGCGTGGATCGATGACTGGAAGATGCTCGCCCAGCGCTACAAGGGCAATCCCACCGTGGTGGGCGTGGATCTGCACAACGAGCCGCACGGCCGCGCCACCTGGGGCGATGGCAACCTCGACACCGACTGGCGTCTCGCCGCCGAGCGCGCGGGCAACGCCATCCTCGGCGTGAACCCGGATCTGCTCATCATCGTGGAGGGCATCGAGATCTATCAGAACAACTGGTACTGGTGGGGCGGCAACCTGCGCGGCGCGCGCGACTACCCGGTGCGCCTCAACGTGCCGGGGCGCGTGGTGTACTCGGCGCACGACTACCCGGAGAGCGTCTACGGCCAGCCGTGGTTCCAGAACAAGGGCTCCACCGGCTACCCGGCCAACCTGCCGGGCGTGTGGGATGCCACCTGGGGCTTCCTCGTGAAGGAGAACCGCGCCCCGGTGTGGCTCGGGGAGTTCGGCACCAAGCTGCTCATCGACTCGGACAAGCAGTGGATCCAGACGCTCACGGGCTACCTCGCGGGCAACGGGATGAGCTTCGCCTTCTGGTCGCTCAATCCCAACTCCGATGACACCGGCGGCCTGCTCCAGGACGACTGGACGACGGTGCAGCAGGCGAAGCAGACGTACATCGCCCCCGCGCTCGCGCCCCTCATCCCCTGAAGTACCCCGCGTGGGCTCCCCGGACGCGCTGGCCTGGCGCTCCGGGGCGCTCGCGCCCGCGACGGCTTGTCCGCGCCCGAGGCGATGCGCACCCTGAAACCTCGCGAGGTGCGCATGCCACGGGAAGTCACGGACGGCGACGGAATCAAGTGGAGCTGCATCCAGGCCTTCGCGGGCCTGGGCAAGGATCCGGAGAAGACCGAGGCGGCGCGCGTCGGGGACTCGGGCAACCGCTTCCACGTCACCTGCACGCCCAGCGGCGGCGCGAAGTCCGTGCGCATCGAGTTGCCGGGCGACTGGGAGCAGGCCCTCTCCGATGAGGCGCTGCTGCGTGCCATCCAGCAGCAGCGCGCCGAGGACGACTCGCACTGAGGCGCGAGGCATCACCCCGGGGGTTCAGAGGCCCGCGCGCAGACGGTTCCAGTCGAAGTTCTCGGCGGGGTCGCTCTTGCGGCCCTTGGGCACGGCCACGTCCTTGTGCCCGAGGATGTTGTTGGCGGGCACCTTGTACTCCTGCTTGAGGTAGCCCACGAGCTGGGTGAGGGACTTGTACTGGGCATCGGTGAAGGGCGTCTTGCCCGAGCCGTCGTTGACGATCTCGATGCCGATGGAGCGGCCGTTCACGTCGGTGGGCACCCCGTGCAGCTCGCCCTTGCCCGCGTGCCAGGCGCGCTTCTCGTCGCCCACCAGTTGGTAGATCTTCCCGTCACGGTCCAGCATGTAGTGGGCGGACACCTGGCTCTGGGGATTGCGCATCCAGGCGAGGTCCCCCGCTCCATTGTTGGAGCCCGTGTGGTGCAGGACGATGGTGTCGATGTCCGCCCCGCCGCGCGAGTTGGAGTTGGGCGAGGGCGCGTTGACGACGGGCGGCTTGGTGAAGGTGCCGGGCTTGGGGGGCTTGGAGTCCGAGCCGAGCGCCTTCTTGAGCGCCGCGTGGGTCAGGTCCCCGTAGTAGCCGGTGGTGGGCAGCTTGTGGTCCGCCTGGAACTTCGTCACCGCGGCCTTCGTCTTCTCGCCGAAGATGCCGGGGCCGGTGGCCACCTGGGCCTTCGTCATGTAGCCGAGCTTCACCAGCGCGTCCTGCAACTGCTTCACCTGGGGGCCCCGGTTGCCGAGCTCCAGGCCGGCGGGCGGCGCGGTCACGGTCGCGGCGGCGGCCGTCCGGGCGGTGGCGGCGGTGGAGAGGGCGTTGCGGATTTGCATGGGCGTCTCGGGAAATGAGTATTCTCAGTTATCGCGAGATGGCGGCGGCGGTTGCGCCCCCCGCCCGATTTCCCTGTGCGCTACGTTCCCCGGTGACACGGATTCACTCCCTGTCATGTCCGAAGGGCGTCACCCGCGGCCCTACCGCCGGGAAGCCTTCGCCTCGCGGCGCCGGGCGTGGAGGATCCACTCGGTGTAGCCGTTGGGCTGCTCGCGGCCCTTGAAGATGAGCTCCCTCGCGGCCTGGAAGGCCACGCCGTCGAACCCCGGCCCCAGGGGCCGGTAGCCCGGGTCCCCCGCGTTCTGCCGATCCACCACCACGGCCATCCGCTCGAGGCCCTCGCGCACCTGGGCCTCCGTCACCACGCCGTGCCGCAGCCAGTTGGCCACGTGCTGGCTGGAGATGCGCAGCGTGGCGCGATCCTCCATCAGCCCCACGTCGTGGATGTCCGGCACCTTGGAGCAGCCCACGCCCTGATCAATCCAGCGCACCACGTAGCCCAGAATCCCCTGGAGGTTGTTGTCCAGCTCCTGGCGGATCTCCTCGGGCGTCCACTTCGCCTCGGGGGCCAGGGGGAGCGTGAGCAGCGCGGACAGGGGCGTGGGCGCGCGCTGTCGCAGGGCCTCCTGCCGGGCGGCCACGTCCACCTCGTGGTAGTGCAGCGCGTGCAGGGTGGCCGCCGTGGGCGACGGCACCCAGGCGGTGTTGGCGCCGGCCTGGGGGTGGCCCACCTTCTGCGCCAGCATGTCGGCCATCTTGTCCGGGGCGGCCCACATGCCCTTGCCGATCTGCGCGCGGCCCTTGAGCCCACAGGCGAGCCCCACGTCCACGTTGCGATCCTCGTAGGCCTTGATCCACGCCGTGGATTTGATCTCGTTCTTGCGCACCACGGGGCCCGCCTCCATGGAGGTGTGGATCTCATCGCCCGTGCGATCCAGGAAGCCGGTGTTGATGAACACCACCCGGTCGCGCGCCGCGTGGATGCACGCGGCGAGGTTGGCGCTCGTACGGCGCTCCTCGTCCATGATGCCAATCTTCAGCGTGTGGGCGGGCAGGCCCAGCAGCCGCTCGACGCGCGAGAACAAATCGTCGGCGAAGGCGACCTCCTCGGGGCCGTGCATCTTGGGCCGCACCGTGTAGACCGAGCCCGTGCGGCTGTTGCGCCGGGCGTTGGGGCCGCGCAGATCATGCACCGCGATGAGCGAGGTGACGACGGCATCCAGGATGTTCTCGGGAATGGGCGCGCCGTCCTTGTCCAGCACGGCGTCGGTGTAGATGTGCAGGCCCACGTTGCGCACGAGCATCAGGCTGCGGCCGTGCAGGGTGAGCTCTCCCCCACCCGGCTTCGTGTAGACGCGATCGGCGGCCATGCGGCGCTCCACCTTCTTGCCGCCCTTGTCGAAGTGCGCCGAGAGCGTGCCCTTCATCAGCCCGAGCCAGTTGCGGTAGAGCACCAGCTTGTCCTCGGCGTCCACCGCGGACACGCTGTCCTCGCCGTCCATGATGGCGGTGAGCGCGGACTCCACGAGCACGTCCGCCACGCCCGCCTTGTCCGTGCGGCCGATGGGGTGGTCGCGGTTGATGGACAGCTCCACGTGCAGGCCGTGGTTGACGAACAGGAGCGCCGAGGGGCGCGACGGCTCGCCGCGCAGGCCGGCGAACTTCGCGGGCTGGGCGAGGCCCGTGCGCTGGCCCTCCGCGAGGGTGGCCACCACGGCGCCCCCCTCCACGGCATAGGACGTCACGTCGCGGTGCGAGCCCCGGGCCAGGGGGAAGGCCTGGTCGAGGAAGGCGCGGGCGCGGGCGATGACGCGCTCGCCGCGCACGGGGTTGTAGGGCCCCGAGCGCGTGGCGCCGTTGTCCTCGGGGAGGACGTCGGTGCCATAGAAGGCGTCATAGAGGCTGCCCCAGCGGGCGTTGGCGGCGTTGAGGGCGTAGCGCGCGTTGGTCACCGGCACGACGAGCTGCGGGCCGGCCACCCGGGCGATCTCCTCGTCCACGTTCGCGGTGCCCACGCTGAAGGGCGGAGGCTCGGGCCGCAGGTAGCCAATCTCCTCCAGGAAGGCCAGGTAGGCCTTGGGGTCGAACGGCCGGGGGTGGGCGCGGTGCCAGTCGTCGATGGCCTTCTGCAGGGCGTCCCGGCGCTGGAGCAGGGAGCGGTTGACGGGGGCCAACGCGTGCACGAGGGCGTCCAGTCCGGAGCCGAACGCCTCGGCGTCCACGCCGGTGCCGGGCAGGGCCTCCTGCATGAGGAAGGCATGGAGCCGGGAATCCACCTGCAAGCCGCCCACTCGAATGCGCTGCATCTATCCATCCCCTTTGGCTGAATGGCCGCGCTCGTGACGCGGTGCCTCCTCCTTGGCAGATGGGTCCGGGCTTGTCGACGGGCGAAGGCGGGCTGCCGTGCGGGACGTCACAGAGCGACGGCTCGGAGACGACCCGTGGGCCCGGGCTCGTGTCGCCACGTGAACGAACGGAGCCGCCAGGCGTCTGCGCCATGGGCGTTGCAGCTGACCTTCACCGTCACGGTGTCGGATGGCGTGCCACCCGAGGGGGAACCCGACGAACAGCCGCTGCCGGCCATGGCCTGCACGGTGATGTTCGCGGTGCGGCCGGTGATCGGTCCCCGCGCGAAGGTCATGGATTAGGCTCCTTCGCGAACCTGTCGCGGACAACGGAGATGGGGATGTCATTACACAAGCAGGGAACGAAGTTCCTCGGGGTCTGGTCGCTCGTCGTTCTCGGGGGGTGTTCCCACCTCTCCGCGAAGACCCTGCCCCCGGCGGCCTCAACGACCGCGGAGGATCCCTACCTCTGGCTGGAGGAGATCTCCTCGGAGAAATCCCTCTCGGCCGTACGAGCCTGGAACCAGCGGACCGAGAGCGCGCTCGAGGCCCGGCCCTTGTATCCAGAGTTCACGAAGGAGGTGTCCGCCATCGTGCTGGCGAAGGATCGAATCCCTATCATCCAGCTTCAAGAGGGCCTGGCCTACAACTTCTGGCAAGACGAGAAGTCCAAGCGGGGCCTCTGGCGCCGGACGTCGTTGGCGGAGTACCAGAAGGAGACTCCGGCATGGGAGCTCTTGCTGGATGTGGATGAACTCGCGAAGAAGGAGAACGAGAACTGGGTCTGGCATGGAGCCAACTGCCTGCCCGCCCCCGCGACCCGGTGTCTGGTGAGTCTGTCCCGGGGAGGCTCGGACGCGGCGGTGGTGCGTGAGTTCGACCTGGCCACCCGGGATTTCGTGCCCCAGGGGTTCCTCGTTCCCGAGGCGAAGAGCGCGGTGGACTGGTACGACGAGAATCACCTGCTCATCGGCACCGATTGGGGAGCGGACACCCTGACGACCTCCGGCTATCCACGCCAGGTGCGGCTGTGGACGCGCGGCCAGGACCTGAGTCAGGCGAAGCTGCTGATGGAGACCGACAAGCAGGACATGAAAATCCTCGGCTACTCGGTCTTCTCTCCCGAGGGCACGAAGCGCTTCGTGTATCGCGAGAAGAGCTTCTTCTCGGGGGAACTCCACGCGCTCGAGCCGGGAGACGAGCCGCGGCTCACGAAGCTCCCCCTGCCCGAGGACTTCCAGACCCAGACATCCTTCGACCACTGGCTGCTGGGCAGCACGCTCAAGGACTGGACGGTGAATGGAAAGACATACAAGGCGGGCAGCCTGCTGCGCGTGGACCTCGACCACATGAACGAGCCCCCCACCCTGCTCTTCGAGCCCACCACGCGCCAGGCGCTCGGCCGAGTCATCCGGACGAAGTTCAGGATCCTGGTGACGATCCAGGACAATGTGCTGACTCATCTCTATAGCCTGGACCCGAAGGCCGCGCAGTGGAAGCTGACGCCGGCCCGCACTCCCAGGGATGGCGTCCTCAGCACCCAAGCCACACCCTTCATGGAGGAGAGCCTGGTGACGGTGAACACCTTCCTCCAGCCCAGCACGCTCCTGCTGCTCGAGGACGTGGGGGCCGAGCCCGTGCCCATCAAGCGCGCTCCGGAGCGCTTCCGCGCCAACGGGCTCGTCTCCGAGCAGCTGGAGGCGACCAGCACGGACGGAACGAAGATCCCCTACTTCGTCGTCCACAAGAAAGACATGCCCCTGGATGGCTCCAACCCGACCGTACTCTACGGCTACGGCGGGTTCATGTCCTCCCAACAGCCGTCCTACCTGGGCGTCACCGGGAAGACGTGGCTGGAGCGGGGAGGTGTCTTTGTCATCGCGAACATCCGCGGGGGCGGCGAGTTCGGTCCCGAGTGGCACCGGGCGGCCCTGAGAGAGAACCGGCAGCAGTCCTTCGATGACTTCGCCTCGGTGGCTCGCGATCTGATCGCGCGCAAGATGACCTCGCCGCGGCATCTGGGCATCCAGGGCGGGAGCAACGGCGGACTCCTGGTCGGCACGACCTTCACCCAGCACCCTGAGCTGTTCAACGCCGTGGTGTGCCAGGTCCCCTTGCTGGACATGATGCGCTACCACCGCCTGCTCGCGGGCGCGAGCTGGATGGAGGAGTATGGCAATCCGGATGACCCCAAGCTGAGGCCGAGCATCCGCGCCTACTCGCCCTACCAGAACCTGAAGAAAGGTGTGAAGTACCCCGAGGTGTTCTTCACGACATCGACGAAGGACGACCGGGTCCATCCCGGACATGCGCGCAAGATGGCCGCGCGCATGGAGGAGCAGGGCCACCCGTTCTTCTATTACGAGAACATCGAGGGTGGGCACGGCGGCGTGGCCAACCTCGAGCAACGCATCAAGATGAGCTCGCTGATCTGGACGTACTTCGATCTCCAGCTGCGCTGACTCTGGACCAGGAGAGCAACTCAGCCCGGCATCGGCCCCACGTAGCGGGAAGCGGGGCGGATGAGCCGACCGGTGGCCCGCTGCTCGGCGACATGGCCCAGCCACCCGGCGACCCGGCCGCAGGCGAACGCGGCCGAGAACAGCGAGCGATCCAGCCCCACCGCATCGAGCAACACCGCCGTGTAGAACTCCACGTTCGCGCGCAGCGGCCGGTCCGGGTAGCGCTGGCGCAGCAGCTCGTCCGCCGCGCGCTCCACCGCGCGTGCCAGCGCGAGCCGCTCCGTCTTCAAGCCCCCCTGCTCGAGCCGCTCGAGCGCGCGCTCCAACACCGCCGCGCGAGGGTCCCTCACCCGGTAGATGCGGTGGCCCATGCCCATGATGCGGCGCCCGGCCCGCAGCTCCGACTCGAGCCACGCAGCGGCCCGCTGCGGAGCGCCAATGGCGTCCAACATGTCCAGCACCGGCCCGGGTGCGCCTCCGTGGAGGGGTCCCTTCAACGCCCCGATGGCCCCCACCACCGCCGACACCGCATCCGAGCCCGTCGAGGCAATCACCCGCGCGGTGAACGTGGAGGCATTCAGCCCATGGTCGGACACGGTGACCAGGTAGGCCTCGAGTCCGGCCGCCCGCCCGGGCTGGAACTCGCCCGTCACCATGCGCAGCAGATCCGCCGCGTGCGAGAGCGAAGGATCCGGCCGCACCGGGGGCAGGCCGCGTCCGCGCCGCGCCCAGGCGCCGGCGAACACCGCCAGCGCGCCCGTCAGCTGGACGAACGAGTCCAGCTCCTCGCCCGGGTGCACCGGAACGTGGGCCGCCGCGGCCCGGAGCGCGTCCATCGCGTCCCTCGCCTCCAGCGCATCCCCTACCCGCTCGAGCAACCCGAAGGCGCGCACCCGAGCCTCGCCCAGGGCCGCCTGGAGCGACGCGGGCAAGGCCCCCTTCGCGTACGGGGCCCAGAGCCTCGCGCACACCTCCTCGAAGGAAATCGCTCCGGCGAGTGACTCCACGTCCCCGCCGGCAATGACCAACCGCCCCCGCTCGCCGTCCACCTCGCTCAACCGGGTCTCGGCCACCACCACTCCCTCGAGACCCGCCTGCACCGCAGCCTGCGTCGCGTCCATGTTCGTGACCTCCGCGGCAAGCTTTAATTTCCGCCCTCCAGGCTCGAAACTCGATTCGACAATCGACATGTCTGGGGCCCGGGAGCGCGCGGACTCAGCTCGTGCGCAGGTCGAGGGGCAGGTCGCGCAGCCTGCGGCCGGTGGCGTTGTAGACGGCGTTGGCGATGGCGGCGGCGACGCCCGTGATGCCAATCTCTCCCACCGACTTGATGCCGAGCGGGGCCGTGGACGGGTCCGGCTCGCCCACGAACAGGATCTCGATCTCCGGCACATCCGCCTGCACGGGGACGAGGTACTCGCCCAGGTCCCCATTCACCACGAGCGCCGTGCGCGGGTCGACGTGCCCCGCCTCGGTGAGCGCCATGCCGAGCCCCATCGTCATGCCTCCGAGCAACTGGCTGCGCGCCGCCTGGGGGTTGAGGATCCGCCCGCAGTCGAATGCCCCGACCATGCGGCGCACGCGCACGGTGCCCAGCTCCTCGTCGACGGCGACCTCGACGAACTGCGCTCCCCAGCTATAGCAGGAGCTGTCGCCCGCGGTCTGGGTCCGCACCGCCGCCATGGTGGTGAAGGCCTTGGGGCCGCTGAGCCGGCTGATGAGCGTGGGATGGGTGCGGTGGGTGGCATCGAGCTGCTCCTGGCCCGTGCCCGAAACGAGGGCCGCGAAGTCCACGCCCACCGCCGGGTCCGCACCCAGCACCACCCTCCCCTCCCGGACGGAGAGTTCCTCCCGGCTCCGGCGGTGGAGCGGGGAGGCCGGCTGCCGGCGCGCCAGATCGAACAACCGGTCGCGCAGCGTGCTCGCGGCGCCATGGACGGCGAGCCCGAGCGAGGAGGACAGCATGGAGCCTCCGGCGAAGGCCGAGCGCGGATGCCGGGTGTCGCCCAGCCGCACGTCGATGCGCGAGGGGGGCAGGCCGAGCACCTCGGCGGCGATGAGCGCGAGGGCGGTGTACGTGCCCTGGCCGATGTCGACGCCCCGGCTCTCGACGTACACGCCGCCGTCGCGGGAGATGCCCACCCGTGCCTCCGAGGGAGCGTGCCGGGTGGGATAGGCGGCGGTCGCCATGCCGAGCCCCACCCACTCGTGGCCCTCGCGCCGACTCCGGGGCTCGAGCGCGCGGCGGGACCAGCCGATGGCCTCGGCCCCCGCGGCATAGGCTTCCTTCAGTCTGCGCGACGACCAGGGCTTGCCGGAGTGCGGGTCGGAGTCGGCGTGGTTGAGCAGGCGCAGCTGGAGCGGATCGATCCGGGCCTGAGCCGCCAGCTCATCCATCGCCGATTCGATGGCGAAGCTGCCCGGGGCCTCGCCCGGGGCGCGCATCCAGCCGGGCACGGGGATGTCGAGCGTGACGAGGGAGTTCTCGGCCCGGTAGTTCGCCACGGCATAGGCCGACTCGGACGCACGCGAGCCCTGCTCGGCGTAATTCGAGTCCCGGTCCGACTCGTTCGTCGTCTCGTGGATGAGGGCCGAGAGCCTGCCCGTGGCCTCCGCGCCCAGGCGCAGCCGCTGGCGGGTGGCGGGCCGGTTGCCCACCGAATGGAACACCTGGGAGCGGGAGAGGACGAGCTTCACCGGCCGGCGCACCACGCGCGCCGCCATGGCCGCGATCCCCGCATGCGGGTAGAGGCTGAGCCGGCTGCCGAAGCCGCCGCCCACGAAGGAGGAGAGCACCCGGACGTGCTCCCGCTTCAAGTCGAACCAGACGGCGAGCACGTCCTGCGCCCCATCCACCCACTGGGAGCCCTCGCGCACCGTGAGGTGCTCCGCGTCGTCCCACCAGGCGAGCGTCGCGTGGGGCTCCATGGCGGCGTGGAACTCACGGGGCGTGGTGTAGACGGCGTCGAGGGTGAGCGGCGCGGAGGCGAGCGCGGCGTCGGGATCGCCTCGGTGCGAGTCCCCGCTCAACACCTTGGAGAAAAGCCCCAGGCTGGCGACGCGCCGGGCCTCCCCGGCATCGAGCGTGGCGGCGGGAGGTGTCTCGCGGTAGGTCACCCGCACCCGCGAGGCCGCGTGGCGGGCGACCTCGAGGCTCTCGGCGATGACGGCGGCGACGTGCTGGCCCCGGTAGCGCACCTGATCGTCTTGAAGCGGCGGGCGCCGGCTGCCGGAGGCGCCCAGGGGAAAGACGGCGGCCTTGCACAGGCGAGGCGCGTTCAGGTGGGTGAGCACGTCGAGGACGCCGGGCATCGAGCGCGCCTCGGTGGTGTCGAGGGTGGCGATGGTCCCGTGGGCGATCGTCGCGCCCACCAGCACGGTATAGGCGAGGTTCTGGGGCACGGCATCCGCGGTGTAGTCGGCGCGGCCCGTCACCTTGGCGACGCCCTCGAGGCGTGTCGTCGGAGGTCCATTGCTCGGAGGCGCCACGGGCGGGGTCTTCATGAGATCTCCAGGAGGAGTACAACGCCGGAGGACTCTACCAGACGAGGGAGCACCGCCCCTGACATGTCGAAGAACCCCGCCCTCCATTAAGATTTGACAGATGAAGCGGCGCGGCTCTATCTAGCCGCGCATCCCGTCGAGGCAGGGGGGGACCCGCCTCCGAGACCGGATGAGCAAGGAAAGAATAGACATGCGAAGAAAGCTCCTGGCGTTTCTCTGTGCCTCGATGGCCGTCCTGGGTTGTGGTTCGGAGCAGCCGTCTTCCCAAGTGCCGCGTGTCCCGTTGGCGCCTCCCGAGGGGATGAAGACGCTCTCCACGAGTGCCGCGCTCGTGTCGCCCCTGGCCGCCAACAATCACGATGCGAGTCAGGCCATTGCCATCAATCTGGAAACCGTCTACGGCGACCATCTCACCGCCGTGGGACAGGAGGATTGGTATTACGTCTATACGCCCTCCGCCGGGAAGCTCACGGCCCTCATGGTGCCCCCGAACGACGCGACCATTGATTATGACTTGAGCGTGTTCAGTCTGAATGCGTCCACGGGGTACCTGGAGAACCAGCTCGATTCCATGTACGGGCCGGGCTCGACCGAGCAGCTCAGCCTGTCGGCCAGCCAGGGAGGCTACTACTTCATCCGCGTCACCTCCTACGCGGGCTCGTCGGCGACCGCCCCGTTCTACCTGCTGGCGACGTTCTCGCCCAACCCGGACCCGGCCGAGCCCGATGACAACGTGACCCAGGCCCGGGCCGTCTCGGGCTCGCCCACGATCCAGCAGACGATCGACAACGTTTATGACCAGGACTGGGTCTCCTACCAGGTCACCTCCCAGACGAACCTGCGCGTGAAACTGGACGGGCAGACCGCGGGGAGCACCTTCTTCCTGGACATCTTCAATTCCAACCTGGGCAGCGTGGGTCGCGGTTCGCAAGGAAGCACGTACGTCCTCTCCCTGGCGCCCGGCACGTACTACTTCCGGATCGCATCCTCCAGTGGGACGGGAAGCTATACGCTGTCACTGTCTCCCGTGGTGACCCAGATCGGGACCCTGTCCTACATCCAGCCCTGCTGGGCCGATGACGCCCATCCCGTGAATTACGGATATGGAACGCGTTTCCGGGCGAAGGAGGGGTGTGAGCTGATCGTGACCGGGCAGGCCTTCGACAGCAACCATCAGGTGGCCAGCTCCGCCCATGTCACCGTCGTGTTCCAGACGGAGGGAATCACGAACATCAGCCGGAAGGACGTCGTCACGGATGTCTTTGGCTACTTCACGGCCTCCGTGTTCGTGCCGAATGGCTATGGCCTGCACTATTACGACAACTGGGTGAGCGGCCACTACTGGGACTGGGGTTACGTGAGCGTCTATTCGACCGATACCGCGGCCCTCGTGGGATCGGACTCCATCTACGCGTTCTCCTACCAGCTGTATCAGCCTCACTGAGGCTCCTCGAGGTGCGAGGCCCACGCACCCGAAGGAGCCGCCCCGCGACGCGGACCGTTGCGCCGCGGGGCCCGCGTCACCTGCTCAGTCCGGGATGCGGTACGAGTGGTGTGTGTACTCGGCCGCGAAGGAGTCGGTGAACCTGCCGCCGGAGTAGGAAATGGAGCGGTTCTCGCCCAGCACTTCGACGGTCCCGCTCGCGGGGAGCTCCGCCGGGAGGGTGAAGGTGTAGGTCCCGCTGGTGAACTGCCGCTTCTGCATGGCGAAGACGTAGGCCGCGCCATCACGGTACTTGAGCATCGTGCTCAGGCTCGGATTGAACTGCCACACATAGGACTGGGTGTTGAGCACCCGGGCCAGCGCGGTCACCTCGGCGTTGATCTTCTTCACGCGCTCGCGCGTCGCCTGGTACTCCGCCCGCGAGTCGTTGAGGACGTCGGTGGAGAATGGGTTCGCGGTGGAGTCGGAGAAGACGTGTGAGAAGTACCCGAGCATGCGCGCCTCGTGGATGAGCGTCGACCACACCGCCCCCTCCACCTGGTTGGCGGTGATGACACTGCCCTGGGCCTGTCCGCCCAGCTCCACGATGACGCCCAGCGGGATGCGCGGCTCGCCATTGTTGCCGGCGCCCGACGCGCTCCGCAGGTTCGTCATCAGGATTTCACCGTAGTTGGCGGCCCGGCGCACCTCGTTCGCGGGAATGTCGAACCAGTTGGGCGCCTCGCCGCCAATGTTGCCATCCGTGTAGAAGTAGATGTCGCCGGTGACCATGCCGAACCGCCAGTTCGCCCTCGGGTCCGGGCCATCCGCGCCGTTGATGCCAATCTCCCGCTGCTCGTCCGACCACCACATCAGCGCGCCCTTGCCCACGTTCGCGTAGATGAAGGCGTTCGGGTTGTTCAGCTCCTGGTACAGCGCGTTGTAGATGGTGAAGCCACAGCGGCGCGGGTCGTCCGGAATGCACACGTCATAGGTGGCCACATTGCCGGTCCATGGATCCCACCCGGGCCCGGCCCACATATCCGTCTCGTCGTAGAAGGTCGTTCCCACCGCCTCACCGCCCAGTCCCGAGCCGGCGAGGTTCCAGATGCCATGCTGGCGCATCCATCCCGCGGACGAGTCGTTGCCGGCATAGGTCTCCAGGAAGGTATTGATGCCGTGCGCCTTGTCGGTGGCGATGCGCCGCTCTTCGTCCGTGTACGCGCCCCAGTAGCCGATGGGAAAGAAGTCCTCGGACAGCCAGGGCGTGCCCGCCATGGCCGGGAAGCGTGCGTAGAAGGCGGGCCCGCCCTCCCAGGGAACACGGGGCAGGTTCAACCCATCCGGTGGCTGTTGCGCGGACGTGGTGGCCGAGGCCGTGTTGGAGGCGGCGCTGAGATTGCCAGCGGCGTCCCGGGCCTTCACCGTGTAGTGGTAGAGCGTGGAAGCCGCGAGGCCCAGGTCCCTGTAGCCGCGCGTCGTGCCAGGCACCGAGGCGACCTCCTCGCCCTCACGGAAGATGAGATAGGCCGTCACCCCCACATCGTCCGTGGCCGCGCCCCAGGTGAGCTGGATGCTCCCCGGAGCGGAGGCGGTGGCGACGAGCGAACCCGGAGCGGAGGGCGCGCTCGTGTCGGGGGTGGAGAGGAAGAGCACGTCCACGAAGTAATGGGTGTTCCCATAGCTCTGCGTGGGGAAGCCGCCGCTTCCATAGACATAGACGCCATTCTGACCATCCACCCCGGACGCCAGCGCGCTGAGGGGGCCATTCGTCGTGCCCTGCCCGGCGAAGTAGCCGCCCGTCGCGGAGTAACGGCCGCGCGGAGCGAGGTAGGAGGCGACATAGGTGGTATGGGCCGCGATGCTCACGGGCGAGGCGAAGCGCACTGTCTGCCACCCGGTCGCGGTCTCCTGGGTGAACGTCGCGGAGGCGAGCCGCTGCCCGGCGCGGTTCCAGAGGCTCCCGACATGCGTGCCCGCGTTGGCCGCGCTACCCTTGTAGAAGCGGATGCCGGTGACGGCGCCGGGGACGCTGGAGCGGAACTTCACGCCCAGCTCGACGGAAGCCGTGTCCGAATCCTCGAGCGTGCCAGGCGACGCGCTCGTGCCGAAAATACTGATTTCGCTCGCGAGGCCACTCGGGGTGGACCTGGGTTCGTGGACAGCGGGCGTGCCCTGGGTGCAGCCCACGAGGAGGCCTAGCGACAGGAACAGACACAAACGCGACGCGGAATGGTGAAACCGGCTCATCTCTCTTCCTCTGCAACTCGGTTGTGATGTGGGGTCTCCGGAGGGCACACGGAAAAGGCGTGTCATCCGGAGGGTGAAGGCCCTCTTCACGGCATGTGCTAACCATGACACAAGCCGCTCACAATGGAAAACCAGATTATCTCATCAAAACAGAAAAAGCCGTGAGGAGCGCGTCTCGTGCGCCGGTCGCTGAGCCTGCCCTGCGGCGCCGCCTCATAACTCCGCGGGGATTGCCGCACGCGGACGGCGATTGGCGTGGTGAGCTACCTGACGGCATGTTAACTTCTGGAGCGTATCCGAACGCACTCCAAGTGAGAGATCATGAAGAACCCAGGGGTGATCAGCCGCTGGAATGACGACAAGGGTTTCGGCTTCATCCAGCCCACGGCGGGTGGAGACGAAGTCTTCCTGCACATCTCCGCGTTTCGCGGCGACCGGCGTCCGCGGACCGGAGATCAGGTGAGCTTCATCGTGGGCAAGGACACTCAGGGCCGCTTGCGTGCCGAGCAGGCTCACCTGGACAGCCTGACCATCGACGAGCCGAGCGTCCGCCACGAGCCGCGGAGGGAAGGCCAGGCCGTGCGGAATCCGAGGGTGAAGTTCGCGATCTTCCTGGCTCTCTGCACGCTACCGATCCTCGGCAGCCTCCGACTGTGGGTCGCCGGGCTCTCTGTCTGGCCATTGTTGATCTACCCCGTGGCGAGCCTGCTGACCTTCGCTCTCTATTGGGACGACAAACGGAGCGCCACGCGTGGCTCCTGGCGGACGTCGGAGTCGATGCTGCACTTGTTTGAGCTGCTGGGCGGTTGGCCGGGAGCCCTGATCGCCCAACAGAAGTTCCGTCACAAGACCCGGAAGGTCTCGTTTCAGGTGCCGTTCTGGCTCATCGTGCTGGCGCATCAGGCGTTCTGGGTGCTGGTGGCCATCTCGCTGTGGGGTGGCAGGTAGCGAAGCCCTGGAGGCAGCAGCACCCGTGGTGCCGCCTGCTGGAGACGACGACGAGCGTGGAATCCATCGCCAGCCAGGTCGGCTCCTCGGGCGTCACCTCGTGAATGTGGCCCTGGCGCGAATCGGGCTCCTCGCGCATAACTACCCCCCCCAAACCGCCCCGAGCAGGGGCCACGGACAGGTGGGTTCCACATGGTGGAGGCAGTGCGCGTCAACCTTCAGCGCGAGTTCGAGTCCCCGGAGGCGCGGGCCAATCCCATCCCCGTCTACGCGAAGCTGCGCAAGCTGGGGCTGGTCCTCCGCTCGCCTGCCCTCTACGGCGAGAGCTTCGTCCTCCCCCGGTACGAGGAGGTCGTCAGCGTCCTCAAGGATCCACGCTTCGCCAACGATCGTCGCAACGTCCCCGGCGGCACGTCCCTGGACCGTTGGTGGGTGCCGGCCATCCTGCGGATGCTCGTCTCCAGCATGGTGCTCAAGGATCCGCCGGATCACCGCCGCCTGCGCAACCTCGTCCAGAAGGCGTTCACCCCCCTGATGGTCGACAAGATGAACGGGCGGGTGGAGCAGATCACCGAGGAGCTGCTGGACGCCGCCGCCCGGAAGCCGGTCGTGGACCTCATGGAGGAGTTCGCGCTGCCCCTGCCGCTGACCGTCATCTCGGAGATGCTCGGCGTCCCCGAACCCGACCGCCTCAGCTTCCGCAAGCTGATCACCAAGGTCCTGGATCCCGCGGCGATGAGCCCCCTGGCGTTCATCCGCAACTACCCCTACATGCTCCAGCTCAACCGGTTCCTGCGCAGGCTGGTGAAGCTGCGCCGCGACCAGCCGGGGGATGATCTGGTGACGGCGCTGGTGCAGGCCGAGGAGGGCGGGGACCGGCTCGGCGAGGACGAGCTCATCTCCATGGTCTTCCTCCTGCTCTTCGCCGGGCACGAGACGACGGTGAATCTCATCGGCAACGGGATGCTGGCGCTGGTGCAGAACCCCGGCCAGCTCCAGAAGCTGCGCGAGCAGCCCGACCTCATCGACAGCACGATCGAGGAGCTGCTGCGCTTCACCAACCCGGTGGGGCAGGTGGCGCCGCGCTTCGCCAAGGAGGATGTGGAGATCGCGGGCGTGCGGATTCCCCAGAGCAGCACGGTCACCCTGCTCATCGCCTCGGCGAACCTGGACGAGGCGGCGTTCCCGAACGCGGACACGCTGGACATCACCCGCACCCCGAACCGCCACGTGTCCTTCGGGTACGGGATCCACTACTGCCTGGGCGCTCCGCTGGCCCGGCTGGAGGCCCGGGTCGCCATCCCCGCGCTGCTGCGGCGCTTCCCGCGCCTCGACCTGGCGGTGCCGGCGGAGAAGCTGCGCTGGCGTCCCAACATCGGCCTGCGCGGCCTGGAGGCACTGCCCCTCTCCGTATCGCCGGCCGGCTCGGCGGCGGAACGGTCCGCCGCGTAGAAACGGATCAGGCCCAGCGCGCGCCGAGCAGCGTCGCGCTGGGTGGTGGTGCCGTCGCCGAGCCGTCGCGGCCCTACTTCGCGACCTTCCAGACCTGGCTGGAGTTGCGCCAGTAGACGCCCTCTCCATCCACCGCGATGACTTCGGGAATGCTCGCCGGGGGGGACGAAACGGTGGCCAGCACCTGGGAGCCGCCGCCGTTCTTGCACGTCGCCGTCAGGGCCGTGCCATTGAACCAGTAGTAGCGCTCCGCATCGACGGTGATGGACAGATGGGTCGCGGTGCTCGCGAGCTTGGTGACGGCACCACTGCTCTTGGACGCCTTGTAGATGCCACCCTTGCGGTCGGCGAAGTAGAGGTCCGTGTCGTCCAGGGTGAGCGACACGATGCTGCCCGGCAGGGTGATGAACCGCGCGGGCGTCGCCTGGCCCTGCTTCGGGGCCTTCCACACGATGGACTCGTCCTTCGCCACATCGTCGGCCACGATGTACAGGTGGGTGTTGTCCGCGCGCACGCTCCGGCCCGCCGTGTTCGGGATCGGCGCGGTGGCCTGGGTCCAGGTTCCTCCCGTGAGCGGCGTCGACCAGACGGTGTCGTCAAAGAGATTCAACGCGTAGAGATTCGTCGCGTCCACGGCGGCGATGGTGAGGGAGCGGGAGCCGTCGATGCCCGGCACCGGGGTGATGCTTCCGTCGGGCTTGAGCTCATTCAGGTGGCCGAGCCCCGAGTTGTCCGGGTATCTGACGACGGCGTAGGCCGAGCTTCCGTTCGACAGGAACGTGGGCGGGCGCAGGAGATTCTGGGCGAGCAGGACGCGCGAGCCGCCCTGCTTGGAGACCCGGCCGAAGTAGCTGTAGCTGGCCTCGTACGTGATCGCTCCGGCGAAGTACACGTCCTTGCCCACGGGAAGGATGGGCTTGTCGAGACCGCTGGCTTGCGCGAGTTGCACCGGCGTGCAGCTTCCACCGCACAGCGGCGTGCAGCTCGAAGCGGAGTTCGTCGCCAGCTCCAGCCGGTCCTCGCCGCGCGCCGTCGTCGGAATGTCCGAGGTCTCCCCTCCCTCGCTCCCCGCTCCGCATCCGAGCAGACCGGCCGCGAGGAAAAGCGCCGAGACAGAATGAGACAGCCCGCGCGCCGCGAGGGCCTTCGTGCGGAAGCTCCTGAATCCATCCTCATACTTCTTCGTGGCCATGTTTGCGGTCATATCATCTCCTGTTATTACTTGATTTACGGCTATAACCTATTATCTGGCTCCAAGGCTGTCAAGACGATGTTTTGAGGAAAATCAATGACGCAATGTTATTCAGATTGCCTTTCAACGCAGCCAACTTCCCGGTGATCCATGATCCTCATTCGCTCCCCCCTTCTCTCCTGCCTCGTCGTGCTCGGCCTCGTAGCGGCTTGCGGCGATCATTCCACGCCCGTGACGTGCAACGGCGTGGGCATCGAACTGTGCGGCGACTCCTGTGTGAGTACCGTGAGCGACCCGAAGCACTGCGGTGGTTGTGACAAGGCGTGTGCGACCGGCGAGGCTTGTGAGAGCGGCATTTGTGTCGCGACCTGTCAGATCGACGGCAAGCAGGTCACCGCCGGGGAGGTGAATGCGACGAATCCGTGCGAACAGTGCTCGCCGACAATGTCCGCGACCGCGTGGACGCAACGCGCTGACGGGACGTCGTGCAACGCGGGACAGGTCTGCTCGGCCGGCATGTGCACCCCGAAGTGCTTCATCGACGGCGTGTTCTACCCCTCGGGTGCGCCAAACCCGGGGAACGCCTGCGAGACGTGCGTGCCGGAGACGTCGACCACGCGGTGGACGGCTCGGGCGAGCGTTCCGCTACTGGTTGGCGGCAACGACATCGCGGCGCAAGGCTGGACGACAATCTCGCTGACGCAGAACACGCTCACGTACGGCACGGACTACGTTCGCCTCGCGACGTCGACGAGCAGCGGTGCGCGAACGAGCGAGCAGCTGCTCATCATGCGGGCGAACGCGCTCGACAGCACGAAGCCGTTCACCCTCCGCGTGACGATGCAGGTCGAGTCGGTGAACACCCACAACCAGCTCGACAGCGGCGCGGCCATCCTGGGGAGCTTCACGCCCCAGGTCGGACAAGCCGTGGATCGCGCGCAGATGATCTACCTCGACAGCGCGGCGATCGGCTGGGCGGACGACACGCAGTCCGCGGCGTTCCCGGTGACTGACGGCGCGTATCATGTCTACGAACTCTCGGTGGACGCGGCGAAGGTGGCAACGGTGAGCGTCGACGGCGTCGCGAAGCTCAAGCGGAACAACTTCGCGGCGAACGGCACCATCGCCCTCGGCGACCAGACGAACGACCCGAATGTCGACGGAGCCATGCGGATCAAGTCTGTCGAGCGGCTCTGCCCCTAGCTCGAGGTCGTCAACCCACACCGCTCCCGTGCATGGGGCCGACAGTCCCTGGCGGCCCCCTCCACACGCTTTACGGTGCGGAAAGAATGCCGAGGCGGAAGGGGCGCGGGAGGAAGGCCTTCCCGGAACGACGCGACGCGGCATCCCGCAGCTGAACCCACCGTTGCGCTTCACTGGACAAGTCCGGAAGTCATTTAAATAACTGCCTTCATGTAGATTCATGGGAAATCGTGTAAATGGGCACATCCCTGGAGACAGCTGAAATCCCCCTGTCGACTCCGTGGGAAGACACCCATGACCCAACCCTCTCGACGCACACGTCTTGGCGGCACGGCGCTGCGACTGCTGCCCCTGCTTTGTGGCTTGTTCTCGTCCCAGTGGGCCCAGGCCGCCTGGACGCCCAAGACACCACCGCTGACGACGCAGTGGACCTCGCAGGCGACTCCCAGCAACGCCCTGCCGGAATATCCCCGGCCACAGATGGTGCGCGCCGATTGGCAGAACCTCAATGGCGAGTGGCAGTTCGGCAATGCCACCGCGGGCCAGACGCCTCCCTTCGGTCAGAACCTGTCCGAGAGCATTCTCGTTCCCTTCCCCATCGAATCGGCCATCTCCGGCATCAAGCGGCACCAGGACCGGATGTGGTACCGGCGCACCTTCACCGTGCCCTCCACCTGGAGCGGCCGGCGCGTCCAGCTCCACTTCGGCGCCGTGGACTGGGAGGCCACCGTCTACGTCAACCGCCAGCTCGTGGGCTCGCACCAGGGCGGCTTCGACGGCTTCAGCTTCGACATCACCAACTACCTCAACGGGGGCACCAACGAGCTCATCGTTGGTGTCTATGATCCCACCGACGCGGGCGGACAGCCCGTGGGCAAGCAGCGCAACAACCCCAGTGGCATCTTCTACACGGCCGCCTCGGGCATCTGGCAGACGGTGTGGCTCGAGCCCACGCCGTCCGCGAGCATCACCCGCCTGGACATGACGCCGGACGTGGCGGGCTCGGCCCTGCGCCTGACGGTGCGCGGCGCGGGAATCGCCGGCCAGACGATCGAAGCCGTGGCCTTCGATGGCACCACGCAGGTGGGCAGCGCCACCGGCGCCGTGGGCTCGGAGCTCCGCATCCCCGTGCCCAACCCCAAGCTGTGGTCCCCCGACAGCCCCTTCCTCTATGACCTGCGCGTGTCGCTCAAGAGCGGCACCACCGTCGTGGACCAGGTGACGAGCTACTTCGGCATGCGCTCCGTCGGGCTCAAGCTCGTGGGGGGCGTGCTGCGTCCGGTGCTCAACGGCCAGTTCGTCTTCCAGCTCGGCACGTTGGATCAGGGCTACTGGCCGGATGGCATCTACACCGCGCCCACGGACGCGGCGCTCAAGTTCGACATCCAGAAGCACAAGGACCTGGGCTTCAACCTCATCCGCAAGCACATCAAGGTCGAGCCCCAGCGCTGGTTCTACTGGACCGACAAGCTCGGCCTGCTCGTCTGGCAGGACATGCCGCTCATGGCCCTGACCGGACCGTCCACGGCGGCCAAGGCCCAGTTCGAGCGCGAGCTGCGCGAGATGGTGGACGAGCACCGCAGCTCCCCGTCCCTCATCACCTGGGTGGTGCAGAACGAGGGCTGGGGTCAGTACGATCAGGCCCGGCTGGCGGACCTGGTGAAGAGCTGGGATCCCTCGCGGCTCGTGGACAACATGAGCGGCATCAACTGCTGTGGTGCCGTGGACGGTGGCAACGGAGACCTGGCGGACTGGCACGTCTACCAGGGCCCGGGCTCCCCGGTTCCGTCCGCCACGCGCGCGGCGGTGCTGGGTGAGTTCGGCGGCCTGGGCATGCGCATCTCCGGCCACGAGTGGAGCCCCGGCAACGGCTTCGGGTACGGCGAGCTGTACACCACGAGCGCGTCGCTCACCGCGCGCTACCTGGAGCTCATGGCGGGCCAGCGGGCACTGCTCGACAACCCCGGTCTGAGCGCATCCGTCTACACGGAGATCACCGACGTGGAGAACGAGGTGAACGGCCTGTACACCTACGATCGGGCCGTGTTCAAGATGGACTTCAACCAGGTTCGCGCGGCCCATCTGGATCTGATCGCCGCCTCGAAGCTGCTCAACAACAAGGGGCCGCTGCCCGTGGGACAGTTCCGTGCCCTGCAGGTGACGACGCCGGGTTACACCAACCGCTTCGTGCGGCACATCGAGAGCCTGGGCACCACCGAGGTGGTGACCAACACCAGCACCCCCACGCTCAAGCAGGACGCGACCTTCAAGATCGTCGCCGGCCTGGCCGATGCCGCCTGCTACTCGTTCGAGTCGCGCAACTATCCGGGCAGCTACCTGCGCCACTCCAACAGCCGCATCCGCCGGGACGGGCGTGACGGCTCGGCGCTCTTCGATCAGGACGCCACCTTCTGCGCGCGCAACGCGCTGGATGGCTCGGGGAACGTGTCGCTGGAGTCCAAGAACAAGCCCGGCGCCTACATGCGTCACCGCGGGGGCGAGGTCTGGGTGGACGCCCTGGAGAACACCACGGGCTTCCGACAGGACGCGACCTGGGCCATCGCGACGCCGTGGTGGAAGAGCGGCGCGAACGTCCCCACGAACACGTTCCAGTCCTTCCAGGTGACGACGTCGGGCTACACCAACCGCTATCTGCGTCACATCGACAGCCTGGCCAGGACCGAGGTGGTGGACGGAGCCAGCAGCTCGGTGCTCAAGCAGGACGCGACCTTCAAGCTCGTGCCGGGCCTGGCCGAGTCGAGCTGCTACTCGTTCGAGTCACGCAACTTCCCGGGTGAGTACCTGCGGCACATGGGCAGCCGCGTGCGGAGGGATCGCCGCGATGGCTCGGCGATCTTCGACCAGGACGCCACCTTCTGCGCCCAGCCGGGTCTGTCCGGCTCGGGGGTGTCGTTCGAGTCCTTCAACTACCCCGGCCGCTACATCCGCCACTACGCCGCCGAGGTGTGGACGGCCTCGGGCTACGGGAGCACCTGGGATTCGGCCGGCGGCTTCAACGCCGACTCGACCTGGAGCATCGTGGCCCCCTGGGCCCCCTGAGTGACGTTCTCCCGGGGGAGCCCGCGCCTCTCCGCGGGGGCTCCCTCGAGCGGGGTCGAAGCCGGGGCCGGAGGAGAGTCTGCTGGAGTTGAATCACATCTGCGCCGGCCCGGCGTGCGGCTCATGAGGTTCCCATCAGCGCTCCTCACGTCCCGCTCTGCTACCGCATCCTCCCCCAACAGGGCTCCTGGCCTTCCTTTACGTAGGCGATGGGCTTGTCGCATGGAGAAACCACAGGTGCGCAACTGTGCGCAGCAGCGCTTGGTTTCTGGCTCCGGACTCGCAGCTTGGCCAGAAAATGGATCCAACGACGTCGCCGCATCACCCTGTGCGTGGCCCATACAGGGCTGAAACTGGATGGAGCCCAATGCCCACCTGCATTTACTGCAAGGAAAACAAACCTAGCGCAGCCTTCAAAAAGACGGAGCACGTTTTCCCACAGTCATTTGGCAGGTTTCGCGACAACCTGACGCTAAATGACGTTGTCTGCGACGGCTGCAACAAACACTTCGGGGACACCATCGAATTGTACCTCGGCCGCGACACTATCGACGGACTGAACCGGTTCCGGTTCGGATTCCGCGATCCGCAGGATTACAGAACGCTCGGATCGAGAAGCACCCTTACCCATACGATCACATCGGGATTCTTCGCTGGCGCTCGCATCCGCATCACGGGAGTGGATGGCGAACTCTTGCAGCAGCCACTACCCCAAATCGGATTGGCCCAACAGGAGGAGGGTCCCTACAAATGGTATCTGCGCGAGAGCCTGCCCAGCAAAGATGAACTCCGCGCACTCGTCGACGAAGGGTATCGACACATACGCTTCGCAGAAATCAAGGACCCAGAGTCTGTCGTCGCTGACTTAAAGGCGCTCGGAGGCCAGGTTGTAGAGCTGCACGAGTCGAGGCCGGCCGGCTATCGCGGTATCGAGCGTTTCGAGACGCGGACGCGGATGGACACCACATTTCACCGCTGCATCGCCAAGATCGGCTTCAACTATCTCGCCTCTCAGTACGGAGCGGAGACCGCTCGGATGCCGCAGTTCGATGTGGTCCGTCGCTTTATTCGCTACGGAGAGGCGCCACCCAGCCGCAATTGGACTGTCGACGCTCAGCCCATTGTTATCAACAACCCAGGCCATGTCGTGGGCCACACCGTAGCGGTTGCGTGGCACGCCGCGACCGAGACCGTCCTTGCCCAGGTCTCCTTCCATGACCAAGCACGCTACCTGGTGACGCTTTCCGTTGGCGGATTCATCCTCCACCCATTCAAGGGGAGGGGGCACTTCTTCAACTTGTCTTCACTTGAACTCGAACTCCTGACCCCCACTTGGTGAACATGCCGATGCACCCGGCCGTAACATTTCCCCAGCGTTTAGTGCGACGGGGAAGGCCCCCGGTGGGTCCGGGACTGGGGCGCGCACCCAGGTGCTGCCCAACGCCATGGCCGGAGCCTGACGGGCAACATCGCCGCCTCCAGGTCGTGCCAGCCGATCCGCCCCTCACGTTCGCTGTCCCTTGGTTGACTTGGCCGCCCAGCCTCCCTGTAATCCCGCGTGGGGCTCCTCGCGAGCGGAGCCCATACCAGGGAGGCGCTGGGTGCCAAGAGGGGTAGCGCTGCTGACATGTATGTTGCTCGTGGGGTGTAGTAGCGCCTCCCGGAGCGTTCTCCCTGCCACTGGAAAGACAAGGTACTGCGTCTACGTCCCGAGCAGCGACTTTGAGCCGGCAGAACACGGTGGAGCATCTGCCGCCGTGCCTGCGCCGGGTGCGAGTTCGCCGACGGCTCCACTTCCCCCTTCCCCACCACCGCTGAGAGGGCTTCCTGGCGGTGGCGCTGGAGATGGGGTCCCCCGCAGTATGCTCCGCCCGGTGCCGCAAGGCGGCACGACCGCGGCAGGAGCAGGCACTGGCGCTGCGGCAGGAGAAGCTCTGGTCACGGGCGGCGCGGTCGTCGTGGCCGCGGGCAGTGTTCTGCTGCTTTGCTTCACCGTCAAAGCGGTTGTGGACGGGGAGCAGACCCCCATCGACATCGCGGACAGGTTCTACGGCACACACTTCGGTGATGTTTCTGGATGGATTCAAGGCCGGTATCCCCCAAAGGGCGCTGCGCATCCGGCCACCATCGAGATGGAGCTCCTCATTCACCAGTCGCCTGATGGCACGGTGTCAGTAGAGACAAACGCGCCCACGCCCCGACCTGAGTCAGTGTCTTCTCCCCGCGCACCTCCCAGTGGACGGCCAGATGCGGAATCCGCCAGGGAAAGCAAAAAGAAACGCGGCCGTCTCTATGCGACCTACAGGAAGCTCAATGGGGCAACCAACCTCTACTACTCTGGGCGGACCAGCATGGTCGTTGACCTCAGCCTGCCTCTCAGACTCCAGGCACGGTGGGCCATTCAGCTCCGCGACATGAATCATCATGTTGACGAGAACAAAGATCCGAGCGGTGTTTCATTCGATGATGCGCGACTTGATGTATTCGACCTTGGGGCTGCCATCGACTACGGACAGAGGCATGATGACCCAGCCTATTGGCGGATTCGAGGAAGAGAGCAGCAATTGATAGACGTCAGTGGAGGCGCCCAGTCCGACACTGGCAAACCCTATCGAACCGAGAACGTCGTGCGCGCCGTGGCAAAAGACAACCCACGGGGCAAACGTTTTCACGACGCCACCACGATTCGCTGGGGCGAACTTCACCATTACACAGGAGACTAGGGCATGCGGCCAACGCGCAAACCAGGTTCATTCTTGAGAATTCCCCTTCCAGATGGCTCCTTCGGTTATGGAAGAGTTCTTGAATTGCTGTTCGATGCCTTCTACAATTACAGGACCACCGAGCCGGACGCGGACCTGGACAGGATCGCATCCAAGCCCATCCTTTTCAGGATTGCTGTCCGCCAGCCACATCCGAAGTCATGGGAACCCATCGGATGGAGAGAGATTGAAGAGCACCTGACTCAACCCGTTATCCAATTCAGCATGGAAGTGGGACCGCTCCGCCGCTGTACGATTTTCGATAACCTTGGCAATGAGAGAGAGGCTTCCCCAAAAGAATGCATTGGGCTCGAGCCAGACACTGTTTGGGAATCGCACGGTGTCGAAAGACGTCTGCTTGATGCCTTCATGGGACGTCCCAACAGAGTACTAGAGCGCATCAAGAGGGAGTTGGAGCAGTAGAGTGTGCACGAGAAATCCCCCGCCCTTGCGAGACTGAGTGTCGGCGTCCGCGGGCGTGGACCGTGGACACGTTCTCTTGGTACGCGCTAGTAACCCCGCCAACATGACCCTCAAGAAACGGCGGGAGTGGGCCCGAGCCTTCATCGGCGCCAGGCACCACGGGTTCAGCAGGTTGAAGCTCATCCTCTTTTCCATCGCGTGCGCGTGGAAGACAGGGAGCACGGCGCCCTTCGTTGTGGTCTTGCGAGTGGTGCTACGGGTCGAGTCCACTCGAGAGCGGAAGGCGTGGTCGGTGTGGCACATGCCCGCCACGTGGCCTCCGCGTGCGCTGGGGGCTCTCGCCGTGAGCATCGTTCTGTGGGGAGTGCTCGCGCTGCACCCCGAGCCCATCCTCATCGCTCCCCCTCCGGAGTGGCCCATACCCGAGCACACCACCACCGATTGGCTGACGCGTGACGGCGGCGCCATCGCCGTGCCCATGCCCCCGAAGCGCCTGGAGCGGCAGCAGGCCCCTCCGTGCTTGCCACCTCCGGGCGGACAGGTGGAGATCAACGGCGGGTGCTGGTTTGAGATGGTGGGTAGGCCTCCGTGTGGCCAGCTCTACGAGCATGCCGGGAAGTGCTACGTCCCCGTGCGCGAGATACCCAAGCCGCCAACGTCGGTTGACCCATAACTTCCGGGGCTCAATGCCATGGGGAGCAGGGGCCGACGTCTCCTGGAGGGTGAGGACCACGGCGGAGGGCTACACCAACCGCTACCTGCATCATATCGACAGTGTGGACGGCCTCGGGCTACGGGAGCACTTGGGATTCGGCCGGCGGCTTCAACGCCCGACTCGACCTGGAACGTCGTCGCCCCCTGGGCCCCCTGAAGAACCTCTCCCCGAGGGAGCCCTCACCACACCGAGAGGGCTTCCTCAAGCGGGGTCGAAGCCGAGGCCGGAGGAGAGTCTGCTGGAGTTGAATCGCATCTGCACCGGCCAGGCGTGCGGCTCATGAGGTTCCCGTCAGCGCTCCTCACGTCCCGCTCTGCTACCGCATCCTCCCCCCAACAGGGCTCCTGCCCTTCCTATACGTAGGCGATGGGCTTGTCGCATGGGGAAACCACAGGTGCGCAACTGTGCGCAGCAGCGCTTGGTTTCTGGCTCCGGACTCGCCGCTTGGCCAGAATCGACTACGATCAGAGGTATGATGACCCAGCATATTGTCGGATTCGCGGAAGAGAGCAGCAACTGATAGACTTCAGTGGAGGCGCCCGGTCCGACACTGGCAAACCCCATCGAACCGAGAACGTCGTGCGCGCCGTGGCAAAAGACAACCCGCGGGGCAGACGTTTTCACGATGCCGCCACGATTCGCTGGGGCGAACTTCACCGTTACACAGGATACTAGGACATGCGGCCAACGCATAAACCAGGTTCATTCTTGAGGATTCCCCTTCCAGACGGCTCATTCGGCTATGGAAGGGTTCTCGAATTGCATTTCGAAGCCTTCTACAATTACAGGACCACCGAACCGGACGCGGACCTGGATAGGATCGCATCCAAGCCCATCCTTTTCAGGGTTATGGTCCGCTCTCCATACTCGAAGTCATGGGAACTCATCGGATGGAGAGAGATTGAAGAGCACCTGACTCAACCCATTACTCAATTCAGAATGGAAGTGGGACCGCTCCGCCGCTGTACGATTTTCGATAGCATCGGCAATTCGAGAGAGGCGACCCCAAAAGAATGCATTGGGCTCGAGCCAGCCACTGTTTGGGAATCGCACGGTGTCGAAAGACGTCTGCTTGATGCCTTCATGGGACGTCCCAACAGAGTACTAGAGCGCATCAAGAGGGAGCTGGAGCCGTAGAGTGTGCCCTCCGCATACTGAGTGTCGGCGTCACGAGCATGCCGGGAAGTGCTACGTCCCCGTGCGCGAGATACCCAGGCCGCCAACGTCGGTTGACCCGTAACTTCCGGGGCTCACGGGGGCGGAATACTCGTCCGTTCCCGGCTCGCCGGTAACGGAACTCGAAGCTAGACGGCCCTCTCGCTCCCGCGCAGCTTGAACACCTGGTAGCTCGACCCCAACAGGAAGAGGAGCAGCAAGCCGAGCAGGCTCCTCTGCACGAGCGGTGACTCCGGACCCGAGGCCAGGGGTTGGCCGACGGGCAGGCGGGTCAGGGTCTCGTTGACTCCAGGCACCAGCAGAAGCAGGAAGCTCGCGGAGAACGTGAGCGTGCGCACATAGGGGAGGGCTCGCCCGAGTCCTCGAATCTTCCCCGCCACGGCTCCCGCCAGCATCAATCCCAGGGCCAGCAGGCCCAGCGCGTGCCCCGGATTGAAACCGCCCCGGCTCGACAAGCCGAAGGACGTCACGATGGAGGCCACCATGGTGGCCGTGTACAGCTTGCCAATCCGGTTGCGCGGATCGATCTGCCCGTCACGCGCGAACGCGAGCACTCCGAGGACGAGGGGAACGACGCTGATCACGGTATGCACGAGGCCAAGGGTCGACATGGAGGAGCTCATTGCGCTTTCCTTCGAGGACAACGGGGATGAATGGACTTCTACCGACTAGTTGATAGACAGACGGGACAAACGAAAGGAGCAGGCGAGGCGCTGCCCGGAGACTCAGGTCCTGGTTTGGAGGAGGCGAAGCGCCTCGGTCGTCACCGAGCTGAAGACCATCCACTCTCCCGAGGCTCGCGCGGCCAGCATGGCGCCATGGATCGTGGCCATGAAGAGTTCGGCTTCCAGTGCGGCCGTGCGCCCGAAAGCGAGACTGCCCCGGCGCCGGCCTTCCTCCAGGGTCTTGGCCAACCACCCCGCGAGTTCTCGGAAATGGTCCCGGACCTCGGCCCCCACCTCCTCGGGGAGCGTCGGCATCTCGGCGGCGAGCAATGCGCACACACAAAAGGGCGTCGTCTTCTCCCGGATGCAGGTCTCCCAATAGGAGACATACGCCTTCAACTGCCCGAGCGGGTCGGGCACCATCTGGCCAAGGTGGGTGAACGACAGGCGGATGTTCTCGCGGTACCTCACCACCACGTCCCTCGCCAACATCGCCTTGCTCGGAAAATGGTGGTGGATGGTGGGCTTGCTGATCTTCACGACCTCCGCGATGTCCGCGTAGCTGAAGCCGCTGTACCCGCGCTCCATCATGATCGCCTGGGCTGCGTCGAGGATGCGGTCCGCTGTCGTGGCGTTCATGCCGACTATCTACCAACTAGTCGAACGAGGCGCAAGCCGAGACATCCACCCACATGACCGTGAGGAAGGCACCGTCCGAACCCCACTCCGTCGAGCCTTGACGTCCGAGGTCGCTCCCCGGCATCGCCCAGACAAGTCCTCCGCTCACGACGGACGGGGCGGCTACGCTTGCCACCTCACGTGGGGAGGACATCGTGGCGGACATCGCGGACGGCGAGCAGGTCGAGGTGAAGGGGTCGGGGAAGAAGCCGTACATCTTGAAGAACACCGGCGGCGTGTACTCGTGCACCTGCCCGGCCTGGCGCAACCAGTCGGTGGGCATCGAGCGCCGTACCTGCAAACACCTGCGCAAGGTGCGCGGCGATGAGGCCGAGAACACCCGGCTGGGCACCCTCGCCGAGTCGGCCCCCCTTCCCTCCCGGGAAGGCGATTCGGATGCTCCCGGTGTCACCGCCCCTCCCCTGCTGCTCGCGCACCCGTGGGAGAACGACGTCGAGCTGACGGGCTGGTGGATGAGCGAGAAGCTCGATGGGGTGCGCGCGTACTGGGACGGCAAGCAATTCCTGTCACGCCAGGGCAATCCCTTCCTCGCGCCCGAGTGGTTCACCGCGCGGCTGCCCGACTTCCCGCTCGACGGCGAGCTGTTCGGCGGGCAGCGCAAGTTCCAGCACACGGTGAGCGTCGTGCGGCGGCAGGACCGCAGCGACGCGTGGAAGACCCTGGCCTTCGTCATCTTCGACGCGCCGGGCGTGGATGCGCCCTTCGAGGAGCGGCTCGCGCGCTGCCAGCGCTACGTGGAAGACATGGCCCCCCCGTATGCCAGGTGGTTGCCGCACGAGCCGTGCCGGGACGTGGCGCACCTGCGCGCGGAGCTGGCCCGGGTGGAGGCGCTCGGGGGCGAGGGCTTGATGCTCCGCCAGCCGGGCTCGCGCTACGAAGCGGGGCGCTCGCCCACGCTGCTCAAGGTGAAGAGCTTCAAGGACGACGAAGCGCTCGTCGTGGGCCATGTGGCCGGAGCCGGCCGGCACAAGGGCCGGATGGGCGCGCTGGAGGTGGAGCTGCGCGACGGCACCCGGTTCTCCGTCGGCACGGGCTTCTCGGACCAGGAGCGCCGGGAGCCACCGGCGGTGGGAACCCTCATCACCTTCCGCTATCAGGAGCTCACCGACGGCGGCGTGCCCCGCTTCCCCTCGTACGTGGGCGTGCGCGTCGACGCCGAGCCCTTCCCGCCCGCGGCCCGGCGCTGAGTCTCGGGGCGGCTGACAGCCTCGCCTCGGGGGGAGGCGCGCCGGGACTCCGTAGAACGAGCCAGACACTTCGGGTGGCACGATAAAACAGCAAAACCAGCCTATTCATTTTAAACAGGAAAACTGATAGGAGGCACCCAGGAGGAGTTCCCCATGCTCGAAATCCTGTCGTCGGCCGTCCTCGGTCTGCTCCTCTCCCTGGGAGTCATGCCCTCCACTCCCCCGAAGCGCGTGGAGGCGCTCGCGGTCACGACGACCACCATCGCGACCCACAACACCCTGCACGGGAGCGCGAACCTCAAGCCGCTCGCGGACGTCATCGGCTGGCAGGAGGTGGACACCGACGAAGGCCATTCCAAGCTCGGCGCGCTCGAGTACTACGACCACTACCGTCCTGGCGCGAATCGGCTCGACGCCCGCAACTCGATCGCCATCTCGTGGCGCAAGAACAAGTACGAGAAGACGGGAGATGGCTCCCGGCTCACGCACGGCGGGGATGAAGGGGTGACGCCCGCGCGATTCGTGAACTGGGTGGTGCTCAAGAACAAGGACACCGGTGCGAAGCTGGCGTTCATCAACACCCATTACATCTCCGGCGCCTGGAACGGTGAGCACCCCGAGCGCCAGGAGCGCTGGCGGACGCACAACGCCGTGGTGCGCGAGGTCGTCGCGGAACTGCTCTCGCGGGGGCTGCCCGTCGTCCTGGTGGGCGACTTCAACCGCCAGCTCTCGCAGGACATCCCAGGGATGAACCACCTGCGGACGGCGGGGGTCGACGGCGTGCCCATCGACCAGATCTACGTCCGCCAGGGCATCGGCACCGGTCCCGCCGAGCGCCTGGAGAAGTATGGCTCCGACCACTTCGCCTACACCACGACCGTGCAGTACTGACCCGCGGCGCGCCCGCGGCCCGGCGCTGAGGCTCAGGGCCTGTCCGTGGACAGCGCCCCCGCGAGCAGCGATTGCGAGTCCCACGCGGTGCGCTGGGGCGAGGCCGCCCGGGCCCAGGCCTCCTTGTAGCCCGGCGCCACGAACGCCTGGAAATCCGTCGTCGCCACGCGGTAGGTGCGCTCGGGCCGCACGGGCTCGAAGCCCGACCCGGGCGTCGCGGGGTTCACCAGCACCCGCAGATCCTCCACCCGGCCCTGGCGCACCGTGTAGCGCACCCCACTGGACTGACTGTAGGAATCCGAGCCTCGCTTGGACTCGCTCAGCTCCACCCACTCCCGGATCTGGGCCCCCGTCATCCGCGCCGTCACCAGCGTGTTGCGGTACGGGAAGGCCGCGAAGAAGGTCTCCGCCACCACCGGTCCCGAGGGCAGCCCCGCCCGGAAGGTCGAGGCCGTCGCGAAGAAAGCATGCGCCCCCACCGTCCGGCGCCACACCTCGGTGGCCCAGGTGCCCACCTCGGAGGGGCCCGTGGTGACGCCATCGTCTCGCAGCGGCGTCCCCCTTCGGCCCATCTCCACGAAGAGCTCCGGGCGCTCCGCCACGAGCGCCGCTTGCAACCGCGCCACCTCCGCCGCCGTCCGCGGATCCTCCGGCTTCGAGGCATCCATCTTCACCAGGCCCCCCTCCACCCCCACGAGCCGCCCGGCCTGGAAGCGCAGCCGCACCTCGGACAGGTAGGTGAGGTACTGGTAGGGCGACACGAGGTACGTCTCCGTTCCCGGCAACCGCCGCAGCCCTTCCTTCTCGTGCGAGTGCGAGCCGAGGATGAGATCGATTCCCGGCACGGCCCGGGCCAGGGCCATGTCGGCCTCGCGCTGCTGGTGGCCGATGAGGACCACGGCGGCCACGCGCTCCCGGTTGCGCAAGGCGTCCACCACGCCGCGCGCCGTGGCCGTCGCATCCGTCCACCGCGTTCCCACGGGCAGGTGCTCGGGCTTCACCAGATGCTGCATGTCCGGCCCCGCCACGGCGAAGAGCCCCACGCGCACACCCCCCACCTCACGCACCACGTAGGGACGACCGTCCACCTGGAAATAGGGCAGGCCGTTCGCGCCGAGCAGGTTGGCGCTGAGCACCGGGTAGGTGATGGAGGCCCGGCAGCGCGCGAAGGCCTCGGCGCCGTAGTCCAGGTCGTGGTTGCCGAGCGCCATCACATCCACCACCCCGTTGAACCACGGCCACTCCACGCACCCGTACACGTCGCTCCACGTGGGCACGCCCCGGTTCACCATGTCGCCCCCGGAGACCACCAGCGTGTCCGGCCTGGCCCTGGCCGCGCGCAGGTAGGCCATCGCCCGCGCCACCCCGCCCTGCCCCGGCTCGCCTTCCGAGAACATGGGCAGCGCGTGCGAGTGGTAGTCCGCCATCCCCACCAGCGTCACCGTGCGCGTCGTCTGACAGGCGCTCAGCCACAACAGGCTCGTGAGGACGAGGAGGCGCTTCGAGATGGGATGGGTCATGGGATTCATCTTGTTTTTCATGTTTTACTTTATTTGCACACATAGCTTATAACGAGTGGCCCGCCTCGGTGAGCGACTGCTTCCCCCCTCCCTCGCTTTCCCCCGCCCCCACATGAATCCCAAGAAACTATTGGTCTGCCTCGCGGCACTGGCCCTCCTGCCCGAGGCTTCCCATGCCCAGCGTAGGATGGAAAAACTGGACAGGGGCGTCGTCGCCCTCCGTAACAACGCCACCGCCACCTGGGTGAGCTGGCGCGTCCTCGGCCTCGACGCGGCATCCACCACCTACAATCTCTACCGCTCCACCAATGGCGGCGCGGCGGTGAAGGTGAATGCGACGCCGCTGACGGTCAGCAACTACACGGACACCTCGGCACCCTCGGCCAGCGCCTACACCTATTACGTCCGGCCCGTCGTCGGCGGCGTCGAGCAGGCCCCGAGCATCCCCTACACCCTCCCCGCCAACGGCTCGTTTGAGATGGCCTATCGCATCCCCATCCGCGGCCTGCCCAACCACAGCGTCGGCTTTGTCTGGGTCGGAGACCTCGACGGTGATGGCGAGTATGATTTCGTCCTCGACCGGCGGCCCAGCCTCGCCACCGACACCCAGAAGCTCGAGGCCTACACCCGCACCGGCACCCCGCTCTGGGTTATCGATCTCGGCCCCGGCAGCCTCGACCGTGACAACATCGAGCCGGGTCCTTCCGTGGTCGACGTCGGCCATTGGGACGGCGTGACGGTCTACGACCTCGACGGCGACGGCCGCGCCGAGGTCATCCTCCGCTCCGCCGACGGCGTCGTCTTTGGCAACGGCACCACCCTCTCCGGCCTCGGCACCAACGCACAGGCCATCTCCGTCATCAACGGCCTCACCGGCGCCGAGCGCGCCCGCGCCGTCATCCCGAAGGACTACATCGCCGACGGCCCCATGGCCGCCCACCTCGGCATCGGCTACCTCAACGGCACCACACCGAGCATCGTCGCCAAGCTCAAGAACCGCGTCGGTTCCGGCGGCTTCAACCTCATGGTGCTCGCCTACGACTTCGCCGCCAACAACAGCCTGACCCAGAAGTGGAAGTGGCTGCGCACGGGCGCGCTCGCCGACTTCCACCAGTTCCGCATCTTCGACGTGGATCGCAACGGCACCGACGAGGTCTGCGATGGCGGCTACGTGCTCAACGGCGACGGCACCTTGCGCTACAAGGTCGGCCTCGACAACCCCAACGTCGTCCACGGCGACCGATTCCATATCGGGGATCTCAACCCCTCGCGCCCGGGCCTCGAAGGCTTCGCGATCCAGCAGGACAACCCGAACAAGCTGCTCTACCTGGTCTATGACGCCGCCACCGGCGCCACGATCCGCCCCCACTACGGCGAGAATGTCGAGGACACCGCCCGCGGTGTCGTCGCCGACATCGACCCCTCCACTCCCGGCATGGAGTACTGGTCCTTCCACGGCTACCACCGCATCGACACCGGCGCGGTCGTGAACTCCACCACGCCCTACCCGAACTTCCGCATCTGGTGGGACGGCGACGTGCTGAGCGAGACGCTCAACGACGGAAAAGTGGAGAAATGGGATGCCGTGAGCAGTGGGACCAGCCGCCTCTTCACCGTCGGCAGCAGCACCAGTAGCGGCGTCGCTGGCCGCACCGGCGACCGCGGCGCGCCCTTCTTCTACGGCGATATCATCGGCGACTGGCGCGAGGAGATCATCTCCACCAACGCCGACGGCACGCAGCTCATCATCTGCCACACCAAGAGCCCCACCTCCACCCGCCTCTACACCCTGGCGCACAATCCCGCCTACCGCATGGCGATGACGGTCAAGGGCTACATGCAATCCCATCAGCCCGACTACTTCCTGGGCAATGGCATGAGCACGCCCCCCACACCGAACATCAGCTACGTGCCCCTCGTACTCCAAGCCGAGCTCAACACCACCGTCGGCGGTGGCGCCTCCATCACCAACGACCGGGCCGGCTACACGGGCAGCGGGTTCGCCGATTTCAATACCACTGGCGGCTATGTGGAGTGGACCCGTGTCAACGGCGCTGGTGGCGGCGCCACCCCACTCACCCTGAGGTTCCGCTTCGCCAACGGCAGCGGCACCAATCGCACGGGCCAGCTCACCGTCAACGGCGTCAGCCAGTCGATTACCTTCCCCTCCACGGGCGGGTGGACCAACTGGAGCACGCTCGACGTGAACGTTGGCCTCAACGCCGGCGCCACCAACACCGTGCGTCTCCAGTCAAACGGCCAGGGCCTCGCCAACATCGACTCCCTCTCCGTCCCCTGAGCCCGGCAACTCCGGCCCGACGCCATGCGCACCTCCCCGCCACTCCGAGCCCTGCTCGTGCTCGCCGCTCTGGCGATCCCCTTGGCAGGCGGCCTATCGCTCCGGCGTCCAGCCTTGGCTTCCCGGCAGGCCGCTCCGTTTTCGCCGGAGCGGCCTGTTGCGCCCGCTCCGCTTTCGCCGGAGCGGCCTGTTCCGCCACCTGACCACGCCCTTTCCCTGTCGGCGCCCCCACAGCGCCCATCTCAGCCCATCCCTGACTTCGCCACTGTCCTCGCCACCGGTGAACGCGGTGACTACGCCGCCGCCATCCGCCTCGCGGCCACGCTGCCCGAGGATCAACGCGGCCCCGCCCTCGCCACCCTCTTTGGCCGCTGGGCGAGCCAAGACCGAAGCGGCGCGGCCAACGCGGCACTCGCCCTCGCCGACACCCTGGCACGCGACATCGCCTGGAGCGCCGTCGTCCAGCAATGGGCTCCCGCCGACCCCGCATCCCTCGCCGCCTATGCGAGCGACCTGCCTCCGGGAGCGGTGCGCAACATCGCCTTGGAGTCATCTCTCGGCCACTGGCTCGAACGCGACCTCCCCGCCGCGATCGCCTGGGTCGAGGCCCTTCCCTCTTCCCCCGAAGACGATGTCATCGTCGCGCGCATCGCTCAGCATCCCGGCCTCATCGGCCCGCAGCCCGAGCTCGCCATCGCGTGGGCCGAGGCCATCCGAGATCCCATCCTCCGCTCCCGCACCCTCGGCACCGTCGTCCGAGAATGGCGCGACATCGATCCCGCCGCCGCCGAGCACTACGCCCGTACCAGCCCCGAGCTCACGCCTGGCGAACGCGAAGACATCCTCGTCGGCGAACGCTTCACCCCTCACCCCTGAACCACTCCCCCATGCTCCGCCGCCTCGCCCTGGTTCTCTTCGCCTGCACCTGCCTCTCCTCCACCGCGCACGCCCACGATCCTTTTCTCGCCGAGATCGAAACCGAGTCCACCGCCGACACCCTCGTGCTCCGCGTGCTGCTCGCGCGCTCCGTCGCCGCTCATCTCGCCGGCCTCACCCCCAACCCCCGCGTCTATTTCGCGCCCGCTGATTTCGCCGCCCGCCAGGCGAACTTCGACCGCATCGCCAAAGGCCTCTGCCACATCCGCGTCAACGATCGGCCCCTCGAACCCAAGAAGACCGAGGCCGTGCTCTCCCAGGACAAGGAAGAGGTTGTCTTCACCCTCACCTACCCGCGTCCCACCGCGACGAAAGTGCGGCTCGAGTGCGGCTGGCTCTCCCGTCTGCCCCAAGGCTACGCCGCCTCGGCTCCCCTTCGCGCCGGCTCGGAAGCGACCGCCACCGACTCACTCCGATTGACCGCCGCAACCCCCTCTGGCGACCTGCACCTCGGCCCCGCGCCGGCCCCCGCATCCTCCGCTCCATGAAACCTCGCGCTGCCCCCCGGGCACCGGGAGTGCAGCAGGTACCCAGGGGCCCCCCAGAGCGCGGGGCGTTGGGCCAAGGCAGTGGCTGCTGTGGCTGCTACCTGGCTGTCTTCACGAGATGTGTGCACCCTCCTGACCTTCCAGGCCGCTTTCCCTTTTATTTCCGGTAAAAATGGTTTAGTTGGACTTAACCTCCAGATTAGGAGGTCCCGACAACCGAAGGAGGAAGCCTACATGAACTCGCGGCTCTTGAATGGCCTGGTCGCGGCCGTGGTCGTGGCGTCCGCACCCAGTGCACTCGCGCTCAGCCCGACGGAGAAGAACCTGGCGTTCGACTCCTACAACAACGCCTTCTATGTGGCGAACGGCGGCAACGGCTACTACGTGGTCGACACGAACCGGGGCGCGCCGAGCCGGTTCGACTTCTGGCGGGTCTGCGAGCAGATCGAGGCGGCCGAGGATGCCTATGAGCGCACGCGCAACCCGGTCCACCGCGACCTCGTCTTCTCCCTGCTCAACGGGCTGAACAACGTGGTCAGCCGCACCACGGACTTCGCGTCGTGGAACGAGTACAACGACGACGTCATGTGGGCGGTCATCGCCCTGACGCGCGGCTATGAGATCACCGGCCACCGTCCGTTCCTGGATCAGGCGCAATGGCAGTTCAACAAGATCTGGGACCGTGCTTGGGACAGCCAGCTGGGCGGAGGCCTGTGGTGGCGCACGGACAAGAAGACCAAGAACGCGTGCGTGAATGGCCCGGCCGCCATCGCCGCGATGCTGCTCGCGCGCAACACGGTGAACACGGGCTATCGGGCGCAGGCGGATCAGATCTTCAACTGGCTGCGCGCCACGCTGGTCAACCCCTCGACCGGCCAGGTGGCCGATCACATCGAGGCCAACGGCAACAAGGTCTGGTGGGCCTTCACCTACAACCAGGGCACCTTCGCGGGCGCGTCGACGCTGCTCTACCAGGCCACGGGCAACACGAGCTACCGCGATGTGGCCGGGCTGGCGGTGAACTGGACCCGCCGCAACCTCACGGGCCAGCACATCGCCGACATCCTCAATGACGAGTACGACGCCAACGGGGGCCACGGTGACACCGCCGGCTTCAAGGGCATCTTCGTGCGGTGGGCGGGCAAGTGGGCCGGCGCGGCCAATGACGCGTCCATCAAGAGCTGGCTGGTCAACAACTCCAACACGGCCTGGGCGTACCGGAACTCGTCCGGCGTGATGTGGGGCCAGTGGTGGCGGCGCACCCCGGACAACTACGTCACGTCCTGGGAGTCGAGCCCCGGTCTCGCGGTCACGCAGATTCCGTACTGAGGCGCAGCGTGCCCATTGGCTGGTGTATAGAGACGCGCACCGCGAGTGGGATGGCGGTGCGCGGACATGGAGGCATTGAATGGGCTCGAAGCGATTCGGACGAAGGACGATCCTCGGCGCGGGTGTGGGTGCATTGCTGGTGCCGACGATCGTCGAGAAGGCCGTGGCCGCGCCATCGGCTGGCAAGGGAGCGGGAACGACGATGGACGACGGAATCTGGTTGAACGAACCGAAGGTATGGAAGCGGGCCGATGGCGTCCTCGAGGTGACGACGGACAAGTCGACCGACTTCTGGCGTGAGACGCACTATGGCTTCACGCGCGACTCCGGCCATTTCCTGGGTGTTCGCACGGGCGCCAGCTTCACGGCGCAGCTTCGCGTCGAGGCGGCCTATGAGCAGTTGTATGACCAGGCCGGCATCATGGTGCGCGTCGACAACCGGCGCTGGGTCAAGGCGGGCATCGAGATGTCCGATGGCCAGGCGATGCTGAGCAGCGTGCTGACGAATGGCAAGTCGGATTGGGCGACGGGGCCCTATGCACACGACTCCCGCTCGTTCTGGATGCGCGCGACGGTGGCCAAGGGGGTGCTGCGGTTGCAGGTGTCGGCCGATGGCAAGACGTGGCCGTTGGTCCGGCTCGCGCCGTTCCCGGAGGCAGCGTCCTACCAGGTGGGACCGATGTGCTGTACGCCGGAGCGGGCGGGGCTGAGCGTGCGTTTCTCGGAGTTCCGCCTCACGCCTCCGCTCGGCAAGGATCTGCACGACCTGACCTGACGGCCCGGCTCGTGGCCGTCCACGAAGAAAGAAAACCCCGGTCGCCAGAGGGCGCCCGGGGCTTCGAGGCTGTTCCACCCAGGTGATGCATCATCCCCGTACGCGGGGAGGAGGCCTCACTTGCAGCCGAGGAAATCGAGGTGGCCCATGGAGATGGTCTCGATGCCGGTGCGGGTGTCGTTGTCGTCGGTGATGTTCACGCGGTACTTGCTGTAGCTGCCAGGCGTGGTGACCGTGTACTCGCGCCGCTCGAAACCCGGCCAATTGGCCTGCGCGGTGCGGGTATCGACCACGACCCACGCGCCGCCATTCCACCCCTCGAGCGTCCAGTCCCTGGGGGCCCGCGTGGTGATGGAACCATTGGCGTACGTGATGGCGTAGCGGGTGATGGTCCGGGGCGCATCCAGCCACTCGTAGCCAATCCACGCCGGGGTCTGCCCCACCTGGGAAATCCACATGGACGAGCTGTTGCCGTCGAACGCCTGCCACGCCTCGTACGACGAGCTATAGGCCCCCGAACGCGTCACACTGCCGCCAGACGTGGTCGCGCCGCTCAGGACCGGCACCTGGCTGGTGGGCGTCACGCACTCCCCACAATAGAAGAGCTCGAGCCGGCCGATGGAGATGGTCTCGATGCCGGTGCGGGTGTCGTTGTCGTCGGTGATGTTCACGCGGTACTTGCTGTAGCTGCCAGGCGTGGTGACCGTGTACTCGCGCCGCTCGAAACCCAGCCAGTTGGCCTGCGCGGTGCGGGTATCGACCACGACCCACGCGCTGCCATTCCACCCCTCGAGCGTCCAGTCCCTGGGGGCCCGCGTGGTGATGGAACCATTGGCGTACGTGATGGCGTAGCGGGTGATGGTCCGGGGCGCATCCAGCCACTCGTAGCCAATCCACGCCGGGGTCTGCCCCACCTGGGAAATCCACATGGACGAGCTGTTGCCGTCGAACGCCTGCCACGCCTCGTACGACGAGCTATAGGCCCCCGAACGCGTCACACTGCCGCCAGACGTGGTCGCGCCGCTCAGGACCGGCACCTGGCTGGCGCCGCAGTCGAGTTGCTGAGTGCTGGCCTGGAACTCCGCCTCGCCCCCAACGCCATCGCTCTCATTTCCCTGACACCCCAGCGTGGTGAACAGAAGAAGGGCGCTCATCAGACGGATGCTGCGTTCAGACTTCAGAAACTGCATACGGATCACCCTACACGGCGTGTGTGCGCGAAATACACGGTTGATGTTTGATACGGGCCTTCCGTGGAAGACCCACTCTTCGCGGGACGCTGTATAGATTGAAAGCCAAGCCACGCTCCAGTGTGGTCCTTGCACATGGACGCCAAACAGTTGCTCATGTGCGCCACGCGCCAGGAGCAACGGCTCGTCCACCTCAAGTGCGAGTGGGATGTGACTGGCTGTATCCGGCTCACTGCAACCGAAGGGACCCGCAGATGAAGTAGGACAACGCCACCCAGCAGTGGGCGCCTCGTCAGTGCACGGGCTCCAGCACGAGTTCCACGCCCTCGGGCTTTTCGCGGACCACGAAGCCGTTGGCCCGGGCCCGCTGCAATGTGAGCGCATAAAGCGCCGCGCTCTTCGGGTCCTTCTCCGCCTTGTCCTTGAGCTGGGTGAGCCGCTTCCGCCACCACTCCTGTGTATGACCTGCTCGCAATTCGGCCACGTCGGACGGGGCCGTCACCCGTGACGAGGCCAGCGTGGCATCTCCCATGAAAACGGCGGACACGCCCGCCGTCTCTTCGTCCGCGCTCAGTCCGCCCTCGCTCCACTGCTTCACCACCCTCCCCTCCGCGTTCCGCCTCACCCACCACCCCGAGGGCCTCCCCTGGTTGAACGCGCCCTCCACCTCCACCAGCCCCGACTCGAACCACCTCGCGTGCCGGCCGTGCACCACGCCCTTCTGGTACGTCCTCCGGTACCTCGGGTTTCCGTTCGTGTAGTACGTGGTGTTCTCCCCCTCGAGCGTGCCTTTCACGTACCCCATCTCCAGCGCGCGCTGCCCGTCCGGCCAGTACAGCTTCCACTTCCCGTCCGGCAGCCCCTCCGCGTAGGACAGTTCCTCCAGCAACACGCCCTGCTCATTCCACGTGCGGAAGATGCCGTGCCGCTTTCCCTCCCGGTACTCGCCGCGCTCCAGCAGCCGTCCGTTCGGAGCGCGCACGTGCTCCGCCCCCTGCTTGCGTCCATCCGGCGACACGCACGCGCTCACCCGCCGCGCCTCGAAGCTCTCCGTGTGGCTCAGCTCCGTTCCCGGCGCGCAGGTCCTCGCCTCCCTCCGCGAGAACCACACGCCCGAGATCGCCACCACCGTGGCCCCTAGCGCCCCCGCCCACGCCGCCGTGACGAGCGGTCTCCTCGCCCCGCCCATGCGCGCCGCCGAGCCCCATCCCCGTCCCTTTCCACCCGACGCCCCGAGCGCCTCACTGGCGCGCATCAGCACCAGGAGTGCCCGTCCCATGCCGAACAGCACCACGGCGAAGGCCGCCACCGACAGCGCCCGCACCGCCAGCGCCGCCAGGAGGAGGAACTCCCCGGAATCACGCGCCGCTCGAATCCCGAGCACCACCGCGAGCACATGGAGCACCACGGCCACCACCGTCTTCACCCTCAAGTGGAGACGGAGCCCTGACGCCTGGGACTCGGCGGTCAGCTCCAGTTCGCCCAGCACGAGCGGCCCGCCCACCAGGTTCAATCCCGGCAAGAGCGCGAGTGCCACCCACTGCACCGCGTCCTGCTCGAACGGCACGCGGGCACGCCGTGCCAGCTGGTACCCCATGGACAAGGCCAGCGCGAACAGACCCCAGGGCAGCACTGCCAGCACCCACGCGGAGGCCGGAAAGAAGTCCGAGGGTGCCCCGGTGAGCGCGTGCACCCACACGGTCATCGCCAGCAACGAGGGGAAGCGCTCCGGCAGCGCGGCCTGGGCGATCAGCACGACCCCCATCCCCACCAGCCCCAGCACGCCCAGGGCGAACAGTCCCCGGGGCGCGACCCGATGCACCACCGGCTCCTCGTCCTCGACCAGCGCCGCCGGCTTCGCGACAGGAACCGCGGGGGCGGTGGTCTTCCTCACCTCGAGCTTGGGAGGAGGTGGCGGGACGGATGGGTCCTTCCATCCCCCGTCCAGATCCAGCTCCAACCCGGAGCTCCCTTCGTCCTCCACAGCCAGGAGGACACCACAGCGGGAACATCGCCCCTCATAGAGGGAAAGCGGACGATGACAGGAGGGACAGGAAGAAGACGCGGTACTCATGGCAATCCGTGCAGGAGGGGGCGGCTCGGCCCACGGGCCACACAGGACGTCATCCCCCATTCACTGGTAGCCTGCCTGGACCTTCCTTCCATTTCCAGCCTCACGGCTTCATGCGCTTCACACGCCTCTCGCTCCCGGTCTCCGCCATGGTGGCGCTCCTGTTGCTGGCACCCGCGGTGCTCGCCGCGCCTTTCGAGGTGGAGCGCTTCCAGCCCTCGCCCAAACACCCGCTGCTGCTGCTCGCCCCGCGCGAGGCGAACCGCTCCACGCTCACCATCGTCTTCAACGTGGGCGCCGTGGATGACAAGCACGTGAACGGGCTCACGCGCGTCTCCCTGCATGCGCTGCTGCATGCCAACTCGCGCGGCACCTACGAGTCCCTGGTGACCGCCATGTACGGCGCCGCCGCCACGCTCGAGATGCGCACCGGGCTGCACGAGAGCCGCTTCACCCTCACGGCCCCACCCCAGGACTTCGACGCGCTCGCCCGCACACTGCTCACCTCCATTCTCTCCCCCAAGCTCGACCCCCGGCGCTTCGAAGCCACGCTCGAGCGGGCCACGAACGACCCGCAGCCGCTCGACCCGGAGGTGTGGTTGGAGTTGCTGCTCGCGCGCACCCTCATCGAGGACTCCCGCTACAAGGATCCCAACATCGGCTCTCTCTACAACGCCCGGGGCATCCCCCTGGACGCGGTGCGCGAGCACGTGTCCAGGATGCTGGCCCCGTGCAACGCCACCGTCATCGCCACCGGGCGCTTCAACGAGAAGGCACTGCGCAAGCTCGTGTCCGGCTTGCGCGGCGGTGCCGTCCACGAGCACCCACGTCCCAAGCTCAAGCTGCCCTACCAACGCCGCGCGCTCGCCTCGCGCGAGGTGCAGGTCCTCGCCTACCCCATCCACCTCCAGACGCCCCGCGAGGCGGCGGCGGCACGCGTCCTCGCGTCGTTGCTGGAGGAGCGGCTCTTCCAGCAGCTCCGCAACTCCGCGGTGGGCTACAGCTTCTCCTCCACGCCCCTGCTCACCACCCGGCTCGATGTGCTCGCGCTCGTCCTTCCGGCCGCGGAGGGTTCGGGCATCGATCTGAGCCCCTTCCTGCGTGAAGAGATGCAAGCGGTGCTCCAGGGCCAGCTCGAGCCCGGTACCTTCGAACGCCACCAGCAATCCACCCTCGTCCGGCTGCGGCTGGCCGACCGCGACCCGCGCCGGGTGGCCGAGGAGCTCCGGACCGCCCGCCAGCGTCCGGCCTGGTACGGCCCCGAGCTGCCCACGCACATCCAATCCCTCACCCCCGAGGCCCTGCGCGAGGTGGCTTCCGCCTGGCTGAGCGAGGAGTCCTCCATCCAGCTCCACTTCGTCACGGACCTGGAGGGCCGGAAGTGAGCACGAACCCCCTGCGAACCCACGGGGCCTGGGTCCTGCTGGCCCTGGTGCTCGTCTCCTCCGTGGCCCTGGCCCGTGGCCGCAAGGCGGCGGTGGGGGCCCCGTTGCGTCCCACGGTGGAGAAGCTCGCCGATGGGAGCGAGCTGGTGCTCGCGCCGCGGCCCCAGGCAGCCTGGGCCTCGTTGCACTACGTGGTGCGCGCCGGCGCACAGAAGGATCCCGAGGGAAAGGACGGGCTGGCGCACCTGCTCGAGCACGTCATCTTCCACGGCACCTACGACGTGCGGGGCGAGAACTTCCAGCTGGCGGTGAAGGCCGCTGGCGGTGAGCTCAACGGCTTCACCAGTGCCCACTCCACCACCTATGTGCTTCAGGCCCCGGCGGAGTCCTTCCTGCCGCTGGCGGACCAGCTCGTGCGCATCGTCACCAGCCCCAAGCTCGACCCGCGGCAGATGCAGCGCGAGGTGGAGATCATCCGCACCGAGAGCCAGGACTTCGGCCAGGGTCCGGGCTTCCACGAGAACCTCGAGGACTCACTCTTCGCGGGGACGGGCTCGCGCTCCATCCTCGGCACCCAGCAGACGCTCAACGGCATCTCCCGGAAGGACCTGGCGGACTTCTACACGCGGCACTACACCCCGGCCAACACCAGCATCGTCATCACGGGGGGCGTGAAGCGCGAGGAGGTACTCGGGATGCTCGAGCGGGCCGTGCGGCTGCCCCCCTCCCTGCCCGGAGAGTCCCCCCTCACGCCGGTGACACCGCCCCTGCTGCCCATCGAGCAGAGCACGCGCGCCGTCTTCAGCCTCATCGCGTATGGCTACCATGTGGCTCCGAAGGACAAGGGGGCCTGTGCTCGTGTGGCGGCCCTGCTGGAGCTGCGGCTGACGCGCTCGCTGCACGTCGAGGAGCCGGTGACGATGGGCATGCAGGTGCGGTGCATGTCCCTGCGGGGCAACACCTTCCTGATGGCGCTGGCCGCCAGCGAGTCGCTCAACGCCAGCACGCTGCCGGAGCGGATGCAGCTCGCCTTCGAGCGGCTGGGCAGCGAGCCTCCAACGGCCGCGGAGGAGAAGCTGATGGACCGGCACGTGCAGCGGGCATTCGCCCAGCAGGCGGATGATGATCTGCAACGGGGAAGCGAGCTGGCGCGAGAGGTGGCCCAACCCCGCTCGGGCCCTCTCAACCCGGCGCTGCTGCTGTCCCTCCCCAAGCGCCTGCCTCGTAAGGCCGTGCAGGACTTCGCGCGCCGCACCTTCCTCCCCGAGCGCCAGGTGGTGGTGAACTTCTCGCCCTTCTCCGGCTGAGGCCGGACCCCGGCGTCCAAGCCCGCCTCACCGGCAACGCGGCGGCGGCAACGCCCCCCACGTCGCCGTCTCCTCGCTCATCGCTCGCTGTCGAGCCGCGGATGGTCAACCAGTTCGGTCCGATGCTGGCGGCATGTCTCGCGGGGCAAGGCATCGCACAGGTGCTCGAGTTCCACGCGCACGCGTGAGGCGGAGGTGTGAGCGGGGCCACGACGGCACGTGGTCTCGCTCCTTGGTTCCGCCCGAAGTGCCTAACGGTTTTGTCGGGGCGATGTTATGAGCCCCGCATGGATGAGCGCAGTTCAACGCCCGTGGTGACACTGGAGGACGTTGCCCGTCGTGCGGGGGTCTCGCCGAGTACGGTGTCGCGCATTCTCAACGGGACCGCCCGCGTGCGCGAGAGCAAGCGCCGGGCCGTGGAGCGGGCCATCGCGGAGCTCCAATATCAACCCAATGTGATCGCCCGGGGACTGGCTCGCGGCCACACCATGTCGGTGGGGGTGATCACGCCAAACATCGCGAGCCCCTTCTATAACGAGACACTCAAGGGGATCGAGGACAGCCTGGCCAAGGCAGGCTACTCGCCGCTGTTCGTGAGTGGCCATGAGAACGTGGCCAAGGAGGTGGAGCGCATGGCGTTGCTGGCCGCGCGCCGTGTCGAGGGCATCATCTTGCTCAACTCCATGATGGACGACGCGTCCCTGCTCAACGCCTCGCAACGCTTGCCGCTCGTCACCACCGGGCGCCACCTGCAAGGCCCCCGGGTGACCAGCATCCAGCTGAACAACGAGCAGGCCGCCTTCGAGGCCACCTGGTACCTCATCGAACTGGGTCATACCCGTATCGCGCACATCGCCGGGCCGGCGCACAACATCGATGCCCGGGAGCGCCTGGCGGGCTACCGCCGTGCGCTGCTCCAGGCGGGCCTGCCCGTGGACGAGCGGCTCATCGCCTTCGGCCAGTTCCACGAAGCCAGTGGCCTGATGGCGCTCAACCAGTTGCTGGAGACGCGCCAGAGCTTCACCGCCCTGTTCATCGCCAATGATCAGATGGCCTACGGCGCCCGCCTGGCGCTCTACAGCAAGTCCATCCGCGTCCCCGAGGACGTGTCTCTGATTGGCTTCGATGACCTGCCAAGCTCGCTCTACACCACCCCGCCGCTCACCACCGTGCGCCAGCCGGCGTACGACGTGGGCCATGCCGCGGGCGAGGCGATGCTGCGGATGATCAACGGCCAACAGGTCTCCCTGCCGGACCTCCCGCTGAACCTCATCGTGCGCGAGTCCACCACGCGCAGGCGTGGCTGACACACCTCCCCAACCATGACGCAGCATGTCACCGCGGGGCCCACGGCCCCACCCGCCCCTTGAAAGCGCTTGTCACCCGTGGGCGGGCCGCCCGCCGACGAGTGCCAGATGCATGGCTTTACGCGGGGCGTCATCACTGCCTGGCTGGGTCGGAGCCGACTTCACGCGCCTCCCCTGACGCTCTCTGTTCAAACATTCCAGCCAACATGTCCGGAAAAGTTGAAAGCGCTTTCAATAGCGGCCTTTACTTCCTGGATAATTAAGTTTTAATACTCTCTCAGAGAATGCGAGCCCGTCTCGACGTGTGCCGCGTGGGTTTGACACAGCGCGACATCCGAGCCGGAGCCACGGTTCTCCTGGAGGCATCGAAATGATGAAGAACGTAGCGTCTATGGTTTCCACCTGGGCTGCCGTGGCGGGCCTTTGCGCGCTCCTGCCAGGCAGTGCCCATGCCGGGCCGGTCTCCGCGGCGAACACCACCCTCTTCGGCCCGAATGTCTACGTCTTCGACACGAGCATGCCGGCCGCAGACATCCAGGCCAAGGCCACTTCCATCTTCACGCAGATGGAGTCCAACCAGTTCGGCACCGAGCGCTACGCGCTGCTCTTCAAGCCGGGAACGTACAACGTCCTCTTCGACGTGGGCTTCTATACCCACGTGGCGGGCCTCGGGCAGAACCCCGACGACGTGCTCATCAACGGTGGCGTGAACGTTCCGGCCTACTGGATGCCGAACATGAACGCGACCTGCAACTTCTGGCGCGCCTACGAGAACTTCTCGATCAACGCCTCGGCCGCCACCAACAACACGACCACGATCGCCGTGTCCCAGGCCGCCCCCCTGCGCCGCATGCACATCAAGAGCGCGGGCGGACTGTGGCTCTTCCAGGTGGATCCCAGCACGGGCGCCGGGGGTTGGGCCAGCGGCGGCTTCCTGGCCGACTCCGTGGTGGATGGCCAGGTGCTCCCCGGCTCGCAGCAGCAGTGGCTCGCGCGCAACAGCAAGTGGGGCAGCTGGGGCAACGCCGTGTGGAACATGGTCTTCGTGGGCGACGTCAACGCGCCCAGCCAGGCCAACTTCCCGACGGATGCCTACACGACGGTGGACCGCACGCCCATCATCCGTGAGAAGCCCTACCTCTACGTCACCAGCTCCGGCCAGTACGCCGTCTTCGTTCCCGCCCTGCAGACCAATACCCAGGGTCCCAGCTGGGCCGCCGGCTCCACGCCGGGCACGTCCATCTCCATCGATCAGTTCTACATCGCGCAGCCGTCCACGGCGAGCGCCGCCAGCCTCAACTCGGCGCTGAGCGCCGGCAAGCACATCCTCTTCACGCCCGGCATCTACCAGCTCAACGACACGCTGCGGGTCACCAAACCCGACACCATCATCCTCGGCCTGGGTGTCCCCTCCCTCATCCCCACCAGCGGTCAGCCGGCCATCTCCGTGGCCGATGTGGACGGCGTGAAGATCGCGGGGCTCATCATCGATGCCGGCGCCATCAACTCGCCCTCCCTGCTGGAGGTCGGTCCCACGGGCAGCTCGGCCAACCACTCGGCCAACCCCACCTTCCTCTATGACCTGACGGTGCGCACCGCGGGCCCGACGGCGGGCAAGAACGACGTGGGCATCAAGATCAACAGCCACAACGTGGTGGGAGACCAACTGTGGCTGTGGCGCGCGGACCACGGCGAGGGCGCCGCCTGGAACATCAACCCCACCAAGAACGGCCTCGTCGTGAACGGCAACAACGTCACGATGTACGGCCTGTTCAACGAGCACCACAACGAGTACCAGACGCTGTGGAACGGCAACGGTGGCCGGGTCTACTTCTACCAGTCCGAGATTCCCTATGACGTGCCCAACCAGGGCTCGTGGATGAGCAAGAACGGCACGGTGAACGGCTACGCGTCGTACAAGGTCGCCGACACGGTGACGAGCCACGAGGCGTGGGGCGTGGGCGTGTACTCCTACTTCCGCGACGCGGCCGTGAAGTCGGAGAACGCGATCGAGGTGCCCAACGTCACGGGCGTCAAGATCCACCACATGACCACCATCTGGCTCAACGGCATGGCCGGCAGTGAAATCACCCACGTCATCAACGGCCAGGGGGGCCGGGTCTACAGCAACGCCCCCGCGGAGGCGATGCGTCAGACCATCAACGAGTTCGCGGGCACCGGGACGCCGGTGATCGACACCCAGGCGCCCACCGTGCCCGGGAGCCTGACGGCCACCGCCGCCTCGAGCAGCCAGATCAACCTGAGCTGGAGCGCCTCGACGGACAACGTGGGCGTGACCGCCTACGACATCTACCGCAACGGCACGCTCGTGGGCTCCTCGGGCACCACGTCGTACAGCAGCACGGGCCTGGCGGCCTCCACGACCTACTCCTTCACGGTCCGGGCGCGTGATGCGGCGGGCAATACCTCGGCCGCCAGCACCTCCGTCAGCGCCACCACGAAGGCGGCCACGGGAGACACCCAGGCGCCCACCGCGCCCTCGAACCTGGCGGCCACCGCCACCTCGAGCAGCCAGATCAACCTGACCTGGAGTGGCTCGACGGACAACGTGGGGGTGACGGGCTACATCATCTACCGCGGCGGCACTCAGGTGGGCACCACGACCGCCACGTCGTACAGCGACACGGGCCTGACGGCCTCGACGGCCTACAGCTACACCGTCAAGGCGAGGGACGCGGCGGGCAATGTCTCGGCCTCCAGCAACACGGCGAGCGCCACCACGCAGGCGGCGGGCGGCACGGGCGGCACGGGCACCGAGTGGACGTACGGGTGGGACAACAACAGCACCACCCAGGCGACCACGTGGTTCAAGCCCACGGGCTTCACGGCGTCCTATGTCATCGTGCACTACGCCTATACGGGCATCTCGCAGCAGAACGTCACCCTGACGTTCAACAACACCACGGGCCGCTGGGAGCTGCCCGTGACCGGCCTGAGCTCGGGCAAGGTGATCTCCTACTCGTACACCTACAACAAGAACGGCGCGCAGTACGACACGCCGACCTACACCTGGACCAAGCCCTGACGGTCTGAAGCGCTCCTGACACGGACGGCCCACTTCCCCGCGAAATCGCGGTGGGGGTGGGCCGCTTCGTTTCGTAGTATGGCGCAATCCGCTCCCCTTCTTTCCAACCTCCATCCAGGAGTCAGTCATGCACCGTACCGCGATCCTCGCCTTCACCCTCCTCGCGTCCGCCTGCGCCTCGAATCCCACCCGCCCCACCCTCGAGTTCATCCCGGATGCGCCGCCGCTCGGGCCCTTCTCCCGGGCGGTACGCGCGGGCGACCTCCTCTTCCTCTCCGGTCAGATCGGCATCGATTCCTCCGGGCAGCTCGTCTCCGGCGGGATTGAAGCGGAGACGCGGCAGTGCCTGGAGAACATCCGCGCCATCCTCGCCCGCAGTGGGCTCGGCATGGACCGCATTGCCAAGTGCACCGTCTTCCTCACCGACATGAGCGAGTGGAAGGCGATGAACGAGGTCTACGTCACCTTCTTCCCCGGGCCAAAGCCGGCTCGCAGCGCCCTGGGCACGGGCACGAACGGGCTTGCGCTCAACGCGCGCGTGGAGATTGAGTGCATCGCGGCTGCGAAGTGACGCCGAACGTCCTCTCGGTGAGCCCACAGGACGCTCGTCCAGACGCCCAGGCACGCCCCACGACTGAACGTCGCGGCAACACGGCTCGTCAGGAAGCCGGCGGAAGGTGCTTCCGGGCGAACCTCAAGGCGTCCGTGTCCGGATACCGGTGAACGACGTACTGGTAGATGCTCCGGGCGCGCTCGGGCTCCTTCATCCGCTCGGCGTAGACGCGGGCCAGCAGCACCAGCGCGCGGGAGGCCTCGGAGCCGTCTGGCGCGACGTCCGCCGCGGTCTCCAGCGCCTTCACGGCCAGCGCGTACTGCCCCTGGGTCACCGCCGTCTGTCCCACGAACAGGTGGTGGGCGAGCTCGAGCTGCTTGAGGACGCGCGGCTCTTCGAGCCCGGCATAGAGGCTCAGCGCCTTGGCTCCATCCTGGCCCGCCACCGCCTGGAGCAGCGCGGCCAGCGTCTCGGCGGAGGCCGGGGGGAGGCAGATGAATCCACTGTCGTGGGCCCCGCCGCGCTCATCCGCCCCGTGCGCAAGGCAGGGTGGACGAGGATCGGCAGGGTCTGCCCTGACACAGCCCCCAGGAGAGGTACTCCGTGGACAGCGAGCGGCGCACCGTAACGCAATCCCTCGCTTCTGCGTCGGCCCGGCGGGCGGCTCATGGGGTACTCGTCAGCACACCTCTCCTCCTGCTCTGCTCCCGCCCACTACCCTCAACAGGGCTCCTGTCCTTCCTATACGTGCACGGGAGCCTACGTCTCATGAACTCTGGTGGATCCGAGTCAGTTCGCGCATAAAAATGTGAAGCTCACCTGCAGCGCGATCAATCTCTTTATTCAACTTGGAGATGAGATCTTTGAGATCTTCATATCTTCGCCTGTCTTCAAATCCTTCGGGCGAATACGGGTCTTCCATAAACTTGGCATCGAGCGCTGCGAGGTCCTGAAGCAACATATCCCTCTCCTCCCGCATACGCTCTTTCCTCAGCGAGAGTTCTCTGAAGCGCATATAGAGGGCATCGCGAGGCACTTGCCCGTGCAACAGTGGATATCGCCTTACTGGCGCCTTCTGCTCTTGTTTATTCAGTGATTGCGAAGCGGTTGGCCGTCGCATCACGCGTTCCTTCTGTTCTTGCTCGTGCTCCTTAACTTCCTTGACCACCTCCGCCGGAACGGGCTGGCCGAGGTATCTGCCGACGAGTTCAAGGAAGCTCGACAACGTGTACATGTAGAAGCGTTGCTGGGCCTCGCGCCACATCTCCTGCCCGAGTTCGGGGCGAGGGCCGTGTATGCGGCCCTGGAAGGACAGCCACCAGTCTTCCTTCTGGTCTTCGGTGACCAGGATGATGGGGCACTGCTTTTCCTTCGCGCGCTCCAACAGCTTGAACCAGATGAGCGCGTCGCCTCCAGCGAGGTCCTCATCCTTCTTGCTGTCGAAATCCTTGAAGCCAGGAGGAATCTTTTTCTCGGCGCGGGCTTTCGCATCCTTGAGCTTGTTGGTTCGCGCATCCCCGGAGTACGGCTCGCCAATCCGTCCACGAAGGAGGGATGCGAGCTCGATGCTCTCTTCATCATCGAGAGAGACACTCCGGCTGCTGCCCTGGGCCTTCGTGACTTGCTCAGAAAGCTGGTCGAGCCCCTTCGCCAGAGCCTCAGCGTCGAGAAACGGGTGCTCGCGCAGGTCGCGCGACTTCAACTGCTCCTTGAGTTTCGTCAGCCCCTCGAGGAGCGGGGTGCAGCTGTCCACGGGACTGTGTGCCACCTTGAGCTTGTTCCGCTGGTACTCGGCGGCAATCTCATAGGGAAGCCAGAGCCGATCACCTAGCTTCTTGAACGTGTCGAGCATGGCCCTCCTCGTCTTCTTGTTCCGCCGGTGCACGTGGAGCAGGACGCTCGAGTCGAAGACGAACGTGGCCTTCTTCCAGAGGTCGTCGAACTCTTCCTGGGTCGGACGATAGTAGCCGGGAAACAGATCCTTCATGGCTCCACAGTAGGCGGTGTGGAGCGGGTACGTCCACTTGGCAGGTGTGAGCTTGGCGCCGGCGCAAGAGTCAACCCAGGCCGAGTGGTGTTGAGGCTGACGCCACCACGGAGCCAACAGGCCCACTCCTCTAGCGCGCCCCCCATGGAACAGGGTGTGTCCGGCGCTGAGCGCCCCCGCGCATGGGGCATGGCCCTCGTCCCCGGGCCCATGGCTCACTGCCCCGTCATGCGCTCCATTCTCGCTCTCTCGCTGTCGCTCGCGCTCCCATGGCTCGGGGGCTGTACCGCGTCCACCTCGCCCGCCCGGGGGCTTCGTCCGCCCCCGCCCCCGAGCAATGGAAGAGTCCCCTGTACTGGGACCATCCGCTCGTGGGGCGGATCTGAGACGCCCGGGCGGGCCAGTGGCTCACGCCAGAGGCGCTCGACGCGGCACTCGGCGGGGCGCGCTTCGTCCTGCTCGGGGAGAAGCACGACAACGTGGACCACCACCACCTCCAGGCCGAGCGCGTGCGCGCCCTCACCGCCTCCGGCCGCCAGCCCGCGCTCGCCTTCGAGATGCTGGATGCCGGGCAGCAGCCACTCATCGACGAGACGCGCCAGCGCTCGCCGGGAGACCCCGACGCCCTCGCGCGCGCGGTGGACTTGGAGCACAGTGGCTGGCCGGATTGGGCTCTCTACCGACCGCTCTTCGCCGTGGGCCTGGAGCGCGACTTGCCGCGCGTGGGCGCCAACCTGCCGCGTCCCGAGGTGCGGCGGCTGGTGAAGGAAGGTCCCGGAGCCCTGGCGCCGGAGACCCGCGCCCGGCTCGGCCTGGACGCGCCCGTGCCCGAGGCGCAGGAGCGGGAAACGCGCGAGGAGATGCGCGAGTCACACTGTGGCCAGCTGCCCGAGTCCCTGCTCGGACCCATGGCGTTCGCCCAGCGGGCGCGGGACGCACAGATGGCGGATCTGCTGCTGGGCAGCGCCACGGCGGCGGGGGGCATCCTCATCACAGGGGCGGGCCATGTGCGCACGGACCGGGGCGTACCCGCGTACATCCTGCGGCGCGAGCCCGGCACCCACGTGGCGAGTCTCGCCTTCGTGGAAGTGGACCCCGAGGCCCACGAGCCCCACGACTACCCCCTTCCCTACGACTATGTCTGGTTCACCCCGGCGGTGGAGCGCGAGGACCCCTGCGCCCCCCTGAGAGCATCGCCGCAGAAGGCTCTCGGAGGGCTTCTCCTGGGTTCTCAATCCACCCACGTGTGGGCGTCGATCTGAATCGCTGGAAAAGCAGCACTTCATATATTACATCGATAATTCATGAAATACGAAAAAATGACGGATAGACTGGCTCGCAGCACCTGGGGACCACGGCTGCTGTCGTGGTCCTGGCTCGCGTGCCTCGTGTGCCTCACCCTTCTGCCCGGGCGGGCCGGGGCCGTGAGCACGGTCATGACGGCCTGGTCGGGCTCCGACGGCGTCTTCAACACCATCAGCCTGGATGGGAAGACCGTCTACCAGGGCCAGAATCTCGGCGGCGGCAACTACACGGGATTGATGTACTTCAAGCGGCCCGCGGGCGTGAACTTCACCCGCGGCGCCACGCTGTACATGGAAGTCGACTTCAAGGACATCGGCGGCTCGGGCAACTTCGGCACCCAGTACAACGCCGTGGGCAATGACTTCCAATTCGCCGGCTTCGCCGTCGGCAACAGCGTGCTCGGCTCCGGCGCCTACAAGACGGCCGTCTTCCGTCTGGACAACGCGGATCTGCACTACGCCGAGAACGGCGGCACGGACCTGCGCCTCACCCAGCCCGGCCCCGTGCAATTGCATATCGTCCAGGTGCGCGTGAGTGATCAGCCCACCCCGCTCTATCAACAACTGACGGCCTTCCTCGGGCCCTACACCGGGCCCACGTATGCCGGAGGGACGCCGGTGGATGCCACCACGCTCAAGGGCAAGCTCCTGTGCGGCTACCAGGGCTGGTTCCGCACCCCGGGCGACGACGACAACACGGGCTGGCAGCACTACATCCCCGACTGGGGCGGCGTCATGAGCCCCTCGAAGATCGCCGTGGACTACTGGCCCGACATGACCGAGTACACCCCGGCCGAACGCCACGCCGCCACCGGCTTCACCAACCCCGATGGCACTGCCGCCACCCTGTTCAGCGCCAACAACGCCCGCACGGTGCTGCGGCACTTCCAGTGGATGGAGGCCCACGGCATCGACGGCGTGGCCGTGCAGCGCTTCCTCCCCGGCGCGAGCCCGGACCTGCCCACCCTGCGGGTGCTCAGCCACGTGCGCGCCGCCGCCAACCTCACCGGGCGCACCTTCTTCGTCGAGTACGACATGACCGGCACGCCCGAGTCCGAGCTCGTCTCCACCATCACCCGCGACTGGCACTACCTGGTGGACACCCTGAAGCTCACGTCGGACTCGCGCTACCTGCACCACAACGGCCTGCCCGTGGTGGGCATCTTCGGCTTCTTCCGCGACCGCTTCAGCCCCGCCACCGCCCACGCCATCCTCGACATCTTCAAGGGCCCCGGCCCCTACCAGGCCTTCGTGGAAGGCGCCGGCGCCTGGTACTGGAACATCGAGCCCTATCCCGAGGAGTGGAAACAGGTCATCTACCGCATGGGCGCCTGGCAGCCGTGGAACACCGGCAACAGCGGCAGCAATCCAGGAGACGTCCCCAACTCCTCCTACTGGGCCGCGGATCAGGCCGCGCTGGCCGCTCGCGGCGTCATGTACGTGCCGCAGCTCTACCCAGGTAGCAGCGACTTCAACCGCTCGGGCAAGGTCTGGGACCCCAGCGCCGACAACCGGCAATCCGGCGCCTTCCTGTGGAGCCAGGTCGCGCGCGCCGCCTCCATCGGTGCCTCCTCGGTGTTCCTCGGCATGTTCGATGAAATCGACGAGGGCACGCAGATCTTCAAGGTGTCCTCGACGCCTCCCACCCAGGCGCATTTCCGCGACAACCAGGGCCTGCCCTCGGATGCCTACCTGTGCTTCACCGGTCAGGCCACCAAGATGATCCGCGGTGAGATTCCCTATCGCACCACCCCGCCCAACTGCGCCGCCATGACCCAGCCCACCATCCCGGACGCGGTGGCGCCCCTGAACGGCGCCACCCCCGCCGGCTCCCAGGTGACGTACCAGTGGACCCCCGCCCTCGCGCTCGCCCAGGGCGGCTCCCTCGCGCGCTACGAGCTGTGGCTGGATGGGGTCATCACGTCAGTGGGCAGCTCCACCCAGGTGACGCGAAGCACCACCTCCGGCCGCCACGTCTGGCGCGTCCGCGCGGTCAACTCCCTGGGCAACGCGGGCGGCTGGAGCGTGGCACAAACCTTCACCGTGCCCTGACGCGCCCGCGCGGGACGCCGGTCCGGCGTGTGCTCCCGGACCGGCCCACCGCGACGCCCCGCTCACGGCGTGTCAGGAGGGAAGGGCCTTCGTGGTAGAGGCCGTCGCCATGCGTTTTCGAGCGTGCATCGCACTTCTGCTCCATGTCTCCGCCTGCGCGACGTCAGCGCCGAGCCCAAGAGCGCCAGCGGCCCGAGCCCCGGAGCTCGCCAACCTCCAACGAGCGGCGACGCTGCCCTGGACGGACGGGGGGCGGTGCGCCGTTCAGGAGGCTACCGAGCCCTGGCCCGTGTTGGTGGAGAGGTGCTTTCAGGCCCTGGACCATGACCGGCTCGAGTTTCACGACCCCACGGGACGATGCTCGATTGCCTCCGCGGGTGCCGCTGCCGTGGGGCTCGGGGTCTGCGTCCTGGCGGCACCGGAACTCGTCGTGGGAGCGGTGATTGTGACGGGCGTTGTGGTGGTGGGCTTCGCCATCCAAGAAGCGTTGGAGACCTACGCGGAGAAGAAGGGTCGTCCCCAGGTAAGGCCCGCGCCTGAAGCGCGCCCTGTGTCTGAAACGAAGCCCCCTCCGCAAGAACCCTCGCCAAAACAAAGGCCCAAGCCAGAACCAGGGAGCAGCGAGGACTGGCCGCCCCCGTTACCGCCCGAGCTCTCGGAGCGAGAGCGCCGCCCGGAGTGCAAGCCCCTACGGGTGCCGCCCAAGGGTGGAAACAGGCTGCACAACAAGTGTGCTGATGGGATTCCGTTCAACGCCTACCGTGGTGCCAACGCACTTGTCAACGGCAAGGCCTTCGACGCGCTGCAAGTTGTCGCGGGCATGCTTTGGGAGGTGAAGACCGACAATTTCGATACATACCCGATCGAACTTCAAGACATTGTGATTAGAAAGAATGTGCGCGACTTCCTGATCGAGCGCGAGCTTGCGAGGGCGTGCGGATTTGACTTCCGGGTCGGCGTGCGAAGCGCCACTCACAAGACCATGCTGGAAACCGACGAACCGCGACTCATGGGCGTTATCGTCCTCATGGATTGGTGCTGAAATGCCTGCCACGCAAAGAAATCAGATCGGCTTGATCGTCTACGCGCCCGCGCTCTCAGGGGATGATGGCCGCCCTTTGGCTGTTGTTCATGGAATGGAACGCGCGGTCCCTGGCTTGCGCATCGGGTTGATGATTTCCGACGAAGGGCAGCTCATCCCGTTGCCAGATCGCGACGCATTCGTCGCCCGAGAGAGCAGTCGCGGGGAAATGCCGCCGCTGCGCAGCACCGATAACGACTTCCGAGTGAGCGTCACGGGATGGGGAATCCCGGCGGGGCTTTGTCCTGGGGGTCGGGCTCAGTTTGAATTCCATGTGGCGTTGCCTCTGTCCGCGGACGGCATCGCGGCCGCGGCGGCTTTGCTGGAAGCCGTAGCGGAGAATGCACGCGCGTTCTGGGGGCACGCGACGCCGGTCAGCGCGGGGGTGGACATCGCGCGCCAGACGAAGAATCGGCCCGACGACCAGGAGCCGCCTCCGCGTGGGCTCCCGATGATCAAGTCCCCGAGTGCCCTGCGCTCGCCGGAGATTCCGCATCGTCTCGGGTGGCTGAACTACTGGTCGGCTGCTGCCGCACACGCCATCGGCTTCCCGGACCCGGCCCGCGACGCGGAGCTGCTGTCACGTGCACGGCGTACCGAGACGGGAGGGTGGGTGGTGCAGCTCACGGACGCGCCGCTTGACCTGGACAACCCCGCGCACCTGGACACGCTCAAACGGGCCTACGAGCACTTCCCGGAGATCGGTGGGCGCTCCAGCGTGGCACAAACCTTCACCGTGCCCTGACGCGCCCGCGCGGGACGCCGGTCCGGAGCGCGCTCCCGGACCGGCCCGCCCCCTTATAAAGTTCGATGCGCATCGAACGAGCATGGGCCGCAAGGATTTCTGCTGTGCGCCTCACGGCTTCATGCCACGCTTCCTGTCATTCGAGATGCATTGATAACAGGGCAGGATGCGCGCGATGAGACGTGCCTCCTCGCCGATAGGGGGAATGCTGGAGCGTGGCGCAGACCTTCACCGTGCCCTGCGTCGCGCGGGACGCCGGTCCGGAGCGCCCTCCCGGACCGGCCCCACCGCGACGCCCCGCTCACGTACCGCGAGCGTGCAGGCCATGGGCGCGGCCAGCAAACCCCACGAGCCGTACCGACCTCAAGGGGCTGCGCGCCCGCCGATCTCCGGGAAGTGCTCGTAGGTCCGCTTGAGCGCGTCCAGGTGGGCGGGGTTGTCCAGGTCGAGCGGTGCGTCCGTGAGCTGCACCACCCATCCACCCGTCTTGGTACGCCGAGAGAGAGAGAGCAGGTCCGCGTCGCGGGCGGAGTCCGGAAACCCGATGACTCGTGCGGCAGCAGCCGACCAGTAGTTGAGCCAACCCAGACGATGCGGAATCTCAGGCGAGCGCAGGGCACTCGGGGACCTGATCATCGGGAGCCCACGGGGAGGCGGCTCCCGGTCGTCGGGCCGATTCTTCGTCTGGCGTGCGATGTCCACCCCCGCGTTGAACGGTGTCGCGAGCCCCCAGAACGCGTGTGATTCCTCCGCCACGGCCTCTAGCAAAGCCGCCGCGGCCGCGATGCCGTCCACGGACAGAGGCACTGACACATGGAATTCAAACTGTGCCCGACCGCCAGGGGAGATCTCCGCCGGTTTCCCCCACCCCATGACTCTCACTCGGAAGTTGTCATCGATGCTGCGCAGAGTCGGAAATTCCCCGCGTTTGCTCTCACGGGCAACGAGTGCATCGCGATCCTGTAACGGGATGAGTTGCCCCTCGTCAGAAATCATGAGCCCGATGCGCAAGCCAGGGACCGCGCGTTCCATTCCATGAACAACAGCCAATGGACGGCCATCATCGACCGTAAGCGCAGGCGCGTAGACGATCATGAATATCTGATCTTTTTGTGTGGCGGACATTTCAACACCAATCCATGAGGACGATAACGCCCTGGAGTTGCGATTCCTCGAGTTCCAGCATGGCCTTGTGCGTTGCGCTTCGCACACCGACCCGGAAGTCAAATCCGCACGCCCTCGCGAGCGCGCGCTCGATCAAGAAGTCGCGCACGTTCTTTCTAATCACAATGTCTCGAAGTTCGAGCGGGTATGTATCAAAGAGGGTTCCTGCGGAAGGGGCTTCGTTTCAGCCACAGGGCGCGCTTCAGGCACAGGGCGCGCTTCAGGCACAGGGCGCGCTTCAGGCGCGGGCCTTACCTGGGGACGACCCTTCTTCTCCGCATAGGTATCCAACGCTTCTTGGATGGCGAAGCCCACCACCACGACGCCCGTCACAATCACCGCTCCCACGACGAGTTCCGGTGCCGCCAGGACGCAGACCCCGAGCCCCACGGCAGCGGCACCCGCTGAGGCAATCGAGCATCGTCCCGTGGGGTCGTGAAACTCGAGCCGGTCATGGTCCAGGGCCTGAAAGCACCTCTCCACCAGCACAGACCAGGGTTCGGAAGCCTCGCGGACGGCGCACTGCCCCCCATCCGTCCAGGGCAGCGTCGCCGCTCGTTGGAGGTTGGCGAGCCTCAGGTTCCGGGCCGCGGGCGCTCTTGGGCTCGGCGTCGACGTCACGCAGGCGGAGAGAAAGAGCACAAGTGCGAAGCAAGCGCGCAGACGCATGGGCACGTCCTTATCAAGCAAGTACTCGCTACGTGAGCGTGGCACAAACCTTCACCGTGCCCTGACGCGCCCGCGCGGGACGCCGGTCCAGCGTGTGCTCCCGGACCGGCCCACCACGACGCCCCACTCACGGCGTGTAGAGCATCCCCAGCGCCCAGCCCTCGGCGTAGCCGCCTACCACCAGCACCTGCCCCGAGGGCAGCAGCGTCGCCGTGTGGTACGCGCGCTGAGAGCCGATGTCCTCCGAGGCGCTCCACACATTGGTGGCCGGGTCGTACAGGTTGCTCCGCCGCCCGCCCTGCCCGTCATCCCCGCCCACCAGCAGCACCTTGCCCGAGCGCAACAGCGTCGCCGTGGCGCCAGAGCGCGGCGGCAGGGGCAGCCTGCCCGCCGCGCTCCACGTGTCCGTCGCCGGATCATAGAGCCGCGCCGTGTCGACGGGAGAGCCTCCGGCCACCAGCACCTTGCCCGAGGGCAACAACGTCGCCGTGTGCCGCGAGCGCTCCTCGCCCGGAGCCGCCGCCGTGGACCACGTGCCCGTCGCCGGATCGTACAGCTCCGCCGTGGCGGACGGCGCGCCGCCCACCACCAGCACCTGGCCCGAGGGCAGCAGCGTCGCCGTGGGCGTCTGGTGATCCGAGCGCAGGCCTCCCGTCGGCGCCCAGGTGTTCGCCTCCGGGTCGTACAGCGCCGCCAGCACCCCCGCCACCAGCAGCACCTTGCCCGAGGGCAACAGCACCGCCGCAGGAGTCAGGGGCACGGAAATGCCCGTCTCCAGGTCCGCCGCCGCGGACCACGTGCCCGTCACCGGATCGTACAGCTCCGCCGGGCGCAGGGGCTCGCCCGTGGCCGCGCCCCCTACCACCAGCACCTTGCCCGAGCGCAACAGCGTCGCCGTGTGCTCGCGGCGGGGCACGCGCATGCCGCCCGTGACGGACCAGGCGTTCGTCGCCGGATCGTACAGCTCCGCCGTCTCCACCGCGCCCCCCGGAGTGCCGCCGCCCGCGACCAGCACCTTGCCCGAGCGCAACAGCGTCGCCGTGTGCTGGGTGCGGTTCAGGGTCTTGGAGGCCGGCGAGCGCCAGGTGTTCGTCGCCGGATCGTACAGCTCCGCGATGGCCTGATCATTGTCGCCACCCAGCACCAGCACCTCCCCCGAGGGCAGCAACGTCATCGCGGGCCGATAGCGGGTCCGCACCATGGGGCCGGTGGGTGCCCAGGCCCCCGTCGCCGGATCGTACAGCTCCGCTCCCCGCCCCTCGATCAGCACCAACACCTTTCCCGACGGCAGCACCACCGCCGCGATGCCGTCGCGGTGCTCCCCCGCCGCGGACCACGCGCCCGTCGCCGGATCGTAGACCTCCGAAGCCGCCTCGAAAGAAGCCTCCCTCAGGCCCCCCGTCACCCACACCTTGCCCGAGGGCAGCGGCACCGCCACGTGGTTCATCCGGGCCTCCTGCATGGACCCGGCGGAGGACCATGTGTCCGCCGCCGGATCGTACAGCTCCGCCGAGGCGGTATCCCCTCCCACCACCAGCACCTGGCCCGAGGGCAGCAGCGTCGCCGTATGGCTCCCGTGGCTCTTGAGCGGAGGACGCACCGGTCTCCACATGCCCGTCGCCGGCTCATACAGCTCCGCCGTCGCGAGGGCGGAGCCGTTCCAGCCTCCCACCACCAGCACCTGGCCCGAGGGCAACCGCGTCGCCGTGTGCGAGGAGCGCGGCCCGGACATGGCGCCCGTCGGGGTGCTCGTGCCCGTCGTTGGATCGTACAGCTCGGCCGAGGCGGTGCCGCCTCCCGCCACCAGCACCTTGCCCGAGGGCAGCACGGTGGCGGTGTGCCGGACCCGCCACTCGCTCAATGCGCCCGTCAGCCGGGAGACCCCCAGCGACGGCTCGTACACCTCCGTCATCCGCGCATGGGTCGGCGTCGCCACGCCGCCGATCACCAGCACCCCTCCCGAGGGCAGCAGCGTCGCCGAGAAGGACTCCCGGCCCCAGCTCAACCCCGTGATGGCGCTCCACGAGCCGGGCTCGAGCCGCGAGCACTCCGGCAGCCCGGCGAAGGAGAAGGCGCGGGACGTGGACAGCCCCAGCGCGTTGCTCACCGTGGCGGTGATGGACGGCGTCTGCCCGGCGGACACGCACGGGGGCGCCGTCCAGGAGATCTCGCTCGCCGAGGCGCCGTTGACCGGTGTGCCCAGCGTCCCCAGACTCGCCGACCACGAGAAGCCGAGCGCACTGCCCTGGGGATCCCTCGCCTCCACGCGCAGCGTGAGGGTGCCCGCCGGGGTCGCCCGGTCGGCGGAGTTCGTGGCCGACACCACCTCGGGAGGCCGGGGAGGCGGAGGTCCCAGCAGCGGCCGCAGGGTGATGTCCACCCGCGCCGTCTGTCCCGCCACGATCGTGACGTCCGGAGTCTGACCCACGAAGAGCTTCGCGCCCCCCGCGCCAAAGGCCTCCGCATGGAAGGCGCGAGCGTCCCCCGCGGGGATGTCCTCCATCGTCCCGCCCCACCCGCCCTCCACCCGCGCCAGCTCCACGGTGCGTGGCTCCAGGCCTTCCGCCGAGAGCGTGACGGAGACCCGCTCCACTTCCGCCGGGGCCGGCTCCTGCTCGAGATGGGCCACCAACCGGGCCGCGCCCGCCGTGACGGGCGTGTTGGGCACCTCCGGACGGCAACCCGAGACCATCCACACCAGCCCCACTGTCAGCCATGACAACAGGGTCGAACCTTGACGTCGCACGAGACTCCCCCAGGTGAAGACAAGACCGCGCGCCCTCAGGCACGCGGCCGTGCGCACGCTACCCGAGCCGTCACACGCCCGCTCGGAGAACCGGGCGCGCCCTCGAGGCCATCGTCCCCAGGGCCAAGATTCCCGCGAACGAGGAGTGGATCGCCTACGCCCGGTTGCCTGCCCCCCCCGGTGGACGCGGGTGCTGGGCATTCCTAGGTTGACTGAGACGCCGGGCTCCCGAGGGGAACGAATCCACATGGCACGCAAGCCGGTCATGCATCGAGACATCGTGGTCGTCGGGGCCTCGGCGGGAGGGGTCGAGGCGCTCACGAATCTGGTCGCTCAGTTGCCCAAGGACTTCCCCGGGGCCGTGCTCGTGGTGCTGCACCTGTCCGCGGGCTACCGCAGCCTGCTGCCGGAGATCCTCTCGCGCGCGGGCCCCCTGCCCGCCCTGCACCCCAAGCCCGAGGCACCGCTGGAGCCGGGCCGCATCTACGTGGCCCCCACGGATCGCCACCTCCTGGTGGAGCCGGGCCGCGTCCTGGTGAACTCCGGGCCCCGGGAGAACGGCCACCGGCCCGCGGTGGATCCTCTCTTCCGCTCGGCGGCCCGGGCCTACGGGCCGCGAGTCATCGGCGTGGTGCTCACGGGCGCCCTGGACTGTGGCACCTCGGGCCTGATGTCCATCAAGGCGCAAGGCGGTCTGGCGGTCGTCCAGGATCCCGAGGACGCCTATTGCCCGGACATGCCGCGCAACGCATTGGAGTACGTGAAGGTCGATCACAAGGTGAAGCTCGCGGAACTGGGGGCTCTGCTGGTCCGGCTGGTCTCCGCTCCGCTCCCCCCACACGAGGTCCCCAAACCCTCACTCCGCCTGGAAGAGGAGGTCACGGCCATGCGAGAGGTACGTGGTATTCATACGAATCCCCGGGACACGGGAAGTCCCTCGCTCTTCTCCTGTCCGGATTGTGGCGGGGTGCTCTTCGAGATGGATGAGGAGGGGCTGTTGCGCTACCGCTGCCGCGTGGGCCACGGCTTCACCGCCAAGGCCCTGTCGGTAACCCAGCAGACGGCGATGGATGGCGCGCTGTGGGCCGCGCTGCGTGCCCTGGAGGAGAGCGCCGCGTTGTCCCGCCGCATGGCGGCACGCGCACATGAGCGCAACCATAGCCACTCCGCCCGGCGCTACGAGGAGCGCGCGCGGGCCACCGAGGAACAGGCCGAGCTGGTGCGCCAGATGGTGATGCACAACACCGCCCGGCCCCCTCCCGAGGAGCTGCCCGACGAGGAGGAACCCAAGCTGATGGACGTGTGAGCCCCTCAGCGGCGCCGGGACGGCCGCCGCGCTGGCGCGCGCTTCTTGCCGGGGGCGCGGCGCCGCGGGGCTTCGGCTTTCTCCGGGTCGAGGCGGGGAAACGTGAGGGTGAAGACGGCCCCTCCCCCTGGGCGGTTGTCCGCGGTGATGGTGCCGCCCGCCCGGGAGACGACGCCGTAGGCCATGGACAGACCCAGGCCGGTGCCCTTGCTGCCCTTGGTGGTGAAGAAGGGCCGGAAGATGGCGCGCAGGTGCTCCGGAGGGATGCCCGTGCCCTCGTCCGCCACGGTGAGCACCACGTGAGCGGAGCATGCCTGGCCGTGCACGCGGATGGTGCCTCCCCGAGGCATGGCATCCCGCGCGTTGAGCAGCAGGTTGATGATCACGTAGCGCAGGTCCGAGGCCGAGCCATTCACGAGCGGCAGCGACGGCACCTCCACCTCCAGGCGCAGGGACAAGCCCTCCCGGGCCGCGCGGTGCTCGATGTCGCTGCGGGCGATCTCCACCGCCTCGTGCACCACGCGCGCCAGTTGCACCTGCTCGCTCGGCCGCGGCTCCGGGGTCTGCCGCGCGAAGCCCTGGAGGTGCTGCAGGCGCGTGGCGGCATCGCTGACGATGCGCACCAGGGCATCCAGGTTGCCCCGCTGGCGCTCGGCGAACTCCGCGTCGCGCTGGATGAGCTCCAGGCGCAGCCTCATGGCGTTGAGGGTGTTGTTGAGATCATGCACGATCCCCGCGGCCAGCTCCCCGAGCCCCCGCAGGTGCTCCTGCTCGGCGAGCGCCGCGCGGGCCTGGGCCAGCTCCTGCTCGGAGCGTACCTGCTCGGTGATGTCGAGCGCCTGGATGAGCACCCGCACCTGCGCCCCATGGGGAGCCGCGGTGATGAGATCCGTGCGCAGCTCCAGGAACCGCTCACCGTCTTCCAACCGGTAGCGGGAGACATGCGGGCCCGTCTCGCCAAGTGTGAGCCGGGCCTCCGCCAGGGCCACGTCGCGCAGGACGTGCGGAGGCCCCTCGCCCTCCTCGCCGAGCCTGCACCAGCGCCCGGGCGTCTGGGCCAGGGCGAGCCAGCGGCGGTTGGACACATGGAACACGCCCCCGCGCACCAGCGCCAGCCCGCTGGCCGACGTCTCCAGGGCCCAGGTGGAGAGCTTCCAGGTGGAGATGTGATCGGCGTTGCGCGCCTCCAGCCGGTGCACCAGATCCTCGTGCTTGCGCAGCAGGTTCCGGTACTTCTCGAGGAGGGCCTCGGCGGACCGCTCGGGCTGGCGGAGGGGACTCATTTGCGCAGCCGCTCCTTGAGTTCGCGGTTCTCCTGGGCGAGCGCGGCGGCGCGGGTGGTGTCCTCGAAGAGCAGGACGGCGCCGAGCGCGTGGGACTCGTTGTTGAGCGGGGTGACGATCACCGTGGCGGCGCCGCGGCCCCCATGGGGCAACTGGTAGATGACGTCCTCCAGGCGCAGCGAGCGGTTCTCGGCCACGTGGCGGCGGATGCGCTGCAGCAGCGAGCGCTTGAGGGCGGGGACGTGCAGGGTCCAGAGCACCTGCCCCACCGCCTCGCGCTCGGTGAGCCCCAAGAGCCGCTCGGCCGCGAGGTTCCAGGTGGTGATCTTCCCCTGGGGATCGAGCACCAGCACGCCCACGGCGAGGGTGCGGATGATGGTGCGCTGGCAGAAGCCGAGCGCGTCCAGCTCCTCGGTGCGGTGGGCCAGCTCGCGGTTGATGGCATCCATCTCCGCGTTGGCGCTCTGCAGCTCCTCGTTCGTCGTCTCCAGCTCCTCGTTGGTGCTCTGCAGCTCCTCGTTCGTCGTCTGCAGCTCCTCGTTGGCGCTCTGCAGCTCCTCGTTCGTCGTCTCCAACTCCTCGTTGGAGGCGCGCAGCTCCTCGTTGAAGGTCGACAGGCGCAGGTTGACGGTGTTCAGGTCCTCGTTGGCGTGCTTGAGGCTCAGCTCCAGGCCGCGCAGGGAGGAGACGTCGTGTGAGCTGTACACCAGGCCCTGGGCCTCCCCCCGGGCCCCCCGGAAGGGAACCACCACGGTGCGCAGCGCCACCGGCTCCTGGCCGGGAAGCTCCATCGTCCCATCCACCGTCTCGCTCTCGGAGCGGCCCGAGCGCACCCGGATGGCCGGCTCGGCGAACAGCTCCTGCGTCAGGCCGGGCAGGTTCAGGGCGGCCAGCTTGCGGTCGAGCACTTCGGTGTCGTGCCGGTTCCACAGCCGCGCGGCCGCGTGGTTCCAGAGGGTGACGGTGCCGTCCAGGTCCGTGACGATGAGGGGGCAGGGCTGGGAGTTGAGCACCTCGCGCAGATGGCGCTGGATGTCCTTGTCCTGGGGAGCGGGATCCTCGGAGGGCGGCGACGCCTCCTGGGCCATGTCCACCGGGACGGGACGCCGCAGGAGCGCGGGAGGATCCTGCCGGAGATCCTTGCGGTAGATGCGCCGGCTCAAGTCGATGGGCTCGAAGAGCCGGGCGGCGAAGGGGATGAGCTCCGAGCGGCCCAGCACCAGCGCGCCCTGCTGCCGCAGCGCGAAGTGGAAGCGCGACAGCACCCGCTTCTGCAGCTCCGAGTCGAGGTAGATGAAGACGTTGCGGCACAGGATGAGATCGATGCGCGAGACGGGCGCGTCGGACACGAGGTTGTTGACCCCGAAGACGACCGAGCGGCGGATCTCCTTGCGCACGGTGAAGCCCTCGCCGGTGCGCACGAACCAGCGGGCGAGCCGCTCCTTGGAGACGCCTTCCACCTGCTGCGGGGTGTAGATGCCGCGGCGGCCATAGGCGATGGCGGCCTCGTCCACGTCCGTGCCGAACACCTTGAGCTCCGCGCCCGCGGCGCCCGGACCGAGCGCCTCGGCGACGAGGATGGCGATGGAGTACGCCTCCTCGCCGGTGGCGCAGCCGGCGCTCCAGATGCGCAGCTCCTGGTCCGGCCGCCGCCGCTGGAGCAGCTCCTTGAGCACCTTGTCGAGCGCCACCCACACCTCCTTGTCCCGGAAGAAGGTGGTGAGCTTGATGAGCATGGAGGAGACGAGGGTGTTGACCTCGTTGGGGTCTCGCTCGAGCAGCGCCAGGTAGGCGGCGCGGTTGCGGCACCCGGTGGCGGCCACCCGCCGGTCCACGCGCCGTTGCAGTGTGGCGCGCTTGTAGTTGCGGAAGTCGAAGTTGCGTACGTGCCGGACCCTCTCGAGGATCGCTTCGAGTTCACTGTCCCGGGAAGACCTGGAATTCGCCATGATCGAGATGCTGTAGCGTAGTTACTTACAGCCTCTTAAGTACGATGGCATCGGACTGGAAACCAGGGCGAAGGAGAAACATCTCTCGGAGTACAGCCTTCCTGGATGACTCCTGAAGTACTGAACATGGACCCTGTCCTCTGGATCAGGGGCCCTCAGGCGAGGAAGCGCTTCCACCACTGGAGCAGCACGGGTTCGTCACCCGCCTGCGCCGAGCAGGAGAGGAAGCCCGGGTCGAAAGGCTCGAGCCAGGGTTCGAGCACCCGAGCAAGCTCGCGGTACGCGGGGAGCACCTCGTCCTGGAGCAGGTCCCCCGCTTCGGGCCACGGGCCCAGCGTCACGACGGCGCGCCCCTCGCCCCACTCCTGAACGGAGGTGGTGGGGGACGAAAGCCGGGCACGAAGGCCGGCAACCCCACCCAGCTCGCCGAGCATCGGCTGTCCGAAGAAGTTCAGCCAGTGCACTCCATCCACCTGAGAGCCCATGAAGTCATGAATGGTGGCATTGCGCAGATCGAAGCCGGGATGGCGAGCCATCAGCGCACGCAAGTCCGGGGGGCATTCAATACACACGGGCGAGACATCCAGTACGAGTCCGGCATGGCCCGAGGAGAAGGGGAGTCGGGAGGCCATGTCGAGGACCCATTCACGCATGAAACCGGGACCCTGCTCTTCCAGGTACTCCGTTGGCAACGTGACGCGGAGGACACTGACGAAGTTGGGAGGTGTTTCGCGGAAGGGAATGCGAGCACGGTAGTCGAAGCAGTAGCCGCTCTCTCGTGCGCCGTGGAGGATGAAGAAAGGATCTGCCCCATCCTTCTCCGCGGAACGGGCCTTGTGCGAGGGGTAGTCCTCGAAGAACGTGCGCGCCTTCGGTTTCAAGGTGTCCCGAATGAGCGCCCATCCCCTTTCCCCTAGCGGGAAGGCCTGCCACCAGCAGCAGTTGTATTCGGCGAGCGCGCCAGGACAGCCCTGCACCGCGTGCAAGTAGGTGTCGAGCGCGTGGGACACCCCCGGCGTGAGGTCGAAATGATCGTGGGGAAGGAAGAAGACGATGCGAAAGACATCTCTCACGAGGAGACGGTGCTCGACGGTCTCGACCGTTCCCCCTTCGGGAGTCCACGACGACCGGGTGATGGGCCCGGAGATTCTGACTCTGGGGAAAGGCGCACGCATCGGCTCACCGGTTGTACTGCAAACCCCGTTGGGGACTGACGAGCACGGGGGGACACTGACCGTCGAGCCCTTGATAGTGCTTCATTTGCACGTCGACGTATGACGTCCAGGGATTGGCGACCTCGTAGCCACACGGAAACTTGAACTCGTAGATGCACTGAATACGGGTGACATTACGAGTGAAGTGAATGACGAGGTCGGGCTTCAGTGAGCCTTTGCGCCAGTCGGTCAGCATCACCTCCTTGGTGAAGGGATCTTTCCGAAGGCGTGGCTCGACGGAGAAGTTATCGGGGAATCTTTCCGCGAGCCGGGTCTGGATACAGTCGAACGCGGCTGCGTGTTTGCGCTCCCCCAGGTACTGGGCCCAAGAGGTTCCCGGCTTCTCTTTGACGACGGCCTCCTTGTCACATTCGGAGTCCGGCAAGGAGCGGTTCTTGCCAAAGAGCTCCTCGTCCACCTTTGTGTTGGCTTCCTTGACGCACTCCAAGAGTATTTTCTCGACGGCCGCTTTCTCCGCCGCGTCCAGAAACCTGGAGACGGTGATGAAGCCTTGGAGTACCTCCTTGGCTTGATTGACTCTCTCCACCCCCATGCCCAACCTGACCGTCGTCGGCGCGAGCAACTCTCCGGTGCTCGAGTTGACTGGAGCGGCGCATCCAGCGCCACAGGACTGGTTGAATCGAGAGCGCGCGCCGGTCAGATGTGCGGAGGAACAGGAAAGGCAGAAGGGCGCGGCGGACAGAACGGCGAGCAGATGCCAGGCGGGCATACGCGCCCGAGCCCAGGACGAGCCGGGTCGTGGCGAGGACACGGTGTCAGGGCCCGCGGGCCAGGCGCTCGATGTACTCGGCGGGCAGGCCCGCGCTCTTCGCGCCGCGCACCAGCGCCTCGATGAAGCGCGGGCTCACCGGCCCCTCCGTGGACGCGCGCCGGGGCGACGTCACGAACGCCGTGGCCTTCACCTCCTGGCCCTCCACGCGCACGCGCACCTCGCGCTCCACGCACATCCCCGTCACCGCCCCCTCCTTGTGCTGGATGATGGGCCAGTCCTTGCCCCCAATCTCGAACAGCCGCCCGAACACGCTCCGCCCCGCCGCGTCCGTCAGCCCCGCCACCCGCCCTCCCCACCACCGCGAGGGGAAGTCGTAGACCAGGTCCACGTCCAGCGCCTCGGCCAGCCGGCCCTCGGGCAGCTCGAAGAAGCCGTAGCTGTGCTGATCCCTCCACTCCAGGAACGCGGCCCGGTCCAGGATGGTGGAGTAGGCAAAGTACAGCCGGGTGGCCCCGGTGTCCGCCGCGTTGCGCGCCTTCATCACCTGATCGTAATGCGAGTCCATGGGGTACCCCTTCTCCCGACTGGCTACCGGTTCGACTCCTCGCGCAGCGCGCCGAGGATTCCGCCCACGTCCAGCCGCGCCGTCTTGATGAACAGGCGCAGCGCGCGCTCCACGCGCTCGGCCAGCGTGGCCATCTTCTCCAGCCGCGCCAGCCGCTCCGCGGGCACCAGGCCCTGCGCGTCGGCGAGCCGGCGCGCCTCGACGAGGTCCGCGCGGATGCGGGCGATGAAGGACGCCTCGCGCTCCTCCACCACGTGCGACACCATGCGGATGAGATCCGTCTCGGCCGCGTAGCGCCAGGCGCTGTCCTGGGGCGAGCGCACCCGCCGCACCACGCCCCAGCGCTCCAGATCGCGCAGCAGCATGGACACCCCGCCCTTGGACAGCTCCAGCTCGCGCTCCAGCTCGCCCGCGGTGAGGGGCTCGCCGCGCAGGTAGAGCAGCGCCCACACCCGGCCCTGGTTGCGCTTGAAGCCCCAGAACTCGATGACGTTGCCCACCGCGTCCGTGGCGACGGCCTCCCAGGGAGCCAGGTGCCCGGAGACGGGCGGCCCACCGCGGCCCGTCTCGCCACCCGTCCACAGGTAGCCCTTCATGCCGCCCGGCTCCGGGCCTCGGCCTGGGCGGTGATGCCCTCGGAGAGCTGGCGCGCCCAGCGCACCAGCTCCGTGCCCATGCCCTGGTGCGCGTAGGGCCCGAGCGCCTCCAGCGCGGAGGCGATCTCCGCGTTCATCCGCTCGACGGCCAGCGGCACCGCGTCGGTGCGCTCGATGGCGTCGCCGAGGGCGCGCGTGCGCTCGGCGTTGATGGTGGTGAAGGCCCAGGCGTCCTTGAGCTTGCCGCGCAGGGAGCCATCGCGCGCCACGGCCAGGAGGATGGGCAGAGAAGGCGTGCCGGAGAGCATGTCCGCGTAGCGCGGCTTGCCGGGGTCGGTGCCGAGCACGTCGCGGATGTCGTCGGCGATCTGGAAGGCCACGCCGAGCCGGCGGCCGAAGGCGTCGAAGCGCTGGGCGGCCTCGGGCTGGCCGGCGAGCGTGGCGGCGGCATGGCCGCACCAGCCGAAGAGCGAGCCCGTCTTGCCCTCGGCCACGTAGCGCAGCCGCTCGAGCGACAGCTCCAGGTTGCCGCGCGACTCCACCTCGGCGATGGCCGCGCGCGACATCTCCATCACCACCGCGAGCGCGCTCTGGGTGAGGCGCGGGTCCAGGTGGCTCAGGCGGAAGAGCGCGGTGGAGAGGATGAGGTCGCCGCTCATCACCGCGACGATGTTGCCCCAACGCGCGTTCACCGTGGGCCGGGAGCGGCGGAACATGCCGGCGTCCACCACGTCGTCGTGCAGGAGGCTGGAGGAGTGGATCATCTCCGCGGCCACGGCCACGTCGAGCAGCTTCTCGGGGGGAACGCCGAACACGCCGCCGAAGAGGCGCACCAGCAGGGGCCGGGCCCGCTTGCCGCCGGCGCCCAGGCACAGGTGGCGCGCGGCCTCCATCAACGTGTCTCCCTGGGTGTCCGGTCCCGCGTCCCCGTCGTCCAGCATGGTGCCCAGCCGCTGCTCCACGCTCCCCAGAAAGTCCGCCAGCTCACGCGCCAGTTCCATGTACCCCTCTCCTCCGGGGCGTTCATATAGTTCAAGACCGCATGAACCGCACCAGCTTCCTGTGGTCACGGGCGGGTCGGGGGGCCGGTGTGGGGGTGGGAGGAGCACACTCGGCCCTGGAGCAGGCGGGCCCGGGGGGGCTGGTTGGAGTGGGTGGGAGGGGTCGGGTAGAGACAGGCGCGTGCCTCTCGCCGTCCTGCACCGTCACGTCCTGCGCAGTCTGGCCGCCCTCGCCTCCGTGGTGCCGTTCGCCCGGCCCGGCTCCGCACCCCTCGCGAGCGCCCCCTCCACGAGCACCACGGCCCACGTGCCCGCGAGCCTCAAGGGGCGCCGCCGCCTGCGCCGCTCGCTCCGGGCCTCGGTGGCCGAGGGCATCATGGCGGAGGTGGTGACGGCGGGCGCGGGCTCCACGGCGCTCACCGCGTGGGCGCTGGCGCTGGGGCTCGGGCCCTTCCAGGTGGGGATGATGACCGCCCTGCCCTTCTTCGCCCAGTTCGTGCAGTTCCCGGCGGCGTGGTTGACGTCCACCTTCGGCCACCGGCGCATGGCGCTCTCGGTGGTGCTCTTCTCCCGGCTGATGATGCTGGCGCTGTGCGCGCTGCCGTGGCTGCCCCTGTCGCTGGTGGGCCAGCAGCGGCTGCTGCTCTCGGTGGCGGGGCTGTGGGCGGTGCTGGGCGTCATCGGCAACAACGCCTGGGTGGCGTGGATGGGCGAGCTGGTGCCCGAGTCCATCCGCGGGCGCTTCTTCGGCCGGCGCACGGCGCTGTGCACGTTGAGCAACCTCATCGCCTCGCTGGTGGCGGGCGTGGTGATGGACCGGCTGCGGCCGGCGGCGGGCGTGGGTCCGGCGCTGCCCCTCTTGGCGGCGGTGTCGTGCGCGGCGGGCATCGTGTGCACGGTGCTGATGGCGCGGCAGCATGATCCGGCGCCCCCCGGCACCCGGGAGAAGCCGAAGCTGGACTTGCGCGTGGCGCTGGTGCCGCTGCGCGACGAGCGGGCGCGCCGGGTGCTCGTGTACCAGACGTTCTGGAACGCGGCGGTGGGCCTGTCCGCGCCCTTCTACTCCTTCTTCAGTTTGCAGAACCTGAAGATGAGCTTCCTGCTCATGTCCGTGCATCTCGCGGCGGTGGCCGCCGTGCGCATGCTGGCGGCGCCCATGTGGGGCAAGCTGATCGACAGACTGGGGGCGCAGCCCGTGGTGGTGATGTGCTCGCTGACCCTGGGCCTGTTGCCGCTCGTGTGGCTGTTCCCCACGGCCACGTTCCTCTGGCCGCTCATCCTCGACGCGCTGATGGCGGGCGTGCTGTGGGGAGGACACAACCTGGCCATCTTCGCGCTGCCGCTCGCGGTGGCCCCGCGCCAGGGCCGGCCCTTCTACCTGGCGGCGTTCGCCACGGCGGCGGGACTGGCCTACGCGCTGGCCTCGTCCGTGGGGGGAGCGCTGGCGAGCGCGCTGCCCACGGAGTTCACCCTGGGCGGCCACGTGTGGGCCAACCTCCAGGTGCTCTTCGCCCTGTCCGCGGTGGCGCGGCTGTGCGCGGCGCTGCTCGCCCTGCGCATCATCGAGCCGGGGGTGAGGAGCGTGGACTCGCTCGGGGCGCTCTGGGCCCTGGTGCGCCCGGCCCGGCGGCGGGCCCCGGTGGTGGAGCCCCGGGAGGACTCGTCCCTGGCCCCGCTCGGCGAGCCCGTGCGCGTGGAGAGCTGACGCCGTGCTCACCCAGCGAACACGCGGAGGGTGACACTCCGCCTCCCGGCAGGCATTTAATCAGGGGGAATGCGTTCAAGCTGGAGGGCTCTCCTGCTCAAACCGTATGATTCGCCATCTGCATGTAGACCATGTAGCAGGCCGACAGGATCAGGAGACCGCCCATCGTCACGTTGAAGGCACGGATGTGGGACTGCTTCTTGAGCAGCGTCGTCATGCGATCGCCCAGCACGGCCCACGCGGCCAGGGACAGGTAGCAGATCACGAAGTAGATGACGATGAAGGTCACCAGCGTGAGGTGGGTGGTCGGGCTCGAGAACAGCGCGGCGCCCGAGGCACACGCGATCCACGCCTTCGGGTTGAGCCACTGGAGCAGGAACCCCTGCATGAACGTGGGGACGGCCCGCTTCTCGATCGAAATCTCGGGTTCCGAGGTGGCGATCTTGTATCCCACGTAGATGATGAACGCCGAGCCCGCGAGCTCGAGGTACATGAAGAACGTCGGGTAGGCGTTGATCATCTGCTGGAACCAGAACCCAACGAAGATGAGCAGCAGCGTGAAGCCAATCGTGGCGCCCGACACAAAGGGCATCGTATGCCGGACGCCGTTGTTGGCACCCGATGAGACGATGACCATATTGACCGGTCCAGGTGAAATGGACATGGTCAGTGAGAACGCGCCCATCGCGATCATCAAGGCGATCATTCAGTTCTTCCTCTGTTCGCGTGTCCCCCCCGGAGCCGTGCGGCACGAGCGTCGGGTACACGGCGGTTGTTGCGGCATTGGCTCGAAATCTGGTCATGGCGAGGATGACGGACCCGCCGATGGAGCGCTTCTTACCAGATGCGGTGCCGCCCTGGATACGGCGTCACGCCACGTCCTTGGTGAGAACCGGCTCCGCCAGGAAGCACGCCGCGCTGCGATCCTCGAGCACCTTCAGGAGGGGCCGCTGCTCCGCGCACTGCGGCACCGCGTGCGCGCAACGGGGCAGGAAGTTGCAACCCTTGCGGATGCCGGCTGGCTTGTCGAGCTCGTCTCCACTGAGGACCCGGGCCTTCCGGCGGCCGGGCATGCTGCTCTCCACCAGCGTGCGCGTGTAGGGATGGCGCGGAGCACCGATGATCGCATCCACGGTGCCGTACTCCACCAACTGCCCCGCGTACATGACGGCGACGTCGTCGGCGAAGTGCCGCACCACCGCCAGGTCGTGCGTGATGAATAGATAGGTCAGCATCAGCCGCTGCTGCAGCTCGAGCAGCAGGTTGAGGATCTGCGCCTGGATCGACACGTCGAGCGCCGACAGCGGCTCGTCCAGCACCAGAATCTCCGGCTGCGCCACGATGGCGCGTGCGATGCAGACGCGCTGCCGCTGGCCTCCGCTGAGGGCGTGAGGAAACGCCTTCAGGTAATGGCCGTCCAGGCCCACGGCCTGGAGCTGCCGCTCGGCGATCTGCATCATCTCGTCGCGGCTGCAATCGCGCAGGTTGGACAGCGCCGTCGTGACGGTCTGCCAGATGCGCTTGCGCGGATTCATCGACGAGTACGGATCCTGGAACACCATCTGCACGCGGCGGTAGTAGTCCTTCGGCGAGATGCCACCGATGTCCACGAAACCGCCCTCGTGCTGCATCCGGATGCTGCCGTGGGTCGGCTGATCGAGCCGCATCAGCAGCCGGGCCAGGGTGCTCTTGCCACTTCCCGACTCACCCACCACCGCGAGCGTGCGCCCGCGCAGCAGGGGCAGGGACACGTCGTCGAGCGCTTGAATCCGCTCCTGGGTGGAGAACGATTTGCGAACGGTGAAGGATTTCGACACGTGGTCGATCTCGATGATTCGGGGCAACATTCGCACACCCTTAGAAATGGCAGCGGAACGCCGCGCTCGGGAAGTCCTCACGGGGCGTGAGCATCGGCGGTGATTGGCACAGGTCTCGCGCCTGGGAACAGCGCGGCGCGAATCGGCAGCCGCTCATGCTCTGTCCGATCGGCGGGACCACACCCGGAATGGTGACGAGGGGCATCTTGGGCACGGCGCCCTGACGGGCGGGCAACGAATGCAGGAGCCCCCGGGTATAGGGATGGCGGCTGCCACCGCTCAGCACCTCCGTCGGTCCGGTCTCGACGATCTGGCCGGAGTACATCACCTGGATGCGGTCCGCGTACTCCTCGATGACACCGATGTCATGGGAGACGAGGATGACCGCCATGTCGTTGTCGTCGCGGATCTTCAGCAGCAGCTCGAGGATCTGCGCCTGCACGGTCACGTCGAGGCCCGTGGTGGGCTCGTCCGCGATCAACAACGAGGGCCCGCAGGCAATCGCCATCGCGATCATCACGCGCTGGGCCATGCCACCGGAGAGCTCGTGCGGATAGGCGCGGAGCCGCAGCCGGGGAGAGGAGATGCCCACCTGATTGAGCAACTCGACGGAGCGCTCCATCACCCGCTGCGGTCTGCTGTCGGGCTCCGCCTTGCGAACGGCCTCGGCCAGCTGTGTCCCGACACTGAGCGACGGATTGAGCGCGCTCATTGGGTTCTGGAAGATCATCGCCGCCTTGCTGCCCCGGATGACTGGCCACTCCCGCTTCTTCACCTTCAGCAGGTCATGGCCACACAGCTCGAACCGGTCGGCCGTCACGGACGAGCCCGGCGGCAACAGCCCCATGATGGCCAGGTTGGTGATGCTCTTGCCGCAACCCGACTCCCCCACCACGCCGAGGATCTCTCCCCGGTCGAGCTCGAAGGAGATGCCCCGGATCACGGGCGTGACGACGCCAGCGATGGGCAGGCCGATGTTCAGATTCTGGACCGAGAGGATCATCGTCCCGCCCTCGCCTTCGGATCGAGCCGCTGCTGCAACGCATCACCCAGCAGGTTGAATCCCAGCACCGCGGTGAGCAGACAGAAGCCCGGAAGGATGATGAGGTGGGGGTCCGACTCGATGAAGGGCCGCGCGTCGGCCAGCATCACGCCCCACTCGGCGACGGGCGGCTTCGCGCCCAGACCCAGGAAGCCGAGCGCGGCGATCTGGAGGATGGCGTCGCTGAAGCCCAGCGTGGCCTGCGCGATGATCGGCCCCCAGCAATTGGGCAGGACCTCCGACCACAAGATCTTGAGCTGGGAGGCGCCGCCCGTCCGGGCCGCCTGCACGTATTGCTTCTTCATCTCGAGCGCCGCCACCGAACGAACGATGCGGACGAAGCCGGGCACCGACACCACCGTCACCGCGAGCATGGCGGTCAGCAGCCCCGTGCCAAGGACCGCGACCACCACGATGGCGAGCAGGATGCTGGGCAGCGTCATGAGCACGTCATTGACTCGCATGATGACCGCCTCCACCCAACCGCCGTAGACCCCCGCCAGCAACCCGAGCAGGGTACCGATGAGCATCGACACGACGACCACGGCGAGACCGATGCCGACCGAGCTGCGTGCCCCATACACGAGGCGGGAGAGCACATCACGGCCGAGATCGTCCGTGCCCAGCAGCGGTCCGTCTCCTCCGAGCAACCCGGGCGCGGCGCGCAGGTTGTCCGTGAGGCCGTAGGGATCCAGATCGAAGGCCAGCGGGCTCAGATAGCCGACGACCAGGAGCAGGAACACGCACACCAGGCCGAACTGGCCAGACAGGCCGCCGATCTGGAATGGGAGGCGGCGGGAAGACAGCGCGATCATGGTCAGGTACGCATCCTCGGGTTGGCGACGCGATAGAGCAGGTCCACCACCCCATTGGTCAGAATCACCAGGACACCAATCACCAGGATGCTGCCCTGGATGACCGGGTAATCACGCGCATAGACGCTGCTGACGATGTAGCTGCCGATGCCGGGCCAGCCGAAGATGGTCTCGGTCAGGATGGCGCCGGCGATCGCGACGCTCAGGAAGAACAGGCCGATGACGGTGATGATCGGCATGAGCGCGTTGCGCAGCGCATGCAGGCAGATGACCCGGGTCGTCGACAGTCCCTTGGCGTACGCGGTCTGGATGTAGTCCTCGGACAGCACTTCGATCATGCTCGCCCGGGTCATCCGGGCGAACACCGCGACGGGGATCGCGCAGATCGTGAGCGTCGGCAGCAGGAGGTGATGCAGCGCATCGATGAACGCCCGCAGACCGTACTCGGCTCGCGCCGCGGGCAGCAGCGTGTCGATGAGCATGAATCCGGTCACTGGCGAGACATCGAACGCGACGTCCAGCCGGCCCGATACCGGCGCGACATTCAAGCCGACGGAGAAGATCAAGATCATCAGCAGCCCGAGCCAGAAGCTCGGCATCGAGCTGCCAACGAGGGAGCCCGCCGTCAACAGGCGATCGATGAGGCTGCCGCGGTGGATGGCCGCGGTCACCCCCGCTGGGACGCCGATCAGCAGCGCCACCAGGAGCGCCGCCAGGCCCAGCTCGATCGTCGCCGGCCATCGATCCAGCAGCTCGGAGGCCACCTCCCGGCCCGAGACGACCGATGTCCCGAAATCGCCCTGTACCGCGCGAGAGACGAAGACGAGGTACTGCTCGATCAGGGGCTTGTCGAATCCCAGTCGGCTGACCGCCTCCTGGTATTGTTGAGGATCGGCGCCACGCTCGCCGATCATCATCATCACGGGATCACCGGGGGCCACCCGGATCACGAAGAACGCGATCACGGTGATCCCCAGCAAGGTGCTGACAAGTGCCCAGAGTCTGGCCATACCGCGGCGCTCAGCGATCTTTGAGGGTGAGGGTCGAGAAGTAGTCGAGATCGAACGGATTCATCTCGTAGCCCGTCACGCGGCTGCTCAGCGCGCGGTACACCTTCGAGTGAGCGATCGGAATCACCGGCACGTCTTCGCTGAACGTCGCGAGCGCCTTGCCGTAGAGCTGGGTCCGCTCCGCCGTGTCATACGTGGCGCGCGCCTTGGAGATGAGCCCGTTGAAGGGCTCCTTGCAATAGCGCGAGTTGTTCGAGCCGCGCGTCACCGAGTCGCAGCTGAAGAGCGTGTAGAGGAAGTTGTCCGGATCCCCGTTGTCACCCGACCACCCGAGCTGCACCATCTGGTGCTCGCCGCGCTTGACCTTGGCGAGGTAGGTCGCCCAGTCGTAGGTGGCGAGCTCGACCTTGATGCCCACCTTCGCCAGATCCGCCTGCATCATCTCCCCCATCTTGCGTCCGTTGGGATTGTACGGACGGCTGACGGGGAGTGTCCACAGGGTGGTGCTGAAACCCTTGTCGTAACCCGCCTGGGCCAGCAGCGCCTTGGCCTGGGCCGGATCATACGGGTATTTGCGCACCTCCTCCGTGTACGACCACATGGTGGAGGGATACGGGTTGATGGCCGCCTTGGCGTTGCCCAGGTAGATGGCGTCGATGTAGGCCTGCTTGTTGAGCGCGTGGGCGACCGCGCGGCGCACGAGCACGTTGTCGAACGGGGGCTTCTCCACGTTCATCGCCAGGTAGCCGATGTTCAAACCATCCGCCTCGGCCAGCACGAGCTGCTTGTTCTGCTTGATGGCCGGCAGGTCCGCGGGCGTCGGCGACACGGCGATCTGGCACTCCCCCTTCTTGAGCTTCTGCAACCGCACGCTCGCATCCGGCGTGATCGAGAACACCAGGTTGTCGATCTTCGGCTTGCCATTCCAGTACTGGGCGTTGGCGGTGTAACGGATGGTGCTGTCCTTCAGATAGCTCTTGAAGGCGTAGGGGCCGGTGCCGATGGGCTGGATGTCCAGGTTCGCCGGTGTCTTGGCCGCCAGGACCTGCGCGCCATACTCTGCGGACAGGATCGACATGAACGGCATCGCCATGTTCGCCAGGAACGGAGCCTCGGGCCGGGTGAGCACGATGCGCAGCTTGTAGTCATCCACGCGGCTCACCGACGCGATGAGCTTGTCCATGCCCATTCCCTGGAAGTACTGGTACAGCCCCCCTCCCACCCGGTGGAAGGGGTGGTTGGCATCCAGCTGCCGGTTGAACGAGAAGACGGCGTCATCCGCGTTGAAATCGCGTGTGGGCTTGAAGAACGACGTGGTGTGGAACTTCACCCCCCGCCGCAGCGTGAACTCGTAGGTCTTGCGATCGTCGGACACGGTCCAACTCTCGGCCAGCGCGGGCACCACCCGGGTCGTGCCTGGCGCGAAGTCCACCAACCGATCGTAGATGGTCGTCGTGGTCGCGTTGCGGGCCGTCCCGGAGAGCATCTGCTGGGGGTTCAGCGACTCGGGACTGCCCTCGGAGCAATAGACCAACGTGCTGTTATCGGCCAGCGCCTCACGCGCGTAGAACGGGTGGGCCACCATGCACGTCAGCACAACCAGGCGATGAATCTTCAGGTTCACGTCTTGCCTTCCACGAGAAGGGTTGTCTCACTTCGAGGAGGGTGTCGGGAAAGAAGCCAGCACGCGGGCCTCCCTTGGGAGGATGCCTCGCGTGGCACCCCTCTTGCCTTGACCCGACCCCCTACCTGATGCAACGCCCGCCGGAATATCCACCGGTGCGGGCCGCCGCGATCAGGACCACAGACCCAGGCTACCATCCTTCTTCTGGCCGATGAAGGAAGTCTGGGAGATTCGAAACCCGTCGTCGCTGCCCATGATCTCGTGGAAGTTCTGGGTGTTGAAGATGATCAGGTCGCCCACCTGGGGCTTGACCGTGATGCGATCCTCGCGCTCCAGCACCTCGTAGGGGAAGTAGTAATCCCCCGGCTTCTTCATGACCTCGTTCTGCGGGGTATGAATGGTGTCGTGGATGATCAGCTCGCCGCCAGTATTGGACATGCTGTAGTAGATGTTCCACGTCATCTGGCGTGCGATCTCGGTGACCGCCCAGGGCTTGTGGATGTGGCTGGGGGCGTGATCGATGTGGAGCCGCCCGTGACCGCGGAACTGCCGGAACGCGCCCGCGAAGTACGGACCGAAGCCAGGCTCCTCGAAGATGCCGACGTGACGCTTGGCCTTGGTGGCGATCGCCTCGATCACCATCTGCACCGGATTGATGCCCAGGTCCTTGTAGATGCCGTCGATGACCTCCTGCGCCTGAGCCTTCTTGGCGAAGTAGACCGACTTCTCGTCGTTCGCCCACTGGTTGTGGCACAGGCCGATGTGATGGACCGGAATCTCCTTCAGATGGCTGTAGTTCGCATAGTCCTGCTGACGCAGGCGCTCGCTGACCACCGAGCAGACCTCGGGCGAGATGAAACCCTTGACGAGGATCCCGGGGATCTTGAAATCCATGAGGAGGTTGAGGTTCTCCTCGTTCAGCTCGCACAACTCCTGCCGAATCCAATTGCCCATTGATCAATACCTCACCGAGTCTAGAGGGTCTACGATTCCAGCGAATCCCACCGCCTACTCGGAGTAGGCGGCGACCGCGGGCTTGTAACTGATGACGGCGAGCCCGACGATTGAAAGGTACATCATCATGAAAAGCCCGATCAGCAGAGTGTAGTCGTTGCCGAAGCGGTCGAGCAACGCGCCGACCAGGGCGGCCAGCACGCTGGCGAAGAAGCAGCCCAGCGCGAACGAAATGCCGAACACCGAGCCCAGCTGCCCCTTGGGCGCGAAGGCGACGATGCCGCTGTAGCCCAGCATCCAGGTGAATTCGAAGAAGATCACCATCAGCGTGAACAGCGCGGCGCACACCAGGGGATTCATGGAGGCGACGGCACCGACGTACAGCCCCGCCGTCAGCAGCGACAGCAGACCGGCCATCAACTGGATGCGTGTGAAGGGTTGCTCGAACAGGCGGTACTTCTTGAGGGCGAGCGAGAAGGAGGACGAGCCGACGACGACCGCCACGCTGGCCATCACGTAGGAGGCCGACACGGCGGAGGGTCCGAGGCCGAGCTTCTGGATGGGGAAGATCGGCTGCAACGCGCTGTAGGTGCCCTGGAAGAACGTGGCCGTGAGCGGCGGGAGGATCGCGCACAGCAGCAACCGCCGATCACTGTTGAGCGCGTCGCGGTACTCGGCGACGCGGACCTTGAGCGACCTGCGCGGCACGCTGGCGGCCTGGGCCACCTCCTCGACGGTCCGGGTGAGGGAGATCAGCGCTGCGGCGATGACGAAGGAAGCCCCGTCCAGGATGACGACGAGCCGGAGGTCGAGGCGGTTGGCCACGAAGATTCCGAGCACCGCCGCGAGCCCGATGCCCACGTGGTAGCTCGACTGGAGGAACGAGGCGTAGTGCGTGGCCTTGGGCTTCGGGAACAGCACGCGCGCCGCCACGGTCTTGTTGATGCGGTTGACCTGATCGAACAACCCCCGCACGAGCAGCAACAGCGCCACCCCCAGGTAGTTGGTGTCCGTGATGAAGAAGTAGATGGGCACGGTGAGCGCGGCCGAGACGAACTCGAGCAGGAGCCACCGGGCCCGCGGATTCATCCCGTGGTCCCAATCGCTGCGGTAGAGCACCACCAGCAGCGTGGGAAGCCATTGCAGCGAGACGAACAGGGACGTCATCAACCCCGAACCTGTCTTCGCGTAGACAGTCACCGCCAGCACGATGTGCAACAACACCGAGCCGGCGGACGAAATGGTGAAGGCAGCGCTGCTGAGCAGCAGGTTGATTCTGCCCCTGTTGATCTGGATCACGATGCTTCCTCTATGCAATGACCGTCTGGGCTTCGACGAACTCGATGGCACGCGCCGCGTTGCTCTTGGCCTCGTGGCTGTCCTTCCCCGTGCACATCACCTGGAGGATCCAGCTGAAGTTGGAGTCCACGCCCTTGATCTCGTCTCCGGGCTCGTGGTGGAACCAGACCTCCTTGACCCCAGCCCTGCTCTTGATGTCCTCGAACGAAGGCATGCTCCTGATCGTCCCGGTCTTCGGGCTCACGAAGCACTTCCAGGCGGCGCCCTGCTCGAAGCCGTAGAGCGGATCCTTCTTCTCCAGCGTCCCCAGGCAGAGTTCGACGCAATCGCCCACGATGGAGCGTCCGGTGGACAGGTCCAGCATGACCGAGTGACCACTGCCCCCCACGCGGGTGTTCACCTCCACCAGATGGGGACCGTCGCGGGTCACCATCATCTCGACGTGGCTGGCGCCGAAGTCATAGCCGATCGCATCCAGCGCCCGGCACGCCTTGGCCACCACGGCGTCGCGGTGCGCGTTGACGAGCGGGAACGAGGAACCCGTCTCGATGCTGTCCTTGATCACGTCCCGGTCGGCCACGCCGACAACCTGGTGCTTGCCGGGTCCCGTGGTCAGGATCTCGACGCTGACGAGATCTCCGTCCAGGTAGTCCTCGACCACGAAGGCGCGGGAGATCCAGTCCTCGCTGATCTGGCTCAGCGAGGCCGTCACCCGGCTGAACTCCGAGGCGTCGCGGCAGAGCACCGAGCCGATGCTGGAGTGGCCCCGCAGCGGCTTGATGAAGCACGGGTACTTCAGCTGGTCCTTCAGGGCCGCCAGTTGCTCGACAGAGTCGACCCGGGTGCTCTTCACCGTATCGGCTTCCCGCTCCAGCAGGACCTGCCGGAAGCGATGCTTGTCCTGCGCCAGCTCGACGGCCGCCGGATTGCACCCGGAGAGGCCGAGCTCCCGGCAGAGCCGGGCCACGGCATGCGTCCGGATCTCGGCGAACGTGAGCATGGCGTCGATGGTGCCGACCTGCTTTTTCAACGCAGTCCGGACCTCATCGATGTCGTTGGAGTTCTTGACCGTGACGACCTGAGCGGCCAGGTCCAACTTGTAGAGGACAGACGAGGGGAACCACCTGCGGAAGCGGTCGAAGCTGTCGGTGACCAGCACCGCCCGGTATCCCTTTTCCTTGCAATACCGGATGGCATCGAGGCCACTGAAGTTCGTCTCGATGAATACGACCGTCTTCATGTCGTTAGCCCTTCATCGCGGAGAGCCCGTCGGCGCCGCGCAGCTCGGCCACGGCGGAGGGGTGCAGGCTGATCTTGTTTCCCTCGGCCAGGCGGGGGCTCTTGCTGGTCGCCACGTTGATCAAGCGCGCGCACTGATCCCAGAAGCGATTCCAGAAGTAGAGGCCGTCGTCGAAGGACTTGCGGAACTCCTCGCGCTGCGCGTCGGTCTTGCAGAACCGCAGGAAGTTGGCGATCGAGTGGCGGATGTGCTCCGTCTCGTCGGCGCGGTGGATCTTGAAGAAGGGCGTGGCCGAGAGGATGTCTCGCGCGGCCTCGTTGTAGCACAGGCTCTCGTACACGGTCTCGATGTTCTCCTGGGCGATGATCTCGAAGCTCAGGAGCAGGCCGACGATCCCGTACTGGCTCTTGGTGTCGACGAGGATGCGGTCGAGCGCGCCCAGGACATCCTTGACCGAACCGGCGGAGGAGCGGCCCGTCACGTTGATGCCGATCCCGGAGATGGCCTCCAGGAACAGCTTCGAGTGGATCAACGTCTTGTCACGGCCGCCGAGCTCGTCGTAGGCGATCTGGATGAGGTGGTGCTGCCGCTCCGGGTCATCCGTCTGCGCGACGGCCTTGGTGATGAAGACCGGCACGTAGCAGCTGAAGTCGTACCAGGCGTTGGCCATCGTCTCCGCGGCGACGCGCGAGCGCTTGCTCTCCAACGTGGCCTTGATGTTGGCGAACACGTTGAGCTTCTGCGCCTCGTTCATGAAATAGTGGGTCCAGAAGATGACCTCTGGATGGCCATAGTCATACTCATCCTCGGGGATGAGGTAGCGAGGACCGTCCACGATGTTATTCTGCGCGATGGCTGCTTCCTGACTCACGTTTTGCCTCCCAGGAAAACGAACGACGAAATACTGCTGCCAAGGTTTCTGGTCAACGACCGACGCACCTCAACGCAACGGCATGTGACCGTCGGGTGCTGGGCACGATGGTTCACTCGTCCCATGACGCCAGCCCAGAGCACTACTGGAATCACTCTTCCGGGCTGTCTTCTCACATGCTCCACAACTCGTTGCTCGCAATGATGGTCCGTCTATCTTCAGTGAAACGTGCAAGGGCCGACGCGCCCCTGGCAACAACATCCCCATCGCAAGCCATGACCCTGGAGGTCGGTCGGGTAGCACCGACGGCCTTGGTCCTACGAGTGGAGAAAAAACCGTGGCGCCCCCTACCCGCAGTGAAACCCCCGCGACGAGGCGCCGTTATGACGCGGTGCACTGTGACTATTAGTGGCTTCTTAACACTCTGGTGTTTCAAGTGTCAAGCGGGGATCCCGATTTGCGGAAATTGCGGGGCGAGCGGTGATGCCGGGAATCGAAAGCCTCAATACGGCAAGGTAGCCCCCAAGGTCCACCCCCACCCGACACCTTCTTCGGCTCCGCCCTCGCGGCGGCTTCAGACGGAGTCGAGCGCCATCTGGCGCAGCCGCTCGTTGTAGACGGCCGTGGCCTGGGAGAAGTCGCGCACGAGGGAGAGGAAGCTCGTGCGCCGCGCCTCCAGTCCCGGCTCGGGGGGAAGCTGGGGCGCGCCCCGGTCGAACCACAGCAGGCTGCGCAATCCCCCGATCAACTGGTGCGGGGGAAACAAGCGCACCGCGTCCATCCCGAGGATGCGCCGCGCGTTCACCGGGGTGAAGGTGCTCTCGTAGCCGTCCGGGCCCCCGTAGCTCCAGACGCCCACCTCCTCGACGTACGCCAGCGTCTCATCGGGTAGCAGGAACAGGGAGCGGCGCAGGTGCACGCCGCTCGGAGGGCCACAGCGCGGTTGTCCCGAGACCGACAGGCCGGAATCCACCCCGAGCGGGTAGCCCGGCGAGTCCAACCACGCCTCGCGCAGCACCTTGTCCGGATGGGTGCCCATCCGGGCTTCCAGGGCGCGCCGCCGCGCCTCCAGCGCGCCCGTGGGGAGGTTGAGGCGCTCGCGCAGGGGGCCGAGCTGGAAGTGCTTCATGGCCGGGGCGGCCAGGCAGATGAGCCGCTCGAGCAGCAGCGCCTGGCGCACCTCGATCTCCTGGAACAGCTCCATCTCGGACAGGCACTCGTCCGGGGACGGAGCCTCGGAAGCGGACGCCCTGTGGGGATCGACGGTGGGGAGATCCTTGAGGGTGGGCCGCCGGTCGGACAGGTAGATGACGGAAGGCGGTTCGCTGGAGTCCTTCATGGCCATGGCGGGACGAGGTTAGCGCTGGAGCCGACCGCTCGTCAGAGGGGCCCGCTCGGAGTCCGCCCCCTCGCCCGCTGACCTGGACTCCCAGTGCGTCCGCCCGCCCAACCCGCCGCTCGGGAAAGGTTTCCCATGCACCCACGTCTCGCGTTCCTCGCCCGTCCTGGGCCTCGGCACTGCCTCCCTGGCCGCCGAGCCCCCTGCCCTCCAGGCCCTGACCCGGCGGCTCGGGGCTGTCGCCCAGGAGCGACAGCCGCACGGCGAAGCTGCCCACGCCGAGCGCCGCCACACGCGCGGCGCTCCCTCCAACGGAGTGCGTCAGCTCGTGGGCAGATCGAGCTTGTAGCCCGCGCGCTCGAGCATCTGCTTGAACTCGCCCTTGGCCACGGCCTTGATGTAGGCGTCATTCGGCTCGCACAGCTTGCGCTTGACGAGGTCGAACAGCGAGTCGTTGAGCGTGGACATGCCGATGCCGCGCGAGGTCTGCATGATGGACGGAATCTGGAACGTCTTGCCCTCGCGGATGAGGTTGGCCACGGAGCTGGTGCACAGGAGCACCTCCTGCGCGGGCACGCGGCCTCCGCCAATCTTCTTCACGAGCATCTGCGAGATGACGCCCTTGAGGGACTCGGAGAGCATCATGCGGATCTGCTCCTGACGGTCCGCGGGGAACTGGTCGATGATGCGGTCCACCGTCGAGGGCGCCGTGTTGGTGTGCAGGGTGCCGAAGACGAGGTGGCCCGTTTCGGCCGTTTCGATCGCGATGGCGATCGTCTCCAGGTCTCGCATTTCGCCCACGAGCACGATGTCCGGGTCCTCGCGCAGCGCGGCGCGAAGCGCGTTCTTGAAGCCGTGCGTGTGGACGTGGACCTCGCGCTGGTTGACCAGGCACTTCTTGTTCGGGTGGACGAACTCGATCGGGTCCTCGATCGTGATGATGTGATCCTCGCGGTTGCGATTGATGTAGTCGATCATCGCCGCGAGCGTGGTGGACTTGCCCGAGCCGGTGGGGCCGGTGACGAGCACCAGCCCCTTGCTCAGGAAGCACAGATCGAGGATGTGCTTGGACAGGCCCATGTCCTCGGCCGTCATGATCTTCGTGGGGATCTGCCGCATCACCGAGCCGATGCCCTTGCGATCCTCGAAGACGTTGACGCGGAAGCGCGCCCGGTCCGTCTCGTAGGCGAAGTCCGTGTCGCGCGTCTCCTCCCACTGCTTCTTGTTCTTCTCCGGCGCGATGCTCCAGAGCATCGCCTTGAGCCGGTCATGCGACAGCTCGCGGTAGTCCTCCTGGGGCACCATGTCGCCGTCGATGCGCAGCATGGGCACCACCTGGCTGGACATGTGAAGGTCCGAGGCCTTCTTGTCGAGCATGCGGTTGAGCAGGCCGAGCAGCGTCTTGTGCGCGTCCGGATCCGCCTCCACGGGCAGGACCTTGATGTTGGACGGCTCGGGGGCGGCCGGGGCCGGGGCCGGCGTCGGCGCGGGAGCCTTGGCGGCGGGGGCCTTGGCGGCGGCGGCGGGCGGGGGCGAGGTGAAGGCGCCACCAGAGCCCCGGGCGGCCAGGTCCATCATGTCCGCGGGCGAGGCCAGCTCCAGCTTCTCCTCACCGGAGGACGGGGGCAGATCCAGGGCGGCCGGGGCCGAGGGCGCCGCCACGACGGTGTTGGCCGCCGGGGCCGGGGCCTTGTAGGGCACCAGCGCCACCTTCAGGTGGCCCGAGACATTCTGCACCTTCACCTGCACGGCGCCCGCGGGAGCCGAGTACGGGAAGGAGGACACCCCCTCGGGGGGGAAGTTGGCGCGCAGATCCGCGGGGACGATCTCCGAGAGCGCGCCGATGATCTGCTGCGAGTTGAGTCCCGCCTTGACCATGGGCACGTTGCCCGAGGCGGTGCGCAGGGTGATGCCACTGCCGGTCTCCAGCATGATGGCGACAGCGGATTCCTTGTAGAGCTTGTCGATGAAGGCGTCGAACCGGGCCATGGCTACTCAGCGGCGAAGGGTTTCCACATATGCGACGTGTTTCTTGTTGACGAGAACGACCTGCCCCGCCTCTTCGAGGATGGGGAAGAACGGGGGGGCGCTGTTGAGGTAGTCCGTCAGCCGCGAATGGGCCTCGGGCAGCACGTAGGTGATGAGCCCGCGCAGCCGCTGCCCGTCCATCAGCCGCACCTCCACCTCGTGCTCGGTGGGGATGTTGAACGGATCCACGACGTTGGGCTCGTGCTCGGCGGCCACGCGCGCCATGGCGAGGTTCTCGCAGTGCACGAACGTCATGGTCTCCGTCTCCGCGTCGAGCGCGGGGATGAACTGGGAGCCACTGTCGTTGAGGAGATCCGAGAGCCGCTCGCCGCCGGCGCGCGCGGGAGTGGCTTCGGCGAGGAACACGGCGACCTGGCGCGAGGAGCCACCCGGCAGGATGAACTGGGCCGCCACGCGTCGTTTCGGTACGGAGAGGGAATCCAGCATAGGGAGCAGGGGGAATAGACGTGTGTTTTCTAGCACACTCCCGCCCGCGCCCAGCATCCCCGCCCCTCTGCTTGCCCTCTTCACCTCCCCGTCACCCGGCAACCCCCCGCGAGGGGCTCCCCTGCCTCCCCGCCTGGGAGGCAGATTCAGGTTGCCCCCTGGCGCTCCGTCCAATATGACAATGCGAATCATTATCAAGATTCAGGAGAACGACTGATGGAGCCAACCGAACGCGCCGGCCGGCGAGGACCCCTGCCCGTGAAGCTGCGACTGCTCGAGGTACGGCGGGTGACGCAGCTCAACCCCCACATGCGGCGGATCACGCTGGGAGGCCCGGAGCTGGAGGGCTTCCAGAGCCCCGGGGCGGATGACCATGTGAAGCTGTTCTTCGCGGAGCCGGGGCAGCGCATGCCGTCCATGCCAGTGCTGGGCCCCCAGGGGCTGACGATGCCGGAGGGCAAGCCCAAGCCCGCCTCGCGCGACTACACGCCCCGCCGGTATGACGCGGCCCGGGGCGAGCTGGACATCGACTTCGTGCTGCATGGCGCCGGGCCCGCCTCGTCGTGGGCCGCCCAGGCCAGGCCGGGTGACTTCCTCGGCGTGGGAGGCCCCCGCGGCACGTACTTCGTCGCCAACGACTTCGACTGGTACCTGCTCGCCGGAGACTTGAGCGCCCTGCCCGCCATCGGCCGCCGGCTCGAGGAGCTGCCCGCCGGGGCGCGCGCCCTCGTCTTCATCGAGGTGGCCGACGCCTCCGAGGAGCAGCGCTTCGACACGAAGGCCCAGGCGACCATCACCTGGCTGCACCGCAACGGGGCCGAGCCCGGGACGACCAACCTCCTGGAGAAGGCGCTGCGCGAGGTGCAACTGCCCCCGGGAGACGGCTTCACCTGGGTGGCGGGCGAGGCCAACACGCTCAAGCCCATCCGCGAGCACCTGACCCAGGAGCGCGGCCTGCGCAAGGAGTGGGTGAAGGTGACCGGCTACTGGAAGCGTGGAGTAGGCGACCATCACGACTCCAAGGGGTAGGCGCGACAACTCGCCGCAGGGGGAGAGGCGGGCGGCTGGTCCTACAGTGCGAGCGTCATGTGGAAGATCCGACCCGCCCTCGCCGCCCTGGCCTCCCTCCTGCTCCTCCTGCCCCGGGATGGGCTCGCCTGCGCCACCTGTGCCTGTGGCGACCCCACCCTGACGTCCATGGGCACCGAACAGCCCTTCGCCGGGCGCCTGCGTCTGGCCACCCAGGTGCGCGCCTGGAGCCTCGCATCGGGCCAGCCCCGCGTGGACGGCATTGATCTGCGCGAGCTGCGCATGGATCTGTCGGTGGCCTATGCCCCCCTGCCCTGGCTCTTCCTGTCGGTCATGGCGCCCCTGCAGGCCCGGACCGTCCAGGACGTCAGCCTCGCGCGCGAGGGGGGCTGGGGCCTCGGCGACATGGAGGTCGGCGCCCGCTTCTTCCTCTTCCGGGACCGGGACTTCTCCGCCAACCACCTCGTGAGCGTGCTCGCCGGCAGCCGGCTGCCCACCTCCGTCACCCAGACGGCCCGGGGCCTGCCGCTGTCGCTGGATGCCCAGCTCGGCACGGGCTCGTGGGATCCCTTCCTCGGGCTGTCCTACACGGCCTACGCGGGGGACTGGTCCTTCATCGCCAGCGCCACGGGCTATCTCCCCACGCGTGGGCGCGAGGGCTTCCGCGCGGGCGCCTCGGTGCTCTCCACCCTGGCCGCGCAGTTCCAGCCGAGCCCGGCCTGGGCGCTGCGGCTCGCCGTGGATGGCCGCGTCGAGGGCGAGAGCAACCAGGCCGGTGTCCGGGACGAGGTGGGCAGCGGCGCCATCGCGTACGTGTCGCCCGACGTGCTCTTCAGCCCCGTCACGGACGTGGTGGTGCAGCTCGGGGTGCGCGTGCCCGTCTTCAACCAGTTGCGCGGCAACGTCCGGCCCACCCCCATCCTCCAGGCCGCGCTCGTCCACGATCTATGAAAACCTCCTCCCCTCTCCTCCTCGCCCTGCTGGCCCTGTGCGCGTGTGGTTATCGCGAGGAGGGCACCCGGCTGCACCTCGGTCTCGACTTCCGCCCGGCGGGAGACGTGCACGCGCAAGGCACCACGCGCGAGTTCCTCAACGACCGCGGAGACCGCATCCTCCTGAGCCGCGCCCACGTCACGCTCAGCGGCGTGGAGATCTTCCCCTGCCAGCGGAGCACGGCCTGGAAGTGGCTGCGTGCACTCTCCCCCATCGGTACGGCCGAGGCGCACTCGGAAGGCAGCCCCCGGAAGCTGGGCACGCCGTACGTGGTGGGCCTGACGCTCGCGGATGGCGAGGCGCTGGCGCTGGACACCCTACGGCCTCCGCCGGACAGCTACTGCCGCGTCCACCTCGTCTTCGCCCCGGCGGACGCGGATGCCGAGGGCCTGGGCGAGCAGCCCGACATGGAGGGGAAGACATTGGTGCTGGAGGGCACGCGGATTCCCGCCGACGGAGGCCCCGCCGTGCCCTTCCACCTGGAGACGAGCGACGTCATCAACGCCGAGGTGTCGCTGGAGGGGCTCACCCTGTCGCCCGAGTCCCTGGAGGCGAGCCGCACCCTGCACCTGGCCTATGACCGGTGGCTGGATGGGGTGGGTTCCACAGCGGTGGGAAACTCGGCCACGAACCAGATCCTGCGCAACCTGGCCCGCTCCGTCACCGTCCAGCCTTGAGCCCGTCACCACCTCGTGACGAAGCCGAGGGGGACGCCGAGTCACTGGCATCAGTAGACGGGCTCTGGGGTGGAGCCGGGGGGAGTTGCAGGCCGAGCGGGGTCGTTCTACACCCCGGCTCCGCCGGGTGAGGACCTGTTCCCCCACCGTCCCACCCGCAGGTGACCCATGAGTCGCGATCCACAGCTCGCCGTCGTCTACGAGCATCCCGAGTGGTTCAAGCCGTTGTTCGCGGTGCTCGATCGGCGGGGCGTGCCCTACGTGCCGCTCCGCATCGATCAGCATTACTTCGACTTGAGCGAGCGCAAGCCGCCGGCGCCGGTCATCTTGAGCCGCCTGGCGATGAGCTCCTTCCTGCGCCAGGGCGAGCACGCCATCTTCTATACCCAGTCGCTCTACTCGCACTGGGAGCAGGCCGGCGCGCGGATCATCAACGGCAACCCGGCGCTGGCGGTGGACACGTCCAAGGCGCGCCAGCTCTCGCTGATCAACTCCCTGGGCTACGCGACGCCGGCGACGCGCGTGGTGCACCGCCGGGCGGACCTGGTGCGCGCCGCCGAGGGCCTGCGCTTTCCCATCGTGGTCAAGGTCAACATCGGCGGCTCGGGGGCGGGCGTCGTGCGCTACGAGAGTGCCGAGGAGCTGGCCCAGGCCGTCGAGGAGCGCTCCACGCCCGACAGCATCGACAGCGTGCTGCTCGTGCAGGAGTACGTGCCCACGAAGGAGCGCCACATCGTCCGGGCGGAGACGCTCAACGGCCGCTTCCTCTACGCCATCACCGTGACGACCACGGGCGGCACCTTCGACTTGTGCCCCGCGGATGCGTGCATGGTCGGCAAGCCCCAGGTGACGCTCAAGCAGACGACGCTGGATGCCGACACCATCCGCGCGGTGGAGATCATCTCGCGCGCGGCGAACATGGACGTGTGCGGCATCGAGTTCATGATCGACGAGCGCGACGGGGTGCGCCGCTTCTACGACATCAACGGACTGTCCAACTTCGTGGCCAAACCGCTCGAGGTGCTGGGGTGGGATCCGCACGAGCAGTTGGTGGACTATCTCGAGGGTGTCGTCGCCACGGCGCGGCGCGGGGAGGCGGCATGAAATACGGATTCTGGGCTCCCGTCTTCGGCGGCTGGCTGCGCAACGTCCGGGACGAGGGGATGCAGGCGAGCTGGGAGTACATGAGCCGGCTGTGCAGGCGCGCCGAGGAGATCGGCTATGACCTGACGCTCATCGCCGAACTCAACCTCAACGACATCAAGGGCGTGACCGAGCCGGCCATGGACGCCTGGTCCACCGCGGCGGCGCTCGCGGCGGTCACCCGCCGGCTGGAGCTGATGGTGGCGGTGCGGCCGAACTTCCACCACCCGGCGTTGTTCGCCAAGCAGGCGGCCAACATCGATCGCATCTCCGGGGGCCGGCTGGCGCTCAACGTGGTGTCGTCGTGGTGGGCGGACGAGGCGCGGCAGTACGGCCTGCAGTTCGATCAGCACGATGACCGGTACGCCCGCACCACCGAGTGGTTGCAGGTGGTGGACGGGCTGTGGTCGCGCACGCCCTTCAGCTTCGAGGGCCAGCGCTACCAGCTCAAGGACGCCATCTGCGAGCCCAAGCCCCTGTCCAGGCCGCGTCCGTTCTTCTACGCGGGAGGCGAGTCCGAGGCAGCCAAGCAGATGATCGCGCGGCAGTGCGACGCCTACGTCATGCACGGGGACGAGCCGGAGGTGATCGCCGGGAAGATCCAGGACATGCGGGCGCGGCGCGAGCGCGAGGGCCTGCCCCCGATGCGCTTCGGCATGGCGGCCTACGCCATCGTGCGCGACAGCCAGGCGGAGGCGGAGGCCGAGGTGGAGCGCATCACCACGTTGGATCCCCAGGCCGCGGGCTTCGCGAACTTCGAGCAGTGGCTGTCCGGCACGCAGCTCGAGCGGGAGCTGAAGATCAAGGAGTACTCGGTCTCCAACCGCGGGCTGCGGCCGGGCCTGGTGGGCACGCCCCAGCGCGTGCGCGCGCGGATCGCCGAGTTCGAGAAGGCCGGGGTGGATCTGCTGCTGTTGCAGATGAGCCCGCAGCTCGAGGAGATGGAGCGCTTCTCCTCGGCCGTCATCGCGCCGGAGCGCAAGGCGGCGTGAGCGCCACTCGCCTCCTGGGGCCCGCGGGGAGACCGGCGGGGCCCCGGGGGGTCCGTGAACCGGGATGGGGGCCCTGCGCGGGCCGTGCCAGCCGCCGGGGAGTCGGATGAGGTTGGCCCTCGGCGCGTGGGGCGGGTAGAACCCTGCCACTTCATGACTTCCACCCCCTCGGAATCCCCCGCGCCCGTGGCGCCCGATGAGGGCCCAGGGGGCGTGCGTGTGCGGCTCTCGGGCCTGCGGCGTACCTTCCCGGGCGGAGTGCCCGTGATCACGGGCATGGATCTGGACATCGCCGCGGGCGCCTTCGTGGCGCTGGTGGGGCCCTCGGGCTGTGGCAAGTCCACCCTGCTCAAGCTGGTGGCGGGACTGGACCGGCCCGACGCGGGCACCCTCACCTTCTCCCCTCCGCTCGAGCACACGCGGGGCGCGCGCAACCCCATCGCCTACGTCTTCCAGGACGCGCACCTGCTGCCCTGGCGCTCGGTGCTGGACAACGTGGCGCTGCCGCTCGAGTTGACGGGGATGCCAGCCCCCGAGCGCCACGCGGCGGCGCGGGCCCTGCTCACCGAGGTGGGCCTGGGGGACGCCACGGCGCGCTACCCGGCGGAGCTCTCGGGCGGCATGCGCATGCGCGTGTCACTCGCCCGGGCGCTCGTCACCCGCCCCCGGCTGCTGCTGCTCGACGAGCCCTTCGCCGCCCTGGACGAGCTGACGCGCAACCGGCTGGATGATCAGCTCCTCGCGCTGTGGAAGGAGCTGGGGATGACCGTGCTCTTCGTCACCCACTCGCTCTCGGAGGCGGCCTACCTGGCCCAGCGCGCCGTGGTGCTGTCGCGGCGGCCCGCGCGGGTGATGCTGGACCGGCAACTCGATCTGCCCGCGGAGCGCCGCGCCTCCCTGCGCTCCGAGCCCGGCTTCGCCCGGGAGCTGGGCCTGCTCCAGGAAGCCCTCGAGCGAGGAGACTTGGCATGAACGGCGCCTTCACACGGCAGGTGGTGCCGCCCCTGGTGGCGCTCGCGGTGCTGCTGGCGCTGTGGGAGGGGGTGACGCGGGTGTTCGGCATCGCCCCCTGGCTCTTGCCGCCCCCGTCCGCCATCGCCCTCGCGGGGGCGCACGAGGCGTCGGCCCTGTGGAACGCGGCGCTCACCACCGGCCGCGCCGCGCTGATCGGCTTCGGCTTGAGCGCCGGAGTGGGCGTGCTCATCGCCATCCTCCTGGCCTCCTCGCGGCTGTTGGAGCGGGCGCTCTACCCCTACACGCTCTTCCTTCAGACGGTGCCCATCGTGGCCATCGCCCCGCTGCTGGTGCTGTGGTTCGGCCCGGGCACGCGCGCCGTGGCCATCTCCTCCTTCATCGTCTCGCTCTTTCCCGTCATCACCAACACGCTCACCGGGCTGCGCTCGGTGGAGCCGGCGCTGCGCGACCTGTTCCGCCTGTACGGGGCCAGGCGGCTCGCCACGCTGTGGAAGCTGGAGCTGCCGGCGGCGCTGCCGCAACTCTTCACCGGACTGCGCGTCGCCTCGGGGCTGGCCGTCATCGGCGCCATCGTGGGCGAGTTCGTCGCGGGCTTCTCCGAGGAGGGCGCGGGCCTGGGCATCCTGGTGCTGACGGCCTACCGGCAGCTGCGCACGGATCTGCTCTTCGCCTCCGTGCTGGCGGCGGCGGTGTTGGGACTGGCGCTGTTTGGCGCGGTGAACCTGACGGGCTTCCGGCTGCTCAAACGCTGGCATCCCTCGGCCTCGTCGGGGCCGTGAGAAACCCTTGCATTGGAGAGGAAGGCACACGTGAAAGGACGTCTGGCTGGAGTCGTGGGTGGACTGGTGCTGCTCGTGGTGGCCGGAGCGTGCTCGCGCTCGAAGGAGAACGCGCCCCAGGCGGCGGGAGGGGACGCGGGGAGCGCCGCCCCCCAGGTGGCACAGGTGAAGCTGGCCCTCAACTGGGTGGCCGAGCCCGAGTTCGGTGGCTTCTACGCCGCGAGGGACCTGGGGCACTTCAAGCGCCGCGGAATGGACGTGAGCATCCAGGGCGGCGGCGCCGGGGTGCCGGTGATGCAGATGGTGGCGTCGGGCCAGGTGGACTTCGGCATCGCCGGGGCGGATGAAATCCTCACCGCCCGGGCGCGGGGCGTGGATGTGATTCCGCTGTTCGCCGTGTACCAGACGGCGCCGCAAGGCCTCATGACCCATGCGTCGCGCGGGGCCAAGGGCATCAAGGATCTGCTCTCCTCGGGCACGGTGGCGCTGGAGCCGGGCCTGCCCTACGCCGCGTATCTGAAGAAGAAGTATGGCTTCGACAAGGTGAAGGTGGTGCCCTACGACGGCGGCGTGGCGCGCTTCGTGGCGGACAAGGACTTCAGCCAGCAGTGCTTCATCACCTCGGAGCCCATCGCCGCGCGGCGCCAGGGCGCGGAGCCCACCGTGTTCCTGGTGGCCGACGAGGGATTCAATCCCTACATCGCCGTGGTCATCACCCGCCGGGCGCTCTGGAAGGAGCAGCCGGCCCGGGTGAAGGACTTCGTGGAGGCGGTGCGCGAGGGCTGGCGGGCCTACCTGGATGATCCCGCGGCCACCAACGCCGTCATGGGCAAGCTCAACACCTCCATGGACGCGGAGACGTTCGCCGAGGCGTCGCGCGCCCAGAAGCCCCTCATCGAGAACGAGCAGACGCGCGCCAAGGGCCTGGGCACCATGAGCCGCGAGCGGTGGGACACCCTGGCACGGCAGCTCGTGGACCTGGGCCTCATCGACCAGGTGCCCGCCCTGGACGACTTCCTGCTGCCGGAATTCGTCGACATGGGGACGCCCGCCTCCGCCACGCCGTAGCAAAGACAGATGCAATTGATATTTACTGACAATCATTGCCAATAAATATCGACAATAAATATGTCTGTGTTTTCCCAAAACAAAACACAGACATATTTAAATGCAATCACCAGGCCACCAAAAACAAAACAATATATTATATTTTATGTCTGTCTATTCAGGCATAGCCTTACGTCCATTCACATAGTCCGTCTATGTGGGCTAGACCTCCAACGACTTCCCGCCCTGCCCCCGAGGCCCCGTGCGCGTGCTCTTCATTGGCAACAGCTACACCTACAACAACGATCTTCCGGCGATGCTGGGGGGCCTCGTGCGGGCGCTGTCTCCGGGGACGCGGTGGGAGACGGGCGCGGTGCTTCTGGGAGGCGCGACGCTCGAGTCGCACTGGAAGCGGGGCGAGGCGCGGGAGTTGCTGAGCGGGGAAGCCTGGAGCCACGTCGTGCTGCAGGAGCAGAGCCTGCTGGGCCACCTGCGCATCGACGGAGCGCTGCGGATGAACGAGCCCGAGGTGAGTTTCTACCCCTACGCCCGCCTCTTCGCGCGGGAGAGCCTGGCGGTGGGCGCGAGCCCGGTCTTCTACATGACGTGGTCGCGCAAGGCGGACCTGCCCGCCCAGGAGGAGCTCACGCGCGCCTATGCTCACATCGCGCGCGAGGAAGGAGGCGTGCTGGCGCCGGTGGGGGTGGCGTGGGCGCGGGTGCGGCTTGAGCGGCCCGAGCTGGAGCTATACGGGGAGGACGGCCACCACCCGGGACCCGCGGGCACCTACCTGGCGGCCTGCGTGCTCTACGCCTCGCTGTTCCACCAGCCCTGCCTGGGCGCGCCGAGCACCCTGGACGGAGCACCCTGGACGGGCTCGGCCTTCGACACCTCGCGCACCGAGACGTTGGTGGAGCTGCCGGAGGACACCGCGCGCTACCTCCAGCAGGTGGGCTCCGAGGTGGGACTCGCCCCCGCGCTTCCCGAAGGCCCCACCCCCACCGCGTCCCGCCTCGCCTTCCCCCAGCTACCGCGCGGTGCTCCGCTGGACGCCTCGAGGGTGACGGGGACGTGGCGGGGAACGCTCTCGCTCTACCCCACGGAACTGGAGATGGCGCCCGTGCCCCTGTGGCTCTCGGTGGAGTCCCGGGGGACGCGGCTCACCGGGCAGGTGCGCATCCTGTTTCCACGAGACGCCCCCCTCGAGGAAGACGTGACGCTCCAGGTGGAGGGCGAGGAGCTGGCGTTCTCCCTCCACGACGCGAGGATCCTCGGCGCCACGCTGCACTTCCGCGCGGTGGGCACGGAGGGCGGACTGCGCGGGGTGGCCCACGCCCAGGATGCCCAGGGCGGACGCTGGTTCGGCTCCTGGTCCGCGAGCCCCTCCTCCCCGGCCTGAGCCACGAAGGACGCGGCGCTACTTCGGCGGGCGCATGCGCACGAGCCCCTCTTGCGCCACGGAGGCCACCAGGCGGCCATCCCTCGTGAAGATATGCCCATACGACAGGCCGCGCGCGTTGCCGGCCCAGGGACTGACGATGGAGTACAGCAGCCAGTCATTCATCCGCAGGTTGCCGTGGATCCACAGGGCGTGGTCCAGGCTGGCCAGCTGCATCTGGGGTTGCATGTAGCTGGCGCCATGCGGATGGAGCGCGGTGGTGATGAGGTTGAAGTCCGAGGCATAGGCGAGCAGGTAGCGGTGCACCCGCGAGTCGTCGGGTAGCGCGCCGTCGACGCGGAACCACACCTGCTTGGCGGGCTCGAGCACGTGGGGATCGAAGGGATCCAGCTGCGTCACCGGGCGGATCTCGATGGGCTTCTCGCACAGGAGCTTGTCGCGGATCTTCTCGGGGATGAGGTGCGCCTTGCGGCTGAGCAGCTCGCGATCCGTGGGGAAGCCCTCGGGGCCGGGCACGTCGGGCATCTTCGCCTGGTGCTCGAAGCCGGCCTCCTCGCCCTGGAAGGACGCCATCACCGTGAAGATGGGCTCCCCCTTCTGGATGGCCACCACCCGGCGGGTGGTGAAGCTGCCGCCATCGCGCAGCCGATCCACGGTGTAGACCACGGGCATGCTGGCGTCGCCGGGGCGCAGGAAGTAGCCGTGCAGCGAGTGCACGGGGCGGTGCGGGGGCACGGTCTGGCTGGCCGCCGACAACGACTGTCCCAGCACCTGCCCCCCGAACAACTGCCGGAAACCGAGATCCTGGCTCCGTCCTCGAAACAGGTTCTCCTCAATGGGCTCCAGCTTCAGGAGCTCCAGCAGGTCCTCCAGGACGCGACTCATTCCTCTTCCTCACTGCAGGGGCGGAGATGGCGGCGAGGCACCTTGCCGCGCCGCGTAAAGTCCGCACCATGGAGGATGTGGTGCGAGCGCGCCAGAGACATCGCGCGAATCAGGGCTTGGTGAGCGTCGTCTCGACGGGGGCGCACGTCACCGGCCGGGCGGTCATGACGTCGAACGCGCGCGCCGTGTCGGGCCGCTTGTCGGTGACGTCCATGAGCGGGCCGGGGAACGCGATGCGGTAGCGCCCGGGCTGGCTCAGGTCATAGGCCAGGGCCAGATCGAGCCGTCCTTCCACCGTGGCCCCCGGCGCCACCTCCAGGTACTGGTCCGGCGAGGGCGAGGCGCGCTTCTTCATCGGCCCCTGGTAGGCCACCTCGGCGCCGTCGCGGGTGATGTCGAAGTCACGTCCCCCCACGCGCTCGAGCGGCGAGCGCCAGGAGAGCACGTACAGCGGCGCCGCGGTGCGGTTGGTGAGCTGGAAGAGCAGCTCCACCGGCTGGCCCACGGTCGCGCTCGGCGGCACGCTCAACTTGCACTCCAGGGCCGTGGCCATGGCGGGAGTCTCCTTCTGCTCGGGGGCCTGCGTCTCGGGGGGCGTCTGCGCCGAGGGCTGTGCTGGGGCCGAGGGCTGCGCGGGCGCCGCCGGCTCCGGGGGCTTGCCTTCCGCGGACTCGCGGCGAGACGAACAGCCACCACCACTCAGCGCCAGACAGCACAGCGCGACCCAACCCACATGTCCACGCGTCATAAACAGGGTGTTCTCCTCTGGGAGGGGAGCCCGGAATGGGCCCTCCCCTGGCAAAAAAAAACGGGAGCGTCGCCGCTCCCGTCCCTTCCTTCAACTTCTCTCTGCCCGTCCGCCTCAGTTCTGGGCGGGGTTGTTCTCGGCGATGTACTCGTGGCTGTCCGCGTTGTCCAAGGCCTGGGTGGGGCTGGACTTGGCCAGGCTCTTGGCGGCGCTCTGCCCGTAGGCGTGGTCATCCGTGCCGGCCACCACCGTGAAGTGGCTCATCTCGTGCACCAGCGTGCCCGCCTTGGAGTCCGTGCCCGTGTTCGGCGCGCTCCAGAAGGCGCTGCACACGTAGATCTTGTACGGCTGGGACGGGTACACGTAGGCGTAGGCCGAGTCCGTGCAGCCGCAGTCCACCGTGACCGCCGCGGAGGCGAAGGCGCTGGCGATCTTCGTGAAGTGCGAGCGGGCCGTGCCCACGTTGGTGGACGAGTAGGTGCCGAACCACGTGGTGTAGCGCGCGGTGCCCGAGGAGATGCCGTTGAGGTAGCTCGACGTGCTGCTCGCGTACGTCTTGGCGGAGGCGAACGCCGTGGAGATCTGCGAGGCGCGGGTGCTCGAGCAGTTGCTGGCGGTGGTCAGTCCCTGGGCCGTCACGGCCTGGGCCTGCAGCTCCGGCTCGCGCTCCGCACGGCCCTCGATCCACAGGCTCACGAGGTTGGAGTCGAGGTTCGCGGCGCGGGTGAGCCCCACGTTGTGCTGATTCGTGGACTGGGCGGCGAAGCGCACCGAGTACGTGCCGCTCTCGCTCAGGTCATACATGCCCGACAGGGACGCGGTGCCCGACCGGCTCTCGCCGGGGGCCAGGGTGACGAAGTCCTCGGCCTGGGGAGCGCGACGCTTGATGTGGGGGCCGATGTACGCCACCTCCTCGCCGTTGCGGGAGACCTCGAACAGGCCGGCCTTGATGCCCTCGGTGCCGGGCACGAACCAGCGCAAGAGTTGCACCGGCTGGGAGGACACGTTGGTGAAGGTCACCGTCACCGCCACGTCCTCACTGGCGCTCAGGCTGCTGCTCGCCACCGACAGGCTCACCGCGACGTCGCCCAGGGCCTGCTCGCTCAGCTCGGACGAGGTGTCTTCCCCCTCCATCGGCGCGCCACACGCGCCCAGCAGGGACATTCCGACCACTCCGCCGACCAGCCACTTGAAACCACGCACGTTCTGGCTCACGCAGCAATTCCTTTCAAAAGGACCGGTAGCTTGGCTATCCCGGTGCGAGCATGATAACACGATAACCTTGGATTCAGTATAGGTACTGAAGGACGTAGAAATAGTTCTTAATGTGAACCTGGAGCTTTGAAGGCAAAACGAGATCAGCCCGGCACGGGCCGCGACATCGAGGTCATGGCCTGTAGCATTCCGCACGGACTGAAGTGGGGCGGGCCGCCGGGCAAAAAAAAACGGGAGCGTCTCCGCTCCCGTTCCTTCCCTGCTTGACTGGCCGGCGCCTCAGTTCTGGGCGGGGGTGTTCTCGGCGAAGTACTCGTGGTTGTCCGCGTTGTCCAAGGCCCGGGTGGGGCTGGACTTGGCCAGGCTCTTGGCCGCGCTCTGCCCGTAGGCGTGGTCATCCGTGCCCGCCACCACGGTGAAGTGGCTCATCTCGTGCACCAGCGTGCCCGCGCGGGAGTCCGTGCCCGTGTTCGGCGCGCTCCAGAAGGAGCCGCACACGTAGATCTTGTAAGGCTTGTTCGCGTACACGTAGGCGTAGCTCGAGTCCGTGCAGCTGCAGTCCACCGTGACCGCCGCGGAGGCGAAGGCGTTGTTGATGGCCGTGAAATGCGAGCGGGCCGTGCCCACGTTGGTGGACGAGTAGGTGCCGAACCACGTGGTGTAGCGCGTGGTGCCCGAGGAGATGCCGTTGAGGTAGCTCACCGCGCTGCTCGCGTACGTCTTGGCGGAGGCGAACGCCGTGGAGATCTGCGAGGCACGGGTGCTCGAGCAGTTGCTGGCGGTGGTCAGTCCCTGGGCCGTCACGGCCTGGGCCTGCAGCTCCGGCTCGCGCTCCGGGCGGCCCTCGATCCACAGGCTCACGAAGTTGGAGTCCAGGGCGGCGGCGCGGGTGAGCCCCACGTTGTGCTGATTCGTGGACTGGGCGGCGAAGCGCACCGAGTACGTGCCGCTCTGGCTCAAGTCATACACACCCGACAGGGGCGCGGTGCCCGACCGGCTCTCACCGGGGGCCAGGGTGATGAAGTCCTCGGCCTGGGGAGCCCGGCGCTTGACGTGGGGGCCGATGTACTCCACCTCCTCGCCATCGCGAGACACCTCGAACAGGCCGGCCTTGATGCTCTCGGTGCCGGGCACGAACCAGCGCAAGAGTTGCACCGGCTGGGAGGACACGTTGGTGAAGGTCACCGTCACCGCCACGTCCTCGCGAGCGCTCAGGCTCCGGCTCGCCACCGACAGGCTCACCGCGATGTCATTCACCGCCTGCTCGTTCAGCTCGGACGAGGTGTCCCCTGCCTCCATCGGCGCGCCACACGCACCCAGCAGGGACATTCCAACCACGCCCCCCACCAGCCACTTGAAACCACGAACATTCTGGCTCACGCAGTGAACTCCTCTCATTGATGACCGGTAGATGGGCCAACCCGGTGAGAGCATTAATACACCGCATGACTGGCTTTAGTCCAGACGCGGACCCGTGAAAGGCTTCATTCTTGTTTTCTGATACAAAGACAGACAAGAGGGGTGAATCGCTCCCGTCTGTCATGGAAATCCGCGAATGAAACCAAAAATACACCGCATGACTGGCTTTAGTCCAGACGCGGACCCGTGAAAGGCTTCATTCTTGTTTTCTGATACAAAGACAGACAAGAGGGGTGAATCGCTCCCGTCTGTCATGGAAATCCGCGAATGAAACCAAAACGCGATTGCTACGCGAGTGCGCGCACGTCGGGCCGGTCGCGGTGCTGATCGGCCCAGCGGGAGAGCTCGGGAGGCAGACGCCAGCCCAGGGAGAGGATCTGGGCGGCCACGGGGGCGGTGGGCACACGCGTGGGCAGTGAAGCGAGCCAATGCTCCGCGGTGAACAACCACATGTCCGGCGCGGACCAACCTCGCCGGGAGAAGGTGGGACGCGAGAGCGCCGCGGCCCGTTGACCCAGGGTGTCCAACGCGCGCTGCACACGCTCCACGGCCTCGGTGCGGATGGTCTCCCAGGCCTCGGAGGTGCGAAGCGGGTGATAGCGCCCCCCGATGTCCACCAGGGTGTTCATCGCCACGTCCGCGAGCGAGGCCACCTCGAAGGCGGCGAGGGCCTCGTCGGGCTCGGTGGGCCACAGCGGAGGCGTCGAGGGATAGGCCCGGTCCAGGTAATGGGAGATGGCCGTCGAGTCTCCGATGACCCGCCCATCCTCCTCGACCAGCACGGGAACCGTCTTGAGGGGGGAGAGCCGCCGGGACTCCTCGAAGAACTCGGGCTGGGCGCGCACGTCGCGCAGCTCGACGGTCACCCCCTTGGCGGCGAGGGCGAGGCGGGTACGTCGGGAATAAGGTGAGTGGACGATGTGAAAGAGGATTCTCATGGCGCGGGAGTATAGGGTGCCGCGCGCCCCGTTCGACCCCTTTGGGCGGTGGACACGTTCAAGCCGTGAGGCACCGGGGGCCACCCCGCCCCCACCCGTTCACGCCGGCAGGAGCCGCTCGAGCGCCGCGCGCAGGCGCTCGGGAATGGCGACGGCCTTGCGGGTGTGCCGGTCCACGAAGACGTGCACGAAGTAGCCGTGGGCGGAGGCCCGCTCCTCGCCCTGCTTGAAGATGCCAATGCCATACGTCACCGAGCGATTGCCCAGCTTGTCCACGCGCAGCCCCGCCCGGAGCGCATCCGGATAGGCGAGCGGCGCGTGGTAGGAGCACTTGGACTCCACCACCAGGCCGATGACGGGGCTCGCGAGGATGTCCAGCCCTCCCTCGTGGATGAGGTAGTGATTGGCCACCGTGTCGAAGTAGCTGTAGTAGGTGACGTTGTTGATGTGGCCGTAGGCGTCGTTGTCCATCCACCGCGTGGTGATGGGCAGGAAGTAACGGTAGTGATGGGTGGTCTCGGCGTCGGACACGGGCGTGGTCTCCGCGGGGTTACCAGTAGCGCAACGCCTGGCGGAACAGTCCGGAGAGCACGGGCTTGCTCATCTCCCGGGGGGCGTTCTGCAACAGGCGCTGTTGGGGAAAGGCACCTTCGGTGAGGGTGTCGACATCCGCCTCGGTGTACCCCACCCCGCTCAGCCCGTTGGGCATGCCCACCGCGCGCATGAGCTGGAGCACCCGACCCGCGAGCACCTCTCCCGCGTCCGCGGGTGTGGCCCCGCGCACGTCCGCGCCCAGCCATTGCGCGGCTTCCAGGTGCCGCTCGGGACTCACCTCCGCGGTGTAGCGGAACACCGCCGGGGCATTGACGATGACGGCCATGCCGTGCGGCACCAGGGGCTCCTCCTGGGGATAGCCCGAGGGCCGGAAGTCGCGCACCGCTCCCGCCACGGCGTAGGCCATGCCATGGGGCGCGTGGACTCCGGCGTTGCCGAACGCGATGCCCGCCAGCGTGGAGGCCCACATCAACTGCTCGCGCGCCTCGGAATCCTCCGCGTCCGCCACCGCGCGCTCCAGGTACTGCCCCATCAGGCGCAGCGCCTCGCGGCAGCCCAGATCGCTCCAGGGGTTGGCCCCCTGACTCATGGGCCGCAGGCTCGGCCGCGCGGGCGCGGGGCGGCGCACGTAGGGCCGCGCCGTATAGGACTCCAGGGCGTGGGAGAGCACGTCCATCCCACTGGCCGCCGTCACCTCGCCGGGCAGGGTCGCGGTGCAGTCCGGATCGATGAGCGCCTCGGTGGGCCGCAGCCGGGGCGAGGCGATGCCCGTCTTCGCCCCCAGCGACAGCAGATCGAAGATGGTGATGCCGGTGACCTCGCTGCCCGTGCCCGAGGTGGTGGGACAGGCGATGTGCGGCTTGAGCGGACCGGGCACCGCGCGCCCCTCGCCCACGGGCGCGTTGACGTAGGCGAGGAAGTCCGCCGGGTGCGTGGCGTAGAGGTTGGCGCCCTTGCAGGTGTCGATGACGGAGCCCCCGCCCAGGGACACGTAGCCATCCGGCCGCGCCTCGGCGGCGAAGCGCGCCGCCTCCAGGAGGGATTGGTCCGTGGGCTCGACGTGCACGTGGGTGTAGATCACCACGTCCAGGCCCGCCGCCTTGAGCGACTGGAGCACCGTCTGGAAGAACGGCAGCCGGGCGAGCCGCTCGTCCGAGAACAACGCCACGCGCGTCATCCCGAGCGCCCGGGCCCGCTCGCCCACCTCCGCCAGGCAGCCCCGGCCGAAGGTAACGCGCGAGGTGTCCACCGTGAAGGCCGAGTCACAGCCCTCCGCGACCGTCTGATAGTGATGACAGCAGCCCATCTCTCGTCCTCCTGGGGAAGCTCGCGGACTGTAGCGCGAACCAGGGGCCGCTGACGCCCGGAGGAAGGAGTCCTCCGGGCGCCGGACTCACTTCGTGAGGACTTCCCGCCAGAGCAGGCGCTCCTCGCGTCCCGGATCGTTCCGCACCTCGGACTGGAGGTTGAAGATCATCGTGGCGCGCCGCTCCGCGTCATAGGCGGGCCACTCGGGGATGCCCGGGTGCTGGGGATTGCCCGAGCGGGCGAAGGCGATCCACGCGGTGCTCATCTGATCGGCGAGCCCCGCGCGCTCGGGGGCGCGGCCGGTGAGGCTCGGCATCAGCTCCAGGTTGTCGAACACGAAGGGAATCTCCAGGGCATGCGTGGCCTTGAGCCGGCCCTCGAGCACGGGCGTCTCCCAGTTGAACTGGTACACGTAGACCGGGGCCTGCTGGGCGGCCTTGCGCTCGGCGACGAGGAGCGAGGGCGCGCGGAACATGTCGCTGCCCGCGGCCATGAGCACCTCCTTGGCCGAGGCCTCGGGCAATTGCTTGCGGTAGTGATCGAAGAGCGGACCGGCCGCCTCCCCGGCGATCCGGCCCATACCCATGCGCGCCATGCCATCGGTCATGAGCGACGTCTGTCCGTAGAGGAAGAGCGTCATCTCGTCCTTGTTGGTGCCGATGAGCAGCGGCACGCTGGCCGAGATGGCGGGGGCCTCGGGATCGAACGGATGGCCGGGCAGGACCTTCCCATCGGCCACGGGGGTGAAGGGCGAGTTGAAGCTGAACGAGCCCCGGTTCTTCTTGAGCAGCGCGGTCTGGGCGTCCAGCACCTTGTCCACGGGAAGCTCCTGCAGCGCGGCGAAGTCGCCGGGCTTGAGGCCGAGCTCGGCGAGCACCTCCCCGGCCTGCGCGACCGCCGGCTCGGGCGCCAGCCCCTTCAGCATGGCCCCGCTCTGGCTGATGGCGCGGTGGAACAGCCCCTGCGCCGTGGGCATGGCGAGCAGGAGCGTCACCTTCATGCCGCCGCCCGACTCGCCGAAAATGGTGACGTTGCCCGGGTCGCCGCCGAACGAGGCGATGTTGTCGCGCACCCACTGCAGCGCCGCGACGATGTCGAGCATGCCCGCGTTGCCCGAGGAGGCCCACGCCTCGCCGGCCGCGGCGCCCGGGTACAGGTAGCCGAGCACACCCAGCCGGTGGTTGAGCGTGACGACCACGGCGTCGCCCCGCTTGGCCAGCGCGTTCCCGTCATACAGGGCGGCCGAGCCGGAGCCCTCGACGAAGCCCCCGCCGTGCAGCCAGACCATGACCGGGCGCTTGCCACCATCCGCCACGTTGGGCGTCCAGATGTTGAGGCGCAGGCAGTCCTCGCTCATCTCCTTCGTGTCGGGAGTGACGAGCGCCGAGACGACCTCGCGGGCCACGTTCGCGCCAATGGCGCTGCGCTGGGCACAACGCGGGCCGAACGCGAGCGCGTCCTTCACGCCGCTCCACGACTCGGGCCGCGTGGGGGGCATGAAGCGGTTCTTGCCCGAGGTGGGGCCTCCGTAGGCAATGCCCTTGAAGACGCGGATGCCGTCGAGGGTGGCGCCACGCACCTGACCTTGAGCCGTGTCCGCGATCACCGGCCCCTGATCCTGGGCCTCCCGAGCCTTGTTCTCGGAGCGAGGGGTGTGGGCACAGCCGCTCGCCAGGACACACGCGAGCAGGCCCACCAGGGCGGATGAAGCAGACACCACGGACGGACGACCAGAACGCATCGATTGTTCCTCCTGGCGGGGCGCCATAGCAGAAGCACGGGCCCTCCCCCGACGGAGAAATCGGCGCGGACGTGGTCGGGTTGTCCTCTGTTTATCGATCGCCGGAGTCAGTAGGCCCAGAAGCCATTCACGAAGCCGTGGGTGATTTTGTGATTGGCCCAGAAGGCGAGGATCGCCAGGCTCCAGCGCAGCCATGCGGGGCGCGCGGCGAGTGCATCGCCCAGGAGGAAGAGCACCGGGAAGAGCACCGCGCCGAAGCGCAGGGCATTGGCGAACTCGCCTTGCGGCAGCATCACGGCGAACGACAGCACCCCATAGAGGCCGAGCGGCCGGTTCACCCGCGCCAGGGCCACCGAGCCCCCGAGCAACAGGAAGGAGAAGAGGGCGCGTGGAATCTCCCAGCGATCCCAGTCCTGGTGGGGGTTGCCCAACCAGAGCGTCCGCAACGCACCCCACACCGAGTCCACATGGGGCCAGCTCGACTGGGAATGGAGGTGCGCCAGCGGATCTCCCGACGCCCGCCACTCGAAGAGGATCATCCCGCCATACGCCGCGAGCGACAGGAACCCGAGCCCGGCGAAGCGGAGGAAGCGCTGGCGGGCACTCCCCGGAACGCGCTCGGCGAGCAGGAGCGCCGTGACGATCGCCACGAACACCCCCTGGTTGCGCGTCCACACGCACAGGCCCGCGAACACCGCCGCCCGCCAGAAGTGCCCGTCCCAAGCGCAAGCGAAGGCACCGAGCGACAGCAAGAGGAACAGCGCCTCGGTGTGGTGCGAGTGCAGGGCGAAGCTGGCCGGACTGAAGAGGAAGAAGAACCAACCCCAGCGTGTCCTGGGCTCGAGGGGCGAGAGCACCTCCCGCCGTGAGGCCCGCCAGTGCACCCAGGCGACGAACGCCATCAGCAGGCCCGTGGACAGCACGCAGCCCAGCACCTGCGGGGGCACCCCACCCCCCAGTGCCCCGGACACGAACTTCACCATCATCGGGTAGAGCGGCAGGAAGGCCCACAGCGGCGTGGCGTAGCCCCGCGTCACGATGGTGCTGTAGTGCTCCGAATCCCAGTGGTCGAGGCCCGCGAGCAGCGGAAAGCCGCGATGCCACGCCGTCCAAGCCCACAGCCCGAAGTGGTGCACCAGCAGGAGGGCGCACAGCCCCCACACGAACCGGGCCGAGGGCCGCGCTCCGGCCGGTACCTCTGGTGCACTCTGTTCCATGCGCGCCGCACGCTAACGGGAGCCCTCGGAACGGACAACGCGGATGTCACCCGAGGCGGTTTTCCACCCTCCGCTCAGATGCGCAGGCCGAGCTGGATGCCGGGCCAGTACTGCATCGAGCCGCCCTCGCCCAGCGGACGCTCGCGCGCCGTGAACCGCGTCATGTCGCGCCGCTCCTCGGGCGAGAAGGCGAAGTAGACGTTGTACGTGGGCGCGGCGAACACCGCGAGCCGCGGGAAGATCTGGAAACCCACCATCGCCCGGGCCTGGGCCAGCAGGTTGCTCCCCTCGAAGGGCTCGCGGAGCAGGTGCACGCTGCTGCCCACCGCGTCCACGTCCACCCAGAAGCGCGTGCCCAAGGGGATGTGCACGCCCAGCCCCACCCCCAGGCTGTAGCGCTGGAGCCGATCCGTCGGATCGAAGCCCGCCACGAACGTGGAGTACACGTGCCGGCCGCCCAGCTTCACTCCCACGTTGGTGAGCTGGATGTCGCTCGACCACAGCTCCAGGTGGAGCTGCCCCTGCTTCACGAAGGAGAGCAGCCCCACGGGCGCGCCATGCACCTCGTCGGCCACGTTGATGAGCCCCACCTGCGCGCCGCGCACCACCTTGCCCACGTTGACGATTCCCACCTGTGCGCCAGACACGTCCCCGCCCACGTTGACGAGTGAGAGCTGCAACCCCGAGACGCTCCGCGCCTGGTTGACGGCCCCGCTCACCTGGAAGCCCGACATCGTCCCGCCCACCGTGTTCAACAGCCCCGCGATCTGGCCTCCCGTCATGCCCCCGCCCACCGTGTTCACTCCCCCCGTGAGCTGCACGCCTCCCTGCTCCTGGCCCGTGACGTTGAGGAGCGAGGACACCTGCACGCCCCGCATGCTCGCCCCCACCGTGTTCACCCCTGCCGTGAGCTGCGCGCCGCGCTGATCCCGGCCCGTGACGTTGAGGAGCGAGGACGCCTGCACGCCCCGCATGCCCCCGCCCACCACGTTCACTCCCGCCGTGGCCAGCACCCCGTCCGCCTCGTCGCCGTAGGCGTTCGACAACACCGACAGAGACGCGCCGCCCTTCAGCGCCGTGGCGTGGTTCATGAAGCCCAGCGCCCATCCGTTCTCCACCTCCGCGCCCCGCGCGAACCAGTCATTGCTGCTCACCCCTGGCACGATGCCGAAATTGAAGGCCAGACGCCGGCGGCCGGGGACGGCCTGCCCCACCTCGTCCACCGGACCGCCCCGCGACACCGTGGCCTCGCCCAGCACCGAGGAGAAGCTCGCGGACACCAGCTGCGTGCTCCGGCCCTCGGAGAGCACGAAGGCCGCCTCGGACAAACCGCCGTCCAGCTCGCGCCGCACCCGGTAGCGTCCGGGCGCCAGGCCCAGCTCCGTGGAGCGCCCCGCCACCTTCATCACCTCCACGACGAGCCGCCCCGCCTCGTCGCGCACGAAGAGCCGCCCCTCCAACGAGTCGGTCAACACCAGCGCCGCGGAGGTCGCGCGCAGATCGGTCATCACCAGGTCTCCCGTGCCCGCCAGCTCGATGTCGTAGGCCGGGTGCTGGGCGCCGCGCTGGGTGCGCTCGGTGCGCGAGAGCGTCTCGTGGAAGGCGAACTGGTAGGCCTCGTTGAGCGTCACCCGTCCATCCCGCGTCATGTCCGCCGCGCCCCGCAGCCCGGAGATGAGGTGGTGGGTGAAGAAGGAGCCCCCCAGCCTGTCCGACTCCTGGGAGGCCTCGTCCTCGCTGGACGAGGTGAGGATGGCCTGCCCCGTCACCCGGCTGCCGGCATCCACGAGGAAGGCGGGCCGCGGCGAGCCGCCCTTGCGGCGCGCGAAGGCCCCCGAGGCACAGGAGTCCAGCACCGCGATGCGCACGTCCGCGGGCACGCCCTCCAGGGCGCGGCGCAGCTCGCCATACGTCAGGCGCTCGCCCTGGAGCAGCAGCCCCGTCTCGTCCGAGTGCCCCGAGTAATAGAGAAGTACCTCCACCCGGCTCGCCCCCGAGGCCTTGGACGACGCGACCAGGCGCTTCATCCGCTCGAAGCCCTCGAGCAACCCGGACCGGCCCGTCTCCAGCAGCAACACCCGATCCGAGGCAGCCACACCGCCCAACTCCCCCAGCACCTGGGAGAAGGACTGGGCATCGGTGGCGGCGTAGCGCAGACGCGTCCGCTCGGGCCCTCCGTCATTGACGCCCACCAGGAGCGCCAGCCGGCGCACCCCCGTGTTGGCGGGCGCCGCATCGGCCACGGTGGAGACCAACAGCAGGGCCGACCACAACAGGACTGAGATCATTCGGCTCATGGGGAACTCTTTTCGAGGGTGAAGGACACCTGCCGGAAGCGCTCGGCGAGCGGGAGGAGCGCGGTGCGCGCCCCGTCCGACGTGGCGAGCACGCGGGCGGGGGCGAGCACCTCCTCCAAGGAGAAGGGATCGTCCGAGGTGACGAAGAAGAAGCGCTCGAAGGCGGGGGCGTCATCCAGCGCATAGGCCTGGGGCAGCGCGTGCGTCCCCGAGGGCTCGAGTGGCATGGCGTCCAAGCCACTCTCGGGGGCATGGAGGGTGACGGTGCCCCGGCCGTCCACGGAGAAGATGACGCCGAAGCGGGCCCCCGCGGCCACGTAGGAGACCTGCACCACGTCCCCTCGTGCGGCCAGGGCCCCCTGGGCGAGCGCCTCCGGGCCCTGGGCCGCCAGGCGGTGCAGACCGAGCTGCGGCGGCAGACCCTTGGTGCGGGTCTCCTCGGCGCGCTCTCCCTCCAGCTCTCCTGGCCTCGTGCCGGGACGCGCCACCACGAGCAGGAGCACGGCCAGCACGGGCACCAGGGCGAGCGCGGGACGCCACCTGAGCCAGGGGCTCGCCTCGAGTGAGCGAGCCTCGGCCCGCCGGGCGCGGCGTTCCACCTCGCGCGCCACGACGGACGGGGGCAGTTGCTCCAACAGGGCGCGGTTGTCCGCCTCGAGCGCGGCCAGACGGGCCTCGCCCTCGGGCTCCTGGGCCAGACGGGCGCGGGCCGCGGCCAGTTCTTCCGGAGGCAGCTCGCCCAGGGCGATGCGCTCCAACAACCAATCCGGGGTGCGGTGGGGGGAAGTCATGCGGCCTCCAATTCCTGGAGCACGGTCGAGAGGGTCCGGAGGCGCTTGCGCACCCCGGAGACGGACAACCCCACCTCGCGGGCGGTCTCCTCCAGCGTCATCCCATCCACCAGGTGGAGGACGGCGATGTCCCGGCTGGAGGCGGGCACCCGGCCGAAGAGCCAGTCCAGCAGGCCCCTGGCCTCGGCGCGTGCCCCGGTGTCCTCGGCGGAGGCGATACGCAGCACCAGCTCGTCGTGGGCGTCCTCGGGGCGGCGCCGGGCGCCGCGCAGCCGGTTGAGGCACACCCGCGTGGCGATCTGATGGAGCAGGCTCGAGGGAGCGCTGTTCCTCAAGTCCTCCCGATGACGCAGGAGCTGAACGAATACGTCGTGCATGGCATCCACCGCCTTCTCTTCATCGCGCAGGAGGAAGCGGCAGCGCCGGAGCACCTGGGGGCCGTAACGGCGGTAATAAGCCTCGACATCGATGGCCAACGGACTGACGCCTCCCTCTTTCGGCGGCATGGAACACCGCGTCCGGAAGGATCCGTCACTCCCCTTCTTCTTTTTTTTTCGCGGGGGACGCCCTCCCCCCGGCGCGAGGCCACTCCAGGCCCGGGCGGAGCGCCCATGGGCCGAGGGCCTTCACGAAGGGGGGACGTGACGAGGGGCCACGCCGCACGAGGGGCATGGCCTGGGGCTCCCCGCTCACCGGCGCGGGGGACCGGAGCCCTTCACTTCACTTCTCGGCGTTCGAGGACTCGGGCGGGCACTCGCCCTGCGACGAGGACTGATCGGCCGACCCATGGCCGTGCTTGAAGTGCCGCTGGTAGGGCAGCTCGTTCGCGCTCGAGCGAGCAGCCTGTTGCTCATCCGAGCAGTTGGCCAGGGTCGTCCCCTGTCCGTGCTTGAAGTGCTGGTGGTAGGGAAGCGCGTTCGCGCTCGAGCGGGAGGCTTGTTGCGAATGCGAGCAGCCGAACAAGCCCAGGGTGGTGACGGCGGTGCACAGGATGAGCGTCTTCATATGGGACCTCCCTTTTCTCAACAGCCTCCTCGACCTAAAAACGTCCTGTTTTCGGGTCAAACCAATCGATCGGTGTGAGATGGAAGGGAGTATCCACTCCGTGTAGAAGAACTAATCTCGTCGGCGCGCCTACTGCTGCCCCGCCGCGGCCTTCGGGTCCATCCACATGACTTCCCAGTGGTGGCCGTCGAGATCGTAGAAGCTCCAGCCGTACATGAAGCCCTGGTCCTGCGGCTCCATCGCAGGCTTGCCGCCCGCGGCGATCGCGGTCTTCACCAGCTGCTCGACCTCGGCCCGGCTGGAACAGGACAGCGCGAACAGGCCCTCGGTCTGGGTGCTCGTGTCGCAGATCTTGTTCTTCGTGAAGGTCTTGAAGAACGGCTCGGCCAGCAGCATCACGAAGGCCTGCTCGCTGATGATCATGCAGGCGGCCTTCTCGTCGGTGAACTGCGGATTGAACTCGAAGCCGAGCCGGCTGAAGAACTCCATCGAGCGCTTCAGGTCGCGGACGGAGAGGTTGACGAAGATCATCCGGGGGGAGCGGTTCGCGGTCATGGGTGCCTCCAACAAATGGGGTTCGCGGGTGTAGACCCCCGGAGGGCGACAAACTCATCGGTCACCTGGAAGAAAATCGACTGACGCGGCGTGCCATGCCTCCCAGGCGGATGTCGATCCATTGCGTCTGACATTATTTGTCTTTCGCAACCATCATGGGTGCCGGGCAGTCCACGGGGCATTTTCCGGCGAAAAAATCTTCCGTGATTACCCCGGAAGTCCTTTGCACAAAAACCAATCGCCCTAGCATGCCCGTCGCAACCGCTCACCGAGTGGAGACGACCACATGCCAGACGCGCAGTCGAATCGATTGAAGCCCGGAACGGAGCCCGCCAGCCACTTCGACGCCGTCATCGTCGGCGCCGGCTTCTCGGGCCTGTACATGCTCCACCGCTTGCGCCGGCTCGGGCTGTCGGTCCGGGTCTACGAGGCGGGCGGCGACCTGGGCGGCACGTGGTACTGGAACCGCTACCCGGGGGCGCGCTGCGACATCGACAGCATGAACTACTCCTACTCGTTCTCGCACGAGCTCGAGCAGGAATGGAAGTGGACCGAGCGCTACGCCACCCAGCCGGAGATCCTGCGCTACCTCAACCACGTCGCGGACCGGTTCGAGCTGCGCCAGGACATCCAGTTCGAGACGCGGGTGACGACGGCCGTCTTCGACGAGGCGGCGCACCGGTGGGCGATCCAGACGGACGGCGGCGCCCAGGTGTCCGCCAGGTTCTTGATCATGGCGACGGGGTGCCTATCCGCCACGAAGGTGCCTGACTTCAAGGGGCTCGACACCTTCCAGGGCTCCTGGCTCCACACGAGCCGCTGGCCGCACGAGGGGGTGGACTTCACCGGCCAGCGCGTCGGCGTCATCGGCACGGGCTCGTCCGGCATCCAGGTCATTCCCATCATCGCCGAGCAGGCCTCCCACCTCTACGTCTTCCAGCGGACCCCGAGTTTCAGCGTGCCCGCGCGCAACGCGCCCCTGGACCCGGCCTACGTGTCGCAAATGAAGGCGACCTATGCCGAGTACCGGCGCAAGGCCCGCGAGACGCGTGCCGGCGTCATCATGGAGGTCAACCCCAAGTCCGCCCTGGAGGTATCACCCGAGGAGCGCGAGCGTGCGTACCAGGCGCGCTGGGAATACGGCGGCACGTCCTTCCTCGCCACGTTCTCGGACGTGATGGCCAACCGGGACGCGAATGAGACCGCCGCCGAGTTCGTCCGCTCCCGCATTCGAGCCACGGTTCGCGACCCGGCCGTCGCCGAGGCCTTGTGTCCCCGGGGCTATCCCCTGGGGACCAAGCGCATCTGCGTGGACACGAACTATTACGACACCTTCAACCGGGACAACGTCACCCTGGTCGACGTCAGGGCCTCGCCCATCGAGGAGATCACCCCCACGGGACTGCGGACACAGGGCGCGGAGTACGCGCTGGACCGCATCGTGTTCGCCACGGGCTTCGATGCCTTCACGGGCGCCTTGTTCAACATCGACATCCGGGGCCGGGCCAACGCGTCACTGAAACGCAAATGGGCCGACGGACCGCGCTCGTACCTGGGCCTGTCCATCGCCGGCTTTCCGAACCTGTTCACCATCACCGGCCCCGGCAGCCCCTCCGTGTTCGGCAACGCCATCGTCTCCATCGAGCAGCACGTGGAGTGGATCACCGACTGCATCACCTACCTGCGGGAGCACCGCCTCGAGTGCATCGAGGCCACCGCCCAGGCGGAGGACGAGTGGGTCGCGCACGTCAGGGAAGTGGCTGGCCGCACGCTCTACCCCCTGGCCAATTCCTGGTACATCGGGGCGAACATTCCCGGCAAGCCACGCGTCCTGCTGCCCTATGCCGGCGGCGTCGGGGCCTACAGGAAGAAGTGCGAGGCCATCGCGGCCCAGGGCTACGAGGGCTTCACCCTGACGCGAGCAGGAGAAGCGTTTCCCACGCCCCCTCCCCTCCCGTCTTCTCGGATTCCCAGTCAGCAACAAAACCCGCAACTCATGAACTCATGACAATTCGCGTCATCATTGAAATAAAATAACTCCTTGACCACCATGTCATTGGTCCTTAAAACAAACATGCGACCAGGAAGCCAGAGAGCCGGTCCGCCCGGTCGTGGAGCACCCGATCGCAGCGGGGTGCGAGCAGTGGAAGTGTGGTCAATCACGCATCATCCACCAGTCCATTCTCGGAGGTTCAAATGAAGCACTTGATTCGCCAGCTCGCCCAGGATCAGCTGTGGAACCAGTGGGTCGAGGCCAACTCGCCCGCGGAGGCGGTGGACGCCGGTTGCATCTCCGGTCCCGCGAAGGCTGGCTGTATCTCTGGACACGCGAAGGCTGGTTGTATTTCCGGCCCCGCGAAGGCTGGCTGCATCTCCTCCAAGGCGGGCTGCATCAGCTGAGAGGCTTGTCCTGGGTCGCGAGCGCGGCGGGCACATGCTCGTCCTCGTGGATTTCCGCCGCGCTCGCGGCCCTTTCAATGGGTGGGTGCAACGCTTCTGGATGGCCCGTTCGACTGTCTTCCCCAGACTCAACCGATGAACGCCCATAAACAGACTTTCGCCGAGATGATCGATCAGGTCCGGGACATCCCCATCTATCGCCCGTCGATCGAGCAGGGGTACTTCCCGATCCTGGAGAAGCCGGAGATCGCCAGGGGCTTCCCAGGCAACTGGATGACCCCGAGGCTCGCCGAGGCCCTGAAGGAAGGCGCGGCGGAGTTCGTGCTCTCGACGGGAACCAACCACGCGCGGATGCAGATCATCCGCCCGCCCTTCTTCCTGTTGAAATCGTATTACCAGCTCTGGAGCGAGCATCCCGACATCTCGGACACCTGGAAACAGGACTGCCAGCGCGTGTCGATCACCACGGTACTGGCGACCGAGCACGTGGCGCGGCTCAACGCGAGGAAGCGCGGCGCCGAGCCCTCCGCCCTTCCGAGCCTCGAGGAGCGGCGGCTCGATCCGCGCACGCTCTATCTCAACCTGCGGCTCGACCCGGCGCTCTGGGAGCGCGGCGAGGTGGAGCGCATGCTTGAAGAGCTGCGCGTCATCCAGCAGGCGCACCCGCGAGGCTGGTATCACCTCGACTGCGACAGCTACCACCTCGCGCAATTGGTGCGGAAGGCGTTGGACTGGGGCCTGTGGCAGCACTTCCCGAAGCCGGCCAGCATCATTCACGCCTACGAGTACACGCCGAGGAACGTCCAGCGCTTCCTGCAGCGGCACTTCGAGTGCCCGATCATCGACCTGTTTGGCAGCACCGAGCTGGGCTATCTGTATTACAATGATCGTCACGGACGGTACTGGCCCTACCTCGACAAGATGCACCTGGAGCTGATCCCCGTCGAGAAGGGCAGCAGGATCTACAGCATCATCGTCTCCAGCCTGCGCAACCCCTACATGCCGCTCATCCGCTATCGCTCGGGCGATTGCGCCGAGACGAGCGATGGCTCCCCCGATCCACTGCGGATCCGCCGGTTCTGCGGGAGGGAGAAGGAACTGCTGCGGCTCGAGCCTGGGAGGGTGATCTCCCAGGCCGATCTCGACGACTGGATCGCCGACGCCACACCTTCCATCTTCGTCTATCAGCTCCACCTGGAGGCGCCCCGGCGGGCGCGCTTGCTGTACACCACCTTCGACGGCGGGCCCATCGAGCCGGCCGCGGCGCAGGCGCTGCGGCGGGGAATCCTGGAGGCCACCGGGCTCGAGTGCGTTCTCGAGCATCGCGAGCACATCGCGATCGGCAAGTCCGGGAAGTATGCGTGGCTGGTACGGGAGGATGAGATGACTGGACGAGGTGAGCCGTGAAGCCCCATGCCGCCAAGGTGACGCCCGCCGCGCTGAAGGCCCTGCTCGGAGAACCCCTCTACTCCGGCGTGGTCCGGCACTTCGTGCGAACCACCGGCGAGGAGCCCGCGTACGTCGAGCGTCAGCTCCTCGAATGCCTGAGGTACCTGTATCTGCTCTCGCGCTACCCCGAGCGGCTGGTCGGGCTGTTCCTGCCGGTGGAGCAGGCCATCGACGAGGTCTGGCACTATCTGATCCTCCAGACCCGGGAGTACCGGGAGCTGTGCGAGGAGCGGCTCCCGGGACGTTTCTTCATCCACCACCGCAGCCTGCCGTACGAGGACTACCAGCAGGGGCAACCCAACCGGGAGCGGATGCTGGAGGAGGCCTTGCGCTGGCTGCCGCTGTACCGCGAGGAGTTCGGTCCCTTCGACGAGGGGGCCCTGCCGCACTGGACCATGGTGCGCTTCCTCCACCAGAGGATGGGCCTCTCCCTGGAGGAGATCGCGGCGCTCGAGGAGGAGGCTCCGTCCTCGGCGCCACCCGACGCGGAGCGCGCGTGTTGAGCCTTCGCGTTCCGTGGGCCGCGTCCGCTCCGTCCCTCAACACGGGCGTCCTTCTGCTGTGTCAGGTGGTGGGGATCGCCAGCGTGGCCGCGATCCAGTTCGTGGGCGGCCTGGTGGGCAAGGGGCTCGCGATGGACATGCGGATGGCGACCCTGCCGGTGGCCGTGCTGGTGCTGTCCGCGTCCCTGGGCACCTGGCCCGCCAGCCAGCTCATGCGCCGATTCGGACGCAAGCCGTGCTTCATCGCCGCGGCGCTGCTGGGAGCCGGCTGCCTGGTGCTCGCCGCGCACGCGGTGCACCAGATGGATTTCTGGCTGTTCTGCGCGGCCGTCCTGGGCGTGGGCCTGCAAGGCGCCTTCGTCCAGCAGTACCGGTTCGCCATCCTCGAGGGGCAGCAGAGCAGCAGGGCCCCGGGCCTGCTGATCCGGATCCAGCTCGCCAGCGCCGCGGGCATCATTCCCGGTATCTCGCTCTTCAGCCTCCTGGAGGGAAGGACAGCCGACTATGTGCCCTGGGCCCTGCTGACCCTGGCGCTGCTCCAGGTGCTGGGCGCGCTCGCGTTGGTGCTGTACCAGCAGCCCCAGGCCACGCCCGTGGCGGCGGCCTCCACCGCCTCCGACGCACGGGCTCGCGAGTTGTATTGGCCGATGGTGGCCATGGGCGCTGGCGCCTTCCTGGTGATGAGCCTGCTCATGGTGCCCACGCCCCTGCAGATGTGCGGCGTGGAGAAGTACATGATCCGGCAGGCGAGCTGGGTCATCCAACTGCACCTGCTGTGCATGTACCTGCCGTCGCTGTCGATCGGCGCCCTGCTCAAGCGGATGTCGATCGCACGGGTGCAGGGATTGGGGCTGCTGTTCCTGCTCGTGGGCTTCCTGGTGAGCTGGGTCCAGGGATTGGGCGGGCACCTGATCGGGCTGGCGCTGGTCGGGGTGGGCTGGTGCTTCGTGTTCGTGACCGCGACGACCCTGGTGGCGCGCAGCCGCTCGGGCGCCGAGTCCTTCCGCGCCCAGGGCATCAATGATCTATGCGTGTTCGCCGCCAGCGGCCTGGCATCGCTGACGTCCGGGGCCCTGCTGTCGGTGCTGGGGTGGAATGGCCTGGTGCGCCTGGGCCTCGTGCTGGTGCTGGGGTTGATGGCCCTGTCCTGGCAGATCCACCGTCCACGGCCTCACGCCGTGGCCTGATCCACCGCGAGACGCTGCCCCTGGCTGGAGCCGGAGGCGATGCCGGCGTTGACTCGGCCATCCGCTCGGGAGAGAGCGGATGGCTCTTCTTCGACATGAGGCGCATTTGCCCGTGCCCTCAATAAGCCTATGACTGTTCACTCGGCCAGATTAGGGTGGATTTTGTTCTTGGAACTTGGTTCTCGGTTCTGGATGATAGGGCGCGAACACCACCCCAACGAGGAGTAACGGCATGAACCGAGTGCTGTTGTCTGGAGTTTTGTTGTCTGTCTCTTTTGCCCTTCCGGTGGAGGCCTCGGGCGGCAGAGGCATGACGTGGCTCAAGCGGAGTCACTCGTCCACATACGGTGTGGATCACGTGGGGTGCGATAATGGAGTGATATGCAACGCCTACTCTGGTGATACGGCCTGTACCACGGCGCTGCCGGTCCTCTGTATCAAGCGGGACGGCTCACCCACCCCCAGTGGTTTGGCGACGGACTACTACAATGGGTGGGTGGGCGGACACATCGCGACGACTCCGCCAGTCCAGGGCATCACACTGACGAGCCCTACCGTCGCTGATCAGATCTGCGCCGCCAACCTCGGGGTCGGCTGGCGGATGGCCGAGTTCCACGACGGCGGCGGTGGGTGGAACTGGTATGCGTACGGCAACGTGCGTGATGACATGCGCTTCTGGGTCCACATCAATAACCAGCCGGCGAACTGCTGGAATCCGTGAGCCTCACGACTCCTGACACCAGAATGGGGGGCGACGGGAATTGAAGCCGCTCCGCCCTCGGAGTCAGGACCAATGCGACCCGGACACCCATTCGCGGCGAAGAGGGAGTCCGTGGCGCCTGTCTTGAAGAAGGAAGATGCCCCGAGCAGGCGCGGGAAGCGCCGCTCGAGGCTTTCAATCCTGGTAGGACCGTGGAGCGCGCTCAGTAGGAGGTCGCGTGCACCCTCAGGCCCGAGAAGGCGAGGTAGCCCTGGACCGAGATGAACCAGGTGCCCGCCTCCGGGTTGGGGATGCTGCAGGTCTCATCGTTGCCATTGGCGTACGGCCGGCAGGTGAAGCTGCGCTCCGTGGGCTGGGCGCCGTGCTGGACGTAGAGATCGGCATCACCGGTGCCACCCGAGATGTGCACGTTGAACACCTTGAGGCCGGACGGAATGCTCACCCGGTAGTGCTTCCAGGCGCCCTCGCCAACCGACTGGTTGGTCGTGTTGAGGCGGATGGTGGGTGACTTCTTCAGGAAGGAGGAGATCCACGGCTGGAAGTGAGAGACGCGTGCGTACAGGCCGGGATAGGCGGGATCCGCGCACCCTTCGCCCCAGCTCACCACGCCCGCGAGCACCTTGCCGCTGCCCTTGCTCACCACGAGCGGGCCGCCGCTGTCTCCCTGGCACGAGTCGATGCCGCCCACGCCGATGATGCCCGCGCCGAGCTGATCCGCGGTGATGTCCTCCGGGTACGCGGCGTCGGTATCCTCGTGGGAGAGGAGGGGCACGTCCACGGCCTGCAAGGTGTCCGGAGAGGAGCCGTTGTAGGAGAGGTCGCCCCAGCCCGTCACGGTGGAGATGACCCCCGGATCCGTCAGACCCGCCGCCTCATCCTCCGCCGTCGCCAGCGCGATGGGCGCCACCTTGCCGTTGAAGGTGAGCGGCTTGGACAGGTGCAGCAGCGCCACGTCCTTGCCCTTCTTCACGCCCGCGAAGCCCGGGAAGGAGATGACGTCGTCGACGAAGCGAATCTGTCCCTCGCGCTCCATCGTGCTGAGCTTGGAGCTGCCCGCGGCGATGCGGACCGTGCTCGGAGAGGTCACCGCGAAGCCCCCCTCATAGACGCAGTGCTGGGCCGTGAGGATCCAGTGCTCGTTCAGGATGGAGCCACCGCACAAGGGGCCACCCCACGCGTACTGGAAGGAGATCTGCCAGGGATGGGTGGAGATGCTCGTGTCACTACCGCCGACGATCTCCTGGCGATCCGAACCCAGGGATTCCTGGGGGGCCACGGCCTCCTCGGGACCGCAGCCGATGAACAGGGCCGTGCTGGCGGTGCCGAGAAGGAACATCTTCCGGACGACGTGATGTGGGAACATGGGGGCTCTCTTCTTTCGGGGGTGAGCAGCATCCGGGTGGTTGGCCCGGTTCGAAAACGTGCCCCTCGCGGAGCACGCACGAAGGATGGGCGAGAGAAACACCGACCCCACCCCGATCCACCAGCCCTCATGCAACTCTTTCTCTCGCGCGGGAATCCAGAACAGGTAAACGTTTTACCTGAAGCCTGTCAAGCGCCCCCCAAGGGATGATTCCTTCTCATCCTCCTTCCTGATGTCTTGGAATCCAGGTTCTTCATTTCAAAGAAAGCGGTTGCAACGGTATGGATTAATCAGGTTGTTCAGGCATTCTGCTCCCGGGAGAGGACTGACGGCGAGGCGGAGTCCGTGCGCCGATCCGGGAGCAGCACCTGGAGCGCCCGGTCGATGAGGGGCACGAAGCCGATGAACAGGAGGACCCCCAGGACGTTGAAGATCACCTGTGCGTTGGCGATCTGCCGGCCCACGCTGGCTCCCCCCGAAACCCATTGGGCCAGGCTCATGAGCTGGGACACACACAGGATGCCGAGAACGGCGGTGATGAGATTGAAGAGGAAGTGGAACACCCCCGTGCGGATGGCCTGACGGCTGCGCCCGATGGTGGCGATGAGCGTGTCCGCGACCGTGCCGATCTCCGCTCCGAGCATGATCGCGACCCCCGTGGGCAGTGAGATGAGCCCTTGGCTGGCCAGCGTCACGATGATGGCCATGGTCGCCGACGAGGACTGGATGATCAGGGTGAACAGCGCCCCCACGGCCGCGCCCATCAGCGGGTTGGCGCCCAGCTCCCGCATCCACCGCAGGAAGGGCGCGTGGTCCTTGAAGGGCTCCATGGTCTGCTCGATGAGCTCCAGCCCGAAGAACAAGAGCCCCATTCCAAACACCATGCGCCCCACGTGCTTCCACCGCTCGCTCCGGCCGAAGGCGAGCAGCAGCGCCCCCAGCGCGAGGCCCACGGGGGCGTACTTGCTGATCTGGAAGGCGACGAGCTGCGCGCCGAACGTGGTTCCGATGTTCGAGCCCAACACCACGCCCAGGGACTGGATGGCGCTCAAGAGGCCCGCGTCCACCAGGGCGATGACCATGATGATGGTCACCGAGGACGAGTCCAGCACCGTGGTGGCCGCGGCTCCGGTGAGGACGCCAGCGAAGCGGTTGCGGGTGAATCTTCCCAACAGGCGCCTGGCCGGCTCCGTCGCGAGCGCCTTCAACGCCAACGCCAGACGCGAGACGCCATACAGGAAGAGGACGAGCCCCGCGGTCAACCCCATGGCGATCTCCAGGGGCTCGGGCCCCGTGGTGCCTCCCTCCGACGCGGCGGCCCACCCGGCAGCCGGCGCCAGCACCACGAGGGGCAGGAGAAGAATCGCTGTCTTGTGGACAGACCAGGGGAAGAGGGCGCGCAAGGGTATTCCTCCAGCGGGTTCTGACCAGAGATAGGTCCGCCCTTCCCCGCGGGTACGGGATGGGATGTGCCATTTGCGTCAACTTCGTGTCTGCTCGCCCGGCAAGCGTTGGAGCGGGACGCGCCGTGAGAACCCCGTGACACAATAGACATTCATGACATGTGAACCGCCATTGGCGGAGATTTGACGCAATTGGAGCGCGAGGAGTCCGGGGATTGAGGCACCTTGCGCCCCGTCGAACCGGCCCCGACCGGGCTCGACGCCTCTCCCCGAAGCCCGCGTTCCCCGTACCGCTTGGCGGAGAGGCATTGCCTTTGTCCAGAATCAAACCCTCGCAACTGGGAGCATCCGTCATGAACAAGATGAAGTGGGCCATGTCGGCCGCCGTGGTGGTGACGATGTCCGTGGTGGGCTGTGGTGGCGAGTCCATGAGCACCGAGCAGCAGCTCGGCGCGGTGGTGCAGAATCTGGGTCCCAACAACGAGTTCTACGGCTCGGACACCCTGAAGGAGGCCCTGGTGGCCGCCAACGTCCAGTCGGGCGCTGGCCTGACCATCGAGGGCAAGGGCTCGAGCGTGGGTGAGGGATGTGTGCGCAACGGCTCTGGCACCTCCTGTATCGGCCGTCAGCAGACGCTCGCGCCCATGTCGCGCGACTTCAAGGCGGGCACCTGCGCGGGGGGCACCGCCTCCAGCGGCGCGTGCTGCCCTGGCGAGTCCAGCAACGTCGTCGCGCTCGACGCGGTGAACGCTTTCGTCAGCACCTCCACCTACAATGCCCTGGCCGGCAACAGCATCTCCACGGCCAACCTGAAGAAGGCTTTCTGCGGTGACGGCAGCGGCAGCGCCGCCACCTGCGTGAGCAACTGGTCCGCGCTGGGCCGCCCCACCGCCGGCACCATCGCCAAGTACCGCCGTGACGACCTGTCCGGCACGACGGACACCTTCAAGTCCCTGCTCGGCTGCACCACGTTCTGCGCCGACGTGGTCGTCATCAAGGACGAGGCCTCCACCAATCCCTCGCCCTGCACCACCTCCGACAGCGCCACCACCTGCATTGGCAAGCTGACGGCCAACAACGCCAACGCCATCGGCTACGCCGGTGACTCGGCCAGGCGCACCGGCAACGCGGCGCTCAAGGTGGACGGCATCGCCCCCACCGCGGCCAACGTCCGCAAGCTGATCGCCAGCAACACCTCGGGCGTCTACCCGCTCTCGCGCAAGCTCTTCCTCAACGAGAACGTGAACTACGCCAAGGCCACCCAGGAGCAGGCCCTGTATGACTGGGTCTACAGCACCAACACCCAGGACTTCGAGAACCTCCTGGTCCAGCAGGGCTTCATCTCCTGCAGCACCGTCAGCCCGCTCGACTGCGGCGGGGACCTCGGCCGCGGCGCCGGCGTGTGCAAGGGCCTGTGAGCTGAAGCCCCCCCCTGAGCCACCCCACGGCCGGAGGAGCCTCCCGCTCCTCCGGCCGTCACTCATTCGTCAAAGACATACAATCGTGACGAACCCGGTGGTCCTGGAAGATTCCAGCCCGGCGCTCGTCACGATATTTTTTCAAACTCCGCTCCACGTTCTCCGATAAGGCTCGCACGCAGCGTAGGAGGAGATTCCGTCTCATGGTGATGACAAGGAATGGGCTCGTCACGGGCCTCGCTCTCGGTGTGTCCATGTTCGTGGTTGCCACGATGGGAGGCTGCCCGTCCCCGGAGCAGTCCGCTGTCGTCCCGGACGCCGGCCCGGCGGACGGGAACGGGCCTGGCGCGGATGACGCGGGCACCCCTCGCATCACCTGCCTCCCGGCACGTTCGAACGAGCGCATTCCCCTGCGCCGCGCGGCGACGCGCGAGGCCGTCACGGAGACCTTCGACAACCTGAGGGCGCGCGTGGATGCGCAGTGTGGCTCGTGCCACAAGGCCCCCGAGATCCGGGGCGGCTTCCAGTACACCTCGGACCTCGCCAGCCTGAGGGCGACGGCCCCCGCCATGGCCCGCATGGCCACGCAGGGCGCCATGCCACCCCTGCCCTCCTCCGAGCAGCTCAAGCAGGCGGTGGCGCTCGGACAGGCGCTCTCCTCCTGGCTCGCGCAGGGCACCCCGGAGGGCTCCTTCGAGGTGCGGGAGGAGGGCTCGAGCGACGGCGGCGTGGACGTGGCGCGAGGCGTGGGCGAGGCGATGACGGACCTGGGCCACTGCATCCCCGAGAGCGTGCCGCTGGGCGGCGATCCGGAGAAGGATGCCTGGTTCGCCCGTGCCACCGCCCTGCCCCGCTTCCTGTCCGAGACGGACACCGACATCGTGACCTTCGACGCGGAGAAGCTGGCCCGGCGCGGCACCGTCGCCTTCGCGCCCACCTATCCCCTCTTCTCGGACCACGCCAAGAAGCTGCGCCAGGTGCACGTCCCGGCGGGCACGTCCATCCGGTACGACTCCAAGACGAAGCACTTCGAGATCCCCCCCAATACCCGCTTCTACAAGACGTTCTTCAAGCCGGTGAAGGATGCCCAGGGACAGGTGGGCTACCGGAAGATCGAGACGCGGCTCATCGTCGTGCGCCAGCCGTGGCAGGACTCGCTCTTCGGCACGTACATCTGGAACGAGGACGAGACGGTGGCGGAGCTGCATGACTTGCGCTACCGCGATGGCTCGAGCTTCTCCGATCGTGTCATCGTCTACCGCACGGACGAGGCCACCGGAGCCACGCGCAACTACGCCATCCCCGGCCGCCACCGCTGTGTGGACTGTCATACCGGCTCCGAGGGACAGAACTTCGTCCTCGGCTTCACCCCGCTGCAACTCAACCGCCGGCCCGGTGGCGAGGGCGGTGTGGACGCCGAGGCGGACGTGCTCGAGGACGAGCTGTCGCAGGTGGACCGGCTGATCAGCTACGGCGTCCTCACGGGCATCCACTCGAGCGCGGAGCTGCCCAGGCTGGAGACGTCCGGAAGCAAGCGCCCGCGCAACACGCAGGAGTTGGAGCTCCAGGGCTATTTCATCGCCAACTGCGCCCAGTGCCACAACCCGAACGGCTTCGCGGTGATCAGCAACCCGGCGATCGCCTCGCTCGACTTCTCCGCGGGCGGCAGCCTGTTCCAGTTCCCCACCACGCTGAAGGAGAGCAACGGGCTGCGCTCCTACGTCAACCTCGGGGTGACGGACTTCTCCGCCGACCTGCGCAGCCCGACCCCCGCCAGCACGCTCTTCCAGCGCGTGGCCCGCGACACCGACGAGCGCATCATCCACATGCCCGCCAACGTCCCCGGCCAGGACTGCCGCGCGCCGCTGCTGGTGGCGCGCTGGCTCGCCTCGCTGGACTGGCCTCGCGACAGCGGGCTGAGCACGGCGCAGAAGGAAGCCAACCGTCAGGAGCGCCTGCGCCAGGCGGAGCTCGCCGTGAAGGAGACCTGCCAGGATCCCCCCGACGTGCGCTGGGTCTCCGAGGACTTCACCGACAAGGTTCCCTACGAGCCGCGCAACACCCACTGGGAGTCCAGCATCGGCGTCCCGCCGTTCGACTACCTGAAGCGCTACCCCATTACTCAGGCGCACGAGGCGCTCGCCCACCAGCGCATCCCCACCAACTTCTGGACGCCGAAGCCGGGCTGCCGCTTCGACGCCAACGCGCCGCCGCCGGAGTCCATCGAACCGTGGATGAAGGACAAGCTGGGCAACCCCAAGCAGCCGTGGGGCGAGCTCTACTCCACCACGCCCGGAGCCGCGGTGTTCCAGGGCATCTGCGCCAACTGCCACGGCCGCGCGGGTGACGGGCAGAGCGGCGCCGCCAAGACGCTGGTCGCGCTCAACGGGGCGCGCGTGGCCAACCTCGCCAAGGGATTGTTCGGCACCTCCACCACCGGCACACCCCATCTGGCGATGTTCGAGCGGGTGCTCGGGGAGCACGGCGGTGCGCGCTACATGACGTGGATGGCCGCGGGCGGCACCACGGTGACCTTCACTCCGGAATTCATGCAGGCGTGGATCAAATACGGCGAGGTGGACATCGACTTCTCGCCTCGGGAGACGGACTGGGGCAAGTGGGGCGCGAACATGCTCGGCGCGGCCCGCGGCGCCTGCGATCTCGTGCGCGTCGGCAAGTTCGGCACCGGCTCGAGCGAGCCGCCCAGCGGCAACCCGAGCGCCATCGGCGGCTCCACCCTGTGGAAGAAGATCTGCACGCTCGACAATCCGCTGACCCCGGAGATCGAGGCAGGGACGGATTCCGCCGCGGTCTCCGAGTGGCTCCAGCACGCGCAGTTCAACGCGGGGGTCATGGCCTACTTCTACCTGCGCGATGAGCTGTCCAAGGGCCGCATCTACCCGCTGCGCGGCGAGTGCGAAAAGCGATGAGCCACGAGCACGGATGTCTGTCTTCTCATTCTTGTGGGAGAGCACGCGTGAAGAGGAACGTTCTGGGTGTCTGGTTGTTGATGACGGTCCTCGCCCTGTCGGCCGGGACCACCACCGGTTGCGACGACGGCGGCCCGCAGAACCCGCCCGGTGACACGGACGCGGGGGTAACTCCGGTGGATGGCGGAGACCCTCTTCCGGACGGTGGGGACGGTGGAGATGGTGGCACGGACGCGGGCACCGTCGCGCCCAAGGCCTATGTCCGCTTCGTCAATGCCTACCTCGGCCTGAAGAACAACCCCAGCGACAAGGCCGACGCACCGTGGGCGCCGTACAAGATTGATCTCTACGCCGGGGACACGAAGCTGTTCCCGGTGCCGCTGGAGCCAGGGGACGAGGCGGTGACGGCCTACCGTGAGCTCGAGGTGACTCCCGGCCAGAGCGTGCAATTCGTCGTGCGCAACGCGGAGTCGGAACTCTCGGAGGCGCCAGTGGCGGCCTCGGAGGCCATCACCCTTGAGGAGGGCGAGCGGCTCACCCTCGTGGGCACCGGGAACATCGTGTACGCCGGGGCGGACCGCATGGAAAAGCCGCGGCTGCTGGTGCTGAAGGAGTCCTTCGAGCCGGCGGAGGCGGGCATGGTGCGGGTGCGCTACGTGACGGCAGACCGGGTCACGGGAAGCAACCGCAATCGCCGGCTCGCCAACGAAACGGGCGCGACGCCCTACACCACCGCGGTGGAGCCGTACTCGGCCGACACGGCCACGGGTGGCGTCTCCCTCCCGGCGGAGCTCCAGCGGCTGGCGATCATCGGCGCACCCAACTTCACGCCCTCGCAGAGCGGCAAGCTGTTCTTCTCTCCCCCGAGCGGGACGCTGGCGACGGCAAGTGCCTGGTTCGTCATCACCACGGGGGATGACCGGCGCACCTTGCAGGACGAGGGCGCTCCCGCGCTGCTGCTGGTCCCCTCGGGGAAGGACGGGGTCATCCGCCTGAAGCGGGATCCCCTCCTCTACTTCTTCCACGCGGTCAATCCGGCCACGGCCGACGCGGATCCCACCCCGCTCCAGGTCCTCGAGGGCTCGCGCATCATCGCCAACAACCTCCGGTATGGGGCCGCACCGGCCATCGGAGATCTGCCGGTCTCCCCGACGGGAGGGACGCTGCGGGTCACGGCCTCCGACGATAGTGCCGCGACGGTGCTGGCCGATGTCTCGACGGGTCCGCTCGAGGCGGGCCGGCGCTACCTGGCCGTGGTGAGCGGCACGGAGGGCGCACAGGCGCGGCTGACCGTCGTGAAGGAGGAGTTCGCGCCGGACGCGGTGCCCACGCCCGTGGTGCGGCTCATCCAGGCCGCGACCCACGCGCCGACGGCGATCGACTTCGGCCACTTCGCGGCGCAGGCGGACGGTGTCACCCGGGGAGCCTTCACGCCCGTCATCACCAGCGCGGGGTATGGCACGGCCGCTGGGCCCGTCGCGGGAGCTGCCTTCCAGCCCCAGGTGATCACCCCCGAGGCCGGCAGCCCCTACGTCTACTACGGCGTCCGGGCCACCGTGGGCGACACAACCATTGAGCGCTCGGTGAATGGCCGGGTCCTCACCACGCCGAACTTCGTCGTGCTGATGGGTGACTGGAGCAGCTCGTTGCAATTCCGGGCACTCAACGTCCGTACCAACACCTGGTCCGCCACTGCCCCGGAGGGCACATTCAGCGAGCCGTGAGCCCCGGCTCCGCCCGCGAGGAACAGTGACCCGCCTCATGGGCGGAGCGCTCTTCAGGAAAGAGAGGATCCTGGAGAGCGCTCCTATGCCATCAGGGAACGTAGGCGATGTCCCACTGGGCGTTGGCTTGACTGTTCGGACTCGTGCTACCGACGGTAACGGTGCTGGTCACGGCGGCGTTCGGCGAGCAGTTCATGCAGTTGTCCGCGTACTTGCTGTTATCGGCCTGGATGCCCCATTTACCGTTGTTGAGCAGCAAGAGTTTGAACTGGGCGAACGACGAGCTCGAATTAGGGGCGTGCACCGTCAGGAAGTCCCTGGTGGAACCAACGATACAACCACCGCAGCGAGCCACGAATTGGCCGCTGTTCGCCTTGAGCGCGATCTTTCCGTTACCAACGTCCACAACCTCGAAGTCGGTAAAGGGACTGCTGAGCGCTCTAGCGTGAGTGGTGATGGTCAGGGGAAAGCCATTGTTCACGGTCGTCTGGCAGCCGCCGCAGGTCGTGAAGTATGTCCCTTGATCGGACTTGAGGGAAATCTTGGTACCCGCGGGAAAGATAGGCCTGATGGTCCACTGGGCGTAGGGCTCATTGTTGGGATCCGTGGCGTGCACGGTGACCGTGTTGGGCGTGGCGGCATCAGGCGAACAATTATTGCAACGCGTCACATACTTTCCGGTGTCCGCCTTGAGCGCGTATTTGCCGTTGGACAACGTCTCGAGCGTGAACTGGGCATAGGAAGGCGGAGTGGCGTCGCTGACGTGCGCCGTCACGGATTCCGACTGGCTGCCATTCACGATGCAGTTGTTGCAGCGGCTCACGAACTTGCCGTTGTCCGCCTTGAGCGCGATCTTTCCGTTGCCAACGAGCACCAGTTGGAACTGGGCGTAGGGCTCGGCAGCCGTCGTGACGTGGGTGGTGATGGTGTCGGGGAGATCACCGTTCGTGGTCTTCTGACAATTGTTGCATCGCGTGAAATATGTCCCCTGATCCGATTGCAGTGAGATCTTCAACGGCGAAGCATGACTTGCTCCCGGCACCAGCACACACAGCGCCATCAAACACAGTACCCACTGCTTCAGCCCGTCAGTCAGGAAATTCAATGAGGCCTCCATGGTATTTGCCTTGTCGAACAGATGACGTCTCCTCTGTTGCGGGCGCTAACGTAAGTGATGCCTCTCGAAGGGAGCTATAAGCCTTTTACTGAGTTGACAGGTGGGACGATTCATGGCTCGCGTCCCCTGCCGCGCCCTCCCTACCTACGCCAGCCCGCCCCTTTGCACCTGGAGGTTGCCGTAGCAATAGAGTCAGGGTGATTGACGCTCCGACATCAAGGCCGGCGAGCGCGTCGTCGTGCACGGCATGAAGATGAGCAACGGCCAGGTGCACGCGCAATGGGTGAAGTTCGGCAAGCCAAATGATGATGCCCGAGGAGATGGGCCAGCAGCCGGACGTGGTGATGCGGGGACAGGGCTTCGGCTCTGGAGACCGTGCGTTCTCCAGCAGCAGGAGCCGGAGAGGTGCGAGCGTTCTCGTCGGCGGCTGTCTATTGCCCGCCGGCGTGGCGGATGAGGTTGTCGCGAAGCCTGGTGACGGCGCGCTGCAGCGCGGCGAATTCCTCCGGCTCGAGACCGGCCGCCTTGACCAGGGTCTTTTGCAGACCCTTCTCGCGCAGCTGGCGACCCGCCTCGGTCAGGCTGACGATCACCTGGCGCTCATCGGCCGGATCACGCCGACGCTTCAGGTAGCCGAGGGTCTCGAGCTTCTTGAGGATCGGCGTGAGCGTGTTGGATTCCAAGAAGAGCCTGGCGCCCAGGCCGCCGACCGTTTGATCGTCCTCCTCCCACAGGGCGACGATGATGATCCACTGGGTGTAACTCACTCCCAGCTCGTCGAGGATGGGCTTGTAGGCCCGCCCGTACGCCAGGTTGGCCGAGTAGATCGCAAAGCACATGAAGTCCGCCAGCTTCGGGGCCTTCGGGTTCTGGGGCTTGGTCATGTGGGCCTTCGTGTGATGGAGACTGACTACATATAGATCGGACCCGATTGAATCGGAAGGTTGACGAACGCCACGGGCCTGGGCTATCAAATCGGTACCGATTAAATCGGTTCCGACCAACAGGAGCATTCCATGTCCCCCATCGAAAACGTTCTCTACACTGGCAAGACGCATACGACCGGCGGCCGCGACGGCACCGCGCGCAGCTCGGACGGCCGGCTCGACATCAAGCTGTCGCCGCCCGGGTCCGCCGGAGCGGGCACCAACCCGGAGCAGCTGTTCGCCGCCGGCTGGTCCGCCTGCTTCATCGGGGCGCTGGGCCTCGCCGCGCGCGGCATGAACGTGACCCTCCCCGCTGGCGCCGCGGTCGACGCCGAGGTGGATCTCGGCACGACGGCGGGCGCCTTCTTCCTGCAGGCGCGCCTGAAGGTGAGCCTGCCGGGCCTGGAGGCGAACCTCGCCCGATCGCTCATCGAGGCGGCCCACCAGACCTGCCCCTACTCCAAGGCCACGCGCGGCAACATCGCCGTGACGCTCGACCTCGCCTGAGCTCGCGTCCAACCGACCAGAGACAAGCCAGGAGACCGTCCATGACCTTCAAACCCGACGACCTCGCCAATCCAGGCCGGCGCCGCCTGCTCATCGCAGGGGCCTTCGCCGTCGGCGCCTGGAACCAGCTCGCCTGTGCGGCACTCGCCGAGCCCACCCTGCCCGCCCCGTCCGCTCCCTGGGCGCCAATCCAACAGATCGACGCTGGCGACCTCTCCATCGGCTACGCCGACTTCGGCCCGCCCGACGGCCCACCGGTGCTCCTGCTGCACGGATGGCCCTACGACATCCACAGCTTCGTGGACGTCGTCCCGCGGCTGACGGCCGCCGGGCGCCGGGTCATCGTGCCCTATCTCCGCGGCTACGGGACGACACGCTTCCGCTCCGGGGAGGCCGTCCGCAACGGACAGCAGGCGGCCCTCGCCGTCGACGTGATCAACCTCATGGACGCGCTGGGTCTCGCCCAGGCGGTGATCGCCGGCTTCGACTGGGGCGCGCGCACCGCCGACATCGTCGCGGCGCTCTGGCCGGAGCGCTGCACGGCGCTGGTCTCGGTGAGCGGCTACCTGATTGGCAGCCAGCAGGCCAACCAGGAGCCCCTGACGCCGGAGGCGGAGCTTTCCTGGTGGTACCAGTTCTACCTCGCCACCGAGCGTGGCCGCATTGGCTACGAACGCAACCTGCGCGACTTCACCCGGCTCATCTGGCGGACCGCCTCGCCGCAATAGCAATTCAGCGAGGCGACCTTCACCCGCTCGGCCCAGGCCTTCGACAATCCCGACCATGTGGCGATCGTCGTCCATAACTACCGCTGGCGCCTGGGCCTGACGGCCGGCGAGGCGCGCTACGACGCCCTCGAGAGCCGCCTCGCGCAGTTCCCCGTGATCGGCGTGCCGACGATCACGATGGAAGGCGACGCCAACGGCGCGCCCCATCCGCAGCCAGCGGCCTACAGGGCGAGGTTTTCCGGGCCCTACGCCCATCGCCTGATCACCGGTGGGATCGGCCACAACCTGCCGCAGGAGGCGCCCAATGCCTTCGCCCAGGCGGTGCTCGATGTGACCGAGTTGCCCTAGGAGCTTGTCGGAGTATCGCCCCGAAACATGTCCCACATACCAACCGTAGCGGTGCGTTCGACTCGCACTACTCGATATGTAGTGGGTCGTGGGGATATTCCGACAGGCACCTAGGAGCCTGTCGGAGTACTGCCGAAAAACGACTCCTACATACCAACCGTAGCGGTGTGTTTGAGTCGCACTACCCCTCATGTAGTGGGTAGCCGAGGTACTCCGACAGGCTCCTAGGCCGCAAGACGGCGGCGGCCCGTCGCCTTTTCTTGACTGTACGTTCCAGAATTCGTATCCAACGACCATGGCCAGACCCAAGGCGTTCGACACGGAGGAAGCGCTGGACGCCGCGATCGGCGTGTTCCGCGAGCATGGCTTCGAGGGGACCTCGGCCGACATGCTGGTCAAGGCCATGGGGATCGGCCGCCAGAGCCTCTACGACACCTTCGGCGACAAACGGGACCTCTATTGTGCCGCCGTACGGCGCTATTCGGCCCTGGCAGGCGACGCCCACGTCGCGGCCTTGCATAGTCGGCCGCGGGCCATCGAAGGCCTTCGAGCCATGGTGGAGCGCCTGGTCGAGGACGCCAGGCAGGCCTGTCTGGGGGTCGGGTCCATCTGCGAGTTCGGCCGCACGTGGGCCGATCTGGCGAAGATCCACGACGCCGCCGATAGGGCGCTGCGCGGCGCGATCGTCGAACGCGTGCGCGCGGCCCAGGCCGACGGCGACGTCGGCGTCGAGCTGAACCCCGAGGAGGCGGCGGGTTTCCTCATCGCGAGCTTCAGCGCCATCCGCATCGCCGCCCGGAGCGGCGCCGACACCGACCAACTCCGCGGCCTGGGCCGTCTGGCGCTGCGCGCCCTGCGGTGAGCTTCTCTTTTTTTTGCCCGATTCTGGAATGAACATTCAAAATGAGGAGAGAACGATGAAAGCTGTCGTGATGACCCGCCAGGGCGGGCCCGAAGTCCTGGCGTCCGTAGAGCGTCCGGAGCCGGTCGCGGGGCCGGGCGAGGCACTCGTCGAGATCGCCGCGGCGGGCGTGAACTTCATGGACACGGGCGTGCGACGGGGAGTCATCTGGAGCGACAAGCCGGAGCCGAAGGTCCTGGGCATCGAGGGCGCCGGGCGGGTCCTGTCGGTCGGCGATGGCGTTGAGCCGACGTGGGTGGGACGCCGGGTCGCCTGGGTCTACGCGCCCGGCAGCTACGCCGAAAGGGTCGCTATTCCGGTCGATGCGCTCGTGCCGCTGCCCGACGCCATCGACGATCGCACGGCGGCGGCGGTGATGGTGCAGGGTCTGACCGCGAGCCACTTCGCCACCGACTTCCACCCCGTGCAGCCCGGCGAGGTCGCGCTCGTCCATGCCGCCGCCGGCGGCCTTGGCCTGCTCCTCACCCAGATCATCAAGCTGAGAGGCGGCAAGGTCATCGGCCGCGTGTCGCACGCGGACAAGGTCGCCGTCGCGCGCGAGGCGGGTGCCGATCATGTGATCGTCGACGACGAGGGCCGGTTCGCCGACGAAGCGATCCGCCTCTCCGGCGGCGACGGCGTGCACGTGGTCTACGACGGCTCGGGTCCGAAGACCTTCCAGGCCTCCCTGGACTCCTTGCGCCGCAGCGGGACCTTCTGCTGGTACGGGCCGGTGCTCGGCGGGCCTGGGCCCATCGACTTGATGAGCCTGCCCAAGAGCATCAAGCTCGGCTACGCGACCGTCTTCGACCATATCGCGACCCGCGAGCTGCTGCGCAGCCGCGCCGCGCGCCTGTTCGACTGGATCGCCGCTGGCTCGCTGAAGGTCAGGATCGGGAGCGTCCATCCGCTGGCCGAAGCCGCGCGGGCCCATGAGGACATGGAAAGCCGCCGCACGACCGGCAAGCTCCTGCTCATTCCGTAGCCACTGGCAGCAGCAGCGTCGCGCGCAGGCCACCGCCGCTACGGTTGGCGAGCACGAGTTCGCCGTCCAGCGTGGCCGCCAACTGATGAGCGATGGCCAGCCCCAGTCCGGTACCGCCGGTATCGCGGTTGCGCGAACTCTCCAGCCGGTAGAACGGTTGCAGCACCGCCTGCATCTCGTGTTCGGGAATGCCCGGGCCACGGTCGCACACGTCCACGGCCACGCGCCCGTCGTCGAGCTGGCGCACGCCGACCTCGGCGCCGCCGCCGTACTTCACCGCGTTGTCGATCAGGTTCTCGACGATGCGCCGCAATGTCGGTGGTCGCGTGCTCAACGAAGCGCGCGCGCATTCACCCAGCGTGACCGGCTTGCCCGCGTCCTGGTAGTCGCACACCACGCTGTCGAGCAATGCGTGCAGATCCAACCGCACCGCCGGGCCGGTGGCGCCGTGGGTGCTGCGCGCGTAGGCGATGCCCTCGCGCACCAATTGCTGCAACTGCTCCAGGTCGCCGATCAGGCGATCGCGGTCGGCGCCCTCCTCCATCGCTTCCAGGCGCAGCTTCATGCGCGTGATCGGGGTCTGCAAGTCGTGCGAGATCGAGGCCAGGATCTGCAACCGCTCCGCGAGATAGTGGCCGATGCGCGCCTGCATCGCATTGAACGCAATAGCGGCCTTGACCACTTCCACCGGTCCTTCCCGCGGCAGCGGCGGATGCGCGCGTGCCGGGTCCAGCCGCTCGACCGCGTCGGCCAGTTGCACCAGCGGCCGCGTCGCCAGCCGCACCGCCAGCCACGCGCACAGCAGCAGCAGCGCCAGTTGCACCGCCAGCACCACCGGCAGCCAGCGCGCGATCGGCATCACCGAGGGGGTGACCTCGATGGTCAACGGCTGGCCATCGGCCAGGGAGAGCTCCACCTCGAAGCGCTCCGGCGAGGTGGACACCGTGCGCGCCCGCAGGCGGTAGCGATGGTTCAGGCTGCGGTCGATCAGGGCGGTGACCTCACGCGCGCGGTCGCTGGTCAGTGGCACGCCGGGATGCGCCGGGCCAAGCAGGTAGCGGTAGGTGCGCCGCTCCAGGCGCGGCGCCCATCGCACGCGCTCGGCCGGGCTCAGACGTTCGAGCAGGGCCACGCTGACGGCCACGTCCTGGTCCATGTTGGTGAGCATCATCGAACGCGCGGCCACGTAGCGCTCGGAGAACAGCAGCGCGAAGGACAGTGCGTGCGCGAGCAGCAAGCCGGTGAACAGGATCAGGATCAGGCGCGCGCCGAGGGTGCGTGGCAGCAGGCGTCGCCAGCCGGTGCGCGGGGGGGCGTTCATGCGTTCTCGCCGAGCAGGACCACGGGCTGGCAGAACACGTAGCCCTCGCTGCGCACGGTCTTGATGTAGGCCTGCTCGCGCGCGTCGTCGCGCAGGCGCTGGCGCAGGCGGCTGACGAGCAGGTCGATGGAGCGGTCGAACAACTCGGCGTCGCGGCCCCGGGAGAGGTTGAGCAGCTGGTCGCGGCTGAGCACGCGCTGCGGGTGGTCGAGGAACACGCGCAGCAGGCGGAACTCCGCGCCGCTGAGCGGATAGGCGGTGCCGTCTTCGTCGAGCAGATGGCGCGCGGTGGTGTCCAGCCGCCACTGGCCGAAGCCGATCAGCCGGCCGGCCTCGGTGACCCGCAGGTTGGGCGGCAGCATGCGCGCGCGCCGGATCACCGCGTTGATGCGCGCCAGCAGCTCGCGCGCGGAGAACGGCTTGACCACGTAGTCGTCCGCACCCATCTCCAGGCCGACGATGCGATCAGTCTCCTCGTCGCGCGCGGTGAGCATCACCACCGGCACGTTGCGGTGCTTGCCGGCGCGCAGGTTGCGGCACAGGGACAGACCGTCCTCGCCGGGCATCATCACGTCGAGCACGATCAGGTCGACGTCGCTGGTGTCCAGCGCCGCGCGCATCTCGCGGCCGTCGGCGGCGAGCGTGGTGCGCAAGCCGTTGCGCTGCAGGTATTCGCCGACCATGCGGCGGATCTCGCGGTCGTCGTCGACGATGAGGATGTGGTCTGTATGGGCCATGGTGTCGTCCGTGGGAAGAATGGCGGCGGCTGTGCCACGGACGCCGCCATGATAGCGCGCCAGCGTCAGCGCGTGGCCAGCAGGGCCCGGATCCGCGCCTCGGTGCGGTCGTAGTCGCCCTCGCCAAAATGGCGGTACACCACCTGGCCCTCGCCGTCGATCAGGTAGAGCGCGGGCCAGTACTGGTTGCCGTAGGCGTTCCAGATCCGGTAGCCGTTGTCCTGCACCACCGGATGGTGGATGCCCAGGCGCTGCACCGCCGCGCGCACGTTGGCGTCCACGCGTTCGTAGCCGTATTCGGGCGTGTGCACGCCGACCACGACCAGGCCCTGGTCGGCGTAGCGCGCGTGCCATTGCGAGACGTAAGGCGCCACGCGCAGGCAGTTGATGCACGAGTAGGTCCAGAACTCGACCAGCACGACCTTGCCGCGCAGCTGCGACATGCTCAGCGGCGGGCTGTTGATCCACTCGCCGCCGCCACTGAAGTCCGGCGCGGTGGTGAGCGAGGCCGGCCGCGCCTCGTCGGCGCGGGAGGAGGACCAGGCCAGCACGGTGGACACGGTGGCGATGGCGGTGATGAGAACGGCACGGAGGAAGGTAGGCATGTTCACAATCCGGTGGAGATGGAGGGGAGCCACGGCAGCAGTCGCGCGGTGAGCGCGGCATCGAGCTGCCACAACTGGAGCAGGGCCATGGCCACGGCACAGACGCCGAAGCCGCGCCGCACCCAGGCGGTGTGGCGTTGCAGCGGGCGCAGCCGGGCACCGGCCCAGCGACCGCCGTAGATCAGGGCCAGCAGCGGCGTGGCCGCGCCGAGCGCGTACACGCCGAGCAGGGCGCTGGCGCGCGTGGTGGCCTGGGCGCTGGCGGCCAGCGCCAGCACCGAGGCCAGCACCGGCCCGGCGCATGGCGTCCAGGCGATGCCAAGCGAGACTCCGACCAGCAGCGCGCCGCCCGCGCCAGCCGCCCGCGGCTGCCAGGCGAACAGACGCGAGCCGGCCAGCCAGCGCTGCTGCAGCCGTTCGAACGGCGCCGGCCACACACAGGCCAGCCCGGCCAGCAGTAGCACCACGAGCGCGGCCACGCGCACGCCCGCCTCGAACTGGCCCGAGGACGCCGCCAGCGCGCCGATGGCGATGCCGCCAGCGGCGAAGGAGGCGACGAAGCCGACGACGATCAGCAGCGGTTCACGGCGGTCGCCGCCGGCCCCGCGTGCCAGCACGATGGGCAGCATCGGCAGCACGCACGGCGAGAGGATGGTGGCCACGCCGGCCAGCGCGGCCAGGACGAAGGCCCACATCTCAGCCACCCACCTTGGCCGGCGACGGATCGACCGACTTCACCCCGGCGGCCTCGAGGATGACGTCGGCGACCTCGCCTGGATGGGACAGCATCGAGACATGGCTGGCCTGGAGCGAATGCAGCCGCGCGCCGATGCGCTGCGCGGTGGCGGACTGCAACTGCGGGGCGAGCATGCGATCCTCGCGGGTGAGCACGTACCAGTTGGGCTTGTGCTTCCACGCCGCCCGCGCGACCGGCTCGGACAGCGCGCTGGCCTTCAGCGGGCCCTGGGTGCTGTAGATCAGGCGCGCGGTGGCTGGATCGAGGTCCTGCGCGAAGTCCTCGGCCACCGCCTCGGCCGGCAGCCACAGGAAGCCGTCGCGATCCTGCAGTCGCTGCAGCCCCGGCGCCGTCGGGAAATGCTCGCCCTGTTGGGCCGAGTTCTCGCCGGCATCGGGCGCGAACGCGGACACGTACACCAGCGCGACCACCTTGTCGTCGTTGCCGGCCTCGGTGATGACCGTGCCGCCCCAGGAGTGGCCGACCAACACCACCTTGCCCGGCGCGGCGGCGATGGCGCGGCGCGTGGCGGCCACGTCGTCTTGCAGCGAGGTCAGCGGATTCTGCACCGCCAAGGCGGGCACCCCCTTGGCCTCCAGTCGTGGGATGATCTTGTTCCAGCTCGAACCGTCGGCGAAGGCGCCATGTACCAGAATCACCGTGGGCGCGGCTGGATCGGTATGCACCGGACCCGAGCATGCGGCGGCCGGAACCAGGGCGATGGCCATCAGCGCGGCCAGCATCGTCTTGCGAATCATTGAGAGCACTCCTGTGGAAGGAGCACTCATTGCAAGCCACGACTGTATCGCCGCTGTTTCCGCGAGGCCGGCTTCTTGTCACACAAGGTGTCGGCGCGGTGTGGGGCTACGTTTCGACACACAACGCCCGCGCCAACTGGTTGCCCACCGCGCCAGCCGCCGGGCACTTCGTATCGAAGTGTATCGACCGCCGTCCGCGACACAGGCGCTGACAAAAATCCGGCCCACCTGACACGGTGCGGATACCTCGCGCCCTTGAAATAGCCACCATCCAATTCAACGCCGCCATGGCGAGGAGCTGTCCATGTCAACGCAACGTCCCGAAGGAAAGCCTACCATGTCCCATTCCGAATCCCGCAATCGCAAACCCCTCGTCGGCGCGATCGGCGTCGCCCTGGCCGGCGGCGTGCTGCTCAGCACGCAGGCGCTGGCGATGCAACCACTAGCCCTCGGCGCGATGGCCGAGGCCAGCGCCAGCGAAGGCGGGTGTGGCGAAGCCGGATGCGGCGCCAGCCCCACCACCGCAAAGACGGGTACCACCACCAAGACGGACACCACCGCCAAGAAGAGCACCACGGCCAAGAAGGGCACCGCCGCCGCGCCAGCCGCCGAGGGCAAGTGTGGCGAAGGCAAGTGTGGTGAAGGCAAGTGCGGCGATGCCGCCTTCGCCCACACCGACAGCAACCACGATGGCAAGGTCTCGCGCGCGGAGTTCCTCGCCGTGGCCGCCAAGCGCGCGGCCGACTTCGACCGCATCGACAGCGACCACGACGGCTACATCAGCGAGAAGGAGGCGCACGACTTCCTGCGCGCGACCTACGAGGCGAACGGCAAGACCCCGCCGAAGGGCCGCTTCGCCAACATCGTCGACTGACCACCCCCGCGCCGCCGCCTCCGGGCGGCGGCGCCCTTGGCGGAGTAACGAGATGAATCCCACCCTGCACACCTCCTCGGCCGGGCTCGGCCTGCGCCGCGGCATGCTCACCGAGCTGCTCGCCCTGACGCCAGACGCGGTCGATTTCCTGGAATGCGCGCCGGACAACTGGATCGGCGTGGGCGGTTGCTTCGGCAAGGTGCTGGACGAACTGTCCACGCGCTTTCCAATCACCTGCCATGGCCTGTCGCTGTCGCTGGGCGGCACCGACCCGCTGGATCGCCGGCTGCTGGTGCGCACGCGCGAATTCATCGACCGCCACGCGGTCACGCTCTACAGCGAGCACCTGAGCTATTGCGCGGCCGACGGCCAGCTCTACGACCTGCTGCCACTGCCGTTCACCGAGGAAGCCGTGCGCCATGTCGCCGCGCGCATCTCGCAGGTGCAAGACATGCTGGGCCGGCGCATCGCGGTGGAGAACATCTCCTATTACGCGGTGCCCACGCCGGCGATGAGCGAGAGCGAATTCATCAACGCGGTGCTGGCCGAGGCCGACTGCGACCTGCTGCTGGACGTGAACAACGTCTTCGTCAACGCCTGCAACCACGGCTACGACGCCTTCGGATTCCTCGACCAGCTGCCGCCCGATCGCGTGGCCTCGTACCACGTCGCCGGCCACCTCGACCAGGCCGACGGCTTCAAGATCGATACCCACGGCGCCACGGTGAAGGGCCTGGTGTGGACCCTGCTCGACCATGCCTACGCACGCTTCGGTGTGCGCCCGACCCTGCTCGAGCGCGACTTCAATTTCCCACCGATCGCCGAGCTGATGGCCGAGGTGGCACGCATCCGCGACGTGCAGGCCACGCACCAGCCACGACCGGAGCTCGTGCCATGACCACCGCGCTGCGCGCGCTGCAACTGGCCTGGGCGGCATATGTGCGCGATCCCTCGCGACCGCCACCGCCGGGCGTAGACCCGGCACGGCTGGCGCTGTACCGCACGCTGTGCGTGAACGGCGTCGAGTCGCTGCTCACCGGCAGCTTCCCGCGCCTGTGCATGATGTTGGGCGAGGCCGGGTGGCGTCGCGCCATCGAGGACTTCTACCGCCGGCATCGCTGCGATACGCCGCTGTTCCCGCGGGTCGCCGGCGAGTTCGCCGCGTGGCTGGCCGAGTCCGACACGGCGCTACCGCCGTGGGCAGCGGAACTGGCCAACTACGAATGGAGCCGGCATGCGCTGCTGTTCGCCGAGGCCACCGCCGCACCCGCCCCCATGGCCGAGCCGGCTCTGGACGTGCCGCTGGCGCTGTCGCCGCTGGCCCACGTGCGCGGCTATCGCTGGCCAGTGCATATGGAGTCGGCACTGCATCCCGACACCGACGAACCGCCGGCCGCGCCCACCCTGCTGTTGCTGCGGCGCGATGCGGACCATGTGCTGCGCACCGACCGCCTCTCGCCGTTCGCCTATCGCCTGTTGCAGGCCATCGACACCAGAGCCGACAGCGCGCGGGCACATCTCTCCGCGCTGGCACACGAGAGCGGCACGGCCGCGGCCGACATGTTGGCGCACGGGCAGGTGCTGCTCGCCGAGCTGTGGTCCGCGCGCATCGTCGTGACGACCAGTGCTCCCGCCGACGCCGACCCCTTCCACCCCGACCGAATGGACTCCTCGCCATGAACCCGACCCCCTCATCCCACCGCTTCGGCGGCTGGAAATTGTTCCTGATGCTGGCCGCGCTGCTGATGGGTGCCGCGGGCGCCGCCTACCTGCTCGGCCCCGACGCCGTGGAAGGCAGCCGCCGAGCCATCCGCGTCACCGCCCGTACCTCCTTCGTTCTATTCCTGGCCGCGTTCACCGCGTCCTCGTTCGCTTCGCTGTTGCCCGGCCCTTTCACCCAGGCGTTGCTGCGCGAGCGTCGCATCGTCGGCCTGTCGTTCGCGTTCTCGCACCTGCTGCACGCGATCGCGATCTACGCCTTCGGCCAGCTCAACCCCGAGTTCTGGCCCGGCCGCTCCACCCTGACCAACCTGCCCGGCACGATCGGCTATGTATTCATCCTGCTGCTGGCGGTGACCTCGCATCGCGGTCTTGCCCGTCGCATGGGCCCGACCGCCTGGCGACGGCTGCACGTCACCGGCATGTGGGTGATCGCGGCGGTGTTCACCTCTTCGTACTTCAAGCGCGTGCCGATGAACTACTGGTACGCCGTGCCTTCGGCGCTGCTGTTCACCGCGGTGGTGGTGCGGCTGATCGCCAAGCGCACCCAGGCCCTCCGGCGCGGCACGCAGTCTCCCCTGGCTCCGACCGCCGCTTGACGTGTTTGTTCAGACGTGCGCCCCGTGGCGCGCGAAGTAGAACAGGACATCACCATGCCTCCTCTGCATTCCCCTCGAAGTATGTTTTCCATTGCTCAATGTGTATTGGCCATTTCGGCATTCTTCCTTCTTACGGGCGCCAAGGGCCTGGACCAGGGTGGCACGGGAGCGACACTGGCCGCGCCATCGTTTACGGGCCCGCCGGCGGCGGGCAGGATCAATCGTCTGCTCGATCCCGTGAGCGAGTTCACGCTCACCCTCACGGAAGGGACCAATATGGCGGCAGCGCCGTCTCCAGACGCGACGCGGATCGCACTGGCGCTGCAGGGAGCACTCTACGTGGTGCCCTTCTCGGGAGGCGAGGCAAGGCGAATTTCCACCTGGAGCATGGAAGTCACGCACCCGGTATGGTCACCTGACGGCTCGCGCATCGCGTTCCAGAACTACGACACCGAAGGCAATTATCACATCTGGACGATCGCTCCCGATGGATCAAATGCCACTCGCGTCACGAGCGGCCCGTTCGATGATCGCGAGCCGAGTTGGAGCGCCGATGGCTCGCGCCTCGTCTTTTCTTCTGACCGCGGCGGCGACATGCAATACAAGATCTGGAGCATCGGCGTTGCCGACGGCCAGTATCAGCAGCTGACCACGGGAGCGGGAGCCGAAAGCCATCCCGCGCTGAGCCCTGATGGCACGAAGCTGCTGCTCGTCGAGAATGGCGGCGTCATCCTGGTGGACCTCGTCACGGGAGCACGCACCTCTCGCGGGGCCGGCAGCGCGCCCGCGTGGACACCCGATGGAAGCGACGTGATCTCGCAGGGTGGCGGCTATTGGAGCGTGAACGGAATCCCCGTGAATGCCGCCAGCGAGGATCTGTTTCCGTTCCCCGCGCGCTTCCTGCCGGACGGCCGCTTCTTGTACACCGGCGACGGCAAGATCAGGATCCGTGCAACCACGGGTGAGAGTGTCAGCGATGTTCCCTTCAGCGCCCATGTCGCGCTGCGCCGGCCTGTTTTCACGCCGAAGGCGCAACACCGCCTCGACGATCTTGACTGGCGTACCGTGAAGGGCATTTCAGCTCCGATCCTGTCTCCGAACGGGGAGAAGGTCGCCTTCGTCGCGCTCAACGACATCTGGGTGCTGAGCATCAACGGCGACGGCCAGCCGGTCCGGCTGACCGACACGAGGGACTACAAAGCCAGTCCTGGATGGTCGCCCGACGGCAGCTTCGTCTACTTCTCCACGGACAGGGAAAGTGGCGGTGTTCTCGCCGTCGACAAAGTGGAGTTGTCCTCTCGCAAGCGCAGCCGGCTTGCCCTCCTCACCGGCATCTCGATGGCGTATCCCTCGCTTTCGCCCAGCGGCCGGCAGCTCGCCTATTGGACCGGGGGTGGCCGGGTGGAGATCCATGATCTCACGGCACGCACGAGCACAGTCCTCGTGAATCCTTCGCTCGGAACGGGTGTCAGCCGCCCTTCGTGGTCACCCGATGAGCGGCTGCTCGCTGTCTGTGACGCCGAGCGGGTGAACAACCGGTTCAGGGAGGGGTACAACAAGCTCAGGATCATCGACATCAACAACAAGACGGCGGTGTTTCATGCGGTCGGGCCAACGCCCGCGAGCATTTCCGAGCGAAATGAAGCGGGCCCCGTGTGGTCGCCCGATGGACGCAAGATGGCGTTCATCATGGATTCGTTGCTGTATGTCATGCCGGTCAATCCCGATGGCTCGCCGAACGGTCCCGCCGCTCAGTTGACCACGTACGCAGCGGACATGCCCTCGTGGGGACCGGATTCCAATACGCTCCTCTTCATGGCGAGCGGTCACCTGCGCACGATCAACCTCTCGAGCAGGGCCACGCACGATGTCGCGCTCGACATGCGGTACAGGCAGGCCACCCCCGACGGCATCACCATCATCCACGCGGGCAGTCTCTGGGACGGCTTGACCGCGACCCTCCAGTACAACAAGGACATCATCATCGACAAGAATCGCATCGTCGCGATCGAGCCGCACGGAACGAGAGCCCCGGACACCGCGAACAGGTACATCGATGCGTCCGGTTTGACCGTCATGCCGGGGCTCTGGGATTCACATGTCCATCCTCTCGACGTCTTCAACAATCAGGCCTACGGACTCGCCTGGGCCGAGATGCTCGCCTGGGGGGTGACGTCGACGCTTTCCATGGGCGGAGATCTGTATCAGAGCGTCGAGGTCCGCGAGGCGCTGGATGCTGGAGTCCTGGTGGGCCCTCGAGCGTTCATCGCACCGCCGCTCTACGATGGCTCGCGAGTTTTCTACCCGTCCGCCAGAGCCGTGCGCAACGAGCAGGTCGCCGAGCTCGAAATGAGCAGGATGAAGCCCTTCGACGTCGATCTGCTCAAGGCATACGTGCGAGCTCCCATTCCAGTGATGGAGATCGTCGCACGTACGGCCCACGAACTCGGCCTGCCGAGCTTCTCGCACTTCCTCTCTCCGGGAATCCAGACCGGACTGCTGGGCACGTCGCACCTGTCCGCGACCGAGCGGCTGGGCTATTCCTGGTCGGTATCCACTCGCTACCAGGACGTCCGCGAGCTTCGCACCCGCGGACTGTTCAATATGGTCGCCACCACGGGCTCCTCGCAGAACGATCCGGTTGTCCGCGGCGGAGGTCTGGTCACGATGGGGACTGATTTCCCGTTGGCGCCCGCGGGCAGCGGACTGCACACGATCCTGCGGGAGGAGGCCACGACGCTGGGTGCTTTCGAGGTGCTGAAGACCGTGACCATCAACGGTGCGCTCAACGCGCGCGTCGGCAACGAGTTGGGAAGCATCGAGCCCGGCAAGCTCGCCGATCTGATCGCCATCCGCGGCAATCCTCTCGAGAACGTGGCGAACGTTGGGAACATCGTGTACGTGGTCAAGAATGGCCTGGCGACCACGCCAGAGGAGATCAGGGCGCGATTCACCACGACCAGGGCCTTGACGCAGCGAGCGAAGGCGCTCGATGCGTTCGCCAAGGCCTGCAGGAAGGATCCGGAGTGGTGCCATCCGTCAGGCATGGCTGGCCATTGAGCGTCATCGCCTGACGGAACCGCGCACCTCCAGCGAGGGGGGCTACTTCCGCCCTTGCCAGCCATGGGGGAGCTGTCATGGAAGTCAGGGGAGCACCCCCGAGAGCCGCTCCAGGGCCTCCCACACGGCGTTGGGCGGATACGCCCCATACCCCAGCACGAGCGCCGGAGGCATTCGCCGGCGCATCGTGAACCGCGAGAGCGGGAAGACGTCCACGTCGACCCGTGCCGCGGCCCGTGCGACCTCCTGGTCATCCCGTCCACGCTCCAACCAACCCAGGACGTGACTCCCCGCATCGGGCACCTCCACCCTGAGGCGCGCTCCAAACAGACGCCCCACCGCGGAGACCAGGTGGTCACGCCGTTCGAGCGTCGAGGCACGAAGCCGTCTCAGGTGACGCGCGAACCGACCACTCTCGAGGAACTCCGCGAAGGCAAGCTGGGTGAGGTACGGCGAGTGACGATCCACGAGGACTCGCACCGCGGCGAAGGCCTCGACGAGCTGCTCGGGCACGATGACGTATCCAAGACGCAAGCCTGGAAGGAAGACCCGGCTGAAGGTGCCGACATAGAGCACCCGGTGTGACTCATCCAACGCGGCGAGCGCGGCCACGGGGCGGCCCTCGAACCGGTACTCGCTCTCATAATCATCTTCCACGATCCAGCGCCGCCTCTCCCGCGCCCACGCCAAGAGCTCGAGACGCCGCGACAGCGAGAGCCGGACGCCCAGGGGAAATTGGTGCGACGGTGAGACGAACGCCACGGCCGCGTCCGGAGCGCGAGCCCGTCCCATCCCCACGCACAGCCCCTCCTCATCCACGGGGACCGGCACCGCGCGGCCTCCACTGGCCAGGAGCGCGCCTCGGATGCCCGGGAAGCCGGGATCCTCGACCCACGCCGTCGCGCCGGGCTCGATAAGCACGCGGGCACAGAGATCGAAGCCCGCCTGGGAGCCCGCGGTCACGAAGACCTGGTCGACATGGGCGTGTACACCCCGCACGGCACAGACATGCTCGAGGATGGCCTCCCGAAGCCCGCGCGCTCCCTGCGGCTCGCCATAGACGAGCTCCCGCCTCGTCGCGCGCCGGGCGGCACGTGCCACCGCCCGAGCCCAATCCTCCAGTGGAAAGAGATCGAGCGGTGGAAGACCCGCCCGGAAGGGACGGGGGCCTCCGTCATACGACAGCAACGCGCCGCGGCCCGTGTGGAGCAGTTGGCGCGCACGGGAGGAGATCCTCGGAGGTTCTCGTTCCACCCGCCGCGCGGGCGCGTGTTCCGCCACGTTCATGCGCGCCTCGGGAGGAACGTCGACGACCCTCGGCGCACGGCGCTCCTCGAGCTCGATGTACCCCTCGTCGGCGAGCGAGTGGTACGCGGTGACGACGGTGATCCTCGCCACGCGCAGCTCGCTCGCGAGCCGTCTCGCGGAGGGCAGCCTGGCGCCACCGGGAAGCTCGCCGCTGAGGATTCGTGCCCGGAGCTCTCCGACGAGCTGCTTCTGCAGCGGTTCATCCCGCCGCAGCGTCACGAGTGGGTGTGAGACCTCGGCTCGACCGTTTCGCATCTGGCCCCATGCTTCGTGCGGTTTCTGGCCCTATGGATGGGTCCAGGCGGGATGCTATCAGGGTGGCATGCAACACCTACCGGTCCGACACCGTGAATTCCTGACCTCCGCACTGAGTACCTGGCGGGCCAACCCCGGAATCCTGGGGGTCCTGGCGGGTGGCTCGTACCTCGGCCGGAACATGGACGAGTTCTCCGACCTGGACCTCGTCCTCGTCGTCTCGGACGAGCTGCGGGCCACCATCGCGCAGGAGCGCATGGCGATTGCCCGCGCCGCGGGTCCCCTCCTCCAGGGATTCACGGGGGAGCACGTGGGCGAGCCCCGCCTGCTGATCTGCCTCTACGGCCCGCCGCTGCTCCATGTCGATCTGAAGTTCATCTCCGTCTCCGAGCTCGACTCCCGCATCGAGGACCCGGAGGTCCTCTTCGAGCGTGCTGGCATCATCACGGAGCGGCTGGGCTCGACGCGGGCGAGTCCTCTGGGGATGCCGTCGGCGCAGTGGATCGAAGATCGCTTCTGGGTGTGGATCCACTACGGCATCGACAAGCTCCGGCGCGGAGAGCTCTTCGAGTGCCTGGACATGCTGGCGTTCCTGCGGGCCCAAGCCCTGGCGCCGCTGATCCAACGCATCGACGGTGGCGTGTGGCGCGGGGTGCGGAGGCTCGAGGCCTCACGCCATGCCTCGGCGCTCTCGCGGGTCTGTGCGCGCCACGACGCGGAGGAGTGTCGTCGCGCGATGGCCGCCGCGGTCGAGCTCTACACCGTGCTGCGGAATCAGCTCCAGGAGTCGGACAGACCGCGCCACTCACCGGCGGAGCCCGTCGTCCGCGCCTATCTGGGAGCATGGGAGAAATGAGGGAGCTGTTGAGGGGGGCTGGTGTAGTGCACGTCGACAACGCCCACGCCGCTGGACCAGTAGTCGATCGAGGCGCCATCCTTGGCCGGGTCGTTCCCCTTGAAGAGCGGCGGTAGGCCGCGGGGCGGGAGAGCATGACCGAGATTGGAAGTGTTGATGAAGTCCCCGTCATCGATGTTCGTGCGCTCGTGGACGCGTCGTCGGGTGCCGCCGCGCGCCGCGCCGTCGCGGAACGGCTCGGTGCCGCCTGTCGGGAGAACGGCTTTTTCTACGTCGTCGGTCACGGTGTCGACGAGGCCCTCCAGACGCGCCTGGAGGCATTGAGCCGCCACTTCTTCGCGCTGCCCGTGGAAGAGAAGATGGCCATCCGCATGGCTCTTGGTGGGCCGGCCTGGCGGGGCTACTTCCCCGTGGGAGGTGAGCTGACCTCGGGCCGTCCCGACCGCAAGGAGGGCCTCTATCTCGGGACCGAGCTTGGCTCCGACCATCCGCTCGTCCGGGCCGGCACGCCCCTCCATGGCCCCAACCTCTTCCCGAGTGAACCGTCCGGTCTGCGCGAGGCCGTGCTCGAGTACCTGGCCGCGCTCACCCGCCTCGGCCACTCGCTCATGGGCGGCATCGCGCTCAGCCTCGGCCTCGCGGAGGAGTACTTCGCCACGGGGACCATGGCCGAGCCGCTCGTGCTCTTCCGCATCTTCAACTACCCGCCTGGACCTGGCACCGCTGGGGACGGACAGCCCGCCTGGGGCGTCGGGGAACACACGGATTATGGCGTGCTCACCATCCTCAAGCAGGACGAGGCCGGTGGTCTCCAGGTGAAGTCCCGCCTGGGCGGCGAGGTGCGCTGGGTGGACGCACCACCCATCCCCGGCTCGTTCGTCTGCAACATCGGTGACATGCTCGACCGCATGACCCGCGGCGTGTACCGCTCCACGCCGCACCGGGTGCTCAACCGCTCCGGGCGCGACCGCTTGTCGCTGCCCTTCTTCTTCGATCCCGGCTGGACCGCCGAGGTCCGTCCCATCGAGGCCCCGGCCCTTCGTGGCGTCGCCACCGCCGAGGACTCCAGCGAGCGCTGGGACGGGCAGAGCGTCCACGCCTTTCGTGGCACCTACGGCGACTACCTGCTCGGCAAGGTGGGCAAGGTCTTCCCAGACCTCCGCTCCGAGGTTCTCTCGAACTCCGAGTCCTAGCGCGTGCTGGCTTCAGGAGCGCGGATGGAGCGCTCCCTGGCCGGGAACGGCCGCGAGCCGAGCCAACCTACCCGCGCCGGCGGACGGGTAGTCTACGGGCCATGCTCAGCCCCACGCCCCCTGTCCGCCGTGCGACCCACGAAGACATACCCCACCTCGTCCGGACGCTGGTGCGCTCGTTCGATCGGGACCCGATCCTCCGCTGGTTCCTGCGCGAGGACGAGCGGCGTGTGCAGGCTCTGGAGATGTACTTCGAGATCACCCTGCGCGAGTTCACCCTGCCTCATGGAGAAGTATTGACCACCGAGGACCGTGCGGGGACCGCGCTCTGGGTTCCTCCGGACCGGTGGAAACTGGGGCTGAGCGAGCAGCTCTCGGCGTCATCCACCATTGTCCGCTGCGTCGGCCTGGGCAAGGTGGTGCGCACCCTGCGCGGGTTGAGACAGATGGAGAAGCACCATCCATCCCGGCCCCACTACTACCTGGCGTTGCTCGGCGTGGATCCCCAGCACCAGAGGCGAGGATATGCCTCCGCGCTGTTGCGGCCCGTGCTCGAGCGCTGTGACCGGGAAGGCGTGGGGGCCTACCTGGAGAGCACCACTCCGGAGAACACGGCCCGCTACCAGCACTTCGGCTTCAAGGTCGTCTCTCACCTGCCACTGGGTCGCGGTGCGCCCCCCTACCCTGGCATGTGGAGAGAACCCACGGGGGCTCGCCTCCATGAGACAGGGGATGGCGGCTAGCCGAGAAAAGACGAAGGGCCCGGAATCGTCGAGGTGTCCCCCCTGGATTCCGAGCCCCTCACCTGGCGAGGAAGACGGGCCTACTCGAGGTGCTCGCTACGAACGACGAGCTCCTGGCCGGTGGTGGTCTTCGCGTAGAAGACGACCCGGTGGTCTCCCCGGGCCTGCTGCCGGGGGGCGCCGGAGTAGGCCACCCGGGCGTTGGCGATATCCGGATTCACGTAGTACGGCGAACCGAAGCTGGCCACCACCTCGCTGCCGATGGAATCGCCGATCTGGACGACCGGAATCGGGGTGGAGAGGTTCAGCTTGAACGCCGAGCCCGCGGACACATCGGCGCGAACGGTCCAGATGCCCTGTTGGGCGCTGAAGCGCCCCTGGTGGTGCGCGGCATTGGGCGTACCCACGATGCTGACGACGAAGCTGTCGTCGGCGAGGCCCGCCGCGCCGAGCTGCTGGTGGGCCACGCCGATCCGGGAACCCGTGATGTATGAAGCGAAGGAGAAGGGGTTGCCCTGCTGGTCGAACCCCAGCTCGCCGCTGCGGCAGGTCTCGCCGACGTCACACGTCCCATCACCGTTGCCCTGGGCCTCCACCTTCACGCCCGACAACCGCACGAGCTTGCGGGTCGGCCCGCCGATGTCGAGGCTGGCGAACACACCCTCCGCGGACTCCGCCTGCGGCTGGATCGCGCAGGCGCCGTTGCTCTCGCCATAGAAGACGATGATGCGGCCATCCGGGCTGATGCCCGCGGCGTCACCGATGCTCGAGAAGCAAGTGGCGTCGGCGATGCGGGTGGCGGAGGACAAGTCGTTGGGTGCGAGCACCAGGATGCGAGGATCCTCGTCCACCCCCGTGTTGTGGACGTAGACGACGTTGCCCGCGTTGTCCATGGCAATGGCATCCACCCAGGCGAACGTCTGCCGCGTGTAGAAGGGCGCATTCGCGGAGGCATTCCGGGTGGCCACAACGGGGGTATGGCTCGCAACGGAGTTCGCGATGAAGGCCGTCTGGCCCGAGTCGTTCAAGGCGACCGACGGTCCGAGGGGATAGAATCCCGACGAGCCATCCCCATAGGTAATGACCGTCGAGGTATCCGGTCCGGTCCAGACACGAAGGCCCATCCACCCGAGAGTCTCCTCGATGGCGGCCACGTGCCCCGCGGTGTTGATCCGAGGGGATTCGTACACGGTATACGGAGAACCCGTCAGGTTCAGGGGCGTGGAGCCATTGTCGCGGAAGATGCTCTCCCCATCATGGAGCTTGGACGCCACGAACGCGACACGCCCCTGATCATTGATGGAAGGCCCATTGCCGATGACGGGATAGGTGGTGGCCGCATGGACCTGGCCGTTGCCGGTCATACCCACGACCTCGAAGTCGTAGAACGTGCCCTGGACGGTCGTGCCCTGGGCCGTCAACGCCTGGCCGAGGCGGGTGTTCGCCTGGGGCTCGTGCGCGAGCGGCGCTTCCTGGCAGGCACTCATCACCAGTCCCACGGAACAAACAAAAAGCTTCTTCGACATGAAAATGAACCTCTCGGGTGAATTGCGAGCTACGTAGTGCCGCATCGGAGTGACCGCAGAGTGACCGACTACGGGAGGCGCGCAGGGATCCCTCGTCACGGATGGCCACACCCTCACGAGCAGGGCCCGGAATCGTCGAGGTGTCCCTCTGGATTCCGAGCCCTTCACCTGGAGAGGAGGACAGGTCTACTCGAGGTGCTCGCTACGAACGACGAGCTCCTGACCGGTGGTGGTCTTCGCGTAGAAGACGACCCGGTGGTCTCCCCGGGCCTGCTGCCGGGGAGTTCCGGAGTAGGCCACCCGGGCGTTGGCGATATCCGGATGCACGTCGTACGACGACGAACCAAAGCCGGCCACCACCTCGCTGCCAATGGAATCGCCGACCTGGACGACCGGAATCGGGGTGGAGAGGTTCAACTTGAACGCCGAGCCCGCGGACACATCGGCGCGAACGGTCCAGATGCCCTGCTGGGCGCTGAAGCGCCCCTGGTGGTGCGCGGCATTGGGCGTGCCCACGATGGTGACGACGAAGCTGTCCTCGGCGAGGCCCGCCACGCCGAGCTGCTGGTGGGCCACGCCAATCCGCGAGCGCGTGTTGAACGACGCGAAGGAGAAGGGGTTGCCCTGCTGGTCGAACCCCAGCTCTCCGCTCCGGCACGTCTCGCCGGCGTCACACGTCCCGTCGCCGTTGCCCTGGGCCTCCACCTTCACGCCCGACAGCCGCACGAGCTTGCGGGTCGTCCCGCCGATGTCGAGGCTGGCGAACACGCCCTCCGCGGACTCCGCCTGCGGCTGGATCGCGCAGGCACCATTGCTCTCGCCGTAGAAGACGATGATGCGCCCATCCGGGCTGATGCCCGCGGCGTGGCCGATGCTCCAGAAACAAGTGGTGTCAGCGATGACCGTGGTGGAGGACAAGTCGTTGGATGCGAGCACCAGGGCCGGCCCGTTCTCCGTCTCGTGGACGTAGACGACCTTGCCCGCGTTGTCCATGGCAACGGTCTCCGCCCGGGCGAGCATCTCCCTCTGGTAGAAGGGAGCACTCGCCGGAGAGGCATTCCGGGTGACCACGACGGGGACATAGTTCGGAAGGGAGTCCGCAATGAAGGCCGTCTGGTCCGAGTCGTTCAGGGCGACCGACTCATCGATGGGATAGAAGCCCGAGGCTCCATACCCATAAACAATCGTCGTCGCGGTGTCCTGCGCGGTCCAGATGCGCACGCCCATGCCCACGCTGGAGTAATCATTCTCCATGGCAGCCACATGGCCCGCGGTGTTGATCCGGGGGGATGCCCCGAATTGGGTATACGGGGAGCCCGTCGTCTTCAGGGGCGTGGAGCCATTGTCGCGGAAGATGCTGTCTCCATCATGGAGCTTGGTCGCCGCGAACGCGACACGCCCCTGATCATTGATGGAAGGCCCATTGCCGATGACGGGATAGGTGGTGGCCGCATGGACCTGGCCGTTGCCAGACATGCCCACCACCTCGAAGTCGTAGAACGCTCCCTGGACCGTCGTTCCCTGGGCCGTCAACGCCTGGCTGAGACGGGTGTTCGCCTGGGATTCGTGCTCGAGCGGCGCTTCCTGGCAGGCACTCATCGCCAATCCCACGGAGCAGACAAGGAACTTCTTCGACTGATAGGAACTCGACATGAAACACAATCCTCGTTTGAATTGAACTACGTCACTCGGCACCGCTCTCACAAGCAGGTACCTTGACTCGCACCAGCGCCCCAATGCCTCACAACGAGCGTATCCGTAGGCCATGGAAAGCCCCACGTCTGGATGACTCGTCTGACATTCTGTTTTTCAGCAGAGACGGCCTGGTTCCTGAATCTGTCCCTCTAGTGCCACATCCCATTCCGAGCCGCTGTGAAGTGGTTCACACCTTATGTCGATTTGCCACGTTGCCTTGATCACGGGGTGTAAACGACTCTCACGGCTGGAATTGGAATGGAGAAGCCTTGCCTGGACTGAACGCCATCCTGGATGACTCGTCTGGCATTCTGGTTTTCAGCAAGGACGGTCTGGTTGCTGAGTCTGTCCCCTAGTGCCACAACTCATTCCGAGTCGCTGTGAAGTGGTTCACACGTCATGTCGATTTGCCACTTCACCGCTCTTTCTTCGGAATCAGGTGGCACGCATGCATGTGGATGAGATGTATGGCTTCGTCGTTGGGATGGGCACACAAGGCCGGGAAGCAAGTCTCGCCGACGGCACACGTCCCATCCGCGTTGCCCTGGGTTGCACCGAGCTCTTCCACCTTCGCGCCGGACAGCCGCACGCGCTTCCGGGCCGGCGCGCCGATGGCTCGCGCGGGCGCCCTGGCTCTCGCCATGGAGGACGAGGAGGCGCCCATCCGGGCTGATGCCCGCGGCATTGCCAGCGTCCGAAAACGAAGCGCGGAGGAATGGGGGGGGAGAGGGAAAAAACAAAGGGCCCGGAAACTTTCGTTTCCGGGCCCTTCATCTTGGCGAGGAGTACGGGACTTGAACCCGTGGCCTCCGGCGTGACAGGCCGGCGTTCTAACCAACTGAACTAACTCCCCACAACGACTGCCTTCCCCGAGGGGAAGATGAAGACCCTGGAGCCTACGATGAGGTCAGACTCCAGGGTCTTCTATGGTCGGGGCGACAGGATTTGAACCTGCGACCACTTGCACCCCAAGCAAGTGCGCTACCAGGCTGCGCTACGCCCCGTTGTGCTGTCTCCCGCGCGGTGCCTTTTGGCGTCGGCGAGATGGGCTGCCTTATGCCTCTGCCCCATCCTCAGGTCAAGAAAGAGATCGGGCAGCCCTCGAAAAAATCACCCGGCTTTCGCCTTCATTCCGCCCGCGAGACCTTCACGGGCTCCAACCCCTCGAACTCCTCGTCCATGTCCTCCGGATCCAACCCGGCGGCCTCGGCGGCGTCGGCGGCGGCGTCCTCGGCGGCGTCCAGCTCGGAGTGGTTCTCCGGAATCTGCTCGCCGTTGAGCGCCGCCTTGAGCACCGCGCTCGGCCGGAAGGTCAGCACCCGGCGCGCCGAGATCTCGATCTCCTTGCCCGTCTGCGGGTTGCGGCCCACGCGCGCCTTCTTCTGACGCACCTGGAAGTTGCCGAAGCCCGAGATCTTGATCTTGTCCCCCCGCTCGAGCGTTTCCTTGAAGGTGTCGAAGACGAGTTCCACGATCTCCGCCGACTCCTTCTTGGAGAAGCCGACCTTCTCGTAGACGCCCTCGATGATGTCCGCCTTGGTCATGCGCGTGCCTTCGCGTCCCTCTTCCGGAGTGAACCCGGCGGACTGTGACAGTCTTCCCCAACGACTGTCAACCCACCGGTTTCACTCAGGTTTTCCCGTTTCGCGTTCTCAGGCGCGCAGGGCTCCGCCCAGGCGCTGATTGACCTCGGAGATGATGCGCTGGTGGGCGGTGCCCACCTCCGCGTCGGTGAGGGTGCGCTCGGGCGAGCGGTAGCGGATGGCGTACGCCAGGTTCTTGCGGCCCTCGGGGATGGGCTTGCCCGTGTAGACGTCGAAGACGAGCGCGTCCTCCACCAGCGGCCCGCCCACCTCGAGGATGACCCGGCGGACCTCGTCGTTGGGCAGCTCCAGGGGAACCACCACGGCCAGGTCCCGGAGCACGGCCGGGAAGCGCGGCAGGCCTCCCCAGGCGGGCACGAGCCGGGCGGCGGCGTAGAGCGGCACCGCGTCCAGCTCGAAGACGAAGACGTCCCGGGGCAGCTCCAGGGCCTTGGTCACGCGCGGGTGCAGCTCGCCCACATGGCCGAGCACCGTGCCGTCGGCCAGCTCCACCCGGGCGCAGGCGCGCGGGTGATAGGCCGGAGCCTCCGCGGGGACGAAGCGCACGCCGTCCACATGGAGCGCGTGCAGCACGCCCTCCACGGCGCCCTTGGCGTCGTAGAAGTCCGCCTTCGCGTCCTTCTGGGTCCAGGAGCGGCCGCCGCGCAGGCCCCAGCACAGACCCGCCAGCCGGGGCACCTCGCGCGTGGCCGGTTGCTGGCCCTGGCCGCCCGCGGGGTCTCGCAGGTAGGCCCGGCCCATCTCGTACACGAACACGGTGTCCACCTGGTGCCGCACGCTGCGTGAGAGGTTCTCCAGCAGGCCGGGCAACAGGCTCGTGCGCATCACCGAGTGCTCGACACTCAGCGGGTTGAGCAGCGCCACCGGCTGCTCCTTGCCCCCGAGCGCCTCCAGCACGCGCGGCATCACGAAGGAGTAGTTCACCACCTCGCTCAACCCCGCGCCCGAGAGCGCCTGGCGGGCACGGCGCTCGGCCTCGGTGGCGGGCGGCTCGGGGGCCAGCTCGGCGAGGCCGCGCGGCAGCTTCGCGGGGATGTTGTCGTAGCCGTGGACGCGGGCGAGCTCCTCGAGGAGATCCTCCTCCCGCTCCACGTCCACGCGGGCACGGGGCACCTCGAAGGTCGTCTGCCCACTCCCCTCCTCCACCGCCCGGAAGCCCAGGGTGCCGAGGATGCGCCGACAGTCCGCCTCGGCGATGGCCACGCCGAGCACCTTCTCCACCCGGCCATAGCGCAGGGACACCCGGCGGGGCGGCTGGGGCTGGGGGTACACGTCCACGCGGCCCGGAGCCAGCGTGCCACCGGACAGCTCGGCGATGAGCGCCGCGGCGCGGTCCGCCGCCGGGATGACGGCGTCCAGGTCCGCCCCGCGCTCGAAGCGGTGCGAGCCCTCGGTGTGCAGGCCGTGGCGCTTGGAGGTGCGGCGGACGCCCGAGGGCTGGAAGTGGGCGGACTCCAGCACCACGCGGGTGGTGCCCGCGCTCACCTCGCTGTCCGCGCCGCCCATCACCCCGGCCAGGGCCTGGGCCCGGTCGCGGTCACAGATGACCAGATCCTCGGCGTTCAGCGCGCGCTGCTTGCCATCCAGCGTGGTCATCTTCTCGCCGGGCCGCGCGGTGCGGACGATGAGCTCCTGACCCGCCAGCTTGTCCAGGTCGAAGGCGTGCAGGGGCTGGCCGTACTCCAGGAGGACGAAGTTCGTCGCGTCCACCACGTTGCTGATGGGACGCACACCGCACGCCTTGAGCCGATCCTGGAGCCACTGGGGCGAGGGGCCGACCTTCACGTTCTCGATGACGCGGGCCGTGTAGCGCGGGCAGCGCACCGGCTCCTCCACGCGCACCTTGACCTTGCTGGAAGCGGGCTCGCCGGACTCCGCGAGCCGGGGCTCGGGAAGCTTCAGGGGCGCGCCCGTGGCCACGGCCACCTCGCGCGCCACGCCCAGGTGGGACAGGGCATCGGGCCGGTTGGGGGTGACGTTCACCTCCAGCACCACGTCATCCACCCCGAGCGCCTCGGCGATGGGCGTGCCGGGCTTGAGCTCGGGCGGGAGGATGAGCAGGCCGGAGGACTCCTCGGACAGACCCAGCTCCTTGGCCGAGCAGAGCATGCCGAAGCTGTCCACGCCGCGCAGCGGGGCCTGCTTGATCTCCACGCCATTGGGCAGCTTCGTGCCGAGCGTGGCCAGGGGCACCTTGTCCCCGACCTTGAAGTTCTTGGCGCCGCACACCACCTGGAGCGTCTCCGGGCCGCCCAGGTCCACCTTCGTGACGGACAGCTTGTCCGCGTTGGGGTGCTGGACGGACTCCTTGATTTGAGCCACCACGACGCCGCGCAGAGCCTCGCCGAGGCGCTCCAGGCCCTCGATCTCCAGACCCACCGCCGTCAGCTTGCGTGCCAGCTCCTCCACCGCCGCGGGCAGCGCCACATAGTCCTTGAGCCACTTGACCGAGATCTTCATCAGAACTGCTCCAGGAAGCGCGCGTCGTTCTCGAACATCATCCGCAGGTCATCGATGCGGTAGCGCAACATGGCGATGCGCTCCACGCCCATGCCGAACGCATAGCCCGACACCTCGGTGGCGTCGTAGCCGCTGTACTTGAAGACGTTGGGGTGCACCACGCCGCTGCCGAGCACCTCCAGCCAGCCGGTCTGCTTGCACACGCGGCAGCCCTTGCCGCCGCACGAGGTGCAGGAGATGTCCACCTCGGCCGAGGGCTCGGTGAAGGGGAAGAAGGAAGGCCGGAAGCGCGTGCGCGTGTCCGAGCCGAAGAAGGCCTTCACGAAGGCGTCCAGGGTGCCCTTGAGCTCGGCGAAGCTCACGTCCTTGTCCACGAGCAGCCCCTCCACCTGGTGGAACATGGGCGTGTGGGTGATGTCCGAGTCGCGCCGGTAGACGCGGCCGGGCATGACGGCGCGGATGGGCGGCTTGCGGTTGAGCATCAAGCGCACCTGCACCGGAGACGTGTGCGTGCGCAGGAGCACCGGGCTGTCCGCCTTCTTCGCGTGGCCGAGCGAGGCCTCGTCCACGTAGAAGGTGTCCTGCATGTCGCGCGCGGGGTGATCCTTCGGGATGTTGAGCGCCTCGAAGTTGAAGTAGTCCAGCTCGATCTCCGGCCCGTGGGACACCTCGAAGCCCAGCCGCTGGAAGGTGCGGACGATGTCCTCCATCGTCCGGGACACCGGGTGGCGGCTGCCGGGGGTGACGCTCCGCCCGGGCAGCGTCACGTCCAGCTTGGGGCCGCGCAGCTCGCTCTCGAGCGCCGCCTCCTCCACGCGCTGGATGGCCTCGCCGAGCAGCTTCTCGATCTCGGCCTTGACCTGATTGGCCACCTCGCCCAGGGCGCGGCGCTCGTCGGGGGGCAACTTGCCCATGCCGCCGAGCACTCCAGACAACTCGCCCTTCTTGCCGAGGTAGCGGATCCGAAGAGCCTCCACCGCGGTGGGTTCCGAGGCGACGGAGATCTCGCGCCGTGCCGCATCCGCGAGCGACTGCAAGCGGTCTTGCATCGGACTTCGCCTTCCTCCCCGGGCTCATGCCGGGGCAAAAAAAAAGGCCGCCCACAGGGGCAGCCCGGTTCACTTCCAGGAGCGGAGGACGGCCCGGGACTCCCCGGACCGCCACCCCACTGCCGCTTCTTCAGGCCGCCTTCGCGATGTTGGCGACGGCGGCAAAACCGGCGGGATCCGCCACGGCCAGGTCGGCGAGGACCTTGCGATCCAGGGCGATCTTCTTCTTGGCCAGACCGGAGATCAGCCGCGAGTACGACAAGCCCGTGAGGCGGGCGGCCGCGTTGATGCGGACGATCCACAGCGAGCGGAAGTTGCGCTTGCGCTGCGCGCGATCACGGCTGGCGTAATCCAGCGCGCGCTCCACGGCCTGGTTGGCCCGCTTGTAGCAATTCTTGCGGCGGCCGCGGTAGCCCTTGGCCAGCTTCAGAATGCGATTACGACGACGACGGGCCTTGAATCCTTTTTTGACGCGCATGACTCACTCCTACCTTCGAGGTGTTTGAAAACCCCCGGTGCTCTCCACACCGTCAGGGCCCTCTTGCTGCCACTGCGACTGCCACTGCGCTTGCCGACTAGTTGGCCCCGTACGGGAACAGCTCCAGACGCACCTTCTTGGCGTCCATGTCCCGGAGGTGACCCGTGCCCCGGTGCTCGCGCTTGAGCTTCTGGCTCTTGGCGTGGGTGAACAGGTGCTTGCCGAAGGCCTTGGCGAACTTCACCTGGCCGGACTTCTTCACGTGGAAGCGCTTCTTCGCGCCGCTCCGGGTCTTCAACTTGGGCATGATGCCGTTTCCTTCCTTCTCGCTCGACGTCCGTCTGGGGGTGGAGGTCAAGAGACCCTCCACCGGATACATCTATTTCGCGCCGCCGGACTGGGCCGCCGGAGCCACCGCGGCCGCCGCCTGCACCACCGGTGCCTCCACCGCCGGGGTGCCTTCTCCCGGAGCGTCGCCAGGCTTCTTGCCACCCGCCGGGCCGCCCGCCGCGGGCTTGCCCGCCGCCTCGGCCTTCTCCGCCGCCGCCGCCTGCTGCCGGGCCAACTCGCGCGCCCGCTGCGCCACCTTCGGGTTGGGCGCGATGATCATGAACATCTGCCGCCCTTCCATGCGCGGCATCTGCTCCACCACCGCCACGTCCTTCAGGTCCTTGATGACGTCGTCGAGGATGGCCGAGCCCAGCTCCTTGTGCGTGATCTCACGGCCACGGAACATGATCGTGACCTTGGCCTTGTTCCCCTCCTCGAGGAAGCGGCGCACGTTGCGGACCTTGAACTCGTAGTCATGCTCCTCCGTCTTCGGGCGGAGCTTGACTTCCTTCAGATGGACGACGACCTGCTTCTTCTTTGCTTCCGAGGCCCGCTTCTTCTCCTCGTACTTGAACTTGCCGTAGTCCATGATCTTGCAGACCGGCGGCTTGGCCATGGGGTTGACCTCGACGAGGTCCATCCCCTCGGACTGAGCACGATCCAGGGCTGCTTCGATCGATAGGACACCGAGCTGCTCTCCTGCCGGTCCTACAACACGGACCTCGCGAGCGCGAATACGGCGGTTCGTTCTTTGGTCGCGAGCGATGTGACAGTCCTCCAGCTAGTGGGAGTAGGTACCCCCCTCGGAAGGGGGGCAAGATACTTGCCAGCATCCGGGAGTCAAGGGCCCTCGAAGACCCCGGACTCCAGGTAGGACAGGTAGGACATCAGGGCCAGGCCGCTTCCTTCTCCAGCAGGGCCTCGAAGAGCTCCAGCTTCATGCTCTTGAGGTCCTCTCCGCCGTAGCGGCGGGGAGACACCGCGCCCGCCTCCACCTCGTTGTCGCCGATCACCAGGGTGAAGGGGATCTTCTGGACCTGACCCTCGCGGATCTTGGCGTTGAGGGTGATGCCCCGCTCGTCCAGCTCCACCCGGTAGCCCTTGGCGCGCAGCCGGTCGCGCACCTGGCGGGCGTAGTCGAGCTGCCGGTCCGCCACGGTGACGAGCGTGACCTGCACGGGCGCGAGCCACGCCGGGAAGGCCCCCGCGAAGTGCTCGATGAGGATGGCGATGAAGCGCTCGAAGGAGCCGTAGATGGCGCGGTGCAGCACGACCGGCCGGTGCTCGGCGTTGTCCTCGCCCACATAGGTGAGATCGAAGCGCTCGGGCGCCAGGTAGTCGAGCTGGATGGTGCCCAGCTGCCACTTGCGGCCGATGCTGTCGGACACGTCGAAGTCGATCTTCGGGCCGTAGAAGGCGCCATCGCCCGGCTTGAGCTCGTACTGAAGGCCCAGGCTCTCCAGCGCGCTCTTCAGGCCGCCCTCGGCGCGGTCCCACAGCGAATCATCTCCGAGCCGCTTCTCCGGCCGCGTGGACAGCTTCACCGAGTAGCTCAGCCCCACGGCCTTGTAGACGCGATCCAGGATGTTGACGAAGTGCTTCACCTCGTCGGGGATCTGATCCTCGCGGCAGTAGATGTGGGCGTCGTCCTGGGCGAACTGGCGCACGCGCGTGAGACCGCCCAGCGAGCCGGCCGCCTCGTTGCGGTGGAGGATGTCCTGGGTGTGCAGGCGCAGGGGCAGGTCGCGGTAGCTGTGCTTCTTGAAGCCGTAGTACAGGTGGTGGCTGGGGCAGTTCATCGGCTTGAGCGAGAAGTCGTGCTCGCCGCTCTCGCTGTCCAGCACGAGGAACATGTTCTCCTTGTACTTGCCCCAGTGGCCGCTCGTCTCCCACAGGCCCTTGTTGTAGAGCAGCGGGGTCTTGATCTCCACGTAGCCGTTGTCGGTCGTCAGCCGGCGCATGAAGGCCGACAGGACGTTGTAGAGGGTGGTGCCCTTGGGGGTCCAGAAGGCGCCGCCGGGCGAGAACTGGTGGAAGTGGAAGAGATCCAGCTCCTTGCCCAGCTTGCGGTGGTCGCGCTTGCGCGCCTCCTCCAGCCGGTTGAGGTACTCCTGGAGCGCCTTCTTGTCGAAGAAGGCCGTGCCGTAGATGCGCTGGAGCATCGGGTTGCGATGATCGCCGCGCCAGTAGGCACCGCTGGTGGACATGAGCTTGATGACGCCGATCTTCCCGGTGCTCGGCGCGTGGGGCCCGAGGCAGAAGTCCACCCAGTCACCGTGGGTGTAGAGCGTGAGCGTCTTGGCGCCCTTGGCCGCGATGTCCTTGACGATCTCGACCTTGAACTTCTCGCCCTTGCCCTCGAAGAGCTGGATGGCCTCCTCCATGGAGACCTCGCTGCGCACGAAGGGCTGGTTCTGGGCGATCTCCTTGTTGGCCTCCGCCTCGATCTTCTCCAGGTCCTCGGGCGTGAAGGGCCGCTCCCGGAAGAAGTCGTAGTAGAACCCCTCCTCCGTGGACGGGCCGATCGTCACCTGGGTGCCGGGATAGAGCCGCTGCACCACCGCCGCCACCACGTGCGCGGCATCGTGCCGGATGAGATCCAACCCCTCGGGACTCTTGGAGGTGAAGATCTGCAGCTTCGCGTCCGACTCGAGCCGGCGCGACAAGTCCATGTCCTCGCCGTTCACCCGCGCGAAGAGCGCGGCCTTGGCCAGGCCCGCCCCAATGCCCTCACGCACGAAGTCAGCGATGGTCGTGCCCCGCGCCGCCTGCTTCTGGCTGCCATCGGGGAGCGTCACCGTGATTTGATCCGCCATGCGAGACCTCGGAAAAGAGCACGGGCGGCAAGGCTGATCAGCCTGCCGCCCGCGCGTTGAAACCAGTGATTCTTGTGGGTCGTAGTGGGATCGAACCACTGACCCCTACCGTGTCAAGGTAGTGCTCTACCGCTGAGCTAACGACCCGTTTCGCCTCGGGACTCGTCGTCGCGAGGTGGGCGGGGAATTACAGGGGGCGCCCTCGGCTGTCAAGGAAACACCGACACGCGTGCGCGCTCTTCCCGCGGCGACTCCAACAACACCCGGGCCCGGGCCGTCACCGCGTCGAACATGGCCGGGGTGAGCCGCCCCGTCTGGGTGTTCTGCTGGCTGACGTGGTAGCTGCCCAGCAGCACCGGAGCCCCGGGCAGAGCCAGCTCGGCCCCGTGGCCGAAGGCGGGCCGGGGCGAGGGAAGCGCCACCCCCGTGCGCTGCATCCAGGCGAGCGTCACGTTCCAGGCGATGCTCCCCAGCGCCAGGACCACCCGGACGGGCAGCAGGGCCAGCTCCCGGTCGAAGAAGGGCGTGCAGCGCGCCAGTTCCTCCGGCAGGGGCTTGTTGTCCGGGGGCGCGCACCGGCAGGGTGCGGAGATGAAGGCCCCGGTCAGCTCCAGCCCGTCATCGCGGTGGTCGCTCCGAGGCTGATTGGCGAACCCCGCGCGGTGCAGCCCGGCGAACAGGAACTCCCCCGACCGGTCTCCCGTGAAGTACCGGCCCGTCCGGTTGGCGCCATGCGCTGCGGGCGCCAGTCCCACGATGACCATGCCCGCCCGGGGGTCTCCGAACCCCGGCACCGCCCGGCCCCAGTACGTCCAGTCCCGGTAGGCCCGGCGCTTCTCCCGGGCGATCTTCTCCCGCCACTCCACCAGCCGGGGACAGGCCCGGCAGGCGATGATTTCCTCATGAAGGGACCCGAGGCCCGCCAGGTCCCGCTCCACCGCATCGCGCTTCGCCACGACCCTTGCCTAGCTCCCCTCCCCCACGGGCGCCACCACCCCCAGCTCCGTTGCCCGCTCCCGGGCCCGGGACTCAGGGGGTGGGCTTCTCTCCCGTGTAGACGGGCATCTTCTGGTAGCGCTCCACCACCACACTCAGCACCACCTTGAGGATGGCCGTCGTGGGCACCGCGAGCAGGATGCCGGTGAAGCCGAACAGCTCGCCGAACGCCAGGATGGCGATGATGACGGCCATCGAGGACAGGCCCACCTTATCGCCCACCACGCGCGGCGTGATGATGAAGCCCTCGGCCATCTGCCCCACCACGAACGTGCCCACCACGACGGCGAGCTGCCACGCGCCCTGCCACGACAGCATCACCCCCAGCAGCGCCAACACCACGCCCACGCCCGTGCCCAGATACGGCACCATGTTGCCAAAGCCCGCGATGAACCCGATGACGATGGCCATGTCGATGCGCGCGAACCCCAGCCCCACGCTGTAGAGCACCGACAGGATGGCCCCCACCGTCACCTGTCCGCGCACGAAGGCCGACAGCACATCATCCACCTCGCCAAAGCGCTGGCTCACCAGCCGCTCCGCCCGGCGAGGCACCAACCCCCGCACCAGCTCCACCAGGCGGGGGTAGTCCTGCAGGAAGAAGAAGGCCAGCACCGGCACCACCATCAGCCCCAGCAGCGTGGTCACGAAGCGCGCCGTGTTGCCCGCGAAGCTCGCCACCAGCCGCGCCGCGGTGGGCCCCGCGCTCTGCAACAGCTCCGACGCCCGTCCGCCCAGCTCCGTCATGCGCTGCTGGAGCAGGTCCGGCAGGGGATGGCCCAACAAGGACTCCACCTGGGGCACCACCTGGGAGCTCGCCCGCACGAAGAACTCCGGCAGCTTCGCGGCTTCGTCCCGGAAGACGGGCACCAGATAGAGCACCCCTCCGGCCGTCGCCAGCGTGCACGCGGCGAACACCGCGCTCGTCCCCCAGGTCCGATCAATGCCCCGGCGCTCCAGGGCCGCGACGACGGGGTTGAGCACGTAGGCCGTGCCCAGCGCCAACAGCACCGGGACCGCCACGCCTCCGAAGACCGAGAGCAGCGCGAACACCAGCCCCAGCACGCCCACCATCACCGCCGACCAGACGAAGTCCACCCGCCGGGCCTCGGCTTCCGACAACAGGGCCTCGGGCTCGCTCCGCACCACCTGCAGCGCCGGTTCCCTCGGAGCCTCTTCCACCCTGGGTGTCGTCGCGGGCGCCTTCACCGCCTGCGCCTTGCCTCTCTTGTTGCGTCCGATGACCGCACCCCTTCTCTTCATTGTCCCCGCCCTTCCAGGCGAGCCGTGGCCCCGAGGCTACACCGGAAGTGCACCCGGACGGCTCACGGGGACTGCCCACCCCCCGGCGCCTTCTCCCGCAACCGGATGGTCAGCACCGCCCGGGCCCGGCCGGGCTCGTAGTACGTGGTGTAGGGCCAGTGGCCTTCCTTCTTCACGTCGACACGGTGCATGCCCTCGCCCACGTGCAGCCCTCCCTGGGCGTCCCCGAAGTCGGAGCAGAAGCCCTGGGCGACCCCATCCAGATACACGTCCGCGTCCCCGGGCTCGCACCGCAACACCAGGTTGCCTTCACGCGCCCGTCCGCTCCGCAGCATCTCGCGCGCCCGATCCACCGTCGGGGACCGCACCGCCCCGGGACCCGACGCACACCCGAGCCCCAGCCCGCACAACCACACGACCCTCCACCACCCGCCCGCTGCCCGCATTCCGCGCTCCCTCCTATTGAATGAGGATCGCCACCCGGCCCTCGGCCAGCAGCCGCGGCTCGAGCTCCCCCAGCTTCTTCACCGCGTCCGGCCCGAGCTGGAGATCCGAGCCCTCGAGCCGCGCCGCCTCGATGACGAGCGGCTTCGCGCCCACCCTCCCCGTCTTGCGCGCGTCCTCCAGGCGCTGGAAGAACCCCGCCACGCCCGTGCTCTTGCGCGCCTCCGCGTCCAGTGACGCCAGGCCATAGAGCCGCTCGCCCGAGGCCGCGTCGATCAGCCGGGGTGCCAGCATCGGGGTCATCCCCAGCTTGCGCGCATCCACCACCAGCCCCGTGGCCTTGCCCGCCTTGGCCGGGGACTCCTTGCCCCGCTCGGCGGGTTTCGTCTCCGGCTCCGGCGTGACGAGCACCTGGGTGAGCGCCCCCAAGGGCACCTCCACGTCCCACTGCACGCCCCCGTCGGAGTAGTAGCGCTTGCGGACGACCTGCTGGCCACGCAGCACCTCCTCGATCCGGCGGCGCGTCTCCTCCCGGGCCATCTCCTCGCCCACGGTCCGGTCCGAGCGCAGCGGCACACCCTTCGCCAGCTCCAGCAGTTCCGTCAGGGCGTGCTCCTTCGCCGAGCGCTCCGCCCCCAACCTTGCCTGCGCCGGATTGCTGGCCTTCACGTCCGGGGGGCCATTGCCCGTCACCCGGAGCACCTGCCGCTGCCAATCCACGCTCCCACCCGCGGCCAGCACCGTCAACGGCACCCACACCCCGAGCAGGCCCAGGGCCCGCCACCCGCGACTCCACCACGCTGCGCTTCGCATGGCCCGGGATTCAACGGCGTGCTCCCCACCCGGTCAAGGCGGCTCGTCCGGCCGCTCCTCGAAGGAGCATTCGGGGAGCACACGCCGGGCGCGTGGCTCAGTGGCCTCGCGTGCCGCGCGACACGTACTCGTCGATCATCTGCCGGTGCCGCGAGGTGAGCAGCGTGAAACGCACGCCCGAGCGCTCGTGCGGACGCGGGCTGGCCTCCACCCATTCGCGCACCACCTCGCCCTCGGCGTAGATGACTTCCTCGGAGCCGGGGAGCTGGAACTGCAACCCCACCCGCCTGGCGGAATGCTCGGGCTCGATGAGACGTCCCAGACTCACGCCCTCCTGACTGATGTCGCTGGCGTGCACCATGTACGGCACACCCGACATGTACTTGTTCAGGTAGATGTCGAGGGGAACCCGCGCGTTCTTCCGCTTGTCGCTCATCGTCACACCCTTCCGGTGGCACTGCTCCGGGACAACACCGCTACAGGCCGCTTCCTGCCTGCAGCGCACTCCCGCGAGGGTAGGAGCATCCGGACAAGCCGCAAGAAAACGGTCAGCGGGAATACGCGGACGCGCCTATGTTTCACGCCGCTCCTCGAAAGGCGGATTCCCACATGCGATTGGGTGTACTGGCAGCGGCAGTCATCGGTTTCACTGGAATGCAGGCACTGGCGCAGGCTCCGGCTCCGGCCGCGGCTCCGGCCTCCTCGGCTTCGCTCAAGACGGAGGATGACAAGACGGTCTACGCGCTCGGGCTGTCGATCGGCCGGAGCATCAAGATCTTCGACCTGACCCCGGCCGAGATCGAGATCGTCAAGAAGGGCCTGACGGACTCGCTCACCAACGCCAAGCCCGCGGTGGACCTGGAGACGTACGGGCCCAAGCTGCAGGCGCTCGCCAAGGGCCGGCAGGAGAAGGTCGGCCAGAAGTTCCTGGAGGACGCCGCCAAGGAGAAGGGCGCGGTGAAGCTGCCCTCCGGCATCATCTTCAAGGAGCTCAAGGCGGGCTCTGGCGCGAGCCCCAAGGCGACCGACACGGTGAAGGTCAACTACCGCGGCACGCTCACCAACGGCACGGAGTTCGACAGCTCCTACAAGCGCGGCGAGCCGGCCGAGTTCCCCCTCAACGGCGTCATCCCCTGCTGGACCGAGGGCGTGCAGAAGCTGAAGGTGGGCGGTAAGGCGCAGCTCGTGTGCCCCGCCAAGCAGGCCTACGGGGAGCAGGGCTCGCCTCCCACCATCCCGCCCAACGCCACCCTGGTGTTCGAGGTGGAGCTGCTGGGCATCGGCGGTCAGGGCGCCGACGTGCCGCGCGCCACGCCCGAGCCCAAGAAGTAGCCACGGCTCCGCCCTACTTTCGCCAGGCCGACACCGAGGCCCGGGCGAAGTCCACCAAGTCCCTCGGAGGCCGCCCCGTCACCTGCTCGACGGTGGCGGTCGTCCGATCCTCCGCCCCCCGGGCGATGGCGCCATCCATGGACGCCAGCAGCGCGGCGTACTCCCGCGTCAGCCCCAGGCGGCTCCAGCGCTCGGCGAGCGCCTCTTCCGTCAGGTTGACGTGGCGCATGGGCCGGCCCAGCGCGGCACCGATGATGTCCGCCGCTTCCCCGTACGTCAGCGCGCGAGGCCCCGTGATCAGGTGCGCCGTGTTGTGCGCCTTCTCGTCGATGAGCGCCCGGACCCCCACCTCCGCGATGTCGTCGGCGTCGATGAAGGGCACGCGCCCCTCGCCCGTCGCCGAGTACAGCGCCCCTTCATCCCGCAGGGTGGCCTGGTGCTGTCCCTCGGAGAAGTTCTGCATGAACCACGAGGGGCGCAGCACGGTCCACTCCGGCGCGGTCTCGCGCAGCAACCGGTGCACGCCGCCCATGGCCGGTCCGCCCTCCGGCAACGACGAGGCGCTGAGCAACACGAACCGGCGCACCCCCGCCGCGCGTGCCCGCTCGACGAACGCCGACATGCTCGGCAGCGGATCCGTGTCGCCCACCGGCGCGACCAGATAGACGCGCTCCACGCCCTCCAGCGCGCGGGCGTGGCCCTCCGGTTGGTTCCAGTCGAAGCGCACGGCTTCCACTCCCTCGGGCGCGCTTCCCGAGCGGCTGGCCAGACGCACCGGCCAACCCAGCTCCTTCAGCCGCCTCACCACGCGGCCACCCGTCTTGCCCGTACCACCCGTCACGAGAATCCCAGGCTTGCTCATGCTCAGCCCTCCTGGGTGTCCAGGGCGATGGCCATGGCCCGCAGCGCGATCACCGGGTTCCAGTAGTCCCGGTACTTCACGATCCGTCCATCCCGGAACTCGACCACCGAGATGTACTGCTGGTTGTACGGCCTGCCGGTGGCCACGGCGCGCCCCTCGCAGGAGAACTCCGCGACGAGCACCCGCGGATCCTGGGACTGATGGAAGACCGGCTCGCTGAAGCGGTCGAAGTGCAGCATCTCGGGGAACTTCCGCAGGTGCTCGCGGATGGCCGCCTTGCCCTCGAGCCGCTGGGGGAACCCCGGGGGGGCATAGGGGAACTCGATCGAGCCGTCCTCGGCCCACATGTCCACGAAGCCCTCGGCATTCCCGTCGAGCAGGGCCCGGTAGCCCGACACGAACAGCCGGATGTTGGGGTTCTGGAGCGCCTCTTCCTGGTGACTCATCAACATGGTTCTCTCCCCTTCGCGACTTCACGTTGGAACGGCTGCGTTCCGACGTATAAATAGGGCAATGAACGATGGAACGCAAGCGTATCGTCGTAACGTGAAGAACATGAAGGAGAAGCCCATGCGAAGAACGCAGAGGAAGGTCGCCGGAGCGGCGGTGCTCCAGGCCGACGTCACCAGCGCCATCACCCGCGCGCTGTTCCGCGAGCTGGCGAAGACGGGGTATGCCGCGCTGAGCATCGAGGCCGTGGCGAAGCGCGCCGGGGTGGGCAAGGCGGCCATCTACCGGCGCTGGCCCTCGAAGCTGGAGATGGTGTCGGAGCTGCTCGCCGAGGTCGGCACCGATCTGGTCGACATACCGGACACGGGGTCGCTGCGCGGCGACGTCGCGGCCCTCCTCGCGCAGACCCGGGCCCTGCTGCGCCGGCCCTTGATCACGCGCATCCTGCCGGACATGCACGCGGAGATGCGACGCACACCGGCGCTCTCCTCGGCGGTGCGCACGGGAATCCAGCAGGGACGGCGTGCCCGGGCCCAGGAGCTGTTGCGCCGGGCGATGGACCGGGGCGAGCTGTCACCCGACCTCGATGTCGAGCTCGCCCTGGATCTGCTCGGCGCCCCGCTCTACTGGCGCGCCATCGTGACGGGGCAAGGCACCCCGCCGGACTACCTCGAGCGGCTCACCGCCATGACCCTCGGCGGCCTGCACGCGCTCTCCGAGCAGGCCGCCAGCAAGCGCTAGCGGCTCACCCCCCCAAGCGCCTTCTCCGTGGCGTGCAGCAGCGGCTCGGCGCTCACCGGCGCGCCCGTGGCCTTCGTCATCCACACATCGGGAGTCAGGGCGCCCTGACTCGCCATCCGCTCGAACTCCGCGCCCAGCTTGCCGGACTTGCGCAGGTGCTCCTCGATCTGGAAGGCGATGAGGTGCCCCAGCGGATAGTCGGCCAGGTACAGCGGGTAGGAGATCATGTGGCTGTAGATGCCCAGGAGCGGCGTGCCCTGCCCGCCCAGCACGGGCGCGTAGTAGCGGTCCCACGTCTCCTGGGAGATGCGCACCACCGCCTCGCGCAGGCTTGAGGGCGTGGCGTCCGGGTGCTCGTACATCCAATGCCAGACCGCGATGTCCACCAGCGCCACGCCGGCGATCTCCCACGTCTGCCAGAAGTCGTTGAGCACCCGCTCGCGCTCGCTCGCCGCGTCGGGCTTCGCCTGGCCGAGCAGCTCCATGTCCCGTGCCTGGAAGACGAAGGCGAGCGCCTCGGTGAAGGCGTTGTTGGGCACGCCCGCGAGCAGCGTGTGGTCCACGTTGTAGAGCGAGAACACCTGCTCCACGTTGTGCCCCATCTCGTGCACCGCGATGTTGTAGCCCTTGTAGTCCATGCCGCCCGGGCCCACGCGCGTGCGCAGCCGGGGGAAGTCGCCGCGCCGCGCCGCCTGCATCGCGTGGCCCGCGCCGCGCGCCGGATCCACCCGGATGTGCTCGGCGAGGAAGGTGGCCTTCTCCTTGGAGAACCCCAGCCCCTGGAGAAGACGGGGCATGTCCCGGGCATACGCGTCCGCGGTCGGGTAGCGCTTGCGCGTGAGCGCATCCAGTTCCGCCTCGGGGCGCGTCGCGTTCGCCTTGAAGCCGGCGTACCACAGCTCCTGCGGCTCGAGCGCGCGGCCCAGGCGCTGCTCGATGACCTTCGCTACCTGGGGCACCAGGGGCGAGGTGAGCACCTGCTCCAACAGCGCCTTCACCCGGGCCTCGGGCAGCTCGCGTCCCAGCTCGAAGCTCCGGGCGAGCGCCGTGGGCGCCACCGGCACGTAGGGGTCCACCTTGCGCGCCGCGTGGAAGTGCGCCAGCAGCTTCGCGTAGCGCACGTCGTCCTCGCGCGCTCCATCCACCGCCACCGGGCGCTGGGGCGCGTCCGCCTCCACCTCCTCCGCGGGCGCCGCCTTCACCGTGTTGGTGAAGGGATCCCAATCCACGCGCGGATTGTCGATGACCGCCGCGGGAATCGTCTGCGTGACGATGCGGCTCATCACCTGGATGATCATCCGCTGCTTCGCCACGCCGTCCGGGTCCGCGTAGCGCGACTTCAGCTCGTCGCGCAGGTTCCAGTGGCTGATGAGCCGCATGCCCTTGGGAAAGAGCCGGCGGCCCTGGGCGTCCACCAGGTGGTGCATCCAGAGGTTGTACTCGGCGATGTAGAGGTCCGCGGCCGCGCTCGCGCGCGTCGCCTCCTGCCGCACCTCGGCGGGCACGCGGCTGCTGAAGCGGCCCGTGAGCCGCACTTCCGCCCATTGGCGGCGCGTATAGCCCGGGCCCTGCTCCATCCGCTCGGCGAGCGTGGTGAGCGGAAAGTTGAGCAGCGCCACGAAGCCCACCTTCGCGCGGAACAAGTCCTCGGTGACGTGCGCGCTCGGATCATAGGTGGCGAGCAGCGCATCCACCGGAAGCAGTGGCCCCAGGTCCAGATCCGTGGGGCGCCGCAGCTCCCGGCCCACCTCGTTCAGGTGCCCATCGAGCTGCTCCAGCGCCTGCTCCAGATGGGCCAGGGTGGCGTCGAGCGCCGCCTCGTCGGGGATGAAGTACTCGGTGACGAAGGCCTCCAGATCACCATCCTCCTCGCGCCACAGCGTGGCCACCTGCGCCACGCCGCGCTCGATGCGGGCCCGGTGCGCCTCGCCATGGCGGGCGACGAGCCGGGCCACCAGCTCCGGACGCGAGGGGGAGGACTTCATGGACGGGGCCTCCGGGGAAGACGGACGAGAGGAGACGGCGGATGAACCCGAGGCACAACCCAGGCAGGTGAGCAGGGCGGCCACGGACGCGCGGGGGGCGCGGAACCAGGACTTCGAGCGCGAGGACACGCGGAGACTCCGGAAAGAAGAAAAGGGCCCGATCCCATCGGACCGGACCCTTTTATGGAGAACAGCTGAGGAAGTGCTTCAGCGTTACACCGGGCGAACGTTCTGCGCCTGCAGGCCCTTGGGACCGCGGGTCACCTCGAACTCCACCTGCTGGCCCTCGGCCAGGGTGCGGAACCCATCCACCTGGATGGCGGTGTGGTGGCAGAACACGTCCTCGCCACCGCCGTCCTGCGTGATGAATCCAAAGCCCTTCGCATCGTTGAACCACTTCACGGTACCAGTCGCCATTTGCACTCTTCTTCCGTCGACACCCGCGCGGACCTTCGCCGCCAGGTCCCGGCTGGAGAAAGCCCAGCCAAGCGGCAAGCAATGTAAGCCAGTGCTTCAGGCCTGTCTACCGGGTGGTCTGCCTGGACTTACCAACCGCACTGCTGTCCCTTGTTCTGCTCCTGCAGCCAGCGACGCAGCGGAGTGAAGTATTCCAGCATGGCCGAAGCGTCCATGTCGCGCTGACCGGTAAGCGCCGCGAGCGCCTCGGGCCAGGGCTTGCTCGCGCCCAGCTCCAGCATGGCCTGGAGCCGTTTGCCGGCCTCCTTGTTGCCGTAGATGGAGCACTCGTGCAGCGGGCCCTGGTGGCCGGCGGCCTGGCAGAGCGCGCGGTGGAACTGGAATTGGAGGATGCGCGCCAGGAAGTAGCGCGTGTAGGGCACGTTGGCGGGGACGTGGTACTTGGCGCCCGGGTCGAAGTCCTTCTCCGAGCGCTCCACCGGCGCGCGCACGCCCTGGTACTTCTCGCGCAGCGCCCACCAGGACGCGTTGTAGTCCGCCGGCTTCACCCGCCCGGAGAACACCTCCCAGCGCCACTGGTCCACCAGCAGGCCGAAGGGCAGGAAGGCCACCTTCTCCATCGCGTCCTTCATCTGCAGGTTGATGAGGCCCTTCTCTCCCGTGGGCACTTCCTTCAACAGGCCCATCTGTTTGAGATAGCTCGGGGTGATGGACAGGGTGATGGCATCACCGATGGCCTCGTGAAAGCCATCATTGGCGCCCTGCTGAAAGAGCACCGGCAGCTTGTAGTAATACGTGTAGTAGTAGTCGTGCCCCAGCTCGTGGTGGATGGTGACCAGGTCCTCCTCGGTGGGCTTGATGCACATCTTGATGCGCAAGTCGTTGTCGTAGGTGACGTCCCACGCGCTGGCATGGCACACCACCTCGCGATCCCTCGGCTTGGTGAACTGCGAGCGCTGCCAGAACGTCTCCGGCAGGGGCTTGAGGCCCAGCGAGGTGAAGAACCCCTCGCCCAGCTTCACCATGCGGATGGCGTCGTACTTCTGCTTCTTCAGCTCCGCGTCCACGTCCAGGCTGGGCTGGCCCTTGTAGGGCTCCACGAGGCCGTAGATGTTGTTCCACTCCTGCGCCCACATGTTGCCCAACAGGTGCGCGGGAATGGCCTTGCCCGCGGGCACCTTGTCCTCGCCGTACTGTTTGGCCAGACGGGCGCGCACGTAGCAGTGCAGGTCGTCATAGAGCGGCTTGACCTGCCCCCACAGCCGCTGGGCCTCCTGCTCGAAGGCCTCGGGCGGCATGTCGTAGTTCGAGCGCCACAGCGCCCCCGCGTCCTTGAAGCCGATCTCCTGGGCGCCCGCGTTGGACAGCGTCACCAGACGCTCGTAGAGCGGACGCATGGGCTGGGAGATGGTGTGCCAGCCCACCCACGCCTCCAGCAGCGTGTTGTAGTCGCGGTTGGTGGCCATGATGTCGGACAGCTCGCCCAGGTCCTTGCAGGCCCCCTTGCCATCCTTGCCGCAATACTTGCCCTTGCCGTAGAGGCCCTCGAGCTTCGCGGCGATGGACGCCAGCTCCGCGCGCTGCGTCGGCTCGTTCGGCGCGGGCAGCGTGGAGGACAGCCGCAGCAGCCGCAGCACGCGCGCGGACTCCTCATCCACCCCCTTCACGTCCTTGAAGCGCGCGGCCTGCGGGATGGCCTGACTCAGGTAGGCCATCACCTCTTCGTTGACGCTCGCCGCGTTGCGCTCCGTGTCGTCGGTGATGTAGGTGGACTTGATCCAATCGGCCGTGGCCTGCTTCACCCACAAGCGCTTGAGCTCGTCATTCACGCGGGTGGCGAACTGGCGCGCGTCCTCCGCGGTGAGGGACGCCAGGTCGGCCTGCGTGGTGGAGGACTGGGGAGGGACCGTCGCGGGGGTCGCGCCGGGAGTGGCCTCGGAGGAAGCAGCCGTGGAGCCATGGGCCGAGGACGCGCAGCCAGCCGAGGCGGCGAGCGGCATGGCCAGGAGAGCCGCGCGCAGGAACAAGGAACGGAGCGGGGTGGGAGTCATGGGGGGCGAACGCTAGAGGAACGGGATCCGGATGCAACCCTTCTCGGCGTCCGAGCTTCCCGACTCTCCTCCAGGTGACGCCCCCATCTCCGCGCGGGATGCGGTAAGACCGCCGGGATGTCGTCGCCCCTCCGTCTCGTCCACCTCCTGTGGTGGCTCCCCCTCTTCGCGTGCGGCCCGAGTCTTTCCGAGGACGCGGAGTGTGCACCCTATGACTTTCCGCTCGCCCCCGCCCCCGCGAGCACCCAGCACGTGTCCTGCTCCAGCACCCAGTGCGGGGACGGCCTGAACCCGCCCACCAGCGGGCTGCATTGCGCGAGCACCCTGGGCTGCCGGGTGTATGACACCGAGCCCAACCGGTGCATGTGGGTGCACAACCTGGAGCACGGGCACGCCGTCTTCCTCTACAACTGCCCCGAGGGCTGCCCCGAGATCGTCGCCACGCTGACGGAACTGCAGAAGGAGGCCCGCGTGGGAAGCAACGGCGTGGTGCGTGCCATTGTCGCGCCGGACTCGGGCATCCCCACGCGCGTGGCCGCCCTGCTGTGGCGGCGCTCCTGGAGCGCGGACGCGCCGGACCCCGCGGCCCTGCGCTGCCTGCTGCGCCTGCAGGACCAGGGCGCCCCCGAACCCGAGCTGTCCTGCCTTCCATGAGCCCTCCGCATGCCCTCGAGCGGGTGCGCGCCATCGACTGGCTGCGCGGACTCGCCGTGCTGATGATGATCCAATGCCACGCGTTCGTGCTGCTGCGGCCGGACCTGCGCGCGAGCAAGGCGGCGAGGGAGCTGCTCCGGGCGGACGGTGTGGTGGCCCCGGCCTTCCTCTTCTCCGCGGGCTTCGCGCTCGCGCTGCTGCTGGTGCGCAGCACGGCGAGTGGCAAGCGCGTCGAGCGGCTCGGGCGCAACCTGCGGCGTATCCTCCAGGTGCTCGGCGTGGCCACGCTCGTCAACTGGATGTGGTTTCCCGTGTTCCGTGAGCCGCGGTGGCTCTTGCGCCTGGACATCCTGCACTGCGTGGGACTGTCGCTGTTGCTCCTGCTGGGCGTGGGCGCGGGCCTGGCCTCGCGGCCCCGCGTGCTGCGCGGGGTGACCCTGGCCCTGGCGTTCATCACCTTCTTCCTCTCGCCCCTGGGCGAGGACGTGAGCGGGCCCTGGGCCTTCCTGCTCAACAAGTCCACCGGGGCGGTGTTCCCCTTGTTGCCCTGGCTCGGCTTCGCCTGGCTCGGCGCGTACGCGGGGGCTGTCACCGGAGAACAGGGCCGCCCGGGGCTCGTGAGGGCCCTGCTGCTGCTCATCGGGCTCGGGTTGGCTGGCTCGTACGCCGCGCGGCCCCTCAAGGCCCTCTACGCGGACCACCACTTCTACGTCACCAACCCCTCCAACGCGGCCGAGCGCTGGCTATGGGTGTGCATCCCGCTGCTCGTGCTGGTGGCGCTGGAGGCATGGCGGGGCTCGGAGGGAGTCCCCTCGCGACTGCGCCGCTTCGTGGAGTCCTTCGGCTCCTCGTCCCTGTCCGCGTACGTCATCCACCTGGGGCTGCTCTACTTCCACGTCTTCGGCTTCAGCTTCGAGGTGGTGTGGGGCAACCGCTGCGGGTGGGGCGGGTATGCCCTGCTGACGGGGCTGATCATGCTGCTGACGTACGCGCTGTGCCAGGGCCTGGATCGTTTGCGAGACCTCCCACTGCGACGGCTCCTCTCCCGAGCCGCCCCGGAAAGCCGCGGGGAAGAATTCGCGCGACCCCGGTAGATCGAACGCGAGGCTGGTGCGTTCGCAGGGCCCATGTCCACTTCCAAGCCCAACCCCCTGAGCCGTTGGGGAGGCGCCGCCCTCGCCCTGAGCCTCGTTTCCGGATGCAGCACGTCCTCCAACCCCGCCGCGGTCATCCAGGGCAAGGAGGTCGCGCGGAAGCAAGTCCTCGCCGAAAGCCCTCCTCCTCCCCCCTCGCCCGAGCCCCAGCAGGAGTTCGCGGCGGCGCCCGCCCCCGCCGCCAACAAGGCCGAGCGGCGCGAAGTCCTCGCCACACGCTCCCCTCCCCCCGCCAAGCCCCGGATGGATGTCGAGGCGACACCCGCCGAGGTGGAAGCAGACGCGGCCGACAGCGCGGGGAGGATGAGCGGGGCATCCAGCGGCGCGCTCGGCGGGACGGCCATCGTTCCCCAGGCCTCTGTTGCCGCCAAGATGGAGATGAAGCGCCAGGCGCCAGCGGGGAGGATGAAGGCCATCTCAGGGGACAAGGACCTCGCCCCCGAGCCCGTGTCGCCGGGCAACACCTTCGCCGAGCACACGCCCAACGCCTTCACCGAGACCGCCGCGGACAGGCTCTCCACCTTCGCGGTGGACGTGGACACGGCCTCGTACACGGTGGCCCGCCGCTACCTCACCCAGGGCTCGCTGCCCCCGGGCGCGGCGGTGCGGGTGGAGGAGTTCGTCAACTACTTCAAGTACCGCTACGCCCCTCCCGAGGAGGGCGCCTTCCGCGTGCACCTGGAGGGCGCTCCTTCCCCCTTCTCCCAGGGCCGGCACTTCGTGCGCGTGGGCATCCAGGGTAAGGTCGTCTCGCGCTCGCAGCGCAAGCCCGCGCACCTCGTCTTCCTCGTGGACACCAGTGGCTCCATGAGCCAGCCGGACAAGCTGCCCCTGGCCAAGGAGGCGATGAAGATCGCGGTGAAGAACCTCAACGAGAACGACACGGTGGCGCTCGTCACCTACGCGGGGGGCACCCGGGACGTGCTGCCGCCCACCGCGGCGACGGACCTGGAGCGCATCTACAAGGCCATCGACTCGCTGGAGTCCGGGGGCGGCACCGCCATGGGCTCGGGCATGGAGCTGGCCTACAAGCACGCGGTGAAGAAGGCCTCGGGCCGCGTGGTGTCGCGCGTGGTGGTGCTCACGGATGGCGACGCCAACATCGGCCCCAACCTCTCCGCGGACACCATGCTGCGCGGCATCGAGGGCTACGTGAAGGAAGGCGTCACCCTGTCGACCATCGGCTTCGGCATGGGCAACTACCGGGATGACCTGATGGAGAAGCTCGCCGACAAGGGCAACGGCAACTGCTTCTACATCGACAGCCACAAGGAGGCGCGCAAGGTCTTCGAGCAGCAGCTCACCGGCACCCTGGAAGTCATCGCCAAGGACGTGAAGGTGCAGGTGGAGTTCGACCCCAAGGTGGTGCGCCGCTACCGGCTGGTGGGCTACGAGAACCGGAACATCGCCGACCAGGACTTCCGCGAGGACAAGGTGGACGCGGGCGAGATCGGCGCCGGCCACAGCGTCACCGCGCTCTACGAGGTGGAGCTCACCCAACCCCAGGCGTCGCTCGGCACGGTGCGCATCCGCGCGAAGACCCCCACCGGCACCGAGGCCGCCGAGCAGGCCTTCCCCTTCGAGCCGAAGATGATGCGCCCATCGCTCGACGCGGCCTCCGCCGACTTCCGCTTCGCCCTGGCGGTGGCGGCCACCGCGGACGTGCTCCGGGGCAGCGCGAGCGCGAAGGAGTGGAGCCTCGCCACGGTCCAGAAGCTCGCCGAGGGCGCCGCCGAGGGACAGTCCGACCGGGTGGAATTCACCCGGCTCGTCACCCAGGCGCGTGGATTGCTCGGCGCCACGGCCCACGACGCTCGCTGAGCCGCCAGGCGCCCGGAGCGCTCCCTGGAAGGGCAGCCAGGAAGGCTCTCGCCCCCCCGCCGTGCCGCTGCTTCATGGCGGGGGTGAAGCCAAGGTTGTCGCGGGAGGCTTCACCCATGAAAATCGGTCATACGGTCCGGGCATTGCTGACGGGAGTTCCCCATCTCCTCCTCGGAGGCCGCTCGTCGGTCAGGGCGGGAGCCGAGCGGCTCGCGTCCGCCCGGCTCGGGGTGCGCGGACTGCCGGTGATCATCCCCATGGATTCCGTGGCCTTCAACCCGGGCGGGCCCATTCCCAGCCGGTACACCGCGGATGGGGACAGCCTCACGCCACCCTTGTTGTGGCGGGACGTGCCCGAAGCAACGCGCTCGCTCGTCCTCATCGCCGAGGATCCCGACGCGCCCACGCCCCAGCCCTTCGTGCATTGGATCGCCCTGATGCCTCCGGAGGCCCGCAGCCTGGGCATCCTGTTGAGCAAGGAACAGGCGGCGACGGTCGAGACGGGCCGCACGACGCTGCTGCGCACCGGCTGGGTGGGCTGCGCGCCGCCCCGTGGCGACAGCGCGCACCACTACCACTTCCAGCTCTTCGCCCTGGACCGCGAGCTCCATCTCGGCTCGCACCCGGGACGCTCCGTGCTCCTGCGCCAGATGAAGGGCCACGTGCTGGGCTTTGGTGAACTGGTGGGCACCTATCAGCGCGGCGTGCTCCACTGACACCCGGAGCGAACCCCTCCTGTTTTCCGCGAGTGCCGCCCCCACGACGCTGCTATGTGGGAGGTTCATCCAGGGCGCTCGCGACGGAGTCGTCTATGGCGCCCCTCTCCGGGAGAAGACGAGCGTGGGCGAAGCGGTGTCTCGGGCAGGCCTGAACCGGGTTCGGGTCGAGTGGGTCGCCGCCGCCTTCGGGCTGCTGACCGGTGTCACGATGGTCTACGTGCCCTACGAGTTCGGCACGAGCATCTTCCGTCTCATCTATCCGTACATCCGGCTGATGGGCACCTCGTTCATGGTGGGCTCGGCGGCGATGCTCGTCGCCCTGCTCTACCCCACCTGGCCCGCGTGGATCGGTGGTGTCGGACGCGCGTTGTTCATGGGGACGCTCACCCTGTACTGGTGGAAGGCCACGGTGCTGGGAGGAGTCGTGACGGGGGTGATCGTCTACCCCGTGATGGGGGCGTTCCTCCTCGTCGAGAGCCTGCCCCGCTGGCGCACCCAGGGACTGTTCACCGGCTTCCTCCTGACGACCGCGCTGGCCTTCGGCGCGTTCATCCTCGTGGATCCCTCCTGGCTCGGACCGGGCTTCTATCCCGTCTACCGCCCGGTGGCCCGGCCCATGGGCGTGCTCTTCCTCGTGGGGGGAGCCCTGCTGGGCGTGGGGTGGTGGCGCTCGCACACGAGGCTCGAGCGCGGCGCCGTGGGGATGTTGACCCTGCTCTTCGGCCAGCTGGCCTTCGTCGCGGGCTACCGTGGCACCTGGACGGGGATGCAGCTCTACTTCGTCATGACCCTCGGGGGCGCGCTGATGCTCTTCCTGCGCCGGCCCCCCGAGACGTCCAGCGTGGGCTGGCGGCTGTTCCGCGGGGTGGCGCTCGTGTCGGTGTTGCCCATTCTCGCCGTGGGCGCCCTGGCCTCGGTCTTCGCGCAAAGGGCCATCGAGCGCGAGCTGAGGGACAAGGCGCGGCAGGCCGTGGAGACCGAGATCGCCCGGCTGGAGCAGACCGTGACCATGGCGCGCTTCCTGTTGCTCAGCCAGGCGCGGGATCCCGTGCTGCTGGCCATGCTGCGCGCGCGGGACGCGGAAGCATTGCGGTCACGGCTGCGGCTGCTGGAATTCCAGCCCGGTCCCTTCGACGCGGCCTGGGTGCTCGATGGCGCGGGGCGACCGCTGCCCGCGCCCTCGCTGCCGAGCGACGACACGGGAAACAACTTCGCCTTCCGCGACTACTTCCAGGGGGGACAGACCCCGGGCGAGGTCTACCTGTCACGCCCGTTCCGTGGGGTGAATCAGATGCCCATGGTGGCCTTCTCCACGCCCGTGGTGCTCGGCGAGGGCCAGCTGGATGTCCTGGTGGGGGGCATGGCCCTGCCGCGCATGGGACGGGAGCAGGCGTCCGCCTCGCGCGACTACCGCGTGGAGATCTTCGACCGCCGGGGGGGCGAGCTGCTGCGCGCCACGAACCAGGGCGGCGTCCTCTCCCGCGCGCCCGTGATCTCCATCCTCGACGGCGCCGCGCTCACCGGCACCGAGGGCATCACCGAGGCGGTGGATGCCTCGGGCCGCAGGCTGCTCATCGCCCATGCCCAGGTGCCGGGCACGCCGTGGAGCGTGTCGGTGACCGCGCCCCTGCGCCAGGCCTTCGCGGCCGTGACACGGCTGAGCGCCATCGTGGTGCTCATCGCGCTGGCCGCCGGCGCGGTGGCGCTCCTGCTGTCGCGCTGGGTGGGACGGGACGTGGCGCAACGCCTCACGGCGCTCCGGGATGGCTTCGCGGCGCTCGGCACGTTGCGGCTCGACCAGCCCGTTCCCACCCGGGGAGACGATGAGCTGGCACAGCTCACCGAGGGCTTCAACGAGATGGCGGCCCGCATCGAACGCACCCAGAAGGAGCTGCGCGAGGCCATCGACAGCCGGGACCAGTTCATGTCCATGGCGAGCCACGAGCTGCGCACGCCCCTGACCCCGCTCAAGGCCACCATCGAGCTGCTCCTGCGCCAGTGCCGCTCGGGCCAGGAGCTGTCCCCCGAGCGGCTGCACGGCACGCTCGAGCGGCTGCGGCGCCAGGTGGACCGGCTCACCCGGCTCATCGGGGACATGCTGGACGTGTCCCGGCTGCGGTCCGGGCGCTTCTCGTTGCGCCGGGCCCCCATGGACCTGGGCGCCCTGTCGCGCGAGGTCGTCGACCGCATCGCGCACGCGCGCGGCGAGCTCACCGCGCCCATCTCCCTCGAGCTGCCAGACACCCCCCTGGTGGGCGTCTGGGACGAGCAGCGCCTGGATCAAGTCCTCACCAACCTGGTGGAGAACGCGGTGCGCTACTCGCGCCCCGACAAACCCATCCACGTGCGCGTGCGCCTCCTCGACGGCGGCGTGCTCCTGGAGGTCGAGGATCAGGGCATTGGCGTTCCCGCCGAGAACCTGCCCCACCTCTTCGAGCCCTTCTACCGTGCCCAGAACGCCTCCGCGCACCACGCGGGAGGACTGGGACTGGGACTGGCCATCTGCCGGGAGATCGTCGAGCGCCATGGGGGCCGCATCCACGCGGAGAGCCAGGGCCCCGGCCAAGGCACGCGCTTCTCGGTGTTCATTCCCGGCCAGGACGTGACGGCTCAGGTTGCTGGCACGTGACCGTCACCCGTGGCGGTTCGTGTTCTGCTCGAAGGCTGACGTCCTGACGCCCCGACCGGGAGGTCATTCCCCTCCCTTGGGGGTGACCCCGAGGCGGGGTGGCGAGGAGCCGGGCGGAGCGGCCCCCCTTCCCTCCCCGCCTTTTTTGTTCCCTGGTGACGGACGGCGAGCTTGAGGTAGGGTGCGCGCACCCTGAGGAGCGCTGCAACGGGGAGGACTCCCCGCCAGGCTCAGGTTCCCGTAACGGCGCTCGCTGACTCGTGGCTTCCGAGGCCCGGGTGTGGCGAGCAACCCCCCGCCCCATCCGGCCCCCTGCCGCCACGCAGGAGCAACCGCATGAGGGCTGTCGTCGATTTGAACAAGTTCACGGATTACAAGGTCGCGGACATCAAGCTGGCCGAGTGGGGCCGCAAGGAGATCGCGATCGCCGAGACCGAGATGCCCGGCCTCATGGCGATCCGCGACGAGTACGCCAAGCGCCAGCCGCTCAAGGGCGCGCGCATCGCGGGCTCGCTGCACATGACCATCCAGACCGCGGTGCTCATCCAGACGCTGGAGGCACTCGGGGCGGAGGTGCGCTGGGCCTCGTGCAACATCTTCTCCACGCAGGACCACGCCGCGGCCGCCATCGCCGCGGGCGGCACCCCCGTGTTCGCCTTCAAGGGCGAGACGCTGGAGCAGTACTGGGACTACACGCACCGCATCTTCGAGTGGGCCGATGGCGGCTCGCCCAACATGATCCTCGATGATGGCGGCGACGCCACGCTGCTGCTCCACCTGGGCGCCAACGCGGAGACGGATTCCTCGGTGCTGGCCAAGCCGGGCAGCGAGGAGGAGACGATCCTCTTCGCCGCCATCCGCAAGCGCCTGGAGAAGCAGCCGGGCTGGTACTCCAAGACGCTCAAGAACATCCAGGGCGTCACCGAGGAGACCACCACGGGCGTGCACCGGCTCTATCAGATGGCGAAGGAGGGCCGGCTCAAGTTCCCGGCCATCAACGTCAACGACTCGGTGACCAAGTCCAAGTTCGACAACATCTACGGCTGCCGCGAGTCGCTGGTGGACGCCATCAAGCGCGCCACGGACGTGATGATCGCGGGCAAGGTGGCCGTGGTGGCCGGCTATGGCGAGGTGGGCAAGGGCTCGGCGCAGGCGCTGCGCGGCCTGCAGGCCCAGGTGTGGGTCACCGAGATCGATCCCATCTGCGCCCTGCAGGCGGCGATGGAGGGCTACCGCGTGGTCACCATGGACTACGCCGCGGACAAGGCCGACATCTTCGTCACCGCGACGGGCAACTTCCAGGTGCTCACCCACGAGCACATGAAGCGGATGAAGAACAACGCCATCGTCTGCAACATCGGCCACTTCGACAACGAGATCGATGTGGCGAGCCTGCGCCAGTACAAGTGGGACAACATCAAGCCGCAGGTGGATCACGTCATCTTCCCGGACAACAAGCGCATCATCCTGCTGGCCGAGGGCCGGCTGGTGAACCTGGGCTGCGGCACCGGCCACCCCAGCTACGTGATGAGCTCCTCCTTCGCCAACCAGGTGCTGGCGCAGATCGAGATCTTCACCAAGCCGGGCCAGTACAAGCCGGGCGTGTACATGCTGCCGCGGCACCTGGATGAGAAGGTGGCGCGCCTGCAGCTGTCCAAGCTGGGCGCGGAGCTCACCCAGCTCACCCCCGAGCAGGCGAAGTACATCGGCGTGACCCAGGAGGGTCCGTACAAGAGCGACCACTACCGCTACTAGTCGCGGGTGGAGCCTCGGGGGGGCGGAGGCGCGCGGTCCGGCGCCCCGCCCTTCCCCTTGAGGCGCTCTCTCGTGGAAGATTCCCCCCGTGTCCCGCGCTGAACGACTCCTCGAGCTGCTCCAGGTCCTCCGCCGACAGCGGGGTCCGGTGAGCGGCGCGGTACTCGCCGACAAGCTCGGCATCAGCCTGCGCACGCTCTACCGCGACATCGCGAGCCTCCAGGCCCAGGGGGCGGCCATCGAGGGAGAGCCCGGGTTCGGGTACATCCTCCGTCCGGGCTTCATGCTCCCGCCGTTGATGTTCTCGGAGGAGGAGCTCGAGGCGCTCGTGCTCGGCTCGCGGTGGGTGGCGCACCGGGCGGATGACCGGCTTGGGCTCGCCGCTCGGGACGCGCTGGCCAAGATCGCCGCCGTGCTTCCGGAAGACTTGCGGGATGACCTCGAGTCCTCGACGCTGCTCGTGGGTCCGGGTGAGCCGCTCGTGGCCGGAGACCTGGACCTGGGGACCGTGCGGCGGGCCATCCGGGAGGAGCGCAAGCTCGTCATCACGTACCGCGATCTCAAGGAGGCCGAGAGCACGCGGACGATCTGGCCCTTCGCGCTCGGCTTCTTCGACCGCGTGCGCGTCATCGTCGCCTGGTGCGAGCTGCGCCAGGGGTTCCGGCACTTCCGCGCGGATCGGCTCACCACGCTGACGCCTTCACAGACGCGCTATCCGCGCCGGCGCCAGGCGCTGCTGCGCGAGTGGCGGGAGCACACGCGCATCCCTCCCCAGTAGCGCCCGCTCGCTGCTGACAGAATCTGACAGGGGCCTCCTCTATGACGGTTCCCGCCGGACGGGTTCTCCCCGCTCCGGCGAAGACGTTCCCCTTTTCGTCACCCCGGAGAGCCACCATGGCCGAGCCCAACTTCGTCCTTCTCTACGTCGACAGCCCGCCCGTCAGCGCCGCCTTCTACACCGAGCTGCTGGGACGGCCGCCCGTCGAGTCCTCGCCCACCTTCGCCATGTTCGTCCTGTCGTCGGGAGGAAAGCTGGGGCTCTGGTCGAAACACACGGTGGAGCCCGCCGCCACGGTGACGGGCGGCGGCGGTGAGCTGGCCTTCGCGGTCGCCGATGCCGACACCGTCCGTGCGATGCACACCGATTGGCGGGGGCGTGGGCTGACCATCCTCCAGGCGCCGGCCGACATGGACTTCGGCCACACGTTCGTCGCCATCGATCCCGACGGCCACCGCCTCCGGGTCTTCGCTCCGAGCGCGTCATGAGCCGCAATTGGATCGCGGTGGCCTCGGCCGAGCACGTCCTGCGCGGTCGCGAGGCGGGCTTCATGCAGGTCTGTCACGGCAAGGCCGCGCCGCTGCGCCGCCTCCAGCCGGGAGACCGCGTCATCTACTACTCGCCGACCGTCTCGTTCCAGGGCAAGGACAGGCTCCAGGCCTTCACGGCCCTGGGTCTCGTGAAGGCCGGAGAGCCCTATGTCTTCGACATGGGCGGGGGCTTCCGTCCGTTCCGCCAGGACGTGACCTGGCTTCCAGCACGCACCGCGCCAATCCAGCCCCTGCTCGAGTCCCTCGACTTCTCGGCGGGGCGACGCAACTGGGGCTACCAGCTTCGCTTCGGGCTGTTCTCCATCAGCGAGCATGACCTACAGCTCATCGCGCGGGCCATGGGGGTGCGGCTTCAGCCGATGGAGCAAGCCGCCTGAGCACGGGATGTCTCCGGGGCCCGCGTCATCCGCGGGCCCCGCTCCCCAGGCCCGGGAGAACTCGCGAAATCCTCGCGTCCTCTAAAATTGTCTGCCTGGGCCGGATTTCCGAGCGCGTCTGACCGATCGAAAAGATCGCCGCGCGCCTTGAAGCCAGCCATACTGGAGCCGAAGGCACCTTCATCGGCCGCCGGGTCCTCGGGCCCCGAGTGTCCATGAAGCGCCGAAGGGCCGGACGACCTGGGGGGAGGACGCGGATGCAAGCCATTCGACGAGAGGAGCCGGAGCTGGAAGGCACGGTCCACGAGGCGCTCGCGAGAGCCCGGCGAGCCCTGGAGCAGGCGCAGAAGGAGGATGGGCGCTGGTTGGATTTCCGCTTCCGGTTCGTGGTGGGGGACCGGGACGTCATCAGCTCGCAATGGGTCACCGCCTATGTCGGACAGGCATTGGCCCGGGTGGGCGCGGACCCAGCCGTGTTGCGGCGGGCGCGTGACTGGTTGAAGGCGCATGCTCATAAGGAGGGGGGCTGGGGCTTCAGTCTGGCCACCCCCGCCGACGCCGACTCCACCGCCAACGTGGTGCACTTCCTCTCACACACCCGGGGCGAGCCCTCCGACGAGGCGGCGCTCGCCGAGGCCTGCGCGCAGCTCTTGCACTACTGGGACGAGGCCGAGGGGGGCTTCCGCACGTACCGCCCCGCCGAGCGGCCCTCCCTGGACGGTTGGGCCAGCTATCCGGGCAGCAGCTGGTGTGACGTGCACCTGTGCGTCAGCGCCCTGGCCGGACGGGTGCTGCACGCCGTGGGCGCGCCGCGTCACCGGCCCGTGCTCGAGGCCTGTGCCCGCCGGGTGCGGCAACGGCAGTCACCCGAGGGCTTCTGGGACGCCTATTGGTGGCACGGCCGGACGTACACCACCCGCCACGCGGCGGAGCTGCTCCAGCTCGAGGGGGACACGTCCGGGGCGGTGGCCCGCGCGGTGCGCTGGACGCGGGACACCCAGCGGGAGGATGGGGGCTGGGGCAACGGCCTCGGGGGCCCGTCCACGGCGTTCGACACCGCGCTCGCCCTCGCCACGCTGCGGCTCGACCCCGGGCCCTCCGGCGCCGCGCTGCGCTCCGGCCTCCTCTGGCTGGTGCGGACCCAGCGGCCCGAGGGGGACTGGGACAGCGCCCCCCTCATGCGGATGCCCCGTCCCACGGAACACACACCCTGGGAGGATCCCCAGGGCTGCCTCCTGCTGCCCGTGCTCACGGATCGCAACCGGCTCTTCACCACCGCCACCGTGGTGTCGGCCCTGGCGGATTGTCTCGAGGGGCCGCCGCGCGGATGAAGAATCCCATGGCAATCCAATACAGCGCGCCTGTCCCGTCTTCCCCGAACTCCAGACGGGATGATTTCTGACCCAGGGGAGGTCATCAATGACTTTCAAGAAAAGAGAGCCGGGCTCTTTGACATCTCATCCGCCGCTCTTTATTCTTCCAATCACTTTCGGCGGAAGGAACCACTGACCGCCGGAAGCCAACCTGGACAGATACTCGTCCCCCCATCCAGGACCACCATCCCCAGTGAGGAAATGCCATGAGCAACGAGACCCTCTCCGAGCAGCCTGTCAATCTCACCGAGCTGAGCGATGAAGCGCTGGATGACCTCATCTCCGGCGAAGCGCAGGAATTGAGCACCACGCAGGCCTGGCAGTAATCCATACCCGCCACCCTGTCATTCCAACGGACGGGCGCCCCGAACGCGCCCGTCCGTTGTTTCTTTGGACGGCCAGGGTTGTCAGGCATTGAGGGAGGGGGCCCATGAGTGATGCATTGGATGCGTACCTGAGACTCGCCGCGCCGCACCTGTCTCCCGAGCTCGTCTCGCCCGAGGCGTTCGGGAATCTCCAGCGGATTGCCCGGCAGCTCCCGCCCGCCTCGGCCTCCGGCTTCGAGTGCCGGCTGGGTGAGCCCCAGGCGCTGGCGGATCTGGGCGTGAGGTTCCTCGCCGCGGATGGCAGCCGCGCGGTGCTCGCCGGACGGGGAGACCCCGAAGGCCGGTTCGAGCTCTCGCGTTTCACCCACCCCGTCTGGGAGCGCCTGCGGCGCTTCGGCGCGCGCTGGGACGAGCCGGGCTCACGGCTCGCGCGGGAGATTGGCGACATCTTCCTGGAGTTCGACGTCGAGGGGACGCCCGAGCAGATCCCCATCCCCTCCTTCTTCATCGAGTACGAGCGGGGGGCGACGCGCGGCCTGGAGATCATGGAGGAAGCCCTCACCCTGCTGTGGGGCGAGCCCCTGGCCCCCACCGTCCGGGAGCGGGTGATCGCCTGCCTGGAGGCCCTGCCCTCCGGCGGCCAGGTGTCGGCCGTGGGGGCCATGTTCTCGCGCCGCTTCGAGGGGGTGCGGCTGTGCCTGCACGGCCTGTCGCCCGCCACCCTGCCCGGCTATCTCGAGCGCGTTGGCTGGCCGGGAACCCGTGCCGAGTGGGAGCCGCTGCTGTCAGCGGTGGCGCCTCGCGTGGAGCGGATGGCGCTGAGCCTGGATGTGGGCGGCACCGTCCAGCCCCGCCTGGGCGTGGAGTGCCATCTGGCGGAGAGCCTGCACGAAGCGGACACCGCGCGCTGGTCAGCACTGCTCGAGGTGCTCGAGGAGCGGGGCCTGTGCCTGCCCACCAAGCGGCGGGCGCTCGTGGACTGGGTGGGTCATCTCCACCTGCGCTCGCGTCCCGAGGCCCTTCCCACCCACCTGCGCACCCTGTCCGAAGGACTGGGCCCTCACGCACTCCCCGTCTTCCTGCGGCGGATCAACCACGTGAAGCTCGTCTTCCAACCCGGCCGCCCTCCCGAGGCCAAGGCCTACCTCGCGCTCATCCAACGCTGGCTGGGTCAGGATCGGCGGCGGGGGCGCTATGTCTTCGGAGATCTCGACGAAGTCCGCACCTCACTCGCGCAGTGAAGCCCTCGCCTGCTTCCTCCTCCTCCCATCAGACACCCACATCCTCCCCCAAGGTATGGCTCTGCGGAGTGCATGACGGCTAGAGTCTTCCGCCCTGGGCGCGATGGGAGGATCCAGCGGATGACAGCGAGTCAAATCTCCATGGAGGAAGAGTCGGGGTTGGGGACGGAGATGGAGCTGCAACGGCGGCTCTCCATGGCGACGGCCACCGACACCGTGCGGGGATTGTCCTTCCACAACCTGCTGGACGCGGTGCGCCTGGAGCTGGGCGACGAGGCCATGGCGCGCTGCCAGGCGCAGTGCGTGGAGACGAGCTTCAAGAGCTTCTTCACCTATCCCGTCAGCGACTACCTCCGGCTGCAGTACACGGCGGCGTGGATGCTCCAGGAGAAGTACGGCTCGTTCGACAACGCGGTGCGCCGCATGTCCTCGGGGCTCGCGCCCGGCTTCCTCAGCTCGGTGGTGGGCAAGGCCTTCATGCTGCTGACGAAGGAAGGGCCCAGGCAGCTCATCAACAACATGCCGGTGGCCTTCCGGGCGGCGGCGAGCTTCGGGGAGCTGTCCGTGCACTGGACGGGAAGCCGGCGGGGGGTGCTCGTCACCCGGCGCGACTTCCTGCTCTACCTCAGCCACGAGGGCGGGTTGATGGGGCTGTTCCGCACGCTGGGCATCACCACCGCCGAGGTGCGGGGCCGGCAGGTGGGGCCGCTGGACAACGAGGTGGAGTTCTCCTGGGAGTGAGCGCCGGGCTCGCCGCCCCTACCCGGCGAGCAGCGCCGGGGAGGCGTCCGGCTCCGAGCGGGGCCAGGGCTGATCCCCGGCCTCGGGCAGCGTGAGGGTGAGCAGCGTGCCACGGCCCTCGTGGCTCTCGGCGCGCAGCGTGCCGCCCAGGCTCGTGACGATGGCGTGGCTCACCGACAGGCCCAGCCCCGTATGCGGGGCGCGCGCGGAGACGACGGGCTCGAAGATGCGCGAGAGCGCCTCGGGGGGCAGGCCCCGGCCCGTGTCCTGGACTTCCACCACCACCTCGCCTTCCTCGCCCGTGTAGACGGCCACGCGCAGCACGTTGCGCGCGCTGTTCTCCACGTCCATGGCCTGCACGGCGTTGAGCAACAGGTTGAGGAAGAGCTGGCTGAGCCGGGCCTCGTCCGCGTCCACGGGTGGCACCTCGTGGAAGTCGCGCTCCAGCCGCGCCCGGGCCACCAGCTCGCCGCGCACCAGCTTCAGCGCGTTGTCCAGCACCGGCCGCACGTCCACGCGCGCCCGGTGCTCCGGCGGCTTGCGCGAGAGCGTGCGCAGGTCCTGCACGATGTGCTTGAGGCGCAGCGCGCCCTGCACCGTCTCGGACAGCGCCTCCAGCACGTCGTCCAGCGCCTGCCCCGCCTCGCCGCGCAGGCGCGGCGACTGGCCGAGCCGCTCCAGCTCCTCGCGCGCGAAGGAGAGGTTGGCCAGCATGAAGGCCAGCGGGTTGTTCATCTCGTGCCCCACCGCCGCCGCCAGCGAGCCCAGCGCCGAGAGCCGATCCGCCTGGAGCAGCCGGGCCTCCATCTGCTTGCGCAGCGTCACGTCGCGCGCGAACAAGCGCAGGCCGGGCGGATCGCTCAGCTGCAACACCGTGAGCTCCCAGTCACGGCCGCGCAGCTGCACCGTGGGCATGGGCTCGCCCGCGCACGCGCCACGCCAGGCCCACTGCAGCGCGGCCTGTACGATCGGATGGTGCGACTCCTGCTCCAGCAACTCTGGGAAGGCCGAGTACGTGGCCCCATTGGCGTAGCGCAGCTCGCCCTGCGAGCTCAGCTCCAGCAACGGCTCGGGATGCAGCAGCGGAAAGGAGGCCAGGCGGTAGAGGGGATCCTCCAGGGCGCGCATCGCCGAGACGTCGCGCACCAGCAGGCCCAGGTGCGCCCCGGCCGCGCCCTGCTGGGGGACGCAGGGGGTGATTTCCGCCACGTACCAGCGCGACTCCCCCTCCACGTCCAGCTGGTAGTCCAACCGTCCGCCCAGGCCGCGCTCGCGCACCGTGCGGGCCAGGGACAGCAGGGGCTCGCTCGCCTCCTGTCCCAGCAGCTCCGGCAGCGTGCGCCCATCGGCGCCGGTGAGGTCCCGGCCAAACGCCCGGCCCGAGGGAGACCACACCCGGTGGCAGCGCTCCTGCCCGTCCAACTCCGCCACGAGGTACTCGGCGCCGAGCATTGGCCGGCTGGCGGTGGGCGCGCGCTCGGCCTCGGACGGCAGGACGAAGCCCTCCACCCGGAAGGGCCCCATCAACATCTCCAGGCCCGAGCCATCGACGTTCATCCGCGTGAGCACGGCGACGATCGCCTGGGCCTCCGCCTCGGACAGCCGCGGGGTGAGGATGATGCCATCGGCCAGGGTGGGCTCGGTGTAGAGGAACGGAACGAGCCGCGCCTGCTCGTGGCCGACGAAGCCCGCCAGGGTGGCGCGGATGGCGTGCTCATTGGAGTAGCTGGCGAACACGGACGTCACGTCCGCCTCCCCTTGGAGCACCGCCTGGAGCGCCCGGCGGTAGGTGCCCAGGAAGCGCTGCTCCCGGAAGAGCGAGTCCGGGGACAGGCCGCGCTGGGCCAGGAAGCGCACGGGCAGCAGGTGCCCTCCCGTGGAGTGCGGCGCCACCCAGGCGGCGCGCTGGCCCCGGAGCGTCTCGAGCGTGAGCGGCGCGTCCGCGCGGCACACCAGGGCCGCGTGGTAGTGCCAGCTGCCCGAGCGCACCGCGCGCACCACCGCCCGCGCCCGCGGCTCGTAGGCGTCACATTGCTCGGCCGTGGCCCACACCATGTCCACCTGTCCCCGTTGCAGCTCGGCCTCCAGCACCTCGTAGGAGGGCGCCAGCTCCATCACCACGGGACGTCCCAGTTGCTCGGACAAGGTCCGGCCAAAGAGTTCGACACGGACGTGCTCCCGTACCTCCCCGAGCGCGGGGTAGAGAAGGAAGCGGATGGGCCTGAGCGACGGCATCACGTTGTACGGTCCTCCTGAAGGCTCTCCGGTGGAGTCCACGGATACACCCTCCGCGGCCCTCCAGGGTGACCTTCCACGTCGCATCATACTATCACGGGGAATTGCCTCATTTTACACACTTATCTCGTTTATCTTGACTGGTAAATCTGTCAGTATGAGCCTGGAATCCGCTGATTCACGCAGAAGCTGCATGGGCTCAAATGAATTGGGGATGCACCGCGTTACCCAGATGGGTTAGATTAGGCGCCTTGCGTCGGCTCCCGCTCATCCAACTCCTGCTGTGCGCCCTGCTGGCTCTCCAGCAGCCGTCCGTGCTCGTCCAGGCGGGGTTCTGGCAGCGGTGCTCCCAGGGGCTGGAGGTCGAGGATCCCCCCCGTCCGACCCTGGCCGAGAAGGCGGAGCTGCCCGGACTGCGTTCGGGCTGCCAGCCGCGCTGGACGTCCGGGGCGGCGAGACGGTGGAGGCTGGAGCCCCGGCATGAGCCCCGGTCCGAGCGCCGGGTGGCCGCGGTGCCTCCGTCACACGAGACGCATACCGCCGTGGCACGTTGGCGTGCGGCGTTGATGCCGCCCCGCGTTCCGCCGGACGACGAGCAACGCATCAGGGGGTAGGTGCCTCGGGCGCCCATCCCCTCGGTCCGACAGAAGCGTCTCCCCTTCTTCACTTTCCTCAACTCCATGGGGCTCGTGGTCCCCGGGCATTCGGTTGCCCGGGCGCCATGGTGCCGCCGTGTCATCGAGCTCAATTTTTACGCCATGAGTGCAAACTTCCTTTCCCGGCTTCGTCCCCACCTGCCCTCCGTGCGTTCAGGCCTCGGCCTGCGCGAGCTGCTTCCCGAGTGGAAGGCCCTCTTCTCCCCGCGTGATCTCAAGGAAGACGTGCTGGCCGCCTTGCAGGTGGCCAGTGTGGCCGTCCCCCTGTCCCTGGCCATCGGTCTGGCCTCGGGAGTGTCCCCGGAGATCGCCCTGGTGACGGCCATCGTCGCGGGCGTCGTCGGCTCCCTGTTTGGCGGAACGCCCCTGCTGGTGACGGGTCCGACCGCCGCCATGGCGGTGCTCATCGCCTCGGCCGTGCAGCAGTACGGCCTGCGGGGCCTGCTCACCATCGGCCTGGTGGTGGGCGTGCTGCAGGTGATCACCGGCCTGTTGGGGCTCGGCCGCGCCATCCGCCTGGTGCCCACGCCGGTGGTGTCGGGCTTCACCGCCGGCATCGGCGCCATCCTCCTCGTCTGGCAGCTCCCGCGCGCCCTGGGCCTGCCGCCCCCGGACCAGAACCACGTGTTCGACGTCCTGGGGCACCTGGGCCAGTTGATGCATCAGGCCCAGCCCGTCGCGCTCGCCCTCACCGCGCTCACGCTGGCCATCACCCTGAGCCTGCCCCGGGTGGCGCCCAAGCTGCCCTCGCCCCTCATCGCCGTCGCCGTCACCAGCGCCCTCGTCCTGGGCCTGGGCCTGGACGTGCCGACGCTCGGCGCGCTGCCCCACGCGCTGCCCCTGCCCGCCATGCCGAGCATGCCCACGTCGGGCTGGGTCCAGTTGATGAGCACCGCGCTCGTCGTCTACGCCCTGTCCTCCCTGACGGCGGTGACGGCCGGCGGCGTGGTGGCCAGGCTCTCCCCGCGTCCCACGCATGATCCGGATCAGGATCTCGTGGGCCTGGGACTGAGCAACATGGCCGTGTCCCTGCTCGGCGGCATCCCGGCGGCGGGTGCCTACGCGCGCGCCGCGCTCAACGCGAAGGCCGGGGGACGCACCCGGCGCGCCACGCTGCTCCACGCGCTGCTCGTCCTGGGGGCGGTGCTCCTGGTGCTGCCCGTGCTCGCCCACATCCCCATCGTGGCGCTCGTCGGCGTGCTGATGGCCCTGGCGGTGCGCATGCTGCGCCCGAGGGATCTGCTGGGGCTCTGGAAGGTGTCGCGCACGGAGGGGACGGTGTTCATCGTCACCTTCGCGTCCGTCGTGCTCCTGGACTTCATCGTCGGCGTGCAGGCGGGCATCATCGTGGCGCTGGCCATCGCCGTCACGCGGCTGGGCCGGGGCCAGGCGGGAATCGTCCACACCAACTCGGCCGGGCCCTACCGCTTCCTGCTCACCGGCCCCATCACCTTCCTGAGCGCCGGGAAGATCGAGGCCATGCGCAACGAGGCCCACGCGCTGGAGCCCGGGCGCGGCATGGTGTTCGACTTCTCGGACGTGACGACCATGGACGTGTCGGGCGCGGAGCTGATGACGCAGCTGGTGCGCGAGCTGCTGGAGGCCCAGCACCCGCTCGTCATCCAGGGCGCGCTGCCCGAGGTGCAGCGCCTGCTGTTGCGCCAGGCCGGAGACGACTCGCGCTTCGAGGAGCTCTTCGCCCTCACCGAGTCCGACGTGGTGGCCCGCCTCCAGGGCCTCGAGGGCGCGACGCAGACCTCGCCGAGGGATCGGCTGGTGCACGGCGTGGAGCGCTTCCGCCGCGCGCGCCGCCCCCGCTACGGGGAGCTGTTCGGCCGGCTCGCCAAGGGCCAGACGCCGCACACGCTGCTCATCACCTGCGCCGACAGCCGCATCAGCCCGAGCCTCATCACCTCCACGGATCCCGGCGAGCTGTTCATCGTGCGCAACGTGGGCAACCTCGTGCCCGAGAACCACTCGCCCCTGTCCCCCGCGGTGACCAGCGCCATCGAGTACGGGCTGGAGGTGCTGGGCGTGTCGGACGTCATCGTCTGCGGCCACTCGGCCTGCGGCGCCATGAAGGCGCTCTTGAGCAAGGACAAGCCCGAGGGGCTGCCCGGGGTGGTCAACTGGCTGGCCGAGGCCACGCCGGTGCTCGGCAAGCTGCCCCCCAACGCCACCCCCGAGGACGCGGCCAAGGCCAACGCCCTGGTGCAGTTGGACAACGCGCTCACCAACCCCGTGCTGCGCCGCAAGTACGACGCCGGCGAGGTGCGGCTGCACGCCTGGTTCTACGACGTGGGGCACTCGGAGGTGCTGGAGTTCGAGCCGAAGACGGGCGTGTGGGCCCCCCTCGGCCTCCCGGTGCGCGACAACGCGGCCCGCGCCGAGGGTGACGGGAGCCGGCCCGCACAGGCCAACGGCCACGTCTCCGAGGAGGACGCGGCGGCGCCGGGCATCTAGTCCCGGTGGGAAGGGGGCCCGGTCATCCGGGCCCCCGCCCCCGCCCGCTAGAAGGCGCTGAAGGTGGTGATGGTGTAGGTGTCCTTGATGCCGGGCATCGTCTGGATGCGCTCGGTGACGAAGCGGCCGATGTCCTGCGCCTTGTCGAGGTGGAACTTGGCCAGGAGATCGTACCCGCCCGAGGTGGAGTAGACCTCCGCGGCCTCGTCGACCTGGTCGGCGATCATCGCCGCGGTCTTGTACGTCTGCCCCAGCTCACACTTGATCATGACGAAGATGGTGTGCACGGGCGCGCACCCTATCACGCCACGTCGGGAAGCGGTTCCTCCGCCCCACCCTTGCTCCGGCCCAGGCTCGCGAGCCGCCGCATGGAGCTCTTGCCCACCACCACGTCCACCATCTTGCGCGCCCGCGTCCAGACGCTCTCCTGCACGTAGGGGATGCCATGGCGCTCGCACAGCGCGCGCACCTTGGGCTGCACCCGCTGGTACTGGAGCATGGACAGGTCCGGGAAGATGTGGTGCTCGATCTGATAGTTGAGCCACAGGTGGAGGTAGTCGTTGAGATCTCCCCCCGTGCGGTAGTTGGCGCTGCCGAGCACCTGCTGCAGGTAGCGCTCCCCACGCCCCTCCGGGGCCGAGTCGAAGCGGTAGAGATCCTCGCCGGTGTGGTTGGGCCCCACGACGAGGAAGGTGTGCAGGTTGGTGAGCACCTCGGCCATGAGCGAGTTGCCCAGGGCGCTCAGGCCCGCCCAGGCCCCCAGGGGCAGGAAGAGCGCGGGCAGCACGACGAAGTTCCACGCGGCATAGGGCGCGTAGCCCGAGCGCAGCACCTCCCGCCACTCCTCGCGCGTGAGCGGACCGTCCGGCCGGCGCTTGCGCCGCAGCGAGGCGAGCGTCTCCGGGGCGTAGTAGCTCGCCCGCCAGGTGATGGCGAGCAGCGCGAGCTGCGTGTAGCGCAGCGCGAGTGGGATGTCGCTCCGGCGCAGGGAGCCCTCGGCGTTGCGCTCGAGCAGATCCGGATCCGCGTCCTCGCCGGTGTGCGAGTGGTGGAGCACGTTGTGCTCGAAGACCCAGGCCTCGGGCAGCATCCAGTCGAACCAGTCGACGAAGCGGCGCGCGCCCTTGGCGAAGCCCTTGCTGGTGCGCTCCACGGGAGTGCCCGGCACACGGTCATAGCCGCGGTGGCCCACGTGGTGCATGAGCAGCCAGCGCGTGGAGCGGCCGAGGCTCAGCGCCACCGCGCTCAGGGGATTGGGCCCAAGCCAGCACGTGGCCAGCCCCACCGCCGTGGCCGTCCGGCCCCAGCGCTCGATGCGCCGCAGGTGGGTGAGATCCTCCTCGCCCACGCTGGCGTCGATCTCCGCGCGCAGCGCGCGCACGTCACGCAGGAAGGCCTCGACGTCCACGGACGAGGGATCGAAGCCGGAAGCGGCGGGGGACGACATGCGCGAACCTCGATGACTCGGACGGGGGCAGGGAGCGGGCCCCTGTCCGAGATCATCGGGCCACGCGGGACTCAGGTACTGGCTACGGGAGGCGACTGGGTCGCCATGATACTGAGATCAATGGCGATCACCGCCAACAATCCCACACACGGCAGGAGCAGGACGATGGTGCCGAAGGTGAGGAACAGGAACGAGCCGATGAAGCTTCCCAGGATGAAGGCCACGGCGAGGCCGAGCTGGAGCCGGGCCCGCTCGAATTGAGGGGCGACGGGCAGCTCGAACAGGCGAAGCAGGAAGCCACGGGCCCCTTCCTTCCGGCCTCCGTCCAGCACCCACACCGCCATGCGCACGATCTGGATGCCCAGATCCGTGAGCACACCGGTCAGGTGCGTGGGGCGCACCACCGCGCCGGACACGCGCGTGGTGAGGGCGTTCTGCAAGCCCATGCTGAAGGCCAGGCCGTGCGTGAGCAGCGCCTCGTGGGTCTCCGGGCGATGATGGCCCCAGAACGCCACGAAGCCGAGCGTGGTGATTTCCACGGCGAGCGCGGGAATGTACTGCCCCCGGGCGCGATGGCGCGACGTCTCCAGCAGCGCCTCCGAGGCGATGGCTCCCAGGATGAAGGCCATGACGAGCTGTCCGGCGCCGATGGCGTTGTCCAACCGTCCAGCGGCGAACGACTCACCGAACCAGGACACATTACCCGTCATGTGACTGATGCGAACCCCGAAGGCGAAGAAGCCGATGGCGTTGACTCCACCAGCGACCCCCGCCAGCAACAGGGCCAGCGTGAAGTAACCAAAACGTCCACGAGATTTGATTCCACTGAAAGGCATAGAACGGGCGGTAACCTGAGGGATGGAAACAGTGGGCGGCCCGGCCCAACAATGGCCGGACGCGTCAATATTCCCATAAGTTCAATTAACTTTCAAGGTTTCCGAACAATTCTAACAATACCCACTCTTCGAGAGTACGCCAGACTCCCACCCGTCTCATGGGAGTGTTTGCTCACGGGGGTGCGTCAGCTCATGGGGCGCTGGAGGGACTGAAGCAATTCCAGTGCCTCGGTAACGGCTTGCCAGACTTGCATCGCCTTGAGGCTGTCCTCACCACTCTGCAGTGTCCGCTTGGCAACGCGTTCCAGGGGCGCCAGGGCATTCTCCACCAGGGAGAGCTGCCGCCCCAAGTCCGGTGACAGAGATGTCACGGAGTTCACAGCCGCGCGATGCAGGGCCTGTGCCGGTGGGGAAATCACCGCCGCGGGCACCGGGCGCTCCGCCATGGTCTTCACCGCCAGTGTCAGCTGTTCCATGACCGGACCCAGGTCCACCGCCGGCGCGGGTGCCACGGAGCGCTCGGCGAGCGCCCGGAGGACCTTGGCCAGGTGTTGCAGATAGGGGGTGAGATCCGTCCCCGGGGGCACCTGCACCACGGGCGCGGGAGACTCCTTGCGCACCAGCTCCAGCATCGCCTCGCGCAGGGCCTCCAGCCGCGGCGCCATCTCCGCCACGGGGTTGACTCCCGAGGCGCCACGTGTGCTCTCGGCCGCGCGCACCACCGCGTCGCGCACCGAGCCGAGCTGCTCCTCGATGGCGCCGAGCTGACCCGTCACGCGCGCCACCGGATCATCCTCCTTGCCGCCCATGCGCTTGACGCGCGCGAAGCCCTGCTTGATCTCCTCCCAGCGCGCCGCCTGCTCCGGCGACAGCCGCCCGCGCAGCTCGCGCAGCTTGAGCAGGTTCTGCTCGGCCGCGGTGGTGAGCGTCTGCGATTCGCCCTGGTAGTGATCGTCGAGGAGCCGCTCCAGCTCCTCGTCCGTCATGGCGGCCACCACCTTCTCGGTGACCTTGCCCATGTTGCGGTAGGAGCCCTGCAACTTGAAGGGAGGCTCGGTGCGGAAGCGCTCGTCCTGCGCCGCCGAGGCGATGTATTGCAGGTTCACCTCGAGCATCACCTTCTGCACGCGGAAGAGCCGCTGGAAGATGGCGACGATCTCCTGCAACTCCGCGGCGGCATAGCCATAGGACAGCTCGCCCGTGGGCACATCCTCGCCCCGGGCCATGCGGATGAGCTTGTGGATGTCCGCCGGATCCCGCGTGGCCAGCGGCGCCAGGGCCGCGTTGGAGGTGAGCGCGTTCTCGATGTAGCTCAGCGCGAACAGATCCTGCTTGCCATCGAGGATGTCACCCAGGTTGTAGGTGTCCGCGCGGTTGGCGAGCATGTCTGGGATGCGGAAGCGATCGCCCGTCTCCGTATAGGGATTGCCCGCCATCACCACGCAGAACTTCTTGCCGCGCAGGTCATAGGTGCGCGTCTGGCCATTCCACACGCCCTCCACGCGGCGCTGGCCGTCGCACAGGGAGATGAACTTCTGGAGGAACTCGGGATCCGTGTGCTGGATGTCGTCGAGGTAGAGCATCACGTTGTTGCCCATCTCGAAGGACAGGTTGATGCGCTCCACCTCCTGGCGGGCCGTGGCGTTGGGGGCCTCGGCCGGATCCAACGACTTCACCGAGTGCCCGAGCGCCGGGCCATTCACCTTCACGAAGGTGAGCCCGAGGCGGCTGGCCACGTACTCCATCAGCGTCGTCTTGCCGTAGCCCGGAGGCGACATGAGCAGCAGCATGCCCATGCGATCCGTGCGCTTGTTCTCCCCCGCCGCGCCGAGCTGCTTGGCGAGGTTGGCGCCGATGAGCGGCAGGTACACCTCGTCGATGAGCCGGTTGCGCACGAAGGAGCTGAGCACCTTGGGGGTGAACTCGTCCAGGCGCAGACGGCGGCGCTCACGCTCCAACAGGTCGCGCAGGAGCCCCCGGTAGGAGTGGTACGCCGGCACGCGCACCTGGCGGAAGGCGCTCAGGCGGGCGAGGAACTCATCCAGCCGCAGCGCCAGCTTGCGCTCGTGCACGCGCGGGTGCTGGCCGAGCAGTCCCGTCACCTCGGCGGAGGTGAGGGCCCCGGCCACCTCCCGGTCCAGCTTGCGATCGGTGAGCAACAGCACCGCGGCCTCCACCGCCACGTGGGCCGCCGTGCCCGGTCCGCCCTCGCGCCGCGCGAGGTACGCATCCACCCAGGCGCGCACCACGCGCAGCCGCTCGGGGAGGCTCTTCTCCAGCCCGCGCAGGTCATCCTCGAACGCCGAGCGCGTGCCCGCGCGATCCAGGTGCGAGAGCAACGCGTCCTTGACGGCCACCGCCTCGCCACTGGTGGTGAAGCGGGGCCGCTCCCCGCCCAGCTCCTCCACGAGGTAGCGCCCGGCGAGCCGCGCCTCCGACGGGCCGGGCGTCACGCCCACCGCCGTGAGGAAGGCGCCGATGCGCTCGCCGGCCTCATCGCCGAGCACCAGCAATTCCGCGCCCTCGCCGAAGGCCACGCGCAGGCGATGCAGGCTGCGCGCCCGGCGATGCAGGAGCGCCTTCTCCTCGTTCTCCCCGCCCAGGGCCCAGTACAGGGCGGCCCAGGCGCGCGGCGTGGGGGCGAAGCGCAACAGCCCCGCGCCCGTGTACATGGGCAGCAGCTTCTCGAGGATGGCCACCGCGTCCGCGTCGTGGATGCCCCGCTCGTAGCCCTCGTCGTACTTGTCCGCCGAGTACGCGCGCACCTTCTCCAGCAGCTCTCCCGGATCCAGCGCCGCCTGCCGCAGCGCCGCGAGGCTCACGCCTCCCCTGCCCTCCTCCGCGTCCAGCAACACCTGCGCGGCGAGGTACTCGGCGCGGTACACCTCGGGCGTCTCGGACACGAGGTGCTGCTCCCACAGCTCGCGGTACTTCGCCAGCTCGGGATCCTCCAGCTTCTGGGCATAGTCCGTGCCCGTCAGTTGCAGGTAGAGCGCGCCGTCACGCGGCACCAGCGTCAGGTCCAACGTCTGGGTATTGACGTTGAAGCGGTGCTTGCCGAACTTGATGACGGGAGCGCCCGAGCCCTCCTCGTACAAGTCATTGCGGTCGCGCAGCGCGCGCAGGGCGTCCTGGCGCGCCGTCTTCACGCGGCTGAGCACCTCGTCCGCGCGCACGCTGTCCTGCAACTCCAGGAGCTGCTGGGCGAGCTGCCGCAGCTTGAGCACCATGGAGTCCGAGGCGAAGTAGGCGTTGAGCTCGTCCTCGGCCTTGAAGGACTTCGCCCGGCGGTTGACGCCGACGAGGATGCGCTCGGCGGCGCCGAAGAGGTTCTGCGCGCGGCGCTGGCGCTCGTCCACCAGGGCCTGCTTCTTCTGCCCGAAGGCCTCCAGCAATTCCTCGCGCTTCTGGGTGAGCTGGCCGAGGAACTCGTCGAACTCGCCGAAGCGCCCTTCCATCTCCTCCAGTTGCACGGTGAGGCGCGAGAGGCCCTCGTCGCACTTCTCCGGCGAGTCCGCCACGCTCAGCGCGCTCTCCACCGCCTGGCCGAGCAGCTTGAACTGGGCGCCGAACTCGGCCCGCTTCTCGCGGCCCACCAGCTCCTTGCGCCTGGCGCCTAGGCCCGCGCGCACGCGGTTGAGGCGGCTGAACAGCTCGGAGATGCCCTCCAGGATGCGCGCGCGCGCGAGCGGATCTCCCACCTGGAGCCCGCCCACCGTCTCGCTGAGCACCTCCAGTCCCTTGCCCACCTGCTCGATGTCCTCGCCGAGCGGGGCCAGCTCCATCGTGGTGCGCACGGGCTCCAGCCGGGCCAGCAGATCATCCAGGCGCGTGGCGAGGGGCCGCAGCGCCTCGTCGCCCTGGAGGAAGCCCACGGCGTCGGCGCTGACCCGGTCCGTCTCGGAGATGACCTGCTGCTCGAGTGTCTCCAGCCGGGCCACGTCGATGTAGCGCACCTCCTTGAGGGTGATGAGGTGGCCGCGCTGCTTGCGCAGGTCCGACAGCGCCTTCATGAAGCCCTCGGCGTTCTGCAGCTCCTCGGGGCGCACGCGCAGCAGCATCTGCTCCTGGGCCGCGAGGGCCTCGGCGATGGCGTCCTCGGCGCGCTTGCGCAGGGCGAGCACCTTCTCGAACTCGTCGATGATGAGCTCGGAGGTGCGGCGCAGGGACTCACTCCCCTCCTTGAGCCGCGTCTCCTCGTGCCCGAGCCAGTAGAAGGCATCGAGCATGCGCGAGGCGGCGGCGGCCAGGTCCTCGTAGGTGCGGCGCGAGGGCTTGTCCGAGCGGGCGAGCCGCACGAGCGTCAGCGCATCGGAGATGCCGCGCACGAGCTCCGCGTTGCCCACCTTGCCGAGGTAGCCGGGCGCGGGCGGCGTCTTCGCGGCGTGCTCGGCGGAGACGAAGGGCGTCTGCCACACCTGCATGGGGTGCACGCGCGTGGGCTCGTTGGTCGTCGCGCGGAAGACGACCATGCGCCCGTCCGCGAAGAGGCTGAAGCCGTGGCACTGCAACGGGTTCTGCACCTCCTTGCGCACGAGGTTGTACGGGAAGAGCACGTAGGAGCCGTCATCGCCGCGGAAGAAGACGTAGAGCACGTCCTCGCCGTTGGGCGAGCGGATGGCGCGCTTGAAGCGCAGGCCCTCGCCAATGCCCTCGAAGACCTTGTAGTCGCCCGTCTGGAGGTAGTAGCCGCCGGGGAAGACGATGCCCTGGTCCTCGGGAAGGCGGACACACGCCTGGCCCACGGCGTCGATGCGCACCACGTGCTGGGTGCGGGTGTTGAAGACGAGGTAGCGGTGCTTCTGCTCGCGGAAGGGCAGCACGCGCAGGAGGATGAGGCCCCCCACCTTCGCGTAGGCGAACTCGGCGTCGTCCAGCGACTGGTCCGGATCGTCCACGGGCTCGCGGTAGATGCCCTGCCCGTCCGCGGTGTTGTTCTCCACCTTGATGGTGAGATCGCCCTTCACCGTCTCCACGAACACCTGATCCAGGACGTTGACGTGGGGGTGCTGGCCGAACACGTAGTTGTCCCGCGTGGCCACCGTCCATTCGAAGTCATGGGCCGGGGGGAAGACGTGGTCGCGATCGCCCTGGTTGTCCAGGTAGGTGGCGTTGCCCTCCACGTCGAGCGAGAAGCGGAAGACCTTGATGTCGCGCTCGGACTGGCCCGTCTGGAAGATGGCCAGGAGCCGCGACTCGTTGCGGCGCAGTTGGATGAGCCGCGCGTCCTTGTAGTACTTGTAGAGCTCGCCGAAGTCCTTGACGAAGCGCGGATCCACCAGGAAGCCGCCGGCCTCGGTGGGGGGCACCTCGGAGAAGTCGAAGCCCTCGGCGGTCTTCTCGAACTTGTGCAGCGAGAAGACGTCCGCCACGGACGTGCCCTTCTTCAGGCCGATGAAGACGTTGTAGCCGAAGAGCAGGTACTTGCCGACGCCGACGATGTCGCGCGCCACGCAGTTGTTCTCGGTGCGCACGCGCTCGTTGCCGATGACGGTGAGCTCGGTGCCACCGAAGAGCTTCTTGCGCCGCTCGTTGAGATCCGAGGCCTGGGTGCCAAGCGTCTCCGCCTGGGTGAGCAGGCGCGCGCGGATGACCTCGTAGCTGCCGCCCTCCAGCGTGGCCTCGCCAGCGGGGGTGGGGCTTTGTGTTGCCATCGTCAGTTCACCGGGAAAAGCGGAGGAAGGGTGCGTCGAACCGCGGACGCCGCGCCCCGGGAACACGGGGGGCGCGGCGCCAGGTCATGCTCGGATGAGGCGGGCCTCGTCTCAGCCCTGGGTCCGCTCGGGAGCGGAGGCCCGGGGCGCGGGCTCGGACTCGACGAGCGACTTGAGGTTGGAGGCGGCGGCGGCGGTGGGCGCGGGCGCCATGCGGTGCAGCAGCGCGGCCATGGCCAGGTTCTGCGCGTCGCTGGTGAGGCCCGGCTTGGAGAGGATGTCCTTCAAGTCGGCGGACAGATCCTTCTGGCCGTTGAGGTAGCCGGCGAAGGCCTGCTTGAGCGTCTCGCTCTGATCGAGCGCGCCGTCCACGGACTGGCCCACGGAGATGGCCTTGATGAAGCGCTCGAAGAACTGACCGTCGCCACCGACGATGTTGATCTTCGCATGGCCCATCGTCTCGGCGAGCACCTTGGCCTGGTGCTCGGCGATGTCCTTGCGCACGTGGATGGAGGCGAGCTCCACGTCGCGCTCCTTCTGCAGGCGCAGGCGGAACTCCTCGTGCTCGCGCGTGGCGCCCTGGAGCAGCTTCATGGACTCGGCCTTCTCGGCGAGGCCGCGCGCCTCGGCGAGCAGCTTCTCCTCGATGGCCTTCGCCTCGGCGAGCAGCTTCTCGCGGGTGGCGATCGCCTCGGCCTCGCCGCGCTTCTGGATGGCATGGGCCTCGGCCTCGCCGATGCTCGCGCGCGCCAGTCCCTTCTCCTTCTCACCCGCCGCCTCGGCGACGAGCTTCTCGCGGGCGATGTTGGCCTCGGCCAGGCCCTGCTTCTCGATGACGGACGCCTGCACCAGGCCCTGCTTCTCGATGACGGCCGTCTCCGCCTCCTTCACGCGCACCGCGGCCAGGCCCTGCTTCTCCTGGGCGAGCGCGTCCGCCTCCTTCACGCGCGCGGCGGCGAGCCCCAGCGCGGCCTCCTCGGCCTGGATGCCCTCGGACAGGCGCATCTTCGCCTTGGCCGTCAAATCCGAGGCCTGCAGCTCGGCCTCGGCCAGGGTGAGCTTCTCCTTGGCGGTGAACTTGGACACCTCGTTGCTGGCCTCGGCGGCCTTGATGTCCTTGACGAGCTTCTCCTGGGCCTGGGCCTCGGCGGTGATGAGCAGCGCGTCCTTCTTGCGCGTGGCCTCGGCCTTCACGCGCAGGTCCTTGATGCGCTCCTCTTCCTCGGCCACCGTCTTCTCCACGGCGATGCGCGCGCGCACCACGTCGGCGATGGCCTTCTTCTCCGCCTCGAGCTGCTTCTCCTTGCCGATGCGCGACAGCTCCACCTCGCGCTCGCGGTTGATGGCCTCCAGGGCGCGGTCCTTCTCCACGCGCTCGGCCTCCACGCCCACCACGCGCTCGCGGTTCTTCTGGGCCACTTCCACCTGGCGCTGCTTGTTCTGATCGTTGATCTGGACTTCTTCCTCGGCCTTGATGCGCGCGAGCTGCTGCTTGGCGTACTCCTCGCTCTTCACGCGCTCGGCCTCGGCCGTCTCACGCGCCTGGATGGACTCGATCTCGCGCTTCTGCTTGGCGGCGGCCTCGGTGCGCTGGCGCTCCAGGGCGAAGATGGCCTCGTCGGCCTCCACGTTGCGCTTGGTGATGGCCATGCGCTCGCTCTGGCGGAACTCGTTGGTGTGGACGTTCTGCACGCTGGTCAGCTCGGTGATCTTCCGGATGCCCTGGGCGTCGAGGATGTTGTGCTTGTCGAGCATGTCCACGGGCGTCTGCTCGAGGAAGTCGATGGCGCAGTCCTCGAGCATGTAGCCGCTCAGATCCTTGCCGATGACGTGGACGACCTGATCCTTGATGGCCTCGCGGTGCGTGTAGAGCTCCTCGAAGTCGAAGCTCTTGCCCACCGTCTTGAGGGCCTCGGAGAACTTGGCCTCGAAGAGGTGCTCGAGCGTCTGCTCGTCACTGGCGCGCGCGCAGCCGATGGACTGGGCCACCTTGAGCACGTCCTCGCGCGTCTTGTTCACCCGGACGAAGAAGGTGACCTTGATGTCCGCGCGGATGTTGTCCTTGCAGATGAGGCCCTCCTTGCCGCGGCGGTCGATCTCCACCGTCTTCAGGGAGATGTCCATCACCTCGGCCCGGTTGATGATGGGCCACACGATGGAACCGGTGAAGGTGACGACGGGCTCGCCCTTGAAGGGGTTGATGATGAGCGCGCGGCCCTGGTCCACCTGCCGGTAGAACCTGGAGACGACGAACGCGGAGCAGAAGAGGAAGAAGAGTCCTCCCGCGATTCCGGAGGCGACGATTGGCAGTTCCATGTCGGTGCTTTTCCCGAACGAAGTAGACCGGGGGACTTCTGGAAGACGCGGCCGGCTCCCCCTGAAACGACTCCGGCGCGGTACGAAGAAAGAAAGAAAAGAACGGGCGGACTACCGGGTGCGGACCTTGTCCCGGGCCATGGCCGAGGCGGTGAGCGGATCCTTCAGGTGCTCGATTTCCTGGGGCAGCAGCCAGTCCACGGGCTCCACCTCGTAGGCGTCCCGGGTGGCGTCATAGGCGAGGATGAGTGCCTTCTCCCCGCGTTTGAGTTCATTCGTCTTGTCACACACGATGTTGAGGATGAGGCCGGCCCCGCCATCCTCGACGGTGGCGTGGCCGAAGCGGCCATCCACCCGGCCACTGGCGACGACGCACACCCGGCCCATCAACTCCGCGCGGCGCGGGGCCTGCTGCACGGCGAAGAGCGGACGCAGGGGCCGCACGGCGAGCCCCGCGAGCACCACCCCCACCCCGAGGCACAGCGTGGCCAGGCCCCCCGTGACGAGCACCCCCGGAAGCGCGCCGAGCAGCGCCTGGAGCGGACGGCCCACGGCCAGCGACAGCAGCCAGGAGAGGAAGACGACGAAGCTCACCGACACCGTGGTCGGCACCCCACCGAACCCGAGCACATCCAGGAAGGAGCCATGGGCGTGGCCCTCCAGGGCCGCCTTCGCTCCGCCCTCCATCGCTCCCTTGGCTCCTCCCTCGAGGGCACCGCCCATATGCCCGTCCAACACGTCGACGCCCACGGCGCCCACGATGACGGTCAGCCAGTAGCCGACCACCACGCCCAGGGGGATGGTGAACAGGACGGTGGGGAAGGCCAGGATGGCGGCCAGGAAGTCGGTCATCTCATCCAGTGATGAAAGAGGTAGCGGGAGTTTATTCCAGGACACGAGCCCCACGAACACCCCCCGGGTCGATTTTCCGCCTGCCCGCCCTCCTGCCGAGGGAAGGAGGGGTGCATTGACGCGACGCTACCGGCTGCACAGCCATAAAGGAGGCCGCGTGCACGGCACGTGACCGGGGAGCCGTGACGCGGACATGACGCACATCGAGCGATTGCAGCAGGTGGGAATCCACCGGGTGGGCACGCCCCAGCGAGGATTCCATTACCGGACGGCGGACGGCAAGCGCGTGCCCGCGAAGGAAGTCGAGCGCATCGAGGCGCTGAAGCTGCCTCCGGCATGGAAGGACGTGCACATCAGCCCCTCGGGGACGGCGCGGCTGCAGGCCATGGGCAAGGACAGCGCGGGCCGGTGGCAGTACCGCTACCACGAGTCCTTCACCCGGCGGCAGGAGGCGCGCAAGTTCGAGCGCATCGTGGACTTCGCCCGGGCGCTGCCGAAGCTGCGGCGGCGCGTGTCACAGGACCTGCGCAAGCGGGGACTGGGGCGGGATCGGGTGATGGCGTGCCTGTTGCGGATATTGGGCACGTGCTTCATCCGGCCCGGCAGCCAGCAGTACGCCGAGGAGAACAACAGCTACGGGCTGGCCACGCTGCGCGCCCGGCACGTGAAGCTCAAGGGCGACACGATCATCTTCGACTTCCCGGGCAAGAGCGGCCAGCACCAGCACCGCGAGCTGAAGGATCGCCAGGTGGCGCGGGTGGTGCGCGAGTGCATGAAGGTGCCGGGGAGGGATCTCTTCAAGTTCGTGCTGGACGACGGCGCGGTGGTGGACGTGCGGCGGCGCCACATCAACGAGTACATCCGCGAGGTGATGGGCGAGCGCTACAGCGCGAAGGACTTCCGCACCTGGGCGGGCACGCTCATCTGCGCCTGCGCGCTGGCGCGGGCCAAGGAGCGGGTGGCCCGGGATGCGGGCGCACGGGGAGTGAAGAAGTCCATGGTGGCGGCGGTGAAGGAGGCCTCCGAGCACCTGGGCAATACCCCGGCGGTGGCCCGCGCCTCGTACATCTACCCCTCGGTGCTGGCCATGTTCGAGAAGGGGCACGTGGTGGAGCGCTACTTCGAGTCGGTGGAGGAGCTGGCCCAGCACGACAAGCCCGGGCTGCACGGGGCGGAAAAAGCGCTCCTGGAGATGTTGGGGGGCTGCCAGCGGCCCGCCGTGTAGACTGGGCCCCATGGACGACACTCCCTCGGTGCTCGATGTGGAGCAGATCTCGCGCTTGCGCGAGCTGGGACAGGAAGACGCGGGTGAGATGTTGCGGGGGATGTTCCAACGCTACCTCGAGAGCATCCCGCCCCAGCTCACGCGCATGCGCGAGGCGCTCGCCGCGGGCAACACGGCGGTACTGGTGAGCGAGGCGCACGGGCTCGCGGGCAGCAGCGCCGTGTATGCCCTGCCCCGGCTGCGGCACTGCTGCCTGGCGTTGGAGACGCACGCCCGGGAGCAGCGGCTGGACGAGGCCGGCGCCCTGCTGGACGCGGTGCAGCGGGCCTTCGAGGAGGCCGCTCCGCTCGTGATGGCCGAGCTGTCCTCGCCCTGAGCGGCCGCGCACGGCGGCGTGCGACCAGCGGCATGACGGCTCCTTTCAGCGGCTCAGGCCGCCTCGTCGGCGGACGGTTCATCCTCGCCCTCGCCCACCATCACCCAGGGCGGGAAGGGATCCTCGAGCTGGCTCCAGGCCGTCGGGCCCAGGGCGAGCTCCTCGTCGGTGAGCAGGCACTCCTCCAGCGCCCCGCGCAGCAGCGTCTGATCCACCTGGCGGGTGATGAAGACGAGCTCCTGGCGCCGGTCGCCCCAGGGCGCCCGCATGTGCTGCTCGAGCTCGGCGCGCACCTCGGGCTCCTCGGGCCACTCCTCCCGGGGCACGGCGTCCCACCACAGCCCCGCGGGTTCGAAGGAGCAGGCCCCTCCCGCCTGGGCCCATACGCCCGTCACCTCCATGCGCGTGGCCAGCCAGAAGAAGCCCTTGGAGCGCAGCAGACCCTTCCAGCTCCCGTGGATGAACTCCCACAGCCGCCCGGGGTGGAAGGGACGGTGGGCGCGGAAGACGAAGCTCTCGATGCCATACGCCTCCGTCTCGGGAACGGCCTCGCCGCGCAGCGTCCGCAGCCAGCCGGGGGCGCGCTGGGCCTTCTCCAGGTCGAAGAGCCCCGTCTCCAGCACGTCGGACAGGGAGACCCGGCCCTGCTGGGCCCGCACGAGCCGCGCGCCCGGATTGAGCTGACGCAGGATGGACTCCAACACCCCCACCTGCTCGGGCGACACCAGGTCCGTCTTGTTGAGCACCAGCACGTCCGCGAACTCCACCTGCTCCACCAGCAGGTCCACCACCGTGCGCTCGTCCTCCTCGCCCGCGGCGAGCCCCCGCGCCCGCAGCTCCTCGGTGTCTTCCCAGTCCTTCAGGAAGTTGAAGGCGTCCACCACCGTCACCAGGGTGTCCAACCGGGCCACGTCCCCCAGGCAGCGGCCCTGCTCGTCCGCGAAGGTGAACGTCTCCGCCACCGGCATGGGCTCGGAGATGCCGGTGGACTCGATGAGCAGGTGATCGAAGCGGCCCTCTCGCGCGAGCCGGCCCACCTCCACCAGCAGATCCTCGCGCAGCGTGCAGCAGATGCAGCCGTTGCTCATCTCCACCAGCTTCTCGTCCACGCGCGACAGCGAGGCCCCGCCCTTCACCAGCCGGGCGTCGATGTTCACCTCGCTCATGTCGTTGACGATGACGGCGACGCGGCGGCCCTCCCGGTTGTTGAGCACGTGGTTGAGCAGCGTCGTCTTCCCCGCTCCCAGGAAGCCCGAGAGCACCGTGACGGGCAGGCGTCCGTCCCTCATGGCCCGCCCTCCCCGTCCGCCACGTGCGCGCGCGGGTCTTCCTTCTTCCTGGTCCGATGGCCTCTGTGCATGGTGGCGCTCCTTTTATCGCCACTCATCTGCATGTGCAACCGAGTTGCATATGACACCCCGGAGTCGATGGGCCGCTGGCCCCGCGGGCGCACGAGGCCGTGGCTTCGCGGCGGCGAGCACCGGGCGTCCGGTGCGGCTTTCTCGCGCGGTGAGAGGACAGGGGTACGCCTTGAGCTTGGAAAGCCTGGACATTAAGGTTCAAAAAGGTAGGGAGCGGTGAGAAGTCCGCGCCCGAGATCCGACAAGGAGACTTCCGATGGATGTCAAACGCCCCTCCCCCAAGCACCCCGCGCACCAGAGCACTCGGAACGGGCAGTCCGATCCGGTTCAGCGGGGCGGTTCATCTCAACGGACGAGGCATCCCGCGGCCCCGAACGACTCGAGCACCGCCTCGGGTGCCCACAACGAGCCGCCTTCGACCTTCAGTCGCCCCACCCACAACACCGGGCCCACGCTCCACCCCAGGCAACCGCACCACGTCCACACGGCCGGCCCGCAGGCGGCATCATTCTATGGCAGGGCCCAGCCGTCGCCCTATCACGAGCAGATCGTCAACAACGCGTCTCTAAAGATCAGCGAACAGCCGCACAAGTTCCGCCTCGAGTACAACGAGCAGGAATTGAGCCAGCTCACCAGCCACGGCCACAAGCTGGGCATCCCGCCTCGGGACGTCGAGAACCTCATCTACGTGGGCTCCCGCAATGACAAGCGCATCAGCGCCCGCGAATTGCAGGCGCAGATGACGGAACACGCCCATGTGATGGAGCGCGGCTATCCTCATCTCTTCCATGACAAGGCGCAGTTCCGCCAGTTCAGCAATGACCTGATCCGGGGCGTGCGGGATGCGGGCTTTCCCCACCGCAATGTGGAGATCCAGGGCTCGTCGCTGCGCACGCCCAATGCCGGAGACATCGATATCGCGGTCATGGCGAACAAGGAGCAATTCGCCGCGGCGTTGATGAGGAATTACGACAAGAAGATGACGTTCAACGGCCAGAAGATCTCCCTGGAGGGCAAGGATTTCAGGTACATGAAGGACCTCGCCAAGGACATCATGAGCACCCCGGGATACAACTCCAAGGCGAAGACCTTCGCGAACGCCATCCTCACGGGCATCATGCACTCGTCGTCGTCCAGCAACAAGGAATTGAGGGACCTGGCGAAGACCCTGAGTGCGAACTACAAGGAACCCGTATCGCCCAAGGACCCGACGGGCCAGAAGGTCGAATCCATCTCCCTCGTGCTCGAGGGAGGCAAGTTCGACATCTCCCCGAGCATGACCGTGAAGTACCGGGGATGAGCAGCCTTCCCGAGTGGAACGCGAGCTGGCATACGCCTTGAACACGGGATGCCAGACCATTAAACTCGACAAGGATGAGGGCGACGCGCGGTCCGCGCCCACGAGCTGGCAAGGAGTCTTTCCATGAAGGTCAATACCCCTCCCTCGACGCCCCGGTCACTCCCGAGCTCCCGGACCACCGAGTCCACGCCGTTGCAGCGGAGCCAGTCGGCTCCCGAGCTGACCTCCACCCAGAGCCCTCCGAGCACCCCGCGCGCCCCCAGCCCGCCGCCTTCCAGCTTCAGTCAGGCCACCAAGAGCTCCGGGCCGACGCTCCAACCCAAGGGCCCCCCGATCAAGCCCGGCGAGGCCCAGACGAAGGTCACGACGGGGTTCTATGGCAAGTCCAAGTCGGCACCTTCGTCACCGACGACGACCACGGCGGCCGCGTCATCCACGTCGGGTGCGTCCAAGTCACCTGCCCATCAGCAGATCGTCGACGCCGCGAAACAGAAGATCGGCGAGCAGCCGGACAAGTTCCAACTCAAGTACAACGATCAGGAACTGAGTCAGCTCACGAGCCTCGGCCACGAACTGGGCATCCCGCCCCAGGACGTCACGAACATGATCTACGCGGGCTCCCGCGAGGCCAAGCGCATCGACGCGAACGAGATGCAGGCGCAGATGAAGGAGCACGCCCAGGTGATGAAGCGCGGCTATCCTCATCTCTTCCATGACAAGGCGCAGTTCGACAATTTCAGCAAGGACCTGATCTCGACCTTGAACCAGCATAAATTCCCGAGCGGCAACGTGAAGATCCAGGGTTCGTCGCTGCGCACGCCCAATGCCGGAGACATCGATGTCGCGGTCATGGCGAACAAGGAGCAATTCGCCGGTTTGTTGACGAAGAACTACGACAACAAGATCACGCAGAACGGCCAGCCCATCTCCTTGAAGGACAAGTCCTTCGAGGAGATGCAATCACTCGCCCACGACATCATGAACAACCCGGGGTACAACTCCAGGGCGAGGACCTTCGCGAACGCCGTCAACACGGGCATCATGCACTCGTCGTCGTCCAGCAACAAGGAACTGAGCAAGCTGGCGAAGACATTGAGTGCGAACTACAAGGAACCCGTATCGCCCAAGGACCCGACGGGCCAGAAGATCGAATCCATCTCCGTCGTGCTCGAGGGAGGCAAGTTCGACATCTCCCCGAGCATGTCCGTGAAGGCCTGAGGATAATCAACCATGAACAGGATCGTCATTACCGGCGTCATTGGCTCCGCAGACCCCGAGGTCGTCTCACGCGTGCTGGCCGCCTGGCTGAAGCAGGACAAGCTGAACGTCCGCCAGCGGCTCCAGGGCGCCGAAATCAGGTACGAGAACGGCCCCTGGGAGCTCTTCTGCTACAACAACTCGGAGCTGCCGGAGTTCCTGCTGGAAGGCACCCTGGCGGGAACCCTCAAGGAGGCCCAGGCCTCCCTGAAGCAGCTCAAGCAACTGTGCCAGCAACAAAAGCTGAGCAGCCAGCTGGAGTACGTCGAGGAGAACGAGGACGGAGAAGAGATCAGCGAGCAGTTCTCCGTTTAATGAGAGGACCTGGGGCGGAGCCGTCAGCACCGCCCCTGGCCCTCCTGATGGCCGGCGTGGGTTCGCGTGGGCCTCCCAGCCGCGCGCCGGTCTTCTGGGCGAGGACCGCCTCGAACGCGGCCTGGAGTTCGGCGAGGACCGAGCGCTGAGGCACCGGCGCGCCGAGATGCACCGCCCGGAGCTCCTCCATGAAGGCTTCCCACAAGGCCGGGCCGCCCTGCTCCAGCAGTCGAGCACGGATCGACAACTCCTCGGAAGCGGGCGTATGCCGCACGCCCCAGGCGGCCATCTGGGCGAGCAGCGGTACGAGCTGAATGGCGGGCTCGGTGAGGCTGTAGATCGCCTTCTGCCGGTGCGTGGGATCGTCACGCTTCGACAGCAGGCCGGCCTCGAGCAGGCGCTTGAGGCGGTCCGCCAGGATGTTGGAGGCAATGCCTTCCTCGGATTGGTTCAGCAACTCGCGATAGTGGCGCCGGTTGCCGAACATGACGTCTCGAATGACGATCAGGCTCCAACGATCGCCGAGTACTTCCAACGTCAGATTGATTGGACAGCCCGAGCGTGGCGCGCCTTCCATCGAGTGAACTCCCGCGACTGCTTGCAAAATAGGAGCAGGTTGTCTAGAACGCAACCGGTTGCGAAATGCAAGCAGTCTGCCAGCCCTGTCCGAGGAGCCCGCGATGACCCTGAAGCTCTACGCGCACCCGTTCTCGTCGTACTGCCAGAAGGTGTTGATCGCGCTCTACGAGAACGCCCTGCCCTTCGAGCTGCGCAGGGTCGACGACCCCGAGGTGATGGCCGAGCTCTCGGCGCTCTGGCCGCTCAAGCGCTTCCCCGCGCTGGTGGACGAGGGCCGCACGGTGCTGGAGTCGAGCATCATCATCGAGCACCTGCAGCTGCACCACCCGGGACCGGTCCGGCTGATTCCCGAGGACGCGCGCGAGGCCCTGGAGGTGCGGACGATGGACCGCTTCTTCGACAACTACGTGTCCACGCCGCAGGGGCGGATCGTCTTCAACCAGATCCGTCCCGAGGCGGATCGCGACCCCTACGGGGTGAGGGAGGCGCGGGCGATGCTCGAGGCGGCGTATGGCTGGCTCGACGGAGTGATGGCGAAGCGCGAATGGGCGGCGGGCACGCGCTTCAGCCTCGCGGACTGCTCCGCCGCACCCGCCCTGTTCTACGCGGACTGGACGCATGAGATCGACGCGCGGTTCGCCAACGTCCGGGCGTATCGCCAGCGGCTGCTGGCGCGGCCGTCATACGCGCGCGCCGTGGATGAAGCGCGGCCCTATCGCCCCCACTTTCCGCTCGGCGCGCCGGATCGCGACTGAGGGCCGCGGGCAAGGCCGCGGGAGCTAGGCCCGCTTCGAAGCCTTCTGGGCGGGTTGCCGCGCCGCCTTCAAGGCCAGGTTCGTCTGCCGCACCTTGACGAGAAGCGACAGGAGCGTCTCGGCCTCTTGATTCGTCAGATCCGCCATCGAGTCATTGAGGTTGTCGCGGGCGATCACGAGGCCCTTGGTCGCCACGAGGCGTCCTCTCTTCGTCAGCTTGAGCGTGTAGGCCCTGCGGTCCCAGACGTCGCGCTCTCTCGTGATGAAGCCGAGCGCCTCCAGCTTGTCGAGCAGACGCGTCATCGCACCGGAGTCATAGTCGATCTTGGAGCAGAGGATGGACGCGGACGCGGGCTCGGGCTCGGAGTCGCACTGCAGAATCGCCACGAGCACACGCCACTGCGCGAAACTCACCGAGAGTGCATCCTTGAGACGCGCGTCCAGGTCCTCGTTGATGAGCTTGGCGAGCTCGTTGAGCAGATAGCCGACGCTTCGGTCGATGCTGTAGTTCTTCTCGTTGTAGTACGGCATCTAGGTTCCTCCCTGGTGGCGGCTCACTCGAGCTGAAGTCCGCAGTCGCTGCACGCGCCCTCGACCAGCGGGGCGGCCGTGCCACACGCGGGGCACGGCAGCTCGCCGTCCTCCGGTATCTCCTGGGGGGCCTGGCCCTCGGAAAGCAGCCCCTCTCGCTGGAGGCTGTCCGTCCAACGTTGCTGGAGCAGGCCGGCGACCCGGGGCACGTCCTCGGGGCGCACGAGCACCTGGAATTTCGGGGAACAACTCGGCTTGCCACACGCCTCGCGGTGGACGAGGGCCGGCACGCCCTCGGCCAGGCAGGCGTCCACCAGCCTCCGGGCGTCCGCGAGCTGCATCTCCGCGCACGGCACCACTTCCGCGTCCGCCAGGGCCGTCTCTGCTTGGTGAGGAGTCATCGGCCGCAGTGAAGCGCAGCCGGAAGCACCCGTCCATGCCCTCCCACCTGTCCATCCCGGACGCCACAACAGCGTCCGCCATGCCGGTGAGCAGGCAGGCTTTCAGCAGTCTCGGGCCCTACGGGAGAGGTCCCTGGGCCGAGCGGACTCGTGGAGTCAGGTTTTCCGAAGAGCACGGCGGAGAAGGAGCCTCACAGTTGGCGTCCCCGGGAGCCGTGCCGAAGTTAGGCCCAGGGACGCCTCACGCGACTCACGCAAGACGGGAGCGAGACCATGGACGCCATCGAACTGTTGACGCAGCAGCACCGCGAGGTCGAGGAACTGTTCGAGAAGTTCGAGAAGGCTGGTGAAGGCAAGGAGGAGTTGCTGATGGACCTGTTCGTGCGCATCGCGGACAACCTCGCGGCGCACGCCCTCATCGAGGAGAAGCTCTTCTATCCCAGCGTCTACGTCGGGCCCACGGCGGACCAGCTCCAGGAGGCGGTGGAGGAGCACCTGTCGGCCAAGCGTGTCATCGCGGATCTGCTCGACATGGACCCCTCCGACGCGCAGTTCAAGGCGAAGGTGAAGGTGCTCAAGGATCTGGTCGAGCATCACGTCGAGGAGGAAGAGAAGGAGCTCTTCAAGAACGTGAAGAAGTTGCTGACCAAGCAGGAGCTGGCCGTCATGGGCGAGCAGCTCGAGGCCATGTTCTCCGAGGTCATCCAGACCCAGCCGCGCATGCGGGTCCCCCGCGAGATCGACGAGGCGGCGCCACTGACCTGAGGCTCTGGGGCGGTCGTCATACCGGGGGCCACTCTCCTGCGAGTGCGCCCCCGGCGGACGACATCGCCGTGAGGCCGTCGAGACACGCGCCGAGGAAGCTGACGGCGAAGGACCTCGGCCCAAGCGTCAGAAGTACTCCGGGTGCTCGGCCGCCAGCATTTCTTCCATCGCGTGGACGTCCTTCAACAGCCCATGGCCCGGGGCGATCCTCCGCGCCGCCTCCCAACACCGCCAGGCCCGAGACATCTCGTAGTCACTCACGTAGAGGTCCCCCAGGTCCTTGTAGGCCCCGGTGAGGAACGGGTTGACCTCGAGCGCCTGGAGCAGCAACTCGCGCGCCTGCGCGCCCTCGCCGAGCCCGCGGTGGAGCGCTGCCAGGAAGGTGTTGACGACGTGGGCCCGCTGTCCCGCTGCCTTCCGAAGCGCCTGGAGACTGGCAAGCGCGGCACGGGCTTCCTCCTCGCTGCCAGGCCGTCCCAGCGCTTCCCGCAGTTGTCGCACGTGAGGATCGGGTTCGTCGCGCAGGACACTGCCCAGCTCTGGCAACGACGTTCCGGTTTGCAGGTTCAGCTCCAGCAGGGTGAGCACGCATTCGAGGATGCGGCCACCCTCGGCGGATTGCTTCGCCTCCGCCATCCGCCGTGCCTCCACCTCCTGGCTGTCAGGTACGGCGCCGAGCATCACGCGCTCGAGAACGCCGCCCGGCAGGGTTTGACCGGCATCCACCACCCGGCGATAGCCCTCGAGTGCGATGTCGCCCTCGGGCACGACGGCGACGTCCACGAGCCGCAGCGTGACATCGCTCCCAGGTTGTCCGAACGGTGCCAGAGCCTGGTATCGGAGCTCGCGCGGGATGCGGCGGGCCGAGGCGAGTTGTTCGAGGATGAGCGGGTGGCCCCTGTAGCGGTAGCGCATGAACTGAGCGAACCGCCGGCTGATGTCGGGCGCTGCTTCAGTCCCCTCCTCCGCGTACGAGAGCAGGCGCCGCCCAGCAGCGGTGGCGTACACGGTGCGTCCCTGGTCCGATTCGACTGAAATGTCGCCGGGCTTCGGCCCGAAGACGGACCGCAAGAGTCCGCGGAGCCCGTTCTTTCGAGGGGCCTTCGGCTCGGAGAGGGACCGCCCCCGCGCCTTGTCGAGCACCGCGAGCTGGTGCTCCGCCATGAGGGGCTCGAAGTCCGCGCTGTCAGCACCTCCTGCCTCGAGCACGGACCGGATGTGCTCGCGGTTGGGCAACTCGAAGTGCCGGAGGCACACGTCCGAGTACAGCGACTCGTCCACGTACGTCCGCGCGCCCTCGTCGAGGGTGAGGCGACGGCGACGCGCGAAATCCAGGATGACCTCGGTCCCCGTCTCCTCGCGATAGCCCACCCATTCACGCCGCAGCCGGACTTCGAGCCCGTAGGTCCGCTCAGGAACGGACGGTGCGTCCTCGGACCCGGTCTTTCCGCCGGACTCATTGACTTCCATCTTCAGATCGAGACCCATGACCCCCTCGCCAGCAGTTCGCGGAGACCCGCTCGCGCAGTGTAATGCTTCGGGAGCACGACCCGCGCCGGCGTGTGCCCAAGAGGGCCACACGGCCTCTCCACCCTCTCATGGCTTCGTGGCCCGCTTCTCCGAAACCACCTCCTCGCCGCGCAGCAGCAGCGCGGCCTCGGCCTTCGGCAGGATGCGCAACTGGAACCGCCGCTGGTACCCGTCGTCGCGGGAGAAGGCGCCCCGGTCCGTCACCAGCAGGAGCGCCGTGGGCACCACGTAGCGTGCCGAGTTGTTGCCGTAGTAGTGCACCGCTACCTGGTACGTGCCTCGCGCGGCCTTGCGCGCGTGGTACAGCTCGGGCCCCAGTCCGTCCGTGGTGTCCCAGAAGAGCTCGCCTCCCAGCCGCGTCTTCTTCCGCCGGTAGGAGCACCGCTCTCCGTCCGGTTCCACCACCCACAGGTCGATGTCCGTCCCATCCGAGTTCCAGTGCAGGGTGAGCTGGTAGTCGATGGGCCTGGGCTCCGCGAGCGTCGCCAGCTCGCGCCGCCGGGCTTCCAGGGCCTCCACCTCCACCCCCGAGAGCCGGGCCTGTTTCGTCAGCGCCAGCAGCAGCCGGCCATAGTGGTACGCCGCGACTCTCCGGGTCTCCTCCTCGTGCCGGGCCCAGCCTCGTGCCAGGACGATCTCCCAGTCGCGCGCGGCCTCCGCGGGCCGCCCCGCCGCGTCCAGCGCCAGGGCCTCCTCCAGGTAGGCCTGCGGCTCGAAGGGCCGGTTGAGCCGCACGTGCTCGAAGAGCTCCGTGGCGGCCGTGTATTGCCCGAGCGCCAGCAGCCCGTAGCCCACCAGCCGCAGGGCCTCGGGATCCTTCGGCCGCAGCTCCACAGGGGACGAGAGGGCCCGCACCGCGCCCCAGGTGTCTCCCGCGAAGGCCCGCTGGCGCGCCACCTCCTCGTACACCAGCACGTCGTCCTTGTTGGCCCGCCGCGCCCGCCGGTACTCCAGCTCCGCCTGGAGCCGCTCCTCGCCTCCCGCGTAGGGCTCGTCCCGCAGGGGTTGGGCCTTCAGCCGCGAGCCGAGCTCCGCCTGCTTCGCCCCCAGCACCCGGAGCACCGCGCGGCCCGAGTCCGGCACGTCCCGCAGCGACAGCCCCTCCAGCTCCTCGCGCGCCTGGTCCTGCTCGCTCCGCCGCAGTGCCTCCAGCTCGGAGAGGTCCACCTGCTCGTCGCGCACCGCGTAGCGCACGTAATCCCCCTCGGACTCCAGCACCAGCATGGAGGCACGCGCGTTGGCCAGCCGGTAGTGCTGACTGAGCGCCACCACCATTCGGTCCACCCGGGGGTCCTCCAGGGCCACCAGCCGGGCCACCCAGCCCTCCGCCCAGGCCCTCGGCGCGAAGGCACTGTCCCGGTCGCGCGGCAGCGGCACCCGCATCGTCCGCTCCCCGCCGTCCGAGCGCACCACCACCGCGAGCTCCGCCGCGCCCTCGTCCACGAGCCGCCCGGCCACGAGCAACTCCTGCCCCGGGAAGACGAGGTGCGGCCGGCCCGCCACCACCAGGTCCTTCACCGCCGAGCCCCGCACCTCCACCCGCGCCAGCACCGTCGAGGCCGCCCGGTGCGCCCGAGCCACCGCTGGCACCTCCGAGCCGGAGAGCACGTTCACCACCCGCCCGCCCCCTGCCCGGGCCAGCGCGTCGAAGAGGTCCGTGTTCACCGCCGACTCGCCGAAGCGGTAGCTCACCCACCGCAGCGTCTCCGAGGAGGGGTGCTGCGAGATGAGCGCGTCCACCTGCCCCCGTCCCCAGGTGACATTGCCATCCGAGAGCAGGAAGGCCGTCACCCGCCCGCCGCCCTCCGCCGGCTTCAGCCAGTCGCGGCCCGCCCGGTCCAGCTCGCCCAACATCCCATCCACATGCGAGGCGCCCTCGAGGAAGACGCGCTCCAGTTCGCCGAACGTCTCCCGGCGTGCCTCGGGCGTGTTGCGCCGGAAGCCCGGGCCGTGCAGCCAGCGCGGGCGCACGTCGAAGAGAAGCACCGCGTACTCGGTGAGGCTCGTGTCCCGCTCCAGCAGCGCGCGCAGCAGGGCGCCCTGCAGGGCCCACGCGTTGCCGTCCTCGGCCGACAGGGAGGTGTCCACCACCAGCACCGCTCTCCCGGTGGACGCGCTTCCCTCCCCCACGATGAAGCCCGAGGGCATGCGCACCCGGGCGAAGAAGGCCTGGCCGGGGAGCCCCGCGGGGTCCGAGCCCACCAGCACGTCCGCGTCCCGGCTCAACGGCGCGACGGCCACCTGCAGCGCTCCGTCCCCCGTCAATCGCGGCCAGTCCCACACCCGCCAGGGCCCGAGGTCTCCCGGCTGGCCCGCGGCGGGCAGCACCGTCATCGCCCGCGCGTACCTCGGGTCCACGTGGACGCGCGCCGACACCTGGAGCGTCTGGCCCGCCTCGGGCGGCAGGGGCCACGTGTAGCGCAGGTGCTGGCCATCGAAGAGCAACGTCTGCTCGTAGGCGAGCACCACGCGCTTGAGGGACTTCGGCGGCAGGGGAAAGACGCGGGCGCTGAAGGTGGAAGCCCCCGCCCACTCGAGCAGCGCCGGGTCCACGTTGTGCCGCACGACGTCCTCGTACACCTCGCGAGCGCGCTTGTGCTCGACGACCCGGGCCTCCTGCGGCTGGCCCCACGCGTGCGCCGCGTCCCGGGGACTCGGCGGGGCCGCGGCCACCAGCTCCTCCGCCCTGCCCGAGTCCCCCAGGGGCGGCAACAGCTCCGGGGACTGGAAGAGCGAGGGCGAGTCCACCGCCACCGCGCCCGAGTACAGCGCGAAGCCCGCCACCGTCGCCCCGCCCGGCAGCGGATAATAGAAGGTGCCCTCCAGCGCGCGGGGGGTGTCGTTCTCGAAGAGGTAGTCCACCACCGTACGCGCGCGGGCCCCCTGGATGTACGTCACCACGCGCACCGCTCGGGCCGTGAGGGGCTGGTAGCGGCCCTGCTCGTCGCGCACCAACACCTTGGCCATGCGCGGCGCGGACTCCACCTTGGGCAGCACTGTCCGGGGCGCCCGGGGCTCTCCGGGCTTCTTCGGTGCGGAGGATTCCTCCTCCTTCGCCCCCTCTTCAGCGGCTTCCCACTCGGAGGCAGGCGCGGGCATCAGCGGCGCTTCGGAATCCGCGAGGGCGCCTTCCGCCACCACTCCACCCAGCACGCCCCCCACCACCCCTCCGACGACGCCCCCCACCACGCCGCCCTCGCGGCCTCTCTGGAGTCTCTCGTCTCGCTCATTCCACCGCTTCACCAGCGCCTCGGGAATGGGCTTCGGGTCGGCGACGGCGTCACGCAGCGCCGCGAGGTCCACCTTTCCCGTATCGGCGACCCCCGGAGCGGTGGTGGGCGAGACGAGGCCTGCGTCGGCGAAGGCGGCGGGGACGTTCGCGGGCACCGGGAGCGGGGACACGTCGGCCGTGAGGGGCTCGGCTTCCGGAAGAGGCTCGGGCTCCGCAACGGGCTCGGGTGCCTCGGCCACGGGAGCGGGCGGGGCCGCGTCCTCGGGCGTGGGCGGAGCCGAGGCGCCACGCAGACAGCCCACGGAGGCGAGTGTCGCCCACAGCAGACAGGAACGGAGAGCGCGCGGAAGGGACATGGGAGGGGAAGTCAATCACTTCCCGCCCGGCCCGGGTGTCATGGTTGCGTCATGAGTGGGGGCTATCGCGTCTCGCTCAACCAGCGGCGCACCTCGTCGAGGTACTCGCGCGGCAAGGCGTGCCCGCTGTCGAAGTCCTTGCGCGCCTTGCGCTTGGACGGCGCGGCCTCGAACAGCGCCTGGCTGTTCTCCGCCGTGGAGAACGGGTCACGTGTCGCGGTCAGCAGCAGCCAGGACTGATGAATCCCGCCCATCCGGTTCACGGGCGCGGCGTCGCCCAGCACGGGGTCGACGTGCGGCGGCACCATCGTCACCAGATGCGTGACGCGTGGCTCGTGCGAGGCCAGCAGGAGCCCCACCTGGGCGCCCATGCTGTAACCCGCGACGAGCACCCGCAGTGGCTTGCCCCTGGCCAGCACCCGCGCGAGGAGCGCCCGCGCATCGCGCACGGTGTCCACGATCATCGCCTGATAGGGTGCGGTGTCCCCGCCGTGCGCCCGCTTCGCGAGCTCGCCGGGCCGCACGTCGGGAGTCGCCCGTGCCCCGTGCCGCCTCGCGTCCATGAGGTAGACCCGGTAGCCGGAGCGCAACAGGTACTCCGTCAGCGCCCCGCCATACGTGGGCGCGGCATCGGACAGCCAGTCCTCCTTGTTTCGGGTGAGGCCGTGCAGGAGGACGGCCACGGGCGGATTCGCGGCGTCCCCTTCCGGTTCCAGCACCTGGACGGCAATCCGTTCCCCATCCTCCGCCTGGACCTCCATCGGCACGGCGGGGCGGGCGGCATGGGCCACGGAGGTGGACAGGCAGCAGAGACCCAGCAAAAGCAAGCGCGTCATCGCGGTACTCCTCCTCGAAAGAGGGCACCCACACTGCCCACGCACGGGTCAACCCCGCGTCAATCACGCGTTGACACTCGTTTGACACGGCCGCAGGTATCCTCCGCGTTCGCGTCCGGAACAGGAGTCCGGCGCTCCCTCCATGCGCGTGCTCATCGTCGAGGACAATCGTGACCTCCAGGCCAACATCGCCCGGTTCCTGGAGCCGGACTTCCTCCTGGACTTCGCGGCCACCGGCCCCCAGGGGCTCGCGCTCGCGCTGGCCAACGCCTACGACGTCATCGTGCTCGACCTGATGCTGCCCGGCATGAGCGGCATCCAGGTGTGCGAGCGTTACCGGCAGCTCGCACCCCGGCTCGTTCCCATCCTCATGCTGACGGCCCGGGACACGCTCGAGGACAAGCAAGAGGGTTTCCAGGCGGGCGCGGATGACTACCTCGTCAAGCCGTTCTCGCTCCGGGAGTTGCGCTGGCGCCTGGAAGCGCTGGCTCGCCGGCCCGTTCCCCCGAGCGGGCGGCGGCTGACCCTGGGAGGACTCGCCCTGGAGCCCGAGAGCGGACAGCTGCGCTGGGGCGAGCGCACCGTCCGGCTCCATCGCACCGAGGCCCTCATCCTGCGGCTCCTGATGGAGGCCGCGCCCGAAGCGGTCTCCACGGAGGCGCTGGCGGAGCGGCTCTGGGGGGAGGACGCGCCGGACTCGAGCGCGCTCCGCACCCACGTCTACGCCCTGCGCAAGGCGCTCGCCGGGCTGGGAATCGACCATGCCATCACCACCCGGCGAAACGAGGGGTACAGCCTGGATGCGCACAAGTGCCAGACCGGTCCGTGACCTCCTGCTGCGCTCCATGTGGCTGTCCGCGGCGTTCGCGCTGGTGCTCATGGGCGCGTTCTTCACGCTCTTCAGCTATGACCTCGAGGACGTCATCTTCAACCGGCTCGTCGCCGCCGAGGCGGACCGGCCCGAGCCGGGGCATCTGCCGGGCATCACCACGTATTCCGGCCAGGCCTCGCTGCCGCCCTGGCTGAGAGAGCGGCTGGAGCAGAAGACGTCCCAGGGCGAATACGAGATCCCCACCGAGGGCCACGGACACTTCCACGTCGCGGTGCGCCCTGGCGCGGCGAACGGGACCCCCCGGTATGTCGCGCTCGACGTGTCCGCACTGACGAGCACGACGTCCCAGCTCCGGCGGAGGACCGGCCTGCTCCTCACCAGCGCGCTGCTGGCGCTGCTGGCCGCCGCGCTGCTCGGCCACGTCGTGGCCCGCCGCCTCGGCCGGCCGCTGGAGCAACTCGTGGAACGGCTGCGGGAAGAGGATGGAGCACTGCCCGAGGACGATGGCGGAGTGGCCGAGGTGCGCGCGCTGCTCGAGGCGCTGCGAACGCGGGACGCTCGTATCCAGGAGTTGCTGGAGCGTGAGCGGCGGTTCAACCGCGACGCGAGCCACGAGTTGCGCACGCCCCTGGCCGTGGCCCAGGGGGCGGTGGAGATCCTCGAGCTCGACCCACCCCGGGACGCGGAGACGTTCCACCGCCTTCGCCAGGCCGTGAACCAGATGGGCCTGCTGACGGAGGGCATCCTCTGGTTGGCGCGGGAGCGCCGCTCCGAGGAGCGCTGCGAGCTGCTCCGTGTCTCACGTGAGCTGGTCGCGCTGTACGCGCACCTGCGCCAGAGCGACCGCGTCGAGCTCTCCATCGAGTCCGCGGGAGAAGTCCTGGCCCCCCTCCCAGCGCCCGTGGCCCGGGTGATGCTGGGCAACCTCCTCAAGAACGCCCTCGCCTACACGAGCGAGGGGCGCATCGTCATCGGCATCGAGCCCACGGCGTGGACCCTCTCCGACACCGGCGTTGGCTTCGGCTCGGTCGAGCCGGGGCAGGAGGGCTTTGGCATCGGACTCTCCCTGGTGGAGCGGCTCGCCCGACGGTTCTCGTGGACAATCGCCATCGACACCTCGCGGCCCCATGGCACGCGGGTGCGGCTGACCTGGGAACGGTAGAGTCCTGCTTCCAATGCGCCACCGACGGTCGAGCACTCGCAAAGGAAGCTTCTGCCCATGCATCTGAACGAATACACGGCGTACGACGGACTGGGACTGGCGGAACTCGTGCGCCGCAAGGAAGTCACGCCCGGTGAGCTCGTCCGCACAGCGCTCGCGGCCATCGAGTGCGTGAACCCGAGAATCAACGCCGTCATCGGCACGCTGGAAGAGGAGGCGCGGGCCACGCTGGAGCACGGCGTGCCGGAAGGTCCCTTCACCGGGGTGCCCTTCCTCATCAAGGATGCCGTCCTCCACGCGGCCAACGTCCCCTGCGAGATGGGGAGCCGGCTGGCCGTGGGCGCGGTCATGCCCCACGACTCCGAGCTGATGGCCCGGTTCCGCGAAGCGGGCCTCGTCACCGTGGGGAGGACCAACACGCCGGAGATGGCCTTCAACGTCACCACCGAGCCGCTTCTCCGGGGGCCCACCCGCAACCCGTGGAATCCGGAGCACAGCGTGGGCGGTTCGAGCGGGGGCGCGGCGGCGGCCGTCCTGGCGGGCATCGTCCCGCTCGCGCACGCCAATGACGGCGGCGGCTCCATCCGCATCCCGGCTTCGTTCTGCGGCGTGTTCGGCCTCAAGCCGACGCGGGGCCGCACCCCCATCGGGCCCGACGCGGCGGACGGGTTGAACGGGCTCGGAATCGAGCACGTCGTCTCCCGCTCGGTGCGCGACAGCGCGGCCATGCTGGACGCCACGCGGGGCCCGGACGTGGGCGAGCCGTATCAGATCCAGGCCCCCGAGCGGCCCTACCTGGCGGAGCTGGCGCGCCCACCGGGCACCCTCCGCATCGCCTTCTCCCGGACACTCGCGGCCGGTGTGCCCGTCAGCCCCGAGTGCATCGCCGCGGTGGAGGACGCGGCGAAACTCTGCCTGGAGCTGGGGCACGAGGTCGTCGAGGCCTCGCCCCAGTACGACCCCGCGAAGCTCGACGAGGCCAATGTGGCGATCTGGAGCTCCAACCTCGCGCTCTGGGTGGAGGGGCTGGCCGCCGCGACGGGACGCTCGCCGGAGGAGACCCTGGAGGCGACCGTCTGGGCGACGGCGCGGCATGGCCGGGCCCTCAAGGCGGTGGAGCTGCAACGCGCGCTCTTGGAGTTGAACCAGATCTCGCGCTCGGTGGGTCGCTTCTTCACCCGCCATGACGTGCTGCTGACCCCGACGGTGGCCGTGCCCCCCTTCAAACTGGGCGTGATGGACGCGAACGCCCGGATGACGGCCGAGGAGTGGGTGAAGCGGATCTTCACGGCGTGCCCGTTCACCGCGCTGTTCAACGCCACTGGCCAGCCGGCCATGTCGGTGCCGCTGTACTGGAGCGCGGGCCTGCCGATCGGGGTCCAGTTCGCCGGCCGTTGGGGAGATGAGGCCACGCTGTTCCGCCTGGCGGCGCAGCTCGAACGCGCCCGCCCATGGGCCGGTCGCCGGCCGTTGATCCACGCCGCCGCGCCCGTCCGTGAGGCATCTCCTTGAAGATCGAACTCGTCACCCTGGAGGTCCCGTTCCTCCACCTGGAGAACCCGGCGGCCCGGGAGTCCTTCATGGACATGCAGCGAGTCCGCGCCGCTGCTTATAGGGCGGACTTCGGCGACCACTACATGCCCTTCGACACGAGCGACTTCGTTGCCCGCCATCATCTCTTCTATGTCCAGACGGAGTCGGGGCGAGAGCCGGTGGCGGCCTTCAAGCAGGTCGCGCTCGCCACGTGTGATGCCCATGGGCTCGAGCTGCCCGCGCTGGGCATCTTCAGGGGCCGGAGCCCGGAGCACGTGGAGGCGCTTTCCGAGCTCATCCTCGAGCACCGCCGCTCGGGCCGTCACCTCCTCTACGGGGGAAGCTGGGGAGTGCGCGGGGAGTACCGCCGCAACCGCAAGCTCTTCGCCGGGTTGAGCGAGCTGGTGGCCGCGCTCATCGCGGACGATGCCCTGCGAGCAGCCCCCGCCACCGCGATTGGCATTGGCCTGGAGCCCAAGACGATGCGCTTCTGGGCGCGCATGGGCTATGAGCCCCTGCTCCACCGGGGTCAGTCTCTTCCCAAGGTGGCGTACTCGGAGCCCGGGGAGGAGATCGTGCTCATCTCCCTCACCGAGCCCTCGCCCTGGGCGCTGGAATGTCGGGAACGCCAGCGCCAGGTGCTCGAGGATCGCCGCTCCTTTCCACCGCGGGCCCCCAGCACCGGTGCGGATGGTGTCCCCGCGGAAGGTGTCAAAGAACCCGTTTCGGCACCGCGAGTCGTTTGACACCTTGTCTGGGTGATTCCAGGAACGACTGTTTGGGGCCCGTGTACGCTGCCCTCCCCCGTCCTTCTCCTCGAGTTCTCGCATGCAACGCCTCCAGTGGATCCAACGCCTCCAGGCCATCGCCCAAACGGGCCTCACCTATGCCAGGGACCCGTACGACCTGGAGCGCTACCGCGAGCTGCGCGCACTGGCGGTGGAGATGCTCGCGGCGGAGGGGGGCGTGCCGGAGGAGCCGTTGCGACTGGTGTTCGCCGCGGAGGACGGCTACCCCACGCCCAAGGTGGACGTGCGGGCGGTGGTGTTCCGCGAGGGCAAGGTGCTCCTCACCAAGGAGCGCGCGGACGGGCGATGGACGCTGCCCGGCGGCTGGGCGGACGTGGGCAGCAGCCCCAGCGAGATGGCCGCGCGGGAGACGCTCGAGGAGACCGGCTACCTGGTGCGCCCGGTGAAGCTGCTCGCGGTGCTCGACAAGGCGAAGCACGCGCACCCGCCGCAGCCCTCGTACGTGTACAAGCTCTTCATCCACTGCGAGTTGGAGGGCGGCGCCCCCCGGGAGACGCTGGAGACGGAGGGCTGTGACTACTTCGCACGGGATGCGCTCCCACCGCTCTCGCTCGACCGGGTGACGGAGCCGCAATTGCTGCGGATGTTCGCGCACCTGGATGACCCCGAGCGGCCCACGGACTTCGACTGACGGCGGCCGAGGTGTCTCCGGGTTTGACACCTTGTCCGGCTACAGCGCGCTCGCGATGTTCTGCCGCACCTGCACCACGTTGGCCAGCTTCTCTCCCGGTCCGCTGGCGCCGTCGCTCAACGTGGCGTTGTCCGTGATGTAGAGAGAAGCGATCTTCGACCGGTCGAACAGCATGCAGCAGGTCGACCCGCCGAACGCGAAGTGGCCGATCTCGTCTCCTCGCCGCACCGAGTCGCCTTCCTGAACCCTCGCCACGCACGAGGACACCTCCGTCAGCCCCACGAAGATCATGGCGATCACCCCGATGGCCGGATTTTCGGGCTCGATGAAGACGATCGTCCGGGTGTTGACGTGGCTCAGGAAGGGGAACGACGCCGCGTAGTCCTGGTTCGGGGCCGGCTGCGCGAAGAAGTATCCCGGGACCGTCCGCACCTTCCTGATCCTGCCCGTCACGGGCGAGTGCCACCGGTGGTAGTTGAAGGGCATCAGGACGATCTGCACCGCCAGCCCGTCGACGAAAGGCCGCAGCAGGGGGCTGTCGGCGTTCTCGGCGAGGAGGTCCGTGAGGTAGTACTGCTCGCCCTTGAGCTCGAATGCGGCCTCGCGCTGTACCTGCTTGGAGATCGTCCAGACCTGTCCGTCCACGGGGCTGATCACCACCTTCCCCGTGGGATCGGGCGCCAGGGGGCGGCTGGCGTCGAAGTCCTTGAACTGGCGAATGAAGAACTCGTTCCAGGACTTGAATCCGCCGTGCGGCTGGGCAGGGTCGTAGACGTAGTCGTTCAGGCTCAGGTACTGGCTGGCTTCCGCGCTGAGCCAGTTCCCGTAGGAGTCGTTCAGGTAGGCGAGAGAGGCGGGCGTCTCCAGGTTGGCGTGATACGCCTTCAGGATCTCGGCGAAATAGGGCCGGACCGCCTCGTTGGTGAAGAAGGCCCAGCCGTAGCTGTTCTCCATGAAGGGCTGCAGGACCGTGTAGAACGGCAGCGCGGCCATGAAGTTCGAATCGTATCTCGGAAGGCTGTTGAGCGCGTTGTCGAGCTGTTGGAAGAAATCCGCCGGCGTCTTGATGTTGATCGGGTTCTTCTGGTTGGCCTCATCCAGCATGCTCCCGATGTAGATGCGGAGGAACTCGTTCTCCGGGCGTTTCACATACTCGGCCAGCGCCTGCACGGAGGGAGCGAGCCCTTCGTAACGCTTGCGAGGGCGCTCCGCGAATAGCCGGTTGGACTCCGCGGCCCTCAATGCCGACTGGGCGGGCGATACCTTGGAGAGGAGTTCGAAATAAGAGACTCGCTTCATGGAAGAGCACCTTTCATGAGAAGAGATGGGGATGGATGTCCGTTCACCGAGGCCCCCTCTTTGGTGTCTGGATGGAAGCCAGGTCACCACCCGCGCCGCTTTAGCACTGTGACACACTTCACTCCAGGAGAAAAGATACCCTGATGAATTCACACCGAGTGCAGACGACGGTGGGCCAGGCTGGACCTCGCGGTATGTCCCCATCCTCTTGCTGGCCCTGGGCGGAACAGGAGCAACGCTGTCTCGCGCCAGGCCGGATAACCGCCTCGGCGAGGCTTCGGCGAAGGACAGTGACAGCTCTCACATCCAAAGCGTGAGACGGATCACATCCAAACTCCTGAACCTTGGGCAGAGTCAAGAACATCAAGGCCGCACAAACCAGGCCCTGATGCGAAGCAACAAGACAAAGGAAAAGACAATGTCCTCCCAGTTCTCCGTGCCGTTCTCCAGCAGTCCTCAAACGCTCGTCACCCAGGTCCAGCAGATGGTCCAGGAAGCCGGTGGCTCCTTCTCTGGCAACGACTCCTCTGGCAACTACACCGTCCCCACTCCGCTCGGCAAGATCGCCGGCTCGTACGACATCACCGGGCAGACGGCCTCCCTCAACATCACCCAGAAGCCGCTCCTGCTCTCCATGGACATGATCCAGAAATTCGTGACCAGCAAGCTGTCGTAACCCAGAACCACACCGCGCCGACGAAGGTGTCAAAGAACTCGTTTCCGCACCGCATCCCCTACGAGCTGTTTGACACCTTGTCCCGGCCGATGCCCGTCTCGGCATCGACCTCGGCGAACTGGACGCGCCCGTCAGCGCGCGAGCGCCGCGTCGATGCTCTGCGTGAAGACGTTCAGCGGCCGTGCCCCGGCGATGGTCTGGCCGTTGACGAAAAAGGTGGGAGTGGCGCCGATCTTGCGACGCTTGCTCTCCACCAGTTCCATGTCCACGTAGTTGCTCCAGGTGCTCGAGTCCAGCGCGCGCCGGAAGCGCTCCACGTCCAGGTTCAGCTTGCCGGCAAGCGCCTCCAGCGCGGCCCGGTCCAGCGCGTCTTGCTGGGCGAAGAGCGCATCGTGGAACTCCCAGAATCTACCCTGCTCATGCGCGGCCATCGAGGCGATGGCCGCCAGCCGCGCGTTCGGGTGGGCGGGCAGCGGATTCTGCCGGAAGACGATGCGCACCTGCTCCCCATACTTCTCGCGCAGGGCCTTGAGCGTGTCGGCCCCGCGAGCACAGAACGAGCACTCGAAATCCGACCACACTTCCACCGTCACCCGCGCGTCCGCGCGTCCCGCCGAGGGGGCATCCAGGCGCGGCGTGGCGGCGAGCGCCTGCTTCTCCACGGTCTCCGCGCGAGGACGGCCCTCCTTACAGTCATCGGGGAGAGTCGAGGAAGGAGGCGTGCTGGCGGCGGCCTGCATGGACATCCCCAGCAGCACGACGACAGCCGCGCCAGCGGACATGAACGACTTCATGGTGAACCTCTTGAGCGCAATGGGAGTCACCGCTCCAGGGAAGGAGCCGGCGGCGCGGCTTCATTCTCGCCGCACCCCCAGGAGTGACACGAGGCGCGCGCGGGTTTCAGCGATTCGTCCGGACGCCAGGCGATAAGCTTGCTGACGGCCTGAGCCGGGCCACCCGCCAACTCTCGAGGACCCTCGATGACCTTGCCGTCCGTCTTTCCGACCCTCGTGCTCGACGTACCGGGCAGGCCCTCCTGTATCGATGTCGCGGCCATGGCCGGCGCCGCCTTCCTCCGGATGCCCGTCGTGCATCGCATCCTGCTCGAGAACATCGTGCGCACCCAGTCGCCGGAGGACACGAGGACCGCGCTCGCGCACTTCGCGGCCTGGCAGGAGCATGGGCGCAGCGACGAGGAGATCCGCTTTCTTCCGAACCGCATTCTGATGCATGACACGACTTGCGGTCCCGCGCTGACGGACATCGCCGCGATGCGCGACGTGGTGGCGAGCAAAGGCGTTGATCCCGCTCGCCTCAACCCGGTGCTGCCAGTCGCGACCTCGACCGACCACTCGGTGGCGGTGGACTTCTTCGGCCGCGAGGACGCGCTCGAGCTCAACATGGCGCGCGAGATGGAGCGCAATGCCGAGCGCTACCGCTTCATGAAATGGGCGTCGCGCAACGTCACCGGCTTTCGCGTCTTTCCGCCGGGCTCCGGCATCATGCACACCATCAACATGGAGCGGCTCGCCACCGTCACGGCGACCGCGCCCGGCCGGGACGGAAGCCTCACCTGCTTTCCCGACGCGCTGGTCGGCACCGACAGCCACACGCCGATGGTCAATGCGATGGGCGTGCTCGCCTGGGGCGTGGGGGGTCTCGAGGCCGAAGGCGTGATGTTCGGCGTGCCCGTCTCCATCCGCCTGCCCGACGTGATTGGCGTACGACTGACGGGCCGCCTGCCCGATGGCGTGTTCGCGACCGACCTCGCGCTCCATGTCACCCACGGGCTTCGCGAGATGAAGGTCGCGGGCGAGTTCGTCGAGTACTTCGGCCCCGGCGTGTCGACGCTGACCGTGGGCCAGCGGTCGGTCGTCGCCAACATGGCGCCCGAGTATGGCGCGACCACGGGGTTCTTCCCCGCCGACGAGCACACGCTCGACTATCTGCGCCTGACCGGCCGCTCCAACGAGCAGATCGCCTTGGTCGCCGCGCAGACCCGGGCGCAAGGGCTGTGGTTCGAGCCCGATGCGCGGCCACGCTACACCCGGCTGCTCGAGGTCGACCTCGGCCAGCTTCGGCCGTCGCTCGCCGGGCCCAAGCGACCGCAGGACCTGCTCACGACCGCCGATGTGCCGGCCGTGCTGGCGCCGGCGCTGGCGGAGGTGCGCGAGGGTCCGCTGCCGCCCGATGCGCTCGCGATCGCGGCGATCACCTCCTGCACCAACACGACCGATCCCGGGTTGCTCGTCGCGGCGGGCCTGGTCGCGCGCAAGGCCCGCGCGCTCGGCCTTCGGACACCGCCCTGGGTCAAGACGTCGATGACGCCGGGCTCACCCGCGACCGCGCGCCGGCTCGCACGGGTCGGCCTGCTCGAGGATCTCGAGGCGCTCGGCTTCGGCGTGGCGGGCTATGGCTGTGCCACCTGCATTGGCAATTCGGGACCGCTTTCGGAGCCGGTTGCCGAGGCCATTGAGCAGCAGGGACTGAAGCCGATCGCCGTCCTTTCGGGCAACCGCAACTTCCCGGGCCGCGTCCACACGCAGGTGGACAACGCGCTGCTCGCGTCGCCGCCGCTGGTGGTCGCCTATGCGCTGGCGGGGCGTGCCGCCATGGACATCGCGCACGATCCGATCTCCACCGACGCGAGCGGCCAGCCGGTGACGCTGCACCAGTTGTGGCCCAGCGCCGCCGAGGTAGAGCAGTTGACCCGAGAAGCCTGGGAGCCGGGCGATATGGACCCGGCGTATGGCGCGGCGGAGGCGTCGCGCGTCTGGCAGCAGCTTCCGGCACCGGAGACCCCGCTGTTCCCCTGGGATCCGGCCTCCACCTATCTGCGACCACCGCCGTTCGTCGCCTTCGCCGAGCCGCGCGGCGATGCCGGAGCCCTCTCGATGCACCCGATCATGGTCGTCGGCGACGACATCACCACCGACCACATCTCACCCGCCGGCGCGATCCCGGTGAACAGCGACGCCGGGCGGTGGCTCATCGAGCAAGGCGAGGACCCGGCCGACCTCAACGTCTATTCGTCGCGTCGCGGCAACTGGGAGGTGATGCTGCGAGGGCTGTTCACCAACCGCCACGTCGTCAACCACCTGGGCGACGGACTGAGAGCCGGCATGAGTGTCTTCGTCGCCACGGGCGAGCGGCTCCCGGTCTGGCGGGTCGCCGCGCGCTACCGTGAGCGGGGCCAGCCGGTCTGCATCATCGCTGGCGAACGCTATGGCACGGGCTCGTCGCGCGACTGGGCCGCCAAGGGCGTGCAACTGCTCGGCGCCAAGGTGCTGTTCGCCAACAGCCTCGAGCGGATCCACCGGTCCAACCTGATCGGCATGGGCGTGCTGCCGCTCCGCCTCCCCGAGGGATGGCGCCCGGAGACGCTCGGCCTTCGCCCCGGTGATGTGCTGGAGGTCCACTGGGCACCAGACACCTGGGCACCACGCCTGGAGATCGCGACGACGCTGCGGCGCGCCGACGGGCGAATCGAGCGCGGCACGGCCCAGGCGTTCATCGAGACGAAGGCCGAGGCCGACCTGCTGCGTGCTGGCGGGATGATCGCCAACATCCTCGCCCGGTCAGTGTGAGCCCCGCGCGGGCCGGCTCCTCATCCCGCCGAGGGCGAGCCCAGGTCGACCTCGAGCACTTCCATCTTGCGCATGAGGGAGTGCGGCCCGAACGAGGGCTGCTTCACGAGCCGCAGCTCCGGGAACCGGCGCACCAGGGTTCCCATGGAGATCTGCGCCATGAGCCGAGCCAGGTTCGCCCCGAGGCAGTAGTGCGCTCCGTGTCCGAACGCGATGCTCGCGTTCGCGTTGCGCTGGATGTCGAAGACCCCGGCCTTGTCGAACGCGCGTTCGTCGCGCAGCGCGCTGCCGACCAGGACCACCAGCATCTGCCCCTTCTTGATGGGCATTCCCCCCAGCTCCATGTCTTCCAGGGCGTAGCGGGCGGGCCCCATCTTCACGAAGTTGTCGAAGCGCAGCACCTCCTCGACCAGGTTCTTGATCAGCTCGGGCCGGGTCTTCACCTCGGCGAACACACCGGGGTGCTGCAACAGGTTGTACACGCAGAAGGAGAACAGATGGACGGTGGTTTCGAAGCCGCCCACGATGAGCGAGGACACCAGCGCGAGCAGCTCCTGCTTGTTGAGCGTGTCCCCCTGCTCCTCCGTCTGGATGAGCGTCGTCAGGATGTCGTCTTCCCGCGGGTTGCGGCGCCGGTCCTCGATCGTCTCCGTCACCAGGACAATCCCCTCGCGGATCTGCTGGCGCAGGGGCGCCAGCTCCTCGGGCGCGAGCGCACCGGCGAAGACGCTCTTGGCCACCGCGTTGGTGAAGTCATGGAACAGCTGCTCACGCCCCGTGGGGATCTTCAGCATGGAGCCGATGACCCGCGCCGGGATGCGCTCCGAGAACTCATGGACCATGTTCACCCGGCCCTTCGCCGCCACGGAGGCGAGGAGCTCATCGACGATGGTCTGGATCTCCGGACGCAGCCGCTCGGTGGCGCGCGGGGTGAACGCCGGGCTGACGAGCCTGCGCACACGGGCATGGTTCTGCTCGCCCAGGGCGAACAGCCCATTCTTGTTCAGCTCCTCCATCTCCGGAACGATCACGTCGGAGCCCAGCACCGAGGCGAACTCCCAATCGTCCCGGTTGGGTGAGAAATGCTTGTCATCACGGAGCACGGTGAGGCCGTCCTCATACCGGCTGACGACCCAGCAGCGCCCCTGATCCCAGTAGAAGATCGGCGCCTCCGCCCGCAGCTTCTCGAGCGCGGGAAAGGGATTCGCATCGTACCCGGGCGCGTAGGGATTGAACTGCACCGTGGACCGGTTCTCACTCGGATTCGTCTGGTCGGCGGACATCGATGAACTCCTTGTCGAAGGTTGAGGGGCGGGCCTGCCCCGATGCTGTTGGACCTCGGGGAATCAGCGCCCCAAGCGCTGTCCGGCACGCACCACGGACGTCGGGTAGAACGTGCCTCGCCAGAAGACGCCCCCGCGCATGAGCGCCAGCACGGCCGAGCGGATCGAGACCCAAGCGGTCGGCAGGACGCCCAGGAAGGCCAGGGGCGCGGTCCACCGGGAAAAGCCCGCCCAGACACTGAAAGCCCAGGTCATCACGGCGCCCATCGCCCAGGTCCCCGCCCCCAGGAGCACGAGCGCCGGGCGTCCCGAGAACACTCCCGCGAGGAACCCGCACTCGAGCACCACCAGGAGCAGGTTGCTCACGATGAGCGGGGTCAAGGGAAAGGACGCACCGCTCTTCTCCATGGCGTGGGTGAAGGCGCCAAGAGAGGGGTAGAACTCGAGGCTCACGCCGTTGCGGCCGTTGAGCACGGCCTGCTTCGCGCCGGAGCGCTTGAGCATCGTTCCGAACATGACGTCGTCGGCGATCTCCATCTTCAGCCACTCCAGCCCGGGGGTGCGCTCCAGGGCCGAGCGGCGCACGAGGTTGAAGGCTCCAATTCCCATGCTGGCGGACGAGCGCGGATCGGACACCTCCCACATCCGGCTTCTCACGCACACGAGCCGGAACAGGGAGACGAGCGTCATCTGGAGCGCGAATCCGGAGCAGGTGATCTCGGGCAACACGGTGACATGGCCGAGCCCCTCTTGCTCCGCGTAGGCGATGATCTTCTCCAGGGCGCCCGGGGCCAGGTGGACATCCGCGTCGCTGAAGAGGACCCACTCGCCGCTCGCGCGTTCCAGCCCCCGCTGCAGGGCATGGACCTTCCCGAGCCAGCCCTCCGGCAGGTGCTCGACGTGCACCACCTGGAGCCGGGGCTCAGCCCGGGCGAACTGGTCGGCGATGGCGCCCGTCGCGTCCGTCGAGCGGTCATCCACCAGCACCAGCTCGAGTTCCGGATAGGTGTTCCCCAGCTTGGAGCGCATGGCGGACTCCAACGTGCGCTCCTCATCGCGCGCGGGCATGACCAGTGACACCCGGGGCCAGCGCACGGGTGGCGGCGCATTCAACCGCTCGATCCGGGGCATGGCACGCATGGCCCGGCTCAGCAGAACGACAATGGTGAGCGAATAGAGGGTACTGGCCGCAGTGAGGAGGAGGAGGAGGAAGAACATGGTTTCTTCTGGAGGTGGTTTTCTTTGAGCCTGCCCCAGAACGGACAGGGAGTAATGCATGATCGTAACGCTTGCACTCCGGCCGCGACCGGCTTATCCGGCGGCGGCAAACCAGGCGAAACCGAGGAAAACGAGATGAGTCTCCGCAACTATGACAATATCAGCCCCACGGCCAAGCTGGTCGCCGAGATGCGGCGCCATTCCGACATTCCCTTCGCCGAGGAAATCGCCACGCGCATGGGTTCCGCGGAGCTGGTGCGGGCGATGCTGGACGGAGAGGCCCCCGCTCCCGAGCTGCTGAGCTGGATGGCACCGACGATCGAGGCCCGCTACAAGAGCCTGGAGACGGCCCTCAAGGCTTCTGGCATCAAGCAGGTCGTGGAACTGGGGAGCGGCTTCGCGTTCCGCGGTGACGCCATGAACCGCACCACACCCCTGCGCTATATCGAAACAGACCTTCCCGAGATGCACGAAACCCGGCTGCACCTGCGCAACGAATTGCGGCGGGACGGCGTGCTTCCGGCCCAGGAGCACGTGGTCTTCGCGCCCTTGAACGCGGTGGCTCCCGGCGATGGCGACGTCCTGGAGCAGCACCTCGTCCCGGGCGAACCGGTGGCGGTGATTCACGAGGGGCTGTTCCAATACTTCACCCGGGACGAGAAAAGGGCGGCGGCCCTGCGGATCGCCGGGCTCCTGAAGCGCCACGGCGGAGTCTGGCTGACCCCGGACTTCGAGCTGAGCGACGACGGCTCCCGGGAGCGCTGGACCCATCCCCACTTCGCGCGAATCTTCTCGTTGATCGCCCGTTCCACCCAGAGCAACCTGCGCGACGCGGGCTTCTCCCGCGTGGACGAGGTGAAGGACTTCTTCTCGAAGCTGGGCTTCCGCGTCACGCCCCGTGCGCAGATCGACGGCACCTTCGCGCTCTCCTCCGCGGACCGCGTCGGCACGACCCCGGCGCAACTCGACATCCTTCGCCGGAGCCGCATCCTCTGGGAGCTGCGTCTGGACTGACATCGAGCGGCTCAAGAGCGCGGAGGAGCGCCCGGCAGGCGCTCCTCGATGATGCGGACGGCGGTGGCGGTGCCATCTTCCCGCCGCATCAGCTCTCCCAGCCTGCTCGCCCGGGCGCGCACCGCGCCGTCCTGGATGTGGCGCAGCGCCTGGGTGAGCCGCTCCGCGGTGAGCTGCTTGAACGGCATGCTGTAGCCGACACCGAGCGCCGTCACCCGGTTTCCCCAGAAGGGCTGATCATTGCAGATCGAGCAGATGACCGTGGGCAACCCGGCACGCAGCGTGGCCGCGGTGGTTCCCGCGCCGCCGTGGTGGACGGTCGCGCTGCAGCGCGCGAACAGCCAATCATGGTCCACGGAGCGCGTGATGAAGATGCTCTCGGGCACGCGGAGCGCCGCGATCTCCTCCGCGCTCCAGCTCGCGCCAATGGCGAAGCGGACGCCCAGCGTGTTCGCGACCTCGACGGCCAGACGCAGCATCCCGGCCTTGTCCATCAGGGGCAGCCGCCAGTAACCCAGGTAGATGGGCGGTGGCCCCTCGTCCAGCCAGCGGATGAGCTCCGGCGACGGGACGCCGCCCGCGTTGACGCGGACGTCCGGGGGCATCATCCAGGGACCGGTGATGACATTCGCGGCGCTCCAATCGGACGGACGCGGGACGAGATGACTGCTGTAGCAATGCAGGATCGGCGTTCCGGCGCGCCATAGCTTCTCCCGCATCGAGATGGCCGTTGGCGGCAGCCCGAGCTCCGCACGCCAGCCATTGATGAGGCGCTTCTGCCCCTGCCAGTAGAACGTCTCGAGAAGAGAGTGTGTGAGCCGGTTCATCGCGCGCAGCGGCAGCTGGCGCGCGGAGAGGAACGGGCTGGGGAACTCCGACGTCGGCAGCATCGGCATGGTGTACCCGGGGATCAAGGGCACCCCGAGCTTCTCCGCGATGCAGGCGGCACTGTCCTCGATCACCAGGTTCGCGACGATGGCGTCGGCGCCCTCGCAAGCAGCCAGGAGCTCGCGGTGCATCCGAGGCTTGAGCCTGCTGTCGATCCCCACCCCTTCCCCGGCCAGCATCCGCATGAACCTGGCCGTGTTGTCGGAGCCGGCCATCCACCGGATGCCCTCCTCCGACTGGAACCACTCCTCGTAATCCGCCGAGACGGGGACATACCGGACGCCGCCGTGCGCGACCATGTCGGCGAAGCCACGGGACGTGGCGACACACACCTCGTGACCGCGGCGCTGCAAGGCGACCGCCAGGGCGATGAAGGGCTGCACGTCCCCACGCGTCCCCAATACCAACACGCTGATCTTCATCGCTCGTTCCTTTCAGCGCCCGTGAAGCGCGAGGGCGGGGCTCGCGCGGCCGGTCAGGGACTCACGGTCGTCCGGGTGATCGCTTGCGCCAGATCGATGCTCGCGCCCAGGTGCAGGTCCTGGATGAAGCCCCGGCCCGCGATGGGTTGGGTGTGCTCGGACCTGGTGGAGTAACGAACACACTCGGCATGTGAATAGACGCAGCCGTGGATCATGAGCTCGAGGCAGTGGACGTACCGATCCATATGGGCACGATCGGCGGCACCGAGCCCGAGGGTCTCGTAGAGGGCGGGCATCCCGGCCTTGACGTCGAGGAACAGCTGGACCTTCTCGTCGACCAGGGCCGCGGTGCGCTGCAGGGCCTGGGCGGTGGTGAGGTTCTCCGAGCGCTCCATGGCGAGGATCACGTTGACTTCCTGCTGGTGCCGGTCCTTGGGCAGGGAGAAGACATCGTTCTGCAGGATGACGATGTCGATGACGCACTGGCGCATGTCCTGGATCTGGGCGGTGCCAAAGAGCGCCTCGGGCACCTCGAACCCCTCCGCGACCTCGATGAGATCGATCACGGCGTCCATGCTGATGTCGAGGCGGCGGATCTCGAACGCGGTCCGCGTGTCGATCTGGCCGAGGCGGTTGCGGTAGGTGGTCATCCGCAGCACCCCGATGAAGAACCACTTCAGGTCATCGCGGAAGCGGGCCATCCAGGCCGGGGACATCTTCTGGGAGAGCCGCTGGAGGATGTCCGTGATGCCCCGCGCGCAGGCGTCTTCCCTCGGGGTGGCGGACGTGTCGTAGAGAACGCCAATCATGTTCTCGGTGATTCGAGCCACCCGCTCCGGCTGGTTGCCGAGGGGGCCGGCGAACTGGTCATCATAGAGGAAGCCCCAGGTCATCCAGTCCGTGGCCAGGTCCAGGTTGGCACCGCGCGCGGTGGGCAGACAGTGACCGGTGAGCCGTCCCCAGTTCCACGCCTCCAGATACCGGAGCGCGGTGTCTGTGGTGGCCAGGCCCATCTGGCGGGCCCAGGCGATGCTGTGACGTTGGGCCTGTTCGATGTCGGGGCTGAGGTCGCGAGGGAACGGGAAGTTGAATTCGATCGCGGCACGCTGGGTATCAATCATCAGTGGCCCTCCTGCGGGGCGGGTGTGGCGGAACGAGGGACGGCGGTCATCAAGACCTGGTTGGGCCGCAAGACCGAGCGGGGGACCTCCCAGACGCGGTGGCCGGGCACCGGAACGAGCCGCCACCGGGCGGCGATGGTGGCGACGGCGATCACCATCTCGGTGCGGGCGAAGTAGTCACCAATGCACTTGTGCTTCCCGTCACCGAAGGGGATGAAGGCGTGACGAGGCGTCTTCTGCATCCGTTCCGGCAGCCACCGGTCGGGGTCGAAACGCAACGGCTCGGGGTAGAGGCCTGGGTGGCGGTGGACCATCATCGGGCTGACGATGACCTCGGCCCCGGCCGGCAGACGGGTGCCCGCCAGTTCCACGTCACGGGTGGCGCGCCTCATCAGCAGCCAGGCGATCGGGTAGCGGCGCAGCGTCTCGGTCACCACGTTCTGGATGTACGGCAGCCGGGGCAGGTCCTCCACGGTGACGGGCCTGCCACCCAGCACGGCGTCCACCTCGGCGTGGATCCGCGCTTCCACCTCGGGGAGGCGTCCCACTTCGTGGAAGAGCCAGGTCAACGCGGTCGCCGTGGTCTCGGACCCGGCGACGAACAGGCCGGCGATCTCCATCCGGAGCTGCTCATCGCTCATGCCCTTGCCGGTCTCGTCATCCTGTGCCGCCAACAACGCGGACAGCAGATCTCCCTGATCGCGGCCATCCTCGCGCCGCGAGTCGATGAACGTATTGATGATCTCGTCGAACCGGGCTTTCTTGCGCACGAAGGCCCGGTTGACTGGCATTGGCAGCCGCTCGAAGAAACGGCCAGGCAGCACGGTGTGCAGCCCCACCCACGCGTTGGCGGCGTCGATGTAATCGCCGATCTCGGCGGCGATGCTCTCCTCGGTGTTCGCGCCGAACAGCGTCCGGGTGACGGCATTGAGCGTCAGGCGATGCATCTCCTGGCGCAACGGGATGCGGACCCCTGGCGACCACCCGGCGATCTGCGCTTCGGCTTGCCGATGGATGATCTCCATGTAGCCGTGGATGCGCGACCGCTGGAACCCCGGCTGCAAGAGTTTTCGTTGCTGCCGGTGGAAGGTTCCGTTGGAGACGATGAGCCCCTTGCCAATGGCGGCCGTCGCCTTGTCGAAGACGCGCCCTCTCTCGAAGCTGTCGGCGTGAGTGACCAGCACCTGATGGATGCACTCGGGAGAGGTGACCACATACAAGGGCGACGAGCCGATCCGGAGCTGGACGATGTCACCGAACGCACGCAACGACTGCAGATAAGCGATAGGCAGGCGCAGCAGCCGGAGCGCATGACCCAGCAGCGGCAACCCTCCTGGCACCTCTGGGGCAATGGCAGTGGACAGAGGGGTCACGGTGTCCATGGGGGGGAACACTCCTCGCTGGGTGATACCCAAGAGCGGCAACGGCCCGCGTCGGGTGAGCGGAAACTCGGTGAGGAAAGCCTGGGGGAAGGCCAGGTTGTCCTAACGGATTCTGATCTAGCAGGCAACGCTAGTTTTCTCCCGATTGCTGAGAAAACCGATTGAAACGATTTGATGAGCCAGACGAGGAGCGCCCCGCCGACGTGATCGCGCCCGGGGCGGGCATGGAAGCACCGTGCGCGATCGGCCATACTTCGCCGCCTGCCCGAAACCCATGCGTCTCCGGTCGTCCTTCATCACCCTCCTGCTCGCACTGGCCGCTTCGCTGCACCCCTGCGACGCCGCGGCCACGTCCCTCGACCCCTACGCCTACAGCCAGTTCTCGGCAAACGACGGCGCGCCCGCCGACATCTGGACGCTGGAGCAGGCGCCCACGGGCTACCTCTGGCTCGGCACCGGCATGGGCCTCTATCGCTTCGATGGTGTCCGCTTCGACCGCTATCCGCTGCGGGAGGGGCAGCGGCTCCCCTCCTCCAACATCAACGCGCTCAAGGTGCTGCCCAACGGCGACATCTGGCTGGGTTTCTTCGCCGGAGGCGCGGCGCGACTGCGTGATGGCCGCGCCACCGTTTTCGGCCCCCGCGAGGGGATGCCGCCCGGCCGTGTGCTGAGGTTCGCCTTCACCCCGGACGGTGCGCTCTGGGCCGCCGCCGCGAGCGGATTGGCGAGGTATGAGGCGGGGCAATGGCGTGCCGTGGGCCAGGAATGGGGCTACGACGACGGCGCCGCGGAATACGTCTACGTCGATCGGCGTGGCGTGCTGTGGGTCTGCACGCCACGCCGGCTGCTCTTCCTCCGTCCGGGGGAGCGTCGGTTCCAGGACACGGGAGAAACGATCTCCCGAAGTGCCGTGCTCGCGGAGGGCCCCGACGGCCGGCTCTGGCTGAGCGAGGATCTCCAGGGGACGCGTCCTCTGCCGGATCATGCCCGGTCCGTCCCGCCGGGCACCGCGCCAGCATCCTCAGCGGCTCCGCCAGCGTCCGACACGTCCTCGTCACCTTCCACCGCGGGCGAGCCTGTCTTCGCACGGGCCAAGCAGATGCTGTTCGCCCGCGACGGCAGCCTCTGGCTCACCGTCTGGGGTGCCGGCATCTGGCGGCTGCCCTCCCCGGCCCGCATTCCGACCGGGCGTGGCCTGCGCCCCTCGGATCCGCTGGAGAAGTTCGAGCAGCCCGATGGACTGGCCTCCCCGGTGGTGGTGCCGGTGCTCGAGGACACCGAGGGCACCGTGTGGGTGGGCACGAACGCCGGGCTGGCGAGTTTCCGCAAGAAGCGCTTGCAGGACATCGCCGAGCTGGCGTCCGCGTCTCAAGGGGGCTTCACGCTCGCGGTTCTGGATACCCGGGTGCTGGTGGGCAACCAGCAGACCTCGCTGGTGGTGGACCCTCCCACCCCAGCTCGCGCCTACGGCGGTCCGGTGCCGAACCGCACGGCCAGCTACGCCGCCGATGGCGCGCTGTGGTGGTTCAAGGGACAGGAGGTGTTTCGGTACGCGGGCGACACGCTGCGGAAGTTCGAGCTGCCCGCCGACACCGTTGATTCGCATGTGGTGGCCTTCCTCCCGAACGGCGAGGACGGCATGTGGCTGTCCATCGTCGGTCATGGGCTCTTCGTCGCGACCCCCGAGGGCATCCGGCCCGAAAGGCGGTTCGGCGACAGCCCCGCCCCCAACGCCATGGCGCTCGGTTCCGGCGACGTGGTCTGGCTGGCGTTCGAGGACGAAGTGGTCCGGTGGTCCGGCGGCCACCCGACCCGGTACGGCGCGGGCGATGGGCTGGCAATCGGCCGCGCCACCACGATCCACGCGACGGACAAGAACCTGTTGGTCGCTGGCGAAAGCGGGGTCGCGCGTTTCGACGGCCAGCGCTTCGCGACGATTCTGGAAAGCCGGAACCCCGTCTTTGGTCTCATCACCGGCATCGTCGAGTCCCTGAACGGGGACCTGTGGATGAATGGCGGGCGGGGCGTGGTCCAGGTGAAGGCCGGCGACATCGAAAGGATGTTCTCGCGGACCGGCGGTGCGCTGGACTACCGCCTGCTCGACTGGCGCGACGGGCTGCCCGGCATCGCCATGCAGGCGGGCCCGGTCCCCACGGCGGTGAGGGATCAGCGCGGCCGGTTGTGGTTCGCGACCAACCGCGGCGTCGCGTGGCTGGACCCGACCGCGTTGCTCAGGAACGAGCATCCCCCCCGGACCGAGATCCAAAGCGTGCGGGCCGGCGACCGGACCTATCTCGCCGGGGACGACCTGCATCTGCCGGAAGGCACCCACAGCGTGACGCTGCGCTACACCGCGGTCACGCTCGCGGCGGCGGACCGGGCACGCTTCCGCTACCGGATGGAGGGCGTGGACGGCGAGTGGCACGACGGCGGCTCGCTGCGCGAGGCGACCTACGCCAATCTCACCCACGGCCGCCATCGGTTCCACGTTGTCTCCTCCAACGGTGACGACGTGTGGGACGAAACCGGCGCCACGCTGGACTTCACCATCGAGCCCACCCTGGTCCAGACGAAGGCGTTCGCCGTGGCCTGCGTGGTCGCCTTGTTGGCCCTCGTCTGGGGCGCGTACCGGATGCGAGCGCGCGCCATCGAGAACCAGGTCCAGTTGCGACTGGAAGAGCGCCACCGCGAACGGGAGCGGATTGCCCGGGAGCTGCACGACACGCTGCTCCAGGGCGTGCAAGGCCTGGTGCTTCAGTTCGACAGCGTGGCCAAGCGCATCGTCGATCCCGAACTCAACGAAAGGATGGAGCGCGCGATCGTGAAGGCCGAGGGCCTGATCGCCGCCGCGCGCGACCGGGTCTCCGATCTGCGCGCGACTGACGGGCCGCTCGGCACGGCGCTCGATTGTGCGGCGCGGGAAGTGGCGGACGGAAAGCTCCTCGTCCACGTCTCCGTCACCGGCGACGAAAGGCCGCTGCGCGCCGCCGCCCGCGACGAGCTGCTCATGCTCGCCCGGGAGGCGGTGGCCAACGCGGTACGCCACGCGAAGGCCCGGTCCATCGCCGTGTCCCTGACCTATGACGAGCACCGCGTGCGCCTGTGCGTGAAGGATGACGGCACGGGCCTGGACCCCAGCTATGCCAACCAGCACGGCAAGCCGGGCCGCTACGGCATCAAGGGCATGTTCGAGCGCGTCAGGCGCCTGGGTGGAGCGCTGCGGATCTTCAGTGCGCCGGAGGGTGGCACGGAGGTGGAAGTGCGGATCCACGCGGCCTCCGCCTACGCGGAAGCTTCATCCGGCCCTCCCTCCGGGCTGTTGCACCGGTGGATGAAACGGCTCAAGGCCGCCAGTCCTGAATGACCCACCCGCCGGGCAACACCCCACCACCGCGGCCGTGCGCTTCAGCCGCGGAGAATAAGGAAGGAGGAACAGCCTGTTGCTGCGTTGAACGGTGACGGAGTGGACGAGGAGGGAACCGGTGCTGAACGAAACCAAGACAACGGCTTCGCAAGACGTGGGTCGCTGGATTCTGGGCACATTCATGACAGGGGCTGGCACGGGCCACCTCACCTTCGAGCGGGCGCCTTTTCAGGCGCAAGTGCCCGACTGGGTGCCGATGGACAAGGACACCGTGGTCCTGCTCTCGGGGGTGGTCGAGATTGGACTCGGGCTGTCCTTGATCCTCAGTACACGGCACAAGGTCCCCATGGGACTGGGCCTGGCGGCATTCTACGCGCTGATCTTTCCCGGCAATCTGCACCAGTACGCCAAGCGCATTTCCGCGTTCGGTCTGGATACGGATACCAAGCGGTTTCTACGGCTGTTCTTCCAGCCCGTGTTGATGGGGTGGGCGCTGTGGTCCACCGGTGCCTGGAAGGCGTTGCGGCAAAGGTCATGAGGCCGCTCCCGGGGCGGCAGCGAGCAGGCAGGTCAGCGCTGGCTGGCCGGCAAGCAGCGCCGCCTCGGCTTTCCGCCCGACCCTCGCGGGCGCTCACGCCGCCTTGCTGTGCTCGCGAGGCGTGGTGCGGGCTCGCAAGGTGCGGCGCCGCCCCTGGCGCAACACCTCCAGGCGGACCTCCGGCCCGGTGGCGAGCGCCAGCAGGCGCTGGACGTCGTCCACGTTCGTGACGGGCCACTCATCGATGCCCAGCAGCAGATCGTCCACCTCGAGCCCCGCGCCGGCCGCGGGCGTGCCCTGGCCCACCTTCAGGATGCGCACCGCGCGAAGCTGCCCCGCCTCCTGGGCTCTCTGGGCCGGCAGGGTGATGGCCGTGGCGGCGATGCCGAGGAAGCGCCGTTCCACCTTGCCACGTTGGATGAGCAGGCTGGCCACCCAGGCCGCCGTGGTGGCGCTCACCGCGAAGCCGATGCCTTGCGCGTACGGCAGCACCAGCGTGTTGATGCCCACCACCTGTCCGCGCATGTTGAGCAAGGGCCCTCCCGAGTTGCCCGGGTTGATGGCCGCGTCCGTCTGCAACAGGCCCTCGAGGATCACCCCGTCCGGCAGCGGCAGGGTGCGGTTGATGGCGCTCACCACGCCCATCGACACCGACTGCTCCAGGCGGAAGGGGTTGCCGATGGCCATCACCACCTGCCCCACGCGCACGTCGTGGGGATCCGCCAGCGGCAGCGTGGGGAACTTCGCGCCATCCTCGGCGCGCACCACCGCCAGGTCCGTGGGGGCGTCCGCGCCCACGAGCTCGGCGCGCACCTCGCGGCCATCGTGCAGCTCCAGCGCGAGCCGGCCCCGGCTGCGCACCACGTGCCGGTTGGTGAGGACGTAGCCATCCGGTGTCAGGAAGAGGCCCGTGCCGTGGCCCTGCGCGTGCTGCACCGCCACCACCGCGGGCATCGCCTTGGCGACGAGCGACTCGAGCTCGTCGGAGAACTGTTGGAGCAACTTCATGGCGTCACTCTCCCTTCACGAACGCTTGCCGAGCGAGACGGGCACCTCGCGCACCTCGCCCGCGCGCAGGACCCTCGCCTGCACCTGGGTGCCCACCTTCTCGTCGCCGAGGTAGCCGAGCAGCTCCTCGATGCTGTGCAACGGCTGGCCTCCGAGGCTCACCAGCACGTCCCCCATCATCAGCCCGGCCTTGTCGGCGGGGCCCCCGGGCTCGACGGAGAGGAAGATGAGCCCGTTCTCTCCACCCGCGCGCTCCCAGAGGCCCTGGGGCAGCCGCACGGGGTGCGCTCCCACGCCGAGGTAGCCCCGGCGGATGCCTCCGTGCTGCCTCAACGCCTGGGCGACCCGGCCGAGCGTCTCTCCGGGAAGGACGACCGCCGCCGTGCGCGACAGGGCCGCCGTCGGCATGCCGAGCAGGCGCCCCCGGGTGTCCACCAGCGCCCCCCCGGAGAAGCCGGGAGGCAGGTCCGCGTCCGTCTCCAGGTAGCGGTCGACGCGGCCTCCCGCGTAGGTGCGCCAGCTCTCGCCGAACGCGCTGACGATGCCCAGCGTCGCGCGCGCGGTGCGGCCGGGACGGCCCAGGGCGAGCACCAGGTGACCCACCTTGAGGCCCTCGAGCGGCACGGGCGCCAGCGGCGTGAGTCCCGAGGCGTCCGCCTTGAGCAGGGCGAGATCCGTGGACGGATCCCTCCCGACGAGCTCGGCCGGAACGGTACGGCCATCGGCGAGGCCCACGGTAATGGAGCCCTCCTGCTCGAGGGCATGGTGGGTGGTGAGGATGTGTCCCTCCGCGTCCCAGACGATGCCGGTGGCACCGGGGCGGCGGCGGGCCTCGACCCGGACGAGGCCGGGGGCGATGCGCTCGACGATGGAGGCGAGGGACTCGGAGAAGGCGCTGAGCTCGGCGGACATGGAGGGAGATTCCTTTCGCTTGAAAGCTAAAGGCCTCGCCCGCGCGGCACATCGGCGAGATGGATGGGCCGCGACCTGCCCGAATGGGTAGTCCCCCTCCCCTTCCGGTCAGATCGTCACGAGCCCCAGGCGCGCTGCCCGGACGACGGCCTCCGTTCGCCGCTGCACGCCCAGCTTGGCGAGCACCGCGTTCACATGGAACTTCGCGGTGTGCTCGCTGATGTCGAGCCGTTCGGCGATGGCCTTGTTGGACAGGCCCTCGGCGAGCAGCGCGAGCACCTCGCGCTCGCGGGGTGTCAGGCCCTCGGGCGTCGAGGTGGGCGCCGAGCCGCGCGGTGTGGCTCGCAGCGCGGCGAGGGCCGGGTCGAACACGGTGAGTCCTCGCGCCACGGCTCGGAGCGCGGCGAGCAGCGCGGCGGGAGCCACGTCCCGGAAGAGCAACCCCCGGGCCCCCGCGGAGAGCGCGCCTTCTCCCGCGGCCTCATCGGGCACGAGCGCGAGCACGGGCGCCCCCAGCTCCGGAGCCTCGAGCCGCCCTCCGGGCCCGGCCGGGTGCAGGCCCACGTCCCACAGCACGACGTCGGGAGCGGCCTCGGAACTCGAGGACTCCACCTCCGCCAGGGGACCGGACGCCGTGACCACGACGTCACTCCCCTGCTCCGAGAGGGCCCGGGAGAGCGCACCCCGGGCGAGCGGGTCCTCGGCGACCAGGGTGAGGCGGACGGGTGTGGCGTCGGAGTCCCGCACGGTTCTTCTGCCTAACGGGCACCCGCGCGCTTTGCCCGGCCTGGTCCACGGCGCGGGTCCACCGTGTCCGGCCCGGTGACACGTGAAAGCAAGGAAACTCCCTCTAAATGGGGATACCGGGATGACCCCTGACCCGCTAGTTTGATTCGGGTTCCTGGTCGTGATGCAGGGCATGTCCCGACTGCGACAGGAACCCGGCCACTCCTTCATCTTCATTTCCCCCGAGTTCAATGAAAATCAAAAACATTGGAATGACTGTTGGCATCGCCCTGCTCTCGCTGTCCTCGGTGGCGCGAGCCGAAGAGATCTTCCACAACACTGGCACCGTCTCTGGCTGGAACTCCATCAACAAGGAGCACAAGGGCTCTGTGACCGAGGTGACGAATGTCACCTATTCGGGACCGACCGCCATCAAGGTGACGCAGATCTACGATCCCTCGTACAGCGGCCGCTACCATTCGGAGGTCGTGAAGAACAACGTGTATCGTCGCGGCGACACCGGCTTCTACGGCTTCGCGTTCCGCCTGCAGCAGGACTGGCAGTTCCAACCCCAGTCGTACAACCTCGCCCAGTTCATCGCGGATTTCTCCAATACCGGCTGCGATGACTACATGCCGTCCAGCATGATCTGGCTCTCGGGCAATCAACTCTTCACGCGCGTCAAGCAGGGCTCGGTCTGCTCTCAGAAGACCGTCACGTTCGGCAACCTCGCCACCGTCACCGCCGGGGTGTGGCACAAGGTCGTCATCCAGGCGAAGTGGGCGAGCGACGGCACGGGCTTCTACAAGCTCTGGTTCGATGGCCAGAAGGTCCTCGAGCAGTACAATCTGAGCACCACTGTGTCCGACGACCGGTACTTCCAGTTCCGCGTCGGCCTCTACGCGAACGGCTGGCACGACAACGGGTACATGCAGGGCAGCCAGGGGACTCGCAGCATCTGGTTCGACGAGATTGGCGCGGGCACGACCTTCGCCGACGCCGACCCCGATCAGTGAGGAGTCCCCCGGAGTAGACCTTGGGGCTGGCGATGCCATGTGCCAATGTCCAGGGCCATGAGCATTGCCAGCACACCCGAGCCGCCCTACGTGGCGGTCATCTTCACCTCCGTGCGCACTCCGATCGACGAGGGCTACGCGGTGACTTCCGAGGAGATGGTCTCCATGGCCGCGGCGCAGCCAGGCTTCCTGGGCATGGAGAGCGCCCGTGGCGCGGATGGGCTGGGCATCACCGTTTCGTACTGGCGGGACATGGAGTCGGTGCGCGCGTGGAAGACCGTGGCCGAACACCGCACGGCCCAACGGCTTGGCCGTGAGCGGTGGTACCGCGCGTACCGGACCCGCATCAGCTCGGTGGAGCGGGAGTACGGATTCTCGCTGTAGGCGCTCTCGAGAGGTGTCTCGAGATCAGAACGGAGGGAGGCTCTCCAGGTCGATGCGCTCGCCCGTGCGCGGATGGACGAAGGTCAGCGCCTCGGCGTGGAGCATCAGCCGTGTGTCTTGACCGGCTCCGTACAGGGAGTCTCCGACGATGGAGGCACTGAGCCCGAGCGGATGCGCTGCGTGGACTCGAAGCTGGTGGGAATGCCGGGTGCCAGGCAGGAACGAGACCCGGGTTCGTGTACCGGTTCGCTGTGTGACGCGCCACCCGGTCACCGCGCGCTTGCCGTGGGCGGGGTCGACGACCTGGCGGAATGTCTCTCCGCCTTCAGACCGGAGCGGCAGCTCGATGATGCCACTCTCGCCCGCCACGGTTCCTTCGAGCCAGGCGACATGACGGAGGTCCGCCTCATGGCGTGCGAAGAGCCGGTGGAGCGCCGCCAGGACCTCCAGGTCCTTCGCCACGAGCAGCAGCCCGGAGACTTCCGTGTCGAGCGCGTGCACGACGCGCGGCTTCAGCGCATCCGGGCAGCTCCGCTGGAGCCTGACGAGCACCGAGTCACGCAGCGGGGCATGGCGGCTGGGAAGCGAAGGAAGTCCAGCGGGCTTGTCCACGACGACGAGCCACCGGTCCTCGAACACGACTCGTGGTTCCGCCCGTGGCGCGCGGGCCGGAGGAGGCTCCACCGGCAACCCTTCGAGCATGTAGGGCAGCACCCTTCCACATTTGCTCTGACAGGCCGGGTAGTACCCACCCGCGTGCCGCTCTCCCGTAGGCGGCGGAGCGCCCCACCAGAACTCCGCGAGCGCCAGGGGCCTCAGCCCGTGCTGGTAGGCCCAAGCGAACAGCTTGGGCGCGGCGCAGTCTCCGGCACCACCGGGTGCTGGCTCGGGAGCGAACAGTGACGCCAAGGACTGGCGCTCTCCGCGCGCATTCGGAAGGACATACGTGCCAGTGAGCTGCCGCCAGAGCTGCCGTGAGCGCTCCGCGCGCTGGTAGCCGACGTCGGCCCGGCGCTCATCGGATGCGAGCAGTCCGGCATGCAGCAGCTCCAGCTCGCGCAACTCGGCCTGGCCCGCGGGCCAGAACGTGTCGAGCGCACCCGGGTCGAACAGGGGCGGCGCGAAGCCCGGGACGTGCCAGCGTCCTCCGAGCATGCCGGAGAACCCACGGAGGTAGCCGATGCGGCCGTCCTCCGTCGCGACCACCAGCACCCCGAACATCTTGCCGCCGCCCGGTGCCTCCAGCACCCGAGGGTCGACCCCCGCCAGCAGGTCGCCGCGACACAGGTGCGCCTGCAGCTCCTCGGCGGCGCGCCGCGCCAGGGGATGGGGAGGACCGGACTCGAACGGGCTCGCCAGTCGTACCGGCACCTCGTCCGGAGTAGGACGCGGCTCGAAGTACGTCACGACCTCCTGTGGGGGCGACTGTCTCACGGAGCCTCCCTCTACCAGCTCAGCACCGCTCTGCACCACGGACGGTGTCACTCACGGAAGGCGTCTCACTCCCACGGAAGGTGTCAAAGAACTCGTTTCGGCGCCGCATCCCTACGAGTCGTCTGACACCAGTCGTGAGAGTTGGAGGTGCTCTCCATCAGCTCGACTTGCCCCGGGCACTGTTGAACATCCAGTTGATGCCGAACTCGTCGCTCAGCGCGCCGAACAGTTCACCCCAGGGGGCGTCGACGAGGGGCTGGACGACCTTGCCGTTCGTCGCCAGCGCGTCGAAGCAGCGCCTGGCCTGCTCCGGATCGTCGAACTGGAGAGCGACGTTCACGCTCCCTCCCTGGGGTGGTGCCGACTCGGTGGGGCCGTCGCTCATCATCAGGAGCGCGTCGCCCACGCGCAGCGCCGCATGCATGACCCGGCTCTTCAGCGCCGTGGGACAGCTCGGATTACCGTCTCCGAAGCGCTGCAGCGCCTCGATCTTCGCGCCCAGGGCACTCTGGTAGAAGGCGATCGCCTGCTCGGCCCTGCCGTTGAGGATGAAGTACGGGGTGGCTGTTTTGATCGTCATGGCGGCTCCTTGTCAGTCGAGAAAACGGCTCCCTTTGGGAGCCTCGACCCAATAGACGGCGGAACCCGCCCGAAATCATCGGTCACCCCGTCAATTTCGTCCGCCGCGGATGGTATCCGGCGGATGGTGTCAAAGAACTCGTTTCGGCGCCGCAGCCATGAGCAAGAAGCGTTCCAGCAGCGGCTGGAGGCAGGCGAAGGCTGGTCGCCTGAAAGGAGCTCTGTAAAGCTCGCGGAATGGAGAGCACGATGAACAGGTATCTGCCGAGAGGACTCCTGGCGGGTTTCCTCTTGTGCACGAGCAGCGCCGTGAACGCCGAGAGCCCTGCCCGGGCCTTCGTCCGGCTCGACGAGGCAACCACCGGGCGTGTCGAGCAGGCCGTGGAACTGCGGATACAACGCTCCGCCGATGGCGAGCAGGGCTACTCCGTGAAGCTCTCCGGCAAGTGGCGGGAGGGGGCTTGTCGGAGCTGGGATTCGTCTGGACTGAGCGCGCTGCTCGTCGACTTCGACTTCGATGGCCACGCCGATCTGTGGGTGACGGGCTTCACCGACGGCCAGGGACGAGTCCGCTGCTCGGACGTCTGGTTGTACAAGCCTCCGCTGAAGCGCTACGAGCGGCACTCCGAGTTGTCGAGCCTCCAGAATCTGGAGATCGACCCAGGCGCGAAGCAACTGGAGGCCGGCATGTGGAACTGCGGTTGTGCCGGAATGTGCTTCTTCCATGAGACCTACGGGTGGACCGCAGGCGCACTCTCGAAGCTGTCGCGCCGGGAGCAGGACTGTGGGTCAGAGGGCATCGTGTATCGCGAGTTCTCGCTGGACGCTGGAGCCATGAAGCGCACCCGTGAAGTCAAAGGCGAGCCGGGTTCCGAGGAATACGACCGCCGTCAACAGGGAACCCTGAAGTTCCTCGACTGGGGGAGCGTCAAGCAGCTCCGCCGGTGGGAGGCGTCCCGAGCAGCCACGACGAAGCCCGGCGGCCCTGGCTCCGGTTCGCGTCCGTAGGGGCGCGACTCGAAGTGGGCGGAGGGCCGCTTCACCTCGTCGCTCGCGCTCGTGGCCCTCAGAGCCGGAACACGTCCGCGAGCACGCCGTCCGGCCCGTAGCGGCGCTGCGGCGAGGGCGTATCGTAGACGACGAGCACGGAGTCGTTCGGCGCGAACCAGGAGAACACGGCCACCCCCTCGGCGTTGTCGTCCCTGCTCCCGTTCTTCAGGTCGAAGAGGGGCTCCAGCACCCCCTGCTCCTGCACGTGGAGGGTGTCTCCCGAGAGCAGCAGGCCCTTGTGTAGCCGGAACAGCCGGATGGGACCATCCACCGGCATGGTGGGCCCCGCGAGGATGAGCAGATCCTCTCCATGGCGGCACAGCTCGCGGATGCCCAGACCATCCAGGTCCAGGAAGTGTTTCTGGTAGGCGCCGCCCTTCTTCGTCCGCCGGGGCGCGAGCAGGCCATGGCCCACCTCCTCCACCTCCATTTGCAGCAGGACGGCGTAGCCTCGCAGCACGGGGCCCCGGAGCCCGAGGAAGACCTGGTCCCCGTGGACGGCGAGCCCCTCGATGTCCAGCCCATTGTCCTTGCTGGGGATGGCGAGGGCCCCATCCGGATCGTCCGGCGAGGCCGGCGCGAGGAAGGGCCCCAGATGGGCGTCCTGGCGCAGCAGCTCCACCAGCACGTTCACCCCCGAGTCCTGCCGGCCCTCCGCGCGCATGAGCTTCGCCGGGCGGGCCGAGCCCGACGCCTTCTCCGGCAGCGGCACCCGGGCGAGCAGGAAGCGCCAGGGCTCGTGCTCCACGGTGGCCAGCCGCTCCAGGTCCTTCACCATCGCCTTGCCCTTGGGTTTCTTCCGCTTCGCGCTGTGCGAGCCCACGAACCACAGCTGTCCGTCCTGGAAGTCCAGCGCCTCGAGGTCCACTTCCTCGCGGACCTCCTCTCCGAGCAGATCCGCCATGGGGAAGTGCCGGTGCTCTCCGAAGACACGCGGGCTCACCGGGGCGAAGCGCTCGAGCGAGTGGTGCTCGTCCGAGGCCACCCAGAGCCCGCCATCCGCGGAGAACACCGCCGCGGAGAGATCCTCGTGGAGCTCCTCCTTGCCGGAATCGAACCGCAGCAGGACACGACCGAGGAGTGGAGCATGCAGCATGGAAGTCCTCCGGGCTGGAAGCCTTCCGCTTAAGCATGACCCTCGGGCGAGGCAATAGCGGCGGCCTCCACCTGTTCTGGCGCCAACCCGGGCCCGGTGACCAAAGTCGCGATAGGAACAGGCCGTGGCCGACTTCACCCAAGAGCAGATGGATGCGGCGCTCCACCGCGCCAGCCAGGAGCTGTGCTTTCCTTCCTACTACGAGGCCTGTGTCCGGCCCCTGCTGCGCAACCCCGAGGGGCCTTGGCCCCGGTGTTGTGCTGGCGGCTGCGAGCCTTGTGCACAGAGCTTGATCCGCGTCGCGCTGCGCACGCTGGAGCTCCTGGGCACGCCCCGCGTGACGCCCCTTCCGGAGTGGTGATGCGGAGCGCCGCGCCCCGGGCGCTCATGCCGGAGTGCACGTCGTCGTCGGTGCGTGTCGCTCCCTCGCCCTGGGCCCAGAGGAACTTCCCGTTCTCGAGGATCAGCGGATGCGGCACGCTCCGGGCGACGTGCTGAAGACCGCGCCGATCCTCCGGGTTCCTACCCTTAGTAAGTTACCAAAAGCAGGACCGCCACGGTTTTTTCGGAGGGAGGGCCCGGGGGCGGCGACACGGCTCGTGCCGCGCGCCTGGCGGCGCGTTACAGTGACTTGACACCGGTTCAGGTGCGAGCCGCGCTGCCATGAGCGAGACATCCAGCAAGAAGCTGCCGAAGGCCCAGAGGCGCGACCAGTTGCTCGACATCGCGCAGACCATCGTGCGCGAGGAAGGGACGGATGCGTTGACGCTCGGCTATCTCGCCCAGCGAGCCGGCGTCAGCAAGCCGGTGGCCTACGAGCACTTCAAGACGCGTTCCGGGCTGCTCATCGCGCTCTACGCGGAGATAGACGCCCGGCAGGTCAAGGTGCTGAGGGAAGCGCTCGAGCGCACACGGCGCCGGCTGGAAGACGTCGCCCACGTGGTGAGCCACGCCTACATGAATTGCTACACCTCGGTGGGTCCGGAGTGGCATGCCATCTCGGCCGCGCTGAAGGGCGACGAGGAGATGGAGGCCTTCCAGCGGGAGCTGCTCGACAGCTACGTGGCCCTCTATCGAGAGGCGTTCGCGCCCTTCACGAACCTGTCGAAGGAGGAGCTCCACCTGCGCTGCGTCGGAATCGTCGGCGCGGCGGAGGCGATTTCGCGGGAGATGATTCGAGGCCGCGTCGAGGAGGCCAAGGCCGCCTCGACCCTGGCCGCGCTCATCATCCGGGGGCTCTCCACGCATCCGAATCGGGCGAAAGGGAGGTCTGTGGAGGGTGAGGGCTGAAGCGCTGGCACCTCGAGGCCCTTCCCCTCTGGCGTCTGCCCGCGGTGTGGAGGCAGGCGCGGGGGCCGGGGTTGGCCTCAATGTGTGTCAGGAGGACTTCATCGCGCGAAGCGCAAGACGAAGGCCTCGAGGAACACGGAGGGCGTGTCCAGGTCGGCCGACGGCTCGCGGATGAATCCGCGGCGCTGGTACATGCGCGCCACGCCCTGCGCGCCCCGGCGCACGTGCAGGCAGATGGCCGAAACGCGCCAGTCCTCGCGGGCCATGCGCTCGGCCTCCTCCAGCAGGGGCGTCGACAAACCCTGGCCGTGGAATTCCACGGAGGTGGCCAGGTGCCGCAGGTCCGCCGCGTCCGGCAGCCACGCCTCCGAGCCCGGTGCCCCCGGTGGCCACAGCGCCACCGTGCCCACCACACTGCCATCCACTTCGGCCACCAGCACCTTCGCCACCGCTCGCTTGCCCGCGACGTCCCGGAGACTGCGCTTGCGCTCCTCCGTGTAGACCACCTCCGGTAGCTTCTTCGCGTACTGGGTGATGAAGGCCTCCACCAACAGCTCGCCCACGACCGCGTCGTCCTCAAGCCGGGCTTCGCGAATGACCACCCGCTTCTGCAGATCCGTGCTCATGCGGCGGCCTCTATCATGCCAGGCACCTTTCGGTGTGACGCTGACGGACCGTGCCCCAAGGGCCCTCCGATGGATGCTCAGGGAGTGAGCTCGACGTCTCCCCAGAACCCGATCCAGTGGTCAATCCGCTTCATCGACGCCTGGGGTGCCTCGTAGGACCAGGCCGCGCGCTCGCTCCGGCCGCTCGCGTCCGAGACATCGTAGAACTGGACGCCATGCGGACACGCCCGGTCGCTGTCCGTCTTCGGCGCGGGCCGAAGCAGCCCCATCTGGACCGACGCGCGCGGAAAGTAGTGGTAGCCACCGACCTCGACGGTGTCGGAGCTCTCCGCGATCACCCTGCCTCGTAATGTCGCTCTCATGTCGCGAGTATTCTAACGCCTCGAGAGGAGACGCACCGAGGCATCACCGATTCGCCGTTGGCCCGGAACGAGTTCTTTGACACCTTCCCAGAATGAGGATGCACGTCCGATGAAGCAGAAGATGACGGGATTCCACCTCGATGGTGAGAACCACTGGGTCGCCGAGCTCGAGTGCGGCCACCGGCAGCACGTGCGCCATGAGCCCCCGTGGATGGAGCGCCCCTGGGTCCTCACGGAGGAAGGGCGGCGCAGCCGTCTGGGCATCGAGCTCGACTGCAGACGTTGTGACGAGGTCGGCCATGCGGTCGCCGAGGCGGTGCGCGAAGCCCTGGCGGCGGCCGCCCGGCAGGCCTACGAGGAGGCGGGCATGAGCGGCCTGTGTGCCGAGGGCCGCTGGGAACTCGCGCTGGATGCGATCCGCGCCGCCGGGCTCACCTCGGCGATCCACCGCGCGCTGGCACGTCCTCACTGAGCGCGGGCTCGCCCCTTCTGGGCGAGACACTCGATCAGGAACTCCACCGTCGCCCGGACCCCGGGCAACTGGCCGCGCCGGTGGGGCATGAGGAGAGTCGTCGTCACCCTCCCCGCCTCCCACCCGGGCAGCACCCGGATCAACTCGCCCGAGCGCAGGGCCACACGACACATGCTCTCGGGCAGGCAGGCCACGCCGAGCCCGGCCTTGGCGGCTCCCAGCAGCACGGTCGATTCGTTGGCCGCCATGACGGTGATCGGACTGACCTCGACGCGCTCGCCCGCGGGGCCGAGCAGGCGCCAGCCCGTCGAGTTCAGCGCGGCCACGAGGCCATCATGGCGCCCGAGCTGCTCGGGCCGCTCCAGCGGTTCCCGCGCCGCCAGGTAGTCCGGGGTGGCCACGAGGATGATGGGCTCGCTCACGAGCTGCCGCTGGACCAGACCCGAAGCCGGAAGCGGTGTGAAGTGGGAGCGCACCGCGATGTCGTAGCCCTCCTGCACGACGTCCACGAAACGGTCGGTCACGTCCAGCTGCACCCGCAGCTTGGGGTAGGCGCGCGCGAGCTTCGGCAGGTGCTCGGCCAGGTAGAGCTGGGCCGTCGGTACGCTGGCGGTCAGCCGGACCGTGCCGCTGGGCTCGGCGACGCGCCCGCGCACCACCTGCTCCGCGGCCTCCGCCTCGATCAGCACCGCACGCGCGCGCTCATGGAAATCACGCCCCACCTCGGTGAGGGTGAAGCTGCGCGAGGTGCGATGGACGAGCCGGGCAGCCAGGCTCGCCTCGAGCTCCGCCACCCGCTTGCTGATGGTCGCCTTCGGCACGCCGAGACGACGCGCCGCCGCCGCGAAGCCTCCGTGTTCGATCGCGGCCACGAAGAGCGCCAGGTCGTTGAGGTTGAGCATCGAGCCCCCAAAGTCCATACGGGTAGACGTTGCGTCGCCGTTCTAACCTCTACCCGGGCAAAGTCCACGACGACAGAGTGATGGGACCCGAATCAACGGGCTTTCAACCACGGAGAATCTCGTGTCCCCCATCCTCTTCTACGGCGTCCCGTCGGGCTGCTCGTTCGGCTCCATCGTCGCGCTCGAGTGGCTCGCGCGGCCCTATCGGCTTTGCCGCATCGAGATGCCGAGCGTCGTCACGAGCGACACGTACAAGCGCATCAACCCCCTCGCGGAGACGCCCTCCCTGATGACGGCCGACGGCAGGGTCATCAGCGAAACCATCGCCATCCTGAATCACCTCGGTCCGCTCGGTATGGACCGGCGGCTCGCCTTCCCCCAAGGCACCCACGACTTCGACCACTGGAACCAGATGCTGGCCTTCCTCAACACGACCTTCTTCGGCTCGTTCAGCCCGCTCTGGTATGCCTACGAGCACGCGTTGAAGCCGGAGGCGAAGCAGGCGCTGACCGATTACGGCCGAGCCAAGGTCGAGAAGGCCCACGCCAGACTCGAGGCCCTGCTCGGCGACCGCCCCTGGTTGCTCGGCGAGCACCGCACCTGGGTGGACGCCTACTTCATCGGCATCGCCCGCTGGACCAGGTACCACGACGCGGTCGACCACCGTGCATTCCCGAACGTGCAGCGGCTCATCGAGAAGCTCGAGGCCGATCCGGCCGTGCAGTTCGCCCACGCGATCGAGCAGCAGCGGCCAGCCGTCTCGGCGGGTGGCTTCGAAGGCGAGGTCCGTCTCGAAGAAGCAGTGGCGTCCATCCGGCGCGCTGCTGCCTAGAACCCTACCAGCGCTCGTGCCACTCCAAGCCATCCCGAGCGATGTTCATCGATCCAGACATTGATGATCATCAATTGTGCGGAGCACCTCCCGTCAGCGAGGTCCTCCCGCAGGTCCTGCAAGCGCCGTGATAGGACGGGGCCTGACTGATCCACTACCTTTGCAGCCATGACCAACAGCATCTCGCGGGACTGCAGTGGCTCATGGGCAAGGCGGAGTCGGCGCGTCTCCGCTGAAGAACTGTCGGCAACGGAATGAGTTCTTTGACACCTCCTCGGGCCTGAAGGAGCGCACACTCAGCGCGTGCGCCCCCGTCAGTCTGGTGCCCGACCGTCATCCTCAAGGGGCATTCGGGCCGACATCGGCCGACGACAACGGCGCGTGGTCGATGGGGTCGGTGGAGTACTCATCCGCGCCGACGTCGTTGGCGGCGCGCAACTGCCCATCCATGTCTTCCGCGACGTAGGTGTACGAGCCCGTCGCCGCGTTGATGGCCTGACTCGTGGAGCTCAGTTTCTGCAGACCGTTGACCGCGGTCAGGGACGGATTCACGTTGCGGATCTCACTGGACGTCCGCGACTTGTTGCTCAGGGCCGAGCCGTACCCGATGTTGCCCTGGAACAGGGTGTTGCTCGTCTTGAGCTCGTTGTAGAGGGTGCCCGTCGTGTTCCGGATGAGGTTGTTGGCGACCTTCGAGTCCACCGGTGCGTACGTATATTTCCTCCCGATGAGGAGGCCCGCCGTGCTGTCGACGACCGTGTTGTTCACGACCTCGGCCCGGTAGACCCTCCAGTGTTTGCTCAGATCGCTCGCGGTATAGGTGCTGGAGGTCGGCCCTCCGTCGAAATCGCCCCCGTCGATGAGGAGCGCGTCATCGGTCAGCTTCGCCAGGTAGTTGTTGTAGACCTTGTGGTCGGTCCCGTAGAGCCGGATGCCGCCCACGCCGGACTTGCTGCCATCACCCAGGATGAAGTTGCCGTAGATGCTGTTGTTGTTTCCGTGCCGCGCGGTGAGCTGGCCCTGCGACGTGATGATCGTGTTGTAGCGGATCGTGTTGTGGCCGCTCTTGATGGAGATGAACTCCGGGTCCCCGTCGCAGTTCTCGAACAGGTTGTACTGCACGGTGGCGTGGGCGTCGAGCAGTGACAGGGCGGACAGGCCGAGGCGGATGGTCTCCAACCCGTTGGCGAGGCGCGGCCCGACGTCGTGGAAGTAGTTGTACTCAATCACGTCATACTGGGTCATCTGCGTGGAGTAATTGCCATCCAGGGCGATGACCGGATCGATGTTGCTCTTTCCGCCGAAATCGTTGTGGTCGATCCGGTTGTGGTGGCTCCCGGAGCCCTTGATGAGCAGCCACTTGATCTGGGTGCCGTCCTCGATCAGCGCGAAGGTGTTCCGGGTGACCCGGATGTTGTTGGAGCCATCGAGCACGAGGGCGCTGTTGCCGGTGTTGGTGAACTTCAGGCCCGAGATGACCACGTGGGAGGAGCTGGCCACCTGGAGGGAGGCGCCGCCGGAGATGATGGCCTTGCCCCGGTTCGCGGCCTTGAGGGTGATGGGACTGGAGGAGGTGGCGTTCTTGCCCTTGAGGACGAAGGCGCCGCTGTTCGTATAGGTGCCGTCCGCCAGGACGATGGTCGTGCCCGCGGTCGCGCTGGCGAGGGCCGTGGTGAGTTGAGCGGCGTTGGAGACGTTCACGATGTTGCCCGAGGGCGCTTCCGCGGCGCTCCCGTGAACCTCCACCTCCAGGTAGCTGTTCCAGGCGTTGGAGGAATTGCCATACCCCACGAGCCTCACGTACCGCGCGGACCCGACATCCGGGAAGTCGAACGTCTGGAGGCTGCTCGTCAGGCTGCTCGTCGCTTTCGAGCGCACGGTGGAAAACGTGGTGCCGTCCGTGGAGGTCTGGATGTCGAAGGTGGAGGTCCGCGAGGCGCCGTTGAGGAAGGCGATCTTCACGAAGGCCACCTTCTTGGGGGCACCCAGGTCGAGTTGGAGCCACTGTCCATCTCCCTCCGCGGACCAGCGGGTGGTCAGGTCTCCGTCGACGGTATTGGCGGGGATGTTGCCATCATCCGTGCTCGCGGTGACGGAGGTGGGCGGAATGGAGAACCGCTCATCCGCCGCGAATCCCGGGAAAGGAGTCAGACCCAGGAGCAAGCTCGAGCCGATCACAAGTTGCCGACGTGCCATGTGCATTCCTCTGAGGTGCGTCACAGTGTCGGCCAGCTATACATGATTTCCTGTTTCTACTGGAACAACTCGCTCATGACGCACGTCCCCGGGATGGGTGTCAGACGACTCGTAGGTACGGCTCGGGGAGCGTGAGGGAGCGCACGAGTTCTTTGACACCTCCTCGGCCACACCTCCTCGCGGACACTTCCTCGCGTGTATCCTGACGCCGCGAGAGGAGACTCACCAATGCACCACCCGATTCGCCGTTGGCTGCCCCTGTTCTGCCTGATGTCACTGGTGCTTTCCGTGTCCGCCTGGGCCAAGGCGCCCCCACCCCTGAAGACCGTGAAGCTCACGGTGAAGGAGCGGGAGTCCCTCCAGGGATTGGAGGCCTTGTGGGGCACCTGTGAGAGCCGCCAGCTCGCCGAGAGTCAGCTCTTTCGTCTGCAGCAGAAGGGCTCGGTGCTCGATGGGAAGGTGTTCGTGGCAGGCACCTGCATGGACGCGGCGGGAAAGGTGAGATTTGGCCTGCTCGCGGGCAATGCCCTGGCGCAGTCCCTGCCCGAGCACCGCGCCAACACCTGGGGCATCCACGAGGTGGAGGCCGTGGCCTTCCCCGACGTGGATGGCGATGGCCGCTCGGACATCGTGACCATCGTGTCCGCCATGACGGGCGTGGGTCCCGAAGGGGCCGTTCCCTTCAATGTCGCGGACGTGTGGTTCCAGACCGAGGACGGCAGGTTCGTGGCGGACTCCCAGGCGGAGGCCGTCCTGGAGGACGTGCGCAATCCCACGGTGAAGACGGCCATCGCGGCGTTGAAGAAGGCTCGCGTGCGGAGCAAATGACCGGCCAGGGGGCCCCGGTGTCAGACGATTCGTAGGGGGACTCGGAACGAGTTCTTTGACACCAGGGCTCTCGGACCGCCACCCCAGAGGGAGGGGGTTAGGAACTTTTGAGTTCCTTCGAGCCACGCACGGCCATGGACATGGGAAAGAGGGCGCGGTGGTTGATGTTGGAGTAGTACACCGCGAGGTAGAACTCACCCGCGACCTTCACCCATGTTCGTTTGGCTGGGTGGGCCTGTCTCATCAGCCAAGCTTCCGCTTCTTCGAGCGTGGAAAACGAGGCTTCGGCTTCGGGCGGATCGAACTCCTCGAGCCAGGCGAGATACCGGTGGAGACGGCGATTCCATGGCAGGCGCCGGAAGTTGGTTTCGCGGTCATACACCACATCATGGGGTTTGTTGCCGATCAGCACCTCGGCGAAGAGAGGTGGGCTCGGATGTTTCTGGAGCCATGCCTCGGCCTCGTCCCACGTGTCGAACGCGGCCATGACATAGGGCGGTGCGTTGGCCTCGAGATGTTCGAGGAAATGAGCGAAGGCTTCGTGCTGACGGGTCGAGGAGATGAAGCGAAGCGCGTCGAGGATGACCTGAATGGCCGGCTGTTCATCCGCGGCTGTCGGATCATCGAGAAGCCTCTCGAAGAAGGCCTCTGTCTTGCGCAGCTGTTCGTGCAACTGCGTGGAACGCTCGTCGGCGGCAGGAGGAGAGCCGTGATGCCAACCACTCACTCGATAATCATCGAAGGGATACCATTGGCCCGTGGCGGAGATGAAATCCAGGGCATCCCGTGCGAGGCCGAGAATCCGCGCTTGATCTAGAGACTGCCCGTCGTTCCAACGTCTTCCAATCGTCTGCTGTGCCTCCGAAAGGATGAGCGGATTCGTCATGGCATCACCACCAGGGAGCGGAGTTCGGATGCGGTATCGTAGGATGCGAGCATGACGAAGGGTCGGAAGGTGTGAAATGAAGACGGAGGAAAGCGCGCTGTGGTTCTGTGCGAAGATCAAGGCGATTCGGACCGAGGCAGGACACGACGTAGAAAAACTCGAGGCGCTCGCTCAATCCCCGAAACTTGTGGCCGAGGCTGCGGCTCGGTTTCCCGACGACCCTTTTCTTGCAGCACAGGTTCGCACGGCAATTGAGTTGGAACTCCCTCTGGCGAGGAGGGGAATCTTCCTGCTGGACGGTCCGCCGACGGATGAGCAGCTCGCGGAACTCCACCGCCAGAACAAATGAGCGGTCTGGGAGCGTCAAATCAGAGCGCCGCCTCAGCGCACAACGCAGGCGGCGCCCATGGGCCCCCTCACGGCCAACTCCAGACAGCGCTCACCGGCAGCACCCGCCTCAACACGGCGGCCCCTTCCTTGGAGCCTTCAAGCTTGGGCACGCGCCCGACATGGTCGCCCAGGATGATGCACACGGGGTACTGTCGACCATCAGGGAGCACGGCCAGGGTGTAGCGGCCCATGACAGCCGGGCGCTTCTTTTGCACATCCATCTCGGAATACGTGTCGTAGATACCGGGGCCTGTCCAGAGACGGCCGTGGAGCAGCGTCCCCTCGGGCATATTGCCATCGCCCTCCACGATTTGGCTGACGACGGGTCCATCCTGGTAGACCCCCGGCACGCCCAGGCCGCTCGGCTGGTTCACATCCACGACAGCCCGAAGTGTGCTGCCCAGCCGAATCTTCAACTCCTTGAACATGGCCTCGGTTGCCTCCCTGGGGCAATCAGCGGGCTCTGGGGGCTTCACCTGGGCGGCGGGGCAGCCGGCGCCGACGACAGCACACAGCCAGGCGGCGAGGAAACTCGAAGGGGCAGAGCGCGAAGGAGTGGGCACAGCTGGGCTTCCTTTCTCGGGGCCAGACCCAGGCAGCAGCGCCTCGGGTGGGGGTGCGAGTGTGGAGCGCACCAGCCACAAGGCAAGGCCGAGCACGATCAGACCCGCGAGTAGGACCCTGGGCCACGTTGTGCGCCTCGGGCGGGCAGGTGCAGCGGGGGGCTCCTGAGGAGCCGCCTGGGACTCTTCCTTCGCAGGCTCAGGCGGCGGAGCCTCCTCTGGCTCCTCGGACGCCGTCTCCGACGGCTGGGCTGGCTGTTCCGCTACCTCCTGGGGCGTTGGCTCCGCTGCTGGACTGCCCTCAACAGCGAAGAGCGGCCGCCTCCAGGCGGGGGACTGCCTCTCCTTCTCGGCGGCTTTCTCCAGCGCCTCGAGCAGCGCCTGGGTGTCCGGGTACCGGTCCTCGGGCCGTTTCTCCAGCAGCTTCATGGCGATGTCGCTCAGGGAGCGCGGCGCCAGGGGATTGAGGAGGTGCGGGGCCTTTGGAGGACGGGTGGCGATGGCGGCCACCAGTTCCTCGTCCGGCAACTCCGGATTGAAGGGGTGCAAGTCCGTGAGGCCCTGGTAGAGCAACACCCCCAGGGCGTACAAATCCGCGGCCACGCCCCCTTGGAAGGCTTCGCCTCGCTTCCACGCCTCGGTGCGGGTGTAGGCCAGGAGTTCGGGCGGAACCAGGTGCAGGACGCCCTCGGGCAGGCCCAGCGTCTTCGTGAGCGCCCCCGGCAGCCGCGCGGTGCCGAAGTCGATGAGGAAGGGGCGGCCGTCCGCACGGCGGATGAGGATGTTCTCCGCCTTCAAATCCCGGTGGTAGACGCCGCGCGCGTGGAGTACGCCCACGGTTCGCACCACGTCACTGAAGGTGTCCACCAGCCCAATGGCGTGCGGAGGCGTACGCCAGCGCCACTCGTGCCACGTGTCCCCCTCCACGTAGTCGGTGATGAGGAAGGGATAGCCCTGGGCGGGGTTGGGCCAGAAGTCCACCCCGTACACGCGCAGCAGGTTGGGGTGCGACGAGTAGGTGAAGAGCGCTGCCGCCTCGCGCGCCAGCTGCCGGTAGGCGCTCTTCTCCTCGACGTACTTCTCTTCTGAGAAGCCCTCCTTGGATTGGGTGATGGGGCGCAGCGCCATCTTCATGGAGTACGGGTGGCCGTCGCGCTCCACCTTGAAGACGCGGGAGGAGCCTCCACGGCCCAGTACCTGGACGATCAGCCAGGGGCCCACCACATGGCCGGGTTGGAGGTGGTCCGGGTGCAGGGATTCCATCGTCATGGGGCCTGCCTCCTTTCTAGAGAGCCACGTCGAGGGTGGGGAGGGGCCGGACGCCGCTCTTGTCCAGCAGCTCGAGACGGAAGACATCGCCCACCTCCCAGGAGGGGGCCTCTGGCTCCACCGTGACGATGCCCTCTTCACCCGGCGCGAGCTGTGCCTTGTTCATGTCCACGGAGAGGACCTTCACGGCGGTACCGTCCGCACGGATGAGCCGCGCCACGCCTGGCCTCCAGGGGCTTTGCCCCGGAAGGTTGCGCACACGGACGACAGCGAGAGCCCAGGAACTGGCGCGATACCCCTCTCCGCCCGCCACCTCCAGCCCACCCCACGCGCCCTCGGGTGCACTCATGATGCGTCGGGCCTGCACTCCGTACGGGTCCAGCCGCCCGGAAAACACGAGCCCGGCCAGCCCGCTCGAGGCCCGAAGTGTCGCGAGCTCCGCCTCTTTCTCCGCCAGCGCCGCCTCCAACGTCTCGACGGTGCGCGGGCGGCGCACCACCTCTACCTCCTTGTCCACCCGCGTGGGGTGGGAGGCGAGCACGAGCGTGACACCCGCCGGGGAGGCTCCGTCCTTGTAGCGCACCCGCACCACCAGCTTCTCCTCGACGCCCAGGTCGACGGAGGGCTCCAGGGCGACCAGACGCTCCCCGACATCCACCCAGCGGAAGCGCATCGGCCGACCCTCCACCTCCACCGAGGCCTTGTCGATGGGAGCGTCGAAGCGGATGTAGGTGGCGGTACCGGCGGCCACACTCACCTCCGGCCCGGCCTCCTCCGGGTTGCCGGAGAGGGTCACACGCCGCTCCTGGCGCTCGCGGGCGGGGGGATGGGGCTGAGCTGCTGCTGTGGCTCCAGTCAGAACAAGCGTGAGCGGCAACCACGGGAAAAGTCGGGTCAGGGCTGGGCACCTCCGAAGTCACGAACCTAGCAGATGCCGCAACCAGGACGGCGCGCCTTCGTCGCTCCAGCAACGGCCGTGCCCATCGTCAGCACCGCCCCTGTCGCCAGCCGCGAGAGGGTGCGCACCTTCTCCGCATAGGGCTTGGCCTGGGCATCACCGGTGCGCTCCCCTCGTGCACCGTCCTCTCGCATGGACGCCCCCCCGGTGGCGCGTCGGGCCAGCGAGCATCCCTCTCATGGGGTAGCTCGTCGCGCACGCCGTCTGCAGACCGAGGAGCACCAGCACCACTGCGCGCGAAGCCCACCACGGCCTGCCCTTCGAACTCCGCTGATCCTCAAGCTGCCCACCGCCGCCCTCCCCCGCCCCAGGACTTCGGTACTCATTCGCCATGGCGCTGGCCTTTCCCCCAGGTGAAATAACCCTGAAGGATAGGATGCGGGCCACCCAACCCGAGATGGGTGTCAGACGACTCATAGGTACGACTCGGGGAGCGCGAGGAAGCGCAACAAGTTCTTTGACACTTCCTCGGGACCACTCGTCCTTTGGAAGCTTGCCAAAACTACACATGCCACGGAGAACAGCGCCATGAACCCGCCGCCCTCTCGTTACAACGGTCCGTTTGACGTCTTCTTCGAGCAGTTCATCGAACCCAACCTGCCAGCTCCTGAGGTCGTACTGGAACTGCACGCGGATCTTCGTCGCTATGTCGAGGAGTTGGACCCCATCTTCTTCCTACGCGAGATTTCAGGGGTCGAGCGATTGCGACGAAGTGGCAACCTCTTCCCCCCTCAAGTTGCATCAGGCGGTCGGGTAGCTTTCACCGACAATTCTCCCCAGTGGGCCCTCCACGCACTCGCATATAGGAACGCGCTACCTCAGGGGTCTGGATTCTCTGATTGGCTCAGGCGACGAATGCCCTGCCACATGTTCGACGTCCGCAGGGACGAAATCGGCGAGACGTTGAACGACTCCGGCTGGCATGCAGCCCACATCTTCGAGGTCAAGAATGGGGACACCACCTGGAGGTCCTGGGGCAGTGACGAGTTGGTCCGGCGATTCGTCCGCAATGTCCATCCCTGCAACTTGCTTCTCCTGCCCAAGAGCGACTGGCAGCGCTTGGGCAGGCAGGCAGACCTGCTGGCCTTCGCTGTAAACCGCTATCGAGAGCGTTACGGCAGCGTCCTTGACGAGGCGCTTGCGTGGATGGGCGCCGCTACGCCTGAATCCGGCAGTGTTCCGAGCATTCGGTACGAAGCGGTGGCCACCGCCCCCAACGCGGCTCCCAACACCCTGGTTCTGAGAGAAACCGCGGCGGGGCGCATCCACATCCGTAAGTTCGGCGTCCGATTCGCTGGACTGGACGGACGGGACAAGTTCTCGGTCGCAGTCGAACTTCTCAATGGGACGGTCTTTGGACCACTGAATGACGTTTCAGTGCTCGACCTGTTCTCGCGCCTGGATGTCAATGGCGAGAACTTCCGAAATAACAAGTACCGCTCAACCGATTACTTCTTCGTCGAAGGCGACGAACTCCGGGGCAAAACTTGTTGCGCACAAAGTCTAGCGGAACGGTTGCACGCGCTCCGACGCGGAGCGGCAGCCTAATCTGCTGGTGGAAACGGAACTGACCGTGCGGAGGCTGGCTCCGCCCGCCCCTCGGCAGTTTAACGCGCTCCTCGTCCGTGGTAAAAGACTTCAGCTTCCTGCTCGGGAGGCCTATGCGGTCACCTTCGTGCCCTGGGCAGAAGGTGTCGGCGGACGGACGGGCGGTGTCAAAAAACTCGTTTCGACACCGCACACCTACGAATTGTCTAACACCTTGTTCGGCTCTGCCACCACCTCACAATGCCGAGGACCGTGGCCCCCAGGTCACGCATCAACAGTTCCCATTCTCGAACCGCCGCACAACAGTTGTGTAAGTCTGCTCAGGAATCTTGCTGTAGTCGAACAACATGAACATTGGTGCCGTCAGTTGTGTTACATGCTCGACAAGGCGCTCTTTGACTTGACCCAATACGACAACAATCTCGGCATGACATTCCGCCTCATGGGAGATTTTATCCACCGGCGCCATGAGATACGCATTTGTCGCACTGGTTAGCCTCCGGTTCGCCAACCCATGATGAGAAACGCGCACACTGACTTGGGCATCCGGCGCCACTCCGAGCCCCGTGTAAAGATTCAACGCAAAAAGCAATGCCTCGGTAACACGCACGATGCGCGTGTCGAAATAAATCTCGTTTTTTGTGCATTGGTCTTCGAATAAGCTCTGCTTAAGAAAGAAGGCCCCATTGGAGCGCAATGCCCAGTAGTCATATAAGGACCGTTTCGTCATGGCGTTCTGCCCAGACGTAATCTCAGCTCTAATGCCATCCATGTGCGGCTTGGGTTTGTATGCCGCGACATTTGGAATTACCATGCCGATGGGCCGACCGAACGTGTGGATTTCTGAGTTCTCAACACATGTGAGCAACTCCGGTTGCGACTTACTGATTGAGATATGAGGCCAAAGGCGCAGTTCCATATTGGCTGTGTAACCAGCCGCAGCCAGCCCTTTGATGGCCGAGGAGGCCTCCCGGTCAAACCATTGATCATCGAGCGCCGCGTTATTGCCAGGGGGGATGACGCCAACAGATTGCGGTGTGGGTCCAGACGTATGAAACGGATTCGGGCCAACAGGGCGCTTCGTCAATGCAGGGGCGCCGTGAATAGCTCTCAGCAACTCCTCGCGTTTGGCGACATACGAGGCGTCGTCATTGAAGTTGATGTAGACACGGGGCCCGAGGAAGCGAGGCACTTCGATTGAGGACTTGTTATTTCTAATAATGGGAATAAACTTCCGCGTGTCGATGTTTTTTACAACTTCGGCAGTGACTACGAGGCGCTCAAAGCCAACGCCGCCCTTTCCGGCCTCGGCCTTTTTGACGTAGTTCTCCGAGCAAATGAGCAGCACTTTGGCGGACTCAAGGATTCCCGCTTGCATAAAGAGCGAAAGATCCTGGCCGGGTTCGAGATCGAGTTGATCGATTATGGCGTCAACGCCATTGTCGCGGAGATCATTGGCGAGGGTGAGCACCCATGATTTGTGCTCCGGGGTGTCATGCGAGTACGAGATAAACACGCGCGGCGCGCTCATTGAAGCCTCCGAGTCATCGGGTTGACTGACCCGGAGGCATACTGCGGCTGCATGTAGCGTCGAGTTTTCGTGTTACCGAACGGGTGTCGCATGCAGTCAGACTAGCCGGTCATGGCGCAGGCTACACTGCACCACATGTGCACCCGGGGGCGACATGCGCCTCGGGGGAAACATGAGGTGTTCTCAACCCCAGATGAGCAACCGAGGCAGGCTCAGTTGCGAGGCAGCCAACGCCACCTGGGCCCGCTGACGTCCGTGGCGCCATCATCCAGCGTGGCGAAATCCACAATGATGCCGAGCCGGTGCGGCTCATGCCGCCCTCCCCTGTGGGTGCCGCTCACGCCGCCACGCGCACCGCTTGTCCCAAGGCGAGCGCGAGGTCCTCCTGGAGGTCCTCCAGATCCTCCAGCCCCACCGAGTAGCGGATGAGCCCATCGGTGATGCCGCGCCGCTGCCGCTCGGGCGCGGGGACGGATGCATGCGAGTGGCGGGCCGGCACGGTGACGATGCTCTCCACCGCGCCCAGCGACACGCCGAGCAGGGGCAACTGGAGCGCCTCCACGAAGGGGGCCGCCCACTCGTCGCGCGCGAGCCGGAAGGACACCACCGCCCCCGCCCCCGGGTAGAACACCTCCTTCACCTCGGGCCTGTCCGCGAGCCAGCGGGCCAGCCCCGCCGCCGTCTTCACCTGCCGCTCCAGGCGCACGCCCAGCGTCTTGATGCCTCGCTGGAGCAGGAAGCAGTCCTGCGGGCCCAGCACCGCGCCCACCGCGTTCTGGAGGAAATACACCTCCTGCGCCAGCGCCGCGGTCTTCACCGCCACCGTCCCCGCCACCACGTCACTGTGCCCGCCGAGGTACTTCGTGGCCGAGTGCACCACGATGTCCGCGCCCTCGGTGATCGGCCGCGACACGTACGGCGACAGGAACGTGTTGTCGACGATGAGCAGCGCGCCACAGGAGCGCGCGAGGATGGACATCGCGAGGATGTCCGTGCGCTTGAGGAACGGGTTGCTGACGCTCTCCACCAGCAGCGCCTTGGTGTTGGGACGAATGGCGGCGCGCACCGCCTCCGGGTCGCTCGTGTCCACGAAGGTGGCCTTGAGCCCGAAGCGGCTGAACACTCGCGTCAACACGCGGTAGGTGCCGCCGTAACAGTCGTCCGTGACGACGAGGTGGTCCCCCGCGCTGAACAGCATCAGCACCGTGGAGATGGCGGCCATGCCGGAGCCGAAGGCAAAGGCGGCATGGGCCTCGTCCAGCTCGGCGAGCACTCCCTCGAGCGCCTTGCGCGTCGGGTTGCCCGAGCGCGCGTAATCAAACTCGCCGGGTTGATCCAACCCCGGTTGGTCGAACATGGAGACCTGGTAGATGGGCACCGCCGCCGCGCCGGTGGCGGGATCGGTCTCATGCCCGGTGTGCAGCAGGCGCGTCGCGAAGCGGGTGGGCACAGCGGGCACCTTCGAGCGCTTGGGCCAGGTCGGCGATGATGTCATGACAGTCCTCGATTCCCACGGAGAGGCGAAGCAGTTTGTCGGAGATGCCCAGTTGCTCCCGGCGCGCGAGGGGGATGTCGGCGTGGGTCTGGGTGGTTGGATAGGTAATGAGTGTCTCGACGCCGCCGAGCGACTCGGCGAAGAGGCACACCTGGACGGAGGCGAGCACCCCGGGCACCAGGGCCGCCTCGGTGACGTTGAAGGACAGCATGCCCCCCACGCCCGGGTAGAAGACGCGCTCCACCAGCGGGTGCGTGGCCAGCCACGCGGCCACCTCGCGCGCGTTGGCCTGGTGCTTCTCCATGCGCAGGGCCAGCGTCTTCAGTCCGCGAATCACGAGGTACGCGTCCTGCGGCCCCAGGATCGCGCCAATGCCATTCTGGAGATACGCGAGGCGCTCGCCCAGCGCCGCGTCGCGCGCCACCAGCGCGCCCGCCACCACGTCGTTGTGCCCGGCGAGGTACTTCGTCGCGCTGTGCACCACGATGTCCGCGCCCAGCTCCAGCGGCCGCTGCAGCCACGGCGTGAGGAAGGTGTTGTCGACGATGAGCAGCGCCCCGGCCTCGTGCGCGATGTCGGCGATGGCCGGAAGGTCCGCCGTCTTCATCAGCGGGTTGGTGGGGGACTCCACGACGATGGCCCGCGTGTTGGGACGCAGCGCGGCCCGCACCGCCTCCGGCCGAGTGGTGTCCACGAAGGTGAAGGGCACGTGGAGGATGCGATCCACCAGCCGGTACGTCCCGCCGTAGAGGTCCTCGGTGAGGAGGATGTGATCCTCCGGCCCGAAGAGCTGGAGCGCGCAGTGCAGCGCGGCCATGCCGGAGCTGAAGGCGAGGCCCTGGCTGCCGCCCTCCAGCCGGGCCAGCGCGTCCTCGAGCGCGCTGCGGGTGGGGTTCTTGGTGCGCGAGTAGTCGTAGCCGGTGGACTGGCCGAGCGCGGGGTGCTGGTAGGTGGCGGACTGGTAGATGGGGACGGCGACCGCGCCGGTGGTGGGGTCCCGGCGCACGCCCGCGTGGACGAGCGCGGTGGCGAGTTTCATGGAAGGGGCTCTTTCATTCGGTGAAGGCTAGGGAAGAGGTCAGCGGCCGCGCAGCGCCTGGGAGATGCGGAGGATGTCGGCCAGCACGCCCGAGGCCGTCACCGCGCCGCCCGCGCCCGCGCCGCGCACGACGAGCGGAAAGTCGCTGTGGCGCGTGGTGGTGAAGGACACGAAGGACTCGGAGCCGCGCAGGTCCGCCCCGGGCTGGCCGGCCTCCACGGGGGCGGGGCCCACGCGGATGACGGGCGAGCCGGTGCCCACCTTCGACGGATCGATGCGCGCCAGGTAGCGCAGCACCGTGCCGGCACTCCGGCAGCGCGTGACACGCTCCGCGAAGGCCGCGTCCAGGGCCTTGAGCCCGTGGAGGAACGTGTCCACGGAAGCGCCGGGCCGCGGGTCCTCGGGGACGAAGGGCTCCAGCGCCACGTCGGAGAGGGACAGGGGCAGCCCCAGCTCACGGGCGAGGATGAGCGCCTTGCGCGCCACGTCCGTGCCGCTCAGGTCCTCGCGCGGGTCCGGCTCGGTGAAGCCGCGCTCCTTCGCGGTGCGCACGGCCACGGACAGCGGGACGCCGGCCGTCAGCTCGTTGCAGATGAAGCCCACGCTGCCGGACAGCGACGCGGTGATGAGACGCACGGTGTCGCCCGTGCGCACGAGGTTGGCCAGCGTATCGATGACGGGCAGGCTGGACGCCACCGTCGTCTCGTAGTGGTAGGCGACATGGTGGCGCCGGGCCTCGGCGAGCAGCGCCTCCCGCTCGTCCCACGGCAGCGCCAGCGGCTTCTTGTTGGCCCCCACCACGTGGATGCCCCGGCGGAAGGCCTCCGTGTAGAGCGCCTCGATGCCGCTCGCGGCGGTGCAGTCCACGAGGATGGGCACGGGCAGCCGGCGCAGCTCGTCCAGCACCGGCACCAGCGTGCGCGTCTCCGCGTCCACCGGCTCCACGCGCGCCAGCCGCTCCTCCAGTCCCTCCAGCGGCAGACCCGCCGCGTCGAACAGGGTACGCCGGCTGTCGGCGAGGCCCACGACTCGCAGGGCGATGCCGTGCTTGTCCTGGAGCAGCGCCTGCTGCGCGCGCACCTGCGCCAGGAGCTGGCCGCCCACGGTGCCCCGGCCGAGCAGGAAGAGACTCACCTGCTGGTGCGCCAGGTTGAAGGCCGCGTGCGTGGTGCGCACGGCGATGGCGGTATCCGCCGCGTCCACGACGCAGGAGATGGAGCGCGAGCTGGCTCCCTGGGCGCTCGCACGCACGTTGACGCCCACCGCGCCCAGCGCGCTGAAGAAGCGCCCGGCCACGTTGGCGCCCTGCCCCATGGCCTCGGCCACCAGCGTCAGCAGCGTCACCGGCTCGCGGAGGGCGAGGGGCTCCACCTCGTTCCGGGCCAGCTCCTGGGCCAGCTCGCCCTCCAGGGCGCCCCGGGCACGGAGCAGGTCCGGCCGGGGGACGACGACGGCGATCGACTGGCCATTGGCCGACTGCGTGGACAGCCACACCGTGACGCTCGCCTCGCGCAGCGCGGCCAGCACGCGCTCGCCGAGCTGGAACTGGTCCGACAGCTTGCGCACCTCGATGCCGAGCAGCGCGAGCTCCTCGCGGGTGGCGATACACGTGGGCCGCTGGCCGTCGCGCGAGCCGATGGCGTCGATGAGCGTGCCCGGGTGGTCCGGGTGCATCGTGTTGCGGATGCGCAGGGAGATGCCCGCCTCGATGAGCGGAATCATCGTGCGCGGGTGCAGCATGCGCACGCCGACGGCGGCCAGCTCCAGCCCCTCGCCGTGGGTGAGGTGCGCCACGGGGTAGGCGTCGCTCACGAGGTCCGGATCGGCGGTGTGCAGGCCCAGCACGTCCGTCCACACCGTGACTTCCGTCGCGCCAATGCCCTGGGCCACCAGCGCCGCGGTGTAGTCCGAGCCATTGCGCCCCAGCGTGGTGGTGCGCCCGTCCGGCGTCGCGGCGATGAAGCCGGGCAGGACGGGCACGGAGGCCCGCCAGCCCGCCACGGCCGCATGGAGCCGCTCGCGCGTGAGCGCCACATCCACCCGGGCCGCGCCGAAGCGGTCATCCGTCACCAACAACTCCCGAGCGTCGCGGAAGGTGGCCTCGGTGCCCGAGGCCGTGAGCAGCTCCGCGAGGAGCGTGGCGGAGACCAGCTCGCCGAAGGAGAGCACCCGGTCGCGCGAGGCCGCCGAGCACTCGCGGGTGAGGAAGAGGCCCTGGAGGAGCTGACGCAGGGGCGTGAGCAGGGTCTCCACCCGCGCCGCGAGCGCCGTGGAGCGCGCTGGCTCCAACGCGGCGGCGTTCGTCTTCGCGAGGTGGGCGATGCGCGCCACCACGGTCAGCGCGCCCTCGAGGTCTCCCTGGGTGGCGAGCCCCGCCGCCTCGAGGAGCCAGTCCGTGGTGTCGCCCATGGCCGAGACGACGACGGCGAGGGGCCCTTGTTTCGCGTGTGTACCAATCAGCTCGAGGACCTGACGGAGCCGCCGGGGCGAGCCCACGGAGGAACCTCCGAACTTCATCACCTGGAAGGGAGCGCTGCTCATCTGCGAACCTCTGGAGGGCCACGCGGGCCCGGGAAGACAGTCAAAGGCAGACACGGCCCGCGCTCCGGGCACACGAGGGCCCGTCGCGGCGCACGCGCGCCCACGGCATGAGAGGAATGGGGAGGAGATGAAGCCCTGGCGGACGCGGACTAGCGTTCGCCGTAGGGCCGGCGCATTCGAGCGCTGCCCGCGCGGAGCTGGCGCATGCTCGCGGCCGGGACACGGCACGGCATGAGGCGATCAGCGGCGGCGTTCAGGGATGCGGCACGGGTGGACGGAACCACGGGAGGGTCCTCTCTCACCGAAGCGGAGGGGTGGCCCCTGCTTCGGACGCTTGGATTGCCCGGGAGGTATTTCTCCTCGAGCCGCATCGTTTGGACACCTTGGAGGTCCGACTCCAGGTTGTCGAGCCACCGCGTGAAGCGGAGGCCGCTCTTGATGCTGGGACAGCAGATAAAACACACGGCGGGCGTCTGTCAATCTCTTCTTGCTTCGTCTCCGGGTTCTGCGGGTCCTCCCCTTGCCCCCCTGCCCCGCGGCACCTCCACGAGAAGGGCCGGGAGGCGGGGCGAGCCACGAGCGGCCTTCGGTCAGGGCGTTTGAAACGACCACTGTTGATTCGTGCCGCCGGTCCATTCCCACTGCTGAACATTTGCTCCGTCCGCCGTGGAGCCGCCGGACACCTCCAATGCCGACCCACTGCTGCTCACGGGTGCGAGGCGATAGAACCCGCCCCCCGTGGCTGTGATTGTCCAGTGCTGGTTCGCGGCGCCCGTATACGTGCGGATGTCGACATTCGTTCCGTTGGCCGTCGATGGGCTGGTGACCTGCAGCGCCTTGCCGCTTTCCACGCCGATGATCTGATACACGCTGTTGCCCAGATGGGTCAGCGTCCAGCGCTGATTGTTCGCTCCGCCGTAGGACCACTGCAGCACATTGGTGTTGTCCGCCGTCCCATGCCCCGCGACATCGAGCGCTTTGTAGGGGCTATCGCGCGGAGTGATGCGGTAGGTTCCGTCGGCGATGATTTCATTGCCGTCGCCGCCATCGTCGCTCAGGAACTGTGTCAGCGGTGGATACCACTTGTTCGCGAGCTTGACGATGCCCGCGTCGTTGGGGTGCACGCCATCGCCCGTATCCGTGGCCGGGTTGAAACCGGTCCATTGATCCACGACGACGATCGGCGAAGCCGTCGTGCTCTTGCTCGCCGCCCAGCCGGGAATCGCGGCGTTGAACTCGATGGTTCGTCGCGGACAGTCCGCGCAACTACCGGGCGCCACTGGAATGATCTGCGCCACCAGGATCTTCATGCTGGGATTGCTCGCGCGCATCTGATCCACGAGCTTGCTGAAGGCAGCCAGGATCTGGCTGGGCGTTCGCGCGCTCCAGACATCGTTGGTTCCGAAGTGCATGAGCACGATGTCCGGGCGTGTCGCGCTCAACCAGCCGGGGAGAAGATTCTGATCCGCCACGCTGGTGGCCAGATATCCACCATGGCCTTCGTTGTCACCGTCGTAAGCGACACCGCACCCCTGGGGCGGCAGCGTGCCGACGAAATCGATATTCGTGAAGCCAGCGCTTCGCAGTTGGTTCCACAGCAGCGCACGCCAACACCCCGGCGATCCGGTAATCGAATCCCCGAGCGGCATGATGCGTGTCTGTGCATCCGCTGGTCGCGGGCAGGCAAGCAGCACGAAAAGCAGAACAGCCAGGATGTTCGTCAAGCGCAGCGCATGAGTCCGATACATGACACTTCCTCGTGTACGATGCAGAACTTCCAATGATGCGCGAGCGGGCGCATACGCCCGTGCGGGGGGAATGATAGTGCACTACACGATGAAACCTGTCAAAACGCTTTTTTCGTGACAACACTCCTTAGTCAGCGTGACTTGAAAATCACACTACGACTGTCAATCACTTGCCTTGACGTGCGGCACCCAGCCATTCGTGTCGGAGAACGACTCCTTTGACACCTTTCCCAGGACCTTCGAAGGTCCCTCCTGGTGCGAACCAGACACTGAGCCGCCAGCTCGGTGGAATGGACAACCCTCCAGGCAGGCCCCTCTCTGGCCCCTCCTGAGTGAGCTCCCTACGTTGCGCCTCCCCACTCCTCGGGAGGCGTTACGAATGACACGGCGAATCCCAGTGCTCACTTGGGCTCTCTCGGTCCTGCTCGCCTGCGGGGGGTGGCCTCCGGAGGCGCCCCTGCCCCAGGAGCTACCGGGCTCCGTGATGCCTCCGACCCAGGTGTCCTCGCCTGGGCTCACCTGGGTGACGGTCCCCGCGTCCGATCCAAGAATCCAATACATGGGGCGGGTGGATGTCTCCGATGCGTCCGCGGTGTTCTCCTACCCGGGAGTCTCCACCAAGGTCCGGTTCAAGGGAGACGCGATCGCCTTGTTGTTGAAGGACCGGAGCACCGGCGACAAGCGGACGACCAACTACTATCAGGTCACGCTCGATGCCCAGCCGCCCATGAAGTTCGCCGTCCACGGGGAGCAGGCGGTGTATGAGATGGGCTGGAGCCTGACGCCGGGCGAGCACACCCTCGAGCTCGTCAAGCTGACGGAGAGCGAGGTCGGCACCAGCGAGTTGCAAGGCTTCAAGGTCCACGGAGAGCTCCTGGATCCTCCGGCCCGTCCGGCCTTGAAGCTCGAATTCATCGGGGACTCCATCACCTGCGGCTACGGAAATGAGGCGTCCATTCCGGAAGCCAACAACCCGACGACGGGCTTCCACTCCATCAACCAGAACATCACCCGCTCCCATGGCTGGCTCACCGCGCGCAACCTCGGCGCCGAGGTGATGACGGTCTGCTATTCGGGCCGGGGGATGTACCGCAACAACACCGGAGACACGGCGGGAACGCTCCCTCAGCTCCATGATCGCGTCCTTCCCAGGCAGGCCACCCCGCGTTGGGACTTCGCGCGCTACACGCCCTCCATCGTGGTGCTCAACCTGGGCACGAACGACTTCGCCCCGGGCACACCAGACGCCGCCCGGTTCACCGCGGCCTACCAGGACTTCGTCGCCCGGCTCCGCGGCTATTATCCCAAGGCGAGGATCATCTGCGCCGTGGGCCCCATCATGAACGACTGGTACCCCTCCGGGCAGAAGCACTGGAGCAAGATCCAGGACTGGGTCTCCTCGGTGGTGAAGGACTTCAACGCCCGGGGGGACGCCCGCGTCCACTACCTCGCCTATGCGCCGCAGCAAGGCCCCTACGGTGAGGACTGGCACCCCTCGGCCGCGACCCAGGAGGCCATGGCCACCCGGCTGACGGACTTCATCCGCTCGCTGAAATGAGCGCGAAGCCCCCTCGGCCGGTGGGGACTCAGCTCGAGGCGGCGGATGGCTTCCCGTGGAGGCGGCGGAAGTCGAACCGCGTAGACTCACGAGGGTGAGCGAGTACGTCACCCATCGCGGCGTCCTGCCAGGACAGGCGCTGGAGTCCCTGCGCGGCGCCCTGCTCTCCTCGCGCTTCGTGGCGAGGAGCCCCCTGATGGGCACCTTCCAGGGCAGCCGCGGCTTCGCCCTCATCTTCACGGAGGCGGGACGCGCCACGCTCGAGGAGCGCTTCCCCTTCCTTCGCGACTACCTGGCCCAGGTGCTCGAGCCCCGGAGCTGGCGGGGACTGCTGCCCTGGCGCGAGCGGCTGCTCGGCCCCAGGCCGGAGCGGCTCCGCCCCAATGCCTTCTACCTGAACCTGCTGCTGCTCGAGGCGGGCCGGGGCGTGGGCCGGCACATCGACGCGACCTTGCAGGAGCCCAGCGGCGTGCCGGGAGCGACGCCCGAGCACGTGAGCGTGCTCTACCTGAACGTGCCCGAGGGCGCGAAGGGAGGCGCGCTGGTGCTCTCCCGGGGACAGCTCGCGCTCGGCGAGGTGCGCCCGCGGCCGGGCATGCTGGTGCACTTCCGGGGCGACCTGACGCACGAGGTCCAGCCCTTCACCGGTGGCCCCGAGGGCGAGCTCCGGGCGAGCCTCGTGTGCGAGCAGTACGCATTCGCTCCCGAGGCGCTGGCGCGGCTGCCCGCGTTCCGCATCCAGTCCAAGGCGGGCTTCTCCGCGTACCTGGAGGAGCACCGCGCCCGGAGCGGTTGAGGCCCGGAAAAGAAAAAACCCCGTGGACTCATCGTCCACGGGGCTTCGTCTTCAGAGTTGCGGGGGCAGGATTTGAACCTGCGACCTTCGGGTTATGAGCCCGACGAGCTACCAGGCTGCTCCACCCCGCGATACCGTTTGCTGCCTTTGTTGCGCTTCTCTTTGTCAGACACCAGAGACCCTGTCACCTTTTTTCGACAGGGTCTCTGGCCTGTCAAGTTGCGGGGGCAGGATTTGAACCTGCGACCTTCGGGTTATGAGCCCGACGAGCTACCAAGCTGCTCCACCCCGCGGCGAAGTGAGAGGCTTAGTACCGCCCTCCCCCTGGACCGTCAACTCTTTTGATCGAACGGCGGGAGACACGTCTGGGATTCCCCGTGTCTCCCGCTCGGGGCACGAACTACTTGCCCAGCTTCTGCTTGAAGAGGTCGGCGAACGTGCCGAGCCCCTTCTTGCCGCCACCCACGGGCTGCTGGGTCTTCGTCCACGCCTCGACCTCGGCGCGCTCCTCGGCGCGCTCGGCGGCGGTGATGGACAGGCGGATCTTCCCGGAGGCGTCGATGTCCACCAGGGCCACCTTCAGCTCCTGGCCGAGCGAGAACTTCTTGCGCAGGTCCGTGCCGCGCTCGGTGCCCGTCTCGGCGGCGGGGATGAGCCCCTTGCCGCCCGGGAACGCGAGGAACACGCCGTAGGGCTCGATGCGGTCCACCTTGCCCACCACCACCTGGCCCACCTTGGGGCGCGGCGCCGCGGGCTCGGCCGGCTTCTTCTCCTCGGTGGCGGCGGCGACGGGGCGCTCCTCGGCGGGGCGCTGGGCCTCCTCCTCGGAGATGCGGCGCAGACCGATGCGCTTGTCGTTCGCGTCGATCTTCTCCACCTGCACCCAGATGACCTCGCCCTCCTTCACGGCGTCGCGCGGGTGCGCGATGCGGCGCTCGGACAGCGCGGAGATGTGCACCAGGCCGTCCACGCCCGGGCGCAGCTCCACGAAGGCGCCGAAGGGCTGCAACCGCACCACCTTGCCCTGCAGCCGGTCGCCTTCCTTGATCTCCGCGATCGCCGTCTTGAAGGGATCCTCCTGGCGGGCGCGCATGGAGAGGGTGATGCGCTCCTTCTGCTTGGACTTGTCCGGCGAGTTGGGCTGGCCGGGCTCCATGCGGAGGATCTCCACCTCCACTTCCTCGCCCTGCTTCACCACGTCGCTCGGGTGGGCCACGCGCATGTAGGACATCTCGGAGACGGGAATCATCCCCTCCACGCCGCCCAGGTCCACGAAGGCGCCGAAGTCACGCACGCCGGTGACCTTGCCCTTGACGACCTTGCCCACTTCCAGCGTCTGGCGCGTCTTGGCGGCCAGCTGCTTCTGCTCGTCCTCGAGCAGCGAGCGGCGCGAGAGCACCACGTTGCGGTCGCGCACCTCGGTGACGCGGAAGGTGAGCTTCTCGCCGATGAAGGCGTCCGGCTTCTCCACGAAGCGGATGTCCAGCTGGCTGATGGGGCAGAAGGCGCGCACGTCGCCGATCGCCACCTCCACGCCGCCCTTGTTCACGCTGAGCACCATGCCCTCCACGGGCATGCCGGAGGAGCGGGCCTCGGCGAGCATCGCCATGTTGGCGCTGCCCTTGGCCAGCGCGCGGCTGAGCAGGATGCCCCGGGCGCCCGCCTCGATGACGTGCGCCTCGATGGTGTCCCCCACGCCGTAGCGCAGGACGCCCTCGTCGTCCTTGAGCTCGCGCAGCTCGATCATCGCCTCGCTCTTGGCGTTGGACAGCGTCACGAAAGCCGTGTCCGCGCCGAGCTGGAAGATGGTGCCGGTGACCTTCTCGCCCACGCGCACCGCGCGACGGCCGGGCACGCCGCCATCCTTCTGCTGCGCCTCGAACATCTCCGCGAAGGACTTGTCCTCGGGGACCTCCTCGTAGAGCGCGCTGGAGGGCGCGGGCACCACGGGCGCCTTGGGCGTCACGGGCGCCGGCGCCGGAGCGGCCGAGGCCTCGGGAGCCGCCTCGGCGGTGGGCTCGGAGGACGCCGCCGGGGCCGGGGTCACCGGTCCGCGCGTCTCCACCGCGCCCGAGGCGCGCTTGACCACCACCATGGGACCCTGGGGCTGGCGCTCGCCACCCCCGCGGCCTCCCCCGCGCTCACCGCGCGGACGGCGCTCCTCGCGGGGCGCGCCCTGGGGCTTGCTTCCCGCCTCGCCCGTGGGCTTGGGGGCAGCCGCCTCGCGCTCGCCACGCGGGCGATCCGAACGGCGGTCCTTGTCGCCGCGGCCACCGCGCTCCTCGCGCTCGCCGCCACGACCCGCGGGAATGCCGAGCATCACGTCACCAAAGGTGGCCTTGGGCTTCTTGGGGCCAAAGCCCCCTGCCCCATCGCCGCCACCAGAACCCACGGAACCGTTCTTCTCGTCGCTCACTGCGGGGACCTTCCTGAACGAAATCGAAATCCAGCGCTGGGGGACCATGCCCCCCCGCTGGGGGAAAAAGGCGGCGCACTCTACACACGCGCCGCGTCTGGACGGAAGACGCATCTGGTCATCTTCCGCACTCCGGCCTTGAATCCCCCCATAACGCGGGAGGACACGACGTCCATCCCCCTCGCCCCCCAAGGGGCATGCCCGCCTGCTCCGCACCCGTCCCCGGACGCCAGGCGAGCGGAGGGAGGCCTAGGCGGATCGTTTGCGCCGCAACACCCTCTGGAGTACCGCCTTCGCCTCGGGGACGCCCAGGGCGCTGGTGAGGCCGAAGTAGACGAGGCCGAAGGGCAGCACCACCAGGGGGAAGACGAGCACCGGGTGCAGGTGGGGCGGAGGCAGCACGCTCCCTCCCCACTCCGCCAGGGCCCGGGGGGAGGGCCCCAGCAGGTGGGTCAGCGCCACCTTGATGCCCAGGCCCGTCAGGCCCGCCGCGAGCGCCGCTCCCCACAGCTTCGCCATCCCTGGCGGTGGGGGCACCGGGCCAATCTGGGAGGCGAGCGTGCGCCGCAGCATCTGCGCCTCGAACCAGGCCATCACTCCCCCGGCCAGGGGGAGGAAGGCCGCGCCCAGTTGGGAGGGCAGGCCGAGCAGCCCCGGCAGCCGCAGCGCCAGGAACCACGCCAGGGCGGCGCCCAGCACCACCCGCAGCGTGGCGAAGCGCAGGGGCGTGCGCGTGTCCTTGAGGGCGTAGAAGGTCGAGGCATACAGGCGCCCGAGCGCCGAGGCGACGAGGCCCACCGAGGAGCCCATCAGCACGTACCAGAGGTAGCGCGTGTCCGCGGCGGTGAAGCGGCCCCGCTGCAAGAGCATCGCCGCCACCACGTCCCCGATGAAGAGCAGCGCCACCGCCGAGGGCACCACGAAGAAGGCGATGCGGCGCGAGCCCGCCTCCAGCCGCGCGCGCAGCTTGCCCGCCACGGCCTCGCCTGCCCCGGTCGCGCGGGACATCTCCGGCAGCTCCGCCGCGGAGATGGCCATGCCGAAGAGGCTCACCGGGATGAGGTAGATCGTCTGCGCGTAGGTGATCGTGGACAGCGCCCGGACGGAGAGGAGCGAGGCGTAGGACGTGTCGACGTAGGCGCTGATCTGCACCACGCCGCGTCCGAGCACCACCGTGGCGAAGCTGCGCAGCACCTGGCGCACGGACTCGCTCGCCGTGGACAGGTGGGGCCGGAAGCGGCCGAGCACCCGGAGCACCGAGGGCACCTGCACGAGGAACTGCAGGGCACAGCCCACCACCACGCCGTAGGAGAGCACCACCACCAGGGGCTCCTCGGCGAGCCCGCTCAGCCCGCCGCCCACCAGGGCGGTGATGATGGCCAGGTTCCACACCACGGGGGCCACGTAGGACAGGAAGAACTTGCGGTGGCTGTTGAGCACGCCCAGGCACCACGCGGACATCACCAGCAGGCCCGTGCCGGGAAAGAGGATGCGCACCAGCCGGATGGTCAGCCGGCGCTCCTCTCCCTCGAAGCCCGCGGCGATGGTGTCCACGAAGAGCGGCGTGGCCAGCATGCCCAGCGCCACCAGCACCGCGGTGGTCAGCGCGAGCAGGCCGAACACCGCGCTCGCCACCCGGTCAGCCTCCTTCTCGTCCCCCTTGCCGAGCAGCCCCGCGTACACGGGGATGAAGGAGCCGGACAGCACGCCCTCGCCAAAGAGGTTCTGCAGGAAGTTGGGGATGCGCAGCGCCGCCTTGAACACGCCCGCCGCCACCCCATTGCCCAGGAAGTAGGCGATGAAGGTCTCGCGCACCAGGCCCACCAGCTTCGAGGCGAGGATCCCCGCGGCGACGAACAACGCGCCGCTGCCCTTGGTGGCACGCCCCTGTACCGCGGGACGAGGAGAGGGAGAGGAGACGGGGGCTTCGGGGCCAGGAGTGGGAACGGTCAAGGGGAGCGCACTCTATGTCGGCGCCTTCACGGGCTTGAAGCCCGAACTCCCTCGCTCCCCCGGGTTTCCCTTGACGCTCCCCCCAACGGACCGCGATGGTCGACCGCCTCGCGTCGGCCCCCCGGCCCGGCGCCGCGACCTCCCATGCCGAAAGTACTGGTCATCGACGACGAGACGAACCTCCGCAAGGTGCTCGCCGCCATGCTGCGCCGGGACGGCTTCGACGTCACCGTCGCGGCCGATGGCGAACAGGGCCTCGCCGAGTTCCACAAGAACGGCGCCGACATCGTGGTGACCGACCTCGTCATGCCCAAGGCCGGCGGCATGGAGGTCCTGCGCGCCGTCAACGCCGCCAACCCCGACGTGCCCGTCATCATCATCACCGCCCACGGCACCGTGGACTCCGCCGTCGAGGCCATCAAGGCGGGCGCCTTCGACTACGTCACCAAGCCCTTCGATCAATCCGAGCTGTCGGCCGCCATCGCCAAGGCCGCCAAGGCCCACGTCGTGGCCCAGCGCTCGGTGCGCGCGGATGCCAAGGCCCGCGCCGCCATCATCGGCGAGTCGCCCCAGCTCCAGGAGGTCTTCAAGATCATCGACAAGGTGGCGGACACCCCCTCCACCGTCCTCATCACCGGCGAGAGCGGCACGGGCAAGGAGCTCATCGCCTCCGCGCTCCATGGCGCCTCGAGCCGCCGGGACAAGCCCTTCATCAAGATCAACTGCGCCGCCATCCCCCACAACCTGCTGGAGTCCGAGCTCTTCGGCTACGAGCGCGGGGCCTTCACCGGCGCCGTCACCTCCAAGCCCGGCCGCTTCGAGCTGGCCGACGGGGGCACGCTCTTCCTCGACGAGATCGGCGAAATCCCCGTGGAGATGCAGGTGAAGCTCTTGCGCGCGCTCCAGGAGGGCGAGTTCGAGCGCGTGGGCGGCATCAAGACGACGCGCGTGGACGTGCGCCTCATCGCCGCCACCAACCGCGACCTGCAGGCGGAGATCGAGGCCGGCCGCTTCCGCAAGGACTTGTACTACCGGCTCGCGGTGGTGCCCGTCACCCTGCCCGCCCTGCGCGAGCGCCGGGGCGACATCCACATGCTCGCGACGCACTTCGTGGAGAAGTACAACCGCAAGCTCAACAAGAAGATCGAGGGCATCGCCGACGACGCGCTCGCCCTGCTGCAGGCCTACAACTGGCCCGGCAACATCCGCGAGCTGGAGAACCTCATCGAGCGCGTGCTGCTCTTCGCCGACGGGCCGCTCATCACCGCGAAGGATCTGCCCGAGCCGGTGCGCCAGGCCACGACTCCAGTGCCCGCCTCCCCGGCCGCCCTCGCGGAGACGCCTCCAGGCGAGGGCGGCCTCAAGGACATCGTCCGCATGAAGGCGGCCGAGCTGGAGAAGGATCTCATCACCAAGGCCCTGGAGGAGACGGGCGGCAACGTCACCCGGGCGGCCCGACTGCTGCAAATCAGCCGCAAGTCCCTTCAAACGAAGATGAAGGAATTTGGCCTGCGCGACACGACCGCCCAAGATGGGCGGGATGACGGCGCCGACGACTGAGACCCGTGGCGAAATATCGCCGCGACACCAACGGTTTCGGTCCCCGCGCCACCCCCCTCTTCACCCTATGGGAGCCTGAATGCGGCCGCCTCTTCCCACCCTTGGACCTCAACCGAAGAAGAGCCCCCTGGGCCCGGTGATAGGTCTCTCATTGCTTCTGGGTCTGTGCACCGGAGGCGTGTGGTGGTGGAAGCACCGGCCCGCCTCGCCGCCCTCGGCGGAGACCGGGGACGCTCCCGAGAAGGCCGAGGCCGTGGATCCCGCGAAGGCCGGGGCGCTCGCCGCCACCCCGTCCTCGACCAACCCCCACGAGCCGCCCCTGGCCCCCACGACGGTGGATCCGGTGCCCACCACCCCGCCCCGGGGCGCGGTGCCCGCCGTCCCCGGCGAGCTGTCACACGCCGCCATCCGCGTGGAGGGCCCGTTGGAGACGGCCGTCGTCGCGGCCGCCGGTGCCTCCGTGGGCCCCGCGCTCGCCCAGGTGGTGACGCGCACGTTGGTGTGGTGGGTGGACGTGCCGGGAGACATCCGCCGCGGGGACACCCTGGACGTGCTCTATGAGGTGCGCTCCAACGAGGAGCCCCTCGTGCACGCGGTGCGCTTCACCAGCGGCAAGACGGGCCAGACGCACCGCGCCTACCGCTACCAGGCCGCGGGCGACAAGAACGCCCGCTACTACCTGCCGAGTGGCGAGGAGCTGGAGCTGCGCCTGGTGAATTCGCCCCTGGACGACTACGAGCAGGTGACGTCGCTCCTGCGCGATGGCCGCAAGCACAAGGGCGTGGACTTCAAGACGCCCGTGGGCACGCCCATCAAGGCGCCCTTCACCGGCATCGTCCGGCGCAAGAACTGGGCCTTCCGCTTCAACGGCAACTGCATCGACCTCGAGGAGGTGGGCGGCAAGCGCCGTCACGCCCTCTTCCTGCACATGGACGAGCTGCCGCGCTCGCTCAAGGTGGGAGACCGTGTCGCGGTGGGCAGCGTGCTGGGCCGCAGCGGCAACAGCGGCCGCTCCTTCGCGCCCCACCTGCACTATCAGCTCGAGGCCGCCGACGAGCGCATCCTGGACCCCTACGAGAACCACCGCACCTATCGGCGCTCGCTCCCGGCGTCCCAGCGCGCCGCCTTCGAGACCGAGATGCGCCGGCAGGATGGGCTGCTCGGGGCCACGGCGATGGCCGGTTCGGGCGGCGCGGGCAATTGACCGCATCCGTTTCTTGACACCCCCGTGCCCGGCGGCTAGCGTCCCCGAAATTTCTCAACATTTCCCGGGGGTTAGGCGGTTGGGTGTGCTTGCCGGGGGGTGTGATACCGGAGGTCGGATGTCCAGGCTTCGCGCCGTTGCCGCCGTCCTGACGCTGGGGGTGCCCTTCGCCGCCACCGCGGCGGACATCACCCGCGTCGCTTCTTCCTTCGAGGATGATGATCCCTTCGGGCTCTTCATCGACGCGGGCGTCGAGTACGCCCAGCGCAACTCACGGATCGTGCGCGAGACGCCTGTCACCCCTGGTGGCAGCAAAATCCCGTACAAGCTCGGCGATGCGTTCACGTACGGGCAATACGAGACCCGGCTGAACGTCGACCTGGCGGTGGGCATCTCCCGGGACGTGGAGTTCTCCTTCGGCCTGCCGCTGGTGCTCCTGCAGAACGAGTACTGGAACCGCCCGGCCGCCGAGCAAGGCTCACGCGCGGACCTCTCCGACATCGACATTTCCGGGCGCACGCGGGCGTACCGCTGGGGTCTGGGCAACGCGCGCTTCGGGCTCGGGTGGGCCATCTTCAACCAGCGCAAGGACGACACGAAGCCCACGTGGGTGGCGCGCCTCAACTACGAGGCCCCCACGGCTCCGGCGTTCGATCCGAGCTACGACACCGCGGCGACCGACCGCACGACGGTCGGAGACCGGGTGCACAAGTACACGCTGTCCACGGCGCTCTCGCGGAAGATCGGCCTGGCCGAGCCCTACTTCAAGGTGGCCTACACCATCCCGGTCCGCGGCCCGTTTGCCTACTCCAACTGCGACAACACCTTGGGCATGGGCACCCCGGAGAACTGTGGCAAGCCCGGGTGGAGCCGAGGAGAGACCGGCATCCAGGCGCCGCACGTAGTAGGCGTGACGATGGGTTCGGAGTTCCAGGTTGGGGACCGGTCCGCGCGCATGCTCAAGCTGGACGCGCGCGTCGTGAGCAACTTCGTGTCCGCGGGCCGCTACTACAACGAACTGAGTGGTGCGCTGGGCAAGCTGCTCTCCTCCTCGGAGTACCTCCAGTTGGGAGGACAGCTCGGCGCGACGTTCCAGCTCAACGAGTACTTCTCGTTCCGTGGCACGGCCGCGTTCCTCTACAACACCGACCACGCCCTCACGGCCGAGTCCGTGGGCCGGGACGAGGACAACAACGGCCAGGCGGACTCCGACGTCGACCGGAATCCCAACTTCAACCCCGTCTGGGATCAGCCCGGGGGGCGCTTCTACGCCGTCGGGAGCCGGGATCTGCACTTCACCGCGACGATCAACTTCACCTTCTGAGAGCGCTGCGCCTCAGCGCTTCTTCAGCCCGAGTCCGAGCCGGTACACGTCCTGACCGGACCAACCGGCGCGGCGGGCCAGCTCGGTGCTCAGGGGCTTGAGCTTGTCGCCCCGGCCGAGCCCCGCCTCCAGCGCGCGCAGCAGTTCCTCCTCGCTCCAGCGGTGCTCGCCGGTACGTCCCTCCACCAACACCACCACCTCGCCCCGAGGCTCCTCGGCCGCGTAGCGCTCGCCCAACGAAGTGAGCGTGCCGCGGGCGAACTCCTCGTGCACCTTGGTCAGCTCGCGCGCCACCACCGCGCGCCGCTCGCCCAGCGCGTCGCGCAAGTCCATGAGCGTCTCGGCGAGCCGGCGCGGGGACTCGTAGAGGGCAATCGTGGCGGACAGGGGGGCCACCTCTTCCAGCATGGCCTGGCGCTCGGGGCCCTTGCGCGGCAGGAAGCCCAGGAAGTGGAAGCGCCCGGTGGGCAGACCCGAGGCACTCAAGGCCGCCACCAGCGCCGTGGGGCCGGGCACGGGCACCACCTTCACGCCGCGCTCGAGCGCCTCGGCCACCAGCTTCTCGCCCGGGTCGCTGATGCCGGGGCTGCCCGCGTCCGTCACCAGCGCGCAGTCCTCGCCGGCCACCAGCCGATCCAGGATGCGGCCGGCGCGCTGGCCCTCGGCGAAGGCGGGCAGGCTCACCGTGTCCGCGGCGATGCCGAAGTGCTCCAACAACACGCGCGAGTGCCGCGTGTCCTCGCAGGCCACGAAGGCCACCTGCCGCAGCGTCTCGAGCGCCCGCGAGGACACATCCCCCAGGTTCCCGATGGGCGTGGCCACCAGATAGAGCGTTCCCGACATCGACAGCCTCACATGCCGGCGTCGAAGGCGCCCGGCAGGTGCTCCACCGTCGCGCGCTCGCCGCGGCCCACCACCGAGATGACATCGAAGCGCAGCTCCCGATCGCGCACCCCGTGCGCCATCAGGTAGTGCATCGCCGCCTTCACCACCCTGCGCTGCTTGGCGAAGGACACCGTGTGGGAAGGATCTCCCCACACCGCCGTGGAGCGCATCCGCACCTCCACGAAGCACACGGTATCCCCGCGTTCGGCCACCACGTCCAGCTCTCCGTGGCGGCACGCGTAGTTGCGCGCCCGCACCCGGTAGCCCTGAGTCTCCAGGAAGCGCACCGCCGTCTCCTCGCCCTCGTCGCCGTACTGCTTGCGCTCGCCCCTCGTCCCGTCCCGCTCCATCCCCACCCTCCCCGGCGGCCCCGCCCTCGGACCTCGTGCCCTACAGATTGACAGTCCCGTCCGACAACTGCGGGAAGCCCGCGAGCGGCGTGACGTGGAGCACCTGCGTGAGCGTGCCCAGGTGCTTGAGCATCCGGCCGAGCAGTGGCAGCCGGGACTCATCCACGCCGATGAAGGCGTCCTCGACGATGAGCGGCAGCTTCACGCGGGCGGACACCTTCTCCACCAACGTCAGCCGGAGGCTCAGGAAGAAGAGATCCACCTCGCGCGGAGGCAGCTCACTCAGCGGCAGGCGCCGGCCCGAGGCGCCGATCACGGAGGTACGTCCGTCCCGGTCCCACTCCACCCCGGTGTAGCGGCGCTCGGTGAGCGCGCTGAAGTACTGCACGCACCGCTCCCGGGCGAGCCCCATGACGGCCTGGATGTCCGTGGCGAGCAGATCCCCGGTGAGCCCCAGCAACTGGGGCGAGGGATCCTCCAGGGCCTGCGTACCGTGGGCGGCCGTCTCCATGCCCGGCACGACGCCCCCGGCCAGGTGCGGATTGCGCGCGAGCGCGATGGAGTCCTTGACCCGGCTCAGCTCGCGCTCCACCTCGCGCAGGTCGCGCACGAAGGAGCCCTTCTGCTCGATCTGTGCGTTGAGCAGCTCGATCTGCTGGCGGATGATGGGCAGCTGGTTGCCGGCGTCGATGAAGTCCGGGTGCTTCTCCTGGGAGATGAGCTGCGTGCGCAGCTCGGCCACGGTGGCGCCGAGCTGTTCGCGGCGCTGCAGGCGCGGGGGGATGTCCTGGGGGGTGTCCACGTCGAACACCTCCATGGCCTTGCGCACGGGGCCCGCCTCGGCCTCGAACTCCTCGGCGATCTTCTTCTCGCGCGCGGCGAACATCTCGCCCCGGCGCTCCACTCGATCCTTGTCCTGCAACTCCTCCACGTAGCGCAGGGCGAGCACGGCGGCGAAGCCGAAGGCGGGCACGTCCAACAGCGCCACGTAGCGGACCGTCTTGGGCACGAAGAAGCTGGCGATGAGGCACGCCACGCCCACGCCCACGGCGATCCAGAAGTTGCGGTTGCGCACCAGGGGCTGCACGTCGGGCAGACGCGCGGCCTCCTCGTCGGCCACGTCCTTCTCGGACAACAGCCGCGCGAGCGCCTCGTCCCGCCGGGCGAGGACCCGGCCATAGCGCTCGGCGCGCGCGACGATGTCCGCGGGCAGGCCCATGGACTCGGGGGTGGGCTCGGCGTTCCACAGCGCCTCCGCCTCGCGCAGCTTCTCCTTGAGCGGCTCGGTGCTGCGCAGCTTCGACTCCAGGCTGAAGACCTGGGAGTTGAGTCCATCCACCTCGAACTGGAGGTTGTCCACCTCCTTGCAGAGCACGAGCTCCTTCTCCAACTCGCGCTGCTTGGCTTCCGCGGCGGGGATGTCCGAGGCGGGCAGCACCGACTGCGCGGCGGCGAGGCCCGGCGAGGAAGCCGTCCGCACGGCGGGCATGCCGGGGGAGGACAGCGTCCGGGCGGCGGGCATGCCCGGGGTGGACATCGTGCGTCCGCCAGAGCGGGGCCGACGCGAGGGCAGCTGCGCGGCCTGAAGGGTGAAGAGCTGTTCGAAAGTGGTGCGCGGCGGCAGCCCCACCTGGCCGCGGAGGAACTGATTGGCCTCGCCGGTGTCCTGCGTCACGAGCTCGGGCTGCTTCGTGGTGGGGTTGAGCCGGTGCAGCGTGCCCCCTCCGCCCATCTCCCGCAGCACGCGGTAGGTGAGCGTGTCCTGCCCCACGAACGTCAAGGCGCCCTTGCCCGGCTTCTGCGCGGTGGCGGAGAAGGCCGCGTCCCCACCGCGGCCATCCGCGTAGAGCAGCGCGAGCGACAACCCGGCCAGCGGACTCGGCTCCGCCGTGGGCGGCTTGAGCACGAAGTACCCGGTCTTCAAGGCGAAACGGCCGGCGGGGGAGAATCCCCGGACATTCTGGACAGCAAGCTCAACGAAGTGCATGCGCCCCCCATTCTAGCGCGTGCGGATATGAAAAAAGGGAGCGTCCCTGAAAAAGGGCGCTCCCCAGAAAGAGACCGGCCGAGCAGGCCGGAGTCGACTCAGGCCTTGGCCTGGTGGGCCTTGGCGGCGCGGCGCATCTCCGCGTCCTCCTGGCTCTCCACGCGGGAGGCCTTGCCCTTGAGGTTGCGGATGTAGAAGAGGCGGTTGCGGTTGACGTGACCGCGGGTGAGGACCTCGATCTTCTCGTAGCGGGGGCTGTGCACCGGGAAGATGCGCTCCACGCCGACGCCGAAGGACACCTTGCGCACGGTGAAGGTGGCGCGGTTGTAGCCCCGCGTCTTGCGGATCACGAGACCCTCGAAGGCCTGCACGCGCTCCTTGTCGCCTTCCTTGATCTTCCAGTGAACTCGAACCGAGTCACCCGTTTGGAAAGCGGTGACGTCCTGACGGAGGTTCTTGGCCTCCACGTACTCGATAGCGCTGCGACGCATGACTCACTCCAGAAAAGCTTGGACTGGCGGTACGAAAACTTGAGAGCGGGCCGTCCTACCAGAGAGCCGGGGGGCGGACAAGCCCGCAAAGCACCACCCGGCACTGGAAACCAGCGGAAGGACTACAACTCCTCCTCTTTCTTCTGCAACAGCTTCACGTCCGCCTTGCCCAGCTCCAGGCGAGCGAACAGATCCGGCCGCCGCTGCTGGGTGAGCCGCAGCGCGTGCCAGCGCCGCCAGCGGGCGATCCTCGCGTGATCTCCACACTGGAGCACGGCGGGCACCTCGGCGCCCCGGAAGGAGGGAGGCCGGGTGTAGTGTGGATGCTCGAGGAGGTTCTCCTCGAAGCTCTCGGTGACACTGGAGGACTCGTTGCCGAGCACCCCGGGCAGCAGCCGCGCCACGGCGTCCACCACGGCCAGGGCGGCCACCTCGCCCCCGGTGAGGATGAAGTCGCCGAGCGACACCTCTCCATCCAGGAAGGGCATCACGCGCTCGTCCACTCCCTCGTAGCGGCCACACACGAGGATCAACCCCGGCTCCCGGGCGAGCTCACGTGCCCGGGCCTGGGTGAACGTCGGACCGCGAGGACTCATCAGCAGGGCCTTCGCGCCCGCGGGAGCGCGGCTCCGGGCGGCCTCGAGCGCGGCCACCAGGGGCTCGGGCTTCATCACCATGCCCGCGCCGCCGCCGTAGGGGGCATCGTCGGTGACGCGGTGCTTGCCCTCGGCGTAGTCGCGGATGTGCGTGACGGTGACGCCCAGCAGACCCTTCTCGCGCGCCTTGCCGAGGATGCTCGCGCCCAGGTAGCCCAGGACACTGTCGGGAAAGAGGGTGAGCACCTCCACGGGGTACATCACGCCTCCTCTTCCGGTCCGCCTCCGCCCGCCTCCAGGTACTCCGGAGGCTTCACCACGAGCCGTCCGCCCGGGATGTCCACGGTGGAGACGAAGTCGTCGGCGAAGGGCACGACGAGTTCCTCACGGCCCTCGGCGCGGATCACCAGGTTGGGCACTTCCCCGGTGTCCCAGAGCTCCTCCACGCGGCCGAGCACGTTGCCGGCCTCGTCCACCGCGGTGAGGCCCACCAGGTCACCCTGGAAGTACTCGTCCTCTTCGGGAGGCTCGAGGTCCTCGCGGAAGACGAGCACGGTGGCGCCCACCAGGGCCTCGGCGTCCTCGCGGCGCTCCACGTCCTCGAAGACCACGAGGGTCTCCTTGGGGGTGGGCCGCACGGACTCGATGCGCAACAGCCGCTCCTGGCCCGCGCGGGTGCGCACGAGCACGCGCTCGACATAATCGAGCGACTCGGAGGCGGGATCGAAGGGCCGCACGGCCACCTCGCCCTTGAGACCATGGGCGCGGGCCACGTAGCCCATCTCGAGATGAGGCTTGAGGCTCACTGTCCCTCGGGAGAGGCGGTGGGGGCGGCCTGGGGCAGGCGCCGGTCGTCCTGGATTTCCAGACGGACCTTCTGGCCCTGCTTCTGCCCCGCGGCGCCGAGCAGCGTCCGGAGGGCGCCCACGGTGCGCCCGTCACGGCCGATGACCTTGCCCACGTCCTCGGGGGAGACCTTCAGCTCATAGAGCTGGGCCCCGTCCACCTCGGACGCGCGCAGGCCGACCTGATCGGGGTGATCGACCAGGGCCCGCACCAGATAGAGGATGAGTTGCTCCACGCTGTCGACTCAGCCCCGGGAGGGACTAGGAAGCGGGGGTGGCGGCGGCGGTGCGCTTGTGGCGCTTGATGAGCTCGCCAACGGTCTCGGAGGGCAGCGCGCCGCTCTTGAGCCAGTACTCCAGACGCTCCGCGTCGAACTCCACCTTGGCCGGGTTCTGGTTCGGATCGTAGGCGCCCACGGCCTCGATGAACTTGCCGTCCCGGGGGTTGCGGGAGTCGGTGGCCACCACGTGGTAGTACGGCTTCTTCTTGGCGCCCGCGCGGGCGAGACGGAGGACAACGGCCATTTCTGATGCTCCAGGTGAAAACTGAAGGTGAGACGAGAAGGTGATCAGCTTGGAGGGGGGCGCTCTTAACGCCCCCACGAGCGGATTGTCAAGGAAGCTCGGGGCTTTGCGGCGTTTCCGAGGGGCTCTCCCCTCCCCGGTTGGCCAGCTGGCCACAGGCGCCGGCGATGTCCCGGCCCCGATTCTGCCGGATGAAGGCCGCCACGTGCCCCGCGCAGAGCAGCTCCCGGAAGCGCTCGGCGCGCTCGTCCATGGTCGTCTGGAAGCCCAGGCCGGGGTTCTCGTTGTAGGGGATGAGGTTGACCTTGGCGGGGATGCCGTCGAGCAGCTGGATGAGGCGCGCGGCGTCCTCGTCCGAGTCGTTGAAGTCGCGCAGGAGCACGTACTCGAAGGTGATGCGGCGGCCCTGGCGCAGGGGGAACTTGCGGCAGGCGTCGAGCAGCGCGGCGATGTTCCACTTGCGGTTGACGGGCATCGTCTTGGAGCGCTGCTCGTCGGTGCTCGCGTTGAGGGAGATGGCGAGCTTCACGTCCGTCTCCTGCCCGAAGCGCTCGATCATCGGCACGAGGCCCACGGTGGACACGGTGATGTGGCGGTGGCTGAAGTTGGGTCCGTCCTGGGACTGGAGGATGGAGAGCGCCGTCTTCAGGTTCTCGAAGTTGTGCAGGGGCTCGCCCATGCCCATGAAGACCAGGTTGGAGAGCGGGCGCAGGGTCTCCAGGCCCTCGTTCTTGCGCACCTCGCGGTTGACCGCGTGCACCTGGGCGACGATCTCCCCCGGGGAGAGGTTGCGCTTGAGGCCGAGCGTGCCCGTCATGCAGAAGGTGCACGCCATGGCGCAGCCCACCTGGGTGGACACGCACAGCGTCTTGCGGTCCTCGGAGGGCATGTAGACGGACTCGATGTAGCGGCCGTCCCGGGTCTTCCAGCGGTACTTGATGGTGCCGTCCACCGAGCGCTGCTCGGCGTCCTTGACGAGGGGGACGATCTCCGCGCGGGCCTTGAGCTTCTCGCGCAGGGCCTTGGACAGGTCGGTCATCTCGTCGAACGAGGTGGCACCGCGCTGGTGGATCCACCGGTAGAGCTGGCCGGCGCGGAAGGCGCGCTCGCCGAGCTGCTCGGTGAGGAAGCGGGTGAGCCCCTCCAGGGTAAGGCTGGAGACCTCCGTGCGCGGCGTGGCGGCCGGGGTGGGCGCGGGCACGGGCGGAGCGGCGGTGTCGACGGTGGCGCTGGCGGGCTCTGTCGGCGTCATCATGGTTCCAACGGAGAGGTGTAGGAGCCACTTCCCACAACCAGGCCGGTGGAGTCAAAGGAGGGCTCGTTCCCTTCCCCGCCCTGGATCTATCCTCGCTCGTTCCGGCCCCCGTCGCGTCACGGGCGGCCCTGGCACGACGGAGGGACACACACCATGAGCATCGGCACCCGTGCAGTCGAATACATCCATGGCGACAAGACCTTCGAGGGCGTGCTGGCCTACGACGGCCACCGCGAGGGCAAGCGTCCCGCCGTCCTGGTCTTCCACGGGTGGGAGGGCCGCAGCGAGGCTCAGCTCGACTTCGCCAAGAAGCTCACCGATTGGGGATATGCGGGCTTTGCCTGTGATCTCTACGGCAAGGGCCTGAGAGGTACGACACCCGACGAGTGTCGGGCGCTCATGACTCCCCTGGTGTCGGACCGGGCGACGCTGCGCGACCGCATCCTGAAGACCGTCGAGACCGTCCGGAACCAGCCCGAGGTAGACGCCAACCGGGTGGCCGCGATCGGGTTCTGCTTCGGAGGGCTGTGCGTCCTGGACCTGGCGCGCACGGGCGCGGACGTGCGGGGCGTGGCGAGCTTCCATGGCCTGCTCGGCCGCCCCGCGGATCTCGCGGAGACGGAGATCAAGGCCAAGGTCATGGTCTTCCACGGGTGGGACGATCCCATGGCGCTGCCGGAGGACGTGGTGGCCCTGGGCCGCGAGCTCACCCGGTGCAAGGCGGACTGGCAGGTGCACGCGTACGGCGGAACCATGCACGCCTTCATGGCGCCGTTCGCCAATGATCCCGCCTCGGGCATCCTGTACAGCGAGAAGGCCTCGCGCCGCGCGTGGACGTCGCTCGCGCCCTTCCTCGCCGAGATCTTCTTCTCCTGAAAGACGAAGGCCCGGTCCCCGCGAAGCTGCGCGCGGGAGCCGGGCCTCGAAGTCCACGGGGCCTCTCATCGAGGCCCAGCGGGACTACTTCTTGCCGGAGTACTCGTAGCCGTGGATCTCGGTCTCGCGGAAGAAGTACGCGATCTCGTTCTTCGCGTTCTCCAGGCTGTCCGAGCCGTGCACCGTGTTCTGGTCGATGCTGGTGGCGAAGTCGCGGCGGATGGTGCCGGGGGCCGCGTTGGCCGGGTTGGTGGCGCCCATGAGATCACGGTTGGCCGTGACGGCGTTCTCACCCTCGAGCACCATCAGGACGACGGGGCCGGAGATCATGAAGCTCACCAGGTCCTTGAAGAAGGGACGCGCCTTGTGGACGGCGTAGAACCCCTCGGCCTGCGCCTGCGACAGGTGCTGCAGGCGGATGGCGACCGGCTTGAGACCCTTCTCCTCGAAGCGGGAGATGATCTTGCCGATGACGCCCTTCTGAAGCCCGTCGGGCTTGATGATGGACAGCGTACGCTCGATGGCCATGGTTCTTGGCTCCTCGTTGTGACGTGGAAAAACGGGGGGAACTAGCGGCTCTTCTTCGGAGGACCGCGCTTGATGGCCTCCTGCAGCGTGGTGCCCAGCTCGGCGGGGCTGGCGGCCATGAGGAAGCCCGCGGCCTCCATGGCCTTGATCTTCTCGGACGCCGTGCCCTTGCCGCCGGAGATGATGGCGCCCGCGTGGCCCATGCGCTTGCCCGGAGGAGCCGACTGGCCGGCGATGAAGCCCGCGATGGGCTTCTTGAACTCGCGCGCCACGTACTCGGCACCGGCCTCCTCGGCGTTGCCGCCGATCTCGCCGATCATGATGACCGCGTCCGTCTCCGGGTCGTCATTGAAGAGCTTGAGCACGTCCACGAAGTCCGTGCCGTTGACCGGGTCGCCGCCGATGCCCACCGCGGTGGACTGGCCCAGGCCCAGCTGGGTGAGCTGGTACACGGCCTCGTACGTCAGCGTGCCCGAGCGCGACACCACGCCGATGCGGCCCGGCTTGTGGATGTGGCCCGGCATGATGCCGATCTTGCACTTGGCGCCCGGGGTGATGACGCCGGGGCAGTTGGGACCGATGAGGCGCACGCCCGGCTTGCCCTGGATGTAGCGCTTGGCCTTCACCATGTCGTTGACGGGGATGCCCTCGGTGATGGTGATGATGAGGGAGATGCCCGCGTCAGCGGCCTCCATGATGGAGTCCGCGGCGAAGGGGGGCGGCACGAAGATGACCGAGGTGTTCGCTCCGGTCTGCTTCACCGCGTCGGCCACCGTGTTGAACACGGGGACCTTGCCCTCGAAGTCGGTGCCGCCCTTGCCCGGCGTCACACCGCCGACCAGCTTGGTGCCGTACTCCAGCATCTGCTTGGAGTGGAACGAGCCCGCCGAGCCGGTGATGCCCTGGCAGAGGACCTTCGTGTCGTTGTTGACGAGGATGCTCATGGCTTGACCTTTCTCTGCCTGGAACTACTTCACCGCGGCGACGGCCTTCTCGGCGGCCTGGCGGAGGTTGTCGGCGGGGGTGATGGCGAGGCCGGAGTTGCTCAACAAGTCCTTGCCCTGCTGCACGTTGGTGCCCTCGAGCCGGACCACGAGCGGGATCTTCAGCTGCACTTCCTTCGCCGCGGCGATGATGCCCTCGGCGATGATGTCGCACTTCATGATGCCGCCGAAGATGTTGACGAGCACCGCCTTGACCTGCGGATCGGCGAGGATGAGCTTGAAGGCCGCCGTCACCTTCTCCTTGCTCGCGCCACCGCCCACGTCGAGGAAGTTGGCCGGGGCGCCGCCCACCAGCTTGATGGTGTCCATGGTGGCCATGGCCAGACCCGCGCCGTTCACCATGCAGCCGATGTTGCCGTCCAGCGCGATGTAGGCCAGGTCCCACTCTTTGGCCTGGGTCTCGCGCGGCTCCTCCTCCGCCATGTCGCGATAGGCGAGCAGATCCTTGTGCCGGTAGAGCGCGTTCTCCTCGAAGTCCACCTTCGCGTCGAGCGCCACCACGCCGCCATCCTTGGTGATGACCAGCGGGTTGATCTCCACCAGCGACGCGTCCGCCTCGGTGTACACGCGGTAGAGCGCGGAGCAGAACTGCACGAACTTGTTCACCGTGGGGCCGGTGAGTCCCAGGCCGAAGGCCAGCTTGCGGCCCTGGAAGTCCTGGAAGCCCGCGATGGGGTCCACCGCCTCGCGGAGGATCTTCTCCGGGTGCTTCTCGGCCACTTCCTCGATCTCCACACCACCCTCGCGGGAGGCCATGAAGGTGATGCGCGAGGTGGCGCGATCCAGCGTCACGCCGAGGTACAGCTCCTGACCGATGGCCAGGCCCTCCTCGATGTAGACCTTGTTGACCGTCTGGCCCTCGGGCCCGGTCTGGATCGTCTTGAGCTTCATGCCGAGCATCTGCTGGGCGAGCTGCTTCGCCTCGGCGGGGCTCTTGGCCAGCTTCACGCCGCCGCCCTTGCCGCGGCCGCCCGCGTGAATCTGGGCCTTCACGACGACCACCGAGGTGCCCAACTCCTTCGCGGCCTTCTCGGCCTCGTCGGGAGTGTTCGCGAGGATGCCTCGCGGCGTGGGGACCCCATACTTCCGGAAGAGTTCCTTGCCCTGGTACTCGTGGATCTTCATCGAAGCTCCGGGTGACGCGGAATAACGCGAGACTGGCCGCCGGGAGCCAGCCCCCCGGGACGGCTGCCTCTCTCGCGCAGAATGGCCCGCTTGGCAAGGCCCGAGTGTCAAGTGCCCTGCTCTGGCGGACGGGAAAACACCGAGGCTCCGGCCCGGCGAATCACGCCAGACACGGAGCCTCGGAATAAATACGGCGAGCTGACACGTGGGCGCTAGCCCGGACCGCCCGTCGCCTTCTTGTCGCCTTCCTGATTGAAGAAGATGTCCTTGATGATCTGCTTGGTCACCTCGCGGTTCATCACCGCGATGGAGGTGGTGAGCGGGATCTCCTTGGGGCACACCTTCACGCAGTTCTGCGCCTTGCCACAGTCCTGGATGCCGCCGGGGCCCATGAGCCCGCGCACGCGCTCCTCGGAGTTCATCTTGCCCGTGGGGTTCATGTTGAACAGCCGCGCCTGGCTGATGGCGGCCGCGCCGATGAAGTCGTTGTCGATCGTCACCTGCGGGCACGCCTCGAGGCAGCTGCCGCACGTGATGCACGTGGACAGCTTGTACATCACCGAGTGGTCCGCCGGAGACTGGCGCGGGCCGGGGCCCAGGTTGTGGGTGCCGTCGATGGGGACCCAGCCCTTGACGCGCTTGAGCGCCTCGAACATGCGATCGCGGTTGACCGACAGGTCGCGCGAGACGGGGAACTTCTTCATCGGCTCGAGCGTGATGATGGGCTCGCCGTTGCCGACGATGCGATCGATGAGCGCGGAGCACGCCATGCGCACCCGGCCGTTGATGTTCATGGCGCAGCTGCCGCACACCTCTTCCAGGCACGCGGCGTCCCAGATGACTGGGGCCACCTTGCGCCCGTCGGTGGTGACGGGGTTGCGCTGGATCTCCATGAGACAGGAGACGACGTTGGCTCCCGGGCGGTAGGCGATGCGGAACTCGTCGTAGTGCCCCTGCTGATCCGGACCGTCCTGGCGCCAGATGCGGAAGGTGACGTGCTTGGTCGTGGTGCTGACAGGCGCTTGCGTCGTGTTCGCGTGGTCCATGTCGTTCCCTCTCTGCTCAGGCGTACCAGCGCGGCTCGGGGTCGAGCACGGGCGTGGGGATGTCCTCGTAGCTGATCTGCGGCGACTCGGGCGAATAGGAAGCCAGCGTCGCCTTGGCCCACTTCTCGTGGCGCTTCTTCCACAGCCCCATCCAGTTGGCGTCCTGCGTGGGGTCCTTCGTGGCGGGCTCGGGCAGCGAGAAGTCCGGCTTGTAGTGGGCGCCGCGGCTCTCGTCGCGCATCAGCGCGCTCTTGGTGATGACCTCGGCCAGCTCGAACATGTTCCAGAGCTGGTTGGCGTAGGAGATGCTGCGGTTGGCCACGTTGCCCGTGTCCAGCGCGTTGAGGTTCTTCCAGCGATCCTTGAACTCGCGGATCCGATCCAGCGTCTTCTGGAGCCGGTCGTTGTAGCGCACGACGGTGACGTTCTCCGTCATGATGTCGCCGAGCTCCTTGGTGAGCCCGTACGCGTTCTCCTTGCCGTCCATCTTCTTGATGGAGGCGAAGCGCTCCTCCCAGAACTTCTTCGCCTCGGCGAAGTGCTTCTGCAGGTCCGCGTCGGTGGCGCTCTTGGCCTGGCTCTTGGCGAACGACGCCATGGCCGGGCCGCTGAGCATGCCGGCGTAGATGCAGGACAGGAGCGAGTTGGCGCCCAGGCGGTTGGCGCCGTGGTAGGCGTACTCGGCCTCGCCCGCGGCGTACAGGCCGGGGATGCGCGTGGTGTGGTTGACGGGGCTGCCCACCAGCGGCGTCTGCGTCTTCGAGTCCGCCTCGAAGGACACGTGCAGGCCGCCCATCGAGTAGTGCATGCCCGGGAAGATCTGCATGGGCACGTGGCGCGGATCATCGCCCACGAACTTCTCGTAGATCTCCATCACGCCGCCGAGCTTCTCGGTGAGCTTGGCCGCGGGGATGTGCGTGACGTCCAGGAACACGGCGTCGCGGCCGCCGATGCCCAGGCCCAGCTCGCGGCACACGGTGAAGATCTCGCGCGTGGCCACGTCGCGCGGCACGAGGTTCTTGTACTTGGGGTACTTCTCCTCGAGGAAGTAGAAGCGCTCGCTCTCGGGGATCTGCCGGGGATCGCGCACGTCGCCCTTCTTGCGCGGCACCCACACGCGGCCGCCCTCGCCACGCACCGACTCGCTCATCAGGCGCAGCTTGTCCTCACCCGGGATGGAGGTGGGGTGCACCTGGATGAACTCGCCGTTGGCGTAGATGGCCCCCTCCATGTACGCACGGCCCGCGGCGGTGCCCGTGTTGATGATGGAGTTGGTGGAGCGGCCGAACACGATGCCCGGACCGCCGGTGGCCAGGCACACGGCCTCGGCGGGGAAGGTGCGGATCTCGTTGGTGCGCAGGTCCATGGCCACGCTGCCGATGCACCGGCCCGAGCCGTCCTTCACCGTGCCGAGCCACTCCCAGTACTCGTACTTGGTGACGCGGCCCTCGGACTCCCAGCGGCGCACCTGCTCGTCCAGCGCGTAGAGCAGCTGCTGGCCGGTGGTGGCGCCCGCGAAGGCGGTGCGGTGGTGGAGCGTGCCGCCGAAGCGGCGGAAGTCGAGCAGACCCTCGGGCGTGCGGTTGAACGTCACCCCCATGCGATCCAGCAGGTAGATGATGCCGGGGGCCGCGTAGCACATGCCCTTCACGGAGACCTGCTCGGCGAGGAAGTCTCCGCCGCGCAGCGTGTCCTTCACGTGGATGTCCGGGCTGTCACCCTCCCCCTTCGTGTTCACCGCGCCGTTGATGCCTCCCTGGGCGCAGACCGAGTGGGAACGCTTGACCGGCACGAGCGACAGGATGTCGACCTGGTGCCCCGCTTCGGCCAGCTTGATGGTGGTCATCAGCCCGGCGAGTCCGCCGCCCACCACCGTGAATCGCGCTGCTGCTGCCATGCTGCGTCTCCTTGGTGTCCCCGAGATCCCGTCGCCGGGTCACACGCCGGCGCCGCCTGCCCGTCTTCGCGGGCGCGGGAAACCGGACCTCTCGGTGCAGTGCTACGGCAAGTTAACTGGTGGATTCAGCAAGCCGCAAAGATTACCGGATCACGGAGAATAAGCGCGCTCCATCACCGGCATCAGCCGCGCTCCGCCCAATCCCCTCGCGGGACACTTCGTCCCACGGGAGCAGCCAGGCGGAGCGACGGCGCGCGGCAATTACAGCTTGACGCTCTCGACGGTCTTCTTCACCGAGTCATAGGAGCGGGCCAGCTCGGCCTTCTCCGCCTCGTTGAGCTCCACGGTGTGGATCTTCTCCACGCCGCCCGCGCCGATCTGCACCGGCACGCCGAAGAAGACGCCGTTGATGCCGTACTCGCCATTGAGCATGGCGGCGGCCGGGAGCACGCGCTTGCGGTCGAGCAGGAAGCTCTCGGCCATGGCGATGGAGCTGGCGGCGGGCGCGAAGTAGGCGCTGCCCGTCTTGTACAGGCCCACCAGCTCGGCGCCGCCCTTGCGGGTGCGGTCGATGATGGCGTCCAGCTTGTCCTTGGCGATGAGCTGGGTGAGGGGCACGCCGCCCACGGTGCTGTGGCGAACCAGCGGCACCATGTCGTCACCGTGGCCGCCGAGCACCAGCGCCTCCACGTCGCGGATGGAGGTGTTGAGCGCCTCGGCGACGAAGAACTTGAAGCGGCTGGTGTCGAGCACGCCCGCCATGCCCACGACCTTGTTCGAGGGCAGGCCGGAGATCTTCTGGAGCGCGTACACCATGGCGTCCAGCGGGTTGGCCACGTTGATGACGAAGGCGTCGGGGCAGTGCTGCTTGATGTTGCCCGCCACGTCCCGCATGATCTTCAGGTTGACGTCGAGCAGGTCCTCGCGCGTCATGCCCGGCTTGCGCGGCACGCCCGCGGTGATGATCACCACGTCCGCGCCCGCCACGTCCTTCCAGTCCGTGGTGCCGGTGACGCGACAGTCGTAGCCGTCCACCGCGGAGAGCTGGTTGATGTCCAGCGCCTTGCCCTTGACCAGACCCTCGGCCGCGGGGATGTCGTAGAGGATGACGTCGCCGAGCTGCTTCTGCACCGCGAGCAGGGCCAGGTTGCCACCGATCTGACCACCGCCGATGAGGCCGATCTTCTTCTTGGTGTGAGCCATGTGGTTTGTCTCCTCGTGACGACTACATGTTCTTGATGATGGCCTGGCCGAACTCCGAGCACTTCACCTCGGTCACGCCGCTCTGCTTCTCCTGGTTCATCAGGCGGGCGAAGTCGTAGGTGACGGTCTTGCTGCCGATGGCCTTGTCCATGCCCTTGATGATGAGGTCGGCCGCCTCGTTCCAGCCCATGTGGCGCAGCATCATCTCGCCCGAGAGGATGACCGAGCCCGGGTTCACCTTGTCCAGGTCCGCGTACTTGGGCGCGGTGCCGTGGGTGGCCTCGAACACGGCGTGGCCGGTCAGGTAGTTGATGTTGCCGCCCGGCGCGATGCCGATGCCGCCCACCTGCGCGGCGAGCGCGTCGGACAGGTAGTCACCGTTGAGGTTGAGCGTGGCGATGACGTCGAACTCGTCCGGACGCGTGAGCACCTGCTGCAGGGTGATGTCCGCGATGGAGTCCTTGATGAGGATCTTGCCCGAGGCGAGCGCCGCCTTCTGCTCGGCGTTGGCGGCCTCCTCGTTCTTGGCGGCCTTGGTGGCCTCCCACTGATCCCACGTGTAGACCTTGTCACCGTACTCGCGCGCCGCGAGCTCGTAGCCCCACTTGCGGAAGGCGCCCTCGGTGAACTTCATGATGTTGCCCTTGTGCACGAAGGTGACGCTCTTGCGCTTCTCCACCAGGGCGTACTCGATGGCGGCGCGGATGAGGCGCTCGGTGCCTTCCTTCGACACGGGCTTGACGCCCAGACCCACGTCCTGGGGGAAGCGGATCTTGCCGAACTCCTTGGGGAACTCCTTCTTGAGGATCTCCAGCACCTTGGCGGCCTGGGCCGAGCCCGCCTCGAACTCGATGCCCGCGTAGATGTCCTCGGTGTTCTCCCGGAAGATGACCATGTCGACCTTCTCGGGGGTCTTCACGGGGCTGGGCACGCCCTTGAAGTAGCGCACGGGGCGCAGGCACACGTACAGGTCGAGCAGCTGGCGCAGCGCCACGTTGAGCGAGCGGATGCCGCCGCCCACCGGCGTCGTCAGCGGGCCCTTGATGCCCACCAGGTACTCGCGAAACGCCGTCACGGTCTCGTCGGGCAGCCAGTTGTTGACCGTCTTGAAGGCCTTCTCGCCGGCGAGCACCTCGAACCAGGAGATCTTCTTCTTGCCGCCGTAGGCCTTCTCCACCGCCGCGTCGAAGACGTTCTGCGAGGCGCGCCAGATGTCGCGGCCGGTGCCGTCACCCTCGATGTAGGGGACGATGGGGTTGTTCGGCACGGTCAGCTTGCCGTTCTGCAGGGTGATCTTCTCGCCGCTCGGAGGCGCCATGGACGAAGCTCCTGATGATGAGGAAATGAGGGGGACTTAAGGGCGGCGGATGCTTTGCGCCTCTGGCCCCTGGCGTCAAGGAGTTTGGCTGCCCGCCGAACGTCCTGACTTATCGGAGCCAGTCCGCGCCACCTCCCACCACCCGAAGTGCATCACCCGCTCGTCCATGAGTCGCAGCCAACCCGGCGCGTGCTGGTAGCGCAGGGGCACCAGTCCCACCTCCTCCAGGGCCCGGGCCACGAAGGCAAAAGACCAGAAATACAGGGTCACCGGGGGATCCGCCTCCGGCAGCCGCCAGCTCGCCTCCTCGTGGGCCTCGAGCCCCGGCCGGCGCTCCAGCACCGTGAAGAGCAGCCTCCCCCCCGGGGCCAGCGCCCTCGCCAGGTGGCCCAGGGTCCGGGGCAGGTCCTCGCAGAAGTCCAGGCACCCCACCGCCAGGGCCACCCCGAAGCGGCCCTCCTCCCCGGTGATCGGCTCCCGGTAGCTGTGCGGCCGGTACGTCCCATGAGGCCGGCCCCGCCGCGCCACCTCCAGCATCTCCGGCGAGAGATCCAGGCCCACCACCTCCACGTCCGGCGGCAAAGCCCGCGTGAGCAGCCCCGGCCCACACCCCATGTCGAGCACCCTCGCCCCCGGAGTCACTGTCTCCGCGAGGAAGCGCTCCACCCGCCCCTCGTAGCGCTGGAGCGAGGGAAAGAAGGCCTCATAGGCCTCGGCGATCTCCCCATAGGCGTGCCGCACGCCCCGCTCCTGCGCGTCGGGGACGAAGCCCTCGGGCCCCGGCTCCTGAGCCGTGGCCCCTTCCGTGGATGAACTGCCGGTCCGGCTGCCGCTCATTCCCCGGGTTGTAGTGCATGCCTCCCGTCCCCTTCCATCGCCCAGCAGGGGCCCTGGACTTCCGTCCACCGTCCAGGAGTGAATTCATGCGGACACCTGGTGAAGGGAAACCCGCACTCGATGGAAATCTACACCTAGAGTACCCTTCAGCTCTCAGCGGAACGCGCTTCCGCCGGAACGAGCGGACCCTCCGGGTCGGAACCCTTCGACACCATGAGCCGATACATCACCGACGAGCGCATCCAGTGCCTGGGCCAGAACATGAGCATCGTCAGCTCGGGGCTCGGTTCATTCTGGCGGCTCGCCAGCCGGTTCATGCTGGAGGAGAGCATCGGGACCACGGGGCCCGACGGGCTGGTCCAGTTCGAGTCGGAAGCGTGGTACCCGCTCACGGCCCATCTCCGGGTGCTCGAGCGGATCCGCAAGGACTTCGGAGAAGTGGCCTTGCGGCAGGTGGGGGCCTCGCTCCCGAGGTTCGCCCGGGCCATGCCCGCCGGCATCGACGTCCGCTCCGCGTTCCAGCACCTGGACGTGACGTACCACCTCAACCATGCCGTCAACGGCCAGCCGATGTTCTCCGAGCACACGGGCCAGCTCCAGGACGGCATCGGCCACTACCGGGCGCGCTCCTTCCCCCGCCACAAGCAGATCCTCTGCGAGTGCACCGGCCCCTACCCGTGTGCCTTCGACGAGGGGTTGCTGCTGGCCTTCGCGCGGCTCCATGAGCCCTCGGCCACGCTGGCGCACCTGGAGCCCGCGATGTGCCGCAACCAGGGCGCCACCCGCTGCACCTACTCCGTGGCCTGGACGTAGGGGCCCGGGCTCAGGCGGAGTCGAGCACGCGCTGCAGTTCGTCCGGCCGGGGGGCCGCGCTCATGGCCGTCTCCAGGGTGATGGCCGTCTGCTGGTAGAGCTGGCTGAGGTGCTGCTCGAAGGTCTGCATCCCGAACGGCTCGCCCCCATGCTCGATGACCTCCTTGAGCTCGTGGGCGCGATCCTCGCGGATGAACTGCTCCACCTGCGGCGTCTGCACGAGGATCTCCTGCGCCACGGTGCGCCCCTTGCCATCCGCTCGGGGCAACAGCCGCTGGGAGATGATCGCCTTGAGGCTGTCCGCCAGGCGCATGCGCACCATCGCCTGCTCCTCGGCGGGGAACACCGACACCAGACGGTTGATGGTGCGCGGCGCGTCCATCGTGTGCATGGAGGTGAACACCAGCCGGCCCGTCTCCGAGGCCTTGAGCGCGATGTCCACCGTCTCCATGTCGCGCATGTCGCCCACGAGGATGACGTCCGGATCCTGCCTCAGCGCGGCGCGCAGCCCGATGGCGAAGTTCTCCGTGTCCGGGCCGATCTCCCGCTGGGAGATGGAGGACTTGACGTTCTTGTGGATGAACTCGATCGGATCCTCGATGGTGAGGATGTGCAGGTTCTCCGTGCGGTTGATGTGATCGAGCATCGCCGCGAGCGTGGAGCTCTTGCCCGAGCCGGCGGCACCGGTGACGAGCACCAGCCCCTGCTCATTGCCGGCGATCGTCTTGAGCACCTGCGGCAGCCCCAGTCCGTCGATGGTGGGGATTTCGTCCGGGATGATGCGCAGGATGCAGGCGATGGTGCCGCGCTGGCGGTAGATGTTCACGCGAAAGCGCGCCACGCCCGGCAGGCCGTACGAGGTGTCGTACTCCTGCAGGCTGTCGAGCTGCGTCTTGGTGAGCGGGTCGGAGATGACGTGGAGCGCCACCTGGCGGGTATGATCCGGGTGGAGCTTCTCCATCTTCAAGGGCCGCAGGACCCCGTTGACCCGGTAGATGGGAGGGTCACCCGGCCGGAAATGGATATCCGAGGCGCCGTTCTGCACGCCCACCGTGAGCAACTTGTTGAGGGTTGGCTGATCCAAGCGAGTTGAGCTCTCCCGTGGGTCGAAGTCTAGCCACAACCCCCCGGGACCAGCCAAAATCCCGCCGAAACGGGCCCTGGGTCCCCCCACCCTCGCGCCCGCCGCCTCCCTTGCTCTTCCTGGTCCGCGAGCACGAGTCCAGGTACAAGTCCACTTCCGCCCCCCTGCTCAAGAGGAGATGAATCCTTGTTCCGGATTCGCGTCGATGAAGCCCAAGCACTCGTGGAGTTGCAGCTGGAGGGCATCATCCGCGAGGACGAGATGCGGCAGTTCATCGCCGAGTCGCTCGCGGCGACCCAGACGCTGACCGCTCAGGGCCGCTACATCCGGGTGCTGTCCGACATGCGCCTGCTCAAGGCCGCCTCCCCCGAGGCCGCCGAGATCCTCCGTCAGGGGCAACAGACCGCCATCGAGGCGGGCATGCGGCGGCTCGCCCAGCTCGTCGACAGCGAGCTCACCGCGCTCCAGCTCAATCGCATCGCGCGCGCCAGCGGCATGTACCGCATGATGCGCCGCTTCCAGGACGAGCAGGAGGCGCGGCGCTGGCTCATGTCGGATGAGGAGCAGCACGACACGGCGTGACTCACGCCTCCCGCGCCCGCTCGCGCAGCACCGTGCGCTCCACCTTACCCATGGCGTTGCGTGGCAGGGCGTCGATGGAGAGGAAGCGCGCGGGGACCTTGAAGCCCGCCAGCGAACCGCGGCACCACGTGCCGAGCTCCTCGGGCAGCCCGGCGCCCGCGCGCACCACCACGAAGGCCACCGGCACCTCGCCCCAGCGCGTGTCCGGCACGCCCACCACCGCCACCTCCCGCACCGCCGGATGGTCGGCCAGGACCTTCTCCACCTCGGCCGGGTAGATGTTCTCGCCTCCCCGGAGGATCAGATCCGTGCGCCGCGACAGCACCGTGAGCCGCCCCCGCGCGTCCAGCCGGCCCACGTCCTTCGTGCGCAGCCAGCCATCCCGCAGCGTCTCGCGCGTGGCCTCGGGCCGGTTCAGGTAGCCGGCCATCACCGTGGGACCGCGCACCTCGATGTCCCCCTCCTCGCCCACCCCGAGGGGCTCACCCGAGGGCCCCACGACACGCAGCTCCAGCCCCGGCAGCGCCCGGCCCGCCGTGTGCCCATCCGCCTCGTCCGGACGCTCGGTGGCCACCTGGGAGCAGGCCTCCGTCAGCCCATACGTCTGCAGGGGCCCGAGTCCGGCCGCCCTCGCCCGCGCGAGCAGGGGCGCTGGCACGGGTCCTCCGCCAATCAGCGAATACCGGAACGAAGCGGGCACCGGCCTGTCCCCGCGCGCCTCCAGCACCTGCTCCAACGTCGTGGCCACGAAGCTCGCGTGGGTGACGCCCTCCTCGTCGAGTGCCCGGTTGGTGTCGTCCACCGCGAAGCGCTCGCGCAGCACCAGACAGCCCCCGTCGTAGGCGGTGCGCGTGAGCATCGCGAGGCCCCCCACGTGGAAGAGCGGCAGCGTGCCCAGCCAGCGCGGCGCCGGGTGCGCACCCAGGTTCGCCGCGGAGCAGCGCGCGGACGCCCGGAAGTTGCCCTCGGTGATCACCGCGCCCTTGGGCCGGCCCGTGGTGCCCGAGGTGAAGAGGATGACCCGGGGCGACGTGTCGTCCAGGTCGACGCACTCGGGCGAAGGTTCGCCCACCGCGTCCGCGAAGGACTCCAGGGGCTCGGCGTCCGGGAGGCGGGCCCGGAGCGGCTCGAGCGCCAGGAGGAGCCGGGGAGCCACGTCCTCGACGAGGGGCCGCAGTTCCGCCGACGTGAGCCGCGCGTTGAAGGGGGCCAGCACCGCCCCCACCCGGCCGAGCGCGAGGAAGAGATGCACCAGCGCCACGTGGTTCGTCGACAACACCCCCACGCGATCTCCCGGCCCCACGCCGCGAGCCCGGAGCGCGGCCACCCACCGGCCCACCTCGGCGTCCATCTCCGCGTACGTCCAGTGCCGGCCCGCGAACGTGAGCGCCAACGCGTCCGGACGCGTCCGCGCGCCGGCCCGGATGGGACATGAGCCCTTCATGAATGCACTCCCTGGCCCGGTGTCCGCGGCAACAGGATGCGGCCTCGGATCGGGCGGAATGGGTGGCGGTCCGGCTCGTTCTGGAACAGGTGCCCCACGCCGAGCCCCGAGGCATATCGCCCCGACGGCAACGCCGCCGCCAGATGCGCGGCGCCCGCCCGGGCGATCACCCCATCGAGCGAGCTCGTCACATAGGCGTCCACGCCCTGGCGGGCCGCCTCGCGCGCCAGGGCGAGCGTGGGCAACAGGCCTCCCAGCACCATGGGCTTGAACACGAGCAGGCGCACCGTGGGCGTGGACGTCAGCAGCTTCCGGGCGGCCCCGGGCAGCGCCAGGGACTCATCCGCCGCCAGGGGACACGGCGCCCGCGCGGCCAGCCGGCACAGGGCCTCGAGCGCCTCGGCCGCCACGGGCTGCTCGCACAGCTCGAGGCCCTGCGAGCCCAACACCTCCAACGCGTGCTCCGCCTCCGGCTCCGTCCACCCGCCATTCGCGTCGATCCGCACCCGCGCCGCCCCCGCCGCACCGCGCACCGCCGACAACCGCGTGGCGTCCTCCTCCACCGGGCGGCCCGCCACCTTGAGCTTCAGCGTTTCATACCCCTCGGCCACCGCCCGCCGCGTCTCGTGCGCCAGCTCCTCGGGGGACGCGGCGCCCAGCAGCGCGTTGACGTGGACCTCCGCGCGCGCCCCGGACGACAGGAGCTGGCACAGGGGAAGCCCCCGCCGTTGCGCCAGGAGATCCAGACACGCCTGCTCCAGTGCGTGCCGGGCCGCGGGGTGATTCGCGGGGAAGTGCTCCTCGCCGCCTTCCGCCCAGGGCCCTGGGAGAGGCGGGCCCGCCGCGTCTCGCAACTCCGGGAGCAGCGCGGTCAACACCCGCTCGCACGCCTCCGGCGTCTCCGTCCCGAACTCCGCCAGGGGCATCGCCTCGCCCCACCCCACCCGCCCCGCGTCGTCCACCAGCCGCACCACGAAGCCCTCGCGGGCCGCGTAGACGCCCGCCGCCGTCCTCAGCGGCCGCACCATCTCCAGGCGCAACCGCTCGAGGCTCGCTTCCACGATGCGCATCGCGCCTACCTCAGGAACAGCCCCACCGAGAACAACAGCCCGAACACGAGCTGGAGTCTCGCCGTCCCACCCAGGGCGGGGTTGAGCGGCGCGCCCTCCTGCCCGAGCACGAGCTTGAGCAGCGGCACCGCCAGGGGCGCGCTCAGCCACGCGAGCATCACCCACGGACTCGACAGGCCCAGGCTCCACATCGCCAGGGGCGTGACGAAGGCGAGCGCCAGCAGCGCCACGTACTCGGCCCGTCCCGCGCGCAGGCCCAGGCGCACCACCAGGGTGCGCTTGCCCGCCTTCACGTCCGTGGCCGCATCGCGCAGGTTGTTGACCACCAGCAGGGCCGTGCCGATCGCCCCCACCGGAATGGCCGCCCACCACGCCGCCGGCGTCACCGTCAGCGCCTGCACGTAGAAGGTGCCCGGCACCGCCACCAGCCCGAAGAACACGAAGACGAACACGTCGCCGAGCCCGTGGTAGGCCAGGGGAAACGGGCCGCCCGTGTACGAGTAGCCCGCCAGCACCGACGCCACCCCGATGGCCACGATGGGCCAGCCGCCCACCACCACCAGGTAGATGCCCGTGAGCACCGCCAGCCCGAAGCACGCGAGCGCGCTCGCCAGCACCGTGCCCGGAGCGATGAGTCCGCTCTGCGTCACCCGCTGGGGCCCCACCCGCTCCGCCGTGTCCGCGCCCTTCTTGAAGTCGAAGTAGTCGTTCGTCAGGTTGGTGCCCACCTGGATGAACATCGAGCCCACGAGCGCCGCCAGCGCGGGCATCCACCGGCCCACGCCCAGTCCATACGCGAGCGCCGTGCCCACCATCACCGGCACCAGCGCCGCCGTGAGCGTCTTGGGCCGGGCGGCCATCAACCACGTCTTCAAGGTGGGGCGAGGCACCTGCACCGCCGGAGCAATCGCGTTCATGGGGTGGGCTGGGACTTCTTGGGCAGGGAGGGATCCACGGTGGCGACCGGCGCCGGGCTCGCATCGGCCCCGGCGCTCTCGAACTCGGGGGACTCGTACCAGGGCGTGCGGATGAAGGAGAGCACCTCCTGGGCGAACTCCTCGGGCACTTCCAGGTGCGGCGCGTGGGTGCAGCCCTCGAACGCGCGGCGGTAGACCACCGGCAGCTCCTCCGCCATCCGCCGCGCCGTCAGGGTGAACTTCTCGTCCAGCGCGCCCGTGAGCAGCAGCGTGGGCAGCCGCTGGCGCTGCAGCTCCGGCCAGTAGTCCGGCTGCACCCCCAGGCCCAGACACTCCAGCGCCCCGGCCAGCCCCTCGGCCGTGTTCGCCAGCCGCCGGGCCCGCAGGGCCGCGCGCATCTCCTCGGGCAGGCGCTGCAACCCCGCGAACAGCGGCAGCGACTCCCAATAGTCCATGAACGCCGTGAGCCCCTTCTGCCGCAGGAAGAGCGCCAGCTCGCTGTCCTTCACCCGCCGCTCCGTGCGGTGCTGCCGGCGGTGCAGCCCCGGCGAGCCGCTCTCCATGATGAGCCGGGTGAAGCGCTCGGGCCGGCGCATCACCGCCGCCAGGGCGAAGCGCGCCCCCTGCGAGTAGCCCAGCAGGTTGGTCCGCGCCACGTTCAGCTCGTCGAGCACCGCGTAGAGCGCGTCGAGCGTCTCCAGGAAGCCCTCGCGTCCGGGGCGCGTGGGCAGCGGCGTCTGCCCGTGCCCCGGCAGCTCCACCACGATGGCCTTGACGTGCGGGCTCCACGAGGAACGCAGGTGATCGAACGACGTGCGGTTCCCCGTGAACCCGTGCACGAGGAGAAGGGGGTGCGCCCCCTCTCCCCACGTCTCATACGCCAGCTTCAGAGCCATGGGCCCTCTCCCAGTGCGGCGGCCATCCTCGCGAACAGCTGCCGGTGCGACTCCACGTTCCTCGCGCGATCCCTCACCTGGACCTCGATGAGGTTCAACCCGCCCTTGAGCCCCTCGGCCACCGCCGAGCGCAGCGCCGCGGGCGACTCCACCCGCCGGTAGCGCGCCTGGTAGAGCGCGGCGGCGTGCGCGAAGTCCATGCCGTGGGGCGTGCCCCACAGGGCCTCGTAGTGCGCGCGCGCGCCCTCGGCCTGGGCGATGGGCAGGAAGGAGAAGATGCCTCCCCCATCGTTGTTCACCACCACCACCGTCAGGGGCACGCCGTTGCGGCGCGCCAGCAGCAGGCCGCCCATGTCGTGCAGCAGGGCCAGGTCCCCCGTGAGCAACACCGTGGGCCGCCCCGAGGCCGCCGCCATCCCGAGCGCGCTCGAGACGATGCCGTCGATGCCATTGGCGCCCCGGTTGGCCAGCACGCGCAGACTCCGTCCCGACGCGGGCGCGAACGCGTCCACGTCCCGGATGGGCATGCTGCTGGACACGAAGAGGTTCGCCCCGTCCGGCAGCACCGCCACCACGTCATGGGCGAGCCGCATCTCCGTGAGCGTCGCGTCCTCCGAGAAGGCCGACTCCAGCGCCGCCCGGCACCACTGCTCGGCCCACAAGAAGCCGCGTGCCCACGGGCCCAGGCCCCTCGACAGCCCCTTGCCGAGCGCCTCGCACGCCGCCACCGCCGAGCCCTCCACCACGCGCGAGGCGCGGTGCGAGGGATCGAACAGCGCGCCCTCGTCACTGAAGAGCACCACCTCCGCGCCCGAGCTGTCGAGCCAGGCCTGGGGCGCCTTGGGCGTGAGCCCGCCGCCAAAGCGCAGCACCAGCTCCGGCCGGTGCTCGCGGGCGAAGGACTCGTGCCGCAACATCGCGTCGTAGAGCGACAGCGTGAGGGGCCCCCCGCCATAGCGGGCCTGCGACGTGGCCTCGGCCAGCACCGGGTAGCCCGTGGCCTCGGCCAGCGAGGCGATGGCCTCCGCGAAGCCGTCGTTCTCGTCCCGGGGGCCGCAGACGATGACGCCCCGCTCGGTGGCGGCCACGCGCGCGCGCACCGCCGCCAGCGTCAGCGGATCCGGCTGGCGCACCGGCGGGCTGATGCGCGTGAGGGGAGCGCCCGGCCGCCCCTCCCGGGCGAGCGTGGACAGATGCGTCGCGCCGGAATCACCGGGCACGGGCGCCAGGGGCTCGCGAAACGGCACGTTGAGGTGCACCGCGCCCCGGGGCGCGCGCTGGGCCATGCCCACCGCCCGGGCCACCGTGGCGCGCAGGTGCACGAGCGCCACGTCCTCCGACTCCGGCAGGCCCACGTCCGCGAACAGCCGGGAGAACTCCCCGAACATGCGCGCCTGGGGCACCGTCTGGGGCGCTCCCCAACCCTGCAACTCCAGGGGCCGGTCCGCGGTGAGCACCACCAGCGGCACCTGCGACATGAAGGCCTCGATGATCGCCGGATAGAAGTGCGCGCCCGCCGTGCCGCTCGTGGCCACCAGCACCACCGGCACGCGCGACTGCTTGGCCATGCCCAACGCGAAGAAGCCCGCGCTGCGCTCGTCGATGACGGACCAGGTGCGCAGGCCCTCGGCCGTGGCGCACGCGTGCGCCAGCGGAGAGGAGCGCGAGCCCGGGCACACCACGGCGTGCCTCACCCCGCCCCGCACCAGCTCCTCCACGAGGGCCCGGGCCCAGAGTTGATTCACGTGGGCGTCAAACATGTCCGCCTCCGAGCGCCCGCAGCATCGCCAGTCCCTTCATCTCCGTCTCGTGCCACTCCGCCTCGGCGCGCGAACCCGCCACGATACCAGCCCCCACGAAAAGCCGAGCCTGGCGGGCCTTCACCCGGGCCGAGCGCAGCGCGACCACCTGGTGGGCCCGCCCGGGACCCACCCAACCAACCGGCCCCGCGTACCAGCCCCGGTCCAGCGACTCGTGCGCGGCGATGAACTCCAGGGCGGGCACCCGGGGCGTGCCGCCCACCGCGGGTGTGGGTTGCAGGGCAGACACCAGCTCGGCCACCCCCACCCCCTCGCGCAGCGTGGCGCGGATGCCCGTGCGCAGGTGCACCACGTTCTTCAAGGGCAGCAACGTGGGCTCCCGGTCCACATCGACCCGCTCGGCCAGGGGCTCGAGCGTCTCGAGGATGTAGCGCACCACCGCATGGTGTTCCCGCTGATCCTTGTCGCTCGACTCCAGCTCCCCGGAACGCGCGGGAGCGGCGGAGCCAGCGAGCGCCTCTGTCTCCAGTTGGTGGCCCTCCAGCCGGCAGAGCGTCTCCGGCGTGGCCCCCAGGAAGGCGGTGCCGTCCGGGGCCTGGAAGAGGAAGGTGGCACAGCGCGGGTTCTGCTCGCGCAGCCGCGCCAGCGTGTCCACCCGGTCGAAGTCGTGCTCGGCCTCCACCTCCACCGCCCGCGCCAGCACCACCTTGAGCAGGTTGCCCGCGCGGATGGCCTCCACCGCGCGCTCCACCCGCGCCTCGAAGTCCGGCCGCGGCGAGGACACGCGCAGCGTCTGGGGCGCGCCCCGCGGATGCCGGTAGCTGGAGGGAAAAACCGAGCCCATGCGCGACAACCGCGAGCGCACCCGATCCTCGGCGCCGGGCCCCTCGGGCGCGAAGATGGCCAACGCGAGCCCCGTCTCCGTGCGCCACACCAACGTCTCGGGCAGCGTCCACCGGCCGAAGCCGAACGGACTCCACCCCGCGTCCTGCCCGCCCGCCGAGAAGCGCATGCCTCCGAACCAGGGCCCGGGAAACTCCGCGGGCGGCGCCTCCAGCCAGCGCACCGAGTCCGGCGCCGACAGCTCCTTCAACACCGCCTGGGCCCGCGCCGCGCTCGTGGCCTCCCTCACGCCCGCCTCGCCCCAGCCCGCCGCCGCCTCGCGCCCGAGCGGCCGCTCCCAGTACACGGACGGCTCTCCGAACGCTTCCGCTCCGGCGAGCGGATCCACCGCGGGCAGGGGGATCCACCCCGCCACCCAACGGCTCGCGTCAGTGGATCCGAGTGTCGTCATCAGCCGTCCTCATGCGTCCCGCCACCGTCCCGCGCCACCGCGCGCACCACAACCTCTTGTTGTCCTGTCCGCGCGTTGGGCTATACAAGCAATACGGGGTTCAAAACAACGTGAACTCCACGGGCGACCCGGCGGTGCACGCGGGTGCCTCTCCCCAGGCGAGGGCTCGAATGAGCACCGAAGTACGTCAGATGTTCTCCTCCATCGCCACGCGTTATGACGTGACGAACGAGGTGTTGTCCCTCGGCATCCACCGCCTGTGGCGGCGCAAGGCGGTGCGCCTGAGTGGCGCGAAGCCCGGGGATGCCGTGCTCGACTGCGCCACCGGCACCGGAGACCTGGCGCTGGCCTTCAAGCGCCAGGTGGGCGAGGCGGGGCGCGTGATGGGCACCGACTTCTGCAAGGAGATGCTGGACAGCGCTCCGGCCAAGGCCGAGCGCGAGGGGCTGCGCGTGGAGTTCCAGGTCGCCGACGCCATGGCCCTGCCCTTCGCGGACAACAGCTTCGACGTGGCCTCCATCGCCTTTGGCATCCGCAACGTGGATGATCCGGTGAAGTGCCTGAGCGAGATGGCCCGGGTGGTACGCCCCGGAGGCCGGGTGGTGGTGCTGGAATTCGGCCAGCCCACGGGCTTCTTCGGCGCCCTGTTCCGCTTCTACAGCAAGGTCGTCATGCCGCGCGTGGGCGGGCTGCTCACCGGCAACCGGGCCGCCTACGAGTACCTGCCACGCACCTCCGCCGCTTTCCCGGCGGGCGACAGATTCCTGGCCCTCATGGAGCAGTCCGGCGGCTATAAGGAAAGAGTGGCCCATCCCCTGACGTTCGGGACATCCTACGTCTATGTCGGAACCGTCCGCTGAGCAGCGGAAACACCTCATCGAAAGAATCCTCGGGTCCGTGGACCCGAGGCTGTCCGACGCGATCCGCGAGGAGTTCGCCCGGCTCGTGCCCGGCACGCCGCCTCCCGCGTCGAAGACGATCGTGATCGGCGGACACCGGGCCGCGGGCAAGACGCGGCTGCTGCCCCTCGTGAGCTCGCTGACCGGCAGGCCCGGGATGGATCTGGACGTCGAGTTGGAGAATCGCTCGGGCCGCGCGCTGCGCGACTGGGTGGTCACGGACACCGACGGCTTCCGCCGGGCCGAGCGCGACCTGTTCCTGTCCCTGCCGGCCGGAGGGCTCGTGGCGGTGGGGGGCGGCTTCCTGTCCCACCATCCGGAGGCCCTGCGGGACTGCCACATCCTGCTGGTGCCCATCACCTTCGAGACCTACCGCGAGCGCCTGCTCAAGGACACGCGCCGGCCGCGGCTCAGCCCGGGCGTGAGCCTCGAGGAGGAGTTGAGCGCCATCTACCAGCAGCGCGAGCTGCTGCACGCCCGTGTGCCCACGGTGGGCATCGCCGCGTTCCTGCGAGCCTTCGCCGACCCGGAGAATCCTTGATGAAGTCCGCGCGCCTCGTCGTCACCCTGCCCCCGGTCCTGCGAGGCCCCGACGCCCTGCGCTTCGCCACCGACGCCCGGAGCCAGGGCGCGGACATGTTGGAGGTGCGCACGGATCTGCACCCGGCCGACACGGTGGATGCCGCGGCCCTCGCGCGCATCCTGGAGCTGCTCGTGTCCGAGCGCGGAGTGCCCCTGCCGCCCGCGTGGGTGGCCGCCGCGCGCTGGGTGGATCGCGACGTGGTCCACGCGAGCGCGCTGGACGCTCCGGCGGGCAAGCTGCTCGCCTCGCACCACGCCGATCGTCCCCTGAGCACCGACGAGGCGCTGCGCCTGTGGGAGGGGCCCCTGCCGGACGGGGCCCTGGTGAAGCATGTCGAGCCGCTCGGCGAGCCCTCCGCGGCGCGGATCGCCGTGCTGCTCGAGACCCAGGCGCGGCTGGGCGAGCGCTTCGGCGCGGAGCGGGTGACGGTGCTCACGATGGGACCGGTCGCGCTTCCCGTGCGCGCGGTGCTCTCCCGGCGCAACCTGCTCGAGTACGTGGCCATCGGGGGCGACTGGAAGGCGGCGCCGGGACAGCGGCTGCTCGCGGACGCGGTGCGCGAGGCCCGTGCCTCCGCTCGCGAGGGACGGCTGGGCATCCTCGGCACGTCCATCACCCATTCGCGCTCGCCCCGCATCCACCCCCAGCCCTTCGATCGCATCGACCTGGCCGAGGACGCCCCCGTCGAGGCGCTCGTGGACGCGCTGCTGCCCCACTACCGGGGCTTCGCCATCACCAGTCCCTTCAAGCCGCGCCTCGCCCGGCACACCGGCGCGTCCATCGACGCCGTCAACACGCTCGTGCGCCGCGGGGACCATTGGGAGTCCTTCAACACCGACACCGAGGGCGCCCGCACGGTGCTCGAGCGGCTCGGTGGGGGGGAGCTCTTCGTGCTCGGAGATGGAGGGGTGGGTGCCGCGTTGCGCGCCGCCGCCTCCGAGCGCGACCACCTGCGCTTCCTGCGCCGCGCCTCCATCTCCGAGCCCCTCAAGGGCACGGGCATCTGGACGTGGCCGGATCGCATCACCCCCCCGGAGACCCTGCGCTTCGAGGGAGCCCGCGTCGCCGTCATCGCCTACGGCGCCCCGGCCCGTCGCATCGCCACCGAGATCACCCGCCGCGGGGGAGTTCCCCTGCTCCTCGGCGCGGCGTGGTTCATTGCCCAGGCCCGCCGGCAGCGAGCCCTCTGGGAGACCGCCACATGAATACCTTTGGTACCTTGTTCCGCCTCACCACCTTCGGTGAGAGCCACGGCCCGGCCCTGGGCTCCATCATCGACGGCTGTCCCGCGGGCGTGCCCCTGGAGACGGCGCGCATCCAGGCCGCGCTCGATCGCCGCCGGCCCGGCCAGTCCACCATCACCACCGCCCGCTCCGAGCCGGATCAGGTGGAGATCCTCTCCGGCGTCTTCGAGGGCAAGACGCTCGGCACGCCCATCGCGGCCATCGTGCGCAACACCAACCAGCGCTCGGGGGACTACGACAAGCTCAAGGCGGAGGATCGCCCCGGCCACGCGGATGCCGTGTGGCGCGAGCGCTTCAAGCACCGGGATCACCGCGGCGGTGGACGCACCAGTGGCCGCGAGACGCTCTGCCGGGTCATCGGTGGCACCATCGCCGAGGCGTACCTCGAGCGGCAGTTCCCGAAGGTGTCCACGGTGGCGTGGGTGTCGCAGGTGGGAGACCTGGTGAGCGCGGTGCCGGAGCTGGGCCTCACGCGCGCCCAGGTGGACGCGCACCCCACGCGCTGTCCGGATCCGGTGGTGCGCGAGGAGATGTCGCGGCGCATCCTCGTCGCCAAGGAGGCGGGAGACAGCCTGGGCGGCAGCATCGACGTGCGCGTCGAGGGCCTGCCCGTGGGCCTGGGCGAGCCCATCTTCGGCAAGATCAAGGCGCTGCTCGCGCAGGCGCTGGGCAGCGTGGGCGCCGTCACCGGCGTCGTCTGGGGGCCGCCGGATCTGCTCGAGCGCATCGCGCAGCCCGGCCTCCAGTTCCACGCGCGCAAGGACACCTACGGCGGCATCCAGGGAGGCCTCACCAACGGCGAGCCCCTGTTCCTGCGCGTCTACTTCAAGCCCCCCGCCACGCTCGCGGACCATGCGAAGGGCGGACGCCATGATCCCTGCATCATGCCCCGCGCCGTCCCCGTCCTCGAGGCCATGGTGTCGCTCGTCCTGGCCGATCTCGCCCTGCAGTACAACGCCTGGCCCCACTCGACATGACCTCTCTTCCTCCTGGCGCCTATACCCATCTTCCCCCCGGCGCCTACCGCCCCGCGAATGATCGCTGGGGCGCCTTCTCGCGCGTGAGCGCCACCCTGCCCGAGGGCAGCCTCGTCGTCGTGGACAAGCGCGTGGCGAAGCTGCACCCCACCCTCCTGGGCGCGCTCCAGGCGCGCCGCCCCCACGCCATCCTCCAACTCATCGGAGGCGAGCGGGCCAAGTCCTTCGAGTCCCTGGAGCAGGTGCTCTCCGCGGGCCTCATGCTGCCGCGCTCGGGCACGCTCGTGGCCATCGGCGGGGGAACCATCGGCGACGTGTGCACCATGGCCGCGCACCTGCTCAAGCGGGGCGTGCGGCTGGTGCAGGTGCCCACCACGCTGCTCGCGGCGGTGGACAGCAGCCTCGGCGGCAAGGGCGCGGTGGACGTCACCGTGAATGGCCGCGTGGTGAAGAACCCCGTGGGCGTCTTCCACTACGCCGAGGAGACGTGGCTGTGTCCGGAGCTCTTCGAGAGCCTCTCGGACACGCAGCGGCGCGAGGGCGCGCTCGAGGCGTGGAAGATGGTGGCGAGCCTCGACGCCCAGCTCTTCCAGGGCTACACGCGCCGGCCTCCCTCGCTGGAGCGCCTGGTGAAGGACGCGCGGCGCCTCAAGGAAACCGTGTGCTCGCAGGATCCGTACGAGCAGCAGGGCCTGCGGCGGGTGCTCAACTTCGGCCACACCTTCGGCCACGTGCTCGAGAGCGTGTCGCACTTCAAGCTGTCGCACGGGGACGCGGTGGGCCTGGGCATGTTGTGCGCGCTCGACGTGGGGCGCGCCGTGGGCGTGACGCCCGACAAGGTGGCCACGCGCGTGGAGACGGCGCTGGAGAAGGGGCCGGGGGTGCTCGGCCGCAAGCGCGCGGCGGCGCTGTTCAAGCGCGCGGCGCTCGAGGACATCGACGCTCTGCTGGCCGCGGACAAGAAGTCCGGCGCGGCGGGAGAGCTGCGCATGGTGTTGCTCACCGACATTGGCGTCGCCGAGGTACGCGACGTCTCCGCGCCCGAGTGGCGCGCGCTCTGGCCCGCCTGGACCAAGGGAGTCCGCCCATGACGAGTTCATCTCAGACCCGGCTGCACGTCGATCCGAGCCGGCTCACCCCCGCCGTCCTCACGCCGCCCATCTCCAAGTCGGACGCCCAGCGGGCGCTGGTGCTCGCGCACCTCACGGGAGCCTGGCCCCTGCCGGAGATCCAGCGCGAGCCCGAGCACTTCCTCCCCGCGGACGTGCGCGTGCTGCGCCGGGGCGTCGAGGCCCTGCGCCTGCCGCCCGGCACCGTGCGGGACGTGGACTGCGCGGACGGCGGCGCGCCCTTCCGCATCCTCGTCACCCAGGCCGCAGTGACGCCCGGCGCCCACGTGCGCCTCACCGGCACGCCCCGCCTGGGCGAGCGGCCCCATGGCCCGCTCTTCGAGTCCCTGCGCGAGGCGCTCGGGGGCTCGGGGCTCGTGCTCACCGAGGGCAAGCCGTGGCCCGTGGAGATCCGCGCCCCCGAGCGCACCGGCGAGCCCGTCTTCCGCGTGCCCGGAGATCAGAGCAGCCAGTACGCCTCCAGTCTGCTGCTCGGCTGCGCGGCGCTGTTCCTGCGCGAGCGCCGGCCCTGGCGCGTGGAGATCACCGGCACGCTCACCAGCGCGGGCTACCTGGAGCTGACCGTGTCCTGGCTGCGCCGCTTCGGCTTCACGGTGGAGGAGCGGGACGGACGCTTCGAGGTGGCGGACTACCGCGCCCCCGAGCGCACCCCGGCCATGCCGGGGGACTGGTCCTCGCTCGGCTACCTGCTGCTGCTCGCCTGGCGCACGGGCGGGAGCGTGGAGCGCGCGGACCTCGGCAGCGCGCACCCGGATCAGGCGCTGGTGCGGCTGGTGGAGCGCGCGGGACTGCGCGCCGAGCCCGGTCCCAACGCCACCCTGCGCCTGGTGGGCGAGGCCCGTGACGGTCTCGTGGCCTCGGGCAAGGAATGCCCGGACCTGCTGCCCACCCTGGCCGCGCTCGCGTGCGTGCTGCCACGTTCCTCCACGCTCACCGACGTGGGCATCCTGCGGGTCAAGGAGAGCGACCGGCTGGAAGGCATCCGCACGCTGGTGGAGGCTGTTGGCGGGAAGACGGTTCTGGAGGGCGAGACGCTCACCATCCACCCGCCCCCCACGCCCCCCCGCCACTTCGCCATGGACAGCCGGGGAGACCACCGCATGGCCATGGTGTCCGCGACGCTCGCCGCCCTCTCGGGAGCGGCCCTGACGCTCACCGGCCCCGAGTGCGTGGAGAAGAGCTTCCCCGGCTTCTGGCGGCAGCTGGAACTCACGGGAGCCCGGCTCACCTGAGACCACGGGTGCCCGGAGGGAAACGCGGCCTCTCCGGGCGCCGCTCTTTTTTGTTGAAAGCTCTCCGCCGCCTGTGAAAAGTCCTCCCATGCCAAAGGATACGCTGACCATCACGGACAACCGGACCGGGAAGACGTACGAGCTCCCGATCGAGAACGGATGCATTCGGACCCACGGCCTCAGGCAGATCAAGGTCTCAGACGATGACTTCGGGCTGATGGGGTATGACCCAGCGTTCCTGAATACGGCCAACTGCAAGAGCGCCATCACCTTCATCGACGGTGACAAGGGCATCCTCGAGTACCGGGGCTACCCCATCGAGCAGCTCGCGGAGCGCTCCTCCTTCCTCGAAGTCGCCTACCTGCTGCTCAACGGCGAGCTGCCCAACGAGAAGCAGATCGAGGAGTTCAAGTACCTCGTCACGCACCACACCTACGTGCACGAGAACATCAAGACGTTCATGGACGGGTTCCGCTACGACGCGCACCCCATGTCCATGCTGTCCTCCACGGTGGCTGCGCTCTCGGGCTTCTACCCGGACGCCAAGCACACCAAGGACGAGCGCAGCCGCCGCATCCAGATGACCCGGCTCATCGCCAAGATGCCGACGCTGGCCGCCTTCTCCTACCGCCACAGCATGGGCCTGCCCTACGTCTACCCGGACAACGATCTGTCCTACGTGGGCAACTTCCTGGCGATGGTCCGCAAGATCGGCACCACCACCTACAAGGTGCACCCCACCCTGGAGAAGGCGCTCGACGTCCTCTTCATCCTCCACGCCGACCACGAGCAGAACTGCTCCACCACGTCCGTGCGCACCGTGGGCTCCTCCGAGGTGGATCCCTTCAGCGCGGTCGCCTCGGGCATCGCGGCGCTCTACGGCCCGCTGCACGGCGGCGCCAACGAGGCCGTGCTGCGCATGCTGCGTGAGATCGGCCACGTCTCCAAGGTGCCGGAGTTCATCAAGCAGGTGAAGGGCGGCGAGGGCGGCTCCAAGCTCATGGGCTTCGGCCACCGCGTCTACAAGTCCTACGATCCGCGCGCCAAGGTCATCAAGCGCGTGGCGGACGAGGTCTTCGAGATCACCGGCAAGAACCCGCTGCTGGAGATCGCCCTGGAGCTCGAGCGCATCGCCCTGCAGGACGAGTACTTCGTCAAGCGCAAGCTCTACCCGAACGTGGACTTCTACTCGGGCCTCATCTACGAGGCCATGGGCTTCCCGGTGGAGATGTTCCCCGTGCTCTTCGCCATTCCGCGCACCGTGGGTTGGGTGACCCAGTGGGAGGAGATGGTGAAGGATCCCGAGCAGAAGATCGCCCGTCCGCGTCAGGTGTACACGGGCTCCAAGCGCCGCGACTACGTGCCCATGAGCGAGCGCAGCCAGAAGTAGCCCACGCCCCCCGCGCGTGTTCCCAGAGGGTCGAGGAGAGAGAGTCCTTCCGGATTCTCCGCCTCGGCCCTCTCGACGTTTCCGGGGTCACGGAAAGCCATACGGTGCGTGCCACGGGCGTTGACAGTTCACATCCCCATGGATATTCCGCGCCTCGAACATGACGATCGATCTCACCTGCCAGAAGTGCGAGGGCACCTTCGAGCTGGCCGCTCAGGATCTCATCGAGGGGACGGAGAAGCTGGTGTGTCCCCATTGCGGCCAGAAGTCCCCGACGAACATCCAGGAGGACTTCGTCGCGGCGCTCTCCGAGATGCGGACCCAGGTGGCCGCGTTGAGCAAGCGCTTCGCCGTTTCCCTCGCCCTGGAGACCGAGGACCTCGAGGACGAACTCGACGACGACGAGGAGTCCGACGAGGACGAGGAGTCCGACGACGAGGAACTCGACTTCGACGAGGACGAGGACGAGGAGTCCGACGACGAGGATTACGACGAGGGCGAGGACGAGCGCTGAGGCTCGCCTGTCCAGCGCCCCCCGGCGGATGAAGGGGGGCTCTCGGGGCGCCTGACTGGAGGGCAAGCGGGCACGTTCCCGGGCCCTCCCCGCCCCATCATACATGTGCAGGTTTGAAGGGTGAAAACGCCCATTCCTGCCGCCACGTTCCTGCTGGGTCCGCTCTCCGCCGCGCTGCTCACCCTGGGCGCTCTGCTGCTGCCGGGCTTTGGTCCCGCTCCTTCACCCAAGGCCGCCGCCGCGGCCAACCCGGTCTGTCAACCCAAGGAAGGAGGTAATCCTTCCGCTTGCAAGGAGTTGGTGGAGCTGGAGGTGCGGGACGTCATCCCGCTCGTCGAGGCGAAGACCCACGCCGTGGTGCTCACCACCCCGGATGGCGCCATGGTGCTGCCCATCTTCGTGGACGAGTCGGCCGCGGTGGCCATCGCCTTCCGGCTCGCTCACCTGCGCTCGCCCCAGCCCCTGTCGCAGGATCTCCTCGGCTCGATGGTGGTGGAGCTGGGCGCCAAGGTGACCGAGGTCCGCATCGATGACCTCAAGGACGACATCTACGTGGGCCGCGTCTTCCTCGAACAGGGGGCGCGCAAGATGACCCTGGACGCCCGCCCCTCGGATTCCATCGCCATGGCGCTGGATGGCCGGGCGCGCATCCGGGTGACGCGCAAGGTGCTGGACGAGGCGGGCATCAGCCGCGAGGAGATCGACTCGCTGCGTGGCGGCGACGGCCCGGGTGTGGGTGGCAGCGGTGAACCGGACATGAAGGATCCCCTTCCCTTCACGCCGCATGGCCTCAACCCACACCAGAGCCCAATATCCCCGCATCCCGGCATGAAGCCGGAGCCGGGCCGCCTGGACGAGATCAGCCTCTAGGATAGAGAAACCGACCCGACTCGGGTTGTGCTGGAGCAAGACGATGAAAACCTGGCCCCCCCTCCCGGGACGCCAGGTTTTCTCGCAACGAGAACGACGAAAAAACAACACCACGGTCCGCGCCAACACCGTTGCTTGCGCCCGCGCGTGAGCAACATTTATTCCCGGGGCCGCGAAACTGTCAAGGCACCCCCCGGCGCCTAGGATGGTCGCCCATGCGAAAGGCGAAGATCATCTGCACCCTGGGGCCGTCCTCGGATTCGGCGCTCGTCATCGAGGCGCTCATCCGGGCGGGCATGAACGTGGCGCGGCTCAACTTCTCCCACGGCACGCCCGAGGAGCACCGGCGCCGGGTCCAGCGCATCCGGCGGGCGTCGAGCCGGCTGGGCGTGCCCGTGGCCATCCTCCAGGACGTGCAGGGGCCGAAGATCCGCCTCGGCCGCTTCGAGGGAGGCCGCCTGGAGGTGAAGGCGGGCGAGCAGGTGGTGGTGACGACGCGCAAGGTGCTCGGACAGGGCCACCTCATCCCCACGCCCATCCGCTCGCTGCCCCGGGACGTGGAGCCGGGCCACCCCATCCTCCTGGATGATGGGCGGGTGCGCCTGCGGGTGGACTCGGTGTCGGGCCAGGACGTGACGTGTACCGTGGAGCAGGGAGGCGTGCTCAAGGATCACAAGGGCCTCAACCTGCCGGGGGCGCACGTGTCGGTGCCCACGATCACCGCCAAGGACAGGGAGGACCTGGCCTTCGGACAGGAACTGGGCGTGGACTACGTGGCGCTGTCCTTCGTGCGCACGGCGGACGACATCGAGCGGGCGCGCGCGCTCGTGGTCCCGGGCACGCCGCTCATCGCGAAGATTGAAAAGCCCCAGGCGGTGGACAACCTGGACGCCATCGCCCGCGCGGCGGACGGCATCATGGTGGCGCGCGGGGACCTGGGCGTGGAGATGCCGCTGGAGAAGCTGCCCTCGATGCAGAAGCAGATGGTGCGCCTGGTCAACCGCCTGGGCGGGCTGACCATCGTGGCCACGGAGATGCTGGAGAGCATGATCACCAACGCGCGGCCCACGCGCGCCGAGGTGTCGGACGTGGCCAACGCCATCCTGGACGGGGCGGACGCGGTGATGCTCTCGGGCGAGACGGCGGCGGGGAAGTTCCCGGTGGAGGCGGTGTCCACCATGGCGCGCATCGTGGAGGAGATCGAAATGGGCTCGGAGCGGGTCGCCCGGGACGTGCCCTTCGAGCACGCCCGGGACGACATCTCCACGGGCGTGGCGGCGGCGGCGGTGGCCGCGGCCGAGCAGATGCGCATCGGCACCATCGTGGCGTACACCGAGCGTGGCCGCACCGCGCAGCTCATCTCCGAGTTCCGGCCGGGAGCGCGGGTGGTGGCGCTGACGCCCAACCCGGAGACGGTCAACCGCATGGCGCTCTACTGGGGCGTGACGCCGCTGCGGGTGGGCCGCTTGCAGTCCACGGATGCGATGCTGCGGCAGGTGCGCCGGCTGTGCCGCGAGGAGGGCCTGTGCCCCAGTGGCACTCCCGTGGTCATCGTGGCTGGCGTGCCCCTCAACGAGCCGGGCAGCACCAACATGATCTCCGTGCACCGCATCTGAGGGCGCGCGGCCTACGGCTTCGGCAGGGCGCGAACCACCTCGGCCATGACCGGGTCGAAGGTGTCCCGGGGCTTCCAGCCCAGCACGCGCTGGGCCTTCTCGGTCGAGAGCGTCCCCCGGAAGCTCATGAACGCGGGGAGCTGCGCCGGCGAAACGGAGGGCAGCGGGCGGGTCTTGAAGAGGTCCGTGTAGCGATGCCAGGGCGTGTGCCCGTCGGAGATGTTGAACGTCTGGCCCACGGCCTCATCGACGCGCAGGGCGCGAATCACCGCATCCACCAGGCTGAGGACGTGGACATAGGTGAGGGGGCGCCGGCCCTCGTCCACCTGCGCGAACTGTCCGGCCGCGATGTTCTTGGGCACCTGGGTCCCCCAGAAGGAGCTGGGGTGCACGCCGAGGATGACCGGCGGGCGGAGGATGACCGTGCGCAGGCCCCGGGCCGCCACCGCCTCCACCTCGCGCTCCGCCTCGATCTTGGTGATGGAGTAGGCATCCTTGTCATCCGCCAGGGGCAGGGACTCGTCCACGACGCCCTCCCGGTCGCGCAGAGGGTAGACGGCGACGGTGGAGACGTGCACGAAGCGTTCGCAGCCGGTGGCGAGCGCGGCCTGGGCGAGCGTGCGCGTGCCCTCCACGTTCACCCGCCGGGCCTCGGAGACATCCGCCGTGGGCTGCACCGCGCAGTGCACGAGGGCCTGGGTGCCGCGCACGGCGGCCTCCACGGAGCGCGCGTCCGTCAGATCTCCCAGCACCACCTCCACGCCGAACCGCTCCAGTTCCGCCCGAGCCTCGGGGCGCCGCACCAGCGCGCGAACCCGGACCCCCTGCTCGCGCAAGCCCCGGGCGACGTACGTCCCCACGAACCCGCTGGCCCCCGTCACAAGGACGACTTTGTCTTTCAGCTCCATATGAACCTCCCGTGGCACCCAGGCTGGGGCCCGTTCCGACACGTCATGCCAGCTCCCCGGATAACCTGGAATCCAGTTATAAGGGTTCAGCTGTCCACATACCGCTCCACGCCCCCGTTGGAAATCGCATGAGACCCTCCCATTTCAAGAGCCTCCTCGCCTTGCTGTTCACGAGCGTGAGTCTGGTCTCCAGCGCCGTCGCGGCGCAGACCCTCTACCTCGTCCCCCAGTACCGCTACAGCTCGGCCGCCAGCAAGGAGAGCAGCAGCACGTTCATCGCCCCGGCGAACACCGTGCTGACGGGCCGCTGGCATGGCGGGGATGAGAATGGACAGACCGTCTATCAATACGCCACGCTCCAGGCGGTCAACGAATACAACCAGCCTGTCCCGGGCACCATCGCGGTCCAGACGCTCGAATGGAGCAATTGGATCAAGGAGTCCTCCGGCATCTGGTTCGATGCGCCCCAGGGCACGGTGTTGATCGGCCGCCAGCACAGCGGTGACGAGAATGGCAACACGCGCTATCTCACCGGCCGCGTCACGCTCAACGGACTGCCCACCGAGGTCATCGATGTCACCACCTCCGGCGGCATCAAGGAGTCCGGCTCCATCTGGTTCACCACCGACTCGCGGCGGGTCATGACCGGCCGCATGCACCAGGGCGACGAGAACAAGAACTCCTACTACCGCAGCGGCACCCTGCGGGTGGCCCTGCCGCCTGCGCCCGATGCCTTCCGCATCATCGTGAAGCTGCACCCCCAGGAAACGTTCTTCCCCATGGCCCCGCTCGACTTCATCCGCGCGTCCCGCTTCCGCCACCACAAGGGGTGGGGCACGGATCAGGGCTACAACAAGTCCAGTGGCTCGTGGATCACCGGGAACGACAAGTCCTGGGACTACTTCGACATCCCCGTGAGCTTCATCAACAGCTACACGATCAACCCGGATGGAACCAACCGCCGCCCCCGGGACTCCAACTCCGGCAGTGATTGGAACGTCTTCCTGCAGCCCGAGGGTCATCCCCAGGGCAACGCCTCACCCACCGGGCAGGTGCCCTCGTTCCGCTACCGCACGCAGGACGGACGCCAGCAGTACTGGCTCTTCTACGGCTACAACGAGTCCACCCACCTCATCAGCTTCTCCCATCAGGGAGACTGGGAAGACATCATCGTCCACACCGACAACGGGCTCATCACCGGCGCGTCGCTGAGCGCGCATGGCGAGCGGACCTTCCATCCCGTCTCCTCGCTGCAGACGTATGTCGATGGCAACATCCAGGTTCTCGTGGTGTATGTCGCCAAGGGCACCCACGCGCTCTACCCCACCGTGGGCAACTTCCACACCGGCGGCACCGACGAGACGCGCGATGGCGGTGTGGAATGGGTCATCACCCATGACGTGCAGGAACTCCAGGATCAGCCGTGGAAGGACTACGCGGGCGCCTGGGGCGAGGTGGGTGAGTTCGCGACCACCACCGGCCCGCTCGGTCCCTGGTACAAGAAGATCCAATAACAGGCTTCGAGCGTCTGGCCGCGCGTGAAGCCTCTCACGCGCGGGCCATCGCCGGGCAAGCTCCTGTGGCTGGAGAGAGGCCGAGGCAGGGAGGATGACGATGCTTACCCCACAGGCCGGAGCAAGGAACTGTTAGCACCCGCAGTCATGCTCCCTCTTATTGCGAATTTGGGTAGAACGCTTGCACTCCCGCTGCTTCCGAAAATCCTGGTACGTCGCTAGCTGGCCCTTGCCAAAGCAGAAGAATGCACTATCACAGTACTGGCCGCCGATTGCGTACCATGGAGACCAATCGCCACACCGGCCGAAGATTCCTTGAGCATGAACGCTGTCACTCGCTAAATCATGGCTGACATCAGTCCCGGAGCTTTTTGGCCGATTGAAATAAACCATTGATTCGCCGCCTTGCGTTTCCTCATAGATGAGCTCGGTCGCTCCGTCAGGCTTTCCTTGTAGTACAGGGAAGACCACAAAGAATCCCTCTGGTCCTTTTGTAGAATATACCGAATCGCTGTCTAGCCGAGCGCCTTCAGCTACAAGGAGAGCAGCCGCATCGATGAATTCGGGATGCTGCTCGATCTTCTCCAATGTTTGCGCATCAATACTTGAGACATGGAGGGTGCTGGCATCATTGGTCGAGCCACATCCAGCCGTCAGCCCAACCAACAGCCCCAAAGTCATGCTCCAAAGGTATGCTTGCGACATAATATCTCTCCAAGCCTGGACTGTTCTTCAAACAATAGATTGCCGCCTGCTTGACGGCTGAGCGAACATGCGACCACAAGCAAGACCGAGCAAGATGGCCGTATAGTGCGACAAGCGCGTTGAATAGTGGCAGCTATACGCACACGCTCAGCAAATGCCCAATCTGGCGACGGACATTCTTTTCAACACCATCGTGAGAGACTGTCCCAAGGGGGCGAGGTGGCGGAATTCGAGAGGATTCTCACTGACATAGGCGCCGCTACGAAGGTCGAGACAATCGCTCTCACTGGCTTCCTGGGCATGTACGCCGCACGACATCCGCTGATCCCCAGATGAGGCGCGACCGCAAGACACGCTACGAGAAGATCCAATTAGTCGGCTTCGAGCGTCTGGCCGCGCGTGAAGCCTCTCACGCGCGGCCCACGGCTAGGCCAGTTCCCCCCTACCCCGGCCCAGCCCACGTCACTTCAGCGGCGAGACGTAGGCGATCAGCTTGCCCATGTTGCTCACGAAGTCCGCGGTGGAGATGCCGTTCAACCGCGGCTTCTTCTCGTAGGTGGCCGGCGGATCCTGGGAGTCGTAGGGCGAGGTGTCGTAGATGTCGCCGACGTGCTTGCTGCGGTACGCGTCACCGGTATAGGGGGTGCTGGGCCCGTTGCCGCGGTACGGGTTGGTGACGAAGGAGGCCGCGACGGCCGGGTCGCTGCGCACCACGGGCGTCAGCCAGTGATCCTTGGTGCCCAGGTCCTGGATCAGCGTGTCGATCGTCTCGTCCGTCACCGCGGACGTGGTCATCACCGCGTCGGCATACAGATCGGGGAAGTCCACCTCGCGAAGCGAGAAGTACTTCGGCAGCGCCCGCGGCTGGGTGGTCTTCAGGGGCGACTTCGCCACCATCTCCGCGATCGCCGCGTCGCTCATCGAGCTGAGCTGATCGTAGGTCGCCCGCAGGTTGGCGATGTTGATGCTGCGGCCCGCCGAGTAGTGCGACGGCGTGTCGTGATGGTCGTGGTCCACGTAGTAGGCGCCATTCCAGATGTTGGAGCCGTAGCGGTGCACGAACAGCGGCCGGTTGGTGCCCAGCTCGATGAAGGTCGGGTGCGTGCGGCCCTTGAGCAGCGGGTTCTCGGCGATCATCTGCTCCGTCAGCCGCGTGCTCTCGAGCCAGGCAATGGCCTCGGGCACCCGCTCGAGATACTTGCGGTCGCCGGTGAGCCGGAAGTAGTGGAACAGCTGCTGGATGTTCGTCTGGGTGGTGTGAGTGGCCAGGGCCCTGGGCTCATAGCTGCGCGCGCCGGCCGGAGCCCCCGCGGGGCGGCCGTCCTGGTCGGCCGACAGGTGTTGCAGCCCCCATCCGGCCTGCGGTGCCGGCTGTTGCAAGCGGCGCAGCGCCTCCATCGCGCGCATGACGGGCTCGATGAGCCGCGTCTCGCCGAGTCCGATCACGCACATCAGCAGGAACTTGATGTTCTCGCCGGCCACATCGTCGTTGAACGTGACGTGCCGCGTGTAGTCGCCGTCCGCCATGCCCTGCGACGCGCCCGACGGCAATTGCTCCGGATTGGGCCGTGGCATGGACGAGATCGCGTTCGGCGCCGGCGGATAGCGCTGCGGCCAGCCGCCGTCGGCGACTCCACCCTTGTACTGCGCGTCGAGGACGAACGAGATCGCCTTGTTCAGCGGCTCGAGGAAGCGAGGATCGCGCTTCTCGAGGTACATGCGCAGGAGGACCTGCGAGGCCACCGCGGTGCCGGCATCGTCGAAGGTCGCGTTGCCGTAATAATGCTGGAACTCCTCGAGCCGCCAGCCGTTGATGCCAATGGTTTCGTACCAGTGCTTCAGCGACTCCTCGCCCGCGAAGTCGTAGATGTAGTTCCAGCCCCCGGCCGGATGTTGCGCCTCGATCAGCGCCAGGCAGCTGCGCTCGGCCGCCCGGTAGAACGCCTCGTCCCCGGTGGCGTGGTAGGCGTCGAGGAAGGAATGAGCCGCGCTCGGCGTGCCGGGAGGCTGGATCCAGCACATGGTGCGCTTGGCTTCCATCTCGCCCCAGCTCTTGGACAGGTCCGCGAGATAGGCCCAGACATAGCCACCGCGATAGGACACCCGCTCGTCCATGTACACGGCGGCGCGCTTCATGGCATCGCGAGCGCGGCTCGCCCGGTCGTCGGTAGGGGTCGGCTCCGGGGGAGTCGGCTCCGCGGGGGTCGGCTCTTCGTCGCCGCGGCACGCCGCCATGGCCAGCGGGGCGAGCCCCAACAGCATGAATGTCCTGCGCTTCATCATCTCGCTCCTGTGCTCCAACGGCGGTGCCGACGCGGCGGAGACGCGGCATTCACGCGCGCGCTCCGGATTGGGCCGCGACGATCGCGCGAAGGGCCTTCGATTTCAACGTGGGCCCCTCGTTGTGCCCTGCGTCAAGCGCCTGGCTGCGCGTGAAGCCTCTCACGTGCGCGCCACCGCCGGGCCAGCCCTCCCACGACGGCCCAGAGCACCCACCCCAGCGCGACCAGGCCGGAGAGCGCCCCCACGGAATCTCCGATGCGCGCGTAGAGCGTGGGCACCCGCCCCACCGGCAGCTCCGCGCGCAACACCCGCTCCTCGGCCGTGAAGTGATCCATCTCGCCGTACACGCGCCCGTAACCATCCACCGCCACGGACATGCCCTGGTTGGCCTGCCGCAACATGCTGAACCCCTGCTCCACCGCGCGGAACACCGCCTGCCGCATGTGCAGCGAGCCGATGCTCCGCCAGTCGCTCGCTGGCAGCAGGAGCAGCTCGAGGCCCCGCTCCGTGGGTCCGGCGAACTGCGCCGGGAAGTCCCCATCGAAGCAGATGGCGCCGCCCACGTTCCCCACGCCCGAGTCCCGCAGCACCGGCACCTCCGGGCTGCCAGGAATGGAGTGATCCGCTTCCCAGCCCGGTACCGGCCGGGCCTTCACGTAGCGCCAGGCCACGTTCCCATCCGGCCCCACCAGGATGAGCTCGTTGCGCAACATGCGCTCCGCCGAGGGCTCGAAGCTCGCCACCGCCATGCCGAGCCACACGCTCCGCTCGCGCGCCAGGGCGCTCCCCCGTGACAGCAGGGCCGGCAGTTGCCCGGCCAGCACCACCGCGTTGCCCTCGGACCAGAGGAGGAGCTTCGCCCCTCGCTCGGCCTCGCGCTCCGACAGGCGCAGCAACTCCTCGTTCACCGCACCCGAGGACTCGGCGAAGGCACGCCAGTCCTCGTCACCGAAGGCCCCGCCCTGGATGAGCCGGGACAGCCCCGCCTCGCGTCCCGCGGCCACCTCCCCCGCCACCGTGATGCCCGCGACCGGCACGCGCTCGCCCACGCTCCCCGCCCCCGCGAGCCGCAACGCGCCGAAAGCGAGGATGGCCCCGAGCACGCCCGCGAACACCGCGAGCCCGGGCAGCACGCGGCGCCCCTCGTCCCGGTGCTCGAAGGCCCAGTTGACCACGGAGGCGAACCACACCAGGACGAACGTCAGGCCCCACAAGCCCGTCACCGACACGAGCTGCACCAGCACGGGCGCCCCCGCCTGGGTGTAGGCCAGCGAGCCCCAGGTGCCAAACGGGTTGCCCTGGCTGCTGAAGAGCTCCAACCCCGTCATCGCCGCCGGCAGGAAGAACGTCCCCGCGAAGGACGCCCGCGGCCCCACGATGAGCCGGTCCGCCAGGAACGTCAGCGCCAGGAAGAGCGCGCCACCGAAGGCCATTCCGAACGTGCCCGCGACGGACCCCGGGAACACCTCCAGGTTCGTCAGCCCCGTGGCGAGGGTGTTCACGCTCAGGATGCCGGCGAAGCCCACCCACGGCCGCTGCTGGCGGACGAAGAAGAGCAACAAGGCGCCCATCAACCACCCGGGCAGCAACGACCCGCGCGAGTTCAAGAGCATCGACATGCCCGCCCCGCCCACCAGGGCGAGCCATGGCAGGAACACCGGCAAGCGCCGCGAACCGTCTTCACCGATCATCCCGCGCCTCCTTCTTCTTCGAAGCCTTCGTGTGCGCCAGACGCTGGAGCGCCTCTCGGGCCTCGTCGCACCAGCGCAGGTGCGCCTCCAGTCCGAGCAACCCCGCGCGAATGGACAGGTGCCAGTAGGGCAACTCCGGATGGCCCTCGCGCGAGCGGCGGACGTCCTCGCTGATGAGCCGCAGCGCGGCCAGCAGCCCCTCGGCCTCGGCCCGGCTGCGCTCCACGTGCTCCAGCGAGTCCTCCGGTCCCACCCGGGCACCGAAGAAGAGCTTGAGCTGAAGTTCGTTGCGCTCCACGTGGGGCACCACCGGCCGCCGCAGCCACTCCGCGAGCACCCGCCGCCCTTGCTCCGTCACCCGGTACACCTTGCGCACCCGCCCCCCTGGCGAGTGCTCCTCCCGGTCGAGCGCCACCAGCCCCTCCGCCTCCATCCGCTCCAGCGTCGGGTACAGGTTGCCGTAGCTCTCCTGCCAGAAGTGCCCCACCGTCCGCTCGATGGCCTGACGCAGGCCGTAACCGCTCATGGGCTCCCGGCACAGCATCCCCAGGATGGCGAACTGACAGGTGTTCTCTCGCGCCACGGTGACCTCCTGCCCTCCTATATATCAGTCTGATACAAATGCACCACGGGAAATGACGCCCGCACGGACGACCTTCGCGGTCACCGAGGGGAAGAACACCCACGTCTCGATCACCCTCGAGCTGGGACCCGCGCGGATGGAGGGGATCATCCTGTACACGACGGCTATGAGGCGGGGATTCAAACGGTTCGAGTGTCTCGCGGGACCACCGTCACGGTCTCGATGACCCTCGTGCCGGAGGCGAATCAGCTCGTGGCCACACCTTAGGTCAGGCCCCCAAGGGGCCTGCCCCGCGGGCCCCCTCCATGCCTTGTGACAACCGCCCTGAAGCTCAGGCGGCCGAGCTCGCCGCGCTCTTCACCTGAACCGCCGCCGGGATGTCCAGGTGCCAGCGCCAGTAGTCGGTGACGAAGAGCTGGGACGGATCCAGCTGCTCGCGCAGCCGCATGAACTCCTGCCACTTCGGGTAGAGCGCACGCAGGTAGCCCACTCCGGTGGCGGAGTCCGCGTCCGGCAGGTACTTGGCCCAGTGCGGCCGGAAGTCATACGGCGCCAGCAGCTTCCAGAACTGCGGGTAGTAGGCCAGTGAGGGATCCTTGAGGTTGTAGGCGAACCAGAAGATGTCGATCCGCACCACCGGCTCTCCGTAGGAGGGGCTCAGCCAGAACTCGGAGCCCTTGGCGGAGTAGATCTCGCAGCTGTAGGTGCCGGTGGCGGCCATGCCGCCCTCCTCGTAGTGCTTGCGCAGCACCTGCATCACCTCCTGCGTGCGCGACAGGGGCACCCAGAGTTCGGTGAACTCGGTGGGCATCCTCACGTCCGAGATCTGGTTGTCCATGGGCAGCGCGGCGTACCAGTAGTCCTGGAAGGTCTGGGTACCGTCCTGGACGAACAAGTCGATGACCCAGCAGACGAAGGCATCGGCGAGCTCGCCGAGCAGCGTGTCCAGCACGTCTCCCACGAGCTTCTTGCCCTCGTCATATAGTTTGCCCAACCACTCCAGCACGCCGCCAATGAGCGCGAGCAGCCCGGACGAGTCCGCGGGCAGGGTCACGACAGGGGGGCCGCCCGGCGGGCCATTGCTCGTCGTGCGCCCGGCCACCTCGGGGACGTGGAGGATGGCCTGGCTGACCAGTGTGGGCCGGTTGAACAGGTGCTGGAGCAGGCGCGTGGAATGGTGCACCTCCCGCTTGCAGAAGTCCTGGAAGTCCAGCCGGACCTGCCGGTTGCCCAGCAGTGCGTGGACCCACTGCGGCCAGGTCCCCACCAGGGTGTAGAAGGCGCTGCCCGCCGCCTGGCCGAGCACCTGGGTCAGCAAGGTGAGCAGGGGAGCGTTGTCGAAGCGCCTGCCGATCTCCACGTACGGCTCGACCTTCATGGCGGGGTCATAGGGGATGCGCTTGCCCTGCCACACCACCATCTTCTCCACGCCCCGCTGCGGCCACCACAGCAGCCGCGCGTACTCCGTCTGCTCGAGGAACTGCCGCAGGCTCGGCTTGCCGTTGTCTCCCGGACCGAACAGATCGATGGCGCAGTCCTTGACCGAGGTGGTGACCTCGGTGCCCTGGAGGGCGAACCTCCTGACGCAGCGGAAGGTGACGGCGGTGATGATGCCCAGCAGGCCCAGCGAGACGCCCGCCGCGCCGAAGAGCTCCGGGTTCTTCTCGCGCGAGGCGAACTGCACCTGGCCCGTGCCGTCGATGAAGCGGATGGCATGAATGGCATCGCCGACGGAGTCCTCGAGTGAGCCACCGGCCGAGCCCGTCGAGATGAAGCCCGCCACGGTCTGATGGATGATGCCGCCCGTGTCCGGGAAGGCCCACCCCTTGTCGTTGATCTGAGCGAAGAGGCTGTTGTCCCAGGTCGAGGTGGCGGAGGGATCATGCGGATCCTGCCCCAGGTTGCAGCCCGCCTCGGCCGTCACCAGGATGGACTCCGCGGTGGCCGTCTCCTCGTGGAGGGTCACCGCGCGCATTTGATCGAGCATGAGGTTGAAGCCGCTCGTGCGAGCCATGCCCTTCTGGTAGTTGCTGGTGTAGATGGCCGCCGCCACCGTGTGTCCCGAGCCGCGCACGCGCACCTGCTGCCTTCGTGCTCGCGCCTCCTGGATGATGGCGATGATCTGCTGCTCGTTGGTCGGATGGTAGAAGCCATCCTGGCCGATGGTGATGAGGTCGCTCACGTGGTCCCCCCTTCCCGTGATGGGTGGACTGGGAACGCTACTTCCGCCCGCATGCCCGGCGCCAGTGCCCCCTTCACACGCCGGCCCGCCAGAGCGTCTTGACGGTGCGGCTCGGGATCATCCCGGCCCCTCCAGATGGAGCGGTAGGGCGGTATGGGTGACGAAGAGCGAGCACTGTTGAAAAGCCAGTTCAAGGCTCACCTGGGCGCGCTCCTGTTGGGGACGGCGCCCCAGACCTATCTGCAAGGGCTGGTGCTCGGGCTGGAGGATCCGGTCCTCCTCCAACGGATGTTCCTGTTGAACATGCCGTGCTTCCTGCTCGTCTATGGATTGCTGGTCCCGCTGCCGTGCCAGTTCCTCACCATCCGCCATGCGCTGGCGCATGTCTCCGGGGAGCGCCCCGGACAGCGGCTCGTGCGCCTGCTCCAACTGCCCCGGAACCTCGAGCTGTACCACATGGCGGCGCTCGCCCTGCTGGTCGTCTTCATCAGCACGATGAACTGCCTGTGGTTCGACCGGAGCCTGCTGCTCGTCGTGCCCTGTACCCTGGTGCAGACACTGTTCGCCCACTTCGTCTCCGTCCAGCACGTCTTCTGGATGGAGGAGCGTCTGCGTCCGCTGGCGCTGGAAGAACTGCGGCGGGCACCCGACGTCCAGCTCCCCTGGCGCGGCGGCATCCGCTGGCGCACCTTCCACTGGTACCTGCCCTACACCGTGGCCCTCACCTTCACCTGCACCCTGGTGATGTCGGCCACCATCCTCTGGAGTCAGGGCCGCAAGGCCCTCCGGGAACTGGCGGAGGCGCTGGCCGCCCAGGGTCTCCCCGACGCCGCCGAGAGGCTCGCGAGACAGGTGGAGCGCCTGGGGAGCGAGAGCCTCGAGCCCATGCTCCTGCTGGGCGCGTTCCTGCTCGTCTGTTCCACCCTGGCGGCCCGATGGACCGCGGAGCAGATCGTCCGCGGCGCCCAGGCCTGCCGCGACTCCATCGAGCGCATGGCGCTCGGGGCCTATCACCCGCCGGAGTGGGTCTCCACCGACGAACTGGGACGCCTCTCGGCGGTGACCGCCAGGGCCTTCCAGGGCATCGAGCGACAGGCGCGGCGCGTGCGCGAATCGGCGGATGCGCTCGGTCGCGCCGCGCAGGCGCTGGATGAGGCGCGCAGGGGCAAGGAAGGCAGTCTGTCCCGGCAGGCCGCGGCGCTCCAGGAGGTGCGGGTGGTGTCCGAGACCATCCAGCGGGCATCCCTGGTGGCGGCCCAGAAGGCGGAGAAGGTGCTCGCCATGACTGGCGATGCCCGCACGCTTCTCCAGGCGGGCGAGACGGCCTCCGCGGAGGGGCTCGCGGGATTGACCGCCGTCCGCGAGCAGGTCTCGGCGATGAGGGCGCGCGTCCGGGAGCTCGAGCGCCACGCCGGGAGGGTCCGGGCCGTGGCCCTCCTGGTGAAGGACTTCGCCGACCAGTCCCGGATGATCTCGCTCAACGCGGAGCTCGAGGCCGTGCGCGTCGGCGATGGCTCCCTGGGCTTCAGGCACGTGGCCCTCAAGCTGCGCGCCCTGGCGGAGCAATCCATCCAGTCCACCCACCGGGTGGCGGAGATCGTCCAGGGCCTCTTCGGCGCCATCCGGGAGACGGCGCGCCTGATGGACCGTGGCACCGAACAGGTGCAGGCGAGCCTGCGGGCGGTACCCAGATCGGGCGAGGCGCTCCATCAACTGGGCGCCATCATCGCCAATGCCAACCAGGCGGCCCAACGCATCTCCTCCGTGTCCGCCCAGCAGCGCGAGGGGATCCTCCAGCTGTCCCAGGCGGTCGCCGGCCTCTCCCATTCGGCGGCGGAGACGCTCCGGCAGCTCGAGGGCTCGTCCCAGGTCACCCGTCGCGTCGAGCAGGTCGCGGGACAGGTGCGGGCCGCCCTGCGGGAGTGGGGCCGGGGGGACGTGCCGCCGCCAGAGCCCGCCGCCCACGAAGCGCCCCCGCGCCATCACCTGCTGCGCGGGCTGTTGCTGTTGCGGCTGGCCCACCTGCTGGGCGTGCTACTTCCCCTGGCGTACCTGGGAGGCCACCTCCTTGGGCTCGAGGCGTGGGAACTTCGCTCCGCAGCCGTGTATGTGCTCCTCCCGTTCGGCGTGCTCGGGGGAGTGCTCCTTCCCTGGGGGATGGATCACCTGCTGGTGGCGCACGCCTTGAAGGAGGAGCCCGCGTCGGCCCGGCTCGAGCGGCTGCTCGTGTTGCCCCGGCGCAAGCTGCTGCTGCACCTGGGGTTGCTCGCGCTGTCGTTCACCGCGGCCGCGGCGGCCTGCTGCCTGTTGTACGGCCGGAGCCTCCTGCTCGTCCTGCCCTGCACGGGCGTGTCGATGCTGCTGTGCGCCTTCGCGGGCATCCCCCAGACGCTCTGGCTGGAGGCGCGGGTCCGTCCGCTCGTGCTCCGGGAGTTCCACCGTGACCCCGAGTCTTCCCTGTCCCGCGGCGGCGTCTACTGGCGCAGGCTGCGCTGGTACCTGCCCTGCCAGTTGGGTCTCACCGCCGCCTGCACGCTGGTGCCAGCCGTGGTGCTGCTGGCACGAATGGGAATCGACTCCTCGCGGGAGCTGATGGCGGAGCTGGGGCCACGCCATGCGCCGCTCGTGCACCAGTTCCTCTGGAAGTTGCTGCACGAGGCCTTGCCGACGGTGGTGTTCCTGGGCTCCTTCCTGACGCTGTGCGCGGGCTTGAGCGCGTGGCGGATGGCGCGCCAGCTCGACCAGGGCGCGCGGGAACTCGAGTCCGCCATCGCGAGCATCGCGGCGGGCAGCCCGCGCCCCCCCGCGTGGATCTCCACCGACGAGCTGGGCGGCCTCGCCGTCACCACCCTGTCCATCTTCCAGCGGCTCTGGACGCTCACCCAGGGCTTGCACGAGGCCGCCGGGCAGCTCGGCCGCGCCGCCACGGAGCTGAGCGCCTCGCACGACGCCCAGACGCGCGGCCTCTCCGAGCAGCGGGAGCTGCTGCGACACACCGAGGACCTCGCGCATTCGGTGAAGCGGATGTCCAAGGATGCGTCTCGTGGCGCCGAGGTGGTGCTCGAGGGCGGCGCCCACGCCGAGACGCTCCACCGGTACGGATTGGAGGCCGTGGCCCGGGGATACGAGGGACTGATCGACATCCGCCGGCAGATCTCGTCCCTGGAGACACGGCTCCAGACGTTGGAGCAGGACGCCCGGCGGATCCGCCAGATCACCGCGTCCATCAAGGATCTCTCGGATGAGTCGGACATCCTCGCGCTCAACGCCGCCATCACGGCGATGCAATCCGGGGAGCTGGGGCAGACCTTCGGCGTGGTGGCGAAGGAGGTGCGCGTGTTGGCGGACCGTTCCCTCCAGGAGACGCGGGAGGCGGGCCGGCTGCTCCAGGAGCTCCTCCAGGCCATCGACGCGACAGGGGTGATGGTGCGCGAGGGCACGGCGCGGGTGCAGGACAGTCTGGCGCGCGTCGAGGCCTCCGGGGAGACGTTGCGCCAGCTCTTCGCCCTGGTCCAGGAAGGTCACGGCAGCGCACGGCAGATCGCCGCGACCATCCACCAGCAGGGCGCGGGCATCGCGCAGGTCTCCCAGTCGATAACCGAGATGTCCCAGATGATGGGCGAGCTGATGGAGCGGCTCGCGACCTCGGCCCGGGTGGCCGCGGACGTCGATCGTCTCACGGAGCAGCTGAGGACCGCCATGCAGGGGCCCGTGCGGCCCTGAGCCGCGAGCCTGGTGCGGAGCACCTTGCCTGTACGCCGTGCCCCGGGAGTACAGTACGCGCTCTCATGTCCCTCTCCGAGCCGTCCGCGAACGCCCTGCTGCAACCCACCCTGACGGAGTCCGCCCCTCCGCGGGCGCTGCTCTCCGAGCGCGCCACCTTCTTCTCCGCGTTCTTCGGCGGACCGTGGGCCGCGCTGTACATGATGGCCGCCAACTTCCGGCGGCTAGGCCGCCTCGAGCGCGCGATGCCGGTGCTGGCCGCCGCGGCGCTGCTCGGTGTGGCGGCGCTCGTGATCACCTTCGTGACGATCGCGCGCCCCGAGCTCGCCGCCGAGTGGACTCCGTCGGATATGCGGAGTACCTGGATGGCCCGCCGGAGCAACAACCTCCTCGGTATGCTCGCGTGGGGGGTGTGCTACCTGCCCATGCGCGCGCACTTCCGCGCCGCGGACATGTCGGACCTCGGCTACGCCCGGCCCTGGGGCACGGTGGTGCCCGCCATGCTCTTCGCCATGTTGGTGCACGGGGTGGTGGTCGGCCTCGCTCTCTTCCTGCGCTGAGGACTCCTCACCATGCGCCTTTCCCCCGAGATCTCCCACCAGGTCGAGCACCTGCTCGACGTGGAGCGCTTCGACGATGCCCGCCGGCTGCTGGCCGCACCCCTGCGGGAGGCCCCGGACGACACGGAGCTGCTCTTCCTCGCCGCACGCGTGGAGCACGGCGCGGACAGGCACGCGGAGGCCGAGCACTGGGTCGCCGAGGTGCTGGGGCGTGCGCCGGAGCACGCCGGGGCGCGGGTGCTGCGCTTCCAGCTCCTGCTGAAGGCCAGGCGCTACGCGCAGGCCGAGCAGGAGGTGCTCTCCCTGCTGCGCGAACGGCCCGAGGAGGCGCGCCTCTACGCGCTCTATGCGCGGCTGATGCTGGAGACCCTGCACGTGGAGAAGGCCCGCGCGCTGGTGGACGAGGCGCTGCGACTGGATCCCTCCCATGGGTTGGCCCGCGTCCTCGACGCGCTCGTCTCCGTGGTGCAAGGGCGGATGGACGGGGCGAAGGCCCGGGTGGCGGAGCTGGTGCGCAGCTCTCCCGATGCGGAGGCGGTGGCCTGGACACTGCTCGCCGTTCTGCAGTCGCAGCACCGCTACTCGGAGGCCTTTCAGGTGGCGCGGGAGCTGCTTCGAGCGCGGCCCTCGGACCCGCAGGCGCTGGAGGCACTGATCCATCTGCGCGCCCTCACGCACTGGAGCTCGCGCCCGCTCTGGCCCCTGATGCGCTTCGGCTGGGGGGCGAGCATGGTGCAGTGGATGGTGGCCACCTTCGGGCTGATGGGGCTGCGCCGGGTGGCCCCGCGATTGAGTGCTGTGCTGGGGCTGGGATTCCTGCTCTACGTCATCTACTCCTGGGTTCAACCGCCGCTGCTGCGCCGGTGGCTTCGCTGGAGAGGATTCTAGGGATGATGCGTCCACGTACCGAGCTGGAGCGCCTGCTGGCCTCCGACCCTTTCGACACCGCCCTCCGGGCCGAGTACGCCTTGCAACTGCTCGAGGCCGGCGAGCACGGCACGGCCCTCCGCCAGTACGAACTGCTGCGCAAGCAGGCCCCGGCCCAGGCGGCCTTCGCCCTGGGAGTGGCGCGCTGCGCGTGGAAGGAGGGAGACACCGAGGCGGCACGGCGCGCCTATGCCGAGGCGCGCGGGCTGGAGGGGTTCACCGAGGACGCGGAACTCGCCCAGGCCCTGGGCGCGGCGCGCGTCCAGCCTGGCCTGCGGGTGGTGCAGGGCGAGGCACCCAGGGAGCCGCCGGTCGCGGAGGTGGTGCCGCTGACGGCCTCGGGAACGGTGCGCTTCGCCGACATCGTGGGCATGGAGGAACTCAAGCGCACCATCCGGTTGCGCATCGTGGAGCCCTTCCTCAAGCCGGGGCTCTTCGCGCGCTTCGCCAAGAAGACGGGCGGAGGGCTGCTGCTCTACGGGCCTCCGGGGTGCGGCAAGACGCTCATCGCCCGCGCCATCGCCGGGGAGTGCAAGGCGACCTTCATCTCCGTGGGCATCAGCGACGTGCTCAACATGTGGATCGGCGAGAGCGAGCGCAACCTCTCCGCCCTCTTCGAGAAGGCCCGCGGCCAGCGCCCCGCGGTGCTCTTCTTCGACGAGCTGGATGCGCTCGCCTACTCCCGCTCCAAGGCGAGCAGCGAGCACACCCGCGCGCTGGTCAACGAGTTCCTCAACCAGCTCGACGGCATGGCGGGCAACAACGAGCGCATCCTCGTGTTGGCGGCCACCAACATGCCCTGGGACGTGGACAATGCCATGAAGCGCCCGGGCCGCTTCGACAAGCAGGTCTTCGTCCCGCCGCCGGACGCGGAGGCACGCGCGGAGATGTTCCGGCTGAAGCTGCGCGGGCTGCCCACCGAGGCGATCGAGCCGCTCGCGCTGGCGCAGGTGACGGCCCAGGCCTCGGGCGCGGACATCGATGGCATCATCGAGGAGGCCAAGGAGCGCGTGCTCGCCGACATCGTGGAGCGCGGCGTGGAGCGATCCCTCACCCAGGCGGACCTGCTGGAGGCCGCGCGCGCCAGCCAGCCCTCCACCCTGGAGTGGCTGCGCACCGCGAAGAACCTGGTGAAGTACGGCGGGGACGGCGCCTACCGCGACGTGGAGGCGTACCTCAAGGCGCACCGCCTGTTGGTGTGAGCCCGCCGCCGGGGCGCGGGACGGCACCTGACACCGCCCCGCCCGGTGGCTGGCCACACGGGCGGAAGCGGCCTTCAGGTCGGGGAGGGACTCAATACAGGGTTCGGGCGACGGTCGTGACGAACAGGGGCAAGCCGTTGCCCAACTCGCCATGGTAGTTGAGACCCCAGGCCCAGATGGTGCCGTCGAAGCGCACCACCGCCGAGAAGTCATCGCCAGCGGCCACGGAGGCCACTCCGCTCAACCCTGGCACCTGCATCGGCGCGTAACGCGCGGTCGTGGTGCCATCGCCCAGCTGGCCCTCGTCGTTGTAGCCCCAGGCCCACACGGTGCCATCGGAGTGCACCGCCGCCGAGAAGGAATCGCTCGCGACGACAGCCATGACGCCGCTCAACCCTGTCACCTGCACCGGCGTGTAGCGCGCCGCCGAGGTGCCATCGCCCAGCTGTCCGTTGTAGTTGTAGCCCCAGGCCCACACGGTGCCGTCGAAGCGCATCGCCAACGCGTGGTTGGTGCCCGCGGAGACAGCCACGACGCCGCTCAACCCTGGCACCTGCGCCGGCGTGGGCGTGGCGAGATAGGTCGTGGTGCCATTGCCCAGCTGGCCCTCGTGATTGCGGCCCCAGGACCACACGGTGCCATCGGAGCGCACCGCCAGAGAGAAGGACTCGCCAGCGGCCACGGCCACGATCCCGCTCAACCCCGGCACCTGCGCCGGCGTGTTGCGAATGACCGTGGCGGCATCCCCGAGCTGGCCATGATAGTTGTAGCCCCAGGACCACACGGTGCCATCGGAGCGCACCGCCAGCGCGTGCTCCTCGCCCGCGGCCACGGCCACGGCGTCGCTCAACCCCTGCACCTGCACCGGAATCGAGCGATCACTCCAGGTGCCATCACCCAGCTGGCCATCGTCGTTGTCGCCCCAGGACCACACGGTGCCATCGGAGCGCACCGCCAGCGAGAAGGACGTGCCAGCGGCCACGGCCACGGCGTCGCTCAGCCCCAGCACCTGCGCCGGCGCGGAGCGAGCGAGCAGGGAGCCATTGCCCAGCTGGCCATGAGTGTTGCGGCCCCAGGCCCACACGGTGCCGTCGGAGCGCGTCGCCAGCGAGTGGTCGAAACCCGAGGACACCGTGACGGCATCGCTCATTCCCTGGGTCTGCACCCGCTCCAGATTGAGTGAAGCACCCGTGCCCAATTGGCCCAGGTCGTTCTGGCCCCAACCCCACACGGAGCCATTGGAGCGCATCGCCAGGGCGAAGCCATAGCCGGCGGCCACGGCCGAGGTCCCGCTCAGTCCCGGCAGCGGCGTGGCCGTCAGAAGGGGGCCGTTCTCCCGGCCTTCAATCTCCAGCGAGTTGGCGCCCCAACCCCACACGGAGCCATCGGAGCGCACCGCCAGCGAGAAGGAGGTCCCCGCGGAGACGCTCACGGCTCCGGTCAGCCCCTTCACCTGCACCGGCGTGAGGGAATCGTCCCGGTTGCCAGTCCCCAACTGGCCATGGTCGTTGTAGCCCCAGGCCCACACGGTGCCATCCGAGCGCAATGCCAGTGAGTGGTAATAGCCTCCAGCGGCCACGTTCACGACCTTGGTCAGCCCAGGAACCTGCGCTGGCGTGGAGCGATCCGGGTTGGGGAAGCCATTGCCCAGCCCGCCATAGAGGTTGCTGCCCCAGGACCAGACGGTGCCATCCGAGCGCACCGCCAGCGAGTAATTCGCGCCAGCGGCGACGGCGACGACTCCGCTCAGCCCCAGCACCTGCACCGGTGTGCGGCGGTCGTTCGTGGTGCCATCGCCCAGTTGGCCATAATAGTTTTCACCCCAGGCCCACACGGTACCGTCGGAGCGCACCGCCATCGAGTGGGTGAGGCTGGCGGCGACGGCGACGACGCCGCTCAGTCCCAGCACCTGCACCGGCGTGGAGCGGAAGGTCCAGGTGCCATCGCCCAGCTGGCCATCGGAGTTGGAGCCCCAGGCCCACACGGTGCCGTCGGAGCGCACCGCCAGCGAGTGGAAATCGCCAGCGGCGACCGTCACGACGCCGCTCAGCCCCTGCACCTTCACCGGCGTGGAGCGTTTGGTCGTGGTGCCATCTCCCAGTTGTCCGGCGATGTTCTCGCCCGAGGTCCAGACCGTGCCATCCGAGCGCACGACCATCGAATGCGTCCGCCCCGAGGCCAGGCGGGGCCTCGCCTGCACTCCTTGTTGGGCGGAACCCAGTGCTTCCTGCGCTGGTGACGATGCGTCGGTGGGCAGGCCACAGCCGCTCACCATCCACACTCCAAGCCAGACACCCAACAATCTGCTCATCCACGACCGCATGCCGCGTTGCATTCCTACACTCCGAGTCCGAGAGGGGGGTTGAAGCGGGTGGACGTCGGACCCATTGGGAAATTCAAATTAATCCGAAAAGACTGGGAGTCCGTGATCGGCGCATGGACGCGTCCATCCGTCACGTTCGCGCCTCACCCCGCCGAACGATCGCGGCGATGTGCTCGGCGATCCGCTCCCAGAGGCCCGGCGGGAGGTTGTGGCCCATCCCCTCGATGAGCACGAGCTCGGCACCGGGGATGGCGGCCGCCGTGGCGCGCCCCCCGCTCGGGTCGCACATCGTGTCGGCGAGCCCATGCAGCACGAGCGCCGGCACGTCGAGTGTTCGCAGCCGCTTCGTGCGATCTCCCGAGGCGACCGTCGCGACGGCCTGGCGCGCGATCGCGGCTTCGTCATGGTCGCGGTCGTATGCGAGCCCGGCCACCGCGGCCACCTGGGCCAGGTCCGGCGGAAAGGCCGGTGAGCCGACGATTTCGATGATCCGCAAGGCGCGTGCGACGACCTCCTCGCGCGTGCGAGCCGGAGGACCTCCGAACACCGACTTCATCGTCGCGGGGTGGACCTGCCCTACCGCCATGTCTCCGGTGGTCGACATCATCGACGTGAGGGAACGCACCCGCTTCGGGTGCTCGATCGCCAGGGTCTGGGCGATCGCGCCTCCCATGGATGCGCCCACGACATGCGCGGCGTCGATGTTCAACACGTCGAGCAGGCCCACCGCGTCAGCGGCCATGTCCGACAGGGTGTACGAAGCGGACGACAAGTCACCCCTGAGCGCGGCGGGCAGATCGGCGGGCGGTGCCTCGCGCAGGTGCGTGGAGCGCCCTGAGTCGCGGTTGTCGAAGCACACGACATGCAGTTCACGTTTGACGAGCGCCTCGAGAAAGCCGAGCGGCCAGTTCACGAGCTGGGCGGCAATGCCCATCACCAGCAAGACGGTCGGGTGTGCCGGGTTGCCGCGCTGCGCGTAGGCGATGTCCATGCGCGACGGCCCCACGCCGCGCGCCAGCTGTTCGTTCAGCATGATTCGTCCTCCGTTTCGTGAAGGGTGGCAAGTGCCTGGTCGAGGTAGCACATCAACTTGGAGTCCCATCCTGGTGCCCCTCCGGAAAGTTCGGCGGAAGGCACCTGACCGCTCCCGAATCGTGTAAAATCCGATTTCATGGCCAAGACCTGCTACAGCTGCGCCCAGGTAAATGTCGACTCACTCAAGCGGTGCTTTGACTGTGGTCAGCCGCTGCCGCCGATCTCCGACAATGGCCAACGTCCCAGCCTCGACGTCTCGCGGTTCGAGATACCCGCCGAAGGCATCAAGCTGCTCGAGCGGCTGGGCCAGGAGAGCCGGATCCGTATCTATGTGGAGACTGGCAGCAACAAAGGTCATCAGTCCGCCTCGGTGACCCTGGCCCGCAAGCTGATTCAACGGTTCAAGACGAGGAACCCGAAGCTCGTCCTCGAGTTCCTGTGCAACGACGAGGACGCGGCCTCCAAGGCCCGGTCCATCATCGGCGGAAAGACCCTGGACAAGGTGGCGGTCGAGGTCACGACCTTTGGCAGGTGGTTCTCTCCATCTCGCGTCAACTTCGCGTTCTCCGGCGCGGTCGATGCGCCCGAGGTGACATTCCGCCGGCTCAACAGTCAGTGCTTCATCGGGCTTCAACCCTACGGCTGGGCCGGCGGCGCCGAAGTCTCCATGACCGGCGACAAGCAGGTGATCCTGGCGAAAGCCTGCAAGCTGATGGCCGCGCCCGTGACGACGCAGATCTCGTTTCCCGTCTCGTTCAATCGCCTCCCGTTCACCGAGAGCGACGCCTCCTCGAACGATTGGGTTCCACAGAAGGCACCGGACCTGACGGTCAAGAAGATCCTCGACTACGCGCGCGGCTCCTTGCGGCTCAAGAGCCCGCGTCCGCACCAGGGCCCGCGCGTGTACGTATGTCCCATCTACGGCATGGGCAAGGGCCAGCCCATGGAGGAGTTGGGGGCCAAGGTCTGGACCAATGTGGGGACGGCGCTGGCGCGGATCGCGAGGACGAAGGGCCTGCCGGGGGGCGTCCTGCTGCTCAACCTGTCGAAGGACACGGGGAGCAATCCCCAGGTCTGGCGCGCGGTGAAGCAGCACTTCGCCAGCGACGCCCTCGTGAAGGTGCTCGACAATCCCATCTCCTTTGATGATGTGGACGACATCTTCGAGGAGTTCGAAAAGGGCTTGAAGCTGTGCATCTGCACCGTTGGAGGTGACAAGGATCAGCTGACCATGGACCGCGCCTATCGCGAATGCCCGCTGCCTCCCATCTTCGAGGGCCAGGGCAGTCTCACGCAGGTCCTCTCGATGGGGCGTCCGTTCATCAAGTACTCGAGCCGGGCCGCGGTCGATGCCGCCTGGACCTCGGACTACCTGCCCGTCCCTGGCTATGACAACGCCGTCGTCTCCATGCAGAAGCTGTGCAACGCCATTGGTGAGACGCTCGACTTCAAGAAGCCGATCTCGCCGGATGATCTCTGTGGGCTCTTCCTGCAGATGGTCGATCCCGACTCCCTGCTGAGCAGCTACTTCAGGGAGTGCCGCAAGATGGCCGTCGATACGAGGTTCGACCGCCTCGCCTGGGCCGCCGAAGCACTCACCCGGATGAATTCACACGGCATCGGAACGCTCATCCCCAAGCCGAAGTAGCCTTCTCACCAGCCTCTACGGCTGGCTCTCGACGGGCCAGCGCATGGCTCGCGTCCGCTCCGCGTAATCGCATGGAGCGGGTCGGGTCGGCCCCTGGAGACGGCGGGAATCAAACCCGCGAACGGGCGCGCCGTCATACTCCGACCGGCCCCGCCAGGACCTGACGGGTCCTAGTTCCTATAGAGGACCCGTTCATGCGTCTCCGAGCGTGCATCGCACTTTTGCTCTATGTCTCCGCCTGCGCTACGCCAGCGCTCACCTCAACAGAGCCAGCGGCCCGCGACCCGAGGCTCGCCAACCTCCAGCGCGCGGCGAAGCTGCCCTGGATGGACGGGGGGCGGTGCGCCGTCCGCGAAGCTTCCGAGCCCTGGCCCGTGCTGGCGGAGCGGTGCTATCAAGCCCTCGACCATGACCGGATCGAGTTTCACGACATCACGGGACGATGCGCGGTGGCCTCCGCGGGCGCCGCGGCCATGGGGCTCGGGGTCTGCGTTCTGGCCGCACCGGAGATCATCGTGGGAGCGGTAGTTGTGGCGGGTGTGGTGGTGGTGGGCTTCGCGCTCTCAGATGCGCTGGAGGCTTACGAGAAGAGGGGCCGTCCCCAGGTTCGGCCGCCGCCTACGGAGCCGGTGCCGGAGACGCGGCCGGTGCCGGAAGCGCGGCCCGTGCCTGTAACGAAGCCCGCTCCGCAGAAACCCTCGCCGAAAAAAAAAGTGCCCAAGCCGGAGCCTAAGGGGCCGGACTTTTTCCCGCCGCTGGATCCACCCGAAGTCACGGAGCGAGATCGCAACAGGTGCGAGCCCGTCCCAGTGCCGTACCACCGTGGCGGCAATAAACTGCACAACAAGTGCGCTGACAGAATTCCGTTCAACAGTTTCCCCGGCGGGGATGTGTTCGTGAATGGGAAGAACTTCGACGCGCTACAACTGGCCACGCGCACGCTGTGGGAGGTCAAGACCGACAACTTCGACACGTTCCCGGACGACCTACAGGTCATCGTGGTCAAAAGTCAGGTGCCGAAGTTGAGACACGAGCGCGCCCTCGCTCTGGCTTGCGGATTGGACTTCCACGTCGGCGTGCGCAGAGAAGAGCACAAAGAAGCGCTGGAAGAAGAGGCCCCGGATCTTATTGGCCTCATCGTTGTCATGGACTGGTGCTGAGATGACGGAAAAGCGAAAAAAAATGACACTCATCGTCTACGCGCCTGCGCTCGTGGGCGACGACAGTCGACCTGTGGCCGTGGTTCATGGGATGGAGCGTGCGCTCTCTGGCCCGCGCCTGGGATGGACGACTTCACTGGACGGGCAGCGTACCCTCTTGGCGAATCGCGATGCATGGCTGGCCCAACAGAGGATGGACCGAGAATTTCCGCTCCTCCACAACGGCGATGAGCGTGCTTTCGTCTCGGTGTATGGAACGGAAGCGCCTGCGACCAGTTCGCCGGGCGGTCAGGCCCAGCTCGAAATACACGCAAAGCTCCCACTGAGCCCAGAAGGCATTGCAGCGGCAGCGGATGTGCTGGAGGCCGTGGCAGAAACCGCGCGCGCGTACTGGGGGCATGCTACGCCGTCCAAGGCGTCGCTGGATATCGCGCGCCAGACGAAGAATCGGCCAGATGACCTGGAGCCTCCTCCTCGCGGGCTGCCGATGATCAAGTCGCCTAGTGCCATGCGCTCGCCTGAGATTCCGCATCGCCTCGGGTGGCTAAGCTACTGGTCGGCCGCTGCGGCACGGGCCATCGGCTTTCCGGACCCCTCCCGCGACGCGGAGTTGCTGTCACGCTCACGGCGCACCGCGACGGGCGGGTGGGTCGTACAACTCACCGATGCGCCGCTCGACCTGGACAACCCCGCCCACCTGGACGCGCTTGAATGGGCCTACGAGCGCTTCCCGGAGATTGGCGGGCGCTCCACCAGCTCTTGAGCACCTCGGGCGGGCGCGGCTGCCGGAACATCTCCACCCGGCGCGTCCCTCTTGACGCACTACGCCCACCTGAGCCCCGGCATCCGGAGAGAGGCGGTCGCGGTGCTGGACCGTCCTCTTGCTCCGGGATGCGACATACACGCGACACGGTTGGCGGACGCTGCTAACCACCTGTGATTACAGCTACCCTCAAGAGATTTGGCTGCCGATGCAGAGACTCGCTCCAAGTAATGCCGCTGCCAGGGTGTCAAAGAACTCGAGCGACACGACCTGGCACAACCCGCGGCGGGAGGGAGAAAGGCGGCTCGTCGTGGTGGAGGGTGCGCACCGTCAATCCGGTGGCTTCCGCCAGCTCGCCGACCCGCCAGTACCGGCCGCCTGTCTTTCGTTCCTCCATGCCCACGATCTGACGTGACGTCAGGTGCAAGGAGTGCTGTTCAAGAACGAGTTCCTAGGAACGCACTGGCGCCCAGATGGCGCCGTGGGCATCCGGTGCGTCCGAGGACACTTCCGCCGTATAGAAGTAGGCCGCGACCACGGCGCGACCGCGTCCCTCCGGACACTCCAGCGGGGATGGGTGGCCATGCCAGTGGTCATCGCCATGAGCCATCACCACCAGCCGATCGAGCAGCGGAGCGATTCGGGCCTCGCACCTGGAGAGGTCGGCGGTCCACAGCTCGAGGTCTCCGCCCCAGGCGGGTTCCCAATCGGGGTTCAGGTAGTAGAGAACGGTGAGCCGCCGCGAGAGCCCACGCAAGCGATCGCGGTTGAAGTCCGCGTGAAGCGCCAGATGACCCCCTCGAAGCGTGAGGTGCAACCCAGCGCCCCGGAAATGCGGATCCCCGATGAGCCCCTGCACGCCGGTGAGTGTCTCCAGGAAGTCGAGGAACGACATGCTCGACAACTCCGAGAGCAGGTGTCGCAGCGCTCCATGCACCCCTTCGAACGCCTTGCGCTGAAGCTGTCCCAGGCGCGCCGCCTGTTCCTGGTAATCGCGCCGCATCCAGTGGGCCTCGGATGCGCCCGGGAAGACCCCGGCCAGTCCGGACGCGAGCCGCGCGCCCAGGAAGCCATCGATGACGACGTGGGGATAGGGCCGTGCGGCGCCGTAGGTGTCCCGATGGGCCAGCGCGAGCGAGCGGAGCGCCGTACGGGAAAGGAAGAAGCTCGGACCCAGCAAGGGGCCTTCTTCGAAGGTCGCGACGCTCATCAGGCCTCTGTCCGCTGAAGTGGCTGGCCCTCCCGGAGCACCCGCTTGTTGGAGTAGATCCGGAACGTGCACACCTCGCGGAACCCCATCCGCCGGTAGATGCCCACCCCGTCCGCCGAGGCCTGGAGGGCGCCGCGCTTCGCGCCGAGAGAGCGCGCGAAGGACAGGGAGAAGTGCGTGATCGCCGAGCCGTAGCCCCGGTTGCGGTGCTCGGCCAGGGTGCTGATGTCGAAGATGTGCGCGCCCTCCCCCTCCAGATAGATGGAACTCGTCGCCACCGGGCGGCCGTCGACGAACCCAAGGAAGAGCTTCAACGGACGTTCCGCGAGCCGTCCCAGCCGGGCCACCTTCTCGTAGAAGGGCATCACGTAGACGTCCGGCGGCTCGAAGAGCGAGGCGATGATGCGGCCGAAGGCTTCCACCTCCTCTGGCCGCTCCACGAGTTTGATCTCCAGCCCAGCGGGCGGGTTCATCACCGGAAGCTCACGGAGATCGGCGACCATCCCCACGTCGGCCTCGTCCTCGACGAAGCCGTGGCGCTCGAGTGCTTCCAGGAACGGCGCTTCCCGGAGTTCATCGCAGGTCCACCACGCCGCGGGCAGCCTCCTGGCGTTGAACTCCCCGCAGATGCGTCCGGCCAGCGCGGGACCTTCTTCACCGAGCCGCTTGCTGATCACCAGGTTGAAGGTGTCGGTCTCGTGGCCAGAGTCGATGACCGCGTGGTTCGCGGTGTGTTCCACCCTCACCGGTGGGCCGAGCTGGGCCGGATAGTAGGTGTTCTTCCCAATCAACCCCTCGAACAGCAACTCGAGATGCGAATCCATGAGGGGAGTGTACGAGGCTCGCCAGTCGGGTGGCCCTCCAAATCCACTCAGGCCCCGGGCGCCTGGGCCCGTGCGCGCCCTTGCAACCGCGGAGTGGTGACTCTTGTCATCACCTCGCACGGCTCCTCTCGCACCCCTCCGGGCTCCGCCACCCGGCTCCTCGCGCGAAATCCTCAGAATCCTAGAAGGTGTTGAACCGGGGCAGGCACGTTCAGGGCCTAATAAAGACAAGGGGTTGCGACGTGAAACGGAGGGGATGGTTCAGATTCCGAGACACGGTGTTCCCGCGTTGGGGCGCCAGCAGCCTCCATGACCGGAAGCGCCGAACGACAGTCACCAGGTGGTGACTCTTGTCATCACCTCGCACGGCGCCTCTCGCCCTCCTCCGGGCTCCGCCACCCGGCTTCTCGCGCGGAATCCTAGAACCCTAGAATCCTAGAGGGTGTTGAACCGGGACCGGCACGTGCGGGAATACGCCCAGTCCGCTCGGAAGCCTAATAAAGACAAGGAGTTACGACGTGAAACGGAGGGGATGGTTCGGATGGCGAGGCACGGTTCAACGCCCCTCATCCACCTGGGCCTGCGCAGCAGGGGAGCACCAAGGCTTGGCAGTGAGATTGCACAAATCCGGCTCGGCTGAAATCGAACTACTCCCCACTCGAAAGAAGGCACTCCATGGACGGCATGCGCGGGAATCACAGAAGCAGCAGGTATCACCAGCAAACCCACACGAGCTACGCTCAGGGATACGCGCCTGCCCCCTCGCACTCCAGCGCGCCCCCCCCGCAGGTGGGTGCCTCGTATGCGCCGCAGTATCACCCGCCGGCGCCGGACTACTCCTCCTCCTACCAGGCGCAGCATCACTCCAGCAGCGCGGCGAGCCAGCCCCCTCCCCATGTCCTTCAACAGCAGCACCAGGCGATCAGCAGCGTCGCGCAGCCAAACATCTACGGCGCGTCTGGCAAGAAGTACAAAGAGCTCGGAATGCTGCAACAGGGAGGCTATAACAAAGACGTAAACAATGCCATGAACGGGATGGCGGTGCCTTACATGTCTTCCGCGGAGAGGGCGCGGCACGAAGTCTTCGTTCAGAACGGCCGCCTTCATACGTACGGCCAAAATGGGTCGTTGCAGCCGATGGACACCACTGGCGCGGTCAACCCAATGGACCGTCATCTGTTCGTCATGGACGGAAAGGGAGGGGTTTATGCCGGTTCATCGACGGATGTCATGCACCACTCCGCCTTCATGGCCGGCAACCCGGTGGCCGCCGCCGGTACCCTGAAGGTGACACAGGGACAGTTGCATGAGATGAGCGACACGAGCGGGCACTACGCACCTCCTCGTGACTACGGTCAGCAGTTCCACAAGGAAATGCGCAGGCGGGACACGGATCTCTCCCAGGCCAACTTCAACTATCAAGGCATGCCCAAGAAGGACAAGAAGCGGTTGGCGAAGGAAAACGGCATTGAGTTCGAGCGCATGTACCCGCACGGGGTTGAGCGTAAGTATTACTGACGTCTGTCGATCCCGTCTCGCGGGTTGACGCTCAGTCACTCGACTTTCCAAGTGGGGGGACTCTTGCACGAAAATCTGCTCGTCCCCCCACCCCACTGGCCTCTAGCCTGGAAACATGAAGCTCTTCGAAACGTTGCTGCGAGAGTCCTCGCTTCACGACCACGCCGGCTCGGCCTCCAGCCGGGCCGCGCTCAAGGCGAAGCTGACACCCTCCGACACCGTGAAGCAGGTGGCCGAGCACTTGAAGGTTTCCGAGGGAGAGGACCTGCACTTCGACGGCGGCCTCGTGGTGAAGGGCAACCTGGTCATCGAGGACCAGGGGCGCCTGCTCGTGGCCGGCGACCTGGTGGTGGAAGGCAACATCATCCACGAGGGCTTCGACTACTCCCTGCTCTTCGTCGGCGGCTCACTCGCGGCGGACAACCTCCTCTTCCACGGCGAGCTCGTCGTCCTCGGAGGCTTCACGCTCAAGGGCGTCGCGTGGACCTACTACAGTGACTATTCCACCTACGCCGACACGCTGTCCGCCAGACTCGTCGTGGCGGATGACCGCGAGGATGCCATCGGGAAGGTGCACGCGGACCACCACCTCGTCGGCCACTCCAGCCAGATCGGTCCCAAACTGAGCGAGCTGCTCCAGAAGGGGCTCGTGGATGAAGCGGGCAAGTGGTCCTACACCACGCTCGCGAACAAGCTGCTGAAGAAGGAAGCACTGCTGCCGTGACGTGATGCCATGCCCGCACGGGCCTCGAGCGTGGACGAGATGTGGAACCGGTGGCTAGGGTCCGCGCCATGTCCGCCACCCGCTACGGCTTCATCGACACGACAGGGGAACTGGTCATCCCCAGCCCCCATGGAACGCCCTTCGCCTTCAACGAAGGGCTGGCCCGCATGCCCGCGGGGGATGGCTGGGCCTTCGTCGACGTGAAGGGACAACAGGCACTGAAGGTGAGGCGCGCCTTCTCGGGCTTCAGCGACGGGCTGGCGCTGACGGACACGGGCTTCATCGATACGCGGGGCACGCTCGTGTTGCCAGTGACGTTCAAGGCCAACTTCACCAGGTACGTCATCGCGGGAGCCTCGTACTCGAACGTGGGCCGCTTCGGCTCGGGGCTCGCACCGGTGATGCGCTCCGGGGCAAAGGCCACGGACGGCTACATCAATCCCCAGGGCGAGGTGGTGCTGGATGGCTTCGGAGGCGGACTGGCCCGCTCCTTCCTGAAGGGCAAGGCGCTGGTCGCGCTCAAGAAGCCCCCCAAGGGCGAGTACTGGCGCCTCATCGACCCGAAGGGAGCGTGCCTCGCCACCTATCCCTTCGAGACGATGAGCACCTCGTTCTCGGAGGGCCTCGCGCTGGTGCAGAAGGGAAAGACGTTCGGCTTCGTGGACGAGGCCGGCACGTGGGTGCTGGAGCCCACGATCTCCTGCTGGGAGGGCGAGCTGTCCGAGTGCTGGTTCAACGAGGGACTCGCCCGGGTGAAGGTGAAGGGGCGCTATGGTTTCATCGACAAGAAGGGGGCCCAGGTCATCGAGCCCCGCTTCGAGGCGGTGAATGGGGCGTTCTCCGAGGGCCTGGCCGCCGTGAAGGAAGGCGGCCTGTTCGGCTACGTTCGCCCGGACGGAAGCTGGGCGGTGACGCCCCGCTTCGCCGTGGCCCAGCCCTTCTCCCACGGGCGCGCCGTCGTGTTGCTCGCCGGGTGAGCGCGTCCAGCTATCCAGCCTTGTCCATCCGGCCCCACGACCCTTCCTCCAGACACTCTCGGAGCACCCAGCGCATGTGCTCGTCGAAGTCGAAGGTGCAGCCAGAGAGATCGGGTGTCTCATCCAGGAGCCACGTCGCGAGGTCGAAATCGTCGTGGTAGGCCTGCATGATGAGCGCCCCTTTGGCCCGGTACAGTTGCTTATCGAAGCTGTAGAAGTCGCTCACGTACGAGTCCGCGATGTATTGGAATGGAACGAGCCGCCTCCTCACCTCCAATTCGCGGCGGGCGGCTTCCTTCTCTTCTTCCCCGTCGCCGAACGAGTCCTCCTCCACAAACTCCTTGTTCCATTCGTGGCGCTCCAACACCTCCGCGGGGCTCAGCATTCGGGCCCGCTCCATGCCACGCCAATTCGTCGCACAGAACAAACCGTGCTGAGTGATGAATTGAAGGTACGCTTCTGGAAGCACCTTGCCCAGCGTGCTCTCCAGCCGCCTCAGCTCCTTTGCATCAACTGGCGTCACTTGCACCGCTCTGAGGGGAAGCTCCTTCTCGCGCTCGAGACGATCCTTCAGGGCTGCAATGGCTTCGATGGCACTCAGCACGTTTCCGGCTCCTCGGTTCCCGACACTGGGTGTCCGCGAATACGGGGGGATTGTACGTGGCGCGTGGGTCAGGCGGCCGTCCAAATCCACTCAGGCTCCGGGCTCCTGGGCCCGTGCGCGCACCTCCGCGGCGAACAGTTCCGCCGCGGGCGTGCGCGGCGCGCCCTTGCGCCACAACAACGCCGCGAGCTCGGAGCGCGGCGCCGGAGACAGGCGCTTCACCACCAGCCGCTCGGCCTCGGCGAGCCGCGGCTCGGGCAGCACGGTGACGGCGAGGCCCGCGCGCACCATCGCGAGCACCGTGGCCACCGCGTTCGACTCGAGCGCGATGTGCGGGGCGAGCCGCATGGCATCGAAGTAAGCGTCCACGCGCCCGCGCACGCGCGAGCCTCGCGAGAGCAGTGCGAAGGGCTCGGCCACGAGCTGCTTCACCCCCACGGACTCCGCTCCCGCCAGTGCGTGCCCCCGCGCGACGACGAGCGCGAGCCTGCTGTCGAAGACGGGCTCCGCGTCCAGGTCCGGTGAGCGCGCGGGCGCGTACGCCAGCCCCACGTCCAGCTTGCCGTCAGCCAGGCGCCGCTCCACCCGCCGCACGAGTGCTTCCTCGGCGCTCAGCGCCAGGCGCGGGTGCCGGCGCAGCACGGCCGCCAGCGCCGGCACCACGACGCCGCGCATGCTCGGCGGGTAGCCCACCCGCAGCGCTCCCGTGGCCAGTCCCTTCAGCGCGCTCACCGCCACCCTGCCCGCGTCCACGTCCTCCAACGCGCGCGAGGCGTACGTGCGGAACAACTCCCCCGCCTGCGTCAGCCGCACCCCCGTGCGCGCGCGCTCGAACAGCGGCGAGCCCAGCTCCTCCTCGAGCTGGCGGATCTGCTGCGACAGCGTGGGCTGTGAGACGTGGAGGTGCCTGGCGGCACGTCCGAAGTGGAGGGTGTCGGCGACGGCGGAGAAGTAGCGGAGGTGGCGCAGCTCCATTCCCCCATCATAGGCAATACCTATCGACTCCATGGGAACAAACGAATGGACGAATCGTGGGCCTTCTTTACATTTCCCCTCGTCGCGAAGGAGAAAACCCATGAAGGCATCGGATCTGTTCGTCAAAGCGCTCGAAGCGGAGGGCGTGCGTTGTGTCTTTGGACTCCCGGGTGAGGAGAACCTGGATCTGCTCGAGTCGATGCGCGCCTCGGGCCTGCGCCTCGTCGTCACCCGCCACGAGCAGGCCGCAGGCTTCATGGCCGCCACGTGGGGCCGGCTCACCGGGCGCGCGGGCGTGTGCCTCGCGACGCTCGGGCCCGGCGCGACCAACCTCGTCACCGCCGCGGCCTATGCCCAGCTCGGCGGCATGCCCATGGTCATGGTCACCGGGCAGAAGCCCATTCGCGCCAGCAAGCAGGGCCACTTCCAGATCGTCGACGTCGTGGGGATGATGCGGCCACTCACCAAGTCCACCCGCACGCTCATCTCCGCCGATCACGTCTCCTCGGCGGTGCGCGAGGCGTTCCGCCGCGCCGAAGAAGAGCGCCCCGGCGCGACGCACCTGGAGCTGCCCGAGGACGTGGCCCGGGAGACCTCCGACGCCACTCCCCTCGCCCCCTTCACCCACCGCCGGCCCGTGGCCGACGAGGCCTCCATCGCCCAGGCCGTCGAGACGATCGCCTCCGCCCGCCGCCCGCTGCTCATGATTGGCGCGGGTGCCAACCGCAAGCTCACCTCGGAGATGCTCCGCGTCTTCGTGGACCGCGTGGGCATGCCCTTCTTCAGCACCCAGATGGGCAAGGGCGTGGTGGACGAGACGCATCCGCTCTGGATGGGCACGGCGGCGCTCTCCGACGGGGACTTCGTCCACCGGGCCATCGAGGCCTCGGACTGCATCGTCAACGTGGGCCACGACGTCATCGAGAAGCCGCCCTTCGTCATGCGCGACAACCGCCGCACGGTCGTCCACCTGAACTTCTCGTCGGCCGAGGTGGACCCCGTGTACTTCCCCCAGGTGCAGGTGACCGGCGACATCGCCAACGCGGTGTGGCGCATCGCCGAGGGCGTCGGTGGCCCGCGCGCGCACTGGGACTTCTCGTCCTTCGAGCGGGCCCGCATGGGACTCGACGCGCAGCTCGCACGCGGCATCGACGACGACCGCTTCCCCATCTACCCCGCGCGGCTCGTGGCCGAGGTGCGGCGCGCCATGCCGGACGACGGCATCGTCTGCCTGGACAACGGCATGTACAAGCTCTGGTTCGCCCGCTACTACCGCTGCCGTCGGCCCAACACGCTGCTGCTCGACAACGCACTCGCCACGATGGGCGCCGGGCTCCCGTCCGCCATCGCCGCCAAGCTGGTGTACCCGCGGCGCAAGGTGGTCGCCATCTGCGGTGATGGCGGGTTCATGATGAACTCGCAGGAGCTGGAGACGGCGGTGCGCCTGAAGATGGACCTGACGGTGGTCGTGGTGCGCGACGACGGCTACGGGATGATCCGCTGGAAGCAGGGCCAGATGGGGCTGCCGGACTTCGGCATGGAGCTGGGCAACCCGGACTTCGTCCGCTACGCCGAGGCGTACGGCGCGCGGGGACACCGCCCGGCGAGCGCCTCGGAGTTCGGCACCACGCTCGCGCGCTGCCTGGAGTCGGGCGGCGTGCACGTCATCGACCTGCCCATCGACTACTCGGACAACTCGCGCGCGCTCGGAGCCGGTGCCGAGGAAGCCGCACACTGAGCCCCGAACACGAGACAGAAAGTGAGGAACGCCATGCTGGCTGAACGCTATCCGTATTACCTGGCCAACCGCCCGAGGCAGCCCAACGCGGAGCTGGCCGTGACCGACAAGTATTCGGGCGAGGTCGTGACCCACGTGGCGCTCGCGGACGCGGGCGCCGTGGAGGAGGCCATCGCCGCGGCGGTACGTGCCACCGGCCCGATGCGGCGCCTGGCGCCCTACGCGCGGCAGGAGGTGCTCGAGCACTGCGTGCGCCGCTTCCGCGAGCGGGCCGAGGAGTTCGCGCTCGCGCTCTGCATCGAGGCGGGCAAGCCCCTGCGCGACGCGCGGGGCGAGGTCACCCGGCTCATCGACACGTTCAAGGCGGCGGCCGAGGAGGCCGTGCGCAACGAGGGCGAGATGCTGAACCTGGAGGTCTCACCACGCGCGGCCGGCTACCGGGGCTTCACCCAGCGCGTGCCCGTGGGACCGTGCTCGTTCATCACGCCGTTCAACTTCCCGCTCAACCTGGTGGCGCACAAGGTGGCGCCCGCCATCGCCGCGGGCTGCCCCTTCGTGCTCAAGCCCTCGGACCGCACCCCCGTGAGCGCGATGCTCATGGCCGAGGTGCTCGCCGAGACGGCGCTCCCCGAGGGCGCCTTCTCCGTCCTCCCCACCCGGCTCGCGGACGTGGGGCCCTTCATCGAGGACGAGCGGCTCAAGCTGCTCTCGTTCACCGGTTCGGAAAAGGTGGGGTGGGAGCTCAAGGCACGCGCTGGCCGCAAGAAGGTGGTGTTGGAGCTGGGCGGCAACGCGGCGTGCGTGGTGGACCACGACCAGGGCGAGCGCCTGGACTTCGTCGCGGACCGCGTGGCTCATGGCGCCTTCTTCCAGGCGGGACAGAGCTGCATCTCGGTGCAACGCGTGCTCGTGCACGAGTCGCTGTACGGCGCGCTGCGCGAGCGGCTCGTCACGAGGGCGCGGGCGCTGCGCTCGGGAAACCCCAGGGACGAGACCACCACGCTCGGCCCCATGATCGATGAGCCCGCGGCCCGGCGGCTGGCGGGGTGGATCGAGCGCGCGGTGGCGCGGGGGGCACGCGTGCTGGCCGGAGGAGGACGGCGTGGCGCACTGCTCGAGGCCACCGTGCTGGAGGGCGTACCCGCCGACGAGCCGCTGTCCGCGGAAGAGGCGTTCGGACCGGTGGTGCTGCTCCAGCCCTTCCGCGAGTTCGACGAGGCGCTGCGCATGGTGAACGACGGGCGCTACGGGTTGCAGGCGGGCCTCTTCACGAACGATCTGTCCAAGGCGATGCGGGCCTGGGACGAGCTGGAGGTGGGGGGCGTCGTCGTGGGGGACGTGCCGAGCTTCCGCGTCGACACGATGCCCTACGGGGGCGTGAAGGGCTCGGGGTTGGGGCGCGAGGGCGTGAAGTACGCCATCGAGGACATGACCGAGCCGCGGCTGCTCGTACTGCGCCAGGGATGAAGACAGCTAATGTTTGAAAATTGAAATGAGAGTCCTCGAAATCGCGAGTCTCTCTTCTCGATTTTCGATAAAACAAAACACACTCCCCGTGCATGACGCGACGTGGCATGGTCATGAATACCATGACTATGCACGCAACGTTCAAACACCTGCTGGCACTGGGTCGCGTCAAGTTCCTGCTGTACAGCCCCATTCTCTACACGGTGGGAGCCATCATCCCCACGGTCTCGGGTGGCGCCATTGATGCCTCCCGATTCCTTCATGGCGTGCTCTTCACGTGGGTCACCCACCTGATGACGCACTATTCCAACGAGTACTACGATCTGGAGCCAGACCGGGCCAACACGTCTCCGTCTCCATGGACAGGCGGTAGCCGGATCCTCGTGAAAGGGATCATGGAGCCGCGGCACTCCCTGTACATCGCGTATGCCTTGACGGTGGTGTCCATCGCTCTCGCCCTGCTCATGCCGACCCCCAGCGCCCGCCTCCTCGGCCTGGCCGCCATCTTCTTCTCCTGGCAGTACAGTGCACCGCCGCTCAAGTTGGAGGCCGTGGGCCTGGGCGAGTTCACCGTCACCCTGGTGCTCAACACCCTGGTTCCACTGCTCGGCTATTGCCTCCAGAGCGGCGGACTGCGGCCCCATACGCTGCTGCTGGTCCTCATCCCGCTCGGCATCATCGAGTACATCCGGATGATGGTCATGAACATGGCCGACTGGGAGAGCGACGCGAAGACCTGGAAGAAGACCCTGGTGGTGCGCATCGGAATCGAGAACGCCGTGAAGATCCATGGCATTGGAATGCTCGCGGCGTACCTTTCGCTGATTCCGCTCTACCTGGCGGGCGTACCGGGCATCATCCTCCTCGCCCTGAGCACCACGGCGTTCATGGGGCTGGGCTACGCTTGGCGGCTTCAGCGGGGGGCCTGGAAGAAGAAGGAGACGATGTGGATCATCCCCTACGTGGCCTCCACCCATAATGGATTGGGAGGCTCGGCCGCGCTGATCGGGATGATCTTCCTCAAGCCTGGCTTCTCGTTCTTCGCCCTCGAACTCTTCCCGCTGTATCTCTATCTGGGAGGCTTCCTCCTGCTGCGCGCACTGGCTCGCCGCAATCGGAACCAGGCCAGTCCCCCGCCCATGGGTGTGGCGACTTGAGCCGGAGGGCCCTCGGCATCGCGAGGGCCTCCGCATTCAACGCCTACTCGCCGTAAGAGAGGCCGTGCCCGACCGGGTAGAGCACCCCGGAGGCCGTTCCCACCTCGGGAATGGCCACGGGCAGCCGGCCCGAGGGGTTCACCTCCCCCAACAGCACCCGCGCCAGCGCCTTCATGGAGACGGGCCGGTAGCCGTAGGTGGCCACGTAGGTGGACACATCCGGCAGGTGGGCGATGTCATACGGCTCGCGCACCGAGACGACCACCACCGGCTTGTTCGTGCCCTGGAGCGCGCGGACCAGCTCCTTCTGGGCGCTGGACGTCCAGACGCGGTTGACCAGCACCACGAGGACGTCCGCGCGTGCGGCCGAGGCCACCGCCTGGTCGATCTTCGCCTGCGTCGGCGAGGTGCCCGTCTCCACGGTCTCCACGGACCGGCCCCGCCGGGCCAGCTCCTGCTCCAGCGTGGCCGTCGCCGCGACGCCCCACCCCGTCACCAGCACCTTGCCCGCCTCGGGCTTCAACGGCAGCACGCCCGTCTCGTGCTTCACCAGGGTGATGCCGCGCTCGGTGATGGCGTCGGCCATGGCCAGGTGCCCGGAGGCGCCCACCCGCTGGAGCCCGGCGAGCTCCACCAGGGGCTGGGCGAGCACCCCCCGCTTCTGCTTGAGCGTCAGGATGCGTCCCACCGCCTCATCGAGCCGCTCCTGGCTGATCTCCCCGCTGGTCACCGCGTCGCGCACGGCGTTGTAGGCCACGTCGATGCGCTGCGGCATGAGGAGCAGGTCCACGCCGGCCTTGAGCGCCTCCACGGGAACGCGCGCGTCGCTGGCATCACCGTAGGGCTTCGCACCCTGCATGGAGAGCGAGTCGCTGACCACCACGCCCTTGAAGCCGAGCTGGCCCCGCAGCAGGTCCGTCATGATGGCGTGGCTGAGCGTCGCCGGCAGGCCCGAGCTCTCCAGCGCGGGCACCACGATGTGGGCGGACATGATGGCATCCACCTCGGCGTCGATGGCGGCCACGAACGGCGGGAGGTCCACCGCGTCGAATTGCTCCCGGCTGTGATTGATGATGGGCAGCCCGTAGTGGCTGTCCACGTCCGTGTCGCCATGGCCGGGGAAGTGCTTCACGGTGGACGCGGTGCCCTCGCCCTGCATGGCGACCACCTGCACCTGCGTGAAGGCCGCCACCCGCGCGGGATCCAGTCCGAAGGAGCGCACGCCGATGACGGGGTTGAGCGGGTTGCTGTTGACGTCCGCGACCGTGCCGAAGTTCTGGTTGATGCCCATGGCGCGCAGCTCCCGCCCGGTGATGACCGCCGCATGGCGCGCGGTCTCCACGTCCTGCGTGGCGCCCAGGGCCATGTTGCCGGGAAACTGGGTGGCCGGCTCGGTCACCCGCACCACCACGCCATGCTCCTGATCCGTGGCGATGAGCAGGGGGATGGCCCGCTCCTGGCGCATCGCCACCTCCTGCAGCCCATTGGACAGCTGGGCGATCTGCTCCGGGGTCCCCAGGTTGTTGGCCCAGGTGAAGTAGATGATGCCGCCCAGGTGGTAGCGCTCGACGAGCTGCTCCGCCGTGTCCAGCCCGTGGTCCTTGCGGTTGCTCTCCATCATCTGCGGATCCGCATCCGCGACGCTCTTCCCATAGGCATGGGTCATGAAGAGCTGACCCACCTTCTCCTCGAGCGTCATCGCCTTCAAGCGGCAGGGCACCCAGTCCGGCGAGGACACCTCGGGTGGGGCACTACAGTCCGGTGTGACGGGAGGCGCCGGAGGTGGCTCCTCCTCGCAACCGGCGCTCGCGAACATCAGTCCGCACAGCGCGATGGACGTGAACCACCTTCCACCAACCTTGATCATGGGAGTTCCATCTTCCAGGGTGTAAATCGGGTTTCGCGGACCATACCCGGGAACACGGACCCCGCATCGACGGGGTGGAGTGCGGAAACGATTCAGGCCCGGGGCGCGTGGAAGCGCGAACCCATGGCCAGCCGCAGGGCGCCCACGGAGGCCACCAGTGCCGAGAGGGTGGTGAGCAGGAGCGCCAGCGCCACGTTGTGCAGCGCCTCGCCCAGGCCGAGGAGGAGCACGCCCGGGCCCTGGTCCACGAGGGGGCCCGTGTAGGCACCCAGCATGACGATCACCCCGCTGAAGAAGCCCAGCCCTCCGGCCAGGAGCGTGAAGAGGCCCAGGGTCACCAGCAGGGGCACGTACCGCGTCTCGGGGCGCTGCACGTAGCGCAAGCTCGTCCCCAACAGTCCGAGCCCCGCCAACAGGGTCGGGTACATGCCCCAGCCACCGGCCACGAATGCCTCGTTCATGCGTCCTCCTCGTGTGGATGCGGTTCTCGGACAACACGTGCGGAAACGGGTTCCCGCCTTTTTTCGCGCCATCCCCTCACATACACTCGCCGCTGATCATGGAACACACGGCCCATCTGTGGCTCTTCTTCGTCCTGGTGTTTGGGATTGTCGCGTTGCCGGGCCTCGACATGGCATTCGTGCTCGCCAGTTCCCTCGGAGGTGGGCGGAGCGCGGGTGTGTCCGCGGTGGCGGGGATCGTCTCGGGTAGCGTCTGTCACGTGGTGGTCGCCGCGACGGGGGCCGCCGTGTTGCTTCAGATCATCCCGGCCGCGTTCAACCTCCTGCTGTGGCTCGGCGCCCTGTACGTGGCGTGGATCGGCCTCTCCCTGTTCCGCGACGGAGCGGCCTTCACCGCCTCCCCGCTCGAGGGCGAGCGCGCGGACTCGGCCACGTTCCGCCAGGGCATGGTGACGAACCTGCTCAACCCCAAGGCCTACCTCTTCATGCTCGCCGTGTTCCCCCAGTTCCTGCGGCCGGAGTACGGGCCCACGTGGATGCAGGCGCTGGTGCTCGGGGTGATCATCGCGCTCACCCAGGCCGCCGTGTACGGCGCGGTCGTGCTGGTGGGAGACAGGGCACGGGGCTGGCTCGAGTCCAACCCCCGCGCCAGCGCCGCGATCGGCCGGGGCCTCGGCGCGCTGATGGTGCTCGTCGCGGTGCTGACGATCTTCAAGGAATGGCGGAGCGCTTGAACACGGCGATGCTCACCTTGGCGTTCGCCTTCGTGCTCGCGGTGGGGCTCTTCGTCCTGGCCCGGAGTTGGATCTGGCGGCTGGAGGAAGGCGCGGGCCCGTCCAGCTTCCGCGCCTTCGTGGCGTGTGGAGTGGCGTACGCGGCGATCTACGGCTGCGCCCTCGGGTGGGTGATCGAGCAGAGCCTGATGCTCGGTGTCATCGCCACCTTCTTCAGCTTCCCCCTGGTCTTCGGAGGGGTGCGGCAGCTCGCCGGCTACTTCGGCTTCGACCCGGTCTACTACACGGCCTCCGGAGGCGCGCTCGCGGCGCTGGGCCTGTTCTTCTCCCTGGTCGTGTTCTCCGGGCCGCTCGTCCAGGTGGGTCTGCTGGTGCGCACCGTCGAGGCGCGTGAGCTGCCGGGCACGCTCGGCGGGGCCTTCCACCTGCTGGGCGCGGCGCAGCGAACGGACCTCGCCTTCGAGCGGGCCTTCGAGCGCGAGGGCACCGGCTTGAGGAACGTGAAGCTCGCGCCCATCGTTCCCAGGGGATGGACTCCCGAGCAGCCCGTGCCCGCGTGGCTGCTCTGCCGCCAATACGACTCCTCCTACGAGGAGAACTGCCGCTGGAACTTCCTCACCGAGGACGTCGTCGACGCCGTCGTCCCCTCCTCGCTGGGAAGCGCGAATGGTGCCCAGCTCATGGAGGAGGCCGCCTCCGCCGCGGGCCTCCAGAACGCACCCGGCGCGAAGTTGTTGTCACGCAGCGATGATGCCGAGGAGGCCGTCCTCCAGGTGGTCCTGCGCGGGCTGTTCCTGCCCCTGTTCTTCGTGGGCCTGTTCGTGGTCCTCGCGCGCATCGGACGCCACCACGACGGGGCGGCCGAGAAGTGGGCCCAGCCCCGCCACCAGGGCCCAGGGTGATTCACCGCTTTTCCAACATTTCCTAGATTAATCCGTTCTTCTGCTTGTTCGGATTCGTGCTAATGAGCGCCGCGCGGCGAGCCATCGCCCGCGTTGCCTCATCACGGTCTCTCACCCTGTCCCCCCGCTTCCCGGCAGGTCGTGGCGAGGCCCTCCGAACCAAGGAGCAGAGCCATGACGCGTCATCGTTTCGTGAACGAGGGAGCCGGCGTGTTCGCCGCGCTCATGCTGGCGGGATGTGGTTCCACGCCGTCGGAGCCAGGGAGTGAAGCCCGGCCGGGCGCGGTGGAGCCCTCCGCCGCCGTGAGCGCGCCCCTGGCCGTGAGCAAGACTTTCACCAAGAAGGTCTACGTCCACCTGATGCCCTGGTTCGAGAGCAATACCACCTCGGGCAACGGCTCCTGGGGGGTCCACTGGACCATGGCCAACAAGAATCCCAACGTGGTGGATGGCACGGGCAAGCGGCAGATCGCCTCGTACTACTACCCGTTGATCGGACCCTATGGGTCGGGCGACAAGGATGTGATCGAGTACCAGCTGCTGCTCATGAAGTACGCGGGCGTGGATGGCGTGCTCATCGACTGGCCGGGCACGCTCAACTGCGTGGACTACCCCAAGAACAAGCAGAACGCCGAGGCCTTCATCAACAAGACGGCCGCGGTGGGTCTGGAGTTCGCCATCGTCTACGAGGACAACAACCTCACGCTGGCGCCCGGCTACGGCTGCTCCGTTCCCGACAAGTATGCCGCGGCTCGCAACGACATGATCTACATGCGGGACAACTACTTCTCCCGCGGCAACTACATCAAGATCAACAACGCTCCCCTGCTCCTGGACTTCGGTCCGCAGACGTTCAAGTCGCCGGGCGACTGGAGCAACATCTTCTCGCCGCTGTCGACCAGGCCGACCTTCCTGACGCTCTGGTACCAGAACCAAGACGCCGGGGCGAACGCCCAGGGCGAGTACCCGTGGATCTACTCGGACTTCACGACCGGGTTGCAGAACTTCTATAACAACCGTCCGCTGGGCGTGAAGTTCGGCGTGGCCTACCCTGGCTTCAACACCTTCTACACGGCGGGTGGCTGGGGCGGCCCGACCTGGTCCCTGCCCTACAATGGGACGGGCACGTTTGGCCAGACGCTGGACATGGCCAAGAACAGCGGCGTGAACTGGATCCAGCTCGCCACCTGGAACGACTACGGCGAAGGCACGATGATCGAGCCGACGCGCGAGTACGGCTATGGCTTCCTGACCACCCTGCAGCAGAAGCTCGGCGTGCCCTACGGGCAGAGCCAGCTGGAGCTCATCGCCAGACTCTACGAGCAGCGCAAGCAGTACGCGGGCGACGCGTCCAAGCAGAGCCAGCTCAACGACGCCTTCAACTACTTCGTGGCCCTGCAGCCGGACAAGGCCGCGACGATCCTCGGTGGGGGCACCACGAACCCGCCGCCCCCCACGCCCAATCCCACGGTCACCAACAGCGGCTTCGAGTCCGGCATGACGGGCTGGAACACCTGGTCCCCCAATGGCACCGCCGGGGCCGCGTTCACCGAGACCTACAACGGCGGCTACAACAGCGCCAACCACCTGACGCACTACAGCCCGGGGGCCTTCGAGACGTGGACGTACCAGACGATCAGCGGCATCCCCAACGGCAACTACCGGGTGCGCGCCTGGGTGCGCAAGGGCGGTGACTTCGGCTTCTCCCGCCTCCAGGCCAAGACGTGCGCGTCCTGCGCCCCCGCCGCCACGAACCTCGGCACGTACGGCGCCTGGACCCAACTGGAGACGCCCACCGTCTCCGTGACCGCCGGCTACCTGGAGTTCGGCCTCCACACCCTGGCCACCAGCGGCAGCAGCTACGTCCACCTGGACGACGTGCAGCTCATCCGCCAGTAGCGCTCGGGTCATTGGGCGCCCACCCGCCCAGCAGGCGGGTGGGCATCCGCGTGGAGGCCGCGCCGTCTCCACCGCGCCGTCACATGCACAACGTGTCCGCACACCGTTCCTCTGCACGGAGGCAGACATGAAGAACGAAGACACGCTCACCACCGAGGTCGAGCTCCAGACGCGGCGCATTCCCTCCATCGGCTTCCTCGGAGTCGCCGTGGGGTGCATGGCCGTCAGCGCCATCCTGATGATCTCGGGCCGCAAGACCTGGGCGAACTTCATCGGCCAGTGGGCGCCCTCCATCCTCATCATGGGCACCTACAACAAGATCGCCAAAACGTTCTCGCCGCCCTACGACGAGAAGCAGCGCGTCCAGCACGGCGGCCACGCCTCCATCCTGAAGTCGCCGAGCGAGCTCGGCCATCAGGTGGCGCCCCACTCGGTGAGCTGAGACACCAGGGCCCCTCGGCTGCCCGCCTGGGGCCCTGTCTTCCCGCCCCTACGGCTCCGGACGGGCCGGGCCGGGGGCGCGGGGCCGCAGGTAGCCGAGCACCAGCGCACTCAGCTCCTCCACGAGCTCGGGGGTGCCGATCAGCTCGGGCCGCTCGACGACCGCGGCCCAGACGGCGCTGCGCAGGGCGCGGATGATGATGAAGACGACCAGGCCCAGGTTGCGTGGACGCTCGAACTCCAGGTTCTGGGAGAGCACGCCCTGGACGAGGAACTCCACGCGCGCCTCGATCTCCTGCACGACCTGAAGGGGCCCGATGCGCGGCGCCTGCTCCAGCAGCACCCGCTGCAGCTCCGGATTCACCCCGTAGACGTCCACCAGCGCCCGCACCAGCTCCCGCACCTCCCGCTCCAGATCCGTGATCGGGCGCGGTACCAGCTTGTCGGCGAGGATGCCCAGGACGCGCTGGTGCAGCCGCTCGACCAGCATGGCGACCAGGGCCTCTTTGCTCGGGAAGTACTGGTAGAGCGAGCCGATGCTCACTCCGGCCCGCTCGGCCACCTGCTTGGTCGTGGTTCCCTCGTAGCCAGAGCTGACCAGAACGTGAGCCGCCGCCTCGAGGATCACCTCCACCGTGGCCTTCGCGCGCTCCTGTCGGGGCCTTTTCCGAGGGGAAGCCCGGTTGCGTCCGCTCATGGCACCCCGTCTCCCAAACCTGAGCCGGATGCGAATTTCGCTCCCGTGAGCCGGTCCTTACTGTTGCTCCCAGGACTCGTCCAGCCGGAGTTTCGACCCCAAGACGCCGGCGAGGCTGAGCGTTCACCCGTGAGCATGCGTTCTGGATTTCCCATGAGCAAGCCCTCCCTGTCCACGACCATCCCCCAGCCCCGCTCGCGCCCCCTCGTGGGCAACGTGCCCGACGTGGGCTTCGAAACGCCCCTGCAGAACATGATGAAGCTGGCGCGCGAGTTCGGGCCCATCTTCCGGCTGGCCTTCCCGGGGGAGAACTTCCTCCGGGTGATCAGCTCCTATGAGTTGGTGGCCGACGCCTGTGACGAGACGCGCTTCGAGAAGCACCTGGGCCAGGTCCTCCTGCAACTGCGCGACCTGGGGCGCGACGGCCTCTTCACCGCGGACTCGCGCGAAGCCAACTGGGGCAAGGCCCACCGCCTGCTGATGCCCGCCTTCAGCCCCGCGGCCATGCGCAACTACCACGACGGCATGTACGACGTGGCCGACCAGATGCTCACCCGCTGGGCGCGCTTCGGGCCCGACACCGACATCGACGTGTCCGACAACATGACGCGGCTCACGCTCGACACCATCGCGCTGTGCGGCTTCGACTTCCGCTTCAACAGCTTCTACCAGCGGGAGATGCACCCCTTCGTCGAGTCCATGGTGCGCGCCCTGGCCGAGGCGGGCGACCGGACCCGGCGGGTGCCCCTGCAGACGCAGCTCATGCTGCGCACCCAGCGTCAGTACCAGTCGGACATCCAGTACATGTACGAGGTGGTGCGCCAGCTCATCGTCCGGCGCCGCGCGCTCCCGCCCGAGGAGGCGCCGCGAGATCTGCTGGGCCTGATGCTCGAGGCGAAGGATCCCCTCACGGGGGAGAAGCTCGACGACGACAACGTGCGCGCCCAGCTCATGACCTTCCTCATCGCGGGCCACGAGACGACCAGCGGCCTGTTGTCCTTCGCCGTCTACTTCCTGCTGCGCTACCCCGAGGTGCTCCAGAAGGCCTACGAGGAGGTGGACCGGGTGCTGGGCTCGGAGGCGCCCCGCGTCGAGCAGATCTCCCAGTTGCAGTACATCGATCAGATTTTGCGCGAGACGCTGCGCCTGTGGCCCACCGCGCCGGCGTTCACCCTGCACGCCAAGGCGGACAACACGCTGCTGGGGGGGCGCTACCCGGTGGGGGTGAAGGACACGATCATGGTGCTCATCCCCATGCTGCACCGCGACCCCGCGGTGTGGAAGGACCCGGAGCGCTTCGATCCGGAGCGCTTCGCCCCCGAGGTGCGCGACAGCATTCCGGCCCACGCGTGGAAGCCCTTCGGCAACGGCATGCGCGCGTGCATCGGCCGGGCGTTCGCGCTCCAGGAGGCCACGCTGGTGCTGGGCACCATGCTGCAGCGCTTCCACATCTCCTCGCCCGAGCCCTACGCGCTGCGCATCCGCGAGACGCTCACGCTCAAGCCCGACGGGCTCAAGCTGCGCGTGCGTGCGCGCAAGCCCGTCTCCCGCGCGCCCGCGGCCCGGCGGGCCACCACCCCCGCGCCCGTGACGTCCTCGTCCCAGCCGGCGGAGAAGACGGCCTCGCACGGCACGCCCCTGCTGCTGCTCTACGGCTCCAACTCGGGAGCGTCCGAGGCCTTCGCCCGGCGCATCGCCAGTGACGGGCTCGCGCGCGGCTACACGGCGAAGGTGGCGCCGCTGGACGAGTACGCCGGGAAGCTGCCCAAGCAAGGCGCGGTCGTGGTCGTGACGGCCTCCTACAACGGCCAGCCCCCGGACAACGCGCGCGCCTTCCACACGTGGCTGTCCAGCGTGCCCTCGGGCGCGCTCGCGGGCGTGCGCTACGCCGTGTTCGGCTGCGGCAACCGAGACTGGGGCGAGACCTACCAGGCCGTGCCCAAGTTCATCGACGAGCGGCTGCGCGCGGCGGGGGCCCAGTCCCTGCTCTCGCGCGGCGAGGCGGATGCGCGGGCCGACTTCTTCGGCGACTTCGACTACTGGTACACCCCCTTCTGGACGCGAGTGGGCGAGGGACTGGGGGTGGTCTCCGGCGAGGTGGACTCGGGGCCGCGCTACACCGTGGAAGTGGTCCCCCCGGTGAGCGCGGAGCTGGTGAAGCAGAACAAGCTCGAGCTGGCCACGCTGGTGGACAACCGCGAGCTCGTCGACATGACGTCGCCACTCGGACGCTCCAAGCGGCACCTCGCGTTCAAGCTGCCCGAGGGTGTGACGTACGCGGCGGGTGACTACCTGGCGGTGCTGCCGGAGAACCACCCGGAGCTCGTGGAGCGCGCCGCGCGCCGCTTCGGGGTGAGCCCGGAGGCCACCGTCATCCTCAACTCCGCCCGGGGCGATCAGGGCTCCTCACTCCCCACGGGAAGGCCCGTGCTGGTGCGCGAACTGCTCGGCCGGCACGTGGAACTGTCGGCGCCCGCCACGCGCAAGGACCTGGAGCGGCTGGCGGAGAAGAACCCCTGCCCTCCGCACGCCATGCACCTGGCGGCCCTCGCCCAGGACGCCGAGCGCTACAAGAAGGAGATCCTCGACAAGCGCGTGAGCGTGCTGGAGCTGCTGGAGCAGTACACCTCGTGCATCCTCTCGCTCGGAGACTTCCTCGAGCTGCTGCCGGCCATGCGCGTGCGGCAGTACTCGGTTTCCTCGTCCCCGCTGGCGGACCCCACGGTGTGCACGCTGACGGTGGCGGTGGTGGACGCGGAGGCCTGGAGCGGCCAGGGCCGCTTCCGGGGCACGTGCTCGAGCTACCTGGCGCGGCTGCGTCCGGGCGAGCAGGTGGCGGTGGCGGTGCGCACGCCGAACGTGCCCTTCCACCCGCCCGCGTCGAACGCCACGCCCATCGTCCTGGTGGCCGCGGGCACGGGGCTGGCGCCCTTCCGGGGCTTCCTCCAGGAGCGTGCCCTGCGCCACGCCCGGGGCGAAGCGGCCGGGCCCGCGCTGTTCTTCTTCGGGTGCGATCACCCGGAGGTGGACTTCCTCTACCGTGAGGAGCTGGCGGCGTGGGAGCGCGAGGGCGTGGTGAAGGTGCTGCCCGCCTTCTTCCGTCAGCCCGACGGCGACGTGACGTTCGTGCAGCACCGGCTGTGGAAGGAGCGCGAGCAGGTGAAGGCGCTGCTCGACCAGGGGGCCCTGCTCTTCATCTGTGGGGATGGGCGGCTCATGGCGCCCGCGGCCCGTGAGACGCTGGCGCGCATCCACCAGGAGAAGGTGGGCTGCACCTCGGAGGAGGCCCTGGCGTGGCTGGCGGCCATGGAGAAGCAGGGCCGCCTGGTCTCCGACGTCTTCGCGTGATGCTCAGAGGGAGGCACTCGCCCCGCGATAGCTCTTCTTGACGTAGGGCGAGAGCAGTCCCTGGATGAGCGACGAGTACGACAACCGGAACTCCATCGTGTCGCCGGGCCTGAACTCCTGGGGACAGTCCGTCACGTCATACACGCTGTAGTTCGAGTTGCTGTTGACGAACTGCACGTTGGACGGCACGGGCATCAGGGTCCTGGGCGCGGTGTGGATGGCGCCCAGGTTCACCAGGGCGCGCTTGCGCAGCCCCTTGTCCTCGAACCGGGGCTTCACGCCGAAGGCATCCGTGCCCACCTCGCCCATCGGCACGGAGGGCTTGGTCTTGATCTCCAGGACCGTCCCCGAGAACAGGAAGGCATTGTCGAGCAGATCCTTGTGCTTCTTCTCGACGCTGGGGATGGTCCCCAGGAGGATCGCCTCGCCGGCCCGGAGCTGGTTGATCCTCGGTGGCAGGGAATGGGTCTCCATCCAGTCCAGCATCACCGAGCCGCCGATGGACACCTTCTCCATCGGACACCCCAGGCTCTTCTCGATCTCCACGGCGAGCCCATCGAGCAGCGAGACGTTCTCCGAGGAAGGCAGGACGCCACTGCAACACGCCAGATTGGCGCCGATCCCGCTCAGCTTGAGGTGCTTCGAGCCGAGCTCCAGGATCTTCCGCACGGTCCTCACGGCGTCTTCCGGCATGACGCCCTCGCGCAGATCGCCCACCTCGATCATGAGGATGACCTCATGTGTCACCCCCTCCCGCCGCGCGGCCTCGGCCAGGGCCTTGATCGTCTCCAGCTCTGAATTCAGGCTGGACTTGCAATAGGAGACGACGGCCTGGGCCTCCTGGACGGACGGGATGGCCACCAGCATGGGCTTCTCACGGAAGTGGCGCTGCTGCTCCCGGGCCGTGACCAGGCTCGCGATTCCCAGGGGCGCCACCCCACCGCGCTGGAAGAGCTCGATGACGGGCACGGAGCTCTCGCAGCCCTTCACCACACCCACCCACTCCAGCCGGTTCGCCTCGCAGAACGCCTTGAAGAACTGGATGTTGTGCTCGAGCTTGTCCAAATCGACGATCAAGTCTGGCATGGCGAGGCTCACAGGGACTGCGGCAGCTCTTCCATCCGGCCCGCCACCACGCGCTCGCGCAGCTCGGAGACCGCCGAGGGCAGACCCCGGCCGGGGATGATCAGGTTGCAGCTCATGTTCTCGCTGTACTTGGGGCTGTAGCGCTTCATGATGGCATCCACCTGCGGCAGGTAGTTCCAGCGGACATTCGGAAACAGCGAATGCGCCAGGTGATAGGAATCGCCCAGGGGGAAGATGTTGTGCCGGACGATGAAGCCAATCGGTCCCTTGAACTCCGTGGGACGTCCCAGCTCCAGCTCCCGCTCGTAATAACCCAGGTTGGGATCGCAGGGCGCGAACCAGCGATGCAGCGCGACGTGCGCGAGCCAGTAGAAGAGCGGATAGGTGATGAACACGGGGACGACGTAGAGGAAGATCAACGCGTTGACCGAGTCGAAGGCCACGAACAGGCCCACCACGGTGGCGATCGTCGCGATGCGCAGGAAGAAATTCAGCGAGAAGCGGTCCGCCAGCAGGTAGGAGATCATCTCCTTGACCCGGGCGAGCAGGCCCCTCCAGGTGAGCGGGAAGAAGAGGGCCGACCAGAACCTGGCATTGCTGATGCCGGGCTTCAACCCCACGTCCAACAGCTCCTTCAAGTCCGGATCATGCTCCATGTTCACGGAGCTGTGGTGCCTCCGGACATGGATGTCCTTGCGCGCCCTGGCCTCCGGCATGAGCGCGGGGAACTGGTAGAGGACATTGGCGAGGAACATGCCCCACTTGAGGTTCGGGCAGAGGGCGCCGTGCACGGCGAAATGGCCAATCTCCTGCAGCGAGCGGAAGCGCCCCGTCACGAACAGGACCAGCAGCCCCCGGACGATGACCGAGTCGAATGTATTGAAAGCAATGACAGCCGCGATGATGAGCAGATACGTCCAGGCGAACGGCAATATCGCGAAATAATTGTCCAGCGGACGATGGCCGAGCCCGGCGAATTCCTTGCGGAACTCCTTCAGCGAGACATTGGACGAGGCGAAGCTCGTCTGGCTCAAATCCTTGCGATGATAGAGATGATCGGCTGCTTGCAGGGCAAGCGCCAGCACAAGACAAAACACGATGGAGGCCATGGCCAGGCAAGATAGGAAAACGATTACCCATGGTCAAGCCATACGGACCCTTCCTAGAATCCTGGAACACGGAGAGGCGCCTGTAAGAAGCTGAGAAATGATGCCGCACGGCGAGGGTTGGATAATCAGACGGCTTCGTGTATTCACCTTGACGTCTACCTATGAAAAAGTCCTTGTCCGCCCTCCCCGCCATCCTGCTCGGTCTCGGTGCGGCGTTGTTCTTCACCATGACCTATGTGCTCAACCGGAACATGGTGGCCACAGGTGGGTTCTGGGCGTGGACCACGTCGCTGCGCTATTTCATCATGCTGCCCGTGCTGTTCGTGCTCGTGGCCGTGCGGGGAGGCTGGCCCGCGCTATGGGCCGAATTGAAACGGCACCCCCACGAGTGGATCCTCTGGGGCACGGTGAGCTTTGGCGTCTTCTATACGTTCCTGACGCTGGCGGCGGATCATGGACCCTCGTGGCTCATCGCCGGGACCTTCCAGGTCTCGGCGATCGCGTGCCCGCTGCTCTCGCCCTTCATCTACACGGATGAGCGGCGGCGGATCCCCCTGGAGGCTGTGGGCATGGGCTCGTTGATCCTCGTGGGCGTCTTCATCCTGCAACTGGGCCACTTCGAGCTGGCCATGCCGGCCAGCGCCTGGCTGGCGTTGCTGATGGTGCTCGTCGCGGCCGTCGCGTATCCCCTGGGCAATCGCCGGTTGATGCTGCACCTGGAGCGCGAGGACATCCACCTGGATGCGGGCCAGCGCGCCCTGGGAATGACCCTGGGAAGCATTCCCCTGTGGTTGGTCGAGGCGAGCTATGGCTATGCCCGCGTGGGGTGGCCCCCCGCCACCCAGGTGCTGCAGTCCGCGGGCGTGGCCCTTCTGGCGGGGGTCATCGGCACCATGCTGTTCTTCCACGCCACCCACCTGGTGGCCAACAACCCCGTGGGACTCGCCGCCGTGGAAGCCACCCAGTCCACGGAGCTGCTCTTCGCGCTGGTGCTGGGCGTGTTCTTCCTGGGCGAGTCCTGGCCCACCCCGGTCAGTCTCGTGGGGGCCCTGCTCATCGTGGTGGGCATGGTGCTCTACAGCCGCATCAGCCAGAACGCCGAGCTGGCACCCGTGGAAGGCTAGCGCGTCAGGGCCCAGAGCGTCTGGTGCAGCCGGGGGGTGAGCGGGAAGTCGACGCAGCGGAAGTACTTGCGCAGCTCCTCGCCCACCACCTCGCTCGCCAGGGACTCGGGCTCGGTCAGGGCCTGGTGGAACGCGAGCGTGAGCGCGGCCGAGGGCTGCGTCCGCGCGAGCTCGGCCAGGGGGGGCCGATCGGCGAACCGCTGGTAGATGGCCTGGTGGAGCCGGGCATGCCCATGCGTGTCGTCCAGGAGCGGCAAGAGCGGCAGGGGCGCGTTGTCCTTGAGCAGGAACTGGAGCTCCTCCAGTGTCTCCTCGGCCTCGCGCTGCTGCTGGCCGAGTGCCTCCGCCTTGCGCCCGCGCTTCAGGTCGAAGAGCGTCGAGTTGAGCGCGGCCAGCTCGCGCTGTTTGCGGAGGATCAGCTCGTTGAGCGGATGCTGCTTGCGGTACTGGGTCACCACGGAGGCGAGGTCCTGCTTCACCGACTCCGGAACCAGGCCCGGATAGAGGTGTGGCGGGCTGCCCAGGAAGACGCGGAACAGCGGCGCCCTGCCCCGCTCGAAGACCAGTCCCGCCTGGGTGTTGAACTCCATCGGGCACACCTGGTGGTCGCGGAGCCTTCCACGCGTGAGCAGCAGCGAGGAGATCGTCCGCCCGGAGCCGTAGCCGGAGGACGAGCCCTTGCCCGTCCCGTCCGACAGGCAGACGCCGTCCTTGAACTTGGCCACCTCCGCCGTGTCCGGACAGATGGAGCAGAAGGCACGCAACGCGCGGGTGTTGTTCAACCCCGCCCTCTCCAGATGGATGACCTTCTCGTCGTGGGCATCGCACCAGGCGAGCGCGGCGCCGAAGGGAATGGGCGGGGTGGCGTCGATATGGGAGATGACCATCCGCCCCTGCCCCGACTCGGGGAACAACACGGAGACCGAGCAGGACGTGGCGTTGTACGTGGTGACCCGGCGCAGCACGGCCTTCTGGCGAACGGCATACACCGTCCAGGGCCCCTGGGTTCCCGCCTCGTGCACGTCGATGCCCACGCCGCCATGCACCCGGTGCTGCTCATCCGCGGAGTAGCGGAGGATCCACTCGACGGCGTAGAGATGCAGGTCCAGCGGACGCAGCACCAGGGCGTGATTCCAGCCCAGCACCACGTCATAGGCCCCCCGGATCTGCCTGCGCAGGGCCGGGTAGAACCAGGTGTCCGACTGGTAGGCGTTCAACGCTTGCTTGAAGTGCGCCTCGTGCTCCTGCTTCGCTTGCAGGGTGCGCTCCCGAAGCACGGGCTCCTCGTACCTGCCCGTCCACTCTCCCTGGGTCAGCGGACGCGACTTGACCATGGCGTTATTGGATTCCAACACGGTGCGCCACGGCAGCGTCTTGTACATGGGTGGAGAAGATAGCAGCACCCTCCCTTGGGGAAACACTCGCGGTCCGGGACGCTTCCACCCACCGCGCCACGCCTGGGACGGCGTACGATCCACTCCGCCGGTGCCACGCCTCGCTGGAGGAGCGGCTTCCGCCCACGAGGTCACTTCTTCATGTTGGACATGCCGGGATACAGGGTCATTGGCACGCTCCGCGCGACGAGTTCGAACGTGCTGTTCAACGCGGTGCGCGAGGCCGATGGCGTGCCGCTCATCCTCAAGACACCACTGACCCCCTCCCCTGGCATCCTCGAGAAGGAGCGGTACCGGCGGGAATTCACCATCCTGCACCGGCTCCGGGACGTGCGCGGGGTGACCCACGCCTATTCCTGCGAGTGGATCCACGGGCGGCCCGTGCTGCTGCTGGAGCAGGTGGCGGGCCAGCCCCTGGCGGAGTCCAGGAGCCAGCCGATGGAGCTCTCCCGGTTCCTGCCCCTGGCCATCTCGCTGGTCTCCATCCTGGGAGAAGTCCACCGCCACCACATCATCCACAAGGACATCAAGCCGTCGAACATCCTCCTGGAGCCGTCGGGCGAGGTGCGGCTGGTCGACTTCGGCGTGGCGGCGCTGCATCAGGTGGAGCACCAGGGAGCGGCACCCGCCCATCAGATCGAGGGAACCCTGGCGTACATGTCCCCCGAGCAGACCGGGCGGATGAACCGCCCGGTGGACTACCGCACGGACTTCTATTCGCTGGGGGTCACCTTCTACGAGTTGCTCACGGGGCGCAGGCCCTTCCAGGCGAAGGACGCGCTCGAGTGGTTTCACGCGCACATGGCGCACCAGCCGCGGCCCCCCCACGAGCTGAATCCCCAGGTGCCGCCGCCCCTGTCCGCGCTCGTGATGAAGCTGCTGGCGAAGGTGGCCGAGGAGCGCTACCAGAGCGCCGAGGGCTTGAAGGTGGATCTGGAGCGGTGCCGCGACGCCCTGGGCCAGAGCACGCGGGAGGTCTTCCCCCTGGGGACGCGGGACATGCCCCATGGCTTCCAACCGCCGCAGCGGCTCTATGGGCGTGACGCCCAGGTGAACGCCCTGCTCGAGGGTTTCGAGCGCGTGGCGAGCTCGGGCAGGCCGGAGCTGCTGCTCATCCGCGGGTACGCGGGAATCGGCAAGTCCACGGTGGTGCATGAGCTGTACAAGCCGATGGTGCGGCGGCGCGGGTTCTTCCTGAGCGGCAAGTTCGATCAGTTCCGGCGGGAACTTCCCTACTCGGCCCTGGTCCAGACCATCCAGGAGCTGGTCCAACAACTGCTCGCCGGCAGCGACGAGGAACTCGCCGGCTGGCGCGAGCGGATGAACCGGGCCTGGGAAGGCGATGGTCAACTGCTCGTGGATCTGGTGCCCCGGCTGGAAGTGGTGGTGGGCCCGCAACCCGCGCTCCAGGAGCTGCCCTCCAGCGAGGCGCAGCGCCGCTTCTTCCGGGTGGTGCGCCAGTTCACGTCGGCGTTCTCCACGCGGGAGAACCCGGCCGCGGTGTTCCTGGATGACATGCAGTGGGCGGGCGCCTCCAGTCTGCGGATGCTCGAGTACCTGCTGTCGGGGCCCGAGAGCCCTCCGGTGTTGTGGCTGGCGGCCTATCGGGACAACGAGCTGGGCTCCGACCACCCCTTGAGGTCGACCTTGCAGACCTTGCGCGAGGCGGGGGTGCGGATCACGGACATCCAACTGGGGCCACTGGGCGTGGCACAGGTGGAGCAACTGGTGGGCGATGCGCTCCCGGGAGCAGACGCGGGCGTGGTCGCCCCCCTCGCGGCGCTGCTGTACGAGAAGACGGGAGGCAATCCCTTCTTCCTGATGCGCTTGCTGGTGACGCTCCACCACGACGGCCTGCTCGTGCGCCTGCCCGAGGGCGGGTGGCGGTGGGATGACGAAGGCGTCCGGGCCCGGGACTACTCGGAGAACATCGTCGACTTCATGGTGGACAAGCTGCGCCAGCTCCCCGCAGACACGCAGCACCTGCTGCGGCTGGCGGCCTGCGCGGGCAATGTCTTCTCCCCGCGGGTGTTGGGGATGCTCCTGGGGCAGCCCGACGTGCTCCAGGTGGAGCAGGGCCTCGAGCCCGCGCTCCAGGAAGGCATGTTGGGACGCGTGGGTCCGGAGAAGTACCGCTTCCTGCATGACCGCATCCAGCAGGCGGCCCACGCGCTGAGCGCCGAGGCCGAGCGCCAGCGGGTGCACCTGCGCATCGGCCGGTGGCTGCTCGAGACCCTGACCCCGGAGGAGCTGCCCGGCTCGCTCTTCGACGTGGTGCACCAGCTCAACGCCGCGGTGGCCCTGATCGGGGAGCCCGCGGAGCGCCACCGGCTCGCGCGGCTCAACGTCGAGGCGGGGGTGAAGGCGCAGATCGCGCTCGCGCTCAACCCCGCCCGCGCCTACTTCACCACGGCCTTCGCGCTCATTCCCGGGGACCCCTGGGAGACGGACCCCGAGCTGGCCTTCAAGGCGCGGCTCGCCCTGACCCGCCTGGAGTTCATGAGCGGCAACACCTCCGAGGCCCAGCGGCTGGCCGCGGAGTTGAGCCCCCGGGCACACACCCGCGCGGACACCGTGGCCGTCTCCTTCCTGCTTCAGGACATCCACTTCGCCCGGGGGGAGTTCCTCCAGGGCATGGACCGCGTCATGGCCTGCCTGGCGATGCTCGGCATGCCGGTGTCGCTCCAGCCCACCTGGGAAGAGGCGGTGGCCGCCCATGAAGAGGTGTGGAACCTGCTGGGCTCACGCCCCATCGAGAGCCTCGCCGGGCTGCCCCTCATGACCGACCCGGACATGAAGATGGGCGTGGCCGCCCTCTTCAAGCTCTTCCCCCCCGCCCACTCCACCAATCCCCAGCTGCTCATCGTCATCCTGAGCCGGATCGTCTCCCTCACCCTGCGCCACGGCTTCGTGGCCGACGCCGTGAGCGGGTACGCCTGGTTCGGCGTCATCACCGGCTCGTTCTTCAGGCGCCACCGGGAAGGAATGGCCTTCGCGCGGCTCGCCCTCGGGTTCGTCGACCGGCACGGGCTGCCCTACCGGCCGGGGGTGCTGCTGAGCACCCACTTCTGCAGCATCTGGGTCGAACCCCTCGCCCGGGCACGGGAGTACATCCTCGAGGGGCTGGTCCATGCGCGGCAAACGGGGAGCACCTCGTCCGCCTCCTACTGTGGCTCCGCGCTCGTCACCCTGCGCCTCGCCATGGGGCACCCCCTGGACGAGGTCTACCAGGAGACGCTCGCGCGCGGCGAGGTCGTGCGCAAGATGGGCTTCGTGGATCCCCACGAATGGCTCCTCGTGGTGCAGCGCTACGTGCAGCAGTTGCGCGGCCACACCCCGTCGTTCCAGAGCCTGGACGGGGACGGCTTCGAGGAGCGGGCCTACGAGGCGCGAATGACGCCCCAGCGCATGGGCGCCACGCGCAGTCACTACTGGATCTTCAAGTTGCAGTCGCGCTTCATGTGCGGCGCCTACGAGGAAGCGCGTGAAGCCGCGGAGCAGGTGGCCGGGTTGCTCTGGGCCACCACCGGCAACCTCAATGCGCGCGAGGGCCACTTCTTCCGCGCCCTGACCCTGGCCGCGTGCCTGGAGGCGGCCCCGCCCCAGCGGCGCCAGGAGGACCTGGCGGCCATCGCACAGCACCACCAGCGGCTCGCGGAATGGGCGGAGCTGTGCCCCGAGAACTTCCGCGCGCTCGAGCGGCTCGTCTTCGCGGAGTGGGCCCGGGTCGAGGCGCGGTCGGAGGAGGCCATCCACGCCTACGAGGAGGCCATCCACGCGGCCCAGGAGAGCGGGGCCCCCCAGTACCAGGGACTCGCCAGTGAGCTCGCGGCGAACTTCTGGCGCGCGCGCCGCCTGCCCCTCGTCGCCCAGGGCTTCGCGCACCAGGCCCACGCGGCGTACCAGCAATGGGGCGCCCACGCCAAGGTGCGGCAGCTCGAGTCCCAGTGGCCGTACCTCGCGGCCCCGGAGTCCCGCCGGGACGCGCAGACCACGACCACCAGCGGCGCGGACTCCTCCCACATCGACGCGCTCACGGTGGTCAAGGCCCAGCAGGCCGTCTCCGGCGAGATCGTGCTGGAGCGCCTGGTGACGGCGCTGATGAAGGCGGCGATCGAGAACGCGGGCGCGCAGCGGGGCGCCCTGTTGTTGTCCCAGGAGAACACGCTCGCGGTGGCGGCCCTCTTCCGGCTCTCACCGGACGGCGCCACGCTGGCGCCGGACGAGGCCGCCCACCACGAGCTGCCGTGGACGCTCCTCGCCTATGTCCGGCGCACGCGCGAGCACGTGCTCATCGGCGATGCCTCCAAGCCCCATGCGTTCTCGGCCGATCCCTACCTGGCGCGCGGCACGGCGCGCTCGGTGTTGTGCCTGCCGCTCATCCGCCAGGAGGTGTTCTCCGGGGCCCTCTACCTGGAGAACAACCTGGCCACCAATGCCTTCAGCCCGGCGCGGCTGGCGATCCTGGGGCACCTCGCCTCCCAGGCGGCCATCTCCATCGAGAACGCGCGGCTGTACGAGGACGTGCAGCGCGCCCGGATGGAGCTGTACCAGGCCAACGACGAGCTGGAGCGGCGGGTGGAGGAGCGCACGCACGAGCTCAAGCAGGCCCAGGCCCGCCTGGTGGACGCCGCGCGGGAGGTGGGCATGACGGAGGTGGCCTCCAACGTGCTGCACAACGTGGGCAACGTGCTCACCAGCGCCGTCATCCACCTGGAGATGATGCGCAAGGCCGTGGGCGCCCTGCGCGTGGGCCGGCTGAAGCAGGCCTCGGCCCTGCTGGTGGAGCACCGCCAGGAGCTGGCGGACTTCCTGACGAAGGATCCGCGCGGCGGCCACCTGCCGGACTACCTCGCCGCCCTGAGTGACGAGCTGATGAAGGATCAGATGCGCCTCATGGAGGACATGGATGCGATGAGCCGGCACATCGAGCACATCCGCGCCATCATCCAGGTGCAGCAGACCTACGCGCGCAACGCGCTGCTGACGGAGGAGTGCGACCTGGGCCAGCTCATCGACGACGCGCTGCGCATCCAGCTCGCGGCGCTGGAGCGCCACGGCGTCAGCCTCCACCGGGAGCTGTCGGCGCTGCCCCGGGTGAGCGCGGACAAGCACAAGGTGATGCAGATCCTCATCAACCTCATCAGCAACGCCAACCACGCGCTGGGCCAGATGCCCGAGGGCAAGCGCAACCTCTGGGTGCGGCTGTCGGCGGAGGGGAACGTGGCGCGCATCCAGGTGGAGGATGACGGGGTGGGCATCGCGCCGGAGCTGATGGACAGCCTGTTCACCCACGGCTTCACCACGCGCAAGGATGGCCATGGCTTCGGACTGCACTCAAGCGCGCTGGCCGCGAAGCTGATGAAAGGCCAGCTCACCCTGCGCAGTGATGGGCCCCACCGGGGCGCCGTGGCCACGCTCGAACTCCCGCTCTCCTCGCGAACAGGCCTCTAGCCGTTGGCGAGCAGCCGGACATGGCCACCCTTCCGTCGGCTCCGGGAGAAGCTGGGGAGCACCCCCGTTCCTCCACCCGGAACCGGTGCCCGTCCGGGGAACGGTCTGGTGCATTACACTGTTGGAACAACAAAAACCTGGCGGAGCTCCCGTCCATTCTGGCGACGGCGTATCCGTCGCGTGTGGTTGCTCATTGGGCGCGCCGCGTCACGGGCCGGCCGTTGAACACGTGGCATCGTCTCGGATTGGGCCTTGTACCGGGCGCATCCTGCGTCAAGAACTCCACCATGCACGACTTTCACCCAGTGCTCGGAACCACCTTCGATCCACTCTCCGCGCTCCATGGCCGCGGCGTGCACCTCGCCCGCGCCTCGAGCGGGGCTCGGCGCCATGCGTGACCAGAGTTCGTCGGCCGTCGTGGAGCTGTCGACCCTTCAAGAAGAGCGCGCGAAGATGATCCTCGACAACATCGAGGACTACGCCGTCTTCATGCTCGATCCCACCGGGCACGTGAAGACGTGGAACAAGGGCGCCGAGCGCATCAACGGCTACACGCTGGGGGAGATCCAGGGGAGGCACTTCTCCCTCTTCTACCCTCCGGCGGACATCGTCGCCGGCAAGTGCGAGCGCGAGCTGCGGTGCGCCGCGACCGAGGGCCGCTTCGAGGAGGAAGGCTGGCGCATCCGCAAGAATGGCGAGCAGTACTGGTCGAACGTGATCATCACCGCCATGCGCGACCCCACGGGCAAGCTGGTGGGGTTCGCCAAGATCACCCGGGATCTCACCGAGCGCCGCAAGGCGGAGGAACAGCTCCGCCAGAGCGAGGAGCGCTTCCGGTTGCTCGTCGCGAGCATCAAGGATTACGCCATCTTCATGTTGGAGCCCGACGGGCGGGTGAATAGCTGGAACCCCGGCGCCCAGCGCCTCAAGGGCTACCAGGCCCAGGAGATCATCGGTCAACCTCTCAGCCGCTTCTACATGGAGGAGGATGTAGCGCGGGGCAAGCCGTGGGATCTGCTGCGCGAGGCCGCCGAGCAGGGCCGCGTCGAGGACGAGGGCTGGCGCGTGCGCAAGGACGGCTCGCTCTTCTGGGCGAACGTGATCATCACCGCCGTGCGCGACGAGGAGGGCCGCCTGCGGGGCTTCGCCAAGATCACCCGGGATCTCACCGAGCGCCGCAAGAACGAGGAGCTGCTGCGGCGTGGCGAGGAGCGCTTCCGGCTGCTGGTCTCCAGCGTGAAGGACTACGCCATCTTCATGTTGGACCCCAAGGGGCGGGTGATGACCTGGAACGACGGAGCGGCCCACCTCAAGGGCTACTCGGCCCGGGAGATCGTCGGCGAGCACTTCTCGCGCTTCTACCCGCCCGAGGACCTCGCGAGGAACAAGCCCGCCCTGCAGCTCGAGGCCGCCGAGCGGGACGGCCGCGTCGAGGACGAGGGCTGGCGCGTGCGCAAGGACGGCTCGCTCTTCTGGGCCAGCGCGACCCTCACCGCGATGCGGGACGCGAAAGGCGTCCTCCTGGGCTTCTCGAAGGTGACGCGCGACCTCACCGAACACAAGCGCACGGAGGAGGAACGCCTCCAACTCGCCCAGAGCCAGGAGGCGATCCGGCTGCGCGACGAGTTCCTCTCCATCGCCGCGCACGAGCTGAAGACCCCGGTCACGGCGCTCCAGCTCCAGCTCCAGGGCCTGAGACGGGACATGGCGTCCCTCGAGCACAAGCACGAGGCCCGGCTCGAACGCGCGCTGCGCAGCACCGCGCGGCTGTCCCATCTCGTCGAGACGTTGCTCGATGTCTCCCGGATCTCCACCGGCCGGCTCACCCTCCACCCGGAGCGCATCGAGCTGGTCGCCACCGTGCGGGATCTCGCCGAGCGCCTGCGCGACACGGCCGCCTCGGCCGACTGTCAGCTCCTCGTCCGGGAAGCACCGCCCATCGAGGGCACGTGGGATCGGCTCCGCATCGAGCAGGTGGTCACCAACCTGCTGTCCAACTCGTTCAAGTACGCGGCCGGCCACCCGATCGAGATCTCGATGGCGCGGGAGGGCGCCGAGGCGATCCTCGTCATTACCGACAGGGGACCCGGCCTGCCGGAGAAGGACATGCCCCGGCTGTTCGGCAGGTTCGAGCGCGCGGCGCCCATGAGCCACTACGGCGGGCTGGGTCTGGGACTGTACGTGAGCCGGGAGATTGTCGAGGCCCATGGCGGGATCATCTCCGCCGACAACCTCCCGGATGGGGGCGCCCGCTTCACCATCCGCATGCCAACGGATCTCCTGGCGCCCGGCGCGGCACCAGACGAGGCCGCCACGCCAGGGCCGGAAAAACCCAGGTGAGAACCCGTCCCGCTACTGGAGCTCGACGTGGGCGAAGAGCTGGGTGTCACGGATCTCCATGCCCGGGTCGCGCTCCAGGCGTCCGGTGAAGAAGTCCGCATAGCCGCTCGCGTGGGCCCACCAGGTGGTGGTCGCCCACACGACGTGGGCGCCCGCGGGGAAGGTGGTGACCGGGGCCAGGTCCGCGGGGAGCGCGAAGGGAGTGAACGAGGTGATGGACGTGGGCGCCATCACGCTCCAGGCCAGGGGACCCGGTTCCCCTACCCTCATGAGGGTTACCTCCGTCAGGTGCGCGGAGCCATCGGGAATCCAGCTCAGGACCAGGCCCGAGCGCGAGGCACTGCCCGGAGCCTCCAGGGGACCCACGGCCGGCGAGGTGATGCGCAGGGGCGCCAGGAAGGTGGCCGTCACGGAGGAGGCGGCGCCCACGGGCACCTCCGTCTGAAGCGAGCCCTCGGGGAACGTCGACGACGAACCCGAGGAGATGCGGAGCCTCGGGGTGAGGGCATCGAAGGGGGCCGTCCGGGCGATCGCGGGAACCGAGAGGGGCAGTGTCCCGTAGGCACTCGTCTGGAAGAGGAACTGGCCGTCCAGGAAGTACTGGAGCGAGGCGGTCATTTCGCCGCCCCGCGCCCCACGGCCCCCCACCGTCACGTCGAGCGTTTGATCCACCGGGTGATTGAGTTCGAGGCCCAGTCCGCCAACGGTCGCGCCGGAGCCCACGGCGATGCCCCGCTGGAGCCCCACCCGAAGGACGTTCTGCCCGGAGTCATCGGTCTCCTGGGCGAAGAGGTTCACGGTGCCGGGCTCGTCACCACGGAGGTCGATGCTGAAGGCGCCCTCCGCGCCCAACTTCGTGAAGCCGTAGAGCCCCTTGCCACTCGCGGAGACGGACAGGAACCTGGGATCGACCACGCCCGTCACCCGGCCGGTGAGCGTGCCCTGCTTCGTCCAGGGAACGCTCGAGATCGAGTTCGTGATGGAGGGCAACCAGACCTCGGTCCCCTCGAGCGCGAGGTAGGTCTGCACCTTCACCTCCCCAGAGGCGTACACGATCACCAAGCTCACGTCCTGGGGCCCCACGATGGCGGGATCATGGAAGCGCGCCACGGCATTCTCGTCGAGGCGTTCCCGGAACCTGCGTCCATCGCCGAGCAGCACGTGGACGCTCCTGTAGGGCGACGGAGCGTCATGCGGCGCGTGGACGGTGAAGGTGGGCCCGGGAGGGGGTTGAGTCCCCGGATCATCGGGGGGCTCCGCGGTCTGGGGGGAATGACAGGCAACGAGGAGCAGCGCGAGCAGCGGAAGCAGGCGGATCTGAGTCATCGGGCGCACCGTACGCAGCCGCGTCCGGCAACCTGACAAGGGGGCCGCCAGAAACTCCCCAGGCGCTCGTCCGCGCGGGGAAGTCGAGCTGCTCCGAGGAGCGGAAACGCGAGAGGGGCCCTGGCCCGCGAAGGAATCGCGGTGGCCAGGGCCCCTCGGGTCACGACGGGAACCGGTGCTTAGTGCAGGACCTCGGCGGTGACCTGGTTCTCCACGGCGACGCTGATGCCGCCGGCCACGAGCACCTTGCCGTCATCGAGCAGGGTCGCGGTGTGCGAGTAGCGGTGCTCGATCATCTCGGTGGTGGGGATCCACGTGCCGGTCAGCGGGTTGTACATCTCCGCCTTGCCGTGGGTGCCGGTGAACTTGTCGTACCCGCCGGCGACGGCGACCAGGCCCGTGGGGAGCAAGGTGGCGGTGTGGTTGCGGCGCGGCTGGTGCATGTTGCCGGTGGCGGAGAAGGTGCCGGTGGCCGGGTCGAACAGCTCGGCGGTGGTGGAGGGCGTGCCGTCGATGGCGCCGCCCATCACGAGCACCTTGCCGTTGGCGAGCCGGGCGGCGGCGTGGGAGTTGCGGCCCTGGGCCATGTTGCCCACACGCGTCCAGGTGCCGGTGGCCGGGTTGTACACCTCGGCGGAGGCCGAGCGCACCTCGCCGGTGCCGCCGCCCGTAGCGAGCACCTTGCCATCGGCCAGCTGCGTGAGGGTGAAGTTGGCGCGCGCCTCGTTCATGCCGCCCGTGGCGCTCCAGGTGCCCGTGGCCGGGTCATACAGCTCGGCGGAGGCCACCGCGGCGCCCGTCGCCTTCTCGATGCCACCCACCACCAGCACCTTGCCCGAGGGCAGGAGCGCGGCCGTGTGGCGCGAGCGGAACGTGGCCAGGTTGCCGGTGAGCGTCCAGGTGTTGCTGGCCGCGTCGTAGATTTCGGCGGACTTGGTGGCGCTGGCGCCATCACCGCCGACGATCAGCACGCGCCCGTCGTTCAGCTTGGTGGCGGTGTGGTAGCGGTGGTTGGTGCGCGAGTCGGCGAAGCGCGTCCAGGCGCCCGTGGCGGGATCGTAGATCTCCGTGGAGGGGTTGTAGCCGCCGGTCACCATCACGCGGCCATCGTTCAGCTTGGTGGCGGTGTGGAGGATGCGGACCTGGAACATGGGGCCGGTGGGCGACCAGGTGCCGTACGTGCTGCACGCGTCACCCACGCCGTCGCCGTCGATGTCGCTCTGGTCCGCGTTGGGGATGGAGACGCAGTTGTCGACGTAGTCGATGATACCGTCGCCATCGGTATCCGTCTCATCGGCGGGAACGACGACGAGCGCGGTGGAGGTGACGACGAGGTTGATGTCGTCGTAGTCCGCGTCACCGCTCGCGTAGAGGTCCTCGAAGCCGACGTGGTAGTTGTTGTTGCCCAGGTCGGTCACCGCGGCATGGACGATGCCATCCGGATTCCGGCTGCCCGGACCCGAGTAATAGGTGTAGCCCGTCTCGGGCACGCGGATGGCGAAGACGAGCTCGCCGCCCTTGAGGAACGTGCCCACCTCGTACTCCGTCCCCGTGGGCGTGGTGTTGCCGGTGCCCACGTGCACGGTGCCATCGGGGCGCACCAGGAACGTCTGGCTCTTGTAGCCCGCGGTGCCATTGCAGAAGGTGACGGTGACCAGGGCCGCCTGATCCAGCGAGACGAGCTTGGCCGCCGGGATGTGGCCTCCCGTCGACTGCACCACGCACTGGGCGGCCGAGGCCGTGCCCGGAGCGAAGCACAGGCCCGCCGCCGCCAGCGCCGCGCCACCGAGGAAGGACTTCAGGACCCGCTTCGCCGTGGACTTCAAGGTTTTCATCGTCTCTCCGGAATACAGGTGGGGAGGAAAATTCCGTTATTGAGCGTTTTATACGCCCCTCAGTCGGGGATGACAAGCGAGAAAGTCGTGATTTGCGCGAAGAAACTCGCGCGCCTCTTGACGCAATGGGACATGGGAATGTGGGGGGGAATCACACGGCTCGGAGAGGGAGGCCCGGAGCCGGGCCTCGACCTTCCCCGAGGAGAACTAGCTCGCGGACGCCAACCAGGGCGTCGTCTGCGAGAAGTCGTAGATGCGCTCGACGGCGATCTGCTTGTAGCGCTCGGCCTTCACCGCGCGCCGGGCACACTCCCACACCATCTCCACGGGAGGGCGCTCGGGCTCCTTCTTCTTGCGGCGCTTGGCCTCGGCCTTGATGGCCTTCACCGCCACGCGCGGGTGGAAGCAGAAGGCCGAGGAGAAGAGCAGATGGCCGGCGAAGGGGATGAGCCGGGCCTCCAGCACGTCCCCCGTCTCCAGGCCCACCATGTGGCGGCGCTCGGTGACGTCGAAGTCCTTGCCCGAGTGCAGCTCGCGCAGGCGCACCAGACCCTTGCCCAGCTTGCGCACCTCGAAGAGGCCGTGCACCGTCTCCGTGAAGCACCGGAAGGCGTTGGCCTCCTCGGGCGGCCCGCTTTGCAGCCGCAGCTCGTACAGCTCCGCCGCCGGCGTCTTGCCGGACGCGGGCGAGACGCGATCGTACAGGTAGTAGTCCAGGAAGGACGCCATGCGCAGCTCGAAGAGCTGGTCGTCCTCGAACACCTCGCCCGTCAGGCGCAGGTACTCGGCCTTGGCGACGAGCAGGTCCGGCTTGCGCGCTTCCTGACTCCCGAAGGCGATGAGCTGATCCAGGTAGGGTTGGTACGACAGGGGCGAAAGAGGGGATTCCATGGGGGCGGCGAGATCCTACTCTCCGGCCATCAGCTTCGCGAAGCGGGTGAAGAGGTAGCGGGCGTCATGGGGCCCCGGCGAGGCTTCCGGGTGGTACTGGACGCTGAACGCCCGGGCGTCCGGCACGTTCAGGCCCTCCACGGTGCCGTCGTTGAGGTTGAGGTGGCTCACCACCGCCCTGCCCTTCACGCTGGCGTCGTCCACGGCGAAACCATGATTCTGACTGGTGATTTCCACCTTGCCCGTGAGCAGATCCTTCACCGGCTGGTTGGCGCCGCGGTGGCCGAACTTCATCTTGTAGGTGCGCCCGCCCAGCGCCAGGGCGAGGATCTGATGGCCCAGGCAGATGCCGAAGACAGGCACCTTGCCGAGCAGCGAGGCGACCACCTTGTCCGCGCCCTTCACCGCCGCCGGATCCCCGGGGCCGTTGGCGAGGAAGACGCCATGGGGCTTGTCGGCGAGCACCTGCTCGGCGGTGGTCCCCGCGGGCACCACCTTCACCCGGCACCCCACGTCCACCAGGTAGTGGAGCATGGAGCGCTTGAGGCCGTAGTCGTAGGCCACCACGTCGAAGCGCGGCTCGACGACGGGGCGCGGCTCCTCGCCGAGCAGGGACGGAGACGGGGTGGTGAAGAGGTAGGGCTTGTCGGTGGACACGCCGGTGGCCAGGTCCATGCCCTCCATGCCCCGGGCGTTGCGGGCGCGCTCCACCAGGGCGTTCGCCGAGTGGCCTTCCGTCGAGACGACGCCCATCTGCGCGCCGTTGATGCGCAGGTGGCGCACGAGCCTGCGGGTGTCGAGCCCCTCGATGCCCACGATCCCGTGGCGCTTGAGGTAGGCGTCGAGCGTCTCCTGGGCGCGCCAGTTGGACTGCTGCGCCGAGGCGTTGCGCACCACCATGCCCACCGCGTGCGGCTTGAGCGACTCCTCGTCGCCGGGGTTGGCGCCCACGTTGCCCATCTCCGGGTACGCCATGGTGACGATCTGCCCGACGTAGGAGGGGTCGGTGAGGATCTCCTGGTAGCCGGTCATCGACGTGTTGAACACCACTTCACCCACCGTCTCGCCGGACGCGCCCAGCGCGCGACCCTCGAAGGTGGTGCCATCCGCCAACGCCAGCACGGCCCTCTTCATGACCTGGACTCCTTCGTCTGCCCGTTCTCGAAGACCAGCCGTCCGCCCACCCATGTCTGGGCGACCCGGCCCGTCAAACGCCGGCCATGGAAGGGGGTGTTGCGGCTGCGGGAGAAGAACCGCGTCGCATCCACCGTCCACTCCACGTCCGGCTCCACCACCGTGATGTCCGCTGGAGCCCCGACGGCCAGGTGGCCGCCCGGCAGGCCGAATGCCCTCGCCGGCCCGTCCGACAAGAGGGCCACGGCCCGCGTGAGGCTCAGCGCGCCCTCGCGCACCGCCGCCAGGGTGAGCCCCAGGGCGGTCTCCAGTCCCACCACGCCATTCCACGCCTTGTCGAACTCCACCTGCTTCTCCAGCACGCCATGGGGCGCATGATCGGTGGCGATGGCGTCAATCGTTCCATCCGCGAGCGCCTCGCGCACGGCCAGCACGTCCTGGCGGGTGCGCAGGGGCGGATTCATCCGGGCGTGGGTGTCGTAGTCCCCCACCGCCTCGTCCTCCAGGGTGAAGTGGTGCGGGGTGGCCTCGGCGGTGACGCGCAGGCCCCGGCGCTTGGCCTCGCGGATGAGCCGCACGCTCCCCTCGCACGACACGTGGGCCACGTGCAGCCGACCGCGCGTCTCCTCCAGGAGCACGAGATCTCTCGCCACCATGGCCACCTCGGCCGAGGGCGGAATGCCGATGAGCCCCAGGCGCGTGGAGGTGGGCCCCTCGTGCATCACGCCCTTGCCCGACAGCGTCAGATCCTCCTCGTGCACCATGACGGGCAGGTCGAACTGGGTGGCGTACTGGAGCGCACGGCGCATGAGGCCGGCGTTCATCACCGGGCGGCCGTCGTCGGTGATGCACACGCAGCCGGCGGCCACGAGCGCTCCCATCTCCGCCATCTCCTCGCCCTGCAGGCCCTTGGTGATGGCGCCCGCCAGGTACACCCGGCACAGCCCCGCCTCGCGCGCCTTGGCCTTCACGTACTCGGTGACGAGCACGCTGTCGTTGACGGGCTTGGTGTTGGGCATGGCCACCACCGCGGTGAAGCCCCCCGCCACCGCCGAGCGGCTCCCGGTGAGCACCGTCTCCTTGCCCTCCTCGCCCGGCTCGCGCAGGTGCACGTGCAAGTCGATGAAACCCGGCAGCACCCAGCGGCCCTGGGCGTCCACCACCTGGGCGTCCGGCGGCGCGTCGAGCGGGGCCTCGGACACCTGGGCCACCACCCCGTCGCGCACCAGCACGTCCCGCACCCCATCCACACCGTGGCGCGGATCGATGACGCGTCCGCGGCGCAGCAGCACTGTCGTCGGCTTCATCGGCACACCACCTCCAGGACGGCACGGCGCACGGCCACCCCGTGCGCCACCTGCTCGAGGATGACGCTGTGGGGACCATCGGCCACTGCGGGAGCGATCTCCACCCCGCGATTCATGGGACCGGGGTGCAGCACGAGCGCCTCCGGCTTGAGCCGCTCGGCGCGGGCGGCGTTGAGTCCGAACAGCCGGGAGAACTCGCGCGCCGAGGGAAAGAAGCTCTCGCTCTGGCGCTCGGACTGCACGCGCAGGCACATGACGGCGTCCGCCTCGGGCAGCACCTCGTCCAGGCGCGAGGTGACGCGGGCCCCGAGTGCCTCGAGCCCCGGGGGCAGGAGCGTGGGCGGGCCACACAGCACCACCTTCGCGCCCAGCGCGGTGAGGCAGTGCAGGTTGGAGCGCGCCACGCGGCTGTGGAGGATGTCACCGATGATGAGCACCGTGCGCCCATCGAGCTTCCCCCAGCGCCGGCGCAGCGTGAAGGCGTCCAGCAGGGCCTGCGAGGGGTGCTCGTGGGTGCCGTCCCCCGCGTTGACAACGGCGCAGCGCACGTGCCGGGCCACCAGGTGGGGCGCGCCCGAGGAGCGGTGGCGGATGATGAGCGCCACGGGGCCGGTGGCCTCGATGTTGCGCGCGGTGTCCAGGAGCGTCTCGCCCTTGGACACCGACGAGCCCGCCATCGTCCAGTTGAGCACCTCGGCCCCGAGCGCGTGAGCGGCCATCTCGAAGGAGGTGCGGGTACGGGTGGAGTCCTCGAAGAAGAGGTTGGCCACCACCTTGCCCCGGAGCACATGCGAGGCGTCGGGACTTCCATGCAGGTGGGCCTCGGCCCGATCGAGCAGCGCCTCGATGTCCGAGCGACGCAAGCCCTCGATTCCCAACAGATGACGCATGAGGCCCCCGCGTACCGTGGCACGCGCGGGGCGTCAAGCGTGGGTTTCAGCGCACCGGCGTGAAGAGGCGATCCGTGCGCAGGCCGGTTCCACCGAAGAAGCCGCTCAACCAGCCGCCGTGGCCGAGCGCCAGCCAGATGACCATGGCCTTGCCCTTGATGTGGCCGTAGGGCACGAACGCCACGCCCATGCCGGTGCCCAGGCCGTAGCGGCTGTCGGAACTGTTTTCCCGATTGTCACCCATGACGAAGACGTGACCCTCGGGGACGACGTAGGGCCCCTCGTGCGGCGTGCGGGCGGCCGGGGCGTCCTGGAGCACCGCGTGCCGCTTGCCCGACAGGTTCTCCTCGTAGAGCCGCCGGTGCTCGGGGAACCAGCCGAGCGTGTCGTGCTTGTTGTAGACGATGAGATCCTCGTCCACCAACTTGCGCTCCTGCGGCACGCCGTTGATGCGCACCTCGCCGTCGACGAGCTCCACGGTGTCCCCGGGCACGCCCACCACGCGCTTGATGAAGTCCACGTCCGTCTGCACGGGGTTGTTGAAGACGATGACGTCCCCGCGCGCCGGGGCGCGGACGATCTGGAACGGCACGTAGTTGGTGTACGGCAGCCGCACGCCGTAGAGGAACTTGTTGATGAAGACCTGATCGCCGATCTCCAGCGTCGGCAGCATGGAGCCGGAGGGGATGCGGTAGGGCTCGATGATGAAGACGCGGATGACGACCGCCACGGCGAACGCCTTGGCGAAGCCGGAGATCACCTCCCAGGTGTCCTGCTTGCGCCAGACTCCGAGCAGCTGGGTGGCGAGCGCGTCGAACGCCCGCGTCTCCTGCTCCAGGCGCGGCACCTCGCCGGCGACGATGGCGGACTCCACCTGCATGGCCTGCTCGGCGAGCCGCACGGACGCCTCGGCGGAGATCTTCCCCGGCACGCGCTTGTGGATGCGCGCCACCTCCTCGAGCAGCTCGCGCGCCTCGCTCCTGAGCGCGCGCAGCACCCGGGCCCGGGGCACCGTCAGGCGCCAGAGCAAGAGCCCCAGGAAGTACAGCACCATGCCCCCCGCCAGCGCCTGCATGAGCGGCTGGCCCCACGCGGCGGCCTCGGGGATGAACTCGATGAGCAGCAGGTAGGGAATGTACGCCAGGCCGATCACCACCAGGGGCGCCCACAGGCTGGTGAGCCGCTCGCGCCACAGGAGCGCGCGGCTCGCCTTGAGCTGCTCGGGACTCTGGCGGGCGGACAGGGTGGCCTCGAAGCCGGTCGGTGAGGTGGCGCTGAGGGACATGGGCTATTCCTCCGTCTTGAGCACCGCGAGGAAGGCCTCCTGCGGGATCTCCACCGAGCCCACCTGCTTCATGCGCTTCTTGCCCTCCTTCTGCTTCTCCAGGAGCTTGCGCTTGCGGCTGATGTCACCGCCGTAGCACTTGGCGAGCACGTTCTTGCGGATGGCGGAGATCGTCTCGCGCGAGATGATCTTCGCGCCGATGGCGCCCTGGATGGCCACCTCGTACATCTGCTTGGGAATGACTTCCTTGAGCTTCTGGCACACCTCGCGGCCGCGCTGGTAGGCGCGCTCCTTGTGGACGATGACGCTGAGCGCGTCCACGGGATCGCCGTTGATGAGGATGTCCAGGCGCACCAGGTCCGCCTCCACGTAGCCGGCCAGCTCGTAGTCGAGGCTGGCGTAGCCGCGCGTGACGCTCTTGAGCTTGTCGAAGAAGTCGAAGACGACCTCGGCGAGCGGCATCTCGTACGTCACCTGCACGCGCGTGCCGCTGGTGCCCAGGTACTTCATGTCCTTCTGCACGCCGCGCCTGTCCTGGCACAGCTTGAGCACCGCGCCCAGGTAGTCGTTGGGCACGTGGATGTGACAGGTGAGGACGGGCTCCTCGAACTTGGCGATCTTCTGCACCGGCGGCAGCTTGGCCGGGTTGTCCACGTGCGTCACCGCGCCCTGCGAGTCGGTGATGCGGTAGACCACCGAGGGCGCCGTGGTGATGAGCGACAGGTTGTACTCGCGCTCCAGACGCTCCTGGACGATCTCCATGTGGAGCAGGCCCAGGTAGCCGCAGCGGAAGCCGAAGCCGAGCGCCGTGGAGGACTCGGGCTCGTAGGTGAAGGCCGCGTCGTTGAGCTTGAGCTTGGCCAGCGCGTCGCGCAGGCCCTCGTACTGCTCGGAGTCCACCGGGAAGATGCCGGAGAACACCATGGGCTTGACTTCCTTGAAGCCCGGGAAGGGCGCGTCCGTGGGGCGCAGCTCCTCCGTCACGGTGTCACCCACCTTGGCGTCCTGCAGCTCCTTCACGTTGGCCACCAGCACGCCCACCTCGCCCGCGATGAGCTGCTGCACCGGGCGGGAGAACGGGCTGAAGACGCCCAGCTCCTGCACCTCGAAGGCCTTGTTGTTGCTCCACAGCTTGATCTTCTGCTTGAGCTTGAGCGTGCCCTCGAGCACGCGCACCAGCGTCACCACGCCGCGGTAGTTGTCGTACCAGCTGTCGAAGATGAGCGCGCGCAGCGGAGCGGCGGGGTCTCCCGAGGGGGGCGGCACGGTCTTCACCACCGCCTCGAGGATGTCCTTGATGCCGATGCCCTCCTTGGCGGAGGCCGGCACGGCGCTGGAGCCGTCGATGCCGATCACGTCCTCGATCTCCGTGCGCGTGCGCTCCACGTCGGCGCTCGGCAGGTCGATCTTGTTGATGACCGGGATGATCTCCAGGTTGTGATCCAACGCCATGTAGACGTTGGCGAGCGTCTGGGCCTCGACGCCCTGGGAGGCGTCCACCACCAGGAGCGCGCCCTCGCACGCGGCGAGCGAGCGGCTCACCTCGTAGGCGAAGTCGACGTGTCCCGGGGTGTCGATGAGGTTGAGCACGTACTTCTGGCCGTCTTGGGCGGTGTAGTTCATCCGCACCGACTGGGCCTTGATGGTGATGCCCCGCTCGCGCTCCAGCTCCATGTTGTCGAGGAACTGGTCCTGCGCCTCGCGCTTCGTCACCGTACCGGTGGCGTCGAGCAAGCGATCGGCCAGGGTGGACTTGCCGTGGTCGATGTGCGCGATGATCGAGAAGTTGCGGATGTGGGCGTTTTCGGACGGCATGGTCAAGGGGCCTCGGGTTACGAGGAAGCCGGCTTGACTAACACTGAACCCCCCTGAAATCCACGTACACGAGGGGGGCGGCAGCAGGCATCCGCCTGTCCGTCATCGCCCTCCCCCAGGACCCGAGAAGGCCCCCAGGCTCCCACCCTCCCCGCACAACCTCCCGGAAGGACTGGCTCCCCAGGGGCTACCCGCCCTGGGAGGGGCTCGACTCACGGCGTGGGAGCCGCGACGGCCTGCCCACCCTCGGCGGCCGGCGGAGCCTCGACCGGGGCCGCCGCCTTCTCGGCCGCCAGCTTCGCCGCCTCCGCCTCGGCGCGCTTCTGGGCCTCGGCCTCCGCCAGCGTCTTCATGGCCGCGAGCCCCTTGTCGAAGTCCTTGCCGAGCATGGCGTCCCGGTCGACGACGAGCGAGAAGGCCTTGCCCATGAAGTTGTCCTCACCGCTCATCCCCCACGTCACCTCGACGCCCTCGGCCGCCGGCTTGAACGTGAAGGTGGTGAGGCTGGTGGACGCGAAGGGGCGGATGAACTCCAACTGGATGCGCACGAGCTCGTTCGGCTTGCTCTCCTCGATGAGCATCCGGCCCTCCCCCACCTGATCATTGCCGGACCAGCCGTAGCGCGCTCCCACGCCCATGGGCGAGCCCTCGAACGTCGTCTTCTGGCTCGGGTCCAGCGCGCCCCACGGCAACCACCCGCCCCACTGGTGGAAGTCATTCACCAGCGCGAAGGCGATGTCCGGCGGCGCCTTGAACGTCGCGGAGCGCTGGACGGTGTAGGTGGACGGACGCGTGGCGATGACGCCGAACAGCGCGACGATGACGACAGCCAGACCCAGGAGGATCTTCTTGAGCACGGGAAAGCCCTTTCAGCCGACAAGCGGCGGAAAGAGCGTCATAGGGACGTAGCCCCGTTGCCCACAAGAGTCCGGCGGTGTGGACTCCTCAGGACGCCGGGGAAGCTCAGCGCCCGGCCTTCTCGCGGAAGAAGGCCACGGTGCGCCGGGTGCCCTCGGCCAGATCCACCGTGGGCTGCCAGCCGAGCACCTCCCGGGCCAGCCGGTTGTCCACACACGAGCGCATCTGCTCGCCGGGCCGGCCCGGGGCGTGGCCCGCGGCCTTGGGGGAGCCGGCCGCCTGGGCCAGCAGGCTGAAGAGGCGGTTGATGTCCGTCTCCACGCCGGTGCCGATGTTGATGGGGCCCGAGTAGTCCTTCTCCGCCGCGAGCAGGTTGGCGCGCGCCACGTCCTCCACGTAGACGAAGTCGCGCGTCTGCTTGCCCTCGCCGTAGATGGTGCAGTCCTGGCCGGCGAGCAGCCGCGTGCTGAAGATGGACACCACGCCGGCCTCGCCGTGCGGATTCTGCCGCGGGCCGTACACGTTGGCGTAGCGCAGCGCCACGTACTTCAGCCCGTACTGGGCCTTGTAATAGTTGAGGTACAGCTCCCCCGCGGCCTTGGACACGCCGTAGGGAGAAATCGGCCGGGTGGCATGGGACTCGGGCGCCGGGAAGACGTCCTGCTCGCCGTAGATGGCGCCACCCGTCGAGCTGAACACCACCTTCTGCACGCCCGAGACGCGCGCGGCCTCCAGCAGGTTGAGGAAGCCGAGGATGTTGGCGTCCGCGTCGAAGCGGGGATCCTCCACGCTGCGGCGCACGTCCATCTGCGCCGCCAGGTGGCAGAGGATCTGCGGTCGCTCGGAGCGCACCAGCTGCGCGGCCTCGGGGCTGCGGATGTCCGCCACCTCCAGCCGCACGCGCGGATCCAGGTTCTCCTTCTTGCCGCTCGACAGGTTGTCCAGGGCGATGACCTCATGGCCCGCACGGACGAACGCGTCACACACGTGCGAGCCGATGAAGCCCGCTCCACCCGTCACCAGGACTTTCACTCTGAGGCTCCTGCCACCCCCAGGGGTGGCGTTCGAAAACGTCGCGAAACGTGCGGCGAAGTTAGGAGCCCGACCCCTGAGCGGCAACCGTCCTGAACCAGGAGATGGTCTCCCGCAGACCTTCTTCCAGACCGACGCGGGGCTCCCACCCGAGCCACTCCCGCGCCCGGGTGATGTCCGGCCGGCGCTGCTTGGGATCGTCCTTGGGCAGCGGCAGGTGGATGATCTTCCCTCCCCCACCCGCCGCCTTGCGCACCGCCTCGGCGAACTCCCGCATCGTCATCTCCCGCGGGTTGCCAATGTTCACCGGCTCGGTGACGTCCGAGAGCGCCAGCCGCACCAGGCCGTCGATGAGGTCCTTCACGTAACAGAAGGAGCGCGTCTGGGTGCCGTCGCCAAAGACGGTGAAGTCCTCGCCCCGCAGCGCCTGGCCCACGAACGCCGGCACCACGCGCCCGTCGTTGAGCCGCATACGGGGGCCATAGGTATTGAAGATGCGGACAATGCGCGTCTTCACCCCACGCGAGCGCGCGTACACCATGGTGAGCGCCTCGCCGTAGCGCTTGGCCTCGTCGTAGCAGGAGCGCGGACCGATGGAGTTCACATTGCCCCAGTAGTCCTCGCGCTGGGGGTGCACGAGCGGATCCCCGTAGATCTCCGAGGTGGAGGCCTGGAGGAACACCGCGCCCCTGGCCTCGGCGAGCTTCAGCCCGTTCTCCGTGCCCACCGAGCCCACGCGCATCGTCTCCAGCGGCAGCTTCGCGTAGTCGATGGGCGAGGCGGGCGAGGCCAGGTTGAAGACGTAGTCCACCGGGCCCTCCACCGACAGGCCCTCGGTGATGTCCTGGCGCATCGACTCGAAGCCCGCGCGCCCCTTGAGGTGGGCCACGTTGCGCTCGGTGCCCGTGAGGCAGTTGTCCACCGACACCACGCGCGCCGCCCCATCGTCCAGCAGCCGCTCGCACAGGTGAGAGCCCAGGAAGCCCGCGCCCCCCAGCACCACCACCCGCTGTCCCTTCATGCTCCGCGCCCCACTCATGACCGCGTCCCCAGTTCGTCGAAGGTCGCCTGGCCCGGCAGTTGCGCCTTGTACTTCTCCAGCACGAGATCGATCCCCTGCCGGATGTACTCGGCCACGGGAACCTTCGTCTTCTGGTTCAACGCCTTGAGCATCTCGTTCTGCTCCGGCGTGATGTAGATGGTCGTGCTGATCTTCTTTCGGGCCATGGCGATACGTGAAAATATATGGAGTGACATGGCCCTTGTAGCGCTGTTTTCGGCGCTTCTGTCGTGAATCCCTCCGAATTTCCGAGGGATGAGCGCTTGACTCTCGGTAGGTCTTTGTGGTTGTGGGCCCGACGCCGAAGCCCCGGTGTCAGAGCCCGGCGGTGGCGCGGAACACGAGCCCCTCGCCCTCGAGCGAGTAGGCGCCATCCGCCGCGCTCACGAACACCGAGGCACCCCGGGGCAACGCGAGCGTCTCGCCCGGGAGACTCAGGCGGGCCGAGCCCTCGGCGCACAGGAGGATCTCCGGCCCCCGGCGCGCCGGACGCGAGACGGCACCCGGCCGCAACTGGAAGCGCGAGAGGCGGAACTCCTCGGAGGGAGTCGGGTAGACGGCCTCCCCCTCCTCGTGGGGCCGCGCGACGAGCACGTCGACGGGGCCACACCGGAAGTCCAGCACGCGCAGCAGCTCCGGCACATCCACGTGCTTGGGCGTACAGCCGCCGCGCAGCACGTTGTCCGAGTTGGCCATGAGCTCCACGGCCACCCCGCCGAGGTAGGCGTGGAGGTTGCCCGCGGGCAGGTAGATGGCCTCGCCGGGTCGCAACCGCACGAGGTTGAGCATCAGCGCGGCCACGACGCCGGGGTCTCCCGGGTAGAGCGAGCCGAGCCGCACCGCCTGGCGCCATTCCGCGTGGAAGGGGCCGGGCCGCGCCAGGCCCGCCGCGCAAGCGTCGACCACCCCGGCCACGAGCGAGGCGCGCCGCTCGGACGGGAACGTCATCAGCGCCTCGAACATGCGCGAGACGCCGCGCGCATCGGGCGAGGCCCGCAGGGGAGCGAGCAGCGGCTCCAGCGCCGCCACCCCGAGCGCGTCGAAGAGCGCGAGCGTCTCGTCCACGCGGCGGAAGCCACACAGGGCCTCGAAGGGCGTCAGGGCGCAGGTGAGCTCGGGCTTGTGGTTGGCGTCCTTGTAGTTGCGGTGGGGCGCGCTCAGGGGGATGCCCTGGGCGTTCTCCCGCGCGAAGCCCTCACGCGCCTGCGCGAGGCTCGGGTGCGTCTGCAGGGACAGGGGCGTCTCGGCCGCGAGCACCTTGAAGAGGAAGGGCAGCTCGGCGCCGAAGCGGCGCGTCACCGCCTCGCCCAGCTCGCGCTCCGGCGCGGAGCGGATGAGCTCGAGCAACGTGCGGGAAGCCCCCTCCCGGCCCACCCGCGAGGGGCCTCCGGGGTGGGCGCCCATCCACAGCTCGGCCTGGGTGGTGGCGGAAGGCGCGGGCTGTCCGAGCAGCTCGGCGAGGGCCGTTCGCGAGCCCCACGCATACGGTTGGATGACGTTGTCGAGCAGGTGCATGACGGCGGGAGGCTAGTTCGCGGCGGCCACGAAGGCCTGCAGCTGGGTCTCGCGCTTGAAGTCCGTGAGGTAGCGCGACGCGGCGTCCTTGGAGGGGAAGCTGCCCATGCGGACGCGGTACCACGTGCCCTTGCCGGGGACCTCGGCGGGGACGATGAAGGGCGCGTAGCCGCGGTCGCGCAGCTTCGCCGCGAAGCGATCGGCCTCCGGACGGCTCTGGAAGGCGGACAGCTGCAGGGTGAAGGCTCCACCCGGAACGGCCTCGGTGGGGCGCTGGGCGGCGCGGGCGATGGCCTCCTTCATCCCCCCGGCGGCCGGAGTGGTCCGGGTCGCCACGGGCGCGGACTCCACCTTGCCGGGCGTGGTGACGGGCTTGTTGTCGGCCACCTTGCTCTCCGCCGGCTTGGGCGCGGGCTTGGGCTCGGCCACCTTGGGCTCGGCCGGCTTGGACGCGGGCTTGTTGTCGGCCACCTTGCTCTCCGCCGGCTTGGGCTCCGGGGCCTTGGCGGTGCCAGTGGGCGCGTAGTCGTCGTCGGTGGGGCTGGGCGCGGGGGGGTTGTCCTCGGTGGGCTCGGCCACGTCGGCGGGCGGGGGCTCCACGGGCTTGGGCTTGGGGGCCGGCGGAGGAATGGCGACCGTGACGGTGCCGGGCTTGGAGGGCGCGGCGTCCGGGCTGCTCTTGCGCGTCAGCTCGTCCTGGAAGGTGAGCGGCGACTCGGCCTCGCGCGCCTGCTGGAGCGCCTGGGCATTGGCATCGAGCGCCGACAGGAGATCCGGGGCGGCGGCGGACTGGGCGTTGCCGGCGAGCTGCTTGCCCACCACGACGCCGAGCACGAACACGGCTCCCAGCACGATGATCCCGGCGATCAACAGGCTCACGACCTGCCGGTTGTCGAGCGAGACGTCGAACTTCTCCTTCATCCGATGGGCATCGCGCATGGCGTAGCGGTCCTCGATTGTAGCGGAGCCCCGGCCCGGCCACACGAGTGTCGCGGCCTGTAGCGTCGAGGTGCGGCGGAAGGTACGCCCCACCTACCTGCCGGTCAAATTCAGGGCGAGCCTAGACGATCCACCCACCGCCCAGCATCCGATCCCCCTCGTAGACGACCGCGGCCTGGCCGGGAGTCACGGCCCGCGCGGGAGTGTCGAGCCGGATGGACACGAGCCCATGGGGGGACACCTCCACGCGGCCCGCCGCGCCCGGGTGGCGGTGGCGGATGCGGACCATGACGGAGCGCTCCGGCGGGGGCGGCCCATCCACCCAATGCGGCTGCAAAAGTCCAAAAGAGCCGCGCGCGGTCTCGTCCGCGGGGCCCACCACGACGCGGTTGGACTCGGGCTCGATGCGCTGGACGTAGCGTGCCTCCCCTCCCCCGAGGTTGAGCCCCCGGCGCTGCCCCACCGTGAAGCGGTGCACCCCCGCGTGCGTGCCGAGCACCTGTCCCGCCGTGTCGACGATTTCCCCCGCGGGCTGGGGCCCGGCCACCTTCTCCACGAAGCCGGCGTAGTCCCCATCCGGCACGAAGCAGATCTCCATGCTCTCGGGCTTGTGGCTGGTGGGCAGCCCGTGGCGCTCGGCGACGGCGCGCACCTCGGCCTTCGTCATGCCGCCCACGGGAAAGAGGATGTCGGCCAGCTCCGCCTGCCCGAGCGTGAACAGGAAGTAGCTCTGGTCCTTGGCCGCGTCCACGGCCCGGCGCAGCACGTAGCGGCCACCCTCCTGCTCGACGCGGGCGTAGTGCCCGGTGGCGAGCCGGGCGCCCAGGGCGCGGGCGCGCTTGAGCAGGAAGTTGAACTTCACGTCACGGTTGCACGCCACGCAGGGGATGGGCGTGCGCCCCCCGAGGTAGGACTGGACGAAGGGGTTGATGACCCGGTCCTTGAAGAGCTCCTCGGCGTCGGCGACGTAGAACGGGATGCCGAGCTTCTGCGCCACGGCGCGGGCATCGTCGATGTCATCCGGGCTGCAACAGCTCCCGCACTGGGCCTTGCCCTCGTAGGACCAGACCCGGAGGGTGATCCCGATGACTTCGTGCCCCTGCTCCTGGAGCAGGGCGGCGGCGGCCGAGGAGTCCACTCCTCCACTCATGGCAACGACGACTCGCATGGTTTTCCTCTCTACACGTCCGCCCCGCCGCATGCGACCCCTTCGACACCTCGCAGCGCCTCGCAGCGGGCTTCCCGGGTCCTTCCGGTCCCCCTGCCCTCCCGGCGGACCCTCGGAGCCCTGGCGGGCGGGCGAGCGTCCGGAGGGGAGGAACGTCCGCGACCAGGCGGGGGCGCAAGAGGCCTCCCCCGTCAGCGGCCAGCGAGCCGAGCGCATGTCCCGGTGACCCCTGCACCCGTGCTGGTTGTTTTATCAAAAGAATGAGGGCTGGGAATGAGGTTCGACGGAAAGCCTATACCCCATTGCCCTGAGGTATGGCCATACCGGCAGTGCATTTCCTTTTCCATTTTTTTCTGCAATCCCTATCAAGACATCGCGCCTGGCGCGGTATCCATGCAAGGGAGCACCCAATGGGACTCGAGAAAACCTTGTCACCGTGGAAGTGTTTCATCCGTGCCCTTCAGTTGTCGGGTCTGGCGTTGTTGGGTGCCGGATGGAGTACGCCGCCACGGCCGCTTTCCACGAGCGTGTCGCACCAGGTGCTGACCGAGCAATCCCGGCAGATGAGCGCGCTGTATGATGCCAGATCGCGCGCGAGCGGCGACCGGCTCAGCGTCGAACTCGACCTGGCGGATGACACGCAATACGACTTCGTGCTCAATCGGCTCCATGCGGCGGGCAAGACTGAATGGAACTCGCCCGAGCTTTTCAACAAGCTGGCCAAATTGAGGCGGCGAGCCCACTCCCGCGGGAAGGAGAAACCCGCGGCCACGGTGCTGGCCGAACAGTCGATCTGGTGCGACCACTACCTGATCGTGAGGCCTCCGGTGCCCATCGCTGATGGCAAGTCCATGCGCTATGAACCGTATGTCCACGTGAGCTGCCAGGGAGGGGCCACCTACGTCTACGCGGACATCGTCGCCTATGAAACCAATCAGGCGGAGACCCAGAGCAGGCTGGTCGCGTCCAACGCGGGCGAGGAGTACGGCGGTGGAACCAACTTCATCGACGTGGGCACCGCGGCCACGGTGAACGTGGCGGATGGACGCCTGCTCCGGCTGGAGTCCATCGCCCTGGCTGTCGATGACGTGACGGGCCGGGACGTCTCCACCTACACCGTGGTCCGTACCTCCGTCGCCCTGCGGGAAGAGGGAGGATTCACGCTCCTCCATCCGCGCGAGAACGTCCCGAACAGCACGTCCGACATCGTCCTGTGTCAGCTCCGTGGCGGCTCGGACTGCGACTACGCGGTGGCCGGCTACTCCAATGGCGTGCTGATGGCCTATCCCCCGACGCCGACCGGAGTCGCGGCGTCGAGGACCGACGCCCCGGGCGTGCTCAACCCCGCCGATTACTGGGAGTTCTCCGCGCCGTTCAACAGCCGGCGGCTCTACATCCCGGTCCGCACGGAGATCAAGGCAGGGGCTCGCAACTACTTGCGATGCAAGGTGGACAGCTACACCTACGGCCGGCTCAGGCTCCACACCGACACGGGCGTGGTCTGCTCCAACGCGGTGGACTTCAAGCAACTGCTTCCCGTGGGAAGCTACGCGGCGACGTTCAATCATCTCGCCGACACCTCGTACAGCATCAACCAGAACAACCCCGAGGACTGTGGGGCCAACAAGGTCCTCAACAGAGCCACCACCTTCACCATCACCATCCAGGGAAAGGCCCGATGCACCAGCGCGGAGGGCATCGACTACCTGGAGCCGTTCTACAAGTCCCAGGCGATCGACGGGCGCGCGTTGACCACCCAGCGGCTCTTCTTCCGCAATAGCTGCATGGCCGAGGGCACCCGGATCCAGCTGGACGGAGGCCGAGTGGTGCCGGTGGAACAGGTGAAGCTGGGGGACAAGGTCCTCGCTGGAGCCGGCCGTGCGGCGTTGACGGTGACCGACGTGGCTCGCGGCAATGAGCTCGCTCCCTTCGTGCACCTGCGTGACAGCCTCGGCCACCAGGTGACACTCACCGAGATGCACCCGGTCATCACCGCGAGGGGCCAGGTGGTGGCGGCGAGGGATTTGAAGGTGAGGGATCAGGTCCGCACGGACAAGGGCGTGGCCTCGCTCACCGAGGTGAAGCGCGTGCCGGTGAAGGGCAAGCGCGTGTTCAACCTGAAGCTGGGGACCGCCGAGGAATTGGCGGGAGTGGACGCGCCAGGCCGGACGATGTTCGCGGGCGGCTTCCTCGTGGGGGATATGGCCATGCAGGAAGAACTGGAGCGTCCCGCGAACGAGCCGGTGGACGTGCTGGCCCGCCTGCCCAAGGCCTGGCACCAGGACTACCTGAACGCGCGGAGGCGCTCAGCCGAATGAGTCACAGTGGGGGGGACTCCAGGAGCGGATGAAAGCGCAAGTGGCCGGCGAAACGAGGCGGCCGGCCGAGCCCTCCTCGGCAGGTGAAGAACGGAATGCTGTCACGCCTCTCTTTGTGGAACCTGCCGAGGAGCCGCGGGGTCTGGCTCCTCCACGCTCCTTCTTGGACAACAAGTTTCTCCAGGCTTGTGTTCGGGCTGTCCCCAGGGCGTCGGCTCCTCACCCGTTTGCGCTTGCCCCGCTTCACTCCTCGCTTCTCCTCGCGGCACCCCTTCCCCCTCCTCTCTCCCATCCCGGGTCTCCCTTCGGACAAGCCCTCCTCGGTTGACCCTCAGTGGTGTGCCTTGTCCCTGGGTACTAAATCAGAAGTGCCGCCAATTTCGGCGGCATCATGGGGAGGAACAGGTCATGATCGAGACGAACCCGAAGAGGCTCAGCCTGAACAGGGAGACCATCCGGAATCTCTCGGATGAGAACCTGGATCAGGTCGCTGGTGGCAGCGATCGGGACCGCGATAGGGACCACGACAGAGACAGGTACTCCTACCGCGGCCACCGCGGCTGCCACCGCTACTCGCGGCGCTACCACAGGTGCCGTGACTAGCGGTTGAACCATCGCCTGCCGGTGCCGTTCCGCCTGCGTGTAGAGGCGCAGTGCGGCTCCCCGCCGGCAGTGCGGTGTACCCGAACTCAATTCCTGGCGTTTGGGAATTCTTCCGCGCGAGCGAGGCTCTGGCCGTGGGGGTGTTCAACCCAGCTGGGCCGCCACCAGCGTGGCATAGATTCCTCCGCGGGCGAGCAATTGCTGGTGCGTCCCCGCCTCCACCAGGGCGCCATCCTCCAGGGTGAGGATCAGATCCGCGCCAGTGATAGTACTCAACCGATGGGCAATCACGATGCGTGTGCACTCGAGGGTTGCCAGAGCCTGGTGGACCTTGCTTTCGGTAATGGCATCCAAAGCGCTGGTGGCCTCGTCCAGCAGCAGAATGGCGGGCTTGCGGACGAGCGCCCGGGCGAGCGCGAGCCGCTGCCGCTGCCCGCCGGAGAGTGAGGTACCGCGATCCAGCAGCAGGCTTTCGTAGCCCATGGGCATGGCGAGCACCTCCTCGTGGATCTGCGCCAGTCTGGCCGCCTCCACCACGGCTTCCAGGGGAAGGGTGGGGTCCGCCAGGGTGATGTTGGAGCGGATGCTCGCGCTGAACAGGGCCGGGTTCTGCAGGACGATTCCCAACTGCTGGCGGACCGAGCGCAGGTCCAGCTCCGACAGGTCCATCCCGTCGTACAAGATGCGTCCCGCGCTGGGTTGGTACATGCCCAGCAGCAGGTTGGCGAGGGTGGACTTGCCCGCCCCCGAGCGGCCCACGATGGCCACGCGCTGCCCGGGTTGGATTTCCACCGACACGTCTCGTACCACCAGGGGCGCGTGGGGGCCGTAGCTGAACGAGACCTTCTCCAGGGAGATGTGTCCCGTGAGCTTGTGCGCCCGGCGTGCCTTGCCCACCGGTTGCTCGGGAGGTGCATCCATCACGTCATGGATTCGCTCGAGATAGCTGCCCAGGAGCTGCAACTGCATCATCGTGGAAACCATGTTCCCGAGCGGCCCGAGGAAGCCCACCGCCACCGCGTTGAGCGCCAGCATGCTGCCCAGGCTGAGCACTCCCCGGAGTACCTGCCAGGCGCCGAAGCACAGGGTGACGAGGGGCGCTCCCAGTTGCAGGGTGCTCAGCAGCGACTCGACCAGGGCTTCGAGCCGTCCACGCTGGAGCGAGATGTTGAGCACATCCACGAACATCCCCGACCAACGATCCACCGCCCGGTGCTCGCCCCCCATCGCCTTCAAGGTCTCCATGCCGGTGAGGAACTCCACCTCATAGGCCTCGGTCTTCGCCGACGCCTCCAGGCTGCGGGCCATCAACTCCGACTGCCGCCGCCAGCTCCAGGCGAACACGCCCACCTGGAGCGCCGAGAGTCCCAGCACCAGCATCGCCAGGGGCAGGTTCATGAGGAACAACACCCCCAGGAACAGGAGCACCATGGAGCCATCCAGCAGGCCCGAGAGCACCCCCGAGGTCAGCATCTCGCGGATGGTGGTGTTGCTGCCGAGGCGATTCATGAGATCGCCCACCGCCCTGCGCTGGAAGAACACGTACGGCAGCTCCACCAGGTGCTCCACGAAGCCCAGCGTCATGCGCGCATCCAGCTCGGTGCGCAGGTGCAGCAACAGATAGGCGCGCACCATCGACGCCAGGAACTGGAAGAAGATCAGCGAGCCCATCGCCACGCTCAGCACGAGCAGCAGGTGGTAGTCGCCGCGGGGCACCACCCTGTCCGTGATGGCTCCGGTGAGCACCGGCAGCCCCAGGGCGAAGAGCTGCACCAGCAGGGAGATGAGGAGGATGCGGGGCATCATCCCCGATTGAATCAGGAGCTGCTCCAGGTAACGCCGGAGCGGGAGCTTCTGGCCCTTCTCCTTCACGAAGGTGTCGCCAGGCTCCAGCAGCAGGGCCACGCCGGTGAACGACCGGCGGAACTGCTCGAGCGGCACCCGCCGCCGGCCCATCTCTGGATCCACCACGTCGACCCAGCCCTTGCCCAGGCGCTCGAAGACCACGAAGTGGCGGAATTCCCAGTGGAGGATGGAGCCCGCCGGGAGGTAGTCGAGATCCTCCACCTCCAGGGTGATCCCGCGGCCACGCAGCCCATACCAGCGGGCGGTCTCGAGGAGGGCCAGCGCGGTCGCACCGTCCCGGTCCACGCCGAGTACCTGGCGGATGTCGTCCAGGCGCACCACCTTGCCATGGTACGAGAGCACCATGCCCAGACAGGCCGCGCCACAATCACTGGCATCCATCTGCTGGATGTGGGGAATCCGCTTGCGGCGCGCGGGCAGACCCAGCCGGCGCAACTCCGGGAATCGTTCCAGCAGGGAATGGAGCGGGCTGATCATGGTGTGTCAGTGGAACAGGGTCTTCAAACCGGGGATGAGGGTCAGGATGATGCGCTCCGACTTCACCCGCGCATCGACCGTGCCCTGCATTCCGTCGAAGTAGGCGAGCTGCTTGCCATCCGCCTCGAAGAACCGGGAGGGGACGTGGGCTCGCACCAGCACCACGGCCCCGTTGACCGTCAGACTGTCCGCCAGCTCCGGGCCCAGGTACCGGCGTACCTCTTCCGGTCCCACCAGCCCATCCCCGACCTGGTCGATGAGCAACTCCTGGTATTGATATTGGAACCCCTCCAATTCCAGGCGCATCCTTCCTCCCTTGGCGAGCAGCGGGCGGGAGCCGCCGGGAAGCATCGCGATGACTTCAATGGGCGAGTCCTCCTGCACCAGCGCGACCACCACCTCCCCCTCGGAGAGGTGTTGGCCGCGCCGGATCCGCACGTCGCTCACCACTCCCGCCTGGGGCGCCCGCACCAGCCGCTGCTCGAGCTGGAACTTCGCCAGTTCCATCTCCGCGCGCAGCGAGGTCAGGGCCTGGTCCGCCGCCTCGTTCGTGAGGTCTCTCATCCGTTGCAGCAGGAGCAGTTCGAACTCGTGCTCGTAGCGCTCCAGGCTGGCCTGCTCCGGCCCGGCGAAGAAGCGCGCCAGGATCTGCCCTTCCTTCACACGCTGTCCTGGCTGCACCTCCACCGAGGTGACCCGCCCCGCCGAGAGTGCCGTCACCTCCAGCCGTCCCTGCATCCGCACCACCGCCGGACCGCTCGCGTATTGGGAGATCCATCCAAATATTCCAAACGCGACATAGAAGCCGACCACCGCCAGCAGGAGCCAGAAGGCCCAACGTGTCCACGAGGGAGACAGCCGCAGGACGGTTCCCTGCCCCTGGGCTCCCGCCTGATAGTCGAGCGCCTCTTTCCGGAATATCTGATCGTGCTCTGCCATCTGGGGATGTCCACCCCGAAGATGGATAGGGAAGGCAGGCATGGACAGCCTATGCGGGGAGGTTTCACGCTCGTCCCGGAGTGCACCCGCGTGTCGGGAGGGAAACCGTGTGCGGTCCCGGGCGCTGGGGGTGTCGCGAAGTGGATCAACACCAGCCCTGTCGCCGCATCGCCCGCGTGGGGAAAAGGTTGTATTGGATTGGAGGCCGGAGCAGATGACGTTGTCTGGTGGCGCGGAGGTGGGCCTTCATGACGGGATGGACGACGCTGCTCGAGGGCTCTCTGCGAGAGCGTGCGCTGCGGACCGTGGAGGAGATCGCGGGGGTGCTCCGGGAGCGGCAGGGGGTGGAGGGGCCGACGCTCTCGGGAGGTCTGGCGGGACTGGCCTTTCTGTTCGCCGAGCTGGACCGGGCACAGCCCCAGCAGGGCCACCGGGCCTACGCGGAGCAATTCCTCCTGGAGGCCGCGTCGGCGCTCGAGGAGATACCGCTCCCGCCGTGGCTGTATGCCGGATTCTCGGGGATCGCCTGGTCCATCTCGAGACTCGGGGCGATGGGAATCACCTCGGTCGAGGGCCTCGAGGAGATCGATGAGGTGCTGCTGGGTCTGGTCTCCCAGCATCCGTGGAACGCGGACTACGATCTGATCTCAGGGCTGGTGGGCCTGGGCGTCTATGCACTCGAGCGGATGCCCCGTCCGGTGGCGGTCCGGTGTCTCGAGGAGATCGTGGCCCGCCTGGCGGAGCGCTCCACCCCCGCCGGGCCGGGGCTGTCGTGGTGGACTCCGGTACGGCATCTGCCGAAGGAGCAGGCGGCTGTCTATCGCGAGGGGCACTTCAACCTCGGCGTTGCGCACGGGGTGCCCGCGGTGGTGGCCCTGCTGGGGCTGATCGCCCGGGCGGGAGTCTCCGAGCGGAAGGCACGCGAGCTCGCCATGGGAGGGGCACGCTGGCTCCTGGCGAACGTGTTGCCCGACAGCCCGGGGGCTCGCTTCCCCTGGTGTGTCGCGCCGGGCACTCCCGTCGAGCCCGCTCGCTCCGCCTGGTGTTACGGAGACCCTGGCGCCGTCGTCTGCCTGCGGATTGCCGCCCGAGCGCTGTCGGACGGAGAGCTCGAGCGGGTGGCGCTGGAGATCGCTCGCGAGGCCGCGCGGCGTCCGATGGCGCAGGCGGGGGTGCGGGATGCGGCCATCTGCCATGGCTCCGCTGGCCTCGGGCATCTCTACAACCGGCTCTACCAATCCTCCCGAGAGCCCGTGTTCAAGGAGGCGGCCACCGCGTGGTTCGCCCAGACGCTGGAGATGAGGCGTCCCGGGGAGGGCCTGGCGGGCTATCTCTCCTGGTATCCGAAGACCGATGGGGAGGGGGACGAGGATGAGGAGGAGGACGAGCTGGGCGGGGGGATGGATGGGACCCTGCTCGAAGGCGCCGCCGGTACCGCGCTGACCCTGCTGGCGGCATGTCACCCCTTGCCTCCCACCTGGGACGGCATGCTCCTGGCCGCCATCCCCGATTGAGCTCGCACGCCCATGAAGCACTCCCATTCCGAGGAGAAGTCCCAGGCGTTCGCGTTCTCCCCAGCGGGGTTCTTCGCGCTGCGCACACCCCTGTTGCCCTTCGAGGAGGTGATCCGGTGGGGGGAGGGGCTGGAATCCCCGCGCTTCCAGCCGGGCTCCCCGGGGCTCGAACCGGCGCTGCGTCGGGACCAGTCCATCCTCCGCGCGCGCCTGGGCGAATGGCTGCGGCGGCCGGAAGTGCGGGAGGCCCTCTTCGTGGCCTCGCCGAGCCTCCATGAGTGTCTGGGCCTCTGGGAGCGGGAACCGGAGAGCGAGCGCGGAGTGAAGGTCGAGCACAGCGTGGTCCGCTACCTGCTCCGCATGGCGGGGCGGCCCACTCCCTTCGGACTGTTCGCGGGTTGCTCCGTCGGCGAGCTGGGTGAGCGGACGCGACTGCGGATCGGCCCTCGTGCCAACTACCAGCGCCACACCCGCCTGGACATGGACTACGCCTGCCTCCTCGCGGAGTCCCTGGCTCGCGATCCCGAGTTGCGTGGGTCCCTCCTCTATCGGCCCAACACCAGCCTGTACCGCGCGTGTGGCCGGTTGCGCTACGCCGAGGGACGGATGATCGAGAAGGCCCGCTCGTACCACCTGGTGGCGGTCGAACCGACCGGGTACCTGGAGGCCACGCTGGCCCGGGCGCGGGAGGGCGCTTCGCCCGAGGTGCTGGCGCGTGCGCTGGTCGAGAGGGATCCAGAGGTCAGCTCCGCCGAGGCGGAGCAGTTCGTCGAGGAGCTGATCGACAGCCAGCTCCTGGTGCCCGAGCTCTCGCCCCCGGTGACCGGACCGGAGGCGCTCCCCGAGCTGATCTCCCAACTCCAACGGCTCCCCGGCGGAGCGTACTTCGCCGACGCGCTGCTCCCGGTCCAGTCCGCCCTCGAGCAACTGGATGGTGGTGGGCTCGGCGCGCCGAGCGAGCGCTACCTGGAAGTGGCCCGAATGCTCTCGGAGCTGCCCGCGCCCGTCGAGCTGCCGCGGCTGTTCCAGGTGGACATGGTCAAGCCCGCCCCCGAGGCCGTGCTGGGGCGGGAGGTGGTCCGCGAGCTGGAGCGCGGCGTCCAGTTGTTGCACCGGCTCGCCCCCGCCTCGCCGCAGCAGGAGCTGGAGCGCTTCCGTGAGGCGTTCACCCTGCGGTACGAGGGGCGCGAGGTGCCCCTGTTGGAGGCACTGGATTCCGAGGCGGGCATCGGTTTCAACCCTTCCCACGTCCCGAGCGCCGAGGTGGCACCGCTGCTGGCCGGGCTGCTCCTGGGCGGGGCGGCCGACGAGGCCGCGGGCGCCAGTTTCGGCGAGCGCGAGGCCGTCCTCCTGCGCAAGTGGGAGGAGAACCTGTGCACGGGGCGCCAGGTTCTCGAGCTGGATGACGCGTTCGTCGAGCGCCTGGCGAACAAGCAGCGCCAGCCCCTCCCGGACTCCTTCGCGGTGGTGGCGGCCGTGGCGGCGGAGTCAGAGGCGGCGCTCGCCCAGGGGCGCTTCCAGCTCCATCTCCAGGAGGTCAACGCCTCGGGTGCCAACCTCCTGGGCCGCTTCTGCCACGGGGATTCCCTGCTCCACCACAAGGTGGAGGAGCTGCTACGTGCCGAGGAGGCGCTCCGGCGGGACGCGGTGTTCGCGGAGATCGTCCATCTGCCCCAGGGCCGGGTCGGCAACATCCTCACCCGCCCGGTCCTGCGTGAGTACGAAATCCCCTACCTGGGGAGGTCCGGTGCTGCGCGCGAACGGCAGCTCGAGGCGTCCGACCTGAGGGTCTCCATCCAGGACTCGCGCATCGTGCTGCGCTCGGCGCGGCTGGGGCGGGAGGTCCTTCCCCGGATGACCACCGCGCACGACTTCGATTTCCAGAACCTCGGGCTCTACCGCTTCCTCTGCTCCCTGCAGCACCAACAGCACCTGAGCGGACTGATGTGGGACTGGGGACCGCTGGCCGGCGCCAGCTTCCTGCCCAGGGTCACCCATGGGCGGTTGGTGCTCAGTCTGGCCAGATGGAAGCTCGGGCGCGACACCCTGGAGGGGCTCGGCGAGGCGGAGGGAGCCCAGCGCTTCGCCGCGCTCCAGGCGCTCCGGGCCGAGCGGCGCATGCCCCGCTTCGTCGCGCTGGAGGACGAGGAGAACCTGCTGCCCATCGATCTGGACAACGTGCTCGCCGTCGAGGCGTTGGTCCAGCAGCTCAAGGGCCGGCCCCTGGCGACGCTGGTGGAGATGTTCCCGGCGCCGGACGCGCTGGGCGCCGAGGGCCCCGAGGGCCGCTTCGTCCACGAGCTGGTGGTGCCCTTCGTGCGCTCCCGCCCCGAGGAGCCCGAGCGCCTCCCGGTGGGCCCGGGCCGTCCCGCGCGGGAGCCTCGGCCCTCCAGCCCGGCCCGCGTCTTCCTCCCCGGCTCGGACTGGCTATTCCTCAAGCTCTACACCGGCGCGGCCACGGCGGACCGCCTCCTCACCGGCCCGGTGGCTTCGCTGGTGAACACCGCGCTCGGCTCGGGGGCGGCGGATGGGTGGTTCTTCATCCGCTATGGCGATCCGGACTGGCACTTGCGGTTACGCTTCCACGGCCCCCCCGCGCGCATGCGGGAGCTGGCCGGCGAGCTGTCCGGCGCGCTCGCGCCGCTCCTCCAGGAGCAACTCCTGTGGAAGGTGCAGCTCGACACCTACGAGCGCGAGGTGGAGCGCTACGGCGGACCGGAGGCCATCCTGCTCGCCGAGCAACTGTTCCAGGTGGACAGCGAGGCGGTGCTGGAGCTGCTGGAACTGCTCCCGGGAGACGAGGGGGCGGACGCGCGCTGGCGGCTGTTGTTGTGCGGGATGGATCTGCTGCTCTCGGATCTGGGGCTCGGGTTGGAGGCCCGGCTCGCGGTCGTCAGCGCCTTGCGCGAGGACTTCGGCCGGGAGTTCCAGGTCGATCACGCCGTCGAGCGGCGGCTGAATGAGCGCTTCCGCGAGGAGCGCCGGGGCCTGGAGGAACTGCTGGGTTCCAGGAGGGCGGGCACCGCCGTTCTGGCCAGGGGGCTGGAGGTGCTCCAGCGGCGCTCCGACAAGCTGGCGCCCATCGCCGCGGGGTTGAAGGGGCTGGAGGCGGCGGGGAAGCTGAGCCTCTCCATCGCCGAGCTGGCCGAGAGCTTCCTGCACATGCATGCCAACCGCATGACCCGCTCGGCGGCGCGCGCACAGGAGCTGGTCCTCTACGGGTTGCTCACTCGCCACTATTCTTCCCTGGCTGCCCGCCATCGGAAGGCGGCGCCGGAGGGCTGAGCCCGGCTGACAGGGACACGCGAGCCACCATGCCCGCCCGGACGGCCTCGTCGGACGAGTGCAGGGTGGCCAGCGCGAAGATCATCCGGGAGGACGTGTCCACCTCGGGGGAGATGCTCTCGAGCTTCCCGGGGAACTCCTTGCCCAGGGCGGGGAGGAAGATGCGGACCGGGAGGCCGACGGTGACCCTGGCGCTGTGCTGCTCCGGAATCGCGAAGCGTACCCGGAAGCCGCCCGCCTGGAGGAGCCGCAGGATGGGCGCTCCGGCTTGAACCCTGGTGCCGGGGTCCTGGTAGCGAATCGCCACCACGCAGTCGAAGGGCGCGCGGAACACCGCCTCCTCGAGCTGCTGGCGGATCTGCGCGAGCGAGGCTTGGCGCTCGCGGATGAGCGCTCGCGCGGCGTCCAGCAGGGAGAGCGCGGTCTCCCGCGCGTTCTGTGCACTGGAGATTTCATCGGTGGAGAGGACGCCCGCGGGGGGCTTCCGGTAGCGCTGGAGCCGTTCGGTGGCCGTGTGCGCCTCCGCCTCGATCCGTTTCCGGTCGGCCTCCGCCTGGTCGAGCTGGGCCTGGGCCATCCGCTCCGCGCTGCGCAACTGCTCCAGCGCCATGTTCCCCATGAGCGTTCCCGCCTGGAGGCGATCCCCCGGCTGGACGTCGAGGCGTGCCAGCTGGCCCTCGAACGGAGAGATGATCTCCACCTTTTCGTTGCCGAGCACTACGCCCAGGAAGCGCTCGTCCTGGGCGGAACCCGCGGCAGTGGGCTCGGCGCCGGGGGCCGGTTTCTCCGGGGGGGTGGCGAGGCGCTGTTGTTCCACCTGGCCGGAGCACCCGGCCAGTACCGAGAAACCAAGCACCGCGGCCATGGTGCGCATGGCGGTGAGGTTCTGCCTCCGCACCCGAGGAAGTCAACCGCCGCTCCCTCCGTGGGGACGGCACCCGTCGTGCCCTGGACGGATGAAGGCCCGGGCTGCTCAGCCCGCGACGGAATTGGTGCCCACCTGTCAGGCCCCACGCGCCTGGCGCCAGCCCGTCAGCAGCTCCCGGAGGGTCTCCGGCGTGTTGCGCGAGGGCTCGTCGAGCACCTGCTCCATGAGGAAGCGCGTCGCCTCCCCCACCATCGGCGAGGGTCCCACCCCCAGGGTGGACATGATGGCCCCGCCGTTGAGCGCGAGTTCCTTGGGGCTCAGCGGCGGCTTCGTGGCGGCCAGGGCTCGCAGGCGCTCCAGGAGGGCCTCGAACTCCGGCATCCGGGCGGGCTCGCGCACCTGGAGCCGGGCCCGGGCCACGGCACACAGCCCCTCGAGCTGGGCGAGCCCCACCTTGGCGAGCAGGCGGCGAAGCACGGGATCCGGTGCCCCCACGAGCTGCTCCACCCCCGCGTGCGTCACCAGCAAGCGGATGTGCTCGATGCATTTGGTGGGGAACTTGAGCCGGACGCTGATCTCCTCGGCGCGCGGGGGCTCGACGAGGTCCGCGAGCAGGGCGGCCATCCGGAGCTCCACCTCGGCGGGAGCGGCGACCGCGGCGGCCCGGGCCTGGTGGGCGACCTCGGGCTCCGCCTGGGCCAGCTCGGGCAGGAAGACCCCCAGGAGGCCCGTGTCGGCGAGCAGCTCCAACCCGAACTCCGCGCGCCGCGACAGCAGCAGCTTGACGAACTCTTCCCGCACCCGCTCGATGGCCACCTTCCGGAAGACCGGAAGCGAGGGCGGGATGGCGGCCTGGGTGGCGGGATCCAGCGTGAAGTCGAGCACCGCGGCGAAGCGCACGGCACGCAGGGGGCGCAGCCCATCCTCGGAGAAGCGCTCGAGCGCCGAGCCCACGCAGCGGATGAGCCGCCGGCCCAGGTCCTCCTGTCCCCCGAAGGGATCGACGAAATGCCCTCCGGCCGGGTCCCACGCCATGGCGTTGATGGTGAAGTCGCGGCGGGCCAGATCCTTGGCGATGTCGCGCTCGAAGGTGACGGTGTTGGGGCGGCGGCCGTCGTGGTAGTCGCCCTCGCTGCGGAAGGTGGTGACCTCGACGTGCACGCCTCCCATGAGCACGGTGACGGTGCCGTGCTGGATGCCAGTGGGAATGACCTTGGGGAAGGCGCGTTGCACCTCCTCGGGCCATGCGCTGCTGGCGACATCGAAGTCCTTGGGCGCCACGCCCCGGAGCGTGTCCCGGACACACCCGCCGACGAGGTAGGCGGCATGGCCCTCTTCCCGCAGCCGCTCGATGACCTTGCGGATGGGCGGGGGAACCGGGGCGTCGACCAGGAGGGCGGGCATCGTCATGAGGCGGGCTCGGAGCGCGGAGAAGCCCGGAAAGGTGACATGTCCCCTTCCACGCGGGCAAGCACTGGTATACCCCGGGCTCCCGGAGCCATCCGGGAAATGACGCTGGAGAAGGAGCACAAGCCGTGAAGGGACGTGTGTTGATCATCGCGGGATCGGACTCCGGGGGCGGAGCCGGCATCCAGGCGGACGTGAAGACGGTGACGGCCCTCCAGGGGTACGCCGCCACGGCCATCGCCGCGCTCACCGCGCAGGACACGCGCACCGTGCGGGCCATCCACGACGTCCCCCTGCCCTTCATCCGCTTGCAGATCCAGATGGTGCTCGAGGACATCGGCGCGGATGCGCTCAAGACGGGCATGTTGAGCAAGCCCGAGGTCATCGCCGCCGTGCGCGAGGAGCTCGACCGCCACGCCCCCGGCGTCCCCCTCGTCGTGGACCCCGTCATGGTGGCCAAGGGAGGCGCCCGGCTGCTCGACAGCGGGGCCGAGCGGGCCCTCATCGAGCTGCTCCTGCCACGCGCCGCCGTCATCACCCCCAACGCCTCCGAGGCCGAGGCGCTCACGGGCCTGCCCGTCACGACCTTCGAGGAGCAGGACCGCGCCGCCGAGCGCTTGCTGAAGATGGGCGCCCGGGCCGTGCTGCTCAAGGGCGGCCATGTGCCGGGAGACGTGGTCCGCGACGTGCTGCTCAGTCCGGCGGGACGCCATGAATACCGGGGCGAGCGCCTCCCCGACTCCTCCACGCACGGCACGGGCTGCACCCTGGCGTCGGCCATCGCCACGGGGCTCGCCCAGAAACTCGAGCTGCACGAGGCCGTCGAGCGCGCCCATGCCTACGTGCGCACCGCCATCCGCACCGCGCCCGGCTTCGGTCACGGCAATGGACCCCTCAATCACACCCACACCGTGAAGTCCTACCCCTGACGGGCCTCACGGCCGAGCAGCTCCCCGGCCAGCGCGAGCAATTGCTCGCGCAACCACCGGCCCCTCGGGTCCAGGTCCGTCTGCCGGTGCCAGTAGAGGTGGAGCTCGATGGGAGGAAGCGCGAGCGGCACCGGCAGCAGGTGATTGCCCATGGGCACCCCAATGGCCCGTGCCTGGCGCCGTGGCAGGGTGAGCAACAGGTCCGACTCCGAGACGATGCGGCAGGCCGCCTCGTAGTTCTGGCAGCGCACGGCGATCTGCCGCTGGTGGCCCAGGCGGTTGATCACCAGATCCTCCATGGCCAGCCCCGTGCGCCGGGACGACACCGTGACATGCCGCGCGGCCAGGTACGCCGCCACGTCCAGCTTCTTGCGCCGCTGTCCACTCACCACGCAGAAGCTGTCGCGCATCAGCGCCGTGTGGAGCAGTCCGGCGCCCGTCAGTTGCGCCACGTCGATCGCCAGGTCCAACCACCCCGACGCCAGATCCCTCTCCAGCTTGGAGCGCTCGACCCGGACGCTGGAGACCCGGACCTTCGGGGCGCTCGCGCGCAGGCGCTCCACCAGGCGCGGCAGCAGCGCGGGCTCCAGCTCGTCATTCATCGCGAGCGTCACCTCGCTCACGTCCCGCTCGGGCTCGAAGCCCCGGGTGCGGTGCACCGCCTGCTGGAGCAGCGCGAGCGCCTCGCGGATCTCCGGGGCGAGCCGTTCGGCGAGCGGCGTGGGGGTGACGCCCCTTCCCTCCCGCACGAAGAGCGGCTCGCCGAGCTGTTCGCGCAGCCGCGCCAGCGCATGGCTCACCGCCGACTGGCTCAGGAAGAGCACCTCCGCGGCCCGCGTGAGGCTGCGCTCCTGGAGCACGACGTCGAAGACCCGGAAGAGGTTGAGATCCAGCCCCGTCAGACGGGACGATTCATGAGCCCGGTTCATGCGAACACATGACCAGGATTCACTGGATTCATCAACACCCCCTGCTCCAGGATGCCGCGAGCATAAGGACACGGGAGGAACGATGAACTTCGAGCCAAGCGCCAGGAGCCAGGAGTACCTCGAGCGCGTGAAGCGCTTCGTGCGCGAGCACATCGAGCCGGCGGAAGCGCGCTACGCGGCGCAGCTCCAGGCGGATCAAGTGGGGGGAGACTGGCGGCGCTGGCGCATTCCCCCCCTGATGGAGGAGTGGAAGGCCAAGGCGAAAGCCGAGGGCCTGTGGAACCTCTTCCTGCCCGACGCGAAGCTCGGCGCGGGCCTGAGCACCCTGGAGTACGCGCCCATCGCCCAGGAGATGGGCCGCAGCCTCATCGCCCCCGAGGTCTTCAACTGCAACGCCCCGGACACCGGCAACATGGAGGTGCTCTGGCGCTATGGCTCCGAGGAGCAGAAGAAGCAGTGGCTGGAGCCGCTGCTCGCCGGGGAGATCCGCTCGGTGTTCTGCATGACGGAGCCGGACGTGGCCTCCTCGGACGCCACCAACATGCAGGCCACGGCGGTGCTGGACGGAGACCACGTGGTGCTCAACGGCCGCAAGTGGTGGTCGAGCGGCCTGGGCAACCCCAAGGCGAAGGTCGCCATCTTCATGGCGCGCACCCCCGCGCCGGATCAGGACCGGCACCATCAGCACTCCATGGTGCTCGTGCCGCTGGACTCGCCCGGGGTGACCGTCGAGCGCATGCTCCCGGTGTTCGGTGAGTACGACATCTCGCACGGTGGCCACGGTGAGGTGCGCTTCGAGAACGTGCGCCTGCCGGCCTCCAACGTCATCAGTGGCCTGGGCAAGGGCTTCGAGATCGCCCAGGGCCGCCTGGGTCCCGGCCGCATCCACCACTGCATGCGCTGCCTCGGCGCGGCGGAGCGCGCGCTCGAGTTGATGATCGACCGCGGCATGAAGCGCACCGCCTTCGGCAAGCCCCTGCTCAACCTGGGCGGCAACCGCGAGCGCGTGGCCGAGGCCCGCATCGCCATCGATCAGGCCCGGCTGCTCACGCTCTACGCCGCGTGGAAGATGGACGAGGTGGGCGCGCTCGGGGCCATGTCGGAGATCGCCGCCATCAAGGTCGTCGCGCCGAACGTCCTGCAGAAGGTGGTGGATGACGCCATCCAGATCTTCGGTGGCGCGGGCGTGTCGAACGACACCCCGCTCGCGGGCTTCTTCGCCCAGGCGCGCACCCTGCGCCTGGCGGATGGTCCGGACGAAGTGCACAAGGGCGTCATCGCCCGCATCGAGCTCGCCAGGCGCGGCTTCTCCCGGAGTGACCGGTCATGACCTCACAGCGAATCTTCATCACGGGTGGTGCCAGTGGGTTGGGCAAGGCCATCGCGCTGCGCTACGCGCGGGCGGGCTGGCGCGTGGCCATCGGCGACGTGCACGAGGCGCGCGGCAAGGAGACGCTCGCGGAGCTCAAGGCCCTGGGCACCCAGGCCCTGTCCGTGCACTGTGACGTGACGCGCGAGGGCGACCTGCGCGCGGCGGCCGAGCGGCTCAACGAGGAATGGGGCGGCGTGGACGTCGTGGTCAACAACGCGGGCGTCGCCCAGGCGGGCGGCATCGACGAGGTGCCGATCGCCGACTGGCAGTGGGTGGTGGATATCAACCTGATGGGCGTGGTGCGCGGCTGCCACGTGTTCACGCCCCTGTTCAAGCGCCAGGGCCACGGCCACTTCGTCAACGTCGCCTCCATGGCGGGGCTGCTCGACATGCCGATGATGGGCGCCTACAACGCCACCAAGGCCGCCGTCGTCTCCCTCTCCGAGACGCTGCAGAACGAGCTCGCCGACTCGAAGATCGGCGTGACGCTCGTCTGCCCGTCCTTCTTCAAGACCAACCTGGCCGACTCCCTGCGCACCAGCAATCCCGCCATGCACGCCGTGATGGGCAAGCTGCTCAACCGCTCGAAGATCACCGCGGAGGACATCGCGGAGCAGATCTTCCAGGCGGTGAAGACGCGCGAGTTCTACGTCCTGCCCCACCTGGAAGGCCGGCAGGCGTGGCTGGCCAAGCGGCTGCTGCCACGCCGGATCTACTCCGAGCTGATCAGGAACCAGGCGCGCCGGATGAGCGGCTTCGGCACCGCGAAGGCCTGAGGAACCCATGTCCGCGACCCCAACCACTGATCAAGCCGGAGCCGTGCGCAAGGGCGAGGAGCTCGACGTCGCGGCCGTGGACGCCTGGCTCAAGCGCCAGGAGCCCTCGCTGGAGGGCACGCCCGAGGTGACGCAGTACTCGGGGGGCGCCTCCAACTGGACCTACCGGCTGAAGTACCCCCAGCGCGACCTCATCCTGCGCCGGCCCCCCGCGGGCACCAAGGCGAAGTCCGCGCACGACATGGCGCGCGAGTTCAACGTGCAGAAGGCGCTGAAGCCCGTCTACCCCGCCGTGCCCACCATGGTGGGGTTGTGCCAGGACGCGGCGGTGATCGGCACGGACTTCTACGTCATGGAGCGCATCCCGGGTCTCATTCCACGCTCGCGTCTGCCCGCGGGCATGACGCTGGACACCGCCCAGACGCGCCGCCTGTGCCTCAACGTCATCGACAAGCTGATCGAGTTGCACCGGGTGGATCCCCAGGCCGCGGGGCTCACGTCGCTCGGCAAGGGGCCCGGCTATCCCCGGCGGCAGATCGAGGGCTGGTCCGAGCGCTACGAGAAGGCCCGTACGTGGAACGTGCCGAGCTACCGCCGCGTGCGCGACTGGCTCAAGGCGAACACCCCCGAGGACATCGCCACGTGCGTCATCCACAATGACTGGCGCTTCGACAACGTGGTGCTCTCTCCCGAGCAGCCCACCGAGGTCATCGGCGTGCTCGACTGGGAGATGGCCACCCTGGGCGACCCCTTGATGGATCTGGGCAACACCCTCGCCTACTGGGTGCACCCCGACGATCACATCATCCTGCGCAGCACCCGCCGCCAGCCCACCCACCTGCCCGGCATGCTCCGGCGCGAGGAGGTGGTCGCCTACTACCTCGAGCGCATGGGCCTCAAGCCCGCCAACTGGACCTTCTACGAGGTCTACGGCCTGTTCCGCCTCGCCGTCATCATCCAGCAGATCTACTACCGCTATCACCACAAGCAGACGCGCAACCCGGCGTTCAAGAACTTCTGGGTGCTCGTCAACTACCTGGACTGGCGGTGCCGCGGGCTCATCAAGCGGGAGGGCCGCTGATGGGCGCGGTGTACCTGGTGCGCCACGGTCAGGCCTCCTTCGGCAAGGCGGACTACGACGCGCTGTCGGAGACCGGCTTCGAGCAGGCGCGCGTGCTCGGCGAGAGTCTGCGCTCGCGCCTGCCCCGGCCGGACGCGCTCTTCACCGGAAGCCTGCGGCGCCACCGGGAGACCGCCGAGGCGTGCCAGTCCACCTGGGGCGTGGACCTCAGGCTCCAGAGCCTTCCGGGCTTCGACGAGTTCGACCAGGACGAGCTGATCCGCCTGCACACGCCCCGCTACGCGGACCCGGCCACGCTCCGTCAGGAGTTGATGACCACCGCGGATCCGCGCCGGGCCTTCCAGGAGCTGTTCACCCAGGCCGTGGCCCGCTGGGTGAACGGCCAGCACGACGCCGAGTACCAGGAGACCTGGTCCGCCTTCCGCCAGCGCTGCACCCAGGCCCTGGACACCGTCCTGAAGACCCTGGGGCCCTCCGCCACCGGCGTGGTGTTCACCTCGGGGGGACCCATCACCGCGGTGTGTCAGGAGTTGCTGCACCTCCCGGACGAGCACGCGTTCCGCATCAACTGGATGCTCACCAACTGCGGCGTCACCAAGCTCATCTACAGCGAGCGCGGCCGCTACCTCTCCACGCTCAACGAGCACGCCCACTTCGAGGGCGCGCGCCGGGCGCTCATCACCTACCGGTAGCAGAGGCCGTTCCAGGCCGGGTTGGACAGGACCCCAGGTGGCTCGTGCTAGCGTGCCACCACCTCCATGAGCCCCCCTGCCCTGTCCCTGTTGGATGATCTGCGCGGTGGACTCAGCGGTCCCCTGCGCTCCACCCCGGAAGAACTCGAGCTGTATGCCCATGACTTCGGGGGGCTCGTGCGCCGGGTGCCCCGGGTGGTGGTGCGGGCGCGGTGCGAGGCGGACGTGGTGCACACCCTGCGGGTGGCCCGCGCCCATGGGGTTCGCGTCACCGTGCGCGGCTCGGGCCACAGCACCCGAGGCCAGACCCTGGACGAGGGAGGCATCATCCTCGACAACCGCGCGGAGGGGGGCGAGGTGCGCCTGCTCGACGGGGGCCGCGTGGAGGTCTCCGCCCGCACGCGCTGGGGCCAGGTGGAGGAGGCGCTCAACGCCGCGGGCAGGACGCTGCCCGTGCTCACGGCCACGCCCGGCACCACCGTGGGTGGAACACTATCGGAGGGCGGCTTCGGCTCGCGCTCGCTCCAGCAGGGCGCGCAGGTGGATCATGTCGAGCGGCTGCGGCTCGTCCTCGCGGATGGCACCGCCCTCTGGTGTGGCCCCGGGGAGGAGCCGGACCTGTTCCGCCTCGCACTGGCGGGCTTCGGCCAGGTGGGCGTCATCGAGCGCGTGGTGCTCGACACCCTGCCCTCGCAGCCGCTGACCCGCCTTCAACTCAACCCTCACGGTGGCCTGAGCGACCTGGTGGAGGCCGTGGCGTGGACCGAGACGTGGCGGGACTCCACCCCCGAGCATTTCCTCGGCCTCTGGAAGGAAGGCCGTTTCTGGTCCGTCTTCGGACGGGACTTCGCCGACGAGGCCAGCGCCACGCGGGCTCCCCTACCCGAACCCCTGGCGCGCATGACGCGGGAGCGGGCGGAACTCGACGCCCCCCCTCAACTCCTCACCTGGAGCGACGAGGACGACACGCGCCAGCGCCACCCCTGGCGCCGCCGGGTGTGGTGTGACTACTGCCTGGATCTGGAGGGGCTGCGTGGCTTCGCGCGCTTCCTCGAGGGGCGGCCCGGGTGGATGTCCGGGCTGGAGACCGTCTCCCTGCTGGCGCTGGCCAACCCCCCGGGACGCACGCGCGGGCTCTTCGACATGAGGCCGCCCTCCCAACGCGCGGAGCGCCTGTATGCCCTGGGGCTCTACCACGGCGTGGACGTGGGGGACGGGCCCGGGCTCCAGGCGGCCGAGGCGCTCCACCGAGCCTGCTTCGAATGGTGCGTGCGCGCCGGTGGCCGTCCCTCCCTGCGCGGGGGGAGCATCCTCGACGCGGCCACCCTCCGGGGGCTCTACGCGGAAGACCTCTCCCTCCTGCGGGCATGGCGCGTGTCCCGGGATCCCTCCGGTCTGCTCAACCCCCACGGGCTGCCGGCGGGCCTCGTGCGGGAGTAGGACTCCCCGCGCCCACCTCCTGTCGTTCGCCGTACATTTCACGCGCGCCAGGTTTTCGCGGAGCCTGCATCCCGCTCACGGGCCCCTCACCTTCCCGGCATGTTCTTCTTCTTCTCGAACAAACTCGGTTGTGTGGGCTCCGTCCTCGTCTCGATTGCCCTGTCCGCGGTCCTCTACGCGATCTTCCGCGCGATGAGCGCCTCGTGACGCACGTCCGAGGGAGACCTGCGTCAGGCGGCCCCAGGCGCCCATGGAACATTGACGCCCCTGGGGAGCTGTCATAACCGCGTGACGTCATGGGAACGCCCGACCTGAACCTCCTGCCGCTGTTCGTGGCGGTCGCCGAGACGTGGAGCATGTCCGCGGCGGCCCGGAAGCTGGGGATTCCGAAGTCCTCGGTGAGCCGGGGGGTCGCGGCGCTCGAGGCGTCGCTCGGCGTGCAGCTCTTCCACCGCAGCACGCGCAAGGTGGCGCTGACCACGGCGGGCACCGCGTTCTACGAGAAGGTGCGTCCCGTCGTCGCCACCCTGCGCGACATCACCGGGGGACTTCCCGAGCAGGAGGCGGAGCCATCCGGAGAGCTGCGCATCACCTCGCCCATGGACATGGGGCTCACCTTCCTCGCCCAACTGGCCGCGGAGTTCTCCGCGCGCTACCCGGGCATCCAGCTCGACATCCGGCCCACCAACCGCACCGTGGACCTCGTGGGCGAGGGCTTCGACGCGGCCCTGCGCGTCGCCATGAAGCTCACCGACTCGACGCTCGTGGCCCGGAGGCTCAGTGGCCTGGAGAGCGCCATCTACGCGGCGCCCACCTACCTCGCGCGGCGAGGCGTCCCCCGCTCCTTCGCGGACGTGGCCTCGCACGACTGGGTGGCCTTCAGCCAGTGGAAGCGATTGCCTCCGCCGCTCGTGTCCCCCCCGAGTCCACGCCTCGTCACCGATGATCTGCTGTTCGTGCACCGGGCCATCCGCGAGGGCCTGGGGCTCGGACTGATTCCCACCTTCCTGGCGCGGCAGGACGTGACGGCCGGGCTGCTCGTCCGGGTGTTGCCCTCATGGGGCCTCAAGGCCGGAAGCCTCTTCTTCGTCCACCCCCCCACCGAGCACGTGCCGCGCAAGGTCGCCGCCTTCCGCGACTTCCTCATCGCCTTCATCGAGGCCAATCCGCTGATGGCCAGCAGCGACTGACTCAGGCGAAGTGGATCGCCGACAGCCGCGTGCCCATGAACGTCCCGTTGTAGGCGACGGTGCCGTGATCCGCTCCCGCCGCCCCGGCGATGACCATCAGGGGCAGCAGGTGCTCCTCGCGGGGGTGGGACTGGCGGCTGGCGGGGGCCTGATCCCAGCGCGCCAGCCGGGCATCCCGCTCCTTGGGCTCCAGGGTGGCCGTTTCGCGCAGCCACGCGTCGAAGGCCTCGGCGATGGGCTGGGTGCGCGGACCGAAGCCCGCGCGCAGGTTGTGGTACGACATGCCGCTGCCGATGATGAACACGCCCTCGTCGCGCAGCGGCGCGAGCGCGCGTCCCATGGCCAGGTGCTCCGCGGGATCCAGCCCGTGCTTGAGCGACAACTGGACCGTGGGCACGTCCGCGTCCGGGTAGGTCAGCTTGAGCGGGACGAAGGTGCCGTGATCATAGCCCCGGTGGGAGTCGGAGGCCGTCGGGAAGCCCGCCGCCCCGAGCAGCTCCCGCACGCGCTCGGCGAGCTGCGGATGACCGGGCGCGGGCCAGGTGATCTCATACGAGGCGGGCGGAAAGCCGTAGTAGTCGTAGAGCATGGGCGGACGGGCGCTGGTCATCACCGTGGGCACCGCTTCCTCCCAATGCGCGGAGATGACCAGGAGCGCGCGGGGTGGCGTCTTCGGCACGCTCCGCAGCGACCGCAGGTAGTCCGCCAGGGCGGTGAACCCCGGCTTGTCGTTGAAGCCCAGCTCGACGAACGGCCACGGACCGCCGCCGTGCGGGATGAAGACGACGGGCATGCGCTCGCCAGGGGAGCCCGCCCGCCGCTCGGCCGAGCCCGCCAGCGCGGCGAGCCCCGCCGCTCCGGCCAGCCCTCCCACCAGCGCCGTACGCCGCGTCACTCCATCCTCGCTCTCGTCACTCATGTGCCTGCCTCCGGTGCTTCGTGTCCGACTGGGAGATCCAATGCAGGGCTCGCGCCCCGGGCGCTAGGTGTCCAGGACGCATCACTGCGTTGCGAATCTGGAACGCTCCCGGGCCAGCCCCTCGCCCGAGCCAATGTCCGCCAGCGAATGGTTTTTCCGCGGGGCGAGTATGTCCGCCAACTCGGCCCGTGTGCGAGCACCGGGGGTGGACACATGCGGATTGTGAGGGCCGCGCCCGGCGCGCAATGTCGAGGGTCCCCGCGCGCACCCGCGCCCGTACCCGAGATGAGGACTTCGCCATGAACCGCAGAGAATTCCTGGAGGCCACGCTCGCGCTGATGCTGTCCTCGGAGGCCCTGGCCGCGAACAAGGCCCCGGCGTCGCGCGACGTGCCCCGCCGCAAGCTCGGCCGCACGGGCGAGCAGGTGTCGTGCATTGGCCTCGGGGGCGCGCACATCGGCGGGCAGAAGGAGGAGGCCGAGAGCATTCGCATCATCCGGAGCGCGCTCGACGCGGGGATCAACTTCCTGGACAACTGCTGGGACTACCACGACGGGCGGAGCGAGGTGCGCATGGGCAAGGCGCTCCGGGATGGCTACCGGAACAAGGCCTTCCTGATGACGAAGATCGACGGCCGGGACAAGAAGACGGCCGCGGCGCAGATCGACGAGTCGCTCAAGCGCCTGCAAACGGACCACCTGGATCTGCTGCAACTGCACGAGGTCATCCACCAGGACGATCCCCAGCGCACGTTCGCGGCCGGAGGCGCCCTCGAGGCCATGGAGGAGGCACGCAAGGCGGGCAAGGCGCGCTTCCTGGGCTTCACCGGGCACAAGTCCCCCGCCATGCACCTGAGCATGCTCGAGGCGGCGAGTCAGCACGGCTTCCGCTTCGACGCCGTGCAACTGCCGCTCAACGTGATGGACGCGCACTTCGACAGCTTCGAGAAGCGCGTGCTGCCCGTGCTCGTGAAGGAGGAGATCGGCGTGCTCGGGATGAAGTCGCTGGGTGGCACCTTCATCCTGGAGAGCAAGACGGTGAGCGCGCCGGAGTGTCTGCGCTACAGCCTGTCCCTGCCGGTGAGCGTGGTCATCACGGGCATGGACTCGATGGCGCGCGTGGAGCAGGCGCTCAAGGTGGCGCGAGGCTTCAAGCCCTACACGGAGAAGGAAATCCAGGCGCTGCTGGCGCGTACCGAGAAGGCCGCCCAGGCCGGCGCCTTCGAGAAGTACAAGATCAGCACCCACTTCGACGGCACCACGAAGCACCCGGAGTGGATGGGCTGACCTTCGCCGGACCGGAGAACCCCATGAGCGTGGACCCCTTCCCCACTCCGTCCGCCGTCCGCGCCATGGAGCCGGACCCCTTCATCCTCCCGTTCGAGCGCATCTCCGCGGCGGATCTGCCCCACGTGGGCGGCAAGGGAGCCAACCTGGGCGAGCTGGCCCGCGCCGGGTTCCCCGTGCCTCCCGGCTTCTGTGTCACCACGGCCGCCTTCGATGCGTTCCTCGCCGGCGTCGGGGAAACCCAGGCGCTGTACGCGGCGCTGGAGTCAGTGGATGGACGGGATGTGGAAGCGGCGCGCCGCGTCGCCGAGGCCACCCGCGCCGCGCTCGGCCAGGCGCCGCTTCCCCCGGCCGTGGCCGACGCCGTGCTCGCCGCCTGGCGGGCGCTGGGGACCGAGGCCTCGTGGGCGGTGCGCTCCAGCGCCACGGCGGAGGATCTGCCGGACGCCAGCTTCGCGGGCCAGCAGGACACCTTCCTCAACATCCGCGGAGCAGAGGCCCTGCTCGACGCGGTCCGGCGTTGCTGGGTGTCGCTGTTCACGGATCGCGCGGTGCTCTACCGGGCCCGGAATGGCTTTGGCCATCGCGGGGTGAAGCTGAGCGTGGTGGTGCAGCGCATGGTGATGCCCGAGGTGTCCGGCATCCTCTTCACCGCGGATCCGCTCACCGGACGGCGGGGCACCGTGTCCATCGACGCGGGCTTCGGGCTGGGCGAGGCGCTGGTCAGCGGACTCATCAACGCCGACCTGTACAAGGTGGACAAGGCGACGGGAGAACTGCTGAGCGTCCAGGTGGGAGACAAGGCCCTGGCCATCCGCCCCAGGCCCGAGGGTGGAACCTGGGAGGAGCCCCTGCCGGAAGCCACCCGCCGCGCCCGGGCCCTGGATGACGCGACCGCACGGGAGCTGGCCGCGCTGGGCGCACGCATCGAAGCGCACTACGGCGAGCCGCAGGACATCGAGTGGTGCATCGAGGCCGGGCGCATCTACGTGGTGCAGGCCCGCCCCATCACGAGTCTGTACCCACTGCCCACGCCCGCTCCGGACGATGGCCTTCACGTCTACCTCAGCTTCGGCCACTTCCAGATGATGACGGACCCCATGCCACCGCTCACGCTCCAGGTGTGGCAGTTGATGATTCCGTTCGGCAGGACGTCGTCGGCAACGGAGGACGCGCCCCACGAGACACGGAGCATCTCCCTCGCGGGCAGCCGGATCTTCGTGGACGCGACGCCCGTGCTGCGCCATCCCCTCCTGCGGCGGAGGGCCGTGGGGATCGCCCTTCACGTCTACGAGGACCTGGGCCGGGGCATGGAGATGCTGGCCAGCCAGCCGGCCTTCCAGCGCGGCGTGAGCAGTGGGCGGGCCACGATGAGGGGCGTTGGCCGCTTCGCCCTCCCCATGGTTGCCCGGACGCTGTACCGGTTGCTCGTCGCGGATCCCGCCTCACTCCGCCCCCGGGTGGAGACCTTCAGCGAGTCGCTGCTCGCCGAGATGCGGGCCCGGCTCACGGCGGCGGCTCCGGGTGGGGAGCGGTTGCGCGAGGCGCGACGTGTGCTCTCGGAACTCATGAGCCGCGTCCTCGCCCTGCCCCCGAATATCCTCGCGGGCGTGGTGGCCAAGGGGCTGCTGGGCCAGGCAATCGAGCGAGGACTGCTCGGCGGGACGCGGGAGGAGCTCTCCGCGCTGGAGCGGGGCCTGCCCGGCAACGTCACCACCGAGATGGACCTGGCCGTGGGAGATCTGGCGGATCTCGTCCGCCCCCATCCGGCCCTGACCGCGGTGCTTCGCGACCGTCCCGCCCCCGAGGCCCTGGCCGCGGCGCGGGAACTCGAGGGCGGGCCGGCCTTCCTCGCGGCATGGCGGAGCTTCCTCGAGCGCTATGGCATGCGGGGACCCGGAGAGGTGGACCTGTCGCGGCCTCGTTACAAGGAGGATCCCTCGCTCCTGCTCGCGGCCATCGTGGGAGGAGCCGGACCGGCGGGAGCGAGCCGCGCCGCGGGCGAGCACCGGGCCCACCACTCGGCGTTGACCGCCAGGGCCGAAGCCGCGGGCGAGCGCCTCATCGCCGCGTCCCGACGCGGTCTGACGGGAGGACTGCGGGCCCGGCTGGCTCGCCGGTGGGTGAGTCTGGCCCGTGCGGGCATGGGCCTGCGGGAACACCCCAAGTTCCTGCTCGTCCGCGTGCTGGAGCTCGTGCGCGACGCGGTGCTTGAGGCCGGGACCCTCCTGGTGCAACGCGGAACACTCGCGACGGCGGACGAGGTGTTCCTGTTCCGCTTCGAGGAGCTGCTCGCGGCGCTCGAGGCCGAGCGGGCGCCCGATCTACGGCCCCTCGCCGAGGAGCGGCGGGCCACGCTCCGGCGCGACACGAAGCGCGCGCCTCCCTTCGTGATGTCGAGCGAGGGAGAGATTCCCGTGCTGGCGGTCCGCGAGGATCTGCCACCGGGAGCCCTGTCCGGGACGGCGGCCTCGGCGGGTGTGGTGGAGGGGCGTGCGCGGGTGGTGCTCGACCCGGCGCGCGAGGTGCTTCACGCGGGAGAGATCCTCGTGGCACCACATACCGATCCGGGCTGGACGCCCCTGTTCGTGCACGCGTCCGGACTGGTGACCGAGGTGGGAGGGCTGATGACGCACGGCTCGGTGGTGGCGCGCGAGTACGGCATTCCGGCGGTCGTCAGCGTGGCGGGCGCGACGCGGCGCATCCACACCGGCCAGCGCATCCGCGTGGACGGCACCCGGGGCCTCGTGGAAGTCCTGGACAGCCCAGCCTCCACGGACCTCACGTCACGGGGGCGGGATTGAACAGCACCAGGGCATTGTGCAGCTTCCACTGCTCCGCCCACGTCTTCTTGCGGCCGCTGGCCACGTCCAGCATGAAGCGGAAGAGTTCCCATCCCACCTCCTCGATGCTGGCGGAGCCATCCGCGATGGTGCCGGCGTTCACGTCCATCAGGTCATGCCAGCGCCGCGCCAGATCGCTGCGCGTGGCGACCTTGATGACCGGGACCGCGGCCAGGCCGTAGGGCGTGCCACGACCGGTGGTGAAGACATGCAGGTTCATGCCCGCGGCCAGTTGCAGCGTGCCGCAGATGAAATCACTCGCGGGAGTGGCCGCGTACGTGAGTCCCCTCGTCTTGAGCTTCTCTCCGGGCGACAGCACCCCGGAGATCGGCGCCGAGCCGGACTTGACGATGGAGCCCATCGCCTTCTCGACGATGTTGGACAGGCCGCCCTTCTTGTTGCCCGGCGTGGTGTTGGCGCTCCGATCGGCCCCGCCTCGCTTCAGGTAGGCGTCGTACCACGCCATTTCCCGGATCATGGCTTGTGCCACCTCCGGGGTGGTGGCGCGTGCCGTCAGTTGGGCGATGCCATCACGCACCTCGGTCACTTCCGAGAACATCACGCTGGCGCCAGCGCGCACCAGCAGGTCGGTGCAGAAGCCGACCGCCGGGTTGGCCGTCACCCCCGAGAACGCATCGCTGCCGCCGCACTGGACTCCCACCACCAGCTCGCTGGCCGGCACGGTCTCGCGTCTTCGCGCGTTCAGGCGCGCCAGATGGGTCTCGGCCTGCCGCATGATGGACTCCACCATCGACATGAAGCCGGTATGGCTGTCGTCCTGCAGGCAGACCACGCTCGGCTTCCCGCCCTCCTGACCGACGACCGGGAGCGAGCCAGGTGGCAGCAGGCGCTCGGGCTGCAGCTTCTCGCAGCCCAGGCTCACCATCATCACCTCGCCGCCGAAGTTCGGGTTGAGGCTGATGTTGCGCAAGGTCCGGATTGGCACGATCGCGTCGGGCACGTCGATCGCCACGCCACAGCCATAGCCATGCTCCAGGGCCACGACATCGTCCACGTTCGGGAAGCGGGGCAGCAGCTCGGCCTTGATGCGCTGGACGGCGAACTCCGTGACGCCCGCCACGCATTGAACCGTCTGGGTGATCGCCAGGATGTTGCGCGTGCCCACGGAGCCATCCGGGTTGCGATAGCCCTCGAACGTGTAGCCCTCCAGCGGCGGGAGGGAGGTGGCCTTCGCGGTGGCGATGGGGAGGTCCTCCAGCCCACGCGCCCCTGGCATGTCGAGCAGGCGCTCGTGCACCCAGCGTCCGGACGCGATGTCCTCCAGGGCGTAGCCGATCGGCACCCCGTAGCGCAGGACCGCCTGACCCCGGGGCAGATCCACCAGCGCGACCTTGTGCCCCTGCGGCACGCGGTCCTTGAGCACGAGCCCATTGGGCAGCACCGTTCCCGCCGGCAACCCGCCATCGTTGGCGACGATGGCGACGTTGTCCTCGTCGTGCATGCGAATGGTGAGGGGTTGCGTCTGCGAGGGCTGCGCACGATCGGACATCTGTCTTCTCCTCTCTAGGACTCCAGCCTCAGCGCACGAGGCAGGGGCGCTTGGAGTCGAACTTCCACCCCGGCACCAGGTACTGCATGGCGGCCGCGTCGTTGCGCGCCCCCAACGCCTGGGTGCGGTAGAGGGCGTGGGCCTGCTCGAGCTGGTCCGGGTCCAACTCCACGCCCAGCCCGGGGCGATCCGGGACCGACAACTGCCCGCCGGAGATGCGCAGCGGCTCGCGTGTCAGGCGCTGGCCGTCCTGCCAGATCCAGTGCGTGTCGATGGCGGTGATGCGCCCGGGCGCCGCCGCGGCCACATGGGTGAACATCGCCAGCGAGATGTCGAAGTGGTTGTTGGAGTGCGAGCCCCAGGTCAAACCCCACTCGTGACACATCTGCGCGACGCGCACCGACCCCTGCATCGTCCAGAAGTGCGGGTCGGCCAGCGGGATGTCCACCGAGCCCAGCTGGATGGCGTGCCCCATCTCGCGCCAGTCGGTGGCGATCATGTTCGTCGCCGTTGGCAGGCGCGTCTGCCGGCGGAACTCCGCCATGATCTCGCGACCCGAAAAGCCCCGCTCCGGGCCACAGGGGTCCTCGGCATAGGCGAGCACGTCTCCGAGGCCGCTACACAGCCGCACCGCCTCCTCCAGCGACCAACAGCCGTTGGGATCCAGGGTGATGCGAGCGTCCGGAAAGCGCCTGGCGAGCGCCGTCACCGCCGCCACCTCCTCCTCGCCCCGCAGCACGCCGCCCTTGAGCTTGAAGTCCCGGAAGCCGTAGCGCGCGTACGCGGCCTCGGCGAGCCGCACCACGGCCTCCGGCGTCAGCGCCTCCTCGTGGCGCAACCGCAGCCAGTCATCCTTGGCGTCTGGTTCGGAGCGGTAGGGCAGATCCGTCCGCTTCCGGTCGCCCACGAAGAAGAGATAGCCGAGCACGTCGACGCGCTCGCGCTGTTGCCCATCGCCGAGCAGCGCCGCCACGGGCACCTCGAGGAACTGGCCCAGCAGATCGAGCAGCGCGCACTCGAGTGCCGCCACGGCGTGGATCGTCACCCGCAGATCGAAGGTCTGCAGCCCGCGCCCTCCGTCGTCGCGATGGGCGAAGCGCTGGCGCACCGCGTGGAGGACGTTGCGATAGTTGCCCAGGCGCTGCCCGAGCACGAGCGGGACGGCCTCCTCGAGCGTCTGGCGGATGGCCTCGCCGCCGGGCACCTCCCCCACGCCCGTGTGGCCAGCGCTGTCCTCGAGGACCACCACGTTGCGGGTGAAGAAGGGAGCATGGGCCCCGCTCAGGTTCAGGAGCATGCCGTCGTGCCCCGCCACCGGGATGACACGAACCTTCGTCACCGTGGGCGCCTCGTGGCGTCCCACCATCAGTTGCATCGTCATGGCCCGAGTCCTTTCTCTCCTGGGTGCTCGCTCCCCGGCCTGGGGGCCGCTACGCCTGCTTCAGCTCCAGGCGCCGGATCTCACCGACGACCAGCAGGTAGCAGACGATGGCGAGCAAGGCGTTGGCGCCCACGAACACGAGCGCGGCGGCGAAGGAGCCGCTTTCCTTCAAGATATAACCGATGATGATGGGCGTGGTGATGCCCGCCATGTTGCCGAAGGTGTTGAAGATCCCGCCGCTCAGGCCGGCGATCTGCTTGGGCGAGGTGTCCGACATCACCGCCCAGCCCAGCGCGCCCACGCCCTTGCCGAAGAAGGCGAGGGACATGATCGCGACGACCAGCCACTGCGAGTCCACGTAGTTGCACACCACCATGCTCGTGGACATCAGCATCCCGAGCACGATGGGCGTCTTGCGCGCGAAGGTGAGCGAGTGGCCGCGGCGCACCAGGCCGTCGGAGATCACGCCGCCCAACACGCCACCGATGAACCCCGCCACCGCCGGCAGTGACGAGACGAAGCCCGCCTTGAGGATGGACATCCCGCGCTCCTGCACCAGGTACACCGGGAACCAGGTGAGGAAGAAATAGGTCAGCGTGTTGATGCAGTACTGGGCCACGTAGATGCCCATCATCATGCGGTTGGCGAGCAGCTGTTTGACGGTCCCCCGCTGGAGCGGCGCCCTGGCCGCCGCCTGTTGTTCGAGACTCACGAGCCCACCACCGCGCTCGATGTACTCGAGCTCCGCGCGGCTGATGCGCGGGTGGGACTTGGGCTCGTGAATGGCATACAGCCACAGCACCGCCAACGAGAGGCCCAGGCCTCCCATCACGAAATAGACGCTCCGCCAGCCGTGGGCATGGGTGAGGTACGCCATGAGGGGCGTGAAGAGCACGGCCGCGAAGTACTGCGCCGAGTTGAAGATGGCGGAGGCCGTGCCCCGCTCGGCGGCGGGGAACCAGGCCGCCACGAGACGGCTGTTGCCCGGGAACGCCGGTGACTCGGCCAGGCCGACCATCAGCCGGCAGAGGAAGAACGCACCCACCACGGCGGCGGCGGGCAGTGCGCCCACCATCCCCGCCAGCAGCGTGAAGAACGACCAGAGGGCGATGCTCCACGCATAGACGCGCTTGGTGCCGAAGCGATCGAGCAGCCAGCCACCCGGGACCTGCCCCGCCACGTACGCCCAGGCGAACGCGGAGAACAGGTAGCCCATCTGCACGGGATCCAACCCCAGCTCCTTCTGCATCGTGGAACTGGTGATGGAGAGGGTCGCGCGATCCGCGAAGTTCAGCGTGGTGACGATGAACACCATGAACAGAACGAAGTAGCGGACACGGCTGCGCGTCCGTTCGCCTGCGCTGCTCACGGTGGAGACATCTTCCATGCGAAACCCTCCTCGCTGCGGTGTGCGGATGACGCCCAGGCGTCGGGACAGACGGCTCAGCGGCGGGGCGCGGAGGGCGGGACGAGCTGCCCGTCCACCCGCCGCCACAGCTCGAGCGGGTTGCCATCACGCAGCGCCTGGGGCAGCAGGGCCTGCGGCAGGTCCTGGTAGCAGACGGGACGCAGGAAGCGCCGGATGGCAAGCGAGCCGACCGAGGTGGCACGCGGGTCGGACGTGGCCGGGAAGGGGCCCCCGTGCACCATGGCGTGGCACACCTCGACGCCGGTGGGGAAACCGTTGACGAGGATGCGCCCCGCCTTGCGCTCGAGGACCGGCAGCAGCCGGCTCGCCACGGGAATGTCGGCCTCGTCCATCTGGAGCGTCGCGGTGAGCTGCCCCTCCAGGCGCTCGGTCGCGGCGCGCATCGCCTCCACGTTCTCGCAGCGCACCACCAGCGAGGAGGAACCGAACACCTCCTCCTGCAGCGCGGGATCGCTCAGCAGGCTGCCCGCATCGGTCGTGAAGAGGGCGGCGCGGGCCTGGTTCGGCCCGTTCGTGGCCACGCCACGCGCGATCCCCTTCACCCGGGGATGGGCCGACAGGCGCCCCACTCCCTCGTCGTACGCCGCGTGGATGCCGGGCGTGAGCATCGTCGCACACGGACTGTCACTCAGCGCCGCGGCGGAGGCCTCGAGGAAGGCGTCGAGGCCAGGGCCCTCGGCCGCGAGCACCAGACCCGGGTTGGTGCAGAACTGCCCCGCGCCCAGCGTGAGCGAGGCCACGAACTTCCGCCCGATGTCCGCTCCGCGCGCCGCCAGGGCGGCCGGCAGCAGGTACACCGGGTTGATGCTGCTCATCTCGGCGAAGACGGGGATGGGCTCGGCGCGAGCGGCGGCGACCTTCATCAGCGCCATGCCCCCGCGTCGCGAGCCGGTGAACCCCACCGATTTGATGCGCGGGTCCGCCACGAGCGCGGTGCCCACCTCGTTGCCCGAGGCGAAGAGGAGCGAGAAGACGCCCTCGGGCAGGCCACAGTCGGCCACCGCCTGGCGCAGCGCGCGCCCGACGAGCTCCGAGGTGCCCGGGTGGGCGTTGTGCGCCTTCACCACGACGGGACAGCCCGCCGCGAGCGCGGACGCGGTGTCACCACCCGCCACCGAGAAGGCCAGCGGGAAGTTGCTCGCGCCGAACACCGCCACGGGCCCCACGGCGATGTGACGCTGGCGCAGGTCGGAGCGGGGCGCGGGCTGGCGCTGCGGCAGGGCGGAATCGAGCCGCGCCTCGAGCCACTCGCCTCCGCGCACGACCTCCGCGAAGAGCCGCAGTTGGCCGACCGTGCGGCCCCGCTCACCCTCGATGCGCCCGCGCGGGAGTCCCGACTCCGCGCAGGCTCGCTCGATCAGCGCGTCGCCCAGGTCGAGAATGCGCTGGGCCGCCGTTTCGAGCAGGCGGGCGCGCGTCTCGAGGTCGGTGTCGCGGAACGCGTCGAACGCCTCCCACGCGAGCTGGCAGGCCCGCTCCACCTCGGCCGGAGTACCGCCGCCATAGGCCGGTTCGAGCCATGCGCCACGCGCCGGGTCGAATCCGCGGAACGTTCCCGCCGTGCCGCGCACCCGCGCCGCGCCAATGAACATCTCTCCAGTGAGAGCCTCGGAATGGGTCGCCATGGATGGAGCCTCGTTTCAGGAACGCCCGGCCAGGAGGGTCTTGAGCTCACCGAACTCGCTCTCGGTGAGGTCCACCAGCGGAGGACGCACGGGTCCGGCCGAACGGCCCATGGCGCGCATGCCCGCCTTCACGATGGAGACCGCGTAACCCTTCTTGCGGTTGCGAATTCCGATGTACGGCAGCACGAAGTCACGCAGACCCGCCGACACGGTCGCGAGGTCACGCGAGCGGACGGCATCGTAGAAGCTGAGCGCGAACCGCGGCAGGAAGTTGAAGATCGCCGAGGAGTAGGTGGTGACACCCATCTCCAGGTACGGGAGGGCGAAAGTCTCCGCCGTCGGCAGTCCGCCGATGTACATGAGGCGGTCGCCGATGCGCTGGTGGATGCGCGTCATCATCTCGATGTCACCCACTCCGTCCTTGAAGCCGACCAGGTTGGGGCAGCGCTCGCACAGGCGCGCGAGCGTGACGTCATCCAGCACGGCGTTGGCGCGGCTGTAGAAGATGACGCCCAGCTTCGTGGAGGCGCACACCGCCTCGACGTGCGCGGCGATGCCGTCCCGGTCGCACTCGGTGAGATAGGGAGGCAGCAGCAGCAGCCCGTCCGCGCCCGCGGCCTCGGCGGCCCGGGCGAGGTCCTTCGCCATCGCGGTGCCATAGCCGGTCGGAGCGATCACCGGGACCCGGCCACGCGTCTCCTCCACCGCCGCCCTGACGACCCGGTTCACCTCGTCCGCCGTGAGGGAGAAGAACTCGCCCGTCCCGCCGGCCGCGAACAGACCCGCCACGGCGTACTCGCTCAACGATGCCAGGTTGGTGCGATAGGCACGCTCGTCGAAGGCGAGCGTCGCGTCGAAGTGCGTGACGGGGAAGGACAGCAGCCCCTTGCCCAGCTGCTTTGCCATCTCCACCGGAGTCATCTGCGTCATGGGCCTTTATCTCCTCGGGTCGGCCTCGGTTCGCGGTCCGTCCCACGCGAAGCAAGGTACGTTTCGGCTCGATGCCGCTCCAGACCAAAGAGGGCATGTACCCATGCACGAAGTGGATGGATGCGACGCTCCGCGCCATGACGCTCGAGCGAGGCGCTGGCGGTGCTTCGAGCCCCTGCCCGCCCGTGAGGCGCACCCGTGCCGTGAAGGCGCGGTGCGTCATCGTTCAATCCCGTGCGACACCCGGAGGCCCGGCGCGCGGCCGGATGAATGCCGGATAGACTGGGGATGGACTCCATCCATGCTGGGGCTGCATCAATGTTCGAGTTCAGCCAACTCCGTTGCTTCGTGGCCGTCGCCGAGGAGCTGCACTTCGGGCGCGCGGCCACACGGCTGAGCATGACCCAGCCGCCGCTGAGCCGGCAGGTGCAGTTGCTGGAGCACAACCTGCGGACGCAGCTCTTCGAGCGCACGAGCCGCACCGTCAAGCTGACCCCCGCGGGCCGCGCCTTCCTTCCGGAAGCACGTCGGCTGCTGAGCCTGGCCGAGAGCGCCGCGTTCAGCGCGCGGCGTGTGGCGAGTGGTGACGCCGGCACCCTCACCCTGGGCTTCACCGCGGCCTCGGGCTACAACTACCTGCCGAACCTCATCTCCGCCATGCGCTCGCGCCTGCCCGGCGTGGACCTGATCCTCAAGGAGCTGGTGACGACCGCGCAGGTGGATTCCCTGATGTCCAAGCAGCTCGACGTCGGCCTGGTACGCGTGCCGGTGGATCACCAGGACTTCGCGTCGCGCTGCGTGCTACGCGAGCCCCTCATCGCCGCGATCCCACGCACGCATCGGCTCGCCGAGCAGCCCTTCGTGACCCTGGGGGACTTCGAGCGCCAGCCCTTCATCATGTACTCGCCCTACGAGGCGCAGTATCTGCACAACCTCGTCCTGTCGGTGTTCGGCAGGGCGGGCGTGGCACCCCGGTACGTGCAGAACATGAGTCAAATCCATTCCATCCTGGCGCTGGTGCGCGCGGAAATGGGCCTGGCGCTCGTCCCGGAGGCCGCGGCGGCCCTCAACTTCGAAGGGGTCGTCTTCAAGGCCGTGGAGATGGAGCCGGCCAGGCCCGTCGAGCTCTTCCTGGCGTGGAGCCGCACCAACGACAACCCCGTGCTCGGCGCCTTCCTGGAGACGGTGTTCGCCGCGTCGGGAACGGCGGGGCCGGAGACCCGTCCCGCCCCGCGTGACGACTGAGTCCTGGCAAGAATCTGCTCTTGTCCACCGCTGGGCGCTGATATGGAAATGACCGTTTCCTGAACCCCGAGGAGAACCTCATGAAGAGAGCGATGGGTCTCGCCCTGGCATTGTGCCTCCTGAGCTTCGGCTCAGCCCGTGCGGCGGATACGATCAAGATCGGCCTGCTGGCGCCCATGACCGGTTCCTGGGCGAGCGAAGGCCAGGAGATGAAGAAGAACGTCGAGCTGCTCGCCTCCGAGCTGAACGCCAAGGGCGGATTGCTGGGCAAGCAGGTCGAGGTCATCATCGGGGATGACGGCGGCGATCCGCGCACCGCGTCACTCGCGGCGCAGCGGCTGAGCACCCAGGGCGTGGTGGCCGTGGTCGGCACCTACGGCTCGGCGGTGACCGAGGCGACCCAGAACATCTTCGACGAGGCGAGCATCATCCAGGTGGCCAACGGCTCCACGAGCGTCCGGCTCACCGAGAAGGGCCTCAAGTACTTCTTCCGCACCTGCCCTCGCGATGACGAGCAGGGACGGGTGGCCGCGGCGACGATCGAGCAGATGAAGGCGGCCAAGGTCGCGCTCCTGCACGACAACTCGGCGTATTCCAAGGGCCTGGCCGATGAGATCCGGGGGATCCTCAAGGGCAAGAAGATCAACGTCGTCTTCTTCGACGCCCTCACGCCCAAGGAGCAGGACTACTCCACCATCCTCACCCAGCTCAAGGCGGCCGGTCCGGACGTGGTCTTCTTCACGGGCTACTACCCGGAGGCGGGCCTGCTGCTGAAGCAGAAGAAGCGGATGGGGTGGAACGTGCCCTTCCTCGGTGGGGACGCCATCAACAACCCGGACCTCGTGAAGATCGCCGGCAAGGACGCGGCGGAGGGTTTCCAGTTCCTCTCGCCCCCGGTGCCCAAGGATCTCGACACGCCCGAGGCCAAGGCCTACTTGGCGAGCTACACGAAGAAGTACAACGAGACGCCAGGCTCCATCTACGGCGTGCTGGCGGCTGACGGCTTCCGCGTCGTGACGAAGGCCATCGCGGAGACGAAGTCGACGGACGCGGACAAGCTGCGCGACTACCTCACCACCCGCCTCAAGGACTTCCCGGGCCTCACGGGGAAGATCTCCTTCAACGCGAAGGGTGACCGGCTCGGTGAGCTGTACCGCGTGTACAAGGTCGAGAAGACGGGCGACTTCGCACTGAAGAAGTAGGCACGCCGCTCGGCGCCCACCCACATGGAGCACTTCTTCCAGCAGCTCACCAACGGACTCGCCGTCGGGGGCATCTACGCGCTCATCGCCCTCGGCTACACCATGGTCTACGGGGTGATGAAGCTCATCAACTTCGCCCACGGAGACCTCTTCACGTACGGCGCCTACCTCGGGATGACCCTCCTCACCTCCTTCTTCCTCCAGGATCGGCTGGGGATGGTGGCAGGGCTGGTCCTCCTGGCCGTGATGGTCATGGGGCTCGTCGCGATCATCGGCGCCGTGCTCGAGCGCGCGGTGTACCGGCCCCTCCGGGAGTCACCCCGGCTCTCGGCCGTGGTGTCGGCGCTCGGCGCGTCCATCTTCCTGCAGAACGCGCTCATGCTCCTCTACGGCGCCCGCGTCCACGTCTACCCGGAGGATCTGCTTCCCCAAGCGACGGTGAACGTGCTCGGGCTGGAGGTGCCCCTCATGCGCATCGTCGTCGTGCTGGCCTCGGTCGTGATGATGGCGGTCCTCTACCTCTTCGTGCAGAAGACGAAGATCGGCACCGCGATCCGGGCGGCCGCGATCGACCAGGGAGCCGCCCGCCTCATGGGCATCGACGTGAACCGGGTCATCCTGCTCGTGTTCCTGATCGGTCCCGCCCTGGGCGGCGCCGCCGGGCTGCTCGTCGGCCTCTACTACGGGCAGGTCAGCTTCACGATGGGCTGGCTCTACGGGATGAAGGCGTTCACCGCGGCCATCCTCGGAGGGATTGGCAACATCCCCGGGGCGATGGTGGGCGGCCTGCTGCTGGGCGTCATCGAGGCCCTGGGCGCGGCCTACCTCTCCCTGGCGTGGAAGGACGCGCTCTCCTTCCTCGTGCTCATCTTCATCCTGATCGTTCGTCCCACGGGACTGCTGGGCGAGCGGGTGGCGGACAAGGTATGAGCCGCGGCCTGCTCGTGTCCTACGCGGTCCTCGCCCTCGTGCTCGCCGGGGCCCCGTTCGTCCTGGACGCGTACTGGGTGGACGTGCTCAACAGCGTGGGCCTCTACGCCCTGCTGGCCTTGAGCCTGAACATCATCCTGGGCGACGCGGGGCTCTTCAACATGGGCCATGCCGCCTTCTACGCCGTGGGTGCGTACACCACGGCGATCCTGAACACCCGGCTGGGCCTGCCCACGCTGTGGGCCCTGCCGGTGAGCGGACTGGTGGCGGCGCTCTTCGCGGCGCTGGTGGCCCGCCCCGTCATCCACCTGCGGGGGGACTACCTGCTCATCGTGACGATCGGGCTGGGGGAGATCGTGCGCATCGCCCTGGTGAACGACGTGTTCGGCCTGACGGGCGGGGCGAACGGGCTCTTCGGCATCGCGCGCCCTACCCTCTTCGGCCTGAAGATCCGCCGCCCCAATGAGTTCTTCTATCTCATCTGGGCCTTCGTCGCGCTCACGGTCTTCCTCTTCCACCGGCTGGAGCAGTCACGGTTCGGGCGGGCACTGAACTACCTCCGGGAGGATCCGGTGGCCGCCGAGGGCAGTGGCGTGAACACGGGCCGCTACAAGCTCCTGGCCTTCGCCCTGGGGGCGGCCTGGGCGGGAATGACCGGCAATCTCTACGCCGCGAAGATGACGATCATCTCCCCGGAGTCGTTCAGCTTCTGGGAGTCCGTCCTCCTCTTCCTGATCGTCATCCTCGGCGGCTCCGGCTCCATTCCCGGGGTGCTCCTCGGCGCCTTCCTGGTGGTGGGACTGCCGGAAGTCTTTCGAGGCTTCGCCTCGGCGCGAATGCTCGTCTTTGGCCTGGTGATGATGGTGTTGATGGTGTTCCGCACTCAGGGGCTGTTGCCCTTGCGGACCGTGCGCTTCAAGAAGTCCGACCTCCAACGGGCCAAGGCCGCACCATGAGCGCCCTTCTCGAGGTCCGGGGAATCACGAAGGCTTTCGGTGGACTGACCGCCGTGCGCGACGTCTCCTTCGAGGTCGCCGAGGGGTCCGTCGTGGGGCTCATCGGCCCGAACGGCGCGGGGAAGACCACGACCTTCAACCTCATCACGGGCAACTACCGCGTGGATCGCGGGACGGTCCGGTTCAAGGAGCGCTCCCTGGTGGGGTTGAGGCCCCATCAGATCGTGACGCTGGGCGTGGCCCGGACCTTCCAGAACATCCGCCTCTTCCAGCAGATCTCCGCCGTGGAGAACGTCCTCGCCGGGCGCCATTGCCGCACCCGAGCCGGGCTGCTGTCGGCCTTGTTGCGTCTGCCCGGACAGGTCCGCGAGGAGCGCGAGGCCGTGGCCCGGGCGATGGAGGAGCTCGCCTTCGTGGGGCTGCACGGCCGGGCGCTGGAGCTGGCCAAGAACCTGTCCTACGGAGACCAGCGCCGTCTGGAGATCGCCCGGGCGCTGGCGACCGAGCCCAAGCTGCTCATCCTCGACGAGCCCGCGGGCGGCATGAACGAGCAGGAAACGGACCAGCTCGTCGAGCTGATCCGGAAGATCCAGCAGCGGGGAATCACCCTCCTGCTCATCGAGCACGACATGAGCCTGGTCATGCGAGCCTGCGAGCACCTGGTGGTGCTGGAGTATGGCGAGAAGATCGCCGAGGGGACTCCCGCGGCCGTCCGGAAGGATCCGAAGGTGATCGAAGCCTACCTGGGAACGGAGGAGGTCTAGCGATGGCCGAACCGCTCCTGGAACTGAAGGATCTGCGGGTGAAGTACGGGAACGTGGAGGCGCTCCACGGCATCGGGCTCACGGTGCGGCAGGGGGAGATCGTCACACTGCTCGGCGCCAATGGCGCGGGGAAGACCACCACCCTGCGGGCCATCAGTGGTCTCATCCGCCCCTCGGCGGGGGAGATCCTGTTCGAGGGAAAGCCCATCCACGCCCTCCCGGCACACGAGCTGGTGAAGAGAGGCATCGCCCAGGCCCCGGAAGGGCGGCGCATCTTCGCCACCCTCACCGTCCGCGAGAACCTGATGCTCGGTGCCTTCACCCGGACCGACAAGCCCCGAATCGCGGAGACGCTGGCGTGGATCCACCGGCTCTTCCCGGTCCTGGAGAAGCGAGGCACGCAACTGGCGGGGACACTCTCGGGGGGCGAGCAGCAGATGCTCGCCATCGGGCGGGCGCTCATGGCCAACCCGCGCATCCTCCTGCTGGATGAACCCTCGCTGGGGCTCGCGCCGCTGCTCGTGAAGGCGATCTTCCAGACCCTTCGGGAGATCAACCAGACGACGGGCGTCACCATCGTCCTGGTCGAGCAGAACGCCCGCGCGGCCCTGAAGCTGGCCCACCGGGGCTACGTGATGGAGGTGGGCCGGCTCGTCCTGGAGGACTCGGCGGAAGCGCTCCTGTCCAATCCAAAGGTGCAGAACGCCTATCTGGGCACCCGGGTCTGAGCGCGGGGACGCGGACGTAGAGGAGGAATGGGCTCAGGCGATCTTCGTCAGCTTCGCGACGTGCACTTGAGCCAGCCCGCCAATTGCCGCGATGAGCGCCTGGAAGTGCGGTGTCGCTTCGTGCTGCCGCAATGCCTCGGCACCGCGCCATTCCTCCAGCATCACGAAGCGTGCCGTGTCCGAATTGTCCCGATGGAGTTCATAGCGCAGGCATCCCGCCTCCGCGCGGCTCGGCGGCACGACTTTCTCCAAGGCGGACCGCACGAGCTCCTGCTGCCCAGCCGTGGCGGTGATGGTGGCGACAACGACCAGCGTGCTCATAGGTGCTCTCCATTGCGGAAGTATCTCAAACGCCTCGAGGTGGGCCCCGATATCGACAAGCCTGGGTGTCACGGCGCGACCCCGAGTGGAGCAAAAGGGTCAACCCCGCGTCCCCGGAGACCTACCCCTCGTCCGGGGACGGAAGGGGCCCTTTTGCCCCAACCACCGTTCACCAACGACCGAAGCCATCAATCGCCCAGGAGGTCCTCCCGCGTCCGCCTGGCCTGGTCCAACTCCGCCTGTCCCTCGGGGGTCTCGGCACTCACATGCAGCGGCGCGGCCTCCGCCCTGTCTATCTTCTCTTGAGTCCTGATCATGGCGGCGGCCACGCGGTAGGCCCACCGGACCATCTTCTCGGTGTCCTCCAGCGGATCGCCGCGGCTGATGGCCGCGGAAAGCACCTGCACCGCAATCCAGTCACGCTTTGTCAGGCCCGGCACGGCAACGACATTCGCTTCACTCATGAGACTCCCTCCTCGACGGGTCGGTCATCGCGGCTTTCATGACGGAAGTCCATGGGCCGCCGTGCCCTGATCTCGTCGCACTCCAAAGTACCCGCGCAGCGTACCCTGGATGGCGAGGCCGGTGAGCACCTCGGACCCGGGGTGCCGTGAGCCGCCACCCAGTCCACTCGCCCCGCCCGCTCCGCGACCTCCGAGGAGAATTACTTAGCCCTTGCGCTAAGTTTCCCCGCCGTGATACTTAGCTTCATGGAACAGTATCCGGAGCAGCTGAACGGTATCTTTCAGGCGCTGGCGGATCCCACCCGCCGCGCGGTGTTGGGGCGGCTGGGCAAGGGCCCCGCGAGCATCAGCGAACTGGCGAAGCCTTTCGACATGGCTTTGCCGTCCTTCATGAAACACATCCATCTGCTCGAGGAGAGCGGATGGATCCAGACGCGCAAGGAAGGTCGCGTGCGGACATGCGCCCTTCAAAAGAAGCCATTCGCCGCGGTCGAAACCTGGCTGGCCGAACAGCGCGCCCTCTGGGAAGGCCGTACGGACCGGCTCGAGTTGTTTGTCACCACCCTCCAGGAAAAGGAAGAATCGGAATGAGCCCCTCTCTGAATCCAGAACTCGACCTGACCCTCTCGCGAGTCATCAAGGCGCCCCGGTCGGCCATCTGGCGTGCCTGGACGGACCGCGCGAGCTTCGAGCAGTGGTGGGTCCCCGCGCCCGCCCGATGCAGGGTCCAGGAGATGGAACTGCGTCCCGGCGGTTCACTCGTCACCCTGCTCAGCGAGAACGGTGGCGACTTCATGCCGCACCTGCGGGGTTGCTATCTCGCCATCGACGAACTCGAGCGCCTCGTCTTCACGAATTCCCTGGTGGGTGGATGGAGGCCCGCGGAGGAGCCCTTCATGACCGCGATCATCACCCTGAGGGAGCATCCGCTGGGCACCGACTACACCGCCCACGTGATGCACAAGAGCAACGCCGATCGAAACATGCATGAGAAAATGGGCTTCCACGATGGGTGGGGCACCGTCACGGAGCAACTCGCCCGGCTCGTGGAGCGCCGGTCGTAGCCCGGGAGGGTGTCCATGTCAGACCCCCCGGGCATGGTGGCGCCCCATGACCGCCCTGTTGCTCGGAAGCCCTGTCACCGCCCATCTCGAGGCCTATCCCTCCCGCCGGCCGGGGGCTCTCCCGAGGGCCGTGCGCCCCGTGAACCCCCGTGCCGCCGCGCTCCACGCCTATGCCACCACCCAGCTCGGCGCGGAGCTCATCTCCACCTATGGTGCCGGCCGCGGCATCCCCGGCTCCTGGCTCCTGCTCTCCGGGTTGGAAATCCACCTCGGCCAGAGCCGCCTCGCTCCGGACCTGATGGGCTGGCGGCGCGAGCACCTGCCCCGCCTGCCCCGGGGCGCCTCCGGCATCGCGCTCGCCCCGGACTGGGTCTGCGAGGTGCTCTCCCACCCCGAGGAGCGCGCCCAGCTCCTGCCCCTCTACGCCCGCGAGGGCATCCGCCACGTGTGGCTGGTGGACCCCGAGGTGCACACCCTGGAGGAGCTCGAGCTCGACGGCCGGCGCTACTCGTTGCGAGCGCTGCACTCGGGCTCGGAGACCGTTCGTGCCGAACCCTTCAGCGCGCTGGAGCTGCCATTGCGCCTGCTGTGGGCGGAGTGAGATGTCTCTCTGACAGGTTGCGTGCCCACGAAATGAGATCACCGCGCTCGGGAGGACTTCTGTTTTATTGCCGCCGGGGCCGGACAGTCCCGCCCCTGAACAGCGAGAATCTCGTGCAGAGAAGAACCTCTTATACAGTCCTGCCATTCCTCCTTGCGTTGTCGGGAGCCTTCCTCACCGCGGCATGCGGTGCCAGCGAGGAAACCCTGGCACGAGCCGAGCAGCAGACGGCTCATGCGACCGATACGAGTGAACTCTACGTCGACACCACCTCGATCTGGGGCTCTCCAAGCATCAGCGTTTGCTGGGAGAACCCGACGGCGGCGGATGCCACCCAGCGGGCCTGGGTGCAGGATGCGATCCGGGGCACGTGGGGAAGTGTCTCGTCGGTCGAGTTCGTCGGCTGGGGCCAGTGCACCTCGGCCTCACGCGGCGTCCGCATCCGCATCGCGGACACCGGGCCCCACGTGAAGCAACTCGGCAGCCGGCTGGATGGCTTCGTCAACGGCATGGAGCTCAACTTCACCTTCGCGAACTGGGGCCCGAGCTGCCAGTCCACGCGGGAGTTTTGCATCCGGACCATCGCGGTGCACGAGTTCGGTCATGCGCTCGGCTTCGCCCACGAGCACAACCGTCCAGACCGGCCGTCCAGCTGCACGGAGCCCCCGCAGGGCTCCAATGGCAACCTGATGATTGGTGCCTGGGACCTCCAGTCGGTGATGAACTATTGCAACCCGAACTGGAGCGGGAACGGGAAGCTGAGTGCGACCGACATCGCGGGCGTCGTCCAGTTCTATGGTGGCGCCATGTGGCTGCGGGACTTCGGCTACAACGCCGGAGGTTGGCGCGTGGAGCAGCACCCGCGCGCCGTCGCGGACGTCAACGGCGATGGCCGTGCGGACATCGTCGGCTTCGGCCAGGGGGGCGTGTACACCGCCCTGTCGACGGGAAGCCGTTTCAACAGCTCCCAGTTCGTGCTGGCCGCCTTTGGCTATGACGCCGGAGGCTGGCGGGTGGAGCTGCATCCGCGCGCCGTCGCGGACGTCAACGGCGATGGCCGTGCGGACATCGTCGGCTTCGGTCAGGGGGGCGTCTCCGTTTCGCTCTCCACGGGCACCGGCTTCGCCCCGGCCCAGTTCGTGCTGGCGGACTTCGGTTACGACGCCGGAGGTTGGCGGGTGGAGATGCATCCGCGCGCCCTGGCGGATGTCAATGGTGACGGCCGTGCGGACATCGTCGGCTTCGGTCAGGGGGGCGTCTACCTCTCGCTGTCCACTGGCACCGGCTTCGCCCCGTCCAAGTTCGTGCTGGCGGCCTTCGGCTACGACGCGGGAAATTGGCGGGTGGAGCAGCACCCGCGCACCCTGGCGGATGTCAATGGTGATGGCCGTGCGGACATCGTCGGCTTCGCTCAGGGGGGCGTCTATCTCTCGCTGTCCACTGGCACCGGCTTCGCCCCGGCCCAGTTGGTGCTGGCGGACTTCGGTTACGACGCCGGAGGTTGGCGCGTGGAGCAGCACCCGCGCACCCTGGCGGATGTCAATGGTGATGGCCGTGCGGACATCGTCGGCTTCGGACAAGGCGGCGTCTATGTCTCGCTGTCCACCGGCACCGGCTTCGCCCCGTCCCAGTTCGTGTTGGGAGCCTTCGGCTACAACGCGGGAAATTGGCGGGTGGAGCAGCATCCGCGCGCCGTCGCGGATATCAACGGTGATGGCCGTGCGGACCTCGTCGGCTTCGCCAGCGCGGGTGTGCAAACGTACCTGTTCTGATGCGTGAGGCCCCGGCCCCGCCGGGGACTCGAGTCCGGCCCGCGGGGGCTTGTACGAGCACGGCCGGACTCGAGGTTTCTCCACTGAAACGGGGCTGGCTCACGGCTCGCCCCGTCTCCGGGGGGTCTCAGTATTGAGGCCAGCCCGAGGAGTCCCAGCGCAGATCATTGATGAGCAGCTTGGGCGCGCCGTTGTCCGTGGCATCGTAGGCGTGCCGGGCGATGACGTCGTTGTTGTAGATGTCCTGTCCGCCCGGCCCCTTCCAGACCGTGTTGCCGGCATCGAGCACCGTTCCGCCCCCGTTCATCATGTTCACTCCATTCTTGTCCAGGTAGGGACCGGTGATGCTGGTGGAGCGCCCGTAGACAATCTTGTACGTGCTGTCGGTCCCCCGGCAGCAGGCGTCGATGGAGGCGAACAGGTAGTAGTAGCCGTTGCGGTAGGTGATGCTCGGGCCTTCGATTCCATTGGCGCGAGAGGCAATGGAATAGAGAGAGCCGGTGGGCTTCATGGTGTTCTTGTCGAGCCGCGTCAACTTGATGCCGCTCCAGAAGGAGCCGAAGGCGAGCCAGGGATTGCCCGAGGCGTCAATCACCAGGTTGGGATCGATGGCGTTATAATTGTTGGCGCTGGTGGTCCGGATGACCAGCCCGTCGTCCCGCCAGCTCCCCGCGCCCACGCTGGTGGCGGAGACAAGGCCAATGGCCGAGGTGTTGGAGCCAAAGCTGGAGATGGAATAGTACAACCACACCCGCCCATTGTAGAGATGCACGTCGGGTGCCCAGACGTCATTGCGCGTCTGATTGGGGACATAGCTGCTCCACCAGGAGGGCGGATTCAGGAAGATTTGAGGAACCGCGTACCACTGGGTCCCGTTGTCCGAGCGCTTGACCTGGATGCCTTGTCCCGTATGGAACTCGTACCAGGTGCTGCCCTCCTTGATCAGGGAGGGATCGTGCGAGCCGCGCTCCCCTGTCAGCTCCCAGAACCCGGCCTGGGCGGAGAAGGGAGTCAGAACGGTCATGGACGAGGCGAGTACCAGGGACACACCAAGGCGAGAGATCGTCATTTAGCGATATTCCTGTTTTCAGTGGTGTCCACGACTATTGTCATGATTGAGGCTTGATGGCAAATTCGCCGGACCGGGCGTCATTTCCGCCGCGTCGAGATGATCTCCGGGCGTTTGGGAAGGTGGCGCAGACCCTTCCAGACGAGGGACGAGATGTGCGCGGCGACTTCCTCGACGGGCGGCTTGCGCACGCCCCTCCACCACTGGCCGACGAAGGTGACCATGCCGACCAGGGCGTGCGCGTAGATCGGCGCCACCTTGGGCTCATAGCCCGCGGCCTTGAACGAGGTGAGGAAGATATGGCCAACGCGCTCGGCCAGTTCGTTGAGCAGTGACGACATCCCACCGCGAGCAGAGGTGATGGGGGTGTCGTGCGCGAGGACGGCGAAGCCGTCTGGGTGATCCTTCACATACGTCAGGAACGCGAGGGTTCCCTGCTCGACGCGCTCGCGGGCGCTGCCTTGCGCGATGGCCTCGGAGATGCGCCGGACCACGTACTCCATCTCGCGGTCCACGATGACGGCGTACAGGCCCTCCTTGCCGCCGAAATGCTCGTAGATGACGGGCTTGGAGACCTTCGCCACCTCGGCGATTTCCTCGACGGAAGCCCCTTCGTATCCGCGTCGGGCGAAGACAGAACGTCCGACGTCGATGAGCTGGGCTCGTCGGGCAGAGGCGGGGAGGCGTTGAGCGCGGCTGGCCATGGAAAACACTTTAGTACACCCGACTCCACCCTCGCGCTGCATTTCGCAGTGCGTCGTATGGTCCGGCCACCAGCATGGCTCGAGGGTGCTCCCAGCAACCTACGCAGACGTAGATTCGAACCCACTCGTGCCACCGGCGGACGTTCGAGAATCACCCGTCCGCAGCGGATTTCCGGCTCCCCACGCATGCCTGGAGCCTCCGGTTTGACAATCTAATTACGCTTTCGTAACTTACGTGGCCGTAGATTCCAGGTGAGCAAGGGGGGGCACATCGTCATGAACCGGGTACATCGTATCGGAGCAGGAGCCGCTCACGTCCCGTGGCGCCTCTGGCCGGCCTCCTCGAATTGCCGCTGAACCCGCGCGGGCTCCTGCTCGAAGGTGATGAGGTTGGCGTCGAGCTCGGGCCCCTGGCGCGGCAGCTTCGAATCCAGTCGTGAGTGCAGTGCCCAGTCCCCCCCACCCCACCGGAGATGTGCCTTGTCCTGGTTACGAGCAATCGCTGTGTCCGTGGTTTTGTCACTGTGCGTTCTCGCCGGTCCCGCGTCCGCGTCTTCGTCCTTCCGCGTCATCGACATCACCGCGCGTGATGGAGTGACCCTGAAGGGCAACGTCTTCACACCCGATACTCCGGGGAAGTACCCGGCCATCATCTTCATCACCAGCTGGGCGCTGCCCACCTTGGAGTACTACGTGCAGGCGCAGCAGTTCGCCGAGGCCGGGTACGTCGTGGTCTCGTACACCCCGCGAGGCTTCTACTCCTCGGGGGGCGGCATCGACACGGCGGGCCCCAAGGACATTGGCGACCTGACCGAAGTCATCGACTGGACGCTTGCCCATACTCCCGCGGATCCGGCCCACATCGGTGCGGCGGGCGTCTCCTATGGCGCGGGCATGGCGTTGATCGGCTCGGCCTTCGACTCGCGTATCCGCGCCGTGGCCGCGATGAGCTGCTGGACGGATCTGACGTACTCGTTGTTCGCGAACCAGACGCGCCATCTGCAGAGCGCCGGGCTGCTGTGGCTCTCGGCGGAGTTGACCGGACAGCCCTCGGCGGAGCTGCGGCAGGCCCTCTCGAACTTCTTCGCCAACCAGAACCTGGACAGCGTCATCGCCTACGCCCAGGTGCGCAGCGCCGCGACGTACCTGGATCGCATCAACGCGAACCGTCCCGCCATCCTCATGGCCAACGCCTACGGCGACAGCTTCTTCGGGCCGAATCAGCTCGCCAGCTTCTTCACCCGGCTGGCGGGGCCGAAGCGGCTCGAACTCCGCCCGGGTGACCATGCCATCGCCGAGCTGACCGGCATCTTCGGCATTCCCAATGACGCCTGGACGAGCACGCGCCGTTGGTTCGACCAATACCTGCGCGGCATGGACACGGGCATCGCCTCGGAAAACCCGGTACAGCTCCAGCTCCGGGGCCAGAGCCTCTATGAGTCGTACCCGTCGTGGAGCGCCGTCTCGACGAGCACCACGCGCTACAACCTGAGTGACGTGTACGCGTGGAGCAACGAGGGCGACCTCCTGACGGGCTCGCAGACGGGCTGGAGCAAGACGATCTTCGCGGGTGATGACACCGTCGCCAACGGAGGCGTGGCGCTGTTGACCAACGGCGTGGAGGCCATCACGGGTGAGCCACCCTCGGCGTGGATTCCGGGAGTGAACCGGGCGAAGGCGGCCGTCTGGCAGTCGGAATGGTTCACGAGCCCGCGCCGCGTGCGCGGAGCCCCGCACCTGAACCTCACCGTCACTCCGAGCAACTCCGGGCAGACCACGGTCATCGCATACCTCTATGACTCGGACTGGGGAGGGACGGGGAGCCTCGTCACGCACGTCGCGGTCACGCTCCGAGGCGCCGTCGCTGGCCAGCCGCATGCCGTGGACGTGGACTTCCCGGCGACGGCCTATGACATTCCCAGCGGCCATCGCCTCTCGCTCGTCATCGACACCGTCGATGCACTCTACGCGGACAAGGCGCCGGACTTCTCCACGGTGAAGTTCTCCTCGCCAGGCAGCAGCCCGTCCTATGTGTCCCTGCCGCTGAAATAAGGCAAGCACCCGGAGCTCTTCCGGCGGCCGTGGGGGCACATGCCCCACGGCTGTTGGCAAGGCCCTTCATCGCGCCGGAGGCGGGCGGTCGAAGCGCCACCACCGAGGCTTGTGCCTCGCCACCGACGCATAGGCGATCACCGCCGGCAGGCGCAGCTGCACCTCGGTGCCCGCGCCCGGGCGGCTCCACAGCTCCAGCTGCCCGCCCAGGCGCTGCGCGCGCTCGTGCATGCCCACGAGACCCCAGTGCCCGGGCCGCGAGCCCTGCGCCAACACCTCCTCGTCGATGCCCGTGCCATCGTCGCGCACGCGCAGCAGGAAGGCACCCGGCTCGTAGACGAACTCCACCTCGACGGCCTGGGCTCGCGCATGCGCGAAGGCATTGAGCAGCGCCTCGCGGCCGATGCGGTAGGCCTCGTCGCGCACGGCGCCCGGCATGTCACGCGGCGTGCCCTTGACGAGCACACCGAAGCGCGTGGAGCGCTCGCTCGCGAGCTCCTCGCCCAGCAGAGCGAAGGCCCGCGGCAGATCCCGGGCGGCGGTGTATTCGGCGCGCAGGTCGCGCACGCGGTCACGCGCCTCCTCCACCACCTGGTCGGCGCGGTCCAGCACCGCCTCGATCCTGCCGCGCGTGGGGTGCGACTCGGGCAGCTCGGCGGCCAGGCCCTGGATGCTGAGGATGAGGCCCTGCGTGCCCTGCAGCAGCGTGTCGTGCAGCTCGCGTGCGATGCGCTCGCGCTCCTGCGAGCGTGCCTCCAGCCGCGCGCGCAGCTGCGCGGCCACCTGGCGCAGCCGCAGCTGGTAGACGCCCCACAGCAGCGCCGCGGCGGCCAGCGCGCACAGCGCGTAGAACCACGTGGTCTGGTGGAAGGCCGGCCGCACCGTGAAGGTGAAGACGGCGCCGGTGTCGTTCCACACGCCGTCGTTGTTGGCGGCCGTCACGCGGAAGCGGTACGAGCCCGGCCCCACGTTGGTGTAGAACGCGCGCCGCCGGTTGCCCGCCTCCTGCCAGCCCGTGTCCACGCCCTCGAGCTGGTAGCGAAAGCGCACGCGCTCGGGCTGGGTGAGGCTGAACGCGGTGTAGTCGATCTCGAAGGCGGTGGTGAGCGCTGGCAGCCGCAGGCCCTCGCTGGCCGCGTAGGCCGTGCCCGCCGCCGTCACCCCTCCGATGTGCACACTGGGCGCGAACGGATTGCGCGCGATGCGCCGCGGGTCGATACGAAAGAGATTGGTGGTGGTGGGCAGCCACAGCTGGCCGTCCTCCCCCCGCAGCAGGGTGGGGATCGGGCCGAGCGGCTCGGGCGAGCCCTCCAGCCCGTCGTCCGCCGTGAAGCGCTCCACCTGCACGGCATGCGTGGGATCGCTCGCGAAGGCCTCCACCTCCTCGCGCGGCACGCGCACCGCGCCGCCCACACCGTGGATCCACAGCTCGCCCTCCTCCGTCTGCGCGAGGCCGGACACGCCGCGCAAGTCGGGGCCGCTCGCGGGCACCAGGGCGTGGAAGCGGCCTTGCGCGTAGAGTGCCACGCCCGCGTTGCCGCCCACCCACAGCCGCTCACCCCAGGGCCGCAGCGCGGCGACGTTGCCGACCCGCAGTCCCTCGGACGGACCCAGCATCCGCGCGTGGCCATGCTCCACGCGGGCGAGCTGATTGTTGAAATAGCCGAGCCAGACGCGCCCCGCCGGATCCGCCTCGATGCTCACCACCGTGTCCTTGGGCAGGTCGGCCACGCCGCCCTTGGCGCTCCATTGGCCGTCCTTCCAGCGGTGCACGCCCAGGCCGCGGAAAGACATCCACAGGCCGCCCTCGCTGTCCTCGGCGATGGCCTGCACGGCGCTGCCCCGCTTGCTGAGGTCGACGGGCAGCGCCATGCGCTCCAGCTGGCCCTTCGGCTGGCCGCCAGCCAGGCGCCACAACTCGCCGACCCTGCCGATCCACAGGTCGCCCGCGCGGTCGCGGCGCAGCACGATGATCGATGTGTGCGGCGCCGGGCCGTCCAGCGGCCCCTGGATTTGTCCCGAGGCGTCGCGCAGAAAGAGGCCGTGGCGGCTCGTGCCAATCCACAGCCCGCCGTCGGCGGCGGGGGCGAGCGCGACGTTGGACCATTGCGGCCCTTCGGGCAGCGCGGGCACCACCTTGTTCCCGCGGAAGCGGTCCACGCCAGCGTTGGTGAGCACCCAGACGTTGCCTTCGCGATCTTCGAGCAGAGCGTTCACGGATCTCCCGCTCAGGCGCACGGCGGCGCCGGGGCGCTGCATGTCCGCGAACGACTCGGTCCTTGGCGCCCCGGCCAGCGCGCTCACCAACGGCAGCCTCGCCAGGCCTTCCTCCAGCACGATCCACACGCCGCCCTGGCGGTCGAACAGGCACAGGCCCTGCGTCCCAGCGCTCGCGCTGCCGAAGCTCTTGCCGTCGAACCACCGTTGACGGTCGGCCAGCGGCATGAGACCCCCGGTCACGATGGCGAACCAGGGCTCACCCGCGCCATCCACGCAGACGTTGATGCCGCCGAGCAGGTTGCGCTCGCCGCCGGTGGCGTCGCGCGGCATCGACACCGGCGCGAAATGCGCCGCGCCGCGCGGCCGAGTGAAAATCTGGAACGAGGTGGCCGCCCACACCGTGCCGCGCGGGTCCACCGTCACGGTCTGCACGTTGCTGTTCCGTTGCAGCCCGCCTTCCTCGACGACCTGCCAGCGCTGGCCGTCGAAGCGGTACAGGCCGCCCGAGGTGGAGGCCCACATGTTGCCATCCAGATCCTGCGCGAAGTCGCTCACGGTGCTCGAAGGGAGGCCGTCCTTCTGGCCATAGCGCGTGAGTACGCCCTCGCGCAGCACGTAGATGCCGCCCAGTTGCAGGCCCATCCACAGCTCGCCCGAGCGGCTGGTGTAGAGGCGGTACACTTCGTCGGCGAGCGGGCGGCCCGTGTCAGGCGCGGTATAGAGCTCGAAGCGCACGCCGTCGAAGCGGTACAGGCCGAACTGCGAGCCGATCCACAGCGTGCCGTCCGGCGTCTGCGCGATACCGTAAGCATCACCCGGAGCGCCGTCGCGCTCGGTCCACGCCGTGTGATGCATGTGCTCCAGGGATGGGGCTTCGGGCGGCGGCGCCTCGGCGGCGAGGACCGATGGGCGGGGCAACAGGCACGCCGTCATCAGGGCAACGCGCAGCAGGAACGTGGCGGCTCGACTCATCGGGGACTGGTTCGGGCTCGGAGGTGAACGGACAGGGCGCGCGGACTGTATGCTCCCCGGAAGCAGCGTCGCCAGCGCCAGCCGCGCGCCTTCGCAACCCCTTCCCCGCTCGGGTCCATGCGCGATGCCCGTGGGTACAAAGGGCCCACTCACCGAGTGAATGCCCGGCCGCTCCTGTGGGCTCTGGCGCTGGCTCGCTACAGGTTGAACCCGATGTCGCCGATCGAAATGCTGGGCCCGAACATGAAGGACCACTTGCTGGAGGGGACCCGCAGGTCGGTGTTCGGGTCCTCGCCGGGCTTCAGGTTGCGCGTGACGTCGCCCCGGAACTCGTGGGCAATCCACGCCTGGACACCCACCGCCGCTCCCGTGCCGATCGGCACGCGCAGGCCCACGCCGCCCACGAGCGCCAACGTGGGCGGGAAGTGGATGTCGCCCGACTGGGGAATGAGCCCCAGCCCCATGAGGCCGATCTCGATTCCCAGCAACCGCTCCTGTCCTTCCTCGTTCAGCAGTACGAGCCGGGACAGCACCCCGAAGTTGAGCGTGAGCTGACCACTGGGTTGCGTCACCCGGTAGAGGCCCGCGGGAACGGCGCCCGTCGCATAGAGCCGCAGGAAGCCTCCCTCGACGATGGCCGACCATTGCGCCGAGGGAAGCCCCGTCCGGTCCGTCGCGCTCAAGGCGTAACGGGACTCGTCGGCGACATGCGCGACCTGCACCAGGATCCGATCGAACTGACCGAGGCCACCCTGGACGGGGATGACGCGCTCCTCGCCTCCGGGCCGCAGCAGCATCCGCTGCTCGACGTGACTCTCTCCCCGGGAGGCGCCGTCGCGCTTGGTGACATCGATCCGCAGGATGATCTCCTGGATTCCCTCCTCGGGGTTGAGCCGCTCGCGATGAACGATGACCCGGCAGGTGTGCCGCATGGCGTAGTTGATGCGGTAGGGACGGCTCGGTTCGATGGAGTGATCCACGCCGTCCTTGTCCGCGCAGACGAACTCGATCAACTGGGCGACGTTCGTGGGGACGCTGGCCTCTCGCACCGCCCGCTGGACGCGCTCCTCGACGTACGCGAGGTCCGCGGTCGACAGCTCGCCGGGGAGCGAGGGGACCCGGTAGCCGAAGCGCAGCGACACGAATCCCCCCGCGGTCGTGTCTCCGTGAACGAGCATGGAGTTGCCCTGGGTGATGACGCGATAGGCCCCTTCGATGGGGAGCAGCACGAAGCGCCCCTGCTCTCCCGCGCCGGAGATCTGCACGAGCGCGGGACGATTGGTGGGGATGAAGTCGAGGGCACCGTGGTCCGGCAGTTCGAGACGGACGCGTGGGTAGGGCAGCGGCTGTGTCTTCGCGGTCGTCGAGGCGACCACGGTCCGCTCGAGGGGAGAACTGGCCGCCGAGATGGTGACCTGCTGGGACGAGGTGCCCCCCGTGCGCAGGAGCACATAGGTGCCATCGGAGACCTTCACCACACGCCCCACCACGGCGCGCTCGCCATTGACCGTCCAGAGCAGGCCCTGGGGCTCATGCCCACAGGACGGATCCAGACGCACCACCAGGGCCGGGTCCGCGGCATCGCGGAGCACCGTGCCCTCCACGGCGGTCAGGGGACAGGACAGGACGGGCAACGTGGCGGACACCGTCGCGTCGAAGGCGTCCCCTCGGGCGACCAGGACGCGGGGGACGAGCCGCACGCGCAGGGTGATCTGGGCCTCCAGGCCCGTGACGTTGCGGATGGAGATGGCCTCCTCGGCGGGCTCGCACCGGGCGGGAGCGCAGTCCGCGGAGGCGACCGCCTCGGGATGGGAGACCACCACCCGGCCCGGCCCCTTGGACAGGTCCACGCCACTGGACTGCTGGAAGAGCGGCCGGGTCAGGATGATGCGGCCGGGCCGGAGCTGGAAGGACTCGGGCGCCACGAGGGTGCCGTTGGCATCGTAGGTCGTCACCTCGGGACCCCGCTTGCCATGGGGCGGAATCCAGAAGAGCGCCGCATCCGTGGGGAGACCGGACGCCAGGGGCACGGTGCACTCGGACTGCCTGGCTCCGGAAGACGGATTGAGGCAGAGGTCCATGCCTTCGCGGGGGCCCTCCTGCTCATTCTTCGCCGTCTTCGCCGGGACGAACCAGCTCACCGCGACGTCCTGGAGCCGCTGTCCCTTCAGCTCGATGCGCCCATCGTCCGGAAAGAAGCTCGTCCCCGCGGCGTCGATGCTCGGAAAGGGCCCGGTGGCGATGACGGTGACGATGTCCTGGGTCGACGCGCACTGAGACGTATCCTCCGCGACCTTGAGATCGAGCGTCCGCGCGGCCCCCTCGGTGCCTGGGGAAGGCGGCCGGATGGAGCGCCCATCCGCCGACAGCGACCACCCCCCGCCCACCGGGCCACACACGATCCCCTGCTGAATGACGGGGATGGCGCGCCCTCCTTCGGGGACCTGTTTGATGGGAGCGGCGGCGGCCGCCCAGGCGAGCAGAAGAGTCAGGGCCGCCATTCCACGGGGGAGGTGCCGGTTCAGGAGCGTCAATGCAGCGGGAACCATTCTGGGCCGCTCATTTAACCCGGACCCGGCTCTGACTGAACGAACGAATCCAGGTCCCCACACCTCCAGACGCCCCTCGGCCGGCTCGCCGCTCTCCGGCCCGAGGGCCACCTGGCCCCTGGGAAAGGCGCGGCGGGCCATGGGGCCTGCTCCGAGCCCAGGAGCCACACCCCCGGCTTCCACGCAAACGACCTACCAGGCCGTCACGATGGCGCCGCGAAACGTCTTGTCGACGAAGCGCTTGACCTCGGGCGAGTATTCGGGTGCTCGTTCATGGTGCGTGAAGTGGAAGAGGATGAACCATCGAGATCGGCTGACAGCGCTCACCGACCTGCTCAGGCCATGGTCCGAGCTCTGGTCACGTTCCATCCTCCAGAATTGGCCGGAGTCCGGAGCCGCTTACCTCGAATCCTGGCTGCCCTACGCTGAAGCGCTCGACGAAGAGGGCGAAAGGAGGCTGGACGATGGGGAGCTTCCAGGTGAGCCGCCCCGGTCGCTGCATTCGCTCGTGCTCGCTCTTCGAGAACTGACAGCGCTGCCCTGGCATGAAGGCGTTCAACGTCTGACGACCGCGGACGCGCAGGGACTCAATGCCAAGAAGGTCCATGAAATCGAGAGGGTCCTCGCCCTGCTCGCGCCGAGAACCAAGACGATCCGCCAGGCGGTCGATATCGGTGGCGGCATGGGACATCTCGCTCGCCTCTGTGTCAGGACTTTCGATTGGACCTTCCACAGCATCGATCGTGATGCCGCTTTGCAGGAGAAAGGCCGGGACTGGCTGCGAAGGGCCCGGAGCCTGCCGCGGGAAAAGCTGTGTTTCATCCACTCCTCCGTCGAGGACGGGCCGCAGGGCGGGATTGATCCGCTCTTTTCCGGGCAGGAGCGGGTTTCGATTGGTCTACACACCTGCGGGTCGCTCGCGCTGACACAGATTCGCAAGAGCCAGGAGGCAGGACTCCTGCTGAACTTTGGTTGTTGCTACGACCAGATGGACGCCGCACGGGATTACCCTGTCTCCCGCTTCGGCAAGGCGCATGCACTTCCCATCACCCGACGTGCCCTGTTCCTGGCGACGCGCGGACGGCACCACAAGAGCGAGGCGGAGTTCGCGCTGATGAAACGCGTCAACGCGCAACGGTTCGCGCTCGATCTCCTGCTGAGGCGGAAGTTTCCCGCTCTCGGCTTCGTGCGGGCGGGGGATGCACCCAAGGCGCTCTATGCCGGGAGTTTCGCCGCCTATGCGCGTGATCGCCTGGAGCGCCTGCGACTCGATGCCGGCATGACGGAAGCCGAACTGAATTCCTTCGAAGCGTCCGTCCGCTCCGAGACGAGGCGCATCTTCCTCTGTCATCTGCTGAGGGATCGCTTCGCGAGGGCCCTGGAGCTCGTGATTCTGCTCGATCGCGCGCTCCTCCTCGAGGAGATGGGCTTCCAGGTGGAGCTCCTGCAGGTCTTCGAACCGCGCCTCTCCCCACGCAACATCGCCCTCATCGCGTCGAGGGTGAACTGACCCGGTGCCCACGCCCTCGCCTGGAACTCCGGGCCGTGCTACCGCTTTGCTCGTGAGCGAATCAGGAACAGTGGTCCACGAGGCCGACTCGCCCTTCGGGCCCGTGTACGTCGTGGACGTGGGCGACCAGCGCTCGCTGCGTTTCGACAGCCCCGAGGGCACCCTCCAGAGTGCCATTCTCAAGAGCGATCCGCTGGCGGTCCCCATCAGCTACGTGCGCGTGGCCACCGCCGGGCTCGCGCTCACTCAGGGCCGCTCTCGAATCCTGGTGGTGGGCCTCGGCGGAGGCTCGTTTCCCATGCTCCTGCACCGGCTCCTGCCCCGCAGGTCACGGATCGACGTGGTGGAGATCAACCCGGTGGTGGTGGATACGGCCCGGCGCTTCTTCGGCGTCCGCGAGGATCACCGGCTGCTCATCCATGTGGATGAGGGCTCCCGCTTCATGACGCGGCAGGGCGCACGTTATGATCTCATCCTGCTCGATGCCTTCTCGGACCGTGGCACTCCGGACCACCTGAAGGCAGCGCGCGTCTTCGAGGATGTCCGGCACAGACTCTCGTTCGGGGGCGTGGCGGTGCTCAACATCGCGCTGGAGGATCCACGGGACGTGGCGAAGCGGATCGAGACCTTCGCCAGCGCCTTCGAGGACTGCGCGATGCTGAGAGGCACCGCGCAGTACAGCAACCTCATCCTGGTGGGTACGCTGGAGCCCCTCCCCTCCGAGCCCCTGTTCCGGCAGCGGCTCTGGCGGCTCGCGCGCGAGCTGGATTTCCCAGAGCTGGCGGAGAGCGTGGTGTCCTTCAAGCGGGTCTCGGGCTGAACCGAGCCTGCCCTTCGGGCTACCCGCTCCGGCCCGCCGTGAGCACCTGGCTCCGCGCCGCGTAGGCCTCCAGGAAGGCCCGGGTGTAACGCGCACCCGACTCCACCAGGAAGTCGTAGTCGGCCGGCATGAGGCGGAAGTCCGACGTGCCGATGTAGTCGGTGTAGATCGGCACCGTGCGGTCCCGATCCGACGGCGCCATATCCTTGCGCTGACTGGAGGCGAGGATGGTGTTGAGCAGGCCCGACAAGAAGTCGCCCACGGAGAGGGTCTTCCTCGTCCGAAAGCCTCCCAGCAGGCGGGTGGTGAGGTCGACGTTGCGCGCGTCCATGAACTTCTGCAACTCCCCCATGTCCACGAAGCCATCCTTGCTCTCGTCGAGCTGCGTGAAGATGTCCTGCACGTGGGTCGAGCCAAAGAGCAGGATGGCGTCATCTTTCGTGAACTTGCCGCTCGTGAAGAGGTCCTCGCACTCCTTCCGGCTGATCCGCCCGTCTCCGCTGCGCTCGACGTTCGCCAGGGCCTCCAGGAGCCTGCCGAAGGCGCTCTCCAGGTCCGCGACCCTGGCATCCCGCTTCTGGATGGCGACATCTATCGCCTTGCGCGCCCGGGAGAGCTTGGTATCCGGGCGGGGCGGCGGGCTGGCGCCGTCGGCGAGCCAGGCGGACGTGATGTCCTGGTCATCGGCATTGAACGCGGTGAACCCCAGCGTCGCCGGGTTGGGCGGAGAGAATGTCTTCGCCGGATCGGCGAGCTGCTCGATCTGCGAGAAGGGCCGCAGCCGACGCAGGAAGGTGTCCTCGGGACGCATCGAGAGCCACCAACCATCGAAGGCGCGCAAGGGGTAGTTGTTGAGAACACCGCCGTCCGTGTAGAGGTCTTCCTCGTCCCAGGCACCACTGCCCGTACCGAGCGTCCGGAAGACCCGGTAAGGCCGCATGAGCACCGGGAGTGACATGCTGACGGTGACGGCGACCCGCACCGGCATGTTCGGCGTCGTCTTGGGATGGCAGTACTCGATGTTCATCCGGGAGACGTTGGTGATCGGCACGCACAGCTCCCGGCCGGTCCGCTCGAGGAGCTGCGCGAAGGTCACGTCCTTGGAGCCTGTGCGCGAAGCGAGATGCTCTCCGACGAACTCGAGCAGGCGCGCGCCAGGGTTCATCCCGTAAGAACGAAAGATGTTGAAGAGTCCGCCGAGCATTCCCATGCGGGCGTCCTGCATGAGCCAGGTGAAGTCGGTCGACTTCAAGATTCTAGCCATCTCCTGCGCTGGGAACCCCAGCGCGGTCCAGGTCGCGCACAGGCTCCCGACGCTCGCGCCCGCGACCCGCTTGATGCGATTTGGGTAGATGCCTTCCTCCTCGAGGACCTGGAGGGCTCCAGAGTACGCGACGCCCTTGACGCCCCCTCCCTCGAAGACGAGGTTCTCCCAGGGCCACTTCGCCGCTCCGCTCGACTCCGGACGCATGGCGGACCCGGTGTTCGAGACTGTTCCTAAATTTTGATCCATCCGATAAGCCTAGCTCCTGAATCTTCCCTGGATCAATCCAAGGAGAGACAACTCATCCAATGGCAAACAGAGCGCTCGGAAAGCGCGGGTGAGGGACCCGTCAAGAAGGGCCGCCGCCACTCACGGGCTGCGGGGACTTCGCGCAATAGATGTTGGGAGCCACACAGCGAGCGGGCTCGGCGCTGCCGGTGAGGCTCTCGGCGTGCCCCAGGAAGAGGTAGCCGGTTGGAGGCAGCCGGCGCAGCAGCGAGCTCAACACCCGGGCGCGGGCCTGGGCCCCGAAGTAGATGAGCACGTTGCGGCAGAAGATGAGCTCGAAAGGACCCTCCGGCCAGCCGTGCTCCTCGTTCAGGTTGACGCGCGCGAAGCGCAGCACCGCCCGCGGCTCCGGGCCCGCCTTCATCCACCCCTCCTGGCTGCGCACCCCCTTGAGCATGAAGGTCCGCAGCAGGGGCCGGGGGATGCCCGCCGCCCGCTCCATCGGCCAGAGCCCCTGCCTCGCCCGCTCCAGCGCCCAGGTGGACAGGTCCGTCGCCAGCACCTCCAACTCCCATCCCGAGCCCGGAGGGAAGTGCGAGAGCAACGTCATCGCCAGCGAGTAGGGCTCCTCGCCCGTCGAGCACCCCGCGCTCCACACCCGCACGCGCCTGGCCATCAGTCCCTGCGCCGCCCGCCGCGTCCACTCCGGGAAGACGCGCTGGTGCAGGAAGTCGAACTGCCCCGGCTCGCGGAAGAAGTGCGTCTCGTTGGTGCAGAGGCAGTCCAACATCCGCACCCGCTCCTCCTCGTTGCCGCGCATGCAGACGAACCGGAAGTAGGCACCGAAGGACGTCAGCCCCAGCGCCCGCACCCGCCGGGACAACCGCCCCACCAGCAGCGCCTGCTTCGAGGGGCCCAGGTGGATGCCCGCCTCCCGCTCCACCAACGTCTGGAAGAGGGAGAACTCCCGCTCCGACAGCGGAAGCGGACCCACGCCGGACACGACCGGCTCCGAGGAGCTTCCCGCCCTCATACGCCCCCACCGGCCGCGGCGCCCACCAGGCCCAGCAGCTCCGCCGAGGACAACATCCGGTCCAGGTCCAACAGGAGGATGAAGCGCTGCTCCTGCCGGCCCATGCCTCGCAGGTAGTCCACCGGCGCGCGCGTGCCGAAGGCGGGCGGCGGCTCGACGTCGTCCGGCGCCAGGTCGAGCACCTCGCTGACCGAGTCGGCCAGCAGCCCCAGCGTGGTGCGCTCGCCGTCCATCATGGCCTCGACGACGACGAAGCAGGTCCAGCGAGTGATGGGCCGAGGACCCAGTCCCATCTTCACCGCCAGATCCACCACGGGCACCACCCGGCCCCGCAGGTTGATGACTCCCAACACGGCGGAAGGCATTCCAGGCACCCGCGTGATGGGCACGTGCTCGATGATCTCCCGGATGCGCAGCAGCTCGATGGCGTACGTCTCGCCGGCCAGGGAAAAACCCAGGTACTGCGCGGGACGGGTGACCTCGGAGAGGGGATTCGTGTTCGTGATCATGGGGGAGGTCCTTCCACCTAGAAACGCTTGAAGTCGTGATCCGGAGTGGGCGGCATCTGCATCGGCAGCACCTGCGCCACCGCCTTGAGTCCCCGCGCGGGCCAATGCACGGGAGGATGCATCGGGGCGGGACCCGGCACGTGTTCCGGTTGCGGCACTCGCCCCGGCTCCACCACCCGGAAGAACGTCATCATCTGCTGCAACGACTCGGCCTGGGCCGCCAGCTCCTCCGCCGTCGACGACAGCTCCTCCGCCGCCGACGCGTTGCGCTGCGTCACCTGGTCCACCTGCACCATCGCCCGGTTCATCTGCGCCACTCCACCGGCCTGCTCCCGCGACACCGCCGCCACCTCCTGCACCAGGTCCGCTGTCTTGCGAATCGACGGCACCAACTCCTTGAGCAACCTCCCCGAGCGCTCCGCCACCTTCACGCTGCTGCCCGCCAGACTGCCTATCTCCTTGGCCGCCTTCTGGCTCCTCTCCGCCAGCTTCCTCACCTCCGAGGCCACCACCGCGAAGCCCCGGCCATGCTCCCCCGCCCTCGCCGCCTCCACCGCCGCGTTCAACGCCAGCAGGTTCGTCTGGTACGCAATCTCCTCCACGATGGAGATGCGCTCGGCGATGGCCGCCATCGCCTCCACCGTCTCGTTCACCGCCTGTCCGCTCTCCTGCGCGTCCGCCGCTCCCTTCACCGCCATGGCCTCCAACTGCCTGCTCGTCTCCGCGTTCTGGCTGATGGAGGCGCTCAGCTGCTCCAGGCTCGTCGTCGTCTCCTCCACCGAGGCTGCCTGCGTGCTGGTGCCCTGTGACAGCGCCTGCGCCGCCGCCGCCACCTGCCCCGAGGCTCCCGACAACGAGCCCACAGCTCCTCGCACCTCTCCCAGCACGCTGCCGAAGCGCCGCACCATCTCCCTCATCCCCTCCATCATCCGCGCCGTCTCGTCCCGCCCGCGCACCTCGATGGCCGTGGTGAGATCTCCCGAGGCCAGCTTGCTGGTGAGCCCCACCGCCTCCTGCAGCGGCCGGACGATGCTGCGCGACAGCAGCCAGGCCAGCAGCACCGCCAGCACCGGCCCCAACACGCCTCCCAACGCCAACATGAACTTCACCAGGTCCACCCCCCTCTTGGAGATCTCGCCCCGCTGGTCGCGCTGGATCTGCTCCTCGTGGCGGATGGCGTTCGCCAGCTCCCGCATGGAGGCCACGAGCTTCTGCCCCTGGGCGTCCTTGACGTACGCCACGAGCTGCTCCTGGGGGACACGGCCCGCGTCCACATCCCGGCGCAGCGCCACCTCGCGCTCGGCGTAGGGGAGGAACTTCTGCTGGTACTGGTCCAGCAGTTGTTGCAGCCGTTCCTGCTGGTGGGGGTTGTCCGTCGTCAGCGCCTTCACCTTCGCGTGGCTGGCGAGGAACTCGGACTGCCGTTGAGGCACGAGCTCGAGGAAGGTCTCGTCGCTGGTGAGCGCGAAGCCCTGGAGCCGGGCCTCCTGATCTATCAGGGCAACGCCCATGCTTCGGACTTCCAACAGGCTCTCGTAGGAGCGGTAGTCGTTCACGGCCGACTCCACCAGCGCCTGGAAAAGAAAGAAGGTTCCCCAGGTGACCATCGCGAGCAGCGAGACGAACGTGCCGAACCCGAGCTGCAGCTTCCGAGTGATGCTGACGTTTTGGAACATGGAGAACCCCTAGAAGCGCTTGAAGTCGTGGTCCGAGCTGAACGACGCGCGCTCGGGTACCGCCGGGAATGACGGGGTCGGCAGTTGCGTCGGCAGCGTCTGCGCCACCGCCTTGAGCCCTTGCGTGGCGGGCGGCATCGGGAGGTGCGCCGGTGCGGGCCTCAGCGAGCGCGCTGGCGGCGCCATCCCCTGCACCGCCCACCCCGACTCCACCACCCGGAAGAACGTCATCATCTGCTGCAACGACTCGGCCTGGGCCGCCAGCTCCTCCGCCGTCGACGACAGCTCCTCCGCCGCCGACGCGTTGCGCTGCGTCACCTGGTCCACCTGCACCATCGCCCGGTTCATCTGCGCCACTCCACCGGCCTGCTCCCGCGACACCGCCGCCACCTCCTGCACCAGGTCCGCCGTCTTGCGAATCGACGGCACCAGCTCCTTGAGCAACCTCCCCGAGCGCTCCGCCACCTTCACGCTGCTGCCCGCCAGGCTGCCTATCTCCTTGGCCGCCTTCTGGCTCCTCTCCGCCAGCTTCCTCACCTCCGAAGCCACCACCGCGAAGCCCCGGCCGTGCTCCCCCGCCCTCGCCGCCTCCACCGCCGCGTTCAACGCCAGCAGGTTCGTCTGGTACGCAATCTCCTCCACGATGGAGATGCGCTCGGCGATGGCCGCCATCGCCTCCACCGTCTCGTTCACCGCCTGTCCGCTCTCCTGCGCGTCCGCCGCTCCCTTCACCGCCATCGCCTCCAACTGTCTGCTCGTCTCCGCGTTCTGGCTGATGGAGGCGCTCAGCTGCTCCAGGCTCGTCGTCGTCTCCTCCACCGAGGCCGCCTGCGTGCTGGTGCCCTGTGACAGCGCCTGCGCCGCCGCCGCCACCTGCCCCGAGGCTCCCGACAGCGAGCCCACCGCTCCCCGCACCTCTCCCAACACGCTGCCGAAGCGCCGCACCATCTCCCTCATCCCCTCCATCATTCGCGCCGCCTCGTCCCGCCCGCGCACCTCGATGGCCGTGGTGAGATCTCCCGAGGCCAGCTTGCTGGTGAGCCCCATCGCCTCATTCAGCGGCCGGACGATGCTGCGCGACAGCAGCCAGGCCAGCAGCATCGCCAGCACCGGCCCCACCACGCCTCCCGTCACCAGCATCCGGGAGACAGACAACGTCTGCGCGTCGGTTTCCTCCAGGAGGCGGCGGCGCTGCTCCAGCACTTCCTGCCGGAAGAGAGCCGATGTGCTGGACATGCGCTCCATGCTCTTTCCTCCCTTGTCCTCCTTCACGTACTCGACGAGCTGCTCCAGGGGGACACGGCCCGCGTCCACATCCCGGCGCAGCGCCACCTCGCGCTCGAGGTGCGGGAGGAACTTCTGCTGGTACTGGTCCACGAGCTGTTGCAGCAACTCCTGCTCACGCGGGTATTTGGCCGTCAGCACATTCAGCCGGGCATGGGACTCGAGAAACGCGGCCTGACGCTGGGGCAACAGTTCGAGGATGTCTTCGTTGCCCGTGAAGGCGTACTCCAGCGCCCGGTGCTCCATGTCCATCACGTTGACGCCGAGGGACTGCAGCTCCAGCCGCACCTCATGGGAGCGGTAATACCCATCATTGCCCACCAGAATCCGGAAGAAGACGTAGGAGCTCCAGATGACGGCGGCGAGCAACGCGACGAGAAGTCCAAATCCGAGCTGCAGCTTGCGGGCGATGGTGAAGTTCTTGAGAAGCATGGTCTTCCTTCGTGCGGTTGGAGGATCCAGGCCAGCAGGGCGTCAGCCCATGGCGGCCCGCTGGCGGATGGCGGTGCGCAGCAGGGTGGGCACGTCCAGGACGAGCCCCACGCGACCGCTGCCGAGAATGGTGGAGCCGGACACGCCGGGCAGGTGGCGGAAGAGCCGGCCCAGCGGCTTGAGGACGCACGGGCCCTCGCCATACAGCGCGTCCACCACCAGGCCCGCCCGGCTCCCACCGTGGCCCAGCACGACGACGCTCTCCCGGGCCGACACGGGGCCCTCCACCCCCAGCACCTCGCGCAGCCGCAGGTAGGGCAGCGAACGGCCTCGCAGACTCAAGACGCCGGCACCGGACTGCCCGTGGCGATCCGCGGGCAACTCCAGGCACTCGCGCACCGCCGCCAGCGGCAACACGTACGTCTCCTCGCCCACGCCCACCGAGAAGCCCTGGATGGAGGCCAGCGTCAGTGGCACCCGCAGCTTCACCGTGGTGCCCTTCCCCTCCTCGCTGCGCAACGTCACCAGGCCCCGCAGCGCCTCCACGCTCCGGCGCACCACGTCCATGCCCACCCCGCGCCCGGAGACCTCCGTCACCGCCTCCGCCGTGGACAGCCCCGGCAGGAAGATGAGCTCCTCCAGCTCCTCCACCGTCATCCGCCCGGGCTCCATCCCCAACTCGCGCGCCTTCTCCCGCAGCCGCGCGTAGCGCAGACCCCGGCCATCATCGGACAGCTCCACCACCAGCGAGCCCGGCTCATGGAAGGCCCTCAGCACCAGCGTGCCGCACGCCTCCTTTCCCGCCGCCCGCCGCTCCTCCGGCGTCTCCAACCCGTGGTCCACCGCGTTGCGCACCAGGTGCAGCAAGGGCTCGCGCAGACCCTCCACCAACGCCGTGTCCACCTCCACGTCCTCGCCCTCCAACACCAGCCGCGCCCACTTGCGCTCCATCCGCGTCAGGTCGCGCACCGTGCGCAGGTGCTGCCGGAAGAGCGGACCCACGGGCACCATCCGCACCCGCATCACCTCTTCCTGCAACTCCTCGTGGAGGCGGTCCGCCTCGTGGTGCACCTCCTGGGCCTCCTCGGCCGTGCCCGTGCTCAGCACCTGCGCCAGCCGCGTGCGCGCGATGGCCAGCTCTCCCGTCAGGATGGCGATGCGGTCCAGCTTCTCCACGTCCACGCGCAGCGTGCGCCCGCGCCGCCCTCCCAGCTCCACCGCCGATTCCCCGGCCGGCCCGGCGTATACCCCCCGGGGAGACTCCTGCTGGCGCAATGACTCACAGCAGGCCCTCAGCCGCGCCACCAGCCCCGCGTCTTCCTGCGCCGGCCGCTCCCGACCCTCCAGCACCGACCGCAACAACTCCCGCAGCCGGTCCACCGCCGCCAGCAGCAGCGTCACGTGCTCGTCGGACACCGGCAGACGCCGCTCCAGCAGCGTCTCCAACACGTCCTCCAGCACGTGCGCCACGTCCGTCATTCCGGAGAAGCCCAGCGCGCCCGCCGCCCCCTTCACCGAGTGCGCGCCCCGGAAGATGGACCGCAGCCGCTCCTGGTCCGGATGCTCCTCCAGCGAGACGAGAATCTCTTCCATTCCGGTCAGGAGCTCTTCCGACTCCTCCGCGAAGGTGGCGAGCAGCCGCTCGCGATCCAGTTCCAAAGCACTCCCCCCTTCTCTAGAAATCGCCGTCCCTTCAGGACGGCGCGCCAGCGGCGATGCCGCGTGCGCGGTACAAGCCCCTCGCCTCTTCCGTCGCGAGCAACTCCAGCAGCTCGCGCTCCTCGGGCTCGAGGTGGGGTTCGTGGGACAGCAGCCACCGCGGCAGCACCTGCGTGGCGAGTGGCATGGTGTGATTCCCCCATCTGCTCGAGACGGCTCGGACCCGCCCCCCCACTCCGCCCCCGCCTCCCTGATTCCTTGATGGGTGCAAGGAATCAGGAGCACTGCGCGTAATTGAGATGAAAGGGAATACGGGAAACCGAGCGTGCCCGCCTACCAGGGCCAAATACAAAGCCTCACCAGTGGACGCCAGCGAACACTCACCTGCCAACACAGGGTAATGGTTGCCATTTCTCCCGGAAGAACAGGTGAATACACCGTCCACCAGCCGACGATGAACTGCCCTCGCGAACGGTGCGACAAGGCCCCACCAGAGGCCTGTTGCCTCACGGGCCACAGCCGCCGGGGAATATGTTCAAGAAATGAGAAACATTCCATGTCGTGTATTGGGAATGATCCACCCGGACAACACGCCCACACCCGGAAATGTGGGTCATGTAAGGATTGAGCTACCCTCAAGCGCACCGGAGCGGACGGGTCGACATGGACACCGCGCGTTGCACGCGAGGCCCGGCGAGCCCCGCCGTCGAAGCGGCTGTAATGCAGGCGGGGCTGGAGACCTTCCTGGGTGTCGCGGCGTGAACCGGCTACTTCCGGCCGCTCCCGCCGCCCCTTGGAGCACACCATGTCCCGCATTTCCAGCCCCACCGCCGACTCCGCCCCCTCCTCCACCCAGCCCCTGCTGCAGTCCCTCCAGAAGAAGCTCGGCCGCGTGCCCAACCTCTACGCCACCATCGGCCACTCTCCGGGTGCCCTGCAGTCCATGCTCTCCTGGGAGGAGGCCCTGTCGCGCGGCAACACCCTCTCCCGCCGCGAGCGCGAGCAGCTCAGCCTTCACGTCTCCGAACTCAACGGCTGCGGCTACTGCATCTCGGCGCACTCGGCCATCGGCAAGTCCGCCGGTCTGAGCGAGCAGGACATCGACGCGGCGCGCGTGGGCGCCGGCGTCAACGCTCGCGAGAACGCCATCCTCGCCCTGGCTCGCCGCGTGGTGCGCACCGGCGGCCACGGCGCGGGCGGCGAGCTCACCCGCGCCCGTGAGGCGGGCCTCACCGACGCCGAGGTGGTCGACATCATCGCCGCCGTCTCCCTCAGGAGCTTCACCAACGCCGTGGCCGTCATCGCCCAGACCGAGCTCGACTGGCCCAAGGCCCCCTCCCTTCCGGAGGCCTGAGCCCCACGGGAAACAGGCCGGCGAGTGCCTCGCGGCCGCGGTGCCGACGGCGCACCGCGGCATCAGCACATCCGGTGCACGCCCCCGGGGCCTCGCCAGCCCTTCGGCTGCCGCGCCATGTCACGCCCACGCACGCGACAGGGCCTCGTTCCGCCCATGCGTCTCACACGCAACAATGCCTCTGTTCCTGCTATGAGGCCCCATGCCTCGTGTGGCTACTTCCCGGCCCGCGAAGGAGGAGTGTGTGCTTCGTATGAACAGAAGGAATGACATGTCTGGATTTGGAACTCGGCTTGCCTTCTTGGTGTTATTAGGATTTGCCTGCACGTGTACTCCGACAGAGGATCCGCCGGATGAGCCGTCGGAGGGTGGGCTCGAACAGCTCCACCGCTACATCGACGAAAAGTTGTTCGATGACCTCTCGAAGTTCGTCGCGGCCCGGACCTACCGTGGGGCGGACCAGAGCGAGGCCGAGACCGTGGCCAACCTCCAGAAAATCCAGGAGGAGGTGCGGCTCCAGGTCGAGCAGTTCAACGCGGAGCAGAAGGTGCACAAGCTGGTGCCCTTCGAGTGGAAGAAGACCATCAATGGCCAGGAGTACTGGCTCTTCGGCGTGCGCGTGGGCTCGGGGCCGCGCCGGGTCGCGCTGAGCAGCCACCTGGACACGGTGCCGCCGGGGACGCAGGCGGGCTGGGAGCCCTTCAAGCTCGTGAAGGAGCAACGGACCTATTTCGGCAGGGCGCAGGAGTTCTACGTCGGCCGCGGCTCCATCGACGACAAGGGCCCCGCCCTCATCGCCTTCAACGTCCTGAAGGCCGTGGCCCGGCAATACGACGGCGACTCCAAGCTCAATGGCGTCACCCTGGAGGTCCTCTTCGACACCTCGGAGGAGACCGACATGGCGATGCCCTACTACCTGGAGGACAAGCCAGAGGAGAACCCGGACCTGGGGGTCATCTTCGACGCCATGTGGTGCATCCGCGCCGAGAAGGGAATTGAGCGCCCCGTCTTCACCATCAAGCGCGGCACCACGACGCCCACGGGCGTGTGGATCGAGTCGCTCAACACCCCCCAGGGGCCCGCGAACCAGATTCCCGACTCGGCCACCGCCGTCATCCGCTCGGACTCGCCGCAGGCCCTCGAGAGCTTCGCCCAGCAGGTGGAGGCCCTGTACAAGGGCCACGGGTTCGACGATCCCGCCTATCGCCGGGCCGAGCTGACCGTGGACAGGTCGGACCTGGCCAACAACGGCCTCGTCCTCACCACCAAGGTGAGCGGCGCGCAGCACGGCTCGGCACCGGACGAGAACCGGGAGGAGGGCGCCAACCCGCTGATCTCCCTGAGCAACTTCTTGAGCGCCCAGGTGGGCGTGGGCAAGCACCTGGCCCGTAATGAAGTCAGCGAGCTGGCCCGGTTCATCACCTGGAGCTGGGGCACCAAGGTCTTCGGCGAGCACCACCCGGAGCTGCTGCAGCGCGACGATGAGGTCTTCACGGCGGGCAACGGGACGACCTATGCCGTGACCCGCTTCTACACCAACCCGGCGGGCGCTCCCGACATCGCCGCGCGGGTGCAGATCGACATCCGCTATGCCCTCGGCCACCACAGCGTGGCGTGGGACAAGAAGACCGAGGGCCTGGTGGGAGGCAAGGCGTCCAAGAGCGTCTTCCAGGACACCTTCGCGAAGCTGCTGCAGGAGTTCCCCAAGGAGGCTGACTACACCCTCGGGTTCCAGACGACGACCTCGTACCCGCCCGATGTCCGGCTCCCGGAGGGCAATGCGTTCCAGCGCGTCAGCTCGGCGTTCGAGAAGGCCCTCGGCGAGCAGTGCCCGCGGTGGGCCATCGGTGGCGGAACGGATGCCAAGGGCAATACGAACCTGATCGCCGCTGGCGCGCTGTTCACCGAGAAGATGGGGCCGCCCATCAACTACCACGGCATCAACGAGGGCGCTCCGGTCGAGGATCTCCGCAAGAGCGCCGACATCCTCTACAACCTGTTCAAGGATGAGGTGGAAGGCGCCACGAAGGCCTCGTCCACCGTCCGGCCCCTCTTCACGCCGATGCGCGTCGCGCCGGACTTCCACTAGTCCGCGGCGCGAAGTCTCCAGCGACGTTCCGTGCGCCCCCGTCCCATCCTCCGTGGACGGGGGCGCGCGGAGGTCCCCACGCGGGCCGGATTGAACGCCGGGTAGGACATTCAGAGATCCGGTCCGGCCGAGCTGCTCGAGCCGGGCGCCGGGATTCGCCTTGCCGCCACGGCTGGCTGCGAGACAATGGGGCTTCCCATGCCTCACTCCGACCCTCCGGGTAGCGCGGCGCCGCTCGGTGCACAATTGCTCGCCGAGCACTTCCGGGCGGACGCCATCGCCCGTGAAGCCGCGGTCACCCGGTTCATCAGCCGGGTGTCCTGCCTCTTCATCGTCTCCACGCTTGGGATGAGCCCACTCATCGGCTGGCCCCGCGCCCTGTCCGTGGCGGGCCTGTGTGCCGTCTTCGCCGTCTACTACGGGGTGCTGTCCCGGATGCTGCGGCGAGGCTGGTTCCACCCCGCCATCTACTGGGTCAACGTCGTCCTGGAGACCACCACCGGGGCCTTCCTCTTCGTCTGCGACACCCTCTTCGGAACCGCCGAGCAGGCGCTGGGCAACCCCATGGCCGTGCTCTGGACCGGGACCATCGTGTTCACGGCGCTGCGGGGCAAGCGCAGCCTGGCGCTCTTCGCGGGAGGGCTCGTGGCGGCGCAGACGGTGCTGCTCTACTTCCTGCTGGCCTGGCCCCGGCTGGCCGAGCCCATTCCCCTGATCTTCACACCGCAGCTGGTGATTCTGCGGGCCGTCTACTACTTCGTCATCGGATGGCTGTCGGCGCTCGTGGCCGGCTACCTCACGCACCGGGCCGAGCAGGCACTGCACGCCGTGCGAGAGAAGGAGCTGGTGGGCAAGTACTTCCTCCACGAGCGGCTGGGCGTGGGCGGCATGGCGGAGGTGTTCCGCGCCACCTACAGCCCCGAGGGCGGCTTCGAGAAGCAGGTGGCGATCAAGCGCATCCTCCCGGCCTACGCCGAGGACGAGGACTTCGTGACGCTGTTCCGCCGGGAGGCGGAGCTGGGCTCGCTGCTCAACCACCCCAACATCGTCCAGGTGCTCGACGTGGGCCGGTTCGGAGACACCTATTTCATGGCCATGGAGCACATCGAGGGCATGTCCCTGCGCGAGCTGCTCAAGAGCCACGGGCCGCTGCCGCCGACGGTGGTGGCGTACCTCGGGGCCGAGCTGGGCCAGGCGCTCGACTACGTGCACGGGCGCACCTCGAGCGAGGGCCTGCCGCTCAACCTCGTGCACCGGGACGTGAATCCACCCAACATCCTGCTGTCGCGCATCGGCGAGGTGAAGCTGGGGGACTTCGGCGTGGCCCGCGCGGCCATTCACGTCCGGCTCACGCAGGCCGACCGGGTGCGCGGCAAGCTGGGCTACCTGGCACCGGAGCAGGCACGAGGCCAGGCCTTCGACGGGCGGGCGGATCTCTTCGCGCTCGGGCTCACGTTGCACGAGGCCCTCACGGGACAGCGTGTCTTCCAGGGGGAGGATGCCTCGGACATGGTGCGCGGCGCCCCGCCGCCCTTCCTCGTGCCGCCCTCGACGCACCGCCCGGAAGTGCCCCCGGCGCTGGATGCCGCCATCATGGAGCTGCTGCGGTGGCAGGTGGCGGAGCGCACGGACCGGGGCCTGCGGCTGCGTGAGCAACTGTGTGCCCTGACGGGATCGTCCGCTCCCTACCCTCACGGACAGCGGGAGCTGGGCCGCCTGGTGCAGGAAGCCCTCGCGCGCAAGGAGGGCCGGGCTCTGGTGCGGAGCGCGGAGCAGGAGACCCGGGTGGAGCGCTCCTTCCCAACGAGCAGCGAGGTGCCCACGACGGTGCTGCCGGGCGGAGAGCCGCTCACGCATGAATTCAAGAACGGGACCGACCGGTGAGCCGCCAACCCGGGTGCCCACGAGCCGGGCGACGACGCCGGGAACGCGCGCTTCCGGAGAGGGTTCGGACAAACGTCACAAACGGCATGACGCCATTCCCTGTCAGAGGGGGTCGAGCGTGCGTCATCACCGTGAATCAAGAAGCCCGGAACCGGCAGCCGTGGCCGGGACGAACCCGCCGACAGGCTCGCCGAACACGAAGGGCGAGCGCTGGAGCGTGTTGCTGCTGCTGCTGTTGAGTTCGGCCATCGTGGGGGGGCTGGGGCTGTTGCTGCGGGTGATGGAGGTGACAGGGCGCCACCTGGTCCTGGCGCTCGTGGGCTCGCTGATGCCGAGCTTCCTCCTGCTGGGCTACCGGCTGTTGAGCGCCCAGCGCATCTTCGGTGTGCGGCGCGAGGAGGTGAGGAGCTACCAGTCCTTCCTGGCCGTGTATGCGGAGACGCGGGCCGATGGCACCCTGCCTCCCATCTTCAGCCGGGAGCTGAGCGGCGAGCTGATCGAGCAGCAGGGCTACCTCCGGCAATTCATCCTCGGGGCGCTGCTGCTCGCCGTGCCCTTCTTCAGCCTGGCCCTGATGCTGGTCACCCGGGGGCTCGACCGCATGAGCCCGAACGGACTGCTGGGGCTGGAGCTGGCCGGCTGCGGCATCTACGTCTACACCCTGGGGCTCGCCATCTTCCGCATCCGGACGGCGGCCCTCTCCGCCGAGTTCGTCATGTCCGCCGCCCTCCGGGCGCTCATCCTCATGGTGCTGGGCTATGTGCTGGGCTCCATCGGCTTCTTCCATCCGAGCCAGAGCGTGGCGGCCGCCTTCCTGTATTTCTCCCTCGGGCTGTTTCCCTCGGTGGGGATGAAGGCACTCAATCAGCGGCTGCGGCAGGCCCTCCTTCCGGATGCGCCCGGCACCGAGCCCCTGCCGCTCAGCTATGTCAATGGCATCACCGATCAGGTCGCCGAGCGGCTCGAGGAGCTGGGCATCTTCGATATCCAGCACCTGGCCCGGGTGGAGCCCGGATGGTTGACGCTGCGCACCCTCTATCCCCTGTCGCGCATCATCGACTGGATGGATCAGGCCCTCCTCATCTCCTACCTTGGCAAGGAGATCCTCCATGCGCGCGAGGTAGGCATTGGCGGGGCCATCGACATGCGGTCGATCTGCCGGCAGAGCCGCCGCGCGAGCCCGGAGAAGGCCCGCCTCCCGGATGCCAGGGGCGAGCAAGCGCTCAAGGTGCTCCAGGAACTGGCCAAGAGGAGCAAACTGTCGATGGAGACGCTCCAGTGCATCGGTGGGGCGCTCGAGGAGAGCAGCCTGGTCGATCTGCTGGCCTGTCTCCAGAACGGATGCTGCCCGGTCAGGAAGCGGAATGTCCCTCGCTGCTCAACCCCCCCCGATGCGCAGTCCGAGCCGCGCGCGGCGTGAAGGCGACGGGCGCAGACGAGTTCTCTCGATGCTCACACCTGCTCGCGGCGCACGGACCAGATGAAGCCGTCGTACCAGAAGTGCATGAGCGACACGACGAGGGTCAGTGCCCACAGGCTCTCCAGGTCCGGATCCAGCAGCTCCGCACCCACGCCGTAGACGAGCACCGAGCCCAGGAAGACGGCGGCCGCCACGGGCCTGTTGGCCCGCCATTGGCCGAGCCGCAGCCTCTCCCGGATGCGCTCCTGCTCGGAGGCCCACACCAGGGCGAGGTACTGCACGGCGTGGAGGAGATTCATGATGAAGAAGGCCTCGCCCCAGCTGTCGAAGCCCCAGGAGTAGATGGAGCAGGCTCCGGTGGTGACGAGCAGGAAGACCTTCAAGAACGACAACCGGTAGCCCCGCCGGTACAGGTACCAGTGGGCGAACACGTAGAAGACGAGGAAGGCGCCCCCGAGGGTGACGACTCCGAGCGTCCACGCCCGGTGGGTGGCGGACATGAAGGCCGGAACGGCGGTGAAGAACGGCAGGCCCACGTCCTCGAGCGCATCGAAGCTGCGGAAGTGGTCCAGCATGGTGGCCCCGGCGAGGATGGGCCCGGCGTAGAGCAGGTGGTTGAGCCAGAAGTCGAGCTGCCGGGCCAGGGCGGGCGGGTTGCCCCCATTGCGATCGTAGATGCGCGCGAAGCCGAACGTCTGGAGCCCCGAGTGCCACACGTCCCAGAAGGTGGCGAGCACGGTGGCCAGGGCGGCCACCATGGGGGAGCCACGGATGAGCGCCCACGCCAGCACCGGCACCAGGAGGAAGCGCAGGGGGAAGCGTCGCAAGAGGGCCGGGTTGCCATGGCTCCGGAAGAAGACGGCCACCAGGTGCGCATGGATGAGGGAGCCCACCAGCAGCCCGGCCAGGGTCTTTTCGCGGCCCCAGAGCACGAATGGCTCCCCGCTGAAGGAGGTGCCCGAGATGGCCACCCCCAGCGCGAGTGCGCCAAGCGGCGGCAACAGGAAGAAGGCCCAGTCGTAGACCGGCCCCACGATGTACGGCGACGGCCTGTCCACGGAAGCACTCATGGCCCGGACGACACCTCGCGCTCGGGGGCCACGAGCGAGACGCGCACCCTCGCCCCCAGGTACTCCACCAGCGCCACGAGGAAGAGGCTCACCCCCAGCAGCTCGAGGGACTCCTCGATGAGGTCGATGAGCGCGTAGACAAGGTTGTCGTTGCCATGCCGCTCCGTCCAGTAGCCGAGCGGCAGCTCCATGCCGAGGGCACCGGTCACGTAGAGGGCTCCAGCGGTGAGGAATTGCCAGCGGGGCCTCGCGGGCAGGTGCGCGAGAAAGGGCAGGTAGAGCAGCCCGAATCCCAGGACGGCGCCCCCCGCCGGCACCACCCAGCTGAAGTACAGCACGCCATCCAGTTCCAGCCACTCACCGAGGTGCTCGTGCAGGCCGACCGCCTCGTCCATGGACAGGTAGAAGAACGCCGCGGCGAGCCCCCACCAGTGGCGGCGGAGGGGAGCGCCACGGAGCACCGCGTCACGCGCGATGGCCGCCAGCACCAGCGCGCAACACAGCAGCAGCCCCGAGGCGTACCAGGTGGGCAGGTTCTGCTCATAGCTGAGCGACAGGAAGCCGAGCAGCGGCCTGAGTTCCGGCGAACGCCAGCGGGCGTACGCGAGCTCGACGGCCAACCCCAGGCCGGTGAGCAGCCCGAGGAGCCAGAGCAGGAGACGGCGGAGCGCGGTGTGCGAGACGAGGAGATCCATCGAGACGCGCGTGGGAGAGAAAGCGGGGTGCGGGCCGCATCCTGGAACGAGGGGGGCGCCGTGTGAACACCGTCGAGATGTCCGCCTCCACGCGGGCCGTACAACCAGGCGGGCACGCGTGCAGTGGCGCTGCAACCCCAGGCAGCAGGGGCCACTGGGCGTCTCTTCTCCTTCACGCCATCCGTCGTAGTCTGCGCGCCTCACGGAGGGTGAGATGGCACGGATGGACTTGATGGGCTGGGCGCTCCTGCTGGCGCTCGCCGGTGCGGGAGTGAGCGAGGCGAAGCCGGTGAAGTACGCGGGGCCGCACCCACGCACCGGCCAGCCGGAGGGAGGGCTGTGCCACATTCAGGCAGTGCACGTGCATGCCGCGTCGCCGGTGCATGCGCCGGTGCTCTACCGGCAACACGGCGACGTGTACTTCTTCATCGGCGACCCGACGCCCTTCGGGTACGACGGGCCGCGCCACTCGTACTATGGGCACCATCCGGTGGTCATCAACGTCGTCCTCGGGGAGGACTCCCGGGAGGACGACGTGGCGTACTGCTACCACGACGGGCCGCACTCCCATTACTACCCGCCGCCTCCGCGCCACGACTTCGAGGAGCAGGAGGACGTGTACTACTACACGGACGAATACCCGGAGGTGTACACGCGCGACAGGGCGCGGCTGGTGCAGGTGAACATCATCTACCGGCCGTGGCACTATGCACGCCCGGTGGTGACGAGGGCTCCTCCGCGCGGGTACCACGGCCCAGTGGTACAGGTGAACGTGAACGTGCCCGCCGTTGGCGTCGAGGTGAACGTGAACCCGGCACCGGCCCGCTACGAGGAGCACGACAGGCACAGGCACATGAAGCACAAGCACAAACACAAGCACAAGAAGTTCAAGGACAGGGATTGAGCATGCGACGCGGGCTCTCGTGCTTGGGATTGCTGCTGCTGGCGGCATGCAGCAGCGGCGGCGAGGATGTCATCGCCGCGTGGAAGAAGGCGGGCCACACGCCGGGCGAGTTCAAGGACGTGGGCGAGAAGCTGCCCGGGGGCAAGTGCGTGGCGGGCCGGGTGGCCGGCCTGGACGCCACCGTGTGCGACTTCTCGGAGGCGGAGCAGGCACGCAAGGCAGAGGACGCGGGTTGGGAGCTGGTGGGCAGCGCCGTCGGCTCGTCCATCGTCTCCGGGAAGGTGTTGCTGGTGGTCGCGGATTCCCGCAAGGAAGATCCGAGTGGACGGCGCATCAACGACGTCATCCGGACCTTCCAGCAGGCGACGCGCTGATCACAGGTTCCGGTGGAGCCGCTCCTGGGCCTTCACGATGGCCGCGGTGCGGGTGGTCACGTCGAGCTTGGCGAACACGTTGCGCAGGTGCCACTTCGTGGTGGAGAGCGCCACGTTGGAGCGCTCGCTGATCTCCTGATTGCTCAGCCCCTGCGCGAGCAGCTTGAGCATCTGGAGCTCGCGCTCGGTGAGTGGCTCGAGCGGCGCGCTGGGCGGGTCCGCGAACTCCCGCGGCCCCCCCATCCCCGCCGAGAGCACGTCCTGGAACCGCTCGGTGTACCGGGAGGGCAGGACGTGGCTCAGCTTGCGCTGGGTGGCGGCCGCGGCGATGACCTCCTGCAGCCCCGGCGTCTCGTCGAACACGCCGCGGTTGAAGCCGAACCGCTGCACCAGCGCGATGCCGCGGTTGAGCGCGGCGAACGCCGCCGTGGGATCTCCGGCCCTCCAGTGACACACCGCGATCGCCGCGAGCAGCGCGCTCTCCCGGGACACGTAGCCCACGTCATGGGCGCTGGCTCGCAGCGTCTCCAGCAGCGCGTGCGCCTTGCCGTGCCGCCCGCGCGCCATCAGCACCCACGCCCGCGCGAGCCCGAGCCGCTCCCAGGTCTCGTCGTAGAAGCGCCGCTCACTCCACTCTCCGCGCCGCATGCGCTCGCCCAGGCCGAACTCCAGCGCCACCGCCCTCATGCGCTCCGGCGCCTGCTCCACCAGACTGAGCCGGATCTTCTCGCCGCAGACATGGGCGAGGAAGCGCGTCTGGTGGCCGCACTCGAGGACGCTGTGGAGATAGTCCAGGAGCTGCCAGGCCTCCGTGTACCTCCCGCGGATGGACTTGATCCGGACCAGCACGAGGTAGGCCATCGCGAAGGTCTCGAACGCGGGCGCCTGCGGCAGCAGTGGCAGCACCTCGGTGCAGAGCGCCTCGGCCTCGTCGAGCCGGTTCTGCTCGTAACGGGCGTTGGCCAGTGCCGTCGCCGCGTTCACCCACACCTGGTTGCGCCGGCCGCGGTTGGCCTGCGCGAAGGCCGCTTCGCACCGCTCCGCCGCTTCCTTGAGGTTTCCCTGCGCCCGGTCCGCCAGCGCGATGAGGACGTCCGTGTAACCGTTGATGAAGGGGCTGTTGAGTCCCCGCAGCGTCTCGCGCGCGCTCAGCGCGAGCCGGCGCATCGCATCGAACCTGTTCATCCGGAGCGCCTGGTAGGCCTTCGCCGCCAGCAGCGCGCTCGCCATGAAGATGTCCGGATCCTCATGGCCCGGCCATGCGTCCAGCTCGAGGCCGGAGCCCGGGGCCGCGCCGGACAGGATGGAGTGGAACAGCGTGAGGCGCTCGAGCTGCTTCGACAGCCGCTCGCGCTCCGGTTCTGACGTGGCATGCGCGGCCGCGAGGCGCAGCCCGGCGTCCCGCAGCGCCGAGGAGGCCTGCGCATAGCGCCGGGACAGGATGAGGCACGCGATGCGCGCCACGCAGATCGCCGGCGAGCGGATGACCTCCTCCGCCGTCAGCTTCTCCGTCCAGTGGAGCACGGAGGCGATCTCCCCCTCGCGCATCCACGCCTCCGCGCAGCGCGCCGTGAGCTCGAGGCACCAGCTCCGGTCGCCGGAGGCGAACGCGTGTTTCAGCGCCTCGTCGGGCCGCTGGTGCTCGGCGAACCACGCGCTCGCCGCCCGATGCAGCCAGGGGATGCGGTCGCCGAAGTCGCACGCGAGCTGGGTCCTCAGGAAGTCGAGGAACAGGGCGTGGTACCGGTACCACTGACGCTGGGAGTCGAGCGGCTGGATGAAGAGCTGCGCCCGCTCGAGGTTCGCCAGCAACGCCGGGCCATGGGTGATGCCCAAGAGCGCGTTGCACAGCTCCCCGTTGAGCTGGTCCACCACCGAGCTCAGCACCAGGAACTCATGCACCTCCTCGCTCTGCTCGCGCAGCACCGCGTCCGCGAGGTACCGCGCCACGTCCCGGTTGGAGCCAATGTTCTTGCGCAGCGCGTCACCCACGTTCGCGTGCTCGCCCACCGACAGCAGCGCCAGCTTCACGCCGGCGACCCATCCCTCGGTGCGGGAGAGCAGGTACTCGACATCATCGGGCGCGAGCTCGGTGTCACACAGGCGCTGTCCCAGCTCGCGGATGGCCTCGCCATCCAGGCTCAGGTCGCGGCTGTCGAGCACCACCAGTTGCTCGGTGAGCTTCAGCTTCGCCAGGCCCAGCTCGGGCAGGCCGCGCGACGAGACGACCCAGTGGACGTGTGGCGGCGAGTGCTCGAGCAGGTACGAGAAGGCCCGCACCAGCGAGGGCTCGCGCAGCACGTGGAAGTCGTCGAGCACCACCACCAGCTCGCGTCCCAGGTTCCACAGGCTCCGCAGCACGACGGACATGGCGTGGTCGAGCGCGAGCTCCACCTGCGCGTCGAGCGGGCTCGCGATGTACGCGTCGAAGTCCGGAGTGGCCCGGCGAATCGCCCCCACCAGGTACGAGAAGAAGCGCTCGGGCGCGTTGTCCAGCTCGTCGAGCGACAGCCACGCGAACAGCCTCCGCGTGCACGCTTCGCGGTACCACTGCGTCAGCAGCGTCGTCTTGCCCCAGCCGAGCGGCGCGGTCACCAGCACCAGCTTGCCGCCAACGCCCCGGTCCATCTTCCGCAGCGGCGCGCCACGCGCCACCAGCACGGAGGTCGTCTGCGGCGGAGAGAGCTTCGTCGGCAGCAGATGCGAGAGATGTTCGCCGCAGGGTGCCGCATGCTCCGCGACCTCCGTCAGGAAAGGCGATGACGCACGACGACTCCTCATTGCGCTTCCAAGGCTCGGCATTGACCCATCCCCCAACGGCCGATTTCTGGGTCAATTAGAACACGTACTCCTGGTTCTCGCCCTTATTTCTTGGAAATAGAGTTTTACAGTCCTTCTGGTGTGCTGCGTCGTGAGAAGGGCCGTCCCGCTCAGGACGCATTGCGTCAACGCGCGTTTTCGCGAGCCCGTGGAGGTGTTTCCCCTCCCTTCGGTGGGGGCGATGTCGCGGCGTCGCTTGGTACTCCCCGTCCGTTGCGGTTCGAACTGCAACGCTTACCCCCCCGAGGAGGTCCAACCCATGGGTACCCAGCAAGTGGGCGCGAGCCAGAGCCGATGGCGCGCTCGAGCCGCTTCGTTGTGCGCCGCCGCATCGATGTTGGTTTCGGTCAATGCCACCGCCCAGACGCCATCGTTCGTCGAGTTCGATAGCGCGCACGTCCGTCCGATGGCCCTCTCGCCAGACGGGACGCGGCTGTTCGCCGTCAACACGCCGGACAATCGCCTGGAGGTCTTCTCGGTCTCCGCCACCGGCCTCTCGCTCATCGCCGAGGTGCCGGTCGGGCTCGAGCCGGTCTCCGTCGCCGCGCGCAGCAACACCGAGGTGTGGGTGGTCAATCACCTCTCGGACAGCATCAGCGTGGTGAGCCTGGAGGGGACTCCGCGCGTGGTGCGCACGCTGCTCGTGGGCGATGAGCCGCGCGACATCGTGTTCGCTGGCACCAAGGGCCATGCGTTCATCACCACCGCGCACCGCGGCCAGCACCGCACCGATCCGTCCATCGCCTCCGTCCCCGGCGCGGGCGACCCGCAGCTCACCACGCCCAGCGTGGGCCGCGCGGACGTCTGGGTCTTCAACCCGGCCTCCCTGGGGACGACGCTGGGTGGCACGCCCGTGCGCATCGTGACGCTCTTCGGCGACACGCCGCGGGGCCTCGCCGTCAGCCCGGACAAGAAGACGGTCTATGCGGCCATTGCCCAGTCCGGCAACCAGACGACGTCCGTCAGCATGGACAGCGTGTGCGACGGCTTCGAGAGCACGGGCATCTGTTTCGTCTTCCCCGACTCGAAGCCGTGGGGGAACAACATCCTTCCGGGTGGTCTGCCCGGTCCGCGGACGAACGCCGCGGGCGCGAAGGCGCCCGAGACCGGCTTGATCGTCAAGTGGAACAACACCACCAGGCAGTGGGAGGACATGCTCGGCCGCAACTGGAACAACGGCGTGCGCCTGAACCTGCCCGACAAGGATGTCTTCGCCATCGACGCGGACAACCTGACGGAGAAGGCCTTCTACACGGGCGTGGGCACGAGCATCTTCAACCTGGCCACCAACCCGAAGACGGGCGTGGTGTACGCGACCAACAGCGACGCCAACAACCTCACGCGCTTCGAGGGCCCCGGCGTCTTCGGCGGCAGCACGGTGCAGGGCAACATCGCGAAGATGCGCATCAGCGTCATCTCCGGGGGAACGGTCTACCCCCGCCACCTCAACAAGCACATCGACTACTCGAAGCTGGCCAACTCCGCCGGGTTCGATCCCACGGCCAAGAATCACAGCCTCTCCACCCCGACGGAGATGGCGATCTCGAGCGACGGCACGAAGCTGTACGTGGCCGCGTTCAGCTCGAACAAGGTCGGTGTCTTCGACACCGCGGCGCTGGAGGCCGACACCTTCAACCCGAAGACCGCGAGCGCCAACTACATCCCGGTGAGCGGCGGCCCCAGCGGCCTCGTGCTGGATGAGGCGCGCAACCGCCTGTACGTGATGACCCGCTTCGACAACGGGGTGAAGGTCATCGACCTGGGCACCCGGAAGCAGGTGGCCTCGGCCGCCCTCTACAACCCGGAGCCCGCCTCCGTCGTGGAGGGCCGTCCCTTCCTGTACGACGCGGACTTCTCCTCCGCCAACGGCGAGGCGTCCTGCGCCAGCTGCCACATCTTCGGCGACAAGGACGAGATCGCCTGGGATCTGGGCAACCCGGACGACGAGGTGTCCACCAACCCCATCGACAAGCGCCTCGCGAGCGATCTGGCGATCGGCGCGTTCAACGCGCTCACCGGCCACCCGGGCTCGCCCATCAACGGCACGGGCGATCAGCATGCCTTCCACCCGATGAAGGGGCCCATGACGACGCAGACCCTGCGCGGCATGGCCAACTCGGGCGCCATGCACTGGCGGGGTGATCGCTCGAACGGCTTCTACGGCGTCAATTCGGACGCGGAGGACGTGTCGTTCAAGAACTTCATCGTGGCGTACGAGGGGCTGCTCGGCCGCGTCTCGATGCCGAGCGAGGAGGAGATGAACAAGTTCACCGCCTTCCAGCTCCAGGTGCAGCTGCCGCCCAACCCCATCCGCAAGTTGGACAACTCGCTCACCACCGCCCAGCAGGCCGGCCGCGACTTCTACTTCGGCAGCCGCCGTGTGGACGGCCTCGCGATCGGCTCGGACACTGGCTTCAACTGCAACGGCTGCCACGCCATTGACGCCTCGCAGGGCTTCTACGGCACCGACGGCAAGTCGAGCTTCGAGGGAATCAGCCAGATCATGAAGATTCCCCACGTGCGCAACATGTACACGAAGGTCGGCATGTTCGGCTTCCCGGACAGCAGCTTCTTCCAGCATCCGGAGACGGGGCCGATGGGAGATCAGATCCGCGGCTTCGGCTTCACGCATGACGGCGCGGTGGACACCCTGTTCCGCTTCTTCAGCGCCATCGTGTTCTCCAACACCAGCGTCGGTGGGCCGCTCGTGGGCTTCCCGGGTGACACCGATCGCCGCAACGTGGAGGCCTTCATGCTGGCGTCGGACTCCGATCTGGCGCCCGTCGTGGGCCAGCAGGTGACGCTCACGTCGACGAACGCCGCCGCCGTCGGCTCGCGCATCGATCTGCTCATCGCGCGCGCCAAGGCGCCGTTCGTGTCGAAGGCCCTGGGCGGTGCCACCTACGAGGCCGACCTGGTGGCGAAGACGGTCGTGGGCGGCAAGCCGAAGGGCTTCCTCTACGAGCGCAGCGCGGGGACGTGGAAGCCCGACGACGGCACCGCGAACATCACCACCACGGCCCTGCGCACGCTGGCGCTCAAGGCGGGCCAGGAGGTGACCTTCACCGCGGTTCCGCCGGGCTCGGGCGTGCGCATCGCGCTCGATCGCAACCTGGACGGCAAGCTCGACGGCCAGTAACCGGCGAGCCAGCCAGGCCTCCCTACCCCATCATGCCCCGCCCCGGTCCTACCGGAGGCGGGGTTTGTTTTGTGATGCGCTGGAAGTGCCAGGCGGCTGTCACTTCTTCTGGCGCCGGGCGGAGCGCTCGCGGGGAGGGCTCACCCGCGCCTCCTCCTCGTCCTCCAGCTCTCCTCCCTCCTCGGGGGGCGAGGGCATGCGTTGCTCCAGCGCGCCGAGCGCACGCTCCACGAGGTCCAGCGCGCGGCCCAGTTCCTTCAGCTCCGCCGGGGAGGCGCTCGCGAACTGGGCGGCCAGGTCACCGGTCAGCGCCTGACGGACCTGCTGGCTCACCGCCAATCCGGCCTCCGTCAGCACCATGCGCAGCCGCCGCCGGTCGTCGGGATCGGCCTCGCGCCGCACGTAGCCCCGCCGCTCCAGTCGGTCGAGCAGTCCGGTGATGACGGCCGGCGTGACCAGCAGCCGCCTCGCCAGGAGCCTGGGCGAGGAGATGCCCTGACGGATGGCGTAGAGCATGGTGAGCTGGCGCAGACTCAACTCCCCGCTCAGCTGGTTCGCCTGCACGCTCGTGGCGGCCCAGCGGTTCAGGCGGGACATCAGCAGCAGTGTGCGCTCCGCGTGCTCGGTGGGGGGGACGCTCCGGGTCATCGCTTCCTAGGCCTTCGCGGGGGCACACAGCCGCGCGCGCAGCGTGGCCACGGGAGTCTCCCAGTGCTCCTCGAACCAGAAGTCGAGGAACCGCGGGGACGCGCGGCCACGGCGGTACGCGGCCCACACCCGCCGCAGGTACTCGGACCGCTCGACGCCGGACTGCGGAGCCTTGAGTTGTCCGATCGTCCCATTGAGCAGGACGAACATCGTGGTCCGCAGCCCCAGGTTGCCCAGGAGGTACGCCTGCAGCTCCATCTCGCCCACCACGTCCGTGGCGTAGCCCGTCAGCACGTGCAACAGGTCATGCGTCTCGCGGTAGCGCTTGGCGAGGTAGTCGACGTCGTTCTTGAGCTGGAGCGTCGTCTCGAAGGGGGAGATCTTGTTGTCGCGGAAGTAGCGCGCGAGCGCATGGCCGAATGTTCCCTCGGGGAGGCGCTCCAGCGCGGCCAGATCCAGTTCCTTGCCCTGAAGGGAAGGCCGCTTGGACAGCAGGCGGCGCCCTTCCTCGCTGCGCTGGAGCTGATGGGCGAGCGAGGCGTAGACGTTGCCGTTCAGGCTCAGGTTGAACGTCTGGCCGTAGATGGGATTCGTCGGGTCGTTCTTGAGCTCCTTCAGGCACTGGGAGGCCACGCGCATGCGGGTGAACAGGGAGGCGTTGTCGGGCAGGAACATCGTTTGGGCAGGGCTCATGGACGTTGGCTCACAGGGCGAGGGTTGGCGGTTGACGGCGGCTCGGCGCGAGGCCCGCGGTCTTGTTCTATTCGTTTATGAAGTAAACGGTATATGACGTAAACCACCCTGTCAACGGACGGGTATTGCCAACTCTTTTGCGTCAGATACATTTTCTCAAGCTAACGAATTGGGCCCGGTGGCCCGGTGAGAGGACTCCATGGCGACGACCCCCCCCGACGTACAGAAGCCCGAGACGGCGCCCCACACGAACTCGAAGACGACCCCGAGCGAGGCGCCCGTCGCGCCCCCCACGGTGAAGCTGGACAGGGCGAATCCGGAGTTCCTGGCTGGTGCCCACGCCGTCTACTCCACCCTGCGGGCCCAGGGCCCCGTCGTGCGTGTCTCCTTCGGCGTCAACCTCGCGGAGAGGGCCCGGGCGGCGGGCGCGCCGGAGGGCCAGGCCCGGGGGGCCTCGGCGGATGAGTGGCTCTTCGTGGCCCGGTACGACGAGGCGACGGAGGTGCTACTCGACGAGCGGTTCGCCTCCGACTTCCGCACGGGAATGACGCCGGAGCAGCGCGAGCGCGCGGTGGCCGCCATGCCCGAGGAGTTCCAGCCCATCGCCCACAGCCTCCTCATGCTGGATCCCCCGGATCACACGCGGCTGCGCAAGTTGGTGCAGCCGAGCTTCACCGCACGGGCGATGGATGCCCTCAAGCCCCGCGTCCAGCAGCTCGTGGATGAGCTGCTCGACAAGGCCGAGCGGGCCGCGGCCGAGCGGGGCGAGACGGCACCGGAGCGCCGGATGGAATTCGTCGAGGCCTTCGCCTACCCGCTGCCGATCCAGGTCATCAGCGACCTGCTCGGCATCCCGGTGGAGGATCAACCCCAGGTGCATGCCTGGGCGGAGCGATTCCTCCAGTCGGATCCCCAGCAGTACATGACCGACCAGGAGGCGCGGGCCGGAATGGTGGACTTCACGCGCTACCTGGAGCGGCTGTTCGAGCGCAGGCGGCGCGAGCCCACCGAGGACATGATCAGCCAGATGGTGCACGCCCAGGAGGATGGCGACAGGCTCAACCCAAAGGAGCTGCTGTCGATGGTGTTCATCCTCTTCCTCGCCGGCCACGTCACGACGGTGAACCTGCTCGGCAATGGGGTCGTCGCGCTGCTCAAGCACCCCGAGCAGCACGCCCGCTTCCTCGCGGACCCCGCTGGCCTGGTCAAGGGGATGGTCGAGGAGACGCTGCGCTACTGGGGGCCGGTGGACTTCCTGGGCAGTCCGCGCATCGTCAAGGAGGACCTGGCGCTGGGCGGTGTCCACATTCCCAAGGGCTCGAAGCTGACGGTGGGACTCGCCTCGGCGAACCGGGATCCCCAGCGCTTCGAGAATCCGGACGCGTATGACATCTCGCGGTCCGATGCCCACCGGCACATCGCCTTCGGCAAGGGCATCCACGTGTGCATCGGGGCGCCGCTGGCCCGGCTCGAGGCGCAGATTGCCTTCGAGACCCTGTTCCGGCGCTTCCCGAAGCTGCGGCTGGCCGAGAGTGCCGACTCGCTCCGCCTGGGCGTGGGGGCCGCCATGCGCGGCTTCAGGAACATCCCGGTGTTTTTCTAAAGGAGGCTGTCCATGTCGAAAGAGCAGACGAAGTCCGAGACGAAGTCTTGTCCCTTCAACCCGTATGCCCCCGGCTTCGACGCCAATCCGTACCCCATGTTCAAGGAGCTGCGGACCCATGAGCCCATCTCGTACTGGGACCAGGGCCATGGCTGGATCGTCACCCGCTACGAGGATGTCATCGCCGCGCTGCGTGACAACAAACGCTTCTCGACCAACTCCGCCGATTGGGAGCTCGCCAGCACCCTGGGGACCGCGGCGCTGATTCCCGAGAGGGATGAACTCAACAAGTCCAACCTCTTCGCGCTGTCCGATGCGGACCATGCCCGGGTGCGCAAGCTCGTCAGCCCGGCGTTCACCCCCCGTGCCGTCGAGTGGTTGCGGCCGGACGTCCAGGCGATCGTGGATGAGTTGCTCGACGCCGCGGAGGCCAAGGGCACGGTCAACCTGGTGAGCGACATCGCGGACCCCATTCCCGCGCGCGTCATGAGCTCCCTGCTGAAGATTCCCAAGGGGCGCGAGGTGCTCTTCCAGCGCTTCACCGAGGCATCCATCAAGAGCATCCTCCCCAGCCTGATTCCTTCCGAGGAGCTGGCGGCGGTGCGCGAGGGTATCCGCGAGGGCATCGTGCTGTTGCGCGAGACGATCGAGGAGCGGCGCCGCAACCCCGTGGAGAACGACATCCTCACCACCCTCATCCAGACCGAGGAGCAGGGCGACAAGCTGAGCACCTCGGAGCTGCTGTCGCTCGTGGGCTCGCTCATCGTGGGGGGCTTCGAGACCACGGTGCACCTCATCGGCTTCACCATGGCCAACATCCTGCGGCGGCCCGAGCTGTTCGCCCAACTCAAGGCCGAGCCCGAGCTCATCAAGAACACCCTCGAGGAGGTGCTGCGCCACGATAGCTTCGGCAAGCTGGGCCTCACCCGCTACGCGCGGGAGGACATGGAGTTCGGCGGCGTGAAGCTCAAGAAGGGGCAGAGGCTGTTCCTCATGAACAACAGCGCGATGCATGACGAGGCCGCGTTCCCCAATCCCGAGACGTTCGACGTGCGCCGCAACATCACCGCGTCCATCGCGTTCGGCCACGGGATGCACTTCTGCCTCGGCGTCCACCTGGCGCGGCTCGAGGGGCGGATCGCCGTGGGCACCCTGCTCAAGCGCTTCCCCGACATGAAGCTCGTCAAGCCGCCCGCGTTCGGTCCCCATCCGGTCCTGCGCAAGATGGAGACGCTCGAGGTGCAGTTGCTCGCCCGCTCCTGAGCGGACGGCGGCGCTGGGTGGCCGCCGGACAAAAAAACGCCCTGCTTCCGGGGACTTGGGAAGCAGGGCGAGTGGCCCCGACTGGAATCGAACCAGTGGCCTGCGGTTTAGGAAACCGCCGCTCTATCCAACTGAGCTACGGGACCAGCTAAATAGCCCACTGAAACTACTGGTTCTTTCTGGTGAGCGCCAGCCTACCACCGCGAGCGCCCCGGCCTTGTACGTAATCTGTACGTAACCGGCCAGAAGGAACTGACGACGATGCCCCAGTGGAACGGACAATGGCCAGGAGGAAGAACCTACCTGGACCGGCACGGCAACACCCGTTGGCAACTGGAGCGGATGCACAACGGGGTCCGTTATAGCAGGCGGCTGGAGGCTCGCAACGAAACTGAAGCCTTCGCCGAGCTGGCACTGTTCGACCGTGACCCTGACGCCTACCTGACAAAGAGCGAGGCCGCCCGGAAGGCCGCCGACGAGGCGGTCTTCATGGACGCCGAGCTGGTGGCCCGGTTCCTCGCCCACCTCAAGGCCGAGGGCCGCACGGAGCGATACCGGCGCAACATGCGGACCTACCTAGGGAGCGAGATCGGGCGCATCGCCCGTGGTGAGTGCGAGCTGGAGGTGCTGAACAACCACCCGGAGATTCGTGGCGTGGTGCGCTTCATCCACAAGAGCGGGCGCGTCCACACCCAGAGCCTCGACGGGCAGTGAGCCTGCCCCAGTTTAGTGGCTCTCCCGCACTTCATGTGCTCCGCGCATTGGGACCCCTGCCGTCCCAACGAGCGTTGCTCGTCGCATGACCGGCGAGCACGCAATGTGCGGGAGAGCCACGTAATCGGAGCAAGGCCAGTTCCACCCGTTGAATCGCCCGTTGACCTACGACTTCAGGCTCGCGAAGCCTGTCCCTGATCTCGTCCGCCTTCAGCTCCAGTTCGTCGAGATCACCCTGTACGGACCCCTGCGTGCCGGGCTGGGAGGGAGGGCTCTCCTCCAACGAACGAGGAGGCTCTGTTCCCTCTACTGGACCGGGTTGCTCGGCTTCCTTCTTCTCGCGGCGGTGACGTTGTGCGGCGTCAACAGGTGCGCCGGGTTCTCCTCGCCTCGGAGCACACGGCCGAGCTGATGCAGCCCGGTCTCCACCAGCAGCAGGATGGCGCTGATGATGACGGGCGCGCTGTGCACCCGCTCCAGGTCGGGCACCGCGCCCATGGCGACGCTGTCCGCGATCCAGTGGGCGCCTTCGATGGCATAACGAATTTCCCCCAGCTCGGCGGAGAGACTGACGTGCTCCATCTGGATTCCTCCTCGGGTGGATTGGATGAAGACGAACTGGCCGACCAGCCAGCATGTCAGCGGGGATGCCCGCCAAGGTCCTTATGCCGAAGCACGGGCGCTCTTGATGAGCCCCTCGAATGACGCCGCCGAGAACGGCGAACACCGGGAGTTGTCGGACCAATGGGGTACACATTTGGTCTAGCTACCCATCAGGGGGTGGTCATCATCAGGGGGAATTCCCATGAAGCTGGGCTGGACGGCGGCGCTGCTGGTGCTCCTCGCCGGGTGTGCTACCGCTTCTCGGGTCGTGCGCCTGGACACGGGCCAGGCCGACACTCTCGTTTTCACCCCACGCTCCGGTGCCGAGCCGGTGGAGTTGAACGGCAACGAGTTCAAAGAGGCCGTGGCGAAACGTGCCTGGGAGGTTCGGCCCTCCACTCGGCCCCAGGAAGCAGCCCGGAAGTTGTTCGAAGTCGAGGCGCGGAGTGGTTCGTATTCGTACGAGACACGCAGCCGCCGCGTCACTCCGCTCGGGCCGGACGAATATCTGGAGGGGACACCACCGGCGGCGGAGGTGGAGTTGACTCGCGCCTACCTGCGCTGGTGCGAGCGCACCGGCAGGCCCGGAGACTGCCTACGCCTGCTGACGGAGAGCCCCATCGTCAATGGGGACGGACGTTTCACTCTGGCCATGGCCCTCGCCAAGGGCGCCGTGCTCGACGAGATGCTGGAGGCGTTCAAGGACATGGCCGATCCACACGCCATGGTGGCGGCGGTTCTCTGGACCTGGACCACGTACATGGTCCTCATCTCGATTCCCGACGTGACGGTCTCGAAGGGCCTCGCGGCGGTGATGACCGCCACCCTCATCTCCTACGTGGGCATCGACACCTTCTGGGGCCTCGTCGTGGGCTTCAAGCGGCTGATGGACGAGGCGGATCGGGCCGCCACGTTCAACGAGCTGCGCGAGGCCGGAGAGCGGTACGGCAAGGTGATGGGCCGCAACGCGGCGCGTGCGTTCGCCATGCTGGCCATGGTGGCTCTCGGCAACACGGCGCCGGGGTTGGCGGCGAAGGTGCCGACGCTGCCCGGTGCGATGCAGGCGGCGGCGCAGGCGGAGACGCAGGTGGGTATCCGCCTCGCGGCAGTGGGGGAGGTGGAGACGGTTGCCGTGAGTGCCGAGACCATCACCATCGCACTTGCTCCGGGCGCCGTGGCGATGTCGGCTCAGGGGTCGGGTGCCACGAGCGCTCCGCTCCCGGCGAGCGGTGATGACATCTCGGCCAAAGATGTGCACGTAGACGTTCCCAAGCACAACCTCGACCGCCTGGCTCCAACGTGGCCAGAGCAACGACAGTTCCTCATCGACGCTGTCCGCCAGCTCGAGGGGAAGGTCAGCGCATTGGCCACAACCCCCCAAGGGTCCATCTTCGAGAGCACCCTCAAGATCAATGATAGGTTCGGGGGGATTGCGAACCTGACCATTCGCTGGTTCAAGTACACGGACGGTCGAATCACCATCAACACCGCTTTCATTCCCCCATGACGGACCATCTCGAATATCTGGCGAAGCGAGTGCTGGAGACAGGAGGAGCAGAGGCTGAGCGGGCCTTCCGCGATGCGCTCCGTCACGTCTCCGACCCCGCTGTACTCCGGGTGCTTGCAGGAAAGTTCTACGCTGAGCCCGAGGTATCGGTGCCCACCTATGAACGACTCCTGGAGCTAATGCCCAAGGATGTGCTCACACAGGTTGAATTCGGATTCATCTATTTCCTCATGGGAGAAGACGGCGAGGCGCGTCGGCAGCTCGGCATGGCCCAGGCGTTGGACCCGGAGCACGTGCAGGTTCTCACCCTGGAGGCGGCACTGGCACGTGAGTCGGCCGAGAAGGTGCGGCTCTACCGCCGCATCCTCCAGAAGGAGCCCCTGAACGAGATTGCACGCGGCAAGCTCCGTGAGCTGGGGGAAACGCCGTAGTTCCTGGCCTGGAGGCCGTAAGCTCGGGCACTTCGAGCTGCGAGTCTCCGAAGACGATCAGGACGTGGCCTATTTGCGCCTCCCGAGCCACCCCGGTGAGACCTGCAAGATGTCGAAGTCGAACCTATCCGGCCAGTACGTCATCAGTACGTAATCAGCCGGCCGCTGGTGAACATGGATGAACGCCAGCGTTCGGTAATCTCGGGGATTTGGAGGGACCCACCCGAGGGCCGAGCGGCCCTTCAAGGGTTAGGAAACCGCCGCTCTATCCAACTGAGCTACGGGACCGTGGGCGAACGGGGTTTATCGCAGGCCGCACCTCGGATGCAACGCCGTCGCGTCGTCCCCTGGCGTGGACAGGGCACCCACGGGCCACGGATCGTCTCGCCCGGGCGTTCTCTGACCGATTCTCGACGGTGGCGCATGGCAGGCTCGTCCACCATGAGTCCATCCGCCTTGAAGTCACGCCTCCTCGCCACCGAGGCCCCCGCCGCCACGCTCCTCATCCGCCTCATGGTCGGCGGCGTCTTCCTCTCCGAGGGACTCCAGAAGTACCTCTTCCCCGCCGAGGTGGGCGCCGGCAGGTTCGCGAAGATCGGCCTCCCGGCCCCCGAGTTCCTGGGACCCTTCGTCGGTGGGGTGGAGATCGTGTGCGGCACCCTGGTACTCCTGGGGCTGGTGACGCGCCTGGCCACCCTTCCGCTCCTCGTCGTCATGGGGGTGGCGCTGACCACCACCAAGGTGCCCATCCTGCTGGCGAGCGGCTTCTGGAAGATGGCGCACGAGTCGCGCACGGACGTGTCCATGCTCCTCGGAGCCCTCTTCCTGCTGTGGGTGGGCGCGGGCCCCAGGTCGTTGGATGCGCGGCTGTGGAGGCGGCACGGAGCCTCGCGTGTCTGACGCAGGGCTGGCCGAGGCGGGTGGAGCACCCCCGCCCCGCGCGCACGCGTTGAAGGAAGTGGCGCTGCTCTTCCTGCGGCTCGGCTTCACCGCTTTTGGTGGGCCGGCGGCCCATGTCGCCCTGATGGAGGACGAGGTGGTGCGCCGCCGCCGCTGGCTCAGCCGCGACGAGTTCCTCGATCTGCTGGGTGCGACGAATCTCATTCCGGGACCGAACTCGACGGAGCTGGCCATCCACCTGGGCCACCGGCGAGGCGGATGGGCGGGCCTGCTGGTGGCGGGCGTCTGCTTCATCCTCCCCGCGATGCTCCTCACCCTCGGGGCCGCCTGGGCGTATGTCCGCTGGGGCACCCTGCCCTCCATGGAAGGTGTGCTGTACGGGGTGAAGCCCGTCATCATCGCGGTGGTGCTCCAGGCCCTCTGGGGCCTCGGCCGGAGCGCGGTGAAGACCCGAGTGCTCGCCGCGGTCGCCCTGGCGGCCGTGCTCGCCAACGGCCTGGGTCTGCACGAGCTGCTCGTCCTGTTGGGCGCCGGGGCCGTCATGGTGCTCTGGCGGGGCGGCCGGCGCGCGGCGGCCCGGGACGGAGCGCCCAAGGGGCTCGGCGGGAGGCTGGTGGGAGGACCCCTGGTGCCGCTGAGCCTCGCGGCCGGGGCCACGAGCGCCGTGCCCTTCAGCCTGGGAGGCCTGTTCCTCTTCTTCGTCAAGGTGGGCTCCGTGCTCTACGGCAGCGGCTACGTGCTGCTGGCCTTCCTGCGCACGGACCTGGTGGAGCGCTGGGGTTGGCTGGGCGAGGCACAGTTGCTGGACGCGGTGGCCGTGGGACAGGTGACGCCCGGCCCCGTCTTCACCACGGCCACGTTCATCGGCTACGTGCTGGGGGGCGTGCCGGGCGCGGTGGCCGCGACCGTGGGCATCTTCCTGCCGGCCTTCTTCTTCGTCGCGGTGAGCGGGCCGCTGGTTCCATGCTTGCGCCGCTCATGGGTGGCAGGTGCCGTGCTCGACGGCGTCAACGTGGCGTCGCTCGCATTGATGGCCCGCGTCACCTGGGAACTGGGCCAGGCGGCCCTGGTGGACGCGGTGACGGTGGGGCTCGCGCTCGTCAGCGCCCTGCTCCTCTTGCGCTATCGCATCAACTCCGTCTGGCTGATTGTCGGCGGCGCGGCAGTGGGGCTTCTGCGCCTCTTCTGGTGATGGGGCGCGCATTGCCATTGCTTCACATGACCGGGTAAATCCAACCTTCTCGTTTTATCAGGAGGTGGATGTGCTCGGACGTGACCCGGCGGCATGGAGTCTGTTCCTCGCGATGTGTCTTGGCGGTCCCGGTGGGTGCGGCCTCGCTCCGGAAGTGGAGACCGGAAGCGAGTCCCAGTTGGAAGCGCGGGAATGGCCCCTCACCGAGGGCGCACCACTCACGGCCCACGACGCCAGCTGTCTGAGGCTGGTGGATCAGAAGACCTGGACGAGTTCCGTCGCGAACATGGCGGACGTGGGCCCCGCGCTCGGACTGCCGGCCCTCCTGGGCGATCTCAACCGCGCGGGCCCCGTGCTCACCGCGAGCACCCATCCTCCCGCCACGGGTTACAAGGGCGGCTTTCGCTGGAACGACGGCGACATGGCCACCGCCGACTGGATTCCCCAGGCCCTGACGGCGGGCGTCTCCGGCGGAACGAATGTCGCCATCGTCTCCTGGCACTACGCGTCGAGCAGCCCGGACAAGGGCGTGCGCCTGTCCGTGGCGGACATCTCGGACATGTCGGGCAGCGCGGTCAATTACCGGCACGTGCTGCTCGTCCGGCCCACCGGCACGGGCCAGTTCACCACCGTCAACGAGCATGGTGGCGGACTCGCCTGGTTCGGCGACTACCTCTACATGGCCGACACCTCGGACGGCCTGCGCGTATTCGATCTCAGGCAGATCCGCCAGGTGGACACCAGCGCCACGTGCGAGACCCAGGTGGGCAAGGTCGGCTCGGTGTGGTGCGCGTACGGGTACAAGTACGTGCTGCCGCAGGTGAGCGCGTACACCGTGCCTTCGACCCTCACCAGCCCCTGCCGGCCCAAGTTCTCCTTCCTCGGCAAGGACACGCGCGGCGGCACGAGCGCGGTGCTCTCGGGCGAGTACTGCAACAGCGGCGACGCGCAGTGCCCGTATGACGGCTCCACCCCGGGGCTCGGCGGGCGGCTCTACCGCTGGCCCCTGAACGCCTCCACGAACCGGCTCGTGGAGGTGGGTGGCGCGGTGGTGCCCGAGCGCGCCTGGATCATGAACGAGCCGAACGTGCAGGGCGTGGCGCCCGTGATGACCTCGACCGCCACCACCTCGTACTGGCTGAGCTCCACGCGCTATGGCGGCGCGCTCTTCAAGGTGTCCACGAGCGCCTCGCGCAAGGCGTACCTGTCCGGCAGCTCCCAGTGGGCGCGGATGCCCGAGGGCATGCACGCCACGGGCAGCGGCACCAACCTGTGGACGGTCACCGAGGGCGTCAGCGGCGTGACGAACCCGGCCACGGGCGGACGCGTGGTGTTCTTCGTGGATCAGGCCGCCGTGGACTGAGCAGCGGTTGGCGCGGGGAAAGCCGCGCCCGCATGGCGGAATATTGTTCAAAGACAACGACATACGACCTGGGGCAGGTGTGTTGAATCCATTGTCGAAATATTCAGCGGCGATTCATGACATCGAGTTGTCCTACGAGGTGCGTGGGCACGGAGAACCCCTGCTCCTGCTCCATGGCTTCACGGGGGCAGGTTCCGACTGGCGGCAGGTCTTCGACCTCGACGCACTCGCGCGGGAATTCCAGCTCATCCTCCCCGACCTGCGCGGCCACGGCGGGTCCACCAATCCCTCCGGGGCCCTGACGATCCGGCAGTGCGCGCTCGACGTCCTGGCGCTGCTCAAGCACCTGGGCCTCGAGCGGACATTGGCCATCGGGTACAGCCTTGGGGGCAACACCCTGTTGCACCTGGCGACGCGGAGCCCCCAGCGGGTGAAGCGGATGGTCCTCGTCGCGGCCGCGCCGTACTACCCCGCCCAGGCGCGGAGGCTGATGGCGGCGATGACCGAGGAGTCCCGCTCCCCCGCCGAATGGGCGGAGATGCGAGCCCGCCACGTCCACGGCGACGCACAGATTCGCGACCTGTGGCGGATTGGCCGCAGCTTCGCCGACAGCTACGACGACATGAACTTCACCCCTCCCCTGCTCTCCACCATCGTGGCGCCGACCCTCGTCGTGAATGGGGACCAGGACCCGCTCTACCCTCCCGCCCTGTCGCTCGAGCTGTTCCAGGCCATCCCCGACGCCCGGCTGTGGATCATCCCCAACGGAGGACACGGCCCCATCTTCGGGGAGCACCGCGAGGCGTTCGCGCGCACGGCACTGGCCTTCGTGCGCGGGAGCCAGGCCGCGGCCTCGCCGTGAGTGCACGAAGCCAGGAGACCCGCTCCTGGTCATGGTAGATGAACGGATCCCCATGACGAATCCGAAGGGAACGCTCTGGCCCCGGGAGTACCTGCGCCACTTCGACTACAAGCCCTCCTCGCGCATCGCCATGCTCACGTGGGGGTCGCGGGGGGACGTGCAACCCTTCGTCTCGCTGGGAGCGGAGCTCGTCCGCCGCGGACACCGCGTCAAGATCGCGGCCCGAGCGCCCTTCCGCTCGTTCGTCGAGGAGCATGGGCTGGACTTCTTCGAGATGGAGGAAGACGGCACCGACACGTTGATGAACTCCCTGGCGAGCAGCGGCGGAGGAGCGGATGGGATGAAGCTCTTCGCGACGTGGCAGCGGCGCCTGGTGCCGTCACAGTTCCGGCAGTTCTGGAAGGCGTCCGAGGGAGCCGACGTCCTCATCAACAACGCCGCCTTCACGATGCCCGCGCTCCACGTCGCCGAGCGGCGCGGCGTGCCCCTCTTCCAGGCCTTCTTCGATCCAGGCTTCATTCCGACACGGCGCTACTGCGTCTCCTCCGACAACCGCATCCACGAGGGGAGCGCGCTGCGCAACGTCGCCACGACGCGCCTGAAGAACCTCGTCGGCGGGCTGTTCACCTGGGATCTGGTGAACACGTGGCGCAGGGAACACCACCTGCCCCTGGAACTGCTCGGCGAGCCGCACCGCCCCGGGCTCCTCTTCCGCTTGCCGGTGCTGCTGGCATGGAGCCCGGAGTTGTTGAAGCGGCCCGACGACTGGCCGGAGTGGTTCGTGCAGACCGGGCGCTGGCGTCCCCCGGGAAAGCAGCAGGAGCCCGGAGCGCGCTTGAAGGAGTTCATGGCCGCCGGAGCGCCCCCCATCTACATCGGGTTCGGAAGCTGGGGCGTGCACGACAAGACGGCCGTGACGGACCTGCTGCTCGAGGCCCTGCGCGTCACGGGCCATCGGGGCATCCTGCACCGCAACACCGTGGACGCGCGGAGCACGTTCCCGGCGGACGTGTACGTGGACGACAACCTGCCGCACGACTGGCTCTTTCCCCAGGTGAAGGCGGTGGTGCATCACGGAGGCGCGGGGACGGTGGGGGCCGTGGCCACGGCGGGAGTCCCCTCGGTGATCGTCCCGGCCTTCTTCGGGCAGGAGGTCTGGGGGGACATCGTGCACCGCGAGGGTGTCGGGACGATGCTGCAACGGCGTGAGCTGCGCGTGGACACCCTGGCCGCGGCACTCCGGGAAGTCACCCAGCCGCACGTGTTCGAGAAGGCCCGGACGCTGGGGACGCGCGCGAGCAAGGAGGGGGCGGAGGTTCTCGCCGCGGACGAGATCGAGCGGCGCCTGAAGCAGGCCCGGCCCTAGGCGACAACGGGTCCGGTGACGTTAGACTCGCCGCGGAGAACACATGGCGAGCTTCGGACACATCGCGGTGGGACTGGCGCTCGGGCGCCTGGGCGGAAGGACGGCATCACCCCGGAGGCGGGCGACCACCATGGTGGCCCTGGCCGCGCTGGCCATGCTGCCGGACGCGGACGTCGTCGCCTTCAAGCTGGGCATTCCCTACGCGGCCGAGTGGGGACATCGCGGCGCCTCGCACTCGCTCGTGCTCGCGGTGCTGGTGTCGCTCGGGGTGGCGGTGGGGACGCGGGTGGCGCGAGGGCCCGCGCTCGAGGCGGGACTGCTCGCCTTCGTGGCCGTGGGCAGCCATGGCCTGCTGGACGCGATGACCACGGGAGGACTGGGCGCGGCGCTCCTGTGGCCCTTCACCACCGCCCGCTACTTCCTCCCCCTGCGGCCCATCCCCGTGGCGCCCATCGGGGCGGGCATGCTCTCCGCGCGCGGCGTCTACGTGGTGCTGGTGGAGTTGCTGCTCTTCCTCCCCTTCTGGGGCTATGCCCTCTGGCCACGCCGCCGGGCGGTCTCCACCTTGATGGAGAAGAGCTGAACCCGCTCCCGCTCACCCCTACCGGCACGTCAACATGCGGAGCGCACCCGCGGCGGTCAGCTCCACGACCCCGCCTCGGCGGGTGGCCACCACGAGGCCTCCATCGGAATCCACCACCCAGACCATGGGGTCCGCGGGGAGTTCCACCAGATAGCGCATCGTCCAGGAGCCATCCTCCGCCCGGGTGAGCGCATGCACCGCGCCCTCGTTGAGCCCCAGGTGGGCCAGGCCCGTGAACGCCAGCAGCCCCGCCTTGGACCGCGCGAAGCCCAGCAGGTTCTTCTCCCGCGCGAGGACGGACTTGTGCCCCTCCTGGGTGACAAACCACAGCTCTCCACCCCACTCGCCTCTGTCCAGCCCCACGAGCCACCCGTCCTCCACCCGCTCGAAGCTCCGAGACGTGTATTCCGGCAACTCCACCGCGGGGAATCCCTCGGGGGGTTTCGCCTTCAAGCGGGATTCCGAAGGAGCCCTCGGGGTCAGCGTCAGCCAGCGCTCGCCCTTGCGCACGCGCCACTGCTTCTTCCCCGCGTCCCAACACTCCTCTTTCGGCGGGACGAACTCCGCCTCACGCACCTCGTGGCGGGCCCTCATGATCGCCTCGGCGTCATGGGGCGGACGCGGCCCAGCTCCCCTCCGCTCGATGGCTTGACGGGCCTCGGCGGCGGCACGGCGCACGGGCCCGAACCAGTGCCCTCGCCGTGCCTGCTCGAGCACGGGCAGCGCCTCCCGCGCACCGATCCGGCCGAGCGCCGCCGCGGCCCCCCGCTGCACTCGCCAGGAGGGAGAGGCTCGGAGCGCCTCGCCGAGCGCGGGCACCGCCTCCGGGGAGCCAATCCATCCGAGCGGCTCCACCGCACATTCGCGATCCTCCATGTCTGGAGCGCTCCGCAGCATCTCGAGGAGCCTGGGCACGGCCGACGCCGCCCGGGGTCCCAGCTCCGCCAGCGCTCGACACCCGGCATCACGCATGAGCCGCTCCGAGCTGTCCAGCAGTGGGACCAGGGCCGATGGATCCGGAATCCGTATCAGTGCCAACGCCGCCCGCTCGTTCCCGGCCTTCATCTGATTGATCAGCGCGGGGAGGACCGCTTTGGCGGCCTCACCGAAGGCGCCCAGCACGTTCGCCGCCGCGTATCGCACCCGGACGTCCGGGTGTTGGAGCAACTTCGCGACCTCTGGCACCACCACGGGTCCCTGCTTCACCAACGCCTGGATGATGGCGCTCTCCCCGGCGACGTAGTCCTCCGTCACCACATCCGGGCGCTCCAGCGTGCCGCTGAGTTCCACCAACCGCGCGAGACAGGTGTCCAGGGGGGTGCAAGCCTCGGAGGGCAGCGAGGCGAGAGTGGTGTCCGCCCCCAGGAGGACGGACATCAGGAGGAGAAGTACCGCCCGCGGCGGATCAGGGATGGAGCGCCCTCCGGGACGGCGGTGCAGCAGAGGCCGGTCGCGGTGCAGCAAGCCCAGCAGGGCGGGCACTGGCGAGATGACGCGCTCGGTGCCCTGCAGTTGGGCGGTGAGCTCACGCCGCACCTCGGGCAGGAGGCTCCAGTGCGCCTGCGGCCGCAGATGGTGCTCCTGGTGATAGCCGTCGTTGAAGGCGAGCAGGTTGTAGAGCCAGCCGTAGTAGCTCACCGAGTCCGTGTAACGGCTCTCGGGGGCCGCGCCGAAGTGCTCGAAGTAGTTCTGCAGGTTCACCAGCACGAATGCCAGGAAGAGGGCCGGCAGGTAGCAGCAGAGCGTCCAGCGCCACGACAGGGCCAGGAAGACGCACAGCCCGGCGAAGAGCAGCAGACGCTCCAGCCGCACTTGACGCAGTTCCTGTTCGCGCCGGACCGGATCCTTCGCCACCAGTTCGAGCAGCTCCCGCTCGTGCTCGCCCACCCGCCACAACCGCGTGACCGAGAGCAGCCCCCGTCCGGCGGTGCCCAACATGGAGACCGCTCCGCCGAAGACATAATGGAAGAGACCGTCGTGCTCTCCGCCCTCGCCCTTCTGGAAGGTGGAGGTCAGATCCTTCGTCTTTCCGTCCGCGCCCTTCCGATCGTTGTTGTAGCGGTGGTGGTTGCGCACGTGGAACAGCTGATGGCGCTGCAACGACTGGCCGATGATGAGCGAGTTGAGCGCCGACGCCAGCGCGTTGAGCCGCCGCGACTCGAACCAGGGCACGTGCATGAGGAGGTGCGAGATGACGATGAAGTTGTACGTCACCATCAGCACCAGCAGGCACGCGCCTCCCAGCCGCCAGGGCCAGGAGGATCCATCCCAGGCCGCCGCCAGCACGAACATCGTCGCCGCCTGGGCGAGGCTCAGCGCCAACAGGACCGCGTCACGGCGCGAATGCTTCCAGATCTTCATTCCCATCCAGAGCGGCACTGGCCAGAGGGGGCCATGCGGTCTGGCGATATCGTCCCGGGGAGCCAGCACCCCTGTCAACCCGGGTGCCCCGCGCCTCCTCCCTCCCGCCAAACCCTTGCTTCAGCGCTCAGGCGAAGAACGCCGAGGGGATCAGCTCACGCTGCGCCAGGCGAGTTCGGGGAGCGTCGAGAGCATCCACTTCGGATCCACGCTTCCCGGCGATGAAAGATGGAGCCGGCAGGCCTGGTGGACCGGACCGAGGAGCACCACGTTCAACGTGAGCTCGGGCGATCGCGTCTCCGCGAAGACGCCCAGCTCGGTCAGATGGGCCATCATCTCCGCCTTGAGCTCCGTCTTCCGGACTCTCAGGGCACCGCGATGCCCACCGTCGAGCTCCAACGCGAGCGCCTGGTACATGAAGCGGGCCTCGACTTCGTTGTCGAAGACCCAGCTCAAGTGCCCCTCGACCAGGGCCCTCACGGCCGTGCGCGCGGTTCTGGTCGCCAGAACGCGGGGGGAAATGAAGCCCTGCAGACGCTCGAACGTGCGTTCGAGCAACGCCGCCACCAGGGCGGGGAAATCCTCGAAGTGATGGTAGACGCTCGAAGGGCTCGCGCCCGCCGCCTTCCGGATGTCCTCGATCCCCGTGCGCATGAGTCCGCGCTCGTCGAAGCAGCGGAGCGCCGCGTCCAGCAACGCCTCCCGGCGGGCAACGCCATTCTGTCGCACGACGGCCATCACTCCATCCCATAGCGCGGTGGGGCGCCTCCTGTCCAGCCCTCGCCCAATTGGAGGATTCTTCCAATTTCATATTGGAATTTAATTCCAGTTTGTTTAGCTTGCTCTCGAACGGAGGTGGCACATGAAGCTCGGGATCGAGAAGAAAGTGGCGTTGGTGACAGGCGGCTCACAGGGAATCGGGAGGGCGGTGGTGCGACAGCTCGCCGCGGAAGGCGCGCGCGTCGCGTTGACCTTCCGAAGCGAGCGCGAGAAGGCCGCGGAGATTGTCCGGGAGATCGAGCAGGGCGGCGGCGAGGCCTTGGCGATCGAGATGGACCTCTCGTCGATCGACTCGGTGAAAGGCGCCGTGGCCGCCGTGCTCGCGCGCTTCGGGCAGCTCGACATCCTCGTGAACAACGCGGTCCGCTGGGGCGAGAAGATGCCGTGGCAGGCGCCTCTCTTCGAGGACTACGCGCTCTCCGAATGGCAGGGCCTGGTTCATGACAACATCGATGGAGCCATCGCGGCGATTCAGGCGGCATTGCCCTCGATGCGGGCCCGAGGCTGGGGACGGATCGTGAACGTGTCCTCGGGTGTGGCGCTCGATGGTGTCGTGGGGGCAGGACCGTATGGCGCGGCCAAAGCCGCGCTCCACGGCCTCACCGCCTGTCTCGCGCGAGAGCTCGGGCCTCACGGCATCCTGACCAACGTGGTCGTGCCCGGGCTCACCCTCTCGGACAGGATGAGCGCGGCGCTTCCGCCCAACGTTCAGGAGCAACGCGGAAAGGCGTATGCCATTGGGCGCTTGCTTCAACCCGAGGAGGTGGCGCCGACGATCGTCTTCCTGTGTTCCTCCGCGAACACCGCGGTCACCGGAGAAATCGTGCGCGCGAGCGGAGGACGGCCGTAGCTCGATTCATGCGTCGATGGACGTGGGGGGCCATCGCGAATGGGTCCTGTCACCGTGCGCCGAGTTCAACGCGAACCCACCGCGTTGGACGCCTCCCTCACCCATCTCTACCGCGTGGCCGGGCGGCACCGCTCCTGAGCCTCAGTCGTCCGCCTTCTCCGGATCCAACCGCCCGGCTCCCACGGGGTAGTCCCACGCCGTCTCGTAGGCGGCGCCCTCCGCGAAGCGCGGGTCCACGTACTCCTCGAAGGCGATGGGCTTGTCGATCAACTTGTTCTCGAGCATCAGCCGGGTGACGAGCTCGAAGTCATCCCTTCGGGGAAGCAGCGGATTGAATTTCACGCGGTCCAGCGGCCTCGTCAGCGCCCACTTCAGGAGTGAGGGCGGCTGGTTGTAATAGTAGCGCCCGACGAACTCGGCGGCGTACTCGCGCTCGCTCTGGCCCGAGTCCAGCCACAGCCCCGAGCGGGCAATGCCATCCACCAGCACCTGGACCGCCTCGGGGCGCCGCTGGATGACGTCCTCCCGCACGACCAGCACACACGACATGTAGTCCGGCCAGTACTCGCGCGCGTGGAAGAGGACGCGGCCATAGCCCCCCATCTCCGCCTGAGATGGAAAGGGCTCGCCCATGACGAACCCGTCGATGGCGTTGGACGCCAGGGCCGCCGCCACGTCGGCGGGCGGCATCTCCACGATGCGCACGTCCGCCGCACGCACCCCATGCTGCTCGAGGGCGCGCAGCAGGAGCAGCCGCTCGTCCGAGAAGCGGCTGGGAATGGCCACGGTCTTCCCCTTCAGGTCGGCCACCGTCTTCACGGAGCCCCCCTTCTTGACCACCGCCGCGCTGCCATAGCGGTGACCCAGGAAGACGATCTTGATGGGAACGCCCTGCGACCGCAGGGCCACGGCCAGGGGAGCGACCAGGAAGCCCGCCTGCACTCGATTGGAGATCAATGCCTCCTTGATCTCCGGGAACCCCTGGAACAGCCGGGGGAGGAACAAATACTGATCGAGTGAGCGGCGGGCGATGTAGTCGGTCACCGGGCACGCGAGGTGTCAGGTGACTGGGATGTAGGCGACATCGAGCTTGCGCTCGCTCTCGGGACGCCACTGGTTGACGATGCCGTCCCAGCGCACGTTGAGCGAGACGTGGAGCACGGTGAGCGTGAGGACCCAGAGGGTGAGCGCCGCGGCGAGTTTGCGAGGGGACATGGTTCTCTTCAGGTGGAGGGAGCGCCTCAGCTCTCCCGATGAAAGGCCCAACGTACCGCGCCGGCCCGTTCGATGCGGCGCATGAGCACGTCGAGGCCGAGACCGATGATGCCGATGAGCAGCATCCCGGCGACGACGAGATCATAGCGCTTGCCGGCGTTGCGCGCGTCGATGATGAGGTAGCCCAGGCCCGAGTCGACCCCCATCATCTCCGCGGCGACGACCACCAGCCAGGCCACGCCCAGCGCGAGGCGCAACCCGGTGAGCGCGTAGGGAAGGCACGCGGGGAGGATGACGCGGCGGAGCAGGGCCCAGCGGCCCAGGCCGAAGTTGTCCCCCACCCGGAGGTAGATGCCGGGAACGCGCTGCACGGCCTCCATCGTGTACGTCACGATGGGAAACAAGGACGACAGGAAGATGAGGAAGACGGTCGCGGTGTTCGCCACGCCGAAGAGGAGGATGGCCACGGGACTCCAGGCCAGCGGGCTGATGGGGCGCAGCAGCTGGAGGACCGGCCCGGCCACGCGGGCGGTGAGCGGGGACAGGCCCATCACCAACCCCGCGGGCAGGCCCAGCAGCACCGCGAGCGCATAACCCGACAGCACGCGCACGAGCGAGTCCCGGACGTAGGGCACCAGGTGGCCTCGAAGGGCGAGCTCCCGCACGCCCAGGAGCACCTCGAGCGGAGTGGGCAGCACCTTCGTCCCCGTGAGCTTCACGGCGGCGTGCCAGAGCAGCAGCAGCACCGCTCCCACGGCACAGGGCCACAGGAGGCCCGAAGGCTTGCGCGAGCTGTTCATGGCCGCGTCACCGTCTCACACCTGATGGGCCAGACCCAGCTCATCCAACAGCTCGTCGCGGTACTGGAGGTAGCGCGGGGAGCTGAGATCACGCGGGTGTGGCAGATCGATGTCCACCACCCGCTGGATGCGGCCTGGCCGGGACGACATGACGAGCACGCGATCCGCGAGCTGGACGGACTCGTCGATGTCGTGGGTGACGAAGAGGATCGTCTGCCGCTCGGCGGCCTGGATGCGCAGCAGCTCCTGGCGCAGGGTGTGACGGGTGATGGCATCGAGCGCGCTGAAGGGCTCGTCCAGGAAGAGCATGTCGGGTTTGACGGCGAGCGCCCGCGCGACCTCGAGCCGCTGCTTCATCCCTCCGGACAGTTCCGAGGGCCAGGCCCGCGCGAAGCCCGTGAGCCCCACCAGCTCCAGGTAGTGGGAGATCCGCCGCCGCCGCTCGGGCGCGGGCAGGTCCGCCAGGCCAAAGCCGATGTTCTCCTCCACCGTGAGCCAGGGAAAGACGCCGCGCTCCTGGAAGACGAAGATGCGTCGCGGATCGGGCCGGGTGACGGGCTCTCCATCGATGAGCACCTGCCCCATGGTGGGCTTCAGGAAGCCGCCGATGACGTTGAGCAGCGTGGTCTTGCCACACCCGGACGGCCCGAGCAGGCAGAGGAACTCGCCCTCGCGGCACTCGAAGTCCACCGGAGCGAGCGCCTGGAGCGGCTGCCCCTCTCCCGGGAAATGCACCGAGACGCCACGGGCTCGCAGCTTGATGGCACCAGACTTCAGGGGGTTCTCGACGCTCATCCTGGCTCCTCGCCCACCACGTCCTGGCGATGCATGAGCGAGCGGGCCACTCGCGCCATCGCCCGATCGAGCGCCAGTCCGGTGAGGCCGATCAACACCATGCCCGCGACCACCAGATCGTACCGGTTGCCCGCGTTGCGGGAGTCGACGATCAGGTAGCCCAACCCGGAGTTCACGGCGATCATCTCCGCCGCCACGACGACGAGCCACGAGATGCCCAGCGTCAGGCGCATGCCGGAGAGCAGCTCGGGCAGGGCCGCGGGCAGCAGGACGCGCAGGAAGAGCCGCCGGGTGTCCAACCCGAAGTTCTGGCCGGCCCGCACGTAGACCGCGGGCACGTTGCGCACCGCGTTCATGGCGGCCAGCGTCAGCGGCGGCGCCGAGGCGATGAAGATGATGAAGACGGCCGAGGCGTCACCCAGTCCGAACCAGAGGATGGCCAGGGGGATCCACGCCAGCGGGCTGATGGGGCGCACGACCTGGACGAAGGGGCCCAGGGCACGGCCCGCGTGAAGGCTCCAGCCCAGGACGAACCCCAGGGGCAGCGCCACGGCCACCGCCAGCAGGAAGCCCCACGTCACCCGGAACAAGGAGGCGATGAGGTGCTTGAACAGCACGCCCCGGCGCAGCAGCTCCAGCAACCCGAGCCCCACCTGCCAGGGCCGGGGCAGCAGTGGCGCACCCGAGACATACAGCGAGAGATCCCAGAGCAGGACGAACAGCACCAGTCCCACGCAGGAGGCACCCACGCGCCATCGGAGTTGGTTCGACATCCGGGTCAGGAGGCGACCTTGCGGACGGGAGATGGCGCCTCGGTCTCCTGAGGCTCCGCCCTGGTGTCGGGCTCGAGGAGCCCGAGCTGGAGCAGGAGCTTCTGGAGCTCGGTGTCGGCCCAGTCATAGGCATAGCCCAGCAGGAAGAGCACCAGCAGTGTCTGGCCGCGCACGGCGATGGCCCGGGAGAGCCGCTCCGACGGGGACTCGGGCAGCCAGCGGCGCAGCCACGCGGGGACGCGCTCGAGGAACTTCTCCGGATGGATGAAGTCCTCCGCGGAGAGGTCCGCGCGCTCCTGGCCGCGCAGGAACGGCAGCTTCCACAACTGGGGCACGGGGGCCGCCAGCCGGACAATGGCCTTGAGCGTCGGCACGCGGATGCCGTGCTCGAGGCGCCAGCGCGCGCGCTCCCCGATCCCCGCCTGCAAGCGCCCCTGGAGCTCCCGGACGCGCTCCGGCGACAGCCAGTGCCAGGGCTTCGTCTGGGAGTAGAACATGTGCCGCGAGAGGTACTCGCGCAGCTCGCGCAGCTCGGGCGTTTCGCGGCGCGTGTCTCCCCCCGTCTCCACCAGCCAGCGCGAGATGCGCGAGCGGGAGGCGCCCGCGGACCAGAAGATGCTCAGGTCGAGCATGTGCGAGAGCACGAAGAAGCGGCTGTCCGCGATGGCCGGCGTGTACTTCTCGCGGATCATGTTGCGCATGATGTGCCAGTCCTGCCGGGTCGCCCGGTTCACCCGCTCGAGGTACTCCGGGTCCATCCCCCCACCCCGCAGATCCTGCTCGACGAGGTTGGCGACGTGCCAGGAGCTCACCAGCGCCAGCGAGATACCCTGGCTGTAATAGGCATCCACGATGGAGGCCGCGTCTCCCATCATCCCGTAGCGTTTGGCGCTCACGAAGGTGTCGGTCATGTACTGCACGTCGCGGTACATGCGGAACTCGAGCATCCGCTCCTTGGCGAGGGCCTTGCGCAGCGGAGGATGGCGGCCGATGAGCTCCCAGAGCTGGGCCTCGGGCGTCGCCCCCGGAGGCGGCTTGCGCTGATCGAACGTCGCCCCGACACTGATGCGCTGCTTGGACAGCCGGATGACCCAGATCCAATAACCCTCGCCCCACAGGTGGAGGGTGTGCAGATCCCTCGAGGTCTGGTCGCCATCGGCGTACGTGTGCACCCACGGCTCCCCGAACAGCTCATCGGAGATGCCCTCGAACTGGCCCCACACGGCCGTCGTCTGGAAGCCATCCTTCAGCTCGACGGCGTGCTTCTGCTTCCTGGCCAGCAGGCGGTTGCGCCCCGAGCAGTCCAGCACCCACCGGGCGCGCACCGTGCCCTGCTCGCGCGTGGCCTGGCACTCCCAGCGCAGCTCGTGGGGCCGGCTCTCCTCCTCCTGGATGACCACGTCGCGCACCTTCACGGTGTCCAGGAAGCGCACGTTGGGAAAGGACGCGAGCGACTCGCGCATCACGTCCTCCGCTTCCGGCCGGACGATCTGCACGTCCATGAGCGAGGCCCGGAAGTAGCGTTTGTCCTTGGCCTGCTCATACAGGTAGTGGGGAGGATCCGCGTGGACGCCCCACTCGGAGGTCGCCTCGAAGCGCTCGGAGTGCTCCAGGCCGTAGGTGAACCACACGCCGTGCTTGGGAAAGCACTCCCCGGCGAACTCATCCAACCCCCCCACCGTGCGCAGAAAGGGGTTGGTGAAGATGAGGAACGACTCGCCCACCTTGAAGCTGCGCTTCTGTCCCCGCGCGTTGTCGAGCAGGAGGACCTGGAAGCCCCTCTTGGCGTATTGCAGTGCGTTGAAGAGGCCGACGATGCCCGCGCCCATGATGGCCACGTCCGCGTCGACCGCCCGATCCTGCTGCTGCGTGGCCTGCTCCATTGCGTGTCTCCTCCGCCCGTGGCGATCGGTCCCGATGGAGCCTCGACCTTACCGGAAGCTCCCGGGCCGTGGCATCGGAGAGCTCCGACGACAGGCGGCTAGGGCCTGGGCTTCACATCCGTGTTGTGCCCGGCGATGATCCGCCACTGCCCGGAGACCTTCTTCATCACGTACTTCATCTGGGTGCGCAGCAGCCCGGGCTCCGTGTTCTGCACTCCCGGAGGCAGTCCCGAGTGCCCCGTCAACTCATGGACCGTGTCCACCACGGCGATGTCCGCTTCGGGGAACACGATCCGGCGCACCGTCACCTTGACCTGACTGCCCTTGAAGATGGTGGAGAAGATGGCGGCGTGGCGCTGCTCGATCTCCGCCCGTCCTTCAAAGAAGCTCCCCGCGATGTTGATGAAGTCCGAGTCCTGAGTGAAATCCTGGGTCCACGCCGTCGCGTCCCCGCGGTTCCATGCCTCGGACTGGACCGCCACGAGCTGGCGCAGTTCCAGCTCGTCCTGGGCATGGCTCGCGTCCGAGCACGCCGTGGCGAAGAGGAACAGCAGGGCCAGCAACGACGAGGCCGGAACGATACGTGTCATGTGTCCACCCCTCCAAGAAGGGGGCGGAGCATGGCACACCCGGCCCTGCGCGATCATGCGTCAGACCCGGCGGGAATCGCGGCGGGAGCAACACGGTGAGTGTGGGCCGCTGCTACAATGAGCCCCGGCTCGAAGAGCCCCTACCCCCCAGGAGACGTCATGAGCATCGCCAAGCCGGCCACGGAACCGCTCTGGTTGCAGGGACGAGATGCTGTCGTCGAGAACGATGAAGGCGTGAAGTGGCGCAACGGACGCCCGGACTACCACCTGACGAACATCACCGTGCACAAGGAGCGCACACGCCACTTCCCCACGGGCTCCCTGGAGCTGGTGGTGGAGAACCTCGTGCGCGTGTTCGAGATGGAGGTCTCACACAAGGCCGATCCCGCGCAGTGGGTGTCAGTCGTGCGCGACAGGTTCCGCACCAACGTCAACGGCGGCACGTGGGGCAGCGCCGACGACATCGCCGCGCGTGGCAGCTACAACCTCTTCCTCGGTGACACGCCCTACTACAAAGGCAGCGAGGAGACGTTCGACTCGTCACACGACGTCTTCCACACCGCCTTCCCCGAGGGCTTCTTCTGGGAGGTGCTCGAGGTGTACTCGGCGCCGCCGGCGGTGAGCTTCAAGTGGCGTCACTGGGGCAACTTCACCGGCCCCTACAAGGGACAGGCGCCCACCGGACAGCGCGTGGAGATCTTTGGCATGAGCGTGGCGCGCGTGGCCGAGGATCTGCGGATCCTCGAGGTCGAGCACTTCTACGACAACAGCCAGTTCCTGCGGCAGCTCGCCACCGGCTGCCCGATGCACGCCTCCGGGGCGAAGTAGTCCGCCCCGGGACGCGCGCTCAGGAACTGCACGAGAGCGCCGAGCACCCGGGCTTCGAACGCGCCCACTCCGGCCGCCGGCCCGCGTACGCCTCGCGGCCCGGCTGCTCCTCGAAGGGCCGCCGCATCACCTCCAGCAGCGTGTGCACCTTCGAGTCATCGCCCGCGTGCGCCGCGTCGATGGCCTCCTGGGCCAGCCAGTTGCGCAACACGTACTTCGGATTCACCGCGTCCATGCGCCGCGCCAGCTCGGCGGGAGCCACGTCCTCGCGCCGGGTACGCCGCCACCAGGCCGTCAGCCACTCCAGGCCCCGGGCCACATGCTCGTCGGGCACCTTCCCGTAGAAGGCCTCGCGCAGCACCGCGGGCCACTCTCCCGGTGCCTCCGGCGCCGTCACCACCCGCGACAGCCCCCGGAAGAAGATCGTCATGTCCGTCTCCTGCGCGGCGAGCCACGAGAAGCAGCCCTGCACCAGCTCGAGGTCTCCCTCCTGCGCGAGCGAGGACAGCCCGAGCTTCGCCGCGAAGCGCCGCTCCAGCTCGGTCTGGAAGACGCGCTCGTACTCGAGCAGTCCCGCCTCCACCAGCGCCTCCTCCTCGTCGAGGATCGGCAAGAGCGCGACCCCCAGCCGCTCGACATTCCACAGGCCGATGCCCGGCTGGTTGCCGAAGCGGTAGCGGCGCTGCTGGGCGTCGGTGGTGTTGGGCGTCCAGCCGGGGTTGAAGTCGTCGACCCAGCCATAGGGGCCGTAGTCGATGGTGAGCCCGAGGATGGACATGTTGTCGGTGTTCATCACGCCGTGGACGAACCCCACCGCCTGCCAATGCGCGATGAGCCGCGCGGTGCGGCGCGCCACCTCCAGGAAGAAGGCGGCATACGTGTCCTTCGACGGCGCGCCGAGCTCCGGATAGAAGTTCTTCAGCGTGTAGTCCGCCAGGGCCTTGAGCAGCCCCACGTCTCCCCGGCTCGCGCACAGCTCGAAGTTGCCGAAGCGCAGGAAGGTGGGCGACACCCGGCACACGATGGCCCCGGGCTCGGCCTCGGGATTGCCGTCGTAGAACATGTCCCGGATGACCGCGTCCCCCGTGGCCACCAGCGACAGGGCACGCGTGGTGGGCACCCCCAGGTGGTGCATGGCCTCGCTGCACAGGAATTCCCGGATGGAGGAGCGCAGCACCGCCCGCCCGTCTCCCCGGCGGGAGTACGGCGTGGGCCCCGCCCCCTTGAGCTGGAGCTCGTAGCGCGTGCCGTCGGGGCCCTGCAACTCGCCCAGGCTGATGGCGCGCCCATCACCCAACTGCCCCGCCCATTGACCGAACTGATGCCCGCCATAGTTGGCCGCGTAGGGCACCATGCCCGGCCACAACCCATTGCCCGAGAGCACGCGCACGGCCTCCTCGGAGCGCAGCGTGGCCTCGTCCAGGCCCAGCAGGGCCGCCACCTCGGGAGAATGGGCCACGAGCCGCGGAGCCGACACCGGCGTGGGCTGCACCTTCGACCACAGGGCGCCGTGCACCTGACGCGGCCGCCGGTCGGTCTGCGGATCTCCAGGAGTCGAGTCGATGAAACGAGAGGTGAACTGAAGCATGGGGATTGGATGCCTGGCGGGCGCGAACGTTGCAAGGCGAGCACCCGGAAATGAGGGACGGACAGGACGCCGTGCCCACGCTCGGATGACCCTCGAGGGACCGCCCTCTTCAGTGGGCCGCCTCCCAGGCGAAGCGGGACATGAACATGGAGCGTCGGCCGAGGTGGTAGGTGAGCGCGAAGTCCGCGTAGTCATACGCGCCGGGCCTGGGCAGTTGGAAGCGCCGCCCCGCGGAGAGCTGCGCGCACGAGGCCACCAGCGCCATGTGCGTGAAGGCCTGCGGAAAATTGCCCCTCGCCTCCCCCGTGCCGGGGACGGACTCCTCCGCGTAGAGGCCCACATCGTTGGCCAGGCTCAGCAGGTAGCGCAATAGCTCCTCCGCCTCCTCCGCCCTCCCCGAGTGCACCAGCACGTCGTGCATCCAGAAGGAGCACAGCAGGAAGGTGCCCTCCCCTCCACTCAGGCCATCCGGTGCGTGGTAGCGGAAGAGGAGCCCACCCTTCTCCAACTGCTCGCGCACCACCGCCACCGTGCGCTCCACCAGCGGGTGGCCCGAGGGCAGGAAGCCCAGCGAGGGAAGCTGCAACACCGAGGCGTCCGCCCGCTGCGAGCCCACCGACTGGGAAAACCACCCGAGGCGCGTGCCCTCGCGCAGCAGGTACTCGCGCAGCAGCGCGCGCTCGCGCGACCACCGCCCCACCGGCGCCGCGAACCGCCGCGCCCGCGCGATGCGCAGCGCCCGGTCCAACGCCACCCAGCACAGCAGCTTCGAGTGGAGGAAGTGCCGGGACTCGTCACGAATCTCCCAGAGCCCCTGGTCCGGCTGGCGCCAGCGCCCGCACACCTCCTCCACCAGACCGCGCAGGAAGTCCCAGTGCCCCGGGGGCAGGCTCCCGCCCATCTTCGCGAAGAGCCACGAGCCCTCCAGCAGCTCCCCGAAGACGTCGAGCTGGAGCTGCTTCACCGCCCCGTTGCCGATGCGCACCGGCCGCGAGCCCTGGTGCCCATCCAGGTGGGGCAACTCCACCTCGGGCAGCAACCGGTGGCCGCGGATGCTGTACATGATTTGAACGTCCTCGGGCCGGCCCGCGCTGGTGCGCGCCAACCAGCGCTGGAAGGCGAGCGTCTCAGACTGGTAGCCCAGCAGCATCAAGGAAATGAGCGTGAGCGTCGTGTCACGCAGCCAGGTGTAACGGTAGTCCCAGTTGCGCACGCCGCCCGGTTCCTCGGGCAGGGACGTGGTGGGGGCGGCCACGATGGCGCCCGAGGGGGCGTACGAGAGCGCCTTGAGCACCAGGGCCGAGCGGCGCACCGCGTGGGCGTAGTCGCCCTCGTAGGCGCAGTGGGAGATCCACTCGCGCCAGAAGGCCACCGTGTCCTCCAGCCGCCCGCGCAGCGCCGCCAGGTCCGGCATCTCTTGAGGCGTGCGCTCGATGAGCGAGGGCGTCCAGGCCGCTTCCACCCAGGCCTCGTCTCCGGCGCGCAGGTGCCAGCGCGCGCGCAGGGAATCCTCGTGCGCGATGAGCGGCCGGGTGGCCGTCACCCACAGTGCGTCCGCGCCGCCCACCAGCTCGGCTGTCTGGGGCGAGGTGAGGCGGATGCGGGGTACGAAGGCCCCGTATTCGAAGCGGGGCGCCACCACCACCCGCGCATCCACCTCGCCCGCGGTGCAACGCAGCCGCCGGAGCAGCGAGTGCCTGGAGCCCAAGCGGGGGCCCTGGGAAGCGCGGGTGCGCACGGGCATGCAGTCCGTCACCTCCAACACGCCGGTGGGCGTGGTGAAGGTGGTGACGAGCACGTTGGTGTCGTCGAGGTAGCGGCGGCTGGAGGGGAAGTCGCCCTCGGGGCCAACCCGGAAGGAGCCGCCCCGGCGCGCATCCAGGATGCGGCAGAACACCGAGGCCGAGTCGAACCGGGGGAAGCAGGCCCAGTCGATGGAGCCATCCCGGCCCACGAGCGCCGCCGAGTGGCAGTCGCCCAGCAAGGCATAATCAGCGATGCGCTGCCGCATGGGGCCCCCTTCCCCTTCCAGGCGCCTGCGCGCCTGATGAAGCCGCCCGCTCCACGAGGGAGGACTCGAGTCCCTGCTTCCACCGTGCCCCCAAGCGCCAGGGATGAATGCCCATGAACTGCCTCCGGACGCGTGTCTACCCCGCTCTCACAAGCTGGGGCCGGAGCGCCGGGGGAGAGAAGTGGGACACGGCAAGCGCTTCCTCTCCAGGATTCCCAGCCACCGCGGCGGGAGGCGGCTGCAGAATCAAGGCAGTGCAACCTTGCCGGAAGAATCATCAACCCCCACGACAACAGGGCCATCCATCACTGTGGTTCCATCGCTCCTGTCGAACACGACTACCCATCATCCAGGCTTCCTGGGAACCATTCGCGCAGCCGAATTCAACGGCAATTCTCTACCAATTTCAGGCACCCGACTCGCGGCGCATCATCTCCGCCACATATGCCCTCAACGCAGCCTCACCCTCGAAAACACGCCCGCTCTGAATACACTCAGCCTGGGCGGATTTCTCCCATGCATCCACCCCAACCACCTCACCCCAAGTACCATCAACGTACACATGAACAAGAAATCCTCCGAGCTTGTCCTTCACGAAAAATAAACCAATCAAGCCATCAGTTAGCGTGCGACTCATCGAACTCCCCAGGGGGACCTATCCGCCGCCCCAAAAGCATACTGATCGAGCTCAAGAGTGAACACAACTCCCGAGTGGGTTGGCCGCAGACCCGGATGCGTTCAGAACTCAAGACCTCGCCAGGGAAACACACTGCTGTCCGTGAAAAGCGCTTGAAATAGACACACCCCGTCGGGCTCGGTGGGCCAGAGATTCAAAGCGATAGGCTGCTCCAGAGTGTGACTACCCAGCAGTTGGACGCCCTCGGAGCGCACGACATCCATGGTGGTTCGTTCGATATCGGGCAAATCCGAACTGGCGGAAGTCAGAACCACGCACCGAGGCTCATCGGCCCGCATGAACAAGCCATAAGGTCCTACCATCGAGAGCAGCAAGGACCAAACCTTCCCATTCCGCCGCAGGACATAGAAGAAGCAGACATCATCATTCAAGTCTGTATCATCAAGGATTTCGAACCACTCTTTCAATCTCTCCAGGAGCGCCGCGTACGGGGCTTGATCGGCAGCTTGCCGGACGAACAAAAAACTCGGCGACGATAGAGAGCCGTACTTCTCCAGACACCGCGCAAATATTTCGCTCAGAGACACGTCCGGTGTCATCTCCAAGGCCTTTTTCTCGTTCATGAATTCGACAGACAACCTGCCCAGAGCTTCATCGTCCAGACTCTAGTCATGGCCGAGAACTCCTTTTGAGGATCCTCGCCCCCCCCCGTGACGGGAGGAGGCTGGCGGGAATGAGGACACAGCCACGAACACCGTCAGCACTCGAGGCGACTTCCCGGGACTCATCAAAGCACCCCTCGGCCCACTCCGGGGCAGAGCCGCCATCAAGCTTGAGCAAGAACCAAGCGCGCACATCATCACTCAACATGACTCTACATGGTCGGAAGTTTTTCGAGTGTATACGGCATGGCCACCAAGCTCAAGCGCTCCGGGTTCCAGAGCCCAGAATTGCCATCCAAGACCAGGTGTCCCTCTCGACGCAGCAACAAAACGTAATCCCCATTGAACACGAGGACCGCATCACCCTGCTCCTCGCGCACTACCGCCAACACTCCCCGGAGCATGGACGCCACGGCCTTCTGCCATTCGCCTGGGACCGGGTCATAAGAAAGGGTGAAGTGGACGGCCAACTTGGGCTCGATGTCCAGACTCTCCTTGTAGAGCATTCGTACCGGACTTGGCATGGAGTACGCATACGCAAGAAATCCGGGACCCACGACGTCCTCGTAGTTCCCATCTGCTGAACGACTGATTTTTACCGTCAGGCCCAGTTCCGCCATCACCAAGTTCAAGACATCCTGCGGGTCCGAATCAGACGCGACACAAAACTCATAATCGAGAGACACAAAGCAACCCCATCAACTCCTCCGGAACCGTGTCCAAGGATCGGCACGCACCACAATGTCCAGCAGTCGTGAAGTTGTGCCACCAAGCCCATCAGGATGACGAGCGCGAGATCTCGATCACAGCTCCGGCAGCCTGAACCATACGTCCCAAAACCTCTACCTCTACTCTTGTCCCATCTGCAACTTCGCCAGGAATCTTGCGTAGCAGTTCTCCAGCCTCGGCAACACTCAGGCCAAGCGCATCACGTAAGCCACGCAGAGTTGCAGCCCTATTGGATCCCAGCTCAATGACCTTGAGCACCCAACGTCCGTTCTCAAGATAAAAGAGCTGACGTACGTCTTCAGGCACATCATGACTATCGGCCTCGAATGTGTGTCCACAAGAATTACATTTGAAGGATGCCGAAAGGCGAATCCCTCCATCTGCTCCCCAAAGCGCATAGGCAACTTTTCCGGAAGAATGACATTGTGGACAGGAGAAAGAAACGCTGACCGATTCGTGCATCATCCTAAAATCCTCTCATTCGCATATAGCGCTTTACCGTGGCGCTGAACTTGTCATCGAGCGCTGGACTGTGATGCCCATAAATACCTCTAGACCACCATCTATGATGCAGTTCCTCATGAACGATCGTGTCTATCAATTCACGCCTAGACGCAAAGGAGCGTTTCCCAATCTGCGTTCCCTTCCGCTGCACTGCCAACGCAAACGGACTCAGGAAAGGATTGTACTGAGGAACGTGCGTCATTCGCACATTGGGTATGTCCTTCTTGAGTATTTCCTGAATCCACGCGTTACGAACCTGCGCGGACCTCCCGCTGACATGCCGCAGGTCCGAGACAAAATCAGCATTACGCCCCACGCCGCCTGAGGCCTCGGCGGCAGTCGTCCCTTCCATTGCGGCTTCGATGTTTTCATCAGCAACTACATTCCGGGCCCTGAGCGCACGACCGCGCGCACCATCTTCCACTGAAGAGTCAACCCACTGCAGAGTTGTTGGTTGCCTCAAGTTCTCCAGTGCCTGATTTAGACGTCCAAGAGAGCGAGCCACAGAAGGTGCCGCCATCTTGGCCGCCATCCCGCCCGCGATGAAAGGCAATGGGCTGAAGTAATCCACCTCGCCCTGCTGGAGACCCGCCGCGACGCTCAGGTTCTGGCTCAAGGCGTTGTCAACAAACCCCTCGGTGAGCCCCATCGTCAACCCGAGGTACGGGCTGGCTTCGCCGACAGCTCCCCCCACCAACACTCCCGCCGAGTGTCCCGCCACACCCGCGACCGCCCCAATACCAAAGCCCTGGACCGTCGCCCCGAAGACTCCCCGGTTCGACCTGCCCTCGTAATACGCATCCAAACCAGAGGCCACGCTCATCCCCGCGCCGCCCACCAGCGCGGAACCCAGCAGAGACGCGCCTCCGGTCAAGCCCGCCATGAAGCCAGCGGATGCTCCGGCGGCAGCTCCCTTGAAGCACCCGTGCTTCTGCCCACCCAACGCCCCCACTCCACAGCCAATGATTCCTCCAACCGCTCCGCCAATCAGACCCGAGACAACCGGTATCCGCCCGTCCGGGTCCACGAACCCCGTCGGATTGTCCTTGGCATAGGCAAACGGATGCAGGCCCGTGGGATTGTCCAGGTTCCCCAACACCGGATCCTCGGACAGGAACCGGCCCAGGGCCGGGTGGTACCAACGCTGCTGCGCGTACACCAGGTCCACGTCCGCGTCGAAAGCATGGCCCGTGTAGCCCAGGCTCGCCTCCGCGCTCCCCGGCACCTTCCAGTGCGAGGCGTCCTTCCTGTACCCGCCCCACGCGTCATAACGCGAGTGCGTGTCCGTCGCCCCGGCCTGGCCCACCGCGCTGCCCAGTCCGTCATGCGCGACGCGGGCCGCCCCCACCGCCACCGTCAGCCCCGCCCCCTGCGCGTAGAGCTGCGCCCCACCCGGCAGCCGCTCCTCCTGCAACTCCCCATCCGCCCACAGATAGCCCGTGGTCACCCCGCCCGCCGTCCGGCTCACCCTCAAGCCGTCCCAGCCATACGCATACGTCGCCGTCTGGACCGCGCCCCCTGCTCCGGCCACCTTCGGCTGCACCGCCGCCCGTACCAACCTCCCCGCCGCATCCCACTTGTACTCCTTGCGGACACCCGCCGTGTCCTCCAGCACCAGCCGGCCAACCGGATCCGTGACGTACGTGGCCGTGCGCGTCGCGGCCCCATTCCCGTCCCGGTTCAGCTCGTCGTAGATGCCCTCCAGACCGCCGCGGGCATCGAAGCCATAGCGCCAATGCCTGCTCGCGCTCGCCGCCTCGAAGCCCGCCGGGGTCAGCACTCCGCTGTAGCCGACCGCCTCTTTCTCCCGCAGCCGGCTTCCGTCACTCCCCAACTGGTACAGCACCGCCCTGCCACCCGGGTAGCGCACGCCCGTGAGCCGATCCGCCTCGTCGTACCCGTACTCCGTCGTCTCCAGTCCGCTCGACAACTGCGCGTCGAGGTACATCTCCTTCGTGCGATTGCCTCGCTCGTCGTACTCGTACTCGAAGCCGCTGTGCAGCTGCGTCACCGACGCCAGGGCCCCATCACACCCCGGATCCGTTGCCGCGTTCAGCACCCGGCGCAGCCGCCCACGGCCGTCGTAGCAGCGCCGCTCCACCAGGCCCCCACCCGACACCACCGTCAGCCGCTCGCCTCCGGGCTCCCACTTCAGCTCCGTCAGCCCCGCGGGGCCGTTGATGCTCTCGAGCCGATCCGTGGTGGAGTCATACCCATACGTCACCGTGCCCGCGGCGCTCGTCACCGTCTCGCGCTGATCGCTCGCCGTATAGGTATAGGAAATGCCCTCCGTCCCTCGCGTCTGCCCATTGAGCCGCCGCCGCGCATCGTACGTATAGGCATTCACCACCTGGGTGGACGCGCCCCACTTCTCCACCACGTTCCAGGGCTGGTCCAGCGACGTATACGCATACGCCACCTCCCCCAGCGACGGGGGCGCATCGGCAGGCGTTGACGCCTGCAGGTACGTCACCCGGGCCACACGTCCCCGGCCGTCCATCAGCGTCTTCACGGTGTCCTGGTTGCCATCCATCCGGGTTCCCAGTCCACCGCTCCAGGTGGTCACCCACTTCGCGCCACCCCGCGCACGCTGCGTCTGACGTCCCAGGAAGTCATAGGCGAACGTCTCGCCACGGGTGGCACTGCCCGTGGGCGGCACCACCGCCGTCAGCCGCAGCAGGGCATCGTACTGATACGTGAAGCGCTCCTGCCCGGGCTGCGTCACGCCCAGCAGCTCACCGCGTGCCCCGCGCTTGTGTGTCCAGGACTGGCCATTCCCATACGCCACCGTCAGCAGCGCGCCGTTCGGGTCGTACGTGAAATCCGTCGTCTGGAGTCCAGAGGCCGTGTCCGAGGGAAGCCCATACCGGGTCTGCTTCACCAGGCCACGCGCCCAGTAGTCATACTCCATCCGCCGGCCGCTCGGTTCGTTCCGGGCCTTCACCCGTCCGTCCGCGTAATACTCGTACGAGGTCTCCTCGCCACCGGAGCTGACCTTCTTCAGCAGTCCCTCGTCGTACGAGTAGAGCGTGGCGGGAGCTCCCGCGGGGGCACTCTTCGCCAGCACGCCCGCCGCGTCATACAGCCAGGCGTCCGTCCGTCCCCCCTGCTCCATCTTCACCACGTTGACGAGCGAGTCCACCTCCACCTTCGCGGAGTACTCCTCGTGCCGCCCGCCCGCGTCGTCCGTGAAGGAAAGGTCGCCCGTGCGCAGCGTCCAGTTCGTCTCCGTCTGGTAGCGGTAGCTCTGCCCACCGCCCCGCCACTCCTCCACCTCCTTGAGCACCCGGCCCCGGTCATCCCGCGGGTCATAGGTCGTGGTGGCCAGCCAGTCCCCCTCGCTCACCGAGATGGACTTCTCCCACGGGCCATCCAGCAGCACCACACTCGTCCGGCTCCCGTTCCCGTCAGACACCTCCTCGCGCACCAGCCGGTCGCGCGCGTTGAAGCGGCGCCTGGTGATGATGGGTGAGGCCTGGCTTCCCGTGCTGGGGTTGGCCCCGACCGAGGCCGTCTCCACGACCTCGTGCGTGTCCGGGTGATACGTGTAGGTCCACTTCGCCTCGGGGGTCATCGTCGCGGCGGCGTTCCCCTGGGCGGGGATGCCGTAGGCATCCACCGTCTTCGACTTCAACCGCCCCAGCTCGTCGTAGACGTAGGTGGCCTTGAAGCCCGGATGCGGACCGCTCTCCACCTCCACGCGGCCCGCGTTGTCGAGCGTGTACCGGGTGACATGGTTTTCCTCATCCGTCACCTGGACGAGGTTGCCCATCGGATCGTAGCGCCGGGTGGTGGTGCCCGCCTCCCTCGGGGAGGTGTGCTTCCACACCTGGCCACGCTCGGTGTACTCGAAGGTGTCCGTCGCCAACCGGCCATCGACCGTCCGTTGCGCCTCCAGCACCCTGCCCGCGGTGTCCAGGGTGTACAGCACGGTCTCCGAGCGCTGAGCCGGCTCGGTGCCCGTGTCCACCTTCCGCTCCACCCGCACCTGATTGCGTCCACCATTGGATTGGGCATCGAGGTAGGTGTGGACCTCCTCGAGCTTCAAGCCACGGGTCATGGACTGTACGGTCCGCACGTGCTTCGTCAGGCGGCCCAGCACATCCTTGTACTCATAGGTGTCTTCCAGGCCGAGTTCCTCGTCCCTCGAGGACACCAGCCGGCCCGCCTTGTCGTAGCCGCGCTTCTCATTCACTCCACCCCGGGCGGCCTCGCTCCGGGTGAGTCTTGGATTGCCCAGCGGATCCAGGTCACTCAGCGTGACCGCGTGCTGGCCGCCGAGCAGACGGCGCACGGGGGTGCCCTGGGAATCCAGCTCGACCTCTTCCGTGTCGCCATCCCCCCAGTCCCAGTACACCGCGCGGCCCAGGGCGTCGTAATCGATCGTCGTCCGCCGCCCCAGGGCATCCGTCACGAAATAGGGCCGGCCCTCGGCATCGAGGGTGTACTCCGCCTCGGTCAGAGCGCCGGAGGTGACCTTCCACAGTCTTCCCGCGGAGTCGTAATGGGATTGATGGCTCTTCCCCATTTCATCCGTGAAGACATCCTGCTTGCCGTGGACATAGGTGTAGCTCCGGGAGACCTCGCGGGCCGGGTCGCCAATGAGGAAGCGCTCCGAGCGCAGCAGTCCATCCGCGTACTCCAGCGTGCGCTTGTGCGCCGCCGTGGTGCCCCCCGTCGCCGACACCTGCGCCAGTGTTTCCACGACCTGGAGCGTCTCATTCCCCTCGGTATAGACATACGTCCACGCCTCTTGCGGAGACCCCGAGCGGGTGTGGGTCAACACCCGTCCCAATCCATCGTAGGTGAAGGTCTCGACCTCTCGCGTGCGCACATCCTCCGAGCGCAGGACCCGCCCGAGCACGTCGTACTCGAGCTCCCGGACCGCCACCTGGTCTCCGGACGCCACGGAGAGCGTCAGGGTGATACGCCGCGGCTGGCCCAGGCTGTTGAAGTCCTCATAGAGGACGCGACGTCCCTGCGCATCCCTGGCCTGCTTGAGCACGCCATCCGGGTCGTACTCGAGCCCCTCGAAGATCTTGTACGTCTCGGAACCCGCCGCCAGGGAGGTCTCCAGCAGATCACCACGCTCATTGCGTGGTGACGCCACCGTCGCCTGGGGAAGCGTGCTGCTGCTCGGAACACCGAAGGTCGAATCCAGGATGAACCGCGCCAGCTCCCCGCCGTTCTCGAGCCCCGCCACGGGCCTGGTGCCCGGGGAAGGAGGGGCCAGGGCCACATTCGTGAGCCGCATCCGGGAATCGGGGGTGAACAGGAGCTTGCGGCCCGAGGGCGACGACAGCTCGGAGGAGAACACCGGTCCTCCCCGCGCGTCGCTGCCCCACACCGCGCCCTCGACACCCGTGGGCGAGGTCGTGGAGTTCACGTTGCCAGACGGGTTGAGCATCAGCGTCAGCACCACCCCGTCCGGCCGCGTGACGACGCGACGTCTGGACGTCGGGTAGTCGATCTGAAGCTTCTCGCCCTGCATGCCCGTGGTGGACACCTCCGTCACCATCTCGTGCGTCTTCAGATGGGGATAGGGCGCACGCGTCGCCGTGCGCTCGTAGGTCGCGCGCCACTGGACGAACTCCTCCGCGAACTCGTTGGCGCCATGGATGCGCTGGACGCTGTTCAGCTCGTTGAACGACTCCCTCTTCTCCGTGGGTCCGAGTGAGTCCGCCACGGGCAGGTAGTCGTACTTGTAGATCTGGAGCGGTTGCTCGATCGCGGAGAAGCCGGGAAGAGCGCGCGCCGCACGCGTGAGGTTGCCCGTCACGTCATGGCTGAAGGTGACCTTGTACCCATCCGTGTAGGTGCCCTCGGGGTGGGTGAGCCGCAGCTGCACGGACTTCAGCCATTGGAAGTCGTCGTTGCGCACCAGCCGGCGGATCTCCTCCGGCATCTGCTCGGGGCTCGTGTCCACCTCCTCGTAGGTGAACAACAGCGCCGCCGCGCCAACCTCCGCCTTGTGCTCCACGGAGGCCAGGCGATCCGTGTCGCCTTCGTACGTGAGCCGCGTCCAGCCCAGGTCGTCACCCCGGCCATGGCCATCGGAGATGCCCGTCAGGAACCACTGGCGCTTGCCCTCTTCACTCGCCTTCTTGCCCTTGCGGTTGAATTCCAGCTTCCGGCCGTCTGGCATCGTGAGGAGCACCACGTCCTGGTGGTCCTTGAGCTTCAGCGGAGCGGTCACGGACAGATCAAAGCCGTGCGTGTTGTCTGTCTTGCACGTGGTGACGCTGCCGTAGTCCTCCTTGTCCGGATCGAGGGTGCACGAGGGGAAGACAAACCCCTGTCCACCGAGAATGACGATGTACCGGCCGACCTTCTCCTCGAACACGAACCCCTGGAAGTTGTGGGTCCAGCCCCGGCCCAGCGGATTGGGCTCGTTGTCGGTGTTGGTGTAGAGGCGCGAGAAGCCGAAGCCGCCACCCGGGAAGGGAATGGAGAAGTCGGAGTGCTCGAGTGACAGGTGTCCATCCGCGAGGTTGACACCCGCCACGGTCTCCTGACCAACCGCGAGCGTATTCGCGCCGTTGTAGGAGCCCTGCGGCTTGCCCAGAGGCTTCACCGTCCGCTCCTTCGTCGTCTCCAGGACGAGGAAGACGGGCACCGCGGCGTTCGCACTGCCCGGCATGCTGGCCAGATGGGCCGGCAGGGGCAGCTTGAATCGCCGGGCCCCCGTGCTCGTGAAGTTGGACTCCTGCTGGAGCTCCTGCTTGACGAGGCCCCGCCCCGTCTCCGTCACCTTGTAGGAGCCGTCCGGCTGGTGCGCCATCGTCACCTCCTTGAGGAGGTTGCGGTTCTCGGGGCTGCAGCTCTCGTTGGTGCACAGCTTCACCACGCCCGTCTTGAACAGCGCGGGCTCGACGAAGAAGTTCGTCGTCGCCAGCTGCGACACCGGGCGCCCATTGGCGGGCGTGCCATCCGCGGCGTCTGGCTCCACCGCCGCCTCCGCGGTGAACTCCGCGGACGCCGTCAGACGATCCTTGCGTGCCGCCAGGCCGTAGAAGTTGAAGCGGTAGAGGATGTTCTCCGAGTTCCCGCTCAGGTACAGCTCGATGTAGAGGATGTCATTGGCGCTCAGCACGTCGCCGATGAACTCGCCATCGCAATTGGCCGTGATGGAATTGTCCGCGGCATTCACCTCGAGCGGGCAGTCAATGCCGTAGTCATCTCCGCCCAACCGCACCCGGTACTGACCGCTGAGCGTGCCCGCGCGTCCCGGGACTCCTGGCTCGAGCAGCGTCGCCAGGAACTCATAGGAGAGATCCCGCTCCTTCGCCGCCGGTTGATCGTCTGTGTTCAGGTCCCGCGGTTTGCCGTCGCCATGCGCGGTGACGCGCTGCGGCTCGAGGTCCAGGATGCGGAACTCATGCTCGCGCGACAGATCGAAGCGCGCCACGGGCTGGCCCTGTCCCTCGTTCCGTTTGAAGACGTTCTTCAAATAGAGCGCCTTGGCCGGCATGCCGGGTGGGTTCTCACCGGGCGTGTCCGACTCCTGGAAGCCCGGCGGAGGAGCATCGGGCCCGGAGCCCGTGTTCTGGCCCAGGAGACGATTGCCCACCACGTGGAGGTAGTAGTTGGCGCGGATGAGGTTGTTCCGCGTCTCCTGCTTGCCGTCCGCTTTTTCCGTCCGCTGCGCCGTCTGGACGTTGACCGTGCTCTGGCCCGGCGCCACCGGGAACGTGCTCACCACGACCTGCTCGTCGGCGCTGTTCGTCACGCGGACGATCCGCCCCGCCAGCGGAGGAACGCCCTTGGGCACGTCGCTCAACTGCTCGCTGTCACGCAGACAGGTCGCCAGCTGTTCTTCCGTCGCCCCGGGCGGCAGCTCGGAGCAGTAGACCTGCAGCAGCAGGCCGGCGTCCGCATCGTCGTCCACCAGGGCGCCCGGGCTGCACGCGCCACCATCCGACCGCAAGCCCCGCACACACGTCTCGCCCCCGGAGGCGCCCGGCGCCGCGAGCCTGCTCGCGACGCCACCATCGATCCCGCTCCCTCCGTCCACGCCCGCGGCCGGGGTGGGACGCACCCGCCAGTGGGTGCTCACCTGGACGAAGTCATCCCGCGTGGTCCCAGCACCTCCCGTGCGGATGAGGTTCTTCTGCCCGCTCCGCGACAGTCCCTGCTCGCCGGCCCGCCGCTCCACGCGCACGTCGATCTCCGGCGGGAACATGTCCAGCTGGGCGCCAATGCCCAGTTCCTGCTGGGTGCAGTGGGAGATCTCGAAGGTCTGGTTGCCCTCCTGGATCGGAATCTTGCCCTGCGCGTCCTGCGGACACGTCCCATCTTCCCTGCGTGCTTCACGGTTGATGGGAGGCACCACCACCGTGCTCATGCCCGTGTAGCCGGTGGCATGGTTCACCGCGAACACCACCAGCCGGTCTCCCGTCGACAGGCGCAGGAAGCTGCTGCCGTTGGCGGAGCAGTCACTCTTGAGGAACGCGTCTTCCTCCGGAGTGCGTGGGTTCTTGAGCGCGAGCGCCGCGCAGCGCTCACGCGTGCCCCGGGACACGGTACTGGTGGGCCCCAACCGGACCCGCGAGAAATAACCGTGCTTGTTGCCCGGCGGCGGTGCATCCGGGTCGGCGCACTCCTCCGTGTTGGGGTGCGCCACCGTGTATTGGGCAATGGGCAGCTCGAGGTTGTCCTCGCGGAAGAAGTGCACCTCGGTGGTGGCCACGTCCTGCTCGGAAATGGAGCGCAGCTCACCGGTGGCCGTGTCCCATTCCGTCTGGGTGACGTCCTGGCACACCGCCGGCACCGCCCGCCCATCCCTGTTCTTGAAGGTGACGGTCCCGAACAGCATGCGCAGATCCACGAGCACGTCCGCGCGTGAGCTGGTGCTCGGCGACATCATGAAGGTGGGCGAGCAGGTGGCGAAGGAGCCCGGGACGCTGTCGAAGTGCGTGTTGCCCGCGCTGTCCAGCCGCGCCAGGTAGCGGTTGCCCAGCGGCACCTCCGCGCACGCGATGCCCATGGTGTTGACCGCGGGCGCCTGCATCAGGGTGGAGTACCTGCCATTGGCCTCGGTGGCGGCGACGCCATCCGACGCGCTGGTGATGTTCACCCGCAGGCCGCCGAAGCGCACCGCCCCCTGGAGCTTGTCGGAGTCGAAGCTGTCCGCCTCCTGGGTGAACGTCAGCCTCGCCTGGGTGGGCGTCTCCCCCGCATCCGGAGCAATCGGCTCCAGGCGGGCCGTCAGCAGGAGGGTCCGCTCGGCGAACCGCGTCCTTCCGGAGAGCTTGATCGTGCTGGTGCCCAGCGGCAGGTACACCCGGCTGGACAGGGTCACCTCGTCCACGCCCTGCACCACCCATTGCTCCCCCGGCTCGGCGCCGATCGCGAGCCCGTCCGGTCCCTTCGCGCTGAGCGACGCGATCACGGTCTCCGCCGTCGCGCCCGGCAGATCCACGGACTCGTCCGAGTCGTACTGGACCGTGAACGCGATGGGCTCGGCGAGGGGCAGGTTCACCACGACGCCCGTCGGCGGTGGCACCATGTTCGGCTGGGTGAGCGTGAGCTTCGTCTCGACGGCGCGGGGAGTCCGCACATCCCCCCAGATATGGGCGGGACCGAAGGGAACGGTGTCCATGGCGCTGAAGCCCATCGCGATGCCGGCGAGCAGCAGTTGTGCGTGGGACGTTCCGATGAGCAGCTCGCCCAGCCTCCCGAAGAAGGAGGCTGGCGTGGTGGCCGGCGGCGGGACCACCCACCTGCCCAGACCTCCGTCCAGCGCCGAGCCCGTGCCTCCCGCACCGCCAGGGCTCCCCGTGCCACCAGGACTCCCGCCGCCCGTGCTCCCGCCCGCGCTCGCGAGCGCCGCCTCCACCAGCTCCTGCTGCTTGGGCGTGAGCTCCATGTAGCCGAACAGCTCCATCGAGGTCACCGAGATGTCCCCATCCGACTCGATGGCCTCACCGTTGACATGGCCGAAGCCCACGCGCTTGAGCGCCAGCCGGCGCTCATCGAAGGCGAGCAGCACCACCATCCGCCCGGACTCGAGCTGGGTGCGGTTGGGCAGGGTGAGGTGGATGGCGCGCAGGAACTGGACGCGCTCGGGACCGAGCTGCCACAGCGCCGAGGGGGCCACCCGGTCCTCCATCGGCACCGGGCGGGCGTAGGTCGGCACCTCCGTGGCGGTGAGCACGCCCGAGGTGGAGCCGTCCGCGAAGGCCAAGCCTCCCTCGGGCACCTTCAGCTTCATCGCCCCATGCACGCCCCCGAAGGTCACTTCACCACCGGCCGCCCCGTTCACGTGCTGCGCGGAGGTCTCCTGCAAGGGGATGAGGATCAACGGCCGATCCTGTGTCTCCTTCTCCTGCGTGATGAAGAGCTGCCGGCGCACGGTGGTATAGGCGCGGCCCTCCGAGGACAGGCCCCCCTCGAAGCGCAGCTCCACCTGGCGGTCGCCCTGCACCCCCAGCAGTGCCCAGTTTCCATCGGGACCCGTGCGCGTGGACAGGCCTTGTCCCACGGCCTCCACCCGCACGCCGCTCAATGGCTGGAGACGCTCGTCCAGCACCACGCCCCGCGCCAGGGTGAGCGGGCGCCGCACGGTGAACTCGCTGCCGAAAGTGCCAGACATGCCCAGGCTGCCCGCCGGAGCCCGCACATCCTGGATCCGCACGGTGAGCCGCTGCCCCGGGGGCAAGGGCTCCTGGGCGACGAAGGTGACCGTCTGCGCGCCGGGCGCCACCGAGAAGCCTCCCGCCAGGCGCGAGCCGTTCGCCTGGACCACGAAGGTGTCGGGAGTGATGCTGGTGGGATCCACGGGCTTGTTGAACGCCACGCTCACCAGCGCGTCCGTCTCGACGTCGGTCGCGCCCGTCTTGGGCTCGATGTCCGTCACCACCAGGGGCTCACTCGAGAGCTGGCGGTAGCGCACCACCACGCTGCGCTCCGAGGACAACCCCAGCGAGTCCGAGACGGAGACACGAAGGGTGTTCTCCCCCACCATCAACGAGACCTGGGCCTCGAAGAGACCCGAAGCGCCCCGCGTCGCCGGCTCCGTGCCGATGTTGACCGTGTAGGGAGGCGTGCCGGAGGTCACCTCCGCCTGGACGAGCACCTTCGAGGTCGGTGATTCGGCGCCATCCGCCGGCGTGACGATGCGCAACTCCGGCGGCACGCTCGGAATGGAGAGCTCCTGCACCAGCACCTCGCGGTTGCCGGCCAGGTCTCGCGCCTCCACCGAGATCGAATTGGAGCCCGCCTTCAGGGACACGGGCGCGGAGAAACCGCCGGCGATCACCACCGCGGGCACGCCCTGCACCCACACTCCCGCCAGATGCGCATCCCACACCGTGCCCTTGAGCACGTACGGGCTCTTGCTCACCAGCGCGGGATTGGTGGAAGGCTCGGTGATCTTCAGGTCGGGCTTGCTCCGGTCCACGCTGATGTGGCGCGTCACGGTCGCGGTTCGTTGCCGCGCGTCGGTCACCTTGATGACGACCGGATGGTCCCCCGACTCCAGCGCGAGCGTGGCGTTGAAGTAGCGCGAGGACACCACCGCGGGCACGTCGTTGACCATCACCTGGAGCGGCAACGTGCCGTCCTGGACGCGACCCGTCACCGTGAAGCTCGTCCCTCCCAGCACGGCCCCATCCGCCGGGGCTTCCACCACCAGCGACGGAGCGGACTCGAACGGGGTCCCCGCGTCCGTACCGGACGAGCCACCATCCTGGCCCGGAGGCGTCCCCGCATCGGAACCCGTGCCCGCATCGGGGCGCGTCCCGGCATCAGGGCCCGTGCCCGCGTCGGCCCGCGTGCCCGCATCCACTTCCACGCCCGCGTCGCTCTCGTCCGACCCGCCATCCGCGGAGGCCTCGCGAACGATCCGCCGCAGCACCTCCGTCTGGAGGCCGTAGCGGTCGGTCACCCTCACCGCGATCGTCCTCTCCCCCAGCGCCGGAACCTCGAGCGAATAGGAGAACGCGCCCCCACTGCCGACCGCGGCTGGCTGTCCTTCCACCAGGACCGTGGGCTTGTCCGCGGCGTCCGCTCCCTTCGCCACGCCGCGCACCGTGACGAACCTGCCCGTGAAGGTGAAACCCTCCGCGGGCTCGCTGAGGGTGAGGGTCGGCGGGGTGGCATTGGCCAGGAAGGTCCGCCGCAAGGTGCCCTTGTTGCCCACCTTGTCGGTCGCCACGAACTGGAGGGTGTTGTACCCCTGCTGCAGCGTGAGCCCGGTGGAGAACGTACCGTCCGCCGCCACCGCCACCGGGGAGCCCGCCAGGGTGAGTTGGACCTTGGCTCCGGCATACGTTTCGTCCTCCACCTTGCCCACCACGTTCACCGAGAGCGCGCCCACGAAGGCGCCCTCCGCGGGCGTACTCACCGAGATCCGCGGGGCCTCGCCGTCACGCAAGACAGACACCGGCAACGTCTTCGAGTTGCCGACTTCGTCATAGGCCACCACCTGGAAGGTGTTCAGGCCATCGTTCAGCGGCAGGGTCTTGCGGTACTTCCCATCCGTCCCTCGCACGAGCGGCCCGCCCGCCACGCTCACCGCGCCGAGCGGACCGTCGTCTCTCACGCTCACGACCAGCTCCACCTCGGAGCTGCTCGTGCCGTAGGTGTCCGGATAGGTGTTGGGGCTCTCCACCGAGATCTCGGGCGGAGTGGTGTCGATCTCGAAGTCGAACTTCTCCACGGTCTCGTGGCCCGCCTTGTCGAGAGCGGTGATGACGAGCGAATGCTTGCCGGGCGCGGAAACCGTTGCCGAAGTGCCGCCCTGGAACACGTCCTGGTGGTCCACCAGGGCCGTCACGGCCTCGAGGTTCAGCTCCTGGACGGAATAGGAGATGGTGGCTGACGTGTTGCGCCGCTCGCCCTTCTGGATGCCCGTGACGTGCACCTCGGGAGCGGTGAAGTCCAACGTGAAGTGGAAGGTCTCGCGCTCCTCGTTGCCAGCGCGGTCGCGGGCGGTGACCACCAGGGTGTGCGACATCTCCGGGCCCGAAATGGCCGTTCCCGGCGGCAGGGGTTGCCCGTCCAGCGTCATCTCCCACTTGTCCAGATACGAATCCTCGACGGAGACAACCGGAGTCACCGGAGCCTTGTAGAAGCCGCCGTCGGCCACTCCCGTGAGCTGGATTCGTGGCTTCTCGAAGTCCAGAACGAAGCGGAAGGTCTTCGAACCGCTATTGCCCAGCGTGTCGCGAGCCGTCACCACGAGCGTGTACTCGCCAGGCGTGGACACCGTACCGCCCGTCTCGAATGGCTGGCCATTCAGGGTGGCGGAAGTGGAGGAGGAGTTGATATGAGTATCGAGCGCCGTGTAAACGAGGGTGACCGCGTTCTTGTAGTGGTGGCCGTCCTGGATGCCATCCACCTCGATGTCCGGTGCCGTCTTGTCGATGGAGAAATGCCTCAGCAACGACGTCTTGTTCCCGGCCGCGTCCGTCGCCTTCACGCTCAACAGGTACTCGCCATCTCCGGACACCGGAGTGCCGCTCGAGAAGGGATTGCCGTTCAACGAGACTTCCGTCTGGGCCGGGTGGAGGTCCGTCACCTGGATGATGGGCGTGACCGTTTCCCGGCCGAGGGAATCATCGACAACGCCAGACACCTGGACGTCTGGCGGGGTGTAATCGAGCGTGAACTGCCGCTGAGAGGTGACGACGTACCCAGCGCGATCCTTCGCCACCACCTCGAGGGTGTGATTGCCCTCGGAGGAGACGAGCGCCCCGCTGGCGAACGGCAAGCCATCCACACTCGCGGAAACCGAGGTGTCCAGGAGATGGGCGTCCGTGGCACTGAACTTCACCGACACCGGCTGATTGTGTTTCGAGCCCTCCTCGACGTCCGAGAACGTCACCTTGGGGGAGGTCCCATCGATGACGAACGAAAGGGAGCCCGTCGAGGACACTCCTCCATTGACCCCACCGCTCACCGCCTTCACCCGCAGGAAGTGGTTCCCTAGCGCGACCACATTGGTGCCACTGATGATGGGAACGCCGTCCAGCGTGGCGGACAACTGGGCCGTCACGGACGAGCTGAAGGTAATAACCACCTCGCCGCGCCGTGGCCTGGCGACAACCCCGTCATGAACCCCTGACACCGAGATGACGGGCCCGCCTGGATGGATGGTGAACTGCACCCACTTGCTGGTGGACCGCCCGGATCGATCCGTGGCCGTCACCACCAGGTCGTGCGGCCCCACACTGCTCACGCTCGTCCCGGTGAACGGAACGCCATCGAGTGTCACGGAAGTGGACACCAGACGCGCATCGCTCGATGACCAGGACAGGTTGATAGGCCCCGGCCGCGTCTCGCCATTGAGCACTCCGCTCACGGTGACGACGGGATTCATCGAATCGTATTCCACCGCGCGACAGGTGCGCGCGACGTTGCCACAGAAATCCCGGGCGGCCGTGACGATGGCATTGGTGCCTTCCACCAGCGGCACCTCCGCGCTCAGGAAACCCGCGCTCACGGAGGCGGGCACGCCGGACACGCTCACCGCGGTGACGTCCGTGTCCACGATTCCCTCGACCGTGAGGACACCGATGGTCGACAGGTCATCGCCCTCGTTACTCATGAGCTCGAACATGGGCGGCAGGGTGTCCGCGTTGAACACCGCCGCGCGCACGGCACTGTCGTGCTTGCCCAGTGACGTGACTTGCAACGTGTTGGTGCCCCGAAGCTCGACCACCTTCGCGAACGAGCCCCTGAACGTGGGGGACATACCGTCCCGCATGAGCTCTCCGTTGAAGACGACGCTCGCGTTGGCACCGGCGCCATGGAGATCCACCACCAGGACGCCGAGCGCCCATGGATCCGGCAGGGAGAACGTCTGCTCCCGGGTCACCTGGGGCTCGCTCACCGGGCCCACGTCCGCGAGCACGCACGGCAGCGCGTTGGTGGCCGCGACGGACACACGCACATGGAAGCCCCGCTGGGTGACCACCTCGAGATCGTTCAACGACTTCAGGCTCACCCGCTTCACTTGCAGCCGGCTGTTCGCCGCGAGGGGGATCACCACGCCGTTGAGTGTCACCGTGGCGGGCGACTCGAGTGGGCTGGGCATCACCTCGACCTCGGTGACCAGCAGCCCTGGCTCGCCCTCGGAGGCCCTGAACCGCGCGCTCTGCGTGTCGCCATCCCCCACGAGGGTGCCACTGCGCCAGGCGGGCGACACCTGCTCCTTGGGCATCGCGTCGCAAACCGCTCCGGCCTCGGCACCCAACCGCGCTGACTCCGTGGCCACTCCGGCGGGGGCGATCCACCCCTGCTGATGGGAACGCAGGACCGTGGCCTTGGCCGGCACCGCGATGGCAGCCGGAGCCTGGGCCGAAGCCGGAGCCGTGGTCTCCGTGTCCCTGCCACACCCGGCGGCCAGCGCCACCAGGAGCAACGCCTTCATCAGACACGTCCACCGCTTCATCGGGACTTCTCCCCCTCGGACTGCTTCGGCCCGGCCATGTCGGCCAGGTGTTCTGGATAACGCTTCACTGAAATCTCACTCCGCAGCCGCTGCATGAGCGCCTCTTCGGCCTCCCTGCGCGACCCGGCCGCCAGCTGGCCGCGAACTTCCTCGAACTCGGGCACCACGGTCCGGGGCGCCTCCAGCGCCCGGGCCACGTGCAGCCCGAAGGCCGTCTCGAAGGGCTTGGACAGCTCGCCCTTCTTCAACTCCGCCACCGCGGCGAAGAAGCGGGGCTCCACCTGCCCCTCCAGGATGGGATCCAGCTCCCCTCCCCGCTGGGCCGTCGCCGCGTCGTCCGAGGACTCCCGGGCCACCGCCCCGAAGTCCTCTCCCGCCACCAGTCTCGCGTAGATGGCGTTGATGCGCGCCCGGGCCTCCGCCCGCGTCCGCGCGTCCGTGCCGGGCTGGACCCTCACGATGATGTGCGCCACGTGCACCTGCTTGCGCGCGAGCGACTCCCGCTGCGCCTCATAGCGCTGCCGCAGCGCCTCCTCGGAGCTGGACGCCCCCGCCACCTTGTCCAGGTAGGCATTGGCCAGCACCTCGCGGCGGGCCGCCGCTACCCGGGCCGCTACCTGGGGGTCCTCCAGCAGGCCCGCCTCGCGCGCGCCCTCCTCCAGCAGGGACCTGTCCACCAACGCATCCAACGCCTGGGCTGGCTCCAACTCCCCACCGTGGGACGTCATGTACAGCGACAGGTCGGCACGCAGCAGCTCCGTGCGCCCCACCTTCGCCACCCGGTCACGATCGCCACACGCCACGAGCCCCAGCACGAGCCCCAACGACGCCCAGCGTCCCCAACCCAGACCGTTCTTCATCGTGCCACTCCACTCATGGTGCAGGCGGCGGTGGCCGAGCAGTCGGCGTCCTGACAGTCGAACTTGCCGTCCAGGTCGTCGTCGATGCCGTTGCCACACAGGCCGATCTCATCAGTCTTCCAGATGCCGAGCGTGAAGGAGCCCGAAGCACCGCTGTAGCCTTCGACGATGACCGCCACGGGGGAACCATCCAGATAGATCTCGAACATGGAGAGATTCCCCTCTCCCCCATCATCATCACAGATGATCGGTGCTCCCAGGCACGTCCTCTTCTTGAGGTGAAGGACGGTGTCGTGAGTGCTCGACAAGGTCTCGAAGTGGTACGTGCCCGGAACGGGTGGCACCCACTCGTAGACACGCTCCGGCGAGCTTTCCGTGCGTCCACACGAGCCGCTCAGCCGCGCAGGCTGTCCCACCGTCGAGCCCCCCACGAAGACGGGCAGGACGCTGGAGAGCCTGCCCGAGGACGAAGGCTCACGGCAGACGGCCTCCATGCTCTTGTCCTCGCCACAGTTCTTGTCGGCGGCGTCCTTATCCCCGTCCCCGTCATCATCGACGTTATTCACGCACTCCAGCGCTTCGCTGTCGCTCACGTCCGCGGCGCTCGTGCAGTTGGGATTGCCGGGGTACTGGTTGGCGCACGCAGGCAGCGGGCTCGGGTTGGACTCGTTGTCATCGAGCGGCGAGGAGCAGCCCGGATCATTCGGATAGTCAATCCTCGAGTCCTCGCTTCCATCGTTGTTCCTACCGTCCGAGCAGGCCGGCCGGGCACACCGATCCACACCCTCCACCTGCTTGCAGGTCTCTCCCGCCTGGCAGGCGAACCAGGGCAGCGATCGATCACAGGTCGTCCCCGAGGCGAGGACTCCACTCACCCACAGCCGGGTGTCCTGGGTTCCATTCAGGAACAGGTGGTAGTTGCCCACCGCCGACAGGTTGGCCGAGAGCCGTCCGTTGCTCATGGAGGCGAGTGGGTTTCCCGCGGGATCACACCCCTGGCGCAGCACCATGGACGTTGCGCCCGTGGAGGCCATCAACGTCCCCCGGCCGGGCATGTAGAACCTGAAGACACGGCCGCCCGCCGAGGGCAGAGGGACCTCGGTCGATGCCGCGCCAATGCCCGCGGGCGCGGCGCATGTTTCGCCAGTGCCGTCGAGCTCGCTCTGCGAGGAAGCGCTCGTGCACCCAGGATCCGTCGGCCACTCCCCATGCTCGTCCCTGTCATCGTCCTCGCCGTTGGAGCACACGGGCATCACGGAGGGATCGGTCTCGTCATTGTCCGTGGGCGAGTCACACCCCGGCTCCGCCGGATAGTCCGTCCGCCCATCGTGGTCGTTGTCGAGATGGTCGCGGCACGCCTCGGTCCAGCAGCGGTAGACCCCGGCCGTATCCTGGAGGCACTTGCCACCATAGGCGCACGTGAAGGCACTCGTCGGCGACGGATCGCAGATCGCCCCCGTCCCCAGCCTGGCGCTCACCAGGACGAGTTCATCGGAGTTGTCCGATGAGCGGTGCATGAAGAGTCGCGCATCGGCCGGCAGGAACGTCAGCTTGTTCACCCCGTAGTTCACGCACTCGAGTCCCGTGCCACCGAGGCAGTCCCGCATGACACTCACGGCGGACGGCGCTCTGTAGGAGAGTTCCTCGACGGGTCCATCGAACGGCAGCGACACCCACGTGCCGTTCTTGCTCGCGAAGGCGCATTCCAACGTGTCGGTGGTCGTCTGGGAGAGCTGGAGCCAGGTCTTGGACTCCGCCCCCCACTTCCACAACGGCACCGGCTGCGCACACATCGCTCCCGTGCCGGCGGGGAAGACGGGCACGGACCGAGCAATGCTGTTGAATCCCCCACCGCGATCCATGGCCTCGAGCCTGAGCTCGACCGAGGAGTTACCCGCGGACGGCGTGAAATCACGGCGGAACGTGCCGTTGGCGGGTGAGGGCACCGGTCCAGCCACGGAGCTGCCATCCACGAAGAACTCCGCCCAGGCGAAGGGCGGCTTGTCATCGGAGAGCTGGCCAGAGAGCTGCATCAGGGTGTTGGCGACGAGGTAGTCCGTGTTGATGCCAACCACGGGGAGGGTATTCGCCTTGACCGTGTACGACACGCTGCCGGTGGCCGTCATATCGAAGCCATCCGTGGCCGTCGCGCTGAGGCGCAGCTGGGAGTTCTGGGGAGGTTGAGGGACGGGCAAGGTCGCGCAGACCTCGAGGCACCCCGTTTCACAACTCGTGGGCGAGCCGAGCGAAATACCGTCCAGGGTGGCCGTGAGGCTCTTGATCATCCCCGACGCATCCACCGCCTTGACACAGAACTTCTCGGGATAACCGACGGTGAGGGAACTCCCCCCCATGGGAGTGAACGTCAGCACGGGCGGAGTGTTGGGCTGGATCGCGGTCTTCCGAGGCAACGCCTCAGCCCACCGGCCGCGACGGTCCCAGGCCTTCGCCGTGAAGACGACTTCCTGCATCGTCTCCGTCTGCGGAGGCACCCGGTAATCCACCGAGACGGGACTGGTCGTCGACTCGCCAATCTTCTGCCCGTTGGCGAAGACCTCGATCAAGGCCAGATCCGAGTCCGTGTCGAACGCCGTCACGGTGGCGCGAATCATGTCCCCCTCATCCGCCTTGGCGGGCGGATACCGGGAATCCGACGAGAAGCTCACCGTGGGCGGATCTCCATCCGGAAGCACGGCAATCGCATCGTTGGACAACTGCGCGCTCTCGCCCGCGGCGTTCTGCGCCACGAGCTTCATGCTCACCGTCTGGTTCTCCCGGTACTCGGGCAGCACGAAGCAGTGGGTGACGGAGAGTGCGCCGGAGGCGGAGATCTCGTTCGCCGCCACCAGCGAAGAGCCCAGCCACATCGACAACGTGGACGGGCCATTCGCCGCCAGAGAGCCCGTGACGCAGTTGACGGTCGGTCCGGCACGCAGCGTCGTTGGCAAGCCCGTTGGTTTCGGGGGCGCCACGCTCCTCAACACGGAGAGGTTTCGCGAGACCGTGGCCGTCCGCCCCGCCGCGTCGACGAGTTCGACCCGGAGGGTGCCCGCCAATGAAGTCGGGGCCGTGGCCGCGACCACGGGCAGCCGGAACGGGGTCGACAAGGAACTCAGCGCCCCCCCGTTCCAGGGGAGCTCGCCCAGGAAGAGATCCGTTTGCTTCTGGTTGTCACGCAGCCAGACGGTTGCCCGCATGGGGGCCAGGGCCCCCGTGGTGGCGGAGACCTTCAGGGTGACGCTCTGTCCGGATTGGAACTCGAGCCAGTCCGGGGTGAAGGTATCGAAGGAGAGAGAAAGTGCCGCCGGGGTGACCGGTGCCACCCTCACCTTCAGGGGCGCCGAGAGCGCCGAAGCGCCATTGGCGCTCCGGGTCCGCAACCGCAGGGACAGCTCACCACCCGCGGCGGCTCCCTTGGGAACCCTCAGGTTCGTGCGCAGCTCGCGCTCATCCACCGTGCCCACCACCACTCCGTCGACGAGCAGCTCGGCGTCATCCAGGTCGACACCCGACGCCTCGCCCACCACCAGCAACATGCTTCCAGCCTGGACCTCCGTTCCTGGCGCCGGAGCGATGAGCCGCGCCGACGGGAGGGCGCCCGTGGCCGGCAACACGAAGCGCTGGAGGCCACGCGCCGCGTCGGCGACCACCACCTCCCCACCGCTCAGGATCGCATCCAGCCCCACCCCCGCGGGATAGCTGGCCACGAGCCGCGGCGCGTCGGGATCACTCAAATCGAAGACCTCCGTCCGGGCCTCCGTGACGCCTCGCGAGGCCTCGCTCAACACGGCGAGCCGCCCGAAGAGCCGCACCCGATTCACCACGCCCGACGTCGGCACCGACAAGCGGTTGGACACCGCCCCGTTCTCCAGCAGCCAGGTGGTGAAGCCCTCGTCGTTGGCGGTGACCACCAGGTCATCCTCCAAGGCCACGGCCTTCACGTTCATGCTCGGGAAGGCCGCCGCCCGGCGCAGGTTGCCCGCGCCATCCACGGCCACCAGGCTCCAGCCCTCCAGGCCGTGTGCGACCGCCGCGCGCTGCTCGTCACCCGCGACGTCCACGGTCGCGTTGGGGAGCACCACGGACACCGGGTTGCTCGCGAGCGGCAGCACCAGGCTGGACACCTTCGAACCCCCGATGGCCCAGAGCCGGCCCCGGGAGGCAGCGAAGCGTTGGATCGAGCCCGCGGACGTCAGGAAGGAAGAGTCCTTCACCGTGAGCGTGCCGTTCCTTTCCTGCACGGCCTGTCTCAGGGTCGCGTTCTCCAGGAAGTAGAAATCACGGTCCACGCGCTCCACCTGCTGGATGATGCCCGTGACGGTCTTGCTCGTGCGCTCGGTGAACTGCGAGGGAAGGCCGAGATCCAGGTAGCGCAGGGTGTTGCCGGAAGCGGTCAGGACGCCGCCACGGTAGTCGGCAAGCCCCTTGGTCGTCAGGGACAGCGTCGCCGAAGGCCCAGTTGCCGGGCTGGCGGGCGGCGATGGCAGCCGCCCCACCACCACTCCCTGCGCGGTCGCCACCAGCAGGAGTTCGCCGGAGATGGCCAGGTCGCTCCCGTCCAGGTCCTGCAGGAAGAGCAACGACGGCTTCGTGGGCTCACGCACGTCGACGACGCGGAGACGCCCATCGTCACCCAGAACGTAGGCCAACCCGCGTGCGACCCGTACCACCCGGCCCGCCGTCCCCAGGGTCAGAGAGCTCACCTGGAAGCCATCGTACGCGTAGAGATACAGCGCCTTCTGCGTCACCGTGATCAGCCAGTCGTCGTCCCGATCCGCCGAGCGCACCATCTCCGGACTGGTGAACTGAGGCGTCCTCGCCGAGAAGTCCGCGCCACGAATCGTCGCGTAGAACGTATTCGAGTTGTTCCTGACGGTGAACACGCCGTCGGGATGTCCCGGCAGCAGGTCGCCCTCACCTCTGAAGGCATAATCCACCTCGGAAGTGAACGGCCTCGTCGGATCCGACAGATCCAGCAGCCGGACGCTGTAGCTGACATCCGGCATGGAGACGTGGAACCGGTTTCCGCTGGACGCCACCCCGGTGCAGTTGCCCGCCAGGAAACCCACCCGCCTCGGGTTGCTCGAATCCGACACGTCGAGGATCTCCAGGCCCGCGCCGCCATAGGCCAGCACGGCCAGATCGCCCACCACGGCCAGGCCCTCGGGATGGGCGGGAGCAGTGTAGCTCCCCAGCGGCGTCAGCGACGCGGAGGGACCCCGTTGCAACGAGCCAATGGTCAGCCCCGTGGCGGTCCGGACGAACACCCGATCCCCTCTCACGACGAGCTGCTCCGCCTGGGCGAACCGCGGCACGGTCACCCCGCCGGCCGGCGGAATCACCGGTCCCACCACCGACCACGTCGCGGACACCGGAGCGCTGGCGTTGCCCGCGCGGTCCATCGCGCTGGCCACCACCTTGAGCACCGCCCCCGCGGGCGTGGACTCGGGCAGCCGGTAGCGCAGCACGGAGCCGCCCCTGGCCACCACCGTGCCATCCAGCGTGAGCTGCTGCGTGAGCCACGCCAGGCCTCCCGCCTCGGTCACGATCGCGCTCGAGGTCAACCACGAGCCCGCCGAGACACGGCCCTCCGCCGGCTCCACGACGAGCGGCTGGATGACCGGCACGTCCACGTCCTCCAAGAGGATGAGGCGCAACGGGTTCGCACGCGACTCGTGGCCCTCGGTGTCGATCGCCACCGCCACCACCCGCAGGTTGTACCCGCTCCGGTCGAGTGGCGTGCGCAGCGAGGCCACGCGGGGCTCTCCCACGACGCGCTGCTCGTCCCACACCTTGAAGTGGGTCTCTCCGTTCCCGGTCACCTCCTCCTGGAGTTCGAAGCGAACCTCTCGCCACTCGCGCGACGTGGACAACCCCGTGGCGAGCACCTGCACCACCGAGCCCTCCACGACGTTGCCGGAAGCCACCTGTTGCAGCGAGAACGACAGGTCGGGCAGGAGGTCATCGCGCACCTTCACCGTCTTCTCGAGGTGCGCGCCGCGATGCCCCTGGGCATCGATGGCCACGGCCCGGACAGGGAAGTCCGTATCCGCGCCCACGCCGGGCGCGCGCACCACTCCGGCCCAGGCAGGGCCCTGGAAGATGAGGGGCTGCTCCTGTCCGAGCCGCACCTCCACACTCGCGACCTGTGCCGGATCCTGGGGCCGCACACGCACCACGAACTCGGAGCCCTCGAGGACGGAGTCGGGCACATCGAGCTCCAGCAGTTGCGGCGATGGAGCCGCACCCGACAGATTCACCGTCTGCTGTGCATAGGCGGTCTTCCCCGCCAGATCCCGCACCCGCAGCATCACCTGGGCCGTCTGTCCCGACATCGGCATGTCCACGGTCCGGGGCAGCGCGTTGTCGAGCACCTCCACCACCTGGCCGTTCACCAGGAGCTCGGCGGTGTACGCATTCAACGGCAGGGCATCATCCGTCACGGTGGCGCTCAGTTGCAGCCGCGTGCCGAAGAACGCCGAGCTGGCGGAGAGCTTCATGTCGTTGATTCGAGGCAGGTCCTGGCCACGCGCCAGGTACAGCCGCGACACCGCCCCACCCTTCAGCGCCATGACGCTGTTGCCAGTCACCACGGCCCGGCCCTGGATCTCCGGGTAGTGGCCCACCAGGGCGAGTCCGGTCCGCGCGTCCAGCACGCGCAGGCCGTCTTGCGCCCCGGCGAACAGCAAGGGACCGAGCGCGCGGATCGACACCACCGGGCTCGCGAGGCTCGTCTCGCTGACGGCCGAGAGCGTGCCCGGAGCCGTCTGAGAGCGCTCGAAGCACTTCACCCGGCCCTGGCTCGACGTGGCCCCCTCGCCCGCCACGCACACCTTGTCCGGGCCCAGGGCCGTCACCGCCACGGCACCGGCCGTGTCGGCCGCATCCGCCCACACCGGCTCACCGGGGGCCTGAGGAATCGACAGGTCCACCGCCACCAGCCTGGTGTTCGTGAGCGCGTACAGCAGGCCGTCTCGCACGGAGAGCGAGCGCACCGGCCCGAGCGCCCGGTGCGCCCACAGCACACCATCCAGGCCGCGCACCTCGATGCCCTCGTCCGTGCCCACCACCACGCCACCCCAGAAGGTGGCGAGCGCGGTCGGTGGCCGACGCAGGGTCTTCTGGCCCGAGGACACGAGCGCGTCGTCGGAGACGCCAATCAGCTCGAGCCGTCCCTCTCCCGACGCTGTCCGCAGGGCCACCGCCGCGCGGCTGCCCAGCAGGGCCACCGCCACGGGCTCCGCGTCCAGAGCGAGCTGCTTGGGCACTCCTCTGATCAATTCGGAATGGCTCTCCAACGAGCCGTGCCCGCTTCCATCCTTGCGCAGGACGAGCAACCTGCCGCCGTGGAAGGCCAGGTCCACCGCCGCGTCCACCCCGTCGAGCGTGAGCCGCGGCAACGCGGCGCTGGCGAACTCGGCCAGGGTACCGGAAACCTCCACCACGTTCTCGCCACCGAGGCTCCGGGCCCGGGCGCCCATCTTCACCGCCAGGTTCTCCGGCTCGAGCGGCAGCACGAGGCGGTTGGACGTCGCCATGGTCACGGGGTCATCACCCAGCCGGTACTGGTACGACAAGGTGGCGCCAGTGCTGGTCGTGGCCTGCGCGGTGAGGGTGGAGCCACCCAGGAACAGCGGCCCCTCGGGGCTGAGGCTCATGCTGACGGTCGGCGCGGGGGTGGCGGTGTCCTTGACCGTGATCTGTTGGATGACCGGAACACTCTTGTTGCCCCGCAGATCCTCCGCCTCGGCACGCAGGAGGGCATAGCCATTCCCCGCAGTCATGGTGGGCACCGTGAAGGAGTGGGTCCACGGCGCGTTCTCGAGGATGACCTCGTTGTCATCCAGCGACAGGCGCACCTGCTTGATGCCCGTCAGCGGCGAGTGGACCTCGAGCCGCACCAGCAGCGAAGCGCCCTCCTCGAACGACTGGCCGGCGGAGGGGCTGGTGATCTTCAGCTGCGGCTTGAAGGAAGTGGAATCCACGGTGAGCACGCGCTTCACCGTCGAGACGTTGTCCCGCGCGTCCTTGGCGCGCGCGACCAGGGTCACCGTCCTGGCCTCGTCGGGCGCGGTCCACTGCATCGTCCAGGGAGCCTGCGTGAGCGTACGCGGCGCCAGCTCTCCACCCTCCGACGAGAACTCCACCGACTGCACCGGGTTGGTGTCCGTGGTGGACACCCGCAGCTCCACCTGTGAGCCGGAGGCGACGTGCCCGTCCGCCAGTGGCGAGACGAACGTGACCTGCGGAGGCGTCGTGTCACGCGTGACGGTGAGCGTGATGGGCGCGGTGCTCTTCACGAGGTTCTTGTTGTCCGTGGCCAGCGCGACGAGCACGTGCGTCTCGGAGTCACCGGACACCGGCCGCAGGCGCAGGGTGTGGGTGAGCCTGGCCGTCTTCGTGCTCGCCGGCACGGTGAGGCGCTTCTCCAGAACGCCATCCAGGCGCAGCTCCGTCGAGCCGAGGGCCACGTCGTCAGAGGCATCGACCGTGACGGTCACCAGGGTGCCCTCCTCCAGCGTGCTCGACTGCCCGGCGTCCACGCGGCTGCCATCCGGCAGCATCAGGAACATGGACACCCCGGGGACCTTGTCGTCCACCACCTGTACGGAGACGGACAGCGTCTGCGTGTTGCCCGAACCATCCTCGGCCGTCGCCACGAGCTGTGACGTCTTTCCGACGGCCCCGCTCGGCCACTGATACCGGAAGACACCCGCGGAGAGCCGCTCGGCACTGGTGGTCTCGCCGTTGGTCGTCACCGTCAGGGTCGTGTCCGGCCTGGAGCGCGAGTCGTCATCGGCCACCACCTCGAACACCCACTCTGTCCCGTGGGTGAACGCATCGCCCGTCTCCACGAGCTTGCCGCTGCCCAACAGGGTGAGGCTCAACGTCGGCTTGACGAGATCCTCCGTGCGGAACGTACGGCTGGCGTTGACGCGATTGCCTCCCGGATCGGTGACGTCCGCCACGTTCAGCTCGAACCAGGTCGTGGACGGCAACTGCGCCACCGGCTGGAGCGTCAGCGACATCTTGTCCGCCGCCACCGTGACAATCGCCCCCTCCTTCACACCCGTCGCCGTGCGCTTCAGGAAGGCCCGCTGGGCGCTCGCCTCGTCAATGGGCTCGTCGAACTTGACGGTGAACCGCGCATCCAGCGCCACGTCGTGGTCGCCTACGTCATCCACCGGCAGCCACTCATCCACGGTGGGTGCCCTGGCGTCCGCGCGACAGACCTTCTTCGCCAGCGTGAACGGCGCGATGCCCGGCTGCGACACCTGGATGGGCAGACATCCCTCGTCGCCCGCGGGAACCCTCAGGCGCACGGTGTTGCCACTGATGTTCGTCTCCACCGCGAGCCCATCGACCTTGACGGTGAGGCCGCGCGTGAAGCCACTGCCGAACAGGTTGATCCAACCACCGTCCGTGGACACCTTCACGGGCGACACGTCCGTCACCTCCAAGGGCGCCACGTAGACGAACCCACCCGGAACCTGGACGTACTCGCCCGCGTCGGTCCGCAACTCCACGGTGACGGGGCCTCCCACGCTCGCCGCGGGCGCCTGGACCTTCAGGCTCGTGGCGGTCGGCGTCGAGCGCAGCTCGGCGTCCATGCCGCCAAAGCGCACCCCCGTCACCTGCTCCAGGTTCTCGCCCGAGATCACCACCTCCGCGACCCCCTCCAGCCCACCGTGGTCCGGGGAGATCCGCGTCACCTGCATCTGCGTGCTCTGCGCGCCTCCCACCACCGGGAAGCGCCAGGCGCCGAGCAGTCCGCCACCGGTGTACTGGCTCGGAGCAAGCTCCGCCACGGCCGTGTAGACCTCTCTCGGCGTCAGCTCCGGCTCAGGGAGGAAGCCCACCGTGTAGCTCGAGACCTCACTCGTCTGACTGCCCGTGACGGCCTCGTTGCCCAACCACAGGGACAGGAGGCTGTCGGACACCGCCGGCTGCCACAGTTCCAAGGACAACCGCAAGGACACCTCGCCACCGGGCGGCAGGGAGTCACCCGGCAGGGGCACCGAGCCCACCGTCACCGGGTAGGGCAGCTGGAACACCTGGGTCTTCGACCCATCGGCAACCACCGCCGAGCCACCGGCCACGACCACATGCTGGCCCGCGTGGTTGAGCGGTGCCGCCCACGTCCGCTCCACCATGTTCGCGCCGGCCGTGGTGTCGATCCACGACAGCCGCGTCGGGCTGGCCACCCAGGCCCACGGGCCGGACAGCGCCACCGACTGCACCTCGGCCGGAGCCTCCCACGAGCCCACCACCACCGGCTCGGTCAGCCGCGCGACATCCACCAGACGCACCTGATGGCCCAACCCGGCCAGCAGCCGGTTGCCCTCCGCCGCGAGCGTCGTCGCGCGGCCAGGCAGATCGATCCCCGGCCCGATCTCCGTCAGCCGCGCGTCATCGAGGCTGCGCAGCTCCAACCGCGAGCGCGACGAACTCTCCTCGATGAGCAGGGCCAGGGCCCCACGGATCCGCGCCATCGCGCGCAGGGTGCCACCCGTCACGTACGTACGCGCCACCACCTGGAAGGTGCCATCCACCCGGCCCAGCAGCGTCACCTCGTTGCCGCCGCCAATGGCCACGTAGACCGAGCCCGGAGTGGCCACGATGGACGAGGGGCTCTCGCTGCTCGACGGCAGCCAGATGCGCTCACGCACCTCGGGCTCGCAGGGAGCCCCCAGCGCCAGGCCACAGCTCCCCAGCTCATAGAGCACGATCTCGCGAGAGCCCGCGAGGAACGCCACGTTGCCATCCACCGCCAGCGCCGAGGCATTGAGTACTCCTGGCACCGGCTCCCCGGGGATCGCGACGGCCGGGTTGGAGAAGTCGATCGGCGTCAGCTCGCCGTCGTCGGCCATCAACACCACGGAGCCCACCTTGGCGAGCACCTCCGCGCCCTGGTCCGCCAGGGTCATCCGCGGATGGAGCGTGAACGTGAAGCCCTCGCTCTTCACCGCGTCCACCGTGCCCGTCGGAGTGGGCGTGGAGACCATCACGTCCACGACGCCCGTGACCCCATCGGGCACCTTCACGCTCAGCGACCCCGAGGACGTCAGCACCACCGCGCTCGCCGGCCGGCCCCCGAAGGTCACCAGGGAATTGCCAGACAGACCCTCGCCCTGGAGCGTCACCAGGCTCTGGCTGTTGAAGGGCGCATGAGCGGGCGACACGCTGGTGAGGGTGGGGTTCTCCAGATAGCGGTAGGCCCCCAGCCGCAGTTCCGACAGGCCCCCGAGGTTCTCCACCTCGACCGCCGCGGGTCCCGCGGCGTCCGCGAGTGGCACCCGCACCTGGACGGAGCGGCCGTCCGCCGCCACGGAGAGGACCTCCGCCTCCTTGCCACCGATGGACACCGTGCAGCCGGGCAGGAAACCCTCGCCCCTCACCTGGACGAGGTCACCGCCCGACACCAATCCAGAGGGCGGGCTCACCTCCTCGATGTGCGGCCGCAGGGTGGACGCACGGGTGGCGGTCTTGAAGCGGACCTCCAGATCCACCCCGATGCTTCCACCCCGCAGGTTGGCCAGCTCCTTGCCGACCCGCAGGAGGTAGCGCGTGTCCGTGGTGAGCGGAGAGGAGAGCGTCAGCACCACATCCGCGCCCTGCTCCGTCGCCTCCACCCGGCGCGTCACGTCGCTCACCGGCGTCTTCGCCGCGTCATCCCGCAGCAGCGCCACGGCCTCCAGGGTGTCGCTGTCCGGCAGCTCCGACAGGTGCACTCGCAGCTCGGTGCCCACGGGTACGGTCTGCTCGCTGGCCGGCGTGGTGCCGAGCACCTCGAGGTGCTCCAACGCCACCGTCACCAGCGAGCCCACCAGTGCTCCCGCCGTGTCCTCGGGATGCTCCAGCGGCAGCTCCACCATGCGCCCATCCACACGCAACAGCAGCGTGCCCGCGAGCAGGTACTCGCCCGAGGACTCCAGCGACTTCACATCTCCCTGTACCGAGACGCGCTCGAGGAAGGCGGGCGGAGCTTGCGTCGGCACGGAGAAGCGCTGCAGCTTCCCACCACCACCGGACACATAGGCCACCCCCCCCATCACCCGCGTCTGCTCGGCGGACATCCACGTGCCACCCCGCGGATCCTGGAGCACGAGCGCTCCGGCGGGCGCCGGCTGTCCCCCGGACGTTGCCAGCCCCTTGAGCTCAATCACCGTCACCTGCCGCGCATCCGGCCCCAGCGAGGCGAAGGCCTTGGTGCCCGCCACGGTGAGGTGCCGCGCCGGCTTGGACAGGGGGTAGCTGGCCCGCTCGGCCAGGTCTCCCCTGCCGGCGTCCAACACGAGCAGCCGTGCCGCTTCGCCCATATTGGCCGCGAGCAGATACCGGCCATACAGGGCCAGCGCCCCCACGCCTCCCGGCACGGGGTAGCGCTTGACCGGCAACGGCTCCGGCGTCTCGCCCAGGCGGTACACCGCCACGCCCAGGTCATCCGCCACGAAGACCAGGTCGTCCTTCACCACGACGTCCCGGGTGGCCCCCGCCCCTGGCGGGTTCAGCGTCGCCAGACGCTTCGGCGCCGCCGGATGCTCCACGTCCACCACCACGAGCCCCGCCAGTCCGGCGGCGATGTAGAGGGTGTTGCCCTCCTTGGTGAGGCGGCGCACGCCTCCCTCCCCGAGGAACGTGAGCGGCAGGGACTGGGACTCCACGGGCTTGACCAGCGGAAGCTCGTTGAGCCCGAAGAAGTACAGCGCGCCCTGCGTCGTGGTGCGAGACGGCTCGAGGACATTGCCTTGCACGTCCACGATGCTCGTCTGGCCACCGGTGGCCACGTAGGCCACGCCCTTGTCCACCAGCACGTGGGTCACGGGCGGCGTCGACTTCTCCTGCACCGGGCCCGAGCCATAGAGGAACGCGTGGAGGAGCGTCTTCGTCGTCCCCTTCAGCGTCACATGCACGTCCACCAGGCCCTCGCCCGGAGGCGCCACCGCATCCGCGTGCTCGGGAGAATAGACGTGCACGGTGTACGAGGACGTGGTCCCGAACTTCACCGTCATGTCCGGCGTGAAGCCCCGGCCCACCAGGTTGACGAGCACCCCACCCTGCTGCGGGGCCCGGCCCGGCGACAGGGACAGCAGCTCGAGCGGATCCCTGTACAGGAAGCCACCCAGCCGCACGGTGCTCAAACCACCGGGGTTGATGACCTCCACCGACGCCGGTCCCGCCACGCTCCCGACGGACGCGGGCACGGTCACCTCGAGCGTCTTGTCATCCTGGTACTCCAGCGACGTCACTTCCCGGCCACCGACCTTCACCCGGGTCTGGGGATTGAATCCCTCGCCCGTCAGGGTGACGGTGGTGGAGGAGGTCGTGAGTCCGGAGGGCGGATCCAGACGGGAGATCCTCGGCTGCACGGCCTCCGCCAGCCCGGCGATGTTGAAGCTGGCCGTGAAATCCGCGGCGAGCGTCCTCAACGCGAAGTCCTGCACGCCCGATTGACCCGAGACGACCCTCACCCGGACCTGATCATTCACGCGGAACCGGTCCGTGGGGCTGGGGGTGAAGACAATCGTGGAGCCACGAATGCCGAAGACGACCTCGCGCGTGCCCTCGACCGTCCGCCAGCCACCACCGTCATTGGCGGTCACCACGAACGAGTCCGTCGTCACCGAGGACGCCTTGAGCGGCAGCGTGAAGCGCACCTGGATGTTCGTGCCGGCGGGCGCCACGCTGCCCGGAGCCGGCTCCATGTCCACCGCGAGCAGGTCCGTTGGCGGCACCTCGACGACGGTGGACGCACCGGTGGTGGACGTCAGCAGCGCGCCCCCCACGAAGGTCAGACCCGAGGTGTTGCTCCCCAGGTCCGTCGCCTGGAGCAGCTGGGGCGCGGAGTCCTGGGAGACATCGAGCACATACAGCTTCGGACCCACCGTGACGTAGGCACGGCCTCCGCGCACCACCAGACGGCTCTGCACGAGCTGCTCGTAGGAGTACGTGCCGGAGAGAAGCTGCCGGGAGCCCAGGGGCGAGCCCTGGCGATCGTAGATGGAGAACGTCAGTCCCCGGCCCGACGTCCCCTCCACCCGCGAGGTGAGCGCGTAGAGGTGCGTTCCGTCCTGTCCCAGATCCAAGGCCAGCGGGTCGTCGGCGTCCAGCGAGATGGGATTGAGCGGAAAGCGGGCCGGACCGTCCACCTGAACCCTGCGGATGAAGCCACCCCCGGCGCCCGGCTCCGTCACGCTCACGTAGGCCGTGGAGCCCTCCAACCTCACCCCCGTCGCCCTGCCATACATGAGTTCCTGGCCCGCCAGGAACATGCTCTCCGGGCGGGACACATCCACCAGCAACAGACCCGCCGTATCGGCGGCCAGGAAGGCCAGCGAGCCCGACACGTCCAACCCGCGCACGGGCGCCTCGGTGCGCAGCGCGCCCAGGCGGATGGGCCGCTCCTCGAGCATCACGTCGAAGATCTCCAGCCCCTCGTAGCCCGCATTGGAGATGCCCACGTAGAGCGTGTCTCCCTGCAAACGGATCTCCGAGGCCACCTTGGGCGGGAAGCCAGGCAGGGCCATGGTGGTGCCCACCGGCAGGTCATACGAGAAGAAGCCCACCTGGGTCTTGTCCTGCTCGCCCGGCCGCCGGAGCTCCACCGCGACCAGCGAGGCCCGATCGACCGCGGGCGTGGTGAAGCGCAGGGTGTTGAGATCCAGCAGATCCACGTCCGCGGCCCTCACCTTCACTCCACCGATGAACACCTCGGTGCCGGGCACGAGCGCCCGCCGGCCACCGGCCAGGCTCAGGGTCACGCGCGTTTCGCCCTCCACCGGACCGTGGTCCGGCGAAAGCGCCGCACCCGCTCCCGCCAGCTCATCCACGTAGAGCACCGCGGCCGCCAGCAAGCCGGTGGGGCCGCCCGCGTTGCGCACCTCGATGTCCGCGGGGCCGGTCTGCTCCGTCGCGGGCGCGTGGACCTTCAGCGCTCCATCCGACTCGACGGTGAACACCGCCTCCTTGCCACCCACGAGCACCTGGCTCGTCCCCTGGAAGCCCTCGCCCTCCACGGTCAGCTCCGTGGTCCCCTGACGGGACGCGGTGCTCGGAGCGACCGACTTCACGACCGGCGAGTGACTGCCCTCCTGGGCCGTCTTGAAGGACAGCTGGAATGGAATGAGGAGCGAGCCTCCCCGCTGGTCCGTCACGCCGCCGCTCACGAGGAGCGTGTACGTCGCGTCCGGATCGAGCGACGCCTTGGGACTGACCCGCAGGCGGTTCTCAGTGACCGTCCGCTGCAAGGTCACTTCGTTGCCCGAGCCGTCCACCAGACGCACGCTGGTGCTGTTCACGCTGGAGGCGACGAGCGGACGGTTGAAGTCCACCGACAACGTCAGGTTCTCCGGCGGCACCAGGGCCTCGCGCGCCGGCGAGTAGTCCGTCACGAACAGAAACGGCACGGACAGCTCGGTCACCCGGTCGCCTCCGGCCAGCAGGACCCGGTCGGCCAGGGTCACCATGTCCATGGCGGCCTCCACGTTGCCGCCACTCACCAACCGCGGGTGCGTGGGATCGGCCACGTCGACCAGCACGAGGCCACCATCCGCCGCGGCCACGAAGAGCATGTCGCCCACCAGGCGCATCCGCTGCGGGTGGCCCGGATTGTTGGAGAGGTTCGAATCGAACGGGATGGAGAGCGCTTCCACGAGCCGCGGATCGGACGGATCCTCCACGTTCACGAAGAGCAGGCCGAACTCCGCGGCCGAGACGATGGCCATCTTGCCCACCACCACGACGTCCGTGAGGGTGTAGGGCAGCTCCAATTTCTTGCCGAACGGCTGCGCGCCTGGCCGGACTCCGTCGAAGATCCACAGGCTACCCCCCGGGGTGCGCCCCTTCGTCGGCCGGTAGTGATCTCCCTCGGCATGCCCGGAGAGGGTGTACTCCGGGGGAGGAGGCAGGGCGAAGGGATCCGCCACCGGAGGCGGACAGAAGTAACGGCCCTCGTGCTTGCCGGTCACCACCCACGCGAGCCCGCGCGCCATCGTCGCGCCGAACACGTCTTCACCCGCCATGAGCTCCCCGAGCAACAGCGGATCCTTCGGATCCCGTGTGTCGAACAGCGACACCCGCCCGCTGCTGCCGTAGGCGATCGGCTGGCCAGGGCAGAAATCATCCTCGTCCTTGGTGGGACTCGTGCCGAGCACCCAGGCCCCCAGCGGAGTGGGGAGGACACGGGTCGCGAACACCTCGCCGGGCGTGGTGCTCAGGGAAGCCCGGCCCAGCAGGGGCAGCGACTGCGGGAGTGCCGCATCCAGCACCACGAGGCCGCTGGCGCCATTGGCGACGTACAGCAGCCCCTTGTTCACGGCGACATCCAGCGAATCCGGCATCAGCTCGATGTCGGGCAGGGCCGTATCCCGGAGGATGCCCGAGCGCACCGCGAAGAAGCGATCGACGAGATGGCCCTCCGGCTTGACGATCTGGTTGCCGGAGGCCTGCAGCTTGCCCGCCAGCTCCGCGCTGAACAGCGCCACCCGGAAGGACTCGGGCACCGTGCCACTGCCGGTGAACTCGCCCTGATACTCCTGCTCGAACACGTTGCCCGCGCCCGCCGCGCCCGCGGCGGCGAACAGCAGGCGCTTCTCGGAAGGATCCACCGCCAGCGCGTGCGGAGCCACCGACACCGTCCTGGCTTCGCTGGAGAACGGCAGGCCATAGCCCATCGGACCGCGGGCCGCGACGCGCGAGAGCCCATCCGGAGAGATGAGCGTCACGTCGGCGTCACCGAACGAGCCCGGGGGCGCCACCGCCGTCATCTCGGTGAAGGACTTCACCACCACGCCGGTGGCCGGCAGGCCACGCACGGTCACACGCGTCGAGCCGAGCGCATGCGCCCACGCCGGAAGGAAGCCATTGCCGGTGAGCCGAAGGGAGCTGCCCCCACGCGGATTGAGGAAGCGAGGCGCGGCACTGTCGACGAACAGCGCCGGCACGTACAGGTAGCCACCGGGCCGGCGCGCGGACAGCAGCGACGGCTGGATGACCTCCACGTCCGCCAGGCCCGCCACCTGGGCCCTGGGCGTCAGCAGCTCGATGCGCGTGGCCGAGGTGGCCAGCACCTCCGCCTCCTCGCCGCCGATGAACACCTTCGCTCCCGACTCGAAGCCCGAGCCGAGCACCTCCACGTACTCCCTGCCCTCCATGGGCCCCACCCGGGGCACGATCTGCGAGAGGGTGGGCACCCGGCCCGCCTGCGCCGCGGAGCGGAAGTTCACCGAGAAGGGAGCGAGGAGCGCGTCACCCGATGGCGTCTTGAGCGCCCGGGAGATGGAGACGACCAGTTCCTGGTCGGCCGGCAGGCGCTGCCCCAGCTCGAACTTGAGCGTGCTGAGCCGGCCTCCAGGTGTGTTGCTGCCCTTCACCAGCGTGCCCAGGATGGGCACATCGCTCCCCTTGGGAGTGAAGGAGAAGGCCGAATCCACGGTGTCCGGATCGAACACCGTCGAGAAGAACAGGGACACGGAAGGCCGATCGAGTTCGACCCGCTCGCCCTCCTGCACGCTCGCGCCGATGACGAAGAACTGGCTCGAGGTAGCGAAATCCACGGACCAGCCACGCAGGCCGTTGTCGCGCAGGCTCAGCACGACCGGCCCGTCGACCGCCACCGCCCGGGCGGCGCCACCATGGACTCCCCTGACATGGTGGAGCAGTTGCGGCTCCCTCGGATCGCGCAGATCCACCACCGCGATGCCCGCGGAGCCCGCGGCCACGTAGGCGAGGCTGCCGACGAGCCGGACATCCCAGGCGAAATCACCCACGGGCAGGGTGGCGAGCCGCTCGGGCACGGGCTTGGACACGTCCACCAGCACCAGGCCCTCCTGCCCCGCGGCCACCACCGCCACATCGCCCAACATCCGCACGCGCTGCACGGCGATGTTGGCGAGCGCGCCCGGGTTCCGCGTAGGCGCATGCTCCACGCTCCAGACCTGGAGCGAGCCCGGCCGCACCTTGAAGTCCTCGCCGCGCGGTCCGGCGCCCATCACCGCCCGTCCCCCCGTCACCGCCAGGGCCTGGGCCGCCGGCGTCACCTCCGCGGCATGCACCGGGAAGCGCTCCACGGAGATGTCGAAGGAGAGCAATCCACTGGCCCCCGCCGCCGCGAGCAACCGGTCTCCGCGCACGTCCAGGCCGTACACCCCGTGGGCACCCGCGGGCCAGGAGCGCAGCTTCAGCTCGGTCAGCTCATCCACGTCCACCTCGGCGACCGCGCCTCCGGTGATGACGCCCTCGCGGTTCTTCTGGACGAGACCCACGAACACCCGGTCGGGCTGACCGAGCGACCCAGGCACGTACACGAGCGAGGTCGCCTCACCGGGCAGATCGAGCTGGCCCAACAGACGATCATCCCGGCCATCGTGGTTGGTATCGACGAGCTCTCCCCGGCGGTCCAAGGGGATGGCCGATTCGTTGAGATTCAGGACCTCCAGGGACGAGCCACCCACCACGAACGCCACCGAGCCCACCACCACCGCGTCACGCAACGCATGTCCTATGGCGACGGACGAGTCGCTGGGCTCATCGAAGATGAAGGCATTCGTCAGCTTCTTCGAGCCGCCATCCGGGTTGGTGACCACCACGTCCACCGCCCCCCGCAGCCCCGTGGGGGTATAGGCCTGGATGAGCCCGGTGCCCAGCACGCGGACCTGAGCCGCGGGCTTGCCCCCGAAGGACACCTGCACCGTGCCTCCGGACGCGAAGCCCGTTCCGGAGATGAGCACCCGGGTGCTGCGCGAGTTGGGGCCTCGCGACGGAGTGATCTGGGTGACCTGGAGCGGATCCACGTAGAGGTACGCCCCCACGAGCTCCGCCTGGACATCGCCCTTGCCCACGACCTTCACGGTCACCGGACCGGCCACGCCGCCCGGCGGCTTCACCTGGAGCGTCGTCGGGCTGGTGACGTTCACGTCGTGTCCCGGGACACCGTTGAAGAAGACGCTCGTCTGCCCCGCCACGAAGCCCGTGCCCGTGAGGGTGACGGTCACCAGAGCCGTGGTCGACGAGGGGCCCTGGCTCGGCTCGACGCGCTCCAAGGACACGGGCGTGGCCATCGCGTCGCTGGCGGTGGTGAACTCCGCCAGATAGGCCCCGGGCATGGGCGTGAGGGTCGTCTTCTGGCGCAGACCCTCGACACGGATCTGGTAGGTCGTGTGGGTCTTCAGCCCGGGTCGCGGCCAGAGCCGCAGCTTGACTTCGCCGGTGTTGTCCAGGTCCTGGACCGGTTCCACCTCGAGGGTCACGTCCAAGCCCGTCGCGGTTCCGTTCATCTCCACCAGCCGGATCCGACCCGGCTCTTGCGCGTTCTCGACCTCCCGGTTGAGAGAGAGGAGAAGGGGCTCGTTGAGCGTGACGCCCCGCGAGCCATCGGCCGGAGAGCTCCTCGTCACCATGGGGAAGTCCAGGCCCATCACGGCGAGCGCGTTGAGCGGAGGAATCACCCCCTCGGGAACATCGATGACGGAGGAGATCGTGGCCGCCACCACGTCCCCGTCCACCGCCACGTCCGACAGCCTGGTCGCCGGGAACAGATCCACCGCGTCCACCGACAGGGGCTGGCCAGGATCCGAGCTGACCTGTAGTTGGACGAGCGCGGACTCCCCGTCCATCGCCAGCGCGCTGAGCTGCGGCGCCACGGCCACGGCCTCGAAGGAACGTCCCCGCACGAGCGGCGTCACGGACGCCACCTCCCGCGGGTACGCGACCGGGGCGAGCGACAACGTGCGCGCCGTGGCGCCCGAGACGCCGAGGCCACGGCTGTTGTGCAGGGCCACGTCCTTGAAACTGGCGGGCATCTCGCCCACCACCGGCAAGCCCGGCAGCGCCAGGTCCACCACCAGCATGCGCCGCGCGGACTGCAACTCCGCCAGGAGCACGGCATGGGAGCCGGACACCTGGACATCGGTGATGGACGGCGTCTCATCGCGGCCGTTGAAGCGGAAGTTCTTCACCGAGCCGAGCAGGATGGGCCGATCGGGATCGGCGATGGAGAAAAGGGCCACGCCCCCCGTCCCCGCAGCCATCAGCGCCAGATCTCCGGCGAGCGCCACGCCCCGGGCCTCGCCCACCGTGGGGGTCCGCGCCATCAAGCTGAACTCGGCCAACCCGTTCGCGACGCCCGTCTGCTTCACCACCAGCAGTGACGGCCCACCCTCCCCCTCCGCATCCATGAACGGCAGTTCCGCGCCATTCGCCGCCACATAGGCCCGGGGTCCACGCACGGCGAGGGCCACGGGCTCGTACGGCGGCGGCAGGGACAGTCCACCGAGAACGCTCGCATCCTTGGGTGAGGAGACATCCACCAGGGAGAGCGCGCCCTGGACGCTCCGCTCCAACAACTCGAGCGGGCCCTTCGCGTACGTGTGCACCGCGGCCCGGGAGATGACCCAGGCCTTCTGGTCGGCGAGCACCACCTTGAGCGGCGTCGTCCCGGGCAGGCGGTTGTTCGGCCGTGTCGGGCCATCCACCCGGCTGTCATAGCGGCCGATGACCTTCGAGGGACTGAACTTCGTGTAGAGGTAGGCGCCCGGTGCCACCACGCGCCGCAGATCCGGATTCACCACCGCGACGTCCGCGGGACCGAAATCACCGGACGGCATCGTCACGCGCATCAATCCCGGGGACAGCACACGCACGTTCTTGGCCGGCTGACCACGCACCGTCACCGTGGCCCCGGGCTGGAAGCCTCCGCCCGCCAGCTCCACCTCGTTGTCTCCACCGAGCGGACCCGCGGCCGGCATCAGGAAGTCGAGCTTGAGCACCTTCAGGAACATGAAGCCGCCCAGCAGCCGGGTGTCGAGCCCATCCGGGTTGACCACCATGACCGTGGCCGCGCCCTCGGGCCGCGCCGGCGTCCGCACGGTGATCTTCGACGACTCGACGGAGACCACCTCGGCCTCCGCGCCAGCGAACAAGACGCGCGCGCCCGGAACAAACCCCTCGCCCGAGATCTCCACCTTCGTGTTGCCCTCGATCGAGCCCGAACGCGGAGAGATGGCGGAGATCCGGGGCGGCGCCTTGGAGGAGGAGCGCGTGGTGAAGCGCGACCGGAACGGCTGACCGAGGGTCAGGCCGGTGGCGGTGGCCAGATCGGACCCGATCGTGAGGAAGTACTCCGTGGACCGCGACAGATCCCCCGTCGGCTTGATCCTCAACGTGCGGCCGATGACCTCGACCTCGGTGGTCATCTCGGGCCCCAGTCGCGCGTCCTCGGCCCGCAGCACCACCGTCCCGGCCTTGATGCTGTCGGGGGACGGCGCGGAGGACAGCTCCACCTCGAGCACGAGGTCCGAGCGCGAGGGGCTCACCTGAAGCTCGCCGTCATACGGCGAGACCGAGGTCACCAGCAGCCGATCGAGCTGGTACTGGACCAGCTTCGGCCCGAGGGCCGTCACCGCGCCACCCGCCGAGTGCGTGACGGCCGCGCTGGCGGGCAGATTGGCGTGCACCAGCGTCTTGATCTTGCCATCCAGGTCGATCTGGGACACCGACATCATGCCCTTGACCTTCACCGGCGGAGTGGCCTGGTTGAAGAGCTGCGTGGTGGCCAGCGCCAGCTGGCCCGAGACGCTCACCGAGTCGAGCCCGGTGGCGAGCAGATCCTGGCGGGCGGGCGCGTGCGACAGCAGGGAGATGAGCCGCGGCTGCTCCGGCACGGACAGGTCCACCACCGCGAGCTGGGGCCCGGCGCCCGTGCAGGCCACGAACGCCCGGTTGCCCACGACCGAGATCCTGCTCGCCTCACCGGGCACGGCCACGAAGCCCCGCGATGGCAGGTGGGGCTGGTTCACGTCCAGGACGCGCAGGCCGGCCGAGCCCGCCGCCACCAGCAACAGATCACCGGAGATCCGCACGTCCCGGGCCTCGCCCACCACGGACACGGTGGAGATGCGCTGCGGTCTGGCGGTATCGCTGATGTCCACCACCACGACTCCCTTGGAGCCGTTGGCTACGAAGGCCACCTGGTCCTTCGCCGCCACGCCGAGCACGTTCGGCCCGGGCAGATCGATGCTCCCGAGCTCCTTGTGCAGTGTGCTGCTCCACACCCGCAGCTGCGGGGCCGAGTAGGTGTTGTCACTCGCGATCCGGGCCTCGGTCGTCACCAGCAGATTCTGGCGGGCGATTTCCTGGCGGGTGTTGTCGATGAAGGCGGCCGCGACGGGCGGTGCGCCGATGGGAACCGACACCTTGCCCTCGAGCCCGCTCCCGGTCGCATTCGCGAAGGTGAGGAGACTGCCGGTGGAACTCACTTCCGCGGGAAGCCCGGACATGCCCACCACCACGAGCCCATCGGCACGGGAGGCGATGGGACCCACGCGTGGTGAACCCGAGGACAGGGGCAGTTCGTGCGCGTGGCGCAGACCCACCTCCACCTTGACCTTCTGGGACATCCCCTCGTTGTTCGACGGATCCTGGGCGGAGGCCTGCAACTCCACCTTCGAGCCCGGAGACTCGCTGACGACCCAGTTCACCTTGTACAGGGGACGGTTGGAGGGACCCGGCTCGGACTCCTTGTCGCTCAAGAAGCGCGTGCCATCCTTCCAGAAGGACACCTCCCTCACCGAGGAGTTGTCCTCCGCCGCCGCCGACATCGACACCGTCTCGCCCTGCGTCACCACATCGAGCGCGGGCGGATCGACGAGCTCCACCCGGGGCGCCACGGTGTCGATCACCGTGCCGATCTCCACCGGCTCGGACAGCTTCTCGTGGCCGGTCTTGTCGATCGCGATGGCCTGCAGCTTGATGACGCGGTTGCCGCCGCTGACCGGTACGACGAAGCTGGTCGCGTACACGTTGGGCGAGCCCGCGATGCCGGCCGGCCTGGTGACGGTGTCCACGCGCTTGCCATCCACCAGGAAGCGCACCTCCCGGATACCGCTGTCCGGGTCCGTGGCGTTCACGAGGAAGCGCACGCTCTTGCCCTCGAACGCCTCGGAGCCGGAGATGGGCCTGGTGATGGCCACGCTCGGCGGCTGGTCCTCCTTCACCTCGACGAGGACGGGCGGCGACCAGTCCTCCTGGCCCGCCAGATCCACGGCCCGGGCCCGGAAGGACAAGGTGCTGAGCGCCGCCGGGAGGGGCACCTCGTAGGAGAAGTCGAAGGGGCGCACGTAGCGGCGGGCGACCTCGAGCTCCTCGGCCTCGGCGCTTCCCGCCTTCTTCATGTGCAACGAGACGTAGGAGACACCCACCGAGTCCTCGGCCACCGCGTCGAACAGGGTGTTGAGCCCCGCCACCGCCGTGCCCGACCCCCGGTGCTGGAGCTCCACCACGGGCGGCTCATCCTCGTGGACCGTCACCGACACCGTGTGCTCGAGACTGACGTTGTTGGAGGTGTCGGTGGCGCTGGCGGTGATCTCGATGACCGCATCCGGAGCGGCGTTCTTGGGGACACGGTACGTGAAGCGGTAGGGCGCCACAGGCATGGTCGTGGTCTGCACCTTGCCGCTGGCATCCTTGAGCTTGAACACCACGCTCGCCACGCCGACGTTGTCGTCGGCCTTGACCTCGATCTCCAGCGGGAGCCCCTGGGTGATGCCCGAGCCATTCCTCGGAGAGAGGAAGGAGAGCTCGGGCTTCTGCTCGTCCGCCACCACCACCATCGACTGAGGGGGCGCGATCGTCTCGTGGCCTCCCGAATCCAGCGCGCGGGCCCGGAAGGTGAGCGTGCGATTCGCGGACCCATAGGGCAGCGGAACGCGAAAGGAGAACGGCGCCGAGGTACCGGTGAACCGCAGGGGTCCGCCCACGCCTCCCTCGACGGTGGCCTCGACCCAGGAGATGGAGATGTCGTCCTGCGCCGCCACCACGAAGGCGACGTCACGGCCCTCCACCAGTTGGGTGGGAGGCTGCGGCTGGACGATGGACACCGTGGGGGGCTTGTCGGCCACCACCGACAGGTTGATCGTCTGACTGGGCACGGAGTGGTGCCCAGTGTCCCGCGCCACCGCCTGCAGGGAGAGCTGGGTCTTCCCGCGAGGCACCTCCAACAGGAAGCTGTAGGGCGGTGCCGTCGTCGTCTTGAACAGCGTACCGTCGACGAGGAGATCCACGCCGCTGATGCCCACCCGGTCATGGGCGGACACGCCCACCGCGATCTGGCTGCCCTCCACCACCTCGCTGCCATCACGCGGCGAGACGATGTGCACCTCGGGGGGGACGTCCGGAATGATCTTGATGGATTGTTGGAAGAGCGTGCTCAGGTTGCCGCTGCTGTCGCGCGCTCGCGCGGCCACGATGTACGACTCCGAGCCATTTTCAGACAGCAGGGGGATCGGCAGATCGATCTGCACCGGAGGTGCGTACACGTCGAACGGAGAGCCGGGGTTGGCATTCACGGGCTCGAAGCCACCCGCCGTGTACACCTGCTCGAGCCTGGATTTGCTCGGGCCCGCCCAGATCTCCACCTGGTCCACGAACACGTTGTCGTACGCCACGGCCTGGACGAGAACACGGGTGCCCTCCACCACCGACTCATTGAGCTCGGGGCGCAGCACCGTGGCGATCGGCGCGAGCATGTCCGGCACCACCGAGACCGAGCGTGTCTCCGTGGTCTGGTTGCCCTCCAGATCCCTGGCCACCACCCTCAGCTCGATGGTGGTCTGCATCCGGCTGGGGTCCAGCTTGACGAAGCCCGGAGGCAGGCGCACCAGTCCCTGGAAGGACCGCAGCCGTGTCACGTCGTTGTACGGACTCCGGAGCCCCCTCGCCGCCTCCACCACCTCCGGGTCCACGGCCAGGGGCAGATCATCCTCGCCGAGCACGCCCGGCACGATGTCGATGCCCCGGGCGTCGTCGTCCTTGACGAGCAGGGCCGCTCTGCCGTTGACGAAGAACTCGACCTGGTCCACCTGGGTGTCGTCCCCAGCGATGGCCTGGAACGCGAGCTGGATGCTGCCCTCGGGGAGCGTGGCCATCGGGGATGGCGTGACGATGGCCAGGGCGGGCGCCTCCGGCCGGCGCCCCTCCACGACCAGGCGGGCCATCTGCGTGTGGACGTTCTGGGCCGCGTCCTTGACGACGATGAGCACGATGGAGGGAGCGCCGTCGGAGCTCACGGGCGGCGTGAACTTCACGTCTTTTTCCACCCGGGCCTGCGTCCCCGGCGAGGACGTCCAGTTGCCAATGGGCTCGTCACGGAAGAAGGCCTCGACGGAGGCCACGCCCACGTCGTCCGTGACCTCGACCTTCAGCGTGGCCTCGTTGCCCTGCAGCAGGGTGACGTATCCGCTCTCCAGCTCGGTGGGGGAGACGCGCTCCACGGCCGAGGCGAGCGCGACGAAGCGCACCACCGGACCCTGGTCCTTGACGACGTGGACGTAGGACGGTGCGGACACGGAGGCATTGCCCACCCGATCCCGCGCGACCACCGACAGCTCCACCGGAGCGCCAGTCGAGGTCTCGCGCAACACCAGCGTGCGGTTCACGGACGACGCGGGCCGCACGAAGGTCTCGCGCAGGGCTCCATCCACCAGCAGATCGGCCGACTCGACCTCGACATCGTCCGAGAAGGACAGGGACACCGTCACCGGATTGTCCGCCACCACCGAGGAGCCATTGAGGGGGTGCGTCACCCGGGCCACCGGGGGCTGCGTGTCCTGCTGGATCCCCACGGGGAGGGCCAGGACCGAGCGATGGCCGACCGAGTCGCGGGCGAAGGCGCTGAGGTGCGCGCTGCCCGGCGCCCAACCCTGGGGGGCACGCAGGCTCGTGCTCAGCCGCCGCGTCAGTCCCGGCCGCCACTCGCCGACATCCAGGCGGTTCACGGCCAGCTTCTCGCCACCTGCCTCCGCGCGCACCTGTACGCCCGAGGCGTCATAGACGAGCCCCGTGCGCGTGATCGCGAGCGGCTCGGTGCCTTCGGTCTCCGGCAACAGCTCCACGTCGATCGCATCCACGCGGATCGCCGAGGACGGGAAGGACAGGACCGCCTCGTAGGAGTTGCGCTGCGAGAGCTCCACCCCGCCGCGTCCTCCGGGGTTGGCCTGGAGGAACTCACTCAACAGCCGCGCATTGTCGGAGCTCAGGTCCGGAAGCTCGCGATAGCGATAGGTGACCCGGGCCCGGGCCCCCTTGCCCGAGGCGGATGGCTGCACCTTCAACCGGGCGCGGCCCGGCTGGTTGCCCAGGCTGGTGGACGCGTGCGGAGTCACCAGCAGCCGGCCCTGCTCCGCGGACAGCTCGAACGTCTGGTTCTCGCCGAAGCTCCACGTCACCTTGGGGACCGCGACCCCGGTGGCGGCCGATTTCGGCGCGGCCACCACGAACCTGTCCGAGCCATCGGAGGCGCTGTCCGTGCCGGGAAAACGGCTCGCCGCGCCGGTGGAGAGCACCACCAGGCCCGAGGTGACGCCGACATCGTCCCGGAACTCCACCTGGACCGACTCGCGCCGCTCCTCCGTCAGCTTCGCGCCCGTCACGGGCGAGACCCAGGAGATGACCGGGCTGGCATCCGGCACGAGCTGCCGGGCGAGGCTCGCTTCACTGGCCTTGCCCGTGGAGTCCTCCGCGCGCGCCGTGAAGGTCAGGGGCCTGGTGGAGACCCCCGCCTGGAGCTGGAGCAGCTCGCGCGGAATGGGGATGGACACGGAGAGCGCCGAGGCCGCGGAGTAGTCCGGCAGCTCGAGCGCTTCGCCATTGAGGCTCGCGCTGAGCGTCTTCACCTGGCCGTCGTCGATCGCCTGGATGCGCAACGTCACCAGGGAGTCGGCCACGCAGGTCCGCGCGTCCGGCGTTCCCTCCAGCGAGAGCGTGAGCCGGGGAGCCTCGCGGTCCTGCTGCTCGATGAGCTTGAACTTCACCACGGGCGTGGTGTCGACGTGATTGCCCGCGGGATCGTACGCCCGCGCGACGAGCGTGTGCTCTGGCGTGGTCGGCAAGGACAACCCGTCCAAACGGACCGTGCCTCCAAAGGAGCCCACGAACTCGCGACTGGTGATGATGGTGCCCGGGCCCAGGGGGTCCGGCGTGCGGATCTCCTCCATGCGCTGCTCGAGCACGCTCAGCGAGTCCTTTCCATCCACCAGCTTGCGCTCGACGCCATCGATGAGCACGGCGACACGCGAGACGCGAACGTTGTCGCGCGCCTCGACACGCACCGCGATCGAGCCGGTCTTGAGCACCTCGATGGGGCCCTCGCGGGGAGGCTGCGGCGACGCGAGCACGACCGATGGGGACTGATCATCCTCGAGGATGTTCAGCTCCACCTCCTTGAAGGACTCCTGCCCCAGGGTGTCCCGGGCCTCGGCGCCCACGGTGTGGGGCTGGGCGAGCAGGGGCGCGAACACCTTGATCGTCCGCGGAGCACTCAGATCCAGCACCGGGCCCGACGTGGGCATCTGTTCCTGGCGCGCCCCGGCCGAGCGGCCCACCAGACCGATGACGCCCGTGTCATCGGTGGCGGTCACCAGGAGCGTCACTTCCTCGCCCTCCTTGTACGGACTGCCCGGCGGCGGCGAGAGGATCGTGACCTTGGGCTTCTGATCCCTCACCACGATCAACTCCTGCGCACGCTCGCCCTTGTGGCCCTTCTTGTCGGCGGCCACGGCGCGCAGATGCAACACCTGCTCGTCCCGCCCGTCGGCCAGGGTGGGATGGAGCGTGAAGGAGAACTGCTGGTAGAGCCCCACCTCCTTGCTCGTGGTGAGGGTCTCCAGGAGGGTGTCACCCACATAGAGCTCGGCGTAGTCGACCCCCACGTCATCCGTGGCCACCACGTTCACCGTCACGGTGCTGCCCGCGAACACACGGGCACTGGCCATCGGGGAGCCGAAGCCCACCAGGGGGGCCTTGTCGTCCTCCCGGATCTGCAGGGACCGGCTCGCCTGCTCCGTCTTCCCGGAGCTGTCGGTCGCCACCACCAGCAGGCAGCGGGGGCCGGCCTCGCCCTCCATCTTGAACTCGAAGCGATAGGGCGGAGCCTGCAGGGAGTGCCTGCACGTGATGTCCTTGCACGTGTTCTCCCCACAGGTGTTGCTCACGAAGAGCTCCACCTTGGAGACGGCCACGTCGTCCTGGGCCTCGGCGAGCACCACGAGTTGCGTGCCGGCCGTGACCGGAGTGTTGTCGAGGGCCGGCTGCTTGATGGCCACCGTGGGCCGGCTGTCCGGATGCGTCTTGAAGACGAGCTTCGAGGAGAAGCCCACGTTGCCGGCGCTGTCATAGGCGCGAGCGACGAGCTCGTGCGTGCTCTTGTTCGCGAGCCGCGCGGCGGAGAGGACGGTATGGGAGAGGAACGAGCCGGGAAGGTTGGCGTTGCGGGGCGGAGAGTCGTCGGTGGAGACGACGGCGTCATCGAGCACGAACTCCACCTTCTTCACGCCGACGTCGTCCATGCCGCCCACGCTCATCAGCACGTCCTGGGAGTCGGCCAGGTCGGCATTGGCCTTGGGTGAGATGATGGTGACCGACGGGGGCCTGGTATCCGGCGTGACGGTGACGAGCGCCTGGGCCGTGCGCTCCTGTCCGATCGAGTCCCGGGCCACGGCCTCGATGGTGAGCGTCTTGGTCGCGGCGTTGGTGGGCACCCGGTAGTCGATGGCGTACGGGAGTTCGTTGGAGCTGCCCACCGGGACCCCATCGACCAGCCAGCGGACCTGCACGTCCTGCGGGGAGTCATCCTGGGTGCTCGCGGTGAGTGACAACAGCGCACCCGCGGTGATGGTGCCCTTGTTGATGGGCGTGAGGATGGCGACCTGCGGAGGCGTGTCCCTGCTGACGGACACCTTCGTGGAGACGCGCTGCATGTTGCCGCCCACGTCGATGGCCTGCACCGTGAGCGTCACCGGCTTGTCGAGGCTCGTCTCGGGGGGGATCCAGCTGAAATCGAAGGACTGGGAGCCGGCGGCGGAGTTCGTGAAGTCACCACGAGACAGCCGCTGGCTCTTCACCGCGGCGCCATCCACCAGCAGCGTCACGTCCACCCCGAAGGCCAAGGCGTCATCGCTGACGGTGCCCGTGATGGAGAGCGGCAGTCCAACCGTGGCGCGCGCCGGGGAACCCTGCGGCCTCGTGAGCGCGACGAGTGGCGGCGAGTCCGCCGCGACACGCAGCAACAACGACTCCACCGGCACCTGGGCCCCTGCCCCATCCAGGGCCTCGGCCCGCAGGGTGATCGCGGTCCCCTCCGCGCTCCTGGGGGGGATGAAGCTCATCTCCCAGAGGGGCACGAGCACCGTCTTCTGGCCTTCGTTGCTCTTCACCACCCGCATCTCGACCCGGGGCGCCTGGGCGGTGCCAATCAGCAGGTCGTCCATGTAGAAGCGGACGATCTGGAAGTCGTTGGGGCTCAGCGCCCCACCCTGCCAGTCCCCGCTGGTGACGCGCAGCGTCTGCGGCAGGCCCACCACCAGCGACTGGCCCGGCAGGGGCGCCTCGTAGACGAGCTTGCGCGCGCTGGGCACGGGCGCGCCCGTCACCCGCACCTGGAGCACATTGGACGGCACCTCGTTGCCGAAGGTGTCCACCGCGCGGGCCGAGAGCCTCATGGTGCCGCCGCCATGCGGGGGGGCCTTCACCAGCAGCTCGTAGGGCGCCGTGGTGTCGGTGACGGTGGGCACGTCGTTGACCAGGAACTGCACCCGCGCCACGCCCACGTCGTCCGTGACGAGCGCCTTCACCGTCAGGCTGCTGCCCGCCACGACACTCGAGGGACCACTCAGCGAGATCTCGGGAGGGGCATCCTTGATCTGCACCTGCCGCGAGGCGGTGATACCCGTCAGCCCCACGTACTGGGCGGTGATGAGCGCCGAGCCCGCGCCATTCGCCTTCAACCTTCCATCCGCGGAGACGGCCAACGTGCGCTCGTCGCTCGAGCTCCACCGCCCCCCCACGGCAAAGGGCGTCAGGTCCACATAGGTCGAAGAGCCATCCTCATTGCGCAGCTCGCCCTCCAGGCGCAGCTGCATCGAGCCGCCCACGCGGGGGATGGTGAGGGACTCGAGCGGCAGGATCCGCAAGCCACTGAGGACGGACGAGGAGCGCACGATCACCTGCACCACTTCCTCCAGGCCCGCGTAGCGCACCTTCACCTGGGCATCGCCATTGCCCCGCGCCACCACCTGCCCGTCCGGGGTGACCGAGATCACCGACTCGTTCGTGTCGAGCGACTCATAGATCACTCCGCTCGAGCCGCCGCTCACGTCCATCTCGCCGGCGATGGCGAAGGTGGCCGTCACCTTCAAGGACTCGCGCTGCCCCACCCCCTTGGACAGGTACAGCGTCGAGGGAGCCACGCGGAGCGACGAGATGGGATCGAACGCCGCGGAGTCGGTGAACTCCACCGAGGAGGTGTGCACCGTGCGGCCGAAGGGATCCACCAGGGCCACGTCCGCCACCACCACGCCGTCGGGGGGGATGCGCTGGTTGACCACCGGCACGGAGAAGACGACCTTGCCCGGGGTGTCCAGCCGGGGGCGGGCCTGCAACCGGCGTCCGACCGCGAAGGCATGGGACTCGGCCTCGCCCAGGTCCCCCTTGACCGTGCGCAGCAGTTGCGAGGAGGCCCCGAGCACCGTCAGCTCGGCCACGCCGATGGGGCGCGGGTTGTCCACGGAGCCCGCGTCGTAGTTGACCTCGACGAACAACTGCGCCCCGTCCGTGGAGGACCGGACCCGCACCGCGTCCGGGAGGAAGGCGGGAGGCTGGGCACGGGCATCCACCACGTACGTGACGGGTCTGGCAGTGCTGCCCGTGGCGACGATGGGCTCGGCGGTGACCACCAACCGGCCGTCCTTGGGGAACTCCTTCGAGAAGGGCACCAGGACGTGGAAGGGAATGGCGCCCGTCATGTCCCGCGACACGACGACACGCTCGAGCTCGGCGAAGGTGTCCGAGGGCGAGGAGGAGCCCTTGACGCTCACCATGAGCTGCGAGGTGCTCCCCTGGATGTCGAACCCCAGCTCCATGGAGCGCGCACCGGGGCGCAGGGGGTAGACCGGGAAGATGGATGAAACGGACAGTGCCGGCTCCGCCGCGAACGCGGGCGCCTGCACGAAGACCAACGACACGACCGCCGCCAGCGCCAACACGCGCCGCATGGTGGAAAGCAGCATGGACTTTCCCCCCTCTTCCTCGACGCGTCAGGGACGCGTCTTGACCTCGACGTGCACATCCGACGCGCTCCGAAGCCGCGAGCGCAAACCATCGAAAACCTTCCGCTGACGCGCGGGCGCCAGCCGCCCCTCCACCTCCGACCGTACTTCCTCGAACGACGGCGTCCGGCCCGGCTCCCGCTCGAGGAGCTGGACGACCGCGAAGCCCTCCGCCGTTTCGACGACGGGCGAGAGCTGGCCCGGCGAGGACAGCGCGAACGCCGCCTCCTCCAGCCGCTTGTCACCGCGCTCTCCCCGGGTCCACCACCCCAGGTCTCCCTGTAGCGCGCGCTCCGGCCCATCTCCGGCGGAGTAGACACGCGACATGGGCTCGCCCGAGCGCAGGCGTCGTGCGAACTCCTCGGCCCGGGATCGGGCCCTGGCCTTCTCCGCCGCGCCGGCACCAGGCGCCACCGCCGCCAGCACCCGCGCGACATGGACGCGCTCGGGCCGCTGGAAGCTGGCCTTGTTGGCCTCGTGATACGCCCTCAGCTCCGCCTCGCTCGGGGCTCCCGCGGCCCGCTCTTCCTCCGCGAGCAGCTCCTGGATCACGAGCCGTTCCTCCAGCTCGCGCACCTGCCGGACGATGTCGGGCCGCTCGGCCAGACCGCGCCGCCGCGCCTCCCGCGCCATCAGCCGCTTGTCCACCATGGCCAGCACGAACTCCCGCTGGCCCGCCTCGCTCTCGAACTGCTCGCGCAATGAAGGAGGCAGCCGCTGCGCCTCGCGCCGCATCTCCTCGAGAGAGATGACCCCCCCGGTGAAGCGCGCCACGATGGGGCCCGTGGCCTGGGCTTCCGGCTCGGCCACCGCGTGCCCCTCGTCGCACGCGGCCCACGCGAGCGCGAAGGAAAGCCAGACGGGCATGAAGAGCCGACGCAGAAGACGCTCCCGGAAGAGAATGAGCGAACGCACTGTGGCTCACTCAACACCCCCGGAACAACAGGAAATGTTCAGTGTACGTTGAACGCACAAAAAGTACTTGCTAAGGTCCGCGCCGCTCTGGAGGGGGGAAGAGGCGCAGGGATCGTCCCCGCTGGACCTCCTCCAGGGATGACCTTCCATGAATCCGTCGAAGATTTCCGTGGCCGCCACCACCGCCGCATTGCTGCTCCTCCATGGATGCAAGGCGGAGCGCGGCGATACCTCCAGTGCCGCCCCGGGCGAGCCCGTCGTCGCCCGGGTGGGTGATGGGACCATCACGGCCAGTGAATTCAAGGCGAAGCTGGAGGAGCAGCCCGCCTTCATCCGCTCGCGCTACACCTCGCTGGAGTCCAAGAAGGAATTCCTCGACAACCTGATCCGCTTCGAGCTCCTCGCGCAGGAGGCCCGGAACCAGGGGTTGGATCAGGATCCAGAGGTGAAGGCCACCCTGGAGAAGTTGATGGTGCAAAAGCTCATCCAGAAGCAGGCCGCGGCGGCGGCCAACCAGAAGGTGACGGAGGAGGAGCTGAAGAAGTACTACCAGGACCACCTGTCGGAGTTCGTGCGGCCCGAGCGGGTGCGGGTGAGCCAGGTGTTCCTGGCCTCGGCGAGCGAGGATCCCAAGCGCGGCCAGGTGAAGGCGGAGGCGGACAAGCTGCTGGCGGACGTGCGGCGCCGGGAGGTCGGCCCGGACAAGACGGCCTTTGGCGCGCTGGCGCGCTCGCGCTCGGACGATGCCACGACCCGGGAGGCGGATGGGGACCTCGGCTTCAAGACGCGCGAGGAGTTGAGCGCCCAGTGGGGCCCGCAGGTGGCGGAGGCCGCCTTCGGGCTGAAGGCCGTCGGCGAGCTGTCCGAGGTCGCCTCGGCGCGGGGGCTGCACCTGCTCAAGCTGGTGGCCCGGCAGCCCGGACTCGAGCAGACGCTCGACATGGTCCGGGCGCGCATCGAGAGCCGCCTGTTGATGGAGAAACGGGCCCACGCCGTGGATGACTTCACCGCCTCGATCAAGAGCAAGACGCAGATCCAGATCGATGATCAGGCGCTCAACGCCGTCACCGTGCAGGTGGACGGCGTGGGCAGCGCTCAGACCGGGCCCTGACCTTCCCCGAGCAACGCCGCATCCACCCGCGGCGGAGCCCGGGCACGTGCCCTACGGACCCGTCTGGGGACCGAAGCTCTCCGCCCCTCGGGTCTTGCGCCCGTAGGCCTCCCCGGGCTTGAGCGGCGCCAGCCACAGCACGTCCAGCGCCATCAGCCCGTCCGCCGAGTACAGCGCGAGCTCGGGGGCATTGGGATCCAACGTCGCGCCCAGTACCTGGGCACCCACGTCGCCCTGGCGCAAGGTGAGGACCTGTCCGGGCTCCAGGGTGGACGCGGGCAGCGTCCACTGCTCGGGCAGCCGGGTGTGGCCCGTGAGCATGAGGCCCCCGAGCGTCACGGGCGCCGAGCCCCGGTTGTACAGCTGCACCCAGAACGCCCCCGAGGCGTCACGGCCCACCCGATCGATGACGAGCGCGCCCTGGCCATGCGACTCGATGTCCTTCAGGTGCTCGAGCAGCCAGGCACGGCGCTCGCGCACGAACCGGTGGAGGTACTCGGTGCTGCGCGCGGCGTGCTCGGTGCTGACGTAGGGATCCTTCGCCTTGCCGTCCGGACCCGGCAGGATGTAGGGCGCCAGCAGCGCGTGCATGGCATCGATGCGCGGCCCGAGGTTCTCCTCGGTGAACCACGTGTCGAGCAGCTTTCGCAGCCGGGCGGCGTAGCGGGCGCGCAGGCCCGGGTCATCGTAGATGCGCGTGGAGAGCGTGCTCCAGCCGGGCTTCATGTCCTCCATGCCCTCGAAGACGCGGCGCTCCGCGCGCAGCTCGTACACCTTCGGATCGTACGGGGTGAAGCTGAAGAGCGGGTGCGACTTCTTCACGCCCTGGATGACGGGGTTGGTGCGGTTGTAGAGCGACAGCGCGTTGTTGAGATCCCACGGCACGTGCGTCCACTTCTCCGTCTTCCGGTCGTAGACGAGGTAGCTGCGCGCGTCGCCCTGGAGATCATGGGAGATGAGCGTCTCCATCGCCAGCCAGGTGAGGTAGTCCTCCAGCTCCAGGTGCTCCTCCACGAAGGCCGGGAAGGCGTGCGGCGGCGTGCGGTTGATGCCGTCCAGGAAGCTCCACAGCTCATTCCAGGGGGCCTCCTCGTTCGTCTTCTTGTCCCAGGGCTCCTGGTAGGACTCCTGGGGCGGCGGGCGCATCTCGCCATCGTGCATGCCGGCGCGGTACAGGTCGCTGTCATCGTCGAAGCCGTGGGCCTCGAGGAAGTCCTTGTTGACGGACTCCAGCTCGGTGAAGACGCCCTCGTAGCGCGTGAGGACGGAGCCGTCTGGCTGCACCAGGTGCAGCTTCACGTGCGCGTAGCGGGCATTCGACGCGCGCAACCCGATGCTCGCCGCGAAGTCATACCAGAGCTTCTCGGTGAGGTAGCCGCTGTCCTTCCACGCCGCGAGCAGCTCGATGTTCTTCTTGCCCTCGAAGCGATCCTTCTTGTCGAAGCGCACGTCCCAGGACTTCTTCACGATGCGCGGGTCCGTCTTCGAGGAGCGCCCGCGGAAGCTCAGCTCCGCCGTGTACGCGCGGCCCTCGAGCGAGAACCGGCCCATCACGCTGAAGTCCCGCGAGGGCGGATCATGGATGTGCGCGTGGAGCGCGTCGTAGTCCGCCTGGCTCAACGTCAGCTCGTAGACGGGAATGGACGTCTGCAGCGCCGGCCAGCGGGGCTCGGCGGGCGAGGGACGCGACGGCGTCTGCGGTTCCGGAGGCGGCTGCGTCGGTGGCGGGAGCGGCTGGGGAGGCGGCTCACCCCGTGGCACCTCGGGGCCCGGCGGCGTCGAGACCCCGCCGCCTCCCACGTCGGCTTGAGCGGGAGGCGACTCTGGCATGACGGAAGGCTCGCTCGGGCCACCGCATGCGCTCACCAGCAAGAGGAGTCCAGCGAAGAGCACGATTCTCATGCCGCGCATCAGGAGCAAACAGCACGCCAGGGCCATCCCACCGTTCGCGGGAGCAAACGGGGGGCTCGCCGCGACAGGATGGGAAATAAAGTACCCAGACAGGGCGCGCACCGCCCACTTCCCTTCCCCACCCGGGAACATCGCCCAGCAGAGAGCGCCCCGAGGTGACGCCCAGCCAACACCGCCGTCGCCCGACGAAGCACCTGCTATGGTCGCGCGCGGCGACCGCCACGAGGAGATCGACCTTGCCCGCGCTCCAGGACACCGATGTCTGAGAAGGTCCGTGCCGAGAACGGCCAGGGCCACGGCCGGCCCCTCTTCGTCATCCATCGGGGCCCCACGGAGACCCAGACCACCCATGCCCCCGTGACCCACGACTACGCCGTGCTCGTCTTCCATACCGGGGGCAGCACCACCGTGGAGCAGGGGGGGCAGTGGACGCTCAAGGAGGGAGATGTGCTGCTCATCCCCGCGGGCGCGCCGCACCGGCATCTGGCCTCGCGGCAATCACACATCATGGGCGTCGGCTTCTGTCCGGTGTGTTTCCTGGCCGATGACGCCTCCGAGGAGATGCTCGCGCCCTTCGAGCACGTGCGTTCGGGGGCCGCGGCGGTGGTGAAGATTCCCGAGGGGCGCCGGCCCTTCCTGGAGAGCCTCCTGCGGGAGTTGCGGCACGAGGTGGAGCGCGAGGGCGGAGGCACCTTCGCCATCGAGCGCAGCCTGCTCACGTTGATCCTCGCCGAGGTGTCACGGGCCGCGTCCTGGGGACAGCGCTCCGGGGCGTCCGACAGCCTCGTCACCGAGGCGCTGCGCTATATCGAGCGGCACTGCCTGGAGCCGCTGTCGCTCCGGGACGTGGCGACGGCGGTGCACCGCTCGCCGGCCCACCTCACCACGGCGGTGCGCGAGGCGACGGGGCGCTCGGTCCAGGAATGGATCATCGCGGGGCGCCTGAGCGAGGCACGGCGCCGGTTGCTGCACACCGATGAGATCGTCGCCGTCATCGCCGAGCGGGTGGGCTACGCGGACGCCACCCACTTCATCCGGCTCTTCCGGCGGGCGCACGGGATGACGCCCGCCGCCTGGCGCACGCACTACCGCCACGGCGCCCCACTCGCGCCCGGGTAGGCCGGAGACGGTCCAGGTGTTGCAGACAGGCGGTCGCATGACCCCTCGCCCTCTGTCTGGTTGGATGTTTCCGCTCTTCTTGTCCCTGCTGCTGTGGGTGCCCCGGGTGGGGCTCGCCGCGCAGGACGCGCCCCTGGCTTTTCCCCACCTGGCCCTGAGCGGGCCCCTGGCCGATGAGGAGTCGCCGCCGGATTCCGAGCAGTCCTGGCACGAGGAGTCGCAGCGGCACCCGGCGCCCCTGGGGCTGCGCCTGCTGGCGGAGCTGGGCGCGGGCACCATCACGGCCGCGGGGGGAGTCCTCGCGGGAGGACTGCTGGGCGGACTGGTGTGCGCTACCACGGGCCTGGGAGACGATAGCTACTTCGGATGCCTCGGAGCCGGGATCCTCGGAGGATTGCTGGGGATCGCGGAGGGCTATGCGCTGGGCGTCTGGTGGGGCGGAGAGCTCGCGGGGGGTGATGGAAGCCTGCTGATCACGCTGCTCGGTGGAACGCTGGGGACCGTGCTGTCCGCCGTGCTGTTCCAGGCGGCCAATGGGTTCGCGCAGGGCCTGTCCTACACCGTGCCCCTGCCCTTCATCGTGGGCTCCCATCTCGGCTACGAGCTGTTCCAGCGTGCTCCGCCCGAGGTGTCCTCGCGCTCAGGTGTCCAGCCCGTGCTGTCGTTCTCCTCGCGCGGCACGCTGCTGGGCCTGGGCGGCCGCTTCTGAGCCCCCTGGCGCGCGGTGTGCAGTCCGGTTCACGGGGCTGTGCAGAGAAGAGCCGCGCGGAGCGCTCCGGGCACGACGCGCGGCTCAGGTGGACTCGCCGAGAAAACGGGCCCGCAGGGCGCGCGTCACCTCGGCGTCCCAGCGCACGGAGAACAACTCCACGATGGTGCGGCGCCAGCGCAGGGCGCACGCCAGACACGCCGCCGTGGCCGCCATGCCGATGAGCGAGTTCTGCCACGAAGCCAGGTTCCACTGCCCCTCCCAGAACCATTCCCGCATGGACGTGGGCCAGAAGTAATAGAGGGGCCAGCCGGGGCCGCTGCCCACCAGATCGCACAGCAGATGCAGGTGAAAGGCGGCGAGGGACAGCAGCGCCACCGCCCCGCGCCGCCGCGCGAGGGCCGTGCACACCGCGGCCACGGCGAGCGCCCCCACGTAGCCATGCGAGAGCACGTGGTGGTAGCGCCCATACATGTCCGTTCCCCCCAGCAGCGACAGCCCATCCAGATCGGGCGAGAGGCCAGCCAGGGTGACGAGGATCCGGTCACGGCGCTCGGGCAGCGCCTGTGACATCAACCAGGACAACTCCGCGTGGACGATGGGATTCATGGGGAGAACATATCCCGGGTGGGCCCCTTCACTTTTCTACCCCTCGGACATCAAGCGGGGGAGATTGGCCGCCGCACACGGGAGGAACAGCACACATGGAGAAGCTGCGGAAACTGGGTCGTTCGGACATCGAGATCTCCCCCATTGGCCTGGGTTGCTGGCAGTTCTCCGCGGGTGTGGGTCTGGTGGGTGGGTTCTGGGAGGCCCTGCCCCCCGCGGCCGTCGAGGAGATCATCGACGCCTCGCTCCAGGGGGGCATCAACTGGTTCGACACCGCCGAGGCCTACGGCAATGGCCGCTCGGAGCAGGCGCTCGCCGCCGCCCTGACGCGCCTGGGCAAGAAGCCGGGCGAGGTCGTCGTCGCGACCAAGTGGCTGCCCGTGGCGAGGCTGGCCTCCAGCATCGGCGCGACGATCGGCGAGCGGCTCTCCGCGTTGAGCCCCTTCGGGATTGATCTGCATCAGATCCACCAGCCCTACGCGTTCGCCACGGTCGACGCCCAAGCCGAGCAGATGGCGAAGCTGGTGCGGGAGGGGAAGATCCGCACGGTGGGCGTGAGCAACTTCTCCGAGAAGAAGATGCGCGCGACGCACGCCGCGCTCGCCCGCTGGGGGGTGCCGCTCGTCTCCAATCAGATGCAGTACAGCCTGCTGGACCGGAGGATCGAGTCCAACGGCGTGCTCGCCGCCGCCAAGGAGCTGGGCATCACGATCATCGCCTACTCGCCGCTCGCCCAGGGGCTCTTGTCGGGCAAGTTCCACGATGACCCCTCGCTCATCAAGAGCCGCGTGGGCCCGCGCAAGTTCCTGCCGAACTTCCGCGCCAAGGGGATGGAGAAGAGCCGGCCGCTGATCGAGGAGTTGAAGAAGATCGCCACCGCGCATGGCGCCACCCCCTCGCAGGTGGCGCTCAACTGGCTGTGCTCCTTCCACGGCGACACGGTGGTCGCCATCCCAGGGGCCACCAAGCGGCGTCACGCGGAGGAGAACGTGGGCGCCATGGGCTTCACCCTGTCCGCGGACGAGCTGCGGCGCATCGACGAGCTGTCACAGCACTACCGCTGACAGTCGCGCCGTGAGGGCGCCCGGCGCGGCTTGCGCTCCACCCCATTCGTGCCTCCCTTGCCGGAGTCCAACTCGAAAGGGGTACACATGCTCTCCGACGACGAGGGGTGGATGCTGCCTGGGCAGGTGTGGGTGCCGCGACCCCCTACGGGGCAGCCTGGCTACCTCGCGGGAGAGGCGACGTTCCCGGCCACGCCTCGCTGCTGGACACCTGCCCGGTTCGTGCGTCTGGCCCGGTCCATCCAGGAGGGGCGTCCGGTGGAGCGACCCTCGAGGGTGGCCTGCCGCTACACGTTTGCTTGTCGATAGCGAAACTGACCTGTGGCGTCAGCTCACCGACATGCCCGTTGTGGTCCGGTCCCATTCAAGTAGACAATGGGGTACTCGGAACCCCCCTCCCCCCTTTTGACCCACCCTCGCCGTCTCGCCGAGTCATGACGAAATCCGTTTGTGTCTTCTGTGGCTCCGCGCCAGGTGTGAATGAAGCGCACCTGAGCATGGCCTCCGCCCTGGGTGCCCTCCTGGCGGATCGGCAATTGCAACTGGTCTACGGAGGCGCCCGTGTCGGAATGATGGGCGCGGTCGCGGACGCGGCGCTGGCCCGGGGGGGGCGGGTCGTCGGGGTGATGCCCCGGGGACTGGAGCGCTACGAGGTGGCCCACCGGGGCTTGAGCGAGCTCGTCTGGACGGAGGATCTCCACGAGCGCAAGCGCCAGATGGCGGAGCGCTCGGATGCCTTCGTGGTGCTGCCGGGGGGTTTTGGCACCCTGGAGGAGGCGCTCGAGGTCATCAGCTGGAAGCAGATGCGGATGATGGACAAGCCCATCGTGCTGCTGGACGTCCGGGGCTTCTTCCAACCCCTGGTGGCCCTGGCCGAGGCGGTGGCACGCGAGGGCTTCGCGCACGCGCGCGTCGAGACACTGTTCACGGTGACGTCCCGGCTGGAGGAAGTCCTCCCCGCGCTCGGGTTGGGAGACGGCGAATGAACAAGGATCTGGTCACCCTGCAGTACCCGCAGATGTTCCAGGGCGTGTTCGCCCGCCGGCGCGAGGTCTTCGTGCCCCTGGTGGAGGACGCCCGGCGCTCGCTGCACACCCTGCCCGTGCCCGAGGCGCTGCGGCCCTTCTACGACACGGTGGTGCGCGACAACCCCCAGCCGTCGTTCATGCTGCTGCCGCTCATGTTCCTGGCCACGGCGGAGGCGTCGGGGGGCATCCAGGCCGTGCATCGCCGCTTCCTGCCCGTGCTGCTGCTCACCATGGAGATCTGCGCCATCGTGGATGACACGGTGGACCGCACCCCCATGCGCTCGGGCCGGCGCACCTTCGCGCTGCGCTTCGGCGAGCCCAGCACCACGCCCTTCGTGGGCTCGTTGATCGCCCTGGCGGCCCAGGAGGCCGCGCGCGTCGAGCCGCACCTGCTCGGGGCCACGATGAACCTGTTCACCGAGCTGTACGCCCTGCAGATCTGGGAGCGCCAGCACCTCTACCCCAGCGAGACGCTGTTCGCGCGCTGGCTCGACAACCGCTACCGCGAGAACACGCTGGGGGTGTCCTTCGGGCTCGACACGGCGCTGCGGCTCAACGGGCGGCCCCCCCTGCCCCCGCGCGTGGTGGAGGCCTTCGGGCGCATCTTCCAGGACGTGGATGACCTGGTGAACATCATCGAGGACCGGAGAACCGAGGGAGAGAACGACGACGTGTTGATGGGGGCCGTGACGCGGCCGCTGCTGGTGACGCTCGAGAACCAGCCGAGCCTGCGCACCGACGTGGCGAACCTGTGGCGGGTGTGCCGTGTCATGACGGGGGCCTCGGCGTCGGCGGTGCACAAGACCCCGGCGCACCTCAACCCCACCATCGCGAAGCTCTACCGCCCCATCCACGAGGCCATCCTCGACGTGGGCGTGCGCGGCACCGTGCGGCACGTGCTGGCCGACTACCGCACCTGCGTGATGAGCTCGCCGCCCGAGTTCCGCCCGGCCATCCAGGAGATGACCCGCACCTGGGTGGACCGGCTGCGGCGCTGCAGGGGCAACGAGCTCATCACCGAGGAGGAGATCCGCCACTCGCTCGGCGAGGACGAGCCCCAGGAGGCCGCGTGACGGACGCCGTCATCTTCGACCGGGATGGGGTGCTCGCCGAGTTCGATCTGCCGGGCGCGCACCGGGAGCTGAGCGGGCTGTTGCCCTTCGGGCTCGAGCAGCTCGGCGCCCACCTGCGTGACTGGGCGCCCCGGGCCCAGGCCATCATCGACGCCGCGAGCGAGCGCGTCTTCTGGGACTCCTTCTGGGCGCACCTGTGCCAGGCGCACGGCCTGGATGAAGGGGTGCGCGGCCAGCTGTGCCGCTTCGAGCCCCGCCGCACGCTGCGCGCCTTCGCGGACGCGCGCCCCGCGCTCGAGCAGGCGCGCCGCCACGGCTACCGCGTGGGCGTGTTGTCCAACTTCACCCTGCTCGATCTGCCGGGCTCGTTGGAGGCGCTGGGGCTGGGCGAGCTGGTGGACGCGGCCCTGTCGGCGGCGGTGATTGGCTTCTCCAAGCCCCGGCCCGAGGCCTACCAGGCCATGGCGCGCGCGCTCGGCGTGGCGCCCGAGGCGTGTCTGTTCGTCGATGACCGGCCGGAGTGCGTCGAGGGGGCGCGACAGGTGGGCATGCGCGCGTGGTTGTTGGATCGGCGGGGCAAGTCCACGGAGAAGAACCGGCTGCGCGGCCTCGGCGAGCTGTTCGACGTGTCGCGGGAGGGCCCATGAAGCCCCTGCTGCCCGCGCTCCACCACGTGGCGATCATCTGCTCGGACTACGCGCGCTCCAAGGCCTTCTACAGCGAGGTGCTGGGCCTGCGCATCGTCCACGAGGTGTACCGGGAGGCGCGCGGCTCCTGGAAGTTGGATCTGGAGATCAGCCCGGGCGTGCAGGTGGAGCTGTTCTCCTTTCCGAATCCGCCGCCACGGCCCACGCGGCCGGAAGCCCAGGGCCTGCGCCACCTGGCGTTCGCCGTGCCCGACGTGCAGGCGGTGGTGGCCGAGCTGAACCGGCGCGGCGTGAGCACCGAGCCCATCCGCGTGGATGAGTACACGGGCAAGCGCTTCACCTTCTTCGCCGACCCGGACGGCCTGCCCCTGGAAGTCTACGAGGTGCCGTCTACGGGATGACGTCGGACTCGGTCATCGCCAGCGCCGCGGAGCGCACGTCCTCCAGCGCGAAGGACTGATCCAACACCAGGTGCACCGGCAGGCACTCCATGCGCGCGCGCAACCTCGGGTTGGTGAAGGCGCTCACGAGGATGACGGGCACCCAGGGGTGCGCATGGCACCAGCGCTCGAGCAGCGCCAGTCCCTGCTCGCCCAACATCCGCGCGTTGCAGATGAGGAGATCCGGCGGCGTGACGCCCTTGGGCCTCATCTCCTGGGCCAGGCGCGAGAGCGCGCCGCGCGCGTCCTCCACCACATCCACCTCGAAACGATCCTGGAGGAGCAGATCACGCAGGCCATGGCCGCGCTCGCGCAGGTTCTCCATCACCACCACCCGCCAGGGCGTGGCCCTGGGGCGCTCCGGCGGAGAACGCCGAGATCCCCGTGCCCTCGACGGGAATGAGTCATTCTGCTGGGCAACCACCGAATAGGCGCGCTTGACCACCATCGCGTCCTCCTGAAGACCTCTATTAGCAGGAGCCGTACCGTCCCGCTAAACTGAATTTTTTCAGTGCCGTGAGAATAATCTCCAGAACTCCACGGATGTGGAGTTCCATTGTGTCATCTCTTCCCGTCGGAAGGGACAGGGAAAAACGCCACACGAGGTATTCCGCGACACGTGGAACTTACTGACAGGGTTGGACGCCTGAGTCTCTCAGTCCCGGGTGCGTTGTCGGGGCCCAGTTGTGGAACAAATGGACAGCCTCACCTCGCCCCCTGTTCTTCTGCTCCCCACCCGCGCCAGAACCGGGGGCGTCCTGGCCGTCCTGGAGAGCCCGTCAACCCCCTGGAATCGTTTGCACCGCAATCTCTTTCACATGGGATGAGAGGGGGAAGCTCGTGAATTTGCTGGGCATACGAGCAGCCTGCCTTGATTGGCATGGGAGCTGCTAGGGCCGGACCTCGTTCGCACTTTCGCAGGCTTGCGAGGAGGTCACCCGAAGTGGAGCCGATGACGTGGGCAAAGAGGTGGGTGCGCGGAGCCTGTGCGCTCGGGGTGCTCGGGTCGCTGGTGGCCAGCGCCGCGCCCCGCGCCACCCCGCCCGCCTTCAGCGCGGAGACGGTCCGCGCGCGCGCCCGCGAGCTGGCGCAGAAGCCCTATCGGGCTCCGGCGCCCCTGCCGAAGGGAGTCTTCGAGGGGCTCACGTACGATCAGTACCGGGACATCCGCTACCGCCCGGAGCGGGCGTTGTGGCGCGAGGCGAGCCTGCCCTTCCAGGCGCAGTTCTTCCACCCGGGCCTCTTCTACCCCGCGCCCCTGCCCATGCATGAGGTGGAGGGTGGACGGGTGACGGCGGTGCGCTTCTCGCCGCAGCTCTTCACCTACGGCCCGCTCGTGAAGCAGCCGCCGCCCTCGTCCGTGGAGGGCTTCGCGGGCCTGCGGCTCAGCGGCCCCATCAACCGGCCGGACTACTACGACGAGATCGTGGTCTTCCTCGGGGCAAGCTACTTCCGGGCGCTGGGCCGCGGCAACGTGTACGGGCTGTCCGCGCGCGGGCTGGCCATCGACACGGCGCTGCCCGAGGGCGAGGAGTTCCCCCTCTTCCGCGAGTTCTGGCTGGAGAAGCCGAAGGCCGGCGCGGACCGGGCCGTGGTGCACGCGCTGATGGACAGCCCGAGCGTCACCGGCGCCTACCGCTTCGTCATCATCCCGGGCGAGCGCACGGTGATGGAGGTGGAGGCGGTGCTGCACGCGCGCAAGCCGGTGAAGCGGCTGGGCGTGGCGCCGCTGACCAGCATGTATCTCTTTGGCGAGAACGATCGCGGAAGCGCCGAGGACTTCCGGCCCGAGGTGCATGACTCGGACGGGCTGCTGCTGTGGATGAAGGATGGCGAGCACCTGTGGCGTCCGCTGCAGAACCCGTCCCAGCTGAGCGTGTCCAGCTTCCAGGTGAAGGGCCTGCGGGCCTTCGGGCTGCTGCAGCGCGATCAGGCCTTCCCGAGCTACGAGGATCTCGAGGCGCGCTACGACAAGCGCCCCAGTGTGTGGGTGGAGCCGGTGGGCGAGTGGGGCCCGGGCACGGTGCAGCTGGTGGAGATTCCCACGCTAGAGGAAGTGAACGACAACATCGTGGCCTACTGGGTGCCCGAGAAGCCCTTCGGGCCCGGGGCGCCGCTGAGCCTGTCCTGGAAGCTGCACTGGGGCAGCGAGGCCCCCGAGCGCTCCCAGGTGGCACTGAGCACCGCCACGCGCATCGCCGCGGGCAGCAAGCCGGGCGCACGGCGCTTCGTGCTCGAGTTCTCGCGCGGGGGCCCCGAGGGGGGCGAGGGTCCGGTGGAAGCCGTCGTCACGGCGTCCTCGGGCCAGGTCCTCCGGCCCATCGCGCAGCCCAACGCCGCCACCGGCGGCTGGCGCGCCACCTTCGAGCTGGTGCCCGCGGCGGGCACCTCCGCTCCCATCGAATTGCGCTGTTTCCTGCGACGCGGAACCGAAACCCTCACCGAGACCTGGAGTTACCCGTGGACACCGTGACGACGTCGATCTCCTCCGCCTCCGTGCTCTCCTCCAGCTTCCCGCTTCCCGCCGGGACGCGCGAGGCGCTCGATGCCTTCTTCCGCTCCTTCGGCTTCAGCCAGGAGAGCGACTTGTCCCGTCTGGCCGTGTGGGCCCTGGGCGCGCGGCGGGTGGACTCCCGCGAGGCCGCCCTGGCGCTGGCGCGCGAGCGGATGGAGCACTGGCTGGCCGAGGCGCTCGGGCCGGCCCACGTGGCCCATGGCGCGCTGCTGGCGCGCGGCCGCGCGGCGTTCGTGCTGTGTGATGGGGCGCGCTGGGGCGCGGCGGTGCTGCTGTCCACGCCGAGCGCGCTGCCGGTGGAGTTCACGCGTGCGCTCCGGGCGTCGGTGCCCGTGCCCGCCCCGCGGCCGCTGCCCACGACGATGCCGGAGCAGACCCTGAGCACCTGGTCCCTGGGCGAGCTGCTGCGCCGCTGGTGGCGGGTGGGCGAGCCGGACGTGTCCGTCTCCCGCTGAAGCACCTGGAGGCCTCATGCACGCGCATTCCTTCTCGCCCGGGTCGGCCGGGCTGCGGCGGGCCCTCGTCCTCGGCCCGGCCGCGCTGTCCACGCTCGTGGCGACCGGGGAGTTGGTCCGGTTGTTGAGCGTCCGGGGCTTCACCCTCCCCGAGGGGGTGATGACGGGCCTGTTCGTCCTGTGCTTCGCCTGGATCTCGCTCTCCTTCTGGGCGGCGGTGGCGGGCTTCGTCCAGACGCTGCTGGGCAAGCGGCCGCCGGGTCTGCGCTGGCCGGACGCGCGGGAGGAAGCGGCGCCGCTGACGAGCCGCATCGCGGTGGTGATGCCCATCCACAACGAGGACCCGACGTCGGTCTTCGCCAACCTCCAGGCCACCTACGAGTCGGTGGCGGCCACGGGGCGGCTGGAGTCCTTCGACTTCTACGTGCTGAGTGACTCCACGCGCCTGGAGGCGTGGGTGGCCGAGGAGTTGGCGTGGTCGGACCTGTGCCGGCGCGTGGGAGGCCAGGGCCGCATCTTCTACCGGCGGCGCTCGGACAACACGGGCAAGAAGGCGGGCAACCTCGCGGACTTCTGCGAGCGCTGGGGCCGCCGCTACGACTTCATGGTGGTGCTGGACGCCGACAGCCTCATGGCGGGTGACACGCTGGTGCGCATGGCGCGGCTCATGGAGCTCAACCCGCGCGTGGGCATCCTCCAGGCCCCACCGCTGTGCGTGGGACGCACCACGCTCTTCGCCCGCCTGCAGCAGTTCGCCGGCCGCGTGTACGGGCCCGTGGTGGCGGCGGGGGCGGCGGCCTGGCAGCTCGGCGAGTCCAACTACTGGGGCCACAACGCCATCCTGCGCGTGTCGGCCTTCACCGAGCACTGCGGGCTGCCGGTGCTGCCGGGCCAGCAACCCTTTGGGGGCCACATCCTCAGCCATGACTTCGTGGAGGCGGCGCTGATGCGGCGCGCGGGCTACACGGTGTGGCTGGTGCCGGAGCTGGGCGGCAGCTACGAGCAGTCCCCGCCCCACCTGCTCGCGTACGCGCAGCGCGACCGGCGCTGGTGCCAGGGCAACCTGCAACACCTGGGGCTGGTGCTCGCCGGAGGCCTGCACCCGTCGAGCCGGGGCCACTTCCTCATGGGCGTCATGTCCTATGTGGCCTCGCCCCTGTGGCTGCTCTTCCTCGCGGCGGGGCTGGGCGCGGCGCTGTGGGATCGCTTCGTGGCGGCGGAGTCCCCACTCGGCTCCCAGGCGCTGCTCGCCGAGGCACCCTCCTTCGACGTGCCGGGCGCGCTGCGGCTGATGTCCGTGTCGCTCGCCATGCTGCTGTTGCCCAAGGTGTTCGGCCTGCTGCTGGCCCTGGCGGATCGCGATGAGGCCGCGCGCATGGGCGGCCGGCTCCGGCTGGTGCTCGGCGTGCTGGTGGAGAGCGTCGTGTCCACGCTGCTCGCCCCGGTGATGATGCTCTTCCAGTCGCACTTCGTCTTCGGGACGATCCTCGGCTACCGGGTGTCCTGGTCGAGCCAGCAGCGTGGCGACGAGGCCCTGCCGTGGGCGGAAGCGGCGCGGCGCCATGCGGTGCACATGGGCGTGGGCGTGGGCGTGGCGGCGGTGGCGTTCGGGGTGAATCCGGGCCTGCTGCCGTGGCTGGCCCCGGTGGTGGTGGGACTGCTGCTGTCCATCCCCCTGACGGTGTGGACGTCGCGGGCCTCGTGGGGCGAGTGGACGGCGCGGCTCGGCCTCTTCCTCATCCCCGAGGAGTCGGCCCCTCCTCCCGTGCTGGTGCGGGCCACGGAGCTCGCGCGCAACGAGGTGGAGCCGGTGGAGGACGCGCTGGAGCGGGTGCTCCAGGACGACCGCGCGCACGCGCTGCACCTCGCCCTGCTGGAGTCCTCGCCCGGTGCCGAGGGCACGTCGCTCATGCTCGCCTCCGCCCGCCGCAAGCTCATGGAGGGGGAACCCGAGCGGCTCTCCGTGCAGGAGAAGGCGGCCGTCATGCTGGACGCGGACACCCTCGCGGAGGTGCGCGGCCAGTACGTGACCTCGCGCAAGCCCGCCCCCGCGACAAGCGCCTGATCGAGGAGGCGGACTTGGAGTAGCGTGCCGGCACCATGAGCGCCGACACCGCCGCGTCCTCCTCGAATCAGAAGCTGTCGAACCTGCTGCGCTGGCTGGAAGAAGGAGGAGCCCGCTTTCCCAAGCTCCAACTCGTCCGGCGTGAGGACGGCGAGCGCGCCGTGCTCGCCCAGGCGTCCATCTCCGCCGGGGAGACGGTGCTCGAGGTGCCTCGCACCCACATGCTCACCCTGGAGCTCGCGCGGGAGTCGGACATCGGCCGCGCCATCGCCGAGGGGCTCGATCCGGACAACGAGGACCTGTACCTGGCCTCCTTCCTCCTCCAGGAAAAGCACCGCGAGGGCTCCTTCTGGAAGCCCTACATCGACAGCCTTCCCGAGTCCTACCCCCAGATGCCCCTCTTCTATGGGAGCGACGAGCATGCCCTGCTCAAGGGCTGCTTCGCGCTGACCCTGCTGACGCACCAGGCCCAGTCGCTCCGGGAGGACTACCTGAGCCTGTGCCAGAACGTCCCCGGCTACGAGCGCTTCACCCCCGGGGAGTTCGTCTGGGCCCGGCTCTCGGTGTCCTCGCGCCTGTTCAGCCTGAAGAAGGGGGGCTTCCTTGGACAGACGCTCGTGCCGATGGCGGACATGCTCAACCACCGCCGCCCGCCCGATGTGCTCTGGGAGACCTCGGAGGACGGGGAGTCCTTCGTGATGAAGGCGAACAACCCCGTGGCCGCCGGCGACGAGGTCCACGACAGCTATGGGGCCAAGAGCAACGATCTGATGCTGCTGCACTTCGGCTTCGTGACGGACGACAACGAGCACGACGAGGCCTTCCTCGGCCTGCGCATCCTCGATGGGGATCCGCTCGCGGCCACCAAGCAGATGCTGCTCATGCTCCCCTCCCCCACCGCCGCGCGCCCCTTCAAGATCTCGCGCCCGTACGTCCATACGACCACCCGCATGGCGTTCTCCTTCCTGCGGGTCGCCGCCGCCGTCCCGAATGACATCGAGGACATCTCCAGCCGGGTGATGTCCGGCGAGCGCGCCCTCGGACCCCTGAGTGTGGAAAACGAGGAGAACGTCCTCGAGCTGCTCGCCGCCACCTGCCAGGCCCGGCTCTCCATCTTCCCCACCTCGCTCGCGCAGGACGAAGAACTGCTGCGCGGCGAGTCCCTCTCGCCCAACGCGCGCAACTGCGTGCTCGTGCGGCGCGCGGAGAAACAGCTCATCGAGGACTACCTCGAGATGACCCGCGTCTGCCTCAAGCTGCTGCGCACGCCCCGGGAAGAAGTCGAGCGGCTCGCCGCCCTGTCCGACTCGCCCTGGGGCTGGTTCGATGCCTACGTGCGCACGGATCTGCTGAAACTCATCCTCGGCGAGTAACCAGGCGGGCGGCCATTCCCTGGCCCGGTGGGCCTGCTGGCTATCAGCAGGGAGCGCCGCCCGTGAAAACTTCGAGCAAATAGCGCCGGGGCGTCACGGGGTTGGCACAAAGCCCGCCTAGCTTGTCGGTCGAGTAGGAGTGGACCGTCCCACACCGAAAGGTTCGTCACCCATGGCCGATCCGATCTCGCGACCCGTCTTCGCCGCCATCGACGTGGGCACCAACGCCGCCCGGCTGGAGCTGGCCCGGCCCGGCGCCACGGGCGTGCTGGAGACCGTGCTCAAGGAGCGGGACGCCATCCGCCCGGGTGAGGGCGTCTTCTCCCAGGGAACGATGTCACCAGGGGCCGCGGATCGGCTGGTGGGCACGTTGCGCCGCTACGCGGCCGTGTGCCGGCGTCACCAGGCCCAGGTCCGGGCGGTGGCCACCAGCGCCCTGCGCGAGGCGCGCAACCAACAGGAAATCCTCCAGCGGGTGCGCGAGGAGGCGGGGCTGGAGCTGGAGGTGGTGAGCGGCGAGGAGGAAGCGCGGCTCATCTGCCTGGGCGTCCTGCACCGCACGCCCCCACGCACGCGCTCGCTGCTGGTGGATCTGGGCGGAGGCTCCACCGAGGTGGTGCTCGCCACCGGAGAGCGGCCCGATGCCATGTGGAGCCTGCCCCTGGGCGCGGTGCGGCTGACGCAACTGTTCGACACCTCCGGCGAGGTGTCCCCTTCCCGGCTGTGCTCGCTGCGCGACTTCGCCGAGGCGCGCCTGATCGAGACGATCCCCGCCGCCCTCGCCTCCCCGCCCTTCACGGCGATCGGCTCTTCCGGCACCATCCGGGCCCTCGTGGACTTCGCGGCGCGCGATGGCTCCTGCGTCGCGAGCCGGGAGGATCTCGCGAGCGCCGCGCACCTGCTGGCGCGGATGTCACCGGAGCGGCGGCGCGAGCACTTCGACGCGCGGCGGGCCGACATCATCGTCGCCGGCGCCGTGCTGCTCGAGCGGCTGGTGCACCACCTGGGCGTGGACGGCATCACCGCCGTCAAGCGCGGCCTGCGGGATGGCCTGCTCGTGGACCTGTGGTCCCGTCAGGACGGCACGGCGGGCGACGAGGACTCCCTCCAGGGGCACGGGCGCGTCTTCCCACGCGAAGCGCGCGCCGTGGGATTCAACTGACCACCACCCGCTGGGTCAGGGCCTCGCTTTCATCGGGGGCGCCCGACAGCCGCCGGGTGACGCGCCGACGCACGACGTCGATGTGCTCGCGGAAGAAGTAGAGGTTCTCCGCGTACGCCAGGGGCATGGGGATGCGGTTCACCTCGCGCTCGGCCTCGTCGAGCCGCGAGAGCATGTCCTCCAGCAGCTTGCGTCCCGGGTTCTCCTCCAGCTGCAGCTCGATCTCCTTGAGGCGCGCGTACCAGCGGACGATGCGAGAGCGGATGCGCCACTGCACCAGCGCGGGCACGGCGCGGCCCAGCGGCACCACCACGGCGATGATGGGCACGAGCATCAGCCAGAGCCGGTCCACGAGGTTCGCCGCCCAGAAGGGCAGGTAGCGCTGGAGCAACGGGGGGCCCGACTTGTAGTAGCGGCGCGCCTCCCCGCTCAGCGGATAGTCACCCTCGAGCGCCGCGGGGAACTCACCCGAGCGATCCAGGATGCCCGCGCCGCCATGCACCTCGCTCGCGGCGCTCAGCAGGAGGTAGGCGAGCGCCGGATGAAGCGAGTCGCGCGCCACGAGACTCGCCGTGGGCGCGAGCAGCACCACGTCCCGCTCGGGGAGATCCGCCTCGAGGTTCAACACCCCCCGGGGCAGCACGTGCCGGGACAGATAGGGGAAGCGGCGGACATAGGCCTCTCCTCGCGCGAAGCTGAGCAGGCGGATGCCGGGCTCCGCGATGAGCTTGCGCACGAAGGGCGCCTCGGCGGAGGCGACGAGGAACACCGCATCGAGCTCGCCCTGCTTGAGGCGCGCGAGGGCCTCATCCCGCTCGAGCGTGAGCAGTTCCGTGGGCGACTGCTCCACGGCATTGGCCTTGAGCAGCGTGAGGGCGAGCGCGCGGGTGCCACTCTCGGGCGTGCCCACCGCGAGGCGCTTGCCGCGCAGCTCGCGCACGTCCTCGATGGGCTCACCCCGGTAGAAGACCCACAGGGGGATATAGGTCAGGCCCCCGAGCGAGACGATGTTGGGCACCTGGGTACGCCCCGCGGCCGAGCCGCTCTGGACGAAGGCCACGTCGGCCTCCGCCTTGTCGCCGGAGAGCAGCTCCAGACTGGTGAGCGAGCCCTGGGTCGGGCGGATCTCCAGGGTGACGCCGTGGCGCGCGAGGATGTCCCGGTAGCGGCGCGCGAAGTAATTGAAGCCCCCTTCATCCTGGGCGGCCGCGACGACGAGCTTCTTCGGGGGCGCGGGCTTGATGAAGTAGAAGGCCACGGCGAACGCGGCGATCGCGAGCAGGATCGAGGGCCCGAGGACGAGCCACAAATCGCGCCGGAGGGTGCGCCGGAGCTGGTCCTTGAGAGTGTCCGTCTTCAGCATGGTGGACGCGAGTATAGGGGCTCGGAGCGCCTTGACGCTCCCGAGATGAAGGGCGACAGTGACCCGTGCCTCCCGTTCCACATCCCTGGTTTCCACTCCGGCAGCCCAACCCCCACGCGCGCCTGCGCGTCTTCGGTCTTCCCTACGCGGGCGGAGGCGCCTCCATCTACAACGGGTGGGCCACGGCCCTGCCCGCGGGCATCGAGTGGGTCTCCGTCCAGCTTCCGGGCCGCGAGCGGCGGATCCTGGAGAAGCCCTTCGAGCAGCTCCCGCCGCTGCTCGATGCCCTGGAGGAGGCCCTGGCACCGCTGCTGGACAAGCCCTTCGTCTTCTTCGGCTACAGCATGGGCACGCGCATCGCCCTGGGGCTCGCGCAGCGCTGGCAGGCCCGGGGCGCGCCGCTGCCGCTCGGCATGGTGATGGCCGCCGCGGGAGCGCCCCACCGGCCCCGCGAGTCCCGGGGCGCGCTGAGCGACGCGGAGTTCATCGAGCTGCTGCGCAAGTACGAGGGCACGCCCGCGGAGATCTTCGCCCACAAGGAACTGCTGGACATGGTGTTGCCCACGCTGCGCGCGGACTTCGCCATCGCCGACGCCGTGATGCCCTCGCACCCCGTGCGCTGTCCGATCTCCGTCTATGGCGGACGGGAGGATCCCTACGTGACGCTGTCGATGCTCGAGCCCTGGAGCGAGCTGACGACGGGGGACTTCCGGACGCGGAGCTTCCCCGGCAAGCACTTCTTCCTGCGCACCGCGCGCGAGCCCCTGCTGAGTGCCCTGCGCGAGGAGCTCGTGCGCTGGGCGCCCGACGTGGGCCCGTAGCTCAGCGCTCCCCCGGGGCCACCCTCCAGGGAGGCTCCTCGCTGGCCAGGGGGACGCACCGCTGGCAGCGCACGGAGAGAGGCAGCCCCCGGGTCCGGCGCACCGACACCGCCGCCGGGTGCTCCGCCGACAGCCGCAGTTGCACGAACTGCCACGCCTCGGGCTCGTCCACCATGCGCGCATCGAAGGAGATGCGTGGCGGCTGCCCCGGCGCCAGATGGAAGGCGAACTGATCCAGGGGCAGGCTCAACCCGGCGCCACGGGCCTTGATGTAGGACTCCTTGAGCGTCCAGTAGTCGAAGAAGCGCTCGCGCTGGAGCGCCTCGGGCAGGGAATGCAGGTCCGCGACTTCCGAGGGCGCGAAGAAGGACTCGGCCAGCTCCACCGTCTGGCCCATGCGCCCCGAGTGCTCCACGTCCGCGCCCACCTCCATGTCGTGAGCCACCGCGCACACCGCCATGCCATCGGTGTGAGAGAGATTGAAACGCAACCGGGGCAGGCCCTCTCCCGCGATCTCCGGACGCCCGTAGGCGTTGGTGGAGAAGCGCCAGTCCTGGGGCGCCACCGGCGCGTAACGCGACAGGCAGACGCGCACCAGGGCATGGGACACGAGGAACTGCTGCCGGTGTTTCTCGAAGCGGAAGCGCTGATGCCGCTCCCGCTCCTCGGCGCCGAGCAGGGCCAGGTAGGCCGCGAGCAGCCGGGGCTCCGTCACCCGCTCCGGCTCCACGATCCACAGGTGGACCTCGTCGGGGCGCGGCAGTGGCGAGGGAGCGGGAGAAGGAGGGGGACTCATGTGGGGGCTCGGCCTTCTCCCTATCGCGTCGAGGACGCCCGCGCCAGCGACGGCCGGGCGCCTTGATTTCTCGGAAGCCGAGGGGACACGGAGCACCCGTGTCCCCTCCCCTGTCTCAGTGGCCCCGGAGCACGGTGAGGCCCTGGTCGGTGACGACGTAGAGCATCGCCGGAGAGGCGTTGGGATCGTAGAGCAGCTGCTTCACCTTATTGCCCGTCACCTCCGTCACCCGGGAGAGCCGCTTGTTGACGTCCATCCGCCACAGGCCCGCGCCATCGGTGCCGATGAAGAGCGAGCCGTCATCCGTGGCCGCGAGCGACGTGAGCCGCTGGGTCGGCAGCCCCGCCACCGCGGTGCCCTTCTGGGGCCGGCTTCCGGCGGAGAGGATGGTCATCTCCCAGAGGCCGAAGCTGGCGCTGGCCAGGTAGTAGTGGCCATCGCGCGTCTGCTGGAAGCCCCGCCAGTAATCGAAATCGGCGAGCGAGTTGACCTCGGGCAGGAAGGAGGACTCCACCTTCATCTTGTTGACGGACTTGTTCGTCCAATCCCAGTAGCCGATGTCCGCGGTGGGCGTGACGATGCCGAACGTCCAGTCATTGCCGATAAGCACGTCTCCATCCTGGGCGATGCCCACCGCGTAGCTGTAGCCGATGTGCTGGCCGCCATGCTCGTCGAACCAGGTCGGATGGCGATGGCTGTTGTAGGACAGGCCACGCACGCGGGTGACGCCGTGATTGGTGCTGACGTACACGTCGCCCTTGTCCCGGCCGCGCGCCACCTTCACGCAGCCGAGCACCGCGCGATCCTCGTCGTAATGCCAGTCATTGGAGTTGTGGATGCCCGTGTTGCCAGGCGGGTTCCAGGTCAGCTTGCCTTCCTGGCTCCACCGGTAGGAGTGAGACAGGTGCTCCTCGAGCTGGATGCCGTTGGCCGTGAGGTGGACCGCGTCCAGATCGCCCTCGCCGTAGGTGGAGTCCTCATGGGACTGACGCTTGGGATCATCGAGCTCCCGTGCGTAGTAGCCCACGTAGGCGCGGCCGGCGCTGCCGCCGCAGATGACCGTGGAGGTGAAGCCCCTGCCAGCCTGGCCGATGTTGCTCGCCCATTGCGGCTGGGTGTCTCCGGGCCGGAGCACGCCGATGCGATTGCCCTGGAGCAGCCAGATGTTGAAGGCGTCATCCACCGCCACGCCCTGGGGCTGGCCCACTCCGAAGCGCTGCGTGTAGTTGACCACTGGCTCCTGGGGCCAGATGTCCACGCCCGGGAAGTCATCAACCGCCCCTCCCCCAGGGTCGTCGCCGGTGCCGCCCCCACCGTCCGTGCCCCCCTCCCCGGGGGTACCCCCATCGAGGGGCGGCGTGCTTCCGCCATCCCCGGGCGAGCCCGCGTCCTCAGGGAGCGGGCTTCCCGCGTCAGCGGGCGGAGGGGTGGTTCCACCGTCCTCGGGAAGAGGCGTGTCGGCGTCCCCGGGTGGCGTCCGCGGCTCCGAGGGAGCCACGGGCTCCGTGGGCTCGGCGGGTACTTGACGCGTCGAATCCCCCAGCCCTCCACCGCATGCGGCCCCCAATGCCGTGAAACAGAGAACGGTCCCCCACGCCCCCACCCATGCTCGCATCGTCATGACCTCCACGCCGACTCCTCGGCCTGGAGACGCAGGAGCAAGCGCCGTACCGCACACAAAGCCCACTAGTGGATGGGGGCGAAGCGCGAGTGGGAACGGGGGTTCCCAGGCAAGGCCTCACCTATGCACTCGTTGAGCCCCGGCGTCGCGCGGCTTGGAAGCCACCCGGGACACCGAGTCGAAGGAGACGTCATCCTTCGTTTTTCTCGAAGGATCCCACCCTGATTTCCTATTTGCCGAACCTTTGGAGGACCCTTAATTCAGATGGAAGCGTCGCGGTACGGCGCTCCCCCTTTTCCATCCGAAGGATACGACCACATGGAAGCGCACAGCGTAGGCAGCCCCGTTCTCTGGGGAGGATTCATCCTGTTCGTGCTGGCGATGCTCGCGCTGGACCTGGGGGTCTTCCACCGCAAGACGCACGAGGTGAAGTTCAAGGAAGCGCTGACGTGGAGCGGGGTGTGGATCTCCCTGGCGCTGCTGTTCAACCTGGGCATCTGGTGGAAGTTCGGCTCCGAGCCAGCGCTCAACTTCCTGTCCGGCTACCTCATCGAGAAGTCGCTCTCCATCGACAACATCTTCGTCTTCGTCGTCATCTTCTCGGCGCTGAAGATTCCGGTGATCTACCAGCACCGGGTGTTGTTCTGGGGCATCCTGAGCGCGCTGGTGCTGCGCGCGGTGATGATCTTCGCGGGCGTGGCGATGCTCGAGCGCTTCCACTGGCTCATCTACGTCTTCGGCGCGTTCCTCATCTTCACGGGGGTGAAGCTCTTCGTGCAGCGCAACCACGAGGAGCACCCGGAGAGCGGCGCGGTCATGAAGCTGGCGCGGCGGATCATCCCCTCGTCCAAGGAGCTGGACGGGGACCGCTTCTTCACGGTGCAGAACGGCCGGAAGCTGGCCACGCCGCTGTTCATGACGTTGATCCTGGTGGAACTGACGGACGTGCTCTTCGCGCTGGATTCGATTCCGGCCATCTTCGCGGTGACGACGGATCCCTTCCTGGTCTTCACCTCGAACATCTTCGCCATCCTGGGCCTGCGCTCGCTGTTCTTCGTGCTGGCGGGGGCGGTGGAGAAGTTCTCCTACCTGAAGGTGGGCCTGGCCGGAGTGCTGGTGTTCGTGGGCGCGAAGATGGCGCTGGTGGACGTGGTGAAGATTCCCTCGCCGGTGTCCCTGGGAGTCATCGCCCTGCTGCTGGGCGTGTCCATCGTGGCCTCGCTGCTCAAGTCGAGGAAGCAGGAGCGCGCGGTCCAGGGCAAGAACGTCGTCGCCAACTAGGCAGCGCCGGGGAAGCAGGGGGATTCAAGTGCCAGCAGCAGGGCCCGCCTGCTGGCGCGCGGGGCGTACGGGCGTTGGAAGAGGCCTCTGGCCTCGTCCGAGGTGGCCCCACTCCCTTCCAGGAGAGAGGCCGGGGAGCACCCCTCTGGGGAGCCCCCTTGCCCGCCGCTCACTCCTCCAGCTCCGTGTGCCAGTACGCGACATCACGGAGGAATTTCCTCCACGGCAGGGGCATGCCCTTCTCGTAGGTGAAGGCCAGTCGCACCGTGCCCGCCATCTTCCGGGGCTTCTCGGGGATGCTGAGCAGCTTCATGCCGGCCTGCTCCGGCGTGCGGCCTCCCTTGGCCTGATTGCACGGCACGCACGCGATCACGATGTTCTCCCAGGTGGTGCGGCCACCCTGGGCCCGGGGCACGACGTGGTCATACGTGGCCTCGGGGCGGGACACCTTGCGGTTGCAGTACTGGCACCGGCAGTGGTCACGCATGTAGACGTTGTCACGGCTGAACTTGATGCCGCGCCCCTTGCGCCGCGAGCCGCGCAAGAAGCGGATGATGGAAGGCATCCGGATCTCCAGGGTGACGGAGCGGATGAGCTGGTCATACTCCTCGACCACCTCGACCTTGCCCTGCCACAACAGCATGACCGCTCGCTGCCAGGAAATCCGTGCCACGGGTTCGTAGGACGGATCGAGAACCAACGTCTCCATGACTCGGGTGTCCTTCACTTCGGTGAGATGTCCGCGGCGAGAGTCGAACTCGCACGTGAGCTGGGTTTGAGCCAGCCGCCTCTGCCAATTGGGCCACGCGGACGGACAGGCCGCCGGGGAGTCGAACCCCGCATGCCCGGATTTGGAGTCCAGGCTGCTCCCAGAGCGCGGCCTACAATGGAAATACGAAGGAAATACGAAGTCTGGGTGACAGGATTTGAACCTGCGGCCTCACGGACCCGAACCGTGCGCTCCACCAGGCTGAGCTACACCCAGACAAGACAATCAAAAATAGGCTGGACATGAGAGAGGCCGGACCCCCTGGGGGACCCGGCCTCCGGTGCACCGCCTCGACGCTCGAGGCGGAGCCTCAGAAGAGACTCGGGCGGGAGCACCAGGGGCGCGACCACGAGGCGCCCGGCGCTACGAACAGGCTCTCCGGGGCGGAGCCAGAGGCGAAGCGATGGGAGGACTTCAGCTTCAACGGGTTTGGCTTCATCGTCAGCGTTCGCATCCTCATCGCTCCTTTCAGCCAGGAAAGACGCCAGCCCCGCCGGATCCTGACGCGGAATTTTTCCGGATGAGGTCGGACCCGGCGAGCAACGTCAGCGGAGGCTGCCTCAGGGCCCCCGCGCGAAGTGCCGCGGGGCCTTGAACTCCAGGGACTCGGTGGACGAGGGCTCGGTCACGAGGGGAAGGCTCGCGCGCTCGGGTCCCACGGAGGCCGGAGTGGAGAGGATGCTGCTCACAGCGTCCGCGCTGGCCACGTCCGTGAGAACCTGATTCGCATAGGGGTGCGTCGACAGGTCGACACCGGGCGTCAGGTAGGCGCTGACCATGAAGACGTACTTCTGGCCGGGCTGGAGGATGCCCGGGAACACGTCGATCGAAGTCTCCTTGGTGGAGAGATAGGCCACGTGGCTCGTGCGGGTCGAGTTCCCGTTCGCGGACAGGTGGGTGATGCGAACACGGTAGGCCGAGGGCGTACCCAGCAACGGCGCCTTCCAGCGAAGACGCGGCGTGAGCGAGCCGAGCGTGTGTTCCCGCTGCGCATCGATACCATCCACGGTCACGTCCTGGGCAGGCGAGATGCGCGGAGCGAAGGGGCCCCCCTTCGCGACGTCCGCCACCCGGCGCGTATCCTTCAAACCCTGTCGGAGCCAGCCGCTGCTCGTTCCCGGCAACCGCACGTCGATCCGTGAGAAATGGCTGAGGATGATCACCTCGCCCCAGCTGAACGGATAGGGATTGCCATAGGTGAAGCTCGTGACCACGTCGGTGAGCCCCGCACCGGAGTAGCTGTACATCAAATCTCCCGAGTACCCGTACCAGGCATCCGCGCTCCAGGCCGTGGGCGAAATGGTGATGTCCTGCTCGCTGGTGGTGACCCTGGGGTGGACCTGGAGCTTGTAGGCCTCGAAGCGCGAGCGCCACCACTCGAGGGTCAACGTCCTCGGGCGCGCCTCCTGGAACACGCCCTCCAGGGCGGTCGTTTCGTCCGGGCGCAGGCTGACGCCCTGGGTGAAGAAGCGGTCGACCGCCATGTAGCTCGAGGTGCCGTTGTCCCGCTCGATGAGGTGGGTGAAGTACAGGTAGTCACCGCGCGAGGCATCCAGGAGCCGCGGGATCTCCGGGTAGTAGGAGTTGTAGGTGGCGGGAAGCCCGGACACCGACGCCTGTCCGGCCGGCACGGGCTCATCCGTATCGACGGACGCGCTCGTTCCGAGGTTGGAGCTGACGGCCTCCCATCGCGGATAGGTGTCGAGCGGCTGGAGCGGGAGATTGGACGCGGTGACGGTCACGGCGGCGGACCGCGAGGTGGCCCTCTCCGCGTCCTGGCGGCCCAGCGAGTAGAGGTCCAGGTTCACGAAGCGCGAGTCCGTCAGCAGGTGGAACGTGCCGAGCCTCAGGTAGTACTGGCCGGCGGGGGCGTCTGGAATCCGGAAGGTGCCCTCCGGCGCCGTCACCACCGTGAGGGGCCGGAGCCCACCCTCCTCGAGCGCGAAGGCCTGGAGTTCCGAAGCGATGGGCTGGGTGAAGTCCGCGAGGTCCGTGCGGTAGTGCAGCACGCGGCTGCCGTGCACCTCTCCGCCACCCGCGTCGGGGACGCTCCAGCCACCATCGGAGGACGGGGAGCCTCCGTCCACGGCAGGGATGCCCGCATCCACCGACCGAGGGATGGACTGGGGCGGAATGGGCACGGGAACGTCGGACGAATCGCCTGGTTGCGAATCCTTGCCAGGCTCGACGCCACAACCCGCCAGGAGCATGGATGACACAAGAAGAACGCGCAGAGAGCGCTGGAAAGACACGTTGAATCCCCCTGCTTCCGACAGGATTCGGAAGCGTGGGCACAAGCTAGCATCATTCCGAGAGAGGGTTTTGACAGTGGCTCCGAACGAAGAGGACTGTCGGCGCGCTTGTCCTTGCTCCTTGTGGGCATGACCCAAGAAGCACTCCATCGATGAGCTGCGCGTCCAGCGTGAGCAGGTGGCGCGCTTCGAGCGTCGTCAGCCGCGGCTCCGGCTCCAGGGCCTCGAGCCATTCCGCCCCGGGGCCGCATGGCGTCCCCCCCCCAAAAGCGAAGAGGCCGTGAGCCCCTGGGGACTCACGGCCTCTGTCGTGTGGGCGCACCAGGATTCGAACCTGGGACCCCTGCCGTGTGAAGGCAGTGCTCTACCGCTGAGCTATGCGCCCGACTGCTTGTCCTGCTTCGTGGGTGTGGGCGCACCAGGATTCGAACCTGGGACCCCTGCCGTGTGAAGGCAGTGCTCTACCGCTGAGCTATGCGCCCCCGACGAAGCGACGGGGGGCTAGATGCCACCCCCTACCCCCACCTGTCAACGCCTATTCGCCCGCCAGTCCGCTCAGCTTCTCGTCCAGCTCACGCAACCGGCGCTTGAGCCCCGCGAGCGCCTTGCCCACGGCCTTGAAGTCGCTCCGGGTGGCGAAGTTCAACGTGTGCATCAGCTCTTCCTGGCCCCGGTCCAGCGCCTGCTTGCCCCGCTGCATCGAGCCGAGCGCCGCGGCGAACGTGCGCGCCCGCTGCTCGTCCGCCAGCAGCGTCTCCATCGCCTTGTGCGACGCCCCCAGGGCCTGCTTCGTCAGTCTCTGACGGATTCCCATGGCTTCCTCCCGACGCGCCAGGGCGCGTCTACGGCTCGTCCAGGTACTCGGTCTTCAACCCGCTGAGCACCCGGTCGGCGATCCCCTTGAACCGCAGGCGCTCGATGAGCTGCTGCAGGTCCCCCTTCACCGAGATGCGCCGCCGCAGCACCGCCTCCACCGGATCCAGGCTGCCCTGCAGGAGCTGCTTCCACACGGTGTAGGGCGCGCGTGCCAGGTAGGCGGGCTCCAGCTCATCCAGATCGTCCGGATCGTCGAGCACGCGCAGGCTCTCGATGAGCGTGCCGCGCGGCACCACGTGCACCACGAAGGCGCGCGCCAGCCGGCCCGGCTCCGCGTCGACGATGACCCCGATGTCGCCCTGCCACCCCCGGGCGGCGAGCGAGCGCTCGGGATCCGCGTTCAACAAACGCACCGCTTCCTCACACCACTCCTTCGACGGGAACGTGGCCATGCCGCCGCTACCCTCTCCGGAAGATGCTCTTGATGCTGGACAACAGCCGACTGCCCTCTTGAGGCGAGGACGGCGTCGCCGCGGCCTTCTCGGCCTGCTCGGCCTTCTCCTGTGCCACGCGCGCCAACTCCTTCTTGAGCAGCTCGGGCGTGTCCCGCGTCGCCAACTCGATGCGCCGCGGACCGCTCGGATCGTCCACCACCACCTGCAACAGGCACTCCTCGTTGAGCCGGAAGTCGATCTTCCGCCCCGCCGCTTCCGCGGGAACCCTCAAGGTGCCCAGGTACTCGTTGTCCACCACCAGATCACTGTCTCCCTGGAAGATGTCCATTTCGATGAAGGGTGCCCCCGGCTCCTTCGGCGCCGGCAGCCGGAAGCTCTTCACCAGCGGAATGATGGTGTTCTTGTCGATGACCCGGCGCACGCGCCCGTTGGGCAGCGCGTAGCCGATGGGCATGGACACCGCGTCCAGCAGCGTCACCGAGTCGAGGCTGCCCAGCGACTCGGCCAGCAGCGCCGCGCCCAGCGCCACGCACTCGTCCGGGTGCACGCCCTTGCGCGGCGGCTTGCCGAAGTGCTCGTGGATCCGCTGCTGCACCAGCGGCATCCGGCTCTGTCCGCCCACCAGGATGACCTCGTCGATCTGCGAGCGGTCGATTCCCTTTTCCTTCAGCACCCGGTCGCACAGCTCGAAGGTGCGATCCACCAGATCCATGGTGAGCGCGTTGAGCGTCTCGCGCGTGAGCGGGATGCGCACGTCCACCGGCTTGCCCTTGCGCTCCTCGAGGAAGGGCAGGTCGATGACCACGTTGGGAATGAGCGTCAGATCGATCTTCGCCGCCTCGGCCGCGTTCTTGATGCGCTGCATGGCGATGGGGCTCGTGGACAGATCGATCTTGCTCTCCTCCCACGCCTTCTCCAGCACGTAGTCCACCACCCGGTTGTCGAAGTCGACGCCGCCCAGGAAGGTGTCTCCGCCGGTGGCCAGCACCTCGAAGACGTTGCCCGTGAGGTGCAGCACCGACACGTCGAAGGTGCCTCCGCCCAGGTCATAGACGAGGATCTTCTGATCCAATCCCCGGTTGAAGCCGTAGGCGAGCGCCGCCGCGGTGGGCTCGTTGACGATGCGCTTGACGTTGAGTCCCGCCAGCCGCCCCGCCTCCTTCACCGCCTGGCGCTGGCTGTCCGTGTAGTACGCCGGCACGGAGATGACCGCCTCGTCGATGTGGCCTCCGAGGAACTGCTCGGCCATCGTCTTGAGCTGCTTGAGGATGAAGCTGGAGATCTCGGGCAGCGTGTACACCCGCCCGCCCAGCGACACCGCCGCGTCCCCATCGGGCCCCGGGACGATGTCGTACTTGAAGTAGCTCTTGAGCTCCTCCACCACCTTGGACTCGTACTTGCGGCCAATGAGGCGCTTGGTCCCGTAGAGCGTGTTCTTCGGGTTGGTGACCATCTGATCCTTGGCCACGCCCCCCACCAGCAACTCGCCCTTGGCCGACAGCGCCACCACGGAGGGCAACACCAGGTTGCCACGGTCCGTGGGGACGATCTTCGGGACACGGTTCTTCACGGACGCGACCAGGGTGTTGGTCGTGCCCAGATCTATCCCGATGATGCGAGGTCTGTCCGCCATGGTGGAGCTTCCCTCTGTATCACGACAGGCGCCCTCATGCTTACTTCTCGTCTCCCCGCTCCCGCCGGACGACAGAGGGCCACCCACCCCCGCCAGTCACATTCCGGCGATGCGTCCGGGCGACTCAGGGGGTCGGCTTCGCCAGGAGCCGCTCGGCCTCGGCCCGGATGTCCCCGGAGGGATCCCTCGCCCTCGCCGACTCGAGCAGCACCGGCGCCAGCCGCGGCAGCCGCGCGCCCACCGAACGCAGCGCCGCGCGGCGCTCGGCGACGGCGCTCTCCAGGCGCTCACGCACCGCGTCGTCTCCGCAGGTGCGTGCCCCCGGTGACTGCTGGCGCAACAGCAACTCCGCGTCCGCCAGCCGCGCCTCGCTCAGCTTGAGCGCCTCCGCCGCCGTCACCGCGAAGCCCTCCAGATCCTCGGGGAACTCAGTGTTCGCCGCGCGCGCCCGGCCCAGGGTCTCCGACGCGAGCCGCGCGGAGCGGACCGCCGCGCACAACTGCCGCGCCGCCGCCAGCGGCACTCCGCCCTCGGCCGACAGGGTCTCCTCGCGCGCCACGCGCAGGGCCCACAGCGAGAGCTGCCGCGCCGCCACCGCCGCCGAGAACGCCTGGTGCCGCGCCTCTCGCAGGCCCATCCACCGCCGCAACACCACCGGATCCGGATCCTCCGGAAGGAAGGCCCGCTGGTACTCCGCCGCCGCCTCGCCCACCCGCCCCGACAGGTCCAACAACACCGCCGTGCGCAGGTACAGCTCCGGGCTGCCCGCCTTCTCGCGCAGCGCCTCCAGCCGCACCGCCACCTCGTACTCCGCCACCCGCCGCGGCAGGGTGCGCAGCACCGTCTCCAGGCTCTCCAGCGCCTGCCACCGGATGAGGGGATTGCGCCCCGAGCGCAGCGCCTCCAGCAGCGGATCCAACACCTTCACCGACACGTGCTGTCCCAGCTCCTGCGCCGCCTGCCAGCGGTCCATCGGATCCGGCGCCACCAGCGCCCGGCTCAGGTCCTCGATGGAGCGCAGGTAGTGCTCCACCTGGGCCGAGCGGATCAGGGCGTCCGGTTGGCTCAGGACCGCGCGCTCGGCCCGGGCCCGCGCCAGGCGCGCCGGGAAGTCCTCGAGCTTCACGCCCAGCGGATGCGCCGCCACTCGCGCCCGCGCCTCCTCCAACAGCCCCGAGAACAGCAGCCCCTCCACCTCCAGGCCCAGCAGCTTCACCTTGGCCTGCTCCCGATAGCGCCCCGCCGGGAAGTCGCGCAGGTAGGCGAACAGCTCCGTCGCCCCCGCCGCCCGGGCGAAGCTCTCGTCATCCAGGCGCGACTCCACCTCCAACCGCCGGGGATCCTCCGGCGCCTCCTGAAGGTACTCCCGCATGCGCGCCGGATCCCTCGTCGAGGACGCCTCCTGGAGCTCCGCCGCCTTCAACAGCCGCTGCGCCTCCTCGCGCTGGGCTCCGTCCGGGTGATCCCTCAAGAACTGGCGCAGCGCCGCCGCCGTGCCCTCGTCCTTGGCCGCGTTGAAGCGCAGCCCCTCCAGCAGCGCCCGCGCCGCCCGGACGTGCGAGTCCTCCGGGTGCGCCTCGATGAAGCGCTTGTAGGCCACCACCGTGTGCAGCCGCTTCGCCTCCTCGAACTCCAGCTCCGCGATGCGCACCTCCACCGCTTCCGCCTCATCCCCTTCGGGGTACTGCCGGAGGAACTCGCGGTACGCCTCCACCGTGTCCGAGGCGCGCGCCCGCTCGTAGGCCCGGGGCAGTCCACAACCGGTCAGCAACCACAGCAGGCACAGGGCTCGAAACGCACGCATCCCCCCAGCATTACCACCCCGCCCCCGGCCCGAAAAACACACCGGCCCCTGTCCGCTCGACTGGGTGGTTTTTTTGACCACACCCCGCCTCCACCCGAGCATCACCCCGAGGCCTGATGCAGGGAGGTGGCGACATGAAGCTGGGTGTACTGCTCGCGGGACTGCTGGTGTGCACGGGGTGCGCCACGGGCAGCCCTCCCGGAGGAAGGCTCTTCGCCTCGAACTACCGCTACAGCCCCCTGACGCCCCCCGCGGCGCCCCGGCCCCTTCCAGACGATGGGGTCGACTCCGCGCCCGCCCCCACCGCGTCCAGCGACTCCAGCACCGACGGGGCCACCTCCACGCCCGAGCCGCGACGCTCCCCCGGACCCGAGGCGCGCGAGAAGGTGCTCGCCGCCGCCCGGGGTCTGCTGGGCCGCACGAAGATCCAACTGTCCGGGCGCACCTGGCCGGCGGACTGCACCGGCTTCGTCGAGGCCGTGCACTCCCGGGCCGGGGTGTCGCTGCGCGGCGCCGCCGCCAAGGGAGACAACGGGGTCACCGCCTTCTACCGCTACGCGCGCGCCAAGGGCCGGGTGTACACCCGGGGCACGCCGCGGCCGGGAGACCTGGTGTTCTTCCGGGAGACGTATGATCGCAACCGGGATGGCCGGCGCAACGACGGGCTCACCCACGTGGCCCTGGTGGACAAGGTCGAGCCCAATGGCACCGTCGTCGTCATCCACCGGGTGAAGCGGGGCGTGGTGCGCTACCGGATGAACCTCGCCCGGCCCGACCTCAAGAAGGATCCCCGCACCGGAGCGGTGCTCAATGACATGCTGCGCGCGCCGGGGGCTGGCAAGACGCCGGTGCTCACCGGCCAGCTCTTCGCCGCGTATGGCTCCGTGCTGCCCGAGCCCCGCCCCGAGGCGGTGGCCCGGCGCTGAAGCCGCCCCCCCTCGAGGGCGAGGCCCCCGGGAGGCGGGAGACTCAGGACGAGACGCGCGCCGTGCGATCCCAGGCGGCGCGCTGCGAGTTGCGCAGGAAGCGCCAGAAGCCCACCGCGATCGCCAGGTTCATCGTCACGAAGTAGTAGGCCACCGAGGCCACCCGCCGCGCCGAGCCCTTGAGCGCCCCCGTCTTCCCCAGCAGCGCCAGCCCGTAGAACAGCACCTGCCCCACCAGCGTGAACCGGTAGAAAATACTGTTCACCAGGAAGAGGTTCGCCAGGAATGCCAGGGCCATGAGCGCGGGCGCGCACCAGCGCAGCAGCTTGTGCGACCAGAAGGCGAACGCCGGGAAGCCAGCCAACGGAGAGAGCAGCCGAGGCACCATGCGCAGGCTCTGGAAGTTGCCCGCCGCGATGCGCGCCCGGCGGCCGAACTCCTTGTCGTAGTCCTCCGTCGTCTCCTCGTGCGCCACCGCCTCGGGCTCGTAGACGACCTTGTAGCCCTGCTCGAGGATGCGCAGCGGAATCACGAAGTCGTCCACGATCGTCGACGCCGGCAGGGGCTGGAACAGCGAGCGGCGGATGGCGTACAGCCCGCCATTGGCCCCCATCACCGCCCCGCGCTTGCCCTCATAGAACTTGATGAGCGACTCGTACGTCCAGTACGTGCTCTCCTCGTACTCGGCCTTCGTCGGGTTGTAGAGCCGCAACTGCCCGCACACCGCGCCCACCTCGGGGTCCTCGAAGTGCCGCACCAGGCGCTGGAGCGCCTCCGGCTCGATCATCGTGTTCGCGTCCGAGAGCACCACGATGTCGCCCCCGGCCATGGGGATGCACCGGTTCAACACCGACGTCTTGCCGCCTCGGGCCGCGGCCGACAGCCGCACCCGCTCGTCGGTGCACGCCATCACCAGCTCGTCCGTCCCGTCCGACGAGCCATCCGAGCCGATCAGCACCTCGAAGCGCTCGGCCGGGTAGTTCAGCGCCAGGCTGTTGCCCAGCTTCTGCTGGATGCAGCTCGCCTCGTTGTAGGCCGCCACCACCAGGCTCACCCGGGGCGGCACGCCCACCGGCTGCGCGCGGCGCTGGTTCGCCCCCGAGCGCATGTAGCGCAGGTTGTGCGCCACCTGCGCCACGCCATCCATCGCGAACAACACCAGCGGGTAGAAAAAGTAGGTGTGAACCAGCAGCACCGCGGCACACCAGAAGACCAGCTCCGCCATCACCCGTGCCTCCGACCTGGGAATCGCGTCCATGCGCGTCCCGCTCGGAGACACCTGTCTAGCAAGGTGTGTACCGCCGTCCGCCCCAGTCCCCTGCCCTGGGAGCCGAGCGAGAACCCCCCGGCATACCGCCCGAAGATGGAACTTTTTTCACCCTCCCCGGGCGCGCAAGGCGCCCTTCAGGGCGTGGTGGAAGTCGAGTCCGAGGGCTCCCCGGGCGCCGTCCCCTCCGTGGGTGGGGAGACCGGGGGAGAGGTGGGCGCCACTTCATTCGTGGGCGCGGGCTCCGGCGTGGGCGCCGGCTCGGGGGCGGGCGGAGGCTTCGCGGGGGGGGGAGGCTCGGACTCCTGGCGCTCCAGGTCCTCGATGTAGGAGCGGAGTTGCTGGGCCAGCTCGTGCTTGGGGTTGAGGGTGATGACGGTGTCCAGCAGGTTCCGCGCGGCGGCCGGCTCGTGGCGCAGCAGGGCGATGCGCGCCCCGAGCACGTAGGCGCGCAGGTAGGTTCTGTTGCGGGTCCGGATGCGCTCCATCCCGGCGGCGGCCTCCCGCGTCTCGGCGGGCGAGGCCGAGGCGTCGTGGAGGACGTACTCGGCCATGACCAGCGAGCTCCACTCGAACTGTTCCGCCTGGGCCAGCTTCAAGGCCAGCGAGGACGTGTTGCCCACTCCCAGCGTGGCGGTCAGCAGGGCCCGGGCCCGCAGGCGCGCCAGGGCCACCTCGCGCGGCTCCTTCGCGGGCTCCACTTCCAGGTTCTTGAGGACCTGCACGGCTTCCTCCGCCAACGCCTTGCTCCGCTCCTCCAGGGAGAAGCGCTGCTGCTGGAGCGTGGCCAGCTCCTCCTTGCGGGCGTTGGCGCGGCTCTGCCAGTCGATGGGGGTCTGGGTCGAGACGAGCCGATTGATGAGTTCGCTCAGCCGCTTCTCCTTGGCCTGGAGCGTGGTGAGGCGGACCTGGGTGTCATCCAGGTGCATGGCGAGCGCGATGCCCACCTCCGCCAGCAGTTCGATGCTCTGGGGATGCTTGCCCGACAGGGCCTTCAACTCGGCGAGGGCTTCCTCCTTCGAGGCCGCGTCGTCCCGGCGAAACTTCGCCACCGCCTCGTCCCTGGCGGCCTGCACCGTGTGCGGCAGGACGTCGGACTTGGAAAGCCAGGCCCGCGAGGTGAGGACCGCCGTCAGGGCGAGCACGAGGACGCCCGCCGCGATGAGCAGGCCCCGGCCCTTGCCACCCTTCGCCGGACGCTTGCCCCGGCCCTGGTCGCGGGCGGAGAGGCTGGGCGCATCCATCAACTCGGGCGGCAGCTCGAGCGGCTTGTTCAAGGCGGGCGCGGGCCCCACGGCAGGCGGTGCCTCCTCGGCGGGAGCCTCCTCTGCCATCAACTCCGAGAGGGGCCGATCCAACTGGACGAGGATCTCGTCGGGCAGCTCGATGGGAGTCGTCGCCGCGACCCCGATCCGAGGCTCATGGCCGTAGGGAGTGGGAGGCGTGGGAGCAGCGGAGGCCGCGGGTGGGGGCGCGGGTGCTGGGGCGGGCTCCGGCGAGGGGCGCTCGGGCGCTCCGGCCCGAGGCGTCATGCCGGGCGGCTGGGAGAGCGGAGGTCCGGAGGGAACATCATCGAACGGCGAGAACGCGGCGGGGTCCGACGCCTCCAGCGCCTCCAGGGCGGCGAAGGGATCATCCTCCTGCGCGGGAGGGGCGGCCTGGGGCGACACCGGCAGCGACACGGTGACGGGCCGGGCCGACGGGGGCCGGGGGGCCGCGGCGCCGGGGGGCTTGCCAGTGGGCTTCGGGGCGGCGACGTCGGTGGGGCGTGGAACCGAACCAAACACCTGCGTCGTGTGGGGAGCGGGAGCTGCTGGCGCGGAAGGCGGCCCCGCCGCAACGGGAGGCCTGGCGGCGGCCGGGGCGGGCCTCGTGGCCGGGGCGGCGGGCTTCACGGCGGGTGGCACCTGGGGGACGGCACCAAACGCCTGCGTCTTCTGGATCGACGGCGCCGCCGGAGCACCGGGTTGGGCCCGGGGCGTCACGGGCGCCACCTGTGGCACGGAGGGAACGGCGCCAAAGGCCTGCGTGGTCGTGGGGGCCGGGGCGTCCGAGCCCCCGGCATTCGTGCCGTAGAGCAAGGTGGAGTTCAGGGGATTGGGGGCGCGCGCCGGGACTCCGGGTGCCTTTGGAGCCGGGGCGGGAGCCGGAGCGGAGGCGCCCGCGATGAAGACATGGCCGCAGCGAGTGCACTGCACCGGAACACCCCCGGGCGGCAACAACCGGGGGTCGAGCGCGTACTTCATCGAGCACTGAGGGCAGGCGATCTCCACGCTCCGTGCTTTATCACACGCCCCCGGGCCCTGGCGCCTAGCGCAACTCCGTCGCCGCCCGGAGCGTCGCCAGCCTGGCCGATCCCACACCGGGAACGGAGGCCACCTCGTCCCATGAGGCGAACGGCCCTCGCCGCGCCCGCGTCCGCACCAGCTCACGGGCCAGGGATGCTCCCACGCCAGGCACCCGGGCGAGGTCCTCCTCGGAGATCCGGTTCAAATCCAGCTTCTGGCCCAGCAGCAGGCGCTGCGGGGCGGAGGGTGGCTCGCCCGTGCCGCACCGGGCGATTCCCTCCACCACCCGCACCTCGCCCGGCGCACAGTCCAGCGCGGGCTCGGTGGAGGGCCCGAGCACGCGCGCCACCACCCCCAGGCCCCACAGCCCGAGCGCGGCCACCGCGAGCGCGCCGGTGCGGTTCACCCCTCAGCCCACCGTGGCGGGCTTGTCCAGACCGAACGCGGTGTGCAACGCGCGCACGGCCAGCTCGGTGTACTTCGACTGGACGAGGCAGGAGACCTTGATCTCCGACGTGGAGATGACCTGGATGTTGATGCCCTCCTGCGAGAGCACCTGGAACATCTTCGCCGCCACGCCCGAGTGGTTGCGCATGCCCACGCCCACGATGGAGATCTTCGCCACGTCGCTGTCCGTCTCCACGCCGCCGGCCTTGATCTCCCGGGCCACCTGCTCCACGGCCTCGCGGGCCTTGGTCAGGTCCGTCTTGCCCACGGTGAAGGACACGTCCGTCTTCCCGTCGCGCGAGGCCGTCTGGACGATCAGGTCCACCACGATGTTCTTCTCGTCCAAGGTGCCGAAGATCTTCGCCGCCACACCCGGCATGTCCGGCACGCCACTGATGGCGAGCTTCGCCTCGTTCTTCTCGTAGGCGATGCCGCTGACAACCACGTTCTCCATCGACTTGTCCTCCTCACACACCAACGTGCCCGGATCGTCCGAGAAGGACGACTTCACCCAGAGCGGCACCTTGTACTTCATCGCGAATTCGACCGAGCGGATCTGCAACACCTTGGCCCCCAGGCTCGCCAGCTCCAGCATCTCCTCGTAGGAGATGCGGTCGAGCTTGCGCGCCGCGGGGCACACGTTGGGATCCGTCGTGTAGACACCGTCCACGTCCGTGTAGATCTCACACGCGTCCGCCTTGAGCGCCGCGGCCAGCGCCACCGCCGTGGTGTCCGAGCCGCCGCGCCCCAGCGTGGTGACGTTGCCCTGCTCGTCCTGGCCCTGGAAGCCGGCCACCACGACGATGTGCTTCTGCTTGAGCGCCTCGACAATGCGCTCCGCCTCGATGCGCTTGATGCGCGCCTTGGCGAAGGTGCTGTCGGTGACGATCTGCACCTGGTGGCCCAGGAAGCTGGTCGCCTGGGCCCCCTGCGCCTGGATGGCCAGCGCCACGAGCCCGATGGAGACCTGCTCCCCGGTGGCGACGACCACGTCCTGCTCGCGCTCGTTGGGCCGGTCGGTGATCTGGGAGACGAGCTTGAGCAACCGGTTCGTCTCTCCCGACATGGCGGATACCACCACCACCACATCGTGCCCGGCCGCCTGGGCCGCGATGCAGCGGCGGGCCACGTTCTTCATTCGCTCTGTGTCGCCGACGGACGTGCCGCCGTACTTCTGGACGATCAAGGCCACCTGGGCTGCTTCCTCCTAAGGAGCGGCCACCGTAGTGAGGTGGCCCCGGGCTGTCAAAAGGTCCCGGAGGGGGACGGGCTGCACATGCGCCCGGGTTGAGATAAGAGAGAACGCCCCTCGCGCGGCCCCGCCGCCCGACAGTCCCTGGAGCTGCTCACATGTACCGTCCCCGACTTCTGATCGATGGAGACACCCTCCGCCTGGAGGAAATCCTCCAGGTCGCCCGCAACGAGGCGACCGTGGAACTCTCCCCCGAGGCGGAAACGTGCGTGCGGGCCTCGCGTGATCTCGTGGAACGCGTGGCCGCCGGAGACGCGCCCGCCTACGGCATCAACACCGGCTTTGGCACCCTCGCCGAGGTGCGCATCGACAAGAAGGACTTGTCGGAGCTGCAGCGCAATCTCATCCTCTCGCACGCCGCCGGCGTGGGCACTCCCATGTCCCTGCCCGAGGCGCGCGCCCTGCTGCTGCTGCGCTGCAACGTGCTCGCCAAGGGCTTCTCCGGCATCCGCCTGGAGACGCTGAAGCTCGCCCTGGACATGCTCAACAAGGACGTGGTGCCGGTGGTGCCCGAGCGCGGCAGCGTGGGCGCCTCGGGAGACCTGGCGCCGCTGGCGCACCTGGCGCTCGTCTTCATCGGCGAGGGCGAGGCCTTCTACCAGGGCCAGCGCATGCCGGCCCGTCAGGCGCTGGAGCGCGCCGGCCTCAAGCCCGTGGTGCTCGAGGCCAAGGAGGGCCTGGCGCTCGTCAATGGCACCCAGGCCATGTGCGCCGTGGGCACGCTGCTGCAACTGCGCGCCGAGTCGCTCGCCCTGGTGGCCGACATCGCCGGCTCCATGACGCTCGAGGGCCTGCTCGGCAGCCACAAGCCCTTCCTGCCGGAGATCCAGGACGTGCGCCCCCACGAGGGCCAGAAGGCCGTCGCCGCCCACCTGTTGCGGCTGCTCGCGGGCAGCGATCTGGTGGAGACGCACGTGAACTGTAGCAAGGTGCAGGACCCCTACTCCCTGCGCTGTATGCCCCAGGTGCACGGCGCGGCGCGCGAGGGGCTCGCCTTCGGCCGGCGCATCCTCGAGGTCGAGGTCAACAGCGCCACGGACAACCCGCTCGTCTTCGCCGACACGGGCCGCATCATCTCGGGCGGCAACTTCCACGGCCAGCCCATCTCGCTCGCCATGGACGTGACGGCCATGGCGCTCACCCAGCTGTCCTCCATCAGCGAGCGGCGCGTGGAGCAGCTCGTCAACCCGGCCCTGTCCAACCTGCCCCCCTTCCTGGCCAAGAACCCGGGCCTCAACTCGGGCTTCATGATCGCCCAGGTGACGAGCGCCGCGCTCGTCGCCGAGTCGCGCGTGCTCTGCCACCCCGCCTCGGTGGACTCCATCCCCTCGTCCGCCGGCCGCGAGGACCACGTGTCCATGGGCATGACCGCGGCGCTCAAGGGCCGCCAGGTGGCGGACTTCACCCGCACGTGCCTCGCCATCGAGCTGCTCGTGGCCAGCCAGGCGCTCGACTACCGGCTGCCGGTGAAGGCCGGCCGGGGCCCGCGCGCCGCGCATGAGCTGGTGCGCAGCCGCGTGCCCACCATGGAGAAGGATCGCGAGATCCACCGCGACATCGAAGCCGTCTGCGAGCTCATCGACTCGGGCCAGCTCCTGCAGACCGTGCGTCACGCCACGGCCTAGGCCTACTCCTTCAGGCCCGCCTCCTGGGCGATCTGCCGGGCGAGCACGGCGAAGTCCAGGTCCTGCTCGCCCCGGGCCCGGGCCGCGAGCCACCGGTCGCGCACCAGGGAGGCCAACGGCAGCGGAACGGACAGCGCCTCTCCCGCCTCGAGCATCAGCCGTGTGTCCTTCGCCGCCAGCGTCACCGGCACGCCCTGGGGGCCATAGGCGCGATCGAGGATCAGCCGGCCGTAGTTCTTGTGCACGGGCGCCGAGAAGAAGCTCTCGGTCAGCACCTCGAACACCCGGGCCCTGTCCAGGCCGCCCTTCTCCGTCAGGGCGAACACCTCGCCGAGCTGCTCGATGGTGGAGAAGATGAGGAAGTTGCAGCACAGCTTGAGCAGGTGCGCCTGGGCGGGCGCCTCCCCCACGACAAAGAGGCGCTGTCCCAGTCCCTCCAGCACCGGGCGCGCGGTGGCCACCGCCCCCGCCTCTCCCGCCGCCATCACGAACAACTTGCCCTGGGCCGCCGCGGGAGGCCGACCCAGCACCGGAGCCGCCACGTAGCCCTGCCCCTTCTTCGCGTGCGCGTCCGCCAGCCGCTCGGAGAGCTTGGGGGAGATGGTGCTGGTGCCCACGTGGACCGCCCCGGCGCCCAGCCCCCGCGCGAGCCCGTCCTCCCCCAGCACCACCTGCTCCACCGCCGCGTCATCCGCGAGCGAGGTGATCACCACCTCGGCCCCCGCCGCCGCCTCCGCCGGAGACGCGGCCCGGCGCGCGCCCGCCTCGACGAAGGGCGCCGCCTTGTCCGGCGAGCGGTTCCACACCGTGAGGGCATGGCCGCCCTTGAGCAGATGGCCCGCCATGGCACTGCCCATGGCTCCCAGTCCGATGAATCCGATCTTCATGAAGTCTCCTCTTGGAAATGAGACGTGGCGCCATCCAGTCCACGCCAGAATCCGAGGAGACCGGGAGCTTTCCCGCGTGAAGGGGCGACTAGTGAACGCCCCTTCGCCGCCGGGAAGCCGGAGGGCTCAGCGACGGGGACCCCGGCCGCCGCCCGACACCTGCCGCAACGACACATCATCCACGTACGTGCCCGAGCCCGTGGAGCGGCCCACGTCCCTCAACTCCACGCGCGAGCTGGGACCCTCCGCCCGGACGCGCAGCACCACGTACGTCCAGGCCGTGTCCGACAACTTCTGGCCGCTGGCCTCCAGGCGAGTGATCACCTCTCCGTTCCACAGCACCTCCAGGGCATTGTCCCGCGCGTCCGTCCCCGGACGGGCGGAGAACGCCAGCCGCAGCTCGTACTCGGCCCCCGGGCGCGTGGAGACGTCCTGCTGGATCGTGGTGTTGTCCTGGCCATCCAGCTCCACGAGCTGAGCGCCCTGGGCGGCGCTGCCCGCCACGTTGTTCTGCAACTCGATGGTGCGTCCGGCCGCGCGCCGCCATCCCGGCAGCTCACCCAGGCTCTGGAAGCTGCCCCGCCGCAACGAGGGCTGCTCGAAGTCTCCGTTGAACAGCAGGTTGCCGTCCGGAGAGGAGTCCGGCGGCGGAGGACCCGGGGGCCCGGGAGGACGCGGCGGGGAGCGGGGCTGGAGCGCCAGGCGCAGGTCGCGGATGGCATGCAACGCGTTGGCGTCCCCCGTCGCCGCCCCGATGCCCAGGCCCGTGAAGGACGTGTTCACCTGGCCGCGCCAGTCGATCTGCAAGGCCCCATCCAGATAGACGCGGATGCCGTCGCGCTCCACCTCGACGCGCAGCGTCGCCCAGCGATCATGGGTGTAGACGGCGGGATTGCGCCGGGAGGCCAGCGCGCGGCCCGTGCCATCCGTGAGGAGCAGCCCGCGCTCCTCCCCGTAGAGCGTCACGTGCACGCCATAGCCCGAGCCATCCGTCACGAAGGCGCGGCCACTGCCCGTGGGCAGCACGTCCCGGCGCGACAGTGGCCGCCGGCCAAACATCAGCACCAGCCCGTCTCCCGTGTCCCAGGGGCCGCCCCCCTTGCGGTTGTAGGTGTTGAAATCGAATTGCACCGCGAAGGGCGCCTGCACCGGCTGGTTGTTCAGGAAGATCGCGCCCGCGGCGCCCGAGCGGTTCTCGGGCACGAGCACCATCCGCTCACCCTCGGCGCGCGGATAGCCCGGGTTGCGCGTGGCGAGCACGTTGAAGCGGGAGGACTCGTTGAAGCGCAGCGGGGGACTCTCGCTCAGGGCGTAGGACCAGGGGGACTGTTGCCACTCCTGCTCCCGCTCCTGCCGGGGTCGCAACTCCTGCTCCTGCGCCCGGCCCTCTCCGGTGACCAGCGTGGCCACCAACGCGGCCGCCGTGCCCAGCAGACGCAGCCCCCCATGACTTCTCTTGCGATGCATTGCGTAATCCTTCGTGCGACGCCGCCCGCGAGTGGGCGGCCCATGTCGTGCGTGCTCCGACGCGGCCTCTTTCGCCTTATTCAGGACACTCGCCGGCCCTTCGTCCTGTCGTACCCTGCGCGGGACCCACCGACTCCAGGTGGGTTCATTGACCAAGGAAAAACACCCCATGAAGTTCCAAGTCTCATCCCTGGTGATGATGGGTTGGTTGTCCATGTCGTCCGCGGCGATGGCGAGCGGAACCGAGGCCCCGAGCACGGGCGTCGGCTCCTGGACGCCCACCGCCCTCAAGGCCCTGCCCTACCCCACCAACAGCGCCGTGCGCCTGCGCGCCACGGGCGAGGTGATGGAGTCCTATCAGGGCTTCGTGCAGCGCTATAACCCATACACCGATACCTGGCGGGTCATGAACCCCGTCTGCTCGCCGGGCTTCTGCCGCATCTATTCGATGGTGCAGTTGGGCTCGGGCCAGGTCCTGGCGATCGCGGGCGTCAACTCCAGGTTCGAGGATTCCTGGAGGCTCAAGACGTACGATCCGGCCACCGATCTCTGGATCGATCTCCCCAGGAACCCGGGTCTGACCCGCGCGGACTTCTCCCTGACGGTGTTGGGCTCGTCGAACAGGGCGCTCCAGGCCGGAGGATTCGACATCACGCTCGGCGAGCACGTTCCCCAGAACCGGGCGGAGGAGCTGGATCTGTCCACGCAGACCTGGACCCCGGTGGCGAGCATGAACTCGCCGCGCTCCGGCCACCTCGCGACGGTGCTGTATTCGGGCAAGGTGCTGGTGGTGGGCGGCGAGCCGGAGGGCTCGGCCACCGCCGAAATCTATGATCCCTCCAAGAAGACCTGGACCCTCACGCCCCCGCCCCCCTACCTCCATCGCCCCCGGCAGGCCATCCGCCTCAACTCGGGCCAGGTGATGGTGCTGGTGGACGGCGACAGCCCCACCGAGGCCGAGACGCACCTGTACGATCCCTACAACTCGCGCTGGCTCGCGGGCCCGCCGCTGCCGTTCGCCGCCCCCTCCTCCACCACGCTGCTCTACTCGGGCGAGGTGCTGGCCTTCAACGACGCCGGACAGGCGGCGGTGTATGACCCCGCCCAGAACGCGTGGCTGCCCGCGGCGTCCGCGACCCAGGCCCCGCCCTACACCCCCACCTTCGGGGTGCTGCTCCACACGGGTCAGGTGTTGAGGGTGGGGGGCGCCTTCGACGCGCCCATCTCCGAGCGCTTCACCCGCTGAGCCTCCACCGAGGTGCCCGACGCCCCCACGTCCGGCGCCGGGCACCCACCCCTCCGGCCCCCGGGTCCGAGACGCCTTTCCTGCAACGGACACAATCCCTCGTCAGGGCGTGACTGAATGAACGAAGCACGCCTGCCCCCCTGGCCGCTCCGTGCATGAGCACTAGATTTCTCTACCCCGAAAGAGGAGAAATCCATGAAGCCGCTCCCGATCCGCCGCCCCGTTGCCCTGACGACGCAGAAGCGCGCCTGCACCCTGAGCGTGACGCGCGTCACACTCGAGCAGCGGTTGGGACGCCCGCGCGTGCACGAGGACGAGGGCGATGGGCTGGGGCCCCGCTACCGGTGGGAGTCCACCTGTGAGTGTGGCCTGGAGCTGTTCATCGATCTGCCCATCCACGCCGCCGGGGAAGAGGGCGAGGCGACGCTGTGGATGGACCACGTCGAGGTCGACCACGCGCTCGCGCACCTGGGCCTCGCCCCGCGGCACGTGCGCTGGCGCCTGGACATGCAACACCCCCTGCCCCTGGATGGCTGGGCGCTGGTGCGTCAGGACGAGTTCGGCAACCGCTTCGATCTGTGCATCCTCCCGCTCCAGGCCCATGCCGAGTGCCTGGGCAAGCTCTTGAGCACGCGCGCCACCCGGCGCTCCTTCCAGGTCGAGCCCCGAGGCACGCCTCCCCGCCAGGGCTGGGCCGTCATCCGCCAGGACGCCCAGGGCAACCAGTACGAGGTGGCCGTACACCCCCAGCCGCGGCACGCCTCGCGGCTCGTCGGCGCCTGAGAGCGCTCAGCTTCAAAGTTCACAAATCCCGCCGTGACGCTCTGCTAGACCGCCCGGTCTGACCTAGAGAGCGCAACATGCCCAAGCGCGCATCCAGCAAGAACATCTCCAGCAAGACCGCCGAGCGCGACGTCATCCCCCCCGGCACGGACGTGTCGGACGGCAGCCTGTTCTTCAACCGCGAGCTGTCCTGGCTCGCCTTCAACAACCGCGTGCTCCAGCTCGCCGAGGACCCCTCGGTCCCCCTGCTGGAGCGCGTGAAGTTCTGCGCCATCTACGCGCGCAACCTCGACGAATTCTTCATGATCCGCGTGGCGCGGCTGCACGAGCAGCTGAGCAACCGCGTCGCCCGGCTCGTGCCCGATGGCTCCACCCCGGGCGACACGCTCGCCAAGATGCACGAGCGCATCCTCGAACAGGGCAATCGCCACGCGGATTGCTTTGAGCGCCAACTGCGCCCCGCGCTGGCGGAGAAGGGCATTCGCATCTACTCCATGAAGGAGCTGGACGCGGAGGGGCGCGCCCTGATGGAGCAGCGCTTCCGCGAGCAGATCTTCCCCGTGCTCACCCCGCTGGCCATCGGCCTGGGGCGGCACTTCCCCTACATCTCCAACCTGTCGTTGAGCCTGGCGGTGCTGCTGCGGGATCCGGTGGCGGACACGGAGAACGTGGCGCGGGTGAAGGTGCCCAAGGAGCTGCTCTCGCGCTTCGTGCCCCTCAAGGGCGGCACGTCCTTCGTGCCACTCGAGGAGGTCATCGCCCACCACCTCGGCGCCCTGTTCCCGGGCATGGAGGTGTTGGACCAGGGGCTGTTCCGCGTCACCCGGGACGCGGACTACACCGTGTCCGAGGATGCCGAGGATCTGCTCGTGGCGGTGCAGACCGAGCTGCGCCAGCGCCGCTTCGGCGACGTCATCCGCCTGGAGGTGCAGGCGGGGATGAACCCCAAGCTGCTCGAGCCCCTCATGGATGCGCTGTCGCTCGAGCCCCAGCATCTCTACGAGGAGCACGGCCTGTTGGACCTGTCGGACCTGATGGCCATCGTCTCCACGCCCGGCTTCGCCGAGCTGAGGGATCCGCCCTGGACGCCCGTCACCCAGCCCCGGTTGCAGTCGGAGGACGACGGCGAGGTCACCCCGGTGATGACGGCCATGCGCCGCGGCGCCCTGCTCGTCCACCACCCGTATGAGTCCTTCACCACCTCGGTGGAGCGCTTCGTCACCGAGGCGGTGGAAGACCCGGACGTGCTCGCCATCAAGCAGACGGTGTACCGCACCTCGGACAAGTCGCCGCTGGTGCCCGCGCTCATCCGCGCCACCGAGCGCGGCAAGCAGGCGGTGTGCATGGTGGAGCTCAAGGCGCGCTTCGACGAGCGCACCAACATCCGCTGGGCGCTCGCGCTGGAAGAGGCCGGGGTGCACGTCGTCTACGGCATTCCCGGCCTCAAGACGCACGCCAAGGCCATCCTCATCGTGCGCCGCGAGGGCGAGAAGGTGCGCCACTACGTGCACGTGGGCACCGGCAACTACAACTCCAAGACGGCCCGGCTCTACACCGACCTGGGCCTGTTCACCACGGACCCGGACATCGGCGCCGACGTGGCCGACCTGTTCAACTTCCTCACCGGCTTCGCCCGTCCCAAGTCCTTCCGCAAGCTGCTCGTGGCCCCCGTCAACATGCGCGAGGGCCTGCTCGAGGAGGTCCGCCGCACCATCGCCCAGCACACCCCCGAGACGCCCTCGCGCATCGTGTTGAAGATGAACGCGCTGGTGGATCCGGTGATGATCCGCGCGCTCTACGACGCCTCGCGCGCCGGCGTGAAGGTGGAGCTCAACATCCGCGGCATCTGCTGCCTGCGCCCCCAGGTGCCCGGCGTCTCGGAGAACATCCGCGTCGTCTCCACGCTCGGCCGCTTCCTGGAGCACTCGCGCGTCTACCTCTTCGAGCGCGGCGGCGAGACGCGCTGCTACATCGGCTCGGCGGACCTCATGCCGCGCAACCTCGACCACCGCGTCGAGGCCCTCACCCCCGTGGAGGATCCCGCCCTCGTCGCCCAGGTGCGCGACATCCTCGACCGCTGCCTCGCCGAGAACACCCATGCCTGGGTGCTCCAGGCCGATGGCGCCTGGCTGCGCCGTCCCCCGGAAGGCGAGAAGCGCTGGGCCCAGCAGGAGTTGATGGAGCGCGCGGTGCGCATGGCCCAGGCCTCCACCGGCCGGCCCCTCCCCTGAGCGGCGCCCTCCCCCCACGTGGCTCCCGGACAAAGCGCTCGGTTCCGTATTGAACCGGCGCGCCCCCGGAGGTAGGAGCGCCTGTCATGGGCGCTCAGTGGAAGCACAAGGGCCGCACGGAGCACGCGGCCGCGAAGGGCCGGCTGTTCACCAAGCTGGTCAAGGAACTCATCATCGCCGCCAAGGCGGGCGGGCCCGAGGTGGCCTCCAATCCCCGGCTGCGTCTGGCCGTCGATCAGGCCAAGAAGGCCTCGATGCCGCGCGACACGCTGGAGCGCGCCATCAAGAAGGGCGCGGGCCTGTTGGATGAGCCGGTGAACTACGAGCTCGTCACCTACGAGGGCTTCGCGCCCCACCAGGTGCCGGTGATCGTCGAGTGCCTCACCGACAACAAGAACCGCACCGCCACCAACATCCGGGTGCTCTTCCGCAAGGGGCAGATCGCCACCACGGGCGCGGTGTCGTGGGACTTCAACCGGATGGGCGTCATCGAGGCCTCGCCCCCGGAAGGCGGCGCCGACGCCGAGGCCGCCGCCATCGAGGCGGGCGCGCAAGAGCTGGAGCCCGGAGACGAGGGCGGCACGCGCTTCCTCACCGCGCCCACGGACCTGGACGCGGTGAGCCGCGCCCTCTCGGGCCTGGGCTGGACGGTGAGCGCGCAGAACCTCGCCTGGATCGCCAAGAATCCGGTGCACCTGGAGGGCGAGCAGCGCGCCGAGGTCGAGTCGTTCCTGGAGGCCATGGACGAGGACGACGACGTGCAGAACATCTACGTCGGTCTCAAGTGAGCCGCGAGGAGCTGAACACCCGGCTGCGGGAGCTGCTGTCGAGCCGGGAGCCGGAGTCCCACGCGATCCCCCGGGCGCCCGAGGGAGGCCTGTCGCTCTTCGAGCCGCCCTCCCCCGAGCATCGCTTCCTGCCCTCGCTGCCCGCGCACCTCGAGCAGGCGCTGTCCACGGCCGCCCACTTCATGACGCTGGCCAATGCCCGGCCCGGGGAGGAGGGACTCGCGGCGGTGTTGGACGCGGCGAAGTGGGGCGTGCGGTTGGGCGATCCCGAGTGGGTGCGGTACGCGCTGCGGCTCTTCCTCGCCCACCACCCCGAGGGCCGCGCCCTCACCGTGCCCCCGCTGCACGAGCGCGCCCCCCACCTCGTGCTGCCCTCGCGCCGGACGATGCCGCCGCGCAAGGGCTCGCCGGGCGTCCCGGGCGCGGAGGTGTGGCTGGACTACTTCCGCGAGGACACCGGACTGAACGAGGCCGTCGAGACGTGGCGGGTGCGGTACCCGGCCGCTGGCCATCCGGACCCCGCCCAACCCTCCCGGCGCGTGCTCCCCGCCCGGCACGCGGAGGCGTTCTGGCACACGCATCAGCAGTTGCTCGCCCGCTACGACACGGAGCGCCTGTCCTTCGGCATGCCCCGCACGGCGCCCCTGCAAGACTTCACGGCGCCCCTCAACGAGGCCTATGACTCCCGCCTGCCCGGCTTCGCGCCCCGCCCTCCCGGGCTGAGCCTCCAGGGCGTGCCCGGCTACAGCGTCGAGGACCATGCCACCCGGAGGGATCGGCTCTGCGCCGCGGCCTCCTCGGGACTGCTGTGGCACGGGGACACGCCCATCGACATCGAGAATGTGGAGCAGCTCGCCCACACGGTCGAGTCCACGCCCGAGTCCCTCGATGGCGAGGCCTGGCGCGACCCGCGCGGCCCCCATGGCGCGTATCACCACCTGGGAGAGCTGCTCGTCGCCTGTCTGCACGCGCCGAGGGACACGAGCCGCCTGCCCGGCGTGCTGGCCTCTCCGGCCACGGCGGCGAGGGATCCGCTCTTCTACCGCTGGCACCGCCACGTGGACGACATCCTCGACGCGTGGCGGAGCACGCACGAGGCCCCGCACGATCTGTCCGAGCAGACCCCGGTGCGGATGCGCGCGTGGATGACCGAGGGCCCGGCGCCCATGCACCAGAGCCCGGACCTGCTGCTGTGTCTGGACAAGGACGTGCCCGGGATGGGCTCGCCGGACTTCGACGGGCAGCGCTGGGGCGAGGAGCAGTTCGGAGGAGAGCACTGGGACGGGCGGCCTCCCTCCTTCCCGATGACCACGCACGTGCTGCGCACCCACCTGGCGCAGCGCCCGGTGCGGCTGCCGGATGGCTCGGAGGTGCTCAAGCCGAGGCTGGAGCACGAGCCCTTCTCCTACTTCCTGCGGATGGAGAACCTGCTGCCGCGCGAGCAGCGGGTGACGGTACGCATCCACCTGGTGGCCGAGCCCTTCGTGGACGAGCGGCGGATGTGGATGGAGATGGACTGCTTCGTCCACACGCTGCGGCCCTCGGAGCGCGCGGTCCTCTTCCGTCCGTCCCATCTGGCGACCGTGGTGCGGGAGCGGGGCTGGCCCGCGCACCTGCTGCTGCCCCGAGGACGGCGCGAAGGCATGCTCTTCCGCTTCCAGGTGACCGTCACCGGCGAGGGCCAGGAGACGGAGACCTCGGGCGAATGGGGCTATCCCTTCAACCGGCCCTTTCCCCCGGGCCAGCGCATCGTGGATCTGTCCAAGCGGCCCGACGTCGCCACGCGCAACATCTGGCTCATCCACGAGGAGGGCTGAGTCATCGCGTGGCGTGAGGGTGGAAACCGCGCCGGCGGCCCTCGGCGTGGTCCTCGTCATGCACATGAATTGCGGAAGAACCACGTCACTGGGGCAAGCCCAAGGTAGCCGTTGCACCGCTCTCTTGAGCGTGACGGCTCCCGTCGAAACCGACGGCCGCGGCTATTTGATCGGGAACATGGCATTCCCGGAGATCGTCTTTTCGGCGACGATCTCCTCTTGGATCACGTCCCAATGCTCCACGAAGCGCCCGTTCAGGACCTTGAAGATGTCGACGCCGATCATGGTCTTGTCGCCCCAACCGACATAGCGACCGTGGATCATCACGAACTCGCCGTCTTCGAGGACGAGGCCGGGTTCGTAGCGGAAGTCTGCCTTCAGGCTCGGGATTGTCTTGCGGAAGAAGTCCGTCCCGTTCGGCATGCGCGGGTTGTGCTGGATGTATCCAGGGTCCCAATACTTTTCGAGGACCGTCAGGTCCCTGTCGACGAACAGCCCGGTCATTGCCGCGATGACGAGTTCTTTGTTGCTCATTTTCGCCTTTCAACGTTCTCCGAGTGGAGTGGCTTGAACATCGCAGCGATGGGCGCTCCCCGCCAGTGGCGTCATTGACAATGTTCGGTCTATTCTTGCCAGACGTCGGCGGCACCGCGGCCCACCTCAGCGACTCCGGGCGCGTCCAAGCGTGGGGTGCGCTCCTTCTTCGGCTCCTCCCTCGTCGCGGCAAAGGACGGGCTCTCCGCCTCCGGCCTCGCCCCTGCTTGGGGGACCAGATGGACCCAGGCATGGAGGTGCTCACCGTTCCCCCCACTCTCTCCGAGCCCAGGGTGATGACAGTTGTCACCAGGCAGGACCTCTCCTCGGTAAAAGCCCATCTGAGGGTGGTGACGATTGTCACCAGATGACAACCGCCCGCACTTTCGCAATAAGGGGAGTGCGTGGAGCTTCTCCAGGACTCTGACGGAGCCGGGGTCAGGGAGGGCCGAACGTTTTGGAAGAAGACACACCAACACGCCCGGGGATCATCCATGCGTTTCAACCCTCTTCGTCCGTTCAACCGTGCACAGGGCGGCCAGTCGGGTGGTCTTCGCAGCCTGTTCCATCGCCGCCAACCCGCTCAGGTCGCTCCCCAGCCCTCCCCGTCCGCGGCCTACGCCCAGAGCATCCCGGCCGACCGCTATGGCGCTCCCCAGTCCTCGGCGCACAATCCCCGCCCTGTCCTGAATCCCCAGAACAAGACTTACGTTCCCTATACACAGAGCCCGAATCGACCGGTCTATGGGAAGATGACCCCCCAGCAGCAAGCGGGGTCCGCGAAGCCCGAGGACGTGCTCGATCCGTCCTCGTGGCGGGTGCCGCAGCGCGTCCGGGTGCCGGTGGGGCCCACGCCGCCCCCCGTGCCTCCTCGCCCGCCCGCCTATTCCCAGGTCTCCGCGCAGAACACGCATCGGCCGGCGTATGGGTACGCGGCCCCTCGGCCGCAGGCGGCCCCGGTCCAAGCGGGGTCCGTGAAACCCGAGGACGTGCTCGATCCGTCCTCGTGGCGGGTGCCGCAGCGCGTCCGGGTGCCGGTGGGGCCCACGCCGCCCCCTCTTCCTCCTCGCCCGCCCGCCTATTCCCAGGTCTCCGCGCAGAGCACGCATCAACCGGCCCTCGACCCCAGGGCGCTGTTCCAGAGCATCCCGGTAGAACCGCTCCTTTCCCCGGGGTTCGGGCTCGGAGGCCCTTCCAGTCACCAGCCGTCCAAAAGCCCTCCGATGAAAACCGCCACGGCATCCGTCGATGTCGTCAGCCCCAGACCCGTGCGGCCCCTGGAAAAGAACATCGTGAACATGGAAAGACTCGCGAGCATGGCGGGCCCCTACTCTGGGTCTCAGGAATGATTTGAAGCCCCAGCGGGACGCATCGGGCGAAGAGAAGGCCTGTTGAGGGTGAGGTTGGCGACTATCCGGTCAGCTCCCCGTCTGGCAGCGCCAGCAGGAGGGTGAACCCGAGCAGCACCTCCGAGAGGTTCATGGCAGCCTGTCTGCCGTTCCAGGTCGAGGACTGCCACATAGCGAACCACTCGCTGCCGACGACGATGAAGCCGAAGAAGAAGAGGACGAGACCCACGGCATAGGCCACGAACCCATAGGTCTTGGCCTGGTTGAACGTTCGCGCATCCGCCTTCAGGTTCCGGTAGAGCTGGTAGGCCCCGGCCCAGGCGAAGGCGGCCAACACGGCCTCGGTGAGAATGATCAACCCATAGGCGAGGGTATGAAGTGTGGGGCTGGTAATGGCACGCCACATCAATTTGTTGCCCTTGAACGTGGTGTCCATCGACAGGACGTGCTGGACGAATGCGTAGTTGGTGCCGTAGTCGGTCAGGTTGCCAACCACCACCACGGAGGCAAAGAGCGCCGTCATCAGCAAGAGCACCATCTTGAGCCAGCGCAAGGCGAGCGTATTGCTCAACGTTTCCTCCCCTTTCAACCCTTGTCCGTGGCGGATGTTACCTCCCCTCGAGGCGTTCACCAGCGCAGGCCGGCGCTCCCAGGGAAGGTGTCAAAGGACTCGTTCCGACACCTCGTCTCCTGCTCCGAGATGCTCAAGCCGAGGCTGGAGCACGAGCCCTTCTCCTACTTCCTGCGGATGGAGAACCTGCTGCCGCGCGAGCAGCGGGTGATGGTGCGCATCCACCTGGTGGCCGAGCCCTTCGTGGACGAGCGGCGGATGTGGATGGAGATGGACTGCTTCGTCCACACGCTGCGGCCCTCGGAGCGCGCGGTCCTCTTCCGTCCGTCCCATCTGGCGACCGTGGTGCGGGAGCGGGGCTGGCCCGCGCACCTGTTGCTGCCCCGGGGCCAGCGCGAGGGCATGCTCTTTCAGCTCGCCCCGGCGCAGGGGCCTGCGCAGAGGGCGTGGTGTTGAGCGCTAGGAGCTTGTCGGAGAATCCCACCGTAGAGGGTGGGCCGGAGGGGTGATGCCCCAGGTGGTCCTTCAGAGGGGAGGCGAGTTCTGGTTGAAGGTGGAGGGTGAGCACCCCGTCGACGAAGAAGCCGGAGCAGGCCGCGCTGTTGGAAGTAGCCACCAAGGAGAAGCCGAGGCGGGAGGAGACGAAGAGCTCCGCCCGGTTCAGCTCGCCGAGGCCGTTCCGGGAGTGGCAACCGGAGCAGGGGCAGTTGCTGCCGCAGTATGCGCGGGAGGTGCTGGGAGAAGGACACCTGGCGAGCTTCTTCGTCGAGCTGCGCAAGGCGCTCGACTTCAGCCCCATCCTGAGTGCGTACACGAAGGAGTGCGGCCAGCCGGCCTACCACCCGGTGATGATGGCGCTGCTGCTCATGTACGCGTACGCACGAGGCATTACGAGCAGCCGGGAGATTGAGAGGCGGTGCGAGACGGACATCGCCTTCCGCTATCTGACGGGAGGAGGGAGGCCCGACCATGACACGGTCTGCGCCTTCCGGGTGAGGCACCTGGAAGCCTTCCGCGCGCTCTTCGTGGACACGCTGAGACTGGCGCGCGGCTCGGGGCTCAAGAAGCTGGGGCATGTGTCGGTGGACGGCACGAAGGTGAAAGCCAATGCCAGCAAGCACAAGGCCATGAGCTACGGACGCATGGAGGAGGCCATGAAGAAGCTGGACGAGCAGATTGACAGGCTATTGGAGCAGGCCGCGGCACTGGATGCCGAGGAGGACAAGCGCTACGGCAAGGGCAGGCGCGGGGACGAGCTGCCCGAGGAGCTGAAGAATCCAGAGAAGCGGGCCGAGCGTCTGCGGCAGGCGGCACGTCAGCTGGAGGCGGAGAAGAAGCGCGAGCTGGCGGCGCAGAAGAAGAAGCGCCGGGAGAAGATTGGCCAGGCCAAGAAGGACTTGGAGAAGGAGGCCCGGGAGAAGGCCGAGGCCCGGGGAGAAAACCCCGAGGAGGCCAGGCCTGGCGAGAAGGCGCAGCGCAATTTCACCGACCCGGACTCCAGAATCATGCCCCGGGCAGGCAGCTTCCAGCAGTCCTACAACGCGCAGGTGGCGGTGGACGCGGACAGCCAATTGATAGTGGCGCAGCAGGTGGGGCAGAGCGGCAACGATGCGCGGCAGCTCGAGCCGATGGTGGAGCAGACGCGCGACAACACGGGGCTGTTGCCCGTGCAGTTGAGCGCGGACTCGGGCTACTTGTGCCAGGAAGACATAGAGAAGGTGCAGGCCCAGGCAGTGGAGTGCTTTGTCGCCACGGGCCGCTCCAAGCACGGACAGGAGCCAGAAGCGGCACCCCGCGGACGCCCGCCCAAGGACTTGAGCTTCAAGGGGCGGATGCAGCGCAAGCTGCTGACGAAGCGAGGCCGTGCGGCCTATGCCCGACGCAAGGTGACGGCCGAGCCCGTCATCGGGCAGGTGAAGAATGGGACGCTGCCGCGCTTCTCTCTGCGGGGTCTGCACAAGGTAAGCGGAGAATTCTCCCTGGCGTGCGCAGTGCACAACCTCAAGAAGCTGTGGCGCAAGGGCAGGCAGTTGCCCGTGCTGGTGGCGCAGCCCGCCTGACGGGCGGGGCCCCACGCCCGTCGAGCCGCGGAGACAGGCACCTCCTGGTGCCTGCTACGCTCGGACGTGCTCCTAGCCGATTCGCCGACAAGCTCCTAGGCCGCAGTTGCCCACAGGCCCAAGCCCCCTGCCTCGCCCCTGAGGGCACAGATGGTTCGAGGAGACACCGCGACGGCGCGGTCCCGTGCCTCGCCGCGCGGGGACGCCCGGCCGGTGCTACTCCCACCCATCGAGCCATCCTCCGCGAGAAAGAAGGTCGATGGCTTCGTCGATGCCGTGGGGGGCCTTCGCCACGAGCTCGTCCAGCTCGTCACCCAGAAGCGCGCGCATTTGATTCGGTACGAACACCAGGTCGATGAACCTGGCGGCGACTGGCAATGCTCGCTCGATGGCCTCGGTGCCTCCTGCTGACTGGCCCGCGATTGCTTCCGCGACGAGTTGTATACCCCGGTCCCGTCCAATGCCGTCCGTGAGCCGAGCGAGCTCCGGCAGGCGATTCGCGGTGGTGATCACCACTCGCATCAGGGCAACCACCCGGGGCTGAAGTGCATGGGCCAGGATGCCGCTCCCCACGGTATGCAACCGCTCGCGCAGCGTCAGGCCGGCAGGGAGGTCCTTGGACGGTACGAGCATGCTCGCGACGTTGTGGCGGATGACCGCGGTGAACAGCTCCTCCTTGTTGGCGTATCGCGCATAGATGCTGGCCTTGCCCGCGCCGGCCTGAACCGCGACCTGATCACAACTCGTCGCATCGAAGCCGAGCTGCAAGAACAAACGTGTCGCCGCCTCCAGGATACGGCGATCGACTTCGCCGGCCTGCTCCGCCGACGGACGACCACCCCGGCCCCTTCGCGCCGCCGGAGCCTTGGGGGGAGAGGTGCTTTTCCCTTGCATGACCGGAGCGCATAGGCTACTTCCCCGCTCATTGCAACTGAACGGCATCGTTCAGTTTCTTCAGCGAGGGGAGTTGTGACGTGGCCAGGATGACGCTCGAGGAGTGGAGCAGCGCGCACGAAGTCGAGGGGACGCCATGAGGGACGGGACTGGCCAGCTCATCGTTCTGGCGGGGGCAACTGGAGACCTGGGCGGACGGCTCGCGAGCGCGTTGACCCGGAGGCACGCGCGGGTTCACGCACTGGTCCGGGTGGGCACTTCGGAGACGAGGAAAGCCGCGGTGCTCGCGACTGGGGCGACCCCCATCGAAGTCGACTTCGACGACGCCGCGGCGCTCGAACGCGCCTGCGCCGGCGCCGCCTGCGTCGTTTCCGTTCTCAACGGGCTGGAACCGACGATCATTGGCCTGCAAAGCCGGCTGCTCGACGCCGCGGTCGCGGCCGGTGTGCCGCGATTCATGCCGTCTGATTTCTCGCTCGACTTCACCAAGACGCGGCCGGGCGACAACCGCAACCTGGACCTGCGTCGCTCGTTCATGGCTCGGGTCGACCAGGCACCCATTCGCGCGCACTCCGTGTTGAATGGGATGTTCATGGATCTGCTGACGGGAGATGCCCCCATCATCCTGCGCAACCGCCGCCGGATCCTCTACTGGGGCAATGCCGATCAGTTGTTGGATTTCACCACGAAGGACGATGTGGCCGATTACACCGCCGACGTCGCCCTGGATGCCGACGCGCCTCGCGTCCTGCGGATCGCCGGACACTCCGCGAGCCCCCATGACCTGGCGGGCATCATGACGCGGCTGAGCGGCCAACGCTACGCGCTGTTCCGGGCGGGCGGGCTGGGGCTGTTCAGTGTTGTCATCAAGATTGCCCGCACGCTCACACCCAAGACGGATGAGCCATTTCCCGCCTGGCAGGGGATGCAATATCTCCGCGACATGTCGAGCGGCCGGGGCAAGCTCTCCCCTCTCGATAATGAACGGTATGGCAAGACGAATTGGACGTCCGTCGAAGACGTCCTCGCCGCCCCCGTGTAACGCCCCCTCCTGACCTGGAGTGATCCTGATGACTGGCCGCATCGAGCCGTAGGTGCGCCGCATCTGTAGCCAGCGATGCACCCTGTTACCCCCTGCTTGCCCGCTCGCAAACCTCATCTTTGGACAGATTGGAGCGCAAGTTGCAGGACGGCTGGCTCGATCACCTGATTATTTGGCAGACGGACCGGCGACTGAATATATCACCTATTCATCGATGGTTGGGGAGCTGCTGATGAGCGAAGAAATCCAGATTGACGTAGGCGATTACAAGATCACTGGAAGAAAGACAGCTGCCTCGCGGGCTGTCGATCGGGACCGTCCCCCCCTGATCATCGCGCTCCACGGCGGCGGCTTCACGTCGGCCTATTTCGATTGCGGTGGATATTCGCTGTTTGATCGCGCATCGGCTGCCGGTTGCCCATCGCTCGGGATTGACCGTCCTGGTTATGGAGCAAGTTCCCGGCTTCCCGAGGGCGATCGTGCGGTCCCGAGGAACGCCGAACTGCTGCAAGCTGTAATCTCTCAAGCCTGGCACAAGCGGGAGTACGACGCCAGCGGCGTTGTGCTGATCGGGCATTCGATCGGGAGTGGCATTGCACTTTACATTGCCAGTCAAGCTACGGACTGGCCGCTCCTTGGCGTCTCATTTTCTGGGCTCGCGGTTTCGGCTCCGTCCCACATTCCTCCCTTCTGGAACGACCGCGGTCCGCACGAGTGGATACATACACCGAGCGAATTCAGGATGGGCCTCATGTTTGGGCCGCCCGGCACTCATCCCCCAGGCGCTCCGGAGCTCAGTGACAGCGTCAGCAAGCCTGTCTGGTGGAGGGAAATCGTCGAGATGTACACCCTGTGGCCGGAAGAGTTCTCCGATGTCTGTTCGAGAGTTCGCGTGCCGGTCCACTATCGCCAGGGTGACCATGACGCTCTTTGGGCGAATGGGCAGCACGAACTCGATCGTTTTGCCAGGGCCTTTACCCACGCCCCGTCCGTCGATGCCGGATTCGTCTCCAACAGCGGACATTGTATAGATTTCCACCTCGCAGGCAAAGCCTTCCACGAAGAGCAAATCGCGTTCGCGATCGACTGCTCGGCCCGACTTGAATCCGGGGCAGCACAATAGTCTTCTCGAGCAGGTGCTCTTGCGATTTCGGATACCCCATCCGGAGCAGCGAATGGCTCAAAGCGGCGAAGCGACGGCGGAGCCGCTCCTGAACTTCTTCGGCGGCCTCAACCGCGTGAGGACATTCGATCATCCCCGCGGGCGCGGCGAGCTTTCGAGCTTCGCAGTGCCCACCCCAACAGAGGATCCACGATGGAGACGAGACAAACAGAGCTGTCCCGGCGCAGCCTGCTGGCGATGGCCGGCTTGACGGCGGCCGCCGTGAGTGTGGGCCGCGGCGGCGCGAACGCGGCAACCCCGGCGGTCGCCCGGCTTTTCTACACGGAGACGGGCACCGCCACTGGCAAGAACGTCATGCTCCTGCATGGGTGGACCTGCGACTCCCACGATTGGAGCTGGCAGTTGCCCGCGTTGGAAAGCAGGTACCGCGTGGTCGCCGTCGACCTGCGCGGGCATGGCCGCTCCGAGGTCATGCGCCCGGGCGCGTATGCGCCCGCCAACTACGTGGCGGATATCGAGTCGCTGATTTCGAGCAAATACCCGGGCCAGAAGTTCATCCTCATGGGGCATTCGATGGGGGCGCAGATCGCCGCCCGCCTTGCCGCTCAGCGGCCCGACCTGGTGAGCGCCGTGGTGTCCGTCGATGGCTCGCTCGGGCTCTCGGACGAGCTCACGCCGCTGTTCCAGAAGACGGTAGCCGAACTGGTCTCTGGCGACCCCGGCGTCGTCGCACCGGCCTTGTTCCAGGGCTTCTATGACCCGGCCACCGACCCCGGCTACAAGCGCTGGCACGCGCGGCGCGCGCAGGGCACGCCGGCGCACGTGGTGCGGGAATCCTTCGGCCCACTGTTCCTGGGGGCTGGGCAAGTCGGGGTGGGCGTGGCCAGCGGGGATTTCTGCCGGAGCCTCACGGTGCCTGTCTACCACCTGTGCCGAGACCCGGCGCAGGCCGATCGCATGCGTCCATGGTTCTCGCGGCCCAAATCCAAGGTGGATGTCTGGGGCCAGGCGGGGCACTGGATCATGCAGGACCGCCACGCCGAGGTGAACGCGGCGGTGACGGCCTGGATCGACGCGCTCTAGCCCATATCGAGTGCCCGCCGACTGCGCTGGCGTACGAGGACTTCCTCGTCGACGTCAGGCGTTCCGGTTTCGCGCGGTGATGTTCCCCGGGAGCGGGGTGTCGCGGGTCACGACCAAACTCAACTGCAACATGGCATCCCCCATCCAGTGGGGGTCGCTGGAGTACTGCGTCAGGGCATTGGCGACGTCACCCGGGTTCTGGGCCTTGGCCAGGGTGTCGATGAACGCATCGCCCCTGTTTCGGACCTGAAAACCGTTGGGTGTGATCTTGTCCATCTTCGCCACGTAGTCGCGGGCGCACTGGGACAGTTGCGTCATCTGGTCCGGGGTGAACGACAGATGGATGTCGTTCTCCTTGTCGAACTGGTGCTGATCGACCCGGTAGGACTGGGCGTAAGACGCCTCGATGCCGCCCTCCATGCCCTTCATGAACAGGGTGAATTTCTGCTTCGAGTAGTCCTCCTGGCCATTGGCGTCGATGTGGCGCTCGTCTGTGCGCGCCCAGGGGAGCCTTGCCTGGGCAATGGAAACGGGGGTAGAAGCACGGGGTATGACGTTTCGAGTAGGAGTCTCCGGAATGACCTGCCATGTCATGGGGCTCGGCGTGCTGGTCGCCACGGTGGTTCACGCCCAGGCGGTGGCGCCAGCTACACCTCCAGCTCCGTCCATGCCAGTGTCTGTTCCCCGGTACGTCCCCGCGGGAGCGGGGGCACCCAGGGTGGGCCAGCCGGGCGAGCAAATCGCGCCCATCGACCGCTCGCCGAACACGCGAGTGCTTCCTCTGACAGGTGAGCTGGGGGTTTGGGCTGCGGACGAGGTGAAGGCCATCAAAAAGAGGCCCAGGCCCCCACCTGTTGAAACAATAGACGAACTCCTTGTCGCCACGGCCAGCCCGGGTGCCCCGGCGGCACCGGGCTGCCGGGAGAGGCTAAGACGAGCATCGTTGGCCTCTGGCCGCGAGGAGGCGCGTCGTAACTTGCCACCTAAAGTCCGTGAATGCATAACTGCTCGTCTACTCATGCACTGTGTCAGCAGTCAGTCGGGTGATGTCGAGACACGGGCGAGCCTGACGCCCAAACTACCGGGCGTCGACTTCGCGAGGGCGCATCTTCAAGAGGTCCAGACTGCCCTTTTCTGGCAAATGCGACGGTGCGACGGCTTCCTCAGCTTGCCAGACCTGGAGATTATCTTCAGCGAGATTGTCGCTGCGTTTGACAGACAGCGCCCGAGGGGGGATAGATGAAGTCGGTCGAATCCGTCCGCTGGCTTCTCGCGATGCGCGCTGCCATTCGCGCCAGGGCTGAACGTGACGCCGTCAAGTTTGAGGCGCTTTCCAAAGACCCTGCGCTCGAGCGCGAGGCCTTGGAAAAGTTTCCCGATGAGCCATTTTTGCACCAGCAACTGCAAGCGATGCTCGAAAACGATCGTATTCTGGCGAGGAATGGAATTTTTTTGTCCGATTCCGAAGTCTGGGACGAACTCTAGCCCGCCCCGGCCCCGGCCCCGAGAGGGTGTCAAAGAACTCGAGGGACAGGGTCCGGCACAACCCGCGGCGGGAAGGAGAAAGGCGGAAAGGGCGCGGAGAAATCCCCTCGCCCCTAGCGAGCCGCCGCCTCTCGGAACGCCGCGACGACTCCCACCACCTCGCTTACCTCCGCGCTGGGACGCAGCAACAGCCGTCCCTGGAAGCAACTGGACGTGACAGGGTGGTCTTCGCAGCCTGTTCCATCGCCGCCAACCCGCTCAGGTCGCTCCCCAGCCCTCCCCGTCCGCGGCCTACCCCAGAGCATCCCGGCCGACCGCTATGGCGCTCCCCAGTCCTCGGCGCACAATCCCCGCCCTGTCCTGAATCCCCAGAACAAGACTTACGTTCCCTATACACAGAGCCCGAATCGACCGGTCTATGGGAAGATGACCCAAAACCGCCACGGCATCCGTCGATGTCGTCAGCCCCAGACCCGTGCGGCCCCTGGAAAAGAACATCGTGAACATGGAAAGACTCGCGAGCATGGCGGACCCCTACTCTGGGTCTCAGGAATGATTTGAAGCCCCAGCGGGACGCATCGGGCGAAGACCCGGAGAAGACCCGCACTCCATCCCCCGCCGTTGGGACCCCGCCTCCGTCCACGCTGACAGACTGGAGAAGGGGTCCCAAGGGGCACTTGCCCGATGCAACGGACAAGCGCCCTCGCTCCTGAGCACCGCAGGTGTTTCCGCTACGGAGTACCGAAGCGCTTGCGGTACTCCGAGGACGCGATGATGCCGTTGACGACGCCGGTGTAATCACCCGTCGAGTTCAGGTAGTTGTACCAGTAGAGACCCCCGTCGGGGTCAAATTGGCGCTGAAGGAAGAGCTTGTAGCAGTACGTGACAAAGGCGTCATTGTAGTTGGACGATGACGGGTTGAGCTGCGGGTACAGCGCCCGGCTCTCCGGCGACTCGAGGATGTTGCGCGCGATGCTGGCCCGGGTGGAGGCCAGGCACGCCGCGTTGCCGTTGCACGAGTTCAAGGAACCCACGTAGAAATTCAACCCAGAGGCATCGGGCTTGCGCCTGAGCACATCGAAGAACAGCTGCTGCACGAAGAAGCTCGGCTCGTCGATGCGGTTGGTCGATCCGTAGGCAATCGCGGCATTCACGGCCGCGGCGGCGTCGACGATTCCGATGCCACACCCCGTGCAACTGGCCGGGAAAGGCTTGGACGAAGAGCGCAACAACGAGGTCACCGCGTCGACGGCCAGCGACGGGTTGGCCGACAACATCAGCGCCGCCACGCCCGCCACGTGCGGCGCGGCCATCGAGGTGCCGGAGAGGTAGCTCAACTTGTCGCTCCCCGGGACGGTGGTTCCCGTGTTGTGCGTCGAATAGATACCCTCTCCGGGAGCCGCGAGCGCCACCGTCGGACCGTAGTTCGAGAACGAGGACCTGGAGCCCGACGGGCTCACGGAGGCAACGGTGAGCACTCCCGGGCAGTTGGCCGGCGCGGTATTGGCGGCGTCCACGCCGGCGTTGCCCGCGGCAACGACCACGACCGCCCCCTTGTTCCGGGCTTTGGTGATCGCATCGAAGTAGTCCAGATAGGCACCCACCCCGCAGGTGCCAGGGCCCCCCAGCGACAGATTGATCACGCGCGCGGGGGTCGCGTTGGTTGGCACCCCGGCGATCGGAAGGCCCGCGGCCCACTCGATGCCATCCGCGATGTCCGAAGCGTAACCGCCGCACATGCCGAGCACGCGCACCGGCAGGATCTTGGCGCCATAGGCCACGCCCGCGATATCCCTGCCATTGTTCGTCACCGCGCCGATGGTGCCGGCCACGTGCGTCCCGTGCCACGAGCTGGTCTGTCTGTTGGGGTCGCTGGTGCACCAGTCGCCCGGATCCCGTGCGTCGCTGTCGCGTCCATCGCCGTCATTGGGGGATACTCCCGGGAGATAGGGGTTTATCGTGATGAAGTCGTACCCCCCCAGGAGGTTGGCGGCCAGGTCGGCGTGAGGGCGGTAGCCCGTATCCACCACCGCGACGACCACGCCGGCCCCGTTGGTGCGGTCCCATGCGGCGGGGACGTTGATGCCCGCCGGGGTGCCAGGGTAGAGATCCGGTTGATAGGCGTAGCCCGGATCGTTCGGCACCATCGTCGGCCGCATGATGAGGTCCGGCTCGGCGAACTTCACCTCCGGGTCGGCCAGGGCGATCTGCTTCGCCAGCGCCAGGGCCTCCTCATACGTCATCTTCCGGCCCATGGACCACACCTGAGCCCCCCGCCCGTTGGTGTGCTGCTGCCTGGCGGTCAAGCCGCGTTGGAGGGCCGCGTCGATGACACGGCGGCTCGCCAACAGCGCGGCGTCGGGGGTTTTCCGGGCCGCGGCATGGTCGTGGTAGCGAACGATGATGCGATCCGTGGGATACGGCGACGCCGCGGCCGGGACACCTGACTCCTTGGCACGGGAACCCGCCGGCGGAGAAACCTCCGCCTTGGCGTCCTGGCTCGAGGACCCAAAGGCAATCAGGGGTGTCAGCGTCAAGAGGGCAGCGAGGCCCCTCGAGCGAGAATGGATAAAAGAGCGCATCGTCATGACAACCATCCCTTCCTGTAAGACTGTAAACGTTCACTGCGTCAGGTGGCGGCGAGGAGCACCAGGGCCTGAGGAGGGAGGGCCCTGCCGGCCATCTTCAGGTTGTTGCACGCGACGGCTGGCCATTGAGTCTCCCTTTCAACTCGAATGAGCCAACGAGGAGGAAACTGATGCATAAAATCGTTGGATTGCTGGGAAAACGATTTGTACTCGCTCAGACCGTCCACGCGCACCAACAGCACTACACCTGGGGCGAATAAGAAGGCCTGTTGGGGGTGAGGGCTGGTGTAGAGGGGCCGAGAAGGGCCGCCGCCGGGGCCAGCAAGGCCAGGGAAGGTGTCAAAGGACTCGTTCCGACACCTCGTCTCCTACAAATCGTCTGACACCCTTTCGGACACCCTTTCGGCCGCTCAAGGTTCCGTCTTCTGGCTCACCGGTGGAGTGGCGGGGTTCACTCGCCGGGCTGCCCGACGGGTGACACACGCGCACGGAGCGAGAAGTCCCCGCGCGCGAGGCCTCGCCAGAGCGCCTCGAGCGGCCCGCGCCCGAAGTACCTCGACCAGAGGCTGGCAAGCAGCACCTGCAGCGCCCAGAAGACGAACGCGGCGAGCAGAAGCGCCGAGCGGCTCCACGTCCCGAAGGCGCCAAGGCCGTGCCCTCCGAAGACCAGCGTTCCGACGACCGACTGCATCAGGTAGGCGGTGAACGCGACCCGGCCGAGGGAAGCGATGGCACGCGTGGGCGCGGCACGCGCGAAGCGCCGGGCCAGCCCGACCACCGTGCACCCGATCGCGATGGCCAGAGGCACCGCCCCCACCTCGTGCAGCACCTGCGCGAACACCCAGGCACGTGGTGAAAACCCCCCGGCAAGCTGCACCGCCAGGCCCGCCGAGGTGGATGCGAGACCGAGCACCCAGAGCAGCAGCACGGCCCGCGGCGACGCGAAGTGCCCCTCGAACATCCCTCGCTGAAGGCCAGCCATGCCGAGCAGCATGCACCCCGCCGCCCTCCAGCCCGTCTCGTAGATGAGCGCGGAGGTCTGGCCCTCGAAGGCCAGCTTCGCCCGGACGGGTAGCTGTGTCATCCAGTCGCCCCTGAAGGCCGCGAGCTCCCCCGCGACCGAGCGTGCATCGAGGTGCTCGAGGAGCACTCCGAGCAGGGAGGGCGGGAGGTGATCGAACGCGAGGGCGGTCACCAGCGCGATCGCTGGCCCGACCGAAACCAGCGCGAGGCCGAGGCGCAGCTGCCGCCCGGGGGGCCATGACCGCGCGCCGACGACGAGCATGCCGACGACGCCGTAGGTGAACAGGATGTCGCCGTACCAGACGGCGTAGGCATGCAACAGCCCGAAGACGATCAGCCACGCGAGCCGACGGCGCGGGCTCGTGGCGTCGCCCCCGAGCACGAGCGACGCGCCGAAGAGCATGGCGAACAGGTTGAGGAACTTGAAATCGAAGAGGAGGCGACCGAGCGACCAGGCAAGACCGTCGACGCCGTCGAGCGCTCCGAACACGGTGGGATTCAGATAGGCCGCGAGGGGCATCGCGAATGACTGGACGTTCATCACGAGGATGCCGAGCAGGCAGAAGCCCCGCAGGGCATCGAGTGTGGTGAGGCGGGCACGCTGGTTCATACGATGGAGATTATGAAAGAATGCTCGCATTCAAGACTCGCGGCCGGCTCGCGTTCGAGGGGCCGTGTGCAGGAAGGTGACGATGCGCGCAACTCTCGGAAGTTCCAGGCAGAAGGGCGCCCGAAAGCAACCCTCGCAGGCCCGCAGCAAGGCGCTGGTCGACGCACTGATTCAAACGGCAGCTCGCATTTTGCTCCGCGAAGGCTGGCAGGCGCTGACCACCAACCGGATCGCGCGCGCCGCGGGGGTGAGCGTGGGCAGCCTGTATCAGTACTTCCCGAACAAGGAGGCGCTGCTGCTCGCGCTGGTCGAGCGGATCGCCGACGAGATGACGGCGCACTTGATCGAGCTGGGCACGTCGCTTCAAGACGCGTCGGTCGACGAGGGGATCGCGACGCTCGTGCGTGTCGCGCTCGACGTCTCACGGCGCGACGCGCCGCTCTACCGGGCCGTGCTCGTCGAGCTGCCTCGCCAGAGCACACTTGAGCTCTTCGATCGCGTCAACCGCCGACTCGCCGACGCGCTGGCCGAATGGCTGGCGGCGCGACGCGACGAGCTCGACGTCGTCGACCCGTCACTGACGGCGCACATCCTGGTGACCTCGCTCGACGCGCTCACCGATCACACGCTGCTCTTCCGCCCGGAGCTGCTCGACAGCCCGCGCTTCGAACGTGAGCTCCGCGCGCTGGTGAGCGGCTATCTCGGAGTACGTCGCCCATCGCCCGTCCAGCAGCGCCCGCCCCGCGAACGCTCCCGGCGTCGCCGCACACGCACGACCTGACACTGGCAGCGGTGAAGCCCGGCTTCTCGCTCGTGCGCGCGCATCCTTACACATCTTGACAACATGCTGTCATGTGGACAGCATGTTGTCGTATGCGCGATCGACATAATCCTTCGACCACTCGCGAGCTGGTCATAGCGGTATTCGAGACGAACGGCCGTCTCGTGGAGACAGGCAACGAGCTTGTCCGCCACATTGGGCTGACGACGGCGTTGTGGCAGGTGCTGGGAGCGCTGGGCTACTCGCCGGTGCCGCTCGCAGTGGCGCACATCGCCCGCAACATGGGCCTTACCCGCCAGGCGGTGCAGCGCGTCGTCGACCTGCTCGTCGAGCGTGGGTTTGTCTGCCTTCAGCCCAACCCTCATCATCAGCGCGCCAAGCTGGTCGTGCTGACACCAGCGGGCCGCGCCGCACTGGATGCGGCCGAGGCGGCGGAGGCCCCGATCAACCGGGCGATATTCGACCGGCTCGGTGCCGAGCGGATCGCGGTCGCGATCGCGGTGCTGCGTGAGATGAACGAGGTGCTCGCACAGACCTCCGACACGCCAACGGTCGATGCTGTCATGAAGAAACCACGAAAGGACAAGTCATGAGCGTTTCATCCAGGCACGACGACTTCGACGCGGATGTCATCATCATCGGGGGCGGCCCGATCGGCTTGACCACGGCATGCGCACTCGCCCACCACGGTGTCGACTTCCGCATCTTCGAACAGCGGCGGGAGTCCAAACCCTACTCGCGTGCCAACAACGTCTGGGCGCGGCCGCAGGAGCTGCTCGCGAGCATCGGCATCCGCGATGCGCTGGCCGAGAAGTCCTATCGGATCACGCAAGTGAACACGCTGCTGAACGGACGCACGGTGGACCCCATCGACATCGCCGATGTCGCGAGCCCGTACCCGCAGGTCCTCTACAGCGGGCAGAACGTGATCGAGACGGTCCTGGCCGAGCAGGTCGAGGCCAAGGGCGGCACGGTCGAGCGCGGGCGCAAGGTGATCGGGCTCGAGCAGGACGCGGATGGCGTTACGGTAACGCTCGCGACGGTGAGCGAGAAGGATGAAGACAAGACCGAAGGGCGGACCGAGCGGTTGCGCTGCCGCTACCTGATCGGTGCAGATGGCTGCGACAGCTTCGTGCGCAAGGCGCTGGGGCTGGATTTCAAATCGGAGAGGATGCCGAACTGCATGAACCGTCAGGTCGACGCCAGGCTGAGCTGGAGGCGTTCGACCGCGTATGACCATCTCTGGTTCTTCTATTACCCGCGGGGCTTCTGCGGCGTGCTGCCGGTGTGGGGCGGGTATCACCGATTGTTCTTCCTGTCGGATGACACGGGTATCCCCGATCGCGATCCGACCCTGGAGGAAATGCAGGCGATCGCGCGGGAAGTCACCGAGGACGAGACCCTGACGCTGACCGATCCCATCTGGTTGACCCATAGCCGGTTCCAGCATGGCGCGGCGGCGCACTACGCCAAGGATCGCATTTTCCTCGTCGGCGACGCCGGACATCGGACGCTGCCAGCCGGTGGGCAGGGCATGAACGCGGGCATGCACGATGCAATCGGCGTGGCCTGGCGGCTCGCGATGGTGCTGGAAGGAAAGGCGAAGCCGGTCTTGCTCGACTCCTACGACGTGGAGCGTGGCGGCGAGCACCGCCGCCTCGACAAACAGCAGGCGCGAGGGTTCCGGAGCAGTGTGTATCGCGGTCCGATCAAGGATGCGGCCCTGAGTGTCGCCGCCAGGTTCCTGCCCAACATCGGCTCGCTGCTCCAGGGCACCGCTGACCTCCAGCAATTGACGGTGGGGTACCCGACAAGCCCGCTCAACGAGGACCAGCTGGGCGGCCTGCGCGAACTGCTGCACCGCCCCGCCCCGCGTCCCGGCGAGCGGGCGCCAGACGCCGACGTGATCGCGGCCGACGGGTCCTCGACAACGCTGTTCGCGCACCTGTACAACCCTGATGGGTGGAGCTGGGGCTGGTCGCTGCTCGCTTTCGACGGGCGACGAGCGGACGCGATGTCCCAGCTCCGGAGTGCGCTCGCCGAGGTTCAAGGCTGGAAATGGGTGCGGCCCAGGCTGGTGCTCAGCGCGGCGATCCCGGAGGCCGATGACGCCACCGTGCTGTCCGACCTGGATGGTGTTGCCCACGCCGCCTACGGCCTTGGAAGCACACCCGCCCTGATCCTGGTGCGGCCCGATGGCCACATCGCCTTTCGCGGCCCCGCCGACGAGCCGGAGCTTCTGCGCGCATATTGCAACAAGGTGTTCGGCCCGGCTCCTGCAATCCTGAACCATGCTCAGGCAGACGTTGAAGTCCGCGCATGATCCGGGGCGCCGTCCCCGCCGGGTCAGTCCGCCGCTTCAACGTCCAGACCCGTCCAGTGCGCGGCAAACGCCCAAAGGTCGGCGAGCTCGTCGAGCGCCATGAAGGGTGTCATGAAGGGTGTCAAACGACTCGTAGGAGGAAAAGTGTCGGAACGAGTCCTTTGACACCTTTCCCGGGCCGACCGGCGTTGACCTGGCGGTGGCGCTTCTCCGTAGAGTCCAGGCCATGGCTGACGACACCTTGAAGGTCCTTCGACGCGCCACCGTCCATGAAGCGGGCGTCCTGCTGGAGCCCTTCGTCGAGCGAATGAAGGCGGCTCGTCCCGTCGATGCGGATCCCTCCGTCCTGCGGCATGGCTTCCGGGGAGTGGAGGGCTGGAGTGGCGCATGGATCTGCGCTGGAGGGAGGTTCCGCCAGCTCTCGCTGCCCCCACCGCTCGAGCCCGCGGCCACGCTCTTCATCGACGGCGACGTGGAAGTGGACACCTGGCTCGAGCACCAGGGTCTGACCTTCATTCGTGGGAACCTCACCGTACGCACCCTCCTCACCAGTGGGTTCCTCTGCGTGGCGGGCGATGTTCGCACCGAGCGTTTCGTGGGAGTCGATGAGCCGGAGGGCACGTGGTGCCTGGGTCACGCCGCCGTGGGGGAGCTGGTGTGTCTTTGGAATCACTGTGTCAGCGGGACTTCACCCTGGAAGGCCCAGGGGGAGGGGCACGAGCCGATGCGGATCGCCGAACTCCTCGCCACCTGGGGGGTGACCGTCGATTCGAGGCTGGGAACTCCCGACTGGGACGATCTGGTCGATTCCGACATCGCCCCCGTTTCGCTCCCTAATCTGCGTGTCGCGCTCAGGGACTGGGCCGCGCGTCCTGGCTCTTGAGCCGTGGGCAACCCCGTCACGCCTGATACCCGCGGCCCCCCTCAGTTCAGACAGTGATTGACAGCGCTGTTTATTTTCGCGAGGCTTTTTACTGTCACCCTGTTAATCCCTCACGGAGGCACATGCAACGCCCTGGTCTTCATCTTCTGGCCCTCTCGCTCACTCTTGGAATCGCCGAAGCAGCCCCGGCTCAGACCCAAGCCCTGGCCAAGAGCGTCACCACGGATAACCTGACTGTGTATTCAGGATCGCGGGCCACCTCTCCAGAGCAGGCCTTGCGCGACAACGCAGAGCGCTTCGGCCTGCCCGCCAGCCTCAAGAATCTGGTCCTCGTCCAGGTGAAGGAATCCCTGCTCGGCAAGCACTACCACTACCAGCAGATGTTGCTGGATCTGCCCGTTGATGGCGCGGAGATCGTTGTCTCGATCGGCAAGGACGGCCAGCTGCTGCAAATCTACAACACGAGCCGGCATGTCAGCGAGGACATGGAGGAGGCGGCGGTCAACCAACTGCAGCTGAAGGAGCAGCTCTCCAGCGAGTCCGCCCTCGATCGCGCCTGGAGCAACATGAGGGTCCAGAATCCCCTCGTCGACCTGCCCAAGAGCGAGCAGGTCTGGGTCCCCGTCAAGGACGGCTTCCAGCTCTCGTACAAGGTGTCCATCGCGGCACAGATGCCTACCGGCGGCTTCGTGCAATACATCAACGCCCAGGATGGCAGCCTGATCGACTCCTACTCCACGTCCATGCCGCGCAACGGCAAGTTCGAAGAGCGCACCCTCGCCGCTCGCCAGCGGACACTCGGCTCGCCTCTGGATCGCAAGGCCGAGACGGCCGCCATCGAGCGGCAGAAGCGCCTGGCCCAGCCGGTGACTTCGCTCGTGCCCTCCGGCATTGACGGCTCCGGCTTCGTGTTCGATCCGGATCCGCGCACCACGCTGAACAACGACAGCCTGACGGACTCCTCGGCCGCTTCCGCCTTCGATAGCGCCTATTTCAACAAGCCGCTGCGCGACATCACGCTCAGTGGCGGCGTGTACTCACTCTCCGGCCCGTACGTCAACATCAAGAACATCGAAGCGCCGAACACCGCGCCTTCCACCACCACCACCGGCGCCTGGACCGCCAAGCGTGGCAGTGATGCGTTCGACGACACCAACGTCTACTTCCAGCTCGATCAGAACCAGCGCTACATCCAGTCGCTCGGGTTCACCAACATCATCAACCGTCCGTTCGATGTAGACACCAACGGTGTCGACGGTGACGACAACTCGCACTACAGCTACGGCAGCGGCACGGACTACCTGGCCTTCGGTCATGGCTGCGTCAACGACAGCGAAGACGCCGACGTGATCCTCCACGAGTACGGCCATGGCATCCAGCGCAACATCAACACGAGCTGGTCCGGTGGCGACACCGGCGCCATGGGCGAGGGCTTTGGCGACTACTGGGCGGCTTCGTATTCCTACAGCACGCCGAATGGCCCCACGTATCACCCCGAGTGGGTGTTCAGCTGGGACGGTCACAGCAACTGCTGGAGCGGCCGGGCGCTGAACCGCACCGATGCCAGGTACAACAGACTCAGGACCTATGGCGCGCACCAGTCGATCACCGAGGGCGGCGTCACCTTCGTGTCCGACGAGCTGTGGTCCGCGCCCTTGTTCCAGGCGCTGACCAGCCTGATGGCCAACGGCAAGTCCCGCGCGGATGTCGACAAGCTCATCCTCCAGGCGCACTTCGGCCTGGGCTCGGGCGTGAAGATGCCGGCGATGGCAACGGCCATCGTCAACGCCGCGCACAACCTGTTCCCGAATGATGCGACCTACGAGAACACCTTCAAGGCGAAGTTCGAGGCGCAAAACATCATCAGCTCGATCCCCACGGGCCCGACCATCAACGAGACCGAATCCAACAACACCCAGGCCACGGCCAACGAGATCTCCACCACCAACACCACCGTCAATGCCGCGATCGCTTCGAGCAGCGATGTCGACTTCTTCAAGGTCACCCTGCCGGCGGGCAAGACCCTGACCGCGCAGATGACGCCCAACTCGACCTCTGACTACGATCTGGAACTGTACAACAGCGCGGGCACCAAGCTGACCTCGAGCACCGCGGGGACCGGCGCGGTGGACTCGGTGACCCGGAGCAACGGCGGCACGATGTCGGCCGACTTCTATGTCAAGGTGATCTACTACAGCGGCGGCACCGGCTCGACCAACGGGAAGTACTCGCTGGTGGCTATCTGGTAGTTGGCTGTCCGTTGCAGCTCGAGTTGAGAAGAGGCCCACCTGGAACCAGGTGGGCCTTTTTACTGGCCAGGCTGAAGCTTCACGATTGAAGCAAGGAGGAGTCATGGGCACGGATGTATATTTGCTTGGCCACGATGCCACGGAGGACCAACGTCTGGTTCGCCAGGCGCAAGATCTGGCGAACGAGTCGAGCTGGCTCTTCGACCAGATCGACCTCCCCGTGGGAGCCCGCGCGATCGACCTGGGCTGTGGTCCGCGCGGCGTGCTCGAGCAACTCTCCGCGCGCGTGGGTGCCTCCGGCACGGTGGTGGGCCTCGAGCGCGGTGCGGACACGATCGCTCGCGCACGCGCGTTCGTGGCCGAACGTGGCCTGCACAACGTCGAGTTGATTCAAGGAGACGCGCGAGCGACGGGGCAGCCGCCCGGCTCATTCGATCTCGTCCACGCGCGTCTCGTGCTCGTCAACGTCCCGCGACCCGAGGAAATCGTCCGGGAGATGGTGGCGCTGGCGCGGCCGGGTGGCGTGGTCGCCAGCCATGAAGCGGACTACTTGCCGCATCGCTGTGATCCGCCCTGCGCGGCGTGGGATCGCCTCTTCGAGTTCTTCGAGGCACACTCGCGCGATCACGGCGTCGACTTGTTCGTGGGCCGCCGTTCCCACCGCCTGCTTCGCGAGGCCGGACTGACGGATATCCAGGTCCGGCCCATCATCCACGTCTATCCGAAGGGCCATTCACGCCGCGAGATCTTCGTCGACTTCATCCAGAACGTCCGCGCGGAGCTGCTCGAAGCCGGAAGGATCGAGGCCAGGGAGTTGGACGGCCTGATGACCGAGCTCAAGGCACATCTGGCGCGCGAGGACGTGCTCGTGATTTCACACCTGTTCTTCCAGGTGTGGGGACGAAAGCCTGGCCACGCCGGGTGATGGGCCCGAAGTCGGCTTTCCAGGTAGACCCGCGCACCGCTGTGTCAGGTGGCGGGCGCTCCTGATGATGGCGGCCGTCGTCTTCGCGCTGGGTGAGGCGCACCTCTTCGGCAAGATCGTGATCGCGCTCTAAGCAAAACCGGGACCTACCGGCGGCCCGGGCTCGTCCGAAACCATGTGGGCTCGGACCGGACCGTCGTGCCTCCCGTGAACATGCCGCCGGTGAAGAAGGCCTCCTCGAAGAAGTGGTACGGGTGGACGAGCTCGGGGCGGCTGGCGGCATCCAGGCGCTCGGCGAGCGGGGCCGGAATCTCCACGTCGAGGGCGCGAAGGTTGCTCTCGAGCTGCTCCAGCCGCGTCGCGCCGATGATGGTGGACGCCACACCGGGCCGGCGCGTCACCCACGCCAGCGCCACCTGGGCCGGAGGCCGATCCAACTGGCGGGCCACATCCTTGAGCGTGTCGACGATGCCCCAGTTGCGCTCGGTGAAGAGCTTGAGGAACCCCGGGTTGCCGGAGGTGGAGATGGAGGGGAGCCGGCCGTCCCCCTTCACCCCTACGCCCTCGCGCGTGTACTTGCCCGACAGCAGCCCCGACGCCAGGGGGCTCCAGGGAGTGATGGCCGCTCCGAGCGCCAGGGCCGCTGGGATGTGCTCACGCTCGATGTTGCGCTCGACGAGCGAGTACTCCAGTTGCAGCGCCGCGATGCGCTCCAGGCCCTCGCGCTCCGCGAGCGTCTGCGCGCGAGCGAAGTACCAGGCCGGCACGTCGGACAGGCCGATGTAGCGCACCTTGCCCTCGCGCACGAGGCCGGTGAGCGTGTGCATCACCTCCTCCACGGGCGTGAGGCCGTCCCACGCATGCAGCCAGTAGAGGTCCACGTAGTCCGTCTTCAGCCGCCGCAGCGAGCCCTCCAGCGCGCGGTAGATGTTCTTGCGGCCATTGCCGCCCGCGTTGGGATCCCCCGGCGAGGTGTTGATGGTGAACTTCGTCGCGATGACCACGCCGTCCCGCCCGCCGTGTTGCGCGAAGTACTCGCCGATGAGCTGCTCGCTGGTGCCGCCCGTGTAGCCGTCCGCCGTGTCCAGGAAGTTACCGCCCGCCTCCAGGTAGCGCGCCAGGATGCGGTAGGCGGTTTCCTTCGGGCTGCCCCAGCCCCACTCGGTGCCGAAGGTCATGGTGCCCAGGCACAGCGGGCTCACGCGCAGGCCGCTGCGGCCCAGCAGGTGGTACTGCGCCAGCGAGTCGATTCGAGGTGTCGTCGTCATGTGTCTCCCCTGTGGATGGCTTCAAACTGCCTTCCAGGGACCCCGAAATGAAGAGGCGGAATCCGCACACACTCTTTAGAATTTCTTAGAAATGGCCCTCACGCCCCTCAATGCCCTGGCCGTGTTCGTCACCGTCGCCCGGCGTCGCAGCTTCACCCAGGCCGCGAAGGAACTCGGGGTGTCCTCCTCCGCGGTGAGTCAGGCCGTCCGCCAGTTGGAGGAGAAGCTGGGACACGCGCTGCTCGCCCGCACCACGCGCAGCGTGTCACTCACCGAGGCCGGGCGCCGGCTCCTGGAAGACGCCGCGCCGGGTCTCCAATCAGCGCTGGCGGCGCTCGAGCACCTGTCCGCCGATACCACGCAGCTCACGGGCTCGCTTCGCCTGTCGGTGCCCGCGTTCTCGCTGCCGCTCGTGGTCGAGCCCATGTTGGCGAAATTCCTCGAAGTCCATCCACACGTCCACGTCGACGTGTCCGTGCAGGACCGGTTCGTCAACATCGTCGAGGAAGGCTTCGACGCGGGCATCCGTCTATCGGAGGCGGTGGAGCGTGACATGGTCCAGGTGCGCCTCACGCCCGCCTTCCGGTTCCTCGTCGTGGGAGCCCCTTCGTACCTCGAGCGGCATGGGACTCCGCGGCGGCCGAAGGACCTGGCCAACCACTCCTGCCTGGGCTACCGCTCACCCTCGACGGGGCTGCCATATCACTGGGAATTCGAGCAGGGGCGGCGGGAACTCAGCGTGCCGGTGAAGGGGCCGCTCGCCTCGGACCACGCGCCGCTGCTGCTGAGCATGGCCGCCGCGGGCCTGGGCCTCGCCTACGTGGCCGAGCACCAGGCCGCTCCCTGGCTGCACACCGGTGCGCTGCGGCCCGTGCTGGAAGATTGGGCGCCCGTCGTGCCGGGCCTCTTCCTGTACTTCCCCAACCGGACGCGAGCCTCCCGCCCACTGCGCGCGTTCATCGACATGGCACGAGACATCCTCCCACGCCGCTCGTAGCTCGCGTCCCCCGGGCATTTCAACGGCGGGTCATGAAGTCGATGAAGGAGCGCACCGCTCCAGTGAGCTGGCGGCGGCTGGGATAGGTGAGGTAGAAGCCGTCGAACCGCGGCGACCACGAGTCCAGCACCCGCACCAGCTTGCCCTTCACGAGGAGCGGCTCGACCGAGTCGTCGATGGTGTACGCGAGACCTGCTCCGTCTTGCGCGGCGCGCAACTGGACGGCGAGGTTGTCGACCACCAACGTGCCGTCGACGGGCAGGCTCACGCTCTTGCCGCGCCGCTCGAATTCCCAACGGGTGGCGATGCCATCGGGGCGCCGGGTGCCGATGCAGCGGTGGTGCTTGAGATCGAACGGGGTCCGCGGCGTGCCGCGCGTCCGGAGGTACTTCGGTGATGCGACGACGTAGACCTGCCGGCGGCCGCCGAGCCTGAGCGCGACCATGTCCTTCTCGAGGCGCTCTCCGAGCCGCACGCCGAGGTCGTAACCGCCGCCAGCGAGGTCGACCGTCGAGGAGTTCACGCTCAGCTCGACCTTCACTTCGGGATGGCGGTCGAAGAACTCGCCGAGCACCGGTGCAATCAACGACACCGCCGCCGAGTGTGCGGAGTTGATCTTCACCGTGCCGACCGGCCGGTCGCGGAAGTCCTCGACGACGAGCACTGCCGCATCGAGCTCGCGCAGCGCCGGCCTCAGTCGCTGGAGCAGCTGGAGGCCGGCTTCGGTCGGACTCACGCTCCGCGTGGTGCGGTTGAGGAGCCGGACGCCCAAGCGCGTCTCGAGTCGGCGAACGGTGACGCTGAGGACCGGGGCCGTGGTGCGGAGTTCCCGCGCGGCGCGCGCGAAACTCCGGTGCGTCGCGACGGCCTCGAAGGCCGAAAGGTCAGCGAATTCGGGTCCGCGCATTCGTTCGTTCTCACGAAAGACAGTCCTTCGTGACGAGCATCTTCCGGAGCCGACGTGCCGGACGCAAATTCAGCGCTCATGAACATGGAACTTCAGGGCAAACGGGCATTGGTGACGGGCTCCACTTCGGGGCTCGGCGAAGCCATCGCGAAGCAACTGGCGGCGGAGGGGGTGACGGTCATCGTGCACGGCCGCGACGAGACACGGGCCAGACAGGTGGTCGAGGCCATCGGCGCCGCGGGTGGACGCGCGGAGATGGCCCTCGGAGACCTTTCCACTGACGCGGGGGCCGATGCGGTACGCGCGGCGGTGGAGGGGGAGATCGACATCCTGGTGAACAACGCCGGCGGCTACGCACATGTGGGATGGCTGAAGGCGACGCCGGAGCAGTGGGCCGACGTGTGGCAGCAGAACGTGATCTCCGGCGTGAGGATGATTCGGCACTTCGTCCCCGGAATGCGGGCGCGGGGTTGGGGCCGGGTGATCACCATCGGGGGTGGACTCGCAATACAGCCGGCGCCGACGCAGCCGCACTACAACGCGACGCTCGCGGCCCGGCACAACCTCGCGGTCTCGCTCTCGCGTGAGCTCGCGGGAAGTGGCGTGACGTCGAACGCGGTCGCTCCCGGGGCGATTCGGGTGCCAGCGATCGAGGGCTTCATGCGGCACGTGGCCGAAGCGCACGGTTGGGGCACGCAGTGGGACGAGATCGAGCGCGCCGCCGTTCGTGAATTCATTCCCAACGACGTGGGTCGTCTGGGCCGGCCGGAAGAAGTGGCGAATGCGGTGGTGTTCCTGGCGAGCCCTCGCGCGGCCTATGTGACCGGTGCGGTGTTGCGCGTCGACGGCGGGACCATTCGCAGCGTGTGACCTGATGCGCCCACGGTGTAGTGGCACCGGGGGCACTTCCCATAGTGGGTGAACCAGGAGATGTCCGAGGGCGATGCCGCGGACCGCGCCGGTGACGAGCGCGGACCTGGCGGCGAGCGGTCACGGAGTCGTGGTGCTCAGTGGGCACTCCGGCTCTGCTTGGGGAAGTACGGACGCAGCGTGGCGGCAACGACGCAATCGAGCATCCGGTCGGGCAGGATGCGCGCCATGAAGGTCACCAGTGCGGCATCGCGGCCGACGGTGTAGCGCGTGCGCGGCTTGCGCGCCGTCACGGCCCTGGCAATCACCTGGGCCGCGGTCTCGGCGGGGACGCCCCACTCCGTCGCCGACGCGGTCTGCGCGGCGATGGCTTGCACCAGCCCGCCGTAGCGCTGGCCTTGCTCGGGCGTCAGGGTCGACGCCAGCTGCTGGGCGGTAGTGGCCGCCCGGCCGAGCATTTCCGTGCGCACGGCGCCCGGTTCAACCACGACCACCTGGACGCCGGACGGGGCGATTTCACGCCGCAAGGCATCACTCACCGCTTCGAGCGCGAACTTCGTGCCCGCGTAGGGGCCATAGGTGGCCATGGCGACCCGTCCGCCCACCGAGCTGATGTTGATCACGCGCCCCTTGCCGCGGACCAGCGCCGGCAGGAGGGCCTGGGTCACGGCGACGTGACCGAAGAGGTTGACCTCGAACAGGCGCCGCCACTCGTCGATCGGGAAGACCTCGACCGGGACGTTGACCGGGACGCCGGCGTTGTTCACCAGCGCCCGCACCGCCCGGCCTTGCGGATCCCCTTGCACCCGGGCCGCGAGCGCCCGGATGTGCTCCGGGTGGGTGATGTCGAGGATCAGCGGCTCGATGCCCGGCCCCCGGAGGGCGTCGGCGTCCCGGTCGCGCCGGACCCCCGCGAGGACATGAAACCCCCGACGGGCCAGTTCGCGTGCCGTGGCCGCGCCGATGCCGCTGGACGCACCGGTGACGATGACGATTTCTGGGATGGGTGATGGGATCATGATTGCGTGCCTTTCTTCGAGGAGTGAGTCTTCGAGGAGGGAGGAGCGAAGCGCGCCGCGAGGAGCTGCGTCCGCTGCTCCAGCACCTCCCTCGACGGCCGGTCCGAGAGCAACCCGTCGAGCGCGAGGAGGAAGACCTCGGCGCTCGCCTCCTCTCCCAGGATGGCGGCCACGCACTCGAGCATGACCTTGCGATAGAGCGCTTCGCTCTCGGGATCGATTTGCTCGCAGGCCTCGAGGAACGCGCTCCCCATCGGCGCCCCGACCATCTCGGCCCAGGGCTCGATCGACATCAGACGGCAGACGCCGAGCAAGCGCTCATAGGCGCTGCCCGGACCGTTCGCCACCTCCTTCGCGGCGGGGTGCCGGGAGATCAGCCAGTCCACGAAGACGGCCTGGTAGATGGCCTCCTTGTCCTTGAAGATCCGGTAGAGCAGCGTCCGCGAGAGGCCGGCGCGTTTGGCGATGTCCTCGAAGGACGTCTTCGCGAAGCCGAAGTTGAGGAAGCACCAGCGCGCGGCGGTCAGGACCTTCGCGCGGCGGGCGGCGGCCTCGTCGTCTGTCATCGTCACGGGCATGAAGACAAATTGACAACAAGTGCATTTTTTGTCAACAAGCACCGCATGCCGAGGGCGCCCAGGAGTCAGTCCGCCGCTTCAACGTCCAGACCCGTCCAGTGCGCGGCAAACGCCCAAAGGTCGGCGAGCTCGTCGAGCGCCTTGCCGATCGGCTTTCCGGCGCCGTGTCCGGCCCGCGTGTCGACCCGGAGAATACGCGGTCGATCGCCGAGGTCGGCGGCCTGTAGCGCCGCGACATATTTGAAGCTGTGGGCAGGCACGACGCGGTCGTCCGTATCGGCCGTCGTTACCAGGATTGCCGGATAGGAGGTCCCCGAGCGGATCGTGTTCTTGGGCGCATCGTGGGGTGGAAGGGATTGGCCGTCTGGTCCACAGCTACGCCGTCGTGAATCTCCCGCGAAGGGAACGATGTTCGCTTCAAGGGATGCCGAATAAGGCAGGCGCGAAACCGCGGCCGTTTCTGGTCACCCAAGCAGTGGAGTACAGGGAACGGATTCAATCCCCCGACCGGGCCCGCTTCCGTGTCCGGGACGGCCGCTCCGGGGCCGACGCCAGGCGCAGGGCCTCGATCAGCGCGGCCAGGGCGGGCGGGAGCTGACGACGGCTCGGGTAGTAGAGATGGCAGCCGGGCCATACCGGGCACCACGCCTCCAGGACGCGGATCAAATCACCCCGGGCGAGGTGCTCGGCGGCCACATCCTCGAGGACATACGCGAGCCCCTGGCCCATCAGGGCGGCCGTCAGGATCATGTCGTCGTCATTGAAGACGAGCGCTCCATCGGGCTTCCATTGAAGGGAGTGACCGTCCCGCTCGAAGGTCCAGGGGTACAAGCCGCCCAGGGTCGTCATCCGGTAGGAGATGCAGCGATGTCCGGCGAGTTCCTTGGGGGTGGTGGGCCGGGGATGCCGGGCGAAGTAGGCCGCGGAGCCCACGACCGCGATCCGCACGTCCGGGCTTACCCGGATGGCGATCATGTCCTTCTCCAGAGCACCGCCGAACCGGATGCCCGCGTCGTACCGGCTGGCGACGATGTCGGTCAGGCCATCATCGAGCGTCAGCTCGAAGCGGATGTCCGGATGGGCCTCCAGGAATCGGGGCAGGATGGGCCAGAGCACGCGGGTCGCGGCATAGCGGAACGTGGTGAGGCGCACGGTGCCCGCGGGCTTGTCCCGCATCGCGCCCAGCGCCGTCAGCTCCGACTGGATGGACTCGAACGCCGGCCGCAGCGTCAGGAGCAGACGCTCTCCCGCCTCGGTGGTCGACACACTGCGAGTCGTTCGTGTCAGCAACCGCAAGCCCAGACGGCCCTCCAGGGCCCGCATCGCATGACTCAAGGCCGAGGGGGACATGCCCAGCGTCGCCGCCGCGCGCGTGAAGCTCTTCTCCTCGGCGACGGCCACGAACGCCGCCAGGTCGTTCATCTCGTTGCGCTTCATTGCTGCATGCACCTCACAGCCTCATGCCGACCTGGCTATCTACTCGACGGCCCTGGCACGCGCCATGTTGCGCGGCATGAACCCCACCGCCTTCCGGCCTCTCGGCCATTCTGGATTGATCGTCGGCCCGCTCTGCCTGGGCACCATGACCTTTGGCACCCCGAGATGGGGCTCGTCCGACGACAGCTCCCGCGCCATCTTCGACGACTACGTGGAGGCGGGGGGCAACTTCATCGACACCGCCGACGTCTACGCGGGAGGACGCAGCGAGGAGCTGGTCGGCGCGTACATCGCCGAGCGCTCCCTGCGCGACCGGCTCGTGCTCGCCACCAAGTTCACCTTCAACTCCAGCACCGGCAATCCCAACGCCGGAGGCAACGGGCGCAAGAACATCCAGCGCGCGTTGGAAGGCTCGCTCCGCCGGCTGCGCGTCGACTCCGTGGACCTGTACTGGCTGCACGCGTGGGACACCGTCACGCCGGTGGAGGAGGTGCTCCAGTCGCTCGGCGATCTCGTGCGCGCCGGGAAGCTCCGCTACTTCGGCTTCTCCAACGTGCCCGCCTGGTACGCCGCGAAGGCCGCCACACTGGCGCGGGCGCACGCCCTGCCGGGGCCCATCGCCCTCCAGTTGGAGTATTCGCTCACCGAGCGCTCCATCGAGCGGGAGCATGTGCCCGCCGCGCGTGAATGCGGTCTGGGCATCACCCCGTGGAGTCCCCTGGCCGCGGGCTTCCTCGCGGGCAAATACCAGCGCGAGTCCCAGGGCGCCTCGGGCGAGGGGCGGCTCACCGGGCCCAATCCCTTCGGGAACTCGAAGTTCACCGAGCACAACTGGCGGGTGCTCGACGTGCTGCGCGGCGTGGCCGGCGAGGTCGGACGCCCCATGGCCCAGGTCGCGCTCGCCTGGGCGTTGGCGAAGCCGGGTGTGTCCTCGCTCATCCTCGGCGCGAGCCGGCGCGAGCAATTGCAGGACAACCTCGCCGCATTGAGTCTGCGCCTGTCCGAGGAGCACCTGCGCGCCCTGGATGAGGTGAGCGCGCTCGCACCCGTCTACCCCTACCCCCTCTTCGAGGCCGCCGTGAACCGGAGCATCTTCGGCGGGATGACCGTCCAGGGGGGCATCTGATGCGTCGCTGGACATTGAAGGCGGGCGCCACGACGGTGGAGGGGATGGTGCTCGAGGACGTGCCGATGCCGGTCCCCGGTCCGGGTGAGGTCCGCATCCGCGTCCGCGCGGTGTCCCTCAACTACCGGGACCGGCTCGTGCTCCAGGGCTTCCCGGGGATGCGGCTGCTGGAGCGGGACCTCGTCCCCGTATCGGATGGAGCCGGTGAGGTCGACGCGGTGGGCCCCGGGGTAGAGACGTGGCGCGTGGGCGACCGGGTAACACCGTACTTCTTCAAGAACTGGCACGATGCGCAGCCCACCGAGGTCGACTACGGCCTGGGCGGACACGACACGGACGGGATGCTGGCCGAGTGTGTCGTCCTGCCCGCCAGTCGGCTCGCGCGGGCTCCCGAGAGCCTGGACTTCGCCGAGACGTCCACCCTGCCCTGCGCCGCGGTGACCGCCTGGAACGCCCTCCACGGCGGCAGGCCCCTCGGGCCGGACAGCCAGGTGCTGGTGCTGGGAAGTGGCGGCGTGTCCCTCTTCGCCCTGCTCCTGGCACGCGCGGCGGGTGCCCGGGTCTTCGCGACCTCCAGTCAGGACGACAAGCTGCGCCGGATGATCTCCCTGGGAGCCCACGAGGGCGTCAACTACCGGGACACCCCGGACTGGGGACGGGCCATCTTCGAGCGCACCGGCGGAGTCGACAAGGTGATCGACGTGAATGGAACGTCCTCCCTGCCTCAATCCCTGACGGCCATCCGTCCGGGGGGAGAAGTGGCGCTCGTGGGGTTGATGTCCCTGGAAGACGCTCCGTCCGTCGCGACGCAGGTGCTGTTCAAGGGCGCCACCCTGCGAGGCATCGCCGTGGGCAGCACGAAGATGTACGACGAGCTGTCGCGGGTGATCGACCAGCACCGGCTCCGGCCGCCCATCGCCCGCACGTTCCGGTTCGAGGACGCCCGGGACGCGTACCGGGCACAAGCTTCGCTCGAGCTCTTCGGCAAGCTCGTGATCGCGCTCTAAGCGGCGCGGGCGGCGAACCCCCGCCCGGCCTCGCGGGGAATGAGCCATGAGGACGTGCTCGCGCGGATGCGCGGCATGCGCACCGAGGATGCCGAGCGTGGCGCTGGAGGCAGCAACCAGGAAGGAACTGATGAGGGAGAGGACACCCGAGTGGACTCTCGCCGAGCTGCGCGGGAGGACGTTCGGCAACCAGGAAGGAACTGATGAGGGAGAGGACACCCGAGTGGACTCTCGCCGAGCTGCGCGGGAGGACGTTCGATTTGGACGGGCTTCGCCTGCGTCAGGTGGGGAGGCAGGCGGCGGGTGCTGGCGGACGTGAAGTTCGCTGGGCGCTCGAGGAAGTGGGCCAACCCTATCAGGTTCGCCTTGTTTCGTTTCGTGCGATGAAGGAACCCGCGCATCTGGCGCTTCATCCGTTCGGCCAGATTCCGACCTATGAGGAAGGCGATCTCGCCCTGTTCGAGACAGGGGCGATCGTGTTCCACATCGCCCAGCGCCATGCGGGTCTGCTGCCGAAGGATGCCAACGCGCGGGCGCGCGCGATCACATGGATGCTTGCCGCGCTCAACACGGTGGAGCCGCCGGTCCTTGAACTCGAAACCGCCAGTCTGCTGGAGGGCGACAAGCCCTGGCATGTGGAGCGCCTGCCTCTGGTCGAGGAGCGTGTCCGAAACCGGTTGAAACAACTTTCCGATCGTCCGGGCGACGCCGATTGGCTCGATGGTGCGTTCAGCGCGGGCGACCTGATGATGGTGTCGGTGCTGCTCAGGCTGAAATCATCGGGCATTCTGGACGAATACCCGAACCTGGCCGCTTATGTCGCCCGCGGCGAGGCGCGGCCCGCCTACAAGCGAGCCTTCGACGCTCAACTGGCGGTCTACACCACCGGCAAGCCATCGACCGGCAAGCCATCGACCGGCTGATTGCGGTCTGTCCTGGAAAGGAGTTCGGTCCGGAGGACGAGTCCACGTCTCGAACCGCCCGCATGTCGATGATCGAAGGCATTCTCAAGAGTGTGTGGCTCAGGCCCATGCGGACATCGACGCGGCCTACCAGCAGCAGAACAGCCTCAGCGGCCAGCTCCTCCCCGAGCGACACCGCCCCTGCAACCAGAAGCGGTGTCCATTGCCAAATCACCTGGCCGTTCTATCACTGGTACTCGTAGCTGTAGTCGAGCGACGAGAACACCTTGTAGACGACGATCTCGGAGTCCGAGTGCAGGGTTGGCGAGTTGACCTGCAACACCAGCTCGAGACCGACGGCCTGGGGCCAATCACCGTATCGAGACTCCCAGCAGAGCTGGTTGTTGTTGCAGTAGTCCGCCCGGTAATAATAGGAGCCGCCCAGATCGGCCGGAGCCACGAAGCTCGAGGGGCCCGAGGAATAGGTGAACGCGGCCTTGATGGACTTGAGCGTCACGCCCGCGTTCGGATTGAACACGTACTGGAGATTGCCCAACGCAAAGCCATAGTCCTGCTCGCAGTAGCGCAGCATGCCGTAATCATCGATGCACTCGTCCCGGTAGACCAGGGCGCGCAGCAGGGGCTTCTGGGTCAGGTTGAAGAGGCCCCAGGTGATGGGGTTCAGCGGGCGGTAGAAGTCAGGCGCGGTGGGGCCCTGGACGAGCGCCAGGTCCGTGGCGAAGATCTGCCGGGTGGTGGAGATGGTGCCGCTCATCTGCAGGGAGCCCTGGAAGTTGAGCGGCTCGCGGGGAGCGGGCTTGGACTTGCCGCCGATGAAGGACGACACGAAGCCAATGAGGCCTCCAATGTAGGGGGCCACCGTGGCGATCGACGAGCCGAGCACGCTCTGCACGGTCTGCTTCCACCACGGGTTGCCTGGCGTCTTGGTCACCACGTCCTGAAGCGACTTCTTGACGCTGCCGACGTTGTTGTAGAACTTCTGCCCCTTGTTGAAGGCATCCATCAGGTTGGCGCCACCGTTGCCGGAGGCCGAGGGATTGGCGTCGGTGACCACCTCGCTCAGCGTGAACTGGGTGGAGTTGAGCTGGATCTGCCCTTCGTCGATTCCCCAGATCTCCAACCGGAACTTGGAATCAGGGTGGAGGTTGGGGTCGTAGCCGAACACCGTGAAGTCCGCATAGGCCCAGCCGCGGAACTGCGCGATGCGGCCCATGAAGGAGTCACGCTTGGCCTTGTCGTAATCGCCGGTGGTGGCCTTCTGCGAGTCGGAGAACGTGAGCAGCGCGCCCGTGGCCGAGGTGCTGCGGAAGGCCAGGTCCACCCGGTAGAACGAGTAGGCCACGTTGGGCGCGTTGTAGAACATGACCCTCAGCGTGCCTCGGTACTTGTTGTACAGGGCGAAGAAGGGCATGGCGGGCGCATCGGTCGGCGTACCGAAGTCCCGGTACGCCAGCACCCACCCGTCCTGCTTGTACATGTCCTTCTGGTCGGTGCTGAGCGGATGGCCCGCCGTGTAGAAGGGCAGTTGCACGTTGTCCAGCCGGAGCGGCGTGGACCCATTCACCGAGTAGTACATGGTGTGCCCAGGCCCGCTCCCCGTCCAATCCCAGTTGGGATCGAGGTTCGGGTCTCCAGGCGGCATGTAGCGCGAGGCGTGGGTCTGATCCTTTGCTGGAGCCGCGAAGGCGCTCGCTACCAACAGGGTAGACAGGAGCGCCAGCGCACGGCTCGTGTTCCGCGACAGCGGGCTCATCGAACTTCCTCCATGAGAAAATGGCAGGACCTCCCTACTTCGTCTTCTCATCCGTTGAAAACCAAAAAATGAGTAACAACTGGAAATCCGAGGAAGAAGGAGGACATCCCGCCCCGGGTGCGAACCAAGGATCGCCCCCAAGCAGGAGGGGAGGAGAGGAGCGTGACGCGCCCCCAGGTAGCAGCACAGGAGGCGAGCGTGGCGCCGGAGGCAGGGGCGAGCAAGGACAGGAGGCCGCCAGTAGACCAGGCAGGGCTGCTGCGCAGGGCATTCGCGGTGGACGGGCTTCGCCTGCGTCAGGTGGGGAGGCAGGCGGCGAGTGCTGGCGGACGTGAAGCAGGCGGGAGGGGTGAGCGCGATTGGGGAGCACCTGGGATGGCCCCCGGCAGGTGCGCGCCGGACCCTGGCACGAGCGCCCCCCCAGGGCGCCTGGTGTTGAGACTTGAGCCGCCCCAGCCCAGAATCCCATGGGCACGGTGGGCGCGACCCACGCGCGCGTGAACGATCTGTCGCTGCGGGTCACACCCGGCGACCGGCACGTGGAAGGTGGAGGTGCTGGGCGACGAGATCGTCCAGGACGCCCACCTGGAGACGGCGGAGGTGGATGCGGACTATGGCCTGGTGGTGAGCGGCCGGCTCATCCAGACGCGGCCAGGAGAAGAGTGAGCCGATTCGTAGGCCCCCATCTCACCCATGACCTCTTGAGCTAGAGTGTGCGCGGCGGCGAATGGCTTGCCGCCGCGCAGTTGTATCTCGCGATCAGCGGCCTGACGAAATTCGCCAACGAGGCGGTGGCGCCGTCCGTCACCTTCCAGGTGCGCGAACAGACATACTCCCTCGCGGGCTGACCGGGCTCAAGCATCCGCGGTAGCCGGTGCCCGGCAGCCGGTCCTTGGCATCGAAGTTCGGACTAGTCGCTTATGGCAAAAGCCATTCCGTTGCGCTAGCAACGCGTTGCCGGGAGGTCGCCACGAGGCAGCGATCCCGGAGATGCGTTCACCAAGGGGTTTCCATGTTTCCAAGAAGCGTCGTACTTGCGGCGGGATGTATTGCGTTGACGTTCGGGTGCTCCGGACAACCCGATGAGACGCAGGAGATCGTCGGCAATCTGGTCAAGGCCGGGTTCCCTGCCAATGACATCATGATCGTCGACGGGAAGGTCTACGTCGGGCGGGACGCCGAGGTATCCCTGGGCGCGTCGCGTGAGATGCTCGGAACCGGCGACACCACCCAGGAGCAATACCGCACCAATAACCTCATCAGCACGTCGTTGTCGAAGATCTGCATCAACGGCTCGACGTTCACCGGCGCGTTCAGCACGGCGCTCGATCTGGCCATCCAGAACTACGACGAGCTGCCACTCACCTTCGCCATGGCGCGCACGCCAAGCACCGGCTGCAGCTTCACCATCAACGCGGTGCTCCAGCCGGGCATGGTGGGAGGATCCGCCGGTTTCCCGTCGGGCGGGCTGCCGTACTCGACGATCAACATCGGTGCCGGACTCGCCTCGTACAGCGTCGACGTCATCGAGCACGTCATCACGCACGAGATCGGCCACACCATCGGGTTCCGCCACACGGACTACTACAACCGCAGCATCAGCTGCGGCTCCGGCGGTAACGAGGGCGACGCTGGCGTCGGCGCCATCCACATCCCGGGCACGCCGACCACGGCGAACGTCGGCGGCTCGATCATGAACTCCTGCTTCCGTTCTGCCGAGACAGGCGAGTTCGCCTCCAGCGACATCACCGCGCTGAAGGCGTTGTACCTCGCGCAGAACAGCGCCTGGCAGTCGGCACCCCAGTTCACTCCGCCCTTCCATCTCTCCTCGGACACCGTGGGCGACCTGGGTGGCCGCTTCGTCGACCTCAACGGCGATGGCCGGGCCGACCTCGCCTACTACCGCTGGATCGACGGGTCCAACCAGCAGATGGGGGCCTACCTCAACACCGGCAGCGGCTGGCAGTCGGCGCCCCAGTTCACACCTCCTTTCCACATCACCTCGGACACCGTGGGCGACCTGGGCGCCCGCTTCGCCGACCTCAATGGCGATGGCCGGGCTGACCTCGCCTACTACCGCTGGATTGACGGGTCCAACCAGCAGATGGGGGCCTACCTCAACACCGGCAGCGGCTGGCAGTCGGCGCCTCAGTTCACTCCGCCCTTCCACATCACCGCGGACTCCGTGGGCTGGCTGGGAGCCGCGTTCGCCGACCTTAATGGCGACGGCCGCGACGACTTCGCCTTCTACCGCTGGATTGACGGCTCCAACCAGCAGACGGGGGCCTACCTCAACACCGGCAGCGGCTGGCAGTCGGCGCCTCAGTTCACTCCGCCCTTCCATCTCTCCTCGGACACCGTGGGCGACCTGGGTGGCCGCTTCGTCGACCTCAACGGCGATGGCCGGGCCGATTTCGCCTTCTACCGCTGGATTGACGGCTCCAACCAGCAAGCGGGGGCCTACCTCAACACCGGCAGCGGCTGGCAGTGGGCTCCCCAGTTCACACCGCCCTTCCACATCACTGCGGACAGCGGCGTGGGCGACCTGGGTGCCCGCTTCGCCGACCTCAACGGCGATGGCCGGGCCGACCTCGCCTACTACCGCTGGATCGACGGGGCCAACCAGCAGACGGGGGCCTACCTCAACACCGGCAATGGCTGGGAGTGGGCGCCACAGTTCACCCCGCCCTTCCACATCACCGCGGACTCCGTGGGCTGGCTGGGAGCCGTGTTCGCCGACCTCGATGGCGACGGCCGCGACGACTTCGCCTTCCACCGCTGGATCGACGGGGCCAACCAGCAGACGGGGGCCTATCTCTTGAAGTAGCGGCGTAGCACTCCATCAGGAGAGCGGAGGGACCTCGGGTGCCTCCGCACTCGGCCGGTGCGCCTTGCTGGAGGGCTTCTCCCTGCACGCCAACACGCATCTGCATGCCAACGACAGGCAGGGCCTGGAGCGGCTGTGCCGCTACGGGGCGCGCGGCGCGTTGACACTAGAGCGTTTGTCATGAGCAGAGGATGGCCACATCACCTGGCGGATGAAGCGCCCGCTGCCCGACGGCACCACGCACCTGCTCTTCACCGGGCTGGAGCTTTTACGGCGTGTGGCGTCCCTGGTGCCTCCGCCTCGGGTAAACCTCACGAGGTTTCATGGCGTCTTCGCGCCAGGCGCGATTCGGCCGGCACCCGTCCGCGGCCCCTCTGCTCCAGCCCTCCCCCTCCACACGGCCTCTCTCCTGCCTATACGCCGCCTCAGCTCGCCGAGCAGGCCCGCACGTGCATCGTGGCCTTCGGCCTGCCCCTCCCCGAGCCATCCGCCTACCAGTGAGGACGCGAGAACCCTAACCGCTGCCAGAGGAACGCCGCACATCCGGGGTGAGTTCAATCGCATCCCGCTCGTACCGCGCAGCCTGCTCCGGGGTCACCGCCCTTTTGAGTTTGAGTACAGGAAACATGCGTTCGAAGCGGCTCCAAATGACTTCCTGGAGTTCTGTGGGCAGGCGATTGGGTCCACCAAACCGGGCCATGTTGTCTCTCAAATTCTTGGCGACAAGCAGGAGCCACTCCAGATGATCCAACCGGCGCAGTGCTGCGAGCGCCATCCCGGTAGCGGTCGGCCCCTCCATGACCCACAGTCGAGCCCACACATGAGCAAGCGCACGCTGCACGTTGTCGTCGGTGGTCCCAGGCAGAGGAGTGCGAAGCCAGGAATGAAGTTTGTCCCAGACGAGCCGAAAGAGCGCCTGCCCTGACTGGCCCCTCTGTTTGCAGTACGTACTTGCCATGGCGCCGACGATCAGCAGGTGCAGCACGTTCTGGATTGTTCGGAGAAACTGACTGTAATCCGCCTTCCATCCCTCCGCTGGACGCCTTACTGACACGAACCGTGCCGCGAAGTTTGTCTCGGGGGCTAGCTGTCTCGCCAGCATCGAACCAAGCGCAAGCGCAAGTTGTTGCTCATCCGCTTCAAGAGGCCCATTCAGGAAATAGTCTTCCGTCTCCAGTTGCTGTCCATAGGCGTTCCATATCCGTTCCGCCTGTTCGACCCGCTCCAGTTCAGAAAAAGAACTCAAGTCCTCCACGACGCATGCTGCCGAGAGAAGCGCGGGCTTGATGGTCTGTGTACCGAGAATGGCGCTGACAATTTCGCTCAGCGACCGCCCTGATGTCGCGAAGCCTTGTACGAGGGCTGCACGGATGATGGGCGTCGTTTCACTTTCGGGTTCTCGGTAAGGTTCCTGGTGGGTACGGACGAACAGGTGTCGGAGTGCCAACGCCCCGACCTTGAGGCCCGTGTCCTTCGCTCCTCGCCGAAGAAGACATCCTGCGAGTGCCTGGGCGCGCTCGGGGAGTTCTCGCTCACGCCAGTCCTTCTCGGCCGCACGCGCTCGCTCAATGGACTCGGGAGATTCCGAGTCCACGAGAAACCGTCCAGAGGCGGCTTCTACCAGATTGCGATGGATATGGTTCCACAGCTTGAATGTGTGTTGAACTAGGAGCACCAGTACTTCTTCGTGAACTGGCTCGCCGTCCACTGCCTCCTCGATTGAGAGTTCCACCATTTCATGTGCCACATCCGGGGATTGAAGCGTCCAATAGAGGGATGCCACGCGAAGAAGCGTGTGAGGCAGCGCACGCATAAACTGAAGCCAGTGGCGTCCCCCCAACCTGTCTAATAAGTGCACCTGCCTCCTGAGCGGATCCTGGAAGAAGCAATCTGTAGCCCGTTTGACCTGAGTCAACCAGTCCCAGCGGTCCGTGGATGCCCGTTCTCGCTCGGAAAACTCACCGAGGTAGCGCTCCCCCACGCCGGGCTCACTCAGGGGCCCATGCGTAGAAAGAAGCTCCAGAGGGCTCGTGTGGGCGGGAAGGATCTGTAGTTCCTGCTCGTGCGCACGAAGCAGGTCCAGAGTGAGTTGGTCGAGAAATATAATTCCTCCATCGACGCGATCGAGTTCCTGGGAGAGCCGTAGCCACTCCGCGAGGCCAAGCCCCGGATCGGCTGCCAGGGCCACGCACAGTCTCTCGACGAGAACACGGACTTCCTTCTCTGTGCTCCCATGAAACTCCCCACTCAACAGCATGGACGTGAGCGTCTTCCAGGGAGTGGCCAGTGCAGGAGAAAGCCCTGAAGGAACTGGGGGTGCGACCAGCATCGTTTCACCTGCGGCGAGCCGGCGGACGAGTCTCACCAGGGGCGCGACGAGCGTGCTCCACTCCGAGTCCGGATGGAGGGCGCGAACATCGGCGTCTGCCTGAGCGACCTCTGCCAGACGACGCAGTTCCCAAGGTTGCTGGAACTCGAGGCGAGGATCTTTCTTCATGGCATCCTCCTCCACTCAAATACCGGACTCATCGTTCTCCTCTGGGTCGGCAGGGGTCACCCGGAGTTCCTCGATGGGGAAGGTGCGCTTTGGGTCGCCCCACAAAGATTGCAGGGCGGTGATGATTCGTAACGGATCCGGAATCTTGAAAAGAGTCGTGGCTCGCGAACCAAACTCATTGAGAGAGCTGCCAAGCAAATACACTTCGTCGTCCACCACCAGGAAGCGGTCGTGAACAGGACTCTTCTGGCTACCTCGCATGACCCTGCACTGGAGCGTGAGTGACGGATCCAGCGCATCGATTTCGCGCAGGCGCTTCACGAGCAGGTCTCCTTCGGTCTCCTCCGTATCCCTCTGGAGCTTCTGCTTGAGGAAGAACCTCGCGCCAAGGAGCTGGATGGGAAGGCGCTTGACCCGCACGAACGGAGTGAACCTCGCCACGTCATCCGCAGCGAGATACGGATCGCAGATAATGCACCGGTGCCGTGCCTTACTCAACAACTGTCGAACAATCGCTACCGCGCGCTGCTTGGAGCCCTCGCCCCCCTCAAAATAGACAAAGGTGCGGCTCTGCTCGAGATTCTCTAACTCACGCTTCTCCTGTGCCTCACGCAGGAGTTGCTCGACTGTGCGCTCCTTCTCTTGAGACTGCCGCCGATCGGCTGTCACCGTCTCGATTTTGTGATGCTCGACCGTGCCATCTCGCAACTGGAACCTGAAATCGCGAACGTGTCCCCCCAGTTCCATTTCGATATTGACGGACGTCAGAAAGGTCCCGGTGGACTCGTGGATGCAGTCACCGAAGGGGTCGAACAGCCGTGTTCGCTGGGTTCTGGGTCGGCTGGGCATAGGAAGGATGAGTGAGGAGGCCGTCACCTGACACCGCAGGTTGAAGCCATCTCCCGACGGGTGAATCTCCGTCACTTCGAACCAACACCCCTGAACCGAGCACCCGTCACGCTCCATGAACTCCACGACCAGATGACGCTCATCCGATGCGAGCCACTCCTCTATACCGCGCAGCAGCGGATTGGAGGCGCACAGCAGGATGGCCCCTTGATATTCGGAGTAGCTAAGGAGATCCACGCCCAGCGTCTCTTGGGCGAAGTGTCCCAGCACTTCCAATTCCCGATGCTGGAGAAACTGTTGGAGATGCCTCCCTGGATCAAGGCGAGAATAGAGGCGGGAGGTTCCATGACGCATGGGAAGCATGGCGCCTGGTGGCGTGGAACCACCACTGTTCGTGACGAGGCGGGGAATTTCGGAGGGGGGGATTTCCTCCAGTGGTCCCAATGACTCCAAGCACACCTGCTGGCTGGAGCCTAGCAATGGCCAAGTCCCCGAGCGTCCCCGGTAGAAGTCCACCGCTGCAAGTGGATCATCGAGCAGAATCCGGGTGACATAGGCCGTGCGGCGTGGACCCAGGACTTCCCTCTTCATCGGAATCAGCTTGCCCTTCTTGTCTTCGTCCTGGAGCAACACCGAAGGTTCCTGCTCACGGGGGCATAGCTCGACCACCGCGAACGCGAGGATGTGTCGCTTGCTTTCTAAATCGTGAACCCAAAGGGCGGAAATCTCCGCACGCTCGTAATCCCTGGCAACCTCGGAAAGCGCACGCTGGCCAGATGGCTGCGATGGCATGACCATGAGAAACTTGTAAGCATCTGATCTCACGAAGACAATTCACGCAGATAAGCAGCCCGCTCAGCGAGGGGGCAAGGAGCCTGGAATTGGCAGTGTGCTGACTTGAGGTTCGACACTCCGCGCTCGGTGCGTCCCTGCGCTTGAACCTCACTCAACCTCGACATGGACGGCCTCAGTCACGCCACAGTAGCGCCTTCTTCCACCTCGACTGTCCCGCTCCCGGGGAGTTCACCCAAGCAGGTGCGGAGGAGGCGAACGAGGCGCTCCAGGCAGCGGCCAGCAAGGAGCCGCTGAAGGAGAGGACACCGCGAGTGAACTGGGCCGAGCTGCTCAGCAGGACGTCCGACTTGGACGTGTTCGCCTGCTTCAGGTGTGGAGGAAGGCGGCGGGTGCTGGCGGACGTGAAGCAAACGGGAGGGGTGAGAGCGATTTTGGAGCACCTGGGACGGCCTACGACAGGTGCGAGCCTGACCCCGGCGCGAGCGCCACCCCAGGGCGCTTGGTGTTGAGGCTTACCCCTCCACAGCCCAGAGACCTGGTGCCCCTGCCGCGCCTCTAATGGGAGGCTGGCCTGGACAGGCATGCCCAAGCAGGCTGCCTGGCCTCTGCATCGGCCCGGCGCACTGCTCGGCCGGCACCTGTCCGCAGCCCTCCTCGGCCCCTCTGCTCCAGCCCTCCCCCTCCACACGGCCTCTCTCCTGCCTATACGCGGTGGGGGGCTCCTTGCTGCTCTTCTGCCCTCAGCCCCCGTCGCCGGTGTCCTCGCAGGTGGCGGCTGAACTGCGGTGCTCCGCCAGGAAGATGGTCTGCGCCATCATGCGGTAACCGGACATGCCTTCGCGAAGGGTTTCAATGGACTCCTCCGGGTGCACCGAGTCGATCACGGCATGGGGCCCGACCGCGTTGAACTGGTGCGACACGCCCCGGGGGATCTGCATGTCCACCCAGGAGTTCGGTGGCACGACGACGTTGTACCGGTCCCGGTGCACGCCCTCCGGGGTGTCCGGCAGGCGGTCGACGAAGGCTTGCAGCGGGGTCGTCCAGTCCGGGCGGGAGCGGACGGTCAGCGGGGACAGGCTGGAGACGCGGATGGTGGTGTCCGGGCCGGTCATCATGCGCACGAAGCGCAGGCCGGTGTGCAGGTGCATGCGCGAGCAGATGCCGCGTTCCCGGGTGTCGTAGAAGTCCATCAGGTAGCGGTCGGCGAAGTAGCCCTCGAAGGGGGGGGCCAGCATGAACACGTCACCCTCCTCGAACGACTGCGCCTCCCTCAGCGCGCGGGGCGGTGTGGGGGACTCGTGTTCCCGCCGGTGGGCGTGGCGGACCAGCCCGGCGAGTGCGGTCACGACGGTCAGGGCGACTTCCGGGGGCAGCCGCACCACCGGGGTGATGCAGTTGCGGCCGGGGTCCTGGTGGCGTTCCAGGTCCAATACCTCGTCCTCGTGGTCGGGGACCTGCTTCATCCTGCTCATTCGTTGCCTCTGTTTCCGCTGGTCGGGGTGTGGGCCCACAGAACGCCGCCGAGGTCGTGGCGGCCCGCGCGCAGCAGTGCGCAGCCGACGACGGCGAAGCCCGTCTCGCGCAGCCTGGCGAGCCCGTGCCACCGGCCGCCCGGCTCCTGGGTGGGGTAATCCAAAAAGGACAGCAGTGGGCCGAGTGCCCACGGGCATCCGTCGGGGGTCGTGCTCGTGGGCAGGTGGCTGGACACCACCGCGTCCGGGTGGGCCTCGCGCAGGCGCTCGGCGAGTTCGGCGTACCCGGCCAGTGGCCATTCGGTGATCAACTGCTCGCGCCAGCGGGCTTTCGCCTCCGCCAGCTCGGGGTCGGCACGCCGGTGCCAGTGGGCGAGCATGAACTCCAGCGCCTCGAACACCGCCTCCTCCCCTTCCCGCGCGGGCTCGTTCACGTGCCCGGCCAGTGCTCGCAGCCCGGCATCGTCCACACCGGAGCGGAGCAGATCGTGCGCGGTGGCCGAGGCGTACCGCAGCAGCCGCTCGTACCGGGCGGGCGCGTACCGCAGCGCGACCAGCGAGCGGCCCATGGCCTTGCGCTGGGGTTTGCCCGTCGAGGTGGCCTGGAATCCGCCGAACTGCACCGAGGCGGGCCGCAGCGGGTTGTTCTCGCACACCGCGCGCACGGCCTCCACCGGCTGGTCCGTGGCGACGAGCCCGATCTCGTGGCCGAGCGTGGGTTCGGCGACGGCCACCGCCGCGAACCGCCCGCCGAGCCCGGCCTCGCGCCAGGTCCGCTCGACGTCCAGGGGGTGGTACTTCTCCCCTCCCCGGTTGATGCGCTCCCCTGCCCGGCCCCGCAGCACCAGCAGGCCCTCACGCAGCTCACCGAGGTCCCCGGTGCGCAGCCAGCCGTCCTCGGTCAGCGCCGCCGCCGTGGCCGCCGGGTCCTGCCAGTAGCCGCGCATCATGTCCGGGGTCCGCACCCACACCTCGCCGTCGACCAGCCGCAGCTCGGTCTCCGGCAGCGCCACGCCGACCGGCGGGTGCTGGTCCAGGTACTGGCGGGTGAACGCGGCCTCGTCGAGCAGGGGCGTGGTGAAGCTGAAGTTCATCGCCTCGGTCAGGCCGTAGCCCTGGCGCAGCCTCGGGCCGTAGCGGTCGTGGAAGCGGCGGGCCAGGTCCGAAGTCAGCGGCGCGGCCGCGGTGATCAGGTACTCCAGGTCCTCCGGCCACTCCGGTGCGACCTCCAGCAGGTCGGCCAGCAGCGCGGGCACGATGGAGGCCGTCCGGGCCCTGGCGGCACGCAGCGCGGCGAAGTACCCGGCCGGGTCCGCGCCGTTGTGCAGCACCAGCGGGGCGCCGGTGAGGTGCGTGCCCAGCAACGACATGACCAGCGCGTTGCAGTGGTACAGCGGCAGGCAGGTGCCGTGCGGCCGGTCGGGGGTGAGCCCGTGGAGCGCGGCGGTCTTGGCCGCGTTGCCCAGCACCGCCTTCCGGCTGAGCATGACGCCCTTCTGCGGGCCGGTGGAGCCCGAGGTGAACATCAGGAACGCCAGGCCCTCGGCATCCGGGTGCGCGGCGGGATGGCCGGTGTCGTGCAGCCCGTGCTCGTCCAGCACGGCGGAGGCGGCGACCCGGTCGACGATGCCGCGCACCGCGGTGTCCGTGCTGCGCGGGTGCAGGGGCACCGCGACGAGTTCGCGCTCGAAGCAGCCGAGCAGGGCCTTGGCCAGGCCAGGTCCGTTGGGCAGCCGCACCACCACTCGGGCTCCGGCGGGCAGGTGATCAATCATCGGTTCCTCCTCAGTTCGTTCCGGAGCAGCGCGCCGGCCTCGGCCACGTGCTCGGGCTGGAACACTTCGTGGTGCGCCGCGGCCAGCTGGTGCACGGTGAGCCGCCCGCCGACGTGCGGCCGCCACCGCTCGTGGTTCGAGCCGCCCGCCGCGTTGAAGTACACGACGTCACCCGGGTAGACCGGCGGTCGGTAGGCCCGCAGCAGCCGTTCGTTGTTGCGCGCCACCGCGGCCAGCGGCGCGCTGTCCCGGCCCAGCAGCCGGTTGATCCGCTCCTCGACCGGCCCCGCCTCGGCCACCGCACCCGCGACCGAGTCGACCACGACCAGCAGGCCGACGGGTGCGCCGAGTTCCCGCAGCCGCACGGCCATCGCATGTGCCACCAGGCCACCGAAGGACCAGCCGAGCAGGTGGTAGGGCCCGTCGGGGTGGGCGGCGCGCAGTGCCGTGACGTGGTGCTCGGCCAGTTCCTCGATCGAGTCCGGCAGGTTGTCGGTGTGCAGGCCGTACACCGGGTGCTCGCCGTCGAGGTGGGGCAGCAGGCCCGCGTACACACCGCTGAGGCCGCTCAACGCCGGAACGCAGCACAGCGGTGCGGCGGACCCACCGGTGCGCAGGGGCACCAGCGGACCCGTCTCGGCCGCTCCGGCGAGGCGCGCGGCGAGCGCCGCCGGGGTGGGTGCGGTGAACACGTCCCGCACGCCCAGGGCCACGCCGAACACCGCGCGCACCCGCGCGCTCAGCCTGGCCGCCACCAGCGAATGCCCGCCCAGCTCGAAGAAGTTGTCGCCGGGGCGGACCGAGGGCAGGTCGAGCACGTCGGCGAACAGCCCGCACAGCAGCTGCTCCTCCGGGGTGGCCGTGACCTCGGCGGCAACCGACCAGTCCGGTTCGGGCAGCAGGTCGCGCCGCACCTTCCCGTTGGCGCTCAACGGGAACTCCGGCACCGCGACCAGCCGGGCGGGCACCATGTGGTCGGGCAGGTGCCGCGCCAGGTGCGCGCTGATCGCGGGCAGGTCCGGTTCGGCGACGGCGGGCACCAGGTAGCCGATCAGCACTCCCTTGCGGTGCACGGTCACCGCGGCTGCGTGCACGTCGGCGTGCTGGGCGAGCACCGCCTCCACCTCGCCGAGCTCCACGCGGTGGCCGCGCACCTTGACCTGGTCGTCGGTGCGCCCGTGGAAGCGCAGCACTCCGTCCGCGCTCCGGGAGACGAGGTCACCGGTGCGGTACATACGGCTCCCGGGCGGCCCGTACGGGTCGGGCAGGAAGCGCGAGGCGGTGAGGCCTGGCTGGCGCAGGTAGCCGGTGGCCACCCCGTCCCCGGCCAGGTAGAGCTCGCCGAGCACACCGGGCGGCACCAGGTTCAACCGCGAGTCCAGCACGTGGCAGCGGGTGTTCCACAAGGGACGTCCAATGGGGACGGTCGCGCCGGAGGCTCCGGTGACCGGGTGCAAGGTGGACCACACGGTGGTCTCGGTCGGCCCGTAGCAGGCCAGCAGCGAGGACACCTGGCCGCGCAGTTCCTCGGCCAGCCCACCGGGCACGGCCTCACCGCCGATCAGCGCGCGCACCCGGCGCAGGCACTCCGGGCGGCGGGCGGCCAGTGCGTGCCACAGCGAGGGCGTCGCCTGCACCACGGTGACCTGGCGGCGCTCCACCAGGGCCAGCAGCTCGTCCGGCTCACGCACGGTGTCTCGGTCCGCGAGCACCTGCGCGGCCCCGGTCACCAGGGGCGCCAGCAGTTCCAGTTCGGAGATGTCGAATCCGACCGGTGCGGAGGCCAGCACCCGGTCCGCCGGGGTGAGGCCCAGCCGCTCGCGCATGGCGTGCAGCAGGTTGAGCCGTGCGGACCTGGGCACCACCACGCCCTTGGGTCGCCCGGTGGACCCAGAAGTGTACCGGACGTAGGCGGTGTCCTCGGGCACCGGTGTCCCCGGGTGGGCCGTGACGCGCAGTCCGTTCTCGTTGTCCACCACCAGCGCCGGTCGCGCGTCGGCGAGCAGCGCGGTGAGGCGTTCCGGTGGCAGCCCGGGTTCCAGGGGCAGGTGGGCCGCGCCGACGAGGTCGGCGGCCAGCATCGCGGTGGGCAGGTCGGCGGTGCGGTGCAACACCAGGGCGATCAGGCTGCCCGGACCGGCTCCGAGTGCGCGGAATTGCTCGGCGAGCTGCTCGACCCGCTCCGCGAGCTGCCCGTAGGTGAGGTCGTCCACCGCCAGCGCATGGGGAGTGGCGCGCGCCCGTTCGGCGAACAGGGCGTGCACCGAGGTGTCCGGCACGCTCCGCGCGGTGTCGTTCCACCGGGTGAGCAGCCGTTCCCGCTCACCGGGCACGAGCACCGGCAGGTCGGTGACCGGGCGGTCCGGGTCGGCGACGGCGGCGCGCAGCAGCAGCTCGAGGCGGGTCAGCAGCAGTCGCGCCGTGGCGGGGGTGAAGAGCTCGGTGTTGTACTCCAGCAGCCCGTCGATCCCGTCGGATTCCTGGCGCAGGCTCCACAGCAGATCCAACCGCGAGGCCCCACCGTGCACGGCCACGGGTTCGGCGCGCACCCCGGGCAGGGAGAACTCGGCGGCCGGGGTGTCCTGGATGGCCAGCATCACCTGGAACAGCGGGTGCCGGGACAACGAGCGCGGCGGGTTGAGCGCCTCCACCACCTGCTCGAACGGCACGTCCTGGTGGGCGAACGCGTCCAGGTCCACCGCGCGCACCCGAGCCAGCAGCTCCGCGAAGGTGGGCGCGCCGGACAGGTTGGTGCGCAGCACCACGGTGTTGATGAAGCAGCCGACGGTGTCGTGCAGCGCGGCGTCGTGCCTCCCGGCGACCGGGGTGCCGATGGGGATGTCCGCGCCCGCGCCGAGACGGTGCAGCAGGCTGGCGATCGCGGCGTGCAGCACCATGAACACGCTCGCCCGGTGCGCGCGGGCTAGCTCGGTGATCCGGCCGTGCAGGGCGGCGTCCAGCCGGAAGCCGACGGTCTCACCGCGGTGCGCGGACACCGCCGGCCGGGGGTGGTCGGTGGGCAGCGGCAGCACGTCCGGGATGCCCCGCAGCACCTCGACCCAGTGGGCCGAGTCGGTGTTGCGTTGCTGGAGCGCGTAATCGGCGTACTGCACCGGCACGTTCGTCCACTGTGGACTGTTCCCGGCGAGTCGGGCGCGGTAGGCGGTGGACAGGTCGCGGGCCAGCGGGGACAGGGACCAGCCGTCGGCGGCGATGTGGTGCAGGACGAGCAGCAGCACGTGTTCTTGCGGCCCGGTGCGGCAGAGCAGCGCGCGCACGGGCAGTTCGGCGGTGAGGTCGAAGACGTGCCCGGCGGCCTCGGCGAGCCGGTCGGCCAGCGCCGACTCGGGCACCTCGAGCGAGTGCACGGGCAGCTCATCGGCCGAGCAGATCCGCTGGCCGGGTTCGCCGCCGCCCTCGACCACCTTGGTGCGCAGGCTCTCGTGCCGCTCGAGCACGTCGTGCAGTGCCGCCCGCAGGGAGTCCTCGTGCAGCTCACCGCGCAGCCGGGTGGCGAAGGCCATGTTGTACACGGAGTTGGGCCCGGCGAACTGGCTGAAGAACCACAGCCTGCGCTGGGCAGCGGACAGCGGGATGTGCGCGGGCCGGGCCACGGGGGTGAACGCGGTGTCCGGCGCGGTGGGCCCCTCCGGCAGGCAGCGGGCCAGGTCGGCCACCACGGGGGCGTCGAAGAGGGTGCGGATGCCCAGCACCGCACCGGTTTCCGCACGCACCCGGTTGATCAGCCGGGTGGCCAGCAGCGAGTGCCCGCCCAGGTCGAAGAAGCTGTCCTCCGCGCCGACCTCGGGCACGTCGAGCACTTCGGCGTACAGCGCGCACAGCAGCTTCTCCATCGGCGTGCGGGGCGGCCTGCTCACCGGCAACGTGGACTGCGGCCTGGGCAGCGCCCTGCGGTCGAGCTTGCCATTGACGGTCAACGGGATCGCCGGCACCGGCACCACGAACGCGGGCACCATGTACTCGGGCAGCACGCTCCGCGCGTGCTCGCGCAGTCCGGCCGCGTCCAGGTCGCCGGTCAGCACGGCGTAGCAGACCAGCCGGTCCCCATCGGGCAGCACCACGGCCTGGACCACCGAGGGATGCCGTTCCAGGACGCGCTCGACCTCGCCGGGCTCGATGCGGAAGCCCCTGATCTTCACCTGCTGGTCGGCACGGCCCAGGTACACCAGGCCGCCGTCCGGGCGCCGCCGGGCGAGGTCCCCGGAGCGGTACATGCGGTCGCCGGGGGCACCGAATGGGTCGGGGACGAACCGGGTCGCGGTGAGCTCGGGCCGGTTCAGGTAGCCGCGCGTCACGCCGGGCCCGGCCACGTAGATCTCGCCGGGACAGCCGGGCGGCACCGGCCGCAGGGCGTGGTCGAGCAGGCGCAGCCGCAGGTCAGGCAGCGCGACCCCGATCACGCTGGCGGTCTCGTCCGGGTCATCGAGCTCGATGTAGCTGGAGTGCACCGTGGTCTCGGTGATCCCGTACATGTTGACCAGCTTCGGCCCGCCGGGCCGCCGCCAGGCGCGGATGCGGCTCAGCTCGAGTGCCTCCCCGGCGAAGACCACCACGCGCAGCGCCAGGTCGGCCGGGGGCAGTTGGTAGAAGGCCGACGGGGTCTGGCTCAGCACGGTCACGCGCTCCCGCGCCAGCAGGGCGACGAACTCCTGCGGTGACCGGGTGACGTGCTTGGGCACCACCACGAGCCGCCCGCCCTTGGCCAGCATGGTCCACAGCTCGAACACCGACACGTCGAAGGCGTACGAGTGGAACAGCGTGTGTACGTCGTCGGGGCCGAACCCGAACCAGGGGTCGGTGGTGTCCAGCAGCCGCACGACGTTCTGGTGCGACACCACCACGCCCTTGGGCACACCGGTCGAGCCGGAGGTGTGGATGACGTAGGCGACGCCGTCCGGATCCGCGCGCGGCCCGAGGTCGTGCTCGGGGTATGCCTCCGACGGGTCAACCCGGTCGAGCACCAGCACCGGCTTCACCGCGGCGAGCACCTGCCGCAGGCGTTCCTCGGGCTGGTCGGGGTCCATGGGCACGTACCCCGCGCCGGACTTGAGCACCGCCAGCACCGCGACCACCAGGTCCAGCGAACGCGGCAGCACCAGGGCCACCAGGCGTTCCGGGCCCGCCCCCCGTGCCACGAGGTGGTGGGCCAGGCGGTTCGCGCGGGCGTTGAGCTCGCGGTAGGTCAGGTGCTCGCCCTCGAAGGTGACAGCCACGGCGTCCGGGCGTGCCCGCACCTGGGCCTCGAACAGCTCGGGCAGGGTGCACCGCCGCGCGGTCTCCGGGGCGGAGACCGGCTCGTGCTCGTCGGGCAGCAGCAGATCGAGACCCCCCAGGGAGGCCTCCGGCCGGTCGGCGAACTGCGCGAGGATCGAGGCGAGCCGGGCGAGCAGCCGGCGCGCGCCATCGGCGTCGAGGACGTCGGCGCTGTGGTCCAGTCGCAGCCGCCCGTGTTCCCCGGGCATCACGACGAGTGTCAGCGGGTAGTGTGTGCCGTCCAGGCCCCGCGCGTTGCGCAGCACCAGCCCAGGCAGCGCCTCCTCTTCCAGGGGGTAGTTCTCGAACACCACCACCGTGTCGAACAGCTCCGACTGCCCGGCCAGGGCCTGGAGTCGCGTCAGGTCCACATGCTGGTGGTCCAGCACGGCCAGCTGCTGTTCGCGCAGTGCGGCCAGTGCGTCCGAGACCGTGCGGGCCGGGGCCAGTCCGACCCGGACCGGGATGGTGTTGATCAGCAGGCCGACCATGCCCTCCGCGCCGGGCAGCTCCGGCGGCCTGCCGGACACCGTCGCACCGAAGACGACGTCCTGCCTGCCGGTCAGCGCGCCCACCAGCACGGCCCAGGCCAGCTGCACCACGACGTTCGGGGTCACCCCATTCCGACGGGCGACCTCGGCGATCCCGGCGGGCAGGTCCGCCTCGCACCGCAGCCGGGCCGAGGCCGAACCCCGCCTGCTGGGACCGCCGACCAGCGTCGGTCCGTCCACGGTGGACAAGATGTCGCGCCAGGCCGCCTCGGCGGCGTGCGGGTCGCGGGTGGCGAGCCAGTCCAGGAAGTCGCGGTAGGCGGGGGCCGGGGGCAGCGGCTGCCCGGCATACAGGCCGAACAGCTCCTTCACCACGATCGGCATGGACCAGCCGTCCAGCAGGATGTGGTGGGTGGTCAGCACGAACACGTGCCGGTCGGCGGCACGCCGTTGCAGGGCGGCGCGGAACAGCGGCGGGCGGGCCAGGTCGAAGCGCCGCTGCCGGTCCTGCGCCAGGAAGGCCTCCAGGTCCTCATGCGCGGGCAGGTCGTGCCAGGGCACGGTGAACTCCGGGTCCACCACCTGCACCGGCCTGCCCGCCGGACTCTGCCGCACCCCGGCGGACAGCTGCGGGTGGCGCAGCAGCAGCCGGTGCAGGGCGGTGCGCAGCCCGGCCGCGTCCAGAGCGCCTTCCAGCTCGAAGACGAACTGCACCAGGTACGGGTCGGCGCCGTCGTGGTCGTAGAGGGAGTGGAACAGCAGCCCCTGGGCCAGCGGCGGCAGCGGCAGCGCGCCGGTGGCCCGGGCACGGGCCCGGGTGCCGAGCGCGGTCAGCACCTCGAACCAGCGTTCGGCCAGCGCGCTGATCTGCTCGCGGGGGAGCAGCCGGCCCGGCCAGGACCAGTTCGCCACCAGCCGGGGACCGTCGGGGTGTTGGGCGAGCACCGCGTCCAGCTCCACCGCGTGGGCCAGCGCGAGCGATCCGCCGGTGGTCGCACCGACCACGGTGGCCTCGGGCAGCACCGCCCAGTCCCCGTCTCCGTTGACGTCGAAGTGGCCCAGGTAGTTGAACGCGTACCGAGGGGCCGGGACCCCGGCCAGGAGCGGCGCGGTCTGCGGGTTGAGGTGGCGCAGCAGGCCGTGGCCGAACCCGGTGCGCGCCAGGCCCTTCAAGGTCTCGCGCACCCGGGCGACCGCGCCGTCCAGGTCGACAGGGTCGGTGGGCCAGGGACAGCCCGCGTCGAGCTGGACGGGATAGAGCGTGGTGAACCAGCCGACCGTGCGGGAGAGATCGAGACCGTCGGCGAACTCCTCGCGCCCGTGGCCCTCCAGCTCCACCCGCACCGGGCCGGTGGCCAGCGCGAACGCGGTCAGCAGCAGCTCATACACCGAGCAGTCGAAGGCGGTCGCGGCCTTGGTGAGGAAGTCCGCGGCCAGGCTGATCGAGTGCCACTGCCGGGTGTCCTCGGTGTCCAGCGAGGGGTCCAGCGCGCGGTCGCCGACCGGCGGGTCCGCGACCGGGGCGAGCCAGCGGGGCAGGTCCGCCAGCACGTCGGGGTGATGGGCGTGCTGGAGCAGGGCCCGCGCCCACTGCGGGAACGGCGTGCCGGTGGCGGGCAGCTTCGGGGCGCGGCCACCGCGGACCGCCGCCCAGGCCGTGTGCAGGTCGTCGAGCAGGATGCGCCAGGACACGCCGTCCACGCACAGGTGGTGCGCGGTCAGCGTGAGCCGATCCTCGCGCCAGGTGGCGTGCAGGACGTGGCCGAGGGCCAGGTTGATGGGCCGGTCCAGCACAACGGTGACGCGCTCCAGCACCCGCAGCGCCCACACCCCCTGCACTTCGGACAGTGCGAGGCGCAACATGCCGTGGTGGTCGACCAGTGCCTGGACCACGGCGCGCACCTGCTCGGCCGTGCACCCGGCCGGAGTGCGCACGGTCATCGACTGGACGAACCGGTTGTCCGGCGCGCCCCGGCCGCGCAGCCAGTGCATGACCGGTGTGAGCGGCACGATCGGATCGTAGGGATCGCCGAGGGCCAGGCTGCGGCCGCGCGCGGCGGGCAGCGCGAGGCCCTGGGCCAGTGCGGTGACGGTCGGGGCGCGGAAGACGTCGGAGGTGCTGACGGCCAGCCCGGCGCGCTGTGCGGCGGCGGCGAGCTGAATGGCCCGGATGCTGTCGCCGCCGAGCTTGAAGAAGTCCCCGTCCACGGGCACCTCGGCCCGGCCGAGCACCTGCGCGAACAGCTTCGCGAGGGTCCGCTCGACGGCCGAGCCGGTGGCGCGCACCGGCTCGGGTGCGGGGGCATCGGGGTTGGGCAGGGCGGCGCGGTCGAGTTTCCCGTTGCGGGTCAACGGCAGCGCGGCCAGCCCGACCACGGCCGAGGGCACCAGGAACGGCGGCAGCCGCTCACCGAGCCGCTCCAGCAGCCCGTCCGGGACCTCGCCGACGACGTAGGAGACCAGGCGGCCCTCGCGCATCACGGTCGCGGCCTGCCGCACCCCCGGCTGGGCCAGCAGGGCGGCGTCCACCTCACCCAGCTCGACCCGGAAGCCGCGCAGCTTGACCTGGCCGTCGGCGCGCCCGGCGAACTCCAGCTGCCCGTCGGCGTTCCAGCGGGCCAGGTCGCCGGTGCGGTAGACGCGGGCACCGGGCGGACCGGACGGGTCGGGCAGGAAGCGCTCGGCGGTGGCACCCGGCCGGTTCAGGTAGCCCAGGGCCACGCCCGCGCCACCCAGGTAGACCTCGCCGGTGGTGCCGAGCGGTACGGGGCGCATGGCCGCGTCGAGGAGGAGCACCCGCATGCCGTCGAGGGGACGGCCGATGGGGACCACGTCGGTGACCGGGCCCGCGGGGTAGCGGGTGGCGAAGACGGTGGTCTCGGTCGGGCCGTAGCCGTTGACGACGGTGAGCTTGGGCAGCGCCTCCCGCACGGCGCGCACGGCTGCGGGGGAGACCACGTCACCGCCGGTCCACACCTGGCGCAGCCCGGCGAGGCAGCGCGGGTCCTGGGTGGCGATCGCGTTGAACAGCCCGGCGGTGAGCCACATCCCGGTGACCCCGGTGGTGGTGAGGGTGCGGGCCAGCTCGCCGGGGTCGAGCCTGCCGGGCGGGGCGAGCACGATCTCGCCGCCGGTGAGCAGCGGTATCCACAGCTCCAGGTTGATCGCGTCGAAGGCCTGCGAGGAGTGCAGCAGCACCCGCTCGGCTCCGCCCTCGGTCCACCAGCGGTCGGCGGCGAGGTCGACCAGGTTGGCGTGGGTGACGGCGACGCCCTTGGGCGTGCCGGTGGAACCCGAGGTGAACATGACGCAGGCCAGGTCATCCCCGCCGACCTCCGGGCACGCGGCGCCCGGGCCAGTGCCGTTGACGGTCAGCACGCGCAGACCGGGGGCCGTCGCGTCCACCTGGTCGGTGAGCAGCAGCCGGGCCCCGGAGTCGGCGAGCACGACCGCGCGCCTGGGCGGCGGGTCCTCGGCGAGCAGGGGCACGTAGGCCGCGCCGGACTTGAGCACGGCGAGCACGGCGACCACCAGGTCCACCGAGCGCGGCAGCAGCAGCGCGACGTTGCGGCCGGGTCCGGCACCCGCCCCGGCGAGCCGGGCGGCCAGAGCGGTGGCCCGCGCGTCCAGCTCGCGGTAGGTCAGCCGCCGCCCGGTCGCCGGGCAGTGCACCGCGGCGGCCTCCGGCTGTTGGCGGACCCGCGCGGCGAAGGCCGAGGGCACCGTGCTGGCTCGCGCCGCCTGTGCGGCCCCGGTGCCCAGATCTATCAGGTGCGCGCGCTCGGCGGCCGTGGTGGGCTGGATGTCGACGAGGGGCGTGTCCGGGGTGGCCTCGACCAACTGCCACAGCACGTGCTCGAACCGCTCGCCCAGTTCCCGCAGCCGCTTGGGGGAGCACGTGGTGGGGTTGGCGTCGAAGTCCAGGCGCAGCCTGCCGTCAGCCCGGTCGTAGGCCACCACGGACAGGTCCTCCGACGGCGGGGCCTGGAGGTTGTGCACGGTCACCGTCGCCGAGCCGAAGCGCAGCACGTGGTCGAACCGCTGGATGTTGAGCACCGGTCCGAAGAACTTCCGCCCGTCCTCCGGCAGCCCCAGCTCGCGCCGCAGGCGTTCGCCCCGGTACCGCTGCCGCGACCGGATGGCGAGCAGTTGCGCCGACACCTCCTGGAGCAGCCCACCCACGGTGCCCGCCAGGTTGACGCGGACGCGCAGGGGCACCACGTTGGCCGTCATGGCGGGCACGTCCACCTCCGCCGCGCGGCCGGAGACGGGCAGGCTGAGCAGCAGGTCCGGCTGCCCGGTGACGGCATGCACGTGCACGGCGGTGGCCGCGGCGAGCACGCGGGACCACCGCGTCCCCAACCGCTCGGCGCCCTGCCGCAGCCGGGCGAACTCCCCTTCCTCCAGCACTCGGGTCCACCGCACCGAGGACTCGGCGGCGGGCGCGGCGCGCGACCCGACCACCACCGGCTCCGGCCGGTCGGCCAGCCGTGCGAGCCACCACTCGCGGTCCTCGGCCAGCGCGGCCGAGTCGCGGTACGCCTGCTCGGCCGAGGTCACCTCGGCCAGAGCGGCCCACCCGGGTCCAGGGACGGCGAGCCCTTCCCGGAGGCACTCGTAGATCTCGGCCACGCGCCGCACGAGCAGCGCCATGCCCGCGCCGTCGAGGGCGATGTGGTGCACCCGCAGGAACACCCACTGCCGCTCCTCGGCCAGCCGCAGCACGGCACCCAGGAACAGCTCCTCGCCCGCCGCCGCGAGGCGCTCCGCCATCCACGCCCGCGCCGAGGCGACGGGATCGGGGGCCTCCCGGAAGTCCACGGTGGTCACCCGGGGTTCGACGGAGTCCAGGACCCGTTGCCGGGGAAGGGAATCGGCCGTCTCCTCGAAGACCACCCGGAGCGCCTCGCACTCCGCGGCGGCCCGCGTGAGAGCGGCGGTCAGCAGGTCGGTCCGGACGGTCCCGCACAGGTCCAGGTACTCGGCCCACTGGTAGGAACCGGGACGGCTGTACCCGGCGCGCTCGGCGAGCCATACACCGGTCTGGGCATCGGACAGTTCGAGTTCAGCGCTCTGGTCGACCACGTGGGAGGTGTCCTCACCAGCTTGTGTGGGTCAGCGGGGCGCCCTTCTAGCATGAAATGTTTTGGAACAAAGGAAATTCTGCTTTTACTCGTTCCAGCGTACCATTGAAGGAGGGCGTCGGCTTGATTCCGTCGGCGGCGAGGTAGCCGTTCGTCGTTGCTTGCCCTATCACCCGTGTACGGTGTGGAAGTCTTGCCCGATAAGATTATCAGAAACTGAAACACTGCCGGGTGTAGCGGGTCCTGCATGCCGCCCCGCGTCACCCCAGGGGCAGTTCCAGCGTGGCCGTGGCGCCCAGGCCCGGCCCGTCGCTCACCAGGGTGAATGGAAGAGAAGAGAGGTGTCGGCGATTCACCCCACCGCCGATCCTCACGAGGATTGGCTATACCTCCTTGAACTTCGTCCCCGTGGCCCCGACGCTCTCCAGTGCATCCTTGAGTTGCTCGGAGACAATGAGGGCCACCGTCCATCCCCACGTGCGGAATACTTTGGCGTCATCTACCTTCGAGGGGGCGATACGCAGGCCGTACACGGCCCGGTACTGTCCGGTCTTCTCTGGCCTCCCATCTTCTGGCTTCCAATATCGCACCTCCTCGGAAGCGTGATCGTCGATGCACTTCACCACACGGGTGACGTTGAGGATACGGTACTGATCGGAACAGCCCTCGATCTCCACCGGAAAGAACTGCACATCATTTTTGGCTAGTTCAATGAATACAGATTCAACCCTGACATGGACAATAGGGATGCCAAACGCCGCTTGGGAAAAGTCGAGCGGTTGACCCGCTAGCTTCACAGGAGCCCGGATGCGCCCTTCTATCTCGGCAGGCTCCCCCCCTCATGAGCAGAGCGGGCCAGACTTCGTCTCCACGCTCATCACTGAGTTTGCCCAACTCCCATCGACCAGGAACAGCCACATCGTCGGATAGCTTGTAGTACCTTGTCATGAGGGCTCCTCTTATTTCGAACTCTTGGTGATGAGTTTGGAGGAGACCGGCCTATGAAAACGGTAATCACGAGACGATGAAGCACCAGACCCATGCTCACCCCAGGGGCAACTCCAAGGTGGCCGTGGCGCCCAGGCCTGGCCCGTCGCTCTCCAGGGTGAGCCGGCCTCCCAACAACTTCGCCGCCAGGGCGCTGGAGTGCAGGCCCAGGCCGTGCCCCCCTTCCCTCGTGGTGAAGCCCTGGGCGAAGAGTCGCTCGCGGATCTCCGGCGTGAAGCCCATGCCGGTGTCCACCACCTGGATGCAGGCCATGTCGTCCCGGGCCCAGAGCCGCACGCGCAGGTGCCGCCGCCCCTCGGGCAGGCTGTCCATGGCGTTCTTCGCGTTGCTGATGAGGTTGACGAGGATCTGCAACACCTTGTGCTTGTCCAACCGCACCCGGGGAAGCCTGACGAGCTCCTGGGTGACGGAAACCCCGTGGTGCTGCAGCGAGGGCAACTGGATGCTCAGCGCGTCGTCGACGAGCTGCGACAGCTCACACTCCTCGGTGAGCAGGGTGCCGTGGGAGTAGTTCTGCTGCACCTGGACGATGACCCGGATGTGCTCGAGGTGCTTGGCCATGGCGCCCATGCTGTCCTGGAGCGTTCTCTGCTCGCGCAGCAGCTCGTTGCCCAGCGCGGAGAAATAGGCCGGCAGTTGCAGGCCGCGTGGATCCCGGGTGAGGAAGTCCGCCAGGTCCCCCTGGTGCTCCTCGATCAGGGTGGAGATCTGCTTGAGCCGGCCCAGGCGCGAGACATTCACCGTCTCGGTCATGCTCTGCAGGTTGACGACGGCGCTGGTGAGCACGTTGCCCACGTTGTGCAGCACGTTGGCGGCCACCTCCGCCATCCCCACCGCGCGCGCGGCGCCCACCAGCCGTGCCTGGGCCTGCTTCAGCTCGTGCGTGCGCTCCTCCACGCGCTTCTCCAGCTCGTCATTGGCCGTACGCAGCGCCGCCTCCGCCCGCTGCACCTCGGCGTAGAGCCGGGCGTTCTCGATGGAGATGGCCGCCTGGGAGGCCAGGTGCCCGAGCAGCGCCAGGCGCGAGGGCGTGAAGGCATTGGTGGCCAGCCCGTTCTCCAGGTACAGCACGCCGCGGAACGCCTCCTGGCGCAACAGGGGCAGGCAGAGCACCGAGCGGGCCCCGCCCTGCTCGAGCCAGGGATCCGACGAGAAGGGATGCGGCTGAGAGACATCCCCGATGAGCACGTGCTCGCGGGTGCGCCGGGTATACGCGATGAGGCTCCAGGGCAGCCGGGATTCATCCGCTCCGGCGGCGTCCTGGGGGGACGGGCCCACCACGGAGACCACCGAGAGCTTGTCGCCATGCGGCAGCAACAGGGCGCCGCGCTGGGCTCCGGCGTTCTCGATGGCCGCTCGCAGCAGCGTGGCCGCCAGCCGCTCGAGGACGATCTCCCCCGAGACGGCCTGCTGGGCCTTGACCAGGGTGAGCGCGTCGATCTTCGTGGAGTCCGTTTCCGCGACGCGCTCGGAGGCCGCCGGCGAGGAGGCCAGGTGGGGCCACTGGGCCTCCAGGTGCTGGACCTTGCCCTGCGCACCCCAGCGCGCCCATGCGTCCCGAGCCTGGCGCGCATAGGAGTCCCCGAGCGTCTTCAACTTCCGCTCGTACCAGAAGCGGGCGGCGAGCTCGCACGCCAGGGCGACCTGCTGGATGAAGCCGTGCGTGCGCGCGGAGTCGTGCGCCTCCTCGTAGGCGCGCAGGGCCTCGCCCTCCCGATCCTCGATGCGGGCCAGCTCCGCGAAGACCATCCGCTCCGGGGCCCGGAAGGTCCCGGGCTGGTTGGCGGCCCACTCGGCGAGCTGTTGATGATGCTGGAGCAGGGTCTGCTTCGCCCCCGAGCGCTGCTCCGGAGTCATCTTCGCGTGGCAGGCCGCCAGGCTCAGGGCATGGAAGAGATGGAAGTCGAGGACCTGGATCTGACAGAACGACGCCCAGGCCAGCTCGGCGGCCCGGTTGCCCGCCTCGAGTGCCTCGGCCCAGGCGCCCGCGAGGAAGCGCGCCTGCATCTTGAAGCTCCAGTACCAGAAGCGCATGGTGCTCATGCGCGCGGGCGTCAGCCCGGCCTCGAAGGTGGCCTCGTCGAAGTCCTCCCCCGTCAGCGAGCCGAACGTGGAGACACCGCGCAACTGCCGCACGTAGCGCTGGACGTGATGCACGATGGACTGCACGTCCGGGAAGCTCGCCTTGCGCACGAAGGCCAGGCGGATGACCGACTCCTGGTCCACCTCTTCCAGGTGGTGCCCCAGCATGAGCCGCACCGCGCTGATGTGGGTGCAGCAGTAGCTGGCGATCAGCAGATCACTCGCCTGGAGCGCGTGATGGAAGCCCCTGCGCATGAACTCCAGGGAGTTGCCAAGGGGCTGGGTCCAGTCGTTGAGGGTGCCCTGGATGTAGAGGATCTTGCCGCGAAAGGTGGAGAGCGCATGCCGCTCGACGATGGCCGCGGCGAGCCGGCCGAAGGCATGGCCCTCCTGGTAGCGCTTGAAGATGGAGCCCAGCACCAGGCCGTACCAGCCATACCCCTGCGCGGCCGAACCGTTGAGCCCGTGGTGGATGCTCAGACAGACCATCCGGCACAGGTTGACGATGAGCAGGTTCGTGTTGGTGAAGTACGCGGGCGCGAACATGGCGCCCAGCACGCTCATCGCCGCCTCGATGTCCGGGTCCGTCATGCGCGGCAGCTCGATCAGGCTCTCGATGGACCGCCCTTCCATCAACGCCCAGACCTCCGCGTTGGCGGCCAGGACCTCGTCCCACGAGGGGCTCGCGGACATGGGAATGCCCATCTGCGCGAGGCACTCCACCAGACAGGCGATGGCCGCGGAGATCTCACTGGCGGCCACATGGATGCTGCTCTTCAGGCGGTAGACCGCCGCGGTGTCCGTGCGCGTCCGGGCCTGGGGCAGCAGCTCCTCCACCAGACGGCGGGCCTCGGCGGCCTTGCCGCTCATGAACTCACAGGTGGCCCGATCGAGCTGGATCCGGAAGGTCAGCGCGGGATCCGCCTCCCACGGGTCTCCCGGAATCAACCGGTAGGCAGTGGCGAGGTAGGTCGCGGCCGAGCGGAACGCGGTGGTGGCCTTGGCGTTGCGTCCCGCCTTGGCGTTGAGCCGCGCCAGGCGCAGGCGCTCCGCCGGCTCGTCGATGAGCTCCATCCCGGCGTTCAGGTGGCTCACGATGTCGAAGAGCTGATCCTGCACCGTCTCGGGCGGCAGACGATCGAGCAGGAGGCGGCCGATGCGCAGGTGCACGGCCTTGCGCTGCGGCTCGGGGATGAGGGCCTGGGCCGCCTGTTGGATGCGATCATGAAGGAAGCGGAACTGCTCGCCCGATCCGGTCCGCATCAGCATGCCCTCCTGGAGCGCGGGCTCCAGGCCCCGGGACACCTCGGAGGACTCCTCCATGTGGGAGATGAGGCGGAGCAGCTCCAGGGAGAAGGCGTTGCCCACGCAGGCCGCGAGCCGCAGCAGGTGCTGCGTGCCCAGGGGAAGCTGGCGCAGCTTGCCGGCCATGAAGTCGACGACGTTGTCGGAGTAGCCCCGGGCGCGGCTGGCGGCGGCGTCCCAGCGCCACGGGCCCTTGGGCAGACGCACCAGGAGCCCGTCCTGGTGGAGCGTCAGCAGGAACTGCTGCAGGAAGAAGGGATTGCCGCCGGTCTTCTCGAGCGCCAGCACCGGCAGCGACTCGAGCACCTCGTCCCCCGCGCCCGGCAGCGCGTCCGCGACGAAGCGCCGCACCTCCTCGAGCGTCAACGGCTCGAGGTGCAGCTCGGTCATCCGCGCCCCGGCCGCGCGCAGCCCGTCCACCGTCTGCGCGAGCACGTGCGAGGCGTCCACCTCGTTGTCGCGGTAGGCGCCGATGAGCAGCACTGGAGGCGTCTCCGGATGGGTGAGCAGTTGCTGGAGGAGTTGGAGGCTGGCCAGGTCCGCCCACTGCAGGTCATCCAGGAAGAGGACGAGGGGGTGCTCGGGCGTGGCGAACACGCCGAGGAACTTGCGCAGGACGAGCTGGAAGCGGTGCCGGGCCTCGGCGGGAGGCAGCTCGCCGACGGAGGGCTGCTTGCCGGCGACGAGCTCGAGCTGGGGCACCACGTCCACGAGAACCTGGCCCTGCCCCTCCCATGCCTCGTTGAGCCGCGCGCTCCAACGTGCGAGCTCCTCGTCGCTGCTCGCGAGGAGCTGTTGCGTCAGGCCGCGGATGGCCTGGGCCAGGGTGACGTAGGGGATGTCGCGCTGGAGCTGATCGAACTTGCCGTTGAGGAAGAAGCCGCGCTGGCGCACCACGGGCCGGTGCAGCTCGTGCACCACGGCGGACTTGCCGATGCCGGAGTAGCCCCGGACGAGGAACAGCTCGGGCCGTCCGCTCTGGGCCACGCGCTCGAACCCCTGGAGCAGGGCGGCGGCCTCGGAGCCGCGCCCGTAGAGGCGCTGGGGGAGCTGGAAGTGCGTGGGGTGGTCGTGCTCGCCCAGGGGGAAGTCCTCGTGCACGCCGCGCAGGAGAGAGTCCTTGCACCGCGCGAGGTCCGCCGCGAGCCCCTCGGCGCTCTGGTAGCGCTCCTCGGCGACCTTGGCCATGAGCTTGAGGACGATGGCGGACAGCACGGCGGGCAGGTCCGGCACGCGCTCCAGCGGGGGCTGGGGTGCCTGGGCCATGTGGGCATGGAACCACTCGAGCGCGTCACGCGCCTGGAAGGGGCGGCTGCCCGTGAGCACTTCATAGAGGGTGACGCCCAGCGAGTAGAAATCGGAGCGGTGGTCCACCGCGCGGTTCATGCGCCCGGTCTGCTCCGGAGACATGTACGCCAGGGTGCCCTCGATGAACGTGGCGGGAGCGGCCTCCACGTGCTCGACGAGCTGGAAGGTGGCGGCGCCGAAGTCGACGAGGCGGGCGTCCCCGGACGGCGTGACGACGATGTTGGCGGGCTTGATGTCCTTGTGGATGACGCCATGGCGATGGACCTCCGCCAGGGTGGACACCAGGGAGAGGGCCAGCTCCAGGGCCCGGAGCACCTCGAAGGGGCGGCCGACGAGCGTGGACAGGGGCTCGCCCTCCACCGCCTCGAAGAGGAGCACCGGACGCTCCTGGAGCACCTCGCAGCCCAGTGCACGCGAGACGCCGCGCACGTCGCGCAGCCGCTGGAGGATGTCGAACTCACGCCGGTAGCGCTCGAGCGCCTGCGGGTCCGGCCCGGAAGACAGGGGTGTCTTGAGGACGAGGGACGTGCCATCGGCATCACTCACCGCGTGGAAGAGCCGGTTGGTGCCCGTGGACCTGAAAGCCCCTCGAAGGGTGTAGCCTGGAATGGTCAGCATGCCGAGTAGGTGAGACGGGATCCTACCGCAGGGGCGTTCGAGGCGGGCGGTGACGTACCTGTCCTCGAGGACACGGGTGCGCACGGCCTTCACTCCGAGGCAACCCGAGCGCTCCACGAGGGCGCACCGCGGGTCCGGGATATACAAGCCGCATGGAGCGTATTGGAACCCTCGTGGGCCCCTATCGGGTGCGGCATCTGTTGGGCACGGGCGGAATGGGGCAGGTCTTCTCCGCCGTCCACGAACACCTCCAGCAGGAAGTCGCCCTCAAGCTCCTCCTGCCCGAAACGGCCGCGAATCCCCAGCTCGTCGCGCGCTTCCTCCAAGAGGGCAAGGCCCTAGGAGCTTGTCGGAGAATCCCACCGTAGAGGGTGGGCCGGAGGGGTGATGCCCCAGGTGGTCCTTCAGAGGGGAGGCGAGTTCTGGTTGAAGGTGGAGGGTGAGCACCCCGTCGACGAAGAAGCCGGAGCAGGCCGCGCTGTTGGAAGTAGCCACCAAGGAGAAGCCGAGGCGGGAGGAGACGAAGAGCTCCGCCCGGTTCAGCTCGCCGAGGCCGTTCCGGGAGTGGCAACCGGAGCAGGGGCAGTTGCTGCCGCAGTATGCGCGGGAGGTGCTGGGAGAAGGACACCTGGCGAGCTTCTTCGTCGAGCTGCGCAAGGCGCTCGACTTCAGCCCCATCCTGAGTGCGTACACGAAGGAGTGCGGCCAGCCGGCCTACCACCCGGTGATGATGGCGCTGCTGCTCATGTACGCGTACGCACGAGGCATTACGAGCAGCCGGGAGATTGAGAGGCGGTGCGAGACGGACATCGCCTTCCGCTATCTGACGGGAGGAGGGAGGCCCGACCATGACACGGTCTGCGCCTTCCGGGTGAGGCACCTGGAAGCCTTCCGCGCGCTCTTCGTGGACACGCTGAGACTGGCGCGCGGCTCGGGGCTCAAGAAGCTGGGGCATGTGTCGGTGGACGGCACGAAGGTGAAAGCCAATGCCAGCAAGCACAAGGCCATGAGCTACGGACGCATGGAGGAGGCCATGAAGAAGCTGGACGAGCAGATTGACAGGCTATTGGAGCAGGCCGCGGCACTGGATGCCGAGGAGGACAAGCGCTACGGCAAGGGCAGGCGCGGGGACGAGCTGCCCGAGGAGCTGAAGAATCCAGAGAAGCGGGCCGAGCGTCTGCGGCAGGCGGCACGTCAGCTGGAGGCGGAGAAGAAGCGCGAGCTGGCGGCGCAGAAGAAGAAGCGCCGGGAGAAGATTGGCCAGGCCAAGAAGGACTTGGAGAAGGAGGCCCGGGAGAAGGCCGAGGCCCGGGGAGAAAACCCCGAGGAGGCCAGGCCTGGCGAGAAGGCGCAGCGCAATTTCACCGACCCGGACTCCAGAATCATGCCCCGGGCAGGCAGCTTCCAGCAGTCCTACAACGCGCAGGTGGCGGTGGACGCGGACAGCCAATTGATAGTGGCGCAGCAGGTGGGCAGAGCGGCAACGATGCGCGGCAGCTCGAGCCGATGGTGGAGCAGACGCGCGACAACACGGGGCTGTTGCCCGTGCAGTTGAGCGCGGACTCGGGCTACTTGTGCCAGGAAGACATAGAGAAGGTGCAGGCCCAGGCAGTGGAGTGCTTTGTCGCCACGGGCCGCTCCAAGCACGGACAGGAGCCAGAAGCGGCACCCCGCGGACGCCCGCCCAAGGACTTGAGCTTCAAGGGGCGGATGCAGCGCAAGCTGCTGACGAAGCGAGGCCGTGCGGCCTATGCCCGACGCAAGGTGACGGCCGAGCCCGTCATCGGGCAGGTGAAGAATGGGACGCTGCCGCGCTTCTCTCTGCGGGGTCTGCACAAGGTAAGCGGAGAATTCTCCCTGGCGTGCGCAGTGCACAACCTCAAGAAGCTGTGGCGCAAGGGCAGGCAGTTGCCCGTGCTGGTGGCGCAGCCCGCCTGACGGGCGGGCCCCACGCCCGTCGAGCCGCGGAGACAGGCACCTCCTGGTGCCTGCTACGCTCGGACGTGCTCCTAGCCGATTCGCCGACAAGCTCCTAGCGCGGCTCCGGCACGCGGGCGTCGTCCAGGTCCTGGCCTGTGAGCGACTCCGGGACGGCACCGTCTACCTCGCCATGGAGCTGCTCCCGGGCGGCTCCTTGCGCGAGCGGATGAACCGCGTGCCGGGAATCCCCCGAGACGAGGCCCTGGAGCTCGGCCGGCGCATCGCCGAGGTGATGGCCGACGTGCACGCCGAGGGCATCGTCCACCGGGATCTGAAGCCCGAGAACATCTTCCTGTGTCCCGACGAGCGCGACCCCTGGGGTTACCAGCTCAAGCTGCTGGATTTCGGCATCGCGAAGGTGCCACCGGAGGAGGGGCCGCGGTTCGATACCCAGCTGCAGACCCAGGATCTCGAGCGGCCTCTCGGCACCTTCAGGTACATGGCCCCGGAGCAGTTGCTGGACCCATCGCGAGCCGATGGCAAGGTGGACGTCTATGCGTTGGGAGTCCTGCTCTTCGAACTGCTGGCGGGAAGAGCGCCCTTCGAGTCGACCAATACCTACGAACTGGTGAACCAGCACCGGAAGGAGCAACCGCCCCCGCTCTGGGAGCTCGTGCCGGACCTTCCGCCGACGCTCTCCACCTTCATCGCCTCCATGCTCGCCAAGGATCCACGGGAACGGCCCGGGATGGCGCTCTGTCTGGAGCGGCTCGGCCACCGCTGGGACGAGGGGGAGAAGCTCCTTCCCGGACTCGCGGCCTTCACGGAAGCCCAGAGCGGCCTGTTCCTCGGCCGGCGGGCGGAGGTGGACACCTTGCTGGAGTGGCTCGAGTCCTCCCGGGCGGGCCGTCACCGCTGGGTCCAGGTCGAGGGACTCAGTGGCGTCGGCAAATCCTCGCTGCTCCAGGCCGGGCTGCTTCCCCGGATGAAGGCGCATCCGTCGCGGGGAACGCCTCGTTGGCGGGTGGTCCACGTGCGTCCTTCAGGGATGCGCGAAGCACTCCCCGCCCAACTGGAGGAACAGACTCCTCCCGGATGCCTGGTGTTGGTGGTGATCGATCCATTGGAGGACTTCTTCACGCTCGACGAGGCCGAGCGGCAGTGGCTGGATGAGCGGCTGTCCACCGCGCTCGCCGTGCCCGACGGGCGCTTGCGGCTGCTCACGACGCTGCGCGTTGAGTTCAGCGACCGCTTGGAGCAACTGCCACGCCTCTCCCGCCAGCTCAACGACGCCAGGCGCTACAGCCTGCGCCCCATGGAGGGAGAGGCGCTGGTCCGGGTCATCGAGGAGATGGCCTGGCGCGCGGGATTGCGGCTCTCGAAAGGTCTGCCGGAGCAGATGGTCCGGGAGACGGCCAGCGAGGGCAACCCACTCCCCCTGCTCGCCCATACCCTCCAGGAGCTCCGGGCACTGCAAGGAAGCGAGGTTCTCACCCATGAGCGCTATGCCCAGCTGGGGGGCGTGAGAGGTTCGCTGGCCCGGCGGGCCGAGGAGCTGCTCGAGGAGCTGGGGCCTCCCAGGCTCGAGTGTGCCAAATGGATGGTGCTCTCGCTCGTGCAGGTCAGCAAGGGATTGCCCACCCTCCGCCGCACCCGTCCCCGGCAGGAAGTGCTCGCCGCGGCGGGCGGCGGTGCCCTGGCCGAGGAGGTGTTGTCGCGGCTGTCCGGAATGCGCGCCGCCCCTGGCGGCTCCGTGGATCGGGCCCTTCGACTCGTCATCGTCTCGGGCGGACCGGAGCCCTCCACACAGCGGCTCGAGTTGATCCACGACACCCTGCTCCAACAGATGCCTTCCATCGCGAAGTGGATCGAATCGGAGCGCACGAGACTGGAGCGTCTCACGGACCTGGAGTTCACCGCCCAGTCCTGGGAAGAGGCGCGCTGTCCACGCAGCGACCTGCCCACCGGGAGTCTGCTCGAGCACTACCTCGAGTCGGCCCGCGCGCCCTCTCCACGGGGTCCCCCGGTGCGCACGACCAGTGAGCGGGCGGCTCGCTTCCTGGAAACCGCGCGGCGTTTCGACCGGCGGCGTTCACTGCTCCGGCTGGTGTTGGGCATGGCCCTCGTGGCCACCACGGTCTGGGCCCTCTGGGAAAAGCAGCGCGCCGAGAGCACGCTCCAGAAGCTCATCGGAATCACGAAGACGTTCGTCATGGATGTCGACTGGCAGCTGGGAAGGCGGCCGTATACGCAGGAGCCCCGCCTGGAACTGCTCACGCACTTCGGCGCGTTGCTCGATGCACTTCCCCGCCGCGACCAGGAGGTTCTCGACGTCCTGCGGACCACCATCGCGACCCTGCACCGGCGAAGCGACTTCGCCTTCCATGACGAGACCCTCTCCGCGACCCGTCAGTTCCTGGACGACGGGCGGAGCGCGATACGACGAGGTCTGGAGCTCCACCCCCAGAGCCTGGACCTGATGTTCGAAGCGGGGATGAACGCGTCCAAGTGGGGCAAGCTGGCCATGGCGCTCGGACAGCTGAAAGAGGCACGCGAATTCTTCAGCCAAGCCCTTGAGCGCTTCCAGACACCGCCTTCCAACTACAAGCCCGTGGATCACCGCCGATCACTCGCGACGAGCCACTCCGAGTTCGGCGACCTGGAACTCGCCGACGGCCACCCCACCGAGGCGCTCCAGAGTTACGACAAGGCCATCGCCCTGTTCGAGCAGAACGCCGCCACACAGGACTTGTACGATCAATGCCTGCTGGTGGAGACACGAGGCTCTCGCGCCGAGGCCGCCCACGCCGCCAGGGAATGGAAGGCCGCCGAGGACGGCTTCCAGCTCGCCGAGAAACAGGCTCGTTCCATCAGTGAGAAGGATCCCGGCGACACCTATTACCGCTGGGTGCTCGCCCGGCTCCTCTTCAAGCACGCGCGGTTCCAGGCCGACCGGGGTGCACGTCCCCGGGCGGTGGCGCTCTACCAGGAGGCCGTGCGGCTCGGACGCACCCTTCACGAAGGAGAGGCGCCCAACAAGCGCTATGGGCTGGTCCTGGCCGAGGGCTTGCTTGGCCTCGAGTCCCTGCTCGACGACCCCAGGGATGCGCATGAAGAACGCTGTAGGCTGATTGACTACTTCGTGGCCCGCGACCCCGAGGACCCCCGCTTCCGAGCGCTGGCCTGCCCCTGAAACCGGGGGCGCGAAAAAAAAACGGGCCGCACGAATGATTAGTTCACGGATGGCATCCCTACGGGATGATGAACGAACCACGTCCCAAGGGGCTCATCCTCCTCTCGCAACCCGAGCAGTTGCGCATCGCGCCCGAGCAGATGGTCGAGGCGCTGCCGGAGTCCTGGCGGCAGCTCCATCATCGCGACGTCGAACTCGACCTGGCGGAGGTGTCCCGGGAGGCCCTCCAGACACAGGATTGGAGCACGGCCCAGCGCACGCTCGAGGAGCGGTTCCGGCGGGAGTTCGTGCCGTTGCGCGAGAAGTTCCCCGGCTACGCGGTCGTCTATTTCGGCTCGGCGCCCATCCCGCTCACCGTCCTGGTGGGATTCCTCCTGGAGACCTGGCAGCGGGTGGTGATCATTCCCCACCACCATACCCAGCGGCGCTGGGCCTGGGTGGAGGAGCCCGGCAAGCCCCCCGCACGCCTCATCCCCCCTGCCCTGCCGCTGGAGCGGGACCGCACGCCGGGCGAGGCCGTCATCCGGGTGTCCACCTCGCACCGCGTCGATCCCCAGATGACACGGGCGATCGTTCCGGATGCGCTGCTGGAAATCGACCTCGCCCTGGAGCACCCGTCGGAGGACGCGTTCACCCGCCTGGAGGAGATGGAGGCCGTCGCCGGGGCGTTCCGCGAACTCCTGAATGATCTGGGCAACCGGTTCCAGGGCATCCACCGGATCCACCTGTTCGCCTCGGTGCAACCGGGGATGGCGCTCCTGCTCGGCGCGCAGATCAGCAAGACGATGCACCCGCCCGTGCAGACCTATCAATACATGCGGCATGCCCAGGTGGGGCCGTACCATGTGCCCGCCGTGGAGGTGAACAGAGCCCCCCGTGCGCAGCCCCGCCCCCTCACCCCGGAGGAGCAGGAGCGGGCCGCCCGCGACCGCGAGAAACTCGAGCGCGACCTCGAGCGGATGCAGGCGCTGGCGGAGCGATGGAAGCCTCCCACGACGGACGATTGGTTGGAGGGACTGTTCCCGTCAGCCAGGAAGCGCTTGGAGTTCTGCGCTCCGTGGAGGCACCTGCCCACTCTGTATGGCACCCCCCTGCTCAAGACGCGGGTGGACGTGGACACCCGCTCCGTCGAGGACAGCTTCCGGCTCGCCCCACCCCTCAACGTGTGGCGGATCGATGACCATTGGTTGGAGCGGCTCGCGAGCCGCTTGCCCGATGAGGCCGAGCGGGCCAGTGCCCTGCGCATGCTCGTGCTGCACGAGCTGGCCCACCGGGGTACCCAGACACTGACACGGACCTCAAGTCAGGAGATCGGTCGCTTCCCCAGGGTGCTCGAGGAGATCGACTTCCAGGCCGACGTGTGGGCCATGCTCCACGAGTATGAGCTGACCCGCACCGAGACACCGCGCCAGGTGGAGAACGCACCCCGGTTCTTCCTGTCGCTGGTGCACCGGGCCACCGAGTGCATGTGGGCGTTCAACGAAGGGCCTCCGCTCCGGGATCTCCAGGTCCGGAGGCTCAACCGCTATCTCATCTGGTATTGGATGTCCCTGCTACTGGAGCGGCTGGATATGCGCAGTCACGGCGGCACGCTCGACGCCGTCCTGTCCGTGCTCGCTCAGCGTCCCAGTCTGGAGCTGGCGGGGCCCTCGCTGCGGACCCAGGGCGAGCGCATCTTCTTCGACCTCGATCCCAAGCGGATGATGACTCCCGAGCTCGCCGTCTACCATGAGGGCAAACTGCACCGGCACGGACCCCGGCCGGGATTCTCCATTGATGCGCTCCTCGACGGTGTCCGCGAGCGCGATGGAGCGAAGATCCTCGACTCCCTTCGGGGGGCGTTCGAGCAGACCGTGCGGTGAATCCCCAACCCCTCGAGAAGGAGCACGCCATGTCCTTGCAGCCCTTGTTCCGGAAGTTCCACGAGCTCATCCAACTCAAGCAGTACGACCAGAACGCGGAGCTTCGCCAGAAGCGCGACATCCTCCTCGGGCGGCTCCGCGACAAGCTCCGCCCGAGAACCTTCGAGTTCTTCAACCAGGGCAGCTATGCGATGGGCACCGGCATCAAGCCCTCCCCCGGCAGCCATGACTACGACTACGACATGGACATCGGGCTCGTCTTCGACCTCGACCACCGGACGACGGATCCGCATTCCGTCAAGGAATGGGTGTACCAGGCCCTCTTCGGGCACACCCAGGACGTGCAATGGCGCACCCCCTGCATCACGGTGAACTACCGGGAGGCCCGTGAACCCAAGTACCACGTCGATCTGGCCGTCATGGCTCGCGAGCCGAACGGAGCGCTGCATCTGGCGCTGTGCCCACACAACGCGCAAGCGAATCTGCGGAAGTGGCAGCCCGACGGCCGCCAGAAGTTCATCCAGGCCATCCAGAGCCGCTTCGACAACAGCGAGGATGACTTCCAGTTCCGCCGGGTCGTGCGCTTCCTGAAGCGGTGGAAGAACGAACACTTCCCCCGGGAAGGCCGTGCGGCGCCCTCGGGGCTGAGCCTCACCGTCGCCGCCCACCAGTGGTTCAGACCCGTCAAGCAGCAGACACGCCAGGGCGTCGAGTACGACGATCTCCTGGCGACCGCTGCCCTGGTGGACAAGATGCGTCAGGGCTTCCAGTCCGTGCGGGACGGGAACGGTCAGTACACGCCACGCCTGATCCTGAGGTTTCCCTTCGAGCCGCATGATGACGTCCTGACGCGAATGAGCCACCAGCAGATGAGCGAGTTCCTGGGACGGTTGGAGAAGCTGAGCGGGTGGCTGGAGGAGGCCCGGAGAACACAGAACGCCGCGCCGCTCCGGCGCGCTTTCGGGGAGCAGTTTCCCATCGCCTGAGCCCACCGCCATGCACATGCACCCTCCCCCGTGTTGTCCGCCAACGAAGCAGCCCGGTGTTCCACCCATGAGCCAGAAAGCACTGTCGGAGATGTCATTCGAGGAGCTGATCCAGCGCGCCCGTGCCGGGGAGCACGGCGCGCTCGGCGAACTGCTCCAGCGCAGCTCGAAGAGGCTGGAGCAATGGGCGCGTCAGCACGGTGGACAGCGGTATCGGATGGGCGAGCGGCCCTCGGACATCTCGCAAGGAATCCGGGAGCGGGTGCTGCGGGGCTTTCGTTCCTTCAAGGGGAATACCGCCGGCGAGTGGTTCGTCTGGCTCAAGATGATCTTCGAGAATGGCCGGAAGCAGTCGATCCGGGATGCGAAGCGGCAGAAACGCGCGGCACCGGAACCGGGTTGCCTGGACGACGACGACGCGAGGGAGCAGCCCTCCCCGGACAAGAGTCCGAGCTATCTCGTCGCGCGGCAAGAAGAGTGGCATTGGCTCTACGTCTGCCTCTACCAGCTCCCAGAGGATCAAGGCCAGGCCATGCAGATGCGCCATCTTCAGCATCTGCCGGTCACCGAGATCATGAAGCGCCTGGGAAAGACGAGGGCCTCTGTCGAGGGACTGCTGTTCCGGGGACTGGAGCGAGTGACGGCCCAGATGAAGCAATACCTTGCGCTGCCCGGAGAGGAGAGCACCACGCCGCCGCGCTCCACGAACGAGGCGGAGACCGCCTTCGTGAGCTACCTCCGCCTGCGTGACGCCGGACAGGAAATCAACCGGGAAGCCTGGCTCGCCGAGCACCCGGCTTGCGCGGACAAGCTCCGCGACATGCTGCATTGGGTGGATCGCCTGCACGCCCACGTTCCCACCTCGGCCAAGAAGAAGTAGCGCCCCTGCTGCCTCCAGGAGTCCGCCATGCCCCTGCTTCCACCCGGATCGTCCATTGGTGACTACGCGCTGGTCCGTCATGCGGCTACCGGAGCGATGAGCGAGGTGTACGAAGCCCGGGACTCCCGCACCGGCTCGCGCGTCGCGGTGAAGCTCCTGTCTCCGGAGCTCTGCTCGGAGCCGGAGCTGGTCGCGCGCTTTCTCAACGAAGGACGAGCACTCCAGCAAGTGACCCACGAACACCTCGTGAAGGTCTTCACCTGCGGCATGCTGCCCGAGGGTCCCCCGTACATGGTGCTCGAATGGGTACCGTGGGCGCTCCACCAGGAACTCGCCCGGGTGGGCGCCATTCCAGCACCCGCGGTGCTGCGGCTCATCGAGCAACTGGCCGATGCGCTGGCCGGGCTGCACGCACGTGGGCTCATTCACCGCGACCTGAAGCCCTCGAATGTCCTACTGGCTGGGGAGGATGGGACCCACTGGCAGGTGAAGCTGGCCGACCTCGGCCTCGCCAAGGCACTTCCCCACACGGCGGAGGCCTCCCCGGAGGCCCGTCCCCTCCTCGTGGCACCCGTTTCGACCGGTGGTGGCACGTGGCTCGGGACATACGACTACATGGCTCCCGAGCAGTGGATCGGCTCCAAGGGCGTCGATGCGAAGGCGGATGTCTATGCGCTGGGGATCCTGATGTTCCAGATGCTGACCGGCGAACTCCCCTTCGCCGCCGAGCGGCAGAAGGACTTGATGTACTTCCATCTGTTCGAACAGCCACCACTCGAACGGCTCGAGGGACTGGCGCCAGAGGGCGTCCGTGAACTCATCACCCGGATGCTCGCCAAGAAGTCCTTTCAACGCCCCACCATGCGTGAAGTCTTGCAGTCCACCACCTCCGCCCTGCAATGAGCGGACCCCACCAAGGAGCAGTCCATGGCAGACAACGACAGCGGCAAGAAGCCCAACGACAATCGGTCCGACGTCATCAATCCGAACAATCCCAAGCACCAGAAGGCGCTCGACGAGCATTCGCGTGCCCGCAATCCGAAAGACCCGAGCAATACGCCGGGGACGACCCGGCCGTCGAATCCTCCGGGACAAGGCAAGCGGTAGCGTCTACTCACGCGGGAGGCCCGGCTCACGTCGTGGGCAGGGGAGCGGGTCCGAGATTCGAGGGATCACGTATGAATTCCTCGGTGGGCGTGAGCCGCATGTTCGTCAGCCCGTGGCGCTCGACGAAGTGCTTGAACCGCTCGGAGACGACCACCTTGCCCTGCATGCCACGAGGGCGGAAGATGTCCTCTCCGGCCCAGGTGCCCGGCTCCAGGACGAAGCCGTGGGTGGCGTCGATGCCTGTCGCACGGCACTCGGTGCAGGTGGGGGGCGAGGAGACACGCACACGGTTGAGTACCAGGTCCACCGCCGCCCGGCCGAAGCAGGGCCAGACGACGAAGTAGGAAGGCACGGTGAGCGGCTCGCGCTTCTTCTTCGTCATGCGGCGCACGCGGACGACCTCCACGGGATGGAAGCCCTCCAGTCCGGTGAGCCCCTCGGCGCGAAAGGCCTCCACGAAGCGCTCGGAGACAAGCAATTCGTACCCCACACCATCGATGAAGTCCCCGAGTTCTTCCCCATACAGTTCTAGCTTGACCCGATAGGGGGGAAGCCAAGTGAGTAATCCGATGATGTCGCCGCACTGCGGACAACGTGGTGCGTCCGCGAGGTTGATGGGCTCGACCGTGTCGACATTGGTGTCGAAGCGGGACCCAAGGATTCCGTCCTCCAGAACAAAGAAATGAGGGGACACAGAGACATCAGAAGCCATGGGGAAACCTCGATTGCATCTCCGGGCGGCTATAGATCTCGCGTAATTTATTCATGAACTGTTCAAGCGTTGCCTTGGGATGTTCCTTGAGCCACTCAACGACCTCTTCGTCGACCTTGCGGTGCCATTCCTGGTAGCCGCAGTGCGATTTCTCATCCTTGGCCCGAGAAACGAAACGAGGATCCCGAGGCTCAAAGAGTCCCTTGAGCGTGGCGTGCCTTGAAAGCCCCTTGGCGATGGGCCGGGAGATGAGGTGGTGATTCTGGCCCTTGCATTGGGGTGGCTCAGAGGACCCCAGCGTCTGGGACAAGGACTCCGCCGCCGTCTGGAGTTGCTGCTTCGTTCTCTCGTCACCCTTCCCCTCCATCCAGGTGGCCTGCTCCAGGAGTTCATGTACCTCGTCCAGCACCTGGGCGGCCCTGCGCGCGTCATTCCCCACGAGGGTCACGCACGCACTCACCATGCCCTGCTTGCAACTGCACACCGCTGACATCTCGCCGGGCGTACAGGCCACCTGCGTCAGCACCACCAGCAACAAGCTCGAGAGCATGGGGCATCCTGGGCCAGGCCCCCTCTCGGGTCTACTCCTCTTTTGTCTGGACCCTCTATCGGGACATCCGCGGCAAGGCCCTACTTCTTGAGGGCCCTGGGTTTCTTCCGCTGGAGGGGACGAGAGGCTGGCGGGGTCGCCCGGGAGGCGTCATCGTGCCCCAGCGCGGCTCCCGTCTCGCCGAGTTCCTCGCGCGCCCACGCCGCGACGCTGTCGGCGAACGCCCGCACGTGGGGCGGGACGAATTCGCGTTCCGGGAACACCATCACGATGCGAACCTCGGCCTCGAGCACACCGGGCAATACCCGCACGAGGGCTCCGCTTTCGAGCAGCGTGCAGACCATGAACAGCGGAACCAGCGCGATGCCCAATCCCTGAAGCGCGGCCTCCCGCAGCAGCGTGACCTCGTTCGAGAAGAACGTGCCCTGGACATGGAGTTTGCCGCCCGCGATGGGCCAATGAGACTGCGCGAGCACTCCATGAGAGAAGCCCATGAGGCAGCGGTGCTCACGCAGGTCCTCGGGTGAGCGGGGTGTCCCCTTCTCCGCCAGGTACTTCGGTGAGGCCACGGCTACACGGGAATCGCGGACGAGCACGCGCGTGACGAGCCCTGGTTCCAACTCACCGCTCACCCGGAGCGCGAGATCGAAGTCCTCCCGGCGAAGATCGACGAACTGGTTGGAGAAATGGACGTGGACGCGCACGTCCGGATGCCGCCGCGCGAAGTCGCAGACCATCGCATGGAAGCCCGGGGGCATGATCGTCGGCACGGAGATCCGGAGCTCGCCGCGGAGCACATCATCTCTCCGGGTGAGGCTTTCTTCCGCTTCGCGCAGGGCGTCGAGCACGAGGCGTGCGTGGCGGTAGAAGGTTTCGCCCGCGCCCGTGAGCATGAGGCTGCGCGTCGTCCGGCGAAGGAGGCGCATTCCCAGCCGCTTCTCCAAGCGCGCGAGGCGGCGGCCGATCGTGGCCCGTGGAATGCCCAGCTCGGCAGCGGCGCGAGACAGCGACTTCGAATCGACCGTCGTCGTGAACGCCAACAGTTCGGAGGTCTCCACCGGCTCGTCCATTGGGATCAATTCCTAGCAGATGATGCCCGTTCGTGGCGCGTTGTCCCGCCTCGTCGGGTCCGCCATATCCATGCCCGAAGACAACGGAGCTGACGACATGAAACCGCTACACGACAAGACCTGCTTCATTACCGGCGCGACCTTTGGCATCGGCCGGGAGACGGCGCTGGGGTTGGCCCGACAGGGAGCGCGGGTGATCATCGCCGGGCGAGACGCCACCCGCGCCAGCGAGACGACCGAGTGGCTCGTGCGGGAGAGTGGCAATGACCGGGTGGACTTCCTCCTGGCCGACCTGTCATCGATGGCACAGGTGCACCGGCTGGCCCAGGCGTTCCGCCAGAAGAACGAGCGCATGGATGTGCTCATCAACAACGCGGGGAGCTGGTTCACCGAGCGGAAGCTGACGTCCGACGGATTCGAGCGCACCTGGGCCTTGAACCATCTGGCCTACGTCGCGCTGACGCTGGACCTGCTGCCCCTGCTCACGTCCAGCGCGTCGGCACGCATCATCAACGTCGCCTCGAACATGCACGAGCGTGGCACCATCGACTTCGATGATCTCCAGGGGAGGAACCGCTTTGGAGGCATGCGCGCCTACTCGCAAGCGAAGCTGGCCAACGTCCTGTTCACCTACGCGCTGGCACGGCGGCTCGAGGGCACCGGAGTCACCGTCAACTGTCTCCATCCGGGTGCCGTCGCTTCTGGCATGGGGCGCGACATGAAAGGCTTCATGCGGTTCTTCCAGACCACGCTGATCCGCCCGCTCCAGACATCTCCCGAACAAGGCGCGGCCACGTCCATCCATCTCGCCAGCTCAGCCGACGTCGAAGGCGTCAGCGGCCAGTACTTCGAGAAATGCAAGGCCGTGCCCTCCTCGCGCGCCAGTCACGACATGACGTTGCAGGAGCAGCTGTGGAAGGTCAGCCTCACCCATCTCGGCCAGATGGACCCGTTTCAATCCGGGCCCCAGCGGAGCAAGCGGCACAGCGGGTGAACGGACGTCATCGTCCAATTCATGTTTTCGCTCCGAGTCGAGGAATTCAGCGCTCCGGCTCCACCCGTACGCGGCTTCACCCGGAGGCCACGCGCGCCGTGCCAGGCCACCCGGCGAGCAGTCAGACGACGAGTGAAACCCCAAGAAAGTCGGGAACTTGAGGGGGCTGGCAAGCACATGGTACGACCCACGCCGGCCCGTAGCCCAGCGGCCACGCTTCTTCCCTGTCGGAGAGGGCTTTCCCATGAGCGAGCGCAACGACCTGCCGAGGTCGCCCACCTGGAGCACCACGGGTGCTTCCGCGATCCCCACCGTGCAGGCCCCCGCCCGCCCCGCCGTCTCCGAGGCCCTCGCTTCGCACCTGGGCGCACTGCCGCCCGCCGCCTCCAGCCCCGAGCAGGACGCCCGCGAGCGCATCGCCAGCCTGGAGCGCGAGGCGCGGGCGCTCGGCACCGAGCCCCAGGCCGCCCTGCTCTTCCATGAGATGGGCCGGCTCTGGGAGGATCCGCTCAAGAATCCCCGCAACGCGGCCATGGCCTACAACCAGGCCTACCGGATCGCCCCGCGCTTCCTCTCCAACATCCGCGCCGCGCGCCGCCTCTTCGCCGACGTGGGCAACTGGCAGATGGCCGTGCAGCTGCTCGAGGCGGAGCTCAACGCCACCGAGGAGCCCTCCGAGCGCGCCGCCCTCTTCTTCGAGAAGGGCAGTCTGCTCGAGGAGCGGCTCGGGCGCGCGGAGGAGGCCAGCGCCGCCTTCGCCCAGTGCCTGGAGCTCAAGCCGCGGGATCCCGCGCTGCTCACCCAGCTCGAGGCGCTCTACGCCGCGCGCAATGATCATTCCGCGCTCGTGGAGGTGTACCGGCTGCTGGCCGTCGCGCTGGAGACGCCCGCGCTGCGCGCCCACTACCTCACCGCCGCGGGCCTGGTGCTCGACGAGCGCCTCAAGCGCACCGCGGAAGCCGCCGTGTGCTTCCGCGAGGCCTTCCGGCTGGACAGCGCGGATCCCCTGCTGCTCAACGCCCTCAAGCGCGTGGCCGTGCGCGAGGGCCGCGCCGAGGAGCTGCTCGAGGTGCTCACCGCCGAGGCCGAGGTGCTCGGGCCCCAGGGCGCGTCCGCCTGGCTGCAGTTGTGCAAGATGTACGAGCGGCTGGGGCGCAAGGAGGAGGCGCTCGCGGCGCTGCTCGACGCGCGGCGCGTGAGCCCCAACGAGTCGCTCATCCTCTCGGCGCTCGCCAACATCTACGAGACGCGCCACCGCTTCGAGGAGCTGGCGGACGTGCTGCTGGCGTGGGTGGGCTGCATCGGCGACGAGAGCGAGCTGGTGGCCATCAACCTGCGTCTGGCGGCGCTGTACGAGGAGGACCTCAAGCGCGACACGGATGCCATCGCCCGCTACCAGGCCATCCTCGCGCGCATCCCCGGCCATGCCGCGGCGCTCGCGGGCCTGGGCAAGCTCTACTTCCGCACCCGCAACTGGGAGGGGCTCGTCTCCGTCTTCGACGCCGAGGCCGCCGCCACCCAGGAGCCCCGCGAGAAGGCCGCGCGCATGTACAAGGCGGCCGAGGTCATGGAGGAGCGGCTCAACCGGCAGGAGGAGGCCATCCAGCGCTACACCGCCTGCCTCCAGGTGCAGCCGGGCTACTTCCCCGCCCAGAAGGCCCTCATCAACCTCTACGAGCGCCAGGGCCGCTTCGCCGATCTCGTGGCCATGTACGAGCAGGATCTGCTGCAGACGCAGGACCGCGAGCAGATCATCGACACGCTCAACAAGGTGGCGATCCTCCACGAGGAGCGGCTCAACGATCTGGCGCACGCCATCGAGTGCATGCGGCGCATCCTCGACCTGGCGCCGGATCATCTGCAAAGCGTGCGCAACCTGTCGCGGTTGCTGGAGCGCGCGGGGAACTTCCCGGAGCTGTTGCGCAACCAGGAGCTGGAGGCCTCGCTGGTGGGAGACACCAAGCAGGTGCTCGCGCTCTACCACCGCAACGCGGAGATCCTCGACGAGCACCTGAAGGATCGCCCGGGCGCCATCGCCGCCTATGAGCGCGTGCTCACGCTGATGCCCTCGTACCTGCCGGCGCTCAAGGCGCTCGGGCGGCTGTACTCGCAGGAGGGCAAGTGGGAGCAGCTCATCCGCATGTACCGCACCGAGGCGGAGTTCTCCACCAACCCGGACGCGGCCGCGGCGCTCATCCACAAGATTGGCGAGCTGTACGAGCACCGCCTCAAGGACGAGAGCCAGGCCGTCGCCTCCTACCAGGAGGTGCTCACGCTGGCGCCCAGCCACTTCCCGGCGCTGCGCGCGCTCGCGCGGCTCTACAAGGCCAAGGGCGCGTGGGAGAGCCTCATCGAGGTGCTGCGCTCGGAGGCGGCCAACCGCACGGATCCCATGGAGCGCGCCAACGCGCTCTACCACGCGGCCACCATCTGGGAGGATCAGCTCAAGCGGCCGGACATGGCCATCGAGGTGTTCCAGGAAGTGCTGCGCCTCTCTCCGGGCCACACCGCCACCCTGCGGGCCCTGGAGCGGCTGTTCCTCGCGGACGAGGACGTGAAGGAGCTGGTGGCGCTCTTGGATCGCGAGACGCAGATGGGCCAGACGGCGGGCGCCAAGGTGTCCGCGTACATGAAGCTCGCGCGGCTCTACCTGGATCACTTCCAGGAGCCGGCGCGCGCGGCCCAGTGCTGCGAGGCGGTGCTCGCGCTTGAGCCCGGCCACCTGTCGGCCCTCAAGACGCTCGAGCGCATCCGCGCGGGAGACCGGGCGCGCCGCGGCGAGCTGCGCCTGCGCCTGTCCGAGCTGGTGAAGGACGCGCGGCTGGGGCTCGCGCTGCGGGTGAACGCCGCGGCGGACCTGGACAAGGGAGTGGACCTCGAGGCGCTGCGGCAGGCGGTGGCGGCCAATCCCCGCGACGTGCGGCTCACCTTCGGCCTGGAGCGTGCCCTGCGCCAGGCGGGTGACGCGGCCGGCCTGTCCGAGCTGTACCTGCGCCGGCTCCAGGTGGTGACGGACGAGATGGAGCGCGTGCAGTTGATGCTGCGCTGCGCGGACCTGGACGAGGGCAAGCTGAACAACTCGTTGCGCGCCGAGCAGGCCTACCGCGCGGTGTTGCAGTTGCAGCCGCAGTGTCTGCCCGCGCTGCAGGGCCTGCGGCGCGTGCTGGCCCGCCGGGGCGATGCGGCCTCCGCCCGTGTGTTGTTGGAGAGCGAGGCGAACGCCAGCCGCGATCCCCGCGGCGCCATCGAGTCCTTCATCTCCGCGGCCCGGCTGGCCGCGGGGGCCCTCCAGGACGCGGACGGCGCCATCTCCCTGTACCGCAAGGCGCTGGAGCGCGATCCCCTGGACGCGACGGCGACCGCCGGCCTGGAGGAGCTGCTGGCGGCGCGGGGCGGCGCGGCGGATCTGGCGCTGATGCAGGAGCGGCGCGCCGAGGCACGGCTGGCCCAGGGAGACACGGACGCGGCCGCCGAGGCCCTGCTCCACGCGGCGAAGACGTACCTGACGGGCGTGGGAGACCAGGCGCGTGCGCTGGAGCTGCTCGAGCGCACCCTGTCCCTGCGGCCCACGAGCCTGGAGGCCCTGGAGCTGCGCGCGCACCTGCTGCTGGAGCACCGGCGCTACGCCGAGGCCGCCGCCACGCTCACCCAGCGCGTCGAGCTCGGAGGCGATCCCGCGCTCGTGGCGAGGATGCACCTCACGCTGGGCGCGCTGTACCAGGATCACCTGGCCGAGCCGAGCCATGCCGCCGTGCACCTGCACGCCGCGCGCGAGGCGATGCCGCACAACGTCGAGGTGCTCGAGCGCCTGTCGACGCTCTTCCTCCAGGTGCGCAACTGGACGGGGGCGATGGATTGCCTGCGGCGGCTGTTGGAGCTGGAGCTGCCGGTGGCCGACCGCGCGCGCCACACGGTGACGCTCGCGCAGGTGCATGAGCAGGGGCTGGGGGATCTCGCCACGGCCTCCGCGCTCTACCGCCAGGCGTTGGATTTGAGCCCGGGGGACATGACGCTCGTGGACAGGCTGGCGACGCTGTACGAGCGCGCCGGCAAGCTGCCCGAGCTGTCGCAGATGTTGGAGACCCAGTCCGCGCAGGCCCAGGGCGCGGGAGACAGCAAGCGCGCGGTCACCCTGCGGCTGAAGGTGGCCGACCTGAGCGCGGGTCCCCTGAGCGAGCCCGGGCGCGCGGTGACGCTCTACCGGCAGATCGTGGAGGCCGAGCCGGGCAACATCGCGGCGCGCGCGGCCCTCGCCAACCTGTACATGCGCGACGCGGCGTCGGCGCAGCTCGCCATCGAGGAGCACCGGCACCTGTTGCGCCTGGAGCCCACGCGCGTGGAGAGCCTGCACGCGCTCTTCCGGCTGTGGGAGGGCCTCAAGCAGAACGACAAGGCCTTCTGCGCCGCGTCGGTGCTGCACTTCCTGCGGGCCACGAACGAGGCGGAGGCGATCTTCTACACGGAGATGCGCAACCGCCTGCCCCTGGAGACGCAGGAGCGGCTGAGCGTGGCGGATCTCGACACGGCGCTCACGCACCCGTCCGCGCGCGGGCCCCTGCTCGAGGTGCTCCGGGCCGTGGGAGATCAGCTCGGCAAGCTGCACCCGCCGCAGTTCGAGCTGCTGGGCGTCAACCGCAAGGACGACAAGCTCAAGCCGGAGCACGCCGTGTTCAAGGCCGTGCGCGCCGTGGCACAGGTGTTCGGCGTGGAGGAGTTCGAGGTGTACCAGTCGCGCCGCGGACTGCTCGCCCTGGAGACGGGAGAGCCGCTCGCGGTGTGCGTGGGCCAGGACGTGGTGCGCCGCTTCAACGCCCGCGAGCAGAAGTTCCTCATCGGCCGCACGGTGATGGGCCTGTTCAACAAGACGGCGGTGCTCTCCAAGCTGTCGCGCGGCGAGACGCTGGATCTGTTCGGCAACTCGGTGCGCATCTTCGCCCCGCAGTTCACGGCGCTGGGGCGCAACAACGAGGAGCTGGTGAAGCAGTACCGCCGCGCCTACTCGCGCAAGGCGCTCAAGGCCCTGGAGCCGGCCGCGCTGGAGCTGGGTCCCCAGTCCAAGGTGGAGCTGGTGCCCATGCTCGAGGGCCTCGCACTGTCGGCGGACCGGGCGGGCGCGCTCCTGTGCGGAGATGTATCGGTGGGCCTCTCGCTCGTGCTCAAGGAGGATCCGAACTTCGCCAACTCGCGCCTGGAGCACACCGAGCCCCTGCTCCAGGCCCTGCGCGAGCGCACCGACCTGCAGCAACTGCTCTCGTACGTGCTCGGCGACGACTTCCTGCGCCTGCGCCAGCGGCTCGGCCTGTCCCTGCCGTGAGCCGAGCCGGAGGGGGCGAGGCTCTGGAAGCACCCGCCCCTTACGGCCCGAGCGAAATCCTCGACCACGCCTGTCGCGCGGGCGGCGTCCAGGAACGGGACTTCCGGTCCGCAAGGAGTGCCGCTGGTTTTTGTCGGCCATCCATCTTTACAAGTGGGATAACGCTCCTGTATCAATCCAGTGTCGCACTCCCGTTTACTCGGGAGTGAAGTCCAAGGACCTCGCGGTCCACCGGATTACCGGAGGGGTGATCCGGAAAACCAAGCAACGCCAGTTGAGATAGCTCGCGAAGGGACGGAGCAGGGCCGTCGTGTGTGCGCGCTCACGCCGACCCTTCGTGACGGGAGGCTGTTGATGAGAGTGCAGCGGATGGTGGTCCCGCTCTCGCTCGCCCTGATGGGGCTGGGCGGTTGCAATCCCTACGATCGTTGGACGGGAGAAGAGGTCAACTCGGGCCCGGTGGATGCGCAGAACTTCCCGGCCGCTTATCTGGGCACGGGCGCCAACCGCCAGCGCGCGGGCTCCGGCAGATTCGTGGCCCTGAAAGCCAACGTGGCGGGGGCCACGACCGATTACTTCAGATTCCCGTTGTCCTCCGACCAGCTCGCGGCCCTCCGGGCAGCTCCGGCGGAGGATCCGCAGGAGGTCGCGCTGACGGCGGAGTCCTTGCCCACGCCCAGTGCCTACGTGTTCGACCGCTGTGATGTGCCCGAGGGATATTCTTTCGACCTCGTCCGTGACGGGATCAGGTACGACGAGCAGGGTGTGATCTTCAGCGCGCTGCCGCGCGCCGCGTACAACCCGGGCGCCACGCCCACGTGGTCGTATGTGCCCATCGTCGCGCGCGTGCCGGTGACGTCGAAGGGCGCGAAGTGCCAGGCCATCAAGAGCGAGACCACCGTGGCCGAGCACGAGGGCAAGGACGTGACGCTGGCGCTCTCCGATGCCGATCCCTCCACGGGCAAGCGGGTCGGTGAGCCCGACGGCACCTACCACGCCTTCGCCATCATCGAGCCGGGCGCGGCCGTGCGCGGCAGCAATGGGGCTCCGGCGAACGGCGTCGGCCTCCAGAAGTGGGGCTGGTACAACCAGTACCTCCTGGCCTACCTCGACGGCGGGCAGATCCCCACGACGGAGGACGGCAAGTTCGGGACGCAGAAGCTGTACTACCCCCGCTCCACGGTGGGCGGCAAGGCCGTGTCCCTCGGTGGGGGCTATGACGTGCTCACGGCCCGCCGTGGCCAGCCGGGCTACTCGCCGGTGTGCGAGGTCTGGACCTATGACACGGGAGGCGACAGTGCCGCGAACGCACTGCCCACGAGCGCCACGGACATCGAGAGTGACCCTGTCCTCAGCGCGTCCCTCCAGCGCCCGGCCGGTGGTGATCCCTACGTCTATTGCCTGCAGATCCAATAGCGCGAGCCCGGAAGACAAACGCCCATGAAATCCAGGAACATCAAGTGGTTGCATCTCGCGCTCGCGCTGTCCCTCGGCGGCTCTGGCGCGGCGTTCGGCGCGGAACTCAACGGCCGTATCGACGGCCGGCTGCGCGAGGCGGGAACCCAGGCCCCGCTGCCGGGTGCCAAGGTCACCCTCACCTCGCCCTCGCTCATCGGTGGCGCCAAGGAAATCGCCACCGCTCCGGACGGCTACTTCCTCGCCACGGACCTGCCGCCCGGTGAGTACACCGTCCGGTTCGAGCTCGAGGGCATCAAGCCCATCACGCGCAAGCTGGTGGTGCGCCAGGGCGAGACGAGCCCGTTGAACGTGACGTGGAACGTGGAGTCCGACGCCGAGGAGAACATCGTCGTCGAGTACGAGTCGCCCGGCACGCGTCCCGAGTCCACGCAGTCCGGCGCGGTGCTCTCCGCGACGGGCCAGTCCAAGATCGCCTCGGGCCGCAGCTACCAGAACGTGGCCCAGCAGGTGGCCGGTGTGAGCGGAGGCGCCAACCCGGACGTGCGCGGCGCCAACTCCATCATGAACCGCTACCTGGTGGACGGCATCGACATCACCGACCCGGTGACGAACACCTTCTCGGCCAACATCAACTTCGACTCCATCTCCTCCTTCGCCATCCTCACCGGCGGTATGGAGGCGCAGTACAACTCGATGGGCGGCGTCATCAACCTCATCTCGGCCCAGGGCTCGGATGAGTTCCACGCGGACGCCTCGCTGTACGCCAACCACTACCAGTTGTCGGCTCCGGGGCAGTTCGGCTCCAACCACTTCGAGGGCTCCAAGCCCTTCAACCTCACGGTCCGTCCGCCCACCCAGAGCTACCAGGGCAACATCAACTTCAGTGGCCCCATCCTCAAGGAGCGGCTCTGGTTCGCGTTGTCCTACCAGTACAGCAACAACCAGGCGTCCGTTCCCGCGGGCCCGCCGCTCAACCTCCAGGCGCCCAACCGGCAGGCCATCAGCAACCTGTTCCGCGGCAAGCTGACGTGGGCACCGGGCTCGCGCAGCCGCGTCAACCTGTCCTTCATGACGGACCCGGCCATCTTCCCGTTCGCCGACTTCAACAACGGGACCTACGCCAACGCCATCACGCCGATCGCCGCCCGCATGCAGCGGCAGGGCGGTTGGTCCAGCATCCTCAACTGGGAGTACTTCCCCACGGCGGAGACGACCTTCCGGGCCACGGTGGGCGCCCAGACGAACACCATCAGCTCCGGGCCCCAGGGCATCTACGGCGACCTCGACCTGGACGCCATCCGCAGGTCCTACAGAGATCCCACGATCACGTATGACCCCAATCGTCCGCAGCACAACAACGACGATGATGGCACGGTCTGGTACAACGACACCGATGACACCTCGGATGCGCGCTACACGCTGAGCGCGGACCTGTCCGTGTCCCAGAAGGGGACCCTGTTCGGTCAGCGCCATGAGGCGCAGGCGGGCTTCCAGGGCCGCATGATCCAGCGGCGCTACTCCTTCCGGATTCCCGGCGGACGCACCTACTACGACGCGGGCGGCGGAGAAGGCGAAGCCGGTCTGTGCAACGATCTCCAGACGGGCGTGGGCTGCAACACCTACGAGGAGACCGCTCCGTACAACACCATCGAGCGCGGCATGGGCTACGGCCTGTACGTGCAGGATCGCTGGAAGCCGGTGGATTGGGTCACCATCATGCCCGGTCTGCGCTTCGATCACGGCCACATCAAGGACGCTTCCGGCCGCGTCGCCGGGCAGCTCGTGGGCTTCGGCCCCCGCCTGGGCGCGGTGCTCGACCTGACGCGCGACTCGAAGACCATCTTCTCGGCCTTCTACGGTCGTTCCAACGAGACCCTGTCCCTGCTCGCCGCGGCCAACGCCAGCCCTGCCGCGGTCACCAACATCTACCAGTACGACCCGGACACCAAGACGTTCGAGTACAACTCCTCGCGCGGTGGCCCCGGCGCCACCGAGGTGGATGCCAAGAACCACACGCCGCCGCACTCGGATGAAATCCTGGTCAGCCTGCGCCGCCAGATCGCCAAGAACACCGGCTTGTCGGTGGAGTACACCTACAAGGTGATGTCCAACATCTGGGACGGCCTGGAGATCAACCGGCAGTGGGATCCGTCGGGCACGCGCGTCATCGGCTACAACAATGGCCAGCCGACGACCGTGACCCTCTACACCCGTCCGGACTCGAACTGGATCAAGTACCAGAGCGTGGACTTCATCCTGGACGGCCGTCCGACGCCGGAGTTGGAGTTCTACGCGGCCTACACGCTGTCCTTCCGCTACGGTCCGGGCAACGAGTCGATGGGTCAGCTGAACACGGGCATCGGGCAGTACAACAACCCGCGCCAGACGCAGTTCTACACGGGCTACGCCCTGGGTGACACGCGGCACCAGCTCAAGCTGCTGGGCTCGTACACCTGGAAGGGCCTGAGCATCGGACCGAGCTTCAGCTATGCCTCGGGTACGCCGCGGGCCCGCCGCTTCAACACGGCCAGCTCCTCCATCTCGGGCTACATCCTGCGCTCGCCCGTGGGCACCACGCCGACCACGGCCAATGATCGCACCCAGCTGGCCGAGCTGCGCCTGCCGGACACCATCACCGTCAACGCGCGTGTGAGCTATGACTTCTCGCAGCTCACCGGCCAGAAGTTCGCGCTCATCGTGGACGCGTTCAACGTGCTCAACCTCGGCGCCCCCACCGCCATCACGACGACGGACACCGTGGGCGCGGTGAACAACTTCGGCCTGGTCACCTCGCGTCAGCAGCCGCTGCGCGTGCAGCTCGGCCTGCGCTACCAGTACTAGTCGGCACACCGGGGCGCCGGAGCAGGACTCCGGCGGCCCGTCCGGTCGACAGACGCCCCCCTCCGAGAGCATCCGGAGGGGGGCGTGTCGCGTTATAGAGTCGGGCGCTCCCCATGCCCGTGCCCGCCGTGCTCCCGCCCTCCCTCGCCGCGCTGCCCGTGCACCACAAGGTGCCGCCCCCCGAGCAGCTCCGGGCGCATGCCCTCGAGGGCCGGCTGTGGCCGGTGGCGCTCCCGGTGACGTTCACCCCCTTCGCGTCGGCCCAGCCATGCTCGGCCCGCTGTGTCTTCTGCTCGGAGACGCTGCGGCCCCACGGTTCCGGGAGGCTGTCGGCCTCCCTGCGGCCGGGCGCTCGCTACCAGGAGGGGCTCGCCCGGGCGCTCGCCGCGCTCCAGGGCCTGCCCCTGGGCATCTCCCTGTCCGGGCTCGAGTCCACGGACGCGCCGGAGTGGTTGCTGGGGGTGCTCGACGTGCTGGAGGCCCACGAGCGCCACCCCGCGGGGCACGTGGAGGAAAAGGTCCTCTATTCCAATGCGGCGGGGCTGTGCGCGGAGACGTCGGGCGGAGTGTTGCTGCCCCGGCTGGCGCGCTACGGCCTGACACGCGTGGAGATCTCCCGGCACCACCCCGAGGCCCCACGCAACGACGGCATCATGCGCTTCCGCCCGGGCCAGCCCGTGGCGCGGCAGGAGGTGTTCGAGGAGGCGGTGCGCGCGGCGCGCGGCCATGTGCCCGTGCGGCTCGTGTGCATCGTGCAGCGCACGGGCGTGGCCACGCCCGCGGACGTGGTGGACTACCTGCGCTGGGCGGTGGAGCGGCTGGGGGTGACGGACGTGGTGTTCCGCGAGTTCTCCCGGCTGCATGGGCTCTACCAGCCCAACACCACCTGGCGCACCATCGAGCGAGACCGGGTGCCCATCGAGTCCCTGCTCGAGCCGCTGCTGCCGGACGGGCCCGGCTCGGACTTCGAGCCGGTGGACGTCACGCGGGGCTACTACTACTGGAACGCGCGCCTGCGCTGGCGCGGCCAGTGCTCGGTGACGTTCGAGGCCTCGGACTACCAGGACATGAAGGCCCGGCACCACTCGGGCGTCATCCACAAGTTCGTCTTCCACGCCAATGGCAACCTCTGCGCGGACTGGGATCCGGAGCGCGAGGTGCTGCTGCGCACCGCATGAGCGCCCTGCCCTCCCAGCACCTCGCCTACCTGGAGCTCTTGCACCGGCTCCAGTCGCGCGGGGTGCGCTTCGCCCTCACCGGCTCCTTCGCGCTGCGTCTGCTCATGGACACGCTCGGGGGCGAGCCCGTGCCGGATTGCGATCTCCTCCTCGAGCCCTCCGCCGGCAACCTCCATCACTGGGCGGCACTCCTCGTGGAGGACGGCTGGGCGCTCACCGTGTGGAACGAGCCCGTGGGGGTGCCGCTCGAGCTCGAGACCCTCCGTGGCAAGTACTATGTCCGGGCGAGGAAGGGCCCCCTGGTGCTCGATGGCACCTACGAACACGACACCCTGGAGACGAGCACCCTGGTGTCCGGGGCGCGACTGAGCCACGGCCTGCCGGTGATGGACCTGGACACCCTGCTCGCGCTCAAGCGGGAGCGAGGCACGCCGAGGGATCTCGAGCAGGTGGCACAGGTGGAACACTGGCGGCGCGAGCACCGGGGGCGGTAGGGTCCGCCGCGCCCACTGGCCAGGAGAGACACGCCCATGACCGTTTCCGCCCTCTTCAACCCCGCGCGTTGGCGCGAGGTCGACGGCTTCAAGTTCGAGGACATCACCTACCACCGCGCCGTGGATCAGGGCACGGTGCGCATCGCCTTCAACCGCCCCGAGGTCCGCAATGCCTTCCGGCCCAAGACGGTGGACGAGCTGTACACGGCGCTCGAGCACGCGCGCACGAGCACCGACGTGGGCTGCGTGCTGATCACGGGCAATGGCCCCTCGCCCAAGGACGGCGGCTGGGCGTTCTGCTCGGGCGGAGATCAGCGCATCCGCGGCAAGGACGGCTACAAGTACGAGGGAGATCAGGCCGGCAAGCCGGATCCGGGCCGGCTCGGCCGGCTGCACATCCTCGAGGTGCAGCGGCTCATCCGCTTCATGCCCAAGGTGGTCATCGCCGTGGTGCCCGGCTGGGCGGTGGGCGGCGGACACAGCCTGCACGTGGTGTGTGACTTGACGCTCGCCAGCCGCGAGCACGCCATCTTCAAGCAGACGGACCCGGACGTGGCGAGCTTCGACAGCGGCTACGGCTCGGCGCTGCTCGCGCGGCAGGTGGGCCAGAAGAAGGCGCGGGAGATCTTCTTCCTCGGGCTCAACTACACGGCGGATCAGGCCGCCGCCATGGGCATGGTGAACGCGTCGGTGCCCCACGCCCAACTGGAGGAGGTCGCCCTGGAGTGGGCGGCTCTCATCAACTCCAAGAGCCCCACGGCGATGCGCATGCTCAAGTATGGCTTCAACCTGCCGGACGACGGGCTCGTGGGTCAGCAGCTCTTCGCGGGCGAGGCCACGCGGCTCGCCTACGGCACCGAGGAGGCCCAGGAGGGCCGCGATGCCTTCCTGGAGAAGCGTGACCAGGACTACAAGCGCTTTCCCTGGCATTACTGACGACTGGCGTGGGGGCCCTCGTGGGATGGCTCGTCTGGATGGTCGAAACGGCGATGTGCCTGGGCGCGGCCTTCTGGGTGGCGGCGGCGCTCTACCCGGATCGCGGTGTCCTCCACCGGCTCATCGCCACCCTGCTCGTGGCTCCCGCGCTGCTCCTCGTGCCCATGCAGGCGCTGGGGCTCGTGGGAGCGCTGCGGCCTGTATGGCTCGGAGCGCTGGCGCCCGTGGGGTTCGTGCTCGCGGCGGCCATGGCCTCACGGCACCTGGGGAGTGAGCGAGCGTGGGCCCTCGCCCGCTCGGACCTGGGCGCCCCCTTGCGGCTGCTGCGCGAGGCCGTGCGCGAGCGCGAGCCCGCCGTGCTCACCACAGGGGTCGCCCTGGGGGTGCTGCTCTTCGCGGGGCTGCTGGTGTGGCTCTACAGATCCTGGATGTGGGATCCCGTCTGGTACCACGTGCCCATCACCGCGTACGCCATCCAGATGGGCTCGTTGGACTGGATCGACACCTCGGTGCCCTGGACGCAGAGCCACCCGAAGAACATCGAGCTGTTGGCGGCGTGGAACTGCATCTTCCCCCTGGACAACCGGCTGGATGACAGCTCGCAACTGCCCTTCGCGGTGCTGGGCGCGGCGGTGACGGCGGCGTGGGCGCGGGAGGTGGGCGCGCGGCCGGCCTTCGCGGCGGGAGTGGGCGCGGCGTGGATGCTCCTGCCGCCCATGTTCCTGCAGATGTGGAGCACGCACGTGGACCTGGCGTGCGGCGCCTTCCTGAGCGCGGCGGTGTTCTTCCTGCGCGAGCGGCCCACGCCCCGGGATCGGTGGATGAGCCTGCTGGCGCTCGGGCTGTACGCGGGCACGAAGATGACGGGGGCCTTCCACCTGCTGCTGCTCGGGCCGTGGGTGGCCGTCCGGGGCGGGCTGGAGCTGTGGCACGCCCGGGGCGAGCGGTGGCGGCGCGCTGGGGACCTGGTGCTCTCGGTGCTCGCGCTGATGGCGGTGGGCTCGTTCAAGTACTTCCAGAACCTGTGGAAGACGGGCAACCCGCTGTGGGCCTTCAAGGTAAAGCTGCCCCTGCTGGGCACCGAGCTGCCCGGCCTGTTCGATCCCGCCGTCTTCTACGGCTCGCGTCCGGGAGAGAGCCCGCTCTTCTTCGGCTCGCCGGGGGCGCTCATGCAGCTCTTGCGCAGCTGGTACGTGGAACAGCCCGTGTACTGGCCGGACGTGCGCACGGGTGGCTTCGGTCCGCTGTTCTCCTGGCTGCTCGTGCCGTGTCTCGTGTGGCTCGCCGTCGAGCTGCTCCGCCCGAGGCACTGGAAGACACACCTGCCCATCCTGGTGCTCGGGCTGGCGTCGCTGATGGTGCAGTCGGCCTGGTGGCCGAGGTTCGTGATGGGCGTGGCCACCGCGGGGCTGGTGGCGCTGGGCTTGCTCCAGGGGCGGCTGCGGCACATGGGGCCCCGGCTGGGCCTGTCGCTCGTCTTCCTCGCGCTCACCGCCGTCACCTTCTGGCGGGGCGCGAGTGTCCAGGTGCTCCAGCGCGACTACTTCCTCTTCCCGAGGCACTTCGGCGTCCTGCTGCGCTCGAGTCCGGAGCAGCGCGCCACGCGGCAGGTGATGGACTGGCTGTGGCCCACCGAGTGGAGTGAGCGCAAGGAGCGTGAGCTGCAGGCGGGCGACGTGGTGGTGTATGACCAGTCGGTGGTGTTCCTCGGGGAGTTCTTCGCCCGGGACTACCGCACCCGCGTGGAGTACGTGCCGAGCAACGAGGGCGTGGCCCGCTACCTCGCGCGCATCGACGCGCTGAAGCCCCGCTGGGTGGGGGTGGAGGGCGGCTCCGTGGCGGAGTACGCCCTGAAGGCGGAGCGCGGCGCGCAGTACCTCTTCCGCGCACCGCGCTCGGGCATCGTGCTCTACCGCATGCCGCGCTGAAGGCTCAGAACTGCGCCCAGCCCGGCACGCGCGGGTAGGGAATGGCGTCGCGGATGTTCTGCAGGCCGCAGATGTAGACGATGAGCCGCTCGAACCCGAGCCCGAAGCCCGCGTGCGGCACCGAGCCGTAGCGCCGCAGATCGCGGAACCACTGGTAGCCCTCGGGGTGCAGGCCGAACTTCTTCATGCGCTCGTCGAGCCGGTCCAGACGCTCCTCGCGCTGGCTGCCGCCGATGATCTCGCCGATGCCCGGGGCCAGCACGTCCATGGCCGCCACGGTCTTCCCGTCATCGTTCATGCGCATGTAGAAGGCCTTGATCTGCTCCGGGTAGTTCATCACCACCACGGGCCGGCCCACGTGCTCCTCGGCGAGGTAGCGCTCGTGCTCGGTCTGCAAGTCCTTGCCCCACTCGGGCGCGTACTCGAACTTCTTCTTGGCCTTCTTGAGGATCTCAATCGCATCCGTGTAGTCGATGCGCTCGAAGCTCGACTGGATGAACTTCTCCAGGCGCTCGGTGACGCCCTTCTGCTGGCGCTCCTCGAAGAACTTCATGTCCGGGGCGCACTCGGTGAGCACCGCCTGGAAGACATACTTGAGGAAGCGCTCGGCCAGGTTCGCGTCGTCGTTGAGGTCCGCGAAGGCGATCTCCGGCTCGATCATCCAGAACTCGGCCAGGTGCCGGGTGGTGTTGGAGTTCTCCGCGCGGAACGTGGGGCCGAACGTGTACACCTTGGACAGCGCCAGGCAGTACGCCTCCACGTTGAGCTGGCCGGAGACGGTGAGGTAGGCCTCCTTGCCGAAGAAGTCCTTGCTCCAGTCGATCTTCCCCGTGTCCGTGCGCGGCGGGTTCACCGCGTCGAGCGTGGACACGCGGAACATCTGTCCGGCGCCCTCGGCATCACTCGCGGTGATGATGGGGGTGTTCACCCAGAAGAAGCCCTCCTCGTGGAAGAAGCGGTGGATGGCCTGGGCCGCGGTGTGGCGCACGCGGGTGATGGCGCCGAACGTGTTGGTGCGCGGACGCAGGTGGGCCACTTCCCGGAGGAACTCCAGCGAGTGCTGCTTGGGCTGGATGGGATAGGTGTCCGGATCGTCCACGAAGCCGAGCACCCGTACCTCGTCGGCCTGCACCTCGAACGACTGGCCCTTGCCCTGGCTCTTCACGAGCGTGCCGCGGCAGACGACGGAGCAGCCCGCGGTGAGCCGCAGCACGTCCGCCTCGTAATTGGACAGCGTGTTGGGCGCCACCACCTGGATGGGATCGAAGGTGGAGCCGTCGCTCACGTTGACGAAGCTGATGCCCGCCTTCGAGTCCCGGCGGGTACGCACCCAGCCCCGCACCTCGACCTTCGTGTCCGGCGCCACCGAGCCATCCAGCGCCTTCTTCACACTGACCACCTGCATGACGGTCTTCCTTCCTCTTGAAACCCTGTCCCTCGACAGAACGCGGAGTTAGCCGTCCGCTGGCCCGAGGACAAGCCCCATGAACGGGCCCCGCCGGGGAACGAACGCCTGCCGGGGCCCGGACGCGTCCCCTCCCCCCACCGCGCGGCGAGACCCGGCGGGGGGGATCGTGCTAATCGCCCCCCACCCATGCGTTCTCTCTTCCAGCGCAAGCAGATCGCCGACCCCACCGAGGCGCCCTCCGGAGGCCTCAGGCGCGTGCTCGGCACGGGCGATCTCGTCATGCTCTCCATCGGGGCGGTCATTGGCGCGGGCATCTTCTCCACGCTCGGCACCGCGGCGGCGGGCGAGGTCATGCCGGATGGAGAGGTCATCCGCTATGGCGCCGGACCCGCGCTCACCGTCTCCTTCCTGCTGCTCGGCGTGGTGTGTGCCCTCGCGGCGCTCTGCTACGCGGAGCTCGCGTCGATGATCCCCCAGGCCGGCAGCGCGTATGCCTACTCCTACGCGACGCTGGGGGAGATCATCGCGTGGATCATCGGGTGGGATCTGATCCTCGAGTACGCGGTGGGCAACGTGGCGGTGGCGATCGCCTGGGCGGGCTACTTCAACTCGCTCATCTCCCCCTGGGTGCAGATTCCCGGCTGGCTGACGCACGGCTACTACAACGTGCACGCGAGCTCCGATCCCGCCATCCGGGCCCTGTTGGACACCGCACCCCGGGTATTCGACATCCCGGTGCTGGTGAACCTGCCCGCCTTCCTCATCATCATGGTCATCACCTGGCTGCTGGTCATCGGGGTGCAGGAGAGCACCCGGGTCAACAACGCCATGGTGGCGGTGAAGCTGGTGGTGCTCGCCATCTTCGTGGGCGTGGGCGCGATGCACATCAACCCAGCCAACTACACGCCCTTCGCGCCCAATGGCTTCACCGGCATCCACCAGGCGGCGGCCATCGTCTTCTTCGCCTACATCGGCTTCGACGCCATCTCCACGGCGGCCGAGGAGACGAAGAATCCCCAGCACACCATGCCCCGCGGCATCCTCCTGGGCCTGGGCGTGTGCACGATCATCTACGTCATCGTCGGCGCCGTGGCCACGGGCCTCATCCCCTACCAGCAGCTCCGGGCAGCGGATCCCCTGGCCCATGCCTTCGAGGTGGCGGGCCTGACGAAGTTCAGCTGGATCATCGCCCTGGGCGCCGTGGTGTCCATGTCCGCGGTGATCCTCGTCTTCCAGTACGGCCAGCCGCGCATCTTCTACGCCATGGCGCGCGACGGGCTGCTGCCCCCGTGGGCCGCCCGGGTTCACCCCAAGTACCGCACCCCCCACATCACCACGATCATCACGGGCGTGCTGGTGGCGCTCGGCGCGCTGGTGGCCGATGACGCCGCCACCTATGACCTGACGAACATCGGCACCCTGTCCGCCTTCCTGCTGGTGTGCCTGGGCGTGCCCGTGCTGCGCCTGAAGGATCCCTCGCGGCACCGGCCCTTCAAGGTGCCCTTCGTGTGGCCGGTGTCGCTCGGAGGCGCCGCCGCCTGCCTCTTCGTGATGAAGGGCCTGCCCGTGCACGCCTGGGAGCGCTTCGGCATCTGGCTGGCCATCGGGCTCGTCATCTACTTCATCTATGGTTACCGCCACTCCACGCTCCGCCATGGCCGGGGGCCCGTGGAACTGGACGCCCAGGGCACGGCGAAGCCGCCGGACGCGGCGTAGCGGCCGGGCTCCTCAGGAGCGCCGCACGGGCGAGGCCGACAGCGGATCCCACAAGAAGCTGGCGGTGTGCAGCAGGCGCTCCGTGCCCAGGCGCGAGAGCGCATCGCGCACCTCGGGCTGCTCGAGCAGGTGCTGCTCGCAGACGGCATGATCCAGCCGCAGCAGCATGCAGGGCGTGTTCGCGCGCACGGTGGCGGTGGCGGCGAAGCCGAGCAGCAGGGCGATCTCCCCGAACATGTCCCCCTCCTCCAGCGTGCGCAGCACCTGCTCGCCGTGCTCCGGGTGTTGGTGCATCACCTGGCACTGGCCCTGGAGCAGCAGGTACAGCGAGTCCACGGGCTGCCCCTGCTGCAACAGAATCGAGCCCGCGGGCATGGCCCGGAGCTGGAACTCGTGGGACAGGGCCTCCAGCTGCGCGCTCGACAGCAGCCGGAAGAGGGAGTTGGCACGCAGCACGTTGTCGAGCAGGCGCTCGCGCTGGTAGCCGCGCAGCACCTCCTCCACGGACGGGTGGCGCTGGGCGATCCGCTCCAGACGCTCGCGCTTGAGCTCCAGCACCGCCGTGCGCTCGAAGGCCCTGACGCTCGCGACGCGCGGCACGTGGGACAAGAGCGACATCTCCCCGAAGAAGTCCCCCTCGCCCAGCAGGGCCACGGTGCGCCGCCGGCCCGACTTCAGGGTGCGCAACACCTCCACGCTCCCCTCCACGATGGCGAACAACGAGTCTCCCGGAGTGCCCTCCTCCACGACGAGCTCCCCGGCATGGAAGTCCCTCAGCTCCAGGGACTCGAGCACCGTCTGGAACTCCCACCGGCCGAGCCGGGCCAGCAGCGAGGCGGAGGCGGGCTTGCGCTCGGAAGCGCCCACGGGCAGATCCCGCTCCAGGTTGGAGGGCATCGGCACGGCGGGACCCGCGGGGGCGGCGAAGGGATCCAGGCGCCGGGCATCGAGTTCCGACAGCAGCCGGCGCGTCGGCGAGTGATCCGGTTCGAGCCGGAGGATGATCTTGCACAGGGCGATGGCGCGCAGCAGCCAGCCCTGCTGGACCCAGCGCCGTGCCAGCACGGCATAGTCCGAGAGGGCCTCATCCGGCCCAAAGGACGGCGGGTCGAGTGGTTCGGACATGGGTTTCTCCTCGGACGACGGTCCGTTCGACCCCCAGCTACCATGCCTGACCCCCGGTGGCGACTACCCGGTGCGCAGAACGGAGCCCGTGGGAAGACCCGCTTGGAGCCGGGCGAGCGCCTCCTCCACCGAGTCACGCTCGCCGCTCTCCACTGTCACCTTCACCTGATAGTCCAGTGAAGGATCGAACATCGGGTACGAGCCAATGGACACATGCGGCATGTCCAGTGCCACACGATCCAACACGCCCGCCACCGCGCTCTCGCCCACGCCCAGGTACAACACGCGCAGGTACACGGGCGCGCCACTGAGCCGCGAGAGCACCGCCTCGAGCTGCGAGCGGAAGAGCTGCGGCACACCGGGCAGGAGGAACAAGTCCTCCACCGTGAGCACCGGGAACCCCAGGCCCGGATGCGCGAGGAGCACCGCGCCCTCGGGGGCATCCGCCAGCCGCAGCGTCTCGGGCGGCACCTGCTCGTGGCCCCGCTCCCGGCTCATCTGGCTGATGAGCGCCACCATCTCGGGCAGCCGCACCACCTGACGGCCCAGGGCCAGCGCCACCGCGCGCACCGTCACGTCGTCGTGTGTGGGGCCGATACCACCGCTGGTGAAGACGTACTTCGCCTTCAGGCGGGCCCGGGCCACCGCGTCCACGATGGCATCCACTTCGTCGGGGACGATCTCCAATGAGCGCAGGGGAACACCCACCTCGCGCAGCCGCTGGATGAGGTGGGGACCATTGGCGTCCACCACCTTCGCCGTGAGGACTTCGTTGCCGATGATGATCGCCGCAGCGCCCGAGGAAGCCATGAGGGGGGGCACTCTAGCGTACCGGCGCCCGCCCGGGCTCGCGCGCGAACAGCTCCCGCACGCGCGCCAGGCACGCCGCGGTCACCGCCTCCACGGTGGCATCCCCATCGATGCGCACCACGTGCTCGCGCGCGCCCCGCAGGGCGATGGCGGCCTCGTACTGCTGGGAGATGCGGCGCTGCTTCTCCTCGGCGTCGAAGAGCTCCTCCGGCCCGCCGCGTGCCGCCCGGCGCCGCGCCGCCACCTCGATGGACACCTGCACGAAGAGCGTCAGGTCCGCGGGGATGGCGTGCGAGTTGATGGCCTCCACCCACTCCATGGGCAGCGACGCGCCCTGGTAGGCGAGCGACGAGAGCACGGACCTGTCACTGAGGACCACCTGCCCCGCCTCCAACGCGGGCAGGACCCGGGCGCGCAGGTGATCCGTCCGGTCCGCCGCGTAGAGCAACGCGAGCGTTTCGGGCGCCAGGGGCCCCGCGCCAGGCAGCACCACCCGGCCCGTGAGGGCCTGACGGATGAGAACCCCCACCGGCCCGTCCGAGGGCTCGCGCGTGGTGAGGACGGAATGACCCTCGGCCTTGAGGGCCGCGGCCAGCCGCTCCACCTGGGTGGTGGTGCCCGCGCCGTCGAGTCCTTCCAGGACGATGAGCAGGCCGCGTCGGCGGGCGTCGGACACGGCGCTCACCGGGGCAACAGCGCCGAGGGATCATCCAGGCGCAACTGACGGCGCAGCTCCATCATCGTCGCGTAGCGCGCCAGCTCGTCGGCCAGCACCGTGCGCGCCTTGCTCAGGCGCAGCAGCCCATAGACGAGCAGTCCCACCGTCGCGAGCAGGCCGAGCCACGCCACATACGGGGCGCGGGCCGAGTCCCAGAAGAGCTTGCCCGTCGCGCCGCCGAGGATGAGCGCCGCGATGAAGGCGAGTCCGGCGTGGGCGAAGAGCTGGGTGCTCTGGCGGGTGGACAAGGCCTCCTGGAGGCGGTCGAACTGCTCACGAAGGGTCTGCGTATCTGCGCTCACGGGGCGGCGAACCTAGCGGAACCCGGGGGGCGCGTCGAGAAGCTCGCGCTCCGGGAGTCCCACAACCCCCCACCCTGGCGTTGCATGCGTGCCCGGAGCCGGGATAGGGACCCGGGATGGATTCCACGCGTTGGCGTTCAGAAAGCGACGAACCCGCCCCGTCGCGGCTCTCTCCCGTGGATGACCGCCTCACCGCGGACACGGCCTTGCGCCGGGTGCGGCGGGGCGAGTACCTGCTGTACACGGGGGACTTCCACAACGCCAAGCAGCTCGTGGGCGCCATGGCCCGCCGCCTTCCCGACCCGCCCAAGGTCCGCTCGCCCCTGGACGCCTTCCGCGCCGAGCGCCGGGCGCGGCAGCTCGAACACGAGACCCTGTCGCGCATCGTGGTGGCGCTCGACCGCGACTACCGGCTCCAGGTCAAACGCGCGCCCGACGTCGCCGAGGCGTGCCGCCAGGTGTGGGGCGAGCCCGACGCCGACACGACCCACGTCTCCCTCAAGACGCTGCTGGGCATGCTCGGGGCCGCGGAGTGGCGGCGCAAGGGGCTGGAGGTGCCGGGGCTCACGGGCCGGCTGCATCCCCACTACGGCGTCTACCTGCCCACGCGCACCGACTACGTGGAGCTGTTCCTGTCCGTCACCGACGTGAAGGGCAAGCGGGTGTTCGACGTGGGCACCGGCACCGGGGTGCTGTCCTTCCTGCTGCTGCAGCGCGGCGCGGCCTCGGTGACCGCGACCGATTGCGATGCGCGCGCCGTGGCGTGCGCCCGGGAGAACGCCGAGCGGCTCGGCCTGTCCAAGCGCTTCGAGGTGCTCGAGGGGGATCTGTTTCCGCCCGGCAAGGCGGACCTCGTCGTGAGCAACCCCCCGTGGATTCCCGAGCCCCCGAAGAACCGGGTGGACCGGGCGGTGTTCGACGAGGACAACCGCTTCCTCCTGGGCTTTCTCGACGGGCTCACCGAGCACCTGAATCCCGGAGGCGAGGGGCTGCTGGTGCTCTCGGATCTCGCGGTGCTGCTGGGCCTGCGCGCCCCGGAATGGCTCGACGAGCAGTTGTCCCGGCGGGGGCTGCGTGTGAAGTGGAAGCGCTCCACCCCGGCCCGCCACTCCAAGGCGAAGGACCGGAGCGATCCGCTCCACGCGGCGCGCTCGCGCGAAATCACCACGCTGTATGGGCTGGTGCCCGGAACCTAGACGTACGAAGAGGCGCCTCGGAGCGGTGGCTGATTCCACCCCGGGCGCCTCCCATGCACTTCAGCGGCTCACGCCGCCGTCAATCACAGACCGATCTCGGCCAGCGCCGACTTGATGAGCGTGGCGCGCACGCCGCTGTTGTGCGTGCCGCGGCCGGACGAGTTGCCACCGAAGCCGTAGTGGTGCAGCGCGATGACCTCGTTGGTGGAGGTGGAGAGCACCGGCGAGCCCGAGGAGCCACCCAGCGTGTCCGCGTTGTACGACGCGTCCGTGGAGCTGTAGTTGGCGTTCAGGATGGTGCCCGGGGAGAACTTCTTCGTCGGGGCGCAGCCGGACGTGGTGTAGTAGTCGCAGTTCTGGTGGAGCACGTAGATGCTGGCGTTGGTGGCCGCGTTGGTGCTGGCGACGGTCAGCTTGCCGTACACCTGCCCCGGCTTCTGGCCATTGAGCGCGGCGCAGCGCAGCGCGGTCATGTCCAGGTTGCTCCACGTCTTGATGAAGGTGGAGCAGTCGTAATAGATGCGCGAGCCGGAGGCGACGCCGTCGATATAGTTGAAGGACGCCTTGGCGCCCGCGGCCTGGGAGGCGCTGCCGATGCAGTGGTTGTTGGTGATGAGCACGTCATCCGACACCAGCCACGCCGTGCAGCGCGAGCTCACCGCGGGGATGGACAGATAGCCCACCGCGTTGGCCCGGGTGGCCTGCGTCCCGGTCAGCGCCGTGCTGCTCTTCCAATCCACGCTGCCCACGATGACCGTGGACTCGGTGGAGGCGAGCGTGTCCGTGGAAAGGCTCTCATCCACTTCCGGCTGAGCACCGCACGCCGTCAACAGACCCACCGCCGCGAGACCGAGGTACCGACGCTTGAACATGTGTTCTCCCGATATGTGACGTGATGGGCGCCTCCGGAACGGAAGACGCGCCAGAACTGGATTCACCGGGAACCGTGTGTACACCAGTTATAAAGAGAAACATAGGCGAAACTTATTTTTCGCACGGCTTCGCCGGCGGGAAGAGCCGACGAGCTCTTCCCGGGCCAGGGCACCACTCCTGCTTGGGGATTTTCTAGAAATCGGCCAGGGCGCCGCGAACGGCATCCAGGTTCGCGGGCAGATCGATGGGCGGGTTGGAGAAGCGGCTCGCCACATCCGCCAGGGCGCCCTGGTGGTAGCCCACCTTGAAGTCCGGGAACTTCAAGCCATGCGCCGTGGACACCACGGCCACGCGCGAGCCCCGGGCAATGACACCCTGCGCCACGAGCTTCTCCAGCGCGCCGAGCGCCACGCCCGTGTGCGGACAGGTGAAGGTGCCCTCGCGGTCCGCCCGGGCCGCCGCGTTGGCCAGCTCGGACTCGGTCGCCTCCTCCACCACGCCATTGAAGGCCTTGAGGATGCGCACCGCGCGCCGGAAGGACACGGGGTTGCCAATCTGGATGGCCGAGGCGAGCGTGCGCTCGGCCTGCATGGGCACCAGCTCCGCGAAGCCTCCCCGGAAGGAGCGCACGAGCGGGTTGGCGCGCTGGGCCTGCGCCACGGCGATCCTCGGCCGCTTGGTGATGACCCCCAGCGCGAGCATCAACTCGAAGCCCTTGCCCAGGGCGCTCGCGTTGCCCAGGTTGCCACCCGGAATCACCACCCAGTCCGGCGGCTCCCAGTCCAGGTCCTGGCACAGCTCGATGGCCACCACCTTCTGGCCCTCGATGCGCAGCGAGTTCATGGAGTTGGCCAGGTACAGGCCCGCGTCGCGCGTCACCTGCTGCACCAGCTTCATGCAGCCGTCGAAGTCCGTGTCGAGCGACAACACCCGCGCCCCGTTGGCCACCGGCTGCACGAGCTGCGACAAGGACACCTTGTTGCGGGGCAGGAACACCACCGAGGGGATGCCCGCCGCGGCGCAGTAGGCCGACAGCGCCGCCGAGGTGTCTCCGGTGGACGCGCACGCCACCGCGCGGATGGGCACGCCCCGGGCGCGCATGTGCTTCACCGCGGACACCAGGACCGTCATGCCCCAGTCCTTGAAGCTGCCCGTGGGCGACACGCCGCACTCCTTCAAGTCCAGGCTCGCCAGCCCCAGCTCCGCCGCCATGCGCGGCAGCGGCTTGAGCGGCACCCGCCCCTCTCCGAGCGAGACGATGTCCCCCGCGGGAAGCTGGGGATATACCCACTCGTGCTTGCCCCAGACGCCCGAGGCGTACGGCAGCCGCGAGGACCCGAAGCGCTGCGCGAAGCGCCGCTTCCACTCCTCCGCGGGCACCGAGCGCAGCGCCTCCACGTCGTGCGCCACCTCCAGCAAACCGTCGCACCTGGGGCAGCGGTAGACGACCTCGAGCAGCGAGGCACGATAGCCGCACCCCTCGCTGCACGCATACGCGGCCTGGAAATCAGACGTGCTCATGGACTCTCAATCCGCCGCGGGAACATGGGTTCCGCACGACACGCAGGCTCGGCCCGCGCGGGTATGGGTGTGGCACTTCGTGCACTTCGTCCACTCGCCCGCCGCCACCAGCTCCGACCCGGCCGAGGGCGCGGGGGCCGTCTGGCGCAGCTTGGGCAGACGCATGCCACAGCGCTCGCAGATGAGGCCGCTGGCTTGCGGCGTGCGGCAGTACCGGCAGACGATGGGCCCGGTGGGCGCCGCCGTCCTCAGTCCATCCGAGAGCGCGCGGCCCGTGTCCATGTCTTGAATGGGCGACACCACGACGTTGCCCGCCGCGGCGGCACGCCCCGTGTCCAGCTCGGCCACCGGCTGGACAGCCCCCACCTGCACGGGCGCCTGACGCGTCAGCTCCAGCTCCTGGATCGCCGCCACGGCCACTGGCGCCCGGCCGCCCGCGAGCTGCGTGCCCTCCAGTTCCGGAAGCGTGCTCACCGCCACCGCGATCGGCGCGGCCACGGCGAGCTTCTTCCCACACACTTCGCACTCGATGCCCTGAGCCTGCTGGTGCTCACACATGGGGCAGATGATCATGGACCCGGAGGTTAGCGGTCCCACTCCACCCGGCGCAATGGCACCCGCCTCGAAGCGCCCTCCCGCTCAGTGGGGAAGGGACTCCGGGGGCGAGCTCGTCATCGGAACGAAGCGCACCGCCAGCAGCGCCTCCACCTGGGGAGCGCCTCCCTCGAGCGGCTTCGTCACGCGGATGAGTTCCTGATGGCCGGTGCGCGCGCCCACCGGCAGCAGCAGGCGGCCTCCCGGGCGCAGCTGCTCATAGAGCGCGGGAGGCAGACGCTCGGGGGCCGCGGTGCCCAGGATGGCATCGAAGGGAGCCTCCTCCGGCCAGCCCGCCGTGCCATCCCCGACCCGGAAATGAATGCCCCCCAGCCCCATCCGCTCCAGCCGCTCGCGCGCCGGCCAGGCGAGCTCGGGGAGGACTTCCACCGTGTACACCACCACGCCCAGCCGCGCGAGCACGGCCGCCTGGTAGCCCGAGCCGGTGCCGATCTCCAACACCCGCTCCCCGGGCTGGAGCGCCAGCGCCTGCGTCATGTACGCCACGATGAAGGGCTGGCTGATGGTCTGCCCATGGCCGATGGGCAGGGGGCTGTCCTGTCCCGCCACGTCCCGAAGCTCCTCGGGGATGAAATCCGCCCGTCGCAGGCTCCGGATCGCCTCCAGCACCCGCTCATCGGTGATGCCCTGCCGCCCCAGAAACTCCGCGAGTTCCCTGTCACTCATGAGAGAAGCCTAAGCACAGGCACCCGCATGGCGTGACCGATGTTCCGCCCCTCGTGCTCCAGGCGACGCTTCTCCTCCTCCCCCGTCCGCCCCCCCTCGCTTCATGCCCCTTGTTCTTCCGCTACGGACATGGTGGGAATCCCTCCCCCGCCAGGAGGCCCCACCATGGATGCCGATACCGATATCCTGCTCCGCCTCGCCTTCGACCGCGCTCCGGCCAATCTGGCCAACCAGGCCATCCAACGCGTCCGGGACGAGGTGGGCGGCGAGTCCTCGTACGCCACGAGCTACGAGATCCTCCTGCCAGACGGGAATGTCCGCGCCTGGCTGCTCGACTACCTGCTGCCCCGGTTCGTGGACTACCTCGAGTCCCGGGGCGCGAAGCTCCCCCAGTGCGGCGGCGTGTTCCTCTCCGTCTTCTCCGGGGACACGCTCCATTTCATCCACGCCCGGGACGCCGTGGCGCTCCTGTCCGAATGGAGCGGGCTGTCCTTCGACGAGCTGCGCAAGCGCTACGGGCCGCGCTGAAGGAGTCCAAGGTCACGGCGTGGCCTCTCGCGGAGACAACGCCGTGGAGGGGGCCCGAGAGGCTATTCCATGCGCAGCAGCTTCATGCCCGAAACGTTCGCCCGGTTGACCGGACCGCCGGAGCCGCCCGCCCCTCCGTAGGTCGCGTTACTCTCCAGATAGGACATGTTGTAGAAGTCCTTCACGCGAATCTTGTACGTGGCCCCCCCGGTCAGTGAGAAGCGCGCGAAGCTGGAGTCACCCCAGACATCCCAGTTGCTCAGCTGCGGCATCATCACCACATCGGAAGCAACCACCTGGCCCGCGGCGTTGACCACCTCGATCCGCTTCACGGCCGCGGTCACACCGGAGTTCACCGGGCCGAACGCGTTGCCATACACCAACTGCACCGCGTAGCTTCCGGTGAGCCCCGGCGTGAAAGCCGCTTCCAGCACCTGGTTCGCGGTCCCCCAATCGTTGAAGTGCGGGCGGCCGTGATCGGTCGCGGTCGAGGCTCCGTCCAGGCTGTTCAAGCCCGCGCCGGTGTTGAAGAAGGTGGCGGTGCCGGTGTGCCAGTAACAGACCGGATCCGAGTGGTGCGACAGGTTGGCGACCCCATCGCCGCCGGTGTACTGAGACTCGACGCTGTAGCACAGGGTCTTCGACGCATAATTGGTCGAGGTTGGATCCGTCCAGCGGGTCGTCGTCAGATTGCTCGCCACCCGTGTACCGTTCCGGTAGATGTGGTGCACCACGCCCGTCTCGCCGTTCGGGCTGAAACCGATGCTCAGCAAGCCGCCACTCAACGTCACGGACACTCCCGTCGGTTCCCTCGGTGCCCAGAAGCGCCTGTAGTCCCCCGTGTCCTCCACCACCGTCATCGTCGTTCGAGGCGCATTCGCATCCGCGAGCTGGATCTGGACGTTGTACGTGTCACTGGCCGAGGAGGAGGCCGTGAAGTAGGTGTCGTTGGCCACCAGGGCGCCATTGAGCTTGACGCTGGCGACATTGTAATAACCGTTGCTCGCGCCATCCCTTGCCGGCAACAGCACCTCCACGTTCAGGGTCTTGCCCTTGTAGGGCAGGTTCTTCAAGTGGATGCTGTTGGCGGCCGGGAACAGCGTGTTGCGCATGTATTTGGTCACGAACGGCTGAAAGCGCAGACCGGTCTGGGTGGCCTGACGGCCGAAGACCACGTCCAGCACCGAGGACATGTATCCCCCGACGGACCACAGTTGTGCTTCCGAGTTGATGACCGGGCCCGCCCTGTTCCCATTGTCCTGATCCTGATGATTGCCTGACAGGCTGATGAACTGGAAGTTCTCCATGTTCGACAGGTTCAGGCCCGCTCCACGGATCAGCGTCTTCAGGTTGTGGTTGACCACCGCGTCATTCTTCCCGAGCACCGCGGCACGCAGCCAATAGGCCGACGCGAACGGCCAGATGGCCTGGTTGTGATAGATGGGAGTATCCCTGATCTGCGGCCACACCACGGGAGCACCGGCCACGGTATGCGGATACGTCTGGAGGATCGAGGCGGTCCTGGCCGCATCCGCGATGCCATCGCTCACCGCCAGTGCCTCTCCCACCAGCTCATAGCGTTGCACCGAGGAAGGATCCAGCTCGGTGGTCTTCATCGTGCTGTACAGGCCCACCTGGGACAACCACAGGTGGTCGTTCAACGCGGCCTTCAGCGCGTCAGCCCAGCCCCGGTACCGGGTGCTCGTGGCGGTATCGCCTTTTTCAGCGGCGAGTCTGGCGGCGACATCGAGGATCATCCAGTGATTGACGTTGGTGGACAAGGTCTTGGACATGCCGATGTGCACGACGTTGCTCGCGGTCCAACTGGGATAGGTCTGTTCACGCCAGTCGAGGAACGACTGTTCGCCCGCGTAGAGACCCGTGCCCGCGTCATAGACCGCGATGCGATCGTTCTCGATGGTATTGACCATGGCGGCGTAGGCCGCATCACGGAACTGCGTGCGCTGGTCGCCGCTCAGGTACTTCAACACCTCCCAGGCCCCGCGCGCCCAGACCACGCGGTCCGTACTGACCGGCCAGCTGCCCCCGGACCCGGTGTCCTGAACGATCTCCGGTCTGCCCGGATTGCCGCGCCGATCCGAGATCTTGAACTTCAGGGTGTTGGCCGAACGCACCGGATCCATCTGCGCCAGGGACAAGTCGATCGCGTACGCGCTGTCCCGTGTCCACACGTAGGACCACTTCACGCCGGTCTTGAAGCAGCCCCCACTCCCGCCGTCCTTCGGGCAGGCGATGGGTTTGCCTCCATTGTAGGCGCCATCGCCAATCTGGCTCACGGAGAGGGTATTGACCATCTCGTCATAGGCCAGCGCGAACAAGCTGTCGAAGAGCGGGTTGCCGGTTCGAACGACCGGCTTGCCCAACGTCTCGTTGAGGGTCCGCGTGGTTGCCTTGTTTTCCACATCGGACCGGCGGACCGCGTCGGAGCTCAGCACGTAGGTCCGCGCATCCGTGTTGGGATTGGACACCGTCACGCTGACGGTATCCTTGCCATTCTTGAAGCCGTAATTGGAGACCCAGTTCAACGTCGTCGGGCAGATGTCACCGTCCGCCACGTTCACGCTCGCGGCGTAGTCCGAGCCCCCGTTGTTGTCCCACTTCGAGGGGTTGGTCGCTTCGATCGCGTAACGAATCCTGCTGCCACAAGGCAGCCTGCCCAGGTTGACGTGCCATTTGTCGTTGTTACCGCTGACCCCGTCCTTCGTCATCGCCACGGTCAGCCAGTTGGCTCCCTCGTCCAGGCTGTACACGGCCCGTACGCTCGCCGCGCTGTTCAGGGGATACGTCTCGGTGTTGAGCCACACGTCGCTGGACGAAGTGATGCTCCCATTGGCGGGGAAGATGGACGAATTGCCAATCCACTGCACGTCCGCGGCCCGCACATCCGCGTCCCGCGCCGAGCAGCCCAGAACCAGCGCGAGACAGACGGTTGAAAGGCGACAGGCCGCGGCAGCGACCGCGCCGGACCAAGGGAAGAGCCGATTCATTTCCATTCGCATGTCTCCTCATCATGACAGCAAAGAACTCAGGTAGGGCCGAGGTGCCGGGCCTCGAAGCCACGAGATCGCCGCTCATCCCACGCGGGGACCACGCAACGCGCCGGGCCGCGTCCCCGTCTCGCGCTTGAAGGCGCGGTGGAAGGTGGCCTCGTCCGCGTAGCCCACCCGGAGCGCCACCTCGTGCAGGGACAGCGTCGTGGTCTGGAGCAGGCGCGTGGCGAGGGAGATCCGGCGGCGCGTCAGGTAGCGGAAGGGGGACTCGCCCACGTGCCGGGCGAAGCGCAGCGCGAAGGTGGTCCGCGCGAGCGACACCCGCTCGGCGAGGCTGTCCACCGTCCAGGGCGCTCCCGGCTGGCGGTGGATGAGGGTGAGCGCCGCGGCGATGGAGGGATCGGCGAACGCCCCCGCCCCCACCGCGAGCGCCGCATCCGGGGGAGTGGCGGTGCGAACCCACTCGGCCAGCAGCAGCTGCGTCACGTGCTGGATGAGCGCGTGGGCCCCTGGCCGTCCGGACTCGAAGTCCTCGCAGACGCGTTGGAAGGACGGCATCAGCGCGGCGGCGAGCGACTCCTGGGAGCGCCGGGGCACCGCGGGCGACAGGGCCGCGAGCAGCGGGGCCGCCGCGCCCGCCTCCAGGTCGAAGCGCACGCCCAGCAACGCCACGGTCCGCTGCCCCGGCCCTCCCATGCTGCGCGGACCCGGCGTCGAGGGCTCGAAGTTCACGTCGACGGGCCGCGAGCGCGGGGTGGCGGAGTCACGCACGATGATGCCCGGCCCCCCGTACAGGCCGATGTCTCCCGGCGCCAGGTGCAGGGGCGATTCCAGGTGGCCCTCGGGCTCGAGCCACACCTCTCCATCCAGCACCATGAACAGGCCCTGGGGACCCGCTCCCGGCGCGAAGCGCGCCCCATAGGGACCATGGAGCGAGACATGCCGCGAGCCGACGACATCCAGGTGCAAGGTCTGGAGCAGTTGAGAGAGGGCATCCATGAGCGGACTTCCAGCGCGAACGTGGGAGGGAAGTCTAACGTTCCCTCCGACGTCTTCCCTGAAATACCCGCTCTCCTGGAGTGGAGATCCGCCAGGAGCACCCTTCCCAGTGAGCCCTCCCGACGGACTGCTCAGAAAAAGACGCTGAGGTTGCCGGCGAGGATGACGGTTTGCTCCAGGAGCACCGTGCGGTGCGCGATGCGCCAGGCGCCCGGCGCGTCCGCGCGGCGCAGCACGTCCTGACGCAGCCCGGCGAACAGGTCCACGGCATGCTCCTGACGCGTGCGGTAGAGCAGGAAGGAGGAGCGCACCTCCACCTCTCCGGGCGCGTCGAGGGCACTCACCTGGACGTTGCTCACCAGACGGCGCGTGCGGCTGAGCGGGTACTCGGACCAGGCGAGCCCGGTCGTCAGCCGCGCCACGCGCAGCGACAGGCCGCGCAGGTCGTCATCGAAGTGGGCGGACACGTCCTGGGACTCGAGGGCCTCGCGCGTGGCCTCGCGCGTCACGCGGTTGGTGCGCACGGGCACCCGGTAGCGTGCGTCCGGGGTGAACAGCCCGAGCCATGCCTCGAAGCGGTGCTCGTCGAGCAGCGCGGCCTCGGCGTAGAGGAACTGCTCGAGCTCGTACTGCAGCGCGGGGCCGGGCACGAGCGGTGGCACGTGGAGCGCGGGGGCGGTGCTCATGGGGCACCTTCCGTGGACAGCAGGCTCGCCCAGCGGCGATAGAAGGCGCGGGCGGCCACCTCGCTGGCGGAGCGGTTCGCGGTGGTGCCGGGGAAGCGCCCCTCGGCGTCCTGCTGGGTGCCCGAGTCCATCTCCATGTTGAAGATCTCGCGCCGCGCTCGTCTGCCCTTGAGCACTCGTTGGATCTCCGTCCAGTTGTGCGTGTCGTCCTGCTCGAAGATGCCGGTCGATCCAAACGTGCGCTGGTTGCCCAGCCGGATGGCCTGCTTCACGTCGGCGGGAGCGTCCGCGTCCGCGATCACATAGGACCAGACTTCCATCTGCTCGGGACCCTTGGGCTGCCACACGCGCAACGCGTTGGCGGCGGGCAGGATGCCCACGTTGGGAAACAGGTTGCTCGCCGGGATGAAAACAGACGCGCGCGCCTCGCCATACTTGCGCACGAGGAAGTCCTGACGCGGCCCCTGCAGCCACTCGTTCGCCTTGGGTTCGAATGCGAGGCGCGCGCCGCGCATCAGGTTGGGCGGGAGAGCGGCCATCAGGGCGCCATGGCCCTGGGCGTTCTTGAACTGCCGGCCGCCATCCGGAGGGGGCGTGGCCTCCTGCATGGTCCGCGGCGCCCCGGGCACCTGGCTCACCAGCGCCTTGAGCGCGGACAGATGGGACATGCCGAAGTGGTAGCCGTCCGAGGCGAACTGCTCGGCGCCGAACTTCCAGTTGCAGGGCACGGTCCACTTCGTCACGCCGATCACCTCGGTGCCCCCCAGGCCGTCCAGGAGGGGCTCGAAGTACCAGGCCGCGTCCCCGAGCGAGTCGCGGAAGGAGGGCGCGTGCTCGTCCCAGGTGCCGAAGACGAAGCCGTGGAAGGACTCGACACGAGGCACACGCACGGCGCTCCAGCGGTCGCGGTCCACGGGACAGCGGTAGAGCTCCCGCTCGTCGCGCACGGAGGACAGGCGCCCGCCACGGTCATATGTCCAGCCGTGATAGGTGCAGGTGAAGACCCGGGTGTGGCCCGCGTCCTCCTGGGTCAGGCGCATGCCGCGATGGCGGCACTGGTTGAGGAAGGCGGCCACCGAGCCGTCGTCCTGGCGCGACACGATGATGGGATCCTCCCCCATGTACGTGGTGATGAAGTCGCCGGGCCGCTTGAGCTGGGACTCGTGCGCGAGGAACAGCCAGCTCCGCCCGAAGACGCGCTCCTGCTCCAGCTCGTACACCTCGGGGTCCACGTAGATGCGTGGATCCACGCGGCCACGCTCCTCGAGCAGGGGGCCCAGGTCCAGCGGCGGGCCGCCTGGACGGGTGGGGAGGACACGGGCGGTGGGCCCGGGACAATCTCTCTGCATGATGACCTCCAGCGGCGAGCGGGGCGCGGGGGTGCGCCGCTCACGGGCCAGAATGTGCGCCGGAGGCGGGACGCGGCCATGGGCATTTCGTTCAGCGGCGTTGGCTCTTCGTTCAGAGGCACACCCCAGGGCATGCGGTAGGCTGCCGGGCCTCACCTCACTCATGACCTTTCCCCTCTACATCCCCCTGGGCCCCTGGCAGGTGCACCCGCACTTCTTCTTCGAGACGCTCGCGTACTTCCTCGGCGCGCGGCTCTACTTCGTGTTGAAGCGGCGGTGGGCGGATCCCCTGCAATCCTCGACACGGCTGGGAGTCATCGCCGGCGCGGCGCTCGGCGCGGGCCTGGGCTCGCGGTTGGTGCACCTGTTGGACGAGTGGCCCCTGTGGCTCGAGGGTCAGGTCACCACCGCGAGCCTGCTCACCGGCAAGTCGCTCGTGGGCGGCCTGCTCGGAGGACTCCTGGGCGTGGAGCTGGCCAAGAAGCTGCTCGGCGAGCAGCGCAGCACGGGAGATCTCTTCGTGCTGCCGCTGTGTCTGGGCATCTTCCTGGGCCGCCTGGGCTGCTTCTTCACCGGGCTGGAGGACCACACCTATGGGGTGGCCACCTCGCTGCCCTGGGGCGTGGACTTCGGGGATGGCGTGCGCCGTCACCCCACCCAGCTCTACGAGGCCGCCTTCATGGTGTTCGTAGCGGCGCTGAGCCTCGTGTTGCGCGGGCGCGAGCTACGCCAGGGCGACCTCTTCCGCCGCTTCATGGTGTTGGACCTGACCTTCCGCCTCGGGGTGGATCTGCTCAAGCCGGATCCCCGTCCCCTGCTGGGCCTGAGCGGCATCCAATGGGTCTGCGTGGCGGGTCTGCTCTACTACGCGCGGGATCTGCCCCGGTTGTGGCTGCGCCGCCCCGGGCTTCCGGTCCAGACCGACGCGCGATGACGTGAGTCCCGCTGTTTTCCATTAGGCTGGTGCCACCCCATGACCGACCGCGTCCGCCCCTACCTCTTCTACGATACGGCCATCTCCATCTGCTCCACCTGCTACCAGCGCGTGGAGGGGAAGATCCTCTTCGCCGACGGCAAGGTGCTGCTGCAGAAGCGCTGCCCGCGCCATGGCTTCGAGCGGGTACTGCTGGCGGACGACGTGGACTACTACAAGCGCTCCCGGGAGATCTTCATCAAGCCCCCCGAGCAGCCGCTGCGCTACAACACGCCCATCCGCTACGGATGCCCGTACGACTGCGGCCTGTGCCCGGACCACGAGCAACACAGCTGTCTGACGCTGGTGGAGCTGACGGACCACTGCAACCTGCGCTGCCCCATCTGCTACGCCGAGAGCGGTCCGGAGCGGCAGACCCACCGCTCCTTCGAGAAGGTGGTGTCCATGTTGGACGCCGTGGTGGCCAACGAGGGCGAGCCGGACGTGGTGCAGCTCAGCGGCGGCGAGCCCACCCTGCACCCGGACTTCTTCCGCATCATCGAGGAGGCCCGGGCCCGGCCCATCCGCCACCTGATGGTGAACACCAACGGTATCCGCATCGCGAAGGACGAGGCCTTCGCCGAGAAGCTGGCCACCTACCGCAAGGGCCTGGAGGTCTACCTCCAGTTCGACTCCTTCGAGCGCGAGCCGCTCATGGCCCTGCGTGGAGCGGATCTGCGCTCGGTGCGGCAACAGGCGCTCGAGCGCCTCAACGCGCTGGACGTGAGCACCACGCTGGTGGTGACGCTGAAGAAGGGGCTCAATGACGGGGAGATCGGCCGCATCCTCGACTTCGCGGCCCAGCAGCCCTGCGTGCGCGGCGTCACCTTCCAACCCGTGCAGGAGGCCGGACGGCTGGAGGGGTATGATCCCGCGAGGGATCGTCTGACCCTGACGGAGGTGCGGCGGCGCATCCTCGAGCAGACGCGGCTGTTCTCGCCGGAGGATCTCATCCCCGTGCCCTGCCATCCGGACAGCCTGTGCATGGGCTACGCCCTCAAGCACGAGGGCCAGGTGGTGCCGCTCACCCGCTTCGTTCCCCCGGAGCTGCTGGTGGAGGGAGGCCGCAACACCATCGTCTACGAGAAGGACACCGGCCTGCAGCAGCGGCTCTTCCAGCTCTTCTCCACCAACCACTCCCCCCAGTCCTCCTCGCGCAGCCTGTCGGATCTGTTGTGCTGCCTGCCCCAGGTCCAGGTGCCCGGAGAGCTCACCTACCGCAACGTCTTCCGGGTCCTCATCATGCAATTCATCGATGCCCAGGCCTTCGACCTGCGCAGCGTCAAGAAGAGCTGCGTGCACATCGCCCATCCGGATGGGCGCATCATCCCCTTCGACACCTACAACCTCTTCTACCGGGATGATCTGGAGCGCACGCGGCTGGCACCCCTGCGCGAGGCCCTCACCGCGGCGGGGTTGGCATGAGCCCCCGAGGAGAGTCCAACCCCGGCATGGTCGTGCTGTGGACGCTGCTCGGCGTCGGCTACTACCTCCTGCTCGATGCGGTCTTCTGGGGCCTGTACTACGTGGTGGACAGCAACTTCCGGTCGATGAGCCCGCTGATGCTCGGCCTGCTCGTGGTGCCCTTCCTGGGTTACTTGCTGGCCATTCAGGGGGACGACTCCGTCGAGAAGCAAGACAAGCGCAAGGGCCTCCTCATCGCGCTGCCACTCTTCTATGGCCTGTTCTGTCTGGCGCCGATCGCCATCTGCGGGGGCATCCTCCTGGGTGGAAGCAAATTGCACTGAGCGGGTTCCTCCTCACATGACTCCCACCGAACGCCTCTACTTCGCCGACCCCTTCCTCTCCCACTTCACCGGGCGCGTGCTCGCCCATGGCACGTGGAGCGGCGCGCCCTCCGTGGTGCTCGATCGCACCGCCTTCTACCCCGAGGCCGGCGGCCAGATGGCCGACCGGGGCGTGCTCGGAAGCCTCGCCGTGCGCGACGTGCAGGTGGATGACGCGGGCGTCGTCCATCATCTGCTGCAACTGCCCGAGGGCGCCTCGCTCCCCACCCCCGGCACCGAGGTGACCGGCGACATCGATCGCGCGCGCCGCCGCATCCACATGGCGCTGCACACCGGCCAGCACATGCTGTCCAGCGCACTCGTGGAGGTAGCCGGGGCACACACCGTGTCCTCGCGGCTGGGGGAGACGGTGTGCACCATCGACGTGGACCTGGAGGTGCTCGACGAGCAGCGCGTCGCCGAGGCCGAGGCCCGCGTCAACGCCCTCATCGATGAAGACGTGCCCATCCGCGCCTTCTTCCCCACGCCCGAGGAGCTCGCCGCCCTCCCCCTGCGCCGCGCCCCCAAGGTGACGGACAACATCCGCGTCATCCACATCCAGGGCTTCGACGTGTCTCCCTGCGGGGGCACGCACTGCACGCGCTCGGGGCAGGTGGGGATGGTGCGCGTGCTGGGCGTGGAGCGCAACAAGGGCAAGGGCCGCGTCCTCTTCTCCGCGGGCGGCCGGGCCCGGAGCGAGCTGTGGCAGGAGGCCGCCGCCCTGCGCGCGCTCGGCCGGAGCTTCTCCTGTGGACCGCTCGACGTGCCCGCCTCCGTGGAGCGGCTGCGCCGGGATTTGACGGACGTGCGCGAGGCCCTGGGCGCGGCGCGCGCGAAGCTCGCCGAACACACCGCCGCGGGGCTCGCCGCGCAACTGGAGCGCTCCCCCGATGCGCGCGTGGTGGCGGTGCTCGACGGCGCCTCGCCCGAGGACCTGCGCTCGGTGGCCGCGCGGCTCACCCAGCGTCCCGACGCCGTGGTGTTGCTCGCCAGCCGGACCCCCGAGGGCCTGTCCGTGCTCATCACCCGCGGCAGCGGCGCCTCCTTCGGCTGTGGCGCCTTCCTCAAACGCGCCGCCGAGGCCGCGGGGGGACGCGGAGGGGGCCGGCCCGAACATGCCGAGGGACGTCTGCCAGCGCACACGGACTGGCCCGCCCTGGTGGCCTCGCTCCTCGGGTAATCACCACGTCACACGCCCGGTGTGGGCCACCCAACGCGGGTGTTAACGGGGCCCTAGAATCCGGCGGGCCCCGTTCACTTCCTGGCGCTGGCCCGAAAGGGCAACACGCCGCGGAGCCGCCGACCTGTCACCCTCCTTCACATGGTCCTCCTCACGGAGTCACACGGTGTCACGCCGTCTCCCCGGCTCGAGCACCTCCTCGAGGCCGCCACGGATGGAGTGCTCGCGCTCGACACCGAAGGGCGCGCCCTGTACCTCAACGCCAGCGCCGAGCGCATCCTCGGCCGCGCTCGCGCCGAGGTGCTCGGACACTCCTTGTGGTCACGGCTGCCCCGGCTGGAGGGCACGGAGTTCGGCCGGGCCTGCCAGCGCGCGCTCGCGCAGGGCATGTCCTCCACCGTGGAGGAGTACGTCGCCCCGCTGGGCGCCTGGGTGCAGGCGCGGGTATCCCCCGCCCCGGAGGGCGTGCTCGTCTTCCTGCGCGACGTGACGCCGCTCAACCAGGTGGAGACGGAGTACGCGAGCCTGCACGCGCTCGTGGCGAGCGCCCCCGCGGTGGCCTTCGTGACGCGCGGGCCCGAGCACGTCTTCGTGCTCTCCAACGCGCGTCACCGCAAGCTCCAGGGAGGACGGGAGGTGCTGGGACAGACGGCGCGCGAGGCCCTGCGCGAGCCCCAGGGCCAGAGCCTGCTGGAGGTGTTGGATCGCGTGTACCGCACCGGCATTCCGCTCGTGCTGGAGCAGGTGCCGCTGCCGGTGCAGAGCGACGAGGGCCCCTGGGAGGAGCGCCTCTTCCACCTCACCTGCCAGCCACTGCGTGACGTGGCCGGGCGCGTGGAGGGCGTGACGGTGTTCGCCTTCGATGTGACGGAGCTGGTGCGCGCGCGCTGGCGGGCGGAGCGGCTGGCCGAGGAGTTGAGCCTGAGCGAGGTGCGCTTCCGCTCGCTCGTGATGGCCACCTCCACCCTGCTGTGGACGACGGACGCCCTGGGCCACTTCCGCGAGGACTTCCCCACCTGGAGCGCCTTCACGGGGCAGGACTACGACACGTGGCGCCATGGCGCCGGGTGGTGGGACGCCATCCATCCCGAGGACCGGGCTCGGGCCACGGCGGCGTGGCAGCGCGCCTTCGCCACGCGGGGCCTGTTCGAGGCGGAGTACCGGCTGCGCCGCGCCGATGGCACCTACACGCCGGTGGTGTCGCGCGGCGTGCCCGTGCTGGAGCTGGACGGCTCGGTGCGCGAGTGGGTGGGCTCCATCACCGACATCACCGCGCAGCGCCGCGCGCGCCAGGCGCTCGAGCTGCTCACCGAGGCGAGCACCGCGCTGGCCTCCACGTGGGAGCTGCGCCCGGCCATGGAGAACCTCGCCCAATGTCTGGTGCCCCGGCTCGCCGAGTGGTGTGGCGTGTTCCTGCACGACGAAGCCGGCCCGGGTGAGGGCCCTCGAACCGGCCCCGGAGAGCGCGTGGCCTTCAGCGACGTGGACCCGCGGCGCGCCCTGCGGCTGCGCCAGGCGGGCCCGGGCGTCCACGTGCCCATGTTCCAGGGGCCGTGGCCCCACGGACGGGCGGAGTCCTTCCCCGCGCTCACCCAGCAGGCGCTCGCCGCGGAGCCGGACGAGGCCCGGCGGGAGCTGCTGCGGGCCTTCGTGGGCCTGCGGGGCATGGTCGTGCCCATCACCCTCAAGGGCAAGCACCGGGGCGCGCTGGTGCTCGCGGCGGGCGAGAGCTACCGGCCCTACGACGCCGACGATCTCCAGCTCGCCGGGGAGCTCGCGCACCGGGCCGCCACCATCCTGGAGCACGTGCGCCTCTTCGAGCTGGCGCGCCAGGCGCGCGACCGGGCCGAGGAAGCCAACCGCGCCAAGGACGAGTTCCTCGCCACCGTCAGCCACGAGCTGCGCACGCCGCTCACCGCCATCCTCGGGTGGACGAACATCCTGCGCACCACGCCGATGTCTCCGGACAAACAGGAGCGCGCCCTGGAGACGGTGGAGCGCAGCGCGCGCGCCCAGGCGCAGATCGTGGATGATCTGCTGGACATCTCCCGCATCGTCGCCGGACGGATGCGCCTGGAATTGCAGCCGGTGGACCCGCGCGCCGTGGTGGAGGCGGTGCTCGACGTGGTGCGTCCAGCCGCGGCCGCGCGCGACATCCACCTGGAGCCCCTGCTGGAGCAGGACGTGGGCCTCGTGCGGGGAGATGCCCAGCGGCTGCAACAGGTGGCGTGGAACCTGTTGACCAACGCCATCAAGTTCACCCCGCCCGGAGGCCGGGTGACGGTGCGGCTGCGGCGCGTGGAGTCCTTCGTGGAGCTGGAGGTGCGCGACTCCGGCCAGGGCATTTCCCCCACCTTCCTCCCCCACCTCTTCGAGCGCTTCCAGCAGGCCGACGGCAGCACCACGCGCCGCTACGGCGGGCTGGGCCTGGGGTTGTCCATCGTGCGCCACCTGGTGGAGTTGCAGGGCGGCACCGTCCAGGCCCACAGCGACGGCGAGGGCCAGGGCGCCTGCTTCACCGTCAGGCTGCCCGCTCGCCCACGCATGGTGGATTGATTCCAGCCACTGTGTATCATCGCCCTCCGCCGCGAACGCGGAAGGTCTAGGAGTTCCCGTCCCGACCGGACTCGGGTGGACGCTTCGCCTCGTGGCGTTCCACGCAGCTCCGGTTCTGGTGCTCAGGGATGGGCACCCGCCGGCCCTCTCCTCGACGCAGTCACGCAGTCCGGTGGAGCGAAAACCCATGTCCATGCCGTGGCCTCGCTGGCCCCTGCTCCTCGCCTCGTTGGTGGCGGGGCCTTCCCTGGCGGCGGGCGGAAGACTCGCCTCCGTTTCCCAACCCACCCTGCTCCAGTTGCGCGCCCGTGAACCCTCGCGCGCGGCGGAGTCGCTCTCGCTGTTGAAAGCCCAGAGCGGGCAGCTCGGTCTGAGCGAACGGGATGAGTTCCGCCTGTCGAGCGTCCAGACGGACAGCTTCGGCCTCACGCATACCCGCTTCCAGCAGTTGCATGAGGGCATTCCGGTGTGGGGCGGCGTGGCCATCACCCACCTGGATCCGTCCGGCCGCGGCCTGAAGGTGACGAAGGACAGCGTGCGCCCGCACATCCGCGTGAGCACGCGTCCCGTGGTGGACGCGGCGAGCGCGGCGGCCCTGGCCCTGCTCGAGGTGCGCCCGCTCGGTCTGCCCACGAAGCAGCCCGGCACCCAGCTCGTCATCTATCCCGAGGTGAAGCGCGTGGTCGCGCCGGGCGGCAAGCGCCGCCTGCGGGCCAACGCGGAGGACTTCCAGGAAGAAGTGGTGGGCTACCGCCTCGCCTGGCACGTGCACACCGTGCTGGACAACGCCCAGGACGGCGTCAAGCAGACGGACTTCCTGCTCGACGCCCGCTCGGGGGTGGTCCTCGAGCGGTGGAACTCGCTGCGGACCGCGGCCGCCGTGGGGACGGGCCGCTCGCAATACAGCGGCGACGTGCGGCTCGACGTCTTCCAGAACGCGGCCGGCCGCTACGAGCTGCGTGACACGACGCGCACCTATGGCGAGGGCCTGCGCACGTACGACGTCAATCACGCCGACCTCGAAAACGGCGAGACGCCGCTCCCCGTGCTGTACCAGGACGAGGACAACGTCTGGGGTGATGGACAGAACTTCGACCCGGGCGCCGGCACCCTGAGCGAGAATGGCCAGACGGCGGCCGTGGACGCGCACTACGGCCTGCAGGCCACGTGGGACTACTACCAGAAGATCCACAACCGCTTCGGCATCGACAACGCGGGCACGCCGACCTTCAACTACGTGCACGTCGGCAAGGGCATGAACAATGCCTTCTGGGACGACGACTGCTTCTGCATGAGCTACGGCGACGGTTCCTTTCCGAAACCGGATGGCATCAAGTCCGTCGTGTCGCTCGACATCACGGGCCACGAGCTGAGCCACGGCGTCATGTCCCAGACCGCCGCGCTCATCTACTCGGGGGAGTCCGGCGGACTGAACGAGGCCAACTCCGACATCTTCGGCACCATGGCGGAGTTCTGGGTCCGCAACGGCCGGGGCGACACCATTGGTGACACGGGCGGCGACTGGACCATCGGCGAGCAGGTCCGCGACACGCCGCTGCGCTACATGTACAAGCCGAGCCTGGACGGCCACAGCGAGGACGCCTGGTCTCCTGGTCTCGGCTCCATCGATGTCCACTACAGCAGTGGCCCGATGAACCGCGCCTTCTTCTTCCTGGCCCAGGGCGCGCGATCGACGGCGACGCCGAATGACTACTCGAGCCAGTACCTGCCCGACGGCATGACGGGCATCGGCAACGACAAGGCGGCGGCCATCTGGTACCGCGCCATCACCGCCTACCTGACTCCCGCCAGCAACTACGTGGCGGCCCGCTCGGCCTCGCTCCGGGCGGCGGCGGAGCTCCACGGCAGCGGCTCCCAGGAGTACCGCGCCGTGCAGAACGCCTTCGCCGCCATCAACGTGGGCTACAGCGCGAGCACCTATGACGATCTCACGCCGCCCAGGGCGAGCCTGAGCCTGTCGGGCAGCGCGCCCACGCTGCGCTTCAACGCGGTGGCCTCGGACAACATCGGCGTGACGCGCGTGGAGTTCTATGTCGACGGTGTCCTCACGAGCAGCGACGGCATGCAGCCCTTCGAGTTCACGATCGACACCACCCAGGCCGACCCCGGCACGCACCAGGTGGTGGCCAAGGCCATCGATCTGGCCGGTAACGCGGGCTCCTCCGCGCCCATCGGCTTCACCGTGACCCAGAGCTTCTCGCAGCTCCTGCGCGATCCTGGCTTCGAGCTGGATGGAACGGACTGGGTACAGGAGCCGACCGACAGCGACTCCTCCATCATCGTCCATTCCTTCATCGGGGCACGCACGGGTTGGGGCTACGCCCTCTTCAATGGCTATGGCACGAGCGCCGTGGACCGCCTCTCCCAGCAGGTCACCTTCCCCGCCGATACCCAGACGGCCGCGCTGACCTTCTATCTCAACGTCCGCACCGATGACCTTGGCACCCAGGCCCAGGACACCCTGGCGGTGCAGGTGCGGGACCCCCAGGGCAACCTCCTCGAGCAGCCCGCGAGCTGGTCCAACGTCGACTCGACGCTCGGCTGGGTGCAGGTGAGTGTCGATCTGACCCGGTTCGCGGGCCAGACGGTGCAGCTGCACTTCGTGGGCACCGAGAACGACGATGGTCTCGCCAGCCAGTTCCGGCTCGATGATCTCTCGCTGCGTGTCCTCACCCGCCCCGACACCGAGGCGCCGTTCGTGACGGCCGGCGTCAAGAGCGACCCGGAGAGCGGCCGGGTGGCCTTGCTGGGACACGTCTGGGACAACGGCTTCGTCAATGCCGTCGAGTTGTTCGTGGACGGCACCTCCCGAGGCTCCGTGCCCAGGACGTTCGCGAAACTCCTGAGCGCCAGCGCGCTGGGAGCTGGCCAGCACACGCTCGTGGTCAAGGCCACGGACGCGGCCGGCAACACGAGCACGTCCGAGCACCTGCCGTTCTACGTGGAGCGCCGCGGGCAGGTGGTGCAGAACCCTGACTTCGAGTTCTATGACCCTCAGACGGGCCAGGCCGAAGGGTGGACGCTCGAGACGCCATACCCCACGAGCAATCGCGTCCTCGAGAACTTCCTCCTGGCGTACTCAGGATTGAACCTCGTCCGGTTCAGCCACGAAGAGGGCCCCAACACGTCGACCCTGAGGCAGACCGTCACCCTCCCCGCGGACGCCGCGTCGGCCGTCTACAGCTTCTGGCTGTGGGTCGAGAGCACCGCCTTCTCCGACAACGTGGCCCATCACACGTTCACAGCGAAGGTCCGCGACGTCAACGGCAACGACCTGAAGACGCTGGAGATCATCTCGAACGTGAACGGCACCCCCGACTACGCCGAGCACCGTTATGAGCTGAGCGCGTTCAAGGGGCAGACGATCCAGCTCTTCTTCGAGTCCAACCTGGAGGAGCCCCCGGAGAACCCGAACACCGGCTACACGCGTTTCGCGCTCGACGACGTCTACCTGGAGGTGTCGAGCACTCCGGACACCCTGGCCCCCTCGCTCGACGCGAGCGTGCGTGGCGACTCCGGCTCACGGGTGCAGCTCTCCGCCAAAGTGAGCGACAACACGTGGACGGCGAAGCTCGAGTTCTTCGTGGATGGCGGCCCGGTGGCCAGCTTCACCGACCCCAAAGGCCAGTACACGAGTCCGTTCGACACGTCCGCGCTCGCCAACGGGCAGCACACGTTCATGGCCAAGGCCACGGACCGGGCGGGCAACGAGAAGTCGGTCACGGTGCCCTTCACCGTGAACGTGGTGACCGACACGACGCCCCCGACCGTCAGCGCGGCGGTGGAGGGCGAGTACGAGGCGACGGTGTTCACGGCCTCCGCCACCGACGACACGGGCGTCACGGCCGTGGAGTTCTACGTGGATGGTGTCTACCAGGGCAGCGTCCAGGCGGCGCCGTACCGGCTGCCCTTCAGCACCCTGCCCCTGGCGCCGGGCGAGCACACCCTCAAGGTGGTGGCCTTCGATGCCTACGGCCATTCCGCCTCGGCCACGGCCCCCTTCACGCGCGCGGGCCCGCTGCTGTCCTCCACGCGAATCGTCGTGCCGGTGGAAGGGACGTATGAACTGAGCACCCTGCTGACCCAGGGGGCGGATCCGCTGCTGCTCTGGAACGTGCAGGAAGGCCGCATCTGCGGAACCGTCTCGTGGACGGGCGCCTACACGGCACCGGCCGCGCCCGGCCTCTGCCACGTGCTCATCCACAACAAGCGGGACACCCGCCTGAGCGCCCGGGTGGACGTGCGCGTCTACACCGCGGATCTCAACGGGGATCGTGTCGTGGACGGTGAGGACATGGCACGCCTCGCCCAGAGCTGGGGCACCCGCGCTTCCTCCACGACGACCGCGGACCTCGATGCGAGTGGCTCCGTGGACGACACCGACGTCACCCTCTTCCACAGCCAGTTCGGACGCTAACCCATGAAAACGTTGACCAGGCTCATTGTTCCGCTGCTGCTCGGAGCACTCGCCGCGTGCGGTGACAAGCCCACTCCGCCCCCCCCCACGCCCGGCACGGGGCCCGTGACCGTCTCGCCCAGGAGCATCACCGTGAAGGCCGGGGAGTCCACGACCTTCACCGCCTCCGTCGAGGGCACCCAGGAGCCGAAGATCCTCTGGAGCGTAGAGGGCGACGCCTCGGGCACCATCACCAGCACGGGCGTCTACACGGCGCCCGCCCAGGCTGGCACCTACACGGTGGTGGCCACCAACGCGCTGGACACCACGAAGAAGGACACCGCCGAGGTCACCGTCACCCCGGTCGTCCCGTCCATCCACATCGCCCTCACGCCGACGTCCGCCACGGTGCTCACCGGAGGCAGCGTCACCTTCACCGCCGAGGTGACAGGGGCCACGGACACCGCGGTCACCTGGTCCATCCAGGAGGGCGACGCGGGCGGCACCATCACCCCCACGGGCGTCTACACCGCGCCCGCCCAGGCCGGCACCTTCACCGTGGTGGCCACCAGCGTGGCGGATCCCACGAAGAAGGCCGAGGCCCAGGTGACGGTGAGCAAAATCATCGTCGAGGTGTCTCCTGGAACGGCGACGAGCGCGCCGGGTGGCACCACGAAGTTCACCGCGGCCGTCCAGGGCGCCACCACCCAGGCGGTGTCCTGGAGCGTGGAAGGCGAGGGCTCGGGCACCATCACCAGCACCGGTGTCTACACGGCGCCCTCGCATCCGGGCACCTTCACCGTGGTCGCCACGAGCGTGGCGGACCCCACGAAGAAGGGCACCGCCACCGTCACCGTGCCGGCCGCCCAGGCCGGTGGCTACACCAATCCCCCGGACACGAGCGGCTGGCGGCTCGTGAAGAACCCGAGCGCCTCGTCGGGCAACCACCTCGTGCTGGATCTGCTCGGCCCCACGCGCCAGTCCGGCCGCGGCGTGGCCCTGACGCTCTCCGTGGACGCGGCCCGCGCGGACTGGGCCAGGGTGTCCTCGGCGGACACCGAGTACGTCACCAACGGGCTGTTCTCGCTCGGTGACGAGCCCCGGCTGATCAAGGGCACCGCCCAGGACGGCACGCTGCGGGTGGGCGTGTTCCAGAAGGGCACGAGCGGCCCGGCCACCGCGTATACCGGCGCGCTGGTGTCGGTGGCGGTGGACGTGAAGCTCGCGCCCTCGCTGCCCGCCGGCACGCGCATCCCCCTGTCCGTCGTCAAGGCCCAGGCCCTGACGGCGACGGGAGATCTGCGCACCATCGACGTCGCCGTGGGCGTGCTCGCCACCGAGTAGTCCCGAGCGGTCTGTTGGCGTTGTCTCGACGGCGGTCCTCTCCACCGGGAGGGCCGCCGTCGTCGTTTCCAGCCAACGTGGGCCCCAGTGGCACGGAGGGCCTGCTACCGGTGGCGCCGCTGGTACTCCTCGCGCAGCCGGGCCAGGTAGCTCGCGGCCTCGGGAGACCCCTCCGCGGGCGCCCAGGGAGCGAAGGACTTGTCACTGGCGGGTGCATAGGGCCCGTTCTTCACCTCGAAGAGCACCGTGTCCGGCGCGAGGGCGACGATCCCATGGAAGATGCCCGCGGCCAGGTCCACTCCGAACCGCTCGCCGCCGGCCTCCAATGTCAGGCAGTCGCGCACGCGGCCATCCTCCTCGAAAGTGAAGAAGGCCAGCACGCCGCGCAGCACCACCCAGGACTCGGGCTTCGGTGGATCCAGGTGCCGGTGTGGCCGCACGTAGCTGTCTGGCTGGATGACATTGAGCATCCGGTGCAGCAGTTCCTCCTCCTTCTTGTGCAAGGGGAGGATGATGCGTCGCCGGGGGCTCGTCCGGGAGGACTCGACGACATCCTCGACCAGGGAGCGCGTGAGGACCACCACCTCACCCGCGGGGGCATCCAGGGCACGTCGATAGGAAGAACTCATGAAACCGAGCGGAGCACAGGGGCACGGTGAACGTCCAGGATGCGTGGGTGAACCGGCGCCAGTGCCTCACGGGAGACCTGCCCGGTTCAGTCGAGGCGGGAGCCGGTAGGCGCACGCGGCTCCTGGCGGCGATACATGTCGAGGTAGAGCGTCACCGGCTTCTCCAGGCCCTCGTACGTCACCTCGTACACGTCCAGCAGGCCGCCGCCAAATGGCAGGGAAGGATCCTCGAAGCCGCAGCAACTACCGATCCGCTCGAAGCCCAGATGTGCCGGACATGGGCTGAAGGGCCGGCCTCGGTTTCACCGGACGCGCGCCCCTGGCCCACCGTGCATCGGTACGGGTTCGGAACTATAAGGACGGCTGGGTCATCATGCATCCAGCATCCAGTTCCCGCTCCTCACTGGCCCGTTCGACGCTCCTCAAGATGGGAGCGCGCATCGGGGTCATCATCGCCCTGTCCACGCTCTTCAGCTACGTCCACCTGCTCAACACCCTGCACACCGAGGCGCTCGTGCAGTTGCAGCAGTATGTGTCGGAGCGCGGTGAGCGTGAGCAGTCCATCTTCGTGTTGGCCGAGGACAATCACGCGGCCCTCCGGAAGGCGCTCGAGGAGCGGCTCCGGGCCCTTCCACGGGAGGACGTGAACGCCCGCTTCGATGGCCTGTTCGAGCGGAGGCCCGATGGCACGGTGCGCAACCGGACCGAGCACTTCGATGGCACGAAGATGGTTCAGGGCTTCATTGCTCCGCACGTGGCCCTCGATGACGCGTTCCGCGCCCGGTTCATGGCCGCGTACGACGTGCTCTCCCAGTATGGGCCTGGCTTCCATGTCCGCTTCAGGACGACCTATGTCACCCTCCCGGAGGGCGCGCTCCTGGGCTACCTGCCGAGGGCTCCCACCTGGAGCCAGCAGTTCAAGGCGGACTCGGCCGAGGGCTACGAGGACTTCGATCTCAGCCGCCCCCAGAAGAACCCACGGCGGCAGACGCTGTGGACCGGCATCTACCTGGAGCCCGTCTCCAGGAAATGGATGGTGTCCGTCTCCACTCCGGTGGACCTGGACGGCCGCCATGTCGCGACGCTCGGCCACGATGTCCTTCTGGACGAATTGATGGCGCGCACCCTCAACGATCACCTGCCCGGTGCCTACAACGTCCTCTTCCGCGATGACGGCCAGCTCATCGCCCATCCCGCGCTGAAGATGGAGAGCGCCACCAGCCCCTACAACATCTTGAGCGCCACCGAGCAGCCCGACCTCGCGGCCCACCTGCGCGGCATCTTCGAACGGGTCAAGAACCACGAGCCCGGGGAGACCGTCCTGAAGCTCCCGGAGTACGACGAGTACATCGGTGTGACGCGGCTGCGGGGCCCCGGCTGGAATCTCGCCACGGTCCTGCCCACGAGCGTGGTGTCCCGGCCCGCGCTCCTCGGGTCACGCTACGTCCTGCTGATCGGCATCGCGTCACTGCTGTTGGAGCTGGCCATCATGTACCGGGTGCTCCAGCAGCAGATCTCCCATCCCTTGAAGAACCTGACCCAGGCCACCGACCAGGTGGCGGCCGGTGACTTCATCCACGCGGTGGCGCTGGACACCGCTCGCCGTGACGAGTTGGGGCAACTGGCCAGCGCATTCCAGCTCATGGCCAACGAGGTCCAGCGGCGCGAGGAGGCCCTCCGCCAGGCCAACGAAGGGCTGGAGCAGCGGGTCGACGAGCGCACCCGCGAGCTCAAGGAGGTCCACATGCATCTGGTGCAGACGGCTCGCCGGGCGGGCATGGCGGAGATCGCCACCAACGTGCTGCACAACGTGGGCAACGTGCTCAACAGCGTCTACACCTCGGCCCAGATGGCCAAGGAGCGGATGATGGGCATGAGGCTCGAACACGTGAGCCGGGTGGCCCGGCTGCTCGAGGAGCGCCAGGGGGACCTCGCGGTCTTCCTCACCCAGGAAGAGCGTGGGCGGCACCTGATGCCCTTCCTGAAGAAGCTGGGGGAGAACCTGCACGAGGACCGCCAGCAGATCATCTCGATGCTCGAGGAGGTGGGCCGCTACACCGAGCACATCGGCGACATCGTCAAGGTGCAGCAGAACTACGCGCGCACGCCCCGGCTGCATGAGTCCGTCCAGCTGGCCGATCTGGTGGAGGACGCGCTGCGCATCAACTCGGCCGGACTCACCCGTCACCAGGTGAAGGTGGTGCGGCACCTGGCGTCCCTGCCGCCGATGCTCACCGACAAGAACAAGACGCTGATGATCCTCGTCAATCTGGTCAGCAACGCCAAGTACGCCATGGATGGGGTGCCGCCCGCCGAGCGGACGCTGCGCGTGGAGCTGGAGTCCGCCGAGTCCGACCGTGTCCGCATCCAGGTGCATGACAACGGCATGGGCATCGCGCCGGAGATGCTCACCCGCATCTTCCAGTATGGCTTCACCACCCGGGACGAGGGGCACGGCTTCGGCCTGCACTCCAGCGCCCTGGCGGCCCAGGAGCTGGGCGGCTCCTTGACCGTCCACAGCGAAGGGCCGGGGCGCGGAGCCACCTTCACCCTGGAGCTGCCCTCCAGCCCGGCCCAGACGTCGGCGTGAGCTTCGCGCCTCCTGTCAGGCCCAAGCCCCTCCACACGTCCACAGCGCGGTCCGCCTCGGCGTCATTCCCAACGAGAGGGAGGGGTTTTGCGGGTTCCATCACGCGAAGCGTTGCTGTCGGAGCTGAATTCCCTGGGGTACGGCGCACGCATCGCGCGAGTGGCCACCCTGGGACGCGACACCCGGGGGGCTCCCGAGCTCACACGGCTCATGGCCGAGCTCCTCTCCGGTGACGCCTACGAGGCGTGCCTCGCGCTCGAGCTGGCCCGGGCCGCTCGCGACGAAGCCACCCTGCTGCGAGGCCTCACCCATCCCTCCTGCCTCGTGCGCGGCCGGGCCGCCGCCTTCGCCGGGGACTTCATCCAGGACGACGCGGCGCTCGAGCGGGCCCTCCCGGACCTGGCGCCCTTCGTCCGGCGCCGCATCCTCAAGGGCGTGGCACTCGCCCGGAGAGGAGCCCTCGCGGCCCGCCTGCTCCCCTCCGTCCACTCCCGCCACGGTGCCGCCGAGGCCGCCCTCCTCCTTCCCGCCCTCGACGCGGACGCGGTGCGCCAGTTCCTGCCTCGGCTCGGACACGAGGTCCATGGCTGGCGCACCCTCGTCCATCGCCATCCGGACGTGGTGCTGGGCTTCATCCAATCGGACCTCGCCCACACACCGGAGCGCGAGCGCGAGCACCGCCTCACCACCTACATGGCGGCACTGGAAGAACTGTCGCTGGACCATGGCGAGGCGGTGCTCGCCCTGCTCTGGGAGAGCCGTCCCCAAGGCGCTCTGTCGAGAAGCGTCGAGTCCACCCTCCTGTCACGGCTCATGCGCAACCACCCCGAGCAGGTCGCCGCGTTCCTCGCACGCCCGGCGTACCGCCAGCACCTGAACAACCGGGGCATCCCCAGGAGCGTGCTGCGCCGGGCCCGGGCCTTCTCCCACGCGCAGCGTGTCGCGCTGGGGCGAGCCCTCGCGGACGCCACACATCACCTCGCGGAATTCCTCGCGGCCCTGCCTCCTTCCGAGCGCGCGGCCGTCTATACCGACACCTTCGAGGGCGAGGCACCGTGCGTCCTGCACTACATGCTGCTCAAGGTCCTGCCCCCTGCCCTCCGTGATGCCGAGGCCACGCGCCTGCTCCGCCTCGAGGTGGAGCAGGATCTCAGCACCCTCACCCTGCGCGACATCGAGCACGCGCGCGAGCCCCTCCAGAAGGAGGCCTCCTCCAGCAACGCCGAGGAGCGCGCCGCCGCGCTCTCGCTGCTCGTGCACTGCACCGGGCAATCCCGCCGCGGTATGGGGGAGACGCTCGCCTTTCTCGCGCGCATCAAGAACGAGCAGGACCCGGTCCGCGCCTCGGTCATGGGTGCACTGCCATACGTCCCTTCACCCGTCTTCACCTCCGAGCACATCCCTGCCCTGGAGCTCCTGGTGACAGCCGTCCTCGATGCGCGGGATACCTCGAGCGGCACGGAGAGCTTGCTGCGGGAGTTGATCTTCAAGTTCCTCCGCGCTCACGCCACCTCGACAGGGAGCCCCCTCTTCCGCTTCGCCCTCAACACGCTGCGCAAGCTGGCGGGCCGGGCCGGGGCCCTCGAGTTCCCCTCTCTGGAGAACCTGCCGCGCGGCACCGAGCACCTCATCCTCGAGGCCCTGCTCCCCAGGATTCAGGCCGCGGGTCTGCCGGAGCGCAACCGCCTCGTCATCGCCCTGGCCAAGGCGCTCGGAAGGCGCGCGTGGCACCTGGACACCCTCCAGACCCTCCTCGAGCGCATCACCGAGGAAGACACCGATACGTTCGCGCTCCACGCCATCCAGCTCTGGCTCGCTCCGCCGCGCACGCGCGATGCCCGGGTGCGCAAGCTGCTCGACCACGACGAGAGCGTCATCAATCTCGACCCCGTCTTCCACCACCTGCACCGGCACCGGCAGGAGTGGCTGGATCCCTTCCTTCAGGGACGCAAGCTCCCGGGCCGCTTCCGCTTCGGCTGGACGCCCTGGATGCCTCGGGTCACCCACGGATTCCAGCGGTGGTTGCCGCGCCAGCAGGCCAGCTTCCGCGACCAGCTCCTGCGCTCCGCGCGCGACATGGAGTTCAGCACGAGCCAACGGCTGGACGACCTGTGGATCCTCCCCCGCCTCCAGGTCACCCGGGTGGAGGACCTCATGTCCTTCCTCCATTCGGAAGAGGTGCCCATCGTGGAGGGAGCGCTCGGCGCGCTCGCGTGGCTGGACCAGCCGGAGCGGGCGTTGCCCGTGCTGCTGGAGTCGCTCGACGGAGACAGGGCCCGGGTGGCCATGTACGCGCTGCCCCGGGTGGCGCACCGCATGTCCCCCGGACGGCTCTCCGCCCTGCTGGCCGGACTGCTCGCGCGCGAGCCGCTCAAGGTGACCGTGCGCAAGGAGGCCGTGCGAATGCTCGGCGCTTTCCGGACGCCACACAGCCTGGCCCTGCTGCGCCAGCAATGGGACACGCCTGGAACCCACCGGGACGTCCGCATCGCCGTGGGACATGCCGCGCGCCGGCTGCTCGACGAGGAGCCCGCCTGGGAGCTGCTGGAGTCCCTGGCCCGAAGTCCGGACACGGATGAGGCCTCGAGCCTCCTGAACCCCCGTCCCGCGACGCTGCCCCCGAGCCTCCGCCCCCGCTATGCCACCCTCCTCCTGGAGGTGGCCCGGCGTCCGGAGTTCCACGTGCGCCGCGAGGTCTTCCAGGTGCTCCCGGCCTGGTCCGCTGGAGCGGAGGAGCTGAGCGCCCGCGCCGCGGCCGGGTACGTACTGGAACTCTCCCTCCGCGCCGGATGGCAGGAAGCGGTACAGGCCCTGGTGCAGGCGGTGCGTGACGGGAAGGCCTTCGAGCACCTCGTGTCCTGCGTGGCGGCGCTCCTCTCCGCGCCCGTCTCCGAGACGGAAGACGCCAGGTCCGAACGGGACGTCCCGGCACGCCAGCGGCTGAAGGAGCTGTGCCAGTCGCTGCTGGCGCTGCCCGGACCGGTGCGCCGGCGCCTGCGAACGCGCCTCGACGAACTGGCGGGCGTGTTGAACCAGGATGCGACCCTATGGCCCGAGAGCGCCGCGCTCCGTCTGGCCGGGCTCGATTGGCGCGAGGCCGATGTGCCCTCGGCGGTACTGCTCGCATTGGAGGAGGAGACCCGCGAGGAGCCCTTCCTGGCTCCGCGACTCGCCGCCGAGGTGGCCGCCGCGGTGGGCCCGAAAGATGCCGAGTGGACGCCCGAACTCCTGCTGGAGGTCGCGGACCGGGTGGGCTCCAAGCTGCCGCTGGTGGCCGTGGTACTCGTCTCCGCCGCCGGACAACGGCTGAGCTGGCACGAGAGCGCGGCGCGACGCCTGCGCGCGTTGCGCCAGCACCCGCGTGCCGCCGTCCGTACCGCGGCCTACGCCACCGTCACCGCGAACGAGTAGGCCTTACACGGACGGCGCCTTCGCCGACAGCGGGAGTCAGAAAAGGCTCACGCCTGAAACATTTTCAATATCAGCTCACGCACATTGCATTGACTTTGATGCTTATTGCCGGTTTCTCGCTTCGAGCAGGAAGACCGCTGCAGCAGGATTATATCCTCCACGGACTGGAAGCATCGGCATCCATCTGCTGGTCAGAGGCACACGTCGCCGCCTGGACGCGCGATGCCTTTCTGCCCACAGGTCCACCGGCGCAAAGAGGTCTTCTAATGTCTCTTTGTCGGTTTTCGTAAGTCTAGCTTCAGCGAAGGTGGTTGCCATAGAACCCGCTCCCACGCGGAGATAGAAAAGCCCACCTTCGCGAATCAAGTGTGCGATGTGTTTTAAATAGCTCGTTCTGATGCGTTGGTTACCGATATTGGAGAAAACCAAGCGGTCCGAAACAAGGTCGAATGATTTATCCGATTGGGCCAGCCTCATTAGATTCTCGTGGTCGCCGACTGAGAATGAGCATTTGTGCTGAATTAACCCCCGAAGCCACTTGTAGCGGGAACGTGCATAGGCAATGCAGATTTCTGAACGATCGAAGGCCGTCACCCGACAGCCTGATTCAGCTAAGAACAAAGCGTCATCTCCGATGCCACAACCGATCTCAAGTACTCGAGCACCGGGCCCAACAGCGCCAAATACGAGCGCTGCCGCGATGTCTGCTGACGGTTCGTACGGAGTATATTCGTTGTGTTTGTCGCTCATGGATTGACAACCTACTCACATGCGGTGATCGGCGGCAACCTTGCCAATTCAAAACTAGCCTCTAGTAGGATGAGTCACGAACAACACTTACCCCAGGAGGGTCCACGCTAACGTCGGCGTCCCCTACGCCCCACTCAGACAGCATGTCTAACTGCAGCAATCCTTGGACTTCAAAATGCGGCGGGCACCCCGTGGTAAGCATGGTCCTTCCACCTAAGATCGTTTCGGGCGCCCTTTTCGCTTAACGATTTGCTTCCCCATCCGGGCCAACCGCTTTGATCGCTGCTCGAACACCTCAACAAGCACATACTCTAGCAGTTCAAGCCCGTTCAGGACGTCATCCCTACCCATCCCTCCTGCCCCTCCCTCATGGCTCCCGATGTTCCCGATCCACTTCACAGCCATGAGTGCCTGAGCTAGTTCAGCATCTCTCTGCTTGAAGAGTTCAATCCGGTCGTGAAGCCTCAGCATTATCCTCCGATTCGTTTGGGTCCTTCTGAAGCGTGGAACCTTGAGATGTGTGAGCACGAGTTCCACACAGGTTCGAACCCGATTGGCGCAAGAGGCCGAGTCCAACCAATAGAGTGCCCAGGCCCGATTGAGTTCGGCCCGAACTTTTTCTGTGCAGGTAGGCGGTACACGAAAAAGAGGCAGGGCTGGGTGAAAAAACACCGGATGAAGCTCGGTCGTGTACGTTGGTCCCTCTTCTGGATCAAAACCGTCTTGGACGACACTCGTGTCGCCACACACGACAACTGACTCAGCACATTCCGTACGCGTACAGACCAAGCGCCCTGCGAATCGCCCCTTGTTCCAGTCCGGCTCCCAAGCTTCGTGCGCAGAATTTTTACGCGACTCAGCAGTATCTTCCGCTGTGAACGACTTTTTCACAGGTACTAGGGTACCCTCCTCGCACCGGGGACAAGGCCACGAGGTCGCCCTATCCGTAGTGAAGGGCACAGTCCATTTTGTGCGGTCGAAGCTCATATGGCCGAGTTTGCCAGAACACTCTTGCAGTTACTGCCTTCCTGTGCCCCAACCCGACAAACAGCTGCACGTACCGACTTTGCGCCAGCAGCATATCCCAGTGCCTGCGCGGAGCGAGTACACGGGGAGTCCGCAGCGGACCTCACCCTGCGCAAAGTGTCCGACATGGGCCCATGATTCACCGAGGTCCCACTGCGCTCCACAAGCCGGGCTGCCCGAACAAGGTGCCGGGTGTCCGACGCGCGCCCCGGGGCTGAGCCGCGCACCGCGACGATGACTGCCGTCCTGGAGTCCCACGGGGCCGACTGGGGCGCGGTCCACCGCCCGATTTTGGCGAGTTTGCGTGTCTCGCTCCAAACGCCGGGACGATGGCTCCACTTGCCCATTGATCTGCCGTCCCGCCGCGTGCCACGCTGACCTTGCCATTGGGGTAGAGCAGCAACCCGGCTCGTCAAGCCCACGCCAGAGGCTACAGCGGAGCTATCCCCGCGTGCGGCAGTTTCTTCGCGCTGGTCCGCGCGGTGCCCAGCGTCTCGCTCGTTGGGTCATGGCAGACGTGCGCGTCGGGCGCTGGGTCGCTCTGCTCAACTGCTCGGTCCCGGTGGATCGAGTGCCCACTTCGAACACTCTGCGCTAGGCTCATGCGCTCTTGCTGCTGTCCATTTGCTGGGCACGTAATTCATCAGAGGTGTGGCAAATGCTTCAATTGAAGTTCCGAGGCGATGATCAAACGTGGCCAAACGACCTGGATCCTAATGGTGAGGAGTTCGAATTGTGGTGGACTCGGAACGGTGACAAACTAGCCCAGTTGCATCCCCGCATAGTAGAACAGTGGGTTCATCGTCATTGGGACCATTCACCTTTCCGCTTCATCCCACTGGAAACACTTGAGTGGAGACTAGAGGCATGGCCCACAGAGCGTGTGCTCTCAGCCGTCCACCTCAATGAGCGCAATCCACCCGATCCGGTGCACGACTATGCGCGCTTCACACGTTTCGGCCCGAAGGCGACCGCAACGGCCCGTGGCTGGAACAACGGTACATGGGATTACCCGATTGTCGTCCTTGAGACGCCTTTTGGTGTGTCAACCTATGGCGGTGATTTCCCAGATGCGCGCTTCGTTTTGATCGAGGGACATCTACGGTGGCACTATCTTCACGGATTGGCACATCGTCAGGTAAAGACCGGCCCCCACAAGCTCTTTATTCTGCGAAGTTCTGTCACATCAGAATGACATTGAGCGGAATTGAAGCGCGCTCAAACGGCCCGGCCCCATCGAGAGAGCGCGTCCGCATCGGACGCTCTGCCCAGCTAGTGGAGCACGTGCCCGCGTCGGTCACCTCGCGGCCCGCTGCCTCGGCAACCCGTCCCCTGGGAGCACACGCAGGGACCCAGCGGTGCTCGTCGTGGACCGTGCCCGCGTCGAACACCCTTCCGTTCTGCTACTTGGGTAGACCCTCGCGCTCTGGCAGCCCGGCTCCAGCGGAGCGCACGCTATGACCGCAACGTTACATCGTTCCTAGCCCACGCGGGCCAGGGCGAGCCGGCCCTCCCAGCGTTCCTCGAGAGCCTTGACCAGACCCTGGTGCTCGGGGGCCCGGAGCTGGGGATCCCGGGCGAGGATGGCGCGTGCCTCCTGCTGCGCGATCGAGAGCAAGTCCCCATCCCGGGCGAGGTTGGCCACGGCGAGCTCGGGCAGGCCGCTCTGGCGCGTGCCCAGAAACTCTCCCGGGCCGCGGATCTCCAGGTCCTTCTCCGCGATGACGAAGCCGTCGCTGCTGTGCTCCATGACGCCCAGCCGCTCCGAGGACTCCATCGAGGAGCGCGCCAGGTTCGCCACGAGGAAGCAGTAGCTCTCCGCCGCGCCACGGCCCACCCGGCCGCGCAACTGGTGGAGCTGGGACAGGCCGAAGCGCTCCGCGGACTCGATGGCCATCACCGACGCGTTGGGCACGTCCACGCCCACCTCCACCACCGTGGTGCACACGAGAATCTGGATCTGTCCCGCCCGGAAGGCATCCATCACCGCGTCCTTCTCCTCGGGCTTCATGCGCCCGTGGAGCAGGCCCACCTCCACGCCCGGGAAGACCTGCCGCAGCTTGTCCACTCCCCGCGTGGCGTCCTCCAGGTCCAGCTTCTCCGACTCCTCCACGAGCGGATACACCACGTAGGCCTGATGGCCCTTGGCCACCTCGGCCGCCACGGCCTCGTAGACGCGCGCGCGCTGTTTGTCATTGAAGACACGCGTCTTCACCGGCGTGCGGCCCGGGGGCAGCTCGTCGATGACCGAGACGTCCAGGTCGCCATACAACGTCATGGCCAGCGTGCGGGGAATGGGCGTGGCCGTCATCACCAGCACGTCCGGGAACACACCCTTGCTCATGAGCATGTGGCGTTGGAGCACGCCGAAGCGGTGCTGCTCGTCGATCACCACGAAGCCGAGCTTCTCGAAGGCGATGCCCTCCTGGATGAGGGCATGCGTGCCCACCGCCAGGTGGATCTCCCCGCGCGCCACGGCCTCGCGCACCTCGCGCTTCTTCTTCGCCGTCCCCGACGCGCTCACCAGGCCCACCTTGAAGCCCAGGGGCTCGAGCAGCTTGCGGAAGGTGCGCTCGTGCTGCTCGGCGAGGATCTCCGTGGGCGCCATCACCGCCACCTGGTAGCCGTCGCGCAGCGCCACGAGCGCGGACACCACCGCCACCGCCGTCTTGCCCGAGCCCACGTCCCCCTGCACCAGCCGGTTCATCGGCTCGTCGTGGCCCATGTCCCGGGCGATCTCCTCGATGACGCGCTTCTGCGCCCCGGTGAGCTCGAAGGGCAGCGCCGCGCGCGCCTGCTCCAGACGCGAGGCCGACACGTCGAAGGCGATGCCCTTCTCCGTCTTCTTGCCCTGGCGCTTGAGCCCCATGCCCAGTTGCAGGAAGAACAGCTCGTCGAACGCCAGCCGCCGGTGCGCCGGACTCAGGTGCTTGTCCAGCATCTCCGGATCCGCGCTGCCCGCCGGGAAGTGGATGGACCGCAGCGCCTCGGGCAGCGTCATCAGCTCCAGCTTCTCGCGCAGGGTGGCCGGCAGCGGCTCCTCGAGATGGCTCGCGTAGGACTCGCTCACCACCGAGGCCAGCTCGCGGAACGAGCGTTGGTCACCCCGCTCGAAACCCGGGTACACCGGGACGATGCGGTTGAAGTGCACCGAGGACACCTCGAGGTCCTCCGCGGGCTCGATCTCCGGGTGCGACATCTCGCGGCCGGACAGCGAGGCGCGCACCTCCCCCGAGAGCACCAGACGCTTGCCCACGGGGAAGCGCTGCTGGAGCCAGGGGCCGGCGTTGAAGTACGTGGCGGCGATGCTCCCCGTGCGATCCGCCACCACGGCGCGGAACATGCGCTTGCCGCCGGTGCGGCTCGGCACGAAGTCCGCCACCTTCACCACGCCCACCGTCACGCCGCGCTCTCCTGGCATCAGCTCGGAGATCGTCTGCAGCTTGCGCCGGTCCTCGTAGCAGCGCGGCAGCAGGAAGAGGATGTCCCCCACGCGCCGCAGGCCCTTCTTGTTGAGCGCCGCCAGCAGCCGGGGACCGAGCTTCTTGCCCATCGTCTTGAGGGGAATGGCCAGCGGCCCCGAGCGCGGGGCGATGGACAACAGCTTCGCCTCGGCACGCGACTCCTCCTGGCCCTTGGCCACCCGCTTCTTCTTGCGCCGGGCGGGTGCCTTGTCCTCGGCGGGGAGCAAGGGCGCGCTCCCCTTGGCGGGCGGAGCGGCCACGGGGGGACGGGCCACCATGGGAGGCCTCGCCGCGGAGGGCGGCCGCGTGGCGGAGGAAGGCCGGGCCGCCGGGGAAGCGGTCGCCACTGGAGCTGGCCGGGCCGCTGGGGGACGTCCAGGCTCGGAGGGCCGGGGAGGCGGCGTACTGCCGGGCACTGGGGAGCCACGCAAGGGCTCGGTGGCCTTCCAGGCGGGCACGAGCCCGGCCTTCGGCTTGCCGGGTCCCTCGCCTGAAGCCGCCACCGGGACGGCCGCCACCTGGGCGAGCTCCTCGGGAAGGGGGACGCCACTCAAGCGCAGGCCGGCCACCACGCCGCGCAGGGCATCCTTGCGCCGCTCGGGGGTGGGATGGTCGACGTGGGGCAGCGCGGCGCGCAGGTGCCGGAGCGCCTCCGCGTCCACCCCGGTGGCTCCCGCGAGCGCGCTCTCCAGGAGGACGCGCAGGTTCTTCACCGTGGACAGGTGGGCGAAGTCACTCCGGCAGGCGTACCGCATGGGTCCAACGAGGCTGGCGAGCGGATGGTTCACGGTCTTGTCCAAATGTTCAGTGTAAACCGCGCCCTGCTCGCCGCCCATCCAAACGAGACAGGGGAGCGGGCTCGCGCGCGCTCCCCTGTTCGACTGCTCACGGCCGGGGTCTCAGGACTCCGGCAGCGGCTCGTCCTCGGGATCCTCGAAGCGGATGGCCTGGACCTCGTACTCGCGCACGCCGCCGGGGCTCTGCACGGTGGCGATGTCGCCCTCCTTCTTGCCGATGAGCGCGCGGGCCACCGGCGACGTCACGGCGATCCACCGCTTCTTCAGGTCCGCCTCCAGCTCGCCCACCAGGCGGTAGGACACCGTCTTGTCGGACTCCACGTCCAGCAGGTCCACCGTGGCGCCGAAGACGACCTTGTCCCCTCCGAGCTTGGCCGGATCGATCACCTCGGCCCGGGCAATCCAGTCATTGAGGTCCAGGATGCGGCCCTCGATGTGGGACTGCTTCTCCTTGGCCGCGTGGTACTCGGCGTTCTCGCGCAGGTCTCCGTGCGCGCGCGCCACTTCAATCTCCCGGGAGATTTTTCCGCGCTCAACGGACTGAAGGTGCTTCAGTTCCGCCTTCAGCTTCCGCAGACCTGACGGGGTCATCGGAATGTTCCCGCTGCCGGTCATCGACACCGCTCCTTCCCACGTCCATTCGAGGTGAAGGCCGAGACCCGCCCCATCCCGTGGACGGGGGGCCTCGACCGAGGGGCGGAACTGTAGGAGACCGGCGCCAGCCCGGTCAACGAAACCCGCGAGCCCCCACTCATCTTCTGGCATGCTGACGCGCCGTGCTGTCCATCCAGGAACTCCGCGCGCTCGGCGCCTCCCTGCCCTCCGGGGCCTTCCGCCGTCAACTCGGTCCCTTCGTGCTCATCCAGCGAGCGCCGGGCCGCCCGTCCAGCGCGGTGCTCGAACCCACGCGCGTGGCCTCCTCCGGAGACATCGAGCGGGGCATGCTCTCGCTGCTCTTCGAGTTCGAGGATCTGCTCATCACCACGCTGCCGCCGCTGGCGCGCACGGAGGCGCTGAGCGTGGGGCGGCTGCCCGACTGCGACGTGTTCGTGGATGATCCGTCCGTGTCCAAGCGCCACGCGGAGCTGCGGTGGACGGAGAGCCCGGCGCGCTGCACGGTGAAGGACCAGGGCTCCACCAACGGCACCTTCCTCAACGCCAACTCGCTGGGCACGCGCGAGGCGACGCTCAAGGATGGGGACATCCTGAGCTTTGGCAACGTGCAGTTCTGGTTCCTGATGACGGACACGCTGCACGCCCGGCTCCGGGCGACGCGGCGCTGACAGCGCGCCCGCTCAGGGCAGCGTGCCCGCGGCGGGGTTCTTGCGCGCGGTGGAGAAGGCGCCGCGCAGCGCGTCCACCGTGCCACCCACCTCGCCCGCGTACTGCACGGCGTGGACGGTGTAGCGATCCAACACGTCCTCCAGGCGCCCGTACACCCGCTTGAGGTCCGCGTTGTTGCGCGAGTCGAGCGCGCAGCGCGACTCCCGCTCGCGCAGCCGCCGCAGCCAGCCGGTGCGGAAGGTCATCCACTGGGCATCCACGGTATGGGCCGGCGAGGCGCGCACGAGCTTCTCGCGCGCGGACTCCAGCTCGGACCACAGCGCGTCCGCGGCGTCGAGACACTCGCGGTAGGTGAGCACCGGCTCGTCGGACACGAACCGCCGGGGGTTCATCGCCGCCACCGAGCGGGACACGCTGACGATGACCCCCAGACAGAACGCCACCACCACGGCGATGTAGAGACCGTAGGCGGCGGCGCGGAAGGGACGGTAGCGGGGATCGGGCGTGGTCACGGGGCCCCCGTCTTACGACCGGGAGCCCCGCGTGGCAACGCCAGAGAGCGCGGGGGCCCCGCGGTTGTTCATTGCGCCGGAGCGGGAGCCGGGGCGGGCACGGGCACCGTCACGGGCACCAGGGGCTTGGCGGCGGCGGGGGCCGCGGCCGGAGCCGACGCCGCGGCCGCCTCGGCACCCCCGGCGCGCTGCCGGCGGATGGAGCTCTGCCGGCTGCGCATCTGGGGGGCGAACTCACTGGCCGGATAGGTGGCCAGGGCCTCCTGCACGGTGGCCATCGCCTTGTCCAGGTCGTTGGTCTCCTGGTACGACTGGGCGAGCAGCAACATGGCGTAGTCGCGCGTCTTGGAGCGCTTGTCGCCCGCGACGAAGCGCGCCAGCAGCGGCACCGCCTGCTCGTGCTTGCGCTCGTTGTTGTAGGCCACGCCCAGGAAGAAGGACGCGTCCAGGAGCTGCTCCTGGGGCGGGTTCATCGCCACGAAGCGCGAGATCTCGTCGATGGTCGCCTTCATCTCGTTGCGGCGGAAGGCCGCCTTGCCCCGCTCGAACGCCGCGTCGCCAATCTCGCGCCGCAGCAAGGCCGCCTGGTTGTTGAGCGCCGCGCGCTCCAGGGCCGTCAGGCGCGAGGTGTCCAGCTTCACCAGCTCGTCCACGCCCTTGAGCCGCTCGTCTCCGGGCAGGTTGGTCATCAGCCGGAAGACCTCGTTGGCCGCGCGCTGCGAGGCCTGCACCGCCGTCTGCTCCGCGCGCTGCTTGTCCAGCTGCGCCGTCAGCTCGGTCACCGTCTTCTCCAGCCGCTCGCGCTCGGCCGTCGCGTTGGAGGAGCGCGAGGACATCACCATCGTCGCGCCGCCCACGCACAACGCCGCGAAGAGCACGTACGCCACGCCGGAAGAAATCCACTGCCGCTTCTGCAGATCCTCGTGACGCTTGCCAATCGCCTTCACTTCCGCGTGAAGGTTCTTGAGCAGGTTGTCCGTCTTGATCACCAAGTTGCGGGACTCGATGACCTCCTTGCGGATCTCACTCAATTCCTTGGAGTCGTACTCGGACTTCATCTCGGCAGCCATGGACAAGTTCCTGTTGGGCCCGGAAGTGCTCTCGGCCTCTGCGCGCATCGTGAAGGGCTCCCTCGGGCGGCGCTCTCGCGGCACCCCGTTATCTGTCGGCCCGGGAACAGGCCTCGGCCCCCGAGGAATTTCCGGGGACCTGATGAAAAAACCAAGCGGCCAGGGGAACAGGCCCCCGCTCAGGGCATGCTGAAGGTCCGGACCGGATCCGGCGCCAGCAGGTACGTCACCCCCAGGGCGAACCAGTTACCACCCGCGTTGTAGGAAGCCAGATTCTTGTAGGGGCCGTCTCCCGTCCCCGAGGGCGGGGGCTTGTTCTGGTAGGGGCTCTGCCCCCGGGCGAACGCCAGCCGGTACTCGGCGGTGATCGCCCAGTGGGCCGACAAGCGCACGGTGGCCCCCACGGTGCCCACCCAGGGTTGGACGATGGACTCCCGGCGCCCCACCCCCTCCACCAGGGAGTAGGCCAACGAGGGTCCCGTCTCCAGGCCGATGAAGGGCACGACGCCCTGGGGCGTGAGGATCTCCAGCAGCCCCTGGAAGCGCAGGCCCAGCAGGGCGCCGTAGGTGATGTTGGTGTGGAGGGGGGAGTTGGTCAGCCGCAGCTGCTGGTGGGTGTAGAACAGGTCGATGCCCACCTCGATGAAGTCCGAGACCGAGTAGCCGAAGGTGGCCGTGGCGAAGGGGCCCAACGGGGACTCGCGCGAACACCCCTCGGAGCACTGGAAGCCCGGCAGCGCGTAGAAGCTGTCGAAGAACGTGTTGTTGCTCGACAAGCGCAACCCACCCTGGACGGTGATGCGGCCCACTCCGTTGAGGGGCACCAGTTCCTCGGACTCCTCCTGGGCGGAGGCCGTGGCGGCGGCGAGCAGAAGACCAAGGAACACGAAGGCACGCATCGCTCAGGCGTCCTTCAGTCGCAGCGCGATCTCGAGGAACGTGGTCCGGCGGCGGGAGAGCGCGGCGAACAGGCACCACACCACGCACCGCGAGCCGAACTCGCGCCGAATGAGGCCCACGTGGGCCAGCACGTCCCTCAGGGTGATGACACCGAGCATCCGTCCCTCTCCTCGCGCCAGGGTGCTACAGGGTGGTGGCGCACCGTAGCAACGACCCCCGGTGCGTCAACTTTTCGTCCCCGGAGGCCGCAGCGCGCGCCGCTCCAGCTCCAAGAGCGGCACCTCGAGCACCACCACCGTGCCGTGGATGCAGGGCGGATGGAAGTCCGCCGCGTCCAGCTCCCCCAGCAGCGCCCGGAGCTTGCCCTCGGAGAGCTGACCTTCGGCGTGGCGCGCGGCATGACAGGCGAGCACGCGCAGGGGCTCGGCGAGCGCCACCGCGTCCAGCGCCGAGCCCGGTGGCGGCAGCGCGCGCGCCAGGGCCTCCAGGAGGGCGCGCGCGTCGGCCCCCACCAGCGCGGGCGGCACCGCCTTGAGCGCCAGCGTCGTGCCGCCAAAGGGCTCCACCTCCAGCCCCAGCCGGGCGAGCGCCTCCTGCCCCTCCACCAGCGTGCGGGCCACCGGCACCGCGAGCTCCACCGTGGCACCGAAGAGCGTGGGCACCGGCGGCTCCGCGCGCTGAAGCGCCTTGTGGAAGGCCATCAGCCGGGCGCGCTCCAGCGCGGCGTGCGCGTCCAGCACCACCAGCGTGCCCCCGGACCCCTCGCACACGTGGAAGCGCTCGCCGAGCACCCCCATGGGCCGCAGCGCGCCGAAGTAGCCCGGCGGCGGGGCCTCGTTGAGCAGGGGCTGGGCCTGGCCGAAGGCGGGCGCCCGGCCGGGCAGGAGCGGGCTCGGCGCCGAGGGCGCGAAGAGGGAGCCGTTGCCCTGGGGCGGCGCGGGGACGTCCGCGTCCTGGGTGCCGGGAACGGGCAGGGGCGCGCCCCAGGTGGCCTCCTGCGCGCGGGTGAGGAAGCGCTCCACGGCCATGGCGTAGTGCGCCGCCTGCCGGGGCGGCTCCATCGTGCCGCCCTCCCCGCCCGGCGGACCCAGCCACGGCGCGGCCCGCAGCGCCCGGGAGATGGCGGCGTTCACCGCGTCCCCCACCCCCTTGGCGTCCGCGAAGCGCACCTCGAGCTTCTGCGGATGCACGTTCACGTCCACCGCGCGGGGATCCATGTCGATGAAGAGCACCACCACCGGCTGGCGCCCGGCGGCGAGGAACTCCTGGAAGGCGCGCTGGATGGCGCTGTTGAGGCCCCGGTCCCGGATGTAGCGGCGGTTGACGAAGGTGTAGATGCCGCGCGCGTTGGGCAGCGTGTACTCGGGCGAGGCGATGTAGCCGGTGACGTTCACCCCCAGCCGCCGCTCCTCCACCGCCACCAGGTGCGGGTGCACCCCGGGCCCCAGCGCCGCGGCGATGCGCTCGCGCGGGTCCGTGGGGCTCGCCGGGCTGGTGAAGAGCGCCTGGCCCCCGTGCTCCACGAAGAAGGACACGTCCGGGTGCGCGAGCGCCAGCCGGATGACGGCCTCCTCCGCGTGCTGCAGCTCCGTGGACTCGCGCCGCATGAACTTGCGCCGCGCGGGCGTGTTGTAGAACAGATCCTCCACCGAGATGACCGTGCCCACGCGCGGCGGCGCCTCCTCCACCAAGGGCTCGCTGCCACCCTCCACGGTGATGCGCGTGCCCACGTAGGACTCGCGCTCGGCCGTGTGCAGGGTGAAGCGTGACACCGAGGCGATGGCCGGCAGCGCCTCGCCCCGGAAGCCCTTGGTGCTCAGCGTGAACAGGTCGTCCAGTTCCCGCAGCTTGCTCGTGGCGTGGCGCTCGAGGCTCAGCCGCGCGTCCTCGGCGCTCATCCCCTGCCCGTCGTCGGAGATGGTGATGCGCCCGAGCCCTCCACGCTCGAGCGCCACGCGCACCGTGCGCGAGCCCGCGTCGATGGAATTCTCCACCAGCTCCTTCACGACGGACGCGGGACGTTCCACCACCTCGCCGGCGGCGATCTTGTTGATGAGGACATCACTGAGGCGAGCGACACGTGCCATGGGAGGTCATATCCTGTACGGGACCCGGCACGTTGGCCAGTAAAGCGGACGCAACGCGGCTGACAAGCGGCCCCCAGGTGCGCTATCACGCCCCCTCCCGTATGGATGCAACTCAAGCGAGCAAGGGCGGCCTGCGCGTCGCGGTGACGGGCGCGGCGGGCGACCTGGGCCGGCTGCTGCTGCCTCGACTGGAGCAGGATGCCGACGTGGAGAGCATCCTCGTGCTGGACGTGGCCAAGCCCGAGGGCTCCAAGGTCGACTACCACCGCGTGGATCTCACGCGCCACGACGCCGAGAGCGAGCTGTCCGACGCGCTCGCCGAGCACCCCGTGGACGTCTTCTACCACCTGGCCTTCCTCTACGGGCCGGTGCGCGACGGCTCGCTCGCGCACGAGCTGGAGGTCATCGGCACGATGAACGTGCTGAGCGCGGTGGGCCGCGCGCGGGTGCCCCGGCTCATCGTCCCCTCGCTCACGGCGCTCTACGGCGCGCGCGCCAGCCACCCCGCCCTGCTCTCCGAGGAGACGCCGCTCACGGGCTGCCCCGGCAGCCGCTTCATCACCGACAAGGTCGAGGTGGAGAAGCAGGTGCGCGTCTTTCGCGAGCGCCACCCGGAGACGCGCGTCATCGTCCTGCGCTTCGCGCCCATGTTCGGCCCGAACATGGACAACCCCGCGACGCGCATGCTCGCCCACCGCGTGGTGCCCACGCTGCTCGGGTACGATCCGCTCTGGCAGGCGCTGCACGAGGAGGACGCCGCGCGCGCGCTGTACCAGGCGCTGAGCGCCAACGCCGAGGGCGAGTTCAACATCGTCGGCCGCGGGGTGCTGCCGCTCTCCGGGCTCATCCGCCAGGCGGGTGCCACGCCCCTGCCCCTGCCCGGCCCGCTCTTCCGCGCCACCCTCCAGACGATGACGTCGCTCGGGGGGCCGGGCTTCCCCTCCTCGCTGCTGGACTACATGCACTACGGGTGGGTGGCCAACGGCGAGCGCGCCGAGGAAGAGCTCGGCTTCATTCCCATGTTCCACGCCCGGGATGCCGTGGCGGCGATACGAAGGAGCTGATCATGGCCAAGGCACCGCCCCGCGCCTCCCAGTCCTCCAAGGCCCGCGCGAAGTCCACCCCGGCCGAGTCCGTGAAGCCCGCGGCCCCCGCCGAGGCGGCGAGGAAGCCCGCCCCGGCGAACGTGGCGAAGAAGAAGGCCGCCGGGGCGAAAGAGAAGCCCGCGCGCCCGGCGGAGCCCCAGGCCCCGGAGACCACGAAGGCCGCCGCTCCGAAGAAGAAGGCCGCGACCGCCAAGGGCAAGCCCGCCGGGAAGACGCGCGCGCCCGCCACGGCCATCCTCTCCGTCCCGGTGGAGGGACCGACGCCCACGGCGTCCCCGGCCCTGGCGACGACGCCTCCGACCGGGGTGAGTCCCGCCACGCCGGCCGAGATGGGCCTCGCGACGGAGCCCGCCACGTCCTCGGCCCCAGCAGCCCCCGAGGTGCACACCACCCCCGAGGCACCCAAGCCCGGGCGGGTGGAGCGGCTTCACCCCCGGACGCAAGAGGCCGAGGTGCTCGCGGCCGAGTCGGCCCTGCTGGAGCAGGAGGCGGCGCACGCGGGGCTGGAGGAGACGCGGCGGGGCATCGAGGAAGTGCTGAGCGAGCCGGTGCCCGAGGGACCCGTGGACGTGCCGGGCTTCGAGACCGAGCAGATGCCGCCCGAGACGGAGACCACGTCCGAAGCGGAGCCCGTGCTCGAAGCGGAGCCGGTGTTCGACGAGCCCAAGACGCTCGCGGGCCCCTCGGACCTGTTCTTCACGGCGGCCTCGCCGGGAGCCGAGCCGCCGCGGATGCGGGCGCGGATGTCGGGGCTGCTGTCGTTGGCGAAGGAGATCGCGTTCCAGACGCTGGCGAGCGAGCGGTTGAGCCGGACGGTGGTATCGGCGCGGGGCATGGTGGGCGCGGCGCTCACGAGCCTGGGGCTCGGGGGCAGCACGGCCGTGGACGAGTACGGCAAGGACGCGGCGCTCGGAGGGGTGCTGCAGCCGGTGGTGGACTTCCTCTACGAGCACTACTGGCGGGTGTCGGTGCAGGGGGCGAGCCACGTGCCGGCGGGGCCGGTGCTGCTGGTGGCCAACCACTCGGGGGCGCTGCCCTTCGACGGGCCCATGTTGCAGCAGGCGCTCTCGCGCGAGCGGCCGGACTTGCAGGAGGCACGCTGGCTGGCGGAGGACCAGGTGTTCCACGCGCCGATGATGGGCACGCTGATGAACCGGCTGGGTGCGGTGCGCGCCTGCCCGGAGAACGCGCTGCGGCTCTTGGACGAATTGCGTCCGGTCATCGTCTTCCCCGAGGGCAGCCAGGGCATGGGCAAGCCCTTCGCGCAGCGCTATCAGCTCAAGCGCTTCGGCCGGGGAGGCTTCGTGAAGCTGGCGCTGCGCACGGGCGCGCCCATCGTCCCGGTGGCCATCGTGGGGGCCGAGGAGACGGTGCCGCTCTTGGGCAAGCTGCCGGCGGGCTTCCTGGGCCTGGACTACCTGCCGGTGACGCTGCCGCCCCTGCCGGCGCGCTGGACGCTGCGCTTTGGCGAGCCCATCAGCATGGGTGACCTGCCCCCCGAGGCCGCCGAGGACCTCTCCCAGGTGCAGCGGCTCACCGAGCGCACCCGCGAGTCCATCCAGGGCATGTTGCAGGCCCTCCTCAAGGAGCGCCGCTCTGTCTTCTCGGGGTGAAGGGTTCGCCTTCGGCAGTCGATTGGGCACAGCACGAGGGACACCACGCCCATGAGCGCAAGTCTGCGCGCTGGGCTCTTCATGCGCTCAGTTCCTCTCCGGACCAGCAGCAGCGCAGTTGCTGGTGGACAACGTCTTCCGATTGCTGGTCGATTCGCCACCAGTGCCCGCAGTACGGGACAGCGAGCACCAGGAGCAGGACCATGTTCCACGCACCGATGACGGGCACGCTGATGAACCGGATGGGGGGCGGTGCACGCCTGCCCGGAGAACGCGCTGCGGCGGCTGGACGGCAAGCCGTTCGCCCAGTCCTGCCGTTGCCGTCGACAGAGAGGGCGTCACGGTCGCGAGACAGTTCTGGGCGAACTGTCCCGCCACCATGGTGTGCTCCTATTCAGCACTGGGCGATTGAGTGCGTTGTACCGAGGGAAGTCTAGACGACCAGACTCGGCCAAAAACGCGGAGGCGTGCCACGACTCTTCTCTCGAAGCTCGCCGCCTGGCTTCTTGAAGGTCATTCACTCCTCAACTCAACACACGCCTGTCTATTGCTCTGGCCCGAAGGACTCAGACAAAGGAATGATACGCCTGTGCCTGAAGTCGCCATCAACAACAGCCAAGACAAAGACATTACCCTTGGATAGGCGCACTGTCGGAGACATTGTCAAAACATTGCCTGGCGGCAACAGAAGAAAACCGCAGGAGCCCTTTGTTGTCTCGAAGCCAACATTGCCGGACTCAAGGTACGCACGGTTCCGGTCGTACTCCTCATACGAAGCCATGAGCTTGTTGGGAACAATGCGCCTCCGTAATTCGCGCTCTCCCATGCCCAGCACGGCCTCAAGCTCTTCGTCATCAAACTTTGAAATTTCCTCAACAACACGGCTTACCCTGTCGTTCATGATTATCTTTCCCGGCAACGATCTTGCCGTTTATTACCAAGGCAGCATGGGCAGCAAACAACCGAGCGATTTCTTCCCTGGTATACTCCTTTTTTCTTCAAATAGTAATGACCCTTGTATCCGGGGCACAGCCCATGGGTATGCTCCTTGGGGTCTTGCGGTTCTTCTCCTTCACACACAAGCTCATCAGGGCTCGGATAATTGTAACCAGAACCCTCAAGCCAACCGCAGTCAGGGTGTTGCTTGACACTACCACACTCGTTAATCATATCCAACAACTCCTCCTCGGTCTTCGGAGCGTATTCTTCGTCCGATTCGGAGTCAGAAGGATCCCAAGCATCAAGAGGCTTCTCCAGGAACTCTCGACATCGTTTGATCCCGAGACAGATCGCAAGAGGAATGACGATCACCGGATGAGGCGGCCTGATGCTAGGAATAAGGGGCGGGGGAGGGACAGGGAGCGGCACTGCTTGGCGCCCATCCGGGTCCGTGTAATGCAAGGGATTGTTGAGGGCATATGCGTACGCAGGCGCAACCCACTCAGGGTATTGCAACAACGGCTCCGGCTGCAGATATCTGCCAATACTCGGGTCGTAGTAGCGGTTCCAATTCTCGAAGAGGTCCGTCTCCGCGTCGTGGTACTGGCCGGGGAAGCGCAGCGGCATCCAGAAGGGTTGGGCTCCTGTCTGGTAGCGCTGGTACTCGTAGCCTTCAAGCACCACCCCCTGAGAGGTCGTGCTTGCCTTCCCACCGGGCCACGCCAGCCTTACGTTCGCGCGTCCCGTGAAAGGGGTCACCCAGTCCGACCAAGTCCGCCCTCGGCCCGTTCCCGACACGGACGCCAACACCATTCCCAGGTTCGCATCCACCACCTCCACCTGTCCCGCTGTCAGGTCCACCTTGTGGAACAGGGCCCGCATCTTCACGGACATCGCGTTGTTCGCCAGCGGAGACGTCCCCGTGGGTTGCACCATTGCGCCCAGCGTCTGGATGGAGGAACTGTCGTTGTCGAGCGGATGCGCTGTTTCCGCCACCAGTCCCACCCGGTTGACATGGCCGAACGGCTCGTAGTCCACCGCTCCCGCCACCTTCCCCTTTCCATCCAACATCAGCACCGGCTTGCCCAGGTGGTCCGTCACTGGGAAGTACACACCACATGCCGACGCCTCCCCGTTGCGCGTACAGTCCGCCGACGTGTCCGCCAGCCGCGTCCACGTGTTGCTCAGCTTGCCCCGCACCAGCACCACCGGCCGTCCGCCCAGCCACACGTAGTCGTCCTGCATGTAGTGCGCCACCGGTGTCACCACGTCGCTGCTTCCCCGGTCCACTAGCATCTGGTTGGCCCCCATGTAGAAGAACTCGTCGCTTGTTCCTCCTGGGTAGCTCTTCTGCCTCCGGCGTCCCAGCGCGTCGTAGTAGTAGTTGTAGAAAGCCCCATCCACTTCCACCGCCCGGAAGACACTCTCCGTGGCCACTCCCACCGACGGCCCGTACTCAAAAGCCAGGGTGGTGTCCTCGCCCAGGTCCGCCTTGCGCGTGACTCGCCCCTCGACGTCGTACGCCAGCGTGTACCCCAGCTGGCTGTTGGCCGCGATCGAGCCCCACCCCATCAGCCTGTCCTTGTGCCCCACACTGTCGGTCGCGTAGTTCAGGAAGTAGTTGGCGTCCTCGCTCGTCATGGCCGTCCGGTTTCCCCGTCTGTCATATGTATAAACCCGCGAGCCAAACGCTCCACCCGTCGCGCTGAAGTTGCCAGCAGTCCGGCCCGCCACCGTCAGACGCAACGTTCTATCGTAGGCGTACGTCTCCTGCATCGGCGTCGCATTCTGCCCCAGCAGGCACGTGTCCGTGCGCACCACCTGGTCCGCCTTCCACGTGTACGTCCGCTGGTAGATGTCGCCCGTGCCTGCCCCCATCGCCACGCTGCCCGAGGACACGCGCAGGCTGCGCAGCCGTCCCGTCAGGTCCGAGTTCGCCGCGGAGGGGAAGCTCGTGGAGCAGCCCGCGGGCAGCACCGAGCCGTCATCCCCCAGTCCGTACTCCACCGTCATGGCGCCACTCGCTCCGGGTTGGTTCAACGTGTAGCCCCGCAGCCCGCCATAGGGCTCCCAGGTGACATTGCTCAGCAACCGCCGCGTGGTCCACGCCGTGCCGTCGTACAGCGTCACGTCCACCGCGCTCACCCGGTTGGTGTTGCCTCCCGTCCCATACACATACGTCACCGTCCGCCCGTTCGGGTACGTCACCGACTGGAGGTTGCCATTGAGCGTGTAGGTATAGAGGGTGTGCGGGTTCGCGTTGGCCACGGAGCCACACGTCGTGGTCCCCGCTCTCACGCGAAATTCCCCCAGCACGTTGCCCCACAAGTCATACGAGAACCAAGTGGTGCCGAAAGAGTCCTCGCGGTAGCGGAGCCGACCCTTCGTGTACTTCACCGCCGGGCAACTCGAGGGAGGCGTTCCCTGGTCATCGTAACCCAGACGATAGAGCAACTCACTTCCCGTCGCATGCACCCGCTGGACAGAAACCAGGCGCGAGAGCATGTCATAGGTGGTGAAAACATACTCGCCGGCCTGACGCATGGCCGCCGTCTCCTTCACCACCTGATTGCCCTGGGCATCATAGGCGTAGCGCGCCGGGCCATCCGCGTGCGGCAGGAACACCTCCACCACCTGGCCGAAATCGTCATACGAGTACGTGGACGCGGGTTGGGCGCAGGTGGCGAACGTATCCGTCGACTGACAGCCCACCTTCACGCCGGCAACATTGCCCTGCACGTCATAGGAGAAGAGCGTCCGCTGGGAGACACCGTCCGCCGGGTACTCATCCACCTGCACCAAGCGGTTGGCCCGGTCATAGGCCAGCGAGGAGCACAACTGCGACAGAGGCGTGCCGTTCTCCAGCGGACCCATGCCCGTTTTCACCCCTCCGCACCACGCGGGCGGGTTGTTGAAGGCATGCCCCACTCCCGTGAGGTTGTCCGCGCCATCGAAGGACCTCGCCGCGCTGAAGCTCCCCGCGCCTTCTCCCCACTTGTTCCACGTCGGACGCTTGTGGGCATCCGCCGCATACTTCATCACCCGCCTCGTCTGGACCCCAGTCCCCGTCTGGAGCAGGAAACTCTCCTCTTTCAGCGTTCCATCCGGCCAGTAGGCGTAGACGGTCTTCTCCGTCCAGCCCGTCCCATCCGCCCCACGGGCATGCGCCACCCATTGAAGTTTGTCCGACATCGCGCCACTGGTGCAGCGCCCGTCTGGCGAGGCACCCGTACGGTAGCAGAAGACATGGAAGTCTTCCTCGGGATTGCTGATGTAGCTCAAGTACTTGTCGCTCTGATAGCCGTAGGTGATGAGCTTCGAGCGATACGCCTCATGGGCGCCCTCCTCCGTCCTCACGAGTCGGTCTTCATTGTAGAAGTTCTTGGTAAGCCGCCAATTGGCGTCAACGATGGACTCAATGCGGCTCCAACCGGAACCGAACTCGTGGTCGTACCCAGTCCCCAGGACGACCGAACTCGGGTCCACTGGGCCTCCAGCGGGGTAGACAAGCGTCTGGGACAACCGGTTGCCATGCGCGCTAGTGGCATTCGGCTCGAAATATACGTAGCGCGTCACAGGATAGGGCGTCGTCGTGGGGCAATCCGTGGCGGACTCGCTGGCCACCCAGCATGGACCATGAATCTCCCTCACCCGGCCCAATGGATCCTCCTGGTCTTCATTGAAGGTGGTGAGGAAGAAGGTGCCCACGAAACGGCGTTCGGTCGTCCAGGTGCCGTTGCTCCCGCGGACCCGCGTCCATCCGGAGCGAATGAGGGCCTTCGTGCGATTCGTTCCGGGAGCGTAGACGTGGAGCGTGCGCTTGCGATTCGTGGCTCCCCCCAGGACACTGGCCTCCTCCTCCACCTGCGGCAGTTGCTGACCGTTGGCGTAGGTATAGGTGTACTGTGTTTCCTCCAGGGCTCCCGTCCCAAGCATGTCCGAGGCACCCCGCTTGACACTGGCGAGCTCCAATCGGGGAGAGGCTTCGGGGGACAAGGAGTAGCCAAATACCTGCCAGTTGCCCCGCTTGTCCTTGCGCGCGATTTCCTTGCCGGGATTTCCGGGCGAGGAGCAGGTCCACTCCGAGCGAACCGAGCCCGGGCTGCAGGCACCACTCACCGTGCATGCATCCTGCGTCTGGTACATGCGCGGCGCGTTCTCCTGGCCATAGTTGGAAAGCGTTGCATAGGTGCTCAACAGGCCGGCGGCCCCCTCGGTGCCGTCACCCCGTCCCGCGTAGGAATCCACCGCCTGGCGCACCTGGGGCGTCCGGCCGCAGCAATTGGAACCCGGTTGGCAGGCCCCCGCCGTGGGCTCCCAGGAAAGCGCGGCACCATAGCCTCCTCCTGTCGCCGAGGCCACACGCCCATCCGCACCGTACGTATGCCGCACCAGCAGCACCCCCGCCTCGGAGCGCTGAAACTCTCCCGCCGTGTAGAGGTAGCGCTCCAGGCGCGAGCGTTTTTCCGCCGTTCCGATACGCCCTGGCCGCTCGACTCCCCCTTGTGTGGTGTAGGCGTACACCACTGACTCCTGCGGATGAGCTTGGTATGGCAGGGAGCGCACCCGGTCGATGACACAGTCCACGCCCCCCGCAGAACGCGCAAGCACACGGTAGTCGAAGCTCAGGCTCGCTCCCGCGGGGCTCTGCACACTGGAGAGATAGGGGACGCCCGGACTGCTTCCCGTCGCGCCCTGCGCACAGCCGGTCAGGTTGGGCTGGGCATAGTTCAACTGCGCCAGGTTGATTCCCGCTCCAGAGACCACCCGGGACAGGAAATAGCGGCGCCGCCCCTCTCGCGGTGCCAGGAACAGGGACTCATAGACCAGCAGAGTTCCATCCGACTGACGCAGCTCATAGCCCGTGGGCGTCCGCGTCAAGCGCTCTGGGCGGGACTGGTTTCCTTGCGCGGGCACGGCCTCGCAAGTCGAGCCCGCGCACGGCAGGAAACGCAACAGGCCTCCATCCGGCGTACGGACACTCCAGTGGTATTGGTGTTCCACCACGACGCTCAGCCAGTTGTGCCACCATTCCACGGACTCGGGATTGTTGGGGCTTCCGCCAAAGGGCTTGGGCACTCCCACCAGGGGCGCATCGTATATCCACTCATCGCCCCGCGAGCTGAACGTCCGCTCGAAGGTCAAGGTGGTGAGGCCATCCCCGACACTCAGGTCCTTCACCTGCTCGAAGCTGGAGCCCGAGGCGAGATTGACGGGATCGTAGCAATAGAGGCCTCGATTGCTTCCCACGGGCCCGCCCCCATCGATTTCCCCGGGCGCGCAGTCCTCGTCCACCGCGCCATCGCAATCGTTGTCCTGGCCGTCCGCACAGATTTCCGACCCACAGGACAAACCACCGTCGCCACCTGCGTCCGGACCCGTCGAGGTTCCACCGTCCTGCGGGCAGACCGTTCCACCGAACCCGTCTTCATCCGTCTGCCCATCGAGATCATTGTCCTGGCCATCACACACCTCGGATGGCGGCACCGGGTACTTGCACACCACGATGGGGTCGAAAAACTCATTCCCACTCACCGTCACCGTCAGTCGGGCCTCCAAATTGACGACACACTGTCCCTGGCCAAAGGCGCCTGGGCTCACGCAATCCAGGTCGCTGTTGCATTCCCACTGAGACCCTTTCGCGCAGGCATTGAATCCCCCGCTCTCAAGGAACACATAATCTTTGCGCTCGTGGGCAGGCACGTTGCCCGCGCCATCAGTGGCGTAAGCAGCACACTGCTTCCCCCCCACGGATTCGCCGGGGCACTCGCAGGTCCAGGTAACGACGGCCTGACTGGTTCCATCGGGACTGGTAACCAGTTCTTTATAGCCAAAATCGGCACGAGCGGAAGTCATGGCCAACAGACAGAACAGCGCGGCCAGACGAGCAGCAGACGGCCAGGATGCTCCAGACGACACGAGGAGCCTGGTGGAACAAGGAGAATTCTGATTCATCATGAATAGACACTCAGACAATAGAAGACAAACCTGGCTCGCGGACACACCCGCGCCGGCTCAACGAATGGTCTGGAAATGGGGCCTTACGGAACCGAGGTATCAGCCCTCGTGGTGGGTGGAACGCACAATCGCTTCTTGGATGCCGGGTAGAATTGAGAGCAGCGCCAATCCGAGGGACAGTCCGTCTGTGCCTGGCAGGACTGGCTGCACACGTATCCCTCATGGCGGCCGGGCTTCACGTGAAGGCAGATGCCCGACAGGCATGCGCTGGCTCCGTTCTCCCTGCAATCATCCCCCAGTGATTTCGTCGCCTTCTCGGCCCGCAGCGGACGAGGTTCCGTCAGCACTTGCGGCTCCACTTCGGCCAGAGGCGCGTTCTCTGTTTTTCCGCAGCCCGCCCAGACCCCAGCGGCGAGCCCCAACATGACAGCAATCCACTTCATGATTCTTTCTTTCTAGGAAAAGCGTCCTGGTCCATTGAGTGACCATCGCTTTTCGCAATCTCCGGCCACTGTCCTCTACCCCACCCTCCACGCAAGCGCTGTGAACGGGTTCACACCTTTCGCGAAAAGTCTCGATTGCACCCAGGGCGCTCGGACGCTCAGTTCCACGAGTGCCGCGTGCAACATCGAATCCCGAGAGACGTATCGATTGGTGGTAGAAGCGCGCGATGCGCAAGATCCCCCTTCTTCTCTTGTCGTTGTCACTCCTGTCGGCCTGTGCCGGCGAACAGGAACTCCGGGACGAAGCGACCCGCCGCGAGACAGCGCTCGCCACGCCCCTGCCCCGTCTCCGCGTGAGCGCCAATTCGCGCTACCTCGTCAAGGACGACGGCTCGCCGTTCTTCTACCTCGGAGACACGGCGTGGGAGCTCTTCCACCGGCTCAACCGCTCCGAGGCCGGGACGTATCTCCAGACGCGCGCGGACCAGGGCTTCACCGTGGTGCAGGCCGTGGCCGTGGCGGAGCTGGATGGGGTGAATACACCCAACGCCCAGGGGGACAAGCCATTCACGAACAACAACCCCGCGACTCCCTCGGTCACGCCGGGCGCCGACCCGGGTGACGCCACCCAGTATGACTATTGGGACCACGTCGACTTCATCGTCTCCGAGGCCGAGTCCCGGGGCATCTACACGGCGCTCTTGCCCACGTGGGCCAGCCACGTCCTGAACGGAACCCTCAACACCTCCAACGCCCAGGCCTACGGCCAGTTCCTCGGCAGCCGCTACGCCGGCAAGCCCATCATCTGGGTGCTCGGCGGAGACCGCTCCCCCGCGGGTTACGAGGCCGTGTGGCGCGCGCTCGCCAAGGGCATCGCCCTCGGCGTGTCCGGCACCGAGGACTACGCCCAGGTCCTCATGACCTACCACCCGCCGGGAGCCGCCACCTCCAGCACCTGGTTCCACCATGAGCCGTGGCTGGACTTCAACATGCGGCAGAACGGCCACTGCGCGAACACCGACGTCTGGAACCTCAACGCCTCCGATCTGGCCCTCTCCCCCAGCAAGCCCGTCCTGGACGGCGAGCCGCTCTATGAGCAGCACCCCATCTGCTTCAACGCGCCCACATATGGGTACTCGAACGACTACGAAGTCCGGAAGTATGCGTACTGGGACGTGTTCGCGGGGGCGTTCGGCCACACCTATGGCCACCACTCGGTCTGGCAGATGTACGCGCCGGGCCGCTCCCCGGTGAATGGTCCCCAGAACTCCTGGTCCGAGGCCCTCCTCCAACCGGGCGCCTCCCAGATGAAGTTCCTCCGCCGGCTCATCGAGTCCAGGCCGTTCCTCGTGCGCATCCCGGACCAGACCGTCCTCTCCACGAGCGCGGGCTCCGGCACGGCCCGGATCCAGGCCACCCGCGGCTCGGATGGCGGCTATGCCTTCGTCTACAGCGCCTCCGGGCAGTCCTTTGGCGTGAACATGAACAAGCTCTCCGGGGGCACGGTCCGGGCCTCCTGGTACGACCCGCGCAACGGGACCTCCACCCTGGTGGGCACGTTCCCCAACACGGGGACCCGGCAGTTCACTCCGCCGGGCAGCGGTGCCGGACAGGACTGGGTGCTGGTGCTGGATGACGCCTCGCGCGGCTTCCCGCTCCCGGGCGAGGTCGTGACACAGCCGCCCCCGAATGGCTCGTTCTACCGCGCCATCAACCTCAATGGCGCCGCCACCGTCATCGATGGCAGGAATTGGGAAGGCGGCGATGCTCCCAACTACACGTTCACGGGAACCGCTTTCGCCAACCAGGCCGTCACGCTCAACCCCGCCACCGACGCCAACCGCGCGGCGATGATCCGCTCCTCCATCTGGAGCACGTCGGCCGCGGTGCGGCTGCACGCGGTGCCCAGCGGCTCCTACACGGTGTACCTCTACACCTGGGAAGACAATGATCCGGAGACGTTCAGCGTCTACCTCGAGGGCTCCCTGGTGAAGGCCAACCACGTCAGCGGCCCGGCGGGGACGTGGGCCCGGCTCGGCCCGTGGACCGTCACGGTCACCGATGGCACCCTGGATCTGACCACCTCGGGCGGTGCGGCCAACCTCTCCGGCATCGAGGTTCTCGGCGCCGGGGGAGGCGGAAACACCTTCGTCCGTGGCGTCAACTTCAACGGGAGCGCGGTCACCATCGACGGCAATGCGTGGCAGTCCTACTCCACTGCCCTGGCCAATGGCCTTGGGGTGAACTCCCCCAACGTGACGACCACCACGGTGACGCCCAGCCCGGCGACGGACAGCGGCACGAGCGCCATGCTCAATTCCGCCATCTGGAAGATGAGCACGGATCTCCTGGTGAGTCAGTCGATCGCCAACGGCGACTACTCCGTCTCGCTCTGGATCATGGAGAACTACCAGTCCAACTCCCGCTCCTTCCGGATCCGCCTGGAGGGCACCGAGGTCGAGAGCGCGGCGGGCAGCCTGACGCTGGGGAGTTGGAAGAAGTACGGCCCCTATCCCGTGACGGTGGGTGATGGCGCGCTGAACGTGGACCTCGTCCACGTGAGTGGAGACCCCCACCTCATGGGAATGGCCATCTTCAAGTAGCACTGCCGCGCGAGGACCTATCGCAGGTGCGGCGGCTCACCGAGCCGCACCCGCGAGTCCAACCAGGGCAGGTTCAGGCCCTCCCCCCTGGTTGGTACTCGCAGACGTCCTGCTCGTCGTTCCACCTGCCTCCCGCGTCGAGGCACTGGTCGATTCGCCACCAGCGCCCGCAGGACGGGACAGCGAGCACGAGCAGCAGGAGCAGGACCACGGCGAGTGCAATCGAGAGTCGGCGATTCATGAGCCCCTCGGTATCTCAGTGCTCTAGGAGTCCAAACGAGCGCTGGTGAAGGTGGGAGGAAATTCCGTCGCCACATCAATACAGTCCTCGCCAGTGTAGATGGCGTAATGCCGGAGGTTGACGTGGTCCAGAACTCCCCCCGACTCCTCTCGAAGCCACTCCAGCCAACGAGAATGACCCACCAGGAAGACCCCCTCCGTGGAATAGGGCCTGCGCTCGTGCCAGGTGCGGAGGCGGTAGCTCTCGTTGACGTTCCGGTATCCCACGAACCCCTCGAAGGTCAGCTCGACAACGCGCTCGCTGGCGACATCGGCGAGGACGATTTTCAAGCCCAGGCGCGTGTCGGTCAGGCTCATGCATTCAAGCTCCTTGAACCCCGAGGTGCCCACGTCGATGGGGTTGTACGTCTCCGTCATGATGTCATGGGTCATATCGAATTTTCAGGCTCCCAGCATCTGCCTGATTTGAATGCTCCCCAGCCAGACACTCCAGCCTTTTCAAGAAATCCCAGGCGAGCTGGCACTGCTCCCGTCCATATTCAGGATCTTCCCTCCGGACATCCGCGTCAGAGAAAAAGTGCCACAGCTCATGCGGAACCTGATTGGAGACTTCCGGATTGCCGCGGATGGCCGACTGTACTCGAAGCGCCAGCTCGTCCCATGCACGCAAGTCTGACCGGGTCACCGCCGAGAGCTGTTTCGCCGCTTCAACGATGGCTCCATGGTCCGGGCCTCGGATGTTCCTCAGTGCGGCTTCCCTCTGCTCTTCGGTCAACGGTTCTCCCTCACTCCTGCTCATGGCCATCTCCACTCATCCCCGGCGGTCAATCCTTATCGCTCACAGGATAGCCCAAGACCTCCACAGCCACACCCAGGCGCGCGAAAAACTCCAGGTCCTCCACGGCAAGGGAAAGAGTTGGAACAAAGCTCTCTTTCGCCCCCACGAAAAGCCCGAAGCGTAGCCTGCTCCGGACACCCAGCTCCGCGAGCGCCGCGTGCACATCGCGCATCTGGTCGAGTGCACTCCGGACGGCTTGTACCGCCCCCTTCGGATTCTTGCCGTCGAAGAGGGTCAATGAGAACCCCGAATCCTCCAGCACCTTCCGCAAGAGGCCCTCATCACCCCGGTGCCAGGAATCCTCGCATTCAAGGGTCGGAAAGCGGTTCAAGAACCCATCGACATCGAAGTCACGGCCGGATACGAACCACGTCACGATACACATCAACTCTCTCCTGCTGCGGCTGGGTCGCCCATCGGGCGTGCGCTGCTCGTCGTCGAGCCATCCGCAGAAAGCAGCTTCGCCGCCTCAACAATGGCTTGGAGCTCCGGTCCTCGGATGTCCCTCCGTGCGGCTTCCCTCTGCTCTTCGCTCAAGGGCTCTCCCTGACTCATGCTCATGTTCCGATACTCTCCACCCTATGGGAGTGGGTTTGATATTCATCGCAATTCGGGCGGCCTCAGATGGGGATGCTCTTCCCAGAGCGGATTCATCACACCGTCCTGCATGAATCCCATGAGCCTTGCAACCCGAAGCCGGTAATCTCGGAACACCTCCTCCGACTCGGTCGTCTGGACCAGCCGAATCGACTCATTCAGCTGAGTTCCGATGGACAACATGAGGTCGGAAACAGCTTTCGCCGTTGAGTCCGTCATCTTCATTTCCCGTGGTCCCTCGCTATCTCAACGCCCTTTTCGTTCCCTGAACTCCGCTACAAAACCAAGGAGTTTCTTGATCGCCGCCAGATGGTCTCCGTTGCAGTCACGCAGATACTTCGCCACCCAGCCCTCCGGCGGGAACTCCTCCTTTTCAAAGCCAAGCCACTCCTGGAACTCCATGGCCTCGGCATCAACGACACCATTGTCAACAAGGCATGCTCGATAGCCAGCCATGAATCCGGCAAGCACATTCGCATCGGCGGAGCCGATATGCATTGCGATCCGTCCTTCATGGAGATCACGCCGCATCAGCATCAAGGCATCCAATAGCATCAGTCTCACCAGAGGCACAATCGGAGTTCGACTCACAACCCCTGCGCTCCTTCATTCCACTGCAAGAACACAAAAAAAACGCAAGGAGCCATGCGTACCTGAACATCTCGAACTCCCCTCGAAAAGCTCGAGTCAATCACGGGGCGGATCCACTGATTCGGCCGCAGTTGTTCCCCCCCACGGCGATCCGCTCGCCCGAGGGAGATATCGACGCCTTGCTTGAGCCCGCTCAAATCCCACACCTCCTGGCGAACAGCGGCCCCAAGACCCACCCCGGACCCCCGTGGGCTCATCGTACCCGAGGACCTCTCGCGTCCCTCCAACTTGTTCGGACGCCGCGACTGCTGCTAACGCTTCGCCCCATGATGGCCTCGATGACCTCCACCCCCTCTGTCACCTGGCCCGGCCGCGTTCTCGAGGGGCCGGCCGCGTGGCGTGGCGCGGACCTCGCCCGGAGCGAGACGTGGATCCACCGCTTCTCGTCCGGCGAGCTCGCCGAGCTGGACCAGGCACTCGCCGGAGTGCGCGGGCTGCCCCGCCCGGTACTCGACGTCACCCGGGACAACTTCGTCCTGCCCACGCTGGCCTCCACCCTGGCGCGCGTGAAGCACGAGCTGCTGCATGGCCGCGGCTTCATCCTCTTCCGGGGCCTGCCCACCGAGCACTACTCGCTCCCGGAGCTGGCCACGCTGTTCTGGGGGCTCGGCACGTACCTGGGCTCGGCCGTGTCACAGAACGCCCAGGGGCACGTGCTCGGACACGTGAAGGATCTGGGGTACGACGCCAACAACCCCAGCACGCGCCTCTACCAGACCAACCAGCGCCAGGGCTATCACACGGACTCCGCGGACATCGTGGGGCTGCTGTGCGTGCGCACCGCCATGCACGGAGGGCTCAGCAGCCTCGCCAGCACGGTGACCGTCTACAACGAGATGTACCGACGCCGGCCGGACCTCGCCCGCGTCCTCTTCGAGCCCTTCCACACGGACCATCGCAGCGAGTACCGGCCCGGCCACAAGCCCTACTTCTCCATCCCCGTGCTCAACTTCCACGCGGGCGAGCTCACGGGCATCTACCAGCGCCGCTACATCGAGTCCGCCCAGCGCTTCGAGGACGCTCCCCGGCTGACGCCCCAGCAGGTGGAGGCGCTCGATCTGTTCGACGCCCTGCTCGATGACCCCGCGCTGCACCTGGAGATGCGGCTCGAGCCCGGGGACATGCAGTTCATCCACAACCATCAGATCCTCCACGACCGGACGGCCTTCGAGGACTGGCCGGAGCCCGAGCGTCGGCGGCACCTGCTGCGGTTGTGGCTGTGCCCGCCGGATGGCCGTCCGCTGCCGCCGATCTTCACCGAGCGCTACGGCAGCGTGGAGGTGGGCCGGCGCGGCGGCGTCCACGTTCCCGCCAGCGAGCTCAAGGCGCCCCTCGGGGATTGAGTGCCTCCGGGGGGCTGGCCCAGGACCCCGCCCCATACACGGTGAACTCCACCTCCGCGCCAATGCCAACCAACAAGCGCATGGAGTGGAATGACAAGCCAAACCCCATCGAATGGGGCTCCGCACCCGCCTGGATGCCAATGTTCATCTGTCTCGACTCACATCCGTCCCAGAGCGCGCGTGCCTCGGGAGCAAGCGCGTGGATGAGTTCGACGAACCGGCGCATCGCATCGTCGATGTCCTCGGGGTGCTCGTGAAGCTCCAGGCTCGCGAAGTCCCCTTCATGATGCATCACGGTCATGGTGGGCTCGAGCGCTCGGACCAGCTCGGCGAGTCCCGAGCGGGCGCGCAGGTCGAGATCCACATTCAGGAAACGAGTCGTCGTCGGCTCGTCCGTCATTCCGTGGCTCACGAGCAGACGCGGTTGCGGCCCGCCGCCTTCGCCTCGTACAGCTTCGCGTCCGCCGCCCGCTTCAAGTCCACCGAGTCCCGGTGCCCCGACTCCAGCACCGCCACCCCCAGCGAGATGGAGATGGGAATCAGGGTGTTGTCGAACTCGAAGCGCTGTTTCTCCACCAGCCGGCGCGCCTTCTCCGCCAGCTTCACCGCGCCCAAGACGTCCACCTCGGGCAGCAGCATCCCGAACTCCTCCCCGCCATAGCGCGCGAACACGTCCTCGCGGCGGATGCGCGTGCGCAGCGTGGAGGCGAGCTGCTTGAGCACGTAGTCCCCCGCCAGGTGCCCGTGCTGATCATTCACCCGCTTGAAGTGATCCACATCGAACATCACCAGCGCCAGGCTGCGCTCGTAGCGGCGCGAGCGTGACACCTCGCGCTCCAGCGCCTCCTCGAAGTAGCGCCGGTTGTAGATCTGCGTCAGCCCGTCCATCGTCGTCAGCCGGTAGATCTCATCGTGGTACGCCGTCTCGATGTTCCCCCCGGCGATGAACTTGAAGATCGTCCGGCCAATCTTCACCAGGTCCCCGTTGCACAGGGGCGTCTCCCCCCGCACCGGCTCGTCGTTCACGAACGTGCCGTTCGTCGACTCCAGGTCCTTGATGAACACCCCCCGCGTGCTCGTGGTGATGCACGCATGGTTGCGGCTGATGGACTCCTGGTCCACCTGGATCTCCGCCTTGGCCGAGCGGCCAATGAGCGTCTCCGTCTTGCACAGGTCGTACTTGCGCCCCAGCTCCAGGCCGTAGATCACCACCAGCGCCGCATCGAGATCGACTGGCCGCTCGGAAATCTTCGAGATGACCGTGACGACGGTCTCGTTCTGACCCATGACTGTCAGGACGGTAGCCCAGGGATACCCTGGAAGCCAACTTCAGGGGGTGGCCACCAGGGCCGACCAGGCGACCCCGAGCTCACCCAGCCGCGACAGGTTCTCGTCTCGCGTCAGCGCCTCGAGCAACAACGGCTCGCCGTCCGGCAGCCCGCCCTCGCGCAGGGACCACGCCTGCAACTCCAGCGACGCGAAGGAGCCCAGGTGGTTGCCCTGGAACGTGCGATCCTCGAGCGGAGCGGGAGGCATGGGCAGGCGCACGCCCTGGGAGTCTCTCGACACGTCCAGCCACACCACCCACCGCCGCCCCGCCCCGTTGGAGAACACCGCGCGCAGCACCGTGCCCGGGGGAAGTGCCGGCGCCGCGGGGGGACGCAACCGCCGGCCCCCCTCGTCGTCCACCGGGGAGTAGCGCGCCCCCTCGGGCACGGGCAGGAACGGACCCCGGATCTCCACCGGAGCGGTGCCCGTGGGATCGAAGGGCAGCACCTTGAGCGAGCGATGGATGAGCCCGCTCCCCGCTCCCTCCGAGGAGGACGCCGTGAGGTGCAACACATAGGGACTGCCCTCGAGCCCATGGTGGGTGGGCGCCATGCGCACCCGCACGAACCCCGGCGAGGACAGGCCGGGCTGGGTGTCCGTGAGCGGGTCCGCTGGCGCCGTGTTCATCCCCAGGCCGAGTCCCAGGGGCACACCGCCCCGTCCCGGCACTCGTGCCGAGCCCAGCACCCACACGCTTTCCATGTAGCGGCCCTGGTAGCCAGGCAACGTGGGCACGCCCAGGACGAAGGGAAAGCCCAGCGCCATGCTCCGCCCCTCGGAGGAGAAGTCGGGAGCGAGCCGCGTGAAGGCCCCCGTGCCCTCTTGCAACGTGAAGCGCGCATCCCTCACCACCCAGGACTTGAAGGTGCGCAGCGTCGGCGTCACCCGCGCGAGCAGGGAGCCCACGTCCACCCCCCCCCCAACTGCAGCGCGTTGACGGGAAGCTCGCCCCCGAGCCCCCACGCCGTCCGCACGCCACAGGTGCCTTCCCGCGTGCGCGTCTCCTCGTCGCACACCCCCGCGCTCCCCCGCCCCTGGACGTCCAGTTCCCGCAGCGAGGAGCCCGCGAGCACCGCGAAGGCCCCCTCCGGCAACGTCGCCACCCGCCGCTGGCCGGCCGACGAGAAGTCCACCTGCCGCTCCGGCGCCAGCAGCGACGACGCCGCCGCGCCCGGCCCCTCGTCCGGCGAGGACAGCCCCGCCACCCCCAGGTGCATCGTCAGGCGCTCCGACAGGCCCTGGACCGTGCCCTCGAAGCCTCCAGTCCGTCCGGTGGGATTGCGCCTCAAGGGCAGGGACAGATCCCCAAGCCCCGTGTGCGCCACCGTGAGGTAGTCGAAGTCCTCGTGGAAGACGGAGACGCTGCCCGCCTCCGCTCCCCCAACGGGCAGCGCCACGCCGCCCTCGTCCGTGAGCGCCTCGACCGTCACCGCCCCCGCCGCGTCCGCCACCACCACCCGCGCACCGGGAATGGGACGGCCCGTCTGCTCGTCCGTCACCACCACGCGCATCCGCCCCGGCTCCAGCGCCTCCAACACCCGCACGCGCGCCGTGCACGCCGCGCCCCCCACCTCCGCCCGCACCGTCTCCCGCGCCTCGGACGTGGGCGCCGACAGCACGAAGGCGGAGCCCCCCGCGTCCACGCTCACGCTCGCCTCCAACGCCGTCCACTGCTCCTCGGTGGGCGCCACCGCCACCGGCTCGCCCGTCTCGTCCCACGCCAGTAGCGAGAAGCGCACCCTCGACCCCACCCGCCCCACCACATGGTCCGGCGTCACCCGGCACGTCCGGACCCGGTCCACCGCGGAGCGGGTGCACCGCCCATCGCGGCACACCTGCCCCGACGCCGCGCACGCCTCGTCCGCCGAGCACATCGCCTCCACGCACTGGTTGCCGTCGCACTGGCAGCCCAGCGGGTTGTCGTCACAGGCGGAGAGCCGGTACGCCGAGCCCCGCCTCGCCGCCGTGCAGTCCTCGCGCGTGCGGCACGCCGCCTGGCAGCGCGCGCTCGCCGTGTCGCAGATGAAGAACCGGGGATCCGGGCAGTCCTGATCCACCTGGCAGCTCCCCGGCATCGGCGGGGTCGCCTCCTGGGGACCCGGAAAGAACGAGGAGAATCCGTCGCCGGAGCAGGCGGCCATCCATACGGCACTCCACAGCAGCAGGGCGCATCGCACCAGAAGAGGGGCTGGATTCATCGGCGGCTCCGGTCGGGCATCCAGGCAAGCGGCACCCCTCGGGGGTTGTCAAGCCGGACCCGGAGCGGAGCGCCTGGGGGAGGACGGACGTTGGCATTCCGCGCGCCCCGGTCGATGATGCGCCCCATGGCCCGGCGCGATCCGCAGACCCTCGACCAGCTCCTTCCCCGTGTCCTGGCCCGCCTGGCCGAGCAGTCCGGCAAGGGCCGCACCCTCGGTCCGGTGTGGCGCGCCACGGTGGGGGACGCCATCGCCCGGCACTCCCGGCCCGCCTCGCTCGAGGGCGGCACCCTGGTGGTGTCCGTGGCCAGCGCCGAGTGGGCACTCACCCTGTCGCGCCAGGAGGACTCGCTGCGCGAGCAGCTCAACCACCGGCTGGGCCCCGGTGCGGTGTCCTCGCTCGTCTTCCAGTTGGAGTAGCCCCAGCGATGCTCGCCCTCGTCCTCGGCGCCCTCGTGGCCGCCACCCCCCTGACACCCACCGACATGGAGGAGCGCACGGCGCGCCATGTGCTCCAGGAGTTCGAGCGCGTGGGCCGGCGCTCGCCCCAGGTGGACCCGGCCCTCACCGAGGCGGCGCGCGTGCTGGCGCGCCGGGCGCTCGACGACAGCCCCGCGGGCGCGGTGGAGGAGCCCGCCCTCACCGAGGCCGTCAGCGACGCGGGCGGCGCCGACCCCACCCCCCGCTCCTATGTCGTGCGCGCCGGAGAGCGCGAGCACGCCCTGGGGACGATCCTCGAGCGCAAGGACTTGAGCCAGGAGCGCGCCACGCACCTGGGCGTGGGCGTGGCGGTGGAGGGCTCGCGCTCGGCCCTCGTGGTGTTGCTCGCCGAGCGCAAGGCCGTGCTCCAGCGCTTCCCCCGCGTCTTCGACACCCCCACCCCCCAGGGCCTGTGCGGCGAGTTCACCGCTCCCCTGCGCGGTGCCCAGGTGTTCGTCACCCTGCCGGATGGCCGCGTGGAGCGCGCCCCCCTCACGCGCCAGGAGGAGGCCTCCTTCTGCACCCGGCTGCTCTTCGCGCAGCCGGGCCGCTACACGGTGGAAGTCGTCGGCCGGGGGGAGCGGGGCCCGGAGGTGGCGGCGCTCTTCCTCGTGGAGGTGGGCACGCCCCGGCGACGCGGCGAGGGCACGCGCGTGGAGGAGCCCACCAGCGTGGAGGCGGCGCGCGAGGCGGTGCTCGAGCGCATCAACGCGCTGCGTCGCGCCCAGGGCCTGTCGCCGCTGAGCACCGACCGCACCCTGGAGGAGGTGGCCCAGGCCTACAGCGAGCGCATGGCGCGCGAGGGCTTCTTCGCCCACGTGGCGCCGGATGGCTCGGACTTGAGCAGCCGCTTGCGTGCCGCGGGGGCCCAGGCGCGCCTGTCCGGGGAGAACCTGGGCATGGCCTCCGGAGCGCTCGCCGCCCACGCGGGCATCGAACACAGCCCCGGCCACCGCAACAACCTGCTCGGCGCGCAGTACACCCACGTCGGCCTCGGCGTGAGCTTCCAGTCGGTGGATGGGCGCCCGCAGGTGCTGCTCACCGAGGTGTTCGCCTCGAGCGGTGGCGCCGCGCGTCCGGCGGATCCCCGCGAGGACGTCTACCAGGCACTCGCCGCCCACCGCGCCTCGCATGGACTGGCGCCCCTGCGGCGTCTGCCCTCCCTGGAGCGCATCGCCCTGGAGCAGGCCCGGCGGGCACTCGCCGCCAACGTGCCCCCCTCCCAACTGCCGGGAGAGCCGGTGCACGAGCGCGTCTTCCGGGCCTTGAATGACAATGCCCGGAGCGCCTCGGTGGACTTCTATGTGACGGACAATCCCTCGCGTTTACCAGATTCCAAGAATCTGGCTGATCGCAAGACAACCGTGATGGGTGTGGGCACCGTGCGCGGTGACTCCCCTACCTACGGAGAAGGGCGGTACTGGGTGGTGGTCATCTACGCCGCCACCCGTTGACGCGCTGGGCACGCGCGTCAGATGGCGCGGCGCTGGGTGGCGTAGGCCTCGATTCCCATCTGGGGAGGCGCCACCTGTTGGTTGAGCTGGCACTTCACGCAAGTGAAGGATTGCCAGCCACGACGCACCGCCTCGTCGAGACAGTTGTCGTAGTAGTTGCAGTTGAGGTTGCGGTGGGTCTCGACACCGGCACGCTTCGGACCGGCCTCGGGGTTGATGGTCTGCGGAAGATCAGTCGGACACGGCTTGAACATGGAACAGCGCCCTCCCTGTGAATCAGTCGTCCCCCCGTGACACGCTTCAGCCTTCGAGACAACCTCTCAGGTCATGCGATGCAACACGTCGCACACCCTAGAGAACAGCATTCACTTGTCGCAACCAACCCAGCTTCCCGGTGGTGGGTAGTCACCACTTCCGACTGGTGGCCGATTGCCCGGCCGTCGGCCAACAGTTCGGGTTGCTGGCGTTGCGGGGGGGGATCTAGGGCTTGTCGGCCCGTCTGTCAAACCGACCCCGGAGCAGGGAGACAGACATCCACGAAACGGGACAGGTGGGAATGTGTGCTCCCAGGCTCGTGTTGTGGTTCCCTTGGTCCGCGCGAAAGCAGTGGCTGAAGCAGTGGATAAGCGGAGCACAAGGAGAAGCGCATGCGACGGTGGACGGGCAGTGGGCTGCTGACGGTGATGGTGGGCACGGGGGCGTGGGCCCAGTCCGCCTCGACGCTGGAAGCCGTCCGGCTGCACCGCGCCGAGGCCCGGACCCAGGCGCGCCAGGAGCTCGAGGCGTGCGTGGCCCGCAAGTGCCCGGAACAAGGCCGGCTCGCCCTGCTCACCGGCACCCTCGCCCTGGCGGAGGGGGATGTAGCAGAAGCGCGCACCCTGCTGACGGGCGCCGAGGTCCCCGTGCTCTTGCGGCCCTACCTCGCCTACTACCAGGGACAAGCGCACTTCTACGCGGGGGACGCGGCGGCGGCGGCGGCGGCGTTCGCCCGGGCGTTGGAGAAGGCCCCCCCGGCACTGGCCCCCGAGGCCCGGGCCCGGCTGGGGGAGTCGCTGCTGGCCGCGGGCAAGGCGAAGGAGGCCGCTCCCATGCTGGAGGCCGCGGCCACCCAGGAGCCCAGCGCGGAGCTGCTCTTCCAGCGTGCCCAGGCACGCAAGGCCCTGGGCAACGCCTCCGGAGAGCAGGCGGACCTGCGCACCGTGGCGCTGCGCTACCCCACGCACCCCTACGGGGACGAGGCCCTGGGCCTGCTCGAGGCCCTCAAGCCCCCGCTCCGGCTGACACTCGCCGAGCACCTGCAGCGCGCCCAGGGGCTGTTGGACGCCGGAGAGGCCCGGCGCGCCCTGGAGGAGCTGGAGCGGGCCGAGGCCGCGAAGCTCGTGCGCGCCAAACCGGACCAGGCGCGCGTGGCGCTGGTGCGCGCCCAGGCGCTGTTCGCCACCGGCCAGAAGCCCAAGGCCGAGGAGGCCCTGGCCGTGGCGCGCAAAGGCCCCCCGGCGGTGGCCGCCGAGGCCGCCTATGTCACCGCCCGCCGGGCCATGAAGACGGACGACAACGCCACCGCCCGCAAGCTCATGCAGGCCCTGGAGAAGGAGTTCCCCAAGGAGGCCCCGGCCGACGAGGCGGGCTTCTTCGTGGGGTGGTTGGATCTCCAAGCGGGGCACTTCGCGGAGGCGGTGAAGGCCTTCACCGACTACGATCAGCGGCACGCGCGCTCGCGGCGCCGGGACGAGGCGATGTGGTACCGGGCGCTGGCGCACCTGCGGCTCGGGCAGTACCCCCAGGCGCGCGCGGTGCTGGACACCCTGGTGAGCACCTTCCCCCAGAGCAGCCTGGTGCCCCAGGCGCGCTACTGGGCGGCGCGCGGCCAGGCGCTCGAGGGCGCCTCGGCGGACGTCATCGGGCCCGCGTACGAGACCGTCATCACCAGCGCGCCCAACTCGTACTACGCCCTGCTCGCCACCGAGCGGCTGCGCGAGCTGGGCAGGAAGCCGCCCCCGCCCTTTCCCGAGGCGCCCCGGCCGCCCAAGGGCAACGAGGTGCCCGCGGAGCTGAAGCTGGCGGTGGCGCTCACCGAGGCGGGGCTGTTCCGCGACGCGGCCGAGGACGTGCGGGCCCGCGCCGGGCGCATCAAGGATCCGGAGCAGGCGCTGGCGTTCGCGGGCGCGCTCCTGCGGCTGGGCGAGTACGGCAACGCGCACATGGTGGCGGCGCGGCACCTGTGGGGCCGGGCGTTCGGCGCGCGCATGCCCGAGGCGCTCGCCGCCTTCTATCCCCGCGCCTTCGAGAACGCGGTGCAGAGCGAGGCGTCGCGCTACGAGGTGAGTCCCTACCTCGTCTGGGCCATCATGCGCCGCGAGAGCGCCTTCCGGCCCGAGGTGGCCAGCGCCGCGGACGCGCGGGGGCTGATGCAGGTGATTCCGCCCACCGCGCGCGCCATCGCCCGCAAGCTCGCCGAGCCGGAGCCCGCGCCCGCGGAGCTGTTCTCGCCCTCGCTGAGCATCCGGTATGGGGCATGGTACCTGTCGCAGTTGATGAAGCGCTTCGCCCACCCGGCGCTCGCGGCGGCCGCGTACAACGCGGGGCCCGAGGCGGCCGTCAAATGGGTGAAGGACAAGGGCGTGCTCCCGCTCGACTTGTTCGTCGAGGAGATTCCCTTCCGCGAGACGCGCGGCTACGTGAAGCAGGTGCTCGCGGACCTCTATCTCTATCAATCGTTCTACGGCAAGGACAGCTCGCCGCAACGTCTGTCATTGACGGTGCCCGTGCCCAACACCGAGGGCGTGGGCTTCTGACACGCCGGCTCAATCCCAGACACCATCCTGCCCCAAACCAGACACGCCCGCCGGGAAGAGCCTCCCGGCGGTTTCACCTCGGCCGGGCCTCTCCCCGGCAGGTGAAGGTCATGGCGCTGTCAGCGCCCCGCCGCGCCCTGGGCGTACGCCACCGCGAGCTGTCCGGCGAAGCGGGCGTTGTTGGTGAGCAGGGCCAGGTTGGCGCGCAGCGTCTTGCCGCTCGTGCGCCGGGCCATCTCCGAGAGCAGGAAGGGCGTCACCGCCTTGCCGCGGATGCCCTGCCGATCCGCCTCCGCCAGCGCCGAGGCGATGTGCAGCTCCACCTCCGCGCGCGGCAGCGCCGTCTCCTCGGGCGGAGGCACGGTGAAGAGAATGCCCCCCTGCCCCAGCGTCTCGAAGCGGGCGCGGCAGATCGCCGCCGCGCTGGCGGCATCCTCCACGCGGTGCTCCAGGGGCAGCCCGGACGAGCGGCTGTAGAAGGACGGCAGCTCATCGGTCCCCACGCCGAGCACGGGCACGGCGGCGGTCTCCAGCGCCTCGAGCGTCTTGGGCAGATCCAGCACGGACTTGGCCCCGGCGCACACCACCGCCACGGGGAAGCGCGTCAGCGCCCAGATGTCCTGGGAGATGTCGAGCTGCTCGGCGACCCCGCGGTGCACGCCGCCGATGCCGCCGGTGGCGAAGACACGGATGCCGGCGGCGGCGGCCACCTCGCACGTGGCGCTCACGGTGGTGCCTCCCGTGGCCTTCTGGGCGATGGCCACCGGGAGATCGCGCGAGGCGAGCTTGAGCAGGCGCTCCTTGCCCTCGGCGAGCCGGCGCATGTGCGCCTCCTCCAGCCCCACCCACACCTCCCCATCCACCACGGCGATGGGAGCGGGCACGGCACCCGCGCGGCGCACCGCTTCCTCGCAGGCCCGGGCCGCCCCAATGTTGTCCGGATAGGGCAGCCCCTGGGCCACCACGCTCGTCTCCTGTGCCACCAACGGCACGCCCTGCTCCCGGGCACGCCGCACCTCTTCGGAGTAACGCAAGTGCATGGGCCCAATACGCCATGGCCTTACCGGCGGGACAAGTGCGGAAGATGACGCCCGGTTGCCAGCGTCGTCCACCAGCGCTATTCCGCCCCCGCCTTGAACGCCTCCAGCACCCCCGCCGTTGCCCCCGCGCTCCGCGCCATCTCCTGGTCCGACCTCGCCCTCATCGCCGTCATCATCATCTGGGGGACGAACTACACGGTGGTGAAGGGGGCCCTGGACACCCTCCCCCCCTTGGCCTTCATGTCGCTGCGCTTCGCGATCGCGGCGATCGCCATGGCGCTCGTGCTCCATGTGCGCGAGGGCTTCACTCCCCTGCCCCGCGCCACCGTGCTCAAGCTCGTGGGGCTCGGACTCGTGGGCCACACGCTCTACCAGTTCTGCTTCGTCATGGGCGTGGCCCACACCACCGCCGCCAACAGCGGCCTGCTCGCCTCGGGCACGCCCGTGCTCACCGCCCTGCTCGGCGCCCTGTTCGGCGTGGATCGGCTGCGCCGGCCGCTGGTGATGGGGCTCGTGCTCGCCATCCCCGGCGTGGTGCTCATCGTCCTGGCCCGGGGCCCGGGGCTGGATGCGTCCACGCGCGTGGGAGATCTCTTCATCCTCGGCGCCTCGCTGTGCTGGGCGCTGTACACCGTGGGGCTGCGCTGGCTCGGGCCCGGGCTGTCCGCGCTGCGCATCACCGCGCTCTCCATGCTCACCGGCGCTCCGGGCGTCATCCTCCTGGGCGTGCCCGAGGTGCTGTCCCTGAAGGGCGCCAGCATCGGCCCGGGCGCCTGGGCCGGCGTGGTGTACTCGGCGCTCGTCCCCCTGGTGCTGGCCTATGTCGTCTGGAGCCGCAGCGTGCAGTCGGTGGGCAGCAGCCGCACGGCGCTCTACAGCAGCGGCACGCCCGTGGTGGCCGCGCTCACCGCCTGGGCCGTGCGCGGCGAGCGCCCCACCTGGGTCCAGGCCGTGGGCGCGGTGCTCGTCATCTCCGGGGTGCTCGTCAGCCGCAGGCGGTGAGCGGCGCCCGGGGCACTCCCGTCAGGCGGGACGCGGGGCCCGGTACGCCTCGAAGTGCTGCCGCGCGAACTCATACATGCCGAGCGCGGGCGCGTACCCGGGATAGAGGACGCGGAACTCCAGCTCCGCCTCCTCGAACGTCCGGGTCGCGAAGCGCTGGGTGTGCGCCACCAGGTAGAGAAACGCGATGGTGGGCGAGCGCGAGGAGCCCTGGTTGCAGTGCAGCAGCACCCGCTGTCCCGAGCCCAGGGCCTCGTGGATGAAGGCGAGCGCCGCGTCGATGGCGTCCTTGGGGATGTACGCGGGATCCGTCATGTCGACGAGGTTGAGCATGAGCCGCTCGCCCCGCCGCGCCACCAGGGCCTCGGGATGGGCCTCGGGCACCAGGGGCGTGCGGTAGCCCAGGGCCCCGCGGTGGTAGGGCTCCTTGCAGGCGTGGACGACGCTCCACCCCGTCTGGTGCCGCACGGTGTTCTCGTAGTCGAGCTCGTTGCCGACGTGCAGTCCTGGCCAGATCTCCACCATCTTCCTCACCCCCCGCCGTCTCGGCAGAAGCCCCTCACACCCTTCTGCGCTCGACGGTGAGCCCATAATCCTCGATTTTCTTGTCCAGGGTCGGGCGGCTGATGCCCAAAAGCCGCGCGGCGACGATCTTTCGTCCCCCCGCCGAGCGCAAGGCCTCGGCGATGGTCTCCCGTTCCAAACGCGACACGCGCTCCTGCAGCGAGAGCGACGGGGGAGAGGCGTCCTGGTTGAACTCGGGAGGCAGGGCCGAGGCGGGGATGCTCGCGCCGGCATGCAGCAGGGCGAGCCGCTCGCTGAGCAGCTCCAGCTCGCGCACGTTGTGGGGCCACGCGTACTCCATGAGCAGGCGCCGCGCCTCGGGGGTGAGCACGGGGGGCGCCTCCCGGCCCGAGCGCGCGCCCCGGGAAGCGAAGCGCTCGAAGAGCTGGGGGATATCGGCGCGCCGCTCGCGCAGCGCGGGCAGCGCCAGCTCCAGCCCCGACAACTGCAGCGCGAGCGACTCGTCCAGCTCTCCCTGGAGGGCGAGCATGCGCGGCGGGGTGTGCGTGGTGACCAGGAGCCGGACATCCACGGGCTCCTCGCCGCCCTCGCGCGCGGGAGCGCTCTTGCGGGCGAGCAACCGGGCGAGCCGCTCGGCCATGAAGCGCGGCAGCCGCTCCACGTGCTGGAGCAGCAGGGAGCCCCCATCGGCGCGCAGGAGCGCGGAGGGCATGGGCGGCGCGCCGGGCGTGCTGGCGCGGCCGAAGAGCACCTCCTCCAGCGAGGCGCCCTCCCGGCAATCCACCTGCACGAGCGGCCCGAGCGCCCGGGGCGAGCGCGCGTGGATGTAGCGGGCGGCCAGGGACTTGCCGGTCCCCGGCTCGCCGAAGAGCACCACGGGGGCGTCGCTCACGGAGGCGCGGCGGGCCTGCTCCACCACCTTGCGGAAGGAGCGCGAGCCGCCCACCAGGTCCACGCGTCCGGAGGGCGTGCTCGCGCGCGAGCGCACCGCGGCATAGGCCTCGCCGCCGAGCCGGCCGAGCATGGCGGCCAGCCGCGCTTCCGCGTCGGTGAAGGGTGGCTCGGAGCGCTCCAGGTAGAGCAGGCCGAAGGGAAGACCGCCCGAGGCCACCAGGGGCGAGCACACCACGCCCTCCGCGCGGCTCTGCTCGGAGTGATCCATCGCCGCGCGGGCCATGTCCCGAGGCACCTCCACGGAGGAGGCGCCCACCACGGCCGCGGTGAGCATGCCCTTGATGCTGCCCAGGAGCGCCGCGGACGTCTCCGCGCGCAGCGCGTGCAGCGCGTGCTCGGCGAGGTGCCGCAACACCATGGCCTCGCTGGTGGCCCCCAGCAGCGCCACCCCCGCCGAGTACAGCGCCGCCTCGCTGCCCACGTGTGGCAGCACCTCCTCGACGGGCTCCTGGCGCGTGGCCGCCCGCGCGTCGCCCACGCCGATGGACGGCCCGGAGGGCGAGACGAGCACCAGCGTCTTGCCCACCTGCACGCGGTCTCCGGGGTGCAGCGCCACCTCGCCGGTGATGCGCTCGCCATTGACCGAGGTGCCATTGCGCGAGCCCAGGTCCTCCACGTGCACCTGGTCCTCGCGCACGAAGAAGCGCGCGTGGCGGCGCGACATCCGATCGTCCTCGGGCAGGGGCAGCTCACACGAGGGGCTGCGGCCCATCGTCGCCTCTCCGAGGAGTTCATGTCGAAGGCCGGCGCTGGGACCGGAGAGAAGCAGCAGGGAGGGCATGAGCGGCGTCGGGGCTATATCACCGAAGCTTCACGGAGGGTGCGTCGTGGCCCGGAGAGGACGGTGGGGGGACGGTCGGCGCCCGCCGCGCCGGATGGTAAGGTGGACTCGCGAGGTCCTCGCGTTCGCGGAGGATGGAACGTGTCACGACAATTCATCGATACCCGGCGAGCCTGGCGTCTGCGCGGCCGAGTGCAGAACTACCAGATCGTGAGGAACTTTGGCCTGGCCGAGCAGCCCGAGGAGCTCGTGTCGGCCAGCCTCCTGGTGGCCGAGCTGGACCGGTGGCTGTCCTCCACGTTCACCCAGCGCACGCTTCACGAATTGTACGAGGCCGTCACGGGCACCCCCCCGGTGAGGGAGCCGGCACTGAAGGATCCGCGGGCGGCCGGACGCATCAAGAGCCGCCTGGCCGAGGCCTTCCGCCGGGGCGAGCTGCTCGCGCTGCCCGCGGGGCCGGCGCGCCTCAAGCAGTGGCCCATTCCGGTGGCGCCGAAGGACTCGGGGCCCCCGCTCGCCGTGCCCCTGCTCGCGGAGGTCCCGCCGGGCCCCGCTCCGCGCGAGAAGGAAAAGGAAGAAGAGAAGAAGCCCACGGCGTGGGTGGAGTTCGAGCTGGTGGACTCGGAGGGCGAGCCGCTCGCGGGCGTGGGCTACAAGCTCACCCTGCCGGACGGCTCGACGCGCGAGGGCAAGGTGGACGCCCAGGGACGGGTGCGAGTGGAGGGCATCGAGCCGGGAGAGTGCGTGGTGACCTTCCCGGAGCTGGACGCGTGAGCCTCAGCTGGAGAAGAGGTACGGCCGCTTCTTCTTGACGATGATCTTCGTGGGGGTGCCCGTCTGCAGCTTCACGCCCTGGGTGGCCAGGCGCCTGCGGGTCTCCTTCACGGTCTTCTTCTCGGGGGACTTGGCGTCGGAGGAGGACATGGCGCGCGAGTCTACACCCTAGCTGGGGCGCTCGGCCTGGAGCAGGGCGCGCACCTCTTCGTCCTCGAGGGTGCGGCCCTCGCGGCTGAGGGCGAGCGCATTCACGTCGGCCTCGGGCACTTCCACGTGGGCGCCCTTGCGCCACTCGGTGGTGTGCACGGCGCCATCCACCAGGCGGCCGACGATGAGGGCGTCGTCCCAGGAGAGCACCTCCAGCCAGAGCTGCTCCGTCGCGTCGCCACCCTCCGGGTGCGTCTCGAAGGGGGCGCGCACCAGGAAGGTGAGTGGCTCCATGAGGCCGCGGCGCAGGAAGCGCGCCTTGAAGGCGGGCAGCAGCGACTGGGACTCCTCGTGCATGGACTGGGTGCGCTCGGTGGGCTCCTGGAGGAAGCGCTCGCGGAAGGGGCGCAACAGCTCCGCCGTGTTGTGCCGGCCCTGGGGGGACACCACGGTGAGGTAGAGGCCCTCATGGCCCTCGAAGGCGTCCAGCGGCACGCCGAGCAGGTTGGTGCGCGCCTCGTCCGAGGGCACCAGCATGAAGGGCTGGCCCTCGCTCGTGCCCATCTGCGTGCGCAGCGGCGGCCCCTGTCCGAAGGCCAGATCCGTGCACAGCTCGTGGAGGAAGGCCTCGGCGGGGAGCAGATCCTGCTCGCCCAGGTGGAAGATCTCCAGGTCCCTCGCGCCGAACTTCGCCATGCCGTGCGAGTGCACCCACAGGGGCGTCTCCCCCTCGATGACCTCCACGGCGTGGAGGTTCACGTGGTCGCGGATGTCGAAGTCCAGCTCGGTGATTTCCGCCACGTCATCGGCCTCGTGGACCTTGGACGAGGTGATGTCCACCAGCACGCCGGTGGAGTGGGTGAGCAGGACGCGGGCGCACATGAGGGCCACGAAGACGGGCACGGTGGGCTGGGCCGAGCCCGTCTCGAAGGCCAGGCGGTAGAAGGCCCGGGCCCGGCCGAGTGCCTCCAGGGCGGGCTCGCTGCCGGAGAAGAGATCGTTCGTCCACTCCCTGGGGGTGGGACGCGACTCGAAGAGGACCTCCACGCGGGTCTCCTCGGCCTCGAGCGTGAAGCCCTGCCCGTCGGGAGCGAGCACGAACGCCATCTCCTCGGTCTCGAAGGAGGCGAGCAGGGTCTCGGGAGCCACCGGCACGGCGCTCTCGATGGCGACGAGGTAGACCTCCTTCACAAGTACTTCTCGATCTGTCGCAAGAGGTCCACGCGGTCCACCAGGTCCGTCACATAGTCCAGCTTGTCCGTGGGGAGAACCAGGACGGGGGACAACTTGTAGCCACTGAACCATTCCTCGTACAGGCCGTTCAACCGCTTGAGGTACGAGGGGGGGATGTCCTGTTCCATCTCCCGGCCGCGCAGGCGGATGCGCTGGCGCAGGGTGCGCACGGGGCAGCGCAGGTAGATCATCAGGTCCGGCGGGGCGAGCGTCTGGGAGAACGTCTCGTAGAGGTCCGAGTACAGCGCCCAGTCGCGCTTGTCGATGAAGCGCTGGCGGTGGAGGTTCTTGGCGAAGATCTCCGCGTCCTCGTAGAGGGTCCGGTCCTGCAGGACGGTGCCGGGGGAGCGCTCGAGCTGGCGCTGGAGGCGGAACTTGGTGGTGAGGAAGAAGAGCTGGGAGCGGAAGGCCCAGGTCTTCATGTCCGCGTAGAAGTCGGCCAGGTAGGGGTTCTGCTCGTTGGGTTCGAAGAAGGGAGTGAGGTCGTACTTCCGGCAGAGGAAGGACGTGAGCTCCGTCTTCCCCGCGCCGATGTTTCCCGCGATCGCGATGAACTTCTTTCGGGCCAAGGCGTTCCGCTTCTATCCCCACCCGGGGGGCACACACCAGCGGCAAGGTGATGGTAGATACGCTCCCAGCATGCCGTCCCCCGCCTCTGCCCCCTGGAATCCCCCCACCCGAGCGGTGAGGAAGAGGCGTGGGAGGCCGGGTGTTCCGCCTTGCCAGGTGGGAGACCGGGTGCAGTACCGGGCGGCACGCTCCCCCTTTGGACGAAGCCGAGGTCGCCAGGATGCTCCGCAACCTGTTGTGCATGGTGGTCGCCGTGGTGGCCACCGCCGTGTTCTTTCCCCTGACGGTGGTGGTGGCCCTGGTCACCCTCAATCCTGGCGCCACGGTGTGGGTGGCGCGCCGGCTGTGGTCGCCGGTGCTCATCGCGACGGGCGGAGCCCGGGTGGTGGTGACCGGCCAGGAGAACGTGGACCCCAAGCGGCCCACCATCTACGTCTCCAACCACCAGTCCACCCTGGACATCCCCATCCACTTCGTGGCGGTGCCGGTGAACTTCCGCTTCGTGGCCAAGCACCAGCTCAAGTACGTGCCGCTCATCGGCTGGTACCTGTGGATGGCGGGCCATGTCTTCATCAACCGGGGCCGGCGCGACAAGGCCATCGCCTCGCTGGATGAGGCGGCGCGGAAGATCCGCGAGGGCACGAGCGTGTTCCTCTACCCGGAGGGCACGCGCTCGGATGATGGCCGCGTGCTGCCCTTCAAGAAGGGACCGTTCGCCCTGGCGCTCCGGGCCCGGGTGCCCGTGGTGCCCATCACCATCGAGGGCTCGGGCACGGTGATGCCGAAGAACTCCTGGAACATCCAGCCGGGCCCCGTGTACGTGAAGATTGGCAAGCCCATCGACACCACGCGCTTCGCCGACAACGACCGCGAAGGGCTGGCCCGGGCGGTGCGCGACGTCATCATCGCGCAGAGCCTCGAGCTGGGCGGCAAGGGGGGCGACTCCAGGGCCGCCGTGGCCGACGCGGGTGTCGAGGGCGAGACCCAGCAGTCACGTCGCAGTGCCTCCTAGTCCGCAGCGCTACCCCGAGGAGACCGTGTTGCCCGTCCCCCCTTGTTCCCCCTCCTGGCGCACGGGCGTGCGCCGCCGGCTGAGTCCCTGGATGTGCGTGCTCGGCCTGGGTCTGCTCTCGGGCTGCCAGCATGGCGCCGCCGGGCGGCCACTCGACGCGCGAGCCCAGGCCCGCGAGTACCTCGCGAAGAACCAGCCCGAGCGCGCCCTGCCCTTGCTGGAGGCCGAGGCGGCCCGGGCACCGGAGGACCTGGAGCTGGCGCGCACGCTCACCGAGGCCCAGGTGAAGGCGGGCCGGGCGGAGGCGTGGATCGCCGAGCTGCGCCGCCGCAACGGCCAGGCCGAGCGGGCGGTGAACCACTACATGCTGGGGCTCGCGTATTTCTCGCGGGTGTCGGACGCGGGGACGCCCGCGGTGGCCGCCTTCCAGCGGGCCCTGGAGCTGCGGCCGGACGAGCCCGAGTTCCATTACCGCCTGGGGCTCGCCCTGCTGGAGTCCGAGCAGTACGCGGCGGCGGTGGGCCCGTTGCGCCGGGCGGCCGAGCTGGCTCCGGAGCGCGCGGGCATCCGCCTGCCGCTGGCCAAGGCGCTGCATCGCACCGGGGACGAGCCGGGGGCGGTGGCGGCCCTGTCCGTGCTGGTGAGGAAGGAGCCGAGCCCCGCCGAGGTGGCGACGGCGCGAGCGCTGATGAACCAGCTCGCGGACCCGTTCACGCGCTTTCCCAAGGCGGCCGAGTCCAAGCTGGAGGAAGGCATGCGCTACCTCCAGGAACTGGACGCGCCCCACCCGGCCATCCTCGCCTTCGAGGAGATCCTCCGGGACTACCCGGACCTGGCGGTGGTGCACGCGCTGATGGGGCTGGCGTGGCAGCGCCTGGATGACGCGGGCCGGGCGGTGGAGGAGTTCAAGCGGGCCATCGAGCTGGCGCCGACGGACGGCAAGAACCACTTCTACCTGGGGGAGCTGTATCTGGCGAGGCAGCGGCCAGAAGCGGCGCTGCCGCACCTGGAGAAGGCGGTGGAGCTCAACCCGCTGTTGGACATGGCGTGGTTCCGGCTCGGCGACATCCGGCTGGAGCGCAAGGACTTGAAGGCGGCGGGCGAGGCCTTCCGGGTGCTGACGCACCTGGAGCCGGACGAGGCGCCGCCGCGGGGCAAGCTGGCGCTGGTGCTCCAGCTCGAGGGCGACTGGGCGGGGGCGGAGCGCGAGCTGAAGCACGTGGTGGACAAGGATCCGGAGAACCTCGAGTTCACCCTGCGCCTGGGCATCCTGTTCACCGAGCAGGCACGCCAGTCCACGCGTCCGGAAGAGCGCCGGGAAGCGGCGGCGAAGGCGGAGCAGTGGCTCGGCAAGGTGCTCGAGGCCCAGCCGGAGAACGCGGTCGCCTCGCGGGCCCTACAGCAGCTCAAGCGGCCGTGAGGGGCCAGTAGCCAGCGGCGGCCCGGGCCCTCTACACTGAGGGAACCGATGAGTGATGGTGCCGATCAATCGCAGCCGCCCCGGCGGGGGACGCCGTCGACGACGACTCCTCGCGTGTCGTCCACGGGGACGCCTCGTGTGTCCTCGACGACGACTCCCCGCGTGTCGTCGACGACGAATCCCCGGGTGATGTCCGCCGCGCGCACGGCGCCCCTGCCCAAGGGGCAAGAAGAGGCGATCAGCCAACGGCTGAAGTCCGAGTCCGCCAACGTGGCGCTCAACGCCGTGGCCGTGCTGAAGGAGATGGTCAGCGACTTCCGTCAGCAGGACCGCTTCTTCAAGTACAAGGCGTTCATCGTGGGCGGCTGGGTGTTTCTGTCGCTCGCCACCGTGGGACTCACCTGCGCCCGGGGCGTGAAGGAGACGGGTGACTTCGGCGCGAAGCTCATCCCCATCACCAGCCGCGCGTCGGTGACGATCATGAACAAGAGCGACGAGACGTGGCGCGACGTCATCGTCGTCGTCAAGGACAACCGGAACGCGGAGTGGCGGGCCTCCGTGGCGCGCGTGGATCCGACCAAGGAGCTCACCGTCACGCCCAAGCAACTCCTGGGCGCGGACGGACGGGCGGCTCCCTCGGACATCAAGATCCGCGACGTCGAGCTGCGCACGTCCGAGGGCCGGGCCCGGCTGCTCGAGAACGGCCGCAACCTCACGGAAGAAGCGCCTTAAGCCTTCCCCCGCGGCTTCGGTGCCCCGCAAAGCACGAGAGCGCCCTTCCCGGAGGAAGGACGCTCCCGTGAGCCACGGACTGTCAGGACGGCCGACTACTCCGCCTTGTTCTCGGAGGCCTCGCCCTGGGCCTCGGTCTCCGGCGCGTCGACCGGGGTGCTCTTGGCGGGACGATCCACCAGCTCCAGCAGGGCCATCTCGGCGCCGTCACCGCGACGGAATCCGAGCCGGACGATGCGGGTGTAACCACCCGGACGGCTGGCGTAGCGCTCCTTGTACTCCCCGAAGACCTTCTTCAGGATGACGCGATTGCGGACGGTGCGCTCCGCGAGGCGCACATTGGACAGACCGCCGCGCTTGCCGAGGGTGATGATGCGCTCGGCGAGGGCCCGGGCCTCCTTGGCCTTGGGCAGCGTGGTGCGGATGGCCTCGTGCTCGAGCAGCGAGGTGACCATGTTGTGCAGCATCGCGAGCCGGTGGCTCGTGGTGCGGTGGAGCTTCCGTTGTCCAACCTTGTGACGCATGGGACTGACTCCGGGCCTTGAAGGGGCCCACCACTCCGGCCGTACGAGGTACCGGGTGGAAAGGATGGAGGCCGGCACGGGCTCCACCGCTGCGGGGTTGGGCCGGTGAGGGCCCCCTGCTCGCCCCGGGGCATGAAACCATGCCGCCCCGGGTGGGCAGGTCCTACCACAGAACGACTAGGCCTTGGGCGCGGCGGCCGCGGCGGGGCTCGGAGGAAGCGCGGCGGGCGGGGTCTTCGGCGGCCAGTTCTCCAGCTTCATGCCGAGCGACAGGCCCATCTCCGCGAGGATCTCCTTGATTTCCTTCAAGGACTTGCGGCCGAAGTTCTTGGTCTTGAGCATCTCGGCCTCGGTGCGCTGCACCAGGTCGCCGATGGTCTTGATATTAGCCTGCTGCAGGCAGTTGGCCGAGCGCACCGAGAGCTCCAGCTCGTCCACGGAGCGGAAGAGGTTCTCGTTGAGCTTGGCCTCCTCCTTGGGGGCCTCGATGGCCACGGGCTCCTCGGTCTCGTCGAAGTTGACGAACACCGTGAGCTGCTCCTTGATGATCTTCGCCGCGTAGGCGACGGCGTCCTGGGGCGTGACGGAGCCGTCCGTCCACACCTCGAGGGTGAGCTTGTCGTAGTCGGTGACCTGACCGACGCGCGCGTTGGTGACCTGGTAGTTCACCTTGCGGATGGGCGAGAAGAGCGAGTCGATGGGGATGGTGCCGATGGGCGAGCCAGCCACCTTGTTCACGGAGGCGGGCACGTAGCCACGGCCGCGGCGGCACGTGAGCTCCATGCGGACCTTGCCGCCCTCGGAGATGGTGCAGATGTGGTGACCCGGGTTGAGGATCTCCACGTCCTGGTCGGCGATGATGTCACCGGCCTTGACCTCCTTGGGACCCTCCGCCTCGATGCGCAGCGTCTTCTGCTCGTTCGTGTGCATCCGGAGGAGGACCTCCTTCAGATTCAACACGACGTCCGTGACGTCCTCGGCCACCTCGGGGATGGTGGTGAACTCGTGGTCCACGTTCTCGATCTTCACCGTGGTGACGGCGGCGCCCTGGAGGCTCGACAGCAGCACGCGGCGCAGGGAGTTGCCCAGCGTGGTGCCAAAACCCCGCTCCAGCGGCTCGGCGACGAACTTGCCGTAGGTGGGGGTCAGCGAATCCTGATCGACCTCGAGCCGACGCGGCTTGATGAGGTCCCGCCAGTTCTTCGCGATGAAAGTATCAGCCATGTCCTTCTTCTCCTCGTGACGTGGACCACCACCGACTTCCCCGCCCCGGTGGCGGGAGGATGGGCACGTGGGGTGTCTGTGTAACAACCGGTGCACGCCCGTGGCTGCACACCGGCAGAAGCACGACGCCCCGGCGGTGAGGCCAGGGCGTGTGCGGAAGCATCGGCGGCGAGCCCGGGGACGGGCCTGCCCTTCCGATTACTTCGAGTACAACTCGACGATGAGCTGCTCCTGGATGGGCATGGTGAGGTCCTCGCGGTTGGGCGGGGTCTTCACCGTGGCCTTGAAGTTCTTCTTGTCCAGGTCGATCCACTGCGGCACGCCACGGCGGTCCACGGTCTCCAGGGCCTCGGCGATGCGGAGGATCTTCCGGCTCTTCTCCGCCACCTCGATGGTGGTGCCCGGCTTGACGGCGAAGGAGGGGATGTTCACCCGCTTGCCGTTGATGGTGAAGTGGCCGTGGCGCACGAGCTGACGCGCCTCGTTGCGCGTGTCCGCGAAGCCCATGCGGAACACCACGTTGTCCAGGCGGAGCTCCAGCTGCTGCAGGAGGTTCTCACCCGTCTTGCCCTTGGCGGCCGAGGCGCGGTGGTAGTAGCCACGGAACTGGCTCTCCAGCAGGCCGTACATGCGCTTGACCTTCTGCTTCTCGCGCAGCTGCACGCCGTAGCCGGAGAACTTCACGCGGCCCTGGCCGTGCTGACCGGGGGGATAGGGACGCCGCTCGATGGCACACTTGTCCGTGTAGCAGCGGTCACCCTTCAGGTACATCTTCAGGTTCTCCCGCCGGCAGATGCGGCAGGAGGAGGCGGTATAACGGGCCACGATGCTTCTCCGTGTGGAAAGATGGTCTGGGGCCGCTCCCTCCCAGGGAGGAAGCGGCCCGGAATGGAACTAGACGCGGCGGCGCTTGGGCTGACGGCAGCCGTTGTGCGGGATGGGCGTCACATCGCGGATGAGGGCGATCTTCAGGCCAGCGGCGGCCAGCGCGCGCAGGGCGGACTCACGGCCCGCGCCCGGACCCTTCACCAGCACCGTCACGTTCTTCAGACCGTGCTCCATCGCCTTGGCCGCGGCGTCACCGGCCGCGACCTGAGCGGCGAACGGCGTCGACTTGCGGCTGCCGCGGAAGCCACGAGCGCCCGCGGAGGACCAGGAGATCACGTTCCCGGACACGTCCGTGATCGTGATGATGGTGTTGTTGAACGTGGACTGGATGTGGACCACGCCGTTGAGGATGTTCTTCTTGCCCTTCTTGCTCTTCTTGCGCGCTGCGGCGGTCTCGCCGCCCGCCGCGGGGGCCGCAGCCGCCGCCGGCGCGTTGGTCTCTTCAGCCATGGAACTCGTTGCTCCTGGAAGTAGGTGATCGACGCCAGCTCCTCACGGGGCCGGCGCAGGTGGAAGGACTAGCGCGGGCCCGCCGCCGGCTTGGCGCGCACGATGCCGCGCTTGGGACCCTTGCGGGTGCGCGCGTTGGTGTGCGTCCGCTGGCCGCGAACCGGCAGCCCCTTGCGGTGACGCAGACCCCGGTAGCAGCCCAGGTCCATCAGGCGCTTGATGTTCATGGTGACCTCGCGGCGCAGGTCGCCTTCGACCTTGTAGTTCGCCTCGATGAGCTCGCGGATCTTGCGCGTCTGCTCCTCGGTGAGGTCCTTGGTCCGGGTAGCGAGGTCGATCCCCGCGCCCTCGATGATGTCGTGGGCGGTCTTGTTGCCGATCCCGTAGATGTACTGCAACGAGATCACCGCGCGCTTGTTGGGCGGGAGGTCGATGCCGGCGATACGAGCCATCTTCGTCGTTCCTTCTGGGTGAGTTGGTCTGGAGCTCAGCCCGGTTGAGGGCTAGCCCTGGCGCTGCTTGTGCCGGGGGTTGGAGGCGCAGATGATGCGCACGATGCCCTTACGGCGAACAACCTTGCACTTGTCGCAAATCTTCTTGACGGACGCCCGAACCTTCATGGCGGTACTTCCCTTCCTTCGCTTTTAGAAAAGAAAAGCCCTGAAGGCCTGGCCGCCATTCCGCGGAACCAGGCCTCCGCTACTTCGCTCGGTAGGTGATGCGGCCCCGGGACAAGTCGTACGGGGACAGCTCCACCTTCACCTTGTCGCCCGGGAGGATGCGGATGAAATGCATCCGCATCTTGCCCGAGATGTGCGCGAGCACCTTGTGGCCATTGTCCAGCACCACGCGGAACATCGCGTTCGGGAGGGGCTCCATGACCGTCCCCTCAACTTCGATGGAATCATCCTTCGGCAATCAGAAGCCCTCTCGCGGACCACCTGAACTTTGGAAGCGCGGCGGGATAACACTTTGGTCCTGAAGTGGCAAGCATCCTCGCGCTGGAAAACCACGAAACCGGTAAACCCCTGGGTACTGCATCGTATTCCGCTCTCCTACCCCGACCGACGCCGGGTGAGGAACTCCGGCCCTCTCTCGGTGATGAGCACCGTGTGCTCGAAGTACGCGGAAAGCTTGTTATCGACGGTGATCGCTGTCCAGTCATCCTCGAGCACCGCCACGCCGGACGTGGCCTGGTTCACCATGGGCTCGCCCGCGAGGACTACTCCCGGACGAAGCGCCGTGCCGCCGCCCGCCCGGGTGCCCCCATCCCCCACCCTGCGCCGGGTGGGCCGGGTCGCCCAGGCCCCGGGACCTAGGCCTTGCCCACGGCCTTCTTGAGCTCCTCGTAGATGCCCTCGGGTGGCCCTACCCCGTCGATGCTCTTGAGCAGGCCGCGCTGGGCGTAGAACTGCTTCAGCGGCGAGGTCTCCTTGTCGTACTTCTGCAGCCGCTTCTCGATGACCTCGGCCTTGTCGTCCTCACGCTGGATGAGGCCGGTGCCATCCTTGTCGCAGAAGCCAGCCCGCTTCGGAGGGCTCTGGTAGACGTGGTAGACGGCGCCGCAGGTGGGGCAGGAGCGGCGTCCCGAGCCGCGCTCGATGAGCTTCTCGTGCGGAACCTCGAGCGACACCACGGCGTGCAGCCCCTTGCCGAGCTTGTCGAGCATGCGCTCGAGGGCCTCGGCCTGGGGGATGGTGCGAGGAAAGCCGTCCAGGATGAAGCCTTGGGCGCAGTCGGCCTCCTTGAGGCGCTCCTCCACGATGCCGATGACGAGATCGTCGGGCACGTAGGCGCCCGCGGCCATCAGCGGTCCGGCCAGCTTGCCCAGCTCGGTCCCCTCGCGCACCGCCTTGCGGAGGATGTCCCCCGTCGAGATCTGCGGAATCGAGTAATCCACGTACAACTTCTTCGCCTGGGTCCCCTTCCCGGCGTTAGGCGGACCCAACAGGATGAGGTTCATGTGTTCTCTCTCAGCTCGTCAGGAAGGAGCGCGGGCGGGCCACACAGCCACCCTTTTCCCGCTGCTCGTTGCACCCCAGGAACGGCGAAGCGCCCCTCCCCGGGGCGAGGGGGAGGAGCGCCCGCGAAGCGGCAGCTGGACTAGGCCGCGACGCGAACCCGGCCACGGATCCTCGGACCGCGAGGACCCGCGAAACCCTCGTAGTTGCGGCTGATGAGATGGCCTTCAATCTGCTGCACCGTGTCGAGCGCCACGCCCACGACGATCAGCAGCGCCGTGCCGCCGAAGGTGAAACGCACGTTGAGCAGGTTGGTGATGATGGACGGAATCACGCAGATGGCGGCCAGGTAGATGGCTCCACCGAAGGTGATGCGATTGAGGACGCCCTCGATGAAGTCCGCGGTCTGACGGCCCGGACGGATTCCCGGGATGTAGCCGCCCTGCTTCTTGATGTTGTCCGCCACGTCGTCCGGCCGGAAGGTCAGCGCCGTGTAGAAGAACGAGAAGAAGACGATGAACAGGACGAACAGGCCGTTGTACACCCAGGGGCTGCTCTCGATGCTGCGCTGCAGCCCCTGCAGGAACGGGAACCACGTGCCCAGCGTCGCCGGGAAGGACAGGATGGCGCCCGCGAAGATGGGCGGGATGACGCCCGCGGTGTTGACCTTCATGGGGAAGTAGGTCGCCTGACCGGCGAACATGCGCCGCCCGGCCATCCGCTTCGCGTACTGCACCGGGATGCGCCGCATCCCGCGCTCCACGTAGACCACCACGCCCACCACTCCCACCATGAAGACCAGCAGGGCGAGCACGGCGGCCATGCTGACCACTTCCTGCTGCACCAGGTCCACCAGCGTCTTTCCGCTGGGCAACAGGCCCGCGACGATACCCGCGAAGATGATGAGCGAGATGCCGTTGCCGATCCCGCGCTCGGTGATGCGCTCGCCCAGCCACATGATGAAGGCGGTGCCCGCCGTCAGGCTGATGACGGTCATGAAGGTGAACCAGAGGTTGTCGTTGGGCACCACCACCTGGTTGAACCCGCTCTGCCCCGCGTCGGAGCGGCCCAGCGACGCCAGCCAGCGCGAGATGCCGATGCCCTGGATGGTGGACAGCACGATGGTGCCGTAGCGGGTGTACTGGTTGATCTTCTGCCGGCCGCCCGCGCCTTCCTTCTGCAGCCGCTCCAGGCTCGGCACGACCACCGCGAGCAGCTGGATGATGATGGAGGCGGACACGTACGGCATGATGCCCAATCCGAAGATGGACATCTGATTCAGGGCGCCGCCGGAGAACAGGTTGAAGAGCGAGAACAGGCCACCCGACTGGCGCTGGGCGTCCATGAACGCGTTCATCGCCGCCCGATCCACCCCGGGCGTGTTGATGAAGATGCCGATGCGGTACACCGCGAGCAGCATCAGCGTATAGATGAGCCGACTACGCAACTCCGCGATGCGGAAGACGTTGGCGAAGGCGTTCAGAGCCACGTGGGATCCATCCCCTAAAAAGGTTTCTGCGAGAACAGCAGCGCCCCAATCCGAATTCGGAAAGGGGCGCGGAATCCTACACGGATGGGAAGGCGAGCACCACTGAGAGTGTTACTCGCCTCGCCCTCACTTCCGGGCCTGCTTGACACCCTTGCCGGAGTGGGCCTTGGCGGCGGACTCGGGCTTGTGCGCCATCAGCGGAAGCTCCTCCGCCGTACCGCCCGCCTTCTCGATGGCCTCGCGAGCCGCCGCCGAGAGCTTGTGGACCCGGAGGGTCAGCTTCTTGGTGAGCGAGCCGTTGCCGAGCACCTTCACGCCGTCGTAGCGGCCCTTGACCAGACCCTGCTTCTCCAGCGCGGCCACGTCCACCGTGGTGCCCGCGTCGAAGCCCTCGAGGTCCGACAGGTTCACCACCGCGTAGATGGTCCGGTTGGGCGAGTTGAAGCCGAACTTCGGCAGCCGGCGCTGCAGCGGGCTCTGACCGCCTTCGAAACCCTCGAACCGCATGTTGCCGGTACGGGCCTTCTGGCCCTTGCCACCGCGGCCGGCCGTCTTGCCCAGACCGCTACCCTGGCCACGGCCCACGCGCTTCTTGCGGTGCCAGGAGCCCTCGGGCCGCTTCAGATTGTTGAGCGTCGTCGACATTGTAGTCCTCTTCCCTAGGCCTTCGAGGCCTGGCGGGCGCGCGCGGCGTCCCGGGCGCGGATCTTCCGAGGCTTGCGGCGGGTGGCCTTGGGAGCATCACCCTGCACCGTCTCGGCCGTCACCAGGTGACGGACCTTGTTCACCATGCCGCGGATGGCCGGCGTGTCCTGCAGGAGCCGCTCGGAGCCGAACTTCTTCAGCCCGAGGCTCGCGATGGTCGCGAGCTGATCCACGGACGAGCCCGCGGCGCTCTTCGTCAACTTGACCTTGATCGCCATGATTAGCCCCTCGCCTCTTCGGACTTCGTGGGACCCACGTCCTTGCCACGCAGGCGCGACACCTGCTCCGGGGAGCGCAGCGTCTTCAGACCGGCCACGGTCGCCTTCAGCACGTTGTGCGGATTGCGCGAGCCCTGGCTCTTGGTGAGGATGTTGCGGATGCCCGCCGCCTCGAGGACCGCGCGCACCGCGCCACCGGCGATGACGCCCGTACCCTCACCGGCCGGCTTCAGGAGCACCCAGCCCGCGCCGAAGTGCCCGAGCACCTCGTGAGGAATGGTGTGACCCTGCAGCGGAACGCGGAACAGGTTCTTCTTCGCGTTCTCGCCACCCTTGCGGATGGCCTCGGGAACCTCGTTGGCCTTGCCCAGCCCCACGCCAACGTGACCGGCGCCATCGCCCACCACCACGAGGGCGGCGAACGAGAACCGCCGGCCGCCCTTCACCACCTTGGCGACGCGGTTGATGTTCACCACGCGGTCGGTGAGGTCGAGATCGTTCGGATTGATCGGAGTTGCCACTTGGGAACTTCCTTCTTCGAAAGGTGTCTAGAACTTGAGCCCGGCCTCGCGCGCGGCATCGGCCACGGCGGCGATCCGACCATGGTACGGGAAGCCGTTGCGGTCGAACACCACCGCCTCGACATTGGCCGCCTTGCACTTCTCGGCGATCAGCGTGCCCACGCGCTTGGCGTCGGCCTTCTTGTCGCCCTCATCCTTGCCCTTGAGATCCTTGGACAACGACGAGGCGTACGCCAACGTGCGGCCCGTGGTGTCGTCCACCACCTGGGCGTAGATGTGCTTGAGGCTCTTGTAGACCGTGAGCCGCGGGCGCTCCGTGGTACCGGAGAGCTTCTTGCGGATGCGGTTCTTCCTCTTGATGCGCGGATCGAGCTTGTTCGACATGGATGATTCCTTCTCCGTCCGGCGGCGATGGGGATTTCCACCGCCGGATGATTGCGAGGCACCACCTGGCGCCTCGCGGTTGAGTGTTCACTCCGACTAGGCGGTACCGGTCTTGCCTTCCTTGCGGCGAATCTTCTCGGTCGCGTACTTGATGCCCTTGCCCTTGTACGGCTCGGGCGGGCGCAGCGACCGGATGTTCACCGCGGCGGCGCCGAGGACTTCCTTGTCCGCCGAGCGCAGCGTCAGGCCCAGCGTGGGCAGACCATCCTCGGTGCGCGCGGTCTTGTCGACCTCGGCCGTCACGCCCTCGGGAAGGTTGAACACCACCGGGTGCGAGTAGCCCAGCTGGAAGTTGATGACCTTGCCCTTGACCTCGGCGCGGAAACCAACGCCGCGGATGTCCAGGCGGCGCTCGAAGCCCGTGGAGACGCCCTTGGCCGCGTTGGCCAGGAGCGTGCGCGTCAGACCGTGCAGGCTGCGCGCCTCGCGCGAGTCGTTCTCGCGCTCCACCACCACCTCGTTGTTGGCGATCGACACCTTCACGCCCGTGGCGGGAAGCTGCACGACCATCTTGCCCTTGGGGCCTTCAAAATTGACCTGGCGGCCCACGACCGTGGCCTTCGTCTTGTCCGCCAGCTTGACCGGAAGCTTTCCAATCCGACTCATGATTTCCTCGTGCGGTGGCGGGACGCGGCACAAGCCACGGCCTCCTCACCGCTGCTGGCTAGTAGACGGTGCAGAGCAGCTCGCCGCCGACCTTCTGCTTGCGAGCCTCGGAATCCACCAGCACACCCTTGGAGGTGGACAGGATGGAGATGCCCAATCCCCCGAGAACCTGGGGAATCTCACGCACGTTCACGTAACGGCGCAGACCGGGCTTGGAGATGCGGCGGATGCCGGTGATGGCGGGGGCGCGGTCCGGGCCGTACTTCAGCTGCACGGAGATCTCGTTCTGCGGCTTGCGCTCGTGAACGGTGTAATCCCCGATAAAGCCCTCGGCCTTGAGGACCTTGATGATCTCGACCTTGAGGTTCGAGTGGGGCATGACGACCTTGTCGTGCCGCGCACGGGAACCGTTGCGCAGGCGGGTCAGCATGTCGCCGATGGGATCGTTGACGACCGACATGAATGGCTACCTTCCATGCGGAGCGGCCTGGCCGACTCCGCGTTCGCAACCGCCGCGCCTGCTGGGCCCATCCCAGGGGTTCGCCACGGTTGCCCTGCTCTACTGCGGGCGGCCCACCCTCTTCAGGGCGGGCCAGGGTGCCCCGGCGCCTCATCGGCACCCGGACACCGCGTCCAACTACCAGGACGACTTGGTGACGCCGGTGACCTCACCGCGCAGCGCGCGGTGACGGAAGCAGATGCGGCACATGTTGAACTTGCGCAGGAACGCGCGGGGGCGGCCGCACAGCGGGCAGCGGTTGTACGCGCGGACAGAGAACTTCGGCTTGCGCTTCGCCTGGGCGATCTTCGAGAGCTTGGCCATGGGTGCGGATCCTCGTTACGTGCGGAACGGCATGCCGAAGTGACGCATCAGCGCCAGCCCCTGCTCATCGTTAGCCGCGGTGGTGACGAAGCTGATGTTCAGCCCCTTCACCTTCTCGATCTGGTCGTAGTTGATTTCCGGGAAGATGATCTGCTCGCGGACGCCGAGCGTGTAGTTGCCCTTCCCGTCGAACGCCTTGGGCGACACGCCCTTGAAGTCACGCACGCGCGGCAGCGCCACGGTGATGAGGCGGTCGAGGAACTCGTACATGCGGTCGCCGCGCAGCGTGACGGCGGCACCGATGGCCTGGCCCTGGCGCAGCTTGAAGTTCGCGATCGACTTGCGCGCGCGGGTCACCACGGGCTTCTGGCCGGTGATGGCGCCGAGCTGGTCCACCGCCGACTCGAGGATCTTGGCGTTGGCGAGCGCCTCGCCGAGGCCCATGTTGACGACGATCTTCTCGAGGCGGGGGACCTCCATCGGGTTCTTGAGCGCCAGCTCCTTCATCAGCGCGGGCACGCCTTCCTTGCGGAAGCGCAGCTTGAGCCGCGCCGGCTTGGCCTCGAGACCCTCCTCGATGTTCGCCGCGAAACCGGCCTTCTTGACTTCGTCCTTCTTGCGGCCCTTCTTTTCCTTCTTCGCCGCGTCCTTCTTCTCTTCAGCCATCGTCTTGTCCCCTGCTTCGGAGCGCGGCCGTGGACCCAGCGCGCCGATCAGTACCGCTATGGAAAACTACGAACACCGGAGCCCTACGGGTCCTTCGGAGCCCCGGTAACACCCGCTCGTCTGCTCTCCCCTCACCCGGGCAGGGCAAAGGGCGCGCATACATGCCTGAACCCACGACCCTAGTCAATCAGGCCGTTGCAATCCTTGCGCTTGCAGAACCGCTTCTTCTTGTCCCCATCCAGGCGGATGCCGACGCGGGTCGGCTTGCCGCACTTGGCGCAGACCAGCTGCACGTCCGAGATGTGGATCGTGCCCGGCTTCTCGACGATGCCGCCCTCGGGCTGCTGCTGGGTCTTCTTCAGGTGCCGCTTGACCAGGCGCAGACCCTCCACGGTCACGCGCTGGGCCTCCCGGTCGATCTTCAGGATCTTCCCGCGCTTGGTCGCCTCGGTCTTCTCCGAGCGCTCGGCGCCGGCGATGACCTGCACGGTGTCTCCAACCTTGAGCTTCTCCATGGTTCCTCTCCCTCCTCGCGGACCGCCTGACGCCCTACTAGAGGACCTCGGGAGCGAGCGAGATGATCTTCATGAACTTACGGGCGCGGAGCTCACGGGCCACCGGCCCGAAGATGCGCGTCCCGATGGGCTCCATGTCCTTGTTGATGAGGACGGCGGAGTTGCCATCGAACTTGATGTAGCTGCCATCCGGACGGCCCACCTCGCGCGCGGTGCGCACGATGACCGCCTTGGCCACGTCACCCTTCTTCACCTTCGAGTTCGGCAGCGCCTCGCGGATCGAGACGACGATCACATCGCCGATGGACGCGTACTTGCGCTTGGAACCACCCAGCACCTTGATGCAGAACACCTTCTTGGCGCCCGAGTTGTCGGCCACGTCGAGCACGCTCGTCATCTGAATCATCTGGAATTTCCTCTCTCAGCTTGCTGCAGGCCCCATCCAATCCGGAGGGGCACCGCGCGGCTCGAGCCACGGTCCCCGCGCGCGGGCGCGGGCTCGGACGGCTCAGACGTTCTTGGTCTTCTCCAACACCTCGACCACGCGCCAGCGCTTATCCTTCGAGCCAGGCCGGGTCTCGGCGATGCGCACGCGATCACCCTCGTTGATGGTGATCTTCGCCGGATAGTCGTGGTCCTCGACATGCGCCTTGTACTTCTCGCGCATGCTCATGATCTTCCCGTACTTGGGGTGAGCGGCGCGGCGCGAGACGGTGACCACCACCGTCTTCTGCATCTTGTTGGAGGTCACGATGCCCACGCGCGTCTTGGGACGGCCGCGGGAGGGGGTCGTGGCGGGAGTGGTTTGAGTCGCTTCAGCCATGAGAAAAGCTCCTAAGCCTTCTTCTCCGTCCGGGTCTTCTCTCCCAGGACAGTCAGGATGCGCGCCAGATCGCGCTTGTGCTGGGTGCGCTCGGACGGGTTGTCCAGCGAGCCGGTGGCCCGCTTGAGCTGATCCTGGAACAGCGTGTCGCGCAGTTCGGCCGCGCGCTGCTTCAGGTCGTCCGCCGAGAGCTCCTTGAGTTCTTTCGCAGTCGCCATCTTCAATCTCCTCAGAGCCAGTGGGCGGCCCTCTTACCACCAAGGGGCCGCCCGCGGCGGAACTAGAGCGCCAGCTCGCTACGGGTGACGATCTTCGTCAGCACCGGCAGCTTGGCCTGGGCCAACTTCAGGGCGCTGGTGGCCACCTCGGGCGTCATACCCTCCATCTCATAGAGGATGCGGCCAGGCTTGACCACCGCCACGTAGTACTCCACACCACCCTTACCGGTACCCATACGGGTCTCGGCGGGCTTCTTGGTGATCGGCTTGTCCGGGAACACGCGGATCCAGATCTTGCCGCCACGCTTGATGTGGCGCGTCATCGCGATACGGGCCGCCTCGATCTGCCGGGAGGTGAGCCACCCCGGCTGAAGCGACATGAGGCCGTACTCACCGTAGGTGAGATCGCTGCCGCGATACGCCAAACCCGGCATGCGGCCCTTGTGCATCTTGCGGAACTTCGTACGAGCAGGCTGAAGCATCGTCGGTGTCCTTCAATCCCGAGTGGGCCGCTCCTCACGGAGCGGCTCACGGGAGGGGGTTAGCGGTTGGCGGCCGGAGCGGCGCCCGGTCCACCCTTGGTGGGAAGGACCTCGCCGCGGCAGATCCACACCTTGCAGCCGATCTTGCCGTAGGTGGTCTTCGCCTCGGCGAAACCGTAGTCGATGTCCGCGCGCAGGGTGTGCAGGGGCACCCGGCCCTCGCGGTACCACTCGTAGCGCGCCATCTCCGCGCCACCGAGGCGGCCAGAGCAGGCCACGCGGATGCCCTTGGCGCCGAACTTCATCGCCGTCTGCAGCGCCTTCTTCATGGCGCGGCGGAAGGCGATACGGCGCTCGAGCTGGGTGGCGATGTTCTCGGCCACCAGCTGCGCGTCGGTCTCGGCCTTGCGGACCTCGACGATGTTGAGGAAGACCTCGTTCTTCGTGAACTGCTGGAGGTCCTTCTTCACCGTCTCGATGCCCGCGCCGCGCTTGCCGATGACGATGCCCGGGCGCGCGGTGTGCACGTTGACCTTCACCTTGTTCGCCGCGCGCTCGATCTCCACCTTGGAGACACCCGCATGGTTGAGCGACTTCTTCACGAACTCGCGGATGCGGATGTCTTCATGCAGCCACTGCGCGTAGTTCTTGTGCTCGAACCACTTGGAGTCCCAGGTCTTGATGACCCCGAGGCGGAACCCAATGGGATGGACTTTCTGGCCCAACGTGCGTCTCCTTCAATCGGTTGCGTGGTTCGCCCGGCGGGCGGCCAACTACTTGGCCGCCTCCGCCAGCACCACGTGAATGTGGCTGGTCTTCTTGTTGATGCGCGAGGCGCGACCCATGGCGCGCGGCATGTAGCGGCGCTGGGTCGGACCCTGGTCCACCGAAATCGTCTTCACGACGAGCTTGTCCACGTCGACCTGGCCCTTGGACAGGTCGGTCGCGTTGGCCACGGCGCTCTTGATGAGCTTGGCCACGGGGACCGCCGCGGCGCGGCTGGTGAAGCGCAGGATGTTGAGCGCCTGCCCCACCGGCTTACCGCGAACGAGAGCCGCCACGGTGGAAACCTTCCGGGGCGACATGCTCAGGAACCTCAGATGTGCCTTCGACTCCATGTCATCTCCTCTGGCGGACGCCGCCTGTCAGCGGGGCCGGCTACTTGCCCTTGGCGACCTTCTTCTCCGCCGAGTGACCGCCGAACGTACGCGTCGGGGCGAACTCGCCGAGCTTGTGGCCCACCATGTTCTCGGTCACGAAGACGGGGATGAACTTGCGGCCGTTGTGCACCGCGAAGGTATGACCCACGAACTCCGGAAGGATGGTCGAACGGCGGGACCACGTCTTCACGACACTCTTCTTGTTCGTCTTGATCATGTCCTCGACCTTCTTGACGAGGTAACCATCGACGAACGGACCCTTCTTAATCGAACGCGCCATTGTGTAAACCCTCGACTACTGGCTGCGCGCGCCCGGACGGCGGACGCTCACGATGAACTTGTCAGTACGCTTGTTCTTGCGCGTGCTCAGGCCCTTGGTCTTCTGGCCCCACGGCGACACCGGATGCGGGTTACCCTGGCCCGACTTACCCTCACCACCACCGTGCGGGTGGTCAACGGGGTTCATCGCCAGACCGCGGACGGTGGGACGGATGCCCAGCCAGCGGCTACGACCCGCCTTGCCGATGCGGATGATCTCGTGCTCCAGGTTGCCCACCTGACCCACGGTGGCGCGGCACTCGATCTGCACCATGCGCACGGCGCCGGAGGGCAGACGCACCTGGGCGTAGCGGCCTTCCTTCGCCATCAGCTGGCCCGAGGAGCCGGCCGAGCGGATGATCTGCGCGCCGCGGCCCGGCTTGAGCTCCACGTTGTGGATGACCGTACCGACCGGGATGTTGATGAGCGGCAGGCTGTTGCCCGGACGGATGTCCGCGTTCTCGCCCGCCATCACCGTGTCCCCGACCTTCAGGTCGACGGGGGCGATGATGTAGCGCTTCTCGCCGTCCGCGTAGTGCAGCAGGGCGATGTTGGCCGAGCGGTTCGGGTCGTACTCCACCGCGGCGACCTTGGCCGGCACGCCGTCCTTGTCACGACGCTTGAAGTCGATGACGCGATAGCGGCGCTTGTGACCACCACCCTGGTGACGACGGGTGATGTGGCCGTGAACGTTGCGGCCGCCAGACTTCTTCAGAGACTCGGTGAGCTTCTTCTCCGGCGTGTCCTTGGTGATGTCCGCGAAGTCGGACACCGTCATCAGACGACGGGCGGCGGAGGTCGGCTTGTACTTCTTGATTCCCATGGTTGGTCCTCAACGTCGGTCAGCGCCTTGCGCTAGACCGCGCCTCCCTCGAAGAGTTCGATCTTGTCCCCCTCCTTGAGGGTGACGACCGCCTTCTTGAAGTTCGGCCGCTTGCCAATCGAGCGCCCCACGCGCTTGGTCTTGCCGCGGACGATGTTGGTCCGGACGCCCTCGACGCTCACCTTGAAGAGCTTCTCGACGGCGTTGGCCACATCGTACTTGGTGGCCTTCTTGTCGACGATGAACGAGTACTGCCGGAACTTCTCACGGGCCTGGTCCAGCTTCTCCGTGATGAGCGGACCCTTGATGACGTCGGTAGCGTTCACGAGAGCGCCCCCTCGATGGCCTTGATGGCCGCGGAAGTCACCACCAGGTGCTTGTGGCGCAGGACGGACTCGAGGTTCAGCCCCTCGGGCGGGAGCACGTCGAACTTCGCCAGGTTGCGCACGCTGCGGTGCAGGTTGATGTTGTCCTTGGCGTCGATGACCAGCGCGCCGGCCAGCTTCAGCCGCTTGGTCAGCACATCGAACGCCTGCTTGCTCTTCGCCGCGTCCAGCTTGAAGCCGTCCAGGATGATGAGCGTCTTCTCCTGGGCGCGCAGCGACAGGGCTGCCCGGAGCGCACCGCGCCGCACCTTCTTGGGCGGACGGTAGAAGTAATCCCGAGGCTTGGGACCCATCGCCTTGCCGCCGCCCACCCAGTGGGAAGCGCGGATGGAGCCCTGGCGGGCGCGGCCGGTACCCTTCTGCTTCCAGGGCTTCTTGCCGCCACCGCTCACCAGCGAGGTGTTCTTCACCGCCACCGTACCGCGGCGACGATTCACCTGCTGCATCTTCGCCACCTCATAGAAGAGGTGCGCGTTCGGCTCGGCGCCGAAAATCTCGTCGGAGAGCTCGAGCTCCGACACCTTCTTCAAGTCCAGATCGACTACGTCGAACTTCGCCATGGCTATTTCCTCTGGGGAATGGAGTGGAACCGGTCGGGCCCTACCCCGTCCCTCAGGATTTGATCTCCACGTCAACGCCGGCCGACAGATCCAGCTTCATCAGCGCGTCCAGCGTCTGCTGGGTGGGCTCGAGGATATCGAGCAGGCGCTTGTGCGTGCGGATCTCGAACTGCTCGCGGCTCTTCTTGTCCACGTGCGGCGACCGCAGCACCGTGAACTTGTTGATGCGCGTGGGCAGGGGGATCGGACCGGCAACCTTGGCGCCCGTGCGCCGCGCCGTCTCGACGATCTCCCCAGCGCTCTGATCCAGGAGCTTGGAGTCGTAGGCCTTCAGCCGGATGCGGATCTTCTGTGTCGCCATTCGCAAAAACCTCTTTGTACGGCCTCTGATGGAGGCGCTACGCCCAACGTCCCCTGGATGTCACAGAGCCGTCTCTTCGAAGGGGCGCGGCATGTACCACCGCGCCCCGCGTGTATGCAACCTAATTCACACTGCCCCGGCTTTTCGCTGTTTCTTCAAGCCAGGGCAAGTGGAAACTTCTCTACTACGCGATGATCTCGGCCACAACGCCCGCGCCCACCGTGCGTCCACCTTCACGCACCGCGAAGCGCAGCTCCTTCTCCATCGCCACCGGGGTGATGAGCTCCACCTCGATCGCGATGTTGTCGCCCGGCATCACCATCTCCACGTTGTCCGGCAGCTTCACCGTGCCCGTCACGTCCGTGGTGCGGAAGTAGAACTGGGGACGGTAGCCCTTGAAGAACGGGGTGTGACGGCCACCCTCTTCCTTCGACAGCACGTAGATCTGCGCCTTGAACTTGGTGTGCGGGGTGATGGAGCCCGGCTTGGCGAGCACCTGGCCCCGCTCCATGTCCTCACGCTTGAGGCCACGCACCAGCGCGCCGATGTTGTCGCCCGCCCGGCCCTCGTCCAGCAGCTTGCGGAACATCTCCACGCCCGTCACCACCGTCTTCTGCGTGGCGCGCAGACCCACCACTTCCACTTCCTCGCCCACCTTGATGATGCCGCGCTCGACGCGGCCGGTGGCCACCGTTCCACGGCCGGCGATGGAGAACACGTCTTCCACCGGCATCAGGAAGGGCTTGTCCGTGGCGCGCTGGGGGGTGGGGATGTAGCTGTCCACCGCCTCCATCAGCTTGAGGATGGCCGGCTCGCCAATCTCCGAGGTGTCCCCCTCGAGCGCCTTGACGGCGCTGCCGGGCACGATCGGGATGGTGTCGCCCGGGAACTCGTACTTCTTGAGCAGGTCGCGCACTTCCATCTCCACGAGCTCGCGCAGCTCGGGGTCGTCCAGCAGGTCCACCTTGTTCAGGAAGACCACGATGTAGGGCACGCCCACCTGGCGGGCGAGCAGGATGTGCTCGCGCGTCTGGGGCATCGGGCCGTCCGCGGCCGACACCACCAGGATGGCGCCGTCCATCTGCGCCGCGCCCGTGATCATGTTCTTGACGTAGTCGGCGTGGCCCGGGCAGTCCACGTGCGCGTAGTGCCGGTTCTTCGTCTTGTACTCCACGTGCGCCGTGGAGATGGTGATGCCGCGCTCGCGCTCCTCGGGGGCCTTGTCGATCTGGTCGTACGCGAGGAACGTCGCGCCGCCCGTCTTCGCCAGCACCTTGGTGATGGCCGCCGTGAGGGACGTCTTGCCGTGGTCAACGTGGCCGATGGTGCCGATGTTGACGTGCGGCAAACTTCTATCGAACTTCTCCTTACTCATCGCTGCTCCTCGGAGACTGGCTTACCGACCGAATGGAGAAAAAAAGGTGCTGCGTCGTGCTTCAAACCCGCGAAAACGTCAATTGAAATCGCCTGCTCCCTTCGCGGGGGAGCAAGCCGCTCAGCGATTCAACGCGTCCTTCGGTGCCGGCGCGTAGTTGCTGAACCGCATGGTGTAGGTCGCTCTTCCCTGACTGCGGCTGCGCAGGTCCGTCGAGTAGCCGAACATCTTGGCGAGCGGCACCTGGGCGAGGATCGCCTGCACGCCTCCCGGCCGAGGCTCCATGCCCTGGATGCGTCCCCGCCGCGCCGTCAGATCGCCGATGACGTCGCCCGTGAAGTCGTTGGGCGTGACGACCTCGCAGTCCATGATGGGCTCGAGGAGGATGGGATCCGCGCCGCGCACGGCCTCCCGGAAGGCCATCGAGCCGGCGATCTTGAAGGCCATCTCGCTCGACTCCGTGTCGTGCATGGAGCCGTCATAGGCCTCCACCTTCACGTCCAGCAGCGGGTAGCCCGCGATGGGTCCGCTCTGCAGCGACTCCACCACGCCCTGCCGGGCCGCCTCGATGAACTCCTTCGTCACCTTCTCCGCGGGGATGGTGTTCTCGAAGACGAAGCCCTGCCCCGCCTTGTTCGGGCTCACGCGCAGCCACACGTGGCCGAACTGGTTCTTGCCGCCCAGCGGGCGCATGAACTTGCCCTCGGTCTCTACGGTCCGGGAGATCGTCTCGCGGTAGGCCACCTGGGGCTTGCCCACGTTGGCGTCCACCTTGAACTCGCGCAGGAGCCGGTCGACGATGATTTCCAGGTGCAACTCGCCCATGCCCGCGATGAGCGTCTGCCCCGTCTCCTCGTTCGTCCTCACCCGGAACGACGGGTCCTCCACCGCCAGGCGCGCCAGGCTCGTGTGGATCTTCTCCTGGTCCGCCGTGGACTTGGGCTCGATGGCCACGTCGATGACGGGCTCGGGGAACTCCATCTGCTCGAGGATGATGGGGTGCTTGTCGTCACAGAGCGTGTCGCCCGTGGTCGCCAGCTTCATGCCCACCACCGCGCAGATGTCCCCCGCGTAGCACTCGGGCACCTCGTCCTTCTTGTCCGCGCGCATCTGCACCAGCCGCCCGATGCGCTCGCGCTTGCCCTTCACCGAGTTCCACACCGCCGAGCCCGACTCGATGCTGCCCGAGTAGATGCGCAAGAAGGTCAGCGACTGCGAGGGGAAGGACGGGTCGGGCATGATCTTGAACGCCAGCGCGCTCAGGGGCGCCTTGTCGCTCGTCTCCCGCGTCTCCTCCTTGCCCTTGGGGTTCTTGCCCTGCACGGGCGGGATGTCGAGCGGGCCCGGCAGGTAGTCCACCACCGCGTCCAGCAGCGGCTGCACGCCCTTGTGCTTGAAGGCCGAGCCGCAGAACACCGGGAAGATCCTCAGCGCCAGGCACCCCTTGCGGATGGCCGAGCGGATCTCCGCCTCCGTGAGCTCCGTGCCCTCGAGGAACTTCTCGGTGAGCGCGTCGTCCTGCTCGGCCGCCGTCTCCACCAGCTCGGCGCGCGCCGCGTCCGCCTCGGCCCGGAAGTCCTCGGGGATCTCCACCTCGTCGTAGCGGCTGCCCATCTCCGAGTCGGAGAAGACGAGCGCCTTCATGCGCACGAGGTCGATGACGCCGCGGTGCTTGTCCTCGGCGCCCAGCGGCAGTTGCAGGCGCACCGGACGCGCGCCCAGCTTCTCGCGGATGGTGCCCACGGACATCTCGTAGTCCGCCCCCACCCGGTCCATCTTGTTCACGAAGCAGATGCGCGGAACCTTGTACTTGTCCGCCTGGCGCCACACCGTCACCGACTGCGGCTCCACGCCGTTGACCGCGTCGAACACCGCGATGGCCCCGTCCAGCACGCGCAAGGAGCGCTCCACCTCGATGGTGAAGTCCACGTGGCCCGGCGTGTCGATGATGTTGATGCGGTACTTCTGCTCGTTGCGGTTCCAGAACGCGGTGATGGCCGCCGAGGTGATGGTGATGCCACGCTCGCGCTCCTGCACCATCCAGTCCGTCGTGGTGGTGCCTTCGTGCACCTCGCCCATCTTGTGGATGGCGCCCGCGTAGAACAGGATCCGTTCCGTGGTCGTGGTCTTGCCGGCGTCGATGTGCGCCATGATGCCGATGTTGCGATAGCGCTCGAGGGGATACTCGCGGGGCATGGCTCCAAACCTCTCCAGAAGCGGATGTCTACAAAACCGCAAACACCCGGACGCGCGTTAAGCGCATCCGGGTGTCGGGCACAACAGGAAACTTGCGAGGACTACCAGCGGTAGTGGGCGAAGGCCTTGTTGGCCTCGGCCATCTTGTGCGTGTCCTCGCGCTTCTTCACCGCGTTGCCACGGTTGTTGGCGGCGTCCATGATCTCGCCGGCCAGCTTCTCCATGGCCGTCTTCTCACCGCGCGCCTTGGCGTAGGTGATGATCCAGCGCATGCCCAGCGCCACGCGGCGATCCTGACGGACCTCCACGGGCACCTGGTAGGTGGCGCCACCGACGCGGCGGCTCTTCACCTCGAGCACCGGCTTGACGTTGTCCAGGGCCTTCTTGAACGTCTTGAGGGGATCTTCCTTCGCACGCTCCTCGATGAGCGTGAAGGCGCCGTAGCACACCCGCTCGGCGATGGACTTCTTCCCCTTGCGCATCAGGTCGTTCACGAACTTCGTGACGAGGCGGTCCTGGAACTTCGGATCGGGAAGGATCTTGCGCTTGGCTACTACGCGACGACGAGGCATCTTTTTCTATCCCTTACGCCCCCGCTCCCATGCACCCGGGAGTCTTCAATGGGGGGCTTCGAACTGCGTTGGCGAATCCGGGAGGCTCCCCAGGGTGCGGGGCAAGCGTCCCAAGTCATGAAACGAAGGTGATCAGCTCCGAGCTCAGCTCGGACGCTTGGCGCCGTACTTGGAACGGCCCTGCTTGCGGCCGGCCACGCCGACCGAGTCCAGCGTGCCGCGGATGATGTGGTAGCGAACGCCCGGGAGGTCCTTCACACGGCCACCGCGGATCATCACCACCGAGTGCTCCTGGAGGTTGTGACCCACGCCGGGGATGTAGGACGTCACTTCGATTCCGTTCGTCAGACGAACGCGCGCCACCTTGCGAAGGGCCGAGTTCGGCTTCTTCGGCGTCGTGGTGTACACGCGGGTGCAAACGCCACGCTTCTGAGGGCACTCCTTCAGAGCGGGGCTCTTGCCCTTGATGTTCAACTTCTCGCGGCCCTGACGGACCAGCTGGCTGATGGTCGGCACTGAACTCCTCTTCCTTCCCGATTGTCCCGGGCGGGTGTACCCGGGGGCGCATACGCACCTACCACTGCGCTTTGAAAAAGGGCCGCGAGTATAGGGAGGGGCCCCCCCGTGTCAAGCACTGGCGGTCATTCCCCACACTCTACGGATGGCCGCGCTCCTCTACTCCCCCGGTCGCTAGAAGTCGAGGACCATCACGATCGCGTCCTCGGCGGCCTGGCCCTCGTCCACGTAGTAGTTGGGCCGCACGCCCACCGGACGGAACCCGAACGATTTGTAGAGGGTGATGGCGGCCTCGTTGCTTTTGCGCACCTCGAGTGTCGCCAGGCTGCACTTGCGTGCCCGGCCCTCGGCCAGGGTGGCTTCCATCAGGGCCCGCCCCACCCCGCGCCGCCGGTGCTCCGGGGCCGTGGCCACGTTGAGCACGTGCACCTCGTCGTGGACGATCCAGAAGATGGAGATGCCCAGCAGCCGACGGCCCCCCTCCTCGGTGGGCTCCTCGAGCAGGAAGATGACGGACCAGTCGTGCCCCAGCTCGCGCCGCAAGAGCTCCAGCGACCAGGGGTTGGTGAACGACGCCTTCTCCAGCTCCATTACCGCGGGCAGATCCTCGTGCGTCATCCGCCGGAGCAGGAAAGCGGACGGCTGGGCGCCCGGCGGCTTGCTCCCCCGGGGCTCCTCCCGCATCCGCCTCATGGCCGTGCCTCCTGGGCGAAGGGCGCCACGCGGCGCACCCGCGCGTCCTCCCGGACCCGCTTGAACTCCTCCTTCGCGAGCTCTCCGTAGCGCTCCCGCATCAACCGCTCCTTCAAGGCGTCGTGCACGCCCTCGTAGGACCCCCCCAGGGTCGACTTGTGTTCCTCCCAGTAGCGCCGCACCTCCGCCTCGCTCACCTGGGCGCGCAGGCGGATCCGGCTGTCCAGGATGCGCTCGGCCCGCGCGCTGCGCTCCAGCACCACCAGCAGTTGATCCAGATCCGCGTCGTGCCGCGCCAGGAAGGACAACAGCGCCGGCTCGTCCTCGAAACGCTCCCGGAACCGCCGCAGCCGCTCCTCCACCGCCGAGCGCTCCACGGCGAAGGCCTGCAGGCGATCCGCTCCCGCCACCAGCAACCGTTGGTTGATGCCCAGCTCGAGCGCGCCCAGGAGCGTGCGCTCGTCCAGCCGCTCATCCGCCGCCCTGACGCCTCCCCGCTCCACGAGCGCCACCCGGGCCTCGAATTCCAACTCGCTCAGGGTCAGCACCTGCCCGCCCACCACCGCCACCACCCGGTCCAGCACCCGGGAGCCCTCCAGGGAAGTCGGCGAGGCGCTCTGCGCCACGGCCCCACCGGAAGTCACCGGCACCAGCGCGAGACAGCCCACCACCAGTCCCCTCTTCACGGTTCGTCCGCGCGGCGCACCCATGATCTTCCTCGGTCCCCTCACTTTATACATCCGGACCCTGGGCAACACGCCATGCTGGCGCTCCCCGTACAACTGGTTACGTTCTTGCAACCGTGGAGGATGCCAAGCACATGGCGGACGACTATTACCAGATTCTCGGCGTGTCCCGGACGGCACCGGCCGAAGACATCAAGAAGGCCTTCCGCAAACTCGCGCGCAAGTACCACCCGGATGTCAACCCGGGCGACAAGAGCGCCGAGGAGAAGTTCAAGCAGCTCAACGCCGCCTTCGAGGTGCTGTCGGACGAGAAGAAGCGCAAGCTCTATGACGAGTTCGGCGAGGAGGCCGCCAAGCTCGGTTTCGACGAGAAGAAGGCCCAGCAGTATCGCGCCTACAAGGCCGCGCGCGCCTCCGGTGGCGGGAGTCCCTTCAGCGGTGGTGGGGGTGGCGGCAGCGGCGTGGACTTCGACCTGGGCGACATCCTGGGCGACATCTTCGGGCGCGCGGGCGGCGGCGCCGGCGGGGTGGACATCGGGGAGATCCTCGGGCGCGCGGGCGGCCGGGCGGCGGGTCCCACTCCGGGCGAAGACATCTCGGCCACGCTCTCGCTCAGCTTCGCCGAGGCCCTCACCGGCACCGAGCGCAGCATCTCGCTGCAACGTCCCGGACGCTGCCAGCGCTGCCAGGGCGCGGGCCAGGTGGGCACTCCCACCACGTGCGCCACCTGCGGCGGCACGGGCAAGGTGCGCCGGGCCGGGGGCGTGCTCGGCATGGCCGGAGGAGGCACCTGCCCCTCCTGCCGCGGCTCCGGACGCGCCGCTCCCCCCTGCCCTTCCTGCCAGGGCTCGGGCGTGCTCGAGGAGACGGCCCGGCTCACCGTGAAGATTCCCGCGGGCGTGCAGACCGGCTCCAAGGTGCGGCTGTCCGGACAGGGCTCCGCGGGCTCCCGCGGCGGCCCCGCGGGCGACCTCTACATCGAGACGATCGTCTCCGAACACCCCCTGGTGCGCCGGGACGGAGATGATCTGTCCATGGATCTCCCGGTCACCGTCTCCGAGGCCATGCTGGGCGCGGAGATCCGCGTGCCCACCTTCCAGGGCGAGGTCACCGTCAAGGTTCCCCCGGGCTCCCAGTCCGGCCGCAAGATGCGCCTCAAGGGCCGCGGCTCGCCCTCGCTCAAGGGCGGGCCTCCGGGAGACCTCTACCTCACCCTCCAGGTCAAGGTGCCCGAGCACCTCTCGGACGAGGCGCGCCGCGCCGCGGAGTCGCTCGCCCGGGCCTACCAGACGGATGTCCGGGGCGCGCTCCACCTCTAGCCCGCCGCCCCGGGCATGCCCCCCAAGTCTCTTGCGTTCCCCGCCGCCGCGTCCTACACGGCCCTTCAAGAACCCGATTCACCTCTCGGAGCCTCTTCACTCATGGGTATCTTCGACTTCCTCGGCGGCTCCGGCCCCGACAAAGCCCTCAAGCTCAAGCCCAAGGTCACCCAGAAGTACGGCGACCCCACCTCCCGGCAGAAGGCCCTCCAGCAGCTCGGGGAGATGAAGTTCCCCGAGGCCGTCACCGTGCTGATGCACCGCTACACCATCAACGTGGAGCCGCTCACCACGGACGCGGACGAGAAGGAGCACGTCTTCGAGCTCATCAAGGGCTTCGGCAAGGACGCCATCGCCCCCGTCACCGAGTTCCTGCGCAAGAACGAGCAGGCCACGTCCTGGGCCGTGCGCATCCTCGAGTCGCTCCAGAGCGAGGCCGAGGTCGTCTCCACCGTCGTGGACACGCTCGCCGCCCTGAGCTCCCAGTACATGCGCGACCCGGAGAAGAAGGTCGTCCTGCTGCACTACATCACCGGCAAGCAGGACGAGCGCATCGCCCCGGCGCTCCTCCCCTTCCTCGACGACATGTCCGACGACGTGAAGATCGCCGCCCTCAAGGCGCTCGGGCCGCTCAAGTACGCCCCCGCGCGCGAGCCCATCCAGAAGCTCACCACCGGCGACACCGCGCGCCGCGTCCAGATGGCCGCCACCCAGGCGCTCCAGGAGAGCGGCTTCCAGGCCTAGCCAAGCCCTGGAAAACCCTTGGGGTTGGCCGCCCGGCTCCCCACCTGATGTCACCTGTTGGACACCGCAATTGTCCTGCGGCGAGCGCTGTCCCACTCCGGTGGCACACGCGGGTTCCCACCCCCGTGTCCACTGGCGCAGGATTCAGCGCGCGGGGTGAGGACTCCCACCTCCCCCGTCGATGAGGGGCGGAAGCACCGCTCCCTGGCCGCCGAGGTTGCTCCGTGCCCAAGAAGAAGGTTCCCCATCTGGCCGAAATCGTCACCCTGCGCCCGGAGCCCAAGAAGCCCGTCGCCCGGCGTCTGGTGAAGCCCCAGCCTCCCGTGGAGAGCGAGGTCGCCGAGCGCACCCTCGCGGAGATGGCCCAGCACATCACCTCCAGCGAGGGCCCCACCGAGGCCCTGCGCGCCCAGCTCCAGCTCATCCACGGGCTGATGCAGGCCAAGGCCTGCTACGTCGCGCGCTACCTCCCCGCGCGCAACCAGCTCCACGTGGAGCACGTGCGCGGCCGCTACGACGAGCGCATCACCGCCGCCACCCCCGACGAGGGCGTCGTGGGCCGCGCCTTCGCCGAGCGCGCCATCCTGCGCGACGAGGAGACCGTCGCCGTGCCCCTGGAGAGCCCCCTGGGCACCAGCGGCGTGCTCGCCATCCTCGCCCCGCGCCGCTCCGCCCCGGACTCGCTCCTCATGGCGCTCGCCAGCCAACTGTCCGCCTCCTACGAGGTGGCGCGCCTGCGCGACGACAGCGCCCGGCGCAACAAGGATCTGCAGACGGCCATCGCCGGCCTCAAGGCCCTGGAGCAGAGCCGCGACGAGCTGCTCGGCAACGTGTCCCATGACTTGAAGAACCCGCTCACCACCATCAAGGCCTACCTGGCGATGATGGGACGCGAGAAGCTCGGGGGCCTGTCGGACGCCCAGCGCCGCGCGGTGCAGGTGTGCGACCGGAGCGCGGACCGCATGCTGCGCATGGTGAATGATCTGCTCCTCATGTCCCGCCTCCAGGCGGGCAAGATGCAGCTCAACCAGCGCCCCTTCGGGCTCAAGGCCGTGGCCGAGGAGGTGGTGCGCACCCTCACCCCCGCCGCCGAGCAGTCCAAGGTCCAGCTCGTCCTGCCCCCCACGGGCGAGGTCTTCGTGCGCGGCGACCGCGAGCGCATCGCCGAGGCCATCCAGAACCTCGTGGAGAGCGGTATCAACCGCTGCGAGCCCGAGGACACCGTGGAGCTGCGCGTGGGCAGCGAGGACGGACTCGCCCTGCTCACCGTCAAGGACAGCGGCCCGGGCCTGGGCGCCGAGGACCTGGAGCACGTCTTCGATCCCTTCCACCGCCCCGATGGCGCGCGCGGCCAGGGCCACAGCCTCGGCCTGCCCCTGGTCGCGAAAATCATGGCGCTGCACGGCGGCCGCGTGGAGGCCTCGAGCACCCTGGGCGAGGGCACCGCCCTGCAGATGGTCATGCCCCTGTTCGCCGGCGCCGTCAGCTCGCCCGACCTCGCCCAGGCCGGACCCCGCGCCGGTGGCATCCTCCTCGTCGAGGACGACGCGGACTGCCGCGAGGTGCTCCAACAGGTCCTCGAGCAGGAGGGCTACCGGGTGATGTCCACCTCGGGCGCCTCCGAGGCCCGCTCCATCCTCTCGCACATCCGCCCGGCCATGGTGCTGTTGGACCTGCGCCTGAGCGAGGAAGATGGCCGCTCGGTGCTGCGCTTCATCCGTGGCACCGAGTCGCTCGCCGACGTGGCCGTCTACATCATCTCGGGCGCCAGCGACGTGTCCACCCTCGGCGCCGGCCAGGGCCTGGATCGCATCGATGGCTTCTTCGAGAAGCCCCTGCAGCTGCCTCGACTGCTCGACACCGTGGCCGCCGTGGTGCGCCCGAGCCGCCGGGGCGCGGTGACCTGAAGAGGGCACACCAAGAGACAAATCGACACGATGCGTCAACAGAAGATGCGCGGAATACCCGACTCCTTCGTTTAGTATGCCGCGCGTCCCATGAGCATTTCCGCCTACTCGCATTACCGGGCAGCATTCGTCGAGGCGCTCGCCCAGTCGCTGGGTGTGCCCGCCTCCGAGCTCGACGCCCAGGTCAAGCCGGCCGATCCCGCGCATGGGGACCTGTCGTTCCCCACCTTTCCCCTGGCCAAGGCGCAGAAGAAGGCTCCGCCGGCGATCGCCGCCGGGCTCGCGCAGAACCTGAAGGTGCCCGGCCTGGAGATCACGGCCGCCGGCCCCTACGTCAACGCGCGCTTCTCGCTCATGCCCTTCACCGCCGAGGTCATCGACGCGGCGCGCACCCAGGGCACGCGCTACGGCGGCGGGGACTCGGGCGTGGGCAAGACGGTGGTGATGGACTACTCCTCGCCCAACATCGCCAAGCCCATCGCCTTCCACCACATCCGCTCCACCGTCATCGGCCACGCCGTGGCCAACCTGCACCGGGCGCTCGGCTACCGCTTCGAGGGCATCAACTACCTGGGTGACTGGGGCAAGCAGTTCGGCCTCGTCGCCGTGGGCTTCCAGGAGTACGGAGACCCCGCCAAGCGCCAGGACATGGCGCACCTGGTCAAGGTGTACGTCCAGGCCAACCAGCGCGCGGAGAAGGAGCCCGCCTTCGACGAGCGCGCCCGCGACTTCTTCCGGCGCATGGAGGCCAAGGACGCCGAGGCGCTCGCGCTGTGGAAGGAGTTCCGCGAGACGTCCATCCGCGACTTCCTGCGCATCTACGCCCGGCTGGGCATCCGCTTCGAGCACATCGAGGGCGAGAGCTTCTACCAGGACAAGATGGAGCCGGTGATCGAGGAGCTCTCCCGCACGGTGGGCGTCAAGCAGTCCGAGGGCGCCCTCATCGTGGACCTGCCCTACGAGGAGAACGAGCCGCCCGTGCTCCTCAAGAAGAACGACGGCAGCACGCTCTACGCCACGCGCGATCTGGCGGCGGCCATCGACCGTCACGAGCGCTTCCACTTCGACAAGTCGCTCTACGTGGTGGCCACGGATCAGTCGCTGCACTTCCGGCAGGTCTTCCGCGTGCTCAAGGCCATGGGCCGCGACTTCGTGGACCGCATGGTGCACGTCAACTTCGGCCGCGTGCACGGCATGAGCACGCGCCAGGGCAACGTGGTGCTGCTCACCGACGTGCTCGACGAGGCGCGCACGCGGGCGCTCGCCCTGGTGAAGAACAACATCGAGGAGGGGAAGATCCAGACGGACGACCCCGAGGCGCTGGCGGAGCAGATCGGCCTGGGCGCCATCTTCTTCGGCGACCTGAAGAACCGCCGCGCCACCGACTACACCTTCGACTGGGACGAGATCCTCAACTTCACCGGGCACACGGGCGCCTACCTCCAGTACGCCCACGCGCGTGCCTGCAACATCCTGCGCAAGGGCGGCGGCGCGCCCACCACCTACGATGCCAGCCGGCTCACGCTTCCCGAGGAACAAGCGGTGCTACGCGCCATCGCCCGGCTGCCCGTGGTGGTGCAGGAAGCGGCGGATCAACAGGAGCCGAGCTTCGTCGCCCGGTGGCTGTTAGATCTGGCCGCGGAGTTCAGCCGCTACTACACCCTGGGCAACCAGGATCGGGGCAAGCGCGTCCTCCTCGAGGGGGACGAGCCACTCAAGCAGGCGCGGCTGGCGCTCACGGATGCCACGCGCGCGGCACTCGCCGCGGGACTCACCCTGCTGGGAATCGCCACACCCGAAAACATGTAACGCCACTCATCCGTGCATCGCATTCAAGGGGGCTCGCACGTGGACACCGTCCTGGGACCGGCTGTCGATCATCATGAGGCGTTGAGCAAGGAGTTCGGCCCCGTTTCGAGGGTCTTGGGGCAGCGCTACTTCGACGGCGTCCGCTTTCCCGCGGAGGCCGAGGCGGAGCTGCGCGCGCTGCACGCCAAGGGCTTCGTGGTGCACGTCATGCGCACCACGGCGTGGATCAACTTCCTCTATCTCTCCTGGGCGAGCGTGCGCCGGGGGCTGCCGCTCATCCGGGCGGTGGTCAACCTGCGCCCCTGGTTCACCCGCCCCTTCCGCAACGCCAAGCAGCGCGGCCCCTTCGAGGAGCGCTTCGCCCACGCGCGCGACTCGGGCAACAGCGGCCTCATCTTCCTGAAGAAGACGGCCCTGCTGAGCGCCTCGGGCAAGGACATCGAGGAGAACCCCTTCCCCACCCTGGTCGCCATGGCGCGCCGGGAAGAGCGCTCCGTCTTCCTCGTGCCCGAGCTCTTCGTCTGGGAGAAGCGCACCGCGCGCCTCAACCCCAACGTGTGGGACCGCGTGTTCGGCAGCCCCGAGGCGCCCGGCTTCCTGCACTCGATGGTGGCCTTCTTCCGCAACTACCGCCGCGCCCAGTTCCGCGTGGGCGAGCCCATCGATCTCAAGCGCTTCATCGCGGACAACCCCCAGGACTCCGACGAGGTGATCGCCCGCAAGGTGCGCGGCATGCTGCACCACCACCTGTCGCGCGAGACGCGCGCCGTCTTCGGTCCCCCGGAGAAGCCCGCCGATCGCATCCTCGACGAGACGCTGCGCGACCGCACCCTGCGCAGGGCGCTGGACACCGTGGCCACGGAGAGCAACCGCAGCCCGGAGAGCGTGCTGCGCCAGTCCCGGCGCAACCTGGAGGCCATCGCCGCCAGGGCCAGCCCCACCATGCTGGCGTTCGCCTCTCCCCTGCTCGCCTGGGTCTTCAACCGCATCTACGACGGCATCGAGGTGGACGAGGCCGGCCTCAACCGCGCCCTCAAGGCCGCCAGCAAGGCCCCGCTCGTGCTCTGCCCCTCGCACAAGAGCCACGTGGACTACCTGGTGATGAGCTGGATCCTCTGGAACCGCGGCTACGCCGTGCCGCTCGTCGCCGCGGGCGCCAACCTGTCCTTCTGGCCACTCGGCCCCTTCCTGCGCCGCTGCGGCGCCTTCTTCCTGCGCCGCTCCTTCAAGGACGACAAGATCTACGCCGCCACCTTCAAGGCGTACGTGAAGAAGCTCGTCCACGACGGCGTGCACCAGGAGTTCTTCCCCGAGGGCGGACGCTCGCGCACCGGCAAGCTGCTCCAGCCCAAGCTCGGCATGTTCACCTGGCAGGTGGAGGCCGTGCTCGAGGGCGCGCGCAATGATCTCATCTTCGTCCCCGTCTCCATCGACTACGAGAAGGTCGTGGAGTCGGGCAGCTACTCGAAGGAGCTGGCCGGCGGGGAGAAGAAGCCCGAGGACCTGAAGGCCCTGCTCAGCACGCCCAAGGTGCTCGCCGCGCGCTACGGCCGCATCCACCTCACCTTCGACGAGCCCCTGTCGCTCGTGGAGTTGATGAAGAGCCGTGGACTCGAGCCCGGCCAGCCGCTGACGGACGAGCAGAAGAAGGGCCTGGTGCGCGCCCTGGGCAACCGCGTCATGTACGGCATCAGCAAGGTGTCCACCGTGACGCCGCATGCCCTGGTGAGCTCCGCCCTGCTCTCCCACCGCCGGCGCGGCATGACCAGCCGCGAGCTGTCCGAGCGTATCCACCTCTTGCGCCGCGTCGCCGGGGAGGAGAACGCCCCCCTGGCCATGCTGCTCAAGGACTCGCCGAGCAACCCCGACGCCATGGGCCCCATCCAGGACGCCATGCGCACCTTCTGCTCCGATGGCATGGTGCGCACCCAGAAGGCGCACGGCGAGGTCATCTACCAGGCCGAGGACGAGCGCCGCGGGGAGATGGCCTTCTACAAGAACACGCTGATGAACCTGGTGGCGGCACGCAGCCTCGTGGCCAACGCGCTGCTGGTGGGCTCCCCGGCGCCCTTCGACGAGGTGAAGGCCCGCGCTCTGTGGCTCTCGCGCCTCTTCAAGGTGGAGTTCATCTACCGGGTGGGCGCCAGCTTCGACACCATCTTCGCCGAGGTCGTCGAGCGGCTGGTGCGCATGGGCCTCATCCTCCATGAGGACACCACGCTGAGCGTGGCCCCCGAGCCCCATGCCCGGCCGGAGCTGGAGTTCCTCGCGGATCAACTGCGCGACTACCTCGAGGCCTACCTCATCGCCGCCCTCACGCTGCCCGAGGTGTCCACGGGCGCGGTGCAGGATCGCAAGTCCTTCGTGCGCCAGGCGCTGGACGTCGGCCGCGCCGAGTACCACTCCGGCCGCATCACCGCCGCCGAGTCACTCGCCAAGGTGACGCTGGAGAACGCGGTGGCCTACATGCTCGACCAGCGCTACCTCGTGGAGGAGGACAAGAAGCTCAAGCTCGGCCCCGCCGCGCCCGACGTGGCGGCGACCAAGCAGTTCGCCGAGGAGATCCGCCGCTACCTGCGCCACCAGCGCTGAGCCGCGGCGCGCCCTCGCACGGAGGCCCTCACGGCTCCGTGCGGAAGGGCACCCGCACCTCTTGCGCGAGCGGATTGCCCTGGGTGTCCGTGAGCAACGTGCGCAGCACCAGCGTGTAGGCCGTGCCCGGCGTGAAGGCGCCCGCGCTGGCGCGCACCGTGACGGTGGAGGGCACGTCGCCGCGCTCGAGGTCGTCCTGCCCCTCCGGCTCCGCGGGCACCCACACCTCCAAGGGCACCTCCGCCCGCCCCTCGAAGACGGCGATGCCCGGGCGCAGCGTGCGCGCGTCCATCCGCTCAGAGAAGAGGATCTGCAGCGTGCCGCCCGCCTCCAGCGTGCCTCCGGCGCCCGGCTCGGTGGACACCACGTCCGGCGGATCCGCGTCGGCCGCGGCGAGGAAGGGCTCGCCGGGCTCCAGACACGCCGCGCATCCCAGCAGCCCCAGCCACAAGAACCGGCGCATCAGCGGCACCCCTTCTGGGCGAGGTTCGACTCGGTGTGGCACTTGAGGCAGGCCCGATCATTGCTCGCCGCCACGCGCTTGCACGCCGCGGAGAACCCATCCGGGTGCGGGTTGATCTGCCGCCCCGTCATCCCCGAGTGGCACGTGAGGCACGACTCCTCGCGGTGGCAGGACACGCACGACTGCATGTCCCGCGACGCCGCGACGCCGTGGTGCTGCGGCCCGGGCACTTCCACCCAGGCGTTGTAGTCCGGGTGCACCTTCACGTTGCGCGCGCGCAGTGAGCGGTCCGAGTTCTGCCCCACCCCCGAGCGCTCGTGGCACGCGGCGCAGAAGGACTGCGCGCGGTGGCAGCTCGAGCAGCGCGTGGAGTCCTGGCGCGCCTGCACCGGGTGCAGGGTGATGAAGTCGTTGGGGTGCACCGACAACGGCTTCTGGAGCGCGTCATGGCACGTCTGGCAATAGGACTCGGTGTGGCACGACAGGCACGTGCCCCGGTCCATCGACGCGCGGTTGCCGTGGTTGAACTCGTAGCGCGGGCCGTGGTCCAGGCCGAGGGGATCTCCCTGCATGGGGCGCAGGATGCCCGAGGGGAATGTGAGCTGGAGTCGCCCCGAGGGCTGCTTCAAGTGACAGGCGCCGCACTCCTTGGGCGCCTGGTGGCCGTCATGGCACTTGAGGCACGTGGCCATCTTCGGCAACTGCTGCCGCGTGGCGAGCTGCACGTCCGTCATGGCGCCATGGCACGTCGCGCAGTCCACCTTCTTCTGCACGTGCAACTGGTGGTTGAAGTTCAGGTTGGCCGGGGGGGCGTCCAGCTTCGGCGGCGCCAGGTGCACCGTGGCGTCGAAGCCCGGGTGACACACGTTGCAGGCCGACGGGGGATCCGTCTTCGCGCCCTTTTTCGCCGCGTCGAGGTCGTGACACGTCTCGCACTCCTCGTGGCCCGGCAGGTTGCGATCCTTCACCGAGGCACTCGTCCGGGCGCTGTCATGGCACGAGGTGCACTCGGCCCCCGCCTCCAGGTGCTGCTTGTGATCGAAGCGCACGGGGATGCGCTGGGCCGGGTAGATGGCGAGGCTGCGCTCGTTCGCGGTGGCCGCCCACGCGAGACCCGCCACCACCAGGGACAGGGCGACGAGGCCCAGGACGATTCGGGACTGGCGCTCCATCTACAGGCTCGCCTTCAGATCGAAGAGGAAGAACACCTTGGTGTCCCAGCGGGTGTAGGGGTTCACGTTCTGCTCGAGCACCAGCGACACGCGCGCGGCCCGGGTGAGCGCCTGGCTCGCCCAGAGCTGCGCGCCCAGGAAGCCACCCGCGAGCAGGGGGTTGAAGCCATCATGGATGTACGCCGCGCTCAGCCGCCCATCCACGGTGGTGCGGCCCTCGCCGAAGCCGTAGCCCGCGGTGAGATCCGCCCAGAGCTGCGTGCCGCCATAGCCTCCGCGCACGGACACATCCAGCGCGGAGCGGAAGCGCTCCCTGCGCAGCGCCGCGCCCGCCGAGCCACCCATGGTGAAGGAGGGCTGCCCGCCCGCGGCCTTCGCCGCCTCGGCCAGTTGCAGCGAGCTGTTGAGGACGGTGTGGTAGAGGCTGCCCACCGCCTGGACGTAGTAGCGCAGGGCGCCACGCGGGAAGAAGTCCACGCGCACGCGCGCTTCGTCTCGGGGCGCGTAGGCGAACCAGTACCAGATGGAGTCGGCGGAGAAGACGGGCGAGAGGCGCATCGCCTCGCCACTCACGGCCAGGTCCTCCGCGTCCCAGCGCACCTGGAGCCGGGCCTGCGCGGGCTTGAGCTGCAACAGGTCCACGTCCACGCCCGCCACCGCGTTCAACCCCAGGCCCCGTCCGAAGCGGGCCTCCGCCGTCGCGCGCTCGACGTCCGTCTTGCCCGCCAGCAGCGCCCGGCGGTAGCCCACGGACGCAGACACTCCCCGCACGTTCTCCAGCAGCAGCTTCGCGCCGTACACGGGCTCGAGCGCCGTGAGCGTCGGGTCCGCGCCGGCCACGCCCTGCTCCATGCGCCGGGTGTCGCTCTCGCGCACGCCATCCGGCTGGTACACCGAGGAGGACAGGAACCCCGCCCCCTTCACCCACAGCCCGCCGTACACCTCGGCGCCCACTCCCACCGGGCTCACGTAGCGCAGGCTCAGTCCGTCGAAGGCCAGGATGTCCGACACGTCCCCGTAGAGCTGCCGGCCGAGCCGCCCCTCGACTCCGCCCACCCCGTAGCGCACGAAGGCATGGAGCAGGTCCGCGTCCTCCGAGCGCATGCCGTCGAGCTTCGCCGCCTCCCCCCGCGGCATGCCGAAGTCCGCGAAGACACGCAGGTTGGACTCGAAGCCCAGGTCCTGCCCGGTGACGAGCTCATACCCGGTGACTCCCAGGTACTGGACGATCCGCCGGCGCGGCAGCAACACGGGCTCGCTCGGCGAGGAATCGCGCCAGGAGCGGATCTGATACACCTGGGCCTCGGTGCGCGCCTCCACCTGGAACGCCGAGGCCGAGGCCAGCGACGAGCTGAGCAGCACCGTCAGCAACCCCGCGCGCTGGAGCCCGACCCGCTCCCAACCGCTCGTCCGTCGCCGTGTTCGTTCTTCGAATGGGGGCGTCAAGGTCCGGGCATTATAGAAGCGCTTCGCGCCAGGATGTCGTGTTTTACACATCCCCCTCCTCTCGCAGCCGGAGTCCCGTGGTGGAAGACGTCAGCCCCAACCCCGCCCCCCCTTCCGAATCCAGGCCGTTGGATCCGCTGGGCGTCGCGGTGGCCGCCACCCTGGTGGTGTTCCTCACCTTCCTGCTCGTCTCGCCCGTGCAGGTGCTCAACCTCGCCCTGGGCGTCTGGTTCACCCAGCTCTTCGTCTTCCTCGGCGGAGGCTGGCTCGTGCTGAGCGCCACCGGGCGGGCCCCGGCGCGCTACACCGGCCTGTCCGCCTGGAGCGTGGGGCCGGCGGCGTTCGGCTTCGTCCTCGGACTGGCCAACTTCTTCGGCATCATCGCCCCCGTGCAGTACCTGGCCCAGCTCGTCCTGCCCGAGTCCTGGAATGACTACGACGTGTCGGGCATCTTCCTGGGACAGTCCCCCGTGGAGCTGGCTTTCATCGTGGCGGGGCTGGGCATCGGCGCGCCCCTGTGCGAGGAGTTCTTCTTCCGGGGCGTCTTCTTCCGGGGGCTGCTGTCGCGGGGCGGCCCCCCGTGGCGCGCCCTGTTCTTCTCCGCGGCCCTCTTCAGCGCGTTCCACCTGGACCGGATGGGCTTCGTGTCGCGCCTGGAGCTGGGCCTGCTGTTCGGCTGGCTCCTGTGGCGCACGGGCTCGCTGTGGCCCGGCGTCCTCGCGCACGCGGCCAACAACCTCGTGTCCACGGCGCTCTTCTTCGGCTCCCGGCACCTCGAGTCCGAGCCGGCTCCCTCCCCCGGCGACGAGGGGCGGACGGTGGTGCTGCTCGCGCTCGGCGGCTGCGCGGTGCTGCTCGGACTGCTGTCCGCCGCGCGCCACTTCCCGGGCCTGTTGGGGGGTCCACTCCGTCCGCTTGAGGAGCGGGAGGCCCCCGAGCCGCCCGTCCACCTGGAGCCCCCGACGCGGCTGCTGCGCCGCGCCTTCCCCTGGATGATGACCGCGACGCTGGTGCTGGGTGCCTACGTCGTCCTGGATCCCGTGGGCATCGAGCTGAGCCAGATCGATCTGCGCTACCCGCTCGCCCCCGTTCCCGAGGACGCACCGGATGCCCTGCACGCCGAGCGCAATGCGCTCTATGAACTCCGGGTGCGCGCGCGCCGGGGCGAGACGCCCGTGGGGGAGTACACCCAGGAGCGCCGCCGGCAGTCCCGGCAGTCAGGAGGAGGCCGGCCCCCCGTCCTTCCCACCCCGAACCTCCCCCCATCGAAGGAAACCCCGTGAGAACCCTTTCCGCGACCCGTTACGTCACGCCCCTGCGCGAGGGCGGCTCGTGCCCCGCCATCGTCGAGGCGGAGGACTCGGGCATGTATGTCCTCAAGTTCCGCGGCGCCGGCCAGGGCATCAAGGCGCTCGTGGCGGAGATCCTCTCCGGAGAGCTCGCGCGTGCGTTGGGCCTGCGCGTGCCCGAGCTCGTGCTCCTGGAGTTGGATCCCGCGCTTGGCCGCGCCGAGCCGGATGGGGAGATCCGCGACCTCATCAAGGCGAGCGCCGGGCTCAACCTCGGCATGGACTACCTGCCCGGCTCCATCACGTTCGATCCCACCGTGCGCCCCACCCCCGGGCCCGCCGAGGCCTCGGCCATCGTGTGCCTGGACGCCTACGTGACGAACGTGGACCGCACGCCCAAGAACCCCAACCTGCTGTGCTGGCACTCGGCGCTGTGGCTCATCGACCATGGCGCGTCGCTCTACTTCCACCACTCCTGGGACGACTACCTCGAGCGCAGCCAGAGCCGCTTCCCCGCGGTGCGCGACCATGTGCTGCTGCCCTGGGCCTCGGCGCTGCCCGAGGCGCTGGCCACCCTGCGCGAGCGCGTGACGGCGGAGCTCATCCACGGCATCGTCGCCCGCGTGCCCGAGGCCTGGCTCGGCCCCACCCAGGAGCCGCGCTTCACCACCGTCACCGAGCACCGCGAGGCCTACGCCTCCTTCCTGCTCGAGCGCCTGAAAGCAGCACCCGCGTTCATCGAGGAGGCCATCCGTGCCCGCGCGCAGCTCGTTTGACTACGCCATCATCCGCGTCGTGCCGCGCGTGGAGCGCGAGGAGTTCATCAACGCGGGCGTCATCCTCTATTGCCTCACCCACCGCTTCCTCGGCGCGCGGGTGGAGCTGGACACCCGCCGGCTCGAGGCGCTCGCGCCAGGCACGGACCCGGAGACGATCCTCCACCACCTGGCCTCCATTCCCCGGGTGTGCGCCGGAGGCCGCGCGGCGGGCCCCGTGGGACAGCTCCCCCAGAAGGAGCGCTTCCACTGGCTGGTGGCTCCTCGCAGCACGATGATCCAGACGGGCCCCGTGCACTCGGGCCTGTGCGAGGACCCCGCACAAGCGATCGAGCACCTGATGCGACGGATGGTGCTGCCCCCCAGCCCCTGAGCCCCCTCGCCTCCCCGGGCCCGGCTACCGCCCGGGGCCGCCTCTCTGCTACAACCTGGGATGTCTCCTCGCGCGCTCGCGTGGAACCCGGAGACGAGCAGGAAGGCCTACCGTGGACGCTGACTGGATCACCTGCCCACACTGCGCGCTCAAACACCGGCCTCGGGCCCAGGCCCTGTGTCCCCGTTGTGGACGCACCTCGATGGTGGCCCGCGCGTCCATGGCCGTACCCACCGTCGCCCCCGTCCCCGTGCGCCGGGCCCCGGCCATGCCCACCCCCGCGGCCGCCGCGTCCGAGTACGTGCCCAGTGTGGAGTACCTGCCGGAGATGGAGCCCGCCTCGTCCGCGAAGCTCTCCCGGGGAGCGCCCGCCCCGGCCGCGCCCGCCGAGCCGGCAACCTCCACGCTCCCCCTGGCCGGTGGCCTGCTGCTGCTCAACGCCGTGCTGCACGTCTTCGAGTTCCTCTTCCTTCCCTCCATGTCCACGAATGAGTCCCTCCGGGCCGTGCAGCTCGCCGGGACGCTCGTGGGCGTGGGCGTGGACACGCTGCTCGGCATCGGGCTGCTGCGGGACAAGGGGCAGCTGCGCGTGCTGGCCCTCCTCCGGCTGTTGGTGGGCCTGTTCGTCTTCGGAGGCATGAGCCTCTACCAGGCGCAGTACCTCTTCACGCTCGTCGTGTGCGCCGTCTCCTGCGGCGTGCTCGCGCTCGTCTGGGGCAAGCCCTCGGCCTTCCTCGGGGGCGTGGCGCTCACCGCCGCGCTGCTCGGCATGACGGTGGAGAGCATCGGCTTCGTGCGGCTCTCCGCCTCCCAGTCCCTGGAGGATCGCGCGCGCATCGCGCTGCGGCCGGACCTCGAGGGCAACCGGCTGCTGCGCGACAGTGTCCTCGTGAGCCACCGGTTCGGCTACAAGCTGCCCATCCCCTCGGACGGGTGGTACCGCCACAAGGCGAACCTGTCGGCGCCGGAACCCAACGTGGACCTGTGGCTGTCGCATCCGGACGTCAACGGCAACCTGATGGTGGCCGTGCGCGAGTGGAATCCGGCGGAAGCCGCGGATCTGCTCCAGGCACGGGACGTGGCGCTGCGAGACCTGCGCACGCGCCATCCCGACTTCCAGGTGACGGGCACCTCCGAGGGCACCAGCCCGGGCAACAAGTCGCGCATCGCCACCGTGAGTGGGCACGGCACGCGCGGCGGCAAGCCCTTCCAGTTCGAGGTCTCCGTCTACAAGACAGGCAACCAACTGCTGCGCGTGACGGCCTTCGCCCCCGCCAACGTCTTCGAGGCGCTGGAATTGCCCCAGTCGACCACGAAGCTGCGGCCGGACTGATCAGGAAGCGCCGCGGCCGCCCGGGCGCTGCCGCGCGCTGTACGCGAGGATGGCCTCGGCCGCGCGGCGGTAGCCTCCCGAGTCGAGGACCTCCCGCTGCAGGGTCCGCGCCTTCTGCCGGAACGCGGGCTCGCTCGACACCCGCTCCACCGCGTGCCGCAGCTGCTCCACCGTGACGGTCTCCCGCTGCAGGGCCAACCCCAGCTCCAGCTCGGCGACCCGCGCGGCGTTGAGCGGCTGCTCGGCCATCTGGGGAATGACGACCACGGGGACCGCATTCGCGAAGGACTCCATCAGGCTGTTGGCCCCGCCGTGGGTGACGAAGACGGACGTGCGCTCGAGCACCTCGAGCTGGGGCACCGAGGGGCGCACGAGGAAGTTGGCGGGCACCTCACCCAGCTCCGCCACGTTCACCGCGTGCCCGGTGGAGAGCACCACGCGCCAGGGCGTGCCACCGAACGCCGCGAAGCACATCCGGTAGAACTCCGGCCAGTTGTTGAAGATCGTTCCCAGCGAGATGTAGAGCACCGGCCCGCCCTCGAGGTGCGCGAGGGGGAAGTCCCCGGTGTCCCCGCGCGCCCGGATGGACGGCCCCACGAAGACGTAGCGCTCATCGAAGCTCTCGCCTCCGGGCTGGAACGAGCGCGGCACGCAGACCAGGTTCAGGGGCTCCTCGTGGCGCAACATGCCCCAGAGATCCATCGGAGGCAGACCGTACTCCTGCTCCAGGGCGGCGATGTCCTTGCCGGCCTGCTCGAACAGGCCCGGAAACATCGCGACCCGGCTCTTCAGGAAGTCCAGGCCCGCACCGGCGCGCGGTGCCACGACCATGGTGGGACGGAAGAGGACCGCGGGGATGCGCAGGTGGTTGGCGAGGATCTGCCCCCACAGGCAGAGCGGATCGTAGACCACGTAGTCGGGGCGCTGGGCGCGCACGGCCTCGAGCAGTTGGGAGAGCACCGCGCGGCTCTCCGCGGGCATGCGGGCCGGGAGGAACCCCACGGTGCCGGACTTCAGGCCCTCCTCCACCGTGCTCTCGTAGCGATGGAAGCGCGCGCCCGCCCGCTCCACCTGGGGACGGAACGAGTCGGTGAGGTAGTAGGTGATGTCCTCGCCCCGATCCACCAGCTCGCGCACCACGGGAAAGGTGGCGTTGGTGTGCCCGTGAAGGGGGACGTTGAAGAAAGCGCCTCTGGCCATGTGAGCCTCCGTGTCCGTTCGCGGCGCGGACTCCACCCGCCGCAGCGGCGATGAACGGTCAACCCTCGCGGATCCGGGAGTGACCCGGCCAGCCCTTTCTCCGTGAGGGCTCCACTCCGGATGCCCCGGAAAGGACTCCGGTTTTCGCGAGAATTGGAACTGGGGAGGCCGTGGCCTGGGCAAAATTTAAGAGCCTGAGAAATTCGGACGAAACTCCGAGGCGCCCGTTGCGACAATTGCTCCAGGAGACCTACATGTCCATCCATCGCATCCGCCAAGGCGACACCCTCTCGGCGCTCGCCGCCCGGTACAAGACCAGCGTCTCGGAGCTGGCGCGCGTCAACAAGATCGCCAACCCGGACCTCATCTACGCGGGAAGGACGCTGCGCATCCCCGGTCACGACGGGAGGGACACCTTCGAGCCCGCCAGGGGCCGAGGAGCCCACGGCGGCAGCGGCACGAGGGGTTCGGGCGGCGCGGGGCGCAGCGGCGGCTCGCAAGGCGGCGGGCAGGTCCAGGGGAGCCGCGGTGCCGGGAGTCCGGGCCAGGCGACCGCCGCGATGCGCAGGCTCGCGGACGCGGGCCGTGCGGCCGCGATGAGCATCGGCGGGTACAACAGCCAGGGCCTGTGCGCCACCGGCGTGAGCAAGGCCATCCAGAACGCCTTCGGCTTCAAGGTCTGGGGCAACGGCAACCAGATCGACAACAACCTGCCGCGTGACAAGTTCAAGCAGGTCAACATGTCGCTCGAGGAGGCGCTGAAGATTCCGGGCCTCGTGCTGACCTGGGAGAAGACCTCGACACGCGCGGGCAGCATCTACGGCCACACCGCGATCACCACCGGCGACGGCCGCTCGTCCGTGAGCGACTTCATCGAGCGCAACACGCTGGGCGCCGGTGGCCGCACCGGGCTGAAGATCTTCATGCCGACGATGTAGCTCCGCCGTCCGGCGGAGCACCGTCGCGACGTCAGGGCCCCCGGTTCTCCTGGAACCTGGGGCCCTTTTCCTTGGCGGCGCGCGCTCATGCGGGGACCCGCCCACTCCGCGCCGTCAGAGGATCTCGTACTGCATGGGAACGTTGCCCAGATCAGTATTGGCAATCGCCGAGAAGGCGCCGTAGGTGAGGTCCAGACAGACCGGGGGGCCAAAGCCGCCGCGGTCATTGATGGTCACCGTGACCGACCTGCCCTGGTAGGTCACCCTCACCTGGGTACCAAACGGCAGGGAGTTGTGGGCGGCCTTGAGCGCCATGCGGTGGAAGGGCTCACCACTGGCGGTCGGCCATCCCTCGGGAATCTCGCCCTCCGCCCCGTACCAGGTCACATTGCACGTGGCGATGGGGCCTCCACCCCCCTGCGACAAGCCAGAGATCGTCAACTGCTCCCACGGTCCCAGCGCGGGGCCATACGCGGCCACCGTGCCGCCGCCGCCGTTCTCCGCGAGCACCCAATGGCCGGTCGTCACCGTCTGCAATCCGACGATGTCGCCGTTGGAGATCACGCCGCTCCCGTTCTGCTTGACGATGCGGAACGTCTCCCAGCTGAGGCGATTCCAGGTGGCGGCGTTGAGCGTGGAGCCGCCCCCGTCCACGGCCTGGAAATACTGGCCGTTTCCCGCGCGAATGAAGATCGTGTCCCCACTCTCGAGGGCCCCGCCGTTGATGTCCTCGAGCGTGAACTTCTCCCACTCCAGCGCGGCCGTCGCCGTCGCGAGGACCGCGCCACCGCCATTGTTCTGGGCGCCAATATACCGGCCGCCGAGCACCGTCTTGAAACTCACGCCGGAGGAGAGCAACGCACTCGAGGAGGCCGCTGTTGCGTCGTCTTGCCCATCAGACGAACCGCTCGCCAGATCACACGCGCTCATGGAGAGCAGGATTGCGCTCGTGGCATGAAGGAGAAGCCTTGGATGTCTGCGATGGAGCATGGAGCCTGCCTTGATTGGATGAAGGTGGAGTCTTGCCACCCGGCTCTAGAGGCTCTTGCTACGATATTCGGGTCACATCGAACCCCAGTGCCCCGAGCAGCGGCCGACGACGTCACCCGCTCTGGGGGAGGAGAACCCTTCATGAAAGACATCCCCACGAAAGACCTCCTGCCCCGTCTCTGGCCGCGGGCGGTGACCCGCCGGCGCTTCTTCGGCTTCATGGCCGCCGCGTGCGTCGCCGCCGGCCTGAGCGCCTGCGACGACGACGATGCGCGGCGGTTGCAGGCCACCTGGACGGCCGCACCGCAGAACTACAACGAGACCATTCCCGTGCCGGGGGTACCGCCACCGGAGCCGCAATCATTCCAGGACCAATCCATACGGCAGGTGATGCGGGTATCGGCCGGCGGGGACAAAGTCCGGGTAAGGGTGTCGAATCTCTTCGGCACTGCTCCACTCACCCTCGGCGGCGTGCACATCGCCCGCGGCACCGGCGGCGCATCCATCAATGCCACCACGGACACCGTCCTGCGCTTCGGTGGTCAGGAGTCCGTGACAGTCCCCGCCGGCCAGGAGGTCTGGAGTGACGAGACGCGCTTCTCGCTCCCGTCCCAGACGGACGTGGCGGTCACCGTGTACGTGCCCCAGACGACGCCCGTGGCGACGGTGCACTCGCAGGGACAGCAGACCATCTCGGTCGCGGCCGGAAACGCCCTCGGCAGCGCGACCTTCACCCCAACGGAGACACGGCAGTCGTACTACTGGGTGAGCGGCATCGACGTGCGCGACGACGATGCCCGCGGAGTCATCGTCGCCTTCGGGGATTCCATCACCGACGGCGCGGGGTCGACCGTGGATGCGCTCAACCGCTACCCCGACTTCCTCGCGCGTCGCGTCGCGGCCGACCCGGCGCTGAAAGGGTTCAGCGTGGTCAACCAGGGCATTGGGGGCAACCGGCTGCTCCACGACGTCATCGGGGCCCGGGCAGTGGACCGCTTCCAGCGTGACGTGCTGGGCACGACGGGGGTGACCCACACCATCATCCTGCTCGGCATCAACGACATCGGCTTCGGAGGCTTCGTACCGGCGCAGGCGGTGACGGCCGACGAGATCATCGCCGGGCTCCAGACGCTGGTGGACCAGGCGAAGGCGCGCGACGTCGAGGTGTTCCTGGGCACCCTGCTCCCGCTCAAGGGCATGGCCGCGCCGTACTACAACCAGGAGACCGAGGCCAAACGGCAGGCGGTGAATGCCTGGATTCGCGCCAACACCGCACAGGCCCAGGGCATCATCGACTTCGAAGCGGCCATGCGCGCCCCGGCCGACCCGCTCCAACTGCGTCCGGAGTACGACAGCGGTGACCACCTGCACCCCAACGGGGCCGGCTACGAGGCGATGGCCAATGCCATCGACCTGGCCTTGTTCCGGTAGGGGAACCCGTGCTCCAGCGCGCGAGCGACGCCCGTAGGGCCGCTCGCGCCAGTGAGCGCTCGAGAGCGGACGTCATGGGTGGGTCAGGCCGCTGCGTTTGTCGGCTTCTGCTCTCGTGCCGCTCGCCGGAACAGCAGGGCGGAGGCGAGCCACAGCGCGGCGAAGAAGCCCGTCAGCACGAGCAGGCCGCCCGGCCAGTTCGGCGCACCGGCGCCAGCGCCGCCGATCAGTGCGATGAGGGCCACCACCACCTGGGCGAGCGCCATGGCGAACAAATCGCGCGCCATGCCAGCCGGATGGAAGCGCGCGAGGATGGCACCGATGACGCCAACGGCGAGCACTCCACCAAACATCAGGTTGGCGTCATTGTCCTCGCTCCCGATGATCCCGACGGCGGCGTTCAACCAGACGAGGAGAAACGTGCCCGCGAGCGCAACGCCGACGGCGGCGCGGTAGGCGGCGCTGCGGGTCTTCCTCGCCAGCAACTCATAGGTGCCGCCGACGCCGGCCAGGAGCGCGCCGAAGAACGCGAAGTCGGCCCCGTCCCACTTCACCTCATCGGTGAATTGCATGGCGACCAGCGGCAGCAACATCAGCGCCCCGGCGCATGCCCAAGCGAAGATCCGCAGTCGCTGCGTGCGCTGCCCGCGACCCTGTTCATAGACGTCTGCCATGTCCGTGCCTCCGTGAATGTTGGCAAAGACTAATCCTCCCCACCGCGGTTGGAAGCGATGCTTCGGAGGAATATCCGTGCAGAAGCTGTGCAGAGGCGGGTGAAGCACAGCGGCCCGCCATGAAAGCTCGGGGCGGGCCGCCGCATGGACAGAACGAGAGGTGTTACCCGCACCGAGGACTCAAGAGACACCACCCTCACCCGTTCAAGGACTTCTCGGACCGGAGCCGGTCGACCGCGAAATCGACGAAGGAACGCACCCGCGCGTGGGCACGCCGGCCCTCCAGGTACACGACGTGGATCGGAATGGGCGGAGGCTCGAACTCCTCGAGCACGATCTGGAGCTTCCCCGAGAGCAGCTCCGGAGCGATCTGATAGGACAGCACCCGGGTCACCCCTCGCCCGGCGACCGCTGCCGCGATCGCGACCTCGGCGGTGTTGACGATCAGTTGCGTGGGGGGGCTGACCGTCTGGACCCTCGTCCCCGACGCGAACGACCAGGCCTGCGGTGAGGCGGTGGACGAGAACGTGACCGCGTCGAAACGCGACAGCTCGGCCGGGGTGCGTGGGACGCCGTGCTCGGCCAGATACCGGGGAGAGGCGCACACCACCCGCCGCACCGAACCCACCCGGACCGCGCTCAACGACGAATCCGGTAGATGAGCGATCCGCACGGCGACGTCGAGCCCCTCATCCACGAGGTCCACGACGCGATCGACGAGCAGCGTTTTCGCCGTGACGCGCGGATGCCGGGCCAGGAAGTCGAGGAGGATGGGCGCGACGAACATCCGCCCGAACATCATGGACGCGGTCACCCCGAGTTGCCCGCGTGGCTCGGTATGGGAGCCCGCCGCTGACGCCTCGGCCTCCTCGATTTCCCCGAGGATGCGCTTGCAGTCCGCGAGGAACCGGCTGCCCGCCTCCGTCAGGCGCACGATGCGCGTCGTGCGATGCAGCAGGCGGGTGCCAATCCGCTCCTCGAGCGCGGCGATGGCCCTGGTCACGGCTGGCGGTGACATCGCGAGGCGCCGGGCCGCGGGCGCGAAGCCTTCTTCTTCCGCCACCGCGACGAACACCCGCATGGTCTCGAGTCGGTCCACACCATCATTCCGCGAGGTGGAACGGTGCCTTGTCAAGAACGCGCATTCCGCTCACGGGCGGCAACGAGCATCTTTCCCTTCGAAAGCGAGGCTCATCGCCCATGACCGTTCCCGTCCGTCCCCTCCGTTTCTATCGCTACGCCCTGTCTGGCCATTCACACCGGGTCGAGCTGTTCCTGTCCCTGCTGAAGCTCCCGTCGGAGTTCATCGACGTCGATCTCGCCAAGGGGGAGCACAAGACGCCCGGATTCCTGGCCAGGAACCCGTTCGGCCAGGTGCCGGTGCTCGAGGACGGGGAGGTGGCGCTGGCCGACAGCAACGCCATCCTCGTCTATCTCGCGACGCGGTACGATCCCTCGGGGCGTTGGCTTCCGCGAGAGCCGGTCGCGGCCGCGCGGGTGCAGCAGTGGCTCTCGATCGCGGCCGGGCCGCTCGCGTCGGGTCCCGCGGCGGCGCGCCTGGTCACCGTGTTCGGCGCGAAGCTCGACGCCGAGCGCGCGAAGGCGATCGCCACCCAGCTCTACTCGGTGCTCGACCCGTATCTGGCCCCCAGGAGCTTCCTCGTCGGGGAGGCACCGACCCTCGCCGACGTGGCGCTCTACTCCTATACCGCCCACGCCCCCGAGGGGGGCGTGTCCCTCGAGCCCTACGGCAACGTCCGGGCGTGGCTCGCGCGCATCGAGGCGTTGCCCGGCTTCGTGCCGATGCCGCGGACGCAGTTGGCGGCCTGAACCCTGGAGCCTGACATGTCCCAGAGCACCCCACCGAACATCCCCGGTGCACCGCTGCCGGGTTGGTCCCACGAACGGTCGCCCTTCCACGTCGGCGAGCAGGCCATCCAGGAGCGGGCCGGAATGCGTGCCCGCCTCGAGCAGATCGGGCGCAAGGTCATCCGCTCGTTCATGCCGGAGCAGCATCGCGAGCTGTTCCGCGAGCTGCCCTTCCTGCTCGTGGGCAGTCTGGATGGTGAGCGGCGTCCATGGGCCTCCCTCCTCGTGGGCCGGCCGGGCTTCGTGGCCTCGCCCGACCCGCGGACGCTCGTGGTCTCCGCGTTCCCCGGCTTCGGAGATGCCCTGGGCCAGAACCTCCTCCCGGGCGCGCCCCTGGGCCTTCTCGGTATCCAGCTCGAGACGCGCCGCCGCAACCGGATGAACGGAACGGTGGTGGAGAGCAGCGAGGGCCGATTCGTCGTCCGGGTCGAGCAGAGCTTCGGCAATTGCCCGCGGTACATCCAGGCACGGGAGCCCGTCTTCGTGGCCGAGCCCTCCCGTGTCACGGAGCCGCGACCCGTGCGGAAGGAAGGCCCGCGGCTGTCTGGTGCGAGCGTCGAGCTCATCGACCGCGCGGATACGTTCTTCATCGCCACGGCGTCACCGGCCGCGCGCGGGGACGAGCCGGTCGAAGGTGTCGATGTCTCGCATCGCGGTGGCAAGCCCGGCTTCGTGCGAGTGACGGAGGAGGACGGCCGCACCGTCCTGACGGCCCCGGACTTCAGCGGCAACTTTCTCTTCAATACGTTTGGCAACCTGGTCCTCAACCCACGTGCGGGTCTGTTGTTCGTCGACTTCGCCACCGGTGGGCTCCTGTCGCTGACCGGTGAGACCGAGATCGTCTGGGAGGGGCCCGAGGTCGAGGCCTTCACGGGGGCGGAGCGGCTGCTGCGCTTCCGCGTCACGGAAGGCACGTGGATCGAGGACGGCGTGCCGTTGCGATGGTCCGAGGCACAGCCCGCTCCGCAGCTCGGCGCCACCGGCTCCTGGAAGGAGCTCGGGCCGTAGCACGGCGAGGGGGGCGCTACCGGCGCTCCGCCTGGCGGAGCAGCACGTCCCGCAGCAGCGCGAACGTCGCCGCTGGATCCTGCAGATGCATGTCGTGGTGCAGGTCGGGCAGCCTGCGCACATCCCATCCGAACCCCACCAGTGCCGAGGCAAGAGCCTCTGGCAACACGGCCTTGCTGTCCTTGGAGAGCACGACGGTGGACGGCACCATGGGCCTGGCGGCGGCCACCGGATGGAAGGCGATGTCGCGGAAGATGCCCGTCGCCATCCGCCTGTCGAAGCGGTTCGTCGCGTCCTCCATGAGGCGCCGCGTGCGCTCCGGGTAGCCCTTGCGCGCCGCCGCGCTCGAGCGCGCGGTAAGGAGCGCGGCGACACCGAGCGTCAGGCTCGGCACCGCCCAGAACAGCCGGCCGCCAAGCCCGGAGGTTGGCAGGCCCAGTTGGAAGCCTGGATCCAGGTACACCGCGTGGCCGGGCCGCAAACGCTCCACCGCGGCCGCGAGCACCGCGCCTCCAAGGGAGTGCCCCACGACGACGTCGAGGTCACCCGGGAGGGTCTCGACGACATCGTCGGCGAACTCGGCGAGCGACCACGAGTCCGCCCGCGGACTGCGGCCATGGCCGCGCAGATCGGGCGCGAAAACCGTCACGTCGCCCGCCGCGCGGAGCTGCTCGATGAACGGCTCCCAGGTGGACGCATCGACACCGAGCCCGTGCACCAGTCCGATGCGGCGGGGCCCGTTGCCCACGATTGTTGTCTCGAGTCGCACGGGGCGAGCCTAATCACCGAGCCCCGTCGCGGCAAAGACATTGGTGCGAAAGCAGGTGAAATGGAATCAGTTGCAGCCGCTCCCCTTGGTCGGACCGAGGTCCGCCCATTGGATGCTGCCGTCGGGGACCCCCCAGCGCTCGTTGGTATAGCTCTCGAGGTCGATCAGCGCGTCGGCGTTCCCCTTGTTCTGGGTGCAGCAACCCGAACAGTCGGAGTCGGCGCACGTGTCGAGCACGGTGACCACGATGGTCTTCGAGCCGGACTTCAAGCAGAGGTCATGGAGCTTGAGCGCGTTCATGTTGGGGAACACCGCGGCGATGTTGTGCGCCGCCACCCACGCCTCCGGCTTCTTCCCTTCGCACGCCGCGAACTGCCCTGCCCACGTGCAGCCGTTGTACTTGGTGCACTCCTCGCTGCCCGGATCCGGGTACGACGTGTAGTTGGTCTTGTTGGCGGTCTTCCAGACGAGGCCGGGAGCGTCACAGCCCGTCCCGGGAGGAGGCGGCGTCGTGCCTCCGGACAAGCCAGAGATCGTCAACTGCTCCCACGAGTCGAACGCGGCGCCATATGCGAACACCGTGCTGCCGCCGCCGTTCTCCGCCGACACCCAATGGCCCGTCGTGACCGTCTGCAGACCGACGATGTCGCCGTTGACGATCGGGCCGCTCCCGCTCTTCTTGACGATGCGGAACGTCTCCCAGCCGAGGCGATTCCAGCTGGAGGCGTTCAGCGTCGAGCCGCCGCCGTTCGCGGCCTGGAAGTACTGCCCGGTGCCCGCGATGATGAAGATCGAGTCTCCACTCTCGAGGGCCCCGCCATTGAGGTCATCGATCGTGAACTTCTCCCACGCTTGCGCGACCGTCGCCGTCGCGATCACCTCGCCGCCGCCGTTGTTTCGAGCGCCCACATAGCGGCCACCGAGCACCGTCTTGAAGCTCACGCCGGAGGTGAGCAACGGACTCGAGGCGGCCTCTGTGACGTCGTCCTGCCCGTCAGGCGAGCTGCTCACCGGAGTGCACGCGCCCGTGAGAACCAGAGCCGAGCACGCGGCACGAAGCAACAGCCTTGAACGTTCGAAATGGAGCATGAGTCCTGCCTTGTTGAACGGGTGGAGGTCGATGTTTGCCCTGACAGCTACAGAGACTCTCGCCGCTGTATTCGGGTCATCGGAATCGATGGGTGCTCCCTCCAATTGGCATGCTTGTTTTTTTGGAATCCAGGAATAGGTTGCCTCGGAGACCAAGAATTCTTTTTGGCTCGGAGGGCTTCAGGCGCCTCGCGGCCGAGCACTTCCGTTAGCCGAGCGCGCGCACGTCGGGCCGGTCGCGGTGCTGATCGGCCCAGCGGGAGAGCTCCGGGGGCAGGCGCCAACCGAGTGAGACCATCTGTGCGAGCACGGGGTACTTGGGCGCACGCTGGGGCAACGTGGCGAGCCAGTGTTCCGCGGTGACGAGCCACATGTCCGCCGCCGACCAGCCACTCCGGGCGATGGTGGGACGCGAGAGCACCGAGACGCGCTGGCCCAATGCGTCCAGCGCGCGCTGGGCGCGCTCCATCGCCTCGGTCTTCACGTCACGCCAGGCCTCGGAGGAGTGAAGCGCGTGGTAGCGGGCGCCGAGATCCGCGATGGTGTTCAGGGCGACGTCGACGAGCGAGGCGATCTCGAAGACGGCGAGCGCATCCTCGGGCTCTGAAGGCCAGAGCCGCGGAGCCGAGGGGTAGGCCCGATCGAGGTAGTGGGAGATCGCGGTCGAGTCCCCGAGGACCCGCCCATCCTCCTCGACGAGGACGGGGGTCGTCTTGAGTGGGGAGAGGCGGCGCGACTCCTCGAGGAACTCCGGGTGGGCACGCACGTGACGCAGCTCGACGGAGAGCCCCTTGTGCGCGAGTGCGAGGCGGGTACGGCGGGCGAAGGGTGAGATCTGGAAGTGGAAGAGGATGCGCATCGTCAGCGAACGGTGAGAGGGTCGACGCCTCACGCCCGTGAACCCTTCACCGGGCGTGAGGCTTCCGAACCATTGTACAGAAACCACGAAATATCGACCTCCTGGGGAGCGCCACCGTGAGGAACGGACCTGTCCACTCGAGTGAACAGGTCCTGTCCTGAGGAGAGGACAGGGAGCGAGCAACGAACACCATAAATCCTCGAAATTCATGAGGTGCATGGATGGCACTGTGATTGCTCCAGGCCCGTGCAAGGCCGCGAGGTCCTTTTCCTCATCCGAGAGCAACGCATGCACACCCTTCCCATCCGTCATCGACTCACTGGATTCATCGTGTTGTCCCTCCTCGCCGCGTGCAACGCGCCCCTGGAGGAGAGAGAGGAGGAGCTCCTCACGGGCACGCGCGCGCTGGCGCCGGCCAACTTCCTCTACCGCCAGGGCAAGCAGCTGTACCTGAATGGCGCGCCGTACCAGATGGTGGGCTTGAACGCCTTCCCGCTGACGGGCTGCGGCGCGGCGCCCAACGACGCGCAGCTCGATGCGTTCTTCGCCGGGCTGCGACCCAACGGGCTCACCCGCGCCTGGGCGTTCAAGCCTCAGGGCCTGGCGAACCTGGAGCGGGTGGTGGCCGCGGCCGAGAAGTACAACCAGAAGCTGATCCTCACCCTGGCCGATGGGCGCAGCTACTGCGGCGAGTGGGACGGCTACAACGGCTCGGACGGCAGCGGCAAGCAGAGCTCGTGGTACTCCAGCGGGTACAAGACCAACTATGTGCCCTGGGTGAAGCAGGTCGTCACCCGCTTCGCGAACTCGCCCTCCGTGGGCATGTGGGAGCTGATCAACGAGCCGGGTGACACCGACAACACCACCCTGAAGGCCTTCTTCAACGACGTCAGCACGACCATCAAGCAGATCGATCCGAACCACCTGATCAGCTCGGGCTCATGGGCGCCGTGGGCCTACGGAGGCCAGTCCGGGTTCCAGTCCATCCACGACGTGCCGAACGTGGACGTGGGCAGCCTCCACGAGTACGACTACGACTACAACAACGGCAACACCATCGTCTCGCCGCACTTCGCGCCCGCCATCAACGCGATGAACGCGCTGAACAAGCCGCTCATCGTCGGAGAGACGGGCATCAACGCCGCCGACAGCGGCTGCCGGACGAACCGCACCCAGCGCCGGGACGCCATGCGCCAGAAGTTCCAGCAGTACCTCGCGGGCGGAGCGGCGGGCGTCTTCGTGTGGACGTGGCAGGCGGCGAACGTCACCGGCTGCGAGCTCAACTTCGGGCCGAACGATCCGATGCTCCCGATGATCCGCGACTACCCGCTGGCGTCGGTGCCGCCGCCCCCCACGGGCGACTCGGTGCAGCTCAATGACAGTGTGGTGGGCACGGGCCTGGAGCAGTTCGAGTACACCGGCACCTGGGAGGCGGGCACCGGCACCGGCAAGTTCCAGAGCGATGACCACTTCTCGAACACCACGGACTCCTCCTATGTGGTGCGCTTCTCCGGCACGCGGGCGCAGCTGTACGGCTCGGTGGCCTCGCACCACGGCATCGCCTCGGTGTCGGTGGACAATGGCACGGCGGTGGACGTGGACTTCTATTCCGCCACCCGCCAGGAGCAGAAGCTGCTGTGGACCAGCCCCGTGCTGAGCGCGGGCTCCCATACCCTCAAGGTCACCGTCTCCGGCCGCAAGAACTCCAGCTCGTCCGGATACGTCATCACCGCGGACCGCGTGGACCTGACGCGGGCGACGCAGGGCGGCGATACCACCGCTCCCAGCGTGAGCATCACCCAGCCCACCGGTAGCACCGTGGCCGTGGGCAGCGTGACGGTGCAGGCCTCCGCCAGCGACAACGTGGGCGTGGCGAAGGTGGAGCTGTGGGTGGACGGGGCGAAGCTGGCCGAGGATGCCTCCTCGCCCTACTCCTTCACCTGGAGCGCCACCGCGGGCCAGCACGCGCTGGTGGCCAAGGCGGTGGATGCCGCCGGCAACGTGGGCACGAGCGCCACCGTCACGGTGACGGCCTCTGAGCAGGCCGTGGTGGTGCAGCTCAATGACAGCGTGGTGGGCACGGGCCTGGAGCAGTTCGAGTACACCGGCACCTGGGAGGCGGGCACCGGCACCGGCAAGTTCCAGAGCGATGACCACTTCTCGAACACCACGGGCTCCTCCTATGTGGTGCGCTTCTCCGGCACGCGGGCGCAGCTGTACGGCTCGGTGGCCTCGCACCACGGCATCGCCTCGGTGTCGGTGGACAATGGCACGGCGGTGGACGTGGACTTCTACTCCGCCACCCGCCAGGAGCAGAAGCCGCTGTGGACCAGCCCCGTGCTGAGCGCGGGCTCCCATACCCTCAAGGTCACCGTCTCCGGCCGCAAGAACGCCAGCTCGTCCGGATACGTCATCACCGCGGACCGCGTGGACCTCACGGTGCTCCGCTAGGCTCCCCCGAGCACGCCCTTCCCGCCAGGATGCTCGCGGGAAGGGCTACCGGGTCCACGCTGTCGAGCGGCCGCCGGCGCGAGGCGGGCTCCGAAGTGAGAGCCCGCCCGGGTGGGATGGGCCGCCCCGCGCATGGATCACGGCTGGAAGTGGAGTTCCGCCGAGGTCGCGTTCGGGTCGGCGTTGCTGTAGCCGCCCACGAGCAGCACGGTGTCCGCGTCGAGCGACGTGGCCGTGTGCTTGTAGCGATCCTGGTACATGAAGGACTGGTAGCCCCTCCAGCCCGCGCCCGGCGAGTAGAGCTCGGAGGAGTACTGGATGCCCGTCTGGGGGTTGTAGCCGCCGGTCACCAACACCTGGCCCTTCACGAGGGTGGCCGTGTGGCTCTGGCGCGGGGAGATCATCGAACCGGCCGGGGTCCAGGTGAGCGTGGCGGGATCGAACAGCTCGGACGTGGCGCTGAGCGACGAGTCCTGGGTCAGTCCGCCCACGACCAGCACCTGGCCGTTGTTCAATCGGGTGGCCGTGTGAGCGGAGCGGGCCGTGCGCAGGGCCCCCACGCTCGTCCACGTCCCGGTGGAGGGCGTGTAGAGCTCCGCGGAGGACAGCAGGGCACCGTCAGCACCCACTCCACCGGTGACGAGCACGCCCAGGCCGGGCAGCAGGGTCATGGTGTGGTTGCGGCGCGCGGCGGACAGCGGGCCCGTGGCGGACCACTGGCGCGTGGAGGGATCGTAGAGCTCGGCCGAGGCCAGCGCGCCGCCGGAGCTCTCGCTCGTGCCTCCGCCCGCCACCAGCACCTTGCCGTCGGGCAGCACCACGGCGGTGTGATCATAGCGCGGGGTGCTCATGCGGCCGGTGCGCGACCATTGGCCCTGGGCGGGATCGTAGAGTTCCTCGACGCTGGCGGAGCTGACCTTGGTGCCTCCCGCGACGAGCACCGTGCCGTCGGCCAGGAGGGAGGCCGTGTGCCCGCGGTGCGTGGCGAGGGGGGCGCCCACGGCCGCCCAGGTCCGGGCGCTGGGGTGGTACTCCTCGGCGGTGCGGCTATAGCCGCCGACCACCAGGACCCGGCCATTGCCCAGCAAGGTGGCGGTGTGGCGCAGCCGCGACTGCGTCGTGCTGGCGGTCTGCGTCGAGGTGGGGGTCGAGGCGACCACCTTCACCGTGCGCGTCGCGGTGCCCGTGTTGCCCGAGTGGTCCGTCAGCGAGTAGGTGAGGACATAGGTGCCCGGGACCTGGGTGTTGACCGTGCCCGTCGTGGGGCGGGACAGGCTCCATCCCCCGTAACTGCCGTGCATGCATAGGTCGTACACCCCGGCTCCGTACTCGACGTACTCCGAACCGACGCTCAGGGTGATCTCCGACGGACCGAACAGGTCGACATCCGGGGGCAACGTATCGAGGACATGGAACACCGTCGTACACGAGCTGCTGTTGTTGCCGAAATCCTTGGCGAACGCGGAGATGGAGATGTCACCCGGCATCTTGTAGGTCGGGTAGGTGTAGTCGACGTATTGCAGGCCGCAGTTGTCTGAAAACTCCAAGTTCGCGGGCTCGGTGAGGTAGCCGCCGCACTCCTCGATGGCCTCCGCGTCGCAGGTGAGGACGGGCGGGATGGTGTCGGGGTCGCAGCTGTCGCCCTCCACCGCCTGCGCCTGGGCATTCATCCCGGCGGGGGTCTCGGGCACGGCGGTGTCACCGCCGCACGCCGTGGACAGCCACAGACCACAGACGGTCAGGGTCTGGGGGATCATTCCATGCCAGCGCTTCTCGTGAATTACGGGTCGGCTCATCTGAACGTGCTCCTGGGCAGGGGGTCAGCGGGCGAGAGACGCCTGTCCGCACGTGTTATTTATCAAATATTTGGAGCCGATAACATGCTTCATTGGGAAAACACGTCTTCCCATCCGGCAGGTCAATCCCAGGTTGACCACTTGGAAAGTGGGCCGGGGCCTCGGGCGGGCAATCGGCGTCTGGGATGCATGGTCATCGCAAGGCGTAGCACCCCAAGGGGCCACCTTCCATCGGGGCGAAACAATACAGGTCGGGTCCCGCCCGCTCCCGCGAGCGCGTCGTGGCCTTGCAGCGCAGCCGCGACACGGGCTGGGGGCAAGAGGGCCGGAGGGGCCGCGCAGCGCGTGCGACGGAGCCGGCACTGTAATGCGCCGCTTAACAGCCCATGAAGCGGGCGACGCCTGGTTCAGCACCGAGTGCGAGCGCATACTCCTGTTGTTGACATCAAGAGATCGGAGACTCGACATGAATCCCACGTACGATTTCAAGGGTCAGGTGGCCCTGGTCACCGGCGCCGCGATGGGCATGGGGCTCGCCACGGCCCGCGCCTTCGCACAGACCGGCGCATCCGTGGTGCTGGCCGACCGCGACGGAGTTCTTGCCGCGAAGCAAGCGGCGAAGATCGTCGAGGAAGGCGGCATCGCGCTCGGCGTGACTTGCGACGTGACCGACGAGGCGCAAGTCGCCGCCGCGGTCGATAGGGCGGTCGCCGAATATGGCCGGCTCGACATGGCGTTCAACAATGCCGGCATCCAGGTGCCGCCGAGCGATGCCGCCGACGAACCGGCCGAGAACTTCCAGCGCGTGATGGCGGTCAACCAATTCGGCGTCTGGGCATGCATGAAGCACGAGCTGCGCGTCATGCGCGCGCAAGGGTCGGGCGCGATCGTCAACTGCTCGTCGCTGGGCGGCCTGGTCGGCCTACCCCAGCGCGCGGCCTACCACGGCACCAAGCACGCCGTGCTCGGCATGACCAAGAGCGCCGGTGTGGAGTATGCACCGCGCGGCATCCGTATCAATGCGGTCTGCCCCGGCACGATCGACACGCCGATGGTGCAGGACATGCTGAAGGGCCAGTCGGATGCGATGGAGGAGATCCTGAAGCAGCAGTCGATCGGCCGCCTCGGCCGAGCCGAGGAGGTCGCGGCCGCCGTGCTATGGCTATGCAGTCCGGGCGCGAGCTTCGTGATCGGCGTCGGCCTGCCGGTTGATGGCGGCTTCACCGCGCACTGAGCTGTCGCTCCAGCTCGTGCTGCTCAAGTGCTTTGACACCCTCCCGGGGCACCGTAACCCTCGGGAACGTCACGTTCCCGCCTGTAGAGCAAGTGAGAGAGCAAGGGAAGGTGCGTGAGTAATGCCGCCGCGCCATCCGGTCCGAGGGAAACACAACCTGCCTGATAGGCGCCCAGCGCCTCACCAGACCCGGCGTCTTGACCGAGCTGTCTTCCGCTCTCTGTAATCGGCGGATTTGGCCTTCCAGCTCGGGCGGATCGCCCGGAGAGGTGCGGCAATGTCTAGGCGTTCTATCGATACTCGCCCCGTGGACACACGGCGGCCCTTGCGCGTGGGGGCGCTGGCGCTGGCTGCGCTGATGTTGTTTACAGCGTGCGCCACGGGGGCCCCCATGGGCGCGGCGTACCGTTCCCCCCCGAGCGCGCCGCACGACTCGCCCGAGACGTGGGCACTGGAGTCGGAAGCCGAAGGCGGGGGCCGGGAAGAGGCTATATTTACCAAGCTGCCAACAGACTTCGCGCCGGTGCAGGTGAGTGACGCCGAGTTTTCGGCAACCATGACAACGCTTTGGCTCAACATGCCGCTTCGGGTGGCCGCGCCCCGCCCCCCGTTGTATGTGGGCCGTAGGCTGGCGTTGGCTTCCGCGCCCTTGAGCGGCAACGCCTGGCAATCAGACCTGGCTCGGACCTATGGGAAGTTTTGCGAGCGGTGCGGCACTCCAGGGGATTGCCTGACGCTGTTTGAGGATGGGTCCCACTTCCAGGATGATGACATGCGAAGCCTTGCACTTGCCCTGGCGGTTGGGCCAGCCTTGGAAGGCGTAAACGCGGAAGTGCGGGCCATGCTCGACCCCACACGAATGCTCGCGATGATTAGCATTAGCATCACGGCTTATATGGCGCTGCTGATGGCGCCAGTGCCCGAGCCGATAACAAAGGGCGCGGCCCTGGTGTTTAGCGCCGCCTTGTGGGGCTATCTCGGTTATGAATTCTTCGACCTGCTGCGGGCCTATGCGCAGCTTTACGAGGATGCGCCCCGGGCCTCTACCTTTGCGGAGTTGCGCGAGATTGGCGAGCGTTTCGGGCGTGTCATCGGTCCCAACAGTGTGCGGATTCTCGTCATCGTTGGGACGGCGGCGATAGGTGAAACGATGGCCCTTGCTTCCAAGGCCCCGAAGCTCCCTGGATTCACGCAAGCGTCGGAGAGAGTCGCGACTCGTACTGGGTTGGGCCTGATGGAGACGGCAACCGGAGCCGAGTGCCTTATTGTCTCTGTGCCAGAGGAGACGATCCGCGTGGTGTTGGCGCCTCATGCCGTGGCCATGGCGGCCCGGGGCGTTGGCGCTGGGAATCCTGCGCCGAGTCGGGGTAAGCTCCTGCCGAACGGACACAGGGCGTGGGGGTCGTTTAGTGGCTTCAAGTCAGCTATGGGGAAGGCGGGCCCCGGAAAGGAATGGCATCACATCGTGGAGCAGACTCCGGGCAACGCGAAGCGGTTCGGGGGCGAGGCCCTGCATAACACCGAGAATGTCATCGCACTAGATAAGGCGGTTCACACACGGGTTGGTGCGCTCTTTTCTAGAAAGGTGCTTAGGATTACGGGCTCAAGGATTCTGACGGTGCGGCAGTGGCTCAGCACTCAGTCTTATGAAGCGCAACGGGAATTTGGCCTGCTGGCCATTCAGAACATCAGGAACGGCATTTGGCCATGATTGATTTGCAAGGTCTTGTGGCGGAGTTTGCGCGGCATGTACAGGCAGAAACCGAGGCGGCTTGGCGAGGTGATTCCAGGACGGCGAACAAGCACGTTGATCAGTGCTTAGCCGTGTTTGACAAACTGCGGGCTCATGGTAACACCGGACGGGATGCTCTCGCGGTGCTCTTCACTCATCCACGAATGGACGTGCGTGTGTCAGCGGCGGCGCTGCTGTTGCGCCATCGCACGGCGGAAGCCAAAGCGGTTTTGGAGGAAGCCGCGAAGGGCAAAGGACTGGTCCCTTTTGAAGCATCCCAGGCGTTGAAACGCTGGGAAGAGGGTACATGGGCCTTAGACCCTGCCGACGATGAGGCGGGGCCGCCGGAATCAGCCCGCCCGGCACCGTCCAGCAAGCGCAGCCGCCCACTCACGGAACGCGCCGCGACTGGCAGACGCAGGGGGAGTAAGCGGGACAAACCGGGCGGCTGAGTCGAACTTCCCACCGAGCCGGAACAGCCCCACTCGCTCGTGCCGCGGGTCCTTCTCGTCCGCCACCTGCTGTCCCCTCGTGAGGGCGCACCGATGCGCCAGCCGCGCAGGGAAGCGGATTCAACCATTCGAGTCAAGGCGAAGGACGTGTCCTGTTAGGTGACGCGAAACAGCCGAGAGGGTGTCCGAGAATTCGAGTGACGCGACACGGCATGACGCGCGACGGAACCTGGCTCGCCATCCGGGGCCTGGCCATGAGAAGCAGGGCGGCCTGTGTAGTCGCGCTCCGCCAGCTTGCCATATGCCTCCTGAGGTCCTTCGTTTCCGGAACTACCCAGGGCGCCGGAACAGGCGGCCCAGCTCACCCACGAGGCCCCGGCGGAAGGTGAGCACGCAGAGCACGAACAGGGCGCCCTCGGCCACCAGCACCCACGAGCCCAGCTGGGCGAGGGAGTGCTCCAGCGCCACCACCAGGAAGGCGCCCACCACCGGGCCGAGCAGCGTCCCGAGCCCGCCCAGCAGGGTCATCAGGATGACCGCGCCCGAGGTGTGCCAGTGCACGTCCGTCAGCGAGGCGAGCTGGAACACCAGCGCCTTCATGCCGCCCGCGAGCCCCGCGAGGGCCGCCGAGAGCACGAAGGCGAGCAGCTTGTAGTGGTCCGGCTCGTAGCCGAGCGACACCGCGCGCGACTCGTTCTCGCGCACCGCCTGGAGCACCTGGCCGAAGGGCGAGTGCACCACGCGCTGAAGGAGCAGGAAGCCCCCCAGGAAGACGGCGAGCACGGTGTAGTACAGCGGCAGCATCGCCTCGAGGTCCACCACGCCGAACAGCAGGCCGCGCGGCACCGCCTGGATGCCGTCCTCGCCGCCCGTGAAGGGGGCCTTGAGGTAGTAGAAGTAGGCCATCTGGGCGAGCGCCAGGGTAACCATGGCGAAGTAGATGCCCTGGCGCCGGATGGCGAGCGCCCCCACGACGAGCCCGTAGCCCGCCGCCACCGCGGTGCCAAAGAGGACGGCGCCCTCGGGCGGCCACCCCCACACCTTGGCCGCGTGCGCCGTGGCATAACCCGCGGCGCCGAAGAAGAGCGCATGCCCGAAGGACAGGAGCCCCGCGTAGCCGAGCAGCAGGTTGAACGCGCACGCGAAGAGCGCGAAGCACAGCGCCTTCATCAGGAACACCGGGTAGACGCCGGTGAAGGGCGCGAGCGCGAGCAGGCCCGCCACCCCCCCCACGGCAACCCAGCGCGGCGGCCGCCTCATGCCGTCCTCCCGAAGAGCCCCGAGGGCTTGACGAGCAGCACGAGCGCCATGACGGCGAAGATGACCGTGCTCGAGGCCTCCGGGTAGTAGACCTTGGTGACACCCTCGATGAGCCCGAGGGCGAAGCCGGTGAGGATGGAGCCGAGGATGGAGCCCATGCCGCCGATCACCACCACCGCGAAGACCACGATGATGAGGTCGGCGCCCATCAGCGGGCTGACGCGGTAGATGGGCGCGGCGAGCACTCCCGCGAGCGCGGCGAGCGCCACGCCCACCCCGTAGGTGAGCGTCACCAGCCGGGGCACGTTGATGCCGAAGGCCTGCACCAGCGCCGGGTTCTCGGTGGCCGCGCGCAGGGTGGCGCCCAGCCGGGTGCGCTCGATGACGAACCAGGTCGCCAGGCACACCACCCCCGAGAAGCCCACCACCCAGGCGCGGTAGCGCGGCAGGAACATGAAGCCGAGCGCGTAGCCCCCGCTGAGCCACGCGGGCATCTCGTAGGGCTGGCCCGAGCTGCCGTACTGGTTCTGCAAGAGCCCCTGGACCCCCAGCGCGAGCCCGAAGGTGAGCAGCAGCCCGTAGATGGGATCCATCCCGCCCAGGCGCTTGAGCATCGTGCGCTCCACCAGCGCTCCGAGCAGTCCCACCAGGAGCGGCGCGAGCACCAGCGCGCCCAGGTAGCCCACCCCCGCGAGGGTGAGCAGGAACCAGGCCGCGAACGCGCCCAGGGTGTAGAACGCGCCGTGGGCGAAGTTCACCACCTGGAGCAGGCCGAAGATGATGGCCAACCCCAGACTGAGCAGTGCGTAGAACGAGCCGTTGATGAGCCCCACCAGGAGCTGGCCGAGCAGCGCCTGCACGGGGACGCCGAAGACGGTGGGCATGGCGCGCGCTCTACTTCTTCACCAGCGGGCACTCGCTCTGGGCGAGCGGCTTGAAGGCCTGCTCCGCGGGGATCGTACGCACCAGCTTGTAGTAGTCCCAGGGCTTCCTGGACTCGCCGGGCGCCTTCACCTCGTAGAGATACATGGGGTGCAGCTTGCGGCCATCCGCGCGGATGCTGCCCTTGCCGAACAGCGCATCCTCCGTGGGCAGCTCCTTCATCCGCGCCACCACCGCGCGGCCGTCCGCGTCACTGCCGAGCGCCTGCACCGCCTTGAGGTAGTGCAGCACGGACGCATAGACGCCCGCGTGTCCCATGTCGGGCACCCGGCCCCCGTTGCGCTCGGCGAAGCGCTTGGAGAAGGCGCGCGTCTGCTCGTTCGTGTCCCAGTAGAAGGGACTCGTCAGCCGCAGCCCCTGGGCCGTGGGGAGCCCGAGCGCGTGCACGTCGGAGATGAACACCAGCAGGCCCGCGAGCTTCTGTCCTCCCTCGGTGATGCCGAACTCGCGCGCCGCCTTGATGGCGTTGATGGTGTCCCCGCCCGCGTTCGCCAGGCCGATGATCTTCGCCCCGCTGGACTGCGCCTGGAGCAGGAAGGAGGAGAAGTCCGCGGTGTTGAGCGGGTGGCGCACCGAGCCGAGCACCTTGCCGCCGCTCGCCTTGACCACGTCGGACACGTCCTTCTCCAGCGACTGGCCGAAGGTGTAGTCCACGGTGAGGAAGAACCAGGTGTCGCCGCCACTCGCCACCACCGCGCTGCCGGTGCCGTGCGCCAGCGCATAGGTGTCATAGGTCCAGTGGATGGTGTTGGGCGAGCACGCCTTTCCCGTCAGCTCCACGGTGCCCGCGCCGGAGTCGAGCAGCACCTTGTTCTTGCCCTTGACGATCTCGCTGACCGCGAGCGCCACCGAGGACGTGGGCACGTCCACGATGACGTCCACCTTGTCCACGTCGAACCACTGGCGCGCGAGGTTCGCGCCAATGTCCGGCTTGTTCTGGTGGTCCGCGGCGACGATCTCCACCGGCGTGCCGTTCACCTTGCCGCCAAAGTCCTCCACCGCCATCCGCGCGGCGAGCACCGAACTCTGGCCGCTCATGTCCGCGTACAGGCCAGACTGATCATTGAGCACGCCAATCTTGATGACCTTGTCGGTCATTCCAGCGGACGGAGGCGCGGGCGTGGGGACAGGCGCCTTGGTCGGAGCCTGGGCCGGAGGCGGCGTCCTGGCGGGGGGCTTGGGCTGGGCCAGGGCGTGGGAGGGCAGCGCGGCGGCCAGCAGGCTCGCGAGCGCCACCAGCTTCGAGGTGCGGGAGGAGGTCATGGGTGCTCCGGGTCGGGGGAAGGAGTGGGGCTCACGCCCCGAGGTAGCTCTCGAGCCGGCTCCGGTTGGACTCGAGCTCGGCGCGGGAGAAACGGTCGATGATGCGCCCGTGCTCCATCACGAAGTGCTCGTCCGCGAGGGCACTGGCGAAGCGCAGGTTCTGCTCGACGAGCAGGACGGTGAAGCCCTCCTGCTTGAGCCGGCGCAGGGTGTCGCCGATCTGCTGGACGATGACGGGGGCGAGTCCCTCGGTGGGCTCATCGAGCAGGAGCAGCCGGGCGCCGGTGCGCAGGATGCGGCCCAGGGCGAGCATCTGCTGCTCTCCGCCGGACAGCTTCGTGCCCGGACTGCGCAGCCGCTCGCGCAGACTGGGAAAGAGCTCGAGCACGGCGTCGCGCGTGAGGCCGCCCGGGCGCACCTGGGGCGGCAGCATCAGGTTCTCCTCCACGTCGAGGCTCGCGAAGATGCCGCGCTCCTCGGGGCAGAGCGCCATGCCCAGCCGGGCGATGCGGTGCGAGGCGAGCCGGATCGTCTCCTGGCCCTCGAGCCGCACCGAGCCCTCGCGCCGGGGCACCATGCCCATCAGCGTGCGCAGCGTGGTCGTCTTGCCCGCGCCGTTGCGCCCGAGCAGGGTGACGAGCTGGCCCGGACGCAGCTCCAGGTCCACGCCGTGCAGGATGTGCGACTCGCCGTACCAGGCCTGCAGCCCCGAGACAGTGAGCAGCGCAGGGGAAGCCGGGGCCTCAGACATGCTCGGCCCCCAGGTAGGCCCGTACCACCTCGGGGTGGCGGGACACCGTGGCGTAGTCGCCCTCGGCGAGCACCTCGCCGCGCGCGAGCACGGTGATGGTGTGGCACAGGCGGGCCACCACGCCCAGGTTGTGCTCCACCATCAGCACCGTGCGCTGGGCGGCGACCTTCTGGATGAGCGAGGCGATGCGGTCCACGTCCTCGTGGCCCATGCCGGCGGTGGGCTCGTCGAGCAGGAGCAGCTCCGGCTCGAGCGCCAGCGTGGTGGCGAGTTCGAGCGCGCGCTTGCGCCCGTAGGACAGCTCCGCCGCGAGCAGGCCCTCGTGACCCGCGAGGCCCACCGCGTCGAGCAGCTCGCGCGCGCGGGCGTCATAGGCACCCAGCACCCGCTCCGAGCGCCAGAAGTCGAAGGACGCACCGCGCTGCCGCTGGAGCGCCACGCGCACGTTCTCCAGCACGCTCAGGTGGGGGAAGGTGGCGGAGATTTGAAAGGAGCGCACGAGGCCCCGCCGGGCCACGGCCGCGGGACGCGCGCGGGTGATATCCCGGCCCTGGAAGAAGATGCTCCCCCGCGAGGAGGGCAGGAAGCGGGTCAGCAGGTTGAAGCACGTCGTCTTGCCCGCGCCGTTGGGGCCGATGAGCGCGTGGATGGTGCCCCGGCGCACCCGCAGGTCGACGCCCTTGACCGCGACGAAGCCCGCGAACTCCTTCGTCAGTCCCCGCGTCTCGAGCAGTACCTCGTCGGCCATGGCCATCCCTCGACGGAGGAATATGGATGGGGAAGTCCCGTCCAGGCAAGCCGCGCGGCGGAAAAGGGAAGAGCGGAAAGCTGGCCGGAAAATCCCCTCGCCGCCACCGTGCCGCCGCCTCGACGAAGGCCCCCGGAGCCGGTGTGCGCGCCCGCACGGATATTCATGCCGAGTCAGTTCCCCTGGTGCGAACCCACGCCCGGCGCGCTCAAGGCCCGGCGGATTGCGGCGGACGGCCCTGCTCCTTCGCCACCGGCAGATAGCACTTGCCCTCGTACTCGGCCCGGTCCTCGGCGCACGGGGGCTTCTGCGCGAGTTCCACCCAGCACCCGCCGTTGATCTCCACCTCGAGCTGATGCCGGGTGTTGCAGGGCGCCTTCTTCTGGTTGCGGAAGGGCTGTCGGGGCGGTGGGTAGGCGATGGCCTGTCCGGCGGCCTCCCCGGTGTTGATCAAGGACGGAGCCTCCAGGGACATCTCCACCGTGGGGCGGGGGCGCTCGGGCGGAGGGGCACCGGCGGTGACGTGGAACCAGACGCCGAGGCCCAACACGAGCACGGCGGCGCCCGCGAGGACGGGCAGGGACTGGCGCGCCCGGCGGGGCTTCACGGGCCCGGCCGCGAAGTGGGCGTGGAGCCGGGGACTGTCCTCCACGCGCCGGAACGCGGCGCTCATCAACACGAGCAGGTCGGCCACCTGGGTGGGGGGAGCGAAGGGCGGAGCCTTCTCGACCGTCAGCGACACGTCGGGGGAGCCCTGCTCGCAGGAGAGGCCAAGCCGCCAGGGACCCTCATGCAGCCAGTACACCCGGCCGCTCGGCCGCAGCGTCACGGCCGGCTGGCCCGTGTCCACATGCCGCGACTCATAGAGGTGCCCCAGTTCGGGCCCCACCTCGCCGAACTTCCCGCCGAGCCGGAACGGCCCCACTCGCTCGTGCCGCGGGTCCTTCTCGTCCGCCACCTGCTGTCCCCTCGTGAGGGCGCACCGATGCGCCAGCCGCGCAGGGAAGCGGATTCAACCATTCGAGTCAAGACGAAGGACGCGTCCTGTTGGGTGACACGAAACGGCTCAGGCCACCGCCGAGGGGCGCTCCCGAGTCACGGGCAGCAGCAGGACGAAGCGGGCGCCCCCCTGGGCGCGGTTCTCCGCGAAGAGCGAGCCGCCGCTGCGCATGACGTACTCCTGGCACAGGGCCAGCCCCAGCCCCGTCCCCTTTCCGGGCGGCTTGGTCGTGAAAAAGGGATCGAACAGCCGCGGCAGCACCTCCGGGGAGATGCCCGGACCGTTGTCCTCCACCTCCAGACGCACGACGCCCTCGAGCCATCGCGCGCCCACGGCGATCCGGACCTGTCGCGCGGGTTGGGCCGACTCCACCGCGTCCACCGCGTTGATCAGCAGATTCAACATCACCTGCACCAGGTGCCGATGGCCCAGCCGCACCCCGGGCAGTTCCTGCGCGAGGCTCATGCTCACCTCGCCCCGTCCGCCCAGGCGGACCGACACCAATCGCCGCGCCTCCAGGAGGGCTTCTTCCAGGCGCCCGCTCTCCTCGGTCCCGTCACCGGCACGAGCGAAGCCCTTGAGATCCATGACGATCTGCTGGATGCGCAGCACGCCCTGCCGCGTCTCGGACAGCACCTCGCACAGCTCCTCGCACTCCAGGGACCTGCCGCCGCGTGCCTCCCGCTCGAGGAAGGCCAGGTTGGACTTCACATAGGCCAGGGGGTTGTTCACCTCGTGCGCGACTCCGGCGGCGAGCTGCCCCACCAGCACCAGCCGCTCCATCTGGGCGCGCTCGCGCTCGGCGCGCACCCGGCGGCGCTCGCTCTCCGCGAGTTGTTCCAGCGCCTGGAGCCGGGCGCGCTGGGCCTCGCGCTCCGCATCGCCCTGGCGCCGGTAGGTGCGCGTGCCGAAGAGGGACAGCAGCGTGAACATGGCGAAGCCCGTCAACTGCATGATCATCAGGCGCGTGGACACGCCCCCCATCGTGTCCAGGAGCACCACCGCGCCCAGGGTCAGCACCCCCCCCAGCACCGTGGGCAGCCAATCATCCGGGTTGAACATGGCGATGAGGCAGGGCAAGGCGCCGAACACCTGGAAGTAGGGACTGGCCGGCCCCCCGCTCAGGTGCACGAGCAGGGTCGCGGCCACCAGGCCGATGAGCACGGAGCTCAGCCTCGTGCCCCGGGGGGACATCCAGCCCCGGCCCAGGGCCACGCCGAGCCCCGCGAAGCTCGCGCTGCACCCGAGTTGTAGCGCGAGCAGCGGCCAGGTGATGTTCTCGTCCACCACACAGTAGAGGACGAGCCCCACCAGGAAGAAGGCCGCGCACACGAAGGCATTCTTGCGCTGCACCCGGAGCAGGGCCTTCGACTCGGAGGGAGGGGGGCTCATCGGCGGCCATGACGCTACCGCCCGCCTGGACGCCGCGGGACGATGCCGCGGAGCGTCGACCTGTCGATCATCTTCCAGGAAACAGACGCGCGGGAACTCTGGGTAAAGCGCGGCGAAGGGATGAGGTTCATTCATCCAATCATGTGAGGAGCGTGACCGCGAACGGTCGGTTCCCCGAGGGCTCTTCGCGCTCCGTCCGGCTCTCACAGGACCCCTCGTCACATCCGCCGTGACGGCCGTCCATTGGGGAGAAGGCCCCTGGCTTGGCCAAGGCGGTCAGGGAAACGGGCCCTGCACAATGCCGTGTCATCAAGCATGTGCATCGCCAATCATCCAAATGTAGGGGGAGTTTTCCATAATGCGTGCCAATACCGTTATCTATTCCCACCCTCGTGAGGAGATCGTGAACTTCCGTGCGGGTGATGGCAAGCCATTGAATCTCATCCGGGTCCGAGGCTCTCCCGCTCCAGTCAGGGGGCCGGTGATCCTCGTGCATGGCGCCGGCGTGCGCGCCAACATCTTCCGCGCCCCCATTCGGCGGACACTCGTCGATACGCTCGTCGCCGACGGCTACGATGTCTGGCTGGAGAACTGGCGGGCCAGCATCGACGTGGCGCCCAACGAGTGGACGTTCGATCAAGCGGCCGTCCATGACCACCCCAAGGCCATCGAGACGATCGTCCAGAAGACGGGCTGGAACGAGGTCAAGGCCATCGTCCATTGTCAGGGCGCGACGAGCTTCATCCTCTCGGCGGTCGCCGGGCTGCTGCCCCAGGTGAAGCTGATCATCAGCAACGCCGTCTCCCTGCACCCGGTGATGTCGCGCGCCACGTGCCTCAAGCTGCGCCAGCTCGTCCCCCTGTTCTCTCGGTGGACGTCCTACCTGAATCCCCAGTGGGGCCTTGGGCCCGAGGGCCTGATCCCCCAGGCCGTGACCCTCCTGGCGCGAGCCACCCATCACGAGTGCGACAACACCGTGTGCAAGATGGTGAGCGTCATCTACGGCCTGGGCCATCCCACGCTCTGGAGTCACGAGAACCTCAATCCGCAAACCCATGAATGGGTGAAGCAGGAGTTCGCCCAGGTTCCCCTCTCCTTCTTCCGGCAGATGCTCGAGAGCCTGCGGGCGGGCTACACCGTTCCCGTCGAGGGCTACCGGGAGCTGCCCCAGGACGTGGCCCTGCGCCGTCCCCAGACGGATGCCCGGTTCGTCTTCATGGCCGGCCGCGGCAACCGGTGCTTCCTCGCCGAGAGCCAGCGGCGCTCCTACGAGGCCATGTCCCGCTACCGGCGCGGCTACCACTCGCTGCTCGTGGTGCCGGGCTACGGCCACCTCGATGTCTTCATGGGCAAGAACGCGCCCTGGGACATCTTCCCCCTCATCCAGGCCGAGTTGAACCGGCCCGTTCAGGAGCGCGCATGACGATGAACGAAGATCGAGAAATCCAGGACACCGCCCCCGAGCTCTTCTTCCGCGAGACCATGTCGGGGGGGCTGGCGCTGGGAACCACGGACCCCCGCCAGGGCGCCGCCCGGGGCCGGCGCACGCCCTTCACCTTCCACGCCACCATCCTCGTGGACGACGTGGAGGCCTTCGTCGAGAACCCGGCGCACACGGCCCGGCTGCTGGCCCGTGCCTCCTATTCGCCCTTCGGCCAGGAGCTGCTCGTGGAGCGGGGGCGCTTCAACCTGTTCCGGCCCGGAGACACACCGGGGATCCGGTTGATGACCTATGGCCTGCCCTTCGTGAGCGGAGGGCGCGCGTATTACCTGTCGGGCACCAAGACCGTCCGTGACGACCATGGCTGGGACCTGTGGCGCGACACCACCCGGCTCTCCTGCCGGCTCCACGAGGGCGAGGACGAGCGCGGCCCGCTCGTGGGCGCGGGAGTGCTCTCGCTGGGGCTCCGGGATCTGCTCGCGCTCGTGGCCTCCATGGGTTCCCGCCTCCCGGAGCCCATGGGTCTCCAGACCCGGCTGCGCTTTGGCGAGTTCTTCCTCGGCTCCCTCTGGCGGCTCTACGCCCCCCGGGTGCTCGCTCCCCGGCACGCGGGCCAGCCCTTCATCCCTATCTCCCCGCGAATGGAATTCCCATGAGTCCGAGACAACAACGACGAGAACATTTCGATGTCATCATCGTGGGGTCTGGCTTTGGCGGCTCGGTGATGGCCTGGCGGCTGGCCGAGGCGGGCCTGCGTGTCTGTCTCCTGGAGCGGGGCAAGGCCTATCCCCCCGGCTCGTTCCCGCGCAGCCCCTATGGCATGCGCCGCAACTTCTGGGATCCCCACCAGGGGCTGCATGGGCTCTTCAACATCTGGTCCTTCCCCGGGCTCGCGGGCGTGGTGTCGAGCGGGCTCGGCGGGGGCTCGCTCATCTACGCCAACGTGCTGCTGCGCAAGGACGAGAAGACCTTCGTGCGCGAGTCTCCCCGCCACGAGGGCTACGAGTACTGGCCCGTCAACCGCGAGGAGCTGGAGTCACACTACGACGCCGTGGAGAAGATGCTCGGCGCCCAGCGCTACCCGTTCAATCAGGAGCCCTACCGCCGCACCGCCAAGACGATCGCGATGAAGCTCGCCGCCGAGCGCATGGGGCTCAAGGCCGACTGGGAGTTGCCGCCCCTGGCGGTGACGTTCGGCAACCCTGGACAGCTCCCCATCCCGGGCGAGCCCATCCACGAGCCCCAGGGCAACCTGCACGGGCGCACCCGCCTGACGTGCCGGCTGTGCGGCGAGTGCGACATCGGCTGCAACTACGGCAGCAAGAACACGCTCGACTACACGTACCTGTCGGCCGCCAAACGGGCCGGGGCGGAGCTGCGCGCACGCTGCGAGGTGCGCTCCTTCTGGCATGAGCGCGGCGGCTATGCCGTCGAGTACCTGGACCATTCCCAGGCCCGGGAGGGCGAGCCTCCCCCGATGCCCCTGTCCGACCAGCGGGGCAGGATCATCACGGCGGACAAGCTCGTGCTGTCGGCGGGCACCTTCGGCACCACGTTTCTGCTGCTCAAGAACCAGGCGGCGCTGCCGGGGCTCAGCACCCGGCTCGGCACGCAGTTCAGCGGCAATGGCGACCTGGTGTCCTTCGTCTCCAAGTGCGTCCAGAAGGGCAACCGGGGATACGAGCCCCGCCTGCTCGATGGGGGCCATGGCCCGGTCATCACCAGCAGCCTGCGCATTCGCGACGCGTCCCAAGGGGGCACCGGCCGTGGCTTCTACATCCAGGACGCGGGCTACCCGGAGTTCGTCAACTGGCTCCACGAAGGACTCAACCAGGCCGCCCTCACGCACCGCCTCGCCCGGCTGGGGTTCCGGCTCGCCCAGAGCTGGCTCGGCTTGAACAAGGACACCGACGTGAGCGCGGAGATCGCCGATGCGATTGGCGACTGCGTGGGCTCCTCCAGTTCACTGCCACTGCTCGCCATGGGCCGGGATCTGCCCACCGGGCGCATGTCCCTCAACGAGGCGGACATGCTGACGGTGGACTGGAAGATGCGCGGCTCGTCGGCCTACTTCCAGCGCGTGCAGCGGACCATGGCCCGGGTGGCCCGCGTGCTCGGGGGACGGTTCATCCGGAACCCGCTCAGCTACCTCAGCCGCATCATCGTCGCGCACCCGCTCGGGGGCTGCCCCATGGGCCGCTCCGTGGCCGAAGGCGTGGTGGACTCCCATGGCGAGGTCTTCAACCACCCCGGCCTCTACGTGGCGGATGGTTCGGTGTTGCCGGGCCCCACGGGCGTCAACCCGAGCCTCACCATCGCGGCGCTCGCGGATCGTTTCGCCGATCACCTCATCGAGCACTCGCGCCCCCCCACCCGCTCGCGCGTCTCCGGGCGCGAGCAGGCGGTGGCCGTCCACTGAAGGGAGGCGGCGCCCGACGCGGTGGGCTCCGGCTCACTCGTGTGCGTGCCGCGCCGCTTCCCCGGGCCGCGCCTCGTGTGACTCCAGGAGCAGCAGGGCGCGCTGCTCGAACAGCCCGGCGCCCTGTTCCCGCGCGATGTGCACGGCCCGCTCGAGGAATTCAAGTGCCCGGGCCTCGTCGCCCAGCTCCCGCCACGCCTGGGCGCCGACGCGGTACACCTCCGCCTCGAAGAAGCGCTCGCCCGTCGACTCCACCCATCGCAGGGCCTCGTTCACCGCGCGCAGGGCTTCCTGGGGCCGCCGCCGCCGCAGGTGCACCTGCGCCAGCAGGCCCACGAAGTGGGGTATCGCCGCGTGCAGGCCCACGAGGCGCCACCGGCCCAACCCCAGGCGCATCTGCGCCAGGCCCGCCTCGGGCAACTGCAGCTCGGAGAGCGCCCAGGCGCGCAGCATGCCGACCCACATCACCCATTCCACCAGCAGGCGCACCCGGTGCTCGCGCACCAGCTCGAGACAGGCCTCGGCCAGCGCGAGGGTCCTCCGCGCATCGCCCTGGAACTGACTGGCCACCGCGGAATAGAGGAGCACATAGGCGTGCGTCAGGGGATGACCGATGCGCTCGGCGAGTAGACGTGCGTCCCGGCCCCAGCGCAGGGCCCTGTCGTGGTTGCCGGCCACGGATTGGATGAGGGCGCCGTGGGCGAGCGCCACCGCGGTGGGGTCTACCCAGTGCCGCACGGCCAGGCGCATATGCTCCTCCAGGGAGAAGTCCGAGCACGCCACGGCGCGCTCCGCGTAGTCGAGTGCCTCGCGCATCCGCCCCCACATGAAGAGGATGTTGGCCATCATGCGGTAGCCCAGGACGAGCAGCTCCTGGTGCCGCTGGCGGGAGCCCACCTCCACGAGCTGTTCGCCCAGGGTGTAGGCCTCGCGGTACTCGGCGCGGCAGTAGGAATAGGAGAACGACCCCCAGTAGGACACCTCCAGGGTCGGTAGCGCGTCGCCCACGAGGGGGATCAGCTCACGCACCCGGGCGTAGGTGCGCTTCACCTCGGGGGCTCTCAAGCCGCGCACCTGGGTCAGTGGAATGCCCAGGAGGGAGAGGAGCTGCAATTCCTGCTGGGTGCGTTGGGGCGTGTCGGGTTGGGTGCCGAGCAGCGTGAGCGCCTGGTTCAGGTGGTTCACGGCCTCCTGGTTCGCCGAGCGCTGCAGGGCGCGCTGCGCGGCGCTCCGCCAATAGACGAGGGCCCGCGTGGGGACCCCGGCCTCGGTGTAGTGGTGGGCGAGCAACTCCGGCTGGGTCTGCACCACCTTGGGGAACTGCTCCTCCAGGGCCTGGGCGATCCGCCGGTGGTGGTGACGCCGGGGGCCCCGGGGAAGGGACTGGTAGGCGGCCTCCTGGAAGAGGGCATGGCGGAACTGGTAGGCGACGCCCTCCTCCACGTCTTCACTCCGCTGGAGCAGACCCGCGGTTACCAGCGCGCCCAGGTCCTCGCGCAACGAGGATGGCTCGCGCCGGGTCAGCGACGTCATCAACGTCCGGGTGAAGCCGCGGCCCACCACGGCGCAGAGCTGGGCCAGGGTCTTGAGCCGCACCGGCAGCGCGTCCAGCCGGGCCAGCAGCAACCCATTCAGGGTGAGGGGCAGTGAGGGCACGCTGCCGCCGGCGGCCACCTGATGCGTCAGCTCCTCCACGAAGAGGGGCACTCCTTCCGTCTTCTCCACCAGCAGGTGGACCGTCTCCTCCGGCAAGGCCGTTCCCGCGGCCTCGCACACCAGACGGGCCGTGAGGGGCGCTGGCAGCCGATTCAACGCCAGGTGGTGGAAGGACAGCCGCTCGGCGTGAAGTCCGGAGCCGTCCGCGTCGCGGGTGCTCGCGACGACGAGCACCCGCGCGTGCTCCATCCGGCTGAGCACCATGTCGAGCAGCTCCCGGGTGGAGGGATCCGCCCAGTGCAGATCCTCCACCAGGGCGAGCACGGGCCGCGTGCGGGACTGGTGGAGCAGCAGCGCCGTGAGCGCCTCACGGGTGCGCTCCTTTCGCTGCTCCGGCGACAGGGGGAAGCGTGGAGCGGCGCCCCCCGAGGGGAGCGAGAGGAAGGCGGCGAGGAGCTCCCGCTGCTCTTCGTCCAGGCCCCACTGCGTCAGGCGGGCGTCCAGCACGCGGCGGTTGTCCTGGGGCGAGCCCTCCGGAGCCAGCCGGAGCAGCCCCTGCATCATCTCGATGATGGGGTGGAAGGCGCTCTGGGTGTACTGGCTCCAGCATTGGCAGCGCAGGAGGATGCACGAGGACGGCGGGATTCGCTGGCGCAGCTCCTCGAGGAGCCGGGACTTGCCGAGGCCCGCCTCACCCGAGAGCAGCACGAAGGAGCCTCGGCCTTCCTGGGCCTCCTTCCAGAAGCCGAGCAGCCGGCGCAGCTCCTCGTCCCGGTCCACCAGGGGGGTGAGCGCCCCGGCGGCCAGCGTGCGATCGAAGCGGAACACCGTCTCTCGCGCGCGCTCCACCCGCCACAGCGGCATCGAGCGCGCCTTGGACAACCCCTCGAACGAGCGCTCGCCGAGGGGAGAAGCGTCGAAGGCTGGCCGCACCAGGGCATGCGTGGCCGGGCTGAGGACGACGGTGCCGGGACGGGCCTGGCGGGCGAGCCACGCGGCGATGCGGGGCGCCTCGCCCTGGATGGTGGGCGCGCGGCCATGAAGCTGAGGAAGACCGTCATCCAACACCACCGTCTCCGTATGCAGGCCCAGTTGGAGGGTGAGCCCGTCCGCGGAGAGTTCGAGCGCCGCCGCCACGGCGTGCTCGGCATCCTCCTCGTGGGCCACCGGGTAGCCGAAGCAGGCCAGCACTTCCTCCCCCATGCAGCTCGTGATGGAGCCCCCATGTGCCTGGATGATCTCCGAGCAGCGCTTGTGGAAGGTGGCCTCCAGCTCGCTCAGGTCCTCGGGATCGGACGTCTCGGACACTCCCTGCGCGCCCACCAGGAGGCAGGACATCAGCGTTACCGCCCGGCGCTGCGGCACCACCGCCCGGGGTTCCTCGCGCCAGGGACCCAGGCCCTCCTGCAGTTGGCGCAGCCGCGCCAGGAGTTGATGGGCGGAAGGCAGACGCGCCTCGGGCGCCTTCGCCAGGAGCGAGGCCACCAGGGCCTCCACCTCCTCGGGCACCTCCGGACAGCGGAGGCGCACCGAGGGCACCGGCTCGGACGAGGTGACGTGCTCGCGCAGCGCATCCAGCCCGTCGTACGGATAGGGCAGCTCCCCACACAGCAGCTCGTACAGCAGGAGACCCGCGGACCAGAGATCACTGCGCGCGTCCTGCGCGCCTCCCCGCCACTGCTCGGGGGACATATAGGCGGGCGTCCCGGCCATGGGCAGGAAGGCCGAGGCGGCATCGCCGGCGAGACGAGACCAGGCGAGCCCGAAGTCGAACAGCTTCACGCGCCCCTGGGGACTGATGAAGACATTGCTCGGCTTGAGGTCGCGGTGGAGGACGTGACGCTCGTGCGCGTGCGCCAGGCCGGCCGCCACCCCCTCCATCACCTCCAGGGCACGCCGCACGCCTGGCCGCCGCTCCCGCCGCAACAAGGACGCGAGCGATTCACCCTCCAAGCACTCCATGATGAGGAAGGGAATCCGGGGCTCCCACGAAGCGCCCACCCATTCGGCCACGTCGAAGACCCGGATGATGTTCTCGTGATCCAACCGCGCGATGGCCCGCGACTCCTGCCGCAACAGCTCCAGGGAGGAGCCATTGGCTCCGGCATCCGCCCGGGGCCGGAAGAACTTGAGCGCCACCACCCGCTGCAGCTCCGCGTCGCGCGCGCGGAACACCTGCCCCATGCCCCCCTGCCCCAGCTCTCCGAGGATCTCGAAGCGCCGCCCATCCGAGCCGCCCAGCCGTTCCCCGATGGCTGGCTTGCGGAACAAGGCGGGGCCGTCGGCCACGGCCCGCAGGAGGGAATCATCGAACTCGGAATCATCCAACCCGGCGGTCTGACTTCGTGGCGCCGGGCTCGAAGAGGGATTGTCGGTGCTGTCCGGGAGCCCATCAGCCATGCCCTACCCCCAATCGGGTTACCCCCTCCCGTCGAGGCCAGGAGCCCCGATGAGCATAAGGTAGGGGTCCACTGCCCCATGGACCAGCAGGCCCTGGCGAAGGCAGGTCCACGGTCACCCAGGCGAGTCGGCATGGGACTGATAGGGTCGGCGGCCCATGAACGTCGAACAGCTGCTGGTCCTCGCGGATCCCTCCTCCCCCTCCGTGTCCGCCCTGCGGCGGCTGGCTCCGGGCCTGCGCCTCACCGTCGGCCTCTCCGAGGAGCAACTGGCCCCGGCCATCGAGCAGGCCCAGGTGTTGCTGCTCGGCGTGCAGAAGAAGGAGGTGCTGCGCGCGCTGCTGCCACGGGCCCGCTCCCTGCGGTGGATCCACGCGCTCTCCGCGGGGGTGGAGAACCTCCTCTTCGAGGAGATCCTCCAGAGTCCCCTTCCCCTCACCAACTCCAAGGGCGTCTACAGCGGTTCGCTCGCCGAGTTCGCCCTGGCCGCGATGTTGTTCTTCGCCAAGGATCTGCGCCGCCTGGTGCGCCAGCAGCGCGAGGCGCGCTGGGAACAGTTCTCGCCCGTGGAGCTGCGCGGACAGACCCTGGGCATCCTCGGGTATGGGGACATCGGCCGCGCGGTGGCGGAACGGGCCAGGCCCTTCGGCATGCGCATCCTGGCCTGCCGGCGCCAGCCGTCGCGCAGCGCGGGGGACCCACTCGTGGACGAGCTGTTCCCCTTCGAGCGCGGGCACGAGATGATCGCCGCCTCGGACTACCTGCTGCTCGCCCTGCCCCACACGTCCGGAACGCATCGGCTGATGGGTGAGCCGGAGCTGCGCGCCATGAAGCCGGGCGCCGTGCTCCTCAACATCGGCCGCGGTAGCACCGTGGACGAGCCGGCGCTGGTGAAGGCCCTGGAGGAAGGACGCCTGCGCGGGGCCGCGTTGGATGTCTTCGAGACCGAGCCGCTCCCGGCGGGACATGCCTTCTGGCGGCTCGACAACGTCCTGCTCTCACCGCACTGCGCGGATCAAACGCCCACCTGGCGCGAGGACGCCGTGGTGCTCTTCCTGAAGAACCTCGAGCGCTTCGAGAAGGGTGAGCCTCTGCTCAACGTCGTCGACAAGGCGGCGGGCTACTGACGGACTACATCTCGTCCGCCGACTGCATCACCTTGCCGTCGAAATCCTCGCGGACCCGTACCAGGATGCTGGGGCGCCGGAAGCACCCGGTCCGGTCCGTGGGCGGATCGAGCAGGTCCAGCGCGTCATCCTCGAACCCGATGACCGTGCGCCGAGGGCTCTCCACCGGAAGCGTCGAGGGGCGCACGGCGACATCCTCGAACCGGATGATCGTCATCCGAGGGCTTTCCGCCGGGGCCACGTTCTCCGCGCCCTGGGCGGGCAGCTGTCCGGACAGGGCGAGTGGGAGCACGGCGAGCAGCGTCTTCATCGGGCGGCCTCCTCGGAAGGTCCCCTCATGATGAGGGAACCCGGGGGCGGCCTCAACCGGCTCACTCCGCGAGCTGCTTCTCGTTGACGGCCGTGTTCGCACCGAGCGCCACGTGCACCTTGTCCAGCAGGCGCTTCAACTCGCTCATCTCCTCGGCCGTCAGGTGCTTCGCCACCTCCTCGTCCACGCGCCGCACCTCGTCCTCCAGCACCTCCACCTCCGGCCAGCACGCGTTGGTCACCTGGAGCCGCACACAGCGGCGATCCGCTCCCGCCTCGCGCGTCACCAGCCCGTCCTCCTGGAGCCGATCCACCAGCCGGCTCACGGCGGGGGCGTCGATGAGCAGCCGCTCCGCCAGTTGCGCCTGGGTGTGCACCCCCCGCAGGGCGATGACCTTCAGGGCCACCAGTTGGTGCAACGACCGGCGCGTCCGCGAACTCAAGCGGCGGACCAACAGCCGGTGCGTGCCCCGGCGCACAGAAGCGAGTTGCTCACAGAGACTCATTTGACGTAGACAATGCTTGTGGTCGACAATAGTTGTCAACCGCCGCAACGCGCCGGTTCTTCCGGGGGTCACCCGGACGACACGCACCGCGTCAACTCTTTCTGGGTGTCCGTCCCCGTATGACTTCCCGTCTCGCCCTTCTCGTCCTCGCGCTCACCGCGGCCCCGCCCCTGGCGGTGGCGCAGGAGCCGACGGCCGCGCCCCCGCCGTTCCAACCCCAGGTGAATGATCCGATGCTGGCTCCGGTGGAGCCCGCCTCCCGGAGGGTGGCGACGTGGCAGGAGGCCCTGGCGCTGGTGCGCGAGCGCTCCACGGACCTGAGGACCGCCGAGGCCAACGTGCAGCGCGCCGAGGGCCGCTGGCGTCAGTCCCTGTCGGCGCTCCTGCCCAATGCGCGCCTGAGCGCGGGCGTCTCGACGGACCTGCTCCACCCGGGCCTCGCCGTGGGCCTCACCGGCGCGCCCATCATCCCCCAGGGCAACCAGCCCACTCCCACGGTGCCGCTGGCGAGCGCCACGGCGTCACTCACCCAGTCCCTGGTGGACGTGAGCGCCTGGCGCGGGCTGCACTCGGCCCAGTTCGCCGAGACGAGCGCCCGGGAGAGCCTGAAGGACGTGCAGCGGCGCCTCACCCTGGGGCTCGCCCGCTCGCTCGTGGCCACGGTGGCCGCCGAGCGCTCGGCCGAGCTCAACCGCGTCGGCCTGCTCCGGGCCCTCGAGCGGGCGGCGCTCACCGAGCGCTCCTTCCAGCTCGGCGTGGGCACCCAGCTCGACGTGGTGCGCGTGCAGCAGGACGTGGAGATCGCCCGGCAGGCCCTCATCTCCGGAGACGAGCAGCTGCGCCGCACCCGCGAGGCCCTCGGCCTCGCGCTCGGCCTTCCCCAGGAGGTGGGTGTGGAGCCCACCTTCCAGCTCCAGGGGTTGGTGGATCAGGCGGTGAGTGAGTGCTCCGCCCTGGAGAGTGCGGACAAGCGCTCGGACGTGGAGTCGGCGCGTGCCCAGCTCCACTCGGCCCGGGACAGCAGGCAGCAAGCCACGGCGGGCTACCTCCCCACCCTGTCTCTGAGCAGCAACCTCAACGGCTACACGACGTCGAATCCGGCGCCGGCGACGCTGACCACCTGGAGCCTCGCCGCCGTGCTGGCCGTGCCCATCTGGGAGGGCGGTCTGCGGGGAGGGCTCGTGCGCGAGCGCCGGGGCGTGGAGCAGCAGTCGGCGGAGACGTTGGAGAGCACGCGGCGCAACGTGGAGGTGGAGGTGGCGCGGGCGAAGCGCAACGTGGGGGTGTCGGAGTCGTTGGTGAAGACCTCGGCCGCGTCGCGGGAACTGGCCGCGAGGACGGATCAACTCACCCGTCGCGCCTACGAGGTGGGCCGCGGGAGCAGTTTGGAATTGGTGCAGAGCGGAGCGGCGTTGCGGCAGGCGGAGCTGTCGCTGGCTCTGCGTGAATTCGAGCTCGTCCAGGCACGCCTGGACGCATTCTTGACGGAGGCCCGGTGCGACTGGTGAACAAGGGACGCCCCCTGAAGGCGATGATGATGGGAGTCTGGGGAGCCGCGATGTTGGCGGGGAGCGTGGGATGTGGTGGCAAGCCTCCCGCCAAGCCGCCTCCGCCGCCGCGCGAGGTGGAGGTGGTGCGGCTGGCGCCGGGCGAGGTGCGTGACACCGGGGAGTACCTGGGCACGCTCCTGTCGCGGCAGAGCGTCAACGTGCTGTCGCAGGTGCCCGGCTACGTGCGCAAGATCCACGTGCGTCCTGGCCAGAAGGTGGAGCAGGGAGACGCGCTCCTGGACGTGGACTCGCGCGAGGCGAGCGCCGCGCTCGACAGCGCCCGGGCCCAGCGCGCCTCCTCGGAGGTGAACCTCGAGCAGTCGCGCCGCACGCGCGCCCGCATCGAGTCGCTCTACAAGGAGGGCCTCGCCAGCGCCCAGGAGCTGGAGCAGGCGCGGGCGCAGGTGGACGCGCTGGAGGCCAGCACGCGCGCCGCGGCGGCCCAGGAGACGCAGCGCGCGGTGCAGCTGCAGTACAACACCGTGCGCGCGCCCTTTGGCGGCACGGTGGGTGACGTGCTCGTGCGCCTGGGTGACTTCGTGGGTACCACCACCCCGCTCACCAGCGTGGCCCAGGCGGACGTGCTGGAAGTGAGCGTGGCGGTGCCCTCCGAGCGCGCGCGCTCGCTGCGGCCCGAGACGCCGCTCGAGGTGCTCGACTCCAACGGACAGGTGCTCGTCTCCAGCCCCATCTTCTTCGTGGCGCCCCAGGCGGACCCGCGCACGCAGCTGGTGGAGGTCAAGGCCGCCTTCCGCAACACCGTGGGCCTGCGCCCGAGCGAGCTGGTGCGCGCGCGCGTCATCTACTCCACGCGCAGCGCGCTGAGGCTTCCCGCGCTCGCCGTGCTGCGCCAGAGCGGCCAGCCCTTCGCGCTCGTGGTGTCGGAGAAGGAGGGGAAGACGGTGGTCAACCGCCGGCCCATCCAGCTCGGCGCGCTCGGCGCCATGGCCTATGTCGTGGAGGAGGGCCTCCAGCCGGGAGATCGCGTCGCCGTCAGCTCGCTGCAGGCGCTGCGCGATGGCTCGCCGGTGAAGGTCAAGGAGTCGGCGCCCGCCGCGTCGCCCGCCCAGGCCGAGAAGGCCATCCAAGCCAACGGTGGCGGTGGTGCCGCCGGGGGCAGCCGCTAGTCACACCCGTGGAAGCCGGGCGCGCCCCCCTGGGACGCCGCGCCCGGCTTGCGCCGAGAGAATGAGGGCTTCACCGCCGTGTTCGTCGACTTCTTCATCCGCAGACCCGTCTTCGCCGCCGTCTGTTCCATCCTGCTGACGCTGGCGGGGGTGGTCGCTCTTCCCACCCTGCCCATCTCCCAGTACCCGGACCTGGCACCGCCCCAGGTGACCGTCACCAGCACCTACGTCGGCGCGAGCGCCGAGGTGGTGGAGAGCGCCGTCACCATTCCGCTCGAGCAGGAGATCAACGGCGTGGAGGGCATGCGCTACATGTCCTCCACGAGCAGCAATGACGGCACCAGCTCCATCACCGTCACCTTCGAGCCCACGCGCGACATCGAGGTGGCGGCCGTCGACGTGCAGAACCGCGTGAGCCGCGCCGCCTCGCGCCTGCCCTCGCTGGTGAACCAGACGGGCATCGTCGTGAACAAGGCCTCCAGCCAGATGCTCCTGACGGTGGGCCTGTCCAGCCCCGACAACCGCTACGACGCGAAGTTCATGAGCAACTACGCGGACGTGAACCTCAAGGACGCCATCAAGCGCGTGCGCGGCGTGGGCGAGGTGCGCATCTTCGGCGAGCGCAAGTTCTCCATGCGGCTGTGGTTGGACCCGTCCAAGCTCGCCAGCCGCGGCCTCACGCCCCAGGACGTGACGCGCGCCCTCCAGGAGCAGAACCTCCAGGTGGCCGCGGGCCAGGTGGGCCAGCCGCCCTCCGCCACCGAGCAGCCCTATCAGATCGCCGTGCGCGCCCGTGGCCGGCTCATGGAGCCCGAGGAGTTCGGCGAGGTCGTCGTCCAGCGCAACACGGACGGCAAGCTCGTGCGCGTGAAGGATCTGGGCCGCGTGGAGATGGGCGCGGAGAACTACGGCACGCTCCTGCGCTTCAACGGCAGGCCGGGCGTGGGCCTGGCCATCTTCCAGTTGCCCACCGCCAACGCGCTCGACGTGCGCGACGGCGTGTACCGGGAGCTGGAGCGGTTGGGCAAGCAGTTCCCCCCGGGGCTCGAGTTCAAGACGGGCACGGACACCACGCTCGCGGTGCGCGCCTCCATCAACGAGGTGGTGCACACGCTCATCGAGGCCATCGCCCTCGTCATCCTCGTCATCTTCCTGTTCCTGCATGGCTGGCGCAGCGTGCTCATCACCGCCATCACCCTGCCGGTGTCGCTGGTGGGCACCTTCGCCTTCGTCTACCTGATGGGCTTCTCCATCAACACGCTCACCCTGTTCGGCCTGACGCTGGCCACGGGTCTCGTGGTGGACGACGCCATCGTGGTCATCGAGAACATCGAGCGGCTCATGGCCGAGCGCCACCTGTCGCCCTTCGAGGCGGCGCGCGAGGGCATGAAGGAAGTGGCGGGCGCGGTGGTGGCCATCTCCATCGTGCTGGTGGCGGTGTTCGTCCCCGTGGCCTTGTTCCCGGGCACCACGGGCGCCATCTACCGCCAGTTCGCGCTCACCATCGCCGCGTCCGTGGGCCTGTCCACCTTCTGCGCCCTCACGCTGACGCCCGCCCTGAGCGCGCGCCTCTTGCGCCACCACCAGGGGGAGAAGTGGGTCTTCTTCCGCATGGTGGACAAGGCGCTCGACTGGACGCGCGACACCTACAGCCGCGGCCTGCACGCCGTGCTGCGCTATCCGCTGCTCATCCTCGGCGCCTTCCTCTTGTGCATCGCGGCCACGGGGCTGCTCTTCCGCTCGGCGCCCACCGGCTTCATCCCGGACGAGGACCAGGGCTATATCATCACCTCCATCCAGGGCCCCGAGGGCATGTCGCTCGCCCAGACGGAGAAGGTGCTCATGGACGTGGAGAACGTGCTCAAGGAGCAGCCCGAGGTCGTCACCATGTTCGCCATCGGTGGCTTCTCCATGCAGGGCAACGGCTCCAACTACGCCACCGTCTTCACCCTGCTCAAACCGTGGGAGGAGCGGCTCGGCAAGGAGCAGTCCGTGGCGGCGCTCGTGGAGCGGCTGCGCGGGCCGTTCAGCCGCATCGGCGGGGCGCGCGTGCTGCCCTTCCAGCCTCCGGCCATTCGCGGCGTGGGCAGCGTGGGCGGCTTCCAGTACATCGTCCAGGACACCGCGGGCACGCGCACGCTGGATGAGATCGCGGCGGCCACGCAGGACCTGATGGCGAGCGGCAACGAGGATGGTCGGCTGCGCGGCGTGTTCAGCTCGTTCAACGCCGACACGCCGCTGCTCGACGTGGAGGTGGACCGGCAGAAGGCCAAGGCGCTCGGCGTGCCCGTGGAGCAGATCTTCAGCACGATGCAGATCTACATGGGCAGCCAGTACGTCAACGACTTCAACTACGCCAACCGCACCTACCGCGTGTACATGCAGGCCGAGCAGCAGTTCCGCGACACGCCCGAGGACATCGGCTCGTTCTACGTGCGCAGTGACAGCGGCGCGATGATTCCCCTGGAGTCGCTGGTGAAGGTGACGCCCACGGTGTCCGCCCAGGTCATCCGGCACTACAACCTGTTCCGCTCGGCGGAGATCAACGGCCAGGGCGCGCCGGGCGTCTCCTCGGGCCAGGCGCTCGAGGCGATGGAGTCGCTCGCCCAGGAGCGGCTGCCGCAGGGCATGAGCGCGGAGTGGACGGGCATCAGTCTCGAGCAGAAGGAGAGCGGAGGCCAGACGGTCATCATCTTCGGCCTGGGCATCCTGTTCGTGTTCCTGGTGCTCGCGGCGCAGTACGAGAGCTTCACCCTGCCCTTCGTCATCATCCTGTCGGTGCCACTGGCGATCATGGGCGCCATCGGGTTGCAGCTGGCGCGGGGCTACGCCAACGACGTGTTCTGCCAGGTGGGACTGGTGATGCTGGTGGGTCTGGCGAGCAAGAACGCCATCCTCATCGTGGAGTTCGCCGAGCAGCTGCGCGCGAGCGGCAAGAGCGCGGCGGACGCGGTGGTGGAGGCAGCGGCGGTGCGCTTGCGGCCCATCCTGATGACGTCCATCGCGTTCCTGTTGGGCGTGGTGCCGCTGATGACGGCCACGGGCGCGGGCGCCGCCTCACGCAACTCGCTGGGCACGGCGGTGTTCGGCGGAATGCTGGTGTCCACGGTGGTCAACTTCCTCTTCATCCCCGGCCTGTATGTGTTGATGCAGCGGCTGCGGGGGGAGACGAAGCCCGAGGCCGAGCCGCACCACGGGGAGCCCGTCCTCCCCGCTCCGTCGCCCTGAAGCAAGGCCGACGGTTGGAGTTTCCCCGCCGCGTCCTCTCCTCACGGAGAGGGCGCGGTTTGTTTTTGGAGACCAGCGCGAGTCCTTGGTGAAAAGGCGACTCCGCGAGCGGCCGTGCGGCTTCGGGTTATTGGCTGCCCGACAAGGCGCGACGCACGTCGATGCTGCCGCGTGACTTCCCCACGAAGCGCCCTCATCTTCGAGCGGCCATGATGTTCGAGCACCGGCTGCCGGGGGGCCAGCGCATGCGTTACTCAATATGGTGGGTGCTGCTCTCTCCGTGTCTCCTGGGCTGTTCAGCGAGTCGATATCAACTCTGTCAATCTCAGGGACCTGGGCCGGGTCCTGGTTGTGCAAGTACGCTCGACTGCATGTGCCAGAAAGGCTCGGAAGCGGCCTGTGAACAATTGGGGAAGGCGCCTCCCAAGCCCGCGGCAACTGAATCCTTGAAGCCCCTTGGCGCGAACAACGCGCTGGGGAAGAAAGCCGATCAGCCTGAAGACGACTCCCACGATCGGTGCGCGGAGCATTATGCGAAGTGCGTGACGGAGGGGGGCGAGAAATTGTCCGGCCACGTAGCTGGTTATACGCGCTGCGGCTCTTGTCTCGCCTATTGTTCCGCGCAGGGCTTCTGGCCTGAAGCCATCTACACATGGAACGGAGCGCGCCTGCCATGCCCCGGACTCTGACGCGAGAAACCCAGGAGCGGTTCCTGCGTTGGGGACAGGAACGCGGAAACCTCTTTCGCGCTCTAGGCGACGCCCCCATCGCCGAGAAGGTCCGGGCCTACAAGCAACTCGAGAAGCGAATCGTCGCCGAAGCACGAACCGCGTCCGAGAAATTGGAACTGCGGAGGCGAATCACCGAGGACCTGCTCATGATCACCTGCACGGGACCATGGAGAGGATTCTCGCCATACCTCCGGCGGATGGAGAAACTCGGCTATTCCTCGATAGACTGCCGCCTGCTGGTCTGTGGTTGGTCAGCGCGGGCCAGCAAGGACTCCTTGGTGGGGAAGCGCAAGACCGCGGAGCTTCTCGCCAGCTTCGAGCGGCGAACACGTTCTCAGAAAATTCCCCCCGCGCTACGGGAGCAGCACGAGGGCGTTCTCGCGCGGGCCCGGCAACTGGCGGGGCTCAATGAGCTTCCGGTGGATGGCGGCCCGAGGGCAACAACTCCGCGGAGGAGAAACGTACCGTGAACCTCGGTGGTTTGCTCGCGGCCAGATAGGGCGGTCAATCACGGGCCCTTGAAGACGTGCTCCCGGTGGAATCTCAGGTAGCTGGCGTGGGGCCACCACTCCTGCCGCTGGGGCAGCCGCAAGGGACGATGGGGTTGGATCAACCCGCCCATGCCCTCGGGCAGTTCGCCGCGGGCCACCAGGAGCCGGTGGTCGTCATCGACGGAGATGAGCCCTCGATCGAAGAGCCAGTGCACGGTGCCGGTCAGGGCGAGGCCGTTGCGCACCGAGTCCGGTCCGTGCCGGGCCACCGGCTGGATGTGCGCGGCCTGCACCTCGGGACGTCCCCCGCCATTGATGAGCCGCAGCCCCGACACGGCGCAGGTGTTGTCATAGGCCTCGCGCACGTGGCGACGGAAGGCCTCGTCCCGGAAGGGCCGTGACACCACCTGGGTGACGATCGGCCGCTCCGCGTAGGTGATGGCGGGCTCCCCGACCTCCGGGGCGAGCCGCTCCCAGGGTTCGAGCTCCCGCGTGAAGCCCGCGCGCAGGATGGCCTCGAACTCGGCCTCGTCGAGGTTGCGGACCGCGCGGCCAAACGCGCCCTTGTTGGTGCTGCCGTCCGGCTTGCGCAGGGCGCCCTCGTAGTACAGGTCTCCTTCCCGAAAGGGCACCGGGCGATCGAACTCGAGGTAGTCCTCGACGTAGGCGTAGTAGTGGTCGGGTGTGGCCTCGTCCCGCTCCACGCGCGCAAGCCGGGCCACGGCGAAGTAGGCCTGACGGCCCGTGGTGCTCCGGGGTCCCTGCGTGCGGCGAGGCTCGTAGTAGAGGACCAGATCTTCGAGGGCGGCCTCGGCCTGGCGCAAGTAGGTCTTCGGAAAGTGGTAACGGACCTCGGGCTGGTCGTCGTACGCGGAACTCTCCGAGGTCGTGAAGATCGCCTTCGCCATGGGCCTTTCACCGGGGCGCGTCCGCGCACCAGGTTAGCGCCACGACCTGGCGGGATGCACCCCGGAGGTCCTCGGGAACGGACCTGCTGGGTCTCCCCCGCTCTCGGGACGAATCCGCCCCAGGCTCGGATTGCCTTGCCCCTTGGCTAACGGTCATTATATTCAAACCACTTGGTAGCTAACCAATTTAATCAATATTGAGGGTGCCATGGCGAGAGGTCGTACGCCCCCGGGTCCGCCCGAGGCGGAGCTGGAGCAGTTGCGACTCGCGGGAGGTGAAATCGGCGATCGCCTGCGGCTCATCGCGGTCCTCACGCGGAAGATCGAGCAGCGCATGGGCGAGCACCTGGGCGTCAACCTGACGGATCTCTCCGCCATGGAGCACCTGGTCTCCGAGGGGCCGTTGACCCCCAGCGATCTGGCCTCGCGCCTGGAGGTGTCGACCGCGGCCAGCACGCACATCGTTGATCGGCTGGAGCGGGCCGGACACGTCTCGCGCGAACGCGACGCCGCGGACCGCCGCAAGGTGCTCGTCGTCCCGGCCGAGGCGTCCGTCGCCCGGGTCATCCAGCAATTGATGCCGGTACTCATGAGCCTGGATGCGGTCGTGTCCGGGCTGAGCGAGGCCGACCGCGCCGTGGTCGAGCGGTTCCTCGGCCAGGTCATCGACGTCTATGTCACCGCGCTCGAGCGCCCCTCCGGCACCTGAGCGCCCACCGTACGCCCTACCCACCCGCGGCACGAAAAGGAATCCACCCCATGGCTGAACGAACCGTCCTCATCTGCGGAGCCAGCATCGCCGGTCCAGCGCTCGCGTTCTGGTTGAAACGCCACGGCATGCGTCCGGTCATCGTCGAGCGGGCCCCGGAGCTGCGCACCGGGGGACAGTCGGTGGACGTGCGCGGCGCGGGGCAGGCGGTCGTGCGCCGGATGAACCTCGAGCAGGCGATCCGCGCCCGGACGACCCATGAGGCAGGCCTCGCCTTCGTGGACTCGGAGGGGCGGGAGAAGGCGCGCATCAGCTCCGAGGCGCTGGATGGCAAGGGACCGACAGCCGAGCTGGAGATCCTGCGCGGCGAACTCGCCCGGGTCCTCTACGACGCCACCCGGGAGGACACCGAGTACCTGTTCGGCGATCGGGTGGCCTCCCTCACCGACACCGGTAACCGGGTCCGGGTGGGCTTCCTCCACGGCCCCGAGCGCGAGTTCGATCTCGTCATCGCCGCGGATGGAATCGGCTCGAAGACGCGGCAGCTCGTGTTCGGGGACGAGGCGAGGATCCGCTCGCTGGGCCTCTACATCGCCTACTTCACGATTCCCCGGGAGCCGTCGGATGACAACTGGGCGCGCTGGTACAACGCCCCGGGCAGCCGCAGCCTGGTCCTGCGGCCGGACAACGTCGGCACGACCCGGGCCTTGTTGACGTTCCTCAGTCCGCCCCGCGGCTATGAGCGGCTCGGACAGGCCGAGCAGAAGGACGTGCTCCGGCGGGTGTTCGCCGATGCCGGGTGGCAGGTGCCTCGGGCCCTGGCGGGGCTGGCCGGGACGACGGACTTCTACTTCGAGGCGATTGGCCAGGTGCGCATGCCCCGCTGGTCGCGAGGGCGGGTGGCGCTGGTGGGCGATGCGGCCTATTGCGCCTCGCCCATCAGCGGCATGGGGACGAGCCTGGCGCTGGTGGGCGCCTACGTTCTCGCGGGAGAGCTGTCCCGGCATGCGGACCATGCCGAGGCGTTCGCGGCCTACGAGCGAGTGATGCGCCCCTACGTCGCGCAGGCGCAGGATGTGCCCTCGTTGGCACCGAGGCTCGCCAATCCGAAAACCCGGGCCGGCATCGCCTTGAGCCACACCGTGCTGCGCTTCGCCACCGCGCCCGGGGTGCGCCAGCTCCTCGGTCGGCTCCTGACGCCCCCCGCCGAGGCCATCACCCTGCCGGACTATGGCGTGTCGTGATGGACACGGGCGGCTCCACGCGCCCTCGCCACAACGACTGAGTCCGACGCACCGGAGCGGCCGCACCGGCGTCGCGCCTCCCGGGAGAAGGTGAACGAGTCGCGTTTCATATGAAGCGCTACGATCTCCCGATTAACTTCACCCCCTGGAGAGGTCGATGACCGACGGACGCTCCTGGCAGGGCAACTGGAAGGTCCGCTTGTATGAGCGAGTCCGCGAGCGGGGTTACGACTCCCTCACCGCCTTCGCCGACGCCCATCCCACCGCCTCGTTGGTGGCGCTAGCCCAGACGCTCGGCGAGGATGACATCAACGCCGTGCAGGTGTTCAGCGGACTGGTGGCCGAGGAGGAGCGGAGCCATCGACTCACGCGGTTGGCGCGCGGACAATTGGTGCGCGAGCTGTCCGAAGGTCTCCCCAATGGCTGGCCGGCCGTGCTGGATGACGCCAACCGTTTCGAAGTCGCCAAGGCGCTCAGTTCGTGGATTGCCTACACCCCTGATACTCACCAGGACAGAGCAAGGCAGGTCAGCGCGACGCTCCTCGCCACGCCGCCGCCTCGCGGCTGGCGCCCGCTTGGCCCCGACGACGAGCTACTGCGCACGCTCCTGCCCGATGAGGATGTCTAGTCTCAAGCCCCCCATGGGCCATCGGCCACCTCGAGGGCCACGACCTCGACCTCAGGACATGGTGAGCCGAGGGGAAACTACTTCGCGGAAGGAAAGGCCACCTGCCTCAGGGTGACGGTGCGGGCCCGCCCCTCTTCCCAGAGTTCGATCTCGCAGGGGCAGCGCAGGGGGGCGGGAGCCCGTTGGGCACCGACCACGACCACCCCCCTGGACCCCGGAGAAAGGGGCGCCTGCTGCCATGCCAACAGCTCGAGCTTCCTCCCTGCGCCATCCGTCAACACCGCGCCCGCCACGCGCCAGGGAGCAGAGGTGCCGTTCAACAGATGGAGCCGCACCGCCACACTCTGCGCGTGCCGGTAGCTCCTGACCTTCGTGGCGTGGAGCGCGCTTCCGGGAGAGCGCCCGCCGACTTGAGAAAGCTCCTGCCATCGCCTGTCCACATCACGTTCGAGCCATGCGATGCCCATGAGCCCCCCCGGAGCCTCGCGCTCCGCCAGGAGACGCGCTTTGTCTTGCTGGCACTGACGCGCTTCGCTCCTCGCTTCGGCGGCCTCCCGCCAGGTCCCCCCTGGCGGACGCGTGTGGTGTGACACTTCCACCCTCCGCGCGCTCCGTGCCGGATGACCCACCAACCAGAACTCCACCCAGACGGGTTCCGCCTCCCCGGAGAAGCGCACCGAGAGTTTGACGCGCTCACCTGGCGGAAACTCCGCCCGGGGAAGCACCATGAGGCTCCGACCTTCCCTGCCCTGTGCCCAGTCCGCCAGTCGTTCCTCCGGTTGGATCTTCACCGCCCCCCATGCGACGGGGGTGTCGAAAACCAGGGTGGTCGGCTGGTCCGGGCTGACGCAAACCTCGGGCACGAAGGGAGAGGAGGCATCCCCCAGGTCCACCCAAGACGCAGCAGCGCAGTCGGAAAACCGTTGCGGTTCGGCGGCGCGCACACTCCGCGAGAGCAAGACCAGACACAGGAGGACGCCGCGGGTCATTCCTCTTCCCCGAAGTCCTTCGTCGGCGCCACACTGAAGCGTTGCCAGAGCAGGTAATGTCCTGGCGAACTTCCTGTCGCCGGGCAGATGCCCACTCCCGGACGAGCACAATAAGAGGCCTCCCCATATTGATAGGCTTGAACGCAGATCGGATAGCGATGCCCGTCTGGCGTCCGGGCGTGATCGAAGCGGCCGAAGATCCGATTCTCTCCAAACTTCAATGTCCCGGTGAAGACAGTACCTTGGGGCATCTGCATCCAAGGCTCGTCCAATACCACGGTCAAGGGACCCTCCTTCACCTCGACGCCTCTTCCATATTCCCCGCCTGTGCCTGGCTGCACGACCTCGACTTCCATGAAGATCAGTCCAAACAGCTCATGGGTGTCCTTCCAGCCAGCGGGGCACTCGATGACGGGGGGCGGCGAGGGGCGCACCTGGGGCGCCGTCGCGCCCGTGCAACCCTCGAGCGCCGCACCGGCCAGGGCGCCCACGGCGGCCGTCTTCCAGCAGGAACGCCCCGCCTCACCGCGGGGAGGATTGGACCGGGATGGTGTCTGATTCACATCGGCGGAATGGGACATGGGTGTCTGGGATGACGCGGGGGGTTGTGCCCTGTCAGGCGCCGCGCCCGGTTGAGCTTGGAATGGCTCCCCTGTCCGCGCCATTTCATGGACAAACACGGCCTGTTTCGTTCCCCTACCCTGGGTGGACGTAACAGGTGGGTAGGACGCCCGATGCCAGAGCGCCACGGCGCAGACCGCGAGCACGAGTCCCAGGAGCACCCACCCCCACGCCCATCGCGGCGTCTTCTTCCCGTCCGGCACGCGCTGCTCCCCGGCGGCATCCGCCACCGAGCACACCCGCGAGGCCATCTCCCCGGCTGGAGCCACCCCTGGCCCGCCACGCTCCTCCCAGGCCCCCCGCCCCCGCCTGGGCGCCCTCCCGGGAAACCCGCTCTCGTCTCCCTCCGGGTCCGAGCCGCCCTCCCCCGCTGGCCACGGCGGCTCGGGGTCGATCAAGGGCTGCTCCCAGCCCACCTCCCCCTCGGACGCCGCGAGCAGTTCCTCCACCGCCACGAGGAGCGCCTCGTGGGTTTGAAACCGCGCCCAGGGCTCCTTCTCCAACATGCGCAGACACAGCCGGCTGACCGCCTCGGGAACCCGGGGGTTGAGCACGTGGGGCGCGAGGGGCGTCTCCAGGCGGATGCGGTCATTCAATCCCGGCGTGTTCCGCGAGCCGAAGGGCAGCGTGTCCGTGAGCAGCCAGTACAGCAGCACCCCCGCCGCCCACAGCTCGTCGGACAGGCCATACGTGTACGTCAGCGCTCCGGTCTCGCCCCGGGCGAAGCGCACGGCCTCGGGGCTGCGGTACTCCGGCGTTCCCGGCGGCAGCAGGCCCGGCACCGTCCGCGTCGGGTCTCCCCTCACGGCGCTGAAGCCGAAGTCGATCAACACCGGCTCGCCGTCTGGCTCCCGGATGAGGATGTTGGACGCCTTGATGTCCCGGTGCAGCACCCCGAGCTCGAAGATGTCCTCGAGCGCCATCACCGCCTTGTGGAAGACGGTCAGCACGGCGCGGACCGGGGGATTGAGGCGCCGCGCCCAGTCCTCCAGCGACAGGCCGGGGACGAACTCCATGACGATGCACGGGTAGCCCACCTCCGCGTCCGGCCACCGGTCGAACGACTTGAAGCGCACCACGTTGTCCAGGCTCAGCCGCAGCATGGCCGCGAGCTCGCGCCGGGACCAGCCGCCCTCCTCCAGGGTGTCGAGCACCTTGATGGCGTAGAAGCGCCCGCCCCGCTCCGCCTTGTAGACGTGGCCCGAGCCTCCCCGGCCCAGCTTCTCGATGATGCGATAGGCGCCCACCATGGCGCCGGGTTGGGGCAGGCAGATGACCAGGACGCGAACCTCCGAAGTCACCGACTCTAGCAGAACCCAACCGCGCCAGTGGGACCGGCGGAGACGACGGCTGCTGTCGCCTTCAGGGCCGCAGCAGCCAGGCCACGGCCAGGCCCAGGTAGGTCCCCACCGCGTAACCCATGAGCCCCGTGGTGAGCCCGGACACCACGAGCTCGCGATTGCGCAGCGCGCGCGCCACCGGACCGATGAAGGGCGGACCGAAGATGGTGGCCGTGGAGGTGATGAGCACGGTGTCCGCGTCGATGCGGAAGAGCGCGGCGAGCGCGAAGTGCAGCCCCACGGACACCCCCACCACCGCCGCGCAGAAGGCGAAGACGAACAGGCTCGCCTCCCCCAGGCGGCTCGCGTCCGCGAGCGTGCCCACCGCCACGCAGAAGACGAGCAGCGCGTAGTCCCCCAGCGCGTAGCTGGGCAGGTGGCGCACCGCCGGGTGGAAGGACGCGGCCAGGCTCAAGGACGTCAACACCAGCAACACCACCGGCGGCTCCAACCCCCCCAGCACCACCTGGGACGCCCCCACCGACAGGCCCACGAGCACCGCCGCCAGCACCAGGGCCAGCGCCATGTTCCCCACCTGGCGCTTCGGGAAGAGCGCCGCCCTCCCCTGCTCCGGCGCGTCGTCCCAGCCCGTGGCCGTGGGAAAAGGCGGCAGGAACTTCAGGGCGATCCGCTGCGCCACCGTCACGAGGAAGAGCAGGTACACGGCCCCCACGACGATGTCCGCGGTGTTCAAGAGGATGAGCGTCTCCTCGCGCACCCGGAGCGCCAACCCGATGGCGTTCATGTTGGCGGTGCCCCCCGTGTAGACGCCCACGAGCATGCCGGACATCTTCCACCACTCGTCCGAGCGCTCCCGGACCATGAGGCCCACGAGCGCCGAGCCCGCCATGGCCGACCCACACGCGAGGACGAACGACAGCAGCGTGGAGCGCGCCAGCCGCCACCACCGGCGCACGTCCGTGGAGAACAGCAGCAGGGGGATGGCGAGCGGCACGGCGGCCTCGCTCACCGACAGGCTCAGCCGCTCCGACAGCGCCACGCCCGGCACGTTGCCCAGCAGGATGCCAAAGGCGTAGCAGACGACCACCGGCCCCACCCACTCCACCTGTTTGATGTGGCGCGCGGCGAGCAGGGCCAGTGCCGGAAAGCCCACCAGGGCCAGGACTTGAAGGGGTCCGCTCATTCCGCCGAGTACAGCCCGTCCATGAACTGCAGGAGGAAGCCCTCGGCCTGGGCGCGGTCCGGAATGGAGCCCAGCATGCCGTACATGGCGGCGCTGCCATCCGGGGCGGGCGCGCCGGAGGCGAGCAGCGCGGCACACGCGCGCAGGTCCGCGAGGAAGGGCTGCACCACCGCCGCATGGGCGGGCGTCACCATCAGGTGCAGCGCGGGCGGCGACATCTGCCGGTCCAGCTTCCAGCCACGCGCCTCCATGGCATCCCCCAGGGCGTAGACATCCAGCGTGTCCGAGGAGAACGCGAAGATGCTCAGCGAGGGCTCCCCCAGCAGCGTCAACCCGGGTACCGCGGCGATGCCCTCGCGCAGGGCCTGGGCGGTGTCGAGCACCTGGCGCGACAGCCGCAGATAGCCCTCCTCGCCGAGGTACTTGAGCACGGCCCAGGCCGCGGCGATGGCGCCTCCGGGGCGCGTGCCCGCCATGGAGGGCGAGGCGTAGAGGCCGCCGCTCCACCCGGCGAAGGTGAAGAACTGGTACCGGCGCAGCTCGGGCGTGCGGTAGAGCACGACGGACGCGCCCTTGGCCGCGTAGCCGTACTTGTGCAGGTCCGCCGAGATGCTGGTGACTCCGGGCACCGCGAAGTCGAACTCGGGGATGGCATGGCCGAGCCGCCGCGCGAAGGGCAGCAGGAAACCGCCCAGGCACGCATCCACGTGGAAGAGCACGCCTTTCTCCTGGGCCAGGGCGGCCAGCTCGGAGATGGGGTCCACCACCCCGTGCGGATAGGAGGGCGCCGAGCCGACGACGAGCACCGTGCGCGGACCGATGGCCGCGCGCATGGCGTCCACGTCGGCGCGCAGATCCGCCCCCACGGGGATGTTCAACGCCTTGACCCCGAAGTAGTGCGCTGCCTTCTGGAAGGCGGGGTGCACCGAGGCGGGCAACACCATCTCCGGCTCGGTGATGCCGCGCTCGGCCCGGGCGTAGTCACGCGCCGTCTTGATGGCCATGAGGATGGACTCGGTGCCACCGGACGTCATGGTGCCGGCGGCCGTGTCTCCGTGAAACAGCTCCGCCGCGATCGTCAGCACCTCGGCCTCGAAGCGCCTCAGGCTGGGAAAGGCCAGGGGGCTCAGGCCATTCTCGGACATGAACTCGGTATAGGCCTCCGCGGCCACCCGGCGGAGCTCCTCGCCCGCGTTGTAGACGAGGCTCCACGTGCGGCCCTCCTGCCAGCGGGCATCGTCGGTGCGCATCGCACGCATCCGCGCGAGCACGTCCTGGTGGCTCATTCCCTGGGAAGCCAGATGGGCACTCTTCGACATCACTGCTCCGGAAGTGGGAGGTGTTGAAAATCCCACTATAGGTGAAGTTCCGGAGCCGCCGCGCGGGGGGGTCGAGCCGCTGTCGCGCCTCTTCGGTGCGAGGGGGTGTGTCATTGCCCCCGGCGGCCATGAGTCCTACTCTCCAGGCTTTCCTTGCCTACCTGGAGAACACCATGAATCGTCTCCCCGCGCTCCTCACGGCAACGGGCCTCGTGCTCGGCGCGATGAGCCCCGCCCGGGCCACCGAGCCGCCCCCCGAGTTCGGTACGGATTGGGACGACCCGCGCACCGCCGCCCCCGCGGTGGAGAAGCCGGCGACGGCGTCGTGCACGGTGAAGATCGTCGACGAGAAGTTCGACGACTTCACCCCCTACACCAGCACCTTCACTCCGCCCGCGGACTGCCCGGGACCCTGGAACAAGGTGGTGCTGCGCATGGAAGGCAAGGTCCAGGGTGTGCAGTACGACCGGCTCGGGCACCTGGAAGTGGGCGGGGTCACGATCTTCAAGACGTCCACGCCCGAGCCTTCCCGGGAAGGCATCGCGTGGTCGGTGGAGAAGGACGTCACCGCCTACGCCCCGCTGCTCTCCCGGCCCCAGCCCATCTGGATGCTGATTGGCAACGTGGTCAACGAGACCTATACCGGCGTGTTGGACGTGCAGGTCTACCTGACCTTCTACCAGGCCAAGGGCCGCTACAAGCCAGCCGACACCGCGAGCGACGTGCTGCCCCTGGCCAACCCGCGCCGCGAGGGCAGCGCGCTCGTGGGCGAGGTGACGGTGCCCGCCAACACCGAGCGGCTCGTCGCCGAGGTGTACGCGACCGGCTCGGGCGGAGGCTGCGAGGAGTTCTGGTACTTCACCGTGCCCACCGTGGTGCCCTACTCCTGCCCCGCCGACTCGGGCCCGTACCGCGAGGTGCAGATCGAGGTGGATGGCAAGGTGGCCGGTATCGCCATGCCCTTCCCGCACGTCTACACGGGCGGCTGGTCCAATCCCTTCCTGTGGTACGTGCTGCCGGCGCCGCGCGCCTTCGACATCCGCCCCATCCGCTATGACCTGACCCCGTTCGTCGGAGGGCTGACCGACGGCCAGCCGCACCAGCTCGCGGTGCGGGTGCTGGGTGTTCCCGAGGGCCGCCCGGGCTGGGACCTGCCGACCCACGTGTTCGTCTGGCGCGACCCGCGCGGCAAGCGGGTCATCGGCGAGCTGACCGAGCATTGGCTCGGCGCGCAGACCAACGACTCGACGCACGCGCTGGTGGACGGCTGGAACCAGTTGGACACGCGGGGCAGCCATCGCCTGCGGACCTCTGGCTACCTGTGGACCTCGCATGGCCTGGTGGTGACGACCGTCGAGCAGTCGGTGTCCAACGAGAGCATGCACCGCTGGATGGGAGAGCAGGAGAATCCGGATGCGCTCACCGCGACCTGGAGTGACAGCAGCACCGTCACGGTCTTCGACCGCGGCCTCATCCCGACCGTGAGCCGGTCCGACAAGCGCTTCACGCTCGATGGGCGCATCGGCGTGTCGCCGGAGAACCGGCTCACCACGACCATCTCCCTGCACGACGAGGAGGACGCGCGCACCACCCGGTGGCCGCTCACGCTGGAGCACCGGGAGCTGAGCGACCTCTATACCGGCGAGGCCGCCTACACGATGGGCGTACCGCGCGCACAGCGCAACGCGGTGGGCACTTCCACCCAGCGCTACCGGCTGACCGGGGAGCGCGGCGCCTGCTACGACCGCTCCATCTCCACGCGCAACGGCACGGTCACCGAGGACGTCCAGCACTGCGATTGACGGACGCGGGCGGGAGGAGGCCCACGCCCGGCGGAGCGTGGGTCCCCGAACCACCGGGAACACCAGGCGGGCACTCGAAGCGAAGGGCGAGGTGAATGGACCGTTTCGACGCGATGCGTGTCTTCACGCGCATTGTCGAGTTGGGCAGCTTCACGAAGGCGGCGACGGACCTGGGGTTGCCGCGCGCGACCGTCACGCTCGCGGTGCAGCAACTGGAGTCGAGGCTCGGCGCCCGACGGTGATGGACTCGGAGGCGTACATCTCCGGGTGCCTGGCGCACTTCGGGCTCATCCAGGTGCCGGCCTATCGCCTCGCGGCCCACGTGGCGGACGGACGATTGCGCGAGGTGCTCCCGGACGCACGCCCCCCTCCCCTGCCGCTCGCGCTGGTGCACCCCTACCAGCGAAAGGTGCCGCCGCGCGTGCGGATCTTCATGGACTGGATCGCCACCCTCTGCGCGAAGCAGTTCGGCACGAGCGCGCAGGAGGCGTCCGCCGGGGACTGACGTGGATTGTTGACGAAACGTCACGTGGCGCACGCGCCGGATGGGCCACCGTCCGCCTCTTCGCCTCAGGGCGCGAGGGACATGACATGCGTGGATGGAAGGTTCCAGTCAGTGGTGCGTTGGCGATGTACTTCCTGGTGGCCGCGGGGTGCGGCTCCGAGCGGTTCGACGAGAGCGGCGCGGAGACGGAGTTCTCCTCCCTCTCCCAGGGGCTGACGAGCACGTCGTTCCAGGACGGGGTGTCTCCGTCCTCGAGCTACGCGGGGACCCGCGATGCGATGATCGAGGAGGAGGACGCCAACGCCAATCACGGCTCGGCCACCAGCCTCTCGGCGAGCGGAGACACCCCCGCCGGCAGCGGCAACGAGAACTACATCCTGCTGCGCTGGGATGTCTCCAGCATCCCGGCGAATGCCACCATCCGCTCGGCCTCCATCGTCGTGACGGTGTCCGACAAGGCGGACCAGAGCTACGACTTCTACGAGCTGACGCGCGATTGGAACGAGGGCCAGGTCACCTGGGAGCAGGCGGACTCCAGCCAGGACTGGACGTCGAATGGCGCGGATGGAGCAGGCGATCGGAACACCGCCTCGCTGGGCTCCATCCGGGCCTCCGCCACGGGGACGTACACCGTGACGCTGAACGCGCAGGGGCTCGAGGTGATGCGCGGGTGGGTGGCCAACCCCGCGAGCAACCACGGGGTCATCGTCGCCAACAAGGACAATGACAACCGGCTGGAGATCCGCTCGAGCGAGTATTCGACCAAGACTTCCCGCCCGAAGCTGACGGTGTCCTGGGAGGTCTCCAGCGGGGATGGAGGAACGGACGGAGGGAGTGGCTCCGACGGTGGCACGGATGGAGGGGCTCCGATCGCGGGGACGTACAAAGGCACCTGCGACGGCTCGGGCGGGGTGTGGCTCGACTCCACCCACTTCCTGAACTTCAACGATGAGTCCCAGACCGCGCGCGTCTTCGCCCAGGGCTCGGGCGCCACCGCGGTCCAGAGCAAGGACCTGAACAGCGCGTTGGGCCTCTCGTCCTCGGACGAGGCGGACTTCGAGGACGCCGCGCGCGTGGGCAACCGCGTCTACGTGACCACCTCGCATGCGCGGAACAAGAACGGGGAGCTCGAGACGTCGCGCTACAAGTTCTTCGCCCTCGACGTCTCGGGCACGGCCCCCACCGCCTCGCTCCAGGTCGCGGGGACCTCGTCGAACCTGCTGAGGCACATGCTGGAGGCGTCCAACTGGACCGTCCCCAACACCTCGGTCATCTCGCTGCTCAAGGAGCGCTCGCGGCTGTCGGAGGCCACGGTGCCGGAGCTCGCGCCGAAGGTGAATGGCACCAACATCGAGGGCCTGGCGGCGCTTCCCACCGGGGAGCTGGTGCTGGGCTTCCGCAACCCGCGCTCCGGCTCGAACGCGGTGATGGTCACGCTCACCAATCCCGACGCGGTGGTGGCGGGTGCCACGGCCCGGTTCGGTCAGGCCATCCTCGTGAACCTGGGAGGCCAGGGCATCCGGGGCATGGCGTGGTCCGAGGCCCACCAGGCGATGCTGCTGCTCAGCGGACCCTCTGACGAGAGCAACGGGCCCTTCGCGCTCTGGCGGTGGAGCGGCGCCGCGGGCAGTGCGCCGGTGAAGGTGATGGACTTGAGCGCGCCCTCGGACTCCGCTCCGGAAACGGTCATTCCGTCCCCTGTCAGCAAGGACGTGCGAATCCTGTTCGACATGGGCTCGCACCTGCTCGGCGGGACGGCGTGCAAGGACACGTCATCCTCCACTCAGTCCTTCAGCGATCGGATCGTTCACCTGGACTGAACGCGAGGGAGAAGTGCGCCAGAAGGTGGATGTGGGTAACCTGGAGACCGGGCTGTCTGGGGCGCTATCGGAAATCGAGGCGTTGTCTTCTCCCTGGCGACCTCTCATGCGCTCCCTGACATGATACGCCGCCGGCGAGCGCGACCTCCTCTTCCACCGCGCTCAGGAGCCCCATGCAACACGCCACCCAGCAGCAGCCCTCCACGTTCGATTTCCTCAGCCTCGAGGCCGCCCGGAACCCGCACCCGATGTACCACGAGCTTCGGGCCCAGCAGCCCATCCTCTGGAGCCCCCAGCTCAACGGCTGGGTGCTCACCCGCCACGCCGACATCTCCCAGGTGCTGAAGGATCCCCGCCTGGTGGCCGGGCCGATGACGGGGCAGTTCGAGCGTCTTCCCGAGGAGGTCCGCACGCAGCTCACGCGCCTGCGCGACGCCGTCAACATGTGGATGGGGCACACCACCAACGAGGGCCACCTCCGCTTCCAGGCGCTGCTCAAGCGCTACTTCACCCCGCGCACCGTGGAGAACTTCCGGCCCCGCATCCAGGCCCTCACCGACACGTTGCTCGACACCGCCGCGACCCGCGGCTCCTTCGACCTGGTGAAGGAGCTCGCCATCCCCCTGCCCGCGAACGTCATCGCCGACATGCTCGGCGTGCCGCTCGCCGACGAGCACCTGCTCCAGCGTTGGTCTCGCGACCTGGCGGCCATCTTCAGCAACTTCCAGCCCGAGCAGCTCTTCCACAGCCAGAAGAGCATCCTGGAGATGATGGACTACATGCGCGAGGTGCTCTCCAAGTACCGCCGCGGCTCGGGCGAGAACATCCTCGAGGTCTTCCTGCGCGCCCAGGACGAGGGGCTCGTCACCGAGGAGGAGATCCTCGCCAACTGCGCGCTGCTGCTGTTCGCCGGCCATGAAACCACCGCGCGGCTCATCAGCCGGGGCCTGGCACTTCTCTTCGACCACCCGGAGCAGCTCGCGCTGTTGCGCCAGCAGCCCTCGCTCATTCCCCAGGCGGTGGAGGAGATACTGCGCTACGGAGACGTGGCGGGCATGACCAACCGGCTCACCGTCGCGCCCGTGGAGCTTGGCGGCCACACGATGCAGCCGTACCAGATGGTGTACGTGATGCTCGCCGCGGCGAACCGGGATCCCGCCCTCTTCCCCGAACCGGACCGTTTCGACATCACCCGCAAGCCGGGCAAGCACGTGGCGTTCGGGTACGGCTCGTTCTACTGCCTGGGCGCGGCGCTGGCGCGGCTGGAGGCCCAGGTCTTCTTCGAGACGCTGCTGCGGCGCTTCCCCAACGTGCGGCCCGCGAAGGACGCCTCGCCCGAGTGGAAGCAGGAGGGGCTCCTCAACATGCATCTGGTCTCGCTCCCGGTGGAGCTGTAACCCACCGCCGCCTCACACGCGGTGCCGGTTCTCCAACACCCGCACCGCGTTTTTCATGGAGGGCCGCACGATCCGTGGCTCTTCCCGTTGACGGTGCCGTGCGCGTCCCCGAACATGGCCACAGGGGCCGGCCTACTCAGGGGAATACCCATGAATCACCCGCAGTCCTCCGTCCGCGCGGCGCCCCCGCGTCTCCCGGCGCCCCGTCCCGCTGTCCTGCTCCTGCTCCTGGCTCACGTGACCGTCGTGGGATGCGAGCTGGGACCCACTCCCACCGATGCCGGTCCGACCGATCAGACCCCGGGACAGACCACGACGTCCTCGCACACCCTGGCCGAGGCCCCCAGCGACACGACGGAGGCCACCTCGCCACAAAAGGAGCGCGCCCTCCGTGGCGAGCTCACTCCCACGTCCCTGTTCGGCGGCCAGTACTTCCGTTACGACGCCTTCGTGCTCACCGCGCTGCGCAGCGGGACGGTGACCCTCAGCGCCGACGTCATCTCCGTGAACCCGAAGGGCTACGTGAACGGCTACGGGTATCCGCTCAGCATGGCCTCCATCGAGGAGGGCGCGACCTTCACCTTCATCGGGGGCGAGTACCTCCAGGACGCGCTCGATACCGGGACGGCAGTGATTACCTACCCCGTCATGGCGGGGCGTCAGTACGTCGTCACCTACAAGACCTTCGACGGCTTCACGCCGCAGAAGTACCGGCTCCGGTTTCCGCCCTCGATGATACGGGTGGAGGGGAGGATCGACTCCCTGCCCGCGCCCATCCCGGTGACCGGGGGCGACTCGGGGCAGATCTCCCTGGAGAACCCACGTCCCGCCACGTTGAGCCGCATCGTCGAGTGGATGGGCTCGAACGTGGACTCCTGACCGCCACGGTCCCTCCCCTCTCGAAGAGGTGGGACCATGAAGGCTCCTTCGTCAGGAAGCCCGCCAGCGCGCTGGTGCGAGTCCAACCTCTTTGTCACCATGCGCGCGCTCGGCCTGGAGCCCCAGTGTCCGAGCGCAGGGGGAGTTGCATGAACGGGAGACTGGAAGGCAAGGCAGCGCTCGTGACGGGTTCGGGTTCTGGCATCGGCCGTGCGACGGCGCTGCTGTTCGCGCGAGAGGGGGCGCGGGTGATCGTCTCCGACGTCAACGTCTCCGGAGCCGAGGAGACGGTGGCGGCCATCCAGAAGAAGGGGGGCCAGGCGCGCTTCATCCGCTGTGACGTCTCGAAGTCCACCGAGGTGGAGGCGCTCATTCGCGGCACGGTGGAGGCGTTCGGGCGGCTGGACTGCGCCGTGAACAACGCGGGCATCCCCGGGGTCATCGGCCCCACGGGGGACTACCCCGAGGAGGCCTGGAATCGGGTCATCGCCACCAACCTCACGGGGGTGTGGCTGTGCATGAAGCAGGAGATCCAGCAGATGCTCAAGCAGGGGGGCGGTTGCATCGCCAACACCGCCTCGGTGGCGGGGCTGGTGGGCTTCCCGATGTCACCGGCGTACACGGCCGCCAAGCACGGCGTCGTGGGTCTCACGAAGACGGCCGCGTTGGAGTACGCGAAGGCGAACATCCGCATCAACGCGGTGTGTCCCGGGCTCGTCCGTACACCCATGATCACGGACAGCACCAGCAAGAATCCGCAGCTGGAGCAGGCACTGATCGCGGACGAGCCGGTGGGCCGCATGGCGGACCCGGAGGAGATCGCCGAGGCCCTGGTATGGCTGTGCTCGGGCGCGGCCTCCTTCATCACGGGCGCCGCGCTCCCGGTGGACGGAGGAGTCATCGCTCGCTAGTCCCACGGCGCGGGCCGCGCTCCCCCCTCGGGCCAAAAACTCGCCGATCGGACCGAAAGCCGCGCCCTTCAGGTAGCCGACGCCGGCCGTTACGACAGGGACATGGCGAACGAGACCGGACGATCCCGTCCCGCGCTTGAGCCGCCAGGAGACCCAACATGCCTTACGACGTCGTCATCGTGGGAGGAGGTCCCGCCGGACTCTCCGCCGCTCTCGCCCTCGGCCGCGCACGCAAGCGCGTCCTGCTCTGCGACGCGGGGCCGCGCAGAAACGCGGCCGCCGAGCACCTCCACAACTTCGTCACGCGCGACGGAACGCCACCGCGCGAGTTCCGGGAAATCGGCCATCGGCAGCTCGCGGAGTACTCGAGCGTCGAGGTGCGCGACGTTCGGGTCGAAGCCATCACGGGAACGCGAGGCGCGTTTCAGGTCAAGCTGAAGACGAACACGGTCGAGGCGCGCCGGGTCCTGCTGTGCACCGGGATGATCGACGAGATGCTCGGGCTCGACGGGTTTCGCGAGTTGTGGGGTCACTCCATCTTCCAATGCCCCTACTGTCACGGATGGGAGGTCCGGGACCGGAAGTGGGGCTACCTTGCTCGAGGGGTAGAATCCCTCCACTTCCCGCTTCAGCTGCGTGGATGGACGCGTGATGTCGTCGTCTTCACGGGCGCGGCATTCGACGTTCCGGAACCCATGCGCGCCCGCTTCGGCGAGATGGGCATTCGACTCGAGACGCGGCCTGTCGCGCGCCTGGTCGCGCACGAGAACCGGCTGGAGAGCATCGAGCTCTCGGACGGCACGACCATCCCGTGCGAGGTGCTGTTCGCTCATCCGCCGCAACGTCAGGTCGACCTCGTGCGGGCACTGGGGGTGGGCCTCGACGAGGAGGGCTATGTGCGGGTCGACCCGATGACCCGCGAGACCTCCGTGCCTGGCATCTACGCTGGCGGAGATCTGCAAACGCGAATGCAGGGAGCGATCATCGCGGCGGCCTCCAGCGTGCAGGCGGCGGCCATGCTCAACCACGAGCTGACAGTCGAGTTGGCTACCGCTGAAGTGGCCGGAGGACGCGAATGAAGATCTTCGTCACGGACGCAGCGGGCGACCCTCGAACAGCCGGTCCGGTGCGTTCGCGCTCGAAGGGATCGAAGTAGACACTGTCCGCTTGTCAAAGCCCCGGCGTACCTCACACGCCCCATGCGCCCGGTCCAGGGAATGATCCGCGCCCATGAATGCAATGCGAGTATGGGGAGTGGCAGGGCTGCTGGGCAGTGGACTGCTGGGATGCACCCACGCGGAGACCGCTCCCGCGGCCCGGGTGACGACGGCGACGGGAACGGTGGAGTTGCCAGCACCGTACACCACGGACTCGGTGCGCCAGTTCAGCAAGGTCGTGGGCTGGCCCGAGGGAAAGGCCCCGGTGGCCGAGGGCTTCACGGTGAGCCGCTACGCCACCGGGCTGGTCAGCCCACGCAACCTCTACGTCACACCCAATGGGGACGTGCTGGTGGCCGAGGCCAACACCGAGCTGCACGGCTTGAGGAAGCTCGCCGCGAAGCTGGTGGGCTATTCCGCCTCCCAGCGCACCGGGCACAGCGCCAACCGCATCACGCTGCTGCGCGACGCGGACCACGACGGCGTACCGGAGACGCGCACGGTGTTCCTGTCTGGCTTGAACCAGCCCTTTGGCATGTGGGTGCTGGGCGACTCCTTCTACGTGGCCAACACGGATGGGCTCTGGCGCTATCCCTACCGGTCCGGGGACACCGCCATCACCGGCGAGGGAAAGAAGCTCCTCGACCTGCCCGCGGGCGGCTACAACAACCACTGGACGCGCAACCTCCTGGGCAACCCGGAGGGCACGAAGCTCTACGTGTCGGTGGGCTCGGGCAGCAACGTGGGGGAGCACGGCCTCGCCAATGAGGCCCGCCGCGCCAACGTGCTGGAGATCAATCCGGATGGCTCGGGCGAGCGCATCTACGCCAGTGGCCTGCGCAACCCCGTGGGCCTGAGCTTCGCACCGGGCACGCGCGTGCTGTGGACCGCGGTGAACGAGCGGGACGAGCTGGGCGACGAGCTGGTGCCCGACTACCTCACCCACGTGGAGGACGGGGGCTTCTACGGCTGGCCCTTCAGCTACTTCGGCGCCCACCTCGATCCGCGCGTGAAGGAGCAGGACCCAGAACTCGTGAAGCGCGCGCTCGTGCCGGACGTGCCGCTGGGCTCGCACACCGCCAGCCTGGGGCTCGCCTTCAACGAGGGAACGATGTTCCCCGAGCGCTTCCGCGGCGGCGCCTTCATCGGCCAGCACGGCTCGTGGAACCGCTCGAAGCTCTCCGGCTACCAGGTGGTCTTCGTGCCGTTCTCCAACGGCCGGCCCACCGGAGCGCCCGAGCCGTTCCTCACGGGCTTCATCCAGGACGTGGACAGGCGCGAGGTCCACGGCCGGCCCGTGGGTGTGACCTTCCTGCCGGATGGCTCGCTCCTGGTGGCGGACGATACCGGCGACACCGTGTGGCGGGTGAGCCGGTAGCCAGGACAGGTACACTGGGTCTCCGCACGTCGTCCCGGTCTTCTCGCCCGAAGGAAAGGAAGCCGCATGAGTGAAGCGACTCAGGAAGCGCAGTACAGGCGCATCAGCCGGGTCTCGCTGGGAGACGTCGTCCACCGGTCGGCGCTGCGCTGGCCGGAGAAGACGGCGCTCGTCGACGGGACGCTCGAGTTCTCCTATACGGAGCTCGACCAGCGCTCGAGCGCGTTCGCGCACTACCTGCTCGCGCAGGGCCTCCCCCAGGGCGCGCGCATCGCCATGCTCTGCGGTAACTCCGCGCAGATGGTCACCGCGTTCATTGGCATCTACAAGGCGGGCCTCGTCTGGGTGCCGATCAACACCGGCCTCGCCGTGGATGCCGTCCGCTACATCCTCGAGCATGCCGAGGCGACGCACGTCGTCATCGACACCGAGTTCCTCGCGAAACAGGAGCTGCGGGCGATGCTCGACGCGCTCGGCACCCGCCTCATCGTCTGCGTTCCCGAGGGCCAGGCCTCTCCGGAAGGGAACACGACCGCCTTCCTCGACGCGCTGAAGGGCCAGCCCGGCACCCCGCCGGAGGTGGACCTCGAGAACGGCCAGCTCGCCCAGATCATGTACACGAGTGGCACCACCGGCCAGCAGAAGGGGGTCATGCACTCGCACGCGTCGGTGCACGCGGCGCTCAGTGGAAACCTGTTCGAGCTCGGGCTGCGGCCGAGCGACTCGGCCCTCTGCGTGCTCCCGATCTTCCACTGCGCGCAGCACGCCGTCTCGATGTCGTTCCTGCTCGCCGGCGCGACCCTCGTCGTGCGGCGCGCCTTCGAGCCGGGCGCGATACTCGCGACCATCGAGCAGCGCGGCATCACGTTCCTGATGGGCCTGCCCATCATGTACGCCGCGATGCTCGCGCACCCGGCACGTCCGACGACGAAGCTGTCCAGCCTGCGCCTGTGCCTCTATGTCATGGCACCGATGGCGCGCACGTTGCTCGTGGAGCTCATCGAGAAATTCTGCCCGGGAGGCTTCGCGCTCGCGTCGGGGCAGACGGAGATGTACCCGGCGACGACCCTGTTCAAGCCGGAGCAGCAGCTCAAGCGCTTCGGTTCCTACTGGGGCGACTCGGTCGTGACGAACGAGACGGCCATCATGGACGATGAAGGCCGGCTGCTCGGGCGTGGCGAAGTGGGGGAAATCGTCCATCGCGGACCGAACGTGATGCTCGGCTACTACAAGGACCCGGAGGCGACCGAGCGTTCGCGCGCGTTCGGCTGGCACCACACCGGTGACCTCGGCATGTTCGACGCCGACGGCCAGCTCCTCTTCGTGGACCGCAAGAAGGACATGATCAAGACCGGCGGCGAGAACGTCCCGTCCATCAAGGTCGAGGAGGTCCTCCTGCGGCACCCCGCGGTCCTGCAGGTCGCGGTCGTGGGTCTGCCGCACCCGCGCTGGTCCGAGGCGATCACCGGCTTCGTCGTGCTCAAGCCCGGCGCCTCCGCGACCGAGGCTGAAATCATCGCTCACTGCCGCCAGCACCTCGGTGGGTTCGAGGTGCCGAAGTCCATCGTCCTGCTCGGGGCGATGCCTCAGACGACCACCGGCAAGGCGCGCAAGTTCGAGCTCCGGCGACAGTACGAACGGCACTACGCGGACGAGAGCGGGGCGGCCTGACAGGTGGCCGCCGGGGGACTCACTCCACGGGCGGTGGATTGTAATCCCAGCGCCAGGGCATCCCCGTCTCGCCCAGGATGACGTCCACCAGCGACGGGAACACGGCGGGACCCTTCACGCTGTTGGCCAGCAACAACACACAGCGCCTCTCTCGTTCGAGGCAGAGGGCGAAGTTGTCCGTCCATTCGTCATGGCCTCCCTTGAAGAAGGCGGGGCCGGCGCGCCCGTTGAACAACACCACGCCGAGCCCGGCCGACAAGGCAATGGCCTCGTTTCGCTCATCGGTCTCCGTCAGCAGCGTTGGAAACTGGTGGGCGGAGGAGATGGCGATCTGCGGCCGCAGCATCTCGGCCCGTGCCTTGGTGGACAGGCCCTCGCCCCGCATGAAGCCCGCCAGGAACTTGGCATAGTCCTCGACCGTCGTGTCCATGGAGCCCGCGGCACGCACGCTCTCGCGCTGGTCATGGGGCTCGACCTTGCCCGCCTCGTCGTAGCCTTGGGAGACGTTGGCCGCGAAGTCGTCGCGCCAGACCATGCTGGTGCGCTTCATGTCGAAGCGGTCGAAGACGCGGCGCTGCATCTCCTGGCCGACCTCCAATCCCAGGCCGGCTTCGAGCACGAACTGCAACAGGTTGATGCCCTCGCCGGAGTACGCGTAGCGCGTGCCAGGGTCGAACTTGAAGTCGAGCTTCCCGTCCGGATTGAGGAAGCGGAAGTTCGGAAAGCCGGGCGTGTGGCTCAGCAACATGCGTGGGGTCAGCCGCTTCCAGCGCGCGTCGGAGGCGAGGTCGGCGTACTTCGAGTACTCCGGGAGGGGTTTCCGCAGGTAGCGCTCGATGGGGGTATCCAGGTCGACACGTCCTTCGTCGACCAGTTGCATGACCATGTACGCGAAGGCGGCCTTGGTCAGCGACGCGCCGTACATCACCGTGTCGGTCCGCAGCGGAGCCGCCTTCTCCACATCCCGGAGGCCGTAGGCCTTCACGTAGCTCACTTGCCCGTTCTCGATGATCGCCAGGGCCAGGCCCGGGAGCCCCGCCTCCTTCATCAGCCGGAGCGCGGCGGCGTCCACCCCCTCTCCGCTCCACGCGGGTTTCTCGGCAGGCGGGGCGGCGGCCCCTCGGGATGGGGCCGCGCACGCGGGGACGAGAATGGAAAGACAGAGGAGCGGCAAGAGGCCACGGTGGACGAGTCTCATGCCGCTACCATGCGAGGACAGGGCCGCCTTCGCAAGGCAACCCCGGCATCCGCCCTCCGCGGCGCGAGACTACCGATCGCCCGTCCAGTTGTTCCCGCCGCCGTCCTTGAACGAGAACGTCCCGGTCGAGACCTCATCCTTCGAGAACAGGTTTCCGGAGTTCGCCCGGGAGCCGGTGATGGTCGAGTTCTTGAGGGTGATGGAACCCGTGGTGGAGATCTTCCCGCTCAACGGTCCAGGAGGTGCCTTGTGCGAGTCGTTGGCCACCAGGCCAGACTCGCCTGACTTGTCCATGACGATATGGATGCCGTCGAACTCGGTGTCCTCGATCCGCTGCCCCTGCGTGGTCTGAACCAGGACCCCGTAATAAGCGGGGTCGATGATGTCGATGTCTTTCAGCCGGATGCCCTGGAAGCGGATGGGGGAGTACGGCTCGGCCGGAGAGTACGGGTTGGCGGCGAACAACCAGACCGCGCCCCACTTGCGCCGCGTGGTTTCGTCTCCATGCACTCCGTCGTCGTCCCACCACATGCGGCCTCCGCAGCGCTCCACCGTCATGTTCTGAAGGGTGGTGAGCCCGGAGAACTCGTGTTGGGGCGCGAACTCGTTGTCCACGGTGATGCCCGGGTAGCGCAGGGTGTCGTAGACCACCGAGTCCTTGATCACGTTGTCGTGGCCGCCGTAGACCGCGAAGCCAGCCGCCCGCCAGATGAGTCCCGCGGTGCACCGCTCGATGACGTTGCCCTGATCGGGACCCTCGGGCTGGTGAACCCAGGGCGTGTCCCCAATGGGCGACTTGTCCCAGGTGATGGCGGACCACATGGCGAAGGCATCGTCGCCGTTGTTTCGCGCCGTGCAGTTCACGATCCGCGAGTTGGTGGTTCCGTTGCAGAGGTTGATGCCATCCGCCAGCGTGTTGCGGAACCGGCTGTCCTGCCACAGCAGGTTGTTGCCGCCCTCGACCCAGCCGCCCACGATCATCCGCTCGATCCACAGCCGCTTGAAGACCGCGTTGTTGTGCATGTAGCGGTCGAAGGCGCGCCCGATCCCGTCATAGCTGTCCCACGGCCAGTTGCCGAGATCGGCCGCGGCCTTGTTGTAGCGAGCCGTCCGGTTGCGCCAGGAGCCAAAGATGGCGAAGTCCTGGAAGGTGATGTTGTCGCCGTTCAGACGGAACCCGAACTCGTAGTTGTAGCCCACCTGCTGCGGGGGAGGCGGTACGAAGCGCGTGTACCACATGCCGGCGCCCTGGACGGTCAGGCCGGCGGGAACGTAGACCTTGGGGACCGCCGGGTTCACGTGCGACATCACGTAATCGCCAGGCGGGAGGAAGATGCCAGGTTTGCCGCCATTCACGGCGTCCTGAAGGGCCCGCACCACCGCGGCTTCGGTGAATTCGCTCACGACGACATAGTCCGCCGGGGCGGAGAGCGGCGCCGGCACGAGCTCGAGGTCCATGAAGTCGATGGTGACGGGAAGTTGCGCGGAGGCATCCGGCGAGACGATCTTCACCACATCGCCCTCGTTGATGGTCGCCCCGCCGTCGGTCGCCAGCAACACGTGCGCCTCGTCGTAGATGTGGTGCGCGGAGTTCCAAGGCAGCTTCAGGCCAAAACCCTCGTCACTGGTGCTCGGGTTCTGGGGGAGTTCGTCCACCTGCTGGCGCGGCAAGGCATTGTGCGTCCCGGTGTTGTTCGGGCCGGTGTAGAGCCAGGCGAAATCCGAGTTCACCGTGAGCGTGGCGACCTTCGCGTCGTTCACGTAGACATCCAGATGGGCCTCCTTCTCGTCCGGCACGCTGTAGCGCACCAGGACGGAGTTGGCCTTCACGCGGCTCGTCCACGCGACCGCGTCGGTGGGGCCATGCAGGGTCACCGCCTTGCGGCCCGAGGCCTCGCCGGAGGGCGTGCCTTCCAGCCACGGGCCACTGGTGGTCTGCTCGAGCGTGGCGCCACCGGAGGAAACGCCCGCCTCGGCCTCGTACTCGTCCCAGGGAACGGTAGCGCCGCGGGGGACGGTGGCCTCGCCAGGAGTGTCGTCAGGGCTGTCGCGGCAAGCAGCGAGCAGAAGGCACGCGCAGAGCGGTATGAGGATCGGACGAATCATCGTTTGATGGTTCCTCTTCGAGACGTGAAGTTTCAAAGTATACACACTGCTCCTTCAGCGGCTCCTGGCCGTGCGACCGGGCTCTTGGCCAGCTCCCGCTACCGCACCTCGAGTCCGCTCGGAATGGAGGCGTGGAGTTCCAGGCGCTCGCCCGTGAGCGGATGCACGAAGCACAGCCGCTCCGCGTGCAGCAGGTAGCCGCTATCCCCGAGCAGTCCCGGATGCTCGGCACGCGGCACGCCTCCCACCGCGTAGACGGGATCTCCCTCGAGCGGATGCCCGATGAAGGCCAGATGGATGCGGATCTGCTGGGAGCGGCCCGTCTGGATGTCCACCTCGAAGAGGGTGCTCGCCGCGCGCCGCTGGAGCACGCGCGCCTGGCTGCGCGACGCCTTCCCACCAGGCATCGCCATGGGGACCATGCCCATGCCCGGATGCACCGCCTCGCCAATGGGCGCCGTGATGTCGTAGTGCTCCTGGGCGGCCACGCCACTCGACAGGGCCCGGTAGCGCTTCTCCACCTCGTGCTCGCGCCAGGCGCGGGACAGCTTCGCCGCCGCGTCATGCGTGCGCGCGAAGAGCACCAGGCCCGAGGTGCCACGTCCCAGCCGATGCAGGGGACTCGCCTCTGGAAAGCGCTCCCTCACGAGGTGCAGCAGGGTGTTCACGAGGAAGCCCCCACCCGGCACCGTGGGCAGGCCGCCCGGCTTGAGGACCGCCAGGATCGCCTCGTCCTCGTACACGAGCGAGTAGTCGCGCGGCGTCTCCTTCTCCTCCCAGGGGGGCCGGTTCCAGACGAGCCACTGGCCGGGTTTCAGACTCTCCTCGCCCGTCGCGGGGAGGTCATCCAACAGGACCTCGCCCCGGGAGAGCCGCTCCCGCCACACCTCCATCGGGGAGTGCCGGTAGGCGGCGACCAGATAGGAGAGCGTGCTCTGTCCTCGTGCCCGGGCGCCCAGCTGCTCGCGGTAGGCATAGCCCGTGTTGAGTGCCATGCCGCTACGCCCCCTCGAAGAGGGGGAAGAACTCCCGGGGGACACGCTTCTCGCGCGGATCGTGCGTGATGTCGCTCATGGTGCGGAGGGGTAGCATACCTTCACGCCGGGCAACCCCGTGGAGGCGGGCCCTGGGGTTGGGCCGACGTTGTAGCCCCGCCTCAGGCTCCGAACCAGCCCTTCTGGCGGGCCTCCTCGAGCCGGACTTCCAGATACGCCCACAGGGCCGGGCAGCCCGCCTTGATCGGCGGAGCGATACGGCGGACCACGCGCTCATGGCTGACGCCATTCTCGCGCCAGCTTTGACCCGCGTTGGCCAGGTTCAGCAGGACCGGCATGGCCCGGTCCACGGCATGGGCGAACCGGGCCTCCGGCGTGTCACCCTGATCGAACTCCTGCCACAGCGCCAGGAACGCCGCACCTTGCGGCTCCGGCAGCATCCCGAAAATCCGCTTCACCGCCGCCAGCTCGGCCGCCTTGCGCTCCTCCCAGCCGCCCTCGGCGTACACCAGGGTGTCCCCGGTATCGATCTCTCCGATGTCGTGCACCAGCAGCATGCCGACCACCCGGTTGATATCGATGGCGCACCCGGCATGGTGCGCCAGAGAAGTGGCCATCATCGCGATCTGCCAGCTGTGCTCCGCGGAGTTCTCGTAGCGCTCGAGGCCAAGCGGACGGGTTTTGCGTGTCACCCCCTTGAGCTTGTCCAGCTCCAGAATGAACTCGACGATCCGTTGCATGTCGCCGCCGTGAATCTCGACCCGCTTTCCATCCACCGTCGTGCCTCCAAAGGCTAGCTGTGCTGCCCACTCTACTATCGCTGGGGAGAGCGGATCCTCCCCGCGCAGGAAGCGCTCCAGGTGAGCCAGGGAGCAACGCCTGGGCGTCCAACCCCACCGCGCCCGCGCAGGCGAGCCCCCCAGACAGGGGGCTCCCAGTCAGGGGATGGTCACGCTGTCGTCAACGGCTCGGGCCCACCAGCCGCCTTCGGCAACGGCCTTTGTCGACTCCCGCTGGCCCTTCGAGGGAACTCGACGAAGAAGGTCGTCCCCACCCCAGGCTCGCTTTCCAGCCAGATTCGCCCAGCGTGCGCCAGGACGATCTGCCGCGCGATGAAGAGCCCGAGGCCGAACCCACCGTAGTTGTGCGAGGCCGCGCGTTCGAAAACCTCGAAGATCCTCGTCTGGTCCTCCTTGGGAATCCCGAGCCCGCGATCTTCGACCCGCAGCAGCGCCTTGTCTTCCTCGCTCCATACCTTCATCCGGATGGGGCGCTGCGCTCCGTACTTCATGGCATTGGTCAGCAGGTTCATCACCACCTGCTCGAGGCGAAGCCTGTCCCACTCTCCAACCACCGGTAGCTCGAGCTCCAGCTCGAGCGTGCAACCGGCATTCTCGATCTGCTCGGCGAGTCGCTCCGCGACCTCTCGCGCGACGGCGGCGAGGTCTGTCTCTTCCACGTGCAGCTCGAGCCGCCCGGTGTTGATACGGGAGACGTCGAGGAGTTGATCGACCAGTTGCCCCAACCGCTTCATCTGATCACTGAAGGTGGCGAGCATGCTCGACACCTTGCTGCCGAGCTGTGGCTCCAGGGGATGATGGGCGAGGGCGAGTTCCACCTGCCGGGCGCGCAGCTTCATGGAGGTGAGGGGGGTCTTGAGTTCGTGCGAGGCGATCGACAGGAATTCATCCCTCACGCGAATGGACTCCTGGGCTTTGCGATAGAGCAGGGCATTGTCGATGGCGAAGGCCGCTCGGCGTCCCAGTTCCTCCGCCAGGGCCAGGTCGGCCGGGCCATAGACCCGGCTCGACCGCGTGGAGAGCAGCGACAGCACGCCGAGGCAGCGCCCCCTCGCCCAGAGCGGCACGCAGATGGAGGGTTTCCCCTCCAGTGCCTTGAGTGCGTTCCACCGCGTCTCCTCTGGAATGGGCTGCCCCAGGAGCCCGGACCTTCCCGGGAAGGCCTCCGGCTGGCCAGAGCAGATCACCTGGTGAGGGCCGGTCGAAGCGTTGGCATCCAGTGGATGGTGATGGAGGAACTCGCGCACGCACTCGGCTCGAGCTGGGAGGACATCGGCCACCGCCATCGGCCGGCGTTGCCCGCTCTCGTGGAGCGCGAAGACGATGCACAGCTCCGCCAGCTGGGGCACCACGAGACTGGCGAGGCGCTGGAAGGTGGTTTCGTAGTCGAGCGAGGCCACCAACTCCCTGCTGGCCTCGGCCAGGAAACGCTCCGCCACTTCCATCCGCTTCCGCTCGGTGATGTCCGTGGCGATGGTGCAGATCGCGTGGGGGGCCTCGGCCGCGAGGGGAAACTTGACGGAGAGGTACGTATGCGGGCCATCGCCCTGGTTCACCACCTCCTCCCATTCCAGCGGCCTGCCCGCTTCGAGCACCTCGAGATCATGGGCGCGGGACTGCGCCGCCCGCTCCTTCGGAAAGACCTCGCCGTCGCGCTTGCCAATGAGCCGTTCCGGCTTGATTCCGAGGAGGCTCTCGAATCGCCGGTTGACCAGGAGGAAGCGTCCCTGGGTGTCCTTGATGGAGACGAGCGCGGGAGTGTTGTCGATGATCGACTGGAGCTGGTGCTGGCTTCTGCGCAGTGTCTCCTCCGCCTCCTTGATGTCGGTCACGTCACTGACGACGGCGACCCCGCCTCGTGGGGTGCCCTGGTCGTCCTTGAGCGGGCGGGCGCTCACGAGCAGCCACGTCCCCTCCGGCTTCGTGGAGTGGCGCATGAAGAGCTCCACCCTGTCCACGGCCTCGCCCCGGATGGCCCGGGCGAGCGGCAGCTCCGCGGAGGGATGGAGAGTGACCTGGTCGTGCAGGTAGAAGCCGTAGTGCTCCGACCATTGTCCGAGGGGCGTGTCGGTCACACCGATTCCCAGGACCTGTTCCGCCGCCGGGTTGAAGAGCACGAACTGTCCGTGCTCGTCCGCGACCACCACTCCTTCTCCCATGTTCGTGAGGATGGACTGGAGGAGTTGTCTCTCGGCGTGGAGCGCCTGCTCCGAGCGGGCCAACGCCGCTGCCCGCTCCGAGGCGGCTGCCTCCGCCCGCTCGCGCTCCCTGCTCTCCTCCTGCACATCGGAATAGAGCCGGGCATTCTCCAGGGAGATGGCGGCCTGGGCGGCCAGCAGATCGAGCGTCGCCATCCGGTCCGCGGAGAAGGCATTGCTCGCCAGGTTGTTCTCCAGGTACAGGAGCGCCACCAGCTCTCCCTGCCTCAAGATGGGCAGGCACAGCGCGGAGCGAGGCAACCGCGAAGCGCCGGAGCCGTCCGCGCCGAACAGCCCCGGGGTGGACGAGTCCCCCAGGATGACTCGCTCCCGGGTCCGCTTCACATAGTTGATGACGGCTTGGGGCGGCGCCTGGGCCGAGGGCTCCGGAGGGAAGAGCCGGACCACGACCTCCTCCGTGTCGAGCCGCGCCTCGGCGCTGATGGACAGGTCCTCTCCCCGGCGCAGCATCAGCAAGCCCCTCTGGGCACCCGCCTGCTCGAGGAGGATGCGCATCAGGGTCTCCAGGAGCCGCTCCAGCACGATTTCACCGGAGATGGCCTGCGAGGCCTTCATCACCGAGAGCAGATCCAACTGCTCCGGGTGCGCCACGACCGTGGCGGTGATGGGGAGCGCTGGCCGCCCCAGCAGATCCGGGTAGCGCTCGTCGAGCTGCCGGACCTTCCCGTCGGCTCCCCAGCTTTCGTAGCAGGCTCGGGCCTTGCTCAGATAGGTGTGGGCGAAGTCCTCGTATCCCCGCTGGAGGTAGAACCGGGCGGCCAGCTCGTAGGAGAGGCCCTCGTTCTGGATGAAGCCATTGTCCCGTGCCGAGCGGATTGCGTCCTCGTACAGGCGCATGGCCTCCAGGTCCCGGCCAAGGAGGCGGGCGCTCTCCGCCGACACCAGGGCATGGGTGTTGGAGAAGTTCTCCGGACAGTTCGCCGCCCACGCCTGGAGCTGCCGCTGGTGGGTGGCGAGCGTCTCCAGACAGCGCGCACGTTCATCGGGAGGAGCCTTGTCATGGCGGGCGGCCAGGGTGAGCGCGGCGTAGAAGTGATAATCGTGAACCTGGATGAGTCCGAGGGCTGTCCACAGGAACTTCTTCGCCCGGGACGCCGCCACGAGCGCCTCCTCGTCATCGCCTGACATGAAGCAGGCCTGGAGCTTGAGGATGTGGTACAGGCAGACCCTCATGCTCAGCCGGTTCTCTGTCCGCCGGACCTCGGATTCCTCCTGGTCGAAGCTCTCATCCGTGAAGGTCGAGAAGCCCTGGGTGAGTCCTCGCATGTTCTGGATGAAGCATTGAATGTTGACGATGGTTTCGTCGAGGTCCTGGAACCTGGCCTTGCGCACGTAGTCCAGCTTCTCCTCGGTCTCGCGGTAGACCTCGCTCAGGGGAACTCCCTGGGAGAGTTCCGCCGCGATGAAATTCTCGCAGCAATAACAGGCGATGGAGATGTCACCCGTCTCGGTGGCCGTCTGAAACGCTCTCTGGATATAGCCGAGATCCTCTCGGAGCGGACGGCTCCAGTGGGAAATGATCGCCATGGCGAGATTGACCTTGGCTTTGTATGCGAGGAAGTGCTGTGTGTCGACGAGGTCGCAGGCCAGCCTTCCGAAGCGGTAGCCGTCCTGGTAGCGGTGGAAGGCGGAGCCCAGCATGAGGCCGAACTGGACGTAGCCGTGGGGCGTGGCGTCGGTGGTGCCATGGTGAAGGCTGATATTCACCATGTGGCAGAGGTGGAGGTAGTACAGGTTGTGGTCCGTGAAGTAGGCCGGGGCGAACAAGGTCGACAGCACCCTCATGGTGGTCTGTACCTCGGGGTCCGTCGTGAGGGGCAGACCGAGGAGGTCCTCGATGCGACGGCCGCCCAGGTTCGCCCAGACCTGCTCGTATTCCGCCTCGACCTCGCTCCAGTCCGGATGGGGAGACAGGCGGAGGCCGAAGAGCGCGAGGCATTCCAGGGCAATGTCGACGGCCCTCGCGTTCTCCGCTTTCGTGACATGCAGTTCGATCAAGACGCGATAGACCGTGGCCTTGTCGGCCCGCGTCCTGGCCCGTTCGAGGACCCCGGTGAGCAGCCGCTCCGCCTCTTCGATGCCGCCACTCAAGAACTCGCACTCCGCCAACTCCTCGTGCAACGCATACGCCAGCGCGTACTGCGCTTCCCAGCAGCGCCCGGAGAGCAGCGCCACGCCGGCGGACAGATACTTGAGGGCGGAGCGGTAGGCGGTGGACGCCTTGGCCTTTCTTCCGGCCAGGAGGTTGAGCCCCGCGAGCCGCTCCTTCTCCTCGGGCGAGACGACGCCGGAGACACCGCGGTCGAGCTGGTTCACCACGTCGAAGATCCTCTCTTCGACTTCCGCCGGTGGGAGCTGGGCCAGCAGCAGGCGGCCATTTCGCAGGTGCGCCGCGCTTCGTTGGTCCTCGGGGATGAGCGAATAAGCCGCCTGCTGGACCCGGTCGTGAAGGAATCGATAGGAATCCCCCATGCGCAGCATCAGCCCTTCCCGGACGGCTTCCCACATCTCCCGGTGGAGCTCCTCCTCCGCTTGACCGCGAATCACCGCGAGCAGCCGCGCCTCGATGCGGTCGCCAATACTGGCGGCGAGCATCAGCACGTTCTGGGTTGTCACCGGGAGGCGCTTCAGCCTCGCCACCATCAGCTCGACGACGTTGTCCGTATAGCTCTTGGCGCGGATCCGATCGATGTCCCACCGCCACGCCGCCGCCGCCCGCTCCAGCTCCACCAGGCCCTCCTGATAGAGCATCGTCAGGAATTGGGTGACGAAGAAGGGGTTTCCCTGTGTCTTCTCCTGGATGAGCCGGGTCAGCGGGTAGGTATGGGATGGCTCCTGATGCAGGGTGTCGGCGACGAGCAGATTGAGGTGCTCGAGGGAGAGCGGCGAGAGGACGAGCTCGTTCACGACCACCCCCGTCTCGCGGATTTCGCTCGAGGTCAGCATCAAGGGGTGGGAGGGACTGACCTCGTTGTCCCGGTAGGCGCCAATCACCAGGAGGTGCCGGGTCCCCGGGTGGGTGATGAGGTGTTGGAGCAACTGGAGGCTGGCGGCATCGGCCCACTGGAGGTCATCCAGGAAAAGGGCCAACGGGTGCTCGCTCCGGGTGAACACTCCCAGGAACTTCTGGAAGACCCGATGGAAGCGGTGCTGCGCCTCGAGCAGCGGCAGCTGCTGGATGGGTGGCTGCCTGCCGATGATGAGCTCTATCTGGGGAACGACATCGACGATGAGCTGCCCATCGAGCCCCACGGCCGACTGGAGCCGCTGTCTCCAGTCCGCGATCCGCTCTTCATCCTCGGTGAGGAGCTGCTGCACGAGTTCACGGAAGGCCTGGGAGAGCGTGGCGTAGGGGGCGTCCCGTTTGAACTGATCGAACTTGCCCGAGAGGAAGAGCCCCCTCGCCTTCACGAGGGGCCCGTACAGCTCGCGGACCAGCGAGGACTTCCCGATGCCGGGGTATCCCGAGACGAGCATCAGCTCGGGGGCTCCGCTGGAGACGACCCGCTCGAAGGCATCCAACAGCGCGGCGACCTCCTTCTCGCGTCCGTAGAGCTTCTGCGGAATCTGGAAGCGCTCCGAGACATCATGGGCACCGAGTGGAAAGGGCGCGAGGGAACCGTGCGCCTTCCACTGCTCGAGGCACCTCTCCAGGTCGAACTTCAGGCCGAGCGCGCTCTGGTAGCGCTCCTCGGCCATCTTGGACATCAGCTTGAGGACGATCTGGGAGAGCACCTCGGCAACCGCGGGGATGATGTCGGAGGGGCTCGGTGGAGGCCGGGCGATGTGGCAATGGATCCAGCCCAGGAGATCCTCGGCGTGGAAGGGCAAGGTGCCGGTGAGCATCTCGAAGAAGGTGACACCGAGCGAGTACAGGTCGCTGCGATAGTCGACGGCCCGGGCCATCCGTCCCGTCTGCTCGGGAGACAGGTAGGGCAGTGAGCCTTCGATGAGCTGGGGGTTCTGCAGTCCCTGGTATTCTCGGGGGAGAAGTGAGGCTCTTCCGAGGTCCGTGAGCTTCACCTCTCCCGTTTCGGGGTGGACGAGGATGTTGCCGGGCTTGATGTCCCTGTGAGCGACACCGTGCCGATGGAGCTCGGCGAGGGCCCGGGTGATTCGGGTGGCGAGTTCGAGGAAGCGCCCGGGTTCCATGGGGGCGCCGAGGAAGTGCGTGAGGGGCTGGCCGCCAAAGTCTTCCAGGATCAGGACCAGCCGGTCCCGGCTGCGCTCCAGGGAATACGGCTTCACCGCCGCCGCGCCCCCTACCCGCATCCCCAGCTCATACTCACTTCTCAGCCGCTCGAGGTCTCGCAGGGCTGGGTGCTCGGTGCTGGGCATCTTGAGGATGACCGGCCGCCCATCCTGTTCCCGCAACGCGCGGAAGACGACGGTCGAGGCTCCTTCCCGGATCGTTTCGGTGACGGTGTATCCCTGGAGGACAGGCGTACCGAGAGGCATACCCAGACGTTAACCACTCTCCCGGAGCACCATGCCTCGCGAGGGTGGTGGGCGAGCCATCGCCCTTCCCGCGTCGCCGCGGCCAGCGCTCAAGCGGTAGACCGCCGGGCCGCAGCGGCGAGGGCGCGCCCGCGCGGGGTGTATCAAAGACGGGACGCGGCCACGGGGAGGGTCCGCAGGCGCTCGCGCTCCTCGGGGGAGAGGGGATCCTCCCCGCGCAGGAAGCGCTCCAGGTGACCCAGGGAGTCGACGCCGAAGAAGAGCTCCCCGTCCGCGAGGACGGTGGGAACGCCGAAGCCTCCCAGCGCGAGCAGCTCCTCGATGTTGCGGCGCACCTGCTCCTTCACGTCCGGCGTCACCGCGGCGGCGAGCAACGCCTGGGCATCCAGCCCCACCGAACTCACACAGGCGGCCACGCGCTCGGGTTCCACGAGCCCTCCCCCGCCCGCCCACGCCGCCGAGAACAACGCGGAGACGAGCCGCTTCCGGGCGTCCTCCTCCCGCACCGCGACCGTCACCCGGAGCGCGAGCAGCGGATTGAAGGGGTGCGCCGGGGGGAAGACGAAGGGCACGCCCAGGTCATGGGCGAGCCGGTGGGTGTGCTTGTAGATGTAGAACCGCTTGGCGGGCACCTCCGCGGGCCCCATCGTGCCGAGGGTGTTGAGCACGCCGGCGAAGAGCACCGGCACGACCTCGAGCGCGCGGCCATGACGCTCGGCCAGGGCGGGAAGCTGCGTCCACGCGAGGTAGGCATACGGCGAGACGTAATCGAAGAAGAGGCGGAGGGGAGTGGGGCTCATGAACCCAGGACTCTAACCCCGGGGTCCTCACTCCCCCAGCGCGGAGACGTCCGGGCAGGAGGAGGCATGGCCCTCCTCGAGCATCTCCCAGCTTCGCTTCTCGTAGGTGATGCGGAAGCTGGCATCCCAACACTCGACGACAGTGACGGTGAAACCCGTGGGCACATCTCCCCCTGTCGCCTCCACGAGGGCCATGCCCCCCTGGTCTTGCGTCCAACGGCTGAGGATGGCCAGCGGCTCCTTCTGTTCGCCGGGGTAGATGTCGATGTGCTCGCTCGAGAACCGCATTTCCCCCGAGCCTCCAGGAATCTCCTGGTAGGCGTAGCCCAGCTCGCTCCCACTCTCGGGGGTGAAGCGCATCCGAACGCTGATGGGCAACGTACTCGTCTGGTAGTCGATGTCCAACCGCTTCATGTCCGACATCCAAGGCACGTTGATACCGTGATCCTTCGCCTCCGCCACGAAGATGCTCAGCGTCCCCTTGCCCTTGCGCGGCCCTCCTTCCGACTGGAAGCTCCCTACCAGGGCGGACCACCACGCCGCCTCGTCCGAGCCCATGGGACGAAACTGGATCCGGTAGTCGAAGTGCCCGGCCTCGCGCGTCATCATGAATCGCGTCTCGTGGCCGGGATTGCCCGGGTCTTGCGCGGGCCCCCAGATGCGGAGAGCCGGCGCGCGTGTCGTCGGAGGACTCATCCGAGTCTCCTCCAGGACAGAGAGCACTCCATCGAACCCTCCGTTGAACTTGTCCGCTGCCTGGCGCGTGAGTTCGTAGAGTCGGGAGTGTTCACCCAGCACCAGCGCGTCCACGCGCTGACGTGAGCTTCCCTTTCCCTGGAAACCCGCGGCTCCGGGCAGCTTGGCGGACAGGACCTCTCGCGTGGGCAGCGCGTTGAGGAACTGGAGATCGTCGTTGGAGATATTCCCACCGCACGCGGTGGCGAGGCAGCCCAGAAGCAAGAGCCAGGTCCGCATCATGCCTTTCCTTTCAGAGGCGGTACTTCACGATGACCAAGAACTCCCAGAACCCGAGGGAGCGCTCGTAATCGACGTTGTAGAAGAAGTAGTGGGCGCGGAGGTTCCCGGTGAACTCGACGCGCTCCATGGGCCGCCAGCGCACGCCCCCCACGAGACCCGGGGTGAGCATCCCATACCGTTGATCCGGGAAGTTCGGATCCTCGAAGTCGCGCTGCATGCCGAGGTAGGCGAGCCGGGGTCCGACGAAGGGAGACACGCGACCCAGGGGCCACTCGACCAACAGCGAGGTGCCCGCGGTCACCACCGAATAGCGGTAGCGCGTTCCCTCGAGGGAGGGGAGCTCCAGCCTGGCGTTTTGCATGCCCAGGGCCAGATCGAAGGTCCAGCTCCAGCCCTCGCGCAAGTAGTCGTGCAGGCCCAACTCCAGGCTCATCAGGGGCACGTAGGGGAAGAGGTTCTCGCGGGTGGAGGAATCGAAGAAGGAGTGATGTCCGAGGGCGACACCCACCGTCCAATGCGCGAGGGGCTCGCGCGCCCGGGAAGGCACGCCTTTCACCGGATCATCCGAGAAAGGCGTGTCGCGCAGCCGCGACTCGTCGAGCACCGTGGTGCGCCCGCGCTGGACCTCGGCCTCGCCCACGCGCAGCCGGTCCGTCAGCCGCCGCTTCACCGTATACGTGCCCGGGGCCAGGGCGAGCCTCCGCTCGGAGTCCACGGCCTTGTGCAGCTCCGCCACCACGAGGCCGCGAGGGTTCACGAAGTAGTAGTCCCCCGCGGGCGCGGTGCGAGGCACCAGCAGGCCCTCGTTGCTCCCTCGCGGACTCGTCAACACCAGGTCTCCCTGGCCGGCCATGTCGTAGCTGAAGGTCGGGTGTTGGGCCCCCGCGCTGCTGTCCGCGGTGTCCGCCACAGTGCGGGCATAGGCATGGGAGTAGGCCTCGAAGAGTGTCACCTGGCCATCCGCGGAGCGGTCCGCGTCCCCCATCAGTCCGCTGACCAGGTGGTGGGAGAAATAGCTGCCCCCCAGCAGATCCGACTCCTGCGAGTCCTCGTCCGCCGAGCTGGAGGTGAGGATGACGAGCCCCCGGCTTTCCTGCACGCTGCCCGTGTCGACGTCGAAGGAGGGAGCGCGCCGGGCGCCCTTCCTCCGCGTGAGTGCCCCGGAGCGGCACGAGTCCAGGATGGCGATGCGGATGTCCACGGGCGTCGCCGCCAACCGGTGCTTGAGCGCCTCCAGGTTCAGCGCGCTGGCTCCCATCCGCAGCGAGCCGTCCTTCGCATGGCCCGAGTAGTAGACGAGGAGCGAGGTGCGCTCGCCCCGGGCCCGTGCCGCTTGTACGCGTGTTTCCAGCCTGGCGAGCGCCTGGAGGAAGTCCTCCGCGGACTCGTCCAGCAGCAGTCGCGCGTCTCCGGGCTCCACGCCACCCAGCCGCACCAGGAGGTCGTGCAGCTTGCGCGCATCGTCCTTGGCGAAGCGCAGGGGCCGGGTACCCGCGCCGCCCTCGTCGTTGCCCGCCACCAGGGCGAAGCGGCGCAGCGGCTGCGCCTGCACGGCCGTCGCCAGCAACATCCCCAGGACGAGCACCCAGGCATGACCCGCCAGGTGCCTCAGGGCTTGAGCAGCAGCCAATGGAGTTCCTCACCCTCCACGTCCAGCGTGGACATGGCCGCCACCTTGCCTCCCGCGGCCTCCCAACCCCGCCGGGCCGCCGCCTGAACGGCCTCCACCCTCAACGGGTTGTCGGAGAGCACCAACACCACCCGCTCGTGGCCCGAGCCCGTGAACTGCACGCTCTCGGGCAGCCAGTGTCTCCCGGCCCCTGCTTCGACGGGGAGGCTCACCCCCTGCTCCGAATAGAGCGCCGACACCTCACCGGTATCGTCCACGGACACCGCCATCACGTACTGGTAGGAGCCCGCCACGTACCCCAGGCGTACCCGCTCGTCCGGCAGCAGCGCCTCGGTGTCGCCCGGCTGGAGCGCGCGCTGGGGCCCATCCCCGCCAATCCGCAGCTCCGCGGAGGCTCCACCCTTGAGCCGATTGAGGGAAGGAGAAGACGGCGAGAGCAGCGGCCGGGCCGCCACCACCAGCAGGACCGTGGCCGCCACGGCGATCAGCAGACCATTGAACTGGGGCCGGGATGGCGCCGGTGGCGGCTTGCGCAGGGCGCGCTCCACATTGGCCGCGAAGCGGTCGAAGGGAACCTCCTGCTCGAAGCGGGCCTGGTCCGCCTCGAGGTTCTTCATCACCTCGTGGCACTCCGCGCACGAGGACACATGCGCCTGGACCTGCTGGGTCTCCGGGCCGGGAAGCTCTCTGGCGTGCAGCCGCCGCAGCGTCCATTCCAAGGGATGAGTGCTCATGAGACCTTCAGCTCCTCGTTCGTCAGGGCGGCGAACCGCTCCAGCCGCTTGCGCACCGTGGGCACCGAGCGCTCCAGGATCGTGGCCACCTCTTCCAGCGTCATTCCGTCCACCCAGTAGTGCACCACCGCCGCCTGCGTCTCCAGGTCCACCCGGGAGAGCAGCGAGCGCACCAGCTCCCGCGCCTCCATCTTCTGCTCTCCCCCATCCGCCTTCGGACGGGCCAGGGCGGTCAGCTCGAACCAGCGCCGCCAGGGGGCCTGCTCCGCGCGCAGCAGGTTGAGACAGTGGTGGGTGGCGATCTTCAGCAACCACGCCAGGGGTGAGGAGCCCGCGCGAAATTCGTCCGCGGAGTTGAGGGCGCGGGCGAACACCTCCTGCATCGCGTCCTCCGCGTTCGTGGGGTTCTTCAACAGAAAGAGGCAGCGCCCGTACACGCTGCCGCCATACGCCGTGTACAGCTCACGCAGGAACTCGCTCCGGTCCTTCTTCCCTCCATGGATAGCCTTCAATGCGGATGGGGTGGCTCCTGCCACGAACGTCCTCGCCTCGCTACGGGATGGAGAACCCGGAGCATACGACGGGGTGTCACGCGGCGTGGCGATGGTACTGAGGAGGGCGGGCTGGCGTCCCAGCGCCCGTGTCTCGCGCTGTTCCAGCCCAGGGACATCGATTTCGAGGGTGAGCGCCAGGTCGATCTTCCCGATGCGGGTTGTTCCCCCTAGAGACACCGCGGGGCCCGGAATCAGAAAAGCCGATCCGCATGGGGCCGCCTGGAAGAAAGCGCATCGCGGTCTTTCATCGAAATGCCGTTGGCGTGTTTTTGCACCGGACCCTTTCCACCGAGGAGCACTGGTGCTTCGACGACTCATACTGGCAGCCACTCTCTGCCTCGCGGGGGGCGCGTTGGCCAAGCCTCCCGCGGGAGGCGTGTTCTGCTCGACCTACCCTTCGGCGCCCGCGTGCACGGGACAGCAGCCGTCCTGCAACTACTGTCACATCGCGCCGCCCCAACGGAACGTCTTCGGCGCCGGGCTGGAGCCCCACCTGGCTCCCGGCGCGGCACGCCCGTTGTCCGACACGGACTTCGCCTTCGCGCTCCCCACGGCGCTCAAGGCCGTCGAGATGGAGGACGCCGACGGTGACGGGGTGTCCAACCTCGTGGAGATCCAGCGCGGCACCCTCCCGGCGGATGCCACCAGCGTGCCCGTGGACACCGGCCGCTGCCAGGAGGGGGACACCAATCCCCGCTACGACGTGTGCCGCTACGACGCGCGCTTCGCGTACAAGCGCCTGCTGCTCGACGTGTGCGGCGTGCCACCCACCTACGCGCAGCTCAAGGAGTTCAATGCGTTGGGCCATGATGGCCAACTCGCCCGGCTGGATGCCGAACTGGACCGGTGCACCCAGAGCGAGTTCTGGCGCGGCAAGAACGGGCAGCTCTGGAAGCTGGCCCACCCGAAGATCCGCCCGGTGGGCACGTTCAAGGCGGGCCCGGAGGACACGGGGAGCAATCCCCTCGCCGACTATTATGACGACTACGCGCTCTACGCCTACACGCAGCTCGATGACCACGACGCGCGCGAGGTGATGACGGCGAAGTACTACGTGCGCCGGGAGAGCAACCCCACCCGCTACACGGCGGTGCCGTCACTGCCCACGCAAGTCCTGGAGGAGCAGTACCGCGCGGGCAACATCAACTCCCATTGGAGCATCCTCTACTTCGTGATGTTCAGCGCGATGCCGCGCAACGCCGCGTCCCAGGCCTATCGGGCCTACCTGGGCCTCGACATCGCCAGGCAGGAGGGCCTCTTCAGCATTCCCGGCGAGCCCCGTGACTACGACCACGCGGGCGTGACCGCTCCCGCCTGCGCGGCCTGCCACGCCACGCTCGACCCACTGACCTACCCCTTCCGCAACTTCCAGGGCATCTACATCTACGCGCCTCGCAACACCTGGGGCAGCTACGTGCCCAACCGCCTCGAGAACCAGTTCTCCTATGTCTCTCCGATCATCGGACAGACACCGGAGACGGGCTACCTCTTCGGCCAGAAGGTGAACAACGTCGCCGAGTGGGCGCAGGTCGGCGCCAACAGCGATGCCTTCGCCATCGCCGCCGTCACCGACTACTGGAAGCTGCTCGTCGGCCACCCTCCCACCCCCGAGGAGAACACCGAGTTCGTCTCCACCTGGAAGCGCTTCAAGGGCACGCATGAGTACCGCGTGCAGCGCATGCTTCATGACCTGATCCGCACGGAGGCCTACGGTGCGCCCTGATTTCCTTCGCGTGTTGTTGCTGTCCTCCGCCTGTGTCCTCTCCGCGTGCCCCGCTCCTGCTCCCGCTCCCTCGGAACCGGATGCCGGGACGCCGCCCGCCGATGCCGGCACGGGTTCCTCCGGTGACGTGACCCCCTCCTCGCGCAACAGCCTGCGCATCATGAATCCGGAGCAGCTCACGGCCCATTTCTCCGCGGCGCTGTCCCTGCCGCCGGAGCAGGTGTGCAACGAGCTGGGCAGGTACGCCTGCACCACGAACGTGCACAACGTGGTCCTCAACGGCGTCGATCCGTATGTCGTCGGCCTCTTCGAACCCCTGAAGACCACGGGCGCGACGACTCCCAACGTCATCGACCGCGTGGCGCTGGCGGCCTGCGCCCGGCGCGTCTCGCTCGACGTCACCACCCCTGGGGAGGCGGTCCTCTTCAAGGGCCTCGAGCTCGACGCGCAGGGGCGCCTGGCCCACCGGGAGGGCGCGCCAGTGCGTGACGCCATCACCTCGCTCTACCAGCGCACCCTGTTGCGAGACCCCTCGGAGACCGAGGTGGACACCCTGTCGCAACTGGCCACCCAGATCGAGGCCTCGGGCAGCCAGACGCCGGGCCGCGACTGGATGACCATGGCCTGCTTCGCCGTCCTCTCCTCCGCCGAATCCATCTTCTTCTAAGGGAACGTCATGTCACTGCGTAACAATGGACGGCTCTCGCGCCGGGAAATCTTGAAGGCGTTGTCGATGTGCGCGGCGGGCTCCGCGATGGGGCCCCTGCTGACGGGCTGCCGGGACGGACTCAATACCCCGGCGGCACTCGAGCAACTCGGGGGCATGCGCCAGGCACGCCTGGATGGCAAGCCCCGCTTCCTCATCGTCGTGGGCGCCGTGGGAGGCGCCTCCATCGTCGACAGCATGCTGGCGGTGCGCGCCTCGGAGACGACGGCGGCAGGCGGCGACGCCAAGAAGCTCAACACCTTCGCCGACGCGCAGGTGCAGAACGTGGACGGCTCTCCGTTCCGCGCCGTGAAGGTGGAAGCCGGTGTCCTGGGCAGCATCCCCATGGAGTTGAAGACGGACCAGTTGCCCTTCGTGAAGAAGTACAAGGACTCCATGCTGGTGGCCACCTCGACGGGCACGTCGGTGAACCACGTCATCGCGCAGAAGCGGAGCCTCACCGGCAGCAGCGCCTGGCGCGGCCGCACGTTGCAGGAGTGTGTGGCCCTCCAGTACGGCGCGGGTTTCCCCCTTCCCAACGTGAACATGGGCAATCAGGGCTTCTCCGAGCGCGGCTCCGACAACTCCCTGCCGGCCTACTGCTACGGCGAGGTGGTGACCAAACCCTCGTTCTGGCCCCTGGGCCTGGATGGCATGAAGGGCATCAAGGACCTGCCTTCCCGCGACGTGGTGAACCTGACCCGGGTCGTGCGCAACTCGCTCGACTCCCAGTCGGTCTTCGGCAAGACCTTCGACGACGCGGCGGCGCTCGAGCTGTGGAACGAGCAGCGCACCTCGGGGCAGTCCGCGCTGGAGATGCAGGAGCTGATCGGCCGCCTCAACATGATGCCCGACAATCCGGAGACGCCGCTTTCGGAGTACGGCCTGTCGAGCTCCCCCGACGCGGAGCGGCTGCGCGCGGTGTTCCCGAACTACTTGACGGATCCCGTGGAGGGGCAGGCGGCACTGGCCTTCCTGCTGATCAAGAACCGGGTATCGGTGACGGTGACCCTGGGTCCTACGTTCAACATCGCCATGGGTTCCTCGAATCAGTTCACCAACCCGCCGCTGGCCTTCGACTTCAGCCACAACGAACACCGCTCGGTCCAGGCCTTCATGTGGTCGCGCCTGATGGAGACGATCGACAAGCTCATCGAGTTGCTCAAGTCGGAGCCCTTCGACTCGAGCGGCGAGAGCCTGTGGGACCGCTCGTTGATCTACATGGCGACGGAGTTCGGGCGCACGCGCACACGGCAGGAGGGGGCCACGCGGTTCGGCACCGGGCATGACCTCAACAACGGGTTCATGATTCTCTCACCAAGAGTCCGGGGCAACACGGTGCTGGGAGGCGTGGATCCGAAGACCACGCTGACCTACGGCTTCGACCCGCGCACCGGCGCGCCGCAGCCCGGCAAGATGGATGCGAACGAGGCGGACATCTTCTCGGGCATCCTCACCGCGATGGGCGTCGATACCTCGGGCAGCGGCCTGCCCGACGCGAGCGCCTTCCTGCGCACCTGAGCCGCGGGAGTTGGCCCCCTCTGGCGCACGCCATTGGGGGCTATGCCCTGCTCGAGAAAACTCAAACCTCGACGAAATCGGTGCCGGTGATGCCGTCTTCGTCCATGGCCAACTTGACGCGCTCGGAGACGATGAGGACCACTGTCCAGCCCCAAGGACGGAAGATGTTGGCGTCCCCTACTCTCGCCGGATCCACCTTCAGCCCTCGAACGTTCTTGTAGTGCCCCACCCTGTCCGGCTCACCGTCCTCGGGCCCCCAATAGAACACCTCGTCGCACCGGGCATCGTCGATGCACCGAATGATTTGCAGGACGTTGAGGATAAAGAAGGGCTCCGACTGACCTTCTATTTCAACTGGGATGAATTGCACTTCCCGCTGAAGACCCAGACGCTCGAAGAGCGCGACCACCCGGCGGTGGACGATGGGAATCCCAAAGGCATGAGAGAACTCGAGTGCAGTTCCAGCCGGCATCAAGCGCATACGAATTGGATGCTCAATGGTCAGGAACCTTCCCTCGCTGAAGCGCCAGACATCGAACATCTCTCCCTGACCCGCCTCATCGGTGCGAGGCATCCTCAAGTACCATCGCCCTGGAATATACTTGTCGTCATCAATTCTGTAATACCTCATCTGCGCTGCCATTGTGTCCTCAAGGCGGGCAAGACCAGACACGGTCAGACCACATGAGCGGAGGTCTCCCTGTATCCAGCACCGGGCTTGAGGAAACTCAAACCTCGACGAAATCGGTGCCGGTGATGCCTTCTTCGTCCATGGCCACTTTGACGTACTCGGAGACGATGAGGATTCCATCCCAACCCCAGGGGCGGAAAATGTTGGCACTCCCTATCTTCACCGGGTCCACCTTCAGCCCTCGCACGTTCTTGTACTGGCCCACCCTTTCTGGTTGGCCATCTTCGGGCTGCCAGTAGAACACCTCTTCACACCGTGCGTCATCGATGCACCTGATTATCTGTAACGCATTGAGGATGAAATAGGGCCCTGCATGCCCCTCCACCTCGACCGGAATGAACTGGACTTCATCCAGAAGATCCAGACGCTCGAAGAGCGAGACGACCCGGCGGTGGACGATGGGAATCCCTAGAGCATGAGAGAACTCAAGTGCAACACCCGCCGGCTCCACGGATATTCGGATCGGATGCTCGATGTTCAGGCGCCTTCCATCGTTGAACCGCCAGACGTCGAACATCTCTCCCCGGCCCTCCTCATCGGTGAGAGGCATCTGCAGGTACCATCGCCCGGGAATATACTTGTCGTCGTCTATCTCATAATACTTTATCAGCGCTGTCATGGCGTTCTCGTCGCAAGCTTGTTGAAAGTAGAGCCGGGCGTACATACCTCCCCCGCTATCGCATCGAGCGTTCTCACGAGAATGGCTCGACATGAAACCTGAGTCCTACATCCCCTGAGCGCATTCCTGAGTCGCTTGAAGATTTCGTTGTGGTACTCCTTGGGATGGGGCCCTTTGTGGTCTCGCAGGTAGACGATGTTCGCTGGGTCATCGAGGCTCATCCCCGCCTGTCTGAAGAGTCCCTCGAACACAGGTGTCCAGGGGCCACCATTGATCTCGGACTTGTCGTTCTTGTTGGTGCACAGATGGTGGGCATGGTTGTCGTCCTTCTTCGATTCGGCACAGGCGCCTGTCGTCCGTGCCGAGGACACCGCCGAGGCCGCAGCGGAGGCCGTCGTGTTCGCCGATACGCCCATGAACACCACGGTCCCGCTCGCCACGCTCACCTGCGCACGGGCCCCCGTCCCCACCGAGAAACCGCTCCGTCCACCCGCGAAGGCGAATCGCGGAGGTGACAGCCTCCCCCATAGACCACCCCGGGGCACCTCCGGCAGTCCCCTGGCCAGCTTCGCCCCCGCCACCGTCACCAGCACGCGCAGCCCCACTCCCCCCAGTGCCTTGCCGAAGCGCTCGGCCACCGCCTCCAGTTGCGCCTGCGTCCTCGCCGCTTCCGCCTCCCGGTACAGCGTCAGGCACGCCATCCCCACGTTGTAGAGCTCCGTCGCCGTGTACGTCATCAGCAGCCCCAGCGTCACCGCCGCCGCGAATGCCTTGGAGAACAGGGGCTCCGGCGCCGCCCACGCCACCATGTAGAGCATCATCGACATTCCCACCGAGAACGCCACCGCCGGAGAGCTGAACATCTCCACTGCGGCCTCTCGTATCCCCTCCCCCATGTAGCGCGGGGAGAGCTTCAGGGCCTGGAACCATCTGGCGCTCTCCAGCGACGGTGGCAGCGGCAGCAGGGCCGTTCCATACAGCGCCTCGTCCTCTTCGCGTACACGCCTCTCCAGGTCCGACGACCAGGCCTTGGGCACCGACCCGACCACCATCCCCGCCGACAGCGCGCCCAGAGTGGCCGCCCCCGGCGAACGCGGCTCGGGCCTCGCCACCTTGAATCCCCCCTCCAGCGCCGCCACCACCGCCCGCGCCTCCTCCAGCGAAAACAGCGCCAGCGCCGGATTGGGCCTGAGCGGCTCGAAGGTGAGCTTCAACCCCTCCCCTGGCTCACCTCGATAGGGGCTCACCCGCACGGGTTCCAATACGGGCAGCCGCGCTTCGACTTCGGACGAAGCCGCTTGGACCGCGAGCGGCACCAGCAGCAGACAGAGGACGGGGATGATGCGCGAGTGCATGACACGCGATTGTGCTTCCCCGGCGCGGTGGGGAGACCAGGCCCGGCCAGACCACATGAGCGGAGGACTCCCCGCCCCCACCAGGCACTTGCTCCGACCATGACCTGTCGTGTCACCTCTCCTCGAGAACATGGCCCTCCGTCCGAGGTTACTTCCGCCGTCACCTCGTAGTATGAGGCCGCGTCCTCGTTGTCGGACGGGTGCGGAGGTTCAAGGGTGTCCACGAACCATGGAGAGGTGATTGTCTCCCCGGACGAATTGGAGCCGGGGACGCAGGTGGGCCGCTGGCGAGTGGTGGAGCGATTGGGCGTGGGAGGCCAGGGCGCTGTCTACCGCGTGGAGGACATAGACCACCCTGGCCACTTCCATGCGCTCAAGCTCGCGCTACATGCGTGCACCAGGCGGGCCGAGCGCGAGGTGGCACTGATGATGAGCCGGGCAGCCCATCCCCACGTGGTGGGTTTCCACGGCTGCGTGCGCTGGCCCCACCCTCGCGAGGGTGCCCTGGGCTTCGTCATGGACTGGGTGCCCGGCCTGGCCCTGGACGTATGGGCGGAGACGGACGGCACCACCTTCCGGCAACTCGCCACCGCGGGCGCCTCGGTGGCGCATACCCTGGGCGAGTTACATGCCCGGGGAGTCCTGCACCGCGACCTCAAGCCCGAGCACATCGTGGTGCGCGAGTCGGATGACCAACCCGTGCTGCTCGACTTCGGCGTGGGCTGGTACGAAGGCGCGGCCCCACTCACCACGGGCCCCCTTCCCCCAGCCACCCTGTACCTGCTCAGCCCCGAGGCGGTGCGCTTCCTGTGGCACAGCCCCGAGCGTCCCGGCGCACACTACGCCTTCCAACCCACCGATGACCTGTACTCCCTGGGCGTGTGCCTGTACCGGGCCACCACCGGGCACTACCCCTTCTCCGAGTGGCTGCCGGCCGACGTGTTGCAGTCCGCCATCGTCCACGTGCGGCCGCTGGCGCCCGTCCTCGTCAATCCCCGGGTGCCGCGGGCCTTGAGTGACGTGATCGTCCGGCTGCTGGCGAAGAACCCCTCGGAGCGCTACCCGAGTGGCGCGGCGCTCCACGCGGCGCTGAGCGCGGCGGCGTCCAGTCGGGAGACAGCGTGGGACGCGAGCATCTTCGAATGGGAAGAATTGCCACCGGTGCAGGAGGGAGGAACACCCGAGCGGCACATCCTGCGGCCCCCGAGGCCCAGGCCCGTCTTGACCTCTCGGCCGCCCGTTCCCTTGCCTATGGCTCGACGGAGGCGCTGGCCCAGGAGGCTCGCCCTCGTCGCATCGGTGCTGCTGACCCTGGTGTCCGTGACGCACGTTCCACTCGAGGCGCCAGGCCTCCGTGTTCCAGACGAGCAGTGGGCCACGGACGGCCGGAGAGACCCGGCTCCCGTCCAGTATGAACAGGCGCCGTTACCGGTGAGAAATCAGAAGCAGGCCCCCTGCACAAAAGAGCTTGAAGTGGAGCTGTCCGGCGCGTGCTGGCTTTCACTCGTCAAGCGACGACCTCCGAACTGCCCACCCCAGACGGTCGCGTACAAAGACGAGTGCCTCTGGCCGGTGCCGAAACCCCATCCTGTTCCGACCAGCATGGATGGCGGTGGACCGAAAGCTCAGTGAACCAACCAACAGGCAAAGCAACACCCGAGGAGTTCGAGGCATTCTTGCGCCAGCTCTACAGCCGACCCGAGATGCGCGCGAGGTTTCCCAATGACCTCTGACCCTTCCTCCCAGAACATGCGTTTCTTCGTCCTGGAGAAGCTGCGCGAAGGCCATCACGACACTGAATTCAACAGGCTCAGTTCGAACCTCGGCCCCGCAATGCGCTGTCCTCGATGTGGCGACACCATCGGAGGGCTGAACTGGCTCCCTCCCTACCAAGGCGAACTGGAACTCCACGGCAAGGACTTTGGAGATCTCCTCAAGGGTCCTTGTGGTGGACTGCTGATCACCGAGCGCTTCGCTAAAGACTTCAAGGCAGAGGGGTTGACGGGTCTCAGCGGCTTCCATCCCGTCGAGGTGATGCGGGTACGCCGCAACCACCGTGGCCCCAAGTCGGGTCCACCGCCAAGTTATCTTTTCGTCACCCCGTCCTATGGACATCCGGCTCTGGACATGGAGCGCAGCCGCATCCGAAGCAAAAAAATCATGACATGCACCTGGTGCCGCTACATCGGAGCTGACGCCATTGACGGACTCACTTTGGAGGCCGGAACCTGGAACGGTGAGGATGTGTTCCGGCCACGTGGCCTCTGGGGAGTTCTCATCGTATCTGAACGGTTCATGCGTCTTGTCGAGAGATATTTCACAAGTCACATAACCCTGGTGCCTCTCGAAAAGTACGTCTGGGACCCTCTGGGTCTTTACCATCCCCGACCTCTCCAACTGGAACCGCCGAGCAAGAGCTAACACGGCGGCAGCGATGTCTCAGCGGAAGGAATCGACTATCCACATGGCCGCACCGGAGTTGGTAAGTAGTGCCACCCCCGGAGGAGAGTCTGGACGCTTCTTCAAGCCGCCTCGGTCATCCCGCGCCACCCCACAGATGGCAATGGGCTCTCCATCCGGGGGACGCGCTTCGTAGTAGCGGATGACGACATTGGGTCCGCTCGTCCAGACTCGGCCATACAGGCGCGTCATCGAAGGCAGCGTGCCGAGCCGCTCGGTCGTGTAACTCTCGATGGGCCCGTCCGTGAGCGAGATAGGACTCTGATCGACCTGGTTGGCGTCGATCTCCATGAAGGCGGCCTCGCCAGGGCGCAGCCGCAGGATCTTCATCGTTTCCAGCGCCTTCTCCGAGCACTCCTGTGGGCCAGGACTCCCGTCGGGGCGCAGGGACACCCCCGAAGCCGAGCAGGCCAGACCCGAGGACGACAGCAGGACAAGAAGCCGGAGGCGCTTTGTTTTCGTCGAGAGCATGATGGGGCTCTTCTATCGTAAGCGTTCATCCCCGCGCAGCAGGCGCGGAGCCGCGTGTCGAAGCTCAGCGCCGATGCCGGGGTGCTGGCTCCATGTAGACGCAAACCTGTCGAAGTCCCCCATCCCTGAAGATTTCGAGCACGAGCTGGTCCCTGCCCTTGTTCGAGAAGAGCGAGTCCGCATCCGTGACGATGGCGATGCGCCCGGTCTTTCCTGGGGAGATGACGGCCGACGACATGCGGAGGGCAAAAGGCTTCTCCTCCGAAGTCAACAAGCTGGTGAGGCTCGCTTCCTGAAGCGCCCAGGGCTTCTGCTCATCCAGGTTCTGGAGCGTGAAGACGACAGCGACCCGCTTCAACTCATCGTCATCGAAGATGACGACTTCTGCCTTGATACCGTTCTCATTGAGGCGCCACTTCCTCCACAGCTTGAACGGGGTTAGTTCCACACGGTTGGCCGCCAGAAGAGCCGCCAGCGCGTGGTTCACCGAGGTCTCCTCCTCGTTGTAGCGCCGGACCTTGGCATGCAGTGACCTGTTCTCCTCCTGCATCTCCTCCAGCCTGGATCGGATGGCGGCTGGAGACTCCGGCTCGGCGAAGACATCGACCTGACCGTCCCCCCCATGCTCCCCAGCCCTCACGGTGAAGGGGAGCGAGGTCCCATCCATGAACGTCACCAGCAGCATGAAGCGGTCGTCTGGGTCCAACTTCTGGACGGGAATGAGGACCACGGACTTCCCGCCGACCAGCAGTGGCTCGAAGCGGGCCTCCCACCCCAGGAGCTTCGTCTGCCCCGGATCACAGGGGCGCTCGAACCGGAGCGTGGTCACGTTCCCCGCGGCGACGAACACCTCCGTCACTTCATCCCTGGGGCTCATCGGGAGGTAGACACTCCGCTGCCGGACAAGAACATCCTGAGCCGCGCCGACCTGGGACAACAGGGCCAGAAGGCAGGAGATCGCGTACAGGAATCCGCAGAAGGATCGTCTCATGGAGCGCCTCCTTACCTTGGAAGTCGCTCCCGCGTCTACCTTGGAGGTCAACCGAGTATGCTGTGATGTACAGGCCGCCACAATGCCCTGTATTTCCCGCCACTGCGCGGACCCTAGAAGTTCGCAGATGAAGAGGCACAGAGGAACTCGGCTTCCAGCAGATAACAACTCGAGCCAGGAGGCGCTCTCTTCTCGGGTCGTAAGCTGACCCGTGCCGTCGGCTCTGCCCCTCCTGCCTTTAGCGAACGTGCGTTTGGTCCGCGTGGGCCCCAGGAAGCAAAATCTGGCCACAGGAACTCGTCCATGTAGGGACTTGAGGTGACTAAGAGCGCCTAACAAAAACAAGGGTTGGACCCTCCAGCAACAGAGGCCGCACCCCTCAATCCGGATTTCTGTTATGCTCTCTAAATCCGGACACTTCGAGTCCACGGGGCAGTCCCGCCTGTCGCCCGGGAGCTCCTTCAGTCTTGGAGGTATTTTGGAGACGGAAACAGGGGGCATGGGCCACCGCGTGGTCATTGTGGGCAATCCCCCAGTGAAGCCCGCCTGGAAAATGAGCGGGGATGTCGCTCACTACTGCCTGGGATTCGGGATGATTGGACGCAGCAGGCGAGACTTGAACTCTTCAGAAGCAACGCAAGACCAGGGCGGACAATCAAATTGGTCCTGAATCAGCCCCGGTAGAACCAAGCGGCCTGCCTCGTCCAGCGTCTTGTCGGCCTCCATCAATCCCAGAGCAACGAGTCCCTGCCCCTTGAGCGCTGACGCGAGCACGTCGGCTGCTTGGAGAAGCGGTTCATCCCGCGAGTTTCGCAAAACGAGATCGTCCACGAACCCTATTCCACCTCGCAGTGTTCGACCGTCCTCGATGGTTCCGAAGTGTGCAGGCCCGAGGCGTTTAAAGAACACGAACGTGGCAGCGAAACTCCGTGCGAATTCGGAGGTTTCGTCATGCACGATGATGCCCCTTCTCCCACTCTTCTCGAAGAGGAAGTCCACTGTGCGGATCATATGCGCGAACGACGGGTAACTCAGGCTACCTGATACGTTTCGCGGAATCGGCTCCAAACCGAGGTCGCGAACAGACTCTTCCGCCGTGTGTCGTTCACCGGCCACGATCTCGTCCAATGCTTCCCCGACGCACCCGGCGAAGCTCCAGGCGAGCTTCTCCAGGCCAGCAATTCGAAGTGCTGCTTCGAAGGCACTCGCGATCTTTCCCAGGGATTCTCGGGTTGGTGAGCGGAACGCCGCGATAAACTTCTCGAAGTAGCTTAGCGGCAAGCACGCTAGAAGTTTGTCGGCCACCGCGTTTCGCTGAAGGTTTGCACCGGCTGGGAGCCAGTCAGCACGCGGGTTGTGCATCGGATCGAGGAACGTCTCGACCACTCTGAGCGCAGCACAGAACCGCTTCTCCCAGATGCTAAAAATGGGCAATGCGAACGAGCGAGCCTCTTCCAGCAACCGCAACATCTGTCGGCGGCCCTTGGTCGTCGTCAGCATCCTCCCGCCCTTGAGCTCGGGCATCCCCATTGCTTCGCGGACCGTCTCAACTGCCCTCGCGAAGCCGACCAAGTTCGGCTCGCGTACTAGCCACCCCGCGAGGACATGAATGGGCTGTTGCGGGTCCAGGTAATTGGCCCCGGTGTTCCCAGATTCATCGAGGAAAGCGGTGAGAGAGGGCGTCATTTTTCTGGTGGCATCCTAGTGACGGGTCCCGCGATACAGGGAACGACAAGTGGGTGAGGAAAATGAAGGGCCTATAGTAACCAGCAGCCATCAGGAGGTCAGCGGGGAGCAGGTCATCCACAGGCTCAACCCGACTCCCCTCTGCCCACTCCCTCACTTTCGCTGTTGGTACCCACAGTCTGCGCACCGGTACCGTGCACTCCTTGCTGCGTGCAGTGCGTTTTTCCCATAGTTCTTGCGTTCCGACCCATTGGTCCGCGTGGAAAGCTGTCGAGCGACAATCCGCTCGCGCTCCTCAAGATAGGGCTCTGCCACTCTCTTGCGAGCCGACGGAAGATTTGTGGGGCCCTGGGTCTCGTAGAGGTAGCGCAGCGCCGTCTTGAGGCAGCCCTGCACCGCGGATGGTGCGGCATCAACACGCTCCTGGATGAACGACGAGTTGTCGAATCTCTCAGAAGGAATCACGAACTCGTCTGATACTTCGATTCGATGCTCCACTGATCCCATCCTGGTGCAATGCCGGACTTCCAGCAGTTGGAACACTCTGAGCCTCGCTATGGCCAACCAGGGAACGACGCGGTTCCGCGCGAGCGCCCCACCCCGCTCCCAGGCGCCGATCGCCATCTTCCCCGCCGCGGAGCCGTCCACTCACCACAAGGGCTTCGACCTCGTCGAAGTCGGCGGCGAGATCGTGGTGGAAGGCGTGTTGGATTACCTCTTCCACCTGATCTTCTGAATTGCCTGCTCAGATTGAAAGGTATTACCGCGCAATCAACATGCTCAACCGCCCGGCTTGTCCCGCTTGCTTCCCCTCCGCCTGTCAGTCGCGGCGCGTTCCGTGCGCGGTCGACTGCGCTTGCTGGGTGGTGCCGGGCGGGCTGCTTCTGGCGGCCCCGCCTCATTCTTGGCGGGGTCTAGAGCCCAAGTGCCCTCCTCCCAGCGCTTCAGCGCTTGAGAGGAAGCAAATGCCACCAACCCCTCACCTTTCGCTGCCTCCTCTAAAATCGCCTTGGCCTCCGCTGTCCGGTAACGCAGAAGAAATGCCGCCGCCGTGGTCCTCACATCCATGTTGGAATGCGCAAATAGAGCCGCGAGCGCATCCCGCCCGGCATCCCCATGCGCGCACAGCCTATCGAACGCAGCCAAGCACCGATCCGCATGCTTATTCCCGGTCTTGGCGTCTCCGCGCCAAATCGCCGCAGTCTGCGCTTCCACATTCCGCGCGAAGTCCTCAACCAACTTTTCAAGACTCGTCAAGGCCAAATTCCATTCCGGATGTTTCTAATAGTCAGCAAACCAAACTCGCGCTGTGCTTCATAGGATTGAGTGCTGAGCTACTGCCGTACCGTTAGAGTTCGTGAACCAGTAACCCGGAGATACTTTGAAGAGTAGAAAGCACTCATGCGGGTATGGAGAGCCTTGTCCAATGCGGTGACGTTCTCCGTATTGTGTAGGGCCTCGCCCCCGAACCGTTTCACGTTGCCCGGTGTCTGTTCCACGATGTGATGCCATTCCCTGCCTTTCCCCGCTGGCCCTATTGCCGACTTGAAACCACTGTACGAGCCCCATGCCCTGTGTCCATTGGGGAGAAGTTTACCCCGACTCGGGGCAGGACTCCCAGCGCCAACGCCCCGGGCCGCCATCGCCACGGCATGAGGCGCCAACACCATGCGGATCGTACCCTCGGGTACAGAGACAATAAGTCGCTCGGCTCCGGTCGCCGCATCCAGCAAGCTCAAGCCAGTACTCGCCGCGGCTCTCTCCGACGCTTGCGCGAACCCAGGGAGTTTTGGCGCCTTGGAAGCGAGGCCCGCCGCTTCACCTATGGCCGCGGTCCCCACGATAACGAGGATGCGCACACTGTTGGGTCCGATGACGCGCCCGAAACGCTCACCAATCTCGCGCAACTCCGCGAAGGTCGAAGCCCGGGGCGCATCTTCGTGAAGCTGCGCATAGGCCCTCAGCAAATCGAAAAATTCATAACCGAGATAACCCCACAAGGCGGCGCTAAACACCAGGGCAACGCCCTTGGTCACCGGATCTGGCACCGGCGCCACCAGCAGCGCCATATAAACCGTGATGCTAAGGCTAAGCATCGCAAGTATCTGCCCAGGGTTGAGCATGGCCCGCACTTCCGCATTTACTCCTTCCAGGGCAGGACCTACAGCCAAGGCAAGCGCGAGACGGCGTTTGTCGTCATTCTGGAAATGGGGCCCATCCTCGAACAGAGTCAGGCAGTCCCCCGGAGTGCCGCACCGCTCGCAGTGTCGCCCATAGGACCGAACCAAGTCCGATTGCCACGCTTCGCCACTTGAGGACGCAGCAGCCAACGCCAGCCTGCGGCCGACATACAGCAAGGGGCGTGGCGTGGCCGCCAGCCGCAATGGTGTATCGAGCCAAAGTCTTGTCATGGCCACCGAAAACTCGGCGTCACTCACCTGCACCGGCGCGAAATCCGTGGGCAACCTGGTGAAGAAGGCCTCTCCCGGTTCCGCTTCGTTCGATTCCGACTCCAAGGTCCCCGCTTCGGGTGAGTCGTGCGGCACGGGTGAAAGGTAACGGGAAGCCGTCAACCCCGTGCCCATGGGGTGCCCTGTAACGCACGCGGAAACCAGCATCAACGCCGCCAGGGCCAGCGCTCCCACGCGTAACCGCCGTGTACCCACAGGGTGAGCATCAATAAAGTGCCTAGACATTGCCGCACCCTCCGGCGAGCCACCCGGGTTGGAAGGCCAAACCCCTTGATTAGAGGGAGCGGCTCACAGCCAGGTCAAGCCGCCGGGTCTGGTCAGGTGCAGACAACCCATCGGATAAGTCATGAAGGCAAGGCCTGGAACCACGCCTTGGGAAGAGGAATCCGGACTAGAGTGCGCCCCATCGGAGGTCACGATGAAATGTCCGGAGTGCAAGCAGCCCATGCTCGAGCGCGCCTTCGAGGGCCGCAACGGCACGCGCGTCACCATCGATGTCTGCCAGGAGTGCGGCGGGCTGTGGTTCGACACCCACGAGAGCCTGCGGCTCTCCCCCACGGGCACCCTCCAGCTCTTCCGCGCCGTGTACGGCCAGCGGGGCTCCTACCACCCGAGGCGCTCGGGCACCCTGTCCTGTCCGCGCGGTGACGAGAAGCTGGCGCTCGTCCACGACATGGCGCACGGCCACCGCTTCCAGTACTCGCGCTGCCCCCAGCAACACGGCCACTTCATCACCTTCTTCCAGTTCCTCCGGGAGAAGGGTCTCGCCCGTGAGCTCACCCCCAAGGAGCAAGCGGAGCTGCGCAAGCACGTGGACACCCTGCTGTGTTCCGATTGCGGCGAGCCCGTGCGTCTGGCCAACATGACCGCCTGCGCGCGCTGCCGCGCCCCCTTGAGCCTCCTCGACCCGGATTGTGTGGAAACGACCCTCCGCGAGGCCCAGAAGCCGGGCGACTCGCGCCGGGACGTGGCCCCCGAGGTCGCCGCGCGGCTCCTCATGGCGAACCAGGGAGCGACGCGGTTCCGCCCCAGCTCCCCTCCCCGCCCCCAGGCCACGGCCCCGCTCGTCGTCGTCCCCGCCGCGGAGCCGTCGAACAAGAGCGAGACCTTCGATCTCATCGTGTCCGGCGGCGAGCTCCTGATGGATGCCCTGGAGCTGCTGGACCTGATCTTCTGAGCCGTCCGCTCAGAAGGTGTACTTCACCCGCGGGAAGACGGCGAAGGTCGGGATGTTGGGCCCGATGAGGTAGCGCGCCATCACGTCCGCGCCCACGGAGAAGTGGTCCAGGGGCGTCGCGTACTCCACCCCAATCCCCACGCCCGCGTTGGGCACCGTCTGCGGCGCCGCCGGATCCCCCGTGCCCGTGGGCGCCAGATCCAACCGCGACAGCCCCGCCGCCAGCTTCGGCACCAGGTAGAAGCGCGTGGCCAGCGGCACCAGGTAGCCCGCCGTCACGTCGGCGAACACCACCGAGAAGTTGTCACTCCGGGCGCAGACGTTCGTCCCCGGCAGGTAGCTGGCGAAGCAGTTCGCCGCCGATGCCCCCAGGCCGAAGTGCAGCCCCAGCGACACGCGGTCCGAGAGGTCATACCCCACGCCCAGTTGCAGGTACGTCTGCGCGTTGGAGTAGCGGTTGAGCCCTCCCACCGTGAAGAACACCCCGATATCGGCCTCGGTGAAGAAGCCCCGGCGCACCTCGAGCGGTACTCCCTCGGGGGCGGTGGCCGACAGGGCGGCGGTGGGCAGCAGCGCGAGCACGGCGGTCAACAACGGCGTCTTCATCTCCACGAACCCTCTCGTAAAAACTCGCCCCCCTCCCAGGCCGGGAGAGGGGCGTGTATCAGCGCTTCAGATTGGCAGGGACTACTCGCCCGCGGGCGAGAACAGCCAGGGATACGTCACCGCCACGACACCGCCCCCCTTGGGCTCGGGGAACTTCCAGCGGCGGATGCGCGAGAGCATGCAGGCCTCGGCCGTGGAGTTGTTCAGCGTCGTCTCCGTCACGTTCGCCTCGGCCACCCCACCCGCCGGATCAATCGTGAAGGCCACCGCCACCTTGCCCGCCAGGCTCGGATTCTTGTTCAGCTCCGTCTCGTAGCAGTATTTGATCTCGTTCTGGTGGCTGCGGATGATCTTCGCGATGACGTCCTTGTCCAGACCGCCAATCACCGTGGTCTTCCCGGGGACGATCTTCGTCACCGTCTTGCCACGGCCGGACAGGTCGATACCGCCACCGCCCATGCCCCGGCCGTTGCCCTTGGTGCCCAGGCCGCCCATGCCGAGCCCCGTGCCACCACCGCCCGTGCCCTGGCCGCGCGAGCCCAGTCCGCCCACGCCCTGCGCGTCACCCATGCCCGCGCCACTCTTGAGGCCACCCAGCGCGGTGTTGATGCCCGTGCCCAGGCCGCCCGGGCCGAACACGTCCGAGGCGCCGCCCTTGAGGCCCTTCATCGCGCCGAGCAGACCCACCTGGGCGATCGTCTTGCGGTCCTGCTCCTTCTTGTTCTTGTTGACGATGGGCGTGCCCGCCTTGGACGGATCCGCCTCGGCCTTCTTCGCCTCCTCCTTGCCGAACTTGCCCTCCTCGTCCTTGGCCTTGGCCCCCTCGTCCGCGCTCTTCTTGTCGAAGCGCTTCATGTCGATGGGCTTGCTCGGCTTGACGAGGAACTTGGCCACCCGCTGCTGCGCCTGGAACACGTCATCCGCGTTGGGCGCGTCCGAGCGGGGCGTCAGCAGCATCGCCGCCACCACGGCCGCGGCCGCCAGCAGGCTGACGCTGAGGATCTTGAACCAGGTGTAGTCCGCCGGCTTCAGGTCGTTCACCGGAAGCGCCGGCGAGGGCTTCACGAAGCGCACCACGAAGGTGAGCGTGCCGAGCGACACCTCGGCGCGCTCGTGCAGCCCCAGCGTGTACTGGTGCTCCCCGTCCGTCGCCTTGAGCCGCCCCTGCGAGCGCAGCATGTCCTTGGTGCGCACGTCCCCGTTGTCGGTGACGATGACGCCCGCGCCCGCCGGCACGCGCAGCTCGAACTGCTCGCCCGTGGCCCGCGCCAGCACGTGCCGCGCGCCCACCTCGGGCTCGTACACGTGGAAGAAGTTCTTCTTGCCCTCGCCGATGGTGACCGGCACCCCGTCCCGGAAGTGCTCCACCGCCAGCATCTGATCTCCCCAGAGCTGACGCACCTGGAGCACCTTGGCGTCCTTCGTCGGCAGCGCCTCGGGCGGCAGCGGCTCCTGCAGATACGCCGCGGCCTGGGTCCTCGGCTTGCGCGCCACGGCGGCCACGGGCGCCGGCGCGACCGACGGAATCCCCGTGCGGCTGCGCATCCCCGGCGGCACCGCCCGGGGCGCCTGCTCCGGAGCCCTGACGGGAGCCCTCGGCGCTGGCGCGATCACCCGCGAGGCCGGCAGCAGCACCGAGCCCTGCATGGAGCCGCTGTTGACCTGCGCGCCCGCGTGCGACTCGTCCCCGAAGAAGACCTCCACCTGCGAGCCGCCCACCAGCAGCACGTCGCCCGGAGCGAGCGTCTTCGGGCCGATCACCCGCTGGCCGCCCACCTGCGTGCCCGCCTCGCTGCCCAGATCGATCGCCGTCACCGAGCCGCGCTCCACCTTCAACATCACGTGGAGGTTCGAGACCCGTGGATCCAGGATCTTCACCGCCGCCTGCGCGCCCGAGCCGACGATGACGCTCTCGGCGTCCGAAACGGCCTCGTGCACGGAGCCGTCCGGACCGGTGATTCGCAGCACCAACCCATTCATCTTCCCCACCATCCCCGCCTCCTCCCTTCCGTCCCGCGTTCCTACCCGCCCCTAGAGGTTGTCGACCGACTTCTGCAGCTCCGGATTGAAGTTGTCCCGGACCCGGATGAGACTTTGAAAGTCTGTTTTCTTCCGGTTGAGCACGTACGAGCCCTCCGGCTTGGTGAGCTCGCCCTCCACCGCCATGTCGGTGAAGTCGATGGTCGTCTTCTTGCGCACGACCACCTTGTCCTCTTCCTGGATGACCTTGACCTGGGTCTGCGATTCACCCTGGGCCAGCACGGGGGCCGCCCACATCGCGACCACCAGTACCGCCGCCGTCCATCGTCTCATCTCGGTTCTCCTCGTCCCTGCCGCTTGGACCGCACGGGGTGGATGAAGCTCCTCCCCCGTGCTCTTGCATGACCTGCACCAACCGTGAGGCACTGGAAGTCCGCGAAACTCCAAGCGCGGTTCCCAGCGCCTTCCTCACGAAGCCCACCAGGAGGAAAAAATTTCCTCCGGGCGGGGTGCAGCTTATTCGGCCTTCGGCGCCTCGGCTGGAGGCTCGGAGCCCTCGGCCTGCCCGGCGGGAGCGGCCTCCTGCGCGGGGGTGCCCTCCGGGGCGGCCTGCTCGGCCTGCTCTCCAGACGAGCCACCCTGCAGCGCGCCGCTGCCGCCCACGGCGGTGGGCGACGAGGCCCCGTCCTCGGCCGGAGCCGCGGGCGCGCCGCTCTTGCGCATGGCGGCGATGCCCTGGAGCTTCGCGGCGATCAGCTGCTTGTCCTGCGCGCTCGTGGTCGCCGCCGCCTGGCAGCGCTGGAGGAAGCCCTCGGCCTTGTCCCAGCCAGAGCGCTCCACCGCGTAGGCCCAGCCCGCGCCGCACACGGCCTCGGGCGAGTCGGCGCGCAGCGCGAGCACCTTCTCGAAGGCCTCGCCCGCCTGGAGGCCCTTCTTCGCGTCCCGGCCCTTCTGTCCGTCCAGCGCGTAGGCGTAGGACAGCCAGGCCTCGTGCGACTGGGGCTCCAGCTCCACGGCCTTGGAGAAGGAGCGCTCGGCGCCCGCGTAGTCGCGCCAGGCGAGCGCCAGGGCGCCCAGGTTCACGTAGCCCGGGGCGAAGCGCTCGTCGAGCGACACCGCCTTCTGGAACTGGGCGAGCGCGCGGGGCCGGTCCTCGAGCTTGAGGTAGACCATGCCGAGGTTGTTGGAGATGCCGGGGTCCTTCTCGGCGAGCTTGCGCGCGTTGACGAGCACCGTCTCGGCGAGCCGGTAGCGGCCCTGCTCGTAGTAGACGAGCGCGAGGTTCTTGTAGGCCTCGGCGTCGTTGGGGTGACGGGAGAGGACACGGCGCGAGGTGGCCTCGGCCTGGGGCAGCTTGCCCGCGAGCCGGTAGGCGACCGAGAGGTTGTTGAGCAGCGAGGGCTCCGTGTCGCGCCCCGGCGTCTTCAACCCGGCCTCATAGAGGGAGATGGCCTCGGCGTACTTGCCCTGCATGCGGTAGAGGCGGCCCAGGTTGAGCAGCGTGGGCACGTGGCCCGCGTCGAGGAAGCGCACCTTCTCGTAGGCGGCCTGGGCGTCGGCGAGCCGGCCCTGGCGCTCGGCGATGACGCCCAGGTTGTACTGGGCGTTGAGGCTCTGCGGGGCGCGGTGGAGCACCTCCTGGAAGCCCTCCTCGGCGCGGGCGTAGTCCCCCGCGTCGAAGGCGGCCACGGCCTCGGCGAAGCGCTCACGGGCCTTGGCGGCCGGCGTGTCCGCGGGGGCCGGAGCCGGCGCGGGCGGCGCCTCGATCTGAACGGGCACCGGGGCCTCGGCGGTGGCCACCGGCGTGGACTTCACCGACGAGGTGGTGGCGCACGCGGCGGTGAAGGCCAGCGTGGTGGCGGCCAGACCGCGGCCGAGCGACAGGAGCGTCCTGCCCATGGAGTGGAGTGGATGCATGGTGGTCACCTTCACGGCTGGACCTCTCGCGAAGCAGTGGACGGCTTGGGCGTCTCCTCGGCCCGGGGGGTTTCTCCCTCCTTGGGCTCGTCGGCGACGCCGGATTCCTTGGCCACGTCGGCGGTGGCGAAGAACTCGCTGCCGCGGAAGGGCACCTGGCGCACCTGGGCATAGGTGCCCGGATGGTAGCGGTTGACCTGCTCCTGGGCCGCGAGCGTCCACTCGTTGTACAGGGACAACTCGTAGGCCTTGCCCAGCGCCTTGTCGAGGGCCTCGCTCGCCTTGTCCTCCAGGGGCAGCGCGAGGTTCTCCAGCTCGCCGCGGTACATGGCGAGCTGCTCCTCGTCGAGCCCCGGCGGGTTGGGCGACTCCTGGATGTTGCGCGCGAAGTCCGCGTAGGCCATGCCGATGCGGGTGAGCGCCGCGATGCCCCACTCGCCCGAGCCGCTGGAGAGCACGTCGATGTAGGACTTCTCCAGCTTCTGGATGGCGCGCTGCTTGGCGACCAGGTCCGCGCGCACGGTGGACACGCGCTTGAAGCGGATGGCCACGTACTGGTTCCAGTCGTCCTCCACGGCGATGAAGCGTGCGTGGCCGTAGGCGTCGATGATCTCCGGCTTCTGCTTGTCCTCGGGGCTCAGGCGGTTCCAGAGGTAGACGAGATCCTTCTGCAGGCGCTCGGCGTTGGAGGCGTCCTTGAGCTTGCGGTAGCCGGTGAACTGCTTGTAGCGCGCGAGGTAGACCTGCGAGGCGGAGGTGCGCGAGTCGCGGCCATACGTCTCGACGAAGGAGGTGAAGGCGCGCACGGCGTCGCCCCACTTGCCGTCCTTCTCGTGCACCAGGCCCACGTTGTAGGCGATGCGCGGCACGTCCGGCAGATCCTTGAAGCGCGAGAGGTAGGTGCGGTAGGCGGTGAGCGCCTTGTCGGACTCGCCGAGGCTCTCCCACCACAGGCCCGCGTTGAAGAGCGCGTCGGACACCCACTTGCTGGCCTCGGCGATGAGCGCGCGGCGCTCCTCTTCCCGCGAGCCCGCCGTCTCGTCGGAGGGGGCATCGGCCGGGGGCGGCGCGGCGGCGGCGGTGGGCGTCTTCTTGCCCTTGTTCTTGCGCGCGGCGGCGCGGGCCTCGGCGCGGGCGGCGGCCTGCTTCGCCTTGGCGTCGGAGATGTCACCGCTGGCGGCGTCATAGGCGGCCACGAACGAGGAGTACATGGCGGCGGCCTTGGCGAAGTCGGCCGTCTTCTCGTAGAGGTGCGCGAGCGTGTAGCGCACCTTGGGCTCGAAGATGCTGCGCGGGTAGTCGGCGAGCACGCGCTCGCCGGCGCTCACGCCCCGGTCGATCTGCCCGGCCTCCTGGAAGAAGACCATGGCGGAGGTGAGCGCCCGGTCCGCGTTGCCCGAGCGCGGGAACTCCTTCACGTAGTCCAGGAAGAGGCTGGCCGCCTTCTCCGGGTTCTTCTCCTTCTGGTAGACGACCTCGTGGATCCACTTGTACTGCGCGCCCTCGGCGACGCGGGCCACGCGCGCGGCGAACTCGGGATTGGGCTTGATGAGCTTGTCGTTGGCGAGGAACAGCCGCGCCTGCTTGCTCAGCTCCGCCCATTCCCCGCGCGACTCGAGGATGAACATGGTGAGGTCGGCCGCGTCACGGCTGCGGCGCTCGGCGGGGAACTTCTGGATGATGTCGCCGAAGCGGCGCGCCGCGTCCACGTAGTGGTGGCGATCGTAGACGGTGAGGGCCGCCTGGTAGCGCAGATCAATCTCGTCCGGGTTGTCCGGGAAGAGGCGGTTGTACGTGTCGCACGCGGCGACGAGCTTCTCCTCGAAGCGCGTGAGGGGCTCCTCGGCCTGGTTCGTGTCCTTCTTGGTGATGCGGCCCTTCTTCTCCACCTGGCCCTTGGACTTGTTCTCGTCGACCTTCTGGCCGTCCTTGAGGTCGCTCTGGGCGAGCTGGCCGCGCTCGATCTTCACGAGCTTGTCGTAGGCCATGACGGCGGCGAACGAGGCGCTCTTGCGGTAGCTCTCGTTGGAGACCTCGCGCGCGGAGTCCCGGTCGGGCACCTGGAAGTTGGCCACGAGGTCGTACTGGGTGGCGGCGGCCTCCCACTCCTCGAGCGCCCAGAGGATCTCCGCGTAGAAGAAGCGCATGTTGAACGCGGAGTCGGAGAGGAACTCGGGATCCTCGCTGGAGGCGAAGGTGTCCACGTATTCCTTGTAGATGTCGCGGGCGAGCCGGTACGTCTCCACCTGGCGCGTCTTCTGCGCCTCCTGGTGGTAGTCCGTCACCATCACGCGCATGGCCTCCTCGGTGACGCTGAAGGCGTTGCGCAGCACGGGCGTGTTGCCCTCGTTGGCCTTCCACCAGTCGCCGCCGGGCCGGTAGGAAGCCACCATGTGCTTCATCTCCGCGCGCACCTTGTCGCGCTGGCGCAGCCCCTCGTAGGCGCGGACGATCGCCTGCTGGTACTCGGGAGCACCGGCGCCCATGGGCCGGTCCTGGATGAGGACGCGGTAGGTCTCGATGGCGCTGTCGTACAGACCCACGTCCATGAGCTGCGCGGCCATCTTGGAGATGAGCCGCTCCTGGCGCTTCTCCGGGGCCTTCTGCTTGAAGAAGGCGATGCCCTCCTTCGCCTTGTCGAGCTTCACGTAGAAGACGATGAGATCGTTGAGCGCCTCGGTGCGCAGATCGCCCAGCTCCTCGCCGCGAGCGCTCGCGAAGTCGACGACCTCGTGCATGCGGGCGAGGCCCTCGTCGTAGCCGCCGGCGTTGTAGTCACACCAGGCGAGTTTGTAGACGGCGTAGGCGTAGATCTTCGGCACCTTGGAGGCGAGCGCCTTCTCGTAGTAGCTGCGCGCCTCCTTGAGCTTGTTGTTGTCGAAGAAGTGGTTGCCGAGCTGGATGTACGTGTCCGGCACGAACTGGGACTGGGGGTACTTCTCCACCAGCTCCAGGTAGTTCTTCACCGCCTCGTCGCGCTGGTTGAGCTCCTGCTGGTTGTAGCCCAGGTAGAAGAGCGCCTCGTCGCGCTGCGGCCACTCCGGGTAGTCGCGCAAGAGCGCCTTGTAGATGCGCATCGTCTCGGCGCGGTAGCGCTCGCTCTCGGCGTGCTCCTGCTTGGGCTGTTCGATCTGCTCGCCCCGGGCGATGGCCGCGTCATAGGCCTTCTCCGCGGCGAGGAAGCGGTTCATCTCCAGCTGGTAGAGGTACTTGGACTTCTCCCAGTACAGCTCGCCCATGCGGTAGAGCATGTCCGCCTTGCGGTGGGAGCCCTCCTGCAACTTGGGGATGAGGCGCTTGAAGCCCTCCAGGGCCTCGTCGCGCTTGGCATCGGCCAGGGCGTCCTTCTTCTCGTCCGCGATGCGCGGAGCGCTGGCCATGGCCGCCGGGCTCATGCGCGCGGGGCCCACCCGCGTGGGCACGTCCTCCTCGGCCGCGATGGCCGTCTGGGGCCGGGTCTCCGCGGAGGCGCGGCCCGCCGCGTCCTTCTTGTTGGAGGAGGGCTTGACGGCCCCTGCCTTGCGGGAGGCCTGCTTGCGCGGGTTCGCCTTGGACTTGGAGGCAGTGCCCTTGCGCGATTCCACCGTCTGGGAGGACTTGGAGGAAGACTGGGCGGCCTCCCCTGTTCCGCCCGCGGTCAGCGCCACACCCATCGCCAGCGCACCGAAACGAAGGACCGACTTCATGCGAGCTCCTGTGGTGGGGCCAGGAAATAGAGGGCACCTTGGCGGCCCCGGGGGCTCCGATCTCCGGAGTTGCCCTTGTCCGCCCCCATCGCCTCCGTCACCACCCACCGAAAGGTACGGGCCAAAGTAGAAACGGGGAGTTGGAATGAGAAGTGCTCTACCCACGGAGATCCGCACGCTTCCCAACACCGTGAAAAAACACCGAGGGGCGGCGCCCCGCGATCATCCGCGTGGGCCCGCCCCTCGTGTGTGATTCCAGACGTTGTGCGCGCGCTACTGGGGCTTGGCCGGGCAGCCACGCTTGAGCGTGTACTGGTAGTAGCCGATCTCGTCGCGCCAGAACTCGCCCTCGAACTTCCAGTAGTTCCACGCGGCGCCCGGCATCTTCGGCCGGTAGATGGATTGGGTCTTGAGCACTGCCTTCTGATCCACACCGGCGAGCAGCAAGTCCTTCTCGTCCAGGGCCGTCTGCACGCGGATGATCTCCGCCTGATCCGCGAAGGTGCGCAGGTTCTGGGCGGCCTCGAGCAGGCGGCTGTGGGCGAAGCGGCCGCCGATCTGCGTGAGCGTGGCGCGCACCTCCTCCAGGCCGGACACCGCCTCCTGGACAAGCCCCGTGCCCCGCCAGGCCGCCCGCTCGCTGATCCGCCGGCGCTCGGCGTCCACCTGGGCCACCATCCGCATCACGTCCTGGATGCGCTCGTTGCCGTTAATCCACAGGTAGACGGGCCCGGGCAGCCGCCGGTTCTCCGCCGACACCAGGTTGTAGGCGCTGAGCGGATCCTCGTCCCGGGTGAAGGGCTCGAGCTGCTTCGCCATGGGCTCGTAGAGGGCCTCGTAGGCGGCGAGCGTGGTCTTCACCTCGTCGAACAAACAGCTGTAGTAGTAGACGGTGGCCTTGAGGATCCACGACTCGGGCTGGAAGGCCCCCTCGAACTGGGGGGCGTGCAGCGCCTGGAGGCTGCCGAGCGCGCCGCCGAAGTCCTCGTCCTGGAAGCGGGCGAAGCCGTTCTCGAACAGGGCCTGATCCCAGAAGCGGCCGTAGCGCGGCACGGCCTCGTAGGCGGCGATGGCCTGGGGGTACTCGTGCCGGCCGTAGTGCAGGCGGCCGAGCCCCAGCAGGGCCAGCTGCTTCACCTCGTCGCGGCCGAGCTGGTTGGCCTTGGCGTCGCGCGCGGCCTGGAAGGCGGCGACGGCGGCGGCGTCCAGCGTCTGCGCCTCACCGGGGCGGCCGGGGAACTTGGGATCCGCGAGCACCACGCCCAGCAGGTAGCGCGAGCGGGCGTACACGCGGCTGTCCGCGGGCACGGCCTCCAGGAGGGCACGGGCCTCCTCGAGCCGGCCGCGGCGGTGGTGGATGGTGCCGAGCTGGTAGTTCACCCGGGCGAGCACCTCGCGGGGCAGCTTCGTCCAGGTGTCGCGCGCCTCCGGGGTGTAGGCCTTGTCGAGCAGGTTGGGCACGAGGTTCTGCTCGTTGAGCCGCTCCTGCATGTCCACGAGCCCCTCGAGGGCCTGGAGATAGGCGGGGTGCTTGGGCCCGGCGGCGACGATGCGCGCGTAGGCGACGAGCGCGCTGACGGGCAGGTCCTCGCTGGCGAAGGTCTGGGCGAGCGACAGCTCGGCGCGGCCGCGCTCGTCGGCGTTGGTGGAGCGCGTGGCCTGCTCCTGGAAGCGCAGCGCCGCGTCCTGCGCGGAGGCGGCCAGAGGAGCGAGGAGCAGCCAGGAAGAGAGAAACAGGCGTTTCATGGCTCGGGCCTCAGAAGAGGTAGGAGAAGCCGGCGTAGAAGCCGAGGTTGTTGAGCACGTCCGACGAGGGGTTGCCGACGAGGTCCTTGCCCAGGACGATGTCCTCGCGCAGGTTCTTGCCCGTCTTCGGATCCACGCCGTCGAAGCGCGAGTACTGGCAGCCACCGCTCAGGGGCAGCGCGCTGAAGGGCTCGCCGGTGCCGCGCGCCTCGTCGAGCCGCGCGAAGTCCTGCTGGTTGCACCCATCCACGCGATCCACGCGCGCGGTGTAGACCAGGTCCCGCAGTTCCAGGCGCAGGGCCATGGAGTCACCGAACTGCACGCGCAGGCCGCCGCCCACCGAGCCGACGAACTTGGTGCCCGTGTCGCCCAGGCGCGCCGGGACGACGGTCCCCACCCCATCCACCTGGTTGGTGACCTGGGGCCGCACGAGCACGCGCGTGGAGCCCACGCCCGCCGCGCCGTTGATCACCACGCTGAACTGCAACAGGTGGTTGTCGTAGAAGGCGAACTTGCCGTAGAGCGGCGTGACTTCCACGCCCGCCTGCGCGCCCCACTGGAGCAGGAGCGCCGTGGCCGCCTGGGCCTGCTCGCGCACCTTGTCGATGAGCTCCAGGTTGAAGGCGCTCTCGTTGGCGTACCAGTTGTACTGGCCGGTGAGCTGCAGGGCGAAGTTCTCCTGCAGGTGGTAGGTGTAGCCGAGCGCGCTGCCGGCGTGCTCGGTGAAGCGGCCATTCACCTGGGGGATGGCCGGGTAGAGGGTGAACTCGTGGCGGCCCGCGTCCGCGAAGCGCTTCTTCTGCACCACGTGCACGGCCACGTTCGGGTTGTGCAGGGGCGCGCCATTGACCAGGCGCTGCGCCTGGGGATCGGCCACCGGCAGCGGCGCGTCCGGGCTGGCGGTGGAGGCCAGCGGGGCATCCGCGGCCCTCACGGGCAGAGGCGCCTGCTCGACGGGAGCCTGGGCCAGGGCCGGCGCGCAGACCGTGGCCAGGAGGAAGGAGAGGAACGAGGTGGGTCGCATGGGATGCGCAGCCTCAGAAGAGGAAGGTGTAACCGAGGTCGAACTGCACCAGGTGCGTGAAGCCGGGGTTGCGCGCGGGCTCGCCACTCTCGCGCCCCGCCTCCCAGTCCTCGCGCACCACGTTCACGCGGTAGCGGTCCGCGAAGATCCAGTCGCGCAGCTCCAGGCGCAGCGCGTGCCGGGGGCCCAGGAAGAAGCGCAGGCCCACCGCGCCGGAGACCACCGGCGCCACGCGCGACTCCACGCGCCAGTAGGACTCGGTGGCGGTGGAGCGATCGGCCACGTCCGTGCGGTTGTCACACACGCCCTGCTCGCGGTCGATCACCTGGCCGCACTGGATGATGGACTGGCGCCGCAGCGAGGCGAGCCCGCCTCCGGCCCACAGGTAGGCCTGGAAGTGCGCCGTCGCGTCGGCCAGCAGGGACAGCTTGCCGTAGATGGGGGCCCAACGCGCGCCCACCACGCCGTGCGCGCCCATCTGCCACATGTCCGCCAGCTCGTCGGTGAGCTGCTTGTCGTCGCGGGCGAGGAAGCTCTCGGAGATGGAGCGGGCCAGCCCCGTCTGCCGGCTGAGCGCGTAGCCGACGCGCGCCTCGAGGGCGAACGACTCGACGAAGTTGTAGGCGAGCGCGGCGTTCAGGTTGTAGTGCGCCGTGAGGTACTCACGCGCCGGCAGGCCCACCGCGAGCGACAGCTCCAGGTGTTGCTGGGGCGAGTAGAGGCGGTGGCGCACGGCGGCGGGATCCAACACCTGCTGCTGCGCCGAGGCGCTCAGTGCCGTGAGCACCAGGGCCAGCGAGACGAAACGAAGAGGAAGGCGTGAAGTCATAAGTCCGGATGGCGCAACCATGTGGGCATGGCTCCGCGTGAGGGCAAGAGAGTCAACCTCGCGGGGAGGAGCTTTCACACACCCAGCACGCGCACCGCTCGCTGGCCAACGTTTGGCGGCCCGTTCCGGAGCCCGGAAACACGAACGCCCCGCCCGGTGGGAAGACCGGAGCGGGGCGTCGAGGAAGGCCCTGTGGCGGTGCCTGGAGGCTCGGTAGGACGAGTGACCCGGCCCTCCCCGGCATACGAGGAGGGAGCACACACAGGGCGGTACGGCGGGACTACTTGCCGGCGCGGGCGGCCTTGTGCTTCTCGCGCAGCGCGACCTTGATGCTCGGGCGCACGACGATGAGGCCGTCGTTGTGGCCGGGGACGGCGCCCTTGACGAGCAGCAGGCCCTTCTCCACGTCCACGTCCACCACGGTCAGGTTCTGGGTGGTGACCTGCTCCACGCCGTAGTGACCGGGCAGCTTCTTGTTGGGGTACACGCGGCCAGGCGTCTTACGCTGACCGATGGCGCCCGGGTGCCGGCGGTACTCGTGGGTGCCGCGCGTGGCCGTCTGCGAGCCCTTGAACTTCCAGCGCTTCATGACGCCCTGGAAGCCACGGCCCTTGGTGATGCCCGTGACGTCCACGAGCTGGCCCTTGGTGAACAGGTCCGCCTTCACGGCGTCGCCCACGTTGAAGCCCGCGGCCTCCTCCGCGCTCACCCGGAACTCCTTCAGGTGGCGGCGCAGCGGCACGTTGGCCTTCTTGAAGAAGCCCAGCTGCGGCTTGTTCAGGCTCGTCTCGCGCAGCTCGCCAAAGCCCAGCGTCACCGCCGAGTACTGATCCTTCTCGGGGGTGCGCTTGCCCACGACCGTACAGGTGTTGACGTCGATCACCGTCACGGGAACGAGGTTTCCCTCCTCGTTCCACACCTGGGTCATCCCAATCTTCTTGCCAATCAGACCCTTCACGTCGTCCTCACAGCTCGCGCGTCAGCGCGCGAAAACATCAATGATTTCAGCAGTTTGCGTCCGAATTCCCATTCCCCGGACGCCAGGAAGCGGCGCAATGTAGCAGCTTGCCCCCCCTGGTCAAGCACGGTGGGAGGGCCCGGCCCTCACTTTGCGCGATCCAACCGGGGGTAGAAGGCGGAGAGCTGCGCGTCGGCGATGCGCTGGGCGTACACGTCCTCGCCGAGCAGGAACAGCGCCTGATCCAGATAATCTTCCGCGGCCTGCACCTCGCCCTCCTTCTGGGCGATCTGCTGATCCAGATCGGCCAGGGACGCATCGACGCTCTCCTTGCGGGCGAGCATCTCGTCCTCGAGGGCGAGGATGCGCTTGTGGGCGATGATGCCGGGAGCGCCGGGCTGCCCGGGCTTGGGCGTGAGGGCCAGCTCCACGTCCCGCTCCAGGGTCTCCACCTCGCGCGTCAGGCGCATGGCCTGCAGGCGGTTCTTCTTGATGTTGTCGCGCGAGAGGGAGAGCTTGGACTCGTCCCGGGTGGTGAGCTCCAGGTCGGCGTGCTTCTTCTCCATCTTCTTGAGCGCGTCCTGGGCGTAGCGCAGATCGGCGCGGCGGCTGGACAGCGTCTTGCGGAGGGTCTTCGTCTCCCCCTCCACGGCGTCCACCGCCTTCTTCCACTTCTGGACGATCTCCCCCTGGACGGCGCGCATGCGCTCGTACTCGGCGAGGTAGTCCTGCCAGGCGGCGTCCTCGTCGTTGAGCTGCGCCTCGAGCGCGGCCAGTTCATCGCGCCGGGCCACCAGGGCCTGCTCGGCGCGATAGACCCGATCCATGGTGCGCGGACAGTTGGGTTTGCCCGCGAGCCGGTCCCTCGCGAGGTCCCCCAACTGGAAGATCAAATCGTCATAGCTGTCGGCCTTGGCCATGCCCGCCGTTTTACGCCCAAGGCGAGCGGGCTGTCAGCAAGCTCGGTTACTCGGCGGGAGCGGCGGCCGCCAGCTGGGACTCGCTCACGGCGGCCTGGGCGGCGCCCTCGGCGAGCGCGAGCAGCTCCCGGGAGCGATCCTGCTCCTCGGTGCGGTTGAGCTCGCAGACCCAGGCGCTGGAGAGGTCGGCGTGCTGGCGGGCCAGCTCGGCGGTGGCCTCGTAGCGGGCGGCGGAGGCGCGGGCGAAGGCGCCCTCGCGGCGCAGCTCGCGCACCGTGTCGTCGTCGAGCGTGATGTCCTCGGGGGGCACGGGCAGCGGACCCCGGCCGAGCGCGGCCAGGCGGGCCAGCAGCCGCGAGGCATGCGCCCGGCAGAAGGCGGCAAGCACCATCAGACGGGCCCGTCCCCTGCTGTCACCCAGCCGCTCGGCGAGCATCGTCATGCGCCGTGCGGATACCACTTCGGATTCCCATGCCGCGGCCAGTGCTGCAGCCAGACGGGTGTGCCTCGCGCCCATAATCCCTCCCCATGTACCAGCCCCTACCCGGTTTCGAAGCTATGAACGGGTTCCCCAGGATTCAACCGATCGGAGCCAAACCCCGCTCCAGCAACCAGTAGAGCGCCGTCAGCCCGAGCAGGACTGACAGGAAGCGGACGGCGCGCCGGTGCCACGCGGGCCGGCGTTGGAGCATGCGCAGCAGCGGCAGCAGCACGGCGACGACGGCCGCCTGGCCCAGCTCCACGCCGAGGTTGAAACCGAACAGCCCGCCCACCACCGAGTCCCCCAGGCCATAGCCCGTCAACACGCTGGCGAAGCCCAGGCCGTGCACCAGACCGAAGAGGAAGGTGACGGCCACGCGGTGGCGGGGCGCGCGCCGCACGAGGTTCTCCCCCGCCACCCAGAGAATGGAGGCGGCGATGGAGGCCTCCACCCAGCGCGTGCGCACCTCGTCCAGGGGGAACCAGCCCAGCGCGGTGGCCCCGAGCGTGAGGGAATGCGCCACGGTGAAGGCCGTCACCAGCAGCAGCACCCGCCGCGTGCTCCCCCCCACGAGCAGCACCGCCAGCAGGAACGCCAGATGATCCGGCCCGCCGAGGATGTGCGTGACGCCGAGCCCCACCCAGCCAGCGAGCCCCGTGGACGCCTCCTCGGCGGAGTCCTCCGTGGACACCACGAGCGTGGGCTGGGCGGCGTCGGCGAAGCGCTGTCCCCGCTCGCCCTGGACGAGGCTGCCGAGCACCACCCGGTAGCCTGACGGCAGCACGGCGAGCAGCGTGAAGCGCTGGCGCAGCTCACCCGGCGCGCACGAGAAGGTGGCTCCGAGTTCCACGAAGGACTCGCGCACCCAGGCGCGCTGGGCGGTGCGGGCGCAGGGCTGGCCGCCGGCGCTCAGGGGAATGGCGTCCCAGAAGCCCACCGCCAGGGCCCGCTCGCGCGCGTCGAGATCCGCCTGGCTCAGCACGCCGTCCCCGTCCGCGTCCGCGGGCAGCAGGCGCGCGAGCGTGTCCGCCGTGAGGGTGATGCGCTCGCGCACCTCGGCCCCCCTGGCCTCGGGACGCCAGAGCTGCGCATAGAGGATGTCCGCGTCGTGCGCGCCCGCTCCACCCGCGAGCAGGCACAGGACGAGGGCCGCCGCCCACCGGGCCGTCCACCACATGGGTCCGGCAGCCTGCCCGCGCGGGCCGGGGCCGTCTACTCCTCGATGAACTCCAGGTGGACCTGCTGCCGGCCGCTCAGCCCCCCGTGGCGGGTGCCACAGCGCGGGCAGAAGAGGGGCCCGTCCCAGTCCCAGTGCGCCTTGACCTCCTCGCCACAGCACACGAGCGGCAGTGCCCGCAAATCATCCACGTCCGGGGCCATGGGACCCGGCAGGGCGGGCGGCCTGACACTCACGAAGGTGGGCCGCGGGTTGTCCGCAAGCGTGCGCGACACGTGCGCGAGCTGCTCGTAGCGCACGTGGTTGGCCCAGGCGCGCGCCACGCTCTCCACGTGGGCCTGCTGCGCGGCGGTGAGCCACTCGTCCCCCGCGGCCCGGTGGCCACAATAGAGACACCACGCGTCGGGCACCTCGTCGAAGCTCTCGTGCGCGTTCTCGAACGGAAAGAGCGACGCGAGCCGCCTCTGGAGGATGTTCCCGTCGTGCGCGCACGGCCGCGTCTTGAAGTCACGCTGGCAGCGCGGACACTCCCTGCGCACGAAGCCGCCCCCGTCCCGGGACAGCTCCACCAGGCAGATGTCGGGCACCTCCTTCATACGGCCTCCTCAGGCCATGGAGCCACGGCCCCGCTGCGCCACCGCCAGCAGCAGCGCCACCATGGAGAAGAGGAGCAACAGATGCACCCAGGCTCCCTCGGTGGAACCACTGATGGATCCGACGATCCACAGCACGAACAGGATGGCACTCATCGTCCAGTACACGCCGCCCACTCCTCTCCCAGGTTCACACGACTGCGCGCAAAGCTGGGGTGCCGGAGCGATGGGGGCAACCCCTCCTTTCAACAGCCCTTCCGGAGGTCAACGGACCGCTCCGGTAGACCTTTTTTCTGGAGGGGAAGCTCCTACCTCGGCCCCATTTCGAGTGATTCCGCGAGGTTGGCGGATGGCACGGTGACTGCTTTGAACGCCGGGCATCTGCCACATGGGACACGTGGCCTGGGTTGGCACGTGTGGGGAAGAGGGTTGACGATATGAAGGGTTGGGCGGCGGCGCTGATGGTGGTGGGGTCGATGGTGGGTCCGGTCGCGGAGGCGTTCCAGCCTTACTTCCCGGGAGAGAAGAGCCCGGAGATGGTGGAGCTGAGAGCGCGGCTGGCCGAGCGCGCGGTTCAGTTCGAGCAGATGGAGGAAGAGGCGGCGCTCTACGCCGAGGCGGAGGCGCTGGGCATCACCACGGCGGTGCAGGCCTCGCAGCTCCCCCCGCGCCAGCAGCGGCGCCTGGCGATGGCGATCGTCCGCGAGGCGCGCGCCAACGGGTTGGATCCGCTCCTAGTGGTGGCGGTCATCCACTGCGAGAGTTCCTTCAACAACTACGCGGTGTCGGGCGTGGGCGCCATGGGACTCATGCAGGTAATGCCAGACACGGGCAGCTATCTGGCGGACAAGGCGGGCTTCAAACTGCAGCGCCACTCCAACCTGTTTGATTCGGAATTGAACATCGAGTTGGGAACGGCCTACCTGGCCAACCTCATCGAGCGCTTCGGCACGCCGGAGCGCGCCCTGGTTGCCTACAACGCGGGCCCCACCCAGGCGCGGAAGATCCTCGCCCAGAGCGGCGCGCGCGAGCGCTTCCTCGCGGGCTACCCCGCCAAGGTGATGCGCGAGTTCCGCAACCTGAAGGCGCAGCGCTCGCGCGAGCTGACCCGGCGCGAGGCCCAGAAGAAGCCCGTGAACGGGCCGGGGTGATGGGTAGAGAACAGTGCGTGCGCTCGGTGCACGACACTGACTCGGAATTCCCTCCGGCTGACTGCCCTTTCCAGGATTTCAGATGCACTCTCCGCAGTGACTCTTGTGCGCCGGGGTGGGCGGTTCCACTCCGGGCCGGACGTACCCGACACGCGCCGGTTTCCCAGGGAAACGCACGCGGCATCGATGGAGAGACACACTCATGGTGGGACTGGAAATTCACCAGGAAGAACGCGCAGGCCGTCTGACGCTGCGTCTGACCGGAACGCTGGACAACCAGACCGCCCTGCTCCTGCGCCAGTCGCTGGACACGCTGGGCTCGAGAGAAGTGGAGTTGGATTTCACGCACCTGCGCGAGTTCCGTGACTCAGCGGTGGGGGTGCTGACGAACGGACTGGTGGACCGCAAGGTGCGCCTGCGCGGCCTGGCCGGGCATCACCAGCGCATGTTCCGCTACTTCGGGTTGAGCATGGGCGAGGCGTCCTCGTCGCGCGCCTACTACACCCCGGAAGAAGTGCTCGCCTGAAGTCCTGTCGTCGGGAATGAGCCGCGGGATGGGAGGGGGAGAACCCCTCCCGCGCCCGCCTCCCCTCCCTTCCGGCAACCCCTCCGGAAGAGCAACACCTCCCCGCCAGGCACCTTGTCTCCTCCCCTCTGCGTCCAGGCGGACATGCCCGTGGCCTCGGGTTGTCGAGACAGGCGTTCAGGAGTCGTCGGACTGGGGTAGAGTGGGTCCCCCGATGAACTCCCCAGCTCGAGCAACCCCTGCCCTTTCCTCTCCGGCGGCCGCGAGATCCGCGCTGGAGCAGGTGGCCGCGAATCTGTCCCTGGCCGTGCGGGGCAAGGAGAAGGAAGTCCGCCTCGCCGTCACCTGCGTGGCCGCGGGGGGCCATCTGCTGCTCGAGGACGTGCCCGGAGTGGGAAAGACCACGCTGGTGGAGGCCCTCGCCCGCTCCTTCGCCCTGTCGCTGTCGCGCGTGCAGTTCACCGCGGACCTGATGCCGGCCGACATCCTCGGCGCGCAGATCTTCCACGCCGCCACGGCCTCGTTCTCCTTCCGGCCCGGCCCCATCTTCCGCCAGCTCGTGCTGGCCGATGAGCTCAACCGCGCGCCGCCGCGCACCCAGTCCGCGCTGCTGGAGGCCATGGCCCAGGGCCAGGTCTCCCTCGACGGCGTCACCCACCCGCTGCCCCGCCCCTTCACGGTGGTGGCCACGCAGAACCCGGTGGACTTCTCCGGCACCTATCCCCTGCCGGACTCGCAACTGGACCGCTTCCTCATGCGCCTGTCGTTGGGCCACCCGGCGCCCGACGTGGAGGCGCGTCTGCTGGTGCTCGCGCGCGACGCCGCCACGGCCGGTGCAGTGGTGGAGCCGGTGAGCTCGGCCGAGGCGCTCAACGGGCTGCGCGCCCAGGTGGCCGCCCAGCGCCTGGACGACACCGTGGCCGACTACGTGGTGCGCCTGGCGCACGCCACGCGCTCGCACGGCGACATCGAGCGTGGCGCCTCCACGCGCGCCGTGCTGGCGCTGGGCATGGCCGCCCGGGCCCACGCCCTCTGGGAGGCGCGGGACTTCGTGACGCCCGGAGACGTGCGCGCGGTGCTCGGGCCGTGCCTGGCCCACCGGCTGCTCCTGCGCAGCGCCAACCAGGGCACCTACACGCGCGACGAGGCGCTCCACCTCATCGAGGAGATCGCCCGGAAGGTGCCGGCGCCCCGGTGAGCCCGTCCCGCACTCCCTCGCCGTGGCGGCGGTTGCGCGCCACGCTCCGGCCGCCGCGCACCCTCAAGGTGACGGGCATGGGCCGCACCTATCTGGTGGTGACGCTGGGCGTGGGCTTGGGCGCGCTCAACACCGGCAACAACCTGCTCTACCTGGTGCTCGGCCTGCTGCTGAGCGTCATCATCCTCTCCGGCGTGCTGTCCGAGCGCTGCCTGCGCGACCTGTCCGTGCGGCGCGTGGGCAGCGAGGGCGCCTTCGCGGGCGAGCCCTTCGCCTTCCGCTGGGCTCTCACCCGCCAGAAGGGGCATGCCTTCGCCCTCACCCTGTCCGAGGTGGACGTGCCCCTCACCGGCGAGGGTGGCGTGGGCCACCTGCCCGCGGGCGTGGAGCACGTGGTGCGCGCGGATCTCACCGCGCCCCGGCGCGGGCCGGTGAAGCTCGTGGGCGTGCGCGTCACCACCACCTGGCCACTGGGCCTGTTCGCCAAGACGCGCGTCTTCCCCCTGCCGGGCACGCTGCTCGTCTTCCCCCGGCGGGGCTTCGCCTGTGCCTCCCCCGAGGACGCGGCGACGGGCCACGTGGGCGAGGCGCACCACCCCCACCGGTTGGATGGCACGGGGGACGTGGCGGGCCTGCGCGAACTGGGCGAGGGCGAGGATGCCCGGCGCGTGCACTGGCTCAAGAGTGCCTCGGTGGGCAAGCTGCTCAAGGTGGAGCGCGAGCGCGAGGAGCGGCGCACCTATGTGCTCGAGGTGCGCGCCGGACTGGCCGAGGAGGCGCTGGAGCGGCGGTGCGAGGAGGTGGCCGAGCAGGCCCACCGGCTGCTCGAGGCCGGCCACGAGGTGGGGCTGGAGCTGCCCGGCCAGCGGCTGCGGCCGGGCGCGGGCAGTGGCCAGGAGCGCCTGCTCTTGCGTGCCCTGGCGTGGGTGGGCTTCGAGGAGCAGCGCGAGGAGGCGGCATGAGGCGACCCCTGCGATTGCGGCTCGTGTTGAGGGATCTGAGCACGGCGGCGGCCTTCGCCTCCATGGCCATCTCCAGCCAGGTGCCCGTGTGGACCATGGTCCTCTTCGCGCTGGCGCTGATCGTGGCGTTGACGGGCCGGCGCCCCCTGGCGCGCGCGCCCCGGCTCACGGCGCTGCTGCTCTTGCCCGTGGCGGGCGTACTCTACTTCGCGGTCTCCGCGGGGCAGATGGACCTGGTGGTGGCCGCCTGCTCCTTCGCGGGCATCGTCGCCGCCCAGCGGTTGCTCTCCGAGAGCAGCGCCGCCACGGACGGCCAGGTGCTGCTCGTCGGCCTGTTGATGATCGCCGGCGGCGCGGCGCTCTCCGGTGAGCTCGTCTTCGCGCTGTGCCTGCTCGCCTTCGCGGTGCTCGCGAGCCTGTCGCTGGGGCTGGCCGTGGTGGAGGCGGCGGTGCCCCCGGGCGAGCCGGTCCCGGTGCGCGCGGTGATGCGTCCGCTCGCACGCGGCACCTCCCTGGCCGTGGTGGGCGCGCTGCTCTTCTTCATCCTCATTCCACGCCTCAACTGGAACATGGGCGTGCGCCGCGCCACGCCGGGACTGGGCACCGCCACCAGTGGCTTCTCCGACACGGTGCGCCTGGGCGGCTCGGGTACCCTCAAGAGCAATCCCCGCGTCGTGCTGCGCGCCCGGCTGACGCCGGACCCGGTGCAGACCGAGCACCTGTCGGCCTATTGGGTGGGCCGCACCTACGACACCTTCGATGGCCAGGAGTGGTCGACGATCGGCGCGGCCAAGCAGCGCCACCGCACGCGCGTGACGCTGCGTCCGGGCGCGGACAAGCAGGTGTACCAGCGCATCGAGCTCTTGCCCGCCTACGGTAGCCGCACGCTCATCGCCCTGGAGACGCCCGCCAAGCTGGGCAATGCCCTGATGCACACGCCCACCGGTGATCGGCGCACCCGGCTGCAGGAGCTGGGCGGAGACGAGCTGCGCTTCGTGGATGACGGGCTCGGCTATTCCTATGAGGTGTACAGCCTGCCGCCCGGCACGGACACGGATCCCGGCCGGATGAACCAGACGGAGGCGGATCAGCTGCTGGCGCTGCCGGAGAACCTGGATCCCCGGGTGGAGCAGCTGGCGCGGCAGGTGGTGGGTGACGAGAAGGATCCCCTCGCGGCGGCCCAGAAGCTGTCCGCCTGGATGCAGCGCGAGTACCAGTACACGCTGGAGCTGAGCGGGGACCTGGCGGATCCGCTGATCGACTTCCTCTTCGTGCGCAAGGCGGGCCACTGCGAGCACTTCGCCACGGCGCTCACGTTGATGCTGCGCACCCTGGGCTTCGAGTCCCGGCTCGCCACGGGCTTCTTCGGCGGCGAGCGCGTGGGGGAGGAGTACATCGTCCGCGCGGGCGACGCCCACGCCTGGACGCACGTGCTGGTGCCCGGGCGTGGCTTCATCACCGTGGACTCCACGCCGCCCGCGTTCCGCCCCAACCAGTCCCTTCAAATCCTCGAGTCGCTCATCTCGTTCTACGAGGCCATCGAGGGCATCTGGCGTACGTCCGTGGTGGACTACTCGTTCCGGGATCAGCTCGACTTCATGCGCGGCCTGTCTCGCCCCCCGCGCGACCCCTCCTCCGGCGAGCAGCGGCCCTCGGGCCCGCCGGCCCGTGCCTGGTGGACGGCGGGGCTCGTGGCGCTGGGCGTCTACGGCTTCGTGCGCTACCTGTCGCGGCGTCCCCGGCGCTCGCCCCTGGGAGAGGCCACGCGCCTGGTGGACGCCGTGGAGCGCCAGCTCACGCGCGCCGGCCTGCCTCCCCGCGAGGGCGAGACGCTCGAGGACGTGTCCGCGCGCTTCACCCGCGACGCGCACCCGCTCGGCCCCACGCTCGCGCCGCTCACCCGCCGCTACCTGGAGGCCCGCTTCGGCCAGCGCCCGCTCGAGTCCGGTGAGCGCGCCCGGATGCTCGAGGACCTGCGGCGCGCGCTCGATACCTGGCGTCAGGGCTCGCGCTCCAACGCCCCCTGAAGCACCACCACGCCCGGCTCGCCCTCCTCCGCCCGCTCGCCCTCCGATGGGGCGGGTGTGACGGGGGCGCTGGCCGCGCGTGCCGCCTTTATTACCCCTGGGAAAACACGAAGCGACATGTGGCGGCATCGCTTGCCAGGAGGGATGGGCCCGGACCTGTAACGCTTACGGACTGCCTTCCGGGGCGGGTCGGGGGGGCTCGGCCAAGTATCCGTTGTGACTGATGAATTCTCGCGTGGAGGTGTGGCACGCACGTTGCTCTACGCCCTACACGTCCGGTTGTCGTTTGACAGGAAAACCTACCTCTTTTCACCGGCCTCCCAGCGAGGGGGGCCCTTCGGAGACACACCATGCAGCTCTCCACGGAACAGTCGTCCAACTCCGGCTCGCTGGCGATGTACCTCTCGGAGATCAACCAGTACGCCCTGCTCAAGGTCGAGGAGGAGCAGGCGCTGGCGCGCGGCTTCCTGCAGGGAGATCTCGCCGCGGGCCACAAGCTGGTGACGAGCAACCTGCGCTTCGTGGTGAAGGTCGCCTACGAGTACCGCTCCTACGGCATCAAGATGTCCGACCTCATCCAGGAGGGGAACATCGGCCTGATGAAGGCGGTGCAGAAGTTCGATCCCGACAAGGGCATCCGCCTCATCTCGTACGCGGTGTGGTGGATCCGCGCGTACATCCAGAACTACATCCTCAAGAGCTGGAGCCTGGTGAAGCTCGGGACCACGCAGGCCCAGCGCAAGCTCTTCTTCTCGCTCGCGCGCACGCGCCGGGAGCTGGAGAAGTTCGGCACGTTGGACGGCTCGGTGGTGAACGTGGAGGAGATCGCCCGCAAGCTCAACGTGAAGGCCACCGAGGTGCGCGAGATGGAGCAGCGCATGGGCGGGCGGGATTTGTCGCTGGACGCGCCCATGGGCGAGGAGGGCGGCAACAGCCACGTGGACTTCGTGGCGAGCGAGTCCACCTCCCAGGATGACGAGTTCGCGGACCGCGAGGAGGCGGGCCTCATCAACACGCGCGTGCGCACGGCGCTCATGCGCCTGGATCCGCGCGAGCGCTTCATCATCGAGCAGCGCGTGATGAACGAGCGCCCGATGACGCTCAAGGAGCTGGGCGAGCACTTCGGCTTCTCGCGCGAGCGCGCGCGCCAGCTGGAGATCCGCGCCAAGGACAAGCTCAAGGCGGAGCTGGCGGCGCTGATGGCCGAGGTGGATCCGGACTCCGGCGAGGCGGCCGCGCAGCAGCAGTAGGCCAGGCGCGCGAACGGCACAAGCCATCCGGGGCGCCTTCACCGCGAGCGGCGGTGGGGGCGCCTCGTGCTTCGTCCGCTCCTTTGTCTGCTACAACGGCCGGGTGAACCCTCCCGTGCCCCCTGGTTCCCCTCCGCTCTCCGAGGACCGGGTCCCCCTCGTGCAGCAGCCGCCGGGTCCCCACCCCCACGCGCCCTATGTCCCCGCGGTCCAGTCGCCGCCGGAGCTGACGGGGCGCGGACTCGTGTTGGGCTCGGTGCTGGGCATCATCTTCGGCGCCTCGTCGGTGTACCTGGCGGTGAAGGTGGGCCTGACGGTGTCCGCGTCCATTCCGGTGGCGGTGCTCTCCATCGCCTTCTTCCGGGCCCTTGGCCGCTCGAACATCCTGGAGAACACCATCGTGCAGACGGTGGGCTCGGCGGGCGAGTCGCTCGCCTTCGGGGTGGCCGCGGCGCTGCCGGCCCTGCTGCTGCTCGGCTATGACGTGGACCTGGTGCACGCCTTCCTGGTGTCCGCGCTGGGGGGCGTGCTGGGGGTGTTGATGATGATCCCCCTGCGCGAGGGGCTCATCGTCCACGAGCACGGCACGCTCACCTACCCCGAGGGCACCGCCGCGGCGGACGTGCTCGTGGCCGGCGAGGAGGGCGGGACGAACGCGCGCACGGTGCTGCTCGGCTTCGCGGTGGGAGGGCTCTACAAGTTCGCCTACGCGGGGCTGCGCCTCTTCAAGGAGGTGGTGGGCACGGCGCTCGGCTGGGTGGAGACGACGGCGGCGGGCGTGGTGCGGCGCGTGGGCTACACGGGCGGCTCGCTCTCCATGGAGATCAGCCCGGAGCTGCTCGGCGTGGGCTACATCATCGGCCCCCGGGTGGCGGGCATCACCGTGGCGGGCGGAGTGCTCAGCTACCTGGTGCTCATCCCCCTCATCACCGTCTTCGGCGCGGGCCTGGACGAGCCGTTCCTGCGCACCGATGGCGTGCTCATCCGGGACATGGATCCGGACACCGTGCGCGACGCGTACCTGCTCTACATCGGCGCGGGCGCGGTGGCCACCGGAGGGCTGTGGAGCCTCGTGCGCTCGCTGCCCACGCTCGCGGGGGCCTTCCGCCGGGGGATGGCCAGCTTGAGGGCCTCGCGCCGCCGGGAGGCACCGGTGGTGCTGCTGCGCACCGAGAGGGACTTGTCCCCGGGCGTGGTGGTGGTGGGCAGCGTGCTGCTCGTGCTGACCATGTGGCTGGCGCCGCCGCTGCACCTCAATCTCCTGTCCGCGCTGCTCATCGTCGTGTGCGGCTTCTTCTTCGTGACGGTGAGCGCCCGGGTGACGGGGGAGATCGGCTCGTCGTCCAACCCCATCTCCGGCATGGTGGTGGCCACGCTGCTGCTCACGTGCCTGGTGTACCTGATGCTCGGGTGGACGAGCGCCGAGGATCGGTTCATGGCGCTCACCACGGCGGCGCTCGCGGGCATCGCGGCCTCCAACGGCGGCACCACGGCGCAGGACTTGAAGACGGCCTGGCTCGTGGGCGGCACGCCGCGGCATCAGCAGGTGGCGCTCTTCGTGGGCGTGCTGACGAGCTCGCTCTTCATCGGAGGCGTGCTGGTGGTGCTCAACCGTGGCGCCACGGCCACGGTGCCCGAGTCGCACCCGGGCCAGCACGTGAGCGTGCTGAGCGACGAGCAGCGGACGCAGTCCACCTATGCGTGGGCCGTCTCGGAGGCGGCGCTGGCGGCGAGGGGCGTGACGGTGGCGCAACTCAAGGGGCCGCTGTGGAAGCAGGGCCTGGAGGTGGCGGAGGGGCCTGGAGGGGCGCTGGAGCTGCGCGGGTGGAGCGCGTGGCCGGTGGAGCGCGTGGCGGCCACGGACGTGCGCCTGCCGTCGGGACAGAGCGTGAAGGTGGCCGAGCTGGGTGCGGTGACGGCGGGCCCCGAGCGCACCTGGCGGGTGGGCTACGTGCGCGGCGCGGAGACGCCACTGCCCGCGGGCACGTACCTGGTGGATGAAGCGGGCAGCATCCACTACGTGGTGGATCCAGGCATTGGCGGACGCATCACCAGTTACGAGGGGCAGCCGCTCACGCGCTACCCGGCGCCCAAGGCGCAGCTCTTCGCGCTCATCATCGACGGCATCCTCACGCGCAAGCTGCCGTGGGATCTGGTGCTGGTGGGCGTCTTCATCGCGCTGATGCTGGAGCTGTGCGGGGTGTCCTCGCTGCCCTTCGCGGTGGGCGTGTACCTGCCCCTGTCGAGCACCACGCCCATCTTCGTGGGGGGGCTGGTGCGCGCCGTGGTGGATCGGGTGCGCGGAGGCACCGCCGCCGAGAGCGAGTTCTCCCCCGGCATCCTGCTGTCCTCGGGCTACATCGCCGGTGGAGCGATCGCGGGCGTGCTCATCGCCTTCCTGGAGATCGCCAGCGATGGGGCCTGGACCCAGGCGATCGACATCCCCGCCCGGCTAGGGGACACGGCCCTCGCGCGCCTGCTCCAGGACTCGAATGCATGGGGCCTGGGCGTCTTCACCGCGCTCACCGCCCTGCTCCTGTGGACGGGCTGGAAGGGCGAGAGCGGCCTGCCGGAGCGCGAGGGCGGGAGCACGCCCTGAACTGGTTCGGGAGCGTCCAATGATTGGCGCTCCCCCCTCCCCTTGCCTCAATATTCCCGGCCCCATGCCAACGCCGCTGCTCGAACTGTCGGTGAAGAACTACAAGAGCCTTCGTGACGTCTCCGTGCGGCTCGGGCCGCTCAACGTCCTGGTGGGACCCAATGGCAGCGGCAAATCGAACCTGCTGGACGTCATCGAGTTCCTGGGGAATTCAGCACGGGAAGATCTGGGACCCGCCCTGGAACGGCATCTGGGCTACCAACGGATCTACTTCCGGGGCGAGACCTCGGGGCCCATCCGCATTCACGTCAAGGCGATGGTCACCTCGTATGCGCATGAAGGCGCCCCCGACGAGTACAAACTCAGCATCAAGGGAAGCACGATCCCGCCAAAAATCAGGCAGACCCATCCAAGACAGTGGACCATTGGAGCGCCCAAGCTTCTTCTGCAACGGCAAGAGGAATTTGCCTTCAAGCGCGTCAGGGGTCGGGGCAGACGCATCACGATCAGTGGAGGAAAATCCGAGCTCGTCGATCTCCGGGGTGACAAGGAGGAGAAGAAGAAGCGAGGGATCTCCCTGCGCAGCGACTCGCTCGGGCTTTCCACGCTTCCGAAACTCGCCCCCGAAGAAGGGGGAGAAGGCGTCCGGAAGATGGCGGAACTCTTCTCCACGTTCCGTGTCTTCGATGTCGACGCCCGCGCCGCACGCCAGCCTTCCGCGTCATCAATGGAGCAGGTTCTCCAATCCGATGCGAGCAACCTCGCGGCCTTCCTCCGCTATCTGAGCGAAAACGAGGAGACCTTCGAGCAACTCCAGGAAGACGCCCGCGCCATGGTCCCTGGCCTCCAGCGCATCCACCTGCGCCCCATCGGAGGAGCGACAGAGGCCATCGCCATCGAGCTGGAAGAAGCGGGTCTCAAGGGCCGAACAACCCTCGCGGAGGCGTCCTTTGGCACCATCCGCGCGCTCGCGCTGCTGGCCATGCTCTACGATCCCAATCCTCCTCAACTCACCTGTGTGGAGGAGATCGATCACGGCTTCCATCCCTATGTGCTCGACAGACTGGTCGACCGTCTGCGCTGGGCTTCCCAGCGCACCCAGTTTCTCATCGCCACGCACTCACCCACTCTGGTCAACCGGCTCCACGCCGATGAACTCATTGTCTGCGAGCGCAATCCAAAGACAGGCGAGTCCCTCATCCCCGCCGCCGATCCCGAGGATGTTCGCGCCATGGAAGAGCGAGCCCAGGGCAGGATGGGGTTGGGCGAACTCTGGTTCACGGGTTCACTCGGAGGGGTGCCTCGATGAGCCGGAAGAAGCAAGCGCGCGCTCGTCCTCCGCTCGTCCTGGTGTTCGGTGAAGACGAGAACGACACCCGGTCCATTCGGGAACTCATCGAGGCGCTCCGCCCCGACCTCGCCGGCAAGGTGCAGCATCGGCGGCAGCCCCTGGTCCTCATCAAGAATGCACGGCCCGAAGATGTGCCAGAGCGCGCGCGGAAGATCGCGGAGGCGGTGGACATCGAGCGGGCCACCTCCCATGTGGTGTGCGTCTTCGCCCACGAGGACCAGGATGGCCTCGAGCCCGCGCATGAGGCGACCTGCCAGAAGATCGAGGCCGCGCTCTCGAAGGCGGGGTGCCCCGCCCATGCGGTCGTTCCCGCCTGGGAACTGGAGGCCTGGTGGTTCATGTGGCCCGAGGCCGTTCAGGCGGTGCGGCCCCGGAGTTGGCGCCTCCCCGATGACCATCTGGGCAAGCAGGTGGGACGCATTCGTGACGCGAAGGAGGAGTTGAGGAGGAGTCTCGTCCCCAAGGATCTCAAGCCAGAGAAGCGCAAGGGCTTCCCGCACTACCAGGAGTCGGATTCCCCCGCGATCGCGCGGCAGGTGCGCGAGAAGAAGTTGGCCCGGACCCCCAGGGCCTCCAGTGGCTCCTACACGCGCTTCATGGCGAGCGTGGACCGGTGCACGGTCGAATAGACCCGCACCGCCACCCCCCTCTCCTCTTCGACAGGCGCACAAGTAGGCAAAGGTAGACCCTCCCTCCTCCGGATGGGCACCTCGGGCCTCGGGCGGGCACCCTTTCCAGATGGAAAGGAGTGCGGGAATTACTGGGAGTACGGAGGATCGGGGGAGAGAATGGGGGTAGACTGCAAGCCCCTGCTCACCCACCCGCCTCAAGGACTTCATGGCTCAGGTTCAGCCCGCTAACAGCCCGTCCTCGGAACCCGTGACGGATCCCGCCGTCCTGGAAAAGGTGGAATCCGCGCGCTTGGTGGCCGCCCAGTTGCTCAAGGGCATCAAGCAGATCGGCATGTACCGGCACAATGAGGCGAAGTTCCCCGAGTTCCTCGCCCGGACGCACGAGGCGCTCACCGCCCACACCGAGAAGCACGGCGCGCTGCACATCAAGGTGGAGCAGCAGAACTTCATGACGTACGGCGAGCCGCTGTTCGCCGAGGACACGCCGCTGCCCTACAAGTTCTTCCGCGACGGCATCCGCCAGCTCATCCTCCGGCCGGGCTTGAGCCTCGAGGAGCTGGTGACGTTCACGCTCATCGCCCTGTCCGAGCCCGAGCGGGGCGCCGAGGACGTCCTCGCGCAGCTGTGGCGCTCGGGCCTGGAGCACCTCGAGTACGTGGTGGTCGAGGGCTTCCGGATGGACGAGGTGAGCGAGGAGGAGGTCGAGGTCGAGGTCGACCGGGTCGTGGGCTACCTCTACTCGCGCCTCAAGACGAGCTCGGACGACTACCTGCGCTTCGCGCGCGTGAACGCGGAGGACCTGGACTCCAAGCTGGACGGCGTGGAGCAGATGCGCGGCCTGGTGGTGGCGGGCAGCTACGCGTCGGATGATCTCAAGGCCCGGCTGCAGCGGGAGATCTCCGAGGAGGAGGGAGCCCGGCTCTTCCCCAAGCTGGTGAGCGCCATCTTCCTCGTCATCGAGGGGGGCGTGGAGGATCGGGAGCTGCTCGAGGAGATCTTCGTGCAGCTCCTGGACGCCATGCTCATCCAGGACGACTACGGCACCATCAACCAGATGCTGCTCAAGATGCGCGCCCTGGCGCAGCGCGCGCCCGGGGGAGAGATCGAACGGCTGGTGAGCTACTTCACCCAGAAGATGGGGGACGAGCAGCGGGTGATGCGGCTGGCGGAGATGCTCAAGGCGACGCGCCCGCGCAACCCCGTGGACATCAACCGCTATATCCAGGCGCTGGACAGCTCGGCGGTCTTCGCGCTGCTCAACGCGTTGGAGGCGATCGAGATCCCGGAGAACCGGCTGCTCATGTGTGATGCGCTGGCACGATTCGCCCAGGACAACCCCCACCCCTTCGTGCAGCGCCTGGAGTCCGAGCGGCCCCAGACGGTGCGGGACATGGTCTACATCCTGGAGAAGAGCGACCACCCGGAGCGGGTGAAGATGTTCGGGCTGGTGATGCTCAACAAGAACCTCGCGGTGAAGCTGGAGGTGATGAACATCATCGCCCGGGGCCGCACCGCCGAGGCGCGCAAGCTCATCCTCGACGCGCTCAACGACCCGGCCGCCCAGGTGCGCATGCTCGCCGCCCGGCTGCTGCCCGAGTTCGATCGGGACCGGGCCTACACGGACCTGGTGCGGCTGATGCGCGAGGCGGGCTTCGACAAGAAGAGCCTCGAGGAGCGCATGGCCTACTCCGCGGCGCTGGGCTCCACGGCGCTGCCGGGCGCCATCTCGCTGATGCTGCAGATGTTGTCGGTGAAGCCCACGCTGCTCACCAAGAAGAAGGTGCTGGAGGACAAGCTGTTGGCGGTGGCGGGACTGGCGGCCGCCTGCTCCATCCCCGGGTACAAGGCCCTGCAGGGCGTGGTGGAGGACAAGACCCAGCCCATCGAGGTCCTCACCGCGGCGCGCAAGGCGATGTACCAGACGAAGAAGACGTTGTTCGGCGAGACAACCCCGCTCGAGGAGGCGTGAGATGGCGGACAACCTGAAGGTCGCGCTCGGAGCCCAGGGCCAGGCCGAGAACCTCAGCGAAGTGGGCCGCGCCTACTCGGAGAAGCTGCAGACGCTCGCGCGTGGCCTCATCTCGGGCCTGTACATGCTCATCCGCTCGGTGAAGATGTACGACCCGGAGAACTCGGTCTTCGAGAAGCCGCTGTTGCAGCTCCAGGACATCATCAACCAGATCATCTCCAAGGAAGGCCGGCTGGAGCTGGTGGGCGTCAAGGAGTCGTACTACCTCAACAACATGCTGGTGAAGGTGGACCTCAACTCCATCGACAACCAGCGCTACCTGCTCGCGGAGATGCGCTCCAAGGACGTGGGCGGCATCTCGCTCACCAAGATCATCACGGTGCAGGAGCTGAAGAACTTCATCTGGATCTTCAGCAAGGAGCAGCTCTCGTGGGCCGACGAGGATGGGCTGGCGGACCGCAAGCTGCTCAACATGAAGGTGGCCAAGTTCTCGCGGCTCCGGGAGAAGCTCAGCCAGGAGGATGACGGCAAGCAGGACCAGAAGGTGGACCGCAAGAAGTACGCGATGACGGTCTACGCGCGCGCGGTGTTCTTCCTCACGCGCTACCTGGAGTCGGTGCAGGCCGGCAAGCCGCTGAACACCTCGCGGGCGCTGCGGCTGGTGCAGGACTTCGTGGACATCTCGTTCGAGCAGCGCACGCACTTCCTGGGCATGACGACGATGAAGCGCGAGATGGACTATCTCGTGTACCACCAGGTGAACGTGTGCCTGATGAGCATCGTGTTCGGGCAGGAACTGGGCCTGACCAAGCCCCAGCTCAGAGACCTGGGCTACATCGCGCTCTTCCACGACGCGGGCATGGCGACCATCCCCGAGGAGCTGGCCACCAAGAAGGGCGCGCTGAGCGCGGAGGAGAAGGCCATCATCCAGAAGGCGCCGCTCATCTCCATCCGCAACATCCTCATGGAGAAGGGCTTCTCGCGCTCGACGCTCCTGCGCGTGGTGACCACGTTCGAGCACAAGGCGGACTTCGGCACCGCGGTGCGCGACGCGCGGGGCGACATCCAGATGATCATCCCCAAGACGAACCTGGGGGCGTACGCGAAGATCATCGCCATCTGCGCGGCGTATGACGCGCTCACCTCCAAGCGGCCCTACCGCGACGCGTACGGCCCGGAGGTGGCGCTGATGCTCATGTGGACGGAGATGCGCAACAAGTTCGATCCGGAGCTGCTCCAGGTCTTCATGCGGGTGATGGCCATCCAGCCGGTGAAGGTCCTCAGCCGCCGCCAGCAGACGATGACGCTCGGCGGGCTCTGAGCGCCATCCGACGATGAGCGGACGCGTGGTTCCGCGCACCACGCGCCGCGGGCTATAGACGGGCCCTTCCCTCCTCGCAAAGGAATGCCCGTGCCGTCCTCCCGATTCCTCGCGCCGCTGCTGCTCGTGCTGTCCCTCGGCGCGTGCGCGACCTCTTCCCCCGCGGTCTCGTCCCCGCCCCCCGCGGCGGATGCCAGGACAGGTGGCGACAGCGATCAACGCCTGCTCACCTTCCTGGACGCGGCCTACGAGGAGCGCCTCGCGCTCAGCCCCGAGAGCCTCACCTACCAGGGCTCCAAGCAGTCCTATGATCGGCTCGACGACTACACCGAGGCGGGGGCGCGCAAGCAGCAGGAGCTCGCCGAGCAGCAGCTCGCCCGGATGAAGCGGGAGTTCGATGAGAGTGCCCTGAGCCCCGCCTCGCGCCTGTCCTACCGGCTCTTCGAGGATCTGGTCGTCCGGGGCCGGGAGCGGCTGCGGTGGTACTCGCACGCCTTCCCCGTCACCAACAGCTCGAGCCCGACCAGCAACATCCCGGTGTTCCTCATCAACGCGCACCGGGTGGGCTCGGTGAGCGACGCGCGGGCCTATGTGTCGCGGCTGCGCGAGGTGCCGCGGGTGATGAAGGAGATCTCTGAGCGGATGCGGGCGCAGGCGGCGCGGGGAATCGTTCCGCCGAGGTTCGTCTTCGCGCCGGTCGAGGCCGATGCCCGCCGGGTGCTCGCCGGCGCGCCGTTCGACGCGGGAGCGGACAGCGCGGTGTGGGCGGACTTCCAGAAGAAGGTGGGCGCGCTCGAGGCGCCCGCGGACGAGAAGGCCCGGCTGCTCGACGAGGCGCGCGAGGCCCTGAAGGGTCCGTTCAAGAGCGGCTACGAGACGATCCTCGCGACGGTCGCCGAGGTGGGCCGGCAGGCGAAGGGCAATGACGGGGCGTGGAGCCTGCCCGACGGCGCGGCCTACTACGCCGATCAGCTGCGCTTCTTCACGACCACGGAGATGACGCCGGAGGAGATCCACGCGGCGGGGCTGGCGGAGGTGGAACGCATCCACGGCGAGATGGCGGCCATCCAGAAGCAGGTGGGCTTCCAGGGGACGCTCCAGGACTTCTTCGCCCACGTGAAGGCGGATGCGCGCTCGCACTATCCGAACACCGAGGAGGGCCGGCAGGCCTATCTGGAGGACGCGCGGCGGTTCATCGCCCAGGCCATGAAGGAGGCGCCCCGGCTGTTCCACCGCCTGCCCCGGGCGGCGCTCGAGGTGCGCGCGGTCGAGCCCTGGCGGCAGGAGACGGCGCCGGTGGCCTTCTACAACTCGCCGGCTCCGGATGGCTCCCGGCCCGGCATCTACTACGTCAACCTCGCGGACATGAACCAGGTGCTCAAGCCGCAGATCGAGGGCATCACCTACCATGAGGGGGCGCCCGGCCATCACTTCCAGATCGCCTTCGCGCAGGAGCTCGAGGGCATGCCGAAGTTCCGGCGCTTCGGCTACTACGGCGCCTATATCGAGGGCTGGGGCCTGTACGCGGAGAAGCTCGGGCGGGAGCTGGGCTTCTACGCGGACCCCTACTCCCGCTTCGGCCAGCTGTCGCTGGAGCTGTGGCGGGCGACCCGGCTCGTCACGGACTCGGGCATGCATGCGAAGCGCTGGTCGCGCGAGCAGGCCATCGAGTACTTCAAGAAGAACACGCTGCTGAGCGACCGGGACATCGTCAAGGAAGTGGAGCGCTACCTCGTGTGGCCCGGGCAGGCGACGAGCTACAAGGTGGGCGAGCTGCGCATCCTCGCGTTGCGAGCCCGGGCCCAGGAGGCGCTCGGGGCGGGCTTCGACGTGCGGGACTTCCACCAGGTCGTCCTCGGCGACGGCTCGCTGCCGCTCGACATCCTGGGCGAGCAGGTGGACGCGTACATCGCGGCGAAGCGCGCGCCCGCGGCCCGCTGAGCCTCACGGCCGCCAGAACACGATGCGCCGGGAGAGCTCCATGCCGCTCAGGTAGGCGCCCTCCACGCGGGAGCCCGCGCACCAGTCGCCACACGCCCCGAGTCCCCGCTTCTCGTCGAAGAGGGCCCCCTCGGTGAGAGGGGGCTCGGCCAGGGCGTAGCGCCAGCGGTGGGCCACGCTCCGCACCGGGCGGACGTCCACCCCCGCCGCGCGGGAAAACGCCTCGACGAGCAGGGGCGCCACGGCCTCGGGGGAGTCCTCCAGGTGCGCGCGGGAGAAGTCCGGGGTGGCGTGCAGTACCCAGCGCTCGCCCGCGGGACGGCCCGGCTTGCTGTTGTCCCGGGCGGCCCAGGACAGGGGCGAGCCGTGGATGAAGGCCCCATCCACGGCCAGCGGCACGGGCGCGTCGAAGCTCACCATCACCGACCAGCACGGCTCCATGCGCACGCCCGCCACGCGCGCGGAGAGCTCGGGCGATCCGGCCAGCAGGGGCACCGCCTGCGGCGCGGGGACGGCGGCCACCACGGCGTGGAAGGCCCCCAGGGCCTCGCCCGTGTCGGACGTGAGCGCCCACGCCTCCTGTTCGCGCCGGACGTGCTCCACCCGCACGCCACAGCGCACGTCCACGCGCGAGGCGAAGGACTGGGCCAGGGCGCTCATGCCGGGGACCCCCACGTAGCGCACCGGGCCCTCGTCCTTGGGCGTGAGCGCGCCATCCTCCAGGGTGCCGAAGCGCGCGCGCCACTCGGCGGCGATCCCCTGCTCCACCCACGTCTCCACCTGACGTTGGAAGCCCTCGTCGCGCGCGGTGAAGTACTGGGCGCCATGGTCGAAGCTGCTCCCGTCCTCGCGGCGCGTGGACATCCGGCCCGCGGGGCTCCGGCCCTTGTCGAAGACCTTCACCGAGAGGCCCATCTCCGTGAGGATCCGGGCGAGCGTGAGGCCCGCGAGTCCCGCGCCGATGACGGCCACGCGGGGAAAGCGCGAGGAGGACGAGTCCGAGGAGAGCGAGGAAGCCATGGGATGGCTTCTACTGCCCCGCGCCGCCGGTGATCTTCAAGCCAATGATGGCCACGAGGAGCAGTGCGAGGAAGAAGACACGCGCGGGCGTCACCGGCTCGTGGAACAGGACAATGCCCAGCACGGCGGCGCCCAGGGCGCCGATGCCCACCCAGACGGCATAGGCGGTGCCAATGGGCAGCGTGCGCGCCGCGAGCGACAACAACACCATGCTGGCGGCGAGGGCCACGAGCGTCAGCAAAGTGGGCATCAGCCGGGTGAAGCCCTCGGTGTACTTGAGGCCGATCGACCAGCCGACCTCGAACAACCCCGCGATGACGAGCATCACCCACGCCATGACACGCCCTCCCGGGGGCTAACGGCCGCGCAGCAGCTCGAGCGCGGCGGTGAAGTCCGGAGGCAGGGGCGCCTCCACGCGCAGCACCTTGCCCGTCCGGGGGTGAGGAAACGACAGCTTCCAGGCATGCAGGGCCTGACGGCCGACGGCGTCCTGCGCCGCCCCGGCCAGGCCCTTGGGCTTGCGGCCCGCGCCGTACAGGGTATCGCCCAGCAGGGGGTGGCCGAGCTCGGCCAGGTGCACGCGAATCTGGTGCGTGCGGCCGGTGAGCAAGTCCACCTCCACCAGCGCGGCGCCCTCGAAGGACTCGAGCACCCGGTACACGGTGAGGGCGGGCTTGCCCTCCTTCACCTTGCCGGTGAAGCGCTGGCGGTGCACCGGGTGACGGCCGTAGAGCGTTTCGATGCGGCCCTCGGCGGCCTTGGGCGAGCCGTGCACGAGCGCCAAGTACGTCTTCTCCACGGTGCGCGTCTTGAAGGCCTTCTGCAGCGCCACCAGGGCGGTCTCGTGCTTGGCCACGACCAGACAGCCGGTGGTGTCCTTGTCGAGCCGGTGGACGATGCCGGGGCGCAGCTCGCCGCCCACTCCGGCCAGGTCCTTCACGCGGTGCAGCAGCGCGTTGACGAGCGTCCCCGAGGCATGGCCCGCGCCCGGGTGCACCACCATGCCCGCGGCCTTGTCCACCACCACCAGGTCCTTGTCCTCGCGCAGCACCGCGAGGGGCAGCTCCTCGGCCACCGGCAGGGCCGGCGTGGGGGCGGGAACCTCGAGGGTGAGCCGCTCGCCGCCCTTGAGCCGCAGGGAGACCTTGGCGGGCTTGCCGTCGACCTGGGCGTGGCCGGACTCGATGAGGCCCTGCAGGCGCGAGCGCGTGAACTCGGGGAACACGCGCGCGAGCACTTGATCCAACCGCTCACCCCGGGCTTCGGGCGGGGCCAGCTGCTCGCGCACGGCGGGGCCTACCAAATCTTCGACTTCACGTGCGCCTTGGAGCGCAGGACGATGTCGTTGATGGCGCGCTCGAAGAAGTTCATGCGCTGGAAGATTTCCGGGCTGACGCGGCTCTTGTACAGCTCACGGCCTTCCTCGAGCTCCTCCTTGAGGACCTCGAAGAGGTTGTCCTGCTCGATGCCCTTGATGATCTTCTGCTCGTTGTAGAGCGAGATATCCGAAGCAATCGCGCGGGCCAGCCGCATCGCCTTGATCTTTTCTTCTTCCGTCATTCTGGCCCTTTCTAGGCACCGCCTCCTGGGGTGTCAACTTCGTTGCCAGGGGTAGATGCGGGGGGCTGACGGTCCCGTTCAGCGCTTTTTCCTATCCTCCGAGGAAGCAAGGGCCATGTAGCTGCGCGACACCCGGAGGGGATCCAGCCCGAGCTCCCGGGCCATGCTCATCAGCATGCCACGCAGATAGACGGGCGCGGGCAGCTGATCGTAGCGATCCGCCTCGATGTTCTCCACGTGCCGCACGGAGATGCGGGTGCGATCGGCCAGGGAGTGCGGCGAGAGGTTGCGGCCCTCGCGCACCTGACGCAGCAGCTCGCCGTTGAACTCGGCCTCGGCCGAGATGTCGACGACCGTCTTGAGGCGGGTGCGCGAGTCGCGCCCCTTCATCGACGCGGGATTGGGCGACGACTCGGCGGCGGGAGGGGACGCCGCGGGGGGGAGCGCCGAGGCGTCGCCGGGCGGCTGTGCCGGGGGCGGACGGCTCACGGCGCGCGGCGACTCCGCCGTGGGGCGGGCGGGAGGCGAGCGCAAGCCCGGGCGCGCGGGCAAGGGAGGCGGAATGACGCCCCCGTGCCTTCTCGCTGGCGCGGAGGGCCGCGCGTGGACGACGGGCTTCGTACCCGCCTGGGGCTCGGGCAGCAGGGCTTCCGGAGGTGGAGGCGGGGGCGGAGTCACGGCCACGGCCGAGGGCTCGACGATGACGGAGGGCTCCTCCCCCACCGGCGCGGCCTCCAGCATGGCCGTCAGGTCCACCACCACCGAGGCCGCGTCCACCACGGGCGCGGGCTCGACGACGGGGGCCACTTCCACCACGGGCGCCGCCGCCTGCACCACCGGCGCGCTCTCGGCGGCGGGGGCTTCCGCCACGGGCGCGGTCTCGGCCACCGGGGCCGCCGTCACCACCGGCGCGGCCTGCGCCGCGGGCGGGTCCTCCACCACCACTTCCGTCTCGAGCAGTTCCAGGGCTTCGATCTCGGAACTCTCGGGGGCCGGCGTCTGGGGGGCGGCCGCGCTCGCGAGGTCCTCGCCCCGCAGCAGGGCCAGCTCCTCCGGAGTCCGCGTCACCCCGAGCTGCCGGTCGTACTCCAGGCGGCGCTCCAGCGTGCAGAGCACGTCCCGGGCCTTGGCGAGGCGCTCATGCAGGGCCTCGAGCTGTCCCGGATCCACCAGCGTGTACACGGCGATGGAATCCGGCGCGTACGTCTCCATGGCCTGGGTATAGGCGCCGAGGATCTGCGCCTGTGAAGCGGAAACGGGAACCTCCAGCAGTTCGTAATACGACTGTTGCTCGAAGTGGTTCATGGGGAAGTCACTCCGTCGAGAGCCAACAAACGGTCGGCGATGCTCTGGATGCCCAGGGCGGAGGGGGAATCCGGCTTGTCCAGCACGATGGGGCGGCGCTTGCGCACCGCGCGCCAGGCCTCGTCGTCGTAGCGGATGGCGCCGAAATCATCCATTTCGAGGCCGAAGAACTTCTTCCACGCGGAGACCACCGCGGCATTCACCTTCACGTCCGCGTCCGTGCGGGCCTGATTGAGCACCAGCTTCACGCGGAAGGCGGCCAGCTCCTTCTCCAGCTTCGCGGCGAGCGTGGGGCTCGTCTGGCGCACGTGCTGGACGATCTCCAGCGGCGTGCGGCTCGCGCCCTCGCGGGTGGACAGGGCGCGCTCCACCAGCCGCTCGATGCCGTACTCCGACTCCACCTGCTGCAGGCGCCGGAAGAAGGCGGCCTTGACGAAGCGGTAGGCGTTCTCCACCGAGGTGGGCTCGGGCAGCAGCACCAGCACGCCATGGTCGGCGATGATGAAGAAGTCGAGCGTGTTGAAGCTCGAGCCCGCGCCCAGATCCAGGATGAGATAGTCCACGGACTGCGTCTGCAGGCTGCGCAGCAGCCGCTGCTTGTGGGCGTACTTGATGTTGGCCGCGTCCAGCACGTCCAGCGCGCCGGCGATCAGCGACAGGTTGGGCACGCCCGTGGGCACGATGACGTCCTCCAGCCGCGACTTGGGGCGCAGCAGGAAGTCGGACAGCGTCGCCGTGGGCTGGCCCACGCCCAGGCACGTGTGGAGGTTGGCCCCGCCCAGATCCGCGTCCACCAACAGCACGCGTTGTCCTCGCGCGGCCAGCGCGACTCCCAGATTGGAGGACACGAGCGATTTGCCGATCCCGCCCTTGCCGCCTCCCACCGCGATGATGCGGTGGGGGCGAGCACGCGCGGTGCCCGTGGGTTCCACGGGGGCGGCGCTGGGGACGGAAGGCGAGGCTGCGGAGCGGAGAGAGTTCAAGGCCACCGCATCAAAACCCGTCCCGGGCCGCTCGTCGACTCCCTGACCGGACGGAAAGACCCTTGGCCCTCGGCCCCAGGCCGTCGCCTCGTCGAGCGGACAGGCGACCACCTGGAATCCGGAGCCATCCGGTTTCAGTCATCGAGCAATTCTACGTTCCAGTACGACGCATCGGCCAGGTTGAGGAACGGCAACCACTCCCGGTAGGTGACGCGGCGAGACGCTCCGCGAAAGAAGGGCGTCCAACGGGGCCGGACCGGGGTGCGCAGGAGCTTGATGCCCGCCTGCTCCGGCGTGCGGCCCCCCTTGCGCAGGTTACAGGGCACGCAGGAGCACACCACGTTCTCCCAGCTCGTCTTGCCGCCCTGGGAGCGGGGCATGACGTGGTCCAGGTTCAGCTCCGAGCGCGGGAGCTGCCGGGCGCAGTACTGGCAGGTGTCGTGGTCGCGCGCGTAGATGTTGAGGCGGGAGAAGCGCACCCGGCCCCGGGGCAGGTACTCGTAGGCGGAGAGCACCACCACCCGTGGCACGCGGATGCGCCGATCCACGGTGCTGATGGAGTCATGGGCGGTGGTGGCGCTCAGGGCCGCCCAGTCGTCGAACTCGTAGAGCCGGTACTGCGAGTCGATCGCCTTGGCCACCCCGAGGTAGAGCAGCAGGACGGCCCGCTTCACCGAGGTGACGTGAACAGGCTGATAGTTGCGGTTCAACACCAGAACGGCGCTGTTCAACATGGCTGCCTTCCCTGTGAAGCCATGGCGACGGCTTCAGCAACCGGCTCGAGGTCCTCCTCCGCCAGGCAGCGGACATCGAGAACGACATCCCCGTCCGAGATCCGCCCGATCACCGGAACGTCCGCTTTCCGAAGACATTCCAGGAAAGCGGCTGGCTGGTTGAAATTGAGGACGCACGCGAAAGAAGGCAACCGGGCCGCGGGCATGGCTCCTCCACCTACCTGTCCGGAAACAGGCGCGACCCGGGCATGAATGCCTTTGAGGCTCAAAAGAGAGAGCAGCCGCCGCGCGCGCGCTTCCAACACGGGCGCGGGCGTGGTGAGCAGCCGATAGGTGGGAATCGCCTCCAGGCAGCCATCCCGGTACAGCTCCAGGGTGGCCTCCAGCGCAGAGACCGTCATCTTGTCGACGCGCAGGGCCCGGGTGAGCGGGTGTTGACGGATGCGGGCGAGCAGCGCGGCGCGGCCCACGAGAATGCCCGCCTGGGGCCCTCCCAGCAGCTTGTCGCCGGAGAAGGCCACCACGTCGGCGCCCGCGGCGACGGTGGCGGGAACGGTGGGCTCGTGGACGAAGTCCTCGCCCGGTAGCGACACCAGCGCCCCCGAGCCCAGGTCCACCAGCACGGGCACGCCGCGCGCGCGGCCGAGCGCCGCCAGTTCCTTGACGTCCACCTCGGCGGTGAAGCCCACCAGGGCGAAGTTGGAGCGGTGCACCTTCATCAACACACCGGTGTCCGGCGTGAGCGCGGACTCATAGTCCGAGCGCCGGGTGCGGTTGGTGGTGCCCACCTCCACGAGCCGGGCCCCGGACTGCTTCATCACGTCGGGCACGCGGAAGCCGCCGCCGATCTCCACCAGCTCGCCGCGCGACACGATCGCCTCGCGGCCCGAGGCCAGCGCGGCGAGCATCAACAGCGCCGCGCCCGCGCAGTTGTTCACCACCAGGGCGTCCTCGGCACCGGTGAGCTGGGTGAGCAGCTCGACGACGGGCGCGTAGCGGCTGCCGCGCTCGCCCTCCTCCAGGTCATACTCGAGGTTGCAGAAGCCGCGCGCCACGCTGGCCACGCGCGCCACGGCCTCCAGCGCGAGGGGTGCCCGCCCGAGGTTGGTGTGCAGCACCACCCCGGTGGCGTTGAGCACGGGCCTCAGGTTCGGGGTGGACAGGGCGCGCAGGGCGTCGTCCACGTCCGCGTCCTCGAACGCTCGCTCCTCGCCCTGGAGCAGCCGCTCGCGCACGGACGCCACGGCCAGACGGAGCGCGGCGACGGCCCGGGCGCGAGGAATGCCCGCCAGACGCGCCTCCAGGGAGGGGCGGCGGAGGAGCTGCTCGATGGAGGGGAGTGCGCGCAGCCGCGCGTTCTTCCCCCCGTCGTCGGTCGAGGGTGCACCCACGCCGACAAGTGTAAGAGGCAACGGGCGCGCGCGCCAGCCAACCCCCTCCCCTTCACCTCGAAGTCACTTCGGACTGTTTCACCCGCGAAACCGGGGGAGTCCCGGAGCGGGCGGCTCGATGGGCGATGGAGCGGTCTCCTCGCCCGGATCCTGCTTCCGGGGCTGGCGCTGCATCATCTGGAAGACGTGCGTGCGCTCCAGGTGTCTCGCGTTGGTGCCCTCCCGCCACCGCTCGTCGTCCATGGGCTTCTGTGCGGCGGGCGGCGGTGGCTCGGCCGGCGGGACCTCGGGAGCCATCTCCGGGGCCTTCACGAACGGGGCCTTCGCGGACGGAGCCTTCGCGGGCACCTTCTCCGCGGAGGCCTTCGCGGAAGGAACCTTCGCGGGCGAGGGCTTCGCGGCGGCCTTCTTCTCGGCCCTGGCGGCCTCGCGCTCGGCCTGGAGCTTCTTCGCCTGGACGATGAAGGTGCGCTCCATCTCCATCGCCTTCATCACCGGTGCCGCCCCCGCCCGCCGCCGGGTGCCCGCCGATCTCGGCGCGGCGAGCGGATCCCTCTCCGCCAGCGCCATGACGAGCGCACGCAGGCTCTCGACGTGGCCGGTGCGGTACGGGCTGAGGTGCGTCCGCGCCACCCCATCCAGCTCCACCAGGACACGGGGGGCCTGTTCGGGATCGGGGTTGCCGCGCAAACGCTCGAGCAGCTCGGCGGTGAGCTGGCCCCCCTCCGGGTTCATGCCGTACAGCGCCGCGTGATGGCAGAGGGCCGAGCCCAGCAGCCTCCGCGCCTCCTCGCTCTCCCCCTTCTGACTGCGCGCGATGACCACCCCACTCAGGGCCCGGAACACCTGGCGGGCGACGCGTTGCACGAACAGGCTGCCCCCGTTGCGATAGTGGGGCGCGGCCAGGCCGCACTCGGCCAACAACTGGAGGATGCGGGGATGCCCCAGGGGGCGCACCGCCACGGGCACGATGCCCAGGAAGCTCGGCTCGCCCAGCTCTTCCGCGATGAGCGTCTGGCGCAACAGCCGCTGCCCGCTGTCCGTGGCCCCCACCGCGTCGAGGCTCGCCACCGCCACGAGCGCCTCGGTGACCAGGGGACCATTGCCCCCGCCCGGCACCACGTTGCGCGCCGCGAGCAGCAGCGCGCACATCGGCATCAGCTCGGCCAACGTCGAGACGTGTCCGTCGAGCTTCTGGCTGCGCTCGAGCAGCTCGCCCTTGTCCACCGCCGTCTGCACCGCGCCCAGCATCGGGCCACAGCGCTCGCGCGCCTTCTGGACGATGTCCTGGAGGCACTGGCCCAGGGCCGCGGCCACGTCGTGCTTGCCGCTCTCCGCCAGATTCAACATCAGCCGGACGGCCCAGTTGCCTCCCTCCGGTGCTTCCTGGAGCGCCGGGCCCAATGCCTTGACGAGCTTGCCCGCCGCGTCCGCGGAGCCCGCACCGAGCGCCCCCGCCAGGAAGGCCTTCGACATCGTGTTGCAGGCCACCCGCCCCAGCGCCTCCGACGTGCCCAGGAACAACACCAACACATCATGGAACTGGTTGGTCGGCAGGCGGATGGCGTCACGCGCCAGCTTCTCGATGTGTCCACGGCTCTTCTCGACGAGCGTGGCGCGGTAGGCCGGACTCGCGGCACACCGCAACGCGGCCTGGAACTCGGAGACACGCTCGGCCACGCCCGTGCCAGGAAAGGCCGCGAGGTGTCTCGCCTCGGCGCTGGCCGTCTCGGCGAGCATCTTGTCGAACGTCGCGGCGTTCTCGCTTCCGGCCATATGGGCGGCGCGCGAGATGAACGCGGCGATCTTCCTCCGGTTCTCGGTGGTGGCCTGGTCCACCTGCCCGGCGAGCCGGTCCAACTGCGGCTTGAGCTCGCGCGCCAGCATGCGCTTGAACTCGGGGCCCTGGGCCCCACTGAGCTGCTCGTTGAGCTGGCTCACGATGCGCGTGGGCGCCTCGCCTTGGTGCTCCATCTGGCCGAGCAGCCGCGCCTCGCGCCGTGCCTGATCCACGGCGTTGATCTCCGTGTCCTCCCCGAGCAGCCGCGTCCGCATGACGGAGCGGGTGTGCGCGTCGTCCGCCTCTCCCTTGACGAGCGGGCGATCGACGAGGCCCGGGATGCGCCGCGCCTCCCTGTCCGCCCCGGCCCCCGAGGACGGAGCTCCGGGAGGCCGACGCCCGGAATCCGAGCCCATCCTGGACCCGGCGGGTGCCTTCGCGGCGGGAGGGTGACGGGGGGCGTCCGGAAAGAAATCCCCACCGGGCTTCGGCGCGGGACTCCTCGCGAGGCCCTTGCTCCCTTTCGTCCCAGGCGCGCTCGGCGAGGACTCGGGCCGGGCGGGAATTGGGGGCTCGGGGGGAGCGGACTTGGGCATGGAGACCCGATTCTACCCGCTCCTGGCCGGGCGCGTCAGACGCAGGCGGGGTGAGGAAACGTGATACCGAAACTCCCTGCCTTGGCAAAGAGATTCCTGTTATTTCTATTTTTTCAGATAAAGCCGTGAAACAAGAGGAGCCCTCTCATGAAGAATCCCTGGATGAAGCGCGGTCCCTGGCTCGCCCCCCTCGCCCTGTGCGTGCTGCTGGGGAGTGCCTGTGGAAATACCCAGACGTCGGAGGAACCGGGCCCAGGGCAGACCGGCACCGACCTCCCCTCCGAGGGCGGTGGCGGCGGCGACCAGCCCTTCCAGGCCTCGGACTGTGCCGCGGGCAATGCCGCCGCGCTCGAGGATCTCGGAGACGACCTTCCGGAGGGAACGGGCAAGCCGGTGACCACCATGAGCATCCTGAACGTGGGCGGCACGGGCTCGTACCAGCGCGTGACGAACATGTTGCCCGGCGTCTGGGGACAGCCCTGCCCCTCCAATGCCTGTCAGAAGGCGGAGACGCCCGTCAGCGGCCCGCTCGCGCCGTTCAACGAGGAGATGACGGTCAACTTCCGCGGCCCCATGGAGCTGTATGACATCGCGGTCTATCAGCCGGCCGCGAGTGCCTGGAACCGCGTGTCCTCCTGGAACCGCTGCGGCTCCACGAACCTCACCTTCTTCAACAACCTGGGAGGCGGCAACGTCAGCGGCGAGTGGACCGTGTGTGGAGGCAACAGCCAGAGCTACGCCTCCGCGGATGGGAAGAAGGCGGCCGTGGCGCCCACGCGCTTCAACGGCTCGCTCGCCAACCGGACCGAGCTGAACATCCTCTCCGACAAGGCCTGCGTGGGCACGGGCGACTCGAGCGAGTGCGGCTTCTACCGGGGAGTGACCCGCCATGGCTGGGGCGGCGCGAAGATCTTCGCCATCCGCGCCCGCATGCCGCGCTACACGGAGCCCAAGACCCAGTACTACGACGATGTGCCGGCCATCTGGATGCTCAACGCCCGCGTGGTGCGCACCGCCCAGTATGGTTGCAATTGCCGGGGCATGGGATCGCCCGGGGGCTGCGGAGAGCTCGACGTCGCCGAGGTGCTCCATGGCGAGAACCCGCTGTACGCCACGAGCACCATCTACTCGTTCGAGGGCGCCACCGGCAGCGGGCCGAACTACTTCCAGCGTCCGGTGAAGGAGAGCGCCACCTTCATCGTCATCTTCGACGCGAGCGGGAAGATCCAGATGCTGCGGCTCGCGGCGAATGCCTTCAACTTCGGTGACACCGTGCCCAACAGCACCGTGTCCGAGTGGCTCGCGCGCACGGGCCTCAAGATGTCCCTGCCGTGAACCAGGCCCCGGGTTGATGGGGAGGTTCAGACTTCCTCGTCAGGTAGGAGCGTGCGCAGCAGCTCGTCGTCGGGCCCGAGTGGGCGCCAGCCAGGAGGCGGAGGGGTGGCGCGAAGCGCTGCCCTCGCCTGCTTGACGCGTTCCTTGTGGGTTTCAGGGGTGTAGGCGGACCACGAGCCGAGCGCCAGGGCCACCTTGAAACGGTTGGCTTCGTCCATCACGGCCGGCCAACCGTCGGGGAGAGATTCCCACAGTTCGCGCACGAGCTGTCCGCGTACCAGACGAGTGAGCCGATGGCTCCGATCCGCCTCGTCAACGAGCACGCCAAACACCTGGGCCCCGGCGACCTCATCCTTGCCAAGCTCCTCGGCCAGAGCCACCAGCGAGGCGGTCGGACGCGCCTCGGCGAATGCGGTGAGCGAGTCGTAACCGCGCTCGCGGACCCGCTCATACAGGCGGACCCTCCAATTGCCCCGCCAAGCACGGCCGTCGGTCATTTTCCTCTCCACCTGGTGAAGCTCATCGGGAGGTTGTAGCGCTTCATATGAAACGCGACTGTTCGCAGGATCTCACTTCGCGTCAACATCTGGCCAGCTTCAGCCTCGGCCTCGTACAGCGCCTCCATGATCATCTGGTTCCATTCGCCGGGCCATTTGCGTCCGAGTTGCCAGTTGCCACCACCGTGAACCGCCTGATGGTTTGCCTGCTCCATTTTGACGCAGAACTGGTCGATGCTCATGTCACCGGTGAAGCCGCGCTTCTCGAACCACTCGCGGAACTCTCGTGGCAGGACGTGGTGCTCCGGGGACTCAGCCATGCCCGCCCCCACTCTGCCCGTCACCCGCATGCTCCGCACCTCGGGCCCATCGCCGAGCGCCTCGCGCACGCCCCTCGGAAGCTCATCGTCAGACTGCGCCATCATCACCTGGCCAGAATGAATCCGGACGGCGGCGTTGACGACGGGAAGAGAAATGACGCCCGCCTGAACCAGCCGACGCATCATCTCCACCCATTCGGCGGAGACGACCATCCGAGTGCCCATCATCACGCCGTTGGAACCCACCACGAGGCCCACGCCGAGCGTGGCCGGAGCAGTTGGTGGTAGCAGTCGAGGCAGAGCCATCTTCATCGCCGAGGCCGTGGTGAGCAGATCGATGAGTTCCTTCGCCCTCAGCACCTTCTCAAGCCGCTCCGCCGCCACGCGCACGGACTCACGAGTTGTAACGAACTCGCTCGTGAGGTGGCCTATGAGAGCGGGGAGGTCGGCCGTTAATGATTCGACCTGCGCTGGATCCAGGGAGGCAAGTGCCACCATCGTCGGCGCGAGCATCGTCTGCGAGCGGTCTATCTCCGAGAACAACTGCTCCACACTGTAATAGGGGCACTGCTGGAGCACGATGTCGGCGAGGTTGAGGAAGTCAAGCCATACGGTGAGCACGAGAGAGCCCAACATGGCGGACTGGATCCGTGGGCCGGAAAGGCGCAGGAGGCCAAGTTGCATTTCCGGGTCGCCTACTTCCGAAGCGGTGTTGGCCAATCTGGAGGCAATCGCGAGTTCGGAGTCAATCCATCGTAATTGCTGAACGCCATAATCGACCGAGGGGATGAACAGATCGGCGTGTCGGCCGGCGATGCCAGCACGGCTGGCCTTAAGTCTGGAAAGTTCGCCGGAGATGCGTCGGGTGGAACCGGCCACATCGCGAATGGCACCGAGAACCACGAGATGGTTCGCGATGGCGCTCGGCCGCGTAGACTCCGCTGCATCGCGAAGGACTGCACCCCCAACGACGCTTCCTGCCCGTGTCACGGCCTTGCGAGAGGTTTCGCGATGGAGCAACCGCTCGGAAGCATCAGGCTCAGGCAGAGCAGATGGTGGGAAGACGAGAACATGCGGAAGCACCTCGCTCGACCTCTCAGCCAATGCAGCTCCAGAGGCCTCGTGCGGCGTGTAGCGCAGGTTCATCCCCTGGCCGGGTGATGGCGCCAGCGACGCGCAACCGGTGGACAGCAGGGCCATCACGAGCAGCAACCGCGCTCTTCGTGCCCGCGACGAGTCAGCGTGCATTGTCCACCCCAATCTTTCGGAAACGAATGGTCTGCCCCGTTCTAGTCGCTCTCCCGTAGTCCGTGAACCAGTCCCCGGGTTGATCGCGATGTCTGGGTTCCGGCTGGCTCCGTTCGATGCCATCCTGCGAGAATGGAAGATCCCATTCTCGCCCGTGTGGTTGAGGCGCTCCGGCCCGTCCCAGGCATTGTCGCGCTCGTGCTCGGCGGCTCGCGCGGCCGGGGCACCGCTGGCCCTACTTCCGACTACGACATCGGCCTGTACTACGAGCCCGACGCGCCAATCGATGTCACGGCACTCCGGTCGGCCATTGCTCCACTCGTCGATGATCCCTCCTCGACGGTGACCCCGCTCGGCGAGTGGGGACCGTGGATCAACGGTGGGGGTTGGCTCACCATAACGGGCGTGAAGGTCGATCTCCTCTACCGCGACCTCGGACGCGTGCGCGAGGTCATCGCCGAGGGGCGGCAGGGCCGCTTCTCGATGAACTACCAGGTGGGCCACCCTCACGGCTTCTGCTCGGTCATCTGGATGGGCGAGGTCGCCACCTGTCAGCCGCTGCTCGATCCGCTCGGCCGCCTCGCGGAACTCAAGGCCCAGACCTGGCCATTTCCGGAGCCGCTGCGGGATGCACTGATCGCCCGCTTTGGCTGGGAGGTGGGCTTCGCCATCGGCAATGCCGAACTCGCGGCCAGGCGCTCCGAGCAGACGCACGTCGCGGGCTGCGCCTACCGGGCGCTGTGCTGCGTGGCCCAGGTGCTGTTCGCCTTGAACGGCCGCTACCTCATCAACGAGAAGGGCGCCGTCCCCGAAGCCGCGACCTACCCCCTCACGCTCGAGGGTCTCTCCAAGATGCAAGCCGAGATCTGGCGCGACATCGGCAACGCGGACCACGCGAGTGCACTGCGCCGGTTGCACGGCGTGTCCGACGCTCTCCGCGCGCTCGTCGAGCGCACGGGAACGAAGGCTAGTTGATGGGATAGGAGTGCACGAAGAAGTAGACGAGCATGCCCTGGAACAAGGCGCAGCCCAGGATGATCGGGTCGCGCAGCGCGGGACGGCGGGCGAGCCACGCGCCCAGGGGCAGGAAGGCGGGCCACACCGCGGCGCTGTAGCGCCCCAGGCCCACCAGTCCCACCGTCCACAGCACGAGCATCAACGGAAGCGCGAAGGCGGCCAGCACCCACCACTGGCGCCGCCGCAACAACAACAGGGCCCCCACCCCGGGGATGAACGACACCCCCACGTACAGGCCAACCTCCGGCGCCCACTTTCCGCGCAGCCAGTCCCCCAGCCCCGCCCAGGCTCCCCCCCACCCTTGCGCGCGCACCTTCCACCAGAGCTGGGGATCTCCGAAGGTCCGCCATAGATAGACGAAGTAGAGCGAGGTGATCAGCGGAGGCAGCAGCAGCGCGAGCACATCCCGGTGCAGCAGCGCCCGGACGCCCCCGCCCCGCGAGCGCAGCTGTTGGTAGAGCAGCGAGAAGCCCGCCAGCAGCGAGAGATGGCGCGCCAGTCCCGCCACCCCCAGCGTGAGCCCGGCCCACCCATGCCGGCCCCGCAGGCTCAGCGCCACCGCGAGCGCGGTGAGCAGCACCATCAACGACTCGGGATAGCCCGCGGAGTGGAAGAAGGCGAAGGGATAGGCCGTGAAGAGCAGCAGCGCGGTGCGCGCCTCCTCCTCGTCCGCGAGCTCGCGGAAGAGCTGGTGCAGCACCACGAGCGCCAGCAATCCAGCCACCTGCGCGATCCCCACTAGCGCCACCGGAAGGCTCAACCCCGTGAGCTCATGCACCAGCCGTCCGAGCAGCGGCAGGAGCGGAAAGAAGTTGGTGGCCTGGGCCCGCGTATAGCCCTCCTGGGCGATACCCACGTACCAGCCGCAGTCCCACCAGCAGAACGCCTCCAGGCCCGCGAGTCCGGGGTACTTGAAGGGCGGGCGATACAGCCGCGTCTCCAGCACGAGCGACACCCGCGCGAGCAGCCAGAGCGCCAGGCGGCTGAACACGAACAGACCCACGGGAAAGGCGACCCGGGCCCCCCACTCGCGCAGCCGGGTCCTCGCGCTCATGGCGTCATCACCCGGAGGTTGAGCTTGCGGAAGGGGGCCAGGGTGGACTCGGAGGCGGGAGCCTCGGTCACCAGCGCCGCCAGGGCTTGCACGGGCGCCACCACGAAGGGCGCGAGCGTCCCGAGCTTGTCGGCCGTCAGCACCGCCACCGTCTCGGCCGCGCCCTGGATCATCGCGCGCTTGACGGCTGCCTCCTCGGCGTGGAGCGCGGTGATGCCCGCCTCGGCGTGCAGCCCACACACGCCCAGCAGGAACAGATCGGCCCGCACCTGCCGCAGTGCCTCCACCGTCTCGGCGCCCACCAGCGTCAGGGCCTGCGGGTGCACCCGGCCGCCCACCAACCGGACCTCGAGCCCCGGATGCTCCGCCAGCGCGAGCGCCACCGGCGGACTCACCGTGACGACGGTGCCCCGAAGCTCCCGCGGCAGGCACCGCGCCACTTCCAGCATCGTCGTTCCCCCATCGAGGAAGAGCACCTGATCGGCGCGCACCAGCCCGGCGGCGATCCGCGCCAGGGCCTGCTTCTCGGATTGCTGTGCCTCGGCACGAGCCTTGTGGGTCAACGGCGCTTGCGCCCGGGGGAGCGCGCCACCATGCACGCGCCGCAGCAGGCCCGCCTCGTCCAGCTCACGCAAGTCCCGCCGGATCGTGTCCTCCGAAACCCGCAGGATTCCGCAGAGGTCGGCGGCGAAGACCCGGCCCTCGGTCGCGAGCCGCTCGAGGATGATGCGCCGCCGCTCCTCGGGCAGATGCGCGGTGGCAGAACTGTCTGGAGGCGGCATTCCCTTCCATCTTCCGTGCGGTTTGGCGCGTGATACCGCGGGCCCCTGCGGGACTCAAGCGGCGGAAGCGGAACGGGACGGGAGCGGAAAAAACACACGGCGTCTGGCTCGCTCCCCACGAACCAGACGCCGGCGGAGGGTGAAACCACCCTCGATAGAAACCCTTGGTGACTCAGTAGCCGACGTAGCCGCCGCCGCCGTTCATCGACTGCAGGCCGGGCACGTTGGACACCGAGCCGTAGCGGTCCACCGCGTAGCGCACGCCCGCGATGATGTTGTCCACCGGATCGCGGATGTTGTCGTGGCCGGGCAGCTTGTACGCATCGAACGTCGGCTGGATGGTCTGCATCAGGCCGATGGACGGCGTGCCCTTCTTCGCGTTGTCGTCCCACTGGTTGATGGCGTTCGGGTCGCCGCTCGACTCGTGCTGGATGATCTTGGCGATGTCCTCCGCCTTCATCTTGTCCGCGGGGATGCCCGCCGCGGCGAGCTTCTGCTGCGCCTCCTTGATCCAATCGCCCACCTGGCCCTTGGGCGCCTCACCCGCGCCCTGCGGACCGTTCGTACCCTGCGGACCGCCCACGCCTTCCGGACCGCCCGGACCCCCCTCCGGGTTCTGGATGAACGACTGCGGCTGCTGCCCACCCGCGGGCGGCTCCTCGCCAATCTCCGGCGCCTGCAACAGCTCGGTCAGCTGCTCCAGCGTCTGCACGAGCTGCTTGGCCGTCTCCAGCAACTGGTCCAGCCCTCCACCCTGCCCCGTCGGATCGCTGAAGCTCGAGGGGGTCGGCTCGGTGCTGAAGGCGTCCGAGAACAGATTCAGCAGCTCGTTGGTGTCCAGCTCCGGCAGGGTCTCCGTCGGCGTGGAGGAGAACGACGGGGTCTTGGGCAGCTCCAGTTCGGGGAGGCGGTACGACGGGCTGCGCGAGGAGATGGAGAAGGACATGGTCGAATCCCTTGGGGTAAGGAGCGCGGCTCGCCGCCGCCGTGATGCCCCGACCCAAAGCAGGCTCCGTGCCAGCCACTCCCCGGCCCCTGAGGGCCTCGTATCCCCCTGATCTTCTTGGAGCGTGACTCCTGGAAGGTGAATCCCGGGGGAGAAAGCAGAGAATCCAGGGCTCGGTTCCTGGTGACTGTTGTCACCGGTGCTGACGGTTGTCACCAGATCGCCTCTCACCCGGTACCAGGCGGGCGTTCGTTGGAGGGGTTGCCCCTTGCCGGAGTGACCACCGGTTCACATGAGTTCACTCCGAGCAGTGAATCCACGCAGCCCTCTCACCCATTAGGAGACGAGCGACATGGGAATCAGCAAAGGCAGCGCGCAGTGGAACGGGGGTCTCAAGGACGGCCAGGGGGTGATGAAGCCCGCCCACGCCCCGGAGGCCCCCTTCTCGCTGGGGACCCGCTTCGAGGGAAAACAAGGGAGCAATCCCGAGGAGCTCATTGGCGCGGCGCTCTCGGGATGCTTCTCCATGGCCCTGTCGCTCGGCCTGGAGACCGCCGGCCTCAAGCCCACGAGCATCAAGACGTCCGCGGACGTGCAGCTCGACAAGCAAGGCGCTGGCTTCGCCATCACCACCATCGCGCTCACCACCGAGGCCATCGTGCCCGGCGCGAGTGATGAGCAATTCCAGAAGATCGCCGAGGAGACGAAGAAGGGCTGCCCGGTATCCAAGGCACTCGCCGGGACGAACATCACGCTCAAGGCGTCGCTCGCCCGCTGAGCGCCGCCTCGGGCCCTCGCTTCATGCACTCCGGTGACGGGCGTTGCCACCGGAGTGGCCGGGCACGGCGGCGCGCGAAGGCGCCACCGTGTCCAGCCCCAAGCGGACTACCAGCAGGTGATGCCCACGTTGTTGTAGCGCACGTTCGAGGTCTTGAAGACCAGGGTCCGCATGTCCCCCGAGGCGAAGTTGCTCTCGCCGCAGGCGCAGGTGTAGGTCGATGCCGTCGTGCACGACGTCCAGTTCATGGTGTCGCCACCCCCGTCCACGCGGTACTCGGCGTTGAAGACCGCCTTGTTCTGGGCCACGAACGAGGTCTTGTAGACGCCACACTCCCGGTACCTCTGGCACTCCTCGTTGATGGCGAAGTCGAAGTACGGGACGAGATCGGAGACCTGATCGACGTCGTTCTTGAGCGCGATGCCCAGGCAGTTGGCATGGGCCGTGTCGGCGAGCCAGCGGTTGTAGGCGATCTGATCCGCATACGTGAGGCCCCAGCAGGCCTGGTCGGTGCACGAGATCTCATCGTTGTGCGCGTAGCCGTCGATGTTGTCCGGCTCGACCGCGTCACACCCCTTGGTCTTCGCCAGTTGAATGCGCGCCGTCATCACGTCGCGCACCGCCTGCTTGCGGTGATCCAACCACCACTCGCAGCTGTCGCTGCTGTCACACCAGTCGCCCATGATGTGGATGGACTCGTTACAGTCCTCGCCGGGGCTGCAATAGGTGTCCTGCGGGAAGTCATCGGCATCATCCCGCCAGTTCTCGAAGGAGCCGGCGCTGAAATAGCAGACCACCTTCTTGCCGGCGTTCTTGTACGCCTGGATCGTCGTGCTCGTGGTCTCATAGAGATCCACGACGTAGACCTGGGCGTTGAGATTCGTGGGCAGCGAGCTGTTCTCGAGGTCCCAGATCCAGGTGGAGCCCCTGGGGAAGCTCGGGATGGTGCACGCCGCGCCTTCCGCCGTGCTCACGGCCGTGTCACCGCTCCCCGCCCCCTCCCAGGCCTCGTCCCCCTCCAGGGGCTGGCACGCGGACATGAGCAGCGCGGAACAGGAAATCAGACAGGTCAGCCGCTTCGACATTGCGTCTCCCTTCATGCGTCGGTGTTGGACTTCGCCGCGCATAAGCCACGCCGAGCCGCTCGCCGCAACTGACAAATGTGGAGTTCGCGAAAATGTCGAATAACAAGAAAATTGGCGAAACCCGCCGGTGCTCCCGGCGGGTTCCCTCTCCTTTTCTTAGAGGGAGAGATCGATGCTCACGCGGATTCCGAAGTCACACGAGGCCGTGTTGCCAGACGCATCCTTCGCGGTGCAGGTGACCTTCGTCAGGCCGGGCAGGAAGATGGTGCCGGGGGGAATCGAGCAGGTGACGGGCGCCGGGCCGCAGGCATCCCGGGACGAGACGGCGTAGTGAAGGGAGACACCGATCTCGCCGAGGCGGATCTTCGCTTCCAGCGCGAGGGGGCAGGAGATGGACGGAGGCGTGTCATCCACCACGGTGACCGAGCCCACGCACTGAGCGCTCGCCGCGCCATCCGAGGCGATCAACGTGACGGCGTGGCGGCCCGGGCCGAAGGACGCATCGGGCGACTGGGACACGGAGAGCGGAGCCGGGCCGTGGTCCGGATCATGGCTGCCAGCGTCCACGCTGGCGCGGGCCCGGCAGGAGGCATCGGCGCTGACGGTGACATCGCGGCAGAGCGCCACCGGGGGCTGATTGCTCGGAGGCAACTGGCAGGCGAGCTCCACCGAGGTGGAGGTGGTGTTGTTGCTCTCGACGCACTCGGTGTCGCGACCCGTGCCCTGGCCGTCATCGTCCGCGATGGCCGAGAAGCTCACCGGGCCGTTGGGGGGGGCGGACACGGAGAGCGTCGCGAGCGCGCTGGTGCCCACGGGCAGTGCCTCGGCCACGGAGGCCACGCCGAGCAACGTGCCGCCCGAGGAGGGCTCCGCGTCGAAGAACGCCACCTTCACGCCCGCGGCCACCGGGGCCTCGCCCTGGTTGAGCACGCGTGCGCGGAGCACGACCTGGCCCTCGCCCTCACACGTGGCGGACAGCTCGGACACGACGAGGTCCGCGGCGGCGTAGGGGCTGGGACCCTCGCCGAAGTGGTTGGCGACGTTGGCGTGGAAGGTGTTGAGCCGCGGGTGGAGCCAGTGGCTCGTCGCGGCCGCCGGGATGGAGCCATCGTCGAGGACGTTCGTCACCGAGTAGGCATGCTGGTTCCACAGGCTCCGGGTGCCCGCCCACCCCTGCCGCCCCTGGAACACGCGAAGGCCGTGGGTGCCCGGGTAGGCATGATCGTTGGAGACCACCACGAGCTCCGCGGCAGGATCTCCATCCACGTTCGCGACGACGGGGTTCTCGTGCGTGGTGCCCGAGCTGTTGGGAATCTCCCAGCGCACGGCACCGGTGGCGGCGTCCAGGATGCGCAGCTTCAGCTCGTCGGTGACAACGACCTCGAGCTCGCCGTCATCCTCGAAGTCGAAGGTGGTGGAGCCCACCTTGCCGGAGCTGAGATCCTGGATGGGGGTGGACCACTTCACGGAGCCGTCGGACGCGAGGACCGAGTACGCCCGCTCTCCGGACAGGCCGATCTCCAGCGCCCCATCTCCGTCGAAGTCCGCGAGGTTGGGCGAGCCTCCATGGCCACCGCCGGGAACGTCGACGCTCCAGCGCAACGAGCAGTCGTCGTCGAGCAGGCTCACCCTGCCACGGCCCGCCACGACGATCTCTCCGGCCGGGTCCTCGTCGAAGTTGGCCACGGCGGCGAAGCCATGGGGAATCTCCGTGTTGACGCACAGCACGGTGCCATCGTGGCGGTAGATGGCGCGGTCATTGACCACCTCCTGCTGGCCGTCCTGATCGATGTCCGCCGCGAAGGAGACGGGGCCCGTGTACTGGGCACCGCCCATGCCGTCGGAGCCCACCCACTTCAGCGTGCCGGTGTGATCATAGACGCGGTTGCCGTCGAGGATCTCCACGAAGCCATCGCCGTCCAGGTCCGCCAGCGAGGGGCCTCCCCATTCGTTGTAGTCATTGGCGGCGAGGGCCGAGCGGAACTTGAAGGTGCCATCGTTCTCGAAGCAGATGATGCCGCGGCCGTCCTGGGGAATGGCGCAGATCTCCACCAGGCCATCCTCGTCGAGATCTCCGGCGGCGAGGCTGGCGGCGGGCTTCACCCGGGCCGCCGGATCCGTCACGGCCCACAGGTCATGCCCATCCTCGCCGCTGACGGCCCGCAGCACGCCATCCGTCTGGTACGTGCCTCCCGCGAAGGTGCTGAAGACGATGTCCGAGACACCATCCGCGTTCACGTCCACCACCACGGGCGTCATCATCACCTGGTGGTGCTCGGGCATCACCGCGCTGCCCGTCCACGCCCACTTCAGCTCCGGTTCGAGGACGCCCGGCGGCGGCGGCCGCACCTCGCAGCGCTCCGCCAGGGGACGTGCCCTGAGCGTCATCTCCTCCTCCGGGGCCCGCGTGGTGCCACACCCCGTCGCGGACAACATCCCCAGCACGGCGAACATCCGCCCGTACAACGGCCCACTCCCTGCCACATGACGATGGATACCGCTTCGCGTCTTCATGCCGTGTCTCCTCCCCGCACTGGCCAGACCGGGCCAGGGCCCCCCGAGCGCCACGCCTGCCGGGTGAGCAGTCCTGGTTCAATTGGAGCAAAGCACTGGAATTGGATCTCCGTGCCGCGGGTGTGTCCCGTGCCACACCCGGAGGCTGCCTGCTTGGGCTCGGCCGCGGGCAACCATCCCATATGCTGGACGGTCGATGACAGGAGACACGAGGGAACCGCCCAGGCGAGTCCGCGGTCACGCTTCCCTGGCCGTCGACTGAACAAACCCGGCCGTTCCGGCGAGCCAACTTCCTCCGGGTGCGCTCTTCCTGGTAGACATGACTTCTCGCGCCATATGTCCGGCCGGAAAAACCCATGGAGCGCCGGTTGATGCAGACAGCAGACGCCTCACCCCAACAAGTCTTCCGTCAACTCAATCAGCTCTCCCTGCGCACCGTGACGGCCCACGCCGTGCCCATCGTGTATCTGATCATGGTGATCATGGGCTTCTCGGGGCAGGAGGTGCTCGGGACGCTGTTCCTCATCGCCCCCGCGCTGGTGCTGATCGGCGCCGCGGGGCCGTACCTGGCCCTCAGTTGGCTGGTGTCACGCACCCTGCGCGAGGCCCAGGTGTCCGAGCCCCCGGGGGCCCGGCTCCAGCGCATCCTCCGCCTGCCTCAGATGTACGAGGGCTGTATCATCGCGCTGAGCGCGCTCGGCACGGCCGTCTATGGCGCCGTCCCGACGCTCTACTACCCGGGCAAGAACCCGTGGACCATCGCCTGGGCCATCGTCACCGTCGTGCTGCTGTGTCTGCTCAGCGGCATCCACCGGCGCTTGATGTTCGAGCAGGTCCTGCGCCCCCATGCCATCCAGGAGTTCCAACGCCACCCGGAGCTGGACCTGGGAGGCGCCGGGTTCTCCTGGCCGCGCTACCGCTGGTACCTGCCCTACGCCTTCGGCCTGTTCATCCTCTGCGCGCTGGTGGTGAGCTTCACGGTGCTCGGCCAGCAGGCCCGCCCCATCTATGAACAGATGCTGGAGCAGGTGGACGCCGCGCCCCGGGGCCAGGCCTCGCCGCTCCTGCGGGCGGCCGTGAGCCAGGTGCTCGATGCCTCCACCCTCCCGCTGCTCCTGCTCAACGGCTACCTGCTGGTGGTGGCCACGCTCTCCGCCCTGAGCCTCGCCCGGCATCTGTCGGAGGGCGCGCGCAGCGTGCAGGTCTCCATGGAGGCGCTGGCCGCGGGCGCGCCCGTCCTGCCCCAGTGGGCCTCCACCGACGAGATCGGCGACCTGGCCGCCGCCACCGCCCGCGCCTTCGCCAAGCTGCGCGACTTCTCCCTGTCCCTGCGTGACTCCGCGGGCTCGCTCAAGAACAGCGCCGATCAGCTCGGCATGTCCACCACCAAGCAGACCGAGGTGCTCACCCTCCAGGCCTCCGCGCTCCAGGAGACCCAGGTCACCGCCCAGGAGATCAAGGAGACGTCCGCCATGGCCACCCAGAAGGCGGAGAACGTGCTGCGCCAGACCGAGCGGGCCAATGAGATCAGCCAGGTGGGTGAGAAGGCCATCCAACGCACCCTGGATGGACTCAAGGCGATCCAGGGCCAGGTGAACGAGATGGCCTCGCGCATCCGCGCGCTCGATGAACGCGCCCGGCAGATCGGCCGCATCACCGAGAGCGTGAAGGGCCTGGCGGACCGCTCCAACATGCTCGCCCTCAACGCCGCCATCGAGGCGGTGCGCTCGGGCGAGCACGGCAAGGGCTTTGGCGTGGTGGCGCGGGAGATCCGCTCGCTGGCGGATCAATCCATCAAGGCCACCCACAACGTGAGCGTCATCCTCGAGGACATCTCCGAGGCCATCCGCAGCACCGCGGCCATCACCGAGGAGGGCTCGGCGAAGGTGGGCAACAGCCTGGGGGAGATCCGCGAGTTCGGCGAGACGCTCCAGCAGTTGTCCAACATCGTCCGGGACAACGCGCAGTCCGTGCGGCAGATCACCACGGCGGTCAATCAGCAGGGCACGGGCATCACGCAGATCTTCCAGGCGGTGAGCGATCTGTCGACGATGATGGACCAGACCATGTCCCAGCTGAACAACTCCATGAGCGCGGTGGACCTCGTCCGGGACGTGTCGCACCAGGTGTCCAACTTCCTCGGCAACTACGGCTGGCAGGGGAAGGAGAAGAACCCGGAGTCGCACTGAGGCCCCCCGCGCGCGGGCTCCAGGCGGGCGGACGCCAGGGGCCCCTCCGTGGCCAAATGTCTTTCGTGTTAAGAATTGAGCCCAACTCCAGGGGCGAAAGACATGTCCTCCACAGCCGATCGGCTCATTGAAACGCTGAGAGCGGAAATCGCCGCTCTTGGTCAGCAGGGGGGAGTCGTCACGCCCTCCGTCTACGACACGGCGCAGGTGCTGCGGTACACCCCGCCCGACAATCCCCAACCCGCCATTGACTGGCTGATGGCGCAGCAGCATGCGGACGGAGGCTGGGGACCCGAGGTCATGCCCCTGGCCCGGCACGTCCCCACGCTCGCCTCCGTCCTGGCGCTGCTGGTGTCCAACGACGCGCCGGGCAGCCATGACGCGGCGGCGCGCGGACTCGACTTCCTGCGCCGCTCCGCGGATCTCTGGTCCTTCGAGCAGGCGCTGCCGGATGACATCCCGGTCGCCGCGGAGCTCGTCCTGCCCCGGCTGCTGGAGGACGCGGCCGCGCTGGGGCTCGATCTGCCCCAGCAACCCTTCCGGCTGCTGCGCACGCTGGGCGAGCGGCGGCGCGGGTTGATCGCCCGGGTGAAGATTCGCGCGGGCACCACGCCCGTGCATGGCTGGGAGGCGTGGGGCACCCAGGCGGACTCCTCGGTGATCGACGCCACGCAAGGCGTGGGCAACAGCCCCGCGGCGACCGCGCTCTGGCTGAACCGGCGCCGGGCGGCCACCCCGGGAGCACCGGAGCTTCGGGGCGTGGAGGAGTTCCTGGCGGGGGCCTCGGCGGCGACCCGGACGGGCATTCCGGGCGTCGTGCCCACCGTCTGGCCCATTCCCACCTTCGAGCGTCCCTGGGGCCTGCTCGCCCTGCTCTCCTCGGGCCTGCTGTCCCACCCGGCCCTCCAGGACGTCATCCGTCCCCAGTTGGAGGCCCTGCACCGGGCGCTCAAGCCCGAGGGCATGGGCATGAGCGACAACTTCGACGTCGACGGGGACACCACCACGACGACCGTCGCCCTGCTGGCCAACGCGGGCCACGAGGTGGATGGCCGCATCCTGGAGCGCTACCAGCGCGAGGGGTTGTTCATCACCTACTCGCACGAGATGCAGCCCTCGCTGACCACGACGGCGCATGGCGTGCTGGCCCTGGCGATGCTCGGCCAGGACGCCTCCCAGCCCCTGCGCTTCCTGCTGGAGAAGCGTGGACACAACGGGGTGTGGGTGGGCGACAAGTGGCACTGCTCCTGGCTGTACGCCACCTCGCAGGTGATGGGGGCCCTGGCCCAGGCGGGCGCGGCGGCGGAGCTGCGCGCGAGCGCGGAGGCGATGATCGCCCTGCAGCGCGACGACGGAGGCTGGGGCGTGGGCACGGCCTCCAGCGCGTCGGAGACGGCCTTCGCCGTGCATGCGATGTATGGGCTGCGCGCGGCGCCGGGCGCTTGTGGCGCGGCGGTGCGGCGCGCGCTGCGCAAGGCCGCCGCGTGGCTCACCGCCTGGGACTCCGCTCCTCGCGCCGCCGAGACGCTGTGGATCGGCAAGGAGCTGTACGGCCCCGTCCGGGTGGATCGCGTCTTCGTGCTCACCGCCCGGCTGGCGCTGGAGCTCGAGCGCGAGCTGCTCGCGCGCTGAAGCACCCCGGGGGTGTGGCGGAATGACCCAGCTCGCTCCCACCGGGAGTGAAGGCAGCGGGCGCCCCGCGCGCTCGCGTCTCCTCCGTGAGCCTCGAGCACCGCTCGTGGGAGATGGACACCGTCCTGTCTGAAGAACGACTTGGCATGCTCCGTGCTTTGAGGGTTCCCTGGACACTCGGAGCGATCTCGGGTCTGAATGCGCCGCCTACATCACAGCAGCCAGACGGACGGGTCTTCTCACCCATGTCCTCCACCTCGGGTGGAGGGGCACGGGGGGAGCGGTTGGAAGGGGACCCCGCGGGAATCCGACATGGAGAACTCATGAGCCACACCCACTCGGCGGGCCCCAGGCGCCTGTCGCTTTTCGCCACACTGATGCTCGCCGCCACATCGCTCGCCGGTTCGGACGCGCTCGCCCAGCCCACGGGCCTGGGCCGCTTCGAGCTGGAGCGCCTCGTGCTCAATCCCAACGGCCAGGGCTCGCTCACCGTGGGAACGGGCGAGCTGCTCCCCCAGGGGGGCTACCGGCTGTCGCTGCTGGGGCACTACGAGAACGATCCCCTGGTGATGTACCGGGACGGCAACCGGCTGGGCTCGGTGGTGCGCGACCGCGTCACCGCGCACCTGCTGGCGGCCTGGTCGCCCCTGCGGTGGCTGGAGCTGGGCGCGCAGCTGCCCGTGGTGGCGTGGCAGAAGGGGGATGACCTCTCCGGGCAGGGCGTGGGCGCACCGGCGCGCACGGGCCTGGGCACGCCCACGGTGTACGCGCGGCTGGGACTGCTCGCGCAGCAGCGCGAGGCGCCGTTGGATCTGGCGCTCGAGCTGGGCGTGGGCCTGCCCGTGGGCAGCGTGGACACGCTGTCGCGGGACGGGAGCGTGCGCCTCGAGCCCAAGCTGATGCTGGGCCGGCGCTTTGGCGGACTGCGCGCGGGCGTGGAGGGCAGCGTGCTGGTGCGGCCCTCCGTCATGGTGGGCGGCGAGGAGGTGGAGGACGTGCTGGGCAGCGAGGTGCGCCTGGGCGCGGCGGTGTCCACGACGGGACCGGGGCTGCGCGGAGAACTCAACCTGCGCGGCGTGCTCCCGCTCGGCGGCCAGCCACAGTCCATGGAGCTGCTGGCCGGTCTGCGGCTGCCCCTGAGCGAGCGCGTCGAGGCGTATGCCCTGGGCGGTCCCGGCTTTGGTGACACGCTCGGCACGCCCACCTTCCGCGTGCTCTTGGGCGTGGCGCTGGTCGATGGGAAGCCACGCGACTCCGACAAGGACGGCGTCGTGGACAGCCTGGACAGGTGCCCCACCGAGGCGGGCCCGGCCGAGCGCAGGGGCTGCCCGAGGCCTGACGCGGACGGGGACGGCCTCAGGGACGACGAGGACTCCTGCCCTGCTGAGGCGGGTCCGGCCGAGAACCAGGGCTGCCCGGTGCGCGACGTCGACGCCGACAAGGACGGCATCGAGGACGGCCAGGACGAGTGCCCCAACGAGGCGGGTCCGGCCGAGCAGCGAGGCTGTCCGGTGCGCGATACCGACAAGGACGGCATCGAGGACGACAAGGACGAGTGCCCCAACGAGCCGGGCCCGGCCGAGCGCCGGGGCTGCCCGGTGCGTGACTCGGATGGGGATGGCTTCGTGGACGAGCGGGATGCGTGCCCCTCGCAGCCAGGACTGAAGGAGCTGCGCGGCTGCCCGGCGAAGGACAGCGACAACGACGGCGTGGCGGACCACCTGGACAACTGCCCCACCGAGGCGGGTGTTGCCGACAACCAGGGCTGCCCGGCGAAGCAGAAGCAGATGGTGGCCATCCAGAAGGGCAAGCTGGAGATCAAGGAGCAGGTGTTCTTCGCCACGGGCAAGGCGGTCATCCAGCCGCGCTCCTTCAAGATGCTGGATCAGGTGGCCAAGGTGCTGCGCGAGCACCCCGAGGTGGACCGGATGATCATCGAGGGCCACACGGACAACCGGGGCAAGGCGGAGGCCAACCGCAAGCTGTCCCAGGCCCGGGCCGAGTCGGTGAAGAAGTACCTGGTGATCGAGGGCGTGGAGGAGTCGCGCCTGGAGGCCAAGGGCTTCGGTCCCGATCAGCCCATCGCGTCCAACAATACGGAGAAGGGCCGCGCGGCCAACCGCCGCGTGGAATTCATCATCACCACCGCCGAGCGCGAGCAGCAGCAGTAGCCGGAGAGGAATTCGAAGATCATGAACACTCCAATCATCAAGAAGTGGCTCGCGGCGGTCCTCTGCCTGCTGGCCCTCGGCTCGACGGCGACGCTCGCCGCGCCGGATACGTTCTACCTGGGCGATGGACACAACGGGCCGCTGACGGTGAGCAGCAGCACCACGGTCAACACCTATGCCCAGGTGACCGCCAATGTTGCGGCCAATGCCACCAGCATCCCGGTGGGCACCCCCGTGGGAGCCGCCACGAGCATCCCGGCGGGCAGTCTGATCATGGTCCACCAGACGACCGGAATCAGCCCCACTCCCACCTCGGGAGACACCACCCCCATCAACCTCGATGGCACACCGGTGGGAACCTGGGAGCTGGCGCGGGTGGCCTCGGTCTCGGGCTCGACCTTGACCCTGAGCGCGCCGCTCGTGCGCGGATACACGGCCCTGGTGACCCAGGTCATCGTGGTTCCGGAGTACACCACAGTGACGGTCAGCACGGGTGCCAGCATCGTCTCACATCCCTGGGATGGGAATGTTGGAGGGGTCGTGGCCTTCCTGGTCCAGGGAACCCTCTCCCATGAGGGAGAGATCAGAGCGAACGAGCAGGGCTTCCGGGGAGGCGCGTTCCTCGTCGATACCTCCGGCACGACCGCGTGCACGGAACTGGAGCGAGTCGGTCCTTCGGGCGCGCGTAAGGGAGAGGGGATCGCAAACACGCGCTATGGAGCGGGAAATACCGGCCGTGGCAACGTCGCCAATGGCGGCGGTGGCGGAGTCTGCGTGCGCTCGGGTGGTGGCGGTGGTGGTGGTGCGGGAGCAGGTGGCCTGGGTGGTAATTCCGCTGACGGCAGTCGGCCCTACGGCGGCTTGGGTGGCGCGGCATTGTCCTCCACGTCGCTCACCCGCCTCACGTTTGGTGGTGGCGGTGGCGCGGGACATGGCCAGACGACGGCGGGTCAGCCGGCGGGAAATGGAGGAGGCATCGTCTTCGTCCGGGCCGGGCAACTCGACGGAACAGGTGTTTTCGACGCCTCCGGTGCGACCCCCGAGCAGGCCGCCGAAGCCGGTGGTGGCGGCGGCGGCGGCGGCACCCTCTATCTGCGCGTCGCCAGGGCCGCCAGTTGCGGCTCCCTGAATGCGTTTGGTGGCGCCGGAGGTCGTACGACCCAAACGCAGCCTGGGCCTGGAGGAGGAGGCGGCGGCGGGTATGTCCTCTTTCAGTCCGCAGGGGGAAATTGCTATCCCGACGCGGACAGCGTTGTCGGCGCCAACCCGGGTTCCCGGAGAACGGGTACGACTACTGACGCGAAGCCAGGCGGCAATGGCCGCTTTGAGGTGTTGCCGGGCGGATACGTACCGGTAGTCCCCGTGATCCAGACGCCAGCCCCTGGTGCGGCGCTTAACACCTCCCCGACGGCTATCTCCGGCACGGCAGAGGCCAACAGCACCCTGACGCTGGTGCTCACCACAGGCACGACGAGCACGACATACACCGTGCCGGTGGATGCCTCAGGCAACTGGAGCCTCAACGCCCCCACGCTTCCCACACTGCCGGATGGCTCCTACAGCGTCACGGTGACGACGACGAACACGGCGGGCGATACCAGCCCCCCGGCCACGAGCACCTTCACCGTGGACACCACCGCCCCCGCGGCCCCGGTCATCGTCACACCGCCCAATGGCGCGGTGCTTAACACCTCCCCGACAGCCATTTCGGGCACGGCGGAGGCCAACACCACCTTGTCTCTGGTGCTCACCACGGGCACGACGAGCACGACATACACCGTGCCGGTGGATGCCTCGGGCAACTGGAGCCTCAACTCCCCCACGCTTCCCACACTGCCGGATGGCTCCTACACCGTGACGGCGACGACTCGGGACGCCGCGGGCAACACCAGCCCTCCCTCCCTTCCGAGCACCTTCACCGTGGACACCGTGGCTCCCGCGGCCCCGGTCATCGTGACGCCGCCCAATGGCGCGCCGCTCGGTGCTTCCCCCACGGCCATCTCGGGCACGGCGGAGGCCAACACCACCCTGTCGCTGGTGCTCACCACGGGCACGACGAGCACGACGTACACCGTGCCGGTGGATGCCTCGGGCAACTGGAGCCTCAACTCCCCCACGCTTCCCACACTGCCGGATGGCTCCTACACCGTGACGGCGACGACCCGGGACGCCGCGGGCAACACCAGCCCTCCCTCCCTTCCGAGCACCTTCACCGTGGACACCGTGGCTCCCGCGGCCCCGGTCATCGTGACGCCGCGCAATGGAGCGGTGCTCAGTGCCTCTCCGGCGGCCATCTCGGGCACGGCGGAGGCCAACACCACCCTGTCGCTGGTGCTCACCACGGGCACGACGAGCACGACATACACCGTGCCGGTGGATGCCTCGGGCAACTGGAGCCTCACGGGCCCCACGCTTCCCACACTGGGTAATGGCTCCTACACCGCGACGGCGACGACCCGGGACGCCGCGGGCAACACCAGCCCTCCGTCCACCCCGAGTACCTTCAAGATCGACAACACGATCCCCGGAGCCCCGGTGATCGTGACGCCGCCCAATGGCGCGCTGCTCAATACCTCTTCAGTGACCATCACGGGCACGGCGGAGGCCGGCAGCAACCTGACGCTGGTGATCAACGGAACCTCGTATGGTCCGATCCCGGTGGACGCGGCGGGCCACTGGACCTTCACGCCTCCCACCCTGGCGGATGGCCCCTACAGCATCGAGGCGACGACCACGAACACGGCGGGCACGACCAGCCCCACGGCCACCAGCACCTTCACCGTGGACACCACCGCGCCTGACGCGCCCGTGGTGACGGGTCCCGCCAACGGCTCCACCGTGACGGACACCACGCCCGTCGTCACCGGTACCGCCGAGCCCAACACCACCGTCACCGTCGTCATCGATGGCGTGGTGGTGGGAACCGCCCCGGTGGATGGGAGCGGCCACTGGAGCTACACGCCGACCACCCCACTGACGCCCGGGCCGCACTCGGTGGTCGCCCGCGCTGAGGACAAGGCGGGCAACACCAGCCCCGACTCGTCCAGCAACACCTTCACCGTCGTTCCGGACACCAGCGCGCCCAAGACGAACATCATCTCGGGTCCCTCGAACACCACGCCCAACCGGAGTGCCACGTTCGAGTTCGACGCTGGCGAGCCGGGCGTGACGTACGAGTGCCGCCTGGATGGTGGCGAGTGGACGACCTGCACGTCGCCCGTCACCTACGACAACCTGCCTGACGGCCAGCACACCTTCGAGGTCCGTGCCCGTGACTCCGAGGGCAACGTGGAGTCGACTCCCGCCTCCTACACCTGGACCGTGCACGTGGGAGACGTCGACTTCCGCGGTGATGGTCTCGGCTGCTCGGCCTCCGGTGGGGACTCCTCGCTGGTGCTGATGGCGCTGGGCTCGGTCCTCGCGCTGGCTCGCCGCCGCCAGCGCTGAGCCACTCCCACACGTGAAGTGAGCCGGGCCCCCTTCCCTCCTGGGATGCGGGGCCCGGTTCTTTTCCAGCGCCCCACCGGGCTGTCACGGGGCCATCACTCCCCCCGCGATACATGCTCGCTCCGAGGCCGAACGCGCCCGGCGGGTTCTTCCGCCTCATACCCACAGTGAGGAACACATGATGAATGCCGAGTCGAAGCAGGTGCTGGACGCCGCGAGGGATCTCGCTCCGGTGGTGTCATCCCGGGCGGCGGACATCGAGTCGGGGCGCCGGCTGCCGTTGGATCTGCTCGGCCAGCTCAAGCAGGCGGGCTTCTTCCGGATGTTCGTCCCCCGGAGCCATGGCGGCCTCGAGGTGGACCTGCGCACCGGCATGCAGGTCCTGGAGACCCTGGCCCGGGCGGATGGGGCCACCGGGTGGACGACGATGATCGGCTCGGAGAGCCCTCACCTCTTCTCGTTCCTGTCTCGCGAGCGCTTCGATGCCATCTACGCGAGCGGGCCGGACGTCATCATGGCCGGAGGCTTCAACGCCCAGGGGCAGGCGGTGGTGGAACCCGGCGGCTACCGCGTCACCGGGCGGTGGGGTTTCGCCAGCGGCTGCCAGCACGCGGACTGGCTGTTCGGCAACTGCGTCGTCCTGAACGAGGGCCAGACGCTCCCGCGTCCCACCGAGGGCCTGCTCCGGATGCGGGCCATGCTCCTGCCGCCCCAGGAGGTGCGCATCCTCGACACCTGGAACGTGCTTGGCCTGAGGGGAACGGGCAGCCATGACGTGGAGATGCAGGGCGTCTTCTGCCCCGAGGAGAACACCCTCGACATCTTCTCCGGCACGTCCCACCTGCCGGGCCCGGGCTTCGCCGCGCCCCTGTTGCAGTTCGCACTGCACATGGCGGCGGTGTCGCTGGGCATCGCCCAGGGCGCACTGGAGGATCTGGTGGCGATCGTCGGGACGGGCAAGCGGCGGATGTACGCCCGCGCTCCCCTCTTCGAGTCCCCCGTCTTCCAGCTCCACCTCGGCCGCGCCGACACGCGCGTGCGGGCCGCCCGGGCGCTGCTGCGCGACCTCTCCGATGAACTCTGGGCCACGAGCACGAACAACCCCGCGGCCATTCCGGCCGTGGCACCGCGCGTCTCGGCGGCCCTGGCCTGGGTGACGGAGACGGCGGCCGAGGTCGTGGGCGCGTGCTACCAGGCGGCGGGCGCCAGCGCGCTCAAGGACGGCTCGAGCCTGCAGCGGCGCTTCCGGGACCTGCACACCTTCCGGCAGCACGCGGCCGCGGCGGAAGGCTGGTTCGGCCAAGCCGGGGCCGCCCTGCTCGGGCAGCCCACGGGCTTCTGGACCTGAGCGGCCGGGGCCGCCCGCTCGCTACTTGGAGGCCTGGAGCAGGGGCGCCTTGGTGGGGCGCCCGTAGAGGAGCTGGTAGGTGTTGAACGAGCGCAGCACGCGCTTGATGTAGCCGCGCGTCTCGGCGATGGGCACCTCTTCCACCCACGCGTCCAGCGGCATGCCGGGACGATCCGCGCGCCACTTGTCCACCGCCAGGGGGCCGGCGTTGTAGCTGCCCACGGCGAACGGCGTCTGTCCGGGGAAGCGCTTGATGAGCGAGCCCAGGTAGTGCGCGCCCAGGCGGATGTTGAGCTCCGGCTCCAGGAGCGACTGCGTCGAGGGGGCCTTGAGCTTGAGCTGCCGGGCCACCGCCTTGGCCGTGGTGGGCATGAGCTGGGTGAGGCCGAGCGCCCCCGCCCACGAGAGCGCCTTCGGGTCCAACGCGCTCTCCTCGCGCATGAGGGCCTGCAACAGGTCCGGCTCCACGCCCGCCGCGGCGGTGTGCTTCTCGATGAGGTCGCGGAAGGCGTTGGGATAGGCCACCTCCCACAACGGACGCGTCTGGGGGGTGATGGGGCCGCTCAAGTCCCGGCGCAGGGCGATGCGCGCCACCGCGTGCGCCCCGCGCTCATCTCCGGACAGCGCCAGCAGGTGCACGATCAGCCGGATGTTCTCGGCCGGCAGGCTCACGCGGTTGATGGCGAGCAGCTCCGAGGACACCGCCTCGGGGAAGCCCAGGCGCAGCAGCTCCACGGCGGCGAGGAAGTGCGGATCCTTCTCCATGCCGCCCGCGTGCAGCGGCCAGGGCTCGCGCCGCTCCTGCTGGGTGAAGTCGAGCTGGGGCAGGAGGCGCCGTGCGCGCTCCGCGTCGAGCGTGCCCAGCATCGTGCGCGCCAGCAGGCCGTAGTAGGTGGCGGGGTGCTCCAGCGCGAGCGACTCGAAGAGCGCCGCGGCCTGCTCGGGCTCTTTGCGCTCCTGCAGCGTGCGTGCCCGCCAGTAGCGCGCGCGCTCCACGTCGTTCGTCTCGTCCGCCTCGGCGAAGCGCTTCTCGATCTCCTCGAGGAGGGGGATGCCCCCGTCGGCGGCCTTGCGCTCGCGGGCGATCCAGTAGTCCTTGAAGAGCGCCTCGCCCAGGTAGTCGCCCTGGGGGTAGAGCATGGCCAGCGTCTTGAGGCGCTCGGAGGCGAGCTCCAGCCGCCCCGTCTTCACGTACAGGTCGGCGGCGAAGAAGAGCGCGTCATCGGCGAAGGAGTGCTCGGGGAAGTCGCGGGCGAGCCGCTCGTACGTCTCGGGGCCGCGCACCTGATCCACGATGGAGCGCGAGGAGCCGAGCACGTAGAGCACGCGGGGCAGCAACTCCCGGTCCTGGCACTTGTCGGCCACGGGGGTGAGCGCGGCGATGGCGCTGGTGTGCTGGCGCTCCTTGCGCAGGGCCTTGCCGTAGGCGAAGTGGGCGCGGCAGGCGAGCGCGTCGGGCAGCAGGAGCTTGGGCAACAGGGGCTGGAGCAGCTCCAGGCCCTGGCGGTTGCGGTGCAGCTCGATGAGCTGCTCGGCGCGCACGACTTTCATCTCCAGGGGAGGCTGCTGGCCCTTGAGCCGGGTCTGGGCGACCTGCGCCAGGGGGGTGAGGGGGTGGCGGGCCCACAGGCGCCAGAGGAAGTCGCGCTCGCGCGCCTTGTCCTTCAGGTCCACGGCGAGGTCGGCGCTGGCCAGCAGGGCCTCGGCGCCGACGTTGCGGCCCCAGGCGGGGGCGACGAGGTTGGCCAGGGGGGCGAGCGCGGTGAGGGCGCCCTCGGCGTCCTTCGTCTTGCGCAGCACGCGGCCGAGCCCCAGGCGGGCATCGGCGTAGAGCCGGGACGACTCGGGCACCTGGGAGAGCATCTCGGCGGCCTCGGGGAAGCGGCCGAGGGCCTCCAGGGCGGTACCCGCGTGGGTGAGGCAACGGTCGCGCAGCGCGGGGTAGTCGGCGGAGAGGGCGCGCATCTCCTCGGCGGCGCGCGCGTGGTCCCCGGCGCGCACGGCGCTCAGGGCGCGCAGGTAGCGCACGGGCGGAGACTTCCCCTCCTTCTCGAGCAGCTCGCGGGCGCGGGTGTACTGGCCCTGGTCGAAAGCCGCCTTGGCCAGCGGGAGCGTGCCCTGGGCGAAGTACGGGGCGAGGTCCTCCAGGCCATAGGCGCGGCCGAGGGAGACGGGAGGGGCCAGGGGCGGCGCGGGAGGCGGCTCACCCGGGAAGGCCGGGTTGAAGACCTGCATGTAGCCCGGGGGCACGAGGGACTTCTCCGTGTCCGGGGGCGGCGAGAGCTGGGCCTCGGGGGGCGCGTTGCCGGTGAGCGACCGGGGAGGCGCGGCCGGCTCCTGGGAGGCGGACTCCGGGGGAGGAGACGCCTGGGTGAAGGCCAGCGAGGTGGCGGCGGCGACGGCGAACAGCGGCAGGAAGGCTTTCATACGGGGGAGGCCCTCGGGAGATGGACCGGGGCGACAACAGGAGACACGGGGAAGCAGGGGAAAAATTTCCGGAGCGGCATGAAGGTTAGACTCTCCACCCGCCCATGGACATCCGGACACAGAGCGCACTTCTCGCATCCATCATCGGCCTGGCGCTTGGCGTCTCCATGTTGTTGAGAGCCGCACGTCCGCGGGTGCTCACGCTCTACTCCGTCTTCGCGTTGACATTGGGGGGGTACTACCTCTCCACCTTCATCCATGACTTCTTCGCCACGGGCAACTATCCGTGGGTGACGCGGGTGGCGGTGGGCGCCACCATCCTACTGGCTTCGCTCGTTCCTGGCGCGGCCGTCGCCTTCTTCCTCGAGTTCCTCGGCGTCAGCCAGGGCACCCACCTGTTAGGCAGGCGGCTCGCCTTCCTCTCGGCGGTGTTCGGGCTGATGGTGGCGGTGTCCCCGCTGGCCCAGAAGGAGTGGGCGCGGATCGTCGTGGGCACGTGGGTGCTCGGCGCGCTGCTGGCCTCGGTGTCGTTGCTGCTGCGACGAGTGCGCACCACCGAATCGCGCATCGAGCGGCTGCGGCTGACGTACCTGGCCATTGGCGCCGGGGCGGCCATCCTCTTCAGCGTGTTGGATCAGCTCGAGCGCTACGGGCTGCCCTTCCCCACCCCGCTGGGGCCCGTCTTCACCACGCTCTACCTGTTCTTCCTCGCGCAGACGCTGTTGCGGCTGCGGCTGATGGATCTGCACGAGCTGCTGGCGAAGATCGTCTCGCAGACGCTGCTCGCCTCCATCCTGGCGGTGGTCTTCACGCTGCTGACGATGTGGGTGGACAAGAACAACACCTCGCTCTTCATCTTCAACACGGTGGTGGCGACGTTCGTGCTGCTCATCCTCCTGGAGCCCCTGAGGGCCAAGGTGGAGGAGCGCGTGGTGGCGGTCTTCTTCCGCGAGCGCTTCGAGCTGCTGCGGGTGTTGGGCAGCACGCGGGCGCGCATGGCGGGCGTCATTGAAATCTCCGAGCTGGCGCGGCTGGTGCTCGACGCGCTGCACGAGTCGGGGCGGATCACCCACGCGTCGCTGTACCTGATGGCCGAGGACCGGCCGGGCTACCGGCTGTTGGACGCGCGGGGGCCGGCGCCGGTGTCGTTCCTGGACACGGGGGCGGCGCGCGGGGTGCTGTTCGCGGTGGCGTCGGGACAGAAGGCGGTGCTGCTGGAGAACGTGGAGCGGCGCATCGCGGTGATGAGGCAGCAGGCGGTGGAGGGCAAGCGCTTCCGGGACGAGCTCAAGCGGCTGCACGACACGCGCGCGGCGCTGGTGCAGATGAAGGCGGGCATCACGGTGCCGCTGCTCGGCAATGACCGGGTCATCGGCTTCCTCAACCTGTGGGACGAGCGGGTGCCGGAAGCGTACGCCTCGGATGAAATTGCCCTGATGCTGGAGGTGGCCGAGCGGCTGGCGACGGCGCTGGAGAACTCCAAGCTGTACGAGACCATCCGCGAGAGGGATCGCCTGGCGGCGCTGGGCGAGATGGCGGCGGGCCTGGCGCATGAAATCCGCAATCCGCTGGGGGCGATCAAGGGGGCGGCGCAGTGTCTGGATCCGCGGCTGCTGCCGGGCGAGGAAGGCGAGTTCCTCGAGGTCATTGTGGAGGAGGTCAACCGGCTCAACGGGGTGGTGTCGGCGTTCCTCGACTACGCGAGGCCGCTGAAGCAGACGTTCGGGCCCACGGATCTGAACGAGGTGGTGACGCGCACGGTGCGGCTCATCCAGAACGAGCTGCCGGCGGGGCTGGAGCTGAAGGTGGAGCAGGAGGAGAACCTGCCGCGGGTGGAGGCGGACGCGGAGCAGCTCAAGCAGGTGCTCATCAACCTGGTGCAGAACGCGATGCAGGCGCTGGGCGGGGAGGCGGGAGGAGTCATCACGGTGAAGACGGTGAGGCCGGACCGCTTCAACGACTTCCGGCACGCGGGGGACTCGTTCATCGAGCTGCACGTGTCGGACACGGGCCCGGGGATACCGCCCGAGCAGCACCAGAGCATCTTCGTGCCCTTCTACACGACGAAGCAGAAGGGCACGGGGCTGGGGCTGGCGATTTCGCAGCGCATCGTGAAGAACCACGGGGGGACGCTGTCGGTGCGCAGCAAGCCGGGTGAGGGCGCCACGTTCATCATCCGCCTGCCCGCCCCTCCCCCCGAGCCCACCCAGTCCCAGGACCCGGGGCTCGCGGACGGGCCATCCCTCCCCAACGGCAGGCTCGCCGAGACTCCGCCGCCGGACGGCACGCCGACTCCACCCCGGCACGAGCGCAAGTCCAGGCGCGAGAAGAAGCGCCGGGCGGTCTGAGGCGTGGGGGCTGAAGGTCAGCAGCGTGGAGCCCCATGACAACCTTGCCATACGACTGGCGGAGGCGAGCGAGGTGGGGCGCGGCCTGACCCTGTACGTAAAGCGGAACTTCGCCAGAAAGGACGAACTTGTCATCCCTTTCTCGTGCAAGGGACGCGGGTGTCTTCGTACTGCGGGTGCCCGCATTGGAAAACCCCAGAGGGCCACGTAAGATGTGACATGTTTGGAGGATCCTTCATGGGCGACGGAAGAGCTGACGGAGCCGACCGCACGTTTGTAGGTCAAGTGGGGGTCGTCAACTGGGATGGCACCCCAGAGGTGCAATTGCGTGCTTCACGCAGTACCACAGGGGGCGTGCTCTGCACGTTGCCCTTCAGCTCGCGCGTTCAAGTGATCAACCGGTTCAACGACGGCTGGTCCCAGGTTGCTACCACCGGCGGGTTTGTAGGCTTCGTCGCCTCTTCATACATCTGGACGAAGATTCCTGAGCCGAACGCCCGGTTGCATCGCGTTGAACAAGGCACTCCGGGGACAGCCATCGCCATCTGCGAGACCTACTATGCCGACCAGATCTACTGGGGACAGGATTTACGCTTCCATGTGAATGTCCTGGGTCTGGTGAATCACAAGATCATTCCTCCAGGCACGAATGGATGGCGCACGGTTCGGTTCAATGAAAGAGATTTGATTTGGATTCCTGACCAGACTTATACCAAGTCGTTGATTGGCCTCGTTGATTCTGGCTCAATTTCGTATGACACCCTCAGCCTTCTAGCCTCACCAATAGTACGTTACACCCAGCTCTGCGAGGATTATGCGAGAGCTGTCCGTTTATCGCTGAAGTATCTGAAAAATGCTGTCCTGCGCCATGCAAGGAGGGTGTCCGTCGAGATTCTCGTGGGTCTGGCCGAGACGGTGGTCATCTCGATTGGGGTCATCGCCGCTCTTACAGCGGTAGGAGCCATCATCGGTGGAGGGGTCGGGTTCGTCCTGGGTGGTGCGACCGCGGCTCCTGGTGCGGTGATTGGCGCGGAGATCGGGTTCGAATTCGCCCTCGTCATCCTCGAGTGGTTCGGGCTGGCTATGTTGGCGGTCTGGCTCGGGAAGGCCATCGGAGAGGTGGGCAAGGAGTTCCTGAAATTCGTGATCGCGGTCTGGGATGCGCACGGTGTGGAGGCCAAGCTCGAACTGGCCGCGAAACAGTTCGCTGAAGCCATTGCGACTTTGTTGGGCGCCATTCTGGAAGCGGTGCTCATCGTGGCGGCTTCTCGGGGCGCTGGTTGGGCATCCAAGGCCTTGGGTGAAACGCGCTTCGGCCGTTCATTTGGTGAGAGCAAATTTGGAGATTGGCTGAACACTCAACTCACCGAGTACCATGAGGGCCCAGCAATCCTGTCCAGCCATTTGAAGAAGTTGGAGGCCTCCTCATCAGGGGCTCTCAAGAAAATCTCGAGCAAACTCTCGAGTGAAGAACTTGGAAATGGATTGAACAAGTACTACAGGCGTCCGCGAGAACTCCTGCTCGATTACTATCGAAAAGTGGAAATCGTCACCAGGACCAAGAAGGGCAAAGAGGCGGTGCGGGGGGAGTTCGACTGGGTTGACATGGGAGGAAAGAAATTCATTGAATACAAAGGAGCCAGAGGGCTCTCCCGCAAGACTCCGCATGGCTATGTCCAACAGACCCCCGCCCAATGGGCAGAGGGAGCGATCTTTAATAAGACCGTCACGAGAATCGAGACCTTGCTACATGAGGTGACCGCGACAAGACCAGGTCCCAATGGTTCTCCATCCGTTCCAGCACTCCATGAAATCAAGGGCATCCGGAAGATAGAATTCCGTATTGATGGAGATACCCCCGCGCTGCGTCTGGCCGTGGAAAAGCAATTGGCCGCACTCCGTGGCAGATACCCGGACTGGACCTTCCAGGCCCGTTTCGGCCTCAAGCTCCTCCTTCCGCCTTTTCCTGTCACCGGCGGGGATGAATCGCGGAATTGATCACTGCGCGGGGACTAACGAATGTCCGTAGCCATGCTCATCAAGTTCAAAGCGCAGGACCAGAGGAGTCTCTATCTTCCCATGGCTACGGAAGGAACGTACAGCCGTGAATGGGTGTCCGTGGCCAGGAAACTCGGCCTGCCCTGGCTGCCTCTCTTTCAGACGGGAATCAAGGTGGAGGTCGCGGATCTGCCCGCAGTCATGGATGAACTCCGGCAACTCCGCGCGGCGTTGGTCGACAACCCCGGAAGCACTCCAGTCGTTGAGCGCATCGACTCCATCATCGAGGCCTTGAGCGAGGTGGAGCCCGCTGAGATCGCTGAGATCTTCATTGGATGACAGCGGGGTAGGTGTCAGGACTCGTTCTCGGAGAGGGTGTCAAAGAACTCGAGCGACGCGACTTGGCACAACCCGCGGCGGAAGGAGAAAGGCCCGAGAGGGTGTCAAAGAACTCGATCCTCGGGATCGGCCCATTCCTCCGCGAAGCGTCCCCTCCCCCACCGCCTGCTCCTCGCTTCCCCGTTTGCTCCAGCGCTTCGTCCAGTTGAACCACCGGAACACCCGCCGCGCCGACCCCAACAACTGCGGTAGACACGTGAGGCCCAGCCGCTCGGCGCGCCTCTCCACCAGCCCCTCTTTCACCCATGCGCCTGTCCGGGCTGTAGCCCCAAAGCCTTCTCAGGAGCAGATGCGTCAGACCGGGCACAAGGGAAGCGCCACCTGGGCAGCCGGGATCGCTGGAACTGCACGATGATGCAGTTCACATCCGAGGAATGATGCGGATCACAGCGCCCCCTCGGCTTGGGTTGCACTCTGCTTCCACCAGGGCGCCACCGGGCGGTCCCTGGTGAACGAGTCCACCCCATCGCACCTCGAGGAAAGAACATGAGCAGCCGTTTCCGCCGTCAGGCCTCCTCCGCTGATAAGGGCTCCACGCCCGTCCATACGCGGCGCGTGGCCACCGCACAGGATCTGCGCCGCGCCCTGGATCGCACCCGGAGCGCCGCACAGCCGGCCCTCACCTTCCTCAGCTTCGAGCGGAACGAGCACTCCGAGCGGAACGAGGGTCCGCCGCAGGCGCCGATCTTCCTGAAGGACCTTCCACCGGAGGGCACCGTCTACAAGCCCCAGCAGCCGGCAACCAAGAAGCTCAAGCTGCTCATCGACGAGCACTACTACCGGGAGGCGTTCGAGAGCGCCATCCGGACGGTGAGCAAGAAGCGCATCCCGGAGCTCGACGCCATCAAGACGCTGGACCAGTTCTATTACTACGTGGACTCGCTGGTGACGTGGATTCCGGAGATCCGCGTCTGGGACTGGAACGGCGAGCAGCTGCACGAGCGCACGGTGTACCTGCGCATCACGCAGTTCTATTACTACTTCAACCAGCGCGAACTCGAGGCGCTGCAGAGCCCGGTGGCGCCGGGGACAGGCGCCAGGCTCTCGCCCATCTCCGCCTGGCTGCGCGACTTCGCCGTGGAGTGGGGCTCGTTCCTCGATGCGGCGGAGTCCAAGAAGTACCTCGAGAGCTTCAAGTACGCGCCCGAGTACAGCTGGCAGGACTACGAGAAGGAGCCGCAGCAGTACGCGACGTTCAACGAGTTCTTCGCGCGCAAGTTCAAGAACATCGACGTGCAGCGGCCAGTGGCCTCCGCCGCGGACGACCGGGTGATCGTGTTCCCCGCCGAGTCCACCTTCGTGGGCCAGTGGGCGGTGAGCACGCCGGTCGGCGAGCCGCTGCCGGCACCGGCCTCGATCGTCGTCAAACACATCGAGTGGTCCATCGCCGAGCTACTCCAGGACAGCAAGCACGCGGAGGACTTCCAGGGCGGGCTCTTCACCCACAGCTTCCTGAACACGTACGACTACCACCGGCAGCACACGCCGCTGGCGGGCCGGGTGCTCGAGGCCAAATTCATCCCGGGGCAGGTGTACCTGGAGGTCAACCTGGCGGACGATGGCAAGGACGCGAACGGGGACCTCGCGCGGGCCGTCATCCCGCAGCGCTACCTGGACGCCAATGACCCGACCGGATACCAGTTCGTGCAGTGCCGCGGCCTACTGGTGCTCGAGACCGCGATCGGCAAGGTGGCGGTCCTTCCGATGGGCATGGCGCAGGTCTCCTCGGTGGTGTTCGTCACCCCCCATGCCGAGGGTCAAAAGCCCATCGTCCTGTCGCCCGAGGAGAAGAAGGGGTGCACCTACCAGGAGCAGGTGGAGCTCCTGAACAAGAAGCTCCATGACTCCCTGGTGGGCAAGCACTTCAGCAAGGGCGAGATGTTTTCGTTCTTCCAGTTTGGCGGCTCGGATTGCGTGATGGTTTTCGAGCGCAAGGCCAACGTGAACGTGACCGCCACCGTGGGCGTGCACTACCCCATCCGCAGCCAGTTCGGGGTGTCGAACATCAACCGGTAGACGTCCCGGTGTTCGCGGGAGCCGCCCGGCGGTAGGGCGGCCTCCGCGGAGACTCCACCAGCCGGTCAACGGGCTCCGCTCGGGTTCAGCGCCTTCGGCCCTGGGCGCGCAGGGCAGTGAACTCCAGGTCGTGCTAGCATCATGCCACCAGTGGCGGGGGAGCATGTACGAATGGCCATTCTCGACAACAAGCACCCTGCCCCACCCCGCTCGGTCCTGCAATTCATCTGGGGCGCCTATCTCCGGAGCGCGCTTGTCCCCATTCTCCTCATCGAGTTGGTGCTCATCGCCGCATATATCATCACCAACGAGGTGACGCGGGAGCAGAACCTCGCCACCCTGGAGCGGTTGGCGACAGAGCAGTTGATGACCACTGCTCAGCAACAGGCCGCTCTCATCGGCCAACAACTCGCCCTTGCGGCTCGGGGCGTGGACGTACTTCGCAGACAGGCCCAGCGAGCCTTGCGCACGCCGTATGTTCCCGATGCGGCGGAGCGGGCTCGCTATGCCTTATCTCCAGAAGGAGCGCTCTACACCACGCAAGGCCTGCCGGGTCGGGCCGCAATGCTTTACTCCAACCGAGTCCGGATCGGCGAAGCGGAGCAAGCACGCGCCTTGCAGTTCTCACAGATCGATCCCGTCTTGGCGGCCCTGCAGGACGATCAATCACTCACGGTTCAGAGCTATGTCCTGACACGGGACTCCATGATTCGTGTCTATCCTTACTTTGACATCCTGAAGCGTCTCCCGCCTGACATGGACGTCACGCGCCACAACTTCTTCTATGAGGCGGACGCCAACCACAACCCACACCACCAGATCGTTTGGACGGACGTCTACCTGGATCCAGCCGGGCGTGGTTGGGTGGCTTCGGTGCTGGCCCCAGTGTACCAGGAAGGCGGATCCCTCCCGGAAGCGGTGGCCGGTATGGACATCACCGTAGAGCGATTCATCGCGCAGGTTCGCGAACTGCACATTCCCTGGAATGGCTATGGGGTGCTGGTGGATAAGCATGGGACCCTTCTCGCCCTGCCCTCCCGGGGTGAGCAGGAATTGGGGTTGAAGGAGCTCACCCACACCACCTACGAGGACATCGTCAAACAAGATACCTTCAAGCCTGATGCCTTCAACCTGCTCAAGCGCGCCGACCATCACTCGTTCGGCGCGAAGATCATGTTCGACGAGCAGGGACAGGACACAGTGGTGTTGTCAGGCCAGCGCAAACAGGTGGCTTGGTCCACCGTGGAGGGCACGGGGTGGAAGTTGTTGATCCTGGTGGACCAAGCCCAGGTCTTCGCCAAGGCCAATGACCTGAACTCCCGGTTCAATCGCATTGGCCTGAGCATGCTTGCTGCCCTGGTGGCCTTCTACCTGCTCTTCTTCACCTGGCTGTACCGCAAGGTTCGACGGCTGAGTGTCTCGCTGGCCGATCCGTTGCTGGATTTGGAGGCGATGATGCAGCGAATCGCCCAGAAGCAGTACGTCCAGCCAGTTCCCACCTACCCCATCGCCGAGCTCCAGCACACGGGTGAGGGGTTGGTGCAGATGGGCAAGAGCTTGGAGCAGAGCAATCGGTCCCTCGAGGAAGCCCAGCGCAGCCTGGAACAACTCAACCTGGAGCTGGAGGAGCGCATCCGCCTCCGAACGGGCGAATTGCAGGAGGCCAACAGGGCCCTCCATCGGGAAATCGCCGCCAAGCAGGCACTCATCCATGAGATGCTGCGCATACAGGCGCAGATGATCCAGTCAGAAAAGCTGGCCTCGCTAGGACAACTCGTCGCGGGTATTGCCCATGAGATAAGGAACCCTCTGAACTTCATCAACAACATGGCAGAGGTGGTGCTCGAGCGCGCCACTGAACTAGGGCAGAACTTGGCAACCATCCCCGAGGCTTGCTCAAGCCCGATCCAAGAGAGCATCGAGGATCTCAAGCAAAGCGCGGCCATTATCGATCAGCACGGCAGGCGAGCCAGTCGCATCATCCAGAGCATGATGGAGCATGCCCGGGGCGGGGCGGGTACCTTCCATGCTATCGACGTGAATAGGCTCGTGGAGCAAGCCCTTCGGGTGTCATATCTGAGGGGGCTCGGCCACGAGTCGGGGCGTCAGGTGGCCCTCGAGCGTGAACTGGATCCGAAAGCGGGCCAGATCCAGGTGTCTCCCGAGGAACTGGTCCGGGTGCTGGAGAACCTCCTCCAGAATGCCCGCTTTGCAGTTCTCGAGAGGCAACGCATCTCGACCGCCACCTACACTCCCACCATCCGGATTCGTACCTCCTGCGCCAGCGACAAGGTGATGATCGTGGTGGAAGACAACGGGAGTGGGATTCCTCGAGAGATCCTTCCCCGTATCTTCGAGCCGTTCTTCACGACGAAGCCTCCAGGCGAGGGCAACATCGGCCTGGGGTTGTCGCTGAGCCATGACATCATCGTGAAGATGCACGGAGGGCAGTTGACCGTGGAGAGCGAGCCTGACAGGTACACACGCTTCACGATCAGCTTGCCGAAGGACCCCTCCGTTGGCACTGCCTCCGGAAGGGTGTCAGACGATTTGTAGGAGACGAGGTGTCGGAACGAGTCCCATGACACCTTCCCCTTGCCAGACTCCAGGTGCTCCGCCTCCTGCGTCCACACTCGTGTCTGTCCAACATGCTCTATTGCCGCTCCAGTTCCCCGTCCCAATCAGCCAGCAATCCAGACACCGCGTGGAGGCTGGCGCTGGAACAACGCTCGAAGTCCCTCGGAGGAAGCGCGGCGAGGTGCTCACGCAGGAAGTCCGGGTCGCTGAGCACCTCGGGGTGCTTCAAGTCGTGTTTCAGTTCCAACAAGACGGGAATGAAGCGGAGCACGGCCTCCATGCACTCTTCCCGGGTGGCGCGCGCCATGCGCTCCACCGTCAAGGCCAGGTGCTCGCGCACCGAAGCGGGGCCCCCGGGGCACCACGCATCCAGCGTCTTGCGGTAGAGGGAGTCCATGAGTTCCTCCAGCGAGCAGTCCCGCCACTGAAACGCCCAGAACGCGTAGCGCGGGGCCTGGAGCACGTCCCAGAAGCGCAGCAGCGCCGCGAGCCGTCTGGCGATGCGCTCCGCGCTCTCCGGCGGAGACAGGAGAGGGTGTCAAAGAACTCGGGGGACACGGCCCGGCGCAACACGCAGCGGTGAGCCTGCCCCGTTTTAGTGGCTCTCCTGCACTTTATGTGCTCGACGCCTAGAACCTGCTCGCCGTTGGCATGGTTCGCGAGCGGGCGAGCCCGGAGAGGGTGTCAGAGAACTCGAGCGACGCGACCTGGCACCACCCGCGCCGCGAAGGAGAAAGGCGGAAAGGGCGCTGAGACATCCCGCGCCGCCACCTCTCGGAACGCCGCGACGAAGGTCTGGTACTGCTTACGCAACTCCCTCAGGGCCTGGCGCGTGGAGGCATGCCCCAGAGGCCGCAGGCTGCGCTTGAGGCGCTCGGGCCGGGTATGCGGATGCTGGGCCCTTACCGCTCTCTCCCCGAGCTTCCTGGAGGTGACTCCAGGCGTCAACGACCCTGACGGAGGGCACCTGCCCACTCCCTCAACACGCCTCCCATCCTTCTTGGACGCATACTCGGTGGGTGTAGCCCAGTGTCGGGCTCAGCGGGCCTCCAGTTCCTTGAAGACGACCCCATCCAGTTCCAGGCGACGTACCGCGTCCACCAGGCGCTCGTTGGCGATGATGCGCGTCGAGGCGTCGGCCAGCCGGAAGATGTCCACATGCCGCGGCAGTGAGGCCGCGTCGAGACAATACGGGTCTGGGACGCTGTGGCCCATGGCGACACCACAGGTGGGGCACGGAGGATTCGGAGGCGGTAGGCAGTCCGGGTGGAACCGCCCGTGGATTTCGAGCTGGATGTCCAGCAGGTCGGGGGCGTGTCTGGTCCGGAATCGCACTTGGGTGGGGCAGCCGGTCAGGCCACGTACGCCCGCGCTCTGCAAGCGCTCCAGGGCCTCGCGGCGCATGCAGAGGGACCAGGGGTTCTGCATGACGAGCTGGCCGAAGTAGCCCAGGCCGCTCCCCTGCAGCGGGCCAAAGCGCGCTCCCGATGTAAGCACTGCATGGGCAGGCGCCAGGGGCCGCACCAGCTCGCGCAGCCGGATGAACTCCTCACGAGAAACGGGCCAGGCATCTGATAGCTTCCTCTGGTCCTGGGGCGGCAGAGCCGACAGGTCCACGCAAGGGTATTGGCCCATCGTATACTCCTCTGGCGGCAAGTCGCAGACAGGGCAACGCTCCACACCAGGCAGCCCCCACTTGTGGGCAGCGTTCAGATTGCCCGTGTAGCGGGTGGACGGATCTCTTTCCAACGCGTAGAAATTCATGTGGTTGAGTCTCAAGTCCGGAGTTCAAGGCGCGAGGAGTTGGGGTCCAGGGGCGGGCACCGGAGCGTGGTACGGCCTGATGGGACCGGCGATGTCGAAGCGCAAGGCCAGCTCGAAGGCCTTCCGGATCAGGACCTCCCGTGGCACATAGCCTGGATTGGCATTGATGTATTGCCGCCACGCCTGATTCCACGGGCCGCCATTCGCTCCGTGATGGATGCGCAGGTGCACGTGTTCCGGGATCCGCATCGTCCACTCGTGGATGTTGATACCGCGGGCCCTGAACCATGGCCTGAACTCCTGCGCCTGGGGAAAGAGGTGGTGCTTGATGAGCTTTCCTTCGAGCTGGGGGAAGGCGGGGAGGAAGCCCTGGCGGTAGCGGAAGTGGAAGGTCATCCGGGGCTTGGCGTCCTCCCGAAGCCCCGCGCGCCTCCAGTTGCGCTGGGCACTGGGTGCGCGAAAAGGCGGGCGAGGGAATCGTGCCAGCTCCGCACCATGCGCCAGGGGCCCTTGCGTGAGCGCCTCCGGGTCCACGTCCGCGCAGTCGAAGAAGGCACACTCGCCCTCGTCACAGGCGAGCACGACGCACTGGTCGGCATCCACGTCGTCGCAGGTGGTGGTGTCGTCAGGCTCGGCGCCCTCCAACGCGGGCTGCGAGGTGGCGCACGCGGCCAGCACCAGCGCGGAGAGGAACAGCGGCAGCAGGGGTCGGGGCCGGGGGGCTCGGGTCATGGGGACGCCGAGTCTAGGGTGTGCAACGGCTGGATGTCATACGAGCAGGGAAGCACCCGGGTGTCCGTGCCGGGACCGCCAGAGCCGCTCGCACCTCCTCTGCCGTAGTGTGCAGCGTCTCGGCAACAGTGGGCGCGTGCCATGTCTCCACTACCGTGCCCTCGGGATGCATGCCGGAAGCGTACGCCTCGGATGAGCTCGCCCTGATGCTGGAGGAGGCCAAGCGGCTGGCGACGGCACTGGAGGACTCCAAGCTGCACGAGACCATCCGCTACACCTCCCTGAACTTCGTTCCCGTGGCCCCAATGCGCTCCATGGCCCCTTTTACCTCCTCGGAGACGATGAGCGCGATGGTCCACCCCCAGGTGCGGAAGAGCTTCGCGGCACCGACCGTGGAGGGCTCGATGCGCATGCCGTGAACACCCTGGTACTGACCTACCTTCTCGGGCCGTCCATCCTCCGGCATCCAATAGGACACTTCCTCGGACGCTTCGTCGTCGATGCACTTCACCACGTGGGTGACGTTCAGGATGTAGAACGGCTCCGGCTCTCCGCCAATGTCTACCGGAAAGAGCTGAATATCCTCGGGGGCAAGCTCTTCCAGGAGCGAGGCGACCTTGGCGTGGATCACGGGCGCAACGCCGATACCCGCGAGGGAGAAGTCCAGTGGCTTTCCCGGAATCGTCATGGGCACCTGGAGCTGGCCATCGACGCGCACTGGGACCCCGTTCTTGAACATCCAGGGATCCTCCACTTCCCTCCCCTGCTGATCCACGGGGACACCCAACACCCATCGTCCGGGAACGCTGACATCATCCATCAACCTGAAATAGCGCCTGGGCATGGTGGAACTCCTAGCGCGGTGCGCCCTTGGTGATTCGACAGGACCTGTACTTCACCTTGACTTGTTGGGTCAAATCCGTTCCGCTGGTCGCTGAATGAAGAGGGCGCGCACGTGGCGAATGACCAGAATGGCAAGGACGGTGGACGGGGGCGGTTCGAACGGGGCGCGGCCTACGACGAGGTAGGGCCCGCCCTGGGCCGCCTCCACGACGCGTGGGACGTAGAGACAGGGCGGCCGGCCTTACAACTGCTGGCCACGGACCGCGTGGACTGGCAACCCGAAGGGCCCTGGCGGGTGACCCTCCTGTGCGAGCCGCATCCGGCCTCGGTGACACTGAGGGTGGAGGAGTCACCCGCGTCCGTGCCCGTCTCGGATCTGGCGGACCTCCTCGTGCTCACCACCGCCGCCGTCACGCGAGTGGAGGACAGTCCCCGTCTCCGGGACCACCTCGCCTCGGGCCTGTCGCTCCCAGTCCCACCCAGCTCACGCCGGAGCCCGAGGCACACCGTCACGAGCTGGACGGGCCTCGGGCTGGGTCTGGGCTTCTGGCTCCTGACGAGTCTCTCCGAGCCCCTCCCTCCTCCCGTGGAGGAGACACCCGACGTCTTCTTCCAAGAGGACGCCTCGTCCCTCGTGGACCTGGAGGCGTCCGACCCGGTGGCCCTCACCTACCCCCTGCCCGCCAAACCCTTTCGCAATCAGGCCGTGCCCCCCTGCAAGACCAACAAGGGCGCGGTGGAAATCAAGGGCGGGTGTTGGGTGGAACTCGCTCAAAAGCCTCCCTGCTTCAGCGACCAGGCCGAGTACCAGGGCAAGTGCTACCTGCCCGTCGCCAGGCCCCAGCGGCTGCCGCAATCCGCCGAGCCTTGACGGAACCACCCGTGGCGGACACAGGAGCGAGTCTGGCGCTCTTTTCCTTTTACCCGGTTGGGAGAAGGGCCTCCCTGAGGCATGCTGGCTGTGGGAGCGTGCAATGAGCATGATCGAAACCCCTTCGAGGCTCGAGTCACTTGAACATGAGCAGCAACGATTACGCCGGCAGGTGCGCTGGGTGCTGGGCTTGGCCCTCGCAGGACCCCTTCTCGTTCTGGGGGCGGACCTCGCGCTGTCGCGAGCCTCCGGGGGGACCCCAGGCGAGTTGCGCGTAAGCCGACTCGTCCTCGTTGATGGAGCGGGCCGAGCGCGGGTGGAGTTGGAACTTGCTTCGGACTCACAGGAACCCCGGCTGGTGTTCACGCATCCGGACGGAAAACCCTGGGCCACGCTCGAGGTCGCCGCGCTCCCCGGCGCGCCGAAAGAGCGTCGACAAGCCACGTTCACCCTTCATGATGAGACGGGGGTGGCCAGGATTGGGATGGGCGCATCCAGTCAGGACAGTGGCGTGGCCCTCTATCAGTCGCAGGGCACGCCGGGACTCGCGCTCTATCATTCGCAGGAGTCTCGCGGGCTGGTCGTCTTGAACAGCCGCGTGCCGAGGATCCACCTGCGCTACAATCAGCACGACGACTCGGAGCTCTCCGAGCTGCTCTTCTGGGACGAGCAGAAACGGGTCCAGGTCGATGTCACCGCGGGTCGTGGCGGGACGTCCATGAGCCTCCAGAATCCGGACGGTCAGCGGGTCTTCAGTGCCCCCTGAACACCTTGTTAGGGCTCGGCGGCAGGTGGAGGGCGAGGTGCTCGGCGGCCTTGAGCTCCCTCTCGGCCGCCTCTATCTCCACGAGGAAGTCACCGGCCTTCTTTTTCATGGAGTCGATGTAGAGGCTCAGGTTCGCGCCCGGACACACCTTGGGAGCGCCATCCCGCTTGACCTCGGAGTGCCGCAAGATCCTGTTCGAATCGATCTTGTACTCGAGAACGAGGTGGTTTAGCAGCCGCTGAAGGCTCTCGAGTTGTCGCGCCGTGGGTTTGTCCGGATTCCAGCCGTTCTCCCACCTGTTCTCGAAATCGCCGCACAAGACAATCCCGATCGATCCGTAATCGGGGTCCTTCTTCTTGTCTTTGTTCCCCTCGAACTGCCCCGCGTGCGCCCCCATGGCCCCAATGATGCGGCCCTCATTGATAGTGCCGTCCGAGGTGATCACGAAGTGATAGGGCATGTCGGAGTAGCCGTCCTTCATCTCCTTGACTTGTAGCTCCTTGACCGTCTGTTTGAGCGAGTCCGTCGTATGATGGACGACGATGTTGGTGAGAGGCAGAGGCGCACCAGCGGGATATTCATACCAGTCCTTGTCCTGCTTGCGCGCAAGGGCGCCCCAGGCGGCACGAGAGATCACGGACACCGTGGCATTGGCCTCGACCTCCAATCGCTTCACCTTGGCGGCAGCCCAACGCTTTCCCGCAGTGGCCGCGATGGGATCCAACTCGGTGATCGTCTTGGTGACACGCGCGAGGGCGCTGGGCTGAAAGAGGAAGCCAGGCCGGAGACTGACGTCGAGGGCTGGCATGGTCAGGAGCGCCGCGTTCATCATCTGAGCCAGTTGGGCGGAATTCAGCTCCTTGAGCAAGGTCTGACGATCCGTCTCGCTGAAGGTGGTCAGAGGGCCAACGGCCAAGGGCCAGAATCCCGACTTCACGAAGGTCCTGTACTGGGCCACGCTGTTCGTTGAAGCATTGAACTTCGGGGAGACATATTGGATCAACTCCTGGGACACGTAGCCCTTGTACAGCTTGCCGCCTACGTTCGCCTCGAGCTGGAGCCAGCCCTGCTCGCAACCACTTACCGTGACGATGGTGTCTTGGGGAATGTCAATGATTCTTCCAGTATAGGTCGCGCGAGGATTCTTGACGGGTTTCTCGCGGAGCACCGCGCTACTGGGGAGAGTCCTCCCAATCCAAGGATATGAAGAACGGTCACCCGAAGCAGACCCCTTCTTGCCGCTCATCGCAGACCCCCCTTTGGTAGGCGCCTTCATCGACCTGACGTCAATGCATGTAGCGTAGCACGAAAGCGCTTCGCCTGTGCGGCTGACAGCCCCATCCAAGCCTGAACGAGCCACGCCTTCCCTCCTTCTTGGACGCATACTCGGAGGGTGTGATCCGGGGTCGGGCTCAGCAGGCCTCCAGCTCCTTGAAGACGACCCCATCCAGTTCCAGGCGGCGTACCGCCTCCACCAGGCGCTCGTTGGCGATGATGCGCGTCGAGGCGTCGGCCAGCCGGAAGATGTCCACATGCCGCGGCAGTGAGGCAGCATCGAGACAATACGGCGCTGGGACGCTGTGGCCCATGGCGACACCACAGGTGGGGCACGGAGGGTTCGGAGGCGGTAGGCAGTCCGAGTGGAAGCGCCCGTGGATTTCGAGCTGGATGTCCCGCAAGTCGGGGGCGTGTCTGGTCCGGAATCGCACCTGGGTGGGACAGCCGGTCAGGCCACGTACGCCCGCGCTCTGCAAGCGCTCCAGCTACCTCTCCTCCTCCCCCAGTCCTTTCCAACACGCCAGGGGCGCCAGCTCCAACGCCACCGGCTCGGCCTCCTCTCAGCGAAGCGCCCCTCCCCCACTGCCAGCTCCTTGCTTCCCCTCTTGCTCCAGCGCTTCGTCCAGTTGAACTACCGGAACACCCGCCGCGCCGGCTCCAGCAGCTGCGGTTGTGCCGAACCGGGCAACGAGGGCACAGAACTCGCGCGACCCACTCATCTTCTACGAATCGTCTGACCCCCTTCGGGAGGCTCCCGGTAGATGCCATTGCAGTCGGAGACGCGGCTCTCCCTCCAGGGTCCAGCGGACCTGCAGTCCGCCCATCAACCGAGGATCCTCCGGGAAACCGCTTCGCTTGCGCTCCACCAGGGCCTCGAAGAAGGGCAGCAACACCTCGCGCACCTCCCCCTGAAGCGCTCGAAGGGCCGCCCGGGTGGCCTCCACCCTGTCCTTTCCAGGCTCCCAGGTGTCGAGCACCACCGCGTTCCAGGTGGTGACCGCCAGCTCGAGCATTGTCATGAATTGGTCGGGGTCCAGCTCCTCGATTTCTGGAATGAGCGGCTCGACGAAGGAGATGAGCGTCTGGGAAATTTTGTGACGGGGAGGGGGTGGTACCCGGGGCGGAGGCACGGTACCCGGCGCGACAAGCCGAGGACGCCTCGGCGGAGACCCGGGCGGGGGACTCCTCGCGGTGAAGAGTGGCACGTGGGCACGGAGGTGCGCACTGACGCGCATCCCACCCAACGATGCCTCTTCTCGAAGCTCGAGCTGTTCCGGCGACAGCCGTGCGAGGGCTCGGGAGAGCGCGAGGAGCGTCAACAGATCCTCCCGGCGCAGGGGAACGAAGTCTCCACCCGACAAGCGCAGTGGGGAGGGAAACATGGGAAGGCCGGTGAATCGGCGAACCTCGGCGCGCACCCAGGCGGGCTCCTCCTCGAAAAGCAGGGCGAGGCTCTCCTGGTGGAGCGACTGCCTCATGCGTTCGTCTTCCGGGAGTTGCCCCAGTCGCATGATGGATCCGGGTTGTTCGTAGAGCGCGAAGCCGAACTCCTCGCCCCCATTGCCCAGCACGCACAACTCGCGCCAGCCAGGGTCGGGGCCCTCCAGCCGCAGCGTGAGCACCTCGATGTTCGTCCACAGCTCCCAGGGTTGAGCCCGCCACAGGGCACCGGCCGCCTCGACGAGCTGCGGGAAGAACTCGGGTGGAACATCCTTCGGGCTCAGCGGACCCCATTGCGTGGAGAGCGCCATCATGGCGCGTAACGGGAACAGCTCCCGAGGCACGGGGCGCGAGACGAAACCATACGAGGCCCCAGCACGTGCCAGCCGGGGCTCGCAGTAGAGACGGTGGCCGGGGAAAAGGGGGGCCAACCGGGCCAGTCCCCTGGCGTCGCTCTCCGCCACCTCCGGAGGGTGGGCTGTCCCCTCCCCGTGCAGGGCGAAATAGACGAAGCACCGGCCCTCCTGTGTTTCCATGGGTCCCAGCTTGAAGACATAGAGCGCACCGGGCTCGAGGCCCGGGAGCCTGGGTTCCGTGGAACGGGAGGCCTGGCGCCCGCGGAAGGGCACCACCTTGTCATCATCCGACTTGGAGTCCATGGCGCTTCACGCTACCAGCTCCGGGACCCGGAGATGACCAGAAAAGTCATGTCGCTGGAGTGACTCCCGCAGTCATACCCTCGGACAGGGGGTCGGACTCGACTTTCCCGCCTCCCACAACCCCTGCCATACCGGGGAGATGATGCCCAGAAAGACCGAACCTCCCAGGACCCATGGTCCACCTTGACTTGAATGGTCGAATCCGTTCCCCTGGAGACTCAGGAGATGGGCGCGAGCACCGTCGTCTGGTGCATGGGGGCCCATCCAGGAGCCGCGCATGGCGAACGAGAAGAACGGGACAAAGGATGGGGCGGGGTCCTTCCAGTGGGGCAAGAGCTACGAGGTGGATCCCCGCCTGGGACGCCTCCACGAGGCGTGGAACGTGGTCACCGGCACTCCGGCCCTGACGCTCGTCCCGAGGGGTGACGTGGCATGGCAACCCGCGGGGCCGTGCCGGATGAGTCTCATCTACGAGCCGGAGCGAAACTCCGTGACACTGGACGTGGAGCAGGCGCCCTCCTCGGTGCAAACCTCCGAGTTGACCAACCTCTTCGTCCTGATGACTGGCGCGCTCCAACGCGTGGAGGATGATGTCCAGGTGGATGCTCACCTCGCGGGGGGGCCGGTCGGGGCTGGGGTGCCTGGGGCCTCGCCCGTGCGTCGGGTCTGGCGTATCAGGACGGGACTCGCCGCCGCGGGGGTCGCCGTGCTCGCGGTGGGCCTTGGTGTCTGTCTCTACTCGAGGCTGGACGCCGCGCACACCCATGTCGGCGATCGCGTCTGGGCCATCGAGGATGCGCTTCGACGGGAGACGGACTTCATCGACCTGAGCAATCCGGATCGGGAGACCATCGCCTATCCTCTCCCCGAAAAGCCCTGGACGAAACAAGCCGTGCCTCCCTGTGAGACCAACAAGGGCGCAGTGGAGATCAATAAGGGCTGCTGGGTGGCGTTGGAGAAGAAGCCCCCCTGCTTCAGCAATCAGGCCGAGTACCAGGGCAAGTGTTACATGCCCGTGCGCAAGCAGGATCCCGTGCCGCAATCCGTGCAGCCGTGATCTACCTCTCCTCAACAAGCCTTCAAGGCTTCCCATGCTCCTCGTCGACGAAGCGGCGGATGTGCTTCACCAGCGCGTCCGGCGACTCGAGCATCGGCAGGTGCCCCGTGGCCGGCAGCACCTCCATCCTCGCCCCCTGAATCCGCGCCACCACCTCGCGCTGGAGTGTGTCGACCGGCTCGACGTGGTCTGCCTCGCCGACGATGACCAGCGTCGGCACATGGATGTTCTGGAGGTCAGCAGACACGTCGTCGAGCATGGCGACCTCGGTCCAGCCGGCCCGCGCCGGTGGCGCCCCGCGCAGGCTGTCCTCCATCACACGCGAGCGCTGCTCCGCCGACAGCGGCCGGCCCACCATCACGCCGATCGCCTGCTCGACGCCGGCCGGCGACTCGTAGATGTGGGTCATCGACCGGCGCGCCTCCGCGGGCACCGCGAGCGGCGTCGCGGGCGCCGGCGCCACCAGCACCAGCGCGCGCAGCCCGGCCGGCCGCCGAGACGCCACGAGCTGTGCCGTCTTGCCGCCCATCGAGTGCCCGACCAGCACGTAGTCGTCGAGGCCGAGCGCGCCGATCACCGCTTCGCAGTCGTCGGCCAGCTGACGAATGTGATACCCCTCCGGCGTGGGTGCCGCCTCCGAGTCACCCCATCCCCGGTGATCGTAGGCGATGCAGCGATGCGAGCCGCGCAGCTGTTCAATCACCTCTCGCCATGTTCTCGAGGAGCCACCCCAGTAGTGAAGGAAGACCAACGCCGGTCCCCCGCGCCCCTCGTCCGTCACGCTCAGCCGCAGTCCATTTGCCTTGATGTGCATGCGCCTACCTCCTGCACCTCAAGCTATTCCCCTTGGCTCCATCCATCATCGGCGCTCTGGTTCCGGGACTCCGCACTGCGAGTGCATAATCGGCGAATGGACCAGGTTGAGAGCATGAGGGTGTTCGTGCAGGTCATCGGCAGCGGCAGCTTCGCTGGCGCCGCGCGACAGCTGCGCCTGTCTCCCGGCATGGTCGGCAAGCACGTCCGAGCCCTCGAGGACCGCATGGGCGCGATGCTGCTCCATCGCACCACGCGTCGGCTTCGGCTGACCGAGGTCGGCGAGCGCTACTACCGTCGGTGCACGGCAATCCTGGCGGACATCGACGACGCCGAGCGCGAGGCGCGCGCGCGCCAGTCCACGCCACGTGGCCTGGTCCGCTTGACCGCACCGGTGTCGTTCGGCGTGCTCCACCTCGCCGCGGCACTGGGCGACTTCGTGGCCGCGCACCCGGCGGTCACCCTCGACATCGGCTTGACCGATCAGTTCGTGGACCTGGTGGCCGAGGGCTACGATCTGGCACTGCGCATCGGGCAGCTCGGCGACTCGAGCCTGATGGCGCGGCGGCTGGCGCCCTGCCGCATGGTGGCGTGCGCATCGCCCGAGTACCTGCAACGGCACGCGGCCCCCGAGTCACCGGAGGCGCTGGCACGACACGACTGCCTGTACTACACGGCGACGGCGGGGCCGGGCCGATGGCGCTTCGTGCGCAAGAAGCGCGTGCACGTCGTGCAGGTCACCGGCGGTGTCATCGCCAACAACATGGACCTCCTGCGTGTGTTCGCCGTCAGCGGACACGGCATCGTCCTCGGGCCCACGTTCGTACTCGGCGCCGACCTCGCCTCCGGACGCCTGGTGCCGGTGCTCGATGGGTACGAGCTGCCCGCGCTCAACATCCATACCGTCTATCCGCCCGGCCGCAACGTGCCAGCCAAGGTGCGTGCGGTCGTCGACTTCCTGGCCACGCGGTTCGGACCCGAGCCGAGCTGGGATCGCTGGCGCGGCCGGACCTGAGTAACGGACGTAAGCGCCGAGGGCCAATGCCCGGAGGGCCATCATCCCGGGTAGAAGTGGAAGGCCCAGAAGCGATGGGTGGCGTCCCAGGAAGCACTGTTGATGATGACAGACTTCACCTTGCTCTTCTTGGGCGGCGTGTACTCGACAGCCAGGGCGATGTTCGTGAGGGTCTGGTTGGTGGCCGGGGTGGTCTGGAGCGCCTGGCAATGGGGAACGAGCGCCTGGGCATAGGCGATGACGTCGTCCCGGGTCCAATCCTTGGGGAACGTGGTCCCGGCAGCGCCCGAGTAGTTGCCGGGCCAACTGGGGGTGTGCTTCTTCTGGTGGGAGTCGATGATGATGCTGAACGAGGCCTGGTTCGTGTGTTGAATGACGTACTCGTTCTCCTTCCAACCCGGGGCGAAAGGAGCGCGGGGCGCGGCGGGCGTGTCGTCGAAGCGATCGTTGTTCTTCCAGGGCTTGTTGGTCTTGGGGTTGTTCGCGGGAAGGTTGTGGGGGGGTCCGGCGGTGACGTGGTCGTCAGGTACCCAATGCCCGTTGATGTATGTCCAGTTCATGAGACAGCCTCCTGTGAGTCGGTGGGTTCTGCCTCCGGAAGACGGACGAGGCGCGAGCGTGTGAACCCAAAACCCTCCCAGGACCCTCTGAACCGTTTCCGTCCCCGTTGCCGTCTCAGGGCGATCAGGCGGACGCTTGTATGGGTGGACGGTCGAGCCGCGACATGATGCCACACCCGGTCAATCCTCGAGGGTTCGCGAGCCTCGGGTGATATCCGACGCGAGGACAGGAGGAGTCATGAAGAACCTGGCGGAAGAGTGGACGCGCCGGTTGCTCGTCGACGCGGGAGTGCGCGAGGGCATGCGCGTGCTCGACATCGGCTGTGGAGCGGGCAACGTCACATTCCTGGCGGCGGAGCTCGTTGGGGCTCAAGGGCGGGTGGTGGGCATCGACCGGGATGCGGCGCCGCTCGAGGTGGGACAGCAGCGCGCCCGCGACCTCGGCCTGACGCACGTCCACTTCGTGTGCGCGGACCTGGCCTCACCGCTGGGCGAGCACGGTCCGTTCGACGCGGTGATCGGACGGCGCGTGCTGATGTACCAGCCGGACGCGGTGGCCAGCCTCACGCGGCTCGCCGACGCGCTGTTGCCCGGGGGCCTCATCGTCCTGCAGGAGCATGACTCGACGGGGATGCCCATCTGTCTGCCGGAGCTGCCGCTGCACCGGCGGGTGAGCGGCTGGATGTGGGAGACGGTCGCGCGCGAGGGGGCGGACCTGCGCATGGGCCTGCACCTCGCCCCGGCGCTGGTGAAGGCCGGGTTCAAGGTCGAGCGCGTCCGCGCCGAGTCCACCGTCCTCACGCCGGAGCAGTCGCATCCCATCGGCCACATCCTGCGCGCCATGCGCGGGCGCATCGTGGAGAAGGGGGTCGCGACGGAGGAGGAGCTCGCGCTGGACACGCTCGACGAGCGGCTCGCCGAGGAGATGCGGGCGGCCAACGGCACCTGCCTCTGGGAGATGGTGTTTGGCGCCTGGGCGCGAAAGGCCGGCTGAGCACGGGGCCCAGCGGAGCCTCAGCCGAGCCTCGCCAGCGCCGCGCCCATGGCGGACACCACCGCGTTGAGCGCCTTCAGCGGCCGGATCATGACCTTGAACCGGGTGATGAGACCGCTCTCGTCCCATTCGACGATGTCGACGCCGTTGACCTGAATGCCACCGTCGAGTGCGCACTCGAACTCCAGCACCGCGGAGCGCTCGCCGCGCCACTCGCTGACGTAGCGGAAGGCGGGGCCGCCGAGCACCTCCGTGGCGGCGGTGAGATACTTCATCGTCACCGCCTTGCCCTCCTGCGGCGTGTGTACCGCGGGGCTCTGGAAGACGACGTGGTCGGAGAGCAACGCGTCGAGTGCCTCGCGCGTTGGCGCGGCCATGTATGCGTGCCAGCCGCGGATCGGATCGACCGCCATCAGTTCCATCCTGGGAGAGGAGGCGAACTCGGGCAACGCCGTCGCCTCCGTGGTTTGCCTGATGTTCTCACCTCCGGCGAATGCGGACAAGCAGTCCGCGAGCCGGGTAGCTGGGTGGAACTCGTGAAGAAGCCCCCCCTGCTTCAGCCATCAGGCCGAGTGCTTCTAGGTTCTCACGAGTGATGACTCGCTGTCGGCTGTAACGCGGCCTTCACGAGGAAGAGGGATGCGGCGTGATCGAACTCAGCGGGCATACATTTCACCGGGTGAATAGGCAGCACGGATCCACGACGCCTCCGTTCCAATGGAATTGACCTGGTACTTGATCCACATGTACCCATTCAATCCCCATTTCACCCCCCAGGAGTTGCGAACCAGCCAGGCCCCCTTCACATCGTCCCAGCCGACGATGGCGACCGCGTGATTGACCGGCCCTTTTTCGTCCTGGTTGAACACGCCCTCCGTGTAGGCCTGCATCGCCAGGGTAGCTCTCACCGCGCTGACGATGGGGCCGTATCTGCAAAGGGCATCCTTGATCGCGGGAGTGCTGGGAATCACTTCCTCGGCATTGACATAGTCCCAGGACAGGGCACGCATCTTCCCCGAGGGAGGGGTGCAGTCGGAACGTTGCCCGAGATAGGGCTCGACCTCGGCGCCCACGGCCCCCTTGTTCGTGAGGACCTTGTAGGCGTCAGTCACCAATCCCCCGTTGCAATCACTCGATTCCGAGGCGCAATTCAAGACGTTCTGCTCCGAGACAGGAACGTACTTGCCATGTTGGACGGAGTAACTCCCCTCGAAGGCCGCGGCGGCGGCGAAAGCCCAGCAGGAAAAGCATTGACTGCCTTGATCCCGGATGTCGCCAACGTGGCCCTCTGTCCGCCAATCCCACTGGCCCGCCTTGGGGTCACATCGGGTATTCCACGGCCCGCTGAGGGGTTTGCTCGCGGAAACGAGCTGTATCCTGGGTTCCTTCGTTTGCTCACGCGGCTGCCGCGAACTCATGGTCCTGAGCGGAATTCGCGGGGGAAGAGGGCGCTCGAGAACCTCTGTGTATTTCACATCGAATGTCCAGCCGCGCTCCTTCCGAAGACGTTCCAATTCCGCCAGCCGTGCGTGGGTCTTGGGCGGAGCACCTGCCGTAGCACATGCGGAGAAAGAGAACCCCAGGGCAATAACAAGCAAGCGCTGGAAAAAGCGGAGCATGGAAGAAACTCCTTGAGAGTAGACTCCGCTACGTCCAGGCTATTTCGCCGCGACCGCGAGCTGGACACTGAAGGTCTTCTCGGGGTTCTGCTTCTCCCAGGGTCTGGCCTTCCTGAACTCCAGACTCACGTCCCCTTTGGATACCGCCTTGAAGCGAAAGACCTGGACTTCACGCAGTCCAACCATGCCTGCGGAGCTGTTCTGGGCTTGAGTCTGGGGCTGTGCCACTTCAGAGCCCAGAAACTCCAGGTTGACGGGAGTGGCGCCAGCAAGGTGCCAACTCGAGCCCGAACTCATGTGGACATTGAGGCTGACTTTGACGGTGTCTCCAGCACGGAGCTTGACCGGGCGTGTCATCGTCTCGTCCACGCTGACCTCCGTCTCGCCCACACTTGCCTCCGGTGGATTGCTACAGGCCAGCAGCAGGAGCGTGGGAAGCGCGACTCGAAGATGTCGAAAAGCCTTTTCCATCCCGACTCCGGTCGTGTTTCGATGCACCACCACAACAAGGATGGAGGATTGTCGCGACGATACAGAGCGCGGTTGCTTCTTCCCCCTGTCTCTTGGCTCTCAATAACTTCAAGGGTTTACAAGCATCCCTGCCCTTGCCACAATCCATACGAAACTCAACTAAATCCCGTATACCCGGACAGAGTAGCTTGATTGGCAGAATGGGTCAAGCATGCACCTGTTTCCCGGCTCTCCGCAGGTAGCCTGATTCGGTGATTCACCAAGTAGGGTCATCCTGCCAACGTCTCCGGTAGAGTTGCAAGTCCGAAATCCACTCCCCGGGAGATGATGCCCGGGACGAGACCGAACCTCTTGGGAGCCATGGTCGATATTGGCTGGTGGTGCGGGGCCTGGCCGTCCCCATCACCTCGCTCTGGTTCGCCCTCAAGCCCACGTTCGGAGTGCTCCCCGCCACACGCATGCTGGCCCTGGCCTGCTGCGCCATCGGGCTGGTGTGTACCCTCCTGCTGCGCGAGACGTTCCACCGGGACCTCGACTTCACCGAGTCCTGAGTTCACCGAGGGGATGTATTCTTGTTGGCCTCTCCTTGGGAGCCGACCCGAGGCGGAGCCGGCCGCCACTCCGGCCGTAGCAGCCCGTACAGCACCGCGTCCTGGAGCTCGCCGTCGAGGAAGTAGCGCTGACGCTGGTAGCCCTCGCGCTGGAAGCCCAGGCCCTCGAGCACCTGGATGGAGCTCGTGTTGCGCGGGTCCACGTCCGCCTCCAGCCGGTGCAGCTCGAGTGAGCTGAAGCCGAACTCCACCAGCCGGGTCACCGCCTCGCGCCCGTAGCCGTGGCCCCAGTGCGCGCGGCTCAGCGCGTAGCCGAGGTTCGCGCGCCGGTGCTGCTCGCTCAGCGCCGACAGGGTGCAGGTGCCGATGATCCGGTCGTCCTCGCGCCGGGCGAAGCCCCACTGGAAGATCGAGCGCTCGGCGAAGTACTTGTGGATGTTGCCCAACAGCTTCTCCGCCTGTGCCCGCTCGGTATACGCGGACCAGCTCCAGTAGCGTGTCACCTCGGGATGGGAGAAGAGTTCGAAGAGCGCGGGAATGTCCGCCTCCGTCATCCAGCGCAAGCGCAGGCGGGGCGTCTCCAGGGTGGGCAGGCTCGAGGCACCGGTGAGCATGATGTTCCCCAGCCTAGAGCGCTCGCGCCTCCAAGTGCACCCACGAAGCTCGACCAGGGAATGGCTAACCCCTCGTTTCTTCAGCACTTCTCAGCCCCACGCAACATCGCGCCTCATTTGCCGAGAATAGAGAGCTCGTTTGGGTCCGAAATGACCTCACGATTGGTCGGTCGGTAGAAAAGGAGCTGGAACCATGGGTGTTGGACGCGTGGGGGATGGAGGCGCGGCGGAGGCGCGACGGGCGGCGGCGGCGGAGGCGCGACGGGCGGCAGCGGAGGCGGCACGGCGCGCGGCGGCGGAGGCCGCGGCTCGGCAGGCGGCGGAGGCCAAGAGCCGCGCGCCGGCGCAGCAGCAGTCCACCTTCGAGCCGGCGGCCCCGAAGAACAAGCTGAACCTGGATGGCCAGGGCGCGCCCGCGTCCTCGCTGTTCACCGAGAACTCGAAGGACGGCCAGGTCAACTGTCTCGATCAGGCAGCGGACTGGGTGAACAAGAGCTCTCCCGAGCAGCAGCGCCGCTCGGAGCTGGTGTTCCTCAAGGACTCGCGCGCGGGCACCGAGGGCCAGACGGGCCACGTGGTGGTGCGCGAGGGCGAGCGCGTGCTCGACCCGGGCAGTGGCAAGAGCTACGAGGACATGAACGCCTACCTGCGCGAGCAGCCGCACTACAGCGAGGCCGGCTCCATGTCGGGCACGGCGGCCGCGAAGGTCTTCTCCACCGAGCCCGGCTCCCTCGAGCGCGCCGAGGCCCTGGCCGACGCGAAGGTGTCTCCCGAGCTTCAGCAGATGATGGTCGCCGATCCGCCCATCACCGAGCTCGCGCCCAACCCCGCCACCGCCGAGCCGCGGAACATCACCGTCCCCGGCCAGCCCGGGCCGGTGTCCGTGGAGTTCAGCGACACGCTCGAGAAGGACGTGAAGAAGGAGGACGGCTACGTCACCGTCTCCATCAACGCCGAGACGAACGTCTCCGCCTCCGGAACGGTGGAGTTCGGCAAGGCGAAGGTGGGCGCGTCCGTGGGTGGCGGCGTCTCCGCGGGCAAGAACATGTCGTACGAAGTGAAGATGAAGGAGGAGGACTTCGAGAAGCTCAAGCGCGGCGAGATTCCTCCGCCCCACCCGCTCAACCCGGAGACGCTACCGGACGGGGCCTCCATCAAGATGGAGCAGAGCCAGTTCAAGGGCTACTCCACGGAGGCGGGCCTGTCCTACCACGAGGTGGAGCTGGGCCTGTCCGGCGAGGTGACGCAAGGCAAGGGCATGTCCGTGGACATCAGTCGGACCGGGGACAAGGTGCGGGTGACGGCGGGCCCCACCGAGTTCATCGAGAACGACGGCAAGGTGAGCATCGGTGCCGGGCCGGTGTCCGTGAGCATGGGCCGCACCGACACGCTCAAGGAGTACAAGCTGCGCACCGCCGAGTTCGACCTGTCCAACCCGGAGGGCCAGAAGGCCTTCGAGTCCTTCCGCAAGGACGGCCGCATGCCGGAGAAGGAAGGGCCGGGCGTGTCCAACACCCTGCGCTTCGACAAGGTCAACTACGAGTCGGTGGGCGGCAAGTTCGGCATCGAGCTGGGTCCCCTCAGCGCGGAGTCCGAGGGCACCACCAACACCGGCGACTACCTCATCACCCACCACCCGGACGGGACGCAGTCGCTCACCATGGACGTCACCTACGGGGGTGACCACCCGGACCTCACCTTCGAGCAGAAGTACGACAAGGACAACAAGCCCATTGCCGGCACGGAGAAGTACTCGCTGAAGTTCGACACCCAGGACGACAACGCCCGCGAGCTGCTCGTCTACGCGTACACGGGCGACGAGGCCCAGGCGAAGGCCGCGCGTGGGAATGACGATCCCATCACCGTCAACCTCACCGCCTCCGACGTGCGGGAGCTCCAGCGCCGCGCCGCGGACCAGCCCATGGCCCACATGGGACTGCACGCCCTGCTCTCCGACTACGACGACAAGCCGGTGGAACCGCTGATGGCGGTGCGCACCATGGCCTGCTCGCCGACGTACAACGAGTACCGGCTGGCCGAGAGCCTCATCAGCATCATGATGCAGGACGGGCGCAAGCCCATCCCCGGCGAGCTGAAGGTCGGCTGAGCTTCACCATGTGACGCGAGCAGGCCCGGCTCCCGCTCGGCTCAGGGCCGGGGCGCGCGGGGAAGGCGGCTCATGCGCCGGGCGAGGTGGAAGCTCATCTCCAGCGCCTGACGGTAGTTGAGCCGCGGATCGCACAGGGTGGCGTAGTTGCGCTCCAGGTCCTGCTCGGTGATGCCCACGGCGCCGCCCACGCACTCAGTGACGTCCTCACCCGTGAGCTCGAAGTGCACCCCACCCAGGTAGGAGCCGAGCTTCTCGTGCACGTCGAAGCTCTGCTCCACCTCGCGCAGCACGTCCTGGAAGTTGCGCGTCTTGATGCCGGAGGAGGTGCTCACGGTGTTGCCGTGCATCGGATCGCACACCCACAGCACGAGCCGGCCCGCCCGCCGCATGGCCTCCACCACCGGGGGGAGCGCGTCCGCCACCTTCTGGGCGCCCATGCGGGTGATGAGCACGAGCTTGCCCGGCTCGTTGTCCGGGTTGAGCGCCTCGGCCAGGCGGACGGCGTCCGCGGGGGACACGCTGGGGCCCAGCTTCACCCCCACCGGGTTGCGGATGCCGCGGAAGAACTCCACGTGCGCCCCGTCCAGGGCCCGGGTGCGCTCGCCAATCCACGGCAGGTGCGTCGTCAGATCGTACCAGCCCTCGCGCCACGGCACCTGGCGTGTCTGGGCCGACTCGTAGTGGAGGTTGAGGCCCTCGTGGCTGGTGTAGAAGTCCACGCGGGTGAGGTCCGCCACGGTGCGCTCGCCTAGGGCCTCCATGAAGCGCAGGGCCTCGCTGAGCTTGCGGGTGGTCTGCTCGTACTCCTCGCGCAGCTCGCCCGGCACGGCGGCCTGCCGGAAGAAGCTCAGGTCCCAGTACTCGGGGTGGTGCACGTCGGCGAAGCCACCGTCGCTCAGCGAGCGCACGAAGTTGAGCGTCATCGCCGCGTGGTGGTAGCAGGCCAGCAGCAGCTTCGGGTCCGCTCGCCGCGCCTCGGGAGTGAACTCCGGCCGGTTGACCAGGTCCCCGAAGTAGCTGGGCAGCTCCACGCCCCCGCGAACCTCCGTGGGCTTGGAGCGCGGCTTGGCGTACTGGCCAGCGATGCGTCCCACCCGGATGACGGGCCGGTGCCCCCCGTGGATGAGCACCAGCGACATCTGCAGGATGATCTTCTGCCGGTTGGTGATGATGTCCGAACGGCAGTCGGAGAGCGACTCGGCGCAGTCTCCGCCCTGCAGCAGGAAGCGGCGGCCCTGCTGGGCCTCCGCCAGCAGCTCACGCAGCCGCTCCACCTCCCAGGAGGTGACCAGCGGAGGCAGGCGGCCGAGCGACGCGACGACGTCCTCGACCTCCTTCGGATCCTCGTAGCGGACGTCTTGGGTAATGGGCTTCGTCTTCCAGGAACCGGGGGACCAGGTGCTCATACGCGGGTAGGAATATCAGACCGAGGGCATGGCGCGTACTCGGGTATCGGGGCTCCCTTGCTTCCACGTGGCGCATCAGGCCGCGTCCGCGACGCTCGCCCGGAGCAGCCTCACCGTGAAGCAGGAGCCCAGGCCCGGCCCGTTACTCGTCGCCTGGATGCGGCCCCCGTGGCGCTCCACGATTTCGCGGCAGATGGCCAGCCCCAGCCCCAGCCCTCCGGCATAGTGCTCGGTGGCGTTGCGCGCGCGGAAGAAGGGCGTGAAGAGCTGCGGCAGGCTCTCCCGGGGAATGCCGATGCCCCGGTCCTCCACTTCCACCCGCACCCCGTCCGCCTCCGCGCGCACCCGCACGACCACCGGCATGTCCGGCGGCGAATAGCGCAGCGCGTTCTCCACCAGGTTCGTGAGGAGCTGATCCAAGCGCTGCTCGTCCCACCAGCCCACCAGGGGCTCCGCGGGGACCTCCAGCGTCAACTGGCGCGCGCGCTCCGGCCGCGCGCTCTGGATGCGCTCCACCACCTCGCGCGCCAGTGCCCCCAGCTCCACGGGCGCCACCTTCAACGTGAAGCGCCCGGACTGCAGCCGTGACACGTCCAGCATGTCGCCAATCAGCCGCGTCAGCCGGTCCACCTGCCGGTTCAGCCGCGCGAAGGTGTCCCGCTGCCGCTCCGGGCTCATCCCCGGGCCGGACCCGGACTGGCGGATGAGCAGCTCCAGCGTCGCCTTCAACGGCGTCAGCGGCGTGCGCAGCTCGTGGCTCGCCATGGACAGGAACTGGTCCCGGATGGAGATGGCCTCGCGCAGCTCCTTCTGCGTGTGATCGATGCGCGTCGCCATCTCGTTGAAGCCCTGGGCGAGCTGCGCGATCTCATCGTCTCCCCGGGCCGGCACGTGCTGCTCCACCGACGGTGTGCCCAGCACGGCGAAGCCGTCCCGGAGGGTCTCCAGCCTCCGCGCCACGTCTCGCCCCACCCACTGCGACAACAGGAGCGCGATGGCGCCCGCCAGCACCGCGATGGCCACCACCCAGGCGCCCATGCGCGTCACCGGCGCGACGGCCTCGCGCAGCCGCGCGGTCACCACCACCGTCCACGGCGTTCCCGCCACCTGCGCGTGCGCCACCACGATCCGGCGCCCCGCGTCGTCGAACACCTCCAGGAGTCCCTCCGGACGCGCCAGCGTCTGCACCCCGAGCAGCTCCAGCACCGGCGACCGGGTGAGCACGTCGCCCCGCTCCGTCTCCCGCAGGAGGCTGCCATCCCGGCGGTCGAACATCTCCATGTGGTAGCTGCGCGAGGCCAGCGTCGGCTGCAATCCCAACCGCCCCAGGGACAGCCCGCCCACCAGGACGGCGCGCCGGCCCGCGCCCAGGTCCATGGGCACGGTGAAGACGATGAACGGCTGCCCCGAGCGGGTGAGGAAGGGCCGCGACAGCAGCACCTGGGCGCCGCCCTTCAGCGCGTCCTGGAAGTAGGCCCGGTGCGCGAAGTTGCCGCCCGCCTGGTTCAGCCACCCGGAGGACACCAGCGTGTCCCCGGCCTCGTCCAGCAGCCACACCGCGTCGAACAGCCCGGACTGGTGCGCCAACAGCGACACCCGCTCCCCCATGCCTTCGCGGTTCCCATCGCGAACCAGGGCGATGAAGCCCGGGTCCTGGCCCTGCACGCGCAACAGCGAGCTGGCGATGAGGGCCGTCCGCTCCAGCCACGCCGTCTCCGCGGCCACCACCTGTTGCGCATTGCCGTGCAGCTCCTCCTCGAGGGCCTTCTGCGCGAGGAACGACGCCACCGCGCCCACACCCACGATGGGCAGCACCGACGCCAGCGCCATGCCGCGAAAGAGCCGCCAGCGCACCCCCACCAGCGTCGGCCACCGGCGCACCGTCACGAGCAGCACACACGACAGGGTCAGCACGGAGTACACGCTCAGCCCCGACCACGAGCCCCGCGTCACCACCGAGATCACCATGTTCAGGAACAGGAGGCTCAGGACGCCCAGGGCCAGGCGGCAATAGCGCGGCTCGCGGCGCCACAGCCCCACGGCCAGCAACGCCCCCGTCACGAAGAACAGGACGCCCACCCACCGCACGTAGGGGCCCAGCCCCGCCAGGGCGAAGCGCAGGAACTCCTGGGGCGCCCAGAGCATCACCCCGCCGAAGCACAGCGCCAGGCCGGCGATGAACACCGGGAGCAGACCCCTCCCCCGGCGCAGGGTGCGCCGCTCCACGACGAGCGCGACCATCAGCAACAGGTAGAGAATGGAGCCCGTGAGGCTGACGGGCAGGACGCCGGCCGCCCACCAGTAGACCGCGATCGCGCCCAGCAGGAACGCACGACCCACCCCTCCCACGAAGGCGGGCCAGGCCGGGTACATGAGCGCGACGAGCATCATCGCCGAGCCCACCAGGAACAGGCTCCCCAACAGCCGGATGTGCGGATAGATGTATTGGAACATCGCGGCCCCGAACTCATAGGGCACGAACACCATCGTGGTACCCACCATGAGACCAAACGCCGCCGCGAACCATTCAATGCGTGCCCGCTCCAAGATGTCCACGGCTGGCACCCTGACACAAACCGACTCCGCTGTTGGAACCAAGTGCCTCACGAAAGGACCGTTCGTCCGGTGCCTATCTTCGTCGACAGGCGTCGAGCAGGTGGCCCACCACTACGTCCCCCCTCCCACGTCCCTTGTTGATGATCAAAATATCCAACTGCTGACGGCTTGATGCCCGGTCCGCCCTCGCGTACTCGTTCGCCATGACGCTGTGCGGCTCCGCCTCGGGTCAGTGATGAACCGTGGACATCTCGGGCATGAACCGGAGCGATGTGTCTGGGATTGACGTAGGGTAAGGCGCGAGCGGCAGGAGGCCCGCGCCTGGGGTGAAGCCCGTGCGCCTCGCTGTCGCTGGAACGAAGTAGATGCAGCGGGCTTGAATCACCCTCGCCACGGGCCCGGAAATGTATACGGGGCCGTGGTCGCCGCATCTCGGGCCGGGTGTTGAAGCCCGACAGCCCCCGACGGGTTGGGCCGGACCCGTCCTTAGCTTGGAGTACTCCAAATGAAGACTCGTTTCATCTCGCGACTGACCGCGCTCGTGGCCGTCATGCTGCTGCCCGTGCTGGGCTGTGGCAGCGGCAACAGCAAGCTCACCGTGCTGCTCAAGGACGCCCCCGGCGACTTCAAGGAGGCCGTCGTCACCATCGACCAGGTCTACCTCCAGGGTGAGGGGGGCAGACTGGTGCTGAGCGACAAGAAGGTCACCACCGACCTGCTCACGCTGGCCAACGACACCGCGACGCTGGTGCGGGACGCCGTCGTCCCCGAGGGAACCTACGGCGAGCTGCGCTTCGTCATCAGCGGCGCCTACGTGCGGGTGGACAACGGTAACGGCACCACCAGCATCTACGCCACCTCGCCCAACTACGAGGGCCTGCCCGAAGGCGCCCGGGTGGACGGCGATCTGCAGGCGCCGAGCCTCGGCACCTCCGGCCTGAAGGTGAAGCTGGACGGCGACAAGCTCGAGGTGACGGGCGAGCAGAAGGTGCTCGTGGTGGACTTCGACGTATCGCAGAGCTTCGGCCACGACGCGGGCAACCTGCGCAAGTGGGTCATGCACCCGGTCATCAAGGGCGCGGACATCACCCTGACGGGCAGCGCCGCCGTCACGCTGGCCCTGGCCGACGGCACCACGCTGCCCACCGTCAACGGCGAGCGGCTCACCCTGGCCGACTTCAACGCCGTGCTGACCAACTCGGACGGCACCCGCACGGTGGTGGCCCTGGCGGACACCAACGCGGACGGCGTCTTCGAGGTCAATTTCAAGTTCCTCTTCCCGGGCACCTACACCCTCTCCTTCGAGGGCCCCGAGGGCGTGACGAGCATCCACGTCACCCCGGCCATCCCCTTCACCCTCAACGTCGAGTCGGGCAAGACGGGCACCTACGCCTTCACGCTCAACGGCGCGGTGGCGGGCGCGCAGTAGCCCCGTACAGGCGCTCCCTCACCGGGGGAAATGGTCCGAGGTCCAGGCGATCGATGCGCGCGGACAACTGCCACGTCCGCCGCCTCCCTGGGCACGGCAGCGGCACGAGCAGCAGGTAGTGAAGCGGAAGCAGGAGGCCGAGAACTCCCGGCGGCGAGCACCTTCAACCGCCTCGCCGCCTGGAGTGGGCCTCCCCCGCCCTGGAACGAGTCCGCGCGGTTGTCCTCCTGGGAGCCCTGCCCCCCCAACGCCCCGGGCCCTTCGTCCGCCTTCAATCCCAGACACACCCCCTCGCAATGCAAGACACGCTGTTGCCGCCCAAGCAACGTGTTGCCACCCGGGCAACGTGTTGCTTGGACGGCAACATGTTGCTTCCAGAGCAGCGTTGCTCCCGAGGCAACAAAAACAGAATACTCAGCGAGACTTGAAATGGAAAGACAGACATGAGACAAAACTCTCCGCCCGCCGGACGCGGTTGCGTCCACGCTCCCCCTGGGAGTGGCTCGGGTCCCTGTCTCGTTTCGAGGATAGACGCCATGACTTACGCCTACCGAGTGAACACGGCCTCGCGCCGTGGATGGAAGACCCTTGCCCGCGGCCTGCTCGCGAGCCTGTCCCTGCTGACGTGCGCCGAGGCGTTCGCCCAGCAGCAAGGCGAAGAGGGTGACCAGGGCGAGCTGGAGGAGACCGGGGCGGACCCGAAGCTCTACTCGGAGAAGGTGATCGAGGAGGGAGAGGGCTATCAGCTCAAGATCATCACCGGCGTCACGGCGGATGACGAGACGCCCGTGGCCTACCAGCGCGAGTTCTACAGCATCTCGTCGCCCGAGGCCCTGCGGAAGATCAAGATGTCCCAGGGGCTGTACGAGGATCTGTCGGTCGCGTTCGCCGAGGCCAAGGGACAGGAAGACAAGGTGTTCTCGATCGACAAGCGCATCGTCGACGAGCTCCTCATCGCCGAGCAGAAGGGCGAGCTGACGCCCTACCTCAAGGAGATCGCCGAGCCGGCGGACGAAGAGGGTGGCGTCCAGCGCATGGGGCCCTTCGGCTCGTGCTCCGACCAGTCGAAGAGCAAGAGCAAGAGCTTCAGCTTCAGCTCCCCCATCAACACCTCCAGCAACCTGGGAGGCGGCTTCACCGGTTCCATCTACACCACCGGCAACATGTCGGGCAGCGCCACCGGTGAGGTGGTCATCAAGATCAAGCGCACCAAGGTCTTCTGGGTGTGCATCCCCTACGGCGTCCGGTTCGGCCACGCGCGCGCCTTTGGCAATGCCTCGGTGAGCAACAACTCGTCCATCAACGGCTCGCTCAGCTACGCCTTCAACTGGCAGAAGCAGGTGGCCAAGCCGAGCCTGGGCTCGCTCAACTTCCTCGTCGGGCCCATCCCGGTGCACATCGGCTTCAACCTGCCCATCGACCTGGGCCTGAGCCTCAACGCGACCGCCACCGGCACCGTCGCCTACAACGGCCAGCAGACGGCCACGGGCAGCTTCGACTACACCTGCACGAGCGGCGGCTGCAGCGGCTACGCCAACTACAACCTGGGCAGCGCCACGCCCCAGCCCGTGACGGGCAGCGTGTCCGGCCGCATCCAGCCCACGCTCTGGGCCCAGGTGGCCGTGCGCGCCTACCTCTACAGCGAGTGGATCGCCCATGCGCAGGTGGGTGTGCGCGCCTACCTGTACGGCGACCTGTGGGGCTACTACGGCAACACCTGCGGTGACGCCAACGGCGACCTCGTCAACGAGACCGTCAGCGCGCTGACCTTCGACCTGGACTGGCGCCTGTTCATCACCGGGCGCGCCTCGCTCGTGGGCAGCACCTCCAACTGGGACAACCTGTGGAGCACCTCGCGCCGCCACATCAAGTTCTGGGATCTGCTCAGCGGCGGCTCCAGCGCCCTGCGGCCCACGCTGCTCGGCCCCGCCACCGTGCCGCTCAACTACACCAACTCCTACAGCTCGCGCATGCGCCCCTGCTGGCCGTACGCCGACAGCGTGAACTCCCAGTTCAACTGGGGTGACGGCACCTACGCCTCCTTCAGCGCGGTGCCTGGCACCACCACCACGCGCGCCAAGTTCTGGACGTCCACGGGCGCCAAGGCCGTCCGCGTCACGGCCCTGAACGACAGCCACGGCCGCTCCTTCACCAACGCCTTCACCGAGCGCACCGTGCAGGTCAACGCTCCGGTGTGGACGAGCTGGATCAACCGCGACGTCCCCGGCGGCGTGGGGGACTACGAGACCCTGGTGAACATCCGCGATGAGGGCTACCCCGTGTGCGCCAGCCCCCTGGCCGTCGAGTGCAAGACCACCGCCGGCGTGGACTGGAGCCAGACCGGCCAGAGCTACACCTGCAACGCCTCCACCGGCGGCACGTGCGTCAACTCCTCGTCCCAGAGCTGCCTGGACTACCAGGTGCGCTTCCTCTGCTTCTGAGCGAGCCCCCCTGCTGAAGCTCCCCGCCCCCTTCTGGCCCGCCGGAAGGGGGCGGTCGTCTTTTCAGCGCTCGGGCAACAGGCCGATGCGCGTTCGTGCTCACCGGGCTTTCTGGCCTGATTAGAGGTGAAGACCTAGATTGGTCTCGACCAGGCCCGACCAGGTATCGCTCGGAATGAGGCAGAACCGAGCCTGTGCGGACCGGGCTTCGCGGAGTCGCTCGAGAAGGTATCGCAAGTCGACCAGGAGGAGGGCTGACTCGGGAAGTGTCTGGGGTGACTCCTCAAGCGCCCGGATGAGTGCCTCGACCAGGGGTATCGCGCTCGCTGGCTCATGACAGGCGGCGCCCTGCCTGGGTACGGGGAGCGGCGCCATGAACTGGCTGAGCGGAGAAAAGCCCGATGCGACAGCGAGCCGGTCGAGTTCTTCCCCGTAAAGGGTCAGCATTCTCCCGCCCTCGGGAGTGCGGCGGGCGCTCACGGGCAGACGCCGATCGAAGGCGACTTGAATCTTCTCGGGCTTGGCGAGGAGCGAAGCCACATAGAGACACCCGAGATAGATGGCGACGGCGGTGGACAGGCCCGCGCACAGCACCGGGACGTCCTCGTTCATGAAGCCATGAAAAAGCAGCAGGCTGAAACAGATGGCGCCCGCCGTCACGAATCCCCAGGTGATTTTCGTTGCCCGTAGAAATTCCCGATAAGGACTGGCCAGCACGGAAGAATGCATCGCAAGGGGCATGCCAGCCCGCCCCCGCGTCGACCCCTGGGAGCGGAGCCGCCGCCTCCGCGACTTCTTGTCTCGATGGAAGAGCAGCAGCGCGACAAGCTGGCAAACCCATCCCCGTGAGTGCGCCGCCCACCGACTTCGACACATCTCTCGGGATGGCAACGGCCGCGTCCGAGGTCCTCGGACGGGTCATCCGAGCGGCTGCTTCAGCTCGCCGAGCGGCACGATCAGGAGCGCGCGCGAGACAAAGGAGCCGATCCAGAGCTCGTCACCGACGACGATGGCGCTCGTGCCCCCGCTGAAGGTCTCGTTCGCGCCTCGCTTGAAGAGCGTGGCCGCCTGGAAGGTGGACGGATCGATGCGGGCCACCTCCGTCCCAACGCCACACCTCACGACGAATCCACACAGGGCAACGATGGCAATCGAATTCGGGTGCCCTGTCGCGAGGATGGAGCCATCGGGCGCGAACCGGATGTTGTCTGGATGGAAGCCCAGGTTGACGGACCGGGGGGGCGTGGCGGCTCCAACGAGGGGGACCTCGTGCACCTTGCTGTTGTTGTACTCGTTCACGTACAGGCGCGTGCCGTCCGGAGACACGAGGAGGCCGTTGTCCCCTTTGAAGCGCGTCCCCGGAACTTCGCTCCAACCGCCGCCAGGCCCCCACCGCAACACCGCGCCTTCTGAGTCTGACGAAGACGGAAGGTGCGGAATGGTGACGACGATGCCGCCGTCCGGGAGGGGGGCGATGGAGTTGGCCGCATGCTCCGCGGGCAGCACCACGCAGCCGGTCCAGGTCAGCTCGGGCCCCTCGGCGGAAACCCGGACGTCGAACACCTCGACCGACTCGCGACCGCCGTGGTTGACCGCGTACAGCGTGTACTCACCCTCGCCGCGGGCACGGAGCGCGATCCCGTGCGCGGAGAAGAGCTTCGGATCGGGTGCACCGGGGCAGTCCCGGTAGGTCGGCGCGACCGGGCGCGAGAGCTCGGGTGTCAGGGCGCGGAAAGCTTTGTCGCTCGTCCTGATGGCGAAAAAGCCGCCCTCGGCCCAGTCGTTGTTGCCCATGTTGCCCGTGACGACCCAATCACTGTCCCCGAGGCGCAGCATGTCCTCGGGCTTGTTGAGCCCACACAGGGCATGGACGCCGCTGGTGAGTTCGCACTCCCTGCCCTCTCCTCGTCCGGCCGGCCAGAGCGTCCAGTAGAGCGCGAACGCGGCAACGAACACCAGAAGAGCGAGGAGGCCGCGTGCGGCGATGCGCACGCCCCTCCTGGAGAAAAAGCGACGGGGGGCGGCGGGTGCCCGTGTCGCATCCCCGCCAGGTGTCGGCATGTCTTTCACCCAGATCTCCTTTTCACACGTCAACAAGGACCCGCGCTCAGCCCTGCAACTCGCGCAGCGTCACCGAGGGCGGCGCGTCCAGCACCCGCCGGGTGGCGAACATGCCCGCGCTCACCGCCGCCAGCACCCCCAGCCCGCCCCCCACTCCCACCAGCCGCCAGTCCGCCTGCCATGGCAGTTCGAACACCTGCGTGGCGATGACTCCGGCCAGGAGAGAGGCGGCGGCCGCCGCGGTGAGACCCGACAACAGTCCAAGGGCCGCGAACTCCGAGGCCTGCGCGAGCCGCAACTGCCGGCGGCTGCCTCCCAGCACCCGCATCACGCCACCTTCCAGCAGACGCTCGTCCTGACTGGCGTTGACCGCGGCCATCAGCACCAGCAGGCCCGCGAGCAGCGAGAAGTAGAACACCACTTCCACCACGGTGGAGACCTGGTCCGCGGTGCTGCGCGCCTGCTTGAGCAGCGCATCCACATCCACCACCGAGAGGTTGGGGAAGCGGGACACCAGCTCCGCGGTGAAGCGCGTGCGCGCGGGGGGCACGTGCATCGCGGTGATGTAGCTGGCCGCATAGCCCGCGAGCGCGCCCGGCGACACCAGCACGATGAAGTTCGGCCGGAAGCTCTCCCACTCCACCTCGCGCAGGCTGGTGACGGTGGCCTCGAGCCGCTGGCCCGCGATGTCGAAGGCCACGCGGTCTCCGAGCTTCCAGCCCATCGAGGAGGCGAAGCCCTCCTCCACGGACAGCTCCGGCTTCTCCGGGCGTTGCTGCTCCCAGAACGTGCCCGCGGTGATGCGGTTGTCGTCGCGAAGCGTGGTGGCGCTGGAGAGGTTGTACTCGCGCTCCCTCCGCCACTGTCCGCGACGCTCCTCCTCGGTGTTGGCGGCCCCCTCGGCGGGTGAGGCCTTCACCGGCTCGCCGTTGTGCGCCACCAGCCGGCCGCGCACCATGGGGAAGAGGTCCGGCACGGGCAAGCCCTGCTCGGCCATGAACGCGCGCACCGGCTCGAGCTGATCTTCCTGCACGTTGACGATGAAGCGGTTGGGGGCCTCCCTGGCGAGCGCCATCTGCCAGCGGTCGAGCAGGTCGGTGCGCACGAAGGTGAGCAGCAGCAGCGCCATCAGCCCCAGGCCGAGCGCCGACACCTGCGCGACACTGGTGGCCGCGCGCCGGCTCACGTTGGCCAGCCCGTAGCGCAGGCTCCCGCGCAGCCGCGAGCGCAGCCGCCGCACGACGGAGATGAGCCCCCACGCCAGGGCGGCCAGCACGCCCAGCGTGGCGACGATGCCCAGGAGCATCGCGGACGCCAGCCCCGCCGAGCCGGCCTTCCACCACAGCAGCGCGGTCAGCCCCGCCACGCCCGCGAGCCCCACCAGCCAGGAGCTCGGCTCGGTGCGGTCGAGGTCCCTGCGCAACACGCGCAACGCGGGCACCCGGCGCAGCGCGAGGATGGGGGGCGCACCGAAGGTCAGCAGGACCACCAGTCCCACCCCATACCCCTGCACCGCCGGCACCCAGCCGGCCGCCGGGATGTCCAGCTTCAGCGCTTCGGCGAGCCACCTGCCCACCAGCCACTGCAGGAAGAAGGCGAGCAGGACGCCGAGGGAGCTCGCGATGAGGCCGGCGAGGAGCAGCTCGCCACCGTGGGTGGCCACCAGCGTGCGCTGGCTCGCGCCCAGACACCGCATCACCGCGGTGCTCGACAGGTGCCGCTCGCTGTGCCGGCGCGCCGCCATGGCCACGGCCACCGCCGCCAGTACCACCGACACCAACGCCGCCAGGCTCAAGAAGCGGTCGGCCCTGTCGAGCGCGGAGCGCATCTCCGGGCGCGCGTCCTTCACCGTCTCCAGGCGCTGGCCACGCGCGAGCCCCTCCCGCGCGGTGCGCACGAAGCGCTCCACCGCGTCCGGCGCTCCGGCGACCACCAGGCGGTAGCGCAGCCGGCTGCCCTCCTGCACCAGCCCCGTCGCGGGCAGGTCGCCGAGATTGAGGAACACCCGGGGCGCGATGTTGAAGTAGTCGATCGCCGCGTCCGGCTCCTGCACCACCAGCGCGGAGAGCCGCAGCTGCGACTCGCCAATGCCAATCATGTCCCCCACCCTGGCATCCAGCGCGTCCGCGCCCGCGCGGCTCAGCCACACGCTGCCCCGCTCGGGAATGCCCGAGGCGTCGTGCTCGGGGCCGCCCACCGAGTCCACGAGGCGGAAGCGGCCCCGCAGGGGAAAGCCCTCTCCGAGCGCCCGGAGCTCTCCGAGCTTGAGCCGCTCATCGTCCGCGTCGCCGACCCGGATCATGCTGGGCAGCTCCTGCGTCTCGGTACTTCGCAGCCCGGGCGCCTTCGCCGCCTCGCGCACCACCCCCTCGAGGGGCGTGTCGCCGAGCACCACCGCGTCTCCGCCGAGCAGCCGGTTGGCCTCGAGGACCAGCGCGCGCTCGGCCCGGTCGGTGACGAAGCCGATGGCCGTCACGGCCAGCACCGCGAGCACCAGGGCGGCGAGGAGGATGCGGAGCTCTCCGGCGGCGAAGTCACGGAGCAGCTGGCGCCAGGCCATCTTGAGCAATCTCATGACGCTTGCCGCTCCTCGGTGACCAGGCGGCCCCCGTCGAGCCGCAGCCGCCGTCCGCAGCGCGCCGCGAGGTGCTCGTCATGGGTGACGAGCACCAGGGTGGTGCCGGCCTCCGCGTTGAGCGAGAACAGCAGCTCGACGATGGCCTGGCCGGTGCGGGTGTCGAGGTTGCCGGTGGGCTCGTCGGCGAAGAGCACCGCTGGCCGGGTGACGAAGGCGCGCGCCAGGGCGACGCGCTGCTGCTCTCCGCCGGACAGCTGGCGCGGGTAGTGGCCCAGCCGCTCCCCCAGCCCCACCTTGCCCAGGATGGCCCGAGCGGGCGTCTCCACGTCCGCGTCTCCGCGCAGCTCGAGCGGCAGCATCACGTTCTCCAGCGCCGTCAGCGAGGGCAGCAACTGGAAGCTCTGGAAGACGAACCCCACCTTCTCGCCGCGCACGCGCGCACGGCCGTCCTCGTCCAGGGCGGACAGCGGCTCGCCGTCCAACAACACGCTCCCGCTGCTGGGCGTGTCCAGCCCGGCCATCAGCGACAGCAGCGTGCTCTTTCCCGAGCCGGAGGCCCCGACGATGGCCACGGTGTCACCATGGGAGATGGAGAAGCCCACCCCCTCGAGGATGGTGAGCGCGCCGGATGGCAGGGACACGCGTTTGCCCAGCTCCGACACCTGGAGGGCCAACCGCTGAGGGTCGGGCTGGACTTTGATGTGCATCGCGAGGTCGTGGGGCATATTGGGTTCTTCTTCAGGCGAGCCTCTGCTCGCGGCGCAGACTTGTAACGGCGGACCGGAGGAGTTGCAGCGGATGAGCCAAGGATACATGGGGATGCGCACCCGGACCGCCGGTGTGCTCGGTTACCTGGTGGTGGCGTTGGTCGTGGGGCTGGCCACGCTGGGCGCATCGGTCGCGGAGGCCGGGCCCGAGCGGACGGTGCTGGTGATGGGGGACTCGCTGTCCGCCGCCTACGGGCTCGCGCCCGAGGAGGGCTGGGTGGCGCTGACGGCCGAGCGGATGGGCAAGGAGACGCCCGGCTGGCGGGTGGTGAACGCCAGCGTCAGTGGAGAAACCACCGCGGGCGGAGCCGCGCGAATCGAAGGAGAACTCGCGCGCAACCGGCCCGCGGTGGTGGTCATCGCCCTGGGCGGCAACGACGGGCTGCGGGGCCTGCCGCTCAAGCAGACCCGGGCCAACCTGGAGAAGATGGTGAGCGCGGCCAAGGCCTCGGGAGCCCGGGTGTTGCTGGTGGGCATGCGCATGCCGCCCAACCTGGGGAAGACCTACACGGAGGGCTTCGCGGCCAACTACCGGACCGTGGCCGAGGCGCAGAAGGTGTCCCTACTCCCGTTCCTGCTGGAACCCATCGCCATGGACCGCGCCTCCTTCCAGGCCGACAACATCCACCCCGTCGCCACCGTGCAGCCCAAGCTGCGCGACCATGTCTGGCCCGCGCTGGCTCCGCTGCTGAAGTGAGGGCCCTCGTGCCCCCCGGTCCCTCGAGACCCGAGGCTGTGCTCCAATGCACGGGGGGACCCCACCGTCGTCCGCGCCGAAGAGTTCCACGAAGGCCCGGCGATCGTGCGCGGGCAGGATGAGCAGTTCCGGATCCTGCGCGTGGAGCTGCACCAGCTTCGCCACCTCCGCCTGGGTGCGCGCGGAGTCTTCGTCGGTGAGCTGCCGCATCAGCCACGACTTTCCTACCTTCCGCTCGATGGACTCCCTCAGGTTGATGAGGTCCCCCACGTGCACGAAGCGCTGGGCCGGTGACACGTTCACGAACGTCGTCACGCTGCCTGGTGTGTGCCCGAAGGTCGGCACCACCACCACGGTGCCATCACCGAAGACGTCGAAGCGGGCCTCGTAGTTCGCGTACGGCTCCGCCACGAAGGGAATGGGCACCATGCGGCCCATCAAGGCCCGGGCATGCGCGGGGAGCGCCACTCCGCGCGGGTGCTTCAGCTCCGCTTCGATGAGCTGCTTCTCCTCGGCGGCCAGCCACACCGGCACGTCCGGCAGTGACGCCGCCCCACCGGCATGATCGGCGTGCACGTGGGAGAGCAGCAGCGCCATCGGCCGGGTGACTCCGAGCGCGGTGAGGGCTTCCTTCAAGTCCCGCCGGGGAACGTTGCGGCCCGCTGTCTGCGAGAAGGTGAAGCGGCCCCAGGCGCCCAGCTCCCGCTGCTCCTCGTGCGCATGGGGGGAGATGCCGGTATCGAGCACGAGGTCGCCCTTCGGGTGGCGGATGACGAGCGCCGCGGAGGTGATCTCCCAGGTGGCGGCCACGGTGGAGCCGCCCGCGCCGTACCCTCCCGGCACCGTCACGCCTCCCGTTTCGACCCAGCACACCTGGAGCGGCGCGCCCGGAGCTGGCGGGGGCACGAAGGCGTGCGGCGCCGCCGGGGGCAACGACGCGCACGCAGTGAACAGCAACGACAACACGATGAGCTTCCGCATGGAGCACCTCCGCTGAAGGTTCGACCGCAAGGTGCCCGCCCAGCGCCTCATTTGCATGCTGGATGTGGGAATGAGCAGTATTCACGGGATGAATCTCGCCACCTTCGACCTGAACCTGCTCCGCGTGCTCGACGCGCTCTTCATCGAGCAGAGCGTGGGGCGCGCGGCGGCGCGCTTGCGGCTCTCGCAGCCGGCCACCAGCAACGCGCTGGCGCGACTGCGCGATGCACTCGGGGACCCGCTCTTCGTCCGAAGCCGTCAGGGCATGGTCCCGACCGCTCGGGCCCGGGCCCTGCGCGGGCCGCTCACGCTCGCGCTGCGGCAGCTCCAGGAGGCACTGGTACCACCCGAGGACTTCGTACCCGAGACCGCGCACCGAACCTTCGTGCTGGCGGCGAGCGACCACGCCCAGCTCCTCGTGCTCCCGCAGCTCGCGGCACGGCTCGCGCACTACCCCGGCGTGAAGTTGCGCGTGGTGCCGCTCCCGCGCGACTTCCCCTCTCCCGAGCTGGAGTCCGGCGAGCTGGACCTGGTCCTCGGCGTCTTCGACCTCGCCCCGGGGGACCGCACGCCGCGAGGACTGAAGCGGCAGGTGCTGGTGCTCGAGCGCTTCATGCTCGTCGGCCGCGCGCACCATCCCGCCCTGAGCAAGCCGCGGCGCTTCGAGCTGTCGCTGCCACAACTCCATGTCTCACCGCGCGGCGGTACCGAGGGGAGCTTCGAGCGAAAGACGAAGCTCCGCCGCAACGTGGTGCTCTTCACCCCCCACTACCTCGTGGCGCCCTGGGTCCTGGCGAGCACCGATCTCATCGCCGCGCTGCCGGAGCGGGTGGCGCGCCGCTTCGCCGAGGCCTTCCCGCTCACCGTGGTGCCAGTGGAACTCCCCCATGAGCCGCTGCGGGTGCAACAACTCTGGCACCCGCATCGGCAACAGGAACCCGCGCACCGCTGGCTGCGTGAGCAGGTCCTCGCCGCCGCGCGCGCATCGCCCACGGGAGAGGGAGACTCCGCGGTTGCTCGCACGCGGTAGATTAGAACTGCTTGATGTATCGAGAAGATTCCTGAAACCATCACGGAAGGGGCCCACACCGCGGCCCCTCGGGGCTCCGACCGTCACGGCCCCATCACGCGGTCCGCGTAGACCACTCACCCAATCTCGATTCGAGGAGGTGTGCGTGGCTCTTTCCGTGGGGGCACTGAAACAACGTGGCGACATGCTGGAGGCGTCTGGCCTCTCCCCTGGAGTCATGAGGGGGGCAGCTACCGCCCTGGAGCCCATCCGGGTCCTGCTGGTGGATCCGGAGTGTGCGACCCGCCAGGGCCTGGGGCTGCGGCTGGCCGCGGATCCCGAGGTGGAGCTGGTGGGCCTGTGTGCCAGTGGTCCCGAGGCGCTCCAGTTCCTGCGCCAGCACCCCATCGATGTCGTCTTCCTCGATGTGGAGATGTCGGGCATGGATGGCTTCCAGGTGCTGCGGGAAGCGGGTTCCGAGCGCACGGGCGCCATCATCTTCGTCACCGCGGCCGCCACCCATGCCCTCAAGGCCTTCGAGGTGCATGCGCTCGATTACCTCCTCAAACCCATCCAGGACGAGCGCTTCACCCAGGTGCTGGCCCGCGCCAAGGAGCACGTCCGGGGCGAGCGGATCCGGGTGCTGGCGCGCCAGCTCGTGGGACTGCTGGGCATGACGCCTGGGGCGGCGCTCGCCACCCCCTCCCTGGTGCCACCGCCCTCCGCGCCGCACTACCTGGATCGGCTGATGCTCAAGGAGGTCGGCCGGGTGGCCTTCCTCCCCGTGGACGAGGTGGACTGGATGGAGGCCGAGGACTACTACGTCCAGGTGCACGCGGAGGGACAGACGCACCTGCTCCGCCAGTCGCTGCGGGAACTGGAGGAGCGGTTGGATCCCCACCAGTTCGTGCGGATCCACCGCTCGACCATCGTCAACGCCCACCGGGTGCGGGAGATGCGTCCCCTCTTCCATGGCGAGTACCAGGTCATCCTGCGGGACGGCACGAGCCTCAAGCTCAGCCGGAGCTACCGCCAACGGGTGGATGTCCTGCTGGGCCGTGCTCGCGGTCACGCGTGACGAGCCCCTCGAGGCCAGACGGCTCACGGGCCGGCGGGCCGCTTCACTGCACCGGCGGAGCGCCTCACGGAACGGTTACGGCACACGAGTGCGCGGCGCTGTACCTTGGCTTCGCAACCCGGGCAGCCCGGTGTGCCCGAGACGCCACCCGCCAAGGGCGGCCCCGGCCATTCACACACATTCCAAACACCACCGACAGGAGTAGACCATGTTCCGCAAACTCATTTCCCTCGCACTGCCCACGCTGGCGCTGAGCCTGACCGGCTGCGGCGTCGACACGGTGGAGCAGCAGCCCGCCCAGGGCACCGAGCAGACGGCCACCACCGGGAAGCCGCTCACCTCGGTCGTCCTCAATCGTCTCTATCTGCCCTTCTACGTGCCGCCGCGGGTCGGCGGCGACGCCGAGTTCGACGGAAACGGTCCCAACATGCTCATCGAGATGGACATCGATCTGCGCAACAACGGCACCGAGCTGTGGGTGGGGTCGCGCATCCGGGGAACCGAGGTGGGTGGCGACACCAAGGTCGATGGCTGGCCCTGGTACCACGTCTTCACGGCGCCGAGCCCCATCCAGAGCGTCTATCCGGTGACCATCTATCCCGACGCACCGGAGTTCTCGTTCGGTTACAGGGACTACGGGCACGCCAACGACACCTACCAGTTCCCGCAGCTCACGCCCCCCAGCCGGATGGTGTGGCAGCTCTCCTGCGTGGGCGACACGGATGGCAAGGAGGCCGGCACGAGGACCGGCTGCGAGATCATCCTTCACGACCTGACCATCAATTACTGAGTCCGGCGACGACTCGGACAGCGCGCGCCGAGGCTCAGTTGTTGGGCGCGTCGCTGGAGCCCATCGCCATGGACCGCGCCTCCTTCCAGGCCGACAACATCCACCCCATCGCCGCCGTGCAGCCCAAGCTGCGCGACCATGTCTGGCCCGCGCTGGCTCCGCTGCTGAAGTGAGGGCCCTCGTGCCCCTTTCCCAGGCGCGCTATCCTGTCCCCCATGCAGGACGAGTTGGGTGAACAGCTCCTGGAGTGGTTGAAGGGCGACGCGCGGTTGATCCGCAACGCGCCCCCCATCGGTGTCACGCGGTTGGTTTCGGATGGACCAAGCACCGTCGACGGGCCGACGCATCACAACCCCTTGCTGGAGCTGGCCTGGGTGGAGCAGGGGCGCATGGAGGTGCGGTCCGGCCGCCAGCGCGTGGAGGCCTCCGCCGGTACGTGCCTGCTCATCCCCACCACCCTCGAGCACACTCCCCGCTTCCATTCCGCGCTCGTTCACATGGTGCGCTTCTCGCCCCAACGGCTCGCGGACGCGGCGGAGCAGCTCGAGCGTCCATCCCCGCTCGCGCTCGAGCCACGGGTCTTCGGGTCCGAGCAGCGGCTCTCCCGGCTCGCGCGCTGTCTGGCCGAACAGTTCACCCTCGGGCTCGACATCGACGACCCCGAGGTGAGCGCTTCGAGTGACGCCCTCACCTACTGCCTGGTGCGCGGACCTCCCCCCTCTCGCGAGCACGCGCCCGACCCGAGCATCCGCCGGGCGCTCGAGCTCATGGCCAGCTCCTTCGGCGAGCCGCTCTCCGTGGAGGAACTGGCGCGGGCCGCCGGGCTGCCGCGCTTCGTGTTCCTCCGGCGCTTCCGCGCCAAAGTGGGGACGAGCCCGTACCGCGCGCTCACCGAGCTGCGCCTGGAGCGTGCCGCCGAGCGGCTGCGCACCTCGCGCGACTCCATCCTCGAGGTGTGCCTGTCCTGCGGATTCGGGGATCCGGGCCGCTTCGCGCGCATGTTCCGCCAGCGCTACGGTTGCACTCCCCGCCGCTTCCGCGCCGAGCAGAACCCGGCCGCGCACGAAACGCCGATTCGCCGCACGACACGCTGAGACGCCGCGCGGCGCCGCGGCCAGGATGGCGTGCATCCCTCATCTCCGGAGCACGTCATGCGAGTCCTCTTCTGCAGCTCACCCCTGCTCGGCTATTTCCTTCCCCTCGTGCCCTGGGCGTGGGCCCTGCGCGCGGCGGGCCACGAGGTGCGGGTGGCCACCGCGGGCGAGGGGCTCGAGGCCTGTGGGCGCGCCGGGCTGCACGCCTTCGATGCCGCGCCGGGCGTGGACGTGGATGAGGTCTTCCAGCGCACGATCGAGGCCAACCAGCGGCTCGCGCCTCCCGGCTCGCGCCAGGGCCGTCCCCCCTTTCCGCCCGTCCCCGGGATGGTCTCCCCCTTCGCCCGGGTGGCCGACCTGATGACGGATGAGACGCTCCGCATCGCCCGAGCCTTCCGGCCGACGCTCGTCATCTACCCTCGCCTCCACGTGTTGGGCCGACTGGTCGCGGAGGTGCTCGGAGTGCCGGTGGTGGAACACTCGCCCGGTCTGCCCTTGAATCCCGATCGGTTCGGCTCGCTCGGGTGGCTCATCACTCCCGAGGCCTGCGAGCGCCATGGACGCACCCCCGAGCTGGCCCGGCCCACGGCCCTGCTCCACCCCACTCCACCCAGCATGCTCGGCAACGACGCCTTCGCTCCGGGCTGGTCCACGCGCTACGTGCCCTACAACGGCTCGCGCGGGGCGCTTCCGCCATGGCTGCTCGCGCCGCCCACGCGCCCGCGGGTCTGCGTGACGATGGGCTCGGTGTTGCCGGGGATGAAGGGCGTGGCGGTGGTGAAGCACGTGGTGGATGCGCTCGCCGGGCGCGACGTGGAGGGAGTGCTCGCGCTGGGCGGCGCGGACCTGAGAGCCCTGGGGACCCTGCCCGACAACGTGCGCGTCACCGGCTGGGTGCCACTCAATGAACTGCTCTCCGGTTGCGGCGCGATCGTCCATCACGGCGGCGCGGGCACCACCTGGACGGCGCTCGCGCTCGGCATTCCCCAGCTCATCCTGCCCCAGGGCGCGGACCAGCCGGACAACGCCGAGGCGGCCCAACGGCGCGGGCTGGCCGTATCGCTCTCCCCCACTCCAGAGAACCAGGAGCCCGTGGAGGCGGCGCTCGATCGGGTGCTGAAGGACGCCGCGCTGCGCGCGACAGCGCGCGCCGTCCAGGAGGAGATGGCGGGACTCCCGACGCCGCATGACATGGTCGAGCGGCTCGTCGCGCTCACCTGACACCACGCACACAGCGACTCAGTTGTTGGGCGCGTCGGCGAGGATCCAGGAGCGGATGCGGGTGAGCTCGCCGGGGCGCTCGTCGAAGTAGGCCAGGTTGTCCTGCGGCATCCTGGTACCACAGAGGGGATTGGCGATGAGCTTCTTCACGAGCAGCGAGTCGTCGGGCTGCTTCGGCAGCACACGCGCGAGGTTGGTGCTGACGCAGGGAGCGTTGTTGCTCTTGACGTTGACCATGGAAGCCCAGGACTTGCCCGCATCGAGGTTCAGCCCTCCGCGGCTCGCGGTGGTGCTGTTGTGGCAACGCGTGCACTGCGCGTCCCAGATGGGCTGGATGTCCCTGGCGTAGGTGGGGATGGAGACCTCCACGTTCATCGAGCGCGTCACCGAGTCGTGCCCGTCGGAGACCGTGACTTGGAAGGTGTAGCTCGTCGCCGCGGCGAGGTCGCCGGAGCGCCACTGCGCGGCGGCGGCCGTGGGGTTGGTGAAGGTGCCCGCGCCCGCCGGGTCGACCGTCCAGGCATAGGTGAGAATGTCCCCATCCAGATCCGTGGCGCCGATGGAGAGGTTGACGGTGTCACCCGCGATCACCGAGCCAGGCGCGGTGATGGCCGCGTCCACGGTGGGGGCGCGGTTGACGGTGGGAACGTTCTTCACCGCCACGTCCACCGTGCCCTCGGCCGTGCCGTCCTTCCCATCCGAGACCGTCACGTGCAGGGTGAAGGTCGTGTCGGCCGGCACGGCGGGCGCCGTCCAGGTGCGGCTCGCCCCGGTCTCGGTGCCGAAGGTGCCGACGGGAGTCGCCGGGGTCTGTGTCCAGGTATAGGTGAGCGGGTCCCCGTCCGCGTCGGTGGCGGTCACCGCGAGGGTGGTGCTCGCGACCTCGTTGACGGAGGCTGGCGTGGCGGTCACCTCGGTGAGGGAAGGAGCGTGGTTGGTATTCGTCGAGCCATCGAACAGACCGCAGCCGCTCCACCCCAGACTCAGGAGCAGGAGCGCGTGGAACGACTTCCGCGAGGGCCGCCACGAGGGCGGGGTTGGCTGACGCGTGTGCATGACTCCCCCTTGTTCGGGCACCAATCGCGAGCCCGGTGCCAGCGACGATCGTATGCCGGACCCGCCCAAGACGCTCCCGGGCAAGGAAGAGGTTCGCGGGTCCTGTGAAGTCGCAAACAACGCAGCAGACGACTATTTGATGCTCTGGTTGAGCTGCGCGCACTCCGCGGCGGTCACGTTCTCACCGCAGACCGCGATCTGCTCCTGTGGCTTCGCGTCCGACAGGTTGCTCACCAGCGTGTTGCCGAGCACGTGGTTGAGTGCGTTGAGGTTGTAGCCGTTGTCCTGCTCCATCTGCCACCCGAACACGCCGGCCAGGCCATTCGCCTTGGCGTAGGCGGCCTTCAGCGCCACGGTGCGCGGCGTCTCGACGGTGATGAACGAGCCGAGCGGATTGACCATGTAGTCCGCATTGGAGGCCTTGTCCGTATAGAGGTGGTAGCCATTCCTGGGCTTCAGGTCCTTGTCGAGGAAGTTCTGATACAGATCATAGCCCTCCACCACGCCGGCTTCCCACGAGCCGACGCCGGCAACGCCCAGGACGAGCCCGACGCCGGTGGCGTTCAGATCGCCGAAGGTGGAACTGCCCTTCAGGCCGTGGGTGTACTCGGTGATGTCGCCAGGCTTGATGGCCTTGGCGCGGTGATAGTTGGCGATGCCAATCATGATCTTGTTCGCCGGAGCCCCCTCCCCTCTCAGCGTCTGGACCGCCGCGTCCACGGAGAGGGGCGCGGTGTTGCCCTGGGCATCCTTGAAGTTGGGGTTGGTGAGCAGCGGCGTGTGGTGACTGAACTGGCGCTCCCAGGCACCGGAGAAGTCGTAGGTCATCAGGTACAGGCGGTCGAGGTACTTGCTCGTCTCCGCCCAGTTGATGAGCTTCAGCTTGCTCGGGATGGCCGCGATGGCGCTGGAGAGGCGGTACTGCTTGCCGGTCTTCCTGCTCAGCCAGTCCATGCCGGCGCGCAGTTCCTTCAGCAGTTGCAGGTAGTTCTGCGGGTCGTCCGGACGGGACATCCCGGGCACCGCGCCGTCGGAGCCCGGGTACTCCCAGTCGATGTCGATGCCATCGAAGTCGAACTGCTCCAGGAAGCGGACCACCGAGTCCACGAAGGCCTTGCGCCGCACCGGGTCGTGCGCCATCCACGGGAAGCCCTCGCTCAGGGTCCACCCACCCACCGACAGATCCAGCTTCAGGTGCGGATTCTCCTGACGCAGCTTGTAGAGGACGCCGAACACGCCCGCCACGTCCTTCGGGTCCAGGTCATACATGGGCTCCGTGCCCGTCACCTTGCCTCCGGTCTGGCCCGGCAGCACGCGCAGGAAGGCCGCCTCGAAGTCCGCGACGGCCATGGCTCCGTCCGGCAGGTTGCTCTGCTTGCACGTGCGATTGACCGCCGCGGGCGCGGTGGTGGGGAAGCCAGGGTCCTGCGTGTTCTTCGCGGCCGGGAAGCAGATGCCCGCGAACCCATAGACGAGCCGGTGCACGTTCTTCACCGGCAGCTTGTTGAAGTCGAAGCGACGGCCATAGATGGCCCAGTCCCCGAGGTACTCGACGATCTCCTGTCCGGCGCTCAGTTGATACACGTTGTGCTGGAGTGGCAGCGTCCCGGGAGGAAGCTTGGAGACGCGCGCGCCGGTGTCCGCGTCGAAACCGGGGTGGTTGCCGCCCGGGTCCTTCGAGGGATCAATACCGCCCCGGGTGCCGCCGCTGCCGGTGCCGGAGACCGGGTGGGCCGCGCCGATGGGTCCCGAAGGCGCGACGCTGCCCGCGCGCGTATTGCCCGTCACCACCGACGGCTGGCCGTAGTCGATGGTGTTGGGAATGGACACCGGGCACAGGGCCTCGTCCGGAACGCCAACGAGCTCCCACATGTTGTAGATGGTGTCGTCGGGCCTGATGCCGTGCACGTCGGCCAGGGCGCGGTAGGCCTTGCCGTTGTATCCGACGACCTTCCCCTTCGCGTAGATCTTGGTGGCCACCCACGCGGATGCGCAGAAGGGTGTCGTGGGGCCGTTACCTCCCCCCGTGTCGGACGGAGCCACCTTCCACAGGGTGGCAGCATTGGACGGCTCCCAGCCTGGCGCGGAGGTATGGGCGAAGATGCACTGGTACTTCACACCACCGTAGGAGACGACGTCGCCCACCGCGTACTGCGTGTTGGCGGCCCAGGGGCTGGCCGTGCTGGTGCCAGCGTCCGTGCTGGTGCCAGCATCCGTGCCGCCGCCCGTACCTCCGTCGGCGTCTCCTCCACCGCAGCTCCCTCCTGGCTGCCAGAGAGTGGTCGTATCCCTCGGGTTCCAATTGGCCCCGGGATACGCGGTGTGGGCCACCCGGGCGGTGTACGTCGCCCCCTGGTAGGTCACCACCTGCCCGACCGTGTAGCTCGTCCCCTCGGCCCACCCGGTGCAGGCCGCGGCCAACGAACTCTCGCTCATCGCCAGCAGCGGGGCGTCACGCTCACCACAGGCGGTTCCCAGAAACAGGATGGCCGCCACCGTGGCGGACAGACCACACGCACGACGCCGCATAACGCCTCCGAAATGCACGATGTCTGGTCAAGCGGCCCTCCTCGGGCCGCGCCGCCAGGTTCAGGCAGAAGGAGACGGATGGCTCATTTTTCGGGTCATCGCGCCCGACGCGCCAGCGAGGCTACGGCCCCCAGTAGAAGCCGGTGCCGTCCTCGGCCACGCTCCAGACCTCGTCCGACGACAGCGCCTCGAGGCTCGTGAAGCCCTGCGTACCGAAGCGGAAGTCCAGCCACCGCGTCCCGTCGAAGCGGACGATGTCATCCGTGTCCAGGCGGCCAAGGACGGAGCCCCTCCCGAAAGACACCACGTCGAGGATGTCCGGGGCGACGCCGCCGTCCACGAAGATGGGGTACGAGGGCTTCGCGGTCCACGTGCCCCCCTCGCGCTCCAGCAACAGTCCCTGGTCTCCCGAGGCATAGGCGAGGCCCGGGCTCACCACGTGCACGGACTGGAGGGCATCCTGCCCCGCGGAGGACGGCGGCAGCTGTTCCGGCAACCACGTGCCACCATCCGGGTTGGCGTGGTAGGCGACCGGCTGCTTGACCCCGGCCGTCCCCACGGCGATGAGCGTCCGCGGGTCGAGCCCGTGGATGGAGCGCAGGTCCGCGTCCACGTGAGCCACCCGCACCGGGTCCGCCGGGTAGTCCCAGCGGAGGATGTCCCCGGACTCGCTCACCGCGTAGAGCGTCGTGCCCGCGTCTCCCTCGAACCCCACGATGTCCTGGATGGCCGCGCCGCCCCCGTCGAAGGGCGTCAGCGTGCAGGGCGCCCCGACGATGGTCGTCCGCGTGGCGAGCTGGCCCTGCCAGGAGCCCACGAAGACGCGCCCGTCGCTCGGCCGCGCCCAGGCGGTGGACCACTCCCCTGGGCAATCGCCGAACCGCCGCATGTCGAAGCCGCCGTCGGCCTCGCGGCTGACGTAGGCGAGCACGCCACTGTTGCTCACGAACCAGGCCCGGCCGCGCGCGTGAGGGGCCACGTCCCGGAGGGCCACTCCGTCAAGGCGCGGTGTCGTCCTCCACTCGACGCCGGCGCAGACGGGGTCCGGGTCCACGCGGGAGTCACAGTTGTTGTCGAGGAAGTCGCAGCGCTCCTCCAGGCCGGATGCGATGGAGGCGGAGTGGTCGTCGCAGTCCGTGCCCCCGGTGGCGGCGCTCACGTAGCCGTCCCCATCCTCGTCGCGAGCGCCCAGGCCCAGGGGGACCTCCACACTCCCCTCCTTGGGAACTTCCACCCGGGCCGTCGCGGTGGCCACCTCCTGTCCGGAGCACGAGCGCTCGCGTGCGGAGGCCGTCACCACCACGGTGTGGCTCCAGTCGACCCTGCGAACGAAGCCCACCTCGCGGGTGCCCTTGCCTTCCAACACCGGAGGCTCCACCGGAAGCTCCAGCGTCTTCGAGGAGGACTCCGCGTCCGTGAGCCGCAGCGTGACGCAGCCCGGACGGAAGCCGTCGTAGGACAGCTGCACTCGGACCTGACAGGGGTGGTCCGCGTCACAGATGCTCGGGCGCTCGGCCTCGAGCTCCTCGATGTCCGGCACGGTGCAGGTGATGCAGAGCCACCCGAGTCCCACGGCCACGGCGCGCTTCATGGCGACACCTCCGCCCGCGGCGATGGCGTCGTCCTGTCCGCGAGCAACCAGGTGACGGCCGCTCCCGCGGCGGCGGTGACGGCCGCGCCCAGGAGGACGTTGGCCACGAGCGCGTGTCCCCGCGCGCTGTCCAGGTGCGCCTGCCGGTCGCTGTAGAAGACGGCCTCGCGCGCATCACTCACGTTGCCGCGTGACCTCAGGCCGAAGTAGCCGCCCACGCCGCCGAGCGCCGCGCCCGCCCCCAGCAGCGCCAGGGGGAGCACCGGCGTGGAGCGCGGGGCGCTCACCTGCGCTTGCGCCCCGGCGGAGGGGACGAGCCCGGGAGCTGGCGTCCCCGCGAGCTTCGCGTCCGGCACCGCGCGCGGCGCGTCCGACGGTGGGCGCGGGTTGCGGGCCAGCTCGCGCTGGACTTCGCGGCGCACGTCCTCGAAGTCGCGCGCCACCTTGGGGGACACCTTCACCGGGAGGCTCGCATCGGGCCGCAGCATCAGGCCGGCGCGGAAGGCCGCCATGGACGCCTGGCGCCGCCTCAGGTCCCCGAGCACGAGGCCCCGGTAGATGGCCACCCGGGCCCGCTCTCCATCGTCGCGCGCGAGGAGGCTGGCGCCGTCGAGCTCTTTGAGCGCGTGCTCGTAGTCGAGGTCCTCGTAGGCTCGCGCCGTGGCCGCCATGCGGCCCTCGAAGTCCGAGGCAGTGAAAGCCGACGGCTGGCTCCACGCTGGCGGCACCAGCATCAGCACGAGCCCGAGCACGATTCGCAGATCCATGGGCGGGCAGGATACTCACCCGGCTCCAGGCGGCGAGACGTTCCGTCACCATGGTGCGGTCGTCACCGACGCTGTAACGCCTGGGACACGCGATGAGGTCCGCGACGCCTTGGCGCCAGACACACGGCCAGGGCGCTGGCGAGCATATGCTCATGCGAAAAGGTTATTTATCTCCGGGCGAATCCTCGAACACGCTGATTATTCCGTGTTCGAGGAGCATCCCGCATGAGCGCATCCCTGATTCCCCATCGGTTGCTGGCGGTCCTGGTGGGGGGCTGCCTGGCACTGTCCGCCCAGGCGGCTGACATCGTCATCGGATACCAGACGGGCATCGACCCGACCAAGGTGCCACAAGCCGACGGCACCTACGAGAAGGCCATCGGTCAGAAGCTCGACTGGCGGCGTTTCAACAGCGGCGCGGAGGTGATCACCGCCATGGCCTCCGGCGCCGTGCAGCTCGGCAACCTGGGCTCCAGCCCGCTGGCCGCCGCCGCCACCCGAGGCCTGCCGATCGTCACCTTCCTGGTCTCCGCGCAGATCAACTCCGCCGAGGCCCTGGTGGTACGTCATGGCAGCAATATCAACACCCCCCAGGATCTGGTGGGTAAGACCATCGCCACCCCATTCGTCTCCACCTCGCACTACAGCCTGCTCGGCGCGCTCAAGCACTGGAAGCTGGACGCGACCAAGGTGAAGGTGATCAACCTCAACCCCACCGAGATCGCCGCGGCCTGGAAGCGCGGTGATATCGACGGTGCCTTCGTCTGGTCACCGGCCCTCGGCGAAATCAAGAAGAGCGGCAAGGTGCTCACCACCGCCGCCGAAGTCGGCTCCTGGGGCGCGCCGACCTTCGAGGTCTGGGTCGCGCGCAAGGACTTCGCGGAAAAGCACCCCGAGGTGCTCGCCCGTTTCGCCAGGATCAGCCTGGAAGCCTTCGCCGACTACGCCGCCCACAAGGAGGCCTGGACCGCCGACTCCGCTCCGGTGCGGAACATCGCCCGGCTGACCGGCGCGAACCCGGTGGACGTGCCGGAACTCCTGGCCGGCTCCACCTATCCGGATGCCAGGGCCCAGGAACGGCTGCTCGGAGGCGAGACCGCCAGGGCCATTGCCGCCACCGCCCTGTTCCTCAAGGAGCAAGGCAAGACCGACACGGTACGGCCCGACTACTCGCCCTACGTCAGCGCGAAGTACTTGAAGGAATGACGCGCGCCTCCCCTCTCCTCCCCGAGACGAAGAAGATGGCCCTACTCCAACTGGAGCGCATCAGCGCACGCTACCCCGGCGCGGCCGGTCCGGTCCTGACAGACATCTCGCTCAGCCTCGGGCCGCGGCAGTTGCTGGTCGCTCTCGGCCCGTCCGGCAGCGGGAAGACCACGTTGCTCAACCTGATCGCCGGCTTCGTGCCACCCAGCGGCGGACGCATCACCCTCGACGGCGTCCCGGTGCGCGGCCCCAGCGCCGAGCGTGGCGTGGTCTTCCAGGACGACGCCCTGCTGCCCTGGCAGGACGTGCTGAGCAACGTCGCCTTTGGCCTCGAGCTGGCCGGCATGCCGCGTGACCAGCGCGAGGCCCGGGCCCGCGACATGCTCGCCCTGGTCGATCTGGCCGGTTTCGACACGCGGCGCATCTGGCAGCTCTCCGGTGGCCAGAAACAGCGTGTCGGCCTCGCCCGCGCCCTCGCCGCGGACCCGCGCGTCCTGCTGATGGATGAACCCTTCGGCGCGCTGGACGCCTTCACCCGCGAGCAGATGCAGGAACTGCTGCTCCAGGTGTGGACGCGCACGTCCAAGCCGGTGTTCCTGATCACCCACGACATCGAGGAGGCGGTGTTCCTCGCCACGGAGCTGATCCTCCTGTCGCCCGATCCGGGACGTATCAGCGAACGCCTCGAGCTCGACTTCGGCCAGCGCCATGCCGCCGGAGAGAGCGCCCGGGCGATCAAATCCGACCCGCGCTTCATCGCCACCCGCGAACACGTCCTGGCCCAGGTCTTCGCCGAGCGGAAGAGGAGAACGGCATGAGCAGCCTCGAACTTCCAGCCGTGGCGACCCCTCCCGAGCCCACGGCCCGGCCTCCGCGCCGCCCGCTGAGCCTCACCGTCATCAGCGCCCTGACTGTCTCCTCCCTGCTGCTCCTGTGGTGGGCGGTGACCACCGCCGGGCTGATCGAGCCCCTGTTCCTGCCAGGCCCCCAGGCCGTGGCGCAGAAGGGCTGGGAGCTGCTGACCCGGGGCTACATGGACGCCAGCCTGTGGCAGCACCTGGGGGCCAGCCTGGGGCGCATCGGCGTGGCCCTGCTCGCCGCCGTGCTGACCGCGATTCCTCTGGGCATCGCCATGGGCCGTAGCCGCGTGGCCCGAGGCATCTTCGATCCGTTGATCGAGTTCTACCGGCCGATCCCTCCTCTGGCCTACCTGCCGCTGATCGTCATCTGGTGCGGCATCGGCGAGCTGTCCAAGGTGCTGCTGATCTTCCTGGCCATCTTCGCGCCCATCGCCATTTCCACCGCCACCGGCGTGCGCAACGTCGATCCGGCCCGGCTGCGTGCCGCGCAATCCCTGGGCGCCACCCAGGCGCAGCTGATCCGCCATGTCATCCTGCCCAGCGCCCTGCCGGACATCCTCACCAGCGTGCGCATCGGCCTCGGAGTGGGTTGGTCGACCCTGGTGGCCTCGGAGTTGATCGCCGCCACCAGTGGCCTCGGCTTCATGGTGCAGTCGGCGGCGCAGTTCCTGGTCACGGACGTGGTGATCCTCGGCATCCTGGTCATCGCCCTGATCGCCTTCGCCCTGGAACTCGGCCTTCGCGCCCTGCAACGCAGGCTGGTGCCCTGGCATGGGCAGAGTCACTGAACCTTCAGCAGAGGTAGAGAACGATGTCCCTGAACATCACGCCCTTGAATCCCGCCCTCGGTGCCGTCGTCGAAGGCATCGACCTGCGCGAGCCCCTGAGCAACTCCAACCGGGACGCCATCGAGCAAGCCCTGCTGCGGCACCAGGTGCTGTTCTTCCGCGACCAACCCCTGACGCCCCAGCAGCAGGCCGCCTTCGCCGCGCGCTTCGGGGAGCTGCACATCCACCCCATCTACCCGAACATCCCCGAGCAACCGCAAGTGCTGGTGCTCGACACCGCCGTCACCGACGTGCGTGACAACGCCATCTGGCACACCGACGTCACCTTCCTGGAAACCCCCGCCCTCGGCGCCGTGCTCGCCGCCAAGAAACTGCCCCCCTACGGGGGCGATACCCTGTGGGCCAGCAGCAGCGCGGCCTTCGACGCCTTGTCGAAGCCGATGCAGAAACTGCTCGACGGCCTCACCGCCCTCCACGACCTGACCCGCTCCTTCCCCCTGGAGCGCTTCGGCGCCACCCCGGAAGACCTCGCCAGGTTCGAGGAAGCCAAACGGAAGAACCCACCGCGCACCCACCCGGTGGTGCGCACCCACCCGGTGACCGGACGCAAGGGCTTGTTCGTCAACGACGGCTTCACCACCCGCATCAATGAACTGGAGCCGGCGGAGAGCGATGCCCTGCTGCGCTTCCTCTTCGCCCACAGCACCCGCCCGGAGTTCTCCCTCCGCTGGCGCTGGCGGGAGAACGACGTGGCCTTCTGGGACAACCGCATCACCCAGCACTACGCCGTCGACGACTACCGCCCGCAACGGCGGGTGATGCACCGCGCCACCATCCTCGGTGACAAGCCGTTCTGACCCGGAGGGGGCCTCGCCGAACCGGCGCGCGCTGCCCGCCGGAGCCGCGTCGTCAGTAGAGGTTGGTCTTGTAGTCCTTCTCCAAGCCCTTCTGCAAAAGGCCGGTAACGCCGGGAACGGACAGGACCGCTCTCGCCAGCCTGGCCCCGAGGCCCTTATCGCTGTTGAGCTTGCCGTGCGCGACGAACACCTTGGCCGGGTCGAGGCCTTCGGGACGCGCCTTGACGGGCCAGAGCTTGGCGCGGACGAGTGTGGGGCTCTCGCGCAGATCGAGGGTGGGGTCGTCGATGCCGGTGACCAGCGTCGGCGTCTTGCCCTGAACGACGAATCGCGCGCGCACCGCCTCATCGGTCGTGAGCCGCGCGCTCCCCGAGAGATGGGCGACGTGCGTCGAGCCAGGAATCAGGAGCACGGCGGCGATGCGCGGCTGGGCGATGATGTTGCGGAAGCTGTCCACGCGGCGGTTTCCCGGACGATCGGCGAACCAGGCCCTGCCGTCTTCGAGACTCGCCATCGAGCCAGCCGGATCACCCTTGGGGCTGAGGTCGGCGCGTCCCTTCGCGTCGATGGTCGCCAGCGCCATGAAGCGGCTGGCGGAAAGGAAGGCCGCGGCGTCCCGCGGCGTGGCCGCGCCAGGCGAAGCAGCCCAGAAGTCCGAGCGGATCAGCGACTTGGCGCAATGGCCATAGCATTCCTCGACCGTGATGCGGATCTCTCCCTCGCGCACCTCCGCCACCCTGCCGTTGACACGCAGGGTCTCGCCGATGCCAGGGAGCAGGAACAGCGAGCCGAACCCCATGCCGGGCCGGGCCAGCGACGGGTCGTCGAGCAGCGCGGTGGGCAGCCGCAGCTCGCGAGCATCGCCCCCAGCGAAACCAGGGTGGCCGCCGCCGAGGGTGACCCCGATGAGGGGACCCTCCCCGAACCCGGCGAAGACAAGGGGCGACGCGGCGATCCAACGCAGCGCGCCCTCGTCCAGATGATCGATGACCTTGAGGTTCACCGGCGCTGGCACCTTGCCGATGTAGGCTTCCAGCGCGGCAACCGTGGCGATCGGGTCGCTCGTCCTACTCACGATGTTCTCTCCTTCCGAGGAGGATGAAAGGCGTGGCCGTGGTGGTCACCCAGACCCGTATCGGTCTCTTGCCTTGAATCTGACCTCATTTTCGCTTGACCGCATTACGCAACCCGGTCAACTTGTTTCGAGATTCGGCCACGGCGCTGAATCCATCCCGAATGCACCTTCCGGACATCCCCCAGCTCCCTGTCGATTTCGATCCGGATGATGTCGCCCGGCCCGTGCTGGTGGTTGGGATGGAGATGGTGACCGGGGAGATGGAGCTGAGCTTTCACACGCACCGCAAGGCACAGCTGGTCTTCATCATCCGTGGCGAAGTGACGTGTGAGGGATCAAACGCCCTGTGGCTCGTCCCCCCTCGGTCAGCGCTGTGGATTCCAGGCAATACGAACCACAGCATCAAGGGCCGAGCACCTCTCGAAGGGGTCGCTCTGTTCGTGGAGCCCGACGCGGTCGCTACCTTGCCCAGGGAATGCTGTGCGGTTTCAGTCAGCCCCCTGCTCCGGGAGTTGCTGTTCCGCGCCGCAACCTTGCCAGCACTGTATCCACTCGACGGGCCAGAGGCCCGGCTGGTCACCGTGCTGCTCGACGAACTGGCGGCGGCGCAGGTGGAGAAGCTGCGGCTTCCCATGCCCACGGACGCGCGGCTCCGGCGGCTCGTCGAGATGATCACCACCCATCCGGCGGACGGCTCGACCATGAAGGAATGGGCGAGGCGGATTGGCGTTGCCGAGCGAACGCTGAACCGCCTGCTCGTTCACGAGACGGGCATGAGCTTTGGGCGATGGCGCCAGCAACTTCACATCATCCTGGCGTTGCAATGGCTCACGCGGGGAGCCTCCGTGCAGAGCGTGGCCATCGACCTGGGCTACGAAAGCGCGAGCAGTTTCGTGACCATGTTCCGAAAGGCGATCGGCACGTCGCCCGCGCGGTACATGTCGCGGCGGCTCGACCTCGCCAGCCCCGACGCTGGCGACTGACTGCCCGCCGAGGGCTTCCGCATCTGAAACGAAGAAGCCCCCGGGAGGCGGCTCCCGAGGACCCCTGGCGTGGCCGATGGTGCCGCTCCGTGTCAATCCCCGTCAGCCGCTGGCTTGTCGGCGTCCCGCGTCGAGCGCGTGCCCTGCTCGTTGGACCAGACAGCACCCGCGGGCGTTTCGACCTTCACCGGGACCCCGGACTCCTTGGCGTCGATCGGCCCTCTCACCGTCGCATTGAAAGTTTTCACGACGCGAGCATCATCGGTGACGCGTCGGCCGGAGTGCCTCAGCTCCTCCTCGTCCCATTCCTGCTTTCCTCCGTTGGTGCGGGGAATCATGGCGACCGCCCGGTCGGCCTGACCGCCGTCGGCGATGTCGCGGCCGAGCCTCTCCTCGTCGACTTCCACCGAAATGCTGGTCGCGGCGGGTCCCTGAACCGTTGCGGCCGTCTCGACGTGAATGGCCTTGGACGTCACATGGGATTGGGATTTGGTCTTTGACATGGTTCGCCTCGTGTTAGCCAAGCCACGAAGTTAGGGATTCGCACGCCAGATTCAAGTGGTGGGGCGAGCTGAAATCTTGTCAAAGTGGAGCGCTGTCAAGGTGAAAAGTCGCCGGGGTGAAAAGCTGTCAAAGCAGGCCACTCCGCGTATAAGGAGACGCGTATTCCCGACAACGTCGTCACAACGAGGAGTTCCGTCCATGTGGTTGCGTGGCAAGAGAAAAATGGCGGGTCTGGCGGTCGCTGGACTGCTCGTCGGCTGCAAGAGCACCGTGCCCCCCCCGGTCGACGAGCCCGAGGTGGATCCCACCCCATTCGTCAACCCCTTCATCGGCACCCAGAACTTCGGCAATACCTTTCCCGGCGCGAGTGCGCCCTTCGGGATGGTGCAGGTCAGCCCGGACACGGGCGGACAGGGAGGATACGACTACCAGCAGGATTCCATCTACGGGTTCAGCCAGACGCACCTGTCCGGTGTCGGCTGCGGCGTCATGGGTGAATTGCCGATCATGCCCACGACCGGCGCTGTCGAGACCGTCGACGTCAATGGCTACAAGTCGAAGTACTCGCATGACGACGAGGAGGCCACGCCCGGGTACTACCGCGTCGGCCTCTCCCGCTACGGCATCAAGGCCGAGCTCACGGCCACCGAGCGGACCGGCTGGCTGCGCTTCACCTTCCCGGCCACGGCCGCCGCGAATGTCCTGTTCAACACCGGGAAGGCCAACCAGGCGGTCCAGGACTCGGAAATCCACGTCGTCGGGGACCGGACCCTCGAGGGCCGGATCAAGGCCGGCGGCTTCTGCGCCGGGCGTGACCAGCACACGGTGTACTTCACGGCCACGTTCGACCGGCCCTTCGCGTCCCACGGCACCTGGCGCGGCTCCACTCCGGCACCGGGCTCGCGGGACGCGGCCGGTTCTGGAGGCAACGGAGCCTGGGCGACGTTCGACGCGACCACGGATCAAGACGTCACCGTGAAGGTCGGGCTGTCCTATACCGGGCTCGACGGTGCCAGACGGAATCTCGCGAAGGAGACGGGCGAGTCCTTCGACTTCGATGCCACGCGGACCCGGCTGCATGACGCGTGGGTCGACAAGCTCGGGGCCATCAAGATCAGCGGAGGGCCCCGCGAACGGCAGGTCGCCTTCTACACCGCGCTGTACCATGCGCAGTTGCACCCGAACCTGGCCGGCGACGTGGACGGCCGGTACGTCGGTTTCGACAACCAGGTGCACGCCGCGAGTGGCTACACGCCGTACCAGAACTTCTCGTTGTGGGACACGTACCGCCCCCAGAACCAGTTGCTGGAGCTGCTCGAACCCCAGGTCGCCCGGGACATCGCGCTGTCGATCCTCTCCATTGGCCGGGAGGGGGGCTGGCTGCCACGCTGGGCGCTCGCCAACAGCGAGACCAACATCATGACCGGGGATCCCGTCACGCCCTTCCTCGTCGAGGCCTGGGCCCGGGGACTGCTCGAGGGCCATGAACAGGAGGCCTACACGCTGCTGCGCCAGAACGCGCTCATCACCCCACCCGCTGATTCGCCCTACAACGGCCGCTCGGGTGTCGTGTACTACAACGCCCGCGGATATCTCCCGTCCGGTCTGGGCCTGGGCATCGAATGCGCGCACAAGGGCGGTGACAACGACTGCGTGCACCCGGCGTCGGCGACGCTCGAATACTCGGCGGCCGACGCGGCGCTCGCGTTGATGGCGCGGGGGCTCGGGCACGAGGACGATGCACGGATGTTCGCCGAGCGCGGGCAGTGGTACCGCAACCTGTGGGACTCCTCCATCGGCCAGTTCCGCCCACGCACGGCCGACGGCACGTGGCTGACGCCGTACGATCCAGTGGCGGCCTCCCACCAGTTCCACGAGGGCGGCGCCTACCAATATCAGTGGCTGGTGCCACAAGACCCCGCCGGGCTGGTCGCGCTCATGGGTGGTGAGCGCTCGACCGAACAGCGATTGGATGCCTTCTTCGCCTACAACAAGCTGCTCGCCGATCCCACGGGAACCGCTCGCGGTGATTGGATCACCCAGCCCTACGACTACTACGGCAAGCCCACGTACAACCCGAACAACGAGCCCGACCTGCTCGCGCCCTACATGTACCTGTGGGCGGGTGCGCCCGCGAAGACGGCCACGGTCGTGCGCGCGGCGATGACGTTGTTCACCACGGGGCCGGACGGAATGACTGGCAACGACGACCTGGGCACGATGTCGGCGTGGTACGTGTTCTCCTCGATCGGGCTGTACCCGACGATGAGTGGCGCGAACTTCCTCGCCCTGTCCAGCCCCCAGTTCGAGTCCGCCGTGGTCCGCATCGGGACCTTCGGCACCCGCCAGGGTGGCACGCTGAACATCACGGCGCCCGGCGCCAGCGACACCCAACGGTACATCCAGCGCGTGACGCTCGACGGACAGGAAGTCTCACGGACCTACCTGGAGTGGAGCGAGTTCGTGCGGGGCGGCACCCTGGCGCATACGCTCGGTGGCGAGCCCTCGAGTTGGGGAACCTCGAGCGCCGCGAGGCCACCATCGGTCAATCAGGCCGAGGGGGACTCCCGCCGGCACGTCGACGCGTCCGTGCGGCCTTCCTCGGCTGTCATCGCGACGAGCAACACGGAACAGACGGTCGAGCTGACCCTGAACGTGCTCGGCCAGGCGCCTCTTGGGTTGGACGTCTCCGTGACGCCGACCGTCCCGGCGGGCTGGTCCGCCACGGCCCCCTCGTTCCAGCTGTCGTCCCAGCGTCTGCCCGTGCAGTGGACAGGGCCCCTCACCATCACCGTGCCCGCGAATACTCCGTCGGGCGTGTATCCGCTCCAGGTGGCCGTCTCGGCGGATGGCGCGAACACCCTGACCCGAAACGTGACCATCGAGGTACGGTCGGTGGGCACCTGTCTGCCCGGTATTCCCGAGCAATGCGCCTTGGATCTGACGAACGAGCGCAACCATGACGGCACCGCGACGATCGGCGAATCGCGAGAGGGCGACTTCGATGGCCAGGGCTGGAGCTACGACGCACGCCTGCTCCCCGGGGCCGGACCCATCACCTGGTCGGGTGTGACGTATTCGGCGCCCGAGCCGAACGGGAGCGCCAACAACTTCGTGGAGGCGCGCGGTCAGGGCATCCTCATTCCGCAGGGCCATTACCAGACGCTTCACCTGGTCTCCGCGTCGCACAATGGTCCCGTGACGACGGCGATCACCGTCCGGTATACGGATGGCAACCAGACGGACATCCCGGTCACGGCGGGGGACTGGGCGGGAAGCACGCCGTCCGGCACCACCGTGGTGCTCGACATGCCTCATCGGATCAAGGCCGGGAGCGGCGTGGACGGGCCTCCAGTGCGGTTGTTCGCCCAATCACTCGCACTCGACCGGGCCCGGCAGGTGCACTCCATGACCCTGCCAAACGAAGCGAGGTTCGAGGTGTACGCGATCTCGCTCAGCGAAGCCAGGTGAGGCGCGGCGCACCCGATGGACCGGATCATTGGGTGCGCCCTGCCCTGGTGTTGTCTCCTGGGCCTCGACTCCGACGAAGACACGAGAGTAACGTGCCGCTGGCAGTCCTCCGTAGACGAACCCAGGAGCATCCTCCATGCGTATCAAGTCCTTTCTCGCTGTCTCCATCGCGGGCCTCATCCTCGGCCTGATGGGTTGTGGCACCGAGGCCGTGGTGGTCCCGTCGTCCGAGCCCGCCGCCGTCGAGGAGCAGGCCTCCACCGGGGAGCAGGACGCCAACCAGAGCACGGCCCTGGTGGGCATCTGCCCGTTGAAGTGGACGTGCAACTTCCAGAACTTCTACAGCACGCAGACGCAGTGCGCCGCCTCATGTGGCGGCTCCTCGTGCTGGCGTGAATACGCGTGTACGGGCACCTGCGTTTGTCCTTGAGTCGTCGACACAGCGTGCCCCTCCGGCACGGGTATTGAAGAACGCGCGGACGTCCTCGAGTACCCCGGGGACGTCTCCGCGTCCGCGACGGTGACGCGGAAGCCTGAGTGCTCGAAGATCCCGCCGGCCGTGCATCTCCTCGTGAACTCGCGCTCGCGACCACGGAGGACTAGGTTCCGTTCCCCTATGCCGACAGCGAACACGGGCTTTTGGGGAACGAACACCGCGACGGTCGACTGGTGCGAGACGAACTACGAGCACCTCTCCTATGTCAGCGAGCTGTTCAACTCGGCTTCCAGTCTGGCGATGGTGCTGGCGGGAGTGCTGGGCTTCCTGCTGCACCGCCGGGTGCTGGAGCGCCGGTTCTTCCTGGCCTTCGCTCTCGTGAGCGTGGTGGGGCTGGGAAGTATCGCGTTTCATGCGACGCTCCTCTTCCAATACCAGATGATGGACGAGCTGCCGATGCTCTATCTGGCCAGCGTGATGGTCTACATCCTGGTGGAGAACCGTCCCGAGCGAAGGCTCGGACGGTGGTTCCCCTGGGCCCTGCTCGGTTACGCGCTGCTGACGACGTACCTGTCGGCGTTCACGCGAGGACGCGTCCAGTTCTACCTCTTCCAGGCGAGCTTCATCGTACTCGAGGGCTTCTCGCTGGTGAGCGTCTACCTCATCCACCGCCGGAGCCAGGATGCACGAGCGCGGCGGTTGTTCCGGATCGGCATGGGTTCGTATGCGATCGCCATCGCCGTGTGGCTCAGCGACATCAGGTTCTGCTCCACGCTGAATCAGACGCTGCCTTCGCTGGGGATTCCCAACCCGCAGCTCCACGCGTGGTGGCACGTGCTGGTGTCCGTCGGTTTCTACACGCTGCTGATCGTCATCGCGCACGACCGGCTGCGGACACTCGGGCAGACGCCTCGGCTCCACCAGGCCGCGGGAGTGGTTCCGTTCGTGCGCGGCAACTCCGTGGTGTAGCCCCTCAGAAGCCTGGCTCCGCGCCATCAGCCTGATCACGCTACGCCGCGGTGGCGCTGGAGGCTCTGGATGGGGACAATCCGTTCCGGGAACACCCGGGGGACGAAAACCATGGCGACGAAGCGTAGAAGTCCGCAACCCATCGACGCATACCTGGCGGGACTGGAGAACCCGGCGGCGAAGAAGACGCTGGGGGCGCTGCGCATGCAGCTCCGCAAGCTGCTTCCCGGAGCGGTCGAGACCCTCAGCTACCGGATGCCCACCTTCAAGGTGGACGGAAACGCCGTGGCTGGCTTCGCCTTCTTCAAGACCCACTGCGGCTACTACCCCTTCAGCGGCGGCGTGGTGCCGGCGCTGAAGGAGCAGCTGGACGGCTACACCACGTCGAAGAGCGGCGTGACCTTCCCGCCCGACAAGCCGCTTCCGGCGAAGCTGGTGAAGACGTTGGTGCAGGCGCGGCTCGCGGAGATTGCCGCGCGTGGGAAGAAGCCCCCGGCCGTGAAGAAGAAGGCGCTCATCACCGACCGCGTGACGGACAGCGCCGTGAAGGAGGCGACCGGGCGGGACTGGAAGGGGTGGATGCGCGCGCTGGACGCGGCGGGTGCGGGCGAGCTGAACCACAAGCAGCTCGTCGTCCACCTGGCCCGGGAGGTGGAGTCCACGTGGTGGCAGCAGTCCATTGCCGTGGCGTACGAGCAGGCCCGCGGCAAGCGGGTCGTGGGCGAGACGGCGGCCACGGGCTTCCAGGTGGGCGTCGTGCGCACGCTGCCGCTGCGTGCCGATGAACTGTGGGAGCGGATCGCCACCCAGGCGGAGCGGTGGCTCGGTGCCGGCGCGAAGCTGACGCCCGAGCCGGGAGCGGGCTACGAAGTTCCCAAGCGCCGTGGATCCCCCGGTGTACGCGGCGAGGTCCGGGTGGTGAAGCCTGGGCAGCGCATCCGCATGACCTGGCAGCCAGACGGCTGGAAGAAACCCGCGACACTGCAGCTCACCGTGGTGCCGAAGGCACGAGGCGCCGCCCTCCACGTGCACATGGAGAAGCTGCCGGACGCGAAGGCGCGCGAGGCGATGCGCGAGCACTGGTCCCGGGTGCTCGAAGGCCTCGCCTAGAAACCTGGGGGAGCAGCACCCGGTGGCGCACCACCTCTGCTTTTCACGGGTTCGAATCCCACCGGGGATGGTGTCTCCCTTTCAGGACGCCATCCTCATGGAGAAGGGATTCCGAACATGCTCCGACAGGTACTCAAAGGTGTCCTGCCCTTCCCGTTCGTTGATGCTCAGGGTGGGGACCGACGTTCCTCGCCTCGGATGACAGCAGCTACGTCAACGGCATCGAGCTCTTCGTCGACGGCGGCATGGCCCAGGTCTGAGCCCGTGTCCCCCGGGGCTCAGGCCCGCTCGACGCGCACGCGCGGTGAGGACACGGCGGATGAGTGCCCGGACCCACTCGCCGGCGACGCGGCACGAGCTGCTCGGTTGCTCACCTCTTACAGGACAGCTCGTAGCCAGTGCTCCAATTCCTGCCATCCAGCGAGTACTGGCCGAGCATGTTCACCTCGCCTGGCGATACGAGGGTCTCGGTGTCCCTGATCTCCATCTTGCCCATGGGGCCGCTCGACTCACCGGTCCAGATGACACCATCCGTGGACGAAGACACGGCGTGACCGCCCAGGTTGTCGACGATGACGTTCACCCACTTGCTCGATGAGGTGTCGAACGTGCGGTACGAGTTGAAGTTGTACTTGTACTTGCCGGACGACACCACGAACTCGGTCTGCAACCATGCCTTGTCGAGGCCAAGGCTGACGTTGAGGGTGACCTTGCTTGGGCTGGCCGCTCCATCGCCCCCGTAGATCGCTCCGTTACAGCGCCACGTCCCCGCCAGGGCCCTGGCGGCGTCGGCCAGCGGGGCGTGGGTGGCGGGCGCCTGCCTGGCCAGGGGAACAGCCTCGGGACCTTCCGGCGATTTCAAGAACCTTCCTCCGCATCCGAGAAACACAAGTGAACAGGCGATGGCGGCGAACAAGGAGGCGGACGGACGGATGAACATGATTGACTCCAGGGGGAAATGTTTGGGCAACCAGGTTGCATCTATTCCCGTCTCTCGCCATGCGGGAAGGGCGCCGCTTGCGCACGGGTCGGCGGATCTTTCGGTGCTCTTGGACGGAACGAACGCGAGGCCCCTCCGCGGGACCTGGCTGTGCGCCGGGTCTGGCCGGTCCTGCTGTCCTTCACCTTCATCCAGTTCTTCTGGAGCAGGGAGACGTCGTGATGCTGGCCGAGGGGCTGGACGTCTTCCGCTACCCGCCTCGGCGAAGGTCATCGGCCGCTCGCTGCGCGACACGCGCATCCGCGAGGAGACGGGCTGCAGCGTCATCGCGCTGGAGATGCCGGAGCAGACGGTGGTGAACCCCGACCCGAGCCAGCCCATCCCCAGGGGCGCCGAGCTCATCCTCATCGGGACCGCGGAGGGCGAGCGGCGCTTCAAGGAGCGCTTCGCCTGAGTCCCGGACCTGGGGCCTTTCGCGTTTCAACGGCCCACTGCCGTGAACGGTCACCCCGAGACGAAAAACGTCATCCCGCGCGGGACGCTCGCGGGCCGTGCTCAAGGATTGCGAGGGCTTACCTGCTCGCCCGCCCTGGCACGGCCCCTGCTAAGGCGGCCAGCGGCGCACGGGCCCAGTCCAGGTCGACACAGACGGTAAAGGCCGTCCAGGCCTCGTGTTGCCTCGAACCCGAGTCGACTCGAGTGAGGATGACATGCAACGAAGAGCAAACCATGCGGGGGCCCAGTGGATATCGCTGCTCGGCGCCCTGCTGTGGGCCGGAAGCGCGAGCGCCGACGACGTGCCCTTCCCCGGGAGCGCCTGGGATGCGGCCGCGGGAAACAAGCTCGCAACCCATCAGGCACACTCCCTCGCGGTGGGCGCGGACGGCGCCCTCTGGTCCTGGGGCGACAACCGGTCCGGTCAGCTCGGGGATGGAACGGGCAATGCACGTCCCACGCCCATCCGGGTACCTGGGCTCCAGGACGTCGAGGCTGTCGCCAATGGCGATCTCCACAGCCTGGCGCTGCGCCGCGATGGCACCGTCTGGACCTGGGGCGACAACCAGTACGGCCAGCTCGGAATGGGCGAGCTGTGGGAGGGGCATTCAACGCCCCAGCAGCTTCCGTCACTGACGAACGTGGCCGCCATCGCGGCGTCCGAGTCCCATTCCCTGGCGCTGCGCCGGGACGGCACCGTCTGGGCCTGGGGCGACAACCAGTACGGCCAGCTCGGCGCAGCCGGGGGCGTCTTCCTCCTCGAGCCCACCCACATCCCCGGCCTCACGGACATCGCGACCATCGCGACCAGCCCCTCGCACCGTCTGGCACTGCGCGCGGATGGCACCGTCTGGGCCTGGGGTAGCAACCAGACCGGCCAACTCGGTGACGGGACCACCGTGAGCCGCGTGACGGTCGCGCAGGTCACGGCCCTCACGGACGTCGTGGCCATCGCGGCGGGTGGCATCTCCTCGGGCGCGATCAACGAAACCGGACACAGCCTGGCGCTGCGCCGCGATGGCACCGTCTGGGCCTGGGGCGACAACCAGTACGGCCAGCTCGGGGATGGGACGAACCAGCAGCGCTCCACCCCGGTGCGGGTCCAGGGCCTGACGAACGTGGTGAGCATCTCGGGGAACGGCCTGATTTCGCTGGCGCTGCGCCGCGATGGCACCGTCTGGGCCTGGGGCGACAGGAGGAACGGCCTGATGGGGGGCGGTGGAACGTCGGGCCTCCAGACCACCCCGGCCCAGGTCCAGGACCTCAAGGGCGTGGTGGCCATCGCGGCGGGCAGTCGCCATGCCCTGGCACTGCGCCGGAACGGGACGCTGTGGGGCTGGGGTAACAACCTGTTCGGCCAGCTGGGGACGGGCTCGAACCTGCGGACCGTCCCCGTGCCACTGAAGGACCTGGGGAGCGAGGTGTCCGTCGCATTCAGCAGAGACCACGCCCTGGCGGTGCTCGCGGATGGCTCGCTGTGGGCCTGGGGCTCGAACCACCGCGGCCAGCTCGGCGATGGAACGACGGAGACGCGCACCGAGCCCACTCGGGTGTCGGGCCTCTCGGACGCGGTGGCCGTCTCCCTCGGGCTCGACTACTCCTTCGCGCTGCGTGCGGACGGCACCGTCTGGGCCTGGGGCTCGTACGGCCTGTTCGGAGACGGGACGAACACCCCCCGGAGAACCCCCGGTCCGGTGCCCGGCCTGACCCGCATCACGGCCCTCTCCGTGGCCCCCGATAGTGCCTCGGGACATGTCCTGGCAATGCGCGCGGATGGCACCGTGTGGGCCTGGGGCGAGAACTTCTCCGGCTAGGTCGGCAATGGCACGAAGCTGCGCCAACCAGCCCCCATCCAGGTGCCGGGCCTGACGAACGTGGTGGCTGTCGCGACCGGGAGCATGCACTCCTTCGCGCTGCGCCAGGACGGCACCCTGTGGGCCTGGGGCGACAACCAGTTCGGCCAGCTCGGGGATGGAACACGGCTCGGCCGGCTCACCCCCTTCCAGGTGCCGGGTTTGACGAACGTCGTGGCCATCGCGAGTGGCGCCTTCCACACGATGGCGCTGCGCGCGGACGGCACCGTCTGGGCCTGGGGCTACAACCGGCAGGGCCAGGTCGGCGATGGCCATCTCTGGGACTCCACGTACTACATCCGGCCGACACCGGCGCGGGTGGAGGGCCTGACGGACGTATCGGCTCTCGCGGCCGGTGACTGGCACACGCTGGCGCTGCGCACGGACGGCACCGTCTGGGCCTGGGGCGACAACCAGTTCGGCCAGCTCGCGGATGGCACGGTGGAGCCCCGGGCCGTGCCCGCTCAGGTCACGGGTGTGAAGGGCCGGGCGGTGGCCCTCGCGGCCGGCGATGGAAACTCCCTGGCGATGCTCGTCGACGGCACGGCGCTCAGCTGGGGAAGCAACGCCTTCTCGAAGATCGGGGATGGGGTGAGCACCGTGCATGCCGTCCCCACCCGCGTGCTGCTGCCCTGCCGCCTCACGGGCATGCCCTCGGCGGAGCACCGCGAGTCCCCGCCGCGAGCGTGCCACGCGGCACCGTAGGCGGCCACGGTGAGGCGAAACCGGAAGCGGACACAGCCCCTATGCGGTGAGAGTACAGACAAAGCCTGGCAGCTCGGTCCCCTCACAGCCTCTACGGGCACACTCCCGCTCATCGCTCTCCACTGAAGCACCGCTCCACCAGCACGGGCCAGGGCTCGGAAGCTTCGCGGACGGCGCAACGCCCCCCCGTCCGTCCACGGCAGCGTCGCCGCTCGCTGGAGATTGGCGAGCCTCGGGTCACGGGCCGCTGTATGGAACCGGGCACTCCGGCGCTCCCTCCCACCACGAGACATGGAGGGCGGTGAAGAATCCGGGCACTCCCCTCGACTCCGGAGCCGTCCATGATCGACTCACCCCCTCGCCGCACAGGACTCGTCCTCGTGTTCCTTCTCTGTCTGTCCTTCGCGGCCCAGGCGGCGGAAGCGACGTCTCCCGAGTCCTTCCTCGCCACGCACAACAGGGAAGCGGCGCGGATGAATCAAACGGCCATGACGGTTCTGCTCGGCTGGGCCGTGCTCAACATCGGCACCGGCACGGCGGGACACTTCGTCACCAAGGATGAGACGCGGGCCTTCTGGCAGGCCAACGCGGCTTGGAACGTGGTGAACCTGGCCATCGCGGGCTTCAGTCTCCACGGGCAGGCCACGGCTTCTCCGGGGTCCTGGGACCTGGCGCGCAGCCTCTCCGAGGGGCAGAAGATGGAGAAGCTCCTGCTGCTCAACGCCGGACTGGACGTGGGCTACATCGCCTTCGGGGGCCTGCTCCTGGAGCGCGGCTATCGCACGGACTCGGCGCGGCTGCGTGGCTGGGGCAAGAGCCTGCTGCTGCAGGGCGGCTTCCTGCTGCTCTTCGACACCGTGCTGTGGGTGCTCAACTCCAACATCAACTCGAGGCTCACCGCCCGGCTGGCGCCCGCCCCCAGCGGCGTGGGCCTCGTCCTGACCTGGCCATAGGGCGCTCTCAGCACACGCGCGCTCAGGGGCCACTACTTCTTCTCGCCCTCGTCGCGGGTCATGGTGCTCCTCGCTGGGGGTCCCAGTGGCCACTCACTCCGCGCCCGTGGCGTCTCCCAAACGGGCGCTCGTCCTGGTCCCGTCTGGAAGAATGGAGCACGCTCCCCTTCCATGCGCTGGTTCCACGACCTGAGTATCTCCTCGAAGCTCCTCGTCGCCTTCCTCGTCTTGCTGGGGTTTTCCACCTTCCAGGGCCTCTTCGCCCTCGCGCGGATGGATGCCATGCGTGGTGCGTCCGATGAGGTGTCCCTGGAACGGCTGCCGAGCATCATGCTTCTCGCCGACGTGACCGATCGCGCGGCGAGCTTCCGCCGTGCCGAACTCTTGCACTGCCTCGCTCGGGACAAAGCGATCCAACGCGATTACGAGCGGCGGATGCGTGACGACCTCGAGAAGCTCGAGCAAAGCCTCACGCGGATCGAGTCGCACGGCTCCTCCGAGGAGGAGCGTCTCGCGCTCGAGGAGTTCAGGAGACTCTGGAAGGACTACCTGATCGATCACGGCAAGAGCCTCGAACTCTCGAGGTCGAAGCGGTTTTCCGAGGCGCTGGAACTCATCACCAATGACTCGCACCACAGCTTCTACGCCGTGAACACCCAGCTTCGGGAGTTGAGAGACATCAACTACAAGGCCAGCCAGAAGGCGGTGGGAAACTCGAACGTCACTCACGAGGACGCACGCAAGTGGATCCTCGGAGTCCTGGGAGGCAGCCTCGCCGTGTGCCTGCTGTTCTGCTTCTTCGTCGCCCGGGCGATCTCCGAGCCACTGGGACAAGCGGTAAGGGTGGCGGATCGCCTCGCCGAGGGGGACTTCACCGTGCACATCGCCTCGGGCGCGCGGGACGAGACAGGCCGGCTGCTGATGGCCCTGGAGCGCATGGTGCGCAAGCTGGCCCAGGTCATCGGCGAGGTACGCGAGGGAGCCAACGCGTTGGCCTCGGCGTCGGCACAGGTGTCGCTCTCCTCGCAAAACCTGTCGCAGGGCACCAGCGAGCAGGCCAGCAGCGTGGAGGAGACCAGCTCCAGCCTGGAGCAGATGACGGCCAGCATCACCCAGAACCGCGACCACGGCCGGCGGATGGAGCAGATGGCCGTGCAGGGCGCGCGGGACGCGGAGGAGAGCGGCAAGGTGGTGAAGGAGACGGTGGAGGCGATGGGCTCCATCGCGGAGAAGATCTCCATCATCGAGGAGATCGCCTACCAGACGAACCTGCTGGCGCTCAATGCGGCCATCGAGGCGGCGAGGGCGGGAGTGCACGGCAAGGGCTTCGCGGTGGTGGCCTCGGAGGTGCGCAGGCTGGCCGAGCGCAGCCGGACGGCGGCACGGGAGATTTCGGGGCTGGCCTCTGGCAGTGAGGAGGTGGCGGCGCGCTCGGGGCGGTTGCTGGATGGGCTCGTGCCCTCCATCCGCAAGACGGCGGACCTGGTGCAGGAGGTGGTGGCGGCGTCGGTGGAGCAGGCCGACGGGGTGGTGCAGCTCAACAAGGCGATGGGGCTCGTGGACCAGGTGACGCAGCGCAATGCGTCAGCCTCCGAGGAACTGGCGTCCACGGCGGAGGAGCTGTCGGCGCAGGCGGAGGCGTTGCAGCGGCTGATGTCCTTCTTCCGCGTGGGGGATGACGCCGAGCGCGGCGGTTCTCCTCGCAGTTCCCTCTCTCCCGTGGTCTCCGCGGAGCCCAGGCTGAAAGTGGCGGCGTGAGCGAGGGTCTCCGGCAGGCGTGTCAGCACCGCGTCCGCGCGAGGGGGTCCGCGGCTTCGAGCTCCTCACGGGAGTGTCCCGGCAATGTCACGGCGACGTCACGAGGGCCCGATGTAGAGTGAGGGCACGCGCTACCCCCATTCAGGCGGAGTGCCAGAACCAGGGGGAGTGCCCAGGAGCGATCGATGGATCCGCTGGATTGGAATGGGCCGCAGTTCCTCACCCTGTATGGACCGTTCCTCTTTCTCTCCTTCGTGGGGACGGTGTTCTGGAAGAAATGGCTCAACCAACCGGGAAACGCCCCCACCGTGGTCGAGCTGGACATGGACCCCTACCAGGTGGCCGCGCTGCAGGGCGAGGACGCGACGGTGAAGGCAGCCGTGGTGGCGCTCGTGCACGGTGGTGCCCTGCGTTTCGAGGACGCGGAATTGAGCGTCGCCAACGCCCTGCCCACGGGGGCTTCGGGGTTCGAGCGCGCCGTGCATGCCACGGTGGCCGCGGGCCAGGGCTCGCTCGAGGCGCTGCGCGCGGCGGCGCGGACGGAGTTCTCCCGGCTCGAGGAGTCCCTGCGCAAGCGGGGCTTCCTGCGCACGTCCGAGCAGGACACCTGGTACACCCAATACCCCCAATGGTTCTTCGGCGCGGTGCTCGGCATCGGGGCGATGAAGGTGCTGGTGGGACTGATTCGCCAAAAGCCCGTGGAGCTGCTCGTGATGCTGCTCCTGCTGGGAGTGTGCGGGCTGTTCTTCCTGAGCAGGCACCACCGGCTCACCGTCCGAGGGCAGAAGGCGCTGGCGATGCTCCGCGAGCGGCATGAGTCCCTGCGGCTCACCGCATCTTCCGGAGGCAGTGCCGAGACGATGCGCCCGCGCGACATGGCCCTGGCCATGGGTCTTTTCGGCGTGGGCGCGATCGCGCTCCTCGACATCCATCCCTTGCGCGACTACCTGATGCCCCCCGCCCCGTCGGGAGGTGGCGGAGGATCCGGAGGGGATGGCGGGAGCAGTTGCGGCAGCTCGAGCAGTTGCGGCAGCTCGAGCAGTTGCGGCGGTGGCTGCGGGGGCTGCGGCGGTGGCGGGGATTGAAGCGGCTCGAGGACCCGGAGGAAAAACCATCCAGAAAGGAGGCCCTCATGAAAAAGCGATTCGCAGCAGTGCTCATCACCTTGACCGCCACGGCGGCCGTCGCCGCCACCGCCAGCGTGAGCTTCAAGGGGAATGGGAAATTGAGCTGGTACGATGCTGCTGGCTATGGCGCTTGCGGCACCCAGCTCAATGCCGCCACGGAGCTTCTCGCAGCCGTCCCCGCTCAATACTGGACAGCCAGAAATAGCAACAAAGACCCTCTCTGCAAGCAGTGGGTCCTTGTCTCGTATAAAGGGAAGTCCATCAAGGTGCCCGTGAAGGACAAGTGCCCGGGGTGCGCCCCAAACAAGCTCGAACTCAGCAAGGCGGCCTTCCAACAACTCGACAATGTGGATGTCGGAATAATCAACGGCGCGAGCTGGTCTATTGTCTCTCCCTGATGCGCCATCCTCGGACAGCGCCTCGGCGATGAATCCAATCGTTCGCGGGGGATGGCCCCAGGCGCCGCCAGGGCGCCGGGGGCCTGGGACGTGCCCTACGGCCCGAGAAGAACGCGGAAGATCTTCTCGTTGCTGTTGTCGGGGATGCTGTCCTTGTCACCCTGGTTGGTGGTGGTCAGCCACAGGTTGCCGTCGAGGGTGGGCTCGACGGTACGCAGCCGGCCGTAGGTGCCGACGAAGAACTGCTGCACGTTGGTCAAGCTGGAGCCACTGATGACCTCGCGGTAGAGGCGCGAGCCGCGGGCACAGGCCACGTAGAGGACGTCGCGGACCACCGCGATGCCGGAGCAGGAGCCTTCCGCCGTGGAGTAGGTCCGCTTCGGGGCGATGTACCCGGCCGTCGCGCAGCCCGAGCCGCCCTGGGACACCGTCCCCTCACAGTTCGGCCAGCCGTAGTTGCCGCCCTTCTGGATGAGGTTGGTCTCGTCCATCACGGAGTTGCCGAACTCCTGTTCCCAAAGGCGCCCCTGGGAATCGAAGGCCAGCCCCTGCGGGTTGCGGTGGCCGTAGCTCCACACGTAATTGCCGAAGGGGTTGTCGGACGGAACGCCGCCATCGGGATTGAGCCGCAACACCTTGCCGGCCAGGTTGTTGATGTCCTGCGCGTAGGCGCCGTTCTGGGCATCCCCGGTCGCCGCGTAGAGCTTCCCATCCGGCCCAAAGCGCAGGCGCCCGCCGTTGTGGAACTTGTTGCGGCCAATGCCCTGGAGCAGCACCTGGAGCGAGGTGGTGTCGAGGGCACCGTTCTCGTACCGCAGGCGCACGATGCGGTTGTCGGTCGGGGAGGTGTGCATCACGTACAGCCAGCGGTCGCTGGAGAAGGTGGGAGAGAGGGCCAGCCCCATCAGTCCGCCCTCGCCGTCGGTGCTCTGCACGTTGGGGATGGTTCCCACCGACGTCTTCTGGCCCGTCGCCGGATCCAGGCGAACGATGTTCTGCGCGTCTCTGCGGCCGTAGAGCACCGAGCCGTCCGGCAGGTTCACCAGTCCCCACGGGATATCCGTGTCGGTGGCGACCTGGATGACGGAGCAGACGGCGTTCGTGCAAGCCTGGCCGGTAATGACCGTCACGGCCGGACTCTGGGCCGAGGCATTGCCCTGGGCGTCGCGGGCGAGCACGGCATAGGCGTAGCTCGTGTTCGGAGAGAGGCCGCTGTCGACGAAAGACGTCCCGGGCGGCGAGCCGGACACGGTCCCGATCTTCACGCCCCCTCGGAACACGTCGTACGCGCTCACGCCCAGGTTGTCGGTCGACGCGCTCCAGCTCACGGTCACGCTGGTGCCCAAGGCGGTGGCGGTGACGCCGGCCGGGACGCTGGGAGGCTGGGTGTCCACCTGGCACGGCGGCGGGGTGATGGAAAGCGTGGCACTGCCTTGAGAGACATTGCCCGCCGCATCCCGCGCGTTCACGTACAGGCCCCAGGTCGCGCCGGGGACCACGGTCAGAACGGTCGACACCGTGGCTCCGGAGACGCTCTTCATGAGCTGGCCGTCGTGGTAGACGTCGTAGAAGGCGACCCCCTCGTTGTCCGTGGACGGGGACCACGAGAGCGTGGCCGAGTTGCACGTCACATTGGACAGGGTGAGCCCGGTGGGCACGGTGGGGGGCTGGGCATCGGGCGGCAGCGACCACTGCTGGTTCGTCTGGGCGTTGCAAGTCCAGAGGATCACCGGCGAGCTGTTGGTGGTGGCCTGGTCGGACACGTCGAGGCACAGCGAGGACGGCGTATGGATCACCGCGCCGTTGGCGTTGCGGACCCACCGCTGGTTCGCCGCCCCGGTGCAGGCGCCGATGACCGCCCGTGCCCCGGCGCTGGCGGTCGCGGGCTGGACGCACCAGGCGCCGTCGAACACGCGCAGCTCGCCCTCGGGCGTGAACAGGAACCGCTGGTTCGCCTCCCCGTGGCAGTCATAGATGTTGAGCCCTTGCCCCGGCGTCTGGCTGTTCTGGGCCACGTCGAGGCAGCGGCCGGACTGCACGCCGATGAGCCGGGTGCCCGCGGTGAGCGCGGCGGTTCGCGTTTGGGGTTCGGGATCGTTCTCCGTCTTCACTCCACAAGCAACGACGGCGGCTAAGACCACGGCCAGTCCGGTACGGCGAACGACAACGGGCGGGTGACGAAGGTTCATTGAGGTGAGTCGCTCCTTTGCGACCGCCTCTTTCCCGGTTTCCGGGGTTGGATTCAAGTGAACTTTGTAGGTCCGCAGCACCTGATGTTGAACCCCGAGCAACAGGTGCTCACGGACCCACGCCGCCCGCCGTCCTCTCAGGGGCTGTACTGGGTATAGACGTCGAGGATGGGCGCTTGCTGGGCCGTGCCGAAGAAATCAGGGTAGATGGCGACGAAGTGGTTGCCCTGCAGAAGCGCGGAGGGTGGAGTCTGGGGGCCTGGCTCCACGGAGAGCCAGTTGCCGCTCAGGGGGCCATGCACCTGGAGATGGGAAGGGTAAAGGATGAGTTCTCCCAGGGAGGTGGTGCCGGGGAACCCGGCTTCACCCGGAGCCGCGTGGAAGCTTCCCAACACGGTCGACTTCCTCGTGGTGTCCAACCGCAGCGGCTCCACCGGGCTCGGGCTCAGGGCATGAATGCTGACGCGGCGCCATGCGCCCACGAATCGGACATACGTTGCCCAGGAATAAGCAGCCACGAGTCCCGCGGAGTTGGCCGCGATCGCCACCTGTGGCTCGTACTCGGAGGTCGCCAGCTCCTGGAGGGTGGGTGCCAACAGGCACGTGTTGGACGGAGTGCTCTCACGCTGAACGACGATCTTGTAACGAGTCACGGTGCCGTAGGGATCCCGAGGATCCGTACTCGGCTCGGTGTATGCTTGCGAGCTGATTGAGTACGTGCAGCCCTGCCAGACAGCCTGGGGGCCTCCGAGAACGGGCGGATCGGCATGAGCCGATGAGCCGAGCAACGTGACCATTCCAACGACAATCGATCCGAGTATGCGCATGGATGCGGTCTCCAGCAGGTGAGCCCCGGTAATGCCACGAACTGTATGCCATTCGACTCCAGAGCGCATGTGCCGGAAGTCATAGCTGCCGCTCCCGGGCGTGGTCAGCCATGCACGGTGCGGCTATCGGTGGGCGCGTCCACCCTGTCCTTCAAGCCATAATCCCTGACGACATGGGCCACGCACAAACGGTAGTCGCGGAACACGCCTCCCCGGCCCTCGCCCTGGGCTTCCCGATGGGCTTGCTGGCGCCGCCATTCCGCCACCGCCGCCTCGTCGCGCCAGTAGGACAGCGACAGCAATTTGCCGGGCTCCCCGAGGCTCTGGAAGCGCTCGATGGAGATGAACCCGTCGATGTCCGACAGCAGGGGCCGCAAGGCCGCGGCGAGATCGAGATACCGCTGGCGGTGCTCCTCGTGGGGCCAGACCTCGAAAATGACGGCAATCATTGTAGACCTCCCAGGATGCGAGCATTGGTGGATGCGCGCCAGGTGATGGACTTCGACAGCGGGGTGAGTTCCAGACCACTCGCGAGGATGCACTCCACCGCCGCGGACACCATCGTCACCGCGAGTTCCTGGCCCGGACAGACATGGGCGCCCAGGCCGAAGGTGAAGGTCTGGCGATCGGGGCGGCGTGGGAGGAACGCATCGGGCTGGGGATTCACCCGGGGATCGCGGTTCGCGGCGGCGAGCACGACGATCACCGTCGCCCCCGCTTCCAACTCCTGATTCGCGACGGCCGCGCGCGCGTGGACGAAGCGTCGGGTGTTCTGGATGGGAGACTCGTGGCGCGCCGCCTCCCGGACCACGTCGTCGATGGAGCACTCGCCCCGTTCGAGCTGTTCCCTCAGCGCGGGCATCCGGGCGAAGGCGAGCAACGCGGCCCCCAGCAGGCCGGCGGTCGCCTCATACGCCTGGGTGAGGAGCCCCACCGCGTTGGGAACCAGTGCCTCCGGCGGACCGCCTCCTTCGCGCACCCGCGCGGCGAAGGCGCCGAGCAGGTCCGGTGCGCGGGGCTTCGCCTGGAGACAGGCCGTCACACGCTCGACGAGCCGCGCAGCGCCCAGGGCTCCCCCGGTGCGCGCCTCCGGTTGAGTCACCGAACGGACGTACGCATCCACCTCCCTCACGCACTCCTCCAGGGAGTCCTCCGGGAACCCAAGCAGAGAGCCGAGCACGAACACGGGAAACTGAAGCGCCTTCTCCGGCACGAGCGACAGGCGAGGCTCGGAGAAGAGCCGGGCCGACCAACGGCGGCTTTCCGCATCCACGCTCCGCATCACCGTCGGAAGCGCGGACGCCAGGGCTTGTTTCACGGCAGCGGAGGGCGCTCCGTCGTTCATCCGCACGAGCCGCCCGAAGAGCGCGCCAGCCGGGGTGCCGGTCAGGTGCGGCGGGACGGGCTCCGCCCGGGGACGCACCCGGCAGGCCTCGCTCGTGAGCACGGCGCGCACCGTGGCGGCATCCGCCGCGATCCAGGGCTCGAAGCCCGCGATGCGTTGCAGACCGCCTCGAGCACACAGGCTCGTATAGTACGGGTAGGGGTCGGGGTGGGTGACGGCCTGATAGGGGTCGGTAGGGGGGGTCATCGCTCCTCGCCTGCGACACACTGCCCTTCCTGACTCCTCCATGTGCTAGGAAATGGTTCGTCATGGAACGAACGATGAACGCGGGACCGGACCTCGCGGAGCTGGCGGGCGCCGTGGGGGATGCCACGCGGATCCGGATGTTGGAATTGCTCATGGAGGGCCGGCCCCTCGTCGCCAAGGAATTGGCCTTCGGCACCGGCGTGAGCCCCGCGACGGCGACGGTTCACCTCCGGCGGCTGGAGCACGCCCGGTTGATTCGCTCGACCCGGCAGGGGCGCAACAAGGTGTTCCGGCTCGCCACGCCCACCGTGGCGCGCATGGTGGAAGCACTGATGACGGTGGCGGTCCGGGCGCCTCGCGCCTCGGCGACGCCGGAGAATCTCCGGGCCGCGCGCTACTGCTATGACCATCTCGCTGGACGGCTCGGGATGGGCATCACCGATGCGCTCCTGCGAAGCGGACACCTCTCCCTGCGGCGGCGAGCCTTCGCGCTGACGCCGAGCGGTGAGGAGTGGTTCGAGGCGTTTGGAATCGAAGTGGCCCCCTTGCGAGAACAGCGGCGCCAGTTCGCCCACCGCTGTCTCGACTGGAGCGAACGGAGGGATCACCTCGCCGGTGCACTGGGGGCGGCGCTCGCCTCACGCGTGTTCGCGCTGGGCTGGGTCGAGCGTCAACCCGACTCGCGCGGACTCATCGTCACGCCAGCGGGCCAGCGGGGACTGCGTCGTCACTTCGGCGCCCCGTGAGTGGAGACGTCACGCCAGGAATTGCACCGCCAGGAGCGCGAGGGAGCCCACGAAGTAGAGCAGCGCGCAGGTGATCTCCACGAACCGCCGGATCCCTCGCGCGTGGCGTGGAGACAACCACGTTCCCCCCAGGGCCAACGCTTCCGTGGGCACGCGCAGGATCGCGGCGTACACGACGAGCGCCGCCGCGAAGTACACCCAATAGGTGAAGAAGCTTTGCAGGTAGGGCGCCAGCCCATACATGCGGTACTGCGCGAACGGCCCGCCGTAGGTGATGTATTGATTGGCCCGGAACATGATGCCGCCGGGGATGAGGGGAAACAGGAGGAACTTGAACGCGAGCAGGAGCGCCCCCGGACGCAGCACCGTCGCCCGGGCGTGAGCAAAGGCAGTGAGCGGATGCCGCGCCTCCTCGCGTGCCTGGGCCTGCTCCTGGCCGAGCGCCTCCAGCACGGGGAGCGGATCCTCCACCTGGACACCGTATTGGAAGTTCCTCCCCGAGCGCATCCGCAGCACGAGCCCCACGCCCGGCAGCGGCAACCGCCACCCGCGAACGGACTCCACCGAGGACACGGGAATCTCGAACCGGTCCCCGCGGCGCTCCAGCACGAGCCGCTCGGGTTCCACCTGGAGGGTGGCGGCCGAGCGCCAGCGCGACAGGCGGAGGAGCCCATACAGGCCCAGCGCGAGCAACGCGAGCACACCGGCCCAAGGCGGAGGCATCGGGTTGGCATCCCCGGTGAAGGTGAAGACGAGGACGAGCACCGCGGCGGCGAGCACAGCGGCCACGAGCAGGGCCTGGAGCACGGCGTCGGCGAGCCGTTGCGGCGCCGTCCAGGCACGAACGGGGAAGCCCGGGAGGGTGGCCTGACGCGGAGCGGCGGGCGCCGTGGCGGCATCGGCGTGCGGAGAGGACATGGGGGACGGATTGCCCGGAAGGCGAGGGGTCCGTAGCATACGGGGCCCGAAGAACAGGGGCGAGAATGGCTTCGCGGCCTCCTACCTATGAGCGGCACGTCGATGGTGACGGCGTGACCCGCATCCAGAAGAAGAATACGTCCCAGGGCACCTGGCTCATCTGGCTGGCACTCGGCTTCACCGCCGGCTGCGCGGCCCTGTGCGCGTGGCTGCTGTGGCCCGAGGACCCTTCCCCCACGCCAGAGCGGGTCGCGCCCACGCGCGTCACGGCGACCCGTCCACCACCGCCGCCACCCCGCATGGGCAACGCGCCCGCGCCCCTTCCCCATGCCGAGGCCCCGTCCGCTCCGGAGCCCGTGACGCCACCGGACGAGCCCCCGGAACCCTCGGATGGCGTCCATCTGTACAGACAGGGCACCAAGCCCCTCAAGCAGGGCCTCGTCGTGCCCGAGGGCTTCGAGCTGCCCCCCGGCTACGTGCGCCACTACCAGTCCACGGATGATGGGCAGCCGGTGAAGGCCATCCTCATGTTCCATCCGGACTACCACCCGACCGATTCGAATGGACAGCCGGTGGAGTTGCCCGCCAACCGCGTCGTCCCGATGGAGCTGGCGCCCCCGGGCATGCCCCTGGAAGTCCTGGAGCTTCCCGAGGGGCCCGAAGGAGTGGAGCCCCTGCCATGAGCGGGTGGGCGGCACGCGCGGGGCGGTGGGGGCCCGCGCTGCTCGGCATCCTGGCGAGTACCGCCCTCCTCGCGTGGTTCGCTCGCCTGGAGGCGCGGTGGGTGGCGCTCGGCTGGGTGGAGCTCGTCCCCTGGCTGTGGGTGTTGGATCGCACGCGCTCCGGGAAGGAGGCCGTCCTCGCGGGCACGGCGCTCGCCATGACCTTCACCGCGGCCATCTTCGGCTGGTTCCCCGAGGCCCTGCACGGCTACTCCCAGGCGCCCCTCGCGGTGTGCTGGCTCGCCGTGCTTCTGCTGGCGCCGCTCATGGAGTCGCAGTTCATCCTCTTCGCGCTCGTGCGCCACCACCTGCGGCGCACCACCCAGGAGCCCCTCGGCTTCTGGCGCATCACCCTCACGAGCGCCCTCGTGTACGTGGGCACCGAGTGGCTGTGTCCCAAGCTCTTCGCGGAGACCCTGGGCCAGGGATTCTATGCCTCCGAGTCCCTCCGGCAGGTCGCGGACCTCGCCGGAGCACACGGGCTCACCTTCCTGCTGCTCATCGGCAACGAGTGCGTGCTCGCCGCGGGCAAGGCACTCGCGGCGCGGGAGGCCCCCCGGCGCGTGGCGGTGCCGCTGGCCGTGCTGGCGGTGCTCGTCCTGGCCGGGAGCGGGTATGGGCGGCTTCGGATCTGGCAGGTGGCACGGGAGACGGCACGCGAGCCCGCCCTGGAAGTGGGCGTCGTCCAGGCGAACATCACCAAGTACGACAAGCTCGCGGCGGAGACGGGCATGTACGAGGTGGTGCGGATGATCCTCGACACGCACTACCGGCTCTCGGACGAGCTGCTCCAGGACCGGGGCGTGGATCTGCTCATCTGGCCCGAGACGGTGTACCCGACGACGTACGGCTCGCCCAAGAGCGAGGCGGGCGCCGAGTTCGACGCGGATCTCTCCGGGTTCATCTCCGAGCGCCGGGTGCCCCTGCTCTTCGGCACCTACGAGCTCGAGCAGGAGCGCGAGTACAACGCCGCCGTGTTCGTGGGACCGGGACGTGGGGGGGAGCTGACGCGCTCGGCCTACCGTAAGACGATGCTCTTTCCCCTCACCGAGTGGGTGCCCGAGTCGCTCGACTCGCCGTGGCTGCGCGAGCGTCTGCCGTGGACGGGCTATTGGAAGCGCGGGCCGGGACCGCGCGCGCTGGAGCTGACCCTGCGCGAGGGCCGGCGGCTCATCATCGCGCCGCTCATCTGCTACGAGTCCATCTTCCCCGGCTACGTGGCCGAGGAGGCACGGCGGGGCGCGGAGCTCATCGTGACGCTGTCCAACGACTCCTGGTTCCAGGGGACGCCCGGGCCCAAGCTGCACCTGATGCACGCGGCATTTCGCAGCATCGAGACGCGGCTGCCGCAGGTGCGCGTCACCAACTCGGGCATCTCCGCCCTCATCAGCGCCACGGGCGAGGTGCTCACCGAGGTGCCCGATGACCACCGCGCGAGCCTCACGCTGAGCGTGCCACCCCCGCCGCGGCTGACCACCCTCCTGGTGGCCTGGGGAGATTGGCTGGGGCCCACGGCCCTGGTGCTCGGCGGGCTGCTGCTGCTCGGGCGCGCCCTCCCCTTCCGACGCCGGGCCCTTTGAGGCCCGCGTTTACCACCCTGGACAGTCCGCGCTCCATCCCCCTGCCCGTCCGCCCGGAGGGGGTTGCCTCCAGGGGAAAGGATGGCCATGGGGTGGGTGGACGAGGTGGCATGAATACTCCGCGGTGACGGACGTCTCCACCTCCACAGATTCCAAGCCCGGGCACGCTCCGTTCGTGCGACGACGGGCCAGGACCGAATGGATTGGAGAGCGTCATGACTCCTCGGTGGTGGATGTGTCTGATGATCGGGTTGGCGGCCCCCGTCGTTCACGGGCAGACCGCGCCCTCCTATTCGCAGGACGCCTCGCAGGGGTATTACGACGAGGAGGACGCCTACGAGGAGGAGACGGGCCCCCTGGCCCCCTACGCGCCTCCGGCCCTGCCCAACGAGGTGCAGACGGCCCGCCCCTTCCGCGACGCGGTGTGGGCCTCCGGCCACTGGTACTGGGATGGCAACGAGTGGCGCTTCAATCCGGGCACCTGGATCGCCTCCATGCCGGGCTACCAGTTCATCAACGGCTATTGGCAGCAGGAGGGCTCGGGCTGGCGGTGGATCTCCGGTGGCTGGGCTCGGCCCGGCTCGACGCAGGTGGAGATTCCCATCGCCGTCACCAATGAGGAGGTCGTCGCCTCCCAGGCTCCTCCGGCGCCCCAGATGGAGACGCCGCCCCCCGCGCCCGCGCCTTCCTACACGTGGGCCCCCGGCTACTGGTACTGGTCCGGGGTCAACTGGTCCTGGGTGGCTGGAAGCTGGATGGCCCCGCCCCGTCCGGACCTCGTCTTCGTCACGCCGCGTTGGGTGCGTCGCGGTCCCTCCTGGTACTTCGTGGGCGGGGGCTGGGCGATCCATGGCTCGACCCGCGTCGTCGTGCCGGAGTACCGGTACGCGCGGATCTCCGTGGGCTGGGGCCGGCCGAGCTACTTCGTGCACACCTGGCGCCGCTACCCGATGTTCCATTGGAGTCGGCCGTACGGGTACCGCCACGGGCCCCGCCACAACCCGCCCCCCTACTACCGGGATCGGGACTGGGATCGCGGGCCGCGCCACCACGACTCACGGCCCAATGGCCCCTGGCGGGATCGCAACGACGGCCCCCGCCGGGACCACGATTCCGGGCCTCGCGGCCGGGACCATGATGGTCCTCGCGGCCGGGACCATGACGGTCCGCGTGGAGGCGGCTGGGGCCGGCACGATGCCACCCCGGTTCGCAACCACTGAGCCCCGCCCGGGCGCTCCGCCTCAGAGCGAGGCGGTCGCCTCGGCGAGCTTCTCCTGCGCGGTCTCCCACCGCGCGTAGAGCTGCTCCAGCTCGCTCTTGCCGTCGCGGTGGGCGTCCATGAGCGGCTTGGCCTTGGCGAAGTCGTTGTAGAGCACCGGGTCGGCCAGCTGCGTCTCCCGCTCCTTCTGCGCCTGCTCCAGCTTCGCGATCGCCTCCTCCAGCCTGGCGATCTCCTTCTTGATGGGGCCCTCGACGACGCTGCGCCGCTGCCGGGCCTCGGCCTCCAGGCGCTTGCGATCCTTCTCCGAGAGTCCCGCCGCCGCGCCCTTCTCCGCTGGCTTGTCGCCCCCACCCTCCGCCTCCAGCGCCAGGCGCCGCTGCTCCTGGTGGTAGAGGTAGTCGTCCAGGTTGCCCGGGTGCGTCTCCACCTTGCCGCCCACCACGTCCCAGACGTGCGTGGACAACCCGTTCACGAACGCGCGGTTGTGGGACACGAAGAGCAGCGTGCCGCCGTAGCCCTGGAGCGCCTCGATGAGCATCTCCGTCGAGTCCAGGTCCAGGTGGTTGGTGGGCTCGTCCATGAGCAGCAGGTTGGAGGGCACCAGAAGCAGCTTGGCGAGCGCCACGCGCGCCCGCTCTCCACCGCTGAGCACGCCCACGGGCTTGTCCACGTCATCGCCCGAGAACATGAACGAGCCGAGCACCCCGCGCACGAAGCTCTCCGGCTTGTCCGCCGCCAGGGGCCGCACCTCCTCGATGATGGTGTTGCGCTTGTCGAGCTTGTCGCCGTGGTGCTGCGCGTAATACCCCATCACCACGTTGTGCCCGAGCTTCACCGTGCCGCCATCCGGCGCGAGCTCGCCCGCGACGATCTTCAACAGCGTCGTCTTGCCCGCGCCGTTGGCGCCCACTACCGCGATGCGCTGGCCGCGCTCCACGCGCGCATCCAGCCCCGAGTACACCACCGCCTCGCCGTAGCGCTTCTGGATGCCCTCGAGCGTCACCACGTCTCGCCCCGAGCGCTCCACCTCCGGGAAGCGGAAGCGCATGGTGGCCCGCTCCTCGATCACCTGCACGTCCTCGAGCTTCTCGAGCATCTTCGCGCGGCTCTGCGCCTGGCGGGCCTTGGTGGCCTTGGCGCCGAAGCGATCGATGAAGCCCTGCAGCTCCGCCTTGCGCGCCTCCACCTTCTCGGCCTGGGCCTTGAGCTGCTCCTTCTCCTCGGCGCGCTGGCGCTTGTACGTGTCGTAGTTGCCCACGTACGAGCGCAGCCCCTCGAGCTCCAGCGACAGGATGCGGCCCACCTGCCGGTTGAGGAAGTCCTTGTCGTGGGAGATGAGCACCACGGCCTTGTTCGAGCGCTTGAGGAAGCCGTCGAACCACGCCTGGGTGGGCACGTCCAGGTGGTTGGTGGGCTCGTCCATGAGCAGCAGGTCCGGATCCTGGAGCAAGAGCCCCGCGAGCGCCGCGCGCATCCGCCACCCGCCGCTGAGCGCCCCCGTGGGCTTGGCCAGATCCGCCTCCCGGAAGCCCAGGCCCTTGAGGATGCGCTCGGCGTGGTGCCGGCCGTAGTGCTCCTCGAAGTGATCCAGCTCCGCGTGCAGGTCCGCGAGCGATTGGGAGAGCTCGAGTTGCTCCTCCTCGGAGCTGGCCGCGGCGAGCGCCGCCTCCGTGTCGCGCAGCCGCGCCTCCAGCGAGTCCCGGCCGGGCACGGTGCTCATCACCGCGTCCACCACCGAGCCCTCGGGCAGTCCCGCGAGCTCCTGGGGCAGGTAGCCAATCCGGGACTTGCGCCGGTAGGTGAGCGTCCCCGAGTCCGGGTGCTGCACGCCGGCGAGGATCTTCATCAACGTGCTCTTGCCGGTGCCGTTGGCGCCCACCAGGCCCACACGGTCCTTGGGGCCGAGCGTGAAACTCTCAGAATCGAAGAGAACCTTCTTCCCGTAGGAGAGGCTGATGTCCTGGGCGATGACGAGGCTCATGGCGGATCCGGGGATGTAACAGCCCGCCGCTCGGACGGGAACGGCTGATTCTGCCTGCCCGCCTCCCCAGCGGCCCGGAATCCATGCGGGATCCCCGCCACTCCCCCTGCCCCCGGCCTCCGGGCTTCCCCTATACTCGCGACCCCATGGCTTCCCCCTGTCAGCACTGCGGCAGCACAGACGGTCCCGATCATCTCTGCGGCGGCTCCCAGATGGCGCTCATCGGGCAGGTGCTCGATGGCCGCTACCAAATCGAGGACGTGCTCGGCCAGGGAGGCATGGGCATGGTCTTCCGCGCCACGCAGACGTCCGTGCAGCGTCCGGTCGCCGTCAAGACGCTCAACCCCTCGCTCGCCGCCGCGCCCCAGTTCTTCGAGCGCTTCCGGCGCGAGGCGGAGGTCGCCAGCCGGCTGCGCCACCCCAACGTCATCACCATCTACGACTTCGGCCGCTCCCAGGACGGGACCTGCTACTACGTCATGGAGCTGCTCGAGGGCGAGAGCCTGCGCGAGCTCGTCAAGCGCGATGGCCCCATGAGCCTGCGCCGCGCGGTGGACGTCATCGAGCAGGCGTGCCGGGGCCTCGCCCACGCGCACGAGCAGGCCGCCGTCCACCGCGACATCAAGCCGCACAACATCATGGTGCAGCAGCTCGACGGGCGGGACTTCGTCAAGGTGCTGGACTTCGGTCTGGTGAAGGCGCTGGAGATCGAGGAGGAGCAGCAGCTCACCACCACCGGCCAGGTGCTCGGCACGCCCCAGTACATGCCGCCCGAGCAGGCCGGTGGCGATCACGTGGATCACCGCTCCGACCTCTACTCGATGGGCGGCGTCTTCTACTACTGCCTCACGGGCACCTCGCCCTATGGGGCCAACTCGGTGCGCAAGGCGCTCACCGCCGCCCTGACGCAGCCGGTGCCCACGGTGGCCTCCAAGCGCCAGGGCGCGCCCGTGCCCCAGGCCCTGGAGGAGTTCTTCCAGATCGCGCTCGCCCCCGAGAAGGAGGACCGCTACCAGAGCGCCGAGGAGTTCATCGAGGCCATGATGGAAGCGGTAGCGCCGCTGTCCGCGCAGCAGCTCGACGCGCTGCCCACCAACTCCTCGCCCGAGGCGGCGGGCGGTGGCAGCAGGAGCAAGGCCGGCCAGCGCAGTGGGTCGCGCAGCCGCTCCTCCGCGAGCGCCGTGCGTCCCAAGCCGGGCTCGGGCGCCCGGAGTGGCACGCCCGCCTCCGGCTCCCGCGCGGGCCAGCCTTCCGCCGTGAGGAACGCGGCGCCGGGGTCGCGCCAGCCCAGCATCGTCGGGGGAGGCGTCTCCCGCGTGGGCGCCACCACGCCGGGCATGCGCCCGAGGACGAACCCGTCCCGGGCCGCTCCGGCCCCCGCTCCCGAGGAAGTACCCTTCAAGTGGTCGGTGAAGAAGATCTCCATCGCGGTCGCGTCGCTGGTGCTCTTCGCCACGGCCGGAGCGGTCGTCGCGCTGCGGCCCTCCAAGCCCGCCCCGGACGCGTCGGCCCCCGTCGCGGCGAAGTCGCAGCCCGCCGCGTCACGTCCCGCCGCGTCACGTCCCGCCACGTCACGTCCCGCCGACAACGGCATGCTCCTGGTGCACATCCGCTCCACTCCCGCGGGTGCCAGCGTGTTCGACGGGGACGTGCAGATCGGCACGACGCCGCTGGATCGTCAGCTCCCGCGCAGCCAGGTGCGCGAGCTCACCTTCCGCATGGCCCAGTATGAGGAGCGCAAGCTCAAGCTGGACTTCACCGGAGAGGTGTCGGACGCACAGGACGTGAGCGTGACGATGACGCCGCTGAAGGCCGCCGCGGCGGAGCCCGCCCGCCCGACCCGGGCCGCCAAGTCCAGCAAGGAGACCCGGGACGACTCCGTCCCCATCTTCGAGTAGGGCCATCCGCCTCGCGCGCGGCCCGCGCCGCCCCCCCGTTGTCACGGTGTTCGGAGTCGCGGCGAAGAGGGCTTCAGGATAAATCTACGCACCGCCTGGAGGGACGCCCTCCGGCGACCGTATCGAGGAGCCCACACCATGGCGGAAGTGACCCTGGATCTGCGTGGCCGGCCCAAGGCCGAGGCCTATGCCGAGCTGCACCAACACGTCGAGGCCGTCCTGGAGGGCATCGACGACGACGTGGCGGCCATGGCCACGATGAGCTGTCTGCTGCACCACGCCTTCGGCCACCTGTGGACGGGCTTCTACCGCGTGGTGGAGCCGGGCAAGCTGCTGCGCGTGGGCCCCTACCAGGGCACGCTCGGCTGCCTGGAAATCCGCTTCGGCAAGGGCGTGTGCGGCACCTCCGCCGCCGAGGGCCGCACCGTCATCGTCGAGGACGTGCACGCCTTCCCGGGCCACATCACCTGCGATGGCCGCTCGGCCTCGGAGATCGTCGTGCCTGTCTACAATCCCCAGCGCGAGCTCATCGCCGTGCTCGACATCGACTCCGAGCACAAGGCCACCTTCGACGACGCGGACCGCCGCGCCCTCGAGGCCCTGATGGGCTGGTTCTCCCGGCCCCGCCGCAAGTAGGCGGGGCGCTCAGCGCCGGGCCATGCGCGCGAGGATCTCCTGCTCCAACGTGCGCACCACCTCGGACAGCGGCAGCAGCGAGGAGTCCACCCGCCGGGCATCGTCCGCTGGCTTGAGCGGTGCCACGGCGCGGGAAGCGTCATCCTGGTCGCGCTTGACCTGATCGGCCAGCACGTCCGGCAGCGCGCGTTCCACGCCCTTCTGGAACAGCTCCTCGAAGCGGCGCCGGGCGCGGATGTCGGGATCCGCCTCCAGGAAGAACTTGGCGTCCGCGTCCGGGAACACCACCGTGCCGATGTCCCGGCCCTCGAGGATGGCGCCCTTGGGCGCCTGGAGCGCCAGGCGCCGCTGCAGCGACAGCAGCCCCTCACGCACCACGGGCCGGCTCGACACCTGCGAGGCCGCCATGGAGTTCTCCGGCGTGCGGATCTCCTCCGACACGTCCTCGCCGTCCAGGAACACGTGGTTGTCCTCGCCCACCACCTCGAAGGACACGCGCACGCTCGCCAGCAGCGTGCCCAGGCTGGCGTCGTCGTCGAAAGCGATCCCCTCGCGCCGCGCCTTGAGCGCCACGCACCGGTAGATGGCGCCCGTGTCCACCAGGGCGAAGCCCAGGCGGCGCGCGAGCACCTTGGACACGGTGGACTTGCCCGCGCCCGCCGGTCCGTCAATGGCCACGATGAAGGGTCTGGAACTCATTGAGGGGCTCTCTCCTGGAGACGGCACGGTGAGGCTAACGCCCGGAGAACACGCCGAGCTTGCGGAAGCGCTCGTAGCGATCCCTCACGAGGTCGTCCGGAGACAGGCCCGACAGCTCGTCGAGGTGCTTGCGCAGCGCCTGCCCCACGTTCTGCGCCGCCTTGGCGTGATCGCGGTGCGCGCCACCCGCGGGCTCGGAGATGATCTCGTCGATGATGTTCATCCCCATGAGATCGCGCGCCGTGAGCTTGAGCGCGTCCGCCGCCTTCTCCGCCTTGGTCGTGTCGCGATACAGGATGGACGAGCAGGCCTCGGGAGTGATGACCGAGTAGATGCTGTTCTCCAGCATCAGCACGCGGTTGCCCACGCCGATGGCGAGCGCCCCACCGGAGCCACCCTCGCCCACCACCGTGGAGACGATGGGCACCTTGAGCCGGCTCATCACCTCCAGGTTCACGGCGATCGCCTCGGCCTGGCCGCGCTCCTCGGCGCCGATGCCCGGGTAGGCGCCCGGCGTGTCCACGAAGGTGAAGATGGGCTTCTCGAAGCGCTCGGCCAGCTCCATCAGCCGGCGCGCCTTGCGGTAGCCCTCCGGGCGCGGCATGCCGAAGTTGCGCACCATGTTTTCCTTCGTGCCGCGCCCCTTCTGGTGGCCGATGAGCATCACCACCTGCCCGTCGAAGCGCGCGAAGCCGCCCACGATGGACGGATCCTCCCCGAAGTGCCTGTCCCCGGCCAGCTCCAGGAAGTCCGTGAACAGGTACTGGACGTAGTCCAGGAAGTAGGGCCGCGAGCTGTGACGCGACAGTTGGACCACCTGCCAGCGCGACAAGTCGCTGAAGATCTCCGTCTGGAGCTTCTTCGCCTTCTTCTCCAGCTTGGAGATTTCCGAGGTGAAATCCACCGAGCCGCTCTCCGAGAGCGTCTTCAGCTCGCCGATCTTCTTCTCCAGCTCGATGAGCGGGCGCTCGAAATCGAGTGGATAGTTGACGTTCGCCATGGCGCGGGAGCCCTATCACCCGCCCCCCCGCCTGACAACGCGCAACCTGTTACGCGGTACGCTGAATCCCCACCTTCCCCCCCTCGTCGAGACGACATGGACGCCCTCCCGCTGCTGCTCGCCCTCCTGCTGTCCGCCGCGCCCGCCCCCTCGGCGCGCACCCTCAACACCCAGGGATTCCGCCTCTACCAGGCGGGCCAGTACCCCGAGGCCCTGGCGAAGTTCGAGGCCGCGGCCCAGGCGGACCCGAAGCTGGCCCTGGCCCACTACAACGTGGCGGCCACCCTGGGAGTGCTGCGCAAGCAGGGGAAGATTTGCGACCACTCGGCCTACCGGGAGACGATCGTCGAGCGGCTGACGCGCTCGGTCGAGCTGGATCCCCGCCGGCTCGCCCGCGCCAAGAAGGACGCGGACCTGGACCCCATCCGCGACACCCTGGGCTGGCAACGCCTGCTGGGCCTGTCCCCCCAGAACGAGGCCGATGTGCCCAAGCTGCTGCGCCGGGTGACGTGGTTCAAGCTCGACGCGGGGATGGCCCGCGAGAAGCTCACCTTCCCGGACGCCCGGAGGGTGGTGGTGGAGCGGACGGGCTTCGACGAGGAGACCCAACGCGTCACCACCCGGAAGCGGACGGGCACCTACACGCTCCAGGGACGCACCCTCCGGGTGAGCTTCCCGAACGAGCCCCCCGTCGAGGGGACGCTGAGCGACAAGGGGGCGCTCCGGCTCGGCACGCTGGGGACGTTCACCGATCTGCCGCCGGAGTGCGATGCATAGAACGGATCGCCACCTGACGGACTTGGCGGCCCGGGAGCCCCGCCCCACCCTTGCCTTGGGGAGGTGGTGGGGATGGTGAGACTCGAGGGACGGCAGTGGGGATTGGTGGCGTTGGTGGCGTTGACGCCCTTCTTTTTCGCCTTCCTGCTGGCGGCGTCGGCGCCCGGCGTCGTCGAGCCCGTGCTGGGCACGGTGCTGGGCGGGGCGAGCTGGCTGCTGGCGGCGCTGCTGGGGCTGCTCGGAGGCGCGCTGTTCGCCGGGTGCCTGAGCACGCTGGCGGCGGTGCCAGGGCGGCCCTCGGCGGCGCGGCGCGCGCTGCACCTGGTGGGCGCGACGGTGGTGCCCGTGGGGCTGTGCATCGTCCCGGCGCTCTGCCTGATGCTGGCGGGCCCGGCGATCGCGCGCCAGCTCGAACAGGGCCAGGCCCTGCCCCAGGCGCTCCGCCCGCGGACCACGCACCCGTTGCTGGAGGGATTGCGCTACCAACTGCCGCGCGTGCTGCGCAACATGGGCGGGCTGCACCTGCGCTGAAACACCCCCCTCCCGCGAGGGAGAGGGGCACGGCACGGCGGCCGATCAGGCCGCCTTCGTCTTCGCGGTGGCGCTCAGGGCGTACCAGGCGGTGCGGAACGCCTTGAGCTCGCGCAGACCGGCGGGGTGACGGCCCAGGGCGGGCGCCACCGTCACCGGCAGGCCAATCGTCTTCTCGATGTTCTTGGCCGCGTTGAGCTCGTTCTTGCGCCGGTTCTCGCACTTGGGGCAGTCCGCCTTGGGCCCCACGCGGTTGACCAGCACGCGCTCCACCTGGAGCTTGCGATCCTTGAGGTACTGCACCAGGCGCTCGGAGCGCTCGGCGGCCAGCTCCTCGCCGCGCGTGACGACGACGAAGCGCGACTCGGTGGGCGAGGCCAGGGCCTCCTCGAAACGCTTGATGTGCTTGAGGAAGCCGGCCATGTCCTCGGCCAGCTCACCCAGGCCCTTGGACTTGTGCTTGGACAGCACGCTCTGCAGGGCGCCGAACCAGCTGCGGGCCGTGTCCACCAGCTCCACCACGCGCAGGGTGGACACCATGGGGGCGCCGTCCACGACGATGCGCTTGAAGCGCTCCTGCACCAGGGCGTCCGTCAGGCACGACAGGGCGGCCAGCTCGTCGATGCCCGCGGGGGCCGCGTCGAGCAGGTTGCGGAAGAGCAGCAGATCCACCGGCACGTCGTTGCCCGTCTTGGGCGCGCCCTCGTAGGCCTTCTCCGCCTTTTCCTTCCAGCGCTTGCGCACGGCGTTGAACCAGCCGGCCATGTCCAGCTCGCGCGCGTACAGGCCCTTGGTGCCCTTGACCTGCGTCTCCACGTCCGTCAGCCGGCTCTGCAGCACGTCGGACAGCGAGTGCGCGGGATCCGTGGAGATGAGGAGCACCGGCCCCTCCTTCTCCGTCAGCGTGACGGCGGCGGCGGCGGCACAGGAGCTCTTGCCCACCCCGCCCTGCCCCACGAAGAAGATGAGCCGCGTGGGCGGCAGCGGCGGCGCGGCGATGGGGGGCATGGAGGGCGCGCGCACCAGGGCGGGAGGCCCCTCGGCGGCGGCGAACTCCAGCGTCTTGGTCTCCTTGCCGCTCGCCCACTCCTGGGAGAAGGGCTTGAGCAGCTCCAGGCCCCGGGGCGCCACCTCGCGCCGGCCCACCAGGTGCACCGGCACGTTCTTGTCCAGCGCCTGGTACTTGCGCACGTGCGGCGCCTGGAGTCCGCGGCGGCCCAGGCAGGCGGCACAGCCTTCCTTGTCCTCCACCTGGTTGACCACCACCTCGACCACGGGGATGCCGCGCTCGCGCAGCTGCGCGAAGTACATGCGCGTCTGGGCCTCGGGCACCGGCTCCGCCAGCGCCACCAGGTGGAAGGCCGTGCGCGCCGGATCCTTCAGCAGCGCGAGCAGCTTCTCCGCGCGGGCGAGCTGCTCCTCGAGGAACCCCGGCTCCTCGGCCACGGCGGCGGCCTTCTTGCCCTTGCCGCCCGAGCCCTTCTCCGAGCCCACCCTCACGACGCCCAGGAACTTGCGCAGGCCCACCGGCATGTCGAACAGCCGCAGCGTGTGGCTGGTGGGCGCGGTGTCCACCACCACGCGATCGAACTCGCCACTCTCCGCCAGCTCCGCCACGTACATCAGCCCCAGCAGCTCCTCGAGCCCCGGCGTGGCCTGGGTGTACAGCTTGCCCAGCTCGTCCTCCGTCAGGTGGGTGCCCTTGCCCGCCGCCTTCTGCAGCGCGGACGCGTACTTGCTCAGATAGGACTTGCCCAGCGCGCCCGGCTCCAGCTCCATCGCCCACACGCCGCCGTCCGGCTTCGCCTTGGCGCCCTTGCCCTTGGCCTTGGGGGCCTCCTTCACGGGCTCCGTCTCCTCGGCCTCCAGCTTCGTCGGCTTGCCCGTCAGGGGCTTGCGCAGCAGATCCGACAACGAACGCACCGGATCCAACGAGACGAGCAGCACCCGCTCCTTGGGCGCTTCATCCGCCAGCCGCAGGGCGTATGCCGCCGCGAGTGTGGTCTTTCCCACCCCACCCTTGCCGCCGAAGAAGTGAAGAACTCGTGCGTCGCTCATGAACACATGGCCTTCCTTGACACCCCTCGGCCGAACCCGCCTCCGTCCTCTCGGGGACGGTCACGAACGGGACTCGCCAGACTTCTGTCCGGGTGGGGAACAGTCTTACCGGCTGCCGCATGGGGTGTGGTGTGACCTGAAGGATCGCCCGCCGCGACCCTGTGAGTCAAGCAGAGACCGGGCAGCCGCCCCCTTGCCCAACGCGGCGCGTCATCGCTTGAATGAAGACCACCGTGAAGCCGGGCGCCCGTCTGCCTGGCCGCCCGACTCCCAGGGCCCCATCGCCCGCCATCCCACCTGAGGGGTAGGCCCGGCGATGGGGGTCCACGAAGTCCGCTCAGCGGAACTCGGGGCCGTTGTTGATGAGCGAGCCGCCATGGCCCGACGACAGGGTATTGCCCTCCGCGCCCTTGCCCTGGCGGGCCTCGGCCGCGTAGCGGTTGAGCTTGTTGTAGAGCGTCTTCTCGCTCACCCCGAGGATCTCCGCCGTGCGCGCCTTGTTGTTGCTGTTGCGCTGGAGGCTGCCGAGGATGTACTCGCGCTCCACCGCGTCGAGCGACAGCCCGTAGGGCAGCCGGAAGGTGTGGCGCTCGGGGCTCTTGCCCGCCATGTCGGGCGGCAGGTGCTCGCGCATGATGAGCTCGCCATCGCAGAGGATGACGGCGCGCTCCACGGCGTTGCGCAGCTCGCGGATGTTGCCCGGCCACTCGTGGTTCTTGAGCGTCTCCATGGCGTCCGGGTGCACGCCCGTCACGCGCTTGGCCGAGTCTCCCCGGAACTTCTCCACGAAGTGCTGCACGAGGATGGGCACGTCGTCCCGGCGCTCGCGCAGGGGCGGCAGGTGGATCTGGAAGACGTTGAGGCGGAAGTAGAGATCCTCGCGGAAGCGCTTGGCCTCGATCTCCTTCTTGAGATCGCGGTTGGTGGCGCACAAGACGCGCACGTCCACCTCGAGCTCCACCTTGCCGCCGAGCCGGCGCAGCCGTCCCTCTTCCAGCACGCGCAGCAGCTTGGCCTGCAGCTCGATGGGGATCTCGCCCAACTCGTCCAGGAAGAGCGTGCCGCCGTGGGCGAGCTCGAACACGCCGGGGCGGCGCTGATCCGCGCCGGTGAAGGCGCCCTTCTCGTGGCCGAAGATCTCCGACTCGATGAGGGTGGCGGGGATGGAGGCGCAGTTGATGGCGACGAAGGGCTTGTCGCGCCGCTGCGACAGGTTGTGGATGGAGCGCGCCACCACCTCCTTGCCCGTGCCGGACTCACCGGAGATGGCCACGCTCGCCTTGGAGGGAGCCACCTTCTCGATGAGATCGAACACCTTGCGCATCACCGCCGACTGGCCGATGAAGTCCGTGGCGCCCAGCTGCTTGAGGCGCCGGCGCAGGCCCTGCACCTCGCGCATCGTCTCCTTCTTCTCCAGCGCGCGGTCGATGCAGACCTTGAGGCGCGCGGTGTCCACCGGCTTGACGATGAAGTCGTAGGCGCCCTCGCGGATGGCGGCCACCGCGGCATCGATGGTGCCGTGGCCGGTGAGCAGCACCACCGGGCAGTCCGGCAGCTCGTCGCGCAGCGTGCGCAACAGCCCCAGGCCGTCCGTCTCCGGCATCGCCAGGTCCGACAACACCACGTCCGGACGGAACTCGCCCGCCTTGCGCAGCGCATCGTGTGCGTCGAAGGCGGTCTCCACCTTGTGACCCCAGGCGGTCAACATCTCCGCCAGCGCCTCACATGAATCGCGCTCGTCGTCCACGGCCAGAATTCGCGCGCTGCCCACGGGACCTCCAGACATCAAAACGGCTCAGATGAAGAAAGATGGGAGAAAAAGATCCAGACAACCCCGCCGCCTGGCATCAGGCGAGCGGGAAGGTCAACCGGCAGGTACCGGCCACCAGATGCAGCTCCACACCGAGCTGCGCACACCGCAGTTCCAGGGCGGCCGAGGCCTCGTTGCCGCCCACCACCCCGGTGGCGTTCGCGTCCACCACCTCGAACACCGCCTTCGCGTCCTCACTGCGCACCACCACCGACACCTCGTGCCCCGTCTCCGAGCGGCCATAGGCCCGCGTCAGCGCCTGCACCACGAGGAAGCCCAGCTCCCCGATGTCCGCCAGCCGCGCCCGGACTCCGGGAGCGAGCGTGGGGCGCACCTGGAGCCGCCGCTTGCGGCTCTCATGCGCCAGAACCTCCATGGCACGTGTCACCGTCTCCGACAGATCCGCCTCCCCGGCACCCCCGGGGCGGCTCACGATGAACTCCGCGAAACGCCGCAGAATGCCATCCACGCGCTGAATCTGTTCACGCATGGACTTGAGGTTCTTCTCTTGCGAGGGCGGCACCTGGCCGTCGACCTTGAGCTTCTCGGTCAACACCTCCAGGTGGATGGACATCGCATTCAAGGGATTGCGCACATCGTGCAGCAGGCTGTCCATCAAGGAGGGCACCGTGCTGTAGCGCGCGGCGTCCACCACCGTCTCCGTCACTTCGCGCACCGGGGGCGCGCCGCTATTCGCAGCCGTGGAGTTGATCACAGATTCTCCTGAGGTTGACTGGCGTCCATCGCTACCCGCCGCCCCGTCGCTTCGAGGATTTAGGGACTGGCGTTATTACCGTCAACCCTGGGTCGGTAATTCTTGCTGGGCAAGAGGAATTCCCACACCAAGCGTTCGCCACTCGGCCGTCGGGATGTTGTCCCGCGAACGCTTCCCCTGCCTTCAAGCGCCCCTGCACCCGAGGTCCGTGCGCCGCTGGACACCCGGTGCCGTTTATCGACGCTCGGAGGGTTGCTCTTCCGGACCGGGACCCACGAGCTCGATGCCCAGGCGGGCGGCGTACTCGAAGATGCGCGGATCCCGGTAGAACTCGCCATAGACGATGCGGTTCACGCCCGAGTTGGCGATCAGCTTGAAGCACGGCCAGCAGGGGCTGGCGGTGGTGTAGAGAGTGGTGGGCTTGTCGCGCTCGCTGTCGATGCGCACGCCGTTCTTGGCCGCCTGGATGATGGCATTGGCCTCGGCGTGGACGGTGGCCACGCAGTGGCCGTTCTCCATCAGGTGGCCCACGTCCGAGCAGTGGGGCATGCCCCGGATGGAGCCGTTGTAGCCCGTGGAGAGGATCGTGCGATCTCGCACCAGGAGCGCTCCCACGTGCTTGCGATCACAGGTGGCCCGGCTGGCGACCTGCCGCGCGATGTCCATGAAGTACTGATCCCACGAACTGCGGTTGCCCATATGCGCCTCCCCCGTGGGATGTACCGTGGAGGCGCCCCCTGTCGAGTTTCGCGACTAGCGGCTGGCCGTCTGCGCCCCGGATGGGCCGCCCGCCTCGCCCACTCCCTCACCCAGCAGCCGGGAGAAGCCGCGCTGGGAGAGGAACTGGCGCACCTTGGCGCCCGGCGCGGCGAAGGTCTCTCCGGGCATGGGCACATCGAAGCTGAAGTCCTGCTCGGCCACGGAGAAGCCCACCTTGGCGGTGCGGTAGCCCTCGACGATGGCGAGCAGCTTGCCGGACTCCAGGCTGAAGATGCCGCCGCCCGAGGCGCCATAGCCGATGGGCGCGTCCGTCTTCACCATGCGCGGCCGCTTGCTCTCCTTGTCCCACTCGATCTGGGACACCATGCCGCCGGAGAGCGACAGGGCGCGGCCGAAGGGCGAGGCGGCCACCACCACGTCCTCCCCCATCTCCAGCTCCGCGTCCGTGGCGAGCCGCGCGGGCGTGCGCGGCAGACCGGGCACCTTCACCAGCGCCAGGTCCATGTCCGGCACCGCCCCGAGCGCCACCACCTCGGCCCGGTACTCGGTGGAGTCGGCCCGCTCGTCCACGATGACGACGAGGCCCGGGTGCTTGAGCTCCCGCGTGTCCACCGCGTGCGCGTTGGTGAGCACGTAGCTGATGGGCCCCTGGGGCGTCTGCTCGTTGCCGATCACCACCCCGGAGGCAGTGCTGCGGACCTTCTCTCCCTCGAGCAGCGCGAGCCGCACGTTGTGCGGAAGGATGCGCTGGACCTGCGCCTTGCGCGACAACCGCGGCGCGGGAGCCTCCACGGGCCGGGTCACCTCGGGCGGAGCGATGTCCGTCCTGACCTCGTGCGTGGGAGCAGGGGCCACGGGCGAGGCCGAGGTGGCCGCGCAGGACAACAGGGCGAGCAGGCCGGGCAGGCCGAGGGACAAACGCTTCATCGAGGCTCCAGGGGGCACAAAGGAGAGAGGGCCGGAGTTTCCAACCGTGAGGCCCCAGGGATCATCCCCCCATGAGGCCCCATCGGAAAGCACCCCGCCCTCCCTGCGCCAGCTCCCCTGGCCGCTCAGCAGCCGCTCAGCCGTAGCGCTTCTTCATGAGGAAGAGGATGGCGTCCTTGGCGCAGTGCTCGCAGTAGCCGTAGCGCTCGCTCATCGTCTTCAGGGTGCTCTCCACCTGGGACTGCTCGCGCGCGGACAGGGTGCCACGGTCCTCGGAGAGGTACTTGAGGACGTTCTCCTTGTTGCGGCGCAGCACGCGCTTGCGCTCCTCGAAGTAGTGGTCGCGCAGGCGGCGGAACAGGTCCGGGAAGATGCGCGGGTAGTCCATCTCCGTGTCGTCCGGATGGTCGAGCTTGTGCGCGCCCACCTGCGAGATGAGCCCCCGGCGGAACTCGCCCGGATCCTCGCCCTTGGGCATGACGATGGCTTCCATCTCCGCCATGCGCTGCTCGTCCACGCGCTCCATGGCGCCGGTGTGGCGGTTGCGGATCTTCTCGCCCTTCACCCAGTGGCTCACGTTGTAGACGTAGCGCTCGACGAGCTCGCGGTACTGCCCCTCGGAGACCAGGCCCATGGACTCGCGCACCTCCTCGTCCACCTTGTCCAGGTAGGTGGCCTGCACCGCGCGCACGAACTCCTCGTGGTCATGGTAGCCGTCCACCACCTCTTGCAGGAGGAACTCGTAGACGCTCTTGTCCTTGCAGATGGCCTCCAGCTCCTCGAACACCGCGAGCGCGTGCAGGCACTTGTAGTCCGGGTGCTGCGCGGCGTTGAACAGCGCCGTCTTGATCTCCCGGGCGCTCGCGCCGCTGCGGCCCTCGTAGTTGGGGTAGGCGTCGGACTCCTCGTACATGTCCGCGCGCAGCTTTCGCAGCTCCTTGCCGTGCGCGAGGCTGAGCCGATCGGGCACCACCCCGTCCTCGTAGAGGAACATCTTCTCCACCGGGGTGATCTGATCCACCAGATCCTTGACCCCGGGCGGGTAGCGGTCGGGGATGGGCTTCTTCAGGCGCGTGAGCACGGCCCACATGGCGGCCACCTCGGTGGCATGCGGGGCCACGTGCTTGCCCACGGTGGTGGGGGTGATCTGCGCGTCGTACACCTCCTGCTCCGCCTTGTAGCGGCGCAGGTAGGGCACGCGCACCAGCTCGATGCGGCCCTTGAACGAGGCGAAGTCGGGCAGCTCCTTGAAGGCGCCCAGGTGCTTCTCGTTGGAGGAGGCGATGAGCACTTCGTCGAGCTGCAGCACGAAGTGTTCGAGCGGCACCTGCGCCGTCTCGCTGAAGCCCAGCAGGTACTTGAAGGCCTCCAGCGGGCGCTTGAGCAGATCCGAGTACTCGATGAGGCCGCGGTTGGCGTGCACGAGCGCGCCCTGGGGCTCGAAGAGCGCCACGTTGTGCAGCGCGGGCGGCATGTTGAGCAGCTTGGCCCGGTCCGCGGACACCTGCTGGTACATGGCGTCCACGCTCATCTGCGGCTCCACCGTCACCGTGCCCTCCTGATAGCGGCGCGAGATGTAGAAGCGCTCGACGCGCACGTGGCGCATCACCTGCATGTAGTCGCCCTTGTAGTTGGCCAGGAGCGCCGTGTAGATGCTGCGGCACTTGTGGCACAGCTCTCCGTGCAGGATGAAGTCGGAGAGGACGAAGTCGCCCTCGCCCTGCCCGTCTCCCGTGCCCACGCCCTTCTTCTTGAGCGCGCCCTCGAGCAGGCGCTGGCGCTCGGAGGGGGGAATGGCGAAGAGGGGCGGATCCCTCAGCTCGCACGGGATGCGCACGTCGATGGAGTCGGCGTCCAGGTGCGCGAAGGTGGACAGGTCCCCGCTGGTGGCCGGAATGCGCTCGCCGCCAAAGCCGATGGAGCCCTTGACGAGCTTCTCCGAGGGGAAGATCCAGCTGATGTGGTAGAGCGCCCCCTCGCTCTGGCGCGAGTAGTGCTCCATGCCAGCCTTGAGGGCGTTGACGAAGGTGGACTTCGCGCTGCCGTTGGGGCCGTGCATCATGATGAGCTTATTGATGCGGCCGGCGCGCGTGAAGTTGCCGAGCATCCGGTAGACGGCGTTCTGCACCTCCTCCTGGCCCGCGACGCGGCCGTCCCGATCGCTGCCGGGCACGTCGAAGACCTTGAAGCGGCGCAGCTTCCCGGTGGGGTGCGGCACGGTCTCCGTGCCGAAGGAGTCCATCACGTCGCGCAAGTACTGGGCGGCATTGCGCGCCTGGCCTCGAGGATCCGCCATGAAGAGCGTGAGGTACTCCTCGAAGGAGAGGATGGAGCGGTTCTTGACGAAGTCGTCTGACACCTGGGCGCCCACTTCCTGCAGGTATCGTTTGGCTTCCACGGGTCTTCTCCTCCTGTGCCTGGGTGTTTGGAACCCACTCGAATCAACCTGGGCGGGCCGCCGCCACGAAACGCCGGGGGCCCACAGACCTTTCCTCCCGGCCCGCGCGAAGTCCAGGGTCCTCGTCGCTTTGTGTCCGGGGCCTTGCTCTCCGCCGGCCCTCCCCCACCCCCCCGGGCGGGCTTGCCCCCCGTTCCACCGGCCCCCGCCCCCTGGCGCCTCCCCCTCCGACGGGCCCAAGGAGACCTCGCGCTCGCGCGCCCCCGTGAAGTTGCACTAACGTCGCGAATTGATAAGCGGGGGCGCGCCTCCCGCCCGCCGCCCCCTTCCCCGGAGTTCACGCGCGATGCAAAAGGATCCCATCATCGGCATCGACCTCGGCACGACCAACTCGTGCGCCGCGATCGTCGAGGACGGTGGGAACGTGAAACTCATCCCCTACAAGGGAGGCGAGTACACTATTCCCTCGATCTTCGCGATCGACGACAAGGGCAACGAGCTCATCGGCTACGAGGCCAAGCGCCAGTGGCAGCTCAACCCGAAGAACACCATCTACGGTTCCAAGCGGCTGGTGGGGCGCTCCTTCCAGAGCGACGTCGTCACGGAGATGAAGAAGGTCGTGGCGTACTCGATGCGCCCCGGCAAGAAGAACGAAGTCCTGCTGGACGTGGGCAAGAAGGAGTTCTCCCTCCAGCAGATCAGCGCGAAGATCCTCAACAAGATCCGCGACGTGGCGGCCAACTACCTCAAGACGCCCATCAAGCGCGCGGTGGTGACGGTGCCCGCGTACTTCAACGACCGGCAGCGCCAGTCGGTGAAGGAGGCGGGCAAGCTCATCGACCTGGAGGTGGTGCGCATCATCAACGAGCCCACCTCGGCGGCGCTGGCATATGGCGCGGGCAAGAGCGTCAACAAGAAGGTGCTCGTGTATGACCTCGGGGGTGGCACCTTCGACGTGTCCATCATCGAGATCCGCGACCGCATCTTCGAGGTGAAGGCCACCGGCGGCGACGTGTTCCTCGGGGGCATCGACTTCGACAACGCCATCATCCACCACGTGCTCAAGGACTTCGCGTCCAAGACGGGCCTCGATCTGGCGACGGACCCGGTGGCGATGCAGCGCATCAAGGACCTGGCCGAGCGCACGAAGATCGATCTGTCCGCGCGCGACGACGTCCAGTTCAACATCCCCTTCATCACGATGACGTCGCAGGGCCAGCCCCTGAACATCGAGATGAAGTTCACGCGCAAGATGCTCGAGCAGCTCACCAATCACCTGGTGGACCGCACCCTGCAGATGGTGGCGCGGGTGCTGGTGGACTCGGGGCTGTCCACCAAGGACATCGACGAGGTGCTGCTGGTGGGCGGCCAGACGCGCATGCCGATTGTCCAGGACCGGCTCACCAAGTTCTTCGGCAAGGCGCCGAGCAAGGGCGTGCACCCGGACGAGGCCGTGGCGGTGGGCGCGGCGCTCTACGCCAAGAGCCTGGAGGACAACTCCAGCCTGCGCCTGCAACTGCTGGACGTGATTCCCATGGCCATTGGCCTGGAGCGCGCCGGAGGGGCCTTCCACACGGTCTTTCCGCGCAACGCGCCCATTCCCAACGCGAAGCAGCTCGTGGCCACCACCAGCCGCGACAGCCAGACCGAGCTGGCCATGCGCATCTTCCAGGGGGACCACGAGCAGGTGGCGAGGAACGATCTGCTCGGCGAGTTCACCTTCTCCGGCATCCGTCCGGCCAAGGCGGGCTCGGTGCAGGTGGAGATCACCTTCGACGTGAACGTGGAAGGCATCCTCACCATGCGCGCGCGAGATCCGGCCACCGGCCGCGAGATGACCACCACGGTGCGCGTCAGCTCCGCCTGACGCCCTTCTCCCCGCCTCGACCCCTCTCCCTCCTGTCCCTTCCCCTCGCGGTGGATTCCGCGCGCCTGTTGGCCTCGCCCGCAAAAGCCGGGCCCCGGCGAGGGAGCGCGTCGCGCACCCAGGCCGGGGCCGGGAACCACACCAGGCGTCGGGATTACTGCTGGAACAGCTCGACGGCGCCCTGGTTGGTGTTGCTGTTGCCGGCCACCACCAGCACGCGGCCATCCAGCAGCAGCGTGGCGGTGTGGTAGTAGCGGTCCGTGCTCATGCTGGCCGCCGGGCACCAGGTGCGGCGCGAGGGATCGAACAGCTCGGCCGTGGTGAGGATGCCCGAGTTCTTCGGGTTGTAGCCGCCCGCCACGAGCACCGCGCCCGAGGGCAGCAGCGTGGCCGTGTGATCCCGCCGGGGCGTGGAGAGGCTGCCGGCCGCCGACCAGGTGTTGCTGGCCGCGTCGAACAGCTCGGCGGTGGCGACACCCACCGCGTTGTTCGCCTCGCCGCCCACCACGAGCACCTTGCCGCCCGGCAGCGCGGTGGCCGTGTGATCCAGACGCCCGTGGGCCATGGCGCCCACCGCCGTCCAGCTCCCCGTGGCCGGGTCATACACCTCGGCCGAGGCCAGGTTCGCCCCGCCGTTGGAGCCACCCGCCACCAGCACCCGGCCGTTGGACAGCGCCGTGGCGGTGAAGGTGTAGCGCGCCTGGTTCAGGCTGCCCGTCGCGGACCAGGTGCCCGTGGCCGGGTCATACAGCTCGGCCGAGGCCAGCGCGGCGCCGCCCGCCTTGTTCTGCCCACCCACCACCAGCACGCGTCCGTCCTTGAGGCGCACGGCGGAATGGCGCATGCGGAAGGTGATCAGGTTGCCCGTGGCGGACCAGGAGCCCGTGGCCGGGTTGTACACCTCGGCCGAGGAGGTGGCGCTGGCGCCATCGCCACCCGCCACGAGCACGCGGCCGTCATTGAGCAGCGTGGCCGTGTGGTAGCGGTGCGTGGTGCGGGTGGTGCCGGTGTTGGACCAGGTGTTGGTGGAGGGGTTGAAGATCTCGGAGGTGCGGCTGAAGCCACCCAGCACGAGCACGCGCCCGTCGGTGAGCCGCACGGACGTGTGGAGGATGCGCGGCGCGGCGAGGCTGGGCGCCGACGTCCAGGTGCCCGGCGCGCAGTAGGGGGCGGCCGGCCCGGGGCCATTGGAGCGGAAGGTGTTCAACCCCTCGGTGAGCCAGTTGGTGGCCGGCTGCGCGGGGATGGAGCCATCATCCTCGATGTTCGTCACCGCGTAGGCGTGCTGGTTCCAGATGCGGCGGGCGCTCTTCCAGCCCTCGCCGTGGAACACGCGGATGCCGTTGAAGCCCGGGTAGGCGTGGTCGTTGGCGCCCACCACGATGTCCGCCTGGTAGTCCCCGTCCACGTCCGCCACCACGGGGCCCTCGTGCGTGGTGCCCGAACTGTTCTTCGTCTCGAAGAGCACCGTGCCCGTGGCGCCGTCGTAGATGCGCAGGTACGTCTCGTCGGCGAACACCACCTCGAGCTTGCCGTCACCGTCGAAGTCGAAGGTGGTGGAGCTGTTCTTGCCGGAGCTCAGGTCCCGGATGGGGCGCGACCAGAGCACCGAGCCGTCCGCCTTCAGCACGCTGTAGAGGTTGTTGCCGGCGATGCCGATCTCCGGCTGCCCGTCGCCGTCGAAGTCGGCGATGTTGGGCACGCCGCCGTGGCCGCCGCCGGGCACATCCACGCTCCAGCGCACGGTGCAGGTGTCATCCACCAGGCTCACCTTCTCACGCCCCGCCACGACGATCTCGCCCTGGGGATCCTCGTCGAAGTTGCCCACCGCGGCGAAGCCGTGGGGCACGGTGGAGGGGGCGCACAGCAGCGAGCCATCGGCGCGGTACACGGAGCGGCCGTTGATGAGCTCCTGTCGGCCGTCCTGATCGATGTCCGCCGCGAAGGCGTTGGGGCCGGTGTACTTCGCCCCGCCCATGCCGTCCGAGCCCACCCACTTGAGCGCGCCCGTGGCGGTGTAGACGCGGTTGCCGTCGAGGATCTCCACCTGGCCATCGCCGTCCAGGTCCGCCAGCGCGGGGCCGCCCCACTCGTTGTAGTCGTACGCGCCCTCGGGGGTGCGCAGCTTGAAGCCACCTTCATTCGTGAAGCAGATGACGCCGCGCCCGTTCTCGGGGATGCCGCACACCTCCACGCGGCCGTCGCCGTCCAGGTCACCCGCCGTCAGGCCCGCGGCCGCCTTCACGCGCAGCGCCGGGTCCGTCACCGTCCACAGCTCGTGCCCGTCGTCGCCGCTGATGGCGCGCAGCACGCCATCGGCACCGTAGTTCGAGCCCGCGAACGTGCTGAAGACGATGTCCGGCACGCTGTCGCGGTTGAGATCGATCACCACCGGCGTGGTCATCACCTGCCTGTAGTCGGGGAGCACCTCGCTGCCCCTCCACTCCCACTTGAGCGTCGGCGCGATCGCCGAGGACACCAGCGCCTGGGAGCCGTCCGCCGCGAGGCCCTCACCCGACCCTGACGGCGTCTCGTCAGCCGTTCCCTGACACGCCACCAGCGTCGACAACGCCAGCGCCACCGAACTGCCCACCACCCGCCGATTCATGCGCCGCGTGTTCCGGCTCTTCGCGCTCGTCTTCATGTGTTTCCCCTTGCCGCGTGGAACCCGGGCCCATCGCCTTGGCCCTGGAGGACGAGCCCGGTTTAACAAAGGAACTCTTAGAATTCAAGTACAATTGATAAATTTCAACACATTCACAATTGTGTAAAATTCCAGGAGAACGTGTTTAGCGGGAGTCTCCATGAAAGCATGGGAGCGGGAGCAGCATCCCCCTTGGGGGAGCCGTTGGCGCGGGAAGGTGGACGCGAAGGGTCCGGGGCTCAACCCGCGCGAATGAGCGCACCACACCCACAGCGGCCACCAGGGCTCCGGGGCCGGAGGGAGCGGTTCACTTATCCGAGGGGAAATCCGTACTCCGGGTGATGGCCTTCAGGCGTCCAGCTCGCGGCTCATGAGGGCCACCCGCGAGAGGTGCGCGAGTCGCACCCACGGAGGTCAATCCGCCGCGGCGGCGCTCTTGCAGAATCGGGATGGAAGCGAAGAGGCCCTGAAGCGGGAGCGATACCATCGCCCGGAACACTCCCCTGCCGTCATCCCCCCGGAAGGGGAGAGGCAAGGGAGGCTCCGGCGGACACTCACGCCGACTTCTTTTCCTTCTCCAGCACCAGTTGAGGCGGCTCGTGCTTGGTCACCACCGTCTCGGTGATCTTGCACTCCTTCACGCCGTCCCGGTACGGCACGTCGTACATGATGTCGAGCATCGCGTCCTCAAGGATGGCGCGCAGGCCGCGCGCTCCGGAGTTGCGACGCATGGCCTCACGGGCGATCGCCTTGAGCGCTTCCTTGGTGAAGGTCAGCTTCACCTTCTCCATCTCGAAGAGCTTCTGGTACTGCTTGATGAGGGCGTTCTTCGGCTGGGTGAGGATCGTGATGAGATCCTCCTCCTTCAGGTCGTTGAGCGTCGCCACCACCGGCAGACGGCCGATGAACTCGGGAATCATCCCGAACTTCATCAGATCCTCCGGCTCCACCATGGCGAGCAGCTCGCCCACGCTGCGCTCCTCGCGGTGGGTGATCTTCGCGCCGAAGCCCAGGCCCTTCTCGCCCACGCGGCGCTTGATGACGCCGTCGATGCCGTGGAAGGCACCGCCGCAGATGAACAGGATGTTCGTCGTATCAACCTGCACGTACTCCTGCTGGTTGTACTTCTTGCCACCCCGCGGCGTGACGTTGGCGCGCGTGCCCTCGATGATCTTCAAGAGCGCCTGCTGCACGCCCTCGCCGCCCACGTCGCGCGTGGCGCTCGGCGTGTCACCCTTGCGCGCGATCTTGTCGATCTCGTCGATATAGACGATGCCGCGCGCCGCCTTCTCCACGTCGTAATCGGCGTTGTGGAGCAGGTTCTGGATGATGTTCTCCACGTCCTCGCCCACGTAGCCGGCCTCGGTGAGGCTGGTGGCGTCGGCGATGGTGAAGGGAACGTTGAGGAAGCGCGCGAGCGACTGGGCCAGCAGCGTCTTGCCGCTGCCCGTGGGGCCCACGAGCAGGATGTTGCTCTTGCTCAGCTCCACGTCCTCGGAGCCCGAGGGCTTCATCCCCGGACGAGGCCGGGCCGCCGGCTTCTTCTGGTAGATGCGCTTGTAGTGGTTGTACACGGCGACCGACAGGACCTTCTTCGCCTGGTCCTGGCCGATGACGTAGTCGTCGAGGAACGCCTTGATCTCCATCGGCGTGGGCAGGCTGACCTGCGGCTTGCCCTCCTCGCGTTCGTTCTCGTCCGCGATGATGTCGTTGCACAGCTTGATGCACTCGTCGCAGATGTACACCGTGGGGCCCGCGATGAGCTTGCGGACCTCGCGCTGCGACTTGCCGCAGAACGAGCAGGACAGGTTGACGTGGTGCTCCTTCTTCACTGCCGCCTCCGAGTTCTACCGACCCCGGTCACCCGGAGCCTGCCTAGCCGACACCCTCACCACACCCAAGTCGCCCGGCTGCCCACGTCGCGAACAACCGTCGAGCGAAATATAGGCGCCTCCTGAATCCACAGGAAGCCCATCCCGAATGTGACGCCCAGCGGCGTGTGCACCGCTGGACGAGGTCAGCGTTGAGTAACACTCGTTCAGGCGTCATTCACGCTCGAAGCGCACTCCTCGAGATCCTGGGCCAGGGCGCTCGCCCGCTCAGCGACGGCGTGGGGGACTCGCCGACATCCGGACACTTCGGCCGCCAGCTTACGCGCCATCTGGGCCAATTTCCTCACCTGGAAGCTCTCCGGAGGCGGTTCCGGGGGAGGCCGGGGGAAGCGCTCGGCGACTTCCCGCTTCAGCTCGCTGGCGGGCTTTTCCGCGTCCCAGATGCTGTCTCGGAGTGAACGGTACTCCTGGGGAGAGAGCTGGCCACGCTCCTCGGCGTCGGCGAGCACCTCGATGACCTCGAAGGGAGGGGCCTTCTGGGGGAACTCCGGCTGGGCGACCTCCTCGGCGGCCTCATGGCGGGCGAGGAAGCTGAAGGAGCGCGTGAGCTTGAGCGCGGTCTGCTTCTTGATGTGCAGCTCCTTGAGGCAGTAGGCCTCGAAGGAGGCGTGGCCCCAGGACTCCCAGAGGTTCTCGTCCTTGACCTGCACGAGCAGCTTGCCCAGCTCCGCCCAGGTGGACTTGAAGCGCTTGGCGGCCACGAGCACGGTGTGGCGGAAGGTGCCCGGGGGCACTTCGGCGGCCTTCTTCTCGATGTCGGCTTCGGCTACAGAGAGCATGCACCCTGTATCCGTCAGGAAGACGGGAGGGGCAAAAAAGCCGCCCGCCGCCTCCTAGCGCTTCTTGCCGATGGTGAACGCCAGGTTCACCGTGGCGCGCTCACCCGTGTAGGCCTTGAAGGGCCACTTCTTCAGCTCGGCGAGCAGACACTCGAAGAGCGGCCCCTTCTTGAGCTTGGGGTTGTCGATCCACAGCTGCGCCACCCGGCCGTCGTTGCCGATGGTGAACTCCAGCGGCACCTTGGCCGCGAAGCCCGGGCTGCGCTCGACCTCTTCCTTGAAGCAGTGGCTGAGCGTGCCCTGCTGGGCCTTCACCACCCGGTTGATGGCCCCCATGTCGTAGTTGACCTCGGTCGACAGGCCATCGGGGTCCGTGGAGACCCGGCCCGAGGGACGGCTACCACTCTTGCGGCCCGGCTTGGGCTCCACGGAGGCCACCTTCTCCGGAGGCTTGTCGCCCGTGGGGGCGTCCACCGCGGGCTTGTCCGGCGCGGGGTCGGCGGGGCGAGCCGGGGCGCGCTTGGGCTCGCCGGGGTAGTCGAAGAGCTCCTCGGGAATGGAGCGGCGCGCGGGGGTGATGACGGGCGGGTCCACCTGGAGGGTGAACTCCTCGCCGCCGCCCGGCAGGTACACGGCGGCGTAGCGCGAGAGCTGCCAGGCACCGATGCCGAGCGCGGAGAACAGACAGAACGCCATGACGCCGGCCACCGCCTGCTGCCGGTTGCGGCGCGCCCGCGCGGCCCGGGCCTCCGCCTCCACACGCAGCTTCACCACCGCCTGGGCCACGTGAAGCTGGAAGGGCTCCAGGTCCTTGAGCTTGCGGAAGCCACTCGGGCCCGACGAGGACACCTCGGTCTCGCCGGTGATGCCTCCCGCGTAGAGCTTGTCCACCAGCTGCTGGCCGGTCAGGGGCCCGAGGACGAGATCTCCCTGGCGGTAGAGCCATTGAGAGGGAGGCTGGGCCTGTTCGGGAACGTGGAGGTCTTGTGCGGCCGACATGAGGCGCGAAGTATCCTAGGCTCCGCGAGCTATCGCAACGCCCCTCCCGCTCCTCCTCGACCCTTCATGAAACGCACGCCTGCCGCCTTGTGGATCTGGTATCGGGGCACGGCCTTCCGGGGCTTCCAGCGCCAGCCCGAGGGCCCCACCGTCCAGGAAGTACTCGAGGACTCCCTGCGCAAGGCGGGTGTCCCCTACCCCATCATGCCGGCGGGCCGCACCGACCGCGGCGTCCATGCCCGCATGCAGGTGGCCAGCCTCCGCCTGCCTCCCTGCTACACCTCGGAGATGCTGTCGGAGCGGCTACCACCCCACTTGCCCCCGGACCTGGGGTTGTGCGTGGCCCGGCGTCCGCCCGAGGGCTTCCACTCTCAATGGAGCGCCAGCGGGAAGGAGTACCGCTACCGCGTCCAGTTGGGGGGCCGCGTCGCCGAGGCCTGGCGGCCCTTCGTGCTGGCGCCGGAGCTGGAGCCCCGGATGGAGGGCCGCATGCCCTCGCCGGAGCGGGTGGCGGAGCTGCTCGGCGCGGCGGTGGGCTGCCGGGACTTCAGGGCGTTCCACGAGAACTCCAGCCTGCGCAAGCCGCGCACGCTGGAGTCCGCCACCCTGCACGCGCTGGGCGGCGGCCTGTTCGAGGCGCGGCTGAAGGGAGATGGCTTCGGGCGCTACCAGGTGCGCTACCTCGTGGGCACCGCCCTGCTCACCGCCGCCGGGGGCCTGTCCGAGGAGCGCTACCGCGAGGCGCTCGACACGGGCTGCTCCATTCCGGGGCTCAAGGCCCCCGCCCAGGGGTTGCTCCTCTGGGAGGTGCGCTACCCGGCCGACAAGGATCCGTTCTCGCGCGAGGAACGCGCCCGGCCGCCGCGACTGCCGCTCGAGCCGCCCTTCATCAGCCCCGAGGAGGCGGACGTCCAGGCGGCCTGAGCGGGGCCCGCTCGAGGGTCATCGCATTGAAATGCAACCCGGTTGCTTTTGTAATAGGGTTGCTGGATGTCCGGATCACGAAGGTGGGTTGCTCCTGCCACTGGATTTCATCTAAGAGGCGGGCCCATGAGCCCCAAGGTCTTGGAGCGCACGCGAGGAAACAGCTCCGGGACGAGCCGGTGGGACCGGTGGGGCCAGGCGCTGTCGCTGCTGTGCATGGTCCACTGCCTGGTGCTGCCCCTGGTGCTGGGCGCGCTGCCGGCGGTGATGAGCCATGCCCTGGAAGAGACGCCCATCCACCTTGGCATGGTGGTGCTGGCGGCCGTGCTCGGCGGGGTCAGCTTCGTGCCGGGCTTCAGGCGGCACCGGGATGGGCGTGTCCTCGCCCTCGGTGCCCTGGGACTGGGCCTGTTGCTCCTCGCCCAGTTCCTGGAGCACGAGAGCGCGCGGGAGACGGCGGTCACCGCCCTGGGCGCCACCGTGCTGGTCATCGCCCATGGGTTCAACCGCCGCCGCTGCCAGGACGGCTGCGCCGAGGCCGTCGTCAACGCCCGCTGACGGCGCCCCCCGGGCTTGTTCCGTTCCGCGCGGCGGCGCATGATTCCCGTTCCATCTCGAATTGCCAGGAAGACGCGATGACCCTGTCCCTCAGTCTGGCTGCATGGATGCTGGCCCCCCTGGTGGAGTGGTTCGTGAAGGGGCGGAGGACGGCACGCGTGGCGGTGGAGGGCTTCCTCTTCGTCGCGCTGGGCGGACTGGTACTGGTGCACATCCTCCCGCACAGCATGTCGCTGGGCGGCCCGGAGGCGCTGGGCGCGGCGGTGGTGGGCGGAGGACTGGCGCTGGCGTCACGCCGGTGGCTGCCAGCCTCGGCCGGAGGAGTGATCGCCGTCGCCGGACTGGTGGCCCACGCGGCCCTCGAGGGACGGGCCCTGTCGCTGCTGGGCCCCGAGAGCGATGCGCTCACCCTGCTCACGGTGGTCCTGCACCGGCTCCCCCTCGCGCTGGGCCTGTGGTGGCTCGTGCGTCCGCGCACCGGTGCCCTGGGTGCCAGCGCGTTGCTGGCGGGCGTGATGCTCGTCGGCGCGGTGAGCCTCGGCTGGGGCGGTGGGGTGCAGGCCCCCGGCGCCATCCGGGCCGCCGCCCTGTTCCAGGCCTTCACCGCCGGAGCGCTCCTTCCCGCCCTGCTCCGGGCACGCCCGGGCCTCGAGGCCCAGGACGCCTCGCAGCGGCTCACCGCGGGGCTCGGGGCGCTCGCGGCCGTGGCGCTGCTCGTGCTCATCTCCCACGCGCACCCGGTGCTGGGCACGCAACCCGGAGAGCTCGGCGCGGGCGCCACCTTCCTCTCGCTCTCCCTGGAGACGGCACCCGCGCTGCTCGTCGCCTATGTGCTCTCCGGGCTGCTCCAGGCCTTCCTCGGAGAGGCCTCGCTCGGGTGGCTGCGGCGCGGCTCCTCCCTGTCCCAGGCCCTGCGCGGCAGCGTGGTGGGCATGCCCCTGGCGCTGTGCTCCTGCGGCGTGCTCCCCGTGTACCGGGGCCTCATCCGCAAGGGCGTCCCCGTCGCCGCCGCGCTCTCCTTCCTCGTGGCCGCGCCGGAGCTGGGGGTGAGCGCGCTCATCCTGTCGGTGCCGCTCATCGGCTGGCCCCTCACCCTCGCGCGCCTGGGCGGCGCCTTCGCCGTGGCCGTGCTCTCCGGCGTCCTCGTGGGCCGGCTGGTTCCCACCTCCCCGGTCCCCTCCCCCTCCTCCTCCGGGCAGGCCGTCCCGCCCCTGCGCCAGCGCATCGCCCACGGCCTGCGCGAGGGGCTCGTCGAGTCCGTGGACCACACCGCGCCGTGGATCCTCGTGGGCCTGGGGCTCGCGGCCCTCATCGAGCCCCTGCTCCAGGCACAATGGCTCTCGCGCCTGCCGCCGGGCGTGGACGTGCCCCTCTTCGCGCTGCTCGGCGTGCCCAGCTTCGTGTGCGCCTCGGGCGCGACTCCCCTGGTGGCGGTGCTCCTGCACAAGGGCCTGTCCCCGGGCGCCGCGCTGGCCTTCCTCCTCACCGGTCCGGCCACCAACGTCACCACCTTCGCCGTCATGGCCCGGCTCCATGGACGCAAGGTGACCGCGGCCTTCGCGGGCGTCGTGGCGCTCAGCTCCGTGGGCATGGGGCTCGCGCTCAACGCGCTGCTGCCAGCCCAGACGGGCCTCGCGCACCAGCCCCACGAGGCGCATGGTGGAGCACTCGAGTGGGTGGGGTTGATCCTCCTGGGCGCCGTGTTCCTCGCCTCGCTGCTGCGGCAGGGCCCCCACGCCTTCCTCGCGCAGATGTGGCCCGCCGCTCCGGGCGCGGAGACCAGCGTCTCCTCCGCGGAGCGCATCTCCCAGTTGCACGTGCACGGACCGGCCTGCGGTCATGCCCACCCCGCCCCCGACGTGCCCGGCCCGGGCCGCGCCGCTTCCCCCCTCCGGGCGCCACTGCGCTGGCGTCCCCGCCGGGCCCACGTCCATGGCCCGGCGTGTCACTCCGGCGCCTGCCGCCACTCCCGCGACGGCTAGGCGCTCCCGGCCCCTCAGTCGACCAGACTGTCCTCGTACTTCGTCAGCAGGTCCGAGATGGCCTCGCGCAGGTACTCGCTCTGGCGGATCCTCGTCGAGCGCGACAGCTCCTTGAGCGCATCCAGCTTCTCGCGGCTGAGACGGAACACCACCGAGGTGAGGCGAGGATTCATGTCCATGTGCGTTGTCTCCTACAGGTGCGCACGTTGTCGCACATGTGCGAGAGATCGCAAGAAACCCACTGACCTGGGGGATCACCCGGGGAGGCGGGGTTCGCGCTCGCGCGGGCAAGCTCTACGTTCGATCCGAAACAGGATCCAACTTCCAGCTCGCCAACCTGTCGGATCAGCCGTCGGCTCGGCGTTGGCTCAGCTGGTTCAGCTCACGACGGGCAGTGGATGCACGTCGGCGGAGGGCCTGGAGATGCCGGCCGCGTCGTTCATCCGCCCGGAGCGGAAGGGCTCGAGGTCCAGGGCCACGAACTTGAAGCCCAGGGCCTTGAAGGCGGCGTCCACCTCGCGGCGCAGCTCGGCGGACAGGAAGCGCTCGTACTCCTCGGCGGCCAGCTCGATGCGCGCCACCTCCTGGTGGTAGCGCACGCGGAACTGGCGGAAGCCGCGCTTGCGCAGCTCGGACTCGGCGCCGGCGATCTGGAAGAGCCGCTCGCGCGTCACCGAGGTGCCATAGGGGATGCGCGACGCCAGGCACGCCATCTGCGGCTTGTCCCAGGTGGGCAGCCCCAGGGCGTGGCTCCAAGCGCGAATCTCCTCCTTGGTCAGCCCCGCGATCGCCAGGGGCGAGCGCACCGCGTGCTCCTGGGCGGCCTTGTGCCCCGGGCGGTGATCCTTGAAGTCGTCCGCGTTGAAGCCATCCAGCACCACCGCGAGCCCCCGCTCCCGCCGCTGGACCTCGCACAAGTCGTACAGCTCCGTCTTGCAGAAGTAGCAGCGGTTGGTGGGGTTGGCGGCGTACTGGGGGTTGGACAGCTCGTCGCTGGACACCACCACGTGCCGGGCCCCCAGCCGGGCGGCCAGCTCGCGCGCCTCGCGCTCCTCCTCGGGGGCCACCGAGGCCGACAGCGCCGTGAGCGCCAGGGCGCGCTCGCCCAGCTCCTCCACGGCGATCTTCAGCACGAAGGTGGAGTCCACGCCGCCGGAGAAGGCCACCAGCGCCGAGCCGTGCGCGCGCAGCGCGGCGCGCATCGCCTCGAGCTTGGGACGGGAGGACTCACACAGGGCCTGGATGCGCTCGGGGGTCAGCATGGGGGCCCTCTATAAACGAAGAACCCCCGGGTTGCCCATGCAACCCGAGGGTCCGTGGAGAGGCCAACGCTCCGAGGCCGCCCGGCTAGCGGGCCTTGCGCTTGGAAGCGGACGCCTTCTTGCCGGCCTTGGTGGGCTTGGCCACCCGGGCCGCCCGCGCCGCGGGACGCGCCTTGGCGCCCTTGGACGAGGCCTTCGGGCCCTTGTCCGCCTTGGCCGCCGCCTTCACCACCGCCTTGACCACCTTGCCCGCCTTGGGCGGCTTGGCCGAGGACACCCGCGTCACCTCCACCTGCGTGGGCGGCTGCGCCTTCATCTTCTTGCCGGTGATGATCTTCAGCTCTTCCGTGGTCACGTAGCCGAGGTCCAACAGCGACTGGAAGATCTTCGCCGCCCCCTCCTCCACGCTCTCCTGATCCGAGTGGATCACCACCTCGGCCGAGGCGGGCGGCTCATACGGCTCGGTGATGCCGATGAAGTTGGGGATCTCTCCACCGAGCGCCTTCTTGTAGCGCCCTGTGCTGTCGCGCTCGATGAGCTTCTCGGTCGGACAGTCGACGTACACCTCGATGTAGCGGCCAATGGTGCGACGGTTGTCCTCGCGGCCCGCCTTGTAGGGGCTCACACAGGGCACCAGCACCGCCACGTTGTTGCGAGTGAGCACGCCGGCCACGTAGCCCAGCCGCCGGACGATCGTCATGCGCTCGTCCTTGCTGTCGCCCAGGCCCTGCCACAGCTCGTTGCCCAGCTCGTTCTCGTCGAGAATCTCCACGTTGCGGTCGACCTGGCGGAGCCGGGCCGCGATGTAGGCGGCCATCGTACTCTTGCCAGTTCCGGACATGCCGGTCAGCCACACGGTGAAACCAAGCGTCTGCGCCATACGGGTTCAAACTCCCTGCGCTTCTCAGGGCGTTTACATTCGGAGCCCCCCAAGAGCGCGGCAGATCAAAAGTCCGGGGCGTTATAGACGAAAAACCGGTCGTTTGACAATTCGTGCCTACCTTTCCGCAGGTAGAGAGAACAACTGGACAAGCGCTCGTCTTCTCAGGGGATTTTCGTGGTGGCGAGCGGCCAGGAGCGAAAGCCCCCCGCCTCCCAGCGTGAGATTGACGCGGCCGTGACGCACCCCGCCCGCACCGCCATCACCAGATAGCCCACCCCCGGCAGCAGGGGCTGGCCGTCCGGAGCCGCCTGGCGCGCATCCTCGGGAGAAAATTCCGCCGGGCCGTCCACATGGGAGTGGAACACACACGCCACCACCTCTCCCCGCGCCTCGGCCTCCAGAAGGACGCCGAGCCACTCACGCGGCTCGAAAGCGTAGGCGGTCCGGGAGGTGCGAGGAAAGCGCACCGGATCCTCCTCATGGAGCGCGTCCTGGACATTGCGCAGGGGGCGGCACCGCCAGGGCCCCGTGCGCCCCGCGCGCAGCAGCACCCCACAGCCCTCGTGCGGCCAGGCGGACTCCAGGTGGCGGACGACGTCGCTCAGGTCGTCCGGCAGGAGCGCTCCGTCCTCGCCCTGGGCGGGGACCACGCCCTACCCGCCCGCCATGGCCGGAATGAGGGTGAGGCGGTCCGCGTCCGCCACCGGCGTGGCCAGCTCCTCCAGGAAGCGGATGTCCTCGTCGTTGAGGAACACGTTGACGTAGCGCCTCACCGCGCCCCGCTCATCGAGCACCCGCGCGCCCAGCTCCGGGTGGAGCCGGCCCAGGTGCTCGAGCACCTCGCCCACGGTGGCGCCGGGGACCTTCACTTCGCCCTGTCTTCCCGAGAGGCCGCGCCAGGCGGTGGGGATGCGGACCATGGCCATGGCCTCCGTCTCGCCCAACCCCCCCGCCGCCGTCAACCCCGCGCCCGGTGAAAAGCTGCCTGTCCCCAGCGCCCCATGCCTATGTTCCCGCCGCGCTCCGGCTCCCCGCCCGAGCCTCCACTCGCCGTCCTTCCCGAGGATCCATGAGACACGCGCTCATCCTGCTCGCCGCCGCCTGCCTCACCACCGGTTGCCCCAAGAAGACCGCCGAAGCCCCCACGCCCAAGGAGGAGACCACCTCCAGCGACGCGGCCCTGTCCGCCCGGGACTCGGGCACCCCGGCCGAGACGCCGGCCACGGATGGAGGCGCGAGGGCCGCCCAGGAGGCGTGCGTGGACCGCTGGCTCCAGGAGCACAAGCTGGACCGCTACGGCCACCCCGAGGGCACCATGTTCACGGGCGGCTCGCCCCTCTTCAACGAGGCCACCGGCGAGGCCACGGATCGTCTGGCGTACGTCTTCGCCCGTCAGCCCGACGCGCTCAAGGCCTGCCCCGCCACCCCGTGAGCCCACTCCGCCCTCCCCGCCTGGAGGGCGAGCAGCCTCGGTCGTCCGGAGGATTCCCGGAACCCGGCGCGTCTTCTAAGCTCGCCGGTCTGATGGAACCCGTCGTCGGCCTCGATCACACCACTCCCGAGTCGCACCGACGCGCCCGGGTGCGCGCGGTGCTCGAGCGGCGCAATCTCACGGACAATGTCTCCGCCGAGCAGGCCGCGGCCTCGTGGGAGCAGGAGCGCTTCGTCACCCGGGCCCGCGTCCTCTTCTACGCGCGGCTCATGTTCCTCACCCTGGGCCTGGCCATCCTCGCGGTGCCCCGCTGGTCCATCTACTTCGGACTGCTGGGCCCCCTGTCCTTCGCGGGCTACTTCGCGATGCTGCTCTACAGCGTCGCCAACTTCCTCGTCATCGACCATCCCAAGGCCGGCCGGTGGGTCACCTACGTCACGCTCTGCCTCGACGTGGTCATCATGGTCGTCGTGCTCGCCAAGCCCCAGGTGGGCGGCGGGTTCCAGAGCCCGCTGCTCGCCACCCAGCTGCTCTTCACCACCCTCTTCGCCCTCCTCTTCCCCAAGCCCCTGGCCATCGTCCCCTCGCTGCTCGCGCTGCCCGTCATCCTCCGGTTGGATCTGCTGCTCGACCGCGAGGTGTCCGCCATCGAGGTGCTCACCCTCTTCTGGTACCTGGGCCTCAACGTCATCATCATCTACGTGCTCTCCTACCTGAATGATCGCGAGACGGCCGCCCACCGCGAGGTGGTGGAGATGCAGTCGGATCTCAAGGAGATGGCGCTCGTCGAGGAGCGCAACCGGCTGGCTCGGGAAATCCACGACGGGCTGGGCGCCTCGCTCTCCTCGATGATCATCCAGACCGAGTACATCCTCGGGCTCGCCCAGGGCGGCCCCCTGCGCGCGGAGATCCAGGAGCTCAAGAGCAACGCCGAGGAGTCCATCGAGGAGCTGCGCCGCAGCCTGCAGATGATGCGCGAGGACTTCGAGCTGGCCCAGGGGCTCGAGGAGTACGTGAAGACGTTCCAGCAGCGCACCCAGCTCAACATCCGCTTCGAGCGCACCGGCCTGCCGCGCCAGCTCGCGCCCGACGCCCAGCTCGCCCTCTTCCGCATCCTCCAGGAATGCCTCACCAACGCCGCCAAGCACGCCGACCCCCAGCAGGTCGAGGTGCGCCTGGACTACGATCCCGAGCGCACCCACCTGTTCGTGCGCGATGACGGCAAGGGCTTCTCTCCCCAGCACACCCCCCGTGGACACTACGGCCTGCTCAACATGCACGAGCGGGCCATGAAGCTCGGGGCCACCCTCCTCGTGGACTCGGCGCCCGGCACCGGCACCCGCGTCTCCTTCTCCCTCCCCTCCCGCCCATGACCGAAGCGAGCACCGAGTCCCCCATCCGCGTTCTCGTCGTCGAGGACCAGAAGCTCATCCTCAAGAGCCAGCTCAAGCTGTTCGAGGGCCGCCAGGAGCTGGAGATCGTCGGCACGGCGCTGTCGGGCGAGGCCGCGCTCGAGGAGGTGCCCCGCTGTGAGCCCCACGTGCTGCTGCTGGACCTGGGCCTGCCGCGCATGAGCGGCATCGACGTCACGCGCCACGTCAAGGCGAACTGGCCCCAGGTGGAGATCCTCATCTTCACCATCTTCGAGGAGGAGGACAAAGTGCTCGAGGCGGTGAAGGCCGGTGCCTCGGGCTACCTGCTCAAGGGCACGCCCGTCGACAAGATCATCGAGGCCATCAAGGAGGTGCGCGCCGGAGGCTCCGTCATCCAGCCGAGCCTCGCGCGCCGCATGCTGCGCCACTTCCGCGTGAGCCCGGAGCCCGGGGCCCCCATGAGCCCTCCGTCCGCCCCGGCCCTCGCGCCCACCCCGCCCGCGTCCAAGCCGCCCGACGACGGGGGACCTCCGGTGAAGCCCCTGTCGGACCGGGAGAAGGAGATCCTCCAGCTCATCGCCAAGGGCGTGTCCAACAGCGAGGCGGCCCAGGTGCTCTCCATCTCCAAGGCCACCATCCGCACCCACCTGGAGCACATCTACCGCAAGCTCGAGGTCACCAACCGCACCGAGGCCGTCACCGAGGGCATCCGCAAGGGCATCATCTCGGTGTGACGCCCGGGCGGGGCCCGCCCGGGCGCGCGGGCTCACCAGGAGGCGGTGACTCCCGCGAGGACGCTCAGGTACGACTCCTGGGCCACGCCGCCCTCGGTCCACCCGCGCCGCGCCCCCTGCCCCGTGAAGCCGTCCTGGTAGCCCTCCACGTGCCCCCGCACGCTGTAGCCGAAGGGGCCCCACACGTCGCCGGCGACCCCCACCTCGGCCGACCAGCCGAGGCTCGACACCGCCGTGCCGTAGTCGCGCACCTCCGAGGGGTACGGGCCGTCGTCCCCGCCCCCCAGCAGCGAGCGCCCCGGCGACGGCAGGAAGAAGAAGCGCCCCGCGGCCTCCACGCGCACGAGCTTGAGCAGCGGCACCGAGACGTCCACCCCCACCGCCGGCGAGAAGCGGTGCACCACCGGCAGGGCCACGTTCAACGTCTCGTCCAGGCCGAACTCCCGGCCGAGCACGCCCAGCCGCACGCCGGCGTACCCCCACAGCGGCGCGTCCGCGCCCTCGCGGGCGAAGAAGTAGCGCCAGGCGAGCATGGCGCCATAGGCCGTGTCCGTGGCCGTCACCTCGCGCTGGGGCGTGGAGCCGGTGGGCGTGGTCACCACCACCGTCGTCGGCGCGAAGCTGCGTTGATAGGCCAGGGTGAGCCCCAGCCCCCGCAGGAGCGACGTGCGGTGCGTCAGGGGGAACACCTCCGCCTCGGCGGCGACGCCCGCGTAGGGCGCCTGGGCGGAGTAGTCGGCGGTGTCCCCCAGGCGCTGCTCGGGGGGCCGCGCGTCGAAGACGGCACAGGACTCGACGCCCGGCCGCGCGCAGTACGAGCGCCACGTCACCGCCGCGCCCACCAGCACCCGCACCCGGGGGGGATGCGCGCCCGGACGCTCGGGGACGTCCTTCACCTGCTCCTCGTCGGCGACACCACCCCCGCTGCCCGCCACGAAGGTGTGCGACTCGTCGTCCAGCTCCACCCACGCGAGCGCGGCGGAACGCCCGGCCTTGCCGGAAGCGGGGGCCTTGGGCGCCGCGGGCGCGCGCACGGGCGCGTCCTTGTCCTTCTTCACCACCGGAGCCGGGGCCGTCCCCTTCGCGGGCGGCTCGGGCGGCACCTCCCGGGGCGTCTCTCCCGGCTCGGCGCGGGCCTGGGGCTCGGAGCGGGACGGCGGCGGGGGCAGGGGCGGGAGCGGCGGCGGAGCCACTGGGGCCGGCGCCGGGGGCTCGGGCGCGGTGAGACGGGCCGTGGCCACCGCCTGGGCGAGCCGGGCCGCGTCCTTCGGTGCGAGCAACCCGCGCTTGAGCGGATAGCTCTCGGACCACACCACCTGGCCGTCCTGGTTCATCAACCGGACCTCGAGGTCGCGCCCCGCCGAGCCCGTGAGGACGGCGTCCACCCGGAGCTTGGGCGCCAGGCGCTTGATGGCCGCGGGAGTCACGGCCGCGGGGCCTTTCAACCCCTGCTTGCCCGCCGCCTGCGTCCAGGCCGTGGGGGGCGACACCTGCACCTTGCGCGTCTTGCGCAGGGCGGCCGTCACCTGCGCCCGGAGCTTGCCCTTGGGGTCCCCCTCGAGCGCGGAGACCGCCACGCGCGCGGCGAGCGCGACCTGGGAAGTGAGCAGCACGGCGGCCAGGCCCAGCACCGCGCTCCAGCGACACAGCCTGAGTCCTGAAACCTTCATGTGCCCGGCAGCCTCACCCACCGCGCGGGCCCTTGTCCAGGCTCGCGGTGCGTCAGACCTCGACCGCCGCGGGCGTGGGGCCCACCGAAGCGGCCGGCAGCGCGGGCGAGGTGCTGGTAACGGCCGTGGCGGGAGTCCCCGGCGGCGGCACCACCGGCGCGCGCAGCCCGAGGAAGTCGCGCCGGTAGATGCGCACCATGGCCATGAAGAGCGAGGCGATGAGCGGCCCCACCAGCAGCCCCATCATCCCGAACACCGCCAGGCCGCCGAAGATGGACAGGAAGACGAGCAGCGGGTGGAGCGCCATGCGCGAGCCGCACAGCCTCGGCCGGATGACGTTGTCGATGCTGCCCACCACGAAGGCGCCCCAGGACAGGAGGAAGATGCCCTCGTTCACCTTGCCCATCATCAGGAGCACCAGCCCGATGGGGCCCCACACGAGCGCCGTGCCGCCCACGGGCACCATGGCCACCACCACCATGGCCGCGCCCCACACCCCCGCGTGCGGCACCTTCACCAGCAACAGCCCCACCACCCCCAAGAGCCCCTGCACGAGCGAGGTGATGGTGTTGCCGTAGATGATGGCGTGCGCCACGTCGGTGAACTCCTTGGCGAACGCCTGGATGTAGCGCTTGTCCATGGGCACCAGCTGCGTGCCCTCCGTCCACAGCCGCCGGCCATCCAGGAAGAAGTAGTACATCGCCACGATCATCAGGAAGAGATCGACGATGAGCTCCGTGCCCGCGCCCAGCACGTTGGTGAGCACCGACACCCCGCTGGACATCGCCCCCGTGAGCGCCTCCTCGGTGCGCGTGCCGTGCAGGCCCAGCGCGTAGCGCCGCAACCCGCGCGGCAGCCCCGCCGCCATCCGCTCACGCACGTCCACATGGTCGAACACGTCCTGCGCGTGCTCCATCAGCTCGAGCACCTGGCGCACCACCAGCCAGCCCACCACCACCAGCGGCACCAGGATGAGCAGGAACACGGCCAGGGTGCTCAACCCCGCGCACACCGGGGGCGACAGCTTGAAGCGCATGCGCAGCAGTGCATCCTGCAGGGGCTGGAAGAGCACCACCAGGAAGCCCCCCAGCAACACCGGCATCAGGAACGGCAGCAGGATGCGCGAGAAGAGGATGATCGCCAGGACGAAGAGTCCGGCGAAGATAAGATTGGAACACCGCTTCGTATCGAACCCCGTCACCACCCCACCCCCACCCACATCGACTCCACCCGCCCAGGACACGACAAAACCTAGGAACCTCGTTTCCTCGCGGGAAGTCCATTCCCCCCTTTCGTGGGAGACAAGTCATGACTTCTGGACGGATCCCCTCGCCTGAACTCGCCGCCCTCCTCGTGTCCCTGGCCGTGGCGGGGTGTGGAGGCTCGTCACAAGGCTGCATCCAGTGCTCACCCGTCGACGGGCGCTATGCGCTGGAGTTCGGCACCGGGATGACACCCGGCACGTGCCAGGGGGTGACGGTGACGCTGCCTCAAGGACCCCTGGAGCTGACGCGCCAGGGCAGTGAGCTAACCGGCACCCTGGACGGATTGACGCTGCGCGGCACGCTCTACGAGTCCAACGACTTCAACCTGCTGGGCAGCAGCGTGGGGAGCATGGACGGGGGCACGGCGGGCCTCGAGTCGGAGAGCCTCACGGGGCGCTACGTCGCCGGGGTGGGGGACGGAGGCGTGGACCGGCTCATCGGGGACTGGCAGGGCAACTACTTCGCGAGCACCTCGACGGGGAGCACCCGGAGATGCTCGGTCACCCGCCCCTTCACGGCGACCCGCCAGTAGACACCGGCGGGCACGACACGCGCGGAGCGGGTCCGAGCCGCGGAACTACTTCTTGGCAGCGGCTTCCTTGGCGGCGGCCGCCTTGCGCTTGAGCTGGCGCTTCCACTTCTGGCGGATGATGTTCTGCACGCGGCGGTGCTTGCTCTTGCTACGGGCCATCTGGGTGACTCCTGGGTGAGGTAGGACAGACGAAAGCCGCCTACGTATCAGAACTCTTCTTGGAAGAGGAGTCCTCGATGTCCGGCTCCGGCGCCGGCCGGGTGGGATAGGGAATCCCCTCGGCGCCCCGGAGCTTGGCGTGCTCGGGCTTGTCCCCCTCGGCCGCCTTGCCCTTCACTCCGGGAGTGCCCGGCTGCTGGGCACGCTTCTTCACCGAGGAGAAGATGGGCTGGCAGGCGCTCACGAACCGGCGCACCTCGTCCAGGGGCAGCGCCGGCACGAAGTTGCCGTTGACGCCCGTCATCGACGTGGCCATGCACATGGCGTTGAGGATGGCCTCCTCCGTGGCCTCCATCACCGCCTCGTAGAGTGGATCCAAGCGCTGATCCAGGAGGATCTTCAGCTTGTAGACCATCTTCTGGGTGCGCCGGGGGATGATGTTGGCGGTGGAGAAGCCCACGACGATCTCCCCCGAGCCGTGCGCCGCGTAGCTGCCCACCCGGCCGATGCCCAGGCCCACGCGCTTGCACAGGCGGTTGAGCTGATTGGTGAGCAGGGGCGCGTCCGTGGCCACCACCGCGATGATGGAGCCGTAGTTCTGCGTGCGCCGGGGCATGTGCTTGAACTTCTCCGCGAGCAGCTCGCCCACGGGCAGCCCGCCCACGCGCAGGTTGTGCATCTTGCCGAAGTTGGACATGACGAGCACGCCCAGGGTGTAGCCGCCCAGGGACTCGGGCAGCTTGCGCGAGGAGGTGCCGATGCCGCCCTTGAAGTCGCACGTGAGCATGCCGGTGCCGCCGCCCACGTTGCCCTCCGCCACCGGGCCGTCCGAGGCCGTGCGGATGGCCTCGTAGACGTGCTCGCGCTTGACGTGCCGGCCGGAGATGTCGTTGAGGTAGCTGTCGTCGCACTCGCCGACGATGGGGATGATGACGTCGTGCTCGTCGCCGATGCCCGGGTTCTGCTCCACCATGTGGCGCGTCACCGCGTCGGACACCGCGCCCACGGCCATGGTGTTGGTGAGCAGGATGGGCGTCTCAACCAGCCCCCACTCCATGAGCTGCGTCATGCCGGACACCTCGCCGGCCCCGTTGAGCACGAAGCCCCCGCCCGTCATGCGCTCCATGAAGATGTCGCGCCGGTTGGGCAGGATGGCGGTGACGCCCGTGCGCACCGGCCCATGCCCCGGCCGCAGCGGCCCCTCGCCCTGGATGATGGTGCTGTGCCCGACGAGCACGCCCTCCACGTCGGTGATGGCGTTGTGCCGGCCGGGCTTGAAGCGGCCCAACGGGAGGCCCAACTCCCGGGCTCGCACGCGCTTCTCGGGGGTCTCTGACTCGGGAAGGTGGCCCATGGGGCGCCAACCTAGCCGAGGCGCCCCCCCGGTCAATTGTCCGGTGGGTGCGGCGCCTGTTTCCGTTCGATCATCTCCCGGATGCGCGCCGCCAGCACGTCCAGCGCGAAGGGCTTGGTGATCATCTCCATGCCGGGGGCGAGGAACCCGCCGCGCACCGACGCCCCCTCCGCGTAACCGGTGATGAACAACACCTGGAGCTCCGGCCGGCACTGGCGCGCCACCTCCGCCATCTGCCGCCCGTTCATCCCTCCGGGCAGGCCCACGTCCGTCACCAGCAGATCGATCCGCCCCTTGCCCTCGAGGATCGGCAGCGCCGAGCGCGCGTCCTTCGCCTCGAGGGCCGCGTAGCCCAGGTCCTCGAGGATCTCCAACACCAGCATGCGCACGGCGGGATCATCCTCGACCACGAGGACCGTCTCGCCTTCCTGGGCGCGCGGCAGGGGCATGAGCTCCGGCCTCGTCTCCCCCGCCTGGGCGCCCTCGCCGGCATGACGCGGCATGTAGAGCTTGATCGTCGTGCCTCGGCCCACCTCCGAGTAGATGCGGACGTGGCCGTCCACCTGCCGGGCGAAGCCGTAGATCATCGACAGGCCGAGCCCCGTGCCCTGGCCGATGGGTTTGGTGGTGAAGAAGGGCTCGAAGGCGCGGGCGATGACCTCCGGGGGCATGCCATGGCCCGTGTCGCTCACGCACATGACCACGAAGTCGCCGGGCTTGAGCCCCTCCACCCCGCGCGCATAGGCCTCGTCCAGCCGCGTGTTGCGCGTCTCCACCGTGAGCTTGCCGCCCTGGGGCATGGCGTCGCGGGCGTTGATGGCCAGGTTGAGCAGCGCGTTCTCGAACTGGTTGGCGTCCGTCCTGGCCGGCCACAGGGCGGGGTCGAGCATCGTCTTGAACGAGATGCTCTCGCCCAGGGTGCGGCGCAAGAGCTCCGCCATGGACAGGACGAGCGCGTTGATGTCCGTGGGCTTCACGTCGAGCGACTGGCGGCGGCCGAAGGCGAGCAGGCGCGCGGTGAGCGCGGCGGCCCGGCGCGCCGAGTTCATGGTGGCGTTGATGTACTTGTCCGTCTCCGCGTAGCGGCCCGCCTCGATGCGCCGCCGCAGCATCTCCATGGAGCCGATGATGCCGCCCAACAGGTTGTTGAAGTCGTGCGCGATGCCGCCGGTGAGCTGCCCCACCGCCTCCATCTTCTGGGACTGGCGCAGCTTGTCTTCCGTCTCGCGCAGGGTCTGCTCGTGCTGGAGCTGCCGGGTGATGTCCCGCGTCACCATGCCGAGGCCGAGCAGCCTTCCCTCCCCGTCGCGCGTGGCGAACACGTTGTACTCGACCGGGATGTCCACCCCGCTGGTGAGGTGGCGGAAGCGGCAGCGGCCCACCCACTTGCCCTCGCGCAGGGCCGTGGGCAGCACGGTGCCCTCGATGAGCGGCCGATCCTCGGGCGAGAAGAACTCGAGCACGGTGCGCACGCCCACCCCGCCCGGGCTGGAGAGGCCGACCATCCTCCGCCCGGAGGCGTTGACATAGAGGATGCGGCCCTGGGGCTCGGCGATGCCGATGAAGTCGGGAGACTGATCCAGCACGTCGAACAGCCGCTGCTGGAGCGCGGCGGTCTCGCGCTCGGCGGTGACGTCCCGGCCGATGGCATAGAAGACCTTGTCGTCGCCAGGCACCGCGGTCCAGGACAGGGAGCGGTAGGAACCGTCCACCCGCCGCAGGCGGTTCTCCATGCGGTGCACGCGCTCGCCCCGGCTCAGGCTCGCCACGATCTCCCACACGGCGGCATGGTCGTCCGGGTGGATGAGGTCCATGAAGTGGCTCATCAACAGCGTCTGCTCGTCCACCCCCAGCAGGCGGCTCCAGGCGGGATTGACGGACTTGAGGAACCCATCGGTGCCCATCACCCCCATCAGGTCATCCGAGTGATTCCAGATGCGATCCCGCTCGCGCGTGCGCTCCTCGACCCGCAGCTCCAGGCGCTTGTTGGCCTCGAGCAGGGCGCGCTCGGCGCGCTTGCGGTCCGTGTTGTCCAGGATGAAGAGGTAGACGCCCTGGACGTTGCCCCGCAAGTCCCGCCGGGGAAAGAAGCGCAGCTCCAGCTCGCGCGGACTGCGCCCCGGAATGAACAACGGCGCCTCGAAGGAGGTCACCTCTCCCGCGAGCGCGCGCCGGAAGTAGGGCTCGCGCAGCGCGAAGGCCTCCTCCCCCAGCAGCTCGAGCGCGGACTTGCCGATGATCCGCTCCAGGGGCCGGGCGAACCACTCCTCGTAGGTGCGGTTGACGAACCGGTAGACGAGGTCGCGATCGACGTAGCCGATCATCTCCGGCGCCTGATCCGTGATCTGCCGCAAGTCCTGCTCGCTCTCGCGCAGCCGCTGCTCGGCCTGGGCCCGCTCGATGGCCTCCCACGTGCGGACGGAGACCTCGCGGATGAAGCCCACGTCCGCCTCCTGCCAGGCGCGCGGCAGGCAGCTGTGCGCGTAGATGAAGCCGACGAGCCGCTCATTGCGCATGAGCGGCAGGCTGGTGAAGCCGCGCATGTCCAGGGCGCGGTAGTTGGGCAGTTCCGCGAGAGGGATCCACTCCGCCGTCTCGGCATCCGTCTCCACGAGGGACTGGCCGCGCCTCAACAGCTCCAGGGCGGAGCCGAAGACGGCGAAGGGATAGCCGCCCGCGATGCTCGCGACCTGCCCATTCGACCAGTCCTGCTCGACGGTGAGGGTCTCGGTGTCCAGATCGACCAGGGCGAAGCCCACCCGGGACAGCTCCAGCGTGCGGCCGATCAACTGCGCGCCCAGGGTGGCGATCTCACGCGTGCTGCTCAGGTTGCGCAGCTGATCGCTCAGCTCCAGCAGCGCGCGCTGGCGCAACTCCGTCCGCTTGCGCTCGGTGAGATCGATGACGATGCCCGGAAACCGCACGGGCCTGCCCTGCTCGTCCCGATAGATGCGTCCCCGGACCTGGATCCACCGCACCTCGCCCCCGGGCGTCACCCGGTACTCGCTCTCGAACTCGAGCTCCTTGTCGAGGCCACGCTGGATCTCCCGCCCCACCCGCTCCCGGTCCTCGGGGTAGATGCCGCCGAGGTAGGTCGTGAGCGGAGCCCCGGCGGCCGCCACCTCCGGCGCGACGGAGAAGAGCCGGGCGCAGCGGGCATCCTGGTAGAGCTTGTCGGCCAGGATGTCCCAGTCCCAGACGCCCACCGAACCGGACGCCTTCAGGGCGAGTTGCAGGCGCTCATCGCTCCGGCGCAACGCGGACTCGGCCTGCTCGAGCGCGGTGACATCCCGGCTGAGGAGCGCGTAGCCGGTGAGGCGGCCCGCCGCGTCGCGCAGGACGAAGGCGTTGCAGTCCACCGGGATGAGCGCGTGGGTGCCTTGGTGCTGGAGGTGGATCCGGCCCCGCCAGTGCCCCACGGCACGCTGCGTGGGCAGGATGACGTCCTGGAGGAAGCCGCGCTCCTCGGGCGGGAAGAAGTCCGCCAGGCCCATGGCGCGGATGTCCCCCTCCGGCAGGCCCACCATGCGTCGCCCGGCCTGGTTGATGAACAGCCCCCGGCCCTCCGCGTCGGCGAGGCACACGAAGTCGGTGGATTGCTCGGCCAGGAGGATGAAGCGCTCGCGCTCCTCCTCGAGCCGCTTCTGCGGGGTGCGGTCGCGCAGGATCTTCACGAAGCCGATGGGCGTGCCCCGCTCGTCCTTGAGCGGCATCATCTCGCCGCTCGCCCAGAACCGGGAGCCGTCCTCCCGCTGGTGCCAGCGCTCGTCGATGGCGCGGCCTCCCGCCAGCGCCTTGCCCATCTCCAGCTCCGGGATGCCCCGCGCCCGATCCTCCTCGGTGAAGAACACGGCGGCCGGCTCGCCGCGGATGCGCTCCTGCGTCCACCCGAGGATGCGCCGGGCGCCCTCGTTCCAGTGCGTGACCCGCCCCTGGAGATCCAAGGCGATCACCGCGAAGTCGATCGCGCTCTCCACGATCCGCCGGTAGCTCGCCTCCTGGGCCGCGTTGGGGTCGACTCCCCCCCGATGGAGCAACCCGCGCAGGCGCTCGACTTCCGCACGCAGGAGCCGCAGCTCATCGGGCTGGGGAGAACTCATCGAATGCTCGGCGCATGGGGGTGGAGCCAGAAGACATGCCCATTTGTCGCCGCACACGCAATGGAGAAATGGGCGGCGGAGGGCGCCTTACCCGGCCGGGGTGAGCGCCAGACCCCTCATCAACATCCGCGTCTGCTCCCGGGCCAGCACCTCGACCCCCATGCGCAACCCCGTGTGCTCCAACTGGCGGTCCACCCACAGGGAGGCCAGGCCGTGCACCAGGGACCAGCACGTGAGCGCGAGCGCGTGGGGCTCGCCCTCGCGCACCTCTCCGGCCCGCTGGGCCTCGAGGATGGCGTCCACCAGCAACTGGAACGAGTTGCCCGCCTCCTGGGTGTCGGAGGGCTCCAGGGGCCGGGTGAAGTGGGGACCGAACATCACCCGGAAGTGCGCGGCGTTCTCCACGGCGAAGAGGACATAGGCCACCCCACAGGCAATCAGGCGCTTTAGGGGCGTCGGCTCCCGGGCCATGTCCTGGCGCATGCGCGCCGCCATCGCGCGAAAGCCCTCCTCGGCCACCGCCGCCAGCAGCGCCTCCTTGTCCGCGAAGTGCCGGTAGGGCGCCGCGTGCGTCACCCCGGCCCGCCGGGCCACCTCCCGAAGGGACAGGGCGCCAAAGCCCTCCTTGGCGATGAGCTCCAGGGACGCGTCCAGCAGCGCCCGGCGCAGATCTCCATGGTGGTACTGCTCCTTGTCCGCCACCTTCTTCCGGGCACCCCGCACCGCCATGCCGTCTCCTCTCCCCAGGGCCCGCCGCGCTCGGGCGGCACGCCGGAGCACGGGGACGGGGGCCCTGCACCCTACATGTTTACACCGTCAGCACCAACGGAAGACTCCGCGCGGGCGCCCGTGGGGCAGCCGGGACGAGCCTTCCCGCCCTCCAGCCATGGGAACGGCATGATCGCGTCGGGGAGGGACGGGTTATGAGGAGGGACCCTCTCTCCCCGGAGACCCCATGACGAGTGCCGCCCCCGCCCTCCGTTCCGCCGAGCCCCCCGCCTGGCTCAAGGCCTACCGGGACCTGCCCCGCTCCCACGGCTTCGAGCCGATGCGCGTGGAGGGCCGGCTGCCCGAGGAGCTGAACGGGACCCTGGTGCGCGTGGGGCCGGTGACCTTCGGCGTGGGTGGGCAGCGCTACGGCCATTGGTTCGACGGGGATGGTGGCGTGCTGGCGGTGCGCTTCGCGGACGGCCAGGCCCAGGGCGCGGCGCGCACCATCGACACCCCGAGCATCCGCGCCGAGCGCGAGGCGGGCCAGGTGCTCTACGGCAACTATGGCACCCGCGCCCCCTCGCTGTGGCGGCGGCTGTTCGGCGGGGTGAAGAACGCAGCCAACACCTCCGCCATGGCGTGGAACGGACGGCTCTTCGCCCTGGTGGAGTCCACCCTGCCCACGGAGCTGTCGCTGGAGGACCTGAGCACCCTGGGGGAGACGGACCTCGGAGGCGTGGTGGGCCCCTCCTTCTCCGCCCACCCGCATGCCGTGGTGTCGCGGCGGGCGTCCTACAACTTCGGGGTGCGCCACGGGCGTGTCACCCAGCTCGACCTGTACGAGCTGCCCGACGCCGGCGCCGTGCGCCGCCTGGGAAGCGTGCCCTTGCCCGGCCCCACCCTGATCCACGACTTCATCGCCACCGACCAGCACCTGGTCTTCTTCGTGTCGCCGGTGCGCCTGCGCGTCTTCCGGATGATGCTGGGACTGGGCAGCGTGTCGGACAACCTCGAGTGGCGTCCGGAGCTGGGCACGGAAGTGCTCGTCGTCCCCATCGATGCGCCCTCGCGGGTGGCGCGCTTCCCGGCCGAGCCCTTCTATGCGTGGCACTTCGGCAACGCGTTCGAGGACGCCGGACGCCTCCAGGTGGACTACGTGCGCTATCCGGACTTCGGCACCAACCAGTGGCTGGCCGAGCAGCTCCACGGCTGGGCCCGCACGGACGCCCAGGGCCGGCTGCACCGGGCGACATTGGACGTGAAGGCCGGCACGTTCCACTCCGAGCAGGTCTCGGACCGGCGCTGCGAGTTTCCCGGTGCCACGCCGCTGCGGGCCGGGGCGCGCCACCGCTACACGTACCTGGCGGCGCACTCGGGCCCCGACACCTGGCGAGGACCCCAGGACGTGGTGGTGAAGGTGGACATGGAGACGGGCGCGGAGACGGTGGTGGCGCTGGGCGCCGGGCACCATCCCTCCGAGCCCCTCTTCGTCCCGCGCGCCGGGGGCTCGGCCGAGGACGACGGCTGGCTGCTGGTGCAGACCTACGATGCCACGAGCGATCGGACGTACGTGGCGGTGCTGGACGCGAAGGCGCCCGAGGCGGGAGCGGTGGCCCGGGCGTGGCTGGAGCACGCCTTCCCGCTCACCTTCCATGGCACCTGGGTGACGGCGCGCTGAGGCCGGACCCGGGCGCTGGCTCCGTCCGGGCCGCGCCCCGTAGACTTCCGGGCATGACGATTTCATCCCCGCCCGCCGTGAAGACCTCCTCCGAGCATCCCCTCCTGGCGGAGGCCCGGCGCCTGGCGCCCGAGCTGTCCGCCCGTTCCGAGGAGATCGAATCCGCCCGCCGGCTGCCCGCGGCGCTGGCGCGGGAGCTGGCCGATGCCGGGTTCTTCCGCATGGTGCTGCCCGAGGCCTATGGCGGCCTGGAGCTGCATCCCGCCCGGATCATCGAGATCGTGGAGGAGCTGTCCCGGGCGGATGGCTCAGTGGGCTGGAACGTGATGATCGGCGCGTGTACCGCGATGGTCGCCGCCTGGGTGCCCGAGTCCGCGGCACGTACCATCTTCAGCGCACCGGACGTCATCATCGGAGGCGTGGCCGCGCCGACGGGACGCGCCGAGCTCGTCGAGGGGGGCTACCGCCTCACGGGCCGCTGGTCCTGGGCGAGCGGGAGCCAGAACTGCCGCTGGCTGGTGGGGGGCGCGGTGGTGACGAAGGACGGAGCGCCCCGCATGGTGCGCGAGGGCATGCCCGAGATCCGCACGTTCTGCTTTCCCGCGTCGGACGCGACCCTGCACGACACCTGGAACGCCATGGGCCTGAGTGGCACGGGCAGCGGGGACATCTCGGTCCAGGACATCTTCGTGCCCGCCGAGCGCGCCTTCTCGCTCCTCACCGAGCGCCCGCGCCTCGACCGTCCCCTCTATGCCTTTCCCGCGATGGGGCTGTTGGGGGTGGCCCTGCCGGCGGTGGGGCTGGGCATCGCCCGCCGGGCGCTCGACGAGCTGGCGGCGCTGGCGCAGACCAAGAAGCTCATGCCAGCGGGGCGACTGCTGGCCACGCGCGGCGTGGTGCAGGTGTCCTTCGCGGAGGCCGAGGCCACGCTGCGCGCCGCGCGGGCCCTGCTGATGGAGACGGTGAACGCCACCTTCGAGGCGGGTGTGCGCCGCGAGCTGACGGTGCGCCACCGGGCGGAGCTGCGGCTGTCCTATGCCCATGCCATGCGCAGCGCGGCGCGCGTGGTGGATGCCATGTACGAGGCGGGCGGAGGCGTGTCGGTCCACCGCGCCTCCCCGCTGCAGCGCTGCATGCGCGACGTCCATGTGGCCACGCAGCACGCCATGGTGGGCTCGGTGGTCCTCGAGACCATTGGCGGCGTGCTGCTGGGGGTGGATCCGATCGCGCCCCTGCTGTGAGCCGTGGCCGCTACTGGAGCGCGGCCTGGATGGCGTCGCGCATGGACTTGCGGATGTTCAGCAGGCCCGTGTTGGGAAAGGGCGCGCCGGTGGCGGTGGCCGCCCCGATGACGGGGTAGAAGGGGTCGGCCTTCACGCCGGGCAGCTCATACACGTCCAGGTTGGCGGGCATGAGGTAGCGCGGCACCCGGCCCTCGGCGGGCGCGTCCTCGCCGAGGACGATCCACTGGTAGGTGCTCGTGCGGGTCATGTACGCGACGAAGGCCTGGGCGGCCTGCTCGCACGCACCGGTGCAGCGCTCGCCCAGGAAGAACGAGTCGGTGAAGAGCAGGGGTTGATTGCCCTGGCCCAGGGGCGCGGGGGAGATGCGCAGCGCGGCGCGGCTCTCCGCCGAGGGCAGCTTCTTGAGGATGCCGTGCAGCCGCTCGGAGAAGCCCAGGGTGGCGTCGGCGCGGCCCTCGGCGAGGAGCACATCGGGCACGTCGAGGTTCGCCTCGGCGTCGTACGTGCCGTCGATGCAGGGGTTGCCCTCGGTGGTGGCGCAGGCGCTGGCGAGCTTCTTCATGCCGGCGAGCACGTCCGCGTCGTAGTGCTCGGTGGTCACGGCGGACTGCACGTGGTCGGGGCCGTGGGTGTCCGTCCAGGCATCGAGGTAGAGCGAGGGCAGGTTCCAGCTCCCCAGGAAGTTGGCCGAGAGATCCATGGCGGGGGTGTTGAGCGCCGCGAGGGCCTGGACCAGCTCATCCACGGTGTGCGCGCGGCTCACGGCCTCGTCGCGGGAGATGATGTAGTGGGCGCATTGCCAGTGCGGCACGCCGTAGAGCTTGCCCTCGAACGTGGAGGCGGACACGCCCGCGCGGTGCCAGCGGGGGCCCTCGGGGAGCGCGGACCAGGGCCGCACGGCGCCAGTGCCCACGAGCTCGCCGAGCAGGGACGTGTCCACCTCGACGACGTCATAGGGGCACTCGCCTTCTCCCCGGAGCGAGCGCGCGAGCTCGGAGGGCTCATAGAGGTCATCCTTGAAGCAGGAGGGATTGACGTCCAGGTCCACCTCCGGGTGCTCGGCCTCGAACTCGGCCTCGATGCGCGCGGACAGGGCCTGGAACTTGTCCCCCGCGGCGTCGGGAATCCACGAGTAGAGCGGGACGCGCAGCACGACCCGCTCCTGCTCCGGCGGAACGGGCGTGACCGGAGGCTGGCCACCGCAGCCGAGCACGGGCCCCGCGACCACGCCCCACAGCACCATCCACTGCATGTTCTTCGTGACGTTCATGGAGTCTCTCCGACAGGCGATGCGACGGCCGTCGTTTACACCAGTCGCGTCGAACACGCGGTGGCGACTCCACGCCTCCGTTCACGAAGAAGAAGCCCTGGGCGGGCTCACTGCTCCGGCACGGACTCGATGCGCAACGCCTCGCGGGCGAAGCGCTGCATGCGCTCCATCAGCGGGGGGATGACGTCGCGGAAGTGACGGCCGGACAGGTCCGCCGCCGACTCCAGCTTCTCCTTGCAGCGCAGGTCCTGGCAGAGGTTGACGCCCACCCGGCGCTTCGAATTGACGTCCGTGGTGAGCAGCCCGATCTCGTTGGACGAGCCGTAGGAGTGGCACCAGTCGCACATCTGGGAGGGCGCGGGGCCGCCGTGCGAGTCGCGGCGGAAGGCGATGCCCATGGGCCGCTTGCCCTGCGGCGAGGGGCACACCAGGAAGACCCGGGTCCCCGCGGGCTCCACCCACGCGAAGTAGTCCCGCACGAAGAGCGGGAAGCGAATGTCCTTGGGAAGCTCGACCTTCTCCCGGTCACGGGGGCGGAAGGCCTGCAACAAGTCTTTCTCGGTCTCGATGAGGAACATGGTCGATCTCCTCACGGGGGCCTGGGCGCACCCGTGCACCGCCTACATAAGAGCATGGGCGTTGAGCCGCTCGTTTCTCGCGGAAGCGAGCGCTCGCCCGGCGCCTCGCTCCGGGGACGCTACGGCGTGGAGGGGCCCTGGAAGCCGTTGGCACGGAAGGTCAGCACCAGCGTGTCGCGGTGCCCCTGCCCGGCCAGGGGTTGAATGGGCGTGCTCTCGTGGATGACGCGCTCGTCGTCGAGCAGGAGCACCGACCAGGGCTCGGTCAGCGTGAAGCGGATGCCGTGGGGGCCATTGGCCTCGAACACCCGCGTCTCTCCGCCCTTGATGCCCTCGCGCCCGATGAGCAGCACGGCGACGAAGTCCACACCATCCCGATGCGCTCCCTCGGGTGTCGGCCGGCCAATGCCATCCGTCGTGTCGATGCGGAATTGGTGCGCCTCCACGAACCAGGGCCGCGCCCCCCGCAGCTCGGAGCAGTACGCGGCGAGCCGGCTCAACAGGCGCGGCCAGACGGGCTGCGCGACCACGGCCGGAGTCATCGGCTCGAACCAGCGCTCCAGCCCGCCGTGCAGCGCGTTGTATTCGACCGGCTGCCAGTGCGCGCGGTGGGGCACCTGGGTGACGGCCTCGCCCTCGACGACGAAACACGAATGCCGGCGCGAGCGATAGCGGCCCCCGTCGCGCAGGTAGGCGTCGGGCGGCAGCTCGTTCCAGGTCGGACGCAGGGCCTCGAGCGCGGCGGCCGGAGTCCCCACGTGTTCACACAATCCCGCCCGGTCGAGCACGGCATAACCAAGCTCACGCAGGGCGGAGGTGACGTGGGAAGGGGTGGTGACAGGCGGTGAGAGGCTCATGATGGAGGGGGCCCGGAGAGTGTCCGGGCTCTATCCACGAGCCGGGAAGAAGTCCAGCGGCGATGCCGGGAGGCGGGAAGCGTGCACCCGCCTCCCCTCGCGGCCTCACGCCTTCACCTGGCCCTTGTCCTTCGAGCCGCTGCTCACCTGGATGCGCTTGGGCTGCACCTCGGGCACCTTGGGCAGCCGCAGGTTGAGCACACCATCCTTCAAGTCCGCGATGCAGTGCTCCGCGTCCACCCCTTCCGGCAGGGTGAACGAACGGCTGAAGGAGCCGAAGCTGCGCTCATAGGCGTAGAAACGGTCGGATTCCTCCTTCTTCTCGTTCTCTCGCTTGCCGCTGATGGTGAGCCGGTCTCCGGTGAGGGAGATCTCCAGATCCTCGTCCCTGATGCCGGGAAGATCCGCCTTGAAGATGTACGAGTCCTTCGTCTCCTTCACCTCGAAGGCCGGGTTGAAGCTCCACGACCGGTCGGTCCCCAGCAGGCGCTCCACCTGGTCAAACGGATCGAATCCCATCAATTCCTTCATCTGCTCGAAGGGATCGGCCGTCCGGGGCCATCGGCCCAAGGACGAAGTTCCACTGCCTCGACGCACGGGAAGATCAGACATGACGTTTCTCCTTTCCGAACAGGGTCGCGCGACGCTGCGCCACGGCCCTCCCCTTTCACGGTAGAGCGTCGAGCGGTGCTGGCAAGGCGCGCCCACGCGGGGCCCCCGCCCTCCTGCTCCGCCCGGGGGCACACGGGCCAGCGGGGCTGACGCGGGAGTCAACGGACTGTGCGCGAAGAGCCCATGGAGACAGGCGTGTGTCACCACTCGGGTCCCCTCATTTCTCGGGAACTTGGACTGCTGTCGATAGCCTCGCGATCCATCACGCGGTTTGCTACAGGACGCGTCCTGGAGTCCTTTCGCCCGTCCAGGAGCCTGTCCATGAGGCCAGTCATGAGTGCGAGTGCCGGTTCGGCCGGGTCGGCATCCGCCATGGCTCGGGTCTCGGCTCCTGGTCTCTTGATGACGCCGCCACGCGCGGCATGGAACGGATTGCGACGATGAGATTCACACGAAAGCACTACGACGTGGCGGTCATCGGTGGAGGGCCCGCGGGGCTGGTCTCCGCCATCGCCTTCGCCCACCGGGGCGCGCGGGTGCTCGTGCTCGAGGCCAATCCGCAAGCGTGCCGGCGCTTCGCGGGCGAGTTCATCCACCCCCCGGGCGTGGGCGTGCTCGACTCGCTGCGCATCCGCCGCTCGGACTGGGCCCATGCGCGCACGAGCTTCGGCTTCAAGCTCTTCCCGGACGATGGCAGCGCGCCCATCGAGATGGCCTACCCCCAGGGCGTGGCGCTCACGTGTGCCCATGACACCCTGGTCGAAGGGCTGCGCGAGGAGGCGGCGGGCCTGGCGGGCGTGGAGCTGGTGACGTACGCGCGGCTGGCGGGCCTGCAAGGGCACGTGCTGCGCGTGGATGACCGGGAGCGGGGCGCCCAGGTGGAGGTCACCGCGGCTCGCATCATCGGGGCGGACGGGCGGGCGTCCGTGGTGCGCCGGCAGCTCGGCCTGGAGGAGAACAGCACGCTGCTCTCCTATATGGCCTCGGTGGAGCTGCGCGGACTGGAGCTGCCCTTCGAGGGCTTCGGGCACGTGATGCTCGGCGGTCCCGGGCCGGCGCTCCTCTACCGGATCGGCCCTGATCGGGTGCGGGGCTGCCTGGACGTGCCCCTGCGCTACGGCGCGGCCCAGCGCAACCCCACCTTCCTCTGGGATGCCTTCAGCCCGGTGTTGCCGCCCGCGCTGCTGCCCGCCTTCCGGCGCGCGCTCGCCGAGGGCCCCGTCACCTGGGCCGCCAACCGCTTCCGTCCGCGCTCGGAGTTCGGCCGGGGCCACGTCGCGCTCGTGGGCGACGCGCTCGGCCACGTGCACCCGATGACCGCCATCGGCCTGAGCATGGGCTTCCTCGACGCGCGCAGCGTGGCCGCGCACGAGGACCTCGAGCGCTACGCCGAGGAGCGCCGCGGCTACGTGCCGGAGCTGCTCGCCAGCGCGCTCTACCACTGCTTCCGGCGCGAGGATCCGAGCGCCACCGGCGTGCGCGAGGCCATGTTCGACGTGCTGCGCGAGAACGCCGAGGCACGCGGCCAGACGATGCGCATCCTCTGCGGCCAGGAGGAGCGCACGTCGAGCTTCGGCGGCATCTTCATGCGCATCGCCGCCGAGGCCATGAACAGCACGGCGCGCTCGGCGATGCGCCGCGGCGGGCTCAAGAGCGTGTCCACCGAGCTGGCCGCGTATGGCGAGTGGATGCAGTGGCCCGCCGCCAGCCTCGTGCCGGGTGGAGTGCATCAGCGCTACCGCGGACGTGGCACCCCGACCCACCCCATTCCCCTGCTCAAGGAGTTCATCCCCGTGCGGGACGTGCCCCGGAGCGAGTCGGAGGACGGTGAGTTCGCCGTGCGCCGCCAGGCCACGCCCCCGCCGCTCGCACCGGCCATGGAGCAGGCAACGGACTTCCTCCTCCGGGAGCTGGAGTCGTTCGCCACGCAGCTCAAGCAGCGGCCGGATGACGTGCTGCGCGCGGGGGCGATCCGCATCATGCGCGCCATCACCCGCACCGACATGCGCGCGGGCATCGCGGCGCGCATGAGCCTGTGGCGCCGCCACCTCGCGCACGAGGGCCTCCGGCGCCTGCTCGAACTCGACGGGCGCGAGGCTCCGGGCGCCCAGCCTCCCTCCATCGCCACGGCGGACCTCGCCGGACTCTTCCACCTGCTGCTGGGCGGCTCCACCTGGGTGCAGGAGCCCATCGTGGGCATCTCCGAGGGCGTGGACGTGCTGCTCGGGTGCCAGACGGTGGCCGGCGGCTTCGCGGCCCGTACCTTCGACAGGACGCGCGCGGGCAGCCGGGGCGTGGGGGATCTGCGCGCCACCGCCCTGGCCTGCGAGGCGTTGAAGATCATCCAGCGCCGGCAGCCCGGCATGTTCGACGCGCGCATCACCCCCGCGCTCGAGCGCGCGGCCCGCTGGCTGAGCGAGACGCAGTCGCCCGACGGCTCCTGGGCCCCCCTCGGCTCCGAGGGCCGCATCGCCGCCACGGCGTGGGCCATGGAGGCCCTGCTCGCCGCCAAGGGACCCACCACGCACTCCCGGCTGCGCCGCGCGGCGCGCTGGCTCGTCGAGCGGCAGGCGGAGGACGGTGCCTTCACGCAAGGCATTCCCGTCCAGGGTGACGCCGAGCGCCGGTGGCTCACGGCGATCGCGCTCCAGGCCCTGATCTCCGTGCGCGCCCCCTACCCCGAGGCGATGGAGGCCGCGGAGGCGCTGCTCGCGACGGCGCTCGCCGAGGGCCTCCACGACGAGGCGCGCGGCCCGTACCAGGTCGCGCCCTGGGAGGAGTGCGCGGAGAGCCTCGATGCGCTCGCGCTCCACGAGCTCCTGCGGCGCGAGCGGCCCGAGCCCCTGCGCCGCGCGGCCTCCGCCCCGTCGGTGCCCTCCGGCCGCTCCGAGGCGGATTGGATCTTCTGCAAGGAGAGCCTCGGTGAGGTGTCGCGCACCTTCGCGCGGCCCATCGCGCTGCTGCCCGGCAACCTCGAGGTGGCCATGACGCTGGGCTACCTGCTGTGCCGCGTCGCCGACACCATCGAGGACCACCCGTCCGTGCCGCTCGCGGCCAAGGAGCCGCTCTTCGCGTGCTTCCTGGACGTGCTGCGAGGCCACAAGGAGCCGGAGGCCTTCACCGAGGCGTTCAAGCCCATTCCGGGCCAGGACGCCGAGCTGGCCCTGTCGCGCGCCCTGCCCACCGTCATGCGCGTCTTCCACACGCTGCCGGAGAACATCCAGGCGAGCCTGGCGCGCTGGACATCGGAGATGGCGCGCGGCATGGCCATCTACGCCCACCGGGAGCGCGGCACCGACGGCCTCGTGGCGCTGCACACGGTGTCCGACCTGGAGCGCTACTGCTACTTCGTGGCGGGCACCGTGGGCCACCTGACGACGGAGCTGTTCCTGGAGGAGCTGGGCAGCGAGGTGACGCCGGAGCAGGCCCAGACGATGCGCCTGCACGCGGAGGCCTTCGGCACCGGGCTGCAGCTCGTCAACATCCTCAAGGACGTGACGGATGATCGCGAGGAGCGGGGCTGGTCCTTCATCCCCCGCGCCCTGTGCGCCGCGGGCGGCATGGGCGTGGCGGAGCTGACGGACCCCGCGCAGCGCACCCGGGCACATGCCACCGTCGCGCCGCTCTTCGAGCTCGCCCGGAGGAACCTCGACGACGGGCTGCGCTACGCGCTCGCCATCCCCGCCACCGCGCCCCAGCTGCGGCTCTTCTGCCTGCTGCCGCTGTGGATGGCGGCACGCTCGCTCGTGCTCGCCCGGGGCAATGACGCCATGTTCGTCGCGGGCCAGCCGGTGAAGATTCCCCGCACGGAGGTGGAGGCGCTCATCACCGACTGCATGAACCACCACGCCGATGACACCACCCTCCAGGCCCGCTACGCGGAGCTCTGGCGCCAGGCGCCCAACCACCACCAGCGCCTCTCGGCCGGGTAGCCCGAAGGAACACGCACATGCGCAACATGGCTCCTGATTCCAGTCCCGGCGCGCGGCGCACGGTCGACTCCGCCCTCTCCGCCGCCATGACCCACCTCTCGGGGCTGCTGTCCCCGGAGGGCTCGCTCAAGGGCGACTACGGCGGTCCCCTCTTCATGCTGCCCATGTACGTGGGCACCGCGCACGCCGTGGGGCTCGAGCTCGACGCCGCCACGCGCGAGGGCATGGTGCGCTACCTCAAGAGCGTGCAGAACAAGGACGGCGGCTTCGGCCTGCACGTGGAGGCGTCCAGCTACGTCTTCACCTCCACGCTCTGCTACGTGGCCCTGCGCCTGCTCGGCGTGAGCGCGGAGGACCCCGCCGCCACGTCCGCGCGCCAGTGGATCCTCGCGCACGGAGGCGCGCTCACCTCCGCGCCCTGGGGCAAGTTCTTCCTCTCGGTGCTCCGCCTGCACGAGTATGAGGGGTTGGATCCGCTCCTGCCCGAGCTGTGGCTGCTGCCCGAGGCGCTTCCCATGCACCCCTCGCGCTTCTGGTGCCACTGCCGCATGGTCTACCTGCCCATGAGCTGGCTCTACGGCAAGAAGGCGCGCATCCCCGACTCGCCCCTGCTCCAGCAGCTTCGCCGGGAGCTGTACACGACGCCCTACGAGCAGATCGACTGGCCGGCCCACCGCACGCGCGTGTCGCCCACCGACTCGCAGGTGCCGCGCTCGGCGCTCGTGCTCGCGGCCAACCATCTCATGGGCCTCTACGAGTCGCAGGCGTCCACGCGGCTGCGCGAGCGCGCCCTGTCCTTCGTGTTGGATCACATCCGCCAGGAGGACGAGAACACGCGCTACATCTGCATCGGCCCGGTGAACAAGCTCTTGCACGTGTTGGTGTGGCACTTCGAGCGTCCCGGCGGCGCCGAGCTGCGGGCCCACCTCGCCCAGCTCCCCGACTACCTGTGGAAGGGGCCGGACGGCGTGAAGATGAATGGCTACAACTCCTCGGAGCTCTGGGACACGGCGTTCGCCGTCCAGGCGGTGGTCGCCAGCGGCCGCATCCAGGAGAACCTGCCCTTCCTGCGCTCGGCCTTCGACTTCATCGACCGCAGCCAGGTGCGCGAGGACACGCCCAACGCCGAGCGCTACTACCGCCACCGCTCCAAGGGCGGCTGGCCCTTCTCCACGCGCGACCACGGCTGGCCCATCAGCGACTGCACCGCCGAGGGCCTCAAGGCGGCGCTCGCGCTCGAGCCCTTCGTCGACTCGCCCCTGTCCCAGGAGCGGCTCACGGACGCGGTGGACCTGATGCTGTCCATGCAGAACGAGGACGGCGGCTGGGCCACGTACGAGCTCACGCGCGGCCCCAAGTGGCTCGAGCTGCTCAACCCGTCCGACTGCTTCTCGGACATCATGATCGACCCGTCCTATGTCGAGTGCACCTCGTCCTGCATGCAGGCGCTGGCGCGCTTCCGGGAGCGCTTCCCGGGGGTGCGCGCGAAGGAGATCGACACGGCGATGAAGCGGGGCGCGCGCTACGTGGAGAAGGCGCAGCGGCCGGACGGCTCGTGGGAGGGAAGCTGGGGCATCTGCTTCACGTATGGGGCGTGGTTCGGCGTCTGGGGCCTCGTCGCCGCGGGGTTCTCGCCGAGCCATCCGGCCATCCAGCGTGCCTGCGACTTCCTGCTCTCCAAGCAGAACGCGGACGGGAGCTGGGGCGAGACGCCCGAGAGCTGCCGGCAGCGGCGCTACGTGCAGGCCGAGCAGGGCCAGGCGGTGATGACGTCATGGGCGGTGCTCGCGTTGAGCAAGGCGGGCCGGCGCGACTCACCCGAGGTCCAGCGCGCCCTGGGCTTCCTCGTGGGGCGGCAGCGTCCGGACGGCAGCTACCCCGAGGAGCACATCGCGGGGATGTTCAATAAGACGAGCGGCATCCACTACGATCACTACCTCGACGTGTTTCCGCTCTGGGCCCTGTCGCCAGTGCGGTAGACAGCGCGTCCATGACGCCCTCGGAACCCTCCGTCTTCGCCTGGCTCGGCCGGGCGGTTCACCGCCACCGCGGCGTGGTCTTCCTCCTCACCGCGGGGGTGCTCGTCCTCGCGGTGCTCGGCATCCTGCGGGGCGGACAGTTGAGCACCGGCACGATCCAGGGGACCGAAGCGGCGCACGCGGCGGAGCTGTCACGGGGCATCTCCGCGGCGTCCAACGACACCACACTCGCCGTCATCTTCCACTCGGACGAGTGGAAGACGGACGATGCGCGCTTCACCCAGGCGCTGGAGGAGGTGCTCGGCCCCGTGGGCAAGCTGCCCGAGGTGAGCGCCGTGGTGTCCCCCCAGGGCGCCCCCGAGCAGCTCGCCAGCCGGCTCATCTCCTCCAGCGGCCATGACGTGCTGGCGCTCGTGCGGCTCAAGGGCGACGAGCGCGAGGCGGCGCGTGCCTTCCCCACCGTGCGCCGGGCGCTCACCAGCGACAAGCTCGGCGTGGTGGTGACGGGCAAGGTCGCCTTCGTGGAGGCGTTGGATCGGCTGCTCGAGCACGATCTGCTCAAGGCGGAGCTCATCTCCTTCCCCCTGGCGCTGATCGTGCTGCTGCGCGTGTTCCGCACCCTGGGCGCGGCGCTGCTGCCCATCGCCGTGGGCGGGCTCGCGGTGATGACGGGCGTGTCGGGGGTGATGCTGCTCGCGCACGTGACGGACATGGCGCAGTACACCATCAACGTCGTGACGCTCATCGGCCTGGGCGTGGCGATCGACTATTCGCTCTTCATCGTGAGCCGCTTCCGTGACGAGCTCGAGCAGGGCGCCACGGTGGAGGCGGCGGTGGTGAAGACGGTGGACACGGCGGGCCGTGCGGTGGCGTTCTCCGGCCTCGCGGTGGCGGTGGGCCTGTCGGGGCTGCTCTTCTACCCAGGCTCGTACCTGAGCGCCATGGGCCTGGGCGGGGCCGTCGTGGTGGCGTTCGCGGTGCTCTACTCCCTCACGTTCCTGCCCGCGCTCCTGTCCGTGCTCGGCCCCCGGGTGGACTGGGGCCGCCTGCCCATTCCGCGCTTCGGCGAGAGCAAGGGACTCTGGCACCGGCTGGCCATGTGGGTGATGAAGCACCCCTGGCTCGTGCTGCTGCCCACGCTCACCGTGCTCGTGGCTATTGGCCTTCCCTTCCAGCGGCTCCAGCTCGCCGCCACGGACATCACCGCCCTGCCCGCCGAGACGGAGGCGCGGCGCGGCGCCGAGGCCCTCAAGCAACTGTTTCCCTCGCAGGCCGCCACGCGCATCCTGGTGACGGTCCAGTTCCCCTCGGGCGAGGCCTTCACCCCGGAGCGCGCCCGCGCCCTGTACGCCACGAGCCGCCGCCTGGCCAAACTCCCCGGCGTCGAGGGCGTGGAGAGCATCGTCGACCTGGAGCCGGGCATCAGCGCCAACCGCTACGCGGCGCTGGCCGAGGAGCCCGCCGCCCGGCCGCCCGAGTTCGATCTCGCGCTCGAGGCCTTCACCAAGGGAAGCATCGCGGTGATGCAGGTGCTCACGCCCCATGCGGCCGCGAGCGCCGAGGCCCGGGAAGTCGTCCGCGCCATCCGCCAGGAGCGCTCGGTGGGAGACGGGCAGTTGCTCGTGGGGGGCCAGACGGCGGCGGACGTGGACGGAGCGGCCTTCATCGTCGGGCACTCGCCCCACGCGGTGCTCTTCGTCATGGGGCTCACCTACGTGGTGCTGTTCGTGCTGCTGCGCTCGGTGATCCTCCCGCTCAAGGCGCTGTTGATGAACCTCTTGTCCATCGCGGGCTCGTTCGGCGCGCTGGTGTGGATCTTCCAGGAGGGCCACCTGAGCGGCCTGCTCGCGTTCGAGCCGCGCGCCATCGAGCCCTCGCTGCCCATCCTGCTGTTCTGCGCGCTCTTCGGCCTGTCCATGGACTACGAGGTCCTCCTGCTCACGCGCATGCGCGAGGAGTGGCTGCGCACGCACGACAACGCGCACTCGGTGGCCGAGGGCCTGGAGCGCACGGGCGGCCTCATCACCAGCGCCGCCGCCATCATGGTCGCGGTGTTCGCGGCGTTCTCGCTCGCCCAGGCGGTGGTGGTGAAGGCCATGGGCGTGGGCATGGCCATCGCCGTGGCCCTGGACGCCACGCTCGTGCGGGTGCTCATCGTCCCCGCGATGATGCGGCTCATGGGTGAGTTCAACTGGTGGGCTCCCGCGCCGCTCGTGCGCCTGCTCGGCGGCGCCCATGCCGCCAAGGACTCGCGGCCCGAAGCCCCGAAACAGTGAGTGCGAGCATGACAGGTGGCGGTGGAGTGAAGGGCGTCGTCCGGGTCCGTGGCGCCCGGGAGAACAACCTCAAGAACGTCGACGTCGACATCCCGCGCGATGCGCTGGTCGTCTTCACGGGCGTGTCGGGCTCGGGCAAGTCGTCGCTCGCGTTCGGCACGCTCTACGCGGAGGCGCAACGGCGCTACTTCGAGTCCGTGGCCCCCTATGCGCGGCGGCTGATGGATCAGGTGGGCGTGCCCGAGGTCGACTCCATCGAGGGCCTGCCCCCGGCGGTGGCGCTCCAGCAGCAGCGCGGCTCGCCCACCACGCGCTCGTCCGTGGGCAGCGTCACCACGCTGTCCAACTCGCTGCGCCTGCTCTACTCGCGCGCCGGACACTACCCGCCCCACCAGGAGCACCTCGCGGCGGAGGCGTTCTCGCCCAACACGCCCGCGGGCGCCTGTCCGCGCTGCCATGGGCTCGGGCGCATCTACGAGGCCACCGAGCGCTCCATGGTGCCGGATGACTCGCTCACCATCCGCGAGCGGGCGATCGCCGCGTGGCCCCCCGCCTGGCACGGCCAGAACCTGCGCGACATCCTCGTGTCGCTCGGCTACGACGTGGACCGGCCCTGGCGCGACCTCCCCCAAAAGGAGCGCGAGTGGATCCTCTTCACGGAGGAGCAACCCACCGTCCCGGTGTATGCCGGCTTCACCCCGGCGGAGACGCGCCGGGCGCTCAAGCGCAAGGAGCCGCCCAGCTACATGGGCACGTTCACGAGCGCCCGCCGCTATGTGTTGCAGACCTTCGCCACCACGGAAAGCGCGTCCATCAAGAAGCGGGTATCGCGCTACCTCTTGAGCACCGAGTGCCCCGAGTGCGAGGGCAAGCGGCTGCGGCGCGAGGCGCTCTCCGTCACCTTCGCGGGCCTGGACATCGGCGAGCTGTCACGGCTGCCCCTCACCCGCGTCGCCGAGGTGCTGCGCCCCACGGCGGAGGGCACGGCACCGGGGACGGCGAAGCTGCGGCGGGAGCACCCGGAGAAGGCGCTCGTCGCCGAGCGGTTCGCCCGGGAACTCCTGGGGCGCATCCAGGTGCTGACCGAGCTCGGACTCGGCTACCTGTCGCTCGAGCGCAGCACCCCCACCCTCTCGCCCGGAGAGCTGCAACGGCTGCGGCTCGCCACGCAGATCCGCTCCCAGTTGTTCGGCGTGGTGTACGTGCTCGACGAGCCCTCTGCGGGCCTTCATCCGGCGGACACCCAGGCGCTGCTCGCGGCGCTCGGACAACTGAAGAGCGCGGGCAACTCCCTCTTCGTGGTCGAGCACGAGGTGGAGGTGATTCGCGAGGCGGACTGGATCGTCGACGTCGGACCGGCGGCGGGCGAACAGGGTGGCCACGTGCTCTACAGCGGTCCGCCCGAGGGGCTCGAGCGCATCGAGCAATCCCAGACTCGCCGCTATCTGCTCGGACATGACGAGACGCCGGGACGCGAACCCCGCTCGCCCCGGGGCTGGCTGCGCCTGGAAGGAGTCCGCCGCAACAACCTGCGCCAGCTCGACGTGGACTTCCCGCTGGGCGTGTTCACGACGGTGACGGGCATCTCCGGCTCGGGCAAGTCGAGCCTCGTGAGCCAGGTACTGGTGGAGCTGGTGTCGGCGCAGCTGGGCCACGCGCCGCCCCCGGAGGAGGAGGAAGGCGAGGAGCTGGAGCGCACCCCCGTCGAGCCGGTGGACGGCCGGATCTCCTCGGGAATGGAAGGCGTCACGCGTCTGGTGCGAGTGGATCAGAAGCCGATCGGCCGCACCCCGCGCTCCAACCTGGCGACGTACACGGGGCTCTTCGACACCATCCGGAAGCTCTTCGCCGCGACGCCGGCCGCCCGCTCCCGCCGCTACGACGCGGGACGCTTCTCCTTCAACGTCCCCAAGGGCCGCTGCGAGACGTGCGAGGGCGAGGGCTTCGTCAGCGTGGAGCTGATCTTCCTGCCCGATGTGTTCGCCCCCTGCCCCACGTGCCACGGCGCCCGCTACAACGCGAAGACGCTGGAAATCAAATACAGGGACCAGAGCATCGCCGACGTGTTGGGGATGACCGTGGACGGAGCGCACGCGTTCTTCGCCGACGAGCCGCACGTGCAACGCGCCTTGAGTGTCCTGCGGGACGTGGGCCTCGGCTATCTGCGCCTGGGCCAGCCCGCGACCGAGCTGTCCGGGGGCGAGGCCCAGCGGATCAAGCTCGCCACGGAACTCCAGCGGGTGCAGCGCGGCAACACGCTCTACGTCCTGGATGAGCCCACCACGGGCCTGCACCCCGCGGACGTCGAGAAGCTGCTCACCCAGCTCAATGGGCTGGTCGAGCAGGGCAACACCGTCATCCTCGTCGAGCACGACATGCGGGTCGTGGCGCAAAGCGACTGGGTCATCGACATCGGCCCGGGCGCCGGTGACGAGGGAGGCCGGGTGGTCGTCGCCGGACCTCCCGCGCGGGTGGCTCGCGCGGTGAAGAGCCGTACCGCGCCCTTCCTCGCGCGCGCCCTCGCAGCCGGGCGCAAGCCTTCCACCGATTGATTGACATGGTCCTGACGTGTCAGGACCATCCACCGACACGTCCGCGGCCCGTTCGAAGCGAGGCCTGGGCTCGGCAAGCCTCGATTCTCCAGGCGGCTCCGCTCCGTGAATCAGCCAACAGAGCGGGGATGGCGCGTGTATTGTCCCCCCGTCCCGGGAGCACCAACTCCCGTGGTCCATTGAGAGTCGTGGAAGAGGGGGAGTCTTGTTCATTCGTGTGTTGCAACGCTGTATCACTGGCATCGTCATGCTCGGGACCTGGAGCGCATTGGCCCAGGACTCGAGCATTCCTGGATTCGAGCTCGAGCGGCTCCAACTCAACCCTGGTGCGAGAGACAGCCTGGTGCTGTCCACGGGAGATCAGCTGCGGCAGGGCCGCTACCGCCTCGCGCTGACGGGGCACTGGGAACTCAACCCCCTGGTGCTGGTGGAGAACGGCGAGCGCAGCGCCGTCATCGTCAGCGATCGTGTGACGGGGCACCTGAGCGGCGCGTATGCGCTCCATGACTGGCTCGAGCTCGGCGCGCAGGTGCCCGTCGTGGGCCAGTGGGCCGGCAACCCGGGCTCCGTGGGACTCACGGCCCCCTCCTCGTTCGCGCTGGGCACCCCCTGGGTGCAGGGCCGCGCGCGGCTCCTGTCCGAGGCGAACGCGGACGCGCTGGACCTCGGCCTGCACCTGGGCGTCGCGCTCCCGCTGGGCAGCGCGAAGGCCCTGACTCTGGATGAAGGCTTCACCTTCACGCCCCGCGTGGGCCTGGGCAAGCAGTTGGGCGCGGGGTGGCGCGTGGGCGCCGACGTGGGCGCGCTGGTGCGCACGAAGACGTACGTGCTCACCTCCGGGACGAGCGAGCCCCGGGATGAGCTGGGCGTGGAGCTCAACGGCGGCGTCAACGTCACCGGCCCGCTGGTGAAGAAGGTGAAGGGCGAACTGCTCCTGCGGGGCACGGCGCCCCTGGCGCGCTCCCCCCTGTCGATGGAGGCCCTGCTCGGCGTGCGTGCCCCGGTGGGCCCCGTGGAGCTGTACGCCATGGGCGGCCCGGGCTTCGGCACCACGGTGGGCACGCCCGCCGTCCGCGTGCTCGCGGGGGTGGCCTTCGCGCCGGAGGACAAGCCCGTGTGCGTGGAGGGCCAGTCGTACCCGGTGGCGCTCTGCCCCGAGCTGGACGCGGATGGCGATGGCGTGAAGAACCGCGCGGACCAGTGCCCCCGGGACGCGGGCCTCGAGCAACTGGGGGGCTGCCCGGACAAGGACGACGATGGCGATGGTCTGCTCAACCTGGTGGACCGCTGCCCTCGGCAGGCGGAGAACGTCAACGGCTTCGAGGATGGCGACGGCTGCCCGGATGAGCCGGACTCGGACGGTGACGGCATCACCGACTCGAAGGATCGCTGCCCCCAGCAGGCCGAGGACAAGGACGGCTTCCAGGACGAGGACGGCTGCCCGGATCCCGACAACGACGGGGACGGCGTGGCCGACGCACGGGACACCTGCCCGAGCGAGGCCGGAGTGGCGGCGAACAAGGGCTGCCCGGACAAGGATCGCGATGGGGACGGCGTCGTCGACCGGCTGGACAACTGTCCGGACGAGCCCGGCACCCAGCAGAACAACGGCTGCAAGCAGAAGCAGCGCGTGCGCCTGGAGACGGGACGCCTCGACATCCTCGAGTCCGTCTACTTCGAGGTGAACAAGGACGTCATCGACAGGCGCAGCTACAAGCTGCTGGATGACGTGGCCGCCATTCTCCGCGAGCACCCGGAGATCGAGCGGATGCGCGTGGAGGGCCACTCCGACAACCAGGGCGATGCGCAGTACAACACCGAGCTGTCGCAGCGCCGCGCCGAGTCCGTCGTGAAGTACCTCGAGGGCAAGGGCATCCCGCGCGAGCGGCTTCAGGCGAAGGGCTTCGGCCCGGCGAAGCCCCTCGCGGACAACACCACCAAGGATGGCCGAGCGAAGAACCGCCGCGTGGAGTTCCACATCGTCGGCGACGCCGAGGGCGTGGAAACCCAGCAGGGCACACCCAACTCCGACACCGCCAGGTAAAACCAACCATGAACATGCATCCCAAGACAGCATGGACACGCCCGGCGCTTGTCGGGCTCCTCCTCCTCTTCACCTCGGTGGGCTGCCAGACGCAGCAGGAGCCGCCCTCCACCTCCCCTGCCCTGCTCACGCGGGTCAGCCAGGCCCTCGTCGCGGACGGCAAGCTGCAGCCCGGCGAGCAGTGTGACGACGGCAACACCCAGGGCGGTGACGGCTGTAGCGCCACCGGCACGCTGGAGGCCGGCTTCCTCTGTCACATCCCCGGCAAGCCGTGTTCCCTGGCGAGCCTGTGCGGCAACGGCGTGGTCAACTCGGGCGAGCTGTGCGACGACGGCAACACCGCGGACAACGGCAACGGCTGCTCCGCGACGTGCGACCTGTCCTTGTGCGGCAATGGCACGCTCGACAACCGCTCCTACCCGAACTACGCGCAGGAGATCTGCGACGACGGCAACCGCTTCGACGGCGACGGCTGCAACCGCCTGTGCGAGGTGGAGCCGGGCCAGGCGTGCGCGGGCTCGCCGAGCCGGTGCGTGCGCGCGGGCGTGACGCTGTTCAACACGGGCGTGGACGCGAACAACCGCCGCCTGGAGGGAACCGCGGCGGATCCGCACTGGTTCTACCGGGGCACCACCACGGGCGCCACCACGGGCGAGCGCACGGCGACCGACTGGCCGCAGGAAGTCCAGACGGCGCGCTTCATGGCCCCGCTGGGAGCGAGCACCTGCGTGTACCAGGACTTCATCATCCCCTCGACCACCACGCTCTCGCGCTTCCGCATGCGCGTGGCGACCTTCAACGACAACGAGTTCTATGCCGCGTCGGTGAACGGCGCGACCTTCACCCCCATCGTCATCAGCCAACCGGCGGGCGAGCCCTGGCAGAAGAACACCATCCGCGAGCTGGGCACCACGGCGCCCTGGCGCACCGGACTCAACCGGCTGGAGCTGTGCAACGAAAACGACGACGGTCCGCCCAACGCCTTCCGCTACCTGTTCGTGGATGCGTACGACGACAAGTGTGGGGACGGAGTCATCTCTCCCCGCGAGGAGTGCGATGACGGCAACAGCACCGCCAACGACGGCTGCAGCGCCACCTGCGGCATCGAGCCGGCCTACGGCTGCACGGGCGAGCCCAGCCGGTGCGCGCGGACGTGTGGCAATGGCGCACTCAACCCGGGCGAGCAGTGCGACGACGGCAACCTGACCCCGGGCGATGGCTGTGATGTGCGCTGCCGGGTGGAGACAGGGTACGCGTGCCCGACCGCGGGCAGCGCCTGTGTCCAGCAGTGCGGAGATGGCGTCATCAACCCGGGTGAGCAGTGCGATGACGGCAACGCCTACAACTCCGATGGCTGCTCCGCCGCGTGCCGTGTGGAGAATGGCTATGAGTGCCACGGGGCGCCGTCCGTGTGCGGCACCGTGTGTGGCAATGGCCGGATGGATCCGGGCGAGCTGTGCGACGACGGCAACGTCTCCCTGGGAGATGGGTGCTCGCCGGCCTGCACCCTCGAGCTGGGCTATGTGTGTCCCACCGCGGGCGCGCCGTGCGTGAAGAGCTGTGGCAATGGCAAGCTCGAGCAGGGCGAGCAGTGCGATGACGGCAACCTTATCTCGGGGGATGGATGCGCCACCGAGTGCCGGGTGGAGCCGGGCTACGCCTGCTCCGAGCCCCAGAGCGCTCCGTCCTCGTGCGCCGAGACGTGTGGCAATGGCGTGCTGGATGCGAACGAGACCTGCGACGATGGCAACAAGAGCGCGGGCGATGGCTGCTCACCGGGCTGCCGCGTGGATCCGGGGTATTCCTGCAGCGGTACGCCGAGCACCTGTGCGACCCTCTGCGGTGACGGCATCGTGGCGGGCGCCGAGCAGTGCGATCACGGCAACACGGAGTCGGGCGATGGCTGCTCCAGCACGTGCCGGATCGAAGCGGGCTGGACCTGCCCCTCGCCGGGGACGGCGTGCACCCAGGTGTGCGGCAACGGCGTGCTGGACATCGGCGAGCAGTGCGATGACCACAACACCCAGGCGGGCGATGGCTGCGGTGCCACCTGCCAGCAGGAGACGGGCTACTACTGCAGCGGGGCATCCAGCGTGTGCGTCACCTCGTGCGGTGACGGCCAGGTGGCGGGCACCGAGGCGTGCGACGACGGCAACCTGGAGGACGGTGATGCCTGTTCGCCCCGCTGCCGCCTGAACCTGGGCCAGGCGTGCACCTCGTCCAACGACTGTGAGGGCGTGTGCAACCCGGCCACCCACATCTGCGTGGTCGCCAATGTCTGCGGCAACGGCCTCACCGAGCAGGGCGAGGCGTGTGACGACGCGAACACGGCCTCGGGCGACGGCTGCGGCGCGGCGTGCGCCATCGAGCCGGGCTATCGCTGCCAGGGCCAGCCCTCCGTCTGCACCTCGGAGCCGCCCGACACCACGCTCGTCCGGGGCCCGCCCGCCGTCGGCTCCAACCCCAACGCCGGGTTCGAGTTCTCCTCGAACGATCCGGGTGCCCGCTTCGAGTGCAGCCTGGATGACGGGCCCTACCAGCCCTGTGAGGCCACCTACGTCGTCACTCCGGGTCAGCACACGCTGCGCGCTCGCGCGGTGGACGTCGCGGGCAACACGGATCCGACGCCCGTCGAGCACACCTGGCGGGTGCTGGATGACAACCGCTCGCTCGCGGGTGGAGGCTGCAGCGCCGTGCCCACACCCTCGGTGCTGAGCCTGTTGGCGCTGCTGGCCCTGCGCCGGCGCAACTCAGCGCCCCGACAGCGCGGCGCGTAGCCACAGCCACGCGTTGCCGAACCCGGGAGCGATGCACAGTTGAGTCCACCGCACCTGACGGAGCTGTGCACCCGTCAGGTGCAGCATCGGCTCGATCAACGTCTGGGCCTCGGCCGGCTGCTTCTGCCGTGCGAGCAGCCGCGCCAGATCCAACCTCGGCGCGAAGAGCGAGGGATCCAGCTTCAGGGCTTCCCTCAACAGGATGATGGCCTGGGGGCGCTCGTGCTTGCGCTGGAGGGCGAAGCGGCCGCGCAGGAGCATCCGCACCGCGTCGGCCTGACGTCCCTTCTCCAGGTGCATCCGCGACACCTGCTGCCACAGGGCCACCTGGGCCGGGAACGTCTCCGCCGCCTGGGTGTAGACGGCCAGCGCCTTGTCGGCGAAGCCCTTGTCCAGGTGGACCTGGGCCGCCTCCCGGAAGAGCTTGAGCGAGGCCTCGGTTTCATTCGTCCGGGCGAGCAGCGGCGCCAGCTTGCCGAGCACCGCGGGATCCTTCGGCTCCAGCTCCAGCGCCTTGCGGTAGCCAATAATGGCCCGCTTGAGTTTGCCTTTGGAGCGGGCGCGATCCGCCGCGACGATGAGCTCCGAGCGAGAAGGGGGAGTTTTCCGTCCGAAGAGCATGCGGCCCCCATGCTAACCCGGCATGGACACGGGGTGATCCGCCTTGGCGCTTCTTCCCAGGAAGTCGTGGAGTGTCACTACAAACTTCCACGAAGCGCAGCCGTCCACGGGAGCCCTACGGCCAGAACCCCTGCCAGGTGGCGTAGAACGAATCGCTCTCGATGACGCATGAGTGCGGAGACGTGCCGCAGTGGTCGGCGGTGCTCGTGGTTGTCTTACCGTAGGCCCCGGCATTCAACCGGCTGGCGTCCCAGTGGATGGTCGACGCCGTCACGAAGGTGTCCTTCACGTGGACCAGGCCCCGGTAGTTCCCACCGCCCGCGGGAGTCGCCAGTCCGCTCGAGGCCAGCGTGTAGCTGGGGACCGTCTGCTCGGGGGTGCGGTCGGTCGGGCCGGCCAGCATGACGACCGTGTCGACCAGGTGATCCTTGCCGATGACGGCGGCATGGCCCGCGCCCTGGGAGTGTCCCGCGACGATGAGCTTGTTCCACACGATGTCGCAGGGGATGGCCGTGTTCCGGGTGCCCGTGCAGTTGGACGGTGTGAGGTAGGCACCCCACCCTCCGGACGGATCCTGCCCGTCCCGCAGCGTCACGAGCAGGCGGATGAGGCGGGCCTCGATGCCATCGTAGTAGCCCATGTCCGTCACGGCGGAGCCCGGCTGCACGACGCCCGTGATGAAGGTGCGGCGCGTGGGCAGGTGGCAGTCCACGTTGGTGCCGCAGACCTCGCGGATGTTCGGGGAGTTGCGGTGCGAGAGCCCGAGCACGCGATAGCCCTTGTTCACGGCGCTCGCGAAGAAGCTGGTCGTCGCGGTGGCGTAGCCGGTGCTGTGGTAGAAGTTGCCGGCGCTCGAGCCCACCCCGTGCAGCATCACGACCAGGCTGCTCTTGGTGGGGCTGTTGGGCCGCAGGGCGTAGTGGGCCGCGTTCCAGGCCGTGGTCCTTCCGCCGAAGTTGGTGTCCGTGGGCAGCATCTTCCAGCACTGCGCCGCGGTGGGCGCCACGCAGGAGGAGATCGCTTCCTGCTCCTGGCGGGCCAGCGCGTCTCCGGGAAACGGTCCCTCGTCCTCGAGGGGACCGCACGCCGCGAGGGACAGCAACGCACACAGCGACAGGGTGGGCTTCAGCGGATTCATCATTCAGTCCTCCCGAGCAGAGCAGTGAAAACCCGACAAAGGAGGATACACAGTCACACTGGATTTCAACAGTATTTCTGGATTTCTCTACCGCCGCTCGGAGCGGCTACTTGCGCGAGGCCACCGCGCCGGAGAGGTCGGGCTTGGGAGCAGTGGGCGGGGTCCCCAGGTTCGGATCGATGATGCTGTCGACGACGGCCACCATGTCACCCACCTTCAGCGCGTCGGCGAGGACGATGATGTCGGCGTTGTCGTGGCGGACGCACCCGTGCGACACGTCCTCCCCGAGGTCGGCGGGAGCGCTGGTGCCATGGAGCTCCTCGCCCGAGCGCGAGCCATCGGCCCACGACAGGTCGATGATGCGCGGCCCGAAGACGGGGCCCCCCCACAGCTTCTTGCCGAGCTCGCGCGACTGGGCCTCGTTGAGCTTGCCCGTCACCTTCTTCAAGCCAGGGTCCGTCCGGGTGGTGCCCGTGCCCACGGCGTTGCCGAAGATGGACTGGAGCCGGCCCAGGACGTCGAAGAGGAAGGTGCGGTGCTCGTCCTTCACCACCACCACGCGCACGGGCGTGCCCTTGTACTGGGGCACGGGCAGGTGCTGCGTCTGGCCGCGCTGTCCCGGCGCTGGGGCGAGCGCATCGAGGGCGCGCAAGGTGGCGGCGTCCACGGTGCCGGTGGGCTGTACCCCGGGAAAGGCCGTGCGGGCATGCACCTGGAAGTTGCGCACGGCCTTGGCCGACTGCGCGCCGAAGATGCCATCCGCGCCGCCCCCGGGGACGCTGAAGCCCATGTCGAGCAGGGCCTGCTGCACGGCGCGCACGCCCGCCCCCTTCGAGCCCTTGCCGAGCGAAGCCTGTCCGGCGAGCACTCCCGCCAGCTCCGGCGGGGCGGTGAAGCGCTCGTTGCGCAAGGGGGACTGACCGCCAGCACCGGCCGCGGGCGCGGCGGATGGGGGAGTCGAGGAGCCAGTGGAATCAGTGGTCATGGAGCACCCGGTTCAGAAGAGAGTGGAGCCCTCGAGCCTAGACCAGCCTGGAGAGCCCGCGTGAATGGGGAGATCCTCCACCCCCTGGAACCGCCGCCCATTTCGTATTATGGTCGTAATCTCACGAAGGGTCGGCCCAGAGACGCCGAGGAGAAGTCATGACCGGTCGAGTCCACACGCCCAAGACCACGCGGCACCTGCAGGACATGGAGAAGATGCTCCGGGGAGAGACGCCCCCTCCTCCGATCGCGCAACTGCTGGGGCTTCAGCTCACCAGCGTCGAGCCGAGCCGTGTCGTCATGGAGCTGGACGCCTCGGCGCGCCACGCCAATCCCATGGGGACGCTGCATGGGGGAGTGATCTGCGACCTGGCCGATCTGGCGATGGGTGCGGCCATGTCCACGACGCTCGAGGACGAGGAGAGCTTCACCACGCTCGATCTCACGACGAAGTTCCTCAAGCCCATCTGGAACGCGCGCCTTCGCGCCACCGGGCGGGTGATCAAGCGGACGCGGACGCTCGGGCTGATCGAGTGCGAGGTCGAGGACGACAAGGGCAGCCTCGTGGCCAAGGTGTTCAGCTCGTGCATGGTCCTGCGCGGAGACGAGGCCCGCGGGCGCTGACGGCTAAGAGCGCGCCGGGTCGAGCGGAAGCTCCAGCGTGGTCACGGCGCCCCGCCCCGGCCCCTCGCTCTCGATCAAGAGGCGGCCATTGAGGAGTTGCGCCGCCAGCGCGCTGGAGTGAAGTCCGAAGCCGTGGCCGTCCTTGCGCGTGGTGAAGCCGTGGGAGAACAGCTTGTCCTTCACCTCGGGGGCGATGCCCACCCCGTCATCCACCACCTGGATGCGGATCACCGCGCCCTGTACCTTCATCCGCACCCACAGGTTGCGCCGGCCCTCGGGCATCGGCTCCAAGGCCTGCTTGGCGTTGCTGATGAGGTTGATGAGGATTTGCAGCACCTTGTGCTTGTCCGCCCTCACCCGCGGCACCGCCGACAGCTCCCGGTGCACGGTGATCCCATGGCGCTGCAAGCCCTCCAGTTGGATGCGCAGCGCGTCGTCGATGAGCTGGGGCAGTGCGCACTCCTCCGTCATCAGCGACCGCTTCGCATAGGTCTGTTGCACCTGGACGATGGCGCGGATGTGCTCGATGTGCCGGTTCATCGCATCCAGGTCCTCCATCAGGCGCATCTGCTCCTTCACCAACTCCTCACCCAGCGCCCCCAGGTAGTCCGGCAGGTGTCTGCCCCTGGGGCTGTGGGTCAGGAAGTCCACCAGCTGGTCGCGCTGCTCCAGGAGGAGCGCCGCCGCCTGCTTCACGCGGCCCACGCGCAGCGAGCCCACCGCCTTGCGCATCACCTCGAGGTTGACGACGGCGCTGGTGAGCACGTTGCCCACGTTGTGCAGCACATTGGCGGCGACCTCCGCCATGCCCACCTCGCGCGCCGTGTCCACCAGCCGGGCCTGGGCCTGCTTGAGCTCGTGCGTGCGCGCCTCCACCCGCTGCTCCAGCTCTTCATTGGCCCGGTGCAACTCCGTCCTGGCGCGCTGGACGTCCTCATAGAGCCGGGCGTTCTCGATGGAGATGGCCGCCTGGGAGGCCAGGTGTCCCAGTAGCACCAGCCGCACCGGGCTGAAGGCATTGGCCGCCAGGTTGTTCTCCAGGTACAGCACTCCGCAGAACTGCTCCTGCCGCAACAGGGGCAGACACAGCACCGAGCGCGCTCCGCTGTGCGCCAGGTGCGTGTCGGAATAGAAGGGGTGGGGCTTGGAGGCATCGCCGATGAGCACGTGCTCCCGCGTGCGCCGCACGTAGGAGAGCAGCGACCAGGGGAGCGCGGGGGCCGTCCCCCTCGACGGAGCATCGGAGGTGGCCGCCACCGACAGCGAGTCCCTTTCGGGCAGCAACAGGGCGCCTCGCTGGGCGCCCGCGTTCTCGATGGCCGCGTGCAGCAGCGTCTTCACCAGACGATCCAGCTCGATCTCACTGGAGACGGCCTGCTGGGCCTTGACGAGCGTGAGTGCGTCGATCCGGGTGGAATCCGTGCTGCTGGTGGTCAGCGCCTCCTCGGTGTCCGCCAAGGCGGCGAGTTGGGGCCAGAGGGACTCCAGGTGCTGCACCTTGCCCTGGGCGCCCCACTGCCGGTAGGCCGCGCGGGCCTCGCGGGCGAAGGCATGGGCGACGATGGGGGCTCGCCGCGTGCGCCAGAAGTTCGCGGCCAGCTCGCTGGCCAGTGCCACGTACTGGGTGGCCCCGTTCTCTCGCGCCGATTGGATGGCAGCTTCGTAGGCGCAGGTCGCCTCATCCGGCCGTCCCGCGAGGCGGGCCAGCTCCGCGGACACCAGCCGCTCGAGCGCGAGGAAGTTCTCGGGGCAGTTCTCCGCCCACTCCGCGAGCTGCCGGTGGTGGCCCTGGATGGTCTCGAGCAACCGCCGCTGGTCCTCCGGCGGGGCGCCCTCGAAGCACGCGGCCAGGGTCAGGGCGCGGTAGAGATGGAACTCGCGGAAGTGGAGAATGCCGTTGTTGGCCCGCAGCAGCTCGGCCGCCTTGTCCGCGGCCCCTCGGGCTTCCGCGTAGTCGCCGCACATGAAGCGCGACTGGAGTTTGACGATCCAGAAGGTGCGCGTGCTTCTCCTGGGGCTGGACGGCAGTTGGGCCTCGAAAGCCCGCTCATCGAAGCCGTCCCCGTTGAGCGTCCCGAACGAGAGGGTGTATCCGCGCAGCTGCTGCATGTAGCGCTGGTTGAGGAGGAGCGACTCCTGGGGATCCAGGAAGCCCGTCTTGCTCAAGAACTCGCCGCGGACGAGTGACTCCTGGTGGACCTCCTCCAGGTTGTGTCCCATGGCCAGACGGTTGAGGGCGATCTCCAGGCTGCAATAGGAGGCGGTGGAGACGTTTCCCACCTGAAGCGCGTGGTGGAGGCCGCTGAGGGCGAGCTCCTGCGCCTTGGGGAGGGGCTGGTTCCAGTAGCTGATGAACTGCGAGCTGAGGAGCACATCCGGCCGATGGAAGGCCAGGTCGTACCGCTCGACGACTTCCTGGGCGAGCTTCGCGAAGGCGAGGCCCTGCCGGTAGCGCTTGAAGAGCGAGCCGATGATGACGCCAAACCAGCTGAAGCCGAACGCGGAGGCATCCACGATGCCGTGGCGCAAGGAGAGACAGACCATCCGGCTCAAGAGGACGACGACCAGGTGGAGATCGGTGGAGAACGCGGAATTGAAGAGCTTGAAGAGGGCGCTGATGACCAGCTTCATGTCCGGGTCGGTCATGAGTGGCAGCTCGGCGAGGCTCGCGATGGGACGCTCCCCCAGCTCGGCCCACACCTCCGCATCAGCGGCCACCGCCTCCTGCCAGGTGGGGTTGCGCGGCAGCGGCATGCCCAGCAAGGCCAGACATTCCAACATGCAGGCGAGGCCTTCCTGGCGCTCGCCGGAGGCGAAGTGGACGTCGTGCTTCAACCCGAAGCTGGCCTCGATGTCCGCGCGGGTGCGGGCCCGGGGAACGAGCTTCTCCACCAGACGGCGCGCCTCGGCGATGTTGCCGAGCATGTACTCACAGCGCGCCTGGGAGAACTTCAGCTTGAAGGCCAGCGTGTAGTCCGTCTCCCAGGGGTCTCCGGGGATGAGCGGGAAGGCCGTCGAGAGATAGGTGATGGCGGGACGGAGTGCGATCGCGGCCATGGCCTTGCCACCCGCCTCGGCATTCAACCTCGCGAGCTGGTGGCGCTCCGTGGCCTCCACGATCAGGTCCGCCGCGGCGTTGAGCTGGCTGACCACGTCGAAGAGCGACTCGCGCGTCTCGTCCTGGGACAAGCGCTCGAGCAGCAGGCGGCCGATGCGCAGGTGGATGGCCTCGCGCTCCGAATTGGAGAGGAGGCGATGGGCCGCCTGCTGGATGCGGTCGTGCAGGAAGCGGTATTTCTCCGGGCCCGAGCGCACCAGCATGCCTTCCTGGAGCGCGGGCTCGATCCCCTGTTCCACGTCTCCCAGGTCGGCGAGGAAGCCCAGCATCTGGTGTGAGAAGACATTGCCCACGCACGCCGCCAGGCGCAGCAGGTGCTGCGTGCCCGGGGGGAACTGGCGCAGCTTGTCCACCATGAAGTCGACGATGTTCTCCGAGTAGTCGCGGGACCGCACCTCCTCCACGTCCCAATGCCAGCCGTCTCCGGGCACCCGCACCAGCAGGCCATCCTGGTGGAGCGCCACCAGCAATTGCAGCAGGAAGAAGGGGTTGCCCCCCGTCTTCTCGTGCACCAGCGCCGACAGGGGCTCCACCACTTCCCTCCCCGCGCCCGGGAGCGTGTCTGCCACCAGGTGCTCCACCTGCTCCACGCTCAGCGGCTCCAGGCGGAGGTTCGTCAGTCTCGCCCCCTCCTTGCGAATCCCCTCCAACGTCTGCATCAGCGGGTGCGAGGGGCTCACCTCGTTGTCCCGGTAGGCCCCCATCCACAGCACCGGGGGACTCTCCGGATGGGAGAGCAATTGAGAGAGCAATGGCAGACTGGCCGGATCCGCCCACTGCAGGTCATCCAGGAACACCACCAGGGGATGCGCCCGGGTGGCGAACACGGCGAAGAACCGGCGGACCACCTGATAGAAGCGGCGCTGGGCCTCTTTCGGGGGCACCTGCTGGAGCGCGGGCTGGGGGCCCACCAGCACCTCCAGCTGGGGCACCAGGTCCACGAGCATCTGGCCGTGCCCCTCCCAGGCCTCGTTCACCTGCTGGCGCCACCGGGAGACGTCCTCCTCGCTCCCCGCGAGCAATTGCTGCACCAGCCCGCGCAGGATCTGCGCCAGGGTGGCGTAGGGAATGTTCCGCTGGAACTGGTCGAACTTGCCGCTCAGGAAGAAGCCGCGGCACTGCACCACGGGTTTGTGCAACTCATTCACCACGGAGGACTTGCCAATGCCCGAGTAGCCGCTGACCAGGAACAGCTCCGGCCTTCCCGTGCGCGTCACCCGCTCGAAGCCCTCGAGCAGGGTGGCCACCTGGGCCTCGCGCCCGTAGAGCCGTTGCGGCAGTTGGAACCGGTCGGGCCGGTCCTGGGTGCCCAGCACGAACACCGCCTGCGTGTCCTCGTTCAACGCCTCGCGGCAGCGCTCCAGGTCCGCCCGCAGGCCCTCGGTGCTCTGGTAGCGCTCCTCGGCCGTCTTCGCCAGCAGCTTGAGCACGAGGTCGGACAGGACCGGGGGCACTTGAGGGTTGAGCTCGTGCGGCGGCGTGGGCCGCTGCGCCATATGGGCGTGAAACCACTCGAGTGCGTCTCTTCCCTGGAAGGGCCGCTGCCCTGTCAACAACTCGTAGAAGGTGACGCCCAGGGAGTAGAAGTCGGTGCGGTAGTCCACCGCCCGGTTCATCCGCCCCGTCTGCTCCGGAGACATGTACGCCAGCGTGCCTTCGATGAGGTGAGTGGGCGCCGCGTCCAGGTACTCCACCTTCTGCAGCGTGGCCACGCCGAAGTCGATGAGCCGCGCTTCTCCCGAGGGCTCCAGGATGATGTTGGAGGGCTTGATGTCCTTGTGGATGACGTTGCGGCAGTGCACCTCCCCCAGGGTGGACACCAGCGACAGGGCCAGGTTCAAGAAGGAGGACAGCTCCAGGGGCTGCCCCGTCGACATGGACTCGGACAGGGTCTGCCCCTGCACCCGCTCCAGCAGCAGCACGGGCCGCTCGCCGAGCCGCTCGCAGGCATAGGGCCTGGCCACGCCCCGCACGTCCCGCAGCCGTTGCAGGATGCTGAATTCCCGCCGGTACCGCTCGTCCTCCATGCGACCGGGAGAGGCCACCATCGGCGTCTTGATGATGACGGGCAGGCCATCGGCCTCGCGCACCGCCTGGAACAGCGCGTTCGAGCCCATGGCCCGGAGGATGCCAAGAACCCTGTACCCCGGAATATCCAGCATGAATGCGCACACCCGTTGGCGAGGACCCGGTCCCCATGACGTCGTCGCGCCAGCAAGCCAACCCAACTTACAAGCCTTCGGGTGGAAACAGGGTGCTCGTCCCTCTTATTCGGCGCTGCTGGGTCCCAGGTGCTGGAAACACTCCTGCCACGCCAGGGAATGTTGCCTTCCGCGAGGCGCTGCGCATTCCAACGAGGGGCCTGTAGAATCAGCGGCCTCTGCCAGTGAAACGCAGGAGCCCGAGGTGGTGAGATGAGATACGCGGAGCCGGAGACGGTGGAGGAAGGAGTCTCCCTGCTGGCGGCCACGGAAGGGGCGCGCTGTCTGGCGGGAGGGGCCTCGCTGGTGGCGATGATGCACGCGGGCCAGCTCTCACCCGCGATGCTCGTGAGCCTGCACCGGATTCAAGAGCTGTCGGCCATTACGCGGACCGAGGAGGGTCTCTGGCTGGGTGCCATGGTGCGGCACCGGACCCTGGCGGCCAGCGCGCACCTGGGTGGAGCCCTGGAGGTGGTGCGCAGCGCGGCGAAGCAGCTCGCGCATCCGGCCATCCGCAACATGGCCACCCTCGGGGGCTCGGTGGCGCTCGCCGATCCCTGCACGGATCTCCCCGGAGCCCTCGTCGCGGCCTCGGCCCGGGTCGAGATCGCCGGACCCGGTGGCCGGCGGCTCATTCCCGTCGAGCAGCTCTTCGTGGACCGCTTCCGGACCTCCCTGGCCCACGGTGAGCTCGTCACGCGGCTCTTCCTTCCCCGGGGCACCCGAGGCGCCGTGGGGCATCATCTGCGCTTCAGCCGGGTCTCGGGCGACTACCCCACCGTGTCCATCTCGCTGGTGCTCTCCATGGAGGGTGACACCTGCCAGGAGGCGCGCGTGGCCGTGGGCTCGTGTGGGCCCGTTCCGCTCCACCTGGCCGAGGCCGATCAACGGCTCGTGGGGACCCGGCTCGGCGAGCGGGAGGTGGCCGAGGCGGGACGGCTGCTGGCCCAGGCCGCCGCGCCCATCGATGACGTCCGTGGCTCGGCCGAGTACCGGCGCCTGCTCATCCCGCGCTTGCTCGGCCGCGCCCTGTCCCTCGCCCGGGAGCACACCCATGGCTGACGAGCTTCCCCTCTTCCTCACGATCAACGGGACGACCCGCGTGCTCTCCGTCGCCCCGGAGCGGACCCTGCTGGACGTGCTGCGCGAGGATCTTCGCGCGACCGGGACCCGGCGCGGCTGCGATCAGGGCAGCTGCGGGGCCTGCATGGTCCTGGTGGACGGCGAACCCGTGTTCTCCTGTCTGTCCCTGGCCGTGACCCTGCGCGGCCGGGAGATCACCACGATCGAGGGGGTGGAGGCCGGCGGCGAACTCCATCCGGTCCAGCGGGCTCTGGTCGAGCATGGCGCGGTGCAGTGCGGCTTCTGCATGTCGGGCATCGTCCTCACCGCCAAGGCGCTGCTCGATCGCAATCCCCACCCCACCGTCGAGGAGATCCGCCACGCGCTCGGCAGCAACGTCTGCCGGTGCTCGGGATACGTCAAGGTCGTGGAGGCGATCGCCTCGCTGAGCAAGAGACCGGGCGAGAAGGCTTCCTCGGAGGGACGGTCATGAGCACCCGGGACAAGCCCGTGGGGGAGCTCCTCGGCCGGTCCGTGCCGAGGCTGGAGGCGCGCGAGAAGGTCACCGGACGCGCCGTGTACACCGACGACATGACCCTGCCGGGCATGCTGCATGGCGCCCTGCTCGGCAGTCCTCACGCGCATGCCCGGATCCTCGCCTACGACACCTCGCGGGCCCGGGCGATGCCAGGGGTCAAGGCCGTGCTCACGGCCGAGGATCTGCCCGACCACCGGATCGGCGCCGTCATCAAGGATCAACCGCTGCTCGCGCGCGGCAAGGTGCTCTACGCGGGCGAGCCCGTCGCCGCCGTCGCCGCGGTCGATCTCGAGACGGCGCGCAGGGCGCTGCGGGCGATCGACATCCAATACGAGCCCCTGCCCACGGTCCTCGATCCCGAGGAGGCACTGAAGCCAGAGGCGCCCGTGCTCCACGAGCGGCGTGAGGCGCTGGCGAGGACGCCCAATGCCGCGGCGCACATCCGGCTCACGGAGGGCGATCCGGAGGGCGTGTGGAAGCTGTGCGAGGTGATCGTCGAGGACGTGTTCGAGACGCCCGCGCAGCAGCACGTCTACCTGGAGCCCTGCTCCACCCTCGCCTCGGTGGATCGCGACAGCGGCAAGGTCACCGTCTACACCTCGACCCAGTCCGCCTTCCGCGCCCAGGCGATCATCGCCGAGGCGCTGGGCCTTCCCATGTCGAAGGTCCGGGTCATCGTGCCCCGGGTGGGGGGTGGCTTCGGCGGCAAGACCGAATCGACCAACCAACCCATCACCGTGGCGCTGGCGAAGGCCGCTGGCGCGCCGGTGAAGCTGACGTTCTCGCGCACCGACGACATGGTGATGATGAGGTCTCGCCACGCGTGCCGCATCCACATGCGCACGGGCGCGACCCGGGACGGCCGCATCCTCGCCCGTCAGGTGAAGCTGCACTACGACACGGGTGCCTATGCCGATGATGGGCCGTTCGTCGCGGGAGTGGGCGCCTGGTTCGCGCGCGGGCCGTACCGCATCCCCCACTTCGACATCGAGTGCTGGTGCGTGTACACCAACCGGCTCCGGGCCTCGGCGTTCCGTGGGTTCGGCAACCCGCAGATCCACTTCGCCAGCGAGGTGCAGATCGACCGGCTCGCCGAGAAGCTGGGCATGGATCCCCTCGAGCTGCGGCTGCGCAACGCGCTCGAGACCGGAGAGAAGTGGATTGGAGGCGCGCCCGTCGAGAGCGGCACGCTCAAGGCCTGCCTGGAGCGTGCACGCGAGGCGTCCGGCTGGAGCCAGCGGCGGAGCCCACGCGCGTCGACGCCCGGCAAGCGGCGTGGCATCGGGATGGCGGCGGTCGGACATGTCTCCGCGCTGCTGGGCTCGAGCGCCACGGTCCGGCTCAACGAGGATGGGACCGCCACGGTGAGCACCGGCGCGGTGGACATCGGTCAGGGCTCGGATACGGCGCTCGCCCAGGTGGCGGCCGCGGCCCTGGGGCTGTCGCTCGAGCAGATCAACTTCACCGGTCCCGACACGGACGGCTCGCCGTATGACTGGTGCACGGGAGGCACGCGCACCACCTTCACCGTGGGCCGGGTCCTCACCCAGGCGTGCGCGCAAATCCAACAACAGCTCTTCGAGCAGGCCAGCGAGATGCTGGGACATCCGGAGCAGGAGCTGGAATTGAGGCCCGGCGGCATCGTCGGGGTGAAGGGCAGGCCCGATGCCTCGGTCACGTTCGGAGCCATCGCCGCCCGCGCCCTCTACTTCAAGGGGGGCCCGATCATCGCGTCCTCCCGTTGGCTGTTCCCGGCGGTGCCCATCGATCCCCGCCGCACCTCCGCCCAGGGCTTGTCCTCGATGGGCAATGGCTATTTCGTCTTTGGCGCGCAGGTGGTGGAGGTCGAGGTGGACGAGCTGACCGGCCACGTGCAGGTGCTCGAGGCCTGGAGCGTCCATGACGTGGGCCGGGCGATCAACCCCGCCGCGGCGGAGGGACAGATCCAGGGTGGGTTCGTGCAGGGGCTCGGCTTCGCGCTGACGGAGGAGCTGGTGTGGAAGGATGGCCAGCTGACCAATCCCTCCATGAGTGGGTACAAGGTCCCCGGCGCGCCGGATGTCCCCGTGGCCATCCACCCCATCCTCCTCGAGCACCCGCACGGGGAAGGGCCTTTCGGGGCCAAGGGCGTCGCCGAGGCGAGCCTGGTGGGAGTGGCCGCCGCCGTCAGCAACGCCATCCGGCATGCGACCGGCGCGCATGTCACCCGGATCCCCGCCACGGCGGAGCGCGTGCTGCGCGCGTGGCTGGATACGGCTCCCTCCAAAGACTCTCACCAGACACGTTGAAGACAGCCAGGCTTCGACGAGAGTGAAGACCGAGCCTCTCGAATCCTGGCACCGCGTCTGACCTGTCTGCCCATTCCTTTCGCTCCGACGTGTCACCGGCATGTCACTGACCTGTCAGCCCATGCCCTCCGCCCCGGCGTGTCATTGACATGTCAGTCCCTGGCTTCTGACATGTCGGTCATGCGGCATGAAAAAAGGCGGGAGGGGCCTGGTGCCCTCTCCCGCCTGGACTACTTCATGGGATGACCTTGCTGGACCGCCGCCTATGCGCCGCGGCGGCGAAGCACCACGAGCCCGCCCAGGACCAGCATCACCACCAGCGCCGACTGGGCGCCTCCGGCCGCGGTGCAGCCACTGCCCTGGAACCAGGCTTCATCGTTCCCCGCCGGAGGAGGAGGCTGCGTGGGCCGGTTGTTCGTGACGGTGATGTCCACATGGGAGGTCTGGTTCACCGCGGTGGTGACGGCGTTGGAGACCACCGTGCCGTTGGTGGGGGTGGTCATGCCACTGCCGCCCGCGGTCACGTTCATGAAGGCCGGGAGGTAGCTGTCGGTCCCGCTCATCTTGAGCGTGTAGTCCCCCGCCCAGACCGGGAATTCGAGGCTGCCGTCAGCCGCCGACACCGCGGAGGCGGGCTGGCCGTTCGCATCCAGGATGGGGTTGCCCGCGCTGTCGAGCAGGAACACCGTGGCCCCGGCGACGGGGCTGCCGTCGGACAGGGACACCACCTTGGCGGTCAGACGGGTGCCGCAGGTGTCGAAGTTGGCCGTGGCGACGGAGGTGGGCACGTCCTGGTTCGTGTAGGGCGTGGTGGTACCGGTGTTGGTGAGCGAGCCCTTGGCGGTGACGATGGTCTCCCGAGGGGGAGAGGCGGCGGTGCTGGCCAGCTTGGGTCCGATCGGACAGGCCGAGAAGGGCGGCGACGCGAGGTCCCAGCAGAGCTGCGGGGGAGCGCCCGTGGTGACGCGGATCTCGCTGGCGGGCACCACGTTGGCGTTGGTGATGTCAGCGGAGACGTCGAAGCTCGGCGTGAGCCCGGTCTCGTTCGTCGAGAGCGAGGTCAAATCCACGACGGGGTTGGCGCGATCGATCGGCAGCTTGCTCCACGCGGGGAGAGGCTGACCGTTGGAGTCCCTCACCGTCAGCGTGGCCGTGGTGTACAGCGAGGGGTCGGGCGAGGTGAGCTTGAAGGACTTGTACTGGTAGACGCGGGACGCCGGGTCGCAGCTCAGCCGAGGAACGCTCACCGGCGTCTTGAAGGAGATGCGGGTCGAAGCGCCAGTGCAGCCCTGGTTGCCGGTCCTGACATCGAAGTTCCTGATGACGCCGTTGTCCGTGTTGGTCCACAGGCAGTCCGGCTGCTCGGGATCGAAGATGGTCGTGTAGAGGACCGGCACCTGAACGGGGAACTTGTCCGCGCACTTGGCGTCGGTGGCCATGTCCCAGCACATGGCCCAGGTGCTCTTGGTGGTGGCGATGATGCTGTAGGGCCAGGCGACCTTGGTGCCGGAGCTGCTGCCACCGCCGTACTGGAAGATCGGGTTCGCATTTCCCATCACGGGATGCGCCTGGAGCTCGGCGACGAATCCCGGCGGCAGGGTGTGCGCGGAGCCATCCAGCTTGAAGCAGACGTTGTTCGCGCAGATATGCTGGATTTCGCCGGTGGCATCCGGCAGGGCCCACACGGGACTGCCATTCACGAACTTGCCCGCCTGGTCCTTCACGGGCTGGGGCCAGGTCCCAGGGCACCGCGCCCAGGTGGGGCTGGCGCTGTCATAGCAGTCCAGGTTCTTGCCGAAGCCGGGGACCACGTAGAGCCTGGTCCCCACCGCGGTGAGGCCGGATTCGTCGGCACTGCCGTTCTCCGGCAGCTCCACCCCGGGGCACTCGGTGCCAGTGGCCATGTCCAGGCAGGTGATGCGGGCCTTCCCGCCGCTGACGAAGCCGATCGTGTACATCTTCCGGCCGATCACCACCGGATCCGTGTGATCGTTGAAGTTGTTCCTCTTGATGTCGGTGTTGTCGTTGGTCCTCTTGATGTTGGCCGAGGTGAACTCGGAGACGACCACCGGCCTGGCGCAGCGCGTGGCGTTGGTGAGGTCCACGCAGTCCCAAGCCAGCTTGGAGGGCTGGCCCTCCGCGGCGGGCAGGGTGACGGTGGGCTGCCAGAAGTTGTTGGACGCCGCGTCGATGCGGCCCGTGGAGCGGACGCTGGTCTGGGTGAGCTTCATGGGGAAGCCCGGGCACGTGGTGCCGGTCACCAGGTCGCGGCACATGATCTCGTTGAGGTTGTTGTGGTGGTGGACGTTGAAGATCCGGGTGTAGCCGGGATCGAAGAAGACGTCCCAGCCGTCACCCACGACGCCACCCGAGAACACGGCCCTCACCACGATTCGAGGCGCGGTGGACCTGGAGACGATCGCCTGCCGCTCGCCGTCCACGCCCTCCACATCGAGGCCCCCTCTGGCGACCACACGCGAGACCTCCGCCCATTCGCTGACGGTGGTCGGCACCTTCGCCAGCTTCTCGCCCCCCGCGTAATACTCGATGCTCCAGCCCTGCGGGTAGATGGGGGGGTAGTTGAGGCTCTGGAGGGTGGGATCCCAGCTCGCCTCCAGGGTCTGGGTGATGGAGGCCGTCACCTGGGCCGGCGGCAGGGTGGCGATGTACGAGGAGAAGGTGGGGCTCGTGGTGGTGGTGGAGGCGGTCAGGTCCGTCTGGACGGCCTTCTGCACGGCGCTCTGCGGCGCGACGGGGCGCGCGTCAGCCGGGTTGGGCTTGGCGCTCTCGCCACAGGCGAGAGCCGAGAGCAGGACCCAGAGGCTGGCAACCCGCGCCGCGCCTGGGAGCGCGCGGCGTGGGACTTCGGTGTTCATGTGCATGGCTTTTCGGGGGTGCGAAGAGAAGAAAAGGAGTGGGGTTACTTCTTCTTGCTGTTGGAGATGAACTCGGTGCGGCGGTTCCTCTGGCGGCCCTCGGCGGTATCGTTGGTGGCGATGGGCTGGTCCGGACCGAAGCCCTTCGCCTCGAGGCGTCCCGGCTCCACGCCGCGATCGACGAGGTAGCGGCGCACCGCCTCCGCGCGATCCTGCGAGAGCTTGATGTTGAACTCGCGCGTGCCCCGGTTGTCGGTGTGGCCGCCGATCCGCAGCCGGACGAGCTCCGGGTGCTCCTTGAGGATCTTGGCCACCTCATCGAGGAGGGGGAAGGACTCGGGCAGGATGTCGGACTTGCCGGTGGCGAAGCGGACCTGATCCTTGATGGAGATGCGGGCCTCCTCGTACTCGGCGTACGGGGGCTTCGGCGGCTCGGGCGGCGGGCAGCCCTCGTGGGCGGGGACACCGGGCTTGAGCGGGCAGGCGTCGTCCTCGTCGGGGATGCCGTCCTTGTCGTAGTCCGCGGGCGCGGGCGGGGCCGGAGGAGGAGGAGGAGGAGCCGGGCACGGGGTCGGCTCCGGTGCCGGCGTGGGGGCCGGGCAGACGGGGCAGGCGGGGCAGACCGTGGGCTCCTGCGGCTTGGGCTCTTCCCTCGGCTTGGACGGGAAGGGACGGAAGGCGAGGCCCGCGAAGGCGCGGAACGCCGGGTTGCCCGGCATCTTGCCGATGCCAGGACCCGCCAGCGCGAACACCTCCAGGTTCAGGGGCAGCGGATAGCGGGCGCCGACGAGCACCTCTCCCGCGCTCATGGTCTGCGTGAGCGCCAGGAGCGCGCGGGCCGTGACTTCGCCCCGCAGCCCGTCACCCAGCGTGCTGACGGTGACACCACCGGTGGCGTAGCTGCCCACCTGGTCGATGATCCGGTCGGCATAGTTCGACAGCCGTTCGCTCTGGCGGATCACCGCGCCCACCTCCGCGCCCACCCGGAGGAGCGACCCGAAGTTGTGGCCGAACCCGATCCCGGCGTTGAAGGCGAACCCAGCACCCGGATCTTGCGTGAGCCCGGTGCTGCTCCCGAGGGGCAGCAACAGGCCCAGGTTGAGGCCGATGTCACCCAGCGCCGAGGCGGACTGGCGTGCGAGCACGAAGCGGCCCTGCAGCACGGGCGCGCCGAGCACCGTGCCGGCGACCGGCGCGATGCCCTGGGCGGACAGGTCGTCGCCCCCCTGCGAGAGGATCACGGGCAGTTGCAGCGCCAGTTCCACGCTGTCGGTGAGACCGTACGCGACGCCGAGGTGGGCGCTCCAGCGACGGCCGACGACCGAGCCCTGGATCTCGTCGTTGCGCACGAACACCAGGGGCTTGTGCTGGTACTGGCCGGCGAGCAACAGGCGGAGTTGACCCTTCTCCAGGACATCGCCGGTGGTGAGCACGAGCGAGTGCTGACCTCCCGGGCTGAGCGTCACCTGCTCGAGGTCAAAGGTCTTGACGGGGGTCTGCGCGAGCACCGGGGCTGTGACGAGCGCACCGAGCAGGAAGGCACTTCGAGGGTTCAGGGGAAACTTTGGGTTCATAAGGATTACGCGGAGAATCGTTCACTCAAATGGACGGATCCAGCGAATGTTCCCACTTAGATCGCCCTACAAGCAATCCCAAGCCAGTTCAACGAACAGGGGAGGCGGCCCTTGGACTCGATGCCTTGGGACAGCTGACCTCGGGACCTAGCAAGCGACGGGCCACAGTCAAGCTACAGGCCACGACATGGGTGATGCCCGAGCGCGCCCCGAGAGGTACCCCGTTGGGCCGGCTGAATCTCTCTTCAAACTTCAGAAACAGCACCCAAATGATTACTCATACACGCCACACACCAAAAACAGACGGAACGTCCACAGTCGGAGTGAGTGAAACGTGACTGTCTGCATTCAGCGCGTGCAACAAAGGAAGCCTTGTCTCGCGGAAGGACGCTGGTCGGAGGCAGGAAGGACAAGAGAGCACATTGCCCTACCCTCCTCACGCCTCGATCCCGTCCGGTCACGGCTCACCCGGCATCCATGACCCTCTTCCGGAGAACACCGCCCTGGAGATGAGATGAGCGTCCGCCAGGCTGCCCGGGGGAACACGGGAAGTGGAACTTTCCGCGCGCCCCCGAGGTGAGCCGGAGCGCCGTCTCGCGGAGCAGGCGAGTTCAGGCTCCATCGATTGCTTGATAACCGAGGCTCGAAGTAATAAGCCGCCTCGTGCTGAACACCCTTGGCCGGGGGTTGTTTGGCGGCATCTGATAGAGGCGGAGAACATGAAGATTCTCATCACGGGGGGGGCTGGTTTCGTCGGAGCCAGCCTTGCTTGCGCGTTCAAGCGGCAGGACCCGTCAGCCGACGTCGTGGTGCTGGACAACCTGCGTCGCCGCGGCGCCGAGCTGAACCTTTCCCGCTTCCGCGAGCTGGGCATCCGCTTCTTCCACGGCGACATCCGCTGTCCGGGTGACCTGGAGGATCTGCCCGGCACGTTCGACGCCTTCATCGAGGCCTCGGCCGAGCCCAGTGTGCTGGCGGGCCTGGATGGCAGCCCCAGGTACGTGCTCGACACCAACCTGGTGGGCACCCTCAACTGCCTGGAATTCGCACGCAAGCGCTCGGGCGGGATGATCTTCCTGTCCACCTCGCGCGTCTATTCCATCGAGCCGCTCCGGGAGCTCCGCCTCACCGAGGGCCCCACCCGCTTCGAGATTTCCCCGGAGCAGGTGCATGCCGGCATCGGCCCCGCCGGCATCAGCGAGGGCTTCACCACCCTGCTGCCCCGCTCGCTCTACGGGGCGACGAAGCTCGCCTCCGAGCTGATCATCCAGGAGTACGTGCACAGCTACAAGATGCGCGCGGTCATCAACCGCTGCGGCGTCATCGCGGGGCCGGGCCAGTTCGGCAAGGTGGACCAGGGCGTCTTCACCCTCTGGGTGGCCAACCACTACTTCAAGAAGCCGCTGCGCTACACCGGCTTCGGCGGGATGGGCAAGCAGGTGCGCGACCTGCTCCACCCCGAGGATCTGTTCTCGCTGCTCACCACGCAGCTCTCGCAGCTGGAGCGCGTGAGCGGCCAGGTGTTCAATGTCGGTGGCGGCCGGGAGATCTCCACCTCGATGCTCGAGCTCACCCGGGTGTGCGAGCAGGTCACCGGCAACACCCTTCCCATCGCGAGTGATCCCACCACCAACCCGGTGGACATCCCTCTGTACATCTCCGACTCGAGCCTCGCGCAGCGCACCTTCGGGTGGAAGCCGAAGCGCGACGTGCGCGCCATCGTCGGAGAGATTGCCCAGTGGATCGGCCAGAGCGAGGAGCTGCTCCGGCCCCTTTTCGCCTAGAAACTCGAGGAACCCAGAATGTCCGTCGCGATCGTCACCGGCTCGTCCGGCCTGATTGGCAGTGAAACCGTCCGCTTCCTGCACGAGAAGGGGCTGGAAGTCGTCGGTATCGACAACAACATGCGCAAGTATTTCTTCGGCGAGGATGGCTCGACCGAATGGAATACGGCGGTGCTCAAGCAGAGCCTGAAGAACTTCCGCCATGTGACGGCGGACATCCGTGAGCAGGAGACCATCTTCAAGCTCTTCGAGGAGTACAAGGGCCGCATCTCGCTCGTGGTCCACGCCGCCGCGCAGCCGAGCCACGACTGGGCCGCGCGCGAGCCGTTCACGGATTTCTCGGTGAACGCCCAGGGCACGCTGGTGATGCTGGAGGCCACCCGCCGCCACGCCCCCGACGCGGCCTTCATCTTCACCTCGACCAACAAGGTCTACGGTGACACGCCCAACTATCTGCCGCTCGTCGAGCGCGAGACGCGCTGGGAGTGCGATCCCTCCCACGCGTACGCCCCGCACGGCATCGACGAGTCGATGTCCATCGATCAGTCCAAGCACAGCGTCTTCGGCGCCAGCAAGGTGGCCGCCGACGTGATGGTGCAGGAGTATGGGCGCTACTTCGGAGTGAAGACGGGCACCTTCCGCGGCGGCTGCCTCACCGGCCCGGCCCACTCGGGCGCGGAGCTGCACGGCTTCCTGGCCTACCTCGTCAAGTGCGCGCTGACCGGCAAGGCCTACACGATCTTCGGCTACAAGGGGAAGCAGGTCCGCGACAACATCCACTCGTACGATCTGGTGAATGCCTTCTGGCACTTCTTCCAGAAGCCGCGCGCCGGCGCCGTCTACAACATCGGTGGCTCGCGCCACAGCAACTGCTCGATGCTCGAGGCGATCGACACCGTGGAGCAGCTCAGCGGCAAGCGCCTGCAGTACACCCTGTCCCCGGATGCGCGTGCCGGCGACCACATCTGGTGGGTCAGCGACGTGCGGCGCTTCCAGCAGGACTACCCCGAGTGGAAGTACCGCTACGACCAGCGCACCATCCTCAAGGAAATCGTCGAAGCCACCGCCGAGCGCGTGAAGAGGGTGTCATGAAGCTCTCCGTCGTCATCCCCGCCCACAACGAAGAGGGCTGCATCGAGTCCACCGTCCGGGCGCTGGTGGAGAAGCTGACGGCGGAGCGCATCGAGTACGAGGTGCTCGTCGTCAACGACAACTCGAAGGATCAAACCGAGCCGATCCTCGCCCGGCTCAGCCAGGAGCTGAAGGGCGTGCGCTACGTCAACAACACGCCGCCGCACGGGTTCGGCTTCGCGGTGCGCAGGGGGCTGGAGTCCTTCTCGGGTGACGCGGTGGCGGTCTACATGGCCGACGCCTCCGATCGCCCGGAGGACCTCGTGCGCTACTGGCGCACCATGGAAGAGAAGCGCGTGGACTGCGTCTTCGGGTCGCGCTTCGCGCGCGGCGCCCAGGTGGTGGACTACCCGTTTCCGAAGCTGATGCTCAACCGGGTGGCCAACGCGTTCATCCAGGTGCTGTTCACCCTGAGCTACAACGACACCACCAACGCCTTCAAACTGTACCGGCGCGAGGTGATCCAGGGGCTCCAGCCGCTCCTCAGCCACCACTTCAACCTGACGGTGGAGTTGCCGCTCAAGGCCATCGTGCGCGGCTTCTCGTACGCCGTGGTGCCCAACGACTGGATCAACCGCAAGACGGGCGTCTCCAAGCTGAAGATCAAGGAGATGGGCTCGCGCTATCTCTTCATCGTCCTGTACTGCCTCATCGAGAAGTGGCTGTCGCGCGGGGACTACCGTCGCGAGAAGATGAGCCATACGTCCAAGAGCGCGGCTCCTGGCTCGGCAAAACGGGGCATTCCTCATGTGGACGCGGCCTAGACTGGCCATCGCCGCCTCGGTCGGGGTGTTTCTCGCGCACCTCGCCACCGTCTGGCATTTCGCCGTCGACATCCCGTACTGGGATGAATGGGAAATGCTGCGGCCCGAGGCCTTCCCCTCGAATCACCTCTCGCTCGACTGGCTCTTCGCGCGTCACAACGAGCACCGGATCGTGACGACCAAGCTCGTCCACTGGATCTTCTTCCGGTTGTCGGGCTGGAACCACGTCGGGCTGATCGTCTTCAACTTCCTCTTCTTCGGGCTGCTGCTGCTCGCGCTGGCGCGGGTGATGCGCCGGACGGTGCCGGACCTGCCCGTGGTGGCGGTGATGGCGTTCCTGCTGTTCCTGCAGACGCCCCTCAACCACGAGAATCACCTCTGGGGCTTCCAGTTCCAGTTCCACTTCCCACTGCTGATGCTCTGCCTCGGCGTCTTGATGCTGTTCGACGAGCAGCAACGAAGCGGATGGCTGATCTCTGGCGCCCTGCTCCTGGTGGTGGGGGCCTATTCGTTCTCCAGTGGCATCACGGCGGGTGTCGCGGCGACGGGGGTGTTCGTGGGCTTCAAGGCCCTGCGCGCCTTGCGTGCACAGGAGACCTCCGCGAAGCTGCGCGAGCTGGCCCAGCTCGGGGCGGCCGGTCTGATCGCCGTCGTGGGAATCGGGGCGGCGGCCCTCGGGCAACGGCACCTGAACGGTCATCCGGAATTCACGTTCCCACACCAGCTCAACTTCTGGGTGTACCTCGTCAACCTGGTGGGGCTCGGTTTTGGCTTCGAGCAGCAGAGCGAGTGGGTGGGAGCGCTCTGCCTGCTCGCGGTGATCGTGCCGCTGGGCTGGTTGCTGCTGCGCTCGCGCCTGCGATTGACCTCCGCGCAGTGGATTCTGGTGGCGATGATCGCCGCCGTGGGTGGAGCACTGGCGACCATCACGATCGGACGTGCCGGGTTTGGTGTCGGCAGCGCCAAGAGCTCTCGCTATACGGAAATCGCCTTCCTCCTCGTTCCACTCGCCGCGGCCACCTGGTGGAGTGTCCTGGAACCGTGGGCAAGAGCCCGGAGGGCGGCCCTGGTGGTCCTCTGGATCGGCTGCTTCATCGGCGTCGCGAATGACTTCTCCCTGAAGTACTACCGGAACCAGCGCGACGAGCGGATGGAAGGCGTGGCGTGCGCACGCCAGTATTACTCGAACGGGGGAGACGCGAACTGTGCCCGGCTCTACCCCGCGCCGATCGCCGACAGGTTGGAGAGCGCGCGCCAACTGAAGCTGTCCTTCGTCGAGGACATCCTCTCGCGGCAACAGCTCGTGCGCGAGTAGCAGGCGCCCGGAATGGAGCGCACCACCTCGCGCTTCATTCCGGGGCAACGTCCCGTGCCGCGTCAGCATCAGGCGCCCTTCGGGACAGGTCTCGCTCGACAACCCCTCCGTACCTGGCACCCCACCTTCGCCCCCCAGAGACATGAAAGACCCCAAAGCGCTTTCACAGATGGAGGACGTCCAGAATCTGCGGGGTACCTCCGCGATTTCGAGCCACTTCATTCTGGCCAATCAGCTGACGGTTGCCTTGATTGTTTCGGCGATAAGCGTCTTCATCCTGTATCTGCGACTGCCTGGATTGTTCAGCAATCCCCAATTCTGGGCGGAGGATGGGACCATATTCTTTGAACAGCAGATGAATATCGGCCACTCAGCGATCTTCATCCCCTATGCTGGCTATCTTCATCTGGTTCCGCGCTGTGTTTCCGCGCTCGCCAGCTTGTTCTCGGCGGCAATCGCACCCACCCTCTATCTGGCAGCGGCCATGCTCATGGCCGCGTGGGCAGCCCTCACTCTCAGCCTCACGAGGGCATCACTCGCGCCAGTGTTCGCTCTTACCTTGTTCGTAGCGCCGCATAGCGGAGAGGTGTTTGGAACCATCACCAATGTGCAGTGGATTCTCTCCACCGTCATCCCAGTCATCGTTTTGACGGAAAGCCCGAAGGGATACCTCTCCCAACTCAATCAACGCGCGTACATTCTGTTCAGCGGACTCAGCGGTCCATTCTCGGCACTTGCCTGTCCGCTCTTCCTCTACCGGCTCTTCTGGCGGCGAGACAGACACGGCCTGTGGGTTTCCTTGCTTGGAATGAGTGCTGGCGCCGTTCAGCTGTACATGATCCTCAAGGATCACGCATCCTCATCCGAGACGCGAGCGCCTTTGTATGTGGCGATTGCTCTTCTCGACCGATGGTTCGGGATGTTGGCTCACGGCTGGCGAAGTGACAGCCACATCACCATCGCCCTGACCGTGGCTTTCGGCGCCCTTGTCGCCGTTGCGGCGCTCGAGGGTCGAGACAGAAGACTCGCAATCGGGATGCTCTTGTTTTGCGGAGCGATCATGGGGGCAACGTGGGTGAAGTACATGCCAGGCAGCATGGCGAACCATTTTGATTTGCCTGTCCATGGTGACAGATACCTGTTCGCGGCGAAGACCTATGCGATCTGGATCCTCATCCTCGGAGTCACCTCTCTCCGTCCGAGCATGAAGGTTCTTTCAGCCGCCGCTCTTGTAGTGATCCCTTTCAATTACAGCAGCCATGGTCACGACTGGTGGCGAAGACCTCCCCTGGAAGATAAAAACTGGAAGGAACATGCCCGGTTGGTGGATGAGGGCATTCCGACGCTAATCCCCATCAATCCCGCTCCCTGGAATGTGGCGATCCCGGGGTCCATGAGGCAGCAATAGCCAGCTTCCGCTGAAAGTCCGCGTGAGGCGGAGTCCTAATTCTCTGGTTCGTCAGGCCCCACCTCGTACCCCTCGGACATGGAGAGCGGGTAGAGAGCTCGGTGGTTGATGTTGGGGTGATACACCGCGAGGTAGGGCTCACCCGCGATGGACACCCACGCCCATCTGGCGGGCTCGGGTTGTGCCTTCAACCATGCCTCTGCTTCCTCGAGAGTGACGAAGGACGCGACGGCGGCGGGTAGTGCCCTCCGCTTCAGCCCAGCGAGGTGGTACTCGAGCATGCGAGAGCGCAGGAGGCGACGGAAGTTCGCTTCGCGGTCATACACCACGTCGTGATAGGTGTTCGCGACCAGCACATGGGCGAAATCAGGAGGATTGGGATGATGTCTTAGCCAGGCTTCCGCCTCCTCCTTCGTCACGAACGAGGCAATGGCATACGGAGGCGCATCCGCCTTGAGGTGTTCGAGGTACTCACTGAATGACGGGTGCTGACCGGTCGAGGAGATGAATTGGAGGATGTCCACAACAACCAAGAGCACTTCCTTCTCCCTGGTGGGGTCGGCCTCGTCGCGAAGCTTCGTGAGGAACTCCCTCGTGTGATTCAGTCGCTCCTCAAGACCCGTGAAGTCACTCCGACGTGGTTCGAAGGTGTCGGGTGGCGGGCGAGAGCCAGTCACGAGGCCCTTGCGAAACTCCTCGAAGTGATGCAGTTGGCCAGTCACGTAGACGAAGAGGAGCGCATCTCTTGCCAGACCCAAAAGTTGTCTATGTTCAGGAGCTGGATGCTCGCTCCATTGTTTCCCAATCGCTTCTTGTGTGTCGTACAGATCGTGCCGAGAGCGCCGGGACGTCATGGCTTCACCTGCGCGAGATGGGGAACCAAAGGAGTCTCAGATGACACCATCAGGATGGCTGGCACGAGGACCAGAGCAGTACCTGCGCTTCCCACGACCGCCGCGACGAAAGTCACTCCAGCCTTTGGTACCAGGGAGCCCGAGTTGGTCTCCAAATGCAAACTGCGCCCCCCTGGCAGCAGAGGACGCGGCTCGCGTTGGCGGGTAACTTTCAGTGGAGGCGGCGGGAAGAGAACCCGCTGACGGAGGCGCTCAGGCCTTCATCTCCATACGGGGCGACACCTCACTGGAGGAGCCCCCTCCCCCACTCCCGCTCCCATTGGACTTGTCCTCGGACGGGGAGGCCTTTTCCTGGGCGGCCTTCTCCATCGCCAGCTTCATCAGCGCGCTCTCGTCCGCAGCGCGCCGCGCCTCGCGTTCCTTGTAGCGGCGGATGGCCGGGGCCATGATCTCCCCGATGAGCCCCCGGTAGTCCATGCCCGCTCCCTGGGCGATGAGCACCAGGTCGCTCCACCCCGGCGTCAGGCCCGGCAGCGGGTTGCACTCGATGAAGTACAGCCGGCCCTTGTCGTCCATGCGGAAGTCGATGCGCGCCACGTCCCGGCACCCCAGCGCCATGAACGAGCCACGTGCCGCCGCGCGCAGCTTCTCCAGCAGCGCGGGCTCCAGCTTCGCCGGCGCGTCGTAGCGGATGCGATCGTTCCAATCCAGCTTGTGCTGGAAGCTGTAGATGGGGTTCTTCTCCGCCTTGTCCAGGAAGACGATCTCCATGGGCGGCAGCACGCGCGGGCGCCGCTCGCCGAGCAGGCCCACGGTGAACTCGCGTCCGCCGATGTACTCCTCGATGAGCGCGGGCTGCTGGTACTTGGTCACGATCTCCTTGACCACCTCGCGCAGCTCCGCCTCGTTGCCGCACACGCTCTTGCTCACCACGCCCTTGGAGGAGCCCTCGGCCACGGGCTTCACGATCAGCGGGAAGCTGGTGAAGTCCTTGTTGAGTCGCTCCTTGCCCGTGTGCATGAGCTGGAAGTTGGGCGTGTGGATGCCCGCCTGACGGACGATCTTCTTCGCCAGCGCCTTGTCCAGCGCGATGGAGAGCGTGGCCGGATCGCTGCCCGTGTAGGGGATGTCCAACAGCTCCAGCATCGCGGGCACCTGGCTCTCGCGGTTGCGGCCCTTGAAGCCCTCGGCGATGTTGAACACGATGTCCAGCGGGGTGCTCGCGAGCACGCTGGGCAGCTCCGCCGTGGCCTCCAGGTCCACCACCTCGTGGCCCCACGAGGCAATCGCCTCGCGGATGGCCTGCAGCGTGGTGGGCGAGTCGTACTCGGCCTCGCTGTCCTCGGTGGCCACCGGGTCCGCCGTGGGCTTCACGCGCTTGACGTTGTAGGTGAACCCCACGCGCAGGGGGCCCGTCTTGCGCGCGGGCTTGCCCTGGCGCCGGCCGTCCTTGATCTTGTAGCGCCGCGCCGCGCTCTGGATGATGGCGTTGACGACGCCGTCCAGGTGCACCCCCTCCAGCGCCGCGGAGGCGTAGATGCCCGCGCCCTGCTCCAGGCTCGGCAGCGCGTTGAGCTCCAGGAAGTAGGGCACGCCCGCGTCGCTCAACCGGAAGTCGATGCGCCCCAAATCCCGGCAGTCGAGCACGGCGATGATCTTCTTGGACACCGCGCGCAGCTCCTCGACGATCTTCGCCGGGAGCTGGGCCGGGGCGCGCACCTTGACGGCGCTCTCGCGCTTCGTCTTCAGCTCGTAGTCATAGATGTCGTACTTGCGCCCGGCGATGGCGGCCGGATCGATGTCGTAGGACACCGGGCTGAGCACGCCGTCATGGTCGTTCTGCACCGCCGCCAGGTACGGCACGGTGATGTCGCTGCCGCGGATGAACTCCTCCACCAGCACGCCATTGGGGTAGCGCGAGAGCGCGTGGGCCACCTTCGTCCGGGCCTCCTCGACGGTCTCGGCCACCGAGTCCTGGGTGATGCCCTTGGAGGAGCCCTCGAAGTTGGGCTTGATGATGACGGGGAAGCGCAGCTCCTCGACCTTGAGCTCGTTGAGGTGCTCGACGAACTGCCAGCCCGGGGTGCGGATGCCGTGCTTGCTGAGCACCAGCTTGGTGAGCTGCTTGTCCAGGGTGATGGCCAGCGCGTAGGCGTCCGAGCCCGTGTAGGCGAAGCCCAGCTCCTCGAAGAGCGCGGGATAGAAGGCCTCGCGGAAGCGGCCCCGGCGGCCCTCGGCGATGTTGAAGATGAGATCCGGGCTGTAGGCCTCCAGGCGGGCCACGGTGCGCGAGGCGGGTCCACTCACCTCGAAGCGCTCCAGCCGGTGGCCGAGCCGCTCGATGGCCGCGGCCAGCGTGTTCACCGTCTCCAGGGAGTCGAACTCCGCCTCTTCTTCCGAGTCGGACAGCTTGAGGTTGTACGTCAGCGCGATGCGCACGGCTTTCCCCTTGTGGACTTCTGCAATGAGCGGCCCCGACGCACCCGGGCCGCGGACAGGAAACGGCCCGGGACGCGCGCGGGCGTCACGGGCGAACGAACGGCGGTGGTGGCCCCGGCGACGACCTTGCCGTCCACCACCTGGGTCTGGGCCCAGGTGTCTCCGAGCCTCCAGCCCAGGGGATCCCTCACCACGCGCAGGGCCTCCACGCCGCCGATGACGACGAGCCCGGCGAGGAAGGCCACGCGGCCCAGGGGCTCGGGCATCATCCCGAGCAGGACGATGAGGGCCAGGGGCGCGTTGCGCAAGGTGCTGTCGCGGTGGCGCGCGGCCGAGCGCGTGGGCAGGTGCATGACCTTCACGCCGAAGATGCGCTTGCCCACGCTCTGGCCCTGGAGCATGCCGTCGGCCAGCAGCAGGAAGAGCAGCGCCAGCACGTTGCCCGCCCCGCCGCCCACGACGTGGAAGCCCCAGGCCACGAGCACGTCCACCAGGCGCGCGCCCAGCCGCAGCCACAGCGAGGCCTTGGGATAGGGCGAGCCGGCGGCCTCCTTCTCGTCCACCACGCGCAGGCCATGCCGGCGCGAGGCGGCGTACAACTCCGGGGCAGCACTCACTCGTCGGGCTCCAGGATGAGGCCCCGCTCGGGGCGCTCCGGCTCGTCCAGGCCCGCCAGCTGCGCGAGCCGCTCGTGCGCGCTCACCATGCCCGGGGGCCGCGAGTAGACATACTCGGAGGAGGACGCGGCGGCGTTGCCGGTGAAGTCCGGCGAGGCCACCAGCCGCGCGGAGGGCGAGCCCGTCTCGGCCATCTCGCGCAGGCGGCCGCGCGCGGCCTCCACGTCATGCGCCGCCGGCGCCCCCTCGCGGGTGAAGAAGACGAACGCCATGGCGGGCCGCTTGGAGGACTCGCGCATGGCGAACTGCACGCCATCCAGGTTCCAGCCCTGGGCGCTCCACTCATTCACGGTGCGCTCCAGCGTGCCCTCGTCGACCGTGGACAGCTCGACGACCTTGTACTGCAGGGGACGCACGGGGGCGGGGGCAACGGCGGCACGCGCGGCCCCGGGACGCTTGCCCGCGCGCGAGGTGCGCCGGGGTGCCGGGGGGGGTGCCGCCTTGCGGGACGGGGGCCGTTTCTTCTTGCGGGGGGCCATGGCCAATTTCCGGATCTTTGCCCTCAGGTGGGGGGGTGAACGCAAGCCCCCCGTGAGCGCGGTTCCACGTGGGACGTCAGCCGAGCAACTTCGACGCCTCGAGCGCGTGGTAGGTGATGATCTGCTCGGCGCCGGCGCGCTTGATGGAGGTGAGAATCTCCAGCATCAGCCGATCCCCGTCGACCCAGCCGTTCTGGGCGGCGGCCTTCACCATGGCGTACTCGCCGGACACGTTGTAGGCCACCACGGGCACGTCCACGTGCTCGCGCACCACGCGGATGATGTCCAGGTAGGACAGCGCGGGCTTGACCATGACCATGTCCGCGCCCTCCTCCAGGTCCAGGTCCACCTCGCGCAGGGCCTCGCGCACGTTGCCGGGATCCATCTGGTAGCCGCGGCGATCACCGAACTGGGGCGTGCTCTGGGCGGCCTCGCGGAAGGGCCCGTAGAAGCCCGAGGCGTACTTGGCCGAGTAGGCCATGATGGGCACCTCGGTGAGGCGCACCTCGTCGAGCGCCGAGCGGATGGCGGCCACGCGCCCATCCATCATGTCCGAGGGGGCGATGATGTCCGCGCCCGCCTGGGCGCACGTGACGGCCATCTGCGCGAGCAGGGGCAGCGTGTCGTCGTTGACGACATGGCCGCCCTCGATGACGCCACAGTGGCCATGGTCCGTGTACTCGCACAGGCACACGTCCACGATGACGATCAGCTCCGGCAGGGCGCTCTTGAGCTCGCGCACGGCGCGCTGGACGATGCCCTCGCGCGCGTAGGCCTGCGTGCCGCGGGCGTCCTTGTGGTCGGGGATGCCGAAGAGGATCACCGACTTGACGCCCAGCGCGTAGGCCTGACGGGCCTCGGCGAGCGCATGCTCCAGCGACAGGTTGTAGATGCCCGGCATGGAACCGACGGGCCGGCGCACGTCCCGCCCTTCCACGACGAAGAGCGGGTAGATGAAGTTGGAGGGCGCGAGCGTCGTCTCGCGCACCATCTCTCGAAGGGCCGCGGTACGGCGCAGCCGCCGGGGGCGATGGATCGGAAAGGCCATGGAGCGACGGTATAAACCGACGGCGGCCCGCGAAAAGAATTGTCCTTGAGGCGGCCCTGCTCGGGCTGGCTAGACAGCGGCCAGGCGCCAGCCAATCCCCGGTTGCCCGTGCTCCCGGGCCTGGCGCGCGGCGCGGCGCTCGGCGAGGTCCGCCTCGTGGAGCGCGCGGGCATAGCGCGTCCGGGCCGCCTCGGTGTTGGCCCGCAGCTCCCGCTCGGCCGAGGCCAGCTCCCGGCGGGCCGCGCGCAGTTCCTGCTCCATCCAATCGCTCGTGAACATGGTCATGGTTCCTCCTGGAGGTCGGAACGCTGCACACTGCGCGCCATACCCCCTCGGCGCGCAACACCCCGAAAACACGGGGGGTGGTAGGACGGAGAGTCAGGGTCACCCCGAAATAAAGTGCGAACCGGAGTTTCCAGGGTGCGCAATTCATGCGCGCCCGGTTTCCCACCCGCCAGACAGGGGCCCGGCGGCCCGCCCGCCCCATGGACGCTCGTGCGGAAATGCCGCGTGGACTCCAGCGTAGAGTTCCCTCGTGACGGCCATCGAAGTCGTGGGATTGCGGAAGACCTACCGGCGTGCGTTCCGCCCGGGTCATGAGGCGCTCCGGGGCGTGGAGCTGCGTGTCCCCGCGGGCAGTGCGTTCGGGTTGATCGGACCGAATGGCGCGGGGAAGACGACGTTCATCAAGAGCATCCTGGGCATCGTGCAGCCCACGGCGGGCACGGTGCGGGTGCTAGGGGGCTCGCCGGAGGATCCCCGCATCCGCGCGCGCATCGGCTACCTGCCCGAGCGCCTGCACCTGCCCGGCTCGTGGAAGCCGCGGGCGTTCCTCGCCACCGTGGCACGGCTCAAGGGGCTGGCGCCGGAGCGGGCCGGAATCCCGCGCCTGCTCGAGCGCGTGGGGCTCGGGGACGCGCTGGAGCGGCGCATTGGCGGCTACTCCAAGGGCATGCGCCAGCGGCTGGGGCTCGCGGCGGCGCTCCTGGGCGAGCCCGAGCTGCTCATCCTCGACGAGCCCACCGACGGCATCGATCCCCTGGGCCGGGTGGAGGTGCGGCGGCTGCTCCAGGAGGAGGTGCGGCGCGGCACCACGCTCTTTCTCAACTCGCACCTGCTCGCGGAGACCGAGCGGGTGTGCGATCGGGTGGCGATCCTCGCCCGGGGCCAGGTGCTGCGCGAGGGACGGCTCGGGGAGCTGGCGTCGAGCCAGAGCCGGTGGCTGGCGCGCTTCGAGCCGGGCGCGGACGCCGAGGCGCTCACGCGCGCGGGCTTCACGGCGACGGGGCCCGAGGGGCGGTATGCCGTGGAGGCGGCGGACGCGGCGGGGCTGAACGCGGCGTTGGACAAGGCGCGCGCCGCGGGGGCGCTGCTGGTGGAACTCAAGCGCGACGCGCAAGACTTGGAGACGGTGTTGGCCTCGGCCATGGAGGTGGCGGCATGAGGGGCGTGGTGGGCATCGCGGGCTACGTGTTGCGCGAGGCGGCCTCGCGCAAGTTCATCCTCGCCTTCCTGCTGGGGGTCACCGGAGTGCTGGTGACGGTGGCGCTGAGCCTGCGCATCGAGGTGGTGGATGGGGCGCTGGCGGCCTCGCGGCTGTTCGGCAAGATGGTGTCGCGGGACATCGTCGCGGTGGACGTGGCCCTGCGGCCCGTGTTCATGGCGGCCGCGAGCCTCGTCTTCTACGGAGGCATCCTGTTTGGCATCGTGGCGTGCTCGGACTTCGCGCCCAGCCTGCTGTCACCGGGCCGCGTCGAGCATCTGCTCGCCCTGCCCCTGCGCCGCTGGCATCTGCTCGCGGGCACCTTCCTCGGGGTGATGACGCTCGCGCTGGCCGGCTCGGTGTACGGCTCGCTGGGGCTGGTGCTCATCTTCGGGGTGAAGACGGGCTACTGGACGGCGGGGCCGCTCATCGCCGCCCTGCTCGCGTGTGTGAGCTTCGCGGCGGTGTACGCGGTGATGCTGACGACGGCGACGCTGGTGCGCAGCCCGGCGTTGTGCGCGGCGATGGGCGGGCTCACGCTGGTGCTCGGGGTGGTGGCGGGCTACCGCGCGAACATCGCGCCCTTCATCGAGGAGGGGCCCATGCGCGCTGTCTTCCGGGGGGTGACGTTGGTGCTGCCGCGCCTGTCGGCGCTGGCCAGCGCGAGCATGGAGCTGGCGGCCTCGGTGCCCCTGACGGTGGACTCGCTGACGATGCTGCTCGCGGGAGTGTTCGTGTTCGGCCTGGGCGTGTTGGCCCTGGGTTTCTGGTGGTTCGAGGGGAAGGATTACTGAATGAAGCGCCAACGTGGAGTGTGGCTCGCCCTGGCGGGAGGGCTGTTCATCCTGGCCGCGTGGTTGATGTTGTCCGGTCAGGGAGAGGACGAGGCCCCCGCCGCGCCGAAGGTGGAGTTCCCGCGCAGGCTGCGGCCCCAGGAGCGCGAGCGCGTGGAGCGCCGCCGCACGTACGTGATGCCCCAGGACGCCGGGGTGGCGCTGGCACCGGGCACGGCGAGCGCGCCGGTGAAGCCGAGGGATCCGCTGCTGGCGGCGCTGCCCCGGGGGGCGGGAAAGACGGCGGTGGTCATCGAGGCCAATGCCCTCCGCTACTCGCCCATCGGAGAGCTGCTGCTGGAGTGTCTGACGAACCGCGGCGGCAAGGAGTTGGAGCGCTTCAAACAGACAACGGGCGTGGATCCCTTGAAGGATCTGGATCGTCTGGTCATCACGGATGATGGGTTGATCGTCTCGGGGAACTTCGGCGATCCCCGCCTCAAGGAGTTGCTCGCCCGCGATGGCTCGATGGCCTACGGAGACGGAGCGAGCCTCTTCGAGCTTGGCCGATCCCGCCCGCTGCCCGATGGCGGCGTGGCCCAGCGCCAGGGATTGTCGGTGGGCGCCTGGAATGATCAGATGTTGATGTTTGGTTTCAAACCGGATGGCCTGAATGGCATCAAGGACATCATCGACCGGGTGGAGGGACGGGGGCCGGACGAGCCGCCGGTGCTCTCCGAGAACAACACCTATGGCGAGATGTATGGGGTGATCTCCGTGGAGCAGCTGCGCAAGCTCTTCCCCCCGGAGCAGAAGGAGCTGGCGGACAGGCTCGCCGCGGCGGCGCAGAACGTGGAGCTGCACGTGGACGCCAGCTCGGGCTTCGCGATGACGGCGCAGGTGAAGGGCGCGGACGCGGCGCTGGTGACCGACCTGGGCAAGTCGCTCGGAGGAGCGCTGTCGCTCGCGCGGATGAAGGCCCAGGCGGAGGACGACACCGAGCTCGCGCAGCTGCTGGACTTCGCCAAGGTGCGCCCCGCCGGGGACTCGTTCGGCCTGGAGATGGCCGTTCCCCTGGACGTCATCCAGAAGCAGCTCGCGTTCTGCCGCGAGGCGCAGGAGCCGCCGCCCGCCACGCCCTCACCCGAGGAGGTCTCGGGCCCGTCCGAGGTCGCGCACTGAAGGGGCGCGTGGGGCAGCCGCGCCCAACGTGGCCGAAGTGCTCGAAACCGCACACGATGTGTGCCTTTGCTGCAATCCGTGCGGGCGACGTCTGACCTGGGTGGTCACGGACACCCGGCCAGCCGCGCTCCGCCCTTGCCTCCGCCGCCGGGTGACGCCCCTCCACCGTACGCCCGGTGTGGCAATCCCAGACTCCCGTGCGAGATCCCAGCTCCGAGGAGCGTGCTTCCATGCGTCGCGCCCGCCGCCAGCGCTCCCAGCGGGTCATCACCGACAAGGAAGGGTCATCCCCCACCCTTCCTGTTGGGGTGTTTTTCGCGTCCATGCCCGTCCAACAAATCAGGTTGGGAAGGCCTCCCGAGAGCTCCTCGCCTTTCCCGGAAAAAACGCTCTTCCGTGAGCCTTTTCATTGCAGTGATTCAAGACCTAGAATTACCAACCGGAACACAAGCTTGCTGGGAGACTCCCGTGCCCTACGTCGCCTTGGAGTGGGATCACAAGATCGGAAAGCCCATGATTAGCTGGATCGTCGTGGAGTGCAGCGGCGTGGTGGAGAAGTGTGGCGGTCCATCCGCCCTGCCTCCGCGCCGCGACGTCGCCTACTTCGTGGAGGAGAAGACCGCCGAGCGGGACGCCAAGGCGTTCGCCGAGTACAAGAACGCTCAGCAGGAGGGACGCCTGCGCCAGGAGACCCCTCCGGCCGAGCTGCAGTGGCATGCGGCGTACCCGTGGGATCACCAGATTCACAGTCCGTTGCTGCGCTGGGGAGTCCTCGAGTGGAATGGAAAGCACGGCAAGCCCGGCCCCCGGCTGGACGTGGCCTACTTCCTGGATCCCGTGCTGGCCGAGAGTGACGCGAAGTGGTTCAGCTGGGAGAGGGACCGGTGGCTCGCCGAGCGCCCGAGCAAAGCCGAGCCCCCTGCCGTGTCTCTCGCCCGTAAGGTAGGCTGAGGGTCGCCCCAGGCTGGACCTGTATAGTACCTGGAGGGCGTGGAGTTCTGGATGACGCATTCCATGCACGCAACCCTCCTGGGCCTCCCAGAGCCGGTCAGTGACGAGTTGGAGCGGGCGTTTCACGCGGAGGGACTCGCCCTCGAGTGCCGCCGACTGTCACCTGGTAAACCCTCGCTCCCCCAGGTGTTCCCGCCGGGCCTGGTGCTGCTCTGGGAGGACGGAGGGCCGCTGGAGCAGGCGGTCAGCACCTGCCGGCAGCTCGCCTCCGTGTGCGCGCTGTCCCGCTCCTGGCTCTTCGTGCTGACGCGCCGCGACGTGAGTGAGCAGTCGGAGTTGATCCTCGCGGGTGCCAGCGAGTGCATCTCTCCGACGGGAGAGCTGTGGGCCCCCAACCTGCTCACGCACGTGCGGCACCTGCGCATCCCCACGCGAGAGGGCGCTCCGGTGGGCGGGCCGCCGCCCTCGCGCGTTCCCCCCGAGCGGGCCCTGCAGACGCTGCTGTCGGCCACCACGGCCGACCTCGGCCACGACTTCTTCCGCACCCTGGTGAAGCAGCTCGCCGAGGCCTTCCGCGTCACCTGCGCCATGGTGGGCGAGATGCTGCCGGAGCAGGACTCCATCCGCACACTCGCCTTCTGGAGCCGCGGGGCCTTCCAGAACACGGTGACCTATCCGCTCAGCGGCACGCCCTGTCACAACGCCGTCCTCCACTCCATCTGCCACTACGCGGACGACGTGAGCCGGTACTTCCCCGAGGACCTGATGCTCACGGACCTCGGCCTGCGCGGCTACCTGGGCGCGGCCCTGCGCAGCTCGCGGGGCGAGGTCATCGGGGTGCTCGCCATCCTGCATGATCAACTGCTCGACGCGGGCGAGCTGGACTTCTCCCTGCTGGGCGCGTTCGCGACCCGCGCGGGCGCGGAGCTGGAGCGCATCCGGGCCCAGGCCGAGCTGGAGCGCACGCGCGACTTCCTGCGCAACACGCTCGAGGCCGTGCCGGATCCCATCTTCGTCAAGGATCGCCACCACCGCGTGCTCGTGGTCAACAGCGCCCTGTGCCGGCTGGTGGGCCGCCCCGCGTCGGAGTTGTTGGGCCAGCGCAGCATCGACGTCATGCCCGAGTACCAGGAGCAGAGCGCCTGGGAGCAGGACGAGCAGAGCTTCGCCTCGGGCCAGCCCGGCGAGAGCGAGCAGAGCTTCATCGACAGCACCGGGATGAGCCGCACCGTCCTCACCCGGCGGGCCGTCTTCCCCGGCGCCGACGGTCAGCCCTCCCTGGTGTCCGTCCTGCGGGATCTCACCGAGCGCAAGCGCCTGGAGACGCAGCTGCGTCTGGCGGACCGGATGACGTCCATGGGGACGCTGGCGGCCAGCGTGGCGCATGAAATCAACAACCCGCTGTCCTACGTCTGCGCCAACATCTCCTATCTGGGCGAGCAGCTCTCCGAGGACACGTTCTCCCAGGAGCTGTTGCCCGAGCTGCGCGAGGTGCTGGTGGAGACCCAGGAGGGCGCCGCCCGCGTGCGCTCCATCGTCCAGGACTTGAAGTCCTTCGCGCGCGGGGACGAGGAGCACCAGGGGCCCATCGACGTGCACCGGGTGATCGAAAGCACGGTGCGCCTGGTGCGCAACGAGTTGCAGCGCTACAACGCCCAGTTGGAGCAGGTGCTCGAGCCGGTGCCCCTGGTGCTGGGCAACGCCTCACGCCTGGGTCAGGTGTTGGTGAACCTGATGGTGAACGCGATGCAGGCGTTCCCCGAGGCCCGCGCGGAGAGCAACCGCATCCGCGTCATCACCCGGATGGAAGCGCCGCGGCGCGTGGTGGTGGAGGTGGAGGACAACGGCAAGGGGATGAGCCAGGAGGTGCTCGAGCGCATCTTCGATCCCTTCTTCACCACCAAGCCCGTGGGCGTGGGCACGGGGCTGGGCCTGTCCATCTGCCACACCATCGTCCAGTCCATGGGCGGGCAGATCGACGTGCGCAGCGTGCCCGGACGCGGCACCACCTTCGTGCTGGTGCTGGTGGGCATCGAGGAGGAGGACAAGGGGAAGCACAAGCGCGGCGAGACCCCCCTGACCGAGGAGTCCGCGCCCCTGCGCGCCTACGCCACCGGCTAGCGCGAGGCCCCGCTCCCCCCCGTCCCACGGGCGGCTCAGGGGGGGTTGAACTCCACGACGTAGGCGGTCCACCTCGCCCGGCCCAGCGCGGACGCGCGGCGGACCTGGAGCTGGGTGGCCGAGGAGAACGAGAACCCCGCCAGCGACTCCCCCAGGACGTCATCGCCCGAATAGGACGCCTCGCCCCCGGCCTGGCCGTTCATGCCCTGCCCGGTGGCGAACACCACCGCGCGCGTCCTGTCCACCGCGGTGGTGAAGCTGGGGGTGACCTGGGTCTGGTCCACCGACATGGCCACCTGGACCGGCTGCACCTTGGCGAGCGAGCCGAAGTTGATGCGCTCCCAGGACATGGACTCGATGGCCGCCGTGGCGCAGTTCTCCGAGTTCACCAGGGCACGCGAGAACTCCACCTCCGAGGGAGCGGACACCTCGCCCCTCATGACCCGGTCGCAGAGGCTCGACGCCCCCGCGTTGTTCACCCGGTAGGTGAACAGCAGCGCGGTGGTGGCGAGGCTCACGGAGGGCTGAATCAGGTTGGCCGCCCCCGTCTGCCCCGTGCTCATCGCTCCATCTCCCCGGACGACCTGGATGCCCTCGAACTCCACGACCTGGAGCGAGCCCTTCCAGGAGGGACTGCAATTGCCGGAGAACTCGAGATCCACCCGGATGCCCGAATCGGCCAGCGTCGCGGTGTAGAGGTTCCCCTCTCCGAGGAGCGTTCCACTCTGCTCGCTCGACACCAGCAGGAAGCTCTTCTGCGGTGAGACGGTCTGGATCGGCACGGAGACGAGGAACGTGCTCTGACAGCTCGGCTGCAGGTGCTGGACCCTCAGCCCGGTGCCCAGCTCCACGGTCTGCCAGAAGATGTCGAAGCTGCTGGGCGCGGCGGCGTAGCGGCCACAGGTGAAGGCGTCCCGGGCCGAGAGCATGCAGCGCACGCCCCCGGAGTCCGGACTGCGCCCCGATGGGCTGAGTGAAATCAGCAGCATCGTCTTCGACAGGTCCACCTGCGCGGGCGAGATGGGACAGGTCACCGAGTTGCCCGTCGCGGGCATGGTACAGACGCCCGAGCGGACCACTGGGAGGATGGTCTGATCCTGCGACACCGTGCTCAATCCCGACACGGAGACGGACAGGCGGTTCGTGCCGCTGCTCCTGCCCTTGAAATAGAAGGAGGAGCGGGTCCTGCCCGCGGCGAACACCGGGGTGGACAGGAGCGTGGTGCAGCTCGCGTTGGAGAAGAACGTGAGCCCCGTGCCCGAGAGCGTCATGGTTCTCGGACTGGGGAAGGTGGTGGGTCTGGCGTCGACATCGCGCGCCTCGATTTCCACCAGGCTCGAGCAGCCGCTCGTGGCCAGCGTCTGGGCGCCCGTGACGAAGGCCACCCCCACCGCCTGTCCGGGAACGAGCAGCACCTCGTCCTGCGACGCGGAGGCCAACCCACTGGCGGACACCCCGACGCGGACGGTCTGCGCCACGCTGCCGCGGAAGTAGAAGGTCGCGCGGCTGCCGCCGGCCCCCACCGCCACGGAGTTCGTGGAGGTGGTGCAGGCCGCGTCACGGAAGAAGCTCACGGCCGTGGAGGGCTGGGCACTCAACGAGACCGTCGTGTCGCTCTCCACCGGCGAGGCCACCCCCTCCGCCGTCTGCGTCTCGATCACCACGGCCGCCGAGCACTGCCCCGTGCCCACGCTCTGCGCGGGACTGACGAAGGCCAGCCGCGTGGGCGGCGTGCCCGGAGGAGTGCCCCCGTCATCCGGCCCTCCACCGGGTCCTCCCGGATCTGGAGGCTGAGGATCGCCCCCGGCCTGGCACACTCCCGCGCGGCACGCGAAGCCCGCGGCACACTCGTCGTCCTGGGCACAGGCATAGCGCCGGATGTCGGCGCCAGTGGACGCGGAGGAACACCCCAGCAGCAGGACCAGGAACGGCAGCGCCAACCAGGAGCAGCGCTTCATGGCAGGGCCCCTCCCACCGCCACTCCGCCCGGAGAGACGGAGACCGTCACGGGCGCGCCGAGCACCCAGAGGGTTCCTCCCGCGATGGCCGCGGCGCCCGCGACCCCGAAGAGCACGTTGGCCCATCCGCCCTGGGAGCGTGCCCGGGCATCCAGCGCGAAGGCTTCCCGCTGGCTGAGGCCTACGGTGAGCCCCGACTCATCCACGGCGGCGCCCGTCACCCGGGCCCGGGCCTGGCTCGATTGCCACCCGAGGTACCCCCCCGCCGCTCCGGCTCCGGCCGCCAGCCCCAGGCACACCACCGCCACGGTGCGCAGGGGCGAGCCCGGTGCCACGCGCGCCGCTGGCGTCTTCCCGGCGACGGGCGGGGGCACGAGCGCTCCCGGGACCTGGGCCACCAGGGGCGCGGCGGCACTGCCCAGCGAGGTGAGCACCGCCTGACGCTCGTCGAGCAGTTGCACCCACCACTCGGCGCGCTCGCCCTTCATCACCACGGAGGCGCTGCCCTCGGCGAGGGGTTGCTCCTGCCGCGTCCACCCCGCCCCGTCGCGCAGGTGGAAGCGCACCGTGCGCCCCAGGCCCAGCAAGTCCTTGGTCACCTGGACGGCCAGCGCCCTGGCTTCCCTACTGCCGGGCACCACCTCCAACCGCAGCGCCGCGTCCTGGTCGTTCACCCAGGCCTTGGCCTCGAAGAAGGGGGTCACCACCCGCGGGGCATAATCACCGGTGAGCCGGTGGTCCGGCTCCAGCACCAACAGCGCCTGGAAGGCGGCGCGGGCCTTGGCCGGTTGTTGGAGCATGCCAGCCACCACGCCCTGCATCTCGAGGATCTCCAACAAGGTGTCCCGCTCATTGCCCGGCTGCGCGCGCGCCTCCTCCAACGCGCGTGCCGCCTCCGCGTAGCGCATCTCCTCGAAGAGCTGGCGTGCACGTGGCAGAGAGGGGTTGGATGTCTCACCCCATGCCAACGAAGTCAGCAACAAGGTGGTAGTGAGTACGACGAGTCTCTGGAGAGAAACCAAGGTGCAGGGATATTAATCGGGATGGCAGGAAAACGGTGAATTGACAGGGACCCGGTCGAGTGCAGAAAGTGAACCCCCGTGCGTGATCTCCAGCCCACCTCCCCGGAGAGTGATACCGAGCGCTTCATCATCTGGCAGCCCGGGCTGACCGTGGGCCGCTACAACCTGCTGACGCGGCTCGCCGTGGGAGGCATGGCGGAGATCTGGCTGGCGCGGCAGGCGGGCCCCCAGGGCTTCGAGAAATTCGTCGCCATCAAGCGCATCCTCGATTCGCTGAGCTCGGACGCGGACTTCGTGTCGATGTTCCTCGACGAGGCCCGGCTCGCCGCGCAGCTCAACCACCCGCACATCGTTCAAATCATCGACCTGGGAGAGGAAGAAGGGGCCTACTACATCGCGATGGAGTACCTGCCAGGGGAGAACCTGGCCTCCATCGCCCGGGCCTGCACGCGCCAGAACAAGCAGCTGCCCATGACCCACGCGGTGCGCATCATCGCGCACGCCGCCGAGGGCCTGGCCTATGCCCACGCGAAGCTGGGACCCGATGGAGCGCTGCTGGGCATCGTCCACCGCGACGTGTCCCCGCAGAACATCCTGGTCACCTATGAAGGCGTGGTGAAGGTCCTGGACTTCGGGATCGCCAAGGCCGCCACGCGCGAGAGCCAGACCATGGCGGGCCAGGTGCGCGGCAAGGCGGCGTACATGTCGCCCGAGCAGGCGCGAGGCCAGCCACTCGACGCGCGCAGCGACATCTTCTCGCTGGGCATCGTCCTCTTCGAGCTGGTGACGGGCACGCGGCTGTTCCCCTCCATGGAGCCGCTCGGCGCGATGAACGCGCTGGCCGGTGAGACGCCGCTGCCCGTTGCCCACGAGCGCAACCCGAGCGTCCCCGAGTCCCTCAGCCGCATCATCGGCCGGGCCCTCGCGCGCAACCCCGGCCAGCGCTACATCAGCGCCCGCCACTTCCAGGCCGCCCTGGAGGAGTGGCTGCGCGGCCAGCCCGAGGTGCCAGACTCCACCGATCTGTCCAGCTACATGACGGAGCTCTTCGCGGATCGCATCCAGGAGCGCGCCCGGCTGCTGGAGTCGGCGCGCTCCGGGGATCTCACCCCCTCGAGCGCCCGCCGGGTGGTGGGGCGCATGCAGTCCGTGGCGTCGATGCCCTCACGGGTGCTCACGACCCGGGATCTCACCGTCGAGCAGCCCGCTCCCCACCAGCGCCGCTGGCCCCTCATCGCCGGTGGCGCCGTGCTGTCGTTGCTCGTCCTCGTGGGAGTGTTCTTCGGCCTGCGTGGCTCGCCGACCAGGTCCCCCGCCCCCACCACCAAGGCGCCCGCGGTCGCCGCGCGCCCGCCCGCGCCCGCGGGGCCTCCCGTGCTCACCATCGAGACGGATCCTCCCGGTGCCCGGCTCACGGTGGACGGCCAGGACGTGGGGGTGTCGCCCCTGTCGCTCGAGACGCTCGCCCTGGGCGAGCACCGGGTGGTGGCCTCGCTCGAGGGCCGGGCGCCCGAGGAACGCACGGTGAAGCTGTCCCATCCGGGCGAGCGCACCCTGGTGATGCTCGACTTGTCCCCCTCGCTCCAGGCCCCGCCTCCCGCGTCCGCGGTCGTCCCAGAGCCCTCCGCGCCCGAGGCCACCAGGGCCGAGGCACCCTCCCGGACATCCGCGGAGCCCAATGCCGCCGCGGTGGCACGCGCGACGAAGCGCGCCATGGGCCGGCTGACCCTGGACACCAAGCCCTGGACCTACGTCTATCTGCGCGGGCGCAAGCTCGGGGACACGCCCCTCATCGAGGTCCCCCTCCCCGCGGGACGGCACCAGCTCAAGCTCGTCAACGAGGGCAAGAACCTCTCCACCGTCATCGAAGTGGAGATCCGCGCCGGACAGACCACGAGCAAGAAGCTGCAACTGTGACGTAGGGGCCGAGCTTGGGGTACACGATGCCCGCCCAGTCGTCGTAGCTCCACCCCGCCAGGCCCTCGCGTGGCCGCCCCCAAGGCGGACCAGCGCACGCGCCTTCGTGGTTCATCCCGGCCGGGCCCCGCCGTAGGTTCCACGCATGCGAACCCGTCCCATCCCCAAGAGTGGTGAGCAGGTGCCCGTCGTCGGGCTCGGCACCTGGCAGACGTTCGACGTGGGCCCCTCGCCCGCCGAGCGAGCCTCCCAGAAGCAGGTGCTCCAGCGCTTCCTCGCGGCGGGCGCCCGGGTCATCGACTCCTCGCCCATGTACGGCCGCGCCGAGACGGTGACGGGAGACCTGTTGCGCGAGCTCGGCCAGGAGCGCACCCCCTTCCTGGCCACCAAGGTGTGGACGTCCGGCCGCGAGGAGGGCCTCACGCAGATGCGCGACTCGCTGCGCAAGATGGGCCACGGGCAGCTGGACTTGATGCAGGTGCACAACCTCGTGGACTGGCGCACCCACCTGCCCGTGCTGCGCGAGTGGAAGAAGGAGGGGCGCATCCGCTACCTCGGCGTGACGCACTACCAGCTCGGCGCCTTCGACGAGCTGGAGAAGCTCATCCGCCACGAGGCGCTGGACTTCGTGCAACTGCCCTACTCCATCGCCGTGCGCGACGCGGAGAAGCGCCTGTTACCCGCCGCCGCCGAGCACGGCACCGCGGTGCTGGTGATGCGGCCCTTCGAGAGCGGCGCCCTCTTCCGCCAGGTCAAGGGCAAACCTCTGCCTGCCTGGGCAGCCGAGTTCGACTGTACGAGCTGGGCGGAGTTCTTCCTCAAATACATCCTCGGACATCCGGCGGTGACCTGCCCCATCCCCGCCACGAGCAACCCCCGTCATTTGGAAGACAATCTGCGCGCGGGCAGCGGACGGCTCCCCGATGAGAAGACCCGGACGCGCATGGTGGAGTACCTCGGGCGGTGACTCCCTACCTTCCGCTTAATCCGTTTTGGCGGACTAAAAATAGAAGTCATGGTAGGGTCAGGCCATGACTCGATTCAACCCCATCCGCTCCTTCACGCCCCTGCTGTGGTTGCTGTGTCTGGCCGCTGTCTCCGCCCAGGCGCAGACCAAGAGCGCCAAGCGCGGTGTGGCCTATGGCTATCACTCCGCCGAGGACATGAAGGCGCTCTCCAAGGGAATCAGTTGGTGGTACAACTGGGCCTCCACGCCCGAGGCGGGCGCCGCCAGCGTGGCCTCCTCGGTGGGCGTCTCGTTCGTGCCCATGGTGTGGGGCGGCACGCCGAACGCGGATCAACTGGCCGCCGCCATTCCCGCGGGCACCCAGTACCTGCTGGGCTTCAACGAGCCCAACTTCAAGAGCCAGGCCAGGAAGACGCCCAGCGAGGCCGCGGCGCTCTGGCCCATCCTCGAGGACGTGGCCCGCCGCAAGAACCTCAAGCTGGTGTCCCCCGCCGTCAACTACTGCGGAGATTGTGTCTCCGAGGGCGGAGTGACGTTCACGGATCCCGTGGCCTATCTGGATGCCTTCTTCGCCAAGTGCACCAATTGCCAGGTGGATTACGTCGCCGTGCACTGGTACGCGTGCGACCTGAGCGCGCTCAAGTGGTACATCGGCCTGTTCAAGAAGTACAACAAGCCCATCTGGCTGACCGAGTTCGCCTGCGGGGACCGGCCGCACGATCAGATCACCCTGGACGTGCAAAAGAAATACATGACCGACGCCGTCACCTACCTCGAGAGCGAGCCCGCCGTCTTCCGCTACTCGTGGTTCTCCGCCCGCAACAACGAGATTCCCAACATCAACCTGCTCGGCGCGTCGGGGCAGCTCACGGAGCTGGGCAACCTGTACGTCTCCCTGCCCGCGGGCGGCACCACGACCACCCCGGGCAAGCTGACGCCGGTGGCGGCCACGGCCTCCTCCAGCGAGAGCGGCGGCACCGGTCCGGCCAATGCCATCGATGGCAACCTGAGCACCCGCTGGAGCAGTGCCTTCGCGGATCCGCAGTACCTCCAGCTGGACCTGGGCGCCGCGAAGAAGATCACCGGCGTGCGGCTCACCTGGGAGGCCGCCTACGGCAAGGACTATCAGGTCCAGGTGTCCAACGACGCCGCGGCCTGGACGACCGTGGCCACGGTGGTGGGCGGAGATGGCGGCGTGGATGACCACACCGGTCTGTCCGCCACCGCCCGCTACGTGCGCATTTACGGCACGAAGCGCGCCACCGGGTACGGCTACTCCCTCTTCGAGGTGGAGCTCTTCGGCACGCCGTAGCCCAGGCCGCGGCCCCACCGGGCCCGCTCAGGCCTCGGGATCGAGGAAGAGCAGGCCCGCGGGCGGCGCGGGCTCCACCCGCAGCGTCTTCGACGGGAGCGTCTGCGCGGCCTCCATCACCGCGCGCACCTCCCAGAGCGGCGGCGGGTTGAGGGCGAAGCCCGCCTGGAACTTCCCCTCCTCCACGCCCCGCACCAGCGACTCGAGCCCCTGCACCGCGAACACGTTCGGGTGCCCGGGCGCCTCGGGATCCTTGATGCCCAGCACCGTGCGCAGCACCAGCGCGTTGAGCAGCGCCAGATCCAGGCTGCGCAGTGTGGGATTGCGCGGGGCCGCCTTCAGGTGCGCCAGATCCAACCCCTGCCGGAAGCGGAGGATCTTCCCCCGCCCCTCGGGCAGCACCAGCAGCACCGCGTGCTGTCCGCGCACCAGCGTGGCCAGCCGCTCGCGCGCGTCGCCCACGCCCCGCGCGCTCGTCAGCGGCTCGTCGAGATCGTAGACCCGCGCGTAGGCCGCCACGAGCCTGAGGAAGGTGTCCTCGTGGAAGGTGTCCAGGCCATGGAGGCCACGGTGCACGGGCTCGAAGTGCAGCCCCGGGTCCGACAGGGGCACGATGGCCGCGAGGCTCGGCCGGCGCTCGTCGAGCTCCGCCAGGGGACGCAGCGGCGCCTCGTCGAGCACCGCCTGGATGCGCTTGGCCACCGGGGAGGGCTCGATGCGTCGCAGGGACAGCGGAGCCCCCTGGAACGTCCCCTGCCACACCACGCTGCTGCGCTCGGCGGCCTCCGCCAGCAGGCCCCGGAGCACCCCGTGATCATCCGCCGCCAGGGTGATGGCGGGCTCCACCTGGGCGGAGCGGGGCCGGTAGGGATCGCTCTCCAGGGGATCGGCCGCGTCGGGCGCGAGCGCGCACAAGAGGAAGCGCACCGGAGGCGCCCCCAGCGGGCCGTCCTGGGCAGGCACCTCGGCCAGATACAGGGCGGGCCGGCTGTCACGCAGCACGGAGCCCGCGGCCCGCCAGCGGCCCAGTTCCGCCGTGGGATCCACCCGATCCAACAGCGGACGCACCGAGGCGGACCGGGGCGGCGCGTTGAAGGAGCCGCCCCCATCATCGGCCGACAGATGGGACTCGAGCGAGGGAAACAGAGCGGAGAAGGGAAGGACGCGCGCCATGCCCCCAAGGTGGAGATGCCCCCGGGTTCCGTCCAGGAAGGGGGCCCGGCCCGGGCGGCGGCCAGGGAATCAGGCGCCACGAGGCCTGTCCGCAATGTTGACTTCCAGGCCCCTGCCGGAGACACCCGGGTTCACATCCCGTCCCGCCCTCACTAGACCCGAGGCAGGACATCACCCACCCGAAGGAGCGCCAGATGGGCACGATGAAGTTCGAGATCCCCCACACCCTCAACAAGGACGATGCGAGGAAGCGCGTCGAGCAGCTCCTCCAGTACTGGAAGAGCAAGTACGGCGTGCAGTCGAACTGGTCGGGCGACGGGGCGAAGGTGACCGGCAAGGTGATGGGCATCAGCCTGGACGCCAACTTCACCATCACCGACGGCGCCATCCAGGGCGAGGGCACGGACCCGGGCATGCTGCTGCGCAGCAAGGCCAAGTCCTACATCCAGGACAAGTTCGCCAGCGTGCTGGATGCGTCCAAGAGCACCGACGACGTGAACAAGGGCCTGGCCTGACGAGGCCCCCCTAGCGCGGGGGCCCCTCCTCCAGCGCGGCGAGCGCGTAGCGGGCCGCGCGGGAGATGGCCTCGGCCGAGTCCGGCAGCTCCGGGTAGTGGCCGGCCAGGGGCCGCTGGGGGAAGCGCAGCTGCGAGATGGCGTTGCGGTAGCTGCGCCGCGCCGCCTCGTGATCGCTCAAGCGCTCGTGAATCTGCGCCATGAGGTAGTGGCCGATGGCGAGCGAGGGCTCCAGGAAGAGCGCCTTGCCGAGCTCGGAACGCGCCTCGGGCAGCTCCCCGGCCTGGAGCGCCGCGAGCCCGCCGAATACCCGCGCCTCCACGCACAACGGTTCGCGGTGGAGCGCCTGGTTGAAGGCCTCGCGCGCGTCGGCGATCCGCCCCGTGAGCGAGTAGAGGTTGCCGATGGTGAGCAGCGCATCCAGGTGGTTGGGCTCGTCCACCAGGAGCTGCTCCACGGTGGCCACCGCGGACACGAAGTCACCGCGCTCGATCATCCGCACGGCCGCGTTGAGCCGCTCGCCGGGCGAGAGCATCAGGCTCCAGGCGGGCATCTCGTTGGTGGGGCGCGCGCGCGCCGCCTCGATGAACTCGGCGCTCAGCGCGGGCGTGCGGCGCGTGGGCGTCTTCATGTCGGAGACGTCCAACGTCTGCTGCAGGGCCTCGGTGGACGGGAGCACCGCGGGCGTGCGGATGGTCGGCCGGGGCTTGGGAGGGGTCGGCGTGGGCCGGGGGGGCGTCGTGGGAGGCAGCGCCCCCAGGGACATGGGCTTGGGGCCCACGCCGGGAGCGCGCGGCTCCAGCGGTTTGACGGGCCGGCGGTAGATGAACGAGCCCTCCATCTCCACCATCTCGAAGCGATCGTAGACCTTGAAGAGGCTCTCCGAGTAGCCCAGCAGCAGGAGCGCTCCGGGCCGCAGCGCCGCGAGGAAGCGGTCCATCAGCGCGCGGATGGTGGGCAGATCGAAGTAGATGATGACGTTGCGGCAGAGGATGAGATCCAGCGACTCGGGCTTGACCTTCTCGAAGACGGGGACGGCGAGGTTCTGCCCGTCGAAGCGCACGTAGTCCTTGAGCGAGGAGACGATCTCATGACCCCCGGGCACCTGCCGGAAGAAGCGCGTGCGGCGCTCGGAGGGGATGCTGGCCACGCGCCGCGAGGCGAAGCGGCCCTGCTTGGCGGCCTCCACGGCGGCGAGGTTGAGATCCGTGGCCCACAGGTCCACCTCGATGGGCAGCGCGCCCAGCTCGGCGAGCACCATGGCCAGGCTGTAGGGCTCCTCACCGGTGGCGCAGCCCGCGGACCAGATGGACACCCGGCGCGTCTCGCGCCGCGCGCGCGCCAGGGCCTCGGGGAGGATGCGGTTCTCCAGCGCGCTGAACTGCTTGGGATCGCGGAAGAACTCCGTATGGCCCACGGTGACGAGCGGCAGGAGCTTGCGCAGCTCGTCCTCCTGCGAGCGCAGGCGGTTGACGTACTCCTCCGAGTCCTCGAGCCCCGACAAGGGCATGCGCGTGGAGAGCGCCAGGCGCAGGCTGTGATAGCCGTCCGGAGTGATTTTGAGCCCCGCGCGTTCGAGCAACAGGGCAGCCAGTTGCTGCAGGGCCCGAGAGGTCACTGTCAGCATGTGCGCACCCATTGGGTGAGTGTTGGTCCGATGCGATCGAGCGGAAGGACTTCCTCGGCGGCACCCAGCCGCACGGCTTCCTTGGGCATGCCATACACGGCGCACGTCGCCTTGTCCTGGGCGATGGTGCGGCCGCCGCGCTCGCGGATCTCCTTGAGGCCCCGGGCGCCGTCGCGGCCCATGCCGGTGAGGATGACGCCCAGCACGCGCGTGCCGAAGGTCTCCGCCGCCGACGTGAGCAGCACGTCACACGAGGGCCGGAAGCCGCGCACCGGCGGTCCGGGATCCAGCGACAGCAGGCCCCCCGAGCGCACCAGCAGGTGCGAGCCCGAGGGGGCGATATAGACGGAGCCGGGCACCATGGCGTCTCCTTCGGAGGCCTCCACCACGCGCAACAGCGAGCTGGCGCCCAGCCACTGCGCGAGCCCCTCGGTGAAGCCCTCGCTGATGTGCTGGCAGATGCACACGGGGGCGGGAAAATCCCGCGGCAGGGTCTTGAGCAACACGGAGAGCGCCTTGGGCCCGCCGAGCGACGAGGCGATGGCCACCAGGGGGTACGGCGCCTCGGAGGCCGCGGGGCGCACGGGCTTGGACTGGCCCTGCACGGGGCGCGACACGCGCACCTCGGCGAGCAGCATCAACTTGCGGCTCACCGTGTGCCAGAACTCGGTGCCGGGCTCGGCCGGCCGGGGCACCACCTCCACGGCCCCCGAGGCGAGCGCCTGGAAGGCCTCGGCGTCCGAGAGCAGCCCCGGGTGCAGCGCGAGCACCGGCACGGGCCGCTCCACCATGACGCGGGCGATGGCCTGGAGCGACTCCGGCGCGGACAGGTCCACCACGACCACGTCCGGGTGCAGCCGCTGCACGCCCTCGAGCGCCTCGGAAAAGCCACAGACGTTGCCCGATGGGGCGAGCACGCTCCCATCGAACAGTCCCCGCGAGGCGCCCCGGAACACCTCGCCCACGAGCAACACCCGGTATGCGGACGCACCGACGTCCAAGCGATTCCCTTGCCTTCTCTCAGGTGAGCCGATCGATGGTCTGGGCGAGGCTTTCCACGCCCAGCTCGCCCTTGACGAGGTATGCATCCGCGCCCGCCTCGGCCCCGCGCCGCCTGTCCTCGGGGGAGGCGAGCGAGGACAGGACGATGACCGGCGTGCGCGCCAGCCCCGCGGTGGACTTGAGCCTGCGTGTGAGCGAGAAACCATCCAGGCGGGGCATCTGCACGTCGGTGAGGATGAGATCGTACGTCTGGGACTGGGCGCGCAGATAGCCCTCCTCGCCGTCCTGGGCCTCGTCCACGGTGTGGCCGAGCGCCTTGACGAGCGCGGACTCGGTGGCGCGCGCGATGGGCGAGTCGTCCACCAGCAGCACCTTGAGCCGCTTGGCGGTGGTGCCCTGGGTGACGGGCCGCGCCATGCGGCGCACCTCGGCCATGATGTCCGGCACGTGCAGCAGCACGGCGATGCGGCCGTCCTCCAGCGCGGCGGTGCCGGCGATGAAGGCGGCGCCCTTGAGGAACTCGCCGCCGCAGGGCTTCACCGCCACCTCGCGCTCGTCCACGAAGCCATCCACCACCAGGGCGGCATGGTCATCGCCGTGACGCACCACCACGGCGGGCGGCTTGTCGAAGCGGTTGCCGCCGTTGACGCCGAGCAGTGGCCCCAGGCCCACCAGCGCGATGGGCTTGCCGCGGTGCTTGACCGCGAGCGTGCCGAACACCTCCATGCGATCATCCGGCTTCACGCGCATCACCGCCACCACGTCGGCGGCGGGGATGCCGTAGACGTCGTCGCCCAGGCGCACCAGCAGCACCTTCATGAGCGCGAGCGACTGCGGCAGGCGCAGGGTGAAGGTGGAGCCACGGCCCAGGCGGCTGGAGATGCCCACCGAGCCGCCCAGCGACTCCACCTTCTTCTTCACCACGTCCATGCCCACGCCGCGGCCGGAGATGTCGGTGACTTCCTCGCGGGTGGAGAAGCCGGGGCGGAAGATGAGCTCGATGGCCTCGCGCTCGGAGAGCGAGGCGGCCTGGTTCTCCGTGAGCAGGTGCTTGCGCACGGCCACCGCGCGCAGCTTCTGCGGATCCATGCCGCGGCCGTCGTCGTCCACCTCGATGCTGAGCATGTCGCCGTCGGCGCGCACGCGGATGCGCAGGCGTCCCGCGGCGGGCTTGCCGAGCATGCGGCGCTCGTCGGGCGTCTCCAGGCCGTGATCCACGCCGTTGCGCAACAGGTGCACGAGCGCGTCGCGCACGTCGGCCAGCATCGAGCGGTCCACGCCCAGGTCGGCGTTCTCGATGACGAGATCCACCTCCTTGGCCTGGGAGCGCGACAGGTCGCGCACGGCGCGCGGGAAGGCGTCGAACACGGTGGACAGGGGCACCAGCCGGGCCTCGGCCACGTGGTCCGCCATCATGGCCAGGTTGCCGTGCAGCGTCTCGATGCCATCGCCGTTGCTGCGCACGAAGCGGAACGCGTCGTCGCGCAACATGTGCAGGTCGCCCTCGATGCGCTCCACGTCGTTGCGCAGCGTGTTGGGCACCTCGAGCTGCTCGGTGAGCCGCAGGAAGCGGTCGCCCAGGCGCGAGAAGCGCTGGAGCAGCGATTCGATCTGCGAGGCGCGCAGACGGCCGCGCGCGCTCTCCACCAACAGGTCTCCGGCGAGCAGGCCGAGCGAGTCGAGCACCTCGACGTTCACGCGGATGCTGCGATCGGCCAGCTTGTTGTGGTGCGGCTCCTCGTGCTCGGCCTTGGCGGCCCGGGGCGCGGGCGCCGCGGGCACGGGCGTGGGAGGAGGCGCGTAGGCGACGGGCTCCACGGCCTCGGCCATGACCTCCATCACGGTCTCGGCGTGGGCGGGACGCACGACCGGGACGCTCGTGGACGAGGGCGCCTTGACGCCGCCGATGGGGGGAATGGGATGGCCGGACGCCGCGGAGAGCGCCTCGCACATCTCCTGGGAGGCCAGGGTGCCCACCTGGGCGCCCTCGTGGTCCTCCAGCAGGTCCGCGATGGTGTCACACGCGCGCAGCAGCAGGTCCGTCGCCACCTCGGTGGCGGCCTTTCCTTCGCGCTCGGCGCGCAGCACGTCCTCGGCCGCGTGCGCGAGCTGGCCGATGGCGGCCAGGCCCAGCATGCGCGCCTCGCCCTTCATCGTGTGCAGCTCGCGCGCGACCTCGTCCGCCGCCTGGTCCGCGGTGGGCTTCTCCAGGTCGAGCACGCCCAACTGGATCTTCTGCAGGCGATCCGCGCTGACTTCCTGGAACTTCTGCAGGAGGGATCTCTTGAGGGACTCGGTATCCATGCGTGTGGGGCACCCGGGCGGCGTTCAACCGGCCCGGGAGGACTCCTCCCGCTCCTGTCGTCAGTCGGCCTTGAAGCGCTTGATGAGTTCCGCCAGCCGTCCGGCGAGCTGGTTGAGCTCGGCGGCGGCACCCGTGGCCTGCTTGGAGGCCGAGGTGGTCTGGCGCGTCACGTCCTCGATCTCCGCCATGGAGGCCACCACCTGCTCGGTGGCGGTGCGCTGCTGCTGGGTGGCGAGGTTGATGACGCGGGCCGCGTCGCTCGTCTCCTGCACGCCCGCGAGGATGCCCTCGACGGCCTGCGCCGCCACGGCGCCGAGCTTCTCGCCCGACTCGGTAGCTTCCTTGGAGGCCTCGGCCGCGGCGCCCGCGGCGGCCGTGGCCTCGCGGATCTCCGTGATGAGGTTCTTGATCTCCTTGGTGGACTCCATGACGTTCTCGGCGAGGCGGCGCATTTCCGCGGCCACGATGGAGAAGCCCTTGCCCGCCTCACCGGCGCGGCTGCCCTCGAGCGCCGCGTTGAGCGCGAGCAGGTCCGAGCGGTCGGCGATCTCGTCGATCACCTCGACCACGGTGCCGATGCGCTCCACGCGCTTGGACAGCTTGGTGATGGAGTCGGCCACGGCGACGCCGTCGCTGCGGATCTGCTGCATGGCCTGGATGAACTCGCCGATGGCGCCCCGGCCCGCGCGAGCCGCGCCCAGGGTCTCCTCGGCCACGCGCGCCACGCTGCCGGCGTTCTCGGCGATCTGCGCCGAGGCGTGCTTGAGCTCCTCCATCGTCGCCGTGGTCTCGTGGATGGCGGCGGCCTGCTCGGTGGAGGACGTCTCGTGCTGGGTGGAGGCGGAGAGCACCTGGTTGGAGGACGAGGACAGGCGCAGCGCCGCCTCGTTGATCTCCCGCACGAAGGTGCGCAGGGTCTCGATCACCTTGCCGAAGCCCTCGAGCAGGGGCGCGAGCTGGGCGTCCTCGGTGGTGGTGTTCCACCGGGCGAGATCGCCATCACGGCCCAGCGAGATGAGCGCGTCGACGGCCTGATCGATCTCCTGCGCCGCCACCTGCTTGCGGTGCTCGGAGACGGCGAAGCGCTCGAGGAGCTGGTTGAAGAGGTTGGCCAGATCCGCGGCATCCTCGTCCAGCGCGTTCTTGTGCACACGCGCCTCGAGGTTGCCCGCGAGGACGGCGATCACCGTGTCGGTGATGGGCTTGAGGGAGCCCGCCTTCTTCGAGCGGGAAGCCCCGTCCGTGGCGGAAAATTCATTCTTCGGATCAGCGAGCGACATTGCCTTCAGTGCCTTCCTTGAACATCAAGGTTTCGAGAAGATCGATGAGCATCACGGGACGCGCCTCATCGAGGAAAACCCCCACCGTGTAGGATGCGGCGCCAACCACTGGGGGAAGCCGGCGCAGGTGCTGGATGGGGACGGGACGCACCCCGCGGATGGCATCCACCTTGAGGTGGCCCTCTCCCTCGGGTGCGTCGAACACGAGCGCGCGATGGCCGCGCTTCAGGGGGCCGAGCTCCGGCAGGGACAGATCCTCCGCGAGTGAGCGATCGATGCGCAGCACCTGCGAGGCGTCCGTGCCGTAGACGATATCGCCCACCTCGAAGAAGAGGATGTCCACCTCCTCCTCGGCGGGAGCGAAGACGTCGGAGATCATCGCAGCACCGCGCGCTGCCTGGCGCTCTGCAGCAGCTTGGTGAAGTGGAGCAGGGCGATGCTCTCGTTGGGAATCAGGCCCTCGGCCACGCCGATGAGGTGCTCGGCCGCCGCGTCTCCACCGAGGGGAGGCGGCAGGATGTCGGCCACGGGGATGCGCCGCAGTCCGAGCACCGCGTCGGCCACCACGCCGACCCGGTAGTTGCCGCTGGTGCCGATGAACAGCCGGGTCCTCGGTCCGACCCGGGCCTCGCCCTTGCCGAGGAAGCGCAGCAGGTCCATCACGGGGATGACTTCGCCGCGATGGCCCGTGACGCCCAGGAGGAAGGAGGGAGTCCGTGGCAGGGGAGTGAGCAGCCCGGTACGGATGACCTCGAGCACGTTCTCACTGGGAACGGCGAGGCGGAGATCAGCCGCCCGGAAACAGAAAAATTCCTGTTCGGGCCGGGCTTGAGCCGCGATGGCCCGGTCGGGAGCCATCCGAAGCGCACGTTGGAGGGGAGTGTTGGTCAAGGCGACAAAGTATCCGGAGGCAAGCGAAGTGGGTCAAGCCTGGACCGAATCACATGGTCCGGACCGGCTCAACGGTGTAGGGTGACTGCCGTATTCCAGGGGAGGAAGATGTCTCGCGTACTGGTCATCGATGATAGCCCAATGCTGGTGGAACTCACGGTCAGGGCGCTGTCGGCCGCGGGCTACCACGCCACCGGGGCGACCGACCTGGCGAGCCTGGAGGTAAAGCTCTCCGAGGGGCCGTTCGCGCTCATCCTCATGGACGTGAACATGCCGGAGATGTTCGGCGACGACGTCGTCGAGTACCTCCGCACCCAGAAAAAGGTGACGTCCAAGCTGGTGCTCTACTCGGACATCTCCGAGGAGGAACTGGCGGCGAAGACCCGCCAGTCGGGCGCGGACGCCTACATCCTCAAGGGAGGTGGGCTCGAAGCGGTCATCGGCGGGATCATGCGCATCCTGGGTCCGCCCCCACCGCCCACCGCCGCCCCTCGTCCTGGCATGGCACCCGGCGTGGCGGGCCCCCGGCCGGCTGCTCCCTCCACCGCCGCACGTCCACCTCCGGGGACTCCGGTGTCCCGGCCGCCCGGTGCCGTCGCGGCGCGGCCCATCGCTCCGCCCGGAGCGGCTCCCGGGGGAGTCGCGGCGCCTCCACGCGCCGTGGCCGCGCCTCCGGGACAGGTCGCGACGCCCCGTGCACCCATGGCGGGTCAGCCTGGCGCGCCCCGTCCGGCGGCTCCGGTGCCTGGAACGGGTGCGCCCGCGGCGCCTCGTGCGCCCCTGCCAGGGCAGGCGGCGGCTCCTCGCCCCGGAGTCCCAGCAGCGGGCGGCCCGAGCCTGACTCCCGCCGCGCCGCGCGCCCCCGTCGCGGGACAGGTGACGCCGCCTCGTCCCGCCGCCGCCGTGGGAGGAGCCGCCACCCCGGCCCACCCGGGCCTGGCGCCGCGTGTTCCCGGAGCGGCCCCCGGGCAGATGAGGCCCACGACTCCAGTCCCTGGCGCCGCTCCCGGCACCGCCGTCCCCACGGCACGGCCCGCCGGAGCGCCCGCCCCGACGCCCGTGCGCGCGCCCACGGCGGCCCCCGCGCCCGTGGCGCAGCAGACTCCGGCCGCGGCCACTCCGGCGCCCGAGGCCGCGCCCGCTCCCACCGCGCCCGCGGTGTCGGGAGGCTTCCCCTCGGCGGCGAAGATGACGGCGGCGGGAGGGCGCAAGCCGCGCATCCTCATCGTCGACGACAGTGAGATGACGGCCCGCATCATCGAGGCGGACCTGGTGACCAAGGGCTTCGAGGTGCACATCGCCGACTCCGCGGACAAGGCGACGAAGATCATCCTCAAGAAGCAGACGCGTCCGGACCTCGTGCTCCTGGACGTGCGCATGCCCAACGTGAACGGCGAGCAGTTCTGCCGGTTCATCAAGAGCAACAGCCTCTTCAAGGGCATCAAGGTGCTGCTGTGCTCCGGAGAGAACGTGGAGGAGCTGCAGCGCATCTGCCGCGAGGCCGGCGCCGATGGCTACGTGCCCAAGGACGCCGTGCTGGGCAACCTGGTGGCCAAGGAGCTCAACCCGGTCGTCCCGAACGAGTAGCCCGGGACTCCCCTCCCCCCTTCCCGGAGCCCGCCGCTACACGCCCGGCGGGCGCCGGAAGGGACCGGCCACCTCGGACAGGGCCTCGGCCACGGACAGCAGGGCCTCGTCCTTCCACCGCCGGCCCACCACCTGGACGCCCAGGGGCAGGGTCCGCCCGGACGCGGGAGGCAGCGGCATCGCCACCACCGGGTGTCCCGTCAGGTTGAAGAAGTTCGAGAAGCCGCACGTGCCCTCCATGTACGGCACGCGCCGCGCGTCCACCTCCACCCATTCCCCGCTCGGGCGGTGGGTGAAGGCCGCGCCCATCGTCACCGGGCACAGCCAGGCGTCCCACCCCGCGAGGAAGTCCTCCACCTTCGCCATCATCCGATCGCGCACCGAGAGCGCCTGGACGTAGTCCGTCATCCGGCCCCACAGCCCACGAATGATGCCGCGGTTGATGGCCGAGTCGCCCCGCATGGAGCGAAAGTGCAGGGCCGTCATGACGCGGGCCCGCAGGGGAATCTCCGCGCCCACCTCGGCGCCCAGCAACTGGCCCCAGGCCGTCCACACCGCGTCGAAGTCGATCTCCGGCGTGCGCCGCTCCACCACGCACCCCGCCCCTTCCAGGGTCCGCGCCAGTCCCGCCAGCGCCGCGCGCGTCTCCGCCGAAACGGGCATGCCGCCAAAGTCGTCCGTCCACACGAAGCGGTACGAGCGCAGCTCCCGCCTCGGCACCTCCTGGAAGGGCACCGGGGGCATCTCCGTGTCCAGACCATCCGGCCCGGACAGCAGCCGCAGCGCGAGCCGCAGATCCGCCACCGTGCGCGCCAGCGGCCCGGCCACGCCCTGGTGGCGCACGCCGCGCGGAGTGCCCGGCAGGCCCGGGATGTGCCCGGACAGGGGGATGCGGCCATCGGTGGGCTTCAGGCCGAACACGCCGCAGTAGTGCGAGGGGATGCGGATGGAGCCGCCGATGTCACTGCCCACCTCCAGGGGGCTCATCCCCGCCGCCACCGCCACCGCGCCGCCCCCGGTGCTGCCTCCCGGCGTGCGCTCCACGTCCCAGGGGTTGTTCGTCCGGCCGAAGACGGCGTTGTGCGTCTGCGTGTCCAGCGCGAGCCGGGGCAGGTTCGTCTTGCCCACCACGACGGCGCCCGCCGCCTTGAGCCGGGCCACCACCGTCGCGTCCCGCTGGGGCACGTAGTCCGCCAGATGCTCGAAGCCGCTCGTCGTGCGCAGCCCCGTCGTCTCGAAGGCATCCTTGATGGTGAGGGGCACGCCGTGCAGGGGCCCCCACACCTCGCCGCGCGCGAGCGCCGTGTCCGCCTCGCGCGCCCGCGTCCTCGCCCGCGCCTCGTCCAGGGTCACCAGGGCATTGAGCCGCACGTTGTTGCGCGCCACCTGCTGGAGGTGGGCCTCCAGCAATTCCACGGCGGACACTTCACGAAGGCGCACGCGCTCCGCCATTTCATGGGCGGGCAGGAAGGCGAGTTCTTGCATCCGCCGACTCTATCCCCGATCCCTCCCCCCCTGTCGCTCGTCGAGACCGCGCGCGAAGTTGCCGATGACGAGCCCCGGCCGGGCCGCCTTGAGCCGGCGCAACAGCTCGCGGATGCCCACCGGCTCTCCGCCCGCGCCCTTGTCGCGCGCCACTTCCAGGTACTGGATGGGATCGATGCACAGCGAGCGCGTCTGCACCTGATCCACCTTGTACTTCTTCACCAGCTTCGCCAGGGCCTGCACCTCGCCCTCGCGGTCGGTGACACCCGGGAAGAGCAGCAGGTTGAGCGCGAGGTAGGCCCCGCGCTCGCGCGCCAGGGCGATGGACGCCTCCACGTCCTCCCAGCCATACTTCACCGGCTTGTAGTAGGCCTCGTAGAGATCCTTCACCGCCGAGTTGAGCGACACGCGGATGGCGTCCAGGCCCGCGTCGAAGAGCGCCTCGAGTCCGTGGGTGAGGCTCGCGTTGGTGTTGATATTGATGGAGCCGCGCGAGGTGTGGGCGCGCATGTAGCGGATGGACTCGGCGATGAACTTCCAGCGCGTGAGCGGCTCGCCCTCGCACCCCTGGCCGAAGCTGACCATGGTGCGGCCCGGCGCGTGCTCCAGGTGATAGAGGCCCACGGCGCCCATCTCCTCGGCGCTCGGCCCGTCATCCATGCGCTCGTGCGAGGCGGGCGGCCCGTCCGCGGGCTGATCCGAGATGCAGCCCACGCAGCGCGCGTTGCACATCACCGAGGCGGGGATGGCGCCCTCGTCGCGCACGTAGAAGATGTTCTGCGAGGTGAAGCACCGGTAGAGCATCGCGCACGTGGTGAGCTGCTTGAGCACGCGGTTGCCGGGAAAGCGCGCCAGGTGCGCGTCCACCAGCTTCTTGAGCTCCGGGGTGGAGTAGCGCTCGGGCTCCCAGTGCGAGCGCTTGTCGGTGTGGATGGCCCACGCCACCGGGCCGTCCTCGCCCCAGGCGGCGGCCGTGTACGCCCACTGCGGCAGCACCGGCCCGGACGCCTTCACCTCGCCGGGCAGGAACGTGCGCGTGTAGCCCGGGGGCAAGAGCGCGCCCACGGCGCTGGGCACGAACGTCTTCCCCTCCATCTTCATCTCGCGCACCAGCTCCAGCTCGCCCGTCTCCGGGTGCAGCCCCACCGGCAGCCGGCCAGGCAGATGCACGAGCCGTCCCGCGGAGGGCAGGGGAATGGGCTTGTCCTGCGGCGGAACGAGTTCCTCCCCGCTGCGCAGCGTGGCCAACAGGTAGGGGTGCTCCATCACCCGGCCCTTGGGATCCGCGAACAACAACTTCGGTGCCTGCGTCATGATCCCGTTAACTACCACTGAAGGGCGCGGCTTTCGACGCATGTCCGGGCGCGTCTTGACTCCCCCCAGACCCCTGCCTAGGGTCCGCCCGCTTTTCGCCGCGCCTGGATCGCGGCGCATCTGGAGGCATTCCACGTGATTGTCGGCGTTCCCAAGGAAATCAAGACCCGGGAGTACCGGGTGGGCATGGTTCCGGCGGGGGTCCGTGCGCTCACCAGCGCGGGTCACACCGTGCTCGTCGAGACCAATGCGGGCGGCGGCTCGGGCCTGCCGGACTCGGAGTACCAGCGGGTGGGCGCGCAGATCGTCCAGAGCGCGGACGAGGTGTGGAAGCGCGCCGAGATGATCGTCAAGGTCAAGGAGCCCATCGCGCCCGAGTACGAGCGCATCCAGGACGGGCAGATCATCTACACCTACTTCCACCTGGCGGGCGTGGACCCGGAGCTCACCCGCACGCTGGTGAAGAAGCGCGCCTCGGCGGTGGCCTACGAGACCATCCAACTGGATGACGGCAGCCTGCCGCTGCTCAAGCCCATGAGCGAGGTGGCCGGGAAGATGGCCATCCAGGTGGGCGCCGCGTGCCTGGAGAAGGCGCACGGGGGCAAGGGCATTCTGCTGGGCGGCGTGCCCGGTGTGCGCCGCGGCCGCGTGGTCGTGCTGGGCGGCGGCGTGGTGGGCACCTGCGCGGCCAAGGTCGCGGTGGGCATGGGCGCGGAGGTGACGCTCATCGACATCAACCTCGAGCGCCTCACCTACCTGGATGACGTGTTCCTCGGCCGCGTGGCCACGCTCGCCTCGGACTCGGAGAGCATAGCCCGGAGCGTGCGCGAGGCGGACCTCGTCATCGGCGGCGTGCTCATCCCCGGCGGCAAGGCGCCCAAGCTCGTCTCCGAGGCCCTCATCGCCGAGATGAGCCCCGGCTCCGTGGTGGTGGACGTGGCGGTGGACCAGGGCGGCTGCATCGAGACGTGCGTGCCCACCACCCACGACAACCCCACCTTCGTGAAGCACGGCGTCGTCCACTACTGCGTGGCCAACATGCCGGGCGCCGTCCCCCAGACGTCCACCTTCGCCCTCACCAACACCACCCGGCCCTACGCCCGCAAGATCGCCGACCTGGGCCTCGTCGAGGCCATCAAGGCCGACAAGGCGCTCGCCCGCGGCCTCAACACCTACAACGGCCACGTCACCTACGAGACCGTCGCCAAGGACCTGGGCTACAGCTACCTGCCCATCCTCGACGCCATTGGCGCCAAGGGAGCGGCGAAGTAGCCGCCTGTCCTACCTGAACCGACGTCCCCCCCCTTTTCAATGGGGGGGACGGGAATAAGTTTTTCCCCCGCGCGTCTCCTGCCCTTTCGGGCAGCCGTGCAAACGGCGCGAAGTGATTGGCTTGTTGTCCAATCTGTTCCCGTACATACATTGACGGGTGGACGACGACTCATTTGCCTGTAATTTCGGGCCTTTGGAAGGCGGGAGCATGCTGGACTTCAGGCAGAACAATCGGACCAAGCAGGAGTTCGAGGAACTGGCCCTGGCCCACCTCGATCCGCTGTACTCCGCGGCCTTGCGGCTGACGAAGAACGAGCGCGATGCCGAGGACCTGGTGCAGGACACCTGCATGCGGGCCTACCGCTTTTTCGACAAGTTCGAGCGGGGCACCAACATCAAGGCCTGGCTCTTCAAGATCCTCACCAACACCTTCATCAACCGCTACCGCCGCAAGGTGAAGGAGCGCAGTGTGGTGGAAGGTGTGGAGCGCGAGGCGGTGCATGAGCGCTTCGTGAGCCGGGACGCCACGGACTTCGCGGCCAACCCCGAGCAGTACTTCTTCGATCGGCTCCTGTCGGACGACGTGTTGAGGGCCATCGACGCGCTGCCCATCGACTTCCGGCTGGTGGTGATCCTCGCGGACCTGCAGGAGTTCTCCTACAAGGAGATCGCCGAGATCCTCGAGTGTCCCGTGGGCACGGTGATGAGCCGGCTGTTCCGGGGCCGCAAGCTGCTGCAGAAGACCCTGAAGGAGTACGCCGAGGGCACCGGCGTGCTGCGTCAGGAGGCGGGTGGCGAGCCGGTGAATCTCGAGAACGCCACGGCGAGCCTGGACGAATATCGTCGCAGGAAGAAGGTCGGGTAGTCCGAGGTTGATGGGCCCGGAGAAATATTTCTCCACGGGCCCGTCGCCTTCACCCCTCCCTGAGCGCTCATGACCTGCCAGGAATTCGAGTCGATTCTCTACCCGTACCTCGATGGGGAGTTCCAACCCGAGGAGCGAGTGAGCGCGGAAGCGCACCTGAAGGGGTGCTCCGCGTGCGCGCGCCGGGTGCATGAGGAGGGGCAGCTGCGGCAGTCGCTGCGCCGGGCCGCGCGCCACTCCGTGGAGACGTCCCGGGCCCCGGCGGCCCTGCGCTCCCGGCTCCAGGCCAATCTCCACCAGGAGCAGCGCCGGGCGGCCCAGGCGGCGTGGTTGCGCATGGGAGCCGCGGCCCTGGTGTTGGTGACCGTGGGTGGTGGCACCTGGATGGCGCTGCGGCCCGAGCACCGCCAGCGCTACATGGAGGATGCCGTCCGGCGCCACACCAAGAAGCTCCCGGTGGAAGTCGTCGGGGTGTCGCACGAGAACGTGGAGGCGTGGTTCGACGGCAAGTTGGATCACCGCGTGTCCGTGCCCCGGCTGCACGATGTGCGGCTGTCCGGCGCGCGCATCTCCAACGTGACGGATCGCCCCGCCGCGTACATCAGCTACGAGCGCAACGCGGAAGGCCAGGGCGGGCCCGCGCGGCGCATCGGGGTGTTCGTCTTCGATGACGCCCGGCGCGAGGTGGAGGCCCCCACCCTTCCCGCAGTGCAGGTCGGCTCCAGCCTCGGCTACAACGTGGCCATGTGGCGCGACGGGGAGATCGTCTACGAGCTGGTGTCGGATCTCAACGAAGCGGACATCCGCCGCATGCTCGCCGAGCAGTCGGCCCAGAAGGCCGCGGCCGCCGCGTCGGCGACGCCCTCAGTGCCCGTGCTCCCCGTGTCGCTACATCCCTGATCCGACTCGGGTTGCTCGCTTCTCTCAGCAGCCTGACGGCCGGGCCCCCTCTTGGACCGAAGATTGACGGTCTGGGTGTGCGCCGATAGCCTCCGAGCGATTTTCATCCAGACTCGTCGTTCCCGCGTCCCACCGCGGGAGGCGCGCGCTCCTCCTGGTCCGGCACCTCTTCCATGTCCAAGAACATCCTGATTGTCGAAAGTGACACCACCCTCTCCGCGACGCTGCGAGAGGCCCTGGAGGCCCGGGGCTTCGCGGCGCAGGAGACCACCGACGGCAAGGGGAGTGTGGAGCGCATCCGCCAGGAGCGTCCGGATCTGGTGGTGCTCGCGGTGGACCTGTCCGCGGGGCAGAACGGCTACCTCATCTGCGGCAAGCTCAAGAAGGACGACGAGCTCAAGCCCATCCCCATCATCATCATCGGCAACCCGGATGGCTTCGCGCAGCACCGCAAGCTCAAGGCGCACGCGGATGACTACGTCTCCAAGCCGGTCAACCCCGATGAGCTGGTGGAGCGCGTGGGCGGGCTCATCGGCTTTCCGGAGCTGCCCGCGGGCGAGGTCGTCGACGACGGCTTCGCGCTCGGGGACCTGGACGGCTCGGGCGATGCGCCCATGCAGGGCGAGGAGCTGGCCATCGAGGGCGAGCCGCTGGAGAGCCAGGGCGATGATCTCTCGCTCGACAATCCCTTCGGCGATCCGGGCGAGCCGCTCGGCGGCGTCGAGGAGCCGGTGGAAGCGCCCGACGAGCTGCGCTCCTCGGAAGAGGACTACGGCGGACTGGATGACCTGAGCGGCGGCGGGGACGACGACTCCTTCGACTCGCTGGGCGTCAGCGACGACAAGACGATGGTGGGCTTCCGGATGCCCGCCGCGCCGCCTCCGCCCGCCCCCGCTCCGGCGCCCCGCTCTTCCATGGTGATGCCCGCGGTGACGAGCCGTGCCGCGGCCCCCGCCCCCACCCCGGCCCCTGTTCCCACCCCGGCCCCCACCCGCGCGGCGGCCCCGGTCCGGACGGCCCCGAGCGCCCCCGCGACCTCCGCCGCGGACATGGCGGAGCTGCGCAACCTGCGCGCCCGCGTGGCCGAGCTGGAAGGCGCCCTGGACGATGCCCGCAACCAGGCGAGCACCGCCGAGTCCCGCGTGGCCGAGCTGGAAGCCGAGCTGGAGTCGCGCACCACCGAGCTGGAGACACTCAAGTCCAGCGCCGGCAAGAATGATCAGGCCACCCTGACGCTGCGCGAGGCCTCCAACCGCAAGGACCGGGAGATCCTCCGGCTCAAGACGGAGCTGAACCAGAAGGAGCAGGAGATCGTCGAGCAGCAGGATCGTCTGCTCGCGCTGGAGCAGCAGACCAGCGGCTCCTCCGAGGAGCTTGCCCGGAAGGACTCGCAGCTCAAGGTGCTCCAGGCCAAGGCGGAGCAGCTCCTGATGGATCGCCGGCGCGTGGAGCAGCAGGCCACGGCGCTCAGGGAAGAGGCCCGGAGCGCCACGGCGCGCGCCACGGCGCTGCAGGCCGAGGTGGAGCAGTACCAGATGCAGTCGGGCGAGGTGGAGGATCTCCGGGCACGGGCGGATCAGCTCGAGGCGGAGCTGACGGTGGCGCGCAGCGAGGTGGACACCGCCCGGGCGGAGCTGGACGAGGCACGCGCCCAGGCCAGCCAGGAAAGCGACGAGCTGCGCCGGCGCGTCACCGAGCTGGAGGACGCGGTGTCGCGCAACGAGGGCCGGGTGGCCCGCCTCTACACGCGCATCAAGGCCGACGAGAAGGTGCGCGAGAAGGCGAAGAAGGCGCTGGCCATCGCCTCGCAGCTCATGGAAGAGCAGCCGGTGGCGATCCACGACGACGAGGAAGCAGTGGCCTGAGCCCTCCCTCGCGCCCGTCCGGCCCGGGCGGGCGCGCGCTGGAGCGGGGGCCGCGCGCCCCCTGCCCCGCGGAAGACGGCCCTACTTTTCTTCCTTCTTCTCGTTCTTCTTCTCCAGCATCTTCTTGGCGACGCCCTGGAGGCCGGACGGCACGTTCTTGTCGCGCGACAGGTCCTTGACGTCGTTCTCGCGCAGGGTGTTGAGGAACTTCATCCCCACGGCGAGCGGCAGCTTGGGGTTCTTCAACAGCGCCATCTTGATCTTGTAGTTCTTCGTCCACTCCCGGCTGCTGTAGATGTAGCGGAGGATCTCCTCGTTGACGGCCTTGTTGCCGGCGCAGTTGAGGACCTCGCCCGGGGTGATGCGCGGGCTGCGGATGACGGCGGTGCAGACGAGCTTGTTGGTGTCGCGGATGAGGTGGCTGCGCGCCTCCTTGTTGCCCAGCGTCGCGAGCTTGATCTTCTGCGCGATGCTCATCTTCATGATGCGCTGGGTGAGGCTCAGCCGCTTGGTCTCCTCCATGGGCGGAGGATTGGGATCCTCGTCGTCCGCCTTCTCCTGGGTGGTGTCCATCTGGAACTCCGCCATGATCTGCTCGGCGGTGGGGCCGGGCTCCGGCGGAGCGGCGGCGGCCTGGGGCCCGAACAGACGCACGCGCGCGGCCTGCACCTGGGGGACGTCCGCGAGCCCGAGCCCGCTGCGCACGGCGAAGTCACACACGTTGTCGATCAACGCGGGGCTCGCGTTGGGGTTGGAGCACAGCTGACGCAGGATGTCCTCGTGGCGCAGCACGCGCAGCTGGTTCTGCCCGATGATCTCCGCCACCTTCGCGCTGCAGTCGCGCGCCACCTGGGCTACGGCCTCGTCGGGCGTGGTGGTGTTGAGCACGAGCATCTCCGCGAAGGCGTCCTTGGTGCGCAACAGCGGCAGGAGCCAGCCGAGTACCGGCGGGGCGACGTTCTCGTCCCGCAGGCCCGCGGAGAAGCGGTCCGGGAGGGCGGCGGCCGTCTTGGTGGCCGTCTCCCGCACGCTCGCGTCCGCGTCGAACGTGAGCATGAAGAGCGCGCCGAGCATGTCCACGGGCGCCAGCGGCACCATGGCCTTGGCGGCCATCATCCGCAGGGGCACGGGCGCGGCGGGGTCCACGTGCTTGCGCATGTTGGGCGGGAGGACCTCGGCGGAGATGGGACAGCCAGCGGGGGTCGCGGCGGGAGGCTGCGGGGCGGTGCTCATGGGGCGTGATTCCTTCCGTAGATGATGCGCAGTCCCTCGAGGGTGAGGAACTCGTCGACTTCCTGGATGTGCGTGGAGGCTCCCGCCACGAGGGGCGCGAGGCCGCCCGTGGCCACCACGTGCGTCTCGAATCCGAGCTCCGCCTTCATCCGGGCGCACAGGCCATCCACCATGGCCACGTACCCGAAGAAGAGTCCGGACTGGATGGAGTGCACCGTGTTGCGGCCCACCACGTGCGGAGGCCGGGCGAACTCCACGCGGGGCAGCTTGGAGGCGTTCTGGAAGAGCGCCTCCATGCCGATGTGGATGCCGGGGCAGATGGAGCCCCCGAGGTACTCGCCCCGGGGCGTCACCGCGTCGAAGGTGGTGGCGGTGCCGAAGTCCACGACCATGAGGCCCCGGCGGTGCTTGTCGTAGGCGGCCACCGCGTTGACGATGCGATCGGCGCCCACCTCGCGCGGGTTGTCATAGAGGATGGGCATGCCCGTTTTCACCCCGGGCCCCACGAAGAGCGGACGCGTCTTGAAGTAGCGCTCGCTCATGCGTCCGAGGTGGGACTGCAAGGGCGGCACCACGCTGGAGACGGCCACCGCGTTCACCGCGCCCGGCTCGATGCCGCTGGCGAGGAAGAGCTGGCGCAGGAGGATGCCCAGCTCGTCGGAGGTGCGGCGCGCGCTCGTCTCCACGCGCCAATGGCTCAGCAGACGCTGGCCGTCGTATACCCCCAACACGGTGTTGGTGTTGCCCACGTCGATGGCGAGAAGCATGGCTCGCCACACAGTCTAGCGGGGCCGCACCTGCTCCACATCCCCGGCGAGTACCCTTTCCAGGCGCCCCTCCGGCGTGCGCACCAGCAGCACCCCCGCCGCGTCGATGTCTTCAGCCACACCGCGCAATTCCGCCCGGTCCGTCCGCACACGCACCTCCTGGCCCAGCGTGGAGGACAGCTCCACCCAGCGCTGGCGCACCGGCTCGAAGCCCACCTCGTGGTGGAGATCCATCCACTCCTCCAGCCGCCCCCAGAGCGAGCTGGTGAACAGCGCCCGGTTGACGCGCCGGCCGAGCACCCGCGAGAGCGAGGTGGCCGTCTCCGCCAGCTCGGGCGGGAAGTCCTCGGGGCCGGAGTTGAGGTTGACGCCCACGCCCAGCACCACGAAGTTCACCTGGTCCGGGTCCGCGGACAGCTCGGTGAGGATGCCCGCCACCTTGCGCCCGTCGATCTGCACGTCGTTGGGCCACTTGATGCGCGCGTCGGCGTCCTGCTCGCGCAGCGTCTCGGCGAGCGCCACCGCGGCCACCAGGGTGAGCTCCGAGGCGCGCTGCGGCGGCAGCTCCGGCCGGAGGATGGCGGAGAAGTACAGGTTCACCCCCGGAGGCGACGTCCACACCCGGCCCCGGCGGCCCTTGCCCGCCGTCTGCTGCTCGGTGATGACCACCTCGCCATGCTCGGCGCCGTCCGCGGCGAGCTGGAAGGCCGTCACGTTGGTGGACGGCAAGCTCTCGTGGAAGTGGATCTGCTGGCCCAGGTGGTGCGTGGACAACAGCGGCGCGAGCTCCAGCGGCGTGAGCTTGTCCGGCACGTCCACCAGCTTGTAGCCCCGCGCGGGCACGGCGTCGATGCGGTAGCCCTTGCCGCGCAGCGACTCCACGTGCTTCCACACGGCGGTGCGCGACAGGCCCAGCTTGTCCGAGAGCGCCTCGCCCGAACAGAACTCATCCCGTCCCTCCACGAGGAAACCAAGGATGATCTCTTCGTACGTCTGCTCGGCGCTCTCGACACCCATGGGGCCTGCCTTCCTGAAAAAAGGCCCACAGGCTAGGGAGGCGCGATCCGACTTTCAACCCGCCCCCCTGTCCCCTTGACGATAAGGCCGCTCGCCCGCCCTCCTGGCGGCCAGCTAGCGGCCGGAGAGCAGCAGACCGGGGCCTTCCTCGATGCGGATGACCTGGGTGGGCGCCCGGGTGCTGCGCAGCGAGTCGATCCACTGCACGGCGGCGATGACGTCCGCCTCGCGCGTGTCGTGGGTGAAGACGACGATGGTGGCGTGCGTGTCGTCGGGGCGCGGCGGGCGCTGGAGCACCGAGTTGATGCTCACCCCCTTCTCGCCGAGCACGCTGGCGATGCGGCCCAGGACGCCGGGCTCGTCACTGACGGAGAAGCGCAGGTAGGTGGGCCCGCGGCGCTCACCCGGGGACAAGAGGGGCACGTCCTGCACGTTGGGCGCGCACGGCAGGGGCAGACGGCCCGACACGCCCGCCAGCAGGCCCCGGCAGGTATCGATGATGTCGGACACCACCGCACTGCCCGTAGGCAGGGCACCGGCGCCCAGGCCCGAGAAGAGCGAGGCGCCCAGGGCCGCGGACTGGAGCAGCACCGCGTTGAAACCACCCTTCACGTCGGCCAGAGGGCTGGCGGCGGGGATGAAGGCCGGGTGCACCCGCACGTCCAGCCCGTCCGGCGCCCGGCGCGCCCGCGCGAGCAGCTTGAGGACGAAGCCCGCCTCGCGCCCGTGGGCGATGTCCGCCGGGGTGAGCGTGGAGATGCCCTCCACGAGGATGGAGCCGGGGGACACGCGCGCGGAGAAGGCCAGCGAGGCCAGCAGGCACAGCTTCTGCGCCGCGTCCATGCCGCTCACGTCCAGCGTGGGGTCCGCCTCGGCGTAGCCCAGTTCCTGCGCGCGCCGCAGCGCGTCCGCGTACGTGGAGCCCTCGTCCGCCATGGCCGAGAGGATGAAGTTCGTGGTGCCATTCACGATGCCCGTGAGCGACTCCACCCGGTCCGAGGCGAGCGCCTCGCGCAGCGTGCGGATGATGGGGATGCCGCCGCAGACGGCCGCCTCGAAGTGCACGTCCACGCCCCGGGCGATGGCACTCGAGAAGAGCGCCTCGCCGTGCGCGGACAGGAGCGCCTTGTTGGCCGTCACCACATGGCGGCCCGAGGCGATGGCCTGCTCCACGTACTCGCGCGCGGGGCTCAGGCCCCCCATGAGCTCCACCACCACCGACACCTCGGGGTTGGCGAGGATCGTCTTCATGTCGTGGGTGATGAGCGCCGAGGGCACGTCCTCGGGACGGGCGCGGCCCGGCGCGCGCACCAGCACGTGGTGCACGCGCACCCGCGCGCCCAGCCGCCGCTCGATGTCCTTCGCGTGCTGCGTGAGGATGCGGTACGTCCCCAGTCCCACGTTGCCCAGCCCCAACAGGGCGATTCCAATCTCCTTCATGGCACTCCCTCCGCCTGGCCTCGCGCGGTCGGCGCCCCAGGGTTGAGTTGATAGGACTCCAGCTCCAGCGACGTCTGTGGCAGGCGCTCGCCGTTGCTCTTCTGGACGAACAGCTCCATGCGCACCAGGCCCACGCCCCGCGCGAAGGTGAGCGCGTTGATGAGCGTGGTGTTCGCGTCCACGCGGTTGCTCGCCTCCACCCGGACACACGCGGAGAAGGCCCCCGCGCGCGTCTCACACGGCACGTCCGTCTGGAGGATGCGGTAGCGCTCGGTGGACGCCACGGACACCACGTTCGTCCACTGGCTGCCCTCGGTGAGCGGCCCGCGCAAGAGGTAGCGCTTGCGGTCGCGCACCCCGAAGGCGTCCACGGTGAGCTGTCCGCCCTGGCTGTCGTGGAAGTAGCCCTCCTCCTCCTTGAGCACCTCCACCGTCACCGGCTTGTCCTCGCGGCCATTCACCCGGTACGTCCAGCGGTTGCCCACGGCCAGCGGGTAGTACTCGGACAGCGACTCGGTGGCACGCGAGGAGGACTCGGAGTCTGCCACGGGCTGCCGGCCCGCGCACGCACCCGCCCCCAGCACCCACGCGGCCCCGAGGGCCATTCGTACGACGACAGACGAGAGCTTCATGTCTCAGTGTTCCGCGCGGTCCGTGCCGCGCGCCTCCGGGGTGGCGAGCTTGTGAGCCGCGTAGAGTGTATCGAGCGCCTGCTGGGCCGCGGCCTGGACATCGGGCTGATCATGTCCCTGCGCCACGGTGAAGAGATACGCCTCGGCCTCTTCCCCGCCGATCTCTCCGATGGCGAAGACGACCTCCTGCACGAAGCCCAGCTCCCGCTCCTTCACCAGCTCGATGAGCGCGGGCACGGCGGCGCTCTCCTTCATCTCCACCAGCGCGCCCATCGCCTGGCGTGCCACCTGGAGATCCTCGTCCTGCAACTGGCGGATGAGCAGCGGGGCCGCCGCGGGGTTGCGCCGCTCGGCGAGCACGCGCAAGGCGAACTCCCGCACCCGCTCGTCCGGGGACTGGAGATCCATCACCAACGCCCCGTCCGCACGCCCCACCGCCGCCAGTTGGAGTCCGGCCGCGTCGGCCAGCTGAACGAGCCCGCGCCGCAGGGCCTCGCGCAGCGCCTTGCGCCGGGCCTCGGCGTCCTTGGACTCCACGCGCACCTCGCCCAGCCCCACCACCTGATAGCGCTGGGTGCCCTCCCCCGAGCGCCGCTCCATCACCAGCGTGGCGCCCACCTCGGCGAAGGAATACGTGCCGCCGTCCTTGAGCGCCTCGCGGGTGAAGGGCAGCTCGAGCGTGAAGGACCAGGGGCCCGGATCACGCCGCTCGGGCGCGTCCTCCGAGAGCAGCTCGAAGCGGCGGCTGTCGCGCAGCACGTCCGTGAAGATCGCCTGGATGTCCGACGAGGACCATCCGAGCAGACCGTTGTCGATCACCGTCGCGCCCTTGAGCGAGACGTGCTCCACCGGGAAGCGCGGCTCGCGCGAGCGGCAGGCGCCGAGCAACAACAGCGCCACGAGGAAAGGGAGCAGGCCGGACTTCATACCGGCCTACCCTAACCCAGTCCCGCGCTCCCCTCACGCCCGGAGCGCGTGGATGTCAGGCCGTTCCGCCTTCCGGCGAGCCACCGTTCGATGAGGTCGGCCCGGGCTCCCCTTGGGGCTTGGGCTCCTCGGGGGCAGCCGGAGCCACCTCGGGGGCGGGAGACACCTCGACGGCCACGGCGGGCGCGGCGGGTGGCACGTCCAGGGGGAGAGACCCCTGCTGAGCCTCGGCCGGAGGAGCGGAAACGCCCTCCACGGGCCCCGCCTCCACAGCCGTGACGGCGACCAGGGTGCTCTCCTGCTGGGTGGTGATCTGCTCCGTCGGGGTCTCCACCGTCGTGGTGGACACCGTGGACTCGGTGGTCACGGCGACGGCGACGGCGGTGGCTCCCTCGGGGGCTGCCACGGCGCCCGGCTCACCCGGAGCGCCCTCCGGCCCACGACCGCCCCGGCCGCGACGGCCCCGGCGACGGCGGCGGCGGCGCTTGCGCTCACCCGACGCCGCGGCGTCTTCCGAGCTCCCCGCTTCTCCCGCTCCACCCGCCACGAAGGCGCTCGCGGCCTCGAGATCCTCGTCCTCGCCCTCCTCGTCGCCCTCCTCCTCCTCGGACAGGCCAGCGGGCGCGGTGGGTGCCACGTCGGGCGCGGCCACGGCGGGCGCGGACTCGGTGCCCGGCTCCTCCTGCTGCGCGGCCTTGCGGGCCTGACGGCGCTCCTCCCGGCGGGCGTCCCGCTCGCGCTGACGCTCCTCGCGCCGCTCCTCCCGGCGCTTCTGGCTGTCGTCCGTGGCCTCGACGGACACGGTCCCGCGCGACTCCCCTTCCCCACCCGCCTCCTCGCCCTCGTCGGCGCGGGCCAGCTTCTCGCGCTGGCGCTCCTCGCGGCGCTTCTGGGCCTCCTCGGCCTCCAGCTTCGCCACCTCGAAGAAGCGCTCGTCCACGTCGTACAGCTCCACCGTGGTGACGCTCACCGCGGCCTTCGCCTCGAGGAACTTCTCGCCCAGCGCGTCGCCGCACCACAGCATCACCAGCGAGCCACTGGCCTGGGCCTCGGTGCGCGCATCGCCCCGGGCCTCACCGGCGCACGCGAGCAGACCCACCTGCGCCGAGTAGTGGCCGAGATCCTTGCGCAGCTCCTGCACCGCCTTGCGATCCAACGCGGGCGTGCCCTTGAGCATGCGGATGGCGAAGCGCAAATCCACGCTGCCCTCGCGCTTGCGGGCGGTGAGCAGCGGGCCTTCCTTGGAGCGCTTGGCCACCTTGAGCTCGCGGAAGCCCAGCGCGTGCATCATCTTCACGACGGACTTCTCGAAGGTGCCCACGTCCAGCTCGCCCAGGCGCTTGCGCAGCGAGCGCGCCACGGCCTTGCGCGCGTCCTTCACCGCGGAGCGCGCCGCCGTCAGCAGCGCGGCATCCGCCAGGGCCTCGGGGGCGGCGGCGGTGGCACTCGGGCGGTTGAGCACCGGACGCCCGTCCTCGAGCGGAATGCCCAGCGCGGCGGCGAACGCGGCCTGCAGCTCCAGGGGCGGCGCCTCGCTCGGCGAGCCCGCGCGCTCCAGCGTCACCGCGCCCGTCTCCGTGGAGAACGAGAACTGGGGACGGCGGCCCGCGTCGATCCTCCGCTGGTTGTCCTCCAGGAGCGCGGTGAGCAGCGCCTCCACCGTGGCGTCCTCGGCCGCCAGCTCCTTCGCGCGCGCCTGCTCGAGCAGCTGCTCCGGACGCAGCGATTGATCGGCCTCGCTGAGGATCTCGAACACCACCTCCGGCATCGGCGGGAAGCGGCGCCGACGGCCACCGCGGCCCTCCTCCTCCTCCTGGCGGCGCTGCTTGCGCTCGCTGCCCCGGCCCGCCACGCGCACGTTGTCCGTGCGGGGATCCGGGTGCCGCTCGGTGGGCCGCAGAGCGGGCAGTCCCTCCTCGGGATGCGCCTCCATCACGCCCGTATGCGCCAGCGCCTCCGCATCCTCCGGCAACGACCAGTCCGTCAGCGCGAACGTGTCCTTGGCGGTGACGATCACCTTGCGATCGCGCGTCCGGCGGGCCATCGCCGCGAGCCGCGACAACATCGTCAGCTCGGGCGTCTTGCCCACGTGGGACAGCAGGTTCTGGGCGATCGATCTCTCGGTGATCTCGAGGAAGTGGAGGGGACGGCCTTCGCTCTCGAGCACGCGGAGAGCGGCCTCATAAAAAGTCATCGACGATTCCCCAATAAATTCACACGGTTACAAAAATGTAGGTCCGTTGGGCGGCGGATGCTAGCCATCGCTATTCTGGCTTGTCAACGAATGGGGAAGGGATGATCCGCTTTCGCATCGGACATCGATGGAAGCGCGAACCCGCGGAGGCGCCGCATGATTCCGTGTCGCTGGAATTGGACGGGGTGAATCTGCTGCCTGGCGCGGTGGAAGAACCGCTGGTGGACGTGGTGCCCGCGCTGCTCGGGGCCCTGGCCGCGCTGCACGCGGGAGGGCAGAGGCTCGCGCAGGTGTCCCTCACGGAGGCGCACCTGGAGCTGGTGCTGAGACGTTCAGGAGCGGACATCGAGGTGCAGGTGGCGAGCCTGTCGCGGCCGGCGCGGCTCTTGCGGCCGGCGCTGCGGCTGGACGCGGAGGAGCTGGTGGAGGCGGCGCGGGTGTGTGGCCACGGCTTCCTGGAGGACCTGAAGCAGGTGGCGCCGGAGCGGCTGCGGGCCGAGCCGGGCCAGGTGCTGAAGCGGGCCCTGAAGGAGCTGGAGGAGTCCGCGCCCCATCCCCGCGAGCTGCGCCCCGAGCCCTTCACGTTGCGCGCCACGGCCCCCACCCTGCCCGGCTTCGGCTTCGTGCTGGAGGATGGGGATGACGTGCTGCGGCGGGCGGCGCGGGAGAAGGGGCCGGCGCTGGCGTCGCTGCTGTGTCCGGGCGAGGTGTGGCTGGCGCTGCCGCAGCGGCCGGTGGCGTGGCGCGCGCCGGGGCCGCCCTTCCTCACGGCGTTGGAGCTCACGCGGCAGGCGGCGGATCTGGCTCGCGCCATGGAGGTGGGTGAGCCGCGCTTCTCCTTCGAGCCCGCGGGCGTGCGGCCCGAGCTGACGTTGGACTTGAAGGCGGGAGAGGCGCGGCTGGGTGGGCCCCCCATCGCCCTGCGCGCCGAGGAGTTGCTCGCGGCCATGTACCACCTGGGCCAGGCGCTGGCCCTGGCCATGTCCGAGCGCGAGCGCTCGCTCGCGAACAACCCGTACCTGCAGGAGCTGACCGAGCGCAGCCGCGAGGGGCTGTCCCATCTGCGCGGCGCCGTCCGGCCCCCCGAGGAGGCGGGAGCCGCGCTGGCGAGAGCGACGCCGGCCTCCGGAGGGTCTCGCCCGCTGAAGGTGCCGGGGAGGCTGCGCCGGCTGCGCTTCGAGAGCCTGTGGGAGCAGCGCAAGCTGGTGGACGCGGACACGGGGCGGCTGATGATGGGGCGCCAGGGGTTGGTGTACTCGTCGCCGGACATGGCCTGCGCCTTCGATCGCAAGACGGGCAAGCAGGTGTGGCGGCGGGCGGCGAGCCATGGCGTGGCGGCCTCGGAGGACGGCTACAGCCTGGCGGCGAGCGCGGTGCGCCTGTGCGGCTTTCCCGGCAAGGGCGCGGGGGCGGACTGGTTGCGCGTGCACGATGGGTTGCGCGTCGGCCCGTTGCTGCTGCGGCAGTACGGCATGCTCTACACCCTGGCGGATGAGCGGGTGGTGCTCGCGCTCAACGAGGTGACGGGCCGCGAGGCCTGGCGGCTGACGCCCGCGCGCACGCGCCGGGGCTACCTGTCCATCCATTCCCACCGCGCCCTGCTGGCGACGGACTCGGGCTACCTCTACGGCCTGGGGCTCGCGGATGGCCAGGTGCGCTTCCGCATGAGCGCGTCCCTGCCCTTCCTGGGCGCGCCGGTGCCCTGGGCGCGGCGCTTCGTGGCGCTGCTCGGCCAGGGCTCCAACTCGGCGCTGCTGCTCGCGGACGCGCACACGGGCGAGGCGGTGTGGACGTACGAGATGTCCCTCGCCCTGCCCTCCACGCCGCTGCCCAGCGGCAAGCGCGTGTACATCGCCGGAGAGCTGGAGGGAGAGGGCGTGCTCTTGTGCGTGGACGCGGCGGGACAGTCGCGCTGGCAGCGCGCGCTGCACCTGGGACCGGGGCCCTTCGCGCTCGCGCGCCTGCCGGGCGCCGTGCTGGTGACGTCCGCCCTGGGCGCGGCGGCGCGGGTGAGCGACTCGGGCGAGGTGGACTGGCGCGTGGGCGCCGCGGGCGAGCAACTCACCCGTCCCCTGCGGCCCATCGTCTCGCGCGGCGTCGCCCTGGTGCCGGGCGAGCGCGTGCGCGCGGTGGACCCCGTCCGCGGCGACGTGCTCGCGGAGGTGCGCGCCGGCGCGGGACTCATGGCGCTCCAGGCCGACGCCCAGCTCAACCTCTACTTCCTGGACGAGCTCGGCACGCTGTCGGCGTACCGGTTGGGCTCGCACTTCACGCTGGTGGGCGGCTAGCGCCTACTTGCGCGCCGCCTTGGCCGGATCGATCTCCTCCTCGGGGCGCTCGGTGACCTCGGCGCCCTCCCACTTCTCGCCCGCGCCGAGCCGCCACTCCGAGGGCACCTCCAGCTTCCATACGTAGGAGGACGTGATGTCCCCGCCCGACGCCGCGCGCGAGCTCACCTCGAAGGAGATCTCCATCTTCTTCACCTCGTTGGGCACCAGATCCATGTCGTAGTGGCCCAGCACCATCTGCGGCGGGAACTCGGCGATGAAGCGCTCGGGGAAGTCCACCTTCATCGAGGGGTCATCCGCGCTCATCTCGCCCAGCAACTTGCCGCGCTCGTCCGTGAGCTTCCACTGCGTCTTGAACGAGGCGCTCGTCACCATCTTCTTCACCTTGCCGTCCGTGCGCTCCTCGCGCTGGGCGCCCCAGAGCGCCAGCCGCAAGCGCACCTGCGGCTTGTCGAGCACCTTCACCACGTCCGCGGACACCACGTCCAGGCGCATACCCTTGTCCGTCGCCGTCCACATCGGCGCGTACTTGCCCTCGCGCATCTGATCGAACACCTGGCGCGTGTACTCGTAGAAGGCCTTGCGATCCTGGGCGCGGTCATCCTTGTCGCCGCGCTTCTCCAGCTCGGCGAGGTACGCGTCGTACGTCTTGCCCAGCTTGTAGCGATCCTGGTGCGCGTCCACCTGCGTGAAGTACGCCTTGAAGAAGGGCGACAGCTCCTGCCGGTAGGCCTTCTCGTCCGGGTTGACGCGCAGCCACCCCACGCGCTCCAGATAGTCCTTCTGCACCCGGGCGAAGTCCGCATCCCTCTGGGCCTCGAGTGCCCGGGCACTCGAGGCACGGGTCGTCACCACCGCGGCGAAGATGACGCCGACGATGAGCACGATGAATCCGAAGTAACGCTTCACGCGAGCAGCTCCTGGGTCGGTGAAAAACGGCCGTAGTGATATGAAGCCTACCTCGCGTGTACCAGACCCACGGCTTCTACGTGTCTCCGGTTGCACTTCCCCTGGAGGAAGGCGGCCTGCTGGGCGGTGCCCGGATCGCCTGGTGCGCCTATGGCGAGCGCTCCGAGGACAATGTTGTGGTGCTGTTGCACGACCTGCCGCACTCCCACCACGCCCTTCGCCCCGCGGGGCAGGACGCCGGCCCTCACTCCGGGTGGGGCTCGGAGTTACTCGGCGAGGGGCGGCCCCTGGACACGGCGGCGCTGCACGTGGTGGTGCCCAACCTGCTCGGCAGTCCGTTCGGCTCCACGTCGCCGGTGGCGGTGGACCCGCACGTGGGCCGGCCCTATGGCGCCGCGCTGCCCACGGTGACGGTGCTGGACATGGCGCGCGGGGTGGCGGCGCTCTTGCGCTCGATGAAGGTGGAGCGCGTGCGCGCGGTGGTGGGCGTGGGGCTCGGCGGACTGGTGGCGCTGCGGCTCGCGGCGCTCTTCGCCGAGCGGGTGGCGGGCGTGGCGGTGCTCGGCGCGGCGCGCACCCTGCCCGAGTCCCTGCGCGAGCGCCTGGGCCTCACCCGGCACCTGCTGCGCCTGGATCCCGACTTCCATGACGGGCACTATGCCCCGGGGGCCGGGCCCCGGCGCACGCTGCGCAAGCAGGCCCTGGAGTACCTGCGGCTCGTGCACGGGCCCGGCGGCGAGGCCCCGGACACCGCCCCGGCGCTGGAAGCCGAGGCCCAGGCCCTCGCGGACTCCTTCGACGCGAACGCCTGGGCGCTGTTGTGCACGGCCTACGCGGGCGCGGACCTCACCGAGTGCCTGGCCGAGGTGCGCGCGCCGGTGCTGCTCGCGGCGGCGGCGAATGACGCCCTGGCCCCTCCCGCGCGCGTGCGCGACACGTACCACCTGCTCAGCGCGGCGGGCATCCGGGCGCACTACCACGAGCTGCCCGAGCCCTGCTCGCACCAGGGCCTGCTCGCCGGCTCCCGGCGGCTACACGGCCCCCTGCGCGACTTCGTGCGCCGCCGCGGCTGAAGCGCGCTCAGCGCTGCGTGACGGGGTTCATCAGCCGGGCACGCAGCGCGCTGACGATCATCCCGATGGCGATGTCGTTGCTGCCTCCCTGCGGCACGATGATGTCCGCGTGGTGCTTGGAGGGCTCGACGAAGCCCATGTGCATGGGCCGGACGTGGCGCAGGTACTGGCTCACCACGTGATCGAAGTCCTGGCCGCGCTCGTGGATGTCGCGCTCGAGCCGGCGCAGGATGCGCAGGTCGTCATCCGTGTCCACGTAGATGCGCACGGTCATCTCGTCGCGCAGCGGCTTCATGTGCAGCACGAGGATGCCCTCCAGGAGGATCATGTCCCCGGGCTCCACGCGCACCGTCTGCGGCTGCCGGGTGCAGGTGACGAAGTCGTACACGGGCTTCTGGATGGCGCGGCCGGCCTTGAGCTCCGCCAGGTGCGCGACGAGCAGCTCCGTGTCGAAGGCATCCGGATGGTCGAAGTTGACCTCGCGGCGCTCGGCCATCGGCAGGTCCGACAGGTCCCGGTAGTACGAATCCTGATCGATGAAGGCCACACGGCAGTCGGCGAGCGCCTCGCGAACCTTCCGAGCGACCGTCGTCTTGCCAGAAGCGGTACCACCGGCGATGCCTACGACGAGGGGTGACGACATGGGCGCGAACTACCGCAGTGGACGCACGGGCGCAAGACTGTGTCCAGAACTCCACCTTTCGCCCTCCCCCCAGGGCAGCTCTCAGTCCTGTAGTCCACGGACTCCCTGTTCAAACCGACTCGACTCACGGTTCGCAAGACTGGCCCGTATTTCAAGTTTGTCTTGTTAGGCGTATAACCCGGGAGTGAAGCCATGAGCGTGGCCTCATTCCATGGACGCGTTTCAGTGCTCGTCGCAGACCGGTGCTGTCGTTAGCCGCCGGGGGGATGACATGCAAAACGTACCGAACGAGACGTCTCGTCGTCTGTCGTCTATCCACAGACTGTGTCTCCAAGTGGCGATATCGCTGTCGCTGGGAGTGGTGGCAGGTGGTTGTCTCCCCGCCGAGCAAGAGAGCGAGCCGCGGGAACTGTCCGTCCAGGTCTGGAGCGTGGGCACCATCAATGGCCTGTCGCTCAATGGCTTGTCACTCAACGGCTTGTCACTCAACGGCCTCTCCCTCAATGGCCTGTCGCTCAATGGCCTGTCGACCAGCCAGTTCGATCTCTGGTTTCAGACCAATCCCACACTCAACGACTCGGTGATGCGGTACGTGGTGATGTGCGCCGTGCCGGCGGGAAACACGCGCACCTATACGTCCTCCAGCACGGGGGGCATCTGGAGCTGGACGGGAGGCCTGGGCCTCGCACCGGACTGGGCCCAGGGCACACCCGCCACGCTCACCGAGCAGCGCCTCGTTTCCGCGTGCCTGGCCGCGCACACCAACAAGTTCGGCGTGCAGATTCCCCTGTCCGTCCAGGGGCACGGCGCCGGGGGCACGAGCATCCCCACGGATCCCGGCGAGTTCGAGGACTACCCGGAGAAGGAGGGCTGCTTCTTCGGCAACCTCTTCAACGACGAGGGCATCTACGCCGGCAACAACCGCAAGGCGCTCAACCACAAGGAGAGCACGCCGCGCGCCTGTGCCCTCTCCATCAAGAAGTCCGGACCTCCGGAGTGCCCGCCCATCATCCGGATCGATCCGAACTGCTCGGACATCTGCACCCAGGACGCCGCGAGCGGCATCTACACGTCCTGCACCTACAATGGCATCACCTACCCGGCCCTCACCACGAGTCTGCGCAAGCAGGACATCTACACGTGCGGAGACGGCGTCTGTCAGGTGAGCGAGAAGTGCGGCACCAAGAATGACTACGACAACTGCGCGCCGGACTGTGGCCGCTGCCCCTGAGCCCCTTCAGCGCCCCCTCATCCCCAGCGCAGCAGGCCGAGCACCCCCGCGTCGGCGAGCCGTTGCACGGGCACCTCCCGTACGGGCCGGGGCGCCCGCTCCAGCGCCGCCAGCTCGTCGAGCACCGAGGCCGCCGCCGTCAGCACCTCCAGCCCCCGGCCCTTGCGCCGCACGATGAAGCGCCACGGACCGGGCGCCGGACGCCGCGCCACCTGCTTGAGCGCGTCCAGCCCGCTCACCTCCAGGGCCTCGCTCGCCCAGGCCCGCCCCGTGAGGTGACGGCGCAGGGCCCGGGCGGCGAAGACCAGCTCGGTGAGATCCACCGGGAAGCCGCCCAGACTCACGTCCTCGGCCAGCCCCACCTCGCCCGGCCCCGGCGCGGCGCGGGCCCTGGCGCGCGCGGCGTGGGGAAGGAACGTCTCGAAGGAGACCGCCGCCGCGATCCCCTCGTCCGGATGCTCGCGCAAGCGCCGCCGCGTCCAGGCCGCGAACGCGTGCCCGGGCGAGCGCCCCAGCCCCTCGAAGAGCTCGCGGAACTCGCGCGACGCGCAGAACGCCCCCAGGCGCTCACGCGTGCCCGCGAGCAGCAACCGGGACAGGGGCCAGTCGCGATCGAGCACCTCGGCCACCACCGCGAGCCGGAAGTCCTGCTCCGCCCGGACCCCCTCCTCGTCGCCGCCCGGCTCCGCCGTCACGCCATACCCGGACTCGAAGAGCGCCCAGGGCGCGCTCCGCCGGGCGAGGGGCGGCGCGGGCCGCTCCACCGGGGGGAGGGGCAGCGCGGGCCGCGGCGTGGCGGGCACGAGCTGGCGCAGGCGGCGCAGCGTCAGGAGCGCCACGTCCAGCGGGTGTCCATCTCCCTCGAAGGTGACGGCGCGCAGCGCGGGGCAGCGCGGCAGCAGCCACTCCAGCAGGCCGAAGAGCTCCTCGCGCACCGGCTGGGTGTGGTCATCCACGTAGTGGCTCCGGCCGCCCCTCCGGGTGACGACGCCCCCCGCGAGGTGCACCTCGATGACCTGGTCCAATGGGAAGTCCGCGAGCCCCGCGTCCAGGGGCAGCCCGGCGGCGAGCTGGTAGCTGAGCAGGTGCCCCAGGTCGAGCAGCAGCGGCAGCCCGGTGCGCGCGTGCAGGCGGGCCATGAAGTCCAGCACGTGCAGCTCACCGCGCCGGGCGAAGACGGCGGGATTTTCCAGCGCGAGCGGCACGGACAGGTGGGACTGGACGTGGAGCGCGTGCGCGGCGCAGTCGAGCAGACCCGCCTCGGTGAAGGGGGGCGTGAAGTAGAGGTAGCCCGGGAAGGGCTGCCCCCCCGAGTGCCACCACCCCACGTCGTTGCCCACCCACGCGCTGCCCACCGCCCGCGCGTGCGCGTCCAGGGCGGCGAGCGCCCGCTCCGGCTCCAGCTCGGGGCCATAGAGGTTGAGGTGCACCGGGTGGAAGAGCACCGGCACCTCCCCCCGGCGCTCCCACATCTCCGCAAAGAGCGAGGCCCCGGCCCGCGTCTCCTCGAGCGACAACGGCGCACTGTACTCCACGAAGTCGAAGAGGCCTGGAGCCTCGGAGAGCAGGCGGTAGGGGTGCGGTGCGTCCGCCGCGTCCAGGTTGCTGCTCAAGCCCAGACCCCTCCAGGGCAGGTTCCAGACGGATGCCTTCGTGTCGCTCATGGGCTCACACCCTAACGCGAGCCCGTTTCATTCTCCTCGTCCAAGGGCACGAGCACTGGAATCCCCGGGCACGAGGTTGGCCGGAGTACCCGAGTCCAGGGCCACCTCTTGCGTCCGGACGTCCAGTACCGTAACTCGGCCGCCATGCGCCCCCCTCTTGTCATGCATGACACCAAGACTTGGACCACATCGAATGGGGAGATGCGGCTGTGGCGGCCGGCCCCCCATGTCATCGTCACGAAGTTCAAGGGAATGATGTACGACGCGCATCTGGCGAACCTCGCCATGCGCGCCATCGAGGACATCGTCACCTCCGAGCCCCTGGTGGACATCTTCCATGACTGGGAAGACATGGAGCTGTACGCCACCCCGGCCCGGACCCTGATGACGGAGCGGGCCGTGCCCCTCGCTCCGAACATCAACACCCTGAGCGTGCTGTTCGGCTCCAAGGTGGTGCTCATGGGCGTGTCGCTGGCCAGCATCAAGCTGGGCGGCATTCCCACGTTCACCCAGCGCAAGGAGTTCGAGCAGGCGGTGCAGCAGGCCGTGAAGTCCCCTCCCGGAACCTTCAAGCTCAAGCTGCCCATGGAGGAGTAGACCCCCACCCCCCCGAGGGCCCGTTTCACGGGCCCTTCTTGCCGCGCCGCCACTCCTCCCGGCGCCGATCCTGGGTCTCCTTGCGCGCGAGCGCGTCCTCCACCTGCCTCGGAATCTCTTCCAGGCGGGTGCGGTGCATCTGGATGCTCAGCTCATACAGGCCGCGCTCCTGCTCCGACAGTTGAGCGCCATGCTCCTGGAGCACCCGGCTGGCGAAGGCGATGAAGTCCTCGGACACCGCGCGGCGGTGCTCGTAATACTGGTGGATCTCCTCCTCCGTGGCCGTGTTCGACTGCACCTTGCCCAGCAACGCGTTCCAGCGCCGCGCCTGCTCCTCGCGCCGCTGGAGGAGCTGCGGATCCTTCGTCGGGGCAGCCAGCTCCCAATAAAGATTATCGGGCATCTGCTCGCGAAGTTTCTCCAGATTCACCGGATGCTCGCGCGCCGCCTCGAGCGCGGGCGTCTGTTCGGGCTCGGGCGGGGCGGACCCGGCATCGGGCTCGCCCGCGAGGGTTGCCTGGGAAGCAACAGAGCGGGACGGCGTGGGCGCAGCGGTGTCCACCACCGGTGGCGGGGGCCGGCCGCGCGCCTCACGTCCGGGTGCCTCGGGGGAGGGGTTGTCCTCGGGCGGCGGCATCCACCACAGGACAGCCATCAGCGCCGCCATCAGCACCACAATGATTGACGCGCCGAGCCATGGCAAAGCCTTCGACCGCGAAGTGACACCCATATCGGTCCAGATACCTTGCACCCCTCGCGCTTCGCAACCCCGCGCGTTAAAGTGCGCCCCGGTTCTCCGGGCTTTCCAGATGGTCGAGAACTGAATCGAATAGCCTTACCCCAAGCCCCCACAGGAATACTCACATGAAAAAGCAATGGCTGATGGGCCTTCTCCTGGCCGCGGCACCTGGCGTCGCGAGCGCCGAGGTGCTGGTCTCCGGCATCGTCGACGTGCTGGTGGACGGCGGAAACACCTACGACTGGAGCAAGGTGGAGCTGCCGGGAACGACGTGCGGCAACGGCTCGCAGTACAAGTTCTTCGTCCATCGCAGCACCACGGGCTCGCAGAACCTGCTGTTCTTCTTCGAAGGTGGCGGAGCGTGTTGGGACTACGACACGTGTAGCGGGCGAGCGGGTGTCATTGGCGCGGCCAATCCCAACGGCATCACCGACGACTACATGACGCAGTTCACGGCGAAGTACGTCTCGCCCATCGTCAACGGCGCCGATCCGGGCCTGCCCTTCCGCAGCCGCACGGACATCGCGACCAAGGACTGGAACATCGTCTACATGCCCTACTGCACGGGCGATGTTCACGTGGGCAATAACGTCGCCACCTACGCCGACCAGACGGGCCAGCAGCCGCCCCTCTCCTGGCACCACTCCGGCTACAAGAACTCGCTCGCGGCCATCAACTACGCGAAGAACCAGTTCCCCAACGTGCAGAAGCTGCTCGTCACCGGGTTCAGCGCGGGCGGCACCGCCACCTCGGCCTCGTACTACTTCGTGCGCCGCATCATCAATCCGGCCCGGGGCTACTTCCTGAACGACTCGGGCCCCATCTACCTGGCGCCCAACGTCAACGACAACTCGCGCCCCCTGCACGACAAGATCCGCCAGTCGTGGAACCTGGACTCGGTGTTCAACCAGTTCCCCGCGTCCTTCGATCGCAACAACCTGGGCACCATCAACCGCATGCTGGCCATGGAGTTCCCGAATGATCAGCTCGCCTACACGGGCTACTCGCGGGACTACAACTACTCGCGCTTCTCCTACGAGCGCTTCTACACGCCCAACGATCAGGAGGCGGTGCTCACCCGCTGGAAGGCGGACCAGGACAAGCTCGTCGCCGAGCTGAGCCTCTACAACAACTACAGCTACTTCATCCCCCACGAGCGGCAGATCAACGCGAGCCACTGCAGCACGATCATCACCTTCGTGGGCGCGCACGCCTGCCAGCGCATGGAGAAGAAGAAGTGGTACGAGTACGTCAACGAGCCGTGGCAGGACTACAAGTGCAACAGCGAGTTCGTGTCCATGAGCACCTTCCTCCAGCGCTTCATCAATGACAACCAGCGCGTGCGCATCTACGAGCCCGCCAACGGCTACAACGCCGATGATCCGGGCATGTCGGTGCTCGCGCCGCTCATCAACGGCGCCCTCGGCGGCTAGTCCGTACCAGGCCTGACCGGGCCTTCAGGGGAGCCTTCCGCGTGGACCGGGAGGGCTCCCCTTCTTCATGGGCCAGCCACGGGCGCGGCGCGACCCAGGCGCGTGGCGAGCAGCGTGTGCACGGAGACGGGCAGCCCCGTCAGCACCGCCTCGCCCACCAGGTTGTGGCTGAACCACGCGCCGCGCACCAGGGCCCCCTCCTCCAGCTCCCGCCAGGCTTCCACCAGCCGCGCCACGGGCACCTCCAACACCTCGGCCGCCAGCTCGAGGCCCACGTCGGCGCGGGCCACCGCCAACACCTGCGCCAGCCGGAGTGCCTCGGACGACAGACTCTCCAGCCGCGTCTGGATGATGTAGCGGGCCCGGCCCGGAGGCGGCAGCCCCTCGGGAAAGCGTCCCCCGAGACTGTTGGTCTCGATGAGATGGCGGGCCGTTTCCACGATGAACAGGGGGTTGCCACCGGTGTAACGGGCGATGTCCTCGGCCATCTCCTCCAGCCGGGGCTCGTTCATGCCACGCAGCAGGGTGCGCACCTCCGGCGGCGCCAGGGGCTCGAGCTGGATGAGCTCCGCGAGCCCCGCCTCCACCTGCATGTGGATCCGCTCGCCCTTCCAGCGCGTCTCGTCCGTGCGCTCGCTGAGGAGGATCCACGGGAAGCGCCGGGCCATCATGTCCTCCTCGAGCTGGGCGAGCAGATAGAAGCTGAGCTCACTGCTGCCGCTGTCGGAGTACTGGGCATCGTCGAAGACGAGGACGTCCAGTTCCCTGAGGGCCTGGCGCGCCATGTGGAGCACGGCGGCGAACAAGCGGGCGGTCTCCTCCGGAGTGCCCGGCAGGGGCAGGGGCTCGGGACCCAGCTCCGGCACCAGGCGCGACAGCTCGCGGCGGACCCAGGGCTCCAGCACCAGCCCCGGGTTCTGCCGCAGGATGGTGCGCACCCCCCGGGCATGCGTGGAGAAGGGCACGTTGATGTCACCCGGGCGCGACGTCAGCAGCAGCGAGCGGCCCCGCGAGCGGGCGAAGTCCCCGATGAGCCGGGACTTGCCCACGCCCGCGGGCCCCAGGACGAAGGTGGGCCGGCGCGCCGCATGGGCCGCCTCCAGCTTCGCCCACTCGCGCTCGCGGCCCGCCAGCACGGGGGGATGCACCACGGTGAGCGGAAGGAGCTTGCGCTCCGGGCCCACGGAGGGTTGCACCGCGGGCTGCCGCTCCAACTCGCCCGCCAGCCGGCTCGTCTCCTCCGAGGGCCGGATGCCCAGCTCGCGCGCCAGCACCTCCTCGCACTGGCGCCAGACGCGCAACGCGGCGTCACGGTTGCCCATCCGATGATGCAGCCGCATGAGGTGGCGGAACGTCTCCTCGGAGGTGGGCTCCAGCGCGAGCATCCGCTGGGCCGCCTCCAGGGCCGGGTTCATCCGCCCTTCCCTCTCCTCCAGCCGCAACTGCTCTTCCAGGGCCTTGCGTTGCAGTTCCGTCACCCGTACGCGGGTGGCGCGCAGCCAATCCTCCAGCGCCTCGCAGTCGTCATAATTCAAACCCGCGAGCAGCTCGTTTCCCGGACTCTCGAGCCATGAGAGCTGGCCGCGCATGAGTTCGCGCACGTCCACCCGGAGGTCATCGCGCAGCCGCACCGTCTTGCGGCCCTCCACGCCGGACTCACCCAGCAGCTCACCCAGGCGGCGCAGCAGTTGGGACAGGTTGTTGCGCGCCGTGGCCTCGCGGGACTCCGGCCAGAGCAGGCCCGCGAGCGTCCCCCGAGCCGTTTCTCCCTCCAGCGCCAGGTAGGCCAGGAATGCCGCGGTCTTCCGCTCCAGCGGCCTCGATTTGTGGCGCTCCTCCAGAATCCGGGCACCACCCAGAAGCTCGATACGCGTCTCGCCCAAGCGGCGGGAGTCTAGACGCGCGCTCGTGGCAAGTCACAGTCTTCCTTTGGCCGATTGACATGAAGGGGCCCACCCCTGCTTCGGGACGGGCCCCTCATGTCGCGGTCTCTGCCGTACGTGGACTCTTCTACTTCAGGCCGATGGTGCCCGCGGACAGCCCGTATTCACTGGCCCCGATGTCCGGCGCGGAGCCCGAGAACGGCAGCCCCACGTTCGCGCCACGATCCACCACGTTCGCGCTCGCGCTCGCGGCATCGAAGTAGGGGAAGGGCATGGCCCCCGAGCGCACGAGCTGCGCGGTGCCCACGAGGTTACCCGCCTGGGAGGCGGTGGTGGGCAGGGCCGTGGGCGCGTTCCTCGACAGGTTGTTCGTGAAGGCCACGCTCGTGGGCGCCGTCGCGTTGTTCTCCTCCGTGTACGAGAACATCTTCATCGCACCGCCGGTCTCGAAGATGTTGTTGCGGATCTCGATGGCGCCACTGCCCTGGGAGCTGGGACGGCGGAACTCGAACAACCTCGGCGAGCCCGTGCTGATCACCGTGTTGTTGTAGAACCTGAAGTTGTCGACCTTGGTGGTGAAGACGAACATGGAGGGGCCGGCCGACGCCAGGTTGAACACGTTGTGGTCCACCCGGATGTTCTTGACGACGGTGCCCTGGCTCGAGGCCTTGCCCTCGTTATACTCCCCCATCGTGTTCCAGGGGTTGGTATTGCCCGTCATGTCGAAGTAATTGTGCTCGATGATGATGTTGCTGTTGGCCAGCTCCACGAAGCCCGCCTTGGCCACCTTGAAGCGGTTGTGGTGGACGTAGAAGCTGTAGGGGTACTGGTCGATGGGCGCGTTGAACTCGAGCGACATCGCGGCGTTGAAATCACACTGGGCGATCTCCACCCCGTCGGCGCCGATGTTCCAGAACTCGAAGCCGATGTTGGCGGCCTTGTAGTTGTCCCAGGGCGCGCTGTCCTTGCCGCGCTGGATGATGTTCAACAGCTTGGAGCCGCGGATCTCATCCTGCTTCTGCGCGGTGTCCTCCCAGGAGCGCATGGCCTTGAAGGCATAACCCGAGCCCGTGTGGTAGTTCTCGGGGCGCGTGGCGGTGGTGAAGTGCTCGATGCGGCCGTTCTGGATGAGCGCCCCGTCATGGGTGCCGCGCAGGGTGATGTTGCCCCAGGACGCGCTCGTGTTCTCGAGCGAGGACTCGGCGATCTCGAAGTCGGAGATGCGCAGGTTCTTCACCCCCGCGTAGCCCTCGCTCGAGCTGTAGATGCCCGCCCACGAGTAGTTCTTGATCTTCACGTGGTGGATGTCCACGCCGTTGCGGTTGATGATCTTGATGCCCGAGGAGCCCAGGTTCTGGCCATCCATGGAGAACCCGGAGAGCTCCTGGGGGGAGTCGACCGGGAGGTAGCGCTCGAACGGGCCGTACGTCTGGCCCTCGTGCACGAAGGCGGGAATCTTCGCCGCCGAGGTGTCGAGCACCCGCGACTCCAGCTGGATGAGGCCGTGGCCATTCCAATCGAACTGGCCGCCGCGGATGAGGGTGGCGTCCGCGCCCGCCCCGAGGAGGTTGACCTTCTCCTTCAGACGGATCTGCCGGGTTTCGTCGAACGTTCCCGCGCCCACCTGGATGGTGTGGCCCGCGTTGGCGGGCGCCACGTCCGCGGCCTTGGCGATGGTGCGGTAGGGTTTGGCCTGGGTGCCGTCGCCCGTCGAGTCATTGCCCGTCAGGGCCACGTAGTAGACGCGGCCGCCCGTCGTCGGGGGCGGAGTGCTGGAGCCCAGCGTGAAGAGGGCCAGGCCCATCAGGTGCGGATCCCCCGACCGGGCGCTCAGGTCCAGATTGAGCGTGCCGTCGGACACCTGCACCGCATAGGGGCCGTACTTCCTCCACTCTCCCTTCGCCAGGGTGCCCAACCCCTGCGCCACCGCCTGCCCTTCCAGGGAGACGTCGAGCGAGCGGTAGTTGTTCTGGTGGTTCTCGAGGATATAAAGATAGACGCCGTAGCGGGCCGAGGGCACGGTCTGGGCGATCTTCAGGGTGCCGCCCCGCCAGATGGCGCTGTTGAGCATGGCGCTCGTCGTGGCGTCCGTGGCCGGGCTGGGGCTCAGGCTCGACTGGACTTCCGAATAACCAGAGGGAATGCTCAAACCCTGTGCCTTCGCCTCGGCGAAGGAGAGGAATGGCCGGCCGTCGAGGGTGACCGCGCTCCCGCCGAAGTTGATCGCCTTGTAGAAGGTCTCGCTCTCGGCGAGGGATTGAAGCTGCTCGGGGGCGTCTGGACTGGCCGGCGCGTCCACCGAGGCTTGGGTGGAAGGATCGCAAGCGGACAAGGTGCTGGCGAGGAACACCAGCGTGGCGGTTCTCTTCATGGGGAGCATCCTTTCGGAGGGGAGCCATTCGCAGGAGCGGACCCCTGCTTTCGCTTCGATTCCTGTTCTATCAAGGAATACGTGACTGCAAGATGACAGGGGACGGGAGGGAAGATGACGACGGAATGACCCGGCACGGATGAGCCAGTCATCCTCCCGATTCATGAGAAAGAATTCACTATTTCCCGAGACGAGAACTCCAGATGCTGAGAATTCGATAACAGTGTGAGCGAATCCTCTCGCCTTGACAGATCCAGCAATTCAAGACAAAACCACGAAAGCGGACTCGCCGCCTCGAACCAATACCCAACCAACACATAGGAGATGCGACATGATGAAGGCACTGAAGATGGGCTTTTTCGGCTTGGCGATGGGCGCGATCGGCGCCGTGGCCCTTCCTGCGCAGGACGCCCATGCCCAGGGTGATTCGAGTCCGAACGCGAGCACTTCCTCTTGCAAGACCAGCTATACGATTTGCCAGATCGCCGCGAAGGGCAACGCAATGGCTCTCCTGCAGTGTCAGTTGAAGTATACGGCGTGCATGTCCAACTGAGTTCCAAGACCCTCCACGAGCCGCGCGTCGAAACGTGGAGCGCAACACCTGGCGCGGCTCGTTGTCCGTCATGAGCGCGTGGGCCGGTGCCCTCTGCGATTGGGGGCACCTGTCCAATGGGGAACGCCGTGAAGGCGCTCCCCTCCTGGTGAAGCAAGAGCCCGGCGTAGAATGGGACACGTCACGAGGGGTGCTCGCGACGGGCATGCTGGCGCCGTGGTTCCGGAGCGACGGCGTTTGGCCACGTTGCCTCCGGAGGTGCGCCGTGTCCATCCGTCTTGCTGGCTCGCGCCCATCTGGCGCATGGCCGCGCCCCTTGCTGGTCGGCTGGCTTCTCCTCGCTCTCTTTCTCCAGTCCGCCTGCGCCACGGGCTCCCCGCGTGGCGGCCTCCTCGTGGGCTACCGCGCCCATCCGCTCACGCCCCCGCCAGCCCCCAGGCAGGACGTCACCCTCACACCGAGCAGCGACTTCGCGCCCGTCCAGGTTTCGGACGCGCAGTTTCGCCAGGCCTTCACCCAGCTCGTTCTGGAGGTTCCCCTGCGGGTGGCCCCCCGCCCCACCAATGTGTTGGCGGGCCGCCTGGTGCTGGCCTCCTGGCCACCCGGTGGCGCGGAGGACTCCAGCGTCGAAGATGGCTACGCCCGCCTATGTGAGCGGCGGGGCTCTCCGGGGGACTGCTTCTGGTTCCTGGGAGAGGGCCCCCACGACACCCTCCTGAGCCACCGGGACAGGTTCGCGCTGGCTCTCCTCCTCGCGCTCACCCCCGCGGTGGAAGCGGCCTCGGGTGTCTTCCAGGACGCTTCCGCGCACGCCCTGACGGCCCTGCTCACGGGCCTGTCCCTCTATCTCGTGACGCTCATGGCACCCGAGCCCATCTCCAAGGGACTCGCCCTGGCGATGACCCTCTTCCTCTGGAGCTACCTGGGCCATGAACTCTGGGGATTGATTTCCGCCACGAAGGACCTTTGGAACAAAGCGAAGACCGCTCGCACGTTCCACGAGCTACGTGACGCGAGCGAGCACTACGCCCAGGTGCTCGGACCCAACACCTTGCGTGTCCTCATCCTCCTGGCGACATGGAAGGCGGGCGCCAAGGGCAAGGAGGCCATGACGGGGAGCGGGCTGCCGGGTTTCTCCCAGGCGGTGCGGAACGCCGCCAGTACGGGCCGCTTCCGCCTGCCCGCGGCGGCTTCCGAGGCGACGTCGGTGTCCGTGGCCGAGGGCAGACTCGTTCTCACGCTTCCCTCCGGCTCGGGTGCCCTCCTCGCCATGCAGAATCAGGGCGAGGGAGACATCCACCACATCGCCACCGTGGAGAATGAAAAGTCCCCCGCGCGCGGCGGACCGTGGACGCCGAAGCTCAAGGAACTCTTCGACAAGGCCGGCATGTCGATGGAGGACGCGGCCAACAAGGTGCGCATCCAAGGACACAAGGGGCCCCACCCCAGGGAGTACCATGAGCGCGTCTTTCAGCAGCTCAGGGATGCAGTCAAGCGGTGTAAAACCACCGCACAGTGTCGAGAGGCGCTCACCCAGGAGTTGAAGAATCTGGCCGATGAACTCCAGGAGGTGGGCTCCGAACTCAACAGGCTAATCACCCGGACCCAGTGAGGCGAGGAGACCGACATGGCACAAAGGTACTTTGAGCTGACCGAGGACATGACCAACCCGGAGCGCTGGGTCCTGGGCAACACCCTTGACGCTCAGGGAATGGAGGTGGGAGAGCGGCTGTACCTGAACGAGACACCCGTTCATTTCGACGGTCGCCTGCGCGTTCCCATTCTCCATCCTGGAAGTCCGCTCGACTTCTCACTCGCGGACGGTGGGGATTTTCCCGTGGTCACGGAATCGGTCGCCAGCACTCTTGCCGAACTGGCTCCCAGCGACGTCCAGCTCTACCCCGTCGAGGTGGACTCGCGCTCAGCGCCTTACTTCCTGATCAACGTCGCGCGTCTCGTGAAGTGTATCGACGACGCGGCCTGCACCGAGGTGCGGTACTGGAAACCGGAGCATGGGCGGCCCGACAAAGTTGGGCAGTACCGGGCGGTCTACGGTATGCGCATTGACCCCGCCAAGGTGGGCGATGCCAAGCTCTTCCGACCCTGGGGGTATCCAGGGGCCCTTCTCGTCGCCGAGGACGTGAAGGAGGCCCTCACGCGCACCGGCGCCTCGGGACTGGACTTCAGGGAAGTCACCGGGCCCAGTCCCATCAGCGAGGATGAGCGCGCCTACAAGCGCAAGTGCCGTGAGCTTCTGGAGCCCCCCCCTGCCGCCAGACGTGCGGCGTGGAAGTCGCTCGGCACGCTGGATGAGCTGGCCGGCACCCCCAGGGCCATCTGTTACGAATGGCCGGGCCATCGCCAGAATTGGGGCCTCATCCATCGCGCGGAGGGGCGATTCCTCCTCGTCTCCGAGGGCCTGTCGGACCCCTTCATCTCCCGCCTGGAGCCCTCCGTGGGCTTTGGCTTGGAGCTCGCCCTGGAGACGGAGCCGACCGAGCTGCCCCTCGACGCCATTGAGCAGAGCTGGCCCTACATCCTGCTGGAGCGAGTCTCCAGGGAGGTGGTGGCCCACGAGCACGTGCGGGAGAGGGCCAAGGCGGGCCTCCTCGCGCTGGAGGTGGCGGGGACAGACATGCCCGCGTCCCTCGTGTCCTCGGGGGGTCGCGTGGGTGTGCTGCTTGGCCAGGAGTCGCGCTCACTGCCCAGACTGTTTCCCACACCCTTCGGCGACGTGCGGCTCGTCACCGTCAAGGCCCTGCTGCCCGCGGAACTGGAATACGTGTCGAAGCAGGGCGCGGAGGGTCTGGACGACCTGGCGCGGCGCTTCGCGCGGACCGGGGAGGAACATGTCTCACGCGCCAGGCGGCGCGCGGTGGTTTAGCTCGCACCTCCATGGGCGGCGAGCCGCCCTCACATCCGCGCGGGCGATTCGGGGCCCTGGCGCGGGCCCGCGGGCCGGCGCTCAGGGCACGTACGCGATGCAGTCAATCTCCACGCGCAGGCCCGGCTCGGGCAGCGCGGACACCTGCACGGTGGTGCGCGCGGGCCGGTGCCCGGCGAAGACACGCTCATAGACGGCGTTCATCCGCGGGAACTCCTTCATATCCACGAGGAAGACGCCACAGCGCAGGACGTGCTGCAGGGAGGAGCCTCCCGCCACGAGAATGCGCTCCAGGTTGCGCAGCACCTGCTCCGTCTGCGCCTCGATCCCCTCGGCCGACTGGCCGGTGGCCGGGTCGGTGGCGCCCTGACCGGAGATGAAGAGCAGCCGGTCCAATTGCATGCCGGGGGAGTAGGGACCGGCGGGCTTGGGCAGGTTTGGGGAAACGATGGGTTGGTGCTTCGGTGACGTCATGGCACTCCTCCTCGAATCAGCGGGACCGGGAGACAGACTCGCACAGCTCACTCGCGCGGGGAGGCTCTCCCGGGACGATGCACGTTTTATCAGAAACTGAGTGCGAACCCGGGCAATGAGAAACCAAGAACAGCCTGGCTGCATTGTTCCAGTTTGACAAGTCGCAACGTTCCCGGCATAAAGATGAAGCCGGGAATTCATGAGGACTCCAGACAGCCCTGAATCCTGTTCGGGAGACCCTCGCTCGGCGGAACAGGGCGTCGCGAGCTGGCCGCCTGACGGCAAGACCATGAAGAGGGTGAACCCCTCGTCACGGCCGGTAAACACAAACACTAAAAGGAGTTGAACCATGATGAAGGCATTGAAGGCGGGACTTTTCGGACTGGCGATGGGCGCGCTCGGCGCCGTGGCCCTTCCCGCGCAGGAAGCCGCGGCGGTCGAACCGGCCAAGTACATCGGCTGCTGCTCGGCCTGTAACCCGATGTTCCAGCAGTGCTTGATCAGCGCTGGCACCAGCCCGATGCTGATCGCCAGCTGTACGGTGACTCGCACCTCTTGCGAGAGCACCTGCAAGCGGGGGTGCTAGCACGCCGTGTCCGTCAGCGGGGTTTCGCCGCCCCCAACCCACCACCAGGAGATTCAACATGATGAAGGCATTGAAGGCGGGACTTTTCGGATTGGCGATGGGCGCGCTCGGCGCCGTGGCGCTTCCCACGCAGGTGGCCGAGGCGCAGACGACCCCGGCGCAGCCGCCACTCACCTGCTGCTCGTACTGCAACCCCAACTATGTGCGCTGCATGGCCAAGTCCACCGGCATGATGGGAGACTCCATCTGCCTGATGCAGCGCAGTTCTTGCGAGAGCACCTGCAAGCCGGGGTGCTAGCGCGCCGGGTCCGTCAGAGGGGTTTCGCCGTTTCCAACCAAACACCAGGAGATTCAACATGATGAAGGCATTGAAGATGGGACTTTTCGGGCTGGCCCTGGGCGCGTTGGGTGCCGTGGCCTTTCCCACGCAAGAGGCCGAGGCCCAGACGCCGAATACCGTCTGCTGCTCGCTGTGCAACCCCAGGTACCAGGCCTGCCTGAACAGCGCTGGCAACAACTCGTCGGCGATCTCTTCCTGTGTGCGGGACCGCAGCTATTGTGAGAGCGTCTGTCTCCGCACCTGCTGAGCCCCCGTCAAGAGTGGCCACGGTGCGGCTCCGGAGGTAGCGGCCCGTGAAGAGCAGCCGTTTCGCCCGAGCGCAGCCCGGGTGGGCCTACCCTCAAGGACGCGCCCTTCTCATCACTGTTCAACCGACCGTGGCTGGGGCTCTTCCTTCTTGGAGGGGATGTAGCACTTGCCCTGGTACTCGGCGGTGCTGCGAGGGCAGGGGGCGCTCTGGGTGTGCAGGATCCAGCAGCCACCCCGAATCTCTACTTCCGTCACGGGGATGCAGGGCGGCGTCGCCTGTTGCTTGAAGGGTTTCTCCGGCATGGGATAGCCGATCACGATGGGCATGGAGGGCCCCCGCGCGTTGCCGAAGGCGATGGGCTCCTCCGGGAGCAACGGCAGTCCCCTGTCGTGTGCGAAGTGCACCGGAGTTGGGCCGGGGGTGTCCGGCCAGAGCATCAAAGCGAGTCCCGCCGCGAACACGAGCCCCACTCCCACGAGGGCCCAGCACAGGCCCGGGTAAGGTGCACGCGCGGGAGGCGACTTCCGCGCGAAGTGCGGCGGGGCTTCTCCCGAAGCATCAAGGCTCGCGAGGGCCCCTGCCGTGCGGATGGCGCCCAGGGCCAGCTCGTGCGTGGTCGGCGCCGGAGCGTCGGCCCCTGACTCGGCGTCCAGGATGAGGACGCCGGGCTCGGGGAAGTTCGTGGTCCGCAGGCTCCAGGTCGTGGGCAGGCGCCAGTCATCACCGCCGGGAGGGATCACCGCCAGCGCGGCAACCCCCGTCTCCACGTGGTGCGCCTCGTGGATTTGGCACTCGTCCTCGGGCATCTCCAGGTACCGCTCGCCAATCCAGTACGGGCCGACGCGCTGGCCCTTCCAGTCCCTCGTGTCACTCATCTGGCCTCCTCCCACACCCCGCTTTCCTACTCCGGATGTCGGGCGGATGTACAGACCCGGAAGGTCAATCCGGAAGACCGCTCGGGAAGTCCGTGCCTGGAGGCGGGTTGCCCCGCCATGCGCGCGCGGGCCGGACACTCCGGGGGAGTAGGGACCGGCGGGCTTGGGCAGGTGGGGAGAGACGATGGGTTGGTGCTTCGGCGACGCGAGACCGGACATAGACTCGCACGGCACGCTCGCGCGGGGATGAGCACCCGGGACGATGCGTACTTTTTCAGAAACTGGAGACGGACTCGGGCAATGAGAAACCAATAACAGTCTGGGTGTATTCATCCGGTTTGACAAATCGTAACGTTTCCAGGCATATGGATGAAGACGGGAATTGAACAGGACTCCCGGCATCGCTGAAGCCCTGAATCCTGCTCGGGAGACCCTCGCCTGGCGGAACAGGGAGTCGCGAACTGGTCGCCTGACGGCAAGAGCACGAAGAGCTGAACCCCTGTCACAACCAGCAGAACACAATCAGTCAAAGGAATTGAACCATGATGAAGGCATTGAAGATGGGACTTTTCGGACTGGCGATGGGCGCGCTCGGCGCCGTGGCCTTCCCCGCGCATGAAGCCGAGGCGCAGGTGATCGCGCAGCCGCTCTGCTGCTCGTCCTGCAACCCCAGATACCAGCGCTGCATCACCAACGCGGGCGGCGACATCAACACCCTCCTCATCTGTACGATGCAGCGCCAGGAATGCGAGAGCACCTGCAAGCGGACTTGCTGACGCTCGAGTCCTCAGAGGGTTTTCGCCAGTCCAAACCAATCACCAGGAGATTCAACATGATGAAGACATTGAAGATGGGACTCTTCGGACTGGCGCTGGGCGCGCTCGGCGCCGTGGCCGCTCCCGCGCGGGAAGCCGCGGCGAACGAACCGGCCCAGATGGCGGGAGGAAGAGGTGACTGCTGTTCGACCTGCAACCCGCGGTTCCAGCTGTGCTTGAACAGCTCCGGCAACACCAGGGTGGGGATCGAAATCTGCAATGCGCAGCGTTCCATTTGCGAGAGCAGCTGCGTCCGCATTTGCTGACCCCGCCTCGTTCTCCCGGACAGTTCACGGAGCAAGTGGAGAGTCGAAAGCTGGCCGCCCGGCGGCCAGACCCTGAAGGACTGAACCCACCGTCACAACCAGGTCGAGGAGTTGAACCATGATGAAGACATTGAAGATGGGGTTTCTTGGACTGACCCTGGGCGCGCTCGGCGCCGTGGCCCTTCCCGCGCAAGAGGCCGAGGCGTGTGTCGGCCTCGCCTGTCTCGTCTGCTGTTCGACGTGCAACCCCACCTATCAGACCTGCCTGAACAGCGCTGGCAACAACTCGTCGGCGATCGCGCAATGTGTATCGCGGCGCAGCTCTTGCGAGGCCTCCTGTAACCGCACCTGCTGAGCCCTCGTCAGGAGCGGCCACGGTGCGGCTCCGGGTGTATCTGCCCCTGCGGAAGCTCGGCGTGGGGCACACCTGTCCGATGGGGCACGCCGTGACGGTGTTCCCCTCCTTTAGAAGTCAGACCCCGGCGTAGAATGGGAGAAGTCACATGGTGAGCCCGCTTCGGGCAAGCCACGGGCTCACCAGGAGCGGGGGTCGGACATGAAGAAGAGCAGGCGCGCGGCGACCTATGAGGACATCGAGGCGCTGCCGGTCGGATGGGTGGGGGAAATCCTGGAGGACGAACTGGTGGCCTCACCGAGGCCCGCCCTGCCACATGCGCGAGTGGGCCTGGCGCTCAGTGCCCTGTTGGGCATGGCCTTCGATCTGGGACAGCCCGAGACGCGTGGCGGCTGGTGGCTCCTCTACGAGCCGGAGCTTCACCTGGGCGGAAACGTCCTCGTTCCGGATCTCGCCGGGTGGCGCCGCGAGCGGGTGCCAGTTCCCTCCTTCAAGGATGCGCCCTTCGCCACGATCGCTCCGGACTGGGTCTGCGAGATCCTCTCCCCCGCGTCGGTGAGCATCGACCGGGAGCGCAAACTTCCGTTCTATCACCGCGAGGGCGTGGGCCATGTCTGGCTGGTGGACCCGCCCACCCAGACCCTGGAGATCCATCGCCGACGAGCTCGGGGCTGGCGGCTCATCGCCCGGCACACGGGCGACCAGGAGGTTTTCGCGGAGCCGTTCGACGCGCTCGCGTTGAGGCTGGGTGCCCTCTGGTGGCCTCGGGGCCCGAACGCGCGGGGTGAAACGGCGGGAAGGTGATGTCCTGGGAAGGGTGCGTTCTCTCACTCACCGGGCGCCGTAGGCGGTCTCCAGGAGTTGTTCCTGTGGGGCCCCGCTCGCTTTCGCCGCCTCGACGTCGAGCCCCTCGCCATGTCCCTGGCCCTGTCCCTGGAACGTGACGCGCGAGCCCTCGAAGGCCGCGCTCCGGGGACACGCGGGCAATTTCAGCGTGGAGCGCAACACCTCACAGGGCAGGGACTCGGGCGCGTCGAACACCGCTCCGCCCTCGCTCCTCGTGCGCAGGTAGTGCACGCGCCCCCCGGCGAAGCGCACCGCCGTCACGCCCCGGCCCAACAGGGACTCCACCTGCGCGCGCGGACGCGTCTGCGTCCAGGGCTCCTGTCCTCCCTTGGAGAAGGTCAGCCACTCGCGCCAGCGCAGCGCCGGCAACCGCAAGGCCCGCGCGTCCTCGGGCGCGATGCGCACCGTGCCCTGGAAGGACTGGCAATGCGTCGTATCGCAGACGGCCCGGCCCGGGTGACGGCTGTCCGCGTGCCGCTCGTTGTGTGCCACCACCCGTGCCAACGCCACCCTCGCCTCCCCCTTCACCGCCGCGTCCTCCGCCGTCACCACCCCGGCCGTGTATTGCAGCCGCGTGGTGCGAAAGACATACGCCGAGCCCCGCCTCGCCTTGAGCGCCGTGGGGCTCGTGGGCACTCCCGCCGGGGGCGCGTAGGGCGGCGGCGGCGACCAGGTGAGCACCCCCGCGTAGTCACGGCCCGCGGGCACCTCGGGAAAGCGCACCCGCCAGGGACTGCCCAGGCACACCGCCCCGCCCTTCCTCACCCACGGCTCCAGCTTCGTGAAGTCTCCTGGCACCGCCCGCGGCGTGCCGTCCTCCAGCACGAAGCCCGCCCCCGGGCACCGCGCCTCCACCGCGTCCGGGGACACCAGCCCCAGCACCTGCACCCGCGCCGCCTCCAGCCCCCCTCGCTGGCTCCGCACCCGCGCGAGCAGCCGGGGCACCTCGTCCGCGAAGGCCCTCGGCATCTTCCCCGGCCTCGCCACCACCGCCACCAGGTCCGCGTCCACCGCGACAATCCACCCGAGCACCGGCCGGCTCTCCGCGTCCCGCACCGTCCCCGTCTTCGTCGCCACGCCCGCGTAGTCCTTCGACGCGGGCAGCTCCGACAGCGTCCCCCGCGCCGCGTTGTCCGCGAGCCACGTCAGCACGTCCGGCCGCGCCTCGGCCAGCAACCGGTACGCCTGCGCCAACCCCCATGGAGACAGGCTCAGCGTCGCGCGCAGGCCGATGGCATCCGCCATGTCCAGCGGCTCGCTCGACAGGCCCACCGCCGACAGCACCGGCCCCCAGGCCCCGAAGGCCCTCGGCGCGCTCCCCTTCCCCTCCCAGTCCAGGAAGTAGCCGTTGCACGAGCGCAGGAGCGCCGTCCTCACGTCCATCCGCTCCGGCATCCGCTCGCCGCACCCCCACTCCGCCACCTCCGCTCGGGGCGCGAGCACCGGAGGCGCCTCCGTGCTCCCCGCCACCACGAAGGGCTTGAGCGTCGAGCCGTAGGGCATGGCCGTGCGGAACGCCCCCTCGGAGAAGAGCACCTCGCCCGAGTGCCGGCTGAGCACCACCGTGGCCTGAGCGGCGCTCCGCTCCGCGTGTCCGGCCAGCTCTCCCACCGACAGCGGCACCGTCCAGCGCGTCCCCTCCTGGCACTGCCGCAGCCGCCGCGTCAGCGCCCTCGGGAAGCCCGCGTCCTCGTTCAGCACGCGCGCCAGCGCCCGGCGCGCCCGTGGCGTGTCCACGTCCGGACTCCGCGCCAGCTCCACCGAGGCACTCGTCAGCGACTGGTAGGGCGCCTCGCGCCACTCGGCCAGCTCGCCGCTCACCGCCAGCGCGAAGGCCTCGTGGAACAGCCGGTCCTCCGCCGACGCCGGACAGGCCCACCAGAGCAGCTGGTGCGCCAGCTCGTGCCGGAGCGCCACGCGCAGCCGCGTGTCCAGCACCCCGGCGCTGTCCTGCCGCAGCTCCACCACTCCCGGCCGGCCCTGCCCGTTGCGCGAGGGCAACAGCGTCTCCCCGCGCTTGAGCAGCACGGTGGCCGGTGCCCGGGCGGGCGCGCCTCCCGCCTCGGCCACGTAGCGCGCCTCCAGCGAGCGCCAGGTGGCCTCCGCCTCGGTGCGCAGCGCCACCTCGGGGGTGACGTCGCCCCGGGTGACGAAGACGGGGGTGGCCGCCAGCACGACGGCCGTGACCGCGGCCCACCCCATCACCCCCTCACCCTCCGCCCGGCCCCACGTCCGTCTGCGAGGGCGCCACCTTCAGCACGTCCGTGCCCGTACGGCCGCGGATGCTCGTGACGTACATGTCCTCGATGACGGCGGGCGGCGCGGAGAAGCTGCCCACGAACTGCGCCCGCATCACGTAGCCCACCGTGCGCGGACTGTCGCTCCACCACGCCGGCTCCTCGAAGAAGAACGTGGCGCGCTGGGGACTGAGCGAGCGGCGCTTGAGCGCCTCGGGGGCCAGGGGCAGCTCGTGCGGAGCCGCCCGGTACTCCTTGTCCTCGACGAGCGGCACGAAGCCCGCCGGCACCGCGTCCTCCACCACGTAGTACGCCGAGCGGTCGCGGTTCTCCCCACGCGCGTCCAGCGTCAGCTCCACGTACACCACCTCGCCCTGGTTGAGCGAAGCCCCCGGCTCGAGCCGCACCTTGCCGCCCTCGCGCAGGACGTAATAGGCGCGCGTGAGGCTCATGCCCTCGGCCATGGGCTTCACGTCCGCGAGCGGCGTGGCCGCCGTGCCCCGCAGGCTCGCCACGCCCTGGAAGTCCGCCACCTGCACCCCGCGCGTGCCCGGCTCCAGCACCGCCACCAGCCCCATGCCCCGCGGGCTGAAGCGCACCGGCGTCTTCGTGCCCTTCACCTCGGGCGGCGGCAGCTTGCGGAACTCCTTCGCGTCCCGCTCGACGAGCCACAGCGAGTGCAGCAGCGCCGTGCTCCTGTCGAAGGTGGACAGCCCCGGCTCCGACAGCGCCTCCAGCAGCCGCCGGCGCGCCTTGGCCACGTCCAGGTTCCCGAAGGACGCCGCGTGGGCGAGGATCGCCGTGAGGCCCACCCGGCGCAGCGGATAGCGCCACATGGCCTCGCTCGGCGCGGGCAGCTTCGCCAGCGTGACGAAGCCCTCGTTGCTCTGGGCCACCAGCGTGTCGATGCGGCTCTTGAGCGCGGGCTCCTTCATCACCCCCGCCTTCTCCGCCGCCAGCACCGCCAGCGCCAGCGGGTAGAGATCTCCCGGCGGCGCGGCCTCCACCAGCGCGCGCACCCGGGCCGCCTGCCGCTCGCCGTCCATGCGCGCCAGCACCCACGCCCGCGTGGCGTCCCACTCGAAGGGCAGGCCCTCCTGGGCCTCCAGCCAGCGCAGGCTCTCGGTGATGCGCGGCTCGTTGCGGTCCACGAGCCCCGCCTCCATCGCGTACGCGAGCCCGTCCAGCGCGATGAGCGTCATGGGCAGGTCCGCCTGGTTGTAGCCGCTGAACCAGGTGAAGCCGCCGCCCTTCACCCCCATGTCCAGGATGCGCGCCGTGCCCTGCACCGCGCGGCTGCGCGCCTCGGCGAGCAGCCCCTGGCTGTCCGTGTCGAGCGACTCCAGCGCGCCCGCTTTCTTGAGCGTCTGGTACAGCGCCACGTTGGGCACCGTGGTGGACACGAGCTGCTCCAGGCACCCGTACGGGTAGGTGAGCAGCTCCCGCACGTTGGCGAGCGCCGCGTCCACGATCGACGGCTGCAACACCAGCTCCACGTCCGCCACCGTCGCGCTCGGCGCCGCGGGCAGGGACAGCTCGCCGCCGCCCCACTTCGACACCTTCACCGGCTCCTCGAGCACCGCCGGGCGCACGTCCAGCACGTGCCTGTCCCTCAACGGCTCCTTGCCCCCCGTCACCTCCACGGCGAGCTGCGCCATGCCCGCGCCCTTCGTCTTCAGGGACAGGGGCAGCACCTGCTCTCCCCCCTTGGCGAGCTGCACCTTGCGCTGATCCTCGGCGGCGTCGAGCACGCCCGACGCCACGAGCCGCACGTTCAACTGCTGGCTGTCCGGAGACTTCTCCCCCGCCGACAGGCGCACCGACGCGCGCGCCTCGTCACCCTGGCGGAGGAACTGCGGCAGCGCCGCGTACAGGGCGAGCCCGCCGCGCGTGGCGAACTCCGCCGTGCCCTCGCCGAAGCGGCCCGAGGTGTCCGCCGCCACGCCCGTCACCACCCAGAGCGTCTGGTTGGAGGGCAGCTTGAAGCGCACCGTGGCCCGGCCGTCCCGGTCCGTGACGATGGAGGGGCTCCAGAAGGCCGTGTCGCGCTCCAGATCCTTGGCCTGCCGCGTGGGCGGCTTGATGGAGGCGAAGGCATGGTCCGGCAGCCCCGAGAGCTTGCGGGCGATGGCCTCGCCGTAGCCGTAGCCCTGGAACTCGGAGGACACGAAGGTGGCCACGTTGTCGCGGCCCGGCGGGTAGAAGAAGTCGAGCACCTTGGGCCGGAACTCGCTCTGGATGGCGTAGACGGCCTTGTCCACCACGCCCACGGACACCTGCGACACCACGCCCTCGCCCTCGTGGTTCGTCACCCGGAGGTCGATGACCTGCTCGGTGAGGGGCGTGGCCTCGGCGCGCCGGGGCTGCAACGACACGCGCAGCGTGCGCTCGGCGGGGACGATGCGGAAGCCCACCGTGCGCTCCTCCCAGCCGCCCGCCGCCGTGGGGTACGCCACCGACGCGTACACCGCGCTGCCAAAGCGCTTCTCCACCTCGAAGTCGTACACGAGCGTGCGGCCCTTCAGCTCGAGCAGCTTCGTGCCGTACACCCCCGCGCCCGTGAGCGTCACCCACACCGGGCCGCCGTCCGTGCCGTTGGGGCCCCAGCCCTGGGGCAGCAGGCCCACGAGCTGCGCCGTGTCGCCCGGAGACAGCGTGCTCGCGAGCGCCGCCAGCGTCAGCGTGGGCACCTGCGCCACCGGCTCGCTCTCCGCGCCGATGACGAGCAGCTGCTCCTCGCCCGTCCACGTCTCGCCGCCCTTGTCCTTCACCGTGACGCGCGCCAGCACCGCGCCCGCGTCCGAGGTGGGCACCTTCTCGCGCACCGTGCCGTCCGGCCCCGTGGTGAAGCTCTTCTTGCCCAGGCTCTTCTCCTCGCCATCCGCGCGGCGCAGCACGAACTCCACCTCGCCCGGCGTGACGCCGTAGGGCTTGCCGGACAGCGTGGTGGCACGCACGCTCAACGTCGCCTCGCCGCCCTTCTTCACCACCGCCGCCGAGTAGCGCGCGCTGCCCAGCACCTCCACCTTGGACAGGAAGAAGGTGGCGCTCGCGTTGGCGAACGTCTTCTGGTCATCCCGCGCGCGCACCGTGAGGGTGTAGCGGTAGGGCAGGCGCTCCTCGCCCGGCTTGAGCGCGGGCACGGGGATTTCGATCACCGCGTTGCCCTCGGCATCGAACGTCGCGGCGCTCGCCCACGGGTCCTCCTCCACCTCGCGCTGGGCCACCGTGGAGTACAGGCGCTCGGGCACGCTCAGCTTGCCCTCCGTGGTGGAGGCGCTGCCGTACGTCACCGCGCTGCCCTGCCCGCCCAGGCCCGCGTCATCCACCCAGGCCGGCGCGTCCAGCAGCGTGCGGTAGAGGAACACCTCGTAGCGCGTCTGCGGAGGCACGGCCCCGTCATACCGGCGCGCCTGCACCGTGGCCTTGATGGACTGGCCCGGCACCACCGTCTCCGACTCCGGCCGCAGCTCCAGGTAGAAGGTGGGCTTCACGTAGTCCTGCACGCGCGCCTCGCCCTGGTGCGGCTGGCTGTCCAGCTCGGCCGTGACGCGCAACACGCCGGTGCCCAGATCCTCGGGCACCTTCACGCTGCCGTTGAAGGCGCCGAACTCGTCCACCCGCGCCTGCGTCTTCACCTCGCGGCCCTCGGCCGACACGAGCTTCACCGCCACGTCGCGGCGGCGGGGGGTGAACAGGCGCGCGAGGTAGCTGTCCGGCTGGCGCACGAGCCCGCGGAAGCGCACCTCGTCGCCCGGCTTGTAGATGGGCCGGTCGCTGTAGATGAACACGTCGGGCGCCACCGCGAGCGACGAATAGAAGTCCGTGTCCACCAGCGCCGTGTCCCCGCCGGCCGTGGCGGTGGCGATGATGCGTGGCTCCTGCACGGGCAGCCGCACCTCGCCCTGCGCGTCCGTGGTGCCCGTGGGGCCCTTGCCGTTGGGCAGGTACACCTGCACCTGGGCGCCCACGCGGGGCCGCTGATCCCTCCCCGCCACGCGCACCAGCACCTGGCCATCCGTCTGCTTGAGCTGCACGGTGAGATCCGTGACGACGAGCACCACCTGTCCCTCCACGCGGCCCTGGACGAGCTGGACCAGGTAGGTGCCGGTCGGCAGGGGCGCGAGCGTCACCCGGCGCTCCTGGAAGCCACTGTTGTAGAAGGAGGTGTCGAAGCCCGGCACGCTGAACTCGGAATCCGTGCCGCCCAGGTCCAGGTTCAACCACTGGCTGCGCACCGCGGTGAAGCCGGCGGGCACGCCCACGAGCTTGCGCGCGCCCTCGGCCACGCGGGCGAGCGGCTGGCCCGGAGGCGCGGGAGGCCGCGCGGGCAGACGCGGCGCCACCGCCTCGCGGAAGCCGGTGTCGAGCGCGTTGAGCAGGAAGGTGCCCGGGGAGCGCGTGGCGTTGAGGCCGCGGCTGAGCGCGTTGCCCGGATTAGCGAGCGTGGGCGGCGTCTCGTACGCGCGGCGGATGTCGCCCTGCGCGCGGATGAAGGCCTGGAGGTTGTCGGGTTTGAGCACCCGCAGCTCCACGGGCCCCTTGCTCTCGAAGGCCACGTCCACGGCGACGGGCTCGTGGCTGCCGTAGGCGCGGGGGACGGTGATGTAGAGCGGCTTGGCCGCGGCCATCCCGGCGGACACCAGCGCGGCCAGGGCCGCGATGCGAGCGATGGACTTCATGAACCAAACCCTCCCGGCACCAGCCGGTTGCCATCCACCGTGCCGCGCAGGCCGATGTACGGAAGCGTTTCGAGATCCTTGCGCGCGGCCTCGATCTCCGCGGGCACCTTGCGCGCGGGCGGCTTCGCGCCTTCTCCGGAGGACACCTGCGACGTGTACCCGTCCACCATCAACCCGCCGAGCAACGTGCCCGTGCGCACGCCGAAGGACACCGAGCCCTTCTCGCGCAGCCCCGCCACGACGGGGGGAGCCGCGTGCAGCAGGTTGGGCACCTGGCCCGCGCACGCCTTGCGCAGCCGCTCGAGCACGGCGGGGGTGGAGGCCAGCACGTGGTGGCCGCACAGCGTCTCGCGCTCCATCCGGTTGGGTCCGGAGAAGAGCGTGTCGAGCGCCACCGCGTCCTCGGGCCGGCCCCAGATGAGGGCCACCTCGGAAGGCAGGCTCGCATCCCCCCGGGGCGTCCACACCAGCGCCACCTGACGCGTGCGCACCGCCATGTCCGCGCCCCCGCCCGCCCAGAACGTCTTGAGGCTGTCCGCGTCGAGCAGCTCGGGCAGCTTGAGCTGGAGCGCCAGCAGCACGGGCGTCTCCTCGGGGATGAGCTTGAGCAGCTCCTCGGACAGGGGGGCGCTGTCCAGCCGGGGATCGTCCGCCACGGGCCCGGTGATGCCCCGGCCCACCAGCCGGTTGCCCTCGGCGGCGAACTGGAAGCGGATGCCCTGGGACACCCCCATCACGTGCGTGAGCAGCTGCGCCTCGCGGCCGAGCGCCTCGGGGGAGAAGCCCAGCTCCAGGTCCACCTCCTCGGGCGGCTCCAGGTCCAGGTGGGGCTCGCACAGGCCCTGCAGCACGACGGCCGGGCTCCGGCCGAACACCATCCGGTCATCCGTGCGCGCCGCCCACAGGGACTGCTCGGCCACGAGCCAGCGCGTCAGCGTGAAGCCCTTGCCCGGCACCTCGCCCTGCCCTCCCGGACACGCGTCGGCCGTGAGCACGTCGCGGCGCACCGCCCCGGCCATGCCGTCGAAGGCGGCCATGACGGTGTTGCCGGGCTCGGGCACGAGGATGGCGGGAGTGCCGGTGCGGGTGTCTCCGGAGAACCACACCACGCGGAAGGGGGCCGAGAGGAGCTGTCCGGCGAGCACGTCGAATACGGCGCCCTTGAAGCCCAGGCCGAGCTCCTCGCTCCGGGTGCCGAGCATCGCGGCCCAGCCGCCCACGAAGCCCTGGCCGAGCGGCTTGCGCAGCTGCTCCTGGAGCCACGTGTTGCCCGTGAGCGCCTCGCGCACCTCGCCCGGCGTGTAGACGTCCACCCAGAAGGCGGGGCGTACGGCCTCGGAGGGCACGTCCATCTTCCGGGGCTTGTCGGGCGCGGGTGGCAGGGCTTGCAACAGGCCCGTGCCACTCGAGGCCTCGCCGGAGGACGCGGGGGCGCTGGGGTTGCCGGAGGACGACGGGGCGGGAGCACTGCCCCGGCCGAGGAAGAAGGCGGCGGCGAACACGCCCGCGAGCACGGCGACGCCGGCGCCCACGAGCAGGGCGCGGGGAGGTCCCTTGCGGCCCGGAGGCGCGGGGGGCGGCGGAGCTCCCGGCGGGGATGAGGGAGGGTTCATCGTGTCCACTCCTTGAAGCGGAAGAAGCCGAGGAAGGCGGTGTTCTGAGGCACCGGACGCCACTCCAGGGGCGCCTCGGTGACGAGCGACTGGAGGACGCCGGTGCGCACCGCGGCGCCCGGCTCCCCCGGATGATAGACGACGCGCGTGGGGGCATGCGCCTTGTCCTCGGGGCGCACCACGAGCATCAGGTGGAAGACGGGGCCGGCGTCGCGCTCCAGGCGGAAGGCCACCACGTCCCCGGTGCGCAACGATTCGCGCGTGGCCCCGTCCCGGCCGAGCGGCACGAAGGCCTGGGCGAGCAGCGTCTCGGCGTCCGCGAAGTCACTGGGCTGGCCCCGGTCATCGCGCCACAGGGGCGTGGCGAGCCGCTCGGGGCGCCAGCGCCGGTAGGCACCGCGGAAGACGAAACGCACGAAGCCCGCGCAATCACGCTGCGCCGGGTGCCACGAGGGATCCATCTGGCGCACCTGGGCGATCGCCACGCGGGCCACCTCGCGGCGCAGCGGGGCCTCGTCGGAGCCGGCGGGCGCGGCGTGGAGCGACAGGAGCAGGAGCAGGGAGAGCATGGCGGGCCGGGGCCCTCACTCGCCTTCGCCTTCGTCCGAGCCGCCGCCCTGGGTGAGCGTCTTGACGGCGTCCTCCAGGTTGACGGGCCACGCGGGGGACTTGGGGACCGGGCCCTGGCCGGGCACGTACACCTCGGCCTTGCCCTCGCCCAGCACGTTCACCCACGCGAGCACGCGCGTGGAGCCGGGCGTGGCGAGCGGAATGCGCACCATGCGGCGCACCTCCTGGGGCGTGCCCTCGTAGAGCGCCACGTTGAGCGTGGCCACGGTGTGGGCCTTGTCGCCGCTGGGCCAGTAGTTGGTGGCGATGAGGTAGAGGCCCTGGGGCGGGGCCCGGTGCACGTAGAGGTAGGGGCCGTAGGCGGGATCGTCGAAGGACGACTCGCCCTGCTCGTTGAGGAAGAAGGTGCCCCCGCTGGGGCTCTCGGTGTTGGCCCAGTACACGTGCGCCATCTTGCGCAGGTCCAGCTGCGCGCCCTTGCCGTCCTTGCCCGGCGTGAGGCTGTCCTGGGTAGGCTCGTAGATGTGCAGGTCCGTGTAGACGCCCTCGGTGTCACTGGTGAGGATGGCCTTGAGGGGCACGGGGGGAATCTGCGCGTAGCTGGTGGCCTGGGCGCGCGTGGTGCCCCCCTGGTTGGTGGCCATGACCGTGACGACGTTCTTGCCGCTGGCGGCGGGGAACTTGCGCCGGAAGCGCCCGCCAAAGGTGCGCATCAGGTAGCGGTCGCCGTTGATGGAGAGCACCACCGGATCGATGGTGGTGTCGCTCACCGTTCCCTCCACGAGCAGCATCCGGTCCACCGTCCAACCGCCCGAGGGAGCGGTGAGGCGCACCGTGGGGGGTGTCTTGCCCTTTCCGATGGGGACGCCCTGCTGCCGCGGCGGCGCGGGCGGGGCCTGGGTGAGCAACACGGCCAGGAGGACGGACAGCATCGGGAGCTCGTGAGTGGAGGGGAAGGAGGGTCAGATCGGCTGGAACCCCAGCTCGCAATTGTAGTCGAACGTCAGCTCTTCTCCAGGGTCGATCTGCCGCAGGGCCTCCACCAGGAACGTGTTCGGGTACGGGCCGTCCTTCAGTTTGACGTTGGGCCGCGCCGAGTGGTTGTAGAGCATGAGCAGCCCCCCCGCGATGGCGAACTCCCGGCCGGGCTCGTCGCTCCAGTACAGCAGGTAGCGATCGAACACCGTCCCACTCAGGGGCACGGGCAGGTCCTTCTTGGGGATGATGATCGCCGGCACCACTTCCACCGCCTCGCCCGGGGCGAAACCACGCAGCGCCACCACGCCACGGCCCTTGCCCGGGATCTCCCGGAACCCCACGCTGTTGGTCTGAGGCACGACTGGCATACGCGAATCCCTGGCTCCTGAAAGCGACGCGGCGGACGAAGAGCGCCAGCAGCGCGGCCACATGTACTTCAAGGCGGATTCTTTTGCTCGGGGCTCACGTCTCCTCGTCGTCCCCGCCCTCGTCCGCCTTCTTGCCGCCCATCAGCGCGTCGATCTCCGCGTGCGCGGCGGCGGCCTGCTGCGCATCCAGCCGCTTCACCCCCTGCATCTGCTCGATGACCCAGTGGGCCCGCTTCTTGAGGGCCGGCGAGCCCGAGGCCGGCGAGCGCCGCCGGGGCGCGGGCAGCATGGACGCGAGGAGGGCGCCCTGCGCCGGGCTGAGCTCCGCGGCGGAGACCCCGAAGTGCTCCCGGGCTCCCGCCTCGATGCCGTACACCCCGTTCCCCCACTCCACCACGTTCAGGTAGAGCGCGAGGATGCGGCGCTTGGGCAGCGCCTTCTCCAGCCGCCGCGTGAGCACCAGCTCCTTCGCCTTGCGCAACAGGCTGCGGTCCGTGGACAGCCACAGGTTCTTGGCCAGCTGCTGGGTGATGGTGGACGCCCCCCGCCCCAGCTTCCCCTGGCGGACCGCATCGTCCAGGGCGTTCTCCAACTCCTTGGTGTCCACACCTTCATGGAGGAAGAAGCTCGCGTCCTCGGAGAGCACCACCGCGGCGATGGCGTGCTTGGACACGTTGGACAGGCTCACCCAGGTCTGCCGGCGCCGGGGCTTCTGGTTGGCGGCACGCGCCTCCTCGGCACGCTGCTCGATGAGGGCCGTCGTCTTCGGGTTCTGCTTGAGCAGCGGCTCGGCGTCCGGAAGGCGCGCGTATTCGTAGGACACGAACACCACGAGCCCCAGGAACAGCGCGCCCAGGATCCGGCCCGGCCACTTCAGGCCCCCGGAAGAAGACGCCTTGGAGGACTTGGAGGGCTTGGGAGTCTTGTTCCCGGGGGACGTCTTGCTCGTCTTCGTCCGGCCCGACGGGGGGCCCTGCTGCTTCACCTTCATGGTCCGGCTGCTCATGGGGGAGTCCCCTCTACCCCGAAGCCCCTTCGGAGGAAAATTCACCTCTGGTCTTCCCTCCGGGACGGCTGGAGCACCCGGATCAGGCCTCGCCTGCCCGCCCGCCCCCTTCCCCGTTGCCCCCCGGCGGCCGATCTTCCCCACTCCATTAGGAGGGAGTCATGGGCATGGGTACGAGGTGGGTGGGGTGGCTGGCGGTGGGAGCGGCGTTGCTGGGGGTGGGCACGGTGGGATGCGCCGGGAGCAGCACGGCCGGGGCGCCGCCGGTGGACCCGGAGGCCCGGCCGCTGGAGGACGAGGCGAACAAGCGCTGCGACTACGAGGATGCGAACCGGTACTACGTGTCGCGGGATCCCGAGCAGTGCGCTCGCATCCGGTTCGTCTGCCCGAATCCGGAGGACACCACGCCCCCCGCCAAGCCGAACTACTTCAGCGACCGCTGCGGCTGTGGCTGCGAGGCCGCTCCCTAGCGCGCACTCACGTCCACCGGAGCCACAGGACCAGGGCCAGGAGCAGGGCCGCCCCGAGGCCAACCGCGAGGACCAGCATCCAGAGGGGACGGCGCTTGCGGATGATGGGCACGTACTCCGGGGTCCGGTCGGCGCGGTCCTGCTCGACGCTCATGCGGCGCTGGACCGTCACGGGCAGGGTTCGGCCCAGATCTTCCGGACGCACGAGCTCCCCGTTGATGAGCAGACGGGGACGGCTGGCGGCGGACGGCTCGGAGGAGTCAGGGGGAGAGGAATCGGAGGCCGTCATCGGATCCTCACTGTAACCCAGTCGGCGCTCCCCCAAGTGCCCGTCTGCCCACGAGACGACAGAACAGGAAGAGCGGCGCGAGCCCACCCCCGGCGCTAGACTCGGCGGCATGTGGCAACTCCTCAATCCCCACAAGCAGAAGCTCCCCAGCCCGGCGGAGGCCCTTCCCGGCCGTTCCACCCGGATGCAGGTCCCCGCCCGGCACCACGTCAACGGCACCCCCCTCGAGGGGCCCCTCCCCGAGGGCATGCAGGAGGCCGTCTTCGGCCTGGGCTGCTTCTGGGGAGCCGAGCGCAAGTTCTGGCAGACCCCGGGCGTCTACTCCACGTCCGTGGGCTACGCCGGAGGCCTGACGCCCAACCCCACCTATGAGGAGGTGTGCTCGGGTCGCACCGGCCACACCGAAGTGGTCCGCGTGGTGTTCGATCCCCGCAAGCTCTCCTTCGAGGCGCTCCTGAAGGTCTTCTGGGAGAGCCACGATCCCACCCAGGGCATGCGCCAGGGCAACGACACGGGCACCCAGTACCGCTCGGCCATCTACTGGACCACCGAGGAGCAGCACCGGCAGGTGGAGGCCTCGCGCGAGGCGTACCAGAAGGTGCTCGGCCAGGCGGGCTACGGGCCCATCACCACGGAAGTGCGCCAGGCGCCCGAGTACTACTACGCCGAGGACTACCACCAGCAGTACCTGGCGAAGAACCCGAACGGGTACTGCGGCCTGGGCGGCACGGGTGTGAGCTGCCCGGTGGGCGTGGCGGCCGCGCCGTAGCGGCCCGGTGCTACTCGCTGCGCATGGCCTCGACGGGATCCAACCTCGCGGCGCGAGCCGCGGGGTAGATGCCGAAGATGAGCCCCACGCCGGAGCTCATCCCCAGCGAGAGGAAGACGGCCCAGGCGGGCACCACGGTGTTGAAGCCCAGCACCCAGCGCACGAGGAAGGCCAGCCCGAAGCCCAACCCCACGCCGATGGCGCCGCCCAGCAGCGCCATCATCACCGCCTCGGTGGCGAACTGGCCGAGGATGCGCGCCTTGCGTGCGCCCAGCGCCTTGCGGATGCCGATCTCCTTGGTCCGCTCCGTCACCGACACCAGCATGATGTTGAGGATGCCGATGCCGCCCACCACGAGCGACAAGAGGCACACGCCGAAGCTGGCGATGGTGATGACCTGGGAGAGGCTGTTGAAGGTCTGGGTCATCGACTCGTTGGTGTGGATCTCGAAGTCGTTGGGCTCCAGCGGGGCCACCTCGCGCCGGCGGCGCATGAGGTTGGTCACCTCTTCCTGGGCCTTGGACAGCAACTCCGGCGTGGTGGCCTGCACCGAGAGCTGCAGCGAGCCGCCCGCGCCATAGAGCAGCTTGTAGACGCGCAGGGGCACGAAGACCTCGTTGTCCATGCTCACCATGCCCAGGAAGCTGCCGCGCCGCTGGGTGACGCCCACCACGGTGAAGGGCCGGCCCTTGATGCGCAGCTGCTGGCCGATGGGATTCATGCCCGGGTAGAGCGCGTCCACCACGTCCATGCCCAGCACCACCACCTGACGCCCATCCACCTCGTCCACCGGGCCGAAGAAGCGCCCCGAGGCGATGCTGATGCCGCTCGTCTCCAGGTACTCGGGGGTGGCGCCGGTGACGTCCACCGAGGGCCGCGTCTCCATGTTCGCGGTGGACAGCTTCTGGGCCCCCTCGCTGTCCGACGCGGACACCTGGAGCACCGAGGGACACGTCTCGAGGATGGCGCGCACGTCCTCGAGCGTCATGTTCTTGCGCATGGCGTACTTGCGCCAGTTCACCCGGCCGAAGCCCACCGGCCACTTGCTCACCTGGAAGGTGTTGGCGCCCAGCTGGGACAGGTCCTTGTTCACCTTGAGGCGCAGCCCCTCGATGAGCGCCATCATGGTGATGACCGTCATGACCCCGATGACGATGCCCAGGAGCGTGAGCAACGAGCGCAGGGGGTTGCCCAGGAAGGTGCCCACGGCGAGCCGCAAGTTGTCGGTGGCCGCGAGCCAGGAGGCGCGGAAGCGTCGGAGCATGGGGAGACTCATTCGTAGCGGAGCGCTTCCACGGGATCCAGGTTGGCCGCGCGCGCCGCCGGCCAGATGCCGAACAGCAGGCCCACCAGCGCGGCGAACGCCACGCCGCCCACCACGGTGATCCACTGCACGTCCGCGGCCAGGGGGGTGAGCAGCGAGAGGATCTTCGCCGTGCCCAGGCCCACGATCGTGCCCGTCAGGCCCCCGAGCGCGGACACGGCCGAGGCCTCCATGAGGAACTGCAACACGATGGTGCGCTTGCGTGCCCCGAGCGCGCGGCGGATGCCGATCTCCCGCGTCCGCTCGCGCACCGACACGAGCATGATGTTCATGATGCCGATGCCGCCCACCAAGAGGGTGATGAAGCCCACCCCCACCGCCACGCCAAAGAGCGCGCCGGTGAGCTGCTCGTACGTCTTGGCCATCATCTCCGGCTTGTTGATGGAGAAGTCGTCCGGGGCACCCGGGGGCGTGGCGCGCACGCGCCGCAAGATGCCCACGAGCTGATCCTCCGCCTTCTTCATGTCCTCGGGGCGCTCGATGGAGATGGCGATGCTGAAGGGCCGGCCCTTGCCGAAGGTGGAGTAGAACGTCTTGAAGGGCATGACCACCTTGAGGTCCTGATCATTGCCCAGCAGCTTGCCCTTGGGCGCGAGCGTGCCCACCACCTGGAAGGGGTGCCCATCGATGCGCACCGTGCGGCCCACGGGATTGAGCCCGGAGAAGAGCGAGCTCACCACGCTGGAGCCAATCACGACCACCGGCCGCGTCACGGCGTCATCCGCCTCGGTGAGGGGCCGGCCGGACAGGAGCTGGTAGGCGGCGACGGACAGGTACTCGTGCGTGGCGCCGGTGATCTCCACCGTGGACACCTGCTCGCCGTTGAAGGCCACGTCGCCCAGGCGGTTCACCACGGGGGACATGCCGGAGATGTAGCTGGACTGCGCGCGGATCTGCTCGAGCTGCGGCAGGGTGAAGTTCTTGCGGTTGCGGTACATCCACCAGTCCCCCGTCATCACCCAGGGGAACTTGGAGACGTAGAGGGAGTTGGTGCCCATGCTGGCCAGCTGCTTGTCGAAGGAGCTGTTGAGCCCCTGGATGATGCCGACAATGGCCAGCAGCGTGGCCACGCCGATGCCGATGCCCACCGTGGTGAGCACCGTGCGCATGCGGTTGGCGCTCAGCGAGAAGAGCGCGATGCGCGCCCCCTCGAGCACATCCACCCTCACCGCCCGGCTCATACGCCCTCCACCGCCTGCAGCACGGCCCCATCCCCCAGGGCCACCTCGCGCCCGGGCCCATCCGCGACGATCTGCCCGTCGCTGATGCGGATGGCCCGCGGACAGCGCGCCGCGAGCTTGGGCTCGTGCGTGACGAGCACCAGCGTGTTGCCCGCGCGGTGCAGCTCCTCGAACAGGCGGACGATCTCCTCGCCCGTGGCCGAGTCCAGGTTGCCCGTGGGCTCGTCGGCCAGCAGCATGGAGGGCTCGGCCACGAGCGCCCGGGCGATGGCCACGCGCTGGCGCTGACCGCCGGACAGCTCGTTGGGCCGGTGGTGCATGCGGTGCTCCAGGTGCACCTTGGCGAGCGCCGCCCGGGCCCGCTCGCGCCGCTCCTTCGCCCCCAGGCCCCGGTACACCAGGGGCAGCTCCACGTTGGCGAGCGCCGTCTCGCGCGGCAGGAGCTGGAACGTCTGGAAGATGAAGCCGATCTCCTCGTTGCGCACCACGGCCAGCTCGTCATCGACCATGTGCGACACGTCCTTGCCGTTGAGCAGGTAGCTGCCGCTGGAGGGCGTGTCCAGGCAGCCCAGCACGTTCATGAGCGTGCTCTTGCCCGAGCCGGACTGGCCGATGATGGCCACCCACTCGCCCCGGCGGATGCCGAAGGAGACGCCGCGCAGCGCGCGCACCTCCTCACCTCCCACGTGGAAGACGCGCGTCACGTCCCGGACGTCGATGAGCCGGGCGTCACCCGGCAGCGCCGGCGTGCTCACGACTTGCCACCACCCGGCCCACCCAGCATCGGCTCGCGCACCAGGTCTCCCGACTTGAGCTCCTTGGACAGCGTGCGGTAGGGGCCCTCCACCACCCGGTCCCCCTCCTGGATGCCCTCGAGGATCTCCAGGTCCGTGTCGGAGGCGATGCCCGTGCGCACCCGGCGCGCCTGCGCCTTGTTGTCCGCGTCCACCACGAAGACCACCTTGGCGAGCGACTCCGCGCGGTGGGGCGCCTTCAGTCCACCCTCCACCGGCGGCTTGTAGTCCGGCAGGCTCTTCTCCGGCCGCACCGTCACCGCCTGGATGGGCACGAGCACCGTGTCGTTGTGCACCTCGGCGGAGATGCGCACCTCGGCGCTCATGCCCGGCAACACCCGGGGCGGCCGCGTGCTCAGCGCCACCGTCACCGGGAAGCTCGTCACCTCCGACTCGGTGCCCGGGTTCTTGATGAGCGCCTTCTGGGCGATGTCCACCACCGCGCCCTCGTAGGACTCGCCCTCGAGCGCGTCCACGGTGATCTCCGCCGGCTGGCCGGGCTTGAGGTGCACCACCTCGTGCTCGCCCACCTCGAACTTCACCTCCATCACGTTGAGCGCGGCGATGGTCATCACCACGTCCTCGGACAGGTCCGAGCCACGCACGCGCTCACCCACCTCGCGCGACAGCTCGATGACATTGCCGTCGATGGGCGACAGGAGCGTCGTCTGGGAGAGGTTGTTGGCCTGCTCCTCGTACGCGGCGCTGGCCTGGGACAGGCGCTGCTGCGCCGCCGCCAGCCGCACCACGGCCGCGTCCCGCGTGGACTTGGCCTGCTCCAGCTCGGCCGCCGAGGCGAGCTGCTTGTTCGCCAGCGCCTCCACGCGCGCGAGATCCGCGTTGGTGCGATCCACCTCCACCTGGACGACCTGCGCGTCCGAGCGCGCCGCGGCCTGCGCCGCCTGGGCCTGCTTCACCCCGGCCGCGTACCGGCGCGGATCGATGCGGCCGAGCACCTGACCCTTGGTCACCCGCTCGCCTTCCCTCACCTTCAGCTCCACCAGATCTCCGGAGAGGTTGGAGGAGATCTTCACCGTGGTCGCCGCCTGGACCTTGCCGGCGCCGGTGATGGTGCGGGTGATTCCGCCCTTGCGGGCCTTCGTCAACTGGGCCTCCACCGAGGGAGGAGGCCGGTCCTTCAGCCCTCCCACGGTGATGGCCGCCGCCCCGAGGAACAAACCGCCCGCGATGACCGCCTTCCACCACTTCATTTCGCTTCTCCCGGATTCAGCGTTCCCATGGCGCGCATCAGCGCGAAACGGGCGACCTCCACATCAATCCTGTTCTCGAGCAGGGTCAGCTCCGCCTGCGTGAGCTTGAGCTGCGCGTCGCGCACCTCGAGCGTCGAGCTGACCCCCGCGTTGAAGCGCTCGCTGGCGAGCGCCAGGGCCTCGGCGGCCGCCTTGCGGTTGGCCTCGGCCAGCTCCGTGGCGACCAGCTGCGCCTCCACCGAGGCATGCGCCTGACGCACCTGCCCTTCCAGATCCCGCTCCGCCTGCCGCAGGTTCAGCTCGGCCACCCGGCTCTGGGCGCGGGCCTGGCTCTGCTGAGCCGTCGTGGCCCAGCCATTGAAGAGATCCCACGACAGCGCGATGCCCCCGCGCACCGAGTTCTGCAGCCGCGGCTGGAGGAAGACGATGTCCGCGTCCGGCCCCCCGCGCTGCAAATCCACGGAGAGCGACAGCCGCGGCAGGAAACCCGAGTGGGCAATGCGCTCCTGCAACTCCGCGGCGCGCAGCCGCTCGCGCAGCGCCACCAACAGCGGCCGACGGGTCCGCGCCTCCTCGAGCGCTTGAGGCAGGGACATGACGGGCTCGGGCGTCTGACGCAGCAGCTCCGGCTCCACCGCCGCCACCGCCTCGGCGCCCGGCAGCGCCAGCCACGTGGCGAGCTGCACCTGGTTGTCCACGAGCTGGGACTGCCGCGCCACCACGGCGATGCGGTCATTGCCCAGGTTCACCTGCGCGGACAGCTCCTCGGCCTTGCCCACCCGGCCCGCCACGAACAGCGCCCGGGCGCGCTCGAGCTGCTCCTCGCTGCGCTTCACGTTGGCCTGGAGCACCTGGATGGTGGCCTGGGTGCGGTAGAGCAGGAAGAAGCGCTGGATGCCCTCCTGCTCGCTGGCGTCGCGATCCTCCAGGGCCTGGCCCCGCTGCGACTCGAGCTGGGCGCCGCTCTGCTCCAGTCGCGCCCAGATGGACCGGTCATAGAGGACCTGGCGGATGGACACGCTCAGGCCGAAGTCCACGAAGGACGACTCCGGCACGGGCACCGGGATGTTCACGTAGGAGCCATCCCCCGTGGGCACGACGTTGTAGCTGCGCGAGGGGCCCGAGTACACGCCCGTGGCCCCCACCTGGAAGCCCACCTGGGGCAGCAGCGAGGAGCGCGCGATGCGCACATCCTGCTCGGCGGAGGCCACCTGGAGCAGGGCCGAGAGCGACTGGGTGTTCTCCCGGCTACGGACCCGCGCCTCCTCGAGCTGGATGGGCGTGGGGGCGGCGGTGAGCACCGCCGCGAGCAGGAACGCGTTCATGCCGCACCTCCCGCCTTGGCCGCCGCGATGCCGGGCAGGCCCACGACGACGACGCCGATGAACATCATATAGAGGACGCACCCGAGCGCCACCGACCGGGCCCGGCTCATGCCCGTGGCCGCGGAGAAGCCCAGCCCGAGCAGCACCACGCTCCACAGGTTGAAGAAGTCCACCGCGCGCATCACCCGCTCCAGCTTGGGCGACAGGCCCTGCAACACGGCCAGGCTCGAGGGCACCAGATCCTGCACCCGCGCCTCGGACAGGGAGGGCTGGGCGAACGCGCAGATCGTGAAGACGAGGTGATAGAGCGCGATGGGCAGCATCGCCAGCGACGCCGCCGACAGCAACCGGCCGAAGGGAGCGCTCCGGTCGAACAGCCACGCGCACACCCACAGCAGCGCCGCCAGCACCAGTGTCTGCAGCGGCATGAGGAGCACCCCCTTGAGCAGCGCCATGATCAGCGCCTTGCGGGGAGCGCTCTGGATCTCCTCGGACAGCTCGCTCTCCGTCATCCGCTCGAGCTGGCCCGTCATCTGCAACTGCTGCACCACCGAGGCGCTCGCGTCCCAGCGCAAGGCGAACGCCGTGCCCGAGGCGGACACGCACAGCACGAGCAGCAGCAGGGGCCACACCCAGCGATGGGCCTCGACCGCGGCGCGCGTCGCGTCGAGCGGATCGAGAAGCACCCGGGCAGGTTGAGCAAGTGAGATCATAGTCAAGGAGAAGGAGATCGGAGGCGGCGCGAGACTGTACGCGAGAGGACGCACTTCATTGCAAATGCGCTTGTCCCCTGTCACCCCCAACAGGCTGGCGGCCCACTCCTTCCCGGACATCTTCACCCAGGGCGGAGTCAAGGTGTAGCGACCTGTTACGGAAATTTTGCCGCGCGGATCCGAAGGGTGTATGTGCTCGCCTGCTCGCCTTCTGGAGTCTGAATGGTCGACAGCTCGGATTTCGCTCAGGTACTCCACGAAGCCTCGGACATCGCCCAGAGCGTTGAGCACAAGCTCACCTCGGCGCACGTGCTGCTGGCTCTCTTCACGGTGGAGAACCGGGCCCAGTTGCTCCTTCGGGAAAAAGGGGTCAACGAGGACAACCTCCTGGAGCAACTGCCGGCGCACGACGCGGAGCAGGAAGGTCTGGTGCGCACCCTGTGCATGCGGGCGCGGGAGATCGCCCAGAGCATCGGCTCGCGCGAGGCGGACTGCCTGCACCTGCTGGTGGCGTTCACGCGCGTGCCCTGCACCGCGCGGGATCTGCTGGCCAAGACGTGCTCGCCGTTGATGAACCTGGCCAACACGGCGCTCTCCTACTGCGTCAGCGGAAGCACGCCCCGGCGCTACCAGCCGGGCCGTACGAACACGCCGCTGACCATGCCCCGGCCCACCCGGCCGCCGGGCTCGCCTCCCTCGGCCCCGCCCGCCTCCATCCTCGCCCCGAGCGTGTCGCGCCCCCTGCCCTCCTTGCGCGCGCCCTCCCGGCCCGCGCTCTCCCCGCGCGACCTCATCGACGAGGTGCACGAGGACGTGGCACACCCCGCGCCGCCCGCGGCCCGCGCGCCCTCGCGCACGCCCGCGCCCGTTCCCCCTCCGGCGGCGCCCGCCCCCGTGACGCCCCCGCCCGCGACGGCGGCTCCCCCGGCGGCCACGCCCTCGACGACGCCCGCCCCCGTGGCCGCTCCCGTCACTCCTCCGGCGGCCCCCCGCCCCTCGCCCACGCCGCCCCCCACGGCCCGTCCAGCGGCGCCAGCCCGCTCCGCCGCGCCCCTGGTGCTCGACGAGAAGCGCTTCCCGGTGCTCACCTCGCAGGGCCGCAACCTGAGCCGGCTCGCCCAGGAGGGGAAGCTGGACCCGGTGGTGGGCCGCGCCAAGGAGATCGAGGAAGTCATCGACGTGCTCGGCAAGCGGCGCACCAACAACCCGTGCCTGCTGGGCGAGGCGGGCGTGGGCAAGACGGCGGTGGTGGAGGGCGTGGCGCAGCGCCTCCTGGAGCTGCGCGGCAGCCTCGCGGAGAAGATTCTCATCGAGCTGGACATGGCCACGCTGGTGGCGGGCACCCAGCTGCGCGGCGCCTTCTCCGAGAAGCTCAACGCCCTCAAGGAGGAGGTGCGGCGGGCGGACGGCCGCGTGGTGGTGTTCATCGACGAAATCCACACGCTGGTGGGCGCGGGCTCCACGGGCGAGGGTCCCCAGGACGCCGCCAACGAGCTGAAGACGGCCATGGCGCGCGGGGAGTTTCCCTGCATCGGCGCCACCACCCACGACGAGTACCGCAAGTTCATCTCGCAGGATCCGGCGCTCGAGCGGCGCTTCACCCCCGTGGTGGTGCACGAGCCGTCGGTGCCGGAGACAGTGGAGATCCTCCAGGGCATCATCGGCCGCTACGAGGACCACCACGGCCTGCGCTACGAGCCCGAGGCGCTGGTGGCCGCCGCGTCGCTGGCGTCGCGCTACGTGACGGACAGGTTCATGCCGGACAAGGCCATCTCCGTGGTGGACCTGGCCGGCTCGCGGTGCAAGCGCGAGGGCAAGGAGCTGGTGGAGGCGGGGGACGTGGCGCGCGTGGTGGCGAAGATCGCGGGCATCCCCGAGGAGCGCCTGCTGATGACGGACTCGGCGCGGCTGTTGCGGCTGGAGGCGGACCTGGGCGAGCGCGTCATCGGCCACGAGGACGCCATCTCCCGCATCTCGCGCGTCATCCGCCGCAACTACGCGGGCTTCGCCTCGCGCCGGCCCATGGGCTCCTTCCTCTTCCTGGGCCCCACGGGCGTGGGCAAGACGGAGATGGCGCGCGCGCTGGCCGAGGTGCTCTTCGGCAGCAAGGAGCTGCTGGTGCGCCTGGACATGAGCGAGATGTCCGAGAGCCACGGCGTCTCGCGCCTCATCGGCTCGCCCGCGGGCTACGTGGGCTATGGGGACGGTGGGCAGCTCACCGAGCCCGTGCGCCGCCGCCCTTCCTGCGTGGTGGTGCTGGACGAGATCGAGAAGGCCCACCGCGAGGTGCAGCTCCTGCTGCTCCAGGTGCTGGAGGAGGGCCGGCTGACGGACGGCAAGGGGCGGCACATCGACTTCTCCAACACCGTCATCGTCCTCACGACGAACCTGGGCGCGGAGGCCTTCCACAGCAAGAGCCGGCTGCTCGGCTTCGGCAATCCGCTGGCCAAGAGCAACACGCCCGCGGGCGATATGGATGCGGCGAGCAACGCCGCGCGCCAGGCGATGCCGCCGGAGCTGTGGAACCGCATCGATGAGCGGCTGCCCTTCCGCCCCCTGGGCGAGGCGGACGTGGCGCGCATCGCCACCCTGCTCCTGGACGAGAGCCGCAAGCGGCTCGCCACGGAGAAGAGCATCGAGTACGTGGCGGGGCCGGACGTGGTGGAGCTGCTCATGAAGTCGGGCGGGTTCGATCCGAAGCTGGGCGCCCGGCCGATGCGCCAGGTGGTGCAACGGCTGGTGGAAGCGCCGCTCGCCGAGCGCATCCTCGCGGGCGAGTTCATGACGGGCGATCGGGTGAAGGTGAGCGTGCAGTCCGGGGAGTTGCAGTTCCAGCGCGAGGAGCGTTGAGCCCGTGAGCGCCGCGCGTCCGGGTCGCCCGAAGGTGGTGGTGGTGGGCGCGGGCCGGCTGGGCGGCGCGCTCGCGCTGGCGCTCTCCGCGAAGCGCTGGCCCGTGCGCGTGTGGGCGCGCTCCGAGGAGGTGCGGCGGCGCGTGCGCGACTGGGGGCTGGGGCTCGCGACGGAGAAGGAGATCGCGAGTGCCCGCGTGTGCCTGTTGTGCGTGCCGGACAAGGCGGTGTCGCCGGTGGCCGAGGAGTGGAAGCCCCGGCTCGCGCGGGGCGCGGCCCTGGTGCACTGCGCGGGCGCGCTGTCACTGGAGGCGCTCGGTGCTCCCCGGGGACGGGTGTTGGGCTCCTTCCACCCGCTCGTCGCGGTGTCGGACGCGCGCGACTCGCTGGCGGGCAACTCGGTGGCCCTGAGCACCCGCTCGCGCTGGCTGCGCGAGGTGTTGGAGCGGATGGCGAAGGACGTGGGACTGCATGCGCTGCGGGTGAAGGAGCGGCAGCGGGCCGCCTACCATGCCGGGGCGGTGCTGAGCGCCGGGGGCGTGGTGGCGGCCCTGTCCGCGGCCGTGGAGGCACTGCGCGTGGCGGGCATTTCCGAGGAGGAGGCGCTCGCGGCGCTGTTGCCCCTCACGCGCTCGGCACTGCGGGGTGTGGAGGCACGGGGCCTCGCGGCGGGCTACACGGGCCCCATCGCCCGGGGAGACGCGGCGGTGGTGGCGGCGCACCTCGCGGCGCTGCCACCGGACGCGGCCGCGGTCTACCGGCCCCTGTCCCGGCGGGGGCTGTCGCTCGTCGGCCACCGCCTCCCCGCCGAGGCCCAGGCGAAGCTGAAAACCCTCCTCGACTGACAGTCAGCCCCTGGCCCACAACGAGTAGCTGGGTTGAAGGGCTCTCCAGCGGACTCCAGGTCCTATTCTTCAGGCACCTCCACTCGGGCGGCCATGGAGAAAGGGTATATCGAGCGATGATTGATATTGGGGTGATACACGGCGAGGTAGGGTTCGCCTGAAATCTGGATGACTGCCTGTCTGGGCGGCTCGGATTGGCCCTGGAGCCACGCCTCTGCCTCTCCCCTCGTCGCGAAGGAGGCTACGGGCGGGGGGAGCCCCTCGCGCATTCGCGTGCCGAGATAATATTCAAAGACAGGATGAGGAAAGAGGCGGCGGTGGTTCTTCTCTCGGATGTAGATGAGATGATGATACTGGTCCGCCACCAGGACGTAAGCAGAAGAAGGCGGGTCCGGGAGTTCACTCAGCCATGAGTCCGCTTCCTCGCGCGTGTTGAAGGACGCGATCACGCGCGGAGGATCATCGGACACGAGGTGTTTGCGATAGTCCTCGAAGACGTATGTCTGACCCGTGGATTCGATGAAGAGAAGGGCGTCGAAGATGACGTCCAGGAACTCCTGCTGCTCCTGGGATTGAGGGGTGATCCCCATCCCCGCGAGGAAGTCCGTGGCCTTGATGAGGAGTTCGCGCGTGTTCATTGAGACGGCCGTAGCCTACAAGGATGGGCTACGGAGGCATTAGAAAAGGGCAGCACGGCACCGCTGCCGCCCGAGCACTTCAGAACCAGGGGCCACTGAAGTCCCCTGCCCTCCGCATCAGGAGGTGGCGATCGACTTGGGCGGCAGCTTCAACACCTGGCCGACCTTGATCTGATCCGGGTTCTTGAGCTGGTCCTTGTTGATCTCGAAGATGCGCGGGTAGAGCTTCGCATCGCCATAAATGTCCTTGGCGAGCTTGCTCAGCGTGTCCCCGGACTTCACGGTGTACACACCGTAGGGCTCCGCGTGGGTCACGTTCAGCATCACCACGATCTCGTTCTGCCAGTTGGCGTGCTTCGCCTTGATCTGATCCCACATGCGATCCCGATCCCAGGCGTACTCCACCGTCCCCTGGATGATGAGCTTGCCGTTCTCCTCGCGAGACTCGACCTTCGCTCCCACGTTCTTCGCGACGTCGAGCACGTCCTTGTAGTCATTTTGCAGGGCCATGGAATTCCTCTCGTCCCCACCCGGAGCCGTCAGGCGCTCCTCCCGGTGGAGCGCCGCACTCTAACCATCCCCCTCCGCCGCAACAGGCGAGGCGCCCGCCCCACGGCCCGGATGATGGGCTGTCAACAGAGCCGTGGCCGCCCGTCCCTCACTCCGCCTCGGGCGTTGCGTGCCTGCTTGTTCCGGCCCTTCGATGAAGATATCTTCATCGAATGAGGAAACGCTCACCCCCAGAGCCAGGCACGAAGACACTCCGGGAACGCCTGCGCGAGGAGACGGAACAAACCCTCCTCGAGGCGGCGGAGCAGCTCTTCGCCGAGCAGGGAGTGGGCGGCACGCGGATCGAGGACATCTCGAAGCGGGCGGGCGTGGCCGTGGGCACGCTCTACAACTACTTCGAGGACCGCGAGGAACTGCTCGCCGCGCTCATGGCCCGCCGCCGCGCGGAGCTCGTGAAGATGTTGGACGAGGTGAGCGAGGCGGCCCGGAGCAAGCCCTGGCACGAGGAGTTCGATGCCTTCCTGCACGCGACGCTCACCTTCCTGGAGCAGCACCGGCGCTTCTTCTCCCTCCTCGTCCAGGGCGAGGTCACCGCCCTTCGCCACACGACGGAGAAGACGAGCGGCTCGGGATTCGACGACATCCACGCCTGCGCGGAGCGGCTCGTGCGGCGCGGCGTGGCCGAGGGCGTGCTCAAGCCCGAGTTCGCGGCGCTCTATCCGGCACTGCTGCTCGGCATGCTCCGCTCCGCCATCGTCCATGACCGGTACACGGACTCACCCGGCCCGCTCATCGCGCTGTTGGAACCCTTTCGTGACTTCTTCCTGAAGGGGGCGGGGAAGAAGCGCTGAGTGAAGAGCCCGCAGTCGCCCCACCCTCCTCCTGGAGCCATCCACCATGCAAGCCAGTGACTACAATCCCCTGTTGTCCACGGTGCAGGCCGATCCCTACCCCTATTACACGGCGCTCCGGGAGCACTCCCCCGTCTATTTCAACGAGCAGCTCGGCTGGTACATCGTCAGCCGCTACGAGGACGTCGTCGCCATCACCAAGAACCCGGCGGTCTTCTCCTCCGCGCGAGCCATCGTGCAACCGGAGCGGCTCGACGCGGCGGAGAAGGTGGCCCCCATTTCCGTGCGCGGCTTCCGCCGGGGCGTCCTCATCAACGAGGATCCACCCACCCACACGAAGACCCGGAACCTGGTGACCCGGGCCTTCACCCCCAAGCGCATCGCCGAGATGGAGCCGCGCATCCGGCAGATCGCCCGCGAGCTCATCTCCCAGCTCCCCCGCTCGGGCGAGTTCGATCTCATCAAGGACCTGGCCGAGCCGCTGCCCATGATCGTCATCGCGGAGATGTTGGGCGTGGAGCCGGAGCGCCGGCACGATTTCAAGCGCTGGTCCGATGATGCCATCGCCATCTCCTTCGCGCTCGTCAAGGGCACGGAGCTGACTGGCCTCGAGCACAGCTCCCGCGAAATGGCCGATTACATGGCGCAGGCCCTGGAAGCGCGCCGCCAGCAGCCCCGGGAGGATCTCATCCAGGCGCTGCTGGACAACGGCGTGCGCGAGGGCGTGCTCTCCGTGGAGGACGCGTCCGCCTTCTGCCGGCTGCTGCTCGTGGCGGGCAACGAGACCACCACCAACCTGCTCGGCAACGGCATGCGCGCGCTGCTCGGCCAGCCCGATCAACTGGAGCGGCTCACGCGCGAGCCCGAGCTGATCCCCAACGCGGTGGAGGAGATGCTTCGCTTCGACTCGGCCGCGCAGGCGCTCTTCCGCAAGACGACGCAGGAGGTGGAGGTGTCCGGCGTGCGCATCCCCGCGGGGGCGAGCGTCCTGTTGCTCTTCGGCTCCGCCAATCGAGACCCGCGCAAGTTCCAGGATCCGGATCGCTTCGACGTGACACGCAACGTCGCGGGACAGGTCGCCTTCGGCCACGGCATCCACTTCTGCCTCGGAGCGCCCCTGGCGCGGCTGGAGGCCAAGGTGGCGCTGGAGGAGTTGCTCACGCCGGACCGCCAGCTCTCCCTCGTCCCCGGCCAGCGCCTGGAGAACGTGTCGCACTTCACCCTCCGGGGCCTCAAGTCCCTGCGGCTCCGCACGGAGCCCACGTCACGCGCTCGCGCGAGCGCTTGAGCGGGAGAGCAGTGCTTCGAGAGGGGGGCGAACCGCCAGGGTGGTTCGCCCCCCTCTTCGTTGGTGGCCAGGATGGGGGGAGACGCCTCCGGCGCCTGTTGCCTCCAAGGCAACGCCTCTCACTTGTTGCCTCCAAAGCAACGCCTCTCACTTGTTGCCTCCAAAGCAACAACAATCCAGACACGAAATGCCCGCACAACCCCTTTCCACAGACACCACGACTCGGTACAGTGCTCATGGGATTGAATTCCTCAACCCCCGGAAAGGATTTTATGCTGACCGAGACGAACAACAGCCAGAAGTCGCCCATTTTCGGATTGCAGTACATCGAGGACGAGGAGGCCAACCTCCTCGATGTCGTCGGTTGCACCGGGTTGTCCAGCGACTCGCTCGAGCCCTCCACGCCCACCACTCCGGCCCTGACCATCAAGCTGTGCGGTGACGGCTTCGACGTGTCCGACATGGAGCTCTCGGTCTAACCGCGAGAGTCCTTGGTTTCATTGGATGGAGTTGGGCGCTCCGGCCTTGCCGGGAGGCGCCCTTCTCCACCGTGCGGCTCCTTTTTCGATGAGGCTCGTGTGATCCTGCTCGTGACGGCGTACGCCCAAGACAACACCGTGGTGCGGCTCCAGCAAGTCCTGACGGCGGCGGGCGAGCAGCCCGTGGTACTCGACACACAGGCGGTGGAGGACTCCGTCGCTGTCTATGTTTCCCAGAGCGAGGAAGGCCGCGGCCGGCTCCAGCTCCAGCTCGGTGGACGCCGCTTCGACGCGTCGGAGATCAAATCAGCCTTGTTGTGGCGTGGATGGCAACGCTTCTCCCATGATCCGGCGCTCAAGGGCCTCGCGTCCAGGGCAAGGGAGTGGGCGTTCTACAAGCGGGAGTGGAAGTCGTTCTGCTCGGGTCTGGGCCTCGCGCTCAAGGCCAGCGATGTCTTCTGCGTGAACCCGCCCCCCTTCCACACCGCCTACGAGGAGAAGTGCGCGCAACTGCTCGTCGCGGCCCAGGTGGGGCTCGACATCCCCTCCACGCTCTACACGGCGGATCTGCGCTTCGCCCGCGACTTCCACCGCCAGCAGGCGGGGTCCATCATCTACAAACCGTTCACCCCCTTCATCAGGACGAGTGGTGGAACGGCGGAGCGCCCCGAGCGCGTGGGGACGCTCTACACGAGCCGGGTCAAGGAAGAGGATTTGCAAGAGACGGAGGGCCGGGTGCCCACGCCAGGCATCTTCCAGCCCTACGTCGACAAGCAGTTGGAGCTGCGCATCGTCATCGTCGGCCGGCGGATCTTCGCGTGCGCCATCCACTCCCAGGACAGCCGGCGCACCCGGACGGACTGGAGGCGCTACGACCTGGAGCATGTGCGGCACGAGCCCTACGAGCTGCCCACCCACGTGGGTGACAAGCTGTTGCGGCTCATGGATCGCCTGGGGCTCGTGTTCGGCAGTGTCGACATGATCGTGACCGCCGAGGGCCAGTTCGTCTTCCTGGAAGTGAACCCCAACGGGCAGTTCGATTGGATCGCCCAGCTGACCGGCCTGCCCATCTACGAGAACCTGGCGTCCATGCTGAGCGCCGGCAGCATCCACTACCCCCTGGCGTCCTCGAGCATTCCGTGGAAGGAGGCGGTCCGTGCTGCTGCTGTCGGGTAGTTGGAGCATGCGCCAGCGCACGCCATGGGTACGCGCCGCCGATCCCTCCGACTGTGGCGCGGCCGCGTTCGCCAGCATCGCGGGTCATCACCGGCACCACCTCTCCCTCGAGCACGCCCGGTCCCTGGTCGGCACCGATCGGGACGGGACGTCCCTCGCGGGGCTCCGGGATGGTGGGCGGGCGATCGGCTTCGATGCCAGGCCCGCGCGGGCGACGTATGACGCCCTGGCCCAGGCGAAGCTCCCCGCCATCCTGCATCTCAAGGACAACGTCGGGCATTACGTCGTCCTGGATGAGTGGACTCCCGAGGGCGTGTCCATCGTGGATCCCCGGCTGGGGTCGCGTCGCATGTCGCGCCAGCAGCTCGAGGACTCCTGGTCGGGTTATGCCGTGGAGTTCCACCCCACGGCCGAGTTGCGGACCCGCTCCCCGGACTTCCAGGCGTTGACCGCGCTCGCGCGCACCCTGCTGCCCCATGTGAATCCGCTGCTGCTGGCGCTGGGCCTCTCCGTGCTCGCCACGACCCTGGGGTGGAGCACCTCGTTCTTCCTCAAGCAATTCTTCGATGACATCCTGCCGGCACGCGCCCAGGACTCCCTGACGTTGCTGGGCGCCGCGCTCGTGGCCGCGGGCCTGTTGCAGTCGTTGTTGCAGTTCCTCCGCATGTGGCTGACGGCCCGCGTGGGTCATGCGGTGCAGCTCATGTATGGCAGACAGTACGTCCAGCACCTCATGACGCTGCCCATGCGCGTGTTCGACAGCCGGAACATCTCGGGCTTCGTCATGCGCGTCAATCAGCTCGACTCCATCCAGGGCGCGCTCACCGAGGGGCTGGTCTCCCTGCTCGTCGAGGGTCTGGTGTTCGCCGGGACCTTGGGAATCATCGTGTCCCTGGATCCGGTCCTGGCCCTCTTCTCGCTCTGCGCGATTCCCCCCGTCTTGCTGGGGACGTTCTTCCTGTCGGAGCGCGTCAGGTCGGCCCAGCTCGACGCGCTCACCCAGGGAGATGAGTTCGCTGGCCGGCTGCTCGAGGTCTTCGAGGGAGTCCGTGTCATCAAGATCGCCTCCGCCGAGAAGGGCTATACCCGGCTGCTCCTCGACAAGTACGACACGCTCGTGAAGGCCCGGCACGAGCTGCGCGTCTCGATGCTCCTGCCCCTGCTGTGGAGCATGTTGACGACCACGTTGGTCATTGGCGCCGTGCTCTGGTACGGCGGGTCACGCGTGCTGGCGCGGCACATCAGCGCGGGGGAGTTGTTGGTCATCTTCGGCATGGTGACGTTGCACCTCATGCCCCTCCAGCGGTTGCCGACGATGCTGCTCAACCTCCACTCGGCCTTCCTGGGAATGGCGCGGCTGGATGAGGTGCTGAAGCTGCCCGCGGAGGAGACCCGGGTCTCCAGTCCCATCGCCCTTCCCTCCGTGCAAGGCCATCTCCAGTTCGACCGGGTCTCCTTCGAGTACAAGCATCGCCGCCCCGTCCTCAAGAACGTCAGCTTCCAGATCTCCGCGGGCGAGTGCGTGGCGATCATCGGGGAGACGGGCTCGGGCAAGAGCACGATCGCGAACCTGCTGGCCGCCTTCTATCTGCCCACCTCCGGCGAGGTCCGGATCGACGGCGTGAGCACCCGGGAACTCGATCCCCGCGAGCTGCGGCGGCACGTGAGCGTCATGTTCCAGGGCAGCCATGTGTTCCAGCAGTCCATCAATGACAACATCACGATGATGCATCCCCTGCGTCCGGATGACGTCGCGCGAATCGCGCACGTGGCGAACATCGCCTCGTTCATCGAGTCCATTCCCCAGGGCTACAACGCCCAGGTGGCGCAAGGCGGTGCGAACCTGTCGACCGGTCAGTTGCAACGCATCAACATCGCCCGGGCCATCATGAAGGACGCGCCCATCCTGATCCTCGACGAGTCCACGAGCAATCTCGACAGCGCCACGGAGCGCGGGGTCATGGCGGCCATCAAGCAGGCACGCAAGGGGCGAACCACCCTCCTCATCACCCACAAGCTCAGCACCGCCATGGAAGCCGACAGGGTGCTCGTGTTGTCCAAGGGCGAGCTGGTCGAACAAGGCACGCACGAGGAGCTCCAGCGCCTGGGTGGGCAGTACCGCAAATTGTTTCCGAGCTAGGTGACAGCGCATGAGCATGTCCCATCGTGTTCGTCTGCCGCTCGCCCTCGCCCTGGGACTGGCGGTCCTCGCTTCCCTCCTGCTGTGGTCGCGGCCCGCGGAAGAGGGCCCGCTCGAGCACCCCGCCGAGCGCCCTCCCCCGCTCGCCCCCACCGCCGCCCGGATACCCCTCGCCGGGGGCCTGGCCTCGACCGGAGAGGTGCCGCGCTCCACTCCCGTCCTGGAGACTCCCGCCGCCGCCAGTGAGGGAGTCTTCGTGGTGCGTGTGGTGGCCGAGGGCCGGCCCCTCGAGGGCGCACAGGTGCAGGCGTACCTGCGAGGGCCGGATGACGGCACGGGCCAGGTGCGCTGGCTCCGGGCGGGCGCGGGGCCCACGGGGCGGGATGGAACGCTGCGGCTGCCAGCGGCTCCGGGCGCCTACCTGCTGAGCGCGGCCGCCGAGGGTCATGGTCCCGCGCGCCGCGAGGTGGATCGTCCGGCCGGTGAAGTGGAGACGGCCGTGGAGTTGTCCCTGAGCGCCGCCGTGGAGCTGCGAGGCCGCGTCATCGCCGCCGGGCGCGGTGAGCCCGTTCCCCTCGCGGAGCTGTCGCTGCGTCCCTATACCGAGGCGCTCCGCCCGACCTCGCGTGCCGTGGACGTGCCGGAGGAGACGGCGGTGACGATCGCGAACGCCCACGGCCACTTCACCTTCTCCGGGCTGTCACCGGGCCGCTATGCGCTCACCGCGGAAGCTCCGGGCCACAGCCGGCGCACGGTGCGCCTCGTCACGGTGCCCTCCGCCGGTGAGCTGGAAGTGGAGCTGTGGAGCGCGAGCGTGCTGGAGGGCTTCGTGGTGGGCGAGAACGGCCAGCCCGTCGAGGGCGCCGAGGTGCTGGCCCTGGGCAGGACGCAGGTGCCCCACGTCACCACGAGCGCCACGGGGGCGTTTTCCCTGGAGGTGGCCAACGGCACCTGGCTGCTGGCGGCGCGGCACGGCGAGCGTCTGGGGCGTGTTCCCGGCCTGCTCTCGGTAGGGCCGGGAGAGACGCGCGGCGAGCTGCGCATCACCCTCGGGACTGGGAGCGGCCTGACGGGCTCGGTGACGGAGGCGGCCAGTGGTGCGCCGGTACCGGGAGCGAGCCTGGTGGCCAGCCCCGCGGGTGAGGATGGCGAGGTGAGCCGGACCACCGCGGACTCGGAGGGGCGCTACACGTTCAACCTGCCACCGGGCGAGTACGACGTGGTGGCGCTGGCCCCGCGCCTGAGCCGCGGGGTGCGCGCCGCCCTGGTGGTGGTGCCGGGCCAGCGCGTGGCCGTGGACTTCCAGCTCCAGGCGGCGGGAATCCTCACGGGCGTGGTGTCCGACCCGGACGGGAGGCCGGTGACGGGCGCCCATGTCCGGGCGCACGGGCACACCGCGCGAACGGACTCGGATGGAACCTACCGCCTGGAAGGGCTGGAGGTGGGCAGCTTCCCGGCGATGGCGCGGCGGCAGGACTCGGCGCACTGGACGATACGGGCCACGAGCACGAAGGCGGGAGAGATCACCCGGCTGGACTTCACCCTGGGGCAGACGGGCACCGTGCGGGGCCAGGTGAAGCAGGCCTCCGGAGCTCCCCTGTCCCAGCCGGTGACGGTGCGCGCCCGGGCCCTGGAGTCCCAGCTACGGGGGGGAGAAGTCACCTACGCGGACACGGACGCGCGGGGCCGCTATTCGCTCGAGCTGCCCGCGGCCAACTACCAGCTCGCCGCGCTCCTCCCCGGCTCGCGTATCACCGTCTTCCGGGAGGATGAGCCCACGGTGACGGTGGCGGCGGGCACGGCGGTGGTGCAGGACCTGACGCTGGTCGACAATCGCGGCGTGGAGGGGACCGTCCTCGAGCCCTCCGGAGTCCCCAGCCCCAACGCCCAGGTGGCCGGCATCCAGACGGGTCAGTACGCCATCACCAGCACCCTCCGGGCGGATGAGGAAGGGCGCTTCGCCTTCCCACCTCGAGGGGCGAACGCCGCGCCGCTGCGGCTGATGGCGCACAACGCGGGCCGCGTGGGCGAGCTCATCGAGGCGAAGGAGAAGGAGGAGTCCGTCATCCGGCTGCGCCCCGCGGCCACCCTGCACGGCAAGGTCGTGAGCCGCGGCGGCGTGCCCCAGGGCTTCCTGCTGAAGCTCCTCCAGGAGGACGGCTCGGCGCTGCCGTGGGAGACACGCCAGGTCGTCGAGCGCTCCTTCACGGGAGACTCCTTCGTCCTGACCCAGGCGCCGGGCCTCCCCTTGCGCGTGAGCGTCCGCACGACGGATGGGCGCACGGGAGAGGCCGCGGTGAAGCTCGAGCCGGGACAGAGCGCTCGGGTGGAGATCACACTCACGGGGGGCACGGCCTCCATCTCGGGCCGGGCTATCTGGAGCAACCACGCACCAGCGGAGAACGTGGCCCTCTACCTGGACAAGCCCATGGCGGGTGCGGCCGATGCGAGCACCGGGGCGGATGGCCGCTTCCGGTTGGACGACGTGGCACCCGGCCCCCACACCCTGCGGCTCTACCCGCTCAATGGCATTCCCGAGACGCGCACGGTGACGGTGACCTCGGGCGAGACGGTGGAATTGGGGGACGTGCCGGTGTCGAGGAGCAAGGCGGCCTCGGGCACGGTGGGCGCGGGCTTCAGCGAGGAGCGCGGCTGGGTCTCCGTGGCGTGGCTGACGCCGCAGGGTCCGGCGGAGCAGGCGGGGCTGCTCGTGGGAGACCAGGTGCTGAGGGTGGATGGGCAGGTGGTGCGCAGCCGCATGGAGGCCGAGCAACGCACCGTGGGCGCTCCGGCGAGCCCCATCCAGCTCAGCATCCGGCGCGCGAATGGACAGGAGTTGCAGTTCCAGTTCGCCCGCGCGGATTGACTTCCACTCCACGCGGCGCACGGGACAGGCCCAGAGCGCCGCGTGGCGAGGCCTGGCTAGCTGAGGATGATGCGGGGCCCCTGCAGGGCGTTGCGCACGGCGGCCAGGTCACGCTCGGACATGGCGTCGCCCTCGGTCATCTGGCGCAGGCACACGTCGCCCTTGCCCTCGAGCACCAGCTTCTTGAGGTCGCCCAGCAGCACCGAGGCCGCCTTGAGCATCTCCTCGTTCTGCGGGTTGGGGGGAGCGCCCTTGCCGGCCTTCTCCTCCATGTACTTGGTGAAGCGGCGCACCGTGTCCACCATCTGGTTCGGATCGAACTTCGCCAGCACCGGCTTGAGCCGCTCCATGTTCAGCTTGAGCAGGTGCAAGGGCGCCCGCGAGCGCTCGAAGCTCGCGTGCAGCGGGCTCACCTCGGTGCGATCGAACGCGCCCAGCAGCCCCTCGTCCGGCGCCTGCACCGAGTGCGGCACCACGTCCACGAACAGCTCCATCGGCGCCACGCCCTGGGTGAACGCCTGGATCTCCTCCTCGTCCACCGGCGGGAAGTCCTGCGGCGCGCCGATGAAGAGCATGGGCAGGATGAGGTGGCCCCAGAACTCGTTCTGTGCCGCGCCCGTGCTCGCCTGCGTGCCGAACAGGTGCGCCATCAGCTCCACGATGCGCGGCGCCGTGTCCACCTGCTCCGACAGCTTCTTGCCCGGCTGCATCTGCTGCAGCGCCGTGAGCACCTGGCCCTCGAACTGCTGGCGCACTTCCTTCGGAATCTGCGCCCGGCCCAGCGCGTCGCGGATCTCCCGCGCCAGCACGTCCGGCGCGGTGTCCAGCGCCTTGACCGTCTTGGCCGGATCCATCACCAGGAACTGCATGAAGCCCGGATCGATGAGCCGCTGGTAGTCCGCCGGGCCCAGCTTCTGCCCGCCACCCGCGCCGCCAAAGCGCGCCTTGCCCAGCATGCCGCGGATGTTCGCGGACAGCTCCTCCAGGCGCGACAGCTTGCCGGCGATGAGCGAGTTCATCACCTCGCCAAACGGCGACAGCACGATGAGCGCGTCGGGGAAGCCCAGCGACGCCCCCTCGGGGGACTCGCGGTTGAGGAACCAGAACGCCCCATGGTCGCCCGCCAGACGCTCGGCCAGCGCTCCGCCGATTCCCAGCGCGAGCACCTGGTGGTTCTGGTTGTTCGGATCGAAGGCGCCACCAAGCAGGTTCGGCAGGGCGGATTCCACTTCCTGCCAGGGCGTCTTCAGGAGATCCACGGGCTTGCCCGCGAGCTGCTCGAGGGCAGCGGCGACCTGGGCCTGGGCGGATTGGACATGCGGAGGGGCGGGATGAGCCATGAAGGATTCCTCTTCCGGGACAGTCGACCGTAACGAAACGAACGCCCCCTTACCGCGAAATCCAAGTTCATCGCCATCAATTGCGCACCCCCCTAGGATGGGGTGTTGATGCCGCGCCGCTTCCTCCCCCTCCTGGTGCTCCTGCTCTCCCTCGCGGGGTGCGCCTTCGTCACACCCCGCTTCGAACAGAACGTCCAGACGGACTTCGTCCGGGCGGACATGCGCAAGCTGACCACGCGCACGCTCGAGCTGTACTACCCCGCACGGCTGCGCCCCAGCGCCTTGCGCATCGCGGCGCGGGTGGAGGACTGCGTCGAGCGGCTGCGCCTGCTGCCCCGTCCCGCCCACTCCCGCTCCCGGGTGCTCGTCTACCTGACGGGTGAGGACTTCAACAACGCGTACGTCGCCCCGGACTACTCCAGCGTCCCCCAGCAGATGGTGTTGCCGGCGCACATGTCGCTGGAGCTCTTCAACCTCCTGGGCTTCGGCCCCGCGGAGCTGGGCTCGGTGGGCTGTCACGAGGCCGTGCACTACGTGCAGATGGAGCAGACGGGCGGCCTGTGGGGCGCGGTCAACACCGTGACGGGGGGCCTGTTCCAGCCCAACACCCTCACCGAGTCCTGGTTCCTCGAGGGGCTGGCCGTCTACTACGAGGGGCGGCTGGGCCAGCACCAGGGCCGGCCGCACAGCCCGGTCTGGCGGGGCTTCTTCGAGGCCACCGCCCAGGAGCTCGGTGGAGGCTTCCACGCGGGCTACCTCTCCCCCGAGCACCGGCGGATGGACCCCTTCGGGGGCAACTACCTCATGGGCAGCCACTTCGTGGAGTGGCTCGCGCGCACCTACGGGGAGGAGCGGCTGTGGCGGCTGGTGGAGGCGCAGGGCACCACCCTCCTGCCCCCCGTGGCGGTGACGCTGCGCTTCAAGGCCGTATACGGCGCCACCCTCGGCACGCTCTTCGACGCCTTCACCCAGGACCTCGCCCGGGAGCTCCCCCGGCGCGAGCGTCCCCCCACGCAGCGGGTGCTCGCCCCCGAGGTGGGCTACTTCGCCCGGCTCGCGGCCTCGCCCACCGATGGCGCCCTGGCCACCGTGGACGTGGGCCGTGACGCGGTGCCCCACCTCACCGTGCGCGAGCGCGATGGCTCGCCGCGCTTCCGCCGCTCGCTCACCCAGTTCCTCCCCGGGCGCCGGTGGATCTCCACCCACCCGCTCAACATGAGCGGCCTGTCCTTCACCGCCGATGGCCAGTCGCTCTTCCTCGTGGCCGCGGACGTCGACGCCCTGGGCAGCTACCTGTCGCGCGTGTGGCGGGTGGACGCGCGCACCGGCGAGGTGGTGCGCACGTGGGAGGGCCTCGAGGGCATGGGCGGCGGCGTCACGCCGGATGGTCAGGCGTATGTCTTCGTCCAGGTCCAGGGCGACACCGCCAACCTCGTCCGGCTGGAGCTCGCCACCGGCGCACGCTCCCCTCTCACCCACTTCGAGGGCCAGGTGTCGCTCGGGCCTCCGGCCGTGTCCGCCGACGGGCGCATCGTCTTCCCCCGCCTCACCCCCCGGGGATGGAACCTCGCGCTGCGCGAGGCCGATGGCACCGTGCGCCCGCTCACCGACGACGCGCACTTCAACTACTCGCCCCGCTGGGTGGACGCGGGCCGGATCGTCTTCCTGCGCGAGCACGCGGGCCGCTGGCAAGCGCACGTGCTCGACCTCGCGGGCGGCGAGCCCTCACGCGTCACCGATGCGCCCCACCTCGTCATGGACGTGGCGCCGCTCGGCGGCTCGGAGGTCGTCTTCCTCAACCGCCACGGCTTCGACTTCTCGCTGGATGCCGCGCCCCTCGTCGTGCCCGCCCCGCCCGAGGCCCTCGCCCAGGCGCCCGCCCTGGAGCCCGCCCCCGAGTCCCTTCCCCTCGAGTCCGCGCCCGCCGTCACGCCTCCCTTGGAGCACCGGCTCGACATCCTCTCCGACGAGCCCTACTCCCCCCTGGAGCGCTTCTTCCTGCCGGAGCTGCGCGCGCCCTATGTCTACGCGCTGCCCGACGCGAGCGCGCCCGGCCGGTTCATCGGCTACGGGGGCCTGTTGCTCGCGGGGCAGGACCGGCTGGGCTTCCACCAGTACGCGCTCGGGGTGGAGGCCGACACGCGGCTGAGGGATCCCAGCCTCACGCTCGACTACGGCAACGCCCTGCCCGCCCCCTGGTACCTGCGGCTGTCCGGAGCGCGCCTCGTCCAGGAGGGCCGGAGGGATCTCCAGGCCTCGCTGTCCCTGTCGCGGACCTTCTGGACCACGCCGGTGAGATTCAGCCTGCTCGGGCTGCGCCGCGACTGGTACGCCACCTCCAAGCGCCCGGGCGTGCGCACCTCGCTCATCGGCCCCTCGGCCAGCGTGTCCTACTTCGCCGGGGAGAGCACCTCCTACGGCGGGACGCAGCGGGGAATCGGCCTGGCGCTGGGCGCGGGCGTCTACCCCCTGGCCTTCGGCGAGACCCGGCCCTTCGCGGACGTGCGCGCCGAGCTGAGCGCCTACCTGCCCGGACTGCCCTTCGTGCGGCGCGACAACCTGCAGCTGTCACTCGTGGGCCGCGTCCTGCCCCAGTCCCCCGAGGGGCTGCTCCAGGTGGGAGGCGTGCCCCTGGGCACCTTCGCCCTCCAGCGGCGCCAGGGCCCCGAGGACACCCGCAACATGCCCCTGCGCCTGCAGCCCGGACTGAGCTTCGTGGAGAGCCTGCGCGGCTATGAGGACTTCGCGCTCAGTGCGCGTCAGGTCCTCATCGCCACGGCGCGCTACCGCTACCGCATCATCTTCGATCACGGCTGGACGTCCCTGCTCTGGCTGGCGCCGTCCTTCTTCATCAGCCAGTTGGAGGCGGAGGCCTTCGGCACCTGGGCGCGCACGGACGGACGCGCGGATCACCGGGCGGTGGGCGGCGCGCTCTTCCTGCGCACCCGCTTCGGACAGGCCTTCCCCGTGTCGCTTTTCTATCAATACGCCCGGCGCTTCGACGACGGGTTGGGTCATCTCCATTTGGTGGGTATCGCGCTTTAGGCCGGACTCCGGGGTGATTCCCCTTCCAGGACGGGATACCTCATGTAATTCCTTGATGACGTGATAGGCCGGACTGCTCCCGCTCCCTTGCAATCGCAACGGAAGATCCGCAGCTTGCCCTACCTTCTGGATCTCCAAATCCGGGACGGGGACCTCCCCACAACCCCGGGTGGAGGACTGTCCTCCAGGAGTCCTAGCTACCGGAGGTCCCGCAGATGAGAACGACTCCCAATCCCGCGGCCGAGTCCGTGCTGGTGGTCGATGACGAGCCGACCCTGCGCACCCTCCTGTCCTTCGTGGTGCAGCGCGCGGGAGCCCACCCGGTGCTGGCGCCGGACGCCGCCACCGCGCGCAAGCTCGCCACGGAGCAGTCCTTCGCCTGCGCGCTCATCGACAAGAACATGCCCGGGGAGAGCGGCCTGGAGTTCCTCAAGTGGCTGCGCTCGGCCCAGCCCGGCTGCAACGCCCTGATCGTCACGGCCTACGGCAACGTGGACAGCGCCGTGGAGGCGCTGCGGCTGGGAGCCTTCGACTACCTGCTCAAGCCCTTCGAGGTGGATGCCCTGGAGCACCGCCTCAAGCTCGCCCTGCAGCAGTACCAGATGCGGCAGGAGCGCGAGCGCATGCAGGCCATGCTGGTGCAGTCCGATCGCCTGGCCTCGCTGGGGCTGTTGGCCGCCGGCGTGGTGCACGAGGTGAACACGCCCCTGGCCTACATCCTGTCCAACCTGGACTGGCTCGACGAGGAGCTGCCCGCGCTGCGTCAGGCGCTGCGCGGCCCGCCGGCCGAGGGCGGGGAGACGGGCTCGCTCGCGCAGCGCCTGGAGATGGTGGAGAGCACCCTGCGTGACATCCGCGAGGGCGCCGAGCGCGTGCGCGACATCGCCCGGGACGTGAAGGCGTTCGCGCGGGACTCGGACGACGCGAGCATGCTCGTGGACCTGCGCGAGGTGCTCGACGCGGCGCTGAAGATGGCGCTGGTGCACATCCGCTACCGGGCCCGCGTGGTGCGCGACTACCAGGAGGTGCCCCTGGTGATGGCCAACGAGGCGCGGCTGGCCCAGGTGTTCCTCAACCTCGTGGTGAACGCGGCCCAGGCCATCCCCGAGGACGGGGGCTCGCATCAGATCAGCGTGCGGCTGTGGACGGGCGCCAAGGGCGAGGCGTGCGCGGAGGTGGAAGACACCGGCACGGGCATCCTCGCGGAGAACATGGCGAACCTCTTCCAGCCCTTCTTCACCACCAAGCCCCCGGGCGAGGGCACGGGCCTGGGCCTCTTCATCTGCAAGTCCATCATCGAGTCCTTCGACGGCACCATCACCGTGAGCAGCCGTCCGGGACAGGGCACCACGTTCCGCATCTCGCTGCCGCCCCACGTGCGCGCCGCCAGCACCACCGACCCTCTGGAGCCGCTGTCCATCGCGGCCTCGTGAGGCGCGTGCGCGCCCAGGCGCCTACCGGGTGACGGGCACGTTCGCGGAGGTGACGAGGGGGGCCACCACGGGCAGGCCATCCGTCGCGTCCTGACCCCGGGCGCCCACGCGGAAGGAGCACGAGCCCGGCTGGGAGGCTTGCAGTTGCGCGCGGAACACCGTGCCCTGTCCGCCGGGCAGGTCCGCCATCCGCGGCATGGGCCCCGAGACCATCCACACCTGGCATCCCTGGCTGCCTTGCGCGAGTCCCTCGCCATCGAGCACCACGCCCCGCACCTCGGACTGGCCGAGGTTGTCCACCGAGACCTCGACGGTGAACACCTCGCCCACCCGGACGCTCGAGGGCAACTGGCTGAAGCGCGCCTTCAGCTCCCCTCGCTTCAGGACGGTGAAGGAGGGCGAGGTGGCCTCCGCGATGGGCACCGCGCCGCCGGTGAGCGCATCCGTGCCGGCCAGGCTGACCTTGAAGAAGCCCTCGCCAGGGGTCGTGGCGAGGGCGAGCCAGACGAAATCCCGGCTCTCCTGCGGCTCGAGGTCCACGTGATCGGGCAGGGGCGCGGGAGGCAGGGCCACGCTCACGCCCTCCACGGACGGCACCGAGGGCTTCACGTCCTGCAACCGGACCTCGCTGTCGTTCGTCACGCGCAGGGTGAGGGTGAAGGGCTGGTTCACGTTCACCACCTGGGGCGACACGAGGAGCGTGCTGGAGGGCCGGGCGCGGACATCCACCTGGAGCGCCTGGAGGGGAGCCGCCTGGAGCGCCTGCCCGGTGATTTCCTCGCGGCCCTGGAGCTCCAGCGCGAAGTGCACCGTCCCCTTCGCGCGGGCGGCGAGCTTCCACGAGAAGGAGGCATATCCCCCCGGCTCCACGTCCAGGGGCTCCGGCTCGGGCGCGGAGAGCAGCTCCACGCTCCCCGCTTCCACCGGACGCAGCAGCGCCCGGACACCGAGCGCGCGCGTGCCCCCCGGGTTGTGCACCGTCAACACCAGATGGGTCTGCTCGTCCGGCCACAACCGTGGCCGTTCCACGAAGCCCTGGGCGGTCAACGACGCGAGCGGCCGATCCGAGGCGTAGTACGCCTGGGGCAGTTCCACGCGGCCCCCCAGGGGTGTCACCACCGTCAGCGGGTACCAGCCGGGAGCGAGGCCCTCGGGAATCTGGATCCTCAACGTGCGCGTGTCCGTCCACGTGACGTCGTCGAGCGCGTGCGGGCCCAGGAAGGCATCGAAGTCGGAGTCCACGGTCACCGCGTCCCCTCCGCCCACGTTCTGGGTGGGGAGGACCAGGAAGTTCTCGCCCTCGATGACGCCGGACACCGGCGCCGTGGTCAGCCCCCAGCCGGGCACCAGACGATGCACCTGGGGCTCGTACCCACTGCTCTGGGAGCAGGAGAATCCGAGCAGCCCCAGCAGCAACACCCCTGCCCAGCGGATCCAATCAAAAGAGCTCAAGCCGGTACCCCACGTGGAACCCGGCGCCCTGGAGCACGCCCCTCAACACGGGCAGGGCCGGATCATTGAAACGGAAGAAACGCACCTCGGCGAACGGCTGCCCGGGCCCCACCCTCATCCCCGCGCCCAGCGTCGCCTGCGCTCCGAGCACCAGGGTGCTCTGCTCCAGCACGAGTCCCTCGCCCCAGCGCGCGCGACCCCGCACCCACGCCACGCCCACGCCCGCCCCGGCCCAGGCCTGAATCCCGTACTCGCGCGGCGTGCGCAACCCCAACGCCAGCGAGGTGTCGAGGACTCCATTCTCCCCGGAGAAGCCGGGCACCGCCGTTCCGCCCGTGCGCGAGAACCACAGGTAACCGGTATCGAGCCACACCCCCACGGAGGGCCACGCGCGCACCGGCCACGCCTCCACGCGCAGCCCCACGGACCCGGCCCGCACATCGGCGAGGTTCGTCATCATGCCCACGCGCGGCGCCAGGGACAGCACGCTGCGGCGCAACAGCGGCAGCGTGCCGCGTTCGATCAACTCGCCCACGCGCACCACCACCTCGGAGGGCTGGTCCACATGGGACTCGGGCGGCACGTAGCGCAGCTCGTACTGGCCCGGCGCCTTCGCCAGGAGCGTGCCCTCCAGGCCCCCGGCGAGCGTGGCCTCGGGCCGCGAGCCCACGACGGGGTTGCCGAACCGGTCCTCCACGGAGATGTGCCAGGCCGCCTCCGACAGCCCGTCCGCCACCAGCACGGGCCGCAGCGGCGCCATCCGCACCCGGGCGAGCTCCCCCGCGCTCAGCTTCAGGCGGCGCGTCGCCACCGGCGTCGCACTGCCCTCGCGCAACAGCCGCAGCTCCACGGACTCGCGTCCCGCGAAGCGCGTGGGAAGCGCCAGCCGCGCGGCGTACTCCCCCGCTCGCTGCTCGACGAGCGTCAGCTCCTCCGACAGCTCCGACGCGAGCCGCAGTCCGGCGCGCGTGGGATTGCCCACCGCGTCGCGGGCGGAGACCTCCACGAGCACCCGGGCCTCCTCGGACGCCACGAGCTCGTCGCGATCCAACCTCATCTCGAAGTGCTGGGCCGGACCGGGCCGCGCCTCCACCTGGACGCGCAGGGACCAGCGCGGCTCGCGGCCCACCGTGCCCCGCAGCTCCAGCGGGCCCATGGGCCCCGGCGGCACGGTCCAGCTCACGAGGAAGACCCCGGGCTCCCGCTCGATGGGCGCGCTCACGCGGCCGCGCGACGCGGAGAAGGAGAAGGCGCGGGGCGGGCGCTGGGGCGTGCCCGCGAGGCGCGACAGATGGAGCCACACCTCCACCGTCTCCTCGCGATCGGCCCACACCTCCCGGCGGTCGGGGACGGCATGCACGTAGGGCCAGGGAGGCACCCCGAGCTCGATGCGCCGGGAGCCGAAGAAGGCCGCCTGCACCCCGGGAGGCACGGTGATGGGAACACGCGCCAGCCCCTTCGCGTCCGCGGAGATCGGCCCGAACGTCTGCTCCCCCACCCGGAGGGAAACGGGGGCACGGGCCCGGGTGCGCACCTCGGCCTCGCCCTGACCCCAGAGCGGCAGGACGGTCCACCCCTCCAGCGCTCCCCCAGGCCCTCGCGCCCGCGCGACGAGGAGGACCTCTCCGGGGCGGCTCTGTCGGGGCGGGACGTAGGTGGCGCGAAAGACACCCGGTGCCACGGACACGGGCGCGCCCACCGCCCCCACGCTCGCGAACAGCTCGAGCCGCGTGGCGTCCGAGGGCAGCTCCACCCGCACCTCCACCTCGCCGCTCTCGCCGAGCACCACGTGCGAGGGCTGGCACCCGAGCCGGATGCCCTGGGACGGGAGGCTCGCGGCGTCCGCCCGGGCGGCGTGCACGGGGAGGAGCCCCGCCATCACCCCCACGAGCAGCAGCACACATGGCGCCCGGTACGCCCTCATCACGTCAGGGGGCCTCGTTCCAGTGGAACTTCACCGACTCCGCGGGGGGGGCGGCCGTGGTCCGGAAACGGCAGGTCAGGGAGACCTCCCGCGTGGCGCCACCCGGCTCCCGCGCGAACACCTTCACCCGCGAGCGGCCTGGGGCCTGGGGCACGTCCGCGCGGAAGCTCCCATCCTCGGACACCTCCGCGGGCTCATCCTCCACCCAGACCTCCGTGCCCACGCGCACCTTGCCGGACAGCGACAGGCACAGCGTGTTCGCGGTGGGGGCACGGGCCACCTTCAACAGCACGTCCAGGGGAATGGGCTCGGGGCCGACCGGCCTCGCGCCGTCGAACACGATGCCCTGCTGCCCCGCGCCCACCTGGATGTGGGCGCCCGCGGACGACACGTCCACCGCCCCGCCCCGCGTCACCACCGCCACCATGGCGCCGCGGCGCAGCATGGTGAAGCGCGCCGCGCGCGTCTGGGCCACCGTGCCGCCCTGGCTGCGCACCCGCAACACGCGCGCCTGGCTCTCGCCGTAGTCCACGTCGATGCGGCCCCGCTCCAGGCTCAGGGTGTGCACGTCGCGCGTGAGCTCGCCCACCCGCACCTCGGAGCGCTCGGGGATGGACAGCCGCGACGCCTCATCCCCCACCTGGAGATCCACCCGGGCCCCGGGGCCGGTACGCACCGATTCGTCCGGAGCGAGCGAGTCGCCCACCCGCAGCTCCATCCAGGCCTCGCCCCGGGTGCGCTCCACCGCGCCCACCACTTCGATCACCCGGGCGCGCGGCGCCACCTCCACGACGGGCACCGGAGCGACGGCCACGGGCACGGCCACCGGGGGCCGCGGCACGTCCGGCGCGGAGCGGCCGAGGAAGAACCCCCCGGCCCCCAGGGCCAGCAACAGCACCAGCACCAGCACCCACCCTCGGGCGCGTCCGGACGGCTCCTGGCGCGGGCTCACGTCCGCGCTCCCTGGAGTCTCGTGGACTGCACCCTCGGCCCTGTCCGCATCACGTCTCCTCGCTCCCGTCCGCCGGCCTATACCAGGTGGGCCTCGGCGCCCACCGCGGGAAGGATGACGGTGATGGTGGTGCCTCGCCCCTCGGCGCTCTCCACCCGGATGCGGCCGTGGTGCGCCTCGACGATGCCGTGTGCCACCGACAAGCCTAGCCCGATCCGCCCGGGCTCGTCCTTCGTCGTGAAGAAGGGATCGAAGATGCGCTCGCGCAGGGACTCGGGAATGCCCTTGCCGGTGTCCTTCACCGACAGGCACACCGCGTCCCCCTCCACCGTGCCGAGCCCCACCGACAGGGTGCCTCCGGCCGGCATGGCGGTGACGGCGTTGCGCAACAGGTGGGACACCACGCTCTGCAATTGCTCCGCGTGGCCCAGCACCTGGGGGATGGGCTCGTTCAACGCGCACGTGAGGGTGATGCCCCGCGAGCGCAGCTCCGAGTCCACCTCGAGGAGCGCGGCGCGCACGGGCTGCGCCGGATTCAACGGCCGCCCCGCCCCGCTGCGCTCCTGCTCCGTGATCTGCCGCATCTGCCGGATGATGGTGCACATGCGGCGCGACTGCTCGAGCGACATCTCCAGGCTCTCACGCAGCGGCGTGCCCTCGGGCACCTCCTCGCACGCCAGGGACAGCAGCCCGAGGATGCCCGTGAGCGGGTTGTTGAGCTCGTGGGCGAGCCCCGCGCTGAACGAGCCGAGCGCCGCCATCCGCCGGGTGCGGGCGATTTGATCCTGCGCCTCGCGCAACTGCTGGGTGCGCTCGTCCACGCGCTGCTGCAGCTCCTCGCTCCAGCGCCGCAGCTCGGCGTCACGCCGCTGCAGCTCGCCGGCCATGTGGTTGAAGGAGCGGGCGAGCTGTCCGAGTTCATCGCGGCCCTGCTCGACGACGCGCTGCTCGTAGCGGCCGGAGGCGAGCGCGGCCACGCCCTCGGACAACCGGGCGACGGGCTGGCTCACGCCCCGGGCGAACACGAAGCCGAGTCCGGCCGTGGCCCCCAACGCCACCAGGGCCCCGAGCACCGTGGAGCGCCGCACCTGCTCGGCGGGTGCGAAGGCGGCATGGGCCTCGCGCGCCACCACCACGCCCCAGCCGAGCTCCGGCACGGGCGCGAAGGCGGCGAGGTACTCCACCCCGTCCACGCCGGACACGGTGCGCACCGCGGACCTGCCCCGGGACAGGCCCTCGCGCACGAGCTGGAGCTCCGCCGGGCTCAGCTCGTGGTGGCCAGGTGAGGCGATCACCGGCTGGCCGTCCGCGTCCACGACGAAGGCGCGTCCGCCCCCCTCGGAGATCTCTTCCACGCGCTGGCCCAGCTCGGCGAGTGACAGCTCCGCGAGCAGCACGCGCGAGGCGTCCGAGCCCACGCGCACCCCGAGCACCACGCGGCCACCGGGGGACTCGGGGGCGTGGTACGGCGGACCGATGGCGGCGCCCGTGGCGAGCGCGGCCCGCACGGGCGCCTGGCTCGAGAAGAGCGCGAGGCTCGCCTCGGTGACGCGCTGCGGGCGCTCGTCCTCGTCCGGCGAGTACACGGCCGGGGCGAGCGCGTGGCCTCGCTCGTCCACCAGCACGAGCAGGTTGAAGGCCGACAGCTGGCGCAGGGGGATGTCCAGCACCTGGGAGAGCTGCTCGGGCGAAAGCCCCTCGAGGGGGAGGTACCTGGAGGCCAGACGCAGGTTGTCCACGCCGGACAGGACGAGCTGGTGGCAGGAGCGCGCGAAGTCCATGGCGGCCTGCGTCTGGAGTCCGCCCACCACGCGGTGCAGCTCACGCCGGTTGGCGTGGAAGGACAGCGCGCCGAACAGCAGCAGGGGCACCACACCCACCAGGCAGAGCACGAGCATCAATCGTGAAGCGAAACGCACGGGCACGTGGGCACCCCGGTCCTACGAGACAGGGGAATTGCACCACAGGCTCCCCCGGCGGGGGAGACTCCAGGACGATGGCGACGTCACACCGTGAACGTGCGCTTGCTCCCGGCGTTGTGCGGTGGACAACGCCCGCGGAGGAGGGCTCGACGGGCGTCAATAGACGACGAGCGGATGGGGGGCGTGGTAGCTGACGATGGTGAGCACGGGCAGCTTGGGCGCGTCCTCGTCCTCGTCCTCACCGCTCGAGGTGGTGCGCAACCCATCGAAGCGGGCGAGCACGACGAAGTCCTTGCCCGGAGCGAAGAAGGGATCCGCGCTCGTCAGGCGGCCGAGCGCCTCGCGCCCCGTCTCGTCGGAGAGGTTGTCGTAGCGCGACAGGCTGGAGGACGTCTGCTCGCTCTCCCGGGTGACGAGCTGCCCGCCCAGGTTGGCGCGGCCGAACGAGCCCACGTCCCCGCCGAGCGCGCCCGAGCGCACCTTCACCGACTCACGGCGGGTGGTGGCGCCCACGGGCTGCTCGCGCACCACCGAGCCCACCGCCTGCTCGACGAGCCACACCGTGGGCTTGTCCTCGTCGCTGCGCACGTCGGCCACCTGGGCGCGCAGCAACAGGTAGCGGCCCTTGTAGATGTCCGGCTGGGCGATGGCGTCGGACAACCCGAAGATGGGCACCTTGTGCTCGTGCAGGAGCGACAACTCCCCCGGCACGCTGCCGCCGCGCAGGGCCACCACGTGGGCGATGATCCGCGCCGCGTCCGGCCGCACCCGCAGGTCCTCGGCCCACGCGTCCGCCAGGAGCGCGCCCAGGAGGGTGAAGTGGGTGCGCTCCACGCAGGACTTGAGCGCCGTCCAGGCCGAGTCGCGGGACGTGGCCTGGAGCGCCCGCGCCGCCGCCTCGCACTGGGAGGGCGTCGCGTAGCGCGCCCCGAAGGACTTCTCCTCCGGACGGACGGGCTCGGGAACGGACGGGGAGCGCTCCGGCAGGGGGCGCGGCTCCGGGGGGATGAGGGAGCGGGAGTTGTCGCGCGCCGCCACCGCGTGCGAGTGCCCGCCACAGCCCACCAGGGCCGCCGCGCACACCAGGGCCGCGCCCGAGCGCGCCAGACCCTTCGTCATCTTCTGGAAGGCAGACATGAGTGCTTGCTCCGTTGAAACCGGTTGCCAACCTACAGCGAGCCCTGGGTCCGGGAGGGCCGCCGGGCCTGTTCCGTGGGCCGGCGCTCCTCGCTCGAGGAGGGGCCCGCCGGCATCATCAGCTCACACGCCGAGCCGCACTGGTTGGACAGGCACGCGAGCGCGGTGGCGCCCAGCTTCTGCTGGGACACGTTCTCATGGCAGGTCTCACCCGCCCCGGGGCAGCCCCGCTTCTGGGCGCACTGGCAGCAGGCGCTGGCCACCGTGGCCATGGTGGAGATGTCCTGGAGCACCAGCGACAACTGGCGGTAGCAGGCGCGCGCCTCCGGGGCGAAGCGGCCCTTGGCGTCGATGACGGGCCTCTTGCCCTCCAGGCCACAGAAGTCCTGGGCGGCCTCGGAGTAGCGGCGCTCGCACTGCGCCACCAGTTCCTTGTCCGGCGCGAGCCCCGAGGACGGCCGGGCCGCCTGGGTGCACAGCGCATGGCCGATGTCCGTGAGCGTGCGCACGTTGCCCGACGCCTGCTCCTTCACGTTGGAGGAGGAGGACACCTCGGACTCGAAGATGCATTCGCGGCCCGCGCGCAGCGTGTCCACGGTGCAGGCCCAGGCGGTGGGCAGGGCGTTGGTTTGGGGGGGAGCCCCCAGGGCTTCGGGCGGCAGGGTGCCGCCGGAGGCCTCGGGAGTCGAACAGACGAGGGCGAGCAGGACTGCGGCGATCATGTATCCCCCAGCGTAGAACCACTGCGCTCCATACTCAATCGAGCGGGGGGGCTCCAGCAACCGGCGACCCACCTCGTGCTCGCTGGTCATCAATGGCGGTGCGTCCCCGGGGGCCTCGACGCTCGGCCGCTCCCCTTGCGATCACCTCGCCCCCAGGTGCTGGCTTCTGGAAATTCCGGTATTGGACGGTTAGAATCCCCGACCCGTGGCATCTCCAGAGCCGCAGTCCTGGGGCCAGCGTCTGTGGCCCGCGGCGACCTTCCAGTTCGCCCTCATCGCCGGTGTGACGCAGCTGAAGACGGCTGTGAACGCCCTCGTGTTGTCGCGCTTCGAGTCGCACGTGCTGCCCTACCTGTACCTGGTGGGCGCGCTGCTGGTGGCGACGATCGCGCTCCTGCCGCGGCCCAAGCCCGGGGAGCCGGCCGCGTCGCTGCGGCTGCTGATGGGCCTGGGGGCGCTGGTGGTGGGGGCGCTCGCGGTGGGGGTGTCGCTCGGCCACCGGCTGCCGGCGCTGGTGCTCTACCTCTTCGTGGATGTGTTCACGACCTTCATCTCCCTGCGCTTCTGGGGGCAGATGGCGGCGGCCTTCGACGCGCGCGAGGCGCGGCGGGCCTTCACCGCGCTCAACGGGGTGGGCATGGCCGGAGGCATGATTGGAGGCCTGCTGGTACAGGGGCTCGCCGAGCGGCTGGGCACCGTGGCCATCGTGGTGGGCGGAGCGCTGTCGCTGCTCATCGCGGGCCTGGCCTTCCACTTCCAGCCGGACGAGGCACCCGCCCCGGCGCGCTCGCGCCACCTCGCCCCGCCCGTGGCGGCGTGGGAGTACCTGGCCACCAGCAGCTACGCCCGGGTGCTGGCGGCCCTGGGGGTGAGCTTCGCGCTGCTCTCCGCCTTCGTCGACTACCTCTTCCGCCTGCGCGTGGAGCACACGCTGAGCGAGGACGGGCTGGCGGCGCTCTTCGGCTCGCTGCAGCTGTGGATTGGCCTGGTGTGCGTCGTCTTCCAGCTCGTGCTGGCCGAGCGGCTGCTCAAGCGGCTGGGGCTGATGGCCTACCTGGCGCTGCTGCCGGGCATCATGGCGCCCCTGGCGGTGGCCTCGCTGGTGACGCAGCAGCTCTGGCCGGTGCACCTGTTGCGGCTGCTGGAGAACGCCGTCAACTACTCGCTGCTGCCGGTGGGCGTGCAGCTGCTCTACGCGGCGGTACCCGACAGCGAGCGCGAGTCCCTGCGCGCCGCGGTGGAGGGGCTGTTGCGCAAGGGCGGCACGGTGCTCGCGGGCGTGCTGCTCATCGGCGCGGGCCGCGCGGCCGACGGCGTCTCCATGGCGCTCGCCGTGGTGGCCCTGTGCGGCCTGCTCGGCGTGCTGCTCATGCGCCTGCGGCCCGCGTACGTGGAGGCGCTGGGCGAGCAGGTGGGTGCCTCCTCCGAGGAGGACGAGGCGCTGGGCCGCGAGGATCGCCGGCTGCTGGTGGAGGCGCTCGCCTCGAGCGCGCCGGAGCGGGTGCTCAACTCGGTGGAGCTGCTGGCCCAGGAGGGGCTGCCCCTGCGGCCGCACCTGCCGGAGCTGCTGCGCCACTCGCACGAGCGGGTGCAGGAGCGCGCCGTGGAGCTCGCCCTGGAGCTGGGCGCCACGGAGACGGCGCCCCTCTTGGAGCAACTGGTGACGCAGGGCGCGCGCCGGCCCCGCGACAGCGCGGTGTGGGTGCTCTCCAAGCTCGCGCCGGAGCGGGCCGAGGTGCTGCTGCCTCCGCTGCTGCAGAGCCCGGACGTGGGGCTGCGCTGCGCGGCGATCGGCGCGCTCTTGAGCACCCGGTGGAACGCGGCGGCGCGCGTGTCCCTGGGCGCGCTGGCGGCGCGGGGCTCGCAGGCCCCGGTGGCGGACCGGCGCGAGGTGGCGGGGCTCTTCGGCCGGCTGCGGGACACCACCTATCTGCCCATGCTCACGCCCTTCCTGGGCGATCCGGACAGCTCCGTGCGGCGCGTGGCGGTGCGCTCCGTGGGCCAGGGCGGCTACGTGAAGCTGGCGCCCCGGTTGCTCACCTTCCTCACCTGGCGCGAGGAGCGGCGCGAGGCGCGCGAGGCGCTCGCCGCGCTGGGCGACGCGGTGACGCCCCTGTTGGAGACGACGCTCAACGATCTCTCGGCGCCGCTGGCCATGCGGCTGCAGGTGCCCCGCGTGCTGCGCCTCATCGGCACGCCGGCGGCGCTGCACGCGCTGCTCTTCTCCAACGTGCGCGATGACGCCCGCCTGCACTTCCGCATCGGCGCGGAGCTGTCGCGTCTGCGCGACGAGCACCCCGAGCACCCGGTGGATCTGGATCGCGTGCGCGAGGCGCTCATCCGCCGGCGCGACGTGTACCGGGCGATGGTGGGGCCCTACCGCGACGTGCGCGCGGAGCTGGGAGATCAGGCGCTGCTCACGCGCGTGATGTGTGACCGGTTGGATCAGGCGCTGGAGCTGTCCTTCTTCCTGCTCGGCCTGTTGCACCCGCCCCAGGTGATGCGGCGCGTGCACCAGCACGTGGCGGGACAGGACGCGCGGCGCCGGGCCTACGCGCTGGAGCTGCTCGAGGCGCTCACGGACGATGATGACCGCTCACTCGTGCGCGAGCAGGTGGAGACGCACCACCGGGAGCTGCCGCCAGGCGAGACGGGACAGTTGGAGGCACACCTCGCGTGGTTGTGCCGGAGCGAGGACGTGGTGCTGCGCGCGTGCGCGCGCCAGGTGGCGGGCCGGATCGGCTTGGATCTGCCAGCGGCCCAGGAGTCGGACATGAGTCAGGCAACGGTGCAGAAGCTCTTCCTGCTGGAAGGGGTGCACGTCTTCTCGCAGAACGACGTGGATGACGTGGCGGCGGTGGCGGCCATCGCCCGCGAGACGCGCTTCCGCGCGGGTGAGCGCGTCTACAGCGAGGGAGATCCCGGCGACGCGCTCTACGTCATCATCGAGGGCTCCGTGGACGCCGTGAGCAACGGCGAGCACGTGATGCGCATTCGCGCCAAGGAGACCTTTGGCGACATGAGCCTGCTGGACGGCGCACCCCGCCCCACCGACGCCGTCGCGATGGAGGACACGCGGGCGCTCGTCATCGACCGGCGCGACTTCCTCGATCTGCTGGCGGACCGGCCGGAGCTGCTCACGGGCTTCTTCCGCGCGGTGAGCCAGCAGCTGCGCGCCGTCATCCAGGCGGCCGAGCCCCGGCAGCCGGGAGAGGTGGTGACGATGGGGCCGCGTCCAGCGGAAGAGCCCCCACCGCCGCCAGAGCGGAAGCAGGCGGGTTAGCACTTCGCACGGGATGACCCTCCGCCGCGAGCAGGTGCGCGGCGGCCACGGGAATGGTGGGGCGCAGGAAGCACCGCACCAGCGGCAGCTTCGACACGGCCCGCGCCAGCGCGAGCCCCATCAACCCCCAGGGCCGTTGCTCCACGCACGCCGCGGGAGAGAACACCGGGTGGGTGACGCGTGCCCAGCGCGCGCCATAGGCCCCCAGCAGCGGAACGCGCGAGCCGAGCCAGTTCCAGGCGCGCAGGAACCAGGGCGCGCGCGCGTGCTCCTGGGTCCAGGCCCGCGCGCTCTTGCCGGCGGTGAAGACCACGAACCACCACCCGCCCCACAGCGAGACCAGCAGCGGCATCAAGCCCGTATCCCCCAGCACGTTTCCGTACGCCAGGCGGCCGAGCCGATTGGCCACCCAGAGCACGGGCACGCCCCAGGCGAACAGCCACAGCGCCCGCCAGTGCTGCTTCAGCTTCTTGATCAGCCAGGGCATGTTGAGCCGGACCTGGGGCCTGAGCGGCTCATCCTCCGGCTCGAGCCCCGTGCGCACGCTCGCCTCGCGCGAGAGCTCCGTGTGGTGGTCGCGCGACAGGGCGATGACGATCCACTGGAAGAGCTGCAGCGAGGACAGGATCGCCGCCGAGTACACCAGCCACAGCTCCACTCCCGTGCGCTTGCCCACCTCGCGCGCGACGTCGTCCTTCCACTCCCGGGACATCACCACCAGCGCGACGACGACGGCCGCCTGGGTGATGCCCACCGTCAGGTAGCGCCGCCGCGTCCCCGGATCCGCCAGGAGAACCCTGACCAACTGGAAAGGCAGACAAAACCCCTGAACGAATTGGCCCCAACGACTCACGGGCGGAGCAGCCGCCTGCCACGGCAGGTGTTCCGCGTGGCGTCTTACGTTGTCCCACACACTCCACAGGGTCTGTTCGTGGGAGGAGCCCTGCTCCGGTCCGCCCCGAGCCGGTGAAGCAGGAGCCTTCTGATGATGGCCGTGCACAGGATGACGATAGCACGTGGCGTCCGGGCGCCAGGGAGGCCCCCTTTCTGAGGCTCCAGGGCGGGAGGTGTGCTATTCGCCCGATCGCAGCGTCAACCCCTTCGGAGACCGCATGCCTCCAGAGTTCGATTCCAAGCCGGTGTTTCGCGCGATGAAGCCGTGGCGCCGTGCTTCCGGTGTCCTGGCCCTCTCTCTCGTGGGCGCGCTCACCGGCTGCGACGACAAGAAGTCCAACCCGGAGCCCGCCCCGGCCCCGGCTCCCTCGGCTCCGGCGCCCGCCCCCGCGCCCCAGCCCACGACGGTGACGGTGCTCGTCACCGGCAGCGTCAACGGTCAGCTCGCTCCCGCGCCCACCGAGGAGGGCACGACGCCTCCGGGCGCGGCGCAGCTGCTCGGCTGGTGGGAGGCCAAGGAGAAGCACTGTCCCGGCCCGCTCAAGGAGGGTCAGGCCTCCTGTGAGAACGCGTCCACGCTGGCGCTGACCATCGGCGACGCCTGGAATGGCCCCGCCCTCTCCTCCTTCCTCTATGGCGAGTCCACCGCCACGGTGATGGGCCGCATGGGCTATGCCGCGTCCGCGCTGGGCAACCACGAGCTGGACTTCGGCCGGGAGCAGTTCCAGAAGAACCAGCAGCTCGGGGGCTTCCCCTTCCTCGCCGCCAACCTGAAGGTGAAGGACGCGGCGCTGGCCAAGGGCTGGGAGCTGCCGGGCTTCAAGGTGTTCGAGCGCCAGGGCCTGAAGGTGGGCGTGGTGGGCCTCACCTCGCCCAAGACGGTGTCCACGGCCATGGCCGGCCGCGCCGAGGGCCTGGAGATCATCCCCGACGAGCAGGCGCTGACGCAGGCGGTGGCCGAGGCGCAGAAGGCCGGAGCGGACACCGTGGTGGTGCTCGCGGACGAGTGCCCGAGCGACCTGAAGGCCGTGGTGGGCGCGCACAAGGACTGGAAGGTGTCGCTGGTGGCGGGCGGGCGCTGCCCGCAGCCCACGGAGACGAGCAAGGATGGCGACACCACGTACGTGTCGCTCGGCAAGGGCTTCGGCAAGTACCTGCGCGCCTCCTACACCTTCGATCCCTCCAAGCCCGAGGGCGAGCAGGTGACGGCGGTGGACGCCACGCTCGTGGACGTGACGGGCGGCGAGGGCGCGCCGGCGGCCAACGCGGACATCACCCAGCAGCTCGCCGACTTCCAGCAGCGCCTGGACAAGGTGCTCGGCGAGGAGATCGGCTTCGTGAAGAAGGCGCTGCCCGCGGACTCCAAGCAGCTCGGGGCCTGGGTGGCGGGCGCCATCCAGCAGCAGCTCTCCACGGACGGCGTGGTGCTCAACCGCAAGGGCTTCCGCGCGGGCCTGCCCGCGGGCAAGGTGACCAAGGGCAGCGTGTACTCGGTGCTGCCCTTCGAGAACTCGCTGCTGGTGGTGGAGCTCAAGGGCGAGGACCTGGCGCGCCAGCTCGCCAATCCGGAGGCGGTGTTCTCCGGCTTCACCGCGGCCGGCAAGGGCAAGTTCAAGGACGCCAAGGGCAAGCCGCTGGACGCGAAGAAGGACTACAAGATCGCCACCGTCGAGTACCTCTACTTCGGCGGGGACGGCTTCGAGTTCGAGAAGCTCGACCCGGAGCCGGATGAGACGGGCATGTCCTGGCAGACGCCCGTCATCGACTGGACCAAGGCGCAGGCCACCACCGAGGCCAGGCCGCTGGACAAGGCCGTCAAGTAGGCCGCCCGTCCGCGGCTCGACTCCGGGGCCCGGTGGCTCCTCCCCAGCGGAGGAGTGCCGGGCCCCCCGCTTTTGGGAGCACCCCTCCATGAGCCCGTTGCCCCTGGTGCTCGACACCAACGTGGTGCTGGATCTGCTGGTGTTCGACGACCCCGCCCTGGGACCGCTCGCGCGCGCGCTGGCGTCGGGCACGGTCACCGCGTGGGCGGATGAGCACACCCTGCGGGAGCTGAAGTACGTGCTCGCCTATCCCATCTTCCATCTGGACGAGGCCGCCCAGCGCTCGGTGCTCGAGCGCTACCGGAGCCTCGTGAGGCAAGTGCCGGTGGAGCCGTCCATGCCCCTGCCTCCCCTGCCCCGCTGCCGCGACCGGGATGATCAGAAGTTCCTCGAGCTCGCCGCCCGCGCGGGGGCCCGGTGGCTGGTGAGCAAGGACAAGCGGGTGTTGTCCATGGCCGATCGCGTGGGACTGCCCTTCGGCATCCTCTCCTGCCGGCAACTGGTGGCGCGGCTGGCCGGGTGAGCCCGTGCTTCAGGCGTACGTCAGGACGATCTCCTCGATGACATCCGCGGCGTCCCGGCACTTGAAGAGCGCGCTCGTGAGGGCGTCGTAGATCTCCTTCCACTTGAGCACGGTGAGGTGATCCATCCCGCTCTTGAAGAGCTGGCCCTTGCTGGCGCGCAGCACGTCCTTCGCCTCGCGAGCCAGCAGCTTGAGCTCCTTGCAGCCCGAGAGGATGGGCTCGGGGTTGCGCAGCGAGCGCAGCGTCCCCACCACCGCGCGCAGCTTCTCGGTGAGCGTCACGAGCAGGCTCGCCAGCCGCGTGGCCTCCGGCAGGCTCGCGGGGATTTCGTAGAAGCGCAGCCGGAGCGCCGCCGCGAGGGTGAAGTCGAGCACCTCGTCGATCCGCGACAGCAGCGCGTGGATGTGCGTGCGCTCGAACGGGGCGATGAAGGCCGAGTGCAACCGCTGGAGCGCGAGGTGGTTCACCGAGTTGCCCTGGTGCTCCATCCGCTCGAGGGCCTCCACCCGGGAGGGCACGTCGCGGTAGTCGCTCAACAACTCATGGAACAGACGCGCTCCGGCCAGGGTCGTGGCGCACTGGGCATCGAAGTCGTCGTGGAACCCATCCGCTGTGGGCATCAATCTCTCGAGCATGCAACCTCCGGTTCGCCGCACCAGGTGAATGGCTCAGGGGAACGCGGGGCCCATAAAGCCCTTGGCCCGTTTCGCGTTCGTTACATGTTCGTGACGAAAGATTGTGCACCCCGTCCCGGTCAGGGAAGACCCCGAGTGCGTTTTCCACCCGGGCCCACCAGGGATGGGGGGCCCGTGGGCTCAGGGGGCGTACAGGTGGTGCTCACGCGCATACGCAAGCACCGGGGCCGGCACGAGCTCCGCGGGAGGCTCACCCCGGACCAGGCGCTCGCGGATCTCCGTGGAGGAGACCTCGGCGAGCGGCGGCCCCACGGTGCCCTCGGCCGGGTAGCCCGCGCGGTAGAGCACCACCACGCGCGCGAGCCGCTGGATGCGCTCGAAGTCCTTCCAGTGCGGCAGGTCCTTGAGGATGTCCGAGCCGATGATGAGCGAGAAGTGGTGCTCGGGGTGGCGCGCCCGGAGGAAGTCCAGCGTGTCCACCGTCCGCCCATCCTTGCCCACCTCGCCCTCCACCCGGGACGTCTTCAGCCAGCCCGAGGTGTCCTCCCCGAGCAGCTCACACATCCGCACGCGGTGCTCGAAGGCGACGGACGCCTTGCCAAAGGGATGGCGGAAGGTCGGCATGAACCACACCTCGTCCACGCCCTGGGTGGCGCGGACGTAGTGGGCGGCCATCAGGTGCCCCACGTGGGGCGGATTGAAGGAGCCTCCGAGCAGGGCGATGCGCATGGGTCGCTTCACTTGATGGACATCTTCGTGCGCCGCTCGAGGGGCAGCACCCGGGGCTCCAGCACGGCCTTTCCATCCAACCGCCAGGCGGAGAAGCGCAGATCCCGCTCCACGCGCTCGAGCAGCGCGCACGTCTGTTCCGCGGCGCCCGCGAGCCGCCCGGGCGACAGGAAGAAGCGCGGGCCGATCTGCACGAGCTTCGGCTCGGACTCGCGGCCGTGGAGGAAGAGGCTGGCGTTGATGAGATCGTCACGCTCCAGGTCGTTCTTGTCGTAGACGAGGCAGCACAGCGTGTCGCCCACCATGTCCAGCACCTTCCGGGGGATGGACGGGTCGCGGTACTGGAGGCAGTCGCGCTCGGGGGTGCGCAGGAAGTTCTCGCGCACGCGCAGGGGATCCGCCGCCTCCTTCTCGAGCTCCTCGCGGCTCACCGACAGCGAGCGCGGACGGGGCTTCTTGTCGGAGACGGACAGCCAGCGCTCCACGTCCTGGAGGAAGTCCGTGCCCGAGTACTCCCGCCCGCCCCGGCTGCGCTCGCGCCGATCGAGGATCCACTCGTCCAGGTCGGTGTAGCGGCCGCCGAGAAAGACGAAGCGCTGGGCGCCCTTGGCGCGCAACAGCTCATAGGCCGCGTCGAAGGCGGCCAGATCCCCATGGCTGTCGGAGAGAATCCCGATGACGTCTTGGCTCACGAGCCGTGAGCGTACAGCAGGTGACGCTCCCTGCGCCGGGCGAACTCCTGGGCCTGGGCGTCGAAGCCTTCCAGCAAACGATTCAGGGGCCAGCCCGCCTCGATGCCCCGGCGCACCTGGTCCGTCCCACACAGCAAGTCGAAGGCGGGCACGTCGTCCACGAACTCGTAGGCGTCCTCGCGCCAGGCGAAGCCCCGGCCCTGCCCCAGCTCGTGGAGCGCCTGCCAGATGGCGATGCCCGTGCGCAGGGGGAGGAAGGCGGTGCGGTCCGTCACGTGGATGAAGGCGCCGTTGCACGACACGCCCCGGTACTTGTCGAAGGTGGGGGTGAATCCCACCACTCGGAAACGCACCCCGGGCAACTGCTCGCGCTCGAGCCGGGCGATGAGGGCGTCCGAGTCCACCCACGGGGCGCCGAACTGCTCGAAGGGGCGGCAGGTGCCCCGGCCCTCGGAGACGTTGGTGCCCTCGCCCTGGCACATGCCGGGGTAGACGAGCGCCGTGTCGGCGGTGGGCATGTTGGGCGAGGGCGGCAGGAAGGGCAGCCCCGTGTCGCTCCAGAAGTCCTCGCGGCGCCAGCCCTGCATGGGCACCACGGTCAGCTCGCAGCCAAAACCCTGCTCGTCGTTGAAGAGGCGCGCCAGCTCGCCCGCCGTCATGCCGTGGCGGTTGGGGATGGGGTAGAGCCCCACGAAGGAGCGGTAGCGCTCGCCCACGAGGTTGCCCTCGATGGTGACGCCGTTGAGGGGGTTGGGCCGGTCCAACACGTAGAAGGGGATCTTCGCCGCGCCCGCCGCCTTCATGGCCAGCGCCATGGTGTAGACGTAGGTGTAGTAGCGGCTGCCCACGTCCTGGATGTCGAAGACGAGCGCGTCCAGGCCCTCGAGCCACTCGGGGCGTGGGGAGAGCGACTCGAAGGTGGAGCCGTAGAGGCTGTGCACGGGGACGCCCGTGCGCCGGTCCCGGTCCGCGTCCACGGCGACCATGTACTGGGCCTCGCCGCGCACGCCGTGCTCGGGGCCGAAGAGGGCCGCCAGGTGCACGCCCGGCGTGCGCGCCAGCAGGTCCGCCAGGTGCTGGAAGTTCGAGTCCACGCTGGTCGGGTTGACGATGGCGCCCACCCGCTTGCCCTTGAGCGGCGCGAAGCCCTGCTCCACCCACACATCCAGTCCCGTCTTCACCCGTCTCATCTCGTGCTCCCTCTCAGCGGCCGAGCCGGCCCAGCGCCCGCTCCGCGGCCTCGCGCGAATTGCATCCGGGCTCGAAGAAGCCCGCCTTCTTTTCTCCGGCACCGCCCTTCTTCGCGAGCGTCTCCAGCCCCTCGCGGGCGGACGCCAGCCGGAGTTCCCCCAGCGCCTCCGCGGCCTCAAGCCGTACCGGGCACACCTCGTGATGGAGCATCTCGATGAGCCGCGTCCCGGCCCGCTCCTCGCCAGCCTTCGCCCCGAGGCGGTAATGCTCCACCGCGCGCTCGGGCCGCTGCAGCGCCTCCTCGAGCCGCCCGAGCAGCCATCTGCGTTCGCCCGCGGAGAGTTCCTTGTCCTCGGCGATGAGCCCGCGCGCTTTTTCCCCCCACTCGGCCCGCTCGGCGACGGGCAACTCCCTGTTGGCGGCGGCCTTGATGGCGGCCTCGACGGGCGAGTCGCTCAGGAGGAAGAAACCGCCGATGGCGAGCAGCACCAGGGCCAGCGCCGCGCCGCCCACCTTCAGTGCCCGGGGAGACGGAGGCCAGCGCCGCTGCCGGTGGGTCTTCACGGCGTGGAAGACCGTGCGGGTGCGCTGGGCGAGGCGCTCGCCCACCTGGGCCGCAGTGGTCGCGAGGTCCGGGCCCGGCGCCAGCATCGATTCGGGGACGCGCGAGAGGGCCAGGTTGCCGAACGGGGGGCGCTCCGGCTGGGGCTCGGACGGTACCTCCTGCTCGGGGGCGCCCATGCGGTACGGCCCTCGGGGGACGCGAAAGACGCGAATCTTGCTGGGGATGCCCTTGAGCTCGAAGAGGCCCACCTCGCGCGAGGGCACCTCGGCCTTGTTCATCGCGAGGTAGACGGCCTCGGTGAAGAAGACCTCGCCCGCCTCGGTGATGGACTCCACGCGGGCGGCGATGTTGACGGGCTCGCCGAAGACGTCCTGCTCCTCCAGCCGCACCTCGCCCACGTTGATGGCCACGCGCACGTCGAGCCGCTCGGCCTCCGAGGTCGTCTGGTTGTACTGCCAGAGCCGGTCCTGGATGGCCATGCCGCACAGGACGGCCTGGGTGGGGGACACGAAGGTGACCATGAACGCGTCCCCGATGGACTTGAGGATGCGCCCGCCAAACGCCTTGAACAGGGGCACGAGCAGCTCGCTGTGCGCCCGGAGCAGCCGCTCGTTCTCCTCGAGCGTCTGCCGGCTGGTCCGCTCGGAGAAGCCCTGGATGTCGGTGAACACGATGGCGAGGTTGGCGGTCTTCAAGGCGGGCGCAGTGTATGCAGTGACACGATCCACGCAATCGCGGAAGAGCGCCCTGTCCTCCTAGCGACGTGACGGGCGCAGCGGACGCATTTTCTTGGGAGGTGAGGAGGGCCCCAGTTTCTCCCGGAGCTGGGCCGCCTGGCGGGGGCGGCCCGTGCGCTCGTAGAACCGGGCGAACTGTTCGACGACGAGCACGTTGGCGGGCTGTTCAGCGTGCAACTCACGCCACTCATTCTCGGCGTGCTCCAACCGGCCCTGCTGCTCGATGACGTGGATGAGCTGGAGGCGGACCTGGATCCACTCCGGGCGGGTGCGGGCGAGCAGCTGGTAGTGCATCTCCGCCTTGAGCCAATCCCCCAGGGAGGCCCAGACGCCGCCGAGGCGGAAGCGGGCCTCGTCGTACGAGGAGCGCAGGAAGACGGCGCGCTCGTAGGCGCTGGCCGCGCGCGTCAACTGGCCGCGCTCCTCCCACAAGAGCCCGCGCAGGAAGTGCAGCCGGGGGTTGTTGGGCGCCGAGGCGAAGGCCACCTCCAGGTCCTTCTCCACCTGGTCCAGGTCCCCTCCCAGCTTGAGTCTCAGGCGGGCGGCCTCCAGGCGGGGAAGGGCCTCGTTGGGCCAGGCCTGGATGATGGCCTGGACGGCCGCGAGCGCGCCCTCGGCGTCACCGGCGGCCTCCTGGGTGAGGGCGGGTGTCAGGTCCCCGGAGATAGGGACGTCCGTGGCGGCCGCGAGGGTTCCCGCTACCAGGAGCCAGAGCATGGCTGGCTGATAGCAGAGCGGCACGCGCAGTCCAACCGCACTTCCTCTTGACGGCCGCCCGGCCGCGCATGAAACCCATGACCGTGCAGATCGCTCAAAGAACTCTAGAAGACCTTGGCTACGCGGAAGTGCTTCGTGCGCTGGCCCACCGCTGTCGGACCGAGCCTGGGAGGGAGCGCGCGCTCGCCCGGCCGTTCCTCGGGACGGAGGAAGAGGTCGCCGAGGCTCTGGCCCTCGTCGCCGAGACGCGGCGGCTGGCCCAGGAGCAGTTCTCCCTGCCGCTCGGCGGGGTGACGGACCTGAGGGGGGCGCTGGAGCTGGCCTCGAAGAACGGCCTGCTGGAGCCCCGGCAGCTCATCGCCGCGGCGCAGCTCCTGTTCGCCTTCGTGCGCACGCGCGAGGCCCTGGAGGAGCGGCAACACGTGGTGCCCCGGCTGGCGGCCATCTCGCGGAGGCTGCCGCTGCTCGAGCCGCTCGCGGTGCGCATCGACCGGAGCTTCGAGGCGGACGGGGAGATCTCCGACCGGGCGAGTCCGGAGCTGCGCGAGGCGCGCGACCGGGTGCGGGGCCTGCACCGGCGCATCAAGGGCCAGCTCGAGGAGATGCTCCACGACGAGGGCTTCCTGCCCAAGCTGCGCGAGAACTACTACACCATCCGCAATGGCCGGTACGTGGTGCCCGTCGTCTCCAACTACCGGGGCGAGGTGCCGGGCATCGTCCACAACGCGAGCCAGACGGGGCAGACGCTGTTCATCGAGCCCGAGGGGCTGGTGGGCCTGGGCAACGATCTGGCGATCGCCCAGTCGTTGGTGGCGGAGGAGGAGCGGCGCATCCTCCAGGAGCTGACGAACCAGCTCGGACGCGAGGCGGACAAGGCGCTCGAGGGGATCGCGGCGGTGGCGGAGCTGGACGAGGCGGAGGCGGCGGCGGTGCTGGCGGGGGACCTGCGCGCCTACACGCCGGAGTTCCAGGGCGTGGAGGACCTGGCGCTGGTGCGGCTGCGGCATCCGCGGCTGGTGCTGCGCGACACCGAGGTGGTGCCCAACGACGTGGAGATGAAGGGTCAGGCGCGGGCGCTGGTGGTGTCCGGCCCCAACGCGGGCGGCAAGACGGTGACGCTGACGGCGGTGGGCCTGTGCGCGTTGATGCTGCGCGCGGGTCTTCCCATTCCCGCGGGCGAGGGCTCGCGGATGCCGCTGTACCACACGGTGCACTCCACGGTGGGCGACGCGCAGGACCTGTCGCAGGGCCTCTCCACGTTCAGCGCGCACGTGGCGCGCCTGCGCGACATCACCCTGGCGGTGGCGAAGAACTCGCTCGTGCTCATCGACGAGATCGCCGCGGACACGGATCCGCGCGAGGGCGCGGCCATCGCCATCGCCGTGCTGGAGGAGCTGCTCGGCAAGGGGGCGGTGGTGCTGGTGACGACGCACCTGGAGGAGCTCAAGGCGCTCGCGCACCTGGATCCGCGCTTCCTCAACGCGCGTGTGGGCTTCGACTCCAAGCGCATGGCGCCCACGTACAAGCTGCAACTGGGCGCGGCGGGTGCGTCCTCGGCGATCGAGGTGGCCGCGCGCATGGGCCTGCCGGCGCACATCTGCGAGCGGGCACGCGACTTGTCGATGAACGCGGGCGGCGCGCTGGCCAAGGCGCTGACGGCGGCGGAGGAGGAGCGGCGCCGGCTGCAGGACGAGCTGGAGCGGGCCAAGGTGGCGGCGGAGGAGAGCGAGCGGCTGCGCAAGGAGCTCGAGGAGCAGAAGGTGCAGTTCGAGCGCGAGCGCAAGGCGCGGCTGATGCGCTTCAACGAGGAAGTGGCGGCGGCGAGCGAGCAGGCGGCGGCGGAGGTGCAGGAGCTGCTCAAGGTGCTCCGGGCACAGTCCAACGAGAAGGCGGCGAGCGAGGCGCGCGCGCAGCTGTTGCAGCGCATGGAGGAGGCCAACCAGCGGGCGAAGGCGGCGCGGGCGGAGCTGTTCCAGGTGGAGGCGCCAGCGCCGGCGGACCTGCGCGTGGGAGCGTGGGCGCGGCACTCGGGGTTGAACAAGGACGTGGAGATCCTGGAGCTGCACGGGGATCAGGCGCTGGTGGCGGCGGGCATCATGAAGATGCGCGTGCCGGTGACGGAGCTGTCGGGGACGCGCGCGGGCAAGCCCAAGGAGTCGAAGTTCCCCGAGCGCAACAAGCAGGTGCAGCATCTGCAGCGCGCCAAGGCGGCGGCGCCCGAGGCGGTGCCGTCGACGAACTACCGCTGCGACGTGCGGGGCATGCGGGCCGAGGACGCGCTGGGCGAGCTGGAGTCCTTCCTGGACCGGGGCATGCGCAGTGGAGAGGAAGCGGCGATCATCATCCACGGGCATGGCACGGGGGCGCTGCGGCAGGCCATCCGGGACTATCTCGCGGCCTCGCCGTACATCCGCATGTTCCGCCCCGGAGAGAACCACGAGGGCGGCGACGGCGTGACGGTGGTGGCCTTGAGGGCGTGAAGTGCTCTCCCCTTCCCTGTCACCGCCGGGGCTCGTTCCTGGCGGTGACAGGGAGGAAGGGCGTCAGCGCAACCGCTCGATGTGGTGCTTGCGCCCCTTGATGCGGCCCTGGCTCAGGCTCTGGAGCGCCACGCGCGCGACGCTCCTGGCCACGGCGACGTAGGACAGCCGGTCCTGGATCTCGATCTTCCCGATGTCCGTGGCCTTGAGCCCACCGGCCTCGCCGGTCAGGGCGCCGAGGATGTCTCCCGGCCGCATCTTGTCCTTGCGTCCGGCGGAGATGCACAGCGTCTCCCAGGCGGAGCCCAGAGCGCCCTTGCCCGCCGGATCCTCGGGGGGCAGTGAGTCCACGCGCGCCTGCTCCAGCCTGGACTTGGTGGCGTGTTCGATCTCCTCGACCTTGCGATCGTCCTTCGGGGTGACGAGAGCAATGGCGAGGCCCTGGCGTCCCGCGCGTCCCGTGCGGCCGATGCGGTGCACGTAGGGCTCGGGCTGTGAGGGCAGATCGAAGTTGAAGACGGCGTCGAGCGCCTCGACGTCGATGCCCCGGCCCGCCACGTCCGTGGCGACGAGCACCCGGGTGCTGTGGTTGCGGAACTTCGCCATGACGCGATCGCGCTCGAACTGCTCCAGGTCACCCTGGAGGCCATCCGCGCTCACCCCGGCCTCGTTCAGCGCGCGGGCCACCTCGACCACCGTCGCCTTGAGGTTGCAGAACACGATGGCGGACGTGGGCTGGTAGTGCCGCAGCAGCCGCAACAACACGGCGGTCTTCTCCTCGGGCGCGCAGAGGTAGGCGAGCTGCTGGATGTCGGGAGCCGCGTCGGCCGCCTCGACGGTGACGCGCGAGGGCTCCTTCTGGAAGGCGCGGCTCATCGCCTCGATGGACTCGGGGAACGTGGCCGAGAAGAGCACGGTCTGACGCGTCTTCGGGGTGGTGGCGAGGATGCGCTCCATGTCCTCGCGAAAGCCCATGTCGAGCATCCGGTCGGCCTCGTCGAGCACCACGGTGGCGAGGTGGCGGGTGTCGAGCACCTCGCGCTGGAGGAGATCCAACACGCGGCCGGGTGTGCCCACCGCGAGGTGGACGCCCTTCTCGAGCGCTTCGATCTGGGGCCGGATGGGCTGGCCCCCCGCGAGCACGAGCACCTGGAGGCCGGGCAATCTCCGGCCGAGGCGGCGGATCTCTCCGGCCACCTGGGCGCAAAGCTCCCGCGTCGGACAGAGCACGAGTGCCTGGAGCCGCCGGTGGGGGAGCTGGATCTTCTGCAGGAGCGGCAGCGCGAAGGCGGCGGTCTTCCCACTGCCCGTCTTCGCCTGACCGACGAGATCGCGGCCCTGGAGGAGCACGGGGATGCTCTGGGCCTGGATGGGCGTGGCGGTCTGGAACTTCAGCTCCGCGAGGACCTGCAACAACGGTGGGGACAGAGCGAGTGCGGAAAAGTCCATCGAGGGTCTCGAGCGGCAGAGGTGAGGAGGCGACGCCGGAGCGCCACCACGAGGGGCCCCCAGCGCCATGGCTGGCGGGCGCCCCCGGGTGGTTCGGTCTGAGCGGGACGTCGCGTGCCGCTACGACTTCCTTCCCTGGCGGGAGGCGGCCGTCTTCTTCGCGCCGCCCTTGGCGGGACGAGCCTTGGTCGCCGCCGTGGACTTCTTGGCGGCGGCCTTCTTGGCCGGGGCCTTCTTCGCGGGAGCCTTCTTGACCACCGCGGCCTTCTTCACGAGAGCCTTCTTGACCACCGCGGCCTTCTTGGCCGGAGCCTTCTTCGCGGGAGTCTTCTTGGCGGCGGCCTTCTTGGCCGTGACCTTCTTCGCGGGAGCCTTCTTGGCGGCGGCCTTCTTCGCGGGAGCCTTCCTGGCCGCCGGGGCCTTCTTCGCCGCGGGCTTCTTGGCGGCGGCCTGCTTGCGGGTCGCGGGTGGCTTCGCCCGCGTGGGCTTCTCCTCGGCGGCGACGGCGGCGCGCTTGCGTCGCGTGGGCGGCACGGCCTTCACCTTCTCGGGCGCCTGCTGCTCGGAAGGCTGATCCAGGGCCGCGAGGGCACGGATGCGCTCGAAGCCCGCGGACGGTACGGGAACGACCTCGGCGGAAACCTCTGGAGGAGCCGCCGCCACCACGGCGTCGATGGTCTCCTGGGGAATCTCCATCGTCACGGGAGCATCGGCGGCCTGACGCCGCTGGGCCTCCTCGGCCTCGGCGAGCGAGCGCTCGGCGCCGATGTCCACGCGGGGCTTGCCCCACTTCTCCTGGCGCTCGCGCTCGCGCGCGATGCGGGCCGCCTTCTTGCGCTCCTCCTTGGACTGACGCCGCTGCTCCTCATGCTCCCGGCGATCCACGGCCTGAATGGCCTTGACCGTGTGGCCGCCCACCTCGAGGGCCTCGAAGTCGATGCGCCGCAGTCCCAGGTTCACGCTGGTCAGCCGCACGCGGGCCTTCTGGCCCACGCGCACGCGGAAGCCTCCCGGCAGCAGCAGGGCGAGCAGCGCCTTGTCGAAGCGGGTGCCGAAGCCGAGCGTGTCGGCGCGCACGAGCCCCTCGATGTGCAGCTCATCGAGTTCCACGAAGAAGCCGAACTCGGCGATGCCGGCGACGGTGGCGGCGAACTCCTCGCCCACGCGGTCCTTCACCATGAGGGCCGCGTAGTAGGAGACCACTTCACGCTCGGCCTGCATGGCGGCGCGCTCACGATCGGAGCTCTGGGCGGCCATGTCCTCCAGCGTGCGCTCCTCGCGCTCCACGTGGGCCTCCAGCCGCTTCTGGCCCTTGCGGTTCCAGTGCGCCTTGAGCAGCCGGTGCACGAGCAGGTCCGGGTAGCGGCGGATGGGCGAGGTGAAGTGCAGGTAGTACTCGGCGGCCAGGCCGTAGTGGCCCCGGTCGCCCGAGGTGTAGACGGCCTGCATCATGGAGCGCAGCAGGAGCTGGTTGAGGGCGCGCTCCTCGGGGTGGCCCTGCAACTGCGTCATGAAGCTGTTGAGCGCCTTGGGGGTGATGTCCTCGGCGTTGAGCTGAAAGCCGTAGGCCTGGGCCATCTGGGCGAAGATGGCGAGCTTCTCCTCGTCCGGCTCACCGTGGTAGCGGTAGACGCTGGGCAGCTCGCGGTCGGCGAAGTACCTGGCCACCGCCTCGTTGGCGGCGAGCATGCACTCCTCGATGAGCCGGTGGCTGTCCTTGCGCTCGCGCTTCTCCATGCGGGCGGGCAGGCCGTCCTCGCCCATGAGCACCTTGTGCTCGGCCAGGTTGAAGTCGATGGCGCCGCGCTCCTTGCGCATCTGGGTGAGCGTGCGCGCCAGGGCCTGGAGCCGCTCGAAGTGGGGCTTGAAGGCGTTGCGGTGCGGCACGTCCTTGCCATCGAGCACGTCCTGCACCTCGTTGTAGGTGCAGCGCGCGTGGCTGCGCATGACGGCCGGGTACAGCTCGCTGGAGACGAGCGTGCCCTTCCGGTCGATCACCATGTCGGCCACCATGCACAACCGGTCCTCGTCGGGACGCAGCGAGCAGATGCCGTTGCTCAGGCGCTCCGGGAGCATGGGCAGCACGCGGTCGGGCAGGTAGACGGAGGTGGCGCGGCGCAGGGCCTCGGCGTTGAGCGCGGTGCCCTCGCGCACGTAGTGCGTCACGTCGGCGATGGCCACCACGAGCCGCCAGCCCTCGCTCCGCTCCTCGGCGTAGACGGCGTCGTCGAAGTCGCGCGCGTCCTCGCCGTCGATGGTGACGAGCGGCAGCGAGCGCAGATCCTTTCGCTCCTCGCCCCGGGCCTCCTCCTCGGTGACGACGGTGTGGATGCGGTCCGCCTCGTCCATGACCTCGGGAGGGAACTCGTCGGAGAAGCCCTGCGAGTAGGCGATGGAGAGCACCTCCGCGCTCGGATCCCCGGGCTTGCCGAGCGAGCCAGCGACCTCGCCATAGAGGCCCTCGCCCGGCTCCAGCAGACCGGCGCCAACGCCCAGCCGCACCTTCACCAGGTCTCCGTCGCGCGCCATCTGGGTGGGCGGCACGCGGATGGGGCCCTGCGCCTGCAGGTTCTTGTCGGTCGTCACCACCTGGGCGCCGTGCCGTCCGCGGGTTTCATACGTGCCCACGACGAGTTGGCGCAGGCGGCCCACCACGCTCACGAGGCGGCCCTCCATGCGTCCGGGACGGCCCCACGCCTCCACGACCACGCGATCATTGTCGAGCGCGCGCGTGGCCTCCTGGGGTGGCAGGAAGATGTTGTCCCCCTGTCCCGAGCTGGGGTGGACGAAGCCGAAGCCATCCCGGTGCGCGTGGAACACGCCCTCGACGGTGGAGACCTCCTGTCCCTGGGGTCCGCCGCGGCCGCCCCGGTCACGGGACGCGAAGCGATCCCCGCCAAAGGAGCGCCCACCGGGCGGGGGACGGCGCTCCTTGTCGAAGCGGCCTCCCGGTGCCGGCCGGCGCTCATCCCGGACGAACCGGCCCACAGGCGCGGAACGGCCCGCGTCACCTGGACGCTCGGGACGGGCGAAGCGGCCACGCGGTCCGGCGCCACGGTCCTCGACACGGCTTTGGGGCTGCTCGGCGCGGCCCTCGCGCACGAAGCGGCCGCGCGGCTCGGGGCGGCGCTCCTTGTCGAAGCGGCCCCGGGGGGCGAAGCGCGAGTCGGGCTCGGACGGGGCTCGCGGCCCCGGACCGGGTGCGCCGCGCTCTTCCCGGGAGCCGGCCCGTGGGGCCTCGGGGGGCCTTGCGTCCCGTTCGCGCCGGAAGGGAGGCCGGGGGCCGTCACCTGCGGACGAAGGCGGCTGCGCGCCCCGGAGGCGGAAGCGCTTGCCCTCCTTGAGCAGATCGCCCGCGCGCACCATGTCCCGGAGCGTCCGCTTGAGCTGGGTCTGCTGTCCGGGGTGGAGCTGGGTGAGTTTGAGCAGTTCCTTGATGCCGAGGGGATGCTTGGACTCGGCCAGGTGTCGCTTCACGTCTTGAGGAAGATCCGTCACGAGAGATCCCACGGAAGGGAGCCCAACGGGCCCTGAAAAAAATAAGCCCGGCCGGTCCCACTGGGGACCCCCGGGCATGACTTGGAGAGAGAAAGATGGGGACGGAGGATGGTCAGCGGGACCCTCTCAGGCCTTGACGGTCACGTTGAGCTTGAACGAGCGCTCCACCTGACCGGGGTTGAAGGCCTTGGCGAGGAAGAACTCGATCTCCGAGACGCCCGGATTGCGGGGCGTGAAGAAGAACTCGCGCGAGGCGGGTCCCTCGGAGCTGACCTCGAAGTTGGCCTCGCGCAGGCCCAGACGCTTGGCCGCCGTGGGCTCGATGGTCCACGAGAAGCCGGGCTGCTCCTGGAGGCGCACGGTGAAGGCGTGGTTGAGCCGCACGTCGATGCTGGTCGACTGCTCGCCTTCCACGTGCACCGTCTCCAGGCCCTCGCGGGACATGGGGCGCACTTCCGCGGGGCGCACTTCCACGTTCTCCACGTCGATGCGCCCGCCCCAGCCCGAAGACTTGTCCACCACGCCGGTGACGGACAGCGTCTGGCCAAGGAAGCGGCGCAGGCCCTTGGCGCCCTTGCCCTCGAGGATGTAGGACACCTGCTGCCGGGTGCCGGCGTTGGAGACCACCAGCACGAACTCCTCGCCGGTCATCTCCAGGTTGCCGCGCAGCGCGGCGAAGCCCTTCATGCCCGCGCCCATGCCCGCCGAGATGACCTGCGACACCTCGCCAGGCGACAGGTAGCGCAGCCGGGTCTCCGACTCCACCGGCTCGGGCACGGGCTCCTCGGCCTCCGGCTTCTTCGCGGAGAACTTCCGCACGTCCACCGTGCCGCCGTAGTTGGTGGTCTTCTTGATGAGACCGCTGACGGACACCTTGTGATCCACGTAGGCCGGCAGCACTTCCTGATCCGGCCCCTGGAGGATGAAGACCAGCTCGCGCTTGTCGCGGCCGATCACCACGAGGCCCGGCAGGCCCTCCACGACCGTCAGGCGGCCCTTGAGGCTGCCCTCGCCCACCACGCCCCGGCCCTGGCCGGCGGTGAGCAACTGCTCCATGTCGCGCTTGTTGAGGGGCTCGCCCGGCGGGGGCAGCTTGGTGGCGCGGGGACGAGGCTTCTCGACTGGAGGAGCGCTCGGCTCGGCGCGAGCACCCGCCTTGGCCGAGGACTCCTTGACCTTGGTCGCTTCCTTGGGCTTGACCGTCTCCTTGCCCTTGGCGACCTCCTTCACCTTCGCCGCCGCCTTGGCCACCGCCTTCGTGGCGGCCTTGGCCACCTGCTTCACCTTGGCGGCGGCCTTCTTCGCGGCGGGGGCCGCGGACTTCTTCTTCGCGGGGGCCTTCTTTCCCGCCTTGGACGCCTCGGTCGCCTTCGCCACCAACTTCGCGGCCGCCTTCGCCACTCGTTTGGACGCGCTCTTGAGGACCCCCCCCGATTTCGCCGACTTGACTTTCTTCGCGGCGGGAGTCGCCTTCTTGGCCCCGGACCTGGGCTTGGCCATCGACGCTGTCTCCTTGAATTCCCGTGTCATCTCAACGGGTTGGCACACCTGACCACGACCAGATCAGGTCCTCGCGATCATCACGGCTTGTAACGATGATCAGCAGACCTGTCAAACAAAGTCTTGAATTTCCTGGGGACTTTGATGCCAAAAGGGGCCGCTCGCTACACGCCTGTAACGGGTTGTTCCGCCCCCCACCCTCTCTCCGAGGTCGCCCCCGAATGAAGGAAGACACCGAGTTGCTCGCCGTGGAGGAAGCGCGAGCCCGCACCCTCGCCCTGGTCCAACCGTTGTCCACCGAGTGGGTGCGTTGGGAAGACGCGCTCGGGCGCACGCTGGCCGAGGACGTGCGGGCCCAACGCACCCTGCCGCCCTGGGACAACTCGGCCATGGATGGCTTCGCCGTGCGCAGCGCGGACCTCTCGGCCCCCCTGCCCGTGCGGCTGCGGGTGGGGGAGACCATCTACGCGGGGCAGACGCCGCGCGAGCAGGTACGTCCCGGGACGTGCGCGCGCATCATGACGGGGGCTCCCCTGCCCGCGGGCGCCGACGCGGTGGTGATGCGCGAGCGGACGCGGCTCACGCCCGAGGGCGACGCGGTGGACATCCTCGAGGGGGTGGGTCCCGGCAACTTCGTGCGGCCCCGGGGGGAGGACGCGCGCGAGGGCGAGCTGCTGCTGCCCCGGGGAACTCCCCTGGGAATCCCCGAGCTGGGCCTGCTGCTGGGTCAGGGGCGCACGAGCGTGCCCGTGCCCCGCCGGCCCCGGGTGGCCATCCTCTCCACGGGGGACGAGCTGTGCCCGGCGGACGCCCCCGCCGAGGGCCGCATCGTGGACGCCAACGCGCCCGCGCTCAGCCTCGCGGTGATGCGCGCCGGCGGGGTGCCCTCGGTGCTCGGCATCGCCCGGGACACCCGGGAGGACGTGTCCCGCCTGCTCGCGGCCGCCGAGGGTCATGATCTGGTGCTCACGAGCGCCGGCATGTCGGTGGGCGAGCACGACTTCGTGCGCGAGGCGCTGGCGCACCTGGGCGTGGCGCAGGACTTCTGGCGTGTGGCCATCAAGCCGGGCAAGCCCCTGGCGGTGGGCCGCAAGGGGGGCACCCTCTACTGTGGGCTGCCCGGCAACCCCACCTCGTCCCTGGTGACCTTCGAGCTCTTCGTTCGCCCCGCCCTGCGCCGCATGCTGGGACACGCGGACGTGGAGCCGCCACGGGTGCCAGGCCGGCTCGCGGGGGAGCTGAAGAAGGCCCCGGGACTGGACCACTACATCCGTGTAACAGCCGCCTGGCAGGAGGGCGAGCTGTGGGCCCGGCCCCTGGCCACCCAGACCTCGGGCGCCCTGCGATCCGCGGCCTCGGCAACTCACCTGCTTCATTTTCCTCGTTCTTCCAGTAGGTTGGCTACTGGGGACAAGGTCGAGCTGTTGCCCCTGTCCTGGAGTGCTTGAGGAACAACGGCTCCCGGCGAGCATCCATCTTGTGTCCCCATCTGTTGTAAGGGAGAAAGGTCTTCTCATGTCCGACACGCCTCAGATCCTCCCCACCCGAAAAAGCTCTTCGCTCCTGGAGAGGTTCTCCGAAGCGGACGTCCCGACTGAGCGGGGCGTGCTGCGCACGGTCGTCTTCCGGGAGAAGCGCAATGGCCGGGAGCACGTGGCCCTCATCGTGGGGGACATCCTCGACAAGGAGGGGGTGCCGGTGCGCGTGCACTCCGAGTGCCTCACCAGCGAGGTGTTCGGCAGCCTCAAGTGCGACTGCCGGCAGCAGCTGGACCGGGCGCTGGACTTCGTCACCCAGAATGGGTGTGGCGTGGTGCTCTACCTGCGCCAGGAGGGCCGGGGCATCGGCCTGGGTAACAAGATCAAGGCCTATGCGTTGCAATCCCAGGGGCTGGACACGTACGAGTCCAACCGGAAGCTGGGGTTCGCCGATGACTTGCGCAGCTACGACGTCGCCGCGGAGATGCTGCGCTCACTGGGAGTGCGTTCGGTGGATCTCATCACGAACAACCCCCTGAAAATTGCAGGATTGGTGGAAGAGGGTATTCCCGTACGCCGACGCATTCCCTCGCGTACGGCGCATAATCCACATAACGTGGACTACCTGAGGACAAAGCGCGAGCGCACGGGACACCTGATTGAGCTCTTCGCCGAGGACGACACAGAAGCGAAGGTGGGCTGAGGACGCCTCGGGCCAGGAGCACGCCGAGCCGCGAGTCCCCTTTCACGTCCGGTTCTGGGGGGTGCGTGGCTCGGTCCCCGCCCCTGGACCGAAGACCCAGCGCTATGGGGGCAACACGCCTTGCGTCGAGATGCGATGCGGGGACGAGTTGCTCATCTTCGACATGGGCACGGGGGCTCGCGCGCTGGGCGAGGCGCTGAGCGCCGGGAGTGGACCGCTGCGCGCGTCCATCTTCCTGTCCCACTACCACTACGATCACCTGCAGGGGGTGCCGTTCTTCACCCCGCTCTTCAACCCCCGCTTCTCCTTCACGCTGTATGGCGCCACCCGCGAGGGACGCTCGGTGAAGGACGTGCTGGCCGGGCAGATGGTGCAGCCCTACTTCCCGGTGACGATGACCCAGGTCACCAAGGCCGCGCTGACCTACCGTGACATGGCGCCGGGGCAGTCGCTGGAGCTGGGAGCGGCCACCGTGCGCGCGCTGGATCTGAACCACCCGGGCGGCAACCTGGGCTATCGCGTGGACTGCGATGGCCGCTCGGTGGTGTACGCGACGGACGTGGAGCACGGCTGCGACATGGATCGCGACCTGGTGGAGTTCGCGCGGGGCGCGGACGTGCTCATCATCGACGCGATGTACACCGAGGATGAGTACCGGGGCCGCAAGGGCGCCTCGAAGATGGGCTGGGGCCACTCGACGTGGGAGGCGGCGGTGCACGTGGCCAACGCCGCCCAGGTGAAGCAACTGGTGCTCTTCCACCACGAGACCACGCGCGATGACGAGGAGATGGATGCCTTCGTCGCCCGGGTGCGTGAGCACCGCCCCGAGGTGATCGCCGCGCGGGAGCTGGAGACGATCACCCTCTGACGTCGCGCGCGCCGCGCTGGAGGGCGCGCTCCACGCCCTCGCGCAGCCCCCGGAAGGGCAGCCGCTCGAGCGCCGTGGGAACATCCACCCACTCGAAGGCGTCGTGCTCGTCCCCCAGACGCACCTCGAAGCCGCCGCCGCACCGCGCGGCGAAGGCGTTCTCCTCGACGAGCCGGGGCGGCACCGTGTTGCCCACCGCGAAGGCGTGGCGGTAGTCCAGATCCACCACGTCGGCGCGCAGTCCGGTCTCCTCGAACAGCTCACGCGCGGCGGCTTCGCGGGGTGACTCGCCCGGCTCCAGCCGTCCGGTGACGATCTGCCAGAAGCCTCCCCGCTCGGGGCGCCGGCGCAGGAGCAGCACGCGGGTGTCGGCGCCCTCGCCCTGGAGGAGCGTGACGCTCACGGTGCGCGTGGGCGGCGGGCCCTCGACGCGCTGGAGCTCGAAGACCTCGGCGAAGTGCCGCGCCACCTTCTCCTCCACCTCGGCCATGGGCACGCGGTGGCCCAGCTCGCGCTGCAGCGACGTGACGCCCGCCTCGCGGATGCCACAGGGCACGATGAGCTGGAAGTGCTCCAGGTGCGTGTTCACGTTGAGCGCGAAGCCATGGCTGGTGAGCCAGCGCGCCAGGTGCACCCCGATGGCGGCGATCTTCCGGGCATCGTGCGTCGCCTCGCCGCCGAGCCACACCCCGGGCCACTTGGGGATCGTCACCGAGGACAGGCCATACTCGGCGAGCGTGCGGTGCATGCACTGCTCGACGTCCCGCACGTAGCGGCGCACGTCCTGGCGGTGCTCGGGCAGCAGGAAGATGGGGTAGCCCACGAGCTGCCCGGGGCCGTGGTAGGTGACGTCACCGCCCCGGTCCGTCTGGAACAGTCCGATGTGCTCCTCGGCCAGGCGCGCATCGTCCGCGACGACGTTCTCGCGTTTGGCGGCCCGGCCCAGGGTGAGCACCGGCGGGTGCTCGAGCAGCAGCAACACGTCCCCGCAGAGGCCCTGGCGCCGGGTCTCGCCGAAGAGCTTCATGAGCTGCAAGCCATCCTCGTACTCGACCTGACCGAGCCGATACACCGTCAGAGTGTTCACGTGTCTCCCTTGCCCGGCCCCGGAGTCGCCCGCCGCCAGGAGCCGGGGGGAATCCGCGCCAGGAGCGCCTTCAATTCATGTCCGGTCCGAGGTGAACGGGCGGCCTCCTCGGCGAGCGCGGTGAGCGCCTCGTCGGACAGTTGGATGTCCTCCCGGGCGGAGAGCTGTCGCCGGGCGATCTCCCGCAGCAGCCCGACGCCGGGCGTCTCGAGCGCGACGAGCAGCTGCACCTGCTCCAACAACGACAGGGAGAGCGCGCCGCGGGTGGCCTCGGAGAGCGAGGCTGTGGTGGGCACGAAGAGGCGGCCCGAGTCCGACACGAGCTCGGGCCCCGGAGCCACCGCGCCCCCCCGGGCGGACATCACCACCGTGCGCTGGGGGTGACGGCTCAGGAAGGCCCCGAGCGCGGCCTGCCCGGCGGAGGGCAGCCGATCCACGTCCTCCACGAGCAGCGTGGCCTCCACCGAGGCGCGATCGATCGACTCCGGAGTGACGACCTCGCCCTGCCCCGCCTCCGCGAGCGCCCGCAGCCAGGTGCTCTTCCCCGAGCCCTCGGGCCCGAGCACCAGCACCCGGCGAACCCCCGCCGCCAGCCCGCTCTCGAGCCGCGCCCGGGCCTCCGCTTGTCCCAGCAACTCCTGGGTGACGGGCCGCGACGCCCGGGGCCGCGCCGACGGAGCACGCGCCGTCACACCCCCCAGGAGCGAGCTGGATTCTCCGATGCAGGCCGCGCAGATGAACGCGCCCGCGGGACCCGCCACCAGCGGTCCCACCTCGGTCCGGGGCCGGCAGCAGAAGGAGCACCACGCCTCGAGCGCGGGATCGGCCCGGGTCGGCCCCCGCTCGATGAACAGGCCCTCCCGCTCCGGCGACGGCGGGGCGGAGACGGCGGGCGGCGCGGGCGGTGCCTCCCGCCGCGGCCCCACGCTCTCCGCGGTGAGGATGGCCGAGCGCATGACCTTCACCGCCAGGCCCACCGGGTTGGCACGGCGATCCACGGCCAGCTCGGCCTCGCGCAGCGCATCCTGGAGCGACGAGGCGTCCTCCTGGATCTCCCAGGTGGCCCCCTCGTGGACGTCGTCCTCGTCGTCGTCCGAGGACACGACCGGGAAGGGGGGCGAGGGCTCGCTCTCCCCCGCCTCCAACCGGCGCAGCTCCTCTTCCAGGTCGGCGCGGGAGGGGTCCAACCGCAGGGCATAGCGCAGGAGCTGTTCCGCCCGGGCCCGGTTTCCCCCGCGCCGGCACAGCTCGGCGGCGCGTTGGAACAACTCGATGGCCCGGCGCTTGTCGCCGCCGAGCTCCGCCGCCTGGGCGGCGCGGATGACGTCGCGGACGTTCTCGGCCATGGGCCCCTACTCCCTCGCGAAGGCCAACGGCCGTCAGGCCATGGCCAGGAACAGCATGTCTGGATGCTCCAGGTACTTGATGACCTCGTAGACGAAGTCCGCGGCCATCTGGCCGTCGATGACGCGGTGGTCCGCGGAGATGGAGATGTTCATCATCTCGCGCACGACCACCTGATCATTCTTGTCCACCACGGGCCGCTTGCGCATGCGGTGGATGCCCAGGATGGCCACCTCGGGGTGGTTGATGATGGGCGTGGCGAAGATGCCGCCCGACTGCCCGAGCGAGGTGATGGTGAAGGAGCCGCCGGTCAGCTCGTCCATCTTCAGCTTGCGCTCGCGCGCCGCGGTGCTCAGGCGGAGGATCTCCTCGGCCAGCTCGCGCAGGGTGAGCCGGTCCGCGTTCTTGATCACCGGCACGGTGAGCCCCTCGGGGGTGGACACCGCGATGCCGATGTTGAACTCGCCCCGGACGACGAGCTCCTGGGCGGCCTCGTCCATCTGCGCGTTGAGGTGGGGGTACTTCTTCATCGCCGCGATGACGGCCTTCACGATGAAGGGCAGGAAGGACAGCTTCGTCTTGTCCCCCGTGGCGGCCAGGCTCTCGTTGAGCCGCTTGCGCAGGGCGACGAGCTCCGTGGCATCCGTCTCCTCGACGAAGCCGAAGTGGGGCGCGGTGAACTTCGAGCGCACCATCTTCTCGGCGATCTTCTTGCGCAGGCCGCGCAGCGGGATGCGCTCGTCGGCCCGACCCGAAACCACCGGGGGCGCGGCCGGACGCGCGGCGGCGGGAGGCGGCGACACCTCGTTGCGCGAGGAGGAGGCGCCCGCGATGGCCGCCTTCACGTCCGCCTTCATCACGCGGCCCTGCGGCCCGGAACCGGCGATCTGAGAGAGATCCAACCCGTGCTCGCGCGCCATGCGGCGGGTGAGCGGCGTGGCGAGCACCTTGGACGAGGACGCGGCCTCCGGAGCCGCGCTGGCCGCCGCGGCCACGGGAGCAGCGGCGGGAGCGGCCGCCGGAGCGCCATGGCCCGACGAGGCCTGGGCGGGCGCGGAACCCTCGAGCTCGAGCGTGACGAGGAGCTGGTGCACCTTCGCCATCTCGCCTTCCTTGCCGTGCGTCTGCACGACCCGGCCGGCCTTGGGGCTGGGAACGGTCACGGTGGCCTTGTCCGTCATCACCTCGGCGAGGGTCTGGTCCTCCTTGACCAGGTCACCCGCCTTGACGTGCCACTTGACCAGTTCGCCCTCCTGAACACCTTCGCCAAGATCAGGAAGCTTCAACTCGAAGATCGCCATTCGGGTTCCGTTTCGGGATGAGGGGAGAAAGGCGTCAGGTGCCGCTGGCGAGCCCCAGGCGCTCACGCTCCATGAGGCCCTTCATGAAGAACTCGGCGGCGCGGTAGCTCGAGCGCACGAGCGGCCCGGAGGCGACGTACAGGAAGCCAAAGGACTCGGCGAGCTGCTTGTAGGCCTCGAACTGGGGCGGGCTCACGAAGCGCTCCACGCGCAGGTGGTACTGCGAGGGCTGGAGGTACTGCCCGAGCGTCAGCACGTCCACGCCCGCCGAGCGCAGGTCGCGGAAGGTCTGCTCCAGCTCGGCGTCCGTCTCGCCCAGGCCCACCATGACGGAGCTCTTGGTGTAGAGCCGCTCGGGGCGGTTCTTGAGGTACTCGAGCACCCGGAGTGACTGGCGGTAGGTGGCGCGGCGATCGCGCACGGTGGGGGTGAGGCGCTCCACCGTCTCCACGTTGTGGGCCACCACGTGCGGCCGGGCCAGGGCCACGGTGTCCAGGTCCTGCTCCTTGCCCTTGAAGTCGGGAATGAGCACCTCGACGATCGTCTTGGGCGAGTGCTGGCGCAGCTCGCGGATGGCCGAGGCGAAGTGGCTCGCGCCCCCATCCGGCCGGTCATCCCGGTTCACCGAGGTGACCACGATGTACTCCAGGTCCATCTCCTTGACGGCCTGGGCCAGGTGGATGGGCTCCATCGGATCCAACGGCGGCGGCGCACCCACCTTCACGTGGCAGAAGCGGCACGCGCGCGTGCACACCTCGCCCATGAGCATCACCGTGGCGGTGCCACCGCCCCAGCACTCGGCGATGTTCGGGCAGCGCGCTTCCTCGCACACCGTGGACAGCTTCGTGCGGCGCACGATGGACTTCACCCGCTCGTATCCCTCCCCGTGCGGGAGACGCACCTTCAACCACTCGGGCTTCCGGGTGGATTCGGCTACCTGCGGCAGGGGAAAACGATCGGGAGTCGCCATGGGTCGCGGGCCTTCTACGGTTGGGGCGAAAGCAGGGTCAAGCGGGAAGCCTTGACGCGATATGTCAGCTCTCGCGCGGATTCAAACGCTTCTCCCTTCTAACGCGGCGCGCGTTTCCAGGCAGCGCGCGTCCACCCCGGAACACTCGAGTTCCCACCTCGGAGCCATCAGCCCGGCTCGCCCGGGAGAGGAGCGGCTCGGACACCGGGCGGGCGAGCACGCCCTTCCCGCCAGCCCGCCCCCGGAATGCCCATGCTTGGCGGCATGAGGGCCATCCACCTCGGGACGAGCGGGTACGTCTACAAGCACTGGAGGGCGTCGTTCTATCCCCCCGGACTGCCCGCCAACCGCTGGCTGCCCTACTACGCCCAGGTCTTCTCCACCGTGGAGCTCAACGCCCCCTTCTACCGGCTGCCCACCGTGGACGCCGTGGACGGCTGGTATGCGCAGACGCCTCCGGGCTTCCGCTTCGCGTGCAAGGGCAGCCGCTACCTCACCCACATGAAGCGGCTGACGGACGTGGGCGAGGGGCTGGCGCGCTTCTTCAACGTCATCCTCCGCCTGGGCCCGAAGCTCGGCCCGGTGCTCTGGCAGCTCCCGCCGCAGATGAAGAAGCCGGACCCCGAGCGGCTGGAGCGCTTCCTCGCCGCCCTGCCCCGCGGCATCCACTCCGTCTTCGAGTTCCGCGATGCCGCCTGGTACCACGACGAGGTGCTGGAGGTGCTCGACCGGTGGGACGTGGCCCTGTGCGAGCATGATCTCGTCCCGGTCCCCGCGCCCCGTCCCACGGGGAGCTTCCGCTACCTGCGCTTCCACGGCCTGGGAGCCCGCTACGCCGGGCGCTATGGCCGCGCGGCGCTGCGGCCCGTCGCGCGGGATTTGAAGGTCTGGCGCCAGAAGGGACGCGGCGCCTGGGTGTACTTCAACAACGACCTGCACGGGCACGCGCTGCTGGATGCGTTCGACCTGGCGGAGCTGCTCGGCCACGTCCCGGTGCACCCTCCTCCGGACATGAAACGGCCGCCCGAGACGGAGTCGTCTCGGACGGCCTGAGTGAAGCGAGCGTGACGCGCCCGGCTCAGATGTGGATCGGGTGACCCAGGGCCGTCTCGGCGCCTTCCTTCATGATCTCCGAGAGCGTGGGGTGGGCGTGCATCGTGTGCGCGAGCTCCTCGGTGGTGATCTCCAGGCGGAGCGCCACACAGGCCTCGGCGAGCAGCTCGGTGGCGTGCGGGCCCACCAGGTGGACGCCGAGCACCTCGTCGTACTTCTTGTCCGAGACCACCTTCACCAGACCGATGGCCTCGTTGGAGATGGAGGCCTTGGTGACGGCGGAGAACGGGAAGATGCCCGTCTTCACGTCGTAGCCGCGCTCCTTGGCCTTCTTCTCCGTGAGACCCACGGACGCCACCTCGGGGTAGCAGTAGGTGGCCGACGGCGTCAGATCGTAGTTGATGGGCGAGGGCTTCTTGCCGGCGATGTGCTCTACCGCGAGCACCGACTCGGCACTGGCCACGTGGGCGAGCATCGGCGTGGGGATCACGTCACCGATCGCGTACACGTTCGGCTCGGTGGTGCGCATCATCTCGTCCGTCTTGATGAAGCCGCGCTCGGCCTTGATGGACGTGAAGTTCAGACCGATGTCCTCGGTCACCGGGGCGCGGCCCACGGCGGACAGCACGTACTCGGCCTCGATGGTGCGCGTCTCGGTGCCCACGGTCATGGTGAGCTTCACGCCGTTGGCGTTGCTCTCCACCTTCTCCACCTTGGCGCCGGTGTGCACGTCGATCTTGCGCTTCTTGAAGTGCTTCTCGAACTCCTTGGAGACGTCCACGTCCTCGATGGGCAGCAGGTTGGGCAGGTACTCCACCACGGAGACCTGGGTGCCCATGTGGTTGAAGACGGAGGCGAACTCGCAGCCCACCGCGCCCGCGCCGATGACGATGAGGCTCTTGGGAATGCGATCAATCGTGAGGATGGAGTCGCTGTTGAGCACGCGCTGGTGATCCACCTGCACGTTGGGCAGCGACTTGGGCACCGAGCCCGTCGCGATGATGATGTTCTTGGTGTCCAGCGTCTGCTTGGAGCCGTCGTCCGCGGTGACCTCGACCTTGCCCTTGCCGGCGATGCGGCCATGGCCCTTGAAGACCGAGATCTTGTTCTTCTTCATCAGGTAGTCGATGCCGTTGGCGGCCTTGGTGACCACCTTCTGCTTGTGCTCCTGGACCTTGGCCCAGTTGACCACCGGCGCCGGGACCTCGATGCCGAAGTCCGCCGCTTCCTTGATGTGATGCAGGAGCGAGGCGCTCCACAGCAGCGACTTGGTGGGGATGCAGCCCCGATGGAGGCACGTGCCACCCAGGCGCTTGTCCTTCTCGATGAGGGCCGTCTTCAACCCGAGCTGCGCCGCCCGGATCGCACCGACATAACCCCCCGGGCCCGAACCGATGATCACCACGTCGAAAGTCTCAGCCACGAATGCCTCCGGGGTGGATGTAACCGCGCGGCGCTGATAACCACCCCTCCCGGCTGGAATCAAGGAGTTTGCACCTTGCGACGCTTCCCCGTCCGATCACTCCTCCTGATGACGCTCGCCCTGGTGGCCTTCGCGCGCCTCTATTACGTCACCCACAGGGAGCCAGAAGGAGGGCCCGCCCCCGTGCCGCCCCGCGGCACCCCGTCCACCCCCTCCCCCGGCGCCCCGACCTGCCCGACCCTCGAGAAATCCCTGGAGAGCGTCCTCAAGGCGCCCGAGGACGCCATGGCCCTCGCCTCGGCCCGGCGGGAGCTGGACGCCTGCCCCACCCCGCCCGTCCGGGCGTGCGAGCTGGGCCCGGCCCTGGAGGCCCGCTTCCCTCTGGCGGCTGGAATGGCCCCCGCGCGCGAGCTGCTCGACGTGCTGTGTCAGCGCTGCCCCTCCGGCGCCAACCCCTGCGCACAGGCCGTGGTCCGCGCGGTGAGGGTCGCGAGCCAGGGGGGAACGCCCCCACCCGCCCTTCCCCTCTGGCACCTGGAGCACGCCGGCCCGGGAACCCAGGAGGCCTGCGCCGAGGTGGTGCGCACCCTGCTCGCGCCCGCCGCCCTGGACGAGGAGCCCCCGACGCAGGAGCGCAAGCGCTGGCTCGAGCAGCTCACCCCGGTCTGCGCCCGCGAGGGCCAGGTGTCCTCCCCGCTGCTGCGGGCCGTCGTGGCGCAAGGCGACGTGCCCGCCCTGGCCTCGCTCGTCCAGACGGCGATGCCCGCCACCTCGACCGCCGTGCTCGAGCCGGACCGCGTCGTGGGCCCCCAGGGGGCGGAGCGGGCCTTCGACGGGCAGGAGTCCACGTCCGTGACCCTCACGGTGGCGGAGCAGGCCCCCCGGTGGCGCAAGGACGGCGCGCTGAGCGCGGTGTTCGAGTCCCCCGTCCAAGCCCTGACGGCCCTGCGCGTGCGTGCGCGAGGCCCGGGCCTGCTGCGGGCCGCGGTCCGGGTGGAGGAAGCGGTGGGGCTGAGCGACCCGGACACGGGGACGAACTTCGTGCGCCCCCGGGTCTGTCAGTTCCAGGGCACCGGACAGTGGGAGTCCTGCGCGCTGCCGGCCGCCCTCCTGAACGTCGAGGCGCTCAGTGTCTTTCCCACGAAGAGTTCACTTTCGTTGATCGACGTGGAAATCGGCGGAACGCGGTAACGCGCTGGGGGCCGAGACGTTGGAGCGGGCACCATGCGAATTTCCCTGCTCGTCCTGACCCTGCTCTCCATGCCCGCCCTCGCCGCGAGTCCCCTCACGGGGCTCGTCGCCGAGTACGAAACGGGCCCGGCCGCCATCTTCCAGAACGATGGCCGCTATGGCCCCACGGGCACGTCCTACTCGGCCGAGGATCTCCAGCAGAACGCGACCCTCTACCGCACCTGGCGCGCCGCCGTGGAGGCACGCCTGGGCGCGCGCCATGGCCTCATCCTGCTGTACGCCCCGTTCGACGTGACCACGCGCGCGACGCTGTCGCGGGACATCGACTTCCGCGGGACCGTGTTCCCCGCGGGCACCGTGGTGGACAGCCGCTACCTCTTCGATGGGTTCCGCGGCAGCTACCTCTTCCGGCTCATCGACGGGGAGCGCTTCAAGTGGGACATCGGCGCGAGCGTGCAGATCCGCAACGCCCTGGTGGGACTGGGCGCGGTGGATGGCTCGCGCTACTCGCAGGAGAGCGACATCGGCGTGGTGGGCGCGCTGAAGACCCGGTTGCGCTACGAGCTGCCCTCGCGCGTGTGGGCGGCGCTGGAGGCCGACGCGCTCTCCACCTTTGGTCTGGTGGGCAACACGACGGGCGGCATCTACGACGTGGCCCTGTCGCTGGGTGTTCCGCTGAACACACGGGGCGACGTGAGTGCCTACGCGCGGCTGCGGCTCCTCGGGGGCGGCGCGGACGTGACACGTCGCAACATCTACAACTGGGGCAACTTCGGCTTCGCGGTGTTGGGTGTGCAGGCGGATCTCGTCTCCCTGGTGGAGCGGGGCCTCTCGACACCGTGAAGCGGCGGGAACATGGTGCGGAGCCATGGACTCGCCCACTTCCCGCACCGTCACCGGCCACATCGACGTCCACCACCGGGGCTATGGCTTCCTCGTCGTGCGGCCCACCAGCACCTCCGAGGGCCTCTCCGCCTTCATCCCGCCCCCGGAGCTGAAGCATCACCTGGCCGACGATGTCGTCTCCGCGAGGATCACCCGCGCGGAGGACGGCCGGTGGAGCGCCAGCGGCTTGTCCCTCGTGCACCGGCCCCGCCAGGAGCTCTATGGAGAGGTGGTGGTGCGCGAGGAGCGCATGCTGCTCCACCCCGACCGGGACGTGGGCGCGGGAGCTTGGCCCCTGGAGACGGAGGGCATCGAGGTCCAGCCCGGCGACGCGGTGGTGGCACGCATCGACGAGGACAAGGTCCGGCTGGTGCGCAAGATCGCGCCCGGAGTGGACCGCGCCCTGGAGCGTCTCCTGCTGCGCCATGGTCTGCGCCGCGAGTTCGGCCCGGAGGCCCACGCCGAGGTCCCCCAGGTCCTCGCCCGGCCGCTCGCGCGGGAGGGCCGGAGGGATCTGCGCGAGGTGCCCACGGTGACGGTGGACGCGCCCACGACCCGCATCATCGATGACGCCCTCTCCGTGCTCCCCGCCGGGGGGGATGGTGCGCTGCGGCTGTTCGTCTCCATCGCGGACGCCGCCGAGTTCATCCCCGAGGGCTCCGCGCTGGACCGCGAGGCGCGCGAGCGGGCCACCAACGTGTATCTCGGGGACACCCTGCTGCCCATGCTCCCCGAGGCGCTGTCGGCGGGCTCGCTCAGCCTCGTGCCGGGCGAGGAGCGGCTGTGCGTCACGGCGGAGCTGCGCATTGATCCAGAAGGACGGGTCACCTCGGTGGATGTCTACGAGAGCCTGCTGCGCTCCTGGGCGCGGCTGAGCTACGCCGAGGTGGCGGCGTACCTCGATCGGGGCGAGGTGTCCGAGCCGATGGCCCGGGTGCGCGAGGCGATGCCGTGGTTGCGCGCGGCGGCGGCGCGGCTGGCGGTGGCGCGGGCGGGACGCGGGGGTATCGACCAGACGCGCGACGAGGCCCACTTCACCTTCGATGAGGTCACGGGCGAGCTGTCGGGCATCGAGACCGAGCGGCCCACTTCGGCGCACGCGCTCGTCGAGCGCTTCATGGTTGCCGCCAACGAGGCCATCGCCGGATGGCTCGTCGAGCGGGGCATTCCCGTCCCCTTCCGCGTCCAGGGAGAGCCCGAGCCCCAGGCGGTGGCGGACCTGGATGCCTTCGCCCTGCACTCGGGCTTCGCCGCGGGCCTGGGCCGCACGCTCACCCCGCTGTCCCTGGCCGCGTTCGCCCGGCAGCTCTCCGGTGTGCCCGCGGAGGCCGCGCTGCGCTCGGTGATGTTCAAGGCGCTCGCCTCCTCGCGCTACACCGTGGTGCCCGCCCCGCACTTCGGCCTCGCCGCGCGCGCCTATGTGCACTTCACCTCGCCGCTGCGGCGCTACGCGGACCTCGCCGTCCACCGCGCCCTCAAGCACTACCTGCGCGGTCGGCGGGACTTCCCGCACGAGGACCCGGACGTCGAACGGCTCGCGATCCACCTCAACGAGCGCACCCGGCGCGGCCAGCGCGCGGAGAAGGAGCGGCACCGGCTGCTGGAGGCGCGGGTGATGGCCGCGCACGTGGGCCAGGAGTTCAACGGGCACATCACCCGGGTGCGCTCCTCGGGGCTGCTCGTCCAGCTCGACCAGCCGCTCGTGGAGGGGTTGCTGCCCCTCGAGCAACTCCCGGGAGGCCCCTACGCACCGGATGCCCGGGAGACCTCGCTCGTGGGGCCCACGCGCACCTTCACGCTCGGGATGCCGATCCGGGTGCGCGTGGCCTTCACGGAGGAGCACCCGGGCCGTATCGGACTGGCGCTCGTCGAGTAGGCCCGGGGGTTCACTTCGCCGGCTTGCGGGCCCGGCGCGCGAGCACCGCCTTCACGTCCTCCAGCGTCACGCCCAGCGGCCGCACAGCCACGAGCAGATGGTAGAGGACATCGGCGGCCTCCTCGGCCGCGCGCTCCTTGTCGCCATCCGCGCAGGCCGTCACCAGTTCCACCGCTTCCTCGCCGATCTTCTTCAAGCGCAGGTTGCGGTCGTCCAGGAGCCGCCGTGTGTAGCTCGGCTTCTCCCCGGGCGCGGGGGCCTTCCTGGCGCGCTCGGCGATGGTCCTGTCCAGCGCCACGAGCTCATCCACCGGGCCGATGTCGAAGCACGTCTCCGCCCCGGTGTGACAGGCCGGACCCGCCTTCTCCACCCGGGCGAGCACCGCGTCCGCGTCGCAGTCGGCCGTGAGGGACACCACGCGCTGCACGTTCCCGCTCGTGCCGCCCTTGTGCCACAGGCCCCGTGAGCGCGAGCGGTAGTACATCTCGCCCGTCTCGATCGTCTTCTCGAGCGCCTCGCGGTCCGCGTGCGCGACCATGAGCAGGTCGCCCGTGTGGGCGTCCTGCGTCACCACCGTCACCAGCCCATTGCCCTTGGTGAAATCCAGCTTCGACAGGTCCAACATCATGTCCCCTTCGCCCCGAGCAATTCGCGCACCTGCTCCGCGAGCACCGCGTTGGTGGCGATGCAGTTGCCGCCGAACGCCGTGCGCTTGCCCGTCCAGTCCGTGAAGACGCCGCCCGCCTCCTCGATGATGGGCTGCAACGCCGCCGCGTCCCAGGGGGACATCAGCTCGTCCACCATCACCTCGGCCCGGCCGGTGGCCAACATCAGGTAGCCGTAGCAATCCCCCCAGGTCCGGGAGACGGACGCCTTGGCCGCCAGGCCCCGCCACGCCGCTCCGCGCTGGGGATACGTCAGGAAGCGCTCGTCGGTGGTCAGCACCAGGGCGCGCGACAGCTCCGCCTCGGCCGACACCTTCGTCCGCTTTCCATTCCACCAGCAGCCCTGCCCCGGCGCCGCCACCAGCATCTCCCCCACGGGCGGGAAGTACGCCGCGCCCGCGAGGATCGTCTCGCCCTCGGTCACCGCCACCAGCGTGCCCCACAGCGGCACCCCGCGGATGAACGTCTTGGTGCCGTCGATGGGATCGAGGATCCACCGGCGCCTGGCTCCGGGCCGCGTCTCGCCGAACTCCTCCCCGAGGATGCCGTCCTCGGGGAAGCGCGATTCGATCCACTCGCGTGCCGTCTTCTCGGCCGTCCGGTCCGCCACCGTCACCGGCGTGCCGTCTCCCTTGGTGTCCACCGTGACGCCCTGGCGGAAGAAGCCCAGTGCCACATCGCCCGACTTGCGGGCCACTTCCTCCGCCGCCTGCATCAACGAACGCGCATCCATGCTCAATGGCTCCTGATTTCCAGACCACCGCCTCGCAGCAGCGTCTTGATGGCTCCCACCGTGGTGACGCCGTCGTGGAGGATGCCCGCCACCAGCGCCGCGTCCGCCCCACCCTCCCTCAACGCCGCCCGGACATGCTCCGCGTTGCCCGCGCCTCCCGAGGCGATGACGGGCACCGCCACCCCCTCGGCGACGGCCCGCGTCAGCTCCAGGTCATACCCCGAACGGGCACCGTCCCGATCGATGCTCGTGAGGAGGATCTCCCCCGCGCCGCGTTTCACACACTCGCGCGCCCAGGCGATGGCATCCAGGTCCGTGGGCTTCTTGCCTCCGTGGGTGTACACGCGCCAGCTCGAGCCATCGCGCTTGGCGTCGATGCTCGCCACCACGCACTGGGCACCGAAGCGCTCGGCGCACTCGGTGAGCACCTCGGGACGGGCCACCGCCGCCGAGTTGATGCTCACCTTGTCCGCGCCCGCCCGCAGGGCCCGGCCCACGTCGTCCGCCGTGCGCACGCCGCCCCCCACCGTGAGTGGGATGAACAGCCGCTCTGCGGTGCGCCGCACCAGCTCCCACAGCGTGCCGCGCTCCTCCTGGGTCGCGGAGATGTCGAGGAAGGTCACCTCGTCGGCGCCCGCCTCCTCGTAGCGCAAGGCGAGTTCCACGGGATCTCCCACGTCGCGCAGGCCCTCGAACTGGACGCCCTTGACCACGCGGCCGCCCTTCACATCCAGACAGACGATGAGTCGTCGCGTGAGCATCTCACTTCACCTCCAAGGCAACGGCGCCCTTCGTGCTGAACACCACGCCCGAATCCACCATCGCATCGCGCAGCGCCATGCCGAGCGCCTTGAAGGCCGCCTCCGTCACGTGGTGGCTGTCCTTGCCGCGGAGGATGCGCAGGTGCAGCGTCACCCGGGCGTGCTCGCAGAACGAGCGCATCACGTGCTCGTAGAGTTTGTTGCGCAAGGGGCCGCGGTAATAGAAGCGCCCGCCCACATCGATGCAGGCCTGCACGAGCGCGTCATCCATGGGCACGGTGCGCTCGCCGTAGCGCGCGGCCGTGGCGGGGACGACCTTCTGCACGGCGGTGCCCAGGGTGATGGCCACGTCCTCCATGAGGTGGTGGCGCAGATCTCCTCGGGCATGCAGCGTGAGGTCCAACCCCGCGTAGCGCGCGAAGGTGCCGAGCATGTGATCGAAGAAGGGCTGGCCGGTGTCCACCTGGGCGATGCCTTTGCCCAAGGCGATCTGCACCGAGACCTTCGTTTCCTTCGTTTCCCGAACGATGGTTGTCATGCGAACTCCCGCGCGACTTCGGCCGCGTCCAATCTTCCCGTGTACAGCGCCATGCCGATGACGGCCCCGCTGGCCCCCACGCGCCCGAGCGCATGCAGGTCCTCCAGCGTCGTCACGCCTCCCGAGGCGGACAGTGGATGGCGACTCGCGCGCACCACCGACTCCATCAGCGGCAGGTCCACGCCCTCCATCTGCCCCTCCTTGTGGACGGCCGTGACGAGCAGGCCCGCCAGGGGCAGACGCTCGAGCGACTCCAGCACGCTCTCGATGTCGCGCGAGCTGCCGGACGTCCATCCGCGCGTCACCACCTCGCGGCCCTTCACGTCCGCGGCGACCACGATCCGGCCCGGAAAGCGCTCGGCCACCTCGCGCAACCAGTCCGCGTCCTCGATGGCCCGCGTGCCCACCACCACGGAGGTGGCGCCCAGCATGAGCAACGACTCCACCTTGACCGTGCTGCGCACGCCGCCGCCCACCGAGAAGGTGAGGCCCGGCTCGTGCGTGAGGAGCGCGCGGATGGCGTCCTCGTTGCTGCCCTTGCCCAGGGCGGCATCCAGGTCCACCACATGGAAGGTCTTGAAGCCGTGCGAGCGCCAGCGCTTGAGGGCCTCCAGGGGATCCTTCACCCGCACGCGCTCGTCGGCATAGGAGCCGCCCACGAGTTGCACGCACGCGCCCTCGCGCAGGTCGATGGCGGGAACGGCGATCATGAGCCCACCTCCTTCAGGAAGGCGTGTACGAAGCGCACGCCCGGGGCCGAGCTCTTCTCCGGATGGAACTGCACGCCGAGCACCTTGCCGCGCCGCACCGAGGCCGGGAAGCGATCCCCCTCGTGCGTCGTCCAGCCCACCACCACGTCCGGCTCCTCGGCGCGGCAGGCGAAGCTGTGCGCGTAGTAGACGGTTCCCGGCTTCTCCTCGCGCAGCGCGGTGTCCTCCTCCACCGAGTTCCACCCGATGTGGGGCACGTGCTTGGACGTCAGCCGCGTCACCCGGCCCCGGAAGAAGCCCAGGCCCTGGCCCTCGCCCTCGTCGCTGCCCTCGAAGAGCAGCTGCATGCCCAGGCAGATGCCCAGACACGGCAGGCCGTCATCCAACGCGCGGCGCATCTTCTCGGCGCCCGGGGCCAGACGCGCCATCGCGGCACCGAACGCCCCCACGCCCGGCAGCACCAGCAGGTCCGTGTCCAGGGCGCGCAAAGGGTCCTCCTCCACGTGCACATTGACTCCCGGCGCCAGCGCGAGCGCCTTGGCGAGGGAGTGCAGGTTGCCGGCTCCATAGTCGAACAGGGTCACTCTCACCGTCGCTCCTCCCGCAGCGCATCGAGCGCCGTCTGAATCACATCCCAGGGTCCGCATCCGATGCGCAACGCATCCCCGATGCCCGCGGGCAGGCCCGCGAAAGCCCGAACGTTCACGTCCCGCGCCCGCATCCGCTCCGCCACCTCGAGCGCTCCGCGCAGCTTCACCATCACGAAGTTGGCCTCGGTGGGCAGGCAGGTGAGCCCCATGCCCTGGAGCTCGGCCACCAGCCGCTCGCGCACGGCGAGGGACTCGGCCACCCGGGCCTTCATCCACGGCACGTCTTCACGCAGCGCCGCCACGGCCATGCGCTCGGACAGGGCCGTCACCTTGTAGGGCCCACGGGCCTTCTCCACCTCGGCCACGAGCGACGGCGCGCCCACCGCGTAGCCCACGCGCATGGACGCGAGCCCGAAGGCCTTGGACATCGTGCGCGACACGAGCACGTTCGGCCGGCGCGCCAGGTCCAGGTGGCTCTCCCGGGCGAACTCGGCATAGGCCTCGTCGAGCAGGACGATGCCGGGCGTGCGTTCGATCAATTGCTCCAGGGCGGCGCGCGAGGCCACCGTGCCCGTGGGGTTGTTGGGCGAGCACACGTAGATGAGCTTCGCCTGGGTGGCGAGCAGCCCCTCCACGTCGATGTCGAAGTCCGGCCGCAGGTTCACCGGCGCGTAGCGCAGGCCGTTGACCTTGGCGAAGTAGGACATCATCACGAAGGTGGGCGAGGGAAAGGCGATGAGATCGCCCGGCTCGAGGAAGGCGCGCAGGGTGCTGTCGATGACGTCGTCCGAGCCGCACCCGGTGGTGACCCACGAGGTGTCCACGCCGGTGTAGTGGGCCACGGCCTCGCGCAGGTCGGGCGAGTAGCCCACGGGGTAGCGCGTCACCAGGGGGACGGCCACCTCGCGCAGCACGCGCTCGGCGCCAGGCGGCATGCCGAAGAGGTTGGTGTTGTCGCTCAGGTCCACCCGGCAGCGCGCCTTGGAGGGCGAGTAGAGCGGAATGTCGCGGTACGACGCACGCGAGGGCAGGCTCATGATGGCCTCCAGGCACGAGCGGCCTCGGCGTGGGCGAACAGGCCCTCGCTGTCGGCCAGGGTTCCCACGTCGTCGGCGAGCCGGGAGGCCGCCTCGCGCGTCACGCGCTGGTACGTGGTCCATCGGTAGAAGTCGAGCACGCTCAGACCCGAGTACGCCCGGGCGAGGCCCGCGGTGGGCAGCACGTGGTTGGCGCCCGTCATGTAGTCGCCGTAGGCCACGGAGGCATGCTGGCCCACGAACACCGTGCCCGCGTTGCGCACGAGGGGCAGCGCCTGCGTGGGATTCTCGGTGGCGATCAGCAGGTGCTCGGGAGCGAAGTCCGCCACGAAGGGCCAGGCGTCCTCCAGCGAGTCCACGCTCAGCACCGCCCCGCGCTCGCTCAGGGAGCGCGAGACGATCTCCCGCCGCTGGGCCCGGGCCGCCAGGCGCTCCACCGCGATGGCCACCGCCTCGGCCTGGGCCTCGCCCACCGCCACCGTGACACAGCAGGCGTCCGGATCATGCTCGGCCTGGGCCAGCATCTCCCGGGCCACCGCCTCGGGATCCGCCGAGCCGTCGGCCACCACGAGGATCTCACTGGGCCCCGCGGGCGCGTCGATGGCCACCGCGTCCACCACCTGGAGCTTGGCCGCGGCTACGTACGCGTTGCCGGGTCCGACGATGCGATCCACCCGGGGCACGGTCTCGGTCCCGTAGGCCATCGCCGCCACCGCGCCCGCGCCGCCGAGCGCGAAGACGCGATCCGCGCCCGCGAGCGCCGCCGCCGCCAGCACACCCGCCGAGGGCACCCCATCCGGGCCGGGCGGCGAGCAGACGATGACCTCCCCCACCCCGGCCACCTTCGCGGGCACCACGCCCATCAGCACGCTGCTCGGGTAGACGGCGCGGCCTCCGGGTGCATACACGCCCACGCGTCCGAGCGGATCCGGCCGACGGCCCACGAGGATGCCGGGCTCGGTCTCCACTTCGATGGCCTGGGGCTTCTGGGCCGCGTGTGCCTTGGCGATGTTGCGCGCCGCGCGGCCGAGCGCCTCGCGCACCTTGGGCTCGAGCGAGGCGAGGGCCGCCTCGCACACGGAGCGGGGAATCTCCAGGGAGCCCAGCTCGGCGCGATCGAACTCACGCGCCATCTCGCGCAGGGCGCGGTCTCCATCCCGGCGCACCCGGGCGATGATGTCCGCGGTGCGCTGGGCGACGCGGGCGTCCGCACTCCCCGAGCGATCCAACAGCCGGCCGCGCGCCTCGGGGGCCAGCTCCTTCAGGCGGCCCCGGTACTTGAGCGGAGAGGTGCTCACGGCATCAGCCTCTCGATGCGGGTGACGAGGATGCCCTGGCAGCCCAGGTTCTTCAGGGCGTTGATGGTGCGGTAGATGTTGCGCGCGGGCACCACGGCGTGCACGGCCACGAAGTCACCGCCCTGCACCTCGACCACGGTGGGCCCGTTGAGGCCCGGCAGCACCTCATTCACGTTCGGCAGCACGCGGCGCGGCACGTTGGCCATGAGGTAGCGCTTGCCCCGGGCCGCGAGCACCGAGCCCAGCGCCTGCCGCAGCTCTTCCAACTGGGCCGCCGCTTCGGGCGCGTGGCCCTTGCGCGAGATGAGCCGCGCGCTCGACTGGACGATGGTGCCCACCTCGCGCAGCCCGTTCATCTTCAGCGTCGAGCCCGTGGACGTCAGGTCCACGATGATGTCCGCGATGCCCAGGTGGGGGGCGATCTCCGTGGCGCCCGACACCGGCACCACCTTCACCGACTGGCCCCTCTTGGCGAAGAACTCCTGGGTGAGGCGCGTGAAGGAGGACGCCACCCGCACTCCGCTCTGGATGTCCTCCACCTTCTGGATGCCGCTCTCCTCGCGCGCGGCCACCACGAGTCGGCACCGGCCGAACTCCAGGTCCATCAGCATGTCCAGCTCGCGGCCGGACTCGCACACGAGATCCCACCCGGTGACGCCCGCGTCCGCCGCGCCATCGGCGACGAACTCGGGGATGTCCTGGGCGCGCACGAAGATGGCCTCAAACTCGCCACCGAGCGACGCGGTGAGGGCCCGCTCTCCTCGGACGCGGACCTCGAGCCCTGCATCGTTGAATAGTTCACGAACCTCGTCGGAGAGGCGGCCTTTGTTGGGAAGGGCGATCTTCAGCATCGGGGAGTCCTGGGGTGGGGACGGGCTCGGAAACGAAAAAAGCCCGTCCTGGGTGGGACGGGCTTTCGTTCACTGCGGCAGGTGCGGTGGGCTGTCTCTAGACATCGACCCAGGCATGCTCACGGTGATCGGACCCGTCGGGGCCGAACCGATGATGATGCGCCGGATGATGATGGATGGAGACGAGGTGCACGGGACTCCTTAGCTAATGGAAAGCCCTTCCGCCGTCAACCAGTGGCACCGGATTGTTGCAGGCTCCTCCTGGAGCGGATAGCGGCGTCTCGATGCGTCACCTCGACGGGCTGCGCATGGGCGATGGCGTCCTGCGCCGTGACCTCGCCCCGCGGCGATTCATGACCTCGGCCATCCCGGTGTCACGCTCGCCTGCCTGCTCATCTCCACTCGCGCCGCTCACCGCCTGCTCGACGCTTCTTGGGATGGAGCCGTCCATGAACCTGGAAGCTTTCCGCTTCGAGCGTTTCTCGCATGCCGAGGGAACAAGGCGGCGAGCGAACACCTCCGGGCCAGCGAACAGCCAGGAAAGCTGAAAATCGGCGATGGGTTGGCCTTCTGTTGCCCGTTCCTCCTAGAATCACACCCCGTGGAAGCCATTCCTCCCGTACCTCCCCGGATCCTCATCGTCGATGACGATGACTCCGTCCGCGACGTCATCTCCGTCCTTCTTCGGGAGGAGGGTTACAACTGCGTTGTGGCCAGTGGCTCTGAAATGGCCCTGGACCTCGCAGGCCAGGAAGAAACGCCCCTGGTCATCAGCGACATGAAGATGCCGGGCAAGGACGGCCTGTGGCTGCTCGAGCAACTGCGCGAGCGCTACCCGGACACCTCCGTCATCATGCTCACCGGCTACGGGGACACCGAGTCCGCCGTGGACTGCCTGCGCCGGGGCGCGGTGGACTACCTGCTCAAGCCACCGAAGCTGACGGATCTCATCCGCGCCATCGAGCGCGCCCTGGCCAAGCGCCGCATCGAGCTGGCCCGCAAGCGCTACCAGAAGAAGCTCGAGCGCAAGGTGCGCGATCGCACCACCGAGCTGCGCAACGCCCTGCGTGACATCGCCCACACCTACCAGTCCACCCTGCTCGCCCTGGTGGCGGCGCTGGACGCGCGCGAGCACGAGACGTCGGACCACTCGCAGCGCGTGGTGCGCTACACGAGCGCCGTGGCCGAGCGCATGGGCATCAAGGGCCCGGAGCTGGAGGAGATCGGCCGCGGCGCGCTGCTGCATGACATCGGGAAGATTGGCGTGCCGGACGCCGTGCTGCTCAAGCCGGGCAAGCTCACGCCCGAGGAGTGGCAGGAGATGCGCAAGCATCCGGACATCGGCTTCCAGATGATCCAGAACATCCCCTTCCTCGCCACGCCCGCGCAGATCGTCCTGTCGCACCAGGAGCGCTGGGACGGCCAGGGCTACCCGCGCAACCTGCGCGGCCAGGAGATCCACATCGGCGCGCGCATCTTCGCCGTGGCGGACACCCTGGACGCGATGACGAGCGACCGGCCCTACCGCAAGGGGACCACCTTCGCCAATGCCATCGCGGAGATCCACCGCTGCGCCGGCACCCAGTTCGACCGCGAGGTCGTCCGGGCCTTCCTCGACATCGGCGAGCAGGCGCTCGTGAAGATCAAGGAGGACATGCAGAACCGGAAGCTGACGCTGGTGCAGGCCGAGGCGCACGCGCAGGAGGCCGAGGCCACGCTCGCCCGCCTGACCGAGGACCTGGACGAGTTGGACCAGACCATCCCCGGCCCGGTGGGGCCCACGGTGCGAGTGCCCCCGGCTCCGCCCGCCCCCGTTGCCAGCAGCACCTCGGGCGCGAACTCACTCAACCAGGGAGTCGTCCTCTCGGTGCTCGCGGGCGGACGCCAGGGCAACCCGCGCGACTGACGCGCCTCGCATGGAGGCCCCCGGCCGGGCCTCCACAAGGGAGTGCCAGGACGGGAGGCTCCGGTTTATAGAGAGCACCCATGAGTCCCGCCCCCACCCTGGCCCCCCTGTCGCCCCCCCTGAAGGATGCCCAAGGGCGGACCATGACGTACTTGCGCCTGTCGGTGACCGACCGGTGCAACTTCCGCTGCACGTACTGCTCGCCGGCGAGCTGGGGCGGGAAGAAGGATCTGCTCTCTCCCGAGGAGTTCGAGCGCATCGTCTCGGTGTTCGCGGCCATGGGCATCCGCCGGGTGCGGCTGACGGGCGGCGAGCCGCTCATCCGCCCGGACATCCTCGAGGTGGCCCGGCGCATCGCCGCGGTGCCCGGCATTGGCCACGTGGCCATCACCACCAACGCGAGCCACCTGGCGCGGCTGGCCGTGCCGCTGCGCGAGGCGGGGGTGAGCCAGCTCAACATCAGCCTGGACACCCTGTCCGAGGCCACCTTCCGGCGCATCTCCAAGCAGGGAGACCTGGCGTCCGTGCTCGCGGGCATCGACGCGGCGGCGGCGGCGGGCTACGCCTCGCTCAAGCTCAACGTCGTCGTCATGCGCGGGGTGAATGACGACGAGGTGCCCCAGCTCATCGCCCATGCGCATGCGCGCGGCATGACGCCCCGGTTCATCGAGCTGATGCCCTTTGGTCAGGGCACCCCGGTGCCCACGGCGGAGCTGGTGGAGAAGCTCCGGGCCGGGGGCCTGCCGCTCGTGGAGGACGAGGGGCCCCAGGGGCTCGCCGCGGGTCCGGCGCGCTACTGGCGAGCGCCCGGAGGGCTCGTGGGCTTCATCTCTCCCCTCACCCAGAACTTCTGCGGCGGCTGCAACCGCGTGCGCGTGGCCTCCAATGGAGATCTGCGCAGTTGTCTCGGGGGTCGCGCCCAGGCGCCCCTGCACGCCCTCATTCGCGGCGGAGCCACCGACGAGGAGCTCGCCCTGGCCATCCGCGGGGCGCTCGGCGACAAGCCCGAGGGCCACCGCTTCACCGAGCCCGGCGCGGCGGCCTCCCTGCTGCCGATGATGGGCATCGGCGGCTGAGCGCTACTTCACCAGCCGGACGGTGGCCGGGTAGCGGTACATCTCGCCATTGTTGGCCTTGATGCCCGCGAGGATCGTCAGCACCAGCGCGGCGAGCCCGACGAGCGGCACCAGCACGAACCCCACCAGGCACAGGAAGCTCGCCGCGGCGATCAACAGGGCCACCGTGACGGTGATCTGGAAGTTGAGCGCCTCCTTCGCGTGCTGCTCCACCCAGGCGGACTCCTTGCCCTTGGTGAGCATCACGATGAGTGGCCCGAGGAACGGGAAGCCAATCAGGCCCGCGATCAGCGCGCTCAGGTGCGCCAGCATTCCCCACTGCTTCTCGTCCGCCGTCGGCGACGGTGATCCGGTGATGAACCCCCCGCGATTCTGCGTTTCCATTTCGGATTCCCTTTGAAGTTCGGACGGGCGCGGTCTAGCGCCCGTCAGCCCTCTCATTCTGTCATTTTCGGGACAAAAGTCACGAGGTTGGCGTCCCCTGGGGTGACGCGACTTCAAAGGTCGGGAGGACTCAGCGGTACACCTCGCCGCCGGCCTTCTTGAACTCCTCGCTCTTCTCCGCCATGCCGGCCTCCAGGGCCTGCTCTTCGTTCGTGCCCACCTTCTGGGCGTAGTCGCGCACGTCCTGGGTGATCTTCATCGAGCAGAACTGGGGGCCGCACATCGAGCAGAAGTGGGCCACCTTGGCGCCCTCCGCGGGCAGGGTCTCGTCGTGGAAGGCGCGCGCGCGCTCGGGATCCAGGGAGAGGTTGAACTGGTCCTCCCAGCGGAACTCGAAGCGAGCCTTGGACAGGGCGTTGTCGCGCGCCTGGGCGCCGGGGTGGCCCTTGGCGAGGTCCGCGGCGTGCGCGGCGATCTTGTAGGTGATGACGCCCTCCTTCACGTCATCCCGGTCGGGCAGGCCCAGGTGTTCCTTGGGCGTGACGTAGCAGAGCATCGCCGTGCCGAACCAGCCGATCATCGCCGCGCCGATGCCGCTGGTGAAGTGGTCATACCCCGGCGCGATGTCCGTGGTGAGCGGCCCCAGCGTGTAGAAGGGCGCCTCGCCACACACCGCGAGCTGCTTCGTCATGTTCTCCTGGATGAGGTGCATGGGCACATGGCCCGGCCCCTCGATCATCACCTGCACGTCGTGCGTCCAGGCCACCTGCGTGAGCTCGCCCAGCGTCTCCAGCTCGCCGAACTGCGCCGCGTCGTTGGCGTCCGCGATGGAGCCCGGCCGCAGCCCGTCTCCCAGGCTGAAGCTCACGTCGTATGCCTTGAGGATCTCGCAGATCTCCTCGAAGTGCGTGTAGAGGAAGTTCTCCTGGTGGTGCGCCAGGCACCACTTGGCCAGGATGGAGCCGCCCCGGCTGACGATGCCGGTGAGCCGCCTGGCCGTCAGCGGGATGTAGCGCAGCCGCACGCCCGCGTGGATGGTGAAGTAGTCCACCCCCTGCTCACACTGCTCGATGAGCGTGTCGCGGTAGAGCTCCCAGGTGAGCTCCTCGGCCTTGCCCCCCACCTTCTCCAGCGCCTGGTAGATGGGCACGGTGCCGATGGGCACCGGGGCGTTGCGGAGGATCCACTCGCGCGTCTCGTGGATGTTGCGGCCGGTGGACAGGTCCATCACCGTGTCCGCGCCCCAGCGGATGCTCCACACCATCTTCTCCACCTCCTCCTCGATGGAGGAGCTGACGGCGGAGTTGCCGATGTTGGCGTTGATCTTCACCAGGAAGTTGCGGCCGATGATCATCGGCTCCAGCTCCGGGTGGTTGATGTTGGCGGGGATGATGGCCCGGCCCCGCGCCACCTCGTCCCGGACGAACTCGGGGGTGATGTCGCGGGGAATGGCGGCGCCCCAGGAGTGGCCCGGGTGCTGATGCGACAGCTCCGCCGCGGCCTGGCGCTTCAGGTTCTCGCGCAGGGCCACGAACTCCATCTCCGGGGTGATGAGGCCCCGGCGCGCGTAGTGCAACTGGGTGACGTTGGCGCCCGCCTTCGCCACCCGGGGCGCGCGGCGGTGGGCGAAGCGCAGGCCCGCCAGACGTGGATCCGCCTCGCGGGTACGGCCGTACTCGGAGGAGATGCCCGGCAGGGCTTGCGTGTCCCCCCGCCGCTCGATCCAGTCCGCGCGCACCGGCGGCAGGCCCCGCCGCAGATCGAGCTGGACGTCGGGGTCCGTGTACGGGCCGCTCGAGTCGTAGACGAAGACGGAGGGATTGGGGGTCTCCTTCGCGTCCGGACCGTGGCCGTGACGGGTGGGCGTCTGGCGGATCTCCCGCAGGGGCACGCGCAGCTCCGGGTTCAACACGCCGGACACGTACACCTTGCGCGAGGCCGGCAGCGGCCCCCGGGTGATGCCCTGCAACACCGCTCCGTCGACCTTGAGGCTCTTCGATGCTCCGCTCACGTGACTCCTCCTGGGCACATGGCAAGAGAAGAGTCGGGCGTGGGAAGCCCGCCGCTTCCCTCCGCCGGTCCAAACCGGTTCAGGTTCCAAGGGTCGGCCGCGAACACGGCCCTCTCAGCTCCTCACGGGAGCACCCCTAGCGACACGGCCCATGTAACCCGCGAGGACGTCTGGTGGCAACCGCCTCACGCCACCAGGGGCAGCCGCAAGAGGAAGCGCGCGCCCCCAGACGGAGAGCTGGTCACCTCCAGCGAGCCCCCGTGCTGCGACACGACGGAGTGGACGATGGACAACCCCAACCCCGAGCCCTCCTCCTTCGTGGTGAAGAACGGCTCGAAGACGCGGCTGCGCAGCTCCGGGGGCACGCCCGAGCCCGTGTCGTCCACGCACAGGCGCACCATGTCCTCCTCGCGTTGCGCCGACAGGCGCACGAGGCCCTCCTCGGGCGTGGCCTCCAGGGCGTTGAGGGTCAGGTTGATGAGCACCTGGCGCAAGCGCTCCTCCTCGCCCTTGAGCGGCGGAAGCGACTCCTCGCCCTCCAATTCCAGACGCACCCGCCGCGCCTCGGCCTGGCTGCCCAGGAAATCCACCACGCGCCGCAGCAGCGCCAGCACGTCCACCGGCTCCGGACGGAAGCCCCGCGGCCGCGCGAACTGGAGGAAGTCCTCCAGCGCATGGTCCAACCGGCGGATCTCATCGCGCACCAGCAGCAGGGGATCCAACAAGGCCGGTTGCTGCTCGGTGGACAGCCGCCGCACCCGCCGCTCCAGCACGGCGAGCTGCAGGGCCGCGGCGTTGAGGGGATTGCGAATCACGTGCGACAGGCTCGCCGTGAGCGTGCCCACCGCCGCGAGCTTCTCCGTCACCTGCGCCCGGCGCGCCAGCTCGCGCTTCTCCGCCTGCAAGCGCACCTGACGCATGGTCTGCTCCAGCGTCAGCAACAACTCGTTGGGCGCGCAGGGCTTCATCAGGTAGGCGCACGCCCCCGCGCGCACCGCCGCCACCGCCGTCTCCAGCGTGGCGAAGCCGGTGAGCAGCACCACCTCGCACTCGGGCACCTTCTCCTTCAACTCCCGCGCGAGCTCCGTCCCATCCCCGTCCGGCAGACGCAAGTCCACCAGCGCCACGTCGAAGCCATCCCGCACCCGCTCGAGTGCCTCGCGGCAACTGCTCGCGCCGGACACCAGGTAGCCCGCGTCGCCGAGCAACTCCCGGAGATTGTCGAGGAAGGCCGCATTGTCCTCGACGACGAGCACACGGGGAGGATGGAAGGAGGAGAGGCTCATGGGGCCTTGCTGTTAACGCGAGTCGTGGGCGCGCTCCAGGGTATCCAGCAGTGTTTGGAGGTCGACAGGTTCGGAGAACACCGGCAGTGTGGGGAAGCGTGCCCGCAGCCAATGCAACGCCTCACACTCGGGCTCCCCGGGCCGCCGCGGAGGCACCAGCGCCGCGAAGAGCCGTGCCCCCGCGAGGCGCTCGGCATCCTCCACCGAGCGCGCGGTGACACACGAGAAGCCGCGCGAGCGCAGCTGCTCGGCGAGGGTCTCGTCCCGCGCCGGCTCCCCCTCGATGAGCGCCACCAGTCCATCCCGGCGCGCGTGGGTCAACAACGACACGAGCGGGGCGAGCGGCACGGGCTTGGGCAGCACCGCGAGCAGTCCCTCCCGGCGTACCGCCTCCAGCTCGTCCTCTCCCGGGTAGGCGGTGATGACCACGACGGCGAGGCCGGGATCCACCTGGCGGATGTGGCGCACCGCCTGCGCCCCATTCATGCCCGGCATCTTCATGTCCGTGAGGAGCACGTCGAAGCGCCGGGCGCCCGCGAGTGACAGGGCCCGCGGCCCTTCCGTCACCACCGTGGCCTCGTCCCCTCCATCCCGGAGGATCTCCGCGAGGTTCTCCGCGAAGGCCAGATTGTCATCGAGCAGCAGGTAGCTCCTCATGGCGGACGCTCACGCGGAGTGTGGAGGAAGGGTGAGCCGAAGGACGAAGCGCGCCCCTCCCCCGCCCTGGGGATCGTAGATGATGGAGCCTCCATGGCGCTCGAGGATGCGCTTGACCAGTGGCAGGCCCAGGCCGATCCCCCCGGACTTGGTGGTGATCAGGGGCTCGAACATCCGGCGCCGGATGGCCTCGCTCACCCCCGGCCCCGAGTCCTCCAGGACGAGCACCACCGCGTTCGGCTCCGCCGAGGCCGACAAGCACACCGAGCCCGTGTCGCCCACCGCCTGCACGGCGTTCTCCATCAGGTTGACGAAGACCTGGCGGATCTGCCCCGGATCTCCCTCCAACGTGGGCAGCGACTCGAGCCCCTCGGCGCGCAGGGACACGCCCGCGGGCGCGTGCACCGAGGAGAGGGCATCCTTCCACACGGCCTCCAGCCGCAGCGACTCGCGCTTGAGCGGCCGGTCGCGGATCATGTCCAGCAGATCCGAGACGATGCGGTTGGCGAGCGCCACCTGCTCACCGATGCGCGCCAGGTGCTTGGCCGAGCGCTCGTCGCTGGCCAGGGGACGTCCCTTGAGGATGAAGAGCGACGTCTCGATGACGCCCAGCGGATTGCGCAGCTCGTGGCCGATGGAGCCCACGAGCTGGCCGAAGGTGGACAGCCGCTCGTGGCGCGCCTGCTGCGCGAGCAGATCCTCGCGGAAGGTGTGCAGCATGATGGCCAGGTCCAGATCGAGGATCTTCCCCAACGCGAAGCTCATGGCCTGGAACCGCTCGGGCTGGCCCGCGTGGTGCTCGGCGATGAGGAGGTTGAACTCCTGCCTCAGCACGTTCATCGCGCCCAGCATGTAATGCTGGGGGAGCGCGACGCGCACATGCATGCGGCCGATCCGGCAGCGCGCCAGGTAGTAGTCCTCGTCCCAGGGGCCGCTGAGCAGCTGCTCCATCCAGGTGAGCAACGACACCTTGAGATGACCCACCTGGCTCTCGCCCGCGAGCGCCTTGCGCGCCCCCTCGTGCTGCAGGATGCGCGCATAGAAGACGTCCGCGATGGCGGGAAACCGCGGCCGCGCCACCTCGTGCAGCTCCCGGAGCAGCAGGCCATCCGCCGGCTCGAAGCCCACGTAGCGCTTGAGCTCCTCGAACAAGGTTTCCACCATGAGGAACACATATGTAGCGCATTGATGAAAAGTGGAACAACGCGGGCCTGGCCTCATAACCACCCGCCAACACTTCACTCGGAAAAAGGCTCGGGCGGAATGGATCTCAACGAACTCCTCGTCTTCGCCAAGGTCGTTCAGGCGGGCAGCTTCACGGCGGCGGCGCGAGGGCTGCGCATGCCCAAGTCCACGGTGAGCCGGAAGGTGTCCGAGCTGGAGGAGCGAGTGGGCGCGCAACTGCTGCAACGCACCACGCGCCAGCTGCGCCTCACGGACGTGGGACAGGCCTATTACGAGCACTGCGCGCGCATCGTGGCCGAGGCGGAGCAGGCGGAGCAGGCGGTTACTCGCATGCAGGCCGCTCCTCATGGGCTGCTGCGCGTGACGGCCCCGCTCACCTTCAGCATCCTCGGACCGATCGTCGCGGAGTTCCTCCGGCGCTATCCCGACGTGCAGGTGGAGATGGTGTGCTCGGACCGCACGGTGGACCTGGTGGACGAGGGGTTCGATCTGGCCATCCGCGCGGGCAAGCTGGCGGACTCCTCGCTCATGGCCCGCCGGCTCGGGAACATCGAGCGCGTGGTGGTGGCGTCGCCGGACTACGTCCGGGCGAGGGGCGCCCCCAAGACGCCCCGGGACCTCGAGAAGCATGACTGCCTGCTCTTCGGCTCGTCCCGAGAGGCCAACCACTGGGCCCTGCGCTCCGGGAGCAAATCCGTCGAGGTCCAGGTACCCACGCGCCTCGCCGTGAACGAGCCGGACATGTTGCGCGGCATGGCCCTGGCGGGCGCGGGCATCGCCCTGCTGCCCAACATCGCCTGCGCCGAGGACGTGGTCTCGGGACGCTTGCAACACCTGCTGTCCGACTGGGCCGCCTCCGAGACGCCCGTGCATGCCGTCTATCCCAGCAGCCGCCACCATGCGCCCAAGGTGATGGCCTTCGTGGAGCTCGCGCGCGAGCGCTGGGCCACGACCTGGAATCCAATGTCCCGTGGGTAGAACAATGTGTCCCGGGGAGCCCGGCTGGTGCAGGGCATGTCTCACTCGCATGATGTCTGGCGAAGGAGACACGGCATCATGATCATCGTTCGGAATTCGGAAGCGCGCGGCCATGCGAACCACGGGTGGTTGGACTCCCACCACACCTTCTCGTTCGGGGACTACTTCGACCCGTCCGCCATGGGCTTCCGCGCCCTGCGCGTCATCAACGAGGACCGGGTGGCCGCGCGCAGCGGCTTCGGCGCGCACCCCCACCGGGACATGGAAATCATCACCTACGTGCTCAGCGGACAGTTGGAGCACCGCGACAGCCTCGGCTCGGTGGGCGTGCTGCGCGCGGGAGAGATGCAGCGGATGACGGCGGGCACGGGCGTGCGGCACAGTGAGATGAACAACTCGGACGAGGAGGTGCACTTCCTGCAGATCTGGATCCTCCCGGAGCGCAAGGGGCTGACGCCCGGCTACGAGCAGAAGGAGTTCCCGCTCGCGGAGCGCCAGGGCAAGTTCCGGCTGGTGGTGTCCCCCGAGGGCCAGGACGGCTCGCTGAAGGTGCACCAGGATCTGCGGCTGTACAGCACCGTGCTGGGCCGGGGAGAGAAGACGGAGTACACCCTGGCGCCGGGGCGGCACGCGTGGCTGCAGGTGGCGCGCGGCGCGGGCACGCTCAACGGCGTGGCGCTCAAGGCCGGTGACGGCGTGGCCGTGTCCGAGGAGTCTCGGCTGGAGCTCTCCGCGACCGAGCCGCTCGAGGCCCTGCTGTTCGATCTGGGCTGAGCCGTGGATGAACGGAGGGCGAAGGCAAGGGGTCCAATGACTACGGGTCAAACCTCCTTGAACTTCGCCCCCGTGACACCCATCCGCTCCAAGGCTTACTTCCTGGTGAAGTTGGAGGTACACACCGGCCAGATGCGCGGTTGGTGCCTGGAGCGCAATGACGCCGCCTGCTTGCGAGCTGTGCTCCCGGAGTTGATGAGGAGTCCAGGCAACTGCGACGCATCCACCTCATCTGGGACATGGGCCAGCTACTCCGAGTTCATCGCCCACCTTGAAGCGAGCTGGCCCGAGTACAACCGCCTCTATGCCCACCCATTCACCTGGTACATGAGGGTGAGTCCACAGTGGCTGACTTGGCGAAATGGAAGCCGCACACCCGCATTGAGGAGACTAAGACGGGGGTATTCGTCTCGCGGTACAGATGGTCGGAGATTCAGAAGAAAGTCACCTGTGACCGCCACAAGGTTGACCGCGTCGATGTCAGTCCGAACGTGAAGATCAAAAAAATGTACTTGTTTGACCCCCAGCTCAGCGTGCAGATCTTTCCAGCTCCAAGGTATATCGAAGACATGGGTCGCGGCCTGATCTCGTTCGGTACATGTGAGCTGTCCGCGCCCTGATTAGTGCCAGCCGCTCGCCTCGGCGGGCTTCTCGCTCGTCACCGTCTCCGCAGCCGACGCGCCCGCCATCGCCATCGCCATCAAGCTCGTGTCCACCGAAGAGGTAGGGGGTGGGCATCATCGGGGACATTCTCGACGACGAGCACGGCGATGTAACACCTATGCTCTCAGCATGGTCGCGCGACTTGCTGGGGTTTCCCCAGCGTCCATGATAACCTCTGATGCTTGCCAAGCGCACGAACTCATGGGTGTCGCAAAGGCATCTCATGGTAACTCCTGCTTGTGGCCACGCGCTGGGTTCGTGGGGACTGAACAAGAGGGGTCCTGCTGTGGCCCTGTCTTCGCCAAGTAGTCAGGCAGAGGATGGGCAGGGGATCGACCGCTCCTGTGTTCCTCCCGGACAACTCCGGTAATGTTGTCGTGGCGACACGTGCAGTGTTCGAGTAGGCAGGGCGCTGCGTGGTACTCTTTCCAACGTTGTATGGTGTCCAATCGTGGCGCGAACGAAGGCGCCGACCTGGGGGATCCCGCATGACTTCGTCGCCTTTACGTTTGCTTGTTCCATGGATGTTGGTGGGGATGGTGGCTTGTGGCCGCACTGACCCAGGGGCGGTCTCCCTTGTAGCAACGCAGACACAACCGATGGAGGTGCTGCCGGGACAGGGCTTCGAAGTGACGGTGCGGCTCTCGAACGAGTCCGCCGCGTCGGCAGAGCAAGTGCGGGTGAGGGAAATCTTTCAGGGAACGCAGCTGCCTCCTGCTGACGAGGTGGTGGGGCCCTTGGCGGCTGGAGAGGAGCGCGTCGTGACCTTTCGCCTAGCGGCGCCGGTGGTAGCGGCGCGTGGGGAAGGGGAATCCGCGGCTACATACCTGCAACGCCTGGAGGAACTGGAGCGCCAGCACCTCCTCTCGCAGGGGGAGGTACATTTTGCCGATGCTCAAGGAGCAGAGGAGCAGCCCCTGTCGCTTTTCTCGGCCAGTCGACTGCTCCTGCCGCGCCTCACCCTGAGCCTGGAAGGCCCCTCTCGGGTACTGCCTGGGCAGGATGTTACCTATACGCTGACGGCATCCAACGTGGGCTCGGCGCTCGCCGCATCGGCAAACGTCAAGGTGGTGCTGCCTGACGCAACCCAGGTGGAAGTGCCCCTGGAGGCGATGGCTCCGGGGGGTGCTCGGCGCAAAGAGGTTACCTGGATGGTGCCTCCGCTTCCCATGAGGCAGCCGGGAGAATCGGCGTTGGAATACGCCGCGCGCTTGCGGGCACTGAACGGGCAGGAGCACCAGACTCAAATGACCCTGTCCTGGCGGGATGGCCAGGGCAATACCTACGGCTCGGTGGATGAGGTGACCACCGCAGCCCTACTCGTGGAAGTGCCCCCATCCCATACACCGCCGAACCCAGAGGAGGTAGCGCCCCCACTACCCACCCTTTCGGTGCCGACTTTCGTCGACTCGGTGTCCTTCCTCTATTCCGGAGACAATCCCATTCAGGAAGGAGTGGTTCCTGGCTCTCTGAAGCCCCAACGTTTGGCCGTGCTGCGCGGCAAGGTGATGTCCCGTGAGGGGCATCCCCTGTCTCAGGTGCGCGTGTCCGTGCTCGACCATCCGGAATATGGACATACCCTCACGCGCGAGAACGGGCTCTTCGATTTTGCGGTGAATGGTGGAGGTCCACTCACCGTTAGGTACGAGGCCGAGGGCTTACTCTCCGCGCAGCGCCTAATTCAAGTGCCTTGGGGAGACTTCGCCTGGATGCCAGACGTGGTGCTGGTTGCGCTGGATTCCCAGGGTACTCCTGTGGACTTCAGCGGTGCGAGCACTACCATTCAGGTGGCACGCGGCAGCGCCATCACGGACGCGGATGGCTCGCGCCAAGCCACGCTTCTCTTCACACCGGGCACCCATGCACTGGCCGTACTGCCCAATGGCGACGAGGTGCCGCTCTTCTCGGCCACGGTGCGCGCCACCGAATACACAGTAGGCGAAGCGGGGCCGGATTCAATGCCGGCACATTTGCCTTCCACCAGCGGCTATACCTACGCGGTAGAGTTGTCGTTGGATGAAGCCATGGCCTTAGACAGTCAAGAGGTGCGCTTTACGCAGCCGGTGGTTTCCTATGTGGACAACTTCCTGAGCTTCCCGGTGGGAGGGGCTGTCCCTGCGGGCTACTACGACCGAAAGCGGGGCAGATGGCTGCCTTCGGGTAACGGCCGCATCATCCAAGTGCTTGGTGTGCTCGACGGTGCGGCTCAGTTGGATGTCACTGGAGACGGACTGCCTGATGGCGAAGCGGTGCTGGTTGAGCTGGGCATTTCCGATGCCGAACAGCGGCAGCTGGCCAGCCTCTACCCTGAGGGAAAGACCTTGTGGCGCGTCCTCGTGAGTCATTTCACTCCCTGGGACTACAACTGGCCCTACGGGCCTCCCCTTGGGGCCAGAGGGCCGAAGAACGCGGCACCTCAGAATGGTCCAGAGGGCAGGCCGGATTGCCAGCGTGGCAGCATCATTGATTGCCAGAACCAAGCGCTAGGCGAGTCACTCCCCCTTGCCGGCACTCCCTTCCGTCTCCATTACCGGAGTGATCGAATGCTGGGGGCAGACAAAAATACTCTGCGTATCCCTGTGAGCGGTGCTTCGGTACCGTCCTCACTTCAGCGTTTTGTAGTCGAAGTGGGTGTGGCCGGCAGGCGCTTCACTTATAGCCTCCCAGCCATCCCAAATCAGACGCTTTTCTTTACTTGGGATGGCAAGGATGCCTATGGTCGTGCCGTGCAGGGCGAGGTTCCTGTTACAGGGCGAACGGGCTACTTATATCCGCTGGTCTACCTGAAGCCCGCTGAATTCGCTCAGGCCTTCGCGCTCGCGGGCGACGAGCCCATCTACAGCCGACAGCAGAGAGAAATGACACTCTGGCAAACCTGGGGGTCCAAGATTGGGGGGTGGAGTGAGTCCCCTGAGAATTTGGGGGGCTGGCAACTTTCCCCCCAACACCAATTGATGGTGCGCTCGAATACAATTCTCCTCGGCAATGGAAACACAGAGGGAGTTCAGTGGAATGAGCATAGAGGCGTCATTTCCACCGTGGCGGGACGCAATGGCTGGGGTTATGGCGGGGATGGGGGGCCGGCCACCCAGGCCCTGTTCAGCGCAATGAGGGCTGTCGCCGCTGGGCCTGATGGTAGTTTGTATATCGCGGACGCTGGCAACCATCGCATCCGGCGAGTTGGGCCGGATGGCATTGTTTCCACCGTGGCGGGGAACGGAGATGATGGCGTTGGAGGAGATGGGGGGCCGGCTACACAGGCCCAGCTTCATGCTCCAGTTGATATTGCCGTGGGGCCCGACGGCAGTATCTATATAGTGGATATCGACAACAACATTGTTCGGCGAGTAGGGCCGGATGGCATTATTTCCACAGTAGCGGGGACTGGAGAGTGGGCTCATGGAGGAGATGGGGGGCCGGCTACGCAGGCCCATCTCGATGGGCCTGCAGCAGTCGCCGTGGGCGCTGATGGCAGTTTCTATATTTCTGATTATGGTAGCCACATTCGGCGAGTGGGACTGGATGGTATTATCACCACGGTGGTGGGTACCGGGATGCATGGCTCTGGGGGAGACGGAGGGCCAGCCACGCAGGCTGATATTAGTTTGGCGCTGGGGTTGGTCGTGGGAGGCGATGGTAGTCTGTATTTCGCTGATGTGGATAATAATCGTGTTCGACGGGTTGGGCCGGATGGCATTATTTCCACTGTGGCGGGAAACGGCCAGTCGGGTGCTGGAGGCGAAGGAGGGCCGGCTACGCAGGCTAGACTTTCTTCTCCGCTGGATGTCGCCGTGGGGGGTGATGGCAGTCTGTATGTCGTGTGTTTTTTTGATTATCGTGTATTGCGAGTGGGGCCGGATGGCATTATTTCTGTCGTGGCGGGAACTGGAGTTTCTGGAAGTGTAGGGCATGGAGATGGCGGGCCAGCTACTCAGGCGCGGTTTTATCATGGTCCATCGGCTATTGCCATGGGGCCTGATGATAGTCTTCATGCCGTGGATGGCAATCAGGTTCGCTCTGTACGCTTTTCGCCGTGGGTTATCTCCAGTGGCGAGCGATCCGTAGCTTCCAAAGACGGTCGCGACGTGTATGTTTTTGCGAATGGGGGGCGTCACCTTCGCACTGTGGATTCGCTGACGGGGGCGCTGCGGTACGGTTTTGAATATGATGCTGCTGGGCGCCTGTCATCCATTGTTGACGGGGATGGTCTCCTGACGCGCGTGGAGCGCGATGCCTTGGGTAAGCCCCTGGCAATTGTGGCTCCTCATGGGCAGCGCACTCGTCTGGCGCTGGATGACCGAGGCTATCTTGCCGCTCTGACGAACTTGGCGGGAGAAAGGGTGGAGCTCAACCATGACCCCAATGGTCTACTCTCGTCTATGCGAGATGCCCGCGGCGGTCTGCACCAGTACACCTATGACACTCACGGCAAGCTGGCGAGAGACACCCTCCCGGCGGGAGGTTACAAGCAGCTGACACGGACAGATGCCGAAGATGGCTACACGGTGATGCTCTCCACGGCATTAGGGCGCACCACTCGCTATCAGGTTCATCGACTGCCTGGAGGCGGACAGAAGCGTACCACCACGGCACCGGATGGCACAGTCACCTTGCGTCTGATGGCTGAGGACGGAAGTAGCACGACCACCACCGCGCCGGATGGCACAGTCACGACTGAGGTGCTCGGCCCAGACGCCCGCTTTGGCATGCAGGCGCCCCTGGTTTCTTCGAAGGTAACGCTGCCGAGTGGTCTCACTTCCACCGTTACCCGCGCCAACACAGTCACCTATGTGAATGGCGATCCACTCCAGGGAATCAGCGCTGTAGTCGATACTCGCATCCAGAATGGACGCACCGAAATCAGCACCTACGCCCCCGCTAGCCGGACCCTCAGCACGAAGAGTCCCGAGGGGCGTCTGGCTACCTCCATCCTTGACGAGAAGGGAAGGCTAATTCGACAGGAAGTATCAGGTGTTCTGCCGTTGGAGTATAGCTACGACGCCGAGGGCCGCCCCTGGAAGGTGTCACAAGGGGAGCGCACCGAAGCCTACGCCTACAATTCCTTGGGCTTTCTGGCGTCAGTTGAGGACGTTCTAGACCGCACCACGGGATTCAGCTACAACTTGGTAGGTCGTTTCACCGCACAGCATTTGCCGGGAGGACGCACGGTGGAGTTTTCCTCGGACGCCCATGGCAACCTCATCCAGTTGGTGCCTCCGGAGCGACCCGCCCATGCCTTCCGCTACAGCCTCTCCGACACAATGAAAAGCTACACTCCACCGCCTGCGCTCGCCTCCACATCCTCGGTGCCCACTCAGTACGCCTACAATTTGGACGGGGCCTTCACTTCCGCCAACCTGCCTGATGGCTCCTCTGTGCAAGTGCTCAGGGACAGCGCGGGCCGAGTGGACGTCCTTACCACTCCCCGCACCTCGGTGGATTTTGGCTATGACGCTCAAGGCCGCTTGGCTGCTCTTACGGACAGCACAGGCCCCAGCTTGGCCATTGCCTATGACGGGTCTTTGGTGAAACGTGTGGCGTGGAGTGGAGGAGTGCAGGGGAGCGTTGGCTACTCCTACACCCCTGATTTCACCCTCAGTGCCGTCGAGGTGCAGGGCCAATCCATTGCCTATGGGTATGACAACGATGGTCTCCTCATCTCCGCAGGGGCGCTATCTTTGCGCCGCAGGCCGGACAACGGACTGTTGTCCGGCACCATCCTGGATCAAGTGAACACCGAGCAGCAGTACACCCCCTATGGCGAGGTGCACACGCTCTCCGCAGTTTTTCGGAATACCATGCTCTACAGCCTCTCCCTAGACCGTGATGTCGCCGGCCGCATCATCTCCAAGACGGAAGTGGCCAATGGAGTGACGCACGAGTGGGGTTACTCTTATGACACTGTTGGGCGTCTCCACACCGTAACGCTGGACGGAGAGCCTTATGCCTCCTACGGCTATGACGCCAATAGCAACCGTACCTCTCTCTCTCGGCGCGGAGTGCTCCTCACTGCCACCTACGACGCCCAGGACAGACTCCAAACCTTTGGGTCATCCACTTACACCTTCGGGGTCAACGGTGCCTTGCAACAACGCCTGCGCCCACCCGAGGCTGCACCCACCCAATACGCTTACGACGCCCTAGGCGCGCTCACCCACGTTCAATTGCCCAATGGCACCCAGTTAGACTATGTGGTGGACGCCTCCAATCGTCGGGTGGGCAAACGTCTCAATGGTACCCTGATTCAGGCGTTCCTCTATGATGGGCCCTTGCGGGTAGTTGCCGAGTTGGATGGCTCGGGGGCTGTCGTGTCCCGCTTCGTCTATGCTAGCCAACGCCATGTTCCCGATTATATGGTCAAGGGCGGCATCACCTATCGCCTCCTCACCGACCATTTGGGCAGCATCCGCCTCGTCGTCAATGCGTCGACCGGCGTTGTCGCCCAGGCCTTGGAGTATGGCCCATTTGGTGAGGTGCTGTCCGACTCCAACCCAGGCTTCCAACCCTTCGCCTTCGCGGGCGGCCTCTATGACGCACATAGCGGTCTTGTTCGTTTTGGCGCCCGCGACTACGATGCGGAGACAGGCGTCTGGACATCGCGCGATCCTCTGCTCTTCGCGGGAGGTCAGCTCAACTTGTATCAATACGCGGCTGGGAATCCTGTTAACCTGTTGGATCCGACTGGCCTAGCCTCTGTCGGATACTCCTCATACGCGGGGATGGGGTTTGGTTTCGAATTTGCTTGGTGGCCGGGCGAGGGATACTCCGTGTGCTATCAAATGGGGGTCGGAGGCGGCGGAGGTTTCTCCGTCAATCCGTATGGCACGTTGGCTGCCTCGGGGGTCTCTCTTAATACCGAAATCTCTGGCTCGGCCCTGGGGTTTAAGGCAAAGATTGGTTCCAAACGCCCATTTTGTGGTGATTGGGAAGACAAGGGTAGCTTGGGGTTCAAGCAAGGATCGATGTCGTTCCCTGATGGAGGTTATTCGTTCGGGGCCGGGACATCCTCCGATCTCGGCGTGAAGGTGCAGGCAACCGTGAGCGCACAGGTGTGTGTGCGTTTCTAGTCCTGGGCGATCATGATGGGAGGAACCACCGCGTAGCGACCGGCGACGGGCGATACGGGACCGGCCGGTCCTTGTGGCCCGGCCGGTCCCGAGGGGGCATCAGGGCCAGTCGGTGCGGCGGGGCCGAAGGGCGATGTGGGTCCTCAAGGTTCACAAGGGCCGAAGGGGGACACGGGCCTTGTTGGCGCAACCTTCAGGCGCCCGGAGGGGGGCCTTGCCTGGGCGATGGATACGGGGGTAGAAGCACGGAGCATGACGTTTCGAGTAGGAGTCCTTGGAATAACCTACCGTGTGATGGGGCTCGGCGTGTGGGTCGCCACGGCGGTTCATGCCCAGGCAGTGGCTCCAGTTCCACCTCCAGCTCCGTCCACCCCAGTGTCTGTTCCCCGGTACGTCCCCGCGGGAGCGGGGGCACCCGTGGTGGGGCAGCCAGGCGATCAAACCGCGCCGGTCGCACGCTCGCCCAACACTCGCGTGCTTCCACCCACACCCGAGCCTGGGCTTTGGGCTGCGGATGAGTTGAGCGCCATCAAGAGACCCATCGCCCCCCAGCCGGACGTCGACGAATTGATCCTTGCCCAACCGAGTCCGGGCGCTCCCGCGCTGCCGAGCTGCCGTCAGCGCGTCTTGCGCGCCTCCCAGGCGTCTGGCAGCGAGGAGACCCGCCACAATCTCCCTCGCACCCCCCGGGAGTGCCTGACGGCGCGCCTCCTCCTGTACTGCTTCCACCGGGAGCAGTACGAGTTTGAGGCCAGCCTGCGTCAGACGCCCCGGACGGAGGAGGTGATGCGCGCCATCGAGCGGCGCGAGAAGGAGGCAATCACGACGGCCCTCTGGCAGGCGAGACTGTGTGAGGCGTTCCAAAGCCTGCCGTCAATCGAGGGTCTCCACGCGGTTATCGTCGCCTGGCTTGAGCGGCAGTTTCCCCGTCCGGTGTCGCGATGACGGCCACATCAGGCAAGACAGAGGCGGCCTTCCGCCTTTCTGGGGTCACGGGCAGGATTGAGAGAGTCCGCGAGAACGCGGGCCGGGACGTCGAAAAGCTCGCGGCACTCTCCGCCGAGCTTGAGCGCGAGCTCCGCGAGGAATTCCCGGGCGAGCCGCTCATCGCCTATTACGCCAAGACAATCCTAGCGGACTTCTGCTCGCTAGCCCGTCACGGCATTTTTCCGGAGCCGTTCCGCGAAGAGCTTTAGCCTGGCTCAGGCCCCAGGCTTCCATTTTGACTCGCGTCCAAAGCCCTGGAAACCGCTCCGGAGCCCAGTCCACCCGGGCTCCGGTGTCCCGCGGCTCAGTGGCTCGCGGGCTCGGAGATGCCCTCGAGCGCCTTGCCCACGCGGTGTCCACTCTCCTCGCCCGCCAGGTCGCCCAGCGCCACGATGCCCACCAGGTTCTTGTCGCGATCCACCACGATGAACCGGCGCAACTGCAACTCCTCCATGCGATCGAGTACGTCCTCGGCTTGATCGTCCTCGAAGCAGTACTGGATTCCCTTGGACATGATGTCGGACACGGGCGTCTGGACCGGGTCCATGTCCTCGGCGATGGCGCGCACCACGATGTCGCGGTCGGTGATCATCCCCTGCACCCGCTTGCCGTCACAGACGGGAATGGGGCCCACGTCCAGGTCGCGCATCTTCCGGGCCGCCTCCCGCACGGTGTCGTTCGGACGGATGACCTCTACCTCGCGCGTCATCACTTCACGGATCAACCTCGCCATGTCCGCTCCTCCTCATGGGGGCCCGGAGCGGGCTCCCCGCGTGTTCACGCCAACGGTTGGGCGCCTCGCGCGGGTCAACCAGTGGACCGTCGAGTGCCGCCTGGAGGGCAACCCGGCGTGCATCCCCTTCGCGGCCTAACGCCCCGCGCCCGAGGCGCTCCCCGTGACGTGGCTCCCGAGCCTCTCGAGAATGTCCCGGGCCCGTGTCCAAAGAATCGATCCGCCCTCCTGGGGCTCCACCGTGAGGGTCGCGTTCGGCAGGCGGGCGGCCAGGGTGGCGCCGAAGTCGGGCGAGTGGACCGTGCTCGTGTCCAGGCCGCCGTACCAGAGGTCCACCTTGACGGAGATGCGCTCCGGCTCCACCAGCCACGGACCCAGCGCGTTGACGAGGTCCCTCGCATACCCACGCGCGCCCTGGGAGAAGCCCTCCCGCAGGCAGCGCTGATACGCCGCGCCGAAGGGCTCGCTCAGGTAGAGCGTCCGGTCGCGCTCGCCACTCATTCCGAGGATGAGCTGCCACAGTCCGTCCGCCGTGGCCATCCCCGCGAAGGACTGCTCGAAGCCCTCGGGATCCTGCCGAGCGGCGCGCACCATCACGGCCACGTCGGGGTGCAGCCGGGGCGCCAGGGCCGGCCAGGCCAGGTCGTCCTGCCCGGACACGATCGCCACGGCCTTCACGAGCTCCCGGCCCGCGAGCGCCAGCGCGAACGGCGCGCCCTGGGAGAAGCCCACCGCGGTGACGTCCCGCGGCGAGCCCAGCGACGCGAGGAGCTGCCGCGTGTCCTCCACCCAGGAGGCCAGGGTCTTGCCGGGATGCGCATCGGACGCGCCGAGGCCGGGCCGATCAATGGCGATGAGCCTCAAGCCGAGAGCCGCGAGGTGGTTCGCACCGAAGCCGAGTGAGCCGCTCATGGCGGCGCCCGTGCAGAACAGAACGGGGAGACCCCCGGTGGGTCCCCATTCGGACCATGCGAGGACTCGGCCATCGCGGAGACGCAAGGAGGACTGTCGTTCGGGAGGAAGGACACCGGTATTCATGCGGCGGATGATACGGGCCGCCTTCCTCCCGGCAAGCGCGGGAAATGTTCACCGCTTCCGGCGGCGGTTCCCGCGCTCGTAGCGCTTGAGCTTGCGGTAGAGCGTGGTCGCGCCGATGCCCAGATCCCGTGAGGTGCGCGTCCGGCTGCCTCCGTTCCTCGCGAGCACCGCGAGGATGTACTCGCGCTCCAGTTCCTCCAACGTGCGCACCGCCCCCGTGAGCGCGGGCGCGGGCAGCGCGCTCCGCACGTCCTCGGGCAGGTCCTCCAGCTCGATGCGGGGCCCGCGCGAGAGCGCCACCGCGCGCTCCATGGCATTGCTCAGCTCGCGCACGTTGCCCGGCCAGGCGTGGCGCTGGAGCTGATCCGCCACGTCCGCCCCGAGCCCCGGCACCTCCCGACCCATCCGCCGCGCCACGTCCACCAGGAACACCTGGGCCAGTGGCAGGATGTCCTCGCGCCGCTCGCGCAGGGGCGGCACCGTCAGCTCCACCACCCGCAGGCGGTAGTAGAGATCCTTGCGGAAGCGCCCCGCCGCCACCTCCTCGGCCAGCGGCCGGTTCGTCGCCGCCACCACCCGCACGTCGATGCGCCGGTGGTGGTTCTCCCCCACCCGGCGGATCTCCCGCTCCTGCAGCGCGCGCAAGAGCTTCGCCTGCATGCCCAGCGGCATCTCCCCAATCTCATCCAGGAAGAGCGTTCCCCCCGCCGCCCCCTCCAGCAGCCCCAAGCGCTCGTGCGTGGCTCCCGTGAAGGCCCCGCGCGCATGGCCGAACAGCTCCGCCTCCAGCAGCGTCTCCGCGAGCGCCGCGCAGTTGATGGCCACCAGCGGCCCCGCCGCCCGCGCGGACTCCTCATGCACCAGCCGCGCCACGCGCTCCTTGCCCGTGCCGCTCTCGCCGATGAGGAGCACCGTGGCCTCGCTCCTCGCCGCGCGCCGCGCCAGGTCCACCACGCGCCGCATGCCCGGGCCACGCGCCACCAGCCCGCCGGGCCCCTCCGGCTCACCCACGGCCCGCTCCAGCGCCCGCGTCCGCTCGCGCAGCTTGCGCTCCGTGCGCTTGAGCGCGCTGGCCACCTGGTGCAGCGACGCGTCGAGCACCTCGCCCTGGAAGTACGGCAGGTGCTCCTCGAGCTGACTCCCCCACTCCTCCAGCGTCCGGCCGGCGAAGTGGCACGCGGCGTCCCCCCTCGCCACGCACCGGTCCTCCAGCACATAGAGCGGCCGGCCCGCCACCCGGCTCAGGTAGCCACTGGCGAAGCCGCACTGCGTCCAGCACGAGGGAGCCTCCGCGCGGCCCAGGTGCAGCAGGTGCTGCTCCGCCTCGTAGGAGGCCTCGACGGTGACGCCCTGGCGCGTCAGGGGATTGTTGTCCTCGGGCCGGATGCGGATCAGCCCCTGCAGGGTGTGGATGAGCCCTCCGGCGGCCATCCACTCGGCCTCGCTGCTCCACTGGAAGCCGGCCCGCATCGCCTCCGCCATGCGCCAGCCGTGGGCGAAGCCGAAGCGCGTCAGCACCGCCCGCGCCCCCGCCAGGCCCAGCATCTCCACCAACTGCTTGCGCAACATCCCGAGCGCCACCGCGTCCAGGATGAGCGCCCGCTCGCCCGCGAAGCGGACGCCCTCTCGCGCGTCCACCTCCAGCAACATGTCGATGCGCAGATCCTCGGCCCGCATGAACGACCCTTTCATTTTGAACGAAAGGTAGCCCGTTTCGACCGGTCGGCCATCCCTGGCTTCCGCCAAGGCCGCGACTTCGTTGGGCCCGGGAGTTGGTCCGGGGATTGCTCTATCGGAGGGAGAACCGGGACGGCCCCGCGAGTGACGCGGACTTCACGCCCGGAACGGCCAGGAGGACCGGGTGTCGTTCAATCGAGAGACGCTGGCGGATGGCTCGGTACGGCTGTCGAGCGAGCGCAGCAGCTATACCTACCGGCGGCTGCGTCCAGGCGTGGTGTTCATCCGCATCACGGGGGATGACAAGGGCGAGTTCGGTGACGCGCCCCGGGATGAGCTGCGCGAGGACATCAGCCGCTACGCCCCCATCGAGCTGTTCTTCGAAATGGATGAGACCACCGGCCCCTCCATGCCCGTACAGGAGGCCTGGAGGGAGTGGTTCAGCATCTACCGCGCGGCGCTCAAGAGCGTGAACGTCCTCACGCGCAGCAAGTACATGCACGTCTCCGTCGAGGTGGCGAAGCTCTTCTCGCGCACCGGAGAGCTCATCCGGGTCTACCTGGATCCCGAGCCCTTCCAGGAGGCGCTCCAGCGCGCGACTCCCGGAGCCCAGAAGGAGCACAAGTAGACGCCAGAAGGGGCCTCACGCCAGCGACGCCGCCGGGCCGAAGAACTCGTAGTGGCACTGCTGCTCGGGCACGCCCAGCTCCCTCAAGGCGCGCTGGATGGCCGCCATGAAGGGCTTGGGGCCGAGGAAATAGACATCAATGTCCCGCTCCTCGGGCAGCCAGCGCGCGAGCTGCTCGCGATCCAGCAGGCCGACGGCATCCGGCTGGGGAGCACCCTCGGTGGCCTGGGAGTAGCAGTAGAAGCGCCGCAGCTGGGGATGCCTGCGGGCCTGCTCGTCCACCCACTCGCGGAAGGCGTGGACCCCGGCGTTGCGCGCGCAGTGGATGAAGTGGATGGGCCGGCCCTGGGGCAGGGCCGCCGTCAGCATGGCGAGCGTCGGGGTGATGCCCACGCCGCCGCTGATGAGCACCAGGGGTTTGGTGCTCGGGCGCAGGGTGAACTCGCCCGCGGGAGGGAACAGCTCCAGCGAGTCCCCCACCCCCACCCGGTCATGCAGGTAGTTGGACACCTTGCCGTTCGGCTCGCGCTTGACGCTGATCCGGTAGGACTCGCCATTGGGCACCGCCGACAGCGAGTAGTTGCGGCGCATCTCGACGCCCTCGATGACGAGCCGCATGCCGATGTACTGCCCCGGCACGAAGTCCATCAGCGGGCCGCCATCCGCGGGCGCCAGGTAGAAGGAGATGATCTCCGCGCTCTCCTGCTCCTTGCGGATGACCCGGAACTCGCGCCCGCCGCGCCAGCCGCCGCGCGCCTGGGCCGTCTGCTCGTAGACCCGCTCCTCGCTGGAGATGAGCAGATCGGCCAGTTGCTGGTAGGCGGCGGCCCACGCGGCGATCACCTCGTCCGTCGCCACCTGAGGCCCGAGCACCTCGCGGATGGCGCGCAGCAGGCACGTGCCCACGATGGGGTAGTGCTCGGGCAGGACCCGCAGGGCCACGTGCTTGTTGATGATCTGCGCCATGAGCCCGCCGAGCTGCTCCAGCTCGTCGATGTGGCGGGCGTAGCGCAGCACGGCGTTGGCCAGGGCGCGGGGCTGGGCGCCACTGGCCTGGTGCGCCTGATTGAAGAGCGGGCGCACCTCGGGATACTCGCCGAGCATCATGCGGTAGAAGTGCGTGGTCAGGGCTTCGCCACCACTCTCCAACAGCGGCACGGTGGCTTTGACGATGGCACGTTGCTGAGCGTTGAGCATGGGATGGGCTCCAAGGGGGGTTGAGGCGCGGGTGGCGGGGAAAACCCCCACCACCGGGACGTCGTGCTTTGATAGGAGCAGCTTCCATGCCGACTTCCGGACACCGGGAAATCAAGCGGTTGGAGCGGGCCCAGGTCATTTCGACCGGGGGGGCGCGGAGTCGAATCGACTCCCGGTGGTCGAAATGACTCCCAATCCCCTGCTCCACGCGTTGATTCCCCTGGTGGATGACCTGTCGCGGGAACTGCCCGAGCGGGAGCGCTACCGGCGGCTGCTGCAAGCGCTGCGGGTGCTGCTTCCGTGTGACGCGGTCGCGCTGCTGCGCCTGGAGGGCGAGTGGCTGGTGCCGCTGTCGGTCAATGGCCTCTCCGAGGACACCCTGGGGCGGCGCTTCCGGGTGCACGAGCATCCGCGCTTCCAGGCCCTGCTCGCGAACCCGGCGCCCACCCGGTTCCCCGCCGACAGCCCCTTGCCGGACCCCTACGATGGTCTGGTGCAGGGGGCCGGGGGCGACCTCCAGGTGCATGACTGCCTGGGTTGTCCCCTGCTGGTGGATGGGCACGTCTGGGGCCTGCTCACCCTGGACGCGCTGTCTCCCGGGAGGCTGGCGCCCGTGGATCTGGCGTCCCTGCAGGCGTTCGCCAGTCTGGCGGCGGCCACCGTTCGCGTGGCCCAGCGCATCGAGCGGCTGGTGATGCGGGCCGAGGGCGAGTTCCAGCGGGCGGAGAGCTACCGTCTGGCGGCCGGGGAGCGCCCGCACTCGTTGATCGGACAGAGTCCGCCCTTCCTCAAGCTCCTGGAGGACATCGCCCTGGTGGGAGCCAGTCCGTTGAGCGTACTGATCAGTGGCGAGACGGGGGTGGGCAAGGAGCTGGTAGCGCAGGCCGTCCACGCGGCATCCCCCCGCGCGCACCGGCCGCTCATCAGCCTCAACTGCGCGGCCCTGCCCGAGACGCTGGTGGAGAGCGAGCTGTTCGGCCATGTGGTGGGCGCCTTCTCCGGCGCGGTCAGCGATCGGCGGGGCAAGTTCGAGCTGGCCGACGGGGGCACCCTGCTGCTGGACGAGGTGGGTGAGCTGCCGCTGACGGTGCAGGCCAAGCTGCTGCGCGTGCTGCAGAGCGGGCAGTTGCAGCGCCTGGGCTCGGACCGGGAGCACCGCATCGACGTGCGGCTGATCGCCGCCACCAACCGGGATCTGGCCGAGGAGGTGCGCCAGGGGCGCTATCGCGCCGACCTCTACCACCGGCTCAGCGTGTTTCCATTGCATGTGCCGGCCCTGCGCGAGCGGGGCAACGACGTGCTGCTGCTGACCGGCTATTTCCTCGAGCAGAACCGCTCGCGCCTGGGGCTGCGCAGCCTGCGCCTGAGCGGCGATGCCGAGGCCGCCTTGCTCGCCTATTCCTGGCCCGGCAACGTGCGCGAGCTGGAGCACCTGGTGGCCCGGAGCGCGCTCAAGGCCTACGGCCAGCGAAGCGATGACGGCCGCATCCTCACCCTGTCGGCGGCGGACTTCGCGCTCAATGGGGACTCCCATGCCCCGGCCCGTGCCGAACCGCCGCCCGAGCCAGCGCCCGTGGGGGACCTGCGCGAGGCCGTGGAGCGCTTCGAACGGCAACAGATCAACGCGAGCCTCCAGCGGCACCAGGGCAACTGGGCCTCGGCGGCCCGCGAGCTGGGAATGGATCGCGCCAACCTCCGGCGGCTGGCCCGGCGCCTGGGAGTCCTCTAGCTCCAGGTGGGAGTGTCCTCGGCGGCGCGGGATGGCGTCCGCTCGAAGGCGCGCAGCGCATCTCCTATTCCCTCCGCCCAGGCCCGGATGATGCGCGGGTCGCGCCAGTCGCCCGCCAGCGAACTGGCCATCTTGCTCGCGATGAAACCCTTGGCGTCGGGCAGCAGGCGCCCTCCGAAGGTGATGTGGCCTTGCGCCCCGATGCGCGCCATCAACCGCTGGACCTGATCCACCGGCGGCACCTCGTTCCAGGTGGCCGAGTCATCGAGCGGCCCGCTGCTGAAGAGCCAGACCGGCCGGGCCCGCAGCGCCTGGGTGTGTCGCTTGACGAAGCGGCGCGCATCACGATGCCAGCGCGACATGTAGAGCGCGCCGCCCACCACGACGGCGTCGTACCCCTCGACGGATTCGATCTCGGCGGCCGGGCTCAGTTCGACCTGGAAACCCCGTGCGGAGAGCGTCCGCGCGATGATGCCCGCGATCTCGGCCGTGCCTCCCCGCTTGGAACCGTAGCTGACCAGGATTCTCATGATGGATCCGCCTCCGCACGGGCCTCCCGCAAGATCCGCACGCCCCTGCGGGTTCGTCGACTCGCGAGACGTGGCGTGTGTTCGCCATCCCCGAGGGTCCAACGCCCCAGGGCCGGGCGGCCGGGAGCGTGCCCAGCCCCTTGCCTCGGAGAGGGGTCGGCTGATTAGAGTCCTATGAAGGACGTGAACCGGGGGAGTCCTCATGACCATTCTTTGCGCCACCCACTTCTCGGACGCCGCCCAGCGAGCGGCCACGGCCGCCGCGCAGCTCGCGCGGAAGCTGGATGAGCCCCTCTTCCTGGTGCACGTGCTGCCAGGAGACCTGTCGCGCGCCATCAAGCAGGCGCTGCAGGAGACGATGCAGTCGGCGCTGTCGGACGAGGCGCGGCGGCTCGAGAAGCTGGGCGCACGCACGAGCTTCCAATTGCTCACGGGCGAGCCGGCCGAGGAGCTGGCGCGCTTCGCGAAGGAGAAGGGGGCGGGGCTCGTGGTGACGGCGGGGCCCACGAGCGCCTCGCCCTTCCTGGGCGTGGGCGGCACGGTGGACCGGCTGGCCACGACGCTGCCGGTGCCGCTGATGGTGGTACGCGAGGCGGAGTCCTTCGAGGCCTGGGTGAAGGGGACTCGGCCCTTGAGGGTGATGCTGGGCGTGGACCGCTCGCTGCCCTTCGAGGCGGCGCGCGACTGGCTGCGGGGCCTGCGGCGCTACGGCGACGTGGAGGTGGTGGCCGGGCGCATCTACTGGCCCCACGAGGAGTACTTCCGGATGGGGATGGAGCAGCCGACGTTCTACCAGGAGGTGACGCCCGAGCTGCTGAGCGCGCTGGAGAAGGAGGTGCGCACGCAGGTGGTGCCCTTGGAGGCGCAGGGCCAGCCGCCGGTGCGCATGCGGCTGGAGGCCGGAGTGGGACGCATCGCGGACCACCTGGTGGCGCTGGCGGCGGAAGAGAAGGTGGATCTGCTGGTGGTGGGCTCGCACCAGCGGCGGGCGTTGGGCAAGCTGGGGAGCGTGTCGCACCACGCGCTGCGGCTGGCGGCCATGTCGGTGGTGAGCGTGCCGCTCGCGGGGGCGGCTCGGGGCTCGGAGGTGACGGTTCCCACGCTGCGCTCGGTACTGGTGGCCACGGACTTCTCGGAAGCGGCCAACCGGGCCATTCCGTATGCCTTTTCCCTGCTGCCGAGTGGGGGCACGGTGTACCTGGTGACCGTGGCGCGGCACGCGATGGAGCAGGCGCAGGAGTTGCGGTCGCGGCTGCGCCAGTTGTTGCCCAAGGACGCGGATGCCCAGGGGCGCGAGGTGCGGGTGATGGTGCTGTCGGGCCAGGAGGTGGCGCCGGTGCTCCTCAAGGTCGCCGAGCGCCTGTGCGTGGACGTGATCTGCCTGGGCACGCACGGACACTCGGGGCTGAAGAAGACGGTGATGGGCGCGGTGGCCAAGGAGGTCATGTCACACGCCGACCGGCCCGTCCTGGTGGTCCGCCCGCCCGAGGGGTGATGCTCCGGCGGCTCGCCCTACAAATCGATGACGGTGCCGGAGCCACGCGGCCAGAACTCCTGGACGGACAGGTCGCTCCAGGTATTGAACTGCTTCCAGGTATTGGGATTGCTGGACCTTCCAAAGGGAAGCACTTTCTTCCAATGCGTCGCGCGGACCCGGTGCTGGACGTAGAACGTCCAGGCGCCCGTCCTGGGCTCGCGCACGCCGAACACCGTTCCGAAGGTGATCGTCTTGAAATCACCGATGTGCCGCAATCGGGACCTGCCCTTCTCATTGATGACGGTGATGGGGGCGCGGTTGCGATTGACACCAAGTTGCTTGGCGACTCGCACGTCATCCTGAGCCCGGCTGACGCCGCCGACCTGCTCGGGCATGTACCGGCCCGCGCTGAGGGAGCGCCCCGTGGGACCCGGAGTCTTCTTCACCGCATGGTGAGAAAAGGCCGTGTAGACCGTCTCCATGCGGGAGATCTTGGCCATGAGGCCATGGGGCGTCTCGATGGATCCACCCGTCCCAGCCGCGTTGGCGTGATAGACCGTCGGCTCGGTTTCGCTGCCCTCGACGAAGACGGAGCAGCCATTGACCGTCGCGGTGACGAAGACATGCGGCTCCTGGAAAGCGGCCGTGGTGAGCAATGGGAGATGGTGTTTCTTGCTGGGCGTCAGCGTGGTCCGGATGATCTGATTGGCCTTCCAGGGCAGCCAGTAGATGGGAAAGGACCCTGTTGCCTGGGCTTGCTCGATGCGCAGGCTGTAGAGGTTCTGATCCTTGGAGGTATCGAAGCCAGCATCGCCGCTGGAGACTCCTGATTCCGTCACCGTGCAATAGAGGACCCGGTTCTGCCCCTCGACCTGGTAGTAGGACGTCGTGGCGTCGTAGTTGCCCTTGAGCTTCAAGTCGGCGGGGTTGGAGAGCAGATTGCCCACGGGAGCAATCGCATGCTTCTGGGCGAACTTGACCGGATCCTGCAGGAACCTGGAATTGAGATTCATTGGACTGCTCCCTCACGGACCCACGATCCTACCCCAAGATGCGTTGGAAGTAGCGGACGAGGAAGTCCGCGAAGGCCCGCACCTTGGGAGGCGTGAGCTGGCGATGCGGGTACACGAGGTAGATGTGGCGCTGGGTCACCGGGTGCTCGGCGAGCAGTGACACCAGGGCCCCCGAGCGCAGCTCCTCCAACACCAGGTAGCGCGGCAGGTTGGCGATGCCCCGTCCCAGGAGCGCCGCTTGCCGCAGGACGAGGTGGTTGTTGGCCACGAAGCGCCCCTGGACCTTCACGCTCCGGGAGCCCTCGGCTCCCTCGAACTGCCACTCCCTCACCACCCGGCCGGGCTTGAAGAGCAGGCACTCGTGGTGCGCCAGTTCCTCCAGAGCCCGGGGCCTTCCGGCACGTTGGAGATAGAAGGGGCTCGCGCACAGGACGCGTTCCTCGTCCGCGAGGCGTCGAACCACCAGCGAGCTGTCCTTCAACGTGCCGGCGATCCGCACCGCAGCGTCGAAACCATCCTCCACGAGAGCCACCACCCGATCGCTCGCCTCGAGTTCCAGCTGCACTTCCGGAAAGGACTCCTGGAACGCCGCCGCCGCGGCCCCGACGTGGACCTCGCCGAGCACCGCGGGCACGGACACGCGGAGGATGCCCCTCGGGCGCTCGTCGAGCGCCGCCATGGCGAGCTTGGCTTCCTCCAGCTCCCCGAGCACCCGCTGACAGTGCTGGTAGAAGATGCTTCCCGCCTCCGTGAGGCTCAGATGGTGGGTCGTCCTGCGGAGCAGCCGGGTCCCGAGCCGCTCCTCCAGGTGGGCCACCTGCTTGCTCACGGCCGAAGGCGTCAACCCGAGCTGCCGTGCCGCCACCGAGAACCCCTGGTTGTCGACGGCTCGCACGAACACCACCAGGGGCATCAACCCCTCGAGCAGCACCGGACCCTGCTTTTTCCGTTCAGGCACAGCCGTCTTTCCTCGGGGCCACGTTCTCAACCGGCGCGGGGAAGCGCAAGTAGAGGGTGCGAAGACGAAACGCGGTCCCCGCCCTCGCCTCCTCGCGCTCCGGCACCCCGGCGCGAAGGGCCCCTCGACCGTATCGGGAAGACACCATGAAGCTCTCGACCTCGACAGAGGACGCCTCTCCCCTCTTCTTTGGCATCACGAACGCGGTGGCCGGTCATCTCCTTCTGCGGCTCGCCCTCGGCATCAACCTCCTCGGGCATGGGCTGGTCCGGATCGGCAACCCCAGCGCCTTCGCCGACGCGATCGTCCAGCTCTTCGCCAATACCTGGCTTCCCTCACCGCTGGTCCGTCTCTTCGCGCTGCTGCTGCCCTCCATCGAGCTCGTCATCGGCGTGCTGCTCACGCTCGGGTTGCTGACGCGCGCCGCCCTCTTCACGGGCGGCCTCCTCATGGTGTCCCTCATCTTCGGCACCACCCTGCGCAGCGACTGGGAGACGGCGGGGCTGCAGATGATCTACGCGGCCTTCTACGCCGCGCTCATGGCAACTGCCCACCTCAACCGCGTCTCCGTCGATGCCTGGTGGGCCAGCACCCGGAGCCGCTCCGTCCCCGTCTCCTCGAGCAGCCCCGCCCCGGTCCCCTGAAGCACGCGAGGCCCCCGATCATGAGCACGCCCGAACCCATCCCCCTGCCCTCCCCCTCCGTTCCCGAGCGCCGCGAGTTCCTGCGCCACTCCGGCCTGCTCGCCGCCGGTGCGCTCATCGCGGCGGCCCCGTCTTCCGACTCGCTGGCCGCGAGCCCGGCGCCCACGGCCCCACGGGAGCCAGCCCCCACGAGAGGCGGCCGCTCCTCGTCCAGAGAGTTCTGGCCAGAGGGGGCGCGGCTGGTGATCTCCCTCTCCATGCAGTTCGAAGCGGGCGCTCAGCCCGAGCGGGGAGCGAGCAGCCCGTTCCCTCCCATTGATCCGAAGTACCCGGATCTGCCCGCCTCCACCTGGTACGCGTATGGCGTCAAGGAGGGCATCCCCCGGTTGCTCGATCTCTTCGAGCGCAAGCGCATCAAGGTGACGTCCCACATGGTCGGTCAGGCGGTGGAGCTCCACCCCCAGTTGGCCAAGGAGATCGTCGAGCGGGGCCACGAGGCCGCCGCCCATGGCCAGACCTGGACGCCCCAGTTCTCGATGAGCCCCGAGGAAGAGCGGGCCTCGTACGAGGCCAACGTGCGGAGCATCGAGCGCGCCACGGGCACGAAGCCGGTGGGTTTCAATGCCTTCTGGATGCGAGGGACACCCCGGACGCTGGAGATCCTCCAGGGCCTCGGGTTCACCTACCACATCGACGACGTGAGCCGGGACGAGCCGTTCCTCATCCCCGTGAAGGGCAAACCGTTCGCGGTCGTGCCCTATACCCTGGGCATGAATGACATCGTCCAGTTCGAGGGGCGCAACGCCACGGCCGAGTCCTTCGGGCGCGAGCTCAAGGACGAGTTCGAGGTGCTCTACGCCGAGGCCGCCACGCGCCGGCGCATGATGTCCATCAGCACCCACGATCGGATCGCCGGCCGTCCCTCGCGCGTCAAGGCGCTGGAGGACTTCATCACCTACGCCCAGAAGCAGCCGGGCGTGGTGTTCATGCGCAAGGACGAGATCGCCCGCTTCGCGCTGGAGAGCCCCCTCACGCCCCGGGAAGGTGGAATCTGAAGGAGATGGCCCTCCTCTTCCTCGACCCCCTCCGGCGGTAGGCGTACAGGCCGGCTCTGAATTCCCGCCATTCAGGCGCGCTGGCCATCTTGCCCTCCACGAGTATAAGGGTCTGTTACGCGCTCGAAGCTCACTCCCAGCGAGCCTACCCTTTCGAGCGCGTCCTTGATTTCCTCTGAAACGATGAATGCTGTCTTGAACCTCTTCGGCCTGAAGACGCGCACACCTTCAGTCTTCGAGGGGTCAATTCGCATGCCGTAGATCCAGCGGTACTCTCCAGCGTACTCGGGAAAAGGGTCTTCCTCGGTGTAATGATGCACTTCCCGGCAGTTCGCTTCATCAATGCAATCAACCACCTTGGTTGCGTTGACGATGAAGTACCGCTCGGATTCCCCCTCCACCGTCACCGGAAACAGTTGAATATCGTCCGGAGCAAGCGTCCTGAAGACGTTCGCGACTGCTTCGCTGACGATGGGAACCTTCTCTATCACAGAGAACACAAACGCGCGCTTCTCACCCGGATGCGCAACCTGGGCCTTGATGGGCCCGGGGTCTGGAAGGAGGCGTCCCTCTCCGAACATCCAGGGCTCGTCAAACTCACCACCGGATACCGGAACCGGTGTCGTGACGAGCCACTGCGGCACATCAGCCATTCCAACCCAATAGAATTGACTTTCCACCGCACTCCTCCTACTTCACGACAAAGCTCCGCAACTCAGAGCCCGGCGTGAGTAGCTCATTGGCAATCCTTGCGAGTTCATTCACCAGCCTGGCCCGACAGGCCTCCGTTGTCTTGCAGCGACCGACGGCATCTTGGAGCCGACTGACTACCTTCTCGTGATATGGACCAGGATGTGGCCCCTCATGGCCATTGATTCGCACTTTGTTCGCAACATCCTCAAGAGTCATACCAGCCTTCTCGAAGATCTTCTCACACAGCGGCGTCCAAGGCCCGCCAGAGGCAGCGGAAATGGTGTTCTTGTTCGTGCAGATATGGTGAACCGGCCCTTCGGCATCACCTGGAATCCGGTTGTCCGAGTACATTGTCACTGCTGCAACAGCACCTGGAGCGAGAGCGACGTTGAGTACCCCTTCGGCAGGCAGCGCGATTGAGCCCACCCCACCATTCAGAGCGCCCGTAAGCTGAAAACCTCCCTCGGCCTGCGCGCGAAGTGTGGCCTGGGAAAAGCCAGGGAGCTTGGGGCCTTGGGCCGCTATCGCGCTCTTTCCGCCAAGCGCTGCCGTGACGAGCATCACCAGGACGCGCGTGCCGTTTGTTCCCAACACCCGTCCGAACCGGAGCCCGATGTCCTGCAACTCGATGACGCTCGTCGCCTTCCCCGCCTCGTCCCACAGCCGGACGAATCCACGACCCATCTCCCAGACCGGAATCATGCCGAGGTAGGCCACCATGGCCGCCGTCAACGCGACCGCGATGACCTTGGTGACGGGCTCGGGCAGGGTCATCGTGAGGAGCACGGTCAGCGCAGCGGAGGTCAACATCGCCTTGAGCGCTACCGGATTCAGCATTTTACCGACCTCCGCCTCGACACTCTCCCAGACGGTATCAAGCGCGAAGGACAGGGCCATCAGCGTCCGGTCCTTCCGCCCGAACGACAACCCCGTCCCTGCTACCAGGGTCAGGCAGTCGTCCGCGTCGGGGCAGATGCGCGCATACAACGACTCGGGGGAGTTCTGTATCCCCGAATCAGCGAGGCCCTTCGAGGACGCGAGGAGAGTCCTGGACCGCACCCACCCTCGCTGGTCCGCCTCGTCGGTCTCGCGGAACACAACGTCCAGCCGCATGTCGAGGAGGAGTCGTGTGAGGGCCGCCTTGAACTCTTCCTCACTCACCTCGACCGGCTCGACCTCGACCGACTCGTGGATGACGCGCTGACCGTTCCCCGCATCGATATGGACGACACGGGTGGTCGCGCACCCCGCCGCAAGCAGCAGTAAACCTACTACTCCGACCAGCCTCATAGAATCCCCCCGAAGGCCAGCTCCCAGAATATCAGGACGAACGACATCCTGAAGAGGGCGTGCTCACCGTGCGCACAGATGGTTCAAGGGGGGACCCAGCCCAGAAGAAGCCCCCTACGCCCTCCGGAGCCCCGTCACCTCTCCGTAGCCGCCGGGGATGAAGAAGTCATGCGTGCTCATGCCCATGATCCGCAGCGCGGTGGTCACCGCGTCCGCGGCTCTGGGCACGCGCTTCGAGGGCTGACCGTTCTCCTCGATGATGTCCACCGGAACGCCGAGCCCGCGCGGGGTGTACGAGCCCACCTGCCGGTTCGCCGCCACGTTTCCGCCCGCGAAGCAGACCGACGTGTACGGGTGGTGATCATCCGGCAGGGAGTAGGAGCCGTCGCCTCCACGAGAGGCCCAGCTTCGGCCGAACTCGCTCATCACCAGCACCAGCGTGTCATCGAGCAGCGTCTTGCCCGGCTTGCCGGGAGCGGGCGCGGCCTTGAGCTCGCCCAGGAAGCGCGCGACACAGTCCATCAGTCCTCGGCCGTGCGCGCAACTGTAGCCGTGGCCACCGGCGTTGTGCGTGTCGAAGTCGAGCTGCAACGAGACGTGCACCGAGGTGCAGAGGTCCGACTTGAGCAGGCGCAGCGCGAGATCCATCCGCGGGTCGAGCCCGGTGAGGTGGAAGTTCGCCAGGCCGAACGTGTACGTGAACGACTGGTTGCCGAGGTAGCTCGACAGGTACGCGGGACGGTTCGCCGTCAGCGCATCGATGCCCTTGGTGCTCTGCAGCACGGACACGACATCCGTCGCGAGCACGCGCGAGACCGACGACAGCGAGCCATGCAGCCCCTCGAGGTAGCCGTCCACCTTCGTCGTCGAGCGGCCCATCAACTGCTGGGCGCGCGCGAGCGAGAAGCGCTCCACCGTGGTCGTCTTCAGGGTGCCCCCGGTGGGCTGGCCACGCGCATCCAGCTCGACCCCTTCGGTACGCGCATCGAGCCCCGTCCACCAGGGATTGTCCGAGGGCTTCGCGGAGAGCTGCGGCTTGAGCGCTTCGATCGACGGAACGCGAACGGGCGAGGCGTGTGAGGGCAGCCCCATCCCGAGCGGCGTACCGCGTTCACCGGAGACGACCACGAACGGCAACGGTCTGCTCTCGCGGTACTTCTCGAACAGGTGATTGGCGATCACCGAATGAACGGCGGGCGCCCGGTAGTCCGCACCGGCGACACCACACATCGAGGCGATGAACGCGCTCGCGTGGTCGTTGGTGCCCTGATCGATGCCGTGCAGCACGCTCAACTGCTCGTGCAGCGCGAAGTGCGAGAAGCCATACATGAGCGGGCTGAAGGTGCCGCGCTCGCCGGGGTTGGCGGGGTTCCACGACTGCCAGGTCCGGAGCGGTTTGTAGGAACCGTTCGGAGGCCCGAGGTTCACCATCTTGCTCGCGTCGAAGAAGACGGGCTCGCCGCTGTAGCTGGAGGGCGCGGGCACGCAGAGCGGAATGTCCGCGTCATCCATGGGGGTGAAGTAGTACGCCGGCCGATAGCCACCCGGGATGTAGAGGACCGCGAGCCGTGAGGGGACGTCGATGTCCGCGGCGCGCGCGGCGCTCGAGCCGAGAAGGCCCGCGCGCTCGAGGAGCGCGAACTGTCCCGCTCCGAGGGCCCACTTGAGCAATGTGCGACGGGAGGTGTTCGTCATGGTGTCCTCGGCTCAGTAGGTGATCCACAGCGGGTGACGGATGAGCGACGCACAGACGCCGATCCAGGCGAGGCGCGTGTTCTGCGCTTCGAGCGGGAGATAGACCTGTTCATACAGCGCCTTCGCTTCCGCTTCCGAAGGTGGCTGTCCGAGCATGCGCAGGTAGAGCGAGTTCAGGTTCTTCTGTACCGCGCCCGGGTTGCTCGAGGATTTGTCGGTGAGCGTCACGTGGCGCAACACCGCCGTATTGCCCTTCTTGTCCACCGCGCGCGCGCACCAGGCCTGCGACATCTGGACCAGCGTCTGCGCGGCGGAGGGACCGAAGCTCACGTCCCGCTTGCGGTACAAGAGCGAGTTGCCGCCGCCGAGCGCATCGAACCGCTCGACGCTGCGTGAGTCGGACACGTACTCGCCCGAGATGCCGGGCGCCCAATCACCGGGCCACACGAAGAGCTTGCCGCCATTCACCACGTACGCCTTGTTGCGCCAGTTGGGATCGCTGGTGCTGACGAAGTCCTCGAGCGTGAGCCCGAGTTGATCCATCAAGCTCACGACCATCTCCTCGGCGGAGAGCCGGCGGACGTTGAACGCCTCCGCATCCGGCTCCTCCAGCCGCGCGGGAGGAGGAGGCAGCTCGCGAATCCAGGCCTTCACCTGCTCGATGGACAGCGTGACGCGGCCGTTGGCGACGAGTTCGCCGTAGGGCTGACCCGGCGGCATCTGCGGATAGCTACCGGCCGCGGTTCCCTCGAGCATCTGGATGAGCATGCTGTTGTCGGGATCCCCGGGCTTCACGTACCGCTCGTCGTACACGAGCCCGTTCTCGAACGCCGTGAGCGAGGCGAAGAACGGCTTGTTCCCCGTGAGGTGGCAGCCCTGGCACGCGGGCGCGAGCCCGAGCCGGATCTCGTCGTTCCTGTTCGAAGGCGCGCAGGTGTCGTTGTTGTCTTTGCAGGCAGGCGCGAAGAGCGCGAGCGAGGTCAGCGCCACGGCTCTCAGCATTGAACGCAAGGTGCTCATCACAGGCCCCTCCGCAGTTCGGGTTGTTCGAAGAGATAGCGGAGGAAGGGCCGGAGCTTGCGGTCGCGTGCGACGAACTCCTTGGCGAGCTTGTCGATGAAGCGCTTCTCGGAGGCCGGGTTCAGCTCACGGCCAATGAACATCGAGTAGAGCTTGCGCGAGACGCAGCGATCGAACTCGCCGGAGCGCACGAGGAGCTTGCCAAACCCGAGCGGACCCATGGTGCCATCGCCGTGCACGCCGAGCAGCGTGTAGGACTCGGGCATCGTGTCGAGCAGCACCGCTTCCGGATTGGCCGTGATCTGCTCGGGGGTGACCGGGGTCAACATGGTATTGGGAAGGAACGCGTTCTTCCACCGATAGCCCGGTGAGTTGCCAATGTACGGGTACTTCCCGGACAACCACTCCTTCGTGACGCGATGATTGCCCACGCCGGGAATGAAGGGCCATGGGATGTAGGCGCTCTGGGCCGAACCGAAATCCCACCGCTTGAACGAGATCGCCGCGGGATCGAGTGTCTTGTGGCAGTGCAGGCATGTTCCACCAGTCGCGGGATCGACCTCGTACGGAGGGAAGTGCACGTCCGCGGGAGGAGGCGAGAAGCTCTGGCAGGCGAAGATCTCGAGGAAGCGCGCGGCTCGGACACGCTCGCGCGGGAACGAGGACATCGAGCCGATCATGGTGAGCACCCCGGCGGCGGGAAGGCCCTTCGGCGCCTCGGTCGTGGTGCGGGGATCGAAGCGGTACGTGCGCTCGAGACTGCCCGAGCGCTCGCGGTTGCTGGTGAGCGCGAGGTGGAAGGGCTCCAGGTCCTCGACCACGAACTCGCGCCACGCCTGCGGATCATTCGGCGTCGGGTGCAGCGGATCCCGAAGTGCGTTGTCCGCGTCCGGGCGCCACCAGGTCGTGTTCGCGTCCGATGCGTTGCTGCCCATCTGCCGGCCGAGGCGCACGTACAGCGCGCGCAGCCAGTTGGTTCCGACCGAGTAGTTGCCGAGGATGAGATCCGAGAGCGGCCGGTCGTGCCACGCGAGGTGCGCGAACAGGCGCGCGGGTTCCTCATACGGATGGCGGCGTTGAACGCCGAGGTCGTGGTTGCTCCCGTTGATCAGGCCCGTGAGCGGTGAGCACCACACGAGGTTGGGTCCGCAGCCGCATCCGGTGGGCAGCATGGGATCGTAGTAGCCGCCGCGCGCGATGCCGCAGTCGAGCGTCTGCCCCTTGGCGTCGACGACCTGGGTGACGTTGGAGCCGGCCTTGCCGAGCACCTGGACTTGCGTTCCCGGCGCCCACCAGGGCTCGATCGAGCGCACCTCGGGCACCACGGCACTGCCACTCGCATCCTGATCGTTGCACTGATTGGACGACTTGGCCGAGTCCGTGAACTCGTTCACGTGGTAGTACGCGCCCGGGTGCTTGGTGTCGGTGCCGCACTTGAAGATGTGGCCGGACAGGTCCCCCTGGTACGCATCGCCGGAAGCGCCGGTGGTGTACGCGCCCACCGCGATCCACTCGTGTCCGAAGCGCAGCATCCGCTCGTAGAACTTCGGCGAGGCGAGCACCTCATCGAGTGTCGAGCGCAGGATCGCTTCTCGCGCTTCCGGCGTGGCCGCGGCCTCCATGGCTTCGTATTGCTCGACGGTCGGCGTGGTGCCGGTGAGCCCGAGCACCAGGCGCCGCAAGAGCCGCGTGTCACTCATCCGATCATCGGGAGGCTCGACCGTCTGTGGAGTCTCGGGACCGCATTGCTGGGCGTGCGCGTCGTCTCCGATGAGACCAGAGATCGTGAGCATCACGGTCAGCAGAGCCGCGCGCTTCGATTGCAAAGGCCAGTGCATTCGCGGGACGTTACCGAGTGAACGGTTTCAAGGTAAAGGGGTTCCTCCCGAATAATCTCGGTTTTCTCGGCCATGCAGGCATTGCTGACCGGGGAGGGTGTTGGCCGCGGCCTACAGGTCCGGCGCTCCCTGTTGTCTCGAGCCTACACCCCTCACACCACCGCCTCGTCGTTACGCGGGTTTGGCGTTGGTCCGCCCCTTGCTCATGGGGAGCACGTTGTCGTGTCCCTCTCACCCCGCTTCGCGAGTCACCCCCATGCGCATCTCATCCCCCCTCTCTGTACTGTCCTTGCTTCTCCTCCTGCCCGCGTGTGGCCCGACCACCCGCGTGGATGCGCACGACCAGGCCACCCGAGCTGCCTGCGACTACTACGCGGACTGTGAGGAAATTGGCTCCGGCGAGGGCAAGCAGTTCCAGGACCGGAACGAGTGTGAGGTGAAGATCCGCGACTTCTTCCAGGCCGCGTGGACCGGGGACAACTGCCCGGCCATCAACGAGACAGGGCTCGAGACGTGCCTGAAGCGCATCCCCACCACCTCGTGCTCGAGCGCGGCGGACTTCCTCAACACCGCGCTGCTCGTCTGTCGCGCGGGCTCGGTCTGCCAGGACGTCCAGGACTGAGCGGAGAGCCCGCTATATTGTCTGTCGCGATGACGCAGGGAGGAGAGACAGGCGCGGTGGGCCGCTACCGGCTGGTGTCCCGTCTGGCGCGTGGAGGGATGGCGGAGGTGTTCCTCGGCGTCCTGCCCGGGCCCGAGGGCTTCGAGAAGCCAGTCGTCGTCAAGCGCTTGCTGCCGGAACTGGCCGGACAGGAGGCCTACCGGCAGATGTTCGCCCAGGAGGCGCGACTGATGGCCACTTTCGGCCACGCGCACGTCGTCTCGGTGCTGGACTTCGGGCTGGAGGCGGGCGCGCCCTACCTGGTTCTGGAGTACGTGGAGGGGGTGGACCTGGCCCGGGCGCTCGCCGCGCGAGGACCCCTGGCGCCCGCGCTCGTGCGGCACCTGGGCCTGTGCCTGCTGCGCGCGCTCGAGCACGTGCACGGCCTGCGTGACACCCAGGGCGAGTGGCTGGGGCTCGTCCACCGGGACGTGAGCCCCGCGAACGTGCTGCTGGGACACACCGGCGACGTGAAGCTGGGGGACTTCGGCATCGCCAAGGGGCTGCGCACGCCCTCGCGCACCGCGCCCGGCAGCACGCGCGGCACGCTGCGCTACATGTCCCCCGAGCAGCTGCGCGGCGGCCCCCTGGACGCGAGGGCCGATCTCTTCTCGCTCGGGGTGCTTCTCTACGAGGCGGTGGTGGGCCGTATTCCCTTCGCCGCGGCCACGGACGCGCAGCTGCTGCTCGCCGTGCGGGACGCGCGCCTGGAGCCCGCCGAGCACCTGCTGCAACGCGCCGGGCCCGCCCTGGCGGGCGTCCTCCAGCGCGCCCTGCGCCCCCACCCCTCCGAGCGCTTCGCCTCCGCGGCGGACATGGCGCGCGCCCTGCTGGACGTGGACACCGGCTCCGGAGCGGAGCAGCCCTGGCACGTGGCCGCGCTGGTGGCGGAGACGCTCGCCGCCGGGCGTCCCCCGGGGGCCTCCGGGCCCGGAAAGCGCGTCGCGAGCCCGTTCTCCGCCGCCCTGCTCGAAGCCCGTGGGGGGGACGAGGAGGCATGACGCCGGCCCGCCCGTGCTTGCTCGCCCCGTGCCTTACCTGACGGAAAGGTGCTATGCACGGCGGGCATGTCAGGGCGTACCGAGCTCATCCCCGCGCAGACACCGGCCAGCGGGCTCTCCGTGCAGCGGGTGAACCTCGAGGTGTCGGCCGGCCCGGACGCGGGCACCACGGTGAGCAGCTCCGCCGAGAAGCTCACCCTCGGCACGGCCCCGGGCAATGATCTGGTGCTCACCGACACCACCGTGTCGCGCTTCCACGCCGAGCTGGTGCGCGAGCGCGGCGGCTACCGGGTGAAGGACCTGGGCAGCACCAACGGCACGCGGGTGGACCACGTGCGTGTGCAGGACGCCTATGTCGCGGACGGCTCCACGCTGACCTTCGGCGGCACCACGGTGCGCTTCTCCCTGGTGGCCACGCGGGACGTGTTGCCCCTGCACCCCGAGCCCCGCTTCGGCGGGCTGGTGGGCGAGAGCGCCGTGATGCGGGCCCTGTTCGCCCAGCTCGCGCGCCTGGCCGCCACGGACGCCACGGTGCTCATCGAGGGCGAGAGCGGCACCGGCAAGGAGCGGGTGGCCGAGGCGCTTCACCAGGCCAGCCCGCGGGCCCCGGGCCCCTTCGTGGTGGTGGACTGCGGCTCCATCCCCGCCGATCTGGTGGAGAGCGAGCTGTTCGGCCACGAGAAGGGCGCCTTCACCGGCGCCACCCACGAGCGCCGGGGTGCCTTCGAGGCCGCCCACGGGGGCACCCTCTTCCTGGACGAGCTGGGCGAGCTGCCCCTGGCCGTGCAGCCCAAGCTGCTGCGCGCGCTGGAGCGCCGACAGGTCAAGCGCGTGGGCGCGGATGGGTACCGGAGCGTGGACGTGCGCTTCGTGGCCGCCACGCACCGCGACCTGCGCGAGGCCGTCAACCGCGGGCAGTTCCGCGAGGATCTGTACTTCCGGCTCGCCGTGGGCATGGTGCGCGTGCCCCCGCTGCGCGCGCACCTGGAGGATCTGCCGCACCTGCTCGAGCACCTGTGGGCGGACACGTTCCGCTCGCTCGGCCTGCCGCCCCGCCCCTTCACCGCCCCCAGCCCCGAGACGATGCTCCAGCTGTCCACCCTGCCCTGGCGCGGCAACGTGCGCGAGCTGCGCAACTTCGTCGAGCGCAGCGTGGCCCTCTCCGGCGCGCTGGATGCCTCGTTCCTCCAGGCGGCCAGCGCCCCGGCGGCGCCGGGCGGGGCCCCCACCGTGCGCGTGGAGCTGCCCTACAAGGAGGCCAAGGAGGCCTGGCTCGCCCACTTCGAGGAGACGTACCTGCGCCAGCGCCTGGCGGCCTCGGGCGGCAACGTGAGCCAGATGGCGCGCGAGGCCGAGGTGGACCGGGCCCACGTCATCAAGCTGTTGCGCAAGCACGCGGTGCGCTGACGTCCATGCTCTCTCCTTCCCCCGTGCCATGAACCCAGCCTCCATGCCGCGCTGCCCGACGTGCCAGAGCGAGTACGCGGAGGACGTCTCGTACTGTCCCCGGGACGGCGCGGCGCTTTTGCCCGCCGTGCTCGAGGGCCGCTACCGGTTGCTGTCCCCGCTCGGCGCGGGAGGCATGGGCGTGGTGTACCTCGCCGAGCACCTGGGCCTGCGCAAGAGCGTGGCGGTGAAGCTCTTGCGCGGTGAGCTGTCGAGGGATCCCACCTTCGCCCGCCGCTTCGAGCAGGAGGCCATCGCCGCCAGCCAGATCGGCCACGAGCACATCGTCAACGTGACGGACCTGGGCCGCACCCCCACCGGGGAGCTCTTCTACGTCATGGAATTGCTGGAGGGAGAGAGCCTCGGGGCGCTGCTGCTGCGCGAGCACTTCCTCCCGCTGTGGCGCGCCGTGCCCATTGTCACGCAGGTGTGCCGGGCGCTCGAGGCGGCGCACGCGCGTGGCATCGTCCACCGGGACGTGAAGCCACAGAACGTGATGCTCCTGCGGCGCCAGGGGCAGGCGGACTTCGTCAAGGTGGTGGACTTCGGCATCTCCAAGGTGATGCAGGGGCAGCCGGGCAGCGGGCTCACCGAGGCGGGCGCCATCCTCGGCACCGCCAGCTACATGGCCCCGGAGCAGGCGGCGGGTGGGACGGTGGATGCCCGGGCGGATGTGTACTCGTTGGGGGTGCTCACCTACGAGGTCTGCACCGGCTCGCTCCCCTTCCGCGGGGACAACACCTTCACCACGATGCTGCAGCACCTGGAGGCCACCGCCGAGCCCCCCAGCCAGCGCCGTCCGGACCTCGGCCTGCCGCCGGAACTGGACGCGCTGGTGATGAGCACGCTCGTCAAGGATCCGGCTGCTCGCCCCACCCTGGAGACGTTCCGCGCCGGGCTGGAGGCCCTCAACTCGGGCCGCGTGCCCCTCCTGCTCACGCCGGCCATGGCCACCGGCCCCGTGTCCGCGCTCCCGCCCGCCGCACCGCTCGCGGCTCCGCCCGCCGTCGCCGAGCCCCTCGAGCCCACCGTGGTGTCCACCCGGAGCCTGGAGCCGGTCCACCCACGCAGGCGCGGTGGGCTCCTCGTGGGAGGCGTGGGCGCGCTGCTGCTCCTCGGCGGCGCGGGGCTGTGGGCATTCACCTCGCGCGGCCCGGCCGTGGAGCCTCCCGCCGGCCCGGCGCCGGTGGTGGCTCCCTCGCCGGTTCCCTCCGTGGAGCCCCCGAAGCAGTCCGCTCCCCCGCCGGCCCCGGCCCGTCCCCGCCTGTCCATCGCCTCGCGGCCCGAGGGCGCCACGGTGACGCTGGGCGGGCGGGTGCTGGGCGTCACGCCCCTGGAGCTGGAGCGTCCGGACGGAGACGCCGGTCCCCTGCGCCTCACCCTGAAGGGCCATGTCCCCGAGGTGCTCGAGCACCTACCCGAAGGCGAGCGGCTGGACGTCACGCTGAAGAAACCACAGTCGCGCGCGCAGCCCGACAAGCCCCGGACGGGCCTCAAGCCCAACCCCTTCTGAACCAACGATGACCACCCGTCACCGCCGTATGTCCTTCCCGGCGCTCCTCGTCGCGCTGCTGCTCGCCCTGGGCGGTACTGGGGCGAGCGCCAGCGATCCCGGAGCCGCCCGCGCCGCCGCTCGCAAGCATTTCGAGCGCGGCACCACCCTCTACCAGGAGGGCCACTACGCCGAGGCCGCCGCCGCCTTCGAGGCCGCCTACCAGACGCTCGCCAACGGCGTGGTCCTCTACAACCTGGGCCAGTGCTACGAGAAGCTCGGCGATCTCCAGCGGGCCATGGGCTACTACCGCGACTACCTGCGCATGGTGCCCAACGCCGAGGACCGGCCGCTCGTCGAGTCGCTCATCACCCGGCTGGAGAAGCGCTACGAAGAGGAGCGCCGTCCCCAGGTGACCCTCTCCAGCGAGCCCACGGGGGCGCGAGTCCAGGTGGATGGCAAGGCGCGGGGGGTGACGCCCTGGCGCGACAGGCTGGAGGTGGGCCCGCACCAGCTCGAGGTGACACGCGAGGGCTACCAGCCGCTGCGGCGCGACGTGGAGCTGCGGCCGGGCGAGCCGCTCAAGCTCCAGTTGATGCTCACGCCCCTGTCGAAGAGCGCGGGAGGGATTGATAGCCACCTGGGACAACCCCGGAAGCGCGTCTGGACGTGGGTGGCCGCGGGCGCGGCGGGGGTGGCGGCGGCGGGGGCGGTGACGCTCGGGCTACTGGCGCGCTCGGACTCGCGGGAGCTGCTGGCCCGGCCGCACGAGCGCGCCGAGGCGCAGCGGCTGCACGACTCGGCCCTGGGCCGGGCACGGGCCTCCAACGTCCTCACCGGCACCGCGGGCGTGGCCCTGCTGGCGGGCACGGCCCTGTTCTTCTTCGAGGGGAGCTTCTGACGTGCGCGCATGGCTGGTGGTGATGATGGCCCTGGTGGGCTGTGGCGTGCAGGTGACGGGCGCGCCGTGCCAGGACGACCTGCAGTGCCCGAGTGCCCAGCGCTGCACCTCCGAGGGGCGCTGTGTGGCGGGCGCCCGCTCCGGGGAGCACCTGCTGGAGTCCTGCCGCACGGCGATGGAGACGCTCGCCCGGCGCGCGGACCAGTGCCACGGAGGGAAGACACCGGAGAGCTACCATCGGCTGGCGGACACGGAGTCGGTGTGCGCCTCGATGGAGGTGAGCGTCCAGGCGGGCCGGCAGGCCTTCGTCCCGGAACGCTTCGGCGCGTGCGTCCGCCAGCTGAGAGACCTACCCTGCGGCGCGCTCACGCTCGACGACTTCAGCCAGGGCAACCTGCTGGCGCGCTGCGAGGCCCTGGAGCCCCAGGCGGCGGAAGGCGGCGCGTGTGGCGGCAACCTGGACTGTCGGGGCGGCTGGTGTGACACGAGCGCGGGCTGTCCCGGCGTGTGCAAGCGCTACGTGCCCGCGGGGAGCGCCTGCAACGGCTCCGTCCCGTGCCAGCCCGGCTCCACCTGCTCGCTCAACGTGTGCCGCGCGTACGCGAACCTGGGGGAGTCCTGCGCGTGGGGGGTGCGCTGCGCGCCCGAGGCCAATGCCGCGTGCGTGGGCAATGTGTGTGTCGCGCGCAAGGAGGCCGGCGCCTGCACGAGCGCCGACGAGTGCGCGCCCGGCCAGGCCTGCGTGAAGCTGACCGCGAACGGGGGGGCGAACACCCCGCGCGAGTGCCGCCCGGCCCGGAGCCTGGACGAGGCCTGCACGCCTGGGGCCCTCGAGTGCGGTGGCCCGCTCTACTGCGAGGCCGCCTCCGCGCGCTGCCGCCCGTGGAGGGAGCTCGGCCAGACGTGCTTCAACCCGGGCGGTACGGACGAGCTGGCCCTGTGCCTCGGCAGCCGATGCGCCTTCGGTCCCTTCGCCCAGCTCGTGTGCCAGCAGTACGTCGCCCCCGGAGCGGCCTGCGTGACCAACGGAGACTGCGGCCCCACGGGCGCCTGTCGCGACAACGTCTGCGTCACCACCTGGTGCCGGTGAGGGGTGTAGGGCGCGCCCTACAGCGCGAGGGCCCCCTATAGGGCGCGGCCTACAGGCGCGGCGGGGGCAGCCCGTGTTTTCGCGGGGTTGGCGTTGGTCCGTCCCTTGCTCATGGGGATGGCACAACTCTCCCCACCCGAGGAAACCCCATGAAGAAGATGTTCGGCGTCCTGGCTTCGCTCTCCCTTGTCGCTTGTGGCCCCCAGATCGAAACGGTGTCCTTCAAGGACGGCCTGCCCGCCCAGGAGATGGCGAAGCTGGAGGTCCCCACCGAGAGCGAGCAGCGCCTCGACGATGGCCTGGCCCGCGTGCAGCAGACGCTGCGGGGCGAGCTGTCCCGCACCTGGCTGGTGACCGGGAGCACGGTGGTCTTCGTCAACGGAGTCACCCTGTGGTCGCTCGGCGCGCTCAACTTCGTGGCGGGCTTCGAGCCGACGTCGGATGACGGCAACACCGCGGTGTGGGGTCCGCACAACAACGACTGGGAGGGCACCACCTGGAAGCTGACGGCCGTGCGCACCGCGCCCAATGCCTTCAAGTACACCCTGGAGGCCAAGCCCCGGGGCAGCGCCGACAGCGAGTACGCCGCCGTCATCACCGGCGCGCACACGGTGGCGGTGGATGACAAGGGCAAGGCCATCAAGGGCTACGGCGAGGGCCGCTTCGACATCGACTACGACAAGGCCGCGCGTCTGCCATTCCAGGACAGCAAGCGGGGCCGCATCAGCTTCCACTACGCCCGGCCGAGCCCCACGGCCGCGGCCACCGTGGACGTGGACCTCGAGCAGTTCGTCAACGACGCGACCGTGCCCGACACGGCCGCCTACCGCTACAGCCAGGTGCCCGGGGGCGAGGGCTCGTTCGAGTTCGCCGTCGACTCCAACATCCACTGGTTCGATCTGACCAAGGTGGCGCTGGAGCGCTGGAGCATCAAGAGCCGCTGGACGGCCACGGGCGAAGGCCGGGCGGACGTGCGGGCGACCGGAGGCGACCTGGCCAGTCCCGTGACGCTGAACGAGTGCTGGAACCGGGCCCGGCGCTCGACCTTCCTGGACGGCAACGGGGACTTCCAGCAGCGCTGGGGTCGCGAGTCCACGGACTGCGCCTTCATCGGCGCGTCCTACTCCACGCGCTGAGGCTTCTTCAGCCCTCGTTCGACGCGTGAGGCCCCGTTCAGTCATGCGAGCGGGCTCGTCACGCGCTCGGGAAGGCCGTGCGCCTCGCGTAGGTGCATGGCTCCGCCGCCCTTCAGCCAATCGCCCGGGTAGCAACGACGCGAACGGAGGACCGGTCCAGGTCTCGTCACAGCGACTACCTCGGGTCGTGAGGTCCCGTCACGCGCTCGAACGACAGTCCCAGATTCCCGACTCGTTCGAGTGCGATCTTGACCTCCTCCGACACGATGAACGCAACCTTGAACTTCTTCAGCCGAAAGACCTGGGCGCCTTCAGTCTTCGAGGGGTCGATTCGCAGTCCGTAGATCCAGTTGTACTCCCCTTCATAATACGGGGAGGGGTCGTCCTCGTCATAGTGATGCACCTCCCGGCACCGGGCCTCGTCTATGGCATCAACCACCTTGGTTGCGTTGACGACGAAATACCGCTCAGACTCTCCCTCCACCGTCACCGGAAAAAGCTGCACGTCACCGGGAGCCAGTGTTCGGAAGACGTTCGCGACTGCTTCGCTACCAATGGGAGTTTCCTCTACCCCCGCGAACACGAACGTGCGCTTCTCTCCAGGATGTGAGACCTGGGCCTTGATGGGGCCAGGGTCTGGAAGGACGCGACCATCCGCGAACATCCAGGGCTCAGCAAACGCCTCACCAGATTCCCGTGTCGGCGTCTCCAAGAGCCAGTGCGGCACATCAGCCAGGCCCACCGAGTAAAAGTGGCGTTCCACCTCACCCCTCCCCCTTCACGATGAGGCGCCGCAAGTCGGAGCCCTGCGTTAGAAGCTCGTTGGCGATCCTCGCAAGTTCCTTCATCAAACTGGCCCGGCAGGTCTCCGTTGTTTGGCAGCGCGCAACAGAACGCTCAAGGCGCCGAATCACTTCGCGGTGATAGCGCTCGGAGTGAGGCCCTTCATGGCCATTGAGCCGCACCTTGTTTGCAGCATCTTCGAGCGACATCCCGGCCTTCTTGAAAATCCTTTCGCACTCTGGCGTCCAAGGGCCGCCAGTGGCAGCGGAAATAGCGTTCTTGTTCGTGCAGATGTGATGAACCGGGCCTTCAGCGTCACCCGGAATACCGTTCGAGTACATCGCGACGGCAGCAGTAGCTCCCGGAGCCAGCACCACGTTGAGCACCCCGGCAGCAGGCAGCGAGATCGAGCCCACCCCACCATTCAGAGCAGCAGTGAGCTGGAAACCGCCCTCGGCCTGCGCGCGGATTGCGGCCTGGGAGAAGCCGGGCAACTTCGGGCCCTGGGCCGCCATCGCACTCTTCCCGCCAAGGGCCGCGGTGACGAGGAGCACCAGGACGCGCGCGCCGTTCGTTCCCAGCACGCGCCCGAACCGGAGCCCGATGTCCTGCAACTCGATGACGCTCGTCGCCTTCCCCGCCTCGTCCCACAGCCGGACGAATCCACGACCCATACGCCAGACCGGAATCACACCGAGGTAGGCCACCATGGCCGCCGTCAACGCGACCGCAAGGACTTTGGTGACGGGCTCGGGCAGGGTCATCGTGAGGAGCACGGACAGGGCAGCAGACGTCAACATCGCCTTGAGCGCTACCGGATTCAGCATCTTGCCGACCTCCGCCTCGACACTCTCCCAGACGGTATCGAGCGCGAAGGACAGGGCCATCAGCGTCCGGTCCTTCCGCCCGAACGACAACCCCGTCCCGCCTATCAGGGTCAGGCAGTCGTCCGCGTCGGGGCAGATGCGCGCATACAACGACTCGGGGGAGCTCTGTACCCCCGAATCAGCGAGACCCATCGAGGATGCGAGCAGAGTCCTGGACCGCACCCACCCTCGCTCATCCGCCTCTTCAATCTCCCGGAATGCAACGTCCATCCGCATGTCGAGCAGGAGCCGCGTGAGGGCCACCTTGAACTCGGCCTCGCTCACCTCGACCGGATCAACACCCACGGACGTGTAGGTGATGGGCTCCCCATGCCCGGTATCCAGATGGACAACACGAGTGGTCGCGCACCCCGACCCAAACCCAAGCAACAGTAGACCGACTACCGCGACGAGCCTCATGGCCTTCCCCCCGAAAGTCCAGATTCCAGAAAAGCAGGACCCGGACCCGCTTTGCGAGGCTCGTGGAGTCGCGGAGGGGCGCGTTCGTCATCCACTCGTCATCTCCCGTCCGAATCACCTCCCGCCCGGCTGCGTCCTTCGTCCAGGCGTAGAGAGTGGGACGTGACGCCCGACTCCTTGGAGATTTCGTGGACGCGTCTCCTTGACCACGCCGAAGTCATCGACGGGAGGCTCGTGTGCCGCCTTATTGCCCAAGCAAGGAAGACGCCCTTCGGACGTCGGCCCGAGGGCCTTCAACGCCGTCAAAGAAGGCCACGCCTTATTCTTAAGCAGGGATTTACAGGCCATTTGCTCCCTGGCGCCTAGTCCTCCGCGAGACGTGGATGTACCTCTGTTGCGTCGGCCAGGTTGTGAAGGCGGGCGGAGGTCGCCGTTCCAGGGGAGGAACAATGCAGAAGCGCGAACTTGGAAACAGCAACCTGGAGGTTTCCGCCATCGGCCTCGGCTGCATGGGCATGACAAAGGCTTTCTGACCGGCAAGATCGATTGGAGCTGCTCGCGCGGATCGCCAAGGAGAAGAACGCCACCCCCGGTCAGATCGCACTCGCGTGGGTGCTCGCGCAAAAGCCGTGGATCGTCCCGATCCCAGGGACGACGAAGCAGGCGCGCATGCTCGAGAACGCGGGCGCCGCCGACATCGTGCTCACGGCAAGCGACCTCCGCGAACTCGAGGACGGCGCCTCGCGTATCAAGCCGAGCGGAGACCGCTACCCGCCGCAACAGCAACGCCTGATCGATCGCTGAAGGGGTCGTGTAATCTGTGGCGCCAAGAATTGACGGCATCAATCTCTGGAAATGAACACACATGAACCTCAGGCAGTTCTTGATGGTGTGCGCGTCGGCGCTGGCGTTGTGCCTTGGCCCGCCCGCCCTGGCCCAGAAAGCGCAGGTCCCGTTCGTGCGACTGGAGGACCTGGAAATCGACCCCACTCAGTTGGAAGGCTTCAAGGCGGCGGCTCGCGAGCATGCGGTGGCGACGCTTCGGATGGAGCGGGGCGTACTGGCCCTCCATGCCGCGGCAGAGAAAGGCAACCCGGCCCGCATCCGTGTGTTCGAGATGTACGCGGGCGAAAGCGCGTATCAAGCGCATCTGCGGACGCCGCATTTCCAGAGGTTTCGCTCTAGCACGGCCAAGGGGGTGTTGGCCCGCAGAACGTACGACGCGGTGCCTGTCCTGCTCGGCGCAAAGCCGCGATTGCCTGCCAAAGCGCTCGTGCGTATCGCCGAACTGGAGATCGATCCGGCCCAGCTCGAAGCCTACAAGGCCGCCGTGACGGAGGAGATCGAAACCTCGATCCGCATCGAAGCCGGCGTGCTGGCCATCTACTCGGTGGCCTTGAAAGAGAACCCGACCCATCTGCGGTTCTTCGAGATCTACGCGGACGAGCAGGCATACCGTCAGCACCTCGAGTCGCCGCACTTCAAGAAGTACGTGGACGTCACCAGGTCCATGATCACGGCGCGCAGGCTTTTCGAGACGGAGCCGCTCTCCCTCAGCGCGAAACCACGGTGAAGCCGCTTTCACCCAAAGGAAGCGAGATGAAGACGAAAGCGAGGCGGCAAGGTCGCCTCGCTGGAAGGCGAGCCCACCAAGCGCATCGTCATGATCGCGTTTCCGAGCAGGGAACACGCTCACGCCTGGTACGACTCTCCCAAGTCCCGGGAGCTCGTGCCGATCCGGCACAGCTCGGCCTGCTCACGGAGCTTCATCGTGGAAGGCGTCGCCAGGTAACGCCCAGACGGTCTCGAGCGCGAAGGACCGCGCTTTGGAGGCCGCTCGGATGAAGGGCAATGGCCCAGGCAGCCGCCAGTCAGCGCCGCTCCACGGGGAAAAGAAAAAGGGCCGGTCACTCGCGTGACCGGCCCTTTATTTCCTGGAGCCGACACCCAGATTTGAACTGGGGACCTACTGATTACGAATCAGTTGCTCTACCGACTGAGCTATGTCGGCCCAACGAGGCCCTTCCGGCGTCACCGAAAGTGGGCGCGAAGTACCATGAGCATCCGGACACGGCAAGCACTTCTTTCGGGCCCCTCCCCGCCTCCTCCCGGAAATTTTCCAGGACCCCGCGAGCATACGGGCTCCAACGGTCCGTCCATGACACGCCGCGTTGGCTAACTACCTGAAAGTACTTGGGCTTTTACACCTTCACCGCGACGCCCCCTGATTGACCACCGCGAGCGCCTATGCGCATAAGGGCCTTGCTTCTCCCCACGATCGCCTCAACCCCAAGGAGCGATTTTTCCCATGGCCAGTGAAGAGAACTTCATGCGCGCCCCGGCGCCGACGCCCAAGCGCACCGTCTACACGGAGGCGATGGAGATCTTCCATCGCGCCGCCGACCTCATCGGGCTGGACAAGCGCGTCCGTCTCGAGCTCGAGGAGCCCGACTACGAGCACATCTTCTACGTCACCGCCAAGCTGAAGGACCGCCTGGTGCCGCTCGCCCCCGAGCAGGCACGTGACTTCGCGGACCTGCCGCCCACCCAGGTGCGCAACCCCGAGGGCCTCGAGCGCCTGGCCGACGGGAAGATCATCCTCAATGGCCGCGCCCTGCTCGGCTCGGACGTCTCCATCCGCCGCGGTCACCTGCGCCTTCCCGACGGCCACGTCTACCAGCTCGTTCCCGGCGAGTCCCAGCGCTTCAAGGCCTACCGCGTCCAGCACAACCAGGCGCGCGGCCCCTACAAGGGCGGCATCCGCTACCACCGCGAGGTGTCGCTGGACCTGTTCAAGGCGCTCGCCGCGGAGATGACCTGGAAGACGGCCATCTCCGAGGTGCCGTTCGGCGGTGGCAAGGGTGGCATCCAGATCGATCCGCGCTCGTACGGCCGGGAGGAGCTGGAGAACATCACCCTGCGCTTCATGTACAAGCTCAAGAGCATGATCGGCCCCAACATCGACATCCCCGCGCCGGACGTGGGGACCAACGGGGACATCATGGCGCTCATGTACCGGCAGTACTCGGACGGTGAGCGCGACCGCCACGGCATGCGCGGCATCGTCACGGGCAAGGACGTGCGCATCGGCGGCTCCGAGGGCCGCGCGGCCGCCACCGGCCAGGGCGTGGCGTTCTGCATCGAGGACTACTACGCCGAGAAGGGCGAGAACCTGCGCGGCAAGAGCTTCATCCTCCAGGGCTTCGGCAACGTGGGCAGCCACGGCGCCGCCATCCTCCAGCGCATGGGCGCGCGCCTGCTCGCGGTGAACGACGCCGACGGCACCATCTACAACGGTGACGGCATCGACGTGCCCGCCCTGCTCGCCTACGTCAACGACAGCAAGAACCTGCGCCGCAGCGTGGTGGGCTTCCCCGGCGCCCAGAAGATCGACAAGAAGGACTTCTGGGAGGTGCAGGCCGACATCTGCCTGCCCGCCGCCCTGGGTGGCGAAATCACCGCCGACGTGGCCGAGCGCCTCAAGGTCAAGCTCGTGGCCGAGGGCGCCAACGGCCCCACCACCCCGGACGCCGACCGCGTGCTGCAGAAGCGCGGCATCGACATGATCCCCGACATCATCGCCAACGCCGGCGGTGTGACGGTGAGCTACTACGAGTGGATCCAGAACAAGCGCATGGAGCGCTGGAGCGAGCCCGAGGTCAACCAGCGCCTCGAGCACGCCATGAAGCGCAACTACCGCATCATCCGCGACATCTCGCGCAACCAGGCGCGCCGCTCGGACACCCACGACAGCCGGCCGTTCTGCATCGGCAAGGAAGTGGACCCGCGCTGCGCCGCGATGATCCTCGCGCTCAAGCGCATCGAGGCCCACTACCTCCTCGAGGGCTTCTCCCAGTAGGCCCTCGCCTGACGCCGTGAAGCACGAAGGGCACGGTCCGCTCCCGACGCGGCCGTGCCCTTTGTCGTTTCCTCCCGGCGTGCTGTCCACCGGCCCTCCCGGGCTCAGTGCATGACGCGCTCGCGCGCCACCAGCAGCAGGGGCTGATCCTCCTGGACCTCATAGGCCACGATGCGCAGGCCCACGCCGCGGCTGTTGCCCTCGCGCCCATCCTTGCGCCCGTACGCCAGCGCCACCTGGTAGCGCACCTCGCACAGGCACGTCATCTCCGTGCCGTCCTCCCCCGCGAACGTCACCTTCACCCGCTCGCCCAGCGTCAACGGCTCGCGCGTCTCCACGAACAGGCCCTGCTGGCTGATGTTGCGGCCAATCCCCCGGCTCAACCCCCCCTCCGTGGAGAGGTAGATGGTGAAGACCTTGTCGAAACGCAGATGAGCACGGCGCTCTCGGACCTGAACCTGTGCCAACGGGTGTCTCCGGGGGAGGTGGAAGTGGGCGAGAAACTACATGGTGAGGACATGTAGTCAAAATCTCCACCGACCCGTACCACCACGTACTGCTACGTACCGACATACGGGTGTCCGGAGGTCCCCGAGAGTGGCAGCATCCACGCGCCCCCCATTTCCCGCCCCCTCTGCCTTGGAGATGCCCCCATGAATCGATTCATCCTGGCCGCCGCCCTGTTGCTGCCGTCGCTCGTCCTGGCGGACGCGGATCCCCGCTTCGCCCGGTTGAGGGATCAGGCCGAGCCCCTGGGGAGCCTGTCGGCGTTCCTGGACAAGTACGTGGGGGAGTGCAGTGGCCTGTTCGCGGGCCTGGGCTGCCGCGACGCCGCCGAGGCCTTCCGCAAGCAGTATGAGGGCAAACGGCTGTACATGATCGTCGGCGAGGACGTGGCGACGATGGTGCGCCCGGGCCCCTACCAGCCCGGCAGCGGCAACTACGCCATCGAGGTCACCCCCTCCTTCCCCGGAGGCACCTACGTGCTCACCCAGGGCACGCCCGGGCAGCTGACGGCGGACGACAAGCCCATGTTGCCCCCCCTGCGCGTCACCGGCACCACGCCGCCCGGGTGGAACGCCACCGACTTCATGCGCCTGTTCTCCTCGCGCCAGGTCCGGCTCCAGGTCATCTTCGCGCCGCAGACGATCTGGGGGCTGGAGCGCAAGCAGGGCAGCGGCAAGCAGTACGGCGTGTCCGCCCGCGTCGAGGCACTGCTCTTGACGAACGCGCGCACCGGCGAGCCGCTCGGCCTGTGGTTCGCCGACGAGGCGAAGGCGAAGAAGAAGTAGCCGCGGCGGCGCTCAGGGCTCCAGCGCGACGTACTGTTGCCGCTCGCCGCGCTGGATGCGCAGCAGCACGGCGGCGCCCGTGCCCCGCTCCAGCGCGCCCTTCACCGCCCCCACGTCCTTCACCTTGCGGCGGTTGACCTCCGTCACCACGTCCCCGGGCTGCAGGCCCGCGCGGGCCGCCGCGGAGCGCGGCACCACCCCCGACACCAGCACCCCCGCGTAGGGCTCCAGGCCCAGGGGCGCCGCCACCTCGGGGGACACGTCGCGCAGCACCAGGCCGAAGTCGCCCAGGTTGCCGGGGCCCGACAGCGCCGACAGCACCTCCTGCGCCGGGCGGGCCGTCAGCTTCACCACCACGTCCTGCGACTCGCCCTCGCGCAAGAGCGTGAGCTTCACCTGGGTCTGCGGCGCCAGCATGGTCACCTTGCGCAAGAGCTGCTGGTAGGAGTCCACGGGCTTGCCGTTCACCCCCACCAGTTGATCCCCCGCGCGGATGCCCGCCTGCGCCGCCGGGCTGTTGCGGTACACCTGCTTGACGACCGCGGCGCGGGTGCCCACCTGGGACTGCTCGTCGATCACCACCCCCAGCCACCCGCGCTGCAGCTGGCCGTTGCGGCTCAGGTTGGGCAGCAGATCCTTCACCATGTTGATGGGCACCGCGAAGCCAATGCCCTGCCCCTCACTGATGATGGCGGTGTTCACGCCCACCACCTCGCCGCGCATGTTGAAGAGCGGCCCGCCCGAATTGCCCGGGTTGATGAGGGCGTCCGTCTGGATGAAGTCATCGAAGGGGCCCACGCCGATCACCCGCTCCTTGGCGGAGATCATCCCGTGCGACACCGAGTGATCCAACCCGAACGGGTTGCCAATGGCCACCACCCAGTCCCCCACCTCCAGCCGGTCCGAGTCCCCCAGGTACACCGCCGGCAGCCCCCGCACGTCCTGGCCCAGCAGCCGCAGGAGCGCCACGTCCGTGGACGCATCCCGCCCCACCACCTCGGAGAGGAACTCCCGCCCGTCGGACAGGCGCACCACGATCTCACGCGCCTCCACGTCCCCGCGCGCCACCACGTGGTTGTTCGTCACCACCAGTCCCTCCGGGGTGAGCAGGAAGCCCGAGCCGGTCGCCGAGCGCGCCGCGCCCATGACCGGGTTGTCCGCCCCCGAGGCGCTGATGTTCACCACGCCCGCCTCCACGGCCCGGATGAGCGGCGCCAGGGAGCTGGGAGGCACGAAGCCCGGCAGCATCGGCTCGCGCGAGGTCCACTCGCGCCACAGGCCCGTGGCCCCCTCCTCTCCGCGGACCGTGTCTTGCGACCAGGCCGCGTGCTCGCGCGCCCGGGCCTCAAGCCAGGGCGCCAGCGGTCCCTGCTGCGCACCGGCCACCGACGCGGAGAGCATCAGCACCAGCAGGGCAGTCCACGAGGCATGCGGCGGGAAAGGGCGGAGGTTCACGGCTCGGGTCATGTCGGGAGGAGCGAACAACCACCCGCCCCGCGTCTTCCCGGTGGATCCGGACTCGCGCGGCGGGGGGACTCACCGCCCACCCTAGCCGCCCGCCCTCTCGGGAGGAACTCCTTCGAGGAACAGCTCCCGGCTCAGGCCTTCGCGGGAGCGACGTACTTGGCCACCTTCACCCGCGCCGGGCGGATGATGCGGTCCTTCATCCGGTAGCCCGCCCGGGCCTCCGCCACCACCCGCTGATCCTCCTCGGGATTGGGGGTGATCTCCATGTCCGTGGCCTCGGCCGTGTTGGGATCGTACGGCTGACCCACCAACTGCAGCCGCTCGACGCCCGCCTGCTGCAACTTGCCGAGCAGTCCGTCGCGGATCATCTTCACGCCCTTGGCCAGGCCGGAAGAAGCGTCGGCGCCGCCCATGGACAGGCAGAGATCCAGCTCGTCCACCGCCTCGAGGAGCATCGTGGCCACCTTGCCCCGCTCCACGTCGAGCATCCGCTCGCGCTCGCGCGACAGGCGCTGCTTGAACTCCTCGCGATCCTTCTCCAGCTCCTGGTAGGCGCGCGCCAGCTGATCCACGCGGCGCCGCGTCGAGGCCAGCTCCGCCTGGAGGCGCTCCACCTCGGCCGAGGCCTCGGCTGCCGCCTGCGGCGGGGATTCCGTCTGCGCGGACTGCGAGGGCTGCGCGGACGGAGAAGTCTGCGCGGTCGCGTCGGGAGCCGCCTCGGGCGAGGTCACGACGGGCTCCTGCGCCTGCGTCTCCTGGGAGCGGTCGTCTGTCCGGGAATTGCCATTCATGGGGCGAACGTAACCAGCCCCCGTCCCGAGTCAACGCCCGTTCAAGGGCTTCTAGTGTTCGGCGGGCATCGAGGGATGTTCGGCCATGAACCCATGGTCCACCTGGCCCGTCACCTCGTCGATGATCTCCACCTGGGCGGCCCGGAGCGAGTAGTAGAGCAGCCAGCGCTCGGCCGCCGTGAGGGTCCCCGCGGGCAGGGCCTCTTCAATCTCCTGGACCGTGAGCCGCCCATCCCGAAGGCCCCGGGCGAAGAGTGCCTTACGCGCCGTATAGCTTTTGCCGATTCTGTTTTCCACGGACGCTCCCTCCTTCCCATGCAACATAATTTCGCCCCTTCAACACCGCAGGCCGGCGGCGTGAAGGGGCGAAGGTCCGCTCAGGGGGCGGGCGAGTGAGCGCCCACCCTGTCCGTCCGAGCTACACGTCGGGGAGCGTGCCCCGGGCGTGCTGGGTGCCCGAAGGCGCCGGCTCGTCGGTGCCCACGGGATGGGCGGAGACCACCTGGTGGGCCTCGGGATGCAACAGGCCCCGCTCGGCGACGGCCTTGGGGCCGAGGATGGCGCGCAGCTCGTCCTCGTCCACCACCTCGGTGGCCAGGAGCCGGGCCGCCAGCGCCTCCACCTTGTCGCGGTGGTGGGTGAGCACCTGGCGCGCCCGCTCGAGCGCCTCGGTGACCATCTTGCGGATCTCCTCGTCCACCATGCGCGCCGTCTGCTCGGAGTAGGTGCGCGTCTCCGGCAGGCCCGCGCCGCGCAGGAAGCCCGGCCCCTGATCCGCGCCCAGTGCCACCGGGCCCAGCGAGCTCATGCCGTAGTCGCGCACCATGAGCTTGGCGACGTCGGTGGCCTGCTTCAGGTCGTTGGAGGCCCCCGTGGACACCTCGCCGATGAAGATCTCCTCGGCGGCGCGTCCGCCCATCATCGCGGCCATCTTGTCGCGCAGCTCGTCGAAGGACATGAGGTAGCGGTCCTCCAGCGGCATCGACATGGTGTAGCCCAGCGCGGCGATGCCCCGGGGGATGATGGAGACCTTCGTCACCCGCTCGGCGTGCGGCAGCATCCAGCCCACCACCGTGTGGCCCGCCTCGTGGTGCGCGACGATGTCCTTCTCGCGCTCGTTCATCCGGCGGTTCTTCTTCTGCAGGCCCGCCACCACGCGCTCGATGGCCTCCTCGAAGTCCGCCTTGAGCACCGCGTCGCGGTTCTTGCGCGCGGCGAGCAGCGCCGCCTCGTTCACCACGTTGGCCAGGTCCGCTCCCGCGAAGCCCGGGGTGCGCGAGGCGATGGACTTGAGGTCCACGTCCGGCCCCAGCTTCACGCCCTTGGAGTGGATCTCCAGCACCCGCTCGCGGCCACGCTTGTCCGGACGGTCCACCAGCACCTGCCGGTCGAAGCGGCCCGGACGCATGAGCGCGCTGTCGAGGATCTCCGGACGGTTGGTGGCCGCCAGGATGATGAGGCCCGCGCGGCTGTCGAAGCCGTCCATCTCGGCGAGCAGCTGGTTGAGCGTCTGCTCGCGCTCGTCATGGCCCCCGGCCACGCCCGAGTTGCGGCTCTTGCCGATGGCGTCCAGCTCGTCGATGAAGATGATGCAGGGCGCCTTGGCCGTGGCCTGGGCGAACAGGTCGCGCACCCGCGCGGCGCCCACGCCGACGAACATCTCCACGAACTCGGAGCCGGACAGGCTGAAGAAGGGCACCCCCGCCTCGCCCGCCACCGCGCGCGCCAGCAGCGTCTTGCCCGTGCCCGGAGGGCCCACCAGGAGCACGCCCTTGGGAATGCGCCCGCCCAGGCGGCGGAACTTCTCCGGCGTCTTGAGGAACTCGACGATCTCCCGCAGCTCGTCGACGGCCTCGTCCACGCCCGCCACGTCCTTGAAGCCCACGCCCGTGTCGGCCTCGGCCTGCACCTTGGCGCGCGTCTTTCCAAAGCTCATGACGCTCTGCGGCCCCTGGCCGATGCCCCCGGCCATGCGGCGCATCATGAAGCTCCAGAAGAAGAAGGCCAGGCCCAGCGGCACCAGCCACACCCACAGCACGTCGGAGAAATTCGACTGGGGCACCGCCTCGTACTGCACGCCCTTCTCCTCCAGGAGCGGCACGAGATCGTTGTCCCCCTGGACCCGGTAGGCCAGCCACGGCAGGGCGCCCGGCTCACTGCGCAGCGGTCCCGGCCCTCCCTGTCCCGAGGCGTCCGCCGCGGGCGCGGCCCCGTCCTTGAGGTAGCCCTTCACCCACTCCGGCGAGAGCTGCACGCGCGAGAACTTGCCTTCCGACAGCGACTCGCGGAACCGGCTGTAGGTCACCCGCTGCACGCCCGCGTCCTGGAAGACATTGCGGAAGAGCATGAAGCCCAGAACGAGCAGAAGGATGTAACCCAGCGGAGATCCAAACCGGAACCCCTTGGGAGTAGGAGCCGGTGACTTGTCCTGCTTCTTGCCGCGTGGGGTTCCACCCGGCGGTATCGTGTTCTCGGGCTTCATCAGTGGCGCACTCCCCGTCCCCCTGCCACGCACCCCTGTGGTACGCGGTACGACTTCCGTGTGGGGCAAAGATGGCCACAGCCGCCCGGCGGTCAACCCGGCATCCCGCGTACACCCCGCCAAGAAGGCTCCCGAGGTGTCACTTCCTGTCCCTTCCGCTGGGAACACTGCCGGGTAGTGGACAGTGTCCACCCCAGGACGCTCCGATCAGCGGCAGTCCACCCGGTACAGGCGTTGTCCGGCGAATTCGGAGCCAATCAGGTAGGAGCGCTCCGCGCCCGCGTCCCCGGGCAGCCAGGTGATGGCCTCGGACTGCGCCTGGCTCGCGCCGGGCACCTCGACGACCGGGCCCTGGAGCAGGTCCTCCATGCGCGAGGCCCCGGGGCGGCGCACCTCCCACACCCGGGTATAGGTGCGCAGCAGCAGGCGCTGCCCCGAGGAGTGGAGTGCCGCGGCGGTGGTGCGCCGGTCGACATTGCCCGGCGAGCGCAGCGTCCCCAGGTGCGAGGCCCTGGCCACCGAGCCCGGAGCGAGCCCCTGCAGCGCGAAGACCTCGCCCAGCGAGTCGCCCTCCTTGGTGATGAGCACCGGCCGGCCCGTGCCCGGCTCGATGACGAGGGCCTCACAGTCGTGCGCCCGGTCCGGCCAGGTGAAGGGCAGCTCCTCCACGGCCAGCGTGGCATCGGCCACCTGCTCCGGCTCGGGGAAGCGCAGGAGGCGCACCTGATCGCGGCGCTCGAAGTTGTCCCCCGTGTCGGCCAGGTACACGCACGAGCGCGCGTCTCCCGGGGCACACGGCCCCAGGGCGATGTCCTCGAGATCCATGCCCTCGGTATTGGCGCCGGTGAGCGTCAGCGTGGCGAGCGGCTTGCCCGTCTCGTCGATCGCGAAGACCTGGAACGCGTTGCCCGAGTCGTTGTGCGACCACAGCACGCCCGGATGCCGGACGCTCGCGGCGAGCCCGGACATCTCGGCGAGCACGAGCGGCACGCGGCCCACGGCCTGGGGCTCGCCATAGAGGCGGCACCCCGGCACGTCCTCGGCGGGGGCATAGCGCGAGGAGGGCGCGGCGCCGGACGCCTCCTCCAGGTTGGAGGGCTTGGGGGACCTGCAGGCCGCCAGCAGCCCCCCGAGCAGAACCAGGGCGAGGGCCCGGCGCACGTCAGGCTTCCAGACCCAGCAGCTTGGCCAGCGTCTTCGCGTCCGCGTCGGGGAACTGGTACTTCGACATGTCCTCGAGCTTCACCCAACAGTGATCATGCACGCGCAGGTGTTTGATCTCCGACTCGGGGCTGGCGAGCCGACAGCGGTACACCCGGAAGTCGATGTCATAGGAGGGATATTCGTGGTGGGTGTGCAGGGCCTGCTCCAGCACCTCCACCTCCACGCCCATCTCCTCGCGGATCTCCCGGGCGAGCGCCTCCTCGTCGGACTCGGCCTCCTCGACGCGGCCGCCAGGGAACTCCCACAACAGCGGCAGCGTCGCCTTGGGGGGACGCTGGGTGATGAGGTAGCGCCCCTCGGCGTTCTGCAGCATCGCGCCGACGACGCGGATGTGACGGCGAGCCATCTCCCGACTCCTTCTGACACCAGTAGATTAAAGAGGAAGGCGGCGGACTAGCACGGCCCGTGCCCCGGGGCCAAGGGCTCAGGGTCCTTTGGGGCCTCCCCCCCCCGGGCGCTCCTTCCCTCCCCCCCTCCCCCTGCGGGCCTCGTCCCCCGTTTCCTCCAGGTCGCCCGGTACGGGCCCCTCCAGGGCCGCCACCTCGGCCACCAGCTCGGGGCGCCCATAGCGCCATCCCTTGGACCACACATGATCCCTCATCACCCGGGCCAGCTCCGCCCCCGTGGCGAAGCGTTCCTCGCGCCGGGGGGCGAGCAGCCGGCGGAGGACGGCCCGGGGCAGCTCGGGCAGCCCCTGGATGGCGTCCTCCACCTGCTCGGAGCGCAGCTCGCGCATGCGCTTGAGCAGGTCCGCGGTGCGCGGCGCGCTCAGCTCCTCCAGGGAGCCCCAGCCCGACTCGCCCCGCGCGCGCAGCTGGCGGCCGAGCAGCTCCGCCTCGTGGCGTTGCTCGGCGTCCAGCAGGTGCCGGCCGGTGAGCAGCTGGAGGAAGACGAGCCCGAGGGAGAACAAATCCGAGCGCCCGTCGAGCTGATCCAGGTTGGCCCGCTCCGGCGAGCTGTAGGACACGTTGCCCAGGTCACTGTCACCCTCGGTGGAGATGCGCCCCTCCAGCCGGGACCAGGCCGCCCCGAAGTCCACCAGCTTCACCTCGCCCTCCCGGCCCAGGAGGATGCCCTGGGGCGTCACGTCCCGGTGGACGATGCCCAGGTGCCGCCCCCTGTCGTCCACCAGGGTGTGCGCGTAGTGCAGCCCCTCGGCGATCTCCGCCGTCACGTAGCAGGCGAACGCCTCGGAGAAGCCGCGGCCGGCGCGCTCGGCCCGGCGCATCACGTCCCCCAGGCGCTGGCCCTCGGTGTACTCCACGAAGAGCAGCGGCTCGGCCGCGCTGCCCCCGAGCATCTGCACCGCGAGGATGTTGGGGTGGCGCAGCTGCCCCGCCAGGCGCGCCTCCTCCACCAGCCGCTGGTAGTCCTCCTGGCGCACCACGCGGTTGAGCCGCTTGACCACCGTGTAGCCCCCCAGCCCCCCCGCGTAGCGCTGACGCGTGAGCAACAGCTCCCCATGGTGGCCCTGCCCCAGCGACCGCACGAGCTCGAAGCTCGCCATCCCCGTTTCGATCACCACCGGGGGGGATGGCTTGGGGGAGGGATCCGGATTCTGCCGACTCGACATGATGACGTGCTCCTTGGGGGTATCCGCCAGATGACTCCAAAGGTAAACATGCGGACCCCGAAGGACCAAGAACGATGACGCTTCCGGGGGAGCCGCCCCCCACCTACAGACCTCGAAAGTCGTACCTGACTCGCGGAATGACTCTTGAAGTCACTCTTTTTCCAGCTATCTTAGAAGTCACCCCTGGCCCGGATGCACCGGGCCGGACAGCTTCCACTCGTCTCATCAGGACCGCACGGCATGGCACTCCCACGAGGACTGGCATCGACCATCGGGACCGCGGCCCGGGCGGCTCGAGTCCGCGCCAATCTCACCCAGGAAGACGTCGCCGAGCGGGTGGGACTCGCCACCGAGGTCTACGGACGGCTGGAGCGCGGCGGGATGCTGCCGAGCGTGCCCACCTTGAAGAAGCTGTGTGAAATCCTCCGCATCCCCTCGGACGTGCTGCTGGGGCTGACGCCCGCCCAGGAGAACTTCTGGACGAAGGAGGCACCCGCCCGGCCCGCCGAGGAGCCCGTGGAGATCCGCCGTCTGGTGCGCACGGTGAAGAAGCTGGAGCCCGCCGAGTTCCGCCTGCTCAGCCTGATCGCCACCGGGCTGTTGCGCCTGCGACTCATGCGCCAGGGCCGCCCCGCCGCCGGTCCCCCCCGCCCCTCTTGAGAGGAAGAGGAGGGCGCTGACACCGGGGCTCGCGCCCGGGCAGCGGCCGGACGGCCGGGGGCCATGCCCGCCCGCCGTCCCCGGTTTCACTGGGCAACACCCGGTCCGGGACGATAGGTAGGCTCGGCCCCCAGGAATCGACATGACCGCCGCCCTCCTCTCCCTCACCCTGTTGCTCGCCGCGGGCCAGTACGCGCCCCAGCAGGCTGGAAGTGAACCCCTCGCGCCGCCCCTGGAGGCGCGCGTCCAGGTGCTCGGCAAGGAGCTGCGCTGCGCGGTGTGCCAGGGCCTGTCCGTCGCCGACAGCCCCTCCTCCATGGCGCGCGCCCAGCTCGACAAGATTCGCGAGCTGGTCACCGAGGGCAAGACGGACCAGGAGGTGCGCGACTACTTCGTCGCCCGCTATGGCGAGTGGGTGCTCCTGCAGCCCAAGGCCGAGGGCGTCAACCTGCTCGTGTGGCTGGGCCCCCTCGTGCTGCTGCTCGGCGGCGGCTTCGTCATCTACCGGCAGGTGCGGCACGCGCCCGCCCCGGCCCCCGCTCCCGCCGCGCCCACCCCCTCCAGCCCCGCCCCCTCCGACGACTCCGTGGACCCGTACCTCGCGGCCGTGCGCCGGGAGATGGATCAATGAACCCCCCCACCAACTGGACTCCTGGCCTCGCCGTGCTCGCGGTGGGTGTCATCGCCGCGGTGCTCTTCCTCCTCACCCAGCGCCGCAAGGGCGCGCCCTCCGCCCCCTCGCGCGATGACGTGCTCGAGGACCTGGAGCGGCGCTACCAGTCGCGCATCGAGCAGCTCAAGGAGCTCGCGGCGGACAAGCACGCCCTGGCGCCCGAGCGCTACGAGGCGGAGCGCTCCCGGCTGGAGCAGGAGGCCGTGGCCGCCCTGCGCGCTCGGGACGAGCACCTCAAGGCCCGCGACAAGGCGCCCGCCCCCTCCACGCCCGCCCCCGCCCCCACGGGCTTCCTGTCGCCGCAGTTCAAGGGCGCGCTGTGGGGCGGCGGCATCGTGCTGTTCTTCGGCGTGCTGGGCTACACGCTCGTGTCCGAGCAGCACCCGCGGGGCGAGAACGAGGCGGCCACGGGCCGCGTGCCTCCGGGGGCCATGGGCTCGGCGGACGCGCAGCAGCAGGGCGCGCCCCAGATGGACTCGGAGCTGCAGCAGGCTTGGGAGAAGCTGCAGAAGAATCCCGCGGACCTGGAGTCCGCGTCCATCGTGAGCCACGAGCTCATCCGCAATCAGATGTACGAGGAGGCCGAGCGCGTCACCCTGCGCGCCCTGGCGGTGGACCCGTTCAACGTGGAGCTGCGCGTGCACCAGGGCGTGCTCCTGGCCGTGCGGGGTGACGAGTCCGGCGCGCGGCGCGAGCTGCTGCGGCTGGCGGACACGTACCCGGACGCGCAGGAGGGACTGCTGTTCCTCGGCGCCCTCGCCATGAAGCAGGGCGACAAGGCCGCGGCCCTGGAGGCCTTCGAGCGCTTCGCGGTCGAGGTGCCCAGCAGCATGCACCCGCCGCCCCTGCTCGCCGCCATCCAGCAGCTGCGCTCCGAGCTGGGTCGCTAGGCTTGGCCCACGCCGGTCCGAGTCCCGACAGTCGGGACAAGGCCGAGAGTGGGCACTGACCCGAAAAAATGGGGGCCCGTCTCTCTCTCCTCGGTATTTCCATCCGAGGAGTGTGGACATGGCCGTTTCACCCCGGCAGAGCGCATCCCGCTCAGGGTTTCTTTGTCTCTTCGCCATCGCGGTGCTGGGTCTGGTGCCCGCGCTGGCCCAGGCCGCGGATCGCGGTGCCTGGGCGCCGAACGTCAGCTACGCGGTGAGCGACATCGTGACGTATGGCGGCAAGGGCTATGACTGCCGTCAAAACCATACGTCACTGATTGGCTGGGAGCCACCCAATGTCCCGGCCCTGTGGTTGGAGCGCACGGGCACCCCGCCGCCGACGGATACGCAGGCGCCCTCGGCGCCCACGGGACTGACCTCCCCGGGCAAGACGTCCAACAGCGTGTCGCTCACGTGGACGGGCTCCACGGACAACGTGGGCGTCACCGGCTACGAGGTGTCCTTCAGCGGCGGTGGCGTGTCCGGGGCCGCCACCAGCACCACGACGAGCGCGACGGTGTCCGGGCTCGCGGCCAACACCACGTACACCTTCACCGTGAAGGCCCGCGACGCCGCCGGCAACCGCTCCGCGGCCAGCTCCGCCTACAGCACCACCACGTCCCCGGTGACGGATCCCCCTCCGCCCCCTCCCCCGGGTGACGTCCCCAGCAAGATCCTCGTCGGCTACTGGCACAACTTCGACAACGGCTCGGGCTTCATCCGGCTGCGCAATGTCTCCACCAAGTGGGACGTCATCAACGTCTCCTTCGCCGAGCCGACCAATGGCTCCACCGGCGGCACCATCGGCTTCACGCCCTACGGCACCTCCGAGGCGGACTTCAAGGCGGACGTCGCCTACCTCAAGAGCCTGGGCAAGAAGGTCATCATCTCCATCGGCGGCGCCAACGGCCAGGTCCGCCTGGAGACGACCGCGGCGCGCGATGCCTTCGTCAACTCCATGCGCTCCATCATCGAGAAGTACGGCTTCGATGGCATGGACATCGACTTCGAGGGGCACTCGCTGTCCATCAACCCCGGGGACGCGGACTTCAAGAACCCGAAGACGCCCGTGGTGGTCAACCTCATCTCCGCCATCCGCAGCCTGCGCGCCCACTTCGGCACGAAGTTCCTGCTCACCATGGCGCCCGAGACGTTCTTCGTGCAGCTCGGCTACGCGTTCTACGGCGGCACCTGCTCCGGCTGTGACACCCGCGCTGGCGCCTACCTGCCCGTGCTCTACGCCGTGCGCGACATCCTGAGCTGGATCCAGGTCCAGGACTACAACTCCGGCCCCATCACCGGGCTCGACGACCAGTACCACAACATGGGCAACGCGGACTTCCACGTGGCCATGACGGACATGCTGCTCACGGGCTTCCCCGTGGGGCGCAACGCGAGCAATGTCTTCCCCGCGCTCCGTCCGGATCAGGTGGTCATCGGCCTGCCCGCCAATGGCAACGCGGGTGGCGGCTACACGACGCCCGCCGAGGTCCAGCGCGCCGTGGACGCCCTCGTCAAGGGCACCTCCATTGGCACGTACACCGTGCGCAGCTCGCCCGCCAACAACAAGAGCTTCCGCGGCCTCATGTCCTGGTCGGTGAACTGGGATGCCTTCGCCAACTACGAGTTCACCAACAGCCACCGCCCCTACCTGGACGCGCTGAAGTAGGCGTTGAAACCAGGGCGGGCCCGGCTCCGGGCCCGCCCTGAAGCAAAGACAGTCGCCGGGGTGCCCGCGCCCGAAGGTGCTTCCGGTGTACCGGCTACACCACCGCTTGCCGACTGGCGCGAGAGACGTGTTCTTCCCCGGTTTCGGCGAAGCGCCGCGCCAGCTCGTCCATGCCCTGGGTGCCGCGCTTCGACACGTATTCCAGCTCCGCGGGCAGCAGCGCCTTGACGGTGACGAGCCGCACGTCGCCAAACGGTGTGGGAAACTGCCTTGGCAATGTGAGTGACTCCAAGCCGAGCAGCACGCCCACGCACCCCTCCGTGGTCACGAGGGAGGAGGGCATGCCCGTCGCCGCCACCTCCAGCACGAGAAGGCCCGCCTTGGCCCTCTCCCGAAGGTGCTCGTGGGCCACCACCTCCTTGGAGACTCGCTTCAGCAGCAGGTAGGGCCAGCATTGCCCGATGGCGTCGCGGGGCACCTCGATTGCGTCCGTCTCCAAGGCGAGTTCCAGGCCAAATCCCACGGAGGGCTCCAAACGCGAGATGAAGGGGTCCGAGAGGCCCTCGGAGACGAGAAGCAGGCGCCCTGCCTCCCGATGGATGAGGCCCCAATCCTGCCGGTGTCCTGGCCATTCGTAGCAAATGGCCCCGGGGGCAACGGTCAGTTCGTCAAGAGCGCCGAGCGACTTCCAGGCCACGCGTCGGGCGGCAGGAGGGGGCTCCAGAAGCTCACGGCACTTCCGCTTATAAGCACGCTCCTCGTCGCTGATGGGACCGGGCCCGGTGACTTCCCTGAACTTCAGCCCCGTGGCGCCGGTGCGCTCGAGGGCGTCCTTCACTTCCTCGGCGACGAGCAGAGCGGCTGGATATCCCCAGGGCCGGAAGATCTTGGCATCACCCACTTTGGACGGGTCAATCCGCATGCCGTAAACGGACAGATAATATCCAAGCTTGTCGGGCAGGTTGTCTTCGGGTTCCCCGTAGCGCACTTCCTCCGAGGCGGCTTCATCAATGCACCTCACCAGACGCGCGGCATTGACGAGGAAGTACGGCTCTGGCCGCGTATCCACATCGACGGGGTAGAACTGGACGTCGCCAGGAGCCAATTCGGCCAGAGTACTGGCGACCTTTTCGGTGACCACGGGAAAATCCCCCGCGTCCGCCAACGAGTAATCCAATGGGCTGCCTGGATGGAGGATGGGAACCCGCAGGCGACCGTCGAAACGAATGGGGGCGTTGTTGAGGTACAGCCGCGGTCCCACCTTCTTTCCGTGGGCATCCAAGGTGTCGTGGAGCACCCAACGCTCCGGGCTGCTCATGTCTTCGTCCAGCGCGAAATACCTCTTCGACATATCGCTCTCCTAACCTCAATCGGTTCGGGTGACGAGCTTGTTGAGCTTGGAACCTGCCTCCTTGAGTTCCGTAGCCAGCCGCTTCAATTCCCGGGTGAGGGCCGTCCGACACTGCTCCGTAGTCTCGCAGCGCTTGACTGCCTTCCCAAGCCGTTGAAAGACCTCCTGATGGTACTCCTCGGGATGAGGGCCCTTGTGTCCCGGGATGGGTATTTTGTTGGCCGGGTCTTCCATGGACATGCCGGCCTTGTCGAAGAACTCCTTGAGCTTCGGCGTCCAGGGCCCGCCACGCGCGGGCGACTTCTCGTTCTCCACGGTGGCGATGTGGTGAACGGGGCCCTCCTCCTGCATGAAGAGGATGGCACCCGAGCCCGCGGGGAGAGTGAGCGCGAGCTTGCCTTCCACCACGGACACCGACGTCGCCTCGGAGGCCGCCACGGGCAGGCGGATGCGGCCCACCGTGGCGGCGTTCCGCACCGCCTGGGGGAAACCCGGCAGCCCGCTCCCCGTCATGGCCTCCTTGCCCTTGGCGCCCGCCTTCCAGGTGGCCAGGAGGATGAGGACACTCAGGGTGTTGGGTCCGAGCACCTGGGCGTACCGCTTGCTCGCATCGCGTAGCTCGTGGAACGTGCTGGCGGCCTTCGCCTCGTCCCAGAGGTCCTTCGTGGCGGAAATCAATCCCCAGAGTTCATGGCCCAGATAGCCCCAGAGGAAGAGGGTCATCGCCAGGGCGAGACCTTTAGAGATGGGCTCTGGTGCCATGAGCACCACGAGGTAAAGGGAGAGGCCCGTGAGGAGCGTCGTCATGGCGTGCGCGGAGAAGTCCTGGAGGACGCCCGTGGCCGCTTCCACCGCGGGAATAAGAGCGAGGCTGAGGGCCAGCGCGAACCTGTCCCGGTGACTCAAGGTGGTATCACCAGGCCCCTCTCCCATGAACCAGAAGCAGTCGCCCGGAGAGCCCCGCCGCTCGCACAGGCGCGCGTAGCCGCCTTCGACACTGGAGTCCGCCGCGCCACTCGGCGGCCAGGAGGCCAGTACCAGGCGGCCCGCCAACGGCCTGGTGGGGCGGGGGGCTACCCGCAGGGGAACCTCCAGAACGAGCTGGGTGAAGGCTGCGCGAAACTCCGTGTCCGACACCTGGACGGGCGCGAAGTCGCTGCTGGGTGCGAGGGTGACGGACTCCTTGGGGGCTGGTGGGGGCGTGAGCGAGCTGTAGCGGTAGCCCACGAGGAAGCCGCCCCGAGGGGCGCTCGTGGCGCAGGCGGATTGGAGGAAGAGGATGAGGAGAAACCAACCGCCCAACAGGGAGCGCAGCCAAGCGCCAGGGGGGCGCGAGCCAGCACGACGGGTGGACACGGCGCACCTCCGAGGCGACGTGGCCTGTAGTCCGTCGCTCTGGAACTACACGGAAACGCGGGTGCGCCCGTCAAGCCGACGGGTTGGGCAGATGTTGGAGAATGCAACAGGTAAGTTTCAGGCGCTGCACCACCAATCGCGAGGCAGTGCTACGGGAACGCCCTGTTGTCCAGGATACAAGACCGGAGTCCGCCCGACCCGCCCTACTCTGCCTCATGTCCTGGTCGGTGAACTGGGATGCCTTCGCCAACTACGAGTTCACCAACAGCCACCGCCCCTACCTGGACGCGCTGAAGTAGGCGTTGAAACCAGGGCGGGCCTGGCTCCGGGCCCGCCCTGCCTCAATGACACCCCAGCTCCATCCCGCGCAGAACGGCCTGGGTGTGGTCCCGGCCCCCCCCCATCTTGGCGCGGATACTGGGCCGCACTCACCGCGTTGCGAGCCCAGGTGCGGCAAACAACGCCATCCCGAACACGAGGAGCTGACCCCAGGAATCCAAGTCTTCACAAGACCACGCTCAGGTGCTGTCAGGAGGGCGGGGCACCGAGGGTCCGGAGGAAATCTTCCACCGTGGTGGAGGGATGGAGGATGAGGAAGTAGTTGTCGCCGGAGACGGAGACTTGCTCGGCCACCAGGATGGAGCGGCACCAGAGCGAGAATTCAGCGCAGTCGCGCGGCTCCCCTGTGAAGTCGAGGCCAGGTACCGGGCGGAAGAGGGAGCCGGTCAGGGTGGAGTGCTTCATCTGCACCTGGAAGGAAGCAGGCCTGGACTCGTCGCGCTCCGTCTTGAGTTGAACCTGAGCGCTGGGCCAACGAAGAAGCAGGAGTCGAGCGAACTCGTGGGCAGTCAGTGTCCATTGAGGCCTGGCGATGAGAGAATAGTTCTTCCACCCGGGGGGAGGAGGGACGTAGTCGAACAAGCGGAAGATGTCGGAAGACGAGGTGTCAGGCCGCAAGTCGAGCTGGCTGCTCCCCCCCTCGTCACAGAAGAGGAGGCGCTCGGCATCGGGGACAAAGGAGCGAACCCAAAGCGAGAACTCAGCGATGTCGCGAATGTCCGCGCTGAAGGGGATGCACTCACCATCCCGGTGCATGGCGCCGTGGAGCGTGGAATGAGCCATGGGCAGCTCGAACTCGAAGCAAGAGATGCTCTCGAGATTCGTCTCCTGGAAGATGGCGCCGGACCAACGTGCGAGCAGCCTCCGGGTGAGCTCCCCGGCGGAGAATCGCCAATCCGAAAGAATGATGAGGAAGTACTTCATGGAGCCGTCCCTCCCGTGATGAGGCGGACTCTTCCCGGAATGTCGAGCCGCTTCATACCCCCGCCAGCCCGAGAGCGAACGAGCGGCACAGCTTCTCCGAGGCAGCTCCCCCCTCAAAGACAGCCCAGCTCCATCCCGCGGAGCACGGCCTGGGTGCGATCCCGCACCCCCAGCTTGGCGAGGATGTTGGACGTCTGGTTCTTCACCGTGCCCTCGGCGGTGCCCAGCGCCTCGGCGATCTCCCGGTTGCTCAGGCCCCGGGCGATGAGGCGCAGCACCTCCAACTCCCGGCGGGTGAGCGCCTCCGGGTGCTCCGCCGAGGGGAAGTCCCGCGGCAGCTCCGCGACTCCACGCGACACCTGCCCGGGCAGCCCGGGCGGGGGCAACGTCTCCCCGTTCGCCACCCGATGGAGCGCCTCGGCGAGCTGATCGCGCGTCACGTCCTTGAGCAGGAAGCCCTGGACCCCCACGCGCAGCGCCTCCCGCAGCACCGCGTCCTCGTCGAACGTGGTGAGCAACACCACGCGCCGGTGCGGCTCCGTGCGCCGTAGCGCGCGCAGCGCCTCCAGTCCACTCATCCGCGGCATCCGCACGTCCATCAACACGATGTCCGGGTTCAGCTCGGCCACGAGCCGCAGGGCCTCGTTCCCATCGGCCGCCTCCCCGACAATCCGCAGGTCCGGGGTGAGATCCAACAGACTGCGAATGCCCTCGCGCACCAGCGCATGGTCATCCGCCAGGACGATGCGGATCATCCCTGGGCACCTCGCGTGGGCAGCCACGCCACCAGCTCCACGCCCCGCCGGGCCGCCAGACGCCACTCCAGGCTTCCGCCGAGCTGGGTGAAGCGCTCGCGCATGCCCGTGAGTCCCGCGCCGGGCTCGAGCGCCGTCGCGCCCACGCCGTCATCCCTCGCGTGAAGCCGGAGCGCGCCCTCCCGGGTGGAGACGACGTCGATCCACAGGTGGTGCGCGGAGGCATGGCGCAGCGTATTGGTGATGACCTCCTGGACACAGCGCATCAAGCAATGGGCCGCCGCGGGCTCGGTGACGGAGAGCCCCTCCGGTACCTGCAGATGCACCTCGAGCCCGGGCACCTCGCGCGCCAGATCGGCCAGCGCCGGTCCGAGCTGGAGCGGTCCCTCGCGCAGGGAGGACACCACCTCGCGCACCTCGCGCAGCAGCGTCCGGGAGACCTTCTGGGCCCGGCGCACGTGCTCGAGCCCCGGACCCTCCACGGAATGCGAGGCCGCCTCGATGTTGAGCGAGAGGGCCGTGAGGTGGTGGCCGAGCGAGTCGTGCAGCTCCCGCGCGATGCGCAGCCGCTCCTGTTCGCGCTCCCGCTCGGCGAGCAACGCCTGGGCGGCCTCGAGCCGCGCATGCAGCCGGGCCAGTTCCCGGCGCCCGTTCAGCTCGCGCTGCTGGATGTGGGCCGCGGTGGCGGTGAACACCAGCAGGCCCGCGTAGCCGGCCGCCGACGCCAGCGCATCCAGGGGCGGGTACAGCACGAGGTAGACGGCCAGGCTCGCGAGGACCAGCCCCGAGCACCCCAGGACGGTGGAGCGCGAGGACAGGAACATGGGCGCCTGTCCGGAGATGATGGAGAGCAGCGCCCCCTCGAAGCCCGAGGTGCCGGTGGCGATCACCGCCAGCGCCGCGACCGTCTGGGCACCCAGAAGCAGTACCGCATGACGGCCATCCCCTCGCACGTTGAGCCAGAACGCCGCGCCAAATGAGCCGAAGGCGACGAACCACACGAGCACGGCAGCGCTGGTCAGATGCTGGGGCGTGAAGTCCATCACCACGAGTCCCTGCGCTCCCACCACGCTCCAGGCGAGGAGCGCGGCGACGAACAAGAGTGGGTGGAAGACCGGGGGCGACCGCATGGGGGGCGCCCAGTCTACGAGCCCCGGCCCCCCAGGTCATCGCGAGAAGCCGCGTTCAGGATGTCAGGAGGCAACCAGGGCTCGTGGAGAAAGGCCAGGGTTGCTTCCGGGAGGGCGTCGTGGGTATCAGGCGCACCATGTCCTCCACCCCCTGGCTCCTCAGTCTCGCCAGCCACCTCACGAGGGCCGCGGGTCGTCGCGGTAAGCAGGACTTCGCCGAGCAGGCGCGCCACGCCGCGCGCGTGAACGCGGACACGCTGCGCGCCATCCTCCACCACAACCAGGACACGGACTTCGGCCGGCGCCATGGCTTCGCCTCGCTGCGCACCGTGGAGGACTTCCAGCGCGCCCTGCCCGTCAGCACCTACGAGCCCTTCCAGCCCTACATGGAGCGCATCGCCCGCGGCGAGCAGAACGTGCTCACCGCCGACCGGGTGGAATACCTGGGCATCACCTCGGGCACCACCGGCCAGAACAAGCTGCTCCCCGTGACCCAACCCCACCTGCGGCACCTGCAGCGCGCGAGCACGATCGGCCTCGCCGTGGTGGCCGAGCAGGTACCGGCCGCCCAGCATCCCCTGCGGGGCATGATCCTCATGAACGCCGAGCTCCACGAGCGCTCCGAGGGTGGACTGCTGATGGGCGCGCTCGCCGCCATCGCCACCCAGTCCCTGGGCCGCGCCGCGTCCTTCGCGCTCACCTCGCCATCAGATGCCTTCTCCATGCGCTCGCACGCCGATGCGCTCTACCTGCATCTGCTCTTCGGCCTGCGCGAGCGCAAGCTCGGCTACATCATGGCCCCCTTCGCCACGGGGCTGCTGGACATGGTGCACCTGCTGGAGCAGCGCTGGCAGGACCTGATGGAGGACCTCTCCCTCGGCGTGGTGCGCCCGGCACTCGACCTGGAGCCGAAGCAGCACCGCCGCCTCCAGTCCCGCCTGAGCCCCGACCCCGAGCGCGTCCGCGAGCTGACCCAGGCGCGCGAACAGGGTCCCCACGGCCTCTTGCGCCGGCTGTGGCCCGGGCTCGCCTTCGCCACCTCCATCACCGGGGCCAGCTTCTCCCTCTACACCCAGCAGCTCGCCCCCTACCTCGAGGGCGTGCCCCTCTACCCCGCCAACTACGTCAGCACCGAAGGGGTCCTGGGCGTGGCACTCGAGCTCGAGCGCGCCGTCTACTGCCTCCTGGTGGGCGCGGCCTTCTTCGAGTTCATCCCCGAGCAGGAGCTGGACGCGGAGTCGCCCCGGACCCTGCTGCCCGAACAGCTCGTGGAGGGCGAGGCCTACGAGCTGGTGCTCACGACCCAGGCGGGCTTGTACCGCTACCGCCTGGGGGACGTGGTGCGCATCGTGGGCCGCTACCATGAAGCGCCGTTGATGGAGTTCCTCTACCGGCGTGGCGCGCTGCTCAACCTCCTGGGGGAGAAGACCTCGGAGCACGCCGCGCGCCTCGCCCTGGAAGAGGCGCTGGCCACCGAGGGGCTCTTGCCCGCCGACTACAGCGTGGTGGAGGAGACCGAGTCCTTCCCCAGGCGCTATGCCTTCTTCGTCGAGCTCCAGGGCGCCGGGCGGCCCCATCAGGAGCCGGAGCGGCTGAACCGGGCGCTGGAAGAGGCGCTGTGCCGGACCAATCCCGCCTACGAGCTGAACCGCCGCACCGAGCGGCTGGGCCCTACCCTGCTGCACCGGGTGGAGTCCGGCACCTTCCAGGCCCTGCGCGACGTGCTCGTGCGGCGCGGCGCCTCGCCCACCCAGGTCAAGGTGCCCCGGGTGGTGCGGGACGCGGAGTTGCAGGGCCTGCTGCGCCAGCGCCGCGTCACGGGCTGAACGCCCGGGCGGCGCGCCCCCTCTTGAAGTAGTTGTTCAGGATGCCAGGAGCCCACCTGGGCTCGTGGAAAACGGCCAGGGTTGCCTCCGCGCATGCGCCATGGGATCAGGCGCCCCATGTCCTCCCTACCCTGGATTCCCAGTCTTTTCAGCCATTTCATGCGCGCCGCGGGTCATCGCGGCAAACAGCGGTTCATCGAGCAGACACGTCACGTCGCGCGAGTGAACGCGGACACGCTGCGGGCCATCCTCCACCACAACCGGGACACGGACTTCGGCCGACGCCATGGCTTCGCCTCGCTGCGCACCGTGGAGGACTTCCAGCGCGCCCTGCCGGTCAGCACCTACGAGCCCTTCCGGCCCTACATGGAGCGCATCGCCCGCGGCGAGCAGAACGTGCTCACCGCCGACCGGGTGGAGTACCTGGGCATCACCTCGGGCACCACCGGCCAGCGCAAGCTGCTCCCCGTGACCCGGCCCCACCTGGAGAACATGCGGCGCATCATGATGATTGGCCGCGCCGTGGTGACCGAGAAAGTACCGGCCGCCCAGCGTCCCGCTCGCGCCATGATCCTCATGAACGCCGTGCTCCGCGAGCGCTCCGAGGGAGGACTGCTGATGGGCGCGCTCACCGCCATCTCCACCCATTCGATGGGCCGCGCCGCGTCCTTCGCGTTCACCTCGCCGCCGGAGGCCTTCCGCCTGCGCAAGCACGCCGATGCGCTCTACCTGCACCTGCTCTTCGGCCTGCGCGAGCGGGAACTCGGCACCCTCATGGCCCCCTTCGCCTCGGGGCTGCTGGACCTGGTGCACCTGCTGGAGCGGCGCGGGCAGGATCTGGTGGACGACATCGCCCGCGGGGTGCTGCGCCCGGAACTCGATCTGGAGCCGGAGCAGCGCCGCCACATCCAGTCCCGCCTGCGCCCCGACCCCGAGCGCGCCCGCGAGGTCGCCCAGGTGCTCGAGCAGGGTCCTCACGGCCTCTTGCGCCGGCTGTGGCCCCGGCTCGCCTATGTCTCCTCCATCACCGGGGCCAGCTTCTCCCTCTACACCCGGCAGCTCACGCCCTACCTCGAGGGCGTGCCCTTGAATGCCGCCAGCTACGTCAGCACCGAAGGGGTCCTGGGCGTGCCACTCGAACTCGAGCAGGCCGTCTATTGCCTCCTGGTGGGCGCGGCCTTCTTCGAGTTCATCCCCGAGCAGGATCTGGACGCGGAGTCCCCCCGGACCCTGCTGCCCGAGCAGCTCGTGGAGGGCGAGGCCTACGAGCTGGTGCTCACGACCCAGGCGGGCCTCTACCGCTACCGCCTGGGAGACGTGGTGCGCATCGTGGGCCACTGCAATCAAGCGCCGTTGATGGAGTTCCTCTACCGGCGCGGCGCGCTGCTCAACCTCATGGGGGAGAAGACCTCGGAGCACGCCGCGCGCCTCTCGCTGGAGCAGGCGCTGGTCACCGAGGGGCTCTTGCCCGCCGACTACAGCGTGGTGGAGGAGACGGAGACCCTGCCCGGACGCTATGCCTTCTTCGTCGAGCTCCAGGAAGGCGCGCGGCCCCAGGGGGAGCCGGAGCAGCTGAACCGGGCGCTGGAAGAGGCGCTGTGCCGGACCAATCCCTTCTACGAGGTGATCCGCCGCTCCGAGCGCCTGGGCCCCGCCCAGTTGCACCGGGTGGAGTCCGGCACCTTCCAGGCCCTGCGTGACGTGCTCGTGCGGCGCGGGGCCTCGCCCACCCAGGTCAAGGTGCCCCGGGTGGTGCGGGACGCGGAGCTGCAGGGCCTGCTGCGGCAGCACCGCGTCACGGGCTGAAGCCCGCCCCACTCAGTAGGTGACGATCTGGGGCGGCTGCTGGGTCGAGCCGAAGAAGTCAGGGTAGGTGGCGACGAAGCGGCTGCCCTGCACGATCGGGTACGGCCAGGGAACGGTCGCGGGATCCTGCGTGATCGAGTTGCCAACCAAGGTGCCATTCACCTCGAGGTAGCCGGGGTAGAGGGTGAGTCCCTGCAGGTTGGCCTCGCCCGGGCCCCCGGCTCCACCATTCTCCGGCACGAAATTCGCCTGCAGACCCGCCACCCGCACGGAGCCCATCGTGCTCGGGTCCAGACGGTGGACGCGGAGGCGGATCGAGTTACCGTAGCCCCGGTAATACTCTCCAAAGGAATAGGCCGCCGCGAGTCCCTCGGCATTGGCCGAGATCGCGATCCGCGGCGAGAGCTTCGAGGTCGCCAACTGGACGGTCCTCGGCGTCAGCGAGCAGGTGCCAGGCGAAACCACCTCGCTCTGGACGGAGATTCTGTAGAGGGGCACCGGGTACGGATAGTCCGGATCCACGTCCTGCCGGACCTTGATCGAATAATCACAGCCCTGCCAGGACACCCGGGCCTCTTTGACGACGGGCAGCTCGGCCCGGGCCGGTGAAGCGAGCAGTGCGACAATCCCAACGGCAATCGTTCCAACCATGCGCATGAGTACGGCCTCCACTGGGGTAGGGCCGCGGACTCTACTCCTCCCGGCCGACTTGAGGAGAAACCGGCCGGGAGGAAGTGACGGGGAACCCTAGTAGGTGACGATCTGGGGCGGCTGCAGCGTCGCGCCAAAGAAGTCAGAATAGATGGCGACGAAGTGATTGCCCTGCGCGAGCGGGGGCGGCCAGCTGGTCGCGGGCACATTCGACGAGATCGCATTCGTCGACCCGTCCAAGAAGCCATGCACTTCGAGGGAGCCCGGGTAGAGGGTAAGCCAGTTCAGGGAGAAGGGGCTCGGGAACCACGGTCCAGTCCCCGACAGCCAAACCCCCTCCAGCTCCGCCACCTTCACGGAGCCCAAGGTGCTCGGGTTCAGATGGTGGATGCGGAGGAGATTCCGGCCCCACGAGAACCGGGCGTACTCTTCATAGGAGTAGGCAATCGCGAGCCCCTCGGCACTGGCCGCGATCGCGATCCGCGGCTCGCTCACCGAGTCCACCAACTCGACGGTCCTGGGCGTCAACGAACAGGTGGCAGGCGAATCCACCGCGCTCTGGAGCGAGACGCTGTAGCGAGTATCGGCGTACGGATCATCCCCCTCGAGTACCATGATCGTATAAGCACAGCCCTGCCAGTACACCCGCTCCCAGCTGATGACAGAATCGGCCCGGGCCGGTGAAGCGAGCAGTGCGACAATCCCAACGGCAATCGTTCCAACCATGCGCATGAGTGCGGCCTCCACTGGGGTAAGGCCACGGATTCTATGCGACTCGGGGTGAGAATCGCACGCGCCGGAAGTCACGTGGGCGTCACCCCCACGTGACTTCCTCCGGGAGCCCTCCCCGCGCACCGCGCCTCCCGGCCGACTCGAGGAGAAACCAGCCGGGAGGAAGTGACGGAGAGCCTCGGGGGGCGAGACGCCCGCCTGAAACAGCACCTAGTAGGTGACGATCTGGGGCGGCTGCTGCGTCGCGCCAAAGAAGTCAGGATAGATGGCTTCGAAGCGATTGCCCTGCGCGAGCGGGGGCGGCCAGCTGGTCGCGGGCGAATTCGACTTGATCGCATTCGTCCCCCCTTGCAAGTAGCCATACACTTCGAGGGAGCCCGGGTAGAGGGAGAGTTGGCTCAGGGACAAGGGGGACGGGTTCCACCATCCTCCGGTCGTCGACAGCGCAACCCCCTCCAGCTCCGCCACCCTCACGGAGCCCAAGGTGCTCGGGTTCAGATGGTGGATGCGGAGGAGATGCGAGCCAAACGAGAACCGTTCGTACACCTCATAGGAGTAGGCAATCGCGAGCCCCTCGGCACTGGCCGCGATCGCGATCCGCGGCTCGCTCACCGAGTCCACCAGATTGACGGTCTTGGGCGTCAGCGAACAGGTGTCAGGCGAAACCACCGCGCTCTGGAGCGAGACGCTGTAGGGAGTCTCGGCGTACGGATCATCCTCCCGGAGTACCTTGATCGTATAAGCACAGCCCTGCCAGGACACCTGCTTCGAGCTGATGACGGAATCGGCCTGGGCCGGTGAAGCGAGCAGTGCGACAATCCCAACGGCAATCGTTCCAACCATGCGCATGAGTGCGGCCTCCACTGGGGTAGGGCCGAGGATTCTATACGACTCGGGGTGAGAATCGCACGCGCTGGAAGTCACGTGGGCGTCACCCCCACGTGACTTCCTCCAGAAACCCTACCCGGATCGAGAAGAAGCCGGCCGGGAGGAGATGACGGGGAGCCTCAGGGGGAGATGTAGATCCACCCACCGAGCAGGCTGTTGTTGTCCGTGAACAGCTCGGGGTCACCCATCGGATTCACCACGGCCCCCACGTAGTAGAACCCTGGCATGTCCGGGTTCGCCGACGGCGGAGAGGCGTTCCCGGTGACGGACAGCGACTGGCACCAGCCGGGCTGGAGGACTTGCGTGCTCACCTCCCCCACGAGGACATCCTCGGACGGGCCCTGGGGCGAGGGAAGACCGAAGGTGGCGTTCGTGGACAGGAGCGCACGCACGCGGGTGCTCCCGGCCCGGGTGCCCTGGTTGCACACCTTCAGTTGGACCCCCAGGCTCTGACCACTTTTGACGAACACGGGACTCTCCAGCTCGGAGATGAAGAAGTCCGCCTCGAGGCCCACGCCCAGCCGGTAGCCCGAATGCACGTTGTTGTCCTCGATGAGTTCCGGAGTGGCGTTGTTCGGATCCACCACGGCGCCCAGGTAGAAGCCCCAGTCGCCCGGCCATCTCTGGGGCGAGCCAGAGGCCTGGCCGGAAATGGCCACCGTGACGCACTGGCCAGGGAGCACGGAGGGCACCGGCTGGTCCCCCACGACGACGTCCTCGGAAGAGCCAGACGAAGATGGGACACGGATGGACTCATCCTTGGACAGGAGCAGGAGCACGCGGGTGCTCTCGGCCCGGGTGCCCTGGTTGCACACCGCCACCTCGGCGGTGAGCGGCTGCCCGGGCTGCGCGCTGGCCGGGCCCTTCACCGAGGTGATGACGAAGTCCGCGCCAGCACCCACGCCCAGCCGGTAGCCCGAATGCGTGTTGTTGCCCTCGATGAATTCCGGGGTGACGTTGTCCGGATCCACCACGGCCCCCAGGTGGAAGGCCCGGACGTCCGGCCGACTCATGGGCGGGACCTGGGCGGGGCCGGAGAGGGAAACGGTGGCGCATTGGCCGGGGAAGAGCAGCTCCAGTTGTTTGGCATTGACGAGGGAGTCCTCGGAAGGCGCGGACGGCGAGGGGTAGCTGATGAATCCGTCCTCTGACAGCAACAGGGCGACGCGGGTGCTCTCGGCCACGGTGCCCTGGTTGCACACCGTCACCTGGGCGGTGAGTGGCTGCCCGGGTTCCACACTGGCCGGGCCCTTCACCGAGGTAATGACGAAGTCCGCGCCAGCGCCCACGCCCAGCCGGTAACCCGAGTGCGTGTTGTTGCCCTCGATGAGTTCCGGGGTGGTGTTGTCCGGATCCACCAGGGCCCCCAGGTGGAAGGCCCGTATGTCCGGCCCGCTCACCGGCGGAGGAGAAATGTTGCCGGAGAGGGACACCGTGGCGCACCGGCCCGGGCTCAAGGCGGGCACCTGCGCGACTCCCACGAGGACATCCCCGGAAGGCGCGGACGGAGACGGGACTTGAATGGACGCATCCTCGGACAGGAGCAGGGCCACGCGGGTGCCGCCGGCCTGGGTGCCCTGGTTGCACACCGCCACCTGGGCGGTGAGCGGCTGCCCGGGTCCCACGCTGGCCGGACCCTTCACCGAGGTGATGACGAAGTCCGCGCCACGGCCCACGCCCAGCAGGTAGCCCGGGTGCGTGTTGTTGTCCTCGATGAGCTCCGGGGTAGCGCTGACCCGTTCCACCACGGCGCCCAGGTGGAAGGCCCGCACGTCGGGCGAGTTCGTGGCCGGGGGCTGGGCCTGGCCAGGGACGAACACCGTGGAGCACTGGCCGGGAGCGAGTAGAGCCACCGGCGCATCACCCACGAGGGAGTCCCCGGAAGGCGCGGACGGAGACGGGATTCGAATGGACGCGTCCTCGGACAGGAGCAAGGACACGCGGCTGAAGTCGGCCTGGGTGCCCTGGTTGCACACCGTCACCTCGGAGGTGAACGACTGCCCGGGCAGCACGCTGGCCGGACCCTTCACCGAGGTGATGAAGAAGTCCGCGCCACGGCCCACGCCCAGCAGGTAGCCCGGGTGCGTGTTGTTGTCCTCGAAGAACTCCGGGATGGCGTTGTTCGGATCCACCACGGCGCCCAGGTGGAAGGCCCGGATGTCCGGCCGACTCGGGGGCGGAGGCTGAGCCAGACCGGAAACGGAGACCGTCGTGCACTGACCGGAGAAGAGCGGAGGCACCGCGGCCTCACCCACCAGGACATCCTCCAGAGGAGGACCGGCGGGAGACGGAAGACGGATGTTCGCGTCCTCGGACAGGAGCAGGGCCACGCGGGTGCCGCCAGCCTGGGTGCTCAGGTTGCACACCGTCACCTGGGCGGAGAGGGATTGTCCGGGCTGCACACTGGCCGGGCCCTTCACCGAGGTGATGACGAAGTCCGGTTGGAACCCGATTCCCATCGGAGCGCTGATGCGCGTGTCATTGCTCGGGTTTCCATCCTCGGGGGTCGAGATGCGTGCACCCACGTACCAGATGCCCTCGGAAGGAACCTGGGCGAACACAGTCGCCTTCTGCTTCCTGCATTCTCCGGGCGCCAGGATCGGGTCGAACTGCCCCACCCGCCTGTCCGTCTCCTCGGAGATGACGGTGTCCGAGGACAGGAACAACCCACCCCGCGCGGAGCCTGGCATGCCCCCCTGGTTGCAGATCGTGGCCGTGACCTCGAAGGAGAGTCCTGGATGGACACTGTGAGGAGTGCTCAACTCCGTCACCACGAAATCAGGTCCGGTGAGCAGTTGTTTCGCGGTCTCGTGTCCACCGCCAGGGAGCGGCTCCGGCGCTCCGCATCCCCAAATAGCCATCAAGGCAAGGGCACCAAGCCCCGCATTCATCCTGCGTTCATCCATGGGTCTTCACTCGTTCGGGAGGGGTTGAAGTGCGGCGGCGAACAACGTCGCGCCACGAGGCTCCCAGACGTGGATGATCACTGAGTATTTTATGGGAATTTTATTGAAAGCAAGACGCATGAGGCAACGCCTCAGCGCACTTCGCTCCCGCGGACTCAGATTACACGTTCACCTTCACGGGCACATGTGCCGGAAGTCATATGAGGAAGGGAAGGCCACGGACCCAACGCGCCTTCCCTTGCCCCCTGAACCCGCTCCGGGTGCCCTACCCGCGCACCGCGGACAACCGGCGCCGCAGCCGGCGCACGCGCTCGACGGCGTCCTGGGGCAACAGGCGCTTGGCCACTTCACGCACCTGCCGCATCCCCTGCTCGCGCCGCACGAACCACTCGCCATCCCCGCCGGGCGAGAGAATCCGCAGGGACACGGTTCTCCGCTGCTTCGTCGTCCAGTCCGACTTGTACGTCTCGGTGCCGCGCAGGAAGTCGTAATCGGTGAGCCCGGCCTCGAGGGCGTCGCGGAACGTCTCCCCCACGAGCACCAGCCCCACGCTGCGGTTGCGCCACGCCGGGTCATACCCCGACTGGAAATAGATGAACGAGCCGCCGTGGACAATGCCATACACCGAGGCCACCGCCTGGCCTCCCACCTTCATCGTGTACAGGCGCAGGCGCCCGCGCTCGGCGAGCAATTGCGTGGCATCCCGGTGGAAGGCCTCGACGCCCCGGCCGCGAATGCCCTGGGAGCCTCCGTCCGACTCCCAGCGCATGGCGTGCAACCGGAAGAAGTCCGTCAGCGGCGCGGCGAGCGCGCCCGGCGCCTCCGTCTTCTCGATGCGGTAGCCGTCCTGCTTCTCCAGCCACTTCTTGCGCCGCAGGTAGTTGTCCCGCCGGCTCGTGCGCTTGAGGAAGTCATCGAAGGACTCGCCCCGCCCCAGGGACTCGTAAGGGCAGACATAGCGCTCGGTCAGCGTCGTGCCCACGCCGTGCTTGCCAAAGGTCTCGCGCAGCACGCGCACCGTCACCGAGTCCTCGCGCAGGTCCGTCAGGTCGAGCACGTCCCACTGCTCCTTCAGCTCCCACAGGGCGGAGGCGAAGGTGCGCGCCACCTCCTCCTCCCGGCCGCGCCGCGCCACCACGTCCAGGTAGTCGCTGCCCACGTGCGACTCGCCCAGGAAGGCCAGCCGCCGGATGGGACGCCCCATCACCCAGTGGTAGTCGAAGCCCAGCGGCAGGAGCCCCACCAGCGCCCCGCTCCGGTCCCTCGCCTGCAACACGAAGGGCTGGCGATCGGTGCCGATCCGCCGGCACCACGGGTACAACCACTCCCACGCGTTGAAGGGTCCCGCCTGGCTGTCGTCCAGGAGCGCGTTCCACTCGGCGCGCATCCCGGCGAGTCCGGACGCGGTCCTCACGGTGGAGACCTCCAGCCACCGCGCGGGGCTGGGAGAGGGCATCAATTCCGCTTCGCGAATCACGGTGTCGACCTCATGTCTCGAGCCTGGGGCCTCAGCCCACGTTCTTTCGCTCGGGGCGCTCCAGCACCAGCGCGCCCCGCACCACGGTGGCCACCTCCGCCATGACCTCGGGCGTGAGATCCTGGTGGCAGGGCACCTCGACGATGGAGCGCCGCAGCTTCGCCACCTCGGGGAAGGCGGACGCGTCACACGCGGGATGGAAGTGCTTCCAGAAGTCGATGGCCTCGATGCCCCGCGCGCGCAGCCGCTCGAGCACATGCTCCTTGTTGTCCACCACCACCGGGTAGAACAGGGGGCAGACGCCCGGGGCGAGCTGGTTGAAGAGCGGCGCGGACACGTCGCGCAGCCGGCCGAGCAGGAAGAAGTAGTTGCGCCGCCGCCGCTCCACCACGGCCTCCAGGTCCTGCGCCTGGGCGATGCGGTGGGCGAAGGGGCTCATGCCCAGGTCCACGTGCCGCCGGTCGAAGTGCTGGGTGCCGGTGGCCACGCGCTCGATGTCCGCGGCCTTCACCGCGCCCTTGCCGAGCCCGCGCACCATGCCGCGCACGCTGCGACCGAAGGCCCCGCCGCGCAGCTCCAGGTTCTGCAGGAGCGAGGACACGGTATGGCTGAAGGTGGACGAGGTGGGAGGCAGGGGCGGCTCGGGCAGGCTGTACTGCCGGGCGCCGTTGACGGTGAGCGCCCCGCCGTGCGGCATGGGCAGCGTCTTGTACAGGCAGAAGATGCCAATGTCGCCCGTGGTGCCGAGCGGCACCGAGCCGTCCGCGCTCAGCAGCGATAGGGCGCAGTCCTCGATGAGCGGCAGGCCGTGCTTGTCGGCGATGCGGCGCATCTCCTCGACGGGGCCGGGAAAGCCCGCGTAGTGGATGAGGTAGAGCGCCTTCGTCTTCGGACCGATGCGCTTCTCCACGTCCTCCAGGTCCACGTCCCAGCGGCTGCCCACCCGGTAGAAGCGCGGCGTGGCGCCGGCGTCCACCACGGCCTCCACCTCCACGCCGTGGTGGTAGGCGGGCATGAGCACCTCGCCCGCGTCCAGCCCCAGCATCTTCACCGTCGTCCAGATGGCGTTGCGGGCGAAGTAGAAGTAGCGCACGTTGCGCGCGCTGAAGGGCATGAAGTGGCTCGGGGCCTTGCGCCCCGTCAACATGCTCGGCCACAGCGTGGGCAAGGCGGGAACGAACAGCTTGTCGATCTTCACCGCTTCCATCGCGCCATCACCTCCCGGGCCGCGGGGGCCCAGCGGAACTTGGCCGCGCACAACGCGCGGCCGAAAGCCGAGTCATTGAAAACGTAGAGCCAGGTGTGCCGGCGCACCTGGTCCGTCCAGTCGCGCTTCCACGACATGTCCGGTCCGAGGAAGTCGAACTCGCGCAGGCCGCGGCCGATGCACTCGCGCAGCACCTCCTCCATGAGGAGCTGCCCCGGGCTGCAATCCCCCAGCGTCTCGTCGTAGCCGGGCTTGAGCAGGAAGTAGCGCCCGCCGTACTCCAGCGAGTACTGGAAGGCGACCGCGCGCCCGTCCAGCCGCAGGTAGTACAGCGCCAGCCGGCCGTCATACGCCGCGGTGCGCGCCAGCTCCGAGTAGAAGCCCCGCGTGCGCCCGTCCTGCGCCATGGCCGTGCCACGCTGGCCCTTCCAGCCGCTCGCCTCCAGCGCGAAGCCCTCCTCCAGCTTCGCCTCCAGGTCGAGCCCGCCTTCCACGCGCTCCACCGTGACGCGGCCCTTCTCCTCCAGCTTGCGGCGCCGGCGGCGGCAGTTGGCCTTGAACTTGGACGACAGGCTCGCCTGGTACGCCTCCCACGTGGCCGGCAGCGGGATGTAGGGCGACTGCAGGGACTCCCACGTCCCCACGGGCATCCCCGCCCCCTTGGCCGCCTCGTACAGGTGCCAGCCCGCGCCCCCCTCGGGCACGTCGGTGAGCCGCAGCACGTCCCAGCCCTTGTCCGCCCGCAGGTGCGCGAAGAAAGCGGCGGCGGCCTCGGCGGGCTCGCGCGCCACCAGATCAAAGCGGCACGAGTGCGGGTTGGCCGTGGCGGAGAGCTGCCGCGCCGGCACCCCGTACAAGGAGGCGCGCTCGGCCATGAGCGGCAGCACCGCCGTGAGCCGCCCCTCCCCGTCGCGCAGCGTGAGCACGCGCAGGCGGGCCTCGGGGGCGAAGTCGTCGATCCAGATGCGGAAGAACTCGTGCCGGTAGAAGGGCTCGTCGGCCGTGGCCTGCACGAGCGCGTTCCACTCCGGCTCCAGCGCCATGAAGGCGGCGCGATCCGTCACCTCGACGACGCGGGGCGAGGGAGTGAGCTGTCTGGCTTCCATGGGATTATCCGGCTCCTGACACGGCGCGGCCCGAGGCCTCGTGCGCCGCAAGTTGGTAATGGACGCGGCGGCCCACAAGCCACGCGCGCCTGATTCATCCAGTCGTGGCCGGGCGAACACAGAGCTGCCCGGCGGTCTCTCTCAGATTCCCGAGCGGGCCATCTTCAGCAGGCAGCGCGTCACCTTGCGGCCGTCATGCCGGATGCGCGAGCCTTCCTTGAGCAGGTCCGCCTCCACGGGAATGACGCCGACGTCGATGAGGGCGCGGCGATCCACCCGGACGGGCGTGGAGCCCTTACGGGCGTAGCGGCGCACGGCCTCCTCGCAGGGGGTGGTGCCGTTGACGAGCACCGCGTCGAGCACCGGCCCCACATGGTCGAGGACGGCGCGCACGTGGTCCAGGCAGTCCATGCCGTCCGTCTCGCCCGGCTGGGTCATGAGGTTGGCCACCATGACCTTGAGCGCGCGCGTCTCGCGCAGGGCCTGGGCCACCCCGTCCACCAGCAGGTTGGGCATGACGCTGGAGTACAGCGAGCCCGGCCCGATGACGATCATGTCCGCGGTGCGGATGGACTCGAGCAGCCCGTCCACCGGCGCCGGGGCGCTGGGGCTCAGCTGCACCTTGCGGATGCGGCCCCGGGCGCGGCAGATGTTGCTCTCGCCCACCACCTCGGTGGAGTCCTCCATCTGGGCCACCAGGTGCACGGGGGCCAGGGTGCTCGGCAGCACACGGCCCTTGGCGCCCAGGAGCGTGCCGGACACGCGCACCGCCTCCATGAAGTCGCCCTTGAGCTCGGCGAGCGCGGAGATGAGCAGGTTGCCCACCGCGTGGCCCGCGAGCCCCTTCTTGCCGGCGAAGCGGTATTGGAACACCTCGCTCAGCGGGCCCTTGCCCTCGGCGAGCGCCACGAGGCAGTTGCGCACGTCCCCGGGAGGCAGCGCGCCGCGCGTGCGGCGCAGGCGGCCGGAGCTGCCTCCGTCGTCGCTCATGGCCACCACCGCGGTGAGATCCAACCCGGGCTCGCCTGGCTTCGGCGTCGCGCGCCGGGCCAGGCCCTTGAGCACCATGGGCAGTCCCGTTCCACCCCCCATGGCCACGATGCGCGTGGGCCTCAGCTCGAGCGCCTGCCGCAACTCGTTCTGCTCACCCGCCTGCTTCGCCGCGTCCGACCGCGTGCTCCACGTCTCGTCGAGAACCGAATCCGACTCGATCATGTCCCTACCCCCTTCGACGCCCATCCAAGAAAAACGAGCCGCCGGGCCCCCCGGCGGCGCTCCAGCCCGTACCACTCCGCTCGCTCTACCGCGCTCCTCGCGCGAGCAGTACGTGCCTCACGGTGTGGAAGATGATGCTCATGTCCAGGAAAAGCGAGCCGTTCTTCACGTAGTACAGATCGAATTCCAACTTGTTGCGCGCGTCCTCCACCGAGGCCCCATAGGGGTAGCGGATCTGCGCCCACCCGGTGAGGCCCGGCTTGACGGCCTCGCGCAGCGCGTAGAACGGAATCTGCTGCTTGAGTTGCTCGATGAACACCGGACGCTCGGGCCGCGGGCCCACGAAGCTCATGTCGCCGGTGAGGATGTTGAGCACCTGGGGAATCTCGTCGATGCGCGTCTTGCGGATGAAGCGGCCCACGCGGGTGACGCGATCGTCGTTGGTGCGCGCCCACACCGCGCCGTCCTTCTCCGCGTCGGTGCGCATGCTGCGGAACTTCCACAGCCAGTAGGACTTGCCGTTGAGGCCCGTGCGCTCCTGCCGGTAGAAGAGCGGCCCCTTGGAGTCGAGCTTGATGGCGGCCATGACGATGAGCAGGAAGGGCGCCGCGCAGATGAGCAGCGTGCTGGCCACGAGGATGTCGAAGACGCGCTTGGCGGCGCGCCGGGCACCCGACACTGTCAGCTCGTCGGCGAAGGCGAAGTCGCTGGTGCGCAGGTGCGTCACCGGAATCCGGCGCAGCACGCGCTCGCAGAAGCCGGCGGCCTCGTACACCCGGCGCCCGTCCAGACGGCAGCGCAGGAGCGCGTCCATCCAGTTGGCCCCGCGCATGTCGTCCGCGGCCTGCACCACGAAGTCCGCCTTGAGCCGCTCGGCCGTGACGTTGACGGGCTCGAGCTCCTGGGAGCCCATGCGCGGCCGGCGGGGATCCACCATGGCCACCACGTGGAAGCTGTCCTCGCCGCCCTGCTCGATGGCGGTGGCGAGCGCGCGCGCCTTGAGGCCGTCGCCCACGATGAGCACCCGGCTGGGTCCGCCCACCACGGCGCGCAGCGAGTAGCGCACCAGGCCCGTTCCCACCAGCGCGCCCACGGCCCCGCCCAGGAGCGCCCCGGGAGGCAGATGGATGGGCAGCACCGCCGGCGCCACCAGCATCAGCAGCCCGACCACGGCCGTGGTCACCCCGGCCGCCTTGAGCAGCCGGGCGCCCCGGCCCCGGTCCTCCGCCGCCACCCTCAGGTCATACAAATCCATGAGGTAGAGCGAGAACTGGAACGTGGGGACGAACGTCACCCCCAGCAGCATCAGCCCCGTCATGGAGCGGGCCAGCGCGAGGCTACCGTCCGCCGGTGCCAGCATCCGCGCACACGCCATCGCGCCGAGAACACAGGCCAGGGCGATCGCGGCTCCCTCGATGAGGAACAGGGTCAGCTTCCTGGCTGAAAAATAGTGATGGAATACCCGAAGCACGTATCTCCTCCGTCCGCCCACGCCAACGCAGTCCACACACCTCACGCACTTCTGGCCACGGGGGATACCTGCTCCCCCGTGGCCGGATGTCCGTGGCGCTACTTCTTGTTGCTGCTGTATTCCTTCAGGTAGGGCGCGGCGCTCATCTCCGCGCCGTTGAGCACGCAACCCAACACTGGCGCCCCGCCCAGCTGCTCCATGGCCTGGGTGACCGTCTTGGCCTGGGAGTGGTGGGCGCGCACCACCATGAGCAGGCCGTCCGTCTGGTGACCGAGGATGGACGCGTCCGCGAAGGGCAGCGTCGGCGGCAGGTCCACGTAGATCTCATCGAAGTGGTCGCGCACCAGCTTGAGGAACTGCTTCATCCGGGCGCTGGCCAGCGCCTGGGTGGGCTCCTCGGGCGTGCCACCCGCGGTGATGACCGCCATGCGCGTGGCGTGGAAGCGGCGCACCAGCTCGCGCACCTCGCACTCGCCGGAGAGCAGCTCGGAGAGCCCGGGGCGGCCCCGGATGCCGAGCACCTGGGCCACCTGGCCCCGGCGCAGGTCCGCGTCGATGAGCAGGATGCGGCGCTCGGGGTTGGCCCGGGCGGCGGCCAGGGCGAGGTTCACCGTCGTCACCGTCTTGCCCTCGCCGGGCATGGCCGAGGTGACCCCCACCACCTTCAGGGGGCGCAGCTCGCGCATGCGCTCCAGCCTGTAATAAAGACTGCGGTACTGCTCGGCCGCGATCGAGGCGGGCGCCGTGAGCGACACCACCCGATTGTCCACCGCGTTCGGCGAACCCGCGGACTCATCCACGCGGGGAAGGAAGTTCCCCGCCCGTTCCATGGTCTTTTCCATCTTGTTTCCCTCGGAGCCCGTGTTGTTCATCCGAAAATCCCCTAGTTGAGAGTCGAGTCCGTCGAGTTGGGAGGCACCACGTTGCGAGCCCCGGTCGCGGGCATCAGCACCCGCTTCTCCACCTTCCCTTGCATGTTCGGGACCACCGCCAGGACAGGCAGGGGCAGACGGTCACGCAGCTCCTGGGTGTCGCGGATGCTGTCGTCGCGCATCTCGAGCACCACACCGGTGAGGAGTCCCAGGCCCAGCGCCACCAGCAGGGCGATGAGCAGGCCGCTCACCCGGTCGGGCCTGGCGGCGATGGCCGGCACGGAGGCCGGGGAGACGACGTGGAAGAGGTCCTCGGCGCCGCGCAGCTCCAGCTCTTGCGCCAGCTCGGCCTCCACCCGGCGCGACACCACGCTCTGGTACTTCGTGCGGGCGATCTCGTAGTCGCGCTGCAGGACACCCAGCTCATGGGCCCACTTCGGGGTGCGGTCCAGGCGCTCCTGGTAGGACTTCGCCTGCTGGTGCAGCTCCTCGATGTCCTTCTGGATGGCGGCGATGAGGCTCGTCACCCGGGTGCGCTCCTGGCGCTCGGCCCACTGGCGGCCCTCGGCGTCCTTGCGCTTGGCCGTCATGGAGGAGAGCTCCTGGTCCAGACGCTTCACCTCGGGGTGATCCGCCGTCCAGGACGTGCGGGCGGCCACCAGCTCACGGGTGAGGCCACTCTCGGCGGCCTCGAGCCGGCCCGCCTCGCTGTCCGCGGCATTGCGAGCCCGGGCCAGGTCGGAGCGGCGGGCCTCGGCGACACGCAGCTCCTCGGACTTGGTCTGCAGGAGGGCACCCACGCGCTCGAGGCCCCGCATGTTCATCTCCAGCTGCTCGGGCAGCTCCCCGATGTGGGCCACCTTGAACTGGGCGATCTTCTTCTCCCAGCCCGTCACCGTGGCGGACAGGGCGGTGATCTCGTCCTCGAAGAGCTTGGTGGCGCGCGCCGCCTGGGTCTGACGCGACTTGAGCGTCTCCTCGGCGAAGAGCTGCGGCAGGCGGTTGGCCACCTGGGCCGCCACGTTGGGATCCGTGCTGGCGTAGACCAGCTCGAAGGCGCTCTCCCCCTCCACGCGCACGGTGATGTCCTTGCGCATGCGGACGATGGCCGCCTCCATGCCCTTCTCCGACACGATGTCCGGATAGAGGTTCATCTCCTCGATGGCCTTCTGAAGCACCGGCCGGGACATCAGCTCCTGACGCACGGTGAGCAGCCGCTGCTCGACGAGCTCGCTCACGGTGCGCTGCACCATCTCCTCACCGGGGCGCTGCGGCTGCACACGCACCACCGCCGTCGCCTCGTACACATTGGGCTGCACCATCACGATCGCAGCGCCCACCGCGAAGACCGCCAACACAATGGCCCCGACCAACACCTTGCGGCGCCACAGTGCCTTCAGCACCTGGTCTGCCGTCATCCCACGCTCCATGTGCGCTCCTCCTGATTCCATTGGTGTCACCACGCCGTCATGTGCAAGCGAAGCGCCGCCACATTCCGGGAAAGGTTCACATCCGCCGCGGCCTCACCCATACCCACCTGTGCGATGCGATCCACGGCGGCCTGCACCGACACGTACCGATTCACCTCGAACTCGAACCCCGCGCTCAGCGTGTAGCCCTGAGACACGTTGGTGCCCACATCCCACCGGAAGGCGTCCTCTCCCGGGGCCCTGCCATTGCGGAAGAAGCTGGCGGCCGCGAACATCTGCGCCCGCTGGCTGAAATGCTTGTTGAACGTCAGTCCCGCGTAGTCCGCCCACAGCGTGTTGGAGAAACCACTGGCGCCCACCAGGTCGTGGCCGAGGATGAGGCCCAGATCGAAGGTGCCGCGCTCGTGCAGCACCTCCAGCTTCATCCGCGGCATCCACCCCCGGGTTCCGTCCTCACCGCGGAAGGCCACCGGTCCGCCGCGCAGCGTGGCGGTGGTATGGCGCGCCAGCCGATAGCGCAAGGCGCCGAAGAGGCCGTGCGCCTGATCCATGCTGTCGCCGTAGAGGAACGCCTGGTAGCGGTACTCCGCGCCCAGCCACAACCGCGGCGCGGTGCGCACCCAGGTCTCCAGATAGGGCGTGTGGACGAAACCCGCCACACTTCCCGGAGAGAGCACCCGCACTCCCTCGAAGGCATACCCCGCCGCCACGTCCACGCGCCGGCTCACCCGGTTGGTCACCGACAGCTTGGACGCGCCGTAGAGGACGGGCTGGTTGGTGCGCGCCACGCTCTCGCGCGGCAGGGACCGGGGATCCGTCACCCGGAAGATGCTCCCGGAGGCCTCCACCCGCAGGCGGCGCGAGAGCAGCTTGCGCACCGTCAATCCGGCGCGGTGATCCAACGACACCGTTCCGCTGCCGTGGCGCAGCAGGAGATCCGCCGCGTAGAAGCTCTCGAGCTTCAGGGTGCGATCCTTCACGTCCAGCCCCACGCGCGGCGTGACCTTCGACATGAGCTGGCCCGTGGGCGTGGTGCCCAGGGCGCCGCCAGTGGGAGCATCGGGAGCCACCACCGGGTTCAGGCGGAAGTCATCGTCGTAGCGCTCCTCCAACGACACCCGGAGCCGAGGCTCCACCAGCGTGGCGCCGAGCGCCGCCGGGGAGGTCCCCGCCACCGCCACCGCCGCCAGCCATTTCTTCCATCCTCCGCTCATGGCACCCCTCCGTCCCCTCACTCCGACCCGACCGCTTCCCACGCTCCACCGTCCCCTCGCCTACGGCACGACGATGGTGTCGCCAGGGCGCAGATCCAGCGGCTCGTTGTTCTTCGCGTCCTCCACCAGCTCGCTGTAGCTCACCGGAATGGGCTCGCCCTCGGCGCCCTGGCGGCGCAGCACCACGATGCCGTCGCGATCCGCGAAGTCCGTGAAGCCGCCGGCCAGCGCGATCGCCTGGAGCACCGACACCCGGCCGCGCAGCGGATAGGCCCCGGGATGTGCCACCTCACCGGTGATGAAGACGCGGGTGCTGTTGACCTCGCGGACGATCACCGTCACGCGCGGATCCTGCACGTAGGGCTTGAGCGACTCGCGGATCTGATCCGACAGCTCGACGGGCGTGCGCCCCTCGGCCCTCACCTCACCCACCATCGGCAGGGAGATGAAACCATCCGGCCTCACCGGCAGCGTGCGCGACAAGTCCCCATCGCGCCACACCGCCACATCCAACACATCCTCCCGGCCGATGCGGTACGGCTGGTCCGAGTTGTTCACCGGCCGCGTGGCCTGGTGAGCACAGCCCGACGACAGGAGGAGCATCCCCACCACCGCCCACGATTTCGCGCCCATCATTCCCATGCTCGCCTCTCCCCGAAGTTCCCGGCCCGTTCTGTTCAGGGGCCTTGTGTTCGGGAAGGGCCATAAGCAGGGGCTGTGCCAAGGACCGTGGGGAAGGAAAGTCCCCGGATCCTCATGGGTTACGCGCTACCCCCTTGGGGAAAGGTTTGGGATGTCCGGGAAAAAATTCCGACCTCGGCCTTCAGGACGTACCAGATTCAGGGCGTGCTTGCTGCCCGGACAGGGAAAACCCTTTCCCATTCAGTTCGGGACTTTTTCCCTTCCCCTGGGAGCGACGCGTGGCACGCCGATTGAAGTGACCTTGGGCGCGGAACACAGACCTGGAAGGGTCCAGGCTGAAGAACACCGGCGGGGGCAACAATGAGCAAGGCGGCGGCGGGAGCGGTGATCGCGATGTTCACGGTGGGCGCGGGCGTGATGACGATGTTGGGCTCGGTGCTGGGCGCGTATGCGGAGCCGGCCACGGTGGCGATGCTGGGCGCGGGCCTGTTCGCGGGCAGCTCCATCCTCAATGGCTTCAAGGACACGGCCTCGGCGGGCGTGGCGAAGGAGGCCTGAGAAGGCTGTAGAGCGGGAAAAATTTCTGCCCCCTGGTACAGGGGGAATGCAGGAAAGCGAAGACACGGGCCCCTTACCCGGTCCGTGGCCACCCCGGGAGAAGACGCGCCGTGCTTCGCGGCGTGCCTCCTGGGACGGATAGCAGGCGAGCGGACGGCACATCGCTCGACGGCTCGCCCCTATGAGAGGGGGCTGAGCTGTCGTTGCGGCCGAGGGCTTCGCGGAGCGAGGACCTACGTACAAAGGCTTCGCGCGTGGCGAGCTCAGACTTCCTCGTCAGGGAGCAGCGTACGCAGCAATTCGTCGTCGGGCCCGAGGGGACGCCAACCGGGGGGCGGTGGGGTGGCGAGAAGTGCGTCGCCGACCTTCTTCGCGCGCTCCTCATGGGTTTTTGGCGTGTAGGTACTCCAACGAGCGAGTGCCACGGCAACCTTGAGGCGGTTTGCGTCGTCAAGAACAGCTGGCCAACCGTTCGGGAGACGTTGAGACAATTCGCGCACGAGTTGCCCGCGTACCAACCACGTGACCTTGTGGCTTTGCTCCGCCTCGGCAACCAACCCGCTGAACACCTGCACTGCCGCGATGTCCTCCTCGCCAAGCTCATCCGCCAGTGCCACCAGCGAAGCGGTGGGGCGCGCCTCAGCGAAGGCGGTGAGGGACTCATAACCACGTTCGCGAACCCGCTCATACAGGCGCGCCTTCACATTGCCATGCCAGGCACGTCCGTCGCTCATGGTCCTCTCCAGGAGGTGAAGTTCAAACTTCCTCGTCGGGCAGGAGCGTGCGCAGCAATTCGTCGTCAGGTCCGAGGGGGCTCCAACCCGGGGGCGGTGGGTTAGCGAGAAGCGCGTCGCTGACCTTCTTGGCGCGCTCCTCATGGGTTTCTGGGGTGAAGGCGATCCACACGCCAAGTGCATGGGCGACATCGAAACGATTTGCGTCGTCCAGCACAGTCGGCCAGCCCTTGGGGAGACACGCGCGCAATTCGCGCACGAGTTGTCCGCGCACAAGGCGTGTGACCTGATGGTTCCGCTCTGCTTCGGCCACCAATCCACTAAACACCTGCACTCCGGCGACGTCGTCCGGACCGAGCTCCTCGGCCAGCTCCACCAGCGAAGCTGTAGGGCGGGCCTCTGCGAAGGCGGTAAGCGAATCATAACCGCGCTCGCGAACCCGCTCATACAGGCGCGCTTTCACATTGCCCTCCCAGGAACGGTCCTTGCTCATCTTCCACTCCAAGGGGTGAAGTTCAGCATTCCTCGTCAGGCAGGATCGTGCGCAGCAATTCATCGTCGGGCCCGAGGGGGCGCCAGCCAGGCGGCGGTGGCGTAGCTCGGAGAGCTGCACGGGCCTGCTTGACGCGCTCTTTATGCGTTTCTGGGGTGTAGGCGGTCCATGTGCCAAGCGCCATGGCAACCTCTCCAAGGCTTGCGTCGTCAAGCACAGCCGGCCAGCCCTTGGGGAGACTGTCGGACAATTCACGCACAAGCACGTCGCGAACAAAGCGCGTCACCTGCTTGCGCTGCTCGGCTTCAGCAAGCAATCCGCTCAACACCTGCACGGCTGCAACGTCGTCCTTTCCAAGCTCTTCGGCCAGCAAGTACAACGGGACGGCAGGGCGCGCCTCGGCGAAGGCGGTGAGGGAATCGTAACCTCGTTCGCGAGCCCGCTCGTACAGGCGCGCCTTCACGTTGCCCTGCCAAGCACGTCCGTCGCTCATCATCCTCTCCAGCGGGTGAAGTTCATCGGGACCTTATAGTCCCGCATACGCCTCGCGACGTTCTTCAGGATCTCGTTCCGCGTCAACATCCGGCCAGCTTCGGCCTCTGCCTCGTACAGCGACTCCATGATCATCCGGTTCCATTCGCCGGGCCATTGGCGGCCCAGCTTCCAGTGTCCACCGCCGTGGATGGCCTCGTGGTGAGCCTGCTCCAGCTTGACGCAGAATTCGTCGATATCCATCTCGCCGGTGAAGCCGCGCCTCTCGAACCACGCGCGGAACTCCTTGGGCATGACGTGGTGCCGCGGCGGCTCGGCCATGCCAGCCCCCGTCTTGCCCGTCTCGTGCATGGCCCCCACCTCGGGCCCATCTCCCAGCGCGTCGCGCACACCCCTCGGCAGCTCGCCGTGCGCCCGCGCCAACATCACCTGGCCCGCCTGAATCCGCACGGCGGCGCTGACGACGGGCAGTGAGAGGACGCCCGCGCGCACCAGGTGCCGCATCATCTCCACCCACTCGGCGGAGACCACCATCCGCGTGCCCATCATCACGCCGTCGCCGCCCACCGCCAGGCCGATGCCGGCCAGGGCGGGAGCGGACGGAGGCACCGAGGGCAGCGCGAACCTCATCGTCGAGAGCATCGTGGCCGTCTCGATGGCGTCCTTGAGCACCAGCGCTTTCTGGAAGTTCTCCGCCGCCACGCGCATTCTCTCCACGGTGGCCGCGAATTCCTCCGTGAGGTGGCCTACCAGCGGGGGCACGTCTCGAGCCGCGGCCTCCACCTGACCGTGCTCCCGGGAGGAGAGTGCCGTCATGGCGGGCTCGAGCATCTCCTGCCAGCGCCACATGTCCACGAACATCATCTCCACGCTGTAGAAGTGCTGGGTGAGCACGGCGTCGGCGAGGTGGAGGAAGTCGACCCAGGCGGCGAGCAGGAGCGAGCCGAGCATGGCGGCCTCGAGCCGTGGGCCGGCGAGGCGCAGCAGGGCGAGCTGCATGTCCGGGTCCTCCACCTCCGAAGCGGAGTTGGCCAGCCGGGTGGCGTCGGCGAGCTGGGCGTCCATCCACCGCAGTTGCCCGACGCCGAAGTCCACGTAGCGGACGAAGGCGCCGTTGCCGTCGCCAATACCGCGTCCACGGGCCTTGAGCCTGGAGAACTCGCCGGAGATGCGGCGGGTGGCGCCAGACACTTCGCGAAGGGCACCGCGAAACGCCAGTTGAGCCGCGAGGGCCCTCTGCCGCACCTCCCTCCCCGCGCTGTCCGGGCCCGCTGCCACCTCCTCACGGGAGGCCAGCTGGACAGGCCCCGTGGCCTCACCCGGCGTATAGCGAAAGCTCATCCCCATGCCGGACGATGCGGAGAGTGACCCGCAGCCGGTGGACAACAGGGCCAGAGTGAGCAGAAGGCCCACCCACCGTGCCCACGAAGGCGAATGCCCCCGGGTGCGGCACGCCCACGCCTTCCGCATGCGGTACTGGGAGGCCATTGGATACCCCGTTGTCAGCGCTTCGGTTCACGACCTGATCGCGACGCAGAGGAAGTATGCACGCTCCCCCACCCAAGAACTCGACCACTTCAGCCTCGGGTTCTGTCCCTCAGCGGAAGAATTCCGCGGGCACGGTCTCGAAGCCGCGCGGCTCGGCGCTCGAGTGCGCCTTCGCCAGGTCCGAAGCACTCTCCCCCGCGCGCAGGCGGCGGAGCAGCTCGCGAGGCTCGATGTCGACACCGATTGGATTGCTCCCGTAGACCTCCGACTTCATGAAGCGCGCCGCGTCTTCCATTCGCGCGAAGTTGTCGACCTGCAGCTCGATGTGATTGCCATCCGGATCGCGGTAATAGAGCGACGTCGTCGGGCCATGATTGACGCTCCAGAACGGAGTGATACCGGCGTGCTCGAGGCGCTCGTACGTGGTGAGCAGCCCGGCAAGGTCCGCGTAGGTGAAAGCGACGTGCTCCAGGCCGCGCGTCTTCGGCCCGGGCTGCTCGGTGGCTCCCGTATTCACGATGCCGATGCGGTGGTGCTCGTCGTCGTAGGCGATGAAACACACCTGGCCATTGTCGTAGGACACGCTCGCTTCGAGCACCTCGAGGTACCAGTCCCGCATCTGCTGGAAGCGGCCGGTCTTCAGGACGATGTGGGCAAGCTTCGAGGGTGAACTCATCGTATTGGTCTCCTGGGAAAAGCAACGTCACCGTTGCCTTTTCCGATGTAACCGGGAGGTGGGCGCATCGCAACGGTAGCGTTGCGATTTTTCCGGAGGCCGGGTACCTTCAAATCCATGAGGAGGAGGGACAAAGAGGAGTCCAGGCCCCCAGCCCGGCCCAAACAGCTTCGCGGAGAGGACCTCGAGGAGAAGGTGCTCGGGGTCGTGTTGAGCGAGCTGGACCGGGTGGGCCACGAGAAGCTCGCCTTCGAGCAGGTCGCCGCGCGAGCGGGCGTGAACAAGGTCACGCTCTACCGGCACTGGCCCACGAAACTGGAGCTCATCCGGGCCGCGGTGCTGCGCGTCGCGGACGAGACACCGTCCCGGCCCGATACCGGGACGCTCCGGGGTGACCTCCTCGAGCAGTTCCGCGTCCTGCGCGCCCAGGCTCGCGAGCCCTCACGCCGCGCGGTCTTCCGGTTGCTGTTCAATGCGAGACCGGGAGATCCCATCGGAGAACTCATCCACGAACTCCGGAGAGAGAGGGATGCCCGGGCAATGCTCCTCTACGAGCGCGCCATCGAGCGCGGCGAGCTGCGGCCGGACACTGACCCCCGGCTCCTCCACGGCCTGCTCTTTGGCTCCGTGCTCAGCCTCGAGATGCTCCGCTGGGGTGACGAGGAGAGCGCGCCCCTGGAAGCCGTCATCGATCTCGTGCTCTCCGGCGCACAGCCTCCCGCCAAGGCAGGGCAGCGCCGCCCGGCGCGCGATACGCACGCTCGCTGATCCGCTACGGTGGCATGGCAAGTCCCCCGTTCGCGGAGGACGTCCACATCCGAATTCCCGGACAGCTGGCGCTCGTGCTCACGAGCGGGGAGGACAAGAAGTGACCGCCGCGACTCAAAGCCCCACCCTGCCCCGGTTGTCCTTCTCCTGGCCCGAGGGCGCGGACTTCACGGAACTGCTGACGCGCGAGTGGCTGGTGACCAACGGGCGCGGCGGCTACGCCTCGGGCACGCTGCCGGGGTGCAACACGCGGCGCTACCACGGGCTGTTCATTCCCGGCCTGGAGAAGAAGGGCCGCACGGTGATGCTGGCACGCCTCAACGAGGAAGCGCTCGTGCGGGGCCAGACGTACCGCCTGGACACGGAGCAGCGCGCGGACGGGAGCCAGGTGACGGGGGGCGCGCGGCTGCTGCGCGGCTTCCACCTGGAGGGCCTGGTGCCGCACTGGCTCTATCAGCTGGGCGAGACGCGCCTGCAACGCAAGCTGACGCTCGTGCATGGCGAGAACACGCTCGTCGTGGTGTGGGAACACCTGGCGGGGCCCGAGGTGGGACTGCGGCTGAGGCCCTTCCCCGCCCTGCGCATGCACGACGAGAAGCTGCACACCGCCCCGATGAATCCCTCGGTGTCCCTGTCCCACGCGCGGGTGGAGCTCCGCGCGAACGAGGGCGCACCACCCCTGCGCCTGCGCCTCTCCTCGTCCGCGCCGGTGCCCTTCGTGGGGTCGCGCGAGACGAGCGCGCCCCTGCTGTGCGCGGAGGAGAAGGCGCGCGGGTATGACCACGTGGAGACACTGGTGAGCCCGGGCTACTTCGAGTGCACGTTGCGCCCGGGCGAGCGCCTGGCGATGTGCGTCACCACGGAAGACGCCGCGGTGCTGGAGCGAGACCCCCACGAGACGTTCTCGCTGGAGTACGAGCGCGAGCGGCGGCTGCTCGTCCAGGTGCCCCCGTCCGCGCGCACGGGGGTGTCGGCGCGGCTGGTGCTCGCGGCGGATCAATTCATCATCGCGCCCACGCGCTCCACGGACGAGGCCTGGGCGCGCGCGGGGGGTCAGGACATGCGCTCGGTGATCGCCGGCTACCACTGGTTCACCGACTGGGGCCGCGACACGATGATCTCCCTGGAGGGGTTGACGTTGAGCACGGGCCGCCATGGCACGGCGGCGGCCATCCTGCGCACCTTCCATCACCACGTGCGCGACGGCCTGTTGCCCAACCTCTTCCCCGAGGGCGAGTCCGAGGGCCTGTACCACACCGCGGACGCGACGCTGTGGTTCTTCCACGCCGTGGACCGCTACCTCCAGGTGACGAAGGACGAGCAGTTGCTGCGCGACTTCCATCCGACGCTGGCGGGCATCATCGCGCACCACCAGAAGGGCACGCGCCACAACATCCGCGTGGACCCCAAGGATGGGCTGTTGAGCCAGGGCGAGGAGGGCTACCAGCTCACGTGGATGGACGCGAAGGTGGACGGCTGGGTGGTGACGCCCCGGCGGGGCAAGGCGGTGGAGCTCAACGCGCTGTGGTTCAACGCCTTGCGGCTGATGGTGGAGTGGTCCGAGCGGCTGGGCGAGGACGCGCGGCCCTACGCCACGGCGGCGGAGCAGGCCCACGAGAGCTTCAACCGGCGCTTCTGGAACCCGGCCACCGGGTGCCTGTTCGACGTGGTGGACGGCGAGGACGGCGAGGATGATCCCTCGGTGAGACCGAATCAGGTGTTCGCGATCTCGCTGAAGAACCCGGTGCTGCGGCGGGACAAGTGGGAGCCGGTGATGGCGAAGGTGCGCGAGCAACTGCTGACGCCGGTGGGCCTGCGCAGCCTCGCGCCCGGGCACCCGGACTACAAGCCGAACTACGACGGCGACCTGAAGGCGCGCGACGCGGCGTACCACCAGGGCACCGTGTGGGGGTGGCTCATTGGCCACTACGTGGACGCGACGCTGAAGCTGACCGAGGACAAGCTCGACGCGCGGGCCGTGCTCGAGGGCATGAAGCAGCACCTGGAGCACGCGGGCGTGGGGCAGCTCAGCGAGATCTTCGATGCCACGGAGCCCTTCCATCCCCGGGGATGCATCGCGCAGGCCTGGAGCGTGGCGGAGACCCTGCGCGTCTTCCTGAAGACGGACCTGCCCTGATTCCGGGCGCGGCAACCGCCAGGTGTACCGGGCGGTTGTCACGGGTGGCGGACCGTGATGGAACGGCGGAGGCCGCGTCTCCGCGGCCATCGAGAGGAACACCTCATGTATGGTCTGATCGGAAGGATGATCGCCGCGCCGGGCAAGCGGGACGAGCTGCTCTCGGCGCTGAACGGGAGCATCGGCCACATGCCTGGATGCCTCAGCTATGTCATCGCGCTCGATCGCGAGCACCCGGACGCCCTCTGGGTCACGGAAGTCTGGGACAGCGCGGAGAGCCACAAGGCGTCCCTGTCACTGCCAGAGGTGCGCGCGGCGATCACCAAGGCCCGGCCGATCATCGCTGGATTCGACAACCGGGTGGAGACGATCCCCGTCGGCGGGGTGGGCCTGGCGGGGGCGAAGTAACGGCGCGAGGACGCGCGCTCCAGCGAGCCCTGGCCGTTCGCTAGTGGGTAATCGCCCCCAAACGCCGGCGAGGACGCCCAGGTGCCGCGCTACCCTCCCGCGCATGGCACGGACCGAAAAAGAGAAGATGCTCGCGGAGGAACTGTATGTCGCGGCGGACCCGGAGTTGGTCGCCGGGCGCGCCCGTGCGCGCAAGCTGCTGCGCGCCTACAACCAGTCCACCGAGGAGGAGCTGGCGCAGCGCGAGAGTCTGCTCTCCCAACTCCTGGGCGCGGCGGGCCCGGGGGTGTGGATCGAGCCGCCGTTCTTCTGTGACTACGGCGAGCACATCCGGCTGGGCGCGCGCGTGTTCATGAACTTCCAGTGCGTCATCCTCGACTGCAATCTGGTGACACTGGGAGATGACGTGTTCCTGGGCCCCGGCGTGCACATCTACGCGGCCACCCACCCGCTGGACCCGGACGAGCGCATCAAGGGCCCCGAGCTGGGGCGCCCCGTCACCATTGGCGCCAAGGTGTGGATTGGCGGTGGGTCCATCATCTGCCCGGGAGTGACGATCGGCGAGGGCTCCACCATTGGCGCGGGCAGCGTGGTGGTGAAGGACATTCCCCCCTACGTCTTCGCCGGGGGCAATCCCTGCCGCGTCATCCGCAACCTGCGCTGAGCACCTCATATGACAGGAATTGATTCGGAGGTTCCTCCCCTGGCGCGTGAGTGGGCGGCGCGCTTCGCCCACTTCGAGCAGGTGCGGGCGGTGGCGCTCGGGGGCTCCTGGGTGACGGGGGCCGCGGATCCGCTCTCGGACCTGGACGTGATCGTCTATGCGAGCCCTCCGCCTCCCGCCGAGGCTCGGCGTGCGCTCATCCTGCCCACCGCGCGGCGGGCCGAGATCGACAACACGTTCTTCGGCACCGGCGACGAGTGGATCGACCAGAGCGGCCAGGGCGTGGACGCGGCCTACTGGAGCCCGGAGTGGATGGAGGACCAGTTGGAGCGCGTCCTCGTGCGCTTCGAGGCCTCGCTCGGGTACACCACCAGCTTCTGGCACACGCTGAGGAACTCACGCGTGCTCTTCGACCGGACAGGATGGCTCACGCGGCTCCAGGAGCAGGCGCGGATGCCCTATCCGGAGCCCCTGCGCCGAGCCATCGTGGAGAAGAACCACCCGGTGCTGCGGCGGAAGCTGGCGTCGTACCTGGAGCAGATTGAACTCGCGCTGCAACGGGCGGACCTGGTGAGCGTGCAGCACCGGGTGACGGCGGTGTTGGCGAGCTACTTCGACATCCTGTTCGCGGTGAACCGCGTTCCGCATCCGGGCGAGAAGCGGCTGCTGGCGCACGCGAAGCGGATATGCCCGAAGCGGCCACCCGAGTTGGAGGCCCAGATGGAGGCGGTGATTCGCTCGGTGGGTCTCCCCGCGCGGGACCTGCTGCCCAACCTCCATGCCCTGCTGGATGGGTTGGACGCACTGCTGGAGTCCGAGGGGTTGTTACCGGGCGGCAATGCACGCTGACCTGCCACGAGCCCTGTGGGCAGGACTTCTGCTCGCCATGCTTCTGTTCACCCCTGGCTGTGCGTCGCTAACGCCGCCCAGCCGGGGAATGAACCTGAGCTGCACCCCGCGCGCAGCTGCGGCACCCACGTTGGCGGGAGCGAGCCCTGGCCACGTGTCGAGATGCGCTGGGAGTGCGATTCCCCATGACGCCACGGAGCCCGCACGGGCGAGCAACACACAAATCCGCTCGGCGATCTTCGGTGCCATTCTCGAGCTATCGGGATCCACTCGCCGAACCGTCGGCGAACTTTCCAGACTCAAATCCAGCAAGCTGGGCATCGCCGGCCGACATGCCGACTTATTCATTCCCGCGGTCGATTATGGCATTCAGCAATTGCGCTGGATTGACACCGAACTCGCTGCCTCCACCAGGCTGTCCACCATGGCATTGGAGGTGGATGACCCGGACATGCAGCTTGCCCTCTTGCGCCTCACCGGCCCACGGATCGAGGCCGCCATGTTGGGCTCCCTCCTGCTCGGTGTATGGCTCGATTTTCTCCACCTCGCTGACGTCGTGCTTCAGCAATGCCCCTACTACAGCGTGGAGCAACTGTTTCAGCAGATGGACCGCTCGAGGAAGATGCTGGAACCCGCCATGAGGGCGCTTGCCTCCCTGGAGTCAGGACAGGTCGAGACTGCGGCGACCGACTTGCCCGCGCTGGTAGGCCACCTCACCAGCGAATTCGCTGCAACCCGCGAGGCCGTACGCGTGGCGGCAGAGCAGTTCGAGAAGATGCTGCGGGTGAAGGAACTCATCGAAATGCTCACCACGGCTTCGGCGATAAAAATGGCACTGCCCCGACTGATTCCCCCAGTCACTCCCTCCACACTCGGCGTGGGCCTCGTGGTGGGCTCCGACGGCGTGATGATGGGCACACGGGTCGTCGTCTCCGCCGAATGGGTGGAGATGATGCGCCGGATGGTCCAGGCGGGCATCATCTCCCTTCCCGTCGTCAGCGCCGCTGTCCGGATTCATTCCGGACAGGTGATGATGGCGCACTCGAACCAAGACCTGCCACAGGGCGTGCGCGACGCGCTCGGCGACGGTCCCGAGGTGCGGGGCATGCGGGTGACGGGCAGAGCGGGAGCCGGCATGGCCGAGCCACCACGGCACCACATCCTGCCGCGAGAGTTCCGTGAGTGGTTCGAGAAACGTGGCTTCACCGGTGAAGTGAGCATCGACCATTTCTGCGTCAAAATGGAGCGGGCCAAACACGAGGCGATCCATGGAGGTGGCGACTGGCGCTTGGGCCGCACATGGCCCGGAGAATGGAACCGGATGCTCATGAAGTCACTGCACGACGCTGAGATCGATGCAGGCCGGATGCTGACGCGAAACGAAATCCTGAGGCTCGTCGCGAAGAACATGAGGGACTATAGAATCCCAGTGAACTTCATCCCGTGGAGAGGACAATGAGCGAGGACCATTCCTGGGAGGGCAACTGGAAGGTCCGCCTGTACGAACGGGTCCGCGACCTGGGCTACGATTCGCTCACCGCCTTCGCCGACGCGCGTCCCACCGTTCCGCTCTATTTGTTGGCCGAGGAGCTTGGCGAGGACGACGTCGCCGCGGTGCAGGTGTTCAGCGGGCTGCTCGCCGAGGCGGAGCGGCGCAGTCAGGTCACTCGCCTGGTGCGCGATGTTCTCGTGCGTGAGCTCGCCGAAGGACTCCCCAACGGCTGGCCGACCGTGATGGACGATGCAAGCCGCTTCGAGGTCGCCATGGCGCTGGGCCGCTGGTCCGCCTACACCCCAGAAACCCATCAGAAACGCGTCGAGCAGGCCAGGGCAGTACTCCGAACCACGCCGCCACTGCCCGGCTGGCGCCCACGCGGACCCGACGACGAGCTACTGCTCACACTCCTGCCCGACGAGGCGGTCTGAACATCACGCCAGAGCGCACAATGGCAAACAGGCTCGGCGGGGCTGCTGGAGCGTCCGCCGAACTCGATCACACTCCTCGGATCAGTGGACGGCTGGCTGCTGGTCCGAGGCGGCCTCGGGCGCCAGCGGAGACTCCAGGCGCGCGGCGATGCCCTGGCTCACCTGCCGCAGCAGCGCGGCGCAAAACGCCTTCAAGTCATCCGGCTTGCGCGATGTGATGATGGCGCCGTCCTCCACCACCTCGCGGTCCACCCAGCGCGCCCCCGCGTTGATGAGATCCGTCTTGATGGAGGGGAAGGACGTCACCGTGCGGCCGTCCGCGATGTCCGCCTCCACCAGCATCCACGGCCCGTGACAGATGGAGGCGATGGGCTTGTCCGCCTTGAAGAAGTCCCGCACGAACCCCACCACGTGGATGTCCATGCGCAGGTGGTCCGGCGAGTAGCCCCCCGGAATCACCAGGGCCGCGAAGTCCTCCTCCCGCACGTCCTTCACCGACTTCTCGGCGGTGATGACCTCCTTGCCCTTCTTTCCCTTCAACTGCTTGCCCGCCTCCACGCCGATGATGACCGCCTCGTGGCCGGCCTTCTTCACCTCGTCGTAGGGGACGCGGAACTCCGAGTCCTCGAAATCATTGGCCACGATGAATGCGATGCGTGCCATGCCCCGCCTCCTTGAGATGGGGGTGTCCTGAGCAAGACAAGGTGCACACGCCCTCCCCGGCGGCAAACACGCACCCCGCCCGTCCGTGGAGCGGGCGAGCAGGAGTCAGCCGCTCAGGGCTCGAACTGCACGGCGTAGACGGTCCACCGGGCGCTCTCCAAGGGCGCGTCCCGGGCGACCTCCAGCCTCGTGGGAGACGTCAGCCGGAACCGCGCGGTCCCCGCCCCCACGACGTCATTCCAGCGGTACGACGTCTCCCCTGCCCCCTGTCCGCCATGCACCTGGCTGCTGGAGAGCAGCAAGGTCCGGGTTGGATCCACGTCGGAGAGGGTTTCCGTGATGGAGAGCGCGTTGTTGTCGAGCGACACGTTCCTCGCCTGGACACTGTAGCCCTCGGGGAAGGTGAGGCGCTCGTAGGCGATCTCGGAGATCTCGGCCCCATTGCAGGACGAGGAACCGAGCCCACGCGAGAAGCGCAACACGTCCTGCCCCAGCATCTCTCCGCGCACCATGCGGTTGCAGATGGCGGAGTCGTTGCCCGTCGCCTGGAAGGTAGACGTCAACACCGAGCGGCTCGTCTCCGCCGGGGAAACGCGGACTTCCACGGGCGCGGTGGTCATCTTCCCCGCCAGCCCCCGGCTCACCGACAGGCCATCGAGCTCCACGACCTGCACGGAGTACCTCGCTTTATCGCACGCCGCCTTCAGATCGATCTTCACCTGTTCGGCGCTCGTCAGCTGCACCGTCGCGAAATCGTTGGCGTCCGTCGTCGACCCGAATTGCGAGGAGCTGAAGAGCACGAAGCTCTTCTCCATCTGTACCCTCGAGGAGAGATTCACGGTCAGGGAGTTCCCATTCGAGCTGGGGCACGACTGCTCCAGGTGATGGACACGCAGGCCGCGCGAGAGCTCCACCACCTGCCACTGGATGTTGGCGGTGCCCTCTGATTTGGCCCTGCCGCACGTGAGGCTGGAGGTACTGGTCAGGTGGCAGCGAACGAAGGAGTGCTCCGTCTTCTCGTTGTACGTGGTGGCCTGGAAGACGAGGAAGGACCGTTCCCGGCTGCCCAGAGCGGGATCGATGGGACACGTCACGCTCGCCGCCCCGTCGAGCAGCGTGCACGTGCCTCGCCGCACCACCGGCGCCACGCGCTGGGACTGCGTCACGGAAGGCAGGTCCGCGGAGGCCGCCGTCACGTCGACCGAGCCGCCCGTCCTGCCCTTGAAATAGAAGCTCCCCGAGGGGACGTCCGGCGACAGGGTGAGCCGCGAGAGTTCATCGACGCATCCGGCATCCGCGTAGAAGCGCAGCCCCATGCCCACGGTGGCGGACAGCTCGACCGAGACCTCGGAGGAAGGGATCGCGGGGTTGTCGAAGGCATCCAGGGTGCGGACCGTGGCCTGGGGCGAGCAACTCCCGGCCAGCACCGCCTGCCCGGGAAGGCTCAGGGTCAGCTTCGAGGCGGGCCCCGCGTTGACCCCGCGCGTGAACCGTGCGTTGGCGCTCCCCTCCATGGAGGCCACGATCGAGGCCTCGCCAGCCCGGGTCCCCCGGAAATAGAGCGTCAGCGAGACGGCGCCCTCCGGGAAGGTGGCCGAGGACAGCCGTGTGCCACAAGACGCGTCCGAGTAGAACGCGAGCTGCGCCGAGGGCGCGGGCGAGAACGAGACCGTCCGCCGGGGACCCGGGGCGGCGTTGTCGTACGCGTCGCGCCGCTCGAGTGTCAGGGGGACACACTCTCCGGCGAGGCCGCTGTCCGAGGCGGAGGAGAAGGCGAGCTTCGCTGGGTCCCCCGGAACGAGGGTGTGCGCCAGCGAGGCCTCCCCCAACGCCGAGGAGGCGGTCAGCAGTCCACTCGTCGCGCGAGTGCCCCGGACGTAGAAGGACAGGGCTCTGGCCCGGGCCGGAATGGTGGGGACCAGGGGCGCGCGACACGCCGCATCCGCGTAGAACGTGGCCTCGAGGGACGAGGCGGACAGTTCAAGGGCGGTGGCGTGATTCGGCACCGCCGGCTGGCCCAGGACGTCCCGGCGCTCCACGATCACGGGCTGGGGCGAGCACTGGCCCGCGATCCCCTGTTGCTCGGGACTGGTGAAGACGAGCGCGCTGGCGGTCCGGGAGCACGCCCGCCGCGAGCACGTGCTGTCATCACAACCCCACAGGCCATCGCAGTTGAGATCCGCGCTCGCGTCGCAGAGTTCCTGGACGCCGGGCCGGCTCTGGGGGAGTGCATCATCGCAATCCGGACCGCCCTCTGCCTGGGAGACGAACCCGTCGCGATCCGCGTCCAGGGACGGCGGCGGCAGGTCCAGGCGAAGCGAGACGGCACCCACCGTCCGCTCGAAGCGCGCGGTGACGGGCTCGCTCCACCCGTTGGCCAGCAGGGGCTCTTCACACGCGGCGCCCCACAGCGCCCGCGCCTGGAGCCGGATGTCCTGGGGCAGCGCGCCCCGGAAGATGGCCACGCGCAACTCCTGGCGATCCAGGGGGCGGGCCAGCTTCTGGCTCTGGAGGACCGAGCCATCCGCCCGGGTCACGTCCAGGGCGATGCAGCTCGCGGGCAGTTGGGGGTCGACCTGGATGAGGGCCTGGAGGGCGCCGCGATCCCCACCGCAACCCCAGAGCACGAGGAGGAGCGCCGCAACGACTCGGTTCATGGAATCCTTCCTGGGAAGCGACGACGGGGGGGGAGTATGTCCGAAGGAGGAATACTCCCACCTACCCCCGCGCCGTCCAGTCCCGAGTCAGGATTCTGGCCGGGCTCAGCCCGCGTGCTTGGCGATGAGCGCGCTCAGGCGGGGCACCGCGGACTCGACGTTCTTCACCGCCGTGCCGCGCAGCTTCTCGTAGGTGCCCTTGATGAGGCCGCTCTTCGAGTGGCTGACCTTCGCGTCGGTGATGGCCAGCAGCGCCCCGGCCACGCGCGAGGCGTTCGACGTGAAGTGCGCCGCGACCGGCTTCCCGCCCGTCTTGGCCTCCTGGTAGAGCGGATCCAACGCCTTGGAGAACTCGGGGAGCAGATCCTCGACGGCCTGCTTGATGAACCCGGGCTTGATGCCCTTCACGGCCGCGTAGCCCGCCTTGATGGCCATCCCCGAGATGCCACCCTTGTCGGCGACCTCGGCATCGATGAGCGTGCAGCAGTCGTTGATGACCGCCGCCTTCTTGGTGTCGTTGGTCAATGTCTCGGTCAGTGACGCCATGAATCCGTGCCTTTCCCTTTCCGTCTCACCGGGCCCTACCGCCTCCGCGCGACGTGGAGGCGCGCCCGGCCCGAGCGGGCGCATAGCACACAAACTTCCGCCCCTTACGCCAACTGTTGGAGCGAGGCCACGTGGGGAGGCTTCTCCAGGGGCCCCGTGTCCACCACGGGAAGGTAGACCCGGAAGATGCTGCCCTGCCCCACCACGCTGTCCACGGACATCGTGCCCCCGAGGCCCCGGATGATGTCATGGCTGATGGACAGGCCCAGTCCCGTGCCCTCGCCCACCGGCTTGGTGGTGAAGAACGGCTCGAAGACGCGCTCGAGGTTCTCCTGGGCGATGCCACAGCCGTTGTCCCGCACCTCCACCACCGCCTGGGAGCTGCCGTGCATGAGCGTCACCAGGCGGATCTCCCCGCCCTGCTTGGGCAGCGCCTGGGCGGCGTTGATGAGCAGGTTGGTGAAGACCTGCGCGAGCTGCACGGAGTTGCCCAGCACCTGGGGCAGCTCGCCGTAGTCGCGCACCAGCCGCCCCCGGCTGCGCAGCCGGCTCCAGGCCAGATGGACCGAGTTCTCCAACACCTCGTGCAAGTCCAAGGGGTGGGTGTTCACCGGATCGCCCCGGGACAGCGCCCGGAGGCTCTGGACGATGAGCCGCATGCGCTCGGCGCCCTCGCGTGCCTCGTGGAGGGCGTCCATCAGCTCGCGCGCGTCGTCCCGGGGCAGCTCCATCCGGCGCAGCTCGCCCCCAATGAAGCCCAGGTTGCTGGAGACGAAGGCCAGCGGGTTGTTGATTTCGTGCGCCACGCCCGCGGCGAGCATCCCGATGGAGGCCATGCGCTCGTTGAGCCGCAGGCGCATCTGGTTCTCGCGCTGCTCGGTGATGTCGCGCACCGTGACGGCCATGCAATCCCCCACGGCGCTCAACTGACGGCGGAACCAGCGGCGCCCCCGGCCAGGCAGTGCCTGCTCCACCTCGTCATCGTGCGGCACGCCCGTGCGCCACACCTCGTCACAGAGCGCGCGCGGTGCGATGAAGGCCGCGTGAGGCACGTCCGAGAGCGGATGGCCCTCCAGGTCGGCCGCCGCCCCGCCCAGCAGCCGCTCGGCGTGGACGTTGAGCCGCAGCAGCCGCAGCTGCTCTGGCTCGCCCCGCAGGAGGAAGAACGCGTCGAAGCTGCTGCTGGCCGCGGCGCGGAAGAGCGCCTCGCTGCGGCGCCGGGCCTCCTCGTTGCGCCGGTCGTGCGACAGATCTCTCGCGATGCCGAACAGCCCCACCACCTGGCCATCCTCCCGGCGGATGACGCCCTTGGTGGAGAGCCATTCGCGCGAGATACCCGCCATCACCTCGTGCATCTCCGCGTGCAGGGTGCGTCCCGCCAGCAGGGTCTGGCGATCGAACTCGAGCGTGTTCTGCGCCTCCTCCCGCGACACCAGATCGGCGTCCTTGCGGCCGAGGATCTCCCCCACCGGCTTGCCCAGGTAGCGCGCGCCCGCCTCATTGATGAAGAGGTAGCGCCCCTGCAGATCCTTGATGAAGATCGCGTCGGGCAGCTCCTCGACGAGGGAGTGGAAGAGGTCGCGGTAGGGGAAATCGGCTGGAATCAGGGTCGGCTGGGGCGCGAGACCTCCCCCGGACCCGGAGTCGCTCCCGGTCCCCGGTTCGCTTCCGTTGCTCATGTCACAATCAATACCCACAACCCCGCGAATCGAGCAGTCGCCCCTCCGCGGCTTCCAGGGGGCTTCCGTCCAGCACCCCACGCTTTCGCTCCCCCGTCTGGAGGGAGCGTCCATTGACGGACAGTGACCTCGCCACGCGGGAAGATCGTTTGAAGACCACCGAAACGCATGGGCAGGCGGCGAAGCGCGCCGGAGTCCGTCCACCGGCAGGGTTTGTTCCCGACCACCCTAAAAACTGCAAACCCCCGCCTGTAAGAATGACTGTCTTGGGGGCCTAAGCACGGCGGGCCCTGGATGCAAGTGCCCGAAGTCCTTGCGAAATGCCATCCGCCCGACCATTGGCACCCGCGTTGCTAAAGGGAAGTGGCACGACGCATCGACGTGAAGCGCAACGTCTTCCACCCCCGAGAGACACCATGCAAGCTTCCTCCTCCCTCTCTTCCGCCGACACCCTCTCCACCTACCTGGCGGACATCAACCAGTACCCGCTGCTGTCCGTGCAGGAGGAGCAGGCGCTCGCGCGGCGCTTCAAGCAGGGCGACATGGCCGCGGGCCACAAGCTGGTGACGAGCAACCTGCGCTTCGTGGTGAAGGTCTCCTACGAGTACCGCTCCTACGGCATCAAGATGTCCGACCTCATCCAGGAGGCGAACATCGGCCTGATGAAGGCGGTGCAGAAGTTCGACGCGGACAAGGGCATCCGCCTCATCTCGTACGCGGTGTGGTGGATCCGCGCCTACATCCAGAACTACATCCTCAAGAACTGGAGCCTGGTGAAGCTGGGCACCACGCAGGCCCAGCGCCGGCTGTTCTTCTCGCTGGCGCGCACGCGCCGCGAGCTGGAGAAGATGGGCCCCGGCGAGGGCAACATCGTCGACGCGGAGGAGATCGCCCGCAAGCTCAACGTGAAGGCCACCGAGGTGCGCGAGATGGAGCAGCGCATGGGCGGCAGGGACTTGTCGCTGGACGCGCCGGTGGGCGAGGAAGGCGACGCCACGCACATGGACTTCGTGGAGTCCGAGTCCGTCTCCCAGGTGGATGAGGTGGCCGACCGCCAGGAGGCGGATCTGACGCGCGCCCGCATCCGCCAGGCCCTCACCCGGCTGGATCCGCGCGAGCGCTTCATCATCGAGCACCGGGTGATGGGCGACTCGGAGATGACGCTGAGCGAGCTGGGCGAGCACTTCGGCTTCTCGCGCGAGCGTGCGCGCCAGCTGGAGATCCGCGCCAAGGACAAGCTCAAGGCGGAGCTGGCCTCGCTCATGGCGGAGGTGGGTCTGGACGAGGCGGCGGCCAGCCGCTAACACCCCGCCCCGAGAACGAGTCCCTTCCGGCCCCGCGGGGTGGGAGGGACAGGGACGGGGACGATGAAGCCGTGGAAGGTGATTGACCGGGCGAGCGCACCGGATGGCGGGGAGCTGGTGCTGCACCAGCGCGGCGAGGAGTTCGCCATCCGCGTGAACGGGCGCGAGCTCATGTCCAGCCGCCAGCATGGCTCCGAGGAGCGGATGGCGGAGGTGGCCTGCGCGGGACTCACGGGCGCGCGCGTGCGGGTGCTCGTGGGTGGGCTGGGCCTGGGCTACACGGTGCGCGCCACGTTGGATCGGCTGTCCTCCTCGGCCGAGGTGGTGGTGGCGGAGCTCGTGCCCGCGGTCGTCGCGTGGAACCAGGGTGTGCTCGCGCCGCTGGCCGGACGGCCGCTGGAGGATCCCCGGGTGAAGGTGGAGACGCGGGACGTGGGCGAGCTCTTGCGCGAGGCCGAGGGCCACTACGACGCGGTGCTCCTGGACGTGGACAACGGCCCCGAGGCGCTCACCCAGGAGGACAACCGCTGGCTCTACGGCGAGCGCGGACTCGCCCGGCTGCGGCGCGCGCTCAAGCCACGGGGCGTGGTGGTGGTGTGGTCGGCCTCGCCGGATCGCGCCTTCGCCCGGCGGCTCGAGCGGACGGGCTTCGACACCGAGGTGGTAGAGACGCCCGCGCGAGGCAAGGCGGGCGGTCCCCTTCACACCCTCTTCATCGGCCGCGTCCGGCCCTCAGCCGCGTGACTTCACGAGCGGCTGGCGATCCTTCCAGGGCCGGGCCTGCTCGAGCTGCGAGGCCAGGCGGATGAGCGTGGCCTCGTCGCCGAAGCGGGCGGCGAACTGCACGCCGATGGGCAGCCCGGCGGCGTTCCAGTAGAGCGGCACCGACATGGCGGGCTGTCCCGTCATGTTGAAGAGCTGGGTGTTGGGCGTGCGCTCCAGGGCGTTGGCCCCCAGCTCGTCGATGAGCTTCGTGAAGAGCGGCTTGAGCGGCAGCTTGCGCAGGGCCGTGAGCGCGGCGAGCTCCAGGGGCTTGAGCGCGAGCTCGCCCACGCGCGAGGGCGGATAGGCGAGCGTCGCGTCCAGGAAGAGGTCGTAGCGCGAGTGGAAGGCCGCGGTGATGCGGCCGGCCGCGTGGATGGCTTCCCGGGACGCCTGGAACTCGGCCGCGGTGAGGATGTTGCCGAGCTGCCCGAGCGCCCAGGTGGCGGGCTCCACGTCTCCCGGCTCCACCGGCCGGCCCCGGTACTCGCCGATGATCTTGAGGAAGTAGGCCACGCTGGCCGAGACGACGACGAAGTAGGAGCGCACCAGCTCGTCCCGGGGGAACACCGGCGCGTCCTCGACCACTTCGTGCCCCAGCTCCTCGCACAGCTTCGCCGCGTCCTGCACGGCGGCCACGCAGTCCGGGTGCACGTCACGGCCCAGGAGCGAGCCGGTGGAGAAGGCGATGCGCAACCGGCCCGGCGGCACGCCCACCTCCTGGAGGAAGGGCCGGGCCACCGGCGGCGCCACATAGGGCGCGCCCGGCTCCGAGCCCTGGGTGACGTCGAGCATCGCGGCGCTGTCGCGCACGCTGCGCGTGAGCACGTGTTGCTGCACGAAGCCGTTCCACCCCTCGCCGGAGTCCGGACCCACGGGGTTGCGCGCCCGCGTCGGCTTGAGACCGAAGAGGCCGCAGGCGGACGAGGGAATGCGGATGGAGCCACCGCCGTCACCGCCATGGGCCATGGGCACCACGCGCGCCGCCACGCACACCGCCGAGCCTCCGCTGGAGCCCCCGGGCGTGTGCTCCGGATTCCAGGGGCTGCGCGTCGGCCCCCGCAGCGCCGACTCGGTGACGCCGAGGATGCCCAGCTCGGGGGTGCTCGTCTTGGCCACGAAGTTGAGCCCGGCGCGGCGATAGCGCGCGATGAGCTCCGCGTCGTGGTCCGGCACGAAGCCCACCAGCGCCCGGCAGCCCGCGGTGAAGGGCTCGCCCTTCACATAGCCATCCAGGTCCTTCACGAGGAAGGGCACTCCGGCGAAGGGCCCCTCCGGCAGCGGTCCCGCGGCGGCCTTGCGCGCCTGCTCGTACATCGTGTGGACCACGGCGTTGAGGCGTGGGTTGATGGACTCGATGCGGGTGATGACCTCCTCCACCAGCTCGGAGGGGTGGACCTGCTTCGTACGGACCAGCCCGGCGAGGTCCGTTGCGTCGAATGCGTCGTATCCCTGGATGGCCATGGGCGCGCTATCTAGCATGGGCCGTCATGGCGAAACCCCAGTACTGGCTGATCAAGAGTGAGCCATCCGTCTACCCCTACGCCCAACTGGAGCGCGAGGGACGGACGGAGTGGTCGGGAGTGCGCAACTTCGAGGCCCGCAACAACCTCCGGGCGATGAAGCCCGGGGATTTGTGTCTCTACTATCACTCCAACGAGGACAAGGCCGTGGTAGGCGTGGCCCGGGTGCTCACCTCCCCCACCGAGGACCCCACGGCGCCCGGGGAGGACTGGGCCTCGGTGCAGATGGGCCCCTTCGTCGCGCTCCAGAAGCCGGTGACGCTGGCCACCGTCAAGGCCACTGCCGCGCTCGGGGACTTCCCGCTCATCACCCGGAGCCGGCTGAGCGTGGCCCCCGTCACCGCGGAGCACTTCCAGCACGTGCTGGAGCTGGGCGGCACGAAGCTGCCGAGGAAGCCGCCCAAGGCGCCCTGAGGACTCAGGCGTTCGCCGGGTGCAGCTTCTGTTGCAGGAGGTTGGCCCGGTTGAGCGCCGCCAGGAGCTGCTGGCGCAGCGACTCGGCGTCGCGGGAGATGTCCACGAAGTCCTGCTCCCGCGCGTCGTTGGCCAGCGCCTGGGCGTTCTCGGCCACCCGCGCCATGCGCTCGTTGACCCCCTGCAGCGAGCTGATGAGCTCCTCGGGCTTCACCGGCTCGCCCTGCGTCCTGCCCGCCAGCCCCTGCATGGTCGCGCTGAGCGAGCCGGCTTCCTGCCCCAGGCCGGCGAAGCGCTCCATGAGCGACTGGTACACCCGCGTGCGCTCCTGCAGCTCCTGCGCGCGGCTGTTCACCTCGGAGGCCAGCGCCTGCTGGCGATCCCTCCAGCCATTGAGCACACCCAGCAGCGAGCGCATGTGCGCCACCAGCCGCTCGTCGCAGTCCGCCACGGAGTTGAGCAGGTGGCCCATCTTCTCCAGGTGCTTCTGCGCGCGCAGGGGCCCGGTGCGGACCTCCTGGGCGAGGGACTCGAACTTGCGCAGCTCCTCCTCGATCGCCGCCGCGGCGGCCACCAGCTCGGAGGATTCGGACTGCTGCCGCTTGCTCATGGGGACGGCTCCAGACATGGGCGGGGAGGATTCCCCTCTACCTAGCTAGCACCAGACGCGGCCGGGCTCACGTCCCAGGTTGGGCCGGAGCCGTGGGTGCCGGGGAGGACGCCGGGTGAATCAGCGTCACCTTGGGTCCCACGAAGGTATGGCGTTGGAATGCCACCCAGTAGAGGACGAGCAGGGCCAGACAGCCGGCGAACGTGTAGCCCGCCAGCTCGTTGGGCGGCAGGACGAAGAGCACCATGATGGCCGCGCACCAGGCGAGCGCCACCCCATTGACGAGCGGCGAGAAGCGCCCCAGGTCCCACGGGCCCCGGTGGGACCAGGTGCCATTGCGCCGGGCCCGCCAGCCCACCCAGATGGGCACGGCATACGAGGCGTAGAGTGCCAGCGTGCTGAGCGCCACCATGGCCGCGTAGGCCCCGCTCCAGATGGCCACCACGAAGGCCGCCACCACGGACACCCAGACGGCCACATGCGGGCTGCGGAAGCGCGGCGACACACGCGCCAGCAGCGGCGAGGCCGGCAACCCCCCGTCGCGCGCGAAGGCGAAGAGCATGCGCGAGTTGGACGTCACCGAGGACAGCCCGCAGAACCACATGGCCCCGATGGCGACCCACACCAGCGCCCCGCCGAGCGCGGGCCCGAGCGAATCGCGCAGCACGTACAGGAAGGGGTTGGGCGCGTCGGCCGCGACCGGCAGGTCCCGGATGGCCAGCGTCACCCCCACCAGCAGCACGTAGCCCACCACCGCGCTCACCGCCACGGACAGGAAGATGCCCCAGGGGGCGTTGCGCGTGGGGTCCTTCGTCTCCTCGGACACGTGGGCGCTCGCGTCATAGCCGGTGAACGTCCACTGCGCCTGCAACAGGCCAATGAGGAAGCCGTAGGAGTAGACGTGGTCCTCGGCGGTGAAGCGCGTGAAGAGGAAGCCCAGGTCGCGCCGGGGCGCGAAGGCCACCAGCGCGCCGATGAGCAGTGCCACCCCGGCCACGTGGTACCAGGCCGACAGGTTGTTGAGCAGCGCCACCGCGCGCACGCCCACGTGGTTGAGCACCGCGTGGGAGATGAGGATGACCGCGTAGAGCGGCAGCACATAGCCGCGCTCACGGGGCCAGCCGAGCATGTCCGCGACGAACTCCGCGAGGCCGTAGTCGATGCCCGCGGTGATGGCGAACTGGCCGATGGTGTTCAGCCACGCCGTGAAGAAGCCCACCCGGGGCCCGCCCAGCATGGCGGACCAGTGGTAGAGCGCTCCCGCGGTGGGGAACGAGGAGGCGAGCTGGGCGAGGCTCGCCGCCACCATCAGCGTCATCACCGCCACCAGCGGCCAGCCCACCGCCATGACGAAAGGCCCACCGAAGCGCAGACCATGGCCGTAGAGCGTCACGGCTCCGGTGAGGATGGAGATGATGGAGAAGGAGACGGCGAAGTTGGAGAAGCCGCCCATCTCCCGGAGGAGTTGCTGCGCATAGCCCAGGCGCTGCAACTGAGCTGCATCCGCGTCGAGCGAGGCACCCTTCGGGTCATTGTCCATGGACCGGAACTATGTCCACTGGCGCCAGCGGACGAAAAGGGCCGGTCTCACGGAATGTGGGCTCGTCACCGCTCCGGGGGGGCGGGACGCCCGTCCCCCGGGCTCACGGGCTCGGGGGCGGCGCGGGGGGAGCCGCGGGCGCCCGAGGCGCGGTGCCAAAGGGGGGCATGGGCGGCATGGGCGGCATGGCCGGGAAGGCATGGGTGTTCATCTCCGCCTCCAGCTTCCGCCAGGTGTCGGGGCCGAGGAGCTTCTTGATGGTCACCATCAACGCCACCCGGTTCTGCCGTACGACCGTCTCGGCGCGGCCCACCTTCTCCACCAGATCCTTCACGGTGGACTCATTGGGGGCGTCCTGGCGCAGCTCCCGCTCCAACGCGAGCTGCGTCCGCTTGTGCTCCGCCTCCAGGGAGATGAGCTCCTGGTTGGAGTCGAAGATGAGATCCTGGACCTTGCGCACCGTCGCCTTGGGCAGATCCAGCTTCTCCACCAGCTCCGGAGGAATCCCCGAGGACGCCGGCCCCAGGGGACCGCCCCGGGTGCGAACGATGCGCACGCTGCGCTCGCTCCCGGCTCCCTTGTCCGCGTTGACCGTCACCACCGACTGATTGTCCTGCGCGAAGGCGGGCACGGCGGCGAGGACGGCGAGGGCACACCACAGGTTCTTCAGCATGGTTCTACTCTCCTTGTTGGACACACTGCGTTTCACTGCGACCGCGACGGATGGATGACCCGGAGGGCCGTCCGGAAGGGCTCGGCGTCGAGCGCCGTGGACTCCGGCGGACGCACCCAGGTGGCGAGCAGGCCGAAGGCGGCGTACGCCCTGTCCTCGACGGCCGGACGGGTGCGCGTGTAGCCGTCCACCTCTCGCACCAGGGTCTCCAGCTCGGAGTCCCCCCGGGCCCAGGTGTCCGAGGGGGTCTCCCCGGTGCCCGGGGTGGGCTCGGCCAGCAGCACGCCCTCGATCGGCGCGCCCGGCTCCGGCACGTGCTCCGGCGCCTCGTCCCGCACCGAGAGGGCGAAGGCCAGCAACGCCGCGGCACAGGTCGCCCCCGCGCCGGCCACCCACCGGCGGCGGTACTGGCGGCGGCGCACCTCCCCGCGGATCGCCTCGGGCGTGAAGGCCGGAGGAAGAGGCGGCTCGGGAAGCCGCAGCCGCCCCGAGGAGGAATGGAAGCGGGCGAGCGCGCGGCAGTCCTCGCAGTGCTCCAGGTGGGCCTGGAGCCCCGGAGGCCGGGGCAGTTGCTCGTCCACGAGGGCCGCGGCGAAGTCCTGGCAGCTCATGGGGTGTCTCCTCGCAGCGCGTCCGCGGCCTTGAGCTTCTGGAGCGCCCGGTAGAGGTGGATGCGGACCGTGCCGCGGGTGATGTTCATGGCGTCGGCGATGGCCTCGAGGTCGAGCCCCTCGAGGTAGCGCAGGGAGAAGGCCGTGGCCTGCTGGGCCGGGAGCGTGCGCAAGGCCCGGCCGAACGCGTGCCACCGCTCGGCGCCCGTGAAGGACTCCTCGGGGGAAGGCGGGGCGGAGGGACCCAGGTCCAACGCCTCGCGCAGCACGTGCCAGACCCGCCGCCGGCGCAGGTGGCCCATCGCGCGCGAGACGAGGATGCGCCGCAGCCAGGCCGGGCCCGCCCGGGGATCCCTCAAGGTGTGACGTTTCTCGTAGGCGTCGGCCAGGGCGGACTGCACCAGGTCCCTCGCCTCCTCTCCTTCCCAGACGAGCCGGCGGGCCAGCCGCAGGAGCGCGGCCTGTTCACCCAGCACGAGCGCGTCGAAGTCGAGGGCGAGACCCCTCTCTCCTCCCGGCGTCTCCTGGATGATGGCTGTGTCCTTCACGGTGGGACCTCGCGACTCGGTATCCACACTGGAGGACGCGGGAGCCGCCCGGGCGGCATACCGCTGATTTTCTCCCCGATTTTTTTCTCCGCCGGGGACCCCCATCCCGGAGCGATGGACGGGGGCGAGCCCTCAGCTCGCGACGGGGCGCATCAACCGGACGGCGAGCTGGTTGTAGTGGTCGCGCTTCTCGGTGTCCCCGAGGTGCGCCCAGACCTCGGCCAGCGCGCGCGCCGCGTCCGTCTCGCCCGGGTGCAGCTCCAGCGCCACCTCCAGCACATGACGCGCATGCCGGTAGCGCGCCTTGCCCGTCAGTCCGATTCCCCGGGTGCGCTGCTTGCCCGACTCCTTCAGCAGCGCCTCGCCCAACTGGGTGATCTCCACCGCCGTCCCCTCGCGCCAGCCGTCCTCGGGGTTGAGCATCTGGGCCTGCTCCAGAAGGGTCCGGGCGACTTCGGGCTCGTCCAGTTCGAGCTGGCAGAGCGCCGCGTTGCGGTAGTGCGCGGCCGTCTCGGGATCCAGATCAATGGCACGCTCGAAGCATTTGAGCGCCTCGCGCGGCCGGCCCAGGCTGGTGAGCGCGGAGCCCTTGGCGCTGAGCGCCAGCACATGGTGGGGATCCTGGGCCAACACCCGGTTGAATACCTGGAGAGCGGCCTCGTGGCGGCCGGCGATCGAATGGCTGACACCCTCGTTGAACGCCGCTAGCAAAGTGGACATATGGCCCCTTCTCGCCGTTCTCGCGTTCCCCCGCCCGCGCATCCGGCAACGGTCTGAAACAAACGAAACCCGTAGCCTGACAGCATCGAGCCCCGGAAGAGAACCCGGTCCGTACACGGTCGTAACGTTTTGGTGAATCCAGGCCTCGTCATCCTGGACCTGACCTTCATCCAGCGGAAAGCCCATCTTCTGTGCTGACTGTGCTGAACGGCTGAACGCGGAAAGAAGCCGATGGACTTCAGCCGCCGCGGTCCGCCAGCAGCGCCGAGAAGCCCGCGACGAAGTCCGGGTAGCGTGGCCGCCAGCCGAGGGCCTTGAGGCGGGCATTGGAGATGGCCCGATCTCCTCGGAGCGAGGGGTGCAGCGAGGCCAATGGCACCGTGGGGGGTGGAGGCACGCCCAGCCGCGCGCACAGCCAGCCCAGGGTTTCCGCCTGGGTGGCGGGCCGGTCATCCGCCACGCAGTACGTGGCGCCGGGGGTGCCCCGCTCCAACACCACGCGCAGGGCCTCCACCAGATCATCCACATGCACCCGAGAGATGCGGCCTCCCCCACTCTCGGGGATGCGGGCCGTCCCGGCGAGGACGCGCTCGTGCATGCCCCGGCCGGGACCATAGATGCCCGCGATGCGCAGCGCGATGCCCCCGAGCGGCCGGTAGGCGGCCTCCGCGTCCAGCCGTCCCCGGGCGTTGGGCGCCTCGGGCTGCACCGGGGTGTCCTCGTCCACGTGTCCCCGCGCGCTCCCATAGACGCCCGTGGAGGACAGATAGACGAGGCGCGAGGGGCGAGCCCGCGTGAGCGCCTCGGCCAGGAACGCGTCGAGGCTGGCGTCGGGAGGAATGGAGATGACCACCTCCGCCCCCGCCGCCGAGGCCACGGCCTCCTCCAGGGACACGAGCGCGACGCCCGCGCGCGCCAGGCGCTCCCGGCGGCCAGGGTCGCGCGTCACCGCCCGCACGGGGCGCCCGCGCGGCGCCTCCACGAGCGCCAGTCGCGTCAACGTGTCACCACATCCGAGCAGGACGAGAGGATTCATGAGGGCCGACTCCACGCGCCCCCTTCGAGCGGCACTTCGCTCCGGGCAAGCGAAGTTTCAGCCAATGTCCGAAACCAGATATTTTCCCCGGACCCCCCCACCAGCCCGCTCCGTGTGAAGCCTCCCCATGGCAACCTGAACATCCCCCCATGAATCCCCCATGAAGACCACGCTCGCCGCCCGCCGGGTCAACAGCCGGGTCTTCTTCGTCTCCGCGGCGATCACCCTGGTGTCCATGGTGGTCCACTGCGCGATCCTGGGCTTCGTCTGGGCGGAGGTGGAGGACAGGGTGCTCGTGCAGCTCTCCCTGGCCGCGAGCTTCGTTCTGCTGGGCGTGGGGGTGCGCTCGGGGCACATGACGCCGGGAGTTCCCGGGCTCCTGTCCGGGCTGGCGTGCCTGGTGTGCATGACCGAGCTCATCCTGCTGACCGGAGGGCCCGAGAGCCCCTACCTCATGACGCTCGTGTGCGTGCCCTTGCTGCTGTCGATGTTCACTCCGAACACCCGGCTGCCGACGCTGGTGTCGCTCGTGGCGATGGTGGGGGCGGTGGCGCTGATCAACGTCCTGGCCGACATTCCGCCGCGCACCTTCCTGCCCCAGATGCTCACCTATGGGGCGCTCGGCAGCGTGGGGCTCTACGCGGGGAAGAACTACCAGAGGCTGCGCCAGGCGGAGCAACTGGCCCAGGAGGAGCGGCTCCAGGCCCTGGAGCGGCTGGCCGAGAGCGAGCGGCTGCGGCGCCGCGCCGAGAGCGAACGCGCGGACATGGAGCGGCTGATGATGGTGGGGCAGCTCGCGGCCGACGTGGCGCACGAGGTGAACAACCCCCTGGCCTTCGTGAAGTCCAACCTGCACTACCTGCAGCACGCGCTGACGAGCACGGACAAGCCCGCCGACGTGGCGGAGCTGCACGAGCTGCTCGACGAGACGCGCCAGGGCGTGCTGCGCATCCAGCGGATCATGGCGGACTTGAGGCAGTACTCGCACCCCATGGACTCCCCCGGGCAGGAGGGCTCGCTGCGCGAGGCCATGGAAGAGGCCCGGCGCCTGGCCCTGTCGCGGCTTCACTCCCGGAGCGAGGTGTTCCTGGACGTTCCCCAGGAGCTGCCCACCGTCCGACTGGGACAGCGGCACCTGATGCAGGTGCTGCTCAACCTGCTGCTCCACGCGGCGCGGTCGCTGGAAGAGGCCGGGTCCGAGCGCCCCGCCCACATCCTCTTGAAGGCCTGGCGGACCGCCCGGGACGTCCAGGTGGTGGTGGAGGACGACGGGCCGGGGATTCCCCAGGACGAGCTGCCCCGGCTCTTCGACCCCTTCTTCACCCCTCCGTCCTCCACGAAGGGTGCGGGCCTGGGGCTCGCCCTTTGCCGGGAGTACGTGCTGCGGGGGGGCGGAACGCTCACCGCGGAAAACCGGCCCGAGGGCGGCGCCCGGTTCATTCTCACCTTGAACCCGTCCTCGCACCCGTCCTCCGCGTCCTGCTCGCCGAGCCGAGAGACCTGAGCCGGAGGCGGTGCTACAAGCAGCCGCAACGTGAACACCCCTTCCGATACCATCCCCACTTTCGAAGAACTGGGCCTGGATGCCCCACTCGTGGAGGCGCTCAGCTCGCTCGGCTACGAGGAGCCCACGCCCATCCAGCGCGCCGCCCTGCCCCCGTTGATCGCCGGCAAGGATCTGCTGGGCATCGCCGCCACGGGAACGGGAAAGACCGCCGCCTTCTCCCTGCCGCTCTTGCAGCGGCTCACCCCGGGCCAGCGCGCGCCCTTCTCCACGTCCGCGCTCGTGCTCGTGCCCACGCGCGAGCTGGCCATGCAGGTGGCCGAGGCCATCCACCGCTATGGCCAGAAGATGGGCGTGAGCGTGCTGCCGCTCTACGGCGGCCAGCCCATCGGCCAGCAGCTGCGCGTGCTCAAGCGCGGCGTGGACGTGGTCGTCGCCACGCCCGGACGCGCGTTGGATCACCTCAAGCGCCAGTCGCTCCTGCTCGACTCCCTGCGCACCGTGGTGCTCGACGAGGCCGACGAGATGCTCGACATGGGCTTCGCCGAGGACCTGGAAGCCATCCTCGACGCCACCCCCCAGGAGCGGCAGACGGCGCTCTTCTCGGCCACCCTGCCCCCGCGCATCGCCTCCATCGCCGAGCGGCACCTGCACTCGCCCGTGCACGTGAAGATCGCCAAGGAGAAGCTGCCCGCCGGCACCGGGCCCCGCGTGCGCCAGGTCGCCTACATCGTCCCGCGCCCCTTCAAGGCCGCCACGCTCGGACGCGTGCTGGACGTGGAGGCGCCCACCACCGCCATCGTCTTCTGCCGCACGCGCACCGAGGTGGATGAGCTCACCGTGTCGCTCAACGGCCGGGGCTGGCGCGCCCAGGCGCTCCACGGCGGCATGGATCAATCGCAGCGCGACCGCGTGCTCAAGCAGTTCAAGAGCCACGCGGTGGAGCTGCTCATCGCCACGGACGTGGCCGCGCGCGGACTGGACATCGAGAAGCTGTCCCACGTCGTCAACTACGACGTGCCCAACGCGCCCGAGGCGTACGTGCACCGCATCGGCCGCACGGGCCGCGCCGGACGCGAGGGCGTGGCCATCACCCTCGCCGAGCCCCGCGAGCACCGGCTGCTGCGCAACATCGAGAAGCTCACCGGCCAGAAGATCGAACTGGCCACCGTGCCCACCGTGGCCGACCTGCGCGCGCGCCGGCTGGAGCTCGTGCGCGCCTCCCTGCGCGAGGCGCTCGTCGCGGGTGAGCTCGATTCCTACCGCTCCGTCGTGGAGAGCCTCGGCTCCGAGTTCGACCTGGTGGACGTAGCGGCCGCCGCGGTGAAGCTGCTCCACGACGCGCAGGTGGATGGCCAGAGCGAGGAGGAGGAGGAGATCCCCCTGGTGACGCCGCCGTCGGACAAGGGCCCCCGCGCGCCTCGCGGCCCCCGCTCCGGCGAGCGCCCCGCGCCCGGCACCCGGCCGGACGCGCCTCGCAGCGCCAAGCGCCGCGCACCGCCCGACGCGTCCTTCGACATGGCGCGGCTGTTCATCGGCGTGGGCCGTCAGGCCGGCGTGCGGCCCTCGGATCTCGTGGGCGCCATCGCGGGCGAGGCGGGCGTGGAAGGCAAGCGCATCGGCGCCATCCAGATTGGCGACACATACTCGCTCGTCGAGGTTCCCGAATCCCTGGCGGATCAGGTCATCGCCGCGTTGCGTCAGACCACGCTGCGTGGCCGCAAGGCGCAGGTGCGCCGCGATCGGGGCTGAATGCTCATCAGCTGAACTCTCGTCACCTGAGATAAGCGAGATCGAGGTGAATCCTCGTGGATCAGGTTGAGGGGATTTGATGGACTGAGGGTGTCGAAGTCCGACACCTCGCCTCAAAGTTCCCCCGACCGCCCGACATGCGTTCTGCGTGTGTCGTGGCGCCTGTTCCCGGAGTCGCCACATGAAGAAATCATTCGCTGCCCGCACCGCTTTTGGGCTCGGATTGCTGCTGGGTTCTGGCAGTGCCCTGGCCGCCACCACGCTGACGATTGGCACCGTCAACAACGGTGACATGGTCCGCATGCAGGCGCTGTCGAAGACCTATACGGAGCAGCATCCCGACGTGGAGCTGCGCTGGGTGGTGCTCGAGGAGAACACGCTGCGCCAGCGGCTCACCACGGACATCACCACCGGGGGCGGACAGTTCGACGTCATCACCATTGGCGCGTACGAGGCGCCCATGTGGGGGCGCAAGGACTGGATCCTGCCGCTGGAGAAGTTCTCGCCCACGTATGACGTGGACGACCTCATGCCCAACGTGCGCAAGCAGTTGAGCGTGGACGGCAAGCTGCGCGCGCTGCCCTTCTACTCCGAGGGCTCCATCACCTACTACCGCACGGACCTGTTCGCGGCCAAGGGCCTGAAGATGCCCGAGGAGCCCACGTGGACGGAGATCCGCGGCTTCGCGGAGAAGCTGCACGATCCCTCCAAGAACGTGTACGGCATCTGTCTGCGCGGCAAGGCGGGCTGGGGCGAGAACATGGCGCTCGTCACCACCATCGTGAACGCCTACGGCGGACGCTGGTTCGACGAGAAGTGGCAGCCCCAGCTCGACTCGCCCGAGTGGAGCCAGGCGGTGAACTTCTACGTGGACCTGCTGAGCAAGTTCGGCCCGCCGGGACCGAGCAGCAACGGGTTCAACGAGAACCTCACGCTGTTCAACGCGGGCAAGTGCGCCATGTGGGTGGACGCGAGCGTGGCGGGGGCCTTCGTCACCGACAAGACGCAGAGCCAGGTGCCGGACAAGGTGGGCTTCGTCAAGGCGCCGCGCCAGGTGACCCCCAAGGGCAGCTCCTGGCTGTGGACGTGGGCGCTGGCGGTCCCCAAGAGCTCCAAGCAGCAGCAGGCCGCGTTCGACTTCATCCAGTGGGCCACGTCCAAGGAGTACGCCAACCTCGTGGCCAAGCGCTATGGCATCTCCGCGATGCCGCCGGGCACGCGCCTGTCCACCTACGCCAACGCCGAGTACATGAAGGCCACGCCCTTCGCGCGCGTCACCCAGGAGGCCATCCAGACGGCCAACCCCGACTCGCCCACGCTCAAGCCCGTGCCGTACACCGGCGTCCAGTTCGCCACCATCCCCGAGTTCCAGGCCATCGGCACGCTCGTGGGCAAGAGCATCTCCGGCGCCCTCGCGGGCGGCTCCAAGGTCGACGCGGAGCTGAAAAAGCTGAACGAGTCCGTGCAGCGCACGATCAAGCGCGCGGGCTACATCAAGTAGTGATACGCGCGCCGCGCCGCCCCTACCCCCACCGCTGACCCCCCTTGGAGTACCTCGATGAGCGAAGCCGCTCGTGAATCCCGACGTGCCGGACGCCTCACGGCGTCACCCGCGATCCTCCTGCTGTTCATCTGGATGATCGTCCCGCTGGCCTTCACGGTGTATTTCTCGACGCAGAACTACCTCCTGCTCGACCCCGAGAACCGGGGTTTCGCGGGCGTGGAGAACTTCTCCTATTTCCTCTCCTCGTCGAGCTTCCTGAACAGCCTGGTCACCACGCTCAAGCTGGTGGGCAGTGTGCTGGTCATCACGGTGGTGCTGGGCGTGCTCATCAGCGTGCTGGTGGACGCGAAGTTCCCGGGTCAGGGCTTGGTGCGCATGTTGCTCATCTCGCCCTTCTTCATCATGCCCACGGTGAGCGCGCTCATCTGGAAGAACCTGCTGATGAACCCGGTGTCGGGGCTGTTCGCGTGGCTGTTCCAGTTGGTGGGCCTCACCCCCATCAACTGGTTCTCCGACTGGCCCCTGCTGTCCATCATCATCATCGTCTCGTGGGAGTGGCTGCCCTTCGCCATCCTCATCTTCGTGACGTCCCTGCAGTCGATGGATCAGGAGCAGAAGGAAGCGGCGCAGATGGACGGCGCGACGCCGGTGTCCATCTTCCGCTACCTCACCCTGCCCCACCTGGCGCGGCCCATCGCCGTGGTGGTCATGGTGGAGGCCATCTTCCTGCTCAACATCTTCGCGGAAATCTTCACCACCACCTCCGGCGGCCCGGGGGATGCGACCACCAACGTGCCCTACCTCGTCTTCACCCAGGCCCTGCTCGAGTTCGACGTGGGCACGGCGTCCGCGGGTGGCCTCGTGGCCGTGGTGCTCGCCAACGTGGTCGCCGCCGCCTTGCTGCGCGTGTTCGGCAAATCCCTCACCCAGGCCTAGGACTCCCCCACCATGCCCGCCCTCAAACAACGCCGACAGTTCGCCGACACGGTGCGTGCCATCTGCTCCTGGCTCATCGCCCTCATCATCTTCTTCCCCATCTTCTGGATGGTCATCACCAGCTTCAAGACGGAGCTGGGCGCGTTCTCCATGCCCCCCGAGTTCTTCTTCAAGCCCACGCTGGAGAACTACCGGGAGATCATGGAGGCCAACGACTACCTGCACTTCGCCTGGAACTCGCTCGTCACCAGCGGCGGCGCCACCCTCGTGGGCATGCTGCTGGCGGTGCCCGCGGCGTACTCCTTCGCCTTCCACCCCACCAGGCGCACCCAGGGCATCCTGACGTGGATGCTGTCCACCAAGATGCTGCCCGCGGTGGGCGTGCTCGTGCCCATCTACCTGATGGCGCGCGACCTGGGCCTGCTCGACACGCGCCTCGTGCTCGTCATCATCTTCGCGCTCGTCAACCTGCCCATCATGGTGTGGATGATCTACACCTACTTCCGCGACGTGCCCCGGGACATCCTCGAGGCGGCGCGCATGGACGGCGCCACGCTCTTCCAGGAGATCTTCCGCGTGCTGCTGCCGGTGAGCCGCGGAGGCCTGGCGTCCACGGCGCTCCTGTCGCTCATCCTCAACTGGAACGAGGCCTTCTGGTCCATCAACCTCACCACCACCCAGGCCTCGCCGCTCAGCGCCCTGGTGGCCTCGTTCTCCAGTCCGCAGGGCCTGTTCTGGGCCAAGCTATCCGCCATCTCCACGCTCGCGTGCGCTCCCATCGTGCTTCTCGGCTGGGGCTCGCAGAAACAACTCGTCCGCGGCCTGACCTTCGGCGCCGTCAAGTAACGGAATACGTCCATGGCACAACTCGAAATCAAATCCCTCACCAAGTCCTTCGGTGACACCCGCGTCATCAAGGGCGTGGACCTGCGCGTCGAGGACCGCGACTTCTGCGTCTTCCTGGGCCCCTCCGGCTGCGGCAAGTCCACGCTCCTGCGCCTCATCGCCGGCCTGGAGTCCGTCACCTCGGGGCAGATTCTGCTCGACGGTCAGGACATCACCGAGGCGCCCTCCGCCAAGCGCAACCTCGCGATGGTGTTCCAGTCCTACGCGCTCTACCCCCACATGAGCATCCGCCAGAACATGTCCTTCGCCCTGGACCTGGCCAAGGTGGACAAGAAGATCATCGACGAGAAGGTGACGCGCGCCGCGCGCATCCTGGAGCTCGAGCCGCTGTTGGATCGCAAGCCGGCGGCGCTCTCGGGTGGACAGCGCCAGCGCGTGGCCATCGGCCGCGCCATCGTGCGCGAGCCGCGCATCTTCCTGTTCGACGAGCCCCTGTCCAACCTGGACGCGGCGCTGCGCATGCAGATGCGCCTGGAGCTCGCCCGGCTGCACCTGGATCTCAAGGCGACGATGATCTACGTCACCCATGATCAGGTGGAGGCGATGACGCTCGCCAACAAGGTCGTCATCTTCAACGGCGGCCACATCGAGCAGAGCGGCCCGCCGCAGGAGCTCTACCGCCGCCCGGTGAACAAGTTCGTCGCGAGCTTCCTCGGCATGCCGCAGATGGTCTTCCTGGACGCCACGCTCGAGGGCGGCGTGCTCAAGCTGGTGAACGGGGGCGAGCTCGCCGTGCCCACGGGCCTGCCGGCGCTCGCCGCGGGCACCCGGGTCACGGTGGGCGTGCGGCCCGAGCAGATGTCACTGGCCGAGCCCGGACGCGGCACGATCCAGGGGCGCGTGCAGATGATCGAGCGGCTGGGCAGCGACGCCTATGCGTACCTCGCCCTGCCCTCCGGCGGCCGGCTCACGGTGCGCTGCGAGGGCGACGTGGGCGCCATCGAGGGCACCGACGTCTCGGCCCAGCTCAACCCCGAGCGCGTCCACGTCTTCGACGCCAACGGCGTCGCCATCCACCATCCCACCTTCCGCTGAAGCACCCCCTCGACCATGCATACCCTCGATCAGGCCCATCTCTCCACCCTGCCCGCCTCCATCGTCCGCCCCGGCCATGACCGCACGAAGGTGCGCGCCGGCATCGCCCACATCGGCGTGGGCGGCTTCCACCGCGCGCACCAGGCCATCTACACCGACCGCGCGCTCACCCGGCCCGGCCAGGAGGGCTGGGGCATCTGCGGCATCAACCTGCTGCCCCAGGACGCCGCCATGGCCGCGGCGATGAAGAAGCAGAACGGGCTGTACACCGTGAGCGAGATGGCGCCGGACGGCTCGCACGTCTCACGCGTCGTGGAGTGCATGGTCGAGTACCTCTACGCCCCGGACAGCGCCGAGGCGGTGCTGGCGAAGCTGAGCCATCCAGACATCCGCATCGTCTCGCTGACCATCACCGAGGGCGGCTACCTCATCGACGAGCACGGCCGCTTCAACCTGGAGCACCCCACGGTGGCGCATGACCTGGCGCACCCGGAAGCGCCCCAGGGCGCGTTCGGCTACATCGTCGGGGCGCTGGAGCGCCGGCGCAAGGCGGGCGTGAAGCCCTTCACCGTCATGTCCTGCGACAACCTGCGCCACAACGGCGCCCAGGCCCGGCGCGCCGTGGTGGCCTTCGCCCGGGCGAGGTCTCCGGAGCTCGCGGAGTGGATCGAGCGCGAGGTGGGCTTCCCCAACGGCATGGTGGACCGCATCACCCCGGCCACGGACGCCGCCGCCCGGCAGAAGCTGCGCGAGCTGACCCAGGTGGACGACGCCGCCCCGGTCATCTGCGAGGACTTCATCCAGTGGGTGCTGGAGGATGACTTCCGCAACGGCCGCCCCGACTGGCACGAGGTGGGGGTGATGTTCACGAAGGACGTGTCCCCGTACGAGGAGGCGAAGATCCGCCTGCTCAACGCGTCCCACACGATGCTCTCCTACCCGGCCTACCTGTCGGGCCTGCGCAAGGTGGACGACGCCCTGCACGACAAGCTCTTCTTCAGCTACCTGCGCGGCTTCCTGGATCACGACGCGGGCGTGTGGCTCAAGTCGCTGCCCGGGCTCGACATCGAGTCCTACAAGGACACGCTCCTGCGCCGCTTCGGCAACCGGGCCGTGGGAGATCAGCTCGCGCGCCTGTGCATGGATGGCGGCTCGAAGATCTCCGGCTTCGTGCTGCCCACCCTGCACGAGATCCTCAAGAACGGACGGCCCTACCACCGCATCGCCTTCTTCCTCGCCGCCTATGATCGCTACCTCAAGGGCAAGGACGAGAAGGGCGAGGCCTATCCCATCAACGAGCCCAACGCGCGTCCCCTGCTCGAGAAGGTGATGGCGAGCGACTCGCCGATGACGCTCATCGGGCTCAAGGAGGTCGTGGGCACGCAGATTCCGGCGCACCAGGGCTTCGTCGATCTGTACCTGAAGCTGCGCGCGCAGATCGACGCCCAGGGCGTGGTCGCGACGCTCAAGTCGCTCGATCCCGCGAGCAAGACCCCGCCCACGGCGTAGAGGAGGGAGCCACCCATGACGCGCCTCATCGCCTTCGGAGAAGCCCTGGTGGACATGCTGTCCAGCCGCCTGGGCGCCTCCACCGAGAAGGAGACCTTCACGCCGTACGCCGGAGGAGCCCCCGCCAACGTGGCCGTGGCCTGCGCGCGGCTGGGCGTGCCGAGCCTCTTCGTCGGCATGCTGGGCCAGGATCAGTTCGGCGACTTCATCCTCGCGGAGCTGGCCTCGCACGGCGTGGACGTGCGCCACGTCGAGCGCACCCGCGCGGCCAAGACGGCCCTGGCCTTCGTGTCCCGGGATGCCTCGGGAGACCGCCGCTTCGACTTCTACCGGCCTCCCTCGGCGGACCTGCTGTACCGGCCCGAGCACCTGCCCGCGAACCTGTTCGACGCCTCGTCCATTCTGCACCTGTGCTCGAACACGCTGACGGAAGAGGCCATCACCGCCACGACCTTCGCGGTGGCGGATGAGGCCGCGAAGGCGGGAGCCCTGATCAGCGTGGACGCCAACATCCGCGCCAACCTGTGGCCGGAGCACCGCGTGGACACCGCCCGGGTCACCGCGCTGCTCGACCGGGCGCAGTTGATCAAACTGGCGCGCGAGGAGCTGGAGCTGCTGCGGGGGGACGAGCCCGAGGAGCGCTGGCTCCAGGCCCGTCTGGCCGCTGGAGCCGCGCTGGTCATCATCACCGATGGTGGGGAGCCAGTGACGGCGGTGACGGCGCGCACGCGCCTGCAGGTGACGCCGCCCAAGGTCCAGGTCGTCGACACCACGGCGGCCGGGGATGCCTTCATCGGAGGGTTTCTCTCGACGGTGGTGGATGCGCGGCTCAACCGGAAGACCCTGGCGGCCTGGGCCTCCGACACGGCGCTCGTGCGGCAGGCGCTGGAGTTCGCGAGCCGGTGCGGTTCGTTCACCGTCACCCGGCCGGGCTCCTACGCGGCGCTGCCCAGGCGCGAGGACCTGGCGGCCCTGCGCTCCTGAGAGGAAGTGTTCCCTCGCCCTTTCGAGTGGAGGGCGAGGGGACGTCTAGCGTTGAGGCAGGCTCTCGCCGGAGTCGACCGCGCCGTCCGGGTTGGGCGCGTTGGCGGGAGCGGCCGGAGTGCCCGGGTTGCTGAGCGGATCGCCATCGATGCCATTGGGCGCGTTGGGGATGTTGTGGTCCGGATTCGGATCCAGCCCCGCGCCGCCGATGCCTGGAGTCGTAGCGGGCGTGGGTGGCTCCGTGTCCCGGGTGGCAGTGGTCGCGCATCCCGTGCCGAGTGCCACCGCGCCCGTGAGCAGACCCGCCAGCAGCAGTTTCGTCTTCGTCATGGTCTTCCCTCCCATGGTGGGAAGGTAAAGGTGGGGCGTTCCCGAGCCACGGGCAGCGAGCGCTCGCCTGGTGGGCCGCTATTGAGACCACGCGTAGATGACGCCTCAATCAAGAAAGCGCCGTGACCACCGCTGGGCCTCCTCTCGGGTGAACCCCACTGCGGAATAGCGCTCCACCTCGCATCCGGCCTCTTCGGACAAGGGCAATGGTTCCAGCCAGGGTTCGAGCACCCGTGCGAACTCTCGGTACGTTGGCAACTCGCATCCCAAAGAAAGGTCTCCAGCCTCAGGCCCATGTCCCAGAGAGACCATGACGCGGTTCACATCCAATTCGTGCACCGTCGCATCAGCCGCTTGCAAACGTGAACGCAGAAGCTCGGCCCCACCTGCCTGGCCGAGTACAGGCTGGCCGAGAAAATTGAGCCAATGGACGCCATCAACTCGTTCACCCAGGTGCTGCTCCTCGAACCAGGCGGGCCGTAAGTCGATGCCCGGATGACGGGTGAGTTCAGCACGCAAGGATGCATCCGCACGGCGCAAGGGCCAATACAAGCGGAGCGCGAATCCAACATGACCCGAGGCGAATCGCAGCTGGGAAGCCATCTCCAAGGCAAGCTCTCGCACCTTCGTGGGCCCATGCTCATGAAGGTATTCGGTGGGAAGCGTCGCGAATAGAAGGCTCACTGTATCCAACGAAGGCGTGCGCCAGGGAATTCGAGCCTGATAATGGAATTCATAGCCGTTGCGGCTGCGAAGACCTCCATCCAAGATCACTCGCGTCGCGTAACCCCGCTTCTCCATCCGAGCGGCGATGTCTTCGGGAAGTTCTTCAATGAACCGGAACGGACGGTCCGGCGAGAGAAGCCGACGAACGTAGCTCCATCGCTCCACAGTCAAGGCATCGCCTTCGTCGTCGTCAGTGAATGAATGTCGAATGGTTTTAGGACCCTGCCCCACCCCATGCATGTAGACCTCGACAGCGTGGCTCACTCCCTCTGCGATCTCAGGGTGATCGTGCGGAAGATAGAAGGCGAAGCGGATCACGTCCCGCGCGAGCAACTCCCTTCTCAGTCGGGGCAGTTCCCCACTCCACAAGCGATGACGCACGGGAGGCAGGCCTCGATGGCGGATACGAGGAGGACGAATCATTCAACCCCTCTCTCACCGCTCCTGCCGGAGGGCGGGATACAGGCGGCGCCAGCGGGCGTACTCCTCGGCGTAGCGGGGCACGAGCGCGGCATCGGGCTCCACCACCCGGGCCACCGGCGGCGGCACGGCGAGCGCGAACGGATCCTCCCCCGTCGCCGCGAGCCGTCCCAGTCGCGCCGCGCCGAACGCGCCTCCGAAGTCGCCCTCGGCATGCACATCCAGCGGCCGGTCGAGCACGCTCGCGAGGATCTTCAACCAGAGCGGTGAGCGCGAGCCCCCACCCACCGCCGACGCCCGCTCCACCCGCGTCCCCGCGTCGGCCAGCACCCGCATGCAGTCCGCGACGGCATACGCCACGCCCTCCATCACCGCTTGCGTCAACGCCTCGCGTCCGTCCCCGTGCGCCAGTCCCACGAAGGCCCCACGCGCTCCGGCGTCATTGTGCGGCGTGCGCTCCCCGGACAGATAGGGAAGGAACTTCACCGGCGACGGTGCCCGCACGCGCTCCCCCACCGCGGCGATGAGCGCGGGGGCGGGCTCGCCCAGCAGCGCCGACAACCACTCCAGGCTCGCCGCGGCGGACAGGATGACGCCCATCTGGTGCCACGTGCGAGGCACCGCGTGGCAGAACGCATGCACCGCGCCCTCGGTGTTCGGAGAGAAGCGCGCGTTGGAGACGAACAGCACCCCCGAGGTGCCCAGCGACACGAACGCCGTCCCGGACTTCACCGCTCCAATCCCCACCGCGCTCGCCGCGTTGTCCCCTCCCCCTCCCGCCACCACCGGCGCGCGGCTCATTCCCCAGCGCCGAGCGAGCTCGGGCCGCAGCCGGCCTGAGGACTCCGAGCCTTCCACCAGGCGCGGCATGTGCTCGCGCGTGAGCCCCGTGGCCGAGAGCAGCGCGTCGGACCAGTCCCGCTTCGCCACGTCGAGCCACAGCGTTCCCGCCGCGTCCGACATCTCGGAGACGTGGTCGCCGATGAGGAACAGCCGCAGGTAGTCCTTGGGCAGCAGCACCTTGCGCGTCCTCGCGAACACGTCCGGCTCGTGCTCGGCGACCCAGAGCAGCTTCGGCGCGGTGAAGCCCGGCATGGCGAGGTTGCCGGACAGCTCGCGCGAGCGCGGACAGCGCTCCTCCAGCAGGCGGCACTCGGCCTCCGAGCGCCCGTCGTTCCAGAGGATGGCTGGACGCAGCGGCTTGTCATCCGCGCCGAGCAGCACCGCGCCATGCATCTGCCCCGACAGTCCCATCCCCTCGACAGCGGCCAGGGCCTCCCGGTGCGTGGCGGACAGCTCGTCCAGCACGTGCTCGAGGGCACGGATCCAGGCGTCCGGCTCCTGCTCGGACCAGCCGGGATGCGGCCGGGTGACCTCCAGGGCCGCGCTGGCGCTGGCGACGATGTGCTCGTGTCCGTCCACGAGCACGGCCTTCACGGATGACGTCCCCACGTCGATGCCCAGGTACATGTGTCCTGCCCTCCTCCGGTGACGTTCTACCCGAGACGCGGCTCGGCCAGGGACCGCTCTGCTTGCTACTCGTCACGCCCCGCCCCGAGGGTCTCCCACCCCACGAGCGGTGCGTTAGAACCCCGGCCATGAACGCCTACGAGATTCGCGGTGGATTCGGATTGGATAACCTGGTGCGCTGTGAGCGACCGGACCCGCAGCCCGGCCCCTTCCAGGTGCGCGTGCGGGTGAAGGCCACGAGCCTCAACTACCGCGACCTGATGATGGTGCGGGGCCAGTACAACCCGAAGCAGAAGCTGCCCCTGGTGCCCAACTCGGACGGAGCCGGCGTGGTGGACGCCGTGGGCCCGGGTGTCACCCGCGTGAAGGTGGGCGATCGGGTGATGGGCCTCTTCGCGCAGAACTGGCTCGCCGGAGAGCCCACGCGCGCCTCCCATGCCCAGACGCTCGGCGGGCCCGTGGATGGGGCGCTCTCCGACACGCTGCTGCTCCACGAGGACGGCGCGGTGCCCACGCCCGCGTACCTGTCGGACGAGGAAGCCGCCACGCTGCCGTGCGCGGCCGTCACCGCGTGGAGCGCGCTCGTCACCCAGGGCGCACTGAAGGCCGGAGACACCGTGCTGCTCCAGGGCACCGGAGGCGTCTCGCTCTTCGCGTTGCAGATCGCCCGGATGATGGGCGCGCGGGTGCTCCTCACCTCCAGCCGGGACGACAAGCTGGAGCGCGCCCGGGCCCTGGGCGCCCACGAGGGCATCAACTACGTGAACACGCCCGACTGGGACAAGGCGGCCCGGAACCTCACCGGAGGCGTGGGCGTGGATCATGTGGTGGAGGTGGGCGGCGCGGGCACGCTGGAGCGCTCGCTGCGCGCCGTGCGCACCGGCGGCACGGTGTCCGTCATCGGCGTGCTCAGCGGCGGCGCGGGCGCGGTGCCCGTCACCCCCATCCTCATGAACAACCTGCGCGTGCAGGGCATCTTCGTCGGCCACCGCCAATCCTTCGAGGCGCTCAGCCGGGCCTTCACCCTGCACGGCATCCGCCCCGTGGTGGACCGCGTCTTCCCCTTCGCCGAGGCCCTCGCCGCCTTCGAGTACCTCCAGAGCGGCGCGCACTTCGGCAAGGTCGTCATCCGGGTGGACTGACGACCCGAGCGGGCGCCCGCGAAGGCGCCCGCGGGCGGCCTAGAACTCGGCCGCGGCGCGCGGATCGATGATGCCGCACTCCTTGATCTTGTAGAGCAGCGCCTTGTAGCTGATGCGCAGCTTGCCCGCCGCGCGCCGCTTGTTCCACGCCGTGCGCTGGAGCATCGCGAGGATGGCCTCGCGCTCGGCGAGCATCGCCGCGCGCTTGCCAATCTCCTTCAGCGACATCTCCGCCTCGGGCACGCTCGGTGGCGGCGGAGGCGGCTGGGGCGCGTCGAACGGATTGGCGTAGCGCACCGGCGCGGGCGTCACCGCGTACCCCGGAGACAGCTCCACCGGGGGCGTGTTGCCCCGGGCCGGCATCTCCAGCACCTGCACCGACGAGGCCACACCCGCCAGCGGAGCCGGCGTCACGGCGCGCGGCGTGGGCGCGGGGGCGTCGACCTCGCCGTCGCCCGCGTAGGACGTGGGCAGCGACGGAGCGCTCGCGGGCGTCCGGCCTCCCGCGCGCAGCTCGTCCAGCACGAGCGTGGCGTCCTTGAGCACGCACAGCCGGCGCACCATGTTCTCCAGCTCGCGCACGTTGCCGGGCCACTCGTACTCGGTGAAGGCGCGCAGCACCTCGGGCGGCAGCTCCGCCACGCCGCTCATGAACCCACGCCCGTACTTCTTGAGGAAGTGGTCCGTCAGCGGCACCACGTCCTCGGGGCGCTCGCGCAGCGCGGGCAGGCGGATGGCCACCACGTTCAAGCGGTAGAAGAGATCCTCGCGGAAGTTGCCCAGCTCGATCTCCCGCTCCAGGTCGCGGTTGGTCGCCACCACCACGCGGCTGTCCACGCGGACGCTCTTCTTGCCGCCCACACGGAAGAACTCCTCGTCCTGCAACACCTGCAGCAGCTTGGCCTGGAGGCGGATGGCCATCTCGCCAATCTCATCCAGGAAGATGGTGCCCTGGTCGGCCAGCTCGAACTTGCCCGGCTTCTCTGCCGTGGCACCGGTGAAGGCGCCGCGCTCGTGGCCGAACAGCTCGCTCTCCAGCAGCTCGCCGGGCAGCGCCGCGCAGTTCACCTTGATGAAGGGGCGGTTGCGGCGGTTGCTGCGCGCGTGGACCTCGCGGGCGATGACCTCCTTGCCCGTTCCGGACTCGCCCAGCAGCAGCACCGGCACGTCCGTGTCCGCGATGCGCTCCACCAGCGCGCGCACCCGGCGCATGGCGGGCGAGTGCGAGATGAGGATGCGCTCGCCGCCACCGTCGTCCTTCGTCGCCGGGGAAATCACCGGAGCGCTCGCCGCGGCCTGCTTCGCGGGCAGGCGGTTGCCGAGCGCGCGCGCCAGGGCATCCTCCAGCTCGTCCCCACCAAAGGGCTTGGACAGGTAGTCGCTGGCGCCCAGCTTCATGGCGCGCATGGCGTCATCCGCGCCCGAGAGCGCCGACAGGACGATGACGGGCGCGCCGCCGCCCGAGGCCCGGTAGCGCCGCAGCACGTCCAGGCCACTCATCTCCGGCATCATCACGTCCAGCAGCACCACGTCGAACGAGCCGCCGGAGAGCATCTCCAGGGCCTGGGCACCACTGGACGCGCAACGCACCTGATAGCCCGAGCTGCCCAGCAGCTCGGCGAGGAAGGTGCGCACCTGCTCTTCGTCGTCCACCACCAACACCGCGATCCGATCCATCCCCTCGCCTCCCCTCGCCCTATCCATCTCGATTCCACTCCGTGAGACGTCCATCGTGGATGCGTCTCCGCGTCAGACCATCATCTCCAGCTCGGCGCCACGGCGCGTGTCGCGTGCCCTGCGCAGGGCCTGCAACGCCCCGTTGAGCAGTTGCACGGGCGAGCCCACCATGTCCGGGTAGCTCACCGCGCCCAACGTCAGCGAGGGACGCAGCACCCGTCCCTCCACCTGCAGACGCGCCAGGGCGAAGCGCTCGCGCACGCGCGTCATCACGTCCGGCACGCCCTCGGCGGGCGTGGTGGGCAGCAACACCATGAACTCATCCTCGCCCACGCGCGCCACCACATCCGCCTCGCGCACCGTCTGGCTGAACACCACCGAGCTGTAGACCAGCAGCCGCTCGGCGATGGCGCGGCCGGACTCCTTGCGCAGCGCGCGGAAGTCGTCGAGCGAGCCGGCCACCAGCGAGAAGGTTCCTCCAAAGCGCTCGGTGCGGCGGATCTCCAGGCCGATGAGCTCGAGCAGGAAGGAGCGGTTGTACAGGCCGGTGAGCGGATCCCTCAGGGCCTCGGTGGAGTGGGCCTCGGTGGGCAGCATCGCCTGGCGCACCGCCGAGCGCAGCCGGAGCTGGGCGCGCAGCCGCAACACCAGCTCCTCGCCCAGGCTCGAGCGCGTCACCACGTCCACCCCCTGCCCCTTGTCCAGACAGTGGCGCACGGCCGCCACGTCCAGCGAGTCCACCAGATAGAGGATGGGCACCGTGCCGCGGCACAGCTGCAGCAGCCGGCGCGCCACCTGCACCGCCGCGAAGTCCGGCCCCTGGGCCGCGAGCACCACCGCGTCCGGGCGGATGGCCTCGAACAGGGGACTCGCCGCGTCGAAGCGCGTCACCGGAACCACCCGGAAGCCCGCCTCGCCGAGCGTCATCCGGGTCTGCTCCAGGTCCGCCGCCCGCGGCTCCACCACCAGCACCGTGAGCGCCTGCTCGGCCTTCTTCGTGTGCCTCCACTCCACCGCGACCTCCTCCGACCTGAACCTTTTTCAATGGTTCCCAGGGACTAGTTCCCAGGTTTACAGCCCTACCCACCCCTGCTTGCCCGCCGCTCCGTCCATCCCCCTGTTTTTCCTAGGGGTGGGAAGAGAGTTACTTTCCCTGGCCCTTGGATTCAGCAACGTGCGTGCCACCTGTGCCCCGCCGGAGACATTCCTCGACCTCCTCTTCCCTCAGGCGGTGCTTGAAGGTGGCGATTCCCTCGAAAATGACCACCGGGATGTCATAGCGGTAGGCAGCGAGGAGTGTGGGACTCGCGCGGATGTCCTCTTCCACCAGCTCGAAGGGGATGCGGGCGCGGACGCGTTCGAGCACCTCCCTCGCCTGGTCACAGAGGTGGCAATCGGGTTTCGAGTAGATTCGGACCATCATTCCGTTCATGAGGATGTGACGCGATGCGCGGCCTGTCAGGTGACTTCTCGACGATGCCCTTGAAGGACCTCGTCGCCTACCTCGGCAGCCGGCGGGTCTCGGGAACGCTGCGCGTCATGCGCGCGGGAGTGCGCAAGATGATCCTCCTGCGCGAGGGGCAGGTGCTCAGCGCGAGCTCCAACCAGACGCGGGAGTACCTGGGCCAGTTCCTCATCCACATGGGGCACCTGAACGCGGAGCAGTTCGCCCAGGCCCATGCCCAGCAGAGCGAGGCGAACGTGCCGCTGGGGCAGATCCTCGTGCTGCTCGGGTGGGTGTCGGAGGTGACGGTGCGCAGCACGCTCCAGCTCAAGTTCCGCGAGACGCTGCTGGACATGTTCCGCTGGGAGGAGGGGGAGTTCTCCTTCGACGCGGGGGCGGTGCCGCAGATCGAGGGCGTGGAGGCGGGGGTGGATCTGATGGACATCCACCGCGAGGGGGAGTTCCGCGAGACGGCGTGGCAGTCCCTGCGGGCGGCGTTTCCCTCGGGGAGCGCCTACCTGGAGGTGGACGAGTCACGGCTGCCGGAGATGCCCCGGGCCGGCAGTCTGGACGCGACGCTGTTGGAGCGCGTGCGCGAGGGGCTGAGCATCGACGAGCTGGTGAAGACGCTGCACACCTCGGACTTCCTCGTGTACCAGCGGCTGTACGCGCTCTACCGGCGCGAGGCGCTCCGGGTGGTGAATACGCCCCCGCCGGGACGGGTGCGCCCGGTGGCCTCACCCACTCTTGAGGAAGAGGTGAAGAACCTGGAGGTGGGCGTGGTGGGGGATGAGTCCCAAACGCTCGAGCTCATCCAGGCGGCCCAGTCCCACCTGGAGAACGGCAACTTCTGGGACGGAGAGGCGCTGGCGCGCCGGGCCCATGAGCAGGCCCCCACGCCGGAGACGGAGGCACTGCTCAACTCGGCGTCGGCGGCGCTGCTGGGGCTATTGCGGCGGCGGATGCTGGAAACGCCCCAGGTGCCCTCGCTGCGCGTGACGGCGGCGCAATTGAAGACCACCCGGCTCACCACGCCCGAGCGCTACCTGCTCTCGCGCATCGACGGCAAGCGCGACGTGGGCACCATCCTCGGCATGTCGCCGCTCGGCGAGCTGGACGCGCTGAAGTACTTCCAGTCCTTCGTGGACACGGGGCTGGTGCAGCTCAAGCCCCGGTGAGCAAGTGCCTCAGGGCTGGGACATCGCCGACGCGGCGGACGTCTCCTCGAGTGTCGCGGGAGGCGTCGCGGCGGGCGTCGCGGCCACCGCGGGGGCGGGCGTCTCGCCCTCCGAGGCCTCTTCCTCCTCGGAGTCCTCCTCCACGGGCACGTCGGGCGCGTCGTCCTTCTGGGGCGCGAGGGAGCCCGGAGGCAGGCGGGCCATGCCCAGGCGCAACCCCTCGCGGCCGAGCCACGCGGCGCGGATGCGCCAGAGCGGCTCGTTGACGACGACCGCCGCCACGGCGAGCTTGGGATTGTCCTTGGGCGCGAAGCCCACGAACCACGAGTAGTCCCGGAAGGGTGTGCGGTCCGCCAGCGTCCCCGTCTTGCCCACCGCGCCTGGCACGCGCATGCCCCGCTCGCGGAAGACGCGGCGCGCGGTGCCCTGGGTGACCGTGGCCTCCAGCATCGTCGTCAGGCCGCGTGCCACCTCGGGCGAGAGTACCTGCTCCCCCGGAGTGGAGGGCGCGTCCGCGCCGGGCTCGAAGAGGACGGGGTCCTTCCACACGCCCCCGTTGGCCGCCACGGCCGCCAGGAGCGCGCCATGCAGTGGCGAGAGGTACACGTCGCCGAAGCCCGCGCCCGTCTGCGCGAAGCGGAACCCATCCTCCTCCGGCACGGCGGCGAGCGACACGTCCGTGGGCACGGGGAAGGGAATGTCCCGGTTGAAGTGGAAGCGCGCCGCGGCGTGCCGCAGCGACTCGGGCGACAGGTGGCGCTGGGTGAGCTTGGCGAAGATGACGTTGGCGCTCTTGCCCATGGCGGCGGCGAGCGAGTGGCACTGGCCGTCGCTCGCGCTGTCCTCCAGGAGCTTGGCGGAGATGCGCCGCTTGCCGCCGTGGAAGCACGTCTCCGCCTCGGGCTTGAGGCCCGCCTCGAGCAGCGCGGCGCCGGTGACGATCTTGAAGATGCTGGCCGCGGGGAACACCGCGCGCGTGGCCAGGCCGCGCAGGTCCGGCCGCGACTGCGAGTGCTCCGCCATGGCGAGCACCCGGCCCGTGGAGGGCTCGAGCACCACCACCGCGCCGAAGGGCACCTGGTACAGCTCGAGCGTGCGCTTGAGCTGCTCCTGGAGCACGGGATCGATGGTGAGCGGCACGGCGCCGTTGGGGCCCGGCACCACCAGCCGGCCCTTGGCGTCCTTCTTTGCCCGGGCGAGCACGTCCTGCTTCGCGGGGAGTGGACGCAGGTGGGCGATGGGAGGATCCGACTCGCGCGAGGGCACCGGCCGGGGGGGCACCAGGCCCAGCATCACGCCGGCATCACTCCCCTCCCCCGCCTCGGCCAGACCCCCGTCCGGGGTGCCGGCATCGCCCGCGCCGGCCTCCGCGAGCGCGGCGGCCTCGGCCTCCGGCTCGGAGCTTCCAGGCAGGGCACCGCTTTCGTCCGCGCCGACGAGCAGGAAGAACAGGGGCAGCAGCAGCGTGGCGGGGGCGACTCGGGAGAGCGTCATGCGGGGGCGTCTCGCGGAGCGAGGTGGGGGGTGGACATGGTACCCGCCTCATTCCCGGCGTCCATTCCATTCCCGGTGCTTCCCTGGGGGGCGAGAATCCTGGCGACCGCTTCCCGGGACCGCTAGGGTCGGGCGGCCTTGAACGGACTGAAAGAAACCGCGGTCATCTGGAGCGCCGAGTGCCAGCGCACCCTGCGCAGCACGCGCGTGCTGGCGCTGCTCGGGCTCTACAGCCTTTTTTCACTGCTGGTCTTCGTGGTGGCGGCGTTCCTGCGCTCGTTCGTCCAGCAGATGACGCAGTCGGGGATGATGACCGTGCCGAGCGAGGGGATTCCCCTGGCGGTCGTGGTGGTCTTCTTCTTCAGCCTCTTCTTCCTGCCGCTCTACGTGGCGTTGATGGGGTTCGATCAGGTGAGCGGCGAGGTGGGCCCGCGCTCCATCCGCTACCTCACGGTGCGCGCGCGCCGCTCGTCGGTGCTGTGGGGCAAGCTGCTGGCGCAGGCCACGGTGCTGCTGAGCCTCGTGTTCGCGCTCGACCTGGGGCTGTGTGTGTACGCCTGGGTCAGCACGCCGGGCTTTGGCCTGGCGGACTTCGGTGAGAGCCTCTTGCGCTTCTGGCTGGCCTCCGCGGTCTTCTCCTTCGCCTTCCTGTCGCTCACCTCGCTCTGCTCCTGTGTCACGACGAGCCCTCCGGTGAGCCTCATCCTCAACCTCGCCGTCCTCATGTTCTCGGCGGTGCTGTGGATGACGGCCCTGGCCGACGAGGACAATCCCATGCGCTATCTGCGCTTCCTCTCGCCGTTGAAGTACTCGCTGGAGCTGCTGGATCCGGCGTTGCGCACGGCGGCGGTCAGCGTGGCGGCCTATGCCGCCTTCACGCTGCTGTTCCTCGGTTCCGCCCTCACGGCGCTGCGCACGAGGGACCTGTGAGCGAGCCCGCCATCGAACTCGTGGATGTCTCTCGGCGCTTCGGCCCCAAGGTCGCGGTGGAGCGGGTGAGCCTGCGCATCGAGAGCGGCCAGGTGTACGGCCTCATCGGGCCCAACGGCGCTGGCAAGACGACCACCTTCTCCATGATGTGCGGCTACCTGCGGCCCACCCAGGGCCAGGTGCGGGTGATGGGCGTCACCCCCAGCGCCGAGGGCGCGCTCAAGGGCAAGCTCGGCGTGCTGCCGCAGGACGCGGTGCTGCCCGGGGGATGGAAGGTGGGGCCGCTGCTCATGTACTGGGCCCGGCTGAGCGGCCTGGAGGCGCCCGAGCGCGAGGCGCGTGAGTCCCTGGAGAAGGTCGGTCTGATGGAGGCGTGGGGCGTGGAGACGAGCGCCTTGTCCCACGGCATGGGCAAGCGCGTGGCGCTGGCGCAGGCGCTCATGGGACGTCCGCCCCTCGTGCTGCTCGACGAGCCCACCGCCGGAATGGATCCGCGCATCGCCCATCAGGTGCGGCAGGTCATCCTCGACATGCGCGGCCAACGCACGGTGGTGGTCTCCAGCCACAACCTCCAGGAGCTGGAGCAGTTGTGCGACGCGGCGGCCATCCTCGACCGGGGCCGGCTGGTGCAGGCCGGCTCGATCGCCGATCTGACGAGCCAGGGCGCCGAGTTCCGTGTCCAGGTGGCCCGGGGCAGCATCCTCCTGCCCGAGCTGGAGGCGCTCCCCGGCGTCACCGCCGCGCGCCTGGAGGGCGAGCACCTGCTGCACGTGCGCTTCGATGGCCAGGCGCATCGGCCGGAGGAGGTCATCAGCCGCGTCGTGGGCCACCTGCTCCAGACCGGCGTGCTCATCCTGGGTGTGTCGCGGGGCCAGCGGCTCGAGGAGCGCGTCCTCCAGCTCACCTGAGCCCCGAGCCTGGGCGAAAAACAATCCCCCGGAAAATCCCGGGTGAAACTCCGGGGCGGTTCAGGTCACTGCCCAGGCGATGCCTCCGCCCCACCCCTCCCCCACCCGCCGTGTGCACGCCTGGCCGCAGGGCCTCGGTGTAGGCCTCCCGGCGGGGGCCCTCGGGGGAATTTCCCACGAAAACCTTTGTGTTTCCGGGGACCTGAAGGCGTCATCACCCGGGCCCGAGGGGTCCGCCTCGCCTTGCGTGCCCGCAACGGGCTCTGTTATCACCCCGCGCCCTGCTGATGGACCGCATGTGCCCGGGACCGCAGTTGGACCGACGACGTACCTAGGAGCAGAACAGAACTTATGAAACCCAATGTGATCGTTGCCCTCCTCGTGGGCCTGTTGCTGGGCTTCGTGGGCGGCCGGGCCTTCACCGGCTCCTCGAAGGATTCCGCGGGAAGCAACAAGCCCACGGCGGCCGCCAACGCGGCCGCTCCCAGTGGCAAGCCCGCCGATGCCACCATCTTCAAGGTGCCCATCGACGACTCGCCCACCAAGGGCAGCGCGGACGCACTCGTCACGCTCGTCGAGTTCTCCGACTACCAGTGCCCGTTCTGCTCGCGCGCCAACGCCACGGTGGAGCAGCTGCAGAAGGACTACGGCAGCAAGCTGCGCGTGGTCATGAAGCAGAACCCGCTGTCCTTCCACCCGCGCGCCAAGCCGGCCGCCGTGGCCGCGCTCGCCGCCGGTGAGCAGGGCAAGTACTGGGAGTACCACGAGAAGCTCTTCGCCAACGCCAAGGCGCTCGAGGACAAGGACCTGGAGGGCTACGCCGAGGACGTGGGCCTGGACATCTCCCGCTGGAAGGCGGACCTGACCAACCCCAAGTTCTCCGCCATCATCGACCGTGACCAGGCCCTGGCCGGCAAGCTCGCCGCCAATGGCACCCCGGCCTTCTTCATCAACGGCCGCTTCCTCTCGGGCGCCCAGCCGATCGGCAACTTCAAGACCATCATCGACGAGGAGCTGGGCAAGGCCGAGGCCCTGGTGCGCTCGGGCACCCCGGCCAACAAGGTGTACGCCGCCATCCTCGCCAAGGGCGTGGAGTCGGCGCCGCGCAACAACCCCTCGCAGCCCGAGGCTCCCGCGCAGGCCTACCGCAAGGTGGACGTGCCCGATGACGCGCCGTCCTTCGGCCCCAAGGACGCCAAGGTGACGATCGTCGAGTGGTCGGACTTCGAGTGCCCCTTCTGCGGCCGCGTGGTCCCCACGCTCAAGCAGATCAAGGAGACGTACCCCAAGGACGTGCGCGTGGTGTTCCGTCACCAGCCGCTGCCCTTCCACCCCAACGCCAAGCCGGCCGCCGAGGCCGCCATGGCCGCGCACGAGCAGGGCAAGTTCTGGGAGTACCACGACAAGCTCTTCGCCAATCAGCGCGCCCTGGATCGCGCCTCGCTCGAGAAGTACGCCCAGGAGCTGGGCCTCGACATGGGCAAGTTCAAGTCCGCGCTGGAGTCCGGCAAGTTCCGCGGCAAGGTGGAGGCGGACTCGTCCGCGGGCGCCGCGGTGGGCGCCAATGGCACCCCGACCTTCTTCGTCAACGGCCGTGAGTTCGTGGGCGCCCAGCCCTTCGAGAGCTTCAAGAAGATCATCGAGGACGAGAAGGCGCGCGCCGAGAAGCTGCTGGCCGCCGGCACCAAGGCGGACGGGCTGTACGCCAAACTCATCGAGGAGGGGCTGAAGTCCAACGGCGCCGCCGCCGCTCCCGCCGAGCCGGCCGTGCAGAACATCGAGGTGGGCAACGCCCCGGTGACGGGCGCGAAGAACGCCCCCGTGACGATCGTGGCCTTCTCCGACTTCGAGTGCCCGTTCTGCGGCCGCGTCGTGCCGACGCTCCACCAGCTCGAGCAGGAGTACAAGGGGAAGATCCGGGTGGCCTTCAAGAACCAGCCGCTGCCCATGCACCCCAACGCCAAGCCGGCTGCCGAGGCCGCGCTCGCCGCGAACGAGCAGGGCAAGTTCTGGGAGTACCACGACAAGCTCTTCGCCAATCAGCGCGCCCTGGACCGCGCCTCGCTCGAGAAGTACGCCCAGGAGCTGGGCCTCGACATGGGCAAGTTCAAGTCCGCGCTCGACTCGGGCAAGTTCGCCGCCCAGGTCACCGCCGACATGGCCGAGGCCGGCCGCGTGGGCGTCACCGGCACCCCCAGCTTCTTCATCAACGGCCGCTCGCTCGTGGGCGCCCAGCCCGTCGATGCCTTCAAGCGCATCATCGACGAGGAGCTGAAGAAGAAGGGCTCGGTCGCCGCGGACCAGAAGTAGTCCGCTCCGCGCGCTGAACTCAGAAGGCCGCTGGCCCCCCTGCTTCCGGGGGACAGGCGGCCTTCGTGCTTGCGGGGGGAGGCGTCAGGACACGGCGATGGCGTCGATCTCCACCTTGGAGCCGCGGGGCAGCGCGGACACCTGCACGGTGACGCGGGCCGGAGGCGCGCCGGAGAAGGAGCGGCCATACACCTCGTTCACCCGGGCGAAGTCCCCCAGGTCGGTGAGGAAGATGGTGCTGCGCACCACGTGGGAGAAGTCCAGACCGGCGGCCTGGAGCACCGCGCCCAGGTTCTTCATCACCTGCTCGGTCTGCGCGACCACATCGCCCGGCACCAGCTCCATCGTCTTCGGATCCAGGGGAATCTGTCCGGACAGGAAGGTCATCTTCCCGGCGTCCACCTGCACCGCCTGGGAGTAGGGGCCAATCGCCTTGGGCGCGTTGTCGGAGTGCACCGTCTTGCGAGCCATGTCGTCACCTCGGGAGCGAGAGGCGGCCAGGAGTGGCCGCGCACGTCCGGGGCGGGCTCTACCACCCGCCCGCCAGCCGGCCAATCCCCTGGATGGCACGGAGGCGGAGCGGATGCGGAGAAGACGTCAGATGCGCTCGACGGAGTAGACGCCCGGCAGGCGCTCGATGGTGCGCATCAGGTCGGTGAGCTGCTTGAGATCGGTGATGGTGACCTCGAAGGTGTTCACCGCGCGCTCATCCCCGGTGGCCCGGCAGTTGGCCTGGGAGATGTTGACGCCCTTCTTGGAGAAGGTGTTGGAGATGTCCGCCAGCATGCCCGTGCGCTCGGTGGTGAGCACTCGCAGGGTGACCGGACGCTTGAAGTCGCCGCGCACATCCCAGGACACGTCGACGCGCCGCTCGGGATCCGTGGCCAGGGCCTTGTCGCAGCCCACCGTGTGCACCGTGACGCCCCGGCCCCGGGTGATGAACCCCGCGATGGGGTCTCCCGGAACCGGGTTGCAACAGCGCCCGAAGCGCACCAGCACGTCGTCCACGCCGCCAATCTGCACGCCGCTGCTGTTCTGCTTGCCCACCAGCTTCTTGGCGAAGTCGGTGACCTTGGAGAAGCTCGGCAGCATGCTGGCGGAGCTGGCGTGGTTGCCCGAGCCGTCCGACGCGGGCGCGTTGCGCACCTCACCCGTGGAGGCGGCCAGCTTCTCCGGCGGAACCACGCGCGAGAGCACCTGGTTGGGCACCACCTTGCCGTAGCCGATGGCCACCAGCAGATCGTCCTCCACCCGGAAGCCCAGCTCCTCGCACACCTTCTTGAGCTCGCCGTTCTTGAGCAGGCGGTTGAAGTTGAGCTGGAAGCGCTTGAGCTCGCGCTCGAGCAGCTCGCGGCCCAGCTGCAGGCTCTTGTCGCGCTGCTGCTGCTTGATGAAGGCGCGGATGCGCTGCTGGGCGCGGCTCGTCTTGACGAAGGTGAGCCAGTCCTTGGACGGGTGCGCCTGGGGGCTGGTGAGCACCTCCACCGTGTCCCCGTTCTTGAGCTTGTAGCGCAGGGGGACGATCTTCCCGTTCACCTTGGAGCCCACGCACCGGCCGCCCACGTCCGAGTGGATGGCGTAGGCGAAGTCCACGGGCGTGGCGCCGCGCGGCAGGCTCTTCACGTCTCCCCGGGGCGTGAAGACGAAGACCTCGTCGGTGAAGAGGTCCACCTTCACCGTCTCGAGGAACTCCTTGGGATCCTTGAGGTCCTGCTGCCACTCCATGAGCTGGCGCAGCCAGGCGAACTTCTCGTCGTCCTTGCTGACGGAGAGCGCCTTGCCCTCCTTGTACGCCCAGTGCGCCGCGATGCCTTCCTCGGCCACCTTGTGCATGTCCGGGGTGCGGATCTGCACTTCAATCCGCTCGCCCAGCGGCCCCACGACCGTCGTGTGCAGCGACTGGTACATGTTGGGCTTGGGAATGGCGATGAAGTCCTTGAAGCGTCCCGGCACGGGCTTCCACAGCTGGTGCACCAGCCCCAGCGCCTCGTAGCAGGCGGGCATGGAGTTGGTGATGATGCGGAAGGCGATGACGTCGTGGATCTGCTCGAACTCGATCCCCTGCGACTTCATCTTCTTGTAGATGCTGTAGACGTGCTTGAAGCGGCCGCTCACCTCGCCCTTGAGCCCGCGCTCGGCGAGCTTGCTGGTGATGAGCGTGCTCACGTCGTCGATGTACTTCTCGCGCTCCTTCTTGCGCCGGCCGATCTTGTCCTGGAGCGCGAAGTACTCCTGGGGCTTGAGGTAGCGGAAGGACAGGTCCTCCAGCTCCGTCTTCACCCAGCTGATGCCCAGGCGGTTGGCCAGCGGGGCGTAGATGTCCAGGGTCTCCTGGGCAATGCGCCGCTGCTTCTCCTCGGACATGTGGTCCAGGGTCCGCATGTTGTGCGTGCGGTCGGCCAGCTTCACCAGGATGACGCGGATGTCCTGCGCCATCGCGATGATCATCTTGCGGAAGTTCTCCGCCTGCTTCTCCTCCTGGGAGAGCGTGGCCGAGGCGGAGAACTTGGACAGCTTCGTCACACCGTCGACGAGCTGGGCGACCTCGGGGCCGAACAGCTCGGTGAGCTCCTCGGCGGTGGCGAGTGTGTCCTCGATGGTGTCGTGAAGCAGTCCGGTGACGATGGAGGCCTCGTCGAGTTTCAGCTCGGCGAGCAGCCCGGCGACCTCCAGAGGATGTATCAGGTAGGGCTCACCTGATTTGCGCAACTGACCCTGGTGCACCTTGGCCGAATAGACGTAAGCCTTCTTGATGATGTCCAGGTCGGGGTCCGGGTGATAGGAGGCCACCCGTTGGAGAATGTCGTTCAGGCGAATCATCGAGGCGTCAGCAATGCTAACTGCCGTACCCAGGAGGGGCAACGTCGCGCTCTCGGGATTCGCCCGACGCTCGCTTTCGTTGACCCGGCGTTGCACCCACTTCTAGAGTCGATCCGATCATGTCACAGCTGCTGCTGTCCGTTCTCGCCGTGGTCTGCCCGAACTGTGACGGCCACAACCCCCCTCGGACCGAGGTGTGCGCCAGCTGTGGCGCCCCGCTCGCGGCCCCGGCGTCGAAGTCCCCCGCCCGCCCCTCGGGCAGGCCGGGTTCCGACTCCCCCCCGGGTCTGCGGCCCTCCATCCGCACGCCGCCCCCCCACCCCGCGGCGGGAGGAGTCCCCGTCGCCGCCCGGCCCCCGCCCGGCGCCCTTCCCCGGGCGCCCGTGAGCGCGCCGGCCCGTCCCGCCGTGGGAGGCGCCCCGGCCGCCCGGCCCGTCAGCGCCGCCCGGCCCGTGCCCACCGCCTCGCGCTTCGGCCTCACGGTCGTCGCCGGCTCGGCCCGGGGCCAGCGCTTCAAGCTGCCCATCACGGGTTGTACGGTGGGCCGCACCCGGGGTGCCATCCTCTTCGCGGATGACATCTTCGTCTCCGCCCAGCACGCCACCTTCCTCATCAAGGACAACGTGCTGCACGTGCGCGACGAGGCCAGTGCCTCGGGCCTCTACGTCACCATCCCCGGCACCGAGACGCTCACCCCCTACGCCTTCTTCAGCGTGGGCCAGCGGCTCTTCCGCTTCATCGGCAAGCTCGACGCGCCGCCCCCCGTCGCCGGGCGGCCCATCGTCTACGGCGCCCCGGTGCCTCCCGGTCAGGGCGTCTATGGGGTGGAAGAGGTGCTCGTCGGCGGCCGGGGCGGCCGCACGGTCGTCACCTCCGCCCCGCTGCTCACCATCGGCCAGGCCAACTGCGACTTCTGCTACGCCCAGGAGGAAGGGCTCGCCGGACGGCACTGCGAGCTGAGCTTCACCGCCTCCGGGGCCCAGCTGCGCGACCTGTCCGGCGGCCTCGGCACCTACGTGCGCATCCCCTCCGGCGTGGACCGGCCGCTGCGCTCGGGAGACCGGGTGCGCCTGGGTCAGCACGTCGTCCAGGTGGATTTGATGACCTGACTACGGGGTCGCGGGCTCGGCGAGGCCCGGATCCTTGAGCAGCAACGTGGCGCGCGCCTTGGAGTCCGGCGCGTCGCGCAGGTGCCTGCGCCACCACCCCCGCGCCTCGTCGGTGATGCCCCGCGCCCAGTACACCTCGCCGAGCATCAACGACAGCTCCGGCGTCGGATCCAACCCGAAGGCGTTGCGGTACTCGGTGGCCGCCAGATCCAGGTTGCCGTTCTTGTAGGCCTCGTACCCCGCCTGCTTGCGCCGCAGCGCCTCGCGCTCGTCGCGCCGGCGGGGTGGAATGACCTGCTCGTACAGCGGCACACCGGGCTTGGGCACGTAGGCCCCGGAGTCCTGCCCCGGAATGGGCGCGTTGCTCGGCGGGACGAAGGGCTTGGCGCGCGCCTGCTCGCTGTAGCTCGTGTACAGCCAGTAGCCCGCCAGGGCGAGCGTGCCCAGCGCCAGGGTGAGCACGAACGCCTTGATCACCCCGAAGCCGCCTCCCGGCTCGGGCTCGGGCTCGGATGACGGAAGGGAGAGGAGGATCGCCTCGGTCTTGTCGTTGAGCGGGGCGTTGAAGACCGGGGGAGGCGTGCGCTCGGGCGCGCGCATCACGGAGACGGACGCGGTGGAGGAGCGATCGCGCTCGGGCCGCTCGGGCCGGTGCGCGGGAGCGATCTGCGTGCGCTCGGGAGGAGCCCGGGGCACGGGAACGGCCGCCTGCGTGCGCTGCTCGGGCGGGGCCTTCACGGTGGGCTCGGGCGCGCCGTTCCAGTTCGTGTCGGTGATTTCCGTGCTCAGCGTATTGGGCGGGGGCGTGCCCCGGCGCGGCAGCGGCGCGAGCCCCTGTGCCGCGTGCGCCGCCGTGCGCCGGCTCGAGGGCGCGTTGCGGCGCTCCCGCTCCTGGGCCACCGCGAGCAGCTCGGCCCGGAAGGCCTCCGCGTCCTGGGGCCGGTCATCCGGACTCTTGGAGAGGGCCCGCATGATGAGCCGCTCCATGCCCGGCGACACGCGCACGTCCGGACGGCGGCGCGAGGGAGGCACCGGCTCCTCGGTGAGGTGCTTGGTGGCGAAGCCCACCGCGGTGTCGGACTCGAAGGGCAGCCGCCCGGTGACGAGCTGGTAGAGGATGACGCCCACCGCGTACAGGTCCGAGCGGTGATCCAACGAGCCGCCCCTGGCCTGCTCGGGCGACATGTACTCGGGGGTGCCGCACACGAAGCCGGTGCGCGTGAGCGCCGGCCCGTCGTCGTTGCCGCCGTCCTGGATCTTCGCGATGCCGAAGTCGAGCACCTTGACGCAGTCCGGCTCGTTGCGGCGCTGCTCCACCATGATGTTCTCGGGCTTCAAGTCCCGGTGGATGACGCCGGCGCCGTGCGCGTCGTTGAGGGCGGAGAGCACCTGGCTGACGATGCGCGCGATGCGCGGCTCGGAAAGCGGCCCCTCCTTGCTGAGCACGGTGTGCAGATCCTGCCCCGGCACGAACTCCATCGCGATGAAGAGCGCCCCGTCCTCGGCCTGGCCGAAGTCGAGGATGCTGATGGAGTTGGGATGGTTGAGGCGGCTGGCGGCCTTGGCCTCCCGCTTGAAGCGCGCCACGGTGCGCTCGTCGTTGAGCAGCGAGCGGCGCAGCACCTTGAGCACCACCAGCTTGTCCAGCGCCTCCTGACGGGCGCGGTACACCTTGCCCATGCCGCCCTCGCCAATGAGGGCCTCGACCTTGTACTTCCGGGCGAGCGTGCGGCCGATGTACTCGTCCTGATCCCCACGCGTGAGCGTGGCGCCGCAAGAGGGGCAGTAGTTGGAGGCGTCACCGGTCTCGGTGCCGCAGCTGGGGCAAGACAAGGAGGACTTCCCGGATGCAGGAGGATCGGGTGTTGTCCCCCGAACTTCCCATGAGCGTCGGGTCTCCCGCAAGATGGAGGACCCCAGATCTCGTTCCGAGCAACCCCCCGCGCGGCTTGATATGTACACCCGCCCGCCATGCCACACTGTCCCCGCTGCGACGCCGAGAATCCCGATTCCGCCTCCACCTGCCATGCCTGTAGCGCGCCCCTGCGCTCGGGAACCATGGTGATGGCCGCCACCAAGCCCGTGCTCCGTCCCCAGGTCTCCCTGCGGGTGGTACGGGCCGACGGGGGCCCGGAATCCGTGGTGAAGATGACCCGGGACACCCTCACCTGCGGCCCCCAGGGGGATCTGCCGCTCGTGGACGATCCCTTCATCATGCCCGTGCAGGCGCGCTTCTTCTTCTCCGGTGGCCGACTCGCCATGGAGGACGTGGGAGGCGCCAACGGCGTGTTCGCCCGCCTGCGCCAGGAGCGGGAGCTGCCCGTGGGCGGCGAGCTGCGGCTGGGCCGGCAGCGCCTGGTGCTCGAGCCCATTCCGGCGGCGGCCGTGGGACCTGGCGGCGCCCACATCTGGGGCTCGGCGGATCCCGGCTACCGGCTGCGGCTGGTGCAGATTCTCGAGGGGGGCATCCGCGGAGCGGCCTTCCCGCTCAAGGAAGGGGACAACCACCTGGGACGCGAGCACGGGGAGATCACCTTCCCCACGGACGGCTTCGTCTCCGGACGCCACGCGCTCTTGCACGTGAAGCAGGACCGGCTGCGCGTCAAGGACGTGGGCTCGTCCAACGGCACCTTCCTGCGGCTGACCGGACCCGTCTTCGTGGAGAACGGGGACCACTTCCTCATCGGCCGACAGCTGCTCCGGGTGGAGATCCAACTGGCGGCGTGAGACCCGGAGCAGGGGGATCCAGCCGGGCCCAGGCGTGGAGGGCCCCCCGCTCCGTCACGGCATCAGCCGTAGGACTTCTCCTTCTTCTCCTGCTCCTCCTTGCAGCGGATGCACAGCGTCGTCACCGGCCGCGCCTCCAACCGCTTGGGGGAGATCTCCTCGTCGCACCGCTCGCAGACGCCGAAGGTGCCATCCTCGATCCGGCCAAGCGCCCGATCGATCTTCTGCAGCAAGAACTTTTCCCGATCACGCAACCGGAACACCATCGATTGCGTGTACTCGGAAGAGGCCTGATCGATCTCATCGGGGAGATCGTCGGTGTCGAAGCTGGCCTCCTCCACCAGCGTCTTCTTGGCGCTCTCCAGCAGGCTCGTCTTGCTGTCCTCGAGCATCTTCTTGTAACGCTTGAGATCTTTCTGGTTCACAGCCTTAGGCTCCCGTGCGGCGGGGAATGGGCCCAACATCCCCGAAAAAAAGGCCGGAAAGCTTTATTCAGACGCGGACTGGTGTCAAGGAGGCCCGTCCTCCCTCCAACAAGCGGCGCGGTTGCAACTTATGAGCGAAACCTCGAAATTCGACCGGGAGTTCCTGCGAGCCGCCCTCTCGCTCGCTGGGAAGGGTGACGTCGACCACTTCCTCTACATCAGCGACGTGCTCATCGCGCCCGAGGATCTGCGGCGGCAGCTGGCCAAGCGCAAGCTCGTCTACGCCGTCACCACCCCGCGGCTCGCCCAGGAGCTGCTCGCCAACAAGCAGCGCGCGCTCGTCATCCCCGCCTACGACTACTCGCGCACCGAGCGGGTGAAGGTGGCGCTCGTGTCCGCGCTGTCCCAGGGAGCGTTCGCCGAGGGCAACCTGGTGCTGTGCATGACGGGCAAGCTCGGCCGCCCTCCGGACACGCTGATGCAGATGCGCATCGGCGGCTCGCTGGACGACCGGCTCGCCATCGAGGGCGTGAAGCTCGGGGACGAGTTCAACTCCCAGGTGGTGGACGCCCTCATCCAGCTCGCGCTGCAGATCGGCCAGGAGGGCTTCGAGGGCCACCCCATCGGCACCATCATCACCATCGGCGACCACACGAGCGTGATGGAGAAGAGCCGGCAGATGACGATCAACCCCTTCCAGGGCATCTCCGAGGCCGAGCGCAACGTGCTGGATCCGAAGATCCGCGAGGCCATCAAGAACTTCTCGGTGCTCGACGGCGCGTTCGTCATCCGCGAGGACGGCGTGGTGCTGGCCGCAGGCCGCTACCTGTCGGCGTCCGACGAGGCGGTGAAGATTCCCCTCGGCCTGGGCGCGCGGCACGCCGCGGCGGCGAGCATCACCTCGACGACGAAGAGCATCGCGCTGGTGGTGAGCCAGACCTCTGGAGCGGTGCGGCTCTTCAAGAACGGCAACATCGTGCTGGAGCTGCACCAGACCGCGCGCCGCACCTGAGCCCCAGCCCGGAGTCCACACGGCGGGACCCGCGCACGAGCGCCCCGCCACCTCCGCCACGAGAAGTACTCATTGGCGTCGTCCACTCCGCGCCCTACCTCACACCTCCGAACGCTTCCCTCACCTCCCTGGTAGCCTGCCCGCTACTCGGAGGAGAGTGGGATGAGAATCGCGAGGGATGAGGCGCCGGACGAGCCGCTCGGGTTGAACCTGTTGCCCGGGGCGGAGGTGGCCGGCTTCATCATCGAGAGGCGGCTGGCGGCTGGCAGCTTCGGCGCGCTGTACCAGGCCCGAAGGGGCCGCAAGCGCTTCGCCATCAAACTGGTGCCCCGGGATGCGCGGGGCGAACGGGAGGTGGACGCGCTGCGGCGGGTGCAGGAGCTGCCCGTGGTGGGCTTCCACGGCTATGGCCTGTGGCCCGAGGAGAAGCCGCGCTTCATCGTCCTGGCCCTGGAGTTGGTGGAAGGCGTCGCGCTGGACACCTGGGCGAGGGAGTTCAACCCGAGCACGTCCGAGCTGCTCACCCAGGTGATGCTGCCGCTGGTGTCCACGCTCGGCCAGTTGCATGCCGCGGGCGTGGTGCACCGGGACGTGAAGGAAGCCAACATCGTGATGCGCCAGCAGGACGGCCATCCGGTGCTGGTGGACTTCGGCGCGGCGGGGTTCGAGGGCGCGCATCGGCTCACCCTGCGGCTGCCGCCGGGCACACCCGAGTACCGCAGCCCCGAGGTGGTGCGCTTCGCCCGCGAGTGGGAGGGAGAGCCCCCGCCGGGGCGGCCCGGGGACGACTTGTGGGCACTGGGCGTCACCCTCTACGCGCTGCTCACGCGCACCCTGCCCTTCGGTGATCGCCACGGCCCCCTGGCACAATCCATCCTTGAGGACGAGCCCGAGCCCCCCCACGTGCGAAACCCGCGCGTGCCCGCGACGGTGGGCGAGCTGTGCCTGCGCCTGCTGGCGAAGGAGCCCGCGGAGCGCCCCGCCGATGCGTCCGCGCTCGAGCGCGACTTGAAGGCCGCCCTCGCCGGAGCCGATGCCGCGTGGGACGAGCCCCTGTTCGACGGAGGCCGCAAGCCGCTGCCTCCAGCGGCGCCCTGTCTTCCCCTCATCCCGGAGCCCGCCCTGGCGCCCGAGCCGCGGCGGCGGCCCATGGCCCTCGCGCTGGGCGCGCTGGCGACCGTGTTCCTCACTCCCGCGACCCCACTTCAAGAGTCCACCGCGCTTCTCCCTACGTCCCAGGATGTTTCTCGCCATGAAATGGCGGAGGTCGACATGACGGGAGAAGTTGTGTCCAGCGCGGGACTTCAGAAGTCACCACCCCCCGCGCCCGTCGCCCACGCGACGAACCCCGCGGAAACACCCATGCGTCCCTCTGCGAAGAACCGTCGTCTGATCATCACCGCCGCGGCCACTGCCGCCGTCTGCACGACTCCCGCTTGTGTGAGCGGGCCGAAGCCTGCCCCTCCGCTGCCCGCCGAACCCTGCCCCGAGGGCAGCCAGGAGACCCATGTTCTTCTGGGCATGGGTCCGCGCGCGAGTGTCGAGGTGTGGCTGGATGGGTACGTGGAAGAGGAAAAAGAAGGCTATAGAACCTATCCACCCATTTTCGTGAAGCCCGGTCCGATCACCGCCCAACCCAAAGTCCGCATCTTCCCGCCTGGCAGCGGGATGAGGCACCCACTGCCGCTGATCCCCAAGCGCACGATCTTCAGGGGGCAACTCTATACCCGGGAGAACCGTGTCTATGGTCGATTCACCGAGGTCACTCGCCCGGGCGAAGAACCCATGCCGATTTGCATGGAGTTGGATGAGAGCTCAAAAACGCGCGGTATCGAGACGTCCGGAGGGACGCGCGACAACCCCGAGGTCTTTCCCGTCCAATCCCTTGAGCAAGTGCGTGAATTCCGTCCGATCCCCAGCCGGTGACGGGAGAACCTGCCCGTGATCGCGACCTGCCTGCCGCTCATGCTGACCCTGTTGTTGACACAGAACCCCGCCCCTCCTGGGACCATGGGCTGTGAAGAGATTCAGCATATCGAACGAGCGAGAACAGCCCTTGCTCCCCACGAGATCTGTGTCAGCCCTGGACTCATGACAGGAGTCTTCTTCGATGTGCCCGTCTCGGTGGAATTGCAAGATGAGTTCCGGTTCGAAGAGGTCTCTCGTGGTCGCACGAGCATCAGTGTCATGCCCCCTAGGGACATGGCTCCCGGCGAACGGCTTCGTTTGTCGGCTCGCTACCTGGATGGAGGCCACCCGGAGGACGCCGTCACGCTGTTCCTGGTGACGTCTCCCGGCCAGGCCACCCGACAAGTCGAAGTGTTCCGTGACACGCGAACCCGCGAATCCTTCGAGCGCGAACTGAAGCAGGAGCGTGCGGAAAACCAACGCAGCCACCAAGAACTGACCCGGTTGCGGCTCGAATTCGAGCAGTTCCGTGAGAACCACGCGGATCCCCGCCAATTGCGTTGGCTGATTTCCAGTGGCTCCATGGCTCGAGAAGGAGTTCGTGCCCGGACTTTCAAGAAGTCACTCATTGGATACGAGAACAGCGAACTCCGCGTCGACAGGGGTGTCAGTTATCGCTCCGAGTATCGTGTGGCCGTTGAACTCTGGCTAGTGCCCTCGGGTTCGCGCCCCTGGCGATCAACCACAGCAACAGCGACGGTTGGCAGCAACAAGGAATTGCGGGTTTTCTATACTTGGCAGCCAGAGGCATCCGTGGTGAACGTAGCATTCCTGGTCATCGTCGAGATGGAACCTCCATCCGCCGGGTCATCGCGTGAATGCAAGCTGTCGATCAATGATGACTTGGGGAATAAATTCCACATCACGGGAATCGAGCTCCCCTAGTACTACAGTGGGACTTCCCCTCGGAGAGGGGGCCGCGCTCCTCCGAGGGAACTACCACTGTAGTACTGGTCCGCCCTCACCATCGACAAAGTGGCCTCCTCGTCACCTAGCGAGGAGGCTTTCTTCGTTCCAAACCTCGTCGAATTCACAATCACCGCGCCGGTACGGCAGGCTAACGCGGTGCGAACGGGGGGCCGCGAGATGTTTCGAGGTGGCGCATGCGGTGACGCCCCCTTCCCTGCGGTAATTGTCGTTGCGTAGTGCGCCTTCGACAGGGCGACTCTTCGCACGGTTCCGTCAGTAGACGATGAAGTCGAACTGCTCAATGACCGCTCTGAATGCTTCCTCGGTCGTCTCGCGGCGCTTGGCGAGGGATGGAGCGTAGAGCGTTACGGCCCTTGTGCAGGGAGGATCCCTGTACTGACCCTCCACGATGATGGGGCGAAAACCCCCCGGCCACTGGACGCGGTTGAGTTCGCGGGCTCGCCTGATGGGGTCCAGGATGGTGAAGCAGGGCCACTTGGGAAAACGAAGGGTGGCAGGATCCGAGCCCATGATGCGGCAGCCATCCAGGCGGGCCTCGGTGAAGTCACAGTCCTCGATGGCCCCGTGCCCCCATCCTGTACCGTAGTCGGGCCAGTGCCCGAAGTCGCACCCGGTTAGCCGCCCTTTGAAGCGGCACCCCTTGAGGGAAGCCTTTACCCATTGTTGGTGATTTTTCAGCTCCTGTTTCACCTCGAAAGTGCAGTCGATAAAACGGGAGCCGGTCAGAAACAGGTTCCTCCCCGAGACCTTGACGACGACCGTGCAGTTGCGGAGCGTCAGTCCCGAGCCGAGAAAGTAGAGCGAGCCTTTGTCGGTCAGCTCCAGTCGTTCGTTCTCGATTTGCTGGCCCTGGTAGAACACCTTGTTGTAGAGCATCCGCCGCCCTCTCAGAAGGTGAGCATCCGGAAGAACTCGTTCGCCATGTGCCGACCATGCCGCGCTAGGAGCCTGTCGGAGTACTGCCGAAAAACGACTCCTACATACCAACCGTAGCGGTGTGTTTGAGTCGCACTACCCCTCATGTAGTGGGTAGCCGAGGTACTCCGACAGGCTCCTAGGTTCGACTCCGTTCCGGAACTGTGGGAGAGCCACTAAAACGGCTCAAGCCCACCATCCCGTCAGTAGAAGATGCAGTCGAACTTCTCGATGACGGCTCGGAGTTCCTCGGGGGTGGTCTCGAAACGCTCGGCAGCGGAGGGAGCGTAATAAGTCAAGGCCTTGGTGGACGGCGGGTGAGTATGCAGGTTGTCCACGACGATATCACCAAAGCTTCCCGGCCATTTAACGCTGCGTAGTTCAGGGGCTCGGCCAATGGGGTCAAGGAAGGTAAAGCAGGGCCACTTGGGGAAGCGAAGGGTGTCGATGTCGCAGGCGTGAAACCGACACCCTGCCAGCCGGGCCTCAGTGAAGTCGCAGTCCTCGATGGACCCGTGCTGATACCACGGCAGGTCCATGTATTCAGGCCAGTACCCAAAGTCGCACCCCGACAGCCGCCCCTTGAAGCGGCAGCCCTTCAGGGATGCTGCCACCCAGCTCTGGTAGTTCTTCAACTCCTGCTTCACCTCGAAGGTGCAGTCGATGAAACGGGGCAGCTTGAGGCTCAGGCGTCGGGCGGACACCTTCAGCACGAGGGTACAGTTCCTCATCGTCAGGCTGGGGCCGAGGATGTAGTTGGCTCTCGTATCCGTCAGCTCCAACCGCTCGTTTTCAATTTCCCGATCTTTGAAGACGATGTTCCCGAGCGAATCCATCCCCGCCCCTTTCAGAAGGTGAGCATCCGGAAGAACTCGCCCGCCATGCGCCGACCATGCCGCGCCAGGTTCGACTCCGTTCCGGAGAGCATCTCGTACTTGTAGCCTCCAGGAACTACCACGTCGACGCCCTTGCTCAGGCTGAAGTCGTAGAGGTGCTCGAACTGCGCTTTCACCTTGAGTTGAACGTAGCGCCCTCGAGCCTCTCGTTCGAGCAGTCGCGCCAGCCAGTATTTGCCCTTCTTCATGGCCTGCTCTATAGCGTCTTTTTCGTTTGGCGAGAGCCTGTGAGGTCCCCACTCGTTGGCGGCCTGGGTGACGGCCTCCTGGAGCATGTCCCCCACCTTGTCCTCGGCGGGAATGTCCGCAGCCGACTTGCCGCGGGGCAAGTGCCAGCGCTGGCCGTCGCTCAACTCCACCTGCCGGTTGCCGCCCCGGTGGCGAATGACGGTTTCGGCATAGCGGCCCCCAGGAGCCTGTCCAGACCCACTGCCCGTCCCCTTTTTGAGCAGGACCACGGCCAGGGGGCCCTGCGGTGAGGTGGCTACCGTGTCCACCGCCGCCACCGCCTGGGCCAGGGCGCCCTCCGTCGCGAGCGCCGCCTCCGTCACCTCCAGGCGCCCCAGGACAGCGGTGCCGCCCTGTGCTTCGAACTGCTTTCTGGCGAGGTTGAAGCGCGGCAGCGACTTCACCCGTGGCAGCACCTGCTCCAGCGTGTGCCCGCCGAGCGTGGCCACAGCGAGAATCATGGCTCGGGCCGCGTCCTCTCCCAGCACCTTGCCGAATTGCTCACCCGCCGCGCGCAGTTCCTCGAAGGTGGTGGCGTGGTGCGCCGTGTCCGCCATTCGAGCCCAGCCATCCATCAGCCCGTATAGCGTCTGGAGGCCCACGTAACCCATCAGCAAGAGGGTCATGCCAGCGGCCAAGGCCTTGGTCGTTGGCTCGGGCACCACCCACATCATGCAATAGAGCGCCACCGTCCAGACGACCGTGGAGACGAGCATTCGCACGTCGAGCAGCTCGCGCGCCAGAGCCCCGCGCGTCTCATCGAGGACGTGGCCGAAGGCCAGGGCCAGCGCGAAGGCCCGCCGGTCATCCGTGCGCAGGTAGGGCCCGTCGTCCAGCAGGCCCAGGCAATCGCCTCCTCCCCGGTGTGCACACCACTGGAGGTACCTGGCCCTCAGGGCTTCATCCGCCGCGGGGGTGAGCACCACTGCGCCTTCCTGGCGCTCGGGCACCAGGGTGTAGGCCTGGTCGCGGTACACTTCCAGCAGCCAGTCTCCCTTGCTTTCTACCGTCTCAACGCCTTCGGGTGGAGGCAGAAGGTGGAGCAACTCCCGGGCGGCCGCTTGTGGAGTCTTCGCCCCCAGCCTCACGTCGCGGGAGAGACGCAGGAAGGCCTGTTGGAACTCGGCCCTGGGAATGGGCACCGGCCGGGTGGAGATGGAGCCGGGCTCCATGAAGTCCGCGACGTACACGGTGGCAGACTTGAAGCCTGGCTCCGCCGTAGTGGCCATAGGTTCTTTGGGAGCCGGTGGGGGCGTCAGCGAGTTGTAGCGGTAGCCGACAAAACTCCCGTGTGGGATGCCCGTGGCGCAGGAGAACTGGAAGAGGACAAGGAGGGCCCAGGAACCAACGCGGGGGCTCTGACGCGCGTCCTTGGGGCGAGTTCCAGGAAGACGGGTGGACACGGCGCACCTCCGGAAGCGACGCGGCTAAAGCCGTCGTTCCGGAATTACAAAGAAATGTGGGTACGCCCGTCAAGCCACCGGGTTGGGTAGATAGTGGAGAATGTAACGGGTGACCGGTCTACCTTCGATGGGAGCTTCCTCGTCTCCAAGAGAGAAGGCTCTCTTCGTTGAAGTCAAGGGATGTTCTCTGGTTCGTTCGTGAAGAGCGCGTGAAACAATGTGGTTTCTGGAGGCTCCTTCCATTGTACGAACAGCGGAACGGGCATTTGTGCCATCTCGCGCGGAAGCCGGGTGAATCCAAACTCGGCTTCGACTCTCCTTGTAATGACTTCAGCAGGCGCCTTTATCTCGGGTCGCTGAAGCTCAAAGTCCATCGCCCTGAAAACCCGCGTCTTCTCCCGATTTTCGAACTGCACACCATAGACGGCATAAACCGGGGCAAGAATGCTCACGCAACCGACAACGACCCAATGAAGGTCTGGCAACGGGCGTCCCTTATCGGGGTATACGACACAACGGAAACAAGCATCGGGCGTCGCAGTGGCATCGCCAATGGAAAATCCGGGCAACTCACCCCTGAGTTCATCAAGGAATGCCCACCAACGATTTATATTTTTGATTTCCTGTTCCCACAACTCATGAAGCCGCTCGGCTTCGGGACTGATCTGCTGGCCCGGACGATAGTCGCCATTTCTATTTGATGGCCAGTATCTGCTCGCGACCGCAATCAACTGCTCAAGAGGCGAGGACATGGCGTTATCTCAAACCTCGTCGAATCGCCCGCCCACCAGGCCGGTTCGCTCCAGGGCTTCCTTGATCCCCTCATCGACAATGACTGGTGGGGGCCACCCCCAAGGCCGGAACACGCGAGCATCTCCAACCTTCGACTTGTCAATGCGCAAGCCAATAACTGAGCGGTACTCCCCGATTCGCTCTGGCCGCCCATCTTCCGCACGGTAGAACTGGACTTCATCGCTCGCCTTGTCGTCAATGCACCGAACTGTCCGCGCCACATTCACAAGATAGTAAGTCTCTCCCTGTCCTTGCACCTCAACGGGGAAGAGTTGAACATCATTGGGGGCCATCTCGCGGAAGACAGAGGCCACTCGTGCGTTGGCGATGGGGGCTTGTCCCACTCCGGCCGTGTCGAAGTCCAGTGCCTTCCCGGGGCGGTCAATCGGGACGCGCAATCGCTCGCGAACCTCAACGGGCCGACCATGGCAAAACTCCCAAACGTCATCCAACTCCTGCCCGGTGAGGTGGGTAGGCTCTCCCAGGTACCAGCGCCCCGCCACATCCACGTCAATACCTAGCCGGAAAAAGCGTCGCTCCATGGGTTCAGTACCGTCAAAGCGCGGCCAGCCGCTCACTCACCGCCTGGAGGAGCGATTCACCCTCGGGAGTGGCCTTCCTGGCCTGTGCGTGCCGCGACAACGCGAGCGCATGGCCCAGGCGATGTGACACCCCCTCCATGTCCCCACGTTGTTCGAGCAGGTCAGCTTCCGCGCTCAGCAACCGGACCAGGGCCAGGATCTTCTCGGGAGTCCCGAGCAGTTCCGCCACCGACGCCGCATCGAAGGTGATGAGCGTGCGATACTCCATCCCGAACAACGACAGGCTCGTCTGTCGCACGAGTTCGAGCGCCTCGTCCGTCTTCTGACCCCTTCCCGCCTTCGCGATGGCCGCCAGCGCGGAGACGAGTTGCTTGATCATTCGCTCGATGTAGTCCTCGCGGATTCCGGCCATGACCCAATGCTCTCCGCTCCACGCGAGCAGTTCAATGGCCCACCCTCCGCCCCTTGCCCCGCTCCGCGGCGCGATCGCGCTTGACGCGGTTCATGCCTCGCGTCCACCTTCCGTGCCCGCGTCCGGTGCGGCGCGGCCCCTTCCTCCTCTGCCCTGGAGACGACAATGAAGAAGCTCATCAATGATCCCCGCGCCGTCGTGGCGGAGATGCTCGAAGGTCTCGTCTCGCTTCATCCGGGGCTCGCGCTGCTCGAGGGTGAAGCCGTCGTGATGCGCTCCGATCTTCCCGCCGACCCCGCCGCGCGCCAGGTCGCCGTGCTCTCCGGCGGCGGCAGCGGACACGAGCCCGCCCACGCCGGCTACGTGGGGCCCGGCATGCTGCACGCCGCGGTCGCCGGCGACGTGTTCACCTCCCCGAGCACCGACTCGGTCCTCGCCGCCATCCGCGCCGTCTCCGGGCCCGCCGGCGCCCTCCTCGTGGTGAAGAACTACACCGGAGACCGGCTCAACTTCGGCCTCGCCGCCGAGCTGGCCCGCTCCGAGGGCATCCCCACCGAAATCGTCATCGTCTCCGACGACGTCTCCCTGCGCGACACCGTCGAGCCCTCGCGGCGCCGGGGCATCGCGGGCACCGTGCTCGTGCACAAGGTGGCCGGCGCCGCCTCCGCTTCCGGCGCCTCGCTCGCACAGGTTGCGCGCGAAGCCGCCGCCGCCGCCAGCGCGCTGGGCACCATGGGCGTGGGCCTCGGCTCCTGCACCGTGCCCGCCGCGGGCCGTCCCGGCTTCTCCCTCGGCGAGGACGAGATGGAACTGGGACTCGGCATCCATGGTGAACAAGGTGTCCGCCGCGTCCCCCTCCAGCCCGCCAATGCCCTGGTGGACACCCTGCTCTCCACCATCGTCGACGATCAACGCCTCGGCGCGGGTGACCGCGTGGCCCTGCTCATCAACGGGCTGGGCGGCACTCCGGCCCAGGAGCTGGCGATCATCGCCCGCCGCGCCCTCGCCTTCCTGCGCGAGCGGGGCCTCTCCGTGGAGCGGGCCTGGAGCGGCGAGTTCCTCACGGCCCTGGAGATGCCCGGCTGTTCCCTGTCCCTTCTCAAGGTGGACGACGAGCGGTTGCACCGGCTCGACGCCGCCACCTCCGCCCCCGCCTGGCCGGGCTCCGGACGGCTCGCCCCCGCGCGCAGGATCGCGCCCCCGCGCGCCGTGCCACACGCCTCCAGTGCCACCGAGTCGCGCCCGGCGGACATGGAGCACGTCCACCAGGCGCTCCTCGCCATCGCCGATGCGTTCGACGCCGCCGAGGCGCGGCTGACGGAGCTCGATGGCGCGGCGGGGGATGGAGATCTCGGCATCAGCCTCGTGCGGGGTGCGGCGGCGATCCGGGCCCTGCCCCCGTCCGCCTGGACGAGCCCCGCACGGGCCCTGATGGCGCTCAGCGAGGCCCTGCGCCGCGCCATCGGTGGCAGCTCGGGGCCCTTCTACGCCACCGCCCTGCTGCGAGCCTCCCGCCGGCTGGCGGAGCATCCCCAGCCCGATGCCCGCGCCTGGGCCGAGGCCTTCCAGGCGGGAGTCGAGGCGGTGGCCGAGCTCGGCGGCGCCGGTCCGGGAGATCGCACGATGATCGACGCCCTGCGCCCCGCCGCGGACATCTTCTCCCGGGAACTCCACGCCGGAGGCACGCCCGCCGAGGCCTGGGCGGAGGCCCTCCTCGCCGCCGAGCGGGGAGCCGAGGCCACGTCGCGGATGAAGCCCCGTCTGGGCCGTGCCAGCTACCTCGGCGAGCGCGCCCTGGGTCTCCCCGACGCGGGCGCGGAGGCGGTGGTCGTCTGGCTCCGGGCCCTCTCCCGCTTCGTCCGGTGAGGGCGGACCCGAGCGCTCAGCCCGGCTCGCCGGACTCCTCGCGCTCCTCGCGGTAGATCTCCGCGAGCGCGTGGGCCCGTTCGATCTCGTCCCGGGCCGCGTCCACCGCGAGCACCTTCTCGAAGCGCTCCACCCGCTCGCGCAGGGCGCTGGACACCAGGCCGCCCACGGCGAGCCGCGCGGAGGCGCTTTCCCGCTCGGTGCGCAGCTCGGCCACCCGGTTGCCCAGGTCCGCGGCGGCCTCCAGCAGCAACTGGCCGTCCTGCTCGGCCCGGAGCAGCGACTCACGCGTGGTGTTCAGCAGGGACTCGGCCTGGACGCGGTCGCGCTCGAGCGTCTGGGAGATCTTCGCGTCCCCCTGGGTGTCGGCGACGGCCTTGCGCCGGGCGAGCTCCTCCACCCGCCGGGCATAGCGTTCCTGGGAGCGGGACAGCTCGCCCTTGAGGGCCAGCAGCGTGGCGGCCGACTTGCGCACCTCCGCGCCCTGCCGCTCCAGGTCCTCGATGAGCTGATCGAAGGCCGCGAGGGGATCCTCCACCCGAGCGGGCTTCTTGGGAGTCTTCTTGCGCAACCAGTCGAAGAACATGGCCGGGGCACAGCCTAGCCGAAGGGACGGCAGAGCAGGCGCACGCGGGCGAGGCGCTCGTGCACCTCTGGACTTCCGGTGGCGAGCACGGCGAGGTAGCGCGCGGGGTCGAGCTGGTACACGCCCAGCAGGTGGCGCAGGAGCGTGAGCGCCTCGGTGGCGCGGCGGTCGGCGGGAGCGAGCGCGGAGGCCTCCACGAGCGCGTCGAGGATGTCCGCCACGCGAGCGACCCGCTCGGGTTCGGAGACGTCCGGGGCCTGCTGCCGCGCGAGCGCCTCGGGCGCGGGGAAGAGCGCGTCGAAGGACGCCTCGGAGACCAGGGGGGCGACGGGGGCGGAGTGTCCGGCGGCGAGTGCCTCGAGCGCGGCCAGGTGGGGGCCGAGTGCCTCGAGGGCCTCGGGGGTGACGGGCACGTCGCGGGGGAGCAAGGTGCGCCAGGGGCTGTCGAACTCGGTGCGCGCCCACTGGATCTCCCGGTCGGACAGGTGGTGGTAGAAGGCGCGGCCTCCACGGGCGCTCTGCTCCTGGACGAGCAACTTGAGGTCCGGGTTCTCCTCGCCGAGCGACACGAAGCTCAGCGCGATGTCCAGCGAGTCCATGGGCGCGCGGGTGCGGCGGATGAGCTCCAGATCGACGCGATCCTCGCCATCGGTGATGATCACCACGGTGGCGCGCGCGAGGTAGGGATCCCGTCCGCGCGCGGCCCGGATCGAGTCGAAGGCGGACATGAGCGCCAGGGTGATGTCCGTCTGGCCCTCGGCGGGAGAGTGGCGGAAGAGCTTCTCGATCTGCCGGGTGGCCTCGCGGGCCGTGTCCACGCGGGACAGCTCGGTGGGGATGTCGTTGAAGAAGGAGAAATAGAGCGGATCGAAGGGCAGGCCCTGGCGCGCCTTGATGCGCAGGTTGTTGAGCTCGGCGATGATGAGGGCGTCGCGGAAGCGCGCGCGGGCGCCGTGCATGGAGCCCGAGGCGTCACACACGTAGACGCGCACCGCGGTGCGCTTCTTCTTCTTGGGCTCGGGGGGCGGCTCGTCCTCGAGGTAGGCGCGCACGAGCTGGCGGTGGGAGGCCAGATCGTAGAGGAGCATGCGCGGATCGGAGAGGACGAAGTTGTGCACGTCGTGCAGCCCGCCCGTGCGCTCGAACGTCATGTTCTGGGTGGGATGGGGCACGAGCCGGGGCACCGGGCGCACCTTGCGGGTGTTCACCTCGATGACCTCGTCGGACAGCACGTCCTCCACGTCGAAGTAGCGGGCGCAACCGGCCGCCAGATCGAACGCGGCGCGCTGCTCGGGACGCAGGGAGAAGGCCAGATCCGCGAGCAGCTCGTCCGCGGACGCGTCCTGCCGACGCTCCCCCTCCTCCTTGCCGGCCCTGGCGGGCGGCTGTTCCTCGCCGAACCAGCGCCGCAGCTCATCGCGCTCGGCGGACTCCAGCAGGGCCCGCATCGAGTCGCGCGAGGGCATGAGCCGGGTGAGCGCCGCCCGGGCCGCCGCGGCGAGCTGGGGTTGCTCGGCCTCCACCGCGCGCTCGTAGAGGCCCCGGAGCGAGCGCCAGGCGAGCTGTGGCTCGCGCACGGCGGACTGGCGCACCTGATCGACCAATTCCTCGAGCGAGCGCGTCGGGGGCGTGTCCCGGACGCGCTCACGGGCCTGGGCCACCTCATGGCGCAGGGCCACGCCGCGCTCGCGGTCATGCTCCATGCCGATGCGCAGCAACAGCTCGTGGGCCATGTCCAGATCCCTGCGCTTCTGCACCACGTCGTCCACGGTGGCGCGGGCCCGCTGGGCGAGGAACTCGGCCACGGCCATGCGCGCTCGGCTCGGCGCGCGCTGGGCGTTCCAGGAGGGGCCGGGCCGCGGGAAGAGCTGCTCCGCGCCCGAGTCCGGAGCCGGAGCCGAGGGCGACAGGAAGAGATCCGCCACCCGCAGCACCCGCACGAGCCGGACGAAGCCCCGCTCCAGCGTGGTGCGCGCCCCCGGGGGCGTGCGGCCCGCGTGGTGCATCTTGTGCACGGCCTCCAAGGTGCGCTCGAACTCCTCCAGCGCCTCGTGCGCGCGCTCCTTCAACCCCTTGGCCAGCTCGCCCACGCGGCCCTTCTTCACGCCCAGCTCGAGCAGCAGGCGCGCGTCCGCGAGGGTATGCACCCCCACCCGCTCCAGGGCCCGGTCGAGCGCCGTCACGGTAGGCAGGGACAGGTCCACCTCGGCCGGGGCGGTCATTCCCCGCCACCAGGAGCGCATGCCCTCGCCCCGGGACGGGCGCTCCTGGAGCGCATCCAACTGAAGCCGCAGATGCGCGAGCCGCGAGCCGAGCACGCGTCAGCCCCTCCTCACAACGAGGCCCGCAGCTCCAGCAACTGCTTGCTGAAGCGGGAGAAGTCGTCGTCGATGCCGAGCAACACGCCTTGCAGCTTGCGCGCGCTCTCTCCCAACTCCCCGGACAGGCCCATCACCACGCCGAGCACCCCCTTGAGGCGCACCAGCTCGCCCTCCTTCAGGGCCAGCATGGGGAAGCGGCTGCGCACCAGGCGATCGAAGATCTGATCCGCGGCCGCCCGGGTCTGCGCGCTCTGGGGCGCGGGCAGCGTGGTGAGCAACTGGGTGAGCCAGCTGCGCAGGTACTTGAGGCGCGCCTGCACGAAGGACAGCTCCACCCGGGCCACGGCGTCCCGGAGGGCATCGGAGAGGAAGAACGCGGTGGACGGGGAGCGGGCGAAGGCGAGCTGTCCCTCCAGGCCGAGCAACGCGGAGAACTCTCCGTCCGGGATCTGTTTGGAGAAGGAGCCCCGGTAGAAGTTGTAGGCCTCGCCATTGACGGCGGTCTGCGCGGCGGTCAGAGGGGTCGCCACCTCACGGCTGATGCCCTGGACGTACTCGCGCAGCCGCGTCTCGAGGATGTCCCGGCACTCGACGAACACGGGTTCGGGGGCCAGACCCTCGCGCCGCAGGTTCTCCGCCACCGCCTGCACCGTGCGCGACAACTGGTCGATGCGCTCGAAGGGCACGGTGCCGAACACCTCCCGGGCATAGTCGAAGCCGAGCGGTTCCAGCAATTGCTGCTTGAGGCCGCGCTGGGAGGCATCCAACCGGCACAGGGCGTGCTCGAGCTGGGCGAGCCGGCTCGAGTCCGCGGAGAGCGCATCGAGCGGATCCCTGCGGCCCCGTGGACCCGGGAAGATGCGCTCCGCGCGCTGACGGAACGCGGCCACGGCCCGCCGCCGCGTCTCGGCCTCCGCGGTCCTCAAGTGAGGGACCGCGCCCGAGGAGGACTCGGCGAGCAGCGCCAGGAGCTCGCCCACCTGGCCCAGCTCGTCGGCGAGGTTGTCCGCGAGTCCGACGAGCGGATCCAGGGACACCGACTCGTCGAAGGCGAGGCTCTCGGACTGGAGCGCCATGAGCTCGAGCGCCTGGAGACTGAAGCGGTGGATCGCCTCGCACACGGCGGGCATCCGTGGGGTCAGCTCGGGGACGTGGCGGCACAGGGAGAGCGTTTCCAGGATCGCGGAGAACAAGGCCTCGCCCGCGCGCGGCTCACTGCCCTCGATGGGTCCGCGCGACAGCCGCTGCTCCACGCTCGCGAGCAGGCCGCGCGCGGCGGCCAGGAGGGCCACCCGGTTGTCGGAGTGGCGAGGGCCGGGAACGAGCTTGCCGTGCAGTCTGCGCGCCGTGGAGGCCACGATTCCCGGCTGGAAGCCGCGTGCGAGCGCCTCCACGGTCTTGAGTTCCTCGGCGGCGCCGAGCGTCGCGGCCTCGCGTTCCGGGCCCGCGCCCAGGTCCGCGCGCACCTTGGCCAGGGCGGCATCGAAGGCCTTCTGCTCGATGCGGACGATCTCCAGCTGCGCGCGCTCGCGCGGATCCACGGCCACCTTGAGGAGCGCCTCGGACTCCTCCGCGGGAGGCCCTCCAAGAAGGAAGAACCAGCGCAGGGCGTCCAGGTCCTCGACGGTGGCCTCGAGGGGGCGATCCGGACGGCGGTAGAGCTGATCCCTCACCACGGCGGCCTTGAGGGCCCACAGGGCCTTCACCACCGAGCGCTGGGAGAAGTACTTGGTGGGCACGTAGTCGGGCAGCTTGGACACCTGGGCCGTGAGCGCGCGCTCCAGCTCATCGGTGAGCAGCTCGATGGCCTCGAGCAGGGTGTTGGAGACCGTCACCCGCTCCACGTTCTTCTGGAGCACGTCGAGCTGCTGCAGGGTGAGCACGGCGCGCAGGTCCGGCCGCAGACCATGGGCGAAGCGGTGCAGCATGGCGGAGCGGCTGGCGGACCGGGCGAAGCTCTTGGGCACGAAGGAGATGAAGCTCAGGCGGTCGGCGAAGGCGAGCAGCAGCTCGGGCGAGCGCGCGAGCACCTCGGAGAGGTAGCGGTTGCTCGTCATGATGGCGCACTCGATGCGGCCGCTCGTCACCCGGCGCCCGTGCTTGAGCTCGCGCTCGTGCAGGACGTTGAGGATGGAGCGCAGCAGCATGTCGCGCCCGTCGAACACCTCGTCGAGGAAGGCGTGGGTGGCGCCCAGCATGCCGTCCTCGGTGAGGTACTCGGTGCGGCCCGTCTCGGTGAGCACCTTGAAGTCCACCGGGCCGATGAGATCCGTCTGGACGGTGGACTCGGCGAGCTGCTTGGCGAAGAGCGAGGGCTGTCCGGTCTGCTCATCCACGATGCGGCCGAGCACCGCGGAGGCGATGGCGCTCTTGGCGGTTCCCGGGGGGCCGACCACGAGCACGTGCTCGCGGCAGAGCAGCGCCAGCTCGATCTGGGTGAAGAGGGTCTCGCGCTCCAGATAGGCCTCGCGCAGCTCCTGGAAGAAGCGGCGGAAGGACTGCGCGGCCTGGGCGGAGACGGGCGTGGGGGTATGGATCACGGTGATTCCACGAGGGACGAGAGGCCACATCGTATCCCCCTGGCCCTGGCAACAAAAGCCGAGGGCCGGCCCCCTCGTGGGAGGAGCGCCGGCCCTCGTGGACTTCAACTCACCGCATCACGACTGGCGGAACTCGGCGTCCACCACGTCGTCCTTGGGCTTGGCCGAGCTGCCCGGAGCCGCGCCCTGCTCGGCGCCCGGAGGAGGCGCGCCGGCCTCGCCACCCGGGGCGCCACCCGTGGCCTTGTACATCTCCTCGGCCACCTTGTAGCTGGCCTGCTGCAGCGCATCCAGGGCGCTCTTGATGGCGTCCTTGTTGTCGCCCTCGCGCACGTCGTTGACGCCCTTGATGGCCGCCTCGATCGCGGACACGGCGTCCGCGGGGAGCTTCTCGCGGTTCTCCTTCACCAGCTTCTCGGCCGCGTACACCTGGGCCTCGGCCTGGTTCTTCACCTCCACCAGCTCGCGGCGGGCCTTGTCGGCCGCCTCGTTCTCCTTGGCGGTGCGAACCATCTTCTCCACCTCGTCCTTGGCCAGACCCGAGGAGTGGGAGATGGTGACCTTCTGCTCCTTGCCCGTCGCCTTGTCCTTGGCGTTGACGTTGAGGATGCCGTTGGCGTCGATGTCGAACGTCACCTCGATCTGCGGCACGCCGCGCGGCGCCGGGGGCATGCCGGTCAGGTGGAAACGGCCGAGGCTGCGGTTGTCCGCCGCCATCTCGCGCTCACCCTGCAGCACGTGGATCTCCACCTGCGTCTGGCCGTCCGCCGCCGTGGAGAAGGTCTCCGACTTGCGGGTGGGGATGGTGGTGTTGCGCTCGATGAGCTTGGTCATCACGCCGCCCAGCGTCTCCACGCCCAGCGACAGCGGGGTCACGTCCAGCAGGAGGATGTCCTTCACCTCGCCGGAGAGCACGCCGGCCTGCACCGCCGCGCCCACGGCCACCACCTCGTCCGGGTTCACGGAGCGGTTGGGCTCCTTGCCGAACAGCTTCTTGACGGCCTCCTGCACCATCGGGATGCGCGTGGAGCCGCCCACGAGCACCACCTCGTGCAGATCCCCCACGCTCAGGCCCGAGTCCTTGAGGCACTTGCGGCACGGCTCCAGCGAGCGCTCGACGAGGTCGCTGATCATCGACTCGAACTTGGCGCGCGTGAGCCGCACGTTGAGGTGCTTGGGGCCCGTGGCGTCCGCCGTGAGGAACGGCAGGTTGATCTCCGTCTCCATGGTGGAGGACAGCTCGATCTTCGCCTTCTCCGCGGCCTCCTTGAGGCGCTGCAGCACCATCTTGTCCTTGGCGACGTCGATGCCCGTGTCCTTCTTGAACTCGGCGATGAGCCAGTTCATCAGGGTCAGGTCGATGTTGTCGCCGCCCAGGTGCGTATCGCCGTTGGTGGCGAGCACCTCGACCACGTTCTCGCCCACCTCCAGGATGGAGATGTCGAACGTGCCGCCGCCGAAGTCATAGACGGCGATCTTCTCGTCCTTCTTCTTGTCCAGGCCGTAGGCGAGCGCCGCCGCGGTCGGCTCGTTGACGATGCGGCGCACGGTGAGGCCGGCGATCTCGCCCGCGTCCTTGGTCGCCTGGCGCTGGGCGTCGTTGAAGTAGGCCGGCACGGTGATGACCGCCTCGGTCACCTTCTCGCCCAGGTAGTTCTCCGCGGCGCGCTTGAGCTTGAGCAGCACCTGCGCGGAGATCTCCGGCGCGCTGTACTGCTTGCCGTCGAGGTCCACGCGCGCGTCGCCGTTGGGGCCCCGCACCACCTTGTAGGGAACGAGCTTCGCCTCCTCGGTGGTCTCCTCGTAGCGCCGGCCCATGAAGCGCTTGATGGAGTAGATGGTGCGCTCCGGGTTGGTGATGGCCTGACGCTTGGCCACCTGCCCCACGAGCCGCTCCCCGTCCTTGGCGAAGGCAACGACCGAGGGAGTCGTGCGCGTGCCCTCCTCATTGGTGAGGACCTTGGGCTCGCGGCCCTCCATGATGGCGACCACGCTGTTGGTCGTGCCCAAGTCGATGCCGATGATCTTGCCCACGGTGTACAACCTCCGGAAATAACTGGGAAAATTACCGCGAAAGGCTGGAGTGCTTCCGTCGTGTGACCAACGTAACCACCCACCCCGGGGTGTCAAACCGAGTGCTTCCCGGGTGACGAACCGGCCACGCGCGGGTGCCAGGTGCGTAAACCATTCTCCACTTCCGCCACCCGCGGGTACCAATCCACCGGAGGGCTCCCGCGCGAACCCGTGCCGCAACCCCTTGGAACTCCTGGGGAAAGGACAGGTAACGCCTCGCGTCAGCCGCTGGCGGAGAACGTGCACAGACTCAGGGGGGCTCGCCGCGAGGTCGCGGTGGGCACCTGATTTCTTCGTGGAGGCAGCACCCATGATGGTTCAGCCCCTGCGGTCCGTCGAAGCGCGCTCCAGCCCGTCCGTCCTCGGGGCGCCCGAGCATCGACTCGCGGTCCTGCTGAATGCCAACGCCCGCCAGGTCGACGCCCGGCTGGTAAAGTTCCTGTCGCACGTGGTCCCGGAGCAGGATCTCTTCCTGTCGCGCTCGGAGCTGGACTGTCGGCGCATCGTCCAGACGATCCTGGAGCGCGGCTACCCGGTGGTGATGACGGGAGGAGGTGACGGGACGTTCCTGGGCGTGGTGAACGAGATGTTCCGTCAGTTGGAGCCGCGTGGCCGGTTCGCCGGCAAGCAGGCGCCCCGCGTGGGCGTGCTCAAGCTGGGCACGGGCAACGGACTGGCCTCGTACGTGAACTCCAATGGGGGCATGGAGGGCATCCTCCAGGACGTGACCCGGGCGAGTGCCGGCAAGGTGTCCCACCAGCGGAGCATGGAGCTGCTGATGGTGGACGGCACGCGCACGCCCTTCGCGGGCCTGGGCGTGGATGGGAAGCTGCTCAACGACTACCTCTGGGTGAAGGATCACCTGGGCCGGGGCCTGCTCAAGAAGCTCATGTCGGGCCCGGGAGGCTACTTCTCGGCGGTGGCCTTCAAGACGGTGCCGCACTACCTGACGAATCCCACGCGGGTGGAGTGTGAGGTCACCAATGGACAGGCCGGCCCGGCGTTCCGCGTGGGCCCGGATGGCAGACCCGTGGGCGAGCCCTTCGCCCCCGGAGCGAGACTCTTCAAGGGCGAGCTCATCATGGCGGCGGCGGCGACGATGCCCTACTACGGCTACGGCTTCCGCATGTTCCCCTTCGCGGGACAGCGCCCGGGGATGATGCAGCTGCGCCTGGGCCAGTTGAACCCGCCCCACGTGCTGGCGAACCTTCCGAAGCTGTGGGCGGGCCGCTGGTTCCCCGAAGGCCTGCATGACTTCTACGCGCGCGAGGTGCACCTGCGCTTCAGCAGGCCGATGCCGTTCCAGATCGGTGGAGACGCGGCGGGCTACCGGCGGGAAGTGACGCTCGGGATGGCGGCCGAGTCCGTGGAGCTGCTGGACTTCCAGCCCTCGGTGCAGTGAGCCAGGGGCAGTGAACGCGAGACGACGCCTTCCCGGCGGGAGGGCGTCCGTCCGAGCAGCGTACCGCGCGGCGGGCTAGCCGCGGTCGCGCGAGGCGGGTGGCTTCTCTCCCGGCTCCCGGCGGCGACCCACGACGAAGGCGTAGCTGGAGGTGGCCGTCCCATTTTCACGGTGCAGGGCCATCTCCTCGCGCAGCCACTGGATGGACTCGGCGGGCGCCTGCTCGAGGTAGGGGGTGAGTTCCCGGTAGAGCGCATCCAGCTCGGAGTCCTGGAGGGACTCGACGGACTCGGGCTCGAAGCCCGACGAAGACAGCTGCTGGAGCAGCTCGCGAGGCAGCAACAGGGGCGCGCCCAGACGGCGTTCCCAGAACTCGAGCACCGCGCGCGGAGTCACCCGGCCCACGCGCACCGGATAGGTGAGGCCCAGCCGTCCATGGTGGGCCAGGAAGGGCCGGAGCGAGCGCAGGGCATCGGGCAGGGCCATCACGATCGGGCCCTGGCAGAGGATGGCGTCGAACTCTCCCTCGCGGAAGGCGGGACGGCCCAGGTCCACCCGCCGCACCTCGACACGCCCGTCCAGGGCGAGCGCGTGAACACGCTCGCGCATGCGCGAGAGCTGCGCCTCGTCCCAGTGCGCGGCCACCACGGAGCAACCGAACTCCTGGGCGAGCACGACGCCGGCCTGGATGGAGGGGCCGCACCCCAGATCCAGAACGCGCCCTCCCTCTTCCAGTTGAGCCACCTTGGCGAAGCGCCGGGTTGCCAGCTCGGAGCCAAAGGGACGCCGAGCATCACCGGGGAAGTAGAGCGGAAAGGGCTCGGCCACACTCATGACACGTCCCTTCTACACCGATGTCCGGGAATCTCCAATTCCCCTCTCCTCCAGGGCTCCAGGCCCCGGATTGGCCGCCTTCAGAGGTAGTAGACGACGCGCGGCTCCTCCTTGAGCCGCACGTAGATGGAACGGCGGTGCTCTTCGGACAGCAGGTAGACGGACACGCTGACCGACACGTACGTCCCCTTGCTGCTGGACTGCTCCTGGATGGAGTCCGGAGAGATCTCCGTCCCCATGTACGTGCGGAAGAGGTCGCGCACGTACTCGACGAAGTCAGGGGCCCGCCGCCCCATCACCTTGAAGGTGTAGACGGTCGGGTAGTCGATGAGCGGCTTCTTCTCCTGCTCGCCGCCCGTGCCCTGGGCGGGATCCTGCTGCGTACCGTCTCCCGACATGACTGACTCCTCCCGTGGCGCAGGGCGCTAGAGAAGGTTGGCGGCGAGCTCGGCCAGGGCGCTGCGCTCGCCCTTGGTCATGGTGATGTGGCCCGCGATCTTCTCGTTCTTGAACCGGTTGACCACGTGGACGAGTCCGTTGCTGGTCGCGTCCACGTAGGGGTTGTCTATCTGGAACGGGTCCCCGGTGAGAATGATTTTCGTGTTGTCCCCCACGCGCGTGATGATGGTCTTCACCTCATGGGGCGTGAGGTTCTGGGCCTCGTCGATGATGATGTACTGGTTGGGGATGCTGCGCCCACGGATGTAGGTGAGCGCCTCGATCTCCATCAGCCCCAGGTCGATGAGCTCGTGGTAGCCCCGGCCGGCCTTCTTGTCGGCGCGGCTGAGGTTCATGAGGAACTCCACGTTGTCGAAGATGGGCTGCATCCACGGGTTCATCTTCTCCTCGAGCGTCCCGGGCAGGAACCCGATGTCGCGGCCGAGGGGGAAGACGGGCCGGCTGACGAGCAGCTTCTGGTAGACGTTCTCCTCGGTCACCTTGTGCAGGCCCGCGGCGATGGCCAGCAGCGTCTTGCCCGTGCCCGCCTTGCCCACGATGGTGACGAGCTTGATCTCGTCGTTCATCAGCAGATCCAGGGCGAAGCTCTGCTCCATGTTGCGCGGCCGGATGCCCCAGACCCCCTCCTTGATGCCGCGAGAGAGCGGCACCACCCGCCCCCGGGAGGCGTTGAAGCGGCCCATGGCGGCGTGGGACGGGTTCGTCTCGTCCTTGAGGAGGATGAACTGGTGCGGCGAGAGCGTGTCCTGGCCGGAGATCTCCACCTCCGCGCCGGACTTGTACATCTGGTCCACCATCTCCCGAGGCACCAGCCGCTCGGTGAAGCCCGTGTACAGCTCGGTGATCTCCACGCGCTCCGCGTCATAGTCCTCGGCGAGCAGGCCCAGGGCATCCGCGCGGATGCGCAGGTTGGTGTCCTTGGTGATGAAGACGGCCGGGGACTGGGGCTCGCGCTCCATCAAGTCCAGCGCCACCGCCAGGATGCGGTTGTCCATCAGATCCCTGTCCGCCATGGACAGGGGCGCTTCACGCTCGGTGAAACACACCCGCAGCACGCCGCCATGCGGCAGGCGCACGCCCTCCTTCAGCGAGCCCTCTTCCCGGAAGGAATCCAGGTAGCGCGCGACCAGGCGCGCGTTGCGGCCCAGCTCGGAGAGATCGCGCTTGAACTGATCAATCTCCTCGATGACGTAGATGGGGATGATGACGTTGTGTTCTCTGAACCCGTAGATGGAGCGCGGATCGTGGAGAAGGACGTTGGTGTCGAGGATGAAGTTCTTTCGCATCGTGTGGAGCGCGACCTCGAAGTGGGTGCGACCGATGGACCGACCGTGCGACGGGACTCCGACTGACGAACTGCGCTGCGCCTGCTCTACTCTTCCCGAATATAGGGCTCGCTTCCTCGGCAGGAAGCCCGACGAAGCCGTTTCGGGACCTCCTGGGAGTTTTAACGCGTCCGGCGACGAGGACAGTCCCCAATCGCCCGAACTCCCGGAGCAGTGGACAAAGACCCGGAGAGGACACGCAAGCGCCAGCCGGGCGTTGCATGACGCACCCGGGCGAACAGGCCGCTACACGTAGCGGATCTGGACGAGGGTGTACTCGATCTCCCCTCTGGGCCGGATGACCTCCACGGTGTCACCGACCTTCTTGCGCAGCAGGGCCCGGGCCAGGGGAGACTCCACGCTGATGCGCCCGCCCGCGGTGTCGATCTCGTCCGAGCCCACGATCTGATAGGTCACCCGCCCGCCGTCCTCGTCCTCGAGCGTGACCGTGGCACCGAAGTAGACGTGCTCGGTGTCCGTCTGCTCGGACGGCACGACGATGGTCGCGGTGTCCAGGCGCTTCTGCAGGAAGCGCAGCCGCCGGTCGATCTCCCGCAGGCGCTTCTTGCCGTAGATGTACTCGGCGTTCTCCGAGCGATCTCCCTGGGCGGCGGCGGCGGACACCTCGGCGGTGACCTTGGGGCGCTCCTCGTTGAGCAGCCGCAGCAGCTCCTTGTGCATGCGCTCGGCCCCCGCCCGGGTGAGGTAGCGCCGGGGCTTGGAGACGGGCTCCTCGTCCTCCTCCCCTTCCAGGTCCAGATCGTCGGGTTCCTCGGGTGCTCCCTCGGAGTGTCGGCTGTCGCGGCGCATGCTTCCGGTATAGCGCCTCGCCCGGGGAGCGCCAGCCAGCGGCGGGAGGCCGCTCGGGGCACCTGGGGGTTGATGGGAAACAGGGAGCTGGATCGGGAGTAGAACTCCGGAACGAGTGCTGGTAGAGAGGGGCCGAGCCGAGGGGCCTTGCGGAAATCGGAGGGTCCCGTAAAAAAGAATAGTGCGAGTCGCTAGCTCAGCTGGTAGAGCACCGGCCTTTTAAGCCGAGGGTCGGGGGTTCGAGCCCCCCGCGACTCACAGAAGTAGAAGGAGCCGTCCCCGTCGTCTAGAGGCCCAGGACGCTGGCCTTTCAAGCCGGTAACACGGGTTCGAATCCCGTCGGGGACACAAAAGCCGAGGCCGGAAGCCACTGAGCGATCAGGGGTTTCCGGCCTCGGTGTTTTCGGGCTGCTTCTCGTCTCCAGGATGTCTCCACGCCGGAGACTCCCCCGCTCCTCCTCCAACATCGGGTCACCTCGAGCCCCACCCGCTTCCGCGTGGCGCACATCCACGAGCGGACTGTCTGCTCGGCTCCGGGGTCCCATCCGCACGTCCTCGTCGGTGAGGGCGCCCTGCCGCTTCATCCCGGACCGAGGCAGGCGCGGACAGCGCAGTCACAAGGCGTGATGCCCCGGCGTCTCAGTACAAGCGACGCCCATGGCGCCGTCAGCGGATTCTGGAAAACAACACACAGCTGGCCGAGCGAAGGAAGAACCATGCAAAGCATCCCGTACGATCCCGCCCTGGTCTTGGGCAACCTCGTTGACGAGAAGCTCCTGAAAGCCATCCTGGATGTCTCCGCCGCGGCGGCCCCCGTGGATGCGGCCCACGAGAAGCTCAACGCGCTCATCCTCTCCAAGCGAAGCATCGACATGACCATCCAGGAGTTGACTGGGATGGGCGTTGACCCCAAGGACGTGATCGCCGCCGCCGGCAAGCTGGGGGATGACATCTCCAAGGCGGCCGTGGAATACGCCACCGCGAGCATCCAGGGACAGAACAACATCCTCAAAGCCAGGGGAGCCCGTGCCTCGGTGCCCGTGACCGCCAATGTCGAGAGCCCGATCGACTACGTCAGGACCCAGATCAAGAAGATGCCGCTGTCCGCGGACTCGATCAAGATGGACGCGCAGTATTTCTCCAATGAGGAGAACCGGCAGGGCTCGGAGAGCGTGGCACACACGATCAAGACGTATGTGGCCGCTTCGACCAGCTTCCTGGGCACGGAGCGCAGCGTCCAGGCGGGGGCCTCCGCCCAGGCGCAAATCTCGTCCCAATACCAGAATCACGATGTCGCGGGCACATTGGTGATCACCGCGGGCTGCACCCACAAGGACGCGGCGCTGCTCGCCCCCCTGATCATCGACCCTGACAAGGCGATCCGGGTCTGGAACGAGTTCTTCCCGGGGGATGCCATCTCGACCGATCATCCGGAGCAGATGGTTGCGTCCGTCATCAATGCCAAGACCTCCAGCCCCAATGCCTTGAAGCTGCTCTCGGGGGCCACCTACGGCTCGAGCTTCGTGGGCATGGTCCACGTGCTGAGGAGCGAGTCGACGCGGAGCAACCAGACGATGCTGTCGGCTGCCGCCAATATGCAGGCGATGATGAAGACAGGCAGTTGGTTCGCGAACGCGGAGGGCGGGTTTGGTGTTTCGGAATCGTTTTCGGCCGACGTCAAGCGACTGCTGAGCATGCAGCAGGTCAACTCCCACTGCAGCGTCATCACCATGGGGTCGATTCCCTCCATCAAATCCAACATGGTGAAGCTCGGAGTCAAGCAGTTCGCCGAGTTCGATGGCGCCGCCATGATGGAGAAGTTGGCCGCGCTGCAGAATGCCACCGCCACGGACATGGATTCCGTCGCCGCCGCCGCGGAAGCGGCCCGGACGGGCGGTCAGATGACGCAGATGCAGGCCACCCAAATCAAGAGCGTGATGAGCGGCCTGAGCGATCTCGATGCGCGCGAGAACAAGATGCTGGACATCAACTCGCTGATGACGGCCTTTGAGGACTACGTGGACAAGGCCCTTGCCGGGAACATCGGGGTGCCCATCAATTACTACCTCAAGAGCCTCACCAAGTCGGCGCTGGCCCACTTGTGGGTGGCCAAGTACTACCCGCAGTACCTGGCCATCAGCGAGGATGACACCGAGCGGCCCGCGCCCAAGGCGGGGTAACCACCGGAGAGCTCGCGCGGCGTGCCCCCCCCCGCGATCCTCCGCCTCGCCCATCTCCGGCGCAGTGCTCCCCTTACGATTTCCAGAAGCCCTCGTGCACCTCATGGGCCTCCGGCAACGCCACCGGGCCCACCACCTCGGTGGGCGAGGAGCCGCGGGCGAAGACGTCGCGGCAGGACATGCGAAGGGTGGGCGCGGAGGAGTCGAGGAACTGGCTCAGATCCTCGGAGGAGAGCGCGAAGACGACCCGCCGCACACCGCCCCAGAAGATGGCACCCGCGCACATGGCACACGGCTCGGTACTGGCGTAGAGGGTGGAGTCCGCGAGTTCCTCGGGACGGTATCGCCGGGTGGCCTCTCCCATGAGGTTGGACTCCGCGTGGCCGGTGCAGTCCCCCGTCGTTCCTTGGGTGTTCTCCCCCTCCAGCAGGACGCGTCCCCTCGCATCCACCAGCACCGAGCCGAAGGGATGGTTCCCCCGAGCCCGGGCCCGTCGCGCGAGGTCGATGGCGTGCATCAGGTGCGGCTTGTCTTCCGGTCGCATGTGTCCCTCGTTCCTGTCCACGTGCATGTCCGGGAAGATAGCCTGGAAGACCGACCCCTCGTGCTCTCGAATCAGCCATTCGTGCGCGCCCGGCAGGAGGGGAAAACGGTATTCATGGCTGAACACATGAATTCATTTCTCTCGCATCTCCAGCAAGAGAACCTCGCCACACGGTTATTTCCCACTATCCATTGAAAACGTTTTCCAGATATGGATACACTCATTGGGTCACCTGGTTCAAGAAACGGAGTTCCCCATGAGTCCGCACTCGATTCCGTGGTTCAAACGTGCTTTGCGCCTCTGTATGGCCATGCTCATCCTGCCGGTGGCCGCATTCGCCCAGACGCTTCCGCCGGCGTCGCAGGTGGCCGGCCAGATCACCATCGGCTGGAACCTCGGGAATACGCTCGAGGCCATCTGCGGTGAGACCGCGTGGGGCAACCCGGCCGTCACCCAGCAGTTCATCAACAGCGTCAAGGCCGCCGGGTTCAATGCCGTGCGCATTCCCGCCGCCTGGGATTGCCACGCCGATCAGAGCACGCTCACGATCGATCCGGCCTGGATGGCTCGGGTGAAGGAGGTGGTGGACTACGCCTATGGCCAGGGGATGTATGTGGTCCTCAACATCCACTGGGACGGTGGCTGGCTCGAGGAGCACCCGTTGTATTCGCATCAGCAGGCCGTCAACCAGAAACAGCGCGCCTACTGGACGCAGATCGCCAACAACTTCAAGAACTACAACGAGCGCCTGCTGTTCGCCGGCACCAACGAGGTCCATGCCGACTACGGCACGCCGACGGCCGAGCACATCACCGTGCAGCAGTCGTACCTCCAGACCTTCGTCGACGCCGTGCGCGCGACGGGCGGGAACAACGCATCCCGGACACTGGTGGTGCAGACCTACAATACGAACAGCTGGCACGGCCTCGATTACTTCTCTCTGCCGACGGACACGATCGCGAACCGGCTGATCGTCGAGGTCCATCACTACGATCCCTACGACTTCACGCTGAACACCAACAACGTGTGCTCGTCCTGGGGCGCCTCCTATCCGTCGCAGAGCGCATGCTCCTGGGCGCAGGAGGCCTACCATGACGACCTGTTCGCGCGCGTGAAGGCGAAGTGGGTCAACCAGGGGGTCCCGGTGATCATCGGCGAGTACGGCGTGGCGACGCGTCCGAACCTCAACCTGGAATCGCGGCAGTACTACCTCGAGTACGTCAATCGCGCCGCGGCTACCAACGGCATCAAGACCTTCTACTGGGACAACGGCGTCAGCCCCAGTCAGACCAACGGCTTCGCCTTGTTCAACCGGAGCAGCGGCGCCGTCGTCGATCAAGGCGCGCTGAGTGCCATCCGGCGAGGCGCCGGTATCGGCAACACGGGCAACTTCACGCTCACGGTCACGAAGTCGGGCACGGGCAGTGGCACGGTGACGTCGTCGCCGGCGGGGATTGAGTGTGGAAGCACGTGCAGCGCGAACTACTCGAGCGGCGCGTCCGTGACGCTCACCGCGACCGCGGCGAGCGGCTCGACGTTCGCCGGCTGGAGCGGTGCGTGCAGTGGCACGGGAACCTGCACGGTGTCGATGACGGCCGCGCGTTCGGTGTCCGCGACGTTCAACACGAGCGGAAGCGGCACGACGTGCTCCAACCCCATCACGTTCTCGGGCAGTACGGGCAACTTCAACACGACCGGCGCGGTGTGCTACCGGACCAACGCCAACATCAACGGCTGGGGTTGCCACAACTTCGACGGCCGGACGATCACCGTGGATGGACAGGCGCGAACCTGCAGCCAGATGCCTTTGACGCGCTCGTCCGACGGTTACTACTACTTCGCCGTGTCGGGTGGGACGTACGCGTGGGCGGGCTTGTACACGTGGTAGGCCTCGGCGCATAGGCGGAGGGGCCGAGGAGTGGCCCCTGCGCCCCAGAGGCATCACGTTCGTGCCATCACCGGGAACCGATGGGGCCCGGGCGGTGGCAGCACGTTGCGCACGAAGAGGTAGGCCTCCGTGTCCTCGCCGACGACATCCGCCCGAGGCCACCAACGTTCGGGAGTGAAGCCGAAGCGAACCGCGGTGACGGGCTGATCAATCAATCGCGGAATGTGGGGCCGCAGATCGAAGGGCTCACGCGCGAAGATGTCGTCGATGTAGAGCGTGCCGTTCTCGACGCTGGCGAACACCCAGGCATCGGCGTGCAGCTGGCGCAGGGGTCGCGAGAAGGCATTCGCCGCATACCAGCTCGCGATCCTCGCATGGCCGCGTGCGCCGAAGCGCTCGGTCACCGCGAGTCCCTCTTCGGACAGCGAGACCAGTCCCTCGCGCACGTGGGCCTCCGCCAGCTCGAGCACCGGCGCGGGCTCGCCTCCGGGCACCGCGTGGAACCCAGCACCGAACAGCGCCTGCTCCCGAGGCGTGAACCCGAAGCGCGGATAGAAGCCAAGCACGTTCTTGTTGGCGAACAACAGCACGGGCGCTTCGCCGCAAGACTCGAGCGCCGCGATCATCACCACCCGCGACAACCCCCTCCCCCGGTGGGAGGGCACACAGCCGACCGCGCCGAACTGGTAGCCGATGACCTCGCGGCCCTCGACCCACAGCCGCATCCGCGTCACCGACGCATTGGCCACCACGCGCCCCTCGTCGAGCACCGCGAAGGCTCGGTAGTCCTCGTTCCATGCACCCCACTCGCACCAACGCCGGAAATCCACGGTGCGAAAGACCCGAGGCACGTAGTCACAGAAGGCGGCTTGCAATACGGTGTCCCGGTGGCCGATTTCCACGACGGCAGGGGTTGTCATGGCTGGAGTCTGCCGTGTCACGCCCTCGGCGTCAGTCCCCAGGCTGCCGCCTGACCGGGCGTGTCCCGCGAAAAAGACCATTGCAAATCCGGGGACGAGGTGTAGCTTCTATCTCGACGCGTCCCCCGCGTCTCTCATGATCTCCTCTCGCTAGACATCCTCCGCCACGCGGCCTTTCGAGGTGAATCGCCTATCGCTCCTGGTAGGCCGTCGCCCATTGGCCGCCCGATTGCGCCATCGCGACAACGCTCCGCGGGTTTCCGCGGGAGTTCACGTCGTGAGCCGGTGACGGCGGAGTAAGGAACCCGACAAGCGAACGCTCCGAGGCCCCGCTGCTCGCCAGCGGATGGCTGCCTCGCGCTCGCTCGCCGTCCGTCGTCCGACGGGGCGAGCAGCCCGAAAGGCATCCAGGGCCACGGCTCTCATTCGCCGCGTCGATTCATCCGCGATTCCCCATCCGCAGTGCCGAACTGGAGGGCTGTATGAGAGTCGAAACCGTATTCAACCTCTTCAATTATGGTGTGTTTCCCGCGTGGGCCCTGCTGCTGTTCGCCCCGCGCTGGAAGTGGACGCGGCGGCTGGTCCACTCCGTGCTGCTCCCCGTGCTGCTGGGCGTGGCACATCTCGGCATGATGCTGGGATTGCAGCTGAGTGCTTCCATCCCAGAAGGGGCCAGCGCGGCGAGCCTCCGGGGTGCCATGCTGCTCTTCAGCGAGCCCTGGGTGGCGGTGCTCTGTTGGATCCACTATCTGGCGTTCGACCTGTTCGTCGGCGCGTGGATCGTCCGGGATGCGGGGCGTCGCGGACTCCCCCATCTGGCGGTGGCTCCCTGTGTCCTGTTGACCATGATGTATGGCCCCACAGGGCTCCTGGTGTACCTCATCCTCCGGTTCCTCATGCGCAGGACCCTCACCCTCCACGAGGAACCCGGAGCCGAGAAGGCCGCATGAAGCGCTCCCCTCCTCCGTCGTGGTCAAGGCAGGAGCAGTGGCAGCAGCTGCGTCCGAACCAGGTCCAGACCCGGCCGCCAGTTCGGTGGCATCCGGTCGGTGGGCGGGGGACCCGGGTCGAAGCCCGGGTCCCCCGTCGTCACCACCACCGCATGTGCCGACGGCACCACGACCACGTGCTGCCCCGCCCACCCACCAGCGAAGAAGTAGCCCCGCTCCACCCACGTGAGATAGCCGTGGGCGGTGCCCTCGGGTGGGCCACCGGCCGATTGCTCCCGGACCATCTCCCGCATGTACGCCTCCGGCACGAGGCTCCGCCCTCGCCACGTCCCCAAACCGAGCCAGAGTTCGCCGAGCCGCCTGAGTGACTCCGGGCTCAGACGCAGATGGCCGAACCCGTAGGCCCGGCCCTCCGGGTCACGCGGCCAGAACCATTCGTCGATGCCCAGCGGAGCGAAGAGCCGCTCCTCCGCGTACGCCGACAATGGACGCCCCACCACGGCGCTCAACGCGGCCCCGAGGACGTGGACGCCACCACTGTCATAGCGAAAGGCCGTTCCCGGCGCGTGGAGCCGCGGCGCGGCCAGCACGTGGTCCACCCACCCTCGCGGCAGGGCCATGAGCTCGTCGATGTCCCACGGTCCATCGGTGGCGCATCCTCGTGTCTGCGTGAGCAGGTGTCGCCAGGTGTGACCGGCCGCGGGATGTCCGGCCGGAAGGCCGAGCGGACCTCCAAGAGGGTCGTCGAGGTCCTCGATCAGCCCATCACCGACGGCGGCCCCCACCAGGGTGGCCAGCACGCTCTTGGTCACGGAGAACGTGTCCGCGATTCCCTGTCCGCGCCGGTGCTCCTCGAAGAGGACATGCCCGTTGATGCTCACGGACAGGGAACTCATGTGGGAGAACTCCGGCCGTGACGCGAACGCGTCGACAATCCGCAGGCAGCTCTCCCGGAGCCGAACTGTTTCGGTGACGGGCATCTGGAAATGCTCACCCATCCAAAGCACCACGGCAAGGCGGATGACGAGACACCGATGGCACGCCGGCCCGGAGAGGAATGAAGGTCCGCTCCGGGCCGGGACGTTCACTTCACGGTGTCAGGGCTCGAGGCCCCACTGGAGGCCGCCGGAGATGTATCCGGTCGTCTTGCTCCAGTCCGCATACGTGGCGCCCGTCGAGGCAAAGGAGTAGTCGCCCGACTGCGTGTAGTTGCTCCAGTCGGATTTGGAGAACCGGATCTGAACCTCGATGCTCTGCCCGGCCGCGAGGCTGCCTGCTCCGCTCGTGAAGCCAACCTCGAGGTAGTGATCGGCACCGGTGGTCGGTGTCGCCATCTTGACGAAGCTTCCGGTGACATTCGCGCCACCCACATGGGACCAGTCGCAGAAGAAGCTCTGCGCCTTCTCCCCGTCAATGGTGTAGTAGTAGCGGAGCTTGACGGTCGAGAGCACGACCGCGCTCGTTCCCGTATTGATCAGCTTGAACCTCGGGCTGATGCCATTGACGGTCGCCGCCGTGGACCCGTTGTACATCTGCACCTTGATGTTCCCCGAGCCAGCGGAGGTCGTATCGATCACCGTGATGGCCAGAACGGGGGACGTGCCCGCGCTGAACTGGAAGGTCAGGTTCGTCGTCCCGACCGGCTGACTGGCCAGATAGCCCTTCGACAGGGTCACGATCGAGCCGGAGACGGTGTAATCCGTGCCCGACACGAGCGTCGCCGAGCCATTCTTGATGCCGCCGAAGGTGTTCCCGTTCAGCGTCATCGTCACGGTGATGTCCGCTTGATTGCCCGTCTTCTTGTCGAAGGAAGAGCTCGTCGGGCTGATGGTCGACTGCTTGACCGGATCCGGGTCCGGCGTGCCGCCCACGGGGTCGCCATAGACGATCCCCCGGCCGTTCGTGCCCACATAGACGCGGCCGTACACCCGCGGATCCCCGGTGATCGTCGTGACCCTCGCGTATTGATGCTGAGCGTCGTTGACCCTCACCCAGGAAGCGCCCGCATCGTCCGAGCGGAAGAAGCCGCGCACACCCTCGATCCTGGCGATGACGTACAGGGCCATGTAGCTCTGACCCGGCGCCGCCTTCCCGAACCCGACCCCGTCGGCCTCCTGCACGTTCGCCAGCTTCGTGAAGGACGCGCCGGAGTCGGTCGAATGCCACAGGCCGTACGGGCCGGGGCTCTCATTGCCGCCCGCGAACCAGACGTCCCCCTCGCGGCCAGGAACGGCCTTGAGCGAGGCGGCCCCGCTGCTGGGAAGACCCGCCGCGGCCGTCTGGGTGAACGTCGCGCCCCCGTTGGTGCTGAGATAGAGCTTGCCGGCCGAGTAGGCGTAGAACTTGTTCGGGTTCACGCGGTCGGCGGCGATCTTCGCCCCCGCTGGAATGCCGCTGCTGGCCGTCCAGGAGTTGCCGCCCGACTTCGAGTAGTACACCCCCACGTCCGACGTGCTCCACACGATGGCGTTGCCGTCGGCCGAGACCGAGACCGTCCCCCCGCCCTTCGTTCCCGCCGGCTCGGAGGAGGCCTTGTACCAGTTCGCGCCTCCGTCATGGGAGAGGCCCACCGACCTGGCATTGGCATCCGCCGAGTAATCCGCCATGCCCACGCGGACCATGAAGCCCGGGTTGAGCTCCGCGTAGTCGATGCCGTACGTCGTGCTCCACGCCGGCACGGACATCGTCTTGGCGGGCGGCGCCGTCAGATCATCATGGCGGAAGCCGGAGATGTCACCCATGGCGCTGAGGAGCGGCGCTCCAGCCGGCGGGCTGATGAGTTCCATGATGGCCGTCTCCTCGATGCCCCTGGCCATGACGGAGATGTTCACCTTGCCGCCGCTGTCCCAGTCCGTCAGGTTGTTCGTGCCGTACAGGGTCGCGCCCGTGGCGTACATCATCCGGTTGGAGTTGAAGGGGTCGATCTCAAGATCCCCGATCATCCAGCCCAGCTTGGGGGAAGGCGTCGGCGGGATGGGCTCGATGCCCAGCGACAACCAGGGAGCCCCCGAGATGTCTTGCGTGTAGCGGAGCTTCCGGCTCGGGTAGCCATCCCAGTCCCAGATCGCCGTCCAGGTCGCACCGCCGTTCGTGCTGCGGAAGAGGTTGGCATCCGGCCACCAGCTGTTCAGCGTGGCGACCACGAGCGTGTCCGGGTGCTGCGCATCGACGGCGAGACCGCCATAGCCGTAATAGTTGTCCGTGCTGCTGCTCGGCACGGGGCTGATGTTCGTCCAGAGGCCCGTCTGGGTGTTGAACTTCCAGACATCTCCCTTGGTGCCGTCGTAGGGACCGACGCCATCGCTATAGGAGATGTAGAGGTTGCCATTGGAGGCAAGTTCACCATGGTGCGGCAGATAGCCGACGGGCTGGCCGGGAATCGCCTCCCAGGTGGCGCCGCCGTCCGTGCTGCGGAAGATGTTGTTCTCCTTGTCCGCGACCCCCACGTAGACGGTCTGCGTCGCGCCGCCGGCCGTCCCCGTGCTCGGGTCGAACGTGATCCACGCCAGCCCGACGATGTCACTCCCGTAGGAGTTGGTCGGGTCTTGAACGTAGGTTCCGGGATTGGGGAATTGAGTGACCTTCGTCCAGGTCGCTCCGTAGTCCGTGCTCTTCCAGAGTCCGTTGCCGCTGCGGGCGCCGAAGAACAGGATGTTGTTCTTGTTCGGATCAATCACCAGGCGCTCCCCCATGGAGCGTCCGGGCATGTTGCCGCCGACCTTGAACGGAAGGGGCGTCACCTGCCACGTGTCCCCCTTGTCGGTCGAACGCATGATCTGGCCGTTCGTATCCCAGTCGTTCGTATAGGTGCCGGTCGCCATGTAGACGCGGTTCGGCTCGACCGGATCGGTGGCCAGGGCATCGACTCCGTTCTTGTTCCAATCCACCCAGCCCGTCGTGTCGGAGAGCGGAATCCAGCTTGAGGTCGCGGCATTCCAACGGTACGCGCCGCCAATGTCCGTCCGGGCGTAGATCAAATCCTTCTGCTTCTTGTTGAAGATGATTCCCGGAATGAAGCCGCCCCCGCCTCCCGTCACGACGTTGCGCCAGTTGTAGGCGGCACTCGGAGCCGCCCGCGCCTCGGGGACAAGGCCACTCCAGGCCGAACCCATGGCCGCGGCCAATAGAAGGAAAACGCCAGTCCTACCGACATGTCTCGTGTGCACCGCCGTGACCCCCATGCGATTGGAACCATCCAACCTGGTCCAAAACCAGACCCGGTTAAACGTTTTACCGCTTTCTCAGTGTGGGAGTGCTAAGCTGTAAAAACCAGGAAAAACGAACTGGAGCTGAGATTCCAGGGACACGCCGCGCCAGCTTGGATTGACACACCGTGTCGATTTTCGCCGTGGTTGTAGGTTCTCAATCAGGGCCGAGAACCATGTTCCCAGTCATGACACGGTTTCGCCAGAACTGCTCCTCGCGGGATGAAACAGCGCGAGGGATGTCTGGATTGAAGTAAACGAGTGAAAAGCCACTCCCGCGCTCGGAGCCATTGCCGCGCCATGTTGCGCTACGTGCGGTGGCGTGATTGAGGCGCGCTCAGGCCAGCGCCCGGGTGAGGGTGATGGCGAGCTGGCTGCGCACCAGCTCCAGGATGTCGTGCAGCTCCTCCGCCTCCACCTTCAGGCGCTTCTGAAGCTCCCGCTGGGTGGCCAGCAGCAGCCGCTCCCGCGCGTACGCCAACCAGCGCGCCATGGTGACCCGATGCACGTTGTAGAGCTCTCCCAGCTTCTCCTGGCTCGTTCCCCCCACGAAGTGCAGGCGCAGCAGGTTGAGTTCCTGGTCCGTGAGCGCGCCGAGCGCCGCGCGGAATGACTGCTGGAACGCCTCACGGTACTGGCTCTTGATCAGCTGGAGCTCGGGGCCACAGGCATCCGTCTTGAGCCCCTGGGCCAGGCGCTCATCCAGGGGGACTTCGACCGTGGTGCCGCGGCGCAGGTTGATGGCCACGCGCAGCGTGACAGCGCGGGCCCACCCCCCCAGCGGGCCCGTGCCCAGATAGGAGGCGATCTTCGGCTCGCTCCGATCGCGGCGCAGGAAGAGCCGTTCCCGCACGGCCTGGAGCGCCTCGTCCACGAAGGCCGGTGAAGGATCCACCCGCTGCAATGCCCCCCTCAACTCGGCACCGAAGCGCTGGTCGAACTCCTCCAGGGCCACGGGGTGGCCCGCGGCGCACCCCAGTGCCAGCGCGAGCTCCTCGGCCTGGACGGTCCGCAGCGTGCCCAGGCTGCCTCCATCCGCCGGCACATGGCGCAGCAAGGCCCGGAGGAAGTCGTCGTCGGACACGCCGAAGCGGGTGCGTGCGGGCGCGCTGGCCTCGATGAGCGCGTGGAGCAACGTCCCCAGGGTGGCGTCCGCCTCCAGCGCGCGCGCGGCCCGTGAAGGCAGCAGTTCCAGTGCCCGGGTGTGGAGCTGCGATGGGGAGAACGATGGCATGAGGCCCGCATAGTCCAGCCTCCGGGGGATTCCCAGATGGATGAGGGCCGCCCCGGGTGTTCATTCAGTGCGCGGTGGATGGCGCCCCAAACAAGGCGTCTATCTCGGCGCGCGAGGCGGGCCCTACCCGCTCGCGCAGTTCCAGGAGCTGCTCACGAGCACGCGACCGGTCCGTGCCCCCTTTCTTCCACTGCACGAGGGCCAGTCCCAAGCGGGCTTCCGCCTGCTCGAGGCTCTTGTCGGGACGACGCGCGTAGAAGGCGAGAGCCCGCTCGAGGGTGGCGCGTGCCTCGTCGAGCCGACCCAGCGCGATGAGCGTCCTGCCGATCTGAACCTGGGCGTTGGCCCGGAAGGGATGATCCTCCGCGAGAGCGGACACGAAGATCTCCTGCTCACGCTGGAAGTGCTCCAGGGCCTGGGCGTGCTGTCCCAGCTTCCGCAGCGCGATGCCCATCGTGTCCAGCGTGGCGCCCACCATGACATGGCGAGGCCCCAACTTCGCGATGCGCAAGGCAAGCGCCTCGCGGCAGAGCGCCAGCGCCTCCGAGGGATGTCCCTGGCGGTTGTGGACCGTGGCCATGTTGGTCAGGAGGGTGGCGAGATCAGCGGGATCCGCATCCTTCCGCCCGCGTTCGATGTCCACGGCACGCTGGAACGCGGAGAGCGCCGCCTCATGCTCTCCCAGCACGTTCAGCAGGAGAGCCAGGTTGGCCAGGGTCTGGACATACTCGCTGGAGTGCTCACCCGTCAGACGGGCATGGATCCGCAGCGCCCGTTCGTATGCCGCGCGGGCCTCGGAATACTGCTTCCGGTGGCGGGTGATGATGGCGAACATGTTGAGCCCTCTGGCGAGCGTCCGCGACTCGGGGCCCCAGTGGCGCTCCGTCAGCTCCAGGGAGCGCTGGATGGCCGCATATGCCTCCTCCGAGCGCCCCCGCATGTGGAGCGAGGAGGCCAGGTTGTAGAGGGCCTCGCCCAGATCGGGCGCGTCCGGACCAAGCGTCTGCTCCATCCGCCTGACGCGCTCCTCGTCCAGCGCGAACGCCTCGTCGAAGTGTCCCTCCGCGTTCGCCAGGCTCGCCCGCGCACTCAGCATCTGCAGCTCCAGGGTCGGTTCCTGGCGGTCGAGCCGCTCGAGCTTCGCCTGGGCGTGCTCGATGCCGCGGCGCGCCGCGGCGAGTTCCTTCCGGTGGCCGCTGTCGACGAAGGCCATCTCCATCCAGGCCCGAGCGGCCAGGGCATCCTCGTGCCCGGCTTCCGCCCGGAGCACCGCCCGGTCCAAGAGCTCGACGGCGCGAGGAAGCTGCTCGTCCATGCGCCGGAGAGTGCCCTCCAGCAGGAGCGCCTCGGCCTGCACGGGAGGGAAGCGCAGGGCCTCGGCGGCCCGGGTCAACGCCTCGGCGCGCGGCAGCGCTTCCCGGGTACGGCCCAGCTTGTTCAGCGTCTCCAGCTCCGCCATCTGCTCGCGCAGCGCGAGCACCTGCCGCCGGACGGTGGCATCCTGGGGCAACCCCGGACGGTGCAGCAGGGCATCCACGTTGGCGCACGCACTCAGCGGGGGCAGTGCATACACGGCGCTCAGCACCTTGTCCGCCGTGGCCCGGTCCGCATGCTCCAACTGCCGCGCCAGGGCCGACACACGCTGAAGCGCGTGGTTCAGGCACAGCATGCGACGATCGAGCAGCTCCTCGGACTGTTCACCCCGCACGCGTGTGGCCTCACAGGCCTCGCGGTGCATGGTGGCCCAGTCCCGCGTGTAGGCATCCACGCTCCGGGCGAGCAGCTCCCATGTCGAGTCCGCACCGGGCGCCCCACTGGCCACCAGCCCGTGGCGAACCCCCTCTCGGACCGAGTCACCCCAGACGGATTGGACGTGGGGCGGCCCTCCGGCACACAGCTCGGCCGGGCGGGACAGCCGCCACAGGGCGCCCGCCCCCAACAGCCCCAGGAGCAACAGGCTCGCGCCCAGCAGCGCCACCACGCGTTTGCGCCGCCGCGCTGGCTCGAACTCCAGAACGGCCAGCAGTGCCTCCATGGAGGGATGGCGCGCCGTGGGCTCCACCTGGAGTCCGCGCACGAGCGCCGCGTGAATCGGGGCCGGTACTCCACCATGGCTCTGCGCGGGGGCGGAGCGCAGACGGCCGGAGGTGACTTCCTGGGCCACCTTGTCCGGCGCATCACCTCCGAAGGGGGGCTCGCCGTAGAGCGCCTCCCAGAGGGCCACGCAGAAGCTGAACTGATCCGTCCAGGGGCCCGTCTCCTTGCCCAACCACTGCTCGGGGGCCATGTAGCGTGGAGTGCCGGCCTGGGCGCCCGAGCGGCTCCACGCCAGGGAGGCCATGCGCCCCGCCTCCTCTCCAGAAGGAGTGGCCGGCTCGGGCCTCATCGCTCGAGCGAGACCGAAGTCCGTGACGCGCACCTTGCCGTCCCGGCCGACCAGGACGTTGTCGGGCTTGAAGTCGCGATGGACGAGCCCCACGGCATGGGCCGCCGCCAGGCCCCGCCCCGCCTCCACGAAGCAGCGCACCACCTGCTGCCACGAGGGATGCTCGGAGGCCAGCCACTTGCCCAGCGTCTGGCCATCCACCAGTTCCATGGCCACGAAGACCCGCTCGGCCTCGCTGCCCACGTCGTACACGGTGACGACATTCGGGTGGGACAGCCGGGCCAGGGCGCGGGCCTCGCGTTGCAGCTGCGACTGCCCCCGTGCGGACGTGGCGCCATGCGGGCCACCGGGGGACAGCAGCTTGAGCGCGATCTTGCGATCCAATCCCGGATCGTACGCCGAATACACCACGCCCATGCCACCGGAGCCGATGCAGTCGAGCACCAGGTAGCGCCCCACGGCCGTGCCGCGCGCCAGCACGGGGGAAGGGTGCGCGGGCGGGGCCTGGCCCGTCGAGGGGGGAGCCCCCGCGACGAGCACGGACACCACCTCGAAACACACGCTGCAGCGGGCCAGGTGGCCTTCGAGTTCCTGACGCTCCGCCCCGGCGAGGGTGCCCGCGGCGAAAGAGGCCAGCACCTCTTCGGGCGGACACGACACGGCTCCTGACGAGGAATATCGGTCCATGGGATGAACGATGGACCAGAACCCTAACAACTTCTCGCGGGCGAGCGACGTGGGCGCGAGCCCGACGCCTCACGGAGTCGGGCAGTTGCTGGGGCAAGCATATCCAGGCTTGCAGGTACAGGATGTCGCCGACGAGACGACCTGGATGGAGAGCGCGGGTGTAGACGCACCAAACCAGGTGCCGCCGTTCCGCAGCATCCGCCACTGGAACGAGTGGTAGCCCACCTTGGTTGGCGCGATGAGCTCCACGTTGAAGGTCTTCGTGCCTCCCGGGGGAGTCGACTCGCCCAGGTTCAGGGGGGCGCGCTGGAAACTCCAGGTGGTGCTGCTCGTGCCGAGCATGTATCCGTCCGCCTGCGTCCAGGTGAGGCCTCCCGTGTTCCGCATCGTCACCAGGACCTCGAAGAGTTGACCCGGCCGCACCTGGGTGGGCACCGACTGGCTCACGAAGGCCGCGTCACGCTCCGGGACGACCTGGATGGAGGTCTTCGCGGAGGACTGACCGAACCAACCCGCGTCCATGCCATCCTTCACCATCCGCCACTGGAAGTCGTATGCGCCCGGCGCGCTCGGCGCGGTGAGGTTGAGGACGAAGGACTTGGAGTAGCCCGGCCACACCGTCTCGGAGGGAGCGAGGAAACCGCGAGCCAGCCCCCAGAGGCGGGCGTTGTCTCCCAGCCGGTAGTACTTGTCCTGGCTCCACGCCCTGGCGCCCGTGTTGCGCATGGTCACCACGGCCTGGAAGCTCTGCCCCACGGTCACCCGGCCAGGCACGGACTGCGAGACGAAGGCGGCATCTCGCTCGGGCACGTTGCACTGCTCCGAGCAGCCCGCCTCGCATGGCGTGACCGTGCCCTTGGTGTAGCAGCGGTTGGAGCACGTGTAGTAGGCGCAGCCGGCCGCGTTGCAACCATTCAGGTCTCCGTCATGCACGCGGCACGCGGCCTGGCACTCGGTCGAGCAGCCCGCGTCACACAGGCTGGTGCCCTTGGCCTGGCAGCGGTTGGAGCACGAGTAGTAGGCACAGCCGGCCGCGTTGCAGCCGTTCAGGTCGCCGTCGTGCGTGCGGCACGAGGCGTTGCACTCCGCCGTGCACCCCGCGTCACACAGGCTGGTGTTCTTGGGGTGGCACTGCTCCGAACAGAAGTAGTAGCCGCAACCCGCGGCATCACATTTCTTCACATCGCCATCGAACGCGCGGCAGTCGGTGGCCGCGGCCTGAGAGACAGCGGTGCTCTCGGCGGCCGTCACGGCCTCCTGGCTCGAATTCGGAGCGTCATCATCGATGGGGCCCACCGTGCAAGCGGCCGTGGCCAACAGCAGGGGAAGCCAGAAGTGGGCATGTCGCGTCAGGTTCATTCCGGGGTGTCTCCTCTTGAAGGCCCAACGAACGAGCAGCTCCGTTGCGGCCTGCCTGGATGACACACCCCGGATTTTCGATGTCACATCTTGCCGGCTCGCGGCGGAAGTGCCGTCACGGCGCGACGAAGAGGCAGCGGGTGATGGGGACGATGATGTCCGCGAGCACGTACAGGTAATACGTCTTGCCCGGCGTCAGCGCCGGAGGCTGGCCCCCCGCCGGGAAGCGCTGCGACATGTTGGCGGGGACGACTCCGTAGCGCACTGTTCCACTCTCGACCCCGGCTCCCTCGGCGGGCGCGTCGAGCCGCCAGAGCGTGCCCTCGGGCAGGTCGAGGTTGGGCGGTACCGTCGGCGTCGTGCTCTCCTGCTCGAGGACGTACACGTAGCGGGCCTTGCCCCCTCGCCACTGGAGCAGGCCCTGCGCGTCCACGCCCTCGCCCTTGGTGCACGCCGTCGGCCGGAAGAGGCGCTGATCGTCCAGGGGGCCCGCGCCGTACGGCTGATCGGCGAAGTCCTCGCGCTTGAAGCCGCGCTGGAAGAGCTCGGACTGGAAGAAGCGCGCCATCCGGTCCGGGTCGGTCGTGACGAAGATGGAGTCCAGCGGACGCTCCGGGGAGGCCCGTGAGAAGCCGTTGTTGTGCTCGCGGGGGTAGGCGCCGAAACCCACGGTGTTGATCCACCCGGCGCCCATGGCCAGGCCACGGGGGTTGAAGGAGTTGATGAAGTTGCCCGGAGACTCGACGTACCAGTTGGACGTCCCCTTGGGGGCGCGTGTCGAGTGGCAGCAGACGCAGGCCGTCGCCTCGATCTGGGTGCGCACCCAGTCCACCTCGGCGGCATATGCCGGGTCCTTCATGCGCGGATCCTCCCGCTCCGCGTTCGGGGCGGGCGGCACCGCGTAGTACGGACGCTGGGTCCGCACCCGGTCGCAGCTCGCGTAGTCATCGAAGTGACGGCCCAGCTCGGTGGCTCCGGAGATCATCTCCCACGTGCACACCTTTCCCCCTTCCGACTGGCCCGGCGGCTCCCCCGGCTTGGGATCCACACAGGTGAGCACCGGCTGCTGGAACGTCGGCAGCCCCGTGCCTCCGCTGTCCACCACCTTCCCCCCACAGACGGGCGCCGGCTCGAACGCCCCGCCACCAAAGAGCTCACAGCCGCGCTGCATGGAGCCGCACTTCTCCTGGTTCACCCCCGGCAGCGTGATGCGCGTCCACCGCTCGCCACCTTCCTCCAGGAAGCAGTAGCCCAGCCGCTCTTCCATGCCACACGCCGACCCCAGGACGATCGTCGAGTCCTGATCCTCGCAATCCTCCTTCGCGTCCTTCTCGGACCACTCGCCGACGTAGTCACGGCACTCCATGCTGTCGCTGAACTTGTTCGTGTAGATGCAGTGGCCCACGACCTTGTCCGGCACCTGGGGCACCTGCCTGGGTTGACATCCCATGATGACGGACCACAAGACACACATCGACAGCAACCGCGGCGCGGCCATTGGACAACTCCCGGTGGGAACGGCGTTGGATTACTTCGCGTAGCCCTTCATGAAGCCGTCGAGGTGCCGCTCGACGAAGACCTTCAGGTCGAGCGGACGGCAGCGGCGACCGTGCAGCTGGTGCTGGTGGAAGAGCGCCATCAGCACCGGAGACAACAGCGCGAGTCCCGCCACCCGTGCATCTGGCACCGACAACTCGCCACGCGCGTGGAAGACGATGAGCAGTTCCTCGAGGGCGTTGAGCGTGGGCTCGAAGATGGAAGAGATGTAGATCTGCCCCAGCTCCGAATCGCTCATGCCCTCGGCGAAGCCCGCGGCGTGCATGCCGCCCAGCGAGCCCGTCCAGGCCGCGGCGATCTGCTCCAGCAGGTGGTGCAAGGCCTCTCGCGCGGGACGCTCCGCCAGACCCTTCGCCCAGGCCCGGCGCTCCTGTCCGAATTTCATCAGGTGCTCGAAGGCGGCCTGTACCACGCCCTGGCGATCACCGAAGTAGTGGCGCAGCGTGCCTGGATCGACCCCCGCGCCCTCCGCGAGCGTCCGCAGGCTCGGGTGCGTGCCTCCCGCCACGAGGAGCTGCTGCGAGAGGCTCTGCACGAGCCTCGAACGCGTCTCTTCATGATCGCGGTTGCGCGCTCCCGATATTCTTCCCATGGCTGGGAATATTATGAACCACCCCACCCCACCGCAAGCGGGAATACGCCTCGGGGCGCAATCTCATATCCTTCCTCGGCGAGGAGCTTTATCACGATCCAAGCCCCCGTGGCGGCGGTCCGGAGGGTTCATCCCCGGGCAGAAGCCAGACTCCGTCCTGGCGCGCCTTGGCAGTGATTGGAAACAAGCGCGTGACATGGGCATCCCGGCGAAGTCAGGATTTAAGAACCACGAAAGAATCAAACGGAGGTGTAACGTTTAACCGCCAACAAATCCCCGAAAAGATCATTTGGCTCGAATTGCGTCTTATCCAATCATGCCGGTCAGTGCCTCGCCTTTGGAGTGCAACGCGGCGGTGGTGCATTCATGGCGTTGTCCCCCCCAGAAGGACATGTCATCGCCATGAAACAGTCTCTGGCTCAGTCGTCCCCCAAGGAGAAAACTCATGCTGACGCATATCAAGAAGACGTGGTGGAGCTTGTCGCTGGCATTGGGCGTCGCCTCGGTTGCTCACGGCCACGGGTTGATCCAGGACCCGCCGGCGCGCAACTGGTTCTGTGGCGCGTACACCAAGCCGGATGAAGTGGGCAGACCCGGCGAATACGCGGAGTGCGCCGATGCCTTCCGCGATGACTTCTCCGGTGGCTATCAATTCATGAGCGTGCTCACCCACGCGCAGGGACGGGCCGTGGTCAGCCCCCTGCCGCAGAACGTCTGTGGCTTCAACAGCGAGACCTGGCGCGGCGGTGCCACGCCCTGGGACAAGTCCATCAACTGGCCGACCACCTCCATCAGCTCCGGCCCCCGCACCATCACCTGGAACATCTCCTGGGGCCCGCACTACGATGACACCGAGGAGTTCCGCTACTGGATCACCAAGCCCGGCTTCGTCTATCAGGTTGGCAAGCCCCTGACCTGGGACGACTTCGAGACGGAAGCGTTCTGCGTGCTCAAGTACAACGACCGCAATCCCACCGGCAATCCGGCGGTGGTCGCGGACAAGGCCAACTCGCTCTTCCACACCACGTGCAACGTGCCGCAGCGCGCGGGCCGCCACGTCATCTACGGCGAGTGGGGGCGCAACTACTTCACCTACGAGCGCTTCCACGGGTGCGTCGACGTGGTGTTCTCCGGCTCCAGCGCGCAGCACTGAGCACGCACGGACACGGGTGCTGACGTCACGGTAGGAAGCCAGGCCGCTCCTGGGGCGGTCGGGCTTCGCGCCGGGGTAGCACCTGGCGCACAATGGAATGCACGGGATGTCCTGGGCATTCGCCGCGACCTGGCCGCGCATTCCGTTCTAGGATGCGGCCCCGTTGGGCTCCATGGACAACCCGTTTCGCTCCCCTGCCCCTCTCTCCGAGTTCGAGCGCCACTTCCAGGCGACCTTCGACCAGGCCGCCGTGGGAATCGCGCACGTGGGCCTCGATGGCCGGTGGTTGCGCGTCAACACGAGGCTGTGCGCCATCATCGGCTATACGCACCAGGAGATGATGAGGCTGGCGTTCCAGGACATCACCCACCCGGAAGATCTGGCCGCGGATTTGAGTCTCGTCCGGCAGGTGCTCGCGGGCGAGCGAGCCACCTACTCGATGGAGAAGCGCTACTTCCACAAGTCCGGGGAGGTCGTTTGGATCAACCTCACGGTGTCTCTCGTGAGGAAGACGGATGGCGCACCGGACTACTTCATCGCCGTCATCGAGGACATCACCCGGCGGCACCGTGCCGAGCTCGAGCGGGACACCTTGCTCGCGCGCGAGCACCAGGCGCGCACGGAGGCGGAGGAGCTGGTGCGCCGCCGCTCCGCCGAGCTGGACGCCACGCGCAATGCGCTCATCCAGGCGGAGCGGCTGGCCACGGCGGGCCAGCTCGCGGCGGGCGTCGGGCATGAGATCAACAACCCCCTGGCCTACGTGCTGGCCAACATGACGTTCGCCCTGGAAGAACTCTCCAAGCGCGAGCAGGACGAGAGCCTGGAGGAAGTGCGGGACGCGCTCGAGCAGGCCCGTAGGGGCGCCGAGCGCATCCGCAACATCGTGCGGGATCTGCGCACGTTCGCCAGCAGCAAGTTCGAGACCCTGGGACCGGTGGAGGTGGGCGACGCCCTGGAGTTCTCCGTGGACATGGCGGCCCACCAACTTCGCCAGCGGGCGCGGCTCGTCCGCGACTACGCGCCGGTGCCGCCCGTGCTGGGCAATGAGTCGCGCCTGGGACAGGTCTTCCTCAACCTGGTGCTCAACGCCGCGCAGGCCATCCCGGAAGGAGCACCCGAGGAGAACCAGGTGACGCTCACCCTCCGTCCCCAGGGAGACACGTGGGTGGCCGTCGAGGTGACGGATACGGGGTGTGGGATCGCCACCGGGAACCTGCCGCATCTCTTCGAGCCGTTCTTCACCACCAAGCCCGTGGGCGTGGGAACCGGGCTGGGCCTGTCGGTGTGCCACGGCATCGTGACCGGGATGGGGGGGCGGATCGAAGTCGAGAGCCAACCGGGCCGGGGAAGCACGTTCCGCGTCCTCCTGCCCGTGGCACGACAGGCCGAGGCTCCAAGGCACTCCGAGGCGAAGACGGCGCCTCCGCCCCTGGCACCCCGGCGCGTGCTCGTGGTCGATGACGAGCCCGAGGTCCTCGAGGCGCTCGCCCGCCTGATTGGTCCGCCGCACTCCGTGGTGAAGGCGGGGAGCGGGACACGCGCGATGGAATTGCTGGCGGAGGATGCCCACTATGACGTCATCTTCTGCGATCTCATGATGCCGGGCCTCACGGGCATGGATCTGCACGAGGGGATCTCGCGGAAGCATCCGGAGCTGCTCGAGCGGGTGATCTTCATGACCGCGGGCTGTTTCACGCGGCGCGCCGCCGAGTTCCTCGAGAGCATGGCGCCCCGGCGCCTCGAGAAGCCCTTCAGCCCGGAGGCCGTCCGCGGCTTCCTGTGATTCCCCCGGCCTCGCCGTCGCGCTCCGTTTGTCAGCGAGCAGCGGTCTTCGGCGGGCCCACCCATCCAGGAAGCACGGGATCGTCGATGCCCGTCGACCCGTCCTGCTCCAGCCGGGCCCTCACCTTGGGAGGAGCCCCCACCACCACATCCCGCCCACGCTCGAAGCGTTGGGCCTTCACCAGCGCCAGGGTGGCCCGGTCCAACAAGAGCGCCCGGCGCGGTGAGGGGACGAGCAGCACCGAGATGTCCTTCGTCAGCGCCTTCACCGCATCGGGCCGGAGCGTCCCGTCCCGCCGGAAGAAGCGGGCCTGGACCTCGTCGTTGGTCCCGTAGTCGTCACCGGCCCCCACCTGCGCGAGCCAGTGGGCGTACTCGCCCTCTCCATCGGCGCGCCTGGGCTCCGCGATCCCCTTCAGCCCCCGCTGCCCCCAGTGGTACCAGCCCTGTTGCCAGGCCACTCCCGGGTCGAGCTTGCGCGCGAAGCTGAAGGTGCTGTCCGTGGTGGCGCCCACGCCGCCATGGCAGCCAATACAGGCGGTGGTCTCCTCGACGTTCTGCGGGCGCAGCTCGCCGCCCGCGTCCTCGATGAAGCCCTGCATCAGCCAGCCGGTGCCCGTGCCCACCCCACGCTCCACATCCGCGAGCACGAGCTTCAGCGTGTCGGGCTGCTTCATCTTCTCCCGGGCTTCCGCCTCGGCCGCCAGTTGGAGGTCGCTGTACGTCAACCAGCGGGTCTTCCTCATGTAGCGCAGCTCCTTCATCCGGGCGGCCATGCGCACCTGCCCCTCCACCACATCGAGGTAGCGCAAGCTGTGGAGGAACTCGGTGCCTCGCGGGAAGAGGCCGGCGGCGGGCCAACCCTCGCGCGCCCGGTCCAGCCCGGCCGCCTGTCCCACGTAGCCGAAGGGACGTCCGGGCTTGGGTGGCCACACGAAGGCCACGCGTGTCGCCCGGCCGAGCACGCCATCCCCGTCGAGATCCGAGCCGAACTCCCGCTCGTCCGTGGGCGGGAGTGGCACATCCACCCGGCGGATGTACGCCTCCAGGATGGCGAGGTTGAGCTGGTACACGGTCTTGCTCTCGCGCCCGGCCGGGTCGCGCCGGTACGCCGCGGGAAGGCGGATGAACACGTCTCCCGCGCTTCCATTGGTCGGCCAGAACATGCCGGGAAACGGGGCATAGGCGAACGCCCGCCAGCCCGTCATGGCCCCGTCCGGAGAATGATCGAAGCCCTCGGCGTCTGGCTGGAACCAACAGTCCGGGATGTAGCCCTCCCACCGGCCATCACCGTTGCCATCCCAGGCGGCGGGCGGATGCGCCAGCGCCGCGGCGAGCCGGAGCCCGCCGCGCTCATCCACGTAATTGTTCGACCGCACCCAGGCCAGCAGCTCGGCGTCGGACAGCTCGACGGGCGGCGGCGGCTGGACGAGGTTCGTCCAACGGTTCTCCTCGGCGGAGCGCGCCACCGAGAGGACCGTCTGGACCTCGGCGTCCTCGACGAAGTTGGGCGCACGCGGCGTCTGGTGACATGCGAAGCAGCCGTTGCGGGTGCGGCCACCCGGTGCGTCCTGGGTGACCGCGTAGCACTGCGCGGGCAGGTAGGCGGCCGGATTCGAGAGCCGGGGAGGCTCTCGCGTGTTCGCTGGCAGGGCGGTCACGAGCGCCTCCCTCAGTTGGACGACGGGCGTCGCCGGCGCGGGGCTTCGCGTGCCGCCCGAGCGCCAGACAAGGGAAGCCCCAGCCACGAGCAACCCGATCACCAGCACGATGCCTGTCGCCCTTCGGCGGCCCATGTCTTCTGCTCCCCGTGTGCTCAGTTCATCGCCGGGAACGGGCCGATGTAGCCGGTGTACGACTGCTTCACGCTCGCATCGCCGCCGGCCTTCTCGATGTCGGACTCACCGTAGGGGTGTTGGACCTGGGCCTTGATGTACGCGAAGCCGTTGATGTCCGGGTAGAAGTAGACGCCCGTCGTCTCCGAGCCGTAGGGGGCGGAGAAGATGCGGGTCAGTTCCCGCGTGACGATGTTGTAGGCCCACACCATGTCATTCTGGTGGCCATCGACGGTGTCCTCGCCGATGAGCAACGTGTCGTACCCGTTGATGAAGGACAGGTTGTCGGGATTGGCGATGCCATTCACGCTGCAGACGTTCGCGATTCCCGGATTGGAGACACCGTTGCTGTCCACGCTCGTGAAGGAGGGATCGTAGAAGGGGCTGTTGCTCGGGTAGAGGCTGGCGCCGGGCGCCTTCAGCCACATGCCCTCGACGAGCGGCGCGGCGGACTCGACGACATAGTCACTGCCGAGCTGCACGTTGGGCGAGACGACCATCTCGTAGACCGCGCCACAGTCGTTGCGGGCGACCTGGATGTGATTGCCCCCACCCAGATCCTTGCCCTTCGGATCGTCGATCATCCCGTGGTTCAGCTCGCTGAAGGACACGTAGAGCCGGTGGGCGGCGGGGTTGTACGTGATTCCCTCGGTCTTGCGGAACTCGGTGGTGCCTCCGACGTAGGCCGCGTACCGGCGGCTCTCCAGGCGGGAAGCCGCCAGCTCCTGACCGGGCTTGAGCCGCAAGCACTCGCGGCCGGTCTCCGTGTTGATGGCGCGGAACCCGGAGGCCGCGTTCGGGCAGGTGCCATCGCTGGCCTGGGGCTCGGTCTCGAAAATGTGGGAGAACTGGATGCCACTCTCGATCAGCGCCTTCACCTCCGCGTCCGTCGCGCTGGGACCCAGGGGCAACCAGTAGATGTCCGCCCGGCCCGAGGGCTGGCCCGACGGCGTGGTCTGGAACCACCGAGCCGCGTAGAGCTGTCCCTCGGACAGGTCTCCTGGCCGCGTCGCCACGAACATGTAGAAGCCGTCATTGCTGCCATCGTCACTCAGGTAGACGGTCCTGCGATCCGGCATCACATAGGCGAGTTCGAGCGCCCGCCGGCCCGCCGCGTAGTGCTTGGCCACGGTGGTGCCGCCCGAGTCGTCGACCGCGACCTCGATCACGTAGCCATAGCGGTATGGGGAATAGACGGCCTTGGCCTCGGCGATGGAGGCGGTGGCCGGATCCAACCCCCAGTAGCGCAGCATCGAGCGCTCGGCCTGGGTGAGCGCACTCACCGAGGCCGCGCTCTCATAGGCGCGCGCGTCCGTCGGGTACTCCTCACTGCTCAAGTTGGTGTTCCAGGGCGACACGCTGCCCGCGCAGGGAATCCAGTAGCCCTGCACGCCCGAGAAGTCGATGGGCCGGGTGCTGATGGCGGTGAGCTTTCCGTCAGGCGCCTGGCGCAGCTCGGAGAGGTACATCGACGCGGGAGTGGTCTCGAACTGGGTGAGCTCGAAGATCCTGTTGCCCTTCTGGATGAGCGCCGAGAAGTCGTTGGACGGAGAGATGAAGTCCGAGCCGTCCGTGTTCTTCACCGGACCGCCATCCTTCTGGATCATGCGCCCGAAGATGTGCTCGCCCAGGGGCTGACCGGAGCGCAGCACGGTCTCGTACCGAAGGGAGACCTCCTGCCCGTTCACGCTCGCCTTGGGACTGGCGTAGACGGCCCGCTTCTCGTCCAAGGTGCGCGCGGCATTCACCGGAGTGAAGCTGAGCGACTTGCCCTGGCCGGCCGGGCCCTGCGGCCCCGGGGTTCCCGGCGCGCCCGGGGCTCCCGGGGCTCCGGTCTCACCCGTGCAAGCGGAGAGCGCAAGCGTGGTCAGGGACGCGCACACCAGGTGCCCCGTCCGGCGCACCCATCGCGAATGGGTCGATCTCATCTGTGTCCTCGTCTTGAAAGAAAGGGGACGGAGCAGCTGTGCCGAGTCGGCTCCGACCGCCGACGGATGCTACTGGCGGCGGGTGGTCACCCTGAAGAGGTTTGTCACAGGAACGTCACGACCCGCTCCACCGCTCATACGGAGAGTTCAACCGGATCCCCTCGGCGCGGGTTGAAGCGGCTCCTGGAACTCACCAACTCACCGCGTCAAAGCGGAGGGATTGGCGGCGTAGACCTTCGAACAGAAGACTATCCTCCGGCAATGATCGACAGCCTGCTCGACGTGACCGTCTTCACACGGGTCGTGAGCGCGGGGAGTCTCTCGGCCGCGGCGAGGGAGTTGGGAATGTCGCTCGCCGTCGTCAGCAAGCGCCTCGCGCGGCTGGAGGAGCGGCTCGGGGTGCGGCTGGTGAACCGCACCACCCGCAGCCTGAACCTGACCGAGGAGGGCGCCGAGTTCCATGAGCGGTGCGTGCGCGTACTCGGCGAGATTGGTGAAGCCGAGGAGAAGGTGCGCTCCCTGCGGCATGGGGCGAGCGGATTGCTGAAGGTGACCGCGACCGCGGCCTTCGCCCGGCGGCACCTCGGGCGGCTCATCCCCCGTTTCCTGGAGCGCTATCCCGACATCCGCGTGCAGCTCGACGTCTCGGACTCGGTGGTCGGCCTCGTGGAGTCGGGCTACGACGTCGCCATCCGCTTCGGCGCCCTGCCCGACTCGGGCCTGATCGCCAGACGCCTCGCGCCCAATCACCGTGTGGTGTGTGGAGCGCCCGCCTACTTCGCCAGCAAGGGCAGGCCCCAGCGCCCCGCCGATTTGAAGAACCATGACTGCATCGCCTTCGGCAACCCGCCGAACCAGGACTGGCAATTCGAGGGGCCCGGTGGGGAGACGACGACAGCGCGCGTCGCGGGTCCGCTCGTGACCAACAATGGCGAGGTCGCGCACGAGTGGGCGCTCGAAGGCGCTGGGCTCGTGCTCAAGTCGATCTGGGACGTCGGAGCGGACCTCGAGGCCGGACGGCTCGAAGTGGCACTGCCCGGCTACCGGGTACCCGCCGCTCCCCTCCATGCCATCTACCCCCACACCCGCGGGGTCGCGGCGAAGGTGAAGGTTTTCATCGACTTCCTCGGCGGGGAGCTTCGCGCGGCCTACCGGTGGGACGGCATGGACCGGGTGGAGAACACGGCCTCCACGCGAGAGGCCCCGCCCGTTCCGGGACGTGAGCTCAAGGCGTCACGACGGCGCCGATCCGGGTGAGGAACGTGAGGTTGTCCTCCAGGTGCCAGTTCGTGGCGATGCGGCCATCCTCGATGGTGTAGATGTCCACGGCGTCGAACTGGATGGAGCGGCCATCGCCCTGAAGGTCACCGAACCGGCCGGAGAAGTGGCCGGTGAAGCGCAGGCGGCTGATGACCTGATGACCCACCACCCAGGCCTCCTCGACCGAGACCAGGAGGTCCGGCACCGCCGCACGGAAGGCGCGCGAGGCGACGATGGGACCCGTCGGACCCTGGGGCCGGCCCTCGGGAAGGTTCAGGTCGATGAAGTCCTCGGCGAGCGCCGCCCGGGCGTACGCCTCCTCCCCCGTGTTCCAGAAGGCGTAGTAGCGCCGTGCCGCCAGAAGCTGCGTGTACGCCTGGTGGTGGCTCAGTCCCCGATCCACCGTGAGCTTCTTGGGCTGAGGCAGCTCCTCCGCCGCGAGAGTGGACGAGCCAACGAGGGTGGCGAAGCCGACAAGGGCGGCCAGGATGTGAGTCGCGATACGCATGGGCATCTCCCGTGATTGAGCGTGTTCGTCACGCGTCGTGAGATGAATGAATGCGTGAAACGCGCGGCGCCGGATACGGCCAGGGCGTGAAGGGTGCCTTTCGTTTTTGGAAAGGGTGGGCTCGCGCCCACCCCCGACGCCTTACTGCACCGTGAACTTCACCGCGCAGTTGTTCCACACGTACCAGGTCACCCAGGTCGGATCAGCCACGCCCGTGCCCAGGCAGTAGGTGCCCGGGGTCGATGGGGCGGTGTAGTCGCGCTGGAACGTCTGCGATTGCCCCTGAGTGAAGCTCAGGTTGCCAATCGGGTAGCTGTCACCAAAATTCGCGCCGGTGGAATCACGCACGTCGAGCTTCACGTTCACGCCGCTGGCGGCCGCGCTCGCCTTGAAGGTGCTGGTGAGCCGAACCGTGCCGCCGCGGCTCACCGTCGTGGGGGAAGCCGTCGCGGACACGAGGGAGAAGCCGACGGCCGGTGCGGGCGCGGTGGAGACCGTGAACGAGGTGGCGCAGTTGTCCCAGTAGTACCACGTGGCCCAGCCCGAATCGGTCACGCCCGAGGTCACGCAATACGTGCCGCTGGCCAGGTCCTGGGGCACGGAGTAGGCGAGCGTGTACGTCTTGGACTCGTCCTGGGCGAAGCTCTGGCTCACGAAGTTGAGGTCGGTCTGGACGGCGCCCACGGAGTTGCGCACCGAGAGCTTCACGTTGCGGCCCGACACCGCGGCGGCGGCCCGGATGGACACCGAGAGATTGACGGTCTGTCCCGGGGCCACGCTGGAGGGAGAAGCCGAGGCGGCGGATGTCGAGTACCCCTCGCGCACCGGGGGCTGCGTCGTCGAGCCGCCCGGCGCCGGGAAGTTGAGTGAGGCATTGTCCAGCACCAGCACCCAGTCGTTGCCCAGACCACTGCTGGGAGGCGTGAACTGCCGGGTGCCCGTGTTGGCATGGGTTCCCACCCACTGCGCCTTGCCGGTGCGCGGGTCATACCAGTGGGCGCGGACCGTTCCACCAGCGACGCGGTCCATGTTCACCGTGAAGGGCAGACCGGACGCGCTGTAGACGAAGGCGTAGCTGGAATCCGAGGCCCGCGTGGCCTGGATGCGCTGGTACTGGTTGGCATCGTTGATGACCGTGGTCAACACGCCCTGATCCGGGATGCGACCCAGCATCGGACGCGACTCCATGAGCTGGCGCAGATACTTCATCTGCACCGCGCCCGGAGCCTTGATGCCCTCGTACCAGTAGTTCACGGGCGAGAACCGCGCCGGGCGGCCCGGTGCGTACATCTGCCACACCGAGTTGTGTCCGTAGGTGATGCCAAAGGCTCCGGCGAACACGGTCAAATACGCGAACCTCCGAACGTCGGCGTCATTGGTATGACCAGGGCCCTGGAGATCGATGAGGATCTGCTCGTAGGTGGGCTCTCCGTCCAGCGTGGGCTTCGGCGACGCGAGGTTGTAGTCGTACGAGATATCCTTCCAGACAGTCTTGCTCGTGCTATGGCCATTCTGCTGCATGTTGAAGTCCAGCCATGGCTCGTTGTGGAACCAGAGCGAGGACTTCGTCCCGCCCTTCGGGTGGAAGGTCATCAGCACCTTGCTGTAGTCCTCGTTGCCGGAAACGCCGAGGGCAATGCCCTTGGCCAGCGCGCGCCAGACGGCCTCCTTTCCCACGGGCGATGTGTCTCCCCCGAGCACCCAGATGATGGGCTTGCTGGCATAGCGGCGGCCCAGGAACTCGCCATAGGACTGGGCAGCGGACGCGGAGAGCGCACCCTCCGCCACGGGCCCGCCCCAGGTGGGCAGCAGCGCCGTATAGATGCCGCGCGCCTCGGCCTCGTTGATGAAGTAGTCGACGTGATCCCAGAAGTCGTACTGGGTGGCGTTGTTCGGATCATTGCCCGTCGTGGTGGCGGGCGTCGTGTAATTGCCATTCAGGAAGGGCACGTCACCTTGGGCATTGGCACCCGTACCGGTCTCTGGACCCAGGGCGACCGCCTGGATGACGTTGAAACGATTATCCGCGCGGTTGTTCAGGTACGTCTGGATCTCCGAGCGGTTGAGATAGGGAAGGACCTGCCAGGCCGTGTCCCCCAACCAGAAGAACGGCGTGCCGTCCTCCTTCTCCAAGAAGCGCTTGTTGCCGCTCACGCGCAGCTTGGGAAGCGCCGCCAGCGAGGCGCTGTCCATCCCCATCGCGTCCGGCGCCGAGCCCGTCTCCGGCATGCCGAGCGGCGTCGTCTCGGCTCCACAGGCCGACAGGAATGAAAGACACAGCAGGGGAAGCAACGATTTGCGCACGATGAGTCCTTTCGCGGTCGCACGGCGTGGCAGGAACTCGTCGACGATGAGGGCATGCACCTCACCACCAACGCTCCAGGCGCCATATAATCCGAGCCAGAACAATCGTCACGCTTTTCCAGTATTTCTGGAATGAGGAAGAGCGGGTCGCGCCCACGTGGACAGGGTTTGAATGAACAAACGATGATGTCCATGCCCAACGCTTCCGCGAAGCCCTGGATTGATTCCGGCCCGGAGCGCGGTTACATTCAACGAGCGATGATTCTCCTGACGTGCCAGCGTCGATTTAGCCGCCCCCCGAGCCCCACCAGGTGCCGGGAGGCCGTGCTGCGTCGCTAGCCCGTTCTCCCTCGGCGGATCGCCTCTCGGCGTGACGTCCACCTGGACCAGGGGTTCGGGGGGTGTCCGAGCGTGGCGCCGCCTGCTCCTCCGCTCGAGGACCCGGCGTCGCCTGGAGCTGTCTTCCTTCCACTCCAGTCCGAGAGCCCTTCCATGTCCGTCCGTATCCTCAGCACCGACGCTGTCCGCCGTGCCCTGTCCATTCGCGACCTGACCGATCCCTCCTCCGGCCCGCATGCCATGCAACGTCTCGTCGACGACGTGCTCGTCGCTCTGCGCGAGGCGTGGCGTTGTGACGTGCGGCTGCACCGGCGAAGCCCCATCGTCTCCGTCTCCGACAATTATGATCGGCTGCACTACCCGCCCGGCGGTGCCGCCCGTGACGAGCGCTATACACGTTATGTCTGTGACACCGCGCTCCTGCGCACGCAGACCTCGGCGATGATTCCGCCGCTGCTGCGCCAGCTCGCCACCACACCTCAATCCCCCGAGGACGTCTTGCTCGCCTGTCCCGGGCTCGTCTATCGCCGCGACAGCATCGATCGGCTGCACACCGGCGAACCCCACCAGATGGATCTCTGGCGCGTGCGGCGGGGCGCTCCGCTCGGCGTCGAGGCGCTGCGCCACATGGTGGAGACGGTGGTGCGCGCGCTGCTTCCCGGGCGGGAGTGGCGCGTCACCCCGGCCCGGCATCCCTACACCACGGATGGGTTGCAAATCGACGTCCACCAGGGCGGAGAGTGGGTGGAGATTGGCGAGTGTGGCCTCGCCCATCCCGAGTTGCTCGCCGACAGCGGGCTCGATACGGCGCGCACCTCGGGGCTGGCCATGGGCCTGGGGATGGATCGCATCCTCATGCTGCGCAAGGGCCTGGACGACATCCGCCTGCTGCGTGCCGAGGATCCGCGCATCCGCTCGCAGCTGCTCGACCTGGAACCCTACCACGAGGTGTCCTGCATGCCCTCGGTGCGCAGGGACTTGTCCCTGGTGCTCGAGGGAGACGCCACCAGCGAGGAGCTGGGAGACGTGGTGCGCGCCGCGCTCGGCCCCCAGGCCGAGGTGGTGGAAGCCGTCGAGGTGCTCTCGGAGACGCCCTACGAGGCGCTGCCACCCGCCGCCGTGCAGCGGCTCGGCATCTCCCCCGGGCAGAAGAACGTGCTGCTGCGCGTGGTGCTGCGCGCGCTCGATCGCTCACTCACCCACGCCGAGTGCAACGAGTTGAGGGACCGCATCTACGCGGCCCTGCACCGCGGCTCCGCCTGGCAGTGGGCATCGGCCCCCGCCACGCTCCCGTGACGTGTGCCGTGAAAACATCGAGCCCCCGGTGACACCTCCGCGGCTCCCCGGTGTTTCCTGGTGAATTCCTCAAGGGGAGACGCACACATGGTTTCCAATCGGTTCCTCGCGAGTCTGGCCAGTGTGGTGGCATGGGGCGGACTCGCGAGCTGTTCAAACCCCACTTCAGACGTGGAGGGAGCGCGGGCCATCGAAGTCCAGGCCATGACCGAAGCCCAGGCTTCCCTGGGTCATGTCACCGCCGGCAAGCGTCTCTTCAGTGAGGCGTTTCCCCAGACCAACGGGCGCTCCTGCGCCACGTGCCATACCCTGAGCGAGCACACGACGCTGAGGCCCGCGAGCGTCGAGGCGCGACTGGCCGCCAACCCGGAGGATCCGCTCTTCCGGCGCATCGACGCGGACGACCCCGAAGCGGCGCGGCCCACGTATGAGCATCTCAAGAAGGGCCTCGTCCGTGTCGTCCTGCCGCTTCCCAGCAACATGGACGTCATCGACGACGCGGGCAACGTCATCACCCCCGCCGACCGGAAGATCTCCGTCTGGCGTGGAGTGCCAACCATCGAGGACATGGCGATCTCCGGGCCGTATCAGCTCGATGGCCGGGCGGCCACGCTGGAAGAGCAGGCTCAGGCCGCGATCCTCAGTCACAGCGAGGGATACGAGGTGGGGCTCGCGCCGCTGAAGCAGATCGCCGACTTCGAGCGGAGTGTGTTCTCGTCACCCCGGGCCCGGTTCGTCTCGAAGCTGCTCGAGGCCGGCGTTCCCCGCGACCAGATTCCCTCTCCCGAGGACTTCATGATGCTCACCCTCCAGGAGCAGCGTGGCCGAGAGGTCTTCGAGCTGGCCTGCGCGGCATGTCATGGCGGCCCCACCACGAACCAGATCACGAACCGCGCCGTCCACGCTTCACTCTCCGCCGCGCTCAAGCCAGACGGCAACGTCCTCTTCACCCAGGTGCCTGGTCAGGGGCCCGTTCCCGTGCGGGTACCTCGTCCGGGCAACGAGTTCGTGAACATCGGGTTCGGGTCGCTTTCCTATCTCGGGCAGATCGGACGGCTCCCGTTGTACACCTCCTCCGTGGAGCTGCCGCGCTACCGCTTCCGCTTCTATACGGACGGCACGCGCCAGCACGCCGTCACCGAACTTCCGCCCCTCCCGGTCACGGCCAGTGGTGAGCCCTTCGATCCGACTCCGGCGCTCGACGAGAACGGACTGCCCATCGTCGGTCCCAACGGCCTGCCCCAGTGGTTCACCACGGATCCCGGCCGCGCCCTCATCACGGGAGATCCCTCGGATTTCGAGGCCTTCGACGTGCCGTCGCTTCGAGGCATCGCGGGGACGGCTCCGTATTTCCACGACAACAGCCACGAGACCCTGCGCGACGTCATCGACGGCTACAGTCGGCTCATCCTGCCCTTCACCACGGAGATGAACCTGCCGCCCGTCTACCCCCCCGAGACGCCCGGAGGTCTGCCCGAGGCGCTCAACCCCGAACAGAAGCAGGACCTGCTGGAGTTCTTGAAGCGGCTCTGAGTCCCCCGCCGTGTGGGGGATATGCTGGCCTCTCCGCCGACGTGTTCGTCAGTCCCAGTGGCCCTCGGTCGTCGTGCGCGAGGTGCTAACCTGCGGAGCCAGTCATGTTCCTCATCGACACAGAGAAAGAGTTCCTGGGCGCCTTCCGCTCGAGGGATCGCAAGTTCGTCGAGCCGCCCAAGGGCACCCAGTTCCCCCTCTTCGTCCGCGACTACCTCTCGTGGGTGGATCCCCACGGGGTTCGCGTCTTCCTCGTGTTCGCCCCACCGGGAGGCAAGAAGCCCACGGGCATCGCCTTCCGCCGCGACCAGCAGGGCGACAAGACCCTGGCGCTCCGGGTGTGTGACTGGTGCCGCTCCTCCGGCTCGGCGGACCAGATCGGGCTGCTCACCACGGACGTCGACTCGAAGCGCCGGGTGGGCGTGAATCTCTGTCTGGATCTGCGCTGCAACGAGCGGCTGGAGTCGGCGACGAATCTGGCCGGCCGGAATGCCCTGGACGAAAACCGGCAGCTCCTCGAGCGCATGGCCCGCTTCGCGACCGAGGCACTGGGCCTCGACCTCGGTCCGAAAGCGTGAGCGGGCGCGGTGACGCGCGCGGGACTACTCCGAGCGGCAGCGCTCCAGCAGGGCGCCCGCCCAGGTGAGGCCGCTGCCCACCACCGCGAGCGCCACCGCGTCTCCCACCTGGGGATTGTCCCAGTTCTCCGAGAGCACGGTGGGCGCGCCCGAGGCGCCACAGTTGCCGCGGTACTCCACGTTGGAGAAGTGACGCGCGTCGGCGACCTCCGTGCGCCGTTGCACCGATTCCAGCATGCGCAGGTTCGCCTGGTGTCCGATGAGGCTCAGCCCCTCCGGGGTGCGCTCCGGCGAGGCGGCGAGGTAATGCGCGCGCAGCTCGAGGAAGGTCTCGCTGGCGCGCTTGATGGCGAAGGCCTGGACGGCGGAGCCCTGCTGGGTGAAGTGGCCGGCGCGGGGCACCCTCACCTTGTCCGCGCCCGAGGGACTTCCGCCGAGCAGCGTCTGGGTGATGCGCCACGGTCCGGGGACGCGCGGGCTGAGCAGCGCGGCGCTGGTGCCGTCGCCCCACAGCACGCAGCTCGAGCGGTCCGAGTAGTCCACCACCCGGGTGGAGTTCTCCGGGTTCACCACGAGGATGAAGTCCGGCAGGCGCTCCGGCCGCATGCCCGCCAGGAAGTGGAGCTGGGCGCAGAAGGACGAGCAGGCGGCGTTGAGGTCCAGGGAGGGCGCCTCGATGCCCAGGGCCTCGGCGATGCGACAGGCCTCCGCCGGAATGCACTCGTCGGGTGAGCAGCCGCCCGCCACCACCATCCCCACGTCCTTCACGTCACGTCCCGCGCGCTGGAGCGCCATCAGCGCCGCTCGCTTGCCCGTCTCCGCGTTGGAATACAGCGCGGCCTCCAGCGCTCCGCGCACGTCCCGGTTGCGGGTCTCACGGATGTAGTCGAGCGGCAACACCGTATGCCGGGTGCGGATGCCTACCCGCTCGACGATCCAGGAGTCGTTCGTCTCCAGGCCAATGTCCTGGAAGAACGCGTTGGTGATGAGGTTCTCCGGGTGGAAGTGTCCGAGTGCGTGGAGGAACATGGCCGTCGTCTACCCACGCCATGTCAGCTTCATGCCACGGCCGCGCGGATTTCACACGAGTGTCACCGTTTCCAGCAGGATGACCATTTCTCCCACAACTCGTCACACGGGCCCTCCCACACACACCATGCTGCTAGACTCCGTCAGGATGAGCACTGAATGGGTCAGACCCTCGTGGGCAGGCCTGGTGCTGGGAAGCTGCGTGCTGCTCCAGCCCTTGACCGCGGCCGCCGCCACCACCGACTGGTTCTCGGATGACTTCGAGACGGGAGCGCTGATCGCCCCCGAGGGGCGGTGGGACAATGCCAGGAGTGTCAGCCCCAACACCCTCGTCAACGGGGCGGAGGGAGCCCACCGGGGGCAGTACGGCCTCACCCTGATCGACCGCAACAACAGCTCCGCCTCGGAGTACCAGGGGGGAACCGACTTCGAGAGCACTCCCCTGACCTCGGAGTTCTTCCTCCGCTCGTGGATGCGCCTGCGCGACGTCGGCAATCTCGGGAAAGTGGTGGCCATCCAGGCCAATCCGATGAGGGTGGAACTGCGGCTCCTGCCACCGAGCCCAGTCTGGGAACTGTCCGTCAGCAAGGGCACGGAGCAGACCTACGCCAGCGTGCATGGAACACAGGTGGAGCAGGAACGCTGGTACCTGGTCGAGTTCAGCGCCCGGGGACTGGGGACCACCCACGGAGAAGCCAGGTTGTGGGTGGACGGCGTCGAGCAGGGAGAGGCCGATGAACGCGCCGCGCTCTCCGGGATCGACTGGCGGAACACCACGATGTACGTGTTGAAGTGGCTCCAGGTGGGCGAGCCGTGGACGGACCAGGGGTACTTCACGGGCTCCATCGACTTCGACGACCTGCGGGTGAGCGCCGCGCCCATGGCGAGCCGGCTGCGGCTCCAGCGGCCGGCGGACGCGAGCACATCCTCGGGGTGCATCGCCGTGGACGTGTCCTTGCGGAACTCCGCCACCGGGGCGCTCGCGCCCGCGCCGTACGAGACGGACGTATCCCTGTCCACGACGGCGGGAGAGGGCCAGTTCCATACGGAGAAGGCCTGCGGATCCCCGGTGGAGCGCGTGCGTCTTCCCACGGGCAGCTCCGAGCGGCGCGTGTACTTCCGTCCGGAAGGCTCCCGCGGAGTGATGACGTTGGCGGCTTCTCATCCGGACTTCCTCCCCGCGACGCTCCAGGTGGAGGGAGACGGCACTTCCGGAGGAGACGTGGACGGCGGCGCGGCGGGGCCCTGGACGATGGGCCTGGGCTGCACCTCGGCGCCAGGGGCGCTCGTGCCGCTGCCGGTGCTGCTGTGGCCCTGGTTCCGCCGGCGTCGCCAGGGACGGCCGGGAGCGGCTACCCGCCAGGAGTGAAGCGCAAGCCGGTGACGCCCAGCAGGTGCGTGGTGCTGTACGAGGCACTCGCCGGGAGCAGGCGTCCGCTCACCTCCACGAAGAGGTCGAACGTGCTGGACAGCGGGAGGCTCGCTCCGGCGGACAGCCCGCCGCCGAACAGGAACGGCCCTCCCAGGGCGTACGCATCCAGCGAGAGGAAGAAGGTCAGCGGCCCCACGAGCCGCGGGGCCTGGGCGCCCAGTCGCGCGGACGCCCCGAACCGGCTGCCCACCGTGGCGTTGAGCTCGCCATAGACATACGTGCCCGCCAGCCTCGCTCCGGCCTCCAGTCCCACGCCCGACAGGGGGGACAAGCCCAGTGCGGCCCGGGCCTGGGCACTGAAGGCGAGTCCGGACCAGGGCGCCTCCTTCGGAGCCGTTGGGGGCAGGACGACGCGCACCTGCTCCGTCCGGCCGGGCCGCACCTTGACCTGGAGCGAGGTTCTCCCCTCGCCCACGTCCAACGTGTGCGTTCCGATGGGGACCGGACCCCGCCAGGGCGCCTGTCCGAGCGGCTGTCCATCCAGCCCCAGCGCCGCGCCGGAAGGATCGACCTCCACGGCCAGCTCGCCCCGGAGCCGCTCACGCAGGCGCTCGAAGAGCGCCACCACGGTGGGCTGCACACGTTCCGGCTCCAGACGCACGTCCGGGTCCGACTCGAGCGCCTGGGCGAATGCGGCCTCCATCTGCGAGTAGCGGCGGAGCGCCGCGTACGCCTCGCCCCGGACCAGGAGTAGCCGCGCACGATCCGTCTCGTCCCGGGTCTTCTTCAATCCCGCGTTCACACGCGAGAGCACGGACTCGAAGTCCCCTTCGGACAGGGCCTCGAGCGCCGCATCCAACTCGCGATGCTCGTCGGCGGGTGAACCGGCGGCGAGCAGCAGCGACATCACCAACAGGGGAACGCTCATTCGTGAAGCTCGATGCGTACCACTGCTTTCGTACCCGGCAAAACCTCGATGGAGCGTTCCTGCGGGGCGAAGCCGTCGCGCTCCACGCGCACGGAGTGACGCCCATCGGGCAGCTCGAGTGACACCGGGGTGGCCCCGTGGTGCTTACCGTCCACGCTGACGTTGGCCCAGACCGCCCGGCCCTGGTGCAGGGTCACCACACGCAGCTCTCCCCTGCCCTGCTTCGTCCGCTTGCGGGAGTCGCCGCCCACGGGAGAGGACGCGAGCGGGGCCTGTGCGCCCCGGGTCCGGCGAGAAGCCGTTGTCGGGGAAGCGGGCGTGTTGGAAGCGGGCGTGTCGGAAGCGGGAGCCGCCGGCGCTGGCACCTGGGCGGCTGTGGTCGCCACGCCTGGTGCGGTGGGGGCCGGCGCATCGCCTCGAACCGGGGCGGAGTCTGGAACCGGGGGAGCATCCCGCGCCGGGTTCGGAGTGGCGGCGGCGGGCCCGGCTGGAGCGGCCGACAGGGAGGAGTCCGGCACCACCACCGCGGACGGGGCCGGGGCCTCCGCCGTGCCGCGGAGCGTGAGCAGCACGAGGAGGAGCGCGCCCACGCCCGCCCCACCCCACAGCAGCAGGGACACGCGCCGCACGTGCATGCCTCGCCCCGAGGAAGCCGGCGCTGGAGGGGGGGTCGACGCGGGAGCCGCCAACTCCACCTGCGCACTCGCGCTCGCGCGCTCCGCCTCCTCCAGCGCCGCGAGCAACGCGAGCGCACCTTCCTGGCGCTGCTCCGGATTCATCGCGGTGGCCCGGACGAGCACCTTCGCCCAGGCAAGTGGAAGCCACGGGGCCTGCGCCCGGAGCGCCGGGACCGCGGCCCGAGGCCCCTCGCCGAGCAGCCGGCAGGTGCTCGCTGGAGGCAGCCCCGTCAAGGCCTCCAGCAACACCAGCCCCAGGGAGAAGAGATCCGCGCGGCCGTCGACGGGCTCGCCCCGAGCCTGTTCCGGCGCCATGTAGCTGGGCGTGCCGAGCCGCACGCCGCTCCGGGTGAAGTCCTCGCCACGGTGCTCCCAGAGGATGCCGAAGTCGAGCAGCGTGGCGTGCCCACCGGGCGAGACGAAGATGTTGCCCGGCTTGATGTCGCGGTGGACGCAGCCGCGCTGGTGGATGAAGTCCAACCCGGCGCACAACTGCCGCGCCAGGGCGAGCACCTCCGGGACCGGCATGGGCCCAGGCACCGAGCGCAGATAGCGCGCCAGGGACATGCCCTCCAGGAGCTTCATCACGATGAAGGGACGCCCGCCCTCGCGGCCCACCGCGTGGATGGGGGTGATGTGCGCGTGCTCCAACCGAGCCATCGCCCGCGCCTCCCGCTCGAAGCGCGCCACGCTCTCCGGGTCCTCGCACAGCGGCTCGTGGAGCAGCTTGATGGCCACGGTGCGCTCGAGCGCGAGATCCCGGGCCCGGTACACCTGGCCCATGCCTCCGGCGCCCAGCAGCGCCTCCAGCCGCCACTTGCCCTCCAGCACGTCTCCTGGTGCGAGCGAGGGCCGCGCCGGCACCTGCGGACGCCCTCCCGCTTCCCCGGCGTGCAGGGTGATGGCGGTGCACTCCGTGCAGGCGGCTCCCGGAAACGGGACGGGCAGGCCACAGGTCGCGCACGAGGAGGCTTGCTTGTGGGGAGGCATGGGGGACTCTATGTTGCCACACCGCATGGGCTTCTCCTCCACCGAACCATTGATTCCCGGTGCCCTGGCGGAGGGGCGACCAGCAGCGCGGGGTCCTCGATTCCGCGTGGTGGTGGAGACGGGGCCGGACGCGCGGCGGGACATCCCCCTCGAAGGCACGTTGCTGGTGGGCACCCAGGTGGAGGGTGGCCTGCGGCTGAGCGATCCGACGGTGTCGCGGGTCCACCTGGAGCTCCAAGCCCGGCCGGAGGGAGTGCGAGTCCGGGACGTGGGCTCGCGCAACGGCACCTGGTCGCTGGGCGTGCGCATCCACGAGGTGACCGTCGCGGGCGAGGCCCGCTTCACGCTGGGCAAGACGACACTGCTTGTCATGCCCGAGCCTGCCGAGGAGGCAGCCGAGCCCGCGCCCCGCACCACCTTCGGACGGGCGCTGGGGCAGAGCGCCGCGATGCAGCGGCTGTTCGGCATGCTGGAGCGGACCGCGCGCTCCTCCTTCTCCGTGCTGTTGCTCGGCGAGACGGGCACCGGCAAGGAGCTGCTGGCCGAGGCGATCCACCGGGCCTCGCCTCGGAGCAACCAGCCCTTCGTCATCGTGGACTGTGGGGCGGTGGTGCCCTCGCTCATCGAGAGTGAGCTGTTCGGGCACGCGAAGGGGGCCTTCACGGGCGCGCATACCGAGCGACAGGGGCACCTGGTGCAGGCGGATGGCGGCACCGTCTTCCTCGACGAGGTGGGCGAGCTTCCGCTGGAGCTGCAGCCGAAGCTGCTCCGGGTACTGGAGTCGGGCACGGTGCGCCGGGTGGGAGACAACGCCGCGAAGGACGTGGACGTGCGCGTGGTGGCGGCCACGCACCGCGACCTGAAGGCGGAGGTGGCCGCGGGGCGCTTCCGGGCGGACCTCTACTACCGGCTGGCGGTGGTGCCGGTGCGCGTCCCCGCGCTGCGCGAGCGCGCGGAGGACATCCCCCTGCTGACGCGACACCTCTTCCAGCAGGCCGGCCAGCCGGACTTCCCACTCACCGAGGAGCTGGTGCAACGGCTGGTGGGCTACGACTGGCCAGGCAACGTGCGCGAGCTGCGCAACTTCGTGCACCGGGTCCTCGCGGCGGGGGACGCGGAGCTGCCGGACACGAAGCCGGTGAGCGCTGTCACCGCGACCGAGGACTTGAGCGGCCTGACCTTCAAGGAGGCCAAGGAGCGCATGGTGGAGGCCTTCACCCGCGAGTACCTGACGGCGCTGCTCGCGCGGTGCGGCAACAACATCTCGGAGGTGGCGCGCACGGCGGGGCTGGCGCGCAGCCACGTCCACGGACTGCTCAACCGCTACGGGCTGAAGGCGGGAGACTGAGCGTCAGCCCTTCGTCCCTCGGGTCGAGCGGGGCACGTCGGCGGTGTGGGTGACGGTGGCGCCCTCTCGCGCGCGGTCCTGGCCCCAGGCGAGGCGCCCGGAGCCCGGGAGCCAGGGAGCCACCAGCGCGGCCAGTTCGGGCAGGCCCACCAGGGGAGCATCGGCGCGCAGGGTGAGGTCGAGCGACGTGCGCAGCTCCATCAACGACGGGCGTCGCGAGGACTCCTTGGCGAGGGCCGCCGTCACGATCCGCTGGAGCGCCTCGGGCACGGCGGGCCGCACCGTGCCGAGTCCGCGAGGGACCTCCTTCAGCACCGCTTCCATCGTCCGCATGGGGGTGTCCCGCCGCAGGGGCTGCACGCCCGAAAGCAGCTCGTAGAGCGTCAGCGCCAGTCCATGCACGTCCGTCTGGCCATCCAGCGGTGCCTCGCGAAGCTGCTCGGGCGCGGCATACTCCAGACGGGCCTTGACCCGGCCGGGCTGCGTCTCCGTCAGCCGTCCACTCCTGCGCGCGATCCCGAAGTCGAGCAGCTTCACCGCTCCGGTGTCGGCGATCATGATGTTGCCGGGATGGATGTCCCGGTGGACGAGGCCCAGGGGTTGACCCTCCCGGCCCCGGAGGACGTGCAGGTAGGCCAGACACTCGGCCACGTACGTGGCGATGCGAGCCGCGTGGGCCCAGGGCAGCGGCCCCTGCCCTGCGGCTCTGCGTGCCTCCAGGAGCTGCGCCAGGGTGAGGCCGTGCACATAATCGAACACGAGGAACAGCAACCCATCCTGCTGGCCGAAGGTGCGCAGCCGCGCCAGGAACGGATGATGAAGCAGGGTGGACAGGTGAGCCTCGTCCAGGAACTGATTCACCCAGCTCTCGTCTCCGGCGACCTCCGGACGCATCCGCTTGAGCGCCACCAGCCGGTCCGGCCCCACCCCACCCTTCACCTCCGCGAGGAACACCTCGGACATGGCGCCCATGGCCAGGCGCTTGAGAAGGACGAAGTCATCGAGGCTCGGACCCTGCTGCATGGGGGGACTCCAGGCTACGGCGCGGGATGGAGCTGGAGTTATCAAGGTATCTGGTTGAATGGCCGCCTGGGTGCGTGTTCCGGTCCGGGCGTTGACTCGGGCGAGGTGCGGTGGCACCTTGCGCCGAGTGGATCGTGCGAATGACTCGCGTGGTGGGAGGTGTGCCATGGGAACTGTACTGAACGGTGTCTCGGGTCGCTCCTCGCCGACGCTCGCCTGACCGGGCGCGCTCCGCTCCCTCGCTGAAGTCGAGACGAACGGGCCTGCCGCCTTGGGTGCGCGGGTGCCGGCACGGAGTTCTGTCGATCTGACCTGGCCGACGTGTCTTCCGCGTGCTCCGCGTCCGGGGCCATGGGGACTCGTCTGGCCTGACGGGAACCGTTTGTCTTCATGACTTCTTCCAAGCATCGCCGTGGCCGCGCCTCGCGTAGGGGCACGGATTCTTCCCTGCTGTCTTCTGAAGCCGACTCCATCCCCGCGCGCCATCTGCGCGTCCAGTCCACCTTGTTCCAGGAGGTATCCCGCCTCTTCCGTGGAGAGCTGTCCGATCCCTTGCTCGAGGGCGTCGCGGTGACGTCACTCGAGCTCACGCCGGACGGGCGCAACGCCCGTATCGGCTTCACCCTGCCCTCCGATGTCGCGGCCACGGGGCCCGCGCCCGTCGAGAAGGCCCTCGAACGCGCGAGCGGCTTCATCCGCTCGCAACTCGCGCTGGGGTTGGACCTCAAGCGGGTGCCGCACCTGCGCTTCATCTACGTGGGCGAGGCGCCCGCCTGGCGAGAGGAGCACGAGGAAGGGGGTGAGGCATGATGCCGCGCCTCCTTGAAAGCCCACCGGGGGCCGTCCCCATCTTCGCCTGGGCCCGCGCGGTGCCGGCGGGCGCGGTGAAGCAACTCCAACACATCGCGAGCCAGCCCTACGTCGTCGAGCACGTGGCGGCCATGCCGGATGTCCACATGTCCGAGGGGGTCGCGGTGGGCACCGTCTTCGCCACCGAGCGCCACATCGTCCCCGGGGCGCTCGGGGGAGATCTCGGCTGTGGGGTGAGCGCCGTGCGCTTCGACTACCCCGCCTCCGCGATCGATCGAGCGGGGCTGACACGCCTGCTCGCCGCGTTCGCGCGGGCCGTGCCCGTGGGCGACGCGGTCCACCGGGGACGGGGGCTGCCACTGCCACCCGGGCTCGAAGCCGCGCGCCTGTCCACCCACCGCCTCCAGCGCGAGTGGGAAAGACTGGCGCCCAGACATCTGGGAACGCTCGGGGGTGGCAACCACTTCCTCGAGCTAGACCGGGACGCGGGGGGGGACCTCTGGCTGTTGCTCCACACGGGCTCACGGGGTGTCGGTGCCGCCATCGCCGCCCACCATGTGCGTGTGGCCCAGGTCCATGGGGAGGGCTCGCTGCCCGGCCTGGGCACAGACACTCCCGAGGGTGCCGCCTGCCTCGCGGACACCGGGCTGGCGTGTCACTTCGCCCGCGCCAATCGCGACGCGCTCCTGTCTCGCGCGGGGGCGGTGCTCGCCGACCTGCTCGGGAGGGAAGCACTGTGGGACTCCCGCGTGGATGTCCACCACAACCACGTCGCGGCCGAGCAGCACTTCGGCCGCACGTTGCTCGTCCATCGCAAGGGGGCCATCGGTCTGGTACCCGGACAGACAGGCCTCATTCCCGGCAGCATGGGAACGGCCTCGTACCTCGTCACGGGAAGAGGCGAACCGCGCTCCTTCGGCTCGTGCTCGCATGGGGCGGGCCGGGTGATGACACGCAAGGAGGCTCGAGCCCGCATCCGTCCGGACGCGCTGGAGCATGCCCTGCGCCGCGTGGTGTTCGACGTGGGACGTTCCGCCTCCCTGGTCGAGGAGGCTCCGGCCGTCTACCGCGACATCACCGAGGTGATGGAGGATGAGGAGGAGCTCGTGACGCCGTTGCTGCGGCTCACGCCCATCGCGGTGCTCAAGGGCTGAACAGTTCGCCGTGTCGACGACCCGCGTGGAGGGTGCGGGCGTCGACGCGTTGGGTCTAGATTCTCCCGGTATGACACGGGGATCGAGACTCAAGACCAGCCTGGCCGTGCTCCTCCTGGGTGCATCCGGGTGCAAGAGGGCTCCGCCCCCCGAGGAGTGGGGCGGAGAGGTCGTCGAATGGATGGATCCCTCGTTCGAGGATCCAGAGCCCGAGGTCTCCGAGCCCGAGGCGATCTTCGAGCCCCTGCGGACCCCTCCGCGGGCCTCCAACTTCCTCGTGCTGGGGGGCGGCGGAGAGCCGGCCAGCAATGAGATTGCCTTGGAGAAGAACGTCCTCTACTTCCAGCGGACGCTGCAATCGCTCGGACTCGCACCCGAGTCGGCGTCCATCTATTTCGCCAATGGGACGGACGGGAAGGCCACGGTGCGCTACCGCGCCGGAGACAAGCGCGCGCGCGATTCGTTCAAGTCCCTGGAGATTCCCCACCTCAAGGGAGCGGCGACGCTGGAGCACTTCCTGGAGTGGCTGGAGGACAAGGCCCGGAACGCGCCCGAGCGGCCGGTCTTCCTCTACTTCACGGGCCATGGGGGGATGAATGGCAACAACCTGAACAACAACCACCTGGCGCTCTGGGACTCGGACACGCTGACGGTCCGCGCCTTTGGCCTCTTCCTGGGCCGGCTCCCGAGCACCACCCCCGTCGTCACGATGATGTCGCAGTGCTACTCCGGCTCGTTCGCCAACTTCATCTACCAGGACGCCAACCCTCGACGTCCCGTGGTGGCGCAGCCCCGCTGTGGCTTCTTCGCCACGGTGGAGTACCTCCCCTCCGTCGGGTGTACCCCGGAGGTGGACGAGGCGGATTACCGGGACTACAGCTCCAGCTTCTTCGCGGGGCTCGCGGGCGTCAGCCGGACGGGGAGCGCGGTGGCGTCGGCCGACCATGACGGGGATGGACGGGTGAGCTACGCCGAGGCCCATGCGTTCGCCAAGGTCGATGGTGAGACGACGGACCTGCCCATCTCCACGTCGGAGGCCTGGCTGCAACGGCGCGTCAGGGGTGTGGACATGCGCGCCTTTCTCTCCAAACCCATTCTCGACGTGTCGCGGACCGGGCGCCCCGAGCAGCGCTACGTCGTGGAGTCGCTCGTGCGCAGGCTGGGCTTCGTCGCCGAGCGCTCCTGGCTCGACAACCTCCAGGCCGTGGAGTTGAAGACGGAGGAGCGCGAAGCGGATGCCATGCGCCTGCGCATGGAGTTGCTCAACATCGGGATGGAGCACAAGGTCCGCGCGGCGGGAAGCGCACCGGCGCTCGCCGTCCTTGAGCGTCTGCTCCAGTGCGAGCGCGGCTCCTGGGACTCACCACCGGGCGCGGCCCCGGCTCCGGTCCCCGCTTCGCCCTCCGCGGCCAGCCAGGATCACGACAAGGGAAACGCCACCTGATATCCCCTGGCCCGGCCGCGTGAGGAGAGAGCCTCACGAGTGCCCGGACCGGAGCGCGACCTCCGGAGTCGTTGGGAGAGAGCGTTGGACGCGACACAGCAGGTGGGGAAGTATCAGTTGGTCCGCAAGCTCGCCGCGGGAGGCATGGCGGAGGTGTTCCTCGCCAAGGCCGCGGGGCCCATGGGTTTCGAGAAGACCCTGGTGCTCAAGCGTATCCTGCCCCAACTCGCGCAGGAGCCCGCCTTCGTGCAGATGTTCCTGTCCGAGGCCAAGCTCGCCGCCCGGCTGACGCATCCGCACATCGCGCAGATCTTCGACTTCGGCGAGGCCGATGGCGCCTACTTCCTGGCCATGGAGTACATCGACGGCCCCAGTCTGCGCGCGCTCATCAAACGCGCCGCGGCCCAGGGACTGGCCCTGCCGCCCGCCATATGCGCCCGGCTCATCGCCGACGCGTGCGAGGGATTGGCCTTCGCCCACGACTTCGCCGATCCCGACACGGGCGAGCCCCTGGGACTCATCCACCGGGACATCAGCCCGGACAACATCCTGCTGTCCCGGCAGGGGGCGGTGAAGGTGGTGGACTTCGGCATCGCCAAGGCCGCCGGGCAGGCCCACAAGACCGAGAGCGGCGTCATCAAGGGCAAGCTGGCATACATGCCGTCCGAACAGATACGGGCCAGGGAGCTGGACCGGCGTGTGGATGTGTACGCGCTCGGGGTGGTGCTCTACGAGCTGCTCACGGGCCAGCGCCCCTTCATCTCGGACACGGACGCCGGGCTGATGCAGGCCATCCTCTACGAGCAGCCCATTCCCGCGGCCCGGCTCCGTCCGGATCTGCCACAGCCCCTGAGGAGGATCCTCGGCAAGGCACTCGCCAGGGAGCGCGAGCAACGCTATCCGGACTGCCATGACTTGCAGGCGGAGCTGGAGAGCTTCATCGTCTCCGCCGGCAAGCCCGTGACCACGCAGCAGGTGGCCCAGCTCATCCGGGCGACCTCGGACACGCCGATGCCGGCCCTGACACCGGCCCCCGTGCCGACGGATTCCGCGCCACCGAACCTCGCCAGGAGACGTCCCTCCTCGAGCACGAACGAGGCGCTGACCGCGAACGTGCGCCCATCCCCTCGCTCGAGGGAAATTCCCAATACCCTCGTCACCCCACTCCCCCGGACCGCCGAACTCGAACCCACGCGCCCGTCACGGCCCACCCTGCCACCCGTCCCCGAGTCCTCCCCCGACATGGACGGCCAGGCACCGCGGCCGATGACGGAGACGGCGCGTCAGACGGCCGTGCCGCCACGCCCTTCGGGTGCCGCCGCGGCCGTGCGGCGCCCCGTGATGTCGGCCGAGAAGCCTCGTTCTTCGAACCGGTGGGGGCCCGCCCTGCTCGGCGGAGTTCTGCTGGCGACGTGCGGCGGCGTGGCGTTCTGGCGGATGAAGTCCCAGCCGGAGGTTCAGGGCTCCGCCCCTATCCCCAGGAGCGCACCCGAGCCCCAGGTCGCGGCCCCACCCGCCCCCCTCCCCCAGCCGCCGCCCAAAGCGGACGAGCCGACTCCAGGCGCGGAAACTCCGGCGCCAGGGGAACCTCCCGTGGCGGATTCGGAGCCCGCCGGACCGGTGGAACACAAGAGCTTCGCGTCGGTCGCGCCGCTCGTGGAATTGCGCGTCCGGCCCTACGCCACGGTCTTCGTGGATGGCAAGCGTCTGGGCGTGACTCCCCTGAGGGGGCTGAAGCTGAGCCCAGGACGCCACACCCTGAAGCTGGTCAACGACGAGATTCGCAGGACGAAGGAAATCATCCTCGACGTGAAGGCGGGAGCGAACAGCTCTCTCGGAATCAATCTACTCGAGGAGTGAGGCTTCAGCGAGGCTTCGCTGCACAGGCGGCGATGGCTCACGAGGCTTCGCCGCCCAGTCGTCGATGCCACGAGAGGCTGCCTCCAGAAGCGTGCTGGAATCGGCTTCTCGGACCTTCTGGCCCAACTGGAACAGCGCGCTCAGAGCGGTGCTCCTGCTGGCCTCATCCATATCAGTGGTCCGCGCCTGAAGCGCAATCAGCCGCATCATGAGCCGTTCACACTCCGCGGCGACAGCCGCCCGGCATCCGAACAGATTCGCTGGTGGCTCCTGAACTGGAGGGACCACGGCGGGCGCTTCGGGCAGAGGTACGTCCTGGTCCTCGTCCCCGACTTCCCAGAGCTCTTCCGGCACGGCGGATTTCGCCTGGAACCAACCCTCGGAGGAGGGATAGAGGGCGAACTGGTGGGCGAGCTGGTCGATCTCCTGGCTGACACGCACCCACTCGGTGATCGTGCCCGCCTCCGAGACCTGGGTCTTCAAGGTCGCCATGGCTCCAGAGACCGCACTGCGCGGAATCCCGCGCGCGCACAGCATCTGTTCCATCGAGGCGAGGCGCCACAACTGCTGGGCCTTCAAGGTCCTGCCCTTGGCCGCGATGAGTGTGGACGCGCACTTCGGCGAGGATTTCTCCTTGGACGAAGCCACTGGGGGGGTGTCACTCGTCGCAACGTTCTGGTGGGCCTCGAGCGATTGGAGCATCTCCCGCTGAACCTTCTGCCGGATGGCCTCGAAGTGGGCCTCGACCTTGGGGGAGACCTGCTCAGGAAGCTGCTCATTGGGCCGGAGCATCATCGCCACCTGGAAGGCTTCTCCGGACTCCTCGAGCTTCCCCATCTCGAACAAGAGGATGCCCTCATAGAGGGACAGGGTCACGAGCGCGGACGTGCTCAACGGGCGCTCACGCGCGAGTCCGATTTGATCGAGCGCCTGCTCATACTTGAGCTTCTCGAAGAGGCCGCTGATCTTGCCAATCGTGTTCTTGTACTCAACGGCCCCCACTCCCTCCGCATGCGCGGACGGATGCGACGCCCAGGCGAGGAGAAGACCGAGGACAGGGACGAGTCTCTTGTGGACCATGGCACTCACGTGACGACGCATCGTCTGGAGAGGGGGGGATGGTGGGGCTCCTCTCAAGTAGAAGATCAATCCACGTCGCTGGCAACATGAATGCACAGTCCAGGTGAAGGAACCCCGAGTGCGAGGATTTCCTCACTTTCAATTCCTCCCGGAAAAACTCAATTTCACACGTCGACGCCGTCAGGCAACAGGAAGGTCACGGGAGGATGGCGAAGGCGCGCGCCGGGAAGCCCAGACCATTGGCCACCTTGGGCCAGGACACGACGATCAGCGCCCCCGTGGGCGGCACCTTGTCCAGATGGGCCATGACCTCGATCTGATAGCGCCCCTGGCCCAGCACCCACTTCTCCGCGTCCAGCGTCGACGTGATGTCGGTGTCGAGCGACTCGTGCCCGATGGCCGTGATCTTCCTCTTCTCGAAGAGGAACTGGACGGCCGCCAGGGACCAGGCGGGGAACGGGTAGCGCTTGAAGCGCTCGGGATTTCCCCAGTCCTTGTACATGTCCGTACGCAGCGCGGCGAAGGAACCCTCCGGCACGCGGCCGTGCTTCTTCTCCCAATCCTGGATGTCCTGCACGGTGATCGCGTGGTTGGGGTCCTTGGCGAGCGACGGGGTGATGTCGAGCACCACCAGAGGAAGGATCATCTCCCGCAAGGGGATCTGATCCAGGGTGATTCCGTTCTCGTGGAAGTGCGCGGGAGGATCCACGTGGGTGCCGTACTGACCCACCATGGAATAGAAGGTCGTGCGGAAGCCATCCTTCTCCAGGTTGTAGGGTCGGTAGGTCTTCGGATCCGACGCGGTGGTGAAGGTGGCCTGGCCAAAGCCCTGCCATACCGGCGTGCTGGGGCTGAAGCTGTGGGTGAGATCGACCATCTTGCGGGAGGCGAGCGCCTTGTAGGCCTCGGCCAGACTCGGCCCCTCGGCCTGCACGGCCGTGGCTCCCAGGGCCAGCGAAAGCGCGAGCAGGTCGCGAGCCAGGGTTTTCTTCTCGAACAGACGGCTGAACACGGACATGGCTATCTCCGATGAAAGAGATCTCCAGACTAAGCCATGTCATGGACCAGGCAGCGCGTGGAATGCGAGGGTCACGGCGAAGCTCGCCGCCGCGGGCGGCGCTGCTCAGTCGCAGCCAGGTGAGAAGCCCTTTCCAGGTCGCGCTCCGGCGCGCCTGGGGAAACGATCATTCCCAGGAGAATTCAAACTCATAATCGAGGACGGACGGCTGCTGTCCGCTGAGCTTCACGTTCTGGGCGCCCATCCGGTCGAGCGTGGCCCGCAGGCCGCCCTCGTGGTACGCGCGGGGAATGAAGTTGCGCGTGAGGAGGAGACGGCCCGTCGTGGGCCCATCCCACACCAGTTGGCGAGTCCCATAACTCGTCGTCATCCGGTAGATGCCCTGAATGCTGATCATCAGGCTCCGGGTGTCCTGACCGGAGAGGTGCTTCAACGCCCTGCCCATGAGGGAGTCGAGGAAGTCCGTCATTGCCTGATGTCCCAACAACCACATGGCCCTGTCGAAGCCGCCGTACCGGGGGCTCAGCACCTGCCCCGCGGCGTAGGTCAGCCGGATGAGGGCGCTGATGGGATAGTTGAAGAACTCCACGAAGTTGCGCTCTCCGCTGGCCAGCAGGCAGTGCCTCGCGGCCGCTTCACCATCGAGCGCGCGCACCTTGTCGAGCATGCTCTTGAAGAAGAGTCCTCGCACGGTGTCCCGCGGTGTCGCCAGCGCCAGCCGTTGTTCCATTTCCTGCTGCCAGAACAGTGGCGATTCACCGTCCGACAACCCTTGCGCGATCGTGCTCATGGGCTCCCTGTGGCCCTGGAGCGAGGCCTCGTCACCCCAGGAGACGGGAGTCTACCACGGGGCCTATTCAGGGCCCCGCGGGCCCTCCGCGCCGGGATGAGGGAGCCACGCGACTCACCCCGGTGGAAGCAGGGCCGCCTGGGCCGAGGCCACGGCCGCGCCCGGTGCAATGCGATGGCCCGCCACGGCGAGCGCCCGCTCGATGGCCCCCACGGTGGCCAGCACATCCCCCGGGCTCACGACGTTCATATGCCCCACGCGGAAGTAGCGCGTCTTGAGCTGGGGATGAAGGCCCCCCGCGAGAACCACACCCTGCTCGCGCACCTTGCCCACCCACGCGGCATCCACGCCCTCCGGAAAGTAGAGGGCACTGAGGGTGTGGGCGGCCACGGACTCGGACACGGGCAGCGTGCGCAGGCCCAGCGCGCGCCAGGCGGCCCGGAAGGCCCCCGCCATGCGACGGTGCCGTGTGAACCGCGCCTCCATGCCCTCACGCAGGAGCTGTCCGAGGCTCACCTCGAGTGCGTACACGAGGTTGACGGGCGGGGTGGCGAAGTACGCGGCCCGCCCCGCTTCATAGGCCTCCATGATGGGAAGCCACTCGGCGAAGTCCGCGTACAAGGAGCGCACGGGCGTGCGGCGAGCGCGCCAGGAGTCCATGGCCCGTCGGCTCACGCTCAAGAGCGCCAGTCCCGGAGGCACTCCGAGCGCCTTCTGACTCGCGGTGAGGTAGACGTCCGCACCCCACACGTCCTGGTGGAACGTCTCGCCGGCGGTGGCGCACACCCCATCCACCACGGACAGCACCCCGTGCCGGTGGGCCGCCCGTACGAGCGCCTCCGCCGGTGCGAGCACTCCGGTGCTGGTGTCCACGTGCGTGACGGTCATCAGCTTGAAGCGGCCGCCCGCGAGCAACCGCTCCACCTCCGCCGAGTCCGGCACCTCGCCCGGGGAGGCCCGAGCCTGCACCACCTCGGCCCCGTAGCGCTCGAGCAACGTGGCCATGCGGTCGCTGAAGTAGCCGGTGTTCACGACCAGGGCGCGCTCGCCCGGCTCCACCAGATTGGCCACCGCCATTTCCATGGCCCACGTGCCGCTGCCCGCCACCACGAAGGGTTGGGCCGAGGGGGCCATGCACACCTCGCGCAGGCGCTGGAGGGCCCGGCCAAACACGGCGATGAACTCGGGGGACACGTGGCTGGCCGTCTTGGCTCCCAGCGCGCGCATCACCTCGGGGTCGAACTCCACCGGGCCGGGGATCATCAACAGATCTCGCTCGCTCATGGAATGAGGGCGTAGCGTGGCGCGGGCCCGGACTCCACGGAGGGCGCGAGGCGATGTCCGAAAGCGACAGTGCGGAGGCGCGGCCAAGTGCGCGAAGCCCGCAAAGGCGAAGGCCCCGAGTCGACACCAGGGGTGTGGACTCGAGGCCTTCAAAAAAAATCCGGCAGCGACCTACTCTCCCGCGCGGTTTCCCGCGGAGTACCATCGGCTCTGGAGGGCTTAACTTCCGTGTTCGGGATGGGAACGGGTGGGACCCCTCCGACATTGCCACCGGAAAAACAGGACAGTTCATACGAAGGGTAGGGAAATCAACTTCCACTGCGAAGCTCTCGTGCCTTCTTCCGGGCCCGGCGTCGCGCTCTCGCGCTCGCTCGGGGCCTCGACCTTGGCCTCGTGTCTCCTGCACCCCCCTGAGGTGGGGCTGCTGAGAGATTGAGGTAAAGTAAGCCTCTCGACCTATTAGTACCGGTTAGCTCAACGTGTTACCACGCTTACACACCCGGCCTATCAACGTCGTCGTCTTCGACGGGTCTTCGGGGGCTTGCGCCCGGGATACCTGTTCTTGAGGTCGGTTTCCCGCTTAGATGCTTTCAGCGGTTATCCAATCGACACATGGCTACCCAGCGATGCCTCTGGCGAGACAACTGGTACACCAGCGGTGTCTCCAACCCGGTCCTCTCGTACTAAGGTCAGAGCCTCTCAAGTATCCTACGCCCACAGCAGATAGGGACCAAACTGTCTCACGACGTTTTGAACCCAGCTCGCGTACCGCTTTAATTGGCGAACAGCCAAACCCTTGGGACCTGCTCCAGCCCCAGGATGCGATGAGCCGACATCGAGGTGCCAAACCTCCCCGTCGATGTGAACTCTTGGGGGAGATAAGCCTGTTATCCCCGGAGTACCTTTTATCCGTTGAGCGATGGCCCTTCCATTCAGGACCACCGGATCACTATGACCTGCTTTCGCACCTGCTCGACGTGTCCGTCTCGCAGTCAAGCTCCCTTATGCCATTGCACTCGCCGCCCGGTTTCCAATCGGGCTGAGGGAACCATCGCGCGCCTCCGTTACGTTTTGGGAGGCGACCGCCCCAGTCAAACTACCCACCAGACAGTGTTCCAACTCCCGGTGAGGGAGCATGGTTAGACACCAGAATCCGACAGGGTGGTATTTCACCGTTGCCTCCACCGAACCTAGCGGCCCGGCTTCAAAGGCTCCCACCTATCCTACACAGTCGAACCCTAGTGTCACTGTCAAGTTGTAGTAAAGGTTCACGGGGTCTTTCCGTCTTGCTGCGGGTAAACTGCATCGGCACAGCTATTTCAATTTCGCTGAGTCCCTCTCCGAGACAGCGCGGAAGTCGTTACTCCATTCGTGCAGGTCGGAACTTACCCGACAAGGAATTTCGCTACCTTAGGACCGTTATAGTTACGGCCGCCGTTTACTGGGGCTTCGGATCATCGCTTCACCTTGCGGCTGACGAATCCCCTTAACCTTCCAGCACCGGGCAGGAGTCAGACCCTATACGTCGGCTTCTTGCCTTCGCAGAGTCCTGTGTTTTTGGTAAACAGTCGCTACCGCCATTTCTCTGCAACCTCTCTCGGCTTCGGCTGTACGCCTACACCTGTCAGAGGCCCACCTTCTTCCGAAGTTACGGTGGAAATTTGCCTAGTTCCTTGGAGGAGAGTTCTCTCAAGCGCCTTAGGATTTTCTCCTCACCCACCTGTGTCGGTTTGCGGTACGGACACCCTGTAGACTCCCCGCGGAACTTTTCTTGGAAGCCGAGCATCAGCGACTTGCCCCGTGAGGGGGGCCATGGGGTCTCGGGGATAGCTGCCGCGCCTTTATTCGTACGCGACACCCCTACGCCTTTGGACTGACACAACCACCGGTCAGCTCGCCTAGCTTTCTCCGTCCTTCCTCGGTTCAACGTCTACAAGATGGCGCAGGAATATTAACCTGCTTGCCATCACCTACGCCTTTCGGCCTCGGCTTAGGTCCCGGCTAACCCTGGGAAGATTAACTTGACCCAGGAAACCTTGGGTTTACGGCGAGGGGGTTTCCCACCCCCTTTATCGCTACTCATTTCGGCATCAGCACTCGCAACCGCTCCACCAGCCCTTGCGGTCTAGCTTCTCAGCTGTTGCAACGCTCCCCTACCACTGCATGCACCGAGTGCATGCAATCCGAAGCTTCGGCGCTAGTCTTGAGCCCCGTTACATTTTCGGCGCGGCCTGTCTCGACCAGTGAGCTATTACGCTTTCTTTAAAGGATGGCTGCTTCTAAGCCAACCTCCTGGTTGTCAATGACTTGCCACATCCTTTCTAGTGTTCACTTAGACTAGACTTGGGGGCCTTAGCTGTCGGTCTGGGTTATTCCCCTCTTGCCAATGGACGTTATCACCCACTGACTGCTTCCCGAGCTAACAATTGCTGGCATTCGGAGTTTGGTACGGTTTGGTAATCTGGTGAGACCCCTAGCCGTTCCAGTGCTCTACCTCCAGCATTGAATTACTCGAGACGATACCTAAATATCTTTCGGGGAGAACCAGCTATCACGGAGTTTGATTGGCCTTTCACCCCTACACACAGCTCATCCCAGAAATTTTCAACTTTCATGAGTTCGGTCCTCCATGAGGTGTTACCCTCACTTCAACCTGGCCATGTGTAGATCACCCCGCTTCGGGTTATAATGCACGCAACTCAGTCGCCCGTTTCGGACTCGCTTTCGCTCCGGCTCCACCTATCGGCTTAGCCTCGCTACGTACATTAAGTCGCCGAATCATGATGCAAAAGGTACGCCCTCGCACTGGGTTGCCCCGTAGTGCTCGGACTGCTTGTAGACATGCGGTTTCAGGTTCTTTGGACTCCCCTCACTGGGGTTCTTTTCACCTTTCCCTCGCGGTACTAGTTCACTATCGGTCGCCAAGGAGTATTTAGCCTTACCGGATGGTCCCGGCGGATTCAGGCAGGATTGCACGTGTCCCGCCCTACTTGGGTACCCCGCTCAGCTCCAGTTCGTTTTCGCGTACGCGACTGTCACGCCCTTTGGTCCACCTTTCCAGATGGTTCCGCTAACAAACCAGAGTCCTACCGCGGACCCGCAACCCCGATGCCATTTTCATGACACCGGTTTAGGCTCCTCCCATTTCGCTCGCCGCTACTCTGGGAATCACTCGTTGTTTTCTTCTCCTCAGGGTACTGAGATGTTTCACTTCCCCTGGTTCGCTCCTTCAGCCCTATGGATTCAGGCTGAGGTAACGCGGCTTTCACCGCGCTGGGTTTCCCCATTCGGACATCTCCGGCTCAACGTTCGGTTGGCAACTCCCCGGAGCTTTTCGCAGCCACCCACGTCCTTCATCGCCTCTTGGCACCTAGGCATCCACCGCACGCCCTTAGTAGCTTACTTACCTTAATCCCTCATCAGCCCGCCTCCCGGCGGGTTGCTTGAAACTCGAGACCAAGGTCCAGGCCCCGGCTCTTCGCCGCGGACCCGAAAGAATTCACTTGATGCGTCGTTGGGCCACCGCCAGGCCGCTATCGCAGCCGAGCTGTCACCTCAATCGACGCTGAGAACTTCTCAGCAGAAATTGATTTCTACCCTTCGTATGAACTTGTCAAAGAACGTCTCCGACGTGTGTCGGAAAACTGTGGAGCTGGACGGGATCGAACCGACGACATCCAGCTTGCAAAGCTGGCGCTCTCCCAACTGAGCTACAGCCCCTGAATGTGTCGCTGTCCCTCCACCTGCCGGCTGTCGTCGCGTCCCCAATCTCCCCGGTGGGAAACTGGTGGGCCTAGGTGGACTTGAACCACCGACCTCGCGCTTATCAGGCGCGCGCTCTAGCCAGCTGAGCTATAGGCCCAGTGGATTTCCAGCTACCGTCTCTTTCAAAGAACCGAGCCTCTTCGCTCGGCCTCTCAAAACCAGACAGCAAACCCTCGACAGTTGCAGAAACGTTGACCTGGTTGACCTATGGCGGCTTGCGCCGCTGGTGCACCCTGTCGCGCCGAAGCGTCGACCGTGCACCCGGTCTCCTTAGAAAGGAGGTGATCCAGCCGCAGGTTCCCCTACGGCTACCTTGTTACGACTTCACCCCAGTTACCGACCACTCCTTGGGCACCTCTTGGTGAGATGACTTCTGGAGCAATCGACTCCCATGGTGTGACGGGCGGTGTGTACAAGGCCCGGGAACGTATTCACCGCAGCGTGCTGATCTGCGATTACTAGCGATTCCGCCTTCATGGAGTCGAGTTGCAGACTCCAATCTGAACTGAGACCGGTTTTATGCGATTAGCTCCCTCTCGCGAGTTGGCAACGCTTTGTACCGGCCATTGTAGCACGTGTGTAGCCCTGGTCATAAAGGCCATGAGGACTTGACGTCATCCCCACCTTCCTCCGGTTTAACACCGGCAGTCCCTCTAGAGATCCGCTTGCGCGGCAACTAAAGGCGAGGGTTGCGCTCGTTGCGGGACTTAACCCAACATCTCACGACACGAGCTGACGACAGCCATGCAGCACCTGTCTCTCGGTTCCCTTGCGGGCACCGCCTCATCTCTGAGGCATTCCGAGGATGTCAAGACCAGGTAAGGTTCTGCGCGTTGCGTCGAATTAAACCACATGCTCCACCGCTTGTGCGGGCCCCGTCAATTCCTTTGAGTTTTAGTCTTGCGACCGTACTTCCCAGGCGGAGAACTTAATGCGTTAGCTACGGCACCGCGGGGGTCAACACCCACGACACCTAGTTCTCATCGTTTACGGCGTGGACTACCAGGGTATCTAATCCTGTTTGCTACCCACGCTTTCGCGTCTCAGCGTCAGTGACCGTCCAGGTGGCCGCCTTCGCCACCGGTGTTCCTCCCCATATCTACGAATTTCACCTCTACTTGGGGAATTCCGCCACCCTCTCCGGTACTCAAGCTCTGCAGTTTCGAACGCACTTCCTCGGTTGAGCCGAGGGCTTTCACATCCGACTTGCAAAGCCGCCTACACGCGCTTTACGCCCAATAATTCCGAACAACGCTTGCACCCTCTGTATTACCGCGGCTGCTGGCACAGAGTTAGCCGGTGCTTCTTCTCCCGGTACCGTCAAGCCGTTGGATGTTAGCCAACGGGTTTTCGTCCCGGTCGAAAGTGCTTTACAATCCAAAGACCTTCATCACACACGCGGCGTTGCTGCGTCAGGCTTTCGCCCATTGCGCAAAATTCCCCACTGCTGCCTCCCGTAGGAGTCTGGACCGTGTCTCAGTTCCAGTGTGGCTGATCGTCCTCTCAGACCAGCTACCCGTCGTCGCCTTGGTGGGCCATTACCCCGCCAACTAGCTGATGGGCCGCGGACTCATCTGGATGTGATAGCTTGTATACAGAGGCCACCTTTTCCCTCAAGAGCCGAAGCTCCCGGGGGCTTATCCGGTATTAGCCAATCTTTCGACTGGTTATCCCAGACACCCAGGCAGATTATCCACGTGTTACGCACCCGTGCGCCGCTCTACTAGGATTGCTCCATTCGCGCTCGACTTGCATGTGTTAGGCACGCCGCCAGCGTTCGTTCTGAGCCAGGATCAAACTCTCCAATTGAATTTTTTGAAGGGTTGAACCGGCTAGGCCAGGTCCCGGCTAAGGGGTTACCTGACTTCGCTGTTCATCAGGGCTCCTGCCAATCGACTCACGCCGACTCGCTGCGGAACCCGTCTCAAGAATTGACTGCGGTTTCCGCAATCTGTCTTCTTTGGGTTTGCTATCTGGTTTTCAAAGACCGAGCCGCTTGCTTCCGGCTGTCCTGCTGTGCTACCGTGTTTCTCAGCTTCACCGCTTTCAACCGCGGGGGCTGCTCTTTTATTCTGAACCGTTTCTGCTGTCAAGCGGCCGTTGCCGCCTCGCTTTTTCGGTTCACCTCGAAGAGATTTTTTCTTCTCTGTCGAAGGGAGGCGGAATCTACTGCCGTTCCGCCCTTCGTGTCAACTCGCTTCGTCGACTCGCTTTTTCCCGCCCGCCGCTTTCGTCACCTGCGTGACTTCTTCGGCTCGGGGGAAGCGGCTTCTACCACCACCGCGTTTCGAGTCAACCTCGCTGCGTCGACTTCTTATTTCGCTCTGTTGTGCTTCGCTCGGCCAGAGGCTCCCACCGCCAGTGCGGCTTCGCCTTTCTTTCCGAGGGGGCGCGGCTTCTATCGCCTCGCCCTGCCGAGAGTCAACTGCTCTTTCAACCGAGCCGCCGTTCTCGCTCGCCACTTGCTGTTCCCAGTCAAGTAACGAGTACGTCCCCTCCCGTCAACTGTCAGTTGCCTGACACCCGGCCGCGAGGTGAGGGGCCTTATCCACCAAGCGATCCGCCGACGCAAGCTCTTTTCCCCAACCGTTGCTTGCGCTCTCCGGAACGACTCCTCCTCGAGGAACTTGCTGGTTCAACCAGTCCGAGGAGGGGAGAGTTCAGGGACCGGAGCGGTCCAATCGGAGTCTGGAGAGATCCACCCGGCCCTGTCGGCAGCGCTCGGCAACCACCACCGAGTAGAGATCCGCATAAGCCCGGTCGAAGTTGTCGTTCACGATAATGTAGTCGTACGAGGCGATTCCCCTCTCGATCTCCGAGCGAGCCGCCAACAGTCGGCGACGAATGGTGTCCTCGGCATCGGTTCCGCGCTCGCGCAGCCGCCGCTCCAGTTCCTCCAAGGAGGGCGGTACCACGAAGATGCAGACCGTGTCGGGGTGCTTGCGCTTGATCGCAAGCCCGCCCTGTACGTCGATGTCGAAGATGGCCATGCCCCGTTGGGCCCGCGCCTCATCCACCACCGACTGAGGGCTGCCATAGAAGTGGCCGTACACCTCGGCCCACTCCACGAACTCGCCCCGCTCGATCCGATCCTGGAAGGAGGAGACGTCCACGAAGTGGTAGTCCACTCCGTTCTGCTCCCGGCCTCGGGGCTGCCGGGTGGTGACGCTGATGGAGAAGAGGGCGTTCGGCACCTCCGCCAGCAGGCGGCGCGCCAAGGTCGTCTTTCCCGTCCCCGAGGGAGCGGAGAGGACAACCAGAAGACCGGGCGGGAAGACAGTGGGCTCGTTCATTCGACGTTCTGGACCTGTTCGCGGATGCGCTCGACTTCTGCCTTCATCGACACCACTCGCGCGGAAATCTCCGCGTGCTGGCTCTTGGAACCCGTGGTGTTTACCTCGCGGTGCATCTCCTGCACGAGGAAGTCCATCCGGCGGCCCGACGGCTCTCCCGCCCCCATGAGCTGGCGGAACTGCTCCAGGTGACTCGCCAGCCGCGTCATCTCCTCGGCGATGTCGCTCCGTTCCGCGAACAGGGCCACCTCCTGCGCAAGCCGCTGCTCGTCCACCGAGATGCCCCGTGCCAGCTCGGCCACCCGCTCGGTCAGCCGCTGCCGGTACTCCTCCACGGAACGCGGGGCCAGCCCGGCCACCTCCCGGCTCCAGCGCTCGATGAGCCCGAGCCGTGTCTCCAGGTCGACCCGGATCGCCTCCCCCTCGACCTGGCGCATCTGCTCCAGGGCCGTCAGCGCCTGCTCGAGCGCCCCGGAAACGGCCTGCGTCGCCGCCTCCACGTTCATGCCGCGCTCTTCCAACCGCACCACCCCGGGTTGGCTGGCCACCACCGACCAGGAGACTTCCGCCAGCTCTCCCAGGGCCTCGCCCACCTCACGCAGCGCTCGCGCCCACTCCCGGGCGAGCCCCACATCCACCACGGGCACCGTGCCCGCCGCCGTCACCGTGTTCCGCTTGATGAAGACATCCACCGCGCCTCGCGCCAGGCGGTCCTTCACCTGCTTCACCAGCGCCGGCTCCAGCGCCGACAACTCCCGCGGCAGCCGCGCCTTCACCTCGCAGAACTTGTGGTTGAGCGAACGCACCTCGACGGAGAACTCCTCGTCGCCCACGCGTGCGCGCCCCGCGCCAAATCCGGTCATGCTCTTCAACATGGCGGCTTGCTAGGCGCTTCCGGCCATCAGGTCAAGCCACCCGCGCGCGCCCGCTCTGCTATGGTCCGCGCCCCGATGGTCTGGCACAAGCGGCTCGAGTTCTGGGCGAAGCTGGCACTCGCTCTCGTGGCATCCGCCCTCCTGTGGCGCCCCGGCAGACGCCGGCGGGCAGGGCAGTCCCTCCCCTCCCCCCGACGCGTCCTCCTGGTCCGTATCGACAACCGCGTCGGGGAGGCCCTCCTCACCACCCCCCTCATCCGCGCCCTCAAGGCCACCCCGCGCTCCCCCGAGGTCCACGTCCTCGCCCACGCCAAGGTCGCTCGCGTCCTCGCCGGCCACCCCGAGGCCGACCGCGTCATCGCCTTCAACCGGCGCCTGCTGTGGCTCGGCGCCCTCGCCCCCGGCATCCGCGCCCTGCGCCGCGAGCGCTATGACGTCGTCGTCGACTGCGCCAACTGGTCCAGCCCCTCGGTCACCTCCGCCATCATCTCCCGGCTCGTCGGGCCCCACGCCCTCGTCATCGGCCCCAAGCAATGGCCCGTCCACCTGCTGCACTCGCTGTCCATCCCGGCCCGCTCCGATACCTCCGGCGAGATGCTCCAGCGCCTGCACCTGCTCTCCCCCTTCGTCCGGGATGAGCAGCCCGCGCGCATGTCCTTCCGCCGCCCCCTCATCAGCGAGAAGTTCCATCTCTGGCTCGAGGCCGGGGCCGGCTCGCCCCGCGCCGTGGTCAACCCCGGCGGACGGCTCGGCTGGCGCCGCATCCCTCCCGAGGCCTTCGCCGCCGGCGCTCGCGCCCTGCTCGCCTCCGGGCGCACCCCCATCATCACCTGGGGCCCGGGAGAGGAGGAACTCGCACGCTCCGTGGTCGCCGCCGCGCCAGGCGCCCAGCTCGCCCCTCCCACCAACATCGATGAGCTGGCCGCCCTCATGCGCGACGCCGGACTCACCCTCTGCAACAACACCGGACCCATGCACCTGTCCGTGGCCGTCGGAGCCCCCACCCTCGGCCTCTTCCTCCGCATGGACATGGAGCGCTGGGGTCACCCCTACCCGCCCCACCGCATGGTGGACCTCACCCCCGTCGCCGACTCGGGCGGGGACCTCGAGGCCCGCGTCTTCGAGGAGGTCCGCTCCTTCGCCGAAGAACTCCAGGTCCGCAGCTCAGTGTCCTGACTTCACCCACGGGCTCGCCTCGCTGGCGAGCAACTCCGCCACCCCGTCCCGGATGGGATAGGCGAGCGCACATCCCGCGCAGCTCAGCGTTCCCGACCCGGACGTCTCCGCCCCGCCATCGTCAGCCCCCGCCTCATCGAGCGAAAGCAGTTCCTTGCAACGAGGGCACGCCAGCACCCTCAACAACTCCTCGAAAAGCATCATGTGCGCCCCCTATCCGGGTCCTCGGTCCATTCGCAACCGCCGGGCCAGCTCCGTCGTGCTGTGATTCTTGGGATCTCCCGCCACCGCCACCCGGCCCCCATAGGCGCGGACCTCATCCGCCTCGGGAATGCTGTCTGGCGTGTAGTCCGTCCCCTTCACGTGCACGTCCGGCTTCAACGCCCGGATGATGGACCGCACGTTGGGCTCGTCGAATACCAGCACCCGGTCCGTACACGCCAGCGCCGCCACCAATTCCGCCCGCTCCGCCTCCGGGATGTGCGGCCGGCCCGGCCCCTTGTACGCCCTCGTCGACGCGTCCGAGTTCACCGCCACCACTAGGTGGTCCGCGAGCTCCCGGGCTCCCTCCAGATAGCGCACATGCCCCACATGGAGCAGATCGAAAATGCCGTTGGCCAGCGCCACCGTCTTGCCTTCCGCTCGCCAGCGCTCGCGCTGCTCCACCACCTCCGCGAGCCCTCGCACCTTTTCCAGCGTGCTCATCTCGAACCCCTCAGCTCTCCCAACAACTCGTCGCGCGCCACCGTCGCCGTGCCCAGCTTCTGCACCGCCAGCGCTCCCGCCACGTTCGCCAGCCGCGCCGCATCCCCGAACCCGCCTCCGGCCGCCAACCCGAGCGAAAACGCCGCGATCACCGTATCCCCCGCCCCCGTCACGTCCACCGCGTCCTTCGCCCCGTGCACCGGCACCAGGTCCACTCCCCCCTTCGCGTCGAAGAGCGCCATGCCATGCCGGCCCCGCGTCACCAACAACGCCTGGCAGCGCAGCCGCTTCACCACCTCATGCCCCGCCTCCAGCAGCTCCGCCTCCGTCCTCAAGGGACGGCCCACCAACGACTGCAACTCCGGCTCGTTCGGCTTGCACACCGTCACCCCGGTGAAGGCCGACAGGCTGTAGCGGCTGTCCACACACACCGGCAGCCCCTCCGCCGCCAACGCGCGCAGCGCCTCGCGCATCTCGTCCCCCACCACCCCCGCGCCGTAGTCCGACACCACCACCGCGTCCGCGTCCCTCGCCGCCTCCTCCACCCGCTTCACCAGCGCCCGCCTCAACCGCGGCGGCAAGGGCCCCCGCTGGCCCCGGTCCAACCTCAACATCTGCTGCCGGGTCGTGCTCACCCCGCCCGCCAGGATGCGCGTCTTCGTCTCCGTCTCCACGTCCCGCGCACTCACCGCGCTCAGCTGGATGTCCGCCTCGTCGAACAGCTTGCGCAACGCCCGGCCCATCTCGTCCGTGCCCAGCACCCCCACCGCCGTCACCTGCCCCGACAGCGCTCGCACGTTCGCCGCCACGTTCGCCCCTCCCCCCAGCTTCACCTCCGAGGACTCGTGGCGGACGATCAGCACCGGCGCCTCCCGGCTCACCCGATCCGTCTGGCCGTAGATGTAATGGTCGGCGACGAGATCCCCCACCATCAGCACCCTCCGGCGCGAGAACGCCAGGGGCAACTGCGCCAGGGAGGACATCGCTCGGGCGGGTAGGACGGCAGCCATGGCGGCGCGTTGTCCCACACCGGCCCCCCGCCCACAAGCCGACCTTCTCCTACGCAAGCCCCAGGGCCCGGCGAAGGTGCGCCTCGCCCTCCAGTACCTCCACGCCCAGTCTCACCGCCCATGTCTCGAAGTCCACCGGCAGACGCACCCGGTCCTTCTCCGTCGTCACCACCCTCGCCCCCAACCGCACCGCCCGTTCCCGGACTTCCACGAGTTCCCGCGCGCTGAAGTGATGATGGTCCGCGAAGAAGGCCGTCCCCCTCACCTCCACGCGCAGTTCCTCCAGCGTCCGCACGAAGCCTCCAGGCCGCGCCAACCCCGCCAGAGCCAGGACCGGCCTACCCTCCAACGCTCCGGGGGGATGCAACGCTCCCTCGGGGTCCACCCAGCCCGTGGGCCGGTAGAGCGTCCGCACCCGGGGCGCCGTGATGGGCGGCCAGTCCACCACCGGCATCGAGGACGCTCGCACCCATACGAGCGTGGCCCGCTTCAGCGCGTCCAGAGGCTCGCGCAACGGCCCCCGCGGCAGCATCCGGCCATTGCCGAAGCCCACCGCCTCGTCCACCACCACCACGTCCTCGTCCCTCGCCAACCGCCGGTGCTGGAAGCCATCGTCCAACAGCACCACCTCCAGCCCGTACTCGTCCCGCGCCCTCCTCGCCAACGCCCGCCGGTCCGCTCCCACCAGCAACCGCGCCTCGGGACACCGGCGCGCCAACAACAAGGGCTCGTCCCCCGCTTCCTCCACCGAGGGCAGCCGCTCCCGCCCCGTGAAGCTCAACGGCTCCTTCGAGCCGCGCCCATACCCCCGCGTGAGGATGCCCACGCGCCTGCCCTCCCGCACCAGCAGCTCCGCCAGGTAGAGCACCGCGGGCGTCTTCCCCGTCCCTCCCACGTTCAGGTTGCCCACCGAGATGACCCGCAGGCCCTCCACCCGCTCCCCACGCAGCCACCCCGCGTCGTAGAGCGCACCGCGCAGCCGCACGCCGGCTCCATAACCCCACGACAACAGCTCCAGCGGCGCGAGCATCGCCCGGCGCCTCCACCGCTCCGGTGCCCCCGGATAGAAGACCCGCTCGATCGCCGTCGGGCCGCTCACCGCCCCGCCCTCGCCCGCTCGTACAGCGCGAGCACGTCCGCGGCGATCCGCGCGTTGCCCGGATGTTCCACCAACGCCCGCTCCCCCGACTCCGAGGCCGCCACCACCGCCTCCGGCGTCAGCTCCTCCACCCGCGCGTCCGCCAGCGACGGCAGGTTGCCCTCCTCCACCGCCACCACGCGCACCCCACAGGCCCGCGCCTGCGCCGCCGCCCTCGCGCTCCAGTCGTTCCCCAGCCCCAATATCCACACCTCGTCCAGCGCCTTCAGCCAGCGCGCGAACGCCTCCCCCTGCTGATAGCCCGCGAACGTCACCCCCTCCTCCAACCCCAGCGCCCGCACCTGCTCGCGCACCGTCTCCACCAGGCCCCCATCCCCCACCAGCACCAACCGCGCCTCCGCACGCACCCGCCGCAGCCTCGCGAACGCCTCCACCCCGAGCGCGTGCCGCCGTGACGCCTGGAAGGTCGACACCATGCCGATGAGCGGCGCGCCCGTGAGCCCCAACTCCCGCCGCAGCGCCTCCCGGTCCGCCTCGGGCCGGAACATCCCATCCACCAACGGCGGCAACACCTGCACGCGCCTGCCCACCAGCCGGGTGATCAGCGAGGACGCGGGCACCGTGTACGCATCCGCCTCTGGCAGCGAGGCGCGCAACGACCTCGGCGCGTGCACCGAGCGGATCAACACCGCGCCCCGCGGCCGCCCCCAGCGTGCCACCAGGTGATCATGAGTGAAGTGCGCGTGCACCACCTCCACGCTCCGCCCCCGCAACCGCCACCCGTCCCCCACCATCCGCCACGGCGGCGACTTCACCGACAACTCCAGCCCGCCCTCGTCCAAGAGTCCCAACGCCGCGAAGCGCGGCACCGACAGCTCCTCCGACGACGCCTCCGCGCGCCGCCGATCCACCGCCACCCGCACCTCGTGGCCCGCCTCGCGCTGCGCCAGCGCCAGCAACGCCACGTTCTCCGCCGGGCCGCTCCAGGAGGGGCTCGCGAGCAGATGCAGGATCCTCATCGCGCCAACACCCGCGCCATGTGCTCCACGTTGCGCTGGCTCGCCCCGGACACCTGCCGCACCGTCGTCCTCGCCAACACCCCGAGCGATGTCACGTTCTCCGGCTTCTGCAAGAGCTCCGACATCACCCGGTACAGGTGCTCCGCGTCGTTCACCTGGATGCCTCCCCGCCCCACCAGCACCTGCACGCTGTCCTGGAAGTTCTCCATGTGCGGCCCGAACAACACCGGCTTGCCCTGTCCCGCCGGCTCCAGGATGTTCTGCCCTCCGCGCGTCGTGAACGAGCCGCCCACGAACACCAACGACGCCAGCCGGTACGCCCGCGACAGCTCGCCCATCGTGTCCAGCACCACCACCCGCCCTCCCTCCTCGTTCCCCCTCGAGCGCAACCCCACGCTCAGCCCCGCCTCCCTCGCCAGCGCGGCGATCCGTCCCGCCCGGTCGATGTACCTCGGCGCGATCACCAGCCGCAGATCCGGGTGCACGTCCAGCAGCCGACGGTAGACCCCCAACAGGTGCTCCTCCTCGCCCTCGTGGGTACTGCCGGCGATCCACACCCGCTCCCCCGCCTTGATTCCCAGCGCCCCGCGCAGCGTCTCGTCCTCCTGCCCCGGGCCCACCGCCGCCAGGGCATCGAACTTGGTGTTCCCCGTCACGAAGACCCGCTCGCCCGGTGCCCCCAGCGCCAGCGCCCGCTCCGCCTCGTCCTCGCCCCTCATCAGGAACAGCGCCATGTCCCGCAGCGGATTGCCGATCAACGAGAACAACAGCCGGTACTTGCCCTGCTGCCCCGGGGAGAAGCGCCCGTTCGTCAGCGTCACCTTCACCCCGGCCCGCTTCGCCGCGCGGATGAGGTTGGGCCAGATCTCCGTGTACTCGAGCACCAGCAGGTCCGGCTGGATGGCGCGCACCGCCCGCCGCGTGGCGCCCCACAGGTCGTACGGCGCATACACCACCGCGTCCACCTCCTTCGCCAACCGCCCCCGCCCCATCATGAAACCCGAGTCCGTCATCGTGGAGAGCACGATGCGGCACCCCGGAAAGCGCGCCCGCAGCGGCGCGAACATCGGCGAGAGCGCCAGCAAATCTCCCGCGCTCGCCCCATGCAGCCAGAACGTGGGCCCCTCCCCACGCGGAGGCAGCTCCCCCGGCGCGTAGTAGCCGAGCCGCTGCCTCAACCCGTTGCGCGTCTTGCGGTGCAACGACAGCACGGGGAACAGCACGGCGAAGAGCAGGTAGCTGGCGAGGACGTAGAGCAAGCGCATGGGAGGCTGGGCCGCGTCCCTCTAGCAGATCTCAGCGCCCCACGCCCCGTGCCAGCACTCGGACAGGGCTCGGGACGATCCACGGCCGCCACTGGCTCCCGAAGAACCGCCCCGGCGACTCTACCCAGGCCTCCACCTGGACCGCCCCCTCCTCCACCAACTCCACCGATACGCCGTCCGGCCGCAGCCGCCCCGCTCCTCGCACCTCCACGCGGACATGCTCCCGGGCTCCCGGAGGCAGGCGCACCGTGAGCACGTCGCCCACGTGGGCCTCCCGGCGCGCCGCGTCCACTCCCTCCAGGGCGAAACCCTCGGGTTCTCCCAGCGCCCGGAACGCACAGAGGGCCCGCCCACTCGCGAGCCCCTTCACCACCCCCTCGGCGGCGGCTCGCGCGTCCCCGGGCAGCACGGGCGTGGCCCCGTCTTCCCCGGGCGGCAGGTACATCGCCAGCGACTGGAAGACCTCCTCGTAGCCCGGCAGGCCGTGCGCATCGTGCGCGCACAGCGCCAGCCGCGGCTTCTCCCGCGCCAGCTCCAGCAGCTTCGTCACGGGCCCCTCGTCCGGCTCGACGAGCAGCATCACCCCGTGCACGCGCTGGCCGAGCCAGGCGCCCACCGCGGGCAACAACCGGCTGAAGGGCTGGCGCACCGCGCCCCGGAAGAACGTGTCCGCCGAGTAGAGCTCGAAGCCCTCGGCCCGCCGCGCGGCGCCCTCGTGGCGCCACGGATTGCGCGCCTGCACCGGATGGGCGAGCACACTCACTCCCCCGGCCCGCTCCACCGCCGCCTGGGCCTCGCCCCCGTCCATCCCCTTGAGCCTCCCCTCCAGCGGGCGCTCGAGGCCGAACGCCACGAGGTGCCCCGCGGCCGTGGAGATCTCCACCCCCTGGATCAGCAACACCCCGTTCACGAAAACGGGCTCGCGCGGGGTGAAGTCGTTGTGATCCGTGAGCACCACGAAGTGCAGGCCCGCCGCCTTCGCCGCCGCGGCCACCTCCACCTCCGTCGCCCGCCCATCCGAGCGCGTGGTGTGCACATGAAAGGCGCCGCGTAGCCACCGGGGACCCTCGGGCGCCGGGGGCACCACCGGGTAGTCGGCATACGACGCCGCGAACGTGAAGAACCCCGCCCACCCCAGGAGGAGCAGCACCAGGCCCACCAGGGCCCGCAGCCCCTTGCCCACCCATACCCACGCCCCGGAGACCTTCACGCCGCGCCCCGCTCGGCCCCCGCCTGCAACGCCCACAGCGCCGCGTAGACGCCGCCCCGCGCCAGCAGCTCCTCGTGGCGACCCTGCTCCACCACCCGCCCCGCCTCCACCACGCAGATGCGATCCGCGGACACCACCGTCGACAGCCGATGGGCGATCACCAGCGCCGTGCGCCCCGGCAACACCCGCGCGAGCGCCGCCTGCACCTCGCGCTCGCTCTCGGGGTCCAGGCTGCTCGTCGCCTCGTCCAGCACGAGCACCGGCGCGCGCGACAGCACCGCCCGCGCGATGCACAGCCGCTGCCGCTGCCCTCCGCTCAGCTTCGCGCCCCGCTCGCCCACGAGCGTGTCATAGCCCTCGGGCAGCGCCTGGATGAACTCATGCGCGCTGGCCACCCGGGCCGCCGCCTCCAGCTCCTCGCGCGTCGCGTCCGGCCGCGCCAGGCTCAGGTTCTCCCTCACGCTGCCCGAGAAGAGCAGCGGCTCCTGCGTCACCAGCGCGAACTTCGCCCGCACGCTCTCCGCCGTGTAGCGGTCCGCGTCCACCCCGTCGAGCAACAGCCGGCCCTCGCTCGGGCGCTCGAAGCGCAGCAGCAACTGGGTGATGGTGCTCTTGCCTCCACCACTCGGTCCCACCAGCGCCACCACCTGCCCCACGGGCAGCTCCACCGTCAGCCCCGCCAGGGCCCGCCGCTCCCCATAGGAGAAGCCCACGCCCTCCAATACAAGGCCGTGCTTCAGGACGGGCGCCTCGGTGGCCCCGGGCGAGTCCTCCACCGGATGGCGCAGGTCCAACAGCGCGAAGAGCCGCTCGCCCGCCGCACCCGCCTGCATCGCGAACTGCGTCACCCGGCCCAGATCCTTCACGGGCTGGTACACGAGCACCACCGCGGTGAGGAACGACAGGAGCGACGCGGGATCCATGGCGCGCGTGGCCGCCGCGTAGGCCAGGGCGCCCGCGAGCGCCGCCGCCGCCAGCACCTCCATCACTCCCGGCACTCCACCCCGGGCCCACGCGGCCCGCACCATCGCCTCCTCGTGCGAGCGCGCGTGCGACGAGAAGCGCTCCAGCTCCGCCGCCTGCCCGTTGAAGGCCTGGATGGTGCGCATGCCGCCCAGTCCCTCCTGGAGCTGGCCCGCGAGGTGCCCCAGCTGCAACTGCCCCTCGCGCGTGCCCCGCAGCGCCTTGCGCGTCAGCCGCGAGGCCGGCAGCGCCGCCAGGGGAAGCGCGCACAGCATCAACCCGCCCAGCAGCGGACTGAGCGACAGCGCCACCCCGGCGAGCACCACGATCTGCAACGAATCGCGCAGGTAGGAGCCCACGGTGTACATGGCCGCCACCTCCACCGCCTGCACGTCCGCGGAGAAGCGGCTGAGCAGGTCCCCCATCCGCTCGCGCGCGAGCTGCGCGGGCGACAGCGAGGTGAGGCGCACGAACAACTCGCGCCGCACGTCCGCCACCGTCTTCTGGGCGAAGAGGCCCATGAAGTAGAACTGGCCCAGGTACGCCACGCCCTTGACCACCCCCACGGTCACCACCACCACGGGGAAGCCCCAGAGCGCGGCCTCGCGCGGCAGGTCCGCCAGCCACGGCACGGCCTGCTCGCCGCCAAAGCCCCGCTCGCCCCCCGACAGGAGGAAGCGCAGCGCGGGGCCCATCAGGTACGCGTAGGCCCCCGTGCACAGTCCCAGCACCGCCATGCACACGAACGCCGCGCCCAGCACCGCCGCATGAGGCCGGGCGTATCCCAACAACCGCCACAACGACTTGTGCATCACCGGCCTACTTTGCGCAGCGCGGCCTTCGCGAGCTGGGAGTTGGGGTTGAGTTCGAGCACCTTGAGCAGCTTCTTGCGCGCCCCCGACTCGTCGTTCATCTCACTGTCGATGATGGCCGAGATGATGAGCGCCCGCTCGAGGTACGGGTTGAGCGTGAGCGCCTTGCGCAGCACCTTCTGCGCGGCCCGGGCGCGGTCCTCCTTGGGCCCCGTGCCCGCGAGGAAGGTGGCCCACGCCAGGTACGAGTAGTACTCGGGCTCCTGGGGGTTGAGCCCCACCGCCTCCTCGAAATGGATCAGCGCCGAGCGGTACTGCTTGCGCTTGAGCGCCGCCTCACCCCGCCGCAGCATCAACTCGGCGTCCACGTTCACCGTGGTGGAGCGGCCCACGTCCATGCGCGACACGAGGTACTGCAGGTACGCCTTGCGCTTTTCCGGCAACGACAGCACCCGGTACGCCGCCGACAGCTTCTCCTGCACCGAGTCCAGCAAGTCCTTCATCTCCGAGGTGTCGTACTCGGCGTAGCTGTCCGGGTGAAAGCGCATGGCGAGCTCGTGGTAGGAGCGCTCCACCGCCTCGCTGTCCGCGGCGATCTCCAGCCCCAGGCAGCGGAAGTAGCTGCCGGTGATGATGCGCACCGCGCCCTCGCGCAGGTTGGCCGCCACGTCCGCCGGCAGCGGCTTGCGCTTGCGCGGGGCGATGACGTCCGGCACCACCACCACCTCGCCGGGCCCCTGGGCCACGGGCGTGGCCGAGAAGTCCACCCCCCCCACCAGCCGCAGGAACCACAGCAGCGAGTAGCCCCGCCGCAAGTCGCCCCGCCCATGCGCGAGCAGATCCCTCAGCGGGATGCGCCCGTTCATTTGCATGGCGATCTTCAAGTCCTCCGTGTTCAGCCCCAGCGCGCCCAGGTCCCGGCCGAAGTCGGGCGTGCGCACGGGAAACTCCGATTGGTGCGCGCGCAGGGGCGCGGCCAGGGTCTTGAGCGGCATGGCCCGGCGCGCTCCGTCCAGGATGGGCGCCAGCGCGGGCGTCTCCACCGTGGCCACCTCGCTCTGGAAGTCATCGCCGGGATAGAAGGCGTAGCGGCCCTCGCGCATGCCGATGACCTGGGCGACGCGGTCCATCGTGTACTCGCGCAAGAGCTGCAACAGCTCCTCGCCCGCGGCCTCCACCCCGGCCTCGTTGAGCGCCGCGCCAATGCGCAGGCCCGAGCCCAGGGCCTGCACCACCCGCTCCGCCTGCGCCTCGTTCAGCACCTGGCGCTGCAGCAGATAGCTGGGCAGCGCGTCCTGGCGGGCGCTCGAGTCGTAGTTCACTGCGCTGCCCTGGGCGAAGAACACCCGCCGCGTCAGATCCCGGTGCGCCACCACCAGCACGCCATCGCGGCGCAGGCGGTAGAGCGACACCAGCAGCGCCGGCAGTGGAAACCCCTTGAGATCCCCGCTCATCACCGCCGGGCGCACCAGCATCCCCAGCACCCCCTTGAGCGGGGTGGCGTTCTGCTCCATGGCGGCCGACAGCGACTGGAGCTTGCCCACCAGCTCGCCGGGCTTGAGCGGGTCGGCCACGTAGGCGTTCACCTTGAGGTCCACCAGCGAGGCCACGCCGCGGGCCCGGCCCAGGTGGCCCTTGTCGATGGCCACGATGGGCACGCGCGCCCCCAGGCTGTAGTTGCGAATGAGGTGGCCCACGTGCGCGCCATCCAGTCGCGGCACGTCCACGGACATCACCACCAGCGAGGGATTGTCGGCGACGAAATGCTCCATCGCCGAGCCGGGCTCGCCCACGGCCCTCACGGTATAGCCGGCTTGAGACAGGACCCCGGTGAGATGCTCACGGGTGGGGGGATGGTTCTCGACCAGCAGAAGCTTCTTCACGGGCCCGCCAGTGTACACACTCGGCTCGCGCCGCAGCAGGCTGCTCTCGCCACGCCGTCCATCCGTTCCACCGCCAACGGACCGCTCGGCCGCCCTCCACGGAAGCAAGCACACCCTGGCCGGGTTCGGCGCATCAGGTAGGATGCGCGCCCCTTGTCCTCCGCCCCCCAGATTCTCGTCGTGGCCGGCGAGGCGTCCGGTGACGCCCATGCCGCCGAACTCGTCGCCGCCCTGCGCGCGCGCCGCCCGGACCTGTCCTTCTTCGGCATGGGAGGCTCGCGCCTCGCCGCCCAGGGCGTGGAGCTGCTCTACGGCGCCCATGAAGTCAATGTCATGGGCATCACCGAGGTGCTGCCCAAGATTCCACGCATCCTCCAGGTGATGAAGGGCCTCGCCCGGGCCGCCGCCGAGCGCCGCCCCGCCTGCGCCATCCTCGTGGACATCCCCGACTTCAACCTCCGGCTCGCCGCGCGGCTCAAGAAGCTCGGCATCCCGGTGGCCTACTACGTGTCGCCGATGATCTGGGCCTGGCGCCGGGGCCGGGTGAAGACGATCGCCCGGCTCGTGGACCGCATGCTCTGCATCCTCCCCTTCGAGGAGGACTTCTACCGGGAAGCCGGCGTCGCCGCGCGCTACGTGGGCAGCCCCGTGGTGGAGCAGGTGCCCGCCCCCGCCAGTGCCCCCGCCTTCCGCCAGAAGCTCGGTCTGCCCTCCGAGGCGCCCACCCTGGCGCTGCTGCCCGGCAGCCGCATGAGTGAGATCCGCCGCATCCTGCCCGCCATGGTGGGCGCGGCGAGGACGCTGGCCGCCGAGCGTCCCGGCCTCCAGGTGGTGGTGCCCGTGGCGCCCACGATCGCCCGCGAGGAGATCCTCTCCCGCTTCGAGGGCAGCGGCGTGCGGCCCATCCTCGTGGAGGGCCGGGCCCCCGAGGTGGTGGGCGCCAGCGACGCGGCCATCGTCGCCTCGGGGACGGCGGCGCTGGAGGCCGGGTTGATGCAGCGGCCCCTGGTGGTGGTCTACCGCGTGTCGCTGCTCACCTACCTCGTGGGCCGGATGATGCTGAAGGTGGCGCACGTGGCGCTCGTCAACCTGCTGGCCAACCGCCGGGTGGTGCCCGAGCTGCTCCAGGCGGACATGACACCCGAGCGCATCGCCGGGGAGATCCGCCGCCTGTGGGTGCCGGGCGCGCCGCGCGACGAGATGCTCCGGGGGCTCGAAGAGGTGCGCACGCGCCTGGGCGAGTCCGGGGCCGCCACGCGCGCCGCCGAGTCGGTGCTGGAGTTGCTGCCCGCGGCGAAAGTCTAGGAGCGCGCCCGAGCGCTCTGCTATGTCCCGCCGCGCGATGAATCCAGCGCTGGTCTGCATCCCTACCTACAACGAGCGGGACAACCTCGAGCCCATCACCCGCGCGGTGTTGGAGGCCGAGCCGCGGGTGGACATCCTCGTCGTCGACGACAACTCCCCGGATGGCACGGGGAAGCTGGCCGACGAGCTGGCGGCGAAGGAGCCGCGCATCCGCGTGCTCCACCGCGAGAAGAAGCAGGGACTGGGGCGCGCCTACCTCCATGCCTTCCGGCAGGCGCTCGACTGGGGCTACACGTACATCCTGGAGATGGACGCGGACTTCAGCCACGATCCGCGCTACCTGCCCACCATCCTGGACACGGCCCAGGCCGGCGTGGACCTGGTGCTGGGCTCGCGCTACGTGCACGGCGGCGGCACCGTCAACTGGGGCGTGGGCCGGCAACTCATCAGCCAGGGCGGCTCGCTCTACGCGCGGAGCATCCTCGGGGTGGACATCCGCGACCTCACCGGCGGCTTCAAGTGCTTCCACCGCCGGGTGCTCGAGTCCATCGCTCTGAACGCCGTGCAGAGCACCGGCTACGCCTTTCAGATCGAGCTCACCTACCGCACCCTCAAGCAGGGCTTCACGGTGAAGGAAGTGCCCATCGTCTTCGAGGATCGCCGGGTCGGGCAGTCCAAGATGAGCCGGCGCATCTTCGTCGAGGCGCTGACGATGGTGTGGAAGCTGCGTCTCACGGTGTAGGAGGGGCGCATGTCCGAACAGTTCTCGCTGTTCATCGTGGCACTGCCCGCGATGCTCTTCGTCGTCGATCCGGTGGGCCTGGTGCCCATCTTCCTGGCGATGACCGCGGGGGACTCGCAGGAGAAGATCCGCAGCACGGCGCGGCGCGCGTGCCTCGTGGCGTGCGCGCTGATGCTCTTCTTCGCCCTCTTTGGCGGCGTCATCTTCAAGGTGTTCGGCGTGTCGCTGGGCGCCTTCCGGGTGGCCGGCGGCATCCTGCTGCTCATCACCGCCCTGGACATGCTCCGGGCGCGCCCCTCGGAGACGCGCACCACCCCGTCCGAGACCCAGGAAGGCGTGGTGAAGGAGGACGTGGCGCTGGTGCCCCTGGCGATGCCCCTGCTCGCGGGTCCCGGCGCCATCGCCACCGCCGTGGTGCTGATGGCCCGTGGCGGCAACCGGCTCGTGTCCGCCGTGCCCGTGCTGCTGGCCATCCTCATCACCTTCGTGACGAGCTACTTCATCCTGCGCGCCGCCAGCCTCGTGCAGCGCGTGCTGCGCCAGTCCGGCGTGGCCATCCTCGAGCGCGTCATGGGGCTCATCCTCGCGGCCATCGCGGTGCAGTTCATCGCGGATGGCGGCAAGGATCTGCTGCGCGAGCACCCCGCGGCATCTCAGATGCTGGATGCCGCCCAGACGCCCGAGCGCTTCATCACCGCGCCCTTGGCCTTGCCGCCCAGCGACATCCGGTTGGGCGCCGCGCGCTGCGCGTCGTAGACGTAGCCCTCGCCCTGGCGCTGGAGGAAGAGCACCAGCGCCTCACGGGTAATCTCCCGGACCACCTTGAAGTTGGGACCCCCACACGAGGGCTCTCCCGAGAACAGGCGCTCGAGCACGTTCTCGTCGGCGTCCTGGACGAAGACGAGCACCTGGGTGGGCCCGTCATGCCCGTCGGCCTCCAGGCCGGAGAGGATCTGCTGCGGGAGCTGCTCACGCACCAGGGTCTGGACGAGTTCGCACTTGGTCGCCTCGTTTTCGGGGGCCGCGGTGGCGGGGGCTGGCGCGTGCATGCAACCAGGGAAGGCAAGGGCGAGCAGGGCGGGGAGCACGAGTCGCTTCATCCGTGGGTTCTCCTTGGGGCGGCACCGTCCGCCATCGCGGCGGAAGACGGGGGGACTTCGAGAGGAAGGCACCCTGGTGAGCACCCGGGTGCCGTGCAACGCGAAGCCGGCTCCTTCGCGGCGGTGATGTTCGTAACAGATCCTTCGGGCTCGAACATTCCCTACCCCGGAACGAGAGACCATCCGCTCCCCGACTTTCTCCGGGAGCGAGAGGCCAACCAGCCCCTCAGGGCACGCCCACCAGGGAAATGCGCGCGGTGTCGGCCTTCCGGAAGAGTTCGGGTGCGTCCAGCAGCACCGTCTTCCCCACTTCCAACGCCAGCACGGTGGCCCCCACTTCCTTCATGACGTCCAGGGTGCGGGGGCCGACGGCGGGCAGATCGAAGCGCAGGTCCTGCCCGGGCTTGCAGCGCTTGACCACCACGGCGCCCGCGCCGCCGTACTTCGCGCCCCGGCGGATGGCCTCGTCGGTGCCTTCCACCGCCTCGAGCGCCAGCACGTGGCCCTGGCGCACCACCACCGTCTGGCCCACGTCCGCCTGTCCGAGCAGCGTGGCCACCTCGCGCCCCAGCGCCACGTCCTTCTCCTGGACCGCGTTCAGGGCGGGTCCGGCGAGGTGCCCCGCGGGACACAGGGCCTGCGCCAACCAGTCCGTGGGCGCCACGATGGTGACGCCGTGGGACTCGAAGTAGTCCGCCACCGCGCGCAGCAGGGCATCATCGCGCACGCTGCGCAGGCGCGAGAGGATGCGCACCGCGCCCAGGTCCGGCCGGGCCTCGGTGAAGGCGCGCACCCGGCCAATGCCCCCGGCCATCGCCGCCCGGGTGACGCCCGCGTCGCGGAAGGCGCGCAGCATGCGGTCCACCTGCCCCAGCCGCACCCACGTCAGGGAGGCGACCTCGGAGGCCAGCGCCGGATCCGTCTCGCCCCGGTGGGCGACCGCCACCACTTCCAGGCCCTGGGCCCGGGCCGCGCTGGCGAAGAGGAAGGGCAGACGGCCGTTGCCCGCGATGAGGCCAATGCGTTCCACGGTGGGCGTCAGCGCGTCAGGCCGCGCTTGCTCTGGGCAATGAAGTCCACCAGGTAGTCGATCTCCGCCTGGCCGCCCAGCTCCGCCTTCAGCCGGGCCACCGCCTCCGTCAGCACCAGCTTCGAGCGGAAGAGGATCCGGTAGGCCTCCTTGATGCGGGCCACCTGCTCCTCGCTGAAGCCATGGCGCTGCAGGCCGATCACGTTCAGGCCGGACAGCTCCGCCCGGTCCCCCTGCGCCGTGCAGTAGGGCGGCACGTCCATGGTCACCATGGCGCCGCCCGAGATGAAGGCGTGCTTGCCCACCCGGGTGAACTGGTGCACCGCGGACAGCCCACCGAGGATGACGAAGTCCTCCACCACCACGTGTCCGGCGAGCGCCACGCTGTTGGCGACCACGCAGCCACTGCCCACCACGCAGTCGTGGGCCACGTGGCTGCAGGCCATGAAGATGTTGTTGTCGCCTACGCGCGTCACCCCACCCCCGCCCACCGTGCCGATGTTGAGCGTGGTGGACTCACGGATCTGGTTGCCGTTGCCGATGATGAGCTGGGTGTCCTCGCCCGCGTATTTGAGATCCTGCGGCACACCCCCCACGGAGGCGAAGGGAGAGATGCGGTTGCGCTCGCCGAGCGTGGTGCGGCCATCGATGACGACGTGGGCACCCACCTTCGTGCCCGCGCCAATCGTCACCTTGCCACCAATGATGGAGTAGGGACCCACCTCCACGGTGTCGTGGAGGCGGGCATCCGGGTGGACCACCGCCGTGGGGTGAACCTGCGCCATGGTGTCTCCCTCGTCCTGTCAGGACGCCTCGGCGGTGGAGCCGCCCGACTTCTTGTCCTTGTCCACGACGGTGGCGAGGAACTCGCCCTCGGCCACCTTCGCTCCGTCAACCGTGGCCGTTCCCTTCGTCTTCCACACCGCGCCCTTGTGACGCAGCACCTCGACGTTGAGCTGCAACCGGTCTCCGGGCACCACGGGCTTGCGGAAGCGCGCTCCGTCCACGCTCATCAAGTAGGAGACCGACCGCGAGGGGTCCATGTTCTCCGTCTTGTAGGCGAGGATGGCCGACGCCTGGGCGAGCGCCTCCAGGATGAGCACGCCCGGCATCACCGGGTGGCCCGGGAAATGGCCGTTGAAGAAGGGCTCGTTCATGGTGACGTTCTTGAAGGCCACGATCTTCTGGCCAGGAACGATTTCCACCACCCGGTCCACCAGGAGGAACGGATACCGGTGGGGCAGCAGCGCCTGGATCTCCTGGATGTCCATCATCCGCCCTTCTCCTTTTTCTCGAGCATCTCCACCCTGCGCCGCAGGGTGCGCACTTCCTTGAGCAGCTCGGTCAACTGGCCGAGCGCGGCCGACGTCCGCAGCCACTCGCGATGGGGCATGGCCGGGGTGCCGCTCACCACCTGTCCATCTTCCACGTCCTGCGCCACGCCCGACTGGGCCCCGACCTTGGCCATGTCGCCCACGCGGATGTGGCCCACCACGCCCACCTGCCCCGCCAGCACCACGCCCGTGCCCAGCTCCGACGAGCCGGACACGCCCGCCTGCGCGCACAAGAGCGACAGCGGGCCCACCTTCACGTTGTGGGCGATCTGCACCAGGTTGTCGATCTTCGTGCCGCGGCCGATGACCGTCTCGCCGAGCGTCGCCCGGTCGATGGTGGTGCAGGCGCCCACCTCGACATCGTCCTCGATGCGCACGATGCCCGCCTGGGGAATCTTGTAGTGCTCCGGGCCCAGGGCGCCCTCGGGGTTGAAGGCGAAGCCGAAGCCGTCCGCCCCCACCACGCACGAGGCGTGGAGGATGACGCGCGCGCCCACCTGGCAGTGCTCGCGCACGGTGACGTTGGGGTAGAGCACGCTGTCCTCACCCACCTCCGCCGCCTCCCCCACGTACGCTCCGGGGAAGAGCACCGCACGAGCCCCCACCCGCGCGCCCTTGTCCACCGTGGCTCCGGCCATCACCGTGGCGTCCGGGTGCACGCTGGCCTCGGGGTGCACGTGGGCGCCGGGCCGCACGCCCGCCTCGTAGGTGGGCCGCGGGTGGAAGAGCTGGGAAATCTGGGCGAAGGCCAGGTGCGGATTGGACACACGCACCAGCGAGACGTGCTCGCGTGGCTCGGCATCCCGGCCCACCAGCACGGCCGACGCCCGGGTGGCGTCGTACTGCCGGCGGTAGCGCGGGTTGCCATAGAAGGAGAGCTCGCCAGGCAGTGCCTCGACGAGCCCATTGAGTCCGGTAATCACGAGGCCGGCGTCACCGAGGAGCTCACCCCCCACATGGGCGGCGAGCTCCCCGAGCCGGCGGGGCTTGAGAGTATGCACGAGGAGAGCGAGGCCTACTTCTTGGGCGCGTCCTTGGCGACCGGGGCGTCCTTCGCCTTGCCCTTGCCACTGTTGTACGAGCGGATGACCTCGTTGGTCAGGTCGTACTGGCTCAGGGCGAACACCAGGCCGGAGTCGCGCTTCTCGAAGACCATGCCCAGGCCCTCGCGGTCGGCGATGTTCTTGATGACGTCGTCGATCCTCGCGATGATCGGCTCCATCTCCTTGCGCTCGCGCTCGGCGGCCTCACCGCGGCTCTTCTCCCACTTCTGGGCCAGGTCGTAGACCTTCTTCTGCAGGTCGGTGGCCTTCTGGACGCGCGTCTCCTCGCTCATCGCGCTCGCCTGCTTGTCCAGGGTCTCCTTCTCCTTGCGCAGGGCCTCCTGCTCGGAGTCGATCTCCTTCTGGCGGGCCTCCAGCCACTTCTGGAGACGGGCCTTGGCGGCCTTGCCGTCATCCACCTCGAGCATGACGCGCTGGTAATCCACGTAGCCCATCTTGGTTTCGGCGGCGGCCAGCGTGGGGACCGCGAGCATCGCGGTGATGGCCAGGACGGACAGTTTGCTTCGAAGCGACATGTGCGACAGCTCCTCGGGGGAAGTTTGGAAAGTTCGACGTCCCGCCGGTTTCTCTGTTCAACGGCCCCGGAAGGCCGGGAACAGAGCGGACGGACGACCTATCAGAAGAAATTGCCGATCGTAAACTCGAAGAGGATGGGCTGATCATCCGGACGCTTCGTGAGCGGGATTCCCCACTCGAAGCGCAAGGGACCGACCGGCGAGAACCACCGGAAGCCGAAGCCCACCGAGTGGAACAGGCCCAGGGGCAGCTTGTTCTGCTTATCCTCGAAGAAGCGCTCGTTGGAGGCATAGGCGTTGCCCGCGTCGTAGAAGACCACGCCGCGGATGCCGGCCTTCTCGAAGATGGGGAACTCCAGCTCCACGTTGAGGATGAACTGCTTGTTGCCGCCCACGTTGATGGATTGGATGGTGGCGTCGGGCGAGGCGGAGTTGGGCGCGAGCAGCGAGGGGCTGATGGTGCGCAGCGCGTAGCCGCGCATCGAGTTGATACCGCCCAGGTAGTAGAGCTCGGAGATGGGCAGTGGCCGCTGGCTGTCCAGCGACTGGATGTAGCCCACGGTGGCGTTGGTCTTGAAGACGGCGCCCAAGGGCAGCGGGAAGTACAGGCGCGAGTAGGCGCTGTAGCGCGCGAAGAGGAACGAGCCGCCGAGGAAGCTCGGCGCGTACTCCACCGAGCCGTAGTGGATGAAGCCCTGGGAGGGGAAGAGGCGGTTGTTGCGCTTGTCGTAGGTGACGGACAGGCGCGCCGAGCTCGTCACGCCACTGAGGAAGCGGTTGGCCAGCAGCACGCCGCCAATGCTCGACAGGGCGGAGACACTCACGTGCTCCTGCGAGTAGCCCACGTTGACGAGCAGGTCCTCGACGATCTGGTAGCCCAGGCCGATGTTGCCACCCGTGGAGCGGCGGTCGAAGTCGACGTAGTTGGACTCCACGCGGAAGAAGTCCGCGGAGAAGATGTAGTTGGTGTCCAGGAAGTACGGATCGAAGAACGACAGCTGCACGAGCGAGCGCAGACTGGAAATCTGCGCCGAGGCGGACACGCTCTGGCCCCAGCCGAGGAAGTTGTTCTGCGACACCTGGGCCGTGAAGATGAAGTCCTCCACGTTGGAGAAGCCCAGGCCCACCTGGAAGGTGCCGGTCGCCTTCTCCTTCACCTCCACCGTCAGGACGATGGAGTCCCCGCGCGAGCCGGGCTTCTGGTTGACCTCCACCGTCTCGAAGAAGCCGAGCGCCGTCACGCGCTCCTTGCTGCGGCGCACGCCGGTGCCACTGTAGAGCTCGCCCTCGTAGACGCGCAGCTCGCGGCGGATGACCTTGTCGCGCGTCTTCGTGTTGCCCACCACCTCGATGCGCTCGATGGTGACCTGGGGACCCTGCTGCACGTCGAAGGTCAGGTCCACCGTGCGCTGGTCGGCGTTGATGTTGGTGACGGGGTTGATGTTGGCGTAGGCGTAGCCCCGGTCGTAGTAGACGTCGGTGAGGGCCTGGATGTCCGTGCCGAGCTTCGAGCGGCTGAAGTGCTCGCCGGAGTTCGTGCTCATCAGGCGCGCCAGCTCCTCCTTGGGCACCACCAGGTCGCCGGAGAAGTCGATCTTGCCGATGTCGTAGCGCTCGCCCTCGGTCACCCGGAGGGTGATGTAGATGTCGCGCTTGTCGGCCGACAGCGACACGTTGGGCTTGTCCACCCGGACGTTGATGAAGCCCTCGTCGTAGTAGGTGGCCTGGATGACCTGCAGGTCGCGCTGGAAGACCTCCTCGCGGTAGGTGCCCTCGCTCGTGAGGAACGACAGGTAGCCGCCCTGCTTGGTGAGCATCACGTCCTTGAGCTGGGAGGCGGGAATCTTCTCCGCGCCCAGGATGACGATGTCCTTCACCATCACCTTCGAGTTCTCGTCGACGGTGAAGACCACGTCGACCTGGCCACCCGCCACGGGCTCGATCTTGTGGGACACCTCGGCCAGGAAGTAGCCCTTCTCGATGTACTTCTCCTGGATCTTCTTCTGGGTGCTGCGCACCGTGTCCATGTCCAGGATGGTGAGGGGCTTGACCTCGATGGACTCCTTGAGGTCGTCCTGGCTGATCTCCTCGTTGCCGGCGAGTTTCACCGAGCGGATGGACGGGCGCTCCTGCACGCGCACCACGTAGATGACGCCGCCGGCGGGCAGGCGCTGCACGAGCAACTGCACGTCGCTGAAGTAGCCGAGGGCCCAGATGGCCCGGAGATCCTCGGCGCTGCGGGACGTGTCGAGATCCGTGCCCACCTGGGTGCGCAGGGCGCGGCGGATGGCCTCGGCCTCGACGCGGCGATTGCCCTCGACGCGGATGTCGGTGACCTCGTCCTCACGCACCTGCCGGTCGGGATCGACTGGAGCATCGGCGCTTCGGGGGGCGGAGGTCGCGGGAGGCGCATCCGTGTTCGTCTGCGCGAGCACGCGACCGGGCATCACCGACCATGCGGCGGCGAGGAGCGGGAGAAGGAACCTGAGCGGAAGAACGGGGAGCCTCAAGAGAAGTCGGCCGGTAAAGGGCGGGGCAATCTATGGGAGGAAATCAGCGGGTCTCAATGAGAAAGCGCCGGACGGGGGTCCGGAAGGCCTCATGCTTCGGTTACCTGGCCGGCCATCAGCCGCAACCGCCGGGGCATGGAGCGCGCCAGGGTCTCGTTGTGGGTCACCACCACGGCGGTGATGCCCAGATCCCGGTTCACCTCGCGCAAGAGCTGGTGGATGCCCTCGCCGGTGGCGGGGTCCAGGTTGCCCGTGGGCTCGTCGGCGAGCAGCACCGCCGGCTTGAGCACCAGGGCGCGCGCCAGGGCCACGCGCTGCGCCTCACCGCCGGACAGCTCCCCGGGCCGGTGATCCACCCGGGAGCCCAGGCCCACCCGCTCGAGCAACTCCCGCGCGTAGGCATAGGTGGGCGCCCGCTCCCGGCGCTGGATGAGCGCCGGCATGGCCACGTTCTCCAACGCGGTGAACTCGGGCAGCAGGTAGTGGCTCTGGAAGACGAAGCCGATGGTGCGGTTGCGGAAGTCGGCGATCTCCGCGTCGTTCATGGCGAAGACGCTCTTGCCCTCGAAGAGCAGCTCGCCCGCGGCGGGCATGTCCAGCGTGCCCAGCACGTGCAGGAACGTGCTCTTGCCCGCGCCGGACGCGCCGATGAGGCTCACCATCTCCCCCTTGTCGATGTCCAGGGAGACGCCGCGCAGCACGTCGATGCGCTTGCCGTGCAGGAAGTAGCTCTTGAAGACGTCGCGGATGGAGAGCAGTGCCATCGTCCTCACTCCGCCTTGAGGCCTTCCACCGGCTCCACGCTGCTCGCCTTGAGCGCGGGATAGATGGACGCCAGATAGGTGACCAGCACCGCGATGACCACCGCGAGCGCCGTCTGCACCGGCTCGATCTTCACCGGCAGGTTGGGGATGTAATAGACGGACGGGTCCAGTTTGATGCCCACCTTCAGGATGAAGTAGCACCACGCCAGCCCCGAGAAGAGCCCGAGCAGGCCTCCGGCCACGCCAATCTGGAGGCCCTCGGCGAGGAAGATCTTCACGATGCCGCCGTCGGAGACGCCCAGGGCCTTGAGCACGGCGATCTCCTTGCGCTTCTCCAGCACGAGCATGATGACCGTGGCCACGATGAGGCCCGCGGCCACGATGATGATGATGGACAGGATGATGCCCATCACCAGCTTCTCCAGCCGGAGCGCGGAGAAGATGTTGCGGTGGATCTCCCCCCAGTCCCGGGCGCGGTAGGGATAGCCCCCCAGCTCGCGCGACACCTGCGTGGCGATGCGCCGCGCGTCGTCCACGTCCGCCACCTTCAACTCGATGCCCGTGGGGCCCGTGGTGTTGAAGAGCTTCTGGGCCTCGGCCAGCAGGATGTAGGCGAACTTGGCGTCGTACTCGTACATGCCCGAGTAGAAGATGCCCGCCACGCGGAAGGCGCGGCTCTTGGGGATGAGGCCCGCGGGGCCCAGCTCCGCGCCCTGGGGCGAGATGACGTTCACCCGGTCTCCCACCACCACGCGCAGGATGGTGGCCAGCTCCCGGCCGAGGATGATGCCCGGCAGCACCTTCTGCTCGGTGCTCCGGGTCGTCTTCCCAATGATGGGATCGACCTCCTCGTCCTCCTCCTCGTCCTGGCCGGAGGGCTTCGAGCCCAGGCCCAGCGAGCGCCGGGGAGCGATCTTCTCGGGGGTCTCCAGGTTGTCCAGATCGCCCCCGGGCAGCATGTTCCGGCGCAGGTCCAGCACCGAGCCCACGGTCTCCGGATCAATCCCCTTGAGCACGATGCCCTGCACCTCGTCCTCGGCGAGCACCATCACCGGGTTGTCGATGGAGGGCGTCTGGCCCGCCACGCCGGGCACCTTGGCGATCTGCTCCATCAGCCGCTTGTACTCGGACAGGTGGCCCGCGTACTTCGACACCACCACGTGCGAGTGCGCGCCGAGAATCTTGTTCTGCAGGTCCTCCTCGAAGCCGCTCATCACCGACAGGACGATGATGAGCGCCATGACTCCCACGCCCACGCCGCCCACCGAGAGCGCCGTCATCATCATGGTGGGCGACTGCTCGCGCAGCTTCAGGCGGTTGAGCGCGGAGGCGGCGGCGAGCGGATCCTTCAAGCCCAGGGCGCGGATGCGCGTGCGCTCCACGGCCGCCTCCACCGAGCGGATGATGCCGTAGATGATGAGCGGCGGGACGATGCCGAACAGGAGCACCGCCAGCGTGCCGAACACGAGCGAGGGGCGGAACACCCCCACGTGGCGCCGGGCGACGAACAGCTCGAAGCGCAGCCGCAGATCCATGCGCCCGCTGCCCGCGGCGATGAAGCCCGTGTTGATGCCCAGCACCAGCATGAGCACCAGCAACGAGAACACCAGCCAATAGCCCACCACCGGGCGGCCGAGCATGTCCGCCACGTACGTCACTTCGCGCAGCCGGTAGCCCAGCGACACCTGGAGGTCCGGCAACTGCTCCATCAGCGTCAGGCCGATGGGCACGGGCAGACCGAGGTAGATGACCCCGATGGTGGCCTCGGGCAGGGCGAGCCGCCGCGCCCGCGCCGCCCCCACGAAGCCGCACGCGAACGCCACGAGCGAGGCGACGATGAGCGACACCGCGAAGGCGATCGGCGGAGCCAGACCGCCCTGCCCTCCCCCGCTCGCCCCACCGCCGCTCGACAGGAACGTCTGCAGCAGGATGAGCACCAGCTCCGACAGCAGCATGCCGCCGCCGTAGGCGCCCAACGTGCTCCAGTAGAAGTCCCGGTACTGCGCCAGCCGGGGATAGAGCACCGCGCCCGCGGCCGGGCTGGGTCCCTCGGTGGATTCCGGGGCCCGGCGGATGCCGCTGGCGATGAGCACCCAGCCCACGATCCACGCGGCGGACCCGATGACGAGGTACTCGGTGCCCACCAGCCCCACCGAGGAGGGCACGGAGGACTGCACCGCCACCAGGCCAATCGCGTTGATCGTCTGCACGAGCCCGCCCCAGCCCAGGGCGGACAGCCCCAGCACCGAGGCGACCCGCGCCCACGCGTCCACGCGGCCAATGGCCACGCCGAGCAGCACGACGCCCACGAGCGCCACGAGGACGCCGCTCCAGATGAGGCTCCAGCGGTAGACGGTCTGCCGTTCGGCGTTCACAGGGGTTCCTGCCTACTTCGCAAGCGGCTTGAGGAGGGGGAAGAGAATGACGTCGCGGATCGACGGCGCGTCGGTGAACAACATGGTGACGCGATCAATCCCGATGCCCTCACCCGCCGTGGGCGGCATGCCGTGCTCGAGTGCGCGGATGTAGTCCTCGTCGTAGTCCATCGTCTCCTGCTGGCCGCGCTGCTTGGCCTCCAGCTGGGAGAGGAAGCGTTCCTTCTGGTCGATGGGATCGTTGAGCTCGGAGAAGGCGTTGCCGATCTCCCGGCCCGCGACGAACAGCTCGAAGCGATCGGTGAAGTCCGGGTTCTGATCATTGCGGCGCGCCAGGGGGCTGACCGCCGTGGGGTACTGGGTGATGAACGTGGGGTGCACCAGGGTGCTCTCCACGTGGTGCTCGAAGAGCGCGCCCACCAGCTCCCCGTGGTGCATGGTCTGGATGGCGCGGCGATCCGCCTCGCCCTGGGCCTTGGACAGCAGCTCGTGCCGCAGCCGGTCCGGGTCCGCCATGTCCTTGTCGCTCAAGGAGGGCACCGCCTCGCGGATGGCCTCCGTCATGGGGATGCGCTTCCAGCCCTTGCCGAAGTCCAGCACGTGCCCCTGGTAGGTGACCTTCGTGTCCCCCGTCACCGCCTTGGCCGCCCCCGAGAGCATCTCCTCGGTGAGATCCATCAGGTCCTCGAACGTGGCGTAGGCCTGGTAGAACTCCAGCATCGTGAACTCGGGGTTGTGCCGGGTGCTGATGCCCTCGTTGCGGAAGTTGCGGTTGATCTCGTACACGCGCTCGATGCCGCCCACCACCAGACGCTTGAGGTAGAGCTCCGGCGCGATGCGCATGTACAGATCGATGTCGAGCGCGTTGTGGTGCGTGATGAACGGACGCGCCGCCGCGCCGGACACCAGCGGGTGCATCATCGGCGTCTCCACCTCGATGAAGTCGCGCCCGTCGAGGAACTCGCGGATGTAGCGGATGAGCTTGTTGCGCTTGAGGAAGGTCTGCTTGACCTCGGGGTTGGACACGAGGTCCAGGTAGCGCTGGCGGTAGCGCGTCTCCACGTCCGACAGGCCATGCCACTTCTCGGGCAGGGGGCGCAGGGACTTGGTGAGCGGCAGGAACTTCGTCGCCGACAGGGTCAGCTCGCCCGTCTTCGAGCGGAAGAGCGTGCCCTGCACCGCCACGAAGTCGCCCAGGTCGCACAGCTTGAACAGCTCGTAGGCGTCCCCGAGCGCGTCCTTCTTCAGGTGGGCCTGGATCTCCCCGGAGCGGTCGCGCAGCTTCACGAAGGCGGCCTTGCCGAAGCTGCGCACGGCCACGATGCGGCCCGCCACGTCGTAGGCGACAGGCCCGGCCTGCTCGATCTCCTCGGTGGTCTGCTTGTCGTGACGGGCGAGGATGTCGGCGGCCAGGTGCTGGGGCCGGTACCCATTGCCGTAGGGGTTGAAGCCGGAGTCCTTCCACTTGCGCGCCTTGTCGAGGCGCTGCGCGTAGATTTCCTGCTCCTTGGACCCGAGGTCTACTTCGGCGGTCTTGTTCTCTGGCGTGTCGGACATGGGCATCCCGTGAGGGCGCGGCACGCTAGCCAAGCGCACCCCGGGACGCAATCAATGGACGCAGCCGCCCCTTCTTTCAGGAAGAAGACACGATCAGGTAGGCCGCCACCGCGGCCGCGAGCAGCACGGGAATGAGGATCTCCACGGGCAGCCGGTAGTGCGCGTGCATGAGGTTCAACCCGCGCAGGCCGGAGCGGCGCTGGCGCTTCACCCGTGCCAGCACCTGCGAGGCCAGCGCCGGCGGCGCCTTGTGCCGCGGTGCCTGGCGCAACCGGAGCACGGTGCTCGAATAGGCCTGCCACCCCTGCTGGCACTCGCCACAGGTGTCCAGGTGGGAGCGCACTTCACGCGCCGTGTCGGCGGGAAGCTCCTCATCGGCGAAGGCGATGAACAGGGCCCGGGTCTCCCGGTGGCTGAGCTGCGCTGGCATATCCCGAAGTCTCCACTGAAAACCGTTCATTCCTCAAGCCGCCCCAACACATCCGCCAACTTCTCCCGGGCCCGGTGGAGCCGGCTTTTCACGGTTCCCAACGGTAGCTCGGTGATGTCGACGATTTCCTCGTATGACAGGCCCTCGATGTCCCGGAGCGCCACCAGCATGCGCGCGTCCGGCTCGAGCTGGGAGATGGCCCACTGTACCCGCGCCTGCTCGCGCGCGGCCTCCAGGGCCTCGTCGGGCCCCGGGGGCGAGCCCAGCGCCCGCGCCAGCGCGCCCTCGCTCTGCTCGCCGTATTCGTCCGAGCGGCCCCGGCCCCGGCGCTTGAGGTACTTCAGCCGGTTGAGGCAGTGGTTCTTTCCAATCCGGAACAACCACGTGGACAGCTTGGAGTCCTCCCGGAAGCGCGCCAGGTGCTGGTGGGCGCTCACGAAGACCTCCTGCACCACGTCATACGCCTCTTCCGGGTCCGCGAGCATCCGCACGCAGAAGTCGTAGAGCCGGTCCTGGTGCTCGCGCACCAGCGCCTCGAAGGCCTCGGGCTCGCCACGCCGCAGCCGCGCCAGCAGCAGGCGCTCCGGCGTCTCCACGTCCTGACTCCCGAGCACTTCGCTCGCAGACACCGGTGACCTCCCCGCGGCCTGTCCCGCGCACGGCTCCACCCCACTCCCCCTCCCTCCCCGCGGCCTTGGACAACGAGGCCGCGGAAAGGTTCCCCACCTCGGTGGCGAGGGGCTACTCGGGGGCCGCGCGGTTGGGGTTCTTCACCCCCATCAACTGGGCGGTGACGAACTGCTCCAGCTCTCCATCCAACACCGCGTCCACGTTGCCCGTTTCCACGCCCGTGCGCAGGTCCTTCACCATGCGGTAGGGCGCCAGCACGTACGAGCGGATCTGCGAGCCGAAGGAGATGTCCTTCTTCTGCGCCTCGGCGGCGTCCCGCTCCGCCTCGCGCCGCTTCATCTCCAGCTCGTAGAGGCGGCCGCGGAGGATCTTGAACGCCATGTCCTTGTTGGCCGACTGCGAGCGCTCCGTCTGGCAGGTGATGATGATGCCGGTGGGCAGGTGGCGCAGCTGCGCCGTGGACGAGGTCTTGTTGACCTTCTGACCGCCGGCGCCACCACCCCGGATGAACTTCAGCTCGATGTCCTTCTCCGGGATGTCGATCTGGATGGAGTCATCCACCTCCGGGTACACGTCCACCGAGGCGAACGCCGTCTGCCGGCGCGCGTTGGCGTCGAAGGGACTGATGCGCACCAGCCGGTGCACCCCCACCTCCGCCTTGAGGTAGCCGTAGGCGTACTCGCCCTCGATGCGCAGCGAGACGTTCTTGAAGCCGGCTTCCTCGCCCTCCTGCGAGTCGTTGATCTCCACCTTCCAGCCGCGCTGCTCGCAGTAGCGCGTGTACATGCGCATGAGCATGGCGGCCCAGTCCATGGAGTCCGTGCCGCCCGCGCCCGCGTTGATGTCCATGAAGCAGTAGGACCGGTCCTGCTCGCCGGAGAGCATCCGCGCCAGCTCCAGCTTGGCGATGTCCGCCTCGACGGCGCCGAGCGAGTCCTCGGCCTCCTTGGCGCTGGCCGGGTCGTTCATCTCCGCCGCCAGCTCCAGCAGCGTCTGCGCGTCGTCCAGGCCCCGGAGCGCCTTCTCGAAGGCCCCAACGCTCGACTCGAGCGTGGCCTTCTCCTTGAGCATCGCCTGGGCCTTGGTGTTGTCGTCCCAGAACGTGGGCAGCGTGGATTCGCGCTCGATCAGCGCGATGCGGGACCTCTTGCGATCGAGGTCAAAGATGCCCCCTGAGCGCCATCAGACGCTCGCGAAGCCCGCCGATTTTCTCCATCGAGTCGTTCGCCATGTTGTGTCCTCCTACCAGTCAGTTGCCAGAAGCCTTCAGGGTGGGCGCCAGGGGCCGGGACTCCTGTCCCACCGCCACCCTGGAGCGCCCCAGCGTCATCGCACCCGCCATGCCCACCGACACGGGCAGGAGCAGCGCGATGAGGCGCCAGTTGTCTTGATCGAACAGGGGCAGCGCCTTGAGCACCAGCCCCAGCACGCCCAGGGCCGCGAGCACCACCCACAACCGCCACATCCACTCGCGCGCCCGCGGCGAGCCGCGCATCCACATGAAGCCCAGGGGCAGCGCCAGCACGGTGAGCGGGTTGGCCAGGAACAGGTTCTCGTTGCGGTACGTCACCGTGTGGTCCGTGCCCAGCCACATGATGAACAGCGCGAGCCCCGGAATGCCCACCACCAGGCCCACCAGGACGTTCTGCAGGCCGAGCAGGATGCGGGGCACCCGCCCCCCCGTGCGCCGCTCCCACAGGGCCAGCCCCACCGCGATGCCGCCCAGCACCAGCCCCAGCAACAACAGGACCGGGGCGTAGTTCGGCGGATGCGCGGGAGTCACCGGACGGCCCTGCGCCGCGTAGAGGGTGAAGGCCCGGGCCACCAGCGGGTGGAGCTGTCCGTCCTCCCCTTTCACCTGGGCCTCCGCCACCTGCCGCTCCAGCTCGTCGGGCAGGAACGCCTCCTGCCAGCGCGTGGCGGGCTTGTCGATCTCGTCGTTCATCAGGAAGTCGAGCAGCAGGCTCATGGGCGGGCCCACGTCGGTGTAGCGGCGCGTTTGCTCGCGCAGCGTCATCCGCCCGGGGCCGCTCGCCGCGGCGTGCAGCTGACCTCCCAGCACCTTGTCGAGCGCATCGCGCAGCCGCGTCACGCAGTTGTCGTTGTAGTGGTGGTAGAGGTACTCGCGGTTCTGGGGCAGCACGTTCTCCGCCAGCAGCCGGCCCAGCTCCACCTTCTGCGCGGGCGTCAGGTTCAGCTCCTGCAGCCGCACGTCCCGGTTGAGCGAGCGGTAGAAGCGGAACGTGGCCGCGGGGCTCGCGTCGTCCACCCAGAACTCGAGCCGCCCCATCGCGTAGCGCAGGAGCATGCGCTCGTCGAAGGAGAACATGCCGTAGTTGTAGAGGCGCGACTGGCGCAGCTTCTGGTCCTCCACCACGAGCGAGCCGTGGCCGAACCAGGACGGCACGTCGTCGCCGGGCCCGAAGGTGACCAGATAGACGGTCAAGTCCTCGCCCCGGCTCTCCCCGGTTCCCCAGGGAGGCAGCTCCTGAGCGGACGCCGGAAGGGCGGTCAGCAACAGGCCGAGCAGGCAGAGCATCGAGGAGGCGAGGCGGGACATTCGCACCTACCTATCACGCGCGCCGCCCGACTCAACCCGTCTCCGTCTCACGTCATGAGCTTGCGAGCCCGGGGAGCCACCGCGTCGCCCACCATGCCGCTGGCGCCCAGCAGGCGCTCCTCGGCGCGCGCCATCTTCTGCGCGTCCTTGGGCCGCTCGTGGTCGTGCCCCAGCAGGTGCAGGAGGCCGTGCGCCAGGTAGCGCGCCACCTCCTCCTCCAGGGTGCGCTCGTACTCCCGGGCCTGGAGCTTCGCCGTGTCCAGGGAGATGACCACGTCGCCGAGCTGCCTCGGCCCGGGCGTGCCCTTGGGCGCCTCGCCCGCGGGGAAGCTCAGCACGTCCGTCGCCTTGTCCTTCTTGCGCCAGGTGCGGTTGAGCCGGCGGATGGCATGGTCGCCCACCAGGGAGATGGACAGCTCGCACCCGGACAGCTCCAGCTTCTCCAGGAACGTCTCGGCCAGCTCCGTCACCTGCTTCGCGAAGCGCTTGCCCTGGGGATGCGCCACCTGCACCGTCACCCGGTTCTCCTGGGGCTCCTCCTCGGCCTGCTCGATGTTGGCCAGCTCCACCCGGAAGGCCGGCGCGCAGACCGAGTAGTAGTCGCACGCGCCCTGCCCATCGTTGCGGTACACCACCCGGCGGCCCCGGGGCACCAGGCCCATCTCCCCTTCCTCGATGAGCTGGCGCCGGCCGTCCACCACGAGCGTCAGCTCGCCCTTGAGGACGATGACCACCTCGTCGAACTCGGGCTTCTGCGCGGGCTCGCTCCAGCCCGGCGGCGCCAGCATGCGCGCCACCGACACCGCGTCGGTGCCCGTCGTCGCCGCGCCCACGAACTCCTCAATGCGCTTCCCATCGTCGCGGGGAATCACCTTCCCCTTGCGCAGCTTCACGTTCGCCCTCCTCCCGCCAGACGCCTCAGGTACCCGTGCCCACCGGACGCGCCTTGTCTTCCTGTTTCGCCGCCGGCGCCACCATCAGCGAGCCCTTGGGGCCCGCCTGCAGTGCACCGGCCGGATACTCGGGACGCGCATGATAGATGCCCTCGAGCGTGTGCAGGAAGGACTGCGAGATGAGGTTCAAATCCCGAAGTGTCAGATCGCACTCATCCAGCTGCCCCTCGGAGAAGATGAGGTTGATCATCTTCTGCACCTGCGCTTGCAGCCGCGCCGAGGTGGGATCCGGCAGCGAGCGCGTGGAGGCCTCGACCGCGTCGGCGATCATCACCAGGGCGGCCTCGCGGAACTGGGGCTTGGGACCCGGGTAGCGGAAGATGCTCTCGTCGAGCGGAGGCGCGCCTTCCTTGCCCTCCTGCTCCTTGAGGGCCTTGTGGAAGAAGTAGCCCACCAGCCGGGTGCCGTGGTGCTGGGGAATGGCGTCCGCCACCAGCTTGGGCAGGCGGTACTGGCGCGCCATCTCCAGGCCCTCGGTGACGTGGCGCTTGATGATGACGGCGCTCATCGCCGGGGCGAGCCCATCGTGCCGGTTGTCGCCCTTCTGGTTCTCCCCGAAGTAGAGCGGATTCCGGCCCTTGCCGATGTCGTGGTAGTAGGCGCACGAGCGCGCCAGCAGCGGATTGGCGCCGATGTCCTCCGCGGCGTTCTCCACCAGCGTGCCGATGATGATGGAGTGGTGGTAGGTGCCCGGCGCCTGGACGATGAGCTCCTTGAGCGCGGGGTGGTTCAAGTTGGCCAGCTCCAGCAGCTTCAGGTCCGACGCATAGCCGAACACGGACTCGATGAGCGGCGTGAGCGCCAGCACCACCACGGGCACCGCCAGCGTCGTGCCCAGGAAGGCGAACACGGCGGTGATGAGGGTGTCGGGGGTGAGCCCCTTGCCCTCGGCCAGGAAGAGGAAGAGGACCGCCAGCAGGTTGGCCACGCCGGTGACGAGGCCCGCCTTGAAGATGCCCACGCGATCCTTGGCGCGGGTGATGCTGTCGGCCGCCACCAGGGCGCCCACCAGCGCGTAGATGCCAAAGGACAGCGAGTTGCCCAGCATCACGCCGCACAGGCACGCGAGCACGAGCGCGAAGAAGAGCGCCAGCTCCTCGGAGAGGACGAAGCGCACCAGCATGGCTCCGGCCGCCACCGGGAAGGCGTAGTAGAAGGCCTCCAGGGGCAGCGCCGCGTAGCGATCCTGCACCGCGTCCGCGATGGACACCCAGAGCTGCGCCAGGCCCAGCATCGACACCAGCAGCAGACCCAGGAGCAGCGCGTCCTTGCGCGTGGGCCGGAAGCGCCGGAAGGCCGCCCGGCAGAAGAGGTACGTGGCGGAGATGAGCAGCGCCACGAGCCCCGTGCCGCCCACCTGCAGCTGAACCAGATCCAACCGGTCCGTCTGCGCGCGCATGCCCCGGATGGCCACCAGGTGCGTCTCGTTGACCAGCTCCCCGTCGCCGATGACGCGCTGGCCCTTCTTGATGGAGATGACGGCGTCCTTCACCGCCGCCGCCGCCAGGCGCCTCCGGGCGTCCGTCTCCGCCAGGTTGATGCTGAGGCTGGGCCGCACCAGCCGCTTGGCCAGCCGCAGCACCGCCCGGCGCTGCACGACGGGGGAGTCCGGCAGGAGGTTGCCCGGAACGGAGGCGAAGCGCTCCATCTCCGTATAGGTCTCGCGCAGGTCCACCAGGGTGGGCGCCGTGATCGCCAGGGTCTGCTCGCCATTGTGGCGCAAGTCCCTCACGGTGATGCCCTGGGGGCCCTCGCGCGCGAGCTCCTCGCGCGAGGGGGCGATGTACACCGGCAGGGGCTCGGAGAAGCCGTAGGCCCGCTCCACGAGCAACAGCGTGGCCGCCTCCAGGTTCTCGGAGAAGCGCCCCGCGGTGAGCGCCTGGAAGTCGTCCGCGTCGATCTGCGCGTCCCGGCGCCCGAAGAGCAGCACCAGGAAGCTCTCGCGCAGCGCCTCCAGCTCCTGGCGTTGACGCTCGCGCTCCTCCGCCGTCGGCGCGGGCGGCTTGCGCGCCTTGCGCGTCTCGGTGGAGTCCACGGGCGCGGGCGGCGCGGCGGCGTCCTTCTCCGCCAGACGCCGGCGCATGTCGGAGAAGGCGCCGCTCACGGCGGTGCGCAGCTCCGAGACCACCCCCGGGCTCAGGTCGTACACCGGGCGGACCGCGGCGCGGGCCTCCTGGCGCCGCTTCTCGGTCATCGCCTCGTGGAGGATGTCGTAGTCCCGCCCGGCCTTGAACCCCGCCGGAGCATTCGTCCGGAAGGGCCGGCCCAGGTTCTCCTCGGTGAGGGCGGGGATCTGCTGGCTGTAGAGGCCCGGGGAGATGACGAAGCCGGCCGCGACCGACACCACCGCCAGCAACAGCAGGTTCGTCAGGCGCCGGCCCCATTCGGGGCCGAGCCGGAAACGACGAGACAAGGCGTCCAGCGGACTGGGTCCGGGGGGCGGCGATTCCGGTTCGGCCATGGCGGGCATCAACCTATGGGAGGCGGGGCGGAGACTTCAAGCAAGGCGGGAGCGGCATGTTGCTTGCCAACCGCTCCCCCGCCCCACCACTCGGCGAGCTGCCTCACGAGGAGGACGGCTCCTCGCTGGAGGGATGCGCCGGGGCCATCTGCTCCGCGTGCTTGAGCGCCTTGGCGGCCTGCTGGGCGGCGTCGAAGCGCTCGTAGGCGCGGATGACCTCCTGCACCAGCGGGTGGCGCACCACGTCCACGTCGGTGAACTCGGAGATGCAGAGGCCCTCGATGTTGCGCAGGATGGAGCGCGCGTGGTGCAGGCCGCTCATCCGGCCCACCGGCAGGTCCACCTGCGTCACGTCACCGGTGATGACCGCCTTGCTGTTGTAGCCCAGGCGCGTGAGGAACATCTTCATCTGCTCGACGGTGGTGTTCTGCGCCTCGTCGAGGATGACGAAGGAGTCGTTGAGCGTGCGGCCGCGCATGAAGGCCAGCGGCGCCACTTCCACCACGCCCTGCTCGATGAAGCTCGTGGCGCGCTCGATGGGCATCATGTCGTGGAGCGCGTCGTAGAGCGGGCGCAGGTAGGGGTTGACTTTCTCCGCCAGATCCCCGGGCAGGAAGCCCAGCTTCTCACCGGCCTCCACCGCCGGACGCGCCAGGACGATGCGCTTGACCTTCCTGTCGAGCAGATAGGAGACCGCCATGGCCATGGCCAGGTACGTCTTGCCCGTGCCCGCGGGGCCGATGCCGAAGACGATGTCGTTGGCGCGGATGGCGTCCACGTAGCGCTTCTGCGCGAGGCTCTTGGGCGCGATCTGCTTGTTGCCCGAGCTCTTGAGCACGGGCCCGAGCATCACGTCCTGGAGCGACTCGACGCCTCCGCGACCCATCACCTTGATGGCCTGCTCCACGTCCTCGCGGTAGATGGCGCGGCCGGCCCGGATCATCCCCTCGAGGCTCTCCACCAGCTTCACCGTGAAGGCCACGGCATCCGCCGGTCCCGACAGGTGCAGTTCCGTCCCCCGCTGTCCCACGCGGACACCGAGGCGGCGCTCCATGAGCTTGAGGTTCTCGTTCTGGTTGCCACACAGCGCCAGGGTCGTCGCGTTGTCGCGGACATCCACCTTGGCGGAGGTGGGGCTGACTTCTTGGGCCTCTACAGTGGCGGGGTTTCGCAATTCATCCCATCCCATGAGCACGGGTCTCGGCTTTCAACCTCACTTCAGTAACGGCCTCGATCACGACTTCCAGCCTCCGGTGTTGCTCAGCAGCGAGCAGCCCACCTAGCGCAAGGGGGGCAGGAGGATGAACTGACGGTCCGACGTACGACGGTAATAGTAATCATCCCTCCACGGGTAGCGCAGGTCCTCGTTTCGCAGCAGACCCACTTCCACCAGGGAGTCCAGTCGTTCGGGGAGGTTGCCCTTTTCGAGCCGGAACACCTCCAGCGCGGCCTCGATTCGCACCTGTTGGGCACGAGACACCAGGCGCTGGGCGGCCGGGTCCGAGAACGAGGAGGCCGACGCGCCCTGCAAGTCCCACGTGTCCGGCCGCAGCCGCGAGGCGACGAAGCCCAGCGCGGCGATCACCAGGAGGGTGACCGCGGCGCGCGCCACCATGCCGCCCAGCCGCACGAGCAGATCCCCGCCCCGCGCGGACGACGACAGGCTCGAGAGCCCCGAGGGTGGCAGGGCCCGGATGTAGTCGAGGTTGAGCAGGTTGACGAGCGCCTTCCAGGTCTCGAACTCGCCCAGGCAGCTCAGATCCACCAGCTTGCGCACGTCGCGCCCCGGGCCGATGAGGCTGTACACCCGGCGCTCGGTGCTGCCGATGGACTTGAACTCGCCCTTGTTCTCGTCCTTCTTCTCCTCGGAGAAGGCATCGTCGAAGGACGCGTCGAAGTCGTCCTCCTTCTCCTGGGCCTTCTGCGGCGGCAGCTCCTTGAGCTTCTCGAAGGTGGTGGCCTCGTTGGAGAGCTTCTTGCGCAGGTGGGGCCACTCATCCACCATCCGGAAGCCTTCCATGAGCACGCTCTCGGCGCGCAGCGGCGCGAGATCGTCCTGATCTATCTGGACGCTGTCCTCCTGCTTGAACTCGTAGTCGCCCGCCTTCCAGGAGAAGAGGCCGTAGAGCGACTCCGTCACCTGCAGCCGCATCATCTGCTTGAGCTTCTCCGCGGAGATGGCGCCCGTGGAGGTGAGCACGTCGCCGAGCCGCTTGAGGGTGCGCTTCTGGATCTCCAGCGCGCTCTCGAGCTGCTGGGGCGTGATGAGCTCGGCGCTCACCAGCATGTTGCCCAGCAGATCCTTCTTCTTGCGCGTGACACTCTCGGCACGCACGATGTTGCCGTCCCGGATGAAGACCTGGACGTCCTGATCCTTGCTCTTGAGGTAGAGCACCCCGGTCTTCTGCTGCTGCCCGATGAGCTGCAGGATGTCCGCGATGCCGAAGTCCTTGAGGGTTCCCGTGAGCGCCATCGTCGTTCCGGCCTACTCGTTCTGGCTGCGGTACAGCCCGCGCAGCGACAGCAGGTGAAGGGGGATGAGGAGAAGCAACAGGGGGGCGAGCTTGAGGTACAGCGGCACCTCCCCATAGGGCGAGCGCAGCACCCCGGAGCGCAGCACCACCCCCGCCACCCCGAAGAGGAAGAGGAAGGCGTAGATCGTGCCGCGCACCGTCAGCCCGTTGAAGAGGTGGCCCGCGCCCGACACCAGGCCGCCGAAGACGTAGGACACGCCGCTCGCCCACTGGCGGTTGCGCTCGATCTCGATGTGCTTGCGAGCCCGGACGCGCGCCTCCACCACGATCTTGCGCGAGAAGACGTTGACGCACTGGGCGCACAGCTTGCTGGCCACGCCCAGCTCCTTGTCACAGCGCCGGCACACCGGACGGCCGCACTTCTCGCACGCGTGGGACGGCTTGAAGACGCCTCGGGCCAGGCCGAGCATGGCGACGAGCAGCGCCCCGAGCACGAGCGGACCCCAGGCGGAGATGCCCGTGCCACCGCCGAGCAACCGGCTCGACAACTGGGCCTCCACGCGCCGGGCCAGGGCCGGGTCCTCGATGACCGGCAAGTCCGTCAGGGGCAGCATGGGCGCGAGCAGCAGGCGGTTCATCGTCAGCCGATCATCCGGCGGCCGCTCCCACATCAGCAGCTCGCGATCCAGACGGCCCGCGGTCTCGAGCGCGTCACGCGCCTTCTGGTTCTGGGCGCTGATCTCGGAGTCCGGCGCCACGGCGGCACGGCGGCGGTAGACCTCGGCCAGGTTGAAGGCGGGCGCGGCCAGCCCCGGGTCCGCCGACAGGGCCTGGGTGTAGAGCCGCGCCGCGCCGTCCATGTCGCCCGTGGCCAGCAGGGCGTTGCCCAGGTTGGTCATCAACGGCGCGTGCCCGGCACGCAGCGCCATGGCCGCCTTGTAGTGGGCGATGGCCTCCGGCAGCTGACCCCGGCGCGCCTCGAACCGGCCGAGCGCGAAGAGCTCGGCGAAGCCGGCCTGCTTCTTCTCGTGGCGCGTGCGCACGCGCTGTGCCACCGGCTCCGCGTCGATTCCGCCGTGCTCCAGCACGTAGACGTCCTCGGCCACCGTTCCCGCGAAGACCGAGGACTGGGCGAGCTTGCCCGCCGCGAGGGGGACGAGCGCCGCCAGGGCGAGCAGCAACGTCGCCACCGCCCGCTCCGAGCGCGACAGGTAGAACGACACGGAGCCCAGGAGCAGCAACAGCGTGGGCACGACGCCCCAGCGCAGGGCCAGGGGCGTGCCGAAGAGCAGCAGCACCGCGAGGGCCCCGGACTGCCAGTGGGCCGCCGCGCGGGGAAAGAGGTGGTGGAAGTCGTGGAGCAGGAAGCGCACGCGCCGCACGAAGAGCACGCCCACCACCACCACCGCCGTCGCCAGCAGCGCCACCAGCACCACCGTCCCGAAGTCCGCCAGCACCGGGCGCCGGTAGCGGGGATCCTTCAGCATCAACTCGAGCGCGGCCCGGAGCTCACGCGAGTACTTGCCCACGGCCTGGGGCGAGCGCTCGGCATAGGCCTGGGCGAGCGCCAGGCGCGCATAGGGCAGGTTCGGAGAGAGCTCCGCGGCATGTTCCACGAGTTGCAGCGCACCCGCCTCGTCCTGCGCCTTGCGCCGTCCCTCCGCCGCCCGGATGAAGCCGACGCTGAAGGACTCCAGATCCAGGGCCGCCACGTCCGCCCGGAGCGTCACCAGCTGCTGCTGGGCCGCGCGCGCCGCCTCGCTGTCCAACGCCGCCACCGCCTCGCGCCATTTGACCCAGGCGGCCTGCAGGTCCGCATCGGAGATGCGCGGCGTGAGGATGGGCGCCGGGGGTGGCCGCACGACCGGCTCGGGCACGGCGGGGGCAGCTGGAGCCGCGGGCGCCGGGGCCACGCCCACTCCCGCGTCCTGCTCCGCGGCGTTCGCCGCCTCGTCCTGCGCCTCGTCCTCCTGGCCCTTGCGGCCCTTGCCCTTCTTGCCGCGGCCCCGGGGGCGCCCCTCCTCGTCTTCCTCGGAGTCCGAATCGGATGGCATCGCCATCTCCTCTGGCTCCAGCATGGAGGGATCCTGATATTGCTGCGCATGCGCCGGCCTCGCGGGCATCCACGAAGCGAGGCACAGCAGCAGCGGAAGAAAGCGCAACGAGAAAGAGGGGTGCGACATTCGGTGGGCCGATGATAGGCGACCCCTCTGTCCCACGAAAGTTGTCGCGCCCCGCCACCGGGAATTCACGTGTTGGCGCCGGGCCCCACGCTCGGAGAGAAGAGGAGGAAGAGCCATGAGTGCAGCAGGGGAGCAATTGGAGAGGTTGGCGGGAATCGTGGCACGTCTGCGCTCGGCGGATGGTTGTCCGTGGGACCGGGAGCAGGACCTGCGTTCCCTGCGCCCCTACCTCAGTGAGGAGGCATTCGAGGTCCTCGATGAGATGGATCGTGTCGCCGACGGAGGGCCCTGGCGTCCGCTGTGCGAGGAGTTGGGGGATCTGCTCTTCCAGATCGTCTTCCATGCCCGGCTCGCCGAGGAGCTGGGCGAGTTCACGTTGGCGGACGTGTCCGCCTCCATCAGCGACAAGCTCACCCAGCGCCACCCGCACGTCTTCGGCGAGCGGCAGGCGGATGGCACCCCCCAGCCGATGGCCGACTGGGCGAAGCTCAAGGCGCAGGAGCGCAAGAAGAAGACGGGCCAGGAGGGCTCGGTGCTCGACGGGGTGCCCACGCGGGCCCCGGCCCTGCTGCGCGCCGAGCGCCTCACGGAGAAGGCCAGCCGCATCGGCTTCGACTGGCCGGACCTGCACCACGTGCGCGCCAAGCTCCAGGAGGAACTGGGCGAGCTGGACGAAGCCATCGCCTCGGGAAACCGGGACGAGCTGGAGCACGAGCTGGGGGACGTCCTGCTGGCGCTCGCCAACCTCGCGCGCTTCCTCCACACCCCGGCCGAGGACGCGCTGCGCATGGCCATCCGCCGCTTCACCGCGCGCTTCCAGCACATCGAGTCCACGTTGCGCGCCGAGGGCGTTCCCCTGGGAGAGGCTACCCTGGAGCACATGGAACGACACTGGCAGGCGGCCAAGCTCCGGGAGAAGGCCCTGCCGCCGCCTACCCGGGTGCCCCGCGCGTCCCTGATCGCGCTGCGCCTGCCCGTGGCGGACCTGTCCGCCCAGCGGGCCTTCTGGGACCGGGTGGCTCCCCTGCTGGGCTGGAGCGCCGAGAGGACGAGCCCCGAGGAGGCCGTCTACGGGGATGGCTTGTACCGGCTCACCTTCGTGGCGGGCCCGGCCGCTCCCTCGCCGGCCGTGCTCACCTTCGCGGCGCCCTCGGCCGCCGCGGTGCAGCGGTTGCGCGCCCTGCTGGAGGGCCTGTCCGTGGGGGGAACGCTGGAAGCGGAAGGGGGCCCGAGCCGGTTGAGCTTCCGGGATCCCTCCGGACTGCGGTGGGAGTACGCGGTCGGAGACCGTTGACGGGAAGGCGTCCAGACGCCTGGATCACGGTTGGAAGCACGCAAACCTTGACGGTGGGGGAGGCGCCGAAGTAGGTACGGCGCCTCTTTCCACAGAAGTACGCTGGAGATCACCTTGGCCAACACCAAGTCTGCAGAGAAGCGTAACCGCCAGGCGCAGAAGCGCCGCGCCCGCAATGTCAACGTGCGCACCACGGTGAAGGATGCCGTGAAGAACCTGCGCGACACCCTCACCTCCTCGGATGCCGGGAAGACCGCGGATGCCTTCAAGTCGGCCGCGAGCCGCATCAACAAGGCCTCTTCCAAGGGCGTCATCCACAAGCGCGCCGCCTCGCGCCGCATCTCGCGTCTCGCCAAGGCCGTCAACCGCGCCAAGGCCGCGGCGAAGAAGTAGTCCTCCGCGTCACCAGTTGTTGGCCAACCGATCATAGCCCTCGCGCATCAACGTCTCGGCGAGACGGTACAGCGCGGCTTGACGGTTGGCCTCGGCTTGTAGCACGTCGCCGGACGCCCCTTCCGCGCCCGGCAGGAAGTCCTCGTTGCCCGAAACGGTCGTCTCCGCCAGGACCTGGCCGTCCCGCACCAGCCTCAACGTCACCCCGGCCGAGGCCCGGTAGCTGGCGAGCTGCTGCCCCGTCACCACGGTGTTGCCCTCGTAGACGGGCTCGGTGACGATCGTCGGAGCGCTGTTCACCCACACCACCACGCCCTCGACGGACGCCTGGCAGGAGCCGGAGCCGCCCAAGGCCCCCACGCGCACCAGCTCCTGACGGAACACGCGCGTGAAGAGCGTCTCCAGGCCCGGCTCGGCGGTGTCGTTGCGGAAGACGGGCGCGCAGACGGAGCTCACGCCCCCGGGCAGCCCGGCGGACCGGGGGGTGAAGCGGTAGCCACACCCGAGCACCGACAACCAGAGCAACCCACCCACCGCGTAGAGCCGGGACATGGCGCCCACAGTAGCGGGGTGATCCTCACGGTCAAGCGCGAGGAGGAGCTCCCTCCCCGCGCTCCACCGGCTCAGCCGACGACGAAGTTGACGAGGCGCTTGGGCACGAAGACGAACTTGCGCAGCGTCTTGCCCGCCATGGCGGCCTTCACCCGCTCGTCCGCCTCGGCCGCCGCTCGCACGTCCGCCTCGGCCGCGTCCGCCGCGACCCGCACCTCCGCGCGCAGCTTGCCGTTGACCTGCACCGCGTAGGGAATCACGTCGTCCACCACCAGCGCCGGATCGAAGTCCGGCCAGCCCTGGGTGACGACGAACGCCTTGGCCCCGTAGGCCTCGGCGATCTCATCGGCCAGGTGCGGCGCGAAGGGCGTGAGCACCACCGTCAGCACGCGAATGGCCTCGGCCATGGCGGCCTTCTCCGCGGGCGTCTCCGCCGTGCCCAGCGCGTACAGCGCGTTCAGGTACTCCATGGTGCCGGCGATGGCGGTGTTGAAGGACAGCCGCTCGATGGCCTCCCCCACCCGCTTGAGGCACTTGTGCGCCGCGCGGCGGATCTCCAGCGCCTTGCCCTCGTAGGCGCCCTCGTGCGTCGCCCCGGCCACGTCCTGGTGCTGCGTGGCGAGCACCCATACCCGCTTGAGGAAGCGGTAGGCGCCCTCCACCTGATCATCGGACCAGTCGAAGTCGCGCTCGGGCGGCCCGGCGAACATCACGTAGGCACGCGCCGTGTCCGCGCCGTACTTCTCGACGATGGAGGCGGGCGCCACCACGTTGCCCCAGCGCTTGGACATCTTGCGCCCATCCGGCCCGTTGACGATGCCCTGGGTCACCAGCCGCTTGACGGGCTCGTCCACCGGGGACAGGCCGAGCAGCTTCATCACCCGTGTCCAGAAGCGGAAGTAGAGCAGGTGCATCACCGCGTGTTCGGGGCCCCCCACGTACACGTCCACCGGCAGCCAGCGCTGGGCCTCCTTCGGATCGAAGGGCGCCCCGTCGAAGCGCGGCGAGAGGTAGCGCGCGAAGTACCAGCAGGAGTCGACGAAGGTGTCCATCGTCTCCGTCTCGCGCCGGGCCGGGCCATTGCACGTGGGGCACGTGGTGTTGACGAAGGCGGGCACCTTGGCCAGGGGCGGCTCGCCCTTGCCCGTGAGCACCGCCTCGGTGTCGATCTCCGGCAGACGCACCGGGAGCTGCTCGAGCGGCACGGGCTGGCCCTTGCGCTCGGGATCGCACTTCTCGCAGTAGACGATGGGGATGGGCGTGCCCCAGTAGCGCTGGCGGCTGAAGCCCCAGTCCTTCTGGCGGTACGTCACCTTGGGCTCGCCCCGGCCCTCGGCCTGGAGCTTCGCGCCCATCTTCCGGCGCGCCTCGGCCGAGCTCAGGCCCGTGTACTCGCCCGAGTCCACCAGCACCCCGTCCTCGGTGTACGCCGCCTCCAGGGCGCCGCCCTCGGGCAGCTTGTCGCCCTGCGCGGGCTGGATGACCACGCGGATGGGCAGCGAGTACTTGCGCGCGAAGTCGAAGTCGCGCGCGTCGTGCGCCGGCACGCTCATCACCGCGCCCGTGCCGTAGTCGGCCAGCACGAAGTTGGCGACCCAGATGGGCACCGGCTGGCCGGTGAAGGGGTTGATGGCATGAGCGCCGGTGAAGACGCCCTCCTTCGTGGCCCCCTCCTCCGTGCGCTCCGTCTTGGAGATGGCCGCCATCTTCCGGGCGAAGGCCTCCACCTCGGCGCGCTTGTCGGGCGTGGTGATGCGCGCCACCAGCTTGTGGTCCGGCGCCAGCACCACGTAGGTGCAGCCGTGGATGGTGTCCACGCGCGTGGTGAAGACGCGCAGGCGCTCCTCACTGCCCTGGATGGCGAAGTCCGCCTCCACGCCCTCGGAGCGGCCAATCCAGTTGCGCTGCATGGAGGTGATGCGCTCGGGCCACTCCTTGAGCTCGTCCAGGCCGTCGAGCAGTTCCTGCGAGTAGCGGGTGATGCGGAACGCCCACTCGGGCAGCTCCTTGTCCAGCACCTTCGACTCGCAGCGCTCGCACACGCCGTCCTTCACCTGCTCGTTGGCGATGACGGTGAGGCAGCCGGTGCACCAGTTCACCTTGCTGAAGCGGCGGTAGACGAGCCCCTTCTGCAGCATCTGGATGAAGAACCACTGGTTCCAGCGGTAGTACTCGGGCTCGCTGGTGTTCACCTCGCGCGTCCAGTCGTAGCAGTAGCCGAGCGAGCGGATCTCCTTCTTGAAGGAGTCGATGTTCTCGCGGGTGCGCACCGCCGGGTGCACGCCGTCCTTGATGGCGGCGTTCTCCGCGGGCAGACCGAAGGCGTCCCAGCCCATGGGGTGCAGCACGTCGTAGCCCCGCATCTGGAAGAAGCGCGCGTAGACGTCACCGATGAGGTAGTTGCGCACGTGCCCCATGTGCATCTTCCCGCTGGGGTACGGAAGCATCTCGAGGATGTACTTCTTCGGGGCTCCGGGGCGAGTGCCCGCGCGGAACACTCCCGCCTCATTCCAACGGTCCTGCCACTTCTTCTCGATTGCCTGCGGCTCGTAACGCTCGTTCATGGCCATGACGGTGACGGTCTTAGTGGGGCGTCCGTCCCCAAGCAACAACAGACGCCACCCGGCCCGTTCCGCTGACGCCCGAGGAGGGAGCCGGCTCCGCCCCTACTCCAGCCGCAACAAGCCCTTCACCGTGTCCTGGACCACCTTGGACTGCACCGGCTTGACCAGGTAGGCGCTCGCCCCGAGCGCCATGGCCCGCGCCCGGTCCTCCATGGCCGACTCGGTGGTGATGACCACGATGGGCACCGTGCGGTAGGCCTCCGTCTGGCGCAGGTGGTGGATGAGCTTGAGCCCGTCCATCAGCGGCATGTTGATGTCGGTGAGGATCAGATCATAGCGGCCCAGGGTGAGCTTCTTGAGGCCCTCGGCCCCATCCTGGGCCTCTTCGGTGTGTAGCCAGGTGCCCAGACGCTGCAGGGCGTACATGAGGCTGCGCCTCATGGCCTGCGAGTCGTCCACCACCAGCGCACGGATCTGCTGCGTCATGACGGGCCACGATAGCACCGCCGCCCTCCAAAGCAGGGAAAGGACTGAGCGTCCGTCACGTCCATGACTCCCCGCGCGGCCAGGCCCTGGGCGCTCGGGATGACGTGACAGGTCACCCCCCGGGCGTTACCTCCCCGGAGTGCCCGAAGGAAACATCATCCATCGCCTCGCGCGCGTCCACCACCGCTGGCTGGTGGGACGCCAGTTCACCGCCGACTCTCCCCAGGGGCGCTTCACCCAGGACGCCCGGCGGCTGACCGGACGGACGCTCGTGGGCGTGCAAGCCCATGGCAAGCACCTCTTCCACCACTTCGAAGGGGGGGTGCACCTGCACCTGCACCTGGGCCTCGTCGGCAACATCCGGCACTTCCGCTGCGCGGGGCCGCCGCCCTCCACGGCCTGCCGGCTGCGGCTCGCCTCCCCCCATGCCACGCTCCACCTGTCGGGTCCCCAACGCTGTGAGTTGCTGAGCCCGGAGGCCGAGGCCGCCCTGCGCTCCCAGCTGGGGGAGGATCCGCTGCGGCCCGAGGCCTCGGCCAGCCGCGCCTTCGAGGCCCTGCGCCGGGGCCGCGCCCCCCTGGCCACCGTGCTGTTGGATCAAGCGCGCATCTCGGGCGTGGGCAACATCCTGCGCGCCGAGGCGCTCTTCCTCGCGCGGCTGCCACCCCACCTGCCCGCCGCCGAGCTGCGGCCCGATGACTTCGAGCGCCTGTGGACGGTGCTGCGCGAGTTGTTGGAGGACGCGGCCCGCGATGGCCGCATCGTCACGCCCCACGCTCCGCCTAATGCCCTCTCCCTTCCGGGCAGGCGCCGCGAGGACCGGTTCTGTGTCTATGACCGCGCGGGACAGCCCTGCCCCCGGTGCGCCACCCCCATCACCCGCCTGTCGCTCTCCGGACGCGGACTGTTCTTCTGCCCGCGCTGCCAGGCGCCCCGCCGGGGCAGACGCTGAGCGTCAGCCTCCCAGGTGGTCCTGCTCGATGAGCCCCTGCCCGATGGCCATGGCGCGCAGATGCGCCTTGATGCGCTGGAACTGCTGGCGCAGGGAGGTCGCCTTGCGGTTGAGCGCCGCGCTCGTGGGCGGCTCGTCCTGATCCCACATGACCCGCGCCACCTCCGTCCACGACAGCCGCTGATCCACCCGGAACATCAGGATCATGCGCTCCTCGGGCTGCAGGCTGTCGCGCAGGGCGCGGAAGCGCTCCTGGACCGAGGTCCTCTGCCAGGGCTGCGTGTCGGAGCGGCGCGGATTGGGCTGCTCGGGGATCAGCGAGGCGGTGACGGGCGTCTCGCGCGCGGCGGGCGCGTGAATCAACTGGTAGCACGCGTTGCGCGCCAGCCGGTAGGCCCACGTCCGGAAGGAACTCTCCCAGCGAAACCCCGGCAGCCCCTTGAGGAGGTTCTCACAGAAGAGGCTGAAGGCATCATTGGCCTGATCCGGATTGTGCATGACGGAGGCAATGAGCCTCATGAGCTCCACGCCATACCCCTGCAGCGCGCGCTCCACCGCCCGTCCGGTATCCCCCCTCCGACACAACTCCCGGATGTCCTGCTCCAACTGCTCACGATCCATCGCCATCTTCGATCCCCGCGTTCTCTCGAGCCGTTCCTCTAACCTGGAGTCCGCAGCACGCCCTTGTGACGCGGAGCCATCCCGGCGCCTTCCCCATCGAGCGGGCGTGGCCACTCCCAGCCCCGCTCGCGGAACTGGCGCCTCATGCTTTCTTCCGCCCGCCGGCCATGGCCCGCGCTGCCCTGCTCGTGGGCCAGGTCCAGCGCGCGCAGGAAGCACGCCGTGGCCTCCGCCTCACGGCCGAGCCCCCGCAGCAACTCGCCCTCCAGGCGGTGCAGCTCCACTTCATACGAGCGCTCCTCGAGGGTGTCCGCCCACGCCAGGGCATGGGTCACCACCGCCAGCCCCCGTTGGTACTCCCCCAGCTTCAGGTGGAAGCTCGCGAACATGCCCAGGAACAAGGGCATGCCGGTGCGCATCCCCGTGCTGCGCCACCGCGCGAAGTTGGACTGCATGAGCTCCAGCGCCTCCTGGACACGGCCCCCCTCGGCCAGCACCCAGCTCTTGAGGAACACGGACCAGCCCAGCCACATGCGGAGGCGGTGCTCGGACGAGATCGCGATGCACTTCTCCACCCACGCCCGGGCGCACCCGGGCTCGCCACGCATCTGGCAGCCCAGGGCCACGTACAGCAACGTGAACGCCAGGCTGTTGGGATGGCCGATCTTCTCGGCCAGGGCCACGGCCTGCTGCCCGTACCCGCGCGCCTGCTCCTCGTGCCCGACGACGGACTGCACGAGGGAGCCATAGGCCAGGGCGGCCGCCCGCGGGTTGATCCATTGATTCACGGCGAGCGCCCGGTGCGTCTCGAGATCGAAGTCCGAGTACTCCAGCGCGAGCTCGACGTGCTCCAGGGCGGTGGACATGTGGCCCCAGGTGAAGTGATCGGTGGCCATCATCCGGTGTCCCAGGGCGAGCAGCTCCCGGTGGCGATGGCGCTCCCCCTGCCTCACCACCAGCTCCGCCAGCTCCTGGGCCACGTGGAACTTCGCCCGCGCGAAGAAGTAGGCATAGGCGCCCCAGGTGGACACCTGTAATCCGGGCAACGCGTCCCCCACCTGATGCAACAGCTCCATCACCCGGCCGTAGGTCTGCTCCATCTCGGCGGAGCGCAGGCTGCGCACCTGATGCAGGGGCATGCCCAACGCCACCAGCAGCCGCAACTCCTGCTCGGCGCGCTCCGGAGTCTCCGGGAGCGAGCGCAACAGCCGGAGCGCCTCGCGCAGATGGTGGATGGCCTCCACGTTGGCCGAGCGCAGGCTGGCCCGCTCTCCCGCATTCGCCCAGAAGCGCACCGCCGTCGCCGTCTCCCGCGCCTCGGTGTAGTGGTGGGCGAGCAGCTCGGGCTGCGTCTCCGCCAGCTCGGGCGCCTGCACCACCAGGGTCTGGGCGATGCGCCGGTGGTAGTCGCGCCGCGTGTGGCGCAACAGCGAGTGGTAGGCCGCGTCCTGGAAGAGCGCGTGGCGGAACTGGTAGCGCGGCTCGCTCGCGTCCTGCACCTGCTGCCACAGGCCCGCCTGCAGCAACCCGGCGACGTCCTGTCGCAGCCGCGCCTCGTTCCGTCCGGACAGCGCGCTGAGCAGGGTGTGGCCGAATTCGCGGCCCACCACCGCGCACAACTGCGCCAGCGCCTTCTGACTCCGAGGCAACCGGTCCAGGCGCTCCAGCAGCAACCCGCCCAGGGTGACGGGAATGGCCGAGGGCTCGACGGACGACTGCCCCGCCCGCGCCCGCTCCACCACCATGCGCGTCATCTCCTCGACGAACAGGGGCACCCCATCCGTCTTCGCCACGAGCTGCTCCACCGTCTCCTCCGCCAGCGCCGTCCCGCTGGCGGCCTGCCGCACCAGGTCCGCGGTCAGCCTCGGCGACAGCCGCTCCAGCACCAGCGGGTGCAGCCGCTCGCGCGCGGGCCAGGAGGGCTGGAAGTCCGGACGGGCCGTGAGGCAGACACACAGCCGGGCCTGGTCCACCTGCTCCAGCAGCACCCCCAGCAGCTCCAACGTCGAGGGGTCGGCCCAGTGCAGATCCTCCACGAGGGCGAAGACGGGGTGGTCCTCGGCCAGGCGCAGCAACAGTGTCACCAGCGCCTCGAACGTCTTCTCCTTCTGGCGCTGCGGGGAGAGGCGAAGGTGGGGTGACTCCTCGACGATGGGCAGCGAGAGCAGCACGGCCAACGAGTGCACATGCTCCGCCGGCAGCCCCACCGCCCCCATGCGCCCCTGGAACTTGCGCAGGTTGGACGGGGGGTTGCCCTCCGGGTCGAGCTTCAACATGTGCAGCAACAGCTCGATGATGGGGCGCAGGGCGCTGCCGCTGAACTGGGGCAGACACTGCACCTGCAGGCGCATGCCCTCCTCCTGGTCAATCCGCTCCCACAGCCCCCGCAGGAGGCGGGACTTGCCAATGCCCGCCTCGCCCTGGACGAGCACGAACGCCCCCTCGCCCCGCCGGGCCCGCTCCCAATGCGCGGTCAGCCGCTTCAGCTCCTTCTCGCGCCCCACCAGGGGCGTGAGCGCCCCCGCCTCGTGGGCCTGCTCGAAGCGGCCCCGGGTGCGCTTCTCGCGCACCAGCCGGTACAGCTCGCGCGTCACCTCACCGGCGAGTCCCTGGAAGGAGCGGGCCCCGAGCGGCTCGGTGCGGAAGGCGCCCCGCACGAGCCGCCAGGTGGTGGGGCTCAGGCACACGGTGTCGCGCGCGGCCTGGCGCGACAGCCAGGTGGCGAACTGGGGCGCCTCGCCCTGGAGCGCGGCGGCGCGGCCCTGCAGGGGCTGGGGCAGGTTGTCGAGCACCACCGTGTCGGTGTGCAGCCCCACCTTCACGGCGAGCTCACGGCGCGGCAGGTAGGGCAACTTCTGCTGGAGCGCCGTCCCCAGGTGCGTCACCAGGTACAGCCCCGCGCGCGCCGCCCGCTCCGCGTCGTCCTCCCGGGCCTGGGGGTAGCCGAAGCAGGCGAGCACCGAGTCGCCCACGCACAGGGTGATGGAGCCCCCGTGCTGCACCACCAGCTCCGAGCAGGCTTGATGAAACGCCCCCTCCAGTTCCCCGACGTCCTCGGCGTCCAGGTGCTCGGCGAGGCCGGCGAGGTCCGCCAGCCAGCACTCCAGCAGCGTCACCTGCCGGCGCTGGGGCCCCAGGCCTGGCGCCCCCTCGCGCCAGGGCGTCAGCCCCTCCGCGATCCGGTCGAGCCGGGCCTTCAACTCGGCCGCGCTGGACAGCCGCCGCTCGGGGGCCTTCTCCAACAGGGCGGCCACCAGCCGCGCCAACTCCTCGGGCAGCTCCGGACAGCGCTCGCGCACCGAGGGCACGGGCGCGTCCGACAACACCCACTCCCGCAGCTCCGCCACGCTCGCTTCCGGGCAGGGCGGCTCGCCCGTGAGCAACTCGAAGAGCAGGGCCCCCGCGGCCCAGAGGTCCGTGCGGGCATCCTGCGGATGTCCCCTCCACTGCTCGGGCGCCATGTAGGCCGGGGTTCCCGCGGCGGGCAGGTGCAGGGTGGCCGGAAAGGAGGCGGCCGTGATGTGGGCCAGCCCGAAGTCCAGCAGCTTCACCTGCCCCTTGCTGCAGATGAACACGTTGTCGGGCTTGAGGTCGCGGTGGACGATGTGGTGCTCATGGGCGTGCGCCAGCCCCGCGGCCACGGCGCTCATGATGTCCAGGCAGCGAGGCAGCGAGGGCCGCTCGCGCAACAGCAGCGCCGCGAGGCTCTCGCCCTCCAGACATTCCAGCACCAGGAAGGGGACCTTGGGCTCCCACGGCTCGCCGCTCCATTCGGCCACGTCGAACAGCCGCACGATGTTCTCGTGATCCAACTGGGCGACGGCCTTGGCCTCCTGGCGCAGCAGGGCGCTCATGGGGGCCTCGGGGACGCCCTCGCGCGAGAGCAGGAACTTGAGGGCCACCACCCGCTGCAACTCCTCGTCCCGGGCCCGGAAGACTAGGCCCATCGCGCCTCCACCAATCTGCTCGAGAATCTCGAACCGGTGGCCGTCCGGCCCTCCCAGATGCTCTCCCCGGCGCGGAGCCCTCAGGGGCACGGCCACCACCTGGGTGACCTGCCGCAGGAAATCGTCGTCGAGCTCCTCGTCGCCTTCCCTCTCGTCTGGAGGACCAGACATGCTGGACTCCCGTCCCCAACGCGGTCCGTTCGAATCACTGTCGTCCTGACGCATCCGTTCGCCCTCCGGTGTTCCCCCCGGACCGCCTGGCGCGGCGCCTCATCCCTTGGATCAAGAAGGATTAAGAACCAGCGCGAACGTGAGCAAGGAATGGCCGTCGACCCAGGCGAGCCCTCCCCAGGTCCCGCCCCCGTCGACACAGGAGACATCCTCCTCGGCCAGCGCAGGCGCGCACGCATGGACAGGTGGCGGGCAGTCAACCCCTGACACCTCCCGCCTCCCCGGACACTCCTCCCAGCCCTCCCATTCCCATCTTCTCGGACATCTTCATTCATGTCCGAGCTGAATCACAGAGAAGGTAGTCAAACTCCTTCCGTGTAGGGAGAGACATTTCGAAACAAAGCGGAGGGCACCATGCGCACGATTCTCCTGGTTGATGATGAACAAGATCTGCTCGACCTCTTCCGGGAGGTGCTGGAGCAGATGGATTACCGGGTGGTCGAGGCGCACGACGGACGTGAGGCCCTGTCGATCGCCCGGCAATCCCCACCGGAGCTGGTGGTGACGGATTGGATGATGCCCCGCATGGATGGGCTGGAGTTGTGCCACGAGCTCCACGCGGACGAGCGCCTGAATGACATTCCCATCATCATCCACAGTTCCTCGGGAGACCCCCATGCCCCGGGCGCCCGGTTCGTGCCCAAGAGCTCTCCCCTGGAAGAGTTCGAGGGCCTGGTGCGCCGGGTGCTCGCCCACTCCGACGCCCGGCGAAAGAGCCAACCAGGCAAGGCTCCTCGCAAGTCATGTTCAACACGTACCACGCTCCTCTTCGGACTGGGTGACACCTCATGTTCCACGGCACATTGAGCATCATCACGAAGATCCGTCCCGAAGCCGTGGAGGGATTGACCTCCACGCTGCGCGGGCTGGATCGGACCATCCGGGCGCGTCAGCCCCACCCGCTTCGAGCCATCCAGGCGCTCTATTTCGCTCACTGGGGCATCCTCGGCGGCGCGCCCTGGGACGGCCCACCGGCCGGGCCTCGCGAGGATTGCTACCTGCTCTTCGGTGCCGACCTGCGCCTGTCCGCCTCGCTCCATGGGCGCGAACAGCTCCGCACCACCCTCGAGTTGCTCGTGGACGCGCTCGCCGCCCAGTCCGCCCTGACGGGAGACACGGTCTTCGATGAGCTCTACTCCCACTGCGAGGGCTACCCGGCTGCGGGGCTGGCCCGGCCCGCGCAGGTCAAGGAATACCTGCTGAAGCACGCGGTGCCCTACAGCACACGGCACGTCGACTTCGCCTACCGCGTCGCCTCCGTCCCGGCGATCCGGGAACTGCAGGAGATGCGCGCGCGGGCCGAGGCCTATTTGAACAACCCGCACCGGCGTCCCTTCCTGGAGCGGCTCGAGCCCACCTCCTTGTACGAGGATCTGCGCGAACACCTCGGCCCCCACCTCGCGCGCGTGACCACGCCGGAGTGGGAACGCAACCAGAGCGCCGCGCTCGTCGAAGCGGCCCTCGCGACCCTCACCTACCTCCTCGTCGACAAGCCCTTGCGCCTGCTCATCCAGCTCAAGAACCGGTTCGCGCGTCCACGCCAGACCGTCGAGCACGTCACCATCCCCGACGCCTTGCGCGAGGAGATCGAGGCGCGGCAGGGGCCCATCCAGAACTCGATGATCCTCGTCACGGACGTCCCCTCCGGCGCGATCGGCCAGCTCCAGCAACGCTTCTTCATGGGGCTCGTCAACTGGCGGCTGAAACGCAACCTGGTGGGCATGAATGACATGCGGGCCATCCACTTCGCGCGGTGGGCGCTCTTCCAGCGCGGCGCGAAGCGGCAATTGCTGTTCATCGTCACCTATGACGAGAGCTGGGAAGCCTATATCGACGCGTTCGTGAACCACGAGGATGTGAGCAACTTCCTCAAGCTCATCTGGAGCGGCTCGAAAGGCTTCCCCTCGGGCCGGCCCTTCGTGGAACCCTTCAAGGAGTGGATCCGCGGCGTGCAATGCCCCACCCTCGTCCACTACAGCGCCCTGCTCCATGGCGAGGGTCCTCCCACCACCGTGGCCGTCACCGACCTCCACGAGGCCCTCGACCTGCGCCAGGTCCTCGCCACGAAGGACTCGAGCCATCCAGAAGCCGAGCCCATGCGCCAGGCATTGAAGAGCTATCTGGAACAGGGCCGTTTTCCCTATCAGGAGAAGCTGCTGAGCCTTCGTCAGGCCATCTCCATCCTCCAGGAGCGGCTGCGCTCCACCCACCGCCGTCCCCTCCACACCCTTCACAGGAGAGTCCCCCATGTCACAGCCCGGAAGCTGGGTGTCCTACGCGCGAAGAATCCTCTCAGGAGCCGCCGCTCCGAAGGTGACTCCGCTCCCGCCTCCCGTGAGGCTGGACGACGTCCAGGGGCTCGTCGTCCATGGCTACAAGCGCATGGCGACCGCCGCATTCCTGCTGTTGAGGATCCAGGACGCCGGTCCGTGCCGGGCATGGCTCCGCGAGATTCTGAAAGGGGAACTCACGACGGCGGCGGAGATCCCCAGTGAGCGGCTCGAGCGGCGGACCGCGTGTCTGAACGTGGCGTTCACCTGGCATGGCCTGAAGGCCCTGGGCCTGGACGAGGACGCGCTCCGGACGTTCCCCTACGAGTTCCGCAAGGGCATGGCCGCACGGGCCCACGTGCTCGGAGATACCGGATCGAGCGCCCCCGAACATTGGGAGTTCGGCGGCACGCGTTCCGGAGGGCCGCGCGACGAGGACATCCATGTGTTGTTGATGCTCTATGCCCGGAACGAGGACGAGCTGGGCACCCGGCTGGCCCGCCAGCGGACGCTGCTCGCGAAGGCGGGTGTTCGAGAGCTCTACTGCCAGCGCGCCGCCCATTCGATGGACGAGGATGGGCGGATCTCCTTCCGGGAGCCCTTTGGCTTCCAGGACGGGATCTCCCAGCCAGTGATCCAGGGGTTCAGGAAGCCCGGGCGCCAGCCCGAGGACTACGACAGCCCCATCGCCGCGGGGGAGTTCATCCTGGGTCATGACAATGAATATCAAGAGAAGCCGCTCTCGCCGACCGTCCGCGCGAGCAGGGATTCCCTCGGCCGGCTCAGCGCGGCGGAACCGGCGGGGCGCAAGGATCTGGGTCTCAACGGCTCCTATCTCGTGCTGCGCAAGCTCCAGCAGGACGTCGACGGCTTCAACGCGTTCGTGGAGAAGAAGAGCAGGGAGATCACCCACGGCGGCCCTCGGGACGACGCGAAGAAGAAGGAATGGCTGAAGGCCAAGCTCATGGGGCGCTGGTCCAATGGCGCCCCGTTGAAGCCGGGTCAACTCGAGGCCCCCGAACCGGGCCCCCACGGGCACTCCAATGCGTTCAACTACAGCGAGGAGGATGCCGCGGGCCTGGGCTGCCCGGTGACGTCTCACGTCCGGCGCGCCAACCCGCGCGACTCACTCGCGCCCGAGCCGGGTCTGTCCAGACAGGTGAGCCGAAGGCACCGGATCCTCCGCCGAGGCATTCCCTACCGCCGCGAGCCCCGGACGGAGAACGGCTCTCCGGAGCAGGGGCTGATCTTCATCGCGCTCAACGCCCAGCTCGGCCGGCAGTTCGAGTTCATCCAGCAGAGCTGGTTGCACAACGAGAAGTTCGGGCGGCTGTACGATGAGCGGGATCCCGTCTCGTCGAACCAGGAGAGCGGCATGATGACGATTCCCATGACGCCGCTGCGGCGATGCGTGACGGGCATCCAGAGCTTCGTGACCATGAAGGGCGGGGGCTACTTCTTCATGCCCGGCGTCAGCGCCTTGGAGTTCCTGGCACACCTGGAACCCACCACGGATTGAGCCCTGGCGGGCGGCACCTCCCACGCAGACACGGGCGTGGGGAGGAAGTTCAAACCTCCTCGTCAGGCAAGAGGGCGAGGAGCAGCTCGTCGTCGGGACCGAGCGGGCGCCACCCGGGCGGCGGCGGCGTGGCGAAGAGCACATCGCTGGCTAGATCGACGCGCTCCCTATGACTTTCCGGGGTATAGGCAAACCAACAACCAAGCACCTTGGCGACCTTGAAACGGTTTGCATCATCCAGCACGGCCGGCCAACCGTCGGGAAGTCCCTCGGAAAACTCGCGCACGAACACATCCCGCACGAATCGAGTGATCCGCTTGCGTCGCTCCGCCTCATCCAACAACCCGCTCAACACCTGCACCGCGGCCACGTCGCCCTTGCCAAGCTCCTCGGCCAGAATATACAGCGGAATGGCGGGGCGTGCCTCGGCGAAGGCGGTGAGCGAATCGTAACCCCGCTCGCGAACCCGCTCGTACAGGCGGACCCTCCAGTGGCCCTGCCAGGCATGGCCATCACTCATCTTCCGCTCCAACGCGTGAAGTTCATTGGGATCTGAGAATCCCTCATGTTCTTCGCGACGATGTCCAGGATCTCATCTCTCGTCAACATCCGGCCAGTCCTCGCCTCGGCTTTGTACAGCGCGCGCATGATCTTCTGGTTCCACTCTCCAAGCCATTGACGGCCCAGGCGCCAGTCTCCACCACCGTGAATTGCCTCGTGGCTTGCCTGCTCCATCCTGACGCAGAACTGATCGATACTCATTTCTCCGGTGAAGCCGCGCTTCTCGAACCACTCGCGGAACTCTCTCGGCAGGACGTGGTGCCGCGGTGCCTCGGCCATTCCCGCCCCCGCTCTGCCAGTCTGACGCATGGCACGCACTTCGGGCCCATCACCGAGCGCTTCGCGCACACCCCGTGGCAGTTCCTGGCTCGATTCGGCCATCATCACCTGGCCGGCGTGAATCCGGACGGCGGCACTGGCGACGGAAATGGAGAGGACACCCGCCCGCACGAGCTGGTGCATCATTTCCACCCACCCGGCGGAGACCACGATCCGCGTGCCCATCATCACGCCGCCAGAGCCCATCGCGAGACCCATGCCGAGCGAGGCGGGAGCAGCCGGCGGCAGCCGTGGTAGCGACATCTTCATCGCCGATAACAGGGTGAGCATCTCGAGACTCTGCGCCACCGCCACGAATCTCCTGCCGCGCTCTTCCGCCTCGCGCACGGCCTTACGGGTCGCGTCGAACTCGCCGGTGAGATGGCCTATCAACGCGGGGAGGTCGGCCGCCGCTGCCTCGACCTGCCCTGGTTCCCGGGAGGAAAGCGCCGTCATGGCGGGCTCAATCATCTTCTGCAACTGGCCCAGGTCCACGAACAGCCTCTCTACACTGTAGAAGGGGCACTGCTGAAGTACGACGTCAGCGAGGTTCAGGAAATCGAGCCATGCGGCAAGCAGGATGGCTCCCGACATGGCGGCCTCGAGCCGTGGTCCGGAGAGGCGCAGGATGGCCAACTCCATGCCCGGATCATCCACCGCCGAGGCGGTGCTGGACAGACTGGTGGCGGCGGCCAGCTCGGCCTCAATCCATCGCAGTTGACGTTCGCCATGGACGACATAGGGGAAAAAGAGGCCAGCGGATCGGCCAGCGATGCCCAGCTTGCTGGCCTTGAGCCTGGAGAGCGCATCGGAGAGGCGGCGAGTGGAGCCCGACACGTCGAGCACAGCACCGAGGACCGCCTGGTGCGTCAGGGTCGCGCTCCGCCGCTCGAGTTGAATGTCCGTGCTCCCAACGGCGCCCTCCACACCGACAGGGCCCATCCCCGTCATGGGCACACGATCGGCTCCGCGACGGCGCGGCCGCTCCGACGTCTCGGGTTCCGGCGGAGACGGAGGGGAAGAGGCGAAGGCGCGCGGAGGCGCAACGCTCGGCCCGGCCAGGTGTGTCGTGGAGCGCAGGCTTCGTCCCAGGCCCGGCGGGGGCCTCACCGACACGCAACCGGTGGACAACAAGGCCATGGCGAGCACCAGGCCCGTCCACCCAACACGCAACGAGACAGCGTGCATCATCCCTCCTCAGCACCAGGCCCTTCACGGCAGCCTCCATGCCGCGGCTGAGGAGCCAGTGGTCACCCATTCCACCACGGTTGGCGAGGCCCACGTCCACCAAGAGCCACCGTGAGGCGCCAGCACCCGGCATCCGGGGGCTGGGAGTGAGCGTCAGGCGTCCTGGAACGTCGGCAGCTCCACGCAGAAGAAGGAACCACGGCCCGGCTCGTTGTGCACGGACATCTCGCCGCCGAGCGCGGTGACGAGGCGATGGCACACCGCCAGCTCCAGGCCCGTGCCCACTCGCGAGGGCCGGGGGGCGACGAACGGCTGGAAGACCCGCTCCGGGTTCTCCGCGGGAAGGCCTCTCCCCGCGCTCATCTCCACGACGACCCGCGAGGCGTTGGACATCCGCACGGAGAGCTGGAGCGGCATCGGCACCTCCCCTTCCAGCGGAAGCTCACGGGCCGCGTGGGTGAACAGGTGTTGGAACACCTGGTGCAGCCGAGCCCGATCGCTCCGCACCCGCGGCACCGCGTGCAACACCGACACCCACCGCGCCCGGCCCTCACCCTCGAGCGCCGCCTTCTCCATCGCGCCGCGCAGGGTGGCCACGACGTCCACCGGGCCGTCCTCCAGGTCCGCCGGCACGGAGAGCCTCTCGAGGTCCTCCGCGATGCGGCGGATGCGCTCGGCCACCTGGCGCGCATCGGCGAGCGCCTCGCTCATCCTCACCTGCTCCTCCGGGCAGCTCGCCCCCGACAGCCCGAGCTGCAACTGGACGTAGTCGATGTTGCCCAGGAGGATGGTGAGCGGATCGCTCAGCTCATGACTCAGTCCCACCGAGAGCTGGTGGAGCGCTCCCCACCGCTCGGCGGAGATCCGCCGCGCCTGCGCGACCTGCAACTGCCGCAACTGCTCGCCGAGCCGCGCGTTGGCCAGCTCCAGCTCGGACGTCCGCTGCCGGACCGCCTTCTCCACCTCGGCGTTGCGGCGGCGCGTCTCGCTCCCGTCCTCCACCGCTCGCGGGAACCCGGCACCGGGGCTCACGGGCGTCCACCGCGCGAACTCGCCCAGGCCCATCCCCTCCTCCTCCCACCCATACGCCCGGCGCAGCGGCTGCCCGTGCAGCGTCGCCCAGACCCCCATCAGGCTCACCCCCATGAGGCAGACACTGGCGACGAACGTCGGTTGGCGGGAAAGGGCGCTCGCGCTGGCCACCAGGACGGCCCCCATCGCCGCGACCACCAGCACCTTGGATTGCATCTTCATCGGGCCGACCTCTCGTGCGAAGAACCCTCCCGAGCATTGCGAGTGACATGCCAACCCTTCCTCCCCTGGGGCGCCGTCCACGGACGAGGGAGGACCGGTTGTGGCGTTCCGCCTCACTCCCGAGCGCGAGCCCGCACCGCCACCCGGGTTTTCCGAGGGGCGCCCCCGGCTCGCGTCGCCCGGTGACCCTTCAAGACGTGGCTGTAGCGATCCGCCACGATGTCCCTGTGTGCTGGCTTCACGCGCCACCCCACTCGAGCCACCAGGCGCCAGATCTCCGGGTCGGACACCGCTCGGGCCGGAGCATGGGTTCCACGCTCCTCGCGTTTGTCCACCCTGTCCTCCAAGGTAAGACTTCAGGGTGATTCGACGACCTGCCCCGACAGCGCTGCGCTCGCTTCCTTCCCGGGTCGCGTGTCCGGGAGGGGGCCGTTCGGGGAAGTTCCGGCGGGACAAGAAACGCTGCGCGTAAGACTTACCGCCCTCGAGGGCGAGGGGGACGGCCTCCACGTACCAAGCGCCCGAGATTCCAGGCGACTGGCGGTGAGGTGCCATTGGCACGGCGAATGCTCATACCTCTTTCAAGAAGGCAGCGGGGCAGGACGGGCGGCCGGGGTGGTGGGGCGGAACGGGGCAGGACGGGCGGGTGGGCGGGTCGGGTGGCGGGTCGGGGAGTGGGGCGGGTCGGGGTTGGACGGGCGGGTTGGGCGGGACGGGTGGCGGGTCGGGGGCGAAACCAGGGGGAGTTCGTCGGGGAGGAGCTGCTGGGGGCGGCTCCTCCCCGATTCTTTTTGGGGGCTTCGGGACCCGTCGTTCCGGACCTACAGCGCCTAGCACGGCACTAGTAGGAGTCCTCAGGACCACGGGTCTCCCATTCTCGCTCATGACCGGAGCAGCCCCGATGCCCAAGGCTTATAGCTATTTGCGGTTCAGCACCCCCGAGCAGATGAAGGGGGACAGTTACAGGCGGCAGACCGCACTGACCCAGGAGTGGCTGGCGAAGAACAAGGACGTGGAACTGGGGGAGCTGACCTTCCACGACCTGGGGGTGTCCGCCTTCCGGGGGAAGAACGCCGAGACCGGGAAGCTGGGGGAGTTCAAGGCCGCTGTGGAATGCGGCATGGTCGAGCGCGGCTCGTTCCTCCTGGTGGAATCCCTGGACCGGCTCAGCCGACAGACGGCCCGGAAGGCCCAGCGGCTCCTGGAAGACCTCTGCGAACTGGGCATTACCGTGGTCACGCTGAGCGATGGCCGGACCTACCACCAGGAACTTCTGGAGAAGGAGCCCTTCTCGCTCATCATGAGCCTCGTGATCTTCATCCGGGCCAATGAAGAGAGCGCCCGGAAGTCGGGCCTTCTTCAGGCCGCGTGGACCGGAAAGCGCGAGCAGGCCACTTCCAAGCCCATGACGGCGAAATGTCCGGGATGGCTTCGGCTGAACCGGAACACGGGGAAGTGGGACGTCATCCCGGAACGGGCCGCCGTCATTCAGCGGGTCTATCGGGAGACCCTGGAAGGCCGGGGGCAACGGGCCATCACAGCGGGATTGAACCGCGATGGAATCCCCCTGTTCGGCAAGGCGGGCCGCTGGCACCGTTCCTACACGTACCGGCTCCTGAACAACCCCGCCGTGATGGGAACGTTCACCCCGCATACCTCGGACTGGAAGGACGGGAAGCGGCTCCGCAAGCCCATTCAACCCCTGCCTGGATACTTCCCCGCCATCGTGGACCCCGAGACCTTCCAGCGGGTCCAGGCCATGAGCCACGGTAGGTCAAGCCCTGCTCGGGGCTCCAATGCGGGAAGGGACGTGCAGAACATCTTCGGAGGATTGCTGGCGTGCCCTCGCTGTGGCGCTCGGATGAACATGATCAACAAGGGGGTGAACAGCAGGCGCTACGTGGTTTGCCGCCGTGCCCGGGCGGGCATGGGATGCCCCTATGAGTCCGTGCCCTACGAGACCCTCAAACAGGCGCTCTTGCATGATGCGGAAGCCCTCCTTTGCGACCCACGCGCGGGAGGCGCTGAGGGGGATTCCGTGCAGGCCCAACTGGACTTGGCGGCAAACACGCTGGAAGCCGTGGAGGACTACCTCGCGCACCTCTGGGAGACTCATAGAACCAACCGGCTCCAGAGCATCCTGGGGGAGATCAAGGAGACAGAGGCGGAACGCGAGGTCTTGAGGAAACGAATCCGGGAACTGGCAGCCCGCCGGGACGTGGTGTTGGGGCCTTTCGTGGAGCGTCGCGCTCAAGAGGCCCTGGAAGCGCTCCGTGCGGAGCCCATGGACCGGAAGCGGGTCAACGTCCTGATCCGGAGCCTCTTCACCCGCGTGACGGTCAACCATGACCGGGGAACCCTGGAGTTCGTCTGGAAGGGAGGCGGATGCTCCAGTGTCCTCTACGCCTTTCCCAAGGACTCCGCCGTAGCCGCCTGACCACGGACCGCCCGCCCCAGCCACGCCAGCCGCTGGGGATGCCCTCCAGGGCCTCTGGCTGGCCGTAGGAGCCGCGTTGGAGCGTGGCGGGTCCGTCTGACCGCCCGCAGCTCCAGGAGCCTCCCAGGGCCTCTGGCGAGCCGGACCGATGGAGCCCCGAGAGGGCCCCATGGGTCACGCCCTGGAGTACCTAATGGGCAATAGAGGGCTTCCACTCGGTCAGGAACAAGTCCCCATCATCCCGGGACTCATGAGCCGCGACCGCGTTATGCGGAGCCCAGAGAAACGCCGGGTTGACCTCCCGCCTGATAACGCCCTGAAGCAGGCCCATCCGAGCCCCCAGGAAGGACAACGTGGCGGAGACGCAGTGGAAGACATCCCCCTGCCCTCCCACGTCCAGGTAGCCGTAAAGCCCAGTGTCCGTCAGAAGCTGGGCACCCCGGAGAGTGAGGTTGAGGGCGGACAGTTCCCGCCCGAGGCTGACCACCTTGGGGCCGACTTCCTCGGGTTCGTCGGGCTCGCTGGCCTCGGGGCTTCCGACCTCTTCCGGAGTCGTCACCTCGGGGTTTGTGGGCACTTCAGGAGTCTTCTTCCTACTGCGGGGCATGCGGTCCGTCCTTTCCTCTTCCGGGGCCTACCTGCCCAGTAACTCATAAACTACGTAGCTTATGAACTACCTAGACCATGTAGCACATAGGCTACGTATCTCTTGAGCTACTTTCTCCAATTAGCCCGAGTGGGATGACCCTACCCTTCGGATTAACTTGGTCCAGGGCCCTTGTGGAGACCTGACGAGTCACGTAGTTCATGAACTGTGTAGCTCAAGAGCAACCCTGCGTAAGCCCGCCCCGTGCCCACGAAAGCAGGGAAGCCCCCTACAAAGCGCGGTCGTTCGGAGGTATGGACCCGAGGCCCGACGGCCCGTGCCATCAAACGGGAGCTACGGCTTATCGGGCAGCGACTCCGCGAACTGCGGTTAGAGCGTGGACTCACTCAGGAACAAGCAGCCGAAGCAATCGGCGTCCACCCCAAGCACATGATCAAGATGGAGCAAGGGGGCGCGAACTTCACCATGGCGACGCTCGTAGCGGCAGCACTGGCCTACAAGGTTCCTTTGCGCGATCTGTTCCCCGAGGACGAAAAGGGCTCCTAAGCCGGTGGTTCACCTTGGCGACCTGTAGGGACTAGACCGGGCAGAGGGGCGCCTAGCTTGTAGGGCATCACCAATAGGAGCAGCTCCGACTCTGCGAAGTCTGGGGTATCCACCCAGCCACCGGAGGCAGCATCTCAGGGATTCTTAAGTCCTTGAAATTACTGTGATGGTAGACCCCCACTAGTAGAAGCCGTAGGTGTCACCTAGAGATATAGAGTACGCCAGAGACCCTAGGTGTACGCCAAGCGCGCCAAGTGTACGCCAAGCGCGCCATCAGGGAACCGAGAGGGCACGCGGGGTTTAGTTCTTCATAGCTGAATCCCTTGACTCTTCCTCACTAACCAGCCTCACCAAGTCCAATCCCCTTGTGGGTGGATTCCTGGTGGGGCTGGTTTTTTCGTTCCCCAGGGGGAGCATTGAAGGGCCCCCGGGAGCACCGGAGGGGAGCCGAAAGGGACCGCGCACCGGGCACCGGAGCGGACCCCAGAGCCCTGAGAAGCCCCGGGAGACGCAAGCCGCTATCTCACGGGCTTCCGAGACCCTTGAAGGGCCTCCGAAGAGGTTGAACGCTCCGGAAGGGCCTCCGAAGAGGTTGAACGCTCCGGAAGGGCCTTCTGTTTGGGCCCCTCGTCCATCCGAGCGATTGGTCGCAGCAGTCCGATCACACTCTTGCGGAGTTCTTCCAATCGCTCCTGCTGCGCAAAAAGCCCAGCGTAAGCCTTCTTCGATTCCGGGATTTGTGCGCCTATGGAGCCGTAAGAGAGATAGTGCGCATACAGCTCACCCGAAGTGCGCATCTTTTCCCACTGTACCCAAAGCTCCGTGAGCAGACGTTCTTCCTCCTCATCGAGGAAAACGGTTGCCAAGTCGCGCGCATCACTGAATGCCTCCATGTCCGCCTTGGCCAGCTCAAGGCGCTCAGAGAAGCGGGCATAGAACTCCGCTTCCCTAGAGACCTCTTCGACATCCTCATCCTCTTGGTTCTCGCCTCGTTTCTTGGCTTCCGCAGGGCTCCGAAAGAGGGGATTCCCGATGAACAACAGGGCATCAATGAACCGTAGTGCTGAGTTCAGCGCCTTGGCTGCTGTAGTAGCCCGCTGTTCGGCTTTTTTCTGTTCCTTCCACTTGGCGAGTTCGCGCGGGATAAGCCTGATGGCCCCATAGACGGCCACAGAAGCACCTGCGACCGCTGATAAACTTGACGCGATGCTTGTACCAGCCCTGATGATTTCATCGGCACTCATACGCCTCCCTCGTAGGCTAATGCGCCGTAGCTCAGCTGCACTTCCAGGCTAGGGATATGCCGTGGCACGATCGCGTCAAATTCTCGTACACGCCGGTTTGTGCCCTTGTCGCTCTAGCGGACTCAGCAACACCCCCACGGCATCCCGCTCCGCTTCCGCGTGTTCCACCCGCGCAGCTAGGTAGCGCATCCGGGCCCCTCACTCCCCACAAACTTCCCACCGAACCCAGAGGGCACTGCCCAGAGCCCTCGCGAAGGCCATGGAAGTGTCCAGGAGCGCCGGAAGGGCCTTCCCTGCTACCCCGGCCCCGAAAGAGGCCCGGCGGTGCACATGGAGGGCATCGTTAGGGCCCGGCAAAGAGACAGCAGGGGAAGAGATTAGGTCCCCATTCCCCTCATGCGCTTCCTCTTCTTCCTCTTCGGCTTCCGAGCGTCCGAATCCATCTTCCATCGGAGCGTGCGAAGCACAGTTGCGTCCCGCTTAGTAGGGGCCTCTGCTGGGAGGTGCCTTTTGAGGCGAGCAGCGTGCAGTTTGGCCACATGCTCGAAGTACACAGCGGGCGGTATGCACCTCATCCGGTACATCAACCACGCTTCAAGCACGCGAAGATAGTGCTGAGGAGCAGGTGCGATGATGCTCGCGAGTTTGACCCCGAAGGACCAAACCACCACGCAGACCCCCAGGACAACGCTGGGCGCTTCGATGAATCCCCAGAGGCGCCCCTCCGGGAGTTTCAAGAGGGGGAAGAGAAGCTGCGCAGTGACTGCCGCACCCACACCACCCACACCACCCACAGCCAAGTGCGGCAAGTTACGCCCCCTGAGTGCGAGGGCGATCTTCTGGATCCCGAAGGATTCCGGCTGCTTATCAGCAGGAGGCAGGCTCTGGGCAGAGACCGACCCACCCACCTCTGTGCCACCCACAAACCCCGCCTGCTCTACGGCTTCGCCGAGTCCCGAAGTAGAACTAGGGCTGTTATGAGGTGTGTTCCTCTGGGCCATTGCACGGACTCCTGCTTAAAAATCAGACGCAGGAGCCGCTGTGCCCTCACGAGGGGTGAACGGTGTGTGGTGAGCGGCAGTTTAATAATGGCCCTCTCCAGACCGTGCAACCCCCCCCGGGTAAGCATTAACCTACATAGTAATTACAAGGGGTTAGTAAATCCCCCACAACATCCCGCTCCGCTTCCGCGTGTTCCACTCGGGCAGCTAGGTAGCGCATCCGGGCCCCCTCGGTCCCATCAAGCCCCCTCTGGACTTCCTCAAATGACCTTTCGGTCCTCTGCGCCCCTGCCAACTCCCGCCGCCTGTCAACGCCCATGGACCACCTTCCGACTTTTTGGCTGGAGATTTTCGCGCGGGCATACGCGCCTTCTCGGAACCGGGAGTTTCCCCCCGTGCCCCTGGGGTCCTCTGAGCGCGTTCCGCGTCCCCACCCCATCCCATGGGACGCGCGCTAGGCGCCTCCAGGAACGGACGCGAGCGCGGGAACCAGAAGCGAGCCCAGCGGGGCGCCTGAACGCCAGGAGGGCATCCAAAGGAGGGACCGAAGAAACGGTTCCCCGGAGGGTTTGCGGGCACCGGTTTTTTTGGTATCAGGGGTCCCGAAGTTCCCCACAGCTTCTTTTTGGGGAACCGTCAGGGACGATGACGTTCGGCCACGCGGTAGAGCCGCGTCAGGGAGTAGTCCAGGAGCGCCTGGCGCGAGCGCATGTAGTGACGTGCGCGGACAAAGGGAAACCAGACGCGGTGGCCCACGAGTACCTGGGCTTCCTCGAGCTTCTCGCGCGGAATCCACCGGCCTCCGAGGTTGCGCACCAGCACCTGACCCAGGTAGGCGCCAATGGCGGGCACCGCGTGCGCGTCGATGTTCTCCCGCAGGCGGCTCGTCGGGAACTCCTCGTGCCAGAAGTAGAAGTCGGCCTCCGTGAGGGACTCGGGCGTCGCCTCGAAGACGGAGGGCACCTTCGTGTGCAGCAGGGCCACGAGGTGCTCGGCGAGATAGCGGTAGTGCGCGCACGCGCGCTCCGGGTCCTCCACATCCGAAGGCAAGGCGGAGTCGGCGGGGCGCCACTCCTCGGGCTCGGGAGGTTGCCACGCGTTGAGTTCGGCGATCTTCCGCTGACGCTTGTAGCTGGCGACGTCGTCCACCACGCGCGAGAGGAGCGAAGCCAGAGCCGGGTGGAAGCGGGGCTCCACGGGGGCGAGCGTGGCGCTGCGCTCGCGCAGGGTGCGCAGCACGGTGTCGAAGTCCAGGTCCGGCCGGAGGTGACAGTGAGCACGGGCCTGGGCGAGGCGCGCCTCCTCGCTGGCGAAGTCCGTGACGGTGGGCCTCGTCACCACGAGCACGCCACCATTGGGCAGTTCCTCCACCCTCCAGGCCGGCGTGGACAGCATGCGCTCGCGGCCGACAGACTCCACCAATCTGGAACCAAAGACATTGAGCCAGCACACCTCGTAGATCTTGTCGAAACCGTCCCTGTATTCAGTCTCATCGTCGCGGCCGAAATTGGGAGCGCCCGCCAATGCTCTATCATCGGCACTGTGGGCCATGGCATAGGCAACCGGATAGCGAGAAGCCCATGTGCGCACCATCTCCACGAAGTGGCGGCAACGCTCCACCTCCGAGAAGAAGGAGAGCGGTTTCACGTTGATGAAGACTCCGAGGTTTGGAGGCAACGGTGGAAACCACAGACTGAGCGACATATCCAACGCGGGCCACTTCGTGCGATAGAGCCCGATGGACGTGCTTTTTTCGCCGCGCTGCTCCTCCAGTGCCTTCCAGATGGCAGCGCGGGCATATTTGCGTCGCCGCTTGCCCTCAGCGACATCCGGCAGCCACCCGTTGGCGTACCCATCGAGCGACTGGAGAAGCGGCTCCAACTCGCTCTTCAGCGCCGCTTTCGAGTCGAAAGCAGCATCGAAAATGAGCTTGAGGCTGTCCTCCGGCTGCAAGTCATGCACGCTCAGCGCCTTCATTGGACCAACACCTCCACACCCGGGACCAATTGCCTGGTTTCGTTCACGGCTCTCTTCATGAAGTCTGGATCCCTGGGCTTGAGGTTGCCTCCCTCGTAGATGAGGCGGACCCTCGGGACCTGAACCTCACTGCCCCCTGGGAAAAGGGACTGGAGGGAGCCTCGGCGGATATTCAGCGTCTCGCCGTACTTCGTCAAAGCTTCCTTCGCATCCGTAACGATCTGCGCCTTCAGATCTTTGTACTTCAGTCCCGACAGGTCGCGGCTCTTGAAGCTGAACGTCTCCACGCGACGTGGTCGCCCGCCAAGCGCACCTTCTTCGATGACGAGCACATCTGTGTAGCGCAGACCAGAATCCAGCTTCCTCACGCCCACCTGCATTTCAACGCGAGGCTTGTCGAAGTCCCCGAGGAAGCGGCGCTGAGCCCGAGGCAGTTTCGCGTCTTCACGCAACAGATTCACCATCAAGCGCTCGAAGGCGAGTCCCCGGGTGAACCCGCCCCACATCCGCTCGTAGGAGGCCCAGCGCAGAGGTCCTTCGACGGCCTTCCCCTGCCCGAGTTCCCCCAACCGCCTCTCGTAATAGGCGACGTACTCACCCCAGCGCGGGTTGCCCTCGGCTCCGGGCGGAGGAGCCTCCAGGGAGGGCCGCTGCCTCTCCAGCACCGCCACGTCCCTGGGCAGACGCGGACCCGTGGCCTCGCTTTCCACCAGTGCCAGCCGGGCCTCCACCACTTCCCGGGTAAGGCCCACCTCCTCGTCCACCAGCGAGGCGATGCCCCCGGAGCGTTCCGCGGCACCACTCCGCTCGAGAGAGGAGCGTGTGGCGTCGTCCGCCACGGTGGCCCCCTTCCCGGAACTCGCCCCCTTCTCCCCCTTCCCCGCTGGCGAGCCCGTGGCCTCGGGCCGGGCCCGGGCCATCATCGCCTGGGCTCGGGCCACATCTCCCCGCGCCTCACCCAGGGCCAGCGCGGCGTCCATTCCCCCCACCGCCACGAAGTGGCCCGCCTCCCGGCTGGCTTGGAGGTCCCGGGCCAGCGCTCGCACGCCCTCCACCCCCAGCCTCGCCTCCAACTGCCGCACCCGTTCCTTCAGCGCCGTCAGGCGCGGCTTGGACAGGACGCGTGGGCCCCGGCCTCCGGCGTACAGCGCCCCGAGCAACAGGGCCGGTGCCAACTCGCGCGTGGCCTGCTCGTACTGGCCCCGGGACAGCGAGGCCACCCCCTGCCCCGTCCCCAGCACCAGGTAATAGAAGCCCAGCGGCACGCCGAACGTCACCGCGTCGAAGCTGCCCACCGCCACGCTTCCCGGACTGAAGTGCCGCAGCGCCAGGGCCCGCTCCACCTCGTACGCGGCCTCCTGATAGGGCGCGGGCAACTGCTTCCACCGCGCGGACAATTCGCTGTACCGCCCGCCATCACTCATCGGGCTGGTGGCGAGCACGTCCCGCGCGGCGCGGCCCAGTCCCCGCAGCACGTCACCGGGCCGCTCGGCCCGCTCCGGATGGGCCGACAGCGGCAGGCCTCGCCGCTCCAGTTCCTCGCGCACGGCGGGCATCAGCCCCAGCGTCTGGCCCAACTGCTTGTCCCGGGCCAGCAGGCGCAGCAGCGCGCGCACCTCGTCGTCATGGGCCGAGTGCAGCACGAAGAGGGCGAACACCTCCGCGTGGTAGTGCCCATAGCGCTCGGTGGCCTCGAGCAGGAAGGCGGCGCGCTTGCGGGTGAGGAGGTCGGCGGCGTCCGCGCGCACGGGCCCGAGCGCACCCAGCCGCACGGCGCTCCAGCCGTCCAGGGCCTCCACCAGCCGGGGCATGTCCACCCGCTCCTGCAACGCCACGTAGTCCCCGGGCGTGGCACATCGCAGCAAAGGGGCCAGCAACGCCTCGGCATCTCCCGCGGACAGCTCGGGCCACCCCGCAGGCAGAGCCTGCTCTCCACACGCGACAGCTTCTCCCGAGGCTGCGCCGGACCCGCCTGTCCCCCCGGCCAGCACGAGCGGAGCACTCGTGGCGCACCCCGCCAGCACGACGACGGCCAGCAGCAGCAACGCCACCCCGCCGCCTCGCGTCGTGACAGAAGCCCTCACGGGCACCCCCGAGGGCACTTCAGCGCCGCAGCAGCACGGAGGCGGCCGACACGGGGGGCGGCTCGACGGCGGAGCCCTTGCGGCGCTGCTCGGGCGCGTCCAGGAAGGTGCCGAGCAGCACCCAGCGCCGTGCGTCCTCGTCGCGGCCCGGCCGGGCCATGAGCGGCGTGGTGTAGTGCCAGAAGGGCAGCCGGTACACGGTGATGCCGCCCAGCGTGTTCACGCTCTTCATCTCCGAGAAGTGTCCCTTCTTCGAGTAGATGAGCCACTGGTGCGCCACCGCGGGCGTGGCGAACGTGAGGTGCATGTCCACGTAGCCGTCGCGTGCTTCCTCGTCCTCGGGGTGGTGATCGTTGTGCGGCCCGGCGTAGTCCCCCGGGCCGTAGCACAGCACCTGGATGCCCCACTTGCGCCGCAGCGGCCGGCCACTCACCGCCGCCGCGAACGCCGCGAAGCTGTCCGAGCGCATCATCTCCACCAGCCCCACCCGCTCCGCGGCCGCATACGAGCGCGAGCGCCGGCTCTCCAGCATCGCCGTGCTCACCCGCACCGTCTTGGGCAGGAGCTCCTCGTAGTTCTCCGTCATCCCGAGGATGCTCTCGGGGGGGATGGGGTCCTCCATGGGCGAGAGCGTGCCCGGCAGCGCCGCCTCCAGCGCGTCCCGGCAGGCCGCCGCCTTGCGCGCGTCGATCACCCCGTTGAGCGCCACGAAGCGCTGGCCCGGTTTGAGGAGCGCGCCGCACGCCTCGTCGTCCCGGCCCTCCAGGATGCGCCGCCCCCGGGGCGTGAGCAGATCCGCGAACTGCGCGGGAAAGGTCTTCATGTCACCCGTCTCTTCCGTGCCAGCTCCACCAGCGCCGGGCCAATCTCCCCCAGCGGCAGCACCCGGCTCACCGCTCCGGTGGCCACCGCCTCCTGGGGCATTCCGTAGATGACCGCCGTGCGCTCCGACTCCGCCCACACCTCGCCGCCCGCCTTGCGGATGCTCTTGGCGCCCAGGGCCCCATCCGAGCCCATGCCCGTCAGTACCACACCCACCGCCTTGGAACCGAACACCTCGGCCATGCTCATGAAGAGCCGGTCCACCGAGGGCGCGTGCTTGTCCTGCATCGTCGGCGGCGGTGTGCCCAGCGTGTACTGCCCGCCCTGCCGGTACACCACGAGCTGCCGTCCACCCGGGGCGATGAAGACATGGCCCGGCTGGAGCGTGTCGCCCTCCTGCGCCTCGCGCACCGTGAAGGGGCCCAGCCTGTCCAGGCGCTCGGCGAAGGCGCGGGTGAACTGCTTGGGCATGTGCTGGCACACCAGCAGGCTCATCGACGGCTCGGGAGAGAGCGACTCCAACAGCCGCTGCACCGCGGGCGGTCCCCCCGTGGAGGCGCCCACGCCCACCACGAACGAGGGCTCCAGGGGAATGACGCGCGTGCGGCGCACCACGGGCTGAAGCTCCGCGCGCACCCGCCGCGCGGCGTGGACCTTCTCCTGCAGCTCCCGGCGCAGCCGCTCCAGCGCGTCGGGCGTGGGCTTGGAGGGCTTGGCGATGAAGTCGAAGGCGCCCAGCTCCAGCGCCTTGAACACGTCCGCCTTGTGCGCGTAGCTGGAGATGACGATGACGGGCGTGGGCGCGGCGCTCTTGAGCAGGCGCAGGAAGGAGTAGCCGCCCAGCCGCGGCATCTCCAGGTCCAACGTCACCACGTCCGGGTGCAGCGCCATCACCTGGCGCAGGCCCTCGTTGCCGTCGGCGGCGGTGCTCACCACGCGCACGTCCGGCGAGGACTCCAGCAGCTGCGTGAGCAGCCGGCGGTTGGGCGCCGAGTCGTCCACCACCAGGACCTTCAGGGGCTCCTCGGCGCTCATGTTCCCCCTCCCCCGCCCAGCTCGGGCCTGCGGTAGACGAGATCCCCGCGCAGGTGCACCAGCTCGAAGTCGGCGCTCAGGTTGATGAGGTTCTCCGAGTGTCCCAGCATGAGGTAGCCGCCGGGCACCAGCTTGTCGTAGAGCAGCCGCAGCACGCGCTGGCGCGCGGGCGCGTCGAAGTAGATGAGCACGTTGCGGCAGAAGACGGCGTCCACGCGCGCGCTCAGGGGGACGGCGTCCACGTCGCGCAGGTTGTGGTGCCCGAAGGACACCATGGCGCGCACGTCGTCGCGCACGCGCACGCGGTTGGGCCCCACGTGGACGAAGTAGCGCGCGAGCTTGTCCGGGGACGTGGAGCGCAGGGCACTCGGTCCGTACTCGCCCTGGCGCGCCACGTTGAGCACCCGGCGGGAGATGTCCGTGCCGTGCACCTCGAGCTCCCACCCCTCGAAGCGCCCGCTCTCCAGGAGGAGCATGGCCACGGTGTAGGCCTCTTCCCCGGACGAGCAGCCCGCGGACCAGATGCGCAGGCGCCGCGAGCGCGCGTTGCGGCGCTCGAGCACCGGCAACACCTCCTCGGAGAAGGCCTTGAGCTGGCGCGGCTCGCGGAAGAAGTACGTCTCGTGGGTGGTGAGCGCCTCGACGGCCGTCTCCAGCTCGGAGCGGCGCTGGGCGTCGAAGCGCAGGTAGCGGTAGTAGGTGCTGAAATCCGTCAGGCCCAGGGCTTCCAGCCGGGGCCACAACCGGCGCTCCATGACGTACTTCATGTCGTCGCGGACCAGGATGCCGCAGTAGGCATACACGAAGTCCCGCAACAGGCGGAACTCCTCCGCGGTCATCTCCGGCCTGCCTGTATCGAAAGGCATCACCCGCGCGGTCCTCCCCCCTTCACTCAACGTCCCGACAAGCGTTCCACCGCGTCCACCAACGCCCGGCGAGCCAGCGCATCCGACTCGGACACCAGCGCGTTCATCAGCTGCGGCAGCAGCCGCTCCTCGCGGGAGTCCGCCAGCAGCCGGGCCGCCGCGGCGCGCACGTCCCAGTGGGCATGGCCGAGCAGCCCCAGGGCCAGGGCCTCGCCGCCCCCGGAGGCCGCGCCCGCCAGCAACGCCGCCTTCACTACCTCGTGGTCCTCATGTGCCACCGCGTGTTGGATGACCTCGTCGCGCAGCACGCCCAGCCGCGCCAGTGAGCGCACCGCCCGGAAGGCGATGGCTCCGTCCGGATGCCGCACCAAGGCCTCCAGGTCCTCCGCGAGCGCCACCGCTCCGCACTCCCCCACCGCCTCCAGGGCGGAGAGCCGCACCTCCAGCGCGTCATCGGCCAGGGCCCGTCGCAGCAGCGGCGCCAGGGAGACATCCCCCACCTGGCCGAGCACCCGCACCGCGGCGGCACGCACCCGGGGAGCCTCGTCCACCAGCGCCACGCGCGCCAGCTCCAGACCCCCGGAGGGATCCACCGCGGCGAGCACCTCCACGGCGGTGGCGCGCAGGGGCACGGACGCCTCCCGGGCGATGCGCCGCACCAGGGGGAGCTGGGCCGTGCCGCCCACGCGCACCAGGGCATTGAGCACCACGGGCTGCGCCCCCTGCTCCAGGGACGTCTGCAGCACCTGGAGCACCTGCGCGCGAAAGCCCACCGACAGCGCCACCAACGCGCGAGCGGCCACCCCGGCGAGCTCCGGGTTGGACAGGAAGCCCGCCAGTGGCTCCACGGCTTCCAGCGCCCCCGTGCGTCCGAGCGCCCGCGCCGCCACGCCCTTCAAGTCCACCTCGCCCCAGTCGAGCATCTGGACGAGCTCGGGCACGAAGGACTCGTCCACCATGTCCACCAGGACCTGCCCGGCCGCCTCGCGCGCCGGGAAGGACAACCGGTCCATGCTCGCGAGCAACTCGCGTCCCGTCTCCGGGCCGAAGCACGCGAGCGTGCGCATGACCTCGGGCACCAGCCGCTCCTCCTGGGCCACCTCCGCCACCAGGGGCGCCAGCCGGGGCTCGCGCAGGGAGGCCGCGGCCACGAGCGCGCCGGCCTTCACCTCGATGTCCCCGGCCTCCAGCGCGCTGGCCACCCAGCTCACCGCCCCGAGCAGCCGCCGAAGCGCCTCGCCCACGGCCGCGTACATGGCGGGGCGCGCGCCATCCACCATCCGCGCGGAGTGCTGGCCGAGCGCCACGAGCGCCGCCTCCCGGGTGGAGCGCGACTCGGACGCCGCCAGGCCCCGGCACACCAGGCCCACGACCTCGGTGCGCTCGATGAGGCCCAGCACCCGGTAGGCGCTGCGCTTGAGCAGGGGGTTGTTGAGCAGGGGCACCACCTCGGCGAGCGGGGGCGGATGGCGCAGCGCCGCGAGCGACTCCAGGGCGCTCAGGCGCAAGAGGGGCTCGGGATTGGACAGCACGCGCTCGAGCGCGAACGACGCGCCGCGTCCCCCCACCCGGCCCAGGGCCTCCGCCGCCGCCACCCGGACGTTGAGATCCCCGTCCTCCAGCAGCACGGCCACCAGCGCGCCCTCGGCGCCCGGCAGCGCGAGCTGGCCGAGGATGTCCGCTGCGAACTTGCGCAAGTCCGGATCCGCGTGCCCGAGCAGGTGCACCAGGGGCTGCACCGCCGACACCCCCATGCCCGAGAGGGCCTCCGCCGCGGCGTTGCGCGCGCCCGTCTCGTCGCGCTCGCCCAGCACGGCGATGAGCCGCTCCACCACGGCCCCGCGATCCGGCACCCGCACGAGCCCATCGGCCGCCGCGCGGCGCACCCGCCAGCTCTCGTCGTGCAGGCCGGTCACGAGCTCCTCCCGGGTCTCCGGACGCGACACGTCCAGATCCAGCAGGGCCCGGTAACGCACCTCCTCGGCGTTCCGTCCCTCCTCGCTCATCCGTTCACCCTTCGAGTGGCGTTGGCGTGGGCATTAGACTCGGCCAGCATCTCCGCCAGCAGCAGGGCCTTCACGTCCAGCAGCAGCTTGAGGCGCTCGCCCCCGTGCGCCGAGGCGTCGCGGCCCTCCGGCGCGCCATAGACACCCACCACGAAGGGCGCCGGGCCCACCGCGCCGAGCGCGGGCTTGATGTCACTTCTGCGCAGCCGCACCACCTCGGACACCCGGTCCACGGTGAAGGCCACGCGCCGGCGGCCCAACCAGCACACCAGCAGCCGCGTCTTGGGGGTGTCCACCGGGGAGGGCTGGCCGAGCAGCCGCTTGCGCAGGTCCACCACCGGGAGGATGGCGCCGCGCAGCCGGATGACGCCCTCGATGAAGGGAGGCGCACCGCGCAGGGGTGTGAGGCGCTGGGGTTGGAGGATCTCCTCCACCCGCATGATGTCCACCGCGTATTCCTCGGTGCCCACGAAGAAGGCGCACAGTTGCACGAGCGGATCCCGCTCCGCCGCGGCCTCTTCCTCGGCGCGCGATTGCGTCACGCGGGTGAGGACGTTGATTCGCTGTCTCATGAGAGGGCCTGCCAGAGATCGAGCAGAATGAAGAGTTCCTGTTTGCGCCGCCCGAGCCCCACCACGCAGTCGCGCTCTCCGCCGCCCACGCCGGGCGGAGCCAGCTCCAGCATCGAGGGACGCAGCCGCACCACCTCGTTGACGGCGTCCACCCAGATGCCGGCGAGCCCGTCCGAGGCCTGCACGACGATGATGCGCGTGCCGCGCGGAGGCGTCACGGTGGCGTCCGGACCGGCCACCAGGGGCGCCTTGTCGGCCAGGCGCAGCTTCACCTTGATGTCGTAGACGGGCAGCACCTCGCCGCGCAGGTACATGACGCCCAGCAGGTTGGGCGCGGCGCGAGGCACCTCGGTCAGGGCCGGCACCTTGACGATCTCCCGCACGCCGTGGATGGGGACCGCGTAGAGCTCGCCCTCCAGTTGGAAGGCGAGATACTCCTCGGGCACCTCTTCCGCGACGGGCTCGAGCGACTCATCGGTCCCGGCCACCACTTCCTGGATGAGGCCCACGTCCTCATCGGGGCGGTAGAAGAAGCTGTCGAGCAGGACGGACAAGGAAGGCACGGCGCCCAGAATAGCAGGCCCACGGCCCCGGGAGCGATTCAGGCCCGGCGGCGCTCGGAGCTCATCCCCTCTTCGAGCAGGGCACCCACATCCAGTACCAGCACGGTGCGCCGGTTGGCGAGGTCGGCGGCACCCGAGATCCCCCGCACGCCCTGCAGGCGTCCACCCAGCGACTTGACGACGATGTCCTGCTGGCCCTGGAGCTCGTCCACGGCGATGCCCAGGCGCTCCTGGGCCAGCCCCGCCACCACCACGAAGTAGCGGTCCGCGGGACGCTCGGGGTGGTTGAACACCCGGGCCAGGCGCATGAGCGGCAGCGTGGTGCCTCGCAAGTCCAACACCTCGCGCCGCTCCACGGTGCGGATCTCCGCCGGCTTGACGGAGAGGATCTCCAGCACGCTGTTGAGCGGCACGGCGTAGGTGCGCCCGCTCACCCCCACGACGAGCGCGCGGATGATGGCAAGCGTGACGGGCAGCGTGATGTGGAAGGCGGTGCCCTGTCCGCGCTCGCTCCACACGTCGATGATGCCGGACAGGTTGCCGATGTTGTTCTTCACCACGTCCAGGCCCACGCCCCGGCCCGACAGCTCGGACACGCTGCGCGCCGTGGAGAAGCCCGGCAGGAAGATGAGGTTGAGCAGCTCGCGCCGGCTCATCTCGCGCGCCTGCGCCTCGGTGATGAGGCCCTTGCGCAGCGCGAGCTCACGCACCCCCACCTCGTCGATGCCCGCCCCGTCGTCGCTCACCTTGATGAGGACGTGGTTGCCCTTCTGCTCGGCCTGCAGCGACACCCGGGCCCGCCGGGACTTGCCCGCCGCCAGCCGGGCCTCGGGCGACTCGGCGCCGTGGTCGATGGCGTTGCGGATGATGTGCATGAGCGGATCGCTCAGCTCCTCGACGATGAGCTTGTCCAGCTCCACGTCGCCGCCGCCGATGATGAAGTCGATCTCCTTGCCCACCTCGCGCGCGATGCGGCGCACCAGCCGGGCCAGCCGGTCGAACACCTGACCCACCGGCACCATGCGCGCCTCGAGCAGGCCCTCCTGGAGCGCGTCCAGCTTGCGCTCGAGCTGCCGAGTCTCGCGCGACAGATCCTGGCCCCACATCTTGGAGAGCGTCACCCCGGCATCCACCCGGGCGCTCTCCGCCATGCGCTGCAGGTTCGCCTTGATGAGCAGCAGCTCGCCCACGGTGTTCATCAGCGCGTCCAGGCGGCTGATGTCCACGCGCACCGTCTGCGTCAGGCTGCGCGCCGACTCGCTCTCCGTCTTGGGGCCGCGCGGCGCCACCGGCTCCTCGGTCAGCGTGCGCACCGCGGGCAGGGAGGAGGTGTCGGACGCGGGGAGTGGCGGAGCCACCGGCTCGACGGCGCGCAGGGCGGTGGTCTTCACCAGGGCCGCGTCCGCGGGCGCCACGTCCTCCGCCGGCGTGGACGACCCAGCGCCCGTCTTGGGAGCGCGAGGCTTGCGCCGGGTGGTCTTCTTCGCCGCGGGCGCCTCGACGGGGGGGAGCGCGAGGGGGAGCGGCGCGGCCGGCGCCTGAGGAGCGAGCCCGGCCGGGGCCGCGGCGCTCGGACGGACGGAGAGCGCGAAGAGCTGCGCGGGCGTGCCCTGCAGCTTCGCCGCCAGCTCCGCTTCGGACACCCGGGAGCCGAAGATGAGATCGAACGCGATGCCCGACAGGCCTCCGGGCTCCGACGAGGGCAGCGTGCTGACGACCTCGCCCAGGGGCTTGAGGCGCACGTTGAGCTCGGTGAGCCCGGTGTCGAAGTCGGACAAGTCGAACGCGGCCCGGATGCGGTAGAGCGCCACGCCCCGGCGCACGTTCTCGCGCAGGCGGTGCTCCTCGTACTCGGTGAAGACGGAGCGCACCTGTGGATCCAGCTCCAGCCGGTCGAGCGGATCCTCGTCGGCCGTCGCCGAGGCGGTGCCCAGGTTCGCCAGCCGCTCGCCCAGCGCCTTCACGCGCTCGTTCAAGGCGTCCGAGGACTCCTCGCGCGCGGCCTCCGCCAACAGCGCCTGGAGCACGTCCAGCGACTCGATGAGCAGATCGAGCACCTGGTCATCCAGCGACAGCCGGCCCAGCCGCAGCCGATCCAGCAGATCCTCGGACTGGTGGGCGAGCCGGGCGATGCGCTCCTGGCCGAAGAGCGCCGCCAGACCCTTGAGCGAGTGCGCCGCCCGGAAGATGCCGTTGATGATGTCCGGCTCGGGTTCCACCCCGCGCTGTTGATCCAGCACGAGCAGTTCCTTGCCCAGCGACTCGAGGATTTCCGTTCCCTCGGCGACGAACTCCGCCAGGGCCTTGCCCGCGGAGTTCACGCGAGTTTGAGGTAGCGCCGCACGAGCCCTTCCAGGCTCTGCGGGGAGAAGGGTTTGACGAGATACTCCGCCGCGCCCAGCGCCAGCCCCCGGTCGCGGTCCTTCTCGCGGCCCTCGGTGGTGACGATGAACAGGGGCGTGTCACGCAAGGCGGGGTTCGTCTTGACGAAGCGGATGAGCTCCAGCCCGTTGATGTCGGGCATGTTGATGTCGGTGATGATGAGCGCGAAGGCGTGCTGGGGCAGCAGCTTGAGTGCCTCCAGACCGCTGCTGGTGGCGATGGCCTCCAGCCCCGGGATGGACTCCACCGTCGCGGAGATCAACTCCCGCGAGGCCTTGGAATCCTCCACGATGAGAATCTTGGACGTCATTCGTGCGACCGAGCCTCACATCCTAACAGAAGGACGAGAGGGGGCGAGATTCACCCCTTGCGGCCGGAGAGGCGGCGAGCGAGTTCCTTGTCCGCCAGCACGGCCACCTTCCTTCCCCGGAAGGCGGGGAGGAAGTGCTCCTGGAGAGCGGAGAAGCGGACGGACTCGTCCAGGGCGTCCTGGCCGGGGACCTCCAGGGCGACCGACTCCACCCTGGCCCGGGTGAGCACCTTGCCCGCGGAGGCGAGCGCCTCGCCGAGGGAGGACGGCTCCAGGCCACGCCGCCGGCCCAGGCCCATGACGAAGACGCGGGGGACGCTGAAGCGGCCGTCCGTGGGCAGCAGGAGCGAGTCGTCCTGGGCGCCCACGAAGAAGCCGGACTGGAGCACGCGCGACAGGGTGCCGCACAAGCGCCAGTCCACGTACCCGGCGGTGCCGGGCAGGGGCCGGTCGTCCTCGCCCACGAAGAGGCACAGGGCGTCCACATCCGCCAGCGAGTCCAACCCGCCCAGGCCCAGTTCGTGCGCGGAGACGTTCACTGCTTCCCCAGGGCGACGGCCACGCGATCCAGCAGGCCGTTGACGAAGGCGCTGGACTCCTCGGTGCCGAAGTTCTTGCCGAGCTCCACCGCCTCGTTGAGCGACACCTTCTTGGGGATGTCCGGGCGGTACTTCAGCTCGAAGACGCCCAGGCGCAGCACGTTGCGGTCGATGCGCGACATGCGATCCAGGCGCCAGTTGTGGCTGTGCTGCTCGATGAGCCGATCAATCTCCGCGCGGTGCGCCATGACGCCCTCGGTGAGCTCGCGGGCGAACTTCACCGCCTCGGGCTCCTTGTTCGTCACCTCGGCGGCGGCCCAGGCCGCTTCCAGGGCGTCATGGATGGAGCCCGGAGTCATCTCCATCTGGTAGAGCGCCTGGAGGGCCCGCTCGCGTGCCGTTCTGCGCGCACCCATGTCAGCTCCTCTTCCCGTCCGTCAGCGTGGCGAGCTTCGCATGGAGGTTGACCATCTCGATGCACGCCGCGGCTGCTTCCGAGCCCTTGTTGCCGGCCTTGACGCCCGCCCGGTCGATCGCCTGCTCCACCGTGTCGCACGTGAGCACGCCGAAGGTGACGGCCGCCTGCGAGGTGAAGGCCACCTGGCCGATGCCCTTGGTGCACTCGCCCGACACGTAGTCGAAATGGGGCGTGCCGCCGCGGATGACGGCACCCAGGGTGATGATGCCCACGTACGAGCGCGTCTCCGACACGCGCCGCGTGAGCGCGGGCAGCTCATAGGTGCCCGGACAACGGAATACGTCGATATCCCCGTCGGCGACGCCGTGGCGGACCAGCGTGTCCAGCGCGCCCTTCACCAGCTCCTCGGTGATGAACGCGTTGAAGCGGGCCACGCAGATGGCGAAGCGGCCCTTGGGGGGGAGGAAGTCACCTTCGATGTAGCGAGGCATGTCCCGACCTCTCTACACCAGCCACCCGGCTGGCGTCCCGACAGAGTTTTCCCCCCACCCCCGGCGCTCAGGACGCCTGGCGGCCCCGGGGGGGACGGCGAGCGGCCACGCGCCGGGCCGGCGGGGCGGCCGGGGTGAGCGGCACCTGCTCCACCACCTCCAGCGAGTAGCTCTCCAACCCCACGATCTTCTTGGGATTGTTGGTGAGCAGGCGCAGCCGGGTGAGCCCCAGGTCCTTGAGGATCTGCGCCCCCACGCCGAACTCGCGCAGGCGCGTCTGATCCTTGTGTCCGGGCACCAGCTCCTCGTTGGAGACATGGGTGCAGCGCAGCCGGTTCTTCCGCGCCGAGTCCCCCTGCAGGAAGACGATGACCCCCCGCCCGGCCTCGTGGATGGCCTGGAAGGCCCGCTCGAGCTGCACGCCACACTCGCACCCGGCGCTGCCCAGCACATCCCCCACCAGGCAGGTGCGGTGGACGCGGGTGAGCACCGGCTCGCGGCCGGACAGCTCGCCCTTGACCACGGCCACGTGCACCGCGCTGTCCACGTCGCTGCCGTAGGTGTAGGCCCGGAAGCTGCCCTGGCCGCGGCGCTCCAGCGTCGTCTCCTCGAGCCGCCGCACCAGCCGCTCACGCTCCAGGCGGTAGCGGATGATGTCGGCCACGGACAGGAGCACCATCTGGTGCTTGCGGGCGAACTTCACCAGGTCCGGCCGGCGCGACATGGTGCCGTCCGGGTTCATGATCTCGCAGATGACGCCCGAGGGGCGCAGTCCCGCCATGCGCGCCAGGTCCACGCTGCCCTCGGTCTGGCCGGTGCGCACGAGCACCCCGCCCTGCCGGGCGCGCAGGGGGAAGATGTGCCCGGGCCGCGCCAGGTCCGACGGCTTGGCGTTGGGCGCCACGGCCACCTGGATGGTGTGGGCGCGGTCCGCGGCGGAGATGCCCGTGGAGACGCCCTGGGCGGCCTCGATGGAGACCGTGAAGGCCGTCTGGAAGGACGAGGTGTTGTCCTGCACCATGAGGGGCAGGTTGAGCCGCCGGATGCGCTCCTCGTCGAGCGCCAGGCAGATGAGCCCGCGCCCGTGGGTGGCCATGAAGTTGATGTCCTGGGGCGTCACCTTCTCCGCCGCCATGACGAGGTCGCCCTCGTTCTCCCGGTCCTCGTCATCCGTGAGGATGACCATGCGGCCCTTGCGGATCTCCGCGAGCGCCTTCTCCACCAGGGTGATGCTGTCCGACTCGTGCTGCCTGCTACCGCGCGCCATGCGTACTCCTGAATGCTTCCCTGAGCTCAACCGCCGAAGCCCGCCGCCTTGATGACCGCCTCGGAGAGCCCGCCACCCGGGCCCTGGCGCAGCGACATCAGCCGCGCCACGTACTTGCCAATCATGTCGCCTTCCAGATTCACCCGCTCGCCCACCCCCCGCGAGCGCAGCGTGGTGCGCTCCTGTGTCTCGGGGATGAGCTGGACGCTGAAGCGATCCGTGCCCACCGAGTTGACGGTGAGGCTGATGCCGTCGATGGCCACCGAGCCCTTCTCGATGAAGAAGGGCGCCAGCTCGTCGGGCAGGCGGAAGACCATCACCCACGAGCCGCCCTCGGCATACGTCTCCAACACCTCGCTCACCGCGTCCACATGGCCGCTGACGAGGTGGCCACCCAGCCGGTCTCCCAGCGCGAGGGCCCGCTCGAGGTTGACGCGCGAGCCGGGTTGCCGGGCGCCCAGGGTGGTGCGCCGCAGCGTCTCCGGGGCGGCCTGGACGCGGAAGGAGTCCCCCACGCGCTCCACCACGGTGAGGCAGGCGCCATCCACCGCGATCGACTCCCCGAGCGCGAAGTCCCTCGCGCCCAGCGTCGTGCGAATCCATAGGTCCGTCATCCCACCTGGGATGACCCGCTCCACCACGCCGATGTCCTGGATGAGTCCGGTGAACATTTCGGGGGCTTATAACGGATTTGGGCCTGCGGGTCCGTAGCATCCCCGCCCCCCCCCCTCTTCCGCCCGGTGGGCGGGCGCACCGGGGAGCTCCTCCAAACCCAACGTCCGAGGCCTTGCCGAAGAGGAAGCATCTGGCGCTCACCGGGCCCTCCCTCCCTATCTGTCGGGTTCTCCCCCACCCGGGCCCCGGTGGCGCGCCCCCCACGCTCGGACCTCCGCCACCGGGCTTGTCTCCGCTGAACTCCTCGACACGTCAATCGACTGAGACTACGGTCCGGACACATGACAGGATCGGGCAACTCCGAGACGACACCCGCAGAAAAGAGCACGGCGAGCGCGGGGCGGGACCGCAACCCCGTTAGCCCCGAGAATCTCCTGAACCCGTTTCCGTTCTACGAGGAGCTACGGGAAAACGACCCGGTGCACTGGTCGGACACCCTGCACGCCTGGGTCCTCACGCGCTACGAAGACGTGATGAATCACTTCCGCGACTCGCGGATGAGCGCCAACCGGGTTCCCATCTTCGAGCAGCAGATCCAGGGCCTGGGACCGGGCGTGCTCACGGACTTCATCGACATCGTCCGCAAGCAGATGGTCAACAAGGACGGCCCGGAACACATCCGGATGCGTCGCCAGGCCAACCCGAACTTCACGCCCCAGGCGCTCGACAGCTGGCGGCCCGCCATCCGCAACACCATGAAGACGCTGGTGGATCGGGTGCACGACAAGCGCCAGATGAACCTGGTCAAGGAGATCTCCTACGAGTTTCCCCCGCGCGTCATCGCCGAGCTCTTTGGACTTCCCGCGGACGAGCATGAGCAGTTGCTCAAATGGGCGGACCCCATCGCCCAGATTGGAGGTCTGGCGGCGGGCGGGGATCCGGTGGGCCTGGCCCGCAAGGCCAACGCGGCCATCAAGGAGTTCGCGGAGTACCTGACGGATCAGGCGAAGAATCACCGCCAGACCCTGGGGCATGATCTGATCAGCCGGATGCTGGAGAGCCAGCGCCAGGACCCGAGGGGAGAGAACATCGAGGAACTGGTGGCCAACGCCATCCTCATGCTGATCGCCGGGCATACGACCACCACGGACCAGTTCAGCAACCTCGTCCATGATCTGCTGACGCATCCCGACCAGCTCGAGCTGCTGCGCGGCAACCCGAGCCTGCTGCCGTCGGCCGTCGAGGAGTCCATGCGATTCCACCCGGCAGTGCCCTTCCACTACCGGATCGCCGCCGCGGACATCCCCCTGCGCGGCCGCGTCATCCGCAAGGGCGACGTCGTCTTCCTGGGGATCGCCGCCGCCAACTGGGATCCGAAGCACTTCGTTGATCCCGAGCGCTTCGACATCACCCGCGACGCGCTGGTGCACAAGCACGTGGCGTTCTCCTTCGGACCACACCACTGTCTGGGCGCGGGTCTGGCCCGGCGCGAGCTGGAGATCGGGCTCGAGGTGCTCCTGGAGCGGATGCCCGGGCTGAGACTGGATGAGGAGAGGCCGCCCCAACAGAAGGCCGAGAGCCTCGTCTTCCGCGGCTTCCACTCCGTGCACGTGAAGTGGTGACGTGACGGGCGGCTCCGCCAGGGAGTGACTCCCGAGGCGTGATGGAGGCCCCGACCCGGGTCGGGGCCTCCCGTGAACTCAGCCCTCTTCGAGCGCCAGCGCCAGCATCGCGCTCAGCTCGAAAGCGCGGTCCATGCGGAAGGGGTGGTACAGCGCCTTGCCAATCCACATGGGATCCTCGTGAAGGAACTTCAGATCCTCCTCGCCGGACATGACGAATGGCTGGTAGGTGCGCCGCAGGTAGCCGTTGGCCCGCGACAGCGCGCTCCGGATGGCCTCCTCCTCGACGCCCTTGTTGCGCAGCCCGTGCAGGACGAGCACCGCGAAGGCGGTCTCCAGGCGGGTCGAGCGAACGTCGGCACCCCAGCCCCCGTCCTTCTTCTGACAGCGCAGGAGGGTGGCGATGGAGTTGCGCATCACCTCGGGCTCGGGGATGGCCAACATGACGTGGGTCGTCGTGTACAGCCACGACGTCTGCCACTTGTCGATGAGCCAGCGTCCGTCCGCGGACTGCAGCTCCAGCATCGCGCGGGTCCAGGAGGACGTGTCCTCACCGGCGAGGCTCAGCGCCATCGCGGCGTGCGCGGTGGTGGTCAGCGAGGGATGGGTCTCCTGCGGGTAGGTGTAGAAGTGATTTCCCCGCTTGAACTGATTGAGGGCCGACATGTCCACGGGCCGGTTCGCGGCCTTGAGGACCGCGATGGTGACGGCGGTGCAGTCCCCATCGGGCATGAAGTACTTCGTGAAGCCGATGCCGCGCGGGGTGAACGCCGCCTCGAGCGTGTCGAGGTGCGGCTTGACCACGTCCGCCAGCTGCGGATGAGCCAGAAGCCCGGCACACAGCAGCGCGAGCAGGCCCCACTCTTGCTCCATCAGATCGATGCGCCAGGTGGCGGGGACCACGCCAGGCAGACGGACGTTGGTGCCCGCCTCCGCGTTCCTCAGGTACTGACGCGCCTTGGCAACCAGTTCCTTCAGCTCGGGACGACCCTGCGCCGCACGCACCCAGGCGGCGGTGGCCGCGGGGCACGGGCCGATTCCACCCTCGGGATCGACCAGCGCCGGGTCCGGCTCCGTGCCCCACCCATCCCACGTGAGGGCCGGTGGGGTGCCAAAGTGCAGCTGCTTCAGCCGGCCGAGCTTCTCGCGGCGCCGCTTGCCATCCTCGATGACGGCGGCGTACTGGTCCATCGGGACGTCCAGGCCCAGGGCCTGGGCCTCATCCAGCAGGCGCGGCAGGTTCATCTCCACGCCCACGAGAAGATCCTCGGGAAGCACGGTCCAATGGGGGCGCTGAGCCCGGATGAACTCCAGCCCGCGCTCCACGGCGCTACGGGCCCGCTCGTCCTTGCCACGCACGTGCAGGGCGAGCACGGCGGCGAGCGTCGGCATGTCGCGCGCGCGCAGCACCTTCGGGTTGTCCCAGCCTCCGTCGGCGTGCTGCTGACTCAGCAGCCACTCCACGGCCGCGTCCGTCCCCTCCTCCGGAGGCGCCAGACGCACCACCATGGCGGTGTCGTAGACGGAGCCATTCGCCAGACCGCCATCCTTGCCCAGGTCCGCGATCAGGGCCCGCAGATCGGTCAGGATGATCTCCGCGGCAACCGACAGGCCCTTCTGTTCCGCCGTCGGTTTCCGCTCAGGAGCGAGTTGTGCGTGCATCGATATCATCCCATCCTGTTGCTTTGAGAGAGTCGTGGTAGTCGTAGTGGGCGTAGAAGTCACAGACGAACGCCGTGAGGTTCTTGGCGTAGCGCGCGGAACTTTGAGCACCCGGGGGTTGCGGAGCCGCGGCCGGAGCCATGAGCCGCACCTCGGAGTCACGAGGGAGCTGGGCGAGAAGCCGCTTGGCCCGGTCATGGGCCTGTTGTGGAATCCCCTCACTGGCCTGAGGAGGCAGGCCAAGAGCAAGACACGCCTTCGCCGTCAGCAAGGCCTCTTCTAGAGCCTTTGCCTCCGGGGCCTTCGTCTCGTTGATGATGTCCTGCTTGAGGATGCCAATGGAGTTGAGCTTCCCCTCCAACAGCTCCCGCTGATAGCTTCGAAGGTCATTGGCGAGGCGAATCTTCAAGGCGGCCCACTGTCCCTGACTGAGGAGCAGGGGCAGATCCGACGGCATCGTCGTCTTCATCGCCGCGAGCATGCACACGTAGACGGGCAGGACCCCCACGCTGTGGTGAGCCTCCTCGAGGTAGTCCCGGAAAGCAGGGAGCGGCTGCTCCGCGTTCCTCTCGATGAGTTCGAAGCGCATGCCGCGCAGAGACAACTCGAGGGATCTGGCCAGGCTCTCGCGGAGGGCCTTGGGGAAATTGAAATCACCCTCGGGCAGCGTCTCCCCCTCGTGGGACTTGCCGCTCAGAGACCACTTGAGCGCTTCGGCCAGGCGCTCTCGGGGGATGCTGTCCTTCGGCACCTTCTCGAGCAGCTGCTCGAATTGTCGGCGGATGTCCGAGAGGGCCACGAACAGTGATTTGAGTAGCTTTTTGAATCGCTTCTTGAATCGCCGGCGGATGTCCGAGAGGGCCGCGAGCAGTGATTCGAGTCGCTTCTTGAATTGCCGGCGGCTGTCCGAGCGGGGCTCCCTGATGAGGGACGGGCACTGCTCGCCCAAGACCCTTGCCACCCGGCGCCTGGTGTCCTTGTCCAGGGGCGCCTCATCGAGCAGATCGTCCACGGCGAAGAACCACATGGACAGGCATGCGCCGGGCAGCAGCTCGCTCGCGCCGAGAAACGGGGCCGCGGCGGCGAGCGTCAGGCTGAGTTGAGGCACCCGGACCTCCCGCATGCCCCGCGGATGCTTCTTGACCCACTCGCCCAGAAGCGCCTCCAGCTCGCGGCTGCACTTGAGAACCCCCTTGAGCTCTTCATCGGTCAAGCTGGAGAGATACTTGCTCCGAGGGGTGCTTGCTTTCTGGGAGGACATGGGATCCGGAGGAGAGCGGGCCAGTGGGGGGACTACGAGGAGAACGTCGCGCTTCCGGACACGACGGGCGCCGGGGTCCGAGGCACGCCGGTATCACCCGAGTTCGACATGGAGGCCACCTTGTCCGTCACGTTGCGCACCAGGTCCAGCGCCTCATCCGAGGCGCGCAGCTGCACCATCGTCTGATCCATGAGCTGCGACAGATCATTCACCGCCTGGAAGATCTGGGTGATGCCCGTGTTCTGCTGCGTCACCGCCGCGGTGATCTGCCGCACGGAGGCCGCGTTCTCGCGCACGATGCCCGAGAGATCCCGGATGTTGTTGCCGAACTCGCGCACCTGCACGAGGCTGCTCTCCACCTTCTCCGAGCCCTTCTCCGTCATGGTGACGGTGGCGCGGATGGCCGAGCTGATGTCCTGGAGGATGGAGCGGACGTTGTTGGTCGCACGGATGGACTGGTCCGCCAGCGTGCGGATCTCGCGCGCGACCACGCCGAAGCCCTTGCCGTGCTCGCCCGAGCGCACCGCCTCGATGGCCGCGTTGAGCGCCAGCATGTTGGACTGGTCGGCCAGGTCCTTCACCGTGGTGGTGATGCTGGCGATCTGCCGGGTGCGCTGATCCAGGCTGCGGATCTGCCCGGCCATCTCCTTCACCTGCTCGGCGATCTCCTGCAGCCCGTTGAGGCTCTGCTGGATGGCGGCCTCGCCAGCACGGCTGATCTGGTCGGCCTTCTCCGTCTGCTGCAGGATGCCCTCGGCCTTCTGGGCGGTGAGGGCGGAGGTCTGCTTGATCTCCTGGGCGGTGACCTGCGTCTCCTGGAGGGCCGTGGCCTGATGGGTGAGCGCCTCGGTCTGCTTGTTGGTGGACGAGCCCAGCTGCTCGGCGGAGCGCCGCAGCGAGTGGGCGGACTCGCCCAGCGACTCGGAGAAGGCCTTGAGACGTCCGAACGCCTTGGCGGTGGCCGCGGCCAGATCTCCCACCTCGTCGGTCGACACCCACTCGGGGAGCTTGGGGTTACCCGAGGCGAGCGCCTCCACGGTGATCTGCACGCTCCGGGCGCCCTCGGACTGGTACCTGGACAGCTGCCAGGCGGCGAACGCCGCGCTCACCAGCAGGTAGGTGCCCAGCAGACAGATGGGCAGCAGCGCGTCCTTGCTCATCTTCGCCGCGGTGGCGTCCATCAGGGCCAGGAACTGATCGACGTTCATCTGGCCAACCACCTGCGCGCGCAGGTGCGCATAGTTGTTGTAGCCCTCGCGCACGAGCACCGTCGCCACGGTGGAGAGCGCGCTGGCCACGAAGATGCCGAAGGCGTACGGCAGGTACCAACGCTGGCGGATCCAGAAGAAGCCCGAGCCATTGGGAATGGCCTCGGGGTTGCGGTGGAACTCCTCGATGGCATAGGGGCGGATGATGCGCTCCCAGGTCGGCCGGACCTGGAGCATCAGCAGGGCGACCAGCAGGGAGTTGACGGCGAGCGACCAGGGAATCACCCACGGGCTCTTGCCGAAGTAGAGCGTCGGCACGGTCGTCACGGACAAGATGGACATCGAGGACAGCAGGAGGGTCACCACCTCGAGCTGTCGCGGGAGCACCATGATTCGCTCCAACCGGGCACTGGCGCGCTCGCCGGGGTTCAGGGCGAAGGCCTGGCGCACCAGGTGGCCGTAGGTCATCTGATTCGCCACACCCGAAATGAGCGCGAACGTGATGGGCACCACGAACTTCACGGTCCAGATGCCCTCATCCCGGTTGAGCCCGGTGATGAGTCCGATCAAGTAGACCATCGCCGGTGCGACGAGGAAGGCGTTCGAGTTGGGGGCGTTGACCAACTGCTTGATCAACTTCTTGAATTCAGCCTGCTCAAGAGAAGGCATGGCAATCAGGCTCCATCGGTGACGTCGAGCGACGGCGTTACCGGGTGATCATGGGAGGGAGGAGGGAGAAGACGATGGACGAAGAGCGGGGAGAGCGGCCATCCGGTGGGCCGAGGCGGCTGGCGGGAAGCGGGAGCCGAAGCTGAGATCACGACCTGGCATGTGCGGTCAGATCGTGGAGTCTAGGGGGAGCGCCGCCCCACTTGGAGGATCTCGGGGTTGCCGTCTCGCAAGATTCAAGATTTCTACTCCGTCCCACGGAAGTTTTGCGTGGACTCTACCAGTGCACCTGTTTCAGGAAAAGAAGCGGTCGGCTCAGGGAAGCTCCACCACCCGAGACTGGTCGGCTGCTCTGGGCGACACGTAACTTTTCACTGACAGTGAACCCTGGAGCAGGGAGGTTACCTGGAAAGAGGTGCCACGTCGCGCATCCTCCTCGTGGACGAACTCCGTGCTCCTCCCAACGCGACCCAGGAGCCCCCGAACCACGGCTCTCGAGCGCCTGCTCTCTCACCGGGTGGTCGGGCGACAGGGCCTTTCGGCCACTTTACTTCCCGTGCTGCGTGTGCCCGATGGAGCCAGCCCTCGGCGCGTCGCGAGCCAGGGGGCCTACGCGTTCTGCGAGGTGATGAGCTTATGGATGCTCATGCGAACGTCCACCGGTATCGCCTCGAACAGGACACCGAAGCTGTACTGGCCCTGGGGTGAGGGAGCGCGCGTGCGCCACATGACCAGCGCCGTCGCTTGCACGTGTTTGAATTCCGCGAAGCTGAACGAGAGGCTCATGCGCGAAAGGAGGGGCGGTCGCGTCTCCGAACTCAGGCGAGCACCATTCACCGAGAGGTCCATCATCTGGGCATCGAAGAATTGACCTGCGCCCTCCGTGGAGAAGCTCACCCGTTCGATGTTGTCGTCCACGGGGTCGGCGCGAACGACCGAGCGGGGCGCATCGTCGGTGACGCTGGCTTCCACCTCGAGGTTGACCGCGATCCGCTGTGAACGGCGACGTTCCATGAAGTCTCCCCAAAAAGCATTGCGCCAGGACCCACGTTATCAGCGCACCTCTTCTCAAGGCCGTCAACAACAGCGGGCGGAACCACGATGCGCTCCGGCCTCCAACGAGGCCGGGCCGCGTCGGCCATCGCGGCGCGGGAGCAGGGCACGGAGCGGTGAGTCGTTCCGGTGCCCCGCGCCGACGCCCCCCAGAAGGAGCCGTCCTGCTTCCGGGTTCAGGTGCCCGTCTGGCGGCGAGGGACGACGTCCATCTCATCGACCTCCTCGACTTCTGCCACCGCGGAATTCACCCCCTCGATGTGGGCCAGCCAGTAGCGGCGGAACTCCTGCTGGAGGCGATCCTCGGCCACCAGCACCCGGCGCCGCTCGGGATTCATCTTCTTCCACACCGGGAGGTAGTCGTCCGTGGCGCCATTGAAGAGCCTCTTGGCGACGTAGCGACGCAGCAGCCCGTCCAACGGCCGCAGGGGCACGGGGAGCTTCGGGGTGGCCACGATGAGGTGGAAGAGAGTGAGCTTGGGTCCCTGCGGCAGCGGCGCGGCGATGAAGCGCACCTGGAGCTTCCCATTCTGATACAGCGAGCCGAAGATGGTGGACGCACCCGCGTAGTCGATGGTGGTGCGCAGCTTCGTCCCATCGTGAAGTTCCTGGTCCAGGTGGAAGGCCAGCCGATGCGGCTCGCGCGCGAATACATCCACCTCGTACTTCACGAAGTCCACCTTGTGGATGTAGCGGAAGTGCTCCGCGTCCGTGCCGTTTTCCACGGTGTGGAGCGCGTGCGTCTCGAAGAGCTGCGACTTGTGGATGACGCCCCAGGAAGGATCCCTCATCTCCGGCACGTCCGGCAGCCCATGGGAGGGCTTCTCCCCGTGATACACCCAAACCCAGCCCAGGTGCTCCAGCACGGGGACGGTGGGAATGCGCGCCGTGGGGGGGATGCGCGCGCCCTCCTTCAAATAGGGAATGGTCGCACAGTCGCCGGAGGTGGAGAACTCCCACGCGTGGAACGGGCAGACGATACGCTCCCCCACCACCTTGCCACAGGCCAGCGAGGCGCCCATATGCGGGCAGTAGCGATCCATGGCTCCGAGCTCGCCGCTCCTCGTCCGGAAGAGCACCAGGGTGCGCCCACAGACATCCACCTCGAGGATGCCACCACGCGGAAGTTGCCGGCCTGGGGCCACAGCATACCACGAGGCCGGATACACATCCGTCGCGAGATCATTGAGCCGAAGGAGACGTGCCATCTATGAATTCCCTTTGCGATTGAACGCGTATCAAAAAATCGCACACGAAAGCGTCTGCTGTCCACTGGCCGTGCCTGACCTGCCCCTGTGGGGGCAACCAGCAACCGTCCAGCAGGATTGAGGTATAAAGGGCGCTCACTTCTGGAGGTCCATACGGAATGACGCCGGGAACCATGGAGGGCAAAGTCTGCCTGATCACCGGAGCCACCTCGGGCATCGGCTTGGAATCGGCCAGGGCGCTCGCACGCCAAGGGGCCACGGTTGTGTTGTCGGGACGAGACAAGGGCCGCGGAGAGGCCGCACTCGCCGAGGTGCGCCGCACCGTTCCCGACGCCAGGCTGGACCTGCTGCTCGCGGATCTCACCTCTCTGGCTTCCGTCCGCCAGCTGGCCCAGGACTTCCAGGCCAGGTACTCGCGACTGGACGTGCTGCTCAACAACGCGGGCCTCATCCTCGACCGGCGCAAGGTGACGCCGGACGGCTTCGAGGCCACCTTCGTCACCAATCACCTGTCGCACTTCCTGTTGACCAACCTGCTGCTGGAGCAGCTCAAGGCCAGCGGCGCCTCGCGCGTGGTGACCGTCTCCTCCGAGGCCCATCGCTTCGTCCCGCTCGACTTCCTCGACGACCTGCAGGCCGAGCGCGGCAGCTACAGCGGTACGCAGGTCTACGGCAAGTCGAAGCTGGCCAACATCCTCTTCACCCGCGCCCTGGCCCGGCGGCTGGCGGGCACGAAGGTGACGGCCAACAGCCTGCACCCGGGCGTGGTGCGCTCCGGCTTCGGTCTCAACAGCGAGGGCATCTTCAAGCACCTGGTGAAGCTCGCCTCTCCCTTCATGCTCTCGGCCGAGGGCGGCGCCCGCACCTCCGTGTTCCTGGCCTCCTCGCCCGAAGTGGAGGGCGTGAGCGCGAAGTACTTCATCCGGAGCAAGGTGGCCCGGGAGGCCAAGACCGCCCAGGACGACGCCGCCATGGAGACGCTGTGGCGCAAGAGCGCCGAGCTGACGGGCGTGGGCTGATTTCCAGCGGGTGCATGGCCTCTGCTGCCCCGGAGAGGCCGTGAACCGCCCGCCCCTCCGCTCGACCACTTCCTTGCCTGCCCGCTCGCGCCCCCCGATGCTCATCGCGTCTGTGGCCGGTCCATCCCTATCCGATCTATCGTCCCGGGGCATCCTCGTCAGCCAGGAGTCTCAAGCGTGTCCGCGTCCCCCGCCCCCAAGTCCATCCCCCGCATCCGGGGCGAGATACCACTGCTGGGAAGTCTCCGTGAATTCGCCTCGGACCGCCTGTCCTTCTTCATGAGACTGGCCCGGGAGTTCCCGGACATTGGCGCCTTCCACGTGGGGCCCGCTCGCTTCTACTTCGTCAATTCGCCGACCATGATTTCCACCGTGCTGGCGGGGCATGGCGAGTTCTTCGCCCCGAGCACGATCGTGCGCCACCTGAAGCCCCTGTTCGGGCCCAACAGCCTCCTCATCACCCACGGGGAGCCGCACCTGGAGCAGCGGCGGATGATGGCCCCCGTCTTCCAGCCCCGCCGCGTCGCGAGCCTCGATGCGGGAATGACGGAGCTGGGGGCCGACACCGTGGATGGCTGGACGCAGGGGCAGATCCTCTCCGTGCCCGAGGCGATGACGCACCTCACCCTGCGCATCGTGGGCAGGACGCTCTTCGGGGTGGACTTCAAGCATGAGGCGTCAGACCTGAGCGAGGCGGTCGCGACGTGCATGGAGCATGCGGAGCACCTGTCCACGAGCCCGATCCACCTGCCGATGTCCTGGAACACCCCCCGCAACCTCCGCGCGCGCCAGGCCCTCGACATGCTGTCCCGGCGGATGACGGAGATGATTGCCCAGCGGCGCCAGAGCGGGCGCGACAGCGGGGATCTGCTCTCGATGATGCTCGCGCACCGCGATGAAGACGGTACCGGGATGGACGAGGAGCAGCTGCGGGACCATTGTGTGACCCTCTTCGCCGCGGGCCACGAGACGACGGCGGTGTTTCTCGCCTGGGTGTGGGGCATGCTCCTGCTCAACCCCGAGGTCTACGAGAAGCTCCAGCACGAGGTGGACACCGTGCTGGGGGACCGGCTGCCGACGGCCGGGGACATCCAGCGGATGCCCTACATGCAGCAGGTGCTCAAGGAGACGCTGCGCCTGTACCCGCCCTCCCACATGCAAGGGCGCACGGTGCTGCAGGACGTCGACATCGAGGGCTACAAGCTGCGCAAGGGCGACTCCCTGCTGCTCTCCTTCTACGTGCTCCACCGCAACGAGCAGTTCTACCCCGAGCCCGAGCGCTTCCTCCCCGAGCGCTTCACCCCGGAGCAGGAGAAGGCGCGTCCGAAGCACGCCTACGTGCCCTTCGGCAACGGGCCGAACGTGTGCATCGGCAAGTACTTCGCCATGCTCGAGGCCAACCTGCTGATGAGCCTGATGATGCAACGGGTGCGCTTCGAGTTGATGCCGGGGCAGCACATCACGGCGGAGCCATCTCTCACCTTGCAGCTGGCCAACTTCCACGTGCGGGTGCACCGCCGTGGGGGACAGGGGGATTCCCGGACGGCGCTCGCCTCCTGAGCGGGGCGCGGCCTCCGGGGCTTACGTCCCGTGGGCCTTCGGCTCGGAGAGCCGGGCCCGGAGCAGCAGATCCGCTCCCACCTGCTCGAAGGAGAGCGGGCTCACCGTGAGGGCGCGCGCCATCTGCTTGACGCCCAGCGAGCCCGACCAGGACAGGCCCTCCCCGCCAATGAGCTTGGGGGCGACGAAGAGCAGCAGCTCGTCCGCCAGCTCCTCGCGCAGAAACGAGCCGTACATCTCCGCCCCGCCCTCCACCAGGACGTGGTTGAGGCCCACCTTGGCGAGGCGGCGCATGAGGGCCTCGAGATCCACCCGGCCCTGCTTCTCCGGGAGCTGCCAGACGTCGGCGCCCGTCGCGAGCAGGCGTTTGGCCTTGCGGGCCGTGGGGTCCTCCAGCGTGGCCACCACGGTGCGCGCGGAGGAGCGCTGGGTGAAGACCTGGAGCGTGGAGGGCAGGCGCAGGTGCGAGTCCACCACCACGCGCACCGGATCCTTCCCCGCTCCCCCGGGCAGGCGTGTGGTGAGCTGAGGGTTGTCCCTGCGGGCGGTGGTGGCTCCCACGAGGATGACATCCACCCGATCGCGCAGCCGGTGCACCCAGGCTCGGGCCTCTTCCCCCGTCACCCAACGCGAGTCGCCCGTGGCCGTGGCCAGCTTGCCGTCCAGCGTCACCGCCGCCTTGAGCGTGACGAAGGGCAGACCGGTGCGCATCGCCTTGAAGAAGGGGCGGTTGAGCTGATCCGCCTCGTCCTTGAGCACCCCGGTGAGCACCTCCACGCCGGCGCGCCGCAGCCGGGCGACGCCCTTGCCATTCACCTTGGGGTTGGGATCCGACGAGGCGGTGATGACCCGGCGCACGCCCGCGTCGATCAGCGCCTGACTGCACGGCGGCGTGCGCCCGTAGTGATCACACGGCTCCAGCGTCGTGTAGAGATCCGCGCCGCGCGCCTTGGCTCCCGCGGCCTCCAGCGCCACCACCTCGGCGTGCGCCGTGCCGGCCCGGCGGTGATAGCCGCGCGCGATGATGCGGCCACCCTTCACCAGCACCGCGCCCACCACCGGGTTGGGACTGGTTCGGCCGAGCCCCTTGGCGGCCTCTTCCAGTGCCAGACGCATGAAGAACTCGGCCACCGCCCGATCGAAATCCGCCGTGCGCTTGGCCCGGGGGGCGCGCCCCGCCTGCAACCGTGCTCGCGTCAAGAGCCGCATCGCCCGTTACCCGTCCTTGTCCGGCGGACGCGGCGACTTCTGCTCGCGCGTCCGGTCCGACAGCAAGTCCTTGAGCTCCGCCATGAACTCGGTGATGTCACGGAAGCTCCGGTACACCGAGGCGAAGCGCACATAGGCCACCTCGTCCAGCGCGTGCAGCCGGCGCATCACCTCCTCGCCGATGACCGACGAGGGTACCTCCTTCTCCCCTACCCCTTGCAGCAGCCGCTCCACGGCGACCAGCGTCTCCTCGAGCTGGTCCGCCGACACCGGCCGCTTCTCGCACGCCTTCTGCAACCCCGCGAGCAGCTTGTCCCGATCGAACGTCTCGCGCCGGCCATCCTTCTTCACGATGAGCGGGTAGATTTCCTCCACGCGCTCGTACGTGGTGAAGCGCCGCTTGCATTGCAGACACTCGCGGCGCCGACGGATGACGGACCCCTCATGCGACTCGCGCGAGTCGATGACCTTGTTCTCGGGGTCCTGGCAGAAGGGGCAACGCATGGCACGCGCTACTTCAGGCGCGAGGCGTAGAGCGGGAAGCTCCGGGTGAACTCCTGGATGCGGCCCCGGATGCTGGCGAGCCGCTGCTCGTCCGAGGCGTTGTCCAGCGCCTCGACCACCAGCGCGCCCACGGTGGCCATCTCCGCCTCCTTCATTCCGCGCGTGGTGAGGGCCGGGGTGCCGATGCGCACGCCCGACGTCACCGTGGGCTTCTCCGGGTCGAACGGAATCATGTTCTTGTTCACCGTGATGCCCGCCTTGCCGAGCACCTCCTCGGCCACCTTGCCCACGAGCTTCTTGGGGCGCAGGTCCACGAGCATCAGGTGGTTGTCCGTGCCGCCCGAGCACAGCCGCAGGCCGCCCTTCTGCAGCGCCTCGGCGAGCGCCTGGGCGTTGGCGACGATCTGCTTCTGGTAGGCCTTGAACTCGGGGCTGAGCGCCTCGCGGAAGGCCACGGCCTTGGCGGCGATGACGTGCATGAGCGGGCCGCCCTGGATGCCCGGGAAGATCTGGCTGTTGAGCGTCTTGGCGTAGGGCTCCTTGCTCAGCACGAGGCCGCCGCGCGGGCCGCGCAGCGTCTTGTGGGTGGTGCTGGTGACGATGTCCGCCACGGGCACCGGCGAGGGATGCAGCCCCGCGGCCACCAGGCCCGCGATGTGCGCCATGTCCACCATGAGCGCCGCGCCCACGCTGTCGGCGATCTCGCGGAACTTCGCGAAGTCGATGATGCGCGGATAGGCCGAGGCCCCCACCACCACCACGCGCGGCTTGTGCTCCTTGGCCAGGGCGGCGGCCTGCGCGTAGTCGATCGTCTCGGTGTCCCGGGTGAGGCCGTAGTGCACGGCCTTGTACAGCTTGCCGGAGAAGTTGAACGCGGAGCCGTGGGTGAGGTGGCCGCCCGAGTTCAAATCCAACGCGAGCAGGGTGTCCCCCGGCTTCATCAGCGCCATGTAGGCGCCCATGTTGGCCTGGCTGCCCGAGTGGGCCTGGACGTTGGCGTACTCGGCGCCGAAGAGCTCCCGGGCGCGGGAGATGGCGAGCGTCTCGGCCACGTCCACCACCTCGCAGCCGCCGTAGTAGCGCTTGCCGGGGTAGCCTTCCGCGTACTTGTTCGTGAGCACCGAGCCGGCCGCTTCCAGCACCGCGGGGCTGACGAAGTTCTCCGAGGCGATCAGCTCCAGGCCCTCTTCCTGGCGCCGCGTCTCGTCCTGGATGGCACGGGCGATCTCGGGATCGACCTCGGCCAGAAGACGGGTGTTCTCCATGGATTGTGTCTCCTCGGTTGGAAGGCCGGCCCTCAGCGGGACTCGGCCTCTCGAATCTTGTCCAGACGCCGCTGGTGCCGCCCGCCTTCGAAGGGGGTGGCCAGGAAGGCCTCCAGGATGCTGCGGGCGAGTCCGCCGCCCACCACGCGCTGCCCCAGGCACAACACGTTCGCGTCGTTGTGGGCGCGCGCCATGCGGGCCACGAACTCGTCCGTGCACAACGCCGCGCGGATGCCCGGGTGCTTGTTGGCCATGATGGCCATGCCCATGCCCGTGCCACACACGAGCACGCCCCGGGTGGCGCTCCCCTCGGCCACCGCCCGGGACACCAGGCGGGCATAGTCCGGGTAGTCCACGGACTCGGCGCTGGAGGGGCCCACGTCATCCACCTCGACGCGCAGCTCCTGGAGCGCCTTCACCAGCTCACGGCGCAGCTCCAGTCCCGCATGATCCGACGCGATGATGACCTTCATGAGAGCCCTCCTCCACCCGGGACTGGATCGGACACGAGCCGAGCCCCCTCTGCACGAGCGAAGGGGGCGCGGGGACTACCGGAAGCGCTTGAACACCAACACCGCGTTGGTGCCACCAAAACCAAACGAGTTGCTCATCACCGCGTCCACGCGCTGCTCACGCGCCTGGTTGGGCACGTAGTCCAGATCGCACTCGGGATCCGGCGAGGTCAGGTTGATGGTCGGCGGGATGACCCCGCGCTGGAGCGTCATCACGCTCACCACGGCCTCGGCGCCACCGGCCGCGCCGAGCATGTGGCCCGTCATCGACTTGGTGGAGGAGACGGGCAGCTTCCTGGCGTGCGCACCGAAGACCGTCTTGATGGCCTTGGTCTCGTTGGCGTCGTTGAACGGCGTCGAGGTGCCGTGCGCGTTGATGTAGCCCACGTCCTCGGGGTTCATCCCCGCGGAGGCGAGCGCCAGGCGCATGCAGCGCGCCGCGCCCTCGCCCTCGGGGGCCGGCTGCGTCACGTGGTGCGCGTCCGAGTTGGCCCCGTAGCCCACCAGCTCCGCCAGGATGTTGGCGCCGCGCTTCTTCGCGTGCTCCAGCTCCTCGAGCACGATGATGCCCGCGCCCTCGCCCATCACGAAGCCGTCGCGCTCCTTGTCGAACGGGCGGCTGGCGCGCGTGGGATCATCGTTGCGGTTGGACAGCGCCTTCATCACCGAGAAGCCGCCCATGCCCAGCGGCGTGATGGCGGCCTCGGCCCCACCGGCGATGACCGCGTCGCACTCGCCCAGGCGGATGGACTTCCACGCCTCGCCGATGGCGTGCGCGCTGGTGGCGCAGGCGGACACGGGCGACCAGTTGGGCCCCTTGCACCCATAGCGCATGGAGATGAGGCCAGGCGCCATGTTGATGATCATCTGGATGATGAAGAAGGGAGAGAGCCGGTCGAACCCCTTCTCCAGGCCCTTGCGGTGCTGCTCCTCCAGCGAGGAGATGCCACCGATGCCCGAGCCGACGATGACGCCCACCTTCTCGGCCTGGTAGCCGTGGGGAGCGTCCGGCCCGATGGGCAGCCCGCTTTCCTTCACGGCCATGTCCGCCGCGGCGAGCGCGTACTGGGCGAACAGATCCATGCGGCGCACCTCGCGCCGGTCGATGAACTGTTCGGGCTGGAAGTCCTTCACCTCACCCGCGAAGCGGGTATCCATCTTCCCCAGTTCGAAGCGGGTGATGGTTCCGATCCCGGATTGACCGGCGAGCATCGCCTGCCAGTTCTTCTCGGTGCCGGTTCCCAGTGCCGTGATGATTCCGGTCCCGGTGATGACGACTCGTCGGTTTGACACGTGACTCTCCAAATACCGCGCTGCTGCGTTGGAACGCTGGGCGGGACCAGCGCTCCCCGGCCCTTCGACTGCTGCCTACTTCTTGTGGGTGTTGACGTAGTTGATGGCGTCGCCGACGGTCTTGATGTTCTCTGCCTCCTCGTCGGGGATCTCGACCTCGAACTCCTCCTCCATCGCCATGACCAGTTCCACGATGTCGAGGCTGTCAGCGCCCAGATCCTCGATGAAGGAGGACTCGGGCTTGATCTCCTCCTCACCCACGCCCAGCTGGTCGGCGATGATGGACTTGACCTTGGCCTCGATAGCAGAAGTCGACATAGGTGTTGATTCCTCCGGAAACCGCGTGACGGTCCAGCATACTCCCCGGACCCTGTAAAGGCGGGCGCGGTATACTCCAGGCTCCGCGCCGATCCAACCCTTGGCTACATGTACATGCCGCCGTTCACCTTGAGTACCTCTCCGGTGATGTAGGTGGCGGCGTCGCTGGCGAGGAAAAGTACCGCCTGGGCGACCTCCTCGGCCGAGCCCAGACGGCCCAGGGGGATGGCGCCCAGCATCTTCTCGCGCGTCTCACCCTCGAGGTAGGCCGTCATGTCCGTGGCGATGAAGCCCGGGGAAACCGCGTTCACCCGGATGTTGCGGCTGGCCAGCTCCTTGGCCACCGACTTGGTCAACCCGATGAGGCCCGCTTTGGACGCCGAGTAGGCGGCCTGTCCGCCGTTGCCCATCTCCCCCACCACGGAGGTGAGGTTGATGATGGCCCCACCCTTCTGCTTCATCATCGGCCGGCTGGCGGCGCGGATGAGCGCGAAGGCGCCCCGGAGGTTGGTGTCGAGCTGCCGGTCCCAGTCCTCGTCCTTCAAGCGCATCACCAGGCCGTCCACCGCGATGCCCGCGTTGTTCACGAGCACGTCCAGGCGGCCGTGCGTCTTGACGACATGATCCACGGTGCTCGCGCACGCGGCGGTGTCCGCCACGTCGAAGCGGATGATCTCACCCTGGGCGCCCGCGGCCTGGACGAGCCCCAGGGCCTCCTGCGCCGCGGCCTCATTGCCCGCGTAGCCGATCACCACCTTGGCGCCCTGCTTCGCGAAGCCCACCGAGATGGCCCGGCCGATTCCGCGCGAGCCACCCGTCACCAGCACCACCTTGTCCTTGAACGTGCTCATCTCTCAGGCTCCCAGGGCCGCGAGGACCTTCTCCAGGCTCGCGGAATCTTCCACGTTGAACGACTCGAGGTCCTTGCTGATGCGCTTGGTGAGGCCGCTGAGCACCTTGCCCGGGCCCAGCTCCACGAGGCGCGTGACGCCCTCGGCCTTGAGCGCCTCCACGCACTCGATCCACCGCACCGGCGCGCTCACCTGCTCGAGCAGGAGCGGCACCACGCGCGCCGCGTCCGCGTTGGGGCGCGCCTCCACGTTGGTCACCACCGGCACGCTCGGGGCGGACACCTTCACCCCGGAGAACACCTGCGCCAGGCGCGGCTTGACCGGATCCATCAGCGCGCAGTGGAAGGGGGCGGACACGGGCAGCGGCATCACGCGCTTGGCGCCCAGCTCCTTGCACTTCGCCCCGGCGCGCTCCACCGCCTGGGCATTGCCCGCGATGACCGTCTGCTCGGGCGAGTTGTAGTTGGCAGGCGACACCACCTGGCCCTGCGCCGCCTCGTCACACGCCGCCTTCACCTTGTCCGGCGTCAGGCCGAGGATGGCGGCCATGGCCCCCACGCCCTCGGGCACCGCCTCCTGCATGAAGGAGCCCCGGGCGCGCACCGCCCGCACCGCGTCCGGCAGCGACAGCGCGCCCGACACCACCAGCGCCGAGTACTCGCCCAGGGAGTGTCCCGCGACGAACGCGGGCGCCGGGCCCCGCTTGGAGAAGACGGCGTGCGCCGCCACCGACACCGTGAGGATGGCCGGCTGCGTGTTGGCTGTCAGCTTGAGCCCGGCCTCAGGGCCCTCGAACATGAGCTGGGTGAGCTTCTCGCCCAGCGCCTCGTCGGCGGCCTCGAAGACGGCCCGGGCCTCGGGGAACTTCTCGTACAGGTCCTTCCCCATGCCGACCGTCTGGCTGCCCTGGCCGGGGAAGATGAACGCGATCTTGGACATACGGCTTGCTCCCTCCCGAATGATTCCCGCTCCCCGTGCCTGTCGCCCTCCCGGAGGGGGCGCGCCCTCGGGCATCGTGGCCAGGGGGGCGGAGACGCCCTCTTGCCGCATTCGCCTGCCTTGGGCCAGCACTTAACGTCTCAACCCCCCCGGCTCCTCGGAGGATCCCCTCCACGCCCTCGTCCCACCGCGTTGACGCACGGGGAGCCAGGAGGCCGCCTGGGCGATGCATCGCGTCAACTCGGCCCGCAGTCCCGCCTCGGCGTTGCGCAGGGCGGCAACCAGGGCCTGTTGGATGGCCCGGGGCGAGCTGCGGCCATGGGCCACGATGCCCACCCCCTCGATGCCGAGCAGCGGGGCGCCGCCGACTTCCGCGTAGTCCAACCGCGTCTTCAACCCCGCGAAGATGGGCCGCAGCAACAGGGCCCCCAGCTTGAGCGGCAGCCCTCCCCGCTCGATCGCCGAGCGCAACAAGCCCGTCACCCCCGCGGCCGCCCCCTCGGTCGTCTTGAGGACCACGTTGCCGGTGAAGCCATCGGTGACCACCACCTCCACGTCCCCGGAGAAGAGACTCCGGCCCTCGACGTAGCCGGTGAAGCGCAGATCCGAGCGCCGCAGCAGCGCGGAGGCCTCGCGCGTGAGCGCCGTGCCCTTGGAGGGCTCCTCTCCGTTGGAGAGCACCGCCACGCGCGGCCGCTCGATGCCCAGCAGGGCGCGCATGTAGGCACCGCCGAGCACCGCCCACTGCGCGAGGTGCACGGGGCGGCACTCCACGTTGGCCCCGGAGTCCAGCAACAGGCACTGCCCCGGGCCCTTGAGCGTGGGCAGCAGCGTGGCGATCGCCGGGCGCTCCACCCCGGGCAGACGTCCGAGCAGCAACAGCGCCCCGGCCATCACCGCGCCCGAGTGCCCCGCCGACACCAGCGCCTGGGCCTCGCCCCGGCGCACCAGCTCGAACCCCACCCGCAGGGAGGAGTCCTTCTTGCGGCGGATGGCGGCGAAGGCGTCCTCCTCCATCTCCACCACCTCGGTCGCGGGGTAGGGGTGCACGTTGCGCGGTGCGCCTCCCTCGCGGGCCAGGCACGCATCCAGGCGCGCGGGTGCCCCCACGAGCACCACGTCATGCTCCGGGTGCTCACGCGCGAACAGGAGGGCGCCCCGCACGGGGGCCTCGGGGGCATGGTCACCCCCCATCGCATCCAGGACGAGCCTCATCGCGGGCGCATCCTTCCATGGACGCTCCGGGGCGAGGGGGGCAGAATGGAGGGGACCCCCGCCGGGATTCTGTTGATCCACTGTCGCGTTGACTCACACGCCTTGAGCGGCTAGGGTCCGCCGCCTTCCGAGCTTTTGCCGGTCGGGACCGGTGGGGATGCCCCGGTGGTCCAGGGCCGTGACGATATAGAGGTGAGCCGTGGGTGTTCCCAAGAAGCGTACGTCCAAGATGCGTCGTGACCGCCGCCGTGCGGCCAACAACAACCTGCGCAGCGCGGTGCAGGTGATTCAGTGCTCCAACTGCAAGGAGCCCATCCTTCCCCACCGCGCCTGCTCGGCGTGCGGCCACTACAAGGGCCGCGAGACGATTCCCGCCCAGGCCTGAGTTCCCCGTTCGCGGAACCAGGAAGGCAAGAAGGCCGCTCCCTCCATCCAACGGAGGGGCGGCCTTTCTGCTTTGGACTCCCGGCCCGAGGCCAGGAGCCCCCCGCCCCGGGTTCAGCTCTGGAGCTTGATGTTCTTGAGCGCCTCGAAGCGCGGATCCACGTACTTCGCCGCGCAGTCGCACTGCTTCTCGTTGAGGTTCTGGCCGCACTGCGCGCACAGGCCCTTGCAGTCCTCGCGGCACACGGCGTTCATCGGCAGCGCCAGTTGCACCTGCTCGCGCACGATGGGCTCCAGGTCGATGATCTTGCCGTCGAACAGCTCCTCGTCGGCGTCATCCAGCGCGAACGAGCCGCCGCTCTCGCCCTGGCCCCGGTCCTTCTCCGCCTGCTCCTCCTCGTCCAGGACGTCATCGCCCCGGGCCAGCGACTCGGGCACCAGGTTGATGGTGAAGGAAGTGGGCAGCTCCAGCACCGAGTCGGCCAGGCAGCGCTTGCACGCCGCCGTCACGCGCGAGGTGAACTGGCCCTGCAACAACACGCCCCCGCCCACCTTGCGCAGGCTGGCCGAGACCGCCAGGGGCTCGGTGGCACGGAAACCAGAGCCCTCGAGCGCGGTGCCGAGCTGCTCCAGGCTCATCCGCTCGTTCAACTTGAGCCCTTCGTCTCGAATCTCTTCAATCTTTACGCGCATCGACACAGCTGTTCGTCCTGTCCAAAAAGGGGCGCGCATCATGGGGAGGCCCCCTCCCGCAGTCAACGCGCCAGAACACCCATAGATGTGTCCGGGCGCCCAGGGTTTCACCCCTGGTCCCAAACTAGAGCGGGGCCTGACCGTCTGCTAGGGTGGCGGCCAATGTACGTTCGGTGGCAGCACGTGGTGGCGAGCATCTTGATGGCGAGCCTGCTGACTCCCGGCGCCTCGCTGGCGAAGCCCTTGTTCCCAGGGCCCTTGTTGTTCCAGACGGCCCCCGCCCGCCCGGAAATCGCCCGCGCGCAGGCGCAGATCGAAAGCGGCGAGTTCGAGGAAGCGGTCCGGACCCTGGAGGCCGGACTCGACGCTCCCGACGTCACCGATGATCAGCTCGTGGAGCTCTACCGCCTGCTCGGTCTCACCTCCCTGTACCTGGGGGACGAGGCGCGGGCGCGCGAGGCCTACGAGATGCTCCTGCAGGCGCGGCCGGACTACGAGCTGCCGCGCACCGCGCCCCCGAAGATCCGCTCGCTCTACGCGCGCATCAAGGAGGACATCAAGAACCGGCGCGTGCGGCCCGTCACCCTCCAGGTGGATCCCCTGCCGGACACCGAGGGCGGCGCGCCGGAGACGGCGGTGGCGTACATCCAGGACATGGCGCTCGGGGCCCGGGCGCGGCTGTTCTACCGGCGCGCGGGCGCGCAGGCCTACAGCTCGGTGGACTTCACGCGGGATCGCACCAACAAGGAGCGCTACGTCGCCACCCTGCCCGCCTACGAGATTCCCGCCAGCGCCTCGGCCTACGAGGTGGAGTACTACTTCGAGGTGGCGGACGCGGCGCAGCGGCGGCTCGCGGGCCGGGGAGATGCCTTCAACCCGCTCGTCTTCCAGGTGGCCCCCACGCCCGGCGCGGTGGCCACACCCGGCGCGCGTCCCTGGTACAAGAGCCCCTGGCTCTGGGTGGCCGTGGGCGCCGTGGTGGTCGCGGGCACCGCGGGTGCCGTCGTCTACGCCACCTCCGAGGAGCGCGGCAGCGTTCCCATCATCGTCCGCGTCGAGCCGGATGCCCCCACCCCATGAGCCCTCGTCCCTTCCTCTCCTTGCTGTTGGGTGCCACGCTCGCCCTGGGCTGCGGTGCCCCGTCTGAAGCCGGTACGGGACTCGGCCTCGAGCTGCGCATGTCACAGGCGGTCGCCTCCGAGGTGGGCGCCTTCCAGGTGGTGGTGCTGCGCGACGGCCGGGAGCGCCGGTGCGCCGAGCTGCAGCGCGCCTGTGTCCAGCAACAGGTGAAGTCGGAGGAGCTGGTCGTCCTCCAGGGGCCGAACGGCAAGAAGGGGCGCGCGCTGCGCTTCCCGGCGGCGCTGTCGGAGGGCGGCACCCAGCAGATGAGCGCGGACATCCCCGTGGGCCGCGACTACGTCGTCATCATCGAGGCGCTCTCGCGCACCAACCCGCCGCGCTTGCTCGGCAGTTCCTGCAACTACCTGGACTCCGTCAGCGCCACGCGCAACGAGCCCCTCATCGCCGCCCCCATCACCCTCACGGCGGTGGAGTGCGATCCGACGATCGCTCCGTGAACGCTTGTCACGAAAGCGTCACGACCTCGTCACCTTCCATCTGGTAGGCCATGCGCCGTGAAAGCCTGGAGCCTGGAGGAGTGATGGCGCGCATCCTGATCATCGAGGACGAGCAGGATCTGGCCGGACTGGTGGAGTACAACCTCCGAGCCGCGGGATTCGAGGCGGAGGCGGTGGGCTCGGGCGCGAGTGGTCTGGCCCGGGCACGCGCCCAGCTGCCGGACCTGCTGCTGTTGGACTTGATGTTGCCGGACCTGGCGGGCAGCGAGGTGTTGCGCCTGTTCAAGAGCGACGCCGAGCTGCGCAAGGTGCCCGTCATCATCGTGAGCGCCAAGGGCCAGGAGTCCGATCGCATCCAGGGCCTGGAGCTGGGCGCGGACGACTACGTGGTGAAGCCCTTCTCCGTGCGCGAGCTGCTGCTGCGGGTCAAGGCGGTGCTGCGGCGCGCGGACACGGAGGAAGGACCGGAGGCCCAGCTGTCCGTGGGGGAGATCCAACTGGACACCTCGCGCCACCAGGTGCGCGCCCGGGGCCAGGACGTGGCGCTCACCGCGCTGGAGTTCCGCCTGCTGCGCACCCTCATGGAGCGCATCGATCGCGTGCAGACGCGCGAGGTGTTGCTCTCCGACGTCTGGGGCATCCAGGCGGAGATCCACACCCGCACGGTGGACACCCACATCAAGCGCTTGCGCGAGAAGCTCGGCCCCGCGGGCGACATCATCGAGACGGTGCGCGGCGTGGGCTACAAGCTCACGCCCCCCTGAGCAACGGAGGCCGCTCCGGCCATGCCCCCGCGCCTCTTCTTCTTTCCCCTGCTGGTGCCCGCGCTCGCGGCGCTCGTGCTCTTCCTGCTGCTGGGCTGGAAGATGGACGCCGTCTACGTGGCCTTCACCGCCCTGGTGAGCTCCGTGCTCACCCTGGTGGCCGTGCGCGAGCTGCTCCAGCGCCGCCTCGCCCGGCTCGCCCGGCAGATACTCCAGCGTCCCGAGGGCACCGCGTCCCCCCTGCCCACCGGGGGCGAGCGGGAGCAGTTCGACGAGGTGACGCTCTTCCAGCGGTCCCTGGAGTCGCTCCACCAGCGCATGTCCGCGCGCAACGCCGGCCTGCACCAGGAGGCCCGCACCCTCACCGCCGTGCTGGACGGCATGGCCGAGGGCATCTGGGTGACGGACGCCGAGGGCACCGTGGTGCGCCACAACGACGCGCTGCGCACCATGTTGCGGCCCACCGGGGAGATCGTCGGCCAGCGCCCGCTCGCGCTCCTGCGGCATGACTCACTCAACGAAGCCGTGATGCGCGCGTGCCACGAGGGGGCCTCCACCCGGCTCGAGCTGACGCTGGAGGGCGTGCTCCCTCTCACGCTGGCCATCCGGGTCACTCCCCTGGGAGGCGACCTGCCAGGCAGCGCCGCGGTCTTCCACGACGTCACCGAGCTGCGCCACCTGGAGAAGGTGCGCAAGGACTTCGTCGCCAACGTCTCGCACGAGCTGCGCACCCCCATCACCGCCATCCGCGGCTATGCCGAGACGCTCCAGGGCGGCGCCCTGGGGGATGCCCAGGTCGCGGCCCGGATGGTGGACATCATCCACCGCCAGTCCGAGCGCCTGTCGGAGCTGGTCGAGGATCTGCTCGAACTGTCCCGGTTGGAATCACGCGAAGTGAAGCTGCGGGTCCAGGACGTCTCCATGGCGCTCGTGTCCACCCGGGCCGCGGAGGTCGTCCGGCACAAGGCCCAGGGCAAGCGCATCGCGCTCGAGCTGAACGTGCCCCCGGACCTCGTCGCCCGAGGAGACGAGCGAGGGCTCGAGCAGGTGCTGCTCAACCTGCTGGACAACGCGGTGAAGTACACGCCCGAGGGCGGACGGGTGACGGTGAGCGGCGGCCGGGAAGACGGGCGGTGCGTGGTGCACGTGCACGACAGCGGGGTGGGCATCGAGTCGCGGCACCTGGCGCGCATCTTCGAGCGCTTCTACCGGGTGGACAAGGGCCGCAGCCGGGACATGGGGGGCACGGGCCTGGGCCTGTCCATCGTCAAGCACCTGTTGAGCGCCATGGGCGGAGAGATCAGGGTGGAGAGCCAGCCGAACGAGGGCTCCACCTTCACGATTTTCCTTCCAGCGACGGTGCCCTCGGAGGCGGCGGCGGGTTAGGATGCCGCAGCCATGCGGGTTGCCATCCTCGCCGACATTCACGGGAACCTCCCCGCCTGCGAGGCCGTCCTCGAGGACATCGCCCGCGTTGCCCCCGACTACATCGTGGCCGCCGGAGACCTGGCCCTGCGCGGCGCGCATCCGCGCGAGACGGTGGAGCTGCTCTTCGATCGCTGCCATGCCCTCATCATGGGCAACACCGACTGCTACCTCGCGGGCCACTACCTCGGCGGCGCCTACCGCGAGCGCGACCACTGGAAGACGGAGCTGCTCCAGTGGACGCGGGATCAGCTCGGAGAGGCGTGGCTCAAGCGCCTGGGCGCCATGCCCTTCTCCACGCGCTACTCGCCGCGCCGCGGGCAGGACTTGTTCGTCTGCCACGCCAATCCGCGCAACCTCGAGGACTCGCTGGACCCGACGCTCGACGAGAACACCGTGCGCCGCTACTTCCAGCACCTGGACGCGGCCGCGTGTGCCTTCGGCCACCTGCACTTCCCCTACCGCCGCCGCGTGGGCCGGCTGCTCATCGCCGACGTGGCCAGCGCCGGCATCCCCCGCGATGGGGACCTGCGCCCGGCCTATGGCGTCTTCACCTTCACGCCTCGCGGCTGGCGCGTGCAGATCCGCCGCGTGCGCTACCCGGTGCGCAAGGCCACCCAGGCCCTCACCGCGCGCCGCGTGCCCGGCGGTCCGCTCCTCATCCACAAGCTCGTCGAGGCGCGCTACCGCCACCACAAGGCGCTGATGGAGGCCGCGCGCCGCCACTCGGGGCTGCCCCCGCCCGGGCCGGTGCTGCGCCCGCCCCCAGGCGCCAACCTCCCGCCCCGGCCCCTTCCCCTGGACATGCCCGTCGTGGAACCCGCCCTGCCCCATCACCTCGAGGGCGAGGAGGGTCCCAACATGCCCATCGACGAGGAGCCCCTGCCGCTGTCCACCGTGCAGGACCTGGACGGCTGAGCCGCACCGCGTCGCGCCCTGTCCAGGGGCGGATGTCACGCATTTGTCGCAAGCGTGCCACGGGACCGCGAACAGCACGGTCCAGAGTGCGCCGCCGTCATGCCCCACGTCCTCATCGTCGATGACGAGCGAGACCTCGCCGAGCTCATCGATTTCAATCTGCGCTCCGCGGGCTTCTCCACCCGCGTGGCCACCACCGGGGAGGCCGCGCTCCAGGCCTCCCGCGAGCAGCCATCGGATGTCGTCCTGCTGGACGTGATGTTGCCAGACATGTCCGGCGTGGAGGTCTGCCGGCAGCTGCGCTCCACCGCGTCCACGCGCGACGTGCTCATCGTCATGCTCACCGCGCGCGGAGAAGAAGCCGACCGCGTGCGTGGCTTCGAGGTGGGTGCCGACGACTACGTCACCAAGCCCTTCAGCGTGCGCGAGCTGGTGCTGCGGCTCAAGGCGATCCTCCGCCGGGGCAACCCGGGCCGGGAGGATGCCTCCGCGGCGCTCAAGCTCGGCCCCCTCACGCTCGACACCCACGCCCACCGCTTCTACGTGGACGACAAGGAGGTGCCGCTCACCGCGCTGGAGTTCCGTCTGCTCGAGCACCTGCTCAGCCGCGTGGGCCGGGTGCAGTCGCGCGAGCACCTGCTCGAGGAGGTCTGGGGCCTGTCCAGCCACCTGGAGACGCGCACCATCGACACCCACATCATGCGTCTGCGCGACAAGCTCGGCGCCGCGCGCGCCTACCTCGAGACGGTGCGCGGCGTGGGCTACCGCATCGTCGCCCCGGACGCGGCCTGAGCCCCGTCCCTCCGCCTTTCTCAAGCCTTCCCAAGGAGACGTACCTCATGAAGACGTTCATCGCCTCGCTCGCCTCGCTCCTGCTGCTCGTGCTCCCGGGCTCCTCCCGCGCCGGCACGGTCACCGTGAAGGGCTCGGACACCCTGGTCATCCTCGGCCAGCGCTGGGCCGAGGAGTTCATGAAGAAGAACCCCAACACCAAGCTGCAGGTGACGGGGGGCGGCTCGGGCGTGGGCCTGTCCGCCCTCATCAACGGCACCACGGACATCGCCATGTCCAGCCGCCCCATCAAGGACACGGAGAACCAGCAGTTGAGCGCTCGCACCAAGAGCAAGGCCACCGAGATCGCCGTGGCCAAGGACGGCGTGACGTTCTACGTCAACGAGTCCAACAAGCTCGACGCGCTCACCGCCGAGCAGCTGCGCGACATCTACCTGGGCGACATCACCAACTGGAAGGACGTGGGCGGCCCGGACGCCCCCATCGTCGTCTACTCGCGTGAGAACTCCTCGGGCACCTACGTGTTCGTCAAGGATCACGTCCTCAAGGGCGAGGACTACACCCCGAGCGCCCAGACGCTGCCGGGCACCGCCGCGGTGGTGAACGCCGTGGCCAAGGAGAAGAACGGCATCGGCTACGGCGGCGCCGCCTACGCCAAGGGCATCAAGGAGCTCAAGGTGCTCCAGGGCAAGGAGGCCATCGCCCCGAGCGAGGCCAACATCAAGAGCGGCAAGTACCCGCTCTCGCGCGAGCTCTACTTCTACCTGCGCGCCAGGCCCGAGGGCGAGACCAAGGCCTTCCTCGACTACATCCTGTCGCCCGAAGGACAGGCGCTCGCCACGAAGGTCGGCTACTTCCCGGTGAAGTAGTCCCCCACCCCACGACGTCCTCCGCGTCACGCGATTGTCACAAGAGTCCCGAGGCAAACATGGATAGACAGGTGAGCATGCAGGGTCAGGGACTCGTGGGAATGGTGGCCGTGGCACCGAAGCTGTCCTCCGCGGCCCGGCGCAGACAACTGCGCGAGAAGGTCATCGCCGGCGTCATCACGGCCATGGCCTTCACGGGCATCGCCGCGCTGGTGCTCATCCTCGTCTTCGTGGCCAAGGAGGCGCTCGCGCTCTTCCTGGACGCCGAGGCCCGGCACGAGGCGAGCCTCTCCAAGATGTTCCTGCCCCAGGTGACGCGCGCGGGCCGGCCCGCCACCTTCATGTGGCAGCCGGTGTCGTCGGTGCCCAAGGTGAGCATGATTCCGCTCTTCATCGGCACGCTCAAGACGACGCTCGTGTCCATGGTGGTGGCGGTGCCCGTGGGCGTGGCGGGCGCGCTGTTCGCGGCCGAGTTCGCGCCGCGCAGGCTGCGCGAGGTGCTCAAGCCCACCATCGAGCTGCTCGCGGGCGTGCCCTCGGTGGTGCTGGGCTTCTTCGTGTTGATGGTGCTCGCCAGCATCATGCAGGACACCTTCGGCGTGAGCTCGCGACTCAACGCGCTGGTGGCGGGCCTCGGCCTGTCGCTCGCCATCGTCCCCGTCATCTTCACCGTCACCGAGGACGCGCTCACGGCGGTGCCGCGCAGCTACCGCGAGGCCTCCCTGGCGCTCGGCGCCACGCCCTGGGAGACGGCGTGGAAGGTGGTGCTGCCGGCGGCCGCCCCGGGCATCCTCGCCGCGTGCGTGCTGGGCTTCGGCCGCGCCATCGGCGAGACGATGATCGTCCTGATGGCCTCGGGCAACGCGGCCATCGTCTCCGCGTCGCTCACGGACTCGGCGCGCACGCTCTCGGCCACCATCGCCGCGGAGATGGGCGAGGTGGTGGTGGGCAGCCCGCACTACTCGCTCCTGTTCTTCCTCGGGGTGGAGCTCTTCCTCTTCACCTTCATCCTCAACATGCTGGCGAACACCTGGACCCGGCGGGTCCTCAAGCGCCTGTCCGGAGCCGGAGCATGAAACACACCTGGCGCAGGGCCGTGGGCGCAGCGCTCACGTCCCTCACCGGCCTCGCCGCGCTGCTCATCGTCGCGCTCCTGGCCGTCATCCTCCTGGACGTGGTGCGCGGCGGCGCGGGCCACCTCACCTGGAAATTCCTCTCCGAGCCCCCCTCCGACGGCATGATGGGCGGCGGCATCTTCCCGGCCCTGTATGGCACGGCGGCGCTCACCCTGCTCATGACGCTCGCGGTGATGCCTGTGGGCGTGCTCACGGCGGTGTACCTGCACGAGTACGCGCCCCCGGGCTCGCTGCTCGCGCGCGCGGTGCGCGTGGCCGTGGTGAACCTGGCGGGCGTGCCCTCCATCGTCTTCGGCCTGTTCGGCGTGGGCTTCTTCATCCACTTCGTGGGCGGCAACATGGACCGGCTGCTCGGCTACCAGGAGCTGCACTGGGGCCAGCCGGGCATCCTCTGGGCCTCGCTCACGCTGGCGGTGCTCACCCTGCCCGTGGTCATCGTCTCCACCGAGGAGGCGCTCAAGGCGGTGCCCATGGATCACCGCACGGCGAGCCTCGCCCTGGGCGCCACCCAGAGCCAGACGCTCGTGCGCGTGGTGCTGCCGGGCGCGCTGCCGGGCATCCTCACCGGCGCCGTGCTGGCCATCTCCCGCGGCGCGGGCGAGGTGGCCCCCATCCTCTTCACCGGCGCGGCCTACTTCCTGCCGGACCTGCCCCGCTCGATGAACTCCCAGTTCATGCACCTGGGCTACCACTCCTACGTGCTGGCCACCCAGTCCCCGGACGTGGAGGCCACCCGGCCCCTGCTCTACGCCACGGTGCTGGTGCTGCTCGCGCTCACCTTCGCCCTCAACCTCGTCGCGGTGCTCATCCGCGCCCGCACCCGCCGGCGCGCCGCCGCGGCCCACTGACGCAAAGCGTGCCATGCCCCTCTCCTCTCCCACTCCCGCGCGCATCAAGATGGAGTCGCGCGCCCTCACGCTGCGCTACGGCGCCAAGGTGGCCGTCCGCTCCGTGAGCCTCACCCTGCCCGAGCACCAGGTCACGGCGCTCATCGGTCCCTCGGGCTGCGGCAAGTCCACCTTCCTGCGCTCGCTCAACCGGATGAATGATCTCATCCCCGGCTCCAGCCACGAGGGTACCGTGCTGCTCGAGGGCACGAGCATCCATGATCGCAACGTGGACGTGGTGGACCTGCGCCGCCGCGTGGGCATGGTCTTCCAGAAGTCCAACCCCTTCCCCAAGAGCATCTTCGAGAACGTGGCCTACGGCCTGCGCGTGGGCGGGATGAAGGACAAGGCGGAGCTGGACGCGCGCGTGGAGAAGTCCCTGCAGGGCGCGGCGCTCTGGGACGAGGTGAAGGACCGGCTCGGCGACAGCGCCCTGGGCCTGTCCGGCGGCCAGCAGCAGCGCCTGTGCATCGCGCGCGCCCTCGCCGTGGAGCCCGAGGTGCTCCTCATGGACGAGCCGGCCAGCGCCCTCGACCCAATCGCCACGGCGAAGATCGAGGAGCTCATCTACGAGCTCAAGGCGCGCTACACCATCGCCATCGTCACCCACAACATGCAGCAGGCGGCGCGCGTGAGCGAGCGCACGGCCTTCTTCTACATGGGCGAGCTGGTGGAGTGTGGGCCCACCGAGCAGATCTTCACCAACCCGCGCGAGAAGCGCACCGAAGACTACGTCACCGGGAAGTTCGGCTGAGGGCCGGGGGAAGCGAACACATGCCGTCAGTGCATACCGACAAGGCGTTCGAGGCGGACCTGCGCGAGCTGCGCGAGAAGCTGCTGGCCATGGGCGCCAAGGTGGAGGCGCTCATCGCCAACAGCATGCGCGCGCTCATGGAGCGTGACACTCCCCTGGCCGAGGAGGTGACGTCCGGCGACAAGGAGGTCAACCGCCTGGAGGTGGAGATCGACGAGGCGTGCCGCCGCATCCTCGCCCTGCGCCAGCCGGCCGCGAGCGACCTGCGCCTCATCACCACCGCGCTGAAGATCGTCACCGACCTGGAGCGCATTGGCGACCTGGCGGTGAACATCGCCGAGCGCACCAAGGACCTCAACCAGGTCCCCCCGCTCAAGCCCTACGTGGACATTCCCCGGCTGTCGGACCTGGCCCTCCAGCAGGTGAAGAAGGCGCTGGATGCCTTCGTGTCCGCGGACCCCGTCAAGGCCGAGGAAGTGCTCAAGGCGGATGATCACCTCGATGCCCTCTACCTGAAGATCTTCAACGAGCTGCTCGGCTTCATGATGGAGGACTCGAAGAACATCCGCCGCGCCACGGCCCTGATGTTCATCGCCAAGCACCTCGAGCGTATCGGGGATCATGCCACAAACGTGGCCGAGATGGTTGTCTATATGGTGCGCGGCACCGATATCCGACATCCGCGCAGCCGCAACCTGCCCTCGGGGCCCTGAGGCAGGGTGGCATGGGGGGTGCTTGCCCGGGCGCCCACCAAGACATCACGGGGGCGTCAAATTGTCGTCACGTACGGTTTGGTAGCATCCTGCGCGCACCGCGCCCCAACCCCCGGGGTGACCTTCCTGCCCAGGAGCACGACGTGTTCTCTATCCACGCCCTCGGTCTCGCCCTCCTCGTCGCAGCGGCCGTCGGGAGTCTCGTCCTCTGCGTGCAGCTCTTCTGTGTGTGGCTGCACCACCGGAGGCAGGAGCGCGCGGCCCCCGAATCCAACCCCTCGCGTCCCCTCAAGAGCATCTCCATCCTCAAGCCCCTGTGTGGGGTGGATGACGACCTCGAGGCCAACCTGGAGTGCTTCGCCACCCTGGACCACCCGGCCTACGAGCTGCTCCTCGGAGTGAAGGACACGCGGGATCCCGCCTATCCCGTGGCGAAGGCGGCGGTGGCGCGCTGGCCCCACCGGGTGCGCCTGGTGCTGCAGCAGGGCGAGCCCGGCCTCAACCCCAAGGTGAACCAGCTCATCACCCTGGCGGCGGCGGCCCGCAACGAGCTCCTGCTCATCAGCGACTCCAACACCCGCGTGGAGCCGGGCTACCTGGAGGAAATCTCCCACACCTTCGAGGATCCCCGCGTGGGCTGCATGTCGCACCCCATCAGTGGGTTGGGCGAGCAGACGCTGGGCTCGCTCATGGACAACCTGTACCAGTGCACCTCGGCGGGCGCGGGGCAGATCGCCGCGAAGCAGGCCGCGGGCCAGGATCTCGTGGTGGGCAAGTCCATGGTGTTGCGCCGCTCGGTGGTGGAAGCGCTGGAGGGCTTCCGCGCGGTGGCCAACGTGCTGGCCGAGGACTTCGTGATCGGCCAGTGGGTGACGCGGCGCATGGCCCTGCGCTCGGTGGTGGCGCGCGCCCCCGTCTACAACGTGTCCCAGAAGAAGAGCGTGAAGACCTTCTTCAAGCGCTATGTGCGCTGGAGCATCATCCACCACACCTGCATCCCCACGTCGCTGTACCTGGCGCAGTCCATCCTCAACCCCACGCCCTGGGCGCTGCTGGGGGTGATGCTGGCGCCCTCGACGCAGACGCTCGAGGTGGCCGGCGCGGTGGTGGGGGTGAAGCTGATCCACGACGTGGCCGTCTTCCGGATGATGCGGCCCGGACAGCGCACCCGGTGGGTGACGGTGCCCGCGGTGCTGCTCAAGGACATGTTGCTCTTCGCCGCCTGGGTCAACGGGCTGTTCGCCCGCTCGGTGGACTGGCGGGGCAACTCCCTGCGGGTCATGGCCGGCTCGCACCTGGTCGCGCCGCCCTCCGCCCTGCCCGCCCCCATCCCCCTGCCGGCGCAAATGGCCGCGGCCGAGTCCGAGGACCGGGGCGAGCTGCTCGCGGGCTGACGGGTTCACCGGGACGTCACCGGGAGCCCCGCAAAGAGTTACCTGGGGGCCATGGCCGTGTTTCAGCAGGTGGGTACATCCTCACCATGCACCTGCGAACCCTGGCGCATCTGTCGGATCTCCACCTGGATCTCACCCCCGAGAGTGACACCACGGCCCGCGCGCTCGTGGAGAGCCTGCTCGCCGAGAGCGTGGACCATGTGGTGGTCACCGGGGACCTGACCCACCAGGGCAGCCAGCGCGAGTACAAGCGCTTCCGGCAGCTCTTCGCCCCGCTGCTCGACGCCGGGCGGCTCACCTTCATCCCCGGCAACCATGATCGCACGGGCGAGGACGCGGGGAGCCGGTGGATGAACGGGCGCAAGGTGCGGGTGGAGCACGCCGAGGGCCTGTACCTGGTGTGCGTGGACTCCACGGGCCCGCACAACCGCAACTACTTCGCCTGCCACGGTGTGTTGACGCCCGAGGTGCTCAACGCCGTGGACGAGGCCCTGAGCGCCGCGCCGCGCGACGTGCTCACCGCGGTGCTGCTGCACCACCACGTGCTGCCCCTGCCGGAGGAGAGCTTCCCGGAGCGGCTGGCCACGCGCATGGGCTGGCCCCACGCCTCGGAGCTCGCGCTGGGCGCCGAGCTGGTGCAGCGGGTGCAGGGCCGGTGCGACCTCATCCTCCACGGACACCGGCACGTGCCCCGCGAGTTCGACCTGGGGGCGCCCCGGGGACGGGGCCTGCGCATCTACAACTCGGGCAGCTCCACGGAGATGGGCCGCTTCCGCGTCTTCTCGCATGCCGCGGGCCGGCTGACGGGGGCGCCGGTCTGGTACCGGGCCGCCCTGCCCCCCTCGCGCAAGCGCTCGTCGGCCCCCAACGTGGGACCGGCGTTGCAGTACCTGGCCTCGCAGTTGACGATGGCGCTCCTCTAGCCTGGCTGCTGTTGGCGGCTTCGGGCGAAAACGAGTGTTGATCTCAAGGAGAGACGGATTGAGGTGACTTCTTGGGTCTGGCGACTGGCATGTAGCACTTGCCCTGATATGCAGCGGCCTCCGAGCCACAGGGAGGCTTCTGGGCGAGTTCCACCCAGCACCCGCCGTTGATCTCCACCGCGACCGTATTGCTGCTACAGGGGGGAACCGCCTGATTGCGGAAGGGCTTTTCGGGCATGGAATAGGCGAGGACCGCCGGGTCCGACTCCTCCAATGCGTCGAAGGACGCGGCGTCTTCCTGGGAGAGGGAATCCGCGGGTTCACCCCGAGCGGGGGGAGATGGAGTCTCGGAGAGACTCACCAGGAGCCAGACACCCAGAGCGAGTGAGAGCCCGGTCCAGTTCGCGGCCGTGCGGCCCGTGCTCCGGAGTAAAGTGGGAGGAGTCGGAGACAGGCCCGAAGCGAGGTGTGCCTGGAGCCGAGGACTGTGTTCCACGCGCGAGATGGCGGCGGAGGTGAGCACGAGGATATCCGCCAGTTCCGATACGGGCACGGACGCGGGAGCCTCCTCCACTCTCACGGTGACCGAGGTGGGCTGCGGCTCACACAAGACGGAGACCCGCCAGGGCCCCTCGGGCTGCCACTCCACGCGCTCCGTGGGCAGCAGTTGCAGAACCGGCTTTCCGGTCTCCACATCCCACGCGTCGTGCAGACTGCCCAGATCGGTCCCCACCTCGCCGTAGGCTCCGCCCCGTTCGAACGGCCCCCACCCGCTCCCCTTTCCTCGCTTCTCGTTCGTCATGTGTACTCCCGATCAGTTCGGCACCCAGCGGAGCGGATTCAACCCATCACGTCAACCTGAGGCACAGAATCCTTGGGGTGAGGGGTCACATGACTGAGGCCAGATGAGGGCTACAATCACAGTATCGAGCTTGAGGAAAAAACAACTCTTGAAGACATCCTTTTCACCATCAAGAGCAAGCCAAGCCAGTAGAACATCTGGCTCCACGAGAAAGAACTAGACGGTATTTTGGTCGAGACCAACCGTGCTCCACCCTGCTCCCTCGCTGGTCACTTCTCGCCGATCAGGGCTCCGGACGTTGAGGTGTGGAGGCCAGGCGGCGGGTGTTGGCGGGCGAGAAGAAGGCGGGAGGGGTGCTCGCGATTGTGGAGCACCTGGGCCTGCCCACGGCAGGCGCGAGGCTGGCCTCGGCATGCCAGCCCCTCGGGCCGCGTGGTGCCTGGCACACTGCTCGGCCGGCCCCGTCCACAGCCCGCCTCGTCCAGTCCGCCACCTCTCCACAGGCCTTCCATCCGTCCTATGCTGCTTAAGGGTGGTGGAATCGCTTCATTGCATAGGGATCGATCTACTGCTCGGTGTCGCGGCTTCTCAAGCGGGAGCCAATCCTAACTCTTTTCGCCAGTACTCGTCATATTGAGGACCCCAAAATAGATTCCCTGGATTGGCTATATCCATCAATGCTTGGTCGGCGCGCAAGCACAAAAACCTGGGCTTGGATGCGCTCTCAGTAGTGTCTGCCAGCCACACCTGACCGATGCATGGAGACGAACTGCCGACAGTTGTCCTAAAGAACGAGGCGTACCATTTGCCTTCATTGGAGAGTGCGATGTCGCTATATTCGAGTATTTGCACTGGGATAGCCTTTTCTTCGTCCTTGTGCTGAATGAGCTGCTCCCGCTTGTGTTGAAGCGCCTTGCGCATCTGATCATCTAGAAGGTAGTCGCTGTGCGCTTCATCGGAGATGGCTCGATTAAAGCAAATGCCTTTGTTTTCATTTTTTCTTTTCGCGATGTGTACGGACGAGCGAAAACCGGAAATTGCAACATCCACTCCGCTCAAATCACTCGTTTCGTGCATTTGATCAAAGTGCTCGGTGAGCCACTTCCAGAGGTTTTTTGCTGCTTGTTCCTTCCATTTGGTTCCCGGCTCGTATGGAATGGTTATTGAGGCGCACGACGTCGGCCACTTTTCCCGAAAGTCGGCTTCGAGAAGTCGTATGAACTCTTTAAGCCAAATTTCGTCTTGGAGCTGGTTTCGGTATGTCTCAAGCTTCGTGTGCTCGATGGCAAGATGCAACAAACGTCCATTGCAATTTCCAGTTACCAAGCAGTCAACGGCTTTTAATTGGCGCTCGTTTTCGTCACACCAATTGAGATTTTCCCAGTCCCAGGTGGTCTGAGTCAGTTCCTCGTGGCGTGTAAGGAACCGCTTGATAATCGGTTTCTCAGGTTTCTCACGGCCTTGTTTCACGTGTTTCTCCTTGACTGGGCCTTGATATTTTGCGAGCGCGATAATGAATTGGACCCGTAGTCCATACTCCAGGTCCATGAATAGATATGGCGCGTCCTCATTCAATGTATTCCAGAATGGCGTGCACCCCACCGAGGGTCGTCACGTACACCAACACCCGGCGCCTGCCTCCACACCCGACACAGGCGGCAGCCCGGCCCCATCCGCTCGCGACGTGCACTCCTTCTTCTGTTCCGCCTTCACCGTTGCCTCAGGCGGTGGGCTCGCATCTTGTGGCTTCGGCTCCGCCCCCTCTGGGGGGAGCGTGGGCTGCGCCGCGCGGGAAACGTAGGCGCCATGATGTTCGTGATGGTCGTGCGCGTGCATTCCCGGAATGTAGGGCTGCGAACACCTCGCAGCAAGCATCCGATCGCGTCAGTAGATCGCTCGGCGGTTGAGATCGTGGCTGAGCGCGAGCACGCAGACGCCAAGGATCTTCCACAGCACCTCGCTTCCGTTCCCCCAAGAGGGAGCAGAGGAGGCGAGCGAGGAGCCCCAAGCAACTGCGAGATAGGAAACGCGGAAGGAGCGGACAGCGCGAGTGGACCGGGTAGGGCTGCTCCATTCCCGCCTGGATGAATTCAGCAATATGCAGCCCCTACACGGAGGAGCCAATGAAAACGCGTGGTTTGGTCATGATTCCCTCGTAGGCTGTAGAGTGTAGCCATGCTTCGCCCCCCCTGCTTCCATGGGTGGCATGATGGCCGTTGACGGTCCTGGAGGCACCGACAGGCGGAGGCGTCCGACATGCGATGGTACGTTGCCCCAGTTCTCATCCCGTTGCTGCTCGTTCCGCTCTTCGCTTGGGCCGCTCCGGCGGGAGCCGAGGCGAGGCCACCTGTGTTGGCTCCCGTGAAGGTGAGCGGTTACACGGGAGAGGCCCAGCATGGGTTGAAGCTCTCCTTCCCAGCGCTCGGACCCCACCCGGCCCTGGCGGTATGGACGTTGGACGAGGCACGCGAGGTGGTGGCGACGTTGGAAAGCGCCTTCAAGGAGGTTCGCTCGGGGCCCCGGTCGACTTTTCCACTGGAGGCCCATGCGCGGGTGCGGGCAGGCCTGCTGCTCGGAGCTTCGGCGGACCGGCCCACGGCCTTGGAACAGCGGATACGCGAGCAGGACGAGGCGGCGCTGGGAGAGGCCCTGGTCGGGCTTCCGGTGTCCATGGAGAGCGCCCAGTGGTTTCAGGCGCTCCAACTCTCGCCGCGCTACATGGGGGAAGGTGTGCGCGACGCTGCCAGAGAGATGTTCAATTCACCCGCCGTCCTGCTGTCCGTGGGCTCTTCCATGATGTTGTACATGCTGGCGTGGGCGGCGCCGGAGCCCGTCTTCTCCAAGGCCCTCGCGGCGGCGGTGACGGTGGGGCTGCTGCTGACCTACACCGCGACGGAGTTGCACCAGGTGGGACTGGCGTGCCTCAACCTCTACCGGGAAGCAGAGGCGGCGAGGACGCGGGAGGAACTGGACGCGGCGGCCGAACACTTCGGCAAGGCGCTGGGAGGTATCGGGCTGAGGGTCCTGGTGACGGTGGCGGGAGCGAAACTGGCCCAGGGGTTACCGCGAGTGCCCGGAGGCGGGCTGTGGTCGCGATTGTCTCCTCCCCGGTCCGCCTTCGCGGGGGGTGGCTCGGGGGGCGGCCTGTCGATCGGGGCGGGGACGCGTGCGCAGGTGAGTGTGGCGGATGGGACGGTGGTGCTCATAGGGGTGGTGGCCAATACGACGGCCTCCGCGGCGAGCGCGGTGAGGGCCTCGGCCCGGACATCGGGAAATTGTGCGGAGTCAAAGCAGGACGACAATCAGCGCCACCACCTGTGCACCAACAAGAACAACACATCCGAGGTCACGGGCGGCCCCTGGACCCCCCGGTTCGAGGACCTCTTCGCTCGGGCGGGAATGGATTTGGATGATCCGGCGAACCTCGTCTACCTGCGAGGCCACAAGGGGCCCCATTCCGAGGCATACCACCGCGAGGTGTTCAGTCGCATCCGGGATGCACTCGGAAGCTGTAGGGCCAAAGCCGACTGCCGGGCCCTACTCGTGAAAGAACTTGACCAGATCGCAGGGGACCTCTGTACGCCCGGCTCCAATCTCAGCAAGCTAGGCGTTCGTACGCCATGAACACACAGACGAAATACTATGAGTTGTACGACAACATGCGCATCCGTAAGCGCTGGAATTTGCGCATGCCTGTCGATACTCAGGGCGAGTGGATCGACACCTGGCAGTTCAATGAGGGGAGGGTCCTCGACATCCCGGGGCCTATCCGCTTCCCGGTGAGGCCCACGGGCGTCGTGCTCGAGTACACCCTGTCCATGGGCATTCCCGTTGTCCACCGTCGGGTTGTCTCCCTCTTCGAGCGTTTGGGTATCGACAAGGAAGTCCAGTTCATCCCCGCCGAGGTGGAAGGTCAGACAGAGCCCTGGTTCATCCTCAATACCCTTCAGGTCATCCGGTGCATCGACGACGCCCGGTGTGAGGAAGTCCTCTACTGGAAGCCAGAGGATGACCGTCCAGACAAACTGGGTGGATACCGAAACGTCCGAGGGCTCAAGGTGGACCCGGAGAAGATCGGCGAGGCCAACGTCTTCCGACCCTGGGGCTGGCTGGTGACACTCATCGTCTCCGAGCGCGTCAAGCAGGCCCTGGAGGAGGAGCGCATCACCGGCATTGACTTCTCTGCCGTTTGAGCCGGAGAAGGTGTCAGACGATGACGAGAAAATGATTGTCAGGCAGGGAATGGGCCCTAAAATCCGAACCCGCGAAGCAGTCCAGCGGCAGGGGCGCAGAGGACGACTCAGATGGTGTTGCCCATGTTTCCAGACGGCTGGCATGTACAGCAGGGCGCTCGTGCGGGAGTCACCATCATTCATGGCTGGGCTTCACGACAGGGCTTGGTGGTGACATTGGTGGTGGCGGGTCTCCTCTTTCCCCTGCTGCTGGCGGTCAGTCTCTGGGCCGCGGTCGTGGCTTTCCTGACCTGCATCGCCATGGGGGGAGGGCTCGGCTACCGTCTGGTGATAGCGCCGGAAGGGATGGTCTACCAGCGCACCTGGTACGGAGTGCGCTGGCGCCGCCGCCCCCTGTCGCTGAAAACCCCCGTCGTCGAGTGGTCCACCTTCGAGGAGCCAGAGGGCGAGGCCCTGGTCCTGGAGAGCAGACCACCCATCACCCTCCCCGCTCCGAAGGAGGGAGTGAATGCGTTGAAGCATGCGCTACGTGAAGCCATCCAGCGTGCCAGCGGCGAAGCGGACGGCAGCGCCAGGAGCGCTCCATGACTCGAACCGGCCGGAAACGGTGTCAAAGGACTCGAAACGAGGGACTCGAGCGACAAAAAGGCTCGGCGTAGACGAGTAACCCAACCGCTCTTCAGGTCTTTCTGAGGACCTGGCTCTGGCCCACAGGGTGCATCTGGCCCGCTGATTGCGCGCAGGGGATGGGCGAGAAGGGTGTCAGAGGACTCGTAAGAGAAGTCAGAGCGAGAGGTGTCAGACGAGTTCTTTGACACCATCCCTGTGACACCATCCCTGTACGCTGTACGCCGGAGGCCCCGAGGCGAACCCTGTAGGTTGTCACTCGGACTGTTCGTCGTGGGTGAACAGGCCGAGGAAGCTTCGGGGCGTGTCGGCGCCGAAGAAGATCTCGAAGTCGCGGGAGGCATTGACAGCCTCCGCGGTGCTGCGGGGGAAGAGGGCCTGCTCGTATTCGGTGAGCGCGGCCTCGACGTCGTTGGGGTGGGTGGCGAGGGCCCTGCCGAGTTCGGCGCCGTCGAACAGGGCCAGGTTGGCGCCTTCGCCGTTCGGGGGCATGAGGTGGGCGGCGTCGCCGAGCAGCGTCACCCCGGGCACCCGATCCCATCGGTGCCCGATCGGCAGGGCGTGGAGGATGCGCGGGACCGGTGGGGTCTCACCCTCGGTAATCAGCGCGGTGAGCTCCGGCGCCCAGCCGTCGAACACCCTGGCGACCCGCGCAGTGGCCGCGGCGGTGTCGGTGAAGTCGATGCCGGCGATCCACTCCTGCGGCTTGGTGAGCCCTACGTAGGTGTGCAGGACGCCACCGGCTTCGCGGTGGGCCAGGATCCCCTTGCCGGGACTGAGCGCGTACATCGCGCCGCCGCCGACCGCCTTCGCGCTCGCGGGGTGGCGCTCGTCGGCGTCGAACAGGTACGTCTCGACGAAGGACGTGCCGACGTACTTGGGTTTCGCGTCGGACAGCAGCGGGCGCACGCGGGACCACGCACCGTCCGCGCCAATCAGCAGGCCGGTCGTCACGGTCGAGCCGTTGGCGAACGTCAGCTCGTGCCGACCGTCGCCGATCGGCTGGATCGCGGTGAGCTTGTGCCCCCACTTGATCGTGTCGGCCGGGAGCGAGTCGAGCAGGATCTGCCGCAGGTCGCCGCGCAGCACCTCGGGACGGACGCCGGTGCCATCATCGGGTTTGTCCAAAAGAACGGCCGCGTCCGTGTCGAGGACCCGGATCGCCTCGCCGCCCTTGTGGATGCGCTCGAGGAACTTGTCGAACAGGCCAGCCGCCTTGAGGGCGAGCTGCCCGTTGTGCTCGTGGATGTCGAGCTGGCCGCCCTGGATGCGGGCGCCCGCCGAGGCATCAGCCTCGTAGAGAGTCGCCGGGATGCCGTGGATGTGCAGGACACGGGCGAGCATCAGCCCGCCGAGTCCCGCACCGATGATCGTGACCGGAGTTGCCATGGCGAATCCTTCCTTGCCGAGGACGTGTCTGGAACGTCGTTCCAGAATCAACCTTGGAACAACGTTCCAGACATGTCAAGATGGGGTGCATGACAACGAGAACGCGACACGCAGAGCGACGCGAGGACGCACTCTCCAGGGAGCGCATCGTCAGCGCCGCCGTCGAGTTGCTCGACGTCACGGGTGAGGGCGGATTGACTTTCCGTGCGCTCGCCGCACGCTTGGAGACTGGGCCCGGCGCGATCTATTGGCACGTGGCGAACAAAAGCGAGCTGCTCATCGCGGCCACCGACGCCGCCCTCACCACCACGATGATCGATGAGACCGCTGGCGACACCCCGGAGGACGCGATCCGGGCGGTCGCGCTCGGCGTCTTCGACGCGATCGACGCGCACCCCTGGGTCGGCACGCAGCTCTCCCACAATCCGACACAGCCGGCGATGCTGCGGATCTTCGAGCGCATCGGACGGCAGGTCCAAGTGCTCGGCGTTCCCCCCTCCGCCCAGTTCACCGTGGCGTCCACGGTGCTGAACTTCATCCTCGGCGTCGGCGGCCAGAACGCCGCGAACGCCCGGGCACTCGCGGGCACCACGAATCGAACCGACTTCCTCAAAACCGTGTCAGCCGCGTGGTCGAGCCTCGATCCCAGCGAATACCCGTTCACGCGCAACGTCGCGGACCAGCTGCGTGACCATGACGACCGCGTGGAGTTCCTCAACGGCATCAATCTCATCCTGACCGGCATCTCCGGGCTCCGGCGAGCACCGGCCGGCGGACTGCCCCAACAACCCGCTGGCGGCATTCCGACGTCCAAGTAGCCTTCCCGCATGGGTTCGCGGACTTCGATTCTCGTGGACGATTCGCTCTGGCCTCTGCTGTGGGTGACGTTTCCGAGCGTGATCACGAATGAGCAACACAAGGACTTGCTGGAGCGCAGACTGTTTTATCTGCAAAGGCGGGAGCGGCACGTCAGTCTGATAGACATGCGCCAGCTCCGCTCGCTGACCTCCGAGCAACGCGAGCTGCAAGCGGCCTTCCTACGACAGCAGGAGGACCTGATGCATCAGTGGACGATGGGGATCGTGACAGTCATCAACTCTCCAGTTCTGGCGCTGATGGTCCGGCTCCTCATCCACCGCATCAGGCCCTCGGTCGTTCCGTACTCCATCCTGACCTCGTGGCCGGCGGCGGTGTCGTGGGCGGTGGACCGGTTGGAGGCGGACGGGCTGAGTGAGCACGCGCGGCGGGTACGGCAATGCCTCGGGTCGTCTTGCGCTGGAGAGAGGGGCTGAGCCCTGAATTCGAAGGGGGTGGGTTCAACCGTCCACGCCGGGTCTCGCTACCGGGCCCTCCACGCGCGCTGGCAACGTCTGGCGCGGACGCGCGGAGTCAGCAGCCCGCGCCCAGCAGCCGCCGCTCCGCCTCGCCCAGCGGGTCCACCACGAAGAAGAGCACCTTGCGCGCAGTGCCCGGGCTCTGCCCGCCGCCCTGCACCAGCGCCCGGTGCAGGCGGTAGCGCCCCTCGCCCAGCAGGGCCCCGGCCAGCGGCGTCCAGACCAAATCCACCGCGCTGGGGCGCTGGTGGAAGGCCTCCAGCGTGTACTCCCACGCCGTGGAGGCCAGGAAGGTGGCCAGGAAGGCCGCCGCCGGAGACTGGCCACATTGGCGGGCACGGTTGTAAACCTCGCTGCCAAAGAGGCCATGGCCCACGGTGTTGAGCAGCCACGGGTCCCCATCCGACTCGAGCAGCGGCAAGTCCCGGTGGAACTCGGGCGGCCGGGTGTAGGCCTCGCGCAGGTGCGAGAACCCCTCGCGCAGCCGGCTCGGGTCATAGTGGCTCGGCCAGAGAATGGAGAGCGAGGCGCGCATCCCCACCACCAGCCCCGCGGTGTGGGCCAGCGGCACGTCCCAGCGGCGGGCGGGTAACGAGGGCACAGGCGATTGCGGCGCGGGCACCTCGGGCGCGGGCACCCTCATGTCCTGGAAGTTCAGCTGCTGCGCCTGGTGCTCCGAGTCAAAGCCAGAACCTTCGGATGAAACCTGGATGCCGGTGAGTCCGGGCAGCGCAAGCCGCACCGGTTCGGCCGCGAGGCTCGCGCTTGCGCACAGGCAAGCGGCGAGCACGGTGAGTCGAAACATGGAGTCCCTCGCCCTGATTGGCGAAGACACCTTAGCACCAGGAGTGGGAGGGCCCCCATCCGTCCTATGCTCCAACTACCTGAAAACACGTGGAAATCCACCGGGTCTGGCAGCGACGGCCGTGAGGCACTCGCCGCACGTCACAAATTCCGGCGCCCGATCGATCGAAGGTTGTCGCGGCACATCGCCGCCGAATAAAGGAGCACACCTTGAGTGAAACAAGCGCCGTCAAGTATGAGCGGGAGATCCCGAAGGTCTTGCAGGCGATGACCGACGTGCACCGCGCCATTGACACCCACGGTTTCGATCGGCTGCTCCAGCATCTCGTCCAGCTGCGCGCGTCGCAGATCAACCGCTGCGCCTATTGCGTCAAGATGCACACCCAGGAGGCGCGGCGGGACGGCGAAACCCCTGAGCGACTGGACCGTTTGATCGTCTGGGAGCAGGTGGACGACTTCAGCGAACGCGAGAAGGCGGCCCTTGCCTGGACGGAAGCGCTGACCGTGCTCGACGGGAAGGCCGACCTCGGAGTACTCCGGGCCCGATTGAGGGCGCACTTCACGGACCAGGAGATCGGGGTTCTGACCTCGATCGTGGCCATGATCAACCTGTGGAACAGAATCCAGGTGTCGAGGCACTGAAATGACGAACCGTGACGACGCCGCCATCTTCGAGCAGTTCAGGCCCACACTCCTGGGGCTGGCCTATCGCATGCTTGGATCGCGGGCCGACGCCGAGGAATGCCGTCCAGGACACGTTCATCAAGTGGCGCAACGCCGACAGGGGCAGGATCGAGAATCCGGCGTCGTGGCTCACGGCCCTCTGCACGCGCCGATGCATCGACCTGGCCAGGTCCGCCCATAGAACCCGGGTGGACTACCTGGGACCCTGGCTGCCCGAACCGCTCCATACACCGAGCGAAAACGAGGCTGAAACCGCCTTGTCGATGGCGTCATCCCTGACGACCGCGTTCTTCCTGAATGGATTGCTCAAGCAATAGCCATGCTGGCGAGGATTTCCGCGCACGGGCCGTGCGGACCTTCGAGAACTTGAAGGCGGCCTTGGATTCGCCTGCCCCCCTTCCCCCCCGCGAGCAGTTTCGCCACCCGGGCGCGGAACACCTTATCGGATCAGGTTCGTTTCCTCGAATTCAAGCCGCGGAGCGCGTGGGTACAGTGTGGAGGAATCGCCATAGCCCAGCGTCGTGATGAAGTTCACCCGCACGGTCGTTCCCGCGAAGAAGGCCTCGTTGACCTTCTCCTCGTCGAAGCCAGACATCGGGTTGGTGTCCAGGCCGAGCAAGCGGGCCGCGATGATGAGATAGGCGGCCTGAAGAGAGGAATTCCGAAAAGCGGACTCTTCGATCAGCCGCCGGTTGTCGCCATACCAGCCACGCGCGTCGGTGTGCGGGAACACCCGAGGCAGATAGGGGACGAAGTTCGTTTCCATGCCGAGCACGGCGCTCACCGGCGCGGCCAGCACCTTCTTGGCATTCCCAGGAGCGCAGAGCGCCGCCAGCCTGGCTTTCGCCTCGTCGCTGACGCACCAGACCACACGGAGCGGCTGCTGGTTCGTCGATGTGGGTCCCCATTTCCAGAGCTCATGCAGCGCACGGAGGGTTGCTTCGTCGACAGGACGGTCCGTGTAGCTGTTGAAGGTGCGCGCCGTGCGGAACGCCCGATCCAGCACAAGGTCTCCAAGGGGTTCGGCCATTGTGTCCTCCTCTTGAACGTGGAACGACGCTCATCTAGAGGGCATGGTGTCCTTTGTATAGTAGGCACCTTTTGGATACCATGAGTCCGAGATGAGCACGCCAGCGAGCAAGGCCTCCGCCACGGAAGCACTCCCACCGCCCGAGTCGTGCCCGCTCGTCGAGTTCGTGACCCTGGTTTCGGGGAAGTGGGCGATCCCCCTGCTCTACCGCCTCATCATCAGCGGCGGGCCGATTCGCTTCCGTGAGCTGCAGCGAGCGGCGCACCCGATCACGCAGAAGGAGCTCACCAAACAACTCAGACTGCTCGAGACACGTGGACTGGTCCACCGCACGGTCTATCCCGAAATGCCGCCACACGTCGAATACGAGGCGACCCCCGTGGCCCGCCAACTGCTCGGCTCCCTGGAGTCGATCGCTGCCTGGATGCGCACGTACGGACGGTCGCTGCATTCCGAAAAGCCGGCGGCTCCCAGGCTGACCACCGGTCACCCACCTCCGGAGAAGTCGAAGGCGTGAGGCCGAAAGGCCCTGCTCTCCAGCACGGCCTTCCAGCGAGGGAGCGGCCTCACCTGCTCGTCGCCGCGCTCGTACAGAATCCTCGGGGCAGATTCAGAGCGTCCTGTGTACTCTGGGCGCGCATGTCCCTGAACCGTGCTTTCAGCATCACCTGGCTTGCCTGCCTGCTCCTTGTCTTGCCGGCGCCAGGCGCCATGGCCGAGGAGGAAGCCCGGCCGCCCGTACGGCGTGAGGAACGCATCACCTTCGAGGTGGACGCCACGCTCCAGGAGCGCGGAGGCGTCCAGTACTTCTATGAGCTCATCGACCAGGACCAGGACGCCCTGGCGCGAGAGTCCTTCGCGAAGCTCCAGCCGCTAGACGCGCGCGGACGCTGGGCGGGCAGCAAGGAGCCGCTCTACGTGCTCGTGAGCCGCATCGTCTACACCCTCGACAAGGATGTGGCCTTCTTCACCGCCGAGCGCGTGAGGGACGAGGCGTACATGAACACCATCCTCCCGGGCGCCGACATCCGGCGGAAGGCACCCGGCCAGTACACCGTGGCGAAGACGCCCGCCAACAGCTTCACCGTGCGCTACCTGGGGCGCGAGGCGCTCACCGCCACGCCCCGGGACGCGGCACTGGAGCGCGTCCTGTCACTCGCTCCGGAGCTCGGCCTCCCGGACTCGGTGGTGGTGCAGGAGAACTTCGACTTCGCGCGCGTCATGGGGGCGCGCACCAGCGCCTTGAGCGTCACCTGGACGGCGCACTACCCGCTGGCCCGGGGCCGCACTCGCGTCGCCGTGTGTACCATGAGCCTGCTCTACAACCTGCCCCCCTTCTTCCTCGGCGGCAGGCAGCGCGTGCACGACGAGGCCCTCGGTGGCGCGCTGACACTCATCCAGGCCCTGCGCGCCTACCCGGTGGACTGACGACTTCACCCCAGGGGGCCGCTACGGTTGGCGAGAGGTGCCGAGTTCCTTGATGGCTTCCGCCAGCTCACCTCGGTTCAGCAGTCCCATCAACCTGTGCCCGCCAGCGTTCACAGACCTGAAATCAATCCCCGAGCCGCGTGCAAGCTCGACACTGTGCTGGTGCGGAACCGTCTCGTCGGACGGATCATGGAAGACCACGATGGGCAGTTGCATGCTCCGCGCCCGGATGCGTGCCAACTTGTCCGCGGAGTCTGTCTGGCCCATCCACTCGCAGGCCTTCAGGACCGCGGGGGCCAGCAGGAGGGTGGGGCCACTCCACTCCCCCAGGATGATCAGCTCCGCGGCAATGGCACCTCCCCAACTGGAGCCCACGACGACGTCCGGCTTCTCATGCCGCACCGCCGCGCGTTGAACCTCGACGCATGCGGCAAAACTCCGTGTGAACGCCTTGGCGACGAGCGCTCTGCCGCGGACTGCGCCCCAGAGCAGGCCCAGGAGAATCGTCGCGATGAGCCCGCGCGCCGATGAGCCCACGATGCACAGGACCAAGAGAATCCCGATGCCGGCGCTGGCGAGCCACGTCTCCGGTACGCGGAGCAGTTGGCGGACAACCGAGTTCCGCTTCTTGAATCGCAGGACCGCCATCTGCATGTCGGGCGCCACCACGTCGAACCCTTGTTCGCGGAGAAGGCGGACCTTGCTCCCCTGAGGATGGCTTTCGAGACCGTGGATGAAGAGCACTCGGATGGGGGACATATCGGTTCACGGCATTGAGCAAGAGCAGGAAGGCAAGCCGCTCACCCAGGCGCTGCCCCAGCATCCTGCGCGTGACCGGTTCGGTAAACCGGATTCTGGAAGTCCCCAGGGCCAGGACAGCGCGCTCGGCTTCACCTGGTCGGCGAGCCTGGGGATGCCGGGCACGCCGGTGGCCTGGATGCACTCCCACGGGAGCGTCCGCGAGCGGCAAGGCCAGGGCTCAAGAGGGCTGCGCGGCCCCTCCACCCGCTCGGAGCACGGCTCGGTCGGCCATTGAGACGGGAGGTCGGGGCAGGCCAGCCCGGATCCGTGGGATGGCGCACCCGCCCGCCTTCATGGCGCGGACGCGGCCCCGGGCTTCACACGTTTGGAGTTCTTGAACCGCCACGTATTGGAGGCCACCTCTCCCGAGGTCGTCGTGATCCGGAGAAGCTGGCCGGGTCTCCGTTCACCTGCTGCTCGGTGCGGACCACCTGCACGCCATTGCCATTCTTGTCCGCCGCGAGCAGCTTGACGGAGACGGACTCCGTCTTCTGCTTGGAGACGGCCGGCTCGCCCTTCGCGTTAAAGCGCGTCTCCTCCGTGAGGGTCAGGCTGGACTGGCCCGGTTCGAGAGGCGTGGAGGCGTTGTTCGTCTCGTAGTGGTCCGCGCCCGTCTCGGCCTTCTTCGTGGTGAGCGCGACCTTCTCCTCGGCGGCCTGGAGGGCCTTGTCCGTCGAGGCCACCTTGGCGGATGCCTTCTGCTCCGCCTTGATGGCGGCCTCGAGGTAGGCCTTCGACATCTTCGCCGCATCGGGCGTCTGCCCCGGCGTCTGGGCGGCCTTCTGCGCGTTCACGGTGAGCTTCTGCGCGGCGGCCTGCTGCTGACGTGCCTCTTCCACCGCCCTGCGCGCGGCCTCCGCGGCCCTACGCGCGGGCCTCGTTCCCGCGACGGATACAGGTCGGCCCCACCCGCGCCTCCACCTCGCGGCGCACGTCGTCCCGCAGCCCGAGGAAGAAGCCCAGCTCGGCGACGACGAACAGGGGCCCGACGATCAGCCCGACGAGGTCATCGACGAAGGCCGGCTTGCGACCCTCGTAGTAGTGCCCGACGAACTGGATGATCCACCCGACGGCGAACAGGCCCAACCCCGCGCCCAGCCAGGTGGCCATGGACTGGGTGGCCAGCACCTGACCGAACCCCAGCGATCCCAACAGCAGCAGGGTCATGACCAGACCGTAGCGTCCGTCGAGCCTCCAGTAGAAGATCGCCGACGCGAGGCTGAAGACCATGGCCGGTGAGAGCACCACCCCGAGCACCTCGAAGCCGGAGCGCGACAACAGGGTGGCGACGCCCAGCACGATCATCGGAATGCCGACGAAGTGCGTGGCGATGTTGCGACGGTCGCGGTGATAGGCCGCGTATTGAGCGAGATGATCCACCAGCGTCTTCATGTAGGCTCTCCTCGGTTGTTCGAGCCTCCATGATGACCCCGGGCGCGGCCCGGGTCTGTCGGGTAGCCGACACGATTGTTTCCCCGAGCACAGAATGACAGACGAGCGCGTGCAGGCCTGGCGGCCCCTCATCCTCACCGGTCGCTGGTTCCAGGAAATTCCCGAGGAGCTGAAGGCCCGATTGCTCGACGCGGCCGTGGTGCGCCGGCTGGGCTCTGGCGAGCGGCTGTTCTCACGCGGAGACCGGCCTTGCGGCCTGTACTGCGTGGTCGAAGGCGCCGTCCGCATCAGCGGGGTGAGCGAGAGCGGCAAGGAAGCGCTGCTGATGCTGATGGAGCCGCCCAACTGGTTCGGGGAGATCTCCTTGATCGACGGCCAGCCGCGCACCCACGATGCCGTCACCGAAGGCGCCACCCGCGTGCTGCAGGTGCCACACGCGGCGCTGAAGACGATGCTCGCCCAGGAGCCGCGATATTGGCGCGACTTCGCCCTGCTCATGAGCCACAAGCTGAGGCTCATGTTCATCGCGCTGGAGGAATTGTCGCTGCTGCCCGCTCCGGCCCGCCTGGCGCGGCGCCTCCTGATGATCACGGAAGGCTATGGGAACCTGCGCGAGGACCCGCGGCGGGTCATCGATGTCTCGCAGGAGCAGCTCGCGCTGATGCTGGCGATCTCGCGGCAGACGACCAACCAGATTCTCAAGGATCTGGAGGCCCGGGGCGCCGTCCGCCTGACCTACGGGAAGATCGAGATCCTCAGCCTGGAGAAACTCCGGGACGCGGCGAGCCCTTCGCCATGAGCCGTGCCCTGGACGCGAGGCCTCGGACAAGGACGGTCCACCCATGGTTGGTTGCGGGCTGGTCTCTCTACGGGCAGACTTCGGGCGGCAGGCCCGGCTCGACCCGCCGAGAAGGAAGCCGTGAAACTTCATCTACTGCTGATTTTTTGGAGTGCTACTGCCTGGGCGGCACCGCTTCAGCGCGGGCCCGCCGAGACGGCCCCATCTGCCGGCTGGCAGGCGCCTGTTCAGTTCACGAAGGAAGAGCGAGAACTCACTACGACCAGTGTGGAGCAGTTCGCTGGTGACGGCCGCAGGCTGTCCCGTGAGTTCGCGGAACTGACGGGCGTGGCCATGTCGCCTCTGCTTGGAATGAGTATTCTGGGAGCTACCACGTACTTCCAGACACCTGCGCAGCGGCGCTCGATCCTGCCCTGGCAGCTCCAGCCATGGACGTGGGGCTTCGCGATGCTGCTGGTGCTGTGCGTTGCGCTCAAGGACTCGCTCCTTGGTCTCGTCCCCTTTCTCAAGAAGCCGCTGGACGCGGCGGAGTTGGTGGAGAACAAGGTGAGCGGGGCCATGGCCCTACCTCTTGTCTCCAAGAGTGTAGCCACAGCACTCGCGCTGCCCTTGGCCGCCGTCATGGAAGAGGCCACTCGGCTGGCCTTCCCAACGGCCCACGCGGCCGGCTCCACGAACCTGGTGGGCAACGAGCTCGCCGCGGCGGCCGTCTACGGACTGGCTCTGACGCTGTCGGCGGGCGCATTCGTGGTGGTGTGGCTGACGAGTCACGCCGTCAACGTGCTCGTCCTGCTCAGCCCCTTCGCCATGCTGGGGGCCGTCCTCAAGCTGGTACGGCTCCTGCTGCTCGGCTTTCCCATGTTGTGCGCGGCCATCAGCCCCGTGTTGGGGCTGCTCGTCTGCGCGGTGTACATCTTCCTCGCGTGGAGGCTTGCCGGCTGGTCATTCCGGCTGATGGTCTTCGGATGGGTGTTCTCGATGGATCTCCTGCTGCTGCGCTGGAGAAGGCAGCAGGTGGATGACGCCTCCGTGCTCGCCTTCGTCGCCGAGTCGTTGGAGGGCGTCCCGGTGAGGACCTGTGGCGTGCTCTCTCGCAGCGGGACTGGAGGCGTGAATTTCACCTTCAGACCCTGGCTGGTTCTACCCTCGCGCACGGTCCAGTTGGCGGAGAGTGCCTTGAACTTGGAAGTGGGAAGGGGCCTGCTCGGTCCCGTGATGGTCCAGGTGGACGGCTCCACTCGCCAGGTTCGTTCCCTTGTCCGGTTGCCGCCGCGCTACCGAACGCTTGAGGCCAAGGTGGCTGGGGCGTTCGGGGCGCTTCCTGTCCGGGAGTTGTCCGCCGCGCGGGGCCTCGCCGCTGCCTGGCGATTCCTGCAAGAGCAGTTCGGTCGCAAGCGGCAACGCAGAGGTGAAGTGGAGTTCTCGCCCGGTGTTGCCTCGTAAAGGGCAGGCACGATGAGCGGCTCGCCGCTTTGCCGGGCGCGCCGCCGGGCCTCCCGCCAGGAGTGCTAGGAGCGGCTCCGCGCGAGCTCCACCTCATTCGTCACGTCCCGGTAGGTGGTGAGCTGGCCAAAGTGGCCATCGGCGAAGGCCACCGGCCGGGACATCCAGCGCAGCACGCGCTGTGAGGACTTGAGTTCGAAATCCTCCCGCGCCACGTACGGGCCCTCCTCGGGAATGAGGATCCGCCGCAGGAAGTCCAGGGAGTCCTTGAAGCGGCTGGAGAGGAGACGGATGAAGGTATGCCGATCCATGCCCATGAGCTCCGACGCGTTGCGCTCCGCCAGCAGGGCCATGGACTCGTTGGCGAAGAGAATGATGCGCCGGTGGTCGAAGAGCACCACCGCGTCATCCAGGCCGTTGAGCGCGGCCGCCAGGACGTCCGCCTGCAAGCGGCTAGCCGCATGGGCACTCCGCTCCAGCTTCAAGGCCCGCTGGCTCTTGCTCAACTGGGCGCGGAACTCGAGCTCCCCCGCCACCCGGCGCGCCAGTGCCACCAGCCCGTCCACCTGCTCGGCGGAGATGGCCAGTGGCTTCTGGTCGAGGATGCACAATGTTCCCAGCACCGTGCCCTCCCGGGTGATGAGGGGCGCACCCGCGTACGAGCGGAACAGCCCCTCTCGCACCAGTCGGTTGCCGCTGAACACGGGATGGGTGGCGGCGTCGGGGACCACCAGGGGCTCGGCCTGGTCCGCCTCCACGACATGGGCGCAGAGCGCCGCCTCGCGCTCGGTGCCGCGCTCCTCGAGCAACTTGCCGCTGAGCCCGACGTGGGCCTTGAACCACTGCCGATCCTCGAGCACCAGCGACACGAGCGCGATGGGGACATTGAAGGTTCGCGCCGTCTCCTGCACCAGCCCCTGGAGCACCTCGTCTGGAGGCCCCTCATCGACGAGTTGCATGCTCGCGATCTGGGCCAGACGCGTCCGCTCCCTTGCCAGGGTCAGGGCGCTCGCGGAGACCGGGCTGGCCGTGGACGCCGGGGACGGGCTCGGGGACTCGAGGGAGGCGAGCATGGGCAGCGGGCCTGGCAGGGTCGCGCTGGCGGTGGGCTCGGGCGGCTGGATGCCGAGCACGCGGTAGAGCATCCGGCGGATGGACTCCAGGGGGGCGCTCTTGGCGAGGATGCCCTGGATGTCGAGCAGGTCTTTCTGCTCGAGGGCCTTGGTGCGCAGCGTCACGAAGGAGGAGAGCACGATGATGCGGGTTTTGGGCGAGTGCCGCCGGACCTCGCGAACGAGCTGAAAGCCGTCCACCCCCGTGAGGGACAGTTCGGTCATCACCACGGCGGGCGCCTCGTCATGGCTCGTGAGCGTGGTCCTGGCGGCATTCCCATCCTGGACGCAGACGGGCTCGAGGCCGAGGTCAGCCATCAGGACCTGATACTTCGATGAACATGCACTATTCGGCTCGACAATCAGTCCCCATGCCATGGAGAGCCTGCTTAATGGTTCTTCCCCTGCGGCTCAACTCCCCGCAGGAGGGGGGCAGATGCCTACTCGGAGGGCCAGCAGACAGTGTCCCCAGCAGACGGTGTCAAAGGACTCGAAATAAGGGACTCGAGCGACAAAAAGGCTCGGCGTAGACGGGTAACCCAACCGTTCTTCAAGTCTTTCTGAGGACCTGGCTCTGGCCCACAGGGTGCATCTGGCCTGGCCCGCTGCTTGCGCGCAGGGGATGGGGATGGGCTGGCCGTTGAGGATGTTCCAGGAGGAGGGTCTCTACTTCGTCACGTCCAGGTGCTTCCAGGGACGGCTGTTGCTGCGTCCCAGCACAGAGATGAACGAGGTGGTGGGAGGCGTGCTGGCTCGAGCCGTCCAACAGAGCGCCGGTACCGTCCGGCTGCACGCCTTCACCTTCGCTTCCAACCACTTCCACCTGCTGGTGTGGGCGCGGGGTGATTCTCTCGCCTCTTTCATGCAGTACCTGCGCTCCAACCTGTCCAAGAAGGTGGGCAGGCTGGTGGACTGGAGCGGCAGTTTCTGGGAAAGGCGTTACTCGGCGGAACCGGTGCTGGACGACACCGCACTGGTAGGCCGGCTGCGCTACGTGCTGGCCCATGGGGTGAAAGAGGGGTTGGTGGAGAAGAGCGCCGAGTGGCCGGGCCTCACCTGTCTGCCCCAATTGTTGGGACCGGCGCGCCGACTGTTCCAGTGGTTCAATTGGACAAAACGCTGGAGCAAGAGGGGGAGCCAAGGCATGGCAGGAGTGCAGGGACGCTTCGCGGAGCAATGGGCCGAGCCCGTGGAGTTGGAGGTGGCGCCCCTGCCATGTTGGAAAGCACTGGCAGAGGAGGAGCGGCAGCGCGCGGTACAGGGTCTGCTAGAGGAAGTGGAAGCCGAGGCTCGCTCACGAAACAAGCCAGTCCTCGGCGCCCTCGCCGTCAGGGCACAGCACCCACATACCCGGCCCGAGCACCTCAAACGCAGCCCTCGGCCTCTGGGGCATGCCTCCACTCGCCAGGCGCTTCGGGAGTTGCGTGAGCAGTACCGTACCTTCGTCGCGGTTTTCCGCGAGGCGTCTGCTCAGTGGACACGTGGGGACTTCTCTGCATCCTTTCCTCGTTTCTCTTTCCCACCGCGTGTTGTGCCGAGTCGCTTCGCTCGAGTTCTTTGACACCCTCTCCGCTCGAGTTCTTTGACACCCTCTCCGGTTCTTTGACACCCTCTCCCGGACCCTCTCCGCTAGGGCAAGCGGACGCCGCGCTCGGCCTCGAAATGGCGCCGCCATCGCGCCCGCAGGTCTCCCGGAGACGCGCCGTAACGCTCGTCACGGAACTCGGCGGAGAGGATGCGGTCGGTGCGGAAATGCCGGAAGGTCGATCGAAGCTCGCACCAGGCGGCGAGCAGTCGCACTGTCTCGGCATAGCCGATGACGATGGGCCAGATCGTCCGCTTGCTTTCCCGGCCATGCTCATCCCGATAGCGGATGCGGATCTTCCGCCCACTGCGAATCCACGCGCGGGTGCGGGCTATGTCCAGCCCATCCACGGCGACGCTCAATGCCGGCGGGGCGCCGATGGTCGGCTCGGCGATGAACGGGCGCAGCCGTTCCGGCACGACCGCGGCGATCTTGGCGACGAGGTCTCGCGCCGCGCTCGCGAGCGCGGCGTCGCCTCGCTCGGCAACCCACTGAGCGCCCAGCACCGCGGCCTCGAGCTCATCGGGAGTGAGCATCAACGGCGGCATGTCGAAGTCGCGATCGAGCACGTAGCCAAACCCCGCCTCACCGCGGATCGGCACCCGCTGTCCGATGAGGTCCGCGATGTCGCGATAGACGGAGCGCTTCGACACCTCCAGTTCCGCGGCCAGAGCGCCAGCCGTCACTGGGCGACCGGAGCGCCGGAGAATCTGGATGATCTGGAACAGGCGATCGGCGCGGCGCATGGCTGTTTCCTGCTGACAGTATGGTGTCAGCAGCCCTTCGTTACAAGCGAGGGCACGGTCACCTCAGAGGCCGTGCCACCGAAGGAGGACACGCATGAACTTCGTCTCAATCCGCCTGATCACCACCGACATCGAGCGCCTGGTCCGCTTCTACGAGCGGATCACGGGCCTGTCAGCGACCCGATATACCGAGGATTTCGCGGAGCTGAGCACGCCGGCCTGCACCCTTGCGATCGGCAGCACACGCACGCTCCAGTTGTTCGGCGGTAACGTCGCCCGGCCCGCCGACAATCATACCGCCATCATCGAGTTCCGCGTCGACGACGTCGACGAATCGTTCCAAATGCTGGCAGACGTCATCGGCGGTTCGCTGGTGCAGAAGCCCACCACCATGCCGTGGGGCAACAGATCACTTCTGTTCCGCGATCCCGACGGCACCCTGGTGAACTTCTTCACGCCGGTCACGAAGGAGGCGATCGCGAAGTTCGCTCGATAGGCGGTGCTCGGAGACGGTGTCAAAGGACTCGAAACGAGGGACTCGAGCGATAAAAAGGCTCGGCGTAGACGGGTAACTACGCGGTGTGTCGTTCGCCTGGCTCAGCCCCCACAAAACTGCTTAAGCAGCTTTTCCTTGCAGCCATGATTTCCCGGTGTCATGATTCCAGAGCCCTCGATTCAGGGGGTCCTGACTCTGGCAGCTCGTCCGCAGCTTCTTTCCGCTCCGATGCCGGGCTCCGCCGATCGGCCTTCGCGCGCCGCGTCGCGCGAAGCCCATTCCCGTTCCGGGAGGTTGTCCCATGTTCGCATCCCACCGCCGCCGAGCGAGGTTTCTCGCGACCACGTTGCTCTCCACCGTGGCCGGAATTGGCCTGTCGGCCCTGCCCGCTCACGCCGCCCTCGGGTCCGTCACCAGTGCCTCTTTCTCGGGTGACACCCTCACGCTCCTCGTCGGCGCCGACCAGCTCCTCGTCCAGGTCCTGCGCCCGGACATCGTCAAGGTGGACTACCGCCCCGGTGGCGTCGCGGATCCCCCCACCGCCGTCATCGATCCCGCCAAGACGTGGGCCACGGGCAACATCACCTCCGCCGACACGGCGTCCAATCCCATCGTGGTCACCACGGCGCAGCTGACCGTGAAGATCAGCCGGAATCCCGCCCGCGTCTCCGTCTTCGACGCCACGGGAGCGCTGGTGTTGAGCGAGCAGGCCGCCGAGGGCGTGTACGCGGACGGGGTGAAGTTCAACCATGGGTCCGGACAGGCGTTCTACGGCATCACCGGCAACCCGGTGCCCTGGGCCGAGAAGGATCCCAAGCAGAACCTGGCCGAGGGCATGCAGCGCAACGACGGCGGCCGGGTCAACGCCAACATGCAGGGGGACGGTGGGGCTCCGCTCGCCTTCACCAACCGTTATGGGTTGCTGGTGGACTCCATCGATGGGGACTTCACCATCACCGACACCACCCTGGAGTTCAGTGGCGTGTCGCCTCGCAATGTCGCGTACTACGTCCTGGTCGGTCCGCCCCGGCAGGTGATGGCGGGCGTCGCGGAGATCTCCGGCAAGCCCGCCCTGTCACCCAAGTGGGCCCTGGGGCTCAACAACAGCGAGTGGGGCACCACGCAGACGGAGGTCACCTCCATCGTCCAGGGCTATCGGGATCGGAAGATCCCCCTGGATGCCTTCACCCTGGACTTCGACTTCAAGGCCTGGGGCGAGGACGACTACGGCGAGTTCCGGTGGAACTCGACCTCCGCCAGCGGCAACGTGCACCCGAACAAGTTCCCCAGCGGGGCGTCCGGGACGTTCGCCCGGGACATGGCGTCCAGGGGCGTCATGTTGATGGGAATCATGAAGCCTCGGGTGATCGTCGGGAAGGCGGGCGGCGGCATCACGGCGCAGGGACAGTGGGCGCGCACCAACAATTGCTTCTACCCGGGCCTGGCCGATTACAACGAGTACTTCTCCAACCGGCCCGCCAACGACGTCGACTTCTCCAAGCAGACGTGCCGTGACTGGTATTGGCAGCACTCCCGGACGCTGTTCGACTCGGGCATCGCGGGCTGGTGGAACGACGAGGCCGACGAGGCGAACGGGTTCATCTTCAACAGCCTCCAGCACACCAACATGCAGCGGTCGCTGTATGACGGGCAGCGGGCGTACTCGGACCGGCGGGTGTTCTCGCTCAACCGCAACTTCTACCTCGGCGCCCAGCGCTACGGCTACGGCATGTGGTCCGGCGACATCGAATCCGGGTTCGGCAACATGGCCGATCAGCGCACCCGCATGCTCACCAGCATGAACATCGGCGAGACCAGGTGGGGCATGGACATCGGCGGCTTCTTCGGGGATCCGTCCTCGGAGAACTACGCGCGCTGGATGCAGTTCGGCGCGTTCGTGCCCATCTACCGGGTCCACGGCGTGGATGGCAAGCAGCGCCAGCCGTGGGTCTACGGGGCCACCGCGGAGAGCGCGGCCAAGGGGGCGATCCAGCTGCGCAGCCGGTTGATGCCCTACCTGTATGCCCATGAGCGGATCAATCACGAGACGGGCATCGGTCTGGTGCGGCCCCTGTTCTACGACTACCCCACGGATCCAAACGCCGCGAACATCACCAGCGAGTGGATGTTCGGCGAGTCGCTGCTCGTGGCTCCCGTCGTCGAGCCGGGGGCGTCCAGCAAGCAGGTGTACCTGCCCGCGGGCACCTGGACCGACTACACCCGTGGCTCCGTCTATACGGGCCCCCTCACCCTCAACTACCCGGTCAACCCGACCACCTGGCAGGACATCCCGCTGTTCATCAAGGCGGGCGCCATCCTCCCGACCCAGGAGGTGCTGCAGTACGTGAGCGAGAAGCCCGTCAAGCAGATCGACCTCGAGGTCTTCCCCTCCACGGCCCGGAGCGAGTTCACCTACTACGACGACGACGGCCTGACGCGGGCCTACGAGAACGGGGTCTTCTTCAAGCAGCGCATCACCGCGCAGCGCACGAGCACCTCCGTCACCGTGGAGACCCAGGCGAAGACCGGCAGCTTCAGCCCGGCGCTCACCCACTACATCGTGAAGGTCAACGCCACGGCGGGCACGGCGGCGCGGATCAATGGGACCGCCCCCACCCGCTACGGCGACCTCGCGGCGCTCAAGGCCGCCACGGGCGAGGGGTGGACGACGGGTACCGACGTCTACGGTCCGTACACCGCGGTGCGCATCGCGGCCGGGGTGGCGCGGACGGTCGTGGTCGACGGCACCCCGAGCACTCCCCCCACTCCCCCCCCGGCCATCGTGCTCGAGGCGGAGGACGCGGCGCTGTCCTCGGGCGCGATCTCCCAGAACGATCACACGGGCTACTCCGGGCGCGGGTTCGTCGCCGGGTACTGGAACTCCGGAGCGTCCACCGCGTTCACCGTGCAGGCCAGCACGGCGGGCACCTACTCCGCGACCCTGAAGTACAGCAACGGCGACGGCCTGGCCCGCACACTCTCCATGGTGGTGAATGGCGTGCGCACCCAGATCACCCTGCCCGCGACGGCGGACTGGAACTCCTGGTCGACCTACACCGCGCGAATCCCATTGAACGCGGGCACCAATACCCTCACCTACGTCTACGGCTCGGGAGACTCGGGCCACGTCAACCTCGACTCCGTGACGATCACACCGCCCCCTCCCCCGATGCTCGTGCTCGAAGCGGAGGACGGGGCACTGTCCTCGGGCGCGCTCGCCCTGAACGACCACCCGGGCTACTCCGGGCGCGGGTTCGTCGCCGGGTACTGGAACTCCGGAGCGTCCACCGCGCTCACCGTGCAGGCCAGCACGGCGGGCACCTACTCCGCGACCCTGAAGTACAGCAACGCCAACGGCTCGGCCCGCACGCTCTCCATGGTGGTGAATGGCGTGCGCACCCAGATCACCCTGCCCGCGACGGCGGACTGGGACACCTGGTCGACCTACACCGCGCGAATCCCACTGAACACGGGCACCAATACCCTCGCCTACGTCTACGGCTCGGGAGACTCGGGCCACGTCAACCTCGACTCCGTGACGATCGCACCGTAGCGGACGGGATGCTCGTCCTCGCCCCCGTCACCGCATGACGGGGGCCCTCCGGTAGGCCAGACAGCCTCCAGGCGGGGTGGCTCGACTCGAACAGGACCCACGGAGTTCGCGAGCCTTGCCTGGCCTCGCCGCGAGCCTCGACGACCTGGGCAAGAGCTTGTCACCTGCTCTGCTTGCAGCGGGAGCGCTACTCCGCCCTCGAGCGACCCCTGCCCGCCGAGTTCCAGGAGCGCGAGGCCACCCTTGAGCGCCTCCAGAGGCAGGCACGCTCTCTCACCCGCTGTAACTGAATGCCCGGCCGCTCGCGGACTACCAGGAGGGCCGCTGGAGCAGCACGTACAGCACTCAGAGGATGCCGGGGCCGAACATGAAGCCGAGCACCAACCAGCCGACGAGCTCCCGGTTCGAGGCGGCCCCTCTGGCGCATGGCGCCCGGGTCCACGCGTGCATTACGTTGAACCCAAGCTCCCATGACCGCGCCCCCCCAGCTCTCTCCCCAGTTGCGCGAGGCCCTGTCTCGGCTCTCCCCGCGGGTCGCCGCCGGGATGGTGCAGACGCTCCAGGAGAACCTGCGCCCCTGTCTCCTCGTCGAGTCGGAGCGGGTCAGCCAGGCGCCGCTGCACCGTGGAGCGCTCGGGAGGATGCTGGGGCTCCGGACGGACACGCCGAGACTCGCGTTGCTCGACAGCAAGCTCGGTGGCACGCCGTACACCACGGGTCCGATGCCAGGGGGACGGTGGTTCCTCGGACAGCTCAACTTCGCCCAACTGCCGCCCTCGGTGCCCGGGCTCCCCCGGCAGGGATTGCTCGCCGTCGACGGTGTTCGCGTCCGCTCGGCCTTCGGGCTTTCCTTCACCTCGCGCTGGTATCCGCGGCCCTCCGAGGAGGAGGCCGTCGCGGCACAGCGGGTAGCGCGGTTCGGGCGCTTCGAGGCGGTGCTCCGCTTCCGCGAGAGCTGGTCTCTTCCCTGCTGGGAGGAGCTCGCGGCGCTTCTGCCCGAAGATGCCTGGTGGCTCTCCGACGACGTGGATGAGTGGCAGCGGGAGAGCGGCATGTGTGACGAGCGCTGCCACCGGCTCGGAGGCCACCGCTCCTTCGGCCAGGATTCGCTCAATGTCTTCGAGCCCCCCACGGGGCTGTCGAAGGACTTCCGGGAGTACGAGCAGCTCTTCCGGCTCAACTTCGACAACGCGGCCGACTTCTCCTGGGGGAGCAACCAGGTCTATCTGCTCGTCCACCGGGAGGACCTGGCGGCACAGCGCTTCGACCGGCTCGCGTTCGCCGTGGCGAACGGCTGACGCCGCGTCCTCCGTGCTCCCCGGAAAATCCCGCCGGGAATAAACAGGAAAAGGCGCGTAGGGAGAGCCGAGGGGGAGGCCGCGCGCGAGGCCCTCCTCCGGACAGCTCCGGCTCCCGCCGTGCCCTGACGTCGGGGCGTGAGCGGAGCCGTCTCATCCTCGAACGGAGTCCCGCATGTCTTCCCCCATCCGCCGACTCGCGGCAGGCCTCGCCGCGAGCGGAATCCTCATGTCCCCGCTCTCCCACGCCGAGGCCGCGGAGTGCGGCCGGTATCTCCCCACCCTGGCGGACTGCCAGAACCCCGTGACGGAGTGCGCCCTCCAGGCCCGGGAGAAGGCGAGAACGGACCCCAACGCCACCTGCAACACCCTCATCCAGCAGGCGGCCAACTCCCTCCCGGTCCGCGCGCCCCAGCGCACCGTGGTGGTGCCCCCCACCCGCGACGTGAGCAACACGCTCCTCACACCGGATACCGCCACCAAGCTTGCCTACATCCAGAACGAGGACCCCAACACGCGCACCATGAGTGGCCTGTCTGGCTTCTACCTGGGGGGCGTGCACAAGGCCCAGACCTATCTGCCTTCCACCGGATTGTACGCCAGCTTCCTGGAGAGTCAGCGCCAGCAGCAGCGCGCCGCGTGGAACGCCAACGGCAACGTCATCGACTCGTGCAACGAGTACGTCTACGAGAAGTACTACGACTACAGCGTCTTCGAGGATGCCTTCGTCAAGCTGGGCAGCAACTACCGCGCCATCTTCAACACCGCGTACGCTCCCGCGGTCAATGGCATCATCCCGGCCTCGGCTATCGGGACGCGAGGCATCATCAACCCCGTGCTGCGCGGCAGGGACGGCACGCCCTTCACACCCAACATCCCCTTCCAGGCGGGTCTGCCCAAGAATCAGTTCTTCACGGTCCCGCTGCCCTCGGGTGACAAGGTCCCGATCTCCGCGGGTGACAAGGATGAGGTCACCCTCCTGCCGGGCCTGGTGACCGTCAAGCTGAAGAACCTTCATCGCAAGGGGCTGTCCCTCACGGGCGTCGTCTTCAATGACAGCACGCTCCAGCCCATCATCGACCAGGGCGCCAGCTACTACAACGAGAGCTGGAGCTGGCACAAGGCGATGAGCGAGACCAACGCGGGGCTGCTGGACGAGCAGATGTATGAGATGGACCGGCTGCAGGAGGACTTCACCGCGCTGCTCGCCCAGCGCGAGTCCCTGGCGGCGACCCTCGCCGCCAAGCTCCAGCCCAAGCCCCTGCCCGTGTACTCCACCGGAGGAACGGGACCGGGCCGCTTCTCGGAACAGTATTGGAGGGATCCGATCTGGAACCCGGACCCCACGAGCGTGCTCCAGGCGGCCCGGTGGGACCTGGACGTGCTGTCGCCGATCTCCATGCCTGGACTCGCCCCGGCCTCCATGCCCGTGGCGTCCACCCCGTCGGCCCTTCCGCCGACCCTTCCGCCCCTCACCCCCACCGTCCCCATCTTCGACGTCCCGGTGGTGTCGCTGGCCTGCTCGGGCAATCAGATCATCTGCCTGCTCTACCGGTTGGAGGCCCTGGACGGAGCCATCGAGGCGGCCCTGCTCAACGCCAAGGCACGCGGCTGCCTCACCTTCCAGCGCGGCGGAAGCGCCGCCGCGTGTGACTGGTCTCCCAAGCGCTTCGCGCAGCGGGTGACCTCGCTGTACCAGGTGAACCGCGAGCAGAAGCACGCCAGGTGCATGGACTACACCGACAATGACTTCGCCGCCCTCAAGAACAAGGCCATGGCGGCGGGCTCGGTCTCCTACCCGCCCACGAACTACACCCTCAGCCCCACCGCCCTGGAGACGTACTTCACCCGCCGGGACCTCTACCTCAAGGCCCTGTCCACCGTGGCCGGAGGACTGCTGGATCCCGTCACGGACAAGCCGCGCCTGAAGTGGGAGTCAGGCGACAGCTACAGCATGGGCAATGACACCTTCGGCGCCTCCGCCGAATACAACGTGTCCCTGTCGGTCGACAACCTGAGCAAGAGCGACGCGTGTGTCATGTCCCCCAAGGTCCATGGCTTCTTCAAGGCCTCGGGCAGCGCGTTCGGCCACGGCGTTTCCCTGGTGCAGGCGGAGGCCACGGTGTCCGACGTCCGGGCCGACATCGACCTGGACGTCCTCGACAACACCATCCACCTGGTGGATGAGCACAAGGATCTGATCGCCGGCACGTACAACCTGGTGTCCGGCGCGAAGTCGGCCAGCAAGACGTTCGTGGACGTACAGACCCACTTCGTCATCGTGGTGGTGCCCGTCACGCTCGGAGCCAAGGTGGCCGGCACGGTGGGCCTCAACTACGCCCTCGGCGCCTCGCACAAGCTGACCCGGCCGACGCCGACGAGCTGCGTCGTGTCCTCCATCGGGGTGAACGGCCGGGTGGAGCCCCATGCCTCGGTGGACGCCGAGCTGTACGCGGGCGTGGACCTCTTCATCGTCGAGGCGGGAGTCAAGGGCAAGCTCCAGCTGGTGCACGCGGGAATCCCCCTCAACGCCGTCGCGGAGCTGTCCTACGGCGCCAACAACAGCCAGCAACTCGGGCTCCAGCTGGCCGGCCGCGCGGACCTCAAGTTCACCTTCCTGTCCGGAAGCATCGCCGGCTACGCGGAGGTGGGTGTCTGGCCTTTCGAGAAGAACTTCGAACAGACCCTCATCAGCTGGGACGGCCTGCACTACGACCTGAAGCTCTTCGATCGGGATTTCTCGGTGCCAATCGCGGACCTCCAGGAGTTGCTGTAACCGCGCTCCTCGGGGCTCCGGTCCCACCGGAGCCCCGCCCTTCCCCTCTCTCCCCCCGGAACCTCCTCATGAACCCGCGCAAGGCGCTCGTCGCCGGCATCCCGCTGGCGCTGCTCTCCCTCCTCGCCCTCTGGAATGCTCTGGGCTCGCCCCCTCCCTCCCAGGACGACTCCTCTTCCCCCGCGCCCTTCTGCCTCCACCTTCCCACCGGACAGCGCTGGACCTACCGTCTGGACTACGAGGCCCAGACCCAGGTCCAGCTCGCCGGCCCCCAGAAGGACCAGGCGCTGGCTGGAGGACTCCACCTCGCGGGGGACCTGGTCCTCCGGAGTCAGGGGACACGTGGCGGCTCGTGGCTCGTGGGTCTGAGGCTGGAGAACCTCCAGCGGCACTCGCTGCGGGTCTTCGGCCAGGAAGTCCTCCCGGACACGGCCGCCGTGGAGGCGGTGTTCGGCGGACGCGAGGCGGTGCTGGAGCTCAGCGAGGAGGGCGTCGTCCAGGCCGTCTCCTTCCGGGAGGAGGACCCCTCGCTCTTCAAGAACACCGTGCAGACCCTGGTGGGAGAGCTCCAGGTGGTGGTGAAGGATGGCGCCGCGTGGACGGTGGAGGAAGGCACCTCGCGGGGCCGCGCCCTGACGGAGTACGAGCGGCTGGGGGAGGACGCGTCGGGGGTGCGGCTGCTCAAGCGGCGCACGCGGTACACGGAGCTCCGGGGCCTGGGGCGAGACGGACGCGTGCGGCTCGCCTCGCGCTTCGCGGTGTCCCTGGCCCACGAGGGCCTCTGGGAGCGGCTCGTGGGCGAGGAGAGCGTGGAACGGCTGGGCGCGAACGGAGAGCCCACGGCCTCCACCCAGGTCCGGGTGAGCCTGGTGCGTGGGAGCCACGGCCATGTCGAGCGGGAGGAACCCGCGCGGACGGCCGCGAGCCAGCGGCTGGCGCCAGGCGTCCTGGTGGTAGACCCCAAGGCGCGGGCGCAGATGCTGACCCAGCAGGTGGATGGCATGACGGCCGAGCGGCTCTTCACCCTGCTCGAGCTCCACGCCAACGGGGGCGTCCTGCCGGATCACAACCACTTCCTGCTCCAGGCCACGGGGCTGCTGGAGCAGCACCCCGAGCTGTGCGCGAAGATGGTGGAGCTGTTCCAGCGGCCCTCGCTGGACACCCGGGGCCGCGCGCTGGTGTTGGATCTGCTCGCCGGCACGGGCACGCCCGAAGCCCAGGCCGCGCTCGTCCAGGCGCTCTCCACGAAGGAGGCGCGGGGCGACGCGCGCTACCACATGCTGCTCAGCCGCCTGTCCCTGGTGAGCGAGCCCACCGTGGACACGGTGCGCTTCGCGGAGCGGACCTATGGGGCGACCCAGGGAGACCTCCATGTGTCGAGCGCCTACGTGCTGGGCGCGACCGCCGGAGCGCTCTACCGTCAGGAGCAGTCCCCCGAGGCCCTCGCCGCGGCGCGGCGTCTGGCCTCGGACCTGGGCGAGGCCCGGACGCCCTCGGAGCAAAGCCACCTGCTACTCGGACTGGGCAACGCGGGAATCGCCGAGCAGACCCCGCTCATCGCCCGCCATGCCGGCTCGTCCAACGCCGAGGTGCGGCGCGCCGCGGCCAAGGCGCTGCGGAAGATCCAGACACCCGAAGCGGCCAGCACCCTGCTGTCCCTGGTGTCGGACGCGGAGGCTCCCGTCCAGGCCGCGGCGATGGACTCGCTGGGCCGGCGTCCCCTGGACTCGGACACCCTCGTGCGACTGCGGGATGTGGCCCTCGCCGGCGGAATGAAGACCGAGAATTATCATCCGCTGGTGTCATTGGTCGCGCCCTACCTGCGCACCGAGCCGGCCGTGCGAGATCTGCTGGAGTTCCTGCTGACCCAGGACGTGCCGGATCGACAGATCCGCTCGCGCATTCGCGGCCTGCTGGAGACATGACGCACGGACTCGTCATGAGAGTGATTCCAACCCTCTCTCCGGCTAGCGATAGACCTCGAGTTCGCGCCAGGCGACCCAGCCCGGGCTGGTGACGGTCTCGATGCGGATGTACCGCCCGGAGATGCCACGGCCCAGGAGGTCGACCTCCAGCCACACGTTGTCGGACGTGACGTCATTGAGCGTCGACACGAGCGAGGCCGGGGCCGGCGTGTTGCCGACATAGATCCTGTGAGTTGTCTGCCCGGCGGGAGATTGCGAGGTGAGCAGCCGGAGCTTCTTCACGACGGTGGTGCCGCCAAGGTCCAGTTCGATCCACCGCGACGGCCCTGCTCCCGCGTTCCACTGGGTGCCCACGTTGCCGTCGATGGCGCTCGAGGGGGGCGTCCCGGCGTAGCTGCTCTGCGCGGACGCCGCGACGGGCTGCACCTTCACCAGTTCATGGACGACGAGATCGTCCATCCGGCCCTCGAAGTACTTCCCGAGTTGCTTCGCGGCCCAATAGAAGCCGATATGCGGGTCGGCCTGGAGGCTGGCCTTGAGGAAATTGCCTGGCTCGCCGAAGCGGGGCACGCCGCCGGCGTCCGGCATCTGCATCTGCACCCCGTTCACGAAGTAGCGCCAGCCACCCCCCTCGGGCCCGAGGTAGTCCAGGCGCAGATCGTACAGGACACCTCCGGGAACCTTGATGACGTTGCCTTTGGCATCGCGAAAGAGCCGGTAGTCGCAGGGGGCCCAGCGGCCCACCTGGTAGAGCTGACGGCCCAGGGCATCGACCTCTCCCGTGGAGTCGAAGGCAATCTCGCGGTAATCGGTCTCGGAGGCAATCAGCGTCACGCCCATGAAGCACCCCTGCTGCGTGTCCTGGCAGTGGTCGGGCGCCATCTTCACCGTCGCCGTGAGATAGCGGCCCCGGTCAAACGTGCGCCGGCTGATGAACGCATGGCCATCGTCCGAGGTGCCCCGCTGCGCATGGGTGTAGAGCACGCCGTTGCCCACCGCCCAGGCCTGCGTTGCCCCGGTGCCCTGCCACGTCAGCGGATAGCTGCTGCTGGCGAAGAAGTTCCAGGTATCCGAGCCGGGCACGTACATCGAGACGTTCTCGGGGTCGGGACCATTGGGGTTGGCGCTGCAGCTGATCAACCCGCTGAAGGACACCCCGTTCTGGATGGTCATCGAGTTGAAGTCCTCGCGGAACTCCTGGGCCCGGCTCGCTCCGCTGGACAGGATTGCGACGATGGCCAGACCTCTCTGCACGCGATTCATGGCGCCTCCAAGGCGTTGTGCGCCTTGATGTAAGTCCGTTGCAGCTGGAGTATCCCAGGACTGTCCACGGATGGAAGCAGGGCCGTATCGAGCTGGAGCTACCTGCCGGGCGCACGCGCCAGAAAAGAGCGCGAAGCAGGCGGGAAGGCGAGCCTTCTTATACGCAACCAGCTGTCACGGGCGTGGCGAGGAGGCGCAGGGGCTTTGGGGGGGAACCGAACCAGTGGAGCTTGTCCGCAAGCGCGGTGACGTTGCCCACCACCGCGAGCACGGGAGAGGGCAGCTCGATTCGCTCCATCCGAGACAACTCCTTCAGTGTCCCCTTGTAGATGGTTTGATTCGACCGTGTCCCCGACAGGATGAGCGCAAGGGGCGTGGAGGGGGGGCGCCCCTTCTTCATCAATTCACGCGCAATCTGGAGGATGGTCGACCCGCCCATGAAGATGACGAGCGTGTCGGCCCCCTGCGCGCCCACGGTGTGCTCGTGGCCCGCATGCCCGGTCACGAAGGCCACGCTCGAGGCATGGGAGCGATGCAGCAGTGGGATCCCGGCATACGCGGCGGCGGCGATTCCGGAGGAGACGCCGGGGATGACCTCCCACTCAATGGCTGCGTCCACCAATGCCTCCGCCTCCTCTCCTCCACGCCCGAAGATGAAGGGATCGCCTCCTTTGAGGCGAGCGACGATCTGCCCTCGCCCTGCCCTCTCGATGAGGATGCGTTGGATCTCCTTCTGGTCCATGCAGTGATGCCCCGCGCGCTTCCCACAATCAATGACCTCGACGCCTTGGCGCGCGTGGGCCAGCACCTCGCGGCTCACGAGCTGGTCCACCAGAATGACATCACTTTCCGCCAGGGCCTCGACAGCCCGCAGTGTCAGGAGCTTCGGATCTCCAGGCCCCGCGCCGATGAGATAGACTTTCCCGTGGTTCATGCCGGCATCCTCATGTCGTGGTGTGCACGAGGCCCGCCCACTGCGATCTCACCCATATCTGCCTCAGGATTTGGCTTCACGGGAAGCTCCTGCTTCGGAAATGAACCGGGCGAGGCTGACGATCATCGCCCCCATCTTCGGACGCTCCGGCACGACATGGGGTGTCACTCCGGACGCCTCCAACGCACCGGCACACGTCGGGCCAACGGCGGCCACCACGGTGTCGTTCCGCAGCGCGGATATGAGCGCCTCGGAGCGCCCCAGCTCCGAAGCCACCTGGAAGAGATGCCTCACCTGCACCTGGCTGGTGAAGGCAATCGCCCCCACCCGGCGCTCGATGAGTTCCTGGACCAGGGACTGGAGTGGCCCCAGATCCTCCGGAAGCTTCCATTCATAGAGACATGTCTCCTGGATGCGAGCCCTCCAGCCCTCGAGCGCCTGGAGCAGGGGCTGATTGCGCTCGCCATAATGGAGGAGGACCACGCACCGGCCCTCCAGGTCCAGGGGAGCGAGCGCCTCGATGACATCTCCGGTGGTGTAGGGCTCCTCGACTCGAATGGATGGCTCGAGCCCCTCCTTTCTCAGCGCCGCGTGGGGCTTGGAACCCCGGCACACCAGGGTGGCCCGGCGCAGCCGCTCCAGCAACTCGGCTTTGCGCCCGAGCCGATCCGCCGCCTGGCAGAGCGCTTCCACCCCGGCACCCGTCAAGAGAACGACGACGGGCGAGGACTCGTGCAAGAGCACGTCGAGCAGCGCCGCGACCTCCTCCTCCGCCGACACGCTCTGCTGTTCGCGCACGGCGGGCACACAGTACGGCTCCCCGCCGTGGCGACGCACGAGCGTGGCCAGCTCGCCCGTCATCCGGCCCTCGAGCAGGGCCACTCGCACTCCCTCGAGCCCGCTCACGAGTCCTCCACCCGCAGGAGGATCTCCCCCCTGTCGCTCAGCTCGACCGGGTAGGTCTTGAGTGAGCCACAAGAGTGGCCCACGGCGAGCCCCGTCTTCACGTCGAACTTGTATCCGTGCAGGGGGCACACCAACACGTTGTCGCCCAAGAGCCCGTCCGCGAGCGGCCCCCGCTGGTGCGGGCACTCCGCCTGCGTGGCGAGGAGCGCTCCCGTCCGGGTACGGAACACCGCCACGGTGCGCCCCTCGACGATGAAGGTCCTCCCCTCTCCCGGGGGAACCCGGGTGGCCAGCCCGAGGTTGTACACGGCCGACATCGATTGAGCCTGCTCGAGTTGCATTGCTTATACCTCCGCCTTCACCGGCCGCGCGCCCGAACCGGATGCTTCGGACTCCATCGGCAAGGTGTGAGTGAACTGAGAAGGATGATGTGGGCGCACCGCCTCCTCCCAGGGGTCGACGAATGCGTCCACCGCCGCCTGGATATCCGCGTCGAGCCTGGCGGCGAGCTTCTCCTCATCCTCCACGAGGAGGCGGCGGAGCTTGTCGATGCCGACTCGCTCGACGAAGTCATGGGTTCTCTCCAGGTACTTTCCATGCTCCCGGTAGTACTGCATGAACCGTCCCATGTACTTGAGAACGTCCTCGTGAGTGTCCACCACGCAGAGGATGTCGCCCTTGCGCACGCGCGCGCCCGCCGCTCCTCCCACATGGATTTCCCATCGGCCGCCCTCGATGGCGACCGCCCCCAGGTCCTTGGTCGTCGCCTCGGAGCAGTTGCGCGGGCAGCCAGCCGTCGCGAGCTTCATCTTGTGGGGGGACTCGAGGCCCTGGAATCGCTTCTCGATGGCGATGCCGAGCGCGGTGCTATCCCCCAAGCCATAGCGGCAGAACGCACTGCCCACGCACGTCTTGCAGGTGCGGAAGGACTTGGCATAGGCGTGCCCGGAGGGCATTCCCAGATCGCGCCAGACCTCGGGCAATTTCTCCTTCGGGATGCCCAGCAGATCGATCCGCTGCCCCCCGGTGATCTTCACCATCTTGACCTCGTGCCGCTCGGCCACATCGGCGATCTGCCGGAGCTGGGCTGGGGTCGTCACGCCGCCGAAGATGCGGGGAACCACGCTGAAGGTGGCGTCTCGCTGGATGTTGGCATGCACCCGGTCATTGATGAAGCGCGCATCGCGCTCGTCCTCATAGTCCTTGCCCCAGAGCGTCTTGAGGAGGGAGGCCAGCCCGGTCTTGCTCGCCACGTCCTCCCGTCCGTCCGCGAGCGCGTCGAACACGGCGGAGACGCTGCGCAGCCCCCGAGCCTTGATTTCCGCCACGAGCTCCGGCTTGGAGAGGGGCACGCCGGGGACATAGTAGTGGGCGGAGGGATCCTCGACGGCGTTGTCGCCCACGGCATTCTCGAGCAGCGCCTGGACGTCCTTCTTGCAGGAACCGCAGCCAGTCCCGGCACGTGTCGCATCGCACAATTTCTTGAGCGTGCGGTGGCCCTTGTTCACGGCCGCGACGATCTGCTGCTTGGAGACTCCGTTGCAGTTGCACACCTGGGCGGTGTCTGGAAGCTGGAGGACGCTCGGGGTCGAGGATTCCCCCGAGGAGGGGAACAGGAGCTCCGAGCGGCTGTCGGGCACCTGAGTGTTCCGCTCGAACGCATTCAGGAGGTTGGGAGCGGTCGACGTGTCCCCCAGGAGGATGGCCCCTGTCAGGCGCTGATCGCGGACGATGAGCTTCTTGTAGATGCCCCGCGTGGCATCCATATAGGTGACTTCCTCGTCCTGCTCGCTCGTCACCTCTTGGGTGCCCATGACGGCCAGCTCGATGCCCATCACCTTCAGCTTGGTGGAGACCTGCGAGCCCGTATAGAGCGCTCGGGGGTTGCGGCCCGACAGGCGGTCGGCGAGCACCTGGGCCTGCTCCCAGAGCGGAGCCACCAGGCCATAGACGCGCCCGCGGTGCTGAGCGCACTCGCCCAGGGAGTAGATGTTCTCGTCGTTGAGCGTGCGGAGGTCGTCTCCGACGACGATGCCCCGCTCCACCTGGATCCCGGCCTCACGCGCGAGCTCGACGTTGGGGCGGATTCCCGCGGAGATGACCACGAGGTCGCAATCCAGCGAGCTCCCGTCATCGAAGCGCAGACCGCTGACACTCCCGTCGCCGAGGAGCTCCCGAGAGTTCTTCTTCAAGTGGACGTGGAGCCCCATGGCCTCCAGCGAGCGCTGCAGGATGGCTCCGCCCCTGGCATCGAGCTGAACCTCCATGAGGTGCCCCTTCAGGTGAACGACATGGACTTCGAGGCCGAGCTCCAGCAACCCGCGCGCCGCCTCCAGGCCCAGCAATCCCCCGCCGATCACCACCGCCCGCTTCGACCTGGCGGCATGGCGGTTAATGGCCGTGCAATCATCCAGGGTCCGGAAGACGAAGACCCCCTCCTTGTACTGGCCGCCCTCGTTCTTGAGACCGGCGAGCGGCGGCACGAAGGCGCTGCTGCCCGTGGCGATGACGAGCTTGTCGTAGTGCTCGGTGATGCCCCCGGTCCCGTGGACGAGCTTCTGGCGGACATCGATCCGCTCGACCCGCACGCCGGCGTGCAGCGTCACGCCTTTCTCCAGGTACCAGGAGAGCGGGTTGATGAAGATGTCCTGTGGGTCATGGGTGTTGGCCAGGACGCCAGAGAGCAGGATGCGGTTGTAATTGCCGTAGGGCTCGTCACCGAACATGACGATGTCGAAGTTCGCCGCGCCCCCGCGCGCCAGCAGCTCTTCCACCAGGCGCGCGCCTGCCATTCCGTTGCCGATGACGACAAGCTTCTCCTTCTTCACGTTGACTGTCCTTTCTTACGAGAGGGCTGCTCCACACGGACCGCGCATATCTTGAATTCGGGCATCCGGCTGATGGGGTCCAACGCCGGGTTGGTGAGGAGGTTCACCGATTGCTCGCCCCCCCAATGGAACGGGACGAAGACGGTGTCCTCGCGGATGAGCTGGGTCAGGTTGACGGTGAAGCGCGCGGAGCCGCGCCGCGTGGAGAGCGTCACCTCATCCCCATCCTCGACCCCATACCGCCGGGCCGCCGCCGGGTGCATCCGGGCGATGGCCCTGGGGGCCAGTTTCTCGAGCTCGGGCACACGCCGCGTCTGTGTCCCGGACTGGTATTGGGCCAGCAATCGTCCAGTGGTCAGGTACAGCGGATAGTCCGAGTCCGGCGTCTCGGAGGGAGGCTGGTGCTGGACCGGATGGAAGCGGGCACGTCCGTTCGGAGTGGCGAAGCGCTCGGAGAACAACCGCGGCGTCCCAGGATGGTCCTCGCTGGGGCAGGGCCAGAAGAGCCCGCCGGATGCCGCGATGCGCTCGTAGGTGACTCCCGCGTAGTCAGCCAGGCCGCCGGCACTGGCTCGGCGCAGCTCCTCGAAAACCTGGCGTGGCTCGCTGAATTGGAAATGCGCCCCTTTGCCAAGCCGCTCCGCGAGCGCACAAAGGATTTCAATGTCCGTGCGGACTTCCGGTGGCGGCTGGAAAGCGCGACGCCGCAGGAGGATGCGCCCCTCCAGATTGGTCATGGTCCCCTCCTCCTCCGCCCACTGCGCGGAGGGGAGGACCACGTCCGCGAGCGCGGCCGTCTCCGAGAGGAAGAAGTCAGCGACCACCAGCAAGTCGAGCGCGCGCAGGCGGGATTCGATCTCACGAGCGTTGGGGGCGGAGACCGCCAGGTTCGAACCGATGACCAGCAGCGCCCGGATGCCGCGCTCCTGACCGATGGATTCGAGCAGCTCGTACGCCGACAACCCGGGACCGGGGAGCTCCTCCTCGGGGATACCCCAGACAGACGCGAGGTGACGCCGTGCCGCCGGGTCATCAATCTTCCGGTAGCCGGGGAGCTGATCCGCCTTCTGTCCATGCTCGCGCCCACCCTGCCCGTTTCCCTGTCCTGTAATGCAGCCGTAACCACTGAAGGGCCGGCCCACCGTCCCAAGGGCGAGCGCGAGGTTGATGTAGGCGAGCGTATTGTCGACACCGTGAGCCTGCTGCTCGGGGCCTCGGCCGGTCAGGATCATCGCCGTGCGGGCCTTGCCCAGCAGGTGCGCTGCCTGGACGAGCTGGGCCTCCGGTACGCCGGTGATGCGCTCGACCCGCTCGGGCCAGTAGCCAGCCACGAGCGCCTTGACCCATTCGAAGCCCTCGGTGCGGGACGCGATGTATTCGCGGTCGACGAGGCCGTCGCGGACGAGGATGTGCAGCAGCCCATTGACCAGAGCGGTGTCCGAGCCTGGGATGAGGCGCAAGTGCAGGGAGCCCGCCTGCGCCGTGGGCGAGCGGCGGGGGTCGACGACGATGAGCTGACCGCCATTGGCGCGTTGTGCGTCGAGGTATTGCATGAAGGGGGGCATGGTCTCGGCCATGTTCCCGCCCGCCAGGAGCACCACCTCGGCGCCGGGAATGTCCTCGAGCGGGAAGGGCATCCCCCTGTCCAGGCCGAACGCCTTGTTCGAGGCCGCCGCGGCCGAGGACATGCAGAACCGGCCGTTGTAGTCGATGTTCGAAGTACCGAGCGCGACCCGGGCGAACTTGCCGAGCAGATAGCCCTTCTCGTTGGTGAGCGCTCCGCTGCCGAAGACGCCCACCGCGTCCCTACCGTGGCGCTTCTGCGTCTCGCGGAGCCGTGTGGCCACGAGCGCGAGCGCCTCGTCCCAGGTGGAGGGCTCGAGGACACCGCGAGCATTGCGTATCCAGGGAGTCTGAAGACGCTCCGGGTGGCCGAGCACGGAGCCCGCCGTCCATCCCTTGACACACAGCCGCCCCTTGTTGACGGGAAACGTCTCGTTCCCCGCCACGTGGACCTTCTCACGGGTGCCCGAGAGCTGGACGCCACACTGGAAGGCGCAGTACGGGCAATGAGTCGCCACAACACCATGGTTCGCGGGACCCTGAGGCATACGGTTCCACCTTCTCTGCAAACGGGACGCTGGCGTTGACGAGGACTGTCATCAGGCCAGCCCGAAAATCAAAATGAATAGCCAGACAAGGACTTGCTTCTTCGGGCCGGAGACTTGCCAGTTTTCACCGCGTCCTCTGCGCCGAGAGCCGCGAAGGCAACGCTCTTGGACGTGCCCGCCTCGAGCGGTCAGCCTTCGAGCGGCCGGGCCCGGTATCGAAGCCTCGCTCCGCGGAAGGCGAGCACCCGCCGGACACCGTGCATCGCCATACCGAGTAGTTCCGCTTCATCACGGCATCACCTCGCGGCCCGGCGCTCCGAGCAGTGAGAAGGTTTGGAATCAACCTGTCTCCACTGCATTCAACGGGCCAGCGCGGAAAGCGGGTGGAACGGCCCTGCGTAGCAGCGCCCGTGCTGCGTCCCGGGAGGACACGCGCTCGGAGCGCATGAGGCAAGTTGCCCCCACGAGGCATTAAGCCCCGCATCCACGAGGAAGGCAGCTCGTCGAACTCGATGACCGCGCGTCTGCCCCAAAGGGGGGGCGAGGGTGTCAAGGAGTTTGAACAGCACGCGCTGAATCACGGAATTGATCAACGCGCGGGAACTAACGGCTATCTGTAGCCCTACTCATCAAGGACCGAGGAGTCTCTACCCCCGTCGGCCCGCCGGAAAAGCCCGGCAGCGTCCCCCCCTCGCCACCTGCCTCACACAGACCCACGCGAACACCAATGCATGTCGGCGTGGCACACAGCCCTGGGGCCCTGTCCGTCTTCGACAGGGCCCCCATCCCTCTCATGCGCAACCCTCTCTCCTGCCCGCTCGGGGAGAGGGCCCGGTGACGCCTACTTGCCCGAGGCGGCCTTCACCGCGGCGCTCGCATCCACCAGGCCATAGCCGAAGATGGAGTCGAAGCCCGCCGTGCCCAGATCCTTCGCCGTGCTGGTCAGGTAGCTCTCCACCTGGCTGTTGGAGAGCGTCGGATTGGAGGACCAGATGAGGGCCACCACGCCCGTCACGTGCGGCGTGGCCATCGACGTGCCGTCGTAGTGGTCATACGCGGCCACCTGGTTGAGCAGCGAGACGGTGCTGCCCACCTGCGCCTTGAGCGCGGCGCCCGCGGTGTCGGACACGCTCACGGCCGGGATCCAGGCCTTGCCCGCCGAGGTGGTCTCCGTGGTCAGGGTGCCCATGAAGTCGCCCGCGGCGTTGTTGTAGAGGATGGCGCCCACCGCGCCCTGGTTCATTGCGTTGAGCACCTTGTCCGAGAAGCTGAGGGTGCCGCGCTGGATGAGGGCGATGTTGCCGGACACCGAGGCGGGGCACTCCCCCACGTTGCCCAGGCCGCAGTTCACCAGCGTCCTGCTCAACCCCGAGGTCTTGCTCGCGAACGTCAGGCCGAAGGCCCGGGCGGCTCCAGCGCCGCTCGTCACCTCCGCCTCCGAGCCCTGGCCCGCCGGCACCGAGGAGAGCACCAGCACGCCCGGTCCCGACACGTCGATGCCAGTGCCCGAGTTGGAGAAGCTGGCGTGCGCGTTGTTCACGTCCACCGCGCCCACTCCGATGTTGCTCGTGTAGGCAGCCGGGTAGGAGACGCGCGTGGCACTGTCATTGCCCGTGGCCGCCACGATGAGCGCTCCCTTGGTGCGCATCTCATTGTAGAAGGTCTCCTCGGTGCGCGACTTCGTGCCGCCACCCAGGCTCATGTTGACGACGCGGCATCCGGCCGTCTCCACCAGGTAGCGCACCCCCGCCATGATGTCCGAGGAGTAACCACCGGAGGGCCCGAGCACGCGCGCGTGGTACAGCTCCGCGCCATACGCCACGCCCAGCACGCCCGAGGTGTTGTTGGCGCCCACGATGGTGCCCGCGACGTGCGTGCCGTGCGTCTCGTTGACGTCGCCGTTCCACCACGGATCCATGTCGTCACTGACCGTGTCGATGCCGCCCTTGTAGACGGGGGCGATGTCCGGATGCGTGTAGTCCAGCCCCGTGTCCGCGATGCCAATCCGGATGCCCGTGCCGATGACTCCGCGCGCGTGGGTGTCCGTCGATCTGGTGCTCACCAGGCCGTACAAGCCATTGGAGAGCGACGGCACCAGCTGCGCGTTGGCCAACGCCTGCGGCTTGCGCAGCAGATCCTCCTCCACGTACTCCACGCCCTGCGCCCTCGCCAGGGCCTCGGCCCTCGCGGCCGGGACCTCGATGGCGATCACCTTCAGCTCCGCCAGCTCCCGGCGGATCGTCGCCCCCTGGCCCCGGAGCATGGCCCGCTCAGCGGCCCCCGGCGTGCCCTTGAACCCCACCAGCAGGCGCACGGAATCCTTCAACTCGGCCGAGGCCGTGGACTTCGCCTCGGCCTGGAGATCCTCCTCGGCGGCATTGCACGCGGACAGCAACATCAGAGCGGCGAGCAGAGATGGCTTCTTCATTGAAGACTCCTGACGTTACGGGGATGGGACAGGACGGCTCGTGAAGCCGTCTCTCTCATTTCTTGAGAGATTCTCAGGGCACGAGATTTCTACATTCCCGTCACACGGGAATCAAGGCTTCCTGGGAAGAATTTCTTAATATCTGATAACCGCCTACCCGAACATCCAGGAAGGTCCAGGTGGGGCGTGGACACACCTTCTGGTGCGGACGGAGGCCCGCGGCTACGGCAAGAGGTCCTGTGAATGCCGCGGCTGGCGTTGGGAAGGGGTGTCTTGGAAGTAAGAGTGACCCGCCCCACGGGTGCGCTCGGCCTGATGGCCAGCTCAACGTGGCCGGAATCCCTATCAGGCGCGGCGCGCGTCGCTCTTCTGCATGAAGGTGACGAGCAAGTCATTGAACTCGTCGGAGACCAGTTGGGAGGTGTGGTTGTCGCCGAGCAGCAGCGCGGCCGAGCCCGCCTGTCCGCGCAAGTACGGGTGGCAAGGGCACTTGGGCTCGGCTGGCTGACTCTGGAACATGAAGCGCGTGAGAACGTCTGGTGGCTCGCTTCTCCAGCATTGACTCGCCAGACGGTGCGGACGACAGCCCGTTCTGGCGGCGTCGGAGCTGAAATTCTCCGCGCTGCTCAGGCGTCTCTCTGCGTGCTCTTCATGGAAGATTCGTCCTCCAATCACCCGTCTTTCCCTTGTGCGGGCAGCGGTAACGACCAGCCCTCTCACCAGGCCACGCATCCCCGCTCGCAGGAGGACCTGGCGGACTTCGTCGACTCGGCGGCCCTGGGCCTGCATTGGGTCGCGCCCAATGGAACCATCCTGTGGGCGAACAAGGCGGACTACGAGCCGCTTGGCTACACGGCCGACGAGTACATCGGCCACAACATCACCGCCTTCCACGCGGACGCCCCGGTCATCTCGGACATCCTCCAGCGGCTCACGCGGGGGGAGCGGCTCCTCGAGTACCCGGCACGGCTGCGGTGCAAGGACGGCTCGGTGCGCGAGGTCTCCATCTCCTCGAGCGTCCGCTTCGACGAGACAGGGAAGTTCCTCCACACCCGGTGCTTCACGCGGGACGTGACCGAGCACGCCCATGTCGCACGCGCGCTGCGCGCGAGCGAGGAGCGCTTCCGGATGCTGCTGGCGGGAGTGAAGGACTTCGCCATCTTCATGCTGGATGCGGGTGGCCGAGTGGAGACGTGGAACGAGGGCGCCGAGCGGCTGTACGGCCATACGATGGAGGAGCTCGTCGGGCAGCACGTCTCGACGCTCTACACGCCCGAGGACCTTCGGGCGGGCCGCGTGGAGGAAGAGCTCGCGGCGGCCAGCCATCACGGCCGGTCCGAGTCCGAGTGCGAGCGCGTGCGCAAGGATGGGAGCCGCTTCTGGGCGAATGTCGTCACCGCGGCGCTCCGGGACGAGGAGGGACGGCTGCGGGGCTTCGCCAAGGTGACGCGGGACGTGACGGAAAAACGAAAGGCGGAGGAGGAAAAGGAGCGGCTGCTGCGCGAGCTCAAGGCGGCCGTCGCGGCCCGCGACGAGTTCCTGTCCATTGCCTCGCACGAACTCAAGACCCCACTCACCTCGGTGAAGCTGAACCTGCGCGCCCTGGAGCACCGCGCGGAAAAGACGGCCGAGCAGACGGAGGGCGCGGGGAGCCGCAGGCTCGTGCGCATCCACGGGCAGATCGACCGGCTGGCGAAGCTCGTCAACAGCCTGCTGGATGTGTCCCGAATCACCGCCAACCGGCTCGACCTCCATCTGGAGGAAGTGGACCTCGGAGAAGTGCTCCAGGATGTGCTGGGGCAGTTCAAGGAGGAGCTGGACCGGGCGGGATGCGCGCTGCACCTGAGAACCGACGCGGGCGTCGTCGGCCGGTGGGACCGGCTCCGGGTGGATCAAATCATCAGCAACCTGCTCTCCAATGCCATCAAGTACGGGCCGGGCAAGCCCGTCGAGGTGGATCTGCAGCGATTGGGCAAGAGCGCGCGCCTCGTCGTCCGGGACCATGGCATCGGCATCTCGGAGCGGGACCAGGAGCGCATCTTCGATCGATTCGAGCGGGCGGTGTCGAGCCAGCACTATGGAGGCTTTGGCCTCGGGCTGTGGATCAGTCGGCAGATCGCCGAGGGACTGGGAGGCAACATCACCGTTCACAGCCAACCGGGGCTGGGCTCGACCTTCGTCGTCGAGCTCCCTCTGAGTGGGCTACCGGGCGGAGAAGAGTGAAGCCCGGAACGCGAAATCGCCGAGCGGCTCAGTGCATGTGCTTGCAGTGGCCGAGGAAGCGCACCAACTCCGAGTGGAACCAGGTCGGGGAATCCAGCATCGGCCAGTGACTCGCGGTCTGCAGCACGGAGTGTGACAGCGAGGGCCGCTGGCCCACCAGCGTCTCCGGGCCGGTGGCGGTCACCAGCGCGTGGGTGGGCCCCGTGAAGCGCTCGAAGGACTCGTCCGGGTTGTAGCCGAAGAGCGACTCCATGTTTGCGGCGATGGCCTCCCGCCGCGAGGTGCGCAGCGTCTTCATCACCAGCGTGCGCGTCTGCTCCTTCGCCTTCAGGAGCAGCGGCGAGAGCCAGTGCTCGTGGAAGCCGCCGTACTTCGTCTCGCTGAAGTTCGCGAGCCAGGCCTCCGCGTCCTCCTTCTTCTGGCGGCGCAGGTCTCCCACCGGCTCGACGTAGAGGAGCCCGGCGAGCCGCTCGGGGAAGTACGAGGCGAAGGCACCGGCCACCGCGGCCCCGAAGCCGTGGCCCGCCAGGACGAACTTCTCGGGCAGCAGCGCGTCGGCCACGGCGGCGACATCCTCCACCGCGGATTCCACACCGAAGGGGCCATGGGCGCCCCCGCTCTCGCCCAGCCCGCGCAGGTCGAACGCGACGCTGCGGGTCGCGAGGCCATGCTGCGTCTCGGCCCAGTGCGTCCGGTCGCCGGCGATTTCATGCACGAAGAGGATGGGGAGGCCTCCATCGCCTTCGACTGTCGCCATCAGCCGCCCCGCGGGTCCGGGGACGCTCACCGTCTTCGGTTCCTTGTGTCGCATCTTTGGCTCCCGGCCCCCCCAAGAGAAACAACAGGGCCTTCTTCCAAGTCTGCGCCTACTCCCGTGAAAACGAGACGCGGCCAGGGCCCGCACGCCCACTCCCGAACAGTGGAAGCACGGGGCCCAGGCCTACGCGCCCTCCTCCACGACCAGGGCCGCGAGGAACAATTCGTAGGTCAGCTCAGCGACGGGCCGCTTCTCGCGGCGGGCCTGTGTGCGCAGCGCCTTCGGCAGCGAGCACGGTTTGCCCCGCTCACCCTCCCGCATCCGCACATAGCCCCGCTCGGAGAACCCGAGCACCTGCCAGCCCCGCGCGCGGAGTGCCTGGCTGAGGTCGTCAGTGAGCTGGTGGTGGATGGCCTTGGCCATCGGCAGCAGGCCGAAGATCTCGCTCGACCAGCCGTCTTCCTCCTCGCGCCAGCCTCGCGCACGCAGGTAGTTGGCCTTGCGGGCCAGCGAGAGCCCTCCGACGTGGCGTTCGAGCTTCATGGCTCTATATTCGCTCCCCTCTTGAACGATCCAAAGGGCTGGCTCTCGGTGCTCGATGTTCGGGATGGCAAGCGCTACTCCCCGCGAGAGGTACAGGCTTTACTGGGCTGCGCGCCCGCCGACAAGTGTGAGGGAGTGGGTCAAGCCCAGTCCCGCACTTGCATTGAGTGGGTGTCAGAGCGTCGCGAGCCAGTGCTTGTACCGTGCGGCTCGTCCCCGCGCGGCCGCCGAGAACGCCTGCTGGACCACCGCGGTCACCGGACCCAACTGCCCGGTTCCCACCGGTCGCCCCTCCAGCATTCGCACGGGCAACAACTCCGAGGCCGTTCCCGTCGTGAAGATCTCATCGGCGGACAGACACTCCTCCCGGGAGATGTCCCGCTCCTCGACCCGGTACCCGAGCTCTCGCGCGAGCGTCATCACCGCGTCCCGCGTCAGGCCCATCAGGATGGAACGCGAGGACGGCGGTGTCACCACCACCTGCTCCTTCACCATGAACAGGTTTTCTCCCGTGGTTTCGCAAACCATCCCATCCTCGTCGAGGAAGATGGCCTGCTTGAAGCCTGTACGGATCGCCTCGGAGTACGCCACCACGCTCAGCGCATAATGCCCACACATCTTCGCCTTGTAGAACGCCGCGTGGGCCTTGGGACGGACATAGGGAGAGAACTTGGCGTTCGTTCCTTCCTGCTGGCTACGATCCGAGTAGCCCACCCATGGGAAGGCGATGACCGCCACCCGGACGCGGTTGAGCCAGTGGGCGAAGATGATGTTCGGCTCCGAGACGAAAACCAGCGGCCGGAGGTAGGCGTCCCGCAGGCCATTGGCACGCACCACTTCCTTGCAGGCCCCGAGGAGCGTGGCGCGATCGAACGGAACCTCCAGGAAGGCCGCACTCGCCGACGCGAAGAGCCGCTCGATGTGCTCCTCCAGCCGGAAGAGCGCCGTGCCTCCGTCCGCCTGCTGATAGGCACGAATCCCCTCGAAGACTCCGAAGCCGTAGTGCAGGGTGTGCGTCATCAGATGGGTGGTGCCGTCATCCCATCCGGTGAGCACGCCATCCAACCAGAGCGCCTGGGTTTTCTCGATCATCCATGGCCTCGTCAGTCCACCCGCCAGGTGACTTCAATTCCCTGTCAGGCTTCGGTGAAGATCTTCTGGGGGTTCAGCAGGTTCTTCGGGTCGATCAACGCCTTCATCTTCCGTTGCAAGGCAATGGCTTCCGGAGAGAGTTCCCAGCCGAGGAAGCTTCGTTTGGCATGGCCAATGCCATGCTCTCCGGCGAGCGTGCCGCCCAGCGAAAGGACCGTCCGCATCAGGTCCGCTCGCATTGCCTCCATGCGGCGCTCCTCGGTGTCCTCCCGGTCCTGCTCCACACCGCGCAGCAGACCGATGTGGAGGTTGCCATCTCCGGCATGGGCCAGGGTGGACGTGGGGATGCGGTAGCGGGCGGACAGCTCGTCCAGGCGGCTGAGCGCGTCCGCGATGCGCGTGCGGGGCACGCACACGTCCTCCACGCGCATCCGTGGGTAGGTCTTCACCAGCGTCGGGTACACGGCACGCCGCGCCGACCAGAGCGCCTCGCGCTCCCGCGCCTCGGTCGAATGCCGCTGCTCGAGGGCCCCCACCTGTTCACAGGCCCGGGCACAGGTGTCGAGCACCCGGCCCAGGGCCTCGTGCTCCTCGTCTAGCTCACACAGCAGGAGGGCACCCGCTCCTGGCGGGAAGGTGTGGTTGCCATGCTGGTGGAGCACGTCGATGGAGGGCGCGTCGACCAGTTCGAGCGCGCAGGGCCGGAAGCCAGACTGAAGGATGCGCGTGACCGCGCGTCCGGCGTCGACCACGGTCCGGAAGATGGTGAGCAGGGTGGCCCGGGCTTTCGGCTCGGGGATGAGCCTCAATGTCACCTCGGTCGTGACGCCCAAGGTGCCCTCACTGCCCACCAACAGCCCCGTCAGGTCATAGCCGACGACGCCCTTGGTGGTGCGGCGTCCGGAGCGCAGGCGCGAGCCATCGGGCAGCACCGTATCCAGCCCGAGCACATACTCGCGCGTCACCCCGTACTTGAGGGCCCGGGGTCCCCCCGCGTTGTGGGCCACGTTCCCTCCGATGGAACACGTCCCGAGCGAAGCGGGATCCGGCGGATAGAAGAGCCCCCGCTCCGTGAGCACTTGCTGGAGAGTCCCCGTCACCACGCCCGGCTCCACCACGGCGACGAACGCCTCCTCGTCGATCTCCTTGATGCGTTGCATCCGCTCGGTGGACAGCACGACGCCACCGCGGACAGGCAGGGCCCCACCCGTCAGGCCCGTGCCCGCGCCACGCGGAGTGACTGGGAATCCATACTCGTACGCCAGCCGCAGCACCGCGGAGACCTCCTCCGCCGAGGAGGGCACCACCACGGCCTCGGGCGGAAAGGGACCCAAGGTGCTGGCATCACGGCCGTAGTGCGCCAGGGACCGTGCATCCGAAAGCACCTTCCGCGCGCCAAGGTGCCGCTCGAGCAGGGCAGCGAGGTCCGTCTGTGCTGGCATACATTGCCCTCATTCACCGGGCCGAAGCCGTCCAGAACTTCTTCCAGTTCGGATCCTTCTTCAGGATGATCTCCCGGAAGAGCCCCGCCTGGTACACCTTGCGGGCCTCCACGGAACGCCATACCGCCAGGCGGACGCGCTCCTGCATCTCCGCCGTGACGGCGTACTTCCGGATGAGATTGGACGCCTCCATGGCGTGCTTCACATCACCCCCGTAGTTGAGCTCCAGTTCCTCATCACCGGCGTGGATGCGGAAGACCTCGAGTGCCTCGTCGTTCAGGCTGAGCTGCTTCTTGAGGGCGCGCGCGATCTTCCGGAATCGCCCGGGGATGGTCAGCTCGATGGCGTAACTGCCCGCGGCGATCGCCTCCAGCCAGTGGTAGTCCCGCACCAGGTGCTGGCGGTACTCCACATACAGGAGTGTCTCCGGGTACGGCTCCGCGAACTCCAGCTCCTCGTCTGACACGCCGAGCGCCCGGCCGAGCTGGCGCACCAGCACGGGGTGCTCACGGGCGGGGTTGAACTCTCCCAACTCCTCGGCCAGGTTGGCGCCCATGAATTGGCGGACGTCATAGTAGTAGGTGGCGTTGGCGGCGATCTGCGCGATGACCGACGGGAAGGTTCGTGAGTCGAAGTACCACTGTTTGATCCACTCGCGCAGACCCTCGATGGGAATCCGGCCCGCGATCAATTCCTCATAGAAGGGGCCAATGTTCGCGGCGGCGGACTTGACGATGTGGTTCGTCAAGTCCTTCACGAACTGCTCAGGGGGAAGGGCAACCAGAGGGGCCTCCGAGAGGCGGCGCGTTGGCCTGCCAATGGGAGCGTGAGCGAGCCTGTCATCGAGGTGGCCCTCGTTGGCCTCACGGACATCTCGCACCCGCTCCGTCAACACCCTGTTCTCATCTGAACTCATGTCTTCTCCTCAATGGACTTGGGGGGCACTCATTGTCGACACCTCGAGCAACGCCGCCGCCTCCGTGGGCGACATCCCGGTCTGGAGCGCCGACCGGAGCACTTCCAGGCGCTCGTGGGCAACCGCGTGCGCGAGTTCATGTATGGGTTTGCCCTCCTGGAGGTACCCGCGGACGAACAGCGCGCTGTTGCTCTTCACCCGGCGAGCGACCTCCTCGAAGCACCAGGTCACAAGGGAACCGAGTGCCAGAGGAGGGGTGAGCCCCAGCAGGAAGAGGGCGCTCACCGTCGCGCCGCCGCTGTTGGCGACGATGTCGGGCATGACCGCGACGCCCCGGCGGTGCAGGGCGAGAATCGCCTCGTGCGAGCAGGGGTTGTTGGCCCCTTCGATGACCGCTCGGGCATTCACGCGCTCCACGTTCTTCTCATGCACCGCGTTGCCGACCGCCGCGAGCACGAGCAGCCCGCAGCGAAGGGAGAGCCACATGTCGGGCTCGCTGGAAGTCTGGATCCAGTCGGGCAAGCGCTTGCGATCGATCGTTCCCGCCGAGTCCGTTGCCGCCAGCAGCGCCTCCACGGGCAAGCCATCATGGCTGTAGACGGTCCCCTGGGCGTCGGCGACCCCGATGATCTTGTATCCCCACGCCGACAGGCCGCGCGCCACGCCCCGGCCCACCAAACCAAAACCCTGGATGACCACCGTCCGCATCTCCGGAGGCAGCATCAGGTGGTCCGCGATGACGCTCGTGGATTGACACACCCCGTGGCCCGTCACGTCCTCACAGCGGTCCCAGAGCTCACTCCAGGAGAACGGGAGCGGTTTGCCCTGAGCCGTCACCTCGTAGCCCGCGGCGCGATGGATGAGTTCTCGATCCTCATAGCCGACGCCTTGATCGCTCCCGATGTAGATGCCACCGTGGACGAGGGGCGCGGCGAGCCGGCCAAACGCGGCGAGCTGGCGGGATCGCGCCTCGCCACGTGGCAGGTTGGAGGCGATTCCCGCCTTCGCCCCACCGATGGGCAGACCCGCCAGCGCGAGCTTGCAGGTCATGGTCCGGGCGAGGGTCGCGAGCTCCTTGTCATTCACCCCCGGAGTCATGCGCGTCCCCCCGATCGCGCGTCCGCCCAGGAGGCTATCCACGACGACCCAGCCCTTCAGCCCCGTCTGCTCGTCGGTGATCGTGGTCGAAAGCGCGGGGACTCCGGGCTCTTTCAATGAGGGCCTATACATCTCCAACCCTTCCTGCCTCGCCCAATATTCTTGGATTCATGGGGCGTCGAGTGCGCATGTCATGAAGAGAGAGGGGCCGGCCCTGATTTGTGATGCGCGGCGTACTGTCTTGGAGGTGGAGGGAGAGGAGAGGCAGCGTGCGGCTCGGGGACGGGTTGCCTGCACGCACGCGCAGGCGCGAGCCGACTCCTGAATCCGGCGCGCGTGGGGTCGCCCTTCCCGTCACGGCTCCATCACGCCCCTCGAGGGAGAACGCGTGCGCCCAGGCCGGTGGCGCAACGACAACGCGTATTCTCGAAGACGAGGGGTACAACAACATGAAGAAGATTCAATGGACGGCAACCCTGGAGTTGCTGCTGGCGGCGCAGGTGCTGGCGGTGGGCTGCGGGCCCGCGCAGGAGTTCCACGCGCCGCCGGCCCTTGCCAGCCAGCTCCAGGAGATCCGGATTGCCAACGGACTGTCCACGAACGGGCTCTCCACGAACGGACTGTCCACGAACGGGCTCTCCACGAATGGGCTCTCCACGAACGGACTGTCCACGAACGGGGTGAACACAGCCGACTTCGCGACCTGGTTCCAGGGCAACCCGGCGCAGAACGACACGCTGATGCAGTACGTGGTGCGCTGTGGCGTGCCGGAGGGCCAGAGCATCTCCTACACGGACCCCGCCACGGCGCGCGGCTACACCTGGCAGGGGCTGCTGGGCCTCACGCCGGGGTGGGCGGGGGGCGCGGCGGTGACGGAGGCGGAGCAGCAGTTGATGACGGCGTGCCTGGTGGCGCACGTGAACAAGTACGGGATGAACGTTCCGCTGTCCGTGCTGGGGCGGAACACGCAGGGCGAAGAGCTCGAGTACAGCCAGGAGGAGCTGGAGACGTACTCACGGCCCGAGGGGTGCTTCTTCGGCAATCTCTTCACAGGCGAGGGCTTCTTCGTGGGAAGGGACGGAAGCAGCCTGGAGGACACGGAGAGCTCGCCGCGCGCCTGCGCCTTGATGTCCAGCACCACCGACTCCGCGTGCGCGCCGGTGGCGTACGTCGGAACGTGCGAGAGCCTGTGCACACGAGCTGGCACCCAGCCGTACTACACGAGCTGCACACTGAACGGACGCGAGTACCTGCCCATCACCACGAGGCTGCGGCCCGAGGAGGTGTACCAGTGCGGGGACGGGGTGTGCCAGTGGACCGAGCAGTGCGGCAGTGGGACGACGCGTGACAGTTGCGCGGCGGACTGCGGCACCTGCTCCTGAGAAGAGCCCCCTCCCCTCTCCACACGTCGTGCCCCTCCATGGAGGGCACCGCCCCGCCCGACGAGGTCTCGAGCCGCGTCGCGCGGGGTACCGCTGGAGACGGTCCGCTCCAGGACCACACCCCACCATGGAGGAGTCTAGCAGACTTCACGAAATATTTAGGTTTTTCTCGTTTTACCACGTGTACACTGCTCGATGTCTGGCTCGAGCGCGGTGGCCACTCCAGCACCGTCGGGCTGGATTTCCCCGCGATGATTTCACTCGAGGAGATGGACATGGGATTGAGAAGGTTCGCGCTGGTTGCCGTATGGCTCGTGTGTGCCACGCCCGCGTTCGCGGAGGCGGCTCGGCTCGCGCAGCAAGGGCCCGAAGCTGGCCGCTCCCTCGTCGTGGAACACCAGTACGCGGACATCAATGGCATCCGCATGCACTACGTGACGCACGGTGCCGGTGAACCCATCCTCTTCCTCCATGGCTTTCCCGAGTACTGGGGCATCTGGAAGAAGCAGATCGAGGATCTGGGCAAGGACCACCAGGTCATCGCCCCGGACATGCGTGGCTACAACCTGAGCTCGAAGCCGGCCGGCGTCGAGCCGTACCATATCGAGCACCTGGTGGCGGACATCCGCGCGCTGGCGGACCACCTGAAGATCAAGCAGTTCACCCTGGTCGCGCAGGACTGGGGCGCGCTGGTGGGCTGGAGCTTCGTGCTGCGCCATCCCGAGTACGTGCGCCGGTTCGTCACCATCAACATCACGCACCCCGCCCTCTTCAACCGGGACCTGCGCGAGAACGCCGAGCAGCAGCAGGCCAGCCAGTACATGCTGCTCTTCCGCTCGCCCGAGGCCGAGTCCTTCATCATGGCCGATGACTACGCCTTCGGGCGGCAGGGGATGATCGACGCCGCCCGGCAGCTGGGCGCGCAGATCTCCGCCGAGGACGAGGCCGAGATGATCGCCGCCTGGAAGCAGCCGGGCGCCACCACCGGCGGGCTCAACTACTACCGGGCCGCGGAGATCGGTCCTCCCGATGGCCAGGGCAGCCAAGGAGGCAGCAACCTGGTGGACGGCCTGGCGCCGTGGCAGCTTCAGGTGTACCTGCCCGTGCTCTTCATCCACGGCGAGATGGACCCCTATCTCCTGCCGTCTGGCCAGGTGGGGCTGGAGCAGTACGTGCACGACCTCACCTTCCGGCGCATCCCCGATGCGGACCACTCGGTCACCCTGGAGAAACCAGCGCTCGTCACGCAGTTCCTTCGCGAGTTCATGCTGGAGAATTAGCTCCCGCGACATCTCCTGATGCCGTGGAGGGCCCCGGCGGATGCGAGCCTGACCCCGGCTCGCGTCGCGTTTTCTCTGATTTCAGTAAAACCCCTCATCCTTGAAAGTCACTGTAATGTTCTCTAGTGTGCACATCGCTGGAGGCGCGAGGAAATGGGCGCGCCTCCGCCTTGGAGAGAAAGAGAACACATGCGATCCGCGGTATGGCGCCCCATCTTCGTGGCGAGCCTCTTCGCCTCGTCCGTGGCCTGCGAGCCACCCTCCCCCGAGACAACGGCATCCGAGACAGCGACTCCTGATCCGCAGCAGCCCGGTACGGCACGCGCGGAGCTGGGATTCGACAATGACAATCGGACCGACCTGACGGTGTGGCGCCCCTCGAGCGCCCAATGGTTCACCATCTTCAGCTCGGGCATCAACCCGGGTCATCCCATCCACGGACAGAATGGCGACGTGCCGGTCGCGGGCGATTTCGACGGCGACGGCCTCATGGACCGGACCGTGTGGCGGCCCTCCAACGGGTACTGGTACGTGCGCGGCAGTGCCTCGGGAACGGGCACCCTGTCCCAGCAGTGGGGAACAAAGGGAGACGTCCCCATCTCGGGTGACTTCGACGGAGACGCGAAGTCAGACTTCGCGGTCTGGCGCCCCATCGACACCACCGGCGCCGCCTCTGGTCAGATCTTCGTCATCATGAGCTCCACCGGGGAGCGCAAGATCTTCAACCATGGCGCCTCGAGCGGGGAGATCCCCGTCTCCGGTGACTACGACGGCGATGGCAGGACGGATTACGCCCTGTGGCGCCCCTCGACGGGCACGTGGAACATCACCTCCAGCGCCACCGGCACGAAGACCACCACCCAGTTCGGACAGAATGGCGACACCCCCGTCTCCGGCGACTTCGACGGCGACGGCAAGTCGGACCTGGCCGTGTTCCGGAGCGGCACCTTCTACATCCGCCAGAGCTCGAGCGGCGCCACCTCCACCGTCGCCTGGGGCTCCGCGGGCGATGTGGTCGTGCCGGGCGATTTCGACGGGGACGACCTGTCCGACTATGCCGTGTGGAAGCCCTCCAACGGCACCTGGTACATCAAATACTCCTCGAACATCGCCAGCACCACGCAGCAGTGGGGAACCGCGGGTGACATTCCCGTGGGTGAGCCCTTCATCGGCAGGGCCCGGGCTCGCCTGACTCCCGACGCGCGCGTGTTGAGCAGCCAGGTACGGGATCAGATGCAGAGCTTCGACCCGGCCAACGGCACCATCTCCTTCACCTCCGGGACGACGAACTTCCAGGTGGGCAACATCATCGTCAGCGAGCCCACCGCCCTCGCCCCCTACGGCATCCCTCCGCTCAAGGTGGTCTCCAGGAGCGAGGTGGGTGGACGTACCGTCTACCAGACCACCCCTTCGTCGCTCGATGAGGTGCTCGACGAGGCGGAGATCGACGTGACGCGCGAGCTCACCGCCGCCGACCTCGAGGAGGTGGATGAGAATGGCAACCCGATCCCCGAGGGGATGAGGACGCTGGGGACGAGCCCGAAGCTCTGCAAGATCGACGGGATTGGCATCAAGTGCGAGTACAGCGTGCCGGATTCGAACAGCCCGGTGAAGCTCACCGGAAGCCTCGAGTTCAAGGCCAAGCAGCAGTTCGCGCTCAAGTTCCGCAAGGTCTTCCGCATCAAGGAGTTCAAGGTCGCCGTGGGCGTGGACGAGAAGGCCCGGCTGGCGCTCGAGTACAAGTACAGCCAGGATCTGTTCAAGTTCGAGACGACCATCGGGCAGTGGCGCATCAAGCGCTGGGTCATCTTCATTGGCCCCGTCCCGGTGACGATCGAGATGTACATCAAGTTCAAGGTGGGCGCCGAGGGCAAGGTGAGCCTGGTCACCGAGTACAGCGTCACCCAGACCGCGGGCGTCCTCTACGGCTACCGGTACACCCATGACCGTGGCTGGGAGACCATCAACGAGAAGAACTTCGATCTCGCCATCCGCGAGCCCACGTCCAACGGCCTGACCGTGAGCGGCGAGGCCAAGGCCTACGTGGCGGCGGTGCCCGGCGTCGGCCTCTATGCCCCCGCCAAGATCGTGGGCGCCGAGTCCGACATCGGTTCGATCCGGGGCTATGCGAAGCTCAAGGCCCAGGTGCCCGGCAATCCGCTGTGGACCATCACGGCGGGATTGGAGTTCTGCAGCGGTTTGAACCTGACCCTGAAGCTCAACCTGGGGATCATCAAACGGGACTTCGAGTTCAAGGTCGCCCAGGGTTCGTGCTCGGAGCTCCAGCTGTGGAAGAAGGAGGGCGGCAGCACCGAGACCAACCTGGCCCGGAGCGCGGCGGTGACGGCCTCGAGCACCACCTACAATCCCTCCGCGGGATGGATCCTGACGAACATCAACGACGGCAAACGCAACTCGGTCCTCTACGACTCGCTCGGCTGGACGAGCACCTACTCGACGGTGCCGAACAAGACGGAGTGGCTCGTGTTCGACCTCGGCGCGAGTGCCACGCTCACCAAGGTCGACATCTACCCGCGCAACGACGCGACCTACGGCTCGGTCGTGGGAGATGGCTTCCCCGTCGATTTCACGATCGATGTGTCCAATGACGGCGCGACCTGGCAGACGGTGGTCCTGCGCACGGGCTTCCCCACCCCGAGCGGCATGCAGAGCTTCGCCGTCACCGTGCCGAGCGCCCGCTACGTCCGGCTCCAGGCCACCCGGCTCGACGAGGTGACCGGCAGCTACTACATGCAGCTGGCGGAAGTGGAGATCTTCGGCCGGCGGTAGCGCCCGAGACCACGACAGGAACTCGACGGTGTTGGGTGCGGGTAGCGAGGGCTCCAGGTCTCCGGACCTGGGGCCCTTTCGCGTTTCAGCGGCCCACTGCCGTGAACAGTTGGCTAACGAGCCGGAGGCGGGGCCCGACTCACCAACAAGTGCTCAGCCGGGCCGTGAGCCCCTCCTCGAAGAGGAGGACGGCGTCGCCAAAGACTTCCGGGTGCACGCCTCCTTCGGAGCCCATCATCCGAATGCGCAGCAGGTACTGCCCGTGGCGAGCGTGGTAGATGGGGGCCTGGCACGTGGCTTCATCCCCTTCCTCGCACTCGACGTAGGCGGAGGATGGCAGTTGGTCGCGCACCTCCTGACGAGGAAACACCTGTTCCAGGGGCAGGAGCAGGCGTGAGGAGGTCCTGCGAAGGAGCTGCGACTGGACCCAGGCCCGCCAGGGAGAAGAGTAGTCCGCGAGGTGCTGGGTAAGCTGCGGCGTGGCCGTCACCTCACCCCCTTCCGTCCAGGCCCGCCCCAGGTTGGCACGTGGCTCGAGGCCGCGCCGGGTTGTCGTCTGGTACTCGGGGACGCTCACCTTCCAGGACGCGCCTCCCTCGAGCTTCGCGGGCAGGTCGGTGGGAGCCAGGAGTAGCTCCGCGAGCGACAACTCGGGACAGGCCTGGATGGAGAGCAATACGCCCGACACGGCCGCGAGGAGCAGCAGCATCAGGAGGAGGGCAATCAATCGCCGTCGCCGCATGGTGCGTCAGTACCCATTACGCATGGCTTGGATCTTCTTGTTCTCCGGATCCTTGCTGACGAGGGCCAGGAACTGACCTGCCCAGATGCGGTGGACGTCGCCGAGACCATTCGACTCGGCCAGGACATTCAAGGGAACACGGTAGCGCCGAGCGAGCTCGGACAGCGTGTCACCCGATTGAACCTGGTAGATGAAGTGGCCCATCGATCGTCCTCATCACCGAACAGCCGCGCTCCGCCCAGCGTATAGGAGGGATTGAGGCATTGTGAAGGGCTCCGGGTGAGTGTCGAGGGACCGAGGAGGGATGGATCCTGACGAACATCAACGACGGCAAACCCAACTCGGTCCTCTACGACTCGCTCGGCTGGACGAGCACCCATTCGACGGTGCCGAACAAGACGGGTAGCGCCCACTCCTCCACGAGCCCCAGGCTTCAGGGGGAGATCGGCGTGCAGAGCTCCACGAGCACTCCGTCGAGATCCCTCACGTACGCCACCGTCTGCCCCCAGGGCTTCTGCTTGGGCGGCTGCGCGGCCCGGGCGCCCGCCTTCACCGCGCGCTCGTAGGCGGCCTCGACGTCTGGCGTGACGAGCGCCACCTCCACCGCCGCCGCGTCCTCCTTCGCCCGGTTGAAGCGCACGGTGAGGCCATTGTCCTTCGCCATCTCCTCCGCGGCGAAGGCCAGCGCCGTCGCGCCGGTCTCCATCTCCGCGTACTGGCCACTCTCGTGGAGGAAGCGACGTTGCAGGCCAAAGGCCTTCTCGTAGAAGTCGACGGTGGCGGGGACGTTCGCGACGTAGAGGATGACGTAGCCGAGCTTCATGGCGGCGGACTCCATTCACGGGTGGAACAGCGTGCGGCGGTATTCGCACGGCCCACCCCGGCCTGTCTTGAAGGAATCGGACAGGGCTCATCCCTCGAGCTGGAGCGCCGTGGGCGAGAGGCCCGCCAGGTCCCGTACCTCGCGCGAGAGATGCGCCTGGTCGGCGTAACCGCACGCGAGCGCCACGGCGCTCAGGTCCTCCCCTCCACCCGAACGCAGCAGCGCCACGGCTCGCTGGAAGCGGAGCACCCGGGCCAGCAGCTTCGGCGGCACTCCCGCCTCATCCAACACGTCCCGGTGCAGGGTGCGCTCGCTCACCCCCAGCGTCCGTGCCAGCGCGGACATGCGCACCTGTCCCCCCGAGGACTGGAGCCAGCGCAGGGCCTGGGTGGCTCGGGGCCGGGGCGCCTCCCGGAAGGACGCCAGCCGCCGGGCAACGCTCTTCTGGAGGAGGGCGTGAGCCTCGACCGGTGAGCGACAGTCCTCGAGTCGCCGCTGGAGCAGCGTGAGGGCTGGCGAGCAGTCCGCGACGGGAACACTGAGTCCACGGAGCTCGCGGGGACTCACGCCGAGCAGCGCCAGCGCCCACCCGGGCTTGAACCGGATGCCCAGACTCACCGAGCCGGGCTCGATGGTGATGAGGGCGAAGCGCTCCATGGGGCCGACCACCTCCAGGGACGGGTCGGCCATCCACACCGGGCCTCCCGTGCCACGGAAATGGAAGATGAGGTCGGTGCAGCCGTCCGGCAGTATCCGGTGGAACTCGGGCCCGGTTCCCGCGTCACGAGGTGGCGCGGAGTAACGCCAGAACGCGTCCACCGCATCCGCCATGCTGGCGGGGGGCGCGAGTTCCTCGTAGCCCTTCATCTCCGCACCGGCTGTCATCTCGCACCTGTTCCCCGGACCTGGGACACAGCGTGCCCGAAGCGGCACCGGGATTGCCAGCGCCGCGCCAGGGCGCGTCAGTCCTTCACGTCCGCCGCCGGCGCGAGCCCTTGTGCAGCGGCAGCATCGGCGGAACCTGCGTTGTCAGCGCGTCCACGAAGAGCCGCACCTTCGCCGGAAGGCTCGAGCGGCTCGGGTATACGGCGTGAAAGGCCCGCACCATCGCGGGCCTGGGGCCGAAGACGAGCTTCAGCCGGCCGTCCTGGATGGCATCCCGGCACAGGATGGCCGGAACACGCGCGATGCCGACCCCGGCGATGGCCGCCTCGCACGCCACCTCGAGGTCGTTCACCGTCAGGACGGGCTCGATGCGTGACCTCACACCCCCGACAATCCACGTCTCGAAGGCGCTGAAGCCGATGCAGCGCGCGGCCCGGAGATCCCTGGGGTCCGGCGTGCCGTGCTTCGACAGGAAGCGGGGGCTCGCCACGAAGTGGACCGGGCCCTCTCCGAGCTTGCGCGCCACGAGCGACGAGTCCTCGAGCGGTCCGATGTGGATCGCGAGATCCAATCCCTCCTCGATGAGGTGCACGCCGCGGTCCGCCAGCACCAGTTCAATCTGCACCTTCGGGTAGCGGCCGAGGAACGCCGAGACGACGGGCGCCAGGTAGCGGCGGCCGTACAGCATGGGGGAGGACACCCGTAGCAGGCCCACCGGCTCCGCTTGCTGCTGCTGCACCTCGCTGTTGGCTTGCTCGATCTGCTCCGCGATGGTGGAGCACCGCTCGTAGTAGGCGGCCCCGACGCCGGTGACCCGCAGCCGCCGCGTCGTCCGCTCGAGAAGCCTCACGCCCAGCTGCTCCTCCAGCTTGCGGAGCCTCTCGCTGGCGCTCTGCTTGGTGATGCCGAGCTGATGCGCCGCGCGGGTGAAGCTGCCTTCCCGCACGACCGCGGCGAAGAGGAGCATGTCGGCCGGGGAGATCATCATTGTCCATTCTAGCCTGACAAAGCGTCAGCGTATGGCCGCATTGTCCGTTCGAGCGGCGCCCCGCACTCTCACAGGCATTCACCCGCTTCGAGGAGTGCGCCCATGAAGCTGTACTTCGCCCCCAGGACCCGAGCCACCCGGGCCCGCTGGTTGCTCGAGGAGCTCGAGGTGCCCTACGAGCTGCTCAAGGTCGACCTGTCGGAAGGCAGGACACCGGCCCATCTGGCGCTGCATCCCCTCGGCGAGGTCCCCGTCCTGGTGGATGGAGACGTCACGCTGTTCGAGTCCTCGGCCATCTGCCTCTATCTGGCGGACCTCTTTCCCGAGAAGCACCTGGCGCCGCCGTTGGCCTCGGCGGAGCGGGGCCCCTACCTCCAGTGGATGCTCTTCGCCGAGGTGACGCTGGAGCCCGTGGTGCTCGAGCACCTCCGCCAGGCGCAGTTGCCCGACGAGCAGAAGAAGGCGGAGCCCGCCGCGTGGCCAGGGCGGCTCGACGACGTGCTCACGGCCATCGACAAGCGGCTCCACGGCAGGGAGTGCGTCGCGGGCGGCACGTTCTCCACCGCCGACCTGGTCCTCGCCTCCATCCTCCACCTGGCGAACACGCTCAAGCTGCTCGAGCGCTACCCGAGACTCGTCGAGTACGTGGCCCGCCACACGAGACGCCCTGCCCTCAGGCGGGCCGTCTCGGGCTGAGCGCTGTGCGTTACCGCGCGTAGCGCGCCGCGGCGACGGCGCCGCCGTCGACGTCGTGGGGGTCGTGCGGTCAGCCCGGAGCCACCGAGGTGGATCGGGAACGAGCCTGCTCCCCTGCCCTCCATCCCAGCATGTCGGCTCGGGAGAATGTTCTGTTCACCTGGAGGAGTTGTTCCTCCGCCACGGGAGGACTCGCGGGAGGACGATTGGATCCAACAGCTGCCCAGGATGTCACGCGCAAGGTGCTGGTCGTCGATGACGACGCGGACTGGCGGGAATTCCTCCGCTTGTGCCTGGAGGATCTCGGCTACGAGGCCATCGAGGCCGCCAACGGCCAGGAGGCCCTCGATTCCCTGGCGCGGCAACGCTACCGGGTGATGCTCCTGGACCTGAACATGCCCGGGATGAATGGGCTCGAGGTGCTGGAGCGGATGCCCCGGAATGGGGAGCCGCCCCGGGTGGTGCTGCTGACCGCCGCGGCGGTACAGGACGTGGGCGGGGCCCTGCGCTCCGGGCCCCACTACTACCTGCCCAAGGGAGCGAGCAGGGACCAGCTCTCCCTCCTGCTCCAATCGCTGGACGCTTGAGCGCCGCCCCTCCGCCTCACATCCCCGAGGCCTTCGGCCTCCACGTGCGCCGGGCGATCCGGGCCACGTCCTCCGCGGAGCCATAGCGCTGATCCAAGGCCCTCGACACCCGGGCCCAGTCCCGCATGGTGCGGATGGAGGCGTATTGCTCCACCACGAAGGGCTCGTTCCGCCAGGCGAGCGCCCGCTGCCACAGCACCTCGAACGGCTCGTCGAGCACGCTGCCCACCTTGGCCTCGCACGTCTCGAACGCCCGGAGCTGCCCATCCGGCTCGAGGTGCGCGAAGGGCAGCCGGGGCGCCCCGGGCCCCCCGTGCTCGTAGAACGACCGCACGTCGCTCACCCCCACCCGCACGCCATGGGACGCCAGGGCCGCCAGCCGCGCCTCATCGGCCAGCAATGCCTCCCCCTCCTCGTTGGTGAGCAGCTCGCGCTCCTCGAAGTCCTCCTCGGCCGCCAGCCCGCTGGGCACCACCATCCCGAGCTGGATGGCTCCCAGGCCGGGGAAGCGTCCGGACAGCTCCCGCACCAGCAGCTCCGTCTCCGCCAGGTTGCTGCGCATGACCGTCATCTCGACGCCCAGCGCATAGCAGGGCTCCCCGCGCGCCTGACGCTCCCGCCGCTCGCGCGCGAGCAACTCCAGCGCCGCCATGGCCCGCTCGAAGGAGCCCACGCGGCCTCGAATCATGTCGTGGGTGCGCGCCCGGCCACCGTCCACGCTCACGCACACGCGCGCGAAGGTGTCCGCCAGCCGCCGCGCGAGGGCCTCGTCCATGATCCACCCACTGGTGTACAGGCCCACCGGCAGCCCCGCCTCGCGCAGGCGCTGGACGGCGTCCTCCCACCCGGGCGCGAGCAGGGGCTCTCCTCCACTCAGCGCCACGCCCCGCGGCTTCACCCGGGCGATCTCCTCCGCGATCCGCAGCACGTCCTCGCGCCGCGAAACCGCCGGCCGCCGTCCTGACTCGGAGTAGCAATGGTTACAGCGCAGCGGACATGCATAAGTCATGTCCCAGATGATGCTCTCGACCCGCACGGGCGTTCTCCAGCGAATGGACGCGTGGCAGTCGAGTACGGTGATACAGCACTACTGTCAATATACTGTGAGTCTGTACCGGGGTGAATCCCTCGGGGACGACGCCGAGGCCCTGAAGTCACCCGGCCCCAAGTGCTCCGTCAGAAGGAGGTCTCGTGTAGCCGGCCATAGGCCTCGGACGCCGCCGCGAGCAGCCGCTCCAGCTCATCGAGCGCCTCGGCGCCAATGGGCGAGGGTCCCCCGTCGATGACGACGAAGCCCACCGCGCGCTGGCGCAGCCGGATGGGCGCCGCCATCAGGTGCGAGGACGCTTCGCCCAGCGCGGCGAAGAGCGCCTCGTCCGTCCGGCTCTCCGGTGCGCTGGAGACGACGGGTCCTCCGTCCGAGGCTGCCCGGGCGAGCAGCGAGGGGGTCGACAGATCCACCTTCAAGGCCGTCACCTCGGGCTTGTCGCTCCCCGTTCCGCACGCGAGCCCCACCCGGATGGCGCCGAAGGTCTCTCCCAACAGGAAGCTCCGGGGGAAGCGCCCCTGGGCATAGGACAGCAGCGCCTGGCCCAACTGGCCCCGGGTCGTCGCCCGCCGCAGCGCCTCCATGGCCTCCGAGAGCCGCACCCACGGCGGCCCCTGGGGGCCTGGGTTGGACGGCGACGCCCCCAGGCGGGCTTCCCAGCGCGGGAGGAACTCATGGACGCGGGCGAGCGGCACTCCGTCCGCGTCGTTGGCCGCCAGCGAGCTGAAGTCCACCTCGAGGCCCCGCTGGGCCCAGGACGCGGAGCCCGAATCCGACTCGATGTAGTCGATGTCCGAGGCCATCTCCCATGCACCGACGGGGCCCTGGGGCAACTCCATCGCGTGGATCCTCCACTCCGCCACGCCCGGCGCCTCGAGGACCTCCTCCGCCGAAAGCTCCACCAGCGGCAGGGACGAGGGCCTCACGTCCTGCTCGGAAGCACGCGCCTCGTGGGAGGAGGGCCCCGCCTGCGCCTGCTCCGAGGCGGACGGAGGAGGCACCGGGACCTCGGGAAACAGCTCCGCCGTGCGCGGGCGAATGGCCGCGAGCGACTCGCTCCCTGGCGACACGGGTGTGGGGGGCGCGGCGAGCGGCTCCGGAACCGGCTCCGTCAGCGGCCCGGTCCACGCGCTGCGCGGAGCCGGTGCCGGGGTGGGCGCGGCCCGAGGGGGCGGGGAAGGAACCGGGGCCAGGAGCACCGCCGCCCCGGAGGCCATCACCGGAATGGGTGGAGCCGCCGCGGCAGGAGCCCCCACCGCGGCCGCCTGGAATGGGGAAGACGCACGGGGCGGAGCGACGGGGCGAGCGGGTAGCTGGCCCGGAGCCGATGCGGCGCCCGTGGCCGTGGGCACCACGTGAAGTCTCGGAGCACCCGCCCCCGCGGGGCTTCGCTGCGTCAATCCCGGCGGATGGAGCAGCGCGGCGGGAACAGGGCCCGCGGAACCGGAGGCAGCCGCGGGGGCCCTCGGTGGCCCGGGGAGCGGGGATGCCCCTGGCGAGGGCGTGGGCGCGGAGAGGGGCACCGGAGTGGCGCTCGGACCGGGAGTCGGAAGGGACAAGAAGACCACGGGAGGTCTGGCCCGCGGCTCTTGAGCCGCCCCCTGCCCCGCCCTGGTCCGGAGCTGTCCCGGACGGATGGGACGCACGGGCCGGGTAATGCCGTAGTGCCGCTCCAACACCTGCAACAGGCGCGGCTCCGGCAGGATGGACGGCACGATGCGCATGCCCGTGGCGAATGCGAGCGCGTCCACGTGCCGGGGATCCTGGGGCTCCGCCATGGCCACGCGCAGCCGGCGGCCTTCCACCACCAGGGGGAACGCCAGGTGGTGGCGCGCGAGCTCGGGCCGCAGCAGGGCCACCGTCTGGGTCGTCACCGCCGCCAGTTCCGCCTCCGTCACCAGGGGGAAATGGTAGGTGTCGGACAGGGCCTGCCCGAGCGTGGCCAAGTCGAGCATGCCCAGCTCGACCAGGTTGGTGCCCAGACTGCCCCCATAGATGAGTTGAGACTTGAGGGCCTCATCCAGTTGCGTCTGGGTGAGGAGTCCCTTGCGGACCAGATGCGCTCCGAGCGGATCAGCCATACAGCACGGAGAGTAGGGACAAATCTTTACACCGGCTGTCCGCGGCCTCCGGAGAAGTCAAGCACAACTCACATCATTTCACGGATGTCTGGCAGCCCACGCTAATAGGCATTTTTGGACAGGAAGCCCCCCAGGGCGGTGCGCACCAGGATCTTCAGGTCCATCAGCAGGGACCAGTTCTCGATGTAGTACAGGTCGTACTCGATCCGCTTCTGGATGGAGGTCTGTCCGCGCAGGCCGTTGATCTGCGCCCAGCCGGTGATGCCCGCCTTCACCTTGTGGCGCAGGTGGTAGCGGGGAATCTGCCGCTTGAACTCCTCGATGAAGACGGGCCGCTCGGGGCGGGGGCCGACGAGGCTCATGTCGCCGGTGAGCACGTTGAAGAACTGGGGCAGCTCATCCAGCGAGTACTTGCGCAGGAACGTGCCGATGGGCGTGCGCCGCGGATCGTCCTTGCTCGCCATGAGGGCGCCGGAGGCCTCGGCGTCCGTGCGCATGGTGCGGAACTTGAGGATGTGGAACGTGCGCCCATCCATGCCCATGCGCTCCTGGGCGTAGAGCAGCGGCCCCCGGCTGGTGAGCTTCACCGCGATCGCCACCAGCAACATCACCGGCGCGCTCAGCACGAGCGCCACCAGGGCGAAGAGGACGTCGAAGACGCGCTTGGCCACCATGTTCCAGCCCGTCATCGGATCGCCCTGGAGGCTGATGATGGGCAGGCCACCAAACTCCTCCAGACCTCCGTACAGGGTGACGTACTGGTAGAGGTCCGGCACCACCTTCACGTCCACCGTGCGCAGCGCGAGCTGCTCCATGAGCGGCTTGACGGCGGCCTGCTGCTCGAGCGGCACCGCGATGACGACCTGATCCACCGGGTTGGCGTCCAGCACCGCGTCCACGGCCTTCACGTGGCCCACCACGGGGATGTCCCGCACCCGCTCACCCGGGCGCTCGTCGCCCAGCGTGAGCACCCCCGTCACCCGGAAGCCCAGCTCCTTGTGGCCCTCCACCGTCTCGATGACGCGCTGGCCCAGCTCCCCCGTGCCGATGACGAGCACGGACTTGAGGTTGTAGCCGCGCCGGCGCACCTCGCTGAGCACCGCGCGCAGCGCCAGCCGCACCGCCGACACCCCCACGAACGCGTAGCCCGCGAAGAACGCCAGCATGAGACGCGAGTAGCGCTCGCGCGTGAAGTACGTCAGCGCCACCACGATGAGCGTGGCCATGACGGTGGCCTTGAAGACCTCGAACACCTCGCCGATGTGCGTGCGCGCCCGGTTCGTCACGTACAGCCGCGCCTGCTGGTAGGTGAAGGGGAAGACCACGAGCACCGTCGCCAACGACAGCAGCGTCTCGTTCCAGGCCGGCAGTCCGTACAGCACCGGAATCGGCCCCTCGAAACGCGTGGCGTACGCGAGCGCGAACGCCCCCGTCAGCATCACCACATCCGCGGCCACCTTGATGGACGTGTAGAAGCGCTGGAACCGGCTGAACACGTGAAGCTCCTTCTCTCGGACCCGCGCGCGAGCTGCAATCCTCGCGCCCCGCACCCACGGCTCGTCCGCTACCGGACACCCTCACAGCCGGTGCGCTCGTAGCATGGAAAGCGCCCGGAATCCAAGGGGTTGCCCCCCCTGGAGCCGCCCCACCCGGTTCCCGGATCGCGCGCCCCGCCTCGGGAAGGCGAGTCCCCCCTGACAGCCCTGTCAGGGTGCGTCACGCGCTCTTCATGAGGGCGTCCACCTCGGCCATCACCGCGCGCTGGAAGGCGACCCGGCTGAAGCGCTCGGCCTGCGAGCGAGCGTCCGAGGGCTGGAAGCCCGGCTCCCAGGCCTCGAAGCGGCGCACGGCGTCCGCGAGCGCCTCGGCCGTTTGGGCGTCGAAGAAGAGACCCGTGCGGGCGTTGACCGTCTCCAGCGCCCCACCCCGCCCGTAGGCGATGACGGGACGGCCACAGGCCTGGGCCTCCAGCGGGACGATGCCGAAGTCCTCCTCGGCGGTGAAGATGAGCGCGCGCGCGTCGCGGTACAGCCCGGGCAGCGCCTCGTCCGTCACCGAGCCGAGGAAGCGGATGTTGGCGGGCGGCGGCCCCGAGGTGTGCCGCGCCGCCTCCTGGCCCGTGCCCACCACCCACAGGGGCGCATCCAGGTGGCGGAAGGCCTCCAGGGCGATGTCCAGCCGCTTGTAGGGGGCAAAGGCGCCCAGCCACAGGTAGTAGCCCCCCTGGCCGAGCCCCGTGAGCGGGTGCTGACAGAAGCGCTCCAGGGCCACGGGCGGGTACACCACCGTGGCCTCGCGGCCCCAGAAGCGCCGCACCTTGCCGGCGATGTGCTGGCTGTTGACGAGCAGCCGGTCCACCCCGGCGGTGCTCTCGCGATCCCACTTCTGCAGCCAGGGCCGCACGGCGTGCGCCGCCACGCGCACCGGCGCGGACGCCCGGCCCGGTCCGAAGTAGTCGTCGAACAAGTCCCACATGTAGCGCATGGGCGCGTGCACGTAGGACAGGTGCCTGGCGCCGGGCGGCTTGCGGATGCCCTTGGCCACGCAGTGGCTCGAGGAGATGACCAGATCGTAGTCCGTCAGGCGCATGGACTCGATGACCTGGGGGAGCACCGGGAGGAAGTGCCGGTAGAGCTTGTGGATGCGGGGCACCCGCTGGAGCACCGACGTGTGGATGGGATGGGCCTCGATGCGCGGGTGCACCGCACCGGGACGGTGGACGAGGGTATGGATGTCGGCCCGCGGGAACAGCTCGCACAGTGCCTCGAGCACGTGCTCGCCGCCTCGCTGGGTGACGAGCCAGTCATGGACGAGGGCGACCTTCACGGGGCGGCCTTGTAGCACGCGAGTCCCCGCGGCGTCCCCGGGGTGTGGTAGTGCCAGCGCTCGTGGCGAGTGTCCTCCTTGACCTGCGCATGGTTCGTGGCCGGCTGCACGGCATCGCGCGTTACGCGCTGGAGCTGGCGTGCCGGTTGCCCGTGCTCGCGCCGGACTTGCGCTTCAGCGCCCTCACCGGGCCCGAGGGGCTCCCCGCGGGACTGGGCACCCTCACCCCGCGCATCCCCCTGCACCGCTGCCCGGCCCCGTTCCTCTCGCCCCTGGAGCAGCCCGTGCTCGGCGCGTGGCTGGCGCGGCTGAACCCGGACCTCTTCCACGCCACCTCCTTCTCGCTGCCCGCGCTGTGGCCGGGGCGGCTCGTGGCCACGCTCCACGACGCCAACCACCTGGTGCTCTCCGAGGAGTACGGCCCCGGCCGCCGCCTCTACTACCAGCTCGTCGTGGGCCCCCGCGCGAAGATGGCCCGGGCGCTCATCACCGTGTCCGAGTTCTCCCGGGAGGAGCTCGCGCGGGAGCTGAAACTGTCGCCCTACCGCCTCCAGGTCATCCCCAACGGGGTGGACGCGCGCTACCAGCCGCAGACGGCCTCGGAGCTGAAGGACTTCCGCGAGCGCCGGGGCCTGCCGCCCCGCTTCCTGCTCGCGGTGGGCAACACCAAACCCTTCAAGAACCTGGGGATGCTGGCCGGGCTGGCCGAGTCCCTGCCCGAGCCGCTCGTGCTGCTGGCCGGCAAACGCGCGGCGTGGGAGCTGGGCTTTCCGGACTCCACGATCGAGCTGTCCGAGCTGCCCGAGGACGACATGCCGCGGCTCTACGGGGCCGCGACGGCGCTGCTCCTGCCCTCGCGCTACGAGGGCTTTGGTCTGCCCGCGCTGGAGGCCATGGCCTGTGGGACGCCGGTGGTGGCCGCACGAGCCACGTCCCTGCCGGAGGTGGTGGGCGAGGCGGCGCTGCTGCTGCCCCCCGACGATGCCCGGGCCTGGAAGGAAGCGGCGATGAAGCTCTCTCGCGACGAGTCGCTGCGCCGGAACCTCTCGGAGAAGGGCCGCGAGCGCGCCGCGCGCTTCACCTGGGAGGACTGCGCCCGGAGGACCCTGGCCACCTACCGCCGGGCACTCGAGACCTGACGAAGAGGCCACGGGATGTCGGCTCGCTTCCAGGCGTTAGCGCTTGAAGCCCGGTTGCATACGGCCCAACGAATCGAAATCGAGGGGAACCGCCGCGTTCGCCAACATGCCAGGGATGAAGCGCGTCTGCGGGGCGACGTACAGAAAACCAGGAGTCGCCGCCTTCAATGTGCTCAGCTCCTGAGGGAAGGACGTGTCGGCTTTTTCGCATTCACCACAGGGAAACAGGATCGGCTTGAAGTCGCGGTTCCTGTGCGTCTGCAGTCCTTGGGGCGTATGTTCGCTCCATACCTGATCGCTCGCCTCGACACCCACTTCGCCACAAATGCGGCGCATCGAGTCCTGACTGACCCCGCGAAACGCGGAGTAGAATCCGATCAGATTCGAAACAAGATCCTCGACGCTGAAACTGCTGGAGCCAGACGCGATCGAAAACGGAAATGAGCCTTGCATCGTCTCAAAGGTGTGCGAGGCCGACATGAAGATCCCAAGCCCCACCTCTTCACGTTGCTGGTCGGACAGTCCCTTCGCAACGATCCAATGGCGGTGGGTGGAGATCCGGAGCGGGCCACGGCCCATCTCCTGGCCATAGGAGAGGACGAAAGCTGGCTTGCCGTTCAGCCGCACGTCCAGATGACGAAGAGAAGGCTCGTCGCCGCGTTCCGCATCCAATTGCTTCTTCAGTGCCAACGCGCTGCCGGGCAATGCATGCCCCCAGTCCACCCAGCCGCACCGGCACGTATAACTGAGGCGGCGCCACCCTCGATCATTCGGCTTGATGTCGCTGCGAGACGTCATGAGACTTGCCCTCGCACTTCAACGAAAACGAGACAATGGCTGTCACAGCGCGGGGTGACGATGACACTGATCGTCTGACCGCCGTACCGGCCGTAACAGGTGAGTTCCGGTTCCACCTTGAGAATGTCGGCGGCGGGCGGAGAATCGAGCCCGAGATGCAGGCACGCGGCTCGGTAGTGCGCCAGGACGACGGCCGCTGACTCAAGGCTCTCCAGCGATCCCGAGACGATCTCCGGCATGGGCCCGTCTGGACCGACCCTGCTGATGGATGAGACAAGCCTCGTCTTTCCGGGCGCGCCGAGCCGCCTGAAAACGTCACCGGGCGGAGAAAACCAGCCGAGCGTCATCGGTCCGATCACTTCACGGGCCGGCCTCTGGGCAAGGGGCACGGTCTCACCGGTGAAATACACCCATGCCCAAGCGAGGCAGACGGCCCCGGTGAAGAGCAGGATGGCGGTCGTCCTCGAAAAGCTCATCTCAGTCGAAACCAACGTTCCAGATTCGTCGCCGGGCATCACAGCGCAACCGGAGCGGCAAATGCGAAGACGCTCCCCCGAGCGTCAACCACCCAACATGCCACACGGAATGCCGCGAGCGACCAGAGCCTGCTGGTCACGTCCGCACTAACCCGCCCGCTCCGACTCCTCGCCCGGGGATTCCACGAGCACGTTCAACGTGACGGGCACGGTGCGCTCCATTTCCTCCGGGTGCAGGCGGAACCACTTCGCCACGAGCAGCACCTCCTGGGCCTCGTGGGCGCGCAGGCCGATCATCCGCGGCTCCGGCCGCTCGAAGATCTCACGCACCTGCTGCTCCAGGACACGCCGCGCCTCGGGCGAGCCGGGCACCGCGAACTCCGCGCGCACGCTGCCCCGGCGGATGACGTAGACCCGGTCCTCTCCCGCCTCCCCAGGCACCGTGTAGACGAAGGACAGCTGCTCCACGAACTGGCCCACCCGCAGCAGTTCGTCCCGCACGCCCTCGAGCGACTCCGTGCGGTCACGCAGCTCGGCGGCGTACTCGAACTGCAAGCGCCGGGAGGCCAGCGTCATGCGCTCGCGCAACAGGACGAGCGGCTGGTCCGTCAGCCCATTCAGGAAGTCGCGCGCGAGCGAGACACGCGTCTGGTACTCGGCGCGCGTGCTGCCTCCCGCGCACGGAGCGATGCAGCGGCCCGTCTGTCCCCGCATGCAGCGGGGATCCTCCTGGACACGGAACAGCTCGTATTGATCCGCCAGCCGCATGGGCGTGTCCGACGCGCAGTCGCGCAGCTCCAGCAGATCGCTCACCGCGCGCACCGCCTCGGTGGCGCGGTACCGGCCGCGGAGGGGCCCGAAGTACTCGGCCCCATCGTGGATGACGTGGCTGGCCACCAGCAGCCGGGGCACCGGCTCGCGCGTGAGCTTGATGAAGCACAGCGAGTTGTCGCGCTTGTGCTCCACGTTGTACGGCGGCCGCCAGCGCTTGATGTGGCGGAACTCCTGCAACAGGGCGGCGAACTCGCTCGGCGTGTACTCCCACTCCACGCCGTGCGCGTACCCGATGATCTCCGCCGCCTTCTCACCCCGCTGCGCGCGGAAGTAGGACAGCAGCCGGGTGCGCACGCGCACGGACTTGCCCACGTAGAGCACCTCTCCCGAGGGCCCGCGCATGCGGTACACCCCGGGACGGTTCTCCGCGCGCGCGCGAACGTCCGCGCGCAGTTGTTCGACGCGTGATGCACTCATGACCGAAGAGCGCACCTATAACGTGCTCCCTCAGCGTGTTCCGGCAGGCGGGAGGACGGGCGCCAGGCTCACTGGTCGTCGCACGGAGTGCCCAGGCGGGCGCCCGTATAGACCCCGAGCTCGTTGTAGATGAGCGGCATGTTCTCCTCGACGGGCACCGGGCGTAGCTCCGTCTTCTTCTTGTTCTCGATCCACAGCGAGGGCTGCTCCTTCTCCACGACGAGCCGCAGCTCGCCCCGCTTCGTCGAGAAGATCTCCCCCTTCGAGTCGGAGACCACGTCCTTCATCTTCTGCACCTGGAGGTTGCCCTTGGGCCCGATGGAGACGCGGAAGTTGCGCTCCTCTTCCTTCTTGAAGCCGCGCTCCACCAGGTAATAGCGCCCCTTCTGATCGCGCAGCAGCGCGTAGGGCACGTACTTCTGGGGGTTGGGCTCGAAGGTGGCCTTGGACACCAGCGTCTCCTTCTGCTCCCCGTCCACCCAGGTGAACGGGATGGTGCGCTCGCCACAGCGTACCGCGCAGGTCTTCTTCTCCTCGTCCACTGCCACCTCCGAGTACAGGCCCATGTCGAGCCCCCGGAACGAGTGGTTCATCGTCTTGTTGTAGAAGCGCGGCTCCAGGAAGAAGTGGCCGTTGAGGACCCAGGGCGGCGAGGCGACCTCGACGAAGCGCTCGCCGTCTCCGTAGGCCAGTTGCACGGTGTGCGTCTCGTCGGGCCGCACGAGCACGTAGTGCCCCTTGCCATCCGAGCACACGTGGGTCTTCTCCAGCGCCATCCGCGCGGAGAGCTTCTCGCCCTGGCCCCGGGTGGACTCGAGCGTGTCCAGGAAGGCCTTCGTGGCGAACTCTTCCTGGTTGGACGCGTCCTTGGCCGTCGTCCACGTCAGTCGGCCCGACTCCACCTTCACGGCCGGCGCGTCCCCGAAGCGGCAGCTCGCCTCCTTGATTCGCGTCTGCACCACCTTCTTCGCCTCGGCCGACGCGCACAGCTTGCGCAGCGAGTCGAGCGGGGCCTCGCAATAGGAGGCGATGCTGTACTCCTTGATCAGCTCGTCCGGGATGCTCGCCCACTCCACGAGCCCCACCGTCTGCGAGCCGCACGCCTCGTTCATGCTCTTCACCGACGTGGCGAGCTCGCGCTCGATCTGGGCCTCCTCGCCCTTGCGATCGAAGGCCATCAGGCGGGTGAGCAGCCCCTGCGACTTCTGCTTCTGATGCAGCGCGTACACCTCCTCGCCCTTGAGCGCGCGGGTGCGTGCGTCATCGAAGGTCACCGCGGTGTCGTCGCGCCGGCCCGGCACGTTCACGTAGTAGTTGCGCCGCGAGCCCGAGACGAGCAGGTACAGGGTGACATAGCGGCGGCCATGCCACTGGGTGACGTAGCGCACGTCCTGACCCGACGTCTCCACGTCGTAGGGGAGCACCTTGCCGTCGAGCTCACTGTCGGTGCCCTGCACGAGGACGATGGCCTTCTTGTCGTCCGCGGGCGTGAGCGGGATCGCCGTCACCAGCTCGCCGTTCGGACCGGCGAACACCTTGCCCGGCTCCACGGGCGCGGCGGCCCGGGCAGAACCTGCTTCCAATACCGCGACCACGGCCAACATCGCCACGATGACTCTCACGTCTGTCTCCTGTGGGGTAAGGCGCCAGGGGAGGAGTCCCGGCTGGCGCGGGTGATCAGAACTCGATGGATTGTTACCGCGGCGCCTCCGGGAGCGGCTGTCTCTCGGGGGCCGGAGCGGAGGGCCGCTCGGGCGCGGCGGGAGGTTTCGGGGCGGGCTCGGTCTCCACCTCGGCGAGATGCTCGGAGGAAGTGCGCACGGCGAACGGCGGCGGGCGCGCGGAGGACGCGGGCGCGGCGCCAGCGGGCGTGGGAGACGGCGACCGCATCCACCACGCGGCGGCCGAGAAACCCACCACCAGGACCGCCCAGCCCACGCCCACGGCCCACTTCGGCACCGGTCGGGCCCGGCGGACTTGCCCAGCGGGGTTTTCAGGACGCTCGGAGGCACTCCCGGGTGGCACGGGCGCCGCGATGCGCACCGTCGGCGCGGGCACGTGCGTGGGCTCCTCCCCCTCCCCGTCCATGCGGGAACGGCCCGCTGCCGCCACCACCGCCGCCATCCTCGGATTCGAGGGCATGAACACCCTGGGCATCGCGTTCCTGGACAGGGACAGGAGCGGCCTGCCCGTCAGCTCCTGGATGAAGGCCGCGACATCCGCATGACGGTCCCGCGCGCTCTTCGCCAGGGCGCGCCCCACCGCGGAGAGCACGTGCTCGGGCAGCCCGGGGCGCAGGAGCAAGAGGGGCTCGGGTTGCGAGTGGATGATGCGGTCAATCACCTGGAGGATGCCGTTGTCCTCTCCCTCGAACGGAGAGCGGCCCGACAGCATCTCGTACACGATGCACCCGAGCGCGAAGAGATCCGTGCGCGCGTCCACCGTGCTGTTCCTGCCCATGGCCTGCTCGGGCGCCATGTACAGGGGCGTGCCCATCAACACCGAGTCCTGCGTCTGGAGCGTCTGGGAGTCGAGCATCTTCGAGATGCCGAAATCGAGCAGCTTCACCCGCGTGCCCGCCTTGCCCCCCAGGTCCATGGGGACGAGCCACACGTTGGCGGGCGTGAGGTCCCGGTGGACGATCCCCGCGCGGTGGGCCGCCACGAGCCCCGAGCCGATCTGCCGCGTGAGGGACATCATCTCCTCGATCGCCAGGGGGCCGCGCGCCAGCCGTTGTTCGAGGCTCTCGCCGCGCAGGTACTCCATCACCAGGAAGGGCGTGCCGTCCTCCAGGGTGTCGAAGTCGAGCACCTCGACGATGTTCGGATGGCCGAGCCGCGAGGCGATCTCCGCCTCCCGGCGGAAGCGCGCGTATTGCTCCGGGGACAGGTCCGCCCCGCCGCGCAGCACCTTGACGGCGACCTGCTTGCCGGGGAGCCGGCGATGGCTCGCGAGGTAGACGGTGCCCATGCCCCCCTTGCCGAGCAGCGAGGTGATTTCATACGTGTCCCGCAGGACCGAGCCCACGCGCACGTCACTGGCAGCCGGTTGGGTCATGGAAGGAACGCGGGCCCGCTCCAGGGCTCGCTCCCCGAAGACTTAGCCCGCCTGCGTCCCGCTTCGCCAGTCGACCCCGCGGCGCGCGCTCAGGCCAATGCCCAGCAGGAGCACCAGCGCCTGGGAGGCCTGGACGTGGAAGAGCGGATCATGCAGCAGGGATAGCAGGCAGAAGAACCCGAGCACCCCGAGCGCGCCCAGTCCCTCGGGGCGTCCCCGGGGCATGCGCCAGGCGAGCCAGCCGAGCAGCGCCACGAAGAGCAGCGCCCCCGGCACGCCCGTCTCGGCGGCCATGCTGAGGTACTGGTTGTGGGACTTGCCGGGGTGCTCGCGGGCCTGCGCGGGCATGTCCTCGGTGGCGTACTTCTTCGCCTGGAAGCGCCCCGGGCCCACGCCCGTCACCGGGTGTTGACGCAGCGCGCGCAGGCCCGTCTCCCGCAGCGCCGGCCGGTTGCCCGAACCCGAATCGGAGCCACTGTCGAGGAAGCGCTCGCGCAGGGGCCGGTTGAGTGCCAGCGCGAGCACGGCCAGCGCCAGCACGGCGGCGCACGTGGGCAGGGCCACGCGCCGGGGCAGGCCGAGCAGCACCACCCCGCCCATCACCGCCACCAGCGCCACGCTGCCCGCGCGGGCATAGGGAAAGAGTCCCACGGAGACGAGCCCCACGCCCGCCACCGCGAGCGCCGCCCACTGCCGCCGCCCTCGCAGGCGCAGGCCCACGCCCAGGGCGAACACCGCCGCCATGCCCCCGATGTGAGAGAACTTCAGCCGGTGGAAGAGCAGCCCTCCGGCCATGAAGCGGTGCTCCGCGCCGACGACGGGTTCGTAGACCCGATCAAAGGGCAGGCGCGTCCAGGCCAGGGGGGCCCAGGCCTCCAGCGGGGGCCACACGCCGAAGTGCTGGAGTCCCGCCACCGCGCACGAGACGAGGAACAACCCACCCACGGCCCACGCGAGCCACATCCGCCGCGCGTCCGACAGGAAGCCGAAGGCCACCGCCGCCACGGGGATGCCCACGAAGTCCAAGAGGCGCGCCACGCCCGTGCCGCTCGGCGGGTGTCCGGCCAGCGTGGGGACGAGCAACGACCAGGCGAGGAACACCACCAGGGGAGCCCAGGCGCGCACGGCGCCGCGCACCGTGACGCCCTCCTGACGGGCCACCGCGAGCGCTCCCAACGCGGTGCCCGCGAACCCCACCGCCGCGAGGCCCTCGAGGAAGAGGCACCCCACGCCCCAGAGGAGCATGAAGAAGAGCAGCGCACGCTCGAGCACGTTCCGGCGCACGTTCACCCCACTCCCTTGCCCAGGCGGCCCTCGCCACGCAACCACAGCAGCGCCGCGGCCACGACGAGCAGGGCGACGGGGAACCACGCCGCCAGCACGGGCGACAGCCGCTCGGAGAGCACCAGCGTCCGGGCCACCACCATCAGGCCCCACATGATCACCGAGATGAGCAGCCCCTCGACGAGCGCCACCGTCAGGTTGCCCTTGCGTCCCGGCCGCAGCGCCAGGCCCACCGCCAGCAGCGCCGCGGGCAGGCCCGCCAGTGGATAGGCGAAGCGGTTGTGGAGCACGAGCGAGAACTGCCGCGTCGCCAGTCCCACCTCGCCGCGCGCGGCGATCTGCTCGCGCAGCACCGGCACGCGCATCTGCTCGGGCCGGCCCGGACGGATGCGGAAGGTCCTCGCGCTGGCACCCAGGTCGTACTCCACCTCGTCCAGCTCGCGCACCGAGGACTGGCCGTCGCGCGTGAAGGTGCGCTCCACCACGCCCTCCAGCTTCCAGCGCGTGCCCTCCACGGGGCGCATGCTCCGGGCGTCCACGCGCCGCGCGAGCCGGAACTCCGGCGTCACGGTGAGGATGGCCACGTCCACGAAGCCCTCCTGCGCGCTGCCGCTGCGCAGGTAGAAGATGTGGTCTCCCCGGCGGAACCACTGCTTGGGAGTGTGGTACATGCCCCAGTCGCCCCAGCGGCCGAAGCGCTGGGTGGTGATCTCATCCACGCGCATGCCCGCTTGCACCACCACCCACTCGTCGAAGGCGATGAGCCCCACGCACGCCAGCGCCACGCACACCCCCACGGGCAGGTAGAGGGCCTTGGGGCCGAAGGACAAGGCGCGCATCGCCGTCACCTCGCCGCGCTTGCGCAGCGAGGACACCGCCGCTCCGGCCGCGAGCAGCAGCGCCGCCGGCCCGAGCTGCTGCACGGACAAGAGCGCCTTGTTCGCGTAGAGCACGAGGACGCTCCACACCCAGCCCTCGCCCGTGTACATGCGCGAGCGGTCCACGAAGTCCACCACCAGGAACACCGTGACCAGGGCACAGAGGATGCCCACCGCGAAGCCCACGTACGTGCGGACCACGTAGCGGAAGAGCGTGGCGCTCACCGCACCGTCCCCGAGCGGTTGACGCGGTAGAGCGCCACGGCGCCCACCGCGCAGAAGACGAGGTTGGTGAGCTGGCCCGCCAGGAGCATCGGCAGCCGCCCCTGTTGACCCATCTGCTCGAAGACGCGCGTGAGCAGGTAGAAGAGCACGTAGCCGGCCAGCGTGAGCAGGAACCCCCAGGCGCGTCCGCCCTGCCGGCGGCCGATGGCCAGCGGCGTGCCCAGCAGCGCGAAGGACAGCGGCGCGAGCGCGTTGCCCAACCGGGTGTGCAGCGCCATGCGGAAGGGCCGGGGATCTCCCCCCGTGCGCTCGGCCTCTTCCGCGGCCTCCAGCAGCTCGACCGGGGTGAGTTCCTCCTTGGGCGAGCGGAAGCGGTTGCGCCGGCCCATCCTGCCCTCCACGCCCACGGCGATCTCCGCCTTCTCGAAGGTGATGACGGAGTAGGACGCCTCGCCGCGGTTGGCCCGGTGCGCCTCGCCGTCGCCGAGCACCAGCGTGAGCACCTGCCCGGCGGTGCTCGTGTTCACCTGGCCCTGGCGCGCGAGCATCAGCAGCGGCGCGGACGGCTCCCGATCATCGTGCACCAGCACGTGCGTCCACTGGTGCTCGCCTCCCTCCTCCACCTGCTCGGCGTAGAGGGTGAGGTTGGACAGGTCCTCGTAGAAGACGCCGGGCTTCACGTCGCCCACGACGTTCTTCTTGATGATCTCCGCGACGAACTCCTTCACGCTGGTGAGCCCCCAGGGCTCGGCGGTGCAGGTGATGAGCAGCATCAGCCCGGAGAGCACGGCGCCGATGAACAGGGGCCCGGCGATCAGCCGCACCGGACCGATGCCCAGCGCCTGCAGGGCGGTGATCTCCCTGTCCTCGGACAAGCGGCCCAGCCCCAGGAGGATGGCCAGCAGGAAGGCGATGGGCAGCGCCATCACCAGGAAGTGGGGCGAGAGGTAGACGAGCAGCCACCCCATGTCCCCGAGCGTCACCGCCGAGCCGAGGAGCACATCCGTGCCGCGCAAGAACTGCATGACGAACAGCAGCAGGAAGAGGAAGGCCACCCACACCACCAGGGGGATGACCAGCTCCTTCAGCAGGTAGCGCGAGAGCAGGTTCACGGCGTCACGGCGGGCGCGCCAAGCCCCTTGGCTCCGATGTCCCGGCGGAAGTGCATGCCCTCGAAGTGGATGCGCTCCACGGCGGCGTAGGCGTGGGCACGCGCCTGGGCGAGCTCCGCGCCCCGCGCGCACACGGTGAGCACCCGGCCTCCCGCCGTGCGCCACTCGCCGTCCACGCCCGCGACGAACACCGGGCAGTCGGAGGCGACCGAGTCGATGCCCTCGATGCGCGCGCCCTTCCGGGGCGCTTCCGGATAGCCCTCGGCGGCGAGCACCACGCCCACCGAGGCGCCGGGATGCACCGCGAGCACCCGCGGCTCCAGCTTGCCCCGCGCGCACGCGTCCAGCAGCGGCAGCACGTCCTCGGCCAGCTGCATCATCAACACCTGCGTCTCGGGGTCGCCGAAGCGCGCGTTGAACTCCAGCACCTTGGGGCCGCGCGGAGTGAGCATCAGCCCCGCGTACAGCGCGCCCCGGAAGGGAGTGCCCCGGCGCCGCAGCGTCGCCAGCGTCGGAGCGATCACCTGCTCACCCACCTCGGCGAGCTGCCCGGCGGTCAGGAAGGGCGCGGGAGCGTACGCGCCCATGCCTCCGGTGTTGGGGCCCGTGTCCCCCTCCCCCACGCGCTTGTGGTCCTGCGCGGGGGGCAAGAGCACGTAGCGCTCGCCGTCGCACAGGGCGATGACGGACACCTCCTCGCCCTCGAGCAGCTCCTCCAGCACCAACCGCTGGCCGGCGCTGCCCATGGCACCCACCGCCCGCACCGCCTCGCGCGCGGCCTTGGCATCGTGCGCCACGATGACGCCCTTGCCCGCGGCCAGCCCGTCCGCCTTGACGACGATGCGGCCCTGCGCCACCGCGTGGGCCTCGGCCTCGGCCAGGTCGGTGAACACGCGGTAGTCCGCGGTGGGCACGCCCGCCTCCACCATGATCTCCTTGGCGAAGGCCTTGGAGCCCTCGACGCGCGCGGCGGCCTCCACCGGCCCGAAGCATGGGATGCCCGCCACGGCGAGCGCATCCGCCACGCCCGCCACCAGCGGCGCCTCGGGGCCCACCACCACCAGGTCCACCGATTCACGGCGGGCGAACGCCACCACCGCGGAGGGATCCTGCGCGTCCAGGGGCACGTTGGTGCCCACGCGAGCGGTGCCCACGTTGCCGGGTCCCACCCACAGCTTCGTGAGCCGCGGACTCTGGGACAGCTTCCACGCGAGCGCGTGCTCGCGCGCGCCGGAGCCGAGGAGAAGAACCTTCACGTCAACCTCGTTTGTCTTTGTCGATCAGGTAGAGCACGCGCTTGGCGGGCAGGTACGAGGGATCGATCCCCAACAACCGCACCAACCGCTCGCGCACCGGGCCGGGACTGGAGGGGGCCTCCAGCTCGCCCAACTTCACCTCGGCCGCGTACAGCTTCGGGGCGAGCGCCACCGCCTCGCGCAGGGACTTGCGGGCGGGCTCCACCTGCTTGGCGTTGATCAGCACCAGCCCCTGGACGTAGTGGGCGAGCGCCACCTGGCGCCCTCCCGCCACCGCGCGCGCGGCATGTCCCTTGGCGTCGTCCGCGCTCTTGCGATCCTTGCGGGCCAGGGCGATCAGCGCGCGGAAGGAGGACGCTTGTGCATTGCTGGCGTCCACGTCGGACACCTTCTTGAACATCTTCTCCGCGGCCGCGCCTTCACCCTGGTGGTAGCGCAGCAGCCCCTCGTAGAGGAAGGGCAACAGGTCGTCATCCCCGCGGGCGATCCCCGCGATGGAGCCATCCAGGCCCTGGATGAGCTCTCCGGAGCGCAGGTAGAAGGGCGTGAGGACGGGCCTCGGGGCCACCCGGTGGGGATCTCCCAGCAGCGCCTTGGCGAGCACCCGGAAGGCCTCTTCCCGGCGTCCGTCCTGGGCGGCGGCCACGCCCGCGAGCAGCAGGGCGTCCGTGTGGCGCGGATCGAGCTGGGCGGCCTCGTTGAAGAGCGTCATCGCCTCGGCGGGCTTGCGCTCGAGCAGCCGCAGGCGGCCCTCGAGGATCTTCTCCAGGGCGGGCTCGCCCAGGTGCCCCTTGAGGACGGCGAGGTGGCTGGTGGCCTCGGCGGCGTCCTTGCGCGCCAGGGACACGAAGAAGAGCTGGAGGTGGACCGCGGGGTTGTTCTTCTCCAGTTGCAGGGCCTCGCGGCCGGCCTTCGCCGAGGCATCCAGGTTGTTGGCCAGGCGCTCGGTGATGGACAGGTGCAGCAGCAGCTCCGCGACCTGGCGCTGATCGTACTTGTCGCGATTGTCCAGCAGGCCGCGCAGGGCCTTCAACGCGGCCTGGACGGACCCCTCGGCCTGGTAGCGCATCACCGCGCTCGCCAGGAGCATCTGGAAGTCGTTCGGGGCGGCCTTGAGCCGGTTCTCGTAGAGCTGGCGCGCCAGCTGCGGCTCGCCCACCTCGAGGTAGATGCGCACCAGGGTGCTGATCGTCTCCCAATGCTCCGGATCCTGCTCGAGCCGCTTCTGCAGGCGGCCGATCGCCGCCGAGTAGTCGCCCGAGGACTCATCCAACAGCGCCCGGTAGTAGTGCACCCGCTCCAGATCCGACGAGAGGGCCAGCGCGGACTCGAAGTGCTCGATGGCCAGCTCGCGGGAGGACGCCATGAAGGTGCGGCCCATCACCAGGTGGGCCTCGGCCTTCTGCGTCCCGGTGCCCTCCTTGGTATCGGCGAGCACGCCCTCGGCGATCTTGCGCGCCTGCTCCAGGTTCCCCGGCTCCTCGGGGTGGGCCAGCAGCAGGTTGGCGTGGGCGACCTGCAGATCGGCGTTGCCCGGCGAGCGCTGCTCCGCGGCCTCGATGAGCGAGCGCGCTTCCTGGAAGCTCGTCTCGTCCATCAGCGAGCCACGTCCCAGCGCGAGCGCCTGGACATAGCCGCCAATGGCCGCGTCACTCTGGGGATCCGCCAGCAGCGCGCGCTGGAACAGCTCCGCCGCTTGCGCGTAGGCGAAGCGTTGATCCTTGGCGAGCTGGGCCTGGCCCTCCTCGAGCAACCGCTGGCTGTCGCCCTCCTTGCTGTCACCGTCCACGAACAACAGCTGCCAGCGCGGCAACACGGCCGCCACCGCGGGAGGCAACGATTCCCCCGAGTCCGGCTTCCTGGGGGCCGAGCCCGAGCCCGAGCCCGAACCAGAGCCCGCCGCGGCCAGCGGCTTCTCCACGAGCGTCTTCACGTCGGGAGAGAGCAAGTACGCGGCCCCGCCGGCACCGACGAGCAACAGCACCACCACCGCGGCGATCAGCGGCCCCTTGCTCCGGCCACTGGACGCGGACACGGCCACGCCCGTGCGGGCAGCCGCGGCGCGCGCGGCGCTTCGAGGCTCGGGAGGCAACGGAGGGGCGGCGGGAATGGAACGCGCCGCCTCGGGCATGGGAAACCCCGCGCCCGGAGCCCGTCCCGCGTCCGACATGGACGAGTCCATGGGCGGCAGATCGATGACCTCGACCGAGGGAGCCGCTTCCTGCGCGGGCTGGGGCGCGCTCTGGCCCCGGTGCCGGCAGTCCTCGCACGCGCCGAGCGCCTGATCGAAGGGATCCACGAGGGGCTTGCCACACTCACGGCACCCCTTGGCCACCGGAGTGGGAGCGGGTGCCGGTGCGGGCGCTGGAGCGGGCCTGACGGGCGCGGCGGGCGGCGCGGCGTCGGGGGGAGCCCCGAAGAAGTCGAGGAGGGGATCGCCCTCGGCGGCGGGAGCTGGAGCCTCCGCGGGGGGAGGCGCGTCGAAGCCGGGAGGCGCGTTGAAGTCGAACAGGGCGTCGTCCGACGGTGCCTGAGCGGGCTGAGGCGCTGGTCTGGCCTGAGCGGCCGGCCGGGCAGGAGGAGGTGGCGCGGGGGGCGGCGCGTCGAAGCCCGGAGGAGCGTTGAAGTCGAACAGGGCGTCGTCCGACGGCGCCGGGAAGGCGGGGGCGGCCGGCGCGGCCTCCTGCCTGGCCTGCACGGCGGGCCTGGGGGCGGGCCTCGGCGGAGGTGGAGCGGGCGCGGGAGGCGGCGGCTCGGGCTCGTCGAACAGCAGGTCTCCCGAGGGCAGCGAGTAGCTCGGAGTGTGCTGCCGGCCATCATCCTCGGCCTCGAGCGTCGGATTGGACGGCGAGGACTGGGTGAGTTCCCCGATGTCCCCGAACAGCGAGTCCTTGGAGGCGGGCGGAAAGGGCGACGGCGGAGGGCCGTCGGAGGGAGAGAGATCATCCAGCAGGGAGCCCGTGGGGGACTCGCCGGTCGGAGGAGAGAGCTGGCTCAGGTCGCCGAACAGCTCGTCGGACAGGGTCGCGGGACGCGACGAAGCCGCCGGCCTGGCGGCCGCGGCGGGCTTGGCCGCAGCGGCAGCGGGTTTGGCGGCAGCCGCGGGCTTGGGAGCCACGGCGGGCTTGGCGGCAGCAGCGGCGGGCTTGGCCGCAGCGGCAGCGGGTTTGGCGGCAGCCGCTGCGGGTTTGGCGGCGGCGGCAGCGGGTTTGGCGGCAGCAGCGGCAGCGGGCTTGGCCGCAGCCGCGGCGGGTTTGGCGGCGGCGGCGGGTTTGGCGGCCGGAGCGGGCTCCGGAGCGGGCTCCGCGGAAGAAGCGGACTCCTCTCGCTTCACCAACTGCAGATGGCGGCAGCGTGGGCACTGCGCACGCACGCCCTTGGGGGTGATGACCCGGTCATCGATGGCGTAGGCCGCCGCGCATTTTTGGCAGGTAATCCGCATGGAGCTCAGTGCCGGAAGTGTCTCACTCCCGTGAGAACCATTGCCATGCCATGTTCATCCGCGGCGGCGATCAATTCCGCGTCGCGCACCGAGCCGCCGGGCTGCACCACGCAGGTGGCTCCGGCGCGGGCCGCCTCGTCGAGCCCGTCGCGGAAGGGGAAGAAGGCATCCGAGGCCACGGCACTGCCCTTGAGGGCCTCGCCGCCTCGCGCGGTGGCGATCTTCGCCGAGTCCACGCGGCTCGTCTGTCCGCCGCCCGCGGCCAGCAGCTTCTGGCCATTGGAGAAGACGATGGCGTTGCTCTTCACGTGCTTGCACACCCGCCAGGCGAAGCGCAGGGCCTTCTCCTCATCCGGGGTGGGCGCCCGCTTGCTGACCACCTTCCACTCCAGCGGCGGCTCCACCGCGTCCCGGTCGTGCACCACGAGGCCACCGGACACACTGCGCGCCTCGAGCTGCGCCCGGGGGCGGGCCGTGGGCGAGGCCAACTTGGGGCCCGCCTCCAGCAGGCGCAGGTTCTTCTTGGCCGCGAGCAGTTGCAGGGCCTCGGCCGAGTAGGACGGGGCGATGACGGCCTCGAGGAAGGTCTCCGCCAGGGCCTCGGCGCAGGCCCGGTCCACCTCGCGGTTGAGCGCCACGATGCCGCCGAAGGCGGACACCTCGTCGATGGCGCGCGCCGTGCGGTAGGCCGCCACCAGCGAGCCATCCAGCGCCACGCCGCAGGGCGTGTTGTGCTTGATGATGACCGCGCAGGGCTGCTCGGGGAACTCCAGCACCAGCCCCAGCGCCGCATCCAGGTCCAGGATGTTGTTGTAGGACAGCTCCTTGCCCTGGAGGACGCGGGAGAAGGCCACGGTGGGCTCGGCGGGCGCGGCGTGCTCGCGGTAGAAGGCGCCGCGCTGGTGCGGGTTCTCCCCGTAGCGCAGGCTCTGCACCTTCTGGTACGTGAGCGACAACTCCTGGGGGAAGGGCTCCGCGGCCTGCTCCCCCAGCCAGCCCGCGATGGAGGCGTCATAGGCGGCCGTGTGCGCGAACGCCTTGCGCATGAGCCGCCGGCGCGTCTGCTCGCTCGTGGCGCGAGACGCCTCGAGCTCGGACAGCACGGCCGGGTAGTCCTCGGGGTCCACCACCACCGTCACGTGGCGGAAGTTCTTGGCCGAGGCGCGCACCATGGCCGGCCCGCCGATGTCGATCTGCTCGATGACGTCGGCCTCGGGGGCGCCGGAGGCCACCGTCTGGCGGAAGGGGTAGAGGTTGACCGCCACGAGCGAGATGGGGGTAATCCCATGAGCGGCCATCTCCGCGCGATCCTCCTCCAGTTCCAGTCGGCCGAGGATGCCGCCGTGGATGCGGGGGTGGAGCGTCTTCACCCGGCCGCCGAGGATCTCCGGGCTCTGGGTGTGCTCGGACACCTTCCGGGCGGGAACACCCGCCGCTTGGAGCGCCGCGAGCGTGCCTCCGGTGGACAAGAGCTCGAAGCCGAGCCGGACGAGTCCTTGAGCGAAGGGAACCAGACCGCGTTTATCGGAGACGCTGAGGAGAGCCAGCACGGGTTTGCGTGCCTCCGCCTAGAGGGAGAAGGCGTCCCTCTAGCAACCACCCCCCGGGGTGTCAACGAAGCGACCGGCCCCCCCAGGGGCGCCGTGCTTCCCAGTCGGCACCCTAGGGCTTGCGCGCGGAGACCGGCGGCTCGGCCTCGGTGGCCTCGCGCAGCTTCAAGAGGCCGCGCGTCTCCACCTGGCGGATGCGCTCGCGGGTGAGGTTCATGATGGCCCCCACCTCCTCGAGCGTGATGCCGCCCTTCTCCGCCACATCCAGCGCGCAGGTATGCTCCAATTCCCAGATTTCCTTGTCCGGGAAGTTGAGCTTGATGGAGCCCGTCTCCGGGTTCACATCCAGGTACAGGTTGTGCTTACACGACACGAACAGGCACGGACGGGCGCCGTTCACGCAGTCCGCCCGGGTCTTCGGCCGCTGCGAGTCGACGGCCTGGAGCAGATCGCTCTCCTCGGGGTCGACCTGACCCGTCAGGCGTCGGCGCCGCAGGTCGCGAGCCATCTCCTTGCGCGACATCGTCTTCGAGCGACGGCGCTCCGCCCCACCCTCCGCCTCCTCGGGCGCCTCCTCCTCCGGCCGCTGCTGCTTCACTTCAGACATGTCCCCTCCAAAGGATGAGTCCACTCTAACCCGTCCCCTGCCCTTCAGCCTATTGGGAATGCAGGTTTTCGTGACGTCACGAGGGAGCACGCCCCTCACGGAGCGTGATCACCAGTGAACAGTCACACGCGCTCCGTCACGGTGAGCGGCCTCAACGCCCGGGCACGCGGAAGCTCTTCGTCGTCCGGGTGTTGGCGGTGATGGTGACCTTGGAGGAGTCGGAGTGGTTGGGGTGGACGAACTTCAACTGGTAGGTGCCCGGAACAAGTGACGTGGTCCAGGTCCCCTGGACCTCGCGCCTGACGAGCTTGCCGTCCAGGTAGACGTCGGCATACGGGATGGCCTGGACGACGAGCGTCCCCTTGGCCTTCACGACGACGGGCGCGGCCTGGGGGGCGGTCTCGGACGGAGGGGCCACCACGGCCTGCTGGGCCGGAGGGGACGCCGGAGGAGTCTCCGCTCCAGACCGGGGGGAAGGCTCGGCCACCTCCTTATTATGAGGAGGAGCGGGCACGGGCGCGGGCACGGGCGCGGGAGCCTCCGGCGCGGATGGCGCGGTGGAAGACCGCCACATCAGCCCCCCACCCAGGAGCACGAGGACGCCCACGCCCAGTCCCACCCAGCCGGCCATGCGTCCGCGGCTCGAGCCCGGGAGCGGAGCCACCTCGCTGGCCCGTGCCGCCACGGCCGACTCCGGGGCCTTCACCGCCGACGCCTCCGCAGCGGGCATGCCCACCGGCGGCAGGGAGCGCGACTCCCTCACCGCGGGAAGGGGGGCCGCCGGGGTCGTCAGCGCCCGGGGGGAAGCGGCACGGGCCTTCGCCTCCTGCCCGCCCGGCACGTCACGGGCGAGGACGAGGGTGGGCGCGGACACCAGGGACGCCTCGGGCCCGTCCCCCGGAGAGAGCCGCTGGGAACCGGAGGACGGAGTGCTTCCCGGCATCACGGCGGTGGCTTCACGTGGGGCGGCGGGTGCGCTCCCGGCCTGGGGCCCGGGCGCCACCATGGAAGCGGACGACGGCTCGGGACGCTCGGGGGCGGGCGTGCCCGGCGCCACGGCGGTGCTGCCGGAGCGATGGCGCTGGGAGCGGTCCTGCAGCACGGCCGGCGACAGCATGAACTGGGTGAGCGGCACGTCGAAGAGCCGCCGCACGAAGGTGCCCAGGTCCGTGTCATCCACGCTGGTGGCGCTGCGCAGCACGCACTGGGCCAGCGCGCGCTCGAGCTCGCCAGCCGACTGGTAGCGCGCCGCGGGCTCGCGCTGCAGAGCGGTGCACACCACCTCGTTGAGGAGCTCCGGCACGTCCGGATTGAGCCGGGCCGGCGGCACGATGACGCTCTCCTGCACCGCCCGGAGCACGGCCACGTCCGACTCGCCGTCGAACAAGCGGCCTCCGGTGAGCATCTCCCAGAGCACCACGCCGAGCGCGAACACGTCCGTGCGCGCGTCCACCTCTTCCCCGCGCGCCTGCTCCGGGGCCATGTACGCGAACTTCCCCTTGAGCACGCCCGGCTGGGTGAGCTTGTTGCCCGCCTTGGCGATGCCGAAGTCGGTGAGCTTCACCGCCCCATCGAAGGACAGCAGCACGTTGTGCGGCGTGACGTCGCGGTGCACCAGCCCCAGCGTCTCGCCCTCCGGGGAGCGCGTGCGGTGCGCGTAGTGCAGTCCCGCCGCCACCTGGGAGCCGATGTACGCCACCAGCACCGGGGGGATGCGGATGCCCTTCTCGCGGCAGCGCTTGCGCAGGTTCCACAGCGAGCAGCCGCGCACGTACTCCATGGCCAGGTAGTACGTGTCCTCGTGCTTGTCGAAGTCGAAGATCTGCACCACGTTGGCGTGGTTGAGCCGTGAGGCCAGCCGCGCCTCCTGGATGAACATCCGCACGAAGCCCTCGTCGTCCGACAGGAACGAGCGCACGCGCTTGATGACGACTTCCTTCTCGAACCCCTCCGGCCCCCGGGCGGTGGCCAGGTAGATCTCCGCCATGCCCCCCTCGGCCAGCTTGCTCTTGACGACGTACTTGCCAATGGGGGTGCCTGCTTCGAGGGTCACGGCGGTGCGTCCCGGGGCTACGAGCTAGAACTTCACGACCACGGTGGTGTGTCGGTTGGGCTTCACCTCGACGCGCTCCGTGCGGCTCTCCTTGAGGTCCGGGTTCCAGAACCGGCACTCATACACGCCCGCGTTGAAGCTGACATCTCCTCCCAGGGGCGTGCTGCCCAGGTTGCGCCCCCCACACGTCACCTCGGCCCAGGGCGTCACCGCGAAGCGCACCGTGCCCTTGCCCACGGGCGCACGCTCCACCTGCGGGGACACGCGCGAATCGGGCTTGCGCGACTCGGGCTTGCGCGGCTCGTGCAGGGGCTCCAGCCGCAGGGACTCCTCCTGCGAGGGGCCCTGCCCCACCGTCACCTTGCGCGAGAGCTCCTGGTAGCGGGGCGCCCTCGCCAGCACGAGCAGCTCCTGTCCCGGCGTGGCGGACACCACCACCGGCGACTTCTCGTACGGCGTGCCGTTCACCGTCAGCGCGGCCTGCTCGGGCGTCGCCTTCAAGGTGACCTGCACCAGGGCGGGCTTCGCGGGCTCGGGCTCGGCGGGAGGGGGCGTCACGGACCCGGTGGGAGCGGGCTCGGTGGGCACGGGTTCAGCGGGAGCGGGCTCGGTCGGCCGCGTCTGGGCGGCCACGGGAGCAGACGGCGTGGAAGGAGGAGGAACGGGCCCGGAGCGCAGGGCCCACACGCCTCCGAGCAACAACCCCACCAGCACCCCCGCGCCGATTCCCAGCACGGCGCGGCGGCGGGACCGGGACTCGAGGGGGACGGGTTGCACCGGGTCCCCCACCGCCGTCTCGGACAGGGCCTCCGCCTCGGACGCCTCCAGGGTGGGCTCGCCCGGAGAGCGGCGCAGATCCACCGTGCGCTTGCGCTCCAGCTCGGCGCGCGGAGTGCTCAGCGAGGCGCGCGGCGGGCGCGGCGGCACAGCGCCCGCGTCCGGGCGCGGCGCGGCCATCGTCTCGATGGAGGATTTCCCCGTCCGATCCGGTGACTTCGGCGCGACCGAGGGCGAGTGCGCCTCGGCCTCCTCCACGAGCACGTCTCCCAGCCGCGCTTCCTCGGCCAGGCGCGTGGCGTAGAGATCCTTCATGTAGGCCGCCAGGTGCGCCGTGGACGAGGGCTGCGGATGGGTATCGAGCCACTGCTCCAGGGCCCGCTGCAGCTGCAGCGCCTCCGGGTAGCGATCACCCGGCTCGCGCTCCAGGGCCTTCATGACGATGGGATCCAGATCCCTCGGCACGCGGGGGTTGACCTGCGAGGGCGGGAGCACCTTGCACTCGATCACCGCCTGCAGCGTGATGACGTCGTTGGAGCGCTTGAACAGCCGCGTCCCGGTGAGCAGCTCGTAGAGCACCACGCCGAGCGCGAAGATGTCGCTGCGGCGGTCCACCTTCTCGCCCGCGGCCTGCTCCGGCGACATGTACGAGTACTTGCCCTTGAGCACGCCCGAGCGCGTCTCGGTGGCCTGGTCCGCCGCCTTGGCGATGCCGAAGTCCACCACCTTGGTGCGCCCATCGAACGTCAGCAGGATGTTCTGCGGGGAGATGTCCCGGTGGACGATGTTGAGCGGCTTGCCGTTCGCGTCCACCTTCTTGTGCGCATGATCCAGCCCCGCGCACGCCTCGCTGAGCGCCCGGCACACGAAGGGCACGGGGATGAGCTGCCCCGAGCGCTCGGCGCGCCTCCACACCCGCCGCAGATCCTCTCCATGGATGTACTCCATGGCGATGAAGAAGCTGTCGTCCTGGGAGCCCAGATCGTAGATCTGCACGATGTGGGGGTGGTCGAGCCGAGCCGCGATGCGCGCCTCGTCCAGGAACATCTGGACGAATTCCTCATTGTCCGCCAGGTGCGGGAGGATTCGCTTGATGACCAGCAGCCGATTCTGTCCCCGCTCGCGCGCGAGGAAGATCTGCGCCATGCCGCCCGTGGCGATCCTCTTGAGGAGCTGGTATTTGCCGTAGCTCTCGATTGACACAGTGCGACATGCCCCCACGGCGGAGACCCAGGGGCGCGAGGCGCCCGGACACAAAGGGACCCGAGCGTAAGCGGCCCGGCGCGGAGGGTCAAACCTCCTGTCACACTCTTCCCTGCCTACCCCCCACGGCGCACGGGCGAGCGGACCTGGCGGGTCTCTCGCATGAGCGCCTCCAGGTCGTCCAGGTGCCGCTGCAACACGGGCATGAGCAGGGGGGCGGCATCCACCCGATCGAAGAGATCCAACACCCGGTCCACCTTGTGCTCGATCTCCGCGGCCCGGGCGGGGCTGATGCGGCGCAACAGCAGATCCACGCCCGCCTCCATGAGCACGCGCGCCACCGCGTCCCGGGACGTCAGGGGCTCGTCCTGCCGCCGCTGCCCCCCGCCCTTGATGACGCGCAGACCGCCAGCGGGCGAGCGCACCGGGGACGGCGCGCGACGACCGGACGGCTGCCCGGAAGTGGAATTGTCGTCGTGCTGTCGGGTACTCACGGATGCCTCCTGCTGCCGAGATGCCCCCAGGGTACTCAGCATGGGTTACCCTCCAATTTTCCGGTCAACCGCACAGACCGATCTGGAGCTGTAGCATCCGGGCCCGACATGTCCGCCGGAGGCCGATCTTCCGGCTCCGGCGGTTCCCCCCACCCCGTCCCCCGCGTGCCTACTCGCACGCCCGGCGGTAATAGATCTCCACCTTCGCGCCCGCCGCGGGTGCCGCGGTGAACACGACACTGTTGGTGGCTCCGTCGTAGGACCACCCCTCGGTGACGCGCGTGCCGTTCACCGACACGGCGATGCTGCCCGGGTCTGGCTGCTCGCTGAGCGGGAAGCGGTCCTGCGGCGAGAACGCCTTGTTGGCCACCGAGCGCATCAGCGGCGAGTAGTCGGCCGAGCAGATGGAGAGCACCTCGCCGCCCGTGCGAGCCGCCGCCTCGGCGTAGCGCGTGCCGCCACCACCCGACGTGGGGCAGCCCTCGGCCGTGGGGGCGATCGCGTAGAGCGTCATGCGCTGCGGCTGGTTCTCGCCCTTGCGCGCCTGCAGGAAGCGCACGTAGGTGTCCACGCTGTCCGGCGAGTGGTCATCCTCGTCACCCACGAAGACGACCACCAGCGCCGCCTCGTCGCGCAGGAAGCCCTGGTTGCCGTCGTTGGGCTGCGGGGTGCGCACGTCGTCCGCGCTCGTCACCAGCGGAGGAGACAGCGCCCGCCGCACCGCCTCGAAGCCCTGCTCCACCGCGGCGCACTGGCCCACGTTCACGTTGTTCTTGAGCACCCCCGCCAGGTCCGGCGTCTGGCGGTTGAGGATGCGCGGCCCGCTGTTGTCCGCCGGGAAGAAGCGGCCCGCCTCCGCGCCCTGGACGCCGCCCGGGCAGGTGCCGGTGCCCCCCGGATCGATGCCCGTGGTGGTCACCGCGATGTTCAGGTCCACGCCCTTGGCCAGCGCCGCCTCGACGAAGGCGGGCATGGAGGCCACCAGCCGCGGCTGCTCCTCCACCATGGACGCGGTGTTGTCCACCACGAAGAGCACGTCCACCTTGGCGCCGTCCTGCTGGATGAACTGGTCCGTCTTGTCCAGGCGCTTGGAGGACTCGCCCACCAGCGGCACCAGCATCGGCGCGGGCAGGTCCGAGGACTCCACGAACAAGGGCGACAGGTTCAGCCCGAACACCTGGGCGAGGTACTCCACCGACACCGTGAAGGCGTCACCCGGCGCGAGCGTGAAGGGCGTGGGCGGGGGGTCGCGCAGCACGAACTCGCCATCCGTGGTGCCCGAGCCGATGCGCACGCCCGACACCGTCAGCGGCGCCTGGCATCCATTGATGTAGTTCACCTCGCGCGGCGCGGGCGAGCAGTCCGGGCGCGACACGCCGTAGTCCACGTAGCGCGGCGACACCACCAGGCACGTGTTCTGCGTGTGGCCCTTCAACGGGATGATGACCAGGGGGTTGGCCGGATCCCACTGCTCGATCTGCACCGAGCCCAGGAAGTCCCCGCCCGTCAGGGGCGCGGCGAAGGCGACCATGAAGCTGAACGAGTCCCCCGGGTACACGACGACGCCATCCAGGTCGCCACCGGGCAGGCTGAACACCCCGCCCCCGGTATCGCGCATGCGGATGTTCTTCACCGCGCACAGGTCTTCGCTCGGGTTGTCCACCTTCACGCCCAGCACGGCGCCGCGTCCGGGCTGCACCGTGCCGAAGTCCACGGCCAACGGGGTGTAGTCGACACGGCAGGGCCCATGCTGCTCACCCGCGCCCCGGAAGTTCAGGGTCGTCGTGTCGCCCGAGTACACATCCGTGCGCATCACCAGCCGGCTCGCCGCGGCGCCCTCGCGCGTGGGCTCGAAGAAGACCTTGAGGTTCACCTCCTCGCCGGGCCGCAACCGGTAGGGCAGCGTGACGGGCACCAGGTGCAGGCCGTTGTCCGCGCCCGCAGAGCCGTCCGTCGGCTCGAGCTCCAGTCCATGAATCGTCAGGGGCCCGCCATTGGCCGCGCCGCAGTTCTTCACGTTGATGATCCGCGCCGTCTTCGAGCCGAGCGGCTGGCGGCCGAAGTCATGGCTGAGCGGCGACACGCACAGCTCCGCCGCGCCGCCAAAGCCGCGCAGCGGCACGTCCGTGGTCGGATTGCGCCGGCTCTCCACGCGAAACGAGGCCAGGTTCTCGGCCGGGCCCATGTGTCCGGGGCTGTAGCGGAAGTCCCACGTGCGCACCTCCCCGGGCCCGAGCACCAGGGGCAGCGGCGGCGGCCCATGGGTGAAGGAGGCCTCCGTGCTCGTCAGCGTGAGCGAGGTGACCGTCATGGGCTCGGTGCTCAGGTTGTGCAGGCGCAGGGGCCGCACGCGCTCCTGATCCACCGGGATGGAGCCGAAGTCGAGCTCGGCCGGCTCGGCCACCACCGCCCGGTCCAACCCCTCGGCCGACACCTGCACCGCCACGTCCGCGCAGCCCTTGCAGGGCGACACCGCGAGCGCCACCTGCTTGTGGCCCGCCTTCGTCGGAGCGAAGGTGATGGGCAGCTCGCGCTCCTCGCTCGGCCCGAGGATGATCGGCTCCGCGACGAACTCGTCCTTCTGCGCCCCCAGCAGCTTGGGCGTCACCTCCACCGGGAGATCCGTCGGATTGGAGACGGTGAGCGCGAGCGTCTTGGTCGCCTCCACCTCGATGCGGCCGAAGTCCAGCTTGCGCGGCGTCACCCGCGCCCAGGCATCCACGCCCACGCCCTGCAGGGGCACGCGCACCACGGGATCCTTCAGCGCGTCCGAGCGCACCACGAGCGTGGCGGGCAGCGCCCCTTCCTGCTGGGGATTGAAGCGCACGCGCAGCACGCACTCGCTGCCCGGCACGAGCGCATGCGGCCCCTCGTGCGTGAACGCCACCTGCCAGGCACCCGCGGCCCCCTCCACCCAGGCCTCATCCACGTTGAGGCGGGCCCGTCCCACGTTGCGCAGGACGACTTCCACCTCGCGCCCGTCGAACATCGCGACCCGCTGCAAATCCACTCCCCCTGGTGTCGCCGTCAATCGACCATCGGCGCTGACGGGGCGATCCCTGTCCTCACACCCCGTCAGAACCACCAGCACCGCGAGGACCCACAGCCCCCAGCGCTTGCTCATCGCAGCCATGTCCCTTCCCCACCTGCACGCCCATCCACCGAGGAAACCCACACGCGTGAACCCTATGGAGTCACAGTGCGAAGCTAGGCACCCCCCCTGGGGTGGGCAACGTCCTTCCCACGACCTTGTCGATCACCCACATGATCCTCGTCCTTCCCCACGGGGATGCTGTTCGATACCCATCGTCAGACGTCGCCTTCTCCTCACCCCCGCGCCGGGGGGGAGCGTATCCATGAGACACAACGCCGCGCCGCGTCCGGGGAAAAACTCGGGAGAACGCCCCGAGATGCGCTAAGCCCAGGGGTGCACGCCCCGAGGGGCCGCGGAGGGATTGCATGCCGACGGAGTCGCAGCACAGACGAGAACCCCGCCACTTCTCGATGATCCGCACCTTCACCCCGGCGGACTTCGTCACCCTGGGCAACGCCTTCGCGGGCTCGGGCGCCATCCTGGCGCAGATGCAGTACCTGGCCACGCACCAGCCCTCCTGGTTGTGGCTGGCCTTCGGCCTGATGCCCCTGGCCTTCCTCTTCGATGCCCTGGACGGACGCATCGCGCGCTGGCGCTTCCAATCCTCCCCGCTGGGGGCGGACCTGGACTCGCTGGCGGACGTCATCTCCTTTGGCATGGCGCCCGCGGCGCTCGCCTTCGCCATGGGCCTGCGCGGAGGGCTGGACGTGCTGGTGCTCCTCTACTTCGTGGGCTGCGGCATCAGCCGGCTGGCGCGCTTCAACGCCACCGTGAGCACCCTCGCGGACGCCACGGGCAAGGTGAAGTACTTCGAGGGCACCCCCATCCCCACCAGCCTGGCGCTGGTGATGGTGCTCGCCTTCTTCTTCTGGCAGGGCCGCACCGGCGACGCCCTCCCCCTCGGCGTCTGGAGCCTGGGCGGCTACCAGCTCCACCCCCTGGTGCTGCTCTACTTCCTGAGCGGCAGCGCGATGATCAGCAAGACCCTGCGCATTCCCAAGTTCTGAGCCGCTCGCGCGCCGGGCGCCCCACCCCGGCCCGCCACATGCCTGGAGTGAATTCGGATTCACGTTCAGCCCTGTCCAGGCATCCCCACCCGAGCGGACAGGCGTGGACATCCGCCCCATGGATGCCTCCTGGAGCGAAGCCCCCCTCTGGACGCGTTAGCATGAGAGGACGATGAACAAAGCCGCGCCGGGTCGCCGATCAGAAACAGCCCCAGGTCGTCCCCGCTCGCGTACGCCCACCGCGCAGCAGGCGCTCGAGACGAGTCATCGTCTGCTCCAGGCCCTCAGCGCGGCCCACCTGGACTTCGCCCGGGGCGAGAACCTCCAACGGCTGTTCGACAGGCTGCTCAAGCTGCTGCTCGACCTCACCCAGAGCGAGTCCGGCTTCATCGCCGAGGTGCTCCACTCGCCGGGAGAGCCCGCCTCGCTGCGGCTTCACGCCCTCGCCCACCTGCCCTGGGCCCAGGCGGCGCACGAGCCAAAGGAGGGGCCTCTTCCCCTGGACCTGGGGCCAGGCGCTCTCTCCGAGCCCCTCTCCCTCCTGCTCACCACGGGGGAGCCGTTGCTGCTCAACACACAGCAGGAGGATCCACGGGGCGAGCACCTGCTGCTCCACCTCTTCCCGGCGAGGACGCTCCTGGCGCTGCCCTGCAAGTCGGGCGACGACGTGGTGGGCATGGTGGTCATCGCCAACGCCGCCGACGACTACGGTCCCGAGTTCATCGAGCACTTCCAACCCCTCGTCACCACCTGTTGCAGCCTCCTGCTGGGGTGGCGCGGAGAACAACGGCGGCACCGCGACGAGGCCCTGCTGCGGCGTCAGGAGGAGGAGCTGCAGAGCAACCGGGATCAGCTGGAGGCGCTGGTCAACCAGCGCACCGAGTCGCTGCTGTACACCACCGTGGCCCTGGAGGAGCGCCAGGCGCAGCTGCTGCACGCCGAGCGCATGGCCCTGCTCGGACAGCTCGTGGCCGGCATCGCCCACGAAATCAACAATCCGCTGGGCTACATCACGAGCAACCTGGCCACGCTCACCCAGTACCTCGCGGTCTTCACCGAGCTCATCGCCCGCTACCGCGAGCTCGCCGAGGCCGCGGGCCCCCACCTGGCGCCACCGCAGGTGGAGCTGCTCTCGCGCATCCGGGCCTACCAGGAGCAGGAGGATCTGGACTACCTGCTGGGCGACGTGAACGATCTGCTCCAGGACTCGCGCGAGGGAGCCAACCGCGTGGCGGACATCGTGCGCAGCCTGAAGGCCTTCGTGCGCGAGGACTCCGGACATCAGGAGCTGGTGGACGTGAACCGGGAGCTGGCCACCACGCTCAAGGTGGTGTGGAACCAGCTCAAGTACCGCAGCGAGGTGCGCTGCGACTACCAGCAGCCCATTCCCCCCATCCTCGGCCGCCCCGCCCAGCTCAACCAGGTGTTCACCCACCTGCTGCTCAATGCCGTCCAGGCCCTGCCCGGGCAGGGCATCATCGAGGTCTCCACGCGGCAAGAGGGAGACGAGGTGCTCGTGCGCATCTCCGACACGGGCCATGGGATGACCCCCGAGGTGCTCGCCAAGGCCTTCACCCCCTTCTTCACCACCAAGGCGCCCGGCAAGGGCGCGGGGCTGGGGCTGTCCATCAGCGCCGACATCATCGCGCGCCACATGGGCCGCATCGAGGCGCAAAGCCAGCCCGGCCGCGGCAGCACCTTCACCGTCCGCCTCCCCGTCGCCCGGGACGTCTGAGCCCCGGGTCTTCAGCGTGGGCGGGTCCTCCTTTTCCGGGCACTGACTGACATCTACCTCCCAATGGGAGACCTCTTCCCCTGGCATCCCACATGGTGCGTGAGAAAAATGAAGCGAGAGCACAACCCGAAATGACTTCCAGGCGATAATCTGTCGACGCCCGCACCACCCCCGAGGACCCGAGGCGCGCATGTGGATTGAAACCATCGTCATGCCCCGAGAAGAGACCGTGTGTGAGCGCCCCGCCCCCCAGCGGGACCGGAGCGCGGCCCACGCGGCGGCATGTGCCGAGGGCTCCCAGTTCAGGGACAGCGTGCTGCGCTACCTCCACACCCATCAATTGATGGACGCGGTGAAGTGGGTGAGCGAAGCGGGCAGCATTCCCCTGGTGACGCTGCACTGCACCTCGCTGGTGCTGGAGCACCTGCAGAAGGAGCCGAGCTTCGAGGCGGGACGCTCCCTCATGTTCCCCGCCTTCTAGGCCGCCTGGCAGGCAGCCCCTGAAGCAGGCGGCCGGGCATGAAGGTCGGGCTTCTGCTATTCAGAAGAAACATGACGGATACGCTCCTGTACGCTCCAGATGGCGCCGTGGATGCCACGCTGATCTCACCGGGCTCGTCGTCCGGGAACGCACTCAGGAGCGCATCGCCCGCCACCCCTCCGCGCACCCCCTCGCTGCGCACCACGGTGCTCCCCCATGTGGAATGGCGGGACGCGCAACCCCACGTGCGGCCCCAGGAGCGCGAGCGCTTCGAGGAGCTCAGCGAGCTGGGTCAGGGCGGCATGGGCGAGGTGATCCTCCTCAAGGATCACGACATCAAGCGCACGGTGGCGCTCAAACGCCTGCCGGAGGCGGCCGAGCCTGGCCACGTGCTGCGCTTCGTGGAGGAGATCCGCACCGTCGGGCAGCTGGATCATCCGAACATCGTTCCGGTGCACGACGTCGGCGTCGATGCGAAGGGCCGCTACTACTTCCTGATGAAGCACCTGCAGGGCGAGACGCTCGAGGCCATCATCGAGAAGCTGCGCGAGGGAGACGCCGCCACACACGAGCGCTTCACCCATCCCGTCCGGCTGCAGATCTTCCTCGGCGTGCTCAACGCCCTGGCGTACGCGCACCGCAAGGGCTTCATCCACCGCGACCTCAAGCCCGCCAACATCATGGTGGGGCCCTTTGGCGAGGTCACCGTGCTGGACTGGGGCCTGGCCCGGCGCCTCCAGCCCGCTTCCGCGACGAGCCCCGCCTCGCCCGAGTCCCCGGCCCCGGGCCCCGAGACGGACATCGCGCGGCGCACACAACAGGGCTCCATCATGGGCACCCCGCTCTACATGTCGCCCGAGCAGGCGCGGGGCCAGCACGACGCGGTCGACATCCGCAGCGACACCTACAGCCTGTGTGTCCTGTTTCACGAGTTCCTCTTCCTGCGCCACTACCTGCACGACCGGAAGTCGGTGGCCGAGGTGCTCGAGGGTGTCCAGAACCAGCGCCCCTCCCTGTTCACGCACAGCGCCCACCAGCCCCAGCAGACCCCCGTCCCCGCGGAATTCATCTGGTTCATCCACAAGGGGCTCGCCAAGGATCCGGTCGAGCGTTACCAGTCCGTCGAGGAGATGATCCAGGAGTTGCGTGGGCTCATGGAGGGACGAATCCACGTGAAGTGCGTGCGCACCTTCACCAAGCGAGGGCTCCACGAGACCCTGCGCAAGGTGGAAACCCACCCCGGCATCGTCCTGGCCGTGGCTGGACTGGTCGCGACCCTGGTATGGGCGGGCCTGTTCCATTTCCTCGCCCTGCTGTTGGGCTGATACACACCCGACGGGTTCTCTCTCTTTCCGCTCCAAGGTCCCGCGCCATGCCTTCCCTTTCCCCAGACCCCACTTCGGGCTCCCGGGACCGGTCCGGTCTGCCGCCGGACCCCCCCCAGCCCCCCGACGAGTTGCTGCGCGCCAGCCACCAGTTGTTGCGCAAGATCGTGGAGATCCAATCCGCCCTCATCCGCGGCGGCAACCCCTGCGAGGCGCTGCGACGGCTGCTCGCCGAGGTGATGGATGCCACGGGCAGCACCTCCGGGTGTCTCGTCGAGACGCTGTCGGCCACGGACGGCGCGCGGGGGACGCGCTGCCTCGCGAGTCTTCCCGCGGACGCGCGGAGCGATGAGGAGCCCAACCAGGAGACGCGAGAATTGCGCGCGCGCGTGGAGGCCCTCTGCGCCTCCACCGAGCCCCTGCCGGCCGAGAGCACGGGCACGCGGTGTGTCCTGCCCCTGGAGGTGGAGGGACTCCGGGTGGGGGCGGTGGGCCTCGCCGGCCGGCCGGGTGGCTACGAGGCCAGGCTCACCGACTTCCTCCAGCCCTTCCTCGTCGCCTGCGGCGCCCTGCTGATGGGAGAGCGTCACGAGCAGCGGCGGAGCGAGGCCGAGAAAGCGCTGCGCCAGCGGCAACAGGAGAGCGCGGAGAACCTGCGCCTGGTGATGGACAACATGGAGGATGGCGTCTGGGTGTTGGACCTGGACACCTACGAGATTTTCGCCAACCACCGGTGGCTGGGCATGCTGGGCTATGCCCGGGGTGAGCTGGAGCCGACCCTCCAGACCTGGCTGAACCTGTGCCATCCCGAAGACGCGGCCCGCTACACCGAGGCGCTCGCGAAGCGGCAGAGGCAAGACCTCAACGCCATGGAGTGGGAGCAGCGCCTGCGGCACCGGGATGGCGGGTGGCGCTGGGTGATGACCCGCGTCACCGTGGTGGCGCGGGACGCGCAGGGGCGTACCTCGCGGCTGGTGGGCACCAACGTGGACATCACCGTGCGCAAGCATGGCGAGGAGCGCCTGCGCGCCCTGGTGGACATGCTGCCGGATCTCGTCTTCCGCATCGACGCGGATGGCACCTACCGGGACCATTACATCACCCACCAGACGGATCTCGCCGTCCCCATCGATCGCATCATCGGCATGAACCTCCGCCAGTTGCCCGTGGCGCCCGCGTACATCGACAAGATCTTCCAGCACCTGGGCCGCGCCATCCGTGAAGGCACCGCGGAGGTCGTCGAGTACCCGATGGAGCGCACCCAGGGCCGCATGTTCTACGAGATGCGGCTGATGCGCAGCGCCCCGGACGAGGTCGTGGCCATCGTGCGCAACATCACCGAGCGCAAGCAGACCGAGGAGCGCCTGCGCCAGCAGGAGGAGGAGCTGCGGCGCCACCGCGACAGCCTGGAGGAGCTGGTGCGCAACCGCAGCGAGAAGCTCCTGCGCGCCACCCTGGAGCTCGAGGAGCAGCAGGCCCAGCTCATCCAGACGGAGAAGATGGCCTCGCTCGGGCAGATGGCCGCGGGCGTCGCGCACGAAATCAACAACCCGGTGAGCTACGTGATGAGCAACCTGGGGACGCTCGACCAGTACGTCTCCGCGCTCCGGCCCCTGCTGGCCGCCCAGCGCGAGCTGCTCTCCGCCCACGAGGCCGCGCCCACCGCCCCGGTCGCCCCCGAGCTGATCGAACACATGCGCGAGCTGTGGGAGCAGGGGGACGTGGACTACCTGCTCGAGGACATGCCCGAGCTCGTCGAGGAGTCGCTGGCGGGCACGCGGCGCATCAAGGAGATCGTCCAGAGCCTGCGCTCGTTCGCGCGCGAGGACTCGGGCGAGCCGCAACTGGTGGACGTGAACGAGGAGCTGGCCTCCACGCTGAAGATCGTGTGGAACGAGCTCAAGTACAAATGCGAGGTGAAGCGGGACTTCGGTCCGCTGCCGCCCGTGAGCTGCCATCCCACGCAGATCTCCCAGGTGTTCACCAACCTGCTCGTCAACGCGGCGCAGGCCATCGAGACGCGGGGGGAGATCCGCATCCGCACGCGGCAGGAGGGGGGCGAGGTGGTGGTGGAGATCGCCGACACGGGCAAGGGCATGAGCGCGGAGACGCTCTCCAAGCTCTTCACGCCCTTCTTCACCACGAAGCCGCGAGGACAGGGCACGGGCCTGGGGCTGTCGGTGAGCTACGGCATCATCACGCGCCACCAGGGCCGCATCGACGTGCAGAGCGAGCCGGGCAAGGGCAGCACCTTCGTCATCCGGCTGCCCGCCGCGCGCGCCGAGGCCAACGGCTAACGCGGGGCGGTCGCGGGCGACTGGACGAGCACGCGCGTGACGAGCCGCACCAGGCGCCGGAAGTCCTCCATCTGCGCGAGCAGCTGCTCGCGGCCCTCGGAGGTGAGGGAGTAGAAGCGGACGCGGCGGTTGAGCTCCGAGACGCCCCACTCCGAGGAGACCCACTCCTTGCGCTCCAGGCGGTGGAGCGCCGGGTACAGTGAGCCTTCCTCCACCACGAGCGCGCCCTCGGTCACCTGCTCGAGCCAGCGCACCACGGCGGCGCCGTGCCGGGGACCCAGGCTCAAGGTTTTCAGGATGAGGAGATCCAGCGTCCCCTGAAGCAGCTCCACTTCCGTCGTCGGCATGTTTCGCGCGCGCCTCCTGCCCGCGCGGCTAGCATGCAACGCCGTGAGCGCGATGGGCACCCTCCTCTACCTGCTCGTGTTGGCCCTGCTGCTGGGGGCCATGCTGTCCATCGTCCTCTACTCGCTGCGCATCGGCATCACCCCCATGCCCACCACGGGGAAGGTGCGCCGGGAGATGCTCTCGCTCCTCCCCGAGACCCAGGAGGGTACGCTGCTGGAACTGGGCTCGGGCTGGGGGAACCTGGCCTTCGCGCTCGCGGAGCACTGCCCCCGGGCGAGCGTGGTGGCCTACGAGTGGTCTCCCCTGCCGTATGCATTCGCGCGCCTGCGCCAGCGCCTCGCGCCCCGGCCCAACCTGCGCTTCGTGTGGGGGGACTTCTTCCAGGCCTCCTTCACGGGGGCCTCGGCGGTCGTCTGCTACGTGCACCGCGAGGCCATGCGCCGCCTGGCGACGAAGCTGAGGGAAGAACTCGCCCCCGGAGCCCTCATCGTCAGCAATACCTTCGCGCTGCGCGGCTGGACGCCCTCGCGCACCCTGGTGGTCCCGGACCTGTACCGCACCCACGTCTACCTCTACGAGGTGCCGGCGAGGACGGAGCCGGACGATTCCGGGGGGATTTAACCTCCCGGCGGCTCGGGGGTTTCAAGGGACAGAAACCCGCCGTCGAGGAGTCCGCACCATGCGCACGAAGCTCACCCTGTCCGCCGCCGTTGCCTCGCTGTTGTTCGCCGCTCCCGTGTTCGCCGCCGAGACCCCGACCGCCGCCGCCCAGGAGTGCCGGGGCGAGCGGAAGCACCATGGCTTCAAGCGCATGGAGCACCGGTTCGACCGCGCCGTCGAAGAGGGCCGCCTCACGCGGGAGCAGGCCGACCAGTTCGCCGCCGAGGCAAAGCAGTTGCGCGAGGAGGCGCGCGCGCAGCGCGAGGCCAATGGAGGCCAGCTCACCGCGGAGCAGAAGGAGCAGTTCAAGCAGCGCCGGCAGGCGTTCCGCCAGAAGGTGCACGCGGCCATGAAGGCCCCCGCCGCCCAGGGGGCTTGAGCCGGGAGGCATTTGGGAACGGCGCGCGAGGAACGCGCCCTCCTAGAGTTCGGGCCTGGGCCCCAGCTTGAGGAGGAAGGTGTCCGTTCCCGTGGGCGAGTGGGGGCCCATTCCGAAGTCTTGCGTGCGCGAAGGAACTGGGGCGCGCCCATGGACGTCTGGATCTTCACCTCGGCGGGACGTCATCTCGCCCGAACACCTTGGCACGGTGCCACGCCAGGTAGCGGCGATGTCCGTTCTTGAGCTTGTCTACCCGGAGGGGCTCGACCAGCCCAAGAACGCGCCTCGCCTCAACGGGTAGCGTGTTCGCGACAATCACGTCACCACCGTCGGAGACGGTGATGAGCCCCCCGTCGAATGCGGCGTCCAAATGCGGTGCAAGCAACAGCCCATTGAAGATGTCCAGCCGCTCGGCATCTGACTCGCAGTCGGCCCACGGCTTGATGTGGCTTGCGCGAAGCAACTCCGTCACAGCCAACCCTGTTACCGCACACCGCCCATCCCAATAGTCGATGAGGCCCTCGCGGAATACATCCTGGCCCACGCGCTGAACCACCCACCGCTCGGCTTCGGTCGTTCGCGGCAACGAAGCCACCTTGGCCTCGAACAGGTGCAGCAACTCGTCGGGGAGCGACTTCGACAGCTGGAACGCGCGCCGTACGAGACCATGAAGGGAAGGAATGTCCAGCACGCTCCGCCCGGCCACGGCACATTCGGGCAGAGGTGACACGACTGGCGTGCCGAAGTCCTCCAGCGCCGCAGCCACGTGCGCCTGCGAGAAGGCCACGACAAAGAGCGTCTCGTCGGCGAAGTGCGTGAGCCAGATCTTCAGCGGCGCCTGGGTGCTGGCGTACCCAAGCCAGAGGCCCAAACGCGGCAGCTCGACGTCGAAGCCATTATCGACCGCCGTCTTCTCCAGACGGATGAGGGTCGCTGGAGACAGGGTTGTCCTCATGAAACAAGGCCTTTCAGCGCCACCGTTACTGCCTCGCTGGGGACGCGTGCTTCTTGGCTCGGAGGAGTCACCGTCCGGTGCCTCGGTTCTTTCCGAGCAACCGATGCAGGTACGCCACACGGACACTGATGAAACAGCGGTACCTGCTCTCTGCGAGCAGGCTCTGCGCACTGGCCCGCCTCTCGGCATCCGTCGCAGTCCTCCCCCTGAAGGCTCTGGCCAGCCGCTCCCGCTCAACGTCGATGACTGCCCGCCGCGCCTCGGCCAGGGAATAACTGTTCAGGTTCAGGAAAGACGTACGCGTCTGCCCTTCATCCTCCTGGTCCGCAAGGGCCAATTCCAGAGCCTTCCTTCGCGCCTCGTCGAGCGGCGCATCTGCACGCACGTAGGCTATGCCGTCACTCGTGAAGCCGATCCACTCCTCGTAGTTGGCGTCCGATGGCCAGGGCAGGTCCTTCTTCGCGTCCTCGTCCTTGTCCTCGTCGCGCCAGACTAGCCGCTGGTCGGCCTTGGATCCGTCACAGGTGTCTTTGGATGCACACGACAAGTACAGATTCTTCCAGTGGAGCGCCAAGCTGGGGCTGCGACTCACCGGCCGCCAGTGCTCGATGCGGTGGGGCTCCCCGCCATCCTTAAGTTCCCGCTCGCAGTAGATGCAAAGATGCCGCTGCTCCGCGGAGAGCACTTCACGCAGCTTTTCCTTGTCGAGACTATCGAACTGCGCGCGGGCATGCTTGGACGGGGAGGTGGCCGTGCGCAGTGAAGTCCGGAGCCGCATCTCCGCCTCCACCAAGCTGTAGGGTTCCTGTTGCTCCGGTGCCACGTTGCCGGGTGGCCGAGTCTTTACAACCCTCCGCATCTCAAACCTCCTCGTCCAGCAATCTTGCCGCGCGGATCAGCGCCGGGTCCATGGTTCCCCATCGCCCTTGGAGCGCGGCGAGCTGCTGCCGCGCCTCTTCGAGCCGCCCTTCATCAATGGCGGCATGGAGCTCTTGAAGCGGGTTGCGCCCCTGCTCGTCGCGATCATCCGTGCCAAACCAATCGCGGAGGATGGCGTTGCTGTCCCGCCCTTCGACGAAGACCGTGCTCTCCTGCACGGTCCAGTTCGCCAGTCGGCGGACCTGTTGATTCTCCGCGCTGCTGAGCACCTGCGGCGAGTGGGTGGTGACGATGAATTGCAACTTGGGAAACGCCGCCCTCAATCCCTTGAGCACCACGCGCTGCCACCGCGGGTGCAGGTGCAGGTCGATCTCATCGATCAGCACCACTCCTTCGGCGAGCAAGGGAGCCTGTGCGCCGTCCTGACTGTTGAGAATGACCGCTCGGCGCGCGATGTCGCCGACGAGGCCGATGAACACGTGGAAGCCGTCGGACAGTTCGGACCACGTGGCTTCGTGTCCTTTTTGGAAGCGAACCATGGGGAGCCGGATGGCTGGGTCGAACCAGATATCGGCGATATCACGGCTAGCCCGCTTGACGGCATTGAGCACGGCGAGGTCAAGCCGTCGCTCCGGTTCTTCTCTTCTGAGCCGGCTCAGATCGCCCAGGACTTCGCTCTCGAGCCACTCCACGAGGGGGCCATCTGTCGCGGATGGGTCCAGGCAGCCCGCGTATCCATCCCAGCGGTCCTGGAACGCACGTGCTTTGCTCCGAGGCTTGTGCGTGCCGGAGAGCCTGCCAGTGCCGTAATACCCGATGATGGGCCACCGCTCTCCCGGGCGCCGAACATGCTCGATAGCATCATGGGCGTCTCGGGTCCTTACCGTGCGGCGACCAGATGTGGGCGAGGCTGTGACACTCCACTCCACGGTCGGGCGGTCGCCGATTGTGGCTGTACACGATACGGTGCACGGACCCACAGGTTCACGGCGGTCACTACTGACGCGAACCCGCCTCGCATCCCGCTCCGCATCCAGGGAGAGTTCCTTGGAGTGCCTCGGTTGGAGGAGCGCCACAGCCATGGCGAGTCCAGTCAGCAGCGCCGTCTTGCCACCACCATTCTCGGCGAAAATGACGGTGGTGTCTGGTTCGAAGGCCACGTTGAGAGCCTCGAAGCAGCGGAAGTTCTCCAAACGGAGCCGCTCGATGTGCAGCAGATTCATGATGCCTTCAAGTCGCTGAAAAGTGCGGAGCGGTAGGGCTTCTGGGTTCGGATCGCCTCGCTCATCGCGTCATGGAGTTCCAAGATGATGCGCTTGGTGCGGTACTCTCCGTGCTCTTTCTCATCATGCCGTTGAACGATTGGAAAGGTGTCAAGCACGTATGCGGTATCGTCACGAGACAGACCGTAGATGTGAAAGAATGCGGCATCGAGTTCAGCGCGGAGAAGAACTCGACGAGAAGGTTCCCAGCGGAACGGTGGGCATTCATAGCCAAGATCCTCGGCGAAAGGTGCCAGATCCCAGGCCGTGTACGTGAGTTCAAGAACGCGCGGCAGAAGCCAACTGAGTAAAGAACTGCTCGAATCCCAAGGCGCTTGTGTAACGTAGATAGAAGGGGGTAGGACTGGGAGTTGCTTGAGAATGAAATAAGTCAACGATGTGCCGCCCAGCTTCTGGCGAGCGGCGTAGTCGAGGACGAGACTGCACAAATTGGCGTACAGCGCGGCGATCAAATTAGGAGCACGGTCAGCGAGCAGCAAAGGGAACTTGTGTCCCACCGCAACTCGCGGAATTAGCGAGGCAATGACGGTTCGCTCGTCAAAGCTTCGGCAAATATCTCGCCAGCCAAGCAGCCAGCCGTGCTCCCACCGACCCTCCAGCATGCTGTCGACCTCGCCATTATCAACCCAGTATCGGGCCGTCGGGAAGTATGTAGGGTCTTGAAGTTTTTGAATGGGCACATCCGGCAGACTCGTACTCTCACTGTCGGCTGGTTTGTCCGCGTAGTCCCCGAAACGGTGGTCGAAGTGGTGGACCATCTTCGCCTCTATAAGCGGGAGCATCGCTCGTTTGTCGAGCAGGTATTTGCCTCCTTCTCGCTTCCAACCTGCCGATTCCAGCTCAGCCCGAGTGCGGAAAAGGCCGGAGTCGTTTGCCATATGAAACATGGCTACGAATCGCAGTCCCCATGGATTGCCATCCGGATCGTTCTCCCTCCAGAGGATACCGGCGCGACGGTAGATCGCGAGGTTCAAGTCGGCATCACGACGTGAGCGGAACGTTGGGCAGGTTTTCGTATTGGGGTTGAGCGTTGCGAAGTCTGCGGGCGAAAGAGAGAAGTGACGCGCTGGATCCGCGAGTTCATCCATGCTGCGGGCGAAGAACAGCAGGTCGGCCGGTGCCTGCCCTGGGCCTAGGATCAACAGGCAGAACTTGAATCGGGCATGGCCAATCTCACCGAAAAGACCTGGGCCACTCTGGAAGTCATAGAGTGCACGCAGTTCACTGGTGCCGACCAATGCTCCAAAGTAGTCCTTGGTCGTATCGTCCGTGGCGATGCCCGTCGGCACGATGAATCCGGCCCGCCCCCTGGGGCCCAGTACAGCTCGGTTGTGCTCTGCGAAGAGCGCATAGGTGTTCACATCGCCCCTGCCGCACAGGGGATACCTTCCGGACTGCCGAACGAAATGACTCTGCCCCTCAGCCTGGCGGCTCGCGGCACTCCATTTCTCCCACAACGCAGGGTCCTTGACGGGTAGCGCTGCAATGAGCCTTTTGCGAGCAGCCGCATTAGGCGCGTTCGCTATCTCATCGTGCCTCGACGCGAAGAACTCCTGCTCCTGGAGCTTCACCCGCTCCCATGGAGGATTGCCCAACACTACGTCGAAGCCGCCTTTGGCGAACACCTGCGGAAACGCGAGGTGCCAGTGGAGGAAGTCGTACTGGGCCGCGAGCCTATCGGTCGTCTCCTTGGTGAGTTCGGGGGGCTGTCCCTGCCCATCGCGAATCTGCCGCCACACGTCGTTGGTGGGAGCAGCATCTGCCATGGCCCCCGGCGTCTTCGGCCACACAAAGGCTGCGCACCACGCATCCGCGACGAAGCGCTGGTGACGGTATTCGGGGGAGGTGAGGATAGCCTCCCACTTCGATTCCTTACGCTCCAGCGAGCCAACATCGGCATCGGACGTGCTCTCAAGCTCCGCGATGGCACGCGAGACTGCGGCCGACTCGCTGTCGCTGGGCGTTGACCATGAAGTGTCGAAGCTCCTCTGCCCCTCCGCCGCTTTCTTGTTCCGCTTCTTCAGGGCGCTCGCCGTCTTCTTATCGTCGCCCTCAATGCACTCCCACGCGTTGTCGGGAATGCCCTTCGCCATCAGTTCGGGCGTAGTGCCGAGCAGCGCGTTGCCATGCTGGATGTGCGAGTTGAGGAAGCCGAGCGGCAGCCCGGGTTCCACCGCCTCCATCCACAAGCTCACCTTGCACAACTCGACCGCCATGGGGTTCAAATCCACGCCGTAGATGCAGCGGCCGACCACCTGCCGCAGCGCGTGGCGGTACTCGGCTGCTGAGGGCGTGCCCTGCGCCTGGAGCTGCGCGACGTGCGCCGCCAACTTGCGCGCTGCCGCCAGGAGGAAGTGCCCCGAACCGCACGCCGGATCCACGATGGAGAGCTTCAACAGCGCTTCCACCGGGTGACTGGGGTTCGCCGCCAGCGTCTGATTGATGACCGGCTCGAGCGCTCTGTCAAGCAGCACCTGCACGAGGCTATCCGGCGTGTAGTAGCTGCCGGTCGTCTTGCGCGCGTTCCCCTTCGTCTCGCCGCCAGTAGCGAACTCAAAAGCGCGGCCCCCTTGCGAAATGCGCGGCACCAGTTCGAGCAGGCTCTCGTAGACACTGCCCAACTCTTCCGGCCCCATGTCGCGCCAGTTCACGCGCGAGAGGCCGGACGGCTCACGCAGCCACGAGAGCTTGAACACCGCCGACAGGAGCGCGCTGTTCTGGAGCTTCGCCGAATCCAGATGCGGACACTGGCTGCTCGCGAAGATTCCCGACAGCGCTGGGAGTGCCAGCCGCGGCTCGCCGACAGCCACGCCGTGAAAGACGAGCTTGAGCGCCTGCCAGAGATCTGAGTGGCGATCGTGCGCGCTTCGCCGCACCGCGCGCTCGCGAAGGCGCTTAAGGCTATAGCCCTCCTCGTAGAGCCGCCTGGCGGCATCGGAGGCGCCTTCCGGGTGCAAGAAGCCGCGCTCTTCCACCGCGAGGAGGAAGATCAGCCGGTAGATCAACCGCAACAGCTCGTTAAAGTAGCCGGTGGTGGTAAGATAATTGCTCCGGAGTGCCTCGCGCAGTTCGTCGTTCTCGGGATGGGCGAGAAAGCCGTTGCCCAACTCCGCTAGCGCGGCCTCGACTCCGTCGCGGAGCTTCCCGCGTGCAACAGTACCTTGCTCGCGGGCGGCCTCGCGCCACGCCTCCAGCGCACACTGCGTAGTCGGCTGTTCGGCGCGGCCGAAGCGCGACTCGTGAGCGATGAGCCACAGCGCCGCGAAGTCCGCGTAGCGCTCCTCGAGGAAGATGCGCTCAAGGCTCACCTCGATCCACGCCGGGCGGGTGAGGCTCGCATTGTCGCGCAGGATCCGCAGGGTGAGCCCGTCCGAAGTCAGGCCCCAGAGCGCGTTCGGCTCGGCGTTGAGGAATTCCTGCGCGAGACCGAAGGCGCTACGGCGACGCCCGCCATCGCCGAAGTTGACCGAGAGCGCATCGAGCCCGCTCGCCGCCGAGGCAATAACCACGGGCACCCTCCTACCCAGAGCCGCGAAGCCGATGGGATAGGTGCGCCCCTCCAACGGCACAGGAGGCGCGGTGCTCAGGGTCGTGAAGCCGAAAGCCTCTCGCAGGAGGGCCTGCACGAAGCGTTCGGATAGCGCTTGGGGTTCGCCGCCGTTGGCCCGACCGATCTTGAAGTCGGCCCAGTGAGCCTGGGCGATGCGCCAGTAGCGACCAATTTCGTCGCGGAGGTTGAGGCCCCTGGGGACGCGGTAGTCCGCCTCCGATTGGTGGCCCGCAGCGAGCTGGGCCGCGCGCGTCAGCCAATCCGGCGAGAGCAACCCGCCTTCGATGGAAATTGCCTCGAACGCGAGCCGGGCTTCCCGGGTCTGAGGTCTGGAACGAAGAGCCATGGCGTCAGGCCACCTTGGGGAGAAGCACGAAGAGTCCAATCACGTCTGGCGGCTTGAGCGCCTTGACGCTGTAGCTTCCGCGCGCGTCGGCGGCCTCTCGCACGCGGCGGTGATCGGACAGGAGCACCTGCGCGCGCTTCTCGGCGAACTCCTCAAGCGCGGCGAGCCGCTCCGCGTGAAGTCCGAGTGCCTGTTCGATGTGCCGGGCGCGAACGTTCGCAGGCGGGTCGCCGACGGGAGGCGCGGCCAGGAGCGCGAGGGCGTCCTGCCCTTCCATGCTCGAAGTGCCCTGAGCACCGGACCAGGCGATGGCGGTGGCCTCTTCCACCAGCAGCGTGGAGGCCCGGCCTGGCCGCTGGGTGACAAGCTGGTGGCGAAGCCGCAGAAGTGCGACCACGGTTCGCTCGGTGACCACAGCCGAGGTCCAGCACCCCACACGCCCCAGGATGGCCAGGTCCGAGACTGTCGCGCCATCGGAGAGCGTGCGCTCGAGCAGCGTCTCGGCCACCACCGCGACCAGGGGATGGCTACGCTGAATGGGTCGGCAGCGCGGCGCCGCCGGGTAGTCGAAGTCGATGAGGAATTGATCCGGGAGCCCCTCTGCGTAGAGCCGTTCCTTTACTTCTTCCGGGAGACGATCGAGCACGATCTTTAACCCGCGTTTGAGCGGCTCGGGCGCGGTGCCCAGTCGCGAGAGGGCGCGCGAGGTGAACCGCCGCACGTCTTCCCGGCCGCCCACTGCGGCCAGCGTCTTGTGCCACTCGGGGAGGACATCTTCGGGCTTCAGTCGGCGCTGCGCGAACACGGTACGGTTCTTCTTCACGGTCTCGGCCGCGTTCTTCCAGCCCTCCTCGAACAGGCCCATCTGCTTCATTGGGGTGGTGCTGTCGCCGCCCTTTCGCTTGAGGAGCACCGACTGGAGCAACACCTCGGTGAGCGTCTGCCCGTCGTCCGGAAGCGGAACAGGGACACCCAACTCCTCGCGAATCTTCTCGGCCTTGCGGAGGATGACGTCCAGCACCGCGCCGTCCACCGGGTTGTTCGCCCCGTACATCAAGGTCGCGCGCACCACTTCACGCTGCTGCCCGAAGCGATCCACGCGGCCTTCGCGCTGCTCGTGGCGAGTGGGATTCCACGACAAATCGTAATGGACCACCGCGTCGAAGGACTGCTGGAGGTTGATGCCCTCGGAGAGACAGTCGGTGGCGATGAGCAGGCGGCGCTCCGCGTCGCCTAGCGCATCGACCTTCACCTTCCGCTCGTCGGAGGTGAACTCACCGGTGACGACGGCCACCTCGACACCCTTCAGCGATTCGCGCAGGTGACGGCCCAGGTAATGCGCGGTGGCAATGTAGCGGCAGAAAACGACCGGGCTGAAGCCCTCTTCCAGGAGCTGCTTGAGATGCTCCGCCAGTACCTTGAGCTTGGGATCGCCCTCCTGCCCCGACAGTGCCTCGGACATGGCGATCAGCTTCTGGAGCTCGGTATCGTCAGTCGCGGCGGGCGGCTCCACGTCGTCGTCCGGCAGGATGTCGGCGGCGCCATCCAACACGCGCTCCTGCAATGTTTCTTCGTCCTCGGCGCTCTCCAGCCCGGCGCGCGTGCGCAGCGCCTGCACCGCCGCCGCGGGACTCGAGGCCACGCAGCGCATCAACGCCAAGGTGCCCCAGTAGTTCAGCCGAGCACGGCGCTCGTCGCTTCCCGCGGCCTCGACAATGGAGGCGCAGTAGTCCAACACCGCATTGAAGAGCGCGTCCCATTTGCCGGTGAGCTTGTAGGTGAGCTCCTTGGTTTCGCGGCGCGGGAAGAGCCTTGCCTCGTGCCACTCGGCGATATCTGGCCGGCGGCGCTGGACGAAGTGCTTGGAGAGACGATCGCGTAATTGCTCGCGCTCGGCGCCCTTGGCTTCGGGCAGTCGCTCGAAATCCGGATGGAGCAGCCCCAGCAGACGGTAGAAAGCGGCCTCGTCTCCGCTGTGTGGCGTGGCGGTCAGTAGCACCAGATTCCGCGTGGGCGATGCGGCCAACCCTTTGAGGAGCTCGTACCGCTGATGGCGCCCCTGGCCCGTCGCGGCGCAGGTGTGGGCCTCGTCCACGATGACGAACTCCGGGCAGGCGCGGAGGAAATCGGCCCGGCGGCGATCGCTCTTGATGTAGTCGAGGCTGACCACCGCGTGCGGGTAGACCGAGAAGATGCTCTCGCTCTGAGGAATGCCCCGCTCGAGCCGGTTGGCGCTGGCGGCAGTGACCGCCACCGGCCGCAGGTGGAAGCGGGCCTCCAGCTCCGTCACCCACTGGTCGACCAGATGCGGCGGACACAGCACCGCCAGCCGATCGATGTCGCCACGGTCCACCAACTCGCGGGCGATGAGGGCCGCCTCGATGGTCTTCCCGATACCCACATCGTCGGCGATAAGCAGGCGCACGGGGTCCAGCTTGAGTGCCATCAAAAGTGGCACGAGCTGGTATGCGCGCGGCTCGACCGCGATCTGACCGAACCCGCGGAACGGACCCGCGCCACGTCGAAGCGAGAGCAGGAGTGCGTCACGCAAGAGCAGCGCTGCATCATGGCCTCCCACCTGGTTCGCTGCCGGCGGCGGGAAGCGCGCCTCCTGAACCGGGCTCACCTGGGCTTCCAACGCTAGGTGGATGAGCGTCTGGTCCTCCTCGGACCCGGAGATGGGGCGCACGCGGAGGACTTCGGAGTCGCTTCCGGTGAGGACGATCCACTCGCGGCCTCGTGCGCTCACCAGTGAACCGGGGCTGAACTGCATGGACGGTGCGGCGGAAGATGTGCGGGGTGTGCTCATGAATCTCGTCCCAGCGCATGGGCCAGCCGGTCAAACGGCGCGGCCCAGGCGGACGCTGAAGTGGGAAACTGGATGACCTCGAAGCCCTTGTTCACGAGCATGCGGATGGCCTCAGCCGGCATGCCCTCGAAAACCGCCGCGACGTAGTGGCTGCGCCAGGCCAGCGGAACCGCAACGCCGTCGAGCGCGATGGGCTCCGGATCGGGCGCCGGAAGACCGCGCACATGCGACTGAGTCAGCCAGGGGGCGAGCACGGGGTCCGACGACTGTGGCTCGGACGATGCGGCCGGTACATCCTCCACGACGGTGGTTGCGCGGGCGAGACGCACGAGCAGTTCCCGTGCATCCGGATCGCGCCGATCCAGGTCTTCGTGGTCCGGCTGGTTGTAATAGGACATCAAGCAGCGGTAGCAGGCGGCGACACAGGAAGTCTCCGTCACGTCGACCAGCCCCGAGCTGTTTTCGGGCAGGCCGTCTTCACCACTCACGTCGAAGTGCATGACGTCCAGGGCGGCGCCAGCCACCTCGGCAATCTTCCGTGGCTCGCTCACCAGCCGGGTGAGCACGCCAGCACCGCCCTCGGTTGCCTCGTATAGGAGGAAGCCTTTGCGCTCATCACGGGTCGGCATGGGCTCGGCAAGCATCTCGCCTTCCTCAAGCTGGAAGACGGACTCGATTCCGCGGAGGAGCGCGTGCTGGACAGTGACCAACGTCCGCTGCGACAGGTCGCCCTGCACCGGCTGGAACAAGAGCGCGTTCTTCTGATCGCACACGCAGGGGACAATGGCTTGCGGCCGGGTGGCTTCAGGATCCGGCGGCCCGTCGTCTTCGTCCTCGCTCTTCGCCCAGAAACCAGAGATGGGATCGATGAAGAACCCGAGCTTCTTCTTGTCCTTACGCCTGCGGAGGCCCTTGTTGAGCCGGGTGATGGTGGCTCCAGCGCCATAGGCGAGCCGCGCCAAGTCCCCGTGTGCGTCCGCCACCGTGCCCTCTCGCGCGTCCACCTTCTGATCGCGCACCGCCCACTGAAAGGTGGTTTGAAGCTCGAAGCCCTGACGCTGGCGTTCCTCGTCATTGGCGGTGATCCGCTCGGCGGGCTGGGTCGCGACGTTCTCGATGCGGTAGACGTCGTTCACGCACTCCGCGTCCCCCAGGGAAGCACCGCACGCGTGGCACAAGGATGCCTGATTGTCGAAGTCGCTGCCGCCGCACTCCTTGCAGATACGGAGGGACTGAGTGGGAAGGCGCGCCCCCGCTTTGTGGCCGTGCTGCTCAAGTGAGAGCATCGCGCGAACCACCCGGTAGGCACGCCCCTCGTGGTAGACGAGGCTGCGCGGGCCAAACTCGGCGAGCGCGAGGAAGCGCGGGCGCTGCAAGTAGGTCTGCCGCCCTCGCCCGTCACCCGCCGCCGGGATGTAGGCCATCAAGGGAAGGCGCGGGAAGTTGTAGCCGGGGAGGAATCCCTCCGTGGCCAGGTAGCGGTACGTGTAGAAGTCGCTCGAAACGCCATGCGCGCCCATCTGGAGCAGGCGGAGCTGGTCGAGGGCCTGAGCGTGCCGGCTATCCGCCGCCTTCTTCTCCTTCCGCGGGGCTGAGTAGCTGTCCATCACCTGGCGGGCGGCATCGCGTTGCTCCTCCGCGGCCCGGAAGAGGTGGCGCCAGCGTTGGAACGCCTCCTTGAAGCGGGTCTGGGCCGTCCGGGAGATTTCCTCCGCGAAGCGCTCCCGGCCCGGGAACCACGGCGCGACCACGGGAGTGAGCTCGTCTTCCACCAGCGCGAGCACGCGACTGATCCGCTCATTCGCACGCGCGGTCACCCGCACATCCTCCATGCGCGCCGCGAGCTCCGGTTTCAAGGGCCGTTCCGGCTCGGGCAGGACCAGGAGATCCGAGATGGCGTCCGCCAGGGGCTCCTCGGTGCAAGCCAGCCAGGTGGCGTGGAGGTGGCTTTCGATCAGCTCGCGGTTGGCGAGGTCGATGAGCGGTGCCTTCACCTCGCCGTGCACCATCTTCTGCGGGTCGCGGAAGAAGTACTGATCGTGCGGGCTCAGCGCGGCGGCATAGGTGAGGACCAAAGCGGCCTGACCGCTGCGGCCCGCACGGCCGCTGCGCTGCGCGTAGTTGGCTGGCGTGGGAGGAACGTTGCGGAGGTAGACCGCGTTCATCGACGAGATGTCGACGCCCAATTCCATGGTGGGCGAGCAGAAGAGCACCGGAAGGAATCGGCTTGATTCGTCCAGATCGCGTAGCTTTTTTTCCTCGTCCGCGAGCTCCTTCTGCTCCTTCTTGCCAAAACGGAAGCGCTTCTCGCGCACTTCTCGCCGCTCCTGCTCCACCTGGGCCGTGTGCTCCCGCGCCTCGAAGCCGAACAGCGGGTGCGAGGGCTCGCGGAGCAGCCGCGCGAGGTTGGAGTAGAGGTCGCGGAAGAACGCGTCATGGTTGGCGTGCGCCGAGGTCACCTGCGGCTCAGCCTTCTTGAAGACCACGCACGCGTCATTGAGCTTCCACCCCGGCTGGCCGTCGAACGGCGTGGCCTCCTGGTGGACGAGCCCGAAGCTGGTGGCGACGTCGAGCATCGACACGATCAGCGCATCCAGCTCGGCTGACTTCAGCCTGCCCGCGTTCGGGCCCTCGCCCCACGTCCTGGAGTGCCTGAGCACCCGTCCCAGTGCGCTGCGCGCTCCGCCGCGGACGAAGAGATCGGCGTCACGGAGGCTGGCCTCGCGGGTGGTGGCGGGCGAGGAGACCATCAGCCACCGGGCCGCTCGAGGTCGCTCCTCGGTTCCAAATCCCCACGGCGTCCTCAGCCAACTGTGCGAGTTCGCCGCGAGCTGCTCCACCAGAATGGGGTCCAGGACCTGGGAGCGAATCGCCATTCCCTGACGCATGTGGTCGAACAGCTTCCGGTAGGCGCCGAGCCGGCTCTCGGGGGAAACCTCGCGCAGGAGGGGATGGGCGCCCGAAAAGCGCGTCTCTTCCGAGACCAATGCGTCCAGCCCGGCGTACTCGACCCTGACGAGCTTGAGCTGTTCGAGGTTCGGGTTGGTGTAGCGCCAACCGCGCCGCTGGTCGAACCAGACGCGGTAGGTCAGGACTTGGCGGAGCGCGCGCTCCGCCTCGGTGAGATGGAAGCCGCTCAACGTCGGCTCCTTCAACCACTCGGCACGCAGGCGCGCATCGGCGCCGTTGAAACCCAATGAGCGCTGCTGGACGGCCCCGAGCGAGTCGCTCCGCAGACCCTCTTCCCCGGCCAGCTCAAGCGCCCCCAGGAATCCCGCGCGCACGAGGCTCACGAAAAGGAAATCATTGAAATGCCCCGACTGGAGCGCCGCGTCCTGCCGGTTGTCGGTGAAGCCGAGGAGCTTGCGCGTCTCGGGCTTGAGGCCGGAGCCAGATCCGTGCATCCAACGGAGCACGCTGGTCACCAGGACCGTTGTCGCCGAGCTTCGACCCTCTGCGGAGAGTGATGCTAGCCGGTTGCGATCGCGAGACGAGCCGCCGTGGGTCTCGCCACAGCGCAGGCAGAGCCGGAAGCGACCCGGGAGGAACCACGCGCTGACGCCCTCGCCCTCCTTCCCCGTGGGTGACACGGTCACGGACAGGGCACGGGCGTCACGGTAGTTCGGTTTGAGGCGCGGCACACCGGAGGCGCTCGGCTCGAGCCAGGTCTCCGGGTACCTGGACTCGTCATCCTGGAAATCGAAGCCCTCATCCGTGGCGTCGAGCGTCAGGAAGCCAAAGACCTCCTGTTCGATGTCGTCGTCCTGGACCCTGGAACTGTCGTCGCTCGCGGGTGCGGCGTCGTCGATGTCGCGGAAGTGGAAGGCGCGGTGCTCGCCATCGATGACGTAGCGGACGGGGTGGTACTCGTGGCCGCAGGTCCGGCAGAAGTGGGTGGCATAGAGCCGCTTCTCCTGGAAGCCCGGTAGGAACTGCTGGCCTTCGACGGTTACCGCACGCTGACCGGGTGGCTCGAGCGTTGCGAAGGCATGCCCCGCGCCAGAGATGAACTGGTGGAGCTTGAAGGCGAAGAAGCTGCGCTCGCCAGTGCCCTTCCCCCCCGTGCGCTCCTTTTCCGGAATGCTCGAGATGAGCAGCAATTCACGCAAGGCGCGTTGGCAGACCTTCGCGTCCTTGCCCGAGTCGACGCTCAGCTTCTCGACAGCCCTGGTCAAGGTGAGTGGCTTGGCGCGGACCCAGCGTTGATCGACGTCCGAGAACGTCACGCCCAGGTTCGTCTCCACCCACGCCGCCAGCGGGTGGACGCGGAGCTGGGCGTCGGTGATGGTCTCCGGGAGCGGCACTTCCACGGCCGGCCCCAGTACGGCCTTGTCCTTCAACCTGGAGCGCACTGAGGGAGCGGTCACGCACTCGAGCGTCTCGCCGATGACGTTGCTGGTGGGGATCGCGCTGGCGAACAGCCTGGAGGCAACGCGGGCAATCTCCGCGTTTCGCTCTTCCAGTGTGCCCTGGCTCGCCATGGTGGCGGAGGTGCCGATGCACTGGAGACGTTCTGGAGCGAGCCGCTCGCGCACGCGGCGGACCAGCATGGCCACGTCCGCGCCCTGGCGGCCGCGATAGGTGTGCAGCTCGTCGAGCACCAGGAAACGTAGCCCCTGGCAGTGGGCCATCACCCTTCGATCGAGCGGGTCCTGACGCGTCATCAGGAGCTCGAGCATCATGAAGTTGGTGAGCAGGATGTCCGGCGGGTTGTCCGCGATCCGCTGCCTCTCGTCGGCTTTCTCGGCGCCGGTGTATTTCGCGAACGTGACCGGCTTCTCTCCCGGAACGTTGCCGACGTACTTCGTGAGTTCCTCGAGCTGGCTGTTGGCCAGCGCGTTCATGGGGTAGATGACGATGGCCCGAGTGCGTGGCTCGGGCGCGGTGCGCCTCTCGGTCAGCACCGCATTGATCACAGGAATGAAGAAGGAGAGCGACTTGCCCGAGCCGGTGCCGGTGGTAACGACGTAGCTCTCGCCCGCGGCGGCAGTGGCGATCGCCTGCTGCTGGTGCTTGTACAGGTCCAGCGGCTTGCCCGAAACCTGGAAGATCTCCGCGCACCGCTTCTCCAAGAGCCCCGCTTCCACCAGCTCGCCCACTGAGGTTGTGCGTTGGTAGTTCGGGTTGATCTGAAGGAGGGGCTCGGGCCAGTAGCGTCCCTGCGCGTAGATTTCCTCGACCTGACGCCGGATGTCCTCAGCGAAGATTTTCGTGAATGAGGTCGCGAACTTCCTGTACTCGCCGACGACCGCATCCCGAAGGGAGAAAACGTCCATGAGACCCTCGCCCGCCACCAGCTCCTTCGACGGGCATTTCGGGCGGGAGCTTACCTGATCAGCTGACTCTCCCGCACATTGTGTGCTCGCCGGTCATGCGGCGATCAACGCTCGTTGGAGTAGCAGGCGTCCTAATGCGCGAAGCACATGAAGTGCGGGAGAGCCAAAACTGGGGCAGGCTCACCTTCGGAAAGGAGAAGAAAGAGGTCCCCACCCTGGAGCAGTTCCTCAAGCACTCACGGACGAACAACAAGGTCTCCACCGCGAAGACCAAAGCCGACATTCTGCGCAAGCACTTGGTCCCCGCGTTCGGACGGTTGAAGCTGGACCAGATCGACACCGCACGAATCGAGGCCCTCAAAGCTCAAAAAATGAAGGAGAGGCTCGCTAAGAACAGCGTCAACAACCTGTTGACCGTGCTGCGCACGCTCCTGATCCTGGCCTAGGAGTTCGACGAGCTCGACGTGGTGCCCACGGTGGAGTGGCTCAAGGCGCCCAAGCCCGAGATCGACTTCCTCTCCTTCGAGGAAGCCGAGCGACTGGAGGCGCACGCGAAGCCCGGCCGGTGGAAGACGATGATCTCCCTTGCCCTCAATACCGGCCTGCGCATCGGCGAGCTGACCGCCCTGTCCTGGAACTACGTGGACATGACGGCCGGTCGCCTCATCGTGAAGCGCAGCGTCTTCCGGGGCTCCTGGGCACGCCGAAAGCGGGAGGTGCCGCTCAGTAATGAGCGAGCGCTGAATGCCCTGCGGGAATACCCGCAGCGCATCGACTCACCCTGGGTGTTCCCCCAGCGGGACGGCGGCTTCATCAGCAACCCGCAGCACACCTGCACGGAGGCCATCCTCCGCAACGCCACGCGGGCGGGCATCCGGCCCATCAGGTGGCACACGCTGCGGCACACCTTCGCCAGCCACCTTGCCATGCGCGGGGTGCCGCTCAAGGCCATCCAGGAGCTGATGGGCGCTACGTGCACTTGAACCCGGACGTGAAGAAGGACGCGGTCCGCGCCCTCGACGAGCGCCCCAAGGGCACATTGCGGCACCTGGACAGGAAGCGCGGCCCGGAAAACAAAAAAGCCCCCGAGTCTTTCGACTCGGAGGCTCTTTGCGGAGTGCCCAGGGCGGGATTCGAACCCGCACACCTTTCGGCGCCACCCCCTCAAGATGGTGTGTCTACCAGTTCCACCACCTGGGCTTGCTGCGAACCGCGAACCGCGTTGCGACGCGGCCTCTAGTACCACGAACCGCGCCGCCGACAACAACTTTATGCGAGCCCCTGCTGCACTTTTCCAGGGCTCGCTGGCTGCCCGCCTACTGAGCCGGGGCGGGAGCAGGAGCCGGCGTCTCGGCCGGGCGAGGCTGCTCCACGGTGCTCGGCGTGGCCGGGGCCTGCTGCGGCTCCACGGGCGCCGTGCCCGTGGGGGCCGCCGCGTCCTGCGGAGTGGCCGCCGGAATCTGGCCCGCCGGAGGCGCGCCCGTCGACGAGGGGCCCGGCCCGGGGGTCCCGGCCGGAGCCGGAGCCGCCGCGGGAGCCACCGCGCCCGCCGCCACCGAGGAGCGCATGCCCACGAAGGACAGGCCCAGCGACGTGAGGAAGAACAGCGCCGCGCACACGCCCGTCACCTTCGTCAGGAACGTCGTCGCGCCCCGGCCGCCGAAGGCACTCGTCGCGGCCCCGCCGCCCAGCGCCGAGCCCATGCCGGCGTCCTTACCGGGCTGCAACAAGATGACGAAGATCATGAACACGCACAGCAGGACGTGCACGATCGTCACGAAGGTCAGCATGCTTTACTCTTCTTTCCAGTCCTGAATAAAAGGTCGCGCAGCCTAACCGAACGGCGCGCTCGGTGACAATCTTCCTTGCTTACGCCCCCACCGCGCCCTTGAGGATGCCCGCGAAGTCTCCCGCCTTCAGACTCGCGCCCCCCACCAGCGCCCCATCCACGTCCGGCTGGCCCAGCAATTCCGCCGCGTTGTCCGGCTTCACGCTCCCGCCGTACTGGATGCGCACCCGCTCCGCCGTCCCCACGTCGTACAGCCGCCCCAGCTGCTCGCGCAGCGCCCGGTGCACCTCCTGCGCCTGGGCGCTCGTCGCCGTGCGGCCCGTGCCAATGGCCCACACCGGCTCGTAAGCGAGCACAAAGTTCGCCACCTCGGCCGCCTGGTAGCCCTTCAGCGCGCCCAACACCTGCTGCTCCACCACGTCCTTCGTGCGGCCCGCCTCGCGCTCCGCCAGCGTCTCGCCCACGCACACGATGGGCGTCATCCCCGCCGCCAGCACCGCCCGGATGCGCTTGTTCACCGTCTCGTCCGTCTCGCCAAAGTACTGCCGGCGCTCGGAGTGGCCCAGGATGACGTAGGCGCACCCCACGTCCTTGAGCATCGGCGCGGACACCTCGCCGGTGAACGCCCCGCTCGCCTCCCAGTGGCAGTTCTGGGCGGCCAGCTTCAGCGCCGAGCCCTCCAATTCCTTCGCCACCGCGGCGAGCGACACGAAGGGCGGCGCCACCGCCACCTCCACGCGCTCCGCCGGCAGCCCCGCCGCCAGTCCCTTCAGCTCCCGCACCAGCGCGAGCGCCTCGGAGAGCGTCTTGTTCATCTTCCAGTTGCCAGCGATGATCTTGCGTCGCGTCGGTGCGGCCATGGGGACTGACTCCTCGGGGGGACGGTGGAGGGAGCGGTGGGGGTGGACTACTTCGTCTCGAGCGCCTTGACGCCCGGCAGCTCACGGCCCTCGAGGAACTCGAGCGAGGCGCCGCCGCCGGTGGACACGTGGCTGAGCTTGACGCCCAGGCCCATCTCGTTGACGGCCGCGGCGCTGTCACCGCCGCCCACGATCGTCACCGCGTTCTTGTTGGCCACCATGGCCTCGGCCACCGCGCGCGTGCCCGCGGCGTAGCGCTCCACCTCGAACATGCCCATGGGGCCGTTCCACACCACCGTCTTGGCGTTGCGGATGTGCTCGGCGTACATGGCGCGCGTCTTGGGGCCGATGTCCAGGCCGATGAGGTCCGCGGGGATGGCCCGGTCGGGCACCTCGCGCAGCGGGCCCTTGTCGCCCAGCTCCGTGCTGCAGATGTGATCAATGGGCAGCACGAGCGACGTCTTGAGCCGCTGCGCCGCCTCGAGCAGGCGCGTGGCCATGGACAGCTTGTCCTCCTCCACGCGGCTCTTGCCCACTTCAATGCCCTGCGACTTGAGGAAGGTGTAGGCCATGGCGCCGCCGATGAGCAGCGCGTCCACCTTGGGCAGCAAGCTCTCGATGACCTTGATCTTGTCGCTCACCTTCGAGCCACCCAGGATGGCCACGAAGGGCTTGGCGGGGTTCTTGATGGCGCCGCCCAGGTACTCCAGTTCCTTGCGCATGAGCAGGCCGGCGCCCTTCTCCTTCACGTAGGGCACCATGCCGGCGGTGGAGGCGTGCGCGCGGTGCGCGGTGCCGAAGGCGTCGTTGATGTAGACGTCGGCGAAGGAGGCCAGCTCGCGCGCGAAGGCCTCGTCGTTGGCCTCCTCCTCCTTGTGGAAGCGCAGGTTCTCGAGCATGAGCACCTGGCCTTCCTTCTGATCCTTCACCAGCTTGCGCACGCCGTCGCCCACGCAGTCATCCGCGAGGATGACCTCGTGCTTGCCGCCGAGCAGCTCGGACAGGCGCGAGGCGGCCGGCTCCAGGGACAGCTTGGGCTCCACGCCCTTGGGGCGTCCCAGGTGCGAGGCGAGGATGACCTTGCCGCCCAGGTCCAGGGCCTTCTGGATGGTGGGCAGGGCCTCGCGGATGCGGGTGTCGTCGGTGATGCGCCGGCCTTCCAGGGGAACGTTGAAGTCCACCCGGATGAAGACGCGCTTGCCGGTGAGCTGCATGTCGTCGATGTAGCGGATCGTCATCGTTCCCTCTGGTTCGTCCGTGTGACGGGCTTCGGGGATTACAGGCCCTTGGAGGACAGGAACTTGGCCACGTCCACCATGCGGTTGGAGAAGCCCCACTCGTTGTCGTACCAGGCCATCACCTTGGCGAGGTTGTCGCCCATGACCATGGTGTTGGTGGAGTCGAAGATGGAGGAGTGCGGGTTGCCGTTGTAGTCGACGGACACCGTCTGCTCGTCGCTGTACTGGAGGATGCCCTTGAGCGAGCCCTCGGCGGCCTTCTTGAAGGCGTCGTTGATGGCGTCGGCGGTGACGTTCTTGGAGAGCACCACGCTCAGGTCCACCAGGGACACGTTCGGGGTGGGCACGCGCACCGAGATGCCGTGCATCTTGCCCTTGAGGCTCGGGAGCACCTCACCGATGGCCTTGGCGGCGCCCGTGGACGAGGGGATCATCGACAAGGCGGCGGCACGGGCGCGGCGCAGGTCCTTGTGCGGCAGGTCCAGGATGCGCTGGTCGTTGGTGTAGCTGTGGATGGTGGTCATCACGCCCTTCTCGATGCCGAAGGTGTCGGAGAGGACCTTGGCCACGGGCGCCAGGCAGTTGGTGGTGCACGAGGCGTTGGAGAGGATCTGGTGCTTCCCGGCATCGTACTGATCGTGGTTGATGCCGTAGGCGATCGTGAAGTCCGGGTTCTTGGCCGGCGCGGAGATGATGACCTTCTTGGCGCCCGCGTTCACGTGCTTGATCGCACCCTCGCGCTCGGTGAAGTGACCCGTGCACTCGAGGACGATGTCCGCGCCCAGCGACTTCCAGGGCAGCGCGGAGGGATCCTTCTGGGCCGTGACGGCGATCTCCTTGCCGTCGATGACGATGGCCTTCTCGGTGGCCGACACGGTGCCCGGGAAGATGCCGTGCACGGAGTCGTACTTGAAGAGGTGCGCCAGGGTGGCCGGCGAGTCGAGATCGTTGATGGCGACGAAGTCGAGGTTCTCCTTGCGGGCGAGCGCGGCGCGCAGCACGCAGCGGCCGATACGACCGAATCCGTTGATGGCAATCTTGGTGGCCATGTTCAAGCTCCTTGAGCGGGGAATGGGGCTGGGACGAAAAGGCGGGCGACCGTAGGCATGGGCGGCACGCGAGTCAACGCTCTCCGCGAGGCAAATGACGAGTCCGCCGCCGTTGCACAAGCCGCAACAGCAACAGCCCCGCCAGGGAGGCCGTTCCCCCCCCCGCCCCGCAGCCGCAGCCGCCCCGCTCCTCGCCGTAGGAGCCGGGGACCTGCTCGAGGGTGCACGGGAATGCGCCCCCCGGGGAGCTCAAGCCACCCGAGTCCAGATCCAGCGGCAGGGCCTCCTCCGACCCCGGCGCCGGGGGCGGCGACGCCAACACCCCCGCCCGGGCCAGGAAGGCACCCATCAGGTACGCACGGCGCTCGGAGGTGACGACGCCCTCGAGGGGTACGCCCAGGAAGAGCACCTGTCCCCCCGGCGCGGAGAGGACGCCCGCCGCAGTGTCCGCCCCGGAATAGCCCAGCACCGGCTGGCCCCCCTCCCCTGGCCGGAGCACGTCCGTCGCGCCCACCGGGAAGGAGCCCCGCCGCCCGTCGTCCAACAGCGAACTCGCGAGGCCCGGGAAGAGGCCATCCGTGAGCCCCCCCACCCGCGGCGCCGACAGACCACACACTGGCCGGGCGTGCAGGATGTCCGTCAGGAAGGCGACGTCCTCGGGGCTTCCCACCGCGAGCGCGGAGGCAATCTGACTGCCCGACAGCAGCAGGTGCCCTCCCCCGAGCACGAAAGCGCGCAGCAGGGCCTGTTCGGTGGCGTCGGGGCCCTCGCTCCGGGCCTGTCCCCGCCCGGAGAACCAGTCCAGCACCGGGTAGCCCACGGGGGTGAGGAGGCCCGCGGCGATCGCCTCGTTCGTCGCGCTGTCGAAGGCCACGGCGTTGCGCGCCAGCGCGTCCCCGTGGCGGCGCAGGGCCGTCCCGTCGTTCATCGCCTCCACGAAGAGGCGCCGGGGCGAGCCCAGATCGTACGCCGAGAGCTCCTCGACGCGCGCCATCGTCGCATCCAGGGCCCGGAAGGCGTTGACCACGAGCACCCGCGGCGCCCCGTCCGTCGCGCCCACGCTCACGCCCACCACGTCCGAGGGGAAGGACTCGCCGCCCTCGTTGAGGGCCGCCACCCGGAAGTAGCGCGTCGTGCCCGCCGCGAGCGGCAGGGAGAAGGACGTGGCGGTGGTGTCCGTGCCCTCGTCCCAGGCCAGTCCGTCCGTGCTCTGGTAGACGCGGTAGCCCGTGACCGGGTGCTGCGGAGGCACGGCCCCGTCCGGGTCCGCGGGCGGCGCCCACTTCACCTCGACCTGGCCGCCTCCCGCGTTGCGGGCCGCCACCGCCGAGGGCGGCTCGGGGGGCAGGTGGATGACGGGAGCTTGACCCTCCGGGGTATCCCGGACGGCGAAGTACTTGATGAGGCCATGGAGGAAGGCCCGCGCGGCGACGCGCCGGAAGTGCGGCTCCTTGAGCCACGCGGCGTCCTGGGCGTTGTCATGGTAGGCCACCTCCACCAGCACGGAGGGGATCTCCGGGTTGTGGGTCGGGTTCACCTCGCCCAGATTGGCCGAGCGCAGGTTGCGCACCCGCCAGGCCGGCTCGATCTCCCGCTGCAGGTCCACCTTGAGTTCGTCCAGCAGGCTCTGCGCGAGCTCCGGACTGCCGGCCACCGCCGCACCGGGGATGTATTTGCCGTCCACCGGGTTGGGCCCATAGACGTAGGCCTCCGTGCCCCGGACGGAGCCATTCGCCGAGGCATTGGTGTGCCAGGCGACGTACACGGCGTCCTCGCCCTCCTCGTGCAGCCAGGCCGCGAAGCGCGGACGGGCGGAGACGTCGTCGTTGCGCTCGTTGGAGAGCGCGTTGGTCTTCGAGGGCGCGAACACATCGGGCGGCGCGCCGCTGAACTGGGTGTGGTAGCGCGCACACTCCTCGGAGCGCGGACGCGAGAGCGGGCCCAGCTTCGCATCTCCAATGTCGCCCGTGCCTCCGCCCAGGCGTACGGCGTCCAGCGACACGCTACCCGCCTCGGCCGAGTCGTTGAACACCACCACCGACGCCGACTCCGCCGGAGCGCCCGCCCGGAAGTAGAAGCGGCCGAGCAACACCCACGTGCCCCCGTGGCGGCGCTGGTTCACCCGGAAGTGGCTCTCGCCGCCCGCGTGCCGCACCACGTAGTGCGCGTCCGTGACCCGGCTCGGGTCCGAGCCGTAGGCGACATACACGTGGTAGGCGCCGTCCGCGGGCACCCGGGGCGCCCAGGTGGCATGCGCCGTGGCCGTGGCCGCGGCCGTCATCAGCCGGGAGTCTCCCAGCTTGAAGGGCTCCACCGCGTTGCCCATGGGCACCGGCGGCACGCCCCAGCCGGAGCCAGAACCCGTGCTGGAGAAGAGCTCCGCCGGCCCCTCCTCCGAATACCCCACCCCGCCGTTGTCGAGCGCCACGCCCTGGGGATTCAGGTCCGGCTCGCGCACCGGCACCACCGTGGCGCCCGCCCCCATCAGCATCGGCAGCAGGTACTGGTCCATCGTCTCGAGCGACACCAGGTCCTCGACGACGTCGTTCGTGTTGCCGCGCTGGGTGGCCCACCGGCCCAGGGGCGAGCTGCGATAGAAGCCATGCCCCGGGCTCAGGTAGATGACCTTCCCCGACAGCGCCCCGGTGCGCAGGCGCGTCTGGGGCACCCCCGACAACGCGGAGACGCCGGAGCCGCGCTGCTCGCGGCGCACCAGGGCGGGCTCGGCGGGCGACCAGTGGGTTTCATGGGGCCGGGGGCCGGGCAAGGGCACGTACTCCGCGTCCGGGGGCTCGAGCCCACAGGCGTGAGCAGCGTCCTCTTCCTGCGCCTGGCTGGTTCCAGGCCAACAGAAGATCGTGAGCAACACCCAGACAGTGGTACGGAGGGATGCAGGAAGTGCCATGAGGCGCCGGACGTTAGGACCCGGCGCGAGACCTGCCAATCGAACTCGTGGGTGCCCACCCACTCTCCCGCTAACCTGTCTCCGATGAGTTCCCCCGCTCCCTACTCCCCACCACCTCCCCCGGACCCGGAGACGCCCCGCCGCCCCCCCGCCTACGCGTCGCGGGGCGGCACGGGCATGCTCGCCTCCTTCCGCCATGCCTGGGACGGGCTCATCCACACCGCCGTGCACCAGCGCAACATGCGCGTGCACCTGGTCTCCGCCGTGCTCGTGGGGCTCGTGGGCAGTGGCATCCCCCTGGGCGTCGCCGAGAAGGTCATCCTCATCTTCTGCGTGCTGCTCATCTTCTTCGCGGAGATCCTCAACAGCGCGCTCGAGCATCTGGTGGACCTGGCCACCCGGCACTTCGACGAGAAGGCCCGGCTCACCAAGGACGCCGCCGCCGCGGGCGTGCTCGTGCTCGCCATCGGCACGGTCGTCATCTTCGTCGCCATCCTCGTGAACAACTGGGAGACGGTCGCCGAGAGCGGCCCTCAAATCGCCCGGCAGGTGGCGCTCGGCCTGCCGCTCACCGGGTGCGTCACCCTGCTGGTGCTCCCCCACCGGCGCGCCCGCTGGGTGGACGTGTCCGCCGTCGTGGTGGGCGCCCTGCTGCTCGGCGCCCTCGCCGCGTACTCGGTCAGCTCCGTCTTCACCGCCGTGAACGCGGGCCTGTTCATCCTCGCCGCGTCCGCCGCGCGCCAGCGGCGCCGGGAGCAGGCCGCCGCCCGTCCGCCCGGGTGACGCGTTCCCCGGAAACGAAAAAACCGGCTCGAGGGCCGGTTTCGTGTACCGCGTTCGCTGTGCCGCCTGGGGGCGCTCGAGCCCCGGGACCCGCCCGGAACCCGGCTCACCCGCCAGGGACAGTCCGCATTCTAGGCGGTCAGGCCTCCTGGCGGAAGTCCGGCCGGCTCTCGGGGCTCACCTGCGCGACACCGGCGTGCACCCCCTTGAGGTCCTCCGACACCAGGTCCAACAGCTCGGTGGCCATGCCGATGATCTGCATGGGCGTGTAGCCATCCGCGCGCAGCTGGTTGAAGAAATTCTGGGCGAGGAGACGGGTCTTCTGCTTGTTCGCGTTCAAGGTCGTTTCCTCCAGAAACAGTGGGACCGCGTAGTCACGGGAGAATCATTCTTCAACCCCCGTGCCAGCCGTCGACTCGTGGACGGATTTCCCATGCACTCCAAGGAGTTATGAAGAGCCCGGGGGTGGCACACGGCCCCTCGCCTGCGAACGGGCCTTCGCACTTTCGCGGCGCGCGCGGGGATGCAGCACGGCGGAGTGCGTCACCCGGTTCGCACCTTTGGGAAACTCCGTTGTTCGCTGGCTTGCATTCCAGGCACCGGGTGGCGCACATACGCGCCCGTCGTCGGCTGAGGAGAAGAGCGTCGCATGGCTTATCGGGTGAACAACATTGGGTTGTGGTTGGACGAGCCGGAGGAGCTGCTGGGCCAGCGTGCGGCCGAGAAGCTCGGGGTGACGCGAGGCGATCTCCAGTCCGTGCGCGTGGTGCGCGCGGTGCTCGATGCGCGCAAGAAAGGCAGCCCCCGCTATATCTATACGCTGGAGGTGGAACTCTCTCCGGGCCGGGTGCCACCGCGGCTGCCGCCGGACGTGGGGGAGACGCCGCCTCCGCCCGAGCCGCCCGCGCGCGTGAAGGAGCCCGAGCGCCTGCCGCTCATCATCGGCACCGGCCCCGCGGGCCTCTTCTGTGCCCTGTCGCTGCTGGAGCGCGGCGTGCGCACCATCCTCATCGAGCGGGGCCGGGAGGTCGTGGCGCGGCGCAAGGACGTGGCGAAGCTCATGCGCGACGGGACGTTGGACCCGGAGAGCAACATGAACTTCGGCGAGGGCGGCGCGGGCGCGTACACGGACGGCAAGCTGTCCACGCGCATCAACCACCCCCACGTGCGCAAGGTCATCGAGACGTTCGCCCGCTGCGGCGCGCCGGACCACATCCTCATCGAGGGCAAGCCGCACATCGGCTCGGACCTGTTGCCCGGCGCGGTGGCGCGCATCCGCGAGGAGCTCATCGCCGGCGGCAGCCAGGTGCTCTTCGAGCACAAGGTGGAGGAGGTGCTCGACCGCGACGGACGGGTGACGGGCGTGCGGCTGGCGGACGGACGCGTGCTGGAGAGCGACCGGGTGGTGCTCGCCCCGGGCAACTCGGCGCGCGAGCTCTACGAGCGCTTCGCCGCCGACGGGCGCGTGGTCATCGAGCCCAAGCCCTTCGCGCTCGGCTTCCGGGCGGAGCACCCCCAGGGGCTCATCAACTCCATCCAGTATGGCAGCGCGGCGAAGAACCCGAAGCTGCCCCCGGCCGACTACAAGCTCGCGGAGAACCTGGACGTGAACGGAGAGGTGCGCGGCATCTACTCCTTCTGCATGTGCCCGGGCGGCATCGTGGTGCCCACGCCCACCCAGGACGGGCTGCAGTGCACCAACGGCATGAGCAACTCGCGCCGCAACGCGAAGTACGCCAACGCGGGCATCGTCGTGACGGTGTCCGTGGAGGACTTCGAGCGCGAGGGCTTCCGCGGTCCGCTCGCGGGCCTGGAGTTCCAGCGGCACTGGGAGTCCAAGGCGTACGAGCTGGGCGAGGGCAAGTTCTTCGCCCCCGCGCAGACCATCCCCGACTACCTCGCGGGCCGCGTGAAGAAGGATCCGGGCGGCACCAGCTACCGGCCGGGCCTGGCGCACACGGACCTCAACCGCCTCTTCCCCGAGCGCCTCACGCAGTCGCTCAAACAGGCGCTCAAGGCGTTCGACCGCAAGATGCGCGGCTTCGTGAGCGACGAGGGCAAGCTCATCGGCATCGAGAGCCGCACGAGCTCGCCCGTGCGCATCACCCGCGGCGAGGACATGCAGTCCGTCTCCATGCGCGGCCTCTACCCCGCGGGCGAGGGCTGCGGCTACGCTGGAGGCATCGTTTCCTCGGCCATTGATGGACTGCGCGTGGCTGAGCAGATTGCGGCCGAACTGGCCTGACTCAACCCGGGAGGGCTCGATGCGCTACCACGTACGTACGCCGGACGGAGAGCTGGACTACCTCTCTTTCAGGGAGGTGGAGTTGGCGTACATGCAGGGCCTCGTGGGCCCCGATGACGAGGTGCGCGAGGAGGGACAGACCCTCTGGCGCAAGGCCTCGAAGATCCCCGAGCTGGCCCGGGCCCGGCCCGCGCCCCTCCAGGGCAACGCGGCCCGCCTCCGGCTCGGCGCGGTGGTCTCCGCCGTGGTCCTGGGACTCTTCTCGCTGAAGCTCCTCTTCAGCGAGTCCTGGACCCGGCGGGGAGTAGGGATCGCCCTGGCGCTGGTGACCAGCGTGATCCTCACCCAGCTCACCCGGCAGGCCTTCAAGCGGCCGGGCACTCCCTGAGGCTGAGCGGCCGTCCAGACGAGCGCTCCGCCCCGCCAGCTCCCCTTCCCTCCAGCGCGGCGTTTGGTGCCCGAGACCGAAATCGTCCTCCTGCCAACGCATGTTCCTTCCAGTACGGAACATTCGGAGCGCGTCATTCGGCCGACGCCGAGGGGAGGACGAACTTGGTCAATACCTATCTGTCCCGAGAAGCGGCACGCAGGCTGAAGCATGGAGCCCCCTGGGTTCGCCGGGAGGACATCGTCTCCATCGAGGGGACGCCCGCCCTGGGCGAAGCCGTCCAGCTCCGGGACGAGCAGGGACAACTGCTCGGCCTGGCGGACGTGGACCTCGAGGCGTCCTACGCGGTGCGCCGCCTGGGCTATGCCGACGAGACCGCCGAGGGCCTCATTCCCCGTCACGTGCGCCACGCCTTCGAGCGCCGCGCGCTCACCGTGGACGATCCGCGCTTCTGCCGCGTCGTCAACGACGATGGGGACGCGCTGCCCGGACTCATCGTGGACCGGTATGACCGACACCTCGTCGTCCAGACGCTCACGCGCGCCATGGACGCCCGGCTGCAGGAAATCACCCGCGCCCTCGTCGAGGTGAGCGGCGCGGAGTCCGTGCTCCTGCGCAACGACACGCCGCGGCGCCGGCAACTGGGCCTGCCCGCGCAGCGCCCCCACGTGCTGCACGGCACCCCTCCCCGCTGGACGCGCGTGCTGGAGCTGGGCGCCCGCTTCACGGTGGATCTGCAATACGGCTCGGGCGTGGGCTACCCGTATGACCAGCGCGAGCTGCGCCGCTTCCTGGCCCGGCTCTCCCAGGGCGCGCGGGTGTTGGATCCAAGCTGCCACGTGGGCGGGCTGTTCGTGCACGCCGGACGCCATGGCGCCCGCTCCATCCTCGCCTTCGACAGCGACGCGGACACCGCGGACCTGGCGCGCGAGAACGGCGAGGCCAATGGCCTCTTGGGCCGGCTCCAGGTGGAGCGCGGCGACGCGCTCGACGTGCTCCACGGCGTGCAGGACACCTTCGATCTGGTGCTGCTGGACACCCCCGATGCGACCTCCTCGGAGACCTTCGTCGAACAGGTGCGCCTAGGCCTGCGCGCCACCCGCCACGGCGGCGTCATCCTCGTCATCGGCTACCACCCGCCCCTGCCCATGGGCGGCTTCGACAACCTGGTGGCCGAGGCGTGCGAGCAGGAGGAGCGCCGCAGCTTCCGCATCGCCCGCTTCGGCCTGCCGCCGGATCACCCCACCCTGGTGGGCTTCTCGGCCACCGACTACCTCTCGGGTATCGCGCTCGAGGCAAGCTGATGCCCTAACGCGCCGTGGCGTACTTGCGCACGGCGCGCAGCACGTCCGGCACGGACGTCTTGTTGGCCTTGTCGGCCACCCACCCGGGCAGGGAACCGCCCGGGTCCGTGTGCAGGTAGTACGTGACGAAGGTCTTCTTGCCCTCCTCGCGCGGCTCCAGCAGCCAGGAGCCCGTGTCGAGCTTCACCCGGACGACCCCCTCGCGCTCGGGTGGGGCGTCCTGCCCGAGCGCCGTCCAGGTGGCCTTCATGTATCCCTGGCCCTCCTTCCAGTCCGATTCGTCGAGGATGCGGATGACGAAGTCGCGCCTGGCCACCATCGGCGCATTCACCAGGCAATAGAAGACCGTCACCTTGCCGTCCTGTTCCGAGGACAGCACCCGGCTCTCCTCGGTATAGGGCATGGTCTTCTTGTAGTTCGCGTAGTCGCGGATGACTCGCCACACCGCGTCGGCCGGGGCATCCACCAGGGCGGTGGCCTTCACCTCGGCGACGGAGCTGCCCGCGGGCGTCCGGGCCATCACGGTGATGCCATCGTCTCGCGCCACCTGCCTCCAGGCCGGTTCATTGGCGCCCGAGAGCAGAACCAGAAGCGACACAGCGGGAAGAAAGGACATGGAGCGCATCCTATCCGCCCGGGTGGTGGTAGTGTGCCGCGCCGAGATCATGACGACCGACAATAATCAGTCAGACCCCTCCTCCTCCTCCGCCTCCGAGGCCTCCGTGGAAACGGTGCGCAAGGTGTACGCGAAGGATCTCCGCGAGAAGGACCCCGTCCACACCGTCTTCCGCGTGGCGCAGAAGAACCGCGTCACCGCGCGCAGTGGCAAGGTGTTCCTCTCGCTCGTGCTCACCGACAAGAGCGGTGAGATCGACGCGCGCGTCTTCGACAAGGTCGACGCCCTCGAGCCCACCTTCTCCGCGGGCGACTACGCGCTCGTGCACGGCCACGTCATCGCCTTCCATGGCAAGACGCAGGTCGTCATCGAGGCGCTCGAGAAGCTGGATCCCGAGCCGCTCGATCCCAAGGAATTCGAGCCCCCACCCGCTCCCCCCGCCCCGGCCGCCGCCGCCCCCGAGGAGGCCGCCGCGCCCAAGCGCGACGAGCCCCGCAAGGACGAGCCGGCCGCCGCCCGGCGCGAAGAGTCCGCTCCCGCCAAGGGTGGCGAGGGCCCCGGAGGCGCTCGCGCCGTGGGGCAGATCCGCGAGCTCATCACCGAGCGCGTGAACGACGCCCACGTGAAGGCGCTGCTGCTGGCCTTCCTGGACGACGCCCAGGTCGCCGCGGCCCTGCCGCACGCGCCCGCCGCCAAGGGCGTGCACCACTCCTACCGCGGGGGCCTGGCCGATCACCTCCTGTCGGTGCTGCGGCTCGTCCTGCGCGTGGCCGACCACTACCCCATGGCGGACCGCGATCTGCTGCTCGCCGGCGCCCTGCTCCATGATGTGATGCGGGTGGCGGAGACGTCCGCGGGCGGCGAGCCCACCGACGAGGGCCGGCTCGTGGGCCACCTGGTGCTCACGGCGCAGAAGATCCGCGAGAAGACGCTCGGCATCCCCCACTTCCCGGCGCTGCTCGAGCAGCACCTCACCCACCTCGTCATCGCCCAGTTCGGCCAGGTGGAGAGCGGCTCGCCCCGGGCCCCCGTGACGCTCGAGGCGCAGATCATCCACTCGCTCACCGCGCTCGACGCACGCATCGCCGCCTGGACGGACGCCATGCAGCGCGACCCCCACGATCGGTGGACGGAGAACCTCCGCTCCTACAACCGCTCGCTCTGGAAGGGTCCGGCGCCCACCTCGCGGGGCCGGGCGCCCGTGGAGGGCGGAGGCCGCCGCAAGAACAAGGAGAAGAAGAACCGGGAGCGGCCGGAGAAGTCCGCGGGCGCGCCCTCGGGCGACGGTGCTCCGGCGGAGGCCCGTGCCGAGCGCGCCGAGCGTCCCGAGCGCGCCGAGCGTCCGCCCAAGCCGCCGCGCGAGCCCCGTCCGCCGCGCGAGCCGCGCGAGGGCAAGGAGGCTCGGGAGCCGCGTGAGCATCGGGAGGCGCGCGAGCCCAAGCCGCCGCGCGAGCCGGTGAACGTGCCCAAGGAGCTGACGTTCAAGCCCTTCAGCGTGCTGACGGCGCCGAAGGCGGAGCCCAAGTCCGAGGAAGGCTCGGACACCACGGAAGGTTGACCCATGCCGAAGCGACTGGGTGAACGGCTCGTCGAAGCGGGCCTTGTCACGAGCGAGTCCATCCAGAAGGCGCTGGAGCACCAGAAGATCACCGGCCACCGGCTGGGGGATTGTCTGGTGGAGATCGGCCTGCTCCAGGAATCGGGGTTGCTGCGATTCCTGGCGGCCGAGTTCCAGACCCGCTTCGTCTCGGCGGAGAAGCTGGCCAAGGCGCGCATCGCCACCGAGGTGCTGGACAAGGTGCCCGTGCGGCTGGCGGAGGCGCAGAACGTGCTTCCGCTGGCCATCGATCCGGAGCGCAAGCTCCTGTCGGTGGTGGCGGCCGAGCCGCAGAACAAGAAGTTGATGGACGAGATCGCCCTGGTGACGGGCATGTCCGAGGTCTACGCGTACGTGGGCCTGCGCAGCTCCATCGCCGCGGCCATCCGCAAGCACTACTACGGAGACCCCACGGCCTTCGCGTCGCTGGAGCTGGGCGGCCACATGCGCGCGGACGTCAACGCCATGGCCTCCGCCTTCGAGAGCACCACCGGGACGGCGCCCAAGGCGAGCCTCCAGCTCCGGCTCGACTCGGAGACCCGCAACCGGCTGCAGCGTCCGGGCACGCAGACGCGCGCGGGCACCCGGGGGGATGCGCTCCTGGCCTCGCGCGGCACCGTGTCGGACGGCGACTACATCGAGACCTTGAACCTCCTGGTGTCGATGATGGAGCGCGATCACAAGCACCACCGGGGGCACTCGGCGCAGCTCGCGCGCCAGGCTGCGGTGGTGGCCAGACGCCTGGGCATGGCGCCCAAGGACGTGACGGCGGTGAGCATCGCCGGCCTGCTGCATGACCTGGGCAAGCCCGCCGAGCGGCATTTCTGCCTGGCGAGCAACGCGGTCAATCCCGAGTGGATGGCCGAGGCGAAGCGCTACTGCCGGGTCCCCACCAAGATCTTCGAGACGGTGAACCTGCCGGTGCAGGTGAACACCATGCTCGCGCAGCTCTACGAGGCCTATGACGGCTCGGGCACGCCCCAGGGCGCCAAGGGCGACGACATCACCCTGGGCGCGCGAATCCTCGCGGCGGTGGACAGCTACCTGGAGCTGACGAAGAACCCGGCCAATGCCCTCGGCAAGCTGCACAGCAAGGCCAAGGCGATCGAGCACCTGAAGGAGAACGCCGGGAAGCTGTACGATCCATTGGTGGCGAACATCGTCACGCAGGTGCAGAGCGGCGAGTTGCTGCGGCAGAGGCTCGTCAACGACGGCCGGCAGATCTTCATCGTGGAGCCCGAGCAGGGCACGCGGACGGGGCTGCTCGAGGCCGTGCAGAAGCAGGGACTGGTGGCGTATGCGCTGTCGCTGCTGGACGGGGCGTACGACGCGCTGGTGCATCAGGAGTGCGACGTGCTGGTGGTGGGGCTGAAGTTCGGCATCGACGAGGTGGTGGCCCTGCTGCAGGCGGTGCGCGCCTCGGCGGAGCACGCGGGCCTGCCCCTGGTGGTGCTCGGGGATCCGGACCCGGGCCTGCGCGAGCGGTTGATGATGTGCGGGGCGACGGCGGTGCTGCCCCCCACGGCGCTGACCGAGGCGGCCCGGACGCTGAAGACGCTGTACGAGGATCGCATTCGGCACAACGGGCCCGCGCGGGTGGTGCGCGGAGGCATGGACGAGCTGCCCGGACCGGAGCTGTTCAAGTGCCTGGGCGGGGGCAAGAAGTCGGGGCGGCTCCACCTCAAGTACCACGCCCATGAAGGCTTCCTGCACCTGGAAAAGGGCCGGGTCGTCTTCGCCTCCGCGGCGGGACAGAGCGGCGAGCCGGCCCTGCAGACGCTGCTGGGCTTCACCCAGGCCGACTTCCGCTACGATCCGGACTCGCTGCTCCTGGACGTGCCCCAGTTGGATCTGGAACTCGAGTCCCTGGCCCAGCGCATTGTCCCTCGCAGGACCTCGGTGTACGTGCCCACGGTGTGAACAATAAACGCGAATCGCGAAGCACAGACAATTCGAACAGGGCCGCCGCGTGGGCTCTCGTCGTTCTCCTCCCGGCGTGTGCGATGTCACCGGGCAGGAGCGATTCCTTCCGCTACAGCTTCGACTCGCCCTCGGCGGCCTGTCGGCACAGCCTCTCGGGGTGCGTCGCCCTCTACGGCAAGGAAATCGCTTCGGCGACGGCCGTCCTGAAAGTAGCGCTCGATGTTCCGACGAGAAACGACATCGAGCGCACGTTGTCAGAATGCGCGGACATCGCCCGTTCGGAAGTCCTTCTCCGGCACGAGGGGGACTTCGCCAGTTTGACCCCCACTGCCGACGAGTGCAAGCAATGGGCGAAGAACGCGAGAAGCAAGGGGATGACATGGGCCATGCAGTTGGGAACGGAGATGCATGAAGAGGCGCTCGAGTGCGTGGAGGAGCGACTGAGCAAACTGCGTCCGGGAGGATTCAGTCTGGAACCACGCTACCGCTACGACTCGCGTCAGAATCGCTGGAAACAGGTGAGCCGCGAGGAGGAGCAGGCACTGGATGAGTCGGGCAATTCGGGTGAGTTGAAGGGCTCAGTCAAACCCGATGTCGTGATTCATCAGGGAGATCCGCTCCGTGCGCAGGCCGTCTATGACTTCAAATTCCCATGTATGAATATCGATGAGATACCCAATTGGCCTCGTTACCCACCAACCCACCCATACTCGGGACTGGATCAGGGGACCGTATACGAATGGGCTTTCTCCATCAAGCCCACACGTGTCATGCCACGCTTGGGAGTCATTCATGAGTAGCGAGCCCTGGCCCCATATTCGCATCTATTCAGAGAAGGGACTACTGGTCCTTCGAGACGGATTCAGCATTACACTCTATACACGGCACTCTCACGCGCAGATAGTGAAAGGGGCCCTGCGCTCGCTCGAACTTTATCTGAACGCGGTGGAGCCCGGTGCGCTTGGCTTGTACGCAGACCTGGACGGGTACTGGCAAAATCTCGATTCCACCGCCTGGAAGCACATCCGAGATGAGCTTCGACATCCCACCCAAGCCCATATTGAGCTGGCAGACACCTCGGCCGTCCAAGCCCGCTATCGCTTCATCTACCATGGCAGCTCGTTTACTCCCCTCCCCTTCATCAGAGACACTTCGACATGGGTCTCGGCGATGTCTTGCTGGCTGCCCACGGAGTACCTGAAAGAGCGCGGCTTCGCGCAAGTGCGTGAACTCGTGATGGAAATGGCGTCGTGCTTTCCTTTCTGCTCTGGGCATGCAGGCCTCTCCCTTCATGCCCAGAGCGACCTCCTGTCTCTGGAGAAGGTGTCCCGCGCGAGAGCGAACCGGTATCCAGGCATGGACATCGCGCGTTCTGCCCTTCCCACCCTGGACATTGGAACGAGGGTCGACGGTGTACATTGGCTGAACTTCCTGGGCCCTCCCGTGCTGGACGCATTGGGGGGCATCGCGGGCCTCCGAGTCCGCTTGCACTCGCCAGACATCACCGTTCAGGAAATGGAGGAGGGGCGGGCCGTCGTCACCCTCGGCGCCCATCCTGACGCCGGTGACCTCGAGGAGGGACGCACGCTCCCCGCCTACCGGGAACTGGCGCGCGTCCTGGAGCCCTTCCTCTATCAACGACGCTATCTGCCGAACGAAGAGGTCCCCGAAGAGCTTCGCCGCTGGGAGCGCCGCTTCCTGGATTGAGCCGGGCCCCACAGGCCGACTTCCGCTACGCTCCGGGCTCGCTGGCCTCGGTCAGCCCGCCTGGCGGCGGAGTTTCTCGAGGAGGGCTCGTGCCTCGCACAGGTCCGGGGTGTTCAAGCCCTCGGTGAACCCGCTGTAGATGTCCCGCAGCAATTCGACGGCCTCGACCTGCTGACCGTCCTCGTCGAGCATCTTGCTCAGGCTCAACACCGCGCGCAGTTCGAGTGACCAGGCACGCTGATGCCGCGCGAGCCGGATGGCCTGCTGGAAGCTCCCTCGTGCCGCGTCCCGCGACGTCCGGTCCATCCTTCTCAGGACCTCGCCCCGCAGGCGGTGAAGCTCGGGTTCGCACAGATGCTCGCCCCGAGTGGTGGCGTTACTCATCCCCTCGGCCAGCGCCGCGAGCGCTTCCTCGTACTGGCCCGCCAGCATCAACACCTCGCCCAGCATGACGAACATCCCCGTGAGGGCGAGTCCCCCACCAATGTCTCGGAAGCGCTGGATGCCCTGCCGCAACTCGGTGATGCCGGTCCTCGAGTCCCCCCGTCTGGAGTGAGCCCAGGCGCGGTACGTGAATGAGACCGCCTCCCAGAGCCGAAAGCCCTGTTCATTCGAAAGGACGAACAACTCCTGCGCTGTGCGCCAGGTGCTTTCGACGTCTTGCTGGTAGTGGCGCAGCATGAGGCTGGGGCCCATGGCGCTGGCGATGCTGGGCACGTGCCCCAGGGTCCGAGCCAGGGTGAACATCTCCTCCAGTACCCGCTCTGCCTGGTCCCGGTAGCCAAGCATCCACAGGCTCGCCGCCAGGGTGTACTGGCAGTTCATCGTCGGGGAGAGCTGGAACCGTCCGGTGATGAGGCGCTCCTGCTCGAGCTCGAAGAGCAACAGGCCCTGTTCACCATGCCAGCGCGCATCGAGGAACTCGCCACGGAACAGGTGCGTCTGGCCCATGGCGTAGTGCGCGAGGAGCCTTGGCAAGCCCTGCTTCGAGCCCCATGCGAGATCCATGACCTGCCGTGCCGTTTCCAACGCGGGCTCCAGATGGCCCCCGATGAAATGGAACGTCCACAGACACCACAACGCGGGCAGCAACCGCTCCTGATCGCCCAGGACATAGCAGAGGTCACGAGCGCGGCAGGATGCCGCTTCCACCACGGGCGAGGCCCAACCATCGATCGCCATCAGCGCCGCCGCGAGCTCCAGTTGCATGGGCAGCTCCAGCTCGAGCCGCGCCTTCTCCTCCGGAAGCTGCTCCAGCAACGTGAGCGCGCGCCGCAGGTGGGCGATGGCCTCGCGGTTGGCCCCACGCACCATGGCGCGCTGGCCCGCCTTCTCCCATTCGCGGAGGGCGTCCCGCGGCAGTTCCGCGCCCTCATAATGGCTCGCCATGAGCTCCGGCTGGGTATCGGCCACCTCCGGGAACTCGTGCTGAAGCGTCCGGGCGATCTGCTCGTGGTACTGCTTCCGGGTCTTGCGCAACAGCGACTCGTAGGCGGCATCCCGGATGAGCGCGTGCTTGAAGACGAAGACGGCCTCGGACACGGCCCCCTGCTGGTACACCAGCTCGCTCTCCAGCAGCTTGGACAAGTGCCCCTGGAGCACCTCGTCTTCCTTGCCGGCCACCGCCTTGAGCACTTCGTAGCGGAACTCGCGCCCCAGGGTGGCCGCGAGCTGGGCCAGCGGCTTGCTCGGGCCCAAGCGGTCGATCCTCGCCATCAGCGAGTCGTGCACGGAGACTGGGATGAGGCCATCGGGAACACGCCCGGCCAGTTCATACCGGTTCTCCCGCTCACGCAGCACCCCCGCCTCCAGGATGGCCTTGGTCAGCTCCTCCACGAACAACGGGGTGCCCTCGCTGCGCGCCAGCACCTGGCGCTCCAGTTCAGCGGGCAGGGACTTGTTGCCCGTGACGTGGGCCACCATCACGGCCGCTTCACCTGGCTTCAGCGGGGGCAGCTCCAGCTCATGCAGGTGTGGCACCGCGGCCCAGTCCACATGAAATCCGGGGCGGGTGGTGAACAGGCACAGCAGGCGTTCCGAGGACGCACGGTCGACCAGGAGCTGCGTCAGCTCCAGCGTCGAGGGATCCGCCCAGTGCAGGTCCTCCAGCACGAAGACCAACGGGTGCTGCTCGGCGAACCCGCAGAGCAGCGCGCCCAGAAGCTCCAGGGTGCGATGGCGCTTCTTCTGGGCCGGAATCTCCAGCACCGGATTCGCCGCGAGCGGAAGGGACAGGAGCGAGGCCATCAGCCCCAGCGCCTCCGGGGAGCCGAGTCCGTACCCGGCGAGGAACTCCCGCAGCCGGGCGAGCTTCTCCACGGGCGAGGGCAGTCTGCGCAGCTCGAGCTGCCGCTCGAACAGCTCCATCACCGGGTACAGGGCGCTGTTCTGGTAGTAGGGCAGGCAGCGGCACTCGAGCAGGAAGTGCTCGCCTTCCGGAAGCCTGCTGCCCAGCATCTGGAGCAGGCGCGACTTGCCGATACCCGGCTCGCCCCGGATGCAGACCACCTGACCGCTTCCCGAGACGGCGCGAGCCCAGTGTCCGACGAGCACCTCCAGTTCGTGCTCGCGGCCGACGAAGGGGGTGAACCCATCCGCGGTGGCCGCGTCCATGCGGCTCCTCGCGCCCGTCTCGTTCAACACCCGGTAGAGCCGGGTCGCGCGAGACAGTCCCTTGAGTCCGTGCTCGCCCAGATCCTCCAGGGCGAAGAAACCACGCACCAGGCGGCTGGTGGCGGCGCTGATGACCAGGGTCTCCGGCTCGGCCTTGGACTGCACACGCGCCGCCAGATTGGGGGTTTCCCCGAGCGCCAACTGTTCGCGGAACTTCCCGCCGCCCACCTCGCCCACCACCACCAGGCCGGTGTGGATGCCAATGCGCACCTGAAGCCGTTGGCCCCGGGCGTCCAGCGCGGCCACCGCCTGGAGGAGTTCCAGGCCGGCGCGGACAGCACGCAGCCCATCGTCCTCGTGGGCCACCGGATAGCCAAAGTAGACGAGCAGTCCATCCCCCAGGTACTGGGCGATGTGGCCGTCGTGGCGGGCAATCACCCTGGCACCGCACTCCTGATAGGCGCGCACCACTTCACGCAGCTCCTCGGGATCCAGCCGTTCGGAGAGCGCCGTGGAGCCCACCAGATCACAGAACAGCACGGTGAGTTGCCGGCGCTCCGCCTCGGGAGCGGAAGCGGCGATGGGGGACGGCTTCGCGCCGAGCGGAGCGGAACACTGGCCACAGAACCTGGCGTCCAGCTGATTGGGGGCGCCACAGTCCCCACACAGGGCGGCCAGCGGGGTGCCGCACCCCGAGCAGAACTTCGCGCCCTCGGGACTCTCCTGGTTGCACTGCAAACAGCACATGTGCGCACTCCCCCCAAGCGACTGGACCCGGGCCTCGAGCGCGGCCCTCGCATCATCGCGGGTGTCAGGCGATCGCCTGTGCGCGGAGCCTACACAAGTGCCCGGGAAACGAACGCCGTAAGCGTAAATCTAGCACAACGGGCCCGCGCGGGTAGTGCCTGGAGGCAGGGACGAGCTGCCCGGGCCGGAGCTGCTCAAGTGCCTGGACGGTTTCACGGCGCCCGGCGACGACATGTTGGCATCCCCCCTGGACGACCTGCATCCATTGCATCGCCACATCTCACGACCAGAGGTGTGATGGAACTCACTCCCACGAAGTGAATGCCGTCACATCCCGTCCACGGTGAATCTGCCAAAACCATCGACACCTGGATGGCGAGTCCCCAGTCATCAGGCAAGCACAGTGCACCCTGGACGTAGTCCATTCATCTCACTCGTTGTACTCAGCAGAGGTCGCTCCCATGTCCTTCCAGTTCGACGTGCAGGTCCAGAACAAGACCGGTCAAAACATCAACTCCGTCAGCATCGCCCACTACTGCAATGACAACACCAACGCCCAGGTGTTCCAGAACATCCCGGATGGCATTTCGGTTCCGGTGGGCACGGTGACGACCTACTCTGGCCACAAGGACTATTATGGTGGTCAATTCGTGATGGGTGGCGATTTCTACCAGTTCAACTGCTACTGCAGCATCGACAGTGGAGACACCGCCGTGACCATCATCCTGAACTCCAACAGCTACACGATCCAGTACAGTTCCAACGGCACCAACACCGACTCGTGCCAGAACAAGTCGTACGACTACACGACAGCGTAGCGCTGTATCCCCTGGGGAAGGGCTTCTCGAGAAGCCCTCCCCGTGTAGATCCAAACGTCCGACGTGTGTTCCCCATGTGGGGAGAGGCCCTCCAGGCGAGGCAAGCAAATGAGCACGATGAACGATGGACAGCGTCCGGAACGCAATCTGGACGAAGCCCTGGCGGATTTTGGAGCGGCCCTCCGAGAGGCACTCCATCAACCCAAGGACATGCCAGAATCGCTTCTGCTCCGGGCGGCCAGCGATCCACTTTTCATGAATGCGTTGATGGCCCGACGTGACGATGCAGCGGCCTTGGACGCGTGGCTGGAGGAGGCAGGCCGGCATCCGCCAGAAGAGGCGGGTCCTCCTTCCGCCATCCTGTTCGTGCGCGCCACTCAAGCCCTGGTTCGTTGGGGGCTCGGGGGCTTCCGGAGGGTGGGTCCCGAGGCCTTCGCGCAGCGGCTCGATGCATGCCTGCGATGTCCGCACCTGAGAAGACCCAGCGAACGTCTCCTGTACCAGATGACGGGAAACCAGGAACAGCCGCTCTGCGGGCTGTGCGGCTGCACCATCGTGCGCAAAGCCCGGCTTCAAACCGAGGACTGCCCGGATGCTCATCCCATCAACGCGGGGATGAGTCGCTGGGGCGACCCCATCTCCTCGTCATCCACGTGAGCGGCGGTCATCCTCCGCCTTCACGTCCATGCACAGCGCCAGGCCTGACGCATTTTCCTGGCTCCAGCCCTACCCAGATGAATCACACGCGGAAGCCGAACAGCGTGGCCGCGTTGGCCGTCGTCACCTCGGCCACCTGCTCCACGGAGACGCCCTTGAGCTCGGCCACCTTCTTCGCCGTCTCGACCACGTACGAGGGCTCGTTCTTCTTGCCCCGGTAGGGCACCGGCGCCAGGTACGGGCTGTCCGTCTCCACCATCAGCCGATCCAGCGGCGCGAAGCGCACGGCGTCCTGGAGCGCCTCGGTCTTCTTGTAGGTGACGACGCCCGACAGTGACAGCAGGAAGCCCAGCTCCAGGTAGCGCCGCGCCGCCTCCGTGTCCCCGGTGAAGCAGTGGATGACGCCCTGCCGCACGCCCTCCTCCTTGAGGATGGCCTCGCAGTCCTCGTGCGCGTCGCGCACATGCACCACGAGCGGCTTGCCCAGCTCGCGCGCCAGGGAGCACTGCCAGCGGAACACCTGGGCCTGCACCTCCCGGGGCGAGTGGTCGTAGTAGTAGTCCAGCCCCGCCTCCCCCACCGCCTTGAGCTCCGGCCGGGCACAGGTGCGCGCCAGGTGCTCGAAGTCCGCCTCGGTGGCCTTCGCCGCGTCATGCGGGTGGATGCCGAGCGTGGGCGTGAAGAAGTCCGGGTGGGCGGCGGCGATCTCCAGCGCCGCGCCCCAGTCTCCCGGCCCCTGGAACTGGCCGACGATGACGGCATGCACCAGGCCCGCGGCCCGGGCGCGCTCCAGCGCGGCGTTCACCCGCTCGGCGTCGGAACGATCGAAGTGGCAGTGCGAATCCACGAGCTTCATGGCATCTCCTGGATGAGCTCGGTGAGCTCGGTACGGGCCTCGGCGGAGAACGCGGGCAGCGCCGCGCGCACCCGCGCCCGGCCCTCGGGAACGGCGAGCAACCACAAGCCCTCGGCGGCATCGAGCCGGAAGTCCTCGGGCACTCCGGGTTCATCGAGCAGCGCGAGCAGCCACGGCAGGGCGCGCGCATCCCCCAGCCGGCCGAGGCCCCGCGCCGCCGCGCCCCGGCACTTGTCGCGGGGATCCACGACGATGGCGTGCAGCCGCTCCAAGGCGCCCGGGGCCTTCACCTCGCCACACAGCTCCACGGCGAGGGCCCGGTCCTGGGCCCAGTTCCACCGCCGCCGCTCGCTGCGCTTGAGCAACCACGCCGAGCCCTCGGGGTCGCCCAGCCGCGCGAGTACCCCCGCCGCCTGGGTGCGATCGAACGCGGGCAACAGCAGCCGGTGGAACAGCGCTTTCACCGCGGGCAGGGCGCGCGCGTCGCCCAGCTCGGCGAGCGCCCCGAGCGCGCGAAAGCGCAGCAACTCCTTGTCCAGGGCCTGGATGAGCACCTCGAGCCCGGCGGGGTGCTGGAGCGAGGCCATGCCGCGCGCGGCCTCGAAGCGGACCTCGAAGGAGGAATCCTCCAGGAAGCGGGCCAGGGAGCCGCGGCAGTCCGCCCGGACGAGGTCGGCCATCCGCCCGGCGGCCTCCAGACGCACGAGGCTCTCCTCGTCGGAGGCTCGGGCGGCGAGGAAGCCCGGCAGCTCGTCGGCGGGGAGCACGGCGGTGGCCATGCCCACGCCGGTGCGGCGCACCGCCACCTGCTTGTCCGCGAGCAGGCGGGGAAGGACGGAGGCCAGCTCGGGCGCGCGCGAGCCCTCCTCGGCCGCGAGGTGGAAGAGCAGCTCCGCCGCCTCGGCACGCAGGCGCGGATCCCTGTCGTGCTCGAGGGAGAAGAGGGCCCGGTCTCGTTCGGCCCGCCAGTCCATCACGCTCACTTCACCTCGGAGCCCGGCGGCATGTCGCCCGGGTCCAGCAACGACAGGTCCTTGCCCCCGGAGCCCGCGGTGAGAATCATCCCGCGCGACTCGATGCCCCGCAGCATGCGCGGCTTGAGGTTGGCCACCACCACCACCTTGCGGCCCTGGACCTGCTCGGGTTGGAAGGCCTCGGCGATGCCAGAACAAATGGTGCGCGGCTGCCCTTCCCCGAGGTCCACCGTCAGCTTGAGCAGCTTGTCCGCCTTGGGCACGCGCTCGGCGGCCAGGATGTGGCCCACCTTGAGCACCACCTTGGCGAAGTCGGTGATTTCAATCTCCCCGGGCGCGGCCTCGGCGGGCTTCGTCTCGGGCGCCTTGGCCTCGGCCGGCTTGGGCTCGGCGGCCTTCTTCTCGGCCTTGCCGCCCTTCTTCGTCTCCGGGGCGGGCTCGGCGGGGGCGGGCGCGCCGCCGAGGATGGCGTTGACGCGCTCCTCCTCCAGCCGCGGCATGAGCGGCTCGGGGGTGCCCACGGGGCGGGCGCGGTCGAGCAGCGGGTAGCGCGCGGTGGCGAGCGCCTCGAAGGTGAGCGGCGGCGCGTTGAGCTGGGCGAAGAGCTTCTCCGTCACGCGAGGAATCACCGGCGTGAGCAGCGCGCCCAGCAGGTAGGCCACCTCGGCGGCGTCGCTCAGGTCGGCGCGAGCGGCCTCGGGGTCCGTCTTCACCTTGACCCAGGGGGCCGCCGTCTGGAGGAAGCCGTTGGCGGACTGGGAGATCTCGGTGATGACGCGGATGGCGTTGCGGAACTCGAGCTTCTCGTAGGCCTCGCGCACCTCGGGGACGCGGGCGAGCGCGGCCTCGACCAGGGCGCGGCCGGGGCCCTCCTTCGTCGCGGGAGCCAGCCGCTTGTCCAGCGCGGCGCCCGCGAGCATGGACAGGCTGCGGTTGGCGAGGTTGCCGATGTTGTTGACCAGCTCTCCGTTCACCCGGAGGCGGAAGTCCTTGAGGCTCAGGTCCAGGTCCTCGACGCCCGGGCCGAGGTTGGCCGCGTAGAAGTAGCGCAGGTAGCTCGGATCCAGGTGCTCCAGGTAGGAGCGCGCGGGGATGAGCGTGCCGCGGCTCTTGGACATCTTCTCGCCGTTCACCGTGAGGTGGCCGTGGGCCTTGATGGCATCGGGCCGCTTGAGGCCGGCCACCTTGAGCACCGCGGGCCAGAAGAGCGCGTGGAAGTAGACGATGTCCTTGCCGATGAAGTGGATGATGCGCGTGTCACTGCCCTCGGACCAGAAGTCCAGCGCGCTCTGGGCCTTGCCCGTGCTCTTGGCCCACTTCTCCGTGGTGGCGATGTACCCGATGGGCGCGTCCAGCCACACGTAGAAGTACTTGTCCGTCTCGCCCGGGATGTTGAAGCCGAAGTAGGGCCCGTCGCGGCTGATGTCCCAGTCGGCCAGGCCCTTCTCGAAGAAGCCCTGGAGCTGGGTGGCGAGGCCGGGGTTGATGAAGCCCTCGCTGCGCAGCGTCTGCTGGAGGAAGTCCGCGTGACGCGACAGCTTGAAGAACAGGTGCGAGGAGTTGCGGCGCACGGGCGGCGTGCCGCACAGCGCGCACTTGGGCTCGATGAGATCCGTGGGCGCGTAGGCCTTGCCGCACTTCTCGCAGGCGTCGCCGTACTGCTCGGTGGCCTTGCAGTTGGGGCAGGTGCCCTTGATGAAGCGGTCGGGCAGGAAGCGCTTGTCGGTCTCGCAGTAGGCCTGCTCGATGTCGCGCTTCTCGATGTCGCCGTGCTCCTTGAGCTTGCCGTAGATGAGCTCGGCGTAGTGCTTGTTCTCGGGCGAGTTCGTCGAGTGGAAGTAGTCGACGCTCACGCCGAAGTCGCGGAAGTCCGCCTGGTGCGCGTCATACCACCGGCCGATGAACTCCTCGGGCTTGAGCCCCTGCTTGGCGGCGTTGATCTCGATGGGGGTGCCGTGGGTGTCGTCCGCGCAGAAGTAGACGACGTCCTTGCCGCTGGAGCGCAGGAAGCGGACATAGATGTCGGTCTGGACGTACTCGACGAGGTGGCCGATGTGGATGGGGCCATTGGCGTACGGCAGCGCGCTGGTGACGAGGATTCTCTGCGCCATGGGTTCTCCTGAAGGGCGGCGGACATTAGCCGCTCGCAGGGTCCGGGTCATCGGGAAGAAGCAGGAGGCGGCCCGGAGTGCGCGGGCGCCCGCGAGCTGTTATCGGTTCCACGATGTGTACCCTCCTCGCCTTCCGCCACGTCCACCCCGAGTGGCCGCTCCTGCTGGCCGCCAACCGGGACGAGCGCTACGACCGCCCCGCCGAGGGGCCCCAGGTGCTCCTCCCCTCCCCCCGGGTCATCGGTGGCCGGGACCTGGAGCGGCTGGGGACGTGGATGGGGGTGACGGAGCACGGCTTTTTCGTGGGTCTGACGAACCAGCGGGGCTCGGCCAACCTCATGCCCTCGCCCTACACAAGGGGGGAGGTCGTCCTGAACGCCCTGCGGGCCGGGAGCCAGGAGGGCGTCGAGGACTACCTGGCGGGCCTGGATGCCCGGCGGTTCCGCCCCTTCAACCTCCTCTATGGGGACGCGCGGCGGCTCCGGGTGGCCTATGCCCGTCCAGACGCGGAGCGGGTCCGCCTGGAAGACGTGCCCCCGGGCATCCACGTGCTGTCCAACGACGTGCTCGACTCCCCGTCGCTCCCCAAGGTGCCACACGCCCGGGCCCTGGCCGAGCGCCTCGCCCACCAGCCCTGGCCGGAGCTGGCGAAGTCCCTCCAGGCGCTGCTGGCGGACCACGTGCTCCCAGAGCATGGGCCGGACCCGCTGCCGGAGGAAGACGGCCATCCGGAGCTGAAGGAGTTCTTCCGCCAATGCCAGGCGCTGTGCATCCACACGCCGGGCTATGGCACCCGCTCCTCGGCCATTCTCGCGCTGGCGCCCGGCCAGGTGGCCCACTACCTCGCGTCCGACGTGGCCCCGTGCCAGGGGGCCTTCCGCGACGTCACCGCCCTGGTCTCCAGCCCTCTGGAGCGCTGACGCAGGGGGAACGAAAATCGGCGGTCAGGAAGCTTCGTGCCCCCGCGTCCTTGGGGAAGCTGCCCGGCCGGAGAGGCCCCACACGCTCTGGTATCGCCGAAAGGCGAGTGGTTCGACTCCACCCTGGGCCCGGATGGGCCCGCCAAACAGCGGCTTCTCCACTCGGGCAGCGATTTTTCTATCCGTCCGCCATCATGAACCCGATCGTGGCGCTCTGCGCGGCGGCGGGGAACCCCCTCTCGGCCGCCGAGGCGAGGTAGTCCTTGATGTTGGGGAACACGTAGTCGCGCTCCTCGGTGGTCGACAGGCCCATCCACTGAGCGATGGAGTGGGCGTACTGGTCCACGGACAACGTGGGAATCCAGCGGCCCTTCTCGTCGACGGTGTCGAGGTTGTTCGCCGCGTTGTTCGACAGGTCCAGGTTGGGGAAGGTGCCGTAGAGCCGGCGTCCGGCGACGCGATCCCCGAGGACGATGGCGTGGCTGCCCCAGCCATGGTCCGTTCCCCGGTTGGAGTTCTCCACGAGGGTGCGGCTGAAGTCGCTCATCGTGAAGAGCGTGGCCTGCGGCGGGTTGGTGCCGAACGCCCCCTGGACCAGCAGGAGCGCCCGGTAGAAGGCATCGAGTGCGAAGTCGAGCTGCCGGAACAGCGAGGCCTGGGCCGTGTCCTGCCCGATGTGGGTGTCGAAGCCGCCGATCGCCACCGTGAAGAGCTGGCGCTTGAGGCCCAGACCGCCATTGGCCACCGGGGTCGACCCCGCCACGAGATCCCGGAGGACCTGGTAGAGCTGGGTGTGCAACGACCAACCCCCGCTGTCGCCGGGGGCGACGAACAAGGCGTCGATCGCCTGGCGCGTCGCTTGGGGGAGCCGGTTCCAGGCAGCCTCCCGCGCGGCGGCGCGCGAGCTGGCGAAGGACTGCGCCAGGGTGAACGCTCCACCGTAAGACGCTTGCATGGTGATGCCGTTGTTGATGGCCAGCACCCGGGCGAGCGACTCCTGCTGGAGGGCGTTGAAGGTGGCATCGGTCGTCTCCTTGACACTGAAGACGCCGTTGGCGGGCACCATCAGCGGACGCCGGGTGGCGCCCTCGGCGAAGAGCACCCGGCCACTGATGAACGAGGTCACCTCCGGATACTCCCCGGCATTCAGACCGTGGAGCTTGTCCGCGGTCCGGCCGCCCCATCCGGTCGACTTGCCGATGAGCGACAGGGGAAGGATGACGTTGGAGGGGTTGGCGATACCGCTCGCCCAGGCCGCCTGCTGGTCCTCGTGGGAGAACAGGTTGTCCGGCCGCACCACCGTGCCCGCGGCGTAGTCCGACTTGCGCATCGGCAGCACGAGCGGCCCCACGTTGCACACCAGGGCGGCCTGCCCCTGCTCGAAGAGCGCCTGGATCTTCGGGAGCGAGGGATGCAGCCCATAGGCGCCAGCGGCGAAGCCCAGCGGGTTGATGGTCAACAAATCCGCCTGCTTGATGCCAATGTTCGGCCGGGCCGCCTGGTACTGGGCATAGGGCGTCTCCGCCTTGGGCACGAGCAGGTTGTTGGAGTCATTGCCACCCAGAAGGCTGACACAGATGGCGGCGCGGTAGCCGGAGTAGCCGGTGGCCGAGGCGGCATTCGCTTCACCCAACCAGCGGGGAAGAGTGGCGGCGGCCGTGAGCAGGCCCGTGGCGCGGAGGAACTGGCGGCGCGAGGTTTTCATGGAATTACCTCTGGATCTGGAACTCGGGAGAGAGCGACGTGAGATAGATGGCCAATTGCTGCTTGCGGGTGTTGCTGCCAGCGCGGGAATCGTTCATGGCCTGCAGGAGCGCGGTGCTCAGCTCCGAGGACATCTCGCCATGAATCCAATATCGGCCGAGCCAGGCCACCAGGTCGTTGGGATTCACGGGCAGCGTGGTGAAATCAATCACGATCCCCGCGCTCGACAAGTTGTTGTAGACGAGGTCGTACACGAAGTTGGCGCGAGCGGCGGCCGTCGCGGTATCCAGGACACCGAACTCGGGGCCGACGAGCCCGTTGCCGCCAGGCAGCGGCGTCTGGGGCGAGTAGTAGCTGAAGACCGAGGGCGGCCTGGGCACGTCCTGCCCGAGCGTGCGGCTATAGGTATTGAGCCTGCCTCCCGGGTTCTTGGACCCCGTGGCATCGAGCGTGCCATTCAACCCCCGGACGAGTGAGGTGATGAACAGCACGGGTGGACGGAGCCGGCCGTAGGTGGCGTTGAGCTGCGCCGGAGCCTTGTCACCGCGGGCCTCGGGGTCCTCGAGGATGGCGCGGACCACCGCGCCCAGGTCGCCGCGCACGCCGCTGCCATTGTTCTTGAAAACAGCCACCACCCGCTGGACGTACGCGGGGCTGGGATTGCTGGTGACGAGGTGCTGGATGAGCTGCTTGCTGACGAACGGAGGCAGGTTCGGGTCGGCGAAGATGTTGTCGAGCGCCTGCTGGAGGTGCACCGTGGCGCTGGCTCCCGCGGTCGTCACCGCGCCCCGAAGGAGGGTCTGCGCGGAAGAGTCGTGATTCACATCGCAGGCCATCAGCGGCTGGGCATAGCTGATGGTGTTGTTGTGGCCCTTGGTCGGGCAGCCCGCGGCGCTGGCGTAGGTCCACCCGGAGAAGGTTCGCGCGAACGCCTGGACCTGTGCCTCGGTGTACGCGGGGATGGGCACGCCATTGGCGTCGAGCACGGGAGTGCCGTCCTCGTTCAACTTGTCCAGCCCGAGCGTGAAGAGTTGGAGCAGCTCCCGGGCGAAGTTCTCGTTCAGCGGGACGGGCCGGCCAGCCCAATCGAACGCCAGGTTGTTCGCCATGTTGAGATAGGTGCCCATGGCGGGGTTGCGGGTAACCGCATCGAGCAAGGTGCGGTAGTTACCAAAGGCGTTCGCGGAGAGCAGGTTGAGGTAATCCGCCAGCGCCAGCTTGGGCTCCAGTTCGGGAGTGGTCGTGTTGTCGCGGATGACACTCTCCGAGACGACGAGGATCTGGCTGAGCGCGAAGGTCACGCGCTGCCGGAGCTGATCCTTGCCCATGACGGCGTTGTAAAAGAATTGAGAGCCGAGATCCACGGTCGCGGTCGTCCCGTCGAACACGGAGCGGGGAGCGGCGAGCTGCTCGGTGATGGCCTGGGAGACGCCCACACTCATCACCTGCTCCACGCTATCGCTGGGCGGCGGGCTTGCTCCATTGGCGCGCCGCGGGCCGAAGGTGGCCTGCTCGAGGAAGCGGATGGCGTCGGGCTCGGTCGCGGTCGTGGCCGCGAGAGAATGGACGGCATGCCCCACCTGCTGGGCCTGAGCGGCATTCTCGCTGGAGAGCCCCTGTGCCTGTGCATGACCAACCACACACAGGGTGAGGGCCAGGGCAGTGTGACGTATCATACGATGTTCTCCTGGTACGCTGAGGCCCTGAAACCGTGGAATGAGAATTCCCGGCTCAGGCATTCACGGGACAGAGCAAAGAAATACAGACATATCCTTGTTTGTCTTTAAAGACGGCTCAATCCAGGTAGTCAGGATTGCCTGAGGATGACGCGGCACTCCCATAGGGGCAGAGCAGGCAGGCAGGCTCGGCCGGGCCAGGGATGAGGTGTTTCTAGAAGGTATGGTTTGTAATTCTGTAAAAACAGGAGCTTTTTGGACACATGAGCCAACGCAGCAGGAAATATGGACGGCATGTCACAGGCGCAATTGGCCTGGAGGCCGTACCTCCGGTTGCTGGTCCACTGTGATGCTCAGGACATCGGGCGGCAGGAGTCCGCGCCTCACGACGGCTCGGAGCGTCGTTGAAGGGCCCGCTGTCCACCGGAATGTCTTCAAACAACAGTCTGGGAGGGAGGCGCTGTCAGCTATTGCGCGCCGAGGTGAAGGACGCCGCGAAGGCCCACTTCAGCGCGGTGTCGCGGGGAGCACCGTGGCGTGGCTGTTGCACCAACCGCACGCCACCCGGGTCCGGGAGAAACGTCACTCCGTCAGGATGCGGACCACCTCGATCCCCTTGTCCGTCGCCACGGCGAAGCGGTGGCCGGCAGGGTCCAGCGCGAACGGCGGCGAGGGCGGCAGGTGGTGGATGATGCTGCTGCCCTGGCAGCCTGTATGGAATTCAGGCCATTGCTCCAGGATGCGTCCGGTCGTCAGCTCGAAAAGCTTGGGATGCTCGTAGAAGCCGACCGCGTACCCGCCCACCACCATCAGGGTCCCCGCGGGCTTCTCCAAGGGGGCTACGGACAGGACGCGACGCTCGGTGAGCGAGTACACCGCGAGTCCCACCGAGCCCTTCGGCTGCCCATCCGGGTGGGCAATCTCTTCACCCTCCAGGCCCGAGCACTCGAAGACCAGCGTGTCCCGCTCACCGAAGGCCGCCGAGTGGATCTCCACGAACGAATCACCCAGCTCCATCTCCTTGGGCTCGTCCAACGACCGGGGCTGCTCGAGCGCACGGGCCACGTCGAAGACCTGCGCCGCGTCCACGGGATGCCAGATCCACCCCGCGCTGAGCAGATAGCGCCCATCGCGGCTGAACTGGAGCCGGGAGTGGAAGAAGTCAGGCGATTCGCTGTCCCGCCGGGTGAGCCGCTCCCCGGTCTCGGCGTCCTCGAGCTCCAGCTCGCAATACTCCTCGGGGCAGTGGGCCAGGAGCGTGCGGCCGCTCGGCAGGGTCACCAGGGCGACGGGGTACTCATAGGTGTCGGCGTGGTAGAAGCTGCGGTTCAGCTCGCGGAGCACCCGGCCCCGGTGGAGCAGGAGCCCCTTCGTCCCGAGCTTCTCGTAGAGGACGGCGTACTGGCCATCCTGGGACATCACCGCGCTGTCGAAGCGGTAGCTGTAAAGCACGGAGGACTCGGTGATGCGTCCGTCCAGCGCGTAGGAGCGGCCCCCGGCGACCCAGTCGACGAGCGTGTCGCCACACCAGCAGAGAGAGTCGGGGGCGGAGCGGGTGGGGATGAAGATGCGTTCGGTTCTCATGGGCGCCGGGACGCCTGGTTTCCGAGGAACCTGACGTCCGCCCTCCCCCACCCGAACCCAGGCCAGGAGGCGCGGCTCCCCTCCTCGTCGACGGGCAGTGATTTAAGTCGGTTGACTTCATCAGTCGATTGACTTAAACCTTCTCCCATGAGTTCGAGGACGGGCCTTCTCCCCTCCGGAGGTCATGATGAGTGCCGACGGCAGCACACAGGTTCCGGTGCGAGGGTGAGCTCGGGCAAATCCGACCGGGGCAGCGAGACCCGCGAATTGCTCCTCGTCACCGCGGAGCGGCTGTTCGCCGAGCACGGAGTGGAGGTGGTCTCCAACCGTCAGGTGAGCGAGGCGGCGGGCCAGTCGAACAATTTCGCCGTCGGCTACCACTTCGGCTCCAAGGAGGAGCTCGTGGTGGCCATCGTGCGCCGGCACTCCGAGTCGATCGAGCGGCGGCGTATGGACATGCTCGCACAGGTCAACGGCTCGCCCGACCTGCGCGACTGGGTGTCCTGCCTCGTACGGCCAACCACCGAGCATCTCGCCTCGCTGGGCAGCCCCTCCTGGTACGCGCGGTTCATCACCCAGGTGACGACCCATCCCTCCTATCGAAAGCTCCTGGCCGACGAGGCGTATGCCTCGCGGTCGCTGCAACAGGGCCTCGAAGGCATGTTCCAGTTGATCCCTCGTCTCCCCGAGGACGTGAAGCAGGAGCGCAACGACATGGGCCGGTTGATGGTCGTGCACTTGTGCGCCGAACGGGAACGGGCGCTGCAAGAGGGCACCGTGATGCCCCACTCGACGTGGGAGTCCACCGCGGCCGGACTGGTCGACGCGCTCGTCGGCTTGTGGCTGGCCCCCGTCACCGCCCGGCGGTGACCTCGCCAGACGTCCGAAGCAACCGAAGTGAGCAGTGATTGAGAAATGCTCGGGAGCGTGCCCGTGGAACCGGGAACGCTGAACGAGCGCCTATCGAGTCGAAAGGATATGTGCGAATGAATACGACGAAGAAGGGTGAGACTTCCTTTTCCCCGGAGGCCTTGAAGGAGAAGTACCGGATCGAGCGCGAGAAGCGGCTGCGCCCTGACGGCAATACCCAGTATGTCGACCTCAGCGGCGTCTACAAGGACTTCGACAAGGATCCCTACGTCGAGCCCGGCTTCACCCGTCCGGCGGTGACCGAGAAGATCGACGTGCTGATTGTCGGCGGTGGCTTTGGCGGCATGCTCGCCGGGGTGCGGCTGCGCCAGGCGGGCGTGGAGTCCATCCGCATCATCGAGAAGGGCGGCGACTTCGGCGGCACCTGGTACTGGAACCGCTATCCGGGCGCCGCCTGCGACGTGGAATCCTATATCTACCTGCCGTTGCTCGAGGAAACCGGTTACATGCCGAAGGAGAAGTATGCCAAGGCGCCGGAGATCTTCGCCCACTGCCAGCGCATCGGCCGCCAGTTCGACCTCTACAAGGCGGCGCTGTTCCAGACCCTGATCCAGACGATGGACTGGGATGAGAACACCCGGCGCTGGAACATCACGACCGATCGGGGCGACAAGCTCGCGGCGCGGTTCGTCATCACCGCCGGTGGCATCCTCCACAAGGCGAAGCTGCCCGGCATCCCGGGGATCGAGACCTTCAAGGGCCACAGCTTCCACACCAGCCGGTGGGACTATGCCTATACCGGCGGCGGCCCCTATGGCGGCCTGAGCAAGCTGGCCGACAAGCGCGTGGGCATCATCGGGACGGGTGCGACCTCGGTCCAGGCCATCCCCCACCTCGGGGCCGCGGCCAAACAGTTGTATGTCTTCCAGCGCACCCCCTCGGGCGTTGGCGTGCGAGGCAACCAGCCGACGGATCCGGAATGGGTGAAGACGCTCAAGCCCGGTTGGCAGCAGGAGCGCATCCGCAACTTCACCGCGATCGTCTCCGGACAACAACAGGATGTCGACCTGGTTCGGGACGGTTGGACCTACATCTTCCAGGACAACGAGAGCTGCCGCGCGAAGACCCCCGAGGAGGCCGCCGAAGTCCGCCAGCTGGCGGACTTCCGCAAGATGGAGGAGATCCGCGCGAGGGTGAACGCCATCGTCAAGGATCCGGCGACGGCCGAGGCGCTCAAGCCCTACTACTACCAGCTGTGCAAGCGGCCCTGCTTCCACGACGAGTACCTGGACACGTTCAACCGCCCCAACGTCCAGCTCGTCGACACCGAGGGCAAGGGCGTGGAGCGCATCACCCCCACCGGCGTGGTGGTGAAGGGAAAGGAATACGAGGTCGACTGCCTCATCTACGCCTCGGGCTTCGAGGTCACGGGTGATTATACCCGTCGGCTGGGCTTCGACATCCACGGGCGCGGCGGCAAGTCCTTGCATGACAGCTGGTCCGAGGGCACGGCGACGCTGCACGGCATGCAGAGCCGCGGCTTTCCGAACTTCCTGATGCTCAGCGGACCCCAGAGCGGTTGGGCGATCAACTTCGTCCACGTCCTCGACGAGCAGTCGCAACACGCCGCCTACATCATCGAGCGGTGCCTGAAGCGTGGCATCGAGACGATCGAACCGACGGAGCAGGCACAGCAGCAGTGGTGGGAAGTGATCCTCGGCAGCCTCAGGCAGCAGGGCGTCTCCTTCGGTGGCCCCGAATGCACGCCCGGCTACTACAACAACGAGGGAGTCCAGGCCGGCCCGAACGCGATTCGCAACGCCGGCTTCGGCGGCGGCACGCTCGCGTTCATCGACATCCTGCGCGACTGGCGCAAGGGCGACGATCTCTCGGGTCTGGAAGTCAAGCGGTCACAGACGGCTCCCAACCCCTGATGTGCGACGCGGCTCATCTCCAACCAGATGAGCCGCTTGTCGCAGAAGTAGGACCCCCTACCCTGGACCCCATCATGCAAGCCAATCCCGCGATCGATCCCAAGACCCTGATCCTGCCCGAAAACGCCTCCCTGTTCACCCGCCTGAGCTTGTCGCTCAAGCTGCTGAAACTGGTCAAGGGCGACGAGGGCAATCCCGTCTATGGCCAGACGCTCAATGCCTGCCTGGACTACAACGTCTACGCCTCGCTCATCCAGAAGCTCCAGCGCGGCGAGGAGGGGCGCCGTCTGCTGTCCAAACGCCCTTCGCTGGAGGCCAAGGATCTGGACCTGGACGCGCTCGATCGCCTGCCGGAAGGAACGCTCGGCCATGAGTTCGCGCGCTACTTCCGCGACAACAAGATCTCGCCCTTCGCGACGACGCTCGAGCTCAAGAACGACCTCGACTACATCTCCAAGCGCTACCGCGAGACGCATGACCTGTTGCACCTGGTGACGGGCTACGGCACGGACGTGATCGGCGAGATAGAGCTGCAGGCGTACGTCCTGGGCAACCTGGGGATAAGGACCGCGATGCTCATCGTGCTGCTCGGCACGTTCCAGCAACTCAAGGACCGGCAGTCCGGCGTCGTTCACTCGGAATACGCGAAGCGGATCTGGGCCGCGTACCGCCGTGGCCGTGCGTCCCCGCTGTTCCTCGACTTCTGGTTCGAAAACCACTGGGCGTCCCCCGTGTCCAAGGTGAGCGCGCGGCTGTGCGCCCCCCATGAGCGGATGAACTGACCACGCGGCCGTCCCGCTCAACAGCATCGCCGCTTGAAGACAGTCAACACCCGGCAGGAATCCAAGAGGAACCATGACGAAGATCAAGTTCATCGAGGCGGATGGCAAGGAGCACGAGGTCGAGGCGCAGGAGGGACAGTCCGTCATGCAGGCGGCGCTGAACAACCTCGTGCCGGGAATCGTCGCCGAGTGTGGAGGCTTCGCCAGTTGCGCGACCTGCCACGGCTACGTGGATGAGGCCTGGCGGACGAAGATCCCCCCGCCCGATGCGGCGGAAGAGGCGATGATCGAGTGCGCCTTCCACGTGCAACCCAACAGCCGGTTGACCTGTCAGATCAAGGTGACGCCCGCGCTGGATGGGATGGTGGTCCGTCTTCCCGTCTCGCAGACGGGCGAGTGAGAGCCCGGACAGGGCTCCACGCTTCCTCCTCCAACCACAAAGAGATCGAACATGAGCGCCTTTAGCGGACAGAAATTGGACAAGATTCCCGCGCACGTTCCGCCGGAGCTGGTCTACGAATACGACAACGCCAGGGATCCGCGGTTGCTCGAGGATCCTCACGCCCGGATGCGCTCCCTCATCCTCGAGGCCCCGCCCATCTTCTTCACCCCGTATAACGGTGGCAACTGGGTGGTCACCCGCAAGAAGGCGATCGTGGACATCACGATGAACCCGGAGGTCTACAGCAACGCCTTCCTCGTCTCGGGGCACAACTCGGGGGAACACAAGGACTCGCAGCCGGGATTGATGCTGCTGCCCATCGCGGCGGATCCGCCGCGGCACACCGCGTACCGGGCGCCGCTCAACCAGCCGCTGTCGGCCAAGTCCGTTGCCGGACTCGAGACGGCGATCCGGGACATGACGAACGAGCTCATCGACAAGGTGCTCGCCGCGGGACGCTGCGACTTCCTCTCGGACATCGCCGAGCCGCTGCCCGTCACGTTGTTCATGAAGCTGGCGGGCATGCCGACCGACCGCCTGGCGGAGTTCCGTCACCTGGCCACCCAGGCGACGTCCGCCACGGTGACTCCCGCGGACCGGGAGGCGACCTTCAAACGCATCGCGGGAATCCTGGCGGAGACCATCAAGGCCCGGCAGGAGAAGCGCGAGGAGGATCTGATCAGCCATCTGCTCGACGCGAACATCGACGGCCGCCACCCCACGTTCCAGGAGATGTTGGGCTACAGCATCGCCTTGTTCCTCGGCGGGCTGGAGACCGTGGTGAATGCCCTGAGCTTTGGCGTCCGGCACCTGGCGCGCGATCAGGAGTTGCAGGCGAAGCTCCGGGCCGACCCCAGCCTCCTGCCCGGAGCCATCGAGGAGCTGCTGCGGCTCTATGGCATCGCGTCCACGGTCCGGCAGGTGATGCGCGACGAGGTCTGCCATGGCGTCCAATTCAAGAAGGGCGACACGGTGTCGTTGCTCCTGCCCGCGGCCAACTACGATGACGCGGCGTTCCCCAACCCCGAGCAGTTCATCCTGGGCCGCAAGGAGCAGCACCAGACGTTCAACACGGGTCCGCACCGGTGCGTCGGTCTGAACCTGGCCCGCCTGGAGATGAAGGTGTTCTACCAGGAGTGGTTGAAGCGCGTGCCGCCGTTCCGTTTGGATCCCGAGAAGAAGCCCCGGTTCGTGGGTGGCTTCAACCTGGCGATCGCGAGCCTGCCGCTGGTCTGGTAATAGCCCGCCCCATGCACCCATCAGAAGAGCCACGAGCCATCCGCTTCTGGCCGTTCATGTTCGCCCTCTTCGCCGGGTCGTTCATGTCCGTGCTGAGTTCCAGTACGATCACGATCGCCATTCCCGAATTGCAGCGGTATTTCGGAGCCGACCTCTCCCTGCTGCAATGGACCCTGACGGGCTTCATGCTCGCCATGGGCACGAGCGCGCCGCTCACCGGCTATCTCGGTGGGCGCTTCAGTTTCAAATGGGTGTACGTGGCCAACCTGGTGGGCTTCACCCTGGCGTCCGTGCTGTGTGGGTTGGCCTGGGATGCGGGCTCGCTCGTGGCCTTCCGGTTCCTGCAGGGCGCGTTCTGCGGCGCCATCATGCCCGTGACCATGACGCTCATCTACCAGGTCCTTCCCCGGGAACGGCAGGCGCTGGCCGCCAGTCTCTGGAGCCTGTCGGCGAGCCTCGCGCCCGCGTTCGGGCCGACCTTCGCGGGCTGGTTGATCACCCTGGGCAACTGGCGGTGGTTGTTCTTCATCAACGTTCCGCTCGGCCTCGTCGCCGTGGGCCTGGCCCTGCGGACCATTCCCTTCTATCGCTTGCAGGCCCCGAAGGCCTTCGATCTCCCCGGACTGCTCACCGTCATCACCGGCACCCTGTCGCTGCTGATCGCCCTGAGCCAGGGGAGGGGCTGGAGCTGGACGCATGCGAAGACCGTGTCCCTGTTCGTGCTCGGGACGGTGTCACTGATCGTCTTCGTCGTCAGGGAGTTGAGGACGAGCGCTCCGCTGCTCGATCTGCGTGTGCTCGCGAACGGCCGCTATCTGGTGACGCTGCTCATCTCGAGCATCATCACGATCAGCCTGTACTCGGGCGCGTTCCTCGTGCCGGTGTTCCTGCAGAAGATCCAGGGCGTGACGCCGCTTCAGACCGGATTGCTCCTCCTTCCGGCCTCCCTGGCCATGGCGCTCCTGATGCCCTTCGTTGGGCGCATGTATGGCCCGATCGGGCCGAGCACGCTCATGACGACCGGCGTGCTGCTGATCGCGGGAGGCACGTATGCCTTGAGCCGTTTGACGCCGGAGGTTTCACAATCCTACATGTTGGTATGGATGGTGGTGCGGAACGTGGGAATCTCGCTCTCCATGATGCCGGCCAGCAACGCGGGCATGGAGCAGATTCCCCGCGAGCTGAGCGGCCACGCCTCCTCCATCAGCAACTGGTTGAGAAACGTGTTCGGGGCGTTCTCGATCGCCATCTTCACGTCGCTCCTGTCCACCTTCACGGCCCGGGAGGCCGAGGTGCTCGTGAGCCAGGGGATGACGGAGCGCCGTCATATCGAGTTGTTCTCGTTCGTGGAGGGCATCAACGACGTCTACCTGGTGGCCACGCTCGTCGCGCTGGTGGCCGTGCCGCTCAGCCTGGGAATCCGCAAGCAACCGGAGGTGCTCAAGACCGTCGTGGACGAAAGCGGCCCCGCTGTGTCCAGATAGTTGGCCTCTACCCCCTGGGGGAGCCACATGTCGACACTGACGATGCAGCACGCACTTCGGCTCTGGGAGTACATGTCCTCGTTCAAGACGAGGGCGCCATGTGATGTCGCGGTGGTCTGTTGCTCGTACGATCTTCGCGTGTGCGACTACGCCTGTGAGCTCCTCGGAAGTGGGTTGGCCAGGCAGTTGGTGCTCAGCGGCAACACCGGCAATTGGACGCGGCATCTGTGGAGCAAGCCGGAGGCCCAGGTCTTCCTGGCCCGGGCCCGGGCGGCGGGGGTGGCCGAGTCCTCGGTCATCCTCGAGGAGCGCGCGACCCACTTCGGGGAGAACATCTCGTTCTCGAGGCAGCTGGTACCGCACGCCAGGACGGTGACGTTCATCACCAAGCCCAACTCCGTCCTGCGGGTGCTCCTGACGGCCGCCGTCCACTGGCCGGGCATCAAGGTCCAGGTGGACTGTCCCGCGATCGGTTTTCCCGAGGAGGTGTCGAACATCGTGGGTGTGTTGGGCGTGATCGATGAGATGGTCGGAGACCTCCATCGCATCATCGAGTATCCGAAATTGGGCTTTCAGGCCGAGCATGTCCTCCCTCGAGACATTCTTGAGTCTTGGCGGTACCTGCTCGGGCAGGGGTTCAAGAACCACCTGATTCCCAATCGGCCGGTCGACGCGGACAAGGAGTGAATCAGCCTCTCCTCCGAGCCTCCATGCTGACCGGCTTCAGCAACAGCGGGGGCTGATCTGGAATCGGCCAGTCCTCACGTGTCTGCCGCAACGTGTCACCGGGCTGTCTCGCTCGTGATGGACATTCTGGTCCTTTCCTGTCCAAGCTGCGCCCCCCTGACCCCAACGACAGTTCAAGCCAGTTCAAGAAGGGACGCCATGTTACGCCCCAAGTTCAGGCCGCTCGCCCTGGTCCTGTTGTCACTCGCCTTCGTGCAGCTACCGCTGATTGGCTGCACGCCACCACCCCCGGATGCGTCGACTCCGGATGCGTCGACTCCGGATGCGTCGACTCCGGATGCATCGACTCCGGATGCATCGACCCCGATAGAGGTGCACGGACTCAAGGGCGAATACTTCCGCATGTCGGCGCCCAAAGTCCGTGACTTCGCCCAGCTCGGCGCGGTCGTGCTGGAGCCGAACATCGACTTCCCCGGTCTGGAGTCCATGTTCCAGACGCTGGTCGGCCGCTCCGAGAACACCACGGCCCGATGGACCGGCCGGATCACCGCGCCGGAGACCGGCGACTACACGTTCTCCGCGATCGGAGACAATGGCTTCCGGCTGTTCCTCGACGGAAAACCGGTGATCGACCACTGGAACCCCGACGTCTGGGACGTCGAGAAGAACAGCGAGCCGGTGCACCTCGTCGCGGGCGAGGCACACGACTTCCGGCTGGAGATGTTCCAGGACGTCGGCGGCGCGAACATCTTCCTGCGGTGGTCGAGCGCCACCCTCGGCAAGCAACTCGTGCCGACCACGGCGTTCACCCCGCCGGCCGACTTCGAGGTCTACCCGGTCAGCCTCTCCGTCGGAGAGGACGGCCGCCGGCTGACGCTCGACTTCGCCAAGACGGTCTCCGCGCTCGGCGACCTGGTGCCGCACCTGGTGGTGGAGGTCGACACCGTCCCGGTGCCGCTGACCTCGGCCGCCATCGCCGCCAACAACCCGTCCACCGTCGAGGTCACCCTCTCCGAGCCGGCCCTTCGCGGACAGCGCGTCCGCGTCTCCTACGACGGCGCCGCTGGCCTGCGCCTGGACGGTGAGGAGGTGCCCAAGCTCATCCGTTACGCCATCAACGGCTCGACCCAAAGGCTGCGCACCGAGTGGGCAGACCAGGTCGACCCGGCCCACCCACTGCCCGAGTACCCAAGGCCGCAGCAGGTCCGCGAGCAGTGGCTCAACCTCAACGGCCCGTGGGAGTTCGCCGGCGCGGCCGCGGGCCAGCAGCCGGTGTTCGGCAAGAAGCTGCCGGAAAGCATCATCGTGCCGTTCCCGGTGGAGTCCCAGCTCTCCGGGCTGGAGCGCCATGAGGACCACATGTTCTACCGCAAGCTCGTCACCGTTCCCGAGTCCTGGCGGATCGGCGCCGGGCAGCGGCTCCTGCTGAACTTCGGCGCGGTGGACTACCACGCTCGGGTGTGGGTCAACGGCAAGCAGGTCGCCGAGCACCGTGGCGGCTACACCGCGTTCACCGCCGACATCACCAGCGCCCTGAGTGGTTCGGGTGAGCAGGAGATCTTCGTCGCGGTCACCGACACCACGGGGGCCAACCAGCCGCGCGGAAAGCAGTCCTCCCGGCCGGGCGGCATCTTCTACACGCCGTCCTCGGGCATCTGGCAGACCGTGTGGCTGGAGCCGGTGCCCAACGTGGCGATCGACGGCCTCGTGACCACGCCGGACATCCAGACGGGCACGCTCTCCGTGGAGGCCCGTTCCGCGTCGGCCTCGCCCGACGCCAGCGTCACCGCCGTGGCCCGTGACACCGACGGCAACGTGGTCGGCACCATCACCGGCAAGGCCAACACCCGGCTCACGCTGCCGGTGGAGAAGCCGCACCTGTGGACGCCGGACGATCCGTACCTCTACAAGCTCGACGTCACCCTCACCGAGGGGCAGAGCACCGACACCGTCGGCAGCTACTTCGGAATGCGCTCGGTGGGGATCCAGAACGTGGGCGGCTTCCCGAAGCTGGTGCTCAACGGCAAGCCGGTCTTCTCCCTCGCCATGCTGGACCAGGGCTTCTGGCCCGACGGGCTCAACACCGCGCCCACCGACGCGGCCCTGCGCTGGGACCTCCAGGTGCAGAAGGACCTCGGGTTCAACTCCGTCCGCAAGCACATCAAGGTGGAGCCGGCGCGCTGGTACTACCACGCGGACCAGCTCGGCCTGCTGGTGTGGCAGGACTTCGTCTCCGGGACCATCACGAACACGGAGGGTCAGCAGGCGTTCTTCTCCGAGGGCCTCCGCATGATGGAGCAGTTGCACAACTCGCCGTCCATCGCGATCTGGGTGATCTTCAACGAGGGCTGGGGCGAGTGGAACCGGGAGGAGACCGGCCGGATCGCCGATCAGGTCAAGGCCGCCGACCCGTCGCGGGTGATCAACGCGCACAGCGGAGTGAACTGCTGCGACTCCAAGGGCGACTCCGGCAGGGGTGACGTCATCGACCACCACGATTACGGCAACAACAGCCCGCCCTACCCGGACCTCACGCGTGCGGCCATGGACGGCGAGCACGGTGGGTTCACCCTGCGCACGCCGGGCCACATGTGGCCGGGCGCGCCGACGGTCATCTACAGCGGGGTGGCGGACAAGGCGGCACTGACCAGGAAGTACGTCGAGAACACCCAGACCTATTACCTGGCCGCCGCAGGGGCGGAGCTGTCCGGCTCGATCTACACCCAGGTCACCGACCTGGAGAACGAGCTCAACGGCTTCTACACCTACGACCGGCGAGTGCTGAAGGTCGACCCGGGGCCGGTGCGTGAGATCAACCTGCGGGTGATCGCCGCGGGAGCCAAGGCGGGCGAGGACGCGACGTTCCCCGGCCTCGGGAGCTGGCCGCTCGACGAGGGCAGCGGCACGGTGGGCCATGACACCACCAACGGGCACAGCGACGTGGCGCTGCGCGACAACACCGCCTGGGTGGCCGGGATCCGCGGACAGGCGCTGCGCTTCGACGGAAACGGCGACTTCGCCGAAACCGTCAGCCCGGTGCTGGACACGCGCGGCGACTACACGATCTCCGCGTGGGTGACGCTCGACAAGCTGCCGGGCAACTACGCCACGGCGGTCAGCCAGGACGGCCGCCGCACGGAGAACCCGTTCTACCTGCAGTACGGTCAGGGCGCGTTCGCCTTCAGCACGCCCGGGGGGAAACGCGCCAGGTACGTCGTGACGCCGCAACTCGGCCGCTGGTACCACCTCGTCGGCGTCCGGGCCGGCAACGAGCAGAGGCTGTACGTCGACGGCGTCCGGCAGGCGACCGTCACGGCTGGCACAGCGGAGGTGAGTACCGGACCGCTGGCGATCGGACGCGCGAAGTACGCCGGCGGCAACACCGACTACTGGGCCGGGTCGATCGACGAGGTACAGGCCTTCGGCCGCGCGTTCAGTGACACCGAGGTGACCGGCCTGTACGCCGAGGTGCCGCACTGAGGTTCCACCGGGCGGCAGGTGCACGCGCCTGCCGCCCGGCCAGCAGGTAGAGCGGCGCGCTTTTGTCTTCGCGAGGCGGAGGGGCGCCGTGCCTACAGCGCGCCGCCGCGGCGCAGCTCGCGCACCACGGCCACCACGTACAGTGTGATGGACACCAGGAGCAGCAGACTGCCCAGCATGTAGAAGCCCACGAAGCTGGCGCGGATGGAGGAGAGGATGGGCAGCATCAACAGCAGGCCCGCCACGCAGAGCACGACGGCGGCGCGGGTGAGCGTGTCGGACGAGGGCATGGAGCGGCTCACGGGTTCGTGGTGACACGGGTGGGGGCGCGAGTCGGCCGGGCCGGGTGCGGCAGCCCGTGACACGTGAAGCAGCTCATCTCGTCATTCGCGAGCTGCGTCCTCAACGCCTTGTGACTGTCCACCCGGGTGAAGGTGGGCGCGGTGGCGTGGCAGGCCAGACAGTTGGCGTTGGGATAGGTACCCTTGTACGTGATGGGCTCCTTCCACGTGTCCGTCACGTACAGCAGCCAGTGCCGGAGGCCGTCACGCTTGGCCTCCACGGTGCCGAAGATGCCGTAGCCCGTGTGGCACGAATAGCACTGCTTGTCGGGGATGGCGCCCGAGCGGTAGTGCCGCGCCGCCAGCGTGGCGCTCCGGGGGTCGTGCATGTCGTCGACGAAGGGGTTCATCACATGGCAGGAATGACAGGCCTCCACGGTCTTCATCGATTCGAACATGTGCCCCGTGGTGCCCAGCAGCGCCACGCCCGGTAGCACGAAGAGGCCCAGCAGCAGCGTCCACCGGTAGGTGGAGCGCGCCATGCGCGACTTGAAGACGAACTCCACCAACAGCAATCCCAGCACCGCCACGGCGATACACCCCAGCGCGACCACCTCCAGCGCGCCGCCCAGGGTGGCCCCGTGAGGAGGCTCGGGAGCGGCCATCGCCCACACGGACCAGGTGCTCATCACGTGCCCTCCTTCACGCGCTCCACCCGCACCGCGGCCAGCTTGTACTCGGGCTGGGCCGAGGTGGGATCCAGGTAGTCGCTCGTCGCCGCGTTCACCAGGTGCTCCGTCGAGTGCATGAGCGCGAACACCACGCCGGGCCGCACCCGCATGCTGGGCAGCGCCTTGAGCCGCACCGAGCCGCGCGCGCTCGTCACCTGCACCAACTCTCCTTCCTTCACGCCCATCACCGCCGCGTCGCCGGGGTGGATTTCGAGAGAGTCGATGTCGATGCCCTGGAGCTGGGCAATCCGTCCCGTGAGGGTGGCGGTGTGCCAGTGCTCCAACCGGCGCCCGGTGGTCAGCGTCATCGGGTAGTCGCTCGTGAGGTCCTCCCGGAAGGGGCCCTGCTCGGAGAGAAAGACGACGGCGCGCCCGTCCGGCCGGGCATAGAAGTCGATGCGCCCCTCCTTCTTCGCCAGCGGATCCTCCCCCGGCACGTAACGGCGGCAGGTGCCCGGGTGTTGCTCGGTGGGACAGGGCCAGATGAGGCCCGGCAGCGCCTTCAACCGCGCGTAGGTCATGCCGCTGAAGTCGTAGGTGGTGCCGGCTGAAACCATCCGCCATTCGTCCCAGACGGCCTCGGGCGTGCGGGCCTTCAGCAGCGCGCCATGGCCGAGCCGCTCGCCCAGCGCCACCAGGATGTCCAGGTCCGAGCGCGCCTCGCCCGGGGGCTCCACCAGCTTCTCCACCAGGTGGTAGCGGCGCTCGGACTGCGAGAGGACCCCTTCCTTCTCCGCCCACATGGCCGCGGGGAGGAAGACATCGGCGTATTTCGCGGTGTCCGTGGGGAAGATGGAGTCGCTGACGACGAGGAAGGCCTTCTCCATGCCCACGCGGTAGCGGTCCGCGTTGGGCAGCGAGCGCGCCGGGTTGGTGGCCATCACCAGTGCCGCGCGCACCCTGCCCTCGCGCATGGCCTCGAAGAGCGGCACGGCGGACAGGCCCGGGTTGGGCGAGATGCGGCCCTCGGGCAGGCCCCACAGCCGTTCCATGTCCTGGCGGTCATGCGCCTTGGTGACGAGCCGTCCGGCGGGCAGCGCGTGCGCCAGCGAGCCCGTGTCGCGCACGCCACCTCCCGCGTTGGTCTGGCCCGTCAACGAGAAGGGCCCGGTCCCGGGGCGTCCGATCTGCCCGGTGAGCAGGTGCAGCGCCATCATCATCCGGTTGGCCGCCACGCCGTGCGTCTGCTGGTTGAGCCCCATGGTCCAGAAGCTCAGCGCCGCCTGGGAGATGCCGAAGAGGCGCGCGGCCTCGCGGATCTCCGCCGAGGACAGGCCACACAGGTTGGCCACCTTCTCCGGCGCGTAGTCCTCGAGGAACGCGCGGAAGTCCTCCAGGGTGAGCGGCGGAGCGTCCGCCGTGCCCTTGCGGAAGGTGACGAAGTCGTTGATGAAGGCCGGGTCCACGAGCCCGGTGCGCAACAGCTCGTACGCCATGGCGTTGAGCAGGGCCACGTCCGTGCCGGGCCGGATCTGCAGGTGCAGCGTGGCGTCGCGGGCGGTGGGCGTGCGCCTCGGGTCCACCACGATGACGCGCGTCTCGGGCGCGGTGCGGAGGCGGTCGCGCACGCGCTCCCAGACGACCGGGTGGCACTCGGCCATGTTGGCGCCGATGACGAAGAAGAGCGTGGCGTGCTCGATGTCGTCATAGCAACCCGAGGGCTCGTCCGCGCCGAACACGGACTTGTAGCCGAACGCCGCCGAGGCCATGCACAGGCGCGGGTTGCCATCGACGTTGTTCGTCCCGAGGCCCCCCTTGAAGAGCTTGTTGGCGGTGTAGCTCTCCTGGGTGAAGAGCTGCCCCGAGCCGTAGAAGGCCACCGCGTCCGGTCCGCCCTGGGCCATGGCCTCGCGGAAGCCGGCAGCCGCCGCGTCGAGCGCCTCGTCCCAGGAAACGCGCTCGAGCTGCCCGTTCTTGCGCACCATGGGGTACTGAGCCCGGTCCGACACGTAGAGGATTTCCCGGTTGAGCAGGCCCTTGATGCACAACCGGCCCCGGTTCCACCCTTCCTGGAGTCCCTCGACCTTCACCACCTTCCCGCCGCGCAGACCCACCCGCGTCTCGCAGCCCGAGCCGCAGAAGCGGCACACGCTCTTGTGCCAGGAGTCGACCGGGATGGCCTCCTCGCGTGTCCAGCCGATGCACCCGGGACCGATCAGTCCCGTGGCCGCCGTCGCGCCGAAATAGTGGAGGAGCTCTCGCCTCGTCAGGTGCATGGTGTCCCTCGCAGGGCTCGGTATCACACCCCAAGCCATGGGGACACCGCGCGAACGCGTGTGTCGAAAGTCTCCAGGCTGTCCGCTCAGCGACGGCCCGGGTGCGGCTTCGCGCATGGGATGCTGGCGGGTGAACGGAACCGCCAGCCCCGGCGCTCCCCCTACCCTCCTGCTGGCTCAACTCCCCAGATGAGCTGGCCGTTCCGATAGAGCGTCACCCCCTCCCAAGGGGTGTACGACGTCTTGGATGGGTCGAAGGAGTAGTCATTGGATTCGTCGAAGTTCGACCAATCGGCCTTGTGGCTGCGGGTTTCGATGACCCCTGAATCGCCGCCCGCCGGAATACTGCCCGCGGCGGAATCGAAGGTGATCTCCAGATAATGGTCCGCCTTCGTCTTCCCCGTGCTCATCTTCACATGCCTGCCGATGACGTTCGCCTGCCCCATGCGCGCATAATCACAGAAGAAGGCCAGCGGCTTGTCCCCCTCCACCGTGAACCAATAGCGGATGGTCAGCTCGCTCGGCTTCACGGGCTCTGCGCCATTGTTCTTGATCTTGAAGTGTGGCCTCAGGGCGTTATCGCCCGGCTGGGTGTCCGCCGCGCGGTATTCCAGCACGAGGTTGCTCGTGGGCGGAACGGGTGCGTCCACGATGGCCCAGTAGGCCGATTTGGACTGCAGACGCTCATCGAACAGGAGGGGCCAATCATTGCGGGCCACCGGGAAGGTCCGCAACCAGGTGTTGCCGTCATCCTTGCCCCACACCGTGACGCTGGTGATCAGGTTCTTGTGTCTCCTGAAGACGTCGAACAGTTGCTTGTAGAGCGCCGCCTGCTTCTGCTTCAGCTCATCCGGGAACGTGTCGTACCGCTGCGAGGAGGAGGAATACACGCTCACGTCCAGCTCGGTGATGTGCGTTTCGACTCCCAGGTCGGCGAACTTGACGATGGAGCTTTCGATCTCCTGGACCGTCGGATAGTAGAGGCTGACGTGCGTCTGGTGTCCAACGCCGTCAATCGGAATGCCCTTGGCCTTCAACCGCTTGACCAGGTTGTACATGGCCTGGCTCTTGCCTGACTCGTGGGTGTTGTAGTCGTTGATGAACAACACCGCATCCGGGTCGGCCTGGCGGGCGAACAGGAACGCCTTCTCGATGAACTCCTCCCCCGCGATCTGGTACCACGGGCTGCGGCGCAAGCCGTCGGGCTGCGCGGCATCGAGGACCTCGTTGACCACGTCCCAGGCGTAGATCTGGCCCTTGTAGCGGCCCATGACCGCGTTGATGTGCGTCTTCATCCGTTGGAACAAGAGCTCCTTGCTCGCCAGATTTCCGTTCGCATCACGGAACACCCAGTCCGGCGTTTGTGAATGCCAGACCAGTGTATGTCCCCGGATCCGCTGCCCGTTCGCGACCACGAACTGAACGGCGGCATCCGCACCGCTGAAGTTGAACACGCCTTCCTGTGGCTCCGTGCTGTCCCACTTCAGGACGTTGCCCGGTGTCGTGCTGTTGAAGTGCTTGGCGAGCAACTTCCTGTCCGCTTCCGTCAGGAGCTCGCTGTTGGAGAACGCGGTTCCGAGCAGGAAATCCCCGGCGAAGACGTCCTTGAGCGAAGGAATGCCTTCCTCGATGACGACAGGCCCGAGATCAGGCAGCTTCTCCAAGCGGAAATCGTCGAGATAGATCACCAGTGCGAGATTGTCCGGCGCTTCGAAGTAGACGGACAGATTGTCCGCCGCCTCGAGGAGCTTGTACTGGGCCTGGAACCGCACCCAGCCACTGGACGTGGCCGTATCGAAGTACATCCGCTCGTAATGGGTGGTGCTCGGCGTCCTGCGCTGCATCGTCATGGAGACGGTGGTGTTCGGGGCTCCCTGAGCGAGCTTGAGCCACCCCGTGAACACGTAGGTCTGACCCGGCTCCAGGTGCGCCGTGACATCCAGCGTCGGGCCGTGCCACGACTGATTGCGCTCCCCTACCCTCAAGCCGTAGGCGCCGCCGCGGGCCGCTTCCGGCACCACCGCCAACGCCTCCACCCCCCCGCGCCCCGTCCAGCCTTGCGCCGTTCCATCCTCGAAATCAGTCTGGAGCAGCAGGCTGTTCTGCGCGCGAGCGGAAGGCGCGGAGAAGAACAACAGAATCAAGGATGACGCCAGGAACGTCTGAAGCACTTTCAGCGCGGACTTGTTCCTCATGGGTTTTGGTCTCCATCCGAACGAAGCATTCCCCAGCGTCAATAGTCAGTCACAAAACTGATTGGCGGCAAAAACGGAAAGAACAACAATCTCCGCATCTATTGTCCGCCAAACACTTCAATGACAGGGCAATTTTCCGATCAGGTGGGCAGCTTCTTCAGGAAGGCCAGCAGGGCCGCGTTGACCTCGGCCGCGCGCTCCTGCTGGATCCAATGGCCCGCGTCGGGGATGACGAGCACCTCCTCGAGGTTGGGCACCAGCGGCTTCATCTGATCAATCGGGGACATCGCGCGCACCGGGTCCTTTTCTCCGATGATGAAGAGCGCGGGCTGCTCGATCTTGGCCGTCGCGAGTTCCGGCAACTCCTCCCAGTCGCGGTCCATGTTGCGGTAGCGGTTGAGCCCTCCACGGAAGCCACTGCCCGCGAACTCCTTGGCGAAATACGCCACATCGTCTTCAGTGAGCCAGGCCGGGAGCGTGCCGGGGGTGTCGAGCCCCGTGAGGAACTTGTCGCCCTTCTTCTTGGTCCGCACGGCCTCGGCCTTCGCATCGAAACCGGGGATGCCGGCGAGGATCGTGCGCATCGTCCTCGGGATGTCCGCTTCGAACTCCGCCTCCGCGACGCCAGGCTCCTGGAAGTAGAGGATGTAGAACCAATTCTCTCCGAACATGCTCTTGAAGATCTTCGTTGGCGGCATGGGCGAGCGGCCGAGGTACGGCACGCTCATGCCGACAACGGCGCGGAAGCGGTCGGGGTGGAGCGCCGCGCTGGTCCACGCCATCGCCGAGCCCCAGTCATGGCCGACGACGACGGCGGTCTTCTCCCCGAGCGCATCGAGCAGGCCGACATAATCGGCGAGCATGTTCTTCATGCTGTACGCCTCGAGTTCCCGTGGCTTGTCGCTGCGGCCGTAGCCGCGGACATCGAGCGCGACCGCGTGGTAGCCGGCGGCCGCGAGCGCCGGGAGCTGGTGGCGCCAGGAGTACCAGGATTCCGGCCAGCCGTGGATCAGCAGCACGAGGGGGCCTTCACCGGCCTCGGCGATGTGGAGGTGGATGCCGTTGGTCTTGACGGTGCGGTGTCTGATGTCGGTCATGGAACTCACTTTCGGGGTGAAATGGAATGATGCGTACGTCAGGCCTGGACATCGCGGCCCTTCTTCGCGGGGCGAGCGCGGTTGCGGTGAACGCTCCTGGCGATGTCCGCCACCGAAGTGCTTCGCAGCTGCGTCAGGAGGAGCGCTTCGGCCTCGCCGAGCACCTTGCCGAGTGCGTGATTGACGGCCTGCTCGACGAGGCACCCAGGGCTCTCGCTCCGAGGGCCGATGTTGAACAGCGCGGGGGTTCCGAGCGCATCGTACACGTCACCCAGCGTCACTGAATCCAGCTTGCGCGCGAGCGACCATCCCCCGCCGTGCCCTTTCTCCGAGCGCAGGATTCCCGCCTCGCGCAGACCGGCCATGGTCCGCCGCACCACCACGGGGTTCGCCTGCATCAACTGCCCGAGTTCCTCCGACGTCACCACGGGAGCCATCTCCTCCATGTGGAGGAGAACGTGCAATGCAACGGAGAGCCGACTGTCACGCCTCATGCCACTTCATATGTTACTTGAGTGGCCGGGAGTCAAGGCGGAGTTGCGGGCACGAGCCCGCCCCCCTCCGGTCAGGGCTTATCGTGCGGTCGCCTCTCCGCGGGAAAGGCCGCATCCTCCTAACCGACAACCTTGTAGCGCAGCCAGGCGAGGTCCCCCTTGCGCTGCTCGACGGACAGCAGCTTGAGCTTGCGCGCGGGGCCCCGGCCTTCCCGTGCATCGAACAGCGAGGGGAGACCGATTCCCCCATCCGCGACGGGGGCGAGCAGCACGCTGAGCTCGTCGATGAGGCCCGCCGCGAGGAAGGAACCGTTGATCTTCCCTCCGCCTTCGAGCAGCAGCGTCTTGATGCCGAACTCCTTGCGGAGCTTCTGGAGGACCCGCGCGAGGTTCAGCCGCGTCTTGCCTCCGAAGAGGTACGAGACCCCTCGCTCCCGCAGGAACGCCAGATAATCATCCGAAACGCCTTCGCCGAGGATGGTGACGACGTGCTCCCCGTCGATGTCGCTGGCCTTCCAGGTGAGCTTGCCGGACGGGTCCAGGGCAATCGCGTACGACTCGGCGTCGCGCCGGGCAATGAAGTCCTTGCGTGGGATGGGCTCGGGTTGTTTACGAACAGGCACCTTCGACTTGCCCGCATAGGGCTCCATCGAGACGCGACCGATGATCCACGCGTCCGCGTCGAAGGTCGCCGCGGTGCGCTCGTACTCCGCCAGGCTCCCGGGCGGGAGCTTCCAGCTCGAGGTCACGATCCGACCATCCACGGAAGGCACCATGTGGCAGATGACGTAGGGCCGCTTGCTCTTGTCCATGCCGTGCACCCTACGTGCATACGGCGGCGCGAGGAGGCTCTCCCGCGCGGCCAGCCATCCGCCAACGTCACTTCCCGAACTTCTGACCCGAGCGGGCCCCCTCCCCTCAGGTGGGAACCGGCGCGTTCTCCGCGATGAGCTTCTCCTTCTTCAACTCGGCCCAGAAATCGGCCGGAATCTTCACCTGCATGGACACGATGTCCTCCTGGATCTGCCGCGCCGTGCGCGCGCCCACCAGCACCGCCGACACCACTTGCGGTGCCGAGGCGAACTGCAAGGCGGCGGTGCGCAGATCGATGCGGTAGCGACGGGCGATCGCGTCCAGCCGTGCGCGCCGGTCGCGCAGCTCGTCGGTGATCGTGCCCAGGTAGTCGATGCGCTCCACACCGCACAGGAAGCCGACATTGAGCGGAGAACCCACGACGATCGACACGCCACGCTCCGCGCAGGCCGGCTGCAAGCGGTTCAGCGAGTCCTCGTGGCGCACCAGCGTGTACTGGGTGGCGGACAGGAAGATGTCCGGGTCGCTTTCCTTCAAGGTGCGCAGCGCCGGCTCGATCGAATTGACGCCAAGGCCCCAGGCCTTGATCAGCCCTTCCTCGCGCATGCGGATCAGTTCCGGCATCGCGCCCTTGACCGCGATGTCGAAGTACTCGGTCCAGCGCTCGCCCATGTCGCGGTTGTCCGGCGACAGATCGTGGATGAACACCATGTCGATCCGCTCCACGCCCAGCCGCTGCAGGCTGTCCTCGATCGAACGCCGCACCCCGTCCGCGGTGTAGTCGTAGACCCGGTGGAACGGCGGCGGCTCGGGCCAGACCTTGCTGTCGGGGGGATTGCCCGCCTTGAGCAGGCGGCCGACCTTGGTCGAGAGGATGTACTCGTCGCGTTTCTGCTCGGACAGGAACTGCCCCATGCGCCGCTCGCTGCGGCCAATGCCATACCAGGGCGAGGTATCGAAATAGCGCACGCCGCCCGCCCACGCCGCCGCCAGGGCACCCTGCGCATCGGCGTTCGGGGTGGGCTTGAACGCACCGGCGAGCGGCACGCCGCCCAGCCCGAAGCGGTGGCGCGGGCGGTAGTGACGGCCGGTGGTCTCCGACGGATTCTGAGGCAGGGTTTTCGTGCGTGCGGCGGGCGCGGCGGCCTGTGCCGCGGGCGTGAACGCGGGGGCGGTCGCCAGAACACCAGCGCTGCTGGCGAGGGTCGAAAGAAACTGACGGCGTGTGGTCATGGCGTCTCCTGGACGGGAACCAAGGTACGCACCGACCCGATGCCACTCCAAACCAAAGAGGGCATGTACTCATGCGCGAAGTGGATGGATGACACGTCGCGTCACACCCCATGACAGACGGGGTTTTGAGAGGCATTGGAGTATGTAATCAGCACCCCCTGGGTGAATGTCAGTTGAGCTGGGTGGAGACGATGGGGTGCCGCGCCGCGGTGTCCCAGGGAAGGTCCGGCCACCAGCGCTCGAGCGGCGACGGAGCGCCCGGCTCGATGCTCTGGCCGGGCCTGGGCACGACGACCGTGTCGTTGCCCTGTGCGGCCGCCGCGAGCACGCGCTCGATGGGCTCGGTCCAGCCGTGGGCGGCGAGCGTGAACAGCCCCCAGTGCACCGGCAGGAGGACCCGGCCCTGGACCATCCGGTGGGCGAGCACCGCCTGCTCGGGTCCGATGTGCCAGTCCGGCCAGGCGCTGTGGTACTGGCCCACCTCGATCATCGTCACGTCGAAGGGCCCCAGGCGCGCGCCAATGTCCTTCATGGCCGGGAACAGCCCGGTGTCACCCGAGTAGTACGCGCGATGCTCGGGGCCGTGGAGCGCGAAGCCGGCCCACAGCGTCGCGTCCTTGTCGATCCCGGTCCGCCCCGAGGCGTGGCGCGCCGGGGTGGCGGTAATGTCGAGCCCGCGCACCCGCGTGTGCTCCCACCAGTCGAGCTCGACGATGCGCGCCTCGGGCACACCCCAGGCGGTCAGGTGCGCTCCCACGCCGAGCGGCACCACGAAGGTGGTGTCCCAGTCCTTCATGGCCGAGACGGTGGGATGGTCCAGGTGATCATAGTGGTCATGCGAGATGACGACCGCGTCGATGGGCGGCAGCTCCGAGAGCGCGATGGGCGGGGCATACCACCGCTTGGGGCCCACCCAGCTCAGCGGCGAGGAGCGCTCGCTCCAGATGGGATCGGTGAGGACTCGGTGGCCGTCGATTTCGATCAGCGTCGTGGAGTGCCCGAGCCACGTGACGCGCAGCCCCGTGGCCGGCGGTGTCTCGAACCGGTGGCGGTCGCCGGGAATGAAGGGCAGCGGCTCGGCGGGGCCCACGTCGGGACTCGCCTTGAACATGGCCGACAGCGAGCCCCACCAGTCATTCCAGAGCGGCTGCGGGTTCTCGAAGTGCCCACCCTGCCATTGCGGCGAGCGCTCCATCCGCGCGCGTCGCTCACCGCTGGCACGAGCACCCAGGGCGGTCCACGCATCGGCGGCGATGATGGCGAGGACGACGGCCAGCAGTCCCCCCGTCCCGAGCGCCACGCGCGCCAGTCTGCTGCGGATCTTCATGGGCTTCACCGGCTCCTCGGAGGGACACAGGCCGGGAAGGCCCGCCCTCCTGATACAAATTGACAAAGGACGCGAATATTGTCAACTTGATCGCATGTCGGATGAGACGAGCCAGGATCGCGACGCGCAACGCCGGGCGGCAATCCTCCAGGCCGCGCTGGAGTGCTTCCTCCAGTTCGGCTACGCGAAGACGTCGCTCGATGACATCGCCAAACGGGCGAACATTTCGCGGCCACTCATCTACCGGAAGTTCAAGAACAAGGACGACATCTACACCGCGGTCATCGAGGATCTCTTCGAGAAGCGCTACCCCCGGGCCGAGCAGGTGCTGGCCTCACCCGGCTCCCAGCGGGACAAGCTCCTGCGTGTCTACGAGATCCTCCTGCTCGAGCCGTGGGACGAGTTGATGGGCGCGCCCATGGCGGCCGACTTGTACGAGGTCTGCTCGCGGCTCTTCCCCCAGGTGGAGGCGAAACACGTCCGGATGCAGCTCAAGCTCACGCAGGCCATCCTGGAGAACAAGGAGCTTTCCGAGGTCTTCATGCTCGCGGTGGAGGGGCTCCAGTCCGACCTGCCGGCGACGCGTGTGCTGCGCCGCCGCTTGCAACTGCTCGTCGAGCGTTTCGCCCCTTGAACAGCGCTGGCGCCCGTCAGGAGGTGTGAGGAGATGGGTCAGCGCGCGGCGCGGCGGGCGGTGTTCTTCTCGCGGATCAACTCCACCAGCGCCTTCAATCCCGCCGGGACGTACCGGTGCCTGGGGTAATACAGGCGAAGACCTGGAAAGGGAGGGCACCAGTCTTCCAGCACTGTCACCAGGCGGCCACTGGCCAGATCATCGGCGAGGTGCCACTCGGACAGGAACGCCAGGCCAACCCCCGCGCGAACGGCCGTGAGCACGGTGCGCTGATCGTTGAGGACCAATCGCGGCGGCAGATCGATCTCCAGGGCCTCGCCACGGCGCTCCAATTCCCAGCGGTACAGACCCCCGTGTGACAGTCGCATGCGGATGGCGGCGTGGCCGGTCAGGTCGTCCGGTGTCCGTGGCTTGCCGTGTTTAGCGAAATAGGCCGGTGAGCCGACGACGACCATGCGCAGGTCGTCGCTGAGCGGCATGGAGACCATGTCCTGAGGCACCGCTTCGGCCAGACGGATACCGGCATCGAAACCGTCGGCGACGATGTCGATCAGCCGTGCCTCGCTGACGATGTCCAGATTCATCCGCGGGTGACGGTTCAGGTACTCGAGCAGCAAGGGCTCGAAGATCATCTGCACCGCGTCGTTCGGCGAGTTGATTCGCAGCGTGCCGGCCGGAGCCTCGGGCTGGCTGTTGATCTCCTCGCTGGCGCCGCGGATCTCCGCCACCGCCGGAGCGATGCGCTGCACGTAGCGTTGGCCGGCCTCGGTCAACGCCACGCTGCGGGTGGTGCGGTGGAACAGACGCGCCTTCAGCCGAGCCTCCAGCCCGGCGACCGCACTGCTCACCGCCGAGGTGGACATGCCCAGTTGCCTGGCGGCGGCGCGGAAGCTGCCGTGACGGGCCACGGCGAGCACGGTCTCCAGTTCGATCAGTCCTGAGCGGTGCATGGGGATTGTCCTGATTTTCAGAACGGCCCTTGCAGGATACACCCGATTGTCGGGACGGTCCGCCCCGCGCAGATTGGATTCCGTCGGGTACCACCCCGGCCTTCACCGGAGCCCCTTCTCCACCGGAGTCCTTTCATGGAACGCATCGAGCAGATCTACATCGACGGCGCCTTCGTCACCCCGCATGGCGACGAATGGTTCAACCTGTTCAACCCCGCCACCGAAGAGGTGATCGGCCAGGTGCGACTGGCCGATGCCGAGGACGCGCGTCGCGCCATCGCCGCGGCCAGACGTGCCTTCCCGGCGTTCTCGCGCACCACCCGGGCCGAGCGCCTCGCGATGCTCGAGCGCATGCGGGCGGCGGTGGCCGCGCGCGAGGATGAGCTGCTCGAGGCCGTCATCAGGGAGTACGGCGCGCCGGCGTCGCGCTCTCGCTGGATGGCGAGCCATGCCCACCAGGTGATCGGCGAAGTGGCCGAGGTGCTGGCGCGCTACGACTTCGAGCGCCAGGCGGGCACCGCTCGGGTGGTGATGCAGCCGCTGGGCGTGGCCGGCCTCATCACTCCCTGGAACAACGACGCCGGCTTCATCTGCGGCAAGCTGGCCACCGCGCTGGCCGCCGGCTGCACCGCGGTGCTCAAGCCCAGTGAGATGAGCGCCATCCAGACGCGCATCATCACCCAGGCGCTGCACGAGGCCGGCCTGCCGCCCGGTGTGTTCAACATCGTCACCGGGCGCGGTGAGGTGGTGGGCGCGGAGATCAGCGCCTCGCCGGACGTGGCCAAGATCTCGTTCACCGGTTCGACCGTGGTGGGCAAGACCATCCTTCGCACCGGAGCGGAAACCCTGAAGCGGGTGACGCTGGAGCTGGGCGGCAAGTCGCCCATGGTGGTGTTGGACGATGCCGACTTCGCCACCGCGGTGCCACTGGCGGTGCAGGCCGGGTTCATGAACAACGGTCAGGCCTGCATCGCCGGCACCCGTATCCTGGTCCCCGCTTCTCGACAGGCCGAGTTCGAGTCGTTGCTCGCCCGTGAGGTGCGCGCGACGAAGTCCGGCGACCCGCGCGATGCCGACACCGCCATCGGCCCCATGGTGAGCGCGAAGCAGTGGGAGCGCGTGCAGCGCTACATCCGCCTCGGCCTCAACGAAGGCGCGCGCCTGCTGGTGGGCGGCGAGGGCCGGCCCGAGGGCATGAAGCGCGGCTGGTGCGTGAAGCCCACCGTGTTCACCGGCGTGCGCAACGACATGACCATCGCACGAGAGGAGATCTTCGGACCGGTGTTGTCGCTCATCACCTACCGCGACGAGGACGAGGCGGTGGCCATCGCCAACGACACGCTCTACGGCCTGCACGCCTACGTGGTCTCTGGCGATCCCCAACGCGGCGCGCGAGTGGCCGCTCGGCTCGAGGCCGGGCGCGTCCTGGTCAATACCCTCACCCATGAGCCCAAGGCCCCGTTCGGCGGCTTCAAGCAGTCCGGCATCGGCCGGGAGAACGGCCCCTATGGACTGGAGGCCTACCTGGAGCCGAAGGCCATGGTGGTGGCGGCGTAGTCCCGCCAGGCGCCGCCAAGGCACGCCAGCTCGCCCGCCTCCCCTCTTCGAGGAACGCCTCCTCGCGGCGCGGTGCATCAACTCGGACTCACTTTGTCTTCGTTTTTCGGTTGCCGACATGAACACGGACCCATATAGTCCGTGTTATGGCGCACCTCACCACGAGCGTTGAATACGGCATCCACTGCCTCCTCTGGCTGGTCAGCGCGGGCGACACTCCGCTGAGCAGCCGAGACCTGGCCGAGCTTCAGGGCGTATCGCCCACCTTTCTCGCCAAGATATTCCCCAAGCTCGAAAAGGCGGGGATCGTCGTCGCGAGCGAGGGGGTGCGCGGCGGGTACAAGCTCGCCAGGGCCCCGGAGGACATCAGCTTCCTGGAAGTCATCGATGCGATCGAAGGGGACAAGCCGCTCTTCGACTGTCAGCAGGTTCGCGGCCGTTGCGCCGTGTTCGAGGGCAATCCTCCCTCCTGGGCGATGGCGGGCGTCTGCGCGATCCATGCCGTGATGCTGCGCGCGGAGAAGGCGATGCGCGACACCTTGGCGAAGGAATCGCTCGCCGATGTCGCGAAGACTTTCGGCCGCAAGGCGCCGCCTGGGTTTTCAAACGACGTCCAGAAATGGATTGAGGACCGGCTCAACAACCGTGCATCCACGCGGAAATCGCGCACGCACGAAGAGCCCTCCTGAACCGGACGCGCGGCGTAACGCCGTGAACCACTCGAACTCTTGAATTTTTTCTCGGTTTCCGCCGGACGACCGAGAAAGCGGCCGTCGTGTATCCGCACGACGGAACCGGAGAGCTGCGTCCGGCTCCCAAAAGAAAGCAAGACAATGAACCAGAAGATCGTCATCGCGGGCTCGGGTTTCGCTGGCATGTGGGCAGCCATTTCCGCCGCGCGCGCCGTATCGCTGGCGGGCAAGCAGAACCAGGTGGACATCATGGTCGTGTCGCCGAGCCCCCACCTCCACATCCGCCCGCGCCTCTATGAGGCGGTGCTCGAGAACATGGCGCCGGACCTCGCGCCGCTGTTCGAGGCGGTGGGCGTTCGCCACCTCTCCGGCACCATCGAGGCGATCCATGCCGACCGGCATGAAGTCGAAGTGCTCGGCACCGAGGGCGAGCGCGTGACGCTGCCCTATGACCGCTTCGTGTTGGCGGCCGGCAGCCGCCTGTTCATGCCGAACGTGCCCGGGCTCAAGGAGCACGCCTTCAACGTCGACCAGCTGTCGAGCGCGAGCGCTCTCGACAAGCACCTGAAGGCGCTCGCCCACAAGCCGGAGACGGCCGCCCGGAACACGGTGGTGGTCGCGGGCGGTGGCTTCACCGGCATCGAGACGGTGGCCGAGATGCCCCAGCGGCTGCGCGCCATCCTCGGCCAGGACGCGAAGATCCGGGTCGTGGTGCTGGAACAGGCGCCCGCCATCGGCCCCGATCTCGGGCCGGTTCCTCGCCCGGTGATCGAGGAGGCCCTGGCCGAGTGCGGCGTCGAGGTGCGCACCTCCACCGGAGCCGTGGCGATCGACGCGGAGGGTGTCACCACGTCCACCGGCGAGCGGATCGAGACCCACACGGTGGTCTGGACCGCTGGCGCGAGAGCCAACCCGCTCGCCGCGCAGATCCCAGGCGACCACGACCGCTTCGGCCGGGTCCATGCCGACCAGTATCTGCGCGCCAAGGGCGCCGAGGGCATCTTCGTCACCGGGGATGTGGCGATGGTCACGACCGACGAGGAAGGCCACCTGGCGGCGATGTCCTGCCAGCACGCGGTGATCCTCGGCCGCGTCGCCGGCCACAACGCCGCCGCCGAGCTGGTCGGTCTGCCGACCCACCCGTACAGCCAGCCGAAGTACGTCACCTGCCTCGATCTCGGCCCCTGGGGCGCGCTCTTCACCGAGGGATGGGACCGTCAGGTGAAGCTGACGCGTGAAGCGGGCAAGGCGCTCAAGCGTCAGATCAACACCCAGTGGATCTACCCGCCCCAAGCGGAGCGGAATGCCGCCTTCGCGGTCGCCCATCCGGACTTCGTGATCGCCGCCTGAAGCCCGAAAGGGTGTCGAGGGAGCACTTCAAGCGCCCCCCGCGCGGAGCCTCAAGCGCTCGCGCACACGGTCCACAACAGCCGCTCGATGACGAGCTTGCCGCTCGCCGAGGACTTGAGCGACAGGTCCGACTCGGCGCACGCCACCAGTGCGTCCAACAGCTCGCGCCGCTTGTAGCGGGCCGCCCCCTGCATCGCGAGGAAGGCCGCATACGGATGCGGCGCCTTGCCCTTGGCCGCCTTGGCCTCCTCCTCCACCCGGGGGAACACCCGCGCCTTGAAGTCGTTGAACGAGCGCGGCACCGAGCCCCCGGCGTACTTCTCCAGCCGCTCGTGGTTCTCCAGCATGCCCCGCACGATGGAGGCCACCGCGCCCAGCAGTTGCAGCCCGTGCACCCCCTGCCCCATCGCGTCCACCGTGTAGTCCAGCGCCGCCTTCAGGTTGCGATTCTGCAGGGCCTCGGACAGCTCGAAGAACTCCTCCTCGCGCGTGTGCGCCACCAGCAGCGCCACGTCCGCCGCCTCGATGGTGGAGCCCTCCGCGTACGTCGCCAGCTTCTCCAGCTCGGACTGCAACAGCCGCACGTTGCCGCCAATGCGCTCCTTGAGCAGATCCGCCGCGGGCTTGCTCAGCTTCTTCTTGAACGGCCAGAGGAACTCCTCGGCGAGCGGACCGATCTCCAGGTCCTTGTGCCGCGAGGCCACCTTGCGCTCGACGAGCCGGCCCTTGTCCGCCGCGAGCTTCACCAGCGGGTTCTTCGCATCCACGTCCGAGGCCGCCATCACCAGCGTGTGCCCCGGCGGCAGCCCCTTCTCGAAGAGGGTCAGCAGCGCGCTCGCGTCCCCCTCGGGGGCGCTGATGCGCTCCTCCCGGCAGAACGCGGCCACCTCCTTGAGGAAGAGCAGATCCGCCTCCGCCAGCTCGACGTTGAGCTCCTCCTTCCACTCCTCCGCCGAGGGCGCTCCCGGAGCCTCCGGATCCAACTGCGCCACGCCCCACCCCGCCCGGGCCGCCAGCGCGAGCAGCCGCCGCGCGCCTTCCTTGCGCTTGCCCGCCGTCCACGCCTCGCGCGCCTTGCCCAGCGCGTTACCCCGGCCCTTCTTGGGCGCGAGGAACTCCGGGTCGCGCACCAGCACCACCTTGCGCCCGGGGAACAGCGGCAGCGTGGCCAGCTCCTGCGCCACCTCGCGCGGCGAGCCCGCGTCCAGCACCGCGAAGTTCAGCCCCGCGGACGCATCCGGCAAGAGCGCCTTCACCAGCTCGTCCGCGCCCTTGCGCACGAGGTACTCCTCGCCCCACAGCAGGTAGAGCGGGTGCACCACCTTGCCCGCCCGCGCCTCGTCCAGCACGTCCTCGATGTCCGCGCTCATCGCCCCTCCAGCAATTCAATGAGCATCCGCTCCAGTTGCAGCCGGGGCGAGCCGTTGCGCTCCACGATGGTCGCCCGCGCCTTGTCCAGCAGCGCGTGCCGCCGGTGGAGCATCGACTCGTGCGTGCGCGCCGCCACCTCGTGCGCGAGCGCGTCCAGGTCCCGGTTGGCCAGGCGCTCCCCTCCCACCTTCGCCAGCGCCACGTCGCGCGTCCACAGCGAGAGGATGGAGAGCGCCTGCTCCGCGTCCTCGCGCGACTCGCCGAACGTGGCGGCCCAGCGCAGCATCGCGCTCACGTCTCCGGGCTTGAGCGCCTCGAACGAGCGGATGACGTCCTGACGGGCCGCGAGCGCCTTCAGGTCCAACGCCATGGCCCGGCCAAGGCTGCCTCCGGCCATCACCGCCGCGAGCATGGCCGTCGGCTCGTCCAGTTTGCGCTCCTTCTGGAGGCGCTCGGCCACGAGTTCCACGGGCAGCGGGCCGAAGGACACCTTGGAGCAGCGGCTGCGGATGGTGGGCAACATCTTGTCCGGCGCCGAGGCCAGCAGGATGAGCGTGGTGTCCGCGGGGGGCTCCTCGAGCGTCTTGAGGAAGGCGTTCTGCGCCTGGGTGTTCATCTGGTGCGCGTCCACCACGATGGCCACCTTGCGCTTGGACTCGAGGCCCCGCAGGCAGATGCGCTCGAGCAGGGTACGGATCTGATCCACGCGGATGTCGCGGCTGGGCGTGGTGGCGAAGTCCGAGCGGCCCGCGAGGCCGCGATCCACGCGCTCGGCATCGGGCATGAGCCAGGACACGTCCGGGTGGGCGCCCTTGGCGAGGCGGGTACAGCTCGAGCAAGTGCCACAGCCCACATCGGGCTGCTCGGGACAGGTGAGCGCCTGGGCGAGCCCCACGGCGGTGAGCTCCTTGCCCACGCCCTCCGGCCCGGCGAAGAGGTAGGCGTGATGAACCGAGCCACCCCGAAGCGCCGACTGGAGCGCGTCGATGGCTCGTGGCTGTCCGACGACCGATGCCAACGTCATGAGGGCGTGTATCCCCGCTCGCGTCCCACCCGTCAACCACTCAGGGGGTAGAGCGCGCCTGGCCCGCCCCGCCCACCCACCCGTCTCCCTGCCAATGGCGCAGGCGGGCCGTAGCAGGCACGGGGCTCACTTGCTCCAACAGGTGGCATACGCGGTCCGTCCGCACTGGGCATTGGCGTAGCTCTGGCACTGGCCGTAAGCCACGACGCCCGCGCCCACCGCGGACCATTGGGACGCGCTGCTGGTGCACTTCCAGGTACAGAGGCGCGCGCCCGAGTCCCAGCCTTCACACACCGCGCTCTCGGTCGTGCCGAGCTGCTCCTGGGCGTCCATCTCCTCGGGGAGTGGACCGCCACAGGCGGCGAGGAGGACACCAGACACGAGGCCAAGCAGCAGGGTCTTCATCTTCATGGAGCAATCCTTGGGGTAGGAGGGTTCACAGGGAAGCGATGGGGGTGCTCACTTGCTCCAGCACGCGCCATACGCGGTCCGTCCACACTGGCCGTTGGCGTATTCCTGACACTGGCCGTAGCTCACCGTGGCCGAGGTCGTCCACCACGTGGAGTAGCTGTAACACTGGAAGGAACACTTGCGCGCGCCCGAGTCCCAGCCCTCACACAGAGCGCCCTGGGTCGTGCCGAGCTCCTCCGCCGGTGCCTGGGCGTCCTCGGGCTCAGGGCCACCACACGCGGTGATCATCAGGCCAGACACCAAACCCAGCATCAGCATACTCATCTTCATGTGGAGTTCCCCTCTGGAGGCGCCGCTGGAATCGGGCGCGGCAGCGGGTTCCTCTCATAACAAAAGATTTCCTGTTTTACAACTATAGGGCCTTTTTCCGTTTTATATGAAAATCCCACGAGATAGAGTGCCGCCAGCGACTCGCTGATGACAGGGGCGTTGTCATTCGACTCTCCTCCCGCCTAGCACCCAGGGATTGCGCGCTGGAAGAGAAAAGCCACAGCAGAGGCAGTGGCAGGATCATGCCACCAAGGACCGCGAGCCAGGTCCGGATACCTCCGTCTCTCAACATGCTAGGGCCCACACTCGGGACGGCAGACAAGAATCCCTCGGGCGGCTGCCGGGCCCACTGGTTCGACGTCCACGCCTATGCGGCGCACGAGGGTGCTCACTTACTTGCTCGAGGATGCGCCGAGTTCCTCCAGCATCCTCGCAGCGTTGTCGTTCTTCGGGTTCAGCTCGAGGGACTTCTTGTAGCGGGTGATGGCCTCGTCCTTCCGGCCCACCTCGAGGTAGGCCTCCCCGAGGCTGTCGTGCGTGTTGGCGTCCTCGGGGTAGAGCTCGACGTTGGCCTCGAACACCTTCACGGCGTCGGCGACCTTGCCTCCCCTGAGCAACGAGTAGCCGATGTCATTGAGGATGCCGGAGGACAGCGTCTCTTCTGGAGCCGTGCGCCGCCGATCCTTCAACCAGGCGATGGCGGCGTCCGTACCCTCGAGGCGCGCCAGCAGGTCCGCCGTCGTGGAGGGGCTGTCGGGCTCGGCGGTGAAGCCCTTCCAGCCGTACTCGGTGGCCACGCTGGCGGTGAGTCGCTCGAAGATTCGCCAGCCATCATCCGAGTTGGTCATGATGGCCACGCCGCTGCCCGAGTCGGCGAACGCCATGAGGAAGCACTTGAAGCCCTCGTTGCCTCCTCCATGACCGAACCACTCCTTGCCCGGGTTGAGCTGGAAGCCGAGCCCGAAGGACTCGGACTGCCGGGTGAGCATCTGCTTCGCCATCGACTGGGACAGCACGCGCTGGGACTCGCCGTTCCAGGCCTTGGAGACCTCGAGGGCGATGCGCGCGAGGTCGGTGGGCGTCGTCCACAGGCCCGCGGCCGCCAGCTCCGGGTAGGTGTGCCAGCGGCCCTCGACGCTCGCGCCTCCCGAGCGCGTGCCGGTGGCGGCGAGGGGCTGCAGCTTCTTGGGCAGTGGCTGCTCGTAGGTGCTGTGCTTCAGGCCCAGGGGGGCGAGGACACCTTCCCGCATGATTCGCGGAAACGGCTGGTGGAGCTGGTCCATCAGCAGCTGCTGGACGATGAGCGTGCCTCCACCGCTGTAGCGCGTCAGCGTGCCGGGCACGGTGTCGACGCGCACGGAAGCGGAGTTCGCGGGCTTCTCGCCGTCGAGAACCTGCCGGAGCGTGGGCACGGGCTCGTTGGCCGCGTAGCCCTTGAAGCCATGGACCGTCGTCCCCGCGCTGTGGGAGAGCAGCCGGCGCAGGGTGACCTTCTGTTCCTTCGTGTACTCGTTGTCGGGCACCTTCCACGACACGAGCTGGTCGTTGATGTTCCCGTCGAGCGACCACCCACGCTTCTCGGCGTGGTGCAGCACCGCCAGGGTCGTCACGGGCTTGCTGATGGAGGCAGCCTGGAAGAGGGTGTCGGGGGTGACGGGGTCAGTGCCGCCGGACTGCTTCACGCCATAACCCCTGGCCCAGACGAGCGATCCCTTGTCGAACACAGCGATGCTCAGTCCGGGAATCTTGTACAGCGCCATCCACTCCTGGAGGGAGAGGCGGCGTGTCTGCTCGCCGGGAAGGGCCACGGGGGAGAGTCCTGCCTCCACGCGGGCGATGCGCGCGGCCTCGGAGGGGCGGGCGAGCCATTGGGTGGTGGGCTTTCGCGTGTCGGCGGCCGTGAGGAGCGAGACGGCGGCGAGGGCGCAGAGGGACACGGAGGCGAGACGGGTCGGGGATGTATGGCGCATGGCGAGCTTCCATGAGGATGGCTCGCGTGGAGCCCTTGGGGCGGAGAGCCTACGTCACTTCGTCTGAAGAAGGTGTCTGAAGAAGGTGGTAGAGCACCAGGCCCGCGAGCGCCGCCGCCAGCGGGGACGTCAGTACATGGCGCAGACGATGCCCACGCAGTCGCCCGCGGTGTTGCCGCGCGCGACGTTTCCGCCGCCGTCGAAGGCCGTGGGCGCGTAGAGGCCAAAGCCCGCGTTGCCCAGGGCGAGGTTGTTGAGCACCGTAGGTGTGCTGGGCGGCTGCACCCGGAGTCCATCGCCGTCGTTGGCCAGGAACTGATTGCCGCGGACAATGCCCGTGAGCGAGGTGATAGGGAAACCCGCGCGGTCGGACAGGGTCAGACCACTCGCGTTGTCATAAAAGGTGTTGCTGTCGATGTAGACCTTCTCGGCCGCTGCCTCCAGCCCCGTACCGTTGCGGACGACCAGGGTGTCGAGCATCGAGAGATTGAGCGGATTCCAGACCGGATCGATGGCCGGCGCGAACGCGGCGTTGTTCGCGATGAGCGTGTTCTCGAACCGCATCTGCCTGCAGACACGGAAGCCGGGGTCATTGGGGATGCGGCCCACTGCGTCGTTCCACGCGATCGTGCTCGACCTGATGCGGATGGTGCTCTCCCAGCAGAGGAAGACGAGCCCATTGGACGTGAACGTGGAGTCGAGCACGTCAATGGAGTGGAAGTCCCCGAGCATCGCGGACCCGTTGTGGGTGAAGAGGGATGACCGCACGTCGAAGTTGCCATTGGACGCATCGAACTCGCTGCTCAGCCCGCTCCCGTTCCCGTTCAGGCGTGAGTTCGTGATGAGGAAGTTCCCAGGGGAGGCCCGGTTGAAGACGCCGGCGCCGTTGTCGAGGAGCGCGAGCTCATGCAGCCGCACGTTCAGCGGGCCCGCGCCGATGGCGGTGGTGATGCCGCTGCCGAATCCCCGGACGGTGCCATTGCGCACCATCCGGCCCCTGGCGATCACGATGCCTTGTGAGTTCCTGTTTTCCGGACCGGTGCGGCGGATGGTGTGTCCGCCCAGGTCCAGGACGATGCCGTCGCCGTCGAGCTGGAGCGCGAAGGGCGCCGAGCTGGGGCAGTGGAGGTCGTGCGTCAGGCGCGTATGGGTGGTGAGGGTGTCACCGCAGTGGACGGTGAGACCAGCGGCGAACGTCACCTCGCCATCCGCATCGGAAGGAGTCGTGCCACGGGCCTGGACGTCCGGCGCTCCCGTGAACAAGGTGGTCACAGCCAAGGCCACGGTGAATCCACGCGTCTGCGTCATGCTGTCTCCTCGGGCCGAAGACGTCCAGCCACCGGAGCAAGAGGCTACAGTCACGGTGCCTCTCCCGGCTTCCCGTCCACGGGTGTCAGCGCGCAGTCCGGAGCGCGACAGCGTGGAGGCGCCCAAGGGTGAGGGGAGCGGGCCTCAATGTGTGGGGGGAGATCCATCCCAATCCCTGGCAGTGACCCCGGTGGCGTGCGCTCTCTACATCATCAGTGGAGGAGCATCCGCCCATCTCCGCTGATGTCGTGCGCTCCCTCGAAGCCCTGGGCATTCAGCGCACGGACCTCGTCCCGGTCGAGCCTCGAAGAAGGTGTCAGAGGATTCGTACAGCTTCGCCCCTGCAGACGAACCTCACAAGGTTTCATGGCGTCTTCGCTCCAGGCGAGAAACTCCGGCCAGTTCTGCGCCCCTCGCGTCACCGAGCAACAGGGCCCCACGGAGGGGCTCGACGCGAAGAAAATACCGGATGCGACCCCTCGTCGGGAAAGCCCGGAACCACCTGCTTCAGACCAGAGAAAGCTGAATGTTGCCATTGCAGGAGCGACTGAAAGGCGGGTGGAGAGACCGCGCAGCCCCCTTGAGTACACGCCGCCCACTCGTGTCGTCCGGCAGCGGGCGCTTCATCCTGTACGCGATGCCCTCACCGTCTCCCGGCCGATGGAACAGGCGGGCCGCAACAGGCACCGGGCACAGTTCTCCCGCACGGGCTTCGTGGGACACACCCCGCTCATGCCGTAGTGACACAGGGCGAAGTCGAAGCGCACCGGGTCCTCGGCGTCGAGCACGCGCAGCGAGGCCGTCACCTCCTCGGCGGTGCGCCAGCTCAGATCGTTGCGGCGGGTGAGCCCCAGGTGCTTGGAGATGCGGCCGATGTGCGTATCCAGGGGAATGAGCAGCGCCGAGGGCCGCACCCGCTTCCAGATGCCCAGGTCCACCCCATCCGGCCCGCGCACCATCCAGCGCAGGTAGAGGTTGAGCCGCTTGGCCGCGCCCGCCCCGAGCGGCGAGGGCAACAGGTGCTGCAAGCCCCGCTCGGGACCCATCGCCCGGCGCAGGGGCTCCATGGGCACTTCCCGCAGGGCGGTGGTGAACGCGTCCAGCGCGCCATGCCAGGAGCCGCGGGTCTCCAGTCCCTGGACGAAGAGGGCCTCCAGGCTCCCGTGCTCCCGCAGGGCCCGGCCCATCCCCAACAGGAGCACCGCCACGTCCGTGCCCACGTTGAAGCGGTAGACGAAGCCGCCGAGCAGCTCGCGCGCCCCCGCCACGTCCAGCTCGCGCACGAACGCCGCTGGAGAAGCCCCCATGCGCTTCAGCAGGGCGTCCACCTTGGGCCGGAACAGGTCCGCGCGGCCGTAGGCCAGGGCCGCCGCCAGCAACCCGGCTACCTCGATGTCGCGTGGATCCTGGTAGCGGCGCGGAAACTCCAGCGGATCGAACGCGATGCGCGCCCGGCTGTCCGTGGAGGCCATGAAGGACGTCAGGCACGGCAGCAGGCGCCGCGCGTCACTGGGACTCAGGCCGGTGGAGGGAGAGGATCGCGGGGGCATGACGAGGCGGGAGCGTGGTCTGGAGCAACCTCTTCCCACACCCGGCTCTTCCCTCCAAGGAGGCTTGGACCGCGGGGGCACGGTCCTTACCTGAGAGGCAAGCGAGCCCATGGTACGGTCCCGCCGTGTCCCCGCCCTCCCCGTCTCCCGTCCCGGACGGCCCGCCCGAGGCCCCCTCCGCCCGGCAACGCTGGTCCTCGCTCGCGCTGGTGTGCGGCTGCGCCCTGCTCGCCTACGCCAACGTCCTCGCCAACGGCTTCGTCTGGGACGATGTGGTGCTCATCCAGACCAATCCCTGGCTCGAGGGCCCCGAGCACCTGGGAGACATCTTCGGCTCGCACTTCTGGGCGTTCCACGACGAAGGGGGGGTGAGCCAGAACTACTACCGGCCCCTCGTCCACCTCACGTTCATGCTCTGCCACGCCCTCTTCGGCTTCCAGCCCTGGGGCTATCACCTGGTGTCCCTGCTCGGCCACGTGGCGGTCTCGGGTCTCGTCTACCAGGTGGGGTTGCTGTTGTGCGCGCGTCGCCGGACGGGCCCCTTCGCCGCGCTCGCCGCGGGGCTGCTCTTCGCCGTGCATCCCATCCACTCCGAGGCGGTGGCCTGGGCCGCGGCCGTGAACGACGTGACGATGACGCTGGGGGTGGTGCTCGCGTCGTGGTGGATGATGACCTCCGGGCCGGGCCTGACGCTCCGGAGTGCCCTGGCGGGCCTCGCGTTCCTCTTCGCCCTGCTGTTCAAGGAGCCCGGAATCCTCCTGCTGGGCATGGTGGGCGTGTACGACGTCGCGCTCGGGGACCGCGCCTGGAGCGCACGCCAGTGGGTGGGCCGCTACGCGCCGCTGGCGGTGGCGCTCGCCGTCTACGCCGCGCTGCGCCTGCCGGCCCTGGCGGGTCTCGGGCGGACGTTGCATCACACGCAGCTCGGGACCGGCGGATTGATTCTCAACACCCTGCCCCTTCTGGCGCAGTACGTGGGCGCGCTCGTCCTGCCACTCGAGTTCAACGCCTACCACCTCTTCGTCCCCGCCGAGTCGCTCGGAGACCCGCGGGTGCTCTCCGGACTGGCCGCCCTGGTGGGCCTCGGGGTGGTGGCGCTCGTCCTCTGGCGGCGCGAGCCCACCGCGTTCGTGGCGCTGGCCTGGTGCCTCGGCTGCCTCCTGCCCCTGTTGTACATCCCCGCCCTCGGGAAGAACGCCTTCGCCGAGCGCTATCTCTATCTGCCCTCGGTGGGCTTCGTCCTGTTCGTGGGCTGGGGCCTGGAGGCCCTGCTCCAGCACCGGCCGGCCTCGCGCCCGTGGCTCGTGGGCGCGCTGGCCGTGGTGGTGCTGGGAGGCGGCGTGGCCAGTGCCCTGCGCAACCGGGTCTGGCACGACGGCTACGCGCTGTGGAGCGACACCGAGAGCAAGTCTCCCGAGGAACCCTCCGTGCAGAGCGCACTGGGCCTCGCGCTCATCGATCGGGGGCAGTTCTCCGAGGCCATCCCGCACCTGGAGCGCGGTCGGCAGGGCAACGCCGTGGTCCGCAAGAACCTGGGGCTCGCCTACGCCCGGATGGGACGGCTGCCGGAAGCGGAGACCGAGCTCCAGGAGGCCGTGCGGATGAAGCCGGAGGACGCCAGCGCCTGGGTCAATCTGTGCCTCGTGCACAAGAACCTGAAGCAATGGCCCAACGCCCACGAGGAGTGCGCGACCGCCGTCCGGCTGGAGCCCCAGGCGCCCGAGCCCCGCGTCAGCCTGGCCCAGGTGCTGCTGCTGATGGGCCGCCTCGACGAGGCCGAGCAGCACCTGCGCGAGGCGCTCGCGCTCAGGCCCGGCTTCGCTCCCGCCCGCCGGCTGTTGGAGCGGCTCGAGCGGGAGCGGCAACGCGCGGTGCCTCCCGCCCCCTGAGCTTGAGCACCTTGGCCTGGTGCTCCTGGCGCTGGTCCTCCGAGAGCGTTGTCACGTCCTGGGCGGCCAGTTCCTCCAGCCGCTCGCGGCTGCGCTTGAGCGTGCGCACCTATCAGGCTGGCGTACACACATACCGCCAGCACTCTCTTGGGCAGTGTCCAGCTTCTCCACCCACTCACGTACGTGCCGCGCCAGGTGTCCCTCGGGCACCTGCCACTCGGGACAACCCGCTACCTCACCCAACTGCGCTGCCTTGTCCGTCTTGAAGCGCGGCACGGGGTCGCGCCGCCTCTCGCGGCGCTTTTTCTTCTCCTCGGGTCCTGGCGTCAGCTCGAACACGCCCGCTCTGCGCCTCCAACTCAGATGCGGGCGTCAACGCCTATTTTGCTCGACCCGGTCAGGGCAGCAGTGTGCCCCATGGGGGTGCTCAGCCCCACTACCGGCGCCGCGCACGGCCTTGCGGGCCACAGCCCTCTCCTCCTCCGCCTCCCTGCACCAGCCCGCCGCCGAACAAGTGCCTCCTGCCGCCCCTGCATGCTAGACTCCCAAATCCTGGCTTACGGAGATAATGAGGGCCGGCGAGTCTATACCTACGGCATCGCCGTAGTTAAGCAGGGGGGTGAAGAATGGAAGTTCCGGCAAGCAAAGGGGACGGGCAGCCGCTGGAGCAGACACTGCTCGATCCCATTTGGAGCATGAGGTTGGGCTGGTTTCTCGGCACGGACGCCGAGGGGCATTGGCTGGTAGATTTCGATGGCAACCGCGTGGGCCCGTGCCCAGCACGGCGTACCATTCTTCTCACCCCCGAGAGATTCGTACTGCGGTGGAGAGCTGCCAGCGCGCGGCGCTTCTCTTCGAGAATGGGGACCCGCGGCTGCCTGTCGTGGTCGGCCTGGAGCAAGCACCCAGTCCCACGCCCATGCTTGATGAGGAAGATGATCTCGAAGCAGACCTGACTTCCAAACAAGAGGACGAACTGCCGGTGCCGGCGCGCGCAGCAGTCGCTGACTGGTGGCAACGAGCGCGACAGGATTTCTCGCGGAGTGCGCGCTACCTGGATGGCAAGCCGTTCAGTGGCACGGCGCTGCTGGATGCGCTGGCGAGGGGGCCCATGCGTCGACGGCATGTCCACGCACGGGAATTGGCGCTGAGGACGCAGGGCGCACACGACGTACAGACACTTGCGTTCACAGCCCGACAGGTCGCGGAACTGGCCGGAGCAGAGCGCGTGCGCGAGAACGTGTCGACACGTCCACTGGCGCGTACCTTTGGGGATTGAAGTCCCATGTGGGCACTGAAGAATCGCACAGCATACGCAGCGGAGCGAAACTGGACGCGTGACAAGGACGGGGTCCACTGGTGGCTCGTTGCGGTCAAGGCGACTTTTGACATCGGGCCTGGGGGGCGACTCCAACTGGCGGACGAGCAGCATCCTCCCGTGCTGATGCCTGAGTACTTCGGAGAGCCCGGTCAGTCGAGCTTGCGCTACGACTCGGACCTGCTGGCGGTGAAGCCGGGCACGGAGGTGCTGCTCGACGCCTGCGCGCACGCGCCTCGCGGCAAGCCCACCGAGACGGTGCCGGTCTCGCTGAGGCTCGGACCGCTCCACAAGGTTCTGCTCGTGCACGGGCCGCGCACCTACTCTCGGGGGATGCTCGGGGTGGAGATGAGCCGGCCCCGGCCCTTCACCACGAGCCCCATTCGCTATGAATCCGCGTTCGGGGGCTACGACTTGACGGACTCCGACCCCAGCAAGCATCGGATCGACGAGCGGAATCCCATCGGGCGCGGCTTCGCGACACGCAATGCCCAACTGGCGGGCAAGCCCGCCCACACCATCGAGTATCCCAGTGGCGACCCGGCGGCCCGAGGCCCCGCAGGGTTCGGTCCCATCGACCCCGCCTGGATGCCGCGGCGCAAGCTCGCGGGGACGTACGACGCACGGTGGGAGCGCACGAAGAAACCCTTGCTCCCCGATGACTACGACCCCGCCTTCGCGCTGAGTGCCCCCGGGGACCAGCGGCTCGATGGGCCCCTCACCGGCGGCGAGCGGGTCGAGCTGGTGAACATGACGCCCGAAGGCGTCCTGCGCTTCGATCTGCCCCGTATCTCGCTCGGCTTCACCACGCACGTGGGACGGCGGAGCGAGGAGCATGGCGCACGTCTGAGCACTGTCCTCGTGGAGCCTGAAGCCAGACGCCTCTCGCTGGTGTGGCAGGGCACGCTGTGTGTTCCCGCGCTGGATGCGGACTACCTCGACGAGACGGAGATCGCCGAGTTGAGGGAGGAGGAATGAGCACCTCCCTCGAAGTCGTTGCGGTCGGCGCGCGAACCCCCGTCGGGTATACCGCGGAGAGCAGTGCGGCGGCCGTGCGCGCTGGCATCTCCCGCTACGCCGAGTACCCCTTCGCCGATGCCCAGGGCAAGCCCGTGGTGATTGCCTCAGACGGGCTGCTTGACCCGAAGCTGGAGGGGCGGGAGCGGCTCCTGCCGCTGCTCGAGAGTGCGCTGGGTGAGGTCGAGGTCAAGCTGGGCCCTGAAGCGCTCCAGCGCAGTCGGCTCAGCGTGCTGCTGTCGTGCCCGGAGGCCCGCCCCGGGTTCTCAGAGGAGGACGAGGGCTGGCTGGTCAACGCCGTGGAGGCGCGCTATCGCGGGAAAAGCTCCGGCGCGCGCGTCGTGCTCGCCGGGCGCGGCCACGCAGGAGCGCTCCGGGCGGTGGAGCAGGCCCTGCGGGAGTGTGCCGATGGCAGGGACCACCTGTTCCTGGTGGCGGGCGCCGACAGCTACCACCACACGGAGACGTTCCTCTGGCTGGAGCAGGCTCGCCGGTTCGCGCAGCCGGGGATTCGCAGTGGCTTCACGCCCGGCGAGGGCGCCGCCTGTCTGGCGTTGATGAGCGCCGGGCCGCGGCGCCGCCTGGGGCTGTCACGGCTGGCCGTCGTGCGGGGAGCGCACACCGCGCGGGAGCGCCAGCTTCGCGACAGCAGCACGGGCTCGCTCGGCGTCGGGATGACCCAGGCCGTCGAGGGTGCCGTTGTGGGGCTCGAGTTGCCCCACGAAGGGGTCGACGACCTGTATACGGACATCAATGGCGAGCGCTACCGGAGCGAGGAGTGGGGCTTCGTCGTGCTGCGGACGCCATCGGTCTGGAAGTCCACCGGCCACAGGGCCCCGAGCAGCTGCTGGGGCGATGTCGGTGCCGCCTCCGGAGCGCTCGGGGGCGTCCTGGCGGTCCGGGCATTCGCCCGGGGGTATGCGCGAGGCCCGCGAGCCATGGTGATAGCAGGCTCGGATGGCGGCTTACGTGGAGCGATGTTGTTGCAGGATCCACGGGGGTCCTAGGGAGTCACATCCATGCCGAAGGTCTCAATCAACGCACCGAAGACACCCGTGACGGAAGGCAGCAGCGGCATCGCCGCGGCGACGCTGCCCAACGTATGCAAGATGCCGGGGCCTCCGGCGCCGTTCGTCCCGACGCCGCTGCCCAACATCGGCAAGAGCGGGCAGGACCCAAAGAAGTACACCAAGACTGTGACCATCGCGGGGAAGAAGGTCGCCATCCAGGGCGCCACCTTTGGCTCCATGGGGGACGTCGCTAGCAAGGGCACCGGCGGCGGGATTGCCTCCGCCAACGTAGAGGGCCGCACCAGCTTCGTGGGCCCCGGAGCCATGGATGTGAAGTTCGACGGGAAGAACGTCCAGCTGCTCGGTGACCCCATGCTCAACAACTGCGGACCGAACGGGAGCCCCGCCAACGCGGCGACGATGCTGGGCGTGGTCCAGGCCGACGGGCCCGTCATCTTCGTCACCGGAGATGACAAGTGCCCGCTGTGCAATAAGTCACATGGCAAGCAGGGCTCCATCAAGGAAACGAAGGCGACCAAGGTCAACGCTGAGCGGCTGGCCAAGAAGCTCGCCAAGAAGGAGTACCCGAACGCCACGATGCTCGGAGTCGTCCAGTGCAAGTGCAAGGCGAAGCACTATGCCGAGCGCTCGGGAGAAACGGACGATGACTTCTGTGCCAGCGCGGAAGAGCTCGGATGGAACCACGCCCAGACCCCCAAGGACGAGGAGGAGGAACAAGAAAAGGACGAGGACGAGGACGAGGACGAGGACGCCGAGAACGATGCTGACGGCTTCACCATGCGCAATGTGGTTTTCAAGTTCCTCAAGAAACGGTTCAACAAGCAAGCGGACGACGTGAAGACCGTCTGGGTGGACGCCAACAAGGAGTACCAGAAGTTCCGCCGCAATCAGCAGCTACCCGCCGCCTATCCGCCGGGACGCTGTGCCGCCCCTAAAGCGCTTTTGCTCGTGATGCAGGACAAGGCCTTCCCTGGCGGCATCACCGAGCAGTGGTTCCATCCCGAGGGCAGGCCGACTCGGGGGAAGATAAAGTTCCGGGACAGGGCGAGCGGCACGGTGGTCGCAGGTCCATTCGATCATGGGAAGACGGTCCCGCCGTGCGGCACCTGTTGTGTCCTCCTCCCGATGATGATCTGCCCGGAAGTCCAGGAGACGCAATGCCAACACAAGAGGAAGTAGAGCCCCAGATGGAGAGCCTGCTGCTGCGGACTGTCCCTGGGCTCGCGGAGCAGTGGCGGGGCGCAACGCCTGCCACGATTGAGAAGATCGAGCGGATTGCCGGCCGCCCCCTGCCTCCGTTCTATCGCTGGTTCCTGAGCCGCATGGGCCAGAGCATGGGGAGCCTGGCCTACCCCACCCTGGACTTCTCGGCCGAGCGCGTGTTGGCGTGTTACGCCCAGAAGCTGGTCAAGCCCGATCCCCGCTTCCTGCTCATCGCCTACGAGTCCGATGAGATGATGCCGCTGCATCTCTTCTACGATTTCAAGGCGCCCGCACGAAACGATGCCATGGTCACCTCGCGCGAAGCCCGCGGCAAGGAACTGACCGACGGCTTCGAGACGCTGAGGGAGATGCTGGCGTGGGGAGCGCTCTCCCTTTTCCGCATCGACAGGGCACCGCACACCAGCAGCGGCAGCCTCAAGGGCGATACCCCAGGCTTCCTGACGAACCTCGACCCCGTGATGAGCAGTCTTGGATTCGACCAGCCGATTCCCACCGGCCCGCTCTGCAGATTGTATGAGCGGCCCGATGCGGTCATGGTGTGCATGGGCACGCCAAGATCGGGAACCGGGAACCGGAGGGCTTTCGACCTCGGAGGCAATAATGCTGGAAGCCTGCGGAGAATCCTGGGGGAGATCGCATCCGCGCGCGTCGTGGAGCTACAGGTGAAGAAGTAGGCTTCACACCTCGACGAGGCGCCCGCACGAAATGATGCCATGGTCACCTCGCGGGCCCCGGCGCAGGGGCCACCACAGAGCGCGTGGTGTTGAACCTAACGCAGCCACAACCAACGTAGTTGTGGGCCTTGTCGAAAAAGGGGCCGCGCATTTGACAGCCCGCCAAGCACACCACCAAGCGCTGCTGGGAGTCGAGGACGAAGGCGTCACGGCCGTGAAAGCCCCCTGTGCCCGTGGGCTTGCCGGTGCTGGGCGGCTCGGCCACCAGCACATCCACCCAGTGGACCTGGGTGAAAGCAAAGCACAAGTCAGCCGAGGACCAGTAGCCCGCGTCCGCGGCCACCCGCGGGGGGCGTGTCCTCGGGCAGCCCCGCTCCCACCAACACACGCCGGGCCTCGCGCACCGCCTCCTCCAAGTGGCCAGTGTCCAGCTTCTCCACCCACTCACGTACGTGCCGCGTCAGGTGTCCCTCGGGCACCTGCCACTCGGGACAACCCGCTACCTCACCCAACTGCGCTGCCTTGTCCGTCTTGAAGCGCGGCACGGGGTCGCGCCGCCTCTCGCGGCGCTTTTTCTTCTCCTCGGGTCCTGGCGTCAGCTCGAACACGCCCGCTCTGCGCCTCCAACTCAGATGCGGGCGTCAACGCCTATTTTGCTCGACCCGGTCAGCGCGTCAGCTCGCGCACCGCGTGACCCAGCTCGGGGAGGATGAGCTTGTGCATCCCCAGCCGCACCGCCTGGGGCGAGCCCGGCAGCGCGAAGAGGATCATCCCCTGCCAGGTGCCCGCCGTGGCGCGGGACATCATCGCCGGGCTGCCGATCTCCTGGTACGACAGCATCCGGAACAGCTCACCGAAGCCCGGCAGCGTCTTCTCGAACAGCCCCTGCAGCGTCTCCACCGTGCTGTCGCGGCGTCCGATCCCCGTGCCACCCGTGAAGAGCACGGCCCGCGCGCCCGTCTCGCGCGCCTCGGCCAGCGTGGCGCGGATCGCCTCGGGCTCGTCCGGGATGACCTTGTAGCCGCTCACCGTGTGGCCCTCGGCCTCCAGCACCTCGCGCAGCACCCGGCCGCTCTCGTCCCGCGCCGCGTTCCGGCTGTCCGAGCACGTCACCACGAACGCACTCACGTGCACCGGCGCGTGCGCCTTGTGCTCCCGTGCCGCTTTCGACTCATGCCCGGAGTCATGGGCGTGCTCGTGCCCATGCTCATGGCCGTGGTGGGGGTCATGGCCATGGCCGTGGTGGTCATGGTGATGGTCATGGCCGTGGTGGTGATGCTTGGGGTCGTGCTCGTGTCCCTCGTGTGCCATCTGTTCTCCTAGAGATCCTTCTCGGACAGCTCGACGAGCAGCTCACCGTTCTCGACCGCGATCGACATGGTGGGCTGGTCGTCGCACACGCCCGGCGAGGTCTCGTTCTTGCCCGTGTCCATGTCGAAGCCCACCTCGTGGCAGGGGCAGATGACCCGGTTGCCCTCGATGCGTCCGCCGGACAACAGGCAGCCGGCGTGGTTGCACCAGTCGTCCAGCCCCTTGTAGCGCCCGTCGATGCGGGCCACGCACAGGTTGCGCTTGCCCACTTCGTAGCCCCGCATCTCCTGTTCGGCGAAATCCGCCGGTCCGAGCTTGATCTTCATCGGCTCCATTCCTCGTGACTTCCTGGAAACAGCATCGGAGGTTCTTTACCCTGGTTCGGCGCGGACACGGGAGGGTCTTGCGCGGAGCCCCGAGGAGCAGGGAGCGGAGCAAGCCCCTCGGAGACCCGGAGTCCTGCCACCTCCCCCGTGTTTCCGCTCGCCTGCACCCTCATTCCATGGGCATTACCATTTCCCCGTGAAGCCGCCCGATAAAGCCACCGTCATCCAGGTCCTCCGGGACATCTCGCTCCTCCTCCAGATGAAGGGGGAGAACCCCTTTCGCAGCCGCGCCTATGACATCGCCGCCGATCGCCTCGCGGGCCTCTCCGAGGACCTGGGCGCCCTGCTGCGCGACGGCCGGCTCCAGGAGCTGCCGGGCATCGGCCAGGCCATCGCCGACAAGGTGTCCGAGCTGCTGACCACGGGCCAGCTCGCCTCCTACGAGGCGCTGCGCGCCGAGCTGCCCGCGGGCGCACTGGAGCTCGTGCGGGTGCCGGAGCTGGGGCCGAAGAAGGCGGTGCTCCTCGCCCGGCAGCTCGGGGTGGACAGCGTGGACGCGCTGGAGAAGGCCTGCCGCGAGGGCCGCGTGCGCCAGGTGGCCGGCTTCGGGGAGAAGAGCGAGGCCAACCTGCTCGCGGGCATCGAGCTGTACCGGCGCTCGAACACCCCCCGGCGCCTGCTGGGCGAGGTGCTGCCCGTGGCCGAGCGCCTGCTCGCCTCCGTGCAGACCCTGCCGGGCGTCATCCGCGCGAGCGTCGGAGGCAGCCTGCGCCGGCGGGCGGAGACGGTGGGGGACGTGGATCTCATCGCCTCGGCGGCCGGAGCCAGCGCCGTGTTCGACGCCTTCTGCGCCGCGCCCGAGGTGGCCCACGTCATCGGCCGGGGCGAGAGCAAGTGCTCGGTGCGGCTGCACGAGAAGGATCTCCAGGTGGACCTGCGCGTCCTGCCCGACGAGGACTTCGCCACCGCCCTGCACCACTTCACCGGCTCGCGCGCCCACCACGTGCGCCTGCGGGGGCTCGCCCAGGAGCGGGGACTGAAGATCTCCGAGTGGGGGGTGCACCGCGCCGATGGCACCAAGCTGCACGTGCCCGACGAGGCCGCGCTCTACCGGTTGCTCGGCATGCAGTACATCCCCCCCGAGCTGCGCGAGGACACGGGGGAGATCGAGGCGGCGCTCGCGGGGAAGCTGCCCGAGGACCTGGTCGCCTGGGAGGATCTCCAGGGCGCGGTGCATGCCCACAGCACCTGGTCGGACGGGAAGAACTCCCTGGAGGAGATGGCGCGCGCGGCCCAGGCCCTGGGGCTCAAGTTCCTCACGGTGACCGAGCACAGCCAGGCCTCCATCTACGCCGGCGGGCTCAAGGAGGACGACCTGCGCCGGCAGTGGGAGGAGATCGACCGCGTCAACGACACCGTGAAGGGCGTGCGGCTGCTCAAGGGCATCGAGGTGGACATCCTGGAGAGCGGCGCGCTCGACTACACCGACGCCGTGCTCGAGCAGTTGGAGGTGGTCATCGGCTCCATCCACGTGCGCCACGGCATGGACGAGGATCAGATGACGCGCCGGTTGCTCAAGGCCTTCGACAACCCGCACCTGCACATCCTCGGACACCCCACGGGGCGGATGCTCCCGGGCCGCGAGCCCTACCCCCTGCGCATGGAGGAGGTGCTCGACAAGGCGGCCGAGCGGGGCGTGGTGGTGGAGGTCAACGGCAAGCCGGAGCGGCTGGACCTGAAGACGGAGCACGTGCGGATGGCGCTCGAGCGCGGGGTGAAACTGGTGGTGAGCTGCGACGCGCACCGGGCGGCGGACCTCGGCAACCTGGCCTTCTCCCTGGGCACCGCGCGCCGGGGATGGGCCCGCCGGGGTGATGTCCTCAACACCCTGCCCGCCGAGCAGTTCATCGCCACCCTGCGCCAGCAGCGCGCCGCGTGACGGGGTGCTAGGCTCCCGCGCGTCGTGACGCGCCTCCTGCCCCTCGTCCTCGCCCTCGTCTCCACCGGCGTCCTCGCCGCGGACAAACCCACCCGTGCCGATCTCCAGAAGACCCTGGCGCTGTATGAGCGCTCGGTGGTGAAGGTGCGGGGCGGGCGTGGCGCGGGGCCGGGCATCATCGTGGGCGCCGAGGGCCAGGTGCTCACCTCCGTGCGCCACGTCGACCTGGAGGCCGCGCGGGTGGAGTTCGCGGGCCAGAGCCTGCCGGCCACGGTGGTGCTCGCCAACGCGATGCTCAAGGTGGCCGTCGTCGCCGCGCCCGCGGGCAGCTACCCCGCCGTGCCCGTGCAGGTGTCCGCCGCGAGCCCCGCGGGCCAGTGGCTCATCGGCGTGGTGCCGGGCAAGGGCCGGAAGCAGGACACCCCCACCGCGGGCCTGGCGCGCGAGGCCCCCGAGCCCTTCATCGACGTGGACGTCGCGCTGCCTCCGGGCAGCCCCCTCTTCGACACCCGGGGCCGGCTGGTGGCGGTGTCCGTGCAGCGCAAGGGGCGCGGCTGCCGGGCCCTGCCCCTGGACGCCGTCAAGCAGCAGCTCGTCACCCGGGTGGCCACGCCGTGAGCGCCACCGCGGCGGCTCCCTGGCGTCCCACCGCCGTCCAGGAGGTGCTCGGCCTGTGGGGCCTGGGCTTCCTGGGCATCATCGTCTCCTTCCTGCTGTTCGGCGGCACGGGCGTGCCCAAGCTGGTGGCCACGGTGGGCTTTCTCTACCTGCCGCTCATTCCCATGCGCTGGCGCGGCGAGGACTACCGCGACTACGGGCTGTCCACGCGCACCTGGCGCCAGGACGTGCGCCTCTTCCTGGGGATGAGCCTGGTGGTGTTCCCGCTCTTCTTCGGCCTCTTCGCGCTGTGGACGGAGGTGCTCCCGCTGCTGCCCACGGAGCTCGCGCGGCTGCTCGCGCCCTTCCGGGGCCCGGCGCACTTCACACCCCGGCTGCCCCCGCGCTTCGCGGAGTGGGTGGTGGATCAGCTCTTCGTCGTGGCCCTGCCCGAGGAGTTCTTCTACCGGGGCTACATGCAGGCGCGTCTGCGCGATGCCTGGCCCCACGGGCGGCGCGTGTTCGGCGTCCGGTTGGGGCCCGCCTTCTGGCTCACCGCGCTGCTCTTCGCGCTCGGCCACCTGGCCATCTTCCAGGTGTGGCGCCTGTCCGTCTTCTTCCCCGCCCTGCTCTTCGGGTGGATGCGCGAGCGCACCGGCAGTGTCGTGGGCGCGGCCCTCTTCCACGCCGCCGCCAACCTCTTCGTGCGCTGCCTGGAAGTGTCCTTCTTCGGCGGGTAGCAGGCACGCCAACCCCTTGAAACCACTGGGTTTTAACCAGAATGAACGTTTGACACGCCCGTTTCGAAGTGTCTAACATCCGGGCGTTTTTCCGAGCGTGGGGGCACCAACGGCCCGCCAGGCGACAGCGGAGACGGAATGTCGGAAGAGATCGCGATCGGCATCGACCTGGGCACCTCGACCTCGTGTGTGTCCGTGGTCCGGGACGGTCAGCCGTTCGTCATTCCCAACGAGTGGGGCGAGACGACGCACGCCTCCTGCGTGTCCTTCCTCGATGACGGCTCGGTGCTGGTGGGCAACGCGGCCAAGCGCAACATCATCACCAACGCCGAGTCCACGGTGTACTCGGCCAAGCGCCTCATCGGGCGCTACTTCTTCTCCGACGAGGTGAAGAAGGCGCAGGCGGTGATGCCGTACCAGATCGTCGAGGGAGAGAACAACACGGTGCGCATCGCCGTGCGGGGCGAGACGTATTCGCTGCCGGAGATCTCCGCGCTGGTGCTCAAGGAGATGAAGGCCATCGCCGAGGGCTACCTGGGCATGCCGGTGACCAAGGCGGTGGTCACCGTGCCGGCCTACTTCAACGACAACCAGCGGCAGGCGACCAAGGACGCGGGGCGCATCGCCGGGCTGGAGGTGCTGCGCATCCTCAACGAGCCCACCTCGGCGGCGCTCGCCTACGGCTTCGGCCGGGACGTGAGCCAGCGCGTGGTGGTGTACGACCTGGGCGGTGGCACCTTCGACGTCTCCATCCTGGAGATCGGCAAGGACGTCTTCGAGGTGCTGTCCACCGCGGGTGACACGTACCTGGGCGGCGACGACTTCGACGACCGCATCATGACGTGGCTGGCGGACGACTTCCTCAAGCGCACGCGGCTGGACCTGCGGCAGAACAAGTACTGCCTGCAGATGCTCAAGGACGCGGCCGAGCGGGCGAAGATCGACGTGGGCGGCCAGGGCGTGGCGGACGTGCGGTGCGAGGGCATCTGCCAGGACTCCCAGGGCAAGGTGTTGGACCTGACGGCCCGGCTCACCCAGGATCAATTCAACCGGATGGTGATGGACCTGGTGCAGCGCACCTTCAAGGTGTGTGACGAGGCGCTGCAGTCCGCGCGCATGACGGCGGCGGACATCGACGCGGTCATCCTCGTGGGGGGCCCCACGCGCCTGCCCATCATCCGCAACTCGGTGCGCCACTACTTCCAGAAGGAGCCCAAGGAAGGCATCAACCCGGACCAGGTGGTGGCCATGGGCGCGGCGCTCCAGGCCAACGCGCTGCTGGACACCGCCACCGAGACCTTCCTCGTGGACGTGACGCCGCTGTCGCTGCGCATCGGCACGGTGGGCGGCTACACCGAGAAGATCATCGAGAAGAACACACCGGTACCCATCGACCGCTCGAAGACGTTCACCACCAGCCGCGACGGCCAGGAGAAGGTGAAGATCCGCGTCTACCAGGGCGAGAGCAACCGCGCCGACGAGTGCGAGATGCTCGGCGAGTTCGAGTTCTCGGGCTTCCGCGTGGGCTACCGGGGCGAGGTGAAGATCGACGTGACGTTCGAGATCAACACCGACGGCATGGTGAACGTCTCCGCGGCGGATCAGGAGACGGGCCAGAAGACGTCCACCACGCTCACCATGTCCTCGGGCCTGTCGGAGGCGGATATCCAGCGCTCCATCCAGGCCAATCAACAACTCCAACTCGCGGGCCATGGAGGGGCGGACCTGCCCGCCGTGGCCGCTCCCCGCCGAGGCAGATAGAGCCGCGCGATGTCACAGCCTCCACACAACGGCGCGGGCAAGCCTCCCCCGCCTCCACCGCCCGACATCCCCTCGGAGCCAGGCCAGCGCCCCACGGTCAAGGTGTCGACCGTGTCGCTCGGGCCGCGTCCGGCGTCTCCCCCGTCGGGAGCACGGCCTTCCTCGGCCGGGCTCCCCGTGGCGCCCTCCACCGGGACGCCCTCGGGCACACGGCCCGTTGTCGGAGTGCCTCCGAACGATCCCTCCTTTCGGCCCACCGCCCGGGTGCCGACCCTCTCCGCCGCCCCGGCGAGCCCTCCTCCCGCGCCCGCCGGGAGCGTGCCCGCCGCCCCGCGTCCTGGCTCCACCCCGCTGTCCAGCGCCGCCATCCCGGCCGTGCCCGTCACCCGGCGCCCCGGCGGCACCCCGCTGTCCAGCGCCGCCGTCCCGGTCGTGCCCGCCGCCCCGCGTCCCGGCGGCACCCCGCTGTCCAGCGCCGCCGTCCCGGTCGTGCCCGCCGCCCCGCGCCCCGGTGGCACCCCGCTGTCCAGCGCCGCCGTCCCGGTCGCGCCCCCGCCCGCCCCCGGCTCCGGGCGGCCCGTCTCGAGCGTGGGAATGGCCCGGCCCCCGCCGCCGCCTCCCGCCGCGCTCCAGCCGCCTCCTCCACCCGCGATGCCCTCCATCGCGCCGCTCGTGCCCTCCGTGGCGCCCGTGGTGCCCGCCGTCGCGCCCCCGCCTCCCGCCGCCCCCGCGCCCGCCGCCGCGTCCAACCCCATGGCCGAGCTCGCCGAGCGCTGTGCCCGGCTCGACCAGATGGACTACTTCGAGATCCTCCGGGTGGAGCGCACCGCGGCCCCCTCGGACATCAAGAAGGCCTTCTACCGGGAGAGCCGCGCCTACCACCCGGACCGCTTCTTCCAGCTCCAGGACAAGGAAGTGAAGGAGCGCGTCAACGAGCTCTACAAGCGCGTCACCGAGGCCTACTACGTGCTGCGTGACGACGCGAAGCGCCGGCAGTACACGGCGGACGTCTCGGGGCCCGAGCGCGCCCACAAGCTGCGCTTCACCGAGTCCTCCGAGTCCGAGACGCGCGCCGCCTCCAAGCGGCAGGTGGAGGAGCAGATCGGCTCCAATCCCAAGGGCCGCCAGTTCTACCAGACGGGCGCGGCCGACGCCGACGCGGGGCGCTGGGCCTCGGCCGAGCGCAACCTGAAGATGGCCCTCACCTATGAGCCCGCGAACACTCGCTACAAGGAGAAGCTCGCCGAGGTGCAGAAGGTGCTGCTAGAGGAGTCACGCAAGCAGGGGGGCGACAGCTTCAAGATCCGCTGACGAGCCCCCGACAGGCCGAGGAACTTCCCCGTGACCATCGATCTCATCCTCCTGGGGCTCGTGCTGCTGTTCGCCGTGGCGGGCGCCATCACCGGCGGGGCCCGGCAGATCGCCGGCCTGGTGGCGGTGGCGGTGGCGTGGTTCGTCTCGCGCAAGCTCGGCCCGTACGTGGGCCCGCGGATGGCCGAGGCGCTCGGCGGCGCCCCACTGCTCTTCGGCACGCTCGCCGGCTCCCTGCTGCTCTTCATCGTCGTGCTGGTAGCGGTGCGCTACGCGCTCACCACCCTGCTGCGGCGGATGATGGGCGCGAGGAATCCGGAGCAGCGCAGCGCGGACAACGTCGTGGGCTTCGTGCTCGGCGGCCTCAGGGTGGTGCTCATCGCCTACGTGATGATCAGCGCGCTCGTCTTCGTGGACAAGTACGTGGTGGTGGCCGGGCGCAACCTCGGCGTGTCCCCCAAGGACTCCGTGTCCTTCGATCTGGCGCGGCGCTACAACCTCTTCGAGATGACGCAGTTCTCCGCCGTGCGGGACCTGGTCGTGGTGGCCCAGGTGTCCACCGATCCCGAGCGAGCCCGCCGCCTGGCGGACGATCCCGCCTACAAGGCACTGAAGAAGGACTCCCGCTTCCAGAAGGCCATGGCGAACAAGAACCTGCGCGCCGCGCTCGAGCGAGGAGACACCCAGGAAGTCCTGCGCAACAACCTCGCCCTCCAGTTGCTGCAGGACCCTCAGTTCGTGGCCCGGCTGGGCGCCGCGGCGAGGGCCAGTCAGCGCGACTGACCCCCCCGCGCGCGTCAGGCCCCGAGCCCCGCCCCGGCCTCCAGACCCTCCAGGCGGGCGCGCACGAAGGCCCCGTCCACGGTGACCCGGCGGTGGCGGCGCTCGGGCGCCTCGAACATCACGTCCGCCATCACGTGCTCGAGGATGGAGCGCAGGCCGCGCGCGCCCAGCCCCTTGTCCACGGAGAAGCGCACCACCTCGCGCAGCGCCTCCTCGTTCAAGTCCAGCTCGATGCCGTCCAGGCCCAGCAGCTCGCCATACTCGCGCACGATGGAATCCGGCGGCTCGGTGAGCACGCGCAACAGCTCCGGCTCGCCCAGCAGATCCAACTGCACCACCACCGGCAGACGCCCGAGGAACTCCGAGAGCATCCCGAAATCCACGAGCTGCTTGGTGGTGATGCGCCGGCGCAGCTTCTTCACGTCCGGGGCGCCGAAGCCCAGGGGCCGCGACTCGCCCTGGCTGCCGTACTCCTGCAGGTCGGAGAACGTCCCCGCGCAGATGAACAGGATGTCCCGGGTGTCGATGGGCACCATGTCACCCCGGTTGAACGATTGGGTGACATTCATGGGGACGAAGACCTCGCGCCCCTCCAGCAGCTTGAGGAGTGCCTGCTGCACGCCCTCACCACCGATGTCCCGGCTGCCCGCCCCGTTGCGTGCGCCCTGCGAGCGCCGGGCGATCTTGTCCACCTCGTCGATGAAGATGATGCCCCGCTGGGTGTCCTCCACCGAGTGGTTGCTCTTGAAGAGCAGGTCCGCGACCATCACCTCCACGTCCTTGCCGTAGTAGCCGGCCTCCGTGTACTCGGTGGCGTCCACGGTGGTGAAGGGCACGGAGAGGATGTCCGCCAGGTTGCGGGCGATGTGCGTCTTGCCGCTGCCCGTGGGTCCGATGAGCAGGATGTTGGACTTCTTGATGAGCGAGCCCCGCCGCATCCGCCGTGCCTGGATGCGCTTGAGGTGGTTGTGGGCGGCGATGGCCACGGCGCGCTTGGCGGCTTCCTGGCCGATGACGTAGCGGTCCAACCGCTCGTAGATCTCTCTCGGCGTCAGTATCGGTGAGTCCCTGCGTGCGGACGACTCCATGTCTCCTCCCCTCGGCGCCAGACCGGCTGACGGACGTGTTCCCTACAGGAGAGTAAGAATCCACCAGACAACGGCCCATCCGTCCCAGCGCGGGCGGTTCTAGGGGGGTGCTCGGCCGCTTGCCCCGCAGGCGGGGGTTGAACCCCGGGGGGATTCTCGATACTTCCCGCGCCATCCACTGTTGGTGGAACTCAACCCCAGACCGGGAGATCAGGAACGCCGATGCCTCCAATCACTCCTCAGCACCGTTGGACCCTCGCCGATGCCCAGGACACCTACGGCATCCGCAACTGGGGCTCGCCCTACTTCGGCGTCAACGACAAGGGTCATGTGTGCGTCCATCCCGACGGGCCCACCGCCCCGAACATGGACCTGAAGGAGCTGGTGGACGAGGTGCGGCGCCGGGGTATCGGCCTGCCCTTGCTCCTGCGCTTCACGGACGTGCTGCGCCACCGCGTGGTGCACCTCAACCAGGCGTTCCGCAAGGCCATCGCCGAGCACAACTACAAGGGCGTTTACCAGGGGGTGTACCCCATCAAGGTGAACCAGCACCGCTACGTCGCCGAGACGATCGTCGAGACGGGCAAGCAGTTCGGCTACGGCCTGGAGGCCGGAAGCAAGCCGGAGCTGCTCGCGGTGATGGCGCTCCTGGATCGCGAGGACGCGCTCGTCATCTGCAACGGCTACAAGGACGAGGAGTACGTGGAGACGGCGCTGCGCTTCTCGCGCCTGGGCCGCAAGGTGATCCTGGTGGTGGAGAAGCCCTCGGAGCTGCCGCTCATCGCCGAGGTGGCGCGCAAGACGGGCATCGCCCCGCGCATCGGCATGCGCGTGAAGCTGTCCAGCCGCGGCGCGGGCCGCTGGGAGGCCTCGGGCGGAGACCGCTCCAAGTTCGGCCTGTCCTCCTCGGAGCTGATGAGCGCCCTGGGCTTCCTCAAGGAGTCCGGGCTCCTGCCCTGTTTCGAGCTGTTGCACTTCCACCTGGGCAGTCAGATCTCCAACATCCGCAACGTGAAGAACGCGCTGCGCGAGGTGGGCCGCTTCTTCGTGGAGGTGGCCCGGCTGGGCGCGCCGCTCAAGTACCTGGACGTGGGCGGCGGCCTGGGCGTGGACTACGACGGCTCGCAGACGAACTTCACCTCCTCCATGAACTACACCACGGAGGAGTACGCCAACGACGTGGTGTTCTCGGTGATGGAGGCCTGTGACGCCGCGGGGGTGCAGCACCCCATCCTGGTGTCCGAGTCGGGCCGCGCCGTGGTGGCCCACCACGCGGTGCTCATCGTGGACGTGCTGGGAACGAGCGAGTTCGATCCCGTGCAGGTGCCGGAGAAGGCGGACGACAAGGCGCCCAGCGTCGTGCGCAACCTCCTGTCCACCTTCCGCGAGGTGACGAACAAGAACCTGCTGGAGGCCTACCACGACGCCCAGGAGTACAAGGAGGAGAGCCTCACCCTCTTCTCGCTCGGCCACCTGTCGCTGGAGCAGCGGGTGATGGCGGAGAACATCTTCTGGGCGCTGTGCCACAAGATCATGCGCATCGCGCGTGAGTCGGGGGAAATCCCCGAAGAGCTCGAGGCGCTCGAGAAGCAGCTGTCGGACACCTACTTCTGCAACTTCTCGGTGTTCCAGTCGCTGCCGGACTCGTGGGCGATTGATCAGCTCTTCCCCATCATGCCCATCCACCGGCTCAACGAGCGGCCCACGCGCCAGGCGGTGCTGGCGGACATCACCTGCGACTCGGACGGGAAGATCGACCACTTCATCGACAAGCGCGAGGTGAAGGACGCGCTGGAGCTGCACCCGCTCAACAACGATGACTACTACCTGGGCATCTTCCTGGTGGGGGCCTACCAGGAGATCCTGGGCGACCTGCACAACCTCTTCGGTGACACGCACGCGGTGCAGGTGTCGCTGGCGCCCAACGGCGGCTACCTGATCGACCACGTGGTGGAGGGCGACACGGTGACCGAGGTGCTCAACTACGTGAGCTACAACAAGGACGACCTCGTGGCGAAGCTGCGCAAGTCCACCGAGGTGGCGCTGCGCAACGGCCGGCTGTCCCTGGACGAGTCACGCCAGCTCCTGCGCATGTACGAGGAGGGCCTGTCCGGCTACACGTACCTGGAGCGCGAGGTGGACGCCTCGTTCGTGGCGAACCCCGGGCAGCTGCGCCTGGTGGTGCAGGACGGCAAGTCGCCCGTTCCGCCCACCGGCACGGGCACCTGAGTCGGCGGCGGTTGCGCCGCCCCTCTCTTCCCACCGCGTCCCCGCACTCCGGGGGCGCGGTTTTTCTTTTCCCGGCCGCCGGACTAGACAGACGGGTATGGCCCGCACGACTCGCACGACCACGACCCGGCCCGCGAAGAAGGCCGCCGCGAAGAAGGCCGCCCCCCGCCGCGCCGAGAGCACCCCGCGACAGGCGGTGAAGCGCCCGGCCCCGAGCACCAAACCCCTGGGGCAGAAGATGCTCCTGAAGCCCGGCATGGAGGCCGTGGTGCTGGGCGCTCCGGGGGACGTGGCCACGCTGTTGGGCGAGCTGCCCGAGGGAGCCCGCGTGCGGACGAAGCTCGGCAAGGGAGCGCCCTTCCTCCTCGTCTTCGTGCGCGACCAGGCCGAGCTCGAGCAGCGCATGTCCCAACTGGGCCCGGTGCTCACGCCCACGACGCTGTTGTGGGTGGCCTACCCCAAGCAGTCCTCGAAGGTGGAGACGGACCTCAACCGGGACCGGGGCTGGGAATCGGCCGAGCGGCTCGGTCTGCGGGGCATCGCCCAGGTGGCCGTGGACGCCACGTGGGCGGCGACGCGCCTGCGCCCCTCGGAGTAATCCGCCCTCCTCCAGACGGTAAAGCCCACCGCGCACGGGGTCCGGTCCCGACGGGCCCTTGCCTCCTTGGAGGGCCCCCCCTGCTGCCGCCGCCCGGGGGTTGGCAATGTTCCTCCAAGCACCCACGGAGGCATCCATGGAGAGCCTCGCCGACATGATGGAGACCGGGCAGGAGCAGCTCTTCCACGAATGGCGGGAGCGGGTCCTGCGGCACCATGCGCCCGGCCCCCTCTCCGAGCCCGAGCTGGCCGACCACATCCCGGACTTCCTGCGGCAGGTGATCGCCGCCCTCCGCCGGGAGGAAGAAGGGGTGGAGCCGAAAACGCACCGGGTGGGCCCCCTGGGATGGGAGCACGGTGAGCAGCGCTTCCTCATCGGCTTCACCCTGTCCAACATCGTGCGCGAGTACGGGGTGCTGCACGACTGCATCTTCGAACTGGTGGAGAACCGGGGGCACGGCCTCGTCCGGCTGGAGGAGGCGAGGATCCTCGCGCAGTGCTTCACCCGGGCAATCGCCGAGGCCGTCGCGCACTACCTGCGGATGCGCGAGCGGGAGCTCCAGGGCGGCGAGGTGTCACCTCCCGTGAGCTAGCGGAAATTCCAGCGACACTCCGAGTGAGAATCACGGGCGGTCATCTAGAGTCCCGCGCTCCACCCTTCTTTCGAGGAGTGCCCGACCCATGTCCCAACCAGACCCCCGTATCTCGCTCTCCCTGCGCGGCCACGTCGCGCTGGTGGGCATCCACCGAGCCGCCAAGCGCAACGCGTTCGACATGGCGATGCTGCACGCCCTCGCCCATGCGCTGACGGAGGCGGACCAGAACGAGCAGGTGCGCTGCACCGTGGTGTACGCGGAGGGAGCGCACTTCACGGCGGGCCTGGACCTGGCGGATGTGGGGCCGAAGGTGGGCACTGGCGAGACCATGGTTCCCCAGGGAGCGGTGGACCCCTTCCACCTGTTCGGGGAGCGGCGCAAGAAGCCCCTGCTGATCGCGGTACAGGGCATCTGCTTCACGCTCGGCGTGGAACTCATGCTGGCCGCGGACATGGCGGTGGCGGCCAGTGACGCGCGCTTCGCCCAGCTGGAGGTCAAGCGCGGCATCTTCCCCTTCGGGGGCGCCACGCTGCGCTTCCCGCAGGTGGCGGGCTGGGGCAATGCCATGCGCTGGCTGCTCACCGGAGACGAGTTCGGCGCGGCCGAGGCGTACCGCATGGGCATCGTCCAGGAGGTGGTGGAGCCCGGCCAGCAGTTCGATCGTGCACTCGCGCTCGCCGAGGCGGTGGCGCGCCAGGCGCCGCTGGCGGTGCAGGCCACCCTCGCCTCGGCGCGGCTGGCGCGCGAGCAGGGGCCGGACGCGGCCGCGCAGGACTTGATGCCGCGGTTGCGGCAGATCTACGTGAGCGAGGACGTGCAGGAGGGACTGCGCTCCTTCATCGAGCGGCGCGAGGCGCGCTTCCAGGGGAAGTGAGCGCGGGGCGCGTGCTTCGCGGATTTGGGAAGACAGGACTGACCGACCGGGCGTTCCACCCTCTTCCGGAACGCCTGGAGGACAACGATCGGAGCCAGGGGTCTGGACGAAAAACTGACCGGGGGTCAGAATATCACTGACCAAACGGTCAGCCGCTACGCCTCGCTCTCGAGGCATTCGTGGCTGGCACCCCGTGTCCTATTTCCTCCCGGAGCGAGTTCCGGAGAGTGAAAGCAGGCCCTCGTTTCCGAGGTAGCTCACCCAATGATGCAAACCCAGACCCCTGTAGAGCTTCCCCCTCTCCCGATCCTTCCCGAGAACCCCTCGCTGCTCACCCGCCTGCGGACGGGCATGAAGACGCTCGAGGTGCTGAGGGACTATCCCACGAATCCAGCCTTCGGCGCCGTGTTCTACGACAGCGTCGAGCTGGGCAGGTGCAAGGAGCTCGCCCGCCAGTTCTCCCGCCACGCCGAGGGCCGCCGGTTGCTCGCCGACAAGCCCTCGTTGAGTGCCTCGGAATTGAACCTGGAGGCGCTGGGCAAGCTGCCGCCGGGGACGTTCGGCCACGAGTTCGCGCGCTACTACCGCGAACAGGGACTACAGCCCATCGAGACGCTCAGTCCGCCGAAGAATGACGCCCAGTACATCGCCAAGCGCCTGCGCGAGACACACGACTTCATCCACCTGGTGACCGGCTACAAAACCGATGTCATGGGCGAGATGGAGGTGCAGGCGTTCTCCCTGGGCAACCTCCACCTGCGCACCTCACTGCTCATCCTCCTCAACTCCTCGAAGGAGGTGCACAAACACATCCCTGGCTTCAATGCCACCACGTATGTCCGGCGGCTGTGGGCCGCGTTCCGGCGCGGCGCCGACTCCCGTCAGTTCGCCAGCTTCCGGTGGGAGGACCACTGGGAGACTCCGGTGGCGCTGCTGCGCGAGCAGCTCATCGCGCCCGCGGAAGAGTTGAACTAACGAGCAGGGGCGGCTTGTGGGGGTTGGCGTGGGTACTCCGTCAGCACCCAGGCCCGCCAGGGGATGGGTTCTGCTCCGACATCATCGCGTCCGGCGTACACCGCGCACCGCCGGGCCAAGGCATGGTCATCGAACAGGCCATGCTCGTTCGGCCAGGCTCCCAGTTCCCGCGAGAAGGCGTGCTCGAGCCCATTGCACAGGTACGAGTGCAGGGTTCCGTCTAGCTCCGCTCCGAGCACGTCCGAGCCCAGGCGCACGCCCCCCTCTGCTGGCGGAAAACCCTGTGAGAGGATTCGACGGAGCCCCACCTCGCCCACTGCCGGATCTGGCTCCGTCCGCCACGGAAGTCCATCGACATCCTCTCTGGAGAGTGCCAGGCCGAGAATGAAGGCATCGCTGTCGGCGGGGACGAAGGTGGCGCAGAACTCCCGGGATCCCTCGAGTGTCAGGAAGACGTTGGGCCAGAGGAAGTCCTGGTCGAACCGGTGTGTCACCCAGTTGATGAGTTCCGCCAGTCGGCTGGGCGGGAGCCCGAAGCGCGTGGCCGCCGAGACCCGCTCGGCCTCGTCGCAACGGGCCCAGTCGATGGCCCAGGTGCCCGGCGCGATTGGCGCGAGGCAGCCAGAAGCGGTCCGAAGCCTCGCGGGCACGAGGCTCGCGTCCATATGGGGCGAGCGCTCCACCGGGCGGGCAACGAGGTAACCAGCGGAAATCAGAAGTAACTCCTCGGAAGGATTCATGCCGCGGGTCAGACGCCTCCTTGCCCACGGGCCTGACCACGGCTGGCCCGTGGGGCCGGGCGCTACTCCGCCGCCGGGACCCAACTGCCGTGGAAGCCGAACGGGACGCGCTGAGGCAACCGGACGCGCGCCACCGGTGCCGCGCCGAAGTGGCCCGCATCGAGGACGACGAGCTCGCTGACGTCACGCGCACCGTCGCGCACGAGGCTGAGCAGCCAGCCGTCGTCTTCGGGCGACTGCTCACTCTTGGGGACGAAGACGCACTCGCCGGGGAGCTGCCCCGGGCCGAGTTCCTGAACGAGCGAGGTGCCCGTCTCCACGTCGTAGCGGCGCAGGAGTGACCTCGTCGGGGCACCGTCGACGAAGTCGAGCATCTCGACGACGTACGTGTAGCGATGGGGCCGCCCGGTGCGGCGATCGTCGATCCGGGGGAATTCGACCAGGCGGTCGTCGAGCTGCCGCTCGCGAGTGCGGCCGGACTCCAGGTCGATCTCCCAGCGGTACAGATACGGCGGAGCCGCTTCGAAACGCGCCGAACGGATCGCCTCGAGAACGATCGTTCCAGCGCGCTCGAACGCATTGGCGGTGTGGCAGAGCTGCCCGGACTCGACGTCGAACCAGCGCACCTCGCCTCCCTCGCGCGGCACCACGCCGATGCGCGTCTGGTGGGAGTCGCTCCACTCGAATGGCATCCCCGCGCCCCAGTCACGGATCATCCGGGCGGGCGAATCGAAGAAGAGCACGTACCGTTCCGTGAGGGCGAAGTCGTGCAGGTAGCAGGCGCCCTCGACCTCGATCTCCCGCTTCGAAATCACCCGGCCCGCCGCGTCGGCGATGTAATAGGTCAAATACGGACGCACCACCTGGTAGCCGAAGAAGTGGAGCTCACCCGTCGACGGGCACCGCTTGGGATGCGCCGTCATCGGCGTGTCCACCGCCCCGCCGAAGTCGAAGACGCCGACGGTCGACAGCTCCCGGTCCAGATGCATGGGCAGCGCCGCCTCGACCATCGAGAGGATGCGGCCCGCGTGCTCGATGACGTGGGTGTTCGACGTGCCGCCCCCGCGAAACCGCCGCTCTGGAGCCAAGGCCGTTCCGGTGTACCTCGCGGTCCGGACGTAGCGGTTGCGGTACCAGCGCGCCTTCCCCCCCGCGAGGTGCACACCGTGCACCATCCCGTCGCCGAACCACCAATGGGGAGAGACGCCGTCCTTCGGGTTCGGACCGTTGCGCACATAGGTCCCGTTGAGTCCGTACGGCAGCTCACCCTCCACGGGCAGCTCGTGCGCGGTCACCTCGTTGGCGACCGGGGCGAAGTGGCCGCTCAGCCAGAATGGCTTGGCGGGAGAACGGGGCTCCGTCTTGCTCTCGGTGGACATGCGCTTCTCTCCTCGCTGTTGCTTGAGAACTCAAGTAACATCGCCGCAGCGGCTTCCGCAAGCGGTTTATTTGAGTGCTCAACAAAACGAGGAGTGCATGTCCGCGCACCACCTGACTTTCTTTTTCGACTTGAACCGGGCCCACGCGACAGCGATCCGCCGTTTTGACTCCGCCCTCGGCTCCGTGCATGGCATCGGACTCAATGATCTGCACCTTCTCCAGGTGCTCGACCAGGCACCCGGGCGCCGGTTGCGGCGAACGGATCTGGCCCAACAACTCGGGTTGACGGCTTCGGGTGTGACCTGGATGCTGCGCCCGCTGACGAAGCGCCGCCTCATCACCAGCCAGGCGAGCGAGGATGACGGACGTGTCACGTTCGCGGTGCTCACCGAGCCTGGGCGCCAACTGGTCGCGGACGCGGTACCGACCGCGCGGCGAATCGCGGCCGAGCTTCTGGACCCCCAGGTCAGCAAGGATGAGCTGACGCGGGCCGCGGCGGTGATCGCGCGGCTGGCACAAGGCTGATTCAACGAGTTGGCCACCGAGAACGTGCCGGGAGGAGGACGACTCCCCACGCTTTTGGAAGAAAAGTAGCTGTGGACACGAGTTGAACCGATTCAATGTCAGCGGGATCCCCATTCCCCATTCACTCCATCAAGGAAGCCCTACTCAGATGACGAAGTTCTTCGGCGGTAAGACGTTGGCGATCCAGCTGCGCATGTCTGCCCTGACCACGCACCTGGGCCTGATGACTGGCCTGATGGCGGGGCTCTCGCTCTCGACCGAGGCGCGAGCCCAGGAGAACCAGAGCCAGCTGGTCATCACGAACGTGGAGGTGGACCACGCCCTGCGCACGATGTTCATCTATGGCCGCAATTTCTTGACCTCCACTGGGGTCGCGCCCGTCGTCCACGTGGCGGAGGTCGGCGTGGCCGTCAAGCATTATGGCCCCTCTACCGTCGCCGTCGAGCTCCCCTCGGCCTTCTTGCAGCCCGGCTCCTATCTGCTGTCGATGTCGACCGGCCCCAATCTGGAGCAGAACGACTCTTTTGATGTGACGATCGGGAACACAGGGCCGCAGGGACCCAAGGGCGACACGGGGCCGCAAGGGCCGCAGGGGATTCAAGGGGCGCAGGGGCCGCAAGGGCCGCAAGGGCCGCAGGGATCCAAGGGCGACACGGGGCCGCAAGGGCCGCAGGGGATTCAAGGGGCACAGGGGCCTCAGGGATTCAAGGGTGACACGGGCGCCACGGGGCCCCAGGGAACGCCCAGGTCGATGTCGTGCCGTGTGCTGGAGGGACCGCTGCGAAACGACTATTCCCTTCCCGGCTCCTATAAGGGTTGTGCGGATGGGGAATTCCTGACGGGTGGCTCGTGCCGTTCGACCTCGTCGTCCGTCGGAACGTCCTCCGATGTGATGGAGGTGGGCGGAAAAACGGTCTACGCCTGTGCCTTGAGAGGAACGTCGTCGACGACCGCTCAAGCGATCGCCAAGGCCTTCTGCTGCAAGCTTGAATGAGTCGGACCGCGTCAAGGGACCGCAACGCGTCCTGAGGCGGAAAAAGAAAACCCCGGGTCGCCTGAGGGCGCCCGGGGTTTTGCTCCATCCCTTGGAGCGAGAGGCAGCGACTTACGGCGTGAAGCTCGGCGGACGATCACCCTCGCCGCTGCCCCACGACTCGTTGGCCGTGGCGCCCATGACGTACTTCAGCGTGGCACCCGGAGCGATGTCGGCGAAACGGACGAAGGTCTTCGTGCTCGCCTTGCCGTCGATGGCCAGGCTCTGGATGTACTTCGAGGCCGGACCGGCGCCCTCCCCTTCGATGGTCACGACGTGGCCATTGGCCAGGTGCACCTTGGCGCTGGGGAACAGCGGGCCGTTGATCACGAGCACGTCGGTGCCAGGAATGGCCGGGTACATGCCGAGGTAGCTCCACACGAGCCAGGCCGAGGTCGAGCCCAGGTCATCGTTGCCGGGCAGGCCGCCCGGGCCGCCATAGAACGTCTCGTCGATGATGCGACGCACGATCGCCTGCGTCTTCCAGGGCTTCTGGGCGAAGTTGTAGATCCAGGGCGTGCCGTGCTCGGGCTCGTTGCCGATGTAGAAGTAGGGCCGCTTGGTGCCCGCGTTGAGCTCGGTGAAGAGCTCGTCGAGGCGCTCGTCGGCCGTGGCGTGGCCGCCCATGCGCGTGAACAGGCCCTCCAGGTCGTGCGGGACCATCCAGACGTACTGGAACACGTTCCCCTCGATGAAGCCGCAATCCTTCGACGGATCGACGGGCTGGCAGGACCACGCACCGAGAGGATCGGCCTTGATGGGCGTCTGGATGGAGAGCTTCACGTAGCGGGCCTCGCGCGCGGTGAAGCCGTGCGTGGTGACGTTCGCGGTGTTGCCGGTGACCGTGGCGACGGTCTCGAAGGTCACGCCGTCGGTGCTGACACTGAGGGTGAAGTCCTGGGTGTTCCAGTCGGTCGACTCACCGCCCGCGCCCGCGTGGTGGAGGACGATCTTGTCGATCGACTGCGCGCTGCCCAGGTCGACCTGCCACCACTTGTCCTGGCTGCTGTTGTCGCACCACTTGTCGCTGTAGCCTCCGTTGGTCGTGCCGTTCACCGCCTTGGACGGGTTCTCGCTGTCGCCGCATGAAGCGCTCGCGGTGGCGGTGTGGTTGAGCGCCAGGTTGGTGGCTGGATTGGCGGTGCCGAAGACCTGCGCCTCGTAGATGCGCGCGGCGGCCGCACCCGGCTGCAGCCCGCCCGCGCGCGGCTCGATCAGCTGGCTGGCGGGGTTCCAGCTCTCGGTCCAGTAGTGCGAGCGCGTGAGGTACTCGTCACGCACCGAGGTGTTGCCGAGCGCACCGGCGTACTGCGAGATGGCGAAGTCGGCCATGGCGTACTCGAGCGAGATGGCCGCGTTGCCGCCCACGTAGTGGTGCGTGAGCCAGTCGGAGAGACCCAAGCGCTGCGTGTCTTCCGGGTTGCTCGCCGACTTGAGCATGAGCTGCAGCGCCGAGTCGGTGTCGAAGCCGCGCACGCCCATGGCGTAGGCGTTGGCGACGTTCACCGAGCCAGGGTCGCCGACCATGACGTTGAACTCGACGTTCTGGTGCGACCAGAAGGGCAGCAGACCGCCCTTCTCTCCGTCGTCGACCATCGAGCGGATGATGTCCGGCGCCTCCGGCGCGATGGCGCCGATGAGGTGCGTCCACGAGCGGATGATGTCCCAGCCGGAGTAGTTCTGGTACACGGTCCAGCCGTCGGCCATGTGCACCGAGCCGTCGAAGCCCATGTACTGGCCGTTCACGTCGCTGGAGACATTGGGGTTCTGGAAGACATGGTAGAGCGCGGTGTAGAACTGCTCGAGTTCCGCATCGCTGCCGCCGGTGATCTCGATGCGGTTGAGCACCTGGTTCCACCGGTCACGCGCGGCCGTGCGCACGGCGTCGAAGTCCCAGCCGGCGTTCTCGGCGGCCAGGTTGGCCTCGGCGTTGGCCATGCTGACGAAGGAGACGCCGATCTTCATCTGCACGACCGGCTCCTGGGTCGTGTCGAAGGTCACGAAGGCGCCCGATTTGGTGCCGCTCGCGGTGAGCTTGCCCGGCGACAGCGCATTGCCCAGCCAGGTGCCCGAGGCCGTGAACGGGCGGTCGAATTGCGCCGCGAAGTAGATCTGAAAGGTCTTGCTCGAGCCACAGAAGCCGCCCGCGGTGGCACTGCCGCGGATCTTGTCCTTGCCGACGATCTGCACGGAGCCGCTGCGCGTAGCGGATGTGGTCGCGTTGCGGCCGGTGTGGAGGAGCAGCTGGGAGACCTTGGAGGCCGGGTAGTGCAGGCGCACCATGCCGGTGCGCGTGGTCGTGGTCAGCTCCACCTTGAGGTCGCCGTCGAGCGTGACCTGGTAGTAGCCGGGCGAGGCCGCCTCGGTCTCCTTGTTGTAGCCAGCGCTGAAGCTCTTCCAGTCAGCCGCGGGCGACGTCGTGAGCTCCCCCACGTGCGGCAGGAACGGCAGATCCTCGTTGTTGGGGCAGCCCGCGCCGTTGAAGTGGGTCAGGCTGAAGTGCTCGATGAGCGAGTCGCTGTGGCGGTAGCCCGAGGGCGAGGCGGTCGGCGTATCGGGGCTGAGCTGCAACATGCCGAAGGGCACGGTCGCGCCCGGGAAGGTGCTGCCGCCGGCGCCGCCCGGCACCGGGAAGGGCGAGTTGCTGTCGTCGGTGCCGATGAACGGATCAACGTGCTTCGCGAGATCCGCGGTGGGAGGAGGCGAGCCCGCATCGGGCTCTCCCACACCGCCGTCCGTCTCGACGCCAGAGTCGGGGATGTCGCCTCCGGCGTCAGGAGCCCCCGGGCCGTCGTCGCGACAGCCGGGCGCCGCGAGCGAGAGCAGAAGACATGATCCATATGTGAATACAGCGCGCTGCAGGGACTTCGTCATGAACCTCTCCACCGGCGCGAGCCTCGAAACGAGATGATCACGATGCGGTCGCGCCTGAATGAATTTCGTGGAATCCATGTTTAGGGGAGGCATTGTCAAGACTCGAAGCCAGATGACGATCCGTCAGCATGAGCGCGAGCATCCACAGAAGAATTTTCTTCAATCTGGGAAGGTGGCTCGAAAAAGCGGCACGCGCATCGTGCCTGGAGCACCATGCCTCTCGTGACCGCGACCGCTGACACCTCCTGGGCCCGGCCCGGACAGTTCCATTCGCTCGGGCCGTTCGATGTCCCGGGCTTCCCCTCTCGCCGAGCGCATGTGTACGTGCCGAGCGGAGACGACGTGCCGTTGCAGGAGCGGCCCGTGCTCTACCTCTTCGACGGCCAGAACTGCTGGACGGACTGGGGGAGCTACGCGGGCGGCTGGTACGCGCACGAGGCCGCCGAGCAGCTCGTGGGCAGCCGCACCTTCCACGCGCCCGTCGTCGTGGGGCTCGAGCACGGCGGCGACCGGCGCATCGACGAGCTGTCCCCGTGGGAGATGACGCCGGGCCGCGGCGGCCACGCGGAGCACTTCTTCGACTGGGTGGTGCACCACTTCATGCCGCACGTGCAGCACACCCTCGGACTGGCGGGCGGGGCCCTGCACACGGTGGTGGGGGGCTCGTCCATGGGGGGCCTGGCGGCACTCTGGGCCCACTACCGCTACCCGCACGCCATTGGCGGGGCCATTGCCATGTCGCCCGCCTTCTCCGTGGGGGACAAGGCCCTCTTCCCCTTCATCGAGAGCCGCCCCAAGCCCCTCATCAGCCGCGTGTACATCGACTGCGGCGGGCGCGAGGGCGGCGGCCGCATGCTCGCGGTCGCCGAGGAGATGCACCACGTCCTTGAGCGCAAGGGCTACCCGGAAGGCGGGCTCATGTGGCGCCCGGACAAGGACGCCGGACACAACGAAAAGGCCTGGAGGCGCCGGCTGCCCAAGGCACTGCGCTTCATGTTCCGGCGCTGAAGGTGCCCCCTCGGGCCACCAGGCAACCAGGTGCTGCCTCCCCTGGGAGCCCCAGTCCTTTCAGGTGGTTGGCGATTCCGCGAAAAAAAATCGTTCGCCGTGTCGATCTCGCGTCCCCACGTTCGACGTGAGAGTAGAGCCCGGGCCAGACCCGGCTTCCACTCCAGAGGAGACACGACGATGCGATTCATGATCCTGATCAAGGCCACCAAGGACTCGGAGACGGGCGTTCTTCCCAGCACGGAGCTGCTCACCGAGATGGGGAAGTACAACGAGGAGCTGGTGAAGGCGGGCATCCTGCTCGCGGGCGAGGGGCTCCACCCGAGCGCGAAGGGAGCACGCGTCAAGTTCTCCGGAGGCAAGCGCACGGTCATCGACGGGCCCTTCGCCGAGACGAAGGAGCTGATCGCCGGCTTCTGGTTGTGGCAGGTGAAGTCGAAGGAAGAGGCGATCGAGTGGGTCAAGCGCTGCCCCGATCCCATGCCCGGCACGGAGTCCGAGATTGAAATCCGCCAGGTGTTCGAGTCGGAGGACTTCGCGCCCAGCGATCCCACGGGCGAGCTCATGGAGAAGGAGCGGCAGCTCCGTGAGCGCACCGAGTCGAAGGGCCGTTAGTCCTGGCGCGGGCCCGCGCCTTGCGCTGGCGGAGGAAGCTGCTCTAGTCGAAGACCGTGACGGCTTCCGCTACGCAGCGCGCCATCGACGCCATCTGGAGGATCGAGTCCGCCAGGCTCATCGCCGGTCTCGCGCGACTCGTGCGCGACGTGGGTCTCGCCGAGGAACTCGCGCAGGACGCGCTCGTCGCCGCGCTCGAGCGGTGGCCGGAGTCGGGCGTCCCGGACAACCCGGGCGCCTGGCTCATGGCCGCCGCGAAGCATCGCGCGGTCGACCTCCTTCGCCGGAGCAAGATGCTCGAGCGCAAACACGAGGAGCTCGGTCACGAACTCGAGGCACAGCGGGCGCTGAGCGTGTCGGAACTCGACGCCGCGCTCGACGATGACGTGGGCGATGATCTCCTGCGGCTCATGTTCACGGCCTGTCATCCGGTGCTCTCGACCGAGGCCCGCGTCGCGCTCACGCTCCGCCTGCTCGGAGGTCTGACGACCGGGGAGATCGCCCGTGCGTTCCTCGTCCCGGAGCCGACCGTCGCCCAGCGGATCGTCCGAGCCAAGCGGACCCTCTCCGAAGCGCGTGTCCCCTTCGAGGTTCCCCGAGGCGCCGAGCTCGAGGCCCGTCTCTCGTCGGTGCTCCAGGTCATCTACCTCGTCTTCAACGAGGGCTACTCGGCCACCGCCGGTGACGACTGGGTGCGACCCGCGCTCTGCGAGGATGCGCTCCGTCTCGGCCGGATCCTGGCCGGGCTCGTTGCGAAGGAGCCAGAAGTCCACGGCCTCGTCGCGCTCATGGAACTCCAGGCGTCACGGCTGAGAGCACGGGTTGGCCCGTCGGGAGAGCCCGTCCTGTTGCTCGATCAAAACCGGGGACGGTGGGATCAACTCCTCATCCGCCGGGGTCTCGCGGCACTCGAGCGGGCCGAGACGCTCGGCGGAGCGCGGGGTCCGTACACCGTGCAGGCCGCGATCGCCGCCTGTCACGCACGGGCGCGTACGCCGGACGAGACGGACTGGGTGCGTATCGCGGCGCTTTACGAGGCGCTCGTCCAGTTGGTGCCATCACCCGTCGTGGAGTTGAATCGCGCGGTCGCCGTCTCGATGGCGTTCGGTCCCGCGGCGGGGCTCGAGCTCGTCGATGCGCTGCTCTCGGAGCACTCGCTCGAGGACTACCACCTCTTGCCCAGCGTGCGCGGAGACCTCCTGGCGAAGCTCGGCCGCCTCGACGAGGCCCGTGCGGAGTTCGAGCGCGCAGCCTCGCTCACGCACAACGCACGCGAGCGCAAGCTGCTCCTCGAGCGCGCCCGCGCCGCTGTTCCGCCGTCGACCTGAGACTACTCGCGGGCCGGACCGGGTTCCGGACGTTCGATGAGGCCCGCCCGGTCGAGCAACTCGCGAATGCGAGCGGTGAAGGCCACGTGCTCGGGGTTGCTCGCCATCATGGGCTCGGGGGAGAGGATGAGCAGCCAGCCCAGGGTGCCCACCGGCTCGATGCGCACGGGCGCGGGCAGCGGAGGAATCGTGCCCAGGCGGCGCGACAGGTACGTCAGCCACCCCACCCTCACCTCCCGCTTGCGTTTCTGGATGAGGTCCAACATGGCCGATGAGGTGGCCATCGCGAAGTCCGGGTCCCATGCGGTGGCAATGCTGGTAAGCACTCCGGCCAGCACCGAGGTGCTTAGTATCCGCTCTCGCGCCGAACCCTCGTAAGGTGGATAGAACAGGCAGGTGTTTCCCGGCCCAAAGGGCGAGTACTCACCACAGTGCAACTCGATGCGGGTCCGTTCCCTGGTTTTCGCATTCCACACGTACTCGCGAAACCCCAGGTCCTCCATGACCTTCCTGGTGGCATCCGTGCGGTTCATGCCGCGAAGGAACAACTGCTCCCACTCCTCCACGTCCTGACGAACCGGGTGGCCCGGCAGTTCGCGGGGGGCTCCGCGTCCCCTTCGGTACCACTGCGCGAAGGTCGGATCATACCTCGCCAACATGTGGAAGAAGAGTTCCGCGCGCCGGGCGCAGTCCAGCGCCGTCTCCTTACGCGGCCCCCAGTACGCCCCTATGTAGAAATCACCTCGCATACGTGTTCCTTACTGCGCTGGCGGCATATGCCTGATGGTGATGCCGTCAACTACAAGGCAGCTCACTCCTCCGACTCCAACTCCTTGAGTGAGGGGAAGCGAATGAGCACCCAATCACCCTTGGGCATGCGTTCGACGTTGTAGAGGGCACCCGCCACCTCCAGTACCACCTCGTAGGGAAGCGTTGGCTGAGTCTGGAGCCAAGCGAGTGCCTCCTCCCGGGAGGCGAAAGAGCGCAGGGGCTTCGGCCAGGCATCTTCGGTGTTGAAGACCCTGGCGTACTCCCAGAAGTCATTCGCCCGGCCAATGTGCTGGATGAAGTGGAGCGCCTTGGCCGCAGTCTCGATCGTAGCCACTGCTCCTGGTTCGTTGGCGTGCCGCCCGGCCAGCGACTCAAGGGAGTTCAGGAGGTCTTCCACCTTGGAATTCATCTTCATCCCTCACAATGTGTGCTGCCTGAAGGTGCGCACAGACCTCTCCAGGCGATTCACTCAACCCAACAAGGCCCACTGTTCCACTTGACTTGAAAAGTCAAATCCATTTCCGTAGGCAGTGATACCCATGAAGAAGGGAAGGCGCGTGGCGAACGAGAAGAGTGAAAAGGACGGCGGGCTGGGACCGTTCCAGCTCGGCAGGCGGTGCGAGGAGGTGGAGCCCAATCTGGGACGCCTCTATGAATCGAGGGACACGGGCACGGGGCAGCCGGCCCTGACGCTGATGCCCGGCGAGCACGTGGAGTGGCAACCCTCGGGCCCCTGGGAGGTCCGGATCCTCTGCCGGCCCACGCCGCCATCCGTCACCATTCGACCGGAGCAGGCCCCCGCGGGAGTCCCCCTGTCGGAGCTGGCGGACATCCTCGCGCTGACGAGCGCCTCGGTCCAAGCCGTGGAGGACAGTCCCCAGGTCCAGAGCCACCTCTCGGCACCACCGGAACACCCCGCCCCCCTCCCCCCCTCCCCCTCCAGGGGAATGCTCGCCGCCGCGGGCCTGGCCCTGCTCGCGCTGGGTCTGGGCGCCGGGCTGTTGCTGGCTGGCGGGCCCGGACACCCGCCGTCCCCCTCTCCGGTCGAGCTGTCCGACATCCGCTCCGAGGTGAAGGCGCCGCTGCTGAGCGACACCGCCCCACCGGCCCCCGCCACCCTCGCCTACCCTCTGCCCAAGAAACCCTTCAAGGATCAGGCGATTGCCCCCTGCAAACCCGAACTGTGGGAGGAGGAGATCAACAAGGGGTGCTGGATCGCACTGAAGAAGGAGCCTCCCTGCCTGGACGTCCAGGCCGAGTACAAGGGCACCTGCTACCTGCCCGTTTCCAAGGACCGGGGCCGTCCGCCGCAATCCGCCCGGCCTTGAGCCACTGGACCGTCGGGAAAGATCGCCCGGGAGCCTCCCACCGCCTTCGTGCTACGACGCTCCCCCATGCCTCCTCCCTCTGCCCTGTTCACCGCCGTTCCCGCGGAGCTGGACTTCCCCGCGGACGAACGCCGCGTCCTCGCCTTCTGGAAGGAGCGCCGCATCTTCGAGCGGACGCTCCAGGGACGGGACAACGCTCCCGGCTTCGTCTTCTACGAGGGCCCGCCCACCGCCAACGGTCTGCCCCACAACGGCCACGTCCTCACGCGCGTCATCAAGGACCTGTTCCCCCGCTACAAGACCATGCGCGGCTACCGCGTCCCCCGCAAGGCGGGCTGGGACACGCACGGCCTGCCCGTCGAGGTGGAGGTCGAGAAGGAGCTGCGCATCCACGGCAAGGCGGAGATCGAGCGCTACGGTGTGGAGCCCTTCACCCAGCGCTGCATCGAGTCCGTCTTCCGCTACACCTCCGAGTGGGAGCGGCTCACCGAGCGCATCGGCTTCTGGGTGGACCTCCAGGACGCCTACGTCACCTACCACCGCGGCTACGTGGAGAGCGTCTGGTGGGCGCTCGCCGAGCTGCACCGCAAGGGCCTGCTCTACCGCGGCCATAAAATCGTCTGGTGGTGGCCCCAGGGCGGCACGGCGCTCAGCTCGGGCGAGGTCGGCATGGGCTACCGCACCGTGGACGACCCCAGCGCCTACGTGGCCTTCCCGCTGCGCGACTCGCCCGACACCGCGCTGCTCATCTGGACCACCACGCCCTGGACGCTGCCCTCCAACATGTACGCCGCGGTCAACCCCACCGTGGACTACGTCACCGTGGACGCGGGCGAGCGCAAGCTCATCGTCGCCGCGGCCCTGCGCGAGGAGCTGGCCAAGAAGCTCAAGAAGGACCTGCCCGTACTCGCCACCCACAAGGGCAGCGAGCTCGTGGGCCGGCGCTACCTGCCGCCCTATGACGTCTACGTCCAGCGCGTGGGCGACACCCAGCTGCCGCTCGCCCAGGGCGGCACCGAGGCGCCCGCCTGGCGCGTCATCGGCGCGGACTTCGTCACGCTCACCAGCGGCACGGGCATCGTGCACGTCGCGCCCGCCTTCGGCGAGGACGACTACGAGGCCTTCCGCCGCGAGCGCACCCGATTCACCCAGCCCCTGGAGATGTTCTGCGCCATCCGTCCGGACGGCACCTTCGGCGAGGACTTCCCCTCGCTCACCGGGCGCTTCGTCAAGGACGCGGACAAGGAGATCCAGCGCGAGCTCAAGGAGCGCGGCCGGCTCGTGCTCATGGAGCAGTACCGCCACGAGTACCCCTTCTGCTGGCGCGCGGATGATGATCCGCTCATCCAGTTCGCCCGGCCCGCCTGGTACATCCGCACCACGTCCGTGAAGGACAAGGCCATCGCGAACAACCGCCAGGTCAACTGGGTCCCCGACCACATCAAGGAGGGCCGCTTCGGCGACTTCCTCGCCAACAACGTGGACTGGGCCCTCTCGCGCGAGCGCTACTGGGGCACGCCCCTGCCCCTCTGGGTCCACTCGGAGACGGGTGAGGTGGAGGCCCACGCGTCGCTCGAGTCCCTGCGCGACAAGCCCGGCAGCACGCTCGCCGCCGTGGAGGCCGAGCTCAAGGCCTTCCTCGCGAGCAAGCCCGAGTCCGCCGGCGCCGAGCACCTCATCGTCCACAAGCCGTGGATCGACAAGGTCACCTACGAGAAGCCCGGCACCCCCGGCCGCTTCGTGCGCGTGCCCGAGGTGGTGGACGTGTGGTTCGACTCCGGGTGCATGCCCTTCGCCCAGTGGGGCTACCCCCACGCGCCCGGCTCGCACGAAAAGTTCACCCGCGCCTTCCCCGCCGACTTCATCTCCGAGGCGATCGATCAGACGCGCGGCTGGTTCTACTCGCTGCTGATGATCAGCACGCTCGTCTTCGACGAGGAGACGCAAGCCCGCCAGGGCATTACCCCCGCGCGCGACTACCCCCTGCCCTACAAGAACTGCATCGTGCTCGGCCACGTCTCCGACAAGGAGGGCAAGAAGGAGTCCAAGTCCAAGGGCAACTACACCCCGCCGGAGATCATCCTCGACGAAGTGCGCATGGACTTCGCCGTGCTCGACGACGCACGCGCGGGCGTGCCCGGCGTGCCCGGCGAGGCGCTCATCGCCCGCGAGGACCTCGAGGGGTTGGATCTCCAGGAGGGCGCGAAGCTCCAGGTGTTCCGTCCGGACGCGCCCGATCAGGCGCTGACGCTCACCGTCAAGGTGCACAAGAAGCTCAAGCGCCGCGTGGTGCTGCTCGCCGCGAAGGACATCGCCGCCCTGGGCGTGAAGCCCCCGCCGCGCGGCGCGGAGGTGATGCCGGTGGAGGTACCCCGGCTGCCGCCCGACGAGCGCGTGGTGCTCAAGGACCCCGCCAGCCGGGCCCCCGGCGCGGACGCCTTCCGCTGGTTCTTCTTCGCCGCGAGCCCCACCTGGTCCAACACGCGCCACTCGCTGAGCAACGTGCGCATGTTGCAGAAGGACTTCCAGGTCAAGCTGCGCAACGTCTACTCGTTCTTCACCATCTACGCGAACATCGACGGCTTCTCTCCGGCCAAGGGCAACCCGGACGCCACCGAGGTGCCCTGGCGCGCCATCCAGAAGAGCACCGGCTGGCGCCCCCCCGCCCAGCGCCCGGTGTTGGATCGGTGGATCCTCTCCGAGGTGCAGCTCGCCCTGCGCGACGTCACCCGGGGCCTGGACACCTACCAAGTGTACGACGCCGCCCAGCGCATGGTGGCGCTCGTGGACGCCCTGTCCAACTGGTACCTGCGCCGCAGCCGTGACCGCTTCTGGGCACCGGGCCTGGAGCAGGACAAGCAGGACGCGTACTTCACCCTGTACGAGGTGCTCACCACGCTCGCCGCCATGAGCGCGCCCTTCACGCCCTTCTTCTCCGAGGAGATGTGGGGCAACCTCGTGCGCCAGCCCTGGCCTGGCACCCAGCCGGAGAGCGTCCACCTGGGCCGCTTCCCCGAAGCCGACACGAGCCTCATCGACGAGGCGCTCTCCACGGAGATGGGCGCGGTGCGCGAGCTGGTGTCGCTCGGCCTCAAGGTGCGCACCGACAACCGCCTCAAGGTGCGTCAGCCGCTCTCGCGCGTGGACGTGGTGCTCGCGCGCCGCGAGCTGCGCGAGCGCGTGGCCCACTACGAGCACCTGCTCACCGACGAGCTGAACGTGCACACGGTGCGCTTCCTCGAGGCGGGCCAGGAGGCGGACGTGGTGCGCTACAAGGTCCGGCCCAACCTGCGCACCATGGGCAGCCGTCTGGGCCCCAAGCTCGCCCCGGTGCGCAAGGCCTTCGACGCCGCCGACAGCCGGCTGCTCCAGGCGGAGCTCTCCCGCGAGGGCAAGGTGGCCCTCACCGTGGGCGGCGAGGCCATGGTGTTCCCCGCCGAGGAGCTCGAGGTGCTCGTGGAGGCCAACGCGGGCTATGCCGCCGCGGGCTCGGGCGTGGGCGTGGTGGTGCTCCACACGGAGCTCACCGAGGCGCTCGTGGACGAGGGCCTGGTGCGCGAGCTGCTCGCCCGCGTGCAGGCGGCGCGCAAGGACCTGGCGCTCGGGTACACGGATCGCATCCGCCTGTGGGTGGACGGGGATGCGCGCGTGCGCAAGGTGACCCAGGAGGCGCGGGAGCTCATCTCCCGGGAGACGCTCACCGCGGAGCTGAACGTGGGCCCCGAGGGCTTCACCACCGAGGAGGAAGTGAGCCTCAACGGGCTGCCCGCGCGCGTGCGCGTCGAGCGGGCCTGAGAATCGGCTCTCGTCCCCGGGGTCGAGGGCCCTGCCCTGGCCCCGGGGGCGGGCGCACTTCAGATCTGCGCAATGCCGCCGTCGACGAAGAGCTCGATGCCGTTGACGTAGCTGCTGTCATCCGAGGCGAGGAACACCGCCACCTTGGCCATCTCGTCGGGGTCCGCCATCCGGCCCATCGGGACGATGGCGGCGAACTGCTCGTAGACCGACCGCGCGTGATCCTCGCCCCCGGCGAGGGTGTGGAGGGTGTGGCTTCCGGGCGTCCGGGTGGTGCCCGGACTGAGGACGTTGACGCGGATGGGGCGACCCTTCAGATCGAGGATCCAGTTGCGGGCGAAGTTGCGCACGGCGGCCTTGGTCGCGCTGTAGACGCTGAACGCCGGAGTGGCCATGACGCTCGTCGTCGAGCCGTTGATGATGATGGAGGCCCCCTCGCGCAGCAGGGGCAGGGCCTTCTGGACCGTGAACAGGACGCCCTTGACGTTGGTGTTGAAGATGTCGTCGAAGTGCTCCTCCGTGATGGAGCCCAGGGCGGCGAACCCCGCCGTGCCCGCATTGGCGAAGACGATGTCCACGGCGTCCGCCTTCTGTTTCACCACCTCGTAGAGCCGGTCGAGGTCGGCCAGTTTGGACACATCGCCCTGGACCCCCGTGGCCAGGGGACCGATCTCCTTCACCGCGGCGTCCAGCTCCGCCTGCCGGCGGCCGGTGATGAAGACCCTGGCGCCCTCGGCGGCGAAACGCTTCGCCGTGGCGAGGCCAATTCCCGAATTCCCCCCCGTCACCACGGCCACCTTGCCCTGCAGCTTGTTGCCCATCGTCGTGTCTCCCAGTCGTCGGCGGAGGAAGTTCATCGCCAACGAGAGGGATCTAATTTGGGACGATTGGCTCGAAAGGTGCATTTCATGGGAACCTGCGTTCTAGAAACGCAACGATGAGGGCGCGATGCGGGACTTGAATGACATGTTCTTCTTCTCCGAGGTGGTGGCGAACGGAGGCTTCGCGCCGGCGGGACGGGTGCTGCGGCAGTCCAAATCGAAGCTCAGCCGCCGGGTGGCACGGCTCGAGGAGCGCCTCGGGGTCCGGCTGATCGAACGCTCCTCGCGCCGCTTCCGCGTCACCGACGTCGGGCAGGCCTACTACGACCACTGCCAGAGCGTGATGGCGGAGGTGAACCGGGCCGAGGCCGTGGTGGCCGCCACCCAGGGCGAGCCGCATGGAACAGTCCGGTTCAACTGTCCCCAGGGCCTGATGGATACCCTGGGATGCCATCTCGTCCGCTTCATGGAGCGCTACCCCCGAGTGAACCTGCAGGTGGTGGCCACCAACCGGCGGGTCGATCTCATCGCCGAGCGCATCGACCTCGCGCTGCGCGTGAGCCCCTCGCTCGACGTCGACGCGTCATTCACCGTGCGCAAGCTCACCCAGAGCAACTGCATCCTCGTCGCGGCTCCGGTATGGGCCGACCGCCTCGGCGATGAGCGCAACGTGGAGCAACTGGCGTCGCTCCCCACCCTGAGCATCAACGAACGGGAAGGGCTGGACACCTGGGCGCTCCTTGGACCCGAGCAGCGCACCTTCACCCTCCACCACATGCCCCGCATGTCGTGTGGGGATTGCCAGGCCGTCCTGGGAGCGGCGATCGCCGGGCTGGGGATCACCCTGTTGCCCGAAGCGCTCTGCGACCCCGCCCTGCGCTCCGGCCAGCTCGTCCGGGTGTTTCCGGACTGGCACACGCAGGAAGGAATCCTCCACCTCGTCTTCACCAGCCGGCGGGGCCTTCCACCCCCGGTGTCCGCGTTGATCGAATACCTGGCGGAGCATGTTCGAAATCCCTTCTCCATGAAGAGGGCGTCCTGAGAGGGAACGGGTACCCGCGCCGCGGCCGGGACCGCTTCCGGGCACCGGGCCTGGAGCAGGGCTTCAAATCTGCGCCGCGCCACCGTCGACGAAGAGCTCGGCGCCGTTGACGAAGCTGCTGTCCTCCGAGCCGAGGAACACCGCGGTCCGGGCGACCTCGTCGGGGTCCCCCAGCCGGCCCAGGGGAATGGTGGTGGCCATCTGCTCGAAGAGCGCCCGCGCCGCCTCTTCATTCGGGGCGAGCCCATGCAGTCCGGGCGTCTTGATGGGGCCCGGGCTGATGACATTGACGCGGATGCGGCGGTCCTTCAGATCGAGGATCCAATTGCGGGCGAAGTTGCGGATGGCGGCCTTGGTCGCGGAGTAGACGCTGAACGCCGGAGTGCCCTGGATGCCCGCCGTCGAGCCCGTGAGGATGACGGAGGCGCCATCGCGCAGCAGGGGCAGGGCCTTCTGCACCGTGAACAGGACGCCCTTGACGTTGGTGGCGAAGGTGTCGTCGAAGTGCTTCTCGGTGATGGAGCCCAGGGGAGCGAACTCACCCCCACCCGCGTTGGCGAAGAGGATGTCGATGGGGGCCTGCTTCTGCTTCACCACCTCGTAGAGGCGATCGAGATCCGCCAGCTTCGAGGCATCCGCCCGGACGCCCGTGGCACTGGGACCAATCAACTTCACCGCCGCGTCCAGTTCCGCCTGGCGGCGGCCGGTGATGAAGACGGTGGCGCCCTCGGCGGCGAACCGCTTCGCCGTGGCCAGGCCAATCCCCGAGGTACCACCCGTCACGACCGCCACCTTGCCCTGAAGTTTGTTGCTCATGGTTTTTCTCCCTGTGATGCGGCGGCGGAGTTCGTCGTCGCGATGAGGGATATGTAGATTTGGAACGATGAATCCGATAGTTGGGCTTTTCGGAAACCTGCGTTCATCATTTAGAACGATGAGGGCGTGATGCAGGACTTGAATGACCTGTTCTTCTTCACCGAGGTGGTCGCGAACGGGGGCTTCGCCTCGGCCGGACGGGTGCTGCGGCAGCCCAAGTCGAAGCTCAGCCGCCGGGTGGCGCAGCTCGAGGAGCGGCTGGGGGTGCGGCTCATCGAGCGCTCCTCGCGCCACTTCCGTGTCACCGACGTCGGGCAGACCTTCTACGACCACTGCCAGAACGTGATGACGGAGGTGAAGCGGGCCGAGGCGGCGGTGGCCGCGACCCAGGGCGAGCCCCATGGGACGGTCCGGTTCAGCTGTCCCCTGGGGCTGATGGAGCCCCTGTCGGGCATCCTCGCGCGCTTCATGGACCGCCATCCGCGGGTGAAGGTGCAGGTGGTGGCCACCAACCGGCGGGTCGATCTCATCTCCGAGCGCATCGACGTCGCGCTCCGGGTGCGCACCTCGCTTGATACCGACGCGGCGCTCACCGTGCGCAAGCTCGCCCGGAGCCGCCGCATCCTCGTGGCGAGCCCCACGTGGGCCGAGCGCCTCGGCGACACACTGGACGTGGAGACGCTCTCCTCGGTGCCGACCCTGAGCGCGACGGAGCAGCCGGGCCAGGACGTCTGGGAACTCATCGGCCCCGAGCAGCGGACGATCACCCTCCGCCATGAGCCGCGGTTGGCCAGCGGGGATTTCCAGGCCCTGCGGGAGGCGGCGATCGCCGGGCTGGGCGTGTCCCTGCTGCCCGACCATACCTGTGCGCTCGCCCTGCGCTCCGGCCGGCTCGTCCAGGTGTTTCCGGACTGGCATGCCCCGGACGGAACGGTGCACCTCGTCTTCACCAGCCGCCGGGGTCTGCCGCCGCCCGTGAGCGCGTTGATCGATTACCTCGCCGAGCACCTTCGCGACGCGTTGATGCTGGAAGCGGATACATGAACCTCCCCCTCGCCCAACTCGGCCCCGCGCTCGTCTGGCTCAACATCATCGGTATCGCGGTGTTCGCCGCCTCGGGCGCGCTCGCCGCCGCCCGGCGCCAACAGAACCTCGTCACGTTCGCCTTCTTCGCCGCCATCACCAGCACGGGCGGCGGCACCGTGAGGGATCTGCTCCTCGGCGCCCCCGTCTTCTGGATGCATGACTCGGGCGCGATCGCGGTCAGTCTGGGCATGGCGGTCCTGGTCTGGGTCACGCCCTCCTGGCTGTGGCGGGGCAAGGCGCTCGACTGGTTCGACGCGATCGGCCTCGCCGCCTATGCCGTCTATGGCGCCGCCAAGGCACGCAGCCTGGGCATCCCCTCGCTGCCCGCCGTGGTGATGGGCGTCGTCACCGCCTGCATGGGAGGCATCATCCGCGACGTGCTGGCGGGTGAGCCGTCCATCCTCCTGCGTCCGGAGATCTACGTCACCGCCGCCGCGCTCGCCGCCGCGCTGTACGTCGGGCTCGGCGCCCTGGGCGTGCCCATGCCACTGGCCGCCGGCATCGCGGCCACCGCCGGCTTCATCCTGCGGGCGCTCGCCATCACCCGGGGGCTCGCCCTCCCGCTTTATCGAGGTTGAACACCGTGCGCGTCCTTCCACGTGGGTGGCCTTCCGGCGGGCTGTGGAACCACCCGGACTTCCTGAGGCTGTGGGGCGCGCAGATCGTCAGCGCGTTCGGCAGCCGCATCACCCGCACCGCGCTGCCCATCCTCGCCCTGCTCACGCTCCAGGCAACGCCCACCGAGATCGCCATTCTCTCGGCGCTCGGGGTCGCGCCCGGTCTGCTCGTGGGCCTGTTCATGGGCGGGCACGTCGATCGAACCGCCAAACGGCCGCTCCTCATCGGCGCGGATGTCGTCCGGGCCCTGTTGCTCCTCACCTTGCCCCTGGCCGCGAGGTTCGGGGCCCTGTCGATGCTCCAGCTCTACCTCGTGGCGGCCGCGGTCGGAGCCGCCACGACCCTGTTCCAGATCGCCGACAACAGCTACCTGCCCACGCTCGTGGACAAGGCGCTGCTGGTGGACGCCAATGCCCGGCTGGAAGCCTCGGAGTCCGTCGCCGAGGCGGCCGGGCCCGGACTCGCGGGCGTGCTGGTGCAATGGCTGACGGCGCCGGTGGCGATCGGGGTGGACGCGCTGTCATATGTCTGGTCCGCCCTGTGGCTCGGCCGGATCCGGACCCCCGAGCAACCCGCGGCGGCCACCGAGGCCCATGTGAGCGTGCTCGGCGACATCGTGACGGGCTTTCGCGCCTGCCTCTCCCATCCGTTGATCCGCCCGGTGTTGCTCGCGGAGGCCGTCATGTACTTCTTCGGCGGCTTCTTCCTCTCGCTCTACATGGTCTTCACGCTGGAGACGCTGGGCCTGACGCCCGCCACCGTGGGCGTCATCATCGGCGTGGGAGGGGTGGGCTCCTTCGTGGGGGCGCTGATCGCGCGGCCCATGCTCCGCCGGGGACTGGGCCCCGCGATGGGCTTCTCGCTGCTGGTGGGCCAAGGCGCCAACCTGCTGATTCCCCTCGCGCGGGAGGCGGGAGCGTGGAGCATCCCCCTGCTCGTCCTGCAGCAGTTGCTCGGGGATGCCCTGCTCGGCGCGTATGTGATTCACGCGCTCAGCCTGCGGCAGTGGGTCATGGACTCCGAGGTGCTGGGCCGCGCCAACGCGACCTTCCACGTGGTCACCGGGCTGCTGCTGTCCCTGGGGGCGTTGCTGGCGGGACCCCTGGTGGACTTGCTCGGGATGGGGCCTACCCTGTGGATTGGCGCGGGGGGCGGCCTGCTCGCCGTCCCCCTGCTGCTGGGCAGATCCCCGCTCACCTCACGCGATTAGCGCTTGTACGTATCCACCGCCTGGCGGCCCACGGCGGGGTGATCGGTGAAGAAGCCATCGATGCCGGCATCGAGGTACGCCTGGATCTCCCGGATGGCGCCCTCGGTGCTGAGCGCGGAGTCCGGACCCTGGGCCTTGAGCGGAGCGGGCAGGAAGCTGTTCTCCGGACGGAAGGTGTAGGGGTGCACGAGCAGCTTGGCCGCGTGGGCATTGCGCACCAGACTGGTGGGCTTCAGGAAGGCGCCCGTCGTGGCGTCCACGTCGAGGACGCTGCGCTTGTAGGGCCCGACACCGTTCGCGTAGGTGGCGATCTCCTTCATGCCCGCCTCGGTCATCAGGTCCGCGTAGGTGCGCGCATCCCCCGCCACGACGAAGTCGTAGGGCTTCAAGGAGGCCTCCTCCATCAACTGCACGAGCTTCCAGTTGGGCTGCGAGGTGCCGATCTTCGCGTGGATGGCCTTGAGGTTGGCCACCTCGAAGGACTGGATGTAGACGGTGGCGGTGGTGCGGGTGAAGTCATCCGCGCGCAGCGCCTCGATGAGCTTGTCCTCCAGCGGCAGGCCCACGGACTGGAAGTAGGTGGGGTGCTTGGTCTCCGGGTAGAGGTGGATGGTGCGGCCGGAGCTCTGGGACAGCTCCTTGGCGAGCGCGATCACCTCGGCGAGCGTGGGGATCTCGAACTGATCGTCGTACGGGACATTGCCCGGGCGCACGGCGGGAATCCGCTCACGCGCGCGCAGCTCCTTGAGCTCCGCCAGGGTGAAGTCCTCGGTGAACCACCCGGTGAGCGGCTTGCCGTCGATCATCTTCGTGGTCTTGCGCGAGGCGAACTTCTCCACCGCCGCCACGTTGGTGGTGCCGGAGATCTCGTTCTCGTGACGGGCCACGAGCACGCCGTCCTTGGTCGACACGAGGTCCGGCTCGATGATGTCCGCGCCGTCCTCGACGGCCTTGCGGTAGCTGGCGAGCGTGTGCTCCGGGCGCAGGGCGCTGGCGCCGCGGTGGCCCACCACGAGGAGCTTGTCGGCGAGCGCGGGCGTCCGGTCGTCGGGCACGGGCGTTGGGTCGTCCGGCGTGGGCTTCGGGTCGCAGCCCGTCATCGCGAGCGTGCAGGCCAGGGCGAACGGCAGCACGGAGGACAGACGGCGCGAGGACCACGAAGGAATGCGAGAGGTGGAATGCAGGTGCACGGATGTCTCCCAGGCAGGGGACGCGTCACGTCCCGAGATGTCCGCACATAGCATCGCAGGACGACAGCGCGTGGGTGACAGCCCGGTGAAAACGGGCGTCAGACGCCCGAGGACACCGGGGTGGGCTCGGGGCGCGGCTGTTCGCCACTGGACTCCGGGCCGGCCTTGCGCGGGGGAAACCCGATGCTCCAGCGGAAGAGCGAATGATCCTTGAGGAGCAGGTAGATGACCCAGGGGCCAAGCAGGCCCATCGTCCAGCCGACCACCAGGTGCACCGCCAGCGGGATGCCCGGAGACAGGTGCTCGAGCACCATGCGCGTGCCCGACACGAAGTAGATGTGGAAGAGGTAGAAGAGCATGCTGATGGAGCCCACGGTGGCGAAGCGCCCGCGCAGGGCCTTCCACACCGCGCCGCCCTGGCGCGCCCGGCTGCCCAGGAAGACCGACAGCGAGATCAGCAGGCAGAAGCCCAGCGGCCCGTTGATGACGCACACCAGCTCGTAGTCCGGCACCCCCGCGTACACGGCCACCAGCACTGCGGCGAGCCCCAGGGACACCAGCACCTGCCGCGGCGCGGAGAGCCGTGAGAGGAATTGGCAGGCGCCGACCAGGGCCGGCTGGATGAAGAGGCCCAGGCCGAAGAAGCGGTTCCAGTACGTCACCAGGGACACGTATTCGCCCATCACCGACGGCGTGGGACCCACCCACGCCACCACGGCGGCGTGCATCACGATGGCGGCGGACAGGTAGACCAGGGAGGCCCAGCGGCCGAGCAGCGGCGCGGCGAAGCGCCGGAAGATCCAGCTCAGCAGGGTGCACCACACCAGCACGTGCACGAACCAGAAGATGGCGTACACGGGGAACCACGCCGTGGGCACGCGCGCGAGCAGCGCCCCCCAGGCCCACATCCCATGGGGAAGGCCCCCCGACAGCTCCTGCATGAGCAGCAGCATGGGCGCCCAGATGAGCATCGGCACGACGAGCTTATCCAGCTTCTTGCGCAAGAAGCCGATCAGCGACCGGTTCACCCGCCCGAAGGCGCTCACCGCCACGCCCGCCGCGATCAACATCACGGCCATATTGAAGCTATGGATGAAATCGTACGTGATGCGCAGGTCCGCCCGTCCCGGGATGAAGAGCTTGCGCACCCCGTGCTGGTCGTCCACGCCGAGTACGTGCACGAGGACCACCAGTGCGATGCCAAAACCTCGCATGCAGAACAAGTCGCCGGAAATCGACTGGCTCTCCGTCCGCTCTCCCTGCACGCCGCTCTCTCCCATGGAAAACCTCGACAAGGCCGAAAGGAACGTGCCTCCACCGTACCGCCGACACTCCGGGTAGCTACCGCCGTCCGGGCGATTCTGACCTGGATTCGCGCCCCGAACAACAGGAGTCCACTCGAGTGCAGGGCAGGCAGGCGAGCGCGCAACGTTTCATCGCCGGCGCCAGTTCATCACCCGCGCGAGCAACACGGTACCAAAGACAAGCACGGTGAAGGCGGCGGTGTAGCCCAGGAAGATGAGCCAGCCGGTGGTGGTGCCCGGAATCCCCACCGAGGGGCTCATGTCTTGGAACTGCGCGCCGGAGAAGAAGCCGCAGGCGAGGCTCACCGGCAGGAAGACGAAGACGAGCAGGCCCACCATGCGATCGAACTGATCACGCTTGTACTGATCCAGCTCGGCCGCCTGATCCCTCATGGACGTCACCGTCTCCTGCAGGCCGTGCAGCGAGTGCCAGGCGAGGTAGCGCGCGTTGACGTCCGGGTCCTCGCTCACGCGGGTGTGCCAGAGCGAGTTGGTGAAGAGCATCACGTCGGAGCGCACGCTGCGCGCGGGCCGCAGGCTCTGCCAGCGCGAGGTGCGGTAGCGCTGCTCCACCTCGGCCATGCGCCGGCTGATCTCGAAGGCCGAGTAGCGCTGGCCCAGGGTGAGCAGGAAGAGGAAGAAGTCGCGGTCGCACGCGAGCGGCCCGCGCTCCTCCTCCTCGAGGAGGAATTCGATTCGCGCCCCGCCCGTGGACGTCAGCCAGTGCTCCGTTTCCCCGGCGGCGTCGCGCAGCACGCGCCGGCTCTCGGCGGCGGCTTCCGAGGGCAGCTTCTCCAGGGAGGGCCGCGTGCCGGAGGCGAGCGCGTGGAAGAGCCCCTGCATGGAGCGCGAGTCATCCAGCATGGACGAGCGGCCCCGCGAGACGCGATAGGCGCCATAGACGAGCCAGCGCTCGGGGCCGAGCGGCGCCAGCCACGGCGCGAGCGCGCGCAACGGCTCCAGCTCCCACAACGCGCGGCCCTCGACGAGCTCCTCCTGCTCCAGGGCGAGCGCGTACAACGAGGTGGCCTCGGCCCGGGGCCGCTCCACCCAGACGGCGACGAGCCGGTTGGGGTAGACGGAGACGTGGACGGTGTGGGCCCCGGCGGGCTTCTCGTAGTGCAGCACGTCCGCCTCCTCCGTGGCGCCGAGGAAGGACAGCACCACGGCGGGGTGGAAGGTGGCGCCCTGGCTGGAGAGATCCCTGCGCTGGAAGCCCCGGGACACGAGCTCCGCGCCCGGCACGGGTCCGCGCCAGAGGAAGGGCCGGGCGAAGAGGGTGTGGGCGCGGAGGACATGGACGTGGCGGCCCACGTTGAAGCGGTTCCAGAGCGTCTCCCACAGCTCGCGGCGCGACAGCCGGGTGCCCGAGTAGGGGCCGGCCACCATCGTCGCGCGGCCGGTGGGGCTCGCGTAGCCATCCGAGTACCACGGGTCCGAGTAGTCGTTGGGCTGGCGCTCGAAGCGCCGTCCGCGCTTGCGCGGGGTGCCATCCGCGAGCCGCGGCCCCTCGAGCTCGTCCAGCGCGCCCGCCAGGTCTCCCAGGGTGCCCGCGCGCTCGGGGGTGAGGGAGAAGGAGTGCCAGGGCCGGGACTGCTCGGGCCGGGCGATGTGGATGGCCATGAAGTCGAAGCCCTGGCCGTAGTGGGTGTTCTGCGTGTCGTTGCGCGCGAGCAGCCGCAGGACGGTGACGTCCTGGAAGGAGGACAGGAAGAGCGCGTCCACGCGCCGCATGGGCCCGTCCTCCGCGTCCCCCAGGGGAATGTCGAGCTGCACGCGTTGGGCGCGCGACAGCTCGGCGCGGTAGAGCAGCTCGTCCGCCTTGAGGCGCCGGGAGACGGCCGGGGGGATGCGTGCCGGGGGCAGGCGCGTGAGATCCCCGGGCACGCGCACCGTCTCCAGCACGGAGGCCATGAGCTCCAGCACCTCGCGCGAGGGCCGGGCCGTCGGCGAAGGCCAGAGCTTCACCGCCGCGTAGAACACGGTGCCCAGCGCGCACTCGTACTCGCCCACCGTCTCGGTGTGGCCCTGCTCCCACTCGCTCACGTAATCGGCGAGGACCTCGACGCCCTCGGGCCAGGCGCCGTGCAAGAGCCGCCAGGCGGTCAGCAGCGTGGCGCACACGACGTCGAGGGTGTGCTCGTGGACGCGCAACGTGAGGGGTGGAGGCGGAGCGCCGGGCGAAGCCTCCTGGAGCTGCCGGGCCAGGGCATCGAGCGGCTCGGCGGACAAGAGCACCGCCCCCGTGGTGGAGCGCACCGCGCGCCGGGTCCACTGGGGGAGCTTCCACGCCAACATGCGCGGGTGCTCGCCGAGGGCCTCCCCGCGCGAGCCCACGCTGATGAAGAGTTCACGCGCTCCGGGTTCCAGGCCGGGAGGAGGCTTCTCGGTGGTCCAGTCCACCTGCTCCTCGCGCAGGAGCCACTCCACGACCTGCCTCGACTTCACGTCCATGCAGCGCCTTATAGACGCTAACCCGGCTCCCGCGTGGGCGTGAGACGCAGGACCGAGCGTTCCTCGGGATCCGAGAACGCCTCGTCCGCGGCGCGCTGGCGCAACCGCTCCAGGGCGCGCCGCTGCTGCTCGGCCCGGTGGATGTGGACCGTGAAGTCGAAGCGGCCCAGGCGATCGTCCTTGCCGGCCAGTCCCCGGAGGGTGCGCCACATGGACAGGCGCCCCTCGGTGCCCAGGCAGAGCAGTTCCAGCTCCTCCAGGCGGCTCAAGGGGGAGTAGCCCGTGAGCCGTCCGTTGGGCTTGAGCCGCTCGAACTTCTCGCCCACCCAGGCCAGGCCCTGCTTGAGCGGGTCGAGCTTGAAGCCCAGCGCCCGCATCACGTTCTTCAGGGTGGCGCGGTCCGCCTGGAGTTCCTCGAGGAAGGACGCGAGGTACTCCCCCACCGCGTTGTCCTCGTTCTCCGCGCGCGCCCGCTTCGCCAGCTCCAGGCCGCCCACGGAGCCCATCAGATGATCGTTCAGATAGATGCGCAGAAGGTTCAGGTTCACGCCGCACTCCCCCTCTTCACCCGCGTTGCGCGGGGAAGGTCGGCATGATCGGCCTGGAGTGCAGCACCCCCCGGCCAGGCGTCCGGGGAGCGGGCGGCGGAGCAGGCGCTCGAGGGGCCTACTGGGCGGCGTCCGGGTAGCGGAAGGAGATGGGCAGCTTCACGTCCGGGTGCAGGCTGCGCGACACCGGGCAGCCATGGGCCACCTCCTCCAGCCGGGCGCGGTGCGCGGCGGAGAGTCCCGCGGGCATCTCCACCTCCAGCACCAGCTCACCGATGCGGCGCGGCGGGGGCGTCATGCGCTTCTCCACCCGGGCGCGGGCATTTCCGAGGGGGATGTTCTCGCGCGAGGCGGCCAGGGCCATGGTGGTGAGCACGCACGAGGCGAGCGCCGCGCCCACCAGGTCCGTGGGCGAGAAGGACATGCCCGTGCCGCCGTTGTCCTTGGGGGCCTCGGTGGTGATGCGCGAGCCGGACGGCCCGTGCTCCAGCTTGCAGTGGAAGCCGGACGAGGACTCGACGGACATCACGACGCCGGTGGGGGAAGGGGGCTGGCTCATGGTCATGGCTCCTGGGCTTTGCGGGGGGAGGAACGGCTAGCGCACGTACGTCTCGTGCTCCTCCGGGTTGGGCTTGGCGTCGTCGGGGCTCCACTCGATCGTCTTGAGCAGGGACTTGTGACGCTTCTTCACGTCCCGGTCGAGGAAGGCCACCGCCTCCTGCATCACGTCCATCAACCGGCGCGGCTTGCGCTTCATCTTCGTGTCGCTCAACAGCGCGTGGGTGAGCCACGGGAAGACGGCGGTGACGTCGGTGTGCACGTACATGGAGCCCACCTCCACGGCCTCCATGGACACCTTGCCCCAGGTGTGGCCCTCGCCCGCCGGGCAGCTCGACAGCGCGCCGTTGTCCACCGGGTCCACACAGAACTGCACGTCGATGTCGAAGCCGTCCGTGGGCACGCCGAGGATCTGATCCAACAGCGGCTCGCCCTGCAGCGTGTAGTTCTTGGGCACGCCGCCGCCGAGGATCCAGATGGCCATCTTGTTGGAGTAGTGGTGGCGGCAGTAGTGCTGGATCGCCGACATCCAATAGACGTCGTCGTTGATGTCGATCTCGAACTTGAACTCGGCGCCCAGCAGGCGCTTGAGCTTGACGGCGTTGAGGAAGATGGAGCCGTCCTGCACGGCGCCCACGAAGATGGGCACGGCGTGCTTGTAGCAGGTGGACAGCAGCGAGGGCTGCTTCACGCCGAGCTGCTTCTCGATGGCGGCGATGTTCTTGCCGAGCAGGTAGTGGAACTCGGGCGTGGTCATCTTGCGCTGGAACTCGGGGCGGCGCAGCAGGGCGGAGAAGAGCCGGTCGGTGTCCAGCAGCGCCTCCTCCCAGAAGCCCAGGTCATAGATGCGGATGATGCGCGCCAGGCGGTACTGCAAATCCCCCGCGTTGGGGTTCACCTCGCGGATGGCGTGGCCGATGATGCGGTGGGCGTCGTGGTAGAGGTTGGCGCCGGTGGTGGTGAGCGCCGAGATGATGCCCTTCTCGATGAGGGGGATGATGCAGCTCTGGTGCAGGCCCGCTGGCGTCATCGCGCCCGACAGGGTGAGGAAGACGGAGGCGTCGACTTCCATCGAGCGGCGCATGAGATCGAAGGCGGTGCGCTCCTGCCGTCCCACATAGGCCGAGAAGGCATGCGCGAGCAGCTCGGCGGGGGACTCCTTGCCGGTGATGGGGCGAGGGTCGGCCTTGCGTGCTCCCGAGTAGTGGGCGCGCAGATTCTTCTTCGAGTTCGAGGGGGTCTTGGCCATGGCGCGCCGATCTACCACCACCCACGCGTCGAGGGGAGCCCGGGTTTACTTCTGCTTGCGCTCCTTGCCCCTGCCCTTGCCCTCCCCTTCGGCGGGAGGCGGCGGGGCGAGTCCGAGGAGCCGCTCGCGCACCTGCTCCGGGGGCAGGTGTCCTGTGTCCGCGACGACACAGGAGACGAAGGCCAGCTCCGCCAGGGCCCGCCTCGCCCGGGCGCGTGCCGCCTCGTCGTCGGAGGACAGCAAGTCCGAGGCACTGGAGACATAACTGCTCGCCAGGGACTCGAAGAGGTAGACGCGGTTCTCGATGGTGTCGTCCTTGGCCATGGGGGGTCTCCTCTGGTGCATCCGTGACGCATCCTCCATCATCCTAGGGACGCCCCTGCTGACGGTTCAACCCGAGTGACCTGGAGTCCGCCGTGATCGATCTGCATTCCCACACGACCGCGAGCGATGGCCAGCACTCGCCCACCGGGCTGCTGGCCCTGGCGGCGAGTGCCGGAGTGAAGGCGCTGGCGGTGACGGATCACGACACGGTGGAGGGGCTGGCGGAGGCGGCGGAGGCGGCGCGGGCGCACGGCGTGGAGCTGGTGCCGGGCATCGAGCTGTCGGCGTTCGTGAACAAGCGCGAGGTGCACATCCTGGGGCACTTCGTCCGGCCGGACTTCCCGGAGCTGGCCGCCTACGCGTCGCGGCTGCGGGTGGAGCGCGAGCAGCGCATGGTGCTCATGGTGGAGCGGATGCAGCGGCTGGGGTTTCCCATCCGGATGGAGGAGGTGCGCGCCCTGGCGGCGGGCGCGCAGCTCGGCAGACCCCATCTGGCGCGGGTGCTGGTGGAGCGCGGGTGGTGTCTGGACGTGAAGGCGGCCTTCGACCGTTTCCTGGGGGCGGGAAAGGCGGCCTGGGTGGAGCGCTTCAAGCTGGACGGAGCGGAGGCCATCCAGCTCGTGCATCGCGCGGGGGGCACGGCCACACTGGCCCACCCCGGCAGCTCCAAGATTGAACGGTACGATATCCTACAGCTCGCGCGGGCGGGCCTGGATGGGTTGGAAGCCTTACATTCGGACCACAACCCGAGTGTGCAGCAGCGGTACGTGAAGTACGCGAAGGAGTTCGATCTGGTGCCCACGGGAGGCAGCGACTTCCACGGGGAACAGGTGACACCAGGCCGGCGACCCGGAGACTCCCCCACTCCACCTGAGAACTTCGCGAGACTGCGTGCCCGGGCCACGAGTCAGTCCACCCACGCGAGCTAGACACCATGCAAATGCAGACCCTGAGCAACATGCTGGAGCGCCTGCCGATGAAGGAGACCCACCGCCTCGGCATTCCCATCCTCCCGGGTGGGCTGCCCCTGGTGGGCCACGCGCCCTTCAACCTCGGCGACACCCTCACCTTCCTGCGCGCCGCCGAAACCAAGGTGGGCCCCATCTTCTGGATGCGCTCCTTCGGATCCGAGATGCAGCTGGTGTGCATGGGCGAGCCCGGCTTCGAGCTGCTCAAGAACCGGGTGACCAGCAGCGAGTTCATCCGCGAGCAGGCCCCCGAGTTCATCGGCGACGCGCTCCTGTCCCAGGATGGCGCCCGCCACCGCAACCTGCGCACGCCCATGAGCGGGCCCTTCACGCCCCGGGGGCTGTCGTCCAGTGGCGCCGCCACCCTGTCCGCCGAGGTCATCGAGGCGAGCGTGGCCAGCCTGCCCTCCTCGCGCCCCTTCTCGTTGATCACCGAGACCCAGAAGTTCGCCCTCGACATCATCTTCCGCGTCATGGGCATCGACCGCTCGGAGATCCAGGAGTTCAACACGAACTACCGCGAGTTCACCCTCGGGGCGTTCCCGCTGAAGCTCGACCTGCCCTACTCGCCGCGCTGGCGTGCCCGCCGGGGGCGTGCGTGGCTGGATGCGCGCTTCTCCAGCCTCATCGCGGCGGCGCGGGGCCGTCCGGAGATGCCGGGCACGCTCTCGGCGATGCTGGCGGCGCGCGACACGGAAGGCCAGCCGCTCAAGGACGACGATCTCATCAGCAACCTGCGGCTCCTGGCCCTGGCGGGACACGAGACGACCGCGTCGACGATGGCGTGGCTGGGCCTGGTGCTCGCCCAGCGGCACGACCTCTGGGAGAAGCTGCGCGAGGAGGCCACGGCGGCGCCGGGCCTGCCCCGCTCGCCCGAGGAGCTCAAGCGTCACCCCTTCGCCGAGGCGCTCTTCCGGGAAGTGATCCGGCTCTACCCGCCCGTGTCGTCCACGGCGCGCGAGGCAACCGAGGATCTGACGCTGCACGGCAAGCTCGTGCCCAAGGGGACGATGATCACCGTTCCGCTGGGCACCTACGGCTACGATCCAGCCAACTTCCCCGAGCCGGAGAAGTTCGATCCCTCGCGGTGGCTGGGCCGGCGCGTGCCGCCCTCCTCCGTCGAGACGGCGCCCTTCGGCGGTGGCCCGCACTTCTGCCTGGGCTACCACCTGGCCTGGGTGGAGGTGGTGCAGTTCGCCACGGCGTTCGCGCGCGAGCTGTCGCGCCGTGGGGTACGGCCGCAGCTGGCGCCGGGAGTCGCACCGCCCAAGCTTCGCTACCTGCCCTTCGGTCAGCCCCCCAAGAAGGCGCTGATCGAGTTCGTGCCCGTCGTCTGAGACGGGCCCGGAGGCCGACGCACCAGACACCTCAACGAGACACCTCAACGATCGCGTGCCACCTTGAACTTGCTGGTGAGCACGCTGAGGCTGTCGGCCACGCTCTGGAGGTCCTGGGCGATGCGCGTGGTCCGCCCCGTGGCGTCCACGCCCTGCTTGACCAGGTCCGCCACGTTGCGCGCGCCCTGCACGGCCTGCTCGCTGGACTGGCGCTGCTGGCGCGTGGCGATGGTGATCTGCCGCGCCGCCTCGCTCGTGCCGCGCGCCAGCTCGACGATGCGCTGGAACACGGCAGAGGCCTGCTCGGCCACCTCCACGCCCCGGTCGCTCGTGGCCATGCCCACGCGCGCCTTGGTGGCCGCCTCGTTGCCCGAGTCCTGCACCTTCTCAACGATGCGCCCGATGTCGCGAGCGGACGCGGACACGCTCTCGGCGAGCTTGCGCATCTCCGCCGCCACGAGCGAGAAGCCCCGGCCCACCTCGCCCGCCTTGGTGCCCTCCAGCGCCGCGTTGAGCGCCAGCAGGTCCGAGCGCTCCGCCACCTGGTTGATGACCTGGGCGATCTTCGACACCTGCTGCAGGTCCTGGTTGAGGCCCACGATGGCGTCGGCCACGCCCTTGGACTCCATGCGGATGTCGTTGATGCCCGCGACCACCTGGGCCACCACCGCCATGGCCTCGGCCACCGCCTCGTGCGTGCGCCGCGCGCTGGACTCCACCACCTCGGTGGAGCTGGAGATCTGCTCCGCGGTGCGGCTCAGCTCCTCGAAGGTCGCGGCGATCTGCTGGGCGTACGCCGCCTGCTGGCTGATGACGTGCTCCTGATCCGCGGACGCGCCCGACAGGCCCCGCGAGGCGCTGGAGAGCTGCTCCAGGCGCGTGAGCAGCTCGGACACCGTGCCGCGCAGCGTGCCGAGCATCTCGTTGAAGGAGTGCGCCATCATGCGCACCTCGCCCGCCGAGGCCACGTCCACCTCGCTCAACGACATGTCGCCCTGGGCCACCTCGCGCGCCGCCTGGGTCATGCGGGTGACAGGCTCGGCGATGGCCCGCCCGATGAAGAAGGCGATGAAGAGGCCGGTGAGCATGGCGCCCAGGTACACGAAGAAGCTGGACCAGCGCATGGCGCGCGCCTCCTGCATCACCGGGGCCGCGTTCAGGCCCACCACGTACACGTAGCCGCCGGGCAGCCCGCAGAACGCCATGGGGCCGGCCGCCAGCCGCTTCTCGGAGCAGATCCCCTCCTTCTGGAAGGGCAGGCCCTTCAAGGTCTGCGCGGGCGGCACGTTGCCCCGCTCGGCCAGCACCTCGCCCTGGGGCGTGAGCATCCCCTGGAAGGACACGGCGCCCGGCCGGCTCGTCTGCTCCACGCGATCGAAGACGCGCGACTTCACGCGCTCGAGGAGGGGCGGCGGCGGACTCATCCCCCGCGCTTCGCTCTCCTCCAGCAGGAACGAGATGTCCTGCGCGGCGAGCCCACCCACCGCGTGCGCCTGTTCCTCGAGCCGCCGCAGCCCCTGCTCACGCTGCTGCTCGGGAAAGTAGAAACCGTTGAACAGGGCCACGGCGAGGCTGGGGACCAGCACCGCGAATGCCACCTGCCAGCGTAGACTAAGCCGACCCCACATGCCCGGCGCTGCTCCTGTCTGATCGCACGACGCGTCGGGCCAGGACCCTAGGGGGCGGCGCGCGGAGCGTCAAACCCCGCCCTCGTGCCCCCTTGGCGCGCGGGGAGGAGGGCCCCGGGGGGCCGCCGGGGCTTTTCGCTGTCATGTCCGGGGGTTGGCGCTTCCGGGTTTCACGTTGACACCTCTCGCGGCTGTCCCTAGGGTCCGCGAGCGATGACCCCCGCGATTGATCCGAACAACCCCCTGAGCTCCTACCTGCCGCTGGCGCTCGTGCTGCTGCTGGCGGGCGTGCTGGCGCTCGTCATCGTGAACCTGGCGGCCCTCGCGGGCCCCAAGCGGCCAAGCTCCATCAAGTCCGCCCCCTTCGAGGCCGGCTCGGCGAGCAGCGGAACGGCGCGCCAGCGCTTCGCGGTGAAGTTCTACGTGGTGGCCCTGCTCTTCATCGTGTTCGACGTCGAGGCGGTCTTCCTGTATCCCTGGGCGGTGAACTTCCAGGCACTCGGCTGGTTCGGCTACGCGGAGATGGTGGTTTTCGCGGCGACCGTCGTGGTGGGCCTTATCTACATCTGGAAGAAGGGCGCTCTCGAGTGGGAGCACTGAGGAACCATGGCTGAATCCGATATCGCACCCGTATTGACCACCCGCCGGGATGAGGCCATGGGCTTCATCGAGCGCATGGTGTCCAAGGGCCTGGGCTGGGCGCGCAAGTACTCGCTCTTCACCTACCCGTACGCCACCGCGTGCTGCGGCATGGAGTTCATGTCGGTCTCCTCCGCCCGGCACGACATCGCCCGCTTCGGCGCCGAGTTCCCCCGCTTCTCGCCGCGTCAGGCGGACATGCTGATGGTCATCGGCACCATCAACATGAAGCAGGCCCCCATCCTCAAGCGCGTGTACGAGCAGATGTGCGAGCCCAAGTGGGTCGTCGCCTTCGGCGTGTGCGCCTCGTCGGGCGGCTTCTACGACAACTACGCGGTGCTCCAGGGCATCGATCGCATCATCCCGGTGGACGTCTACATCCCCGGCTGCCCGCCGCGTCCCGAGCAGGTGCTCGACGGTCTGCGGCTCTTGCAGGACAAGATCGCCAACCAGACGCACCGCGTGGGCCACCGCGGCACCACGCCGCACGATCTGATGGCGCAGAACTACTCGCTGACCAAGTAGCACCCCGGCGCCGAGCGCCGGTCGGACCCGGGCCCCGTGAACCTCCAGGTGGGAGGTGACGGGGCCCTCGTCATGTCTACCAGCGGTGGTACGCGGGGTGGCCCGGCTTCACCGCGACGAAGGTGCCCCGGCACGTCGCGCACACCTTGCCTCCGGCGGTGAGGGTGCCCTCGACGACGACCTTGTCCCCCTCCTGGGACACGGGGCCGGCCTCGAGGCGCAGGGGCCCCAGGGGCGTGGGGCGCTTGAGCTGGATGGAGTACTCGGCGGTGACGGTACAGGGCGGCGTGTCCAGCCCCCGCTCCTTCATCAACGTGTGGGCCGCCGTCCAGTTGCAGTGACAGTCGAGCAGCGCGCCGATGATTCCGCCGCTCACCACGCCGGGGAAGGCCTGGTGGTGCTCGGCCGGGGTCCAGTCGGCGACGACCCGGTCCCCCTCCACGATGCTGCGGATGCGCAGCCCCTGGGGATTGGCGGGGCCGCAACCAAAACAGGCCAGTTGGGGAGCGAAGCGTTCCTGGAGGCTCTGGGGGGATGTCGGGGACATGGCACCCACCATACGCTTCCGTTAACAGTCCCGCCGCAGGGCGGGCGGGCGTCCGCCCGAAAAATGCGCGCTCCCCGACGTCCGTGCGAGGATGCCCGCGCCATCCCCCTACCTCAGAGGTTTCGTGGACGACACCGGGCAGACCCGCCCCCCGCAGGCCGACTTCCTGCGGGAGCCGGTGGACAGGGCCCTCAAGGCCGAGCGCCAGCACAGCACGATGAGGCTGGCGTGGCTGCGCTGCCTCGGGGTGTCCCTCGTGCTGCTCGTCACGGTGTACCTGGGCCTGGTGCGAGGGCTCGCGGACTGGCGGGTGTACCTCGCCCCCTTCCTCGTCTACTGGCTGTGTACCGTCGTGTCACTCGCGGTGGTGGTGCGCTGGCGCCGGGTGGCGAGCTGGGCCGGGTTGTCCCTGGCGGTGGTGGATGTGCCCGCCATCTATTGGTTGCAGCACCTCGCCCTGCCCATCTCTCCCTTCCCGGCGGGAGTGGCGGGCTTCACGCTCGGGCTCTACGCGTTCGTCATCGTCCTGTCCGCCCTGTCCATGCGCCGCACGGTGCTCCTCTCGGTGGCGGCCGTGGCGGCCCTGGCCGAGGTGCAACTGCAGGCCGAGGCCGGCGTGGGCATGGGCGCCCGGGTGGTGGCGGTGCTGGTGCTCGCGTTGACGGCGGGGGCCTCGCGCTACCTCTTCCACCGCATCCACGTGCTCGTCTCCGCGCTGACGCGCGAGGAGCTCAAGCGCGCCCAGCTCGGGCGCTACTTCGCCCCCGCCGTCGCCGAGCGCCTGCAGGACCTGGCCTCTCCCGCGTCCCGGCCCGAGCTGCGCGAGGTGACGCTGCTCTTCGCGGACCTGCGCGACTTCACCGCGATGAGCGAGCGGCTGTCGCCCGAGGCCGTGGTCACCCTGCTCAACGAGTACTACGGGCACATGGTGGAGGTGGTGTTCCGCCATGGGGGCACGCTCGACAAGTTCATCGGGGACGCACTCATGGTGTACTTCGGAGCGCCCCTGCCCGAGCCCGAGCATCCCCGGCGCGCGGTGGAGTGCGCCCTGGAGATGATGCGCGAGCTGGAGAAGATGAACGCCGAGCGGGCGGCACGGGGAGAGCCCGTGCTGCGCATGGGGGTGGGCCTGCACACCGGCCGGGTGGTGTTGGGCAACATCGGCTCCATGGCCCGACGCCTCGAGTACACCGCCATTGGCGACACGGTGAACCTGGCCAGTCGGATCGAACAGCTCACCAAGCGGCACGGCACGCCAGTGCTGGTGTCCCGGGAGACGCGCGAGCGGGCGGGCGACGGCTTCCTGTGGAAGGAGCTTCCCCCCACGGCCGTGGCGGGCAAGCGCGAGCCGGTGTCCACGTTCATTCCCCTGGACCCCCAGGAAAACGCCGGGGTGGCGGCCCGGAAGCCCCGATCGGGTGAGCGCCGGCTTCTGTCTCGCGTAAGTGGCGAGGATGGCTAAGGGATTCCGTTGACGCCCCCCAAGGCGCGTCCTTATAACGCCCCGGATTCCCTAGCCAGCATCGAGGCCTCTTGAGCACCTACGCACTCGACAGGGTCACTGCCCAGTTTCCGGAGGCGGTGGCGGAGCGCTATTTGGACCGCACGGGCGGCGCCTGGGCCGTCATCCACGCGGAGCACCTTCCCAAGGTGGCCGCCTTCCTCAAGCACGAGCTGGACTTCAAGCTCTTCGTGTCGATCGACGCGGTGGACCGGCTCCACCTCGCGGAGAACGATCCGCGCTTCGAGGTCGTCTACTTCATCAGCTCCCTGTCGCGCCGCGAGCACGTGCGCCTCAAGGTGCGGGTGAGCGAATCCCAGTTGGAGATTCCCTCGCTGGTGCCCGTGTTCAAGGGCGCCAACTGGTGGGAGCGCTTCGTGTGGGACTTCTACGGCGTGCGCTTCGCGGGACATCCGGACCTGCGCCGCGTGTTGCTCTACGAGGAGTTCCAGGGCCACCCCCTGCGCAAGGACTACGCCCTGCGCGACCGGCAGCCGCTCATTCCCGAGCGGCCCATCAAGGACATCTTCCGCGGTCCCGGTACCAGCGGCGTCTCCTGATCGCCCGCTCCCCCACCGGCCACGCCCTTCGAGGACATCATGGCGGACCCCCACAAGCCCGCAGCCCATCCCAGCCCCGACGTGCCCAACCCGGACACCGACGCCTATGCCCAGGAGTCGGAGCTGGAGGCGCACCTGCAGTCCAAGCCCATGTTCATCAACATGGGCCCCTCCCACCCCGCCATGCACGGCACGGTGCGCATGAAGGTGCACCTGGAGGGAGAGACCATCAAGGACGCCGACTGCGAGATCGGCTTCCTGCACCGCGGCTTCCAGAAGAGCTGCGAGAACGTCACCTGGACGCAGTGCCTGCCCTATACGGACCGGCTCAACTACGCGTCCCCGCTGATGAACAACTTCGGCTTCCTCAACGCCGTGGAGAAGCTCATCGGCCTGGAGATCCCCGAGCGCGCCCAGTACATCCGCGTCATCGGCTCGGAGCTGCACCGCATCCATGATCACCTCACGTGCGTGGCGGCGACGGGCATGGAGCTCGGAGGCTTCGCGCCCTTCCTCTTCGCCATGGAGGCGCGCGAGCTCATCATGGACCGGGTGGCCGAGCTGACGGGAGCGCGGCTGACCACCAGCTTCGGCCGCGTGGGCGGGCTCAACCGCGATCTGCCCGAGGGGTGGATCGAGCGGACCCTCAAGTCGCTGGACAAGATCCACGAGCTGAACGTCGAGGTGGAATCGCTCCTGTCGCGCAACCGCATCTTCGTGGACCGCATGAAGGGCACCGGCATCATCACCGCCGAGGACGCCATCGACTACGGCTGGACGGGCCCGTGCCTGCGCGCCTGCGGCGTCGATTATGACCTGCGCAAGACGCGGCCGTACTGGGTCTACAACCAGCTCGACTTCGACGTGCCGGTGGGTGAGCACGGCGACAACTACGACCGCTACCTCATGCGCATCGAGGAGATGAAGCAGTCGGAGCGCATCCTGCGCCAGGCGCTGGCGAAGATCCCCAGCGGGCCCATCATCGTGGACGACTGGCGCATCGCGCTGCCGCCCAAGCCCGAGGTGTACGGCACCATCGAGGGCGTCATCTCCCACTTCAAGCTGGTGATGGAGGGCATCCAGGTGCCCGCCGGCGAGGTCTTCGACGCCACCGAGTCCGCCAACGGCGAGCTGGGCTGGTACATCGTGAGCGACGGCGGCGGCCGGCCCTACAAGGTCCACGTGCGCGCGCCGGGCTTCCCCATCCTGTCCGCCGTCTCGTCCATGGTGACGGGCCATATGCTCGCGGACCTGATTCCCACGTTTGACACGATCAACATGATCGGCGGCGAGGTCGAGCAGTGAGCGACAACGACACCAAGAAGCCCACCGGCGACGCGCAGCCGCCCGTCAAGGGCGCGCCCACGGACACGCCCGCGGCGAAGATCGGCTCCGAGCCGTCCAATCCGCCCGCGGCGCCCAAGCTGGACACGCCGCCGGCCGCGCACAGCACCCCCACCCCTCCGCCCCCGGCCGCCGCGGCTCCGCCTCCGGCGCCCAAGCCCTCCGGCCCGCCCCCGCCGAAGAACCCGGGCTTCGTCACGTGCACCATCGACGGCAAGGAAGTCATCGCCAAGCCGGGCACGAACATGATCGAGGCGGCGCGCAAGGTCGGCTCGATCATCCCCTACTTCTGCTACCACCCGCGCCTGTCCATCGCGGCCAACTGCCGCATGTGCTTCGTGGAGGCGTCCAACGCCCCCAAGATGGTGCCCGCGTGCCAGACGCCGCTCGCCGAGGGGCAGGTCATCAAGACCAACACCCCCAAGGTCAAGGAGCAGCAGCGCGCGGTGATGGAGTTCCTGCTGCTCAACCACCCGGTGGACTGCTCCATCTGTGATCAGGCCGGCGAGTGCAAGCTGCAGGACTACTACATGCGCTACGACTACCGCCCCTCCCGGCTGGAGGGGGCGAAGGTCATGAAGAACAAGCGCAAGGTGCTCGGGCCCCGCGTGGTGATGGACCAGGAGCGCTGCATCCTGTGCAGCCGCTGCGTGCGCTTCATGAACGAGGTGGCCAAGGAGCCGCAGCTGGGCATCTTCGGCCGCGGCAGCCACGAGGTCGTCGACACGTTCCCCGGCAGCGAGCTGAGCAGCAACTACTCGCTCAACACCGTGGACATCTGCCCGGTGGGCGCGCTGCTCAGCCGCGACTACCGCTTCCGCGCCCGCACGTGGTTCCAGTCCGCCGCGCCCTCGGTGTGCACCGGGTGCTCGCGCGGCTGCAACACCTACGCGGACTTCATGGGCCAGGAGACGTACCGCTACCGCCCGCGCGAGAACGAGGCCGTCAACAAGAGCTGGATGTGCGACCACGGCCGGCTCACCTACAAGGGCCTCAACCTGGGCCGCGTGCTCAACGCCGTGGTGGGCCGCCAGCAGGGCGGCACCGCCCGTCCCGAGGTGGCGCGCAAGGAGGCCATCCAGGCCGCGGCCCGCGCGCTCGCGGACGCCAAGGGCAAGGTGGCCGTGCTCGCCTCGCCCGTGGCCTCCAACGAGGATCTGCTCGCCGCGCTCACCTTCGCCAAGACGACGCTGGGCGTGCGTGAGGTGTACGTGGGGGGCCGCCCGCAGGGCGAGGCCGACCACTACCTGCTCACGGCCGACCGCAACCCCAACCGCAAGGGCCTGGAGCTCATCGCCCAGGGTCTCGAGCTCAAGCTCCAGCCGTTCGAGGCGCTCGTGCAGGGCATCGACGGCGGCAAGGTGAAGGCGCTCTACGCCGTGGGCGCCGAGGTGCCCGGGAGCGAGGCCACCTTCGCCCAGGCGGCGGCGAAGCTGGACACGTTCGTGGTGCAGGCGACGAACGAGTCGCCCCTCACCGCGCAGGCCACCGTGCTGCTGCCGGCCTCCGCGCACGTGGAGTACGACGGCTCGTTCGTGCAGGTGGACGGGCTCGTGCAGCGCTTCCGCAAGGCCTACCCCTCCAAGGGCGAGGCCGTGCCGCACGCGCAGCTCGTGGCGGAGCTCACGCGGGAGCTGGGGGGCACGGCCTCCTGGACGACCACGCGCGAGGCCTTCCGCGAGCTGGGCAAGAGCGTGCCTGAGTTCGCCTCCTTCGACTGGGACAAGGCGGCTCCGCCGGACCGGGAGAAGCCTGGCATCAACCCGCTGCCGTCTGGTGCCGACGGCCGGCCGGCGGGCTACCGTGAGTTCGGCGCTCCCAGGGTTCGAGGTCTCTGACAATGAAGCGCGTTCTCGCCATGCTCACCATGCTCGCCGTCTTCATTGGCCTGTACGCCGTGATGACGGGCATCGCCTACGTCGTGGGCGGCTTCGTGGAGAAGGAGCTCTTCACCGGCGCCAGCCGGATCGTCAACATGCTCATCCTCATGCTCGCCGTGGTGATGGGCACCGCCGCCCTGCTCACCATGGCCGAGCGCAAGTGGAGCGCGCTGATGCAGGATCGCATCGGTCCGAACCGCGCGCGCATCGATCTGCCCCTGCTGCGCAACACGGCCCTGGGCGGCATCCCCCACTTCCTCGCCGACGGCGCGAAGATGCTGTTCAAGGAGGATCACCTCCCGGCGGCGGCCAACAAGCTGCTCTACAACCTGGGCCCCATGCTGGCCTTCGCGCCGGCGTTCGCCCTGTTCGCCGTGGTGCCCTCGGGCCCCAGCGTGTCGGTGTTCGGCCAGCACGTGGACATGGTGGTGGCCACGCCCGACTTCGGCATCCTCTACGTGTTCGCCATCGCCTCGCTGGCGGTGTACGGCACGTCGCTCGCCGGCTGGTCCTCCAACAACAAGTTCGCCCTGCTCGGCGGCGTGCGCGCCTCCTCGCAGATGATCTCCTACGAGGTCGCGCTCGGCCTGTCGCTCGTGGGCCTGATGATGGCCTTCTCCACGGTGCAGCTGCCCGCCTTCGTGGGCAACGTGGCCAATGAGCTCGGCCTGGGCGGCGAGGCCACGGGCCAGGCGCGCTACCTCTGGTCCACGAACGTGGGCGGCTTCGACATCGGCATCCCCGCGTGGGGCTTCCTCCTGCAGCCGCTCGGCTTCTTCATGTTCTTCGCCGCGGCCTTCGCCGAGACCAAGCGCGCCCCCTTCGACAGCCCCGAGGGCGAGTCGGAGATCATCGGCTACTTCGTCGAGTACTCGGGCATGAAGTTCGGCCTGTTCATGATCTCCGAGTTCGTGGAGGTCGTGATCCTCGCCGGCATCATCACCGCGTTGTTCTTCGGCGGCTACCACCTGCCCTTCGGTGGGGAGTGGCTGTCCAACCTGCCCGTCATGAAGGAGCATGGCTGGCTGTACGGCACCATCCTCGGCACGGTGTTCTGGGTGAAGACGCTGTTCTTCATCTGGTTGCAGCTGATGATCCGCTGGTCCTTCCTGCGCTTCCGCTACGATCAGATCCAGACGCTGGGCTGGAAGATCCTCCTGCCGCTGGGCCTGATCAACGTGTTCGTCACGGGCGCGCTCATCCTCTGGGATCCCTCGCTGCGCTACCTCGCCCTCTTCGGCATGTTGCAGATCGGCGTGCTGGTGGCCCTGACGACGTCCTCGGCCTCGAAGGAGGAGGACACGCACGGCACCGGGCTGGCGGCCCCGTCGGCGCCCACTTCGGCCGGAGTGCACGCGCGTGCCTCCACGGCCCCCTCGCACTAGTCGGAGCGAACAGTCACCATGGCTTACAACGCATCCCAGGATCCCCGCACCGACATCCGCGAGCGGACCTATCTGCCGGAGCTGCTCCGCGGCCTGGCCATCACCACCCGGCACTTCATCCGCAACCTCTTCGGGACGCGCGAGACCCAGACGCCCTTCGAGGAGCGCACCGGCACCAGCCTGGTGACCACGGTGCAGTACCCCGAGGAGAAGATTCCCTATCCCCCGGGCTACCGCGGACTGCACCGGCTGGTGCCGCGCGACGATGGCAAGCCGCGCTGCGTGGCCTGCTACATGTGCGCCACCATCTGCCCGGCCCAGTGCATCTACATCGAGGCGGGCGAGTACCCGGTGGACTCCGCGGATCAGAGCTCGCGCGTCATCGAGAAGTACCCCACCCAGTTCGTCATCGATGAGCTGCGCTGCATCGTGTGTGGCCTGTGCGTGGAGGCGTGCCCCAAGGACGCCATCCGCATGGACACGTACACGCACACCCCGCCCGAGTACAACCGGCAGGGCTTCGTCTACGACATCCCCAAGCTGCTCAAGGGGCCCGCGGTGTCCCACCCGTCGGATCCCTGGAACAAGCGCTCGGACTCGAAGCAGCCGACCCACGCGCACAAGGAAGCCCACACCCGCATCGGCGAGGGCCACGAGCACCACGACCACGGCCACCCCGCCCATGCACAGGCGTTGACCTCGGGCCACGCGGAGCCGGTTGCCAACGGCCGCACCGTGGTGTCCAACGACGGCCCCGTGCCGGTGACGAAGTTCCTCAAGTAGTCCCCAGGCGCCCAGAGGCGCCTCCGCCGGCCCGCCCCCTCCGCCCTCGTGCGGCGGACGGCGGGCCGGTGCCGTTGCGGCGTGCGGAGCCCCTCGCCGGCCGCTCGGCCCTTTCCCCCACCTCGCCAACTCCCATAGGGTGGGGCTTCCTATGAAGCGCTACCGCCTCTCCGTGTGTAAGGGCTCGAGTTGCAAGGCCGGTGGCTCCGACGCCGTGGCCCAGGCCGCCCGCGAGGAGCTGTCCGCCCGCACCCTCCAGCCGCGCTGCGAACTGTACCGCGGGGGCTGCTACGGCTTCTGCCACATGGGGCCCAACGTCGTCATCCGCGAGGAGACGGGCCGCAAGCGGGATCCCCTCTCGCCCGAGGACTACCAGCTCATGGGCTGGGAGGGCGAGGCGTACTACTCGCACATGACGCCGGAGAAGATGCGGCGCGTGGTGGCCGAGCACATCGCACAGGACAAGCCCGTCATCGAGCTGTTCGGCCACCCGGAGGAAGCGGAAGGCTAGCGCCGGCTCACGGCCCCTCGAGCACGAACACGCCGTCCCAGTCCTCCGCCGGGCGCTTCTGGGCGAAGACGCGGCAGCGCTCGATGTAGACGCGCGCCACCGGATCCTGGAACTCCTCCACGCTGCGGGTGAACAGCGCCAGCGCCTCGTCGAAGCGCCGCTCGTGGTACGCGGTGAGCGCCTGCTCGTGCAGCGACAGGTGGGCCTGGGCCGCGGCCTGGACCTCGCCCTTGCGGCCCACCAGCTCGTGCAGCCGCGTGGACTCGGTGCGCCCCTTGGGACGGACCCGGTCCACCTCGCGGAAGACGTAGCCGTCCTGGGCCAGGCGCGCCACGCCGTCGCCCACGAGCACGAAGGTGCCATAGCCGCGGTTGAGCCCCTCCAGGTACATGGAGAACTTCACCGAGCGGCCCAGCACCGAATACTTGGACTCGAGCGCGCTGCCCATGCCGCCCACCAGCACCTCGCCACTGTCGATGCCGATGCGGCACTGCACCGCGTGGCCGTACGTCTTCGTCCAGTACTCCTGGCGCGCGAGCAGCTTGGTGCGCACCAGCAGCGCGGCCTCGCAGGCATAGTGGGCGTGGCGCTCGGTGCGCACGGGCGCGCCCCAGAAGGCCATCACCGCGTCCCCCATGTACTTGTCCACCTGCCCGCGCGTGGCGCGCACCACGTCCGTCACTTCCGTCAGGTACTCGTTGAGGAACTGCACGAGCCGATCGGGCGGCAGCTCGCCGGACAGCCGCGAGAAGCCGTCCAGGTCGCAGAAGAAGACCGTCACCTCGCGCAGCTCCGGGCGGGTGAGCTGGCGCAGGTCGCGCGTGACGAGCCGCGCCACCTCGGGGCTCACGTAGCGGCCGAGCACGTCGGTGATGAAGTGGCGCAGCTGCTGCTCGCTGCGCGAGGCCTGGACGATGGTGAAGAGGAAGGTGAGGCCCATGGCCAGCAGCGGGCCCACCATGGCCACCCACAAGAGCCGGTGGACGAAGACGTACCAGGCCCCCACGGCATAGCCCACCCCCACCGCCGTCATGACGAACAGGTACAGGAGCACGTCCCCGGAGGAGCGCAGGCCCCGGTTGACGGTGAGCGCGACGAAGGCGCCCAACAGCGCCATGCCGAGCGTCAACCCCAGATCCCACCGCCGTGTGGCGCGCGAGAGGCTCTCGGACTGCAACAGGTTCACCAGCGACTGCGCGAGCACCGCGCCCGTGGGTGTGCGCTCGCCAATGGGGGTGTGCAGGAAGTCCATGGCCCGGCGCGAGGTGTTGCTGAAGACGATGAGCCGGCCGTCGATGTCGTGGGCGGCGCGCGGCGGAACCCCCTCGCGCACGGCGAAGAAGTTGAGCAGCACGTTCCACGCGGGAATGGCCCGGGCCACCGAGCCGCGCGAGCCTCGCCCCACCTCCGCCGCGTCCCAGCGGATGAGGCTGTAGCCGGACTCGTCCATGGGCAGCGAGAAGCGCTCGCCCACGTACAGCCGCCCGTCCGCGTAGCGCAGCTCACGCGTGTTCGCCTGGAGCATCGCCGCCACCAGGGGCATGGAGGGCAGCACGTGCCGCGTGCCGTCCCGGCCGCGGTAGCTCACCAGGTGCGGCACGGCCCGCACCACCCCGTCGGGATCCGCCGGCAGGGTGATGGCGCCATAGAGGCTCGCCGTGCCGAGCAGCGGCGCCACCGGGTGCTCCACCTGCCGCACCTCCCCCAGCTGCGACGCATCCAGCCCCTCCACCTTCACCTCGGCGAGCGAGATGAACAGCTCGAGCGGCCCCACCCGGTACACGTCGTCGGAGACGCGCCGCTCCTGGACGCGCGGGGGCTCACGCACGCCCTGCTCCAGCGCCACCCGCTGGCCCTCCTGCTCGCTGGCCACGCCCGCCCACACCTCCACCCCACCCTTGCCGGGCATGAGGAACGCCGGGCGCTGATCCGCGAGGATCTTCTGCACCCGGCCACGCGCCTCCGCCTCGGTGGGCGAGGTGCCGAGCCGGACGCGGTACGGCCACAACCGGCTGCCCGGAGGCACGCCCCGATCCGCGGACCAGGAGAAGGCCAGCACCGACTTGCCGGGGACCTGATCCAGGAGCGAACGGAACACCCGGTCATCGTCCCGCTCCTCCTGGCCCGGCGCGCCCGGCGAGAAGGGAGCGCGGGGACTGCGCTCCGTGAGGGGCAGCTCGAGCAACACCAGCTCGGCGCCCTCGTCGAGCAGCCGCTGCGTCAGGCCCCCGAGGATCTCCCGGGGCCAGGGATAGGAGGCGATGCCCGCGTGCTGATCCTGGCGCGCCTCGGCGAGCGTCTCGTCGTCGAGCGCCACCACCACCACGCGATCCGAGCGCGAGCCCCGCGCGCCCAGGGAGCGCGCGCGCCAGTCATAGGTGACGTTCTCGGCGGCCTGGAGCCACGACGCCGGGCGCGCGAGCAGCGCGAGCGGGGTGGCTTCCTCGGAGAGCTGCGCGCGGGGGACGCGGTAGTAGACGAGCAGCCCGAGGATGGTGCCGAAGAGCGTGGCCTGCAGGAGCGAATAGCCGAGCCGTTGCAGGAAGCGGAGGCCGGTGGAGTAGATGGGAAGGCTGCTCACGGGAGGCGCGAGGATAGCGCGTCCCGCCCACGACCCCAGCCCGTAAGAGCACCGGGCTGCTCAGCCCGCCTCCACCTCGAGCACGATCTGGCCCTGGAGGTTGAGCCGCAACAGATGTCCGGCGAAGCGCTCGGACTCCTCGCGCGAGAGGATGGCACGGAACGCGCCGCCCTCGGCCACCTCCACCTCCATCACCGGCCCGCGCTGCAGCAGGCGGAAGAAGTCCTCGCCACCGCCCGGACGGGGCACGAAGACGGGCAGGAAGCCCTTGACGGGCAGCACTTCCCCGGGCGAGCGCAGCCGTGCTTCCAGGGCGGGCGGCTCCGGACGCACCTCGTGGGGCGCCACCCCCTCCTCCGCGTAGAGCGGCGCGGGCGGCAGCGACACGTCGTCCGTGGAGTCGTCGAAGAGAAAGCCGTGGCGCGAGGGAATGCGCCCGGTGAAGAGGTAGAGCAGGAGCACGGGGGTGTCCCCGCTCACGCGCTCCACGTGGAGGACGGCGCGCGTGGGGCCCACCTTGCGCAAGAGCAGGCGCAACCGCGGAGGCGCCGCGGCCAGGTGGCGCCGCACCTGCTCCCTCACCGTGGTGCGCCACTCCTCGAAGGCGGAGAGGTGGCGCTGCTCGCTGTCGGCCTGCTCCCGCGCGAGCGCCTCCTTCGCCCGCGCCAGCTTCTGCTCGGCCTGTCCGAGGAAGTCGCGCAGGGGGCCCTCTCCGGCCACGAGCGCCGACCCCGCGGGCGCCGCTTCCACCGGAGCCGGCTCCACCGCGGCGCCCTGCTGCGCCGAGGCCTGCCGGACCGCGCCCACCAGGAACGAGCCCTGTTGCTCCAGCCGCTCGAATTCCCGCTGGTAGTGCGCGCGCTCGGCGAGGAAGTCCCGCCGCGACTCGCTCCACGCGTCATAGGCGGACTCCAGCGTCTCCAGACCATGGGTGCGGGCCAGGAGCCGCTCCTGGGCAGGGGACACCCGGGGCAGCTCCCGGGGGGTATCCCGGCGAGGCTCTTCGTCGTCGCGCGATGTCACGCCCTGACCTTTCGCATGAAAAAGCCCGAGGGGCGACCCGCTTCGAGCGGATCGCCCCTCCTGGCCGCCAGCCGGGTAGCGCGGGCGGCGTCCGGACGTGCCTGGACGTCAGACGTTGCGGGTCGCGGCCTCGGTGCGGCTCTGGCCGGTCGCGTTGGCCAGGGCGTCCTGGCCCTCGCGCAGGCGGTTGCGCAGATCATCGCGCAGCTGGGCGCCGGGCTTGGGGGCGATCAGCAGGCCGAGGCCCGCGCCCAGCAGGATGCCCACGGAGAAGGCGCCCAGCGTGGGCAACAGCCAATCCGCGGGACCCTTCTTGGTCTCCAGCCCGAGCAGGTCGAGCACGTCATCCTTGCTGAAGTTCTTCAGATCACTGGCATTGAACATGGGGGCTCCGTATGCGGCGAGTGGGAGAAACGGATGAAACCAACGGCTCTAGTGGCCCTGGGGACGCGCCGGGCCGCCCGAGGACGAGCCCTGCATGTCCGCCACCCGGCCGGCGCCCGCCTCGACGCCGCGCATCGCGGCCTCGGCGATGCCGAGCAGCTCGTCCTTGACCATGGGCAGCGCGGCCAACCGCACGCCCAGGCGCAGCAGCCGCCCGGTGGTGCGGGTGAACAGCCCGCCGCCCAGCACATAGCCCACGCCCAGGGCGGCGGCCACCATCAGATACGGGTTGCGCTCCACACGGCCGACCAGGTCCATGGAGTCGCGCAGGTCCGTCACCGCGCCGCGCGCGTTGTCCCACAGGTGCTGGGCGTCCGAGCCGATCTGATCCACCCGCTGGCCGAAACCCGTGCCCTGGTTGTTCGGGGACTGGCCACCATTGCCCGAGGGGCCGCCGTTGCCAGAGCTGTTCTGGAAGGTCGTCATGTCAGAACTCCGAGTCGTCGAGGAAGAGGCACAGGGTTAGCGGCGCGAGGCGATGCGCCCGATGATGAAGCCCACGGCCACGGCGCCCAGCAGGCACGTGCCCGGGTTGGCGCGGATGAAGCTCACCGTGCGCGCGTTGAGATCCTCCAGGTTGCGCCGCGCCTCGTCGATCTGCGGCAGCACGTTGTCCTGGATCTGACGGGCCTTGTCCTGCAACTGCTGGGAATTGATGTTCATGGAAGCGCCTTCCTCGTGAAAGGTGTCGGGTTGGTTCTGAAAGGTGGGGCGTGTCAGCGCCGTTGGCTATTGCCGATGACGAATCCGATGAAGAAAGCCGCGCCCACGCACGTGAGGGGCCGGCGCATCACCCACTCGCGCCAGTCGGTGCGCCACGCGACCTCCTCGCGCAGGGCGCTCACGGAGTGACTGAGCTCGGCGCGGGTGCGTTCGATCTCCGCGCGGATCTCCTCGGGGGTGCGCGGCGTGGAGCGTGCGTTGTGGTCAGCGGCCATGAGGACCCTCCGACTGGGCGAGCGCCGTCACACTGCGATTGAGTTCGTTCTTCGTTTCGTCCATGACCCGATGTGCCTTGAGGCGGGCGGCCGAGCGGGTGACGCCCACGATTCCGCCCACGAGGTTGAGTCCGCCCACCAGCGCGAGCGACCCGGCGATGCCCAGCCACTTCGCCAGCGCCACGGCGAGCGCCGCGCACAGGAAGCCGTAGCCCACCAGCACGAAGGGAACGAAGGCGGCGAGGCGCGCCAGATCCGAGCCCACCAGGCGCGCGTCCTCCACCAACTCCGCGCGCGCCAGCGTCAGGTGCTGCGACACCAGGCGGGTGAGGCCATCTGTCAACCGCGCGACGAGCGGGCCCAGGCCACGCTCCGTCTGTTCGCTACTCACAGCCATCTGCTCCCCAGTCGCTCTCATGCGGAGAGCGCAAACTAGGGTGTTCCCGTCATCCGCCACAACCCCGACACACGGCAATGGCGACAATGTGTCCACCGGCCATCAGCTTCCTCCCTCGCGAGCGGCGCCCTGGGCTCCGCTAGCCAATGAGCTGCACCGGGGCGGAGTCCGACACCTGGGGCTGTGGCCGCGTCTCGAAGCGCAGCACGAGCGGCAGGTGATCCGAGGCCAGCTCGGACCGCGGGCTGCGGTGGGCCTGGAGCGACAGCGGCCTCACGCCCTCGTCCACGTAGATGCGATCCAGCCGCAGCAGCGGAAAGCGCGAGGGGAAGGTGCGATCCCGGCGCTCCAGCTCCAGGGCCGCGTCGTGGATGGCCTGACGCGCCAGGCCGCGCACCGCGCCGGGCCCCCAATAGTTGAAGTCTCCACACACCACGAGCGGCACGCTGCGCACGGCGTCGCGGAGGATGTCGGAGGACAGCAACAGGGACTCCTGCCGGCGGCGCTCGCGGATGCCCAGCCCCAGGTGCAGGCAGAAGAGGTGCAACTGCTGGCCCCCGCCCAGGTCCAGATCACAGCGCAGGGCGCCCCGGGGCTCGTTGTCGCCCACGCTCAGGTCGTAGTTGCGCGAGCGGAGGATGGGCAGCCGGGAGAGGATGGCGTTGCCGTAGCGGCGGCCAGCGCGCTCCACGTTGGGGCCGAACGCCAGGTGCAGCCCCAACTGACTGGCCAGGTGCTCGGGGTGATCCTCCCGGGGCGTCAGGCCCCGGTAGTCCCCCACTTCCTGGAGCGCGATGAGGTCCGCGTCGACTTCACGCAGCACCTCCCCCACCCGCTCGAGATCGAAGCGGCCATCCGTCCCGATGCCACTGTGGATGTTGTAGGAGACGAGCGTCAGCCCCACGGCGCCCCCGTCGTGCTCAAACCTGGACCAGCCGCAGGCGCGCGGCGGCCATGCGGGCCGCCTCCATGGGCAGGGACAGGAGCCGCCCCGTGGCCCGGGTGGCGTCCTCGAGGCCCGACTGGACGGCACGCAACTGGCGCAGGGCCTCGCTGACCACGTCGCGCAGGCTCTTGCCGCGCTCCACCATCGGCTCCTCCGCCAGGGGCAGCGCCCCGATGGGCTGGCCCCGATTGGCCGCCGTGGGCTTGATGGGTGAATCCGCCGACAGTCCCGCCAACGCCTCGAGCTGCGCGTTCATCGCGCGCACGTGGAACAGCTCCTCGGTCTCCGCGTGGGCACGGCCGTAGTGCGGCGCGGAATCCGACGAACGTTGCGACGCGCGCTTCTCGGACAGGTGCTGCTTGTCCCGGCGGCGAAGACCCCGGCTCGGGGTGGACTTGGCAACGGTGAACGGCTCGAAACGATAAGTACGCGGCATCCGATTATCTCCCCCTCAGAAAACGCCCTGAAAATCCCCTCGAAAAACGGATGGACAGAAGCTAGGTCGCCCCCCGGCCGGAGGGAACGATGGTGCATCCGGGGCCCTGTCCGCTCGCCTGCCCTCCGGGAGGTGGGACGTGCCCCGCCCGGCCTCCCGGGAATCCGCCCAGGGGCCCGGGCCAGCGAACGGGGGCCACCGCTCGCCCGTCCTCCCGCGTTGACGCCCCCCCGGCGGCCCGCGCATATCTCCCCGCCGTGATCAGCCTGTCCTGTCGGCGTCTGCCCCTCGTCCTGCTCGTCCTCGGTCTGTCGGCCTTCGCCGCCGAGCCCGCGCCCCAGCTGCTCCTCCAGCCCGCCCGGGTCCGGCCGGGCGACCCGGTCCTCATCACCGTGCGAGGGTCGAAGGAGGCGCCCACGGGAACGCTGGGCGAGCGCCCCTTGCGCTTCTTCGCCGTGCCCGGGGGCTTCGCCGCCCTCATCGGCCTTCCCGTGGAGCAGGTGCCGGGACAATTGCCGCTGACGGTGCTGGTGGCGGGTGCTCCGGGCACGGAGCCCACGCGCCTCGCCCGCACGGTGGACGTGGTGGAGCCCGGGTGGCGCACGCGGACGTTGAAGGTGGCCAACAAGTTCGTGAAGCCCCCGCCCGAGGTGGAGGCCCGCATGGAGGCGGATCAGGCCGCCTTCGGCACCGCCTTCGCGCAGCCCTTCGCCGAGCCCCTCTTCGACAAGGCCTTCGTCCTGCCGCGCAAGGCGCGCGTCACCGCGCCCTATGGGGACCTGCGCACCTTCAACGGGCAGAAGCAGAGCCAGCACTTCGGCACGGATCTCTCCGGGGGCACGGGCACGCCCGTCTCCGCCGCCAACGGGGGCACGGTGGTGATGACGCGCGACAACTACGCCGCGGGCAACACGGTGCTCCTCCACCACGGAGCCGGCCTCTACACGGCCTACTTCCACCTGTCGGCCATCGCCGTGAAGGAGGGCGAGCGCGTCAAGCGCGGACAGCTGCTCGGCAAGGTGGGCAACACCGGCCGCGTCACCGGGCCCCACCTGCACTGGGGCGCCCGCGTCGACGAGCTGTGGGTGGACCCCACGACGCTGCTCCAGCTCCAATTCACCGCTAGCGATCGTGCCACTTCGGGGGGCGTTTCTCGCGAAACGCGTTGATGCCCTCGGCGGCGTCCTCGGCGAGCACGTTGAGCGACAGCTGCGAGGACAGGTACTCCAGCGCGGCGGGCAGGGGCAGATCCTCGGCGGTGAAGAAGGCCCGGCGGCCCAGGGCCAGCACCGCCTGGCTCTTGCCGGCGAGCTTGCCCACCAGCTCGGCCACCGCGGCCTCCAGTCCCTCCGCGGGCACCACCCGGTTGAGCAGACCCAGGGCGAGCGCGTCGCGCGCCGACAGCCGCTCGCCCGTGAGCACCATCTCCAGGGCGCGCTTGCGGCCCACGTGCCGGTGCAGGAGCGCCATCATCATCATGGGGAAGAGCCCCACGTCGATCTCCGGCGTGCCCAGCTCGGCGTGCTCGGCCGCCACGGCCAGGTCGCACGCGAGCACCAGCCCCAGACCCCCCGCGAGCGCATGCCCGTTGACGCGCGCCACCGTGGGCTTGCGCACGTCCTGCAGGCGCAGCAGCAACTGGCCGTAGGCGCGGCGCCCCTCGTGCGTGGCGAGAAAGCCCCCTTCCCCACCGAGCTGCCCGAGATCTCCCCCGGCGCAGAACACCCGCTCCCCCGCCCCCGTGAGCACCACCACGCGCACAGCGGGGTCCGCCTCGGCGCGCGTGAGCGCCTCGAGCAGGCCGTGCAGCACCTCGGGAGAGAGCGCGTTGCGCGCCCGCTCCCGGTGGATGATCAGACGCGCTTGCCCACCTTCGGCCTCGTACCGGACGACGGACTCTCCTGCTTCCATGACGTCTCCGTGAGCGGGGCGGAGCTGGGAAGCACGCCGCGCAGAAAGGACTCGGCGATCTGCGCCTTGGCCCGATCCAGGGCCTCGGGGCTGCGGTCTTCCATCAGACCGGACACGAAGGCGGTGAGCCCCATTTCGATGGAGCCGCACAGGAGCGAGGCGCAGAGCATGGGATCCAGCTCCGGGCGCAGCTGCCCCTCGGCCTGGGCGCGGGCGAACATGTCCGCGGCCATGCGGATGACGTCCAGGAAGGCCTGCTGCCGGCTGGCGACATGGCCGCCCGCGGGACTGCGGGCGATCTCCAGGATGAGCACCTTCACCGCGCGGGGATCCACGCGGTAGGCCTCGAAGGCCACGTCGGCGATGCCGCGCACCTTGGCCTCGAGCGAGCTGCCCTCCTCCTCGGCCACCGCGCGGATGCGCGAGACGAAGCCACCCCAGCCCGTCTCGGCGACGGTCTCGAGCAGCTCGTCCTTGTTCTTGAAGTAGTGGTAGACGAGGCCGTAGGCCACGCCCGCCTCACGTGCCACGTCGGCGATACGGCAGCCGTGGTAGCCCTTGCGGGCGAACACGTCGATCGCCGCGCGCAGGATGGTGTGGCGGCGCTCGTTCTCCCGGCTCCCTGCCTCCACCGACTTGCTCTGCCGCTGACTCACGCGCTGACTCTCCCCGGCGGATGATTCCGCAATCGGCCGGGGAGACGGTACGGACGAGGGCGCCCGGGGTCAATGCCCTTGACGGGCCGCGTCACTTGATGAAGTCACCCGCCACCGGAGGCGCTTCGACCGAAATGGCATAACCCTCCTGGGGCGAGGCCGTGAAGGCGCAGCTGGCCGTGACCGACCACTTGATGGAGTTGGGGGCGGCGGGATAGTCCGGCGCGTTCGTGTTGGTGGGGTCGCGCTGATCCTTGATGACGTAGCGCAGCGCGGTATAGGCCGGATAGGTCAAGGCCCTGCCCGTGGTCAGCGAGCTCACGTTCACGGGGCCCACCGCGCCGGCCGAGCAGCCGTCATCATCGCCATTGCGCGCGATGCTGTTGAACCAGGGGTCGGCGACGAGGAACTCGGCGAGCAGCTGGCCGAACTTGTCCAGGCGGGGAGCCGGAACCGCCGGTGGGTTGAGCACCTTCAGGACGGGCTTGGTGCCGGCCGCGCGATCCCTCGCGTGCGGAATGCCCGTCCACAGGATGCGCTCCTGGACCCAGATGAGCGTGACGGGATCGAACGTGCCGTTCTTGCCATCCCACTGGCCATTGCCGTTGGCGTCCACGTAGCGCTCCCCGGCGTCCCACGTGCCGTTGTCGTTGTTGTCGACGAAGGGCTCGGTGAGGTCGACGAAAGGCTCGCCCTGGTCCCAGGCGCCGTTGTTGTTGCGGTCGTCGAACGCCTCCTCGCCCGAGGTGACGGCGATCATGCTGACCAGATTGTCGCGCGGGTTGTTGACGAGAGGAGTGCCCTTGGCGTCCTTGCGGATGGGATCCGGCCGGAAGGGCTCCGCGCACGAGGAGGCGTTCTGGCCACAGCCGGTGGGGTAGCCAGCGATCGGATCATCCACCCACTCGAACGGGTGCATCCACAGCGGCGCGATGTACTCGCCCGTGTGGGTCAGGTCATTGACGGGGTTCCACGTGAAGGAGCCCGGCGCCACGTCGTCCGGCAGCGGCAGCGACGTCTTGTAGAGAACCTTGGCGTTGCCCACCACGTCGGTGACGCTGACGGAGCTGGGGCCGATGGTGCCCGCCTCGGTGAGGAAGGACACCTGGGCGCCGGCGATGCCATCGCCGTTGCGATCCGCCACGTGGGCGATGCAGTCGAGCTTCACGCCGGCGATGAGGTGACGCGTATCGTCATAGGCGTTGATGGCGTGCACGCCACCCGAGCCCGCCCCCGAGAGGGAGCCGCACTGGAAGGTGAACTGGCGCGAGGTGGAGTTGGAACCGGCGAAGGTAACGGCCGGGCTGACGGCCGACTTGTCGCCTACCCGGGCTGTCACCACCACGGAGGACACACGGCCGCCCTTGGCCACCACCTGGGTGGAGGCGATGCCGTTGCTCTCGTCGGTGGCGGCCACCGTGGGGTTGAGCTCCACCCCGGGCACGGGCGGCTGGATCTCGAAGGAGATCTGAACGCCGGCTTGCGGCAGACCCCGCGAGTCGATGGCGCGAAAGCGTAAGGTGGTGATCTCCCCCAACCGGGGTTGGGCGGGAGACTGGTCCACGAATTCCAACGTGGCGGGCTGCGGAGGAGAGCAGGCCGCGAGCAGCCCAGTCGTGAGCACCACGAATGTGGCGAGACCCAAACGCATCTGAAGAAGGCTCCGGGGCAGAGGGAATGAAGACCACGCGACAGTGCCGCGTGGTCAACAGTCCCATCTTCCCGGGCCCGCAGGCGTCCCGTCAAGCGACGGGCACCGACTTCAGCCTACGTCCAGGCTCAGGCCACGGAGCCGTTGAACATGGCACGCGCCACGCCCAGCAGCCGATCCACGTCCCGGGCGGTGAGGCCCCGGGCGCGGGCGAAGTCCGACAACGGCCGCAGCAGATCTTCTGTCTGGGCAGGCGTCTCTTCTGTTCCGGCGAAGAGCTCGCCGAGACTCACGCCCAGGGCCGTGGCCAGGGCGGCAAGGGTTTCAACATGGGCGACCCGCTCTCCCCTTTCGATCATCGAAAGAAAGGAGACGCTGATTTGTGCCCGTTCCGCGAGCTCTTCTTGAGTCCAGCGCTCCGGGCGCTGGGTGCGAAGTTCACGAATGCGCTGTCCGATACGTTTTCCGAGTTCCGACACGAAAGACCTCGTCCTCCTCAAAGAGGGGATTTCCTCAGGCAGTGAAGAACTACACACGCACGGCTGTGATTCCTCAACCCCCCGTCCCAAACGTCCCGACTCCGGTCACGGTGAGGTTCAGACCGAACTCGGGGCATGCTTGCCCCCTCGCGAGCCTGGCCAGTCCTTCGACACGCCAGCAGTTACACGCCGGTCCGTAGGATACACCAAATGTCTGTTGTAGGAGAGGGGACTCGGTGCGTGTTTGAGGCTGCAGGAGCGCCTCGTACCGCAGTCCAAGTCCGAAACCGAAGGTCGCCTGGGTGCCCGCTGTGAGGAACTGTGCTCGCTGGACACTCTTTGGCGCAGGCCCTACCAAGGCATCCAGGCTACGGCGCAGGCGATCCGAGCCCTCGCCCAGCAGGTCGTCATACCGGGCATAGATGTTGGCTTGAGGCACCTCTACCCGGAAATCCGCGCTGAGTTGAGTGATTTGCCGGGAGTTCGGGTCATAGCGCAGCACCCCCGTGCCGCTGAAGCGGCCCAGCCGGGCGCTGAGACGGCCAAAGGTATCCCGCGCGAGGGGTTCATCGCTCCCGCGCAGGCCGCTGCCCAGCGTGGGGGCGAACCGGGACAGATCGAAGCCCTGCCCCACGCTCAGACGGAGGAGTTCCTCGCGCGAGGAGCCCCGGCGGGAGTGAAGGGTCTGGTTCAACTCCACCACGGCATGGAGGAAGCGGCGCGCCACGCCCGCCGGAGCCGAGGGCAGCGCGGAGTCGATCTCATCGTAGGGCTGCCCTGGGCTGTCGGGCAGGGCACCCGGGGAGGGCAGGTCTCCCCAGACGGTGGGCACGTAGCGCAGGGTGATGGATGGCTCGATCGAGTGCAGCAGCGAGACGCCGCCCAGCTCGAAGGTGCGTCCGAGGCGCGAGTCCAGCACGAGGTCCAGGATGGGATAGCCGCGCTGCGCGGCGCGCCCCGTCACCTCGCCCAGGTAGAAGTCCTGGCGCATGGAGAGCGCGGGGGACAACCGGGCGAAGGAGCCGAGGGCGAAGGAGGAGGACAGGCGGGGAAGCAGCTCCACCCGGTCGCGCGCCTCGCGATCGGCGCCATCGAAGACACCATTGCCCTGGGCCACGTCGGGCTCGCGCACGGTGCCTCCCGGCACCACCCAATGGCCATCGGACTCGAAGTGGCCGTCCAGGCCCTCGTCACCGAAGAGGGACAACAAGGGAGAGAGCCGGGTGAACTCCACCCGCATGCCCCCGACCAGACGGCTGCCACCGAGCGGCCGCTCGGCGAGTACCCAGCTCAGGGTGGGCAGCTTCTGGAAGGTGCGGGGCGCGGCGGTGATGGCCGTGGAAGCCGGAGCCCCGGAGGGAGGCACCGTGGAGCGCCCGAGCAGATCGTAACCCCAGCGGATGTCCTGGCGAAGGCCCACTTCCAGGCCCACCCACTGATCCTCGCCCCGGCGGTAGATGACGCCGGAGCTGCTCAGGTACTGGGCCGCGCGAGCCACGATGTCGGCGGTGAGGTCGCGCGTGTAGAACCCGTCGGAGACGGCGAAGGCATCGATGCGGTCGTACCACCCGCCGCCCAGGTCCTGGCGGTGCTGCAGGGAGGCCTCACCCCGGAGCCCCCGCGGCGTCCGGATGATCTCCGCCGCGTCCGTGAGGAAGAAGTCCCCCGTCACGGGGTTGCGCACGGGCTGCAGATCGTAGAGCAGGCCGAGGGTGACCCGGCCCTCGGTGCCCACGGCGGGCACGTAGCGGAACTCGGTGAGCAGACGCGGGCCGCGGATGCCGGTGTGCGGCGGCTCCTTGCGGAGGATGTCCTCGCCGTTGATGCGCCGGGAGAAGTCCACCTCGCCGCCACCCAGGTAGAAGCCCGGCGTGAGGGTGAGATCGTAGCTGCGGCCGAGCGTGATGAACACCGGCAGCTCCAGGGCGAAGCCAGAGGCAGCGGTCGACGTGGGCTTGGGGAAGAGCAGGCCCGATTGTCGCTCGGACAGGGGCAGGTACAACCAGGGCACCGCGAGCACCGGAACCGAACTCACGAACACCACGGGCAAGGTGAGCGAGGCATATTTGCCCATCTCCACGCGGGCGCTGCTGGCCTCCACGCGCCAGGAGGGCACGCTCTCTCCGCACAGGCACGGAGCCAGGGCGATGCCCTCCACCTGGTAGGTGTTGTCACTGGTGCGCTTGAGGCGCCTGCCGCTCATCAGCACGGGCGTCTCGCCCAGGTCGCGCAACTCCTGGGGCGTCTGGGCCTGGAGCAGTTGCTGGGGCGTGACGCCGCGCTTTTCCATGAAGAGGCCCCCCTGGACGCTGGCCTCGGAGGACTGGAGATCCACCGAGAGCTCGTCCGCCACGGCCGCCATCAGCCCGTTGACGAGCATGACGTTGCCCCGGGCCACGGCCGTCTGGTGGGCCTGATCGTAGGAGACCTCGTCGGCGCGCAGCACGACGGGGCCGGAGCTGAGCACGGCGTGTCCGCGCGCGGTGACCACCCGCTGCTCCGGCTCGTAGGACACGTAGTCGGCCGCCAGCTCCGCGGTCTCCCCCGTGGGCAGCTGCAGTTGGGTGGACAGGGGCAGCTGTGCCGAGACGAGCAGCACGACCGCCACCGGCATCAGCAGGCTCATGGCCCGCCCCTATATCAACGGGAGGCCGGGCGCTGGAACTCGATCGACAGCTCGTTGCCTTCCTGGCGTGTCTCGTAGGGAACCTGCTGCTTGAGCCGGATGGAGACGCGCACCGTGCGCGAGGGGCCCGGATTCGCGTCCACCGAGGCCACCGCCGTATTGAAGAAGGAGGTGTCCATCGCGCGGGTGTTGTTCTCCTCGGCGATGAGGGTGTTCTCCAGCTCCAGCACCACCAGCCTGTCGCCCGCCGGGGTGACGGAGTAGCGCACGGGCTCGTTGGTGCGCACGAAGACGCGCGAGGCCCCCCGCTCCTGCTTGAAGCCCACCAGCGTCATCGTCTTGCGGCGCGAGGACACCGAGGGCGGGCCCTCCTGCCGTGCCGGTTCCCTCCGGGGCGTCTCCGCCTGGGCGACACGCGCCGCGCGCGCCTCCCGGGCCTCCTCCTGCTGGCGACGCCGCTCATCGGCCGCGGCCTGGGCCTCCGACTCCCGGCGGGCCCGCTCCTCGGAGGCCTGACGCCGCTTCGCCTCGGCGGCCTGGGCCTCCGACTCCCGGCGGGCGTCAGCCGCGGCCCGCGCCTCGTCCTGCTGCCGCTGCTTCGCGGCGGCCTGGGCCGTGCGCTCCTCCTGGGCCTTGCGCTCGGCCGCGGCCCGCGCCTCCGCCTGACGCTGCTCCTCGGCGTCCTCCTGCTCCTGCTGGGCGGCCTGGGCCGCGGCGGCCTCCTGCCGCTTGCGCTCTTCCTGCGCCGCCTGGGCGGCCTGGGCCGCGGCGGCCTCCTGCCGCTTCTGATCTTCCTGGGCCTCCTGGGCCGCCGCGCCCGCCTGCTGGGCGTCGGTGCCAGTGGCCGCGGGCGCCGCGTCCGCCGTGGGCGCCGGGCCGGTGGGAGCCGCCGCCTGGGCCGCCGTGCCGCCCGCCACGCTCACCACCAGGGAGTTGCCCCGCGCCTGGATGTCCGTGTCCACCTCGCGCTCGTAGCCGATGAGCACCCGGGCGATGGCGGACTCATCCGAGCCGTAGCTCGCCGTGCGGATGGCGGTGATGGTGCCATTGCCCACGGTGATGTCCTCCTTCACGCCGGAGAAGACGGCCTCGGAGATGTCGATGACGAGCCGCGGCGGATCCGTCAGCGTGAAGGTGGTGAAGTTGGGCTTCTTCGTCCCGACGATCTCCACCGTCCCTCCCCTCACGTTCACGCTGGAGATGGAGTTGAGATTCGCCTCCTGCGCCAGCGCCCGGGCCGATCCCAGCACGCACGTGATCAAGAGGAGGACGAAGGCACTCGACGGCGACTTGATGGTGGACGAACGCATGACGCACCCGACGCTAACACGCGACGTCAAGGCTCCAACTTTTCCCTCTGCCTGGAGCCGATGGAAACGTTCGCTCTACTTCTCTATCCGGGGCAGCACGGGCCCACGCGTGCGGTGGGTGCGCGCGTACTCGATGAGGTTCTTGATGTCGTAGCAGATCTGCCGGATGTCGTGCCCCATCGTCAGCTCGAGGTGGCTGTTGCCCTTCACCGGCCGCCACAGGAGGTACTCGCTCTTGGCCGCGTGGTACACGCTGCGCGTGGACTCCAGCGACGCGAGCGGATCCATGTCCCCGAAGATGATGGCCATGGGGATCTGGATCTTCGAGAAGCCCCGCTTGAAGTCGAACCCCGTGCGGTAGCACACCATCTCCCCGCGGCGGATCCACGAGGCGAACTGCTCCACCACCTTGCGCGGCTCGCGCTCCCCACCCTCGCGCAAGAGCCAGCGCACGTCCTTGGCGCTGGCGCGCGCCGGATTGCTCAGCCGGTTGATGCGCGTGGTGATGCGGTTGACGAGCGGGTACTCCTCGGCGCGGGCGAGCTGCCGCTCGGCGAACTTCAGCCAGTCGTCCACCGGAATGGCGCGGAACTGGCGCTCGCGCGGAGCCTCCTTCGGACTGAGCCACCGGGACAGGCCCTCGTGCAGGGGCGCGACGCCGCGCGCCAGCAGCCGCCGGCCCTCGTACCCCACGCGCTCCTCCAGGTTGCGGCCCGCGAACGCCAGGTCGATGCTCGAGCCGATCACCCCGGTCCACATCGACAGCATCCGCAGGAGCAGCGTGCCCCGGCCCAGGTCCGCCGCGGAGCCGATGGTGATGAGGCCCTCGAAGTCATCGTGGATGCCCGCGTACCCGTAGCCGAGCATCCCGCCCATCGAGTGGCCACAGTAGAAGATGCGCTCGCGCCGGGTGATGCGCTTGACGCCCGACACCGCGGCCGGCAGGTCGTAGAGAAAGTAACTGTCGATGTCCCAGTCGTAGTCGAGGTCCGCGGGCAGCGGACGGCGGAAGCGCGCGGCACGCTCCTTCTGGAACTCGATGGAGCTCTTGCCGTGCCCGCGCAGCTCCAGGATGTGGATGTCCACGCCGAAGAACAGCAGGTTCTTGACGAACTGGCCGCTCGTCCACGCATGGCGGTTCTGTGAGAAGCCATGCACCAGCAACAGCGGCTCACCGAACAGGGGCTGCGCGAAGGGCTGCTTGACGGGGCGGTAACGGGTGATGACCAGAGACCAGCCGTCGGCGGTCTCCACGACGTACTTCGTCTTCTGGTAGAGCGACCGGAAGTCGACCTCGTCGACCGTCGGTGTATGGGGACCCGTTGGAGTCGCCGCTCTCCAATCCGGCAAGCGCATAGGTTTAATCTACGAATGCTGATGCAGCGCGCCAAGGTTTCCGCCCCATTTGGCGCGGACCGAGCCCACCAGGAACAGTGAACCCGTACACAGGAGGACGTCCGAGGGTGCGGCCTGGGCTCGTGCTCCCGCGAGCGCCGCGTCCAGGGACGGGTAGGAGCAGGCATTCTCGCACAGAGCCCGGGCCTCGTCGAGGTAGCTCTCGGGAGAGAGCGAGCGCGGGGTGTCCAGCGGCGTCAAGTGGACCGAGGAACAGGCGGGAAGGAGCGCGCGCAACATGGGGCCCCGATCCTTGTCGGCCACCACGCCGAAGACACAGTGCACCCGGCGCCCGGGATAGAGCGAACGCAGGGCCTCGAGCAGCACGCCCACCCCCGCGGGGTTGTGCGCGCCATCCAGCAGCACGGGGGGCGAGCCACCGAGTTCCTCCAGGCGTCCAGGCCAGCGGGCTCCAGCGAGTCCGGTCCGCAGGGCCTCCGCTGGGACGCGCACGCCCCGCGCGGAGAGTTGTTCCAGCGTGGCCAGGGCCACCGCGGCGTTCTGCCACTGATGCTCGCCCCGCAGGCCCAGGGACAAGCCCTCCAGCGAGAGTCCGGTCCCCTCGTAGGCGAGACCACCCCCGGAACGCGGCCCCAGGTGGAAGTCACGGCCCTCCAGGAGCACGGGAGCCCGCTGCTCCCGGGCCAGACGCTCGAGGACCTCGAGCGCCTCGGGCGCCTGGCGGCTGAGCACCACCGGCACGCCGGGCTTGAGGATGCCCGCCTTCTCCGCGGCGATGGCTCCCAGGGTGTTGCCCAGGTACTCCATGTGATCGAAGGACACCGGGGTGATGGCGGTGACGAGCGGCACGCAGGCGCGCGTGGCGTCCAGACGGCCGCCGAGCCCCACCTCCACCACGGCCACGTCCACGGCCTCGCGCGCGAAGTGCCAGAAGGCCACCACGGTGCCGAACTCGAAGTACGTGAGCGAGGTGGCCGCCTCGGGATGACGCTCCAGCACCTCGAGGATGCGCTGGCCGAAGCACTCGTCGGAGATGTCCACCCCGTCCACGCGGATGCGCTCGTTGACGCACACCAGGTGGGGCGAGGTGTAGAGCCCCACCCGGTGGCCCGCGGCGTGGAGCGCCGCCGAGGCGAAGGCGCAGGTGCTGCCCTTGCCGTTGGTGCCCGCCACGTGCAGCGCGGGATAGCGGCGCTCGGGGTGGCCGAGCGCCTCCAGGGCCGCCTCCACGCGCTCGAGGCCGAGCTTGATGCTGGAGGGGCTCAGCCGGGAGAAGAACTCCAGGGCCTCGGCGGGCGTCCGGGGGAGCATGGCGCGGCGCGGAGGGGACGGCTAGCCGAGCAGCCCGATGATCTGCCCGAGCTTGGCGCGCAAGTCCTTGCGCGCGACGATGGCGTCGAGCATGCCGTGCTCCACGAGGAACTCGGAGCGCTGGAAGCCCTCGGGGAGCTTCTGGCGGATGGTCTGCTCGATGACGCGCGGGCCGGCGAAGCCGATGAGCGCCTTGGGCTCGGCGAGCATCACGTCGCCCAGCCACGAGAACGAGGCCGCCACGCCGCCCGTGGTGGGGTGCAGCAGCACGGAGATGTAGGGCTTGCCCACGTTGCGGAAGCGGGCGATGGCCGCGCTCGTCTTGGCCATCTGCATGAGGGAGAAGATGCCCTCCTGCATGCGCGCGCCGCCCGAGGCGGAGAAGACGATGGCGGGGCACTTGAGCTCGTGCGCGCGCTCGAAGACGCGCGTGCACTTCTCGCCCACCACCGAGCCCATGGAGCCGCCCATGAACTCGAACACGAAGCAGCCCACCGACACCTGCTTGCCGTCGATGCGCCCCACGCCGGAGATGAAGGCGTCGTTCTCCCCGAGCGTCTTGCGCGTGGACTTCAGCCGATCCTTGTACTTCTTCGAGTCGGTGAACCCGAGCGGATCCTGCGGCTCCAGCTCCTTGTCGAACTCCTCGAAGCTGTCGGGATCCAGCAGCGTGGCGAGGCGGGCGCGCGCGGGCCAGGGCAGGTGGTGATCGCAGTGCGGGCAGACGTTGAGGTTCTTCTCCAACTCCTGCCGGTAGAGGATCTCGTCACAGCTCTCGCACTTGGCCCACAAGCCCTGCATGCGGCTGGGGGCTTCGATGGGTTCGGGAGCGGTGGCGATACGGGGCTTCTTCGAGAACCAGGCCATGGGAGGGTCGGGTTAATCCCAAGTGCCCGGGGGCCGTCAACTCCCATGCACGCTAGAACTCGAAGGTATCCCCGAGTTCCAGGACCTCGACGGGCATGTCGGCCACTTCCCGTTTCACCTGCTGAACGAAGGCGGGCTTGAGGTGGTAGAGCAGCACGGTGCACCCGTCGCGCTCGAACTTGGCCAGCTCGCTCTTGAGCGTGCGGGGCGTGAGGTGGCCGGAGACGTCGGAGAGTTGCTGCAACGCGTTGGGGAAGCTCGTCTCGATGAGGAGCGCCTTGAGGGTAGGTGTCTGGTTCAACACCTTCCACAGCTTGTCCGTGGGGCCGGTGTCCCCGCTCATGGCGAGCGACGTGCGGCCCCGGGTGATGACGAAGCCACAGGACTCCACCGGGTGGTGCACCGGGATGGACTGCACCGTGTAGGGGCCCACCTGGAAGGTGCTGCCGGCGCGAAAGGGCTTGATGCGCAAGACCGGCTCCTTGCGCGTGGGAATGCGCGTGAAGTCCGGCCACAACGCGTTGTTGAACATGTTGTCGCGCAACGCCCGGGCGCACTCGCGCGAGGCGTGGATGGTCACGGGCGTATCGCGCCGGCCGATGATGAGATCGGCCATCAACGGCAGGTCCTTGACGTGGTCGAAGTGGCTGTGGCCGACGATGATGTCGTCGACCTTGCACAGCTGCTCCAGCGACAGCGTGCTCGTGAGCGCGCCCGCGTCCAGCGCGAGCACGTCGTCCACGAGGAAGCACGTGGTGCGGCAGGCGGGCAGCTCGCCACCGTGGCAGCCAAGGACGTGAAGCTTCACGCTAGAGGTCTCCGAACTTCCACTTCATCTCCAGGTATTGGAGGAAGTCGTGCAGGCGCGCCGTATCCTGCACGGTGAGCCTGTCACCCGCGCGCTCCAGCAGTCCCGCCCGCTCCAACCTGTCCAGCACGTTGCGGATGGCCGGCTCGCCCACGCCGATCTGCTGGGGCATCTCGCGCAGCGGCAGATCGAACTCCATCCCCTCCTCCGTGGGCCGTCCCCGCGTGCGGCACATCTGGAGCACGTGGTGGACCACACGGCTGACCGGATCCGAGTGCAGCAGGTTCTCGATCTGCGCGTCCGCCTCCGACAGGCGCTCGGCCAGCTTCTTGATCATCCGCACGGCGATCTCCGCGTTGCCGCGGATCATCCCCTCGAACGTCTTGGGATCGATCACCAGCAGCTTGGCGTCCTCGCTCACGGTGGCCGTGGCGTTGCGAGGCCGGTTGGAGATGATGGCCATCTCCCCGAAGAACTCGCCCGGCCCGAGCACCGCCAGGACCTTCTCCTCGTCGCGCACGCGCTTGGAGATGGCGATTCGTCCCGACTGCAGGACGAACATCTCCCGACCCGCCTCTCCCTCGCGGAAGAGAACCGTGCCCTTCGAGAACTCCTTGCCGAAACGCTGAAAGAGGGTTTCCTCGGCGCCCATCGCGGGACCGAGTTAAGCCCTCCCCGTGGGCAGGGTCAAATTCAGACTGGGTCCACTGTCGTCCTTTCTCGATGTCGCCTGGACGCCTACCCCGTGGAGCCGGGTGGAAATGGTTCACCGCCCCGGAGAATGAACCGGCGGGCAGGTATCAACCGAGACAGGGGCGGGGCAAAGCCGGTAGAAGGCGCCGCGTGGGAACGACCTACAAGCAGTCGGGAGTGGACATCGAGGCCGGGGACGCCTTCGTCGAGCGCATCAAGCCGCACGCGGCGCGCACGATGCGGCCGGAGGTGGTGGCGGGAGTGGGAGGCTTCGGAGGCCTCTTCGCCCTGCCACCGGGGAAGTATCGCGAGCCGGTGCTGGTGGCGGGCACGGACGGAGTGGGCACCAAGCTGAAGGTGGCCTTCCAGGCGGGCCGGCACGGCACGGTGGGCATCGATCTGGTGGCGATGTCGGTGAACGACATCCTCACCTGTGGCGCCGAGCCGCTCTTCTTCCTGGACTACTTCGCCACCGGGCGGCTGGAGGTGGACGCCGCGGCCGAGGTGGTCAAGGGCATCGCGGTGGGGTGCGAGCAGGCGGGCTGCGCGCTGCTGGGCGGGGAGACGGCGGAGATGCCGGGCTTCTACGCGCGGGGCGAGTACGACCTGGCCGGCTTCTGCGTGGGCGTGGTGGAGCGCTCGGAGATCATCGACGGCAAGAGCGTGGCGCCCGGCGACGCGCTCATCGGCCTGACGTCCTCGGGCCTGCACTCCAACGGCTACTCGCTGGCGCGCAAGGTGCTGCTGGAGGACGCGAAGCTCGCCCTGGACGCGGTGCCCGAGGGCCTGGACCGGCCGCTCGGCGATGCGCTCCTGGAGCCCACGCGCATCTACGTGAAGGACGCGCTGGCGCTCCTGAAGGCCGTGAAGGTGAAGGGCATGGCGCACATCACCGGCAGCGGCATTCCGGGCAACCTGCCCCGCTGCCTGCCGGACGGCACGCGCGCGGTGCTCGACGAGAAGGCCTGGAAGCGCCCCGCCATCTTCGATCTCATCCAGAAGCGCGGGAGCGTGGCGCGGGAGGAGATGTACAACACCTTCAACATGGGCCTGGGCCTCATCGCGGTGGTGGCGAAGGAGGACGTGGCGGCGGCGCTGGCGGTGCTCCACGCGCGCGGCGTGGAGGCCAGCGAGGTGGGCCGCGTGGAGGCCGGTCAGGGCGAGGCCACGGCGGTCATCCATCCATGAGCGGCCGCGCGAAGCTGGGCGTGCTGGTGTCGGGCAGTGGCAGCAACCTGCAGGCCCTGCTCGAGGCGTGCGCCCGCGCGGACTACCCGGCCGAGGTGGCCCTGGTGGTCTCCAACGTGCCCACCGCCTTCGCCCTGGAGCGGGCGCGCACGGCGGGCGTGGCGGCGCGGGCGTTGGATCACAAGACGTTCGGCTCGCGCGCGGACTTCGAGAAGGCGCTGGGCGACGCGCTGGTGGCCGCCGGCGTCGAGTGGGTGTGCCTGGCGGGTTTCATGCGGCTGCTCGGGGCGGACTTCCTCGGGCGTTTTCCGGGCCGGGTGCTCAACATCCACCCCTCGCTGCTGCCGGCCTTCCCCGGGCTGCACGCCCAGCGGCAGGCCCTGGACAGGGGCGTGAAGGTGGCCGGGTGCACGGTGCACTTCGTGGACCCCGGCATGGACACGGGCCCCATCATCGCGCAGGCGGCGGTGCCCGTGCTCTCCGGGGATGACGAGGCGGCCCTGTCCGCGCGCATCCTCGCGGCGGAGCACCGGCTGTACCCGCTGGCGGTCAAGCTCGCGGTGACGGGCGGGGTGCGGCTGGAGAACGGACGCGCCGTGTCCTCGGTGGGCCCCAGCGTGGACGCGGCGGGCCTGCGCAACCCCGGCGAGCCGGGCTGAACCGAGCGGGGGAGCGGCCACCTCCTCCCCCGGGACGACTCGACCGCGCGGGGGGGGCCCTGTTAAACCCCAGGGTTCCGTCAACGCGAGCGTGGGCTGTCATGGCGATCATCCTGGGACATTCCGTCGAGCCGCCCGGCGAGTGCAGCTACCTGCCGGAGCAGAGCTCCTCGATGGAGCAGCTCGTGATGAAGGACGTGACGCCCGAGGAGTACGAGCGGATGCTCGTGCGCGGCTGGCGCCGCTTCGGCCCCATGTACTTCCGGCCCGCCTGCCAGGCGTGCTTCCAGTGCGTGTCGCTGCGCATCCCCACGGCGACCTTCCAGCCCAACCGCAGCCAGCGCCGGGCCCGCGCCGCGTGCGCCCACCTGCGCGTGAAGGTGGGCCCCCCTCGGGTGGACGAGGAGCGGCTGGCGCTCTACCGGGCCTGGCATGCCGAGCGCGAGCAGACGCGCGAATGGAACGCCTCGCCGATCGGCCCCCGGGAGTACTTCCTCCAGTTCGCCTTCCCCCACCCGTGCGCGCGCGAGGTGGCCTGGTACGACGACACGGCCGAGGGCGGCCCCCGGCTCGTCGGCCTGGGCATCTGCGACGAGACGCCCCGGGCCTGGAGCGCGGTGTACTTCTTCTACGATCCCGCCTATGCCCGGTCCTCACTGGGCTCGGCCAACGTGGTGTTCCAGGTGGAGCTGGCGCGGGCCCGGGGCATTCCCCACGTGTACCTGGGCTACCGCGTCCAGGAGTGCGCGTCCCTGCGCTACAAGGGAACGTTCCGCCCCCATGAGCTGCTCGAGGGGCGCCCCGCCCCGGACGAGCCGCCCCGCTGGACCCCAGCCGGGGACCCCGGGGACGCCCCGCCCTGAAGCGCGGGAAAGCACTGCGAGCCTCCTGGCAACGTGTGTAGTGTGCGCGGCGAGATGCCGACGCCCGCTTCCCGCTCCAAACCGCTCCCCTCCTCCACGGCCCCCTCCCGGCACGTCTATGACGTGATCGTCCTGGGCAGCCAGTTGGGCGGGGCTCTCGCCGCGGTGCTGCTCGCCCGGCGCGGCTACAGCGTCCTCCTGGTGGAGCACGACGGCACGGGGCCGGGCTACGAGCACGACGGCTTCCTGCTGCCCTACGCCCCCTTCATCACCCCGGCCCTCAAGACGATGCCCGCGGTGGAGGAGGCCTTCGCCGAGCTCAGCCTCACCCCCCAGCTCCAGCGCGGCCAGCAGCCCCACGTGCCCGAGCTGCAACTGGTGCTGCCCCGCCACCGGGTGGACCTGCACGCCGACCCGGCCCGCCGGAGCGCCGAGTTCCTCCGCGAATTCGGGACCGAGGGCGAGCGCATCCTCGCGGAGCTCGCCGCCACCATCCGGCAGCACGAGCCCTCGGATGCCTTCTTCAAGGAAGGCCCGCCCCTGCCGCCCGACGGCATGCTGGAGTCCTGGAACCTCAAGAAGCGCCTGCGCCAGCACGGCGGGCTCGAAGCGGAGCCCCGGCTGAGCGGCACGGACGAGCCCTCGCGGCTGCTGCGCGGCCTGCTGCCCTTCACCATCCACATGGATCAGCCCGGCTCGCCCCTGGCGCGCACACGGCCCCTGTCCCAGGCGCTGCAGACGCCCTGGCGCTACCCGGGCGGACGCGACGGCCTGCGGCAGTTGCTCTTCGATCGCTTCACGGAACTGGGCGGCGACCTGCTCAGCCCCGACAACACGGACACGTACGTGGCCGAGGAGCTGCACATCGAGGGCAACCGCTTCTCCGCGCTCAAGCTGCTGCGCTCGGACACGCTCTACCGGGCCTCCTGCCTGGTGTCCGCCACGGACGCGGGCGCGCTGCGGCGCATCCTGACGGGACGCAAGAAGCACCGCGCCCTGAGCGAGCAGCTCGATGTGTCCACCGTGAAGTCCTTCCTCTTCTCGGTGAACTGGGTGGTGCCGGAGGCGGCGCTGCCGCGCGGCATGGGCGAGCTGCTGCTCATGGACACCCAGCAGGAGGGCGAGCTGAGCCACCTGCTCGTGCAGCTCCTCCCCGCGCGCGACCACCAGGGCAAGGAGAACCCCGCGCTCCGGGTGGTGTGCGCCGGGGGCTTCGTCCCCGCCAGCATCCGGGACCTGGGCGAGGGCTACCTGCAGAACCTCGCCCTGCGCATCGACACCCACCTCGACGCGCTGATGCCCTTCACGAAGGACAAGCGCCTGCTGCGCTCGGCCCCCTACCTGGACGCCAGCGCGGTGCGCGGCAGCCGGCTCATGCCCCACCCCCACTACGTCTTCGACACGGAAGCGGTGCTGGGCGTCACGGGTTTGAAGCAGCAAACGCCCACGAAGAACCTCCTGCTCGCCGGACGGGAGGTTCTCCCGGGGCTGGGCCTGGAGGGCGAGTTCCTCGCGGGCATCCGGGGCGCCCGGCTGGTGCAGGAGATGCTCAAGAAGAAGCCCGTCCTCAAGCGCTGATCCTGATCGCGCTGGATTTTCCGGTGGTTTGTGGGTAGGTTCCGCCGCTCTCATGAGGGCGGCTGTTAATTCGCCCATGATTTCAAGGAGTTGGCAGTCATGGCCTGGAAATGTGACATCTGCGGGAAGCGGCCGCTGGTGGGCAACAACGTCAGCCACGCGAACAACAAGACCAAGAAGCGGACCCTCCCGAATCTGCAGAAGATCCGGGCCTCCGTGAACGGCTCTCCGGAGCGCGTGCTCGCCTGCACCCGCTGCATCAAAGCCGGCAAGATCACCAAGGCGGCCTGAACAGGGCCAAGGACTCGCGGGTGGGCAAGGCGCGCTCCACAAGAAACGCGCTCCCGCCCAGCGAGCGAGTACATCCCCTGGCGGAGGATCTGGACCTCGTCCCTCCGGAAGAGGTCATCCGCCGTCTGCATCGAGAAGACGTCGTCGCGGTCCAAGCGGTCCGCCCCGCGCTGCGCGGTATGGCGCGAGTGGCGCGCTCCGTGGCCGATGCCCTCCAAGCGGGGGGCCGTCTGGTCTACGTGGGAGCGGGCACCAGCGGGCGGCTGGGCGTACTCGACGCGAGTGAGTGTCCCCCTACCTTCGGGACGTCCCCCACCCAGGTCCAGGCGGTGATCGCCGGAGGCCCCCGGGCGATGACGCACGCGGTGGAGGGCGCCGAGGACGACGCCGAGGCGGGCACCCGCGCCATGCGCCGTCTCCGCGTGGGCCCGCACGACGTGGTGTGTGGCATCTCCGCGAGCGCGCGGACCCCCTTCGTGCGCGGTGCGCTCCAGGAGGCGCGACAGCGCGGAGCGCGCACGGTGCTGGTGTGTTGCAGCCCGCCAGGCCCCGGAATGGACGCGGACGAGGTGCTGCTGGCCCGGACGGGACCGGAGCTCGTCGCGGGCAGCACGCGGCTCAAGGCGGGCACGGCGACGAAGCTCATCCTCAATGCCCTCACCACCACGGCCTTCGTGACGCTGGGCAAGGTGTACCGCGGGCGCATGGTGGACATGCGCCCGGGCAACACGAAGCTGCGCGCCCGGGCGGCGCGGATGGTGGCGGAGCTGACGGACCTCGCGCTGCCCGCGGCCCAGCGCCTGCTCGAGCAGGCCGGCCATGAGGTGAAGGTCGCGCTGGCGATGCACTTCGCGGGAGTGTCCGCGCGGGAAGCCAGGCGCCGCCTGAAACACTCCGGCCTGCGCGAATTGAGCGCGTCCCCACCCGATCGCGCCCGGCCAGCAAAAAGGCCGGCGAAGGGGCTGGAGAAGAAGCCCGCGCGGAGTCCACGCGCCCGGCGCGCCTAGCGCATCGGCCGGAAATACACATCACGCACGGCGCCAGGAGCATCCGCGTGTTGACTCTCCGCGGCGAGGGCGCCGTGCGTCATGGGCAGACGCTTCGCGTGCTTGACAAGCCAAAGAGGCGGACAGTAAGAACGCTGGGGGTTGGTGCCTGTGCGTTCCGTGTGAATGGGTTCGAGAAGCCAAACCCTTGCACGAGAGGGCACTCCGGAGCGGATGTCCGCGTGACATTCATTGTCTTCATCTGACACGCACCAGCCGTCGTGCAGTCACGGGTGCGCGCTCACGTCCTCGAGGTTCCCGCCGCCGTGAACACCGTCCGTTATCCCGATGGCAACGTGCTCTTGCGCAACCTCGCGCGAGACTTTCCCGTTATCTCCCATGGCCAGGGCGTCTATCTCTTCGACAAACAGGGCAAGCGCTACCTGGACGGCTCCGGCGGAGCGCTGGTGGTCAGCGTGGGCCATGGCAACCGCGAGGTGGCCGACCGCATCCACGAGCAGCTGCTCCGGGTGGCCTACGTCAACGGCACGCACTTCACCGCGGACGTGACGGAAGAGCTGGCCTCGAAGCTGTGCGCGCTCGCGCCCGAGGGCCTCGACCGGGCGGCCTTCCTCAGCTCGGGCTCCGAGGTGACGGAGGCCGCGGTCAAGTTCGCGCGCCAGCTCTGGGTCGAGCGCGGTCAGCCCCAGCGCTCCAAGGTCATCACCCGCATGCCGGGCTACCACGGCAACACCCTCTACGCCCTGTCCATGTCGGGGCGGCCCCACTACAAGAAGTTCTTCGGGCCCCTGCTCTCCGAGGTCATCACCACGCCCGCGCCCTACCCCTACCGCTCGGGCCTCGCGGACTACGCGCGCGACGGGGCGGAGCACTACGCGCGACTCTTGGAGGAGACCATCGAGCGCGAGGGCGCCTCCACCATCGCCGCCTTCATCGCCGAGCCCGTCATCGGCTCCTCCGCGGGCGCGTCCGTGCCGCCGCCGGGCTACTTCGAGCGCGTGTCGGAGATCTGCCGCCGCCACGGCATCCTCACCATCGCCGACGAGGTCATGTGTGGCTGCGGCCGCACGGGCCAGTTCTTCGCGAGCACCCAGTTCCAGTTCCAGCCGGACGTGCTCGTACTGGGCAAGGGCATCAGCGGCGGTTACGTGCCGCTGAGCGCGCTGCTCGTGCGCCAGAGCCACCTCGAGGAGATGCGCCAGGGCTCGGGCGGCTTCATGCACGCGCAGACCTACCTGCAGGCGCCCGTCATGACGGCCGCGGGGCTCGCGGTGCTGGACTACTACGAGCGGCATGGCCTGGTGGCGCACGCCGCGCGCGTGGGCGAGTACCTGCAACGCCGCCTGCGCGAGGTGCTCCTGCCCCTGCCCCACGTGGGCTCCGTCCAGGGCGTGGGCCTGATGGCGGGCGTGGAGTTCGTGGAGGACAAGGCCAGCAAGCGGCCCTTCCCCCGTGGACGCAAGGTGGTGGAGGGGCTGCTCGCCGAGCTGTTCACCCAGGGCCTCATCCTCTGGCCCAACACCGGCCATGCGGATGGCTCCAATGGAGATCTGGTGATGATTGGCCCGCCGCTCGTCATCACTGAGTCGGAAGTGGACGAGCTGGTCGAGCTGCTCGCCCGGGGAATCAACCGCTACATGGAGAGGCTATGAGCTTTCGCATCACCTATTCCGTCCTCGATGCCGACCTGTCGCAACTGCATGCCGAGTTCGACAAGGCACTCACAGCCGTGCGCGGGAAGCTGGGCGCCGAACACCCCTCGTTCATCTCCGGCGAGCCCTGGCGGGGAGGAGACCTGCTGGACAGCCGCAACCCGGCCACCCAGGAGCTGCTCGGCCGCTTCCACCGCACGCCCCCGTCCGAGGTGGACCGGGTGGTGCGCGTGTCGCGCGAGGCGCAGAAGAAGTGGGGCGCCACGCCCTGGCAGGAGCGCGCGCGCATCCTCAAGCGCGCCGCGGACCTCATCTCCGAGCGCCGTATGGAGCTGGCGGCCATCATGACGCTCGAGGTGGGCAAGACGCGGCTGGAGTCGCTCGGCGACGTGGAGGAGTCCGCGGACCTGTTGCGCTACTACGCGGGCCAGCTCGAGGAGGCCGAGGGCTTCGTCAAGCCGCTCGCGCGCCTGTCCCCCAAGGAGGACACCCGGAGCGTGCTGCGGCCCTACGGCGTGTTCGTGGTCATCTCCCCCTTCAACTTCCCGATCGCGCTCGCCGCGGGCATGAGCGCCGGCGTGCTGCTCGGGGGCAACACCGTCATCCTCAAGCCCAGCGAGGAGACGCCCTGGTGCGCCGAGGGCCTCTACCAGGCGCTGCATGACGCGGGACTGCCCCCGGGCGTGTTCCAGCTCGTGCACGGCGAGGGCGAGACCCTGGGTGCCGCGCTCGTGTCCCACCCGGGCATCGACGGCGTCAACTTCACCGGCAGCCATCCGGTGGGCATGGAGATCCACCGGCACCTCACCGCCCGGTCCATACGCCCCTGCTTCCTGGAGATGGGCGGGAAGAACCCGGCCATCGTCTGCCGCGACGCGGACCTGGAGGCGGCCATCGAGGGGTGCTACCGCTCGGCGTTCGGGCTCTCCGGCCAGAAGTGCAGCGCCCTGTCGCGCATCTACGTGCACGAGGACCTCAAGCGCGACTTCATCGCGGGGCTGGCGGAGAAGGCGCGCGGCACCCGGGCGACCGACCCGAGCCTCGCCTCCGCCTACCTGGGCCCGGTCATCAACGAGGCCTCGGTGAAGCGCTTCGAGCGCGCGGTGACCGAGGCCCGCCAGGGCGGAACCGTGCACGCGGGTGGAGGCCGGCCGCAGTTGGAGGGGGCGCTCGCGCGGGGCCACTTCGTGGAGGCCACCGTGGTGGAGGTGCCCCACGGCCACCGGCTGATGCGCGACGAGCTCTTCCTGCCCTTCGTGGGCGTCACGGGCTTCCAGACGTTTGACGAGGCGATCCACATGGCCAATGACTGCCAGTATGGCCTCACCGCCGGCATCTTCAGCCGCAAGCCCGAGGACGTGGAAGCCTTCATGAATCGCGCCGAGGCGGGCGTGCTCTATGCCAACCGCCGCACCGGCGCCACCACGGGCGCCTGGCCTGGCGTGCAGTCCTTCTGCGGTTGGAAGGCCAGCGGCGGCTCCGGCAAGGGCGGCTGCGGTCCCTATTACGTCTCGCAATTCATGCGCGAGCAATCCCAGACCCGGATGGGCTGAGACAAGATTCCCATGAGCAATCTCTATCCCGAAATCAAGGTCGCGCCCCCGGGCCCCAAGGCCCAGGCCGTCATCGAGCAGGACAAGCAGTTCACCTCGCCTTCCTACATCAAGGAATACCCCCTGGTGGTCGACCGGGGCGAGGGGCCCTGGGTGTACGACGTGGATGGCAACCGCTACCTGGACTTCATGGCGGGCATCGCCGTGACATCCACGGGCCATGCCCATCCCCAGGTCGTGCGCGCCATCCAGGAGTCCGCCGCGCGCTTCCTGCACATCTGCGGCACCGACTTCTATTACGACTCGTTCGCCAAGCTGTGCGCGAAGCTCGCCAGCTACCTGCCGGACATGGGGCCCAAGAAGGTCTTCCTGACCAACTCGGGCACCGAGGCCGTGGAGGGCGCGCTCAAGCTGGCGCGCTACCACACCCGCCGCCAGTATGTGATTGCCTTCAAGGGCGGCTTCCACGGCCGCACCTACGGCGCCATCTCCCTCAACTCCTCCAAGGTGGCCCAGAGGGCGTTCTTCGGGCCCCTGGTGCCGGGCGTCATCCACATCCCCTACGCCTACCCGTACCGCTGTCCCCGCGGGTGCGCGCCCAATGCCTGTGACGAGTCGTGCAACTGCGCCCAGGTGCTGGAGAAGGACTGGTTCGTCAACCACGTGGACCCGCGCGAGGTCGCCGCCATCTTCATCGAGCCCATCCTCGGCGAGGGCGGCTACGTGGTCCCCCCCAAGAGCTTCCTCCAGGAACTGCGCCGCATCTGCGACAAGCACGGCATCCTGCTCGTCTTCGATGAGATCCAGTCCGGCATCGGCCGTACCGGCCACATGTTCGCCGCGGAGCACTTCGGGGTGATGCCCGACATCGTCCTGTCCGCCAAGGGCATCGCCTCGGGCATGCCCCTGGGCGCCATCATCGCCAAGGAGAGCGTGATGACGTGGCCCCGGGGCTCGCACGGCAGCACCTACGGCGGCAACCCGGTGTGCTGCGCCGCGGCGCTCGCCACGCTGGACGTGGTCGAGGGCCTCATGGAGAACGTGCGCACCACGGGCGACGTGCTCCTCAAGGGCCTCAAGGATCTCCAGAAGCGCTTCCCCACCCTGGGCGACGTGCGCGGCGTGGGCCTCATGGTCGGCGCCGAGTTCGTCCACCCCCAGACGCGCGAGCCCGCCAGCGCCTACGTGGGCGACCTGGAACAGCTCGCCTTCCAGAAGGGCCTGCTCCTGCTGTCGTGCGGCAAGTCCACCATCCGCTTCGCCCCGCCCCTGGTCGTCGGCCCGCATGAAGTGGGCGTGATGCTGCGCATCCTCGAGGAGTGCCTCACCATCCTCGATGACAAACACCAGATGCGCGCGAAGCCGCCGCTCGACGAGAAGATCTGAGGAGCCCGTCCATGTCCACCAACAAGCTCTGCTCGATGAAGGAGGCGATCTCCGCCTCCGTCAAGAATGGCAGCTCCCTCGTCATCGATGGCTTCACCCACCTCATCTGCTTCGCGGCGGGACATGAGATCATCCGGCAGGGCATCAAGGACCTGACGGCCATCCGGCTCACGCCCGACCTCGTCTATGATCAACTCATCGAGGCCGGGTGCGTGAAGAAGCTCGTCTTCAGCTGGGCGGGCAACCCGGGCGTGGGCAGCCTCCACGCCCTGCGCCGCCGCGGCGAGGCCAGCTCGCCCCAGCGCCTGGAGCTGGACGAGTACTCGCACTTCGGCCTGCTCTCGCGCTTCCTCGCCGCGAGCGCCGGCCTGCCCTTCTGGCCCCTCAACAACTACTTCGGCGGGGACATCGCCCAGGCCAACCCCGCCATCAAGACGGTGCAGTGCCCGTACACGGGCCAGACGCTCGCCACCGTCCCCGCGCTCCACCCGGACGTGGCCATCATCCACTGCCAGCGCGCGGACGCGGAGGGCAATGCCCAGGTGTGGGGCCTGCTCGGCTCGCAGAAGGAAGTGGCCTTCGCCGCGCGCAAGGTCATCGTCGTGGCCGAGCAGATCGTCCCCACCGAGGTCATCCGCCGGGATCCCAACCGCACCGTGGTCCCCGGCATCATCGTGAGCCACGTGGTGCACGAGCCCTGGGGCTGCCACCCGAGCTTCGTGCAAGGCTTCTACGACCGCGACAATGACTTCTACGTGAAGTGGGAGGACATCTCCCGCCAGCCGGAAACCTATCAGGCCTACCTCCAGGAGTTCGTCTACGGGGTCAAGGACAGACAGGAATATCTGAAGAAGCTCGAGTCGGGCCTGCTCGACAAGCTCCGGGCGAAGCCGCGCATGAGCGAGGGGGTGGACTATGGCTACTGAAACCCAGACAGGCGCCAGCGCGTCCGAGCGCATGGCCTACCGGGCCTCGCAGGAGCTGCACGACGGCAACGTGGTCTTCGTGGGCATCGGCCTGCCCAACCTCGCCTGCAACCTCGCGCGGGCCACGCACGCCCCGGGCCTGTTCATGATCTACGAGTCCGGCGCCGTGGGAGCCATCCCCGAGCGGCTGCCGGTGTCCATCGGGGACCCGTCCCTGGTGACGGACTCGCTCGCGGTGGTGAGCCAAGCGGACATCTTCCAGTGCCTCTTGCAGCGCGGGCACATCGAGGTGGGCTTCCTCGGCGGCGCCCAGGTGGACAAGTGGGGCAACATCAACACCACGGTCATCGGCGACTACGCCAACCCCAAGGTGCGCCTGCCCGGCAGCGGCGGCGCGTGTGAGATCGCCGTCCACGCCCGGCGGCTGCTCATCATCATGCGCATGAGCAAGCGCACCTTCGTGGAGCGCTGCGACTTCGTGACGAGCCCCGGCCATCGCATGAATGGCAAGAGCCGCGCGGAGCTGGGCATGCCCGGAGGGGGGCCGACCTGCCTCATCACCGACCTGGGCGTGATGGAGTTCGACGCCACGGGCGAGGCGGTGCTCACCGAGGTGTACCCGGGCGTCACCCCGGAAGCGGTCCAGGCCGCCTGTGGTTGGAAATTGAAGGTGGCGCAGACGCTGAAGACGGCGTCCGTCCCCGATGACGCGACGTTGCGGCTGCTGCGCGAGCGGCTGGATCCGCAGCGGCTGTACCTCTAGACACCCCCGCCAGGGAGCCAGGGCCCCATGTCCGAAGCCTTCATCGTCGACGCCGTCCGCACCCCCATTGGCCGCTACCGGGGAGCCCTCAAGGGCTTCCGCCCGGACGACCTGGCCGGCCATGTGCTGCGCGAGCTGGTCAAGCGCCAGCGTCTGGATCCCGCCCAGGTGGACGAGGTGTTCCTCGGCTGCGCCAACCAGGCGGGCGAGGACAACCGCAACGTCGCTCGCATGGCGCTGCTGCTCGCCGGGCTGCCCACGAGCGTGCCCGGCGTGACGGTCAACCGCCTGTGCGCCAGCGGCCTGGAGGCCATCATCCAGGCCAGCCGGATGATCCGCCTGGGCGAGGCGGACATCGTCCTGGCTGGAGGCGTGGAGTCCATGACGCGCGCCCCCTGGTCCATGCCCAAGCCCGAGGACGGCTTCCCCTCGGGCAAGTTCGAGGGCTGGGACACCGCGCTCGGCTGGCGCTACCCCAATCCGAAGCTCGCGGCGCTCTTCCCCCTGGAGCAGATGGGCGAGACGGCCGAGAACGTGGCCTCGCGCTACAACGTCTCGCGCGAGGACCAGGATCACTTCGCCCTGGGCTCGCACCAGAAGGCCGTCATCGCCCAGAAGGAGGGCCGCTTCGCCGACGAGCTCGTCGCGGTGGAGCAGCCCCAGCGCAAGGGCCCCGCCCTGCGCGTGGACGCCGACGAGGGCCCCCGCGCGGACACCTCGCTGGAGAAGCTCGCCTCGCTCAAGGCCGCCTTCCGCGAGGGCGGCAGCGTGACGGCGGGCAACTCCTCCACGCTCAACGACGGCGCCTCCGCGGTGCTGCTGATGAGCGAGCGGGCCCTGAAGGCTTCCGGCGCCACGCCCCTGGCGCGCTGCGCGAGCAACGCCAGCGCGGGCGTGGATCCCCAGTACATGGGCGTGGGCCCCATCCCCGCCGCGACCAAGGCCCTGGCGCGCGTGGGCTGGAAGGCGCACGAGCTGGAGCTGACGGAGCTGAACGAGGCCTTCGCGGCCCAGGCGCTCGCGTGCATCCGGGAGCTGGGATTGGCCCCCGAGCGAGTCAACGTCAACGGCGGAGGTATCGCCCTGGGACATCCCCTGGGCTCGAGCGGCGCGCGCATCGTCACCACCCTGGTGCACGAGATGAAGCGGCGCGGCGCGAAGCGTGGACTGGCCACGCTCTGCGTCGGCGTCGGACAAGGGCTCGCCCTCACCCTGGAACGCTGATGGGGTCAGGCCCGCGGGGGCTGGATGCTGCTCCTCATCTCCCGGCGGACCGCCTCGCCTACGCGCTCACCGACCGTCTCCGCCACGCGCATGCGGATCTCCTCGCCGACCCTCTCGCGGATGGCGCTCACGATGCGCTCGGTGTCGATCTGACCGAAGCCGGGCTGGGCGCCCATCCAGGGCTCACCCATGCCTGACTGCTGAGCCCCACCCAGCACGTCGCGGAGCGAATCGGCCAGCTGCTCCCGGAGCACCTCTTCCAGCTGCTCGCGGAGGTTGCGTGCGAGCCGCTCGTGGAGGGCGTCGGCCAGACGTCCACGAAGGGCGTCCGCGAGGCGCTCGGGCTGGAGCTGGCCATAGCCCTGCGGCTCCATCCGGCGCTCGGCCATCGCGGAGCGCAGCGTGTCCGCCAACCGCTCCCGGAGCGCTTCACGGACGCGCTCGCGCAGGGCGGTGTGGACCTTCTCGCGGATCCCTTCCACGATGCGCTCACGAATGGCGTCCGCGAGGCGCTCGGGGTCGACCTGGCCGAAGCCTTGCTGCCCCATCCGGCGCTCGGCCACCGCGGAGCGCAGCGTGTCCGCCAGCCGCTCCTTGAGCGCCTCGCGCACGCGCTCGCGCACGGCGTAGGCGAGCCGCTCGTGGAGTTCATCGGCCAGGCGTCCGCGGATGGCGTCCGCGAGGCGCTCGGGGTCGATCTGGCCGAAGCCCTGCGGCCCCATCCGGCGCTCGGCCACCGCGGAGCGCAGCGCGTCCGCCAACTGCTCGCGGAGCGCCTCGCGGACACGCTCGCGTACGACGGAGCCGATCCGCTCCCGCAGCGCATCCTCGAGACGGTTGCGAACCTTCTCCGCGAGGCGCTCGGTGTCGAACTGGCCATAGCCCTGCTGGGCGCTCATCCAGTGCTCGACCAGCGCGGTACGCAGGGCCTGCCCCAGCCGATCCTTGAGGACCTCGCGCACGCGCTCGTGCACGCCGGAGCTGATGCGATCACGGATGGCCTCGGAGAGGCGCTTGTGGATGGCATCCGAGATGTTCTCGGGGTCGATCTGCGCGGGCTGTTCCTGAATCAGCGGCGAGCGCTCGGCCTGCGCACAGCGCAGCGCCTCGCCGACGCGCTCGCGAATCTCGTCACCGAGACCATCCTCGAGAGCTGACACGACACGCTCGCGGACCGCATCCGTGATGCGCTCCTTGAGAGACTCGCCAATCGTCTGCTGCTGCTCCTGGGTTGAGAACTTGTCGCTGCTCATTGAAGGGACCCCCCCCATACGGTGGAACCATGGAAGCGGCAAGCCAGTGGGCTGCCCTTGCCGCAACGCATGGATAGGGGAATCCCTCGGTGCCAGATATGACCTTCAAGGGCACCGTCCTTGTCGCTCCGATGAAAGTTCGGAGGCTCGAGGCTCATTCACACCGGGAGTCATGGGTGAGCGAGGCGTTGCATCGCCCCGCGCACCGCGAGCGCACCCGCCATGATGGAGATGCCGCGGCTGAGGATTTCCACGCCCACCACGAGCCCCAACGCCCACAGGGTGGAAGTGGGCATCTGAGAGGAGATGATGACGCCCAGCACTACGGACACGATGCCGTAGGCGAAGTCCCAGCCCCACCCCGCGTAGCGGTCGACGATGGAGGTGATGCCCCGGAAGAGCCCGCTGGCGAAGAAGTAGCCGGCCAGCAGCAGTGTCATCGCCACCAGCCCGGAGCCCGGCCGTGCCAGGACCATCGCCCCCACCACGATGGAGAGGACGCCTCCCAACAGGTACATCAGGAAGGGGCCTGTCTTGCGGACGCGGAAGGCGTGGATGATTTCGAAGACACCCGCCACCACCAGCATGGAGCCGAAGAAGATGACCGAGGCGACGCTGGTGGCCACCACCGCTCCCAGCGCCACGATGCCAAGCAGGGAGAGCAACAGACCCATGACGAAGGGACCGCCCCAGAGCCCCGACCTGTTTCGTTGAGAAGTCGTGCCTGAATCGATGTTGGAGCTTGTGATTGCCATGATGGACCTCGTGGAGAGAGCAGGATTTCACCTCCACGAATCTGGAAGTGTTCCGCGGACCCGACAAGCGATGGAGAAGGCCACGGGACGACGGAGGCTCCTTGGGACGGGGGGAGGGCCGCGTTGCACGCGGTGGCTCCGCCTCTCGCCAGCCCATGAGATTCGCTCGATGCCTGCTCGCCCTTCCCCATGGGACTACATCGCCCTCAGCGCCTTCCTCCTCGTCTGGAAGCCGTGACGGTCCTGCCGCGAGGGCAACACTGCCCTGCCCGCCCGAGGGCTACAGCGACCGCGCGCACGCTGCCAGAGTCGTCGGCATGTCAAGACGATGCAGGTCAGAGGAGATCGGAGAAGTCCGGGGCGCGCGCGCTCAGGAAGGCCATCAGCGTGGCGAGGCGACCGGGCGTCAGCCGACGCTCCCGGCGCAGCAGGACCACACTCGCGGCGGCGCCGCGGAAATCGGAGAGGAGTTCGACCGCCGCGCCGTTCCGGAGCGAGGCGGCCGCGAGGTAGAGGGGGACGCAGGCGATGCCGCCGCCCGCGAGCATCGTCCCCCAGACGGCGTCGCCGTCGTCGAACGCGAACCGCGCCCGTGGCTCGTAGGTCCCCTCGGTCGTGTCGGCCACCGTCCGGTGGGGCCAGGGCTGGATCCGTCCGCTCTGGGGGTTCCGGAACCTGATGAGGTCGTGCTCGTCGAGCTCCGCGATCGTCCGCGGCGCGGGTCGCCGGGCGAGGTAGCTCGGCGCGGCGCAGATCACCCACGGGCAGGTGAACCAGGTTTGATGGACGTGGCCTGGCAGACCGTCGAGAGAGCCGGATCGGATCGCGAGGTCGATGCCGCCTTCGGCGAGATCGAGGACCTCGTTCGTCGCGCGGACGTCGAGCTGGATCTCGGGATGAAGCCGCGCGAGCTCGCCGAGCATCGGCACGAGGACGTGCCGGACGAACCCCACCGCCGCGGTGAGGCGCACGACGCCAGCGTTGCCGCTGCCCCTGGCATGCCCGGCTGCTTCCTCGAAGGACTCCGCCGCGCGCACGGCCTCGCGCGCCGGCTCGAGCAGCGCCGCTCCGGCCTCGGTGAGAGAAAGCGCGTGGGTCGACCGGTGGAGGAGCCGCACGCCAGCGCCCTCCTCGAGCCGGGTGAGCGCCTTCGACACGCTCGCCGACGACATCCCGAGGCGGCGGCCAGCCTCGGCGACCGAGCCAGCGTCCACCACGGCGATGAAGCATCGCAGTTGTGGAACGGAGACCTCGAAGTCGATGGCGCTCATGGACCGCGATGTACAGCGCGAGCGCCGGGCACCGCAAGGGCACGGGCGATCCTCGTCTCGGTCGGGCTCTTCTTCGCGACGGGCTGCGCCACGACCGCACATCCGACGCCCGCGGTGCTCACCTCGACGACGGAGCAGAGCGCGATGACGGACTTCCGCGTGGCCGCATACGAGAAGTTCCTCTCCACGTGGTCGGCGATCCCGGACGACCAACGGCTTCATCTGCTGCAGGCGAGCGTGACGGAGGGGATCGTCTTCACGAACCCCATGAAACCGCGGACCGGTATCAACGACATGGCAGACCACCTCAGGGACTTCCAGACGCGGATCCCGGGCGGCTCCTTCCGCCTCCTTGCGATGGTCGGCTGGGAAGACAACGCCATCGCCACCTGGCAGTTCGTCGACGCCGCGGGGAACGCTGGCTTCACGGGCTACGACGTCCTCGCCTTCGACGGCGAGCATCGCATCAAGAGCATCCTCCTCTTCAGCAACGTGCCGAAGCAGACCCTCAAGTAACGAAAGGAAACCCAATGATTGCGTTCACTCCCACCGATTTTGATCGCTTCCTCCGCGAGGACGACGGCGCGCCGGTCGTCATGCTCAACCTGCTCCGCTTCCGCCCCGACGGCGGACGGGAGCGATACCTCGAATACCTGCAGAAGGCGGGTCCGATCGTCGCGCGCTACGGCGCGGAGATCCTCTACGCGGGCGACGGCATGACGCCGCTCGCGGCGGAGCCGGGCCAGGCCTGGGACACCGTCGCCCTGGTCCGCTATCCGAGCCGGCGCGCCTTCGCGAACATGCTCGCCGATCCGGATTACGCGGTCGCCGATCCCGTGCGCATGTCGGCGCTCTCGGAGGCGGTCCTGCAGCCCACGCGTGGTATTTCGCCGGCCTGAGCGTACGGAAGCGAAACGCCGCGGTCGTCTCGAACCGCGGCGTTTCATCGGTCCATCAGGACGTGCGCTTCAGGCCTGTTTCAGATCCAAATCCTTTGACACCGCCAGCCGCACGGTGCGTGATCTCCACGCACCAATGGTGGTGAAGACGGACAAGAGGATTCGAATGAAGCGATTCGCCGTGATGACTGGGTTGATGGGCTCGCTCTTTGCCTTCGGCTGTGGGACCGAGCTTCCCGTGCAGGGTGACGAAATGGAGACCCAGCTGGAGGGTATGGCGTCCCAGCCGGGAGCGTCGCTGGTATGTACCAGGACGACAACGCAGGCGCCGTGTGGCACTGGCTACACCAGGACCACCGACACCATGTACTGCCCTGACATCAATTACATCCACACGGAGACGATCTGCGTGAAGTGCAGCACCGGGTGCTCGGTCACCTCCGTGACGGAAAGCATTGGCGGTTGCCAACACACGTACGGCGCTTGCCGGTAGACCATCTCGCACGACGCGAAGACAGAGGTGGAGTCGAGACGGGGCCCGCGAGCGTCCAGTCGCGGGTCTTCCCTCGTTTACGCTCGAGGTGAGTTCCCCGGCGGCGATACGGGCACCGACGCGTGGCACCACACGGTCGGCGCCGCGGGAGCGTGAAGCCCGGTTAGAAGCGGGGGCGCGAGCCGACCGACGGGGCCGAGGGCATGGACGGCCAGCCCCCGCTCCAGACGATGTTGTCCACGAGCATCACGCGCGCCGTGTGGGCCTCGTTCCACGCGTGATAGACCATGGCCGAGCCGCCCGTGGGGCTGGTCACCACCGAGCCGTGTCCGGGGCCCTCCCAGCCTGGCACCGTCTTGAGGATGGGGGCGCCGAACTTCGTATAGGGGCCCAGGGGGCTCGTCGCGCGCGCCACGCCAATGGCATACGTGCCGTTGTAATAGGCGTTGCCGCTGTAGAAGAGATAGTAGTAGCCGTCGCGCGCCACCATCCACGGGGCCTCGACGACGCCGCCCTCCCACGACAGATCATTGGTGATGAGCTGCACGCGGCTGCCCACGAGCGACAGGCCATCCGCCGAGAGCTGCTGGCCGTAGATGGGCGTCTTCTTGCCCACCGCGTTCCCATCCGCCTTCCACACGAGGTAGGGCGTGCCATTGCTGGCCTTCAGGACCGTGGCGTCGATCATCCCCATGCTCGTGTCGTTGATGAGCGGGCGGCCCAGGTCGGTATAGGGGCCGAGGGGGTTCGCCGCCGTGGCGGCGCCAATCGACAGCGCGCCATTGGTGTGGCGCGCGGTGAAGTAGGCGATGTAGCGCGAGCCCACCTTGTGGATCTCCGGCGCCCAGAAGTCTCCCTTGGCCCACGTGGGTTTGGTCGCGGACGAGAAGATGGAGCCCGCGGACGTCCACGTCACGAGGTCCGTCGAGGTGCGCAGCGCATAGTTTCCGCCCGTACAGGCGGCGATGTACCGGTTGCCGTCCTGGAGGACGCCCGGGTCCGGGCAGTCGGTGGCCACCACCGGGTTCTGGTAGAGGCCGCCACAGCCCGAGTACATGAACGACATGCCGCACGCGTTCGAGCCCGTGAAGAAGGGCTTCCAGCCATTGGAGAGCACCGCGTAGGAGTTGGGGCTCTGGTTGGTGCACGAGCGGTCCCAGAACACCCGCCCGCCCGCGTCGTCATACTGGTTCGAGCCGGAGTGGATCCACGACGCGTTGTAGGTGATGCGCGTGGTGCACGCGGGCGCGCCCGCGCACGTCGTGTCGAAGGCCATCACGCACGCGTTCTTGCCGGTGAAGTACGGCTTCCAGCCATTGGAGAGCACCGCATAGGAGTTGCTGCCCTCGTTGATGCAGGTGCCATCCCACGTCACCTGCCCATCCGCCGTGTCCTCCATGCTCGTGCGGCCCGGGTGGATCCACGTGTCGCCGTAGGTGATGCGGGTCGTACACGCCGCGAGTTCCGCTGGGGCGGAGGTGAGCGGTTCCCGCGCCGCCCCCTCTTCGCCCTCACCGCCTCCACAGCCCGGCATCACCGCTATCGTCGCCCCCACCAGCGTGAGGGATGCAGCCCATTTATAGGTTTTCATGAGAAATGGCTATATACACGAATTACCTGAATAAAACAGGATGAAAGAATGGGCTGTAAGATGCCGAGGGCGCACTTCAGCATCTTGAGGGCATGAGCTTGAGCGTTCTCGACGTAGCACGTCCCATCGCGGCGTTGGCAGCGGCGTTCTTCGAGGCCGCCTCGACGTGGGCGGACGACCGGACGGGATGGACTGGGCGGTCCGCGGCAACCCTTGAGGCGACGCCCCGCCCCCTCCACTCCCTCCCCCCCCTCCACAGGGCCCCTAAAGCGGCGGATGAAAGCCGGTGTCCAGGCCGCCGTCTGGCAGAAGCTGAACAAGCTGGTGGAACGTCTTTCCGCCAGCCGGGTCAGGCGCGAAGCGATAGAGAAGCACGGTGCCGTTGGGCCCCACTGTGAGTCCGAGAATGCTCGAGATCTCCTCCGCGGCGAACGCCGAACGGAAACGCTCGGCGACCGCCCTGTCGCTCCGCCCGTTCGAGTCCAGGCGTGCCAGCACCACTGGAGTCTGTTCTTCGAACGCGTTCAAGAGACCCACCCGGGCGACGATGAAGCCTCCGTCCGCGAGAGCGCTCAGGTGGTTGGCTTCGAAGGGAAACTCCTCCCGCTGGAAGGTGTCGTCCAGGGTTCCGTCAGGGTTCAGACGCATCACCACGGAACGAGCCTCACCCGTCACGAAAGCGGTGACGATCTTTCCGTCCGCCTGAACAGCCAGGGCTGTTGCCTGGCGCAATTCCTTCTCGCGCTGCATCCCCAGAAGCCGCTCATGAAAGACCTCATCAGGCTGCCCTTCAGCGCTGATGGAGTAGACAGCCGGGAGGAGAGACTCCGCGTAATTGGGATTGTCGGCGACGAGGAAACGCCGCCCATCGGCACCGCTCGCGCCGCGAATGGAATCGGCTACATCCAGCCCTGGCATCTCCCTCCATGAGGACAGGTCTGGCAGCCCCTCGGGAGAGATCCGCAGGATGGGGCTCCCGGACCTGGAATCCGCCTCACGACGGAAGCCTCCATACAGCAGCAGCCCGCCATCCGACTGGAGCTGGATCTCCGCGACCAGGCCCTCGACGTGCTGCTCGGCCGGTAGGTTGGGGATGGACACCCGGCGGAGTTCTTCTCCCTCCGGGCTGAGGATCAAGGCCAGCTCGTCCTTGCGATCCGGAGAGCTGGAGATCGACTCTGAGCCCAGGAGGATTCTTCCATCCGACTGAAGCCAGACGTGGCCTGGATGCACGGACGAGAGGTGCACACAGCGGTCCTGTCCCTTGAAGGTGGGATCGATGCGCCCATCCGGCAGGAGCCGGGAGAGCTTCACGCCGTTCTTCCTCGTTCCTTCCTTGGAGATGAAGCCGTGGACGAGGATCCTGCCATCGGGCTGATACGCGACCCCCAGGACTTCCGTGCTGAACCCATGCTGGCCGGCTTCCCACAGGGAAATCTCGCAGGGCGAAGCGAACGCGAACCCCTTCAGCTTGCCGTAGAGGACATGCCCGGGCATGAACCACACGTCGAAGGACGCCACGCGCACCGTGACGTCCAGGAAGGGGACTCTTCGGGGCAGGGGCAGCACGGCCAGGATGAGCAGGAGGACCCCAGGCACGAGTGAGCTGATGACCAGCCTGCGTGCCTGGGACATGCGCATCAACCACACCGGCCAGGTGAGCGCGAAGTAGTAGAGCGTATAGGAGAACAGGCCCGTCACCAGCCAACCTCCACCGCCCGATCGGTCGGTGCTTTGGTTGGTGTGGATCACCACGCCAACGGCCACGGGGATGGCGAGGACAAGCGGCCAGAACCACAGGAGACGTCTTCCCATGCCCCCGACTATAGCGGAGGGCCGCCAATCCCAAGTCCTTCGCCACCCGGCCGGGCCGCGCGAGCGAGGGACGCGTTACTCTCCGGACGCCTTGAAGATGAACGGGTAGGTGACGACCACCGAGCCACCGCCCTGGGGCTTGGGGAACGTCCAGGTGCTCACGCGGCCGGCCACGCACTGCTCCAGCTCGGAGTTGCCCGCCGTGGACTGGACCGCCTTCGACGTCACCACGTTGCCCTCGGTGGCGATGGTGAAACGGACGGCCACCTTGCCGCCCAGCTTGGGGAAGCGGTTGAGCAGGCTCTCGTAGCAGAAGCGGATCTGCCCGCGGTTGCGCTGGATGACCTGGCGCACGAGCTCCCTGTCGAGCGAGCCGCTCACCGAGGCCTCCTCGGCCGCGATGCCCACTTCCACACTCTGCTTGGTGCTGCCGCCGAGGCCGCCGACGTGGCTGCCATAGCCGCCCATGCCACCGCCACGGCCCTTGGTGCCCACCTCGCCGATGCCCACCACGTCCGTGGAGCGCGCGCCCACCCCGCCGCCGTCCTTGATGCGCAGGCCATCGATGCTGGTCGCGCCCACCCTGGCGCCGACCATGTTGCCTATGGCGGCCTTGATGTTGTTGTTCATCCCACCGTCGAAGAGGCTCGCCACGATCTTTTTGTCACCGAAGATCCCCTTCACCACATCCCTGGCCGTGTTTTTCTTGTCGAGCCTGGTCCGAGTCAAGGCGGACTGGGTCCTCTCCTTCTTGACGACCTGGGTGCCGTCGCCACGGGCCACCTTCTCCTTCCTGGCCGTCTTCTCCGCCTTCTGCGCGTTGAGCTTCTCCAGGAACTTGTTCTTCTGCGTCTCGGGAGGCTTCACGATGTACCTGGCGATGCGCGAGTTGTTGCCCGCGAGCTCATCCGCGTAGCTGTCGCCCGCCGCGGCCAGGTTGGACGCGCTGATGACGAACATCGACGCGATGAAGAAGAGCACCAGGATGATGTTGATGCCCGAGAAGTCCAGCGACTCGCCCAGCGGTGCCCAGGCGCGCTTGGGCACGGACTCGTAGCAGGCCTCCAGCGTCACGCCGCCCAGGTCCACCGCCAGGAAGTCGCCGTCCTCGAGCGTGAGCGCGTAGGCGTCGCCCTCGTGCGAGGCCTTGCCGGACTCGATGACCGCCTTGAGGTCCAGCGTCTCGCCCTCGCGGATGAGCGCGCCCTTCATCTTGCCCGTGAAGAGCACCGTGTAGGACTGGCCGTCCGAGCGCATCACCTCGAAGCGCTCCCCGCCGAGCTTGGAGTCGCCCATGACGAAGTCCACGTCCTTGGCGCTGCCCACGGAGAACACGCGCTTCTGGCCCGGGGCGATGAAGAAGTCGCCCACGCGCTGGTCACCCCACATGAAGTGCAGGCCCAGACCGACCGGCCCCTTCGACCGGGACGGAATCCGGCGCACGCGGGGCGCGGCCGGAGCATCCACCGTGGCCGCCTTGTGCTTGGACTTGTGCGTGGCCTGCGGCTCCGCGACGGGAGCGGCCACCGGAGCGGCGGCCGAGGCGAGGTTCGCCGCGGCGATGGCCGTGGTGTCCTCCAGTCGGAGGGTGGTGCCACCGACCTTGATCTCATCGCCGAAGGACAGCAGGACCTTGTTCACCCGCTTGCCGTTGACGTAGGTGCCCTCGACGCTGCCCATGTCGGTGATGGACAGGCGGCCATCGGAGGCGACCTCGATGACGGAGTGGATACGGCTGACCTTCTCGTCGTCCAGGCACAGCTGCGCCGAGGCGAGACGGCCAATCTTGATGATGTCGCGCTCGAAGTCCTTGGAGGTGACCAGGGTGTCACCCTTGAAGACCCGGAGTGTCAAAGGCACGGGCATTGCGATTCCTCGGGTAGGCCTGCTGCGGCGATCCCTAGGACAATGCGGAGAGCGGTAGGTTCCCGGCGATTTTCACAACTCGCAGGAGACTCCATCAGGGGGCAATGCTCAGGGTGGCGGTCTCTGTAAGTGGTGGGCGGAGGTGCACCGCTGGGTTCAGTGAAACCATTGCCAACACTAACGCGTTGTGCTAATAGGGGCCCGCATCGCGCATCCCCCGAATTCCTAGACTTTTCACCTTCAAGAAACAGCCACCGGGCTCCCCCGTAGCGAACCGGTGCGTCTTGAAACCGCGCGCGACAGGAGAAAGCAGCCATGGAGGAAATGAAATACACGCTGGACGCTGCCAAGGCAGAGGAGCGTCTGCACTGGGCGGGAGTGCTGAAGCAATGGATCTGGGACAAGAACATCCGCCTCGAGCGGACCGGACCACAGGCCATTGTCTTCGCCGTCATCGCCGCCGTGGCGCTTGCCGTCGAGCTGTCCTATCACCAAGGCGCGCTCAGCCTGCGCGAGGCCCTGTCGGCCCAGAGCGTGGTGATTTTCTACAACGTCAAGGCCGTGCTGCTCTCCAGCGTCGATGCCTCCATCGGCTCGTGGATCATCGCCATCAGTTTCGCGCGGATCCTGTTTGGCCTCGTCGTTGGAATCGCCGACATGGTGTTCTACGAGAAGATCACGGGCCGCCCATTCGACTGGAACGCCATGGTCACCATCTCCGCGGTCAATGTCGTGTTTCTGCTGACCGCGGTGTTCACCTTCATGAATCCGGCGGTCACGGACCTGTTGGTGCAATACGAGCGCCTCATCCAGCACGTGCCGACCCTGGTGAACCTGAACGGCGCGCTCGCGCTGGTGGTGGCCGCCCTCATCGGTGACTTCTGCTTCTACTGGTCGCACCGCTGGTGCCACAAGGTCCGGTTCTTCTGGAACCTCGGGCACGTCAACCACCATCGCTCCAAGAACCTGTCCCAGTTGACGCAGGCGGTTGATCCGCAGTCCTTCTTCCTGGACACGGCTGGCGGCAAGGTGTTCGTCCTCCTCCTGCTGCCCGTGATGACGAAGCTCTTCACCCTGGATTTCCGTGACAGCGGCTGGGCGCTCATCGTCCTGTTGGTGCTCGACGTCTGGACCAACCCGTCCCACTCGGTCGTTCTCTACTACGCCGAGAACCGGAGCCGCGTGCTGCGGTGGTTCCGCTGGTTCCTCGTGACCCCCGCGGTGCACTTCACCCACCATTCACGCGAGCCGGAGCACAATTTGACGGATGGGTGCAACTTCGGCGCGCGGGTGACCCTCTGGGACCGCCTGCTCGGGACCTACGTCGAGCCGCCCCCCCGCATTCCCGAGGCGGGCTTGTTCAGCGAGGAAACGGACTACTGCAACAACCCCGTGCGTTTCATCTTCCACCCCTACGTGCGGATGTTCACGGAGCTCCGGCAGAACGAGCTGAAGTACTGGCCGGCGATCCTCTTTGGCCCGACCACCTACGATCCGCCGGTGCCCGTCAAGAGCAAGCATTGACAGGCGGGCTGGCGGGTATACACCCGGGGACATGCACCGAGAGGATCCCTCCATGGACATTTCCCTCTATCAAGCCAGCCTCCCCACCCTGGTCCGCATGTTGCGGAACCTGGATCAGATCCTCGCGAAGGCCGCCGCCTTCGCGGAGAAAGAGCGGATGAGCCCGGAGCTGCTTCTGGAGCGCCGCCTTCATCCGGACATGTTCTCGCTCTCGAGACAGGTGGAAATCATCGTCTCGGGCGCGAAGGGGTGCGCCGCCCGCCTGGCCCGACGCATCGCTCCGGACGAGGAGTCGCAGGAGTTCGCGGTCTTCAACCGGGGCGCCGAGCAGTCGTTCGGCGAACGGCTGACGTCGTTCGCCGCGCTGCGGACCCTGGTCCAGGATGCCGTCGGTTATCTGGAAGGGATCTCCCAGGCGGAGATCGACGCCGCGCCAGAACAGCCCATCTCGGTGGCCAAGCCGGGGGAGGTTCGCGTCTTCGAGAACCCCCGCACCTTCGTGCTCCGCTCTGTTCTGCCGAACCTCTATTTCCACATCACCGTGGTGTACGCCCTGCTGAGGTCGGCGGGGGTCGCCTTGGGCAAACAGGACTTCGAGGGTGCCCCGGCCTACCAGGTCCGGCGCACCTAGGAGGGACTTCGAGCCTGGCCTCATCTGGCGTGGGCGGCGGCAACGCCTCCAAGCGCACCCCACCCGCCCTCGGCACGAAGGTCGAGGGCCAGGGGCACCTTCGCCAGGCGGCCGGGCTCGTGCGCCAACCGGTGGGCCAGGCGGGCCACCAGGTCCAGCGGGTCCACGGGGAGCTCCAGCCACTGCCACTCCAGGGAGGACAGCATGGCCGTCAGCTCTCGGCGCAGCAGTCCCTCGCGGGCCAGCAACAGGGAGCCACCCATCCCGACGCGGACGGTTCCCGTCAGGTGGCACCGGGAGGCCACGGCGGTGATGCCGGCGGCCAACTCCCGGGCCGCTTCGGCCAGGATCGTCCTGGCCACGGCGTCTCCCTGGGCCGCCGCGGCCAGCACCGCCGGAGCGAAACTGGCCACGGTGGATTTGGGCGAGCCGGCGGTGGCATGCACCCGCGCGCACAGCATCTCGGCGCGGGTGTCCTCGCGGGTGTCCTCGCCCGCCCAGGCCTCGGCCGCCTCGGCCAGGCTCGTCACCGGCCCCCGGCCATCCTGCATCCGCACCACGGCGGCCAGGCCCCGGCGGCCGATGTCGAAGCCTCCCCCCTCGTCGCTGAGCAGGTACTCCATGCCGGAGGCCCGGGCCCAGTGCCCCTCGGGCGTCATGGCGGCGTAGCCCGTGCCCGTTCCGCAGATGGCGACCAGGTCACACGCCCCGGCCGCGACCGGGGGAACGATGTCATTCATCAGCCACAGCCGCTCCGCCCGGAGAGGCTCCAGTCCGCGCTCCGCCAGGGCGCGCACGGCGGCCCCCGTCGTCTGGAGCGCCTGGCGTGTCCCGGCATTCGACAGGGCCAGGCACGCGGTGCCGATCCGCTCGACCCCCACCGGCCGTTCGCGCCACAGCCGCTCGAGCAGCCCGGCCAGGACCTCCATGCCCCGGCCCCCACTGGTCTGCTCGTTACAACTCGGCCCCTCGAGCCGGGTGAGCAGCCGGCCCTCGGAGGCGAGTCCCAGGCGGGTGGTGGAGCCGCCTCCGTCCACGACGAGATCGCAGCTCATGAGGCCACGACCCGGGGCTGGAGCCGGGGCAGGGCGAACGCCGCCAGCGCCAGCACCGCTCCGGCCCCCGCGAGCATGCCCCAGGTGGCCCGCAGCCCCCAGAGATGGGCAATGGCCCCACACAGGGGAGGGCTGATCAGATAGCCGAGGTAGGCGAGCAGGGTGACCCGCGCGATGGCGGCGCCGTGGGCCGAGGGTTCCGTGATCTCGGTGGTCATGCTGAACACCGTGGGGACTCCCCCCGCCATGCCGAGGCCCGCCACCGCGAAGCCCACCAGGGCGACGATGGGCTGGGTGGCCGTGAGCACCAGCAGCAGGCCGGCCGCGGCGCTGACACCGGCCAGGGAGAGCTGGGTCCTCCCGTCGATCCTCGAGGCCAGTTTCTGGGCCACGAGCCGGCCGCAGAACAGGCTCCCCATGTAGACCGCGGGACCCGTGCCGCCGAGCACCGGCTGTGCGCCGAGCACCGTCTCCAGGTACAGGGCCGACCACTGCTCGACCGCGTTCTCCACCAGGTGGACCGCGGCGCCCAGCAAACCCAGGCTCAGCAGGAGCGAGGCTCCGTGCGGCCTCTCTTTCGGCGCGTTGTCCTTGCTGGCCGGCAGGGGGAGTCTGGCCAGGTTGGCGGGCACGGTGAGGAACACCAGGAGCGCCATCACGGAGATGAGCAGGGGCACGGGCAGCGCGAGCTGACGGCCGAGACCCGCGCTGGTGCTGGCGAAGACCACGGCGACTGGAAAGGCCGCGTGGGCCATGTTGAACAGCTTGTGCCCCATCGCCGCCTCCAGGGCCGCGATGCGCGCGTTGAGCGCGATATCGAGCGCTCCCGAGGTGGCGCCGACGAAGACGAGCGCGATGCCCAGCGCCCAGGGCGAGGTGACGAGCCCCAGGGGCACCACGGCCACGGCGAAGGCGGCCAGGGTCAGCGGCAGCGCCCGGTTGCGCAGCCGGTCCACCCACGGACCGAACAGGAGCATCGCCGGCATGGCGCCCACCGCCACGCCCAGCAGCGCCAACCCTAGCTCCCGCTCACCGGCACCCGTCGCCTCCTTCACGGCGGGCAGCAGGGCCCCCCAGGCGCCCCAGAAGACACCCCAGGCCGCGTAGGCCAGGACGATTCCAACGATCGGCCACCGCGAGTGGCTCGTCGCCAGGGTGGCTCCCTCTGAACTGCTCGTCGTCTCCTTCATGGAACGACCAATACCTTTCCGGGCCGCGCTCGAGGCCCTTCCCCGCTCAATTCCACGGGCAGTTCTGTCAGGCCAATACGCCGCAGCACCAGCCGTTCCAACGCCCAGGTGGAATCCGGGGCCGCCAGCCACCGCAGGCCTCGTTCAAAACAAGATGGTTCGGTGCCATAGCTGCCCGCGACCGTCACGTCCTTTTGTCCCCAGCGCACGCGGGCGGTGCCCTCCTGGCGGCGCAAGGGATCCAGCTCGAGCGAGACACCGGCCTCGGTGAAGTGATCCGTGGCCTGGGTTCCCCCATACAGGAGGATGACCCCGTCTGGCGCCACGGTGTCCAGCGCCCAGCGCAGCCAGCGTGCCTCGATGAAGGCGGTCGCCAGCACGATGGCCCGAGGAGGCGTCCGGGGCGGCTCGTCCTGGCCGAGGGCCCCGACGGGCAGCAGCCCGGTGGCGCGCAGGAACTCCAGCTTGTCCACGCCCGCGTTGCGCAGGCTGACCGTGGCGCCCGCGGCCTGGGCCGACAGGGCGATGAGTGTGCCGGCGATGCCCGCGCCCACCACGAGCACCTGGTGTCCGGAGACCTGGCCCCCCAGCGCCCGCGTCACCCGGTCCAGACAGTGCACCGCACAGGCGAGCGGCTCCGCGAAGACCGCCCGCTCCAGACGGACGCTCCCGGGGACCCGGTGCAGGGCCTCGGTCAGCTCCCGCTGCGTGCCATCGGCCGGCATGAGGTCGGCGAAGGCCGTTCCCCGGTTGAGGGGGCGGTTGGGATCCAGGCACACCCACTCCCCCACCTCGAAGGGGGCCTTGCCCCAGCGCGCGACCACCTCTCCCACGACTTCATGGCCGAACTGGCTCGCCCCCTGGCGCTGCCGCGCGGCCTCCTTGTAGTCGGAGCGGCAGACGCCCAGCACCAGGGGCCGCACCATCACGCCCGCCGGGTGACGGGGAGACCAGGCCAGCCCCGGGCGGAGCTGGGGGCCCTCGGGCGTCAGGGCCACGTGCCGCAGCACCGGGTGCGCTTCGCCCACTTCTGGTGTCTGCGTCTCAGGCCAGGGCATGACACGCCTCTCCGAAGCGGGCGACGAGCTCATCCACTTCTTTCTCGGTGATGACGAGCGCCGGGCGGATCTCGATGACGTGGCCGCGCCCATGCTCGGACACCCGGGTCATCAAGCCCTGGCGCATCAACGACGCCTGCAAGGCCAGCGCCTGGGATGGCGCGGGCTCTCCGCGGGGGCCCACCACCTCCAGTCCCAGCATCAGGCCGACGCCCCGGACCTCGCCGACGAAGGAATGCTCCGGGGCGAGCCGGGCCAGGCCCTCGCGCAGACGCGCGCCCACGTGCCGGACATGGGGGAGGAAGCCCGGACGCGAGACGATCTCCACCGTCTTCACGGCCGCCGCCGCCGCCACCGCGTTGCCCCCTCCGGTGAAGCCATGGTGGATGCGTGGCATGCCCATCAACCGCTCCTCGGTGAGGATGGCCCCCAGCGGAAAGCCGCTTCCCGTGAGGCCCTTGGACAGGGTCATCATGTGCGGCGAGACGCCGAAGTAGTCCGCGGCGAACATCTCTCCCGTGCGGCCAAAGCCCGTCTGGATCTCGTCGAAGATGAGGACGATGCCCCGCTCCTCGCAGAAGCGCTTGAGCTCGGGGAAGTAGCGCGGCGGCGGAACGATGTTCCCGCCCACCCCGAAGATGGGCTCGATCAACACGCACGCCACGCTGCCCGAGCTGGCGTAGCGGATGAAGTCGTCGATCCGCGACACACAAGGCAGCTCGCACTGATCCGCCTTCTGGCCGTAGAAGCACCGCGAGCAGGAGGGCTCCGGGACGTGCAACGCTCCCGGCATGACGTAGGGGAACGGGGCCCGGTGGAAGGCGAAGCCCGAGTAGCCGATGGTGGCCATGGTCTGCCCCAGGTGGCTGCGGAACATGGTGATGACGTCCCGCTTGCCCGTGACGTGCTGGGCGATGCGGATGGCGCCCTCGTTCGCGGTGGAGCCGCCCGGGCTGCGCAGGTGCACGCGGCTCAGGTTCGGGGGCGTCAGGCCCACCAGCGCCGCGCCCAGTTGCTCGACGGGCTCCGACAGGTAGGAGGAGCCCGTGTGCACCAGCCGGTCCATCTGCTCCCTCGCGGCGGCCATCACCTCGGGGTGGTTGTGTCCCAGCAGCAGGTTGAAGGTCCCCGAGATGCAGTCGAGGAACTCCCGGCCGTCCCGGGTGCGCACCCGTACCCCCGAGGCCTCGGTGATCACGAGGTCACCGGTCTCGTAATAGAAGGGGGGCGGAACCGTCATCGGAGCCCTCCCCCGTCCGCGCCAAGACCCAGGCTGGAGAGCTGCTGCCGCACCCACGAGGGCAGATCATACCGGAGGACGACTTCCCGCCGGCGCCGCGCGGCCTCGGCCCTCTCGGCGGCCGTGGCGCGCAGGGCCTCCTTCAGTGCCTGGGACTGCTCGACGAGGTCGAACGGGTTGACGATCCGCGAGACGCTGGCGAGCGCCTCGGCCGCGCCGCAGCGCTCCGAGAGGATGAGCACCGCGTCGCGCTGGTTGAAGAGCGTGCCCTCGAAGGCCGTGAGGTTCTGCCCGTCGACGGTGGAGTTGAGCATCAGCACATCCGCCCGCTTCAGGGCCGTGAAGGTGCCGTTGACATCGTTGGTGCAGACCATCCGCACCACTTCTCCTCCCAGGGTCTGGTTGGCCGCCTCGACGGCCCGGCCCACCCGGTCGCGGTACAGGTGATTGGCCTCCACCGAGAGCCGGTTGGGGTTCATCTTCACGAACATCCGGGCATGCCGCAGGCCCGGGTCCTCTTCCAGCGCCGCGGTGAAGGCGAGCACGGCCCGCTCGGCGTTCTTGATGGGATCCGTGCGGCCCGAGTGGACGACGAGGGGACGGTCGCCCACCCACGCGTCCAGTTCGGAGGAACCCTCCCCTTCGCGGATGTCCAGGGCCGAGGGGCTGTAGCCGAGCGCCATCGTCTCCGCGCGCACCGTGCGGCCTTCCCAGCGCACGGTGCCGGACGCGAAGTCCACGCGCGCTTCCGGGAGCAGATCCTCCACGCAGGCCAGGAAGTTGCGCACCCAGCGGGCGGCGAAGAAGGCAACGACGTCCGCGCCCAGCATGCCGCGCAGCAGCCCCTCGCGCATGGGCCGCGGCAGCATCCGCCAGTAATCCGCCGAGGGCCAGGGGATGTGGACGAAGAGCAGCTGGGGCGCCTGGGGACGCTGGGCGCGCAGATGCTGGGGCACGCCGCACATCTGGTAGTCGTGCAGCAGGTAGACGGGCTGCTCGCAGGAGCTCGAGCGCTCCAGCAGCGTGGTGGCGAAGGTGCGCGTGAAGGTCTCGAAGTTCTTCCACGCCCGGTGGCTGCGCGTGTCGAAGGTGGGCTTCGTCCAGCCATCCCAGAGGTAGTTGTTGCTGGCCCAGAGCAGGTCGGCGGTGATGATCTCCTGCATGTCCTCGAAGACGGCGGGGTCATGCTGAAGCAGGTGGAGCCGGACGGGGGCGGCGGCGCTCACCTTCACCTCCATGCCCTGGGGGTGCTGGGTGGCCATGTGTCGGTCCTCTTTCGTCATGGCGCAGGCGATCCACGACACGCCCAGCTGACTGGCCAGATCGGCCACCACGTTGGCGGTGCCACCCGGGGCCAGCTCCGCGGTGAGCGTCCCCGAGGCATCGCGGTGGTACGTCACGGGGGCTCGCTTGCTGGCGAGGAAGATGCGTTCTTGGCTCATGGAACAAGCTCCTCAATCGAGGGGGGAAGAAGGGGGGACATCCAGAAGGGGGCCGAGGCGCGCGGCCCCCTCGGCGAGGCCCGAGATGCGCAGCCCGGAGAGTTCCGGGAGGTGGTGCAGCCGCGTGCTGCGCAGGCAGGCATTGGGGGGACGGCACGAGTAGCGCCCGGCGGCGCGCTCCACGGGCCGCACGAGAGCCGTGTCCTGGCCCAGGCTCCGGGCGATGAGCTGGCCCCACTCGAAACGGGAGGCCCGGTCGGGTCCGGCCAGGTGCAAGAGCCCCGTCCGGTCTCCCGGAATCAGGCGCGCGAGCACCCCCGCCGCGTCATCGACGAGAATCGGAGTGTTCCAGTGGTCGACGGGAGCGTGCACCGGCTGGCCGGCGCGCACGGCTTCCGCCACCACCATGAAGAAGTTGCGCCAGCCGCGCCCCGGGCCGCCAGGCTCGTACCCGTAGACGAGGCTGGTGCGCACGACGAGGGCGCCCGGATCCGCGGAGAGCAGGACGCGTTCGGCCTCCAGCTTCGCCCGGCCGTAGGCGTTGGCGGGGCTGGGGGCGCGGGACTCGTCGTAGCTGGTGTCCTGGCCGTCGAAGACGTTGTCCGTGGAGATCAACACCTTGCGGACCGAGGGGGCCTCCTGGCACAGGCGGGCGGCGATGCCCGCGTGGGTGGCCATCGCCGCCTCGGGCGCGCTCTCGCACCCGGTGATGTCCGAGGGCCCATGCACGAGCACCACGGCGTGCGCCCCGGTGGCGTCCACCGCCTCGGCGATGGCCCCGGGCCGCGAGGCATCCAGGCACCGCCAGGGCTCCTGTCCGAGCCCCCGGTGCCAGTGGCGGGAGGACAGCGTCACCCCGAGCCCCTCGTCCCGCAGGGCCCGGCCGAGCCGCTGGCCGATGAAGCCACTGCCGATGATGAGAACGTGTCTCATGCGCGCCTCACCACCAGCGCTCCTGCCGCGGGGTGTGCAGCAGCAGGGGGCGGATGAAGTCGAGCGCCAGGCGGCTGCCCTCCCACCGGCCGATGGTGCTGTCCTCGTTCTCCACGGCGACGTCGCCGGTGTAGCCCGCCAGGTGCAGCTCGGTGAGGATGCGGCGCCAGTCGAGCTGGCCCCAGCCGGGAATCCGGAAGCGGAAGTTGCGCTCCGCCTGCGAGTAGTACCGGTTGTGCGCCAGGAAGTGCCGCCGGGTGACCGGCCGGAGGATCTCCGCGTCCTTGGCGTGGACGTGCCAGATGCGGTCGGCGAACTGGCGGATGAAGTCCACGGCGTCCACCCCGGCCAGGGCCAGGTTGCCGGTGTCGACGTTGAAGCCCCATTCGGCGAACTCGCCCAACACCTCCAGGCTCCGCGCGGCGCTCTCCGTCTCGTAGACGAGCTGCTTGGGGTGGAGCTCGTGCGCGAAGCGCACCCCGTACTCGCGGTACACGGGCAGCACGGCCCCCATCACCTCGGCGCACTGGGCGAACTGGGGCCCCCACCCGTCTTCCTGCCCGGGCCAGCGGAACCAGCGCGCGTAGTCCGGGCACCCGATGAAGCCCGCCACCAGTCGCACCCCCAGGGCATCGGCCGCCCGGGCGCAGTCCTGCATGCGCCGGATGGCGTAGGCCCGCTTCTCCGCGGGGGTGCCCCGGTAGATGCCATCCGTCACCTCGTGCAGCGGCCCCAGCAATAGCTGCCCATCCGCGTGGTTGCTCACGGCCGAGATGCTGAGTCCCGCGTCCGCGAGCAGCCGCTGCACCCGCGCGCGCCGGTCCGGCTCGAGCAGCTCCTCCAGCTGGAGCATGCGCGAGGAGGTGTCGACCGCCAGGTCGATGCACTCCAGCCCGAGTCCCTTCACCCGGGTGATGGCCTCCTCGAGCGGGAGATCCATGTAGGCCGTGGACGCGAGGCTCAGCCGCACGACTTCGCCTCCTCCGCGACGAGCTGGCACGCGGTGTCGTACTGGCTTCGGGTGATGTCATCGATGATGGTGCAGTGGTCGATCGCCGTGGGCATGACCAGCAGGAGCTTGCCGTTGCGCACCAGCCGGGCCGTCTCCAGGTGGTTCCACACCACCGTGCGCAGTTCGTCCGGCACGGTGACGGGCAGCCGCAGCTTGCGCAGCAGGCGCAGCACCCGGCGCAGCGTGTCCGGGGACGCGAGCCTCATCCCCGTGGAGAGCGCCGTGACGGTGGCGATCCCGATGGCCACCGCCTCGCCGTGCCGGTAGCGCACGTAGTTCGTCGCGGCCTCGAGGCCATGACCCACGCTGTGCCCGAGGTTGAGCAGCCGGCGCAGGTCCTGCTCGAACGGATCCGGCGCGAGCATCTCCAGCTTCTTGCCAATGGCCGCCGGGATGATGGGGCCGAGGCCCTCGATCAGATGCTGTGGCGCGGGCTGCTCCAGGGCCCAGGCGCCCTCCATGGGCAGCCGCTCGAGCTGCTCGAAGAGCCCCGGGGTGCCGATGAGGGCCACCTTCACCACCTCGGCCAGTCCGTTGATGACCTCGGCGAGCGGAAGGGTGGCCAGACACGAGGGATCGATGACGACCAGGTCCGGGTGGTAGAAGCCGCCGATGAGGTTCTTGCCCGTGCTGTGATCGACGCCGACCTTGCCGCCGATGGCCCCATCCACCTGGCCCATCAAGGACGTGGCGACGTTGACGTAGGGAATGCCGCGCAGATAGGTCGTGGCGACGAAGCCCACGAGATCGCAGAGCACGCCCCCGCCCAGGGCCACGAGCAGGGTGCGGCGGCGCACGCTGCGCGAGCGCAGCTCGTCCCACAGCCGCTGGGCCTGCGCGACGGACTTCGAGGTCTCGCCCGCGGGCAGCACGATGCACTGCGCGCGCGCGCCCGCGGCGGACAGCCGCTTCATCACCAGTTCCGCGTACAGCGGGCCCACGTGGTTGTCGGTGATGACCACGGCGGAGTGGGTGTCGTTGGCCTTCATCACCGGGGCCAGCAGCTCATCGAGCCGGGCCAGGGTGTCCCGGCCCACGACGATGTCGTAGCGATCCTCGCGCTGGACCGTGACGCGGTAGCTCGCGCTTCCTTCCTCGATGAGGAGCAAGCCGCGATGAGGAGACTTCACTTCGGAGGGGAAAATGACTGTGGATGGAGTGGAAGGCATGCGTTGGATCCCGGGCAACTCGAAGTGTCTGCCGCGGACCAACAGGTATGGGGATCCACCTCGGCCAGGGAGTGGGAAACCGGGAGCGCTGCGGTTTTCCACTCTCCCCGGGTGCCGGGCTGCTGCTTACTTCCAATCATCACGGGGCCGCGAGCGCCCACGCGATGGGAGAGGAGCGTCGTCCATGGAGCACTTGCGAGCGGTGTTACTCGCCGGCGGACGTGGCGTTCGGATGGGCCGCCTGGGACAGGGCCGGCTCAAGCCACTGGTTCCCTTTGGTGGCCAGTGCCACCTGATCGACTTCAGCCTCTTGAATTGCCGCGCCTCGGGCATTGGCGAGGTGTTGCTGCTATCCCAGTACAACGAAGCCCAGCTCATCCACTACCTGCTGGAGCGCTGGCATGGCCAGGGCATGAAGATTCACTTCGGCCCCTACCAAGGCATCACCCCGGAGACGTGTGAGCACCTGCTGGCCACGGTGCACCGGCCCGTCGAGTCCGGCACGGGCGATGCCCTGCTGTTCAACGCGCCCTACATCTTCAATAGCAACGTGAGGGACGTGCTCGTGCTCCATGCCGACCATGTCTACCGGTTCGACTACCGGCCGATGCTCGCCCTGCACCGCGAGCGCCGCGCGGCGTTGACGCTCGGCTACCAGCGCATCGCGCGCGAGGCCGTGTCTCTCTTTGGCATGGTGGAGTTCGGCGCCGAGGACCGGCTGCTGCGCTTCGTCGAGAAGCCCGCCCATCCCACGGCCGATACGGTGTTCACCGCGGTGGCCATCTTCTCCGCCGAGGCCCTGCGCCACTACCTGGACACCCTGTCCCGGGGGCCATGGCAGGCCGACATCAGCCGGGATGTCATCCCCGCCATGATCCAGGCCGGGGAGCGCATCTTCGGCTACCGGTTCGACGGGTACTGGGAAGACATTGGCACCACGGCCCGCTACCTGGAAGCACACCGCCGGCTCGTCTCGGAGCCGCCCACGCTGAGGCTGGAGCAGTTGCCGCACACGCTCCGGCCAGAGGCCACCCGCCGCTGGGTGGCCGGCGCCGGGGGCCTTCGCCACACGCTCACCGGAGAAGACGTGCGGTGTGAGGGCCAGGTCGAGCGCTCGGTGCTGTATCCGGGCGTCATCATCGGCCCCCGCGCGGTGGTGCGCGACAGCGTCGTGCTGCCCGGAGCTCGCATCCTCGGAGACAGCCACGTCGAGGCCAGCATCGTGCTGGATGGCGAGCACGTCCACGACGCCCACCTGCTGAACAGAATTGAATGACGCACGGAGGCCCCGCCCTCCCACGAGGAAGAGAGAGAGTCATGCCAAGGGATATGGTTCATGCCACCGATGACGGGCGACGGGAGTCCCCGTTGTCCTGGGGCGGTTGGGCATGGGAATTCCTTCGCCGCAATCCGGAGTACCAGTCCGAGTGGACGGCCCAGAAGGCGCAGGGCCGGCATCCCCTGCACTTCCACACGGGCGAGCTGGAGGTGCGGCGGATCGCCGGGAGCCAGCAGGAGGCAGCCCGCTGGGGACTCCTGGCGTTTCGTGGACCCCGCGCTCGATGCCTGGAAGACCTCGGTGTTCTGGACGGACAAGGCCCTGCCGCGGTTGCTGGCCCGCATCCAGAGGGGCACCACGAGCACGCGGGGGTTCCGGCTGGAGCACCTGCGGTGTCAGAAGAGCCTGCTGCTCGGTCCCGAGGGGGGCGCGCTGATGCTCTCCGGCAACGGGGAGATGGTCGCCCTGGGGTGCGAGGACGATGTGGAGGCCCTGCTCTCGCCCGGGGCCACCTTCGACCTCCGGATCCCCGGGCCACAGGATCTCGACGGCGCCATCTCCGCGCTGAATGACTTCCGGACGCTGCTCGGACCCGGCCTGCCAGAGCCACTGCCCCGCGCCAAGCAACTCCAGAGCTATCTGACCGCGCTCGACGCGGCCAGGGCGGGCGCCTCGTACCGGGACATCGCCCTCCTGCTGTATGGCGAGACCGCCGTGACCAGGCGCTGGAAGGACCCCGCCCGGCACATGAAGGATGCCGTCCGCTACGCCGTGCGGCGCGGAGGCGCGCTCATGGAAGGGGGTTATCGCCGCTTGCTCCTCGGGCAACTGGCGGGATTGGAGCAAGGCCGGCCACCTGCCAGCACGCGGGCCAGGAGCAGGACGCGCCTGCCTCCCTCACAGTAAGGCGTGAGCAAGTCGCGAGCCCGTGGTGTCACATCGAGACGCATGCGACTCAACCCCAGGAGGGAAAGCGCCGTCCTCCCTCCCCGAGATCGAGGTCGGGACCGCGCCCCTCAGGGGGTGCACCATGTCGTTCGACCATACGGCCATCGCCCCGCTCGATCCGTTGGAGGCCTCCGCCCTTCTGTGCCAGTTGCCCTCCCTCAATCGGGCCGCGAACGTGGAGGGGCTCGTCCACCTCCTGCGAGGGCTGAGCGAGAAGGCGAGCCGGCTCCAAGGGGGGGACCCCGCGCGGGCCGCGGCGGTCATGCGAGATCTCGGCATGTGTCTGGGCTCCCTCAAGCACCACGGACACGAGCCCCTCGAACTCGTGCCCCAGTTGGAGCCGGTCTTGCGACGGCTCGGGGAGCGCACCGGGCTGCCTCCGCGCGACACGTTGTTGCACTACTCGGTGTGGAATCCCCCGGGTGACAGGCTCCGGACGTACACCGGCCTGCCGGACGAGGTGCAGCTCATCCAGAGCGTTCGCCTGGCCATTCCCCCACTGGAGTCGGCCATCACTCGCCTGGCGGAGCTGTACGAAGTGCCCGTGCGAGCCCCCGACTTCGTGCCACTGTGCACCCAGGTGCTGGAGGGGCTGCGCCAGCTCGTGGAGTCCATCGTGCATGCGCACCGGCACGTGTCGCCCCACGTCTTCGCCTCCGAGCTCCGCTCCTACTACGACCCCATCCTCATCGGGGGGACGCCGTACCTGGGACCCGGGGCCGTGGAGATGCCACTCTTCGTGCTCGAACACCTGCTGTGGGGCTCGAGTTCGACGGAGGCGGGGTACGTCGCCTTCAAGGAACGCTATGTCCCGTACATCCTCCCGGAGTGGCGCGCGTTGTACCGTCGGCACGTGGGCCGGCCCTCGCTGGTCGACCGCGTGTTGGAGGAGGTGCACGCCCTCGAGGAGCCCAACGACACGGCGCGCGCTGGCGTGGACGCGCTGCGGGCGCTGGTTGGCATGCTGATCCGCTTCCGGGCTCCGCACCTGAAGCTGGCCGAGAAGTCCTACAGCGCGGAGAGCGGCAACCCTCGCGGAGTGGGCAGTGGGGGCTTCACCGTCGAGATGCTGGCCGAGCTGCTGCGCCTCACGCGCGAGGCGCAGGCCCGGCTCGTCCTCCCTGTGCTGCCCGGCTTACCAGGGCATCAGCCGGGCGCGGGGCGGTAGTCAGCAGGTGTGTCTGCTCCATCACGGCGCCCAGCCCTGCTCCACCGAACCAGGCCCGACCGCTACACCTTGGCGGCGCGCAGATCCGCCGTCGGGGCGAACGTGGGCGGGCGGCGATGCTTCGTGGCCTGCTCGTAGGCGAAGGCGAGCCGCAACAGCGTGGGCTCGCTCCAGGCCTTCCCGATGAAGGACAGGCCCACCGGCAGTCCGGCGATGTAACCCGCGGGCACGGTGATGCTCGGGTAGCCCGCCACCGCCGCCGGCGTGGAACTGCTTCCCAGCCAGTGGTCTCCGTTCACCAGATCGATGAGCCCCGGAGGCGCCTGCGTCGGCGCCACCAACGCGTCCAGCTTGTGCTTCGCCATCACCGCGTCGATGCCCTGCTCCCTCGACAGCTTCCGGCACGCCTCCAACGCCTTGCGGTACTTCTTGTCCGTCAGCGGCCCCTTCTCCTGCGCCTGGTGGAAGAGCTCCTGACCGAACCACGCCAGCTCCGTGTCCCGGTGCTCCTCGTTGAACCGGATGAGATCCGCCAGCGTCTTCAGCCGCGTCCGCTCCCCCAGCCCCGCGAGGTACGCCTCGATGTCCGCCTTGAAGTCGTGGAGCAGCACCTCCAACTCTGGCTCGTCCAGCTTCTCCGCCGAGGGGATGGGCGCCTCGATGAGCTCCGCGCCCCGCGCCTTCAGCACGTCCAACGCCCGCTCGATGAGCGCGTCCGTGGCGGGGTGGTAGCCGAAGAACCGCTCACGCGGCACGCCGATGCGCGCTCCCTTCAACCCGTTCACGTCGAGGAAGCGCGTGTAGTCCGCTTGCACATGGCGCTGGCTCGCGGCCGTCACCGCGTCGCTCGGATCCACCCCCGCGAGCACCCCGAGAAGCACGGCCGCGTCCGTCACCGTGCGCGTCATGGGGCCCGCGCTGTCCTGGGTGTGCGACAGGGGCACGATGCCCGAGCGGCTCACGAGCCCCACCGTCGGCTTGAGCCCCACGAGCGAGCACGCCGCCGAGGGCGAGACGATGGAGCCATCCGTCTCCGTGCCCACGGATACCGCGCACAGGTTCGCCGCCGTGGCCGCCCCCGAGCCCGAGCTCGACCCCGACGGCGTGCGGTCCAGTGCGTAGGGATTGCGGCACTGCCCTCCCCGCCCGCTCCAACCACTGCTCGAGTGCGTGGAACGGAAGTTGGCCCACTCGCTGAGGTTCGTCTTGCCGAGGATGACCGCACCGGCGGCCCTCAAGCGCTCCACCACGAACGCATCCCGCGAGGGCACGGCGCCCACGAGCGCGAGCGAGCCCGCGGTGGTCTGCATCTTGTCCGCCGTCCCGATGTTGTCCTTGATGAGCACGGGAATGCCGTGCAGCGGGCCCCGAGGCCCCTTCGCCTTGCGCTCCGCGTCGAGCGCCGCCGCGATGGCGAGCGCGTCCGGGTTGAGCTCGATGACGGATGCGAGCGCGGTGCCTCCCTTGTCGATTTCCTGGATGCGCGCGAGGTAGCGCTCCGTGAGGCCGTGCGCGGTGTGCTTCCCCGACGTCAGGTCCGCCTGAAGCCCGGCGAGCGTGGCCTCCTCCAGCTCGAAGGCCGAGCCGCGCGGAGCGGCGGGAGGGGTGGAGTTCGCGGAGGGCTGGGCCTGGACATCCAGGGCCACGAGCGTGCTGGCGACGGCCGCGCCACCCAGGAACGTGCGGCGGCTCAGCTCCCGGGGAGTCCCGGAGGAAGGAGTGGGTTTCTTCATGAGGCGCGTGACTACAGCAGCGCGCGCGATGGGCCGCAATCGCACTCTCCGTGAGGAAGGAGAAGCGACAGGCGCCACCCATCAGAGCCAGACAAGGACGCCAACAACGTGGACTCGACTCCCTCGGATTGAGGAATAGCAATGTGCCCGCGCTGAAGACGCTTTCAATATCATGCAATTCATGCCATAACAGTACAAGCCGCCTTCTGGTGGATGCCTCGAGGAGTCCCTGGCGACGGGCTCTGGCTCGCTTCGCGCGTGAGGCAAGCGGGTGTCGCCATGTGTCCCGCGCGTCCGTGCGCCTGAACTGGAGAGGTGTAACGTTGCATTTGCGTGCCATTCATTGGGTTCTGCTCTCTTCGATTCTCTTCCTCATGGGCACGCCACTGCCGGCCAGCGCCCTCACCTTCACGAATGGAGGCGCCCGGGTCGGGCCGAGGGACGTCCACTCGGGACAGAGCGTTGAGTTCTTCATCGGCATGCAGTCGCCGGAAGCCGTGTCGAACGTCACCATCACCTTCGAGATCCGGCCATACACGCTCTCGGGTGGCATCTCTCCTTCAGCGGTCCACAAACAGGTCGTGACGGGACAGAGCTTCTCCGCCGGGGAGACGAAGCCGTACACCCGTACGGGGCCCACCACCCTCGTCCCCGGTGACTACCTTTGGATGACGAAGGCGACCAACGCCGCGGGCACCATCGTCTATTTCGAGGCCGGGAGGGTGGTGGACAACTACACGTTCCACGTGAACAGCGGGCCCTCGCGCTACCGGCGGGGCATCAACCTCATGGACCTGGGCAATGCCGGCCACGTGCTCCCCGGAACCTACGGCACCACGTATTCGAAGCCGACCCTCGAGTCCCTGCGGTTCCTGAAGGAGCGTGGCCACGACGTCGTGCGCATCCCCTTCATGTGGGAGCGCATCCAGCCCGACCTGAACAAGGGGCTGGATACAGCCTACAAGAGCCTGCTGTTGCAGACGCTCCAGGATGCATACGCGGTGGGCCTCAAGGTCATCGTCGACATGCACAACTACGGCCGCTACACGTCCGGCGGGGTGACGCGAGCCTTCGGGGAGGCGGGCGGGCCCACCAGCGCCCAGTACGCGAACGCCTGGAGCCTGATCGCCTCCGCCATCAAGGCGGACGCCCGGGCGTACTCGGCCGTCTACGCGTACGACATCATGAACGAGCCCCATGACCTGCCCGCCGCCGAGGGCACGCTGTCGAGTGCCATCTCCATCTCGAGCTTCGAGCCGGGCCTGGAGGGCTGGGTTGCCCAGAGCACCGAGGGCGTCGTCCGGGAGGCGCGTGGCGGCCAGGGCTCGATGAAGCTCTCCGGCACCGCCGCGAAGCAGGACAACAATGTCTTCGGCGCGCGGTTGTACTCGAGCACGAAGTCCACCTCCATCACCAACGGGAGGACCTTCCAGGCGAAGGTCTTCGTGCCCACGGCGACGCCCGGCTCGGTCCGTGCCCGGATGGTGATGACCTCCATGGACTGGTTGACGAACTACTTCGGCGAGGAGTTCCCCATCACCAAGGGCATCGAGAACCGGGTGTACTTCAACCCCGACGAGGCGCTGTGGGCCAGCTACAAGCTCATTGGCATCCAGTTCATCGTGGACGGGACGGCTGCCGGCGCCTCTCACGTCTTCTACGTCGACCAGGTGAGCCAGGGCACGCGGACCGGTGAAATCAAACCTCCGCGGCAGTGGGAGCTCTACTCGCAGGCGGCGGTGGACAAGCTCCGCTATACGAACAACGACAGCACGCTCATCATGGTGGAAGGCTATTCGTGGAGCTCGACGGAGGAGTGGCCGAGGAACCACCCGAGCAAGTGGATCACCGACAAATACAACAACACCATGTATCACGCGCACATCTACATGGACGCCCTCGACCACCCCGAGTACCCGGATGACGGAGGCGGAAAGTACCGGTCCCATCACGACGTGTATCTGGCGGAGGCCCGGAGCAAGGGCCTTGCGTCGGTGGGCGCGTACACCATCGCGCGGGCGAAGCCCTTCACCGACTGGGTGGCGGCCCAGGGCACCCAGGGCTTCATCGGTGAGTACGGCTGGCCCAGCACGCAGATGCACCCGAACGACAAGGGCGCCTGGGAAGCGGACGGTGAGGAGTTCCTCGAGTTCCTGGACGGCATCGGCATGGGCGCGACGATGTGGGCCTCTGGAAGCTGGGAGAAGCTGCCCGCCTGCAACATCCTCAACGCCTACGAGCTGGAGCCGGTGTTCAAGCCGCTGTCGCAGGCCGCCGTCATCGAGCGGCACCGCGGCAATCCCTGAGCGGAAATCCGCCGCGCGGCGGCTCCGGGCCTCATGTCCTGGAGCCGCCCCCCGCCAATGAAGCTCACTGGCAGCTGGAGGTCTCCAGCTTCACCCGTACCGTCTCCGTCCAGGGCGGAGCGAGCAGGTACGGCCGGCACTTCCAATAAGGCCCGGATCCCTCACAGGACAGCGCACACGGCCCCACTGGCAGGAGGCCACACAGCGGCGCATCGTCACAAATCCTCTGCTCGAGCAGCGGCAGTCCCAACAGGCCACACGACTGGGGTAACAAAGACTCCCAGCAGACGAAGACGTTGAAGGCGGGCAACAGGCCCAGCAGGGGCGTGGCGGACGAGAAGAGGTCACCAAAGACGGTCGACTCCTCGATGGGATACTGGGAAGCATAGGCCGTGCTGTGCGTGATGGAGGGATGAGCGCCCTCCAGCAGGATGGGAACGGAGGTTCCATAGAAGTTCAACCGCTGGACCATGCACGCCGTCACATACCGGCGGCCCGGGGTATCCAGCACGTCTCCCAGCCACGAGGGAGCGAGTCCCCACCACCCCGTGTACAGCGTACCCGTCACGGGATCTCGCACGGACTGCTCTGGCGTGAGCGCGCACTCGACCGCGGAGCGGAGCACGTGCCGGCAGGACGAGGAGACCAGGCTCAAGGGAATGCTCGGCAGGTATCCCGCCCCCTGATCGAGCGCGGCGCTTCCCATGGATCGGAGCACCTGCTGGGTCCCATGTGCCCAGAAGCAGGAAGGTGACGTGCCATTCAAACCATTGGGTGGGGGGCGATCATAGGTCCCCCCTTCAATAACCTGATGGACGCTCGCGAGAGACAGGCCCTGCTCCAGCGCCTCCGCGGTACCGCCGCATCCGACGAAGCAGGCCACGACGAGTACGGGGAACAGACGACATGCGCGCCACATGGGCATGTGAACCTCCAAGTGAGTGATGCGGGTAGGGAATGGCCGCGCCATGTCCAGGCGCTATCGGACAGACGTCTGGGGCGGGTTCAAGAAACGCTGACACTCCTGGGCCAGGACTGGACTCAAGCGGGTCGCCAACTCGCAGGTCTCCGTGGCCCGCGCTCCGTCCACCTCGCCCAGCTCCCGCACCAGGGCTCGCCCCCGCTCCAGGGACACCGCCGGATTCCCCCCAAGAAGCCGCTCGCCCTCGGACTCGAGGACATGGCCCAGGACCAGTTCCTCCAACAGCCAGGGTTCTGTTGGCGACTCCCCCGCGGCGGCGCGAATCACCTCGAAAAGCGACGCCAACACCGCACGGGGATCCCTGCCCAGCACCAACTCATGGTGGGCACGGAGCCGGTACGCGCGCGCCTTCCACAGCGCGAGCACCCACGGCGTGGCGCCTGACTTCTCCAGCTGGACCAGCGCCTGGGAGAGCGCCTGGAGCGCCTCGGGCGCCTCTCGCTTCCGGGCGATCTCCGCCTCCAGCCGGGTCGCCGCGGCATCCAGCAGACCGCCCACGGGCAGGGCGAAGCCGGGATCGAGCTCCAGGGCCCGCGTGTACTGCTCCACCGCCTTCTTCAGCAGCGGTGCCGCCTCCCCTCCCCGCGCGCCGAGCCGCCTGGCCTCCCGGAAGTACACATCCCCCAGCTCGTTGTGGGCCCAGGTGAAGCCCGGCTCCAGGGAAAGCACCCGCTGGTACGCCGCGATGGCCGGCGCCAGGGACACCTCACCCCCCTGCTCCTCCAGGAGCCGAGCCCGAAGGTAGAGGGCTTGAGCCACGGCGTAGTGGGACAGGACATCCTGGGGGCGAGCGCTCCGCTCCGCCTCGGCGGTCTCGAGCGCCTCCTCCACCAGGGGGAGCGCGCCCCCCGGGATGTCGGTGCCACCCACGAAGGCCCGCGCCAGGAGCACGAGCGCCCGCTGCACCCCGGCACCTCCGTCCCTCGAGCTCGCGCGCACCGCGCGGCCACACGCCGCCTCGGCGGCCTCGAACGCGGGACCGGGGGGGAGGCGTCGCGAGTAGTCCGCCCACCCCCGCTTCTCCCACAGCTCGCACTGCGCCCGGTGGATGGCCGGATCGCTGCTGCCCATCTCCGCCGCCACCCGGTACGCCTCCACGGCCCGATCGAAATAACCCTTCATCTTCTCGTGGTCGAACGCCGCGTCGTGCCGGTACTTGCTGCCCTCGGCATACAGCGCATCGCCCTCGAGCTTCTTCGGCTCGTACATCCAGGGCGCCTTGCCGAAAGCCGCCTTCGCCTTGGCGATCGCTTCATCGTGGCGGCCCTCGTACAGCGCGATCAGCCCCTCCACATACTCGGGCACCTCGAGCCGTGTCCCCATGGCCGCCCGCAGATGCAGGAGCGCCGGCTGGCGCAGGGACGTGTCCAGCAACGCCACCCTCCGCCGCCGCTCCCGCGGCTCGGTGATGCGCCGGGTCTCCTCCAGGGCGCGCCGGTACAGCTCTCCGAGCGCCCGCCCCAGCGCATACTCGAGGTTCGCCGACGTGTACCCGGCCGCGAGCGCCTTCTCCAGGTGCTCCCGGGCCCGCGTGGGCTCGCCCAGCGCGAGCTGCCCCAATCCGAGCGCGGTATGCCCGGGCCCCAGTCCGGCGTCGCCCGAGGCGCGCAGGTGCTGCTCGATCTCCCCGAGCCGGGCGCGCACCACGTCCCGCTCCCGCTCCACGTCATGGAGCGGCAGCCCATACGCCGCGCGCAGGAACAGCTCCATCTCCTTCACGCTCTCGCCCAGCTCCCGGGCGAGCCGCGCCTGCTCCGCCGCACGCCGCTGGGCCCCCACCCAGACGGCGCCCGCCCCGAGCACCCCCAACACGAGTGTCCCGAGCACCCCCGTGAGCAGCTTGTTCCTGCGCACCGTCTTCTGGAGGCGCTCCCCCCAGGAGGCCGGCTTCGCCTGGATGGGCCCGCCGTCCAGGGAGCGCCGCAGATCCTCCGCGAGCGCCCGCGCGGAGTCATAGCGGCGCGCCGGATTGCGCTCGAGACACTTCATCACGATGGTCTCGAGGTTCTTCGGAACACCCGGCTTCACCTGTCCCAGCGGAGGCGGATCCTCCATGGCCGAGATCAAGAGCAACCGCCACGGGTGCTCGGAGACATAGGGGGGCCGTCCGGCGATCACGTCGTACAGCGTGGCCCCCAGCGAATACACGTCCGAGCGGCGGTCGAGCTGGCGCACGTCTCCATTGGCCTGCTCGGGCGACATGTAGGCCGGCGTCCCGAGGACCTCGCCCGTCTGGGTCGTTCCCTGCTCGGCGACCTGACGCGCCAGGCCGAAATCCACGACGTAGGGCTTCCACGTTCCGTCCCCGCGCTGCTCGACGAGGATGTTTCCCGGCTTGAGATCCCTGTGGATCATCCCCAGGTGGTGTGCCTCGTGCACCGCCATGGCCACCTCCTGGAGCAGCTTCACCTGCTGCACGAGCGTCATGTGCTCGCGCACGCGCGACAGCGGCATCCCATCGATGTACTGCATCACGATGTACGGCTCGTCCTCCGCCAGTCCGGCCTCGTACACTCCACACACATGCTCATGCTGGAGGCGCGCCTGGGAACGCGCCTCCGCGAGGAACCGCTGGATGAGCGCGGGATTATCATTCTTGAGCAACTTCAGCGCGACGGTGCGGCCCAGTCGTGGATCCACCGCCCGGTAGACAACCCCCATCGCGCCCTCACCCGCCAGGCGGATGTCCTCGTACCGCGCGGCCAGGGACGGGGGAATCCTCCGGCGGCCGGGAGAGGGCGCGTCCAACTCCTGCATGTAGGCCGAGGTGAACTCGGAAATGCTTTGACTGTCATTCTTCTGCATGGGGGCACTCCTGAGTCGGCTCTTCCTGCCCAGCAAGGAACGACAAGCGCCCAGGAGTCACGGCAGAGGAGGACCTAGGATAGGAACCCCCTCGCGGGGGACCCATCAGCGATTCGCTGAATGGACGATGGCACCAAACCCCCACCAGAATACCGCGTTTTCCGTGTATTGTCGGAAGGTTGACTTCCAAGCCGCGGGCAGCACCAAGCACTGTCTGAATTCGGTACGAGCCCCCTGGGTTGGCGGTTCCCGTTCAGGGCGCATCCATCGCGAGCTTGTCTGCGTATGAGAAGGGGGGAGGCGCGGCAAGGGAGATTGCCCTGAGAGGCACCTTGCTGCGTTCAACTCAACACCCTGCCAGCCGAGCGGGTCGCGTGGGCCATGCCAGCGCGAAACAAAAGCAAAGGCAAAGACATACATCCGCGAGAGGGAGCGTGATGGCGGTGGTGGAGCGCCCCGAGTCCCTGAGCCAGGGGCTGCTCCAGTGACGGACGCGGCTCAGCGGCCCGACGCCTGCGCGTCCACGGCGGCCAGCTCCTCCTTGCCGAGCTTCACCTCCGCGCCCGCGAGGTTCTCCTCCAGGTGCTTCACGGAGGACGTGCCCGGGATGGGCAGCATCACCGGCGAGCGCGCCAGCAGCCAGGCGAGGGCAATCTGCGAGGGGGTCGCGTCGTGTTTCCTCGCCACGGAGTCGAGCGTGCTCCCCGGCTTCGCCAGGCCGCCCGTCGCCAGCGGGAACCAGGGGATGAAGCCCAGGTTCTCCTTCTCGCAGTAGTCCAGCACCTTCTCGTGCACGCGGTCGACCAGGTTGTAGCGGTTCTGCACCGACACGATGTCCACCACCTTGCGCGCCCGCTGGATCTCCTCCACCGACACCTCGGACAGGCCGATGTGGCGGATCTTCCCCTCCTTCTGCAACGCCTTCAGCTCGCCCAGCGACTCCTCCACCGGGACCTTCGGGTCGATGCGGTGCAACTGGTACAGGTCGATGCGCTCCAGCTTCAGCCGGCGCAGCGACAGCTCCAGTTGCTGGCGCAGGTACTTCGGCGCGCCCACCGGGTGCCATTCATTCGGCCCCGTGCGCACCAGGCCCGCCTTGGTCGCCACCACCACGCCCTTGGCGTAGGGGTGCAGGGCCTCCGCGATGATCTCCTCGCTGTAGTAGGGGCCGTAGGAGTCCGCCGTGTCGATGAAGTTCACGCCCAGCTCCAGCGCGCGGCGCAGCACGCGCACCGCCTCCGCGCGGTCCTTGGGCGGACCCCAGATGCCAGGGCCCGTGAGCTGCATGGCGCCGTAGCCCAGACGATGGATGGGCAGGTCGCCCCCCAGCTTGAAGGTGCCGCTCTTCTCCGCGGGACGCGTCGAGGTACCACTCATGGGTTCTTCCTCCGTGCTGTGAATGCCCGAGTAGATGCATGTGCAGGAAATCGGTTTCGGCGCAGGACGCCCGGCGGCTCCTCATGCGAGTGGCCCGGGAAATGGTTTCGCGCTAGTCGGGGGCCATGAGAACGAGACTGGCCGTCATGGCGCTCGGCATTGTGTTCGGACTGTGGCCCCAGGTGTCACGGGCCTGCCGTTGCTTGACTCAACCCACCGACACGAACCTCTCCCAGGCACTTCGGACCGCCCACGAGGCAGCGAGCCACATCTACTTCGCCCGTGCCCAGGCCGCCGATGGGCTGCGCAGTGGCAGCGCGGCCGTGGAGGTGGTCGAGGTGTTCAAGGGCGAGCTCGCGGTGGGCACCCGGCTCCGGCTTCCGTCCGGCGGTGGTGGAACCTGCGCCTATCCGTTCAAGAAGGGAAACGACTACCTGGTGTACGCCCAGGGCGGACCCACGGTCGTGAACCTGTGCTCACGAACCCGGCGGGCCCTGGCGGACGACGTGGAGCTGCAATGGCTTCGCACGGGGAAACTTCCAGTCACTCCCTCGGCCTTGCGGCGTGAGGTCGTGACCTGCAAACCCTGCGAGCTGGATACCGTCACACGCGCACCACTCCTGTTCGGGGATGAAGCGCGCCAGGCCCACGCGGCTCAGCGCGCCTTCTGGACCCAGGGACTGGGCAGCGAGCCTGGCCGCGCCGTCGCGGTGGGACAGACCAAGGACCTTCGCACGTTCGAACTCGTCCAGACGCCGCATGCCGCCACGGACGAGAAGTGCCGCCAGCGGCTCGTGCGCCGGTGGTGTGAGCGGCTGGCGCCGCTGAGCAGCGAGGCGAGGTATGCGTTCCGCTGCATCAAGCCGGGCCCCGAGGAGGAAGTATGCGACGAGAACAAAAGCCGGGTCGCGAAGTGGATGCCCCTCGAGAGCATGACGACGGCCACCTGCGAGTGGCGCGACCCCAACGCTCCGAGTTGCAAGCTCTCCAAGAAGGTCCAGCCGCGACCCGGCTCCCACAAGGCATCCGCGCCCCTGCTCCACTGTAGCCCTCCCCGCGAGGACACGGGCTGGCACGACTGTCAGGTGGTCACGGGCGAATGACCCTCGCGGAGGTCAGCCGGGCCGGGAGGGACCCCATCTCGACCCCTCCCAGCCACGGGCTCCATCAGTTGGCCGTGCAGGTCAGGGTGGGGGCGGTGTTGGAACCGGAATACGTCGCCTGGAAGCCGAAGCTCGTGCTGCTCCCCGGCTGGAGGACACCGTTGTAGTTCATGTTCCGCGCCGTGGCGCTCGCGCCGGATTGGGTCGACGTGGCGTTCCACATGTTGGTGATCTGCTGGTTGCCACCGAAGGTCCAGCTCACCGTCCAGCCCTTGGTCGCGGTGGTCCCGGTGTTCGTCACCGTCACCGTGGCGCCGAAGCCGGAGCCCCACTCGCTATCGGACTTGTAGGTCGCCGTGCAGCCGCCGGTGTCTCCCCCGGAGGACTGGGTCGTCGCGGAAACCGTGTTGGACGCATCGCTCACGTTCCCAGCGGCATCACGTGCATACACCTTGTAGCTGTAAGCCGTGTTCGCCGACAGCCCCGTGTCCGTGTACGACAGCAGGGTGCTGGGGAGCGTCGCCACTCGAGAGGAGCCGCGGTAGACATCGTAACCGGTCACCGCGACGTTGTCCGTCGAGGCGCTCCACGCGAATGACACGCTGCTCGACGTCGTGCCTGTCGTGGTCAGGTTGCCGGGCGCGGTCGGGCGCAGCGTGTCGCCACCACCATTTCCTCCGAAGACCGAGGCCTCGACGGAGGTGGCCTCGAGGCCGTTGGCACTCGTGATGAGCCAGGTGCCCCAGTCCGTGCGGCTGGCCGGGTTGAAGTTGGTGACCATGTCGAGGTACTCGACGCCCCCTCCGTTGCCGCTCCACGACCAGCCCATGTAGCCGAGCCCCTGGAGCGTGGTGTACTCCGTGAGGGTAAACTCATCCGGATCTCCGTCGGAGTGGTACCACCCGAACTCGCCCACGAGGATGGGCAGGCCCCGGCTGGTAAACGCGTCGAGGTAGTCCTTGACCCTCGAGGGGGTGTTGTAGACGCCGTACATGTGGACGCTGAAGATGGAGTTGCTCAGCGGGTCGGCCTCCCAGACTTCCTCGGCGTTGTCCCGCATGGTGTTGGACCAGTCCTGCCCCCAGTTCGGCGCGTCGATCATCAGGGTGTGCGTCAGCCCAGCATTCCGCAGGCGTTGGATGGCACCGATGGTCGCCCCGACCCACTCCGTGTAGAGGGTGTTGCCATACGGCTCATTGCCGATGTTGATGATGACGTAGGCCTCCTGACCAACCAGCGCACTGCGAATGCTCAGCCAGTAGTCGACGGCCTGATCGAGGCTGTAGGCGCCACCCTGCTCCCCGTAACCCGTCGTGTCGTGGTTCTCGAGCACGCAGATGAGCCGGTTCTGCTTGCAGAGCGAGATGACGTTCGCCACGTCGCTGGCCGTGTTGGTCGTCCACCGGCCACCGCTCAGCACGACGCGGACGCTGTTGGCCCCCACCACCTTGATGTCGGCGAACGCGCTGGTCCTCTGCGGGAACCACGCGTGCGGGTGGCTGATACCGCGGATGATGAAGTCGTTGCCGTTCGCGTCGATGAGCCGGCCGTTGGCGATATGGAAGCCGCCGCCAGCCGCATGGGCGGCGCTAATGGGCGCGAGGACGGAGAGCACAGCCGTCAGCACCGCGGTGGCCGCGGTGGTGAGGAGCCTTCGCCACCAGAACCAGGCACTACGGGTATCAGCATGGAGAATCTGTCGGGACATGAGGTGTCTCCAGAAGCGAGTGATTGAGACGTGTTCCACAACGTGCGCGAGAGCGGTTGCCAGCTCAGTCCAAGACCGCGCCCAAACGAGACAACTCGCAATGGCAGGCATGGACCCGCCATGGGTCTGCTATTCTTGACAGCATTGTTCTTCCTCTCCCTGGGGTAAGCCCCTCTTCGTCCCGAGTGATGACGGCTCCGCGGTCACAAGAGGGGGTCAGCGAATCGCAACGTTGTCATTCCTGGTTGATGGAAAAATTCCAGCTCGATGGCCCCTGAGACGTGAGGCGCTCATCCCCGTGACGTCCCGTGTGATGCGTCCCGCGCGAATACGAGAGGGGTGGAAACGAATCGTAACGTTGTCATTTTTGGTTGAAAGAAAATTCCGGGCTTATGGCAATGAGGCGCATCCTCCAGTGGTTCGTGGGATTTGGGGCGCTACCGCCGAGTCCGCCCCACCAAACGCGAAGCAACAATGACAGTAACTGAAACCAGTTTGTGGAGAAATTCAAGCGAAACCGTCTCTTCCAGGACATGTCGGATGCAGGACAGTCATGCCGATCCAGGCTCTTCGTACGGAGAGCCCGAGGAGCCGTGGACTGGCGAGGAGCAGAGCGGTTGAAGGCGCGGTGTACGCGGAGGAACGCCGTCAGGACATGACGCAGCGTTGCAACTCCGCCTTCGCGCGGTGCAGCAGCACGGCCACGTGACCCGGCGTGAGGGAGAGCTCGCGCGCCACCTCCGCGCCGTTCACCTCCTCCAGCATGCGCATCGTGACCACTTGACGCTGCACCTGGTTGAGCTTGTTCACGCAGCCCCGAAGCTTCACGTGGTCCTCGGCGAGCACGAGCAGCTCGTCCGCCGTGGGCTGCGGCGCGGAGAGCGCCTGCACCGTGTCCACGTCTTCATGGGGCATCGCACGGTGGTGGCGCCGGCGCATGTTGCGCGCCGTGTTGCGCACCAACACCGAGAGCAATGCCCGCGAATCCTCGCGATCGTCCGACAAGGCGCGTGCGTGGGGCAGCAGGAGGTAGGTGTGAAAGGCCTCCTGGATGGCATCGAGCGCATCCTCGGCGGACAGCCCCTCGTGGCGAGCGATGCGCGTCAGGGCGTGCACCTGCGTCCGCGTGAGCTCGGACACCCAACCAAGGAAGGGGAGGTTTTCTGCGGAAGGCTTGCTCATGGAAACTCGTCGGGGGGAAGAAGGGTCATTGGCGCTGTGGCGAGGCCATGACGCGCCGACTGTACACGTCCACCGTCAGGCCCAGGGAGAGAAAAGCCCCTCGCCAGAAACGGCCGTGTAATTCCCTGCGTGGTCGCGACCTCTCCCCTCGAGTCCGCACACGAGGGCACCTCCTGCCCGCCCGCGGACGATGAGGAGTCACGGTATGTACGCATTCGAGCGGGTGTTGCGTTTCGCCGCTGGGGCCGAGCGGTTCGGAATGACGATGTTGCGGCTGGGCCTGGTGACGGTCCTGCTGTGGATTGGAGGCCTGAAGGCCTTCCCCTACGAGGCCGACGGCATCGTGCCCTTCGTCGCCAACAGCCCGGTGATGAGCTTCTTCTACAGCGCTCCGCCGTCCGAGTACCGCGCCCACATGAACAAGGAAGGAGAGCTCGTGGAGGCGAACCGGCGCTGGCACGAGGCGAACGGCACCTACCGCTTCGCATGGGGGCTCGGCTCGGCCATCGTCCTGCTCGGGCTCCTGGTGGCGGCCCACGCGTGGAAGCCCGAGCTCGGCTTCATCGGCGGCCTGCTGGTCGCGGGGATGTCACTCGTCACCCTGTCCTTCCTGGTGACGACACCCGAGACGTGGGTACCAGACCTCGGTGACGGCCAATCCGGCTTCCCCTACTTGAGCGCGCGGGGCCGCCTCGTCATCAAGGATGTCATCATGCTGGGGGCGGCACTCGTCACCATGACGGACTCCGCGCGCGTCGCGCTTGCCCGGCGCACCCCACCCACCCGCCCCGGCTGAATCCCCACTCCCAACCCTGGCACCCGCCCGTGGACCTCCCCTCCGCGCACCCGCGCGCCATCCTCGGGCAGCGCCCCTGTCTGTCCTTCGCGCTGTTCACGAGTATCCATTCAAGCCACTCGACGTGACCCGGTGGAGAGCACCCCGGCTAGGATTTCCGAAACAAAGTCGCCATGGGGGGCACGACATGATGAAGAGAAGGTACTTCCTCTCAAGCCTGTTGATGGTGGTTCTCGCCATCCAGTCCTGTTCTGGCAGAAACCCGGAGCCCCCCGCGACGCCGACGCCGTCAAGGGACGCCCCTGTCATCATCGTCGGCGCGGGTCTGACGGGGCTGACGCTGGCCTACGAGCTGAACAAGGCGGGCATCAACTCGCTGCTCGTCGAGGCGGCTCCGCGCCTGGGCGGCCGCGTCCAGACAATCACCTTCTCCGACGGCGCCACCGCCGAGGCTCACATGGAGGAGTTCTTCGAGCGCAGCCCCGCGGTGGCCCTGCTGCGGGAGCTCGGTCTCGACTTGAGCGAGGACGTCGCCCACTCGTCCGTGCGGCTCGATGGGCAGATCCATCCCTACCAGGGGGAAGGAGCGCGCGACACATACCTCGCGGGGATCTTCAACGAAGACGAGCGCGCGGCATTCCTCCGGTGGAACACCAAGGCCTGGAACCTCTACTCCCAGCTGCACGCCAGTCATGAGGCGGGAACGCCCCTGTCGCCGGAGCTGGACGCGCTCATGCACATCAGCTTCGCGGAGTTCATCGCCCGCGACGGACTTCCGCACAAGGTCAGCGAGTGGATCCGCGTCACGCTGGAGCCGGAGATCGCCATCGAGTGGGACAAGATCTCCGCGCTCGATGGCCTCGACGAGATGCGCCTCTTCCTGGATTCACCGGAGGGGTTCGGCGAGAAGAACTACCACGTCCGCGATGGCAACACGCATTTCACCGAGGCGCTCGCCGCCCACCTGCGTCCCGGCCAGCTCATGACACAGGCCCGCGTCACCGCCATCGAGCAGACGGACTCGGGCGTGCGGGTGAGGGTCCTCCAGGATGACCGCCAGTTCCTCGAGGTTACCGGGCGGATGGTGGTGGTCACCGTGCCGGTCCATCACCTGGGGAGGATCCAGTTCTCGCCCGCGCTCAGCCGCGAGAAGTGGCAGGCCATCCAGACGACGAGGCTGGGAAGCTACGTCAAGGTGCACTTCCGTGTCGCCCCCGAGGCGTCCCCGTTGTGGGAGGTGAACGGAGAGAACGTCCTGACGCTGCTCTCGGACTCGCCGGCCGGCAGCATCTACGACGTGACGGAACTCCAGGATGGCGAGCAGAATCCTCGGGACCGGGTCCTCACCCTGCTCCTGCATGCCCGGTTCGCACGCGACGTCATGAACCTGCCGGTCGACGAGATGCGCGAGAAGAGCGCGGAGGCCCTCGACAATCTCTTCCCGGGCGTCCGCCAGCACATCCGCTCCGCCGAGATCTTCGTCTACCCGCAGGCGGTGGCCTACTGGCCCCTGGAACTCGGGCGCTCCCGCTTCGATGCGCTCGCGAACGAGCTGCGCCGGCCCCAGGGCCGCCTCTACATCGGAGGCGACACGACGGAGAACAGCCACTCGGAAGGGGCCGTCATCGCCGGGCTCCGGATCGCGCGGCAGCTCATCGAGCGCCGGAGCGAGCTGCAGGAGCGAGTGGACTCTCCCCGGGCCGCCGCGCGGTAGGCGGGCGTAAGGGCATTCTGCTCCATGAGGTACCGCTCGCGGCATCCCCAGTCCCACCGCGGCGGCACCTCCAACCTCTACCTCACCGGGTTGACGGTGCCACGTCGTGTGGCGCCCCTGGCCACGAGGGTGGAGGCGCCGAAAAAGGCTTATCGCAAGATGCCTTCGAAGTAGAGCCCTTTGGCATCACCCGTTGTTTGCTGGCGGTGAACATTCCCGGCGATTAATCAACGGCCGCCCGCTGAAGCAGGCTTTCGGGAAGAACACATGCAATTCCAACAATCAAACTCTGGTATCGGGCGGATTTCGTGGAGCAGCTCCATCATCGAGACCAAAAAGCGCGGACGGCGTTTCACCGTGCTGGCTGTAATGGCACTCATGATCGCCTCTTGTTCTGACTTCAAACAAGAGGAAGGGGCACAAGCCGGATCGCCCCCGCCCAGGTCAGCCCTGGCGGCTCAGGCGCTCGCTCTGCCATTTCCCATCTTGCCCCGCCAATCTCTGGTCGTCACGGACACGGACATCGTGTCTGCGTTCACGCTGCGGGATGTCCTCGGACAACTGGTCGCCCAGGGACAAGTCCCGGGCCAGACGCCCCTGGATCTCTTTCATCAGCTCTTCGACACGTTCCAGCGGGGCGCTAACGGTAGCTTCCCGGGCCCGCATTGTGATGACGTGGCGGCGGTGACTGGAGATATCCAGCCACCCGTGGACCCCAACTCCATCAATCCCGCCTTTCCCTTTGAGAAGCAGGTTCCCACGGGGTCCATCAACGGGTGGCCAGTCCTGTGCCCCCGGAGCGTGGGAGACGAGGCGGCCGCCACGAACGATCCGTTCAGTGATCCTCTGGCCGCGAATGCCTACATGGCCACGACCTTGTCGAACCGCTTCGATCTGGCGCCTCCGGACGGCTCGGACTGTGGGGAGTACAGACTCGTCTTCGCGAGGCGGTCGGGCATTCCAGGTGGCGGCCGCTCGGGCTTCGAGCGCAACTTCATCATTTTCGAAGCCCGGCTGCCCAATCCCCACCCGGAGCAGGGTCGCCAGGCCTGCCTTCCCGTCGTCCAGTTCTGGTTGAACCAGTCGGACCCCTCGAAGAGTCCCGCCATCCGTGCCAGTGAGCTGCACAGCTTCTTCTTCAACGGCCTGCCGGGAGGTTTCGAGCCCGTCATCCACATCGATCACTACGGTGCTCGAGAGGGAGCGCACAGCGGCCAGATCCGGACCAACGAGTTCCTGCTGGCCCTCACGGATCCCATCAACGCCTGGTCCCTCCGGGAATTCCGGCTGGTGCACGGCACCAGTGGTAATCCCTCCCTGAGATTCATCCCCTCCTTCGTCAAGGACAATCCCTCCGCGAAGCTCTTTGTCCCCGGCACCTCGGCGGATCCGCGCGTCACGGGGTTTCAGGGCTCCTTCTTCCTGGACGCAGTGGACAGGCTCGCCTCCACGGATGACCTCAACCGCTTCGCTTATCCGTCCGCGCTCCCCACGACGATGGAGGCTGGGGAAAGCCTGATGATTCCTTTTCAGAACAATTACTTGAACGCATTCGGCACAGGAGGGACGCTGAAGACCAGCCTCCAGAGCAAGCTCAATGCGCTGGGCAGCACGCTGACCCCGGAGCAGATCGTGGCACGTGCGCAGTCCCTCTCCTGCGCGGGATGCCATGAACCGGTGGATGGCACGGGAAGCGCCACCAGCGAACTCGACGTGGGGTTGTCCGCCCCGTACCCCAAGACGCTGACCTTCACGCATACCTCCGAGCAGAAAGAGGCCATCCCCGGCGCTCCGGGCCGGGAGCGGTTCCTCATCTCGAATGCCCTGACCCAGGTGTTCATCCCGTTCCGCCAGCAGGTGATGACCGATTTCCTCCTGGGACAGCCCATCCTCGGCTTCGAGAAACCGGGCGCATGGACCTCCGCCCAGACCGCGTTGCCGGTCCACACGGGCCGGGTGACCGAGGGCATCTCCTCGCTCCAGGTGGCGGTGCCCACGGGGTTGGCCCAGATCGTCAGTCCGTCCTTCAGCACCGCGGGACTCACTCCGGTGGGCAATAAACTCAAGCTCGACTTCTTCGTGTCGGCCGTTCAGCCCAACCCGGCCTGGGTGGGGACCGTGGAAGTGCTGATCTCGATTCCCTCCGCGGGAATCAGCAATCAATGGGTAGGCAACGCCGTGCTCAACACCTTGCCCCGGGGAGCCTTCTCGACGCTCGAGTTCCCACTCCAGGCGGGAACCGTGACGGCCCTCAACAAAGTGCCCGCTGACGTGAAGCTCCAGTTCGGCCTCTCCGTGACCACCGGTTCCGGCCCCTACTACCTGGACAACGTTCGCTTCGCGAACTGAGCGCTGGGAGGGGGTCAAGGAATCCCAGCACAGCTGCCGGCACACAAGCCCCCTTGATCCCCTTCAGAGGACCGCTCCCAGGCAGGCACTGGCCGTCACACGGTTTCTACCAGGAGAAGTCCCTCGCGTGCCGACGAGCCGGCCTTCCGCGGCAGCCCCTCCGCTAGAGCAGCTTCGCCATGATCTCGCGCTCGCGCTGCTCGAGCTTGATCGAGTCGAGCGTCCAGTCGATGAGTTCGTCGGCGACCGACACGTCGAGACCGAAGGCGCCGGCGGCCTCCTTCACCGACGCGCGCTCCTCGTTCGCGATCTCGCCGTCGGCGCACGCCACCTCGACGATCATGCGCAGCAGGGAGGCGCGCAGCTCGCGGATCTCGATCTTGCCGACGATGTCGGTGAGGCGGCTGGGCTTCTGGAATTCCCGCTCGATGAGCGCGGCGACCTGCTCGTCGCGGGGCGACAGGCCCATGCCAACCACCACGTCATCGAGCTGCTGGCGCTCGTCCTCGGTGATGCGGCCATCGCTCGCCGCCACGTTGGCCATGGCCTGCACGAACGCCATCAGCTGCTCCTGGGGGTACTCGCGCGTCATGTCGTCTCCTTAGGCGAGCGGCGCACGGCTGGCCGGAGGCTCGCGGACACAGGACGGGCCGGGCTGCTCGGCGAAGCAGGATAGTGGGCGCCAACGAGGACCGGAAACGGTTTTCGCCCGGGTGAGTGAATCCGGGCACTTCGAATCCACGGGGATTGGAAAACGATTCGGCCCTGTCTGGAGTAGATGTTAAGGCGACTCCGCCGAGGTCCCCGTGTCCAATCCGCCCCCACCGAACGACAACGCCGGACGCGACCTGGCTGCCCAGGATGAGCCCGCGGGGACCCCCACTTCCCAACCGGGAGACAGCCCTCCGCGGGAGGGGCTCGCGCGGAGTCCCGAGCCGCTGGCGTTGCTGGAGGGAATGTTCACGCTCTCCCCCGTGCCCTACATCATCTTCGATGAGGGCGGGCAGGCGCGCCTGAACAACCGGGCCTACCGCGAGATGTTCGGGGCCGAGCCGCCGCCCGGGTACAACCTCTTCGAGGACAAGGAGAACGAGCGGACGGGCCTGGCCGGGTTCGTGCGCCGTGCATTCCGAGGTGAGACCATCCAGACCCCCACGGTCTGGTACGACCCCAACGAGCACCGGGAGCTCGGCGTGCGCGGGGCGCGGCGCGCGGCCATTTCCTGCACCTTCTTTCCCCTGGTGGGCGCGGGGGGCAACGTGTCCCATGTCGCCATCGCCTTCAAGGACGTGACGGCGGAGTGGGTGGCGCGTGAAGAGGCGGAAGCCGAGCGCGATCGGCTGCGCGAGGTGGTGGCGGAGAAGGAGTCCCTCGGCAAGAACCTCCGCATGCTGGAGATGCTCTTCCAGCGCTCGTCCATTGGCGTCGTCTTCGGGATGACGGACTCCCAGACACTCACGGGGGCCAACCCGGCTTTCTGCCGGATGCACGGGTACTCCCCGGGCGGCATGGAGGGAATGGCGCTCGAGGACCTCTTCGCGCCGGAGGAGCGGGCGCGGCTCCCCGCGCTCTTGCGTCAGGTCGATGACGAGGGACACCTCACCTGGGAGTCCGTCCACCTGCGCCATGACGGAAGCCGCTTCCCCGTGATGCTCGAGATGACGGCCGTGCGAGAGGCCTCGGGGGCGGTGCTCGCTCGCGGCGTGACCGTCCAGGACATCAGCGAGTACAAGCGGGTGGAAGCCGAGCGCGTCGCGCACCTCCAGCGCACCTCGAAGTTGCAGGAGGTGACAGCCGCCTTCTCGCGGGCCCTGACACCCGCCGAGGTGGCCCGCATCAGCGCTTCCGCGGGCATCGAGTTGCTGGGGGCGAGGGCGGGAGGGATCAGCCTGCTCAGCCCGGATGGCACGGAGCTCATCGCGGTGGGGGCGGTGGGGCTGGGCGACGACCCGGTCCGCCAGTACAGCCGCATTCCCATGACGGCGAAGATGGTGCCAGTGGACGCGGTGAAGACGCAGCGGCCCGTCTTCTGTGACTCGGAGACGGACTACCTGCGCGAGTACCCGGACGCCGCGCGGACCGACACCTTCCAGGGCGGTACCCGCTCGAGCCTCCCCCTCTGCGTGGAGGACCGGGTGATCGGCTCGATGGGCTTCGCCTACGAGACGTGGTGTCCCCTGTCGAGGGAGGAGCGCGAGCTACAGCAGGCCCTGGCCCACCTGTGCGCCCAGGTCCTGGAGCGGACCCGCCTCCACGCGGAGCAGCGGCGGGCCGAGCAGCGCGCCAGCTTCCTCGCCCAGGTGGGCACTGCCCTCATGGAATCCCTGGACTACGAGGCCACGCTCACCCGCATCGCGCGGCTGGCCGTCCCCGCCATCGCGGACTGGTGCACCGTCACCGCGCTCCAGGACGAGCGGTCGCTCGGCCGGATCGCCGCCGTCCACAAGGACGCCGACAAGCTGCCGCTCGTCGAGCAACTGCAGCGCCGCTTCTCCCCCAACCACCACCGGGATGAGCGCTACCTGATGGTGTTGCGGCAGGGACGGCCCCGGCTCGTCGAGGTGGTGGATGACGCGGTGCTGGTGGGGGGTGCGCAGGACGAGGAGCACCTGCGCCTGATGCGCGCCCTGGGCGTGAGTTCCTGCATCATGGTTCCGCTCGTCATCCGGGGCAGGCCGATGGGCGTCATCGCGCTGATGCGGTCCGAGCCGGAACAGCGCTATGGCCCGGCCGACCTCGCGCTCGCCGAGGAGATGGCCGGGCGCGCCGCCATGGCGATCGAGAACGCCCTTCTCTACAAGGAAGCGCGGGAGGCAATCCGCGCCCGGGATACCTTCCTCGGCATCGCCTCCCACGAGCTGAACACCCCCCTGACCTCCCTCAAGCTGAATCTCCATGGACTGCGGCGCGGCCTGGAGTCACTGCTGCCCGGCTCGCTCGCGGAGACGGTCCGGATGAAGTTCCCGTCCATCCAGCGCCAGGTGGACCGGCTCGCCAGTCTCGTGCGGGAGCTGCTGGACGTGTCGCGTATCACCGAGGGGCGGCTGACGCTGGAGGTGGGGGAGGTGGATCTCGTCGCCGTGACCCGGGAAGTGGCCACGCGCTGCGCGGAGGACGCGGCCCGAGCGGGCTGCGAGCTGCGACTGGATATCCCCGACACGGTGGTGGGGGAGTGGGACCGGCTGCGGCTGGATCAGGTGCTCCAGAACCTGCTGTCCAATGCCCTCAAGTACGGCCACGGCCAGCCCGTGACGGTGACGGTACGCGCCGACGCGGCCTCGGCCACGGTGACGGTGCGCGACAACGGCATCGGCATCGCGGCCGAGGCACAGGCCCGCCTCTTCCAGAAATTCGAGCGGGTGGCCAGTGAGCGCAATTACAGCGGCTTCGGGCTGGGCCTGTGGATCGTGAAGCAGATTCTCGATGCCATGGGAGGCACCGTCCAGGTGGAGAGCGCACCCGGGCACGGCGCCACCTTCACCGTCGTCCTGCCGCGCACCCGGCCGGCGTGAGGAGGCGAGGAGCACGAAGCCATGTGTGACTTTGGAAGCGGCTTCAGGGAAGATTGACTAATCAGCGCCCAGCGGACTGTCAACGAAACCCGACAACGCCTCTCCTACTCCAGCAAGCCGGTGGGTTTTCCTGAGAGGATTCTAAGCCAGACGCCACAACCCGCCCCTGCGAAGGTGTGTTCGCGAGGTTGCGGATTCGCTTTACTTCATTGGCTCTCCCTGATTATGAGCCCCCCGCTCCTGCTGCTACCTCGGAAGAATCCTGACATTGCCTGTCAGTGTCTTCCCTGGTCCGCCAAAGCAAAGCGAATGCTCCGTGTGAGCAGAAGGAATGATATGTCTAGATTTCGAATCCGCCCCGCCTTCGTGGCGCTCCTAGGGCTTGTGTGCGCGTGTACCCCGACAAAAGAAAAGCCGTCGGAGAAGGCGCTGTCGAACGTTGGACTCGAACAGCTCCAGCGCTACATCGACGAACAGCTGTTCGATGACCTCTCGAGGTTCGTCGCGGTCCAGACCTACCGCGGGGCGGACCTGTCCGAGGCCCAGGTCGTGGCCAACCTCCAGCAGCTCCAGCAGGAGCTGCAGTTCCAGACCGCGCAATTCAATGCGACGCAGCAGGTCCACAAGCTCGTCCCCTTCGAGTGGAAGAAGACGATCAATGGCCGGGAGTACTGGCTCTTCGGCGTGCGCGTGGGCTCCGGGCCGCGCCGGGTCGCGCTGAGCAGCCATCTGGACACGGTGCCCGCTGGGAACCAGGACAGTTGGGCGCCCTTCACGCTCGTGAAGGAGCAGCGGCTCTATCAGGGCTCGGAGCAGGAGTTCTACGTCGGCCGCGGCTCCATCGACGACAAGGGCCCCGCCCTCGTCGCCTTCAACGTCCTGAAGGCCGTGGCCCGGCAGTTCGACGGCGACCCCAGGCTCGACCGCGTCACCCTGGAAGTCATCTTCGACACCTCGGAGGAGACCGACATGGCGATGCCCTACTACCTGGAAGACAAACCAGAGGAGAACCCGAACCTGGGGGTCATCTTCGACGGCTTCTGGTGCGTGCGCGCCGAGAAGGGAATGGAGCGCCCCGTCTTCACCATCAAGCGCGGGACCGCGGCGCCCACGGGCCTGTGGATCGAATCGCTCAACACCCCCCAGGGGCCCGTGAACCAGATTCCCGACTCGGCCACCGCCGTCATCCGCTCGGACTCGCCGCAGGCGCTCCAGAGCTTCGCTCAGCAGGTGGCGTCCCTGTACCAGGCCCATGGGTTCGACGACCCCGCCTATCGCCGGGCTCCGCTGAGCGTGGACACGTCGGGACTGGCCGACAACCGCCTCGTGCTCACCACCCGGGTGAGCGGTGCGCAGCACGCCTCGACGCCGGATGAGAACCGGGAGGGGGGCGCCAACCCGCTGATCTCCCTGGCCAACTTCTTGAGCTCGCAGGTGGGCAACCCGCTGGCACGCAATGAAGTCAGCGAGCTGATCCGGTTCATCACCTGGAGCTGGGGCACCCAGGTCTTCGGCGAGCACCACCCGGACCTGCTGCTGCGCAACGATGCGGTCTTCACCGCGGGCCATGGGACGACGTATGCCGTGACCCGCTTCTACACCCACCCGGCGGGCGCTCCCGACGTCGCCGCGCGGGTAGAGGTCGACGTCCGCTATGCCCTCGGCCACCACAGCGTGGCCTGGGACGGCACGACCGAGGGTCTGGTCGGAGGCAAGGGGACCCCGAGCCGCTTCCAGGACATCCTCACGCAGTTGCTGGGGCAATTCCCCGCCGAAACCGGTTACACCCTCGGATTCCAGACGACGACCTTGTTCCCGCCCGACGTCCGGCTGACGACGGGCGAGACATTCCAGCGCGTCAGTTCGGCGTACGAGCAGCTCCTCGGCGAGCAGTGTCCGGCACAGGCGGTGGGTGGCGCGACGAATGCCAAGGGCAATACGCACCTGATCGCCGCCGGCGCGCTGTTCACCAACAAGCTGGGGCCGCCCATCAACTTCCACGGCATCAACGAGGGCGCTCCGGTCGAGGATCTGCGCAAGAGCGCCCACATCCTCTACAACCTGTTGACGGATGAGGTGGAGGGGGCAGCGAAGGACTCGTCCACCGTCCGGCCCCTCTTCACGCCGATGCGCGTCACGCCGGACCTCCACTAGTCCGCGACGGGACGAAGCATCGACACCCCGAATGAGTCACCCCGCACCAGCCCCCTGGGAGCCGATGAGGGGTGAGGGACCCCACAGGGCTAACGGACCCAGGAGACGTTGCTGACGGAGAACTTCGAGCCGTCCTGCTTCTCCGCGTTCGTGTAGGGCGAGTACACGCGCGTGGAGAAGGTGTTCGCGGCAGTGTCGATCTCGATCAGCCGCGTCGGGTTCGTCGACGAGTCATGGTAGGTGGTCAGGATCTGGTGGATCTTGTTGCCCTGGACACCGGTGGCCACGCTGTAGGCGGAGGTGCCCACGTGGCCGGAGAAGATGAACCGCACGTTGGCGTACTGCTTGATCGCGTTGTCGAACACGTACTGGGGGCTGTTGTTGCCATAGCCCCCGTTGCTCTGCTCGATGCCACCGCTGCTCGTCTGGTGCGAGTGGGTGATGACGATGACGTTGTGGTGGGGATGCTGCGCCAGCACGGTCTTCGCCCACTCGACCGCGCCCGTGCGCGCCCACAACTCCAGGTTGAGCACGAGCCAGTTCAGGCCTCCGGCCGTGAACGTGTGATAGGCATTGTCGCACTTCCCCGTCTCGTACACGCCCGCGAGCGACTTGAACCGCGTCACCGGGAAGTACGTGTTGAACGTGGTGGTGTTGCGCAGGTTGGCGTTCACGTTGCCCGGGCAGGCACTGCCTCCAGGGCACGTGGCCGCCGAGTCATGGTTTCCAATGGCGAGCGCGTAGGGAATCCCGGCGGCGTCCAGCTTCTTGAGGGCATTGCTGGCGCGCTCGTACTGGATGTGGTCGGGCGTGTCCCAGTTCTGCATGTCTCCCGTCTGCGTCACGAAGCGGATGTCGAGCGCGGACCTGTTGTCGACGAGCCACTGCATCCGGTGGTCGATCAGCGTCGAGTTGCTGACGACCTCGTTCTGCGTGTCCGGGATGACGACGAAGGTGAACTTCGTGTCGACCGGCTGGGGGGAGGAAGGCGCGGCGTAGAGCTTGATGCCCTCGTCGACCCACCCGGCGGCGCTCAGGCTGTCGCGCTCGGCCTGGGTGGTGGCGAAGCGGTGCTTCTTGAGCGTCGTGTTGGAGAAGCGGTACACGGGCACGAGGCACGGGTCCGCCGTCTTCGAGGCGTAGAAGCCAATGCCCTCGTCGGTGGTGAAGCCCCCCGTGCTCACCAGGTCCTGCTTCTCCGTCGCGTCGAGGGTCCAGAAGTGCTCGCCCCGGCTCGGGCTGTAGATGCGGTAGACGGGGGACAACCCCGTCCCCGTGGCGCTGGCGGCGCGGAAGGCCACGCCACGGTCATCGGTGTAGTTGTAGGTCGTCGCGGCGTTGGCCGCCTCGTTCGCGTTGGTCGTGTAGAGGCTGTCGCCCGAGCTCGGCCGGATGCGGTGATACACGGGGGCACTCAGGGCGGCGCAGTCCAGCGCGGACTCGACGGTGGCGAGCCCGGGGGCCTCGGCCGGGAGGCCCTCTCCGCAGGCGGAAAGCGCGCCCGCCAGTGCCAGGGATGCGACGAATCTCAGGGTCCTCAAGGGTGTCTCCTTCCAGGGGGGACGACGTGGGGCGGTGGTCCCCACGTCACTTCTCCCCGAGGAAGAGCGATCGGCCCGGCCGCCGTCCCAGAAAAAGAAGAAAGGACGGGAATTTTGGGCAGCTCCAACGACCGGGGCTTCGTCGAGGCCCCCCAGAAATGATTCACCCCCCACCGGCACGGAGCCGATGAGGGGTGAAAGGACTGTGATTCAGGGATCGGCTCAGGCCTTGTTGCCGGTCAGGCGGGCCATCTGGATGGTGAGGTCGGTCAGCTGCTGCGCCTGGAGCAGCTTGGAGGCGTCCTCGGTCGAGGAGACGTTGCCCTGGGCCTCGGCGAGCGCGCCCTGCTCCTCCGCGAGGTCGGTCAGCTCAAGGTTGCTGATGGAGCCGTCCGCGAGGCCCTGGGCGATGTCGTTGAGCTGCTGGGCCTGCTGCTGGGACGCCGGGTTGATGGAGGCGAAGGAGGCCTTGTCGCCGTTCTCGAACGCCGACTTGGTGTTCGTGATGTTCTCCATGCTCATCTTCTGGAGGTTCACCGCCTCCTCGGCCGTGACGTTGCCGTCCGCCGACGCGGCCCGGGTCGCCTCGGCCAGCTTCTGCACGCCCTGCATCAGCTTGCCCAGCTCCTGCGGGGTGATCTTCCCGGACTTCACGCCCTCGGAGATCTTGCCCATCAGGGCGGCCTGCTCCTGCTTCACGTTGTTGAGCACCTGGGCCTGAGCGGCGAAGGGCAGCGACACCCCACCCTGGGCTCCCGGCGCGCCACCCTGCGCTCCCGGCGCGCCACCCTGCGCTCCCGGCGCTCCCGGCGCGCCACCCTGCGCTCCCGGCTGGCCGCCACCGGCGCCCTGCTGGCCCTGCGGATTCTGGAGGGCCGACAGCGTCTGCAGCAGCTGCAGGAACTGCTGGATCAGCGGATTGGTGCCTTCCGCGCCACCCGCTCCACCGGTACCGTTCGCGCCGCCCGCACCGCCCGTGCCGCCCGGCTTGCTGCCACCCCCGAACGAGTCTCCCTGGCCCTGGATGCTGTCCTGCAGGGTCTTCAAGGTCGTCATCATCTGCCCGAGCATCTGCAGCATCTTGCCGGCGTTCTCGAGGCTGAGCTTGCCCTGGTTGCCCTGCGTAGAAGAGCTCTGCAGGAACTGGGTCAGCAGGGCGGCGGTGTTGTTCTTGACAGAGATGGACATGGGCGGCTCCGGAAAATCGCGGGGGACGTGCTGCGCGGGGAGGAATCAGGAACGACGATGAGGAAGAGTATTGCAGCCACCATGCCAGCGTCCAGACGCCCCGGAATTATCCACATTCGAGAAAATGTGGGGGATCCGCGTCAGAGTCCCTCTCGTGACCAGAGAAGAGCGCTCCTCCCGCGGGTGATCACTGGTGACAACTGTCATCAGGGGTGATGACTCCAGTTCGCGCGGAGTTCGCTCCAGCCTTCGAGCACCAACGCCACATACAGGAGCACCCCGTCCCGCGACGGGTGCCGCCCTGTATCCACGGACGCGGAGCGCCTATAAGACCCACGGAGTTGAACCCCCGCACGCCCCGTGAGACCGCCTCCCATGCGCCCAGACTGCTTCCCCATTGGTGAGCTGCCCCCCCTGGGGGTCGTGCCCCGCCGGATGTTCGCCCAGGTGATTCGCTCCTCTCGCCTCGGCGAGCCACGCACGGCCTTCCAGCTCGAGCAGTTGGAGGTGCCCCCGCTGGGTCCCAGGGACGTGCTCGTCTTCGTGATGGCCGCCGGCATCAATTACAACAACGTCTGGGCCGCCCAGGGCACCCCCGCGGATGCGTGCAAGCTGCACGCGCGCTACGGAGATCCCTCGGACTTCCACGTGGGTGGCTCGGATGCCAGCGGCATCGTCTACGCGGTGGGCGAGAAGGTGACCCGGGTCCGGGTGGGAGACCACGTGGTCGTCCACTGCGGCCGCTGGGACGAGGACGCGCCGGAGATCGCCGAGGGCATGGATCCGGTCTTCCACCCCTCGTTCCATATCTGGGGCTACGAATCCAACTGGGGCTCCTTCGCGCAATTCACCCGGGTGAAGGAGCTGCAATGTCTGCCCAAGTGGCCCCACCTGACGTGGGAGGAGGCCGCGGCGCCGACGCTCGTGGGCGCCACGGCCTACCGGATGCTCCACGGCTGGATGCCCCATACCCTGAAGAAGGGCGAGCCGGTGCTCGTCTGGGGCGGAGCGAGAGGCCTGGGATGCATGGCCATCCAGCTCGCGGTGCTCGCGGGCGCGCGGCCGGTGGCCGTGGTCTCCAGCGAGGATCGCGCCGGGTTCTGCAAGCAGCTCGGCGCGGTGGGCACCATCAACCGCCGCAACTTCGATCACTGGGGGATGTTGCCGCACTGGACGGACAGCGCGGCGTATGACCGGTGGATGGAGGGCGCCAAGGCCTTTGGCAAGGCCTTCTGGGACGCGCTCGGGGAGAAGCGCAATCCCTCCCTCGTCTTCGAGCACCCGGGCGAGAGCACCACCCCCACCAGCGTCTTCCTCTGCCAGACGGGAGGCATGGTCGTCACCTGCGCCGGCACCACCGGCTACAACGCCACGATGGACCTGCGCTACCTGTGGATGAGGCAGAAGCGCTTGCAGGGTTCCCACTTCGCCAACCGCGACCAGGCGGCCGCCTTCAACGAGCTGCTGCGGGACGGACGGCTCTCCCCCTGTCTGTCCCGCACGTTCTCCTTCAGCAGCCTGCCCGAGGCACACCAGCTCATGAGCGAGAACAAGCACCCGGATGGCAACATGGCCATCCTCGTGGGGGCGCCTCGCCCGGGCCTCAAGGACGCGCCGTAGCACCCCTGCCCCGCCACCCTTCATCCGAGAGGATGACGTGGGCATTCGTTCCGCCAATGCCAGGTGAATCAGACCACAATCAAGAGCCGGTCGGCTGGCGCTCGAAGTCCTCGCTCCCGGGCGTCACCCGGCCGTACTTCATCCCCGAGGGCAGCGGGCCGTAATAGGCCACGTCCTCCGGGCCATACACGAGCGGCTTGCCACTGGAAGACAGGCGATTGCCATTGAAGAGGCCCACCTCGCCCCCCTTGCGGCTCAGGACGAAGGGCAGATGGGTGGCGCCCTCCGACGTCTTGCCATCCGCTTCCAGGCGCAGGCGCTGGCCAGGATTCAGCGTGACGGAAGGCAACCGGGCACGCACGGTGGCTCGCAAGTCATTCGTCAGCTCATATCCCGCCAGGGACACGGCGGACGTCCCCCGGTTGTACAGCTCCACATAGCCCTTGCTCCCGGCGGAGATCGTCTGGATGACCAGGGGGCCCGTGCCGTGGTTCTTGAGCTCATTCAGCGTCTGGAGCAGGAAGGCACGGCGCTCGCGCACGTACGTCTTGAGGAAGTCCCGCGCCCGGGCCACGTGCGCGGGCGAGGCATACGGATCCCTCGCCATCTCCGGCCCCGCCACCGCCCAGAGCGCGTCGATGTGGGCGCTCGCCCGGGCCTGGGAGAAGGGACCCGCGAGCGCCGCCTCGAGCTTCGCCACCAGCCGGGCCCGCAGGGCCGGCCTGTCCCAGATGCGCGTATTGAGCACGTTCCAGGTCGGCCGGTGGGCCGGGCGCTGCGCCACGCGCAGCTCGTACACGTGCTGCACGAAAGGATCATACAGGCTGAAGGACTGCGGCCAGCGGTTGGTGATGGGCGGATCCTCCGGCGCCCACGTGCGCCAGGCGAACATCTGCGCGTTGTTCAAATCCCAGGGCGTGTACTGCCAGCGATCCGCGCCCGGCTCGTGAATCCAATAGCTGCGCGAGTCCTCGATGACGTTGTTGGAGATGAGCATGTCCGCGGCGAGGTTGCCCAGATATGCCTCCACGTCCACGGACTGCTCGAGCTTCTCCTCGAACCGGGCGTCGTCGCTGCGGTTGATCCACTCGAGGAATGCTTCCAGGTCGGAGTTGTCCTCGGACTCCTGCGTCTTCTTCTCGAAGTCGTCCTGGTGGGAGCCCGCCTCGCGCGTCAGCTCGCAGTTGCGGCCACCACAGCGGTAGATGGCGGACTTCTTCTCCAGATCGTGGTGCTCCAGGTACTCCTTCCCCACGTGCTCCATGTCCAGGTAGAGCCCATTGTGCTGGCCGTTGAGGCTCACGCGCACATAGCGGGCGCTCGGCACCGGCAGGCCCAGCGCCGTGTAGAGGTCCACCGCGAACTTCTCGGTCAACTTGCCGCTGTCGTACCAGCTCGCCAGCAGCTCGAACTGATCCCGCTGTTCCAGCTCGTGGCCCTTGTCCAGTTTGATCTTGAAGCTCTTCTGGGGAAGCGTGCGCGTACTGGCGCCCCGGTACTCCACCCGCGCCGGCGCCGCGCGCCCATCGAGCACCACCTCGGCCGGCACCGCCACATCCGCCTCCGGATTCGCCTCCAGCCGCGCCAGGTTCTCCGGGGTGATGCGCAGCTCGAAGACCGGAACGCGGCTCTGCACCGGCGGATAGGCCCCCGGCGTGCCCGCGTTCCCCGCGGGTGGCGTGTTCCCCGTTCCGGAGGAGGACGCGGGAGGCGTGGGGAGGGTGGGCTCGGAGCCCAGGGTGTCTCCCACGGAATCCGTCGTCGCGGGGATGGTGCCGGGCCCACAGGCCAGCAAGCCCACCACGCTCATCCCCAGCAGACCACTCCATCGTCCCATGCCGCCTCCGTGCAGAGTCGCGGCCCACCGTGCAGATGCCGTGCCTCACGCTGGGTCCCCCAATGGAACGGAAAACCACATCCAGGCGCCTCCTGGGGCCTGTTTCCTCCCACCTCAGGGAAAGCTCTTTCCCACCGTGGCGACTCCCGAACCCACCCAAGGGCAATCCGGTGGACCGGATGGGGAAACAGCGAGGACCCGGAACCGACAGGGAGCCGCCCCCTTCACCCGAGAGAAGCGCTCACGTGAATCGCGTCAGCGGGCGGGGAGTCGCCTGTTCGACGTCTGCGCGGCATGGCATCCTGGTGGGCTTGTCAGGAGACAGCATGAAGCATGACACCCGGAAGGCTTCCGCGAGCGAACACTCCCGCCGGACAAGCCCCTGGCGCTCCCCCGCCTGTGTCGTTCCCCTCATCGCGCTGATGCTGACGAGCGGCTGTCTGGGCCACCACTACGAGGTGTCCCGAGGAGAGCTGGAGCGCATCGTCCAGACTCCTCCGCAGGAGCGCGGACGCAACATCTACGCGGTGCAGCGCTTCTCGACCGCGGAGGATCCAGAGCCGGCCCCCGCCTGGGAACCACCCCCGGGCGAGCCGCCTCCCGGCTACGGAGTCACCCATCATGGCCACTGGGTTCCATCCCTCTATTTCGATTTCTACGGCACGCCCTACTACGAGCCTCCCATCTACCGGTCACCGGTCGTGGCGACCGCCGCCGACGTCCACGGCTCCTCGGCCGGAGGGGGCGTCCATGGCGCCTCGCCGGTCCCCGACAGCGGCGCGTCGAGCAGTTCCTCCGGCGGTTCCTCCGGCGGGCTCGGCAACATCAATGGCGTCGACAAGCTCCTGGTGGTCGCCGTCGTCGTGGGCGTGGCGGTGGGCATCGGCCTGGCCGCCACCGAGGGGGCCCGCTACGAGGGCTCGATCGCCGTGCACCCACACCACCCGGTGCACCTGTGGCACCGCGACGGGCGCCAGAGCATCGTCGCGCTCGATGAGCTGACGGCGGCGGACCTGAGCACCGTCTCGGAAGTCACGCTCTCGGGCGAGGAGGGCGCCGGCATGTGGCTCAGCGGCGCCGCGCCCCTCAACCGCGCGGGCTTCTCGTACCAGTTCGGCGCGGGCAACGACAGCCTCGCACTCCCCCGGGGACTCACCGAGCGAGGCCCGGGCTTCCGCTTCGCGCTCGGCTACTACCCCACGAAGACGTTCGGCCTGCTCGCCGACACGCGCCTGCAGTTCGACGACAACGCCGTGCGCGGCTACTACAACGCGCGCCTCGGCCTGGAGGCGCAGTGGTACCCCCTGTCCCTGTGGCGGCTGCACCTGGGCCCCTTCGTCGGCGGGGGACGCGCCTGGTCCGCCACCGCGGGCGTGGGCCTGCCCACCACCGAGGTCGCGCGGCCCTACATCTCCTTCGGCGCGCTCGCGGAGCTGGAGCTGACCACGCGCCTGGGGCTGACGTTCCGCTGGACCCAGGACTGGTTGCCCACCTCGAATCCGGACACCCGTGGCTTCGTCAGCTCCTGGTCGCTGGGGTTCGCCGTCTACTGAGACAGCGCGCGGCTCAGCGCGCCAACCACGCCACCGCGCGCCCGAACGTGTCCGCGAAGCTCCGCTCGACGTCCGCTTCCAGGGCGGTCACCGCGGGGAACGGATTGACGTGCTCGTAGTCATAGGGAGGCGCCAGGATGTCCACCCGCGCGCCCGTCCCCGCGAAGGTGTCCGCCACGGCGCCCGCCGGCGCCACCCGGTCCTCCTGGAGGGCGATCGCCTGGATGCGCGAGCCCACCCGCCGCAGGGCCACCTCCCGCTCGGCGCGCAGGTGCTCCTCGCTCACCATGAGCTCGAACGCCCGGCCCGCCGGGTGCTCCGAGAACAACCGGCTCAGCTCGGGCCGCACCCGCTTGAGCGGCTCCAGCTCCTTCAGGAGGAAGTGGCGCAGGGCCTGGGCCGCCGCGCTGTCGAGGATCTCCCGTGCCAGCGGCTCCTGGCGCGAGAGCACGCAGCCGCCGCAGAAGCTCACCACCCGGGACTCGCGGAAGCGTCCGTCCACATCCGACAGGAGGAGGAGCTCCGAGAGGAAGGCGCCGATGGAGTAGCCGAAGAAGTCCAGCCGCGCGTCCGGTGCCAGCAGCGGCTCCTCGCCCTGGCGCACGCGCTGGGAGAGCGCCAGGACGTCCTCCAGGGTGCGCAGGCCCGCCCACAGGAAGCGCTCGGGCCGCGCGTGGAGGCGGGAGCTCAGGGCGGCATTGGCGAAGTAGGACTGCTCCAGGCCCGGGATGCGGGACTGACGGTCGCGGCTGAGCTGCCGCATGGGCCGGGGCTCGAACCAGAGCGCCGGCGAGCGCTCCATGTGGAAGGCGATGGGAAAGAGGATGACGGGCGCGCGGAGCCCCTCGGCGAGCGCCTTGGCCCACGGCAGGTACTTCTCCCACTTCTTCTCGTTGAGGCCGTGCAGGAGGACGACCCCCCGGGTGCCACGCTCGAGACCCGTGGGCGCGAGGATGCGGTAGGGAAAGGTCCGGTTCTCCTCGCAATCGTCCCCCTGGTCCACCTGGCTTTCCAGCGAGCCGGGCGCGAGCGCCTCGCTCGCGGGGGTTGGAATCGAGGACCCCTGGCCCGCGGAGTGGAACCGCCGGGCATGCAGGACGAGCCCGGCGTCCATCGGCCCCTGGCCCCGGCCCCCTTGAAAGGCCTCGGCGAGCCCGCGGTACGTGCCGATGAAACCCATGAACAGCCTCCTGATGGTGCAATGCTCCGGCAACGCAGGGTGTCACGTACACGACCCACGAGCGGGAACGGACGGAATTCGTGGCGAGGGCCAGAAGAAGTGGGCAAATAGGCGCGCCCGCCTCTCCGGGCAACCTCTTCCCAAGGAAAGCCTCGAATGAAGCTCTACTACACGCCTGGTGCCTGTTCGCTGTCGCCCCACATCGTCCTGCGCGAGGCGGGCCAGACCTTCGACATCGAGAAGGTGGACCTGAGCACCAAGAAGACCGAGAGCGGCAAGGACTTCAACTCCGTCAACCCCAATGGCTATGTGCCCGCCCTGCAGCTGGATGACGGCAGCGTCCTCACCGAGGGCCCGGCCATCGTGCAGTACATCGCCGACAAGGCGCCCCAGGCCAAGCTCGCGCCAGCCAACGGCACCCTGGAGCGCTACAAGCTGCAGGAGGCGCTCAACTTCATCGGCACCGAGCTGCACAAGGGCTTCGGCCCGCTCTTCAACCCCGCCTTCCCCGAGGACGCCCGGACGATCGTGAAGGGCAACATCAACAAGCGCCTGACCGCGGTGAACGAGCGGCTCTCCAAGCAGTCCCACTTCCTCGGCGAGCAGTTCACCATCGCCGACGCCTACCTCTTCACCGTGCTCAGCTGGAGCGGGCACGTGGGCGTCGATCTGAGCAAGTTCCCGGCGATCCAGGCCTACCAGGGGCGCGTGGCCGCGCGTCCCAACGTGCAGGCCGCCCTGAAGGCCGAAGGCCTGGTGAAGTAATCCCCCCAGCACGGCCGCACGCCGCCCGGAAAGCAACCGTCCAGGTCGGATGACCTGGACGATCTGTCGGAGTGGGAGCTACGCTCACTCCGTCATGCGCGCCGTGCTGTCCGCCCTGCTGTTGCTGCTGCCCGCCCTGGCGTCCGCCCTGGACGTGCAGGGCGCGCTGCCCACCGCGGACACGGTGTGGAAGAAGGACCTCAACCCCTACGTGCTCACCGGGGACGTCACGGTGCCCTGGGGCGCGAAGCTGACGGTGGAAGCCGGCGTGCAGATCATCGCCATCCCCGAGGACGGGTTGCGCTCCGGCGTGGACCCCGAGCGCGTGGAGTTCATCGTCGATGGCACGCTGGTGGTGCGCGGTACCCCGTCACAACCCGTGGAGTTCACCTCCCATGGCAATCCGGGCTCCTGGTACGGCGTCCGGGTGCGCGGAGGCCGGGGCACGGTCATCGACGGCGCCCGGATCAATCTGGCCACCCAGGGCATCTCCCTGGGCATGAGCGCGGTGGTGAAGAACACCTCGGTGAGCGCCCTCGCCCGGGACTGCATCCAGGTGACGTGGGGCTCCTCCTCGCTCCAGGCCAACGACGTGAGCGGATGTGGAGGGCGTGAGCAGGCGTCTCCCGTGCGCTCCATGGCGCCGAGCGAGACCCGTGCCCAGGACAACCGGCTCGCCAACGGCATGTCCTCGTCCCGGGACAACACGGAGCCGCCCGCTCCCCGGCAACGGCCGTCCCCCCCGCCACCCGATCCCCCCCGGACGGAGACCCCCGCCAGACGCGTGCCCGTGCAGGAGGCTCCGGCGCCGCGGCTCTCCCGCCCCCTCCCCTCGGCGGTGGACGCCGGCGACTGCGCGATCGAACCCCAGGTGAACGAGCCGCCGGAGTGCCCCGGCATCCGGCGGTGGCGCAAGGATCAGGAGCGCCAGCGCGAAGTGGATGACGAGCGCCAGGAGGCCCCCCGGCGGAACATCCCGGCCGCTTCCGGCCGACAGCCCCGGAACTCCACCCCACCCGGAGGCACGAACGATCGCCTCCGCGTGGCCCCGGACACGCGGCGCCAGGAGGGAGTGGGCCGCTCGGCCCGCCCCTGAGCCGCCACCTGGAGGGTATCCGGGCGAGAGGCCCGCCCGGGCTCCCACAACTTCCCCGGAGTGAGGGATTTTCGTCGTTCACCCCGGATCAGCCCGGCGGGCGTGGGCGCCCGGCCTTACACTGCGGGACATGGACTCGGGATCCCACCCCTCCCGCGCACGGCTGTGTGTCGGGCTGCTGTCTGGCACCAGTGTGGACGCGGTGGAGGCGGTGCTCTGCCGCATCGAGGGCACCGGGCCGGGGGTTCGCATCACCCTGCTCGCCCACGTCTCGAGGCCCTTCTCCCCAGAGTTCACCCAGCGGGTGCTCTCCGCCCAGGACGCCCGCGCGCTGTGTGAGTTGAACTTCGCCCTGGGCGAGCACTTCGCCGAGGCGGCGCTGGAGGTCATCGCCCGGGCGGGCCTGCGCCCCGAGGACGTGGACGTCATCGGCTCGCATGGACAGACGGTGGCCCATTGGCCCTCGAGCCTGTCGGACACGCCCTCCACGCTTCAGCTCGGGGAGGCCTCCGTCATCGCCGAGCGCACCGGCATCGCCGTGGTGAGCGACTTCCGCACCCGGGACATGGCGGCGGGAGGCCAGGGCGCCCCGCTGGTGCCCTACCTGGACTGGGCCCTGTTCCGGAAGCCCGGCGTGGCCCGGGCGCTGCAGAACCTGGGCGGCATCGGCAACGTGAGCGTGGTGAGCGAGCGGCTGGAGGACACCATCGCCTTCGACACCGGACCGGGCAACATGGTGATGGATGGGCTGGCGCGGCGCATCTCCGGCGGCCAGCTCTCGTGCGATCTCGACGGCCACCTGTCGCGCGGGGGCCAGGTGGTGCCGCACCTGCTCGAGGAGCTGCTCGCCCACCCCTTCCTCGCCCTGCCCCCGCCGCGCAGCGCCGGACGCGAGGGCTTCGGGGACGCGCTGGTGACGCGGCTGTGGGAGCGCGCCCGGGACACGCGGCCCCAGGACTTGATGGCCACGGCGGTGGAATTCACCGTGGAGGCCACGGCGCGCGCCTACGAGGCTTGGCTCTTGCCGCGCTTCACGCTGGAGGCGGTGTACGTGTCCGGCGGCGGCATCCGCAACCCCGTGCTGATGGAGCGGCTGACGGCGCGGCTCGCGCCCCTGCCGGTGCACCCGGTGGATGTGCTGGGCCTGCCCGAGGGCGCCAAGGAAGCGGTGTGCTTCGCGCTGCTGGCCAACGAGCATCTGTCGGGAACTCCGGCGAACGTGCCGTCGGCAACTGGCGCGAGGCGTCAAGTCGTTCTAGGAAAGCTGACACCGTGAGCAGCGTGAACCTGGTAGCGCGGGAAGTAGCGGCGAAGATCGTCTTCTATGGACCGGGTCTGTCCGGCAAGACGAGCACGTTGCGCAAGATCTATGAAACGGTGCGCCCCGCGCACCGCGGCGAGATGATGTCCATCGCCACCGAGGGAGACCGGACGCTCTTCTTCGACTTCCTGCCCGTGAAGGTGGAGCGGGTGAACGACTGCACGGTGCGGCTGGCGCTGTACACCGTGCCCGGCCAGGTCTTCTACAACGCCACGCGCAAGCTGGTGCTCCAGGGCGCCGACGGCGTGGTGTTCGTGGCGGACTCGCAGCCGGAGATGATGGACGCCAACCGCGAGTCCATGGCCAACCTGCAGGAGAACCTGCTGGAGCAGGGCATCCGGCTGGAGCGCTTCCCGCTCGTGGTGCAGTGGAACAAGCGCGACCTGCCCTCGGCCCTGCCCGTGCCGGAGCTGCGCGAGGCGCTCAATCCCCGCCTCGTCCCCGACTTCGAGACCGAGGCCATCAGCGGCAAGGGCGTGCTGGACGTGCTCAAGGGCATCACCCGGCTCGTCATCCAGGACCTGAGGGCCAAGCGCATCGTCCCCCCACCCCGCTCGGCCAACCCCGTGCCCGCTCCCCGGCCCGCGGGGCGAGGACTGGAAGCCGAGCTCAGCCAGCACCTGGTGGGCCGCACCTCCGTGGCCTCCACCGCGTCATCCACGGCCACCTCGGTCGCGGCCCCCCGTCCCCTCATGCCGTCGCGGAGCATGCCCGCCGTGGGGGCCTCGCCGCAGGTGGTGGTCCCCCCCACCGCGCCCCCGGGACTCACCGGACAGCGGCCCCTGGGCGCCGCGAGCGCGCTCGCGCCCTCGGAGTTGTTCGACCACGCCCGGGCCGCGGAGGGAGCGTTCGCCACGGGGGATTACGGCACGTGCATCCAGGCCTGCCTCGATGCCGCCCGCCGCGGGCTCGCGCTCGCGGGCGAGGGTCCGCTGGGCGCACAGGCCTACCTGCTCCACGTGGATGGGGGAGATCTGCTCAAGCTGCAGACGCTCGGGGCCCGCGGCAGCCACCGCGTGGATGACGCCGCGTTCGCGCTGTACGTGCTGATGCAGATCTTCACCCGGCTCCACACCGCCGGCCTGCCCGCGCCCGCCACGGAGTGAGCCCCGCCTCGCGGGACGAGCCCTGTCACTTCCCCGGCGCGGTGAAGCCGTAGCGCTCGAGCAACGGCCGGCTCTGGGGGCCGAGCAGCGCGTCGCGGAACCGCCGGGCCAGCTCCGGATCCTGGGCCTTCTTCAGGAGGGCCCCGCCCTGCTCCATGCGCGGGTAGGCGCTCGTGGGGACTTCCCAGTAGCGGCCCTGTGCCTTCATGGCCGGGGCGAGCGCGAGCGACAGCGCGATGATGCCCACGTCCGCGGCGCCGCTCTGCGCGAACTGGGCCGTCTGCGCGACGTTCTCTCCGAGCACCAGCTTGTCCTTGATGGCGTCGTGGACGCCCTGGCTCTTCAAGGCGGCCTCGGCCGCGCGGCCGTACGGGGCGTGCTGGGGGTTGGCGATGGCGATGTGCCGGACGCCCGGCTCCAGCAGCGCCTTCATTCCGAGCTTCTCCACGGGCAGCGGCGAGTCCCGGGGCACCCACAGGACGAGGTGGCCCACGGCGTAGGGGAACACCCCGTCCGGCGCCACGAGCCCCTGCTCGACGAGCTTGCGCGGGTAGGACATGTCCGCGGAGAGGAAGACGTCGAAGGGCGCGCCCTGGGAGAGCTGCGCGAGGAAGTTGCCCGACGCGCCGTAGGTGACCTCCACCCGGGCGTCGGGGTGCCTGGCGCGGAAGTCCTTCAACAGCTCGTCCAGCGCGAACTTCAGGTCCGCCGCCGCGGCGATGCGCAGGGTGTTCGTGCGTGACGGGGGCGGCGCGTCCGCGGCGGCGGCGACGCCCATGCCGGCCACGAAGCCCGCACCGAGGATGATCAGGACTCCCAGCAGGAACGCGTTTCTCACGAGCTTCTTCATCCCTCCTCTTTATCCACGCCCGGCCCGGGTGTGCACGAAGAGCCCGAGCAGAAGAAAGCGGCCCAGGCAGCCTTCTCCCTCTAGACAGGAAGTTCCCGAATAATTAGAACCTGAGGAATTCCCGTTTCGCGGTGAGGAGCCCCCCATGCGGCTGTTGAAGATCTTCCCCGGTGTGGCACTGGCGCTGTCCTTCCTGGCGTGTGGAGGACCCGAGGCCGGCCCCACCGTCGTCAACGAGCCGGTGGGTCCCGCCGTCGTCAACGAAGCGGTGGGCACGAGCGAGCAGGCCGCGCGCCTGTCCATCCGCAACGCGGACCCGACGGTCATCCGCGTGAACAGCACCTACATCTCCGCGGAGGTGGAGGGGGGACGCATCTACGTGCGCACGGCCTCGTCGGTGGACGGGCTGTCGGGCGCCGCGCGCCAGGTGGTCTTCAGCAACCCCAATGGCTGGGCCGAGGTGTGGGCGCCGGAGATCATCAAGAGCGGCACCACCTACTACATCTACTTCACGGCGGGCGCGGGCTCGGCGCACCGCATGTATGTCATTCAATCGCAGAGCCCCAACTCGGGCTACTCGGCGCCGGCGCCGCTGGCGCTGCCGGACAACAAGTGGGCCATCGACGGCACGGCCTTCGTCTACCAGGGGCAGTGGTACTTCGTCTGGTCCGGCTGGGTGGGCGACAGCAACGGCGAGCAGACGCTCTTCATCGCGCGCATGTCGAGCCCCACGCAGGTGACGGGGGCGCGCTACGTCATCTCCCAGCCCCGTGAGACGTGGGAGAAGGTCGACATCAATCCCCCCTGCCGCGTCAACGAGGGCCCCGAGCCCCTCATCGATCCGAGCGGCCAGTTGCACATCGTGTACTCGGCCAACGGGAGCTGGGGCTCCAACTACTGCCTGGCGGATCTGCGGCTCAAGGCCGGGGGAGATCCCACCTATGTCTGGGATTGGTACAAGTCCAACGGCTGCCTCTTCGGCGCCGCGGGCAACACCCTCATGGCCGGGTGGGATCCGACGCTGTACGCCAAGGGCGTGGGCCACCACTCGTTCGTGCTGCTCAACGGCGACCCCAACACGAGCCCGCCCGCCGGCCCCACGTTCCCCCTCGCCTACCACGGCGTGAACAAGAACGAGTACCCCAGCGACTTCTGGGGCGCGCGCTACTGGTACTCGGGCAGCTTCCAGTGGTGGGGCAACATCACGTACACGCGCGGCACGGACAGGAACACGGGCTGGAGCCTCAAGTTCTACGAGTAGTCCTCCGGGGTGCCGCCCCTGGACGCGACGTCCTGGGGGCGGCACCCCGGCCCCTGTCAGGTGAAGCGGGAGGCTAGAAGCCGCCCGTGGTGGACACCGAGCCCGAGGCCGGCGTGGTCAACTTGATGTTGTCCCCCGACTGCCACTGCACGCCGTTGGCCGGGTTGCTCTCCTCGCGCTTGAGGCACTTCCACTCGATGGCGGTGTTCGCCGGGAGGGAGATGGCCCCCGTCCAGGTGGGGTAGCTCGTCGGGTTGAGCTTCACCGCGCTGGCGGGAGCCCAGGCGCCCAGGGCGCCGAGATTGCCGATGACATAGACGCTCTGGCCCATGTACGTCTGCCCGTTGTTGCACGTGAAGTTGACGGTGACGCTGCCCGGGTTCGGGTTCGGGTTGCCACCGCCGGTGACGACGGCGCCCACGTGGATGGCGGCCGAGGTCATGGCCGCCACGTTGAAGGTCGCGTTGCCGCTGCCGTCCACCGTGACGGTGTTGCCCGAGCAGGTGCCGTTGGTGAACTCACCGGAGAGCACGTTGCAGTAGGTGCCGGCCGGCAGGCTCGTGGCGAAGGAGCGGTTGAGGGCGCCCCCCTCGCGGTTGACGACCACGAAGCCCTTGCCGGTGCGGGCGAAGGCGATCTGGTTGTTGCCGTTGTCCCACCAGTTGGAGACGGCCGTGCCCTCGGTCACCGCGCGGAAGCGGACCATGTTGGCGATCTCGCGCCAGCGGTGCTCGCACTGCCACTCGCCGAAGCAATTCACGGAGGTGCCATTGTGGACGGCCGAGCCCGGGGGCCCCGCGTCCGTGTTGGTGAAGGCGTAGCTGGACATCACCTGCGGATAGCCATACGGCCAGCCCAGCATGAAGACGTTGGCCAGGTTGTACAGGCTGCCGTCCTTGTAGGTCAGGATGTTGGTGCCGCCCGCCCCGTGGCCTCGCTGGTTGTCGTGGTTGTCGGTGAACACCACCGCCTTGGCGCTGGACATGAAGCCCCAGCTCTCACCGAAGGTCTTCAGGTTCTTGAGCTGGCCGACCTTGAACTGCTCGCCGATCTTCGCGCTGTACTTGAACTCGGTCACCGAGCCGAGGCCGAAGTACTGGCTGGCGGTGACCGCCTCGCCGCCCAGATCGATCACCTCCAGGAAGATGAAGGGCGAGCCCGTCATCCGGTTGCGGATGCCGGAGATGTCTCCCGGCGACATGTGCTTGGCGGCATCGACCCGGAACCCCTTCACGCCCACGGAGGTCAGATCGTTGATGTAGTTGGCCAGCGTCTGCTGCACGTAGCTGGAGCCCGTGTTGAGATCCGGCAGGCCGCTCAGATCGCAGTTCTGGACGTTGTAGGCATCCTGGTAGTTGCTGATGCTGCAGATGGGACTGTGATAGTCATTGGCGCTGTACATGGGGTGGCTGCGCGTACTCCACTTCGTGCCCGCGACCCCCGTGCTGGAACCACTGGCCCCGTAGGACGCCGTGTGGTTGATGACGAGGTCGGCATAGACAGCCACCCCGGCCGCGTTGCAGCGCTGCACCATGTCGATGAACTGCGCCCGGGTTCCGCCGCGCGAGTCCAACCGGTAGCTGACCGGCTGATAGCGGGTCCACCACTGCGTGCCGGTGATGTGCTCGTTGGGCGGAGAGATCTGGACCCCCGTGTAGCCCTTGGGCCCGAGGAAGGTCTCGCATTCACGGGCCACGTCCGGCCACTTCCACTCGAACAGGTGGACGTAGACACCTGCTTCCGCCGTTCCGGACACGCTCAGCGCGAGCGCGCATCCAAGGGCGCTCAGCACTCCACCACGCTTGTTCACCGCGTTACTCATGCTCTTCACCTGGGGCAGGGGGAATGGACGACACAGGACGTTGTTTCTCCTGGACAGGACTGTCCAGAAAAACGGGCGAGACCCTAGAAGCCCGTCTTCGTGGCCTCGCGCGTCATTCACGGGAAGTGTTGGGAGACTCGATTCAGCACGGCTGGCGCGTGTGGGTCCGCTGTTCTAAGCCCCGGGCCATGAAAACCCCCCTGCCCCTGCTGGGCCTCGTCCTGCTCACCGCCGTGTCCTGCACACATGAGTCCCTCACGCGGCCAGCCCCCCCGCCCGGGGATTCCGCCGCGCGCGGCCGTGAGCTCGCCCACCGGCTCATCATCGTCGATGGCCATATCGACGTGCCCTACCGGCTCCGGGAGAAGCTGAGCCCCGCGGGCGAGCCCACCGAGGACATCTCCCAGCGCACCGCCGAGGGGGACTTCGACTACCCCCGCGCGGTGGAGGGCGGGCTGGACGTGCCCTTCATGTCCATCTACATCCCCGCGGAGCTCCAGAAGACGGCCGGGGCCTCGAAGGCGCTCGCGGACTCGCTCATCGACCTGGTGGAGAAGCTCGCCCGCGCGTCACCGGACAAGTTCGCCCTGGCGCGCTCGGTGGACGAGGCACGCCGCAACACGAGCGAGGGAAAGATCTCCTTCGCTATGGGCATCGAGAATGGCTCCGCCCTGGAGGACTCGGTGGCCAACGTCGCCCACTTCCAGAAGCGCGGCGTGCGCTACATCACCCTGACGCACTCGGCGGACAACCTGCTCGGCGACTCCTCCTACGCCGAGGGCGCGCACCGCTGGAACGGACTGAGCCCCCTGGGCAAGCAGGTGGTGGCGGAGATGAACCGCGTGGGCATCATGGTGGACGTGTCGCACCTGTCGGACGCCACCATCCGCCAGGTGCTGGAGACGAGCCAGCAGCCCGTCATCGCCTCGCACTCCTCGTGCCGTCACTTCACGCCCGGCTTCGAGCGCAACCTCAGCGACGAGCTCATCCGCGCCATCGCCGCCAAGGGGGGCGTGGTGATGATCAGCTTCGGCTCGGGCTTCCTCCTCCAGGCCGCGCAGGACCATGAGAAGAAGCTGCGCGAGGAGGCCCTGGCCTTCATCCAGCAGCGAGGGCTGACGCGCGAGAGCCCCGAGGTCAAGACGTTCATCGAGAACTGGCTGCGCGAGCACCCGTTTCCCCGGGCGCGCGTCGAGGACGTGGCCGACCACATCGAGCACGTGGTGAAGCTCGTGGGCATCGATCACGTGGGGCTCGGCTCGGACTTCGACGGCGTGGGCCCCACCCTTCCCGTGGGACTCGAGGACGTGTCGCGCTACCCCAACCTCTTCCGGGTGCTGCTCGAGCGTGGCTATGGCGAGGCGGAGCTGGAGAAGCTCGCCTCGGGCAATGTCTTCCGCGTGTGGCAACAGGTGGAGGCGGCCGCCCGGCCCTGAGTCCCGGGCGGACGCTCAGCGCAGGCGCAACAGGCCCATGCGCATGAGCTTGGCGAGCGTCTTGAGCGTCTCCAGCTCGCGCGCGGGGCTGGCCAGCACCAGGGTGGACACGTCCCAGTTGCCGTTGATGAGGCCCACCACCTGCCGCTCCTCGGGCTTGAGCAGCGACAGCTCCTCCGCGTCCGGCGACAGCACCGGCACGCTCAAGGGGGGCAGCGCGGCGTAGAGCGACGCCACGTGCTCGCTGTGCGCCATGCGCGCGAACTCGCGCACGCGCCGGTCCGTCGGATCGCTCGCCAGCAGCGTCGCGCACACCAGCTCCGTCGCGTCGAACTGCCGCTCGCGCACCAGCACCGCGCCCTTCTCCAGCATGTCCGTCACCGGATCCACCACCACCTCCGGTGCGCCCTCCACCTCCACCTGCCTGGCGCGCAGCAGCTCGAAGACGCGACGCGTGGTGGACGAGCGCGACAGGCCGAGCGACAGCCGCAGCCGCCCCAGGTTCTGCCCCCCCGTGCACAGGGTGAGCAGGATGCGGTGCATCAGCGGTTGACGCGGGCTCGGCGCCACGAGCGAGCGCACCGTCAGCGCGTCCCCCGGCAGCACCCGGTCCACGTCCGCCTGCTCGTCCACCCAACGCAGCGACTCGAAGAGCAGCTCGCGCAGGCTCATCTCGCACGGCGCCCACTCCTCGCCCGAGCGGTCCAGGTCCTCCGTCCAGTGGAAGGCGCCATGCCCCCCCCGCGTCTGGTCCACCATGGAGCCGAGCATCTCCTCGCGCACCAGCTCGCGCACCAGCTTGGGCTCCACGTGGTGGGACTGGAAGACGGACTCGAGGCCCTCGCCATCCGCCGGCAGCGCCTTGAGCGCCGAGAGCACCGCCGCCCCATCCGCCAGCTTCGCCAGGGCGAGCACCCGGGCCACCCGGCCCCGGAGCCCCTCGTTGGCGATGGCCAACACCTGCCCCGAGAGCAGGAAGAGCGAGCGCTCACCGCCCTCCCAGGAGAGCAGTTGGAGCGTGCCGGTCTTTCGGGAGCTGTCCAACCATTGGAGAAGCTCGGGAAGCGGGAAGCTGGAGAAATCACCGTGAAGGGCCATGGCCATCTCTTACAGTTCTCCGCCATGCGCGTCGCGGTCCTCTTCATCGATGGGGTTGGCATTGGACGAAACGACCCGGACATCAACCCGCTCTCCGGGCGCGACCACCTGCTCTCCTGGTTCCAGGATGCCCCGCCCCCCTCGCTCCCCGGGGCCGGCCAGTGCTTCCCAGTGGACACCACCTTCGGCATCGCCGGCCGTCCCCAGTCCGCTTCCAATCAGACGGCCCTCCTCACCGGGCGGCCCGCCCCCGCGCTCATCGGCCGGCACGTCCTCGGCTACCCGGATGCCCCCCTGCGCGAGCTCCTCGCGCGGCACTCGCTCGTCAAACACCTGGTGGACACCGGCCGCACCGCCACCTTCGCCAACTGCTACCCCGTGGCCTACCTGGATGCCCTGAAGCTGCCCCGGCGCCCCTCGGCCAGCGCCCCCGAGTTCACCCTCACCCCGGCCGCCCTGCGCCGCTTGAAGGCCTCGGCCAGCACGCTCGCCTTCGCCGCGGGCGGCGTCCCCCTGCGCACCCTGGACGACGCCCGCGCGGGACTCGCCCTGCCCCATGACATCACCGGCGCCCGCGCCCGCTCGCGCGACCTGGACGTGCCCACGCGCACGCCCGACGAGGCCGCCGAGGTGTTCTGGCGCATCGCCGGCGAAGCCGACTTCACCTTCTTCGAGCACTACCTGGCGGACGAAGCCGGCCATGCCCAGGACTTCGCCGCCGCCCGCGACGCCCTGGACACCTTCGATGCCTTCGCCCGCGCCGTCGTCGCCCGCCGCCCGGCCGACGCCCGCGTGCTCGTGTGCAGCGACCACGGCAACGTGGAAGATTTGTCCACACGTTCACACACCCTGCACCCGGTGCCCGTGCTCTACTTCGGACCGCCAGCGCCCGAACTGGAGTCCCTGGCCACCGTGGCGGACGTGGGCGGCGCGGTGCTGCGTTGGTGGGGTGGAGCATGAAGGGGCGCGAGCAAGGGCGTGGGGTGCTGGGGGCGGTGGCGCTGGGGCTCCTGCTCACGCTGACGGGGTGTGCCAGCTTCCGGCGGTTCGCGGCGGGCGAGGCGGCGCTCTCGTCGAGCTGGGAGAGCCCCACGGGCCTCTACCGCATCGAGTACGCCCCGGAGGACGAGCGGGAGCTGACCCGGCTGGTGCGGGCGGTGGACGCGGCCCTGCCCCGGCTGGAGCGCTGGGGGACACTGCGCGAGCCCCTCACCCTGCGGGTGTTTCCCGACCATGAGAGCCTGGAAGCCGCCGTGCGGCAGGAGGGCCTGGGGTGGCTGCGCGCCTGGGGCCGCTATGACGAGGTGTTCATCCAGGCGCCCTCCACCTGGGGTCTCGCCGGGGCCTCGCCGGCCCAGTTGAACGAGCTGCTCCTGCATGAGCTCACCCACAGTCTGATGTACCAGCTCTCGGCGGATCGCCTCGGCTGGTCGCGCAAGCGCATCCCCCTGTGGTTTCGCGAGGGCATGGCCTCGTACACGGCGGAGCAGACGTACCGGTGGGGCTCGTTGGAGGAGTTCGCCCGCTACCTCGAGCGCCACCCCGAGACGGATCCCCTGCGCAAGCCCGAGGGGCACTACCGCGACGAGTCGAACCTCGTGTACGGGGTGGCGCACCACGCCTTCACCTTCCTCGTGCGGCGCTATGGCGAGGAGGCGGTGCGCGGCGTGATGCGCGAGATGAAGGGGGGAGAGGCGTTTCCCGAGGCCTTCGAGGCGGCCATCGGCTTGTCACCGGACGCCTTCGTGCGCGACTTCACCCTCTACGTGAAGTGGAGGGGATTTCGTGGCGGGCGGTCGCCGCCCCGGCCTCCCTCCGAGGCCCGCCCCCTCGGTGGCTCCCCTGCCGCATCGGAGGAGTCACACCCACCGTGATTGGCCCCCCGGTCCGTTTCTGTTACGACGGGGCCGGACCATCCCCACCCAGGCGCGCGTCCTCCTCGCGTCCCCTGGTGTGTGAGGAGATTGCAAGATGAAGCTGCGTACACTGAGCCTGACGGTGCTCGGCGCCCTGGGGCTCTCCGCGTCCATGGCCTGCCAGAAGGAGGAGGCGACCCCCGCGCCCGCTCCCGCCGCCCAGGCTCCGGCCCCCCCCACCATCAAGGCCCAGCACCTGTCCGAGGACGTGGCCGTGCCCCAGGAGGAGAGCGCCCAGGCGCCCAAGGGCGGTGGCACCATCCGGGGCGTGGTCTCGTTCAAGGGCACGCCGCCCGCGCCCGCGCCCATCACCCCGGGCACGGATCCCAACTGCGATGGGATGGACCTGGTGGATCAACCCGTCCAGGTGAAGGCGGGCAAGCTGGCCAACGTCCTGGTGCGGGTGCAGGGCGAGGTGCCCGGCCAGCCCCAGACGCCGCCGGACCAGATGGTGGTGGTGGACCAGAACCGCTGCACCTACAAGCCCCGCGTCCAGGGCGCCGTCGCCGGCCAGCCCATCGTGCTCATGAACAGCGACAGCACGCTGCACAACGTGCGCGGCACGTCCGGTGGCAAGCAGCTCTTCAACGTGACGCAGCCGCCCCTGAAGACGAAGGAGGCCCGGCCTCCGACGGAGGCGGAGATCATCCGCCTCAAGTGCGACATCCACCCGTGGATGACGGCGTGGGTGGTGGTGAACCCGAACGCGTACTTCAACACCTCGGATGAGGAGGGGCAGTTCCGCATCGAGGGCGTGCCCCCGGGCACGTACACGCTGGGCGCGTGGCACGAGACGCTGGGGACGAAGACGGCCCAGGTGACGGTGAAGGAGGGCCAGGAGTCCGAGGTCTCCTTCGAGTTCGTGGCGGCGAAGTAGCTCCCCTCGCCGTCCCCCTGGGCCCCCGGCCGCCGTCTACTTCTTCTTGATGGTGAGCTGCACCTCGGCGCTCTTGCCGCCGCCCTCGGCCTTGAGGGTGGCGGAGCCCGGCTTCACCGGCTGCACCGTGCCGGCCGCGTCCACGGTGAAGATCTTCTCGTTGCTGGTGGTGTAGGTGAAGGCCACGCCCTGGATGGTGGCGCCATCGCCGCTCTTGGCGATCGCCGTGACGGGCGTGCTCTCGCCCACCTTGAGCGAGGCCGGCACGGTCTCGAAGGCCACCGTGGCCACCTCGGGCAGCTTCACGGTGACCTCGGCGGTCTGCTTGAGCGCGCCGGAGGTGATGGTCACGTTCGTGGTGCCCACGGCCTTGGCCGTCAGCTTGTTGCCCTCCACCGCCACCACGTTGGCGTCGGCGCTCGCGAACTCCAGCTTCGCCCCCTGCACGGGCCGGCCCGCGTCATCCTTCACCTCGGCCGTGAGCGTCGTCTCCGAGCCCAGGCCCGTGAGGGTGACAGGCGCGCCCGTCACGACGATCTCCGAGGGGATGGAGATCTCCACGGGCGTCGTGGCGCTCACCTCGCCGGACGTCGTGGTGATGGTGACCGAGCCGCTCTTCACCGCCGTCACCTTGCCGGCGGGGTCCACCGTGGCGAGCTGCCCATCGCTGGAGGAGAAGAGGAACTTCGCCTTCTCCTTGTCCACCGGCTCGCCCTTGGCGGTGAGCGCCTGGGGCTCCAGGGTGACGCTCTGGCCCGCCTCGGACAGCTCCACCTTCTCCGGCTTCACTTCGATCCGCTCCACCTTCTGGCAGGCGGACGCGAGCAGGATGACGGACGTGGCCAGGAGCGGATTGAACAACCTCTTCATGATGAATGTGCCTCGCGCTCGTCTGGGAGGACGAGCAGTGGATGAACGTTGGATGCGCGGGAACTTTGGGGTCCCAAGGACCCGGGTGATAAAACCCGGGATGCCTCAGCAATCCATGTTCCAGGGGCCAGTGCGCCTGGAGGGGAGCCGCCGGGTGTGGACGAAAGGGACGACGCGGACCATCAGGTGTCCATTTCTTCCACAGACGTACTTGGAGTGCGTGGGATGACGAAGTCCGGCAGGGACAAGCGCCTCGGCGGACCCCCCGTGAGGCTTGAGAGCGTCAGGACCATGCGTGGCCCCTCCTCCCCGATCCCCAGGGAGAGCAGCCCCGCCTGCTCCAACTGTCGCAGTTCCGCTGCTGGCTCCAGGCCGGGAGGGAACGTGAGGTGCAAGGCGACAATCTCAGACAATCCGGCACCGCGCTGACGCTCACCAGCCCGGCCATCCGTCCACTGATCGGGCCGGGCACCGCCGGGGGAGCGGAACAGGAAGGGTTGGCGCGGATCCTTGCTGGCATGAGCCACGGGAATCGTCCATCCCGAGGGGAGAAAGGGGGCCCGGTAGTCCCAGGTGGCGAAGGGCAAGGGGGCCTCGGGCGGCTCGGTGCGCAAGGCAATGCCGAAGGGGCTGGCGCCGATGCTTCGCCAGGCGGCACGCTCGGCCAACCGGGTCGGGGCGACGGCGGGACTCGCCAGCTCCGTTCCGTCCACGGCCCACAGCAGCTCCAGGTACGCGTTGTCGAAGCAGTAGCAGACGTTGGTGGTGCCCTGGCCCGGATGGGCACGCCGGAAGCTCTCACGCAGGCCCGCTCGTTCCAGCCCGGCGGCTTCCGGTGCGCCGGGCTCGACGAAGACAAAGACGTGGCAGAGCGAACCGTCTGATCCCCTCACTGGGGCTGGGGCGAGTAGGACGCCCAGAAAACACCAAGTACCTCCTGGAAGAGGGGCTCGGCTCCATGAGAGCAAGTTCCCCAGTATTCCAGCAGGCCGGGAGGCCAGGGAGGAGCACGCGTGGACGACAGGAAGAAGATCGAGGCGAGCAAAGAGGAGGAGGAACTGGAGCAGTTGGGGCCATACCAACTCGAGGAGCAGATGCATCAGTCCGCTGCCAGTCGGGGAGCGCTCTACCGGGCCACGCACGAGACGAGTGGAGCCACGGCCCTGGTGCTCAAGCCCGCCGAGGACGACAAGGTTCCCCTAAAGGACTTGCGGGTGATCTTCAGTTCCTCGGCCTCGGGGCGCTATATCGCCATGCAGGTGGAGCAGACGCCCTGGTCCGTGTCCCCCGAGAGGCAACCAGCGGAGTCGCTGGTATTCACCTTCGAGGGAGTGCTCGAGGGCATTCACCGCATGGCTCGTGCCATCCCCGCTCCCTACGAGCCCCGCCCTCTCTTGCGTCCAGGGCTGAGATTGGCGAGCGCCGCTGGGGTGTGTGCCCTGGTGTTCGCTCTGGTGCGTCTGGCCTCCGTGTCCCAGCCGCCGAGCAACCCGGCGCCCCTGACGAGCACCTCGCCCGCGCCAACGAGCGACGAGGTGTCCACGGCAGCCGGGACTCCGGACCCTTTCTCCAACGGGACACTCGTGGACACCGTGGACGCTGGAGAATCCGTGCTCGCCCGTCCGCTGCCGCGCGAGCCATTCAAAGGACAGAAGCTCCCTCCCTGCACCCGCTACGCCGAGGTGGAACTCATCGGAGCGTGCTGGACACCTCACAAGCTCAAGGCCCCGTGCCCGGATGTCCTCTACGAGTACCAGGGAGAGTGCTACCTACCCGCCTTCAGCGCGAAACCACCGCCCCAGTCGCTCGGGCAGTGAGAGGCCCGAGCCTCCTGCCCGACAGGCAAGATTTCCTTCCACGTTGCGTCATGGCCAGGGCACGTCCTGGCCGGGGAAGCCGTGCGAACCACGGAGGCGCCCGCGGCCGAGGACACCAGGCTCGAGATAGCAGCGCTACACCTGAGCCTGCGGCATAGTCCCGGGCTTCGCGAAGGAGCTTTGCCATGGCCCGAATGACCCTAGACGAACTGCGCCAGCTCGCCGAGGCGGTGCTGCGCCACCACGGTTTCACCGAAGACCAGCTGCGGGCCATCGCCGCGACCCTGGTGGCCGGCCAGCGTGACGAATGCGCCTCCCACGGCATCTATCGGCTGCTGGGCATCGTCGCCACCCTCAAGGCCGGCAAGGTGGTGCCAGACGCGGTACCCGAGGTGCACGACGTGGCGCCGGCCATCGTCAAGGTGGATGCGCGTGGCGGATTCTCGCAGCTGGCCTTCGCCGCCGGCCTGCCCTTGTTGGAAGAGAAGGCCCGGCGCAATGGCCTCGCCGCCCTGGCCATCAATCGCTGCGTGCACTTCTCGGCCCTGTGGATAGAGATCGAGGCGCTGACGGAGCGCGGCCTGGTGGCCCTGGCCTGCAATCCCACCCAGGCCTACGTCGCCCCGGCTGGTGGGCGGCGGCGGCTGTTCGGTACCAATCCCATCGCCTTCGGCTGGCCCCGCTCCGGTCGCGAGCCTTTCGTCTTCGACTTCGCCACCAGCGCCGTGGCCCGGGGGGAGATCGAGCTGCATCGCCGGGCCGGCAAGCCACTGCCGGACGGCTGGGGCGTGAATGCCCAGGGCGAGCCCAGCCAGGACGCGCGCACCGTGCTCGAGGAGGGCGCCATGCTGACCTTCGGCGGCCACAAGGGCTCGGCCCTGGCGGCCATGATCGAGCTGCTCGCCGGTCCACTCATCGGTGATCTCACCAGTCAGGAATCCTCGGCGCACGACGGCGGCAGCGGCGCCCTGCCCTATCACGGGGAGCTGCTCCTGGCCCTGGATCCCCAGTGCTTCCTGGGCGCCGCGGTGGCCGAGTACCAACAGCGCGCCGAAGCCCTGTTCGCCGGCATCCAGGCCCAGGGGGCGCGCCTGCCCTCGCAGCGGCGCTTCGAGGCCCGGGCACGTAGCGACGCCCAGGGCGTCGAGGTGCCGGATGCGCTGTTGGCGGATGTCAGGGCATTGCTGAACCAACCCACGAGCTCATCGACGCGCGGGTGATGGGCGCGGCGTCCGCCGACGAGGAAGCCCGTGTGCGCGAGGCCACCTGGACGCTCCGCCTGGGAGCGAGCTTCGAGGGCGATACGGCGCCGTTCCACCGGGTGACCCCGCGTCCGTAGCGTCCGACTCGCCCGGGTAGGTATCATCGCGGGCGAGTGGAATGGACAACGCCGCCCCAAGTACCCGCCCCCCTCCGAATCCGCTCCCCCCGTGGAGTCGTCCGGTGAAGGCGTGGCCACTGCTGCTCCTCCTGCTCGGCCTCCCGGCCGGGGCCTTCCCCCGGGTGCCCCTGTGCGAGCGGCCCGTGGTCCCAGCCCGGGCCAGCACGAGGCCCTTCTCCGAGGAGCTGGAGCAGGCGCTCGACGCGTTCGTCCGCGCGGAGCTGGAGGGCGAGCCGCACGCGGGGCTCGCCGTGGGGGTGCTGCGGGGTGAGCAGCGCTGGGTGGGCACCTATGGCCAGCGAGACGTGGCCCAGGGCCTGCCGGCGACGCCGAGGACCACGTGGCGCATGGCGTCACTCACCAAGTCCTTCACGGCCGTGGCGGTGATGCAGCTCGTGGAGCGGGGCCTGCTCGACCTGGATGCCGACATCCGCACGTGGGTGCCCACCTGGCCCGAGCGGCGCTGGCCGGTGACGCCCCGGCAACTGCTCGGACACCTGGGCGGGGTGACGAACTACGGCCGCCTCGGCCCGAGCCAGGACACCGGGCCGCTCGACACGGCGGGGGCGGTGGCGCTGGTGGCGGGCTATGAGCTGGAGGCCGAACCGGGCACCCGCTTCCTCTACAGCACCTGGGCCTACAACCTGCTGGGCGCCGCCATCGAGGCCGCCTCGGGCCAGCCCTACGGCGAGTACATGAGGGAGCACGTCTTCGGCCCCGCGGGCATGGTGCACGCGGCGCTGGATGATCGCCGCACGCGCGACGAGCACCACGCGGCGGGCTACCGGCTCCGGGACGGGCGGCTCGTGCCGTCCAAGAAGGTCGACGTGTCGGGCCGGTTCGCGGGAGGTGGCACGCGCGCGTCCATCGAGGATCTGCTCGGCTTCGGGCAGGCGCTGCTCGACTACCGGCTGGTGACACGCGCGAGCACCGGGGAGATGCAGCGCTCGATGAGCACGCGGGACGGGCGGCTCACCGACTACGGCATGGGCTTCGCGACCTGGCCGCTCCGGGGCCACTACGTGGTGGCCCACTCGGGAGCGCAGCCGGAGACCTCGACGCTGCTGCTGCTCTTGCCCGGGGAGGACGTGGCCCTCGCGCTCACGAGCAACGTGGAGAGCCAGGCCGCGCTGCTCAAGCGCATCGCGTACGGGCTCATCGCGCGGCTGCTCGAGGGAGAGGAGCACCGGCTGAACGCCCGCCTGCATGACTCCGTGGACGCGCTGGTGAACGAGGGCCTGGGCCGGGTCTTCGGTTACGGGCTCGCGTACCACCACTGGGCGGCGCACGGGCCCGGGACGCTCCCCGAGACAGCGGGACTCCCGGACGCCTTCGCGCGGGTGACGCGGCTGTTGGATCGGACCACCATCGCCCGGGAACCCGCCGCGGCACGCGAGCGCATCCTCGCCGCCCACGAGCCCCGTGGGGACGAGCTCTTCATCCAGGTGGGGGCCCACATGGCGCGCACCCTGGAAGAGGCGCTCGGGGCCGAGCAGCTGCGCGGCTATTCCTCGCGCGGCCCGCTCGCCTTCTTCAACGACTACCTGGCCGTGTGCGAGACCCGGGGCTGCCCCGAGCCCCTGCGCTTCGACGAGTCACTGCGCGCGGAGCTGCGCCGCCTCACTCCCTGAGACACGAGGCGGCGGGCCTCAATGCCCCAGAGCGCCCCTGGCGAGCGTGTCGAACGCGGAGATGACCTCGACGGGAGCCTGCACCAGCTCGATGAGCACGCCCTCGCCTCCGAGGGGGAACTGCTCGTTGCCCTTGGGGTGGATGAAGGTCACGTCGAAGCCCGCCGCGCCCTTGCGGATGCCCCCGGGGGCGAAGCGCACGCCCTGCCCCTCGAGCCAGGTCACGGCCGCGCGCAGATCATCCACCCACAGGCCCAGGTGGTTGAGAGCGGGGTCGTGCACGCGCGGCTTGCCGTTGGGATCCACCGGCTGCATCAGGTCCACCTCGACCCGGAAGGGGCCGGCGCCCGCGACGACGATGTCCTCGTCCACGTTCTCGCGCTCGCTGCGGTAGGTGCCGTGAGGCGTGAGCCCCAACAGGTCCACCCAGAGCTTGCGCAGGGGCGCCTTGTCGGCCCCACCGATGGCCACCTGCTGGAGGCCCAGGATACGAAATGGTCGTGTGCTCATGGCCAGGCATCGTCGCGGAGCGGGCCCCTCCCAGGCAAGGACCCGTGTCCCGCCCTGTCAGAAGCCCGGCGGAACCTGGCCGTGCAGACAGGTGATGGTGTTGGGTTCACGGGGGCCCGACATGCGCGCGGTGCGTGCACGCGCTTCTTCCCCCGGGCGCAGCCCCTCCTCCACGGGCCACGAGGGCTCCTCGCCGGGCGCCAGGGAGTGCAGGCCGCTCTGCCAGGGACCGATGACATAGGTGTGTCCGGCGGCGCGGCAGCCGAAGAAACGCGTCCACGCCCGCGCGAAGGCATGGCCCCGGGTCGTGCCGAACGTCTCACAGGTCCGGAACCACCAGAGCGCCTCGCCCCCTGGCACGAGCCGCTCGCGCAACGCCTCCAGCCGCGCCCGCCACGGATGACGCGGCGCGAGCGCCTGGACATCCAGCGACTCGCGATCGACGAGGACACGCCCCCAGGTGCCATGGCCCCAGTATTGGATCTCCTCGATGCGCCGCTCCACCGAGCGGGCCAGCAGCCAGTCCAGCGCCTCGGGCCAGCTCGCGACGCCGCGCCAGTCATCGAGCCGGCCCAGGGCGCGGTACAGCACGCTGCCCACGCGCCACGAGGCGGTGAGCCCGGGAAGACCCCACCGCCCCGCGCAGGTACGGTCGTACACCATCAGCCTCAAGCCCTCGTTCCGAACCGTCATGGGTGGACCTCCCGAGGCGTCGCGGATGATGAATATCTTTTCACCCGGAGGCGTCCGGCGCATCCTCGGGAACGATTTTCCTCGGAGTCCATTCCATGCGCGCCCTCCTGCTGACCCTGACTGCCTCCACCTGTCTCCTGATCCCTGTCCGGGGAGAAGCGGCCACGCTGCGCTGCGGCAACCAACTGGCCTCGGACGGAGCCTCCAAGTCGGATGTGCTGATGCGGTGCGGAGAGCCGATGGCGAAGGAGAGCCGCACGGAGACCGTGGGTGAGAAGACGCGCACCCGCGACGAGCAGGGAAGCAGCACCCAGGAGCACACCGTGCAGAAGACGATCGAGGAGTGGACGTACAACTTCGGCCCCTCGCGCCTGATGCAGGTGGCGGTGTTCGAGAATGGCCGGCTCGTCGACGTGCGCAGCGGCGGCTACGGCCGCTAGGACGGGAGGCTCCGCTGTTCACGCGTCTGGCTCCCCGCCGGCGCGAGACCTTCCGGGTGGTGGACACGTCGGGAACGCCTTCACCCAGGCGGGCGGGCAACCCCTCGTCCACCCGGTGGAGGTGCATTCCCTGGAACACCCGGATCCTGATCGGGGGCCCCTTCCCAGGAGCCACTTCCCAACCCACGTTGTGGTGCACCATGGACCTCTCCGCCTTCTCGAACCTGTCGCCCAGTCAGCGCCGCGTGCTCACGCTCGCGGGCCTGATTGCCATTCCCACCTATGTCCTCCCCGTGAGCTTCTGGGGATTGCGCGCGATGCGTCCGATCCTCCTCCGGAACGCGGTGTCGGGAGCCATGACCCTGGGGCTGGTGTCCCTCGTGGTCTGTGGAGTCCGCCAACTGACCCGGCGGGGCAGCGTGGCGCAGAGCGCTCCGTCGAACGGCCAGCGCTGGCAGCTGCCCATCCATGGACCCATCCTCCCTGAGGAGATGATGGGCTCACAGGCCTCGGGCCACTGAGTCACTCGATTCAGCAGCCGCCCACCTGGGGTTCTCCGTCGCGGGGAACTCCAGGTGATTCATTCGTGAATGAGTTCGTGCCGAGGTGACGCGTGCCGTCAGACACGGTGCGTCGTCATGCGTCGAACACCCCTGGGCAGCACGCCCCAGCCGCTTGGGTTATAGGAACGCCAGCCGTTGGGCGGGAGGCGTTCCGTGTCACTCAGTGTGTTCGACATGTTCAGCATTGGTATTGGTCCCTCGAGTTCCCACACCGTGGGGCCGATGCGTGCGGCACGTCAGTTCGTGGAAACCGTCGCGCGGGAGGCTGGAGGCCTGGACGGAGTCGACTCCGTGAAGGTGGAGCTCTTCGGCTCGCTGGGGCACACCGGCAAGGGTCACGGCAGTGACGTCGCGGTCATCCTCGGGCTGGAGGGGGAGCGCCCCGAGGAGGTCGACTGCGACGCCGTCCCTGCTCGCATCTCCGGCGTGGTGGAGAGCGCGCGGCTCAAGCTGCTCGGCCAGCAGCCGGTGAAGTTCAAGCCCTCCGAGGACATCGTCTTCCACAAGCGGCAGTCGCTGCCGCGCCACCCCAATGGCATGCGCTTCACCGCGGGGCTCGCCCGGCGCGGCGAGTCCATCACCCGCTCCTACTACTCGGTGGGCGGGGGCTTCGTCGTGAACGACGACGGCACCGCGGCCCCCTCGGCGGGCGTGCGCGAGGCGAGCCTGCCCTACCCCTTCAAGACGGGCGCGGAGCTGCTCGCGCTCTGCCAGCAGCACGGGCTGAGCATCAGCACGTTGATGCTGGAGAACGAGAAGGCGCTGCGCTCCGAGGCCCAGGTGCGCGCGGGCCTGTTGCGCATCTGGGAGGTCATGCAGGCGTGCGTCAAGCGCGGCTGCGAGCGCGAGGGCCTGCTACCGGGCGGGCTCAAGGTGAAGCGCCGCGCGGCGGCCATCCACCGCAAGCTCAAGGGAGACATGCGCGGCGCGGATCCGCTCATGGCGATGGATTGGGTGAACCTCTACGCGCTCGCGGTGAACGAGGAGAACGCGGCGGGAGGGCGCGTGGTGACGGCGCCCACCAATGGCGCGGCGGGCATCGTGCCGGCGGTGCTCCACTATTACCGGCGCTTCGTGCCGAACTCGGACGACGAGGGGGCCATCCGCTTCCTGCTCGCCGCGGGAGCCATCGGCATGCTCTACAAGCTCAACGCCTCCATCTCCGGCGCCGAGGTGGGCTGCCAGGGCGAGGTCGGCGTGGCGTGCTCCATGGCGGCCGCGGCGCTCGCCGAGGTGATGGGCGGCACGCCCGAGCAGGTGGAGAACGCGGCGGAGATCGGCATGGAGCACAACCTGGGCCTCACGTGCGATCCCATCGGCGGGCTCGTCCAGGTGCCCTGCATCGAGCGCAACGCCATGGGCTCCATCAAGGCCATCAACGCCGCGCGGCTGGCGCTCCAGGGAGATGGCAAGCACAAGGTGTCGCTCGACAAGGTCATCACCACGATGCGCCAGACGGGCGCGGACATGATGACCAAGTACAAGGAGACCGCGCGCGGCGGCCTCGCCGTGAACATCATCGAGTGCTGACGGAGATGACTCCGGAGGAGGGCCCGGCCACCGGCCCCTGCGCGTGTCAGTTCATCACGTCGCGGCCCTTGCCCCCGGGCACCTCGGACGCGGACGGGCCGGGGGGCGCGAGCGGACCATGGCGTGGCACATGGACGTGGAACGTCGCGCCCCCGCCTGGCGTCTCCTCGATGCGGATGTGCCCGTGGTGGGCCTCGACCACCTGGCGGATGACCCAGAGGCCCAGCCCGAGGCCGCCATAGTTGCGCGCGGGCACGGCGCGCTCGAAACGCTCGAAGACACGCTGCCGGTCGGCCGCTGGGATGCCGATGCCATGGTCCACGACCGAGAGCGTCACCCCACCCCCTTCCTCGCGCAGGGTGACGTCCACGGGGTGGCCCGCGCCGAACTTCAAGGCATTGGACAGCAGGTGGTGGAACACCTGCTCCATGCGCTCCCGATCGAAGAAGCCCTCCAGGGAGCCCTCGAGCTGGAGCCGCACCGTGCAGCCCTGCCGCCGGGCATCGCCCTGATGGGCGAGCACCACGCCGCGCACGAGCTCTCCCAGCTCCACCTGGGCCCGCGACAGTTGCAGGCGTCCCGTCGTGAGCTGCGACACGTCCAGCAACGTCTCGATGAGCCCGGCCAGCCGGCGCGCGGAGCGGCGCGCCGTGTCCAACCGCTCGCCAATGCCGGGCTGGGAGGACGCGTTCAGGCTCCGCTCGATGGCGCCAATCTGGAGCTGGAAGATGGTGAGCGGTGTCTTCAGCTCATGGGAGGCCACGGACAGGAAGTCGTCCCGGGCCCGCACGGCCTCCAGCAGGTGCTCCACCTGGGCCCGTTCCCGGGCCACCTCCCGGCGCATGCGCGCGCGCTCGAGGTGGGCACGCACCCGGGTGAGCAACTCCCGGGCGGAGAAGGGCTTGACGAGGTAGTCATCCGCTCCGGACTCGAGTCCCTCGAGCGTGGCCTCCTCTCCGGCGCGGGCCGACAGCAGGAGGATGGGCAGATCCCTGGTATGGGGAGCGGCACGCAGGGCGCGCAGCAGCCCCACCCCATCCAGCCGGGGCATCATCACGTCCGAGATGAGGAGATCGGGCGGGTGGGCCAGGGCCACTTCCAGGGCCGCCTGTCCATCCGCCACCGCCTGCACCTCGAACCCGGCGGACAGCATCCGGTGGATGTAGTCGCGAACGTCCGCGTTGTCGTCCGCGAGGAGCACCCGGGCGCGAGGCCGGTTCGGCTCGGGCGCGAGGGGCGGCGCCTCGGCGGGCGCCTGGACGGACCAGCGCAGCGCCTCCTCGACGTAGGGGCCGGCACCGGTCGCGGTGGAGGGCAGCACCCGCGTGGCGCGCACCCGCTCCTCGGGCAGGTGCGCGAAGCCCAGGGGCACCTCGACGGTGAACGTCGACCCCTGCCCCTCGGTGCTGTCCACCTTCACCCGTCCGCCATGAAGCCCCACCAACTCGTGCACCAGCGCGAGTCCGATGCCCGAGCCCTCATGCGTCCGGGCATGCGCGTCCTTCACCCGGTGGAAGCGCTCGAAGAGACGCGGCAGCTCCACCGCGGGGATGCCCGTTCCCGTGTCGCGCACCTCGAGGACGGCGCACCCGTCCCGCTCGAAGGTGCGCACCGAGATGCTCCCCTTGTGGGTGAACTTGAAGGCATTGGAGACGAGGTTGAGGACGACCTTCTCCCAGAGCTCGCCATCCAGGTAGACGGGCTGGGACAGTGGCGGGCAGTTCACGAGGAGCTGGAGCCCCGCGCGCTCCACCGCCGAGCGGAAGGTGCCCGCGAGGTCCGCGCAGAGCGTGGAGAAGTCGGCGGGGGCGAAGCTGGCCTCCATCCGCCCCGCCTCCAGCCGGGAGAAGTCCAGCAACGTGTTGACGAGCCGCAGCAGCCGCCCCGCGTTGCGGTGGAGCGCCTCCAGCTCGGTGCGGACCACCTCGGGCAGCGGGCCCGCACGCCCGGCGAGCAGATCCTGCGTGGGCCCCAGCATCAACGTCAGGGGCGTGCGGAACTCATGGCTGATGTTGCTGAAGAAGGCCGTCTTGGCGCGATCGAGCTCCGCCAGGGCCTCCGCGCGCCGACGCTCCTCCTCGTGGGCTCGGGCATTGCGCAGGGCCACCGACACCTGGCCCACCAGCAGCTCGAGGAAAGAGCGGTAGCCCTCGTCGAGCGCCCGGTTGGGGCTGATTCCCGTCACGAGCACGCCGAGCGGAGCGCTCTGGCCCGCGGCGGCCACCGGCATCACCACCGCCGTGCGGACCGGATCCTTGAACGGGCCCCCCGTCAGCGTGACGCGGCGCTCGACATCCTCGATGAGCACCGTCTCGCCCTCGGCCGCGCGGACCAGGGGCCACACCGGCTCGCCGTCCTTGCTCTCCACCCGGAGCGGACATGCCGCCGCGTTCTCCTCCAGGCCGATGACCCCGTGGCGGGTGAACCCCTTGCCGTCCGGGTCGCGCAGGTACAGCAGCGCGAAGGGCACATCCAGGGGGTGCTCGGAGATGGCGGTGACGACCTCCTCGCAGGTCTTCGCGACGCTCCGGGTCACCGCCGCCCGCGAGGCCAGATCCCTCAAGAGCCGCAGCCGCCGCTCCCCGAGGATCTGCTGGGTCACCTCGCTGCAGACGGCGAACATGCCGACGATGCGCCCCGTGTCATCCTCGGCGGGGGAATGCGAGACGCTGAAATAGGACTCCTCGCGGTAACCCGAGCGCTCCAGCAGGAGCATCAGGGCCGGCGTCCAGTTCGCCACGCCGGTGGCCATCACCTGGTGGATCATCGGCCCGAGCGTGTCCCACGCCTCGGCCATGGTGACGCGGATGTCGAGCCCCAGCGCCGCCGGGTGCTTGTCGCCGATCAGCTTCGAGTAGGCGTCGTTGTAGAACTGGAGGAAGGAGGGCCCCCACGTGAGGATCATGGGGTAGCGCGACGAGAGCATCGTGCGCACCAGGGCCTTCAAGCTCTCGGGCCAGGTGCCCATCGGTCCCAGGCTGCTGGCGGACCAGTCGTGCGCGCGGATGCGCGCGTGCATTTCACTCGGACCGGCGAACATGATGAGCAGCGACTCGGATGGGCTCGGGTGTTCTCCCAAAAAAGCCTGGAACAGGAGTGGTGTACAGTCACATCCCCCCTGGATCGCCATCCGGAGAACAGGAGACAGGATGCTCAAGAGGATTTCTCTCGCACTGGGAGTCGCGGTGGTGGGATTCGCCGCCCTGGTGACCTCCCGGCCCTCGACCTACCGGACCGAGCGCGCCATGCCCCTCGCCGCGCCCGCCGAGATTCCCTTCGCCCTGGTGAACGATCTGCACCGCTGGCGCCTGTGGTCCCCCTGGGACGCGCTCGACCCCGGCATGAGGCGCCACTTCGACGGGCCCATCGCGGGCCCCGAGGCCGTCTACACGTGGGCGGGCAACGCCCGGGCGGGCAAGGGGCGCATGACCGTGCTGGAGAGCCGGCCCTACGACTTCATCCGCGTGCGCTTCGAGCGCCTCGCGCCCCGGCCCTCCACGAGCACGCTCGACTTCACCTTCCAACCCACCGCCGAAGGCGTGCTGCTGCGCTGGAGCCAGGAGGGGCAACTGTCCTGGATGGACAAGGCCCGGTCCCTGTTCACCGACCTGGAGGCGCGGCGGGGCGAGGAGCTCGACCAGGGATTGAAGGCGCTCGCCGCGGTGTCCGAGACCGAGGTGAAGAACCGGCGCGAGCGGGACGAGCTGATCAAGGCACGCTCCGAGGAGAAGGCCCGGCAGGCCCCGCCCACCCCGTGAGCGGGTGCGCGCGCCTCGAACCCGCGCCTCAGCGTCCGCCCAGATTGGCGCAGGCGCGGGAGTCGCCCCCCTCACAGGCGCGCCGCAACAGCTTCGTGGCCTCGGCGTCGTTCTTCTCGGCGCAGGCGCCCGTGCGGTGGCAGATGGCGGCGCTGAAGCAGCCCGCCGCGTCGCCCCCCTCACACGCCCGCATGTAGAGTGAATAGGCACGCGCGGGATCCGCGCTCACGCCACGCCCCTGCCAGACGAGCGTCCCCAACACATTGCATACCCGGGCCACGCCCGCCTCGCAGCCGCGCGTGTACAGCTCGACGGCGCGAGCCACCTCGCCCTTGCGCTCGGCCTCGGTGGCCGCGTCCACACACCCCTTCACCGTCCCCCCCGGGCAGGCCGCGTCCTGGGCCGCCAGTGCCGCCGCGCTCTTGTCCGGCGCGGCGGGCGCCGCGGGCTTGTCCGAGCAGGCCCCCAGCAGGAACGACAGCCACACCCCCCTCCAAATGCCTTGCATCCCTTCCTCCTCATCCACCGTGTCGCCGCTCAATCCCTACCCATGCGGCGCGGCCCACCGCTCCGCCGGTGTATCACAAACACCCGCCAGCACGGGGCGCTCCCTCCGCGCGAGGCCTCGAGCCCTCAATTCCAGACAGGCTCTTGCCCCTCCCCCTGGGGCCACGCCCACCCACCTCCGGTTGGGAATGACCCGCCACCTGGACTGCTTCCCAGGGGTGCATGGGGCACACGTGCCTACTCATGCTTCCGTCATCCCACGATGAACCGCGGGAGGAGAGCGTTGTCATTAAAAATACGATTGTGCTGCAACCCGCGCCGCCCGTGCCGGGAATGCGTCGACGACTGGATGAGAGGAACAGGCGGCGCAATCACTGCCCTCTGGCGTGAACTATATGAAAGTGAGAAAACAGATAACGGCACTCCGCTCGCGGTCGGCCTCGTGGTGAGAACATTCATGCTGCACGATTTCAGACATACTGGTTGTTAGCCGGACACAGCCCCCGAAAATAAGTTTCTCGCATTGGCGTCTGATGCGTTGCGGACAAACCGCAATCCCCGTTGTACATTTGACCCCGTAAAAAATGCCGAGCCGGGTGAACCTGGATCTCCAGTTTTCCCTCGCGGCCGACGTCTGACCCGCCGGGCGCTCCATGCAAGTGGAAGCGTTCACGGCAGAGGAGTGCCCATGAATGCGCAGCAGTGGTGCCATGACGTGTGGGTGGGATTGTCCCGTACGCTCCGGGAGGCGAAGCCTTGCACGCCATGGCTGGCGGGATGGATGGTCCTCTTCTCCACTCCCGGCTTCGCCCAGACGACCATCACCATCGACGCGGGCGCCAACCGGCGCAGCATCAGTCCCTTCATCTATGGTGTGGCCCATGCCACCCAGGCGCAACTGAGCGAGCTCAATTCGCCCCTCAACCGTAACGGAGGCAACGCCGCCTCCCGTTACAATTGGGAGCAGAACGCCTCCAACCGGGGCCGGGACTGGTATTTCGAGAGTCTGGCCCACGACAGCGCGGAGCCGGGGGGCGAGGTGGATGAGTTCATCGCCAGCACCCGGGCGGCGGGCGCGCAACCGGCCATCACCATTCCCATGGTGGGTTGGGCGGCGCGTCTGGGTGCCAATCGCTCGCGGCTGGCCAGCTTCTCCATCTCGAAGTACGGCCCGCAGACGGCGAGCGACACCGTGTGGTTCCCCGACGCCGGCAATGGCATCCGGCTGGTGGATGGCGAGTTCGTGGTCAATGATCCCGACGACGCCAACACGCCCGTGGATCCAAGCTTCCAGGCGGGGTGGATCCAACACCTTCGCGCGAAGTGGGGAACGGCGGCCCAGGGGGGCATCCGCCTCTTCGCCATGGATAACGAGCCCAGCCTCTGGTACTCCAATCACCGCGATGTGCACCCCGTCGGCGCGACCCTCGAGGAGGTGCGTGACAAGCACATCGCCTACGCCTCCATGGTCAAGAGCACGGAGCCCAATGCCCTCGTGATGGGTCCCGAGGAGTGGGGCTGGAGCGGCTACTTCTACAGCGGCTATGACCAGCAGTATGTCAACGAGCGGGAGGACTACTCCGAGTTCCCCGATCGTGAAGCGCACGGAAACGTGGACTATCTGCCGTGGTGGCTCGGGGAGCTGCGCAAGCACGAGCAGGCCACGGGCCGCCGGCTGTTGGATATCTTCACCGTGCACTACTACCCGCAGGGCGGCGAGTTCAGCACGAACGTCACCACCACCATGCAGCAGCGGCGCAACCGCTCCACGCGCTCGCTCTGGGATCCGAACTACGTGGACGAGACGTGGATCAATGACGAGGTCTCGCTCATTCCCCGGCTCAAGGGCTGGGTGCAGAGCAACTATCCCGGCACGAAGGTGGGCATCACCGAGTACAACTGGGGCGCGGAAAACCACATCAACGGGGCCATCGCGCAGGCGGACGTGCTCGGCATCTTCGGCCGCGAGGGATTGGATTATGGCATCCGCTGGGAGACTCCCGCGGAGAGCACGCCCACCTTCAAGGCGATGAAGCTGTACCGCAACTACGACGGCAAGAAGTCGACCTTTGGAGATCTGAGCGTGTCGTGCACCGTGCCGAATCCGGATCTGCTGTCGGCGTTCGCCGCCGAGCGCTCGTCCGATGGGGCCCTCACCGTCATGGTCCTCAACAAGGCGCTGTCGGGCACGACGTCGATCTCGCTCCAGCTCGCGAGCTTCAACGCGGGGGCGATCAGCCAGCGCTGGCAGCTCACGTCGGCCAACACCATCACCCGGCTGACGGACGTGTCCGTGTCCGGTGGACGGCTGAGCACCACGGTGCCGGCCTCGAGCATCACCCTGTTCGTCATTCCCGCCAAGACCGGCACCAATCAGCCGCCCGTGGCGCGCATCACGGCCACGCCCTCGACGGGGTCCGCCCCGCTGCTGGTGAGCTTCAACGGCTCGACGTCCTCGGATCCCGACGGAACGATCGCCTCGTATGTCTGGAACTTCGGCGATGGACAGCAGGGCAGCGGCGCCACGGTGACCCACAGCTATGCCCAGGCGGGCAATTACACCGCGACGCTCACGGTGACGGATTCGGGCGGCGCCAGCGCCTCCACCACCGTGGCCATCACCGTGACCACGACCAGCACCTCGCTGGCCGCGCCGACCAGCTTCTATGCCGTGGCCTCGGGTTCGGACGTGACCATGCGCTGGAAGGACAACTCGACGAACGAGGAAGGCTTCATCCTCGAGCGCGCGGTGGAGACCTGGCCCCTGGAGTTCGAGATCATCGGACGGACGAGCGCCAACGCGACCGTGTTCGTGGATCAGGACGTGCCCGTGGGCGAGTACGTGTACCGGGCCAGGGCCTTCTCGGGCACGGCCGTCTCCGCGTACTCCAACCAGGACGGCGCCGAAGTGCAGTGAGCCGTGGCCTTCGGGTGGCCCCCTCTCCGGGGGCGCCCGGAGGGCCGGGCCACCGCGGAGGGCCTGGGGGGGCGCCGCGTGAAGGTTTCCGCCCCCCTGGGCACGACACACTCCATGACAAGAACAAGCATTCTTCGGCGCTCCGACCTGCTCGCGCTCGCCCTGTGCCTGGCGGGTAGTGGCGCCCTGGCGCAGGGAACCTCGGTGATCCTCGGTACGGTGACGGACGCGGCCACGCGCGAGCCCGTCGTGGACGTGGTGGTGACGGCCACCTCACCCAACCTCCAGGGAGAGCAGACGGTCGTCACCGACAGCCAGGGCCAGTACCGCATTCCCCAGCTTCCGCCCGGAATGTACGCGCTGCGCTTCGACAAGGAGGCCTACAAGCCCCTGTCGCGAGCGGGCATCAACCTGCGCCTGGACTACTCGGTCCGCGTCAACGTGGAGCTGCTGCCCGAGGCGTTTGGAGAAGAAATCACCGTGGTGGCCCAGGCCCCCACCGTGGACATCGGCTCGGCGGCCACCGGGGTGAACGTCAGCGCGGACTTCCTGCGCAACATCGCGGTCGTCTCGCCCACCGGCAAGGGCGCCGCCTCGCGCTCCTTCGAGGCGCTGGCGGAGCTGGCCCCCGGGGCGAACGCGGACACCTATGGTGTGTCCATCGGCGGCGCCACCTCTCCGGAGAACCAGTACATCATCGATGGCGTGTCGGTGAATGATCCCGGCTTCGGCATCAACGGCGCCCCCCTGAGCGTGGAGTTCATGGGCGAGGTGAACGTCATCAGCGGCGGCTACCTGCCCGAGTACGGCCGCTCGACGGGAGGCGTGGTCAACGCGGTGACGAAGTCGGGCTCCAATGAGTTCCATGGCTCGGTGTTCGGCAACATCACGCCGGGCGCGCTGGCCTCGCGCGGCACGGAAATCCTCCAGGAGGCGGGCACCGTCTCCGGCCGGGCGGCGTTGTGGAACCTGGCGGACGTGGGCTTCGAGCTGGGCGGCCCCATCCTCGAGGACAAGCTCTGGTTCTTCGCTGGCGTGGCGCCCTCCTTCACCCGCTATCAATTGGAGCGCAACCTCAACGCCCAGGTCCTGGACGTGAATGGCCAGCCCCAGGTGGACGATCGGGGCTTCATCCAGACCGAGCGCATCCCGGGCACCCAGCGGAACTACTTCGCGGACCAGCGCAACTTCCAGTTCATCGGCAAGCTCACCTACCTGCTCAACCAGGATCACAACGTCAGCGTGACGGTGACGGGCACGCCCTCGTCCGCGGGCGGCGAGGGCCGCTTCGCCATCAGCGAGCGCACGGGCCTGCCGGAAGTGGAGCGCATCTCGGGGCAGCAGAGCGCCCTCGCCACGCAACGCCTCGCCAACGCCCTGGACACGAGCCTCAAGTGGTCCTCGTCCTTCCTGGACAAGCGCCTGCTCTTCAACGCCACCCTCGGCTGGCACCACCAGGAGGGGGCTCTGCGTCCCTCGGATGGCTCCGCCGTGGGCAGCTCCGCCGGGTACGCGGGCATCGCCAATACGACGTGGCAGCGCAACACCCCTCCGCACTCCATCACCGAGTTCGAGACCCTGCCGAATCCCTCCGTCTGTCTCGCGCCCGAGGCCCCTGGAGGCACGCGCTGTCCCGTGAGCAACTACCTGACGGGAGGTCCCGGCCGTATCGACGACGCCTGGTTGGATCGCTACCAGGGCAAGCTCATCGGCACCCTGCTGCTCCAGGGCGCGGGGCAGCACGTCATCAAGGCCGGCGTGGATCTGGAGTTCATGCGCTACGACCATGTGCGCGCCTTGACCGGCAGGACCGTGCTCATCGAGGCGGATGACGGATCGTATTTCTACGACTACCGCCAGTTCGGCTACCTGGTCGCTCCGGACGAGGAGGACATCGAGCTGTCCCAGCACCGGGTGTCGGCCTCCCAGTCCATCGGCGGCTTCCTCCAGGACAGCTGGAACCTGTTCGACGTGGCCACGCTCAACGTGGGCGTGCGCTATGACGCGCAGTACCTCATGGGCGGCGGCAACCTGGCCATGGTCCTGGCCAACCAGTGGTCTCCACGCCTGGGGGTGATCATCGATCCCACCCGGTCCGGCAAATCCAAGGTCTACGCCAACTACGCCCGTTATTACGAAAGCGTCCCGCTGGATCTCGTGGACCGCTCGTTCCCGGGTGAGCCCGGCGTGCGCTCGTACAAGGACTCCGCCTCCTGCGACCCTCGGGATCTGGCGCAGCAGCAGGGCCGCTGCAACAGCGACGAGGCCCGGCTGCCCCTCACGGACTCGCTGGACGCCAACCGCCTGTGGGAGACCATGGGCGCGGGGACCACCATCGTGGATCCCTCCCTCCAGCCCTCGTCCACCGACGAGTTCGTGGTGGGCGGCGAGTACGAGGTCCTGCCCAACGCGCGCGTGGGCGCGACCTATACCCGGCGCACCCTCAACATCGCCATCGAGGACATGAGCCGGGATAACGGGGCCACCTATTTCATTGGCAACCCGGGGCTCGGATTCGCCCGCGACTTCGCCCCCTACAAGCCCCAGCGCGACTACGACGCCGTCACGCTCTTCTTCCAGAAGAACTTCGCCGACCAGTGGCTCGCCCAGGCCAGCTACACGTGGTCCTCCCTGCGTGGCAACTACGAGGGACTGTTCCGCTCGGACACCGGCCAGTTGGATCCCAACATCAACTCCGACTTCGACCTCGTCTCGCTGCTGCCCAACCGCTCCGGGCCGCTGCCCGCCGACCGCACCCACCAGCTCAAGGTCTTCGGCGCGCGGGAGTTCGCCCTGCGGCCCGACCTGAGCCTCAACCTCGGCGCGTCCTACCGGACGTCCTCGGGCACGCCCTACAGCTATCTCGGCGCGCATGAGAGCTACGAGGCGGGAGAGTCCTTCATCCTGCCGCGTGGCGCCGCGGGCCGCCTGCCCTGGTCGCACCGCGTCGACGGCCGCCTGGCACTCAACTACCGGCTGTCGCGCGAGCTCACCGCGTCGTTCAGCGTGGATGTCTTCAACCTCTTCAACTTCCAGGCCCCCGTCGCGTACGACCAGAACTACACGTACTGGGCCGTGCTCCCCATCGAGAACGGTCAGAAGGCCGATCTGGCGACGAAGCTGGTGGGCCCCGACGGCCAGCCGCTCGATCTCGACACGAGCCTCAACAAGAACTTCGGCAAGCCCACGGCCTACCAGTCTCCGCGTTCCGTGCGCTTCGGCGCCCGGCTGTCCTTCTAGCCGTCCTGGCCAGGAAAGGTTTCCCACACATGACTCGACGAATCCTCGGGCTGGCCGGGACCGTGGCGCTCCTGTCCTCCTGTGACTCCTCCCAGCCTCCCATCGGATGTCCGGTGCAGAGCCTGAATTGGTCCGCCGTCTACACCCTGAAGGAGCCGACCCTCTGCCCCGTCCTCGCGGGAGAGCTGCTCGGCATCCAGAAGTTCTCCAGCCGCACCGGCGACGAGCGGCTGTCCATCAACCCCCAGTCACTCGTGGACCTCAACGAGCGCGACTCCTCCCAGCCGTCGTATTCGCTCGGCACGCTGGCGAAGCAGTCCGACCCCGAGGGCTTCTGCTCCGCCTCGGAGATGCCAGTCGCGCGCAAGGACGCACCCGCCTCCGAGCAAGAGCCCGCCACGAGCATCTCCTACCAGTGGAGCAACGTCCGGATCCTCGCCACCGCCCAGTCGCCGGGCACGCAGCTGGTGGCGGACCTCGAGCGCACCGAGAACGGCTGCACCGCGAAGTACGAGGTCTGGGCCATGTGGCCAGGAGACGTCGAGTGTGGGAATGAGACCGGCGGGCCGGATGACAGCGTCTGCCAGACCGAGCTCAGCATCAATCCCGACTTCGCCGTCACCTGCCACCCCACCCTGCTTCGCTGCGTGCCGGCGAAGCGGCCACCGTCGTTGAAGTAGCGGTCACCTGCTCGGGAAGACGGGGCGTCCTCGTGGCGTCCCGCCTCTCCCCACGAACAGCCCATGTCCCAGACTCCGCGCATCCTCGAATTCGACGCCCTTCCCTCCCTGCCCAGGGAATTGCTGCGTGCCGCCCTCTCCTCCCGCTCCGCGCGTCCGGCCGACGTGCCCCGGCTCGAGGCGCGGATGCGACACCTGCGCGCGGAACCCCGCGCCCTCGCGCGCTACCGCGAGGTGACGGGCTTTCCGACGGATGGCTTGCTTCCCCTGACGTATCCCCAGGTGCTCGTCACGCCGCTGCACCTCGCGGTGCTCAACCACCCCGAGTTTCCCTACCGGTTGCTCGGCATGATCCACGTGCGCAACCGCATCCAGCAGTGGCGCCGGTTGCGGGAGGACGTGGTGCTCTCCGTGCACGTCTGGGTGGAGGGCCAACGCGAGGTCCGGCAGGGGCGGGAGCTGGAGCTGCATACCCGGGTGGAGGAAGGCGGGACGCTCGCCTGGAGCGCCGTCACCACCATGCTGCGCCGGCTGCCAGGCGCGGCGGAGCGCACGCGAGGCGCGCGGACCCCGTTCACGCCGGATCCGGAGGAGGAGGCTCGCTTCGCCTCCAGCCGCACCGAGCACTGGACGGTGCGCGAGGACACCGGCCGGCGTTACGCGCTCGCCTCGGGGGACTTCAATCCCATCCACCTGCACGCGCTCACGGCCCGTCCCTTCGGCTTCTCGCGAGCCATTGCCCACGGCATGTGGACCGTGGGCCGCGGCGTGGCGGCGCTGGGCCAGGTGGCGCAAGCGCCCGCGTTGACCCTGACCTCGGATTTCCGCCGGCCCCTGCTGCTGCCCGCGCGCGCGGTGTTCCAGGCGGCGCCGCTGGCGGAGGGAGCAACCGCCTACCGCGTGCGGGGGGAGGATCTCACCCCCTATGTCCTGGGCGAACTGCGGCCAGGAGCCGAGTCCCCCACGCCGTGAGCGCCAAGGGGCTCAGTGCACGCGCAGGACGAGCTGGCCGCGCGCGTCTTGCCCCTCGTAGCGCAAGGCGGACAGGTCCTGGAGCCAGTCCACCTCCGCGAGCCGCTCGGGCGTCTCCGTGCCGGCGATCGCGATGACGCGCGCCCCGGCGGCGCGCCCGGCGGAGATGCCCGCGATCGCATCCTCGAACACCAGCGCCCGGGAGGCCGCGCAACCCAACGCCTCCAACCCCAGGAGATAGCCCTGGGGGTCCGGCTTGCCGCGTTGGATGTCGTCTCCCGCCACCATCTGGCGCGGGCGCGGCAGCCCGGCGACGGCCATGCGGTGTTCGGCCAGCCGGCGCGCGGCGGACGTCACCACCGTCCAGCGCTCGGGAGGCAACGCGGCCAACAACTCCGGCGCACCGGGAACCGGGACGACGCCATCGTCCACAATCAATTCCTGCTCCAGGACCCAGGCGCACTCGCGCGCCACGTCCACGCCCGCGGGTGCGTGGCGGCGGATGGTGTCCTCCATGCGCCGGCCATGGAAGTCCGCGAGCAGCGTGGGCCAGTCCACCCCCTGACGTTCCGCCCACTGCTTCCAGACCTTCTCCGCGGCGATCTGGGAACGGACGATCGTGCCATCCATGTCGAACAGCAGTGCCTCGGCGGTGAGTACGGTCCCTGACGGCAAGCGCATGTGGACTCCACGAGGAGGCGGCCCCTGTCCTCCGGCGCCCACGGTATGCCGGAGGACCCGTTCGCGGTAGCGCATTGTCCCTCCAGGTCTCCAGCCACCGCCGGTTCAGAGCCGGGTGGAGACGGGAACCCGGAAATGAAGCAGCAGATACGCTTGCCCCACGTGGAAGAGGGAGGACTCGAGTGGCCCCACGTCGAGGAAGCTCCCCAGCCGTTGAGGAACATAGAGGGCCGAGGCCCAGCCGATGCTGAGGAGAAAGCCCTTGCTGAGCTGGAACTCCAGGTCCGCGCCGAGCTGAAGACCCGGCCGGAGGAAGTGGGTGTTCTCCAGGGTGTCCGAGTACAGATAGGCGTAGGTGAGGAGCAATCCCGCGTCGAGGGAGAGGCGCACGGGACTGGGGCTGAGCGCGAAGCCCACCCCCAGCGGCTTCCAGGTGGCGCCGTAGATGCCGGTGTTCTTGTATTTCGGCGAGATGATGAGGGAATCCGGGATGAGGGCGGTGATCGCCGGGGCGAAGCGGATCTCCCCCGACTTCAGGGCACGGGCGCGGTACTGGCGCGGAATGAGGGCTTGATTCTTCTTCAGCCACTCCTGGTCGAGCACCGCCTCCACGTTGAGTTTCAACCCGGTATGGACGGGCTGATCCTCGAACACGGGGCCGAAGAAGAAGAAGGCCGCGGGACCGACGGCGAAATCCACCGGCGCGGTGACACGCCGCTGGGCGGCCGCGATCCCGGGCAGAAGCAGGAGCAACAGCAGCAGGTGCGTGCGGTTCGAGCGTCCAGTCATGTCATACTCTCCGTGTGAGCGCCTGGGCCTACCGGGTATTCACTCTACCGTGGAGAACGCAGCCATGCCGTTACACCGAGTTCCTCGTGTCCAGTGTCTCGTACGCGCCCTCTTCCTGGCGTTGCTGCTTCCGGCGCCCTTCGCCGCCGCGCATGGGCGGTATTTCAACGACTCGGGCTCCGTGCCCACCAGCCATCCCAACTGGATGCGGTGGATTCCCTCCTCCACCAGCGTCGCGGCGCTCTCTCTGCCGGGAACGCACGACACCATGGCCAACGAGACGGAATGGTATGTGACCGCCATCGAGCGGGCCTGGATCCTCACCCAGGGGATGGAGCTCCGGCCCCAGCTCGACGCGGGCGTCCGGGCCCTGGACATCCGTGCCCGCCACATCGGCAATGGCTTCACCATCCATCACGGCTCGTACCACCTCATGGCCAACTTCGATGGGGTGTTGAGCACGGCGGTGCAGTTCCTGCGGGACAACCCCACCGAAACCCTCCTGATGCGCGTCAAGAAGGAGCACACCGAGGAGAACACGACGCGCTCCTTCGCCGCGACGTTCGAGTGGTACAGGGATCAGCCCGCCTACAGTCCCTATATCTGGCGTGGCACCCACGTCCCCACGCTCGGCGAGGTCCGGGGCAAGATTGTCATTCTCGATGACTTCGACGGCGGAGACCACGGCATCGGCTGGGGCAGCCTCAACAAGCAGGACGCGTGGGAAGAGACCAACACCGACACGAAGTGGAACCTGGTGCGCGCGCACCTCGAGGCGGCGAGCACCGGTAACCCCAACACCCTGTACGTCAACTTCCTGAGCGCCGCTGGCGTCGGGGGAACGCCCAGCGCCATCGCGGGCAGCGTCAACGAGGACGCGCTCCACTACCTGATGGGCACCGGCGTGCAGCGCACCGGCGTGCTGATGATGGACTTTCCGGGAGCGGGATTGATCGACGCCATCATCGCCCACAACTTCCGCCTGGCCACGAGCGCGGCGGCCATTGGCGGAGACTTCGCGACCGTCTTCAACAACGTCGCCCATGGCTTCCACAGCGAGGGCGATGACGAGGCGCGTGACCGGGTCCTGGAGGCCAGGACCTTCCTGAACCACACGCTGCCGGGAATGTCCTGGCACATCATCGTGTCGGGCACCTCCGGCTCCGACAACTGGGGCTACACCGTGCAGCACCACGGGCTGTACCAGAAGTCCGACTGGGTCAACGGCTACAGCCACGTGGCCTTCAATACCTTGTCGAGCGACAGTGCGGTCAGCGCGAGCCTGCTGCAGAGCTACGTCGACGGACAGCTCGGCGGCTTGAGCGGTTCAGCGGAGAACCGGGCCGTGCAACTGGCCGAGCGGGTCCGGGCGCGCTTCCCGTTCCAGTCCTGGAGTGTCCTGGTCAAGCGTGCTCCCGGAGGCTTCGACAATTGGGCCTATGAGCCGTGGGGAGCGCACTACATGCGCTGGCAGGGAGACTATGCCTACGCGGTGTGGGGCTATGCGCCCCAACAGGGGGTGTACCTGTACGAGCACTCGGGCTATCTGGGGGATCTCCGCCACCTGACGGGCTCCGTCTCGGAGCTGCGCAGCCAGGGGTTCAATGACCTGACCTCCTCCGTCCGGATCATCGGCAACTACCGCGCGAACCTCTGGGAAAACGACAACGGGTCCGGCGCGGGTCTGTATGTCCCCCAGACCCGGGATGATCTGCCCGCCGTGGGCTGGAATGATCGAGCCTCCTCGGTGGAGATCTGGCGTTACTGAATCACCGCCCGAAGCCGCCGCGATAGCGATAGGAGATGGGCCGCCCAGGTGGCCCCATCTCTCTCATGCGCTGCCCTGCTCCTCGGGCCGGTAGGGAAACTCCAGCGTGAAGGTCGCCCCCTTCTTGGGGCCATCGCTGTAGGCCACCAGCGAGCCCCCCAGCGCGCGGGCGGCGATCGCACACGAGTGGAGCCCGAAGCCGTGTCCGTCCTTGCGCGTGGTGAACCCATGCTGGAAGATCTTCGTGAGCAGCTCCGGCGCGATGCCCATGCCGTTGTCCCGCACCTGCACCTGGACGCGGTCTTCCGTGGGACGCTCGACCCTCAGCGTGAGACGCCGCTCGCCGTCTGGATTGTCATTCACCGCGTACTTGGCGTTGCTGATGAGGTTCAGGATGATCTGCAACAGCTTGTGCTTGTCGACCATCACGTGCGGCAGTGGGTCGAAGTGCCGCTCGACCGTGACGCCATGCCGCCCGAGCGCCGCCGCGTTGATGCGCAGCGCGTCCTCGACCAGCTCCTGCAGCGAGGTCACCTCCACGATGCTCGAGGACGTGGCGTAGCTCTGCTGGAGCTCGACGATCATCCGGATGTGCTCGACATGGCGGTGGAGCGCCGCCGTCATCTCCAGCAGCTCGTCGCGCGTGGAGGACAGGTGCTGCCCAAGCTTGACGAGGTACTCGGGCAGACGCCGTCCGCGCTCGTCCTCCGTCATGAAGACCGCGAGGTCGGCGCGGTGCGACTCGAGCAGCTCGGCGACCTTGACGAGCGGTTGCACGCGGAGCGTCCGCAGCCGCTCGTCCAGGATGCTGGCCGAGGTGTTGATGCTGTTGAGGACGTTGCCCACGTTGTGCAGCACGTTGGTGGCGAGCTCGGCCATGCCCGCCTGGCGCGCCAGCTCCACGGCGCGGCGCTGGGCGTCCTTCAGCTCCTGCGTACGCTCCTTGACGCGGACCTCCAACCCGTCGTGGGCGTGGCGCAGGGCCTCGTTGGTCTGTGCAAGCTCCCGCGTGCGCTCGGCCACCCGCTGCTCGAGCTCGTCGCGGGCCAGCCGCAGCGCCGCCTCGCTGCGTGCGAGCTCCTCCGTCGAGGCCGCGAACGGCAGGAGGATGCGCCAGATGACGAACGCGGCGCTCCCGAGCATCAGCAGGAAGAGGCCGATCGGGGTGAGGCCATGGACGGCGGCGAGTCGACTTTCCTCCATCTGCGCGCGACGCTGCAGGAGCACGGAGACGTCGCCAAGTGCCCGGGTCAACCGCGACGACTCGGCGCGGAAGCGCTCCACCTCGGGGTTGTTCTTGAGGGAGTAGTTGTCGGAGCGGAGCAGACGCACGTGAGCCGCGTGCGTCTCCTCCCACAGCGCCCGCACGGAGCTGAGTGCCTCATGGACCTCCGGCTCCTCGACGCCCCGCAGCATCACCATCACGTCACCGGTGCGCGCCTGTCCTCCCTGGAGCATCGCCGTGTTCGCGGCCACGAAGCGCCCGGCCAGCGCCTGGGCGGTGGACCGCTGCCGCACCAGCAGATCCCAGTCTGCCGTCGCCAGTCCGACGAGTGCGAGGTAGGTGGCGTTCTCGAACTGCTCGGCGGTGGTGCGCAGGTCGGCCGCGACCGCGACGTACTGCCGGCTCTGGTCCGCGATCGCGTCACTCTCCACCACGGCCAGCAGGGAGAACACCTGCAGGACGACGCCCAGCGTCACCATCCCCGCGATGGGCCAGAGCAGCCTCCGGGTCTGGTTCGCCATCCGTGTCCCTCCGGCGCTCATCGGATGTGGGTGAAGCCCGCCTTGTCCGCGGCTTCCCGCATCGAGCGGATGTCGTCGTAGTTGCTATCGTCCACGAGGGTGAAGCGCTCGAGCAGTGCCTCATCGAGGATCTTCCGCCCTTCCGGGTCCTCGTGCATCGTCACCAGCGCGCGCTGGAGCGACTCCCGGATCTCCTCCGGCATCCGGTTCGAGGCGACGATCGGGCAGATGCCGGCCGGGCCCACACTCTCGAGGACCCGGACCTTCGCGGCGTGCCCGAAGCCCTTCTCCCGATCGAAATCCAGCACGAGGCTGTCGACGAAGCTCGCATCCGCCTCACCTTCGGCGACCATGCGGATCGACTCCTCGTGGGAGCCGGACCGGAGCACCTTGCCGAAGAACCCCTTCGTCAGGCCCAGCTGGAGCAGCCGGTAGCGGGGCAGGTTGTAGCCCGAATTGGAGATCTCATCGTTGTAGACGTAGGTCTTGCCCGCGAGGTCGTGGATGGACTGGTAGGGGCTGTCCTGTCGGACGATGAGGTCCGAGTAATACTTGGGCTTCCCCCCATACCGGGCGGACTTCATGATGGGCGCGGCGATGAGCCGGGCCGCGGGCCTCGGGGTGTCGCGGAGCATCACGTACGGCAGGCCGCAGATGAAACCGCAGTGCACGGTTCCCTCCTCGAGCATGCTGTTGATGGTCCCGTAGGCCAGCCCACTGATGAACTCGGTCTGGACGCCGGTCTTGTGCGTCAGGTACTCGGCGAGCCGCGAGTAGACGCCAATCCCCGACTCGGACACGAAGGCGGCGGACATGGCGAGCCGGATGGTCATGCCGGCGGTCCCGGTGCTTTCCTTCGGGGAAGGAGACCGCTCGGCGGCCATGACGGCGGTGGTCTCCGGCATGGAGGTTCGCCACCCGAGGAGGGCACCGCCAGCGATCGCGAGGAGACCCGCGAGGCCGAGGAGCAGCAGGGTGCCGCGCGTGGAAACACTCATCGGGGCTTCTCCAGGGCGAAGGCGACGCCGCTTTGCAGCGTGGGATGTGTCCTCACGCCACCCATTTCGCCCCCGAGGAGCGCCAGGGCCCTCACGAGCTCGGGCAGCGCACCGGTCAGGACGAGCTCGGCGCCCGCCAGACTCACGGCCCGCGCGGCGCCGAGGAGTCCCTCGGCGAGTTCGGGGCCCAGGCCCGGCACCCCCGTCACATCGAGAATGGCGAACCGCGCGCGCCGGCTCGACAGCCCCATCACGAGCGCCTCCCGCACCTGACGCAGCCGCTCTGGATCCACCTGGCCGAGGAGCGGCAGGAGGACGACGTCCTCGGAGAGAGGGAGGAGAGCCAGGGACGTCGGCGCCGGGGACCGCGCGAGGTGGTTCCACTTTTCCACCAAGGCGCTCGCCATCTGGCGGACCTCGACGGGATCGAACGGCTTCTTGAGGACGAGCAGGCGGTCCGTCCGGCCGAAGCGGGTGCTCATGGCCTCCCAGGAGTAGTCCGAGTAGGCCGAGCAGATGACGGCCTGGAGACGAGGGTCCTCCTGCCAGATGCGCGCGAGCGTCTCGACCCCATCCCATCCCGGGGGCATCCGGACGTCGATGAACGCGAGCGCGTAGGGAACGCCGTCCGCCAGCGCCCTCTGGACCTTCGCGAGTGCCTCGGAGCCCTGGTGGGCGCTCGTCAGCTCGAAGGTCGGCGGCCTGGGTGTCGTCGTGCCCGTCCCGCCGAGGAGCGCTGCCTCCAGCTCGTCCAGGTCGGAGGAGTCCTCGCGGGGCGCGAGGATCCGGCGGAAGTCATCATGGATATCCTCATTGTCATCAACGACGAGGATTCGCCTGTTCTCGGGCGGGTGGGGGCTCATGGGGCAGGCGACTTCTCACGCGGTTCTCCGTGAACCCTGTCCCAACAGCGAGACGCGTGGCGCGACACGGATGACGACCGGAGGGGGACCCGTGAGCTTATGGCCGTGCCGTCGAAATGCAAAGGGTTGCCCCGTGCAGTGAGGACCCCACCGTCCCCGCTTGCGAGGCAACCTGCTCTTCGAGGCGACAGGCGCCAGCGCCTGCTCTCCCGTGACCCTCAGCAGCTCGCGTGAGACGGCGAGGGCACTTCATCCGCCTTCGCCAGCCGCTTCACCGCGCGCAGCAGCAGGTCCGTGTCCAGCGGCGCCGCCAGGAAACCCCGCGCGCCCAGGGCCTGGGCCCGCATCACATCCCGCTCCGGCTCCTTGCCCGCAACCAGCAACTGGGAGCGGGGCAAGCGCTCCAGTTCCTCCAGCGCCGGCAGCGGCGAGAGCACCACCGCATGGTCGCCCGCCGACAGGAGCCGCTCCTCGCCCACCACCCGCGCCTGGAAGCCCGCCTCATCCAACAGGCGCAGCAGCCCGGCCGCTACCTCCTCGCTCCAGCCGTAGATGAGCACACCGCTCGTATCCTCGACCGCCTCGGGGAGTACCACCTCGCTCAGGGCCAGGAACTCCGCCAGTTCCTCCACCTCCAGCGGCTCGAACAGGGGCAGCTCCAGCACCTCGCGCCGGGGATCCAGGTCCGGCAGGAGGATGGCGCGCTCCGAGAAGGCCAGCTCCCCACCCTCCACCATCGAGGCCATGCAGTCCCGATGCAGCGTCATGTGCTCCTCGGCCTCGGGGAGCTGGATGGCCTCCTGCTCCGCTCGCCGGGGAGCCCCCTCTCCTTCCAGGTAGAGCCGCTCGATGGCGCGCGCGATGGCCGAGTCCGAGGCCAGCATGGGCACCACCCGCGCCCGGCGCGTCACGCTGCGCACCGCGTCCAGCGAATGAAGGTTCGCGGGCGCGGCGATGGCCACCACCAAATCATCCCGCGGGCCCTCCAGCCGCAGCGGCACCACCCGGTGCTGCTCCGCCAGGCGCCTCGGCACCAGCTTCGTCAGCTTCGGATCCAACGGCTCCTCGTCCAGATTCGTCGCGGGCAGCCCCGCCTGGCGCGACAGCGCCCGAAGCACCTGCTCCGCCGAGCAGAAGCGCAGGTCCACCACCACCTGCCCCAGCGGAACACCCCACTTGCGCTGGTAGGCCAGGGCCGACTGCAACTGCAACCCATCCACTCCGCCCATCTCCAACAGGATGTCACCCAGCCGCTTCTTCATCGTCTGCATCGGACGCCCCCCGGGGTCTGGAGAACTCCCCTTGTAGATCATTCCGCCCGTCCGGTTCTTCTCCGTAGGCGCCACTCTCTTGCGTGTGTACGCCATCCATTGATTCCAATTCGCTCTTTTCAGGACAAGGCGAGAATCCGCCCCCATCTCGGCGGGACTTGCTCGATTTCGAGTCTTCCGCCACGGCTCGTGAAGCGCCTGCCCGGCTCCAGCAGATCCACGAACGTGCTCCCCTCGGGGGCGCCCGTGTCGAGACGCATGGCCGCCGGAGCGTCCGCGGCATTGAGCGCCACGACGACGCGCTCGGACTCGAAGCGGCGCAGGAACGCGAACTGTTCGTGGGTCACGAGGAGCTGTTGGTAGGCGCCCTGGCGCAGGGCCCGCGTCTGATGGCGGATGCGCGCCAGCCGGGCCACCTCGCGGACCAACGAAGGCCGAGGCGCGCGTTGCAGGGCGTCGGGCCAGACGAGCGCGGGGCGCAGGGGAGAATCGTCCCCGCCCTGCTTCACCCCCTCCTGGCCCCACTCGCTGCCGTAATAGATGGAGGGAACACCCGGCATCGTGAAGAGCAGCAGGTGGAGCGGGAGGAGGTGCGCCGGTTCCTTCAGGGTGCTCGCGATCCGGTTCACGTCGTGGTTGTCCACGAAGTTGTAGAGCGGCAGTTCGCGGTAGATGCCGCCCTCACCGAACTGACGCTGGAGGGAATAGGCGATCTCGAAGTAGTTGCGATCATTGAGGCTGGAGTACAGCCCCTTGTAGGCCTCGTAATTGGTGACGGAGTCGAGCGTTTCCGGATTGCCCAGGCGGCGGTAATCCCCGTGGATGGCCTCGCCCAACAGCCAGAAGTCAGGCCGCAGCCGGCGGCAGAACGCCGCGAGGTCCCTCAAGAAGGAGACATCCATCACCTCGGCGACATCCAACCGGAGCCCCTCGATGCCGAACTCGGAGATCCACTGCTCCACCACGCCGAACAGGTGCGCGCGGACCTCGGCGTTCTGGAGGTTCAGCTTGACGAGGTTGTAGTGCCCGCTCCAGCCGTCATAGGAGAACGCGTCGCCATAAGGGCTGCGCTTTCCGAACTGGAGCCCCGAGAACCAATCGCGGTACCGCGACCGCTCTCCGTGCACCTGCACGTCACGGAACGCCCAGAAGTCCCGGCCGACGTGGTGGAAGACACCATCGAGGATGACCCGGATGCCCGCGGCGCGCATGGCCGCGACCAGCCGGCTCAGGTCGGCGTTGGTTCCCAGGCGCCGGTCCACCTTCGAGTAGTCGGCGGTATCGTACCCATGGCTGCTCGATTCGAAGACGGGCCCCAGGTACAGCGCGTTCATTCCCAGTCCGCGCAGGTGCTCGATCCAGTCATGGAGCCGCGCCAGCCGGGCCTCGGGTGGCGAGGTGAAGTCATTGCGCGCTGGCGCTCCGCACATCCCGAGCGGATAGAGATGGTAGACCACGGCATCACGAACCCATGCGGGCATGGAACACTCCTCGTCCCCCGCGGCGACGCGAAGGGATGGTTGATGAGTCATTGGACGGCGGACTACGAGTAGATACCGTGTGAGAACTGATGCATGGCCTGGTGGGCCAGGTGCTCGTTCAACTCGACATGCCCGTTGAGGGACATGACGATATAGGTGTTGATCGTCCCGAGCAGCGTCGCGGCATGGGCCTGCTTCCGCCCCCTCATGTTGCCGTGGCCCTTCTCCGCCTCCCGGAACATCTCCACCAGGAGCTGGTGCTGCTTCTCGTTGAACTCGGCGACCCGCTGGAACGCCTCGTCCGAGGGATGCATGAACCAGAACATCAGCAGGAGCCGATAGAGGGAGGGCTCGCGCCGGGCGAACTCGAAATAGGCCAGGGTCACCTGCTGGAGCGACCGTGGCAGATCTCCGGCATAGTCCGCCGCACGGCGCAGCGTCTCCAGGAAGGGCTGGCACCGCTCCTGGATCAACGCCTCGAACAGCCCGCGCTTGTTTCCAAAGTGGTGGTAGAGCGTCGGCTTGGTGACGCCCGCGGCCTCGCAGATTTCCTGCACCCCGATGGCGTCATAGCCTCTCGCCGCGAAGAGCCGCACGGCATGGTCGATGATGGCTCCTCGCGTATCCATGACCGCAATATACCGATCGGTATATTGAGCGGCAATGTCGCCCCGGAAGCCACCCGCGAGGGTTGATAGGGCAGCGAGCGCTCAGCCGAGCATTCTCGGGAATGGCGCGGAACTCACAGGCGGCTGGCCGACGCGTAGCCCACGAACAACTCGCTCGTGAGACGCGCGCGCTTTCCCCGCTCGGCCCGGCGGATGTAGTCGTTGAGGATCTCTCCTCCGGGCCCCTTGCGTTCGGGGTGGCGCAGGTTCATCCGCGCGCGGACCACGCCCTTGCCGCCCCGGTGCACGAAGACGACCGCGCCGTCGCTGGCCACCGACTCGATGACGCCCACGTGCGTCACCCCATCGTTGCGCAGACCATCGCGGTTGCGGTCATACGTCTCGCGGAAGAAGACGATGTCGCCGGGCTCGGGGGTGTGGTGGTGCAACGCCCCCACGCGCAGGGCGCGCCGGTACATGGCGTTCGCCGCGTTCTCGCCAGGACGCCTGCCCTGCGACAATAGCTCCACGCCCACCGACTGGTAGGCCAGCCGCACGAGCCCCGAGCAGTCGTCCGACACGGGGTAGCGGCGCAACGAGGTGCCCACGAGCCCCGCGGCCCGGAGGGCCACGCGTTGGCCTCTCTCCGCCTCCGTGACTTCCACGGAGGACGTTTCGGCGGGCTCCTCGGGCCGCTCACGCCCGCACACCGCCCAAGCGGCGCACGCCAGGCCGATCAGCCAGGGGAGCTTGAGCAGACGAAACCTCATGAGGGTCTGAACGGACGTGCCCCTCGGGTCATTCACCGGCGGGTCGGCGAGCTTCGGCCCGTCATGCTCGTCTGGACCCCGGGCGACCATCGCGGGAGGCCGCCCGGGGTGCTTCGCCAGGAGTGCTCGTGCCTACTTCGGCGCGACGCACTGACCCCAATCGCCGCAGGTCGTCCCCGCCGCGCACGCGCCACACGCGCCACCGCAACCATCATCGCCACACAGCTTGCCCGTGCACTCGGGCTGGCAGGTGTTCGCCGTGGTCGCCAGGTACATGTTGTCGATGTACGCCTGGATGCCGTTGGTCTTGCTCGCGCCGGCGTTGCCCAGATCGATCTCGAACTTGTAGGTGTCCGTGGCCGTCACGGTGAACGGGGGCGGGCTGCACGTCGTCCACGCCGTGCCAACGTCACACGAGAAGGAGGCCACGGTCGTCCACGGCTCGTGCGCCAGGGTGATCTTCACGGGCACGGAGAGGGCCGCGCTCGTCTTCAGGTCCACCTTCCACTGATAGGACGTGCCCGCCTGCAACGCGAACCCCTCCTGCCGGACCTGCACGCTGTAGGGCTGCGTTCCCCCGTTGTCCACGCGCACCCACTGCACGAAGCCGTGCGCCCCGCCCTCGTTGATGATGTCCGTCAGACCGCCGCCGCCCTCGAAGAAGAGATCGCTGCGGTGGTAGGTGTAGTCCTCCTCGAAGCCACAGTTGCGGATGATGTTGTCGGGCGTCCCATCGCCGTTGCCATCCTGGCAGGGCGCCGCCTTGGCCCGCGCGTAACCCGAGTCGCGGTGGAACCAGCGCACGTAGTCCACCTCCAACTGGGCCTTGTCTCCATGGGCCGCCCAGTCGATGTCGACGCACGACCCCGGCGTCTCCTTGCACATGCCGTTCTCACACGCCGCGCCATTGGCGCACTGCGCGCTGGAGGTGCAGGCACGGCCCGACCAGCCCGAGCACCCCAGATCCCCACCCACCGCGTTGTTGAGGATGAGGAACATCGGCTGGCGGAACTCGGTCGCGTTGTCCCCCGTGCTGAAGGTGGCCACCGGCTGCCCACCGTTCTGGGGCAACGCGTCGATGTAGATCTTGAAGCCGTTCTCGTCCCAGAGAAAACCCCAGGTGTGCCACTGGTGGTAGTCGATCGTCTTCCCGCCCCAGATCGCGCGCGCCCCGCCCACGTCCCCGTCGCACTTGGCATCTCCGTTGTTGGGCCAGGAGCTGCACGCGTTGGGCTGCCAGCCCCCCGCCCCCATGGCGCCCTCGCCCGGCTCGGGGTACTCACGCCACAGGGTGTTGAAGCCCATGGCCTCGTTCTGGGGATAGAGGACCGGGTTCTCCTTGATCTGGGTGTACTCCATGATGTCGATCTCCCCCGTCATGGGCCAGCCCACCGTGTCGTCCCGGCCTCCCTTCTCGATGCCGCTGTTGGCCCCGAGCATCCAGATGGCGGGCCACATCCCATTGGGCGGCGTGGTGCCCGCGGGCAGCTCGGCGAAGGGCATGCGCGCCCGGAACTCGATGTAGCCGTAGCGGAACTCGACCTTCTCGTCGCTCTTGATGCGGCCCGAGGTGTACGACGTCTCGTTGTGCGGCGCGTTGCCCGTGCCGTTGAAGGGCGCGCACTCCTCGTGGTCGGACACGCCGTTCTTGTTCTGATCGTACACGCAGTACTTCGTCGCCGCGCAGGTGCCCCCCTCGCCACACTCGGCGTCGGCCGTGCATTGCTTCCAGACGACACAGTCCAGGGACTCGTGCCGCGCACGCAGGCTCAACCTGCCGTTCTCGACACAGTAATTCCAGTCATCCGGATGGTCGGGACACTCCCGGTTGGTGTAGGCCTGCTGCTCGTTGTTGACGCCCAGGTTCTCCTTCGTCCAGAAGTTCGTGTTGAGAAAGGATCTGGGCTGGCCCCCGTTCAACGCCCCGCCGAAGTCCTCCTCCCAGGTCAACGAGTAGCGCTGCCCGTCCACCACGAGGGGAGCGGGTGGTTCGGGGTCCGGCTGCGGCTGTGGTTGCGGCAGCGGCTCCGGCGGCGGCTCCTCGGTCACCTTGCATCCACCGGCCATCAGGCCCAAGGCCAAGAAGGCCACGACCCACTGCATCCCTACAGACTTCCTGCTTCGTCGCATCATTCCGGGGCATTCTCCACGGGGTGTAGACAGCGCTCCGAGGATACGCGGACGCTCCTCCGCGGAGCGCGGGCGTTCGCCGGAAGACCGTCAGAAAAATTGCCTCCCCCTCCTGGAATCCGGTGTGGTTGTCTGCGCCGCCTATGACAGAGCGTGTGAGCAAGATCGCCATCATCGGAGCGGGCGCGGTGGGCGCCACCGTGGCCTACGCGTCCATGATTCGCGGGGTGGCCAAGAACCTCGCCATCTACGACGTCAACCGGGCCAAGGTGGACGCGGAGGTGCTGGACCTGAACCATGGCCTCCAGTTCGTCCCCATGGCCACCCTGGAGGGCTCGGACGACATCGGCGTGTGCGCGGGGGCGGACGTCATCGTCATCACCGCGGGCGCCAAGCAGAAGCCCGGACAGACGCGCATGGAGCTGGCGGAGGCGAACGTGGCGCTGTGCCGCTCGCTCGTGCCCCAGTTGCTGAAGGTCGCCCCCGACGCCCTGCTGCTGCTGGTGACCAACCCGGTGGATGTGTTGACGTACGTGGTGCAGAAGCTCAGCGGCCTGCCCACCAGGCGGGTACTCGGCAGCGGCACGGTGCTGGACTCCTCGCGCTTCCGCTTCCTGCTGGCACGTCACCTGAACGTGGCGGTGCAGAACGTCCACGCCTTCATCGCGGGTGAGCATGGGGACTCAGAGCTCCCCCTGTGGAGCTCGGCCTCCGTGGGCGGGGTGCCCCTGATGCAGTGGGCCGTCCCCGGGCGCGCGCGGCTGTCGGACGAGGACCGCCAGCGCATCTTCGACAACGTGCGCAACGCCGCCTACCACGTCATCCAGGGCAAGGGCGCCACCAACTACGCCATCGGTCTGGCCACGGCGCAGATCCTCGAGGCGCTGCTCCACAACGAGCAGCGCGTCCTCCCGGTGAGCTCCCGCCTGGAGGGCTACCTGGGCATCCAGGATGTGTGCATGAGCGTGCCGAGCATCGTCAACCGCGGCGGCGTGGAGGCGGTGCTGGAGCTGCCCCTGAATGAGTCCGAACGCGAGGGTTTGAAGCACAGCGCGGACACCATCCGGAAGGCCATCCGCACCCTGGGCTTCTGACGTCAGGCGCCAATCCCTGACGCATTCCTCCAGGTTCTCCCCGCGTGGGCGGCGGGAAGTCACTCAGGTCTTCCCGTCTTCCCACGCGGAGAAATACCCTTCCCCGTTCGAGCCGCGGGGGCTCGCGAAAACCCTCTCCTCGAACGGCATCCAGGATGCACTGCCCCGGCCACGGGCAGAAAAGACGCGACAACCACGGTGGGAGAAGGACATGGTCAGAGGGGCTCGGAGCTGGAGAGGGGCAGTGTGTGTCTGGGTAGTGGGTGCTGGTGTGTGTGGATGGGGAGGACAGGGCATGGCCGCCCTGGCCGCGGAGTCCGAGCAGAACTCCTGGGTCTTCGCTCCCGTGGCGGATGCCCGGGTGGAGGGCGCCGCCGCGACGCAGAACTTCGGCGGTTCCTCGGTCCTCAAGGTGGATGGCTCGCCGCAATACGAGTCCTTCCTCCGCTTCGAGCTCCAGGGGCTGACGGGCACCGTGCTCAGCGCGAAGCTGCGGCTGTACGCCACGGATGCGACGGTCAACGGACCCGCCGTCTACACGACACATGATACGTGGCAGGAAGGCACGGTGACCTACCAGACCCGGCCCGGCAACCAGACCTGGGTGGCCAGCGCCGGGTCCGTGGCGGCCAACTCCTGGGTGGAATGGGACGTGACGTCCGCCGTCCAGGGCAAGAGCACGGTGAGCTTCTCGCTGAGTCCCACGGGAACGGATGGCACCGTGTTCAACTCGCGCGAGTCACCCAGCACGGACTCGAGGCCCCAGCTCGTCGTGACGGTGGACGGCGGCGGCGCCCCCACCCAGGGCGGCTGGACGTTCTATGGGAGCGCCGAGGGCCTGCCCCCGCGTGTGCTCGGGGTGAGCGCCGACGCGGGCGGCAACCTCTGGGTGGCGGGCGGAGAGCACGGGCTGTTCGTCCTCGAGAAGGGGCAGACCCGCTTCCGCCGCTTCACGATGGAGGACGGCCTGCGCCCCTATGGCTACATGATCGATGGGAGCGCCCCTCCGGGGACGAAGTACCTCAACGTCATCTCGGTCGCCGGAGGCCCCGCGGGCGTGGCCTTCGTCGGCTATGGCGGAAAGGCTCCCGCCGCGGGCATGCCCTCGTGCGAGGACGAATGGGACGCGGCCCCCTCGTCGGGCCGTACCCCGGACGCGAGCATCTACAAGAGCGGGGACGCGGATCGCGTGACGCTCTCCGGCACCGGCATCCAGGTGGTGCATTACGACATCTCCTCGGGGCCCAACATGGTCGCCGCCGAGCCGCGCGGGCGGGAGAAGCTCTGTCACATCCTGCGCATCGCCTATGATCCGAGGACGCGCAGCGTCTGGTTTGGCGCCAACCATGGCTTCGCCTGGGGCAACGCGGACTTCACCGGCTATTCGTGCGCCCCGGGGACCTGGAACTACGGCTGCGCGGGGGTGATGGAGCATGTCCATCCGGCCATCAACGGCTGGAACGCGAGCGGGACGGGGGTCGTGCTGCTCACCGATGCGTATTACGGCGTCTCCGTGACCCCCAACGGGGATGTCTGGTTTGGGGGTGCCATCCGCTCCACCCGCTTCCGCTATGGCACCCTGGGCTACAACTACTGGAGCGCGCAGGTACAAACCGAGGGCAGCTCCTACAGCGCCAACCGCATCGACGTGTGGCCGGATGCCGTGAGGGAACCCACCCTTCCCACCCGGGAGCAGCGGGTGGATGACAATGTCTCGGGCATGGCGGTGATGGGAGACCAGAGCGTGTGGGTGGGCAGCTTCACCCGGGGCCTGGCGCTGCTGGACTCGAACGGGCAGCGGCTGCGCACCCTGTCCACCGAGCTGGTGGATGGAGCGGGCCGGGTGTCCGCGGTGGCCGCGGACCCGAGCGACGAGAGTGTCTGGGCGGGCGCCAGTTGGGGCGAGGGCCTGAGCCGCGTGCGCGGAGGTGAGGTGCTGCTCTACGGCGCGAGCGTGCTCCCCAGCTTCGTCCACTGGTTGCCCGTGAAGGACATCCAGGTGGACCGCTCCGGCCCCCAGCGCCGCATCCTCATCGCCTTCGATGGCACCCAAAGCAAACCCGGCGCCATCGGCGTGTACACCGGGCCTTGAGTAGCGACGGACCTGGGGACGCCCCGCCTCCGGGGAGGTATCCTCCGCCCTGTACGAGGAGTCCGCATGGCGAATGGCAGCAGGGGCAAGGGAGGCGGGAAACGGTCCGATCAGACGCGCGCCGGCTCCTTGGAGGAGGACGAGCGGGAGTACGCCCGGCGCGCGCGCTCGAACGAGACGCGGGTGGCGCCCGTGGTGGAGGACGAGGAGCCCGAGACGCTCCCCCCTTCCTCCGCGGGCGAGTCGAACCGGACGATGTTCGCCTCCCATGCGGTGCTCTTCGCGGACCGGCTGCGCGAGCGCTTCGCCCAGAAGCGCTACGGTCGCGCACCCCACCTGCGCATCCTGCGCATCGACGAGCCGGAGGGGCCGAGCACCGCGGGAGGACGCCTCGCCCGGCAGCCCCTCTCCCTCGTCACCCGGAGCGGCACGGCACCCACCCTCGTCTGTGGGTGGGTGGATGTCGCCCGGGAGGAGGCCCAGCTGCGCGGCTATGAGTCCGTGGCGAGGCGCTACGAGGCCCACCATGGCACGCCGCTGGATCTGGCCGCGAAGGACTACGAGCGCTTCCTCGAGGATCTCGAGGTGGCCTTGCGCTCGGGCGGCATCCGGGTTCGCGTGGTCATCCCCGATGATCCCGTGCCTTCCCGGGAGTCCTCCCCCTCCCCCACGGCCACCACTCCCCGGGGACTGCCGCTGGGATGGGGGGCCGTCGCCATCGCCGTGGCCTTCCTGCTCGGCGTGCTCGTGGGCCGGTGGAGCAGCTGATCGAACGCACCAGGGGCATGATCAATCGGGCAGTGCTCAACCGAAACGCCGTCTCCCTCACACGTCCGGCCAGGTATGCACCGGCATGCCTTCCTCGGAGTAGGCCAGGTAGCGCTCGAACATCGCGGTGAGCGCCTCGTGCCGGGGCCGGTCCGCCTCGAGCCGCGCGAGGGCATCGAGCTGCCAGCGTGCCCCCGTGCGGCCCGTGCGCAGCCGGCCCTCGAGCAGCTCGAAGAGCGGCTCCACATCCTCCGGCTCCACCCCCGCCGACACGAGCCCCTGCCGCGCCCGCGCCAACAGACAGGGCAGGAGATCCCGGACGGGCTGGGCCGCGAGCGGCTGGCCAGGACGACCCGGCCAGTACAGGGGCGCGTCCAGCCCCTCACGCGCCGCGCGGTAGAAGTTCGTGCGCGCGCAACGGAAGGGCATTCGCGACACGAGCGCCTCCACTTCCTCCATCAGCGACAGGGTCAGCCCCAGCAGCAAGGCACCATTGGCCAACATGTCCGGCACGCTGGGCCCGGAGGGAAGCGCACGCATCTCCACCCGCACATGGCCGCCGCCCGAGGGATCGTACACCGCGCGGTTCCAGGGATAGACGGTGCCCTGATGCATCCTCAGCTCGCTCAGGCTCGGCACCCCGCCGCGCTCCACCACCTCGAGCGGGGCCTCGTGTCCCAGGACCGCGAGGATGGGGGGATGGAGTGCCACCCCCTGGGCGAAAAGCTCGTGAGCGCCCTGTCGCACCCAGCCGTGGCCGAAACCCGTGCGCGAGGGAAGTTCCATCGACTCCTCCTCACTCGAGCGTCCGTCCGTCAACTGGCGATAGAGCGTGATGCGCGTCTCGTGCCACAACCTGCGTCCGAGGAAGAGCGGCGAGTTGCCGCAAAGCGCGAGCACCGGGGCGATGGCGAGCTGGGCGGCGTTGTGCGCTCGCGCGAAGTCCGCCGGATCCACCTTCAGGTGGTACTGCAGCGAGGTGCAGGCGCTCGCCGCGCTGATGTACTCCAGCTCGTGGCTGAGCGTCTCCTCCCCCTCGATGTGCAGCCGGAAGGGGCGCGCGCGGTGGCCACGCAGGCCGTGCTGGAGGGCCCGGTAGCGCGGCAAGGGAGAAATCACTCCCGGCACCAGTTCCTCCAGCCGCAGGGTGGGCAGCACGCCCACGAGTGCCACACGGCCGCCGACTTCGCCCGCGGCATGCCGCAACCGCGCGAGCATGCGCGTCAGATCCGCCCCGAACTCGCGGAACGGCCTCCCCGCCAGCGGCACCACCCCGGCGTTGATCTCCACGTTGAAGCGGCCCAGCTCCACCGTCAGTTGACTGTGACGGGCACGCGCGAGCACCTCCCCACAGACATTCAGGGCGCGGCCCCCCAGGTCCACGAGGTGCGCCTCCAGTTCGGCACCCAACGTGCGCGGCCCCACGCCGAAGCCTGGACGGGCGAGGACTCGCTCCAGCGCCTCGAGCGACTCCTCCAGCCGCGCCGAGAAGCGCGCCACCTCTTCCGGAGTGAACTCCTCTTTCTCGAGGGCCTGACCCACGGGGCCTCCTGTCGTCACATTCAAGATAGGGAGCCTCTCTCCTGAGGAGGGAGCCCCCATGGACTGGCGGCCAATACCGTGCCCAGGGGCGAGACCTCCCTCGCGGGCGTGCCATTCAGCGCTCGGCTGGACAGTTGGCCGCCAGCCAGCGGCCCGTCGAATGGCTTCCAGGTATGATCGAACCCATGTCCACCACTGCTTCCGCCATGGCCCTCTCCCCCGCGCCGACCTCCTCGTCGCTGCCCGAGGGAGAGCTTCGTGAGGGCTCGCAAGGACCCGAGGTGCAACAACTCCAGACGGTGCTGGTGCGGCTCAAGTACCTGACAGCCCGGGCGGATGGGGAGTTCGGGCCGAAGACGAAGACCGCGCTCCAGTCCTTCCAGAGCGACTGGCGGCTCCCCCCGGACGGCGTCTATGGGCCCGGCACGCGCGCGGCGCTCCTCAAGGCCCTGATACCCGTCTACAAGCCGAAGGTGGTGTCCAAGCCCTCCCCCAACCACGAGCCGCGCCGGGGCACGGACATCGACGTCATCCTCCTGCACCACACCGCCTCCAACCGCGCCAGCGTGGACCTGGCCACGCTGCGCAAGGGCAGCGGTCCCAATCGCGTGAGCGCGCACTACCTCGTGGCGCCCGGAGGGACGCTCTACCAACTGGTGCAGGACTCACGCGCCGCCTGGCACGCCGGGGTGTCCTCGCTGTACGGGGAGACGAAGCCCAGCGTCAACCTGCGCTCCATCGGCATCGAGCTCACCAACGACGGCTCCGGCACGACGCCCTTCACGGAAGAGCAGTACCGCATCCTGGAGCGGCTCGTGCCGTACCTGGCCCGCACGTACCGGGTGCCCAAGGAGAACATCCTCGGCCACCGCGACGTGGCCCCGGGCCGCAAGACGGACCCCGCCGACAACTTCGACTGGGCCCGCGTACGCCGCGCCGTGGACGCCGTCCTCTGACGCGCTCAGTCCCGCCGGCGCAACCGCAGCTGGATGCCGCTTCGAGGCCTGGCGAAGGGAACCATGATGTACGAGAGATCCTGGCCCGGCACGAGCTCCCACGTGTAGTGCTTGAGCAGCAGCGCCAGCATCACGCTCATCTCCACCATCGCGAAGTGCTGTCCCAGGCAGATGCGCGGTCCCCCACCAAAAGGGATGAACGTGCCCGGCTTGCGCTGCTCGTTGCTCGCGGAATTGAAGCGCTCGGGATCGAAGCGCTCCGGGGCCGGCCACTGGTCGCCCGCGTGCGCCGTCCGGATGCTCACGGGCACCATCCACCCCTTGGGGATGCGGTAGCCGTTGTAGGCCACGTCCCGCGTGGTGACGCGGAAGGCCCCGCCAATGGGGGGAATGAGGCGCATCCCCTCGTGGATGAGCTGCACGAGGTAGGGCATCGCCCGCAGCCCATCCAGGGTGAGCGGACCCTCCAGGCCCGCCACCGCCTCGCGGCCCTTCTGGAGCACGTCCGGATGCTGGGCCAGGAGCAGCATGAGGTTGCAGGTGGCGGTGACGGTGGTGTCGTGTCCGGCGAAGAGCAGCAACTGCAACTCCTCGACGATGGCCTCTCGCGACAGGGGCTCCTCACCCTCGCGGTGCCGCAGCAACGAGCCCAGCAGATCCGGCGGCTGCTCGGTGCGCTTCTGCCGCTCGGCGACGAGCTGATCCAGATAGGTGATCATCGCCTTCTTCGCGGCGAGCGCCCGTCCGAACGTCGTCCAGGGCAGGTTCACCGCCAGCGGGACGAAGAGCCCCGCCGTCCACGTCTGGAAGTGACGCATCAGGAACGGCACGTCCACGGTGTCCTGGCCGAAGATGAGCGACAGGGCGATCTCGAAGGCCAGCTCCCGCATGGCGGGCCACAGGGTGAAATCCCCCGGGAGCGCCGCCCAGCGCTCGAAGTGCCGCGTGGCGAGCGACTCGATGGCGGGCACGAACCCGCGCATCGTCGCGTAGCTGAAGTGGGGCGCGAGCAGGCGGCGGCGCTCCAGGTGCTCCTCGCCCTCGAGCAGCGCCAGGCTGTTGGCTCCGAGCAGTCGGCGGACTCCCGAAGTCCAGCGGTTCTTCAGGTACTTGCCCTCGCCCGCGAAGATCCACTGGATGGCGTCCGGGCCGAGCAGGAACACGGTGGGCGAGCCCAACACGTGCGAGCGGAAGACGGGGCCATACTGACGCCGCCGGCGCGCGGTGAAGGCCCCACTGGAGCGCAGGAAATCCAACGTCTCGCCGAGCAGCGGGAGTCCCGAACTCCCGGGCGGAAGCGGAAGGTTCTCGGGAGAGGGAGCATTGGCATCGGCCTGGGGAGTCATGTCGCGTGTCTCCGGGCCGTGGGGGAAGTGGCCCTTGGAGACGCAAGATTACAATTCCACCGCACCCAAAGGAGAGTCCCCCCCGCGGCAATGGGAGGCTTTGACACCCTCCTCGAGGGCGTGGTAGCCAGACGAGCGCTGGACCGCAGCAGTGACGCTGCTGCGGGCCTCCTCCTCGAGGGGGCGAACAAAGCTACGTCACCTGAACCCGTGGGCCGCGAGGCCCCAGACACGGGAAGGTGGCGAGCCTTCGTCACCTCCCCGCGGAGGAGATGAAGATGACCACGAAGCGCCCCCCCGACGAAGTGGCGACCGCATACGACGTCTGGTCCGAGGTGTACGACACCCAGGCCAACGCCACGCGTGACCTCGACGCCGCCATCCTCCAGGGCCAGGACCCAGCCCTCTTTCGAGGCGACGTCCTGGAGATCGGCTGCGGCACCGGGAAGAACACCGAGTGGCTCGCCCCCCGGGCCCACAGCCTGCTCGCGCTCGATGCCTCGGAGAAGATGTTGAACCGCGCCCGCGAGCGCCCGGGGGTGCACCACGTCCAGTTCTTCCTGCATGACCTGCGCGAGCGCTGGCCCGCCGCGGAGGCCTCTCGCGACACCGTCACCTGCAACCTGGTGCTGGAGCACATCGAGGACCTGTCCTTCGTCTTCTCCGAGGCCAGGCGAGTCCTCAGGCCAGGCGGCGCGCTCTTCGTCTGCGAGCTGCACCCCTTCCGGCAGCTCCAGGGCAAGCAGGCGTACTTCGTGGACCCGGACACCGGCGCCCTCCAGAACGTCCGCAGCCACCTGCACGACGTCTCGGAGTACCTGAACGCGGCCGCGGACGCGGGCTTCGTGCTGGTGCGAGCGAGGGATGGCCGGGACCCGGGCGCACCGCGCTCGGACGTGCCCCGGCTGCTCGCCCTGCTCTGGCGGAGGGCCTGAGCACCCGCCCTCCCAGCCCCCTCAGGAGGCTTCCGCTTCCTCCTGGACCACTGGGACCTCGGTCTGCATCGGCAGTTCGAGGAGGAAGGTGGCCCCCTGTTCCAGGCCAGGACTGGAGCAGGACAGCCGCCCCTTCATCTCCGCGGCGGCCAGGGCGCTGATGTGCAGGCCAAAGCCGTGCCCCATCTTCTTCGTGGTGAAGCCCTGGGAGAACATGCGCCCCAGGTTCTCCGGAGCGATGCCGACCCCATTGTCGGTCACCTCGATGTGCAGCTGCCCTGGCTCGGGTGCGCGCCGCACGTGGATGCCCAACCGCTTGTCCTGCTTCGGACTCGCCACCAGCGCATGCCGCGCGTTGCTCACCAGGTTGATCAGGATCTGCAGCAGCTTGTGCCGGTCCACGAAGATGGGGGGCACCTCGTCGTAGTCGCACTCGACGCGGATGCGCAGACGATCAAAGGAGACGGCGTGCAGGCGCAACGCCTCGTCGATGAGCTGCGGCACGGCCACATGCTCCACGGCGCCCGCGGCCCGCGCGTGCTTCTGCTGCATGCTGACGATGGAGTTGATGTGCTCGACGCTCTCTCCCAGCGAGTGCATCTCCCGGAGCATGGCTTCCCGCTCCTGCTGGAGCTGCTCGGACAGCGCGATGAGGAAGGACGGGAGCTTCTGGCCCTGGGGATCCCGGGCGAAGAAGGCGGGGACGTCGGCCAGGTGCTCACGCAGCAGGGTGGCGACCCGGGTGAGGCTCGTCACCCGGGACCTGCGGATCTGATCGATGACGAGGCTGGTGGAGATGTTGACGCTGTTGAGGGTGTTGCCCACGTTGTGGAGCACGCCGGTGGCGATCTCGGCCATGCCCGCCTGGCGCGAGACGTCCACCAGGGTGCGGTGCATCTCCCCCAGCCGGGCCTCGGCCTGCCTCCGGGCGGTGACATCACGGCCGAAGATCGTCATCCCCACGACCTGGCCCCCCTCCTCCACGATGGGATGCACGCTGGTGTCCAGCACCAACAGGCCCTGCTGGTCCTGGTAGATCTGCTCGAAGCGCAGGCGCTGGCCCTGGAGCACCTGGACGAGCCGGGCATCCCAGGCCTTGCGGCTCTCGGGCGGCTCATTCTGGAAGAGGGGCATCCCCGGCTCGAGCACGATGCCGCCACGGTGCTCGTAGATGAACCTCGCGGCCGAGTTCGCGGTGAGCAGGCGCGCTTGTGAATCGATCGAGACCACGATGTCGTCGGTGCTCTCGAAGACGCTGTTGAGCTTGCTCTGGCTGTCGCGAAGCTCGCGCACCGTGCGCTCGATGGTGGCCTGCGCCGCGTCGCGCGCGGTGCTGTGCAACGAGCTCAGGGCCCATACACCCAGGGAGGAGATGCCCGCGAACACATGGCTGAACCAGAGGCCGCTGATGGTGAGGGTGCTGGGGTCGATGCCCACCTGCGACCGGTAATACGGGTGGAGCAGGCCCAGCGCCACGAAGAGGACGAGGGTGATGGACAATCCCAGCCGTGGCCCCACCAGGTACACCGCGAGGACGGGCAGCAACATGTTCACGGCATGATCGCCGCCCGTGGGTCTCCTGCTCACGAAGGTGGTGATCACCAGCCCCAGGGACAGGGTCGCCAGCAGCACCATCGCGGGCGCGATGGGAGTGCGGCCCCTGCGCGCCAGCACCAACGTCCCCAGGTAGCCGACGCTGGCGAGGAGGGCCGCATACGGGTGGTTGCCCTGCGAGAAGGAGCGCAGCAGGAACACCACGTTCATCAGCGAGAAGAAGCAGGCGGCGCCGACCATGAGCCGGTGGCGGACGAGCTCCGAGGGCTCCGCCCGCCGCAACGGCTCCGAGAGCAGGGAGTCCAGCCGCGCCAAGAGCCAGGAGCGGATCACCGGGGGCGCGGAAGCCTCCCGCCGGGGCTCGGGTGGCGGGTGCGCGGAGGGGAGTGTCTCGGGCGTGGAGAGATTCGCCATGGCTGCGTGGCGGCACTCGCGGGGATGGGCTCGCGGCGCGGCTCGGGCGATTGTCCTCGGGGACTGGGTTTTTCCCAAGAGACGGACGGGGAGCCGCCAGCCGAGCGCTCGTGGAGGAGCCCTCACGCGCCTCACCCATGGACGGACTCTCCCCTCAGATCGCTGACGCCAGGGCCGTGATACCCTCCCGGGCGCTCTCACTCACCGGCTCCTGGCTCGGTGGCTCGAGCTGGCGGTACTTGCGGATCCACCCCTGGAAGTCCCACGTCTGGAGGAACCGCTCGGCGGCCGTGTAGCCCGCCTGGTACAGCGCGTGGACCTGTTCCGCGCGCAGACCAAAGTCCGTGGTCTTCACGCCCAGGGTCGGGATGGCGATGGTGCGATCGAAGTTCTTCTGCTCGACGTAGCGCGTGTCGTGCGCCTCGAGCATGGTGGAGATCACCGCCTCGAGCAGCGAGAAGGGCCCCTGGATGCGGCTCGGCACCACCTCCTCCCGGCCATCCGCCCACGTCCGCTCCACCAGCTTGAGTCCGAACGTGGGCCAGCGCGGGTGGGCGCTCCCGTCATCGAGGATGTCGACGGGGAAGTTGCTGAGCACGCCGCCATCCACGATGAAGCTCGTGTGTCCCTGGCCATCCTGGAGCCGCACGGGCTCGAAGAACAGGGGGATGCTCATGCTCATCCGCACCGCCCAGGCCACGTCGAGCTGCTCGGGATCCCGCCCATAGTCCTGGATGTCCCACGGCAGGACGAGCTGCTTGCGCCGGGAGAGATCCGTGGCGACGACCTGGAGCCTGTAGCGGTACTTCGGGTCGACCTCCCGTCCCTCCTCATCCTCCCAGTGCAGGTCCTTGAAGGTGTGCACCCGGCGAGGCGAGTCGGCCAGCAGCTTGCGCAACCAGCTCTCGAGGTAGGCGCCCTCGTAGAGACCCTTCTCCCGGAGCAGGCTCAGCGCGGGGCCCACCACGGGGAGCCGATCCAGGCGGCTCATGTCCCGGAAGCGCCGGTAGTCGAGCCCCGCCATGATGCCGCGCACGTCCCTCGACGAGTACCCCGCCGCCACCAGCGCCGCGACGATGGCTCCAGCCGAGGTGCCCACGACGTTCTGCGGCTTCAGCCCCCTCGTCTCCAGGTACTCGACCGCTCCCGCCAGTGCGATGCCCTTGACACCTCCCCCCTCGAACACCAGATCCACCTTGTCGGGTTCCATCCTTGCTCCGTCCTCCTCGAAGAGACAGAGGGCAGCGGGCACTGGATGTGAAGGAGGCGGGCCCGGGCCAGCGGCCATCCGGACGCCCGTCCCGTCCCTGTTCAAGGACGCGCGTCGAAGTGCTCCTGGGCCCGGGCGACCTCGTCGATGTGTTGCTCGGCCCACTGGCGAAGCGCATCCACCGTGCCCGCGAGCGTCCGCCCGAGCGGAGTGATGGCGTATGGGCTTGCCCCAGTTACGTGGGGCAGGCTCAGTCCTCGCACGCTGCCGGGAATGGTCGCCTGGGGACTGAGCCAGGCTAAAGCTCTTCGCGGATCGGCTCCGGAAAAATGCCGTGACGGGCTAGCGAGCAGAAGTCCGATAGGATTGTCTTGGCGTAATAGGCTATGAGCGGCTCGCCCGGGAATTCCTCGCGTAGCTCGCCTGATGTGGCCGTCATCGCGACACCGGACGGGGAAACTGCCGCTCAAGCCAGACGACGATAACCGCGTGGAGACCCTCGATTGACGGCAGGCTTTGGAACGCCTCACATCGTGAACAACTTCGCCCAGCTCTCGGCGGGTCTCGTCAAGGAGCTGCGCGAGGAGCTGAAGGAGCAGCCGTCAGGCCAGGGGGGCTCCTCGCTTCAGCGGATGGATGAGCTGCTGAGCTGGCTCGAGCAGAACGTCGGGAAGATCGAAGAGCATGGCAATGAAGCTGGCTCCGCAGGACTTCGGGCGGGTCCTCCTGAACCTCCTCAACAACAGCCTGTACGCCGTTGCGGAGAAGAGAAAGCAGGTGGGGCCGGGCTTCTACCTGAAGGAGCAGGACGCCCACGGTCCGCAAGAGGCCTTCCTGCTGGGCCTGGAGTTCGCCCACCTCCATCCGAGTCCGGACGGCAGCCTCCACCTGCCCCTGCCGGAACCGCTGCGCAGCAAGGCGATCGCGAGCGGCTGGGCGGAGAAGCATCCCCTCGCCGGTTATCCCAGCGTCTCCCGCGACATCGTCATGGTCTACGCGCCGCGGGATCCGGCCGAGATCGAGGTGGTCACCACGCTCGTGACCGCCTCCTGGCGCTACGCGCGCGGCAGCGCTTGATGTCACAGCCGAGCACCGCGTCCCTCGAGCCCTCGCAGGCTCCCCGAAGGAAGATTCCACGGTATGGTTCAGGTATCGGATCAGGCCTGGCGCGTCTTTCACTGGACGTGTTTTGGAATCCACAGGACGAGGCCAGGTTCGCGAGCCCTCATGCCTATACCGTCCAGCCCCCGAGCCCCGCTGGCCCGAACGACGCTCCTGAAGATGGGGGGGCGCATCGGAGTCATCATCGCCCTCTCCACGCTCTTCAGCTATCTCCACATGCTTCACACCCTGCGCACCAAGGCACTCGCGCAGTTACAGCAGCATGTCACGGAACGGAGCGCGCGGGAGCAGGCCCTCTTCGTGTTGGCGGAGGACAACCACGCCTTCCTCAAGAAAGCCCTGGAGGAGCGGATCCGGGCGCTCGAGCGGGAAGACGTGAGCGCCCGCTTCGACCGGCTGTTCGTGCGGTTGCCCGATGGCACGGTCCGCAGCAGACCCGAGCTCGTCGACGGGTCGAGAGAGGTGCAGGGCTTCATTGCTCCGCACGTGGTCATCGACGCCGGGTTCCGCGCCCGGTTCATGGCCGCGTATGACGTGCTCACCTGGTATGGGCGGGCCCTCAGCGTCCGGTTCAACACGATCTACATCAACCTGATGGAGGGGGCGATCGTGGGCTTCTGGCCGTGGGCGCCCTCCTGGGCACAGCAGGCCAGCTCGGATTTCTCGATCACCGACTACGAGGACTACGCGCTCACCCAGCCCAAGAACAACCCAGAGAGGAAGACCATCTGGACGGGCATCTATCTGGAGAACGTCTCCCACGCATGGATGGCCTCGGTCGGGACGCCGGTGGACGTGGACGGACAGCATGTCGCGTCAATCGGCCACGATGTGCTCCTCGACGAGTTCATGCATCGCACCGTCAACGATCATCTGCCCGGTGCCTACAACATCATCTTCCGCGAGGACGGCCAGCTCATCGCGCATCCCGATCTGAAGTTGGAGGGAGTCACCACGCCCTACAACATCCCGCACGCCGCCGAGCAGCCCGCGGCCAATCGTCTCGGCTCAAAGGAGAACGCGGCCCATCTGCGCGACATCTTCGAGCGGGTGAAGAACCGCGCGCCCGATCAGACCCTCCTGGAGCTGCCGGAATACGACGAGTACATCGCCGTGATGCGGCTGAAGGGTCCCGGCTGGTACCTCGCCACGGTGTTGCCCGAGAGCATGGTGACCCAGCCCGCCTTCGCCGCGGCCCGCTACGTGCTGCTGCTCGGCCTGCTGTCGCTGCTGGTGGAGCTGATCATCATGTACCGGGTGCTCCAACAGCAGATCTCCCGTCCGCTGGAGAACCTGACCCAGGCCACCGACAAGGTGGCGGCCGGCAACTTCAAGGTGGCGCTGGATACCGCTCGCCACGATGAGCTGGGGCAACTGGCCCGCGCCTTCCAACTCATGGCCGACGAGGTCCAGCGTCGCGAAGAGGCCCTGCGCCAGAGCAATGAGAACCTGGAGCAGCGGGTGGAGGAGCGCACCCGGGAGATCAAGGAGCTCCACACGCAGTGGCTGCAGACGGCCCGGCGGGCGGGCATGGCGGAGATCGCCACCAACGTGCTGCACAACGTGGGCAACGTGCTCAACAGCGTCTACACCTCGGCCCAGCTCGCCAAGGACCGGATGGCTGGGATGCGCGTGGACCACGTGGGCCGGGTGGCCCGGATGCTCGAGGAGCAACAGTCCGACCTCACCACCTTCCTCAGGCAAGACGCGCGAGGACGTCACCTGATGCCCTTCCTGGACAAGCTGGGGAAGAACCTGCACGAGGAGCGCGAGCAGATCATCTCGCTGCTGGATGACGTGGGCCGCTATACCGAGCACATCGGCGACATCGTCAAGGTGCAGCAGAACTACGCCCGCACGCCCCGGCTGCACGAGCAGGTCACCCTGGAGCAGCTGGTGGAGGACGCCCTGCGCATCAACGCGGCCGGGCTGACCCGTCATCAGGTGAAGGTGGTGCGCGACCTCGCGTCCCTGCCCCCCGTGATGACGGACAAGCACAAGACGCTGATGATCCTCGTCAACCTGGTCAGCAACGCCAAATACGCCCTGGACACGGTGGCGCCGGGCGAACGGCTCCTGACGGTGAAGCTGGAGCAGGTCTCCACCGACCGCTTCCGCATCGGCATCCATGACAATGGGATGGGAATCGCGCCGGAGATGCTCATCCGCATCTTCCAGCATGGCTTCACCACGCGCGCGGACGGGCACGGCTTCGGCCTGCACGCGAGTGCCCTGGCCGCCCAGGAGATGGGGGGCTCCCTGACCGTCCACAGCGAGGGGCTCGGACGCGGAGCCACGTTCACCCTGGAGTTGCCCTACCACCCGGTCCTGCCACAACAGGCCGCCTGATCCGGCCCCATTGTTCCATCCCATGGACGCCGCTGTTCCAGACGCGCCACTTTGGATCCAAAACATCGCTTTCTATATCCAGCACCATGTCCCGCGTATAGGCGGGATAGAGGCCATGTGGAGGGTGAGGGCTGGAGCGCAGGTGCCGAGGAGGACCGCTGACAGGGGCCGCCCGAGCAGTGAGCCAGGCGGGTGGACAGGCCGCGCAGCCCCGTGAGGTACACGACTGCCCAGGCCGCGCTTGCATGGGGTGCGCGGTAGGTGACTGGGCCTTTTGGCTCTGGGGAGGCGTAAGCCTCAACACCACGCGGCCTGGGGGGGCCCTCGCGCCGGGGCCCGCCTCGCACCTGCCGGGGGCAGGCCCAGGTGCTCCAGAATCGCTCTCACCCCTCCCGCTTCCTTCACGTACGCCAATACACTCCGCCTGCCTCCAGCCAGCGGCCATCCGGATGCCCGTCCCGTCCCTGTTCAAGGACGCGCGTCGAAGCGTTCCTGGGCCCGGGCGACCTCGTCGATGTGTTGCTCGGCCCACTGGCGAAGCGCATCCACCGTGCCCGCGAGCGTCCGCCCGAGCGGTGTGATGGCGTACTCCACGGTGACCGGAACCGTGGCGAAGACCTGCCGCGTCACCAGACCGTTGCGCTCGAGCTTCTTGAGCGTCTGACCCAGCATCTTCTGCGACACCCCCTGGAGCCGGCGCTTCAACTCGTTGAAGCGCGTGGGCTGCTTCACGAGCACACCCAGGATCAACACGGTCCACTTGTCGCCGATCTGATCCAACACCAGACGCGCCGGACAGCGCGCCGAGTAGGCATCTCCCTTGCGCTCCTTCTTCATCGCCGCCATGGTTCCCTCCAGGTAACCAGAATACCTCCAGGTGTCCTCTTTACACCAGGTTTCCCGAAGTGACTAATGCGCGCCTTCACACCAAGGAGACGCGCATGAATCCCGCCCCACGACCGCTCAAGACCCTGGAGGCCCCCGGCTTCGGGCACCACTTCGCACAGCTCAATGGCATCCAGGTGCACTACACGCTCGCCGGTCACGGCGGCGAACCCCTGCTGCTGCTGCATGGCTGGCCGTTCACCTGGTTCACCTGGGCACGCGTCATTCCCGCGCTGGCCGCGACCCGGACGGTGATCGCCCCGGACCTGCGAGGCTTCGGGCACAGCAGCCGGCCCCTGACGGGTTATGACCTGCACACCCTGGCCGACGATGCCGCCGCCCTGCTCGAGCATCTCGGAGTGCGCCGCGCCGATGTCGTCGCGCACGATCTCGGTACGGAGGTCGCCTTCATGCTGGCGTTGCGCCACCCGGGCAAGGTGCGCCGGCTGGTGTTGAGCGAGGCCATCCTCGCGGGCCTGCCGGGCGCGGAGTCCTTCCTCGCCCAGGGCAAACCGTGGTGGTTCGGCTTCCACGAGGTGCCCGAGCTGGCGGAGCGCGTCCTGGTCGGCAACGAGGGGGCCTATCTCGACTGGTTCTACGTCCATCACACGTACGGGCAACGGGGCATCCGGCCCGAGGCGCGTGACGAATACGTGGCCGCCTTCTCCGGAGTGGAGGGCCTGCGGGGCGGCTTCGGACCCTACCGGGCCTTCAAGGGCAACGCCGCCCTCATCCAGGAGGCCGCGCGGGCCCGGCTGAGGGTTCCGACCCTGGCACTGGGCGGAAACGTGGTCGGCGAGGCGTTGTACCGCCAGCTCGTGCCCCTCGCCGACGACGTGACCGGGCACCTCATTCCCGAATGCGGCCACGCCATTCCGGAGGAGCGCCCGGAGGAGCTCCTGCGTCACCTGGCCCACTTCCTCGGCTGAAGTCCGGAGCGCGGAAGCGTGGGCCACGAGCTGCTAGACTTGGGACATGTGCCGGAACATCAAGCCCCTGTTCAACTTCGCGCCTCCCGCCACCGACGAAGACATCCGCGCGGCGGCGCTGCAGTTCGTCCGGAAGATCGCCGGCACTCGCAAGCCGTCGAAACAGAACACCGACGCCTTCGAGGTCGCCGTCGAGGAGATCTTCCAGAGTTCCAAGCGCATGCTCGAGGGGCTGGTGGCGACAACGCCGCCACGGGACCGCGTGAACTTCGAAGCGGCCAGGCGGCTGCGCTTCAAGAAGGCCGAGCCCCGGTGAGCCAGCACGCCTGGAGCCACGCTCCAGGCGCGTCGCGGCTCGGAGTTCAGATCGAGGCCCCCATTTCATCGAAGATGGAGGTGCGCTCGAAGAAGATGAGCGTCTTGCCATTTCCGCGCTCACAGATCTCCAGACACTCCAACACGCCGCCATTCCCGTTCAACTCGGCGACGAGGCGCTCCGGTTCGAGGATGCGATGGGTGATTTCCTCGTTCTCGCGGCCCACGATGATCTGCACCGTGCCCGCCTCACTGCCCTTGGTCTCCAGCATGATGTCGACGAGCGGCAGGCGTTCGGACAGGGGCTGGTCTCCCATATCGGGGCTGATGGACTCGACGCGCACCCATTCGTCGTGTTCCTGCTTGCTGATCCGGGCGAGGTAATCCGCCCATTGCTCCCGGGGAATCTCCTGGTTGATGTGTGTCATGGGGCGCCTCCGCGCTGTCGTGTTGCTCTTGAACCGTAAGGCGTGTGCCGCGCGGATGACGGGCCCGCTTCCCTGATGCGCCGGGGACCCCCCGACCGGGCCCTGGCTCTTCGGCGTCCAGGACACGTCCGGACTCCCCCCGGAGACCCTTCTCCCCGGGCGGACGAGCGGACGGCGAACCCCCACGTTCCAGGGGCGCGGGATAGACTGGAGCTGGATGATCCCCCCCCTCCTGCCGCTCGATGAACCCAGGCGTCTGCAGGCCCTGTTGCGCCTGGAGCTGCTGGACACCCCGGCCGAGGAGCGCTTCGACCGCATCGTCCGGATGGCGGCGCGGTTGTTCCAGGTTCCCATCTCCCTCGTGTCGCTGCTGGACGAGTCGCGGCAGTGGTTCAAGGCGCGGGTGGGCCTGGATATCCCCTCCACGGCGCGCGGCATCTCCTTCTGCGGCCACGCCATCCTCACCCCCCACACCTTCGTGGTGCGCGACGCCCTGGAGGATCCGCGCTTCGCCGACAACCCGCTCGTCACGGGCACCCCCCACGTGCGCTTCTACGCGGGTCATCCCATCCACGCCTCGGACGGCAGCCCCATGGGGACGCTCTGTCTGCTCGATCGCCGGGCGCGCGACTTCACCGAGGCGGAGCGCCAGCAGTTGGAGGACCTGGCCTCGTGGGTGGAGCTGGAACTCAATGCCCTCTCCATGAAGGAGGCGCGCACCGCGCTGGCCCAGCAGGAGCGCTTCTTCGAGCTGTCGGTGGACATGCTCTGCATCGCCGGGCTGGATGGAACCTTCCGGCAGCTTGGCCGGGCGTGGACCCGCACGCTCGGCTACTCCGAGCAGGCGCTGTTGGCGAGGCCGCTGCTGGAGCTGGTGCACGAGGAGGAGCGCGCCGCCACCGCCGAGTGGCTGGCGCGCGGGGCCCAGGGCGAGCCGCTCCCCCGCTTCGAGCACCGCTGCCGGGGCCAGGACGGCACCTGGCACTGGCTCCAGTGGAACGCCACCGTCAACGTGGAGGAGGGCATCTTCTACGGGGTGGCGCGCAACGTCACCGAGCAGAAGCGCCTGGAGGCCAAGCAGCGCCAGGTGGAGCTGATGAAGAGCGAGTTCGTCTCCACCGTCAGCCATGAGCTGCGCACGCCCCTGACCTCCATCCGCGGCTCGCTCGGCCTGCTGGAGGGGGGCATCCTCGGAGAGCTGCCTCCCCAGGCCCAGGACATGGTGCGCATCGCGCGGACCAACACCGAGCGCCTCATCCGCCTCATCAACGACATCCTCGACCTGGAGAAGATGGAGTCGGGCAAGCTGGACTTCCAGCTCGAGCCCCTGGAGCTGGGCACGCTGCTCGCCCAGGCCGTCGAGGCGCACCAGGGCTACGCGGAGGAGTGCGGCGCCCGGGTGGAGCTGGCGCTGGCGGCGCCCGGCGCCCGGGCCCTGGTCGATGGGGACCGCTTCCTCCAGGTGCTGGCCAATCTGTTGTCCAACGCGCTCAAGTTCTCCCCGCGCGGTGAGCGCGTCACGCTGCGGCTGGAGCGGGTGGGCTCGCGGCTGCGCGTGAGCGTGGAGGATCACGGACCGGGCATCCCCGAGTCCTTCCGCGCGCGCATCTTCGAGAAGTTCGCCCAGGCGGATGGCTCGGACAGCCGGCGCAAGGGAGGCACCGGACTGGGGCTCTCCATCACCCGGGCGCTGGTGACGCAGCTCGGAGGCACGCTGGATTTCGTCTCGCGCGAGGGCGTTGGCACCACCTTCCGGGTGGAACTGCCCGAGTGGCATGCCCCGGCGGACCCCCGAGACACGCCCGGGCCGCTCCGGGAGAAGACGGCCGTGGCCTCCGGGCCAGGGTCCGGGCGCCCGCGCCTGCTGCACGTGGAGGCGGACGAGGACAACCGCCGCGTGGTGGCGGACGTGTTGAGGGACGTGGCGGACGTGGTCCCCGCGCGCGGCCCGGCGGAAGCCGAGTCCGAACTCCGCGCCGAGCCTTTCCCGCTGATCATCGCCGAGAACGTCCTGCCCGACGGAGGGCTGATGCCCTTGGAGCCACTGCTCGCCGCCGCCCCGGTGGTGCTCTTCTCCGTGCGCGAGGCCGAAGCGGAGCTGGCCCGCCAGGTGTCCGCCGTGCTGGTGAAGTCCCGCGCCACCAATGAGGAGCTGCGCGCCGCCGTCCTCCGCCTGCTGCGCGCCTCCTCCCTCCGCTCCCCTTCCCCGCCTCCGAGCAATTCCCACTGACAACCCGGCGGCGCTCCTCCGCCGCCGGGCTGCTTCAGGCCAGTCCCCGCCAGGATGACAGCCTCGGGACAGGCGCTTGGTGCGTCAGAACGGGCACTGCCTGTTGCCAGTGTTGGACGTGGCGGTGTTCTTGTACGCGGCGTCGAGGAACTGCGTGGTGACCTGGGTGGTCCCTTCGCGAAACCCGCTGGCGCCCCGGATCGCACATCCGGTTGCATACATGAAGCTGCTGTTGGTGATGAAGGGGCCAATCTCCCGGTAGACGTTCACGTTCGCATCGCCCAAGACACCATCGCCCGGGTTGCTGTTGTTCGAAACCCCCCCGTTGGTGACGAGCACATGGTCCAGAACGCTCCCGTCCGCCTTCCAGAAATGCAGTCCGTTCCAGTAACCCCTTTCAAGGGTTTCCACATCCGGGACGAAGCGGATGGGTGCAGCCGCTGTTCCCTTGGCAACCAGGGCTGCTTTCCAGATAGAACTATAAGCAATCACCAACGACGCCCCCCGGGCGAACTGGATTTCCGTCCCCGCGGTAAGGGTCAGTGTGGGGTTGTAGATGGAGCCCACCTCCATCCGGCTGGTGATGGTATAAGGAACGCTCAACTTGGGCCAGGTCTGGGTGGTGCCAATACCGCCCAGGATCTCCACGGAATTGGGAGTATTGTTGATGAAGACAGTGTCCACGAGCGCGGAGCCGGCATCATCCCCGTTGATGCTCATGGCATACCGCCCATTGTCACGCACCGTCAGCTTGCCCGAACCCGCACCAACTCCCACGTGTCCCACGTAGAGACCGGGTCCGCTGCTCTTTTGAAGAATGACATTGCTGACGACAGGGGTGGGAACATTGCGGCTTCCATAGAGATTCAGATTGCCCCTGCCATCAAGCTCGAGGCTGTGATCCCCGGCCCCCGCGTACTCGAAGATGGCGTGGGTGATGCGGCTGGGAACGCGCCAGTAAGCAATATGCACGCCTCTCCAATGACCGGGCATGGGGTTGTCCGAATCCGCCGTGAATCGGATGGGCGCGGTAGCGGACCCCTCGACCATTACATTCGCCATCTTCCCGTTGAAGCCAACATTGAACTCGGCGTTGGCCCCAAAGCGCAACTCCGTCCCAGCGGAGAGCGTCAGCGTGATGTTCGTGTCCTGATCAGGACCTTCCACGTTGATGACGCCATTGAGCACGTAGGCACCACAGCGCGGGGTCCAGGTCTGCGTGCGCAAGACATTGCCAGTAATCTCGATGGCATCGCGCACGTTGCCCGTGAAGGTGCACTCCGCCGGCAGCGTGCTGACCTGGTTGGCATCCAGGCGCACCGCGTAGCCCGCGCTGTCCGTCACCTTCAGCCGCGCCGACTCCGCACCGAAACCGCCTTCCTCCGCCACCTTCACTCCGGCACCACCGCTGCCGCGCACCGTCACGTCCTGGAGCACGGGCGCCGCCTTGTTCAATACCGCCAGACAGGCCCCTTCTCCCGAGGCCTGCCCACAGTGACTGAGCGTGACATGGCTCAACGCCGACACGCCCTTGTCCGTGGCGAGCACCACGCCCCGCCAGGAGCCCGGGGTGGCGGCGGTGTAGGCCGACAGCTGGATGGGCGCCTGGGCCGTGCCCGGGGCCTGGAGCTCGCCGTCGCGGATGCGCAGCTCCGCGTCCTGCTCGAAGCGCACGTCCACCCCGGCCTCCAGGGTGAGCGTGGCGCCGTTGTCCACCGTGAGCTGCCCCCGCACCAGATGCGGGTTGTCCGCCACGCGCCACGTCTCGTCGGCGGTGATGGGCGTGGCGTGCAGCGTGGGCATGACGCTGAGCGAGGCTTGCCCCGTCTGCGTCACGCCCTCCGCCGTGGCGCTGGCCGTGACGGTCGCCGTCCCCAGCGCCACGCCGGTCGCCGTGCCCTCCGCGTCCACCTTCGCCACCGCCTCGTCACTCGAGCTCCAGGTGAACCCGGAGACGCTGAAGGTGTCGCCGTTCTGATCCGTGGCGCTGGCGGTGCAGCGCGAGGAGCGCCCCACCCCCACGGGGTTGGGGGCACAGGTGACGGCGATCGTGCTCAACCGCGGCGTCTCATCCATCGGACTACCAGGACACCCTCCGAGCACCAGCACCGCGGGCAACCAGGGGAGGGCCTTATGGAACTTCATGGACCGTGAACTCCTTTCAAACGAATGTCCCGCGAGCATAGCCGGTGGGGCATTCTCCGTCGAAGGGCCTCCACCTACACGCGCCTGCGCCGCAGGGCATGCAGACCCACGAGCGCCAGCATCGCGAACAGGCCCGTGCCTCCCAGCCCGCCGCCACTGGAGGAACAACCCTCTCTCGCCCCGCGTCCTACCAGGGTACGCCCCGCTCCCTTCACGGGCAGCCGCACCTCGGGCTCGGTCGCGTCCTGCAACCGGAGCAGGATCTCGTCCTGGATTTCACCCGCTTCTCCCGGCGAGAACGTCACCGTGAAGGTGGCGCTCCCCTGCGCGGGAATGCCACTGCTCAGGCCATCCGTCACCACCCGGAAGGGTCCCTCGGGGTTGCTCACGGTCACGACGACCAGTTGGTTCTGAGAAGAGATGTTCCTGACGGTGACGGTCCTGCTCGCCCTGGCGGCGGCATTCGAATCGACATCCACCTGCTCGAAGTCCACCAGGCCCGGGTCCACGCTCAGGATGCGCTGCGTGGCCTTGCCCTTCAGGGAGACATCGATCGTCTGCGGCATCGCGGGGGTCTTGAACCCCAGGGTGGTCTCCGACGAGAGATCCACCCCCGTCTTGGGCTGGTAGGAGACCGTCACCACCTTGGACTCGCCCGGCTTGATGGAGAGGCCCCCCAGCGGGTTCGGGTCGAGTTCGAAGGGTGTTCCCACGGAGTAGATCACCTCGGGCTCCTCCAGGGTGATGGGATCACTGCCCAGGTTCTTGAAGAGGAGCTGGCCCTTGCGCGTGTCTCCCGCACGAACCCCGCCAAAATCCAGGGCCATGGGTTCGATGGACAGCACCGCGGGTATCCCCTCGCCCGACAGGGTCACCGTCACCGGATTCTTGAAGAACTCGATGAAGGAGATGGTCATCTGACAGGTGACGGTCGTCCCCGTGCTGCGGGGCTGGAAGTTGACCTTCAGGTTGGCCGTTCCACCCTGCTTGGTGACGGGGTCCCACGCGGGGATGGACTCTCGCAGCGGGTCCACGGTGAACTGCGAGCACCCCTCCCCCGAGATCAGCACATCCCTCACGTTGACGCGCGTATTGGAGAGATTGGTGAGGGTCAGATCGTGAACCGCCTTCTCGTTGAGCAGCTGTTTGCCAAACGCCATCATGGAGGGCGCCGTGACCGGATGAAGGATTCCATTGCCACTCAGTCGCACAATGGCCTTCTGCAAGCGCGTGCCCACCGGCTTCACCTCCAACCAGGTCAAGGCGACTGGGAGCTGCTCTGTCGGCTTGAACGACACGTAGAGGGACAGCGATCCCCCCGCCGCGATCGTCATGTGCGGCTCCGTCGGCTCGAGGGTCGGATAGATGTTGAAGACAGCCTTCATCTCCGGCTCGGACAGACGGATGCTCTCGATATCGACCGGCGCATTTCCCTCGTTGAAGATCCGGATCGTCTCTTCCGGAGAGGCGGTTCCCACCAGGACGCCATTGATGGGCACCTCGAGCCTTTCCGGGACGAGGCTCTGCGAGGTCCCCTCTCCTCGCAGGTCCACCGACACGGGATTGGTATTCGAGATGATGATGGCTCGCGCCTCGCGCAATCCCACCGCCCGGGGAGCGAACTTCAAGGGGATGATACCCGTGCCCCCATTCGCGGACACCGTGATGCCTTCCGCCGCCAGGCTCGAGGAGTAGTCCAACGCCATGTCATCGGCCGCCCCTCCTCCGTTAGGGAGCTTGCCCGCGAAATCGATCCGCTGGATCTTGAGGGGCAATTCACCCATGTTCGTGACGGACAGGGACATGTCGCGAGAGGTCTCCATATTGACCTTGCCGAAGTCGACCATCGACGCGACCTGGACCTGAGGACCCGCGGCCGTTCCTTCCAGCGTGACATTGAGCCGGGGGGTGGTCGAGGAGTCCGTCTCGAAGGTGAGTGTCCCCTTATAGGTGCCCCGCATGGTGGGCATGAATTTGACGGAGAAGGTCTTGATCTCTCCCGGTGTCAACGGCGTGTTCGGCGTGAAGCCCGAGAGCGAGAACGGATTCTCTCCCGAGGGAACCGTGATCTCATAGGACCTGAGGACCAGGCCGATGGTGCTGTCCCTGTTCTGCACGAGTTTGATGGTGTTCGCGATGCTGAGCGACTCGGTGTGCGCCGAGCCAGCACTCAAGTTGGGGAAGGTGATGTTGCAGCCCCCCTGGCACTCGGGAAAGCCATCCACCCCCAGTCCGGACACCGCCACCTTCACGGGAGAGGCCTTGTTGGAGGCGTTGCTGAAGATGGAAAGAAAACCACTCAGCGGCCCGGAAGCCTTCGGATTGAAAGACAACTGGACCGTTTTCGACTCCCCCCCCGAAATGATCCAGGGGACGTTCGAAGGCGTGACGATGAAGTTCGGGTCCACGGAGATCCCGTTGATCCGCAGCTCCGCCATGCCCGGATTGCTGATGACCAGTGGCCGCGAGCTGCTCTCGGTCAACACCTTCTGCGAGCCGAAGTCGATCGGGGTGTCCGCCACCTGTATTTCCGGCGCGACGCCCGTGCCGCTCAAGGTCAATTCGGCCGGACTGGTCACGGCATTCGAGACCACCTTCAATTTGGAATAGAGGCGTCCGCTCGACGTGGGTCGGAACGAGACCGTGACCTCGATCGGCTCCACACCAGGGCCCGCGGGCTCGAGTTCGTACTTGGTCGGAGCACTGACGGTGAACGCGGTGGTGGTGGTGTCCGTGGTGATGGCATTCGTGCTCAGCGTGAGCCTGGCGTCTCCCGTGTTCTCGATCCTCACGGTCAATGGCTTGAGGTCGTTCAAGTTCACGTTGGAGAAGTCGAGAACGAATTGTTCCGTGGTGGGCAGGACGAACTTGATGATGGGCGCGGTGCCCTTGCCCGAGACGTTCAGCTCGAGGGAGTTGGTGGCATTGCTCGCCACGGTGACCACCTCGCTGAAGTCCCCCCTGGACCGAGGGGCGAACCGCACCACCATGGTGACACTCGCGGAGCCCGGCTTGAGTTCGACCGGGGAGGAGTGCGAGATGCAGGAGAAGGGCGAGGAAGGCGGGAACGCCAACGGCTGCAGAAGGATGGGCGAGGTGCTGTTGTTGGTGAAGACCAGCGGCAGATCCTTGTACTTGCCCTTCTCGATGGGGCCGAAGTCGAGCGAAGGCAGAGACACGGAGAGGGTCCGCACGCCCGTGCCCGAGAGCGGGAGGTTCACCGTGGCCTTATCGGGATTGGGATCTCCGGTGTTGAATTGGAGGGTGCCCTGGTTGTCTCCGAGGACAGTCGGGGTGAAGGTCACCAGCAATTCCTTGGGCTCTCCCGCCACATCCACCGAGGGGGCCGGTGTGACGGAGAAGGGGCCCGTGGTCCTGATGCTCGTGATGTGAAGCGTGCCGCTGCCCGTGTTGGTCAACACCACCTTCTTGGGCGTCGCACTGGCGACTCCCACATCCTGGGGATCGAAGGCAATGCTGGTGGTACTCACCTGGAGGATGGGATTGACGCCCTTGCCCACCAGCGACACCGGGATGTTGGGGGTGCCTGGGTCCGAGGTCGTGAAGGTGAGAGTGCCAGTAACATCCGCCTCGCTCGTGGGCAGGAACTTCACCGTGAAGTCCTTGAAGCCGCCGCGGGCCGCCAGGGCGACGGCGGCCGTGGGCGGCGAGACGAGGGAGAAGGTGCCATCACCTCCGGACACCACGAAGGTGTTGAGGGTGATGGAGCCGGAGCCGTTATTGGTCACCCGAAGAGTCTTGCTGGTGGCGGCGCCCACGCGCTGCTCCTGGAAGTCGAGCGCCTCCGGTGACACCTGGATGGCGGGCCTGACTCCCTTGCCCGTCAGGGTCACGTCCACGCTGGCGTAGTCCGTGCTGTCCGAGGTGGTGAAGGTGAGCTTTCCGGAGACGGCCGTCTCGGTCGTGGGCACGAACTGCACCATGAACTCCGTGAAGCCGCCATTGGCATCCAGGGTGACAGCGCTCACGGGCGGCGAGACGAGAGAGAAGAAACTACTGCCGCTGGACACCACGAAGGTGTTGAGGGTGATGGGGGCCGAGCCCGTGTTGGTCACCCGGAGTGTCTTGGTGGCGGCGGCATCCACGCGCTGATCGCCAAAAGCAAGCGTGCTTCCTGGATCGAAGGAGAGCGTGGGCTTGATTCCCCTGCCTGTGAGGGCCACCTCCACGCTGGCGTAGTCCGTGTTGTCCGAGGTGGTGAAGGTGAGCTTTCCGGAGACGGCCGTCTCGGTCGTGGGCAGGAACCTCACCGTGAACTCCTTGTAGCCACCATTGGCCGCCAGGGGAACGGCGGCGGTGGGCGCGGAGACGAGCGAGAAGGTGCTACTGCCGGACACCACGAAGGTGTTGAGGGTGATGGCGCTGGAGCCCGTGTTGGTCACCCGGAGTGTCCGGGTGGTGGCCACGCTCACCCGCTGGTCACCGAAGGGAATCGCATTGCCGGGGTCGAAGGCGAGCGTGGGCTTGACGCCCTTGCCCGTGAGGGCCACCTCCACGCTGGCGTAGTCCGTGCTGTCCGAGGTGGTGAAGGTGAGCTTTCCGGAGACGGCGGTCTCGGTCGTGGGCAGGAACCTCACCGTGAAGTCCTTGTAGCCGCCACTGGCATTCAGGACCACGGGCGAGGTGGGCGGCGTGACGAGCGAGAAGGAATCATCGCCCTCAGTCACCACGAAGGTGTTGAGGGTGATGGGACCCGAACCGCTATTGGTCACCCGGAACGTCTTGGTGGTGGCGACGCTCACCCGCTGGTCGCCAAAGGCGAGCGGACCTCCCGAATTGACCGAGAGCAGGGGCTTGACGCCCTTGCCCGTGAGGGACACCTCCACGCTGGCGTAGTCCGTGCTGTCCGAGGTGGTGAAGGTGAGCTTTCCGGAGACAGCGGTCTCGTTCGTGGGCAGGAACTGCACCGTGAAGTCCTTGTAGCCGCCATTGGCCGCCAGGGGGACGGGGCTCGCGGGCGGCGTGACAAGCGAGAAGGTGTTACTGCCGGACACCACGAAGGTGTTGAGGGTGATGGCGCTGGAGCCCGTGTTGGTCACCCGGAGCGTCTTGGTGGCGGCCACGCTCACCCGCTGGTCTCCAAAGGCAAGCGGATTGCCAGGATTGAAGGAGAGCGTGGGCTTGACGCCATTACCCGTGAGCGACACGTCCACGCTGGTGTATCTCGTCTTGTCCGAGGTGGCGAAGGTAAGCTTTCCTCCAGTGACAGCCCCCTCGACCGTGGGCAGGAATCTCACCGTGAAGTCCTGGAAGCCGCCGTTGGCCGACAGGGGGACGGGGCTCGCGGGCGGCGTGACGAGCGAGAAGGCGCCATTGCCGCCGGACACCGTGAAGGTGTTGAGGGTGATGGGGCCCGAGCCCGTGTTGGTCACTCGCAGCGTCCTGGTGGTGGGGACGCTCACCCGCTGGTCCCCAAAGGCGAGCGGATTGCCAGGACTGAAGGAGAGTTCGGGTTGGACTCCCCTGCCCAGGAGGGAAACTTGATCACTCGTATGGGTACCGTCTCCGACGATGCTGTACTGTAGTGTTCCGGAGACCGGGGCACTCGTCGCCGAGGTGGGCTCGAACTTCACCGTCAACGTCTGTTCGGCACGTGGCTCCAGCGGGATGGACGTGCTGGGCGTGGTAGCCAGCGAGAACCCTGAACCCGTTACGGAGAAGCTGGAAAGAGTGATTTGCGATGAACCCACATTGGTGACCTTCACATCCATCGTGGCCACATTCCCAACGAGTTGCTCACCGAAATCGAGCGAGGCGGGACTCAGCGCCGTGGCGAACTCCACTCCTTCACCAGACAGAGGAACCGGGGTCATGGCCGTCGCGGCATTGCTGGTGATCTCGAGCGTGGCCGGGAATGCCTCACGCACCTCGGGAAAAAACCGGATCTTGATGTCCTTGGAGCCCCCCGCAGAGACGGTGAAGCTCGTGCCCGGGTCGACCGGATCGATGAAAGAGTAAGCGTCCTTTCCAGTTCCAGTGATTGCCAGATTGGAGACGGTGAGCGTCGCGTCCCCAGGGTTGGTGAGCTTCACGATCCGGTCTCGGTACGTGTATTCCTGCTGCTTTCCAAACTCCAGGGAGGTGGGATTGACGGCGATACTCCGTTCCAAGACCTCGAACGTGAGCACCGCCTTGGCAATGCAGTAAGTGTCGGTATTCGCGCTGAAGATGAGCTGGTTTCCCTGCTCTTTCCAGACATACCCATCGGAGGCCGCGACCGCCTTGCTCAACGTTTTGCCCTGACTGCTAGTATCCTTATCGCACGCAGCACTCGAGGCGGTGCAGGTGCGAGACGTACTGTTGAAACCACCCAGCGGAAAGGTGTTGAGCGCCACGTTTACTGTTCCCGAACTGCTAGAGCCTATCGTATACACGCTGGCCCCAAACACCTGCGCGGTAACTTTCGTGACTTGAAAACCCGCGGGAACGGCACTGTTGGGAATGTCCTTCTTCCAGTGCTCAGAATCCCTGGAGGCCGGACATACGTATGAACTGGAATTACCGCAGGAGGCAGCGGTCGTCAGGCAGGTGCCTGTTGTACCCGTCGGGCCTCCTCCCTCCCAGGTCAAGGTCACGGTTTTGGTGGTGGGAGCAAGGGTGGAGGACACCACCGCGGCCCGCTGCTGGGGTGCGGCCTTCGGCGCCAGGGCTTCCCGTGGCTGCTCGGTCGGCCCACAGGAGATCACTACTCCCAGGCACAGCAGGACCAGCATCTTGAGTCGGAGCACTTGTCTCTCCCTACAGAGAACGCGGTAGGATTCTACCTGAACATGAGCTTACCTTCATCCACCACCCGGGCCGCAATGGCCGTGTCCCTGCTGGCGTGCGCACAAGCCTGGGCGCAATCCTCCGACGATACGCTGCCGGGTTTCGAGCTGGAGCGGCTGGAGACGAACATGGGCCGCGGCTCGGTGCTGATGGGCAACGGCGAGCTGATGGTCCCCGGTGGGCTGAGCGTGAACCTGCTCAACCACTACCAGCGCCTTCCATTGATCCTCAACGACGGCAAGAGGGACCTGGCCCTCGTGCAGAACCGGGTCACCACCGTGCTGTCCGCCAGCTACGGGGTGTTGCCGTGGCTCGAGCTGGGCGCCCAGGTGCCCATCGTGCTCTGGCAGAAGGGGGATGATGCCCGGCTGGTGGGCCTGGCCCCGCTGACGGCCCAGGGGCTGAGCGCCCCCGTGATCCAGGCACGCCTCGGCCTCCTGTCCCGGCAGCAACGCAAGCCCGTGGACCTCGCCGCGGATCTGTCCGTGGGCCTGCCCTTCGGCAGCCAGAAGGCGCTGTCGGGTGACGCGGGAACCCGCTTCCAGGCCCGGATGACCCTGGGGACGACGGTGGGCTGGATCCAACCCTCGCTCGAAGCGGGTGTCCTCTTCCGCCCCGCCATCCCGCTGGCCACCCCCGAGGGGGCCGCCGACTACGGCATCAGCGCCGAGGCGCACCTGGGCGCCACCGTGTCCACCCTGGGCAAGAGCCAGCGCGGGGAGCTGACCTTGAGGGCGACCCTGGGCTCCCAGGTCTCCGTGGATCTGCTCGGCGGCGTCCGTTTTCCGCTGCTCGCGGGGTTCGATGCCTTCGTCATGGGAGGCCCTGGCATCGGGGGCGCGCTCGGAACACCGCTCTTCCGCGTCCTCGCGGGCGTCGCCTTCCGCAGCGAGCCGCCCCCCAAGATCTCCTTCATCAACGAGAAGGATGACCAGGAGTTCCAGCTCTCCATGGCCCAGCCGTCGGCCGTCTTCGAGGAGAAGCCGGTCCAGCCGACCAGCACCTGGCAGCTCAATGCGCTTGCCCGGCAGGAAAACCCCGAGCAGGCGCAACAGGGACCCCGGCCCTATCAGCCCGGCCCCTACGACAAGATCCTGTTCCGGGGCGAGCTGCGCTTCGCGCAGGGCAGCGCGAGCATCCCCCCCGTGGTCCCCCTGCTCGACAAGGCCGCCCAGCAATTCTTCGACAAGGTCAAGGCAGGGGTCATCTACGTCGAGGCGCACTCGGACAGCGAGGCCTCCGACTGGTCGGACATGACCGTGTCGGTGCAACGCGCACAAGCCGTGCGGCGCTACCTCATCTACCAGGGCGTTCCCCCCGAGCAGGTGAAGATCCGCCCCTTCGGCACGGACTGGCCGGTGAGCCCCAAGCCCGCCACCGAGGAGGAGCACCAGCTCAACCGGCGGGTCGATGTCATCGTCGTCAATACGCTGACGGCGTCCACCACCCCGCCCTGAGCCGCAGCCCAGCGCGCGCGTCGCGCGGTTGCCAGGCAGCAGGCCCTGTATGGGAGGGAGCGGGCCTCGGCCGTCCTGCCTTCATCCTGGGTCCATCGTGCAGCATTCGACGCCGTGGCCATCGTGAGGCCATGGACTCCGAGAAGAAGGAAGGTACACCCGAGCAGCGAGACCGGATGCTCCAGGCGCTCGAGGAGTTGCTGGAAATCACGCCCACGGATGTGGCGTCGGCGATGAATCGGGTCGCCCAATGCGTCATCGAACTCACCCACGCGGACAAGGTCGACGTGTTCCTCTTCGAGCCGTCCACCACCAGCCTCATCGCCGTGGGGACGAGTGACAGCCCACTGAGCAGGAAACAGAAGGCCTTGGGCCTGGACCGTCTTCCCGTCGCCAATGGAGGGCGGACCGTGGAGGTCTTCCAGACGGGCAAGACGTGGCATCACCCCCGCCAGGAGGAGGATCCCGGCGAGCTGGTGGGAATCAAACAAGGGCTCCATGTCCGCTCCCACATCGGAGTCCGCATCGAGGTGGGCGGCAAGCCCAGGGGAGTGCTCGACGTGCAGTCCTGCACGCCGGACTTCTTCAGCGCGGACGATGTGCGCTTCCTCGCAACGACGGCCCGGTGGGTGGGCTTCGTGACCCACCGGGTCGAGCTCGGCGAAGCACTGACCCAGGCGGCCCTGGAGCAGGGACGCCGCACCGCCGCCGAGGAGCTCATCACCGTCCTGGCGCACGACATGGGCAATCACCTGACGCCCATGCGGATCCGCCTCGAGCTGATCCACCGGCGCGCGGCCCGGGAAAAGGCCGTGCCCTACCTGCGAGATGTCGAAGCCGCCGAGCAATCACTCAAGGCGCTCAGCCGGTTGATCTCGGACCTCCTGGACGTGGGGAGGCTGGAGCAGGGACTCTTCAGCCTGGAGCAATACCCGGTGGATCTGGTGGCGCTCGCCGAGGAGGTGGCCCGGGTGGCCAGCACACCCGGCAAGGAGGTCCAGCTCACCGGCATGCAGGAGCTGGTGGCGCAAGCGGATCCAGCCCGCCTCCGCCAGGCGCTCGAGAACCTGGTGGCCAATGCGCAGAAGTACTCCCCGGCCGGCATTCCCGTGAACATCGACGTCAACCGCCAACAGCGCGAGGACGGAGCGTGGGCCCTCGTCTCGGTGAAGGATCAAGGGCCCGGCATTGCCCCGGAGATGATGCCCCGGATCTTCGAGCGCTTCTCCAAGGGACCGGGCTCCAAGGGGCTCGGCCTGGGGCTGTACCTCGTGCGCAGCATCGCCGAGGCACACGGCGGCACGCTGAAGGTGCAGTCGGAGCTCGGCAAGGGAGCCCTCTTCGTCCTGGAGCTGCCGCTCCTCGAGGAATGAGCGCCTACCGCTCCTCCGGCCTTCCACCGGCCACGGGCGCGGGCGCGTTCTTCACATAGCGGTCGAGCCAGTGGGCCATCTCCCAGAGCGTGTGCCCGATCGACTCCATGGCGCGGTAGCCATGCGGCTCGTTCGGCAACACGACGTAGCGCACGGTCGCGCCATTGCCCTTGAGCGCGGCGTAGAAGCGCTCGGACTGGACCGGGAAGGTGCCCTGGTTGTCGTCCGCCCCACCATGGATCAGCAGCAGGGGCTCGTTGATTTGATGGGCGAAGGTGAACGGGCTCATCTTCGTGTAGATGTCCGTCGCCTGCCAGTAGGTGCGCTGCTCCGACTGGAAGCCGAACGGGGTGAGCGTCCGGTTGTACGCGCCCGAGCGCGCGATGCCCGCGCGGAACAGATCGGTATGGGCGAGCAGGTTGGCCGTCATGAAGGCGCCATAGCTGTGACCGCCCACCGCCAGGCGGTGGCGATCCGCCACGCCCAGCTTCACCACCGCGTCGACCGCGGCCTCGGCGTCCGCCTTCAGTTGCTCGACATAGGTGTCGTTGGGCTCGGTCCCATTCGGACCGACGATCGGCATGGCGGGACCGTCCAGCACCGCGTAGCCCTGGGTCAGCATGAACAGGTGGCTGCCGCCGCGCGGGCGGGTGAAACGGTTGCCTTGATCCACCGTCTGCCCGGCGACCTTGGGATCCGTGTACTCGGCCGGATAGGCCCACAGCAGCGTCGGCAGCGGCCCGTCCCGCTTCGGCTCGTAACCGGCCGGCAGGTAGAGCGTGCCCGACAAGGGCAGTCCATCGGCCCGGGCATAGGTGATGGTCTTCTGGGTGACGCCCGCGAAGATGGGCGCCGGATCCGTGAAGGCGGTGACCGCCTTGGCCTTGCCGGTCTTCACCGTGCGGATGAAGTAGTTCGGCGTCTCCTTCGCGCTCTCGCGCCGGGTCAGGATGCGGCTGCCGCCCTCGTCGAGCAGCGCCACCACGCTCTCATAGTAGGGGGCCTTGGCGACCCACAGCCGCGTCGCCTTGCCGTCCGCGAGCTCCTGCCGATCGAGGAAGGGAAAGGCGCCCTCGCGGGTCGCGCCCTCGCCCGACACGAAGAGGGCGCGCCCATCGGGCGTGTAGCGCATCACCGGCTTGCCCGCGGCGTTGTCCTCCAGCAGCGGCTTCCCGGGATCTCCATACTGGTCCTGGTAGTTGCGCTCCGCGATCAGCCGCGCCGTACCGGGCTTGGAGGGATCCACCGCCGAGCGCCGCTCGGTGCGCGTCTTCCACTTGCGATCGATCACCAGCGCATGGTCGCCGCGGCCCCAGAGGATCATCGCGAACCGGTTCTGGAGGTCCGCGAGCTTCACCGGCTCCGCGTCGAACGGGGCCGCCTGCATCCACAGGCGATCATGGAAGGGCACGTTCGCCTTGGGATCGCCGCCATCCTGGGCCTCGGCCCAGAGCAGCGTCGCTGGAGCATCGGAGCGCCACTCCACCTCGCGCGGGCCCTTGACGGTTGCATCGAAGTCGACCGGCAGATCATCCGCCAGCGGCCGGTCGGCGATCGTCTTCACCGGCTGTCCGTCCAGGGTCGACACCGAGATCACCGTGGGGAACAAGGGAGCGGGCAGCAGATAGGAATAGGGCCGCTTCAGCGTTTCGGTGAGCAGATAGCGGCCGTCCGGCGACACGGAGAAGCGGGTGATCAGCCCCGGCGCGCCGATCGCCCGCGGCGCCGAGCCATCGAGGGGAACACGCTCGAGCTGGCCGGTGAAGTAATGGTCGAACAGCGCCTCGTCCGCCGCGTTCTGGAGCAGGTCCTGATAGGTACGCGCGGCCGTCACCCGGCCGATGCTCTCCTCCACGATCGGGCCGGTGGGCGTGCCGGAGGCGACCGGTGGCGCGCCTCGATCCGCCCTCACCCGCCGCACGATCAGGGCGCGGCTGTCCGGTGTCCAGTCATAGGGCGCGTCGAAGGCGGCGTTCAGCCCCGTCACCAGGGGCCGCGCCGTGCCATCCCGCTCCGCCACCCACAGCACCAGTCCATCCGGCTGCTGGACGATGAGCGCGAGCCGCTTGCCGTCCGGAGACCAGTCCGGCGCGAAGAAACGCGTGCCGGCCGGCAGGCGCACCGGTGTCACCTTCCCGCTCGCCACGTCCTGAAAGGACAGCGAGTCGAGCCACTGCACGCGCACCTCCGCCGGTCCGTTGGTGGCCGGATCGATGCGGTAGCCGCCCAACCGCAGGATCGGCTTCGACACGTTGGCGATGCTCGGCAGGTTCTCGCGGCCCAGGAGCGCCATCGTCTGGTGATCCGGACTCACGCGCACCATCGGCGTGGGAGGCGCCGCGAGGATCCGCGCGATCGGCGCGGGTGGCGTGTGGTAGCCACTCTCGAGCGCCGGGGGCGGAGCGGTGGCGGTGGCGGACAGGAGCGCGGCGAGGAGCGAGGTCGGGATCATCAGAAGGGAGGAGGGAGGTGTTGGCCTGCCCCGGGAGCGGGCTCAACGGGTGAGCGGCCCGCGAATTCTGGCCTCGCGGTCTCCCTTTTTCATGAAATTTCTCCCGCCCCCCTTCGACGAGCCCGGAGCATTCCGGCGATGCCGCCCGGCGAGCGGCCGGCCGGGCGCGTCAGGCCGCCTCGACCGTCCGCGGCGCGCCGCGCGAGCCCTGGCGATCCTCGACGACGAACGGCTCACACGCCTGGCCGTGCTCGTCACGGAAGGACAGGTGGAAGCGCAGCACCTTTCGCGCCTCGCCGTGGGCGACGTAATCGGTCCCGTTGCGCCACGCGTGGAGATAGAGCGCGTACAGACCGTCGCCCAGCTTCTCCAACGAGGGGTGTCCCGGTCCGTTCCACGCGCCGCCCAACGCCGGGCTCTGGCTGTCCATCAACAGCCGCTCGTCACGGACCTCGCCGTGCAGGACGTCATCGATCTTGCCCACGTACGTGCGGTACTCGTGATTGCCGAAGAAGCCCGCGCTGTAGATGACGTAGAGCTGCCCGTTCTCCCGGACGAAGAACTGCCCCTCGACGAGTCCGCCGTGCTGGGGCCCATCCGTGAGGATGACATGGGGCGTGCCGACGAAGCGGAGCGCTCCATCCGCCCCGAAGGTGAACTCGCGCGCGACCAACGGGGTCGGCGCGACGCGCTTCTGCCCGGTGGCCGGATCCACCCAGCGCAGGGCATTGCCATCCACCTTGACCACCAGCGCCTGGCGCTTGCGTCCGCTCTCGTCCTCGAACCGCACCAGGGTCCCGTCGATGGTGCCCAGTTCCAGGTCGTCCCCCGGGTAGTCGGGGACGAGCTCCTTCACGCGAGGATTGACGTCCAGCGGCCCGTGGTCCGTCCAGGGGCCCTCGATGCAGCGGCTGGTGGCGTAGGCACTGCGCAGCACGCCCTTCCGGTCACGCGCGGTGTAGAGGAGCACCAGCCACTCTCCGAGCTCGAAGATCTCCGGCGCCCAGCGCGCGAACAGGAGATCCGCGGGCAGGTCCGGCTCGGTCGGCACCGGCTCGCCCCCGTTCCACCACGCGGGCAGATGACCCTCGGGAAACACGCACAGCGGGCGCCCATCCTTCTCGGCCACCTCGAAGCGCGCCCGCGCCTCGTCCCACCGGTAGAGCGGAAAGGCATGGGGCAGGTTGTTCGACGTCGCGATGAGCCACAGCCCCTGCGTCCGCGCGCCCCCCGGGCTCGTGGCCTTCAGCCGCAAGGCGAACGGGTCCGGCATGTTGTCGGCCAGGAGCGTCTCGGGAACCTGGGCCGGCCACGCCAGGAGCGTGCGGAGCATCGCGCCCACACCAGCGGCATCCAGGTCGAAGGGCGCGGCCAGGGCCGACGCGAGCGCATTGTGCTTCGGAGGGGAAGCGGGCAACCGGGAGTCAGCGGGCTGCGGGGGGGACTTCTGCTCGAAGTTTTCGGGCGGCATCGTGTCCAGGGCAGAGGTGACGGCAGCGGAAACCGGGTCCGCCTCCAGTCGCATTCCATGAAGGTTCCAACCGGAAGCATACCCCGCGCGCCAGGATGGAGGGCAGCCAGCCCCTCGCGACAGGGAATCCTTACGCGGCCCCGCTTCGCGCCGGTCGCAGCGACTCGATGAACGCCGTCAGTTCGTCGATGTCGATGGGTTTCACGAAGTGCCGGCGGAAGCCCGCCGCGGCACTGCGTGCACGGTCCGTCTCCTGGCCGAACCCCGTGAGCGCGGCGAAGACGGGGCTCGCCTGCCCCAACCGTTCCCGGATGCGCTCGGCGACCCCGTACCCATCCACTTCGGGCAAGCCGATATCGAGGAGCGCCATCTCCGGCCGGAAGTCCTCGACCCGGCTCAGCGCTCCCGCCCAATCGTGCGCCACGGCCACTTCGTATCCGCTCAGGCCCAGCAACTCGGCCAGTGCCTCGGCGGCATCGACATTGTCGTCGACGACGAGGACACGCATGGCGTGCTCGGGCGCGGCTGTATGGGAAACAGACGCATTCCGCACGACCTCGAGGACCGGAAGCTCCGCCTGGACGTGTCTCGGCAGCCAGAGCGTGAAGGTGCTGCCCCGGCCGGGCCCCTCACTGTGAAGCTCGACATGCCCTCCATGCGCCTCGACGAGGCTGCGCACGAGCGCCAGACCGATGCCCAGTCCTCCCTCGCTGCGATCGAGCGAGCGGGGCCCCTGCACGAACGGCTCGAAGATTCGCGAGCGCAGCTCCGGTGGGATTCCCTGTCCATCGTCCTCGACGCCGAGCGCGATGCCCCCCTCGTGATCGTGGGCCCACAGCCGGATGTGCCCTCCGGACGGCGTGTAGCGGGCCGCGTTGGTGAGGAGGTTGGCCACCACCTGCGTCAGTCGATCGGCGTCCGCCAGGACGAGCAGCCCCGAGGAAGGCACGTGGACCTCCAGCGCGTGCCGCCGCTGCTCGATCAGGGGCGAGGCCGCCTCCACGGCCCGGGTGACCACGGACGCGAGCTCGAGCGGTTCGCGGCGCAGCGACAGCTGTCCGCGGGTGATCCTCGCCACGTCGAGCAGATCATCCACGAGCCGGACGACGTGCCGGAGTTGCCGCGAGATGACCTCGTGCTCGGGTGTGCGCGCGAGCCCCCGCCTGCGCAGCAGCTCCAGCGAGCTCACGATGGGCGCGAGGGGATTGCGCAGCTCGTGTCCGAGCATGGCGAGGAACTCGTCCTTCGCCCGCGCCGCCGCGACGGCCTCGGCCCGTGCCGCCTCGGCGTTGGCGAGGTGCGCGTCCCGTTCGCGCTCCCGCTCGTGCAGCAACTGCCTGGAGCGCTCCAGGGCCTCACCGAGCCGCGCGAGCTCCCGCACGCTGGAGGGATCCACGTGGCGAGGGTGGCCCTCGGCGAGCGCGGCCGCGGCGGCGGAGGCCTCGGAGATGGAGCGCTCGAGCCGCCGGGAGAAGACCCAGGCGCCGCCCGCGCTCACCAGCAGGAACACGAGCCCCAGGCCCCCCACGGCGAGCATCGAGTCCCACACGGGCGCGTCCAGCAGACGCCTGGGACTGACGATCGCCGCGGTCCACCCCGAGGGGCTCGAATGGCTGAACGCCACATAGACCGACTCGCCGTCCATCGACACGTCGGCGTACATGCCTTCGAACACGGCCCGGGTCTTCTCGAGAAAAGGGGGCGTCGCCGTCCGCCCCACGAAGCGCTCGGGCTCCCGGGTGCGGGCCACCACCGTTCCCGCTTCATCCACCAGCACGCGCGTCCATTCCCCGCTGTCGGACGACGGGCTGTCGACGACACCAGCGAGCGACTGCGGCGTGATGACGGCCGAGAGCACGTAGCGCAGGACGCCCTCGCGCAACACCGGCACCCGGACGGGAAAGGCGAGCTGCTTCCTGGCGCCCCGGCCCACCACGAGACTGCCCACGAGGGGTTGGCGTGTCTCGAGGACACGCGCGAAGCTCTCCCGCTCGGCGAGCGCCGGGAGCGCGGTGCCAAACGCATAGGCGGTGTTCACCAGCGGCTGCCCTTCTGGCGAGAGCAGCAACACGTGCCTCCACGAGGGCTGCGTGCGGCTTACCCGCTCGCACTCCACCTGGAAGGACTCCAGCTCTCCGCGATCCAGCCGGTCGGACTCGGCCAGGGCCTGGAGCGCCTGGATGGAACCGGACATCTCCCGTTCGAAGGACTCCGCGAGCGCGCGGGCCGAGTTCACCGCGCGCCGCTCGACGGCCCCGCGCTCCAGACGCGCCAGTTGGAAGGCCACGACCGCGGCGAAGGCGACCGCGGGCAGAAGCGTCCCGCTCACGAGCCGGACGAGGTGCCAGCGCAGCGGGAGGGATTGGGGGAGAGCAAGGGGCAAGGGGGACGCTCCCAGGCACCGTAACGAAACGTCACGGGCCATGCAAACGTCAGCCCCTGCTCACTTCTCAGGCGTCCGCCTTCACCAGTCCCTCGATGGTGTGGGCCTGCACGATGGGCTCCAGGTCGCCCACCACGCGGTAGATGAGGTGCTGGCGCACCAGCTCCGGCAATGTCTCGACAAAGTTCCGGCTGAGCTGGAGATCATGCCGCTCCGCATTGCGGCCATCCGGCGCGTCCACACCAAGGACGAGGGTCGGCCGGGACTTGTCCGAGTGGTTGGCCGTGCCGCGATGAATGGTGAGGGCGGAGCGCGCCGAGATGTCGCCCATCTTCGGCATGCGGCGCTGGGCGCGCTCGAGATAGCGGGGATAGAACGAGCGGGGCGGGAACATCCCCTTGTCGAACTCCGGGGAGTCGTCCCACTGCGTGCCGGGCGCGATCTCGAAGGGGCCCATGTCCTCGGTGACATCCACGGTGGTGAGGTTGAACGCCAGCGAGTTCAAGCGCCGCCCCTTCACCGTCGCCTCCGGGGAGGGGAAGTCGCGATGCCAGGGCTGGTTCTGGGCGCCAGGGAAGGGAATGTCGAAGCCCAGCTCCACGATCTTGTACTCCGGGCCAAGCACCGCCTCGCACACCGCCACCACCCAGGGGTGGGTGACGAGGTCGACGAAGCCGCGCAGCCGCTCCGGATGGATCTCGACGTAGTAGCGATTGGGGCCTCGCCCGAGCGCGCCATCCGGCCGCTGGATGGCCTCCTGGAACAGCTGCTCGATGTCCTCGCCCACCTGCTGCACCCAGCTCCGCTCGAACGCGCCCTTGAGGGCGATGATGCCATCCCCATAGAGGCCGCCCAGAATGGACGCGGGGTCGTACTTCGGTTGGGCAAAGGCCCGCGGAGGGGTGCCCGAAAGATCATCCACGGGGGTGCTTTCCATCCCCATGGCCGCCTGCGTTTGCCGTGCGTCGTGTCGCATATCCACTACAACCCCGCTCGCGCATCCAGGTCTCCGAGGTCGCTCGCACACCAGGCGAGCCCGGCGAACATCGAGGCTCCGCCACGCTTGCCGCGAGGCGGACGAGCCGTTACAGCGGGGCCATGCTCAATGCTCGGTTGCTTGCCTTGTCGACCCTGTGGCTCTCGCTGTCCCTCCCGGCATGCACGTCCTCTCCCCCGGAGGAGCCGCCCGCTCCTCCCGCGCCAGCCCTCTCGGGAGATGCCTTCCCCACGTCACGGGGCGACCTGATCATCCACCCGGTCAATCACGCGACCTTCCTCATGAGCTGGGCGGGGAAGACGATCTACGTGGACCCGGTCGGCGGCGCCGCGCCCTTCGAGGGCCTGCCCGCGCCCGACATCGTCTTCGTGACGGACATCCACGCCGATCACCTGAGCGCCGACACGCTGACGGCGATCGCGAAGGCCGGGACGGTGCTCGTCGCGCCCCAGGCGGTACGTGACGCGCTGCCCGAGAGCCTGCGCGGTGCCACGCAGGTGCTCGCCAATGGAGCGACCCTGACGGTGGCGGACATCGCCGTCGAGGCGATCCCCATGTACAACCTCACGCCGGACCGCCTGAAGTACCACGAGAAGGGCCGGGGCAATGGCTATGTGCTGACCGTGGGTGGCGAGCGCGTCTACATCGCGGGCGACACGGAAGACACCCCCGAGATGAGGCAGCTGCGCGACATCGACGTCGCCTTCGTCCCGATGAACCTGCCCTACACCATGACGGTCGCCCAGGCGGCGGACGCGGTGCGCGAGTTCAAGCCGAAGGTCGTCTATCCCTATCACTCGCGCGGCAGTGACCTGAACGAGTTCACCCGGCTCGTCGGCACGGACGTGGGCGTCGAGGTGCGCGTGCGCAACTGGTACGAATAACAAGGAGACCCTTCGTGCTCGATGAAAGGCTCGGTCAGGCGCTGGAGGAGCTCCGGCGCAAGCTCGATGACGAGGGCAGGCTTCATTCGCGGGCCCAGCTCGAGGGCTTCTACGCGCTCTTCCGGGAGCGCTTCGGCCCGGAGCGGCTGCTTCAGCTCGATGGGGACGAGCTGCTGTCGTTGATGCACGATCATGGCCGGCGCGACGGGCTGGTGTACTGGCTCGAGTTCAAGGACGACGAGGAGTTCCCGGCCATCTTCGGCAGCATCGCCGGAGGCAGCGCGCTCAAGTTCGGCATCTATCGGCGCAAGGAGACCGGGGCCTGGATGACGGGCAGCCCCACCAACCAGCGGGAGCTGTCCCAGTCCGAGGCGGTGCGGCTCGCGCAGCGCCACCGCGAGCAACTCCTGCTGGGTATCAGGCTGCTCGAACCGCTTCCCTCGAATGGGAGCGACTCGGATTACCTCCGGCTCCAGGAACAGCTCGAGGCCGCGGCGCCCGAGCTGTGCGACCTGTCCTGGAGCCACAAGTATTGGAGCCTGCTGTTTCCCGACAAGCTCGACGACTACCACAACGCCAGCTACCAGCGCTTCCACCTGATGAAGCTCCTCCAGATTCCGCCTGGAGGCGAGGGACGGTACGTGTGCGCGGGTCGTTTCGTCACCCTGGCAAGGGAGCTCGGCCTGCCCATGAACACCACGACCCGGTTGCTCAAGCTGCGCCATGGCAGCCCGCATCGCTACTGGTGCCTGGGCACGTTGGACGGCGGCGGGCCCACCGCGCACTGGCCGCTGATGCGCGAGGGCAACTGCCTCGCGGTGGAAGGACGGGCGCTGGGAGATCTCTCGGAGACGACGCCCGATCGGGAAGGCTTGAAACGCCTGGGCGTCCTCCTGGGGAGCCACGGAGGACTGGCACCACGGCAGGGCACGGTGTCCAAGCAGCTCTTCTCCTTCGTGGTGAAGGTGCTCGAGGGAGACTTCGTCCTCGCCACCCGGGGTGAGCAGGTGCTGGGCGTGGGACGCGTCGAAGGGGGCTATTCCCATGTCTCCTCGTCGGACTTCCCTCACCGCCATCCCGTCCAGTGGCTGTCCCTGGGCGCGTTTCAGCTCCCCGAGGGCATGGGCGCCGACGCCCAGACACTGCTTCGCGAGGTGGAGTCGTCCGAGAGCATCGTCGCCATCGAGCGGCACCTGCTGAGAACCTCGGCGCCAGCGCCCCACCCGAGGCCCAGGCCCGTGCCCGGCGGCGTCCAGGGCGGCCACCCCACCCCTCACCTCGCTGGCCTTCACGGACGCATCCAGGCCGTGCTGGAGCGCAAGGGACAGGTCATCCTCTATGGTCCACCGGGCACGGGGAAGACCTACCTCGCCGAGCAGACGGTGCGGGAGCTGTCCGCGCATGCCGCCTTCGGGGCGCCCTTCGCGGACCTCGACGCCGAACAGCAGGACGTCATCACGAAGGGGACGGAGGAAGAGGGCCCCCTGGTGCGCATGTGCTGCTTCCATCCCTCCTATGGCTATGAGGAGTTCCTCGAGGGCTACCGGCCTCGGGACGACGGCTCGGGTGGGCCGATGCGCTTCGTGCTGCGCGATGGCATCTTCAAACGACTGTGCCTGGATGCACGGCGCCGGCCCCACCTGCGCTTCTACCTCATCATCGATGAGATCAACCGGGGTGACATCCCGCGCATCATGGGCGAGCTGCTCACGGTGATGGAGAAGAGCAAGCGGGGCAAGTCCATCCTCCTGCCGATGAGCGGTGCTCCGTTCCAGGTGCCGGAGAACGTCTACCTCGTGGGCACGATGAACACGGCCGACCGCTCCATCGCGCTGCTCGACACGGCGTTGCGGCGCCGGTTCGGCTTCCTGGAGTTGATGCCGGACATCACGCGGCTCGGCAAGGCCATGGTGGAGGGCATCCCGCTCGGCCCCTGGTTGAAGGCGCTCAACGCGCGCATCTGCGAGCACGTCGGGCGCGACGGACGCAACCTCCAGATCGGCCATACCTACCTCATGGAGCGCGGAGAGCCCCTCGCCGACTTCTCCCGGTTCTCGCGCGTGGTGCAGGAGGATCTCATTCCCCTGCTGGAGGAGTACTGCTACGAGGACTGGGCCGCCCTGGAGAAGCTCCTGGGAAGCAGCCTGGTGAGCCGCAAGGAGCAGCGGGTGTGCCACGAGCTGTTCGACCCGGAGCGGCAGTCGGACCTGATCCAGGCGCTGCTCGCGCCGAGCCCGGAGATCGGCTCGTCGGCACCCGTCATCGCCTCGGAGGCGAGCGCCCAGACCCTCACCGAGGACGAGGACGACGTGGGCACGGAGCCCGGCGCGCCATGATCTCCGCCGAGCTCTCGGAATGGCGGAGCTGGCCACCGGAGGGCGCTTCACGCGGGGCCCCCCTCCACCTGGATGACGACCCCGAGGTGCACAGGCTGGCCGAGTACCTCGATCGGGAGCGCATGCTCCGGGTGCGAGACCTCAGGACGGGCCTGCGCCTCGAGGCGACGTCCTACGTCGGAACCCTCCGGCTCGGGAGCCTGCCCGTCATCATCCGCCCCAAGCTGGGGGGCACGCGGCTCCTCTCGCTGCTGCGCTATGCCTACGGGTTGCGCGACCTCGAGCTCTTCCCTGGGTTCGAGCAGGAGACCTCCCGGCTGGCGTTCCAGGATCTCCTCATCCACCAGCTCGAAGCGGAGACCCAGGAACTCGTCCACCGGGGACTGCATCGCGGGTATGTGCGCCGGGAGGAGGAACTCGCGAGCCCCCGGGGAAGAATCGACCTGGGCGGGTGGATGCGGCACGCCGGCTCGGGCCGGGCATCGCTGCGCTGCACCCACTACCCCCGGCTGGAGGATCACCCGCTCAACCAGGTGCTGCGTGCCGGGCTCCTGCTGGCCCTGACACTCACGAACGACGTCGGGCTGAGGACCCGGCTCCACCGGCTCGATGCCCTGCTGCCGGGCATTCAGCGGGTGGCGCTGTATCCAGAACTCCTGGAGCGGCGCATCCGCGAGACCGACCGGATGACGGCCGCCTACCGGCCGGCGCTGTCCCTCATCCAGGTGCTGCTCGACGCGCGAGGGACGATCCAGGAGCAGTCCCCACGCGCGGAGGCGCTTCCGGGGTTCCTCTTCGACATGAACCGCTTCTTCCAGGCGCTCCTGTCCCGGTTCTTGAAGGAGAACCTGCGAGAGCACACCGTGCGCGGCGAGTTCCGGCTCGTGGGGATGATGGCCTACGCCGCGAACCACAATCCCCGGAGGCGTCAGGCGCCCACGCCAAGACCCGACTTCGCCATCCTGCGGGGGCAGCGGGTGCTCACCCTGCTCGATGCCAAATACCGGGACCTGTGGGAGACGCAGCTCCCACGGGACATGCTCTACCAGCTCGCCATCTACGCGCTGAGCCAGGGCTCCACGGGGAGCGCGGCCATCCTCTACCCGACCCTGGCCCCGGAGGCCCGGGAGCAGGTCGTCGAGATCAACGATGTCGTCCAGGGAAACCGCGAGGCCACGGTGGTGCTCAGACCGGTGCACCTCCCCACCCTGGCGGACCTGGTGAACCCCCGGGAAGGAGTGGACACCAGGCATGAACGGGAAGCGTTCGCACACCGGCTGGCACTGGGTGAGCCGGGCGCGGTTTGAGGCAAGACATCCCCGCGCGGGCGGTGGGCCTGAGGCCAGGCGGATCGGCCCTCAGTGAAGGAGGGGGCCGGTCATCCAGGAGGAGCCTCGGGGCAGTTCCACCGTGAAGGTCGAGCCGACGCCGGGCGTGCTGTTCACGGAGATGGCGCCCCCCAGCCTGTGGACGATCTCCCGGACGATCCACAGCCCCAGCCCGAAGCCACTGTAGTTCTGCTCGGAGACGGCGCGCTCGAAGCGCTCGAAGATGCGCTCCTGGTCTCCCTGCGCGATGCCGATGCCCTCGTCGCGCACGGTGAGCCAGGCGTGCGCCTCGTCCGCCTTCAGCTCCAGCGCGATGGGCCGGCCCCGCCCATACTTGATGGCATTAGTCAGCAGGTTGATGACCACCTGCTCCAACCGCAACCGGTTCCACCGCCCCACCATGGGAGCCTCCACCCCGGAGAGCACCAGCCGGATGCCCGGGTTCACCAGCTCCTCGCGGAAGCTCGCCGCCACGTCGCGCACCAGCTCGGCCAGGTCCACGTCCTCGAGCGGGAAGGACAGGTGCCCCTGGGCGATCCGGGAGATATCCAGCAGCTCGTCCACCAGATGGCCCAACCGCTCCACCTGCCGGGTGATGACCTGAGCCTTGCGCGCGAGCACCTCCGGCGCGAGCGGCCGATCCAGATGGCTCGCGTCGCGCGACAACATCCGCGCCTGCAACCCCAGCGCCGTCAGGGGCGTGCGCAGCTCGTGCGAGGCGATGGAGAGGAACTTGTCCCGCAGCAGCGTCGCCTCGCGGGACTCCTCGTAGAGCCGGGCGTTCTCCACCGCCAGCGCCATGCGGCGCGCCACATCCTCGGCCAGCGACACCTCGATCTCCCCCAGCGGGTGTGCGGGTGCCAGGAAGAAGCTCACGGCGCCGAGCACCCGGCTGTGACTCGTCAACGGCAACCGGAGCGAGGCGCCTCCGGGCCCGGAGATGCGGACATGTCCCACGACCGGATGTGCATCCACCTGCTTGGGTGCGAGCAGCACGGACGGCTCGGGCAAAGCGCGCAGCCGTGCCTCCTCGCGCGGGTCCGCATGTGCCACCGCCACCCGGCGCAGCCGGCCCTGTGCCTCGAGCAACGCCACCGAGCAGCCATCCGACACCAGGGGGACGACCAACCGCACGGCCCGGGCGAGCACGGCCTGGAGATCGAACCCCTCGGCGAGCACGGCGCTCAGCTCGGCCAGCAGGGCGAAGCGCTGGCGCGCCGCCTCCGCCTCCGCGCCAGCCTCTCGCGCCTCCTGGGCCCGCGCCTCCATTTCCCGGACGGCGCGCAGCTCGATCTCCTTCATCACCGAGACGGCCAGCTCCTCGAGGACGTACAAGTTCTCCTCCGTCCAGACGCGCGGCCGGGTGTCGATGACACACAAGGTGCCGAGCGTCTCTCCCTGGGACGCGGTGAGAGGCATGCCGAGGTAGGCCACCACCCCGAGCTGATCGACGGCGAGGTTGTCGCGAAGCACGGGGTGCTGGCGTGCGTCCTGGACGACGAGGGGCTTTCCGCTGGCCACCACGTGCATGCAGAAGGAGTGGGTCAGGGGCGTCTGGCGCAGGTCGCACCAGGGAGAGGGCAGGCCCACGCAGCTCTTGAAGAACTGGCGCTTCCCATCCACCAGGGAGACGAGCCCCACGGGGGCATCGAGCACCCGGGTCGCCAGCCGCGACAGCCGGTCGAATGCCTCCTCGGCGGGAGAGTCCATCAGGGCCGTACGGCGCAGGGCTTCCAGCCGGCTCTTACGGAGGAGGACGTGCTGGAATTCCATCGGCGCGCCTTCCGCCCCAGAGCCGTCGTCCTGCCCGGAAGAATCCACCGGACCCCCGTGTATGTGCTCCTCCATCGACACAGCCCCTTCTGAGAGGGGGAACACCCCCCGCCCGGGAGGGATTGCGGGCAGAGGAAGGGTGGAGCGCACGAGCCCCCCGCCGCGGCGGATGGATGGAATGGGCCTGAAAACGTCTCTTGCGCAGTCATGCCCTGCATCCGCGGGGTTGCTTCACCATGTAGGGGCAGGACCGCATATTGGCCCCCTCTGACTGGCGAGTGCCGGCAGTGGGAGGAAAGCCGTCATGCGATCCTATCGAGACAGATTCGCTTTCGTTGCGTTGGTCACCTTTCTGCTGGTCGGGGCCCATGCGCCAGCCGCTCCGCCCCATCAGCCCCCAGGCCCGATGCTCCCGGAGAGCATCGTTCAGCCCTTCCTCATCACCTTCGATCGCCACGACGTCCAGGTGATCGCCTTGCTCGCCAATCACCCTGGCTATGATGCCATCGAGGTGATGGTCACCCGGCGGACCGGGCGGCCTCCCCTGCTTCGAGCCATCATCACGCGGCTCGATGGCGTTCAGATCGACTTCATCAACGACGAGGAGACGGCGCGGGAGCGCGCCGCGGTGTTGACCCACCGGCAGACGCTCTACCGGCCCATGCAGTACGAGGAAGGAGAGCACAATGGCCTACCAACGATGCGGCTGCGCTTCACCTCTCATCAGGGCGAGAGGATCGTGCTCTCGTTCGAGGCCTTCTCTCCCCCCACACCCGAGCAGGGCGGGTTCATCAATCCTGGGAATCACGCGGAGGACTCCTCCCTTCCCGTGATGTGGGCAGGTACCAGCGCCTTCGCCCACCCCAACAGCCGGGTGACCGTGGACGGCACCTCCTATCAGCTCCGCCCCGCCCCGCAGCCAGGCGCGCTTCTCTTCATCTACTCGAAAGACTTCCTGCACGGCGTCATCCGAGAGGGAGAGCTGGGGTTGTGGCTGGCCTGGGCCCCCAAGCGCGTCGCGGTGGGTGAGCGCTGGCTGTATTGGGACAACCTGCGCAACCTGCACCAGTACGAGATCATCGGCATGGACGGTGACGTGCTCACCCTCCACAAGACCACCACGTCGTCGTTCCTGGCGGAGGAAATCCTCACGGTCCAGCGCGTGGAGGGGAAATTCCTGCTCCGTTCCGTCCGGAACACGGGTCGGCTCGGCAGACACGAGGACGTCCCGCCCGCCCCCAAGGGCTTCACCCTCCGCCTGTCCGCCCAGGAGGGCTTTTCGTTGTCCACGGACGAGCACGAGAACCTCGTGACGGGGACGGCCTCCCGGCAGGTGAGCGGCAACACGACGACGTGGAGCCTTCACCCCATGGACCCGCCCTGGACCCAGAGCCGCACGGTGCGTGCCAGCGTCTCCAGGTACGGGCACTGGCACCGCATCGAGAACACGGTCGGCGAGAACTGAGCGGCCCGCGCCGACCGGCTCTCTCGCTCGGCTCACTTCTTCACGAAGACATCCACGTCCGGCTCCTCCTCGAGCTGCTCCGACAGGAACCACTTCGCATCCCAGCGGTTGCGCAGCGTGGCCTCGAAGTGCGCCAGTGTCGCCGCCCGGACGAGCAGCAACTGCCGGGTCGCCCCCATGGTCTGGGTGAAGCGTTGGCTGCACAGGGGCGTGCAGCCCGCTGGTTCGATCACACCCGGACCGGCGCCGCGCCGGAGGTCATCCGCGAACCGGCTGTTCGGGGCATCCGGGCCTCCCGTGGCCCCGGAATCCAGCAGCGCCTGGCACTCCGGGGTGTCGGTGTTCTCCAGGAAGGGCGCTTCCCGGTTCATGAAGCCAGAATGGGTGCCGCCCAACAGCTCCACCAGAATCACCGGAGGCGGTGCCAGGGAGAAGACCCGTTCCGGCCCGGAGATGGGAACGAGCTCGTCCGCGGTACCGGAGATGATGAGCGTGGGCAGGGGACGCGCGAAGAAGGCCGGCCCGAGAATGCACGTGATGGCGGGTGCCTGGGCCACCGCGGCCTGGATGCCATCGAGCGCCAGGATGGGGTGATAGGCCGCGATGAGCGTCGTCATGCCACCCAAGGAGAAGCCGAGCAGCGCCCGGCGCCGCGTATCCACCGCCCCGCCGAGATCCGCGTTGGCGCCGGTGAGCTGGGCGACCTGGCGCATCACGAAGGCCAGATCCTCCGGTTGGTTGGCGGCATCTTCGAACGTCGGCCCTCCCGGCGCGTTCCTGTTGGTGAGGGGGAACAGCGGCGCGACGATGATGTAGCCGTGCGTCGCCAGGTGCTCGGTCACGTGGCGGGCCGTATCCCCGAGACTGGTGAGACCATGCGCGTACGCCAGCAGCGGGAAAGGCCCTCCGCTCGCCACGGGAATGCGGTCGTCGGGAGGCGGCGAGGCATTCGTGTCCGGAGGACACACGGGGTAGTAGATGCGCGTCGGCAGCGTCCGCTGCGGCGCCCCCGGGAAGGTCCTGTTGGGGGCCGTCGGGCGCGAGCTGTCCACGAAGACGATGTTCCGCGTGGCGAACCCATACGGTCCGCGGGAGCCAAATCCCTGCAGGCTCGCTGGAGTCGACGCCAATGGCAGCCTCGCACAGCCTCCCGGCGTGGGACCGTTTCCGGAGCCGTCTCCGTTTCCGGGAGGAGGCTCCTGCCCCTGCCCCGGTCCATCGGGCGAGCCTGGGAGCGGAGGCATATCGCAGCCCACTCCCAGCAAGGCCCCCATCATCAAGCAGAGCGCGGAGAAGCGCACGAGATGCGACCCCCTGCTCCGGCGCTCAAAAGATTCATCTTCTTGGAACATGCCTCGACCGTCCTTTTCCCTGACTTCATGGAGGGAGCCAGGGAACAACCGCTGTAAAGCCAGAACGCCTTGAGGGTTGTCACCCCGCGGGGCAATACGCGATGGAGAGTCATCGTTCCGCACACTCTGGGCTGGGAATTGTTGAGCAACCAGGAGCAACCCCAGCGCCACGGATCGAGCAGGCGCTGGCCAAGGCTTCGATTTTCTCGAAGCTTCATGGCCGGATTTTCTTTTGGCCGGGGGTTGGCACGCACTCCAGATTGAGCCGCGAGGAGTGCGCCATGAACTCTCCCCAGACCCGACCACTGACCGAGACCGCCCCCCAGGGCACCCCGTGGCACGCGCTGCCCCCCGAGGCGGTGCTCGCTTCCCTCCAGAGCCACCCGGAAGGCCTCTCCGAAGCCGAGGCCCGTGACCGGCTCGAGCGCCACGGCCCCAACGTGTTGCAACGCGTCTCCGGAGACGGCTGGCTCACCCTGTTGTGGCGCCAGGTGAACAACCCCCTCATCTGGGTGCTGCTCGCCTCGGCCGGCCTGGCCATCACCCTGGGCAAGGTGACCGACGGGCTCATCGTGCTCGCGGTGGTGGTGCTCAACACGCTCATCGGCTTCGTGCAGGAGTTCCGCGCGGGCAAGGCCATCGAGGCACTCACGCGGATGGTGCCGGAGAACGCCACCGTCCTGCGCAAAGGAAACAAGGTCACGCTCCCCGCCTCCGAACTCGTCCCCGGCGACGTGGTGCTGCTGGCCTCGGGAGACAAGGTGCCCGCCGACGTGCGGCTGCTCGCCGGGCGCAACCTCCAGGTGGAGGAGGCGGCGCTCACGGGCGAATCCGTCCCCTCCGAGAAGAGTCTGGCGCCCGTCGAGGAGAGCGCGGGCCTCGGGGACCGGACGAGCATGGCCTTCGGAGGCACGCACGTCACCTCGGGCACGGGCACCGCCGTGGTGGTGGCCACCGGCGGCGCCACCGAGCTCGGCCGCATCTCCCAACTGCTGCACGATGCGGTGGATCTGCAAACCCCACTGACGAAGGCGCTCGCCACCATCGGTCGTTATCTCACCCTGGGCATCCTCGTCATCTCCGCCGTCCTGCTGGGCGTGGGCCTGCTGCGCGGCTACGGCCTGGCCGAGTCGCTCCTGGCGGCCCTCACGCTGGCCGTGGCCGCCATCCCCGAGGGCCTGCCCGCCATCGTCACCATCGCCCTCGCCGTCGGCGTGCAGTACATGGCGGCCCGCCGCGCCATCATCCGCAAGCTGCCCGCGGTGGAGACACTGGGCAGCACCACCGTCATCTGCTCCGACAAGACGGGCACCCTCACCCGCAACGAGATGACGGTGCAGGCGCTGTGGACCCCCTCGGGCTCCTATTCCCTCTCGGGGGTGGGCTACGCGCCCCACGGTGAGCTGCGCCGCGACGAGCGGGCGCTCGACGCCCCGCCCGAGGATGTCCGTGAGCTGCTCGTGGCCGGTGCCCTCTGCAATGACGCCTCGGTCCACGCGAAGGACGGCACCTGGGAGCTGACGGGCGATCCCACCGAGGGCGCGCTCCTCGTGGCGGCGCACAAGGCCGGTTTGAAGGTGGAGCAATGGCGCGCCCGCCAGCCCCGCGTGGACGCCCTCCCCTTCGAGTCCGAGAACCAGTTCATGGTCACGCTCCACGAGGATGGGCGGGGCGGCCGGCAGCTGCTCCTCAAGGGCGCACCCGAGGTGGTGCTGCGCCGCTGCGAGCCGCGCGACGGCTTCGACGCCGGCACGGTGCTCGCCGAGGTGGATCGCCTCGCCTCGCGAGGCATGCGCGTGCTGGCCGTGGCGAGCAGGGCCATTGCGGCCTCACAGGGCCGTGTCCAACCCGAGGACGTGGCCGGCGGCTTCCGGCTCCTGGGGCTCGAGGGGATGATCGACCCGCCGCGCGAGGAGGCCATCCGCGCGGTGAAGGCCTGCCACGCGGCGGGCATCACCGTGAAGATGATCACCGGAGATCACGCGAGGACGGCGGAGGCCATCGGCGCGCGGCTCGGCCTGCTCGGGGAGGAGCGGGCGGTGACGGGCGCGCGACTGGCGGAGCTGGATGACGCGCGGCTGCGCGAGGCGGCCAGGTCCTCCAACGTGTTCGCCCGCGTGGCGCCCGAGCACAAGCTGCGCCTGGTGCGCGCCCTCCAGCACGAGGGGCACGTGGTGGCCATGACGGGGGACGGCGTCAACGACGCGCCCGCGCTCAAGCAGGCCAACATCGGCGTGGCCATGGGCATCACCGGCACGGCCGTGTCCAAGGAGGCCGCGGACATCATCCTCACGGATGACAACTTCGCCTCCATCGCCGCCGCGGTGGAGGAGGGACGGCGCGTCTATGACAACCTCATCAAGTCGCTCGCCTTCGTGCTGCCCACCAACCTGGGGCTGGCCCTCATCCTGATCGTCGGCGTGGCCTTCTTCCCCATCCTCCACGTCGCCGGCGAGCGAGAGCCCCTGCTGGCCATGCTCCCCACGCAGTTGCTGTGGATCAACCTGGTGGCCACGGTGGCGCTCGCGCTGCCGCTGGCCTTCGAGGCCCGGGAGCCGGATGTGATGAAGCGCCCGCCGCGCCGCCCGGACGCGCCCGTGCTCAGCGGCTTCGTCGTCATGCGTACCCTGCTGGTGGCGGTGCTGATGTGCGCGGGAGCCACCGGGCTCTTCCTCTGGGAATACCACACCGAGGCCGCGCGCTCGGGCCACGAGGTGGCCATCCGCGAGGCGCAGACCATGGCCGTCACCACGGTCATCATGTTCCAGATCTTCTACCTGTTGAACTGCCGCTCCCTGCGCGACTCCGTCTTGCGCATCGGCGTCTTCAGCAACCCCGTCGTCTACCTCGGCATCGGGGTGCTGGTGCTGCTGCAACTCGGCTTCATCTACCTGCCCTTCATGCAGGCGGTGTTCAATACCGCGCCGCTGACACTCGAGGCGCTCGGGCTGTGCGCGCTGGTGGGGGCCCTCATCCTGCCCGTCATCAGCGTGGAGAAGATGTGGCGTTCCCGGCGCGCGCGGCGCGAGCGGGGAACCGATCCACGGCTCGCTCCTCGATTGCCCCGGCGCGCAACGGTGACGTAGCGGAGGGGCGCCCCTCGGGACGGTCGCGGTGTCGATTGTCCATCACGGGGCGGCCCTCCACGGCCATGGTCCCCTCCCGTCCCTCTCTCCAGATTCCGAAGGGCCCCAGGCGGGCAGCGGCGCGAGGAACGTGAGCCCGGATGAAGAAGCTGGAAAGAGCCTTCGAGACGATCCTCTGGGCCAGCCGCTACGTCATGGTGGGAGGGGTCGTGTTCAGCACCTTGATGGCGCTGGGGGCCTTCTTCATGGCGACGGTGGATGCCCTGTCGCTCCCGGCGTTGATGCGGGATTACTCGGACACGGGGATCAGCGCGGAGCAGCGCGCGGAGGTGCGCGCCAAGGCCCTCACGCTCATCGTCAAATCCGTGGATGGCTACGTCATCACCGCCATCCTCCTCATCTTCTCGCTGGGCTTGTACGAGTTCTTCATCAGCAGGCTGGATGAAGCGCGGCAATCGCCCCTCGCGCCCCGCCTGCTCCACATGGGTGGGTTGGAGGATCTCAAGGAGCGCATCGCCAAGCTGCTCGTGTTGGTGCTCGTCATCGAGTTCTTCCAACGAGCCCTGCTGTTGCGCATCGACCGGGCACTCGACCTGCTCTATCTCGCGCTGGGCATCGTCCTCATCGGACTGACGCTCTACCTGGGCAAGCTCAAATCCCACGGGCCCTCCGGGGAGCACTGACCGGACGCGGCCCCCCTGCACTCCCAGGTCAGGCGGGGCTATTGGAACTGGAGACCACGGGCTCGGCGGGCCGCGGCTTCGTGCGCCAGTCGAAGTGCTCCTTCCACACGAGGAAGCGGCTCTCGAAGTAGCGGTGGCTGAGCCCCGCCAGGAGGACGGAGACACCCAGTCCGAGCACGAAGTTGACGAACACCCCCATCCCGGACCCCAGCGAGGACTCGAGCAGCGAGGTGAACGGCCTGGGAAGCGCCCGCCGCACGAGGTTGAAGACGAGCATGTGCAGCAGGTAGACGCCGTAGCTGACCGTGCCCACGTAGCGCACCCAGGACAGCCCCAGCACGGGCATCAACGCGTTGTCCGGGCGGATGCAGGTGGCGACCACCAGGGCGGTGAAGAGCAGCGAGAACACGCCCTTGGGGGTGGAGTCCCAGAAGAACGCACCGGCCACGAGCAGCAGCGCCAGCGGAGCGCTCCACGCCTGGCCCAGCACCCGGTAGAGCCAGGCGAAGCCCCGGGGCGAGTGGGCCACGAGGGCCGCCAGGCAGCCCATGCTGATGGAGGGATGGAAGCTGGTGAGGATGCGCCCCCAGAGCACGTGCGTGTCGATGTAGCCCGCGTTCACGGCCAGGGGCGCCAGGAGGGACAGCGCGAGCACCCCGGACATGAAGACGAACGCACCCGCGCCTCTCGCGTAGCGCATCACCGGGGGCCACAGGAGATAGAACTGCTCCTCGGTGGCCAGAGACCAGGCGAAGTAGAAGATGACGCGGCCCTCGAGCGAGACGAACCAGTTGGAGGTGTAGGTGAAGAAGGCGGGCAGGTTGTCGAGGAAATCCATCCGCGCCTGCACGTCCTTCTCGAAGAAGAAGACCAGCAGGGTGTAGAGCCCGAGCACCGCGTAATAGAGCGGGAAGATGCGCAGCGAGCGCCGGGCGTAGAAGCCCGTCAGCGAGATGTCTCCCTGGATGTCACGTTCGCGCAACAACAAGGTGGTAATCAGGAAGCCGCTGATGGCGAAGAACAGCGAGACGCCCTGGTTGAACCGGACGAACACACCGTGGTGGCTGCTGGCCGCGTGGTGCAGCACCACCGCCACGATGCTCAGGCAACGCAGCCCGTCCAATCCCCCGAAGAAGCGGGACTGGAGGAAGCGCTGGTGGGCGGACGAGAAGGACTCCATGCGCTGGGAGGTACCCCGACTTCTTGGGGCCATTCAAGCCAGAGTACCCCTCTTTTCACATCTGCCCGCGCCCCGCGGAGTGCGCCCCGCTGGAGCACGGGGAACCCGCGGCGGGCTCATTCCGTCTCCGTCCTGTTTTTCCTTCTCCCAGGAAACCGATACGTCACGGATGCGTCACGGACGCCTCCACTGTACGGGTCGGTTCCCGAATGAGGATGTCCGCTTGAACGATTCGATTCGCAGGGCGCGGTTCTCTGGCCTCTTCCGTCGTCAAACCCTTCCCCGTGTCCTCCTGACGCTGTCCTGCCTGACGCTGGCGGGCGGCGCCGCGGCCCAGCAGGGCCCCGCGTCCCAGCCCCAGGCGGATCCCCCCAAGGACGATACGCCGCGCGCACCCACCCTCAACCCGGCCACGACGGCGGCGCCCCCTCCCGCGGCCACGCCGGCCCCGGCCGCGCCGGCCCCCGTCCTCAACGCCGGGCCAGAGGGCTTCACGATCTCCAGCGCGGACAAGCAGTATCAGCTCAAGCTGCGCGGTGTGCTCCAGGCGGACGCGCGCTACTTCGCCGAGGGCAAGGAGCGCAACGGCAACAACACCTTCCTGCTGCGCCGGTTCCAGCCCGCCCTCGACGCCACCGTGGCGGGGCTGGTCGACGTCCGCTTCCTGCTGGATCTGGCGCCCAACGCCCAGCCCGTCCAGGACGGCTACGTGGACATCCACCCGGCGCGGGAGTTCCGGATCCGCGTGGGCAAGTTCAAGGCCCCCGTGGGCCTCGAGCGCCTGCAGCCCACCACGGCGCTGATGTTCCCCGAGTTCGCCCTGCCCACCAGTCTGGTCCCCAACCGGGAAGTGGGCATCCAGTTCTCCGGCGACATCGCCGGGGGGGTGTTGAGCTACGCGGTGGGCGCGTTCAACGGCTCGCCCGACGGTGGCGCGGCGGATCTCAACGTCGATGACAACGTGGAGCTGGAGGGCCGCCTCTTCTCGCACCCCTTCCGCAAGTCGGGGCTCAAGCTGCTCGAGGGGCTGGGCCTGGGCATCGCCGGCACCGTGGGCAGCGAGTACGGCACGCTGGGCGCGACCCAGGAGCCGACGCTGCGCGCGGAAGGGCAGCAGACCTTCTTCACCTACCTCTCGGGCGCGACCGCGGACGTCACGGTGCTCGCCAGCGGCCGGCACTACCGCTTCTCTCCCCAGGCCTACTACTTCACGGGGCCGCTCGGGGTGATGGCCGAGTACGTCGCCTCCACGCAGGACGTGCGGCGCGGTGGCGAGGAGGCCCGGTTGACCAACACCGCCTGGCAGTTGTCCGCCTCGTACGTGCTGTTCGGAGGCAAGGCCTCCTACGAGGGGCTCAAGCCCGAGCACACCATCAACCCCGCCGCGGGCCACTGGGGCGCCGTGGAGCTCGTGGGCCGCTACTCCGGGCTGCGCATCGATCCCAACGCCTTCCCGATCTTCGCGGACCCGGCCCGCTCGGCGAGCGGTGCCCAGTCCTGGGGCTTTGGCGCCCACTGGTACCTGAGCGGCAACACCCGCATCACCTTCACGGGGGAGCGCACCGCGTTCACCGGTGGCGCGGCGGAGGGCGGCTCGCGGCCCACCGAGTTCGTCTTCTTCAACCGCGTCCAGGTCTATTTCTAGACGCCCTCCCCGTCCGAGCGGGCCTCCACGAGCACCAGCGGCTCCATCTCCACGAACCGCCGCCAGAAGCCGGCGGTCTCCGGGTCCTGATGGGGACGTGCCCTCACGGGCACCCACTGGAAGGAGGAGAAGCCCGCCTCGCGGAAGGCCCACTCATAGGACTCGGGGGACAGGTAGGTCTGGGTGAGCTGGAAGCTCGTGCCGTCCGGGTTGAAGAAGGTCAGGGTGATGAGGCTCCCCTCGGTGCGCGGAGAGGAGACCTGCTTGGTGAGGCCGTAGGGACGGTAGTGCGCGTAGTGCTTCGGATCTCCGCGCGGGTTGTCGGCGACGCCCACGAAACGCCCGCCCGGCGCGAGGTTGCGGTGGATGGCCCGGCAGAAGTCCAGGAGCTGCTCGCGAGTCCGCGCCTGATTGAGCAGATAACAGCCCACCACCCGGTCGAAGTCACCCAGGCGCTCGAGCCCGGCCACATCGCCCACCGCGTAGGTACACCCGAGCGGCTCGTGGCGCTCGGACTCCTGGGCCAGCTCGATCATCGCCGGGGACACGTCCACCCCATGGACGGTGGCCGCGCCCCGCCGCTTCATCTGCCGGCTGTAGAAGCCCTCGCCACAGGCGAGATCCAACACCCGCTTGCCTCGCAGCTCGCCCAACTGCTCGAACAGGCTGTAGTGCTCGAGCTCGAGACGGAAGGGAATCAACTTGGACTGCTGGTACTCCTCGGCGAGGGAGTCGTACTCGGCGGTGTGTCCCATGGGCCCTCCAGCAAAGGAGCCGTGAGCACTCCAAGTCATACGAGGAGTGCCAGCCCTTCAAAATGAAGGAACTGCTGCTGTACAAGCATATTGGAAGCCACGCGAATAGCCCCGGTCCCTTTTCTCCGAATACGAGGAACGGGGAGCGGCGCCACCTGGCCTGTCCATCCAAGGCGTCTCGGGTTAGACTGTCGCGTGCCCCCTATTCGCATCGGTCAGAGAACACCTTCGGTCCCAGGGGAGATGAAGGCGCGCGAGGCGGCGCCCACCGCCGCTCCCCAGACCGCGCATCCCGCCCCTCCAGCCGCCGCGCAGCCGCGCAAGGCCGGCGGGGAAGCCCGCTTCCAGAGCAAATTCGGCGCCCCGGTGCGCCGCAATGCCTCGGCGAAAGCGAAGAACTTCGTCACGCCCCCTCCGCCAGGACACACCTCGGCCCAGGCCAGCGCGATGGGCGATGACGAGTTGCGGCAGGCCCTGGACGCGGCGCACGATCTCATCCACGGGGGCAAGGCCAGTGGCTCCCAGGTGGACGACTGGATGGCGCGGGCGCGTCAGCTCGCGAGCGAGCACGACAACGACTTCGACGCCGTCAAATACGCCCTGCACTCCGAGATGTTCGCCAAGACCCAGGGCGCGTCGGCCCCCTCCAACTCCGCGCAACACACGCAGGGCGACGCGGGCTTGCGCAAGGCCCTGGACGAGGCGTACGCGCTCGTCCACGGCGGCAAGGCCAGTGGACCCAAGGCCGAGGCCCTGATGGCTCGGGCGAAGCAGCTCGCGAGCGAGGGCAATGATCTCAACGACATCAAATACACCCTGCACGCCGAGATACTCTCCGAGAAGACGGGTCAGAAAATCACACACAACAAGACCAGTGGCGACAACTCCTACGCCCAGATGGCCTTGAACTCCCAGATTCTCAACGGCGCCATGTCCCCGGGCGGCTTCTCCTCGGGGATGAGCATGGGAGATCCCCTCTCCTACGCCGTGAACAACCACTCCCGGCAGTCCATGCAGAACCAACTGTTCGGCAAGATGGCCACGGTCAAGTCGAGCGCGCCGCCCGCGCCCATGTCCAACACGAACCTGCGCCGGGCCGTGGACGATGCGCACCGGCTCGCTTTCGGAACGAACGCCAGCGGCACCAGCGCCAACGACTTGATGGCGCAGGCGCAGGGGCTGGCGGGCCAGCACCACAACAACTTCAAGGTCATCCAGCTCGCCCTGCACGCCTTGATGATTGGCATGCTCCCCCCGCCCGCCGGCGAGACTCCCGCGCCGCTGTCCAAGGACAAGTTGCGCCAGGCGCTGGACGAGGCGCACACGCTCGTCTTCGGCAAGAGCGCCAGCGGGACCCGGGTCGACACCTGGATGGCCCAGGCGGGTGAGCTGGCGAGCCAGCTCAAGAACGACTTCAACGCCGTCAAGTTCGCCCTGCACGGCCTGCTGCGCGGCAAGCCGCTCCCCGCCCCTGGCGCCAGGCCCCCACCACCGTCCGATACGGAGCTGCGCCAGGCCCTGGACGACGCGCACCAGGTCGTCTTCAAGGAGGCCGCCAATGGGCCCCATCTCAATGCCTGGATGGCCGAGGCGCGCAAGCTGGCGGGCCAGCACGGCAACAACCTCGATACCGTCAAGTTCTTCCTGCACTCCCAGATGCTCGAGCTGAAGTAACCCCCGTGGGGCCGAGGCCCCGTGGGCGCTCCAGCCCCCTCAGTCCTCCAGATCGGGACGGATGGAGCCCGCCTGGGCAACTCCCGCGAAGGTGGACTGGATGCTGCCCATCAGAAACGCGCGCGACATTTCCTGGAGGGCGCGCCGCTGATCGAGCGCGGGATCCGTCTCCGCGGCGCTCCCCGTCCCCTGAGCGGAACCGGACTTCATCGTCTGCTGGGCGGCGGAGACGGCCGTCGAGACGATATCGCGGCCGGAGACGAGGGGCGCATTGCCTGACTTCGACAGGGCCGCCGCGCCGCTGGTGCTCGCCTGCACGCGCGGGAGGAAACTCGTCCCCGAGACCTGCCGTGCCGTGGACGGGGTCGGGGTGGTGGGCATGCGGGGACCGGTCGGACCGGTGATGGTGGACATGGCGCCTCCTGGGGGAACACCTCACCTCCCCTACACGGAGGACAGGTCCCTCCTCCATTATCGCCGAGACCGGCCCCGGGTTGCCTCATCCGCGCCCACGTCCGCTCTCCCTCGGTCGCGATCCACGCTATGGTTGCACCAGAAAGGCGGACATCCCATTTCCGACAAAGACGGGCGCTCGCCTCCTCCTCCAGGCGATCCCTCGAGCCACCCCGGCACGGGACGTCCGAGCCCACAGGAGCAATCCCGGCAGCCGGGCCAGCCCCCTCCCCAACGCCGTCCAGGCTTCACGGGCAACTCCGAATTCTCATCCTCCAAGAATCCACTGATCGCGGGTCCCGGGCCCAACCCACCCCCCGCTGTCAACCAGCCCCCTCCAGTCCCTCAGGGCCCACCAGCGCCTCACGGCGGCCCACCAGCGCCTCACGGGGGCCCGCCAGCGCCTCACGGGGGCCCGCCAGCGCCTCCGCCAGCCCCTCCACGCCCTTTGCGGTTCCGCGACAGGTACAGCGAGCGGCCCAAGAAAGACCCCGTCAAGCTCCTGCCTCCGCTCAAGGTCCATGTCCCGCTGCGGCCTCGCCACGGAGGTTCGTTCTATGACAGCTCCGGGAGGAATCCAGCACCCAGCGGTCCTTCGCGGCCCGAGTCCCCTCCTCCGGCCTATCGCCTCGGCATCGCCAAACAAGAGGAGTTCACCCATTCCTGTGGCGCGACGGGTCTGCTCTGTGCCGCGATGGAGTTGGGACGTACCGAGCTCTGGAATGGCAGTCCGCTCGACACCGTGCCCGGGCAAGCCGAGCGTTTCTTGTTTCAGTGCATCAATCGAGTCCCTCCTGATCGAGACCTCCAAGAGGAAGTGGAGTCATTGCCTACCGGGCTCATCGACGCGGCGCGCCGGCTGGAATTGGATGGCCACGTGCATGTGGTGCCCCCCATCACCTCGAGCCTGGTCGCGATGTTCGGCGAGGCCATCATGGAGGAGCTGCAGTCCATGAGGATTCACCTCCAGGACGGACCCGAAGAGCCACTCGGCCCCCACCAACGCAGGCTCCGCGCGGTCGTCTTCGTCATCCACCCGACCGGGCCCGAGCCCGCCCCCAACCGGTTGCGCTACGTCCTGGAGCGCCCGGATGGCACCGTCATGGATCCCGCCACGGGCCGGAACCACGAAGATCCCCGCCAGCTGAACCAGATGACGAAGACGGGGCGGTACGCCGACACGGGCGTCTCCGTCGTCATCACCGACCCGCATTGGAAACCCACGGGCCGGTCACATCCGTGATGCGGGCAGCGAGAAAGGTGTATGGCAATCCGGACGGCGACGGGGAGGCCTCAATCCAATCACAGAGGATGAGAACCGTGCCGTCTCGGCTTCCAAGAAACAGCGAGTCTCGCGGCGGGCGACGCTTGCTCGGCCGCTCGGCACGGCCCGCCCGTCCCTACCTCAGGCAGAGCGCTCCGCGCTCGCCATCAGGGTCTCGATGCGCTCCATGATCTGCATCTTGTAGACCTGCGAACCACACAGGGGACACTCCCCTTGCGGAATGTTCGTGAGCACCACACTGCGCTGATCCAAGACCACATCCACCTCGATCAGGCGGTGCTCGTAATTCCCGGTGCAGGGGCACTGGCCGTAGTCGAACTCACTAACTCCGTAGCTTCCACTCATGGGGGTCTGATAAATAGCACGTACTGTGATCAAAACAAACCGCCCCCCTCATGGATCCCCGCGCCTGCCCGGCTCGTCGAAAGGCCCACAACGGACGGACAGGGCCCGGGGCCGGGCTCCGGCGGGAAAGACCTCCAAGACCGACGCCACCCAGCACATGGAGGAGGCCGAGCTCGAGGGAGACGAGCGGCCTCTCGAGGGGGAGGACCGGAGGGACGCGGGCGACGAGGCCCTGATCAAGCTCAAGGAGTACCGGCAGGACCGCCAGGAGTTCAAGTCGAACTCCGAGGGAGATGCGTCACACGGGGGCAAGGCCGTCGAGGCCTTCATCCCGGGGCCGAACACGCCCCAGACGCGCAAGCCCGCCCTCGAGGCGCAGAAAGCAGCGCCGGGCACCCCCACCAAGCCCGCGGAGGGCACTGCCACCTCCCCTTCCGCCAGCGCCGCGCTGCCGCGGATGGACGACCAGCTCGTACTCAACTCGGCCAAGAAGCCGGACCTGGAGGGCGAGCAGTCCCACGGGGGAAACTCGCAGCGCTCCCTGGATCAGCGGCTCACCGCCGAGATGCAGAAAGCAGCGAAGGAAGACCCCAAGCGGAACGTCTACGGGTCCATGATCAGGAAGCCGACCGGAGAGGCGGCTCCCTCGAGCAGCACCGCGCCCACCGCCTCCGCCGCGCCCACCGCCTCCGCCGCGCCCACCGCCTCCGCCGCGCCCACCGCCTCCGCGTCCCCGCTCAAGACAGCGGGAGCGCAGCGGACCGGACAGGTCGCTCCTCCGAGAAGCCCCGCGCCCTCTTCCGTGGCCGCCTCCGCGCCCATGCGCTCGTCATCCCGGATGCCAGATGCCCGGACCCTGCTCAACACGGGCAAGCCCGTGGGAACGTTCTTGAGCGAGTTCCCCGCCAATCACCCGGCGCTCACGGCGGCGCTCACGGGGGCAGTGGCCGAAATCCAGCAGCGCGTGGCGGGGATGAAGGGCGTCGGGCGCGTGGTAGCGGGCAACTACAAGGGAGAGTCGGTTGTCTTCGTTGAAGCCAATCGCGGGCGCCTCAAGGACTTCCTGAGCGTCCTGCCGGACAAGATTCAAGACTTCGGGGTGGTCCTCAAGTACCTGGTGCAGCCGTCGAAGCCTCCTCCCGGGGGAAGCACATAAGCGGAGTGCACGAAGGTGGTGACAGTTGTCACCACCCTGGGACCGCGGTCACCAGGAGAAGAAGGGGGAAAAGAGGGGTGCGAGGGGCACCTTCCGAGCGGTCTCCGAGGGAAGCCCTCACGCCACTCCGGATCGGAAGACTGGCACACTCCTTGGACATGGACAGGGCAGCTCACCTCTCCTGGAGTTGCCCCGTGTACAGCCACAAGTATGGTAGCGGGTCTGCTTCTGCTTCTTCCTACGCCAGGTCCTCGAGCCGTGCGCCTTCGCACGCCAGACGCACGGACTCTCCCCCACGGGCATCCCATGTCGTCGCCCAGCATTCCAGCGATGCGGTCGAGCACGACGACCACGATCAGTACGCCGACTACCGCCCGGAGGACCGTCAACGGCTGACCAGCTACGACGCCCATCCCAAGTGGAACACCTACGGTGAGAGCCCCTATGCGCAGGTCCAGGACCACTCGCTGTATGGGCGTCGCGGCCCCGAGCCCAAGCATGTCAGGCAGTCCAACCTGGGCAACTGCCACATGATGGCATCGCTGGCGGGTGTGGCCAGCGACCCCAACGCCATCAGGAACATGGTGCAGGAAGCGGAGCCCGGCAGGTACCATGTCAATCTTCACGACCCCGAGACCTTGCGTCCCGTGCGAGTCCATGTGGACGACCACCTCCCCACGGACATGGAGCCCGACTTCCACAGGTCCCGTGGAAAGAAGGTCATCTGGCCTCAGGTGGCTGAACAGGGCTACGTCAAGCTTCACGACGCCCGGGAGTCCGTCAAGAGGAACAGGGACACGCGCGAGCGACAGACCGCGGGGTATGGGGGAATCGAGGGAGGAACGGGCATCGGCGCCATGCATGCCTTCACGGGGAGGCGCGCGGATTACCTGCCCATCCGGAACATGTCGGACGGGGAGTTGCTCCATCACCTCAACAAGGCAAACACTCCGGGCGTCGCGGTGCTCGCCGGGTCCAACTTCGATCGCACCGAAGGGATGAAGTCAGGGATTGAGACCCGGCACGCCTACACCGTGGTGGGCACCCGGTTCTCCCGGAGCAAGAACGAGTACATGGTGGAGGTGCGCAATCCGCACGGAGGCACCCAGTACCCGGTTCTGGGCACCCATGGCGAAACCGTCGAGATGTCGCTGCGTCGATTCAGGGCCACTTTCGAGACCGTGACCACTCCGATCCCGTAGCCCGCCACGGCTCGCCCAGGCCGAGGAGAGACGGGCTGGAGACGAGAAAGACCTCCAGCCCCCCGCCGTCCTACTTCGCCGCGCCGCTCGTGGTGACTCCGCCCTGCGCGGGGCTCGGCAGGAGCGGCGGCCTATCCTTGCCCTCCTCGGCCCGCTGAAGCTCGATCTCCTGCAGCAGCATGGCCGGCGCCACCGTCGACACCGGCACGTTGCCACTCTCCGCGCCACAGAAGCCGTTGAACACCCCCTGCTTGCGGCCCGTCGCCATGATGCGATTGACCGCCGACAGCGGCGTGCCCACGATTTCCACCCCCCGCACCAGCGTCTCCTCGCCCGTCTTCACATCCACCCGGAACACCATGCGCGGCACGCCCTTGAACGCCTGGTAGCCATAGCTGGACGTGTTGGTGTTGCCCCCGGTGATGTCCCGGATGATGAGGCCATACGGCTTGCCCTGCCGCTTCGCCTCCGCGATGAGCTGCTTCTTGAGCTCCCCGTCATCCAGTTGCTTCGTGGAGTCGACGATGAGGTTGGCCATGCGCGCCACGGGCTTGGCCGTCCCCTGGCTGCGGCCATGTCCGTTGGACTGCAGGAAGCCCTCCACCGGCCGGCGCGACAGCAGGTAGTTGCGCAGCACGCCCTTTTCCACCAGCACCGTGCGCTGCCCCTTCACCCCTTCCTCGTCGTACTCGTAGAAGCCGTTGAGGGGCTCGCCCTTGAGCGCGCGCACCGTCGGGTCATCCACGATGCTCAGGAACGTGGGCAGCACCTGCCGGCCCACCTGGCCCCGGAACGTCTTGCCCTCTCCCTCCCCATCCTGCCGGTCGCCCTCCAGCCGGTGCCCCACCGCCTCGTGGAAGAGCACCCCCGCCGCCTCGGCCGCGAGGATCGCCGGGCCCGTGTAGGGGTCGATGACCGGCGCCTTGCGCAGCGCCTTGAGCTCCTCGACGATGCGCGTGGCCGCCGCCTCCAGCGTCTTCTCGTCCGGCAGCCCCGCCTCCGTGGGCGCGTAGTAGTTGCGCGAGTCGTCCAGCAGCTGCCCGTCATCGGCGCGCGTCACCGCCGTCACGTGCACGCCATACATCACCTCCTCGGAGAGGATGCGGCTGCCCTCGGAGGACACGAAGTAGCGGCCCACCTTGTCCGCCGTCACCCGCACCTCCGAGTCGAAGATCTCCGGGTGATCCTTGAAGCGCGCCGACAGCTCACGCGCCACGCGCGCCCAGCGCGCATGGTCGAAGGGGAAGGCCACCGGCGGCTGGATGGAGCGCACCGGCTTCTCCTTCGAAAAGGACGGCGGCTGCTTCGGGTCCTCCACCGTGTAGACGTTCTCCCCCTTCTTCTTGAGCAGCTGCGAGAGCGAGGCTTTGTACTTCTCGTCCGTGGCGAGCCACAGCGCGGTGCGCAGCGCCAGCGACGAGTCGTCCAGCGGCCCTTCCTTGTTGACGACGTAGCTCGTGCCGCGTCCGCCTCCGACGAAGTACGTGTATTCCTCGGGGCCCGAGTTGTCGAACTCGTACGAGCCCACGCGCGTGTCCACGTACATCCGGCGGTAGCGCGAGGTGTTGTCCAGGAAGAGCGAGCCGTAACGGGCGACGAGGCTCGTCTGCTCCGTGTCCTTGAGCTGGTAGCTGATGAAGTACGGCGGCTCGTGGTTCTGCAGCTTGAGCTGGCGCTGGTTGCGCTGAAGCTCCTCCTCCATCGCGTCCAGCAGGGACACGCGAGCGTCCGGCGCGGGCGTGGCGGCGGTGAGGAAGACGGAGCTGGCGAGCAGCGCGAGTGCGGATGAGGTTCGGGTTTTCACACCGCGACTCTATCCCGACTGGCTCCCTGGGGGGTCGAGGCGATAGAGGACCCGCCAGGTATGGACCGGAGAGGCGACGTGCTCCGGAAAGGAGTCTTTCGTGGACGGCAAGGTGGTGGTCATCACCGGCGCGAGCGCGGGCATCGGCGCCGCCCTGGCCCAGGTGCTGGGAGCGCGCGGCGCCCGGCTGGTGCTCGCCGCGCGGCGGGAGTCCGAGCTGCGGCGTGTGGCTGCTCGCTCGGGCTCCGAGGCACTGGCCGTGCCCGCGGACGTCACCCGGCGTGAGGACGTGCGGCGGGTGCTGGACGCGGCGCTCGCCCGCTTCGGCCGCGTGGACGTGTGGATCAACAACGCCGGGCGCGGCATCACCCGGCCCGTCTCCGCGCTCACCGACGAGGACTTCGACGAGATGATGCGCGTCAACGTCAAGTCGGCGCTCTACGGCATGCAGGCGGTGCTGCCGCACTTCCAGGCGCGCGGCACGGGGCACCTCATCAACGTCTCGTCCATGCTCGGGCGCGTGCCCCACGTGGCCGAGCGCTCGGCCTACAACGCCGCCAAGCATGCCCTCAACGCGCTCACGGCCAACCTCCGGCAGGAGGTGCGCGAGCGCTTCCCCGGCATCCACGTGTCCGCCGTGCTCCCAGGCCCGGTGGCCACCGACTTCGGCGACAACGCGCTCGGAGGAGGCCCCGACTCGCGCGCCATTCCCGGAGCCCAGGGCGCCGAGGAGGTCGCCGCCGTCATCCAGGAGCTGATCGATCGGCCCCGCGGCGACGTGTACACGCGGCCCGAGCACGTCCAGGAGGTGCTCGCGTATTACGCCTCGCCGGACACCGGCGCGCCCCAGGACTCCTGACGCTCCCCCCGGAGCGTCCGGCGCGCTCACACGCGCTGCGCGTAGAACTCGACGATGAAGGGCACGTTGACGTCCACGGGAATCTCCTCGCGCTCGGGCACGCGCGTGTAGCGCACGCCCCGCCCCTCCTCCACCACCACGAGGTGGGCCGGAACGCTCCGGCCCTTCATCCGCTCGAAGCTGTTGCGCACGACCGGCAGCTCCCGGTGGTTCGGGCCGAAGCACACCTCATGGCCCGGCCGCAACCGGAAGCTGGGGATGTTCGTGCGCACCCCGTCCACGTGGACGTAGCCATGGCGCACGAACTGCCGCGCCTGGCGGATGCTCGTCGCCAACCCCGCGCGCAGCAGCACCATGTCCAGGCGGCTCTCCAGCTGTTGCAGCAACACCGTGCCCGTGTTGCCCGGCGAGCGGCGCGCCTCCAGGAACGCCCGGCGGCACTGATTCTCCAGCAGGCCGTAGAACAGCTTGAGCTTCTGCTTCTCGCGCAGCCGCTGCCCGTAGTCGCTCACCGAGGGCCTGGACGCCGCCCCGTGCTGCCCGGGGGGGTACGGCCGACGCAACACCGGATCCTTGTCCGGATCCTTCGCGGAGATGTTCGACAGCGCGACTCCCAGCCGACGGCACACCCTGCCGCGAGGTCCCGTATCTCGTGCCACGTCCGCTCCTCCTCACCTGGCGCGTCCCGCCAAGTTGAAATTGAGAATCAGTATCATTCTCAATTACAAGACGGAGCGGCCCGCCGTCAAGGGCGACGGAGGCACCCCGGGGCCTTCCGTGGGGCGTCCGACGCCCCAGGCCCGCTGGCGGACCTAGTACGTCTCGACGATGTGGACCGTCCTCAGGAAGCTGCCGGAGTTGTCGATGCAAGCCGTGGCGCCATTCACGCCACGAGTCCAGAGCGTCACCTCGTGCGAGCCGGGTGCGAGGCCAGGGAACTCCAGGTACAGATTCACCGGCGCATCATTCGCATCGTGGAGCGTGGCACCGAACCACAGGCCGGACGGCACGGGCATCGACGCGCCATCGATCCGGACGTCGAAGCTGCAGTAGCCGCCAACCCCCTCCGTCCGGATGTGCGACTGCCAGGTGAGCTCAATCACGGTGTCCGCGAGTTCCTTGGTGAAGGTGCCCACGGTCCTGAGGAGTCTGGGCACGTCCGAGGGCTCCAGGTCCTTCACTTGATTCGTGTAGAAGAGCGTCGTCCGGATGGGGACGAACGGCGCGGAGGAGCCGGGAGGCCCGGCGGGGCCCACCGGCCCCTGCGGCCCCATGGGTCCTTGTTCCCCCGCCGCTCCCCCTGGTCCGGCGAGCCCCTGCGGCCCCTGGGGTCCTCGTTCCCCCGCCGGCCCCTGCGGCCCCATGGGTCCTCGCTCCCCCGCCGGCCCCTGCGGCCCGGGTTCACCTCGAGCCCCCGGTCTGCATCCCGTGCCGAGGAGTAGAACCGCCAGTAGAAGCGGAGTGGCTCGCGACATTCCAATCCCCTTGCGCTGATGACTTCGCGGAAGAACATCCTTGAAGAACCACGCGGGATTGAACGACTTCACGGCATGGACGACCGCTTCAGTGTGTCGTGAGCACACTCAATTCATCCACGAGTCGACACACTCGACGCCCTCGGGCCCGCTCACCACTTGAGGCGGTAGGTACAGGCAGTGGCGCCGCGGGTGCGGCAGTCCTCGGTCTCGTGCTCGATGCGCAGCCGCAGCGTCCCCCGGCCCGTGAAGCGCGCGTAGAGGCCCTCCAGCACGCCCTGGTTGAAGTCACAGGGATAGGGATTGTCACACCGCATGCGCGAGGACTGCCCGTCCACGGGCTCGTGGTGGTAGCCGCCAATGTGTTCCGCGCCCTGGTGGTTGGTGCGGTAGGCCGCGTTCATCAGGAACAGGGCCATCGCGAAGCTGGTGATGTGGGGCGGAAACGCCGTGTGCCGGGGAACCTGCTGGCCGATGGCGCGCACGGTGACGCGGCCCACCCGCCCCTGGATGTCATCCAGACAACGCAGGACCTCCGGCAGGGGATAGCCCGGCCGGGGCGAGGAGGCCGAAATCCCATGCGAGGCCAGGATGCGCAGCACCTCGGGCCGCACGATCTCCACGGAGGCGATCAAGGCCTGGACGATAGGCCCCTGGACCTCGACGCCGGGAGTGGGATTGCCGCGAGCCATGATGTGCCTCCGCAAGACTGGGACGGCGCAGTCAAGCACGCACGCACGTGACTCCTCAAGTCATCCGCCACGCCCAAAAGAAACAGGCCCCGCCGCGACGCCCCCTTCGAGGCGTCACGACAGGGCCATCCACGCGGCTGGACGGCGCCCCGCGCCATCCGCTCGCGTCAAACTAGGCCTTGGTCACCTTCTCACGCCCGGGGCCCACGTTCTTGCAGGCGTTGCGCGTGTCGACGATGACGCCGGAGTGCTTGACCACCTCGGCGTAGTCGATGTTCGAGTGGTCGGTGAGGATGAGCACCGCGTCATAACCGGCGAGCGTCTCCGGGGTGAGCGGCACCGACTTCATGTTGAAGTTGAAGCCGTGGCCCTCCTCCAGCTTGGGCACGTACGGATCGTGGTAGTCCACCTCGGCACCCGTGCCCTTGAGCAGGGTGATGACGCGCAGGCTGGGACTCTCGCGCATGTCGTCGATGTCCTTCTTGTACGCCGCGCCGATGCAGAGCACCTTGGAGCCGTTGAGCGTCTTCTTGACCTTGTTGAGCGCCTCCATGGTGCGCTGCACCACGTAGTAGGGCATCTGCTGGTTCACTTCACCCGCCAGCTCGATGAACTTGGTGTGGAACTCGAACTCGCGCGCCTTCCACGTGAGGTAGAACGGATCGATGGGGATGCAGTGCCCGCCCAGGCCCGGGCCCGGCGTGAAGGGCATGAAGCCGAAGGGCTTGGTGCTGGCGGCCTGGATGACCTCCCACACGTCGATGTTCATGCGGTCGCAGAGCATCTTCATCTCGTTGACCATGGCGATGTTCACGCAGCGGAAGATGTTCTCCAGCAGCTTGGCCAGCTCCGCCACGCGGGTGCTCGACACGGGCACCGTGTCCTTGAGGGCGCTGGCATAGAGGGCCTGGGCCACCTCGAGGCACGCGGGCGTGTGCCCACCGACGATCTTCGGAATCGTCTTGGTGTTGAAGTTCTTGTTGCCCGGATCCTCGCGCTCGGGGCTGAAGGCCAGGTGGAAGTCCACGCCCGCCTTGAGGCCGCCCTTCTCCAGCAGCGGCTTGAGCACCTCGTCCGTGGTGCCCGGGTACGTGGTGGACTCGAGGATGAAGAGCTGGCCCTCGCGCACGTGCGGGGCGAGCGCCTCGCCCGTCTTGATGATGTAGCTCATGTCCGGCTCACGCGACGCGGTGAGCGGCGTGGGCACGCAGATGATGATGCAGTCGAGCTCCCTGGCCTTGGCGAAGTCCGTGGTGGCCGTGAGCTTGCCCGCCTGGGTCAGCTCCTTGAGGGGCTCGCTCTTGATGTGCTTGATGTAGCTCTCCCCCTTGGCGATGCTGTCCACCTTGCGGGAGTCCACTTCCAGCCCCGTCACCGGGAACCCCGCTTCCGCGAAGGCCATGCCCAGCGGGAGACCCACGTAGCCCATTCCCACCACGCCCACCTTCGCCTCACGCCGACGGATCCGAGTCAGCAACGGGCTCACCATAACGCGCATCTTCTCACCCTCCACCTGAGGGCATGCGGGTCTTCCCGTCATGCCCATCCAAGACCATCACCCGAAAACAACCACCCACCGCAGCCAAGCCGGAGGCGACAACCGCGCTCCGAACACCACCACCCGCGACTCCACCAGGAGGCCGTAGCCCGGTGAGTACCGGGACGTCTCCAGCCGCGGGCTCACACCCCGCTCGAAGAGCACCACCGCCACGGGAGAGCCTTCTGGCCCCAGCTCCACCGCGAGCGGTTCGAAAGTCCGCGGGGCCTGGGGGACTCGCAGCGCCCGCGCCAGCTCTCCGGCCGTGGGCTCTCGCACTCTCGCCTCGCGGTCCGGAAGGTGGATCCGGCTCACCACTTCGTGAAGCCCCACCCCGACGAAAGAATCACTGACACCCAGCGCGCGCTCGCGCTTGTCGAGCACGAACGTGCGCTCCACCCCCACGGGCGAGGACAGGAGGCGGTAGCCGTCATGCCGCGCGATGAGGCGATCCAACCCGGCGCCCGTCTGGAACACCTCGACGCGCGCCTGCGCCGCCTCGGGCAGCGCGAACAGACGGTGCGCTTCCAGCGGCGCCTGCTCCGCGCCATCCACCTGCGGCGTGTTGTGCGCGGCCGTGGAGCGCAGGGCATTGCGCACCGAGGGATCGCGCGTATACGTGCCCGTGCCGGGATCCACGATGACGGGGCGCCCACCCAGGTGCAGCTCGAAGGAGAGCTTGTCGTTGTGGCTGTGCCCGCCCACCCCGCCCTGCCCCTGGGCCCCCGCGCTCACCGTCACCACCGCGCCCGCGCCGCGCAGCACGTGGAAGCCGCCCGCGTCGAACCCCGTGGAGCCCACGGGCTCAGCGGCCGGAAGGGCCTGGAAGAGCTCCAACCCCGGCTGCCCGAGCAGCCACGCCGCCTCGTCCGGATAGTCGCCGTCCGTCAGGGACGCGTCGCCCAGGAGGGCGGCCCCCAGCGGCACGAGATAGCCCTGCTCGCGGGGCTCGCGCTCCCGGAAGGGAAAGACGCGGCCCGAGTCGTTGTCGCCGATCTGCGGCGCGAGGCCGCGCTCGGAGCACCACGCGCGCGAGGCCGCGAACATGCCGCGCAGGCGCCGCGTGTAGACCCCGCCCAGCTCCACGCCCTGGGAGCGCGCCACCACGAAGGCCAGGGTGAAGAGCTCCACCGACAGGCGGTGGTACGGCACGGAGCCCTCGAAGGAGCTGCCGTCCGGGTGCACCTGCGCCTCCACCTGGGTGCGCAGCCCCGCCACCGCGAGCGCCACCTGCCTCGGCGCGTCCGGCAGCCGGGGAAAGAGCAGCCCCACCACGAGCAGGCCCACGTAGTTGGAGACGAGGTGGTTGTTGGGCACCGCGCCCCCATCCTCCAGATGCGTCTCCACCCAGGCCGAGTGCTCGGCGAGCGCCCGCAGCACCGGCACGAGGAACTCCGGCCGGCGCGCCTCGGGCGCATCCGCGAACATCCACAGCGCCTGCGCCAGGTTGGCCCCGCGCAGCGCCACCTCCATGGCGCACGTCCAGTGCACGCCCTCGCCCACGGGGTTGGCCTGGAGGAAGTCCAGCGTGCGCGCCACGAAGTCGCGCGCGAAGGCACGGCGCGCGCCCTCCTCGCGCTCCACCCAGTAGCCCTGGCCGAGCGCCACGAGGCAATCCAGCCGCCCCAGCTCCCACGGGTACTTGGGATCCACCCCCGGCTGCGCCAGCTTCAGGCGCTCCACCGGCACCACCGGGTAGCGGTAGCCGCTGCCCACGTCCAGGGACCAGTCCACCGGCTGGCCCTCGCCAAAGCACACGTGCGTGCCGAAGACGTCGAACTCACCCCGGAACGCGGCCCGGGCCCGCGCCAGTGCCCGCTCCGCGGCCCCTGGGATGCCCTTGAGCGCCTCCAACACGGAGGCCCGCTGCGCCACGTCACACCAAGCGCCCCCCGCCCCCACCTCCAAGGCCCGGCTGGCCAGCGCCTCCGCCGAGTCCACGCCGAAGGCCTCCAGCAGCCCCCGCTCGTCGAGCCGCTCGCGCTTCTTGTAGAGCGCCTGCCGCGCCACCCCATGGACCCGGCGCACCATGCCTCGGGCGAGTCCAGCGGGAGCCAGCCTTGCGATCGTCGAGTAGTAGCTCAGGGTGCTCATCGCGCTCCGTTCCTTGCCGGACGCATCCATTAGCAATTGGTCTGCCACGCGTTTTTCCGAGGGAAGGAGCCGCTCCTGGGGCCAGGGCCCGCCCCGGAGGCCGGTAAAAAGGTGGGAGGTGGGAGCCCACGGGGGTGGAAAGGTTTTCATTCCCTGGCCCACCGAGTTCCCTGAAGAAGGAGCATTGCGTCCACCCCGCGCCATGCCCATTCCTCTGGACGTGCTGGACGGTGCTTGGAGCGGGCAAGAGGTGGGCAGGGGCGTGGGCGCCTCCGGGGTGGAGCGGCTGCTGTCGGCGATCGCCGAGCAGGCGCTGCACCACGGCGCGAAAGCGGGCTTGAACGCCCTCGTGGAGGCGGCCGTTGGCCTCACGGGGACGAGCGGGGCCGCCTTGCATGAACAGGAGCTTCGGATCGCCCTGCGCGGCCAGGAGCCTCCAGCGCCGGCCCGGGCCCTTGCCTGGCAGCGCTTCCACGAGGGGCGCGCGGTGCTGGTGCTCGGCGAGCCCTGCCGGGATCCGCTCCTGCGCCAGCACCTCACGCGGCTCACGGTGCTGGGCGACGCGCTGCTGGCGTCCCTGGCGCGCGAGGACGCGGCCCGGGCCGAGCAGAAGCGGCTGCGCCAGGAGCGGCTGCGGCTCGTGGATCAGCTCGCCGCGCGCGAGCGCGCCTGGTCCCGCGCGGCCCATGACTTGAGGACGCCCCTGCTGGTGCTCCAGGGCTACGTGGAGATGATGATGAAGGGCATGGCCGGGGAGCTCAGCCCGCCCATGAAGCGCTACCTGGAGCGCATGCGCCAGTCGGCGGGAGATCTCAACACCCGGCTCCAGCGGCGGCACCGGGGCGAGGGCCCTCCCGCGGCGGACGGACGGCCCCTGTTGAGCGCGGCCTTCGGTCCCGGACGGCCGTGCGCCGCGCGGCTGGAGCTGCCCGAGGAGCCCATGCGCGTGCGGGCGCCCCGGATGACCCTCGGGTTGATGGTGCGGGCCCTGGAGCGGCTGCTGACGGGCGCGGGCGCCTCGGAGACGGTGATGCGGGTGGACGTGCCGGAGGGGGCACAGCAGTGGCGGCTGCGCGTCCAGGCCCAGCTCGTCCGCCCTCCCCTCCCCCGCGCCCAGGCCTCGCTGGAGCGGCTCGCGCGCCGGGCGGAAGGTCAGGTCTCGGTGGCGCAGGAGGACACGGGGCTCGAGCTGACCGTCCTGCTGCCACGCCTGCCGGAGTGAAGGCGGAGGCTCAGGCCTCCCGCTCGGGAACACCGAGGATGCGCGAGGCCCGAAGCGCGGCGCGCTGCTTCCACCAGCGGCGCACGAGCACGGCCACGCCCAAGGCGAGCACGAGCGCGAGCAGCCAGCGCAGTCCGCCCTGCACATCCGCGAGCACCCGAGGACCGAAGCGCACGCCCAGCCAGGTCATGCCCAGCGCCGGGATCCAGGCGGCGGAGCCATCGGCCAGGAGGAACTGGCGGTAGGGCAGCCGCGTGGCGCCCGCGAGCAGGTAGGCCGGAGCGCGCAACCCCGGCAGGAAGCGCGCGAGCCACACCGCCACGGGCCCGCGCTTCATGTACATCTCCTGCAGGAGCGTGACGCGGGTGGGCGGCAACATCCTGGCCAACCTCGGATGGGTGAAGACCCGAGGGCCGAGCGCGTAGCCGATCCGGTACAGCGCGCTGTCCCCGGCGAGAATGCCCAGGTAGGCGGCGAGCACCATGATGGGAAAGCTCGCGCCGCTGCGCGCGACCACCAGCCCCCCGGTGAGGACGACCAGCTCCTCGCTCAGGGGCGCGCCCACTCCGCACAGCACGAGCAGCAGGAAGACGGCGGGATACGAGAAACCAGCGATCCACAGGGCGATCTGCTCTTCCACCGAGCCTCCTGACGGCGACTAGGGTGCGCATTCCGCATCAACCCGAGAAGGGTCCGGGCCTGAAGCCCGCTCCCCTGGTTGGTCCGCCCGCTCGCGATCGCTCCATGGCTGGCGTGGAGGTAGTATCCGCCTGGGCACCATCCCACAGTGTCGTTCCACCTCGGGGGAATCCATGAAAGAGGCAGAGGATCAAAGCCAGGGGCAGAAGCTCCTCACGGCCGTTGAACGCATCATCTCCGACACGGGCAGCCTGATCACGCTGGCCGAGGAGTACCTGGGACAGGCGCGCAAGAAGAAGCTCGCGAGCGAGGCCCAGACGCGCGAGGCCGCCGCGGCCGCGGTGGTGAACTACTTCTCCACCCGTGCCGCCATCTCCGGGGGACTGGCCGCGGCACCCGCCCTGATTCCAGGCGTGGGCACTCTGGCCGCGGCGCTCGGCGGGGCACTCGCGGACATGGGTTTTCTCCTCAAGTACGAGGTGGAGATGGCGTTGGTGCTCAGCCATCTGCACGGCTTCGACATCCACAAGGAGGAGGAGCGGCAGCTGGCCTTCCTCCTCGCCTCGGTGGGCACCTACGACGCCAAGAGCGGCGGCAACGTCTTGCTGGACATCGCCGAGGTCGAGCGCATCGCCATCTGGAAGTATGCCCCGCGCGAGGTCTCCAAGATGTTGGTGGGCGTGATGAGCAAGATCGCGCTCCTCCAACTCTCCAAGAGCCTGGTGCGTGCCCTGCCCCTGGTGGGCATCGCGGTGGGCTCGTCGATGAACAAGGTCCTCACCACCCGCGTCGGAGAGCGCTGCATCCAGGACCTCCGGACGCGCCGCGAACTCACCGGCCAGCAGCCCGGCGACAACGAAGCCGACGTGGTGGATGCCACGGTGCGTGAATCGGCGGAGGAAAAGCCCAAGCGGCGCGCCTCCGGCGGGAGGAAGTCATGAAGCACGAGTCCCATGCCGAGCTGGCGGCGGCCCTCTGGCCAGACAAGAAGGATGTCCCCGTCAAGTTGCTCACGTGCCGTCACTGCGGACGGCGCAACCGCGTCCAGGTACCCAAGGCCGTGCTCGAGCCCTCGCACTGCGAATGCGGGGCGTGCGGGCAGGCGCTGTTCCTCTCCCCCGAGGAACCGCTCACCCGCATCAGCTCGAGTGCCTATGAGCACTCGTTGGATCGCTCGACGCTGGCGGCGCTCAAGGCACTGCCGGGCTTCCCCGCCCTGGTGCGCTGGCTGATGTCCAACCTGGGCGAGCGCAGCCTGCGGCTGGAGTGCCTGTCGTCCACCGTCATGTGCGGAGAAGGACAATTCCCGGAGCTGGTGGAACTGCTCGAGAGCGCTCGCCATGGCCTGGACTTCCCCAGCCAGCCGACGCTGTTCCTCTCCGAGTCCCCCCATGCCAACGCGGCCACCTTCGGCTCGGAGGAGCCCGCCGTCATCGTGTACGCGGGCCTGCTCGATCACCTGGACGACACCGAGGTGAAGTCCGTGCTGGGACATGAGCTGGGCCATCTGCACGCGGAGCACGGCCTCTACCGGACGGTGGCCCTGGTGCTGGCGGGTAGCAGTGGCCTGCTGGGCACCGTGGGACAGCTGCTGAGCTTTCCGTTGCAGAAGGCACTCTACAAGTGGATGCGCTGCTCCGAGTTGACCGCGGACCGCGCGGGCCTGCTCGCCTGCCGGGACCTGAGCGCCTCCCTGGGCGTGCTGATGAAGCTGGCGGGAGGCCACCGGCCCGGCACCAGCCAGCGCACGAAGATGAAGCTGGCGCCCTTCGTGCAGCAGGCGCGCATGCTCGCGAAGCAGGAGGAGTCGAGCTGGTTCGACGGCCTGCTGGCGATGCTCCTCACGATGAACCAGAGCCACCCCTTCATCGCCTGGCGGGTGATGCACCTGCTGGAGTGGGTGGAACACGGCAACTATCTGGACATCCTGTCCGGGCACTACGAGCGCGCCAAGAATCCCGTCGCGGCCTGAGAGCACGGGCGAGGGTCCGCCCGCCTCCCATCCGGCACCTCAGAATACGCGTGCGCCAAGCGGATGTTGCCGATGGGTTGTCGATGTCAGGGCAGGGGTGGGGTGTTGATGACGAATGGCGGAGCCAACACCTCGTGCTTCTCGCGTCGGCGCCCCTGGGGGGGAATCGTTCGATGAGACGTCAGTTGCCGCTTCAGCCGGCCGGGCTGGCCCTCGTCGCCAGCCTGCTCCTCGCGCTCCTCCTCTGGGCATCCAACCGCTCCTGGCAAAGCCTCATCGAAGCGGAAGAAGGGGTGAAGCATACCCAGGAGATGCAACTCGCGACGGAGCGCCTCCAGAACATCCTCGTGGATGCCGAAACAGGCCAGCGTGGCTTTCTCGTCACGGGCACTGAGTCCTATCTCGCCCCCTACCAGCAGGCACTGGGAAGGTACCAGGAGCTCCTCGCGGAGGTGCGACGGCTCGCCGCCTACAGCCCCGCTCAACAACAGCGGGTCGAGAGGCTCGAGCCCCTGGTCGAAGCGAAGATGGAGGAGCTCGCGCGCACCATCCAACTCCGGCGGCAGGAGGGGGGCGAAGAAGCGGCCCTGGCCATCGTTCGCACGGATCTGGGGAAGAGAACCATGGACGAGATCCGCCGCGTGCTCCAGGAGGTGAACCAGGAGGAGCAACACCTTCTGACGGTGCTGGCGGCGCACGCGCAACACCGCGGACACCAGTTGCGGCTCTTCATCTTCTCGGTATGCGTCACCCTGGGCCTCGTCGGTGGCACGGCCTGGGCGGGCTACCGCCGGCAGGCCCTGACGGAGGCGGCGCTGCGCGAGAGCGAGGAAAGCTACCGCCATCTCACCGAGAACAGCCCGGACATCGTCACGCGCTACGACCCACGGCGCCGGCTCATCTATGTCAACGCAGCCACCTGCCACGCCATGGGCCGTGGGCCCGACGAGCTGCTGGGTCTGACCCCTCATGAGATGGAACTGTCTTCCGAGGCGCTGACACTCTGTACGGAGGCACTCGACAAGGCGTTCGCGGGCGAGGACGCGACGATGGTCGTCCCCGTCAGGGATTCGCGCGGAGAGCGTTGTTTCCAGACGCGCTTCGTTCCCGAGCGCGACGCACACGGCCAGGTGGTTTCCGTGCTGACCATCAGCTGGGATGTGACCCGGTTCGCGCGCCAGCGGGAGGAGGAGCGGCAGCGTGCGGACTTCGCGCAGCAGATCGTCGGCATCGTGTCCCACGATCTGAAAAACCCCCTCAACGCCATCCGCCTCTCCACGGAGGTGCTGCTGCGCCGTGAGCTGGACGAGAAGACGACGACGGCCATCGTCCGCATCCACTCCGTCGCCGAGCGCGCCAGCCGGATGATTCGAGACCTGCTCGACTTCACGCAGGCCCGGCTGGGCCACATTCCCATCGACCGCAGGCGGGTGAACCTCCACGAGCTGGCCCACCAGGCGGTGGAGGAGGTGCGGCTGGCACATCCGGACAGGAGGGTGGAGTTGAACCTCGAGGGAGACGGGTGGGGCTGGTGGGATGGAGACCGGCTGGCCCAGGTTCTCTCCAATCTGCTGTGTAACGCGCTGGCCTACAGCCCCCCGGACACGCCGGTGCGGGTGGAAGTACGAGGAAGCAGCGGCGATCCGGTGCTCTCCATCCACAACATGGGCGAGCCCATCCCGCCCGAGCTGCGTTCGCGGCTCTTCGAGCCCATGCAGCGAGGGGCGTGCGCCAAGGAGAAGAGAAGCCGGAGCATTGGTCTGGGGCTCTTCATCGTCAAGCACGTCGTCATGGCGCACGGAGGCCACGTCGAGGTGGAGTCCTCGAAGGAAGCAGGGACGACCTTCCTCGTGCGCATGCCCCGGAGCTGAGCAGGTCAGTTCACCTTGACGGAGATGGACGCCGACGTGGTGACGTTGCCCGCCGCGTCATGGGCCCTGGCCGTCACGGTGTGCATCCCCTTCGAGACGAGCAGCAGACTCCAGCTCACGCTGTAGGGCGCCGTGGTGTCCGTGCCGATGACGGTGCCTCCGTCGTAGAACACCACCTGGGTGACCCCCACGTTGTCACTGGCACTGGCCTGCAAGGTGGCGCTCAGGAAGAGCGAGGCCCCGTTGGCCGGCGAGGTGATGGCCACCGTGGGTTCGGCATTGTCCACCGTGACAGTCCGGCCAGCGGACACGGTGACGTTGCCCGCCACGTCGTAGGCCCGCGTGGTGAGCGTGACGGCGCCGCCATCGGCCACGGCCGTCGTGTCCCAGCTCACCCCGTACGGTGCCGTGGTGACCGTCCCGAGCAGCGTCCCACCCGCGTAGAACTCGACCCTCGCGATCCCCACGGTGTCGCTGGCCGTGGCACTGACCAGGACGGTGCCCCGGACCCGAGCGTTCTCCGCGGGAGTGGCGAGGGCCGTCGTCGGCGCGGTGTTGTCGAGGGTCACCCCGACTCCGGCGGAGGTGCGGACATTGCCCGCCCGGTCATGGGCCTTCACCGTGAGGGTCTGGGCCCCGTCCGCCACGCCCGTGGTGTTCCAGCTCACCGCATAGGGCGCGCTGGTGTCGGTGCCGAGCAGCGTCGTACCTCGATAGAACTCGACCTTGGAGAGCCCCTGGTTGTCGCTGGCGGTGGCCTCGAGCACGACAGTGCCCCGCAGGAACAGTCCCTGGGCGGGTGCGGTGAGCGTCGCCTCCGGCAAGAGGTTGTCGGTGTTCACCAGGACCGCGCCCGAGGTGCCGACGTTGCCGGCTCGGTCATGGGCCTTCGTGGTGAGCGTGTGGGCCCCCTCCGCCACCGCGGTGCTGTCCCAGCTCATCTCATAGGGCGCGCTGGCATCCGTGCCGAGCAGCACCCCGTCCGCGTAGAACTCGACCCTCGTCACCCCTCCGGTGTCACTGGCGGTGGCGCTGATCTGGACGACTCCCCCGACCAGGGCGTTGCGCGCCGGAGCACTGATGCTCGTCAACGGCGGGTAGTAGTCGACGGTCACCCCGACGCCGGCGGAGGTGCGGACATTGCCAGCCCGGTCATGTGCCTTCACCGAGAGCGTATGGGCCCCCTCCCCCACGGTCATGGCGAACCAGTCCACCGTGTAGGGCGCGCTGCTGTCGGCTCCGATCAGCGACCCATCCACGTAGAACTCGACCATCGCTACCCCTCCGGCATCACTGGCGGTGGCCTCGAGCAGGGCGCGGGTCTGGAGGAACATTCCCTGGGTGGGAGAAGTGAGGGCCACGTCCGGCGAAGTGTTATCGACGTTCACCCCAACCACGGGCGAGGTTCCGACGTGCCCCCCGATGTCGTGGGCCCTGGCGGTGAACGTGTGGGCCCCGTCCGCCACGGCGCTGCTGTTCCAGCTCACCTCATAGGGCGCGCTGGTGTCGGTGCCGAGCAGCGCCCCGTCCGCGTAGAACTCGACCCTCTCCAGGGGCTGAGCGCTGGAGGCCGTCGCGGTCACCACGACCGAGCCCCGCACCCGCGCGTTGCTGGCGGGAGCAGTGAGTGACACCACCGGGTTCACATCCACCGCGAAGGCCACGTCGTCATGGTCGTCCAAGGTGCCAGAGCTGCACGCCGAGCCGCTGGAGCCGCCCGAGCGGAACTGGGCGCGCACCGCCTGCAGGAAGCCCGCGGGCAGGACATACTCCGCCGAGAGCACCTGGGGCCCCGTCGCACCCGGCCGCACCGTGGTCAGGTACGTCCACGAGGGGTTGTTGGCATCGCTCGCGGAGAACAGGTCGAGCGCATCCGTGGAGGTGCTGAGCGCGTCGACGTGGGCCTCGATCCGGACGCGCCGACCCTGGCCGAAGAGCGCTCCATTGACCTCGGACACCTTGAGCCGCTGGATGTGATGCCCGGCGCCGCTATTTCCCGCTCCGTCGGAACAAGTCCCATTGATCGTGTTGGGCCCATTGGACTCCAAGGAGGCCCGGCCGCTCACGAGCCGCGTGGTGTCACAGACGTTGTTGGGCGTGGCGCACGTCGGCACGCGGAGCGCGGAATCGTACACGGCGCCGCCAGACGGGTTCGTGGTCACCGCGACCTCGGCGCTCGTCGCCATGTTGTCCACCCTGTCATGGGCCCTGGCGGTCAGCGTGTGGCTCCCGCTCGCCCACGCGTTGCTGTCCCAGTCCACGGCGAAGGGCGCCGTCGTGTCGCTCGCCAGCAACACCCCATCCACGAAGAACTCGACCCGGGCCACACCGGAGGCATCGGTGGCATTGGCCGAGATCGTCACGGGCCCGACGAGCGTCGCGCCGCTGGTGGGCGCGGTAATTACAACGGAGGGCGGCGTGAGTTCCGGCACGGTGGTCACCGGCACCTGCGCCGAGGTCGCCACGTTGCCCGCCGCGTCGTGGGCCCTGGCGGTCAGCAGGTGGTTCCCGCTCGCCCACGAGCCACTGCTCCAGGACACGGAGAAGGGCGCCGTCGTGTCGCTCGTCAGCAACACCCCGTCCACGAAGAACTCGACCCGATTGACGCCCAGATTGTCCGTGGCGTTCGCGGAGATGAGCACGGACCCGCTCACCCGGACGCCCGGGGCGGGTGTGGTGATGGAAACTCCTGGAGCCGTGAAGTCGTTGTTCGTCGTCACCATCACCGGTGGCGAGGCCACCACGTTTCCGGCCAGATCTCGCGCCCGGGCAGTCAGCGTGTGGCTGCCATTGGCGGCGCTCCGGGTGTCCCACACCACGCCGAAGGGCTCCGAGGCATCCGTTCCAATCAAGGTCTGCCCGTCATGGAAGTCCACGGCCACCACGCCGAAGTCGTCGCTCGCCGTGGCCGACAGCGTGACGTTGCCCGTCAGCGTCGCGCCGGGGACAGGCGCGGTGAGCGTGGCCTGGGGAGGAACGGAGTCCGTCTCCTGGGCGACCGGGAAGACCAGGTCGTCGCGATCGTTGAACGAGGCCTCTCTCGGATCCTCGGCACAGGCTCCGGGGCCTATCACCAGATTGAAGGCCGCGCGCACGGCCTGCAAGCCACCCGCGGGCAGGACGTACTCCGCTGACAATGTCTGCTCACCCACCGTCGTGGGCCAGACCGTGGTGATGTAGTTCCACGAGGGCTGGGTCGCATCCGCCGTGGAGTACAGATCCAGCCTGTCGTAGGGCAGGGACTGGGTATTGGCGACCACCACGTCGACCTCGATCCGGACCCGCTTGCCCGCGGCCAGGGCCGTGCCGTCCTGGCGGATCACCCGGATCCGGGAGACCGACTCGGCCTGCGATTCCGTGCGCGCGCCGTCGAGGCACCCATCCAGGGTGTTGGGCGTGTTGAGCTCGGGACCGAAGAACTGCCCCCGTCCCCGGACCAGACCGCGGGTGTCGCAGCGCTCCGCCACGCCGTCGCATCGAGGAGCCTTCAAGATCGGATCATAGCGCGCGTTGCCCGCGTTGCTCGCCATGAAGGTGATGGGCACGCTCGCCGCCGACTGGCCCGCTCCGTCATGGGATTTGACGCTCAACGTGTGGCCACCGTTGAACACGCTCACCGAGTCCCAGGCGAGAGCGAACGGCGCCGTCGTGTCGGTCCCGACGAGCGTGCCATCCACGAAGAACTCCACCTTCGTCACCTGCCGGTCATCGATGGCGGCCACCTCGATGGACACGGTGCCACTCACGGTTGCCCCGGCGGCGGGCGAGGTGATGACGGGCTCGGACGGTGGGGTGAAGTCATTGTCCACGAGCACGTTCACGCTGCTCTGTGTGACGTTGCCGGCCACGTCGTAGGCGAGCGCGGTGAGGGTATAGGGACCGTTGGGCAGCGTCCGCGTCGCCCAGCTCCACGTATAGGGCGCCTGGGTGTCCGTCGTGAGCAGGGTCGAGCCCGAGTACAACTCCACGCGCTGCACGCCGAAGTTGTCACTCGCCTCGATCCTGATGGGGACCACGCTGTCCACCGTGGCACCTTCCCCTGGAGAGGTGATGGCCACGACAGGCGGCGTGGGATCCGGATCCTGGCCCACCGCGAAGACCAGGTCGTCATGATCCGTGCTCCAGCCATACCGGACGCAGGTCTTGGTCGCGGAGCTCATGTCCTCGGTGAGCACACCTCGGATGACCTGCATGCCTCCCAGAGGGAGCAGGTACCTGGCCGAGAAGACCTGGAGACCATCCCCCGTCCACAGGGTCGCGATGTGGGTCCAGACGGGGTTGCTCGCGTCGGCCGCGGCGAGGAGTTCCAGGTGCTCGTAGGTGGCGTAGTAGGCGCTCTTCTTCACGAAGATCGTGGCCTGGATCGTCACCTCCTTGCCCGCCTGGAAGGTGGTGCCATCGCTCGGGAAGACGAGCAGCCGCTGCAGCGAGGGGGTCTCGAGGTACGTGCCCCCCTGCCCGTCCGGGCAGAGGCCGCCCAGGGTGTTGGGCGCGTGGAGTTCGGGGCCGGAGCTCGCCCGTCCCTCCAGGAGCCGTCCCGAGTCGCACCTGCCGCCCACCGTCGTGCAGACAGGCACTCCCGTCGCGGGTTCGAACAGCGCCTCCCCGGCGTTGGCGAGCGTCACCTCGACCGGGGTGCTCACCCCCTGATTGTAGTGGAGATCATAGGCCCGGGCGGAGAGCACCACCGGACCGTTGAGGGTGGTGAGGCTGTTCCACGCCAGCTCATAGGGTGCCGTGGCATCCGAGCCGATCAAGCGGTTGCCGAGGAAGAACTCGACCTTGGCGATGCCCGACTCATCCGTCGCGGTGGCGGACAGGTGCACCGTGCCGCTCACCGTCGCACCAGCGGCGGGCGCGGTGAGGAGGACTTGCGGCGGAGTCTGATCCGGCCCGTTGCCGCGGGCGTACAGGAGCCGATACGTCGGGTCGGAGGAACCCGGGTACATCACATCGGGCGTGGCGCGGGTGATGAGCTCGGTGGAGACTTCAGCGGGCGTGGCCTGGGGATGCGCTTGCAGGTAGAGCGCCGCCACCCCCGCCACATGCGCGGCCGCCATCGAGGTGCCATCGAGCATCTGGGTACTGGTATCGCTGGTGCCCCAGGACGAGGTGATGCCGACACCTGGCGCATAGAGGTCCACGCAACCACCGACGTTGGAGATGGAGGCCACGGAGTCATTGGAGTCGGACGCCCCGACCGTCAGCGCGGCGGGCGTCCGGCCAGGAGACAGCAGGCACGCGTTGAGCGAGCCCACCCTGCCCGCCGAGACCGCATAGGTGACTCCGGCGTTGATGGAGCGGGTGACCGCGTCGTCCAGCGACGTCGTCGCGGAGGTGGACAGGCTGATGTTGGCCACCGCCGGTTTCTCGTGGTGGGCCGTCACCCAGTCGATGCCCGCGATCAGATCGGACACGTAGCCCACGTTCTCGCAGTCCATCACCCGCACGGAGTGCAGGGTCACTCCCTTGGCCACCCCATACGTCGCCCCACCGATGATTCCCGCGATGTGCGTGCCGTGGCCGTCGCAGTCGTTGGAGCCGTTGCCGTCATCGTACGCGGTGAAGCCAGGAACCGCTCGCCCACCGAACTCGGAGTGGGAGAAGCGGATGCCCGAGTCGATGACGTAGGCGTGGACTCCGCTGCCGGTCTGGTCCGGTTGGTACGTCCCATCCAGTGGCCGTTCCCGCTGATCGATGCGATCGAGCCCCCAGGGCGCGTTCGACTGCGTGCCCATGAAGGAGAGCCTGGCGTCCTCCTCCACATAGCGCACGCGCGGATCGTTGCTCAGCTTCAGCGCGGCGGCCTCGGACATCGTCACGGCGAAGCCCTGGAGGGCGCGCGAGTACACGTGCTTCACGCTCGCCCCGTGAAGCGCGGAGAGCTCGGCCACCTGGGCCCGGGCCACGGCCTTGTCGTCGAGGACGACGATGTAGCGGCCAGGCACGGCCTTCTCGTTCTTCAGCAACCGGCTGCCCGCCACGAAGACCCGCGCCGTCTCCGGCTTCCGCGAGGCTTCAACCTCGCTCGTCGTGCGTTCTTCGGCTGTGGGCGTACACGAAGCGAGCACGAGTGCCGCCGCGAACAACGTCACCAGGAACCGCATGGGTCTCCCCCAGGAAGCAAAACCTCTTTCCTGGATTATTGGACAATTCCAGGAAGATTGGATCGCGACCCATGCGAAAAACCTGGTCCGAGGGGCGGAGGGAGCCTGCCCTGGTTCAGGAACGAGCCCACCGGGTTGCCGCGTACCGGCCGGTTCAGAACGGACGGTGCACACTCCCCGCCGCGAGGTTAGCGCACCGTGAAGACCAGGTCGTCGTGGTCGTCGTAAGCGCCGCTGCTGCAGAGGGACGCGGAGCCGTTGGTGCCGCTGCTCCCGATGTAGCGGAAGTTGGCGCGGATGGCCTGCACACCGCCCGCGGGCAGGGTGTACGTGGCGGAGAGGGTGGTGACCCCGGTGCTGCTCGGGCTGTACGTGCCGATGAACGTCCACGAGGGGCTCGTGGCGTTTTCCGTGTAGTACAGGTCCAGCGCGTCCTCCGTGGTGGAGTAGGCATACACGGTGGCCTCGATCTTCACCGTCTTGCCCGCGGCCAGGTTCGTTCCATCCGTGGTGCTCACCTTGAGCTTCTCGATGGACTCATCCCCGAGGTAGCTGCCCGAGGTGCCGTCCATGCAGCCCGCGTTGAGCGTGTTGGGCGTGTTCAGCTCGGGGCCCAGGCCAGCGCGGCCGTTGAGCAGGGAACCCGAGTCACAGTCAGGACCCGCCTCGGCACAGCGGGGGGCCTTGTACGTCGCGTCGAAGACCGCGGTGCCGGGCGCCCCACCCCCACCCGGATTCTCGCCCCCATCGCCCGTCGGGGGGGGAGTGTTGCCCTCGGTGGCGCCCTTGGCCACCTCGGCCACGAACGAGGCGCCCAGCTTCGCGAACTTCACCGAGTTGGCCGCCGTGCCGCCCATGAACGCCAGCGTGTCCTGCGCGGTGTGGATGTTCGGGTTCATCGTGCTCAGCGAGGCCTCGAAGGGCATCGAGGCCGGGTAGCCCGCGCTCGTCCACGAGGCATGATCCGAGCAGGCATAGCCGCAGCCAGCGCTGACGACGGTCAGCCCCGGCTGGTACGTGGCGACGAGGTTCCTGATCTGCGTGTTGAGCGCCGCGTTGGTTCTGTCCACCACGAGGCCGAAGTCGAAGGTGTTGCCCTTGTAGTTGGTCATGTCCAACTGCAACACGCCCACCACGTTCACCCCGCTCGCCTTGAACGAGTCGGCGATGGCCTTGGAGCCGAGCAGTCCCACTTCCTCGCCCGCGTACGCCATGAACTTCACGGTGCGCGCCGGCTTGTAGCCCTTGAGCACCGCCACGCGCAGCACCTCGGTCACCGAGGCCACGCCCGAGGCATCGTCATCCGCGCCCGGCGCCGTGCCCGTCACGGGGTCGCTCAGGTTGATGGAGTCCAGGTGGCCCCCCAGCACCACCACCTCGTCGGGCAGCGTGGTGCCCGGGATGGTGGCGATGACGGAGGACTGCTGAAAGGCGTGGGGAAAGAGCTCCACCGTGATGTCCGAGCGCCCGGCGGTGAGCGTCGTCCACTTGTTCTTGAGCCAGATGGACGCATCCGCGCCCGACTGAACGTCGTAGTAGCGGTTGGTCCAGTTGGTGGACAGCGAGTTGATGGTGCCCCGGAGCTCCGTCTCCTGCACTTCGTCCAGCAGTGCATTCACCGAGGGGGCGTTGTTGATGTTGTAGGAGATGAGCGAGGCCACCCACTGGGAAGACTGGGAAGCGTTGTCGGCCTCCACCGCCGCGAACGCCTCGGCCTGGGAGTCATGGGTGATGAAGCCCGCGCACCGGTTGAGCCTGTCGTGCATGACCCGCGCGAGCTGCTCCACGTGCGACTCGCTCATGCGCAGCACCGCCACCCCGCCCTTCTGGAACGTGGGAGCGGCCAGCGTCAGGCCCTTGCCCTGGAACGCACCGCGCACCGGCTCCAACGCGTCCGTGCCGAGGGTGATCCATACCTGCTTCTCTCGCGAAGCCTTCGCGAACGCGGGCGCGGCACATGCGACACACACGGCAACCCAAACCGACCTGCTCACTCTCATGCACAACTCCTCCGGGAGAGGAGTTGTCACTGAGCAGGATGCATGCCGAATCCCCAACTCATCAGAATTCCAGTGATGCCTGCCTCCCGCTGAAGACTCACTGGAGCATGGGTGCGGCAACGCCCGCGCACGAAAATGCAAACAACATTTACACAAGACAAGCCAGATCCATCAAAAACGATGGGTTTCGCCTCTTCTCTTTCACTGTCGTGAGTTCGGACACTTCAGAGAGCCTGAAGTCTGATCAGACCCCAGCCCTCTCGCCTCTTGAAACATGCGAATGAAGCCTGGCACGAGCCCATGTCTTTGTTGGTTTCCTGGTTTTGATTTCTTGGTTTTGACACCTCTCGTGGCCCTGGTTCAGCATCAAACAGCACACGCGCTGACCCCCAGACTCTTCACGTGAACAGCTTGAGCAACGCGGGCACGGTGAGCACCGCGGTGTAGTAGCCCATGAACTGCACGCCCGTGTTGAATCCGAGGGTGCGAGACAACAACCCGCCGAGCAGTCCCATCGTCAGGATCACCAGCAGCCCCAACAACTGGCCTTCCCAGACGCTGATGACGATGATCAAGCCGACGAAGGTGGCGATGATGGCCTCGTGGCTCACCTTGCGAGAGACGAATAGCGCCGCCCGCCGCGCATGGTTCATGGCGAACGGGTAGGACACCAGCGCCGCCAGCACCACGGACAGCATGCCGTAGCCCAGGAACTCCCAGTGGCTGAGCAGGTCGTGCAGGTTGTGCGTCTGTCCGGTGGCGGTATCCACCGTGAATCGCGGAGGCGCGTTGAACAGCGGCGCCGCCGGACCGGCCGCCACCGGACTCAAGGGCAGACCAAAAGCAATCAGCGGAATCAGCACCTCCGCGATGTAGGTGGCCTCGGTCACCCCGTTGCGCGCGGCCAGCACGGTGGTCAGCCGATGATAGGCATGCTTGATGCGCGAGCCCACGGCCTCGCCCATCACCACCGTCATCGCCACCGGGCTGAACACGAACGTGGCGCTCGACACCGCCGCGGTGGCGAGCGTCCACCGGGTCTGGGTGGCATCGAGCACCTTGAACGGGTTGGGGAAATAACCCGACCAGCCCTTCACATCCGGAGCCAGCGAGAACGTCCGGACGCGGTCGCGCCGCATGCGCGGACCCTCGAGCGGGGAGAGCACCGAGAACAGGTCGGCGACCAGCGGGCCGATGGCGATTCCGAGGAAGTAGCTCACGCTGAGCTTGACGCCACGGCTGGCCGTGAACGCCTGCAGCGCCGCGATGACAAGGACGAAGGGCACCAGCGTGACCACGGACGCCCAACGGCCGCCAGACAGGTAGGCGATCAGCACCGCGGCCGTCACGAAGATCCACGGTGCCGACTTCGAGATGATGTCGCCAAAGGGCGCCAGCAGGACGGCGAACAGCACCGCCAGCGGCACCGCCAGGAAGGCGGCGACGATTCCTCCGGACACCATCTTGCGCAGCGCGATGTGCGGCACCCCGAGGTTGCGCAGGACGTTGGCGTCCTGCAGCAGGGGAATGGCGGTGGTATCGCCGGGAATGCCGAGCAACGCGGTGGGGACCGCATGCGTCATGTGCTTGGCAACCGCCCCGGCGAGGAAGAAGGTGAAGACGCCCGCGGGTGGCACGCCTAGCAGCGCGACCAGCAGGGTCGGCGGTGCGAGCGTCGTCGTCTCGTCGGTCCCGGAGATCAAGCCGATGGCGGCGAACACCACCGCCCCGAGCAGCCCCATGCCCGCGGCGACCAGCAACTGATTCAGGAGGTCCGCTTGCACTATCGCTCCTCCGTCGCCGGGGGGGGCTCCACCTGGGGCATTCCCGGCACCTCGGCTCGTGCCGACGGCTCCGTCCCGGAAGAGGCCGGGGCCGCGTCGGACACGACCGGCTGGGCGTTCGCGAACAGCTCGTAGAGGTGCAGCGCCTTCATCTCATCCACCACCGCGGGCGGCAGCTCGGCAACCGATCCGAGTCCGCCGGACTGCGCGGCAAGCTCGTTCAGCACCTCCTGGCGCCACGATGGATCTGCCTCCCCTCCCTCCACCACCTCGCGCTTGGGAGGGAACAGTGCGCCGCAGATGACACCGGACAGGACGCAGCCGGCCAGACCGGCCAGCATCGCGTAGGCACGCGCGAGCGCGGCACTGCCGACCCGGTCCGCCAGGAGATGGCTGGCCAGGAGGAAGCAGGACAGGCTGACGACGAGTCCGATACCGATGGACCACGCCAGGTGCCGCAGATCGACCGTATCGCCCCAGACCTCGGCCAGGTGCCCGTGTCGCAGGTTGTGTTTTTTCATTTCAATCCCGTAGCCGCGCGCGACCACCCCCCCACCGAGGAGGACCACGACCCTGCCCGCCTACACGCTCGTGGGCAGGAGCTGGCGCACGAGATCCAACAGCTTGCCACGCTCCACCTCGCGCTTGACGAGGTAACCGTCCGCGCCCGCTTCCAGACCGGCGGCACGCTCCTGGGGACTGTCCAGGGAGGTGCACAGGATGACGGGGATGTTGGACAGCTTGGGGTGGGCTCGGATGCGCCGGGTGAGGCCGATGCCGTCCAGCCGGGGCATCTGCCAGTCACTCACCACGAGCTGGCAGGGTGTGCGCTCGAGGATGCCCAGCGCCTCCTGTCCGTCACCGGCCGTCACCACCGAGTAGCCGGCGATCTCCAGCAGCGACTTGATGGCGAAGCGCGTGGTAAGCGCGTCGTCACACACGAGGATGTGCGGGCGGCGCGTCTCGGTGGCGGCGCGCAGCACCACGGGCGCGGCGGCGACGCGCAACAACTCGGGTGCGTTGAGCACGGGCACCACGCTGCCGTCGTCCAGCACGGCCGCTCCGGCCAGGTGCGCCACGCCGCGCAGATGCGGGCCCAGAGAGCGCACGACAATCTCCTGCTGGCCCACCACCGCGTCGATGGCGAACACCGCGCGCACGCCGCCGAGCGCCAGCACCATCGCCGTCTGCGGCTTGCCGGACTCGATGGCCAGGGGCAGCCGCGGCATGTGGATGGACGAGGAGAGCGCGTGGAAGGGCAGCTGCTCGTCCTCCACGCGCGCCACCACGTGGCCGGCCACCGTGCCCACGTCCCCGGGCATCAGCCGCAGCACGCGCTCCACCGCGTCCGAGGGAATGGCCACCACCGACGTGCCCGCGCGCACCAGGAGCCCCAGCGCGCCCGCGAGGATGAGGGGCAGATCGATGGTGAAGCGCGTGCCCTCGCCCGGGGCGAAGGAGACGTCCACCGCGCCCTGCAGCCGCGTGGCCGTGCTCTGCACCACGTCCAGGCCCACGCCCCGGCCCGACGTCTCCGTCACCTGCTCGCGCGTGGAGAAGCCCGGCTCGAAGATGAGCCGCGCGGCCTGCATGTCGGTGAGCTTGGCGGCCTCGGCCTCGCCGAGCAGCCCGCGCCGCACCGCCGTGGCGCGCACGTTCTCCGGCGACAGGCCCGCGCCGTCGTCCTCCACCACCACCGCCAGGCGCGTGCCCCGCGGCTCCACCCGGACGAACAACATGCCACGGGGAGACTTGCCCGCGGCCACGCGATCCGCGGTGGACTCCAGGCCGTGGTCCAGGGCGTTGCGCACCAGGTGCTGCAGAGGGTCCTTCAGCACGTCCACGATGCGCCGGTCGATGCGCACGTCCCCTCCGGCGAGCACCAGCTCCACGTCCTTGCCCAGCCGCGCGGCCAGCTCGCGCACCGTGCGCTTGAGCGGCTCGAGCATCTGCGACGCGGGCACCATGCGCAGATCCCTCAGGTCATCGCGCACCACCTGGGCCACCAGGGCGAGCTGCTCGCCCTCGCGGTGCGTGTCCTTGGACAGCTGCAACAGGCGCTTCTGCACCCCGCGCACCTGGCCCACGCCGGCGCGCAGTGACTCGAGCGCCCCACCCCCGTTGCCGGACAGCGCGAGCTGCTGGGCCGCGCGCTCCAGTTGCAGCAAGGCGTGGTTGGTCTGCTCCATCAGCTCGCGGTGGGCCTCCGCGCGGCGCAACTGCTGGGCGCGGCCCGCCGCGAGCTGCTCCACCTGCAGGGCCAGCGAGTCGAGCGTGCGCACCGACACGCGCACCGCCCGGTCCATGTCTGGCTGGCGCCGGCCGGCCGCCGAGCGCGCCGTCACCTCGGGCTCCACCGGGGCCGAGGCGGGCTCGGGGGCCGTCTCCTCCGCGAGCGCCTCCAACGAGCCGCGCAGCTGCACCAGCGCCCCGGCGATGTCCGAGGCCGCCACGCTGGCGCCGACTCCCGCCTCCTCCATGCGCGCGAAGCCGGCGCGGATGGAGCTCGCCAGGGACTCCACGGCGGTGATGCCGGCGGTGTTGGCCGCGGCCTTGAGCAGCTCGGCGAGCCCCACCGCCTCCCAGACGGCGCCGGGACGATCCTCCAGCCCGGGCGAGCACAACCGGCCCAGCGCCGACTCCAGCTTCTCGAGCGTCTGCAGCCCGTCGCGCCGGAAGTGCGCCGACACCCGCGTCTTCGTCTCCGTGGGCGGCACGAAGCCACCCCGGCCGAGCCCCGCCAGCAGCCCGGCGAGCCCCTCGATGGTGGGCGGCTCGCCCGCGTCGCCCCGGTTGAGCGCGGCCTCGATGGCCGACAGGCTGCGCAGGGTGGAGTCCACCAGGCCCGGCGGCGGCACGTGGCCCGGAGAGCAGCGCGCGAGCCCGTCCTCGATGGCATGCACCAGCTGCTCGATGTCCGACAGGCCCAGGCTGGCCGCGGACCCCTTGAGGCTGTGCACCTCGCGCTTGAGGGCGGTGAGCTGCTCGGCGGCCTGTTCGGCGGTGCCCTGCTCCAGCCCGAGCACCGCCGTGCCGATGGTCTGCAACTGCTCGCGTGTTTCCGCGGCGAAGATGGGCCAGAGACTGCGCAGTACCCGGGGGTCCATGCGTCCTTCGTCCTATCCCCGGCCCGCCACGGACGGATCGCTCAGTTGCACGAGATCCAACACCATCAACCGGTTGCGCGTGAGCCAGGTGAAGGGACCCGGCGGCGGCTGGGACAGGTCCACGCGGGGCAGCTCCTGCCGTCCATCCACCTCCTCCACCGCCATCCCGAAGAACTCCTCGGCCACTTCCACCACCACCACGCGCGCCAGGTCCGACATGCCGCCACCTTCCAGACCCAACACCTGCCGCAGGTCCAGCACCGGCACCACGCGCGAGCGCGACAACAGCGCGCCGAGCACGTGGCGTGGCGCCCCGGGCAGGGGACACAGACCCCGGGCCTCCAGCACGTGGTCCACCGCGTCGATGGGCACGGCATAGCGCTCGCCGCCCACGCGGAAGGCGAGCACCGATACCGTCTCGCGACGCTCCTCCTGGCGTGACTCGGCCAGGATGCGCGCGCGCTCGGCGAGCACCTCACGGCGGCGCTCCGGACTGAGCACCTGGGCTCCCTCGAGCACCGCCTGCGCCTCGTCCAGCTTGCGGCGCAGCGCCGTGTAGTCGATCTTCCCGCGTGACTCGTCGCCGACCATGACGCCTCTCAGTACTTGCTGGCCGGCAGCTTCAGGATGCTGCGCACCTTCTCGCGCAGGTCATCCACCGCCACGGGCTTGTTGAGAAAGGCGCTCGCGCCCACGAGCCGGCCCCGCTGCCGGCTCGCGTCGTCCTTGAGCGACGTGAGCATCACGAAGGGCGTGGAGAAGAGGATGGGATCCGCCCTCACCGCCGCGCACAGCGCGAACCCATCCATCTCCGGCATCTGCACGTCGGAGATGATCAGATCCGGCTTCACTTCCCGGGCGCGGGCGAGCCCCTGGACGCCATTCCCCGCTTCGAAGAACTCCAGCCCCCACCCCATCAGGTAGACCTGGATGAGGTTGGTGATGGTCTTCGTGTCCTCGACGATAAGCACCTTCATTCTTCCACGTCCTCCACGAGCAACCCCCCGGTCATAGTTGGTACTTCCCGACGAGGTCGGAGAAGCGTCTGGACAGGTTGGAGAGATTGCCCGCCACCTGCTCGATGCGTTTGGTCCCCTCCACGTTGTCCTGCATGGCAATGGTCAATTCGTTCATGGCGACGGCGATCTGCTCGACGCCGATGGTCTGCTGGCGCGTGTTGCCGGCGATCTGCCGGGCGGCCGACGACGATTCGCGGATGAGGTCGGACAGCCCCTTGATGGCGGCGCCCGCGCTCTGGGCGAGCTCCATGGCGGCCAGGGCGCGGCGGCTGCCCTCCTCGGTGGCCATCACCGCGGCGCGGGTGCCCTTCTGCACCTCGCCGAGCAGGGCGCGCACCTGGTTGGCGGCCATCTTCGACTGCTCGGCCAGCGTGCGCATCTCCATGGCGACCACCGCGAAGCCGCGGCCCTGATCACCCGCCTTGGCCGCTTCGATGGAGGCGTTGAGCGCGAGCAGGTTGGACTGCTCGGCCACGTCCTTCACCGTGGTGATGATGTCGCCGATCTGCAGCGTCTGCTCGTTGAGGTCGGTGATGGCCAGGGCGATGGCCTTGACCTGCTCGCTGAGCTTCTCCATGGCGGCCACGCTCTCGACGACGACCTTCTGGCCCTCGGCGCTCAGCGAGTCCGAGCGGCTGGCGCCGGTGATGACGGTGTCGGCGAAGGACGTGGCCTGGCGGGACGTCTGGGCGATCTCCGCCACGGTGGCGCCCGTCTCGTGGATGGCGGAGGCCTGCTCGTTGGCCATGGCGGACTGCTGCGAGGAGGTGGCCAGCACGTTGGTGGCCTCGCGCTCCATGTCCGCCGCGGCGCTGCGCAGGTCCTTGAGCATGTTGGTGAGCATCTCCGCCATGGTGGCGAAGCTGCGCGCCAGGTCGCCCACCTCGTCGATGCCGCTCGATTCGATCTGCTGGCGCAGGTCGCCCGCGGCGAGTCCAGCCGCCGCGCGCGCCAGGCGCTCGAGTGGGATGATGAGCATGCGGCAGAGCACGGACACCACCACCAGACAGCCCGCGAGCGTCAGCACTCCCAGGCCGAGCACGTGCAGGACCATGCGCGACACGGCCTTCTCCAGCACGCTCAGCTCCAGACCCACCTGCACCGAGCCCACGCGCTCGATGGCGTCCGGCGGGGCGCCGGGCCACGAGGAGACGACAGGCGCGGAGATCTCCAGCACGGGCCGGCCTCCCACGTACAGCTCACGGGGCGCCGTGCTCAGGGACACCTGCGGCAGCAGGGCCGGGCTCACCAGGCGCTCCACCGCGGTGTGGGCGAGCATGTCGCCCTCGGGGCCGCGCACCACCACATAGGCCATGTCGGGGTCGGGGTGGTGGCGCAGCGCGGCGACCGCGGCCTGCCGCAGCGACTCCGTGTCCCGCGCGGCCGACAGGTGATTGGCCAGCGAATGGCTCGCCGCCGAGGCGCGCTTGGCGAACTCCACCTTGAGCGCCTCGCGCATCCGCAGCGAGAAGGCGGCCACGAGCAGGGCGATGACCAGCGCGCCCGACACCGCGGTGATGGCCACGATCCGCGTGCGCAGACTGAGCCGCCGCATGTCCAGCCGCTGGATCGTCAGTGGTCTCATGCCATTGCCATCCATGGGACCTCCCCAGAACAACGAGCGGCGCTCATCGCGCACCCGACTTTCCCATCTTCACTCCTGGCACGAGCGCGCGCCGCAACCCACCCACCGTCATCTCCTCGACTCCGCGCAGCACGAGTTCGTCATCCAGGCCTTCCAGCGCCCGGAGCGCGTTGCGCCGCGCCCGTTCCGCCTCGTCGGCCAGACCCAGCTGTCCATACAACGCCACGAGCATGGCATGCCCGATGGCCAGTTGCGGCTCCAGATAGAGCGCCTTGCGCACGGAGGCCACGGCCTCGCGCACGTCGCCTCGCTGCTCGGCGACCATGGCCAGCAGCAGGTAGGCCTCGGGCGACAGCTCGCGTGCCGCCAGGCGGGCGAAGGCCTCGGCCTGCTCGAAGTGTCCGTCGCGCGCCGCGGCCCGCGCCTGCTCCAGGGTGTCGCGCACCAGGGGGCCCGAAGGGGCCGCGGGCGCGAGCGTCTCGGGCAGGGAAGCCGCCAGGGACGCCACCGCGGGCGGGGAGTGGGCCACCGGCACCATCTGGAGCGGGGGGCCGGGCGTCCAGGACGGCGCCCGGACCGGGGCGGGCTCGGAGGGGGGCACCGGGAGCGGCCCCGCCACCAAGGGCTTGCGCAGCACGGGCAGTCCCTCGACCATCTGCTCCTCCAGCCCCAGCCCCCGGGTGAAGGGCAGCTCGGCGGGCGCGAGGAAGAGCCAGCCCCCCGGAGCGAGCGCCGCGAGCAGCCGCTTGAGCACGACGCGGATCGTCTCTGGGGGGAAGTAGATGAGGACGTTGCGGCAGAAGATGGCCTGGGCCCCGGACAGGGGGGGAGGATCCGTCACCAGGTTGTGCCGCCGGAACTCCACCCGGGCACGCACCTCGGACGGCACGGTGACGGAGTCGGGCCGCAGGGTGAGGTAGCGCCTTTCCAGCGCCAGCTCCATGCGCCGCACGCTCCAGGGCGAGTAGACGCCCTGCCGGGCCTTGTCCAGGGCGCGGCCGGACACGTCCGTGCCCACCACGCGGATGTGCTCGGGCACGAGGCCCGCGGTCAGCAGGGCCATGGCGATGCTGTAGGGCTCCTCGCCGCTGGCGCACCCGGCGCTCCAGACGAGGAAGGGCCCGACGTGCACGGAGGCCACGCGCGCCAGCTCGCGCAGCTGCTCGGGGTGGCGGAAGAAGTACGTCTCGCCGATGACCGCGTAGCCGATGAAGGACTCCACCGCCCCGGTGTCGCGCGCCAGCAGCCGGTGGAGGAAGTCGAGCGGCGGCAGGCCCTGGGCCTCGGCCGCGCGCGTGAGGGCGGTGCCCAGCGAGCGGCGCACACTGGGGGCCAGCACCATGCCGCACTCGGCGCGCAGGACGGACTCCAGACCTCCGAGCGCCGCTTCATCGAGCCGTTCCACCTTCCCCGGCTCCTTCACGCGCCCTCCGGAACATTCAGGATGGCCGAGGCGCGCAGCAGCGGGCGGATGCCCTCGGGCGTGCGGCACAGGCCCGCCATCAGCCCCGTCCTGTCCCACGCCGTGGGCACGCCCTCCTCGACGGACCCCTCCACCAGCACGGGCGACTCGACGAGGTCGCGCACCCGGTCCACCAGCACGGCCACCATGCGCGAGCCGCCGCAGATGACCAGGTGAGCGTCCAGTTCCGGCTCCCGCGGCACGCCCAGCATGGCCGCCAGGTCCACCACCACCGCGGGCGTGCCCCGGTAGAGCATGGTGCCGCGCACATGGGGCAGGGCCGCCGGCAGGGGCTCGATGGCCACCAGCCGCACCACCTCCAGGACGGCCTCCACGGGCAGCAGGGCGGTGGAGCCCGCCACCTCCACGGTGAGGTAGAGCCCCGGCAGGCGCTGGTCCACGCCCAGCGTGCTCAGCTCCCGCCGCAGCCGGACGATCTCCTCCTCCAGCACCAGCAAGCGCTTCTGGACCGACGCACGTCTCGCCTGGGCATCAGCCGTCATTGGAGGAAAGTCGACCATGGCGGGCCCGCCTGAACGAGTCCGCGGGGGGAGGGATGGAACGGTAGTCCGATCACGCCGAACCCGTCAATGCGGGCCGCGCATCCCCCTCGCCCCCTGGTCCCTCGGCGAGCACCCCGGGGATGGGAGCCAAGCAAGCACCCGCTCCCAAGTCGCGTGTTTCCGGGAGTTGTGGTTTCATGGCTTGACTCCACTTCCTGGAAGAATGGTTCCCACCCGGCCGCGGGATGGGGGAGCACGACGAAATTATGGTGACCGGCGACTCACAGGGTCCAGGTGATACGGGGACGGATCCCCTCATCGGGCGAACGCTCAACGGCCGCTTCAGCATCCTCGAGCCGCTGGGTGTGGGAGGCATGGGCCGGGTCTATCGCGCCAAGCAGACGCCCCTGGACCGGGTGGTGGCGCTCAAGGTGCTCAATCCCCACTTCCCCACGAGCAAGGATCCGGGCTTCCAGAAGCGCTTCCTGCGCGAGGCCTCGCTCTCCTCCAAGCTCCGCCACCCCAACACGGTGACGGTGATTGATTACGGACAGACGGACGACGGCATCTACTACATCGCCATGGAGTACATCGAGGGCCGCACCCTCGGTCAGGTCGTGGCGGAGTCGGGTCCCATCGCCTGGGCGCGCGCGCTGAGCATTACCCAACAGATCTGCCGTTCACTGCGCGAGGCGCACAACCAGGGCATCGTCCACCGCGACCTGAAGCCGGCCAACATCATGCTGCTCAACGAGGCCGACCAGGACCTCGTCAAGGTGTTGGACTTCGGACTGGTGAAGTCCATCGCCGTCACGGAGAACGCACCCAACCCGGAGATCACCCAGAGCGGCACCTTCCTGGGCTCCCCGGCGTACATGGCGCCCGAGCAGGCGCGCAACGAAGCCGACGTGCGCAGCGACGTGTATTCGCTCGGCGTGGTGCTCTACCAGATGCTGGTGGGCCGGCCGCCGTTCGTCTCCAAGGATCACATCGAGCTCATCTTCGCCCACCACAAGGAGCTGCCCCCCGCGTTCAGCTCCGTGCGGCCGGACATCTCCGTGCCCATGAGCATCGAGTCGGTGGTGCGCCGCTGCATGGAGAAGGATCCGGCGCGCCGCTACCAGACGATGGACGAGCTCTTGGAGGCGCTGCGCACCGCCAGCATGGAGGCGGGCGGCCACAGCGGCATCTTCAAGCACCCGAGCGGACAGAGCACCACCGGGCCGCACAAGACGCCGCTCTTCGCGGGCCTGTCCGGGGACGCCCACTCGAGCGGAGACACGCTCGCGGTGGACATCAGCGTGGAAGTGCCGCCGGACATCCAGAAGGCGCGCCGGCGCACGCTGCTCATCGGAGGGCTCGTGGGAGGAGGCATCGCGGTGCTCCTGACGGGAGGGCTGCTGCTGTCCTCGAGCCTCTTCGGGTCGGCGTCGGCGCCCCGGAGCGAGCCGGTGGCCGCCGCGGCGCCCCAGGCCGCCCCCGCCGCCGAGCCCGCGGCGGATGCGGTGGTGCGCTTCCGGCTGATGAGCCAGCCCACGGGGGCGCACGTCTTCTACAAGGGAGAGGAGCGCGGCACGACGCCGCTGCTGCTGGAGATTCCCAAGGACAAGGGCCAGGACACCTTCACCGCCGAGTTCACCTTCACGCTGGATGGCTACCACCCGGAGACGGTCATCACCGGCGGCTCGGGCGAGGTGGTGTTCTCCCAGAAGATGCAGCGGGTGCGCACGGCCAGCCGGGGGAACTCGTCCAGCCGGGTGGAGCGGGCCATGGCCACGAGCGGCGCCGCGCCGTCGGCGGCCGGAGGCTCGATGTCCGCGCCGGTGTTGTTGGAGGCCGAGCCGCCCCCGCCCTCGGAGGCCAAGGGCACGTCGGCGGTGGCCGTGCCCGTGGTGGCGATGGCCCCGGCGGTGGACACGCGCAAGGCCGACGGCCCCGTGCCCTTCCAGGAGGGCATGCCCCGTCCGGTGGAGCTCCAGGGCAAGGAGATCGTGTTCTCGCGCGAGGCCCGCGCGGCACGCGTGTCGGGCGTGATGATCGTCAAGTGCGTCATCACCCCCAAGGGCGGCGTGGAGAACTGCCGCGTCATCAAGGGCCTGCCGCACATGAACGAGGCGGTGGTGCAGTCGCTGCAGGCGCGCGTCTACAAGCCCATGGTGATCGACGGCCGTCCAACGGCGGTGGACTACCCCTTCGTCATCCGGCTGGTGCCTCCCCGCGAGCGCTGAGGAAGGCACGTCGGCGCGCCGCGGCCGGGGCTCTCGGGCCGCGGCCGGGGCTCACGAGCCGCGCGTGCGCCCGCGCCGCCGGCCGAGTCCCCACACACCGAGCAACGCCGCCACGGGCAGCAGGGCGCCAGGAGCCGCCGCGCACCCGGACCACGGGACGTGGGACACCGCCTGGAAGCGGCGGCCGGTTTCCGGGTTCTCGCCGCACTGGGTGGGCGGGAGTCCCCGGGGGTAGGCGTCGCAGAAGCCCGCGATGCTGCCCACGTCGATGATGCGCTTGTTCGTCTCTCCCGGGAACGCGGAGGGCTCCATGGTGGACCCCGGCTGTTCGGGAACGTGGTCCAGCCCGACCACGTGACCGAGCTCGTGCGTCACCGTGTTCTGCACGTCGGCGGAGACACACCCGGAGGTCTGGCTGCCGTCACAGGGCGGCGAGTCCACGGTGGTGAAGAGAAACCCCCTACCCGCCGGGGCCGCGTTGAGCTCGATGTCCGCGTCGAAGACCCTGCCGGAGCCCAGACCATAGGTGGTGGTGGTCAGCCCGAGGATGCCCCCGCCGTGCTCCCAGCAGGAGTAGACGTTGCCGCAGGTCTTGTCCTGGATGCAGCGGTCCCCCGGAGGAACGACATCGTTGCAGTCCTGCTCGCGGAAGGTGATGACGTTCTCGTTGACGTCGGCGTCCTCGTCATAGCCCACGAGGGGGTGCTCGATGTCGGGGCCCCGGCGGAAGGTGTAGTCACTGCAGGTGGCGGACACCGCGCGCCAGGACTCCACCGAGGCCTCGATGGCCGCGAACTCGGAGTCCCCCGGGGTGCGGGCGCTGCCCGCCGCATCCAGGCGGTAGACGTACTCGCGCCCGGGCCAGAAGACACAGAAGGGCCGGCCCTCGGCCAGGGTCCGGTGGTACACCTGCGCCTCGGCGAGAGGCGCGGTGAGGCAGAGCGCCGCGGACACCACCACCCCGAGCGGGCGTGTCATGAGCGAGCTCCCCGGCGCCGCCACCCGAGCCAGCCCAGTGCCGCCAGCGCGGAGAGCCACGGCGCGCCCCCCGTGGTGGAGCACCCCGCGGCCTGTTTGCCCAGGACGAAGGTGGTGTCGTGCGGAGACGACGCGTCGAGCGTGGGCGTGAGGCAGCTCTGGCTGGGAAGCCCCTTGGGGTAGGTGCGGCACACGAAGTCGCGCGAGCCCGAATCGATGACGCGCTTGGAGATCTCCCCCGAGGGCGCCTGGGGGTACATGACGGAGGAGCTCAACCACGTGTGATCCAGGCCGATGAGATGGCCGAGCTCGTGGGTCATGGTGTTCTGCACGTCGGTGGCCACGCAGTTGGGCGTCTTGCTGGCGATGGGCTGGGTGCAGGGAGGACTGGACACGGTGGTGAAGACGAAACCACTCGCGTTCAACTGGATGTCCGAGTCGTAGATGATGCCGGAGCGCTCGTCATACGTGGTGAGCGTGAGGGCGATGGTGCTGTCATTGCTGTCCCAGCAGTCGCGCAGGTTGCCGCACGTCTCGTCGGCCCAGCACGCGTCCGTGGCTGGCACCACTTCCTGGCAGCGCCGGGAGCGGAAGAGGATGAGGTTGTGGTTCTCCTCCTTCTGCACGTACCCCACCTGGCGCTCGTCGAGCATCGGCCCCTCGGAGAAGCGCAGGTTGCCGCAGTCCTCGAAGATGCGCTGCCAGCTCTGGACGGAGGCGCGGATGGCCGCGAACTCGCGCTGCTTCTGCTCGTCCACGCTCTCGGGGTTGCCCACGCTGCTCAGGTTCCAGGTGATGGTGGGCGTCGTCCAGAAGAGGCACTGGGTGCTCGAGTCGTCCTTGTCCACGTGGCTGCGCACATAGGGGCTGCTCTGCGCCAGGGCGAGCGAGAGGAGTAGGGCGGAGGAGACCATCATGGCCGCTTCTCCTGCGAGCGCACCGGGGCCGGCTGCTGGAGCGCCGCGCGGATGGAGGCCTTGAGCTCCGAGAGCGGCAGGGCCTGGCGCGAGGACGTGACGGGCTGGTGCGTCGTGGCGTCCAGCAGGAGCGCCTCCCCGGTGGACTCGGGCACCGCCATGGCGCGCGTCTCGCCCTCGGTGCGCAGGACCTTGTACTTGCCCTGCGCCATGCCGGAGACCTGGAAGGCGGGCCCGCGACGCTCGAGGAACACCACCACCTCCTCGTTCGGGGAGAAGGAGGCGAGGCCACTCACCTTCTGACCGATGTCGCCTACCCGCCCCCCGCGCTGGGTGACGAGCACCGTGCCGCCCGCCTGCCCCTTGAGGGCCTCGGTCACCTGGATCTCCACGTCCGTGACGATGAGGCGGCGATCGCCGCTCCACCGGCTCTCCGTGCGGCGCACCGTGCCATGGACGATGACATCGGCCGAGTGCGACAGCTCGGGCAGGTCCATCTGGAGCAGGGTGGTGGCGCTCGCGGGCAGACAGAGCAGGACAGCGGCGGAAAGCAGGACGCGCAATGCGGTGGAACGGGTCATGAATGGGCCTCGATGCCGGGCAGTTTAATGCATGGCGGGTGCTCGCGGGACCGGGAAGCGGCCGCTTCGTTGACCACACGAGACCGCTCCTGCTATCCGCCCCCTCCGACTATGGCCTCCGCACCTCGCGTCCGATTCGCTCCGTCCCCGACCGGCTACCTGCACATCGGGGGCGCCCGTACCGCCCTGTTCAACTACCTCTACGCGAAGCGCCACGGTGGCGTGTTCATCCTGCGCATCGAGGACACCGACCAGGAGCGCTCCACCCCCGAGTCCGTCAAGGCCATCCTCGACGGCCTCACCTGGCTGGGCATCGACTGGGACGAGGGACCCGGCAAGGAGGGGCCCGCCGCCCCCTATTTCCAGACGCAGCGCTTGGACCTGTACAAGCAGTACGCGGACCAGCTCATCGCCGAGGGCAAGGCGTACCGCTGCTACTGCACCCGCGAGGAGATCGACGCGCGCCGCGCCGCCGTCGAGAAGGCCACGGGCAAGCCGGGCACCTACAAGTACGAGGGCACCTGCCGGGATCGCAAGGACGTGCCCGAGGGCCGCTCCGCCGTCATCCGCTTCAAGATGCCGTCGCAGGAGGGCGAGGTGACCTTCAACGACAAGGCGCTCGGGCCCATCACCAAGGCGTACTCGGACCTGGATGACTGGGTGATGCTGCGCGCCGACGGCATCCCGCTCTACAACTACGGCTGCGTCATCGACGACCACACCATGGACATCACCCTGGTGGGGCGCGGACAGGAGCACGTCAACTCCACCTTCCCGCAGCTCATGCTCTACCAGGCCCTCGGCTGGAAGCCGCCCGAGTTCGCCCACTTCCCGCTCATCCTCGGGCCGGACCGCGAGAAGCTGTCCAAGCGCAAGCACCCCGAGGCGGACGTCATGCTGCACAAGCGCAACGGCATCCTGCCCGAGGCGCTGCTCAACTTCGTCGTGCGCCTGGGCTGGAGCCACGGCAACGACGAGGTCATCTCGCGCGAGCAGATGGTCGAGTGGTTCGACTTCGACCACGTGGGCACCACGTCCGGGGTGTGGAACCCGGAGAAGCTCTTGTGGCTCAACCAGCAGTGGCTCAAGCTGCTCGCCCCCGCGGTGGTGGCCTCGACGCTCGCGGACTTCCTGGTGGCCAAGGGCGTGCAGATCAAGGCGGGAGACCCCCGGCTGGAGCGCGTGGTGATGGCCTTCCGCGAGCGCGCCAAGACGCAGCAGGAGATGGCCGACATGGCGCTCAAGTACTTCCAGCACGGCGTGACGCTGGAGGAGAAGGCCGCGGCCAAGCACCTCACCGCCGAGTCCAAGCCCCTGCTCGCCCAGGTGCGCGAGCAGGCCGCCGCGCTCTCCCAGTGGAGCGCCGCCGCGCTGGACGAGGTGGTGAAGAAGGTGAGCGAGCAGGCCGCGGTGGGCATGGGCAAGGTCGCCCAGCCGGTGCGCGTGGCCGTGACGGGGGGCACCGTGAGCCCGGGCATCGGCGAGACGCTCGAGCTCCTGGGGCGCGAGGAGTCCCTGCACCGCCTGGACGAGGCGCTCGCCCGCGTGGGCTAGCAAGCCTGGGAACGCCCGGGGAGGCCCAGGTTGCAGTGGACACCTCCGCGCCAGGGCCCTATTGTTCCCCGCCGATGACACGAGTGCTTGACAGCCGGAAGGGCCTTTTCTATAAGGCGCGCCCGCTCGGGGCGGTGGTGGTGGCGCTCTGGGCGGCGGTGGCGGTGGCGGAGGTGGTGAGCGGGGCTCAGTTGCCTGACGGCGCCCAGAGGGTGGGCGAGAACAGGTACCGGGCGCCGGGGGATTACGAGAAGACGCTCGAGTACTACAAGATCGTCTACCCCGTGAGTTCCTATCCCCGGCGGGTCATCGTCAACCAGCCGGGCGTCAAGGCTGTCCACATCACCAATCCCTCGGGGAAGAACTTCGAGGGGTTGAATATCTACGAAGCGAATGACGAAGTTCGGGTGTATGTGGTACCTCTGAAGTCGGCTCCGGCGAGCAGCAAGCCGGTGAAGAAAGCAGAGCCGAAGTCGGGGAAGAAGTCGCGGTAGCCCGGTGGTTCGAAAAAGCAGTTGAATCAGCGGGGTGGTTGCGGTACGGAGTGGGCAGTTGAGCGGTTCTTGGGGAATCGTCTAACGGCAGGACAGCAGACTCTGACTCTGCTTATCTAGGTTCGAATCCTAGTTCCCCAGCTCGTAGCACCCGGTTGTCTACCGGCCCTGTCGTCTAGTGGTTAGGACGGAGCCCTCTCACGGCTCAAACTCGGGTTCGAATCCCGGCAGGGTCACACGTAGAAAAGGCCCCCACCTTCTTGGGAAGGTGGGGGGTTCTGCTTTCCGGCCCTGTCGTCTAGTGGTTAGGACGGAGCCCTCTCACGGCTCAAACTCGGGTTCGAATCCCGGCAGGGTCACTGAAACGCCCGCTTCTCTCCTCGGAGAAGCGGGCGTTTCGCTTTTGCGGGCCGCCCTCCCCGCCCCTCCGTCCTAGGCACCGCCCCGCGCGAGGCTCTCCCGGAAGGCCATCAGGGCCGCGGCCAGGTTCGTCTGGGCGCGCTGCAGGTTGCGGCGCATGAGCAACATGCGCACCCGCTCCGGCAGCGCCCGCGGCGACGAGGAGCCGAAGCCCACCAGCTCCAGGCGCAGGGTGATGGCGTCCAGGAGATCCGCCAGGTCCGCATGGGGGCCGGCGAGCAACACCACGTCCGGCGAGGCCGTCTGGAGGCGCTCGGCGATGTCCCACCAGTCCGGCGCGCCCGTCTCCAGCACCACCACGGCGGCGCCGAGGAGCGCGGGGGAGTCCGGCGGCAGTGCCACCGCCTCCAGGCCCTCCTCCAACAGCGTCCGCAGGGCCTCGGGGCTGCCCACCACCGCCACCTGGCCCCCCGGCGACATCCGGCTGGCGAGCTCGTACGCGCGCAGCTGGCTCTCCATCTGCTCGCGCGCCTGAGGAGAGGCCTGCTCGCCCGCCTGCAAGAGCTCGGCGGCCTCCCGGGCCACCCGCCGCGCCTGCTCCCGGCCCTTCACCCGTCCCGCCCGGCGCTCCAGCGCGGCGCGCACCTTGGCGCGCACCAGGCGCAGATCCTCGAAGGGCTTGAGGATGTAGTCACTGGCGCCCGCGGCGAAGGCGGCGATCACCGACTCGGAGCTGGAGTAGCCGGTGATCATCACCGCCTCCAGCGAGGGCTGGCGCGCGCGCGCCTCGGCGATGAGCTCCACGCCGCCCATGCCCGGCAGGTTCTTGTCGGTGATGAGCACGTCGAAGCGCTGGGAGTCGAGCAGCACCAGCGCCTGCTCCGCGTCCTCGGCCAGGGTCACCACCAGGTCCGGCTCACGGGACAGCAGACGCGCGCACACGTCCCGCACCACGGGCTCGTCGTCCACCACCAGCACGGTCGAGGCGAGGGTGCCCCCACCCCCCTCACCTCCACTGCGCTCATCGGTCTCGAAGGGGAGGTCCATGTTTTCGAGAATCGCACAGCTCGCGACGGACTTCGAGCGTGGCCACCAGGGGGTTATGTTGGTGCGGTGGCGAGCTTCACGGATGCCTTGGAGGACAACCCCGCTCCGCGTCGGCTGGGCGACGTCTGGCTGCGCTACGAGCCCGGCCGTCTGCTCGGCGAATCCCGCGTCCCTTCGTACTGGAAGCGCCTGCTGCCCACCGTCTGCCTGGGCCTGGCCGTGCCACTGACCCTGCTCGTGCTGGTGGGCGCATGGGTGGACGGGGCCGGCCAGGGCGTGGGCCTGTTCTGGGTGCCGGGCCTCCTGGCGGCCGCCCTGGTGGGGCTCGCGCTATGGCTGGAGGGACAGCTCGGCCGGCGCCGCTTCGTGCTGCACTTCCGCTCCGAGCGGCTGCGGCTGGAGCGGCTGCGGTGGGCGCCGGGGGCCACGCGCGCCGAGTGGGTGCCGTTCGACGAGGTGACGGCGGTGGAGGTGGTGGAGCGCCCGGACGGGCGCTACGCGCTGGTGGTGGTGTGGCGCGCCGGGGACGAGGAGAAGACGCCTCCGCGGCGCGAGGTGCTGGTGGAGCACATCCTCCAGAGCGAGCAGGAGGCGCTCCTGCGCGTCTGGCGGATGCTGCACAACGCCTTCGGACTCAGGGGAGCGGGCCTCGCCGGAGGGTGAGCTCGACTTCCGTGCCCGTCCCCTGCTTCGAGGACAGCCGCACCGTGCCCCCGAACTGAGCCACCAGCTCCTTGCAGATGGACAGGCCAAGCCCCGTGCCGATGCCCACCGGCTTGGTGGTGAACAGGGGCTGGAAGACCTTCTCCTGAAGCTCCTGGGGGATGCCGCACCCGTTGTCCGCCACGGTGAGCAGCACGTCCTGCTCGCTCTGCTTCCAGCGCACCTCGATGCGGCCCGGCCGGCCCGTGCCCTCCATGGCCTGCGCGGCGTTGACGATGAGGTTGAGCAGCACCTGGCACAGCTTCACCGGCCCGAACGTCACCTTCACCGGCTCGCCCATGGTGGTGATGCGGGCGCGGTCGCGCACCTCGGCGCGCGCCAGCTTCACCGCGAAGGACACCACCTCGGCCACATCCGCCGAGGCCTCCATGTCATCGCCGCGCGCCTGCGCCCTCAGGCCCAGCGCCACCCCGCGCAGGTGATCCGCGCCCGAGGCCAGGTCCTGCAACAGCGAGGGCAGATCCTCGAGCACACTGGCCACATCCGGCGCGGGATCCGACGCCAGGTGCTTGGAGGCGTACTGCACCACGCACTCCAGATCCCTCCGCAGTGACGCCACGTTCTGCGACAGGTAGCCCACCGGGCCCATCAGCTCGTGCGCGATGCCCGCCGTCACCTGGCCCAGCGTGGCCAGACGCTCGGCCTTCATCATGCGCCCTTCCACCTCGCGCACGCGCAGCTCCAGCCGGGCGATCTTCAACCCGTCCTCGAGCGCGGCCAGCACCTCGGCGCGGTCCCACGGCTTGACGAAGTAGCGGCTCACCTGGCCGCGGTTCACCGCGTCGATCACCGCCTGCATGTCCGAGTAGGCCGTGACGAGCATGCGCTTGGCGTCCGGCGCCAGCGAGCGCGCGCGCTCGAGCAGCTCCACGCCCGTCATTCCCGGCATGCGTTGATCCGACAGGATGACGCCAATCTCGTTGCGCTTCTGCTCGAGCAGCGTCAGCGCCTCGGCGGGCGTCGAGCAGCGGAAGATGCGGAACTTCTGGCCGAAGTTCGCCTCGAACACCCGCAGGTTGAGCGCGTCGTCGTCGACGTAGAGGACGGCGGGGAGGTCAGACGGATTCATGGAGTTCCTCTCCGGGCCAGGTCGACCAGCACGCTCCCACCCATCCCACCACTGCGCCCACCCCCAAGAGATACCACGTCGCGCACAAAACCCGATGGGCCGTGTTTCACGCTCCCTCGGCCTCACGCTCCGGCAAGTCCGTTCGACAACCGTCGGCAACCACGTACCGGTTGAAACAGTTCAGCGCGGGTTCGGACTGGGCGGAGAGGGCACGGTGGCGGGCGTGCCTTCACCCGCCTGGACGCCCAGGGCGCGCTCCACCTCCGCCAGGGACGCGAACACGCCCTCCGGCAGGCCGCTCAAACGCGTCAGCAGGGACGCCGCGGCATCGTTCTCCCGGGCCAGCCACACCAGCTGTGACCGGGACAGGGGGAAGACAGCGCCCCGCAGGGCCTGGGAAACGGCCAGCACCAGTCCGGCCACGTCATCCAACCCAGGTGCCCCATGGATTTGTTTCATTTTCATCCATCCTGTGTGCCTCCCCAGCAGCCAGGGGAGCGGCGGTCGGGCATCCACCTGCCCATTGGCCCTCTCGGCACCCGTCCCCACCCTATGAGGGCACTCCGACCACATACCAGGAGGACGAGATGACGAAGAAGAAGAGCACGGGGTACACGGAGAAGATCGAGCACGTGCAGGCCACGCGCCCCGAGCCCTGGCCCGGCATCCAGGGTCGCTCCGAGGAGCGGGAAGAGGATCTGCCCACGGGAACGAAGCGGGCGGAGCAGGCCGACGTCACTGACGCCCAGCGTCAACTCGAGCGGGAAATGGACGAATCGGCCGCCTCCACCCGGGAGTAGCGGCGCCGTGATACCGAGCAAGCCGGGCGGGCCGCCTTCGTGGGCGGCCCGCCAGGACGGCGCGGACTAGAACAGCAGCCGCATCGGGTGCTCGAGCAGCGCCTTGAGTTCCCGCAGGTACTCGGCGCCGATGGCCCCGTCGATGGCGCGGTGGTCGCCCGAGAGCGACACCGTCATCACCTTGCGGATCACCATCTGCCCGTCGCGCACGACGACCTTGTCCGACACGGAGCCCACCGCCAGGATCGCCGCCTGGGGCGGATTGATGACGGCGATGAACGAGTCGATGCCGTACATGCCCAGGTTGCTCACCGTGAGCGAGCCACCCGTGTACTCCGCCGGCTTGAGGGCGCGCTTGCGGGCACGCTCGGCCAGGTCACGCGCCTCGGCGGAGATGGCGCTCAGCCCCTTCTTGTCCGCGTCGCGGATGATCGGGGTGATGAGGCCGTCCTCGATGGCCACCGCGATGCCGACATCCACCGTCTCGAAGTGGAGGATCGCGTCGCCCTGCAGCGACACGTTCATCTTCGGGTAGCGGCGCAGCGCCATCGCCGACGCCTTCACGATGATGTCGTTGACCGAGACCTTGGACTCCAGGGCCTTGGCCTCCTCGCGGATCTTCAGCGCGGCGTCCATCTCCACGTCCACCGACAGGTAGAAGTGGGGCACCCCGGGCTTCACCTCGGCCATGCGCTGGCTGATGACCTTGCGCATGGTGGAGAGGGGCACCGACTTCGGCTCGGGACGAGGACCCGTGGCCTGGGCGGCAGCAGCGGCGGCGGGCGCCTTGCGCGCGGCGGGAGCGGCGGCCTGCGTGGACGCCGCCTCGATGTCGCGCTTCACGATGCGGCCCGCGGGACCCGAGCCCTTGATCTGCGACAGATCCAGGCCCTTGTCCTGAGCCATCCGCTTCGCCAGCGGGCTGGCGCGCAGCCGGCCCCCGGAGGCAGCGGCGGGAGCGCTCGGCTTGGGCGCCGGAGCCGCCGCGGCGGGCGTGGAGGCGGCGGCCTTGGCGGCGGGAGCCGCGGCCGGAGCGGAAGCCGGAGCCGGCTTCGCCCCACCCTTGCCCGCCAGGTACGCGATGGGCGCACCCACCTTGGCCATCTCGCCCTCGCGCACCACGATGCGCGCGAGCACGCCGTCGTCGTACGCCTCGACCTCGAGGTTGGACTTGTCCGTCTCCACCTCGGCGATCGCCTGGCCGGAGGAGATCTTGTCCCCCTCCTTCTTGAGCCACTTGACGATCTTCCCCTCGGTCATCGTCGGGGACATCGAGGGCATGGCGATGGCGATGCCGTCGTCCCCACCACCGGAGGCGGCGGCCTGGGGCGCTTCGGGCTTCTTCGCCTCGGGCTGGGCGGCGGCGGGCTTGGGAGCCTCCGCCTTGGGCGCGGCGGCGGGAGCGGCGGGCTTGGCGCCCCCACCCGCGTCGGCCTTCTCCCCCTTGGCGCCGAGCATGGCGATGGGCGCACCCACGGTGGCCATCTCCCCCTCGGGCACGAGGATCTTCAGCAGGTAACCATCGTCGTAGGCCTCAATCTCGAGGTTCGACTTGTCGGTCTCGCACTCGGCGATGGCTTCGCCAGAGGAGACCTTGTCGCCCTCCTTCTTGAGCCACTTGACGATCTTTCCCTCCTTCATCGTCGGAGAGAGGGAAGGCATCTGGATGGGCGTGGCCATACGTCTCAGGCTCCCTCTCGGTAGAGGACCTTCTTCACCGCGGCGATGATCTTCGGCGCGTCCGGCTGGATCGCGTTCTCGAGGTTCGCCGCATAGGACATGTTCACATCGAGGCCGGTCACGCGCACCACGGGCGCATCCAGCTCGTCGAACGCCTTGGACTGAATGATGTCCACCACCTGCGCGCCCACGCCGGCCAGGGGCCAGCCCTCCTCCACGATGACGGCGCGGTTCGTCTTGCGCACGGAGGCGAGAATGGCCTCCTCGTCCAGGGGACGCAGCGTGCGCAGATCGAGGATCTCCGCGGAGATGCCCTCGGCCTCGAGCTGCTTCGCGGCCTCCTCGCAGAAGTAGTACATGCGCGACCAGGTGATGATGGTCACGTCCTTGCCCTCGCGCTTCACGTCCGCCTTGCCGAGCGGGACGATGTGCTCGCCCTCGGGCACCTCGCCCTTGATGGCGTAGAGGCGCTCGCCCTCGAACATGACGACGGGGTTGTCATCCCGGATGGCCGCCTTGAGCATGCCCTTGGCGTCCGCCGGGGTGGCGGGAGCGATCACCTTGAGGCCCGGGAAGTGGGCGTAGGTGGACTCGAGCGCCTGGCTGTGCTGGCTGGACAGACGGCCACCCGCGCCACCGGGGCCGCGGAAGACGATCGGGCAGCGCAGCTGGCCGCCCGACATGTGGCGCAGCTTGGCGGCGTTGTTGACGATCTGGTCCATCGCCAGGATGGCGAAGTTCCACGTCATCATCTCCACCACCGGACGCAGGCCCACCATGGCCGCGCCGACTCCGAGACCCGTGAAGCCCAGCTCGGAGATGGGCGCGTCGATGATGCGCGCGCTCCCGAACTTGTCCAACAGACCCTGCGACACCTTGAAGGCGCCCTGATAGCGGCCCACTTCCTCACCAATCAGGAAGACCTGGGCGTCGCGCTCCATCTCCTCGGCGAGTGCCTGGTTCAGCGCCTCGCGATACATCAACTCGGCCATCTTTGGCTCCGAATGCGAAAATCGTCAGTCAGTGGAATGGAGTACTAACCCTTCAGCCCCGCGGCCTTGTCGGCCTTGTCCGCCTGTGCCCGCGGCTCCAGGTCCCAAGTCACCTTGAGCTCCTTGCCCGAGGGGTACGAGGGCCACTTGTCCACCTTCACGCCCAACACGCGCTCGCGGGGGCGCACGTCCTCCTCGCCCTCCTCCACGATGGTGTCGCGCCACAGCTCTTCCAGCGCCGGCTCGGGCGACTCGTCGGCGAACTTCACCGCCTCGTCCACCTGCGCCTTCACCTCGTTCTCGATGGCCTCGAACTCCGACTCCTTGGCCAGCTTGTGCTTGAGGATGTAGTGCATGAGGCGCGGGATGGGGTCGTTCTTGCGCTCCTCCTCCACCTCGTCCTTGGTGCGGTAGGTGGCGGGGTCCACCACCGAGTGGCCGCGGAAGCGGTAGGTGTTGGCCTCCATGAGCACCGGGCCGTTGCCCGCGCGGATGTAGGCCGCCGCGTCCTTCACCGCCTCGTACATCTTCAGCGCGTCCATGCCGTCCACGGCCTCGTGGCGCATGTTGTAGGCGGCGCCGCGCTTGTGGATCTCCGGCTCGGCCGACACGCGGCTGATGGCCGTGCCCATGCCGTAGCGGTTGTTCTCGCAGATGTAGAGCACGGGCAGCTTCCACTTGACCGCCATGTTGAACGTCTCGTGGAAGGCGCCCTGGTTGGCCGCGGCGTCACCGAAGTAGCACACGGTGATGCGGTCCTCGTTGCGGTAGCGGCTGGCGAAGGCCATGCCCGCGGCGAGCGGAATCTGCCCACCCACGATGCCGTAGCCCCCGTAGAAGTGGTGCTCGATGTCGAAGATGTGCATCGAGCCGCCCTTGCCCTTGCTGTAGCCACCGGTGCGGCCAAACAGCTCCGCCATGATCATTCCCGGGTGCGAGCCACGCGCCAGCGGCTGGGCGTGATCGCGGTAGCCCGAGAGCATGTAGTCATCCGGACGGATCGCCTCGTTGACACCGATCGCCACCGCTTCCTGCCCGATGTACAGGTGGCAGAAGCCGGCGATCTTCCCCAGGCCGTACTGCTGCTGGGTGCGCTCCTCGAAGCGGCGCATGAGGTACATCTTCCGGTACATCGTCAACAGCAGGTCCTTCGAGTAAGGGCTGGCCACCGCCACTCCTCCGTACAGTTGAGGGCCGCCCCAATCCGGAACGGCCAGAACGCCGAGGCGCCTGCATAGCGCGCGGCAAGGGGACTGCAAGGGCTTTCGTCTAGCCGCGTCGCGTCAAGACTCGTGTGAAAAGTGAGGCACGGAAACAATCTCCTCCAGCAGCGTCACGGGCCTACCGGAATGATCCGTTGCCAGGTGAATGACCTGGGCCTGGGGAAAGCGCGTCAGGTAGTCATTGGCGTGGGTGGGCTCGTTGTCGAAGGCGGCGATGAGCGTGCCCCACTGCCCCAGCCGGGCATGGGCCTCGCGCTTGAAGGCGTCATCGTTGTCGCTCGCGTTGGGCTTCATCAGCAGGTGGACGCGGCCCTCGCCGGGCACGGGCAGACCGCGCTCGCGCATGCACGCCTCGGTGCCCGCTCGCATGGCCTCGTGGCGGCCCGTCACGTAGACGAGGTGCGCGCCCGAGTCCGCCACGGCATGGGTGAAGGCGGCGGCGCCCTCGATGGCCTCGTCGTGCACGCAGTAGTCACTGGTGAAGAAGCGCTCCAGCCAGAAGGCGCGCACCAGGGGGTAGTGCTCCTCCACCTCCTGCTCGGACAGGCCGCAGTTGCGCATGGCGCCGCGCATGTCGAAGCCGCTGTCCCAGTGCTGGGGCGCGCACTGGCCCAGCTTCTCGTGTGATTTCGCCAGCCCGTACTCCCGCAGGATGAGGGCCTGCCGGGGCTTGTTGTCGAAGAGGGTGGAGTCCAGGTCGAAGGCGAGCACCGCCTGGGGGCCCATCGTCCGCGCCCGCTCCAGGATGCCACGCAGGGTCTGCTGCCAGCCCTCGCGCACCCGGGTCTTGAGATCAGAAGCCATGCCCCTTTCTACAGGGCAGCGGCCCCCCGGGGGGAGGGGAATTCAACCGATCAGGCCGCCGAGCGCACCGGCTCGGGCCGGGGGGGCTGCTGCTCGGGGTACAGACGCAACATCCGCTTGATGCCGTTGCGGTCCAGCACCAGCCGCACCAGGTGCAGCGACACCCGCTCCTGCCCCGCCTCCTGGACGATGAAGCGGAAGGCCAGGTCCACCTGGTAGCTCTTGGCGCCGCGCACCCGCCCCACCGAGAAGTCCTCCAGGTCCACGTACTCCAGCGCGTACTCCGGCTCGTCCATGTCGCGCAGGAAGCGCCCCACGTTGATGCGGATGATGTCGGTGATGCCCTCCACCCCCCGCTCGGTGCGCGGCAGCAGGTCCACGTCCAGCACCACCTGCTTCTGGTAGCGCAGCACCGTCTCGGACAGCTCCCCCTGGGACGCGGTGATGAGATCATCGCGCGAGCGCAGCGCGGCCACCTCCTCCGGCACCCGCGCCGCACGCCAGTAGTCCACCTTCTCCTGGCACGAGCCCAGGCACCGCCCCGTCACCGGCTCCACGATGCGCGCCGTGCGATCATAGAGATGCCGCGCCGCCACCTGGCTGAAGATGCGGCGCATCCCCTCCTTGATGCGATCCTTCATCATGTAGCCCACGATCATGATGAGGAAGAAGTTGAGGCTCGCCTGCGTGTAGCGGCCCTGCGCCCAGATGGCCACCGCCGAGGCGAACGCCATGGCCACCCCCGCCGCGAGCGCGAACAGCACCTCCTCCCATCCCTGGCGCTTCTGATCCCTCCGCGCCGACAGGAAGAGGATGTTCATGCAGAACTTCTTCAGGAAGCCGAAGCGGTGCAGGTACTCCTCGTTGTCCCCCGTGGGGCTGATGACCGAGCGCAGCTGGTTGTCGCGGCGGTACTTCTCCTCGCGCACCACCTCGTCCATCAGCTCCTTGCGCAGCTCGAAGGAGAAACCCGCCCGGGGCTGCTCGGCCATGTCCGCCACGGCCTTGCGGAAGAACTGCTCCACCGTGAGGCTCAGGTACTCGTCCACCAGGCGCAGCGAGGCGCGCGTCTTCTCCTTCAATCCATGCTGGTTGACCGCGCGCACCCACGTGCGGAAGCGCTCCAGGATCTGCCGCACGCTCATGCGCGTCGCCCTCGCGTCGCCCTCCAGCCGCGCGCAACCCCCCTCGGACGCCGCCGCCCGGCCCAGGCTCTCGCAGTGATCCTCCACGTCCCGCGCGAAGCGCCGCAGTGCGCCCCGGAACACACAGGACAACAGCTTCGCCTGATAGACGAGATCCCTCTCCCCCATCAGCCCCGTGCGCAGCGCCGCCTCCAGCCTCATCAGCGGCGAGCGCCCCGAGAACAACACCTCCTCGAGGCTCATCACCGGCGTCTTGAAGCGCACGTAGTTGTGGATGTCCCCGTAGAAGCTCGCGCGCGGATACGTCTCCGCGTCGATGTTCAGACTCGACGGAAGGAACAGGTACGTCTCGACGACATAGCGCGTCTCGTCATCCGCCCCGGAGGGCTGATACTCGAGCTTGAGTTCGAACTGCTTGCGGTCGTGGACTTCCAACCGGTTCTGCAACAGGGGCGAGGGTGTCGGGGACACCCCTCGACTCTAAGTCACAGAACTGTCACACGACAGAGGCCCCCGGGGACAAGGTCACCCTCCACCCCCCCAGGACGCAGGCCCCACCTCCTTGGGACCCCAAGGGTCTGGCCCCGGCACCTACATCAAGGCCCGGAGCTGGCCTGGGAGGCGTCGGTCGCGGGAGGAGGAGCCGCCGTGGCCACCGAGGACGCGCCGGCACCGCCATGCGCCTTGGGACGGGCATTCCAGAGCGTGAGCATGAGCAGGCCCCCCACCAGGGAGAAGCCGATCATGCTCGGGCCCCAGGCGCCCCAGCCGAAGTGATCCAACAGCGAGCCCATGCCCACGCCCACCACCGAGCCGCCCACGTACTGCATGCCGTCGAACATGCCGGCCGCGGTGGCCGCGGCCTTGCGTCCCCCGAAGTCCATGGAGGAGGTGCCCGAGAGCATGGAGTGCACGATGCTGATGGAGAAGGAGTTCACCACGAAGGCGGCGATCACCAGATCGATGCTGGGGGCCTTCCAGATGATGGCCATGCACACCACCTGCAGCGCGTAGCCGATGAAGGCCACGGGGGGCCGGCGCGCCTTGAAGAGCAGGTCGGACATGAAGCCCGCGGCGAACGCGCCCGCGATGCCCGCGAGCACCACCCCCGTGGCGCCCTTCTGGAAGACGGGGCTGTTGAGCGGCAGCTTCTGCGCCTCCAGCATGTAGCGCGGAAACCACTGCTCGAAGCCATGACGCACGAAGCCAGTGCAGAACTCGGCCGCCGCGATGGTGAGGGTGACGGGGTTGGTGAACACCACGCGCGCCACGTACTTGAAGTCCACCTGGCCGGTGTACCCGCTGGAGGCATCCGCCGTGTCCAGCGGCGGCAGGCCCGCCTCGTCCGGCGAGTCGCGCACCCACAGGAAGGTCAAGAACCCGAGCAGCGACATCACCGCCGCGGGCACGAAGAACACGAAGGGCCAGGGCAGCGTCGCCACCAGCAGCGGCCCGATGAAGTAGATGAGCGCCCGGCCTCCCTGGATCATCGAGCCGAAGATGGCGGAGAACACGCCGCGCTCGGCGATGTGGAACCAGCCCGAGTTCACCTTGATGAGCGCCAGGGCCGAGTAGGACTGGAAGTACATGTTCAGCGACCAGACCGTGGCCAGGTAGCCGAGCAGCAACGGCCCCGTGCCGAGGAAGCCCAGATAGGCACCCAGGCCAAAGGCCAGGTTGAACACCGTGCCGCCCGCGGCGCCCACCAGCATGGCCTTGCGCCCGCCGATCCGGTCCGCCAGAGGGCCGTTGAAGATGGCGGACAGGCCATAGATGAAGGTGGCCGCGCTGATGATGGCGCCCACCTGCGTCTTGCTCCACCCGTACTGCCCCGACAACGTGGCGTTGGCGAAGGAGAAGTTGTAGCGGCCCATGTACATGGCCGCGTACATGGTGCCGAGGGTGAGCCAGTTCTGGGCGCGGCGCAGGCGGAAGGCCCGCGAATACTCCGGCCGAGGCGACGAGGACGAGGGGGCGGCGTCATGCATGGCGCCGGGCACCCTACCCGCCTTGGCGCCCCACCGCCAATCACGCCCCGAGTGAATCACTCCTGCTCGGCGAGCAGCCGCAGGATGCACAGCTCCGTCTTCGCGTCCGGCACCTCCCCACTCCGGCACAGCGCGAGCAGCTCGCGGATGGGCCGCCACCGCACCTCGGTGCCCTCCTCCAGGGGCGAGCCGTCTCCCTTGGGCACGCCGGGCTCCCGGCCCGTCACGTCCACCGCCGCCGGAAACACCTTCTCCGACAGGATGCCCGGCGCCACGAAGAAGCCCGCCCCGAGCAGCCGCACCTCCTCGGGCCGCACGTCATAGCCCGCCTCCTCCCGCACCTCCTCGGCCGCCCGGTGCCGCAGGCCCGCCTCGCCCTTGTCCTCGAGCTCCAAGAGACCCGCGACGATCTCCTCCACCCGCAGGTAGCTGGCCGCGTCCGGCACCGTCATGTCCTTGCCGCGCCGGAAGTACGCCGCCGGCCGCAGGTTCATCCGCGTGAGCACCTCCAGCCCCGACTCGCCCCGCCGGTACACCAGCACCGCCACCGCGTCCAACCGCGGCCGGTCCACCACGTCCACCCGGTACACCTTGGACGCCGTCCCGTCCGCGCGCCGGTTCTGACACCGCAGCCTGCGCACGCGCAGAAAGCCCTCGTCGCACCTCGCCGTGGCCGAGAAATCCTCGATGACCTCGATGTCCGTGACCGAGGACTGACTGCTCGAACGCATGACCGCTCCCTGAACCAAGATCGTGACGCGGGGCCGTACCGCCTCCCCCCGGAATACTGTCGTACCTCGCCCGGACCCCGGGGCGGTCGATTTCCACATTCCCGCCCCGACGGCCTCGCGCGTCATCAAGACGACAACACGCGGGCCGTCATGAACAACCCCCGGCTCGCGGCCCTGGGAATATCCCCACCCGCGGCAGGTTGAACTCGCACGCCTACTCAGCGGCGTGGGGGCCATGCTCAAGCGATTCGTGAACGTGAAGGACGAAGAGATCGGCCCGGTCCTCGTGTCCTTCTTCTATTTCTTCACGCTGATGTGCGGCTACGCCATCCTCAAGCCCCTGCGGGATGAGATGGCGACGGCCAAGGGCGTCCAGGGGGTGCCGTGGCTCTTCACGGCGACCTTCCTCGTGATGCTCGTGGCGGTGCCCATCTTCTCCGCGCTCGTGTCGCGCTGGCCCCGGCGGCGCGTCCTGCCGCTCGTCTACCGCTTCTTCCTGCTCCACTTGCTGATCTTCTTCGGAGTGCTGAAGCTGGGCGTGGACCGGGACGCGGTGGCGCGGGCCTTCTTCGTCTGGGTCAGCGTCTACAACCTCTTCGTCGTCTCCGTGTTCTGGACCTTCATGGCGGACCTGTTCGTCAACGAGCAGGGCCGGCGCTTGTTTGGTTTCATCGCCGCGGGGGGCACGACGGGCATGTTGGTGGGCCCCTTCCTCGTCAAGCTCCTGGCCGAGCCCGTGGGCGCCACGAACCTGATGCTCGTCACCGCGGTGCTGCTGGAGGCCAGCGCCCGGTGTGTGCGGCGGCTGTCCCGGCAGGAGACCCTCGCCCCCGCCCGGGCCAGCACCGCCGAGGCGCCCGTGGGCGGCGGCGTCTTCGCCGGCCTGCGGCTGCTGTTCTCCTCCCCCCTGCTGCGCGGCCTGGCGCTGCAGATGCTCCTCTACGCCGCCACCTCCACCTTCCTCTACTACCAGCAGGTCCACATCGTGGACCGGGGGGCCTCCGGCGCCAACGCACGCGCGGCCGCGTTCGCGAACATCGACTTCTGGGTGCAGGTGCTCACGCTCGTGCTGCAACTGGGCGTCACCGGCCGGCTCATCCACCGCTTCGGTCTGGGCGCGGCCCTGGCGGTGGCACCCCTGCTCACCGCGCTCGGGTTCGCTGGGCTCGCGCTGCTGCCCGGCATGGGCATGCTCATCTCGTTCAAGGCCTTGCGCAATGCCTCGCATTACGCGCTCGAGCGCCCCGGACGCGAAATCCTCTTCACCGGCGTGGACCGCGAGACGAAGTACAAGTCCAAGGGCTTCATCGACACAGTGGTGTACCGCGGCAGCGACACGGTGAGCTCCTGGCTGTACCGGGGCCTCGACGTGCTGGGGCTGGGCCCCACGGGACTCGCGCTGTCGGCGGTGCCCGTCGCGTGTCTGTGGCTCACCGTGTCCCTCTGGCTCGCCCGCTACTCGCGCGCCCACCTGCCCGCGCCGGAGCCCGCCTGGAGCGCGTCCACGGACGCGGCCCGCTGACTCCACGGCATTGCGTTCCTTTCCTTCGGATTTCCTCAAGAGGAGGTCGTTCCCCATGAAGCTGTCTCGTAGAGGGCTGTTGCAGGGAGCCGCCGCACTCGGCTCGCTCTGGACCGTGGGCTGTGCCACCACCCGGACGTCCGCGCCCAAGGGGGGAGGCAAGCGCATCCTCATCCTCGGAGGCACGGCCTTCCTGGGCCCCCAGCTCGTGGAGGCGGCGCGCGCGCGCGGCCACACCGTCACCCTCTTCAACCGCGGCAAGACGCGGCCCCAGCTCTTCCCCGACGTGGAGAAGCTCCAGGGGGATCGCGACCCCAACAAGGGCGAGGGCCTGAAGGCACTCGAGGGCCGTACGTGGGATGCCGTCATCGACACCTCCGGCTACGTGCCCCGCCTGGTGCGCGCCTCGGCCCAACTCCTGGCGCCCCACGTGGGCCAGTACGTCTTCATCTCCAGCATCTCCGTCTACAAGGACATGACCCGGCCGGGCCTGGACGAGACCGCGCCCGTGGCCACCACGAGCGACCCCGCCAACGAGACCATCGGCGAGGAGAACTACGGCGCGCTCAAGGCGCTCTGTGAACAGGAGGCGGAGGCGGCCTTCCCCGGGCGCACCACCAACATCCGCCCGGGTCTCATCGTCGGCCCGGAGGATCCCACCCAGCGCTTCACCTACTGGCCCGAGCGCGTGGCGCGGGGCGGCGAGGTGCTCGCGCCCGGAGACGGCTCGGATCCGGTGCAGTTCATCGACGTGAGGGACCTGGCCGAGTGGACCCTGCACGCGCTCGACAACCGCGACTTCGGCGTCTTCAACGCCACCGGCCCCACCCGGCCACTCACCGTCCGGGAGATGCTCGAGGCGTGCAAGCAGGCCAGCCAGTCCGATGCCACCTTCACCTGGGCCGATGCCGCCTTCCTGGAGCAGCAGAAGGTGAGCGGCTGGAGCGACCTGCCCGTCTGGGTTCCCTCCACCGGGGACTCGGCGGGCGTCGGCCAGGTCAGCAATGCCCGGGCCGTGGCGCGAGGCCTGAAGTTCCGCCCCGTCGTGGACACCGCGCGCGACACCCTGGCCTGGTTCCGGGGGCTGACTCCGGACCAGCAGGAGAAACTGCGCAAGCGCGGCGGCCTCCCTCCGGAGCGGGAGCGCGAGGTGCTCGCCGCGTGGCATCAGCGGCAGGCGCGGCCCGCCCAGGCGGGGTGATGGGGAACCCGGGGCCGGATGGGAAATAATCGCGGCCCCCCGGGAACCTTTCCGTGCCTCGCGGGTGGAAGCAGGCGGAATGGGAATCCTGGCGATCCTCGGGCCACGCGCCCCTTCACCTCGGACGGCACCGGGCGAGCTCGCCCCCACCGTGGTGGAGCGCGCCCGCGCCGGGGATACCACGGCCTTCCGCGCCCTCGTGCTCCACCACCAGGACGCCGTCCACGCGCTGCTCTACCGGTTGCTCGCCCCCAGTGGCCGTGAGGGCTCCGTCGAGGACTGCACCCAGGAGACCTTCCTGCGCGTCTACCGCGCCCTGCCGGGCTTCCTTCCCCAGGGCCCGGCGAAGCTGTCCACCTGGATCCTCACCATCGCCACCCGGCTCGCCCTCAACGAGCTGCGCCGCCCCACCCTGCTCGTCCCCATGGCCGAGCTGTCCTCGCTGCCCGTGGCCGGGCCCCACCGTGCCGACGCGCTCGCCGAGCGCCGCGCCCTCGGCGAGGCCATCCGCCGCGCGCTCGGCCAGCTCCCAGCGGATCAGCGCGCCGTGCTCGTGCTGCGCGAGATGCACGGCCTGGAGTACGCGGAGATGGCCGAGGCACTCGGCCTCGACCTGGGCACCGTCAAGAGCCGGCTGTCACGCGCCCGTGCCGCCATGCGTGCCCTCCTGGAGTCCTCCCATGGCTGAACACCCCGAGTCCGATCCCGAGCGGCTGGACCTGTCCGCCTTCGAGGTGCCGCCCGTCGCCCCGGGCCTCGACGAGCGGGTCCTCGCCCGGCTCTCCCCCGCGCCCCGTCGCTTGCGCCCGCGCATGCTGGCCGCGGCGGCCGCCGTGCTGTGCGTCCTGCTCTGGGGCGCGGCGCGATGGGTGATGGACGGCGCCGGACAGCCCCTGTCCGGCGAGCGCGCCTTCTCGAAGCGAGAGACGGTGCGCCTGGGAGCGTCCGCGCTCGCCGTGGCCGAGCCGGGAACCCAACTGAACTGGAGCGCGGGCCGCCGGGGACCCGTGCGCGTCCGGCAACCGGCGGGCCGTGTCTTCTACCGCGTGGACACCGGGACGGACTTCCAGGTGGACACCCCCGCCGGCCAGGTCTCCGTTCACGGCACCTGCTTCACCCTCGAGGTACACCCCATGCTTCCCTCCAGGCAGTCCCTCACCAGCGCGGCGGTGGGCGCGGCGCTCACCGCGACCGTGTTCCTGACCGTCCACGAGGGCCAGGTCCTCGCCACCAGCTCCGCGGGAGCCCGGGAAGCCGGTCCGGGCGAGCGGGTGGAGCTGAAGGTGGGAGCCACGCCGCGCCTCCTCCCCGCTCCCGCCCTCCTGACGGACGCGCCAGCCGCGCCCGGCTCCCCGCCCAGTGACGAGGCCACAGCCGCGGAGGCTCCTCCATCCTGGAGGACCCGGGAATCCGCCTACGTGGCCGAGCTGACCACGCTGCGGGCACGGGTGCGGGAGCTGGAGTCCCTCGAGAGCGAGCGACGGAACAGCGCCGTTTCCCGCCGGGCCAACTGGTTGGAACCCTCCCAGGAGGAACTCCTGAAGATGGCCAGGAGCTGCAAGCTCCGCTGGGATCAACCGGCCCTCCAACTGGAGCCCGTGAGCAAGCCGGCGCCCAAGATGATGCAGTCGGTGGGCATGACGGAGGACGAAGCGGAGGTGGTGGTCGAGGTCACCAACACCTTCTTCGCCGAATCCCTCGCGAAGCTGCGTGCCATCTACGTGGCAGCCACTGGGGATGAGAACGGCGCCCACGCGCTGAGCCCCAGCGCGCTGGAACAGGAGATCCTCGACAAATCCCGCCGGGAGGATGCCATGCGGGCCTACCAGCGCATCTCCCAGGAGCGGGCGGGACTCGCGCGGCCTCCCGCCCAGCTCATTGACCTGCCCCCGGCGGAGCGCCTGATTCGCTTCAACGCGACCCTGGGTGACGCCTACGAGCGCGCCCTGTCCGACAAGCTGGGGGCCGCCCGGGCTCGCGAGCTGCGTCTCAAGACGAACCTCTGGGGAACCCACTACGATCAGGTGGGGGGCTGTCCCGACTCAAAGTGAGCGCGCTCAGCCCCGGCCCTTCGCGGCGCGCTGCTCGCGCCACTGCGCCAGCAGGCGCGGCATCTCTCCCCGGACGAAATCGAAGAACTGCCGCGACTCCTCCAGCCGCAGACCGGCCACGCTCTCCGCGCCCACCGCGTCGATGCCCTCGCGCAGCCCCTGCTCGAAGCGCAGCAGCATCTGGTCGCGCCGGGCGAGCGCCTCGTACCAGGCATTGGAGGAGACCCGGTAGTGGTCGCTGCGTTGTCCCGGCTCGCGCTCGCGCGCCACCATGCCCATCTGCACCAGGTAGCGCACGGCGCCGGAGATGGCCGCGGCACTCACCCGGAGTTGCTGGGCCAGCTCGGCCGCCGTCCGCGTCTCCTGCTCCGACACCAGCAACCCCACGAACACCCGGGCGGGCATGCGGGGAAACCCGTCGTCCGACAGCGCCAGGGCGAAACGCTCGACGAACCGGCCCACGGCCGCCTCGTCCCGTTTCACCCCCGCTCTCTTACCCATGGCTACATCCTCCGCCCGCCGGTTCTCCAACATCGGCGGAAACACCACAATCCTTTTTCTTTCCAGGAAAGGCAGAAAACTCCGCCCATCCCTCCCATGGGAGTTCCCCTCGAAGGTCCGTGACGAACCAGACGAGGTTGGGCCCCAGGCAGGGGAGTCCTCCCACTATAAGTGCGCCCCGAATTCCTTCCCTCTCGCGAGGTCCCACACCATGCGCTCCGCCCTGCTGTCCTCCGTCGCCTGCCTCCTGCTGCCGGTGCTCCCCGCCGCCGCCGCGCCGAAGGCGAAGGCCGCTCCCGCGCCGAAGGCCGCTCCCGCGCCGGCCGCCCCCGCGCCGGCGCCCGCTCCCGTGCCGGAGCCCGCCCCCGAGCCAGCGCCCGCCCCTGCTCCGGCGCCCGCCCCCGCACCGAGGGCCGCCCCCGCGCCGGCACCCGCCCCCACTCAGTCGAATGCCTCGGACTCGAGCGCGGGAGACGGCACCGCCGCGGTGGCCGGCGCCAAGGGCGTGGTGCTCGGCGTCAGCGGCCTGCCCACGGTGGGCGGCTTCATCCACCTGACCCCGGCGGACTCCCTGCGCTTCAACCTGGGGCTCGACGTGGCCCTCACGCCGGCCTTCGGTGTGGGGTTCTCCGTCGGCGCGGGCGTGCGCCACCACCTGCTCGGCGGCAACCTGCGCCCCTTCATCGAGGGCGGCCTCCAGCTCGACTACGGGCAGGCGATCGGCTTCGGCATCCAGGGCGGCTTCGGCGTCGAGTACTACTTCGTCCCCCGGGTGAGCGTGGCGGGCACATTGGGCCTCGCGCTGCGCATCGACGGGGGCGGACAGAACTTCCACATCCCCTTCGGCACCACGGGCCTGCTGTTCAACGTGTACCTCTAAGGTGACCGGATGACCCTCCTCTCGCGCGTGACCATGGCCCCCCAGGGGCCCGAGGTTTCCCGGCTCGTCCATGGCGTATGGCGCCTGTTCCAGGATCCCCAGGGCGCTGGCGTCCAACGGGTGCTGGAGAAGATCCAGACGTGTCTGGATTGCGGCATCACCACCTTCGACCATGCCGACATCTACGGCGGCTACCAGTGCGAGGAGGCGTTCGGCGCCGCGCTCCGTGCCCAGCCCGGACTGCGGCAGCGCATGGAGCTGGTGACCAAGTGCGGCATCATGCTGGTGAATCCCGCGCGGCCCGCCCACTGGCTCAAGCACTACGACTACTCCCGCCAGCACATCATCGCGTCCGTGGAGCAGTCGCTGCGCCATCTCGCCACGGACTACCTGGACGTGCTGCTGCTGCACCGGCCCAGCCCCTTGTTGGAGCCCTCGGAGGTGGCCGAGGCCCTCCAGACGCTGCGAGCCCAGGGCAAGGTGCGCCACCTGGGCGTGTCCAACTTCACGCCCGCCCAGTTCGACATGCTCGCGAGCTGGCTCCCCTTCCCCCTGGTGACCAACCAGGTGGAGCTCCACCCCCTGCGGCCCGAGCCCTTCCTGGATGGAACGCTCGATCAATGTCTGCGCCAGCGCATCAGTCCCATGGCGTGGTCCCCGCTCGCCGGGGGACGGCTGCTGACGGGTGGGGGGCCCGCCGAGACGCGGGTGCGCGAGGTACTCGCGAGCCTGGGCCAGAAGCACGAGGCGCTCCCCGAGCAGATCCTCTACGCGTGGTTGCTGCGGCACCCCGCGCGCATCATCCCCGTGCTGGGCACCAACGACACCGGTCGCATCACCTCGGCCGTCCGCGCGCTGTCGTTGCACCTGGACACCCAGGACTGGTTCTCCGTGTGGAGCGCCGCCCAGGGCACCGAGGTGCCCTGAAACCCCGGGGAGGGTGCCCGGGCCGAGCCGGGTTGTTGCATCATGCGGGGTGGATATGGCCCCGCGCACCGCGTCCCGTCTCGTGGAACTCTCCCCGCCCGAGTTGCTGTGGCGGCGCACCAAGCAGCTCGTGCTCCAGTCGGAGCGGCTGGTGCGCTGGGCGGCCACGCCCGAGCGATGGCCCCGTCCCGAGCTGGCGCCCACCCGCGGCCTGACGGTGCTGCTGGCCTCGCACCGCGTGGACATGGCGCGCGTGGATCCCGAGGCGGACCCCGTGCTGGAAGCCGGCAAGCAGCACAACCTGCGGCTCGCGGCGCCCGCCTTCGATGGGCTGTGGGTGACCCCCGAGCGGCCCCTCTCCTTCTGGCGCGTCCTCGGCCGGCTCTCGCAGCACGCGGGCTACCGCCATGGACTGTCGCTCCGGGGCGGCTGTCTCACGCCCTCCATCGGCGGAGGCATCTGCCTGTTGGCCAATGCCCTCTTCGAGCTGACGGCGCGCCAGGGCTGGCGGGTGCTGGAGCGCGCCGGCCACACGATGGAGGCCGTCCCTCCTCTAGAGGAGGCCCTGTGGGGAATGGACGCCACGGTGGCCTGGCCCTACGTGGACCTGGTGGTGGCGCCGCGCGAGGGGCCGGTGCGGCTCGGGGCCCGCGTCGTGGGGGACTCCCTGCGGCTCACGCTCCACGGGGAGGCCGCGCCCCGGACCCGCTCCCGGCTCTGGTCCGAGGACGACTCCCTGGTGGAAACCCCCGAGGGGTGGGTGCGCTCCAATCGGATCCTCCGGCGGGTGGAGGAGCTGTCCACCGGACGTGTCCTGGAGGAGGGCCCCGTGGCCGAGAACCGGCGCCGGTTGCTCAACCCCAAGGAGCGCCAGCGCACCTGCCTCACCTGTGGAGAGACGGCGTGCCACGCGCGCGTCGAGGTGCCCGTGCGCCCGGAGCCGCGCCCATGAGGCTCGTCATCGCTCCGGAGCCCGCGCCGTGGCTGCCGCGGCTGTCCTCCCTCCTGGGCGAGGGCCCTCCGGCACGGGTGCTCGCGCCGTGGTCCCTGCCGGAAGGCCCCGAGCAGTGGGGCGCGCTGCCCTCGCGGCTCCGCGCGGCGTGGCGGAGGCGGACGGTCCCGGAGGCCGGTCACCACCGGGTGTGGGGACTGCCGGGGTGGTGGGCGGTGGAGGCGGGGATGAGGTGGAGCGGACGCTCGGCGGCGGCGAGCTTCTCGTCCCGCTTCCGGCTGCGCGAGTGGGTGGCGCGCGCCGTGGCGCCCCTGCTCCCGGCACGGGTGGAGACGGTGATTGCGCCCTCCTTGTGCGCACGCGAGCTCTTCGCGGTGGCCCGCCGCCGGGGGGCGCGGTGTGTGCTGGTGGAGGATCTGCCCTCACTGAGGCAACTGCACGCCGATCTGGACGAGGCGGCGAGCCACCACCCGGAGGAGGCCTTCCTGCGCAACCACCGGGCACGCGCGGCGGACGTGGCCCGGCAGGAAGCGGAGCGCGTCCTCGCGGACGAAATCTGGGTGCGCGGCAGGTTCCTGCGCGAGCACCTGGTGGCCGACGGCTGCGCGCGGGAGCGACTGCGCGAGCTGCGCGTCCACGAGGCGTCCGAGTCCCCAGCACCCAGGGCCGTGGGAGGAGCGGAGCGGGTGGCGCTGCTCGCCGGTCCCGCCCTGGCCCGGAGCGGATTGCGCGAGGCCCTGGCGATCCTCGAGGCACGTCCTCGGTGGCGGCTGTGGGTACGGCCCACGGAAGGCACGGACCTCCGAGGGCTCGAACACCCCCGGCTCACCCGGGTGACGGCGCACACCCAGCGCGGCCTTCATGGCGTGGACGCCGTGCTGGCCCTGTCCTGGTGCGAGAGCTACCCGGCGGAAGTGGCCCTCGCGGCGGCCAGGGGCCTCCCCATCATCGCCACGGACCGGGCCTCGGGTTTTCACTCCTGTCACGAAGTGCCGCGCGGCGATGTGCCCGCGGTGCTCTCGCGGTTGGATGCCCTGGGCGGTTGAGCAGGATTTATCCGGCGGGACTGTATTTGTATTGGATTGCCACGTAGTCAGCAGGAGTTGTCTTTCCTACCTGGGTCCGCCACCACTCCAGGAATGTCTGCGATGACTCATGGACAGCTCCGCCAGATTTTATTAATGATCAATCAGAGCAAGGCCTGACTAGATGGGAGTCAAGGCCTTCTCGTCCGACCCGGATTCCTGGAGAGGGATTGACCCCGGACTCGGCCTGAAGACCCACGGGCTGGAACCACGCAATGACGGGATGGGAGTCGGTGCGATGAGTCGATTGGGGCGAAGACAATTCACCGCGGGTATTGGCGCCACGCTGCTGGCGTCTCCCCTGGTACGGCTGCTCAATGGCGAGGCCCAGGCGGCGACGCCCGTCGCGGCCAAGAGGCTCATCGTCTTCTTCACGCCCAATGGCACGGTGCACAAGTTCTGGCGGCCCACGGGCACGGAGACGAGCTTCACGTTCGCCGCGGGCAGCGTGCTCGAGCCCCTCAACGCACTGCGCAGCAAGCTGCTCGTCTGTGATGGGCTCGACTTCGTGGGGGCGGACAACCACGATCCGGGCATGTCGCACATGCTCACGGGCAGTGGAACGGCGAGCAGCACCACCGCGGGCATGTCCATCGACCAGTACGTCGCGAGCAAGGTGGGCCTGGGCTCGCGCTTCAAGTCGCTGGAGTTCGGCGTCCAGACGAGTCTCTGGGGTGCCTCGAAATCCACGCGCATGTCCTACTCGGCGCCGGGCTCCTTCGTGTCTCCCGAGGACGTGCCACTCAATGCCTACCAGCGCCTCTTCGGCTCGACCGGGGACACCTCCTCGAGCGCGGCCGAGCGGCTGCTGCGCCGCCGCAAGAGCATGCTGGACGTGGCGCGCACGGATCTCTCCGCCCTGTCCGCGGAGGTGGGCGCGGAGGAGAAGCTCAAGCTCGAGCAGCACCTCCAGGCCCTGCGCCAGACGGAGCAGGCCCTGGCCGCGGCCAGCACCACCGCGTGCACGCCCGGCCAGACCCCCGCCGTCATCGATGCCAAGGCCAACGCCAACTTCCCCCTGGTGGGGAAGATGCAGATGGATCTGCTGGTGAACGCGCTCGCCTGCGGCATGACGCGCGTGGCGTCCCTGCAGTGGTCCCACACCATCGCGCCCCAGGTCTTCACCTGGGCGGGCGCCTCGGAAGCCCACCACGAGCTGTCGCACAAGGTGGACTCGAACACGGCGGGCGTGGCGAGCTTCGTCAAGTGCGAGCGCTGGTTCGCCGAGCAGTTCGCCTATCTGCTCAACGCGCTCCAGGCCCGCCCGGATCTCTCGAGCACCACGGGCGGCACGATGCTCGACTCCACCCTGGTGCTCTGGGCCAAGGAGCTCGGCGACAGCCGCCTGCACACCTGCCGCTCGGTGCCCTTCATCCTCGCCGGGGGCTCGGGGACGCCGTTCCGCTTCGGGCGCTACCTGCGCTACACCAGCACGCCGCACCAGAAGCTGCTCACCTCGGTCTGTCAGGGCATGGGCCTCACGCTCGACACCTTCGGTGACGCCTCCCGCTCCACCGGCCCGCTCTCCGGGCTCGTCTGACCCGCGCCCCCCTCTCCCGATTCTTCCCCTCCCCTCCCCCGCAGGTGGACCCGTGCTGACCTTCCGGCACCTCGTTGCCCTTGGCACCCTTGCCTCTTCCCTCGCCTGTGGGGTGGCCCCTCCGGCCGCGCCCGGGGCGGAGATTCCCTCCACGGGAGGGCCCTCCGATCAATTTCCGCCCCAGCAGGGGGGAGAGAGCCCGACAGATCCGGCCGGCTGCCCGGATGACGCGGAGTTCTTCCGCACCCGGCTGTGGGAGCCGGTGATGTCCTCCCAGTGCATCACCTGCCACAACGCCGGGGGAATCGCGGCGGGCACGCGCCTGGTGCTCACCCCCGAGGGACAGCCCGGCGCGGAGGAGGACAACCTCGACACGGTGCGGGCGGTGGCGCGCCTGCAGTACGACGGCACCTCGCTGCTGCTGCTCAAGCCCTCGGGCCAGCATCCCCTGGGCCATGGCGGCGGCAAGCTGCTGAGCCCCGACAGCGCGCTCTACGCGGACTTCCAGCGCTTCACCCAGCGCGCCCAGGGCGAGCCCGGCTCCTGCGACGCCCCGCCCCCCGCGCAGGAGACCTGCCCGGCGGATGAGCTCGATCCCACCGCCCGGCGGCAGCTGCGCATGCTCACGCGCTTCGAGTACGACAACACCCTCACCGATCTGCTCTACCTGGACGAGCCCTCCACGTGGGGCCAGGCCCTGCCGGCGGAGGAAGTGGCCAACGGCTTCGACAACGCCGCGGCGGCCCGGACCGTGGGCCAGCTGCTCACCGACAAGCTCCTGAGAGCCTCCGAGGAGGCCGCCCTGGCCGCCGTGGAGAAGCTGCCCCGGCACGTCTCGTGCTCGGCGAGCGCGGCCTGCGCGCTCCAGTTCATCCAGGACTTCGGCGCGCGGGCCTTCCGGGCCCCGCTGACGGAGACGGAGCGCACGCGCTACCAGGCGCTCTACACGAAGGTGTCGGCGGAGGAGGGCTACCTCGAGGGCATCAAGGCCGTGACGAGCGCCATGCTCCTGTCGCCCAACTTCCTCTACCGCTCCGAGCTGGGCGTGCACCAGGGCGCCGGGCGGTACGTGCTCACCGACTACGAGGTGGCCTCGGAGCTGTCGTACCTCTTCTGGGGCTCGATGCCGGACGCGGAGCTCTTCGCCAAGGCGAAGCAGGGCCAGCTGCACACGCCGGAGCAGATCGCCGCCGAGGCGCGCCGGATGCTCACCTCGCCCCGGAGCCGCCCGCTGCTCAACCACTTCGTGAGCCAGTGGATGGAGCTGGAGCGGGTGGATCAGGTGCAGAAGGATCCCCTGGTCCTCGCCAACTTCAGCCCCGAGCTGCGCAAGGCGATGAAGACGGAGACGCTGGAGCTGTTCGATCACATCGTGCGCCAGGGCAGCGGCCAGCTCTCCGAGCTGTTCTCCGCGGACTACACGTTCGCCTCGAGCACCCTGGCGACGTTCTACGGACTGAACATGCCCGTGGGCGGGACGACCTCGCCCAGCGGGGCGAACATGTGGTCGCTCACGGGCACGGGCCGCGGCGGGCTCCTCACCCATGGCGGCATCCTCGCCGCGCAGGCCACGCCGCAGGCGGCCTCTCCCGTGCGCCGCGGCAAGCTCGTGCGCGAGCGCCTGCTGTGCCAGCCGCTGCCGCCCGCGCCGCCGGGGTTGGATCTCGAGCTGGGGGACACCGGCACGCAACAGACGAACCGGGAGCGCTTCCAGGAGCACTCGCGCAACGCGGCCTGCTCGACGTGCCACCAGTTGATGGATCCCATCGGCTTTGGCTTCGAGCAGTTCGACAGCGTGGGCCGCTACAAGCCGAAGATGGCCAATGGCGACCTGGTGGACGCGAGCGGCGAGGTGCTGGCCTCCAAGTCGACCCAGGGCACCTTCGTGGGCGTGGATGGGCTCCAGGTGAAGCTCGCGAGCAGCCCGGACGTGGCGGACTGCTTCTCCCTGCAGTGGCTGCGCTTCGCCTACGGCGTGGCGGGCGAGGAGAACACCTGCGCCGCCAGCCAGCTCACGAAGCGCTTCCGCCAGAACTCCCTGAGCATTCCGGAGCTGATCGTCTCCGTGACCCAGTTGCCCCGCTTCACCCAGCGCTGGGGCGAGGACATCTCGGAGCCGCCCCCCACGTCCACGGACGGGGGCACGAGCATCCCCGACGGGGGCTCGGGCACCACCGACGGCGGCTCGGGCACCACCGACGGCGGCTCGGGTACCACGGATGGCGGCACGCGTCCCCCCGATGGCGGCACGGGCACCACCGACGGCGGCACGGGCACCACGGATGGCGGCACGCGTCCCCCCGATGGCGGCACGAGCACCGACGCGGGCACGCCCCCTCCCCCGGGCGGCCTCCAGCTCACCCAGAGCGTCCAGAGCGACTGGGGCACCGGCTACTGCAACAACATCAAGCTGACGAACAAGGGGACGACCACGGTCACCTGGCGGGTCTCCGTGACGATCGTGGGCACCCTGACGAACGCCTGGAGCTCCTACGCCAGCGCGTCCGGCAGCGTGGTCACGTTCACCGGCGAGTCCTGGAACAGCCAGCTCGCGGCGGGGGCCAGCACCAACTTCGGCTACTGCGCCAAGCGCTGACCCGGTGGACCTCCGGCGCGCCGTGCGTGATACAGACGGCGCGCATGGAGACTGAAACCCTGCTGTCGTCCTTCGTGAAGCTGCTCGTCTCGGATGTCGAGCGCTCCGCGGCCTTCTACGAGGCTCTCGGCTTCAAGCGGCTGCGCTCGGATCCGCCCTTCCTCCAGTTGCGGTGGGAGAACCAGGCCGAGGTGTACCTGGTCAAGGCGCCCGCGGCGCTGCCGGTGGAGGGCCGCCGGGGCGCGGGCGTGCTGATCGGCATCCGGGTGGGCGCGCTGAGCGTGGAGGAGGTGGCCGCGCGTGCCCAGGCGCTCGGGGTGAGCGTGGATGGCCCCACCCGGCAGCCGTGGCACACACGGGAAATCGTCCTCGCGGATCCCGACGGCTACCGGTTGAACTTCATCGAGCCCGCGTGAGGGCCCGGCGGCCCCCGGCTACGTGCCCGCGAACTGCACGCCCTCGAAGACGAGCGTGGGCGTGCGCGAGGTGCTGTAGCGGTAGGGATCGTCGCCCACGGCCACCAGCCGCTTCCACAGATCCAACTGGTTGCCGGAGATGTTCATCTCGCTGATGGGCTCGGCGAGCTGTCCTCCGCGCACGCGGAAGCCCTGGACGCCGAGCGAGAAGTCACCGGTGAGGGCACTCGAGTTGCCCCCGAGGAAGCCCGTCACGAGGATGCCCTCGCCCAGGTCCGCCAGCAGCCCCGCGCGCTCCTTCGTCCCCAGCTTCCAGGAGAGGTTGGAGGGGCCCCCCGTCGTCGGACGCGTCTGGAGCTTGCGGGCGTAGTAGCTGTCGATGAAGTACGTGCGCAGCACGCCCTCCTCGAACAGCGCCATCGGGCGGGAGGTGATGCCCTCGCCGTCGAACAGGCGCGAGCCGAGTCCCCGCTTCAGGTGCGGATCATCGGAGAGGCACAGCAGCGCGCTGCCCACCTGCTGGCCCAGCTTCCCATCGAGGAACGAGCGCTTCTGCTGGATGGCCCCGCCCACCATCGACGAGAGGAGCATCGACACGAGCCGACCCGCGGCCTTGTTGTCGACGACCATCGGCAGCACCGCCGACGCGCCCTTCACCGCGCCGACGCGGCCCAGGGCCCGCTCTCCGGCACGGCGGCCCAGGGCAGCCGCCGAGGGAAGATCCTCGAAGAAGCGCGCGAAGCCGGAGTCCCCCTCTTCCGGGCGGCGGCCATCCGGATCCTGCACGCTCACCTCCGCGGAGGCGGCGAACTGCGTGGAGCGCGCGCTTCCCTCGAAGCCATTGGAGGTGACGCGGAACACCTCGCGGGACAGGTCGCCGAAGCCCGTGGTCACCGAGAGGATGGCGCCCTTGGCATCCGCCGAGCGCGCACCTTCCTCCAGCTCCCGGGCGAAGCGCTGGCGCTCCTCGGAGGAGAGCTGCGCCTGGCGCGGATCCTCGATCATCAGATCCAGGCTGGCGCGCCCCGCGTAGAACTCGGGCTCGGGAAGGCGGCGGTGCTCATCCGGAGTGAGGACCCGCGTCATCGCGATGGAGTCGGAGATGAAGCGCTCGAGCGCCTCGGGGCGCAGGTCGCTCGTGGAGACGGCGGAGTAGCGCCCGTCGACGAAGAGCTGGAGCGACAGGCCGCGGGTGGTCGCCTCGGAGACCTTCTCCACGCGGCCATCGCGCCACTGCACTTCCAGCTCCCGCATGCGGCCCGCGGTGGCCGAGGCCTCGTTGGCACCGTGCCGGCGTGCCAGGTCCACTGCCCGCCGCGCCGTCTCTTCCAGACTCGTGCTGTTCGTCGTGCTCATGCCGGCCTCTTTCACGCGTTGCGCCCGCCCACGGTGATGGACGCGACCCGGACGGTGGGGATGCCCTGGGACACGGGCACGCCCTGCCCATCCTTGCCGCACGTCCAGCCGCCCTCGTCGATGACGAGATCATTGGCGACCATGTCCACCTTCTCCAGGACCTTGGGCCCGTTGCCAATGATGTTCACGTCCTTGATGGGGCGCGTGAGCTTGCCGTCCTCGATGAGGTAGCCGTTCTTCACGTAGAAGGTGAAGTCACCGGCGCCGATGTTCACCTGGCCGTTGGTGAAGTTGGAGCAGTAGATGCCCTTCTTCACCGAGGCGATGATCTCCTCGGGCGTGTGGGGCCCCGGCAGCATGTACGTGGAGCGCATGCGCGGCAGGGGGGCGTGGCGGTAGCTCTCGCGGCGGCCGTTGCCCGTGGGCTTCACCTTGTAGTGGCGCGCGGAGATGGAGTCGTGGAGGAAGGTGGTGAGGACCCCATTCTCCACGAGCATCGTCTTGCCCGGCACGTTGCCCTCGTCGTCCACGTTGATGGCGCCGCGCGCGTGCTCGTTCGTGCCGTCGTCGACGATGTTCACGAAGGGGTGGGCGATGGGCTTGTTGAGCTTGTCCGCGTAGATGGACGTGCCCTTGCGGTTGAAGTCGGCCTCCATGCCGTGGCCGATGGCCTCGTGCAGGAGGATGCCCGAGGAGCCCGCGGCGAGCACCACCGGCATCTCCCCGGCCGGCGGCTGCACGGAGTCGAACAGGATGGTGGTGCGCGCCACCGCCTCGCGGACGATCCGGTCCAGCCGGTCGCGCGAGTAGAAGTCCAGCCCCGCGCGGCCGGCGACGCCGTACGCGTTCTGCTCGCGCTTGCCATTCTGCTCGGCCACGCACGACAGGTAGAGGCTCGTCATCGGCTGCACGTCCTCGACGATGCGCCCGGTGCTGTCGGCCACGAGCACCGCGCCATGCTCATCCGAGAAGGACAGGCTCACCTTGGCCACGCGGCCGTCGGCCTGGAAGGCCGCCGAGTTGAGCCCCTCGAGGATGGGCAGCTTCTGCTCGGGGCGCACGGCGTCCCAGCCGGCCTGGAGCACGTAGCGCTTTGGAAGGTCCTTGAAGACGTGGAAGTGCTGGGGGCCGGCCCGCGAGGGTCCCTCCGCGATCGCCGCCGCCGTGCGCGCCGCGCTGCGCATCGCCTCCAGCGACAGCTCCTCGGTGTAGGCGTAGCCCGTCTGGTCTCCCTTGACGACGCGCACCCCCACGCCGAGCTCCACGGTGGTGAACGCCCGGTTCACCGCGCCGTCCTCCAGCGACATGGAGGTGGAGACGCGGTGCTGGAAGAACAAGTCGCTGTAGTCCCCGCCGCGCGAGAGCGCCGCGGCGAGCGTTTCGCGGATGAGCGTCTCGGTGACGCCGAAGCGGGCGAAATACCCGATTCCTTCCGCGGGCCCTCGAGTGCCCGTCCGCTCCGCCTCCGCACCGCCAAGCAGTGCCTCGTCCGTGCCGCCACCCACCAGGTCCTGTCGCGTCATCCCGTGTCTCCTCAACTGCCGTGCACTTCTCGAGTACCCATCTTCGCGCACCCCGGGTGGAACCGGGTCCCGGCTCAACTCAGGGACGTCATGCGCACCACCTCGTCGAAGGAAGTAAGACCCATGGCGAGCTTTCGCACGGCGGCCTCGCGCAGGGTGCGCGTGCCCGCCCGGCGCGCGGCGTCCAGGATCTGCGTGGGGTTGGCGCCGCGGGAGATGAACTCGCGCAGCTCGTTGTTCATGTTGACGATCTCGAAGGCGCCCGTGCGGCCCCAGTAGCCGGTGCCCCGGCAGCGCACGCACCCCACGCCCTTGACGATGCGCACCCCGTTGGGCAGCAGGGGGATGGGGGTGCCCAGCATGGCCAGCTCGTCCTGGGTGAGCGACGTCTGCTGGGCGCAGTGCGGGCACACGCGCCGCAGCAGGCGCTGGGCCATCATGCCGATGAGGCTCTGGGCGAGCAGGAAGGGCGGCACGCCCAGGTCCTTGAGCCGGGATACCGAGCCGATGGCGTCATTGGTGTGCAGCGTGGAGAGCACCAGGTGGCCCGTGAGCGCGGCCTGCACGGCGTTCTCCGCCGTCTCCTCGTCGCGGATTTCGCCCACCATGATGACGTCCGGGTCCTGGCGCAGGATGCTGCGCAGGGCGTTGGCGAAGTCGAGCCCCACCTTGGGCTGCACCTGCACCTGGTTGAAGCCGTCCCACACCATTTCGATGGGATCCTCGATGGTGGTGACGTTCACGTCCGGCCCCGCCACGGCCTTGAGCGCCGAGTAGAGCGTGGTCGTCTTGCCGCTGCCGGTGGGGCCGGTGACGAGGATGATGCCGTGGGGCTGCTCGATCCACGACTGGAAGACGGTCTTCTCCTGTTGATCGAAGCCGAGCTGGGCGATGTCCTGCACCAGCGTCTCCGGATCGAACACACGGATGACGACCTTCTCGCCGAAGGCGGTGGGCAGGCAGGACACGCGCAACTCCACCTCGCGGCCGTCCCGCTCCGTCTTGATGCGGCCGTCCTGGGGCTTGCGCTTCTCGGAGATGTCCATGCGCGAGAGCATCTTCACGCGCGACACGATGGGCGGGTGCACGCCCGCGGGCAGGGTGTAGACGGGGTGCAGCACGCCGTCGATGCGCAGGCGCACGAGCGAGGTGGTGCGCTTGGGCTCGATGTGGATGTCCGAGGCGCGGTTGTCGAAGGCGTAGCGCAGCAGGTAGTCCACCGCCTGCACCACGGGCTGGTCCGCGGCGTCCAGCTCCTGGCGGCCACTGAGCGTGACGAGCTGCTCGAAGTTGCTCACCTGCGGCGAGTTGCCCGGGTTGGCGCTGAAGTCATCCGCCGCCTTGGCCAGCGTGCGCTTGAAGCCGTAGATGTCCGCGATGGCCCGGAGGATGTCGCCCTTGGAGGCGAGCACCGGATCGATGGGCATGCCGGTGAGCACGTGGATGCTCTCGAAGAGCTCCTGATCGAAGGGGTTGGCCACCGCCACCACCAGCCGGCCGTCCTGGCCGCGCTCGAGCGGCAGCAGCACGTTCTTCTGGGCGAAGGGCCGGGAGACGGTGCGGGTGGCCAGCGCCATGTCCAGCTTGAGCGGATCCACCTTCTTGTAGGGGATGCCGGCGGCGCGCGCGGCGATCTCCGTGACGCGGTCCTCGTCGAGCACGCCGCGGCCCTCCGCCAGCGGCACCTGGAAGGCGGCGACGATCTCCACGGGGGACACGTCGTAGCGCGTCGAGTCCTTGGGCGCGACGCCCTGGTTCTTGAGGACCCGGGCCCGGGCGGCCTGCTCGCGCGCGAGGATGTTCTGCGCCTGCTCGGCGGTGAGCACCCGCTGGGTGACGAGCGCGTCGAGCACGAAGGTGAGCGAGAAGTCGTTTCTGCTCCGGGACGAAGGGGGAGCGGACGGGGTCACGGGCGCGGGCAAAGGCATCTCCTTGCGGCCACGAGCAACACGGCCAGCGCACCAGGCAATCCCGGCGCGTTCACGGCGGCTCCCAGGCAACCACACCTGGGACGGGAAGAGCAGTCTATCCGCGAACCGCCCGGACGGTCGCCTCCACGAGCGCCTCCGGGGTGGGGCGCTCGGCCACGGCGGCCACCGCGAGGCCCAGTTGGGACAGCGCCGCCGCGGTGGTGGGGCCAATGGCCACCAGCCGGGCCGCGCCGAGCCGCTCGCGGCCCGCGTCCTCCAGGAAGGCCTCCGCCGTCCGGGGCGAGGCGAAGAGGGCCACGTCGGGCGGCGAGGCCTCGAGCAGCGCCCGCGTCTCGTCGGGCAGCACCGTGGGCCGGGCGCGGTAGGCCGTCACCCGCGTCACCCGCGCGCCGTGCTCGCGCAAGGCGTCCTCCAACTCGCGCCGCCCCTCCTCCGCCGCGGGCAGCAGCACTTCGTCCTCCGGGCTCAGCGCGGGGCGCATCACCTCGGCGAGCCCCTCGCCCGTGCCGCTGGGAGACTCGGCGGCCACCTTCAGCCCGTAGCCCTCCACGGCGCGCGCGGTGCGCGGCCCCACCACGGCGAAGCGCACCGGCGACAGCAGTTGCGTGGTGCCCGCCTCGCGCAGCGCCTCCATCAACGCGTCCACCGCCGAGGCGCTGGCGAACACCACCCACTTGTAGCGTTGGATGGACTCCGCGGCCGCCATCAGCGGGCGCGCGTCCTCCGGAGGCACCAGCTCCAGCAACGGCACGTGCAACACTTGCGCGCCCTCGTCCTCGAGGAGGAAGCACAGCTCCTCCGCGCGGTCACGGGGGCGCGTCACCAGAACGCGGATACCTTCGAGTCGCCTGTCCACGGACTCGACTCTAGGACTCCCGCGCGGAAGCGAGGCGACCAAAATCACGCAGGATGTCCGCCGCGCCACGCGACAACAATTCCTCCGCGAGCGCGTCGCCCACCGCGAGTGCCGCCTCCACCGGGCCACTGCGCTCGCCCATCACCACCTTCGTGCCATCCGGACGTCCCACCAGTCCACGCAAGTGGACGGTCTGGCCCTGCACGGTGGCATGTCCCGCGAGTGGGACGGTGCAGCCGCCTTCCAGGCGGGCCATGAGGGCGCGCTCGGCCGTCACCGCCACGCGCGTGGTGGAGTCCTCGAGCGGCGCGAGCAGGCCGCGCACCGCGGCGTCTTCCGTGCGGCACTGGATGGCGAGCACGCCCTGCCCCACCGCCGGCAGGCTCACGCTGGTGGGCAGCACCTCGGCGATCTCCGAGTCCAGCCCCAGGCGCTTGAGGCCCGCGAAGGCGAGCACCGCGCCATGCAGTTGCAGCTCGCGCATGCGCGCCAGCCGCGTCTGCACGTTGCCGCGCAGGCTGACGATCTCCAGGTCCGGCCGCCGCGCGCGCAGGATGCAGCTGCGCCGCAGCGAGGACGTGCCCACGCGTGCTCCCTTGGGCAGCCCGTCCAACGACAGGCCGGGAGGGCCGCAGAGCGCGTCGCGGGGATCCTCGCGCGTGGGGAGCGCCGCGAGCAGCAGGCCCGGGGGCAGCACGGACGTCATGTCCTTGAGGCTGTGCACGGCCAGGTCCGCGCGGCCATCGAGCAGGCACTGCTCGATCTCCTTCACGAACAACCCCTTGCCGCCCACGGTGGACAGGGGCGCGGCGAGGAAGCGGTCGCCCGCGGTGGTCATCTCCAGGAAGGAGACCTGCAGCTCGGGATGGAGCCGGGTGAGCAGCGCGCCCACGTGACGGGCCTGCCAGAGCGCCAGCGGACTCTGCCGGGTGGCGATGCGGATGGACTTCATCCCTTGCCTCCCGTGGCCAACACGTTGGGGGCGGAGACTTCCTGAGCGGCCTGTGCGCTCTCGAGCCCGAAGAGCTCGGCGGCGGCGCCCGCCAGCCGGTTGCCCTCGTGCTCGGGCCCCACGGCGCGCAGCCGCGCGGTGGGCTCGTGCAGCAGCTTGTTGACGATGGCGCGCGCCATGGCCTCCACGCTCTTGCGCTGCTTGTCGTTGAGGCTGTCACCGAGCGTGGCGAGCGTGCGCTCCACCTCGGCGCGGGCGATGGCCTCGCCGCGCTGCCGCAGCTGGGCGAGCACCGGCACCCCCTGGCGCACGGCGCGCTCGCGCACGAAGCGGGCCACCTCCTGGGCCACGAGCACCCCCGCCTTCTGGGCCTCCTCGGCGCGGGCGGCGGCGTTGTCCGCCACGAACTTCTGGATGTCGTCCAGGTCGTAGGCGTGCACCCAGTCCAGCGAGCCCACCTCCGGGGCGATGTCACGCGGCACGGCCAAGTCCACCATGAAGAGCGGGCGGAAGCGGCGCGCCTTGCCCACCGAGGCCACGTTCTCCTGGGTGAAGAGGGGCACGGGCGAGGCGGTGCTGCACACCACCACGTCCGCCGAGGTGAGCAGCGACAGCAGCTCCTCGAAGGGCCGCGCGGTGGCCCCCACCTCCGCCGCGAGCGCCTCGGCGCGCGAGAAGGTGCGGTTGGTCACCAGCATCCGCGTGGCCCCGGCCTGCTTGAGGTGGCGCGCGGCCAGCTCCGACATCTCCCCGGCGCCCACCAGCAACACCGTCTTGTCACGCAGCCCGTCGAACACCTTGCTCGCGAGCGCCACGGCGGCACTGGCCATGGAGGTGGCGGAGCGGCCGATGGCCGTCTCGGTGCGCACGCGCTTGGCACAACCGAACGCCGCGGCGCACACCCGCGTCAGCTCGCCGCGCACCGCCCCCGAGCCCTGCCCCCGCTCGAACGCGTCCTTCACCTGACCGAGGATCTGCGCCTCGCCGAGCACCATGGAGTCCAGGCTGGCCGACACCCGGAAGAGGTGAACCAGCGCGTCCTCGCCCCGGTGCTCGTAGAGGTGCTCCATCCCCTCGGGGCCGCCGAGCGCCTGGAGCTCGCGCAGCACGACCTCGCGGGCCTGGGACACGTCCGGCGAGGCCATGTACAGCTCCACCCGGTTGCACGTGGACACGAGCATCGCCTCGTGGGGCGCCTGGGCCAGGCGCCGCAACAACTCCACCTGCTGGGACTCGGGCAGTGCGAGCCGCTCTCGCACGGACAGCGGAGCCGTCCGGTGCGACACACCCATGCACAGGAACTCCATAGCTAGCGCCAGCCTCCACCCACGTGCGTGAAGTCGTACGACGACAGGAAACACAGCAGCAACAAGCCAAACCCCGTCATGGTGAGCAGCGCGACACGCCGGCCCCGCCAGCCCCCGAAGGAGCGCGCGCTCACGAGCGCGGCGAAGACGACCCAGGCCACCAGGGTGGCGATCTGCTTGGACTGCCAGGACCAGACGAAGCCCGGCGCCGCGCTGGAGAAGAAGGCCCCGGTCACCAGCGTCACGGACAGCGCGATGAAGCCCACCACCACGAGCTGGCGGTTGAGGGTGTCGAGGAACTCGAGCGAGGGCAGGCGCGCGAAGAGCAGGCCAAAGCGCTTGCCCTTCACCTGCCGCTCCATGAGCAGGTACATGCCCGCCACGCCCGCGGCCACCGCCGAGGCGGCCACGCCCAGCAGGGCGATGGTGATGTGCACGGGCAACAGGGGCCGCTGCACGTACGGCGGCAGGGGCGTGCCTCCATCCAGCAACAGCCCCGGCAGGAGCACCGCCACCGCCAGGGGGGTGATGAAGGCGCCCATCACCGGCCGCCGGTAGCGCACATCCACCACCAGGAAGATGGCCAGCAGCAGGAAGGCGAAGGTGGAGAAGCCCTGGGCCATTCCCACCGGACGGCCGCCCTGGGCACCGAAGAGCCCGAAGAGGGCCACACCGTGCAGGACCAGACCGGTGCCCACGAGCACGCGGCCCGCGGTCGCCAGCGCTTCCCATTGCCGGACGAGGTACACCAGATAGACGAGCGCCGCGACGACATAGGCGTGGCAGGCGAGTGAGACCAACGCGTGGTTCATGGCGGCTAACAACCCACTGGACTGAGCGCGTCAGCCCATCTTGTTCAAAAGAAACGCGGCGAGCAGGTCCGTCTCCGAGCCTGCCTTGCTGTCCTCCGAGGAGGCATCCGAAGGGGATGGCACCTCGGCTACATAACCGGGAACCACCTCATATGCCGTCTCTCCAAGCAACACGGAGTCGGCCATCTGCTCGGCCCCCAGGGACTCAAGCTGCTCCTCCGTCTTCACCTTGGACACCAGGCGGTTGGTGTCCTCGCCCGTGACCAACTGGACGATGTGGACGGCGGGCACCACCGGGTACACGCCCGTCTCACCCGTCACCACCAGGACCCCGTCCTTGACGTCCGCTTTGTCTTCCAGCGCCCACTCCTCGAGCTGGGTCTGGGGAAGGAAGAGCTTCATGAAGGTCCCATTCTACACCGCCCGGCCCCGGGCCGAAGTGCCAACTACCACACGGGAGCGGATGGAGGTGCGACGTCCGAGCCCCGTCCGCATCTACGTAGGCAGGCAATGGACCCGGCGAGGTCCCATGCTTGCAGGCCAGGTAGGCGCGTATTAGAGGACGCGCCAGCCGAAGCGGCCCACGAGCGAGAGGAGACACCATGGCAGGCGCTGACGTGTTGACGGTTGGAGATGGGGATTTCAAGAAGGAAGTGCTGGAGTCCAGCCAGCCCGTGCTGGTGGATTTCTGGGCCACGTGGTGCGCCCCGTGCCGCGCCATCGCGCCCGCCATCGACGCGCTGGCGACCCAGTACAAGGGCCAGCTCAAGGTGGCCAAGATCGACATCGACCAGAACCAGGACACCCCGCAGCAGTACGGCATCCGCTCCATCCCCACCCTGCTCGTCTTCAAGGGCGGCAAGGTGGTGGATCAGATCGTCGGCTCCGTGCCCCGGTCGAAGATCGAAGAGGCCGTGAAGAAGGCCCTGTAGTTCCCGCCGTTCTCCGCGCGGAGCATCCCCCTGGGCTTGCCTTCGGGGCTCCGCGCGGGCGGCTCACTCGCCCCGCCACATGTCCGTGGACGTGTGGGCCTTGAGCAGCTCCCACGCGGCGAGTGCGTCCACCACCCGCTCCAGTCCGTCGGACAGCCCCCGGGCCCGGGGCGAGGCGAGGTACTCCTCCGCGAACGCGCGCAGCCGCAGATCCAGGAAGAGCCGCGCCAGCGCCACCTCCGTCTGGCCGTAGAACTCCTCGAAGTGGATGCCGAAGCCCGAGGGCGTCTCGTCCCCGTGCGGCCGTTGCTCGCGCACCACCAGGGCCCGGGCCTCCACGGGCGCGGCCCCGGGCGCCAGGGAGAAGCGCACCCTCAGCTCCGTGGACAGGGGCAGGAAGAAGGTGCTCTCCAGGAAGGCGCCGCCCACGCTCACGTTCACCGAGCGCAGGGTGGCCGTGAAGCGCCGCTCTCCCTCCTCGTCGATCCACAACTCGAAGCTCGTGGCGAGCTGCGCGCGGGGAAAGCGCCGGTGCTCCACCTCCTCCTCGCTCCCCACCCCGATGATGGGGGCGGAGGGGATGCGGGTGGTGACGGGATTGGACGAGAAGCGGAAGGGAGACGCGGGACGCGCGGGAGGCGGAGGGGACACGGGACGCCCGAGCGGCTCCGCGCGGGGCGCGGACCGGGGAGGCACCGCCACGCGCGGCGGCTCGGGCCGGACCACGGGGGGCGGCGGGGCGGCCGCCGGTCGCTCGGGAACCACGGCCTGGGCAGGAACCTTCTTTCGCGAGCCCTTGCGATCCATCTTCTACCTCCTGGGGGAACCGGACAGATTTGCATACCCCCGGCGCCGGGATTCATACACCATGCGCCACCTCGTCCGCGCGTGGAGTCTTGAGATGTTGGGAAACCTCCTGAAGCCCGAGTTCGACTCGCTCATCGCCGCCAAGGACTGGAACGCGTTGCGCGATGCGTTCTCGGACATGGACCCGGCGGACATGGCCGAGGTGATCGAGGATCTCCCCGCGGACGAGAGCGGCATCCTCTTCCGGCTGCTGCCGCGGGACTCGGCGGCGCTGGTGTTCGAGTACCTGCCGCCCTCGCAGCAGACGGAGATCGTCGACACGCTGGGCCGCGAGCAGCTCAAGAACCTGCTCGACGAGATGGCGCCGGATGATCGCACGCGCCTGTTGGAGGAGCTGCCGGCGGAGGTGACCAAGCGGATCCTCACCTCGCTGTCGCCCGAGCAGCTCAAGCTGGCGCGCACCCTCTTGGGCTATCCGGAGAAGAGCGCCGGGCGCTACATGACGCCCGAGTACCTCACGCTGCCGGGCAACCTCACCGCGGGGGAGGCACTCCAGTACGTGCGCACCCACGGGCAGGGCCGCGAGACGCTGGCGGTGCTCTACATCGTGGACGAGAAGGGCCGGCTCCTGGACGACGTACGGCTCGCGTCGCTGGTGCTCGCGGAGCCCTCCACGCCCGTGACGGACATCCATGATCGGCAGCTCGTGAGCATCCCGGCCACGGCGGACCGCGAGGAGTTCATCAGCCTGTTCGAGAAGTACGACCGGGTGGCGCTGCCGGTGACGGACTCGCGGGGAGTGCTGGTGGGCATCATCACGGTGGACGACGTGCTGGACGCGGCCGAGGAGGAGGCCACCGAGGACATCCAGCGCATCGGCGGTATGGAGGCCCTGGAGGCGCCCTACCTGGACATCGGCATCCTGGGCATGTTGCAGAAGCGCGTGGGGTGGCTGACGGTGCTCTTCGTGGGGCAGATGTTCACCGCCACCGCCATGGCGCACTACCAGGACGCCATCGCCCAGGCGGTGTTCCTCGGCACCTTCGTGCCGCTCATCATCTCCTCGGGCGGCAACTCGGGCTCCCAGGCCACCTCGCTCATCATCCGCGCGCTGGCGGTGCGCGACGTGGAGTTGCATCACTGGTGGAAGGTCGCCGCGCGGGAAATCACCAGTGGTGTGGCGCTGGGCGTGTTCCTCGGGGCCCTGGGCTTCCTGCGCATCCTCGTGTGGCCCGAGCACGAGTCGCTCTACGGGCCGCACTTCGCCTGGGTGGGCGCGGCGGTGGGCCTGAGCGTGGTGGGCGTGGTGACGTTCGGCACGCTGTGCGGCTCGATGCTGCCCTTCCTCTTGCGGCGGCTCGGGTTGGATCCCGCCACCGCGTCCGCGCCCTTCGTGGCCACGCTGGTGGACGTCACCGGCGTCGTCATCTACTTCACCGTGGCCACGCTCATCCTCTCCGGCCGCGTGCTGTAGGTCAGAACATGTGGCGGCGCATGCTGACGTTCACCAGCAGCCCGATGCACAGCATGACGCTCACCAGCGAGGAGCCGCCGTAGCTGAGCAGCGGCAGGGTGATGCCCGTCACCGGCAACAGGCCGATGACCATGCCGATGTTCTCGAACACCTGCCAGAAGATCATCGACACGACGCCCACGGCCACGAAGGCGCCGAAGCGGTCTCGCGCGGTGAACCCCACGCCCAGCCCGAAGATGAACAGCAAGCCGTAGAGCACCAGCAGCATCACGCATTTGACGAAGCCGTGCTCCTCGGCCCACACGGAGAAGATGAAGTCCGTGTGCTGCTCGGGCAGGAAGGACAGGCCCGTCTGGGTCCCCTCCTTCCACCCCTTGCCGTGCAGCCCTCCGGAGCCCACGGCGATCTTCGACTGGGCCGCGTGGTAGCCGCTGCCGCGCAGATCCGACTCGGGATCCAACCACCCGGAGATGCGCTTGCTCTGGTGCGGCTTGAGCAGGTGCCGCACGACCGTGGTGCGCGGCTCGGGCACGTCCCGCACGTAGTCGTTCCAGATGATGCCCGCGACGGCGAAGAAGCCCACCAGCAGCACCGCCACCAGGTACCAGCGCACCTTGCCGAACAGGATGACCGTCGCCGAGGACAGGAGGATCATCAGCGCGGTGCCCAGGTCCGGCTGCACCAGCACCAGCGCGGTGGGCACCATGACGACGAGCACCGGCTTCACCAGGCGCTTGAGGCCATAGGAGCCGTCTCCGGGCTTGAAGTCGTCGTGGTAGACCTTGGCGAGCATCAACAGCACGCCAATCTTCATGAACTCCGCGGGCTGGATGCGGATGGGGCCGAGCACGAACCAGCTCTCGGCGCCCTTGGCCTTGTGGCCGATGACGCGCAGCGCGAGCAGCGCCGCGATGTTGAGCACGTAGATGGGCAGCGCCAGGTTCTTGATGACGCGGTAGTCCACCAGGCACACGATGAGCGCGGCCAGCACGCTGACGCCCGCGTACACCGCCTGGCTCGTCCACACCGGCGAGGCCTGCGAGCGCGAGGCCGAGGCCAGGTTGAAGATGCCCAGCCCCATCAGCGCGAGCACGCTCAGGATGAGACCCCACGGCACGTGGGGCAGCATGCGCCGCTCAATCCGCAACTGCATCCGAGCCTCCCGTCCCACCGGTGGCCGGGGGCGCGCCCCGGGTGAGCGCCGCGCCATCCTGGGCCGGCGCGGTGGGCATCCCCGGCACATAGGGGGTGCTCTGGCGAGGCGGCGGATGGGCCGCGTCGTCCTTCTTCAGCTCGAAGTACTTGGTGATGACCGCCATGCCAGCGGGCGCGGCGTCCACGCCACCGTGGCCTCCGTGCTCGTTGAGCACCACCACGGCGATCTCCGGATCATTGGCGGGCGCCACCGCCGCGAACCACGCGTGGTCGCGCTGGAAGAAGTCCATCTGGTGTTCCTTGAGACGGATCGCGCCGATCGCCGCCACCTGCGCGCTGCCCGTCTTGCCCGCCACCGTGATGCCCGCGAGCCGCTCGCGGTACGGCAGCCACGAGCGGTAGGCCGTTCCACCCGGCTCCTGCACCACCGACACCAGCGCCTCCATCACCGCCTTGCGGTGCGCCTCGGGGATCTCCACCGTGCGCACCACCTGGGGATCGAACTTCTCGAGCACCCTGCCGTCCAGGCCCTCCACGCGCTCGACGAGCTGCGGCTTGAGCAGGGTGCCGCCATTGGCGATGGCCGCGTACATCATGGCCACCTGCAGCGGCGTGGCGTTCACGTCGCCCTGGCCCATGACGCTGTTGAGCGCCATGCCCTTGGTGTAGCCCCCGGGGGACACCTTGTCGTGGTACTCGCTGGAGGGCATGATCCCCGGCACCTCGGCGAGCACGCCGATGCCCGTGGGGGTGCCCATGCCCAGGGCCTTGCCCATGTCCGCGATGGGATCCAACCCGATGGTGTCGGCCACCTTGTAGAACCACCAGTCGCACGAGTACTGCAACGCCGTCTTGCCGTTGACCGGCCCATGGCCACTGTCCTTGTGGCAGCGCCAGGCGCGCGCGCCCAGCCGGTAGCTGCCCGTGCAGTTCACCAGCGACTCCGGCCGGAACAGGCCCGACTTGTAGGCGGCCAGGGTGGAGATGACCTTGAAGGTGGAGCCAGGGCTGAAGTGGTTGGCCGAGACGCGGTTGACCATCGGCTGGAGCGGATCCCTCGACAAGGCCGCCATCTGCGCGGGGGTGATGCGGCCGGTGAGCAGGTTGGGATCGAAGCCCGGGCGCGACACCAGCGCGCGGATGAAGCCCGTCTTCACGTCCACCACCACCAGGGCGCCCGCCGAGCCCGGAAACGCGCGCTCGGCCTCCTCCTGCAGGCGCATGTCGAGCGACAGCACCAGGTTGTTGCCCGGCCGCGACGGCACCACCGAGTCCTCGCCCAGCTTGTCGTTGAACTCCTCGAGCACCCGGCCCCGCGCGTTGACGACCTCCTTGCGCACGCCGTCGGTGCCGATCAGCGTGGACTCGAAGGTGCGCTCCAGGCCGCGCCGCCCGACGTAGTCACCCAGGGCGTAGTGGGCCCCTTCCGCGTTCAGGCGCTCCAGCTCGTCCGGGTTGATTTCATTCATGTACCCGAGCACGTGCGAGAGCACGCTGCCGGTGCGGTAGTAGCGGTGGGGCACGGGCACCACTTCCACACCGTCGAGGATGTCGCGCCGGGCGTTGATGCGATCGTACTCGTCGCGCGTGAGGTCCACGCGCACGGGCAGCGGCAGGAAGGGCGCCGCGCGGCGCGCCACGCGTACCTGATCCTCCATGCGCTTGCGCGTGGCGTCATCCCACCCGAGCAACGCTCCCAGGCGGGGCAGCACCTCCTCGGAGCACTGGGCGCAGAAGGCCGGGGTGACGAAGGCGTCGAAGGAGGGGCGGCTGTCCACGAGGATGGTGCCGCGCCGGTCCATGATGAGGCCGCGATCGGCGCGCAGCCGCACTTCCTTGACGAAGTTGGCCACGCTCTTGGCGGCGTACTCCTCGCCCTGGGTGATCTGCAGCCGGTAGAGCTGGATGGCGAGCATCGTCAGACCCGCCACCATGGCCAGACCCAGCCAGAGGAAGCGATGCCGGAGGTCGCGCCCGGGAGTCGTCTCGGACAGAGTGGAAGGCGTCAACGCAGCAACCCCGCGGAAGAAGAGCGATCCTGCGACACCTCGAAGCGGCGCAGCAGCGGATAGAGCAGCGCGGCCGCCACGCCCGTGAGCGTCACCTGCAGCGGCAGGCCGGGCAGCAGCGCCGAGGCCGAGCCATCCTTGGTGGTCAGCCAGGTGAAGAAGCTCACCAGGGCCCCGTGGCCCAGGTCCGCGCCCATGGCGAAGAGGACGAAGGCCGCGCGGCTGCGCACGTCCGTCAGGCGCACCACGAGCTTGCCCGCCAGGAAGGTGAAGACGGCCAGGAAGGTGAAGAGCCCGGTGGGCTGGCCACTCATCAAGTCCAGCAGGTAGCCCACCGCGAAGGAGGAGAAGGCGCCCTCGAGCAGGCTCGCGCGCAGCGCCAGGAAGGCCACCAGCACCACCGTCACGTCGATGCGGCTGATGGCCAGGCCGAGCTGCTGCACCAGCACCGACTCCAGGGTGAGCAGGAGCAGCGCGAGGGCCACGGTGACGAGGAACTTCATCGTCCGCCCCCCTCGCCCGCCCCGCCCTGCGCGCTGGAGCCAAAGGGATTGCCGCGCACGAGCACCTCTTCCAGCCGCGTGGTGTCCACCGCGGGCACGATGTCACCGCCCAGGAACATGCCGTGCTCCGTCTTCTCCAGGTGCGTCACCTTCCCCACCACCAGCCCGGGCGGGTACACGCCATCCGTGCCCGAGGTGATGATCAGGTCTCCCTCCTGGACGTCCTCGATGCGCAACATGTTCTCCAATTGCAGCGGCCCCTTGCCGGCGCCCGCCGCCGTGCCTCGCGCCCGCGAGCGCTGCACCTGCGCGGCCACCCGGCTCTGCGCGTCCGTCACCAGCGCCACGTCCGCCCAACCCCCCGTCGTGCGCACCACCTGGCCCACGATGCCGTCCGGCGTCACCACCGACATGCCCCGGAACACCCCGTCCGACTCGCCCCGGTTGATGCGCACCGACAGCAGCTTGGCCACCGGATTCACCCCGATGACCCGCGCGGGGATGTCCGGCCCGGGCGACGCCTCGGCGTAGGCGAGCAGGCCGCGCAGCCGCTCGTTCTCCATCCGCGTCTCTCCGAGCGCGTGCACGCTCGCCCTCAACTGGAGGTTCTCCGCGCGCAGCTGCTCGTTCTCCTGGCGCACCTCGCGCAGGTCGATGTAGCCGAACACCACGGCCTTCACCCCGTCGATGAGCCCCACGAGCCCCCGCTGCACGGGGGCGGTCAGTCCGATGACGAGCCGATCCACGACATTGGGCTCCCGCCCGCGTCGGCCCCCCGTCGTCAGGAAGGCCCCGAACGGGTAGAGCAGGAGGGCACTCACGATCAGCAAGGTCCGGTAGCGCTTGAGAAGCGACAGCACTTCGTGGAGGTCCGTGTGGGAGAGGGGGGGCGGCGGATGGGTCGGGGGGCTCGCTAACTACTCTGAATCGCTTGCATTTTCCGGGGTGTTGCTCTAGGCAGTCAAGGGCTTCACGGTGGGGGGCGTCACAACGTCCACCATCCGAACCGGGCACCCAACACACGCGCGCCGCGAAACCTTCCACGGGAAGAGCTGATCGGCGCGTTTCAAGGCACGGAAACGGTCAAGGCATCATGGACTCCTTGGATCTCCGAAAGGTCTTCTCGCTCCTCTTCATCATCGCGATCGCGGTGGTGTTCACCGTGCAGTTCGGCCCGGGGAGCAACGGGTTCAGCGACGTGAACCCCGCTGGCGCCCCCGCCGCCGCGGCGGTGGTCAACGGCAAGGAAATCCCCATCAACGAGTTCCGCCGCGAGTATGCCGGACAGCTGCAGTACCTGCGCCAGCAGGGCCAGCCGATCACCGAGGCGGTCGCCCGGCAGTTCGGTCTGCCCCAGACGGTGCTGGACCGGCTGGTGAACACGGAGCTGCTCGCCCAGGCCGCCGCGCGCCAGGGCCTGCGCGCCTCGGACGAGGAGATCCTCCGCATCCTGCAGCGCAGCCCGGACTTCCAGAAGGACGGCCAGTTCGACTACGCCACCTACCAGCAGGTGCTGCGCGACTACTTCCGCCAGTCGCCCGCGGACTACGAGGAGGACCTGCGCAAGCGGCTGTCGGCGCAGAAGCTCTTGGGCGTGGTGCAGGCCGGCGTGGTCGTCTCCGATGACGAGGTGCGCACGCGCTTCGCCAAGGAGGGCAACCAGGCACGCGTCGTGTTCGCCCGCTTCCTGCCCTCCATGTACGCCGACAAGGTCCCCGCCCCCACCCCGGCGGATTTGAGCACCTTCAAGCAGGCGCAGGAGAAGGCCATCAAGGAGTACTACGAGGCCAACCGCTTCGTGTACCAGCAGCCCGAGCGCGTCCACGCCCGGCAGATCCTCCTCAAGCTCGCCCCGGACGCCACGCCGGAGCAGAAGGCCCAGGTGCTCGCGCGCGCCCAGGCGCTGCGCCAGGAGCTCGAGGGCGGCAAGGACTTCGCCGAGGTGGCGAGCACGAGCAGCGAGGATCCGGGCACCAAGGCCAGCGGTGGGGACCTGGGCTGGGTGGAGCGGGGCAACTGGGAGCCCGCGCTCGCCAACGCCGCCTTCGCGCTCGAGCCCGGCAAGCTCACCCAGCCCGTCGAGACGAAGTACGGCATCCACCTGGTGAAGGTGGAGGAGAAGAAGCCGGCGCAGGACAAGAAGCTCGAGGAGGTGCAGGACGAGATCGCCACCACCCTCTACAAGAAGGACAAGGCCAAGGAGCTCGCCCGGGCCGAGGCCGACAAGGCGCTCGCCGCGGTGAAGGGTGGCCAGACGCTCACCGCCCTGTTCCCCCCGGAGAAGGAGGGCCAGCCGGCGCTCTTGCGCTTCGAGCAGGAGACGCGTCCGGAGGCGGTGCAGACGGACACCTTCAACGCCGCCAGCCCCAACGTGCCCCACCTCGGCCCGGCGCCGGAGCTGCTCACCGCGGTGTTCGCCACCCAGGGGCCGAGCGTGCTCGATCAGGTCTACCCCGTGGGCGATGGCTTCGTCGTGGCCCAGGTGACCGAGCGCCAGCTGCCGGATGACGCGAAGTTCGCCGAGAAGCGCGACGAGCTGCGCCAGCAGGCCCAGCAGGCCAAGCAGTACGAGGTGGCCGACTCCTTCATCAAGGCGCTGAAGAAGAGCGGCAAGGTGGAGACCAACCCCGCCGCGCTCGATCAGGTGGCCGGCGGCTGAGTCCCGGCGGGCCCCGTGGCTCGCCACCCCAGGGGGCGTCTCCCATTCCGGGGAGCGCCCCCTGTTTCATTTCTTGCCCAGCATGGTCTCCGGCCGCTCCCCCTGGGGCACGGCGACGCAGATGTCATCGCGGCCCCGGGCCTTGGCGGCGTACATGGCGAAGTCCGCCGCCCGCACGAGGTCCACCGCGGACAGGGCGTGCTCCGGGTAGGTGGCCACCCCGAGACTCGCCGTCACCCGGAGCTCCAGCTCCGCCGCCTGCTGGAAGATCTGCTTGCGGAAGGCATCGCGGATGCGCGTGGCGGTCGTCACCGCCCCATCCGTGCTCGTCTCCACGAGCAGCAGGGCGAACTCGTCGCCGCCATAGCGGAAGACGTAGTCGAGCTGCCGGCAGCAGGACATGAGCAGCTCGCCCACCTCGCGCAGCACGGCGCTGCCCACCAGGTGGCCGTGGGCGTCGTTGATGGACTTGAAGCGGTCCAGATCCAGGAAGATGAGGGACACCGGGTGGTGGAAGCGCTGGGAGCGCCGCACCTCGTGCTCGAGCTGGGCGCGCAGGTGCCGGGCGTTGTAGACGCCCGTGTGCTCGTCCTTGATGGTGAGCTCCTGCACCCGGCGGAAGTTGCGCGCGTTCTCGATGGCGATGGCCGCGAAGTCGGCGATCGCGGTGAGCGCCATCAGGTCCTCCTGGGTGAAGGGCCGGTCGATGACGCCGTTGACCAGCTCGATGACGCCGAGCACCTGGCCGCGAGCGATGAGCGGCACGGCGACGATGGAGCGGGTGCGGAAGGTGGACGCGGCGTCGAAGCGCGAGGCGAAGGCCGGGTCATGCGACACGTCCTCCACCAGCCGGGCCGTGCCCGTGGCGAACGCCGTGCCGGCGATGCCCTCGCCCGGCGCGAGCTGCAGGCCCTTGAGCACCTCGGCGCCCTCGCCCACGGCGATCTCGAAGTAGAGCTTGCCGGTGCGCTCGTCCTGCAGGAGCAGGGACCAGTTGCGTGGCCGCAGCAGGCCGCGGATCTTCTCCATCATCAGGTTGAGCACCTCGCGCAGCTCGAGCGTCGAGGTGAGCGCCTTGGCGATGTCGTTGTAGGCGGCCAGTTGCTCCACCGTACGCGTCATGGCCGCGAGGAGTTCCGCGGAGTTCATCCAGATCCACTCCAGGGCGCAGTTCTGCTAGAGGCGAGCCGTAACATGCACACACCAGTGGGTCAAACCCGGCTCGTTCTCGCGTCCGCCTCGCCGCGGCGGCGCGAGCTGCTCGGCCAGCTCGGCCTCACCTTCGAGGTCTCCGCGGCGGACATCGACGAGACGCCCCAGGAGGGAGAGCCCGCTGGCGCCTACGTGCTGCGGCTGGCGCGGGAGAAGGCCCGCGTGGTGGCGCTCCGGAATCCGGACGCCTGGGTCCTGGCGGCGGATACCACCGTGTCGCTCGGGGAGGCGCTGCTCGGCAAGCCCCGGGACGCCGACGAGGCACGCGACATGTTGGGTCGGCTGTCGGGGAGGACCCACGAGGTCTATACCGGCGTGGCGCTCGCGGGCCCCGGCGACAATCATTCCACCCTGGTGCGTACCCGCGTCACCTTCCGCACCCTGAGTGCGGGTGAAATCGACTGGTATGCGGGGACGGGGGAGCCGCTGGACAAGGCGGGCAGCTACGCCATGCAGGGCAAGGGGGGCTTCCTGGTGGCGGCGGTGGAGGGGAGCCCCACCAACGTGATCGGCCTGCCGTTGGGCGAGACACTCGAGTTGCTCGCCCGGGCGGGCGTGGTCCTTCCTTGGAGTGCGTCATGAGTGGCATCGCGGAGCGTCTGACGGAGGTGCGCGAGCGGATGGCGGCGGCGTGTGCGCGGGTGGGCCGGCCGCCCGAGTCCGTCACCCTCGTGGCCGTGTCCAAGCTCAAGCCGGCGGCGCTCATCCGCGAGGCGTACGCGGCGGGGCAGCGCGACTTTGGGGAGAACTACGCCCAGGAGCTGCGCGACAAGGCCGCGGAGCTGGCGGACCTGAAGGAGCTGCGCTGGCACGCCATCGGCCCCCTGCAGACGAACAAGGTGAAGTACGTGGCGAAGGCGGCGCACGCCTACCACGCGCTGGAGCGGCTGGAGGTGGCCGAGGAGCTGTCGCGGCGCCGGCTGGAGGCCCCCCTGCCCTGCCATGTGGAGGTGAACGTGGGCGGGGAAGCCAGCAAGAGTGGCCTCGCCCCCGAGCAGGTGGAGTCCTTCCTGAAGACGGTGCGCGCCCTGCCCGGGCTGCGGATTGACGGCCTCATGTCGCTGCCACCGCCCACCGAAGACGAGCAGGTGGCGCGCGGCTACTTCCGCGCCCTCAGGGAGCTGGCGCAGCGCCACGGGCTGCCGGGCCTGTCCATGGGGACCACCCATGACTACGAGCTCGCCATCGAGGAGGGAGCCACCCTGGTGCGGGTGGGCACCGCCCTCTTCGGCGAGCGCGCGTGAGGCCGCGGCGGGCTCAGATTTCCCGGAACTTGAAGCGGCCTTCGTCCGTGGCCTTCACCAGGAAGGAGCAGCCGCAGTAGTTGCACAGGATTTCCTGCCCGTCCTTGAGCGCGTCATCGAGCGGGTTGTTGGCGGAGCACTCCGGGCAGTCGAAGTCCTTCCGGGCGCCCTTGCCCGCGGAGGCCTTGTCCTCGTCGTCGTCGTAGTAGTCCAGCGGCATCGCGTCCCTCCTGGGCCAGCCTGGGCGACGTTAGCAGCCCGGCGAGCCCGAGCGGCACGCCTCGGGAGGCAGGCGGGTGGAGAGGGAGGCCTGGCTGGCCGGAAGCTGTGCCGCCAGGAACTCACACTCTCCGCGTGAGACGCACACGGCCGGACCAATCCGGGATTGAATGGCGGCACCGGCGATTCGTCCACGAGGAATCAGCCGGCGGGCGGACTGGTGACGAGGCGTTGCCATGCCAGGATACCGCTACCTACCTTCCGCACCTGCCGACTGGCCAGGTGTCGGGGTTACCGAGCCAGGAGCCATCAGATGCATCAGCAGTTCAAGGGAGTGTTCAGCGGCGTGCTGTTGAGCCTCCTGGGAGCGGGAGGGGCGTTGGCCCAGGGGACGGCGGGCGTGTCCGCGTTCGGCCCCGGTGAACAGGCGAGTTACCGGGTGCACTACCTGGGGATGACGGCGGGCTCGGCGCAGGTGACGGTGGGAGCGCCCATGCGGCAGTGGGGCAAGGACGTGTGGCCCATCGTGTCGCTGGCGAAGTCGGACGCGGTGGCGGGCGTGTGGCCCGTCAAGGACAAGTACGTCTCCTACTGGGACTTCAACTCGCAGCGGGTGCTGGGCTCGGACATGCACGAGGACCAGAACCACAAGCGCCGCCGCGTGCGCGTGAAGCTCAGCGATGACGGCAAGAGCGCCCAGGTAGTGAAGCAGAAGGAAGGCGAGAGCCCCACGGAGAAGAACCTCGAGGTGCTCGAGGGCGCGCTCGACGTGACCGGGGCGACCTTCGCGCTGCGCAACCGCGTGTTGGAGGTGGGCAAGGAGTACGCCTATCCCGTCTTCACCGGCTCGAAGAACTTCGTGATGAAGGCGAAGGTGGAAGCGAAGGAAACGCTCACCACGGCGCAGGGGCGCCAGGAGGTGTTGCGGCTGCGCGTGTACACCGAGTTCTCCGGCAACCTGGCCTCCAAGCGCGACATGGTGGCGTGGCTGACGGCGGACGCGCGGCACCTGCCCGTGCGCATCGAGGCGGATCTCGCCCTGGGCGCCGTGGTGGCGGAACTGCAGGACTACAAGCAGGGCAAGGTCGTCACGCCAGCGCCGGCGGTGACGGCCAAGAACGGCATCTAGCGCGGCACGCCGGCGGCCGCGAACCGAGGGGTGACATGGCGGCAGTGGGGATGGTGGGTTGGTGGTTGGCGGGGATGATGACCGTGGCGCCCGCGCCACGGGTGGTGTCGGCCCTGGAGAAGGTGCGGCCGGGAGTGTCCATCCCGGGTGAGAAGGAAGCCCGATTGAGCCTCGCGCGGGGAGAATGCGAGGGGGCCCAGGTGGTGCTGCCGCCCGGCGTCTCGCGCGTCCAGGTGGCGCCGCTCGCGCTGCGGGGACCGGGCACACCCCTGGAGGCCTCGGTGTGGCGCGAGGACTTCCTGGAGGTGAAGACGCCCTCCAACTCCCAGGGTGGCACGGGCGCATGGCCGGACCCGCTCGTTCCGGTGGAGGCACCCCGGAAGGACACCCAGGCGCCCCTGGTGCTCTACGTGGAGCTGTGCGCGCCCAAGGCCCAGCGGCCCGGCACCTATCAGGGCGCGCTGAAGCTGGAGATGGAGGGCGCGCCCGCGGCGAGCGTGCCCTTCACCGCCGAGGTGCAGCCCTTCGTCCTGCCCACCACCTCCTCGCTGCCCAACAGCTTCGGCATCTCGCTCTACAGCATCGCCAAGGGCCACGGACTCAAGCCCGAGTCGCCCGAGGCCCAGACGCTGCTGCGCGACTACGTGGCGGCGTTGCTCGCCCACCGCGTCAGTGCCCACGGCATGAGCATGGAGCCCCCGCCGGTACGCTTCGAGGAGGGCCGCGCGGTGCTGGACTTCCGCGCCTATGACGCCGAGGTGGGACCCTTCCTCGACGGCTCGGCGCTGCCCTCGGGCGCGCGCTTCACCACCGTGGACGTGCGCGACTCGAAGGCCGCCCGCACCGACGAGCAGAAGGCCGCGTACTACCGGGCCTTCGCCGAGCACGCCAGGGACAAGGGCTGGCCCGCCCAGCTCTTCTTCTATGCCAAGGACGAGCCCAAGCCCGAGGACGTGCCGCTCGTGCGCGCCCAGGCCCTGCGCGTGCGCACGGCCGGCAAGGACGTGCCGGTGCTCGTCACCTCGCCCCTGGACGAAGCCCTGCGCGGCTCGGCGGACATCCTCGCCCCCACCCTCAACTGCTTCTTCCCCCGCCCCGGCCCCCAGACGTGCCGCAACGTCGTCCCGTTGCAGACCCTGCGCGGCAAGCTCGCGCCCAACGTGAAGGTGTGGTGGTACCAGAGCTGCAACTCGCACGGCTGCACGGGAGGCCCCGCCAAGGACTCCGCCACGGAGAAGGCCTACAGCGGCTGGGCCTCGTACATGGTGGATCACCCCGCCCCGCTCAACCGCGCCATGGGGCCGCTGGCCTTCCTCTCCGGCGTGGACGGCGAGCTCTATTTCGACACCGTCTTCGCCTACAACACGAGGGACCCCTGGAAGGACGTGTTCGAGTTCGGCGGCAACGGCGACGGCACCTTCTTCTACCCGGGCACTCCGGCGCACACGGGCCTCTCCCGCCACCAGCCGGTGGTGTCCCTGCGCCTCAAGCACCTGCGCGATGGGCTGGAGGACTATGAGTACCTCCAGCTCCTGGAGTCGCTCGGGGAGCGCGCCTTCGCCCGCGAGGCCGCACGACGGCTCACCCGCTCGGGGTACGAGGTGGAGTTGAATGGCGGCCGATGGGAGCAGGTGCGCCGCGAGATGACGGCGCGCTTGCGCCAGCGCTGGAACGCGGCTGAAGAAGCGAAGCGTTCAGGCGTCCATCCAAAGTGACGTTGGAGCCCCCTCACCTGGAGAAGCAAGGATGAACCCCATGCGTACCGCCCTCGCCCCCCTGCTGCTGTGCTTCTCCTCCGCGGCCTGGGCCCAGATTCCGGACACGGACGGCCCCGAGGAACACAAGGCTCAACCGGTGACGGCGGCCCCGGCGGCTCCCGCGGCTCCGGTCTCCGTGCCGCGCTGCGCTCAGGTCCTGCCCCAGCCGCGCAGCCCCATGGCGTTCGCTCCCGGCGAGCTGCTCGACTTCGACCTCGACGCCATGGGCGCCACCGCCGGGAAGATGACCATGCAGGTGCAGAAGAAGCAGGACGGCGTGCTGCCCGTGCAGATCAAGGTGCAGACCAACTCCTTCTTCTCCAAGGTGCGCCGGGTGGATGCCACCGCCGTGAGCTACCTGCACCCCAAGACGCTGCGCAGCTCGCGCTACACCGAGGACGCCCTGGAGAACGAGGTGCGGCGCACGGTGGAGGTGGCCTTCAACCCCAACCGGCGCAGCGTCCGCGTGGACTACACGCTCAAGGGCAAGAAGGGCCACAACGACCTCACCTACGAGCACGATGGCCTGGACGTGGCCGGCGCCATCTACATGCTGCGCCAGCTCCCGCTCAAGGAAGGCCTGCCCGTCTGCTTCGACGTCTACGGGGTGCGCCGCATGTGGCGCATGGCGGGCACCGTACTCAAGCGCGAGCACGTGTCCATGCCCCTGGGTGAGTTCGAGGCCTGGCACCTGTCGGGCACCGCGGTGCGCCTGGACAAGCCCTCGCAGTCACGCGAGGTGCACGTGTGGATCTCCGACGACGCGCGCCGCCTGCCGCTCGCGGCCGTGGGCAGCATCGACCTGGGTGCCGTGCGCGCCACGCTCACCTCGTTCTCCCGTCCGGGCGAACAGGCGCGGCAGTCCCAGGGCAAGGAAGCCCTCAAGTGGTAGGCGTCTGACGCATCAGTCCCGCCGCCTGCGACAGCCGGCGGCGCAGGCGCATCACCACGTCCATCAGCAGTTCCAGCCGCTCCTGCACGAGCAGATCATCCCCCGCCTCGATCAATCCCCTCGGGCAGACGGCGTCTGGCCGGAGCGCCGCGAGCAGCTCCGCGAAGTGCTCCTCGACGTCGCTCAGCGCGTCGAGCCCCTCGCGCAGATCGTCCTCCAGGAAGTCCATCATCACGGTGGCATCGGCCCGCTCGGGCAGCAGGTGGGCCAGGTACAGCATGGACTGGCGGAGCGGATCCGCCCCCACGCGGCGCAGCTTCGCGGGAGCGGCACCACGTGTAAGAGCGGGTGTCGTCATGTGCGGCACGCTACAGGTCCGTAGCGAGGGGTCAATTTTTCGCCCGGCTCCCCCACGAGCGGAGCCGGGCCGGAACCTCACCGCCCCGAGCCACCCACGGCGGGCGCCGCGGCGGCACCGGGCGCCACGGCACTCCCGGGCACCACGGCGCCACCGGCCGCCCCGACGGACAGGGGCTGCGTGTTGAGGGGCGGCGGCGTGGCGATGAGCGGCACCGCGGCCGTCCCGTTGAGCGGCCGCGGTGTGGCCACGAGGGGCGCCGGCGGCTGGCCGTTGAGCGGCTGCGGCGTGGCCACGAGGGGCACCGCCACCGCGCGAGAAGTCAGCGGGCCCGGCGTCGCCACCACGTCGGTCGACACGCGATTGCCCCCGAAGGCGAACTCCGGTCCCGCCACCCCAGGCACCAGCGGCACGACGGAGAACGAGCCCTGGGTGGACACGGCGGAAGGCGTGGCCGGCGCGGTCGGGGAGAGCGGAACGAAGCCATTGAGCGCGGGCGGAGACCGATTGTCGGAGAGACTCACCCGCTGATCATTCAGGAAGCCGTTGGGAACCGTGGGGGGCGGGATGACACCGGTCCCACCCGTGGGCTGGGTGGAGATCGCCACCCGCTCCGGAGTCTGGAAGGTGTCGGAGATTCTCGCCGTGCTCGTGGTGCTCGCCGCCACATCGGTCGGCAGCGCGTTCGAGGTGGCGGTCGCCACCCGCTCCGTGGTCCGATCGAAGATCTCCGGCCCGAGGCGCTGCCGATCCAACCCGGACGTGCCGGCCTGTCCCGCGTTCGCCAGGGGCGTGGCGCCGGCCTGTCCCGTGTTCACCAGGGGCGTGACACCGGGCTGGCCCGTGGCCGCCAGGGGGGAGGCCCCGGTCTGTCCCGTGCCCGCCAGGGGCGAGGTCGCGGTCTGTACCGTGCCCGAGCCCTGTCCCGCGTTCGCCAGGCCCGAGCCACCCACTCCCTGCTGCGGGGAGGGCGTCGTCGGAGAGGAGGCAGTGGGAGTGGCCACGCCCCCGAGGAACACACCGCCCGGAACCGGCGAGCTCGGCGGAGTGACTCCGACGAACGCCCCGGCGGTGGGCACGGCCGCGAGCGCGCGCACCTCGAGCCCATTCACGGCGATGGCCACGTCATCGAAGTCGAACTGGATGAAGCCGCGGGGCTCGAGCTGGAGGGGCAGGTTCCACACCAGCACGCTCAGCTCCGTGTCTCCCTCGCGCGCCACCGGCAGCACCCGGAAGGTGTCATCGTCGGCATGGGCGCCGTGCGACAGGGCGGCGGCGTGGATGATGGCCTGGTCGGTGATCAACTGGCCATTGCGCCACAATCGCCCCACCCCCCAGAGCGCCGCGACCGCATGCACCCGGGACATCGTGGGAGAGCCGAGCGCCGCCCCGCCATGCAGATCCTGGTTCACCACCACGCCGCCGGAGATGGGCTGGGCGGGAGGCGAAGGCGGGGGGCCGGAGCCCTGGGAAGCCCCGGCCTGGGCGGGAGGAAAGCCCGGTTGATCCAACTCCACCCGGTACGTGGTGGCCCCGAGGGTGAAGGTGGCCTCCAGGCGCCCGGCGTCCCCGTAGGTGGCGCGCGGATCCGCGATGCGCTCGCGCGCGGAGAACTGCACCGAGCCCGCTCCCCGTTCGAAGAGGTCGGCGAAGGGCGTGGGGCCTTGAGTGAAGTAGCCGACGTTCCCCACCGTGCGAGCGGTGACCTCGGGACCATCGAAGGTGAAGCCGGCCGGGCTGGCGGTGAGCAACCCGGCGACCATGAAGGGGGAGAAGATTCCGACCATCGACGCTGCCTCCTCTGAAAAGAGGGTAAGCAGCGGAGGCAGCGGATGGAGGCTGGGGGGGGCCGGAAAACGAGGGGCCCGCTGCGCCTGCCTCCTCTCCAGCTAGATGAGACCCCGAGCCCGGCGGATCTGCTCCACCGTCTTGTTGTACTCGATGTCGAAGGCGCTCGTGCCTTCCTGCAGGTGGCGCAGCCGGGAGCGGGCCTCGCGGTCGATCTCCTCGTCCACGTCCAGGTGCTTCTTCATCACCGCGTGGATCTTCTGCCGCAGCACGTTATCGGCGGCGTAGACCTCCTCCACGTTGCGGCTGATGAGCAGGAATTCGATCATCTGGTTGATGACGTATTCGATGCCCTCGTCGCCCATCTTGAAGCCGCGGACGTCGGCCATCTCACGCTTGACCTGATTGAACTTGGAGTAGTCGTAGCCCCGGCGCTCCAGGGCCTCGCGCGTGGCCTGATTCACACGCTCCTCGTTCGCCAGGTACTCGCGCATGATGGCGGACAGATCCATCTCGGCGTCGGCGACGCGCATCTGCTCCACCTCGACATCGCCGTCCTGCATCAGCCTCTGGACGACCTCCCGGGAGATGATTGGGATCACCTTCGGATAGAGCCTCATAATTAGGTCCCTCGCCCCTTGAAGACGTCTCGACTGGACCTTTCCGCTATAAATCAGCGCCGAGCCCGGTCGCAATGAAAAACCCCAAGAACTTCGCGGATGCAGCGGCCTCATCAGCCCCGCGTTAAACCGGAAATTAATCACGGCGAGCCGGGTGGCGAGCCTTCTTCTGACTTTTCGTTGATCAAATCATCCGCATCCGCCAGGGACGCCTCGCGGATCGGGTCGGCCTCGTCCTCGTCCTGATGGCCATGGAGCGCCCCATGAACGCGCTCGGCCACGGTGGGCCCGAGCACCTCGGCCAGCTCCTCGATGGTCGACTCGCGCACGCGCTTGAGCGAGCCGAAGTGGCGCAGCAGTAGCTTCTTGCGCGTCGCGCCCACGCCCGGAATGTCGTCCAGCGCGGAGCGGAAGTTGCCCCGGCGCATGCTCTTCTGTTGAAAGGTAATCGCGAAGCGGTGGGCCTCATCGCGCAGCCGCGTGAGCAGGTAGAGCTCCGCCGAGTTCTGACGCAGGACGATGGGATCCTTGCGGTGCGGCAGGAAGACGCGCTCGGGGCTCTGGGCGCTCTCCTCGTCGCGGTCATGCACCTCCAGGTCCCGGCTCTTGGCCAGCGAGACGATGTCCACCCCGTCCACGCCCAGGTCCTTCGCGGCGGCGAGCGCGCTGGCGAGCTGTCCCTTGCCTCCGTCGATGACCAGCAGGTCCGGCAGGTCCTCCTCCTCCTGGCCCCGCTTGAGCCGGCGGGTGATGACCTCGTGCATGCTCGCGAAGTCGTCCTGCTTCTCCAGCGTCTTGATGCGGTAGCGCCGGTAGCGCGACTTGTCGATCTCCCCATCCGTGGCGGCCACCTGGGAGGCCACGATGCTCGCGCCCTGGAAGTGTGAGATGTCGAAACACTCCATGCGGCGCGGCAGGCGGCGCAGCCCCAGCCGCTCCTGGAGCCGGCGCAGCACGTTCTCCGTCTCGTCCTTGGTGCGGCGGCGCTCGAGCGCGGCCTGCTCGGCGTTCTTCTGCGCCATCTCCACCAGGTCGCGCTTCTCGCCGCGCTTGGGCACCATCACCCGCACCCGGTCGCCCTTGCGCTCGGTGAGCAGCGCCTCCAGGCCCTCGCGCTCCTCCACGTCCAGGGGCATCAGCACCTCCTCGGGCACGAAGTTGCCCTGGTCGTAGTAGAGGTTCACGAAGGAGGGCAGCAGTTCCTCGTCGGGGAACTCCTGGCTGCCCAGGGGAAACGCCTGGCCGCCGTTGAGCCGCCCCTGCCGCACATAGAGAACGTAGACAAGCAGACGGTCTCCCTCCCGGTGGAAGGAGAAGACGTCCTGATCCTTGAAGTCGGTGGTGGCCACCTTCTGCCGCTCGAGGCTGCGCTCGATGGCGCGCAACTGGTCGCGGATGCGCGCGGCCTCCTCGAACTTGAGCTCCGCCGAGGCCTGCTTCATGCGCGCGCGCAGCCCGTCCACCAGCTCTCCCGCCTTGCCCTCCAGGAAGAGCACCACCTCGTCCACGCTCTTGCGGTACTCGTCCTCCGGTACAGGGTAGACGCACGGTGCCGGACACCGGCCAATCTGATGCAACAGGCAGGGCCGCTTGCGGTTGGCCAGCACGTGGTCCGTGCACGTGCGCAGGTGGAAGAAGCGGTTGATGACGCGCAGCGTCTCGCGGATGGCGCTCGCGCTGGAGTACGGGCCGAAGTAGCGCGCGCCGTCCTTCTCGTAGCGCCGCACCACCTCCAGCCGCGGATAGGACTGTTTCCTGTCCAACCGCAGCGAGATGTACTGCTTGTCGTCCTTGAGCAGGACGTTGAAGCGCGGCTTGTGCTTCTTGATGAGCTCGTTCTCGAGGAGGAGGGCTTCCTTCTCGTTGTGAACGATCACCGTCTCCAGGTCCCCGAGGAACTTGTCCAGCAGGGACACGAAGGCGCGCGCGTCCCCGGTGCGGGTGAAGTAGGAGCGCACCCGGTTGCGCAGGTTGATGGCCTTGCCCACGTAGATGACTTCGCCCCGGCGGTCCTTCATCAGGTACACGCCGGGCTCGGTGGGCAGCGCTTCCAGCTTGGCTTCGAGCTTCGCGTCCATGGGTGATTAGCGGCTCTTCCTCGGGCCGATTCCCGTCTTGCCGTGGGGCGGTCCCCCGCCCTTGCCCCGGGAGGAGCCGCTCGCGCGCTTGTAGCCCTTGCCCTTGCGGCCTCCCGGAGTGCCCGCCTTGGGCTCGTCGTCCGCCTTCACCGGAGCGTTGAGCAACGCGCGGCTCGGTGCCTTGAGCCCCAGGTCCATGTCCTTGAGGATCAACAACCGGTCGCGCATCGCCGCGGCCTTCTCGAACTCCATCTCGTCCGCGTAGTGCTGCATGTCCTTGGTCGTCTGCGCGATGAGGTTCTTGATTTCCTTCGGCTCGAGCACGTCGTTGGCCGAGTCGGCCGCCATGGGCAGTGCCGTGGGGTCGCCGTCGTAGAGGTGCTCGGACAGGTCGAGGATGTTGCTCTTGACCGCCTTGGGGGTGATGCCGTGCTCGACGTTGTAGGCGCGCTGCACCTCGCGGCGACGGTTGGTCTCCTCGATGGCAATGCGCATCGAGTCCGTCACGGCATCCGCGTACATGATGACGTGGCCATTCAGGTTGCGCGCCGCGCGGCCGATCGTCTGGATGAGCGACACGTGGCTGCGCAGGAAGCCTTCCTTGTCCGCGTCGAAGATGGCCACCAGCGACACCTCGGGGATGTCGAGCCCCTCGCGCAGCAGGTTGATGCCCACCAGCACGTCGAACTCGCCCTTGCGCAGATCGCGGATGATCGCCGTGCGCTCGATGGCCCCGATGTCCGAGTGCAGGTAGCGCACCTTGACGCCCACCTCGGTGAGGTACTCGGTCAGGTCCTCCGCCATGCGCTTGGTGAGCGTGGTCACCAGCACGCGCTCGTTCTTCGCCACGCGCTGGCGCACCTCCTCCAGCACGTCATCCACCTGGTTGCGCGCCGGGCGCACCTCCACCTCGGGATCCGTCAGGCCCGTGGGGCGGATGATCTGCTCCACCACCACGCCCTTGGACTTCTGCAGCTCGTACTCCGCCGGCGTCGCCGACACGAAGACGGCCTGCTGCACCATCTCCTCGAACTCGGTGAACTTGAGCGGACGGTTGTCCAGGGCGCTGGGCAGGCGGAAGCCGTGCGCCACCAGCGTCTCCTTGCGCGCCCGGTCCCCGCGGTACATGGCGCCAATCTGCGGCACCGTCTGGTGGCTCTCGTCGATGAGCACCAGCATGTTGCGCGGGAAGTAGTCGATGAGACACGGCGGTGGCTCTCCGGTCCGCCGCCCCGAGAAGTGCCGCGAGTAGTTCTCGATGCCGTTGCAGTAGCCGATCTGCTCGATCATCTCGAGGTCGTACATCGTGCGCTGCTCCAGCCGCTGCGCCTCCAGGAGCTTGCCCTCGCGCTGGAACTCCTGGAGCCGCTCGCCCAGCTCGTCGCGGATGGTCTGCAGCGCGTTCTTGCGCGTGTCCGCCTCGGTGACGTAGTGGCTCGCGGGGAAGATGACGACCTTGTCCAGCGCGCCCAGCGTCACGCCGCGCAGCGGATCGAACTCGGTGATCTTCTCCACCTCGTCGCCGAAGAAGCTCACGCGCACCGCGCGCTCCTCCTCGTAGGCGGGGAACACTTCCACCGTGTCGCCCCGGGCCCGGAACGTCCCGCGGTGGAAGTCGAGATCATTGCGCTCGTACTGGCTCTCCACCAGCCGGCGGATGAAGGTGTCGCGGCCCAGCTCCGCGCCCACGTTCACCGTCACCGCCAGGTCCACGTACGAACGCGCCGTGCCGAGGCCGTAGATGCACGACACGCTCGCCACGATGAGCACGTCGTCGCGCGTGCGCAGCGAGTGCGTGGCCGAGTGGCGCATGCGCTCGATCTCGTCGTTCACCGACGAGTCCTTCTCGATGAAGGTGTCCGAGGTGGGGATGTACGCCTCGGGCTGGTAGTAGTCGAAGTACGAGACGAAGTACTCGACGGCGTTGTGGGGGAAGAGCGCCTTGTATTCCCCGTAGAGCTGGGCGGCGAGCAGCTTGTTGTGCGCGATGAGCAGCGTGGGGCGCTTCACGTTGGCGATGAGGTTCGCCATGGTGAAGGTCTTGCCCGAGCCGGTGACGCCCAGCAGCGTCTGGTAGCGATCTCCCCGCAGAATGCCCTCGGTGAGTTCACCGATGGCGCGCGGTTGATCGCCCTGGGGCTTGTAGTCGCTGACGATCTGGAATTCAGGCATGGCTGTAAGCCTTAACACCCCGAGTGAGTGGGTGCCTTAGGGATGAACGGGAAGCGTTCGTTACCTCGCTCCCCCGGAGTCCAGCGCCTCGAGCGCCCGGCGGCGGGGCGCCTCGAATTCGTCGCCCGGATTCCAGCGCGGAGCCTCCCGGGTGCGGGCGACATGGGCCCCCAGCAGGAAGAACAAACGCACGTCCTCCAGCGCGCCGGACAGGTCCCATTCCGGGCCCACCTCGTCCGAGGGCTGATGGTAGTGCCCGGCCTCCCACTTCTCCCGGCGCTCCCGCCCCCAGCCCGCCGGGCGGCCGATGAAGTCCAGTCCACTGCTGAAATAGGCGGCGGGAATTCCCAGCTTCGCGAAGTTGAACTGGTCCGAACGGTAGAAGAAGCCCCGGTCCGGCAACTGGTCCGGCTTCACCACCCGGCCCTGCTCCCGCACCAGCGCGATGAGGGGCTTGTCCAGCGAGGACTTGCCCAGGCCGATGACCGTCACGTCCCGGGTGCGCCCGTGGATGTTGAGCCCGTCGATGTTGAGGTTGGCCGCCACGCGCCCGGGCGGTACCGGCAGGTGCTCGGCGAGGTAGCGCGAGCCCAGCAGGCCCTGCTCCTCGGCGGCCACCGCGGCGAAGAGGATGGAGCGCGCGGGGCGCTTGGGCAGCGCGGTGAAGGCCCGCGCCACCTCCAGCATCGCCGCCACGCCGGATGCGTTGTCCACCGCCCCGTTGTAGATGGCGTCCTCGCCCGGCTTCGCGTCCTCCTTGAGGCCCAGGTGATCATGGTGCGCCGTGTAGAGCACCACCTCCTTGGACAGCGCCGGATCGCTCCCGGGCAGCACGCCCAACACGTTCGCCGTGGGACGGCGGTGCACCTGGTTGGCGAAGCGCGTGGACACCTTCACGCCCAACGGCACGGGCTGGAAGTCGCGCTTCTGGGCCGCCGCGCGCAGCGCGTCCAGGTCCTTGCCCGCCAGGCGCAGCACCCGGCGCGTGGCCTCTTCCGTCGTCCAGCCCTTCATCCGCAGACGAGGGACGTCGCCGGATGGAAGCTCGAACTGCTCGCCCGACCAGGACGTGCGCACCACCTGCCAGGGATAGCCCGCGCTCGGCGTCGTGTGCAGGAGGATCGCCCCCGCCGCGCCCGTCTTCGCCGCCTGCTCGTACTTGTAGTCCCACCGGCCATAGCGCAGCCGGGTCCTGCCCCCGAAGAGCGCGGGATCGTCCTCGGGATCATTGTTCAGGATGAGCAGCGTCTTGCCCCGCAGGTCCACGCCCTTGAAGTCGTCCCAGTCGAACTCCGGCGCCTGGATGCCATAGCCCACGAAGACCAGCTCCGAGTCCTTCAACTCGATGTTCTCGGACGGCTGCCCGGCGTGGGCGATGAAGTCCTCGCCAAAATGGATCCGCAGCGTCTCCGAGGGGCCAGTGAAGGCGATCGTCTCGGGATGTCCCGTCATGCCCACCAGCTCGAAGGGTTGGAGGTAGCCCCGCCCCGCGGGCATGGGCTCGAGCCCGAGCAACTGGAACTGCGTCGCGATGTAGAGCTGGGCCAGGGCGTCGCCGCGCGTGCCCGGCCCCCGGCCCTCGAGCAGATCCGAGGCCAGGAAGTCGATATGGGCGCGCAGCCGGTAATCCTCCATGGACCGGGCCGCGGCCTTCTCCGCGGGGGGCGTGGACTGGGCCCGGGCGGCGGAGGCGAGAAGCACCAGGGGGGCGAGGAGCAGCGACAAACGCTTCATGCCCGAAGCCCTACCATGCCCGGCGGCGGAGCACGCGTTCCTCGTGCGCTCCGAAGTGGGCAACCTCCAGGGGCGCACGCCTGCTCAGGTCACCCAGTTCCCGCGCGATTCGAGCACCCAGCGCCCCTTGTCGCGACGCGCCAGGAAGGACCCCCCACGCCACCGCTCGTTCCAGACGAGGAGCGCCCGATCTCCCGCGAGGTTCACGTAGACATCGAGGTTCAGCGTGAAGAACATGCCCCCTCGGGTTCCAACCGCTTCATCCTACCGGCACGCGGGATCCAACAACTCCGGCCGGTACTCGAAGTGCATCGTGTCGTAGTGATACCAGCGCCCGCCCCAGATGAAGCCCTCGGCCTCGAAGGCATCCACGAGCACCTGGGGAATCTGGTTGGCCCAGCGCACCGGCTCCTTCGGCTTCGCCCATTCCCAGTAGTGCGAGCGCTTCACGTTCACGTCGATCGACACGCCATAGGAGTGCGCGCTCTGCCGTTGGGTATGGGCGATCTTCCGCCACACGAAGGTGCCGCCCAGGCCGCACAGGTACGGCCGCAGCGAGGGCTCCTGCTTCAACACCGCGTCGAGCCGCTTCGCCACGCGCGTGAAGGCTGGCGCCACCGCGCGATGCACCTTCAGTTCCTGCCCCAGGAAGTCGATGCCCACCACGTCCACCTTCGCCTCGGAGTCTCCGTAGGCCGCGTGGAAGAGCGGATCGAAGCGGATGCGTCCGGGGTCCTCGTTCTCGCGCGTCACCGGTTGGATGGGCCCGGGGACATAGGGAATGGAGAACGTGTCCTCCAGGTCCGGGGACTCCAGCTTCTGCTCGAAGGACTTCGTCTTCCCGTCATCCCAGGGGTACGTGGCCGCGCCGAGCTTGTAGTGCCACGTGCCTTCCATCTTCACTGGCTCCACCGGGTACCACTTCGCCAGGCACGCCAGGGCGCGCGGGGGGGAGTCGGCCCCGGATGCGGCGGGAACGGAAGGCTCCGCCCTGGCAAGGTCTCCCACCATGAGCGAAGGCATGAGGAGCCAGAGACTGCTCGATCGCGAATGCACCGGCCTAGACTGGCATACCTATGCGGCAGCGGACCCATGGCAACGGGTCTTCCCGACGACCTGTCAGCGCCCACGCGCTCTCTCATGACAAACCGGCACACCGGGAGGGCGAGTGGGGAGGCGCGCCCCTCGGAAGAGACCGTTGGTCCCGGGCTTGCTCTGGAGGCGCCGCATGAACCTCCTGCTCCGCCGTGCCTTTCCCGCCCTCTGCCTGCTGTGCGTGGCCTGCGCGTGCTTGATGCTCGCCTCCGCGCTGAACTCCGTCGTGGATGCCTGGATGCAACCCCCACCACCCGACCCGGACGCGGTGGTCCGGAAGGCGTCTCCACGCCAGGAAGAAATCCCCACGCCCCTGGCCCTCGTCCCGCTGCGCCGCTACCTCGGACTTCCGGAGAAGCTGCGCCGGGAGGTCATCCCCTCCCACCCGGAGTCCGTGCCCACGCGCGCGGATCTGCGGCTGCTGGGCACGATGCGTGGCGCCTCTCCGCTCCACACCTTCGCCTCCGTGCTCGAGACCCCCACCCAGCGCACGCGCTCGTTGTGGCTCGGCGGGGAGTGGCAGGGGGCGCGAGTGGTCGCCATCGATCGCACCCGGGTCCTGCTGTCGCGCGACGGGCAGTTCGAGGCCATCGAGTCCCGGTCGGCCATCGCGCTCGATGCCCCGGCCGCGCCCGCCCCCCTGGCGCCATCCTCGTCCATCCGGCAGGTGAGTCCCGGCAACTACAAGATTTCCCGCCAGGAAGTGGCTGACACCCTCGCCAACCTCAACCAGGTCGCCATGCAGGCCCGGGTGGTCCCCGCCTTCCAGGATGGCGTGGCCAAGGGCTTCAAGCTCTTCTCCATCCGCTCGGACTCCCTCTTCACACGGCTCGGGCTGCGCAATGGGGATGTCCTGCGGCGCATCAATGGCTTGTCCCTGACCAGCATGGAGCACGCGCTCGAGGCCTTCACGCGCCTGCGCGACGCCCCACGCATCGAGCTGGAGGTGGAGCGGGACGGACAGGTGCAGCACCTGACCTACACGGTCGAGGGCTGACGGGAGGTGGACCTGACCGCCCGTCCCCCGGAAGGCTCACGCCGGCATCAGGTCCACGCGCGGGTAGGTGCCGAGCAGGCGCATGGACTGGGTATAGGGCTGGAGATCGCGCAGCACCGCCTCCAGGGCAGCGGAGGCGGCATGGCCCTCCAGGTCCAGGAAGAAGCGGTAGGCCCAGGGCGAGCCCGGCAGGGGACGCGACTCCAGCCTGGCCAGGTTCACCCCGCGCTCGGCGAGCACCAGCAGGGCCTTGCCGAGCGTGCCGGGCTTGTTCTCCAGCACCATCACCAGGGACGTCTTGCAGGGCACTTCCGCGGGCAGGGGCGAGGCCTCGCGCGCCACCTCGACGAAGCGGGTGTAGTCCCCCTTGGCGCCCTGCAGGTCGCGCTCCAGCACCACCAACCCGAAGCGCTGCGCCGCCGAGTCGCTCGCGATCGCCGCGATGCCCGGATCATTGGACTCGCGCACCCGCTGCGCCGCGATGCCCGTGTCCAGCTCCGGCAGGACCCGCACATGGGGCAGCCGCTCGCGCAGGAAGGACTCGCATTGAATGAGCGCCTGGGGATGGGAGCGCACGGTGTGCAGCGCCTCGAGCTTCGCGCCGGGCTGGCCCAGCAGCCGGTGGTGCACCTCGTGCACCAGCTCCGCGATGAGCGTGACGCCCTCCTCCGCGAGCGCGTCGTACGTGTCGTACATGGCCCCCGCGGTGGTGTTCTCGATGGGCAACAGGGCCAGATCCACCTCGCCCTCGCGCAGCGCGTCCACCGCCTGGCGGGGTGTGTCGAAGCCGGACAGGAGCACGCCGCCGGAACGGCCCGCGTAGCGGTTGTGCGCCATCTGGTGGCTGTAGGAGCCCTCGATGCCAGGGTAGGCCACGCGCAGCGGGATGGTGTCCAACCCCGTCACCCAGGCGTGTTGCCGGGCGACGGACATCTCCATGATGAAGCGATAGAGCCGCTCCACCTCATGAGGGTCCAGCTTGCGCGCCATCGCCGCGGCCCGGATGCGCTGCAGGAGCAGATCCTCGCGCCGTTGATCCCGGATGGGCGACGCGGTGGCGAGCTTGGACCGGGCGATCTCCTCGGCCAGATCCATGCGGCGGCGCAGGGCGTCGAGGAGCTCCTCGTCCACCTGCTCGATGGCGACACGCAGTTGCTGCAGATCCACAACGTCGGACATGGCGACCTACACTCCGTGACTGGGGTACGAACCGAGCACCCGGACCGAACAACCCAGGGATTCTATCTCGGTGAGGGCGGTGGACAGGGGCTCGGTGGACAGGGCGGCATCGACATCGATGAAGAAAAAGTAGTTGCCCAGGCGCTTGCGGGTGGGCCGGGACTCGATCCGCACGAGGTTGACCCGCTGGCGGGCGAACACGGACAACACCTGATGGAGCGCCCCGGGGAAGTCCGCGGGCAGGGTGATGAGCAGGCTCGTCTTCGCGCGTCCCGGCCGCGCGAGCGACACGGGCCGGGGACCCACGAGCACGAAGCGCGTGGCGTTGTCGGGGTGATCCTCGATGTGCGCCGCCAGGATGTCCAACCCATACAGGGTCGCGGACGCGGCGCTGCCGATGGCGGCGAGCCCCTGCTCCGACGCGCGCTCGCGCACCTGACGCGCGCCCTCCGCCGTGGAGCTCACCGGCACCACCTGGGCGTGGGGCAGGCGGGTGCGCAGGAACTCGCGGCACTGCCCGAGCGCCACCGGATGCGAGAGCACCTCGCGCACGAGCGCCAGCCGGGCCCGGGAATCCCCCTCCCCCACCCGGCCATGGCCGATGAGGTTCATGGTGATGGGGTACACCCACTCCGCCTGGATGGGCAGATCCACCTCGTGCACGAGCCAGTCCAGGTGCTGGCTGACCGAGCCCTCCAGGGTGTTCTCGATGGGAATGACACCGAGGTCGGCCCGGCCCGACACGACCGCCTGGAAGACCTCGGCGATGAGCGTGCAGGGAAGCAGCTCGTGGGGCACCGCCCCGAGGAAGTGGCGGGCGGACTCCTCGGAGAACGTCCCGGGCCCGAGCAGGGAGATCCGCGTCATGTCGAACGTGCCTCGTCGGTGGAAGCCGGCCGCGCGCCGGCGAGCCGGGGCAGGCGGACCGTGAACGTGGTGCCCTCGTCGGCCGTGGAGTAGACCTCCACCTGGCCCCCGTGCGCCAGGACGATCTGCCGCACGATGTACAACCCCAGGCCGATGCTCCGGTCGGATTGCCCGGGCCGTGGGCCGCCGCGCGTGAGGGGCTCGAAGAGGTGCGGCCGCAGGTCCGGGGGGATGGGCGCGCCCTGGTTGTGCACCCGCATGAGCACCTGCGCCTCCAGCCCCTCCGTCTCGACGCGCACCGGGGTGCCCTCCAGGCCGTGGCGAAGGGCGTTGCCGAGGATGTTGGAGAGCACCTGCGCGATGCGATCCGAGTCCCAGCGCCCCTGACCATCGCCCGTGCGCAGCAGCAGCAGCTCGCGCCCGGGGTGGGCCGTGCGGGCCTCCTCCACCACCTGGGCCGCGAGCTCGTGGAGGTCCAGCGGCGCGGGGCTCACGGGGATGCCACCGCCCAGACGCGCCTGGGTGAAGTCGAGCAGATCCCGGATCATCCGGTGGGCGCGATCCGCCGAGGACATGATGCGGGTAACAATCTTGGTCTGCCAGGGCTGGGTGTCCTGGTGGCGCAAGAGCAGCGTGCCGGCCATGAGGATGGCGCTCAAGGGGTTGCGCAGATCATGACTGACGATGCCCATGAGTTGCTGCTCGAACTCGGCCCGGCGGTGGGCCTCCTGGAGCAGCCGCTGCCGCTCCTCCTCGGTGCGCTTGCGCTCGGAGATGTCCTGCATGGCGCCCACCATGCGCACGGGCCGTCCGCCGGGCTCCCGGACGATGTAGCCGCGATCCAGCACATGGCGCCAGGCGCCGTCCGCGCACAGGAACCGGTATTCCGCCATCCAGTGCTCCGCGCTCGAGCCGATGGCGTCGCGGAGGCCCTGGACCACCTGCTCGCGCTCGTCGGGGTGGACGCGCGCGGCCCACTGATCGGGATGCGAGCCGAACTGCTCCGGGGTGTAGCCGAACACCTGGTGGAGCGTGTCGTTCCAGAGCAGGAAGTCCGTCTCCAGATCCCAATCCCAGATGGTGTCGAAGGTCGCCCGGATGGCCAGCGCGTAGCGCTCCTCGGACTTGCGCAGGGCCTCCTCGGCGCGCTTGCGCCGCAGCTCCCCTTCCGCCTCGCGCAGGGCCCGCGTCACGCACGGCACGAGCCGCTCCAATCGCTCCTTGAGGACGTAGTCCGTCGCCCCACACTTGAGCAGCTCGATGGCGCGCTCCTCGCCCAGCGCGCCGGAGACGAAGACGAAGGGAGTGTCCGGACAGACGCTCCGGGCGGCGCTCAGCGCGGCCAGACCATCGAAGCCCGGGACGTTGTAGTCGGAGAGGATGAGGTCGAAGGGGCACCCCTCGAGTGCCTGGGTGAACCCGGCCTGGTTGTCCACGCGCACCAGGCGCACATCGAGCCCCACCTCCTCGAAGCACGCGGAGATGAGCTGCGCATCCAGCGCGCTGTCCTCCAGCAGGAGGAGCGACAGGGGCCTGGAGGGGGGAGCATCCACCAGGAAGGTTCTCTCGAGTTCGCTCACGAAGGAGTCCGTCTTATCAGGAAGCGGCCCGGGGCAGGGTGAAGTGGAAGGTGGCCCCCTGATCCACGGCGCCTTCCGCCCAGGTGCGGCCCCCATGCCGGGAGATGATGCGCCGCACGTTGGCCAATCCGATCCCCGTTCCCTCGAACTGTTCGACGGTGTGCAGGCGCTGGAAGACGCCGAAGAGCTTGTCGGCGTAGCGCATGTCGAAGCCCACCCCATTGTCGCGCACCCACACCTCCACCTCGCCCTGCGCCTCGCGGGCCCCCACCTCGATGAGGGCCTGCGCCCGGGGCCGGGTGTACTTGAGGGCATTGGCCAGGAGGTTGCGCAACACCTGGCGCACGAGCACCGGATCGGCCTTGACCGCGGGCAGCTCGCCTATCCGCCACTCCAGGCTCCGCCCCTTCATGTCGGGCTCGAGGCCGCGGAGCACCTCGCGCACCAGCGCCCCCAGGTCCACGCGCGACTGGCGCAGCTCGGCGCGGCCCATCCGGGAGAACTCGAGCAGATCATCGATGAGCATGCCGCCATCGCGCGCGGCGGTGGTGATCGTCTTGAGGTGGCCTCGCGACACCTCGTCCAACACGGGGCCGGCGCGCCGCTCCAGGAGCTGGGCGAAGCCGATGATGTGGCGCAGCGGGGCACGCAAGTCATGCGAGACGGAGTAGCTGAAGGACTCCAGCTCCTGGTTGACGGCCTGGAGCTGGGCGGTGCGCTCGCGCACCCGGTCCTCCAGGTCGACGGCGAGGGTGATCAACCGCTGCTCGCTCTGGCTGAGCTGTTCGGCGAGCGCCTCGATCTCCCGCCGGGAGACCACCTGATCGGTGACCGCGAAGGCCACGGCGATGATGCCCTCCACCCGGCCCTCCCCATCGCGCAGGGGCTGGAGGGCGAGGTTGAAGATGCCTTCACGCAGGTAGGTCTCCGGCGACCGCCGCCAGCGCACCACCACCTCCTTGCGCAGCACGGCCTCCCCCTGGTGGTACACCCGCTCCAGGGTCTCGAAGAGGCCCTGTCCCTCCAGCTCGGGCATCGCCTCGCGAATGGGGCGGCCCTCCAGGGGCCGCTCGCCCACGGAGCGCGAGAAGGTGAGATTGGCCATCTCGAAGCGGAAGTCCGGGCCTCGCAGGACCGCCAGGGGCTCGGGCATCTGCATCAGCGCCGCGAACAGGTTGCGGCGCTGGGTGCGGGCAAGCTCGTACAGGCGGATCTTCTCCACGGAGAGGCTCGCCATCTGGGCGAGCTGCATGACGATGGCCTCGTCCTCGGCGGTGAAGTCGCCCCGCTCCTTGTCGGACAACTGGAGCAGGCCGAGGTTGGCGCCGTCGCGGCCCACCAGGGGCACGGCGAGCCAGCCGCGCGGGGGTGGAGACGGAGGATGACCCCGCAGCTCCTCCTGGGTCAGCCGCAGGGGTTGGTTCGAGTCACGCACCCGGGCGGCCAGGCCGGCCTCCTCGCTCCAGGACTCGTCGCCGCGCCGGGCCAGGGAAGGATCCGCGAGCGACAGGGCGGTGATGGACTCCACGCCCTCGTGGCCATCCATCAGGCTGACCGAGCACCGCTGGGCCCCCCCGAGCACCCGCGCCCGCTCGGCGATGAGCGACAGCGCCGGCATGATGCCCTCCACGGCGTTGATGGCCAGCGCCGCCTCGGTCAGCCCCCGGAGCTGCTCGGCCCGCTGGCGCGCCTCGTCCAACAACCGGCCCCGCTCACGCTCCGCGCGCTTGCGCTCGGAGATGTCCTGCACCGTGCCCGTGAAGCGCACCGCGCGGCCCTGCTCGAAGTGCACCCGGCCCGTGGCGCGCATCCAGCACTCCGCGTCCTCTCGCGGCTCGGCATGGCGGTACTCGACGTCGTATTGGCCGCCGCCCACGGGCTCCATGGCGCGCCGCATCGCGGCCAATACCCGCTCGCCGTCCTCGGGGTGGACCTTCGAGATGAACAACTCGAGGTTGGGCTGGATATCCGGTGGCACCCCGACGAGCGCCTTGCAGCGGGCGTCCCAGCTCAGCACCTGGGTGAGGGGGTTGAAGTCCCAGGTGCCGAGCGCCGTGGACTCCACCGCCAGCCGCAACCGTTCCTCGCTCTCGCGCAGCGCCTCCGTGCGTGAGTGCAGCTCCTCGGCGAGGCGCTCCGAGCGGCGCCGCGCCCGGACGTGGCCGGTCACCTCCACGGAGATGGAGATGACGCCCGTGATGAGCCCGGCCGGATCGCGGGCGGCCTGATAGATGAAGTCGAAATAGGCCTCCTCCGGCGCGCCCCCTTCGCCCCGGTTGAGGGTGACGGGGAACTCATTGCCGAAGAAGGGCTCGCCCGTCTCCAGCACGTGCCGCAAGCTCTCCAGGAGCCCGGGCTGGGTCTCGAGCTCGGGAAGCACCGTGAGCAGCGGTTGACCGAGCTCCACGGAGCGGCCCATGACCTTCTCGTAGAAGGCATTGGCGAACTCGAGGATGAAGTCGGGGCCGCGGGTGATCGCGACGGCCACCGGGGCCTGGAGCAGCAGCGCGTGCAACCGGCCGCTCTGTTCGGCTTCCCACTGCCTGCGCTCGAGGACGCGCTGGGCCTCCTGCTGACGGCGGACCTGCTCGCGCGCGAGCTGGAGCTCCACGAAGGTGGCCACCTTGGCGCGCAGCACCTGGGGAATGAGGGGCTTGCTGAGGTAGTCCACCGCGCCGTGGGCGTAGCCTTCCAGCAGCTCCGGCACCGCGATGTCCGCCGCCGTCATGAGGAGGATGGGGGTGCGCCGGTTGCGCTCGCGCTCGCGCAGCATCTCCATGACCTCGAGGCCGCTCATGTCCCCCAGGCGCACGTCCAGCAGGATGACGGCGAAGTCCTCCTCGAGCACGCACCGGAGCGCTTCGCGTCCGGAATCCGCCATCACCAGCCGCTGGCCGAGCGGCTCGAGGACGGCTTCCAGGGTGGAGAGGTTGGCGGGATCATCATCAACGAGCAGGACACTGGTCGTGCGTGTCTCCAAGGCGCCTCCCGGGAAAACGACGGAACTCGGGCCCGCGGGCGACGGACATACAACATCCCCTCCCCCGGCGCGAAAGACTCCGCCCCTGGACGGAGCACTCGCCGTCATTCCAATGGATGGGATATTCGTCCGCGCGACAATCCCATGCGCGTGAGCGCATCGACCCCCGGCCCCATGAACCTTCGTGCTCCCCCTGGCTCACCCGCTGACGCCCTGCTCCTCGCCACCCGGCGCTACGTGGGCGCGTATCCCTCGGCCGCGCTGTGCGTGGGCATCACGCACCGGGGCGAGCACCACGTGCGGATGCTGCGCGGCCAGGGGGCGCCCCCCGCCGAGGAGTCCCTGTATGCCCTGGGCGCACTCACCCAGGTCTTCACCGGCACCCTCCTGGCGCTGTTGGTGGACCGGAGCGAGGCGAGGCTCGACACGCCGCTCCAGGAGTTGATTCCCCGCTCGCTCCTACCGGACGAGGCCGCCGGCCGCATCACGCTCGAGCAACTGGCGACGCATACCTCGGGCATGCCGTACGATCCGCCGAACCTGTGGACGGGCACGTGGAACCCGGCCGACCCCTACGGCCACTACAACGCGACGCTCTTCGGGGACTTCCTGCGCGGCTACCACCCTCCGCGTCCGCCGCCGCGAAGGTACGCCGAGTCCCTCATCGGCATGGGAGTGCTCGGCCATGCGCTCTCGCGCCGCTTGAAGCTCAACTACGCCCACGCGGTGCGCGACTGGCTGTGCACGCCGCTGAAGTTGGGAGACACCACCGCCCGTCCCTCCGAGACCCAGGAGCCGCGCGTGCTTCGCGGCCACACCGCCCGGGGCGAGCCGGTGCCCGCCTGGACCTGGTCGGCACTGCCCGGAGCGGGGGCGCTCTACTCGACGGTGCCCGACCTGCTGCGCTTCCTCGACGCGAACCTGGGACATTGGCAGGTCGGGCTCACCCATGCCGCGCGGCTGGCGCACACCCCGCGCGTGAAGACCTGGGGCAAGCGGGTGGGGCTCGGGTGGAACGTGTCACGGGTGCGGGGCAGGTCCCTCGTGTGGCGCTCCTCGGCGATGGGCGGCTACTCGGGCTTCCTGGGCTTCTCGGAGGAGACGGACACCGGAGTCGTCGTGCTGTCGGACCATGCGCCCTCCCCCTTCGCCTCGCTGCTGCGGCGCGTGCCGGTCGAGGCCCCCGGGTTCGCGCTCCTCACCCGTCACTGACTCGCAGCCGCAGGTGCTTGTCGGGGATCAGGAGATTCAGCTTCCGGCAGAGCTTCTCGAGCTCCTCGACTCGGATGTTCCGGACGTCCACGGTCTTCTCCCTTCCGCCCGACTTGAAGGTAAACGTCTGCTGCAAGCCGTCGTCGACGCCGGAATTGACATACGCATCCTTCAACTGCCCCGTGGGCAGACGTTCGAGATAGCTCGCCCACTCCCTGGCCTCGGCCTTCGTCAGCGACTTGGAGAGGACTTCCTTCCGGGGGCTTCCCAGGTCGTCCCACAAGACGACCACGAGCTTCGATTTGTCGAGGTAGTAATCGAAGCCGAACCCTTCCGCCCCGTAGAAGTCGCTGATCTTCACCACGAAGGGATAGCTCTGTCTGGCGTTGGGATACGACTTCTTGTCGACGGCCGCTGAAGGCATGGCGAAGAACAGAGCGACAAGCGCGAGGATGACGGTCTTCATTTCGAAACACGTTCCTTCTCGGAATGACACGTCCGACCCATCCCACAGCAGCAGTGAATGGAACGGATTGTCAACAGTGGGAGCACTCCGGGTAAAGCGCCGACAAGAGAGCGCCCGTCCGCCCCATGACGTGGCGCGCACCAGCAACCTTTCCCGGGCAAAACCGACAATCCTATTAGAACCGTAAAATTGGAGAATCGACTTGAAGATTGGTGCAAGAACCGTCGGCCTCACGCTCGCCACTTCCCTCGCCGCCATGTCCGTCCTGGGCTGGGGAGCGGATGCGGCCGCGGAGCCCCTGACGGGTGTGTACCGGGGTGAGGTCTACTCGAATCCCGACGTCATCAACGCCTATTCAAGCTGGCTTGGCCATGAAGTCACCATGGGCCAGGGCCATCAAGCGAAGGACACCTGGGGCAACATCGAGAACCCCTCCTGGCAGCTCAGCTCCTGGAGCACGTGGGTGAACGCGAAGCCGGGCCGGCGCCTGAACTACTCGGTCGCCATGTTCCCGAGTGGGCAGGGCTCGCTGGCGCAGTGCGCGCAGGGCACCTACGACTACCGGTTCAAGACGCTGGCGAACAACCTGGTTTCCTACAAGCTCCAGAACACCATCATCCGTCTGGGCTGGGAGTTCAGCGGTAATTGGATGCCGTGGTACTCCGGCAATGGACAACAGGCCAACTTCGCCGCCTGCTTCCGCAAGATCGTGACGGCCATGCGCGCCGCCCAACCGGCCGCCGGCTTCAAGTTCGACTGGAATCCCAACTACGACATCCCGGCCAGCGACCTGGCCACCACCTACCCGGGGGATGCGTATGTGGATTACATCGGGTTCGACCTGTATGACCAGGGCTGGAACGGGGCTTATCCGGTTCCCGCGGGCTGCACGGGCTCGTGCGCGCTGAGCCGCTGGCAGTCGGTCTGGAACGCGCAGTTCGCGCCGGCACTGACCAGGTTCCGCGACTTCGCGCAAGCGCACGGCAAGCCGTTGTCCGTTCCCGAGTGGGGCGTGAACGACGCGGCCACGCAAGGTGGCGGAGACAACACGTACTACGTCGACCAGATGCTCAAGTTCATCTTCAATCCGGCGAACAACGTCGGCTACCACTCGTACTTCGACTGCCAGGCGCCGGACGGCCATCACCAGCTCTCCGACGTGGACAGCCGGAGCGGCCACGACTTCCAGACCGAGTTCCCCAACTCGGCCGCGCTGTTCAAGAGCTACTACGTGGAAACGCCCACCGAGCCGCAGCCGACCGAGGCCGTCTCGGCCAGCAAGGCCACGGTGAGCCCCACGACCGTCACGCGGGGCACCAGCTTCCAGGTCTCCGGCTCGGTCACCTCGTCCACGGCCAGGAGCCTGGTGGTGAAGTACGAGATCCGCAACGCCACCACGACGGAGCTGGTGTCGGAGAAGAGCTACACGGCCCAGGCCTTCACCGCCGGGCAGACGCGCTCGTACACCACGGCGTTCACGATTCCGACGTCGCTCGCGGCGGGGACCTACCGGGTCGACACGTTGATCTTCCTGCCCGACTGGTCGAAGACCCTGCTCTACCGCAACGACACCACCTTCACCGCGAAGTAGACGGAGCAGCGAGGGCGTCCGCCGCCACGGAGTCCCGAGCGGGCTCCGGGCGGCGATATTTTTGCACCCGGGGCGACTTCGCCCTTTGCTCATCCCCTCCAGGATTGCTCCGTTTGGAAGGGATGTAGCCACTTGAGAACCGGTCTCGACATGAGGAGCGCCTCCGCGATGGTGGTGGCGCTGGCCTTGCTGCTGCCTCGCTCCGTCCCGGCCGCGAACGACAGCGAGGTGAAGAACTGCATCACCTCGATCCGGCATCTGTACAAGAGTCTGGATTACGAGCATGCGCTGAGTCAGATCCAACTCGCTCGCCAGATGCAGCGGGGGACGGAGGACGAGGTCACGCTGTCCCTCTACGAGGGGCTCATCCTGTATGACATGGGCAAGCAGGATGAGGCGCTCACCGCCTTCCGGGCAGCCCTGTTGCTCAGGCCCGACGTGGCCCTTCCCGAGCAGAAGATCGCGCCCAAGGTCAGAACGCGTTTCGAGGACATGCGGCGCAAGGTCAAGAGGGAGATAGCGCCACCTCCGCCAGAACCCACTGAAGCCCCCCGCGTGGCGGAGCCGTCCCCCAAGGCCCTGGCGGAGAACCAGCCCCCCGCGCCCGCGAAGCCGGCCGACCCGATGAAGTGCGAGCCCGTCCCTCCCCAGCCGGCCGATTCCAGTCTCGGCACAAGGCAACTGTGGCGGCTGGATCGTCTGAAGTATGCACTGTGCTCCACGGGCCGCCTTCGTGGCGAGACCGCCAGAACCTTGGAGACACTGACCACTCAGATGAAGGAAGCGACGACCAGCTACCAACGCATCCTCATCAGCCAGCGGGTCGACAAGTTCGAGGAAGAAGTGAAGCACTCGCAGTCCGCCGAGGCCCTGAACACTCAAGCCACCACATCAGCGAAAAAGCTCCAGGCAGCCGAGTCGTCCAGGGTGGAGCAGGAGAAATCCCCCCCGCCCGCGAAGCCCTCGGGCCCGGTGAAGTGCGAGCCCGTTCCTCCCCAGCCGACTGATTCCAGTCTCGGCACGACCCAACAGTGGCGGCTGGATCGTCTGAAGTATGCGCTGTGCTCCACGGGCCGCCTTCATGGACAAATCGCCGAGACCTTGCACGCATTGACCACGCGGCTGAAGGAGGCGACGACCAACTACCAACGCGTCCTCATCAAGAAGCAGCTCGACCAGCTCGAATCCCAGGAGGGGCTCTCGCCCCTCACAGGAGCCACGGGACCGTGACGAGCACCCGGACCGGGAGAGAGCGGGGACACCGCTACCGCACCTGGATCGCGTCGGCGATGACGTAGGAGCCCGCCGTGGTCCAGCGGCTCAGCTGCACCTTGTTCCAGCCCGCGGGGAAGCTCCACGTGCCGAGGGTGTTCCACCTGCTGCCATTGGCCTGCTGGTTCACCTTCACGGTGGCCAGCTGGGTGCCATTGACGTCCCAGACGATGAAGGGCGCGGTCGTCGAGCGATCACTCGCCGCGGTCCACCAGGCGTCGATCGTCCGGGTGGCCGCCGTGGGCAGGTAGAACCAGAACGTCGCCGGCTCGGAGACGGCCGCGGTGGGCGAGGCGAGGTAGTTCGAGCCGAAGTAGCCCGCCACGTTCGTGGACGAGGCCCAGCTGGTGCCCGAGAGCTGGATGTAGCCCCGGGTGCTGTCGTTGTTGGCGTTGTTGCTGTCGATGACCAGGCCCGTGGGGGTGGTGCCTCCCGAGGTCCACAGGTACGTCACGTCGACCCAGTCGTTGTTGCTCATCCCCAGGTCCGTCCAGAACGCCCCGTCGGCGATGTCGATGCCCGCGGGGTTGGCCGGACGGCGCCCGAACTGATCCAACCCGCCGTTGAAGCCGTCCTGATAGGCGGCCTGGGCCTCGGGCTTGCCTTGCGGCAGGGTCTTCCACATCTCGCGGACACTCGAGGGATTCCAATAGTCATCCTTCGTGTTCCAGGGCCCCACGTCCCAGACGGAGGTGGTCGTGCACTTGCCCGTCTTCGGGTAGCACACCTTCACCTGGTACTCGGAGCCGCCATTGGACGCGAGCGCCCGGCGCGACGGCAGCGCCACGAAACGATCGTTGGACTTGATGACATGGCCATTGGCGGTCGTGCCCCCCACCAGGCCCTCGCGCGTGGCGAAGACGCGGTAGCTCAGCGCCGCCAGGGATTGGAACTCCTCCCCAGAAGGGACTCCCTCCAGCGAGCCCTCCAGCCGCACCTCCCGCACCACGGGACCGCGGCCGCGCTCGTCCGCGAGGAGCGCGAGCCTCACCTGCACCTCCGTGCCGGCGCGAGGCAGGCGCGCGGCCTCTCCCGCGCTGGCGGTGCGCCACTCGCTCCAGGCCCCATCGGGCGCACGCACCCGGACATCCACCTCGACGCCCATCTCCGGGGAAGCGCTCGCCTGGAGCAGCGGCCGGATCGTGTCCACGGGCTGCTCCAACCGGCGGGCCGGAAAGGTGTAGAGGCCAATGAGCCGGCTCAACCCCTCCGGTCTGCGCATGACGGCATAGGGCTCGAAGAGCAACCCCTCCTGGGTGCGCACGAGCTCACCCGTGCCCTCGCCGGTGGCGAACTCCTCCGTCCAACGCGAGGTGCTGGCACTCGCCGCGAGCGCTCCCCGCGCAACCGCCATGTCGGAAGGCTGGGGGCTCTCCGCGAACGCGGAGCCTCCCGCGAGCGCGACTCCCCACATCATCGTCATGAAAATGGACCGTGGCCTCGAGCGCATGGATGGACTCCCAGTGGGTGAGTGGGCGTCCAATCCTAATATTTTCTTGGAATTTGATAAGTGCGGGGAATCCGCATCTGTCGCGATGGAGGCGGAAGCAATGCGTCATCGGCGCGCGACGAGCCCTCGGGGGCTCGTCGTTCGTGGGCACCTGGACACCCCGCCGAGGAGGGAGCGCTACGCGGGCGCGGCCACCTTCCACTGGGTGCCCGCCGCCGTGTCCATGATCTCCACGCCCAGGGACTTCAGCTCGCCGCGCAGCCGGTCCGCCTCGGCGAAGTCCTTGGCCTTGCGGGCCTCCGCGCGCGCCGCCATCAACTGCTCCACCCGCGCCACGTCGAGCCCCCGCTCCTTCACGGCCCGGTCCCGGCGCCGCAGCAGCCAGGATACCGGCTCCTCCTCGAACAGGCCGAGGATGCCCGACACCTTGCGCACGTCCTCGCGCAACGCCCGCAGGGTGCGGCCCACCAGGGCCTTGTCCTTGACCGGCGGCTTGTCCACCAGCTCGTTCATCATCGCGAACAGGCCCGACAGCACTCCCAGCGCGCCCGCCGAGTTGAAGTCGTCGTCCATCTGGGCCTCGAAGTCCGCCATGAAGCGCGCGGCGTCGCCGTGCAGCGGACCCGGGGCGAACTCCTTGCCGCCCACGCGCTCGTCCACCTTGCGCAGGGTCTCGTAGAAGTACTCCATGCGCAGCTCGGCGTCCGCCAGGCCCTTGTCCGAGAAGGCCAGCGGGTGGCGGTAGTGCGTGGAGAGGAAGAAGAAGCGCAGCGCCTCGGCGTCCACCCGCTCCAGCGCCTCGCGCAGGCGCACCACGTTGCCGAGCGACTTGGACATCTTCGCCCCCTCGAGATCGAGGAAGCCGCAGTGCATCCAGTAGCGCGCCAGGGTGTGGCCACTCGCGGCCTCGCTCTGGGCGAGCTCGTTCTCATGGTGCGGGAAGATGAGATCCAACCCACCGCCGTGGATGTCGAAGGTCTCGCCCAGGTAGCGCTCGCTCATGGCCGAGCACTCGATGTGCCACCCGGGCCGGCCCGGGCCCCAGGGGCTGTCCCAGGACGGCTCGCCCGGCTTGGCGGCCTTCCACAGGGCGAAGTCCAGCGGCTCGTGCTTCTGCTCACCGGGCTGGACGCGCTCGCCCACGCACAACTCGTCCAGGTCGCGCTTGGACAGCTTCGCGTAGTCGGGGTAGCGCCGCACGGAGAAGTACACGTCGCCCTGGGAGGCGTACGCCACGCCCTTGTCCACCAGCTTGCCGATGATGCGCAGGATCTCCGGGATGTGATCGCTCACCTTGGGCGAGACGTCCGGCTCCAGCAGGCGCAGGGCCCGGGCATCCTCGCGGAACGCCTCCACGAACCGCGCCGCCAGCGCCACCGGGGCCTCGCCCGTCTCCTGGGCGGCCTTGATGATCTTGTCGTCCACGTCGGTGTAGTTGCGCACGTACGTCACGTCGAAGCCGCGATGGCGCAGATAACGCACCACGACATCGAACGACGTGAACGTGCGCGCGTTGCCGATGTGGACGTAGCTGTAGACCGTCGGGCCACACACATAGACGCCCAGCTTGCCCGGGACCACAGGCACCAGCGTCTCCTTCTGCATCGTCATCGTGTTGAAAAGGCGGATGGATGCGGCGGCCACGTGCACGAACCTCCTGGACGGTCGATTCTCGAGTTCCGATTGCGGATTGCGACGCGCAGTCGGAAAGACGGGACTTTCACCAGGGCATGACTACTCAGTCAACATAGATGGGCCCTCGCTCCCCCTTCCCGGCCGAAAAAAGACTATCCTGCTGCCCCGGGAGACCCCCCGTCTCGCCCGGCCATCGAATCCTGGGAGAAGCACCCCCATGAGTCCTCCGAATCCCAAGCGCCCCCCCCGCTCCGCTCCGCCCTCCGCGGCGGAGGGCGGAGAGACCACGGCGCCCGCGGATGATGTGGACCTGCCCTTCGATGATGACGAAGTGGCGCCCCTGCAGGCCGATGATCCGCGCCCCCAGCGCGTGCCCCAGTTTCCCATGGGCCCACGCCGTTCGCGCCGGCACGCGGCGGGCGCCTCCCGCCAGGAGAGGGATCGCGAGTTTCCCACCCGCTTCACCTCCGGCGAGTACGAGGATCCCGGCCACGAGCGCGCCTGCCTCTATGTCGAGCGCGGTCCCGGAACCGGGCAGCTCGTGCCCATCAAGCAGGGCGTGCTGACGTTGGGCCGCGCCTCCTCGTCCGACCTGAGGCTGCAGCACCCCTCCATCAGCCGGCGCCACGCGCAGCTCACCCGCCTGGGCAACCGGCTGCTCCTCAAGGACGTGGGCAGCCAGAACGGCACCTACGTCAACCGCGTCCGGCTCACGGGCGAGCGCGAGCTGCGCTCGGGGGATGAGATCGCCCTGGGCAACGCGCTGCTGCGCGTGAGAGGGCCGGGTCCCATGCCCTCGCGCCGCGGCGCCGATGGACGGCGGTCCTCGCCCCTCCGGGTGGGCCTGAGCGCCCAGCGCCTCGTGCTGCTCGCCGCCGCGTCGAGCGGCCTGGTGGCCGTGTTCCTCACGCTCTCGGCGGTCCGGTTGCTGCGCGAGGAGCCCCAGGTGGAGACGTCCGAGCCATTGCGCGCCCGGGAGCCGGACATCGAGGTGGAGGTGGCCGCGGAGGCCCCTTCCCCAAGCCCCGAGGCCGCGCCGCCCACCGCTCGAGCCCAGGTGCTCGCCGAGGAGGCCCAGTCCGCCGCCCGTCCGGCACGGGACACCGGCCGCGCCGTGAAGGAGGGCGCCGTCAAGGCCCTCCCGAAGCCTCCGCCGCCCGAGTCCCACGCGGCCCCGAATCCCGACGCGGAGGCGGAGGTGCTCGCCCAATACGAGTCGGGACACGTCGAGGCGGCCCTGAACCTCGCCCGGCGCGAGCACGTGGAGAACCTGGCCCTGCTGATGGAGCGCTTCCAGCAGGCGTGGAAGGCGGGCCAGGCCGCCATGGAGGCCCGGGACGCCCCGGCCGCCGTGCGCCACTTCACCGAGGCGCACGCCCTGGATCGGCAGATTGCCCAGGGCTGGGGAGCGTACGCGCCGCGCATCCGCCTGGCGCTGACCCAGGCCCAGGCCCAGGTTCGAGGCCCGTAGCCGCCCGGGCGGGCCCCCGGAGCCCAAAGAAAAACCCCGGTCCCCCTTGATGGGGAGCCGGGGTTTTCAACGTCCACCCGAGGAGGCTCAGGTGATGTTGAAGATCTTCTTCAGGTCCGACTCGATCTCGTCCTCGGAGCAGTCCTTGGCCAGCGACAGTTCCTTGATGAGCAGCGAGCGCGCCGTGTCCAGCATCTTGCGCTCACCGAAGGACAGATCCTTGTCACCCTTGAGCAGGTACAGGTCGCGCAGCACCTCGGCGATCTCGAACACGGAGCCGGTCTTGATCTTCTCCATGTACTCCCGGTAGCGACGGTTCCACGTCGTGGAGTCGACCGAGATGTCCTTCTCCTTCAGGATGGAATAGACTTGCTTGACGTCTTCCTCGCTGATGATTTCCCGGAGGCCGACCGAGCCCACCTTGTTGATTGGGATCATGATGCGCATCCCATTTTCCAGGATACGCAACACATAGAAGGACTGACGCTGCCCGGCGACTTCGGTGTGCTCGATGCCCATCACCTCGCCCACACCCTGCCCGGGGTACACAGCCTTATCGCCGGTCTTGAAGCTCGTCTGCACTCGTTACCGCCTCCTCTAGGATGGCTTGGTCTCGACACCCGGCCTCGGAAAACGTCCCACTCGTACCACAATCCAACCCCTCCAGCAACTTTGGCGTCTTGACCCGGCGGGTTTTCCCGGACTAGCCTGCGCCGCTTTGCGTGGGTGTCCTCTTGGGTAGAGTGCTACACCCTGACTGGACGGAGTGGGTGGGGGGTGGGTGATGGGCCGTTCGTCGTGGCGAGATCTGACCGTACGTCCGCTGTTCTTTCCCGCCGTGAGCCTCATGCTCGGCGCGGGTCTGTGGATACGAACGAGCGCGGGCGAGGGAGCATTCCAATTACTGATGGCTTCGACCGTGGCGGGGAGCGTGTTGATGCTCGCTCGCCTGCCTGGTGCCCATCTGGGCGTGCTCGGGGCCCTGGCGCTCACGGGCGCGGGGCTGGCGTCCCTGGAAGCCGGGGCGGATGTGCCTCCCGCGCTCAGAGAAGGAGGACGCGCGGTCCTGGAGGGAGAGGTGGAGCGCGTGGAGGCCACCGCGGACTCCACGCGCCTGCTGCTGGCCGTCGTCCGCGTGGGACCCCGGGCCGAAACCCCCGCCCGCTTCCGCGCCCTCGTGTCCGCGCGTGGCGCGCTTCCCCCCCTCCTGCCGGGACAGCGCCTGCGCCTGGAAGCCCGACTCCGGCCGCTCGAGCCCGCGGCGAATCCAGGAGAAAAGGACTTCTCCGCGAAACGGTGGCGACAGGGGATGGCCTTCACCGGAGGCTTCGAGCCCGCGCGGCTGCTCGTGCTGTCCCCCGCCCCGCGCTGGCGCGAGGCGCTGGTCCGGCTCCAGGAGGGGCTCGCCCGGGCGGTGCATGCCGTGGCGCCGTCGCCCGACGCGGCCACCCTCTTCCTCACCCTCGCGGCCGGACAGCGCGCCGCGCTCGATGACGCATTGGAGGAGGACTTCTCGCGCAGCGGGCTGGCGCATGTGTTGAGCGTGAGCGGGCTGCACGTGGCGGCGCTCGCGCTCATGACGCTCGCCCTGCTGCGGGGCTTGTTCGTGCGCGCGGGCGCGGCCCTGCCCATGTCGCGGCGGGTGGATGCACGGCGGCTCGCGGCCCCCGCCGCCATTCCCTTCGTCTGGGCCTATGTCGTCTTCACCGGCAACCAGCCCCCCGCGGTGCGCTCGGCGGTGATGGCCACCGTCGTCCTGCTGGGGCTCTCGCTCTGGCGCAGGGCCGATGGGCTCAACAGCCTCGCCGCCGCCGCCGCGCTGCTCGTCGTCTGGACGCCCTCGAGCGTCGCCGATCTCTCGCTGCAGCTGTCCTTCCTCGCCGTCTTCAGCCTGCTGCTGCTCACCCCCGCGCTGCGCGAGGCCGTCCCCCTGCCGCCTCCCGATCCCCGCGAGCCGCACCGGCTCCGGCGCCTGCTGGCGAGCACCCGGGAGACGGTGTTGGAGACGTTCTGCGCGAGCGCCGCCGTCACCGTGGCGAGCCTTCCGCTGGTGGCCGGGACGTTTGGCCGCGCGAGCCTCGCGGGGCTCGTCTCCAACATCGTCTGTCTGCCCCTGTGCGGCCTGCTCACCGGCTTCGCCGCCGGCGGCGCGGCCCTCTTCGTCGCGGCGCCCGTGCTCGCCACCCCGCTGCTGTGGGGCGGCGCCTGGGCCTCGCAGGTGCTGCTCTGGCTCACCCGCTTCTTCGCCCATGTGCCCCTGGCCACGGTGGAGCTGCCCTCGTTCGGCACCGCCGCCTCGCTGCTCTATGGCGGGGGGCTCGCGTTCTGGGCGCTCGGCGAGCGGCGCTGGCGCCTCGGAGGACTCCTCGTGCCCGCGAGCCTGGTGCTCGCCCTGCTGCTCCCCCGTGTCCTTCCCGAGCCGGGCCTGCGCATCACCTTCCTCTCCGTGGGCCAGGGGGACGCGATGGTGCTCAGCTCCGCGGGACACCATGCGCTCCTCGATGGAGGCGGTGTGCCGGGCGGCGCGGATCCGGGGCTGCGTGTCGTCGTCCCCTTCCTGCGCGCCTCCCGCATCGAGCGGTTGGACCTGGCCGTGCTCTCCCATCCCCACCCGGATCACGCGCTCGGACTCATCTCCGCGCTGCGACAGGTGCCCACCGAGCGGCTGTGGCTGCCCGCGGACAGCGCGGATGGGCCCCTGTCACGGCAGCTCATCACCGCGGCGGAGGGAGCCCACGTCGAGGAAGTGCAGCGGGGCCATGCTCCGTACCGCCTCGGGGAGGCCACGCTGGAGGTGCTTGGACCGCCGGAAGATCGCCTGCTGCTCGAGGGCCAGAACGACACGAGCGTGGTGCTGCTCGTGCGCCATGGCGACGTCACCGTGCTGCTGCCTGGCGACGTGGAGGAGGCGGGCGAGGAGGCCCTGCTCGCGGATGGAGCGCTCGGACCGGTGGCGGTGCTCAAGGCGCCCCACCATGGCTCGCGCACGTCCTCCACCGAGGGCTTGCTCGCCCGGCTGCGTCCACGCTTCGCCATCTTCTGCGTGGGCCGCCGCAACCGCTTCGGCTTTCCACACCCGGAGGTGGAGGCGCGTTACCGGGCCCTGGGGACGGAGTGTCTGCGCACGGACCTTCAGGGCGCCATCACCCTGGAGAGTGACGGACACGACGTGCGCTTGAGCCCCTTCCTGCCTTCCTCGACGAGAGACGAGGATGTGGTTGCACCCGCGCTCTCTCATCACCAGCCTTGAGGCGATGATCTCCGAAGACACTGACCTGCGTCAGCTCACCGCCGATCTCAAGCACATGCTCCCTCCGGGTGAACCCGTGGGCTACCTGCGCGGCAAGGCGTTCATGCGCGACCTGCTCGTGACCGCGAAGGGCTTCTCTCAATTGGAGGCCGAGGAGCTCATCGACACCCTGGAGCTCAACGGCTTCCTGCGCTTCCTCGGGGACCCGACCGAGCGCTCCATGGCGGACGCGCATTGGGAGATTTCCCCGCACGCGTAGCCATCGCCTTGCTCGCGTGCGTCGACGTCCACTACCAGGAGCACGAGGCGCGGGGAGCCTTGCTGCTCTTCGCCGACTGGGCCGCCACGGCCTCCACGGAGCAGCGACTGGTCCACCTGCCAGCGGCGGCCGAGTATCAGCCGGGACATTTCTACGAGCGCGAGCTGCCGGTGTTGCTCGCCCTGCTCGCCCAGGTCGACCAGCCCCTGACGACGGTGATCATCGACGGCTACGTCTGGCTGGGCTCCTCGGCCGAGAAGGGACTGGGCGCGCACCCGTACGAGGCGCTCGGTCGCTCCGTGCCCGTGGTGGGCGTGGCCAAGACCGCGTTCAAGGGCTCGGGCTTCGCCGTGCCGGTGCTGCGAGGCGGCGCCACACGGCCCCTCTACGTCACCGCCGCGGGACTGGAACCTGCCGTGGCGGCTGAACGCGTCCGTACGATGCATGGGCCCTACCGTGTCCCCACGCTCCTGAAAGAAGTGGATCGGCTGTCGAGGGGATGAACACGACGGGCCTCTGTTCAGGAAACTCCTAGTCGAAGATCAGCCAGCCGAAGCGCGGCAGCGCGTGGAAGTCCCCCACGAAGAGCGGGGAAAAGGACTGCCCTTGTTCTCCCCGCCGCTCCGGGTGCTCCAGCCGGTACAGGTTGAAGCGCCACCGGTCCCCCTTGTTCGGAGGCAGGTGGGGCACCTCGGCCAGGCGGGCCAGGGGAATCTTCATCTCCACCCGCCAGCCCTCGTCCCGGTCGGACGCCTCGTCGAGCGTGCCCCGGACCTTCACCGCGCTCGTCATGCCCGAGTCCCAGCTCAAGTCCATGCCCTGACGGCGCGCGGGGAAGTAGGCATCGAAGTGCACGTTGTGCGGGGACACCTGCAGCTCGTTGTACGTCCGCCCGTCCGCGTTGGCGTCGAGGAACACCTCCACCACCTCCTGGGTGTAGAGCGGCTCGTCCTGCTTGCGGAACGTGCCCCAGACATCCGGATCCTCCACGTCGAAGGCGACATACAGGTGCTGGTCGTCGTAGGTCAGCCGGGCCTCGGTGCGCAGGGACACGGCACGGCCATCGAAGCTGCCCCGCAGCACCACCGGAGTGGCCGCCTTCCACGCCTCGTCCTCGAGTTCTCCGTCGAGCACCGGCGGCCGGGAGGCTCGGTGCACGGTGTACTCGGGCAGGGGCGGCGGAGCGCCCCCCAGCTCCGGACCGAACATCCGGTTGTCTCCCGCATGCGCCCGAGGATCATCCACGGCCAGGCGCTCCTCACCCCGCCAGAAGCCGAGCACGATCCGTCCCGGAATGGACGGCATGGCCACCGTGTGCACGTCCTCCACCACCTTGCCCACGGGCCAGGAGCCCAGCGGCCCCACTCCGCCCGCGAAGCCATGGTCCGCGTTGATCAGCATCTGCCCGGAGCCGGGATCCACCACGTGCACGAAGAACTCCCACCCCTGGGGCGGGGCGCGCAGGGCCTCGAAGTAGTGCGCGAGTTGCACGGGCTGGCCGGGCGCGGCCACCGCGGGAGACACGCGCGTGCCGAGGTAGCGCACCGCGCCCCCCGCGAACGTGGTGCCCGCGCGGTAGGTCAGGTCCGCCGGAGCCGCGTCCAGGACGCGCAGCCGGGCGGGGGGTGGCAGGGCTTTCGTACGAGGCTTGGGGCCGGCCTGTTCGTCACGGCAGGCGGAGAGGAGCGAGAGCAGCAGCAGTGGCAGCAGGCGAAGGGCGGAGCGCATCGGGGTCGCCCATCCTAGTCCCAGCGCATCCGTCCATGGCGTGGATGATGGAGCATCCCATGCAGTGGATGGGGAAGACCGCGGCGAGTCCGTCGTCACACGGCCATGTCCTTGAATCGCAGGGGCTTGGGGAGTCCCCGCGGCTCGGGTGGAGATTGGCAGGAGTCCTGCACAGGCGGCCCCGGCATCCACCCCGTCGCGTGCCCTTCCCCATGGGCCGCGACCCCCGCACGAGGAGTTCTCACATGAAGCGCTCGATGATTTGGCTTTCCCTGCCGCTCACCACGTTCGCCCTGGGTTGTGGCCCCGCGGGCCAGCAGTTCCACGGCAGTTACTCCGGGTCGAACACATACACCATGACCATCAATGGCGTGAGCAACGACACCAAGTCCATCCCGGCGTCGTATCGAATCTCCGAGGGAGTCGAGTCGGACATCATCATCCTCGACTCGACCGGCTCCTGCGCCCTGCCGGCGGATGTCGAAGGGGAGGTGGCGACGCTCAAGGCAGGAACGACGTGTACCTATGTCACCCAGGGAGGAATCACCGCCACGGAAACGCTCACGGCCGGAACGGCGGTGCTCACGGGCTCGACCCTCCAGCTCAATCTCTCCAGCACCGTGTCGGTCACCATCAATGGACAGACCTTCCCGGGCTCCTACGTCCAGAACATGTCCCTCAAGCGGATCGGCAAGTAGCCAGCGCCTGTCTCCGCCTTGCCCCGCCTCCCACGCCATGCACTTCGAATTCGAGCACCTGGGCACCCCGACCTCCTTCGAGCTTCCCGAGGGGGTGCACCTGCTGGGAGGCGGCGAGGACGATCATGTCCGCCTCGAAGGACTGCCACCCGGCCTGCTGACGCTGCGCATCGAGGGTCCCCGGTTGATGGTGGAGGCGCGCCGCACCTTCACGGTGGCGGGGGTGATGGTGCCCCCGGAAGTGGCGCGGCTGGTGCTGCCCGGCGAGGAGGTGGGCCTGCCCGAGGGAATGAGTCTGAAGCTGCTGGCGCCCGGGGCGGACACCGAGCGGCAGGTGGGCACGGTGGCCGTGCTCAAGCACCTGTTGGGGGACACGGAAGCGCCTCTGGTCTCGCGCGCCGCGTCCCTCCAGTGCCTCACCGGCGCGGACGTGGGCCGTTGCTTCGCCCTCGCGGAGGTCCGGACGGAGCTGGGACGGAGCCTGGAGGTCGCCGTGCGCTTGAGGGACATCGCCGTGTCCCGCCGCCATGCGTGCATCCGCCAGCAGGAGGGCGCCTTCCTGTTGGAGGACCAGGACAGCCCCAACGGCGTCTATCTCAATGGGAAACGCGTGGAGGCCCCCCAGCCGATCCAGGATGGCGACATCATCGAGTTGGGACGGACCCTGCTGCGCTTCCAGGCCCCGGCGGCCGAGCCCATCGCCGAGCCGCCTCCCGAGGAGCAGGCCGCGCCCTCCCCCGTTCCCGAACCCGAGCGCCCAGGCGAGAAGCCGGAGAGCGCGCCCATGCGCGTGCGAGGTCGCTGGGACGTGGGACTGCTCGTCCTGGGCGCGGGGCTGGCCCTGGTGGGGCTGCTGGCCACCTACGTCCTGACGGGCTGACGCTCAGGCGTGCAGCGGCGAGAGACCGGCCCGCTCGATGAGCAACCGCGCCAGGTGCTGGTGGTGCGAGAAGAGGCTGGTGAAGTGCACGAGACCCCGGCTGCCGCGCACCGCGTACACGGTGACCGGACCGGGCAGCACATCCACCTTGCGGATGTCCGAGAAGGAGAAGCGCCGGGTGCGCACCATGCCCCGGTACGTGATGCCGCCCGCGTCCACGACGATGCGGGTGCGCCCGTAGTAGGTCACCGACACCGCGAAGAAGAGGACGAAGAAGAGCGCGGACAGGAACGTCTGCACCGGCACGCCGTCGAAGCGCAGGAGGTAGAGCAACACCCCCAGCCAGAGCAGCGTCGCGATGCCCATGACGGCCGCGAGCACGGCGTGTGGGCGGAATACTTGCCTTCCTGCCTTCGAGTCGCCCCGGTCCATGCACCTGAAATTAAGGTGCCTCCCTGACACGCGCCACCGACTCCCCTGCCCTCCGGTCGGGGAGTCCACTACATGACTTCCGGGACTCCCCGTTTGTCCGGCGTTTTGCCTTGAAAGCGGGGTTTCAGCTCCGGAAGGGGTTTTGCAGCAGCACGGTTTCGCCGCGGTCGGCCCCCACGGAGATGCAGGTGACGGGCACGCCGCAGATCTCCTCCACGCGGCGCACGTAGCGCTTGGCGTTCTCGGGCAGCTCGTCGAAGGTGCGCACCCCGGCGAGCTTGTCGTCCCAGCCCGGCAGCGTCTCGTAGAGGGGCTTGACGCGCGCCAGGTCCTCGTAGTCCCCGGGCAGCTCGGTGATACGCTTGCCGTCCAGCTCGTAGGCGTTGCAGATCTGCAGCGACTTCATGCCGGAGAGCACGTCCAGCTTGGTGAGCGCCAGGCTATACAGTCCGTTGACGCGCACCGCGTAGCGCAGCACCACGCCGTCGAGCCAGCCACAGCGGCGCGGACGGCCCGTGGTGGCGCCGAACTCGTCACCCACCTTGCGCAGCCTGTCCCCCAGCTCGTCCGTGAGCTCCGTGGGGAACGGACCGCCGCCCACGCGCGTGGTGTACGCCTTGCTGATGCCCATCACCCGATCAATCGCCGTGGGGCCCAGGCCCGAGCCCACCGCGGCGTTGCCCGCCACGCAGTTGGAGCTGGTGACGAAGGGATAGGTGCCGTGGTCCACGTCCAGCAGCGTGCCCTGGGCACCCTCGAAGAGGATGCGCGCCCCGCGCTGCACCTGGCCCGAGAGGTAGAGCGACACGTCGCCCACGTAGGGCCGCAACCGCTCGCCCAGCGCGGTGAAGTCCGCCTGCACCTTGTTGGCGTCCAGCTCGGGGGGCGTCTCGCTGGCGGCGGCGCACAGCTCGCGCAGCTCCTCGCGGATGCCGGGCAGCCGCTCGTCGATGCGCTTGCGCAGCCGCTCCGAGTTGAGCAGATCCCTCACGCGGATGCCGCGGCGCGCCACCTTGTCCTCGTAGGCCGGGCCGATGCCACGCCCCGTCGTGCCGATGGCGCTCACGCCCCGCGCCTTCTCCCGGGACGAGTCCAGCAGCTTGTGCCAGGGGAAGATGACGTGGGCGTTGTCCGAGATGAGCAGGTGCGCGTCATCCTTGAGGAAGCCGCGCTCCTTGAGGGCGTCGATCTCCTTCACCAGGACGGCGGGATCCAACACCACGCCATTGCCAATGACGCAGGTCTTCCCCTGATGGAGGATGCCCGAGGGAATGAGATGCAACACCGTCTTCTGGCCACCCACCACGAGGGTATGGCCCGCGTTGTTGCCTCCCTGGAAGCGCACGACCACCTGGGCGTGCTCCGTGAGCAGGTCCACGACCTTGCCCTTGCCCTCATCTCCCCACTGCGCACCAATGACGACGACGTTCGGCATAGTTGCGGCCGCTTAGCACGCTTCCGCACGGTCCGTCACCGAGTTGGATCGCGCCGGGGCGTCCGGGTGGCAGTGTGAGATGTAGCCACAAGCCAGACCCGCGCACACCGGGGCGTCTCGTCCGGGCCAGCGCCCTCGGACATCCGCCTCGATCAGGGCCCGGGCCGCCTGCCTCAAGCGCTCGGCGGGAAGCTGTAGGTTTGCTTCTTCCGGGGAGAACTCCGGCTCCAAGACGTCCCCGCCCAGGAAGACGGCCCCGACCCGCAGGGGCACCTCCTCACGGACCAGCCGCCGGGCCGCCAAGGCCACGGCCGCCAGGAAGTCCGCATGCGCCTCGATCCCCCGGGGAGACCGACCGCCCGGTAGGAACATCACGCTCCGGGCCTCGCCCTCCGGAGTCTCCCAGAGCAGATCCAGCTCTCCCTCCAGGGCCGTGGGCGCCACTCCCGGCAGATCCAGGACGAAGGGCAATGCGCGGTGCACCCGCGCTCCGGGTACGGTCGCCAGCTCCTGGGCACACGCGGTGTCCAGGAACCGCTCCAGGATGGCGAGCGCCTCCTCCACGCCCTCCTCCTCCACCGCCCAGCCCACCTCCCGGGCCAAGGCTGCCAGGCGCGCCCGCCGCTCCGGAGCGGGCGTACCCGCCAGGCGGAAGTCCACCCTCCGCAAGAGGGCGAGCACCCGATCCGGAACGCTCGGAGCCGGTGCGCCCCAGGAGTCCCGCTCGACGTAGAGCGCGGACTGGCGGGGCGGCGCCTCCCAGGCGACTCCGTCGGCGCGCAGGCCGAGCCGGTGCACGTAGTGGTAGCGGCGCGGACAAGCGATGAAGTCCTGCACCGCTCCCGCCTCCACCGTCACGGACTCGGGGACGGCGGCGTCCCGGCGCGCATGCACCCGCTGCCAGGCCGTCTCGACCCGGGCCTCCTGCTCGGCCTCGTCCACGTCCTCGGAGAGGTCCACCTCCGGGGGCTCCGGCAGCGTCCTCGCGTCCAGATCCTCGACCAGGCCGCGCAGCCGGGAATCTTCATCGAGCCGTGCGCCGAGCAGGCACCACCACGAGTCCGCGGCGTTGCGCTCCTCGCCGCCCGACAGCAGGAGCCGATCCTGGGCGCGCGTGAGCGCGACGTACAGCAGGCGCCGGTACTCGGCCGTCTCCCGGCGCTTGATCTCCGCCTTCACCGCGTCGAAGCGGGGCGAGCGGAACTTCGTGTCCACGCGATCGAGCAGCTCCGGCGGCAGCCAGGGCCGCAGGGCGAGACCTCGTGCACGCTCGAAGAGCACCCGGCCCCCACTGTTGGAGCGTCGCGAGCCACCGAGGGCGGGCACCACCACCACCGGCCACTCCAACCCCTTGGCGCGGTGGATGGTGAGCAGTTGCACCGCGCGCGGATCTCCCGCCTCGAGCAGATCCGCCTGGGCCTCGGTGGGCTCCTCGTGGACGAGGCGCTGCAGCTCGCGCGCGAACGTCACGCAACCGCCCGTGCCGCGCTCGTCGCGCCGGCCCGCCAGCGCGAGCAGCTTCTCCACGTTGGCGCTCGCCTGCTCCGCGTAGGGCGTGGCCGCCAGCGCCTCGCGAAAGCCCGTCAGCTCCAGCGTGGCCAGGAGCAGGGCCCGCACGCCGAGCCGATCCCGCTCGCGCCGAAGCCCGGGCAGCGCCGCGAGGAAGCGCTCGAGCCGCGCGCGCTCCCCCTCCGGAAGAGGCTCGAGGAGCGAGGCGCCCGCCTTCTCCACGGCGGGCAGGGACAAGCCCTCGGGCCCGGCCAGGCGGAAGAGCGAGGCGTCCGACAGCCCCACCAGCGGGGAGCGCAACACCGCCGCGAAGGCCAGCGTGTCCTCGGAGTCCGCGAGCAGCGACAGCAACGAGGCCAGGTCCAACACCTCCTGCGCGCCATAGAAGCCCCGGCCGCGCAGCACGCGGTGGGGAATGCCGTGGCGGATGAGCGCCTGCCGGTACACCTCCAGGTGATTGAAGGTCCGGAAGAGCATGGCCACATCGCCCCCGCGCAGGGGACGTACCTCCGTGCGCTCCTTGGTCACCGCGATGAGCGGCGGAGCACCCGGGGCCAGGAGCAGCTTCAACCGCCTGGCCAGCGCGTCCGCCTCCGCCAGGCGCAGCTCGCCCGAGGTGGTGAGGTCCTCGTCCTCCACGAGCAAGCGCTCCACCACCGGCGCGGGCACGGGGGCCGGACGCACCGCGAGCAGATCATCCCCCTCGGGCGAATACACCACCTCGTAGGGACGCGCCCCACCCTCGCCGGGCACCAGCACGCCCGCGAACGCCTGGTTGAAGAAGTCGAGCAACGGAGGCACCGAGCGCCGGTTCTGCTGGAGGAAGTCGCGCACGCCGCCCTCCTGCTCGATCTTCCGCGCCAGCACCTCGAACACGGACACGTCCGCGCCACGGAACTCGTAGATGGATTGCTTGCGGTCTCCCACCACGCATAGGAAGGCGGGCTCCAGCGGCAGCGCGGCCACCAGATCGTCCTCGGGCGTCACGACCCGGGGACCCTCCTCGCGCTTCTCGGCCAGGAGCAGCACCAGCTCCAACTGCAAGCGGTTGGTGTCCTGGAACTCGTCCACCATCAGCGCCCCGAAGCGCTCCTGCATCTGCCGGCGGAAGTCGGGCAGCTCCCTCAACAGATCCCTCGTCTTCACCAGCAGGGAGGTGAAGTCCAGGGCGTTGCGCCGGGAGAGTTCCTCCGCGTGACGCGTCTCCACCTGCTCGAGCAGCGCACGGAACGTGCGCTCGAAGGGCACCGTGCGGCACGCCGCGGCGACGTCCTCCAGCGTCAACACCGTGCCGTCGCTCTTGCCGAAGAAGGACCAGTACAGCTCCTTCATCGAGTTGCCGGGCTCCTTCTTGAGCCGACGCACGTCGCGGCCATCCTCGTTGAAGGCCGCCTTGAGCGCGGGCAGCCGCTCGGGCGCGAAGACATTCTCCGGGGTGAGCCCCGTGAGCGCGCGCTCGAGCTTCTCGCGCAGCCCCCGCCACTCTCCCTTGGCGTCATGCTCGCTCACGGTGCCGCACAGCTCGCGGCACTTCTCGACGAGGGCGTCGAAGGACTCCCGTGCCTCACCTGGGTCGGACACGCGTGCCCGGGCCGCGGGCAGGCCCTCCTCGCGCAGCTTCCCGTACAGCTCCGCCAGCGAGGACACCAGGCCCTCGGTGAAGTCGGAGCCCGAGAAGGTCATCTCCGCGCACAGCTCGCGCACCAGCGTGTCACTGGACTCCAGCGCATCCAGCACCACGCGCTCGCACACGTCCAGCACGAGCGAGCGCGCCTCCAGCTCGTCGAGCACGTCGAAGGAGGCATCCACGCCCGAGCCCGGAGGCGCGCGGCGCAGGATCTGTCCGCACATCGAGTGGAAGGTACCAATCGAGGCCGAGCCCAGCTCTTCTCGCAGCGAGCGCCACGTGTCGCGCGAGGGAAACGGCAGCCCCAGGCGCTCAAGCGAGGCGCGCAGCTCGGGCTCCTGCGAGGCCTTGGGCTCCTCCTGGACGAGCACATCCAGGCGTGCGCGGACGCGGGCGCGCATCTCCGCGGCGGCCTTGTCGGTGAACGTCACCATGCCCAGGCGCGCGGGCCGCAAGGGCTTGAAGCCCTCGCGAGCCCCAGCCAGCAGGTGCAACGTCATCGTCACCAGGCTGTACGTCTTGCCCGCGCCCGCTCCCGCGAGCAGCGCGAGGTTGCGCTCCAACGCCAGCGCGAGCGCGTCACTCATGGGCACCCTCCTCGCCCACGATCCGCCGCTCGGTGATGCGGCAGACGGCCTGGTAGCCACAGCGCCCGCAGTCCTTGGGCCGCATGGCGAACTGTCCCGACCTCACGCGGCGCACCAGCGACTCCACCGCGTTGGCCAGGTTGGGCTTCTGCTCCGCCGCCAGCCGCTGGCGCACGTCGGGCTCGGTGGACAGCAGCTCGTCCAGATCCAACGACAGCTCCTGCTTCTTGTCCGCGAGCACCTCCGACAGGAGGATCGCCTTGCCCGTCTTCAACGAGAACCAGGCGGCCTGCCGCGTGCCCTGGTGCCCACTGGCCCGCGCCGCGTACAGGTACAACGGCAGCTGGAAGTCCGAGGCATCCAACAGCTTGTTGCGCAGCTCCGAGCGCGACAGATGGCCGGACTTGTAGTCGATGACGCCCACCTCGCCCCCGGCCATGTCCAGGCGATCGATGGTTCCCTCGAAGTGGATGACGTCCTCGCCGAGCTGGAGGGTGACCGCGCTCCAGCCCTCCGCCGGATTCTTCGGCCCGAAGCGCAGCTCGAAGCCCGAGGGCTCCAGCCGCTCGAAGGGCAGACCCCGCCGCTCGTCCAGGAGCACGCGGCGCACCATGTTCTTCGCCCGCTCGCGCGCCAGGCGCCACAGCGCGGGGTGGCCCACATAGTGATGTTTCTCGAAGTGCTCCTGCACCTCGTCGAGCACCGCGTCCAGCAGCGCCTCCGGCAGCTCGTTGAACCCCCGCCCGAGCAGCTCGCGCTCCTTGAGCCGCTTGAAGAACTCCTCCAACACCCGGTGCCAGAAGACGCCCTGCCCCCGGCTGTCGAACTCCTCCCCGGGCCGCTCCGGCTCGGGCACCTTGAGCCCATACGCCAGGAAGCCCTGGAAGCCACAGTTGCTGAAGCGCGCGATCGACGAGGCGGACAGGGGCCGCTCGGCATCGAAGCGGAACGCCTCGCGGATCGACTCGCCCAGGTCCGGAGCCCCCACGGCGCCCGTGTAGCGGCCCGCGTCCCGGATCCCATCCCCGAAGAAATGCAGGCGTTCGATCTCCACCTGCATCATCTCCCGGGCCGCCTGGAACCAGGGCGAGTGCGAGAAGCGCTCGCGCAACACCGCGCGGGCGGGATCCGGCTCCGAGACGCGCAGCCGCTCCATCGCGAGCGACTCCAACACCACGCGCTGGCGCAGCTCCGCCGGGGTGAGCGCCTCGTCCAGCGGCACGATGGCCGGCAGCGAGCGCAGCGGCCACGTGGCTCCCGTCAGGCGCCGCACCTCCTCCAGGAACGAGGACGGCGCCTGCTCCTGTCCACCCGGACCCGCCACCGAGAAGGACAGACTCACCGTGTGCTCGGCGGCCACGAGGACGCTGGCGAACAGCAGCCGGTCCTCGGTGAGCCGCCAGGGCGCGCGATCCTCGAACTCGCCACCCGTGAGGCGGAAGACATCGCGGCCCAGGTGCTTGTTGAGCGCATGGCGCTCGGAGTCTCCGAGCAACGGGTTGGGCACCTCGTGGCCCGGGAAGCGGCCCTCGGCCAGCCCACCGAGGAAGACATGAGCGAAGGTACGGCCCTCCAGCTCGCCCACCTCCAGCACCTCCACGGCCCCCACCGCCGAGCCCCGGGGCGGCAGGTGCACGTCGCGCATCGCGTCCGTGAGCCAACGGCCAAAGGTGCGCCGACGCAGCCGGGGACCTCCGCCCACCGCCGCGAGCATCCGCTCCAGCTCGCGCACGCGCGCCACGAGCGCCCTTCGCGCCGCGTCGTCCCGGGCCCGGGCCTCCACCGCGAGCGCGCCCAGTCCCTCTTCGGCGGGCGTCTCCGGCGTGCCCTCCGAGTCCAACAACCCCAGGCTCCGCACCACCTGCCACCACGCCGCGAGCAGCTCCGAGGCGCGGCCCTGCTCCGGGATGAGCCGGCAGACCTCGATCAACTTGAGACACCGCTCGCGCAACACCAGCACCTCGTGAGCGCGGTGCGCGTCCTTGGGGCGCACCTGATCCGGAAGCGGCTTCAACCGCCTGGCCAGGGCGTCCAGGCGGACGTCATACGCGCCCTTGCCACGCGAGGCGCCCAGCCGATCATCGCGCACGGCCGCGAGCGACAGGAGCGTCGCGGGGGCCTCGGGCGCACCCACGGAGAGCCGAGGGGCGTAGCGGCTGGAGAGCACGTCCGCCACGCGCTCGGCGGGGAAGCCATCCTCCACCAGCAGGGGCAAGTCCAACGCCAGCCGCACGGGCCCGGTCAGCACGAGCGGCTCGCCCCAGGGCAGCCGCACGGGAACGTCCAGCTCGCCCAGGGCCTCGGCCACCCAGTGCGCCTCGTGGCTCAAGTCGCGCCAGGCCACGGCGATGTGTCCCGGAGGCACGCCCTCCGACACGAGGCGGCGCACGTCCCGGGCGATGAGCCGAGCCTCGTCCCGCGCCGTCGCCGCGCTCCACAGGCTCAGGCCCTCCACCGCGCCCACGAGCGCGTCCTTGGGAGCGCGGGGCGAGAAGAGATGACGGCCCAGCTCGCCCATCGGACGGGACTCGAAGGTGACGTCCGCCTTGAAGAGATCCACGTGGGAGAGCACCTCGCCGCGGTTCTCGAAGGCGCGGAAGAGGGCCGCCAGGGCCGCGTCCGCCACGGGCGAGCCACCCACCGGCGTCTCCACGCGCAGGCCCACCCGGCGCGATTCACACGCCGCGGCCAGGGCCAGCAGCAGCTCCAGCGTCGAGGGCCGGACATCGTAGACACCGCGCAGCACGATCTCGCCCACGTCGGCCCAGGCCTCGGGCCAGGCGCCGCGCTCCAGCGCCTCGCGGGCCCCTCGCACGCCGTCCTCACGATCGGCGAGGCCCAGCTCCGCCATCTTCCGCTCGTAGGCATGGTGCAGCAGGGCGATCGTCCGGACGCGGTCGCGCCGCTCGGGGGGCAGCACCTCCAGTGCGTCCTGGAGCTCGCGAGGGGACAACCGCCCGGCCTTGAGATCCAACAGCACCTCGAGCGCGGCGCGGGCGAAGGCGGGCTCGTGGACGAAGTCGCCCAGGGGCGTGGGGCCCAGGCCCTGCGCGAGCGAGGCCACCACGGTGCGCGCCGCCAGGGGCGGGCACGGGCGCCGGCTCAGCTCGCGCACGCCGCCGAGCGCGTCGAGGAACCCCGCCCAGTCGAGGAAGAGGTCTCCGCGCACGACCCCCGAGTCCCGCCGCGCCGCGCGCAGGGCGGCTTGACGGCGTGCGGCATCGGGAAAGACCTGGAGGAGGCGGCGGGGGTCGGACATACGGGGGGAGTGGAGTCTAGAACGATGAGGGGGGCGCATTTATGCTCGCCGCCATGCCCTCTGCCCTCTGTTTTCTAGCACTCGCTTCCCTGGTTGCCTCCTCTCCAGTTCCGGACGCCGCGCTTCTGGGGGCTCGTCAAGCGACGGACGCACCCACGGTGCGGGCGCTCGACGTCAACTGGACACGGGACGGGCTCATCACGGGCGTGAGTGGTGCGCTGTGGATCACCAGCGAGGCCTTCCTCAAGAACCAGCTCGCCCCGAACACGTGCCGATGGTGCGACCGCTCGCCGGATGGCCAGGACACCCTCAATGGGGTGGACCGCTGGGGCCGGGGCATGGCGGGAAAGACCGAGGCGGGACGCAAGACGTGGGACACCTGGAGCAACGTGGCCGGCTTCGGCGTGCTGCCGGTGGGCGTACTGGGCGCGCAGTACCTGCTGGCGTCCGGGAGCGGAGCGTCGGCGCGGTACTACGCGGAGGACGCCCTGACGATCGTGGAGACGGCGGCGGTGGCGGCGCTGGCCAACCAGGTGGTGAAGTTCGCGGTGGGCCGCGAGCGCCCCTTCGTGCACGTGCTGCCGGAGGAGCAGAAGGGCCTCGGGCACAACCCGAACGACAACAACCTGTCCTTCTACAGTGGCCACACGAGCCTGGCGTTCTCGCTCGTGGCGGCGGCGGGCACGGTGTCTGGGATGCGGGGCTACCGCAACAACTGGCTCATCTGGGCGGTGGGCGTACCCGCGGCGGCGTCGGTGGGGCTGATGCGCATGGGGGCGGACAAGCACTACCTCACGGACGTGCTGGTGGGCGCCGCGGCGGGTACCGCCTTCGGCGTGGGCGTGCCCCTGCTGCTGCACGGCCGAGCCGCCAGTGGCAGTGGTGGCTCGGCACAACCGTCGAGTGTGTCGATGCGGATGTCGGGCAACCCCGGTGGCGTGATGTTGTCCGGGCAGTTCTAAACCCTATCGACTCACAGCACGGTGAATCCGCCGGTTGGCGGGGTCACCGAGTTGTCGGACCTGCTGGGTATGAATTCCGGAAGGCGACCCATCAGGGGTGGCCATCTTCCGGAAGGTCACCCAGATGAAGCTGTCCTTCATTGCCGTGTGGCTGTTGCTCCTCGTGGGTTGTGGAACCGCGTCCCGGGTCGTCCACCTCAACACAGGTGAAACGCATCCACTGACCTTCGTGCCTCGCTCCCGCGCACGACCCGTGAGACTGGAGCCCGAAGAGTTCAAAGCCGCCATGGCAGCACGAGCCCGAGAGGTGAGGCATCCAACCCACGTCCAAGAGAGCGCCCGGCGGCTCTTCGAAATGGATGCACGCACCGGCTCCTTCGAGTACGACGGCCACACGCGCCGTCTCTCCGCAGCCCTCGCACCGGGAAACACCCTTGAGGAGGAGCCCTCGCGAGGTGAAGCCGAACTGACGCGCGATTACCTGCGCTGGTGCGCACGCACGGGCCGACCCGGAGACTGTCTGCACCTGCTGGAGAAGGGTTCTACCCTCAACGGAGACGGTCGTTACACCCTGGCCATGGCACTGGCGAAGGGGGTGGTATTGGATGAGATGCTGGAAGCGTTCAAGAACATGGCCGACCCTCACGCCATGGTGTCGGCCATCTTGTGGACTTGCACCACCTACATGCTCCTGCTCACGGTGCCCGAGCCTGTGAGCAAGGGCATCGCCGCCGTAATGACGGCAACGCTCATCGCCTACGTGGGGGTGGACACATTCTGGGGACTGCTCCTGGGCTTCAAACGGCTGGTACTGGAAGCGGACCGAGCCACTACCTTCCACGAACTGCGTGAGACGGGCGAGCGCTACGGCAAGAGCATGGGTCGCAACGCGGCGCGAGCCTTCGCCATGCTGGCCATGGCGGCCATCGGCAACACCGCGCCGGGCCTGGCCGCGAAGGTGCCGAAGCTGCCCGGTGCTCAGCATGCGGCGGTGCAAGCGGAGATGCAGGTGGGTATCCGTCTCGCGGCAGTGGGAGAAGTGAAGACAGTCGCCGTAAGTGCCGAATCCGTGACCATCGCCCTGACACCGGGTGCAGTGGCGATGATGGGTCGAGGACGACAGACCAGTTCAAACCCTTCGCAGTCGCTCAAGTCCCTACAGGCACAACTGGCAGAACACCGGCAAAAGTTGGCGGACTACAAGGCCAATCCCGATGCTTTTGATAATCAGGGTATTTTGAGGAAGGCCCCTTCGCCGGAAGTCCGGCAGAGGATCATCAACGGCCGGATCAAACACCTGGAGGACGAGATCCGGGCTTTCGAAAAGAACATCCGCGATTTGGGAGGAGCACCGTGAAGATTCAACTTTCCGATCTGCGACAAGCAGCAAATACTTTGTTCGACCATCTAGAGCAAAATGGCCACACGGAAATCGAAGTCACTGAGGACTTTTACTGGAACATCCCGAAAGAGCATTTGTACTCGGTGTATACTCCTCCTCCCGAGTCCGAGCTGACGCTGGGGCAATTGTCCGATGACTGGGACGAGGTGATGAAGATCGCGTCCGCCCAACGACCCCCAATCGCCTATGCCCTGGTCTGGCTCTCGTCGATCCTTCGTTTCATCGGCTCGAAGATCGTTCCATGAAGGACCTCCTTGCAGAAGAGCTGACAACGCTGGCGACGAACAACCCCGCCATGGGGATTTGTCGTCCAGCGTGCCGACAGAATCGAGTTGCCGGTAAGCTCGGAACTGATGCAGCACCATGAGCGACGACTCTGTGGCTGTTTTGTGAGGTGGCTCCCGAGGAACGCTCAAGGCCATTTGCTTCCATTGAGGAAGCAATCACCGCGTTCGATGCCGAGTTCGGCAACTGACGTCGCTCTTCAAAATCCGAGAGAACCCGGACAGCGATGTCATGGAGGCGCCCCCTGAACTGTCCAGGAGGGAAAATCTGATACCGCTCGCAGGGCCCCTCGGAATTCCGAGCCCGCGGAACCAGGGTACGCCCGGCTCCCTGCCTCGGAACACCCGGCACACGCCTTCTGGCATCCCCATTGCTCAGGAAGCCCTCGCCCCTTCACCCAGGAGTCCGCCATGGAACCCCTCCGGCTACGCCACCTCTTCGCTCGTACCCTCCGCGCCTCGCTCGCCTCTCCCCTGGTTCTCGCGGGTTGTGGAATCGTTGACGTGGAGGGCTACACCGCGCCCGCCTGTGAGAATGGCCGGCTCGCGGTGACCGGACTGAATCCCGCGGTGCCACCCGACTTCGTGCAGCTGCGCGACGCCTACTACTACTCCTACCCGATAGAAGAGCCCACCCAGGGCCCGGGCGTGCTGAGTTCCTCGGGCACCCCCTGCGCGACCGCCTCCCAACCCGCGGCGTGTCAATCGGCGTTGGACGCCCTCACCACCCAGACGGGCTTCCGGCGCAATTGCCTGGACTTGTGCTCCAGCTACTTCCTCGCGACGACGCGGGGCGACAACGTGACGGCCATCGACTCGATGGACGGCCTGCGCGGCTTCCTGGGCACCATCGACACGGACCAGGAGGCCGCCCTGCTCGCCTTCGCCCATGGCTACAACCTGCGCTGTGACAACCTGAAGCAAGGCGCGGTGCGGGCCGATGCCAACGGCGGCTTCCATGTCATCGCCACCAAGGGCCACACCTGCGGAGAGGGCAACAACCTGACACGCCACATCTTGAGCGTGTCCGCCTCCGGGGACGTGCAAGAGGAGAGCAGCCAGCTCATCGAACGGGGCAATCCCAATTGCGCCATCGGACGGCGGCCCCAGGGCTTGCGCGCCGCGGATGGCGTGGTCTGCGCCGAGGCCCTGGGACGTCACTTCGCGGTGGCCGCCCACCTGGAGGCCGCGTCCATCCAGGCCTTCCTGCGCCTGCGCGAGGAGCTCGCCCTGCACGGCGCGGATGGCGCCCTCCAGGACGCGGCGCTGGCGAGCGCGCTGGAGGAAGTGATGCACACACAGCTCAGCACGCGGCTGGCCCACCGCTTCGGCGCCACGCCCCCCAGGCCCCAGGTGGAGGCGCTGCCGCTCCGCTCCCTCTTCGAGGTGGCGCTGGACAACGCCGTGGAGGGCTGCACGCGCGAGACGTACGGGGCGCTCGTGGCCCACCACCAGGCGCTGCACGCGCGCGATGAGCAGGTGCGCGGCACCATGGCACGCATCGCCGAGGACGAGACCCGGCATGCCGAGCTGTCCTGGGCCATAGACCGCTGGGCCCAGGCCCGCCTGTCCGAGTCCGAGCGCACCGCCCTGCGCGAGGCCCGCCGGGCGGCCGTGGCGGCCCTGCGCGAGGAGGTGGCCACGCCGCCCGACGCCGACCTCGTCACCGAGGCGGGCATGCCCACCCCCGAGGTCGCCGCGTCCCTGCTCGCCTCGCTCGAGCAGAGCCTCTGGGCCTGAGGCCCGCCCCGGCGGGCAGCGAGTAGAGCGCGGGGCCCGCGCATAGAAGAACCAGCGGCCCGAGGGATCGTTATACCTTCTCTCGGAGAGAGCTTCTTGAATCGAAGAATAAACCCGTTTTACATCATTTGATATGATGACCACGGTCTGCTTCTTCGAAGCGCTCACCGCCGAGCAGGCCACCCAAGCGGGTGGGAAGGGGCGCGTGCTCGCGCGGCTTCACCAGGCGGGCCATCCCGTCCCCCCAGGCTTCATCATCCTGACGAGCGCCTTCGAGGGAGACACGCTCCGTCCCGAGTCCTGGGACGAGATCGTCACCGCGCTCGCGCGGCTGCGGGCGGGCCAGCCCGATCGCGCGCTCGCCGTCCGCTCATCGGCCCTCGGCGAGGACTCGGAGCGGGCCTCCTTCGCCGGAGGCTTCGAGACGGTCCTGGACGTGCGGGACGATGACGCCGTGAGGCGTGCCATCGACACCGTGCGCCGCTCCCGTCATGCGGACCGCGTCACGGCGTACAGCCAGGCCCAGGGACTCGCCACCGGGCAGCAGGTCGCGGTCGTCATCCAGCAGCTGGTGGCGGCGGACACCTCGGGCGTGCTCTTCACCGCCGACCCGGTGACCGGCAACCGCTCGGCGCTGGTGGGCAACTTCGTGAGCGGGCTCGGCGAGCGTCTGGTCGCGGGCGACGTGACGCCGTCGTCCTTCACCATCGATCGGCTCAAGGGCACGTACTCCGGTCCCTCGGAGCTGCGTGGCTTCGCCCGGAAGTTCCGGCGGCTCGCCCTGCGGCTCGAGGAGGAATTCGGCACCCCGCAGGACCTCGAGTGGGCGCTCTCCCGGGGCCGGCTCCTGCTGCTGCAGGCCCGGCCGATCACCACCCTGCGCGGCCATGAGCCCGCGACGGGCGAGTGGAATGACAGCCTCACGGGCGACTACCTGTGGACGAGCACGAACCTCGGCGAGGCGGTCCCCGACGTGATGACGCCCTGCACGTGGTCCTTCCTTCGCCTCTTCCTCGCCGAGACCCTGCCCCTGCTCTTCCTGGGCAACGACCCGCCCATGGGCAATCTCGGTGGCCGCGCCTACATGAACCTGAGCCTCGCGGCGACCCTGGGCTGGGCGTTCGGCGTGAGCCGCCAGCGCTTCGCCGAGACCGCCGAGGAAGCCTTCGGACGGCTTCCCGAGGGCATGGACATCCCCCTGCTGCCGCTCTCGCGCTGGAGCCTCATCCGCAAGCTCATCCCCGCCGCGGTACGCCTCCGCAAGCGCGTGCGGGCCAACAAATCCAGACTGGCCGCGTTCGTCTCCTCCGCCCCCGAGCGCTGCGAGGCGCTCCACGCCCGGATCCAGGCCACGTCCAGCGCCTCGGAACTGGGCGCGCTGTGGGACCAGGAGCTGTTCCCCTACCACCAGAAGTGCTCCCAGATGCTGGAAGCGGGGAGCCGGCGGAGTGGAAGAGCCACCCACGGGCTGCGGCGCATGCTGGGCAAGTGGGTGGGAGACGCCGATGCCACCGCGCTGTTGTCGGGGCTGAGCAGCGGCGCGAGTCCCCTGGCGAGCCTCGAGCCCCTCGTGGCACTCGCCCGATTGAGCCGGGGGGAGCTCGACCGCGAGACCTATGCCCGGCGCTACGGACACCGGGGTCCACACGAGTTCGAGGTCTCACGCCCCCGCCCGGCCGAGGATCCGGAGTGGATCGACCGGCAGCTCGCCCAGGCGCGCGAGGCCCCCGTGGACGTGGACACGCTGCTCGCGCGTCAGAAGGAGGCGCGGGACGCCGCCTGGGAACGCTTCCAACGAAACCATCCGAGCCGGGCCGCGAAGATACGCGGACTGCTGGACCTGGCCGCCGCGGAGGCCCATGCGCGGGAGGCGGCGCGCTCGGAGGTGATTCGTGCCTTCTGGGTGCTGCGCGCGTTCGTCCTGCGGGCGGGGACGTTGACGGGCCAGGGGGATACCCTCTTCTTCCTGTACCATGAGGAGATCCTCGCCCTGCTGCGCGGCGACACCACGGCGCTCGCGTTCGTCCCGGCCCGCCGGGCCACGCATGCCCGGTACTCGGCCCTGCCGGTCTACCCGACGTTGATCCGCGGCCGCTTCGATCCCTTCCAATGGGCGGCCGATCCCCGGCGGAGGAGTGATGTGTTCGATGCGCGCGGGGACAGCGCGCCCGCTCAGGAGGCGATCACCGGCTTTCCGGGCGCGGCTGGCATCGTCGAGGGCCCGGTGCGGCTGCTGACCTCCCCCGAGGAGGGAGACACCTTCCAGGCCGGGGAGATCCTCGTGACGACCGTGACCAACGTCGGCTGGGCGCCCCTGTTCCCACGCGCCGCCGCGGTCGTGACCGACGTGGGCGCGCCCCTGTCCCACGCGGCGATCGTCGCCCGGGAGCTGGGCATCCCCGCGGTGGTGGGCTGTGGCAACGCAACGATGCGCCTGCGCACGGGTGATCGGGTGCGCGTCAATGGCAGTCAGGGCCGTGTGGAAGTGGTTCGACGGGCGGAGCCCGGGAACATAGGATGAAGCCTTCACCGGAGGTCTGGCACTCATGGCGACTCTCGCGGAAATCAAGGCATACCGTCCCAAGGACATCGAAGACTCCCTCGACGCCATGCGCTCGGCGCTCGACTACTTCCACCGAGAGAATGATCAGCGCGCCATCTTCCTGCGCGCCTACTACCTCATCACGACCGCCGTCTGGCAGGCCGTCCACCAGCGCGGCCGTTATGACAAGCGCATCTTCTTCGATCCCCCGTGGGTCGATAAGCTGGCCGGGAAGTTCTCCCTGCTCTACTTCCAATCCCTGAGCACCCAGGAGCGCAGCGGCGAGCGGGCCTGGAAGATGGCGCACCGCCTGGCGGGCACGAACGAGACGTCGGTCTTCCAGGACATGCTGCTCGGCATCAACGCCCACATCAATTACGACCTCGCCTACGGCATCTATCTCAACCTCAAGGAGCACGATGACGGGAGGGATCACCTGCTGCTGCCGCGGCGCAAGTTCGACCACGATCAGGTCAACAACATCCTCGTCAATACCATCCCCCAGGTGGAAGCCGTGCTCACGCGCGACTATGGCGGGGAGCTGCAACTGATGGGTGCGCTGGTGGGTGACCTGGACGAGGTGCTCGGGGAGCTCGGCATCAAGTACTACCGCGAGCGCGTCTGGTGGTCGGCCATCTCCTTCCTGTCCGCCCAATCCCCGGAGGAGCTCCAGCTCGTGCATGACCGGCTCGACTGGGAATCCGCCCAGCTCGCCGAGAGCCTCGCGTGTGAGGGGACGGCGATCCAGCGCTCACTGCGGAGCCTCCTGAACCTCTTCAGCAAGACCACCTTCGGGCCCATCACCCTCGAGCGCGAGGACACCGCGCCCGAGAAGAAGAAGCCCACGCAGGTCTTCTCGCCTTTCTAGCGGCCCGCGCCGAGCAGCCGCTCGCGCAGCACGTGCTTCTGCACCTTGCCGAGCGCGTTGCGCGGCAGAGCCTCCACGAAGACGACCCGGCGGGGTTTCTTGAAGCTGGCGAGCCGCTCCTTGCAGAACTCCACCAACGCCGAGGGCTCGGCGCTCTGGCCAGTGGCGGGGACGACGACGGCCACCACCTGCTCGCCGAAGTCCGGATCCGGCAGGCCCAGCACCGCCACCTCCGCCACGGCGGGGTGCTGGGCGAGCACCTCCTCCACCTCGCGGGGATAGACGTTGAAGCCGCCGCTGATGATGAGCTCGCGCGCCCGGCCGGTGATGCGGAAGTAGCCGTCCGCGTCGCGCTCGCCCAGGTCCCCCGTGCGGAACCACCCCTCGGGATCGAAGGACTCGGCGGTGGCGTCCGGGCGCCGCCAGTAGCCCGCGAAGACGTGGGGGCCGCGAACTTCAATCTCCCCCGTCTCTCCCGGCGGCAGCGGCTGGCGGGTGCGCACGTCCACCACGCGCGCCTCCTGGCCCGGGTACGGCATGCCCACGGTACCCGGCCGCCGCTCGCCCTCGTAGGGGTTGGTGGTGTTCATGATGGTCTCCGTCATGCCGTAGCGCTCGAGGATGCGCTGGCCGAACGCTTCCGCCACCTCCTGGAAGAGCTGGGCGCTCAGGGGCGCCGAGCCCGACACAAGCAGGCGCAGGGCCCGGGGGCGCACGCCGGTGCGGCGCGACTCCTCGAGCAGCCGGCCGTACATGGTGGGCACGCCGAAGAACATCGTCAGGGAGGTGTCCTGGCTCAAGGCCGCGAGCACCTCGGCCGCGTCGAAACGGCGGCGCAGGTCCACCGTGCCGCCGGAGTAGAGCGTGCCGTGCAGACCCACCATGAGGCCGTGGGTGTGGAAGAGCGGGAGGGCGAGCAGCAGCCGATCCTCCCGCGTCCAGCGCCAGGCCTCGGTGACGGCGCGCACGTTGGCGAGCAGGTTGCGGTGCAGCATCATCGCGCCCTTGGAGCGGCCGGTGGTGCCCGAGGTGTAGCCAAGCACGGCGAGCTGCTCGCCCATGGGCAGCGACAGCGCGGCGGAGGAGGCCGCCCCCCGGGTGAGCAGCGCGTCGAAGTCGAGCGTGGGCCAGGGCACCGCCTGGGGAGGCGGCTCGACGGTGACGAGCCACTCGAGCGCGGGAAGCTGGGCCTTCAAGGGAGTGAGCTCGGCGGCGCCCGCGGCCCCGGTGACACAGGCCCGGGCCTCGGAGTCGGCGAGGATGTGGCCCAGCTCCACCTGGCGGTACTGGGTGTTCACGAGCACGACGACGCCCCCGGCGTACCAGGTGCCCAGGTAGGCGATGACGAAGGCGGGGCTGTTCTCCAGGAAGAGCGCCACCCGGTCTCCGGGGGCGAGCCCCTGCTCCCTCAGGGCGCGGGCAAAGGCCGTCACGTCGGCGGCAAGCTGTCCGGCGGTGAAACGGCGCCGCTCGAAGTCCAGGACGGGTCCGTCGGGGAGCTGACGGGCCCGGGTGAGGAAGGTGTCGAGGAGAGAAGAGGTCATGCACTCCGGAGACTACCGCGTGTAGTGTGCGCGGCCATGCGCTTCGCCCCTCTCCGCCACGACGTCCTCAGCCTCATCGGCAACACCCCCATGGTGAAGGTGACCCAGCTGGACACGGGTCCGTGTGAGCTCTTCCTCAAGCTCGAGAGCCAGAACCCGGGCGGCTCCATCAAGGACCGCATCGGCCTGTCCATGATCTCCGCCGCCGAGGAGGCGGGCCAGCTCGGTCCCCACCAGAAGCACCTCGTGGAGGCCACCGCCGGCAACACCGGCCTGGGCCTGGCGCTCGTCGCTGCCCAGAAGGGCTACCGCCTCACGCTCGTCATCCCGGACAAGATGAGCCAGGAGAAGGTGCTCCACCTCAAGGCGCTCGGGGCGGAGATCATCATGACGCGCTCGGACGTGGACAAGGGCCACCCCGAGTACTACCAGGACATGGCCGAGCGCATCGCGCGCGAGCTGGGCGGCTTCTACGTCAACCAGTTCGCCAACCCCGCCAACCCGCTCGCCCACGAGCTCACCACCGGCCCGGAGATCGCCGCCCAGCTCGAGCACCGCCTGGATGCCATGGTGTGCGGCGTGGGCTCGGGCGGCACGCTCGCGGGCCTCTCGCGCTACTTCGCCAAGGCCATCCCCGAGTGCGAGATGGTGCTCGCGGACCCCCAGGGCTCGGTGCTCGCCGACTACGTGAAGACGGGGACGATGGGCAAGGCGGGCTCGTGGGTCGTCGAGGGCATTGGCGAGGACTTCCTGCCGCCCAACGCGGACCTGTCCCGGGTGAAGAAGGCCTACACCATCCCCGACCTGGAGAGCCTCGACACGGCGCGGCAGTTGCTCAAGAAGGCGGGCATCCTCGCGGGCTCGTCCTCGGGCACGCTCATCGCCGCCGCGCTGCGCTACTGCCGCGAGCAGACGACTCCCAAGCGCGTGTGCACCTTCGTGTGCGACAGCGGCAACAAGTACCTGTCCAAGATGTTCAACGACTTCTGGATGGCCGACCAGGGCTTCCTGCCGCGCGCGGCCCACGGGGACTTGCGCGACGTCATCACCCGCCGCTACTCGGACCGGGCCGTCGTCACCCTGGCCCCCAACGACACGCTGCTCATCGCCTACGGGCGCATGAAGCTCTACGACGTGTCGCAGCTCCCGGTGCTCGACGGGGGCAAGGTGGTGGGGATGATCGACGAGTCGGACCTGCTGCTCGCGGCCATCAACGACGAGACGCGCCTGCGCCTGCCGGTGCGCGACTTCATGTCCACGCGCCTGCAGACCGTGGACGTGCGCACCCCGGTGCCCGAGCTGCTCACCTACCTGGACAAGGGCTTCGTGCCCATCGTCATGATGGGGGACGAGTTCATCGGACTCATCACCCGCATCGATCTGCTCAACCACCTGCGCCGCAAGCTGCGCTGAGCCGGCGCCGGGCCCTAGCCCATGGTGCCCAGGGGGGGCGGCTCGGTGGGCGTGGGCAGCGAGCCCAGCCCCCAGGGCTGCCCCGCCCGCCAGGCCACCTCGCCCGAGGCGCCCCACCCGGCGCACACCACCTCGCGGCCCTGGAACTCCATCCAGAACACCGACTCCTCGGGCCTGGCCGCCTGATCCAGGCAGGCCACACGCGTGGGCGTGCGGCCTCCGCCCAGGGACACCGCGAAGGCCCGGTGCGAGTGGCCACACAACACCCAACGCGGATGCACCGTCTCCACCAGGCGCCGGGTGATGGGGTTGCCAATCCAGTAGGAAGGCAGCGTGCGGCCCGGCGGCGGCACCTCGCGCTCCTGCGCCCGCTGCGGCAGGCCGCGGGGCCACTCGTGCACGAGCAGCACATCCACGTCGCGCAGCGCCATCACCCGCTCCACCTCGGACGCGCGGAAGTAGCCCGCCTGCTTGGCCGTGTCGAGCGAGCGCGGCCGCTTCAACGGCTGCTCGTAGAAGCGCGGCGCGTGGATGCCCGACAGGTAGCCCACCTTCAGGCCGAGCAGCTCCTTGAGCCCGGCGCGCCCCAGGTAGTGCACGTTGGGCGCGAGCGAGAAGCCCTCGGGCTCGTCGTGCAGCGCCTCGAAGTCCTCGTTGTTGCCGCCGATGAAGTACAGGGGCCGCTTCATCGCGCGCAGCCCATCCGCGTACACGGCGAACTCCGCGGGCATGCCGCGCTTGGCGGCCTTGCGCCGGTGATCATCCGCGAGCCGGAAGGCCTCCACGTCACCCACGGCCAGCACCAAGTCCACGGGACGACGGCGCGCCTCCTCGAGCGCGTCGAGCCATGCCTCCACCCGGTGGAAGCGACCATGGATGTCTCCCACGCCAACCACCAGGAGTGAGTCCGGAGCCATCGTGCCCACCACCCTGCCCGGCCCTCCACGCCCTGTCGAGATCCATCCCCAGGCCTTGTGTCAAATCGTGTTCAGGGTGTGGGAGCGCTGCCCCGTCCGCCTGCCCTGCCCTCTGGCGGGCCCCTGGATTCGGGTTGAAACACGAACCGTTGAGGACCATCCCAATCCGTGCGCGCGCCCACATTCCCCCCACTGCGCGCCCTTTCAGTGCTAGACCGCGCCCCTATGTCCGAGCCCGACACCCTCTCCATCCGTGGAGCCAAGGAGCACAACCTCAAGAACATCTCCCTGGACATCCCCAAGAAGAAGTTGGTGGTGTTCACCGGCGTCTCCGGCTCCGGGAAGAGTTCGCTCGCGTTCGACACCCTCTACGCCGAGGGGCAGCGACGCTACGTGGAGAGCCTGTCGGCCTATGCCCGGCAGTTCCTCGGGCAGATGGAGAAGCCCCGGTACGACACCATCCGCGGTCTGTCGCCCACCATCTCCATCGAGCAGAAGGCGGCCAGCAACAACCCCCGCTCCACCGTGGGCACCGTCACCGAGGTGCATGACTACCTGCGCGTGCTCTACGCCTCGGTGGGCGTGCAGCACTGCCCCAACTGCGGCCAGCGCGTGGGCAAGCAGAGTGCCCAGCAGATCGTCGACACGCTCATGGGCTCGCCCGCGGGCACCAAGGCCATGGTGCTCGCTCCCGTGGTGAGCAACCGCAAGGGCGAACACAAGGACATCCTCACCGAGGCGCTCAAGCGGGGCTTCTCGCGCGCGCGCATCGACGGCAAGGTGAAGAGCCTGGAAGAGAAGATCGAGCTGGACAAGAAGTCCAAGCACGACATCGCGCTCATCATCGACCGGGTCACCATCAAGCCCGAGGGCAAGCAGCGGCTGACGGACTCGGTGGAGACGGCGCTGCGCGAGGGCAAGGGCCTGCTCATCCTCACCAACGAGACGGGAGACCCCGCGAGCGACCGCGTCATGAGCGAGCTCAACGCGTGCCACGCCTGTGGCCTGTCCTTCGGCGAGCTGACGCCCTCCTCGTTCTCCTTCAACAACCCGCTGGGCATGTGCCCGGACTGCAACGGCCTGGGCACCAAGGCGGAGATGGACCCGGAGAGGATCGTCCCGGACGGCTCGCGCACCATCCGCGAGGGCGCGGTGGAGCCGTGGGCCAACAGCATGAACCGGGGCGAGGGCTGGACGGCGGACTTCGTGGACAGCCTCGCCAATGCCTTCGGCATCGATCTGGACACGCCCTACGCCAAGCTGCCCGCCAAGGCGAAGAAGATCCTCATGTACGGCGTGGACGGCAAGAGCTTCAACGTGAAGTGGGGCGACGGCGGCAACTACGAGATGGAGTGGGAGGGGCTCGTCAACAAGCTGATGCGCAGCTTCAAGACGACCACCTCCGAGGCCGCGCGCACCTACTACCAGAAGTTCTTCAGCGACAAGCCCTGCCCCACGTGTGACGGCGCGCGCCTCAAGCCGGAGAGCCGGGCGGTGAAGGTGCATGGCCGCTCCATCGTGGACCTGAGCCGGTTGACCATCGGGGACGCGCTGCGCTGGCTCAAGGAGCTCAAGCTCACGGAGACGGAGCGGAAGATCGCCACCGAGCTGCTCAAGGAGATCCGCAGCCGCCTGGGCTTCCTCGAGGACGTGGGCCTGAACTACCTCACGTTGGATCGCACCGCGTCCACGCTGTCCGGCGGCGAGAGCCAGCGCATCCGGCTCGCCTCGCAGATGGGCAGTGAGCTCACGGGCGTCATCTACATCCTCGACGAGCCGTCCATCGGCCTGCACCAGCGAGACAATGGCAAGCTGCTCGGCACGCTCAAGCGACTGCGTGACCTGGGCAACTCCGTCGTCGTGGTGGAGCACGACGAGGAGACGATGGAGGAGGCGGACTACCTGGTGGACTTCGGCCCCGGCGCGGGCGAGCTGGGGGGCCAGGTGGTGGCCGCGGGCACGCCGGCCGAGGTGATGGACAACGAGAAGAGCCTCACCGGCGCGTACCTCTCCGGCCGCAAGGAGATCGAAATACCGTCCCAGCGCCGGGCCCCGGGCAAGAACAAGGTGACCATCCAGGGCGCCCGGGAGAACAACCTCAAGGACGTGACGGTGGACATCCCCCTGGGCCTGTTCGTGGCCGTCACGGGCGTGTCCGGTGCGGGCAAGTCCACGCTCATCAATGAAATCCTCTACCCCGCCGCGGCGCGCGCGCTCTACGAGAGCCGCGAGGTGCCGGGCAAGCACAAGGCGGTGCTGGGGCTGGAGCACCTGGACAAGGTCATCGACATCGACCAGCGGCCCATCGGGCGCACGCCGCGCAGCAACCCGGCGACGTACACGAAGCTCTTCGACAGCATCCGCGAGGTATTCGCCCTGACGCCTGAGGCGCGCGCGTTCGGCTACACCGCCGGGCGCTTCTCCTTCAACATCAAGGGCGGGCGCTGCGAGGCGTGCGAGGGAGATGGCGTGAAGCTGGTGGAGATGCACTTCCTCGCGGACGTGTACGTGCCGTGCGAGGTGTGCGGCGGCAAGCGCTTCAACGAGGCCACGCTCCGGGTGCGCTACAAGGGCAAGAACATCGCCGAGGTGCTCGACATGAGCGTGCGCGAGGCGATGCAACTGTTCGCCGCGCACAAGGACATCATGCGCGTGCTCCAGACGCTGGAGGACGTGGGCCTGGGCTACATCCGGCTGGGGCAGAGCTCGCCCACGCTGTCGGGCGGCGAGGCGCAGCGCATCAAGCTGGCGCGGGAGCTGGCGCGCGTGGCCACCGGCCGCACGCTCTACATCCTCGACGAGCCCACCACGGGCCTGCACTTCGAGGACATCCGCAAGCTGTTGCAGGTGCTCAACCGGCTGGTGGAGGCGGGCAACACGGTGCTCGTCATCGAGCACTGCCTGGACGTCATCAAGAGCGCGGACTGGGTGATCGACATGGGCCCCGAGGGCGGAGCGGCCGGAGGACACCTGCTCGCCACGGGGACGCCGGAGCAGGTGGCCGAGGTGAAGGAGAGCCACACCGGGCGCTACCTGAAGTACGTGCTGACGAAGACGCGACGCCACCGCGTGGGCCAGCGGCCGCCCGAGGTGGCGTCCCCCGCCGCCTGAGCAAGCGTCAGCGGCGCGCCGGCTCACCCACCGCCCGCGCCGCGTAGCGCACCAGCAGCTCCGGCGTGAAGGCGGAACAGCCCACGCCGTGGGCCTTCAGGTCCGCCTGCGTCTGCTCGCAGCCGAGGATCGCCACGCGGTCGCGCGCCAGGCGGTCGAGGATCGTCTTTCCGTCCTCGGCGTTGGGCGTGAAGAGCGGGCGGACGGGGGCGAGCGCGTTGGGCTCCCGCCGGTCGATCGCGCCGAGCAGCATCCGCAGCCACTCCGCGATGGGAACGAGGCGGAGGGGATAGCCGTGGGAGTCGAGCTGCTTCACGAAGTAGTTCCAGGTGATCGGCGCGGGGTGACTCATGTGGAAGATCTTCCCGACGGACGACTCCTGGAGCGACAGACGGATGATGCCCCGGCTCGCGCAGTCGACGGGGACGGCGGCCATCTCGTGGTCCCAGTCCGGCGCGGCGCCCATCTGGATGCAGCCCTCGAGCATCAGGCGGTAGAGATCCGTGGCGTCCCACGCACCGGTGGCGGAGTGTCCCGTGAGGAAGGGCGTGCGGTAGATGGTGACGGGCAGGCCACGGCGGCGCGCCTCGACGACGAGCTGCTCGGCGACCCACTTGCTCTCCTCGTAACCGAGCGCCATCGGCCCGCAGGAGCCGACCGGCGTCGACTCGCTCACCGTGGCCCTCGCGTGTTGCAGCCCGCAGAAGACGCCGAGCGTCGAGATGTAGTGGAATGGCTTGGTGCGGCCCACGCACGCGAAGCGGAGGGCTTCCTCGGTGCCGACGACGTTCGACGGCTTGAGGGTCGTATAGGGGTAGAGGAAGTTGATCCACGCCGCGCAGTGGTGGACGACCCCGATGCGCGACGCGAGTTCCTCGTACTCCTTCACGGAGAGCCCGAAGCGCGGCTGCGAGACGTCTCCCACGATGGCGCGGACGCGGCGCAGGCGGTCCCCCAGGGGCAGACCGCGGCGCTCCATGCTCTTCGCCACGCGCGTGAGGGCCGCGTTGGCGTCATCGGCGCGAACGAGGCAGTGGATCACCGCGTCTGTCTGGTTGAGAAGTTCATCGAGCAGGTGGCTGCCCAGGAAGCCCGTGGCGCCCGTGAGGAGGATGTCCTTCGCGTGGGTGGCCCGGACGGAGGACGGAACGACGTCCGCGGCGAGCACCACGTCCGCCTCCACGGACGCCGAGTCCTTCGCCCCCTCCCCCGGCGAGAGGGAGTAGGCCCGGTAGAGATCGCCGAGCGTCCGGATGCTCGTCACGTCGACCCCGCCCTGGGTGAACGGGGCGACCTTGCATTCGTCATCCAGGGTGACGATCACCCGCGCCATGGACATGGAGTCGAGTCCGAGCGTGGACAGCTTCGTCTCGTCGGCGGTCGATTCGAGCGTCCGTCCGTCCTCCGAGAGCACGTCATTGATGACCTTGCAGACCGCGTCTTTGATTTTCAGCATGTCAGTCCTCCATCGACCAGGAGCGTTTGCCCGGTGATGAACCCGGCCGCCGGGGACATCAGGAAACGAATCACGCCGACCATCTCCTCGATGTGGCCGACGCGCTTGAGCGGCGTGCGTTCAACGATTTTCTTGACCTGATCCGAATCGAGCAGCGCCGTGCTCATCGCGCTCTCGAAATAGCCGAGCGCGACCGAGTTGACGCGAATGCCTTGCGAGCCGACCTCTCGCGCGAGGCCGCGCGTGAAACCATCCACGGCGGCCTTGGTCGCCCCATACGCCGCGACGCCCTTGATGCCACGCACGGCGGAGACGGACGAGACGTTGAGGATGATGCCCTTGCGCGCGCGAACCATGCCAGACAGACATGTCTGTGTCAGGTTCATGACCGCTTCCACGTTCACGGCGAGCGCCTTGTGCATGTCGTTTCTCTTCGTGAAGAGAAACAGCCCATCGGTGGCGAACGCCGCGTTGTTGATGAGCGTGCCGACCGGGCCGAACCGGCGCGTGCACTCGGCGACGAAGCGATCCAGCCTCGGCGCGTCGGTGATGTCGCACTCCTCCCAGTAGAAGCGGTCCGGATGTCCGGCCATGCAACTGTCGATGAAGGGCGTCTTGCCACGGCTGAAGGTCGCGACCGGGTAGCCATCCGCGAGCAGGGCGCGCACCAGGTGCTCACCCAGACCACGGCTTCCACCACTCACGATGACGAGGGTTTTCTCAGACATGAGCCGTCCTGGTGCGCGCCTTCTTCATGCGCTCATTGGAGAGATCACTCTCCGTGACCGTCACGACCGCGGGGATCTTGAAGGCATCCAGTTTGTCCTTGCAGAACTCGCGCACCCGCTTGCGGACGTCGTCAGCGGGCTCGGGCCGGGCGAGCTGCACCGTCGCCACGACGACCTGTCCGACGACGGGGCTCGCCCGCCCCTGCACGAGCACGTCCTTGACGTTGGGCACGCCGAGGATGACGTTCTCCACCTCCTGGGGAAAGACCTTCTGGCCGCCGACGTTGATGAGCTCGGACTGCCGGCCGAGGACGCGCACGTAGTCGCCGCGCACCTCGACCGCGTCCCCCGTATCCATCCACCCCTCGGCGTCGAAGGGCGAGGGCGCGTTGAGGTAGCCGAGCATCGCCATCTTCGTGCGGACGCGCAGCGTGCCCCCTTCGATCTTCGTCTCGTACCCCTCTCCGCCGAGCTGGATCCAAAGCGAGTCATCGGACTCGGAGCGCGTGGCGAGCACGCCGAGCTCGCTGAGGCCATAGGTCTGCTTGATGCGCACGCCTGGCAGGGCGCGGTGCACCGCCTGGAGCGTCGACGCCGGCATGGGCTCGGTGCCGTAGGTGATCAGCTTGAGCGACGAGAGATCGTAGCGCTGGGGCGCCTCGGCGAGCAGCATGAGATTGAGGAACGTGGGCGTCGCCGGCAGCAGCTCGACGCGGTGCTCTTGAATCAGCGCGCAGATCGCATCCGGAGAGCGGCCCTCGGGAGAGATCAACGTTCCGCCGCCGGTGAGGATGCCGAACAACGTATTGATGCCACCGGCGTGATCGAGCAGCAGGAAGCTCAACGTGCGGCGGGGCTCGCGCGGCCGCGCGAATCTCTCGAGCATCTGGTCGACCGCGTGCAACATCGCCTTGGGCGTGCCGCTCGTGCCGGAGGAAAAGAAGACGATGCCCGCGCGCCCGTCGGAGCGCAGTCGAGACAAGAGAGGATTCGCCTCGCCCCGCCACGGCACCCGGCTCAGGCTCCACGAGTCGTCCTCGTTGAAGTCGAAGAGGCGGGTGACCTGGGCGAGCTCGAACCACGAGGCGTGCTGCGCGTGTGCCGATCTGCCGAGCGGAACGGCGATGCAGCGGTGGTCGGCGAGCGCGATCAGGAGGGCCACGGTGTTGGGGGAAAAATCTCCGCGAAGTGCCACGCACTCGCCCGGAGCGATCCCTTCCGACGTCAGCAACGTCGTGAACGCGTTGGCGCGTTCGCACAGCCCGGCATAACTTATCGTTGATCCGCGAAAGACGAGTGCGGGCCTTGACCCGAATTGCTCGAGTCGTGCCTTCAAGTTAGACATATCGAAGATGGAAAAACGCGCTCAATTGAATCGCGAGAGGAACGCGCGAGCACAATGGACGCTCGCGCGGGAACGGCCGTATCGGCGGGGTGACTGTAGGCCCTCGATCTCTCTTGGGTCAAGGTGAGCAGACGCGGAGTTTCCGGGCGTGCGGCGCTGCTGCTCGGGATTCAACATCACAACTCCCGCGAGGGTCCACCCACTCCACGCCGTCCTTCACCAGGATTGAAACCTCTCATCCCTTCGTGGATGTGGTTTCCCTTTATCCCTGGCAGTCGTGGATCGGCATCCAATCCGAGCACCCGCGCGGCAGGGTGGACGGAAACACATACGCCGCGGCCCGCCGGACCGGAAGCAGTGGGATTGGGAGGCGGAGCAAATTCATCCACGGACGCGCGGGGGTGACGGCTGGCCCGAGCCGCCTCCGGGGACCCCCTCCAGGGAAAAGCCGCCCGGCGGGCCCCGCGCGCCGCGGTCCGTGGACGCCCCAGGTGGCACCGCGAAAAAACCCGTGAATAAATTCCGGGGCCAGACGTCGGGCCCCCCGCGGGTCTTCTGTCCGCTCTCCGAGAAGGGCTCGGTCCGAGCGTGCCGACGGCGCGCTTATTATCTTCATGTCAAGAGAGGGGCCGCGCGGCACGGGGCCCCTCGTTATTCGGAGTGGGACCATGTGGAAACAAGTAGGACTGGTTCTAACCGTGGCGGCCATCGGACTCGGCTCGGGTGAGGCGGAGGCGCGCTTCGGCAAGCGCTCGACCCCTCCGCCGTCGTCCTCTCCCGGGGGAGGAAGCCCCTCCCGGCCTGGCGGTGGGGGGGACCACTGGGGTGGAAGGCCCAACTATGGCTACTACCCGCGCGGGTATTACGGATATTACGGCTATCCCTGGGGCAGCTACTACTACTTCGACCCCGCCTGGGCGTGGCCCTTCCTGGGCGCCGGCGTGCCGAGCTACGGCCGGTACTATGGGTATGACCTGACGTGGCGTCGCCTGCGTCCCCCGCCTCCGCCACCGAGCATGCAGGACGTGACGACCCCGCCCGCCGCGCTGGACCTGAGGGTGGACACGGGCGTGGTGAGGGAGGGCTACTCGGTGGGGCTGGGGCTTCAGGTGGATGGGCAACGGTTCGGCTTCGGCACGAGGCTCGATCTGTTCAACCTGGCCCCGGAAGACGGCGGCATGGGGCGTGACTCCATCTCCCTGTTCTCCCTCGGGCCGAGCGTCCTGCTGGTCAACAATGACCGGGTGAAGTGGCGGTTGACCGGAGGCCTGGACGCGGCGTTCGCGCCGGACATCACCATGATTGGACCAGGCCTGGGAACGAGCGCCCGCCTGAAGGTCGCGGGACCCCTCAAGCTGGAGGCCACGGCCCACTGGACGCCGCTGCCCTACGTGCAGCTCAGCGGGGATGCCGGTGTGGGGGTGGATCTGGGAAGCCTCTTGAAGCTGCGGGCGGGCTACCGCGCCACCTACCTGAGCGATCAGGGACTGGTGGACGGCATCGTCCACCGCGACCTGTTCGCGGGGCCCTTCGTCGGGCTGTCGTTGGCGCCCTGAGCACGGGTTGTGCCGGGGTGGGCGGTGGAGTAGGCAGGGAGGTTGGACCCCCTACCGGCAAGGCACTCCCCGCCCATGGCCCGCACGCCCAGCGCTCCATCCTCGGACCGATTCCCGCCTCAGATTCCCTACATCATCGGCAACGAGGCCTGTGAGCGCTTCAGCTTCTACGGGATGAGGAACATCCTCACGGTGTTCCTCATCGACTACCTGCTGCGCAACGCCGTGCCCGACGAGGGCGCGCGCTCGGCTCAAGCCAAGAGCCTGATGCACCTGTTCATGGCGGGCGTGTACTTCTGCCCGCTGCTGGGCGGCTACCTCGCGGATCGCTGGTTCGGCAAGTACAAGGTCATCCTCTGGTTGAGCCTCGTGTACTGCCTGGGCCACGCGTGCCTGGCCATCTTCGAGAACAACGCCACGGGCTTCTACACGGGTCTGGTGCTCATCTCCCTGGGCAGCGGCGGCATCAAACCGTGCGTGAGCGCCATGGTGGGCGACCAGTTCACCGCGGACAACAAGCACCTGGTGAAGAAGGTCTTCGCCATCTTCTACTGGACCATCAACTTCGGCTCCTTCTTCGCCTCGCTGACCATCCCCCTGACGCTCAAGCACCTGGGGCCCGCGGTGGCGTTCGGCATCCCGGGCGTGTTGATGTTCCTGGCCACGATCATCTACTGGGCCGGCCGCAAGCACTACGTGGTGGTGCCGCCCACCGGGCCCAACCCCCACTCCTTCCTCAAGGTCGTCGGCTCGGCGCTGCGCCACCGGGGTCAGGGCGGCCACTGGCTCGACGGCGCCACGCGCGAGCACCCCGCCGAGGCCGTGGAGGGCGCCAAGGCCGTGCTGCGCGTGAGCGGACTGCTGCTGCCCACCATCCCCTTCTTCTGGATGCTCTTCGACCAGAAGGCGTCCACCTGGGTCATCCAGGCGCGCGCCATGGATCCCCACGTGGGCTCCATCACCTTCCAGCCCAGCCAGATGCAGTTCATCAACCCCGCGCTGGTGATGATCCTCATCCCCCTGCTGGTGGGCATCGTGTACCCCGCCTTCCAGCGGGCGGGTTGGGAGCTCACGCCCTTGCGCCGCATGCCGCTCGGGCTCGCGGTGGGGGCGTTGTCCTACGCCATCGCGGGCTACTTCCAGGTGGTGATGGACCGGGGCACGGTGCTCAACATCTCCTGGCAGCTCCTGCCCTACGTGGTGCTCACGCTGGCGGAGATCCTCGTGTCCACCACGGGGCTCGAGTTCGCCTACACCCAGGCACCGCGCGAGATGAAGGGCATCGTCCAGAGCCTGTGGCTGCTCACCTCCACGCTCGCCAACGTGGCGGTGGCCATCGCCGCCGCGCTCAACGTCTTCAGCGGCGCGGGCCAGTTCTTCTTCTACGGAGGGCTCGCGCTCCTGGCCGCCGGGGCCATGGCCTTCATGGCCCGCCACTACCAGGTGCGCGACTACTACCAGCAGGACGTGGGGGGCAGCATCCCGGATCGCGCGCAGCCCCCTCCCGCCCTCGCGGATGGCCCGAAGGCGCTGTAGCGCCCGCTCAGGCCGCGGGGGCCGAGTGCGCGCCCCCCTGCGCCGAGCCCTCCGGCGCGGTCGGGCGAATCTCGTCCGCGCCGTGCATCATCCGCTTGAGCACGGGTGACACCCCCAGGAGCACCACGCCGGCCACGGCGGTGAAGGCGGTGATGGCCAGGAAGAGCTCGAACTCGCCCAGCTTCTCCGCGTAGCCGCCGATGAGCCCCGCCAGGAAGTTGGCCACCGCGTTGGCGATGAACCACACCCCCATGAGCGCCGAGGCGAAGCGGGCGGGCGCGAGCTTCGTCACCATGGAGAGCCCCACCGGAGACAGGCACAGCTCGCCCGCGGTGTGGAAGAAGTAGGCCGCCACCACCCAGATCATCGCCGCCTTGCCCTCGGGCCCGCTCTGCTTGGACGCACCGAGCATGAAGACGAAGCCGAAGGAGACCAGCAACAGGCCCATGGCCATCTTCGCGGGGATGGAGGGATCCTTGCCGCGCCGGCCCAGGTTCGTCCACGCCCCGGCGAAGATCGGACCGAGCCCGATGATGAAGATGGGGTTGATGGCCTGGAACCAGGTGGTGGGCACCTCCCAGCCGAACAGGTGCCGGTCCACCTTGGCATCCGTGTAGAGGTTCATCAGGCCGCCGGCCTGCTCGAACGCCGCCCAGAAGAAGACGACGAAGAGCGCGAGCACGAAAATGACCACGATGCGATCCACCTCGGCGCGGGTGAGGGCCGCCGCGGGCGCCGCGGGCTTGCCCTCCTCGCGCACCACCTTGGAGGGGCTCTTGCCCACGTCACCCAGGAAGCGGTTGCCCAGCAGCAGGAAGACGAGGACACCCAGCCCCATGCCCACGCCCGCCGAGCCGAAGCCCCAGGGCCAGCCGTACTTCTCGCCCAGCGTGCCGCACACCGCCGAGGCCAGGAACGCCCCCACGTTGATGCCGATGTAGAAGATGGTGAAGGCGCCATCCCGGCGCGAGTCCCCGGGCGCGTACAGGCCGCCCACCATGGTGGAGATGTTGGGCTTGAAGAAGCCGTTGCCCACCACCAGCAGGCCCAGGCCCGAGAAGAAGAGGGCCTCGCTGTTGCCGGGCATCGCCAGGACGAACTGGCCCAACATCATCAGGATGCCACCGAGCGTCACCGACAGGCGCTGGCCCAGGAAGCGATCCGCGAGGAAGCCGCCGATGACCGGCGTGGCGTAGACCAGGGCCGTGTAGATGCCGTAGATCCGCAGCGCATCGGCCTGTTTCCAGCCGAAGCCGCCATTGCTGGTGGCGCCCACCATGTAGAGCACCAGCAGGGCGCGCATGCCGTAATAGCTCATGCGCTCCCACATCTCTGTGGTGAACAGCAGGTAGAGGCCCTTGGGGTGACCTCGGCCGGTGGTGGGGGCCGGACTGTGTGCCATGCGCGGATGTCCTCGCGGGTAGGGGAAAGGGGGAAAAGGCCCCTGCTTCTACCAGAAGCGCTTCCCCCTGTCAGACCACCCTCCCCCGTCAGGCCGCTCTACGTGTTCCAGTGGTGCTGACGCACCCGGCCATCGGAGAGCAGCGGCGGCAGGAGCCGATCTGGATCCGCTTCCAGGGGCAGGCGCACCTCCACGCGCGTGCCCTTGCCGTACTCGCTGAAGATGCGGATGCGCCCGCCCTGCTGCAGGACGATGCGCTGGCAGAGCGCCAGGCCCAGGCCCGTGCCCTCGCCCGCGTCGCGGGTGGAGAAGAAGGGCTGGAAGACGCGATCCAGGTTCTCCGGCTTGATGCCCACCCCGTTGTCGATGATGGACACCACGGCGTCACTGCCGTCGCGAGAGGTGGCCACCCGCACGCAGCCGCCTTCCTTGGCCACGGCGCGCACCGCGTTGTCCAGCAGGTTCACCCACACCTGGTTGAGCGAGCCCGGATCGCTCCACACCGGCTCGGCGCACTGGTAGTCGCGCTCCACCTTCAGGTCCGGCGACAGCCGCCAGGAGAGCGCCTGCACGCTGGCGTCCAGCGAGGCGCCCAGGTCCACCGCCATGGCCTTGGTGCCGGTGCGCACGAAGGACAGGAGCCCCTCGGCGAGGTGGCGGATGCGCTGGCCGCACTCCTCGATGAGCTCCAACATGCCCACGGCCATGCCGATGTCCGGCGTGGTGCTGGTGAGGCTCTCGCGCAGGGGCAACAACGCGTTCATCAAGCCGTTGAGGGGGTTGCGCACCTCGTGGGCGAAGCCCGAGGTGAGCAGGCCCGTGGCCGCCAGGCGCTCGTTCTCCGCCGCGCGCACCGCCGCGTCGCGCAGGCGCAGCTGCGCCTCGATGCGCGCGAGCATCTCCCGGGGCGAGAAGGGCTTGGCCAGGTAGTCGTTGGCGCCCATGGTGAGGCCCTCGACCTTGGCTTCCACCTCCTGGCGCGCGGTGAGCAGGATGAGGGGCGTGTCCACCGTCTCCGGCGAGGCGCGCAGGGCCGCCAGCATCTGCAGGCCCGACATCACCGGCATCATCACGTCCGAGACGATGAGATCCGGCCGCTCCTTCTGCGCGAGGCTCAGGCCCTCCTCGCCGTTGCTCGCCTCCAGCAGCCGGTAGTAGGGCTTGAGCACCTGGCGCAGGAAGGCGCGGATCTCCGGCTCGTCCTCCACCAGCAGCACGCGCGGCGCGTCCGGGCCGGCCTCGACCTCCGGCGGGAGCACGGGCAGGGCCTCCACGGCCGTCACCACGGGAGTGCCCTCGGGCTCGAGCAGGGAGGCCGCGTCCAACGAGCGGCCCAGGGGACGCAGCAGCGCCGGCTCGGGAGGCGGCTCGGGCTCGGTCTCGCGCACCGGCGCCGGTCCCTTGCGCAGCCGCACGTGGAAGTTGGACCCCTTGCCCAGCTCGCTCGACACGTCGATACCGCCCTTGTGCAGCTCCAGCGTCTCCTTCACCAGCGCCAGGCCGATGCCCGTGCCGCCAAAGCGCCGCGTGCCCGAGGAGTCCGCCTGGGCGAAGCGGTCGAAGATGACCGACAGGTCCTGCGCGGCGATGCCCACGCCCGTGTCGATGACCTCCACGTGCACCCACGTGTCGTCCTCGTGCAGGCGCACCGTCACCCGGCCCTGCAGGGTGAACTTGAGGGCGTTGGAGATGAGGTTCTGGAAGACGCTCTCCAGGCGCGCCACGTCCACCTGCACCGGCGTGGGCGCGTGGCCCTCCAGCTCCAGCGCCACCCCCTTCTTGTCCGCCAGCACCTCGAAGGGCACCAGCAGCGAGGACAGGAAGCTCTCGATCTCCAGCGGCTCGTGGCGCAGCTTCGTCTTGCCCGCCTCCAGCTTGGTCAGATCCAACAGGTTGTTGATGAGCCGCAACAGGCGCGAGGCGCTGCGGTTCATCGTCTCCAGATGCTGGCGCACGGGCGGCGCGAACACCTCGGGGCCGCGCTGCAGCAGGGAGTCGAGCGTGAGGAGGATGAGCGTGAGGGGCGTCCTCAGCTCATGGCTCACGTTGTCGAAGAACTCGCTCTTGAGCCGGTCCAGCTCCTTCTGCTTGGCGAGCGCCGCCTCCAGCCGCGCGTTGGACTCGGTGAGCTCGCGCGTGCGCGCGGCCACCCGGTCCTCGAGCGCGACGTTGATGCGGAACATCTCGTCGTAGCGCTGCTGCAGCTCCTCGAGCGAGCCCATCATGCCGTGGGTCTGCTCGTTGAGCGCCTCGTCCTTGCGCCGCATCTCGCGCCGCAGATCCAACCAACTGCCCAGCGACACGCCCGCCAGCGACAGCGCCGTCACGGAGAAGGCCGGATGCCCCAGCCCGAGGATGCTCGCGCCCACGCCACTCACCGAGCCGAGCAGCAGGCCGATGTAGCGGCCCCACATGGGCAGCGGATCCGTCCAGCGCAGGTGGTAGCGGCACACGTCCGCGCCCAGCACGTGGCACTGGCTCTCGGTGACCTCCGCGGGCGGCAGGCCCCAGATGGTGGGAAAGGAGGCGAACTGGCCCATGCGCAGCTCGCAGATGTGCCGGTGCCGCTCGCGCGTGCTGCTGCGGTAGCTGAGCACCAGCCGCTCACGCGCCAGCTCCTCGATCTCGAACTGCCCCACCCGGTTGAAGCTCGAGCTGAGCTCCACCGTCTTGCGGAAGCAGATCTCCAGCGAGCCGAAGGCGCGCACCATGTAGTAGGCGAACCCGAGCGTCTCGGGGCCGGCCATGAACAGGCCCGCCTTGCGCATGAACTGCGCGTCACCCGACTCCGCCACCAGCACGTCGGCCAGCTTCTCGAGGAACGGCAGCGAGATGAAGTTGGTGGCCGTGCGCAGGTAGTCCAGCGACAAGCTGAACGGATGGCGGCGGAAGACGTCGGCGAGCCGGGCCGCGCCATAGCGCCGCTCGAAATAGAGCAACAACGTGGACGTGGTCCGTACGCTCACCTCCGGAGCATTGTCCGGATAAGCCCTGTCCCCGCGCACCACTTCACTCTCGCTCAAGGCCTCGTTCCCTCTGTGACCAATAGGATCGAGTACTTTAACGCGTCGGGGTCCGCCAGTAACTCAAGGTAGCGCTGGCTCATCCTCCGGTAGTCCTCCAGACCGCCAAGCAGGGGAGCCACCAGCGGTTCCATCGAGGAAAACCGGGTTTCCCAGTCCTGTCGATGGAAGGAGTCGGCCGCACCGGCGATGACGAACTGCGGCAAGACGTGGACGCGCACCTGGGTGAGCCCCTGGCGGCGCATCTCATGGAAGACCTTGCGGCCCACGTAGACGTCCATGTGGGCCACGCGCATCAGGGCGTCGGTGAGGCGCAGGCACCACTCGCGCAGGTCGTCGGGAAAGGGCCAGTTGCCCAGGCCGAAGCCATCGAACTCGGAGATGACCACCTTGCCCCCCGGGCGCGTCACCCGGATGAGCTCCCCGAGCGCCTGCCAGCGCTCGGGCACGTGCTGCAGCACGAACTGGCTCCACGTGTAGTCGAACGCCTGGTCCGGCAGGCCCGTGCGGCGCACATCCGCCGGGAGGAAGCGCAGGTGCGCGTGGTGCTGGTTGAGCCGCCGCGCCTGCGCCAGCCGCTCCTCGCTCATGTCGATGCCGGTCACCTGGCCCGAGGGCCCCACGAGCTGGGCGATGAGCTCCGTGATGCCTCCCGGGCCGCAGCCCGCGTCGAGCACCCGAGCACCCTCGTTCAGCCCCGTGAGCAGCAGCGCCTCGCGCGCGTTGCCCGTGCGCTCCTGGACGAGCAGCCGACGCGTCTCGTCATTGGACTCCAAGATGTAGCTCACTCGCCGGACTCCTCTCCCGACCAGTCAGGGGCCGGGGCCCCACTGAGCCGCTCGAACACGGAGCGCCACAGCTCGCACACCCGGCGGATCATGGACCGGTGGAAGATCCACTCGGAAAAACGCCCCAGGTTCTCGAAACCCGCCTCGGTGAGGGTCTCGATGTCTTCCTCGTCCACCAGGCCGATGGCGGAGGGCCGGCCGCGCTCGCGGGCATGCTCCACGCAGCGCTGCACGAGCGCCAGGACGGCATCGCGCGCCTGGGGATGGTCGCGGTGGGGCACCAGCAGCCAGAAGGCGTTGGTCTTCTCCAGGAGGTTGAGTCCCGGAGTGCTCTCCTCGCACAGGGCCACGGCCAGGGGGCCAAAGTCCCCATCCACGACGAAGACGCGGCGGTTGCGGTGCAGGCCGTGCGCCTTGTAGCGCTCGCGCAGCGCGCGCAGGTCCACCTCGTCCGTGAGCAGATCCTCGCTCAGCACACGTACCAGTTGTCCGCGATCGCGCAGGTGCAGCTCGATCCACACGAAGTCGGTGCGCACCCCCTCACGCACCCGGGGCAACGGCCGGCCGAGCGTGGGCGGCTCCTGGGTGAGCGGCAGGCGCATGTAGGCGAAGTGGCGCAGGAAGCTCAGGCCCGGGGTCTCCAGCGCCCGCGCGAGCCAGCCGATGCGGCGGCTCGGCCAGCGGTTGTCCTTGCGCCAGGAGTAGCGGACGAACTCGATGTCCTGCTGCACCTCGCCCAGCTCCACGGCGAGGTTGCTCAGCTCGTAGGAGACCTGTTCGTTGCGCCGCACTCCGGGCCGCACGGCCAGGTGCTGCACGAGCCAGGTGCGCGAGTGGATGCGCAGCGCGGCGATCTGCCCCTGCAGACCCTTGTCACTGGAGTAGACGAGGCTGCGGCCCAGGTCCCCCGTGGAGTACACCTTGTGGTGGGTCTCTCCGAGCACGGCGGGCGGGGGCCCGGCGCTGAAGGGGTAGTCCGGGTGGAAGCGGTAGCGGGCCTCCTCCATGAGCTGCCACAGCTTGTCGAAGGGGACGTCCGCGCCCTCGGCGACGTACTGGCAGCGCGCGGCCACGAAGGCCTGGAGGATGATGTCGCGGACGTCCTGGGTCAGCCCGGACAGGCGCGCCCCGGCGCGAAAAGGCCGCAGGCTCGAGCCCTCGCGGCCATCCGTGGCCAGGGCCTGGATGGAGCGCACCTCGAGCTGGCAGTCGGCGGAGTGGCCATCGGGCAGCAGCAGGGTGGCGTCGATCCTCGAGCCCGCGGGGATGATCTCGTCGGAGGCATCGAAGGAGAAGGACAGCCCGCCCACGCTCAGGTCCTCCACGGGGCGGGTGGTGAGCTGGCCGGTGACGGGGGCCGCGAAGGAGAGCAGGAAGCGCTGGCCGGGCACGGGCTTGAAGCGCGGCAGGCTGCGCCAGTTGCGGATGACGAGCGAGCGCGGCATGCCCACCGTCATCACCCCGTCCGCCGAGCGCGCCAGCAGCACGCACACCCCCGCGTAGCTCTGTCCCCCCATCTCGAAGAAGAGATCCAGCTCGTCGCCGATCAGCGCCTCCAGCAGTCCGGAGGAATGGCCCTCGAGCACGCCCCCACCCTCCACCGCCTTCATGGAGGGCGACTCCAGGCAGAGCTGGAGCGAGGAGTCGTTGGCGCGCTGCAACCACATGACGGCCTCGCGCCGCAGGGCCTTGCGCAGCGTGGCCGCCACCTCGGCCGGCTCCTCCATGGTGACGCCCGGCACGGGGGGCGGTGGGTACGTGGCCGTCGCCCAGGACAGGTCCAGCTGTAACTGGGTGCCGAAGGGATCCTGCACCTGCTGCGCCCGCTGCACGTGCGCCCAGGGCGTCTGGAAGACCAGGTGCCCCGCGCGCTCGATGCGCAGCACCTCGAGCGCCGCGTTGGGAGGAAACGCGGAGGGGACGTGGTCGCCGGACAGCAGCAGGCTCGCGCCGAAGTTGCCGATCTGCAGACACCGCGCCACGTAGGGCCGCTCATCCATGAGGAAGTGCACGGTGTAGGAGGCGGAAGGCAGGGCGAGGTTGGCCGAGCCGTAGTGCTGCAGCAGGTGCGAGAGCGTCCGGCCCAGTTCCGGCCCCGAGAGCCCCTCGTCCAGGACGCTGAAGACGTGGCCCTCGGCGGCGCTGCGCATCAACTCCGCCAGACCCACGGGGTCCGACTTGGAGCAGACGAAGACGCGCAGGGCATTGGGGGCCGCGTGGGCCACCTGGCGCAGGAACAACCGCGCGTCATCCGGAGGGGCGATGATGAGCGAGGGGGCCGCGGTGGCCATCTGGTCGGCCGCTTCCAACTTCGACTCCACCGTGACCACCCGGTGCCAGGGGAGCGCCGAGGCGAGCGCCGCCCGCCTGCCCGCGTTGGGGTGAACCACCAGCACGTCTCGAATTGGGACACTCATGGACCCCTCCGCGGCACGCACGCCGTTCAACCAGCCCAGGTTCGGGTCGGTTGCTGTTCCAGGCGCGGCTCACAGCCCCGTGCCACTCGTCCCCCAATTGCTCGCGACACGCGAAGGCCTCTTCCAAACGTCAGGATGCAGGGTGAAGGACACCCCGGGCGTCGGCTGACCAGCCTCGGCTCGGGTTCGGGAATATCTTAGCGTTTCCTGGAAGGGTTGGCGTCAAGTGTCCTCGCCGGTTCAGCCCCTGCCGCCCCGGGGCGCTCGGCCGGGTGCTTCCCCGCCAGGAGGACATCAGGGCGTTCGCCGGTTTCACTGGGGGTACTCGTTCCTGGTGCGCGGCGAGCGCTCCGGTTAAATGAACGGCCAGGAGACCAGATGGGCGCCGACGTGGACCTCGAGCGGGAAATCCAGGAACTGAAGCGGCGGCACAACGCCGTCATCCTCGCGCACTACTACCAGGAGAGCGAAATCCAGGACGTGGCCGACTTCGTCGGAGACAGCCTGGCGCTCGCCCAGGCCGCGGCGAAGACGCAGGCGGACGTCATCGTCTTCTGCGGTGTGCACTTCATGGCGGAGACGGCGAAGATACTCAACCCGACACGTCGGGTCCTCCTGCCGGACCTCAAGGCGGGCTGTTCGCTGTCGGACCGCTGTCCGCCGGCCGCCTTCCGGGCCTTCAAGGAGAAGCACCCGGAGCACTTCGTGGTGAGCTACGTGAACAGCTCCGCTGCGGTGAAGGCGATGAGCGACGTCATCTGTACGTCCTCCAACGCCGTGAAGATCGTCAACCAGGTGCCGCGCGACCGGCAGATCCTCTTCGCGCCGGATCAGCATCTGGGCCGCTACGTCATGAAACAGACCGGCCGCGACATGGTGCTCTGGCCGGGCAGCTGCATCGTCCACGAGATCTTCAGCGAGAAGCGCCTGGTGCAGCTCAAGGTCCAGCACCCGGACGCCGAGGTGGTGGCCCACCCGGAATGCGAGGAGGCCGTGCTGCGGCACGCCGACTTCATCGGCTCCACCAAGGGGCTGCTGGACTACGTCCTCAAGAGCCCCAAGCGCGAGTTCATCGTCGTGACCGAGGCCGGCATCCTCCACCAGATGAAGCGCGGCGCCCCGGACAAGCTCTTCATCCCCGCGCCCCCGGACAATGACTGTTCCTGCAATGAATGTCCCTACATGCGGCTCAACACGCTGGAGAAGCTCTACCAGTGCATGCGCGATGGGACGCCGGAGCTGACACTGCCCGCGGAGCTACAGACCGCCGCGCTCTCGCCCCTGCGGCGGATGCTGGAATGGTCACTGTGAGCCATTGACGCGCCGCGCCGTCCGTCAAGGGGGAGGCAAATCCGTCAAGGTGCCGTATTCGTGCCTTGCACCGGAGGCGACATGGTGCGACTTGGAGCCATCATGGGTTTTCGATTCGTCGCAATCCCTGGCCACCGGATGGTGGCTCATCCTCAATCCCTTCCCTCGGACGAACGGCTCGAGCCGGAGTTGCCCCCGCTTCAGGAGGCGGTGGAGCGGGCGCTGGCGAGCGCCGAGTTCCGTGACGTGAAAGCCAAGGATCGGCTGCGCTCCCTGCTGCAGGGGGACCGGCAGCCCACCCTGGGCAGTCCCGGACCCGGCCAGGGCCCCTCGGCGGTGTTCGCCCAGCCGCCGCAGGATCTTCCCGCGATGCTGCGGCTGGCGGACGAGCTGGAGTCGCTGGCGAAGCGCGAGGCCGGAGAACGGGCACTCGTGTGGAACTGTGGCGAGTGCGGCGCGCGCTACGCGGTGCCCCTCGCGCTGGCGCGCTCCGTGTCCATCCGCTGCGAGCGCTGCGGCGGCCCGGTGGAGCTCAACCCCGCGCGCAGCGTGGGCGAGGAGTCGCTCATCGATCCGTTCCTCGGCACGGTGAACAGCGCCCGCTACGCGCTGGCCAGCTTCTTCCGCGAGGCCATGGCGCGCGGCTGGCCCGTGCTCGTGTCCACCGAGGACATCGGCTCCTGAGCGGAGCACGCCTCGCCGGGACGGCACCCGCTCGGAGCTAGACTCCGACGCCCGCCCCGGCGTCCCGGCGGGCCTCGCGCATCGCGGCCGCCTCGGCCTCCGCGGGGACCGCCTGGCGGCGGGGCTTGCACCGGGCGCACTCGCACGAGCCCTTCTTGCAGGTGCAGTCCGCCGCGCTGCTGCATTGACACTTCGCGGCATGCGGCTCGCCCACGCCGTCCTTCTTACCAGCGGCCGTGTCCGGCGCGGCGTCCTCCCGCCGTGAGTCCTCGCTCACGGGTGCCGTGGCCCGAGCCTTGGCGGCGTGTGCCTCGCACGCCCCCGCTTCGCCCGCCGCGAACATCATTCCCCCCCACACCACCACCAACGCGATGCGCATCATGTCCTGTGGACCTCCTGGGGCAGCCGCGCGTCCCCTACCCTCCCGGCTATAGCCCAGCGGCTCCACCGCTGTCCAAACCGATGGAGGCACGGCACGGCTCCCCCGCGGCCACGGGAGGCAGGCGGGAGTGCTCGCCGCGAGGGGAGGCGCCACGTACAGTCCCGCTCCTCCGTGTCCGCGCGAACCGCTCGCCTCGTCTCCGCCGCCGCCCTCGTGCTGGGGGCGCTGCCCCTCTGGGTGTCCACCCACCTGCCCATGGTGGATCTGCCCCAGCACCTGCACCTCATCTCCGCCCTGCACCGGCTGGAGGATCCCACCACGCTCTACCCCCAGCTCTTCGCCGCGCGGCACGAGCTGACGCCCTACCTCGGCTACTACCACGCCGTGAGCCTGCTGAACTGGCTGGTGCCCCTGGACACGGCCAACCGGCTCTTCCTCTCCGCGTACGTCATGGGACTGCCCCTGTCGCTGGCCTTCCTGCTGCGCGGGCTCGGCCGGCCCACCTGGCCCGCGCTGCTGGCCCTGCCGCTGGCCTATGGCGACAACTTCGGCTGGGGCTTCATCAACTACCTGGCCGCCCTTCCGCTCGCCCTCGTGTGCTGCGGCCTCTTCGTGCGCACCCTCACCCGGACGCACCAGCGCCGCGCCTGGGCCGCCGCGCTCGCGCTCTGCCTCGCCACCGTGCTGCTCTTCCACGTGCAGGTCTTCGCCTTCCTCGCGCTGGCCCTGCCCTGGTTGCTCCTCACCACCCCCGTCCCCGAGGACGTGGGCGCCCGCGGCCTGTCCGCGCGGCTGCGCCCCCGTGTGCCCGCGCTGCTGGGCGTCGTGCCGGGCGTGGCGCTCTTCCTGTCCTGGGTGGTGCTGCGGCTGGGCCAGCCCTCGGAGGTGGCAACAGGCGCGCCCTGGAAGGCCTGGGGCCCCATGCTCTCGCCCCAGAACCTCGCCTGGAAGAGCTTCGCGCAGAACCGCGCCGAGCTCCTCGAGGTGCTCGCCAACCTCCTCCGCGATGGCTCGGACCGTTGGCCCCTGTACGCAGTGGGCGCGGTGGCCGCGTGCGCCCTGGTGTCGGGCCTCGTGCGCCCCGCCCCCAGCCCCGAGGGCCCCGTGGCCCGCCTGCGCATGTCCGGGCTCGCCCTGCTCGCGCTCGGCCTCTACTTCCTGCTGCCCTTCGACATCCGCGGCTACACCTACTACCTCAACACCCGCTACGCGCAGCTCGCCGTCCTGCTCGCCCTCGCGAGCCTGCCCGTCACCCCGCCCCCGCTCCAGCGCGTGCTGCGCCTGGCGAGCGCCGCATGCGCCCTGCCCCTCGCCCTGGTGCTCGGCCAGGGCTTTCGCGCCTTCTCCCGCGAGGCCTCCGAGTGGGACGTGCTCGTGGAGTCCACCGCCCCCAAGGCCCGCGTCATGGGCCTCATCTTCGACGCCAGCTCGCGCGTGGTGCGCCACCCCGTCTTCCTCCACGGCGCCGCCACGCTCGCCCAGGCCCGCGGTGGGAGCACCAACTTCAGCTTCGCCCTCACCCCCCACTCCCCGCTGCGCTACCGCGGCACGCCCCCGCCCACCTTCCCCTCGGAGTGGCGGCCCCAGGACTTCGACTACGCCACGCAGGGCGCCGCGTACGACCACTTCCTCGTCCGGGGCGCGCCCCCCTCGCGCGTCTTCGGCGCCCGCCTCCAGAACGAGCTGGGCGTGGCCGCCCATGCCGGGGAGAGCTGGCTGGTGCGCCGCCGCTGAGTGCCCCGCCCGACAAGTGTGGGCCAGTGGTCGCCCCGGGCACGCACGGGCCCCTCCCGGACTCACCCCCCGCGCCGGGGGGCATTACATGTGAAGGCCATGCCCACTCCGAGTCCCCAGGCCAGCCCCCGGGCGTTGCTGGACGCCCTGCGCGCGGGCACTCCGCTGCCCGGCTTCCCCTCCGACGCCGTCGAGCGCGCCCGCCCGTTCGCCGCCGAACCCGCTTCCGCTCCCCCCGCGCTCGTCGAGTCCCTTCCGGAGCCGCTCGCGCTCGCCCTGCTCGAGGGCTCGGTCCAGGCCGGCCAGCCCGCGCTCGCCGAGGCCCTGGCGGGCTCGGCCCACAAGCCCCTCGCCAAGGCCGCCAAGAAGGCCCTCTACCAGTTGCGCTCCCGCGGGGTGCCGCTCGCCCCGCCCACGCGCCCCGCCGAGCCCGCCCGCTCCAGCGCGCCCGCGCCCGAGTCCTTCCCCGCCCTGCTCACCAGCATCGACGGCACCGGCGAGCGCGTGCTCGAGCTCGCCCGTCCGCTGCGCGGGGGCGGACTGGAGGCCATCCAGGTCCTCTACTCGGACGAGCACGGCGTGACACGGCTGCAGGTGAATGACATGAGCCGCGGCGACTACCGCCGGGCGGTGAAGCAGGCCACCGCCCCGGGAGCCCAGACGGCCGTGGAGCTGCCCCAGGCCGAGGCGCGCGAGCGGCTGGCCCAGGCCGTGGGCCTCAACGTGAGCACGGGCACCCCGTTTCCCCCGGGACTCGACGCCGTGCTGCGGCACCTGGAGGTGCGGCCCCTGGACAAGCCCCTGGAGATTCCACCCCCCGAGCCCGAGGACGAGCGGCTCGCGGCCGAGGCCCACGCGCTCCACGACGAGGAGGAGATGCGCGGCTGGCTGCCACCCCTGCCCGAGCTGGAGCGCCTGGCCCACACGGTGGCCGAGCTGCGCGCGAGCCCCCTGGCCCTCACGCCGGCACAGCGCAACGCGGAGATCCTCCAGGCCGCGCATGTCCAGGCCCGCGCCTTCTTCTCCGCTCCGCGGATGCGCCGGCTCTTCGCGGGCCGCTTGTGGGAGATGGGGCTGCACTTCGAGCGGCTCGGCCAGGAGCGCCCCGCCCGGCTGGCCCGCGCCGAGGCCCGGCGGCTCGCGCACGGCCCGCCCGACACGCCCTCGCGTTTCGCCGAGCGCCTCTACGAGAAGGCCCTGCTCGTCACCCTCGCCCGCCGCATGGAGTCCACTCCAGGGGAGCGGGGAGAGGGCCCCGAGCACCCTCGATCCGCGCCCCCCTCACCGCCCGGCACGCCGCCCGGAGAGCGGCGCAGCCCCGGCGGCATCATCCTCCCCTGAGCGCCAGGGGAGGCCCCGCGCTCAGGCCGACACCCGCGCGTGCAGCAACAGATCCAGGTTCTCCAGCTCCCAGGCCTGTGCCCGCGCGAAGTCGTGGAAGCGCCGCTCGTGCTCGAGGAACTCGGGCGGGTGGATGCAGCGTCGGCCGTCCTCTCCCCGGCGGGTGCGGTACACGTGGTGGAGCATCTCGTGGAAGACGATCCACTCCACGAAGTAGCGCGGCACCACGGGCTGATCCAACGCCGGGTGGATGCGGATGACGCGCGAGTCGGCCGAGTAGGAGCCCATCTTGATGCTCTTGCGCGGCCGGGTGACGCGCGGCGCCGGCCCGTAGGTGATGGCCGCGTCGATGCGGCCGCGGAAGTAGCGCTCGTTCAGCCGCTCGAAGATGCGCGCCAGGTCGTGGTGCTGTCCCACGGGATCCAGCCGCAGCCGCTTGCGCATCTGCGCGGGAGAGACCCGGCGGATGTACGCCTTGTTGCGCTCGATGAACTTGTCCAACCCCGCGCTCGCCTCCGCGTCCCCGTGACGCACGTAGTCGGCGAGCGCCTGGATGATCTCATCCGGCGCCGCCAGGAACATGTGGTGCAGCCGCACGCGCCACAACGCCCGGTCGCGCTGGAACGTGAGCATCGTGTGCGTGTTGTCGTGAACTTCCACCGCCACCGGGGCCTTGAGCCGGGTGCGCAGCCGACGCTCGAGCACGCGCCGCCACACCTTCACCAACCGATTGGGCTCGGGGGCGACGGAGTGCTCGCGGGCGATACGCCCCGCCGGCGAGCTTCGCTTCTTCGCCAGATTCTTCTTCTTCGCACGCGCCATAGACCGGCCGATTCTAGGGACCCGGCTGACATGTGTAAACGCGATGAGGAAGGCAAAACCCCTGGAATTCCAACGGCTTATAGCCACTCCCGCGTACCCCCGCCCACTTGTCCGCAGGACGGGGTGGGGGGCGCATATGGCCCCCTGTTCCCTCCCCTAACGACGGCCCCGGGGGGCGCAGTCCTGCTTGTCCAGCTTGAAGATGACCGGCTTGGAGGGCTCCGCCGGAACCTCGAAATTCTTGGTTTTCGGGGCTCCTGACTGGTTCGGGCAGCGGAACTCCACCTGGAGGGTTCCCGGCAGCACCGAGAGGAAACCATTGGGTTTCACGCTGGCGGTTCCCACCCACAACTGCGTCCGGGCCGGGGCCTTGAACTGCACACGCACACCCCCCGCCGAGGTAGGATTCTGGAGGTTCTTCTCCCCCTCCCTGGCGTCCGGAGAGGAATCCGGGGAGTCGAGCGCTCCCATGCCTGCCTGGCCACCCTCCGTGCTACCCGCCACGTTGGGCTGTGCCCCTGGGGAGGGAGCAGGCGAGCTTCCCTGCTCCGGCGCCGGGGCATCCGCCGCGGCGCTCCCCGTGCCCGTGCCGGACTCGGGGGCCTCGGAGGACTCCGCCGGCGTCTCCGACGGGGGCGTCTCCGCTTCGCGCGAGGCCTCTTGGGACGGGGCGGACATGGTGGAGGTGATCCACCAGGCGGCGACCGCGACCCCCACCCCCAGTACCGCCAGGAGCAACACCGCCAGGATCGTCTGACGCCGACGTCCCGTCGAGGCCGCGGGCAACGGCTGCGTGTAGGAGCCCATGCCTCCACCCGCCGTGGTGGAAAAATCGTCTTCCGCGTCGTCTTCCAGGCCGTCGTCCGGGTCCACCCGGCGCAGCGGCAGGCTGTGCGTGCCCGACACCTCGGAGGTGGTCTCGGACGTGGACTCGCCATACCCGGCGGAGGACACGGCACGCGAGGGGCCTCGCTCGTTCAGCGTGGCCACGGAGAGGGAGGACGCGACGGAGGGATCTTCCTCGCCGAGGTCCTCGTCCTCCTCGCGCACCGGAGGCCCCCGGCGGCGATCCAACGAGGCCACGGAGGGCGTGGGCTTGCGCGTCAGAACGGCGGAGCGCCGGCCCGAGGCGAGGCGGCCCAGCCGCTCATGGGTCGTGGACTCATCATCCGGATCCTCCTCCTCGGCCTTCTCGTTGAAGCGGCGCAGGGCACGGCCCAGGGGACTCGTCTGCTCGGCGCGACCACCCCGCTGGGGACCCACGGCGGTGGGCTCGGCTTCGTCCGCGCCCAGGGCCGCGGCGGCGAGCATGTCCTGCGGACGGGCCATCTCCGTGCGGGGCTCCTCGCCCTCGGGATCCACCGCGGGCGGCAGGCCCTGCACATGGGTGCGCAGGCTGGGCCGGGCGATGAGCCCCGCGGGAGGCGGAGGCAGCACGGGAACCACCGGCGGCAGGGAGGACACGTCCTTGCGGCCTCCGGAAATGGGCACGTGCAGCTGCGTGCGCTCCTCCTCCGCGCCGAGCAGGCGCGCGACGTAGGCGGCCACGTCCTGGCTCTGCTTCATCACCCCCGAGGCGAGCAAGGCCTCGAGGTCCGCCTGCACGTGGGCCGCGCGCTGGTAGCGCTGGGTGCGGTCCTTGGCGAGGCACTTCATGACGATGCGCGACAACTCCTGCGGGTAGCCGTCGCGCAGCAGGTGGGGCGGGGAGGGGTGCTCCGAGCGGATGGCGAAGAGGATGCCCTCGGTGTTGGCCCGGGAGAAGGGGGAGCGCCCGGTGGTGATCTCATAGAGCATCACCCCCAGCGCGAAGATGTCCGAGCGGTGATCCAACTTCTCCTGCATGACCTGCTCGGGCGACAGGTAGAGGAACTTGCCCTTGATGACGCCCGGCTTGCTGCGCTCGGCGAAGGCCTCGGCCTTGGCGATGCCGAAGTCCACGAGCTTCACCTGGCCGTTGTAGGCCACCATCACGTTCTGGGGGCTGACGTCCCGGTGGATGAGGCCGAGGGGACGGCCATCCACGCCCTTGGAGTTGTGGGCGTGATCCAGTCCCGCGGCCACCTGGGCGCAGATGCGCGCGGCCACGGCGTAGGGCACCGCGGCGGAGAAGCGCGTCTCCTCGGCGAGGATGCGCCGCAGGTCCACGCCCTCCACGTACTCCATCGCGATGAAGATGCTCTCGTTGATGCGGCCCAGCCCGAACACCTGGACGATGTTCGGGTGGTGGAGCTGGGCGGCGATGCGCGCCTCGTCCAGGAACATCTGGACGAACTCCGGCTCCTCCGTGAGGTACGGGAGGATGCGCTTGATGACCAGCAGCTCCGGGCTGGGCGGTTCCTGGGCGAGGAAGAGCTCCGCCATGCCGCCCGTCGCGAGCCGCTTGACCAGGAGGTACTTGCCGAAGGGGGTGGCAGTCTGGGGAGAATTCTCGGGAATGGCAGCCCCCAAGGCGGACCGGGGTGAGGAGCGCGAACTCGCGCCGAGCTTATCCAAAATCAACCCTCCCCTTGGAGGGGGGGGTGCGTGAACGGAAGCGGGGATACCAGACCCGGCGCCCATCCGGCTACTTCTCCACTCCCCCCCTGGCGGACCCATCATGAAGCGCGCGAGCCGTCCCCGGGGCCTTTAACATGGGGGCCCATGTCCCCCGCCCCCCATGCCTTCCTCCAGGGCCTGTCACCCACCCTGCACATCTCCCACCGGGGGGGTGCCCGGCTCGCGCCGGAGAACACCCTCGCCGCCTTCCGCCTGGCCGTGGAACGCCACCGCACCCAGATGCTGGAGACGGACGTCCACCTGACGCGGGATGGAGAGCTGGTGGTGGCCCACGACGCCACCCTGGAGCGGTGCACCGACGGCGCCGGGGAGGTGGCCGCCCATACCCTGGCCGAGCTGCAACGCCTGGACGCCGGCTTCCACTTCAGCCCGGACGGAGGGCTCACCCACCCCTTCCGGGGCCAGGGCGTGCGCCTGCCCTCCCTGCGCGAGGTGCTGCGCGCCTTTCCGGACCTGCGCCTGAACATCGAGGTGAAACCGGACGTGCCGGGGGTCGAGGAGGCCTTCGCCTCCCTGCTGCGCGAGGAGCGGGCGCTCGGGCGCGTGTGCGTGGGCAGCGAGCTGGACTCGGTGGGCGAGCGCCTCGCACGGGTGCTGCCGGAGGCCTGCCACTTCTACCCCCGCGACGCACTGACCGCCTTCGTGCTCGCGGTGCGCATGGGCGAGCCCATCCCGGAGGATCCCCACTACCGCGTGCTCGACATGCCCCTGTACTTCGGCGAGGTGCGCCTGGTGGACGAGCTGCTGCTGAACGCGGCGAGGGCCCATGGCAAGTGGATCAACGTGTGGACGGTGGACGACCCGGGGGAGATGCGCCAGCTCGTCGCCGAGGGTGTGGGCGGCATCATGACGGATCGGCCGGATCTGCTCCGCCGAGTCTTGGACGAGTCCCCCAAGCCGCGTTAAGCCCTGGAGCGCCCATGCCCCGCCCTCCTTCCCGCAAGCGCGTCTCCCAGGCTCTGGCCGAACCCGCCCTGGCCCCGCGGTCCGCCCTGGCCGCCGGGTCCACCCCGCCGCCCGCTCCCGAGACGCCCGCGCGCAACACCGTGCGCCGCGTGCGCGTGCCCCGGGCCCGCCGCTTCGTCGCCCTGGCGGGCAACATCGGCGCGGGAAAAACGACGGCCGCCAAGCTCATCAGCCAGTCCTTCGGCTTCGAGCTGTTCGACGAGCCCGTCATCGACAACCGCTTCCTCAAGGACTACTACGCCAACATGGGGCGGTGGTCCTTCACCCTCCAGCTCGAGTTCCTCATCCGCCGCGTCGAGCACCACGAGCTCATCCACTCGGTGAAGAAGAGCTGTGTGCAGGACCGCACGCTCTACGAGGATCCGGAGATCTTCGCCAAGTACCTGCATGGGCTCGGGCACCTGACGAACGCGGAGCTGGATCTCTACTTCGAGTACTTCCAGCGCCTCACGCGCGGCATCGTGCAACCCGACCGGGTCATCTGCTTCGACGTGGCCGAGGTGGAGGTGCTGCTCGGCCGCATCCGCGAGCGGGGCCGCGAGGAGGAGAAGGGCATCCAGAAGGCCTTCCTGCGCGGGCTCAACGGCTACTACGCCACCTTCCCCGAGGTGTTGAAGAAGAAGTATGGCATGGACTGCCTGGTGCTCGACGTGTCCACGCAGGACATCCGCACCGGCCGGGGACGCGAGGAGTTCCTCGACCGGATCTCCACCTTCCTCGCCTGAGAGGTCGTACGCCCGTGCCCGAGTTGTCCCCCAAGAGCCCCCGCGACTCCGAAGTGGTGATGACGCAGATGATCCTCCCCTCGGACGCCAACCCGGCCAACGCCGCGTTCGGAGGCCGGGTGATGGAGTGGATCGACATCTGCGGCGCCATCTCCGCCCAGCGCCACTGCCGGCAGATGGTGGTCACCGCCTCCATGGATGACCTGCACTTCCACGCCTCCATCAAGGTGGGCTGGACGGTGACGCTGCACGCGCGCGTCATCGCCACCTTCCGCACCTCCATGGAGGTGGGCGTCACGGTGACGGCGGAAAACCCGCTCACGGGCGACAAGCACCTGACCACGAGCGCCCTGCTCACCTTCGTGGCCATCACCCCGGAAGGCAAGCGCGTGCCGGTGCCCGCGCTGAAGCTGGAGACGGAAGAGGAACTCGCCGCGCTGCGCGAGGCCGAGCAGCGGCGTCAGGAGCGGCTCGCGCGCAAGCCCACGAGCTTCGCCTGGCAGAAGGTCATCAAGCCCGGCATCGCGGGCTGACGCGCCCTCGGTCGGCCGTGCGGCGGAGCAGGCCCACCTTTATCCTCGGGACATGATCAACCGAGCCCGAGGTGGGGTCTTGTCCCGAGTGTCCTGGATGCCGCATGCGGCCCGTGGGTGGAGCCTGGTGATGCTGCTGCTGGCGGGGGCCGCCTCCGCCCAGGCGCCGCGCGGAGACTTCGCCATCGGGCCCGTTGTGGCCAGACCGGGCAGCGCCGTCTCCGGCCAGCTCCCCGTGCCCAATGGCGTGGATCCGGGGACCTTCATCCCCATCACCCTCATTCATGGCGCGCGGCCGGGCCCCATCCTGGCGTTGATCGCCGGGGTGCACGGCTCCGAGTACGCGCCCATCCTGGCGCTCCAGCGCGTGCGGCCCCAGCTCGAACCTGGCCGGCTCGCGGGAACCCTCATCCTGGTGCATGCCGCCAATGTCCCGGCGTTCCTCGGGCGCACCGTCTACACCGGCCCGGTGGATGGGAAGAACCTGAACCGGAGCTTCCCGGGCAATCCCGAGGGCACCGTCACCGAGCGCATCGCGTATGTGCTCAAGGAGCGGATCCTCCGCCGCGCCGACGTCGTGGTGGACCTGCACGCCGGGGACGCCAACGAGGCCCTCCGCCCCTGGACCGGGTACTACGCGAAGCACGGCTCGCCCGAGGTGATCGCCCGCTCGCGGGAGTTGGCGCTCGCCTTCGGGGTGGATCACATCGTGATGTTTCCCATGGAGAACCTGAGCGCCGACAAGGCCCTCTACACGGGCGCGACGGCGGTGGCGCTCGGCAAGCCCTCGTTCGACGTGGAGGTGGGAGGGTACGCACGGGCGACCCCCGAGCAACTCGCCCTCATCGAGCGCGGTGTCTTCAGCCTGCTGCGGCACCTGAGAATGCTCGAGGGCAAGCCCTCGCCGGTGGAGCACCCGATCTTCATCGAGCGGCGCGCGAACCTGAAGAGCGAGGTGGACGGCTTGTTCTATCCCACCGTCGAGGTCGGACAGTGGGTGCGGGCGGGCACACTGCTGGGCTATGTGACCGACTTCTTCGGCAACCGCATCGCCGAGCACCGGGCGCCACACGGAGGCGTCGTGCTCGTCCTCTTCGCGACCCCTCCGGTCCGTTCGGGAGAGACCGTCGCCGTCGTGGGAGAGGTGCACGACCCGGGCCCCGTTCCCGCGCCGGCTCCGTGAACACGTGAGAGATGGGCGAGCGTGGCTCGTGTAGAAGGAAGGCCGGGCGCTCGTCCTTCCTCCTTCCCCTCGCCACCGCCATGACCGACCTGAACCCCATCCCCTTCTGGTTTCTCCGCCACGGTGAGACGGACTGGAACGCCCGCCTGCTCTCCCAAGGACAGGTGGACATTCCGCTGAACGAGGTCGGTCTCGCCCAGGCAAGGCGAGCGGCGGAGGCGCTGGTGGGGCAAGGCATCCGCTCCATCCATTCCAGCACCCTCGGCCGCGCGCGAGTGACGGCGGAGATCGTGGCGGCGCGGCTGGACCTGCCGGTGAACTTCGATCCCGAGCTCCAGGAATGCGCCTTCGGCGTGAGGGAGGGGCAGAAGATGTCTGGCTGGTTCGACGACTGGATCGCCGGCATCGCCACTCCCGAGGGCGCCGAGAGCTTCGCCGCGCTGCGCGAGCGCGCCGTGAAGGCCATCAACCGCGCCACGGTCCATCCCGGCCCGGTGCTGATCGTGGCGCATGGAGCGCTCTGGCGCGCCGTGCGCCAGGCGGCCGGGCTGGTGGCGAACATCCGCACCCCCAATGCCCTGCCGCTCTGGGTAGAGCCGCCCTCGGGCACTGAGGGCTGGCGCCTCACCGCGGCGGAATTGAGGGCCTGACCGTCCGCGGTCAGTCCTCGCCCTCTTCCGGGATGGCTCCTTTTGGCAGGAGCCGATGCCCTTCGAAGACCGTCAGGACTTCGATACCGCCCCGGCCCACGCGGTACACGATGCGATAGGAGCGGAGGAGCACCTCTCGGATGTCTTCCCGCTCGATTTCCGGCACGCGGCGCCCGGCCCTGGGCGTGGTGGCGACGTCGTGTACTCGCCGTCGCAGGCGTTCGACCCACTGCCGTGCGGCACCTGGATCATCCTCCGCGATGTAGCGGCCAATGGCGCGCAGATCCGTGATGGAGCGATGGGTCCAACGGACACGCGCTTTCCGGCTCACGGCTTGAGCTTGCCAAACTCGTCGTCCAGCAACTTGCCAAGAGCCTCATCGGAGACCGTGCGGCCCGCTTCCGCATCGGCGAGGCCTTCACCGACCGCGTCGAGGAATCGGGCACGATGGGTGAGCCTATCGAACTCCTCGGGAGAGAGGAGCACGGCGGCGGGCTTGCCACTTTGGGTGATGACCACCGGACGGCGATGCTCTTTCAACCGGCGCACCACTTCGGAGGCACGAGCCTTGAAGTCGGCGATGGGCAGGATGTCCTCTGAGATGTGAAGTGGTTTCATGGTCACCTGGATGGTCATCCCGATGGTCCAAGAATAGACCCGCTTTCGGACCCCCACCAGGGTCGAAGCAGAAGACATCCCCATTTCGAACAGGAACACGAGCCCCTGTCAGCCTGCTCGAAACCGTTGGCTCCCGAAGCTGGGCTTGGAGCAGGTGCCCGACGCGGAGGTGCTCCTCGATCTGAGCAACCCGCCCACGGACGTGGCGCCCAACGACGCCATGCTCGGGTAGCTCCTGGAACCGCTGGAGCGCGGCCACCACCGGGGCGTCTGGGTGGGCCTACTCGGAAGGGGGCGGCATCGTCAGGCCCTTCACCCGCTCGATATTCGCGCGGTGGAAGGTGGCGCCGGTGAGCGTCGCGGCCGCGAAGCTCGAGCGCTCGAGGTTGGCCCTGTCGAAGCAGGCATTCGTCAGGTTCGCCCGGTCGAACTGAACGCGCTCGAGATTGGCCCCCCGGAGGTTGGCGTCCTCGAGGATGGCGTCGCGCAGGTCGGCCCTCTCGACGTTGGCGGAGCGGAGGTCCGCGTGCGTCAGGTTCGCGCCATCCAGGTCGACACCCTCCAGGTTGGCGCGCTGGAGGTTCACGCGGGACAGGTTGGCCTGGCTCAGCCGGGCGTCCTCCAGGTTGCAGCCCTCGAGGTTGGCGCCCTCCAGGTTGGCACGCGAGAAGTCCACGCCCTCGAGGTTCGACCCCTGGGCGTTGAGGCCCACGAGGTTGGCGCCGATGAGCCGGGCGTCCTCCAGGTTGCAGCCCTCGAGGTTGGCATCGGCCAGGACGACCTCGTGCATCTCGGCGTGCTCCAGGTTCGCGCCGCGCAGGTTGGCCTCGTGGAGGTTGGCACCGGACAGGTCGATGTCCGCCAGGTTGGCGTTACGCAGGTTGGCACCGCGCAGGCTCGCCTGCCGGAGGCTCAGGTCCTCCAGGTTCGCTCCGGAGAGGTCCGCCCCGTCGAGCATGGCCTGGGTGAGCTCGACGCCCGCCTCGCTCGCGGCCTCCAGGGCCTCGCGCAGATCCCCCTCATGGCTGAAGAGTTCCGCCCCTGCCTTGTTGCGAATCTGCGTCCTCATCGTTCGTCCTCGCGGTGAAGTGACGCGTGCCAATGTACGGGGCGGATCCAGGCGCCCGTATGACTGGGGGTGCCGAGAAGCATGACCGAGCGTGCCATAATCCGTGCTCCGTGGCTCGCGCGCGCAAAGAGATGCCCTTCCGGTCCGGGCTGGTGCCGACGCTTCTCCGGCTGGTGCGCTCGCGCGGCGGGGACGCGGACCTGCTCGTGCGCCGCTTCGGTTTCCCGGCCGGCGTGGAGGAGCAGGCGGACGCGCTCATCACCGCCGGGGACTTCGGCCAGTTGCTGGAGGCAGCCGCGGGAGAGCTGGCTGACCCCTTCCTCGCGCTGCGGCTGCCGGTGGAACTGGAACCGCGCCGCTACGGCTTGGGTGAGCTGGCGATGCGCGCGAGCCCCACGGTGCGCGAGGCGCTGCTGCGGGTGGTGCGCTACGCCCCGCTGGAGAACGAGCGGCTCGTCTTCGGGTTGGAGGAGCGCGGGCAGCAGGTGGCACTCACCTGTCACGTGGATGGCCATCCCCGGGGACTCACCCGGCACGTGCACGAGTACGCGCTGGCCTCGGTGCTCACGCACGCGCGCCTGTTGACGGGGCTCCAGGTGGTGCCCCGCTCGGTGTGGTTCCTCCACGCGCGGCCGAAGCTCGTGGAGCCCCTGCATCGCTTCTTCGGGACGGAGGAGATGTCCTTCGGTCGCGCCGGGAATGGACTGCTGCTCGACGGGACGTGGATGGACGCCCGGCTGACCACGGCGGACCCTCGCCTGCTCGCGACGGCCGAGCACCTCGCCGACACGGCCTTGAGCGCGCGAGCGCCGACGAGGGATTTCACCGCCATCGTGGCCTCGCGCATCGAGGAGGCGCTCGGCTCCGGAGCGAGCACGGAGGAGATCGCCGCGCGGCTGCACATGGGCAAACGCACACTCCAGCGCCGACTGGAGGAAGAGGGCCTCTCCTACCAGGAGCTGCTGGACCGGGTGCGCGCGGAGAAGGCGCGCATGCTCGTGGGTGACGAGGGCCTCGAGCTGGCGGACGTGGCCTTCCGGCTGGGCTTCTCGGACGTGAGCAGCTTCAGCCGCTCGTTCCGGCGATGGACGGGCGTGTCCCCGGGCCGCTACCGGCTGCTGAAGTAGGCGGGGCACCTGGAGAGTCTTGAGCACCAAACACGCCTCCAACCCCTCGGGCAACAGCTTCTCCCTGGACCTGCGCCGCGAGCTGCTGGAGGCCGCGGCCCGTGAGGACTTCCTGTTGCTCGAGGACAACCCCTACGGGCTCTTCCATCTCCCAGGCCCTCGTCGGAGGGCTGCTGCTGGAGAATGACTGCACCCTGCTGGCCGCCAACCAGCAGGCCATTCGCTTCTACCGTGAGAACATGGAGACCGCGCTGCGGGCGCTGGAGCAGGCCTTTCCCCGCGACGCGGCCTGGGCGCGGGGGGTGAGCTGGAACCACCCCCAGGGGGGCTTCTTCCTCGTCGTCCAGCTTCCCTTCGAGGTGGATGACGCCCTGCTGGAGGGCTCCGCCAGGCGCTACGGCGTTCTCTGGACACCCATGCGCTACTTCTATATCGAGGGAGGTGGCGAGCGAGCCCTGCGGCTCTCGTGCAGCTATCTCGCACCGGCGCGGATCGAAGAAGGCATCCAACGTCTGGCCCGGCTCATTCAAGACCGCATCGAGGGACGGCTCCCATGACGAATGCCCTGCTGTACACCATCACCGTGCTCATCTGGGGCTCCACCTGGCTGGCCATCAAGATGCAGCTCGGGGCGGTGCACCCGGCGGCTTCGATCATCTACCGCTTCTCGCTGGCGGCGGTGCTGATGTTCGCCTGGGTGTTGTCCCGGGGCCTGCCGCTGCGCTTCAAGCCCAAGGATCACCTCTTCATGGCCCTGGTGGGGGCGCTGATGTTCTCCACCAACTTCCTGTGCTTCTACATGGCGTCGGCCTACCTCACCTCGGGGCTGGTCGCCGTGATCTTCTCCATGTCCCTGTTGCTGAACATCGCCAACGGGATGCTGTTCTTCCGCCGCAAGGTCGCCTCGTCGGTGCTGGTGGGCGCGGCGTGCGGGCTGGCGGGCATTCTCCTGGTGTTCTGGCCCGAGCTGGCCCGCTTCAACCTGGACAGCAACTCCGGCCGGGGAATCGCCCTCTCGCTGATGGGGACCCTGCTGTTCTCGCTCGGCAACATGGCCTCGGCCCGCAACAGCGCGGCGGGGCTGCCCACCCAGTCCAGCACCGCCTTCAGCATGGCCTACGGGGCGCTGTTGCTGACGGTCTTCGCCCTCGTCCAGGGCGTCGAGCTGCGCTTCGACTTCTCCCCGCGCTACACGGGCTCGCTGCTCTACCTCGCCCTGTTCGGCTCGGTGGTGGCCTTTAGCAGCTACCTCACCCTGCTGGGGCGCATCGGAGCGGAGCGCGCCGCCTACGCCACCGTGCTCTTCCCCATGCTCGCGCTCGGGTTGTCCACGGTGTTCGAGGGCTTCGTCTGGACGTCGCGGGCACTGCTGGGCGTGCTGCTGGCCCTGGTGGGCAACGCGATCGTGCTCACCAGGCCGGAGAGACTGGGCAAGCTGCTGCGCCCGCGCGGAGCGTCGCAAGCCTGAGGGCCATTCTGTTGGGGGTCCCGAGAAATAGGGGATGGGAGCAGTGAGTATAACAGCACCATGCGCCGCTCCCGCCAGAAGAACCCCCTGAAGCGTCCCGTTCCCCTCGGCCTCGTCGCGCTGCTCCTGCCCGCGCTCACGCTCGCGGCGCAGCAGGAGCCACGCGAGCGAGCGCCCCAGCGTCCCAGCCGCCAGTACTCCATCGAGCAGTTCATGGCGACCACCCGCGTGGAGGACGCCTCGTTCAGCCCGGACGAGCAGCACGTGCTGCTCTCCTCCAACGAGACCGGCGTCTTCAACGTGTACGCCCAGCCCACGGCGGGCGGCCGGCCCACGGCGCTCACCCGCTCGCGGACGGACAGCACCTACGCCGTCGCCTACTTTCCCGGGGACACCCGGGTGCTCTACACACGCGACCAGGGTGGCAACGAGAACAACCACCTCTACGTGCGCGGACTCGACGGCTCGGAGAAAGACCTCACGCCGGGCAAGAAGCTCAAGGCTGAATTCGCCGGCTGGAGCAGTGACGACAGCGCCTTCTACGTGACCACCAACGAGCGCGACCCGCGCTTCTTCGATCTCTACCGCTACGACGCGAAGAGCTACGCGCGCACCCGCGTGTATGAGAACACCCAGGGCTTCGACATCGGGGACGTGTCCCGGAACGGCAAGTGGGTGGGCCTGAACAAGGAGAACACCACCTCCGACAGCGACATCTACCTCTACGACACCGAGACGAAGCAGACGAAGCACCTGAGCCCGCACCAGGGCGTGGCCAGCTACACGGTGTCCGCCTTCGACCCGGAGAGCCACGCGCTCTACTTCCTCACCAACGATGGCGGCGAGTTCACCCGCCTGGCGCGCTACGTGCTCGCCACCGGAGCGATCGAGGAGGTGGAGAGCGCGGACTGGGACGTGATGTACACGGTCTTCTCCAAGCGCGGGAAGTACCGCATCTCCGCCATCGACCAGGACGCGCGCACCGTCATCAAGCTGTACGACGCGAAGACGAACCAGCCCTTGGCACTGCCCTCCCTGCCCGAGGGCGACGTGACCTCGGTGGTGATTTCTCCCAGCGAGCAGCGGATGGCCTTCTACGCCTCCAGCGACAGCAGCCCGTCCAACCTCTACGTGCACGACTTCACGAGCGGGAAGACCACGCGGCTCACCGACACGCTCTCCAAGCAGATCGACCCCGAGGACCTGGTGGATGCCGAGGTCGTGCGCTTCCCGAGCTTCGATGGAATGCAGATCCCCAACCTCCTCTTCAAGCCGCACCAGGCCAGCGCGCAGGCGAAGGCGCCCGCGCTGGTGTGGGTGCACGGCGGGCCGGGGGGTCAGACGCGCAGGGGCTACAGCGCCTTCATGCAGTACCTCGTCAACCACGGCTACGTGGTGCTGGGCATCAACAACCGCGGCTCCAGCGGCTACGGGAAGACCTTCTTCACCGCCGATGATGGCAAGCACGGCAAGGAGCCGCTCTGGGACTGCGTGGCGGCGAAGAAGTACCTGCAGTCGTTGCCGTACGTGGACGCCGAGCACATCGGCATCATCGGTGGCAGCTATGGCGGATACATGACCCTCGCGGCGCTCGCCTTCCACCCCGACGTGTTCAACGTGGGCGTGGACATGTTCGGCGTGTCCAACTGGCAGCGCACGCTGGAGAGCGTGCCACCGTACTGGGCGAGCTTCCGGCAGGCGCTCTATCGGGAGATCGGCGATCCGAAGGTGGACGCGGAGAAGCTGCGCGCGGCCTCGCCCCTCTTCCACGCGGAGAAGATCCAGCGCCCGCTGCTCGTGCTGCAGGGCAAGAACGACCCGCGCGTCATCCAGCGGGAGAGCGACGAAATCGTGCAGGCGGTGAAGAAGAACGGCGTGCCCGTCGAGTACATCGTCTTCCCCGACGAGGGCCACGGCTTCACCAAGAAGAAGAACGAGCTGCGCGCCTACTCGGCCACGCTCGCCTTCCTCGACAAGTACCTCCGGGCGCAGGCTCCGCCCGCGCACAACTAGGGAGACGTCCCTCCGCGCGCCGCCGTGGGCACCTTCTGGAGTGATTGCCGCGGCGCCAACGCGAAGGGGCGCCCGGCTTCAATCCCGCATGAGGGTACGGAACACGGCTGGCAATTCCTCGCCACCCAATCCCGCGCTGAGGGCTCGCTTGTAGTTGTCGAGCAACTCTTTCGGGAAGCGCGCGCTGATACGGGCATCCATGCTCAACCGGACGATGTGCTCGATTGCCGCGACGTGGGTGTTGAGACTGCACTGGTCGCCGGAAAAGTCATTGCTTTCGATCATTCCCCGCGCGGCGTCGGCGGTGACGGAAATCAACCCGAGGAAGGACTCCTTGTGGGAGAAGAAGGTTTTCGGATCGAGTCCTTCGGCCTTGCACATGGCCGCGGCGTGGAGGAAGGCCAGGGAGCTGCCGTAGTAGGCCTCGAGAATCGCGCAGTCGAGCGTCGCGGCGGAACCGATCTTCTCGTCGACGTAGACAGACTTCCTGGCGATCGCCTGGAGGGTGTCGAGGTGCCGGTCGAAGACCGGGCGCGACCCGGCGTAGAACACCGTCGCGTAGTCCGTGGCGACGAAGCCCGGGAAGGCGAGGATCGCGGCGTCCAGGTAGTCCACGCCGTTTGCCCTCGCCCACTCCAGTCCCCCGCGAGCGTCCTCGGGTGAGCCGCTGGTGAGCTGAACGAGCGTCGTTCCGGCAAGCGCCGACGCGATGCCCTTCGAGGAGAACAGCTCGAACCAGGCGGCGTAGTTGGACAAGGAGACGACGACAAGCTCCCGGCCCGCTACGGCCTCGCGCAGCTCCTCCACTGCGGTCGTGCCACCGCCCACGGCTTTTGCCTTGCTCGAAGTCCTATTCCAAACCGCGACGTCGTGACCAGCCGCCGCGAAGGCTCGAGCCAGGGCGCTACCCATGAGGCCACAACCGATTACCACCATTCTCGTGGGACGACTGGGGGCCATGTTCCATCTCCTTTTGTTTCAAGCCAACGTGTTGCCCGACGCGGGGCCGGAAGGAGTCCGAGCCCTTGGCACCAGACGGACTCCCTGCGGAATGAGGAAAGAAGCGGCCGCGAACGCAGAGACCTTCGCGCCTGGCGCGAGCGTGAGCCGGTACCGGCGGGCCACCGTCGCGAGGACGAGCACCAGCGCCAGCTTCGCGAGCGAAGCACCCATGCACAGGCGCGCTCCACCCCCGAAAGGAAGGTACGCGAACTTCGGGAGCCCCTCGAGCGAGCCATCGAGCCAGCGCTCCGGGCGGAACGCATCGGGGTCCGCGAACCACCGCGGGTCCCGGTGAGGAACCCAGGGGCTCAGCGCCAGGCTGACGCCCGCGGCCATCCGGTAGCCACCGAGCTCACATTCCTGGAGTGACTCCCGGGCCGTCATCCATACAGGAGGATAGAGCCGCATCGACTCCTTGATGACCGCCGACGTGTAGACCAGCCGCTCCGCATCCTCGGCCGTGGCGCGCCGGTCCCCCAGAAGCTGCTTCAACTCGGCCGCCACACGCTCGTCCACCTCCGGGTACAGCGCCATCAGGTAGAGCGTCCATGCCAGCGCGATGGCCGTCGGCTGGTGCGCGGCGAGGAGCATGATGGCCACCTCATCTCGGGGGTACCACGGGGGGGCCAGGCAGCCTTCTTCCCCATCGCGAGCCTGCCGCACCAGCTCGAGGAGGTTGGACGAGCCGCGGCTCCGCTCCCGGAGGCGCTCGATCAGCCCGTAGATGGCCCGGTCGAACTGCCGGACCGACCACCTGAACCGGAGATTGCGAGGCGTGGGGAGCCAGCGCGGTATCCGGATCGGCAGCGGCCGGAAACTCCACGCCAGGAAGGAAGTGACCCGCCGGACCTCGTTGGCACTGAGCTCCGAGCCCAGGAGGAACCGCCCGACCAACTGGGCCGAGAGGGGCGCGACGTCGCCCTCGATCGCGCGCGCCTCGCCGGGCCGCCAGGAGGCCATCATCTCCTCGGCGGCCGCGACGATCGGCTCCGCGCTGGTGCCGACGCGCTCACGCTTGAACAGGGGTTGGAGGAGCCTACGCTTGTAGAGCCAGTCCTTCCCATCCGTGTGCATCAGCGCATAATGATACGAGCCGGGCTTGGCCCAGGACGGCTTCTGGCCGGTCTCCTTCGCGAAGCTCCGCTGGCTGTTGACGAATACGGACTCGATGTCACGGGGATGGCAGACGAGATAGTTGTCCTGGCCCAACCGGACGACATCACCAAACTCCCGGGCGCACCGGGTCACGAACCCGAGCGGGTCGGCGTGAAAGTCCGCGGTATTCGCGATACCCCACGCCCCTTCTGGACCGGGAGGCTCTTCATGGATCGCGGGCATGCGAACTCTCCTCTCACGGACGGCCGACGCCCCCCCCATGAGAATCGGCCAGAAGCATGGACCCGCCACTGGCCGATCCGACGGTATGGCATCCGCCGTGGATCAGTACCCGCCGCCGGGCGTGATGGCCTGATAGGGGCGCGTCAGCTTCTTCGGATTGGACAGGCCCAGAGCCACCGCGACGTAGAACAGTGCTTTCATGATCGATTCTCCTTGTTTGGAGTTTGGGCTGGACGACCCAGTGAGTCAGTAGAGTCAATCCCCTCGTGATTGTCAAATCACTACCAGACATTCCGCTCCCGCACGCGGTGTTCTTCCGCCACATCGGAGGGCACGGCGGCACCCGTGGCCGCCCGGGTTGCTGACATGTCAGTGACAGGTCAATGACTCCGCCAACATGAGAAAGGCCGGACCACGGCGGGTGCTGTCACGTACGCCAGCACCCGCCGCGGCGCCCCGCGGAGTTACTGCACCGTCATCATGCCGAGCTGCGTGGTGTTGAAGCTCAAACCCGAGTTCGATCCCGCGCCATCCAGGTCGCAGTACGTCCAGTTCAGCCCGTTGTCCAAGCTGAACCGATACGTGTACGAGTAGTTGCCGGTGGTCGCCGGAGCGATGAACGACGCGGCGTACTCGGCGTCATTGCCCACCTGCACATTGTAGCTGGCATCGAAGTACCGCCAGGTCGTGACCGAGGTCGGATTGGACGCCGAGGGTCCGTAGCCCACCTGGGCGAACACTCCGGAGGGGATGCCGGGCGCCTCGGTCAGCCCAGCCTCGAAGAGGCGACCATAGATGAGCGACGTGGCCGTGTTGGCGGTCACCTTGAGGGAGCCCGGGAACTGCAGGTTGCAGAAATCCGCCTGCAGTGGGTTGGTCGATCCATTGAGTACACCGGTGTACGTGAACCCCTGGGTGGCGGTCGCGGTACCGCTTCCCGCGCGCAAGGCATTGGTGACGGTGACGTCCACCCGGCCCACCGAGGAATTCGCCGGAGCGGTGCACGTGAGTTTCGTGGTGCCAGTGGCGGTGCAGGAGGTGGCGGTGGCCGTGCCGAACTTCACGGTCACCCCTGAGCCGAACTCCGTGCCAGTGATCACCACGTTGGCGGTAGTCGCCGAAGAGGCCAGGGTGTTGTTGGGCGAGATGGAAGTGATGGTGGTGGGGAGTCCCACGCTGTTGGCCTGACCCGGCGACGAATTGAGGCAGGTGCGGAAGTCCTTGCGGTTGTTGTCCGAGTCGGTGCTCAGGCCGTCGCGGCACAGGGAATAGCTGAAGTTGTCGGTCGGGGTGATGGCGGTCGCGCTCTCGTACATCCGCAGGGCGGTGTTGTTGATCTTGAAGGTCGTCAGGTTCACATCCAGGGCGTTCCCCTGGGTGTCGTGGCCCACCGCGTCCCAGACGGTGCCATCAGCCGCCACCAGGATGAGGGAGTCACCACCGCTGTTCTCCAGATCCATATCGCGGACGGTGAGGTCACCCGCCCCCAGACCCGGCACCAGGGATGGGGTATAGGAAGTCGTCGAACCGCTCACGTTGACACCATCCGCGATGATGAGGACACCGTCCGCGGGAATGCGCCAGCCGCTGGTCAGGGTCAGTTCCCCATCGGGGTCGGTCCCATTGATGTCGCCTTCCGCGTTGAGGGTTCCGGCCGACGTGCCCTTTCCCTCCACATCCTCGATCTTCAAGCCCCCCACCAGCGCACCGCCCGGGCCGACGATCTCGACGAATGCATAGCCGTCGTCCGTGCTCGCGGGATCAATGAGGATCTCGTTGAGGACCGCCACCTTGCAGTTGCCGTTGGGAGCACCGGCCGTGTTCGCGACCTTCGCCTTCGCTCCCGGAGCGGCCGGGTAGAAGGTGGTGCACCAGTTGCCACCCGAATCATTGCCGGTGGCCGAGGCGTTCGACGGATCCACCTGGGTGGTGACGCCGAGGAAGCCCGGGAAGGAGTTGGCCGCCATCTTCGCGTTGGCATCGGTGATGAAGTTCCGGAAGTCCACGTAGTCCTGCAACGTGGCGCCGTTGCGCGAGTGGATGGAGAGCACATCCCCCGTGTCATTCAGCGAAAACGAAGTGCCAACGTCGCCGTACACGAACGCGGCGTCGGCCGGGATGCTCCCACTGCTCGGGTTGCGCACGCCGTAGGCATGGCCGCCCGCCGGGAGGGTGACGGGCGTGCCGTCGGTACCATTCACGTCGCTCTTCGCTCGGATGTCGGCGAGCTGGCCGGCGAGGTTCTGGAACACGAACCCGCGGATGTCCACCGCCAGGGCGCTGGTGTTGCGCAGTTCAATGAGCTCGGAGCCGAGCGCGCTGAACTCGGTGATGATGATGTTGCCCACCTGGTCTCCCGAGGCGGCGGCCGTGCAGCCATTCGTGCTGCAGACCTGGAGGGGCTGGCAAAGAATGTCATTGGGAGTGTTGGTGCAACCGGTGCCGGCGGCGCCCCCCGCACCCACGCAGGTGTCCGTGGTGCAGCTCGCACCGTCCGAGCACAGCGCGTTGCTCGAATTCTCGCTACAGCCAGTGCTGGCGCTGCATACGGGCACGGTGCATGAGAAACCATCCTTCTCGCAGCGGCTGTTGACCGGGGTGTGGCTCACGCCGCCGGTGGCCGGATCACAGGCGTCATCGGTGCAGTCGATGCTGTCATCGATGCTGACCGGGGTGTGGCTCACGCCGCCGGTGGCCGGATCGCAGGCATCCGTGGTGCAGGAGTTACCATCATCCACGGAGACTATCATGGTGGATGCCGGTGACCGGGTCGCACGAGTCCGTGGTGCAGACGTTGCCATCATCGGTGCTGACGGCGGTGTGGCGGACACCCGTGGCCGGGTCGCACGAGTCCGTGGTGCATGGGTTCGCGTCGTCCACGTTGACGGGCGAGTGCTGGATGCCCGTGACCGGATCGCATGCGTCCACCGTGCAGGAGTCATGGTCGTCCACCGCGACAGCCTCACGAACGCAGACATTCGCGCGACACACGTCCGTGGTACAGGCGTCGTTGTCGCCACAGTCAGCGTCGGACTGGCACTCCGGCTTGCCACCGCCACCGCACCCAACGAGTGTCAGCAGCGTCGCGAGGACACACCAGGCCTTCCATCGAATTGGTTCCATGGTTCCTTTACCGGCCTGTCCGCGGAGCTCGTCTCCTTGCGAGGCCCGAGGCGAACTCCCTCGGGGTCAGGCGCGGTTCGGGAACGAATTGTACACCAGGTGACAAAAGAACCCGCCCGGCGCCCCGGGACCCACCACCTCCCGAGGGCGAGGTACACGAGACACTGGGAGCTGAAACCATCGAAGCTAAAAACACCGGGCCCATCCCCACTCAGCGAATGAGGCCTTGCGCATCACTCTTTCTTGGGTCCACTCGCCTCCCTGACAGGTCCTACCCGGGGGCAACCGCCGACTCTACCTTTACTGGAGGGGGACTGCTTGCCCGATGCTCGACCGGACAATCAGTCATGACACATGGCGACAACGAATACAGAACTCCGAAAGTTTGTCGCGCCCGAGATCGTCTACGGTCCGGGCTCGAGGCGTCTGGTCGGTCGCTATGCGCGCAACCTCGGAGCAACCCGGGTGCTCATCGTGTCCGACCCCGGCGTGGTCCTGGCGGGCTGGCTTCGGCAGGTCCTCGCGTCGCTGGAGCAAGAGGGAGTGCGCTACCACCTCTTCGTGGGCGTGAGTTCCAACCCTCGGGCCGAAGAGGTCCAGCAGGGAGTCCAGGTCTACCTGCAGGAGCACTGCGACGCCATCGTGGCGGTCGGGGGCGGGAGCCCCATGGATTGCGCGAAGGGGATTGGCATCGTCCTGGCCAACAAGGAGCACATCCTCACGTTCGAGGGCGTGGATCGGATCGTCAGGCCGATCCCTCCCCTCATCTGCGTCCCGACGACCGCGGGAAGCTCGGCGGATGTCTCCCAATTCGCGATCATCACGGACACCATGCGCCATCTGAAGGTCTCCATCATCAGCAAGGCGATCGTCCCCGACATCTCGCTCGTCGACTACGACACCACGAGGACGCTCACTCCCGTTCTCATCGCCTGCTGCGGCATGGATGCCTTCGTGCACGGGATCGAGGCCTACGTCTCGAATGCCCATTCGCTCCTCACGGATGTGTATGCGCTCGCGGCGATCTCGCTCATCTGGAACAACCTGCCCGCGGCCCTGGAAGGCCCCCACGACGAGGCCGCTCGCCAGCGGTTGATGGACGGCAGCCTCGAGGCCGGGCTCGCCTTCTCGAATACCTCACTCGGCGCCGTTCACGCCATGGCCCATGCCCTGGGCGGGCTCATCGACAATCCTCACGGCGAGGCGAACACCCTCCTCATCGACCACGTGGTGGCCTTCAACTACGAGGCGGCACCCGAGCGCTTCGACCAGATCGCGCAGCGGCTGGGGCTCGAACCCGCCCGGCTCGCACCGGGCAAGCGCAAGGAGGCCCTCGTCTCCGCGCTCCAGCAGCTCAAGCATGACGCGGGCCTCGAGATGAAGCTGCGGGACAAGGGAATCTCACGCTCCGACATTCCCTTGCTCGCCCGGCATGCCCTCTCCGACCCTTGCATGGCAACGAACCCACGTCGCCTGACGCTCCGCGACGTGGAGGTGATGTATGAACAAGCCTTTTGACGAAACGCCTGAAGGGCCCATGACCTGGGAAGCCCTGAGGGACTCCATCGTCGGGCTTGGCGAGCGCTCGATTCGCAAGAGCTACTACGGCGCGCTCCAGGAGCGCCTCACGGAGCTTGCCCGCTTCCGGACCCTGCTCGACGCGATCCAGGAGGCCATCATCGTCACGGAGCTGCCCGGCCTCCGCGTCCTGGATGCCAACCGGAAGGGGCTGTGGGTGCTCGGCGCCTCCAACACCGCGCAGCTCTGCCGGCCGCTCGAATCCTTCTTCGCCTCGAGCGAGTGGCGCATCCTCGAGGCGTGCGTCCACCCGAGCGAGCATGAGCCCAGGCCGGGCCCCGGGTTGCTGTCACTGCGACGGGAGGGCGAGGAACGGGTGCTCGAGCTCTCCATTCGTCAGGATACGTTCGGCCAGCGCCAATACCTGGTCATCATCGCTCGCGATGTCACGGAGCGGCTGAGGATCGAGCGAGCGCTCCTCGCGGCGAAGGAGGAGGCGGAGGCAGCGGCTCGGGCGAAGGCACAGTTCCTCGGCATCGCGTCCCATGAGCTTCGCACCCCCCTCACCTCCCTGCTGCTGCTGCTTCAGCAAGGGGCCCGGCGGACCGGGGAGGCATGTGGAGGCGAGCTGATCAACCGGATGCTCCGCCTGGCCCGCCGGCTCGCCGTCCTGGTCGAGGATCTGCTCGAGGTCTCCCGGCTCGAGCACGATCAGATCGTCATGAGGCCCACACACATTGATCTGCGGACGATCGTGGCCGATGTGGTGACGGACTTCCGCGTCCATGCGCCCACCCGGCATTTCAGTCTCCGGCTGCCTCCAGCGCCCACCTACGTCGAGGCGGACACCCTCCGTGTCGTGCAGGTGCTCTCGAATCTCCTGGAGAACGCCATCAAGTACTCCCTCGAGGGAACACCCGTCGAGGTCCGTCTCGAATCGATGGAGGGAACCGCTCGCGTGTGGGTCAGCGACCAGGGGCCTGGGATCCCCGAGGAACGGCGCGCCCAGCTCTTCACGCCTTTCGGACGCCTGAGGGAAGTGGGGCAGGACTCACCGGGGCTTGGACTGGGTCTCTATATTTCCCGCCAGCTCGCCGAGCTCCAGGGAGGGAGGTTGGAGCTGGCGCCCCCCCGTGGCAGGGGCACGACCTTCACCTTCTCCCTTCCACTCATCTCCTGGCCGTCCCAGGGGGATGCGGACCAGGAACTCGCCCCCCAGCCGGCCGGATGAAGCGGTGCCACGCGGCGCCCCGGGAACACCTCACGCCGGTACGGTGCAATCCCAGACAATGGGCAGGTGCTCGAACCCTCGCAGCATGAAGTACGGCCGGCGGACGGTCGCCGCATCCGTCCGCAGCCGGGGATTCGGCAACCGCCGGAGCAGGCGCTCGAAGGCGATCCTCCCTTCCAGCTTCGCCAGCGGTGCTCCGACACAGAAGTGGATGCCCTTGCCGAAGGCCAGGTGTGTCCTCGCGTCGGCGCGGCGGATGTCGAAGCGATCCGGCTCGGAGAACCGCGCCTCGTCCCGATTGCCGGACGCATAGACGATGAACACCCGGCTCCCCTTCGGGAGTTGGACTCCGCCGAGCTGCGTCTGCGTGGTCACCGTCCGGAAGAAGCCACGGATGGGCGCTTCCATCCGCAGCATCTCGTCGATGGCGTTGGGCAGCAGCTCCAGGTCATCCCGCAGGGTCTGGAGCTGCTCGGGGGCCTGGAGCAACAACCCCATGCCATTGCCGATGAGACCCGTCGTGGTCTCGTGACCCGCGGCCATGAGATCCATGGCGTTGCAGACCGCTTCCTGGTGATTCAGGGGCGCGGTGCCGCCCATGGATTGGGGAACCAGGCGCGTGAGCAGATCCTCGCGAGGGTGCTTCCGCCGCTCCTCGAGCTGCTCGATGAAGTAGCGCTGCATCGCGACGAAGCCGTGCGCGGCCTCCACCTGGAGCTCGAGGGGAGCCGTCGCCGACATCAACAGCGTCTTGTCATCGGACCAGCGCTTGAGCTGCTCCATGTCGGAGCGCGGCACGCCGAGCAGATCGCAGATGATGAGGCCGGGAAGCGCATACGCGAACTGCTGGATCAGATCCGCCTCGCCGTCTCGCACGAAGCCGTCGAGGAGCATGTCCGCGGTGGCGCGGATCTCCGGCTCCATGGCGGCAATGCGCTGGGGACTCAGGGCCTTGCCGAACACGGCCCGCATCCGGGTGTGGTCCGGAGGGTCGCTCTGGACCAGCGAGACGAACCGGACATACCCCTGCTGTAGCACCTGGAGGACCTCGGGGTGTGGCTCGCGCCGGGCGTCGAGCGCTCCGGCCGACGAGAAGCGCGAGGGATCGTTCTCGACCTCCACGATGTCCGCGTACCGGGTGACGACCCACAGATCGAACGGGGCGCTGTAGAAGACCGGCCGCTCCCGCCGCATCCGGGCGTAGAGCGGATAGGGGTCCTCGATCTGGTCGGGCGCCATCGGATTGAAGAGTTGGGCGACATCGCCCTGGGAGGGCTCGGTTCGTGTGGACATGAGGTGGCAACGATACGTGAATCGCGCCGGAGCGAGCGATGTGCCGGGACCGGCTCCCGCCGGTCCCCCTCGGGCTACCAGTCCCACGACCCCACACCGGTTTCGCCCCTTCCCGCAGGTTCCGTCAGGGCCCGGATGTTCGCTCAGCTCTCGACGGAGAGGGACGGCTCCGTATCCTGCCGTGCCTCATCGCAGACCAGCGACGACGCATCGGACTGCTGGGCCTCGTCGTGGGCCACCGAGGCCGTCTCATCAGAAGAGGACTCGGAGAGGGAGGCACCGCAGAAGCCGTACTCCCCACAGGTCGTGATGCGGCCGTTCCAACAAGTGTCCTCGCAGAAGGCCTCGTAATCACAGACGAGGTAGCACTCCGGTGGGCGGGCCGATGCGGTGGTGGGGGCGAGAGCGAGAACGGCGGTGGCGGCCAGCAGGGACTTCAAGAGATTGCGCATGACTCCTCCAGCTGCGTGAGAGCTGCCACGCCACGCTACCGGTGCGGGCATCGGGTCTACAAGTCCCCACCCCCGCCGCGCTCCGAGCGCCATGGCCGTCCGCCGCCGAACCGAAGCCCTGGGGATCCAATCCGGGGGCAAGCCGTCAACTCCTGGAGCCATGCGGGTGCAGTCCCTCCGCTTCCCAGGAACCCACGATGCGCCGACTCCTCCCCTTGCTCGCCCTGCTGCACACCGCGTGCGCGGAGAACCCCCCACCCGGCTCCACCTCCAAACTCCGGGGGAGCCTGACCATCCACACACACCACGCCGACCGCGCGGATTGGCGCACGCGCTACCCGAACGTGTACGTCCTGCTCGGAGACGGAAGCCGCTTCCGCCAGCCCCTGGATGACCAGGGCACGGCCCGATTCGAGGATCCCACCCTCGTGGGAGCCCAGGACGTCACCGTCGTGGAGGTGCAGGGCACCGGAGGCCTGGTGCTCCACACCCTGCTCGCGGTGGACGAGCCGGAGCTGGAGCTGCCCTATGGCTACAACGAGCCGTTCTCGACGGACGTCGAGACGATGCAGGCCCATGTCACCGGCAAGGTGACGGGCGCGAGCGGGGCTGGCACCGTGAGCACCCAGGTGGTGAGCGAGGAGTTCTCCGGCCGGACTCCCACGGACGCCCCGTCTCCTGGCACCTTCAGCCTCGATGTCTGGGGTGTCACACCCGGCCGGGTCTCCCTCTTCGCCTCCGAGACCCGGTCCAGTGACCACCAGGTCCTGCGTGTGGGCATGAAGCGGGACGTCGCCGTGGGGGGTGGGCAGACCGTCACCGGCCAGGACATCGCCCTCGACCACCCCATGGACCAGACGCTCGGCGTCACGGTGACGGGCCTGGAGCCCTACGCAACCCGGGTGAATGCCTTTCTCTCCTACTCCGAGGGCACCCAGGAGCTCTTCAGCACGGGGACGACGGGAACACCCCCCTTGTCCCTGCCCGCCATCGCGCGGACGGCGCCGTTCGACACCACCCAACTGATGGTCGGCGTGGGCGCGGGCGATGAAGATACCCTGCCCGCGGGATTCTCGGAGGCGACCCTGCGCGTGGGAACGGCCTCTCCCGTGGCCGTCACACTCCTCGCGCCGGTGCTCCTCTCTTCACCCGTCCTGGGCACGCGGGACGCCGTGGGCACCGCTTCACGCGACGGCTTCGCCTTCCGCTGGAGCGCCGACCCCACCGCCCGATTCGTGAAGCTGTCTTTCATGAACTTCGCCCGGACCGGAGACACGTTCCTCTTCTGGGACGTGTTGGCTCCCGCGTCCACCACCTCCTTCACCCCCTTCCAGCTCCCCGAAGGGGTGGCCCCCCGCGACACGCTCGAGGCGGGCCTGTACGCCATCGAAGCCCGGTCGCTCGACTACGGGGACGGCCATGGCGTGTGGGACTACATCCAGTACTCCCTGAACCCGGACCCGCTCCGGGAGCAGCGCGAGACCGAGGTGCAGGGCTACGTCATGGTGCGATAACCCCTTCCAGAAGAACCGGAATGGCCCAGGGGGAGTTTTTTACAGGATGACCCTGCAACTGTCCTGGAGTCGCCCCCCCTCCGATTCTCCTATCCCGCTGAAATCAAAGGAGTCCCGGGCGGGGCGAGGACTCGGCACGACGAATGCTAATGCCCTTCCCCGTGGTCGCCAGGGGGCGACGCGAAGTACGGGGCAGTACGGGGTCGGGCGGGTTGGGGCAGTACGGGGTCGGGCGGGTTGGGGCAGTACGGGGTCGGGCGGGTTGGGGCAGTACAGACGGCTCAAGGTGTGTGGGAATGGGGATGGGGAGCCGGTCCTTGACGGCACAGTCAGGTCGCGAGGACCGGTTCGCCACATCCAGGCCGAGCCAGCGGAATCATCCATGTCATCAGCGCGGCCTCACCGGGAAGCTATGTCTTTAGCCCGCACGGAAAGGTGTGGGCATGACGTGTCTTGAAAGCCGCGAACAATGATTGGGCGAAGATCAAGCGCGGTTTCCGGCTGTCCGGTACAGCCGCATATATTCAGCGTCCATCCGCTCCAGCGTGAACTCGGCCTGGTACGTCGCCACCGCGCGCCGGCTGAACTCCGCTCGCAGCGACGCATCGTTCGCCAGCCTCACGATGGCCTCGGCCATCGCGGCGGAATCACCGACCGGGGCCAGCAGCCCACTCTGGGAGAGGTCCATCACCTCGCGCATCCCGCCCACGTCCGTCAGCACGGCGGGCAGGCCCAGGCTCATCGCCTGCAACAGCGACATGGGCAGCCCCTCCGACACCGACGACATCGCAAACACATCCGCCCCACTGAAGAAGCGCGCGGTCTCCAGCTGCTGTCCGTGGAAGCGAATCCGCTCCGCCGCCCCGAGCTCTCGAGCCAATGCCTCGAGCTCGCCGCGCACCGGACCATCACCCACCACATCGAGCCGCAGCCGTGGAACCCGCTGCGCCGCCAGGGCCGCCGCGCGGATCAGCGTGCCCAAATCCTTGATCTTCGCCAGACGTCCCACAAACAACAGACGGAACTCGTCCTCCACGCGTTCCACTGGAATCCGCTGGATCGCGGACGTACCGTTGTAAACACGGACAACCTTCTCGCGCCGCGCCAATGGAGCGGAGCGCAGATTCTCGCACGTCACCTCGCAGATGCCCGCCACCCAGTCCAACCACAACCAGGACCACGCGCTGAACTTGACCTCGCCCGCGCGGTCATACGGCGGAGACACCAGGCTGTGACGCGTCGCCAGCACACACTCCACCCCGGCGAGCCGCGCGCCCATCGCCGCCTGCAGCGTCGGCGCGGGATTGTGGCAATGCACCACCTCGGGCCGCAGCCGGCGGAACAGCTTCAAGTAGCGCAGCATCGTCTTCGGAACGGGCGCCTCACCCATCACATGGACCGTGAAGCCCTCCTCGCGCAGCACCTTCCCCAGCGCCCCCAGCTTGTCGTACGCGCACACCTCGACCTGGTGCCCGTTGCCGCGCTGCATCCGGCACAGCTGCGCCACCAGCATCTCCGCGCCGCCCATCTCCATGTTGTAGACCACATGCACAATCTTCATCGCGCTCTCTACCCTCCCGGGCACGCCGAACCCACACTCGGCCCCTGACCTCGCCGACAGCGCCCGTCACCACACCTCGAGCTCACATCCAAAGGATCTCTGGCGTGAACGTCCTCCTCATCACATTTTCCTTCCCGCCCGTCGGTGGAGTGGGCGTCCTGCGAGCGCTTTCCCTCGCCAAGTACCTCCCCTCCGAAGGCATCCGCGTCGACGTGCTCACCGCTCGCAACGCGCCGGCGGTGGGCCGCGACCAGGCCCTGCTGAAGCAGGTGCCCTCCGACGTGACCATCCACCGCACCTGGACGCTCGACCTGCCCTTCTCCCTGCGCAAGGGCATCAAGAAGCTGCTCACCCGCGGCAGGGCACCGGCGTCCTCCTCCGCCCTGGCGCCCGCGGGCAGACCCGGGCTGATGAGCCGGCTCCAGGGCCTCATCGCCAACCTCCTGCTTCCGGACCCACAGATTGGCTGGCTGCCCTTCGCCTATCCCGCCGCCCGGCACATCATCCGCTCGCGGAAGATCGACGCCGTCATCATCACCGTCCCGCCCTTCTCCAGCGTCAAGCTCGCCGCCCGCCTGCGCAAGGCCTTCCCGGCGCTGCCCATCGTCCTCGACTTCCGGGATGAATGGCTCACCACCACCCTGGAGCTCGTCTCCTTCAACAGCAACGAGCGCGCCCGCCGCATCGCGCGGCAGACCGAGTCCGAGGCCGTCAACGCCGCCACCGCCGTCGTCGCCGTCACCCGCAACGCCGCCGACGAGCTCCGCAAGCGCTACCCGCATCAACCCGCGACCAAGTTCCTCACCGTTCCCAACGGCTACGACGACACCCCGTCGCCACGGCCCCACACCGAGCCCCAGCGGGTCGACAAGGTCACCCTCACCTATATGGGCTCCGTCTACGGCACCACCGATCCGCGCACGCTCCTCGAGGCCGTCGCCAGGCTGCCCGCCGACGTGCGCGACAGGCTGCGCATCCGCTTCATCGGCCACGTCGAGACGCCCGCCTACCGCCAGGCGCTCGCGGCCCTCGCGCCCACCGTCGAGCTCGTCGGCTTCCTGCCCATGTCCGAGGCACACCGGCAGCTCGCCGCCTCCCACTACGCCCTGCTCATCACGCAGGATCCCATCAACGTCTCGGCCAAGTTCTACGACTACCTCGGCGCGGGCAAACCCATCATCGCCGCCGTCCACCCGGAGGGCGAAGTGCGCCGCCTGCTCGACGAGACCGGCGCCGGCGAATGGGCCAGCATCCATGATCCCGCCGCCCTCCGTCAGCTCCTCATCAAGGCCGTGAACCGCGTCACGCCAGAGGGCCTCGTCCCCTATCGACCGCGTTCCGAGGCCGTGGCCGCCTACCACCGCAAGCCGCTCACCCGCCGCTACGCCTCCCTCCTCCAATCCTTCTCGCAGGAGCGCGTATGAGGATCGCCGTCGTCACGCAATACTTCCCCACCTCCGCGCAACCCTGGGCCGGCCACTCCGCCTACCAGACCCTCCGTCTGCTCGCGAGGAAGCACGACCTCGAGGTCTTCTATCCCGAGTCGCGCTATCCCCGGCGCCTCACGCCCAGGACGCGGACCCACGGTGCACTCGATCCCACCTGGCAACCCGCCGGCGTGCGCGCCCACTACATTCCCTACACCGCGCTTCCGCTCATCTCCCGCGCGTTCAACGGCTCCAGCATCGCCCGAGAGCTGCTTCCGCACGTGCGCGCCTTCCGCCCCGACCTCGTCCTGAGCTACGTCATCTATCCCGATGGCTACGCCGCCGTCCGCATCGGCCAGGAGCTCGGCGTGCCCGTCGTCACCACCGCCATCGGCTCGGATCTCAACCGCATCAGCGGCCGTCTCGTCGCGCACCACACGCGTCAGGCGTTGCGCGAGGCCACCCGCACCACCACCGTCAGCTCGGATCTACTGGTCACCGCCCGGCGCCTCGGCGCGGACCCCGCTCGCTCCACCGCCATCCTCAACGGCTGCGACACCACCGTCTTCCACCCACGCGACCGGCGGCAGGCACGTGCCGTCCTGCAACTCGCGCCTGAAACCCAGGCCGTCGTCTATGTGGGCCGCTTCGACCTGCGCAAGGGCCTCGCCGAGCTCATCGAAGCCACCGCGCGGCTCCGCGCGAAGCGCTCCCGGCTGCACTGCTATCTCGTCGGCGATGGCTCCGACAAACCCGCCCTCCTCGAGCTCGTCGCGAAGCACCGGGCCGAGGACTTCGTCCACTTCATCCCGCCCTGCCCCACCGACCGGGTCGCCCTCTGGATGGCCGCGGCCGATCTCGTCACGCTGCCGAGCTACAAGGAGGGCTGTCCGAACGTCGTCATCGAGGCGCTCGCGTCGGGACGTCCCGTCGTGGCCACGTATGTCGGCGGCATCCCGGAGCTGATGGACAACTCCAGCGGCCGCCTCATCCCGACACACGATGCCGCCGCGCTCGCCGCCGGCATCGACGAGACGCTGTCCACCCCCTGGGACGCGGAGGAGCTCGCCCGTCAGCACGGCCGTTCCTGGCAGGACGTCGCCGACGACCTGGAGGCCGTCCTGCTCGAAACCCAGGGACAGCGCCAGGAAGCCCGGCGCATGGCCTCCTAGTCAGGAGGCCCAGCTTCCCAAACCATGGCGTGACGGAGGAAACGCGGCACGGCTCATTGACAGGCAAAGGGGTGTTCGCCTAGAGAGCGACGCTCCGGGAATCCCGGGAATGTCATTGGCTCACAAACCAACCATCCCGATTCTCCTCACCTGAGAAAGCCTTTGCAATGACATTCGTGTCGAGAGCCGATGCATCCCTGCCCTGGGTGGCGGTGTTGTCGACCTTGTTGCTGGGAAGCACCGCGGGAGCCCAGACGGTGGCGCCCCCCGAGCCAACCAGCCAGACCGAGGCGGATCCCCCCAACAAGGAGAGCGGAGAAGCCGCCAAGCCGCCGCCGCCCCAGGTCCTGAGTGATGTCCCCTCCTTCGAGATGGGGGGCGTGGTGCGCTTCAACCTTGCCTACAGGAGCTGGTTGCCGCCGGAGCACCCGAACAACCGGGTGGCGAACATCATCTTCGACATCCTCGCCCTCCGTCCCCGCGCTCAGTACAAGAACTTGAGCCTGAAGGCCGATTTCCACTTCCACTCCAGCTATGCCTACCTGAGGTACGGATACCTCGGCTACAAGGCTTCGGACTCACTGGATATCCAGGCGGGTCTCACGCAGGCACCGTTTGGCATCCTGCCCGTTCCCGCCAACAACTGGTTCGACAACCTGGCGTTCTACATCGGGCTGGAGGATGACAGTGACCTGGGGGTGAAGGCCCTGTTCAAGGCAGGCGCCCTGGATGTGCAACTGGCCTTCTACAAGTCCGACGAGGGAAACTTCTTCGGCCGGAGTATCGACAGCGCGCGCTATGGCTTCGATCTGGTGCGCTCGAACGACACGGAAGTCAGCGGCGTGGGCGAGCGGACGGATCGGGAGGTGGATCAGGGCAACGTGCGCCTGGCCTATACCTTCCGGCACGCCGAGTCCTTCCAGACGGAGATTGGCCTGTCCGGAATGGCCGGTGGCATCTACAACACCCAGACGAATGGCACGGGCTGGCGCTGGGCCGCGGCGGCACACGTCCATGGCCAGTATGGCCCCCTGGGGCTCCAGTTCCAGGCCCTGTCCTATGCGTTCAATCCGGCCGGGCCCCTCGAGCAGGATCGCCGGTACGTCGTCATGGGCGCGTTCGAGTCGGCCTACAAAGTGGCCAGCCGGGCCCACATGCTCATCGCGAACATCAGCTACACCTGGCTGCCGTCACACGGGCTCATCGGCTCGGTGGTCGTCTACAATGATTACGCCCTCATGCTGAAGCAGGAGCTGGGGTTCGTCTCCTCGCAACAGAACGTCACCGGCTGCCATGTCGCGGCGGGCCCCGTCCACGCCTTCATTGAACTCATCGCCGGGCGCAACCACCCCTTCCTGGGAGGGGATTCCTCGGCCCTGGCGGAGGGACGGGAAGACGCGGTTTGGGGCTTCCGGCCCAACCTGAGCCTGGGTTACGTCTTCTAACCCTCTACCTGGTGCGCCATGCGAAGCGAAGTGCTCGTGAGACCGGAGCAGCCCCATGAGGCCGAGGCCATACGGCGCGTGAACGCGCTCGCCTTCGGACGAGACGCGGAGGCCGCGCTCGTCGATGCGCTTCGCGGCGCGGGAGGCGTCACGCTGTCACTCGTCGCGCAAGTGGACGGGCAGGTGGTCGGGCACATCCTCTTCTCCCCTGTCGAGATCGACAGGGGCGGCAGCTACGACGTCGCCGTGGGCCTGGCCCCCATGGCCGTGCTTCCAGACCACCAGCGGCACGGCATTGGCTCGCGGCTCATCCGTGCCGGACTCGACCAGCTTCGGCGGGCAGGGCACGGCGCCCTCGTGGTGCTCGGGCACCCGGACTACTACCCGCGCTTCGGCTTCGCACGCGCGAGCCGCTTCGGGCTGCGGTGGGAGGTGGAGTGCCCGGACGAGGCCTTCATGGCCCTGGAGCTGCGCGAGGGCTTCCTCGGCACGCGGCCTGGCATCGTCCGCTACCGGCCCGAATTCAGCGCGGTGTAACGCCCGCCTCCCCCTCACGCGCACTCGACCCTTGCTCCAGGGCAGTATGGTTGATAAAAAAATCAATCAAAAGAACGAAGGAGCGGCCATGCCTCGTACGGCGGAGCAGTTCGAGCAGCTCAAGGGAGAGCGTCGGCAGGCGCTGCTGGGCGTGGCCCGCCGTGTGTTCGCGCGCAAGGGGCTGGCGGCCACCAAGATGGGCGAGATCGCCGCCGAGATGGGCATCAGCTACGGGCTCGTCTACCACTACTTCCCGCACAAGGAGACCCTGTTCGCCGCGGCGATCGAGGATGCGCTCCAGGCCTGGGAGACCTTCTTCGCGGACGTGCAGCGCACACCGGGCACGCCGTGGGAACGGCTCGAGACGGTGTGCACGCGGATGATCCAGAGCGTGTACGAGTCGCCCGAGACGCTGTTGCTCATCGTGCGCGCGCTCACCGAGGACGAGGCCCCCCGCGCGGTGCGTGACGCGCTGGCCCGCTACAAACGACAGTGCCACGAACAGGTCGCGGGGCTCATCGCGGAGGGGCAACGCACGGGAGACGTCGCCTCCGGTGCTCCCATGGACATCGCGCGCGCGATGATGGCCCTCATCCAGGGGCTGGCCATCAGCAGGGCCCTGGATGAACACGCGCCCCCACTGCCCCTCGAGGTGCTGCTTCGCCTCGTGAAAGCACCACCAGCCGCCGAGACGCGACGGCGCGATCCCGCTTCACGCCACCGCCTCGCCAGAACGTAAGACAGCCAGCTCATTCCCTCGCATTCGAGCCCCACCCGGAGACCCCACATGCATCGCCTCGCCTACAAGTCCCTGCTCGCCTCCCTGTTGCTGGGGAGCAGCCTGTCCCTGGCCGCGCCTCCCCCTGCCTATCGCCAGGAGGTGGTGGTGGCCGGCTCTCCCTTCCAGGGCGTCCATGGAATGGCCCTCGATGGCAAGGGACACCTGCTGGCCAGCAATCTGCTTGGCCAGACGGTCCACTCCATCGACTTGAACAGTGGCGCGGTGTCCACCCTGGTAGGGCCTCCGCTGGGCGGCGCGGATGACGTGGCCCTGGGGCCCGATGGCTCCATCTACTGGACGGGCTATTTCTCCGGCAAGTTGATGAAGCGCACTCCGGATGGAAAGACGCGCGCCATCGCCAAGGATCTGCCGGGCCTCAACTCGCTCGCCTTCCGCCGCGATGGCCGGTTCTACGTCACCCAGCTCGGCCGGGCCGATGCGCTGTGGGAGGTGGATCCGAACGGGAAGAAGCCTCCTCGTCAGGTCATCTCCAAGCCCGGCTTCCTCAATGGCTTCGAGTTCGGCCCGGACGACAAGCTCTACGGCCCGATCCTGCTCAAGGGACAGATCGCCCGGGTGGACGTGGACACGGGCAGCATCGAGACCGTGGCGGAGGGCTTCGCGATGCCGGTCGCCGTGAACTTCGACTCCAGCCGTGAGAACCTGTTCGTAGTCGACTCGGCGAAGGGCGAACTGGTCCGCGTCCGGGTGGCCACGGGAGACAAGCAGGTCGTCGCGAAGCTGCCCACCGGGCTCGACAACCTGGCGGTGGGCCCCGATGACCAGGTGTACGTGTCCAACATGGTGGACAATGACATCCGCGTGGTGAATCCCGCCGATGGCTCCGTCCGGCAGCTCGTCGAGGCGCGCTTGAGCGTGCCTTCCGGCATCGCCGTCGCGCCGGAGGACGAGGACGAGCAGCTCTACGTGGCGGATGTGTATGCCTTTCGCCGGGTGGGCGGGCGTGATGGAAAGATGACCCAGACGACCCGAGCCCTCTCCACCCGGATGACCTTCCCGATGAACGTGAGCCTGGGCGCGAAGCACGTGGTGCTCAGCAGTGCCTATCTGGCCAGCGTGCAGGTGCTGGATCGCGCCACGGGAGACATCCTGCGAACGATTCCCAACACGAATGGCGTCCAGGGCGCGCTCGAGCTGCCCGATGGCACGCTGCTCGTCGCCGAGGCCGCCACGGGCCGGCTCGTGAAGGTGGACGCCGCCGAACCCGCGGGGACCACGGTGCTCGCCGAGGGCCTGAAGGGGCCGGTGGGGCTCGTGGCCGACACGGAGGCCCAGGAGCCGGGGGTGTACGTCACCGAGGTGCGCTCGGGGAATGTGACCCGGGTGCGCCTGGCGGACGGAGCCAAGCGCACGGTGGCCAAGGGCCTCAAGGCCCCCGAGGGCATCGCCCGGCATCCCGACGGAGGGCTGATCGTCGCCGAGGTGGGCCGCAAGCAACTGGTGCGCATCGATCCGGCCACGGGACGCTCCACCGTGCTCGCGCGCAACCTGCGCATCGGTCTGCCCGAGAGCGAGGGCCTGCCACCGGGCTACATCCCCACGGGAGTCGCCGTGGGCCGCTCGGGGACCATCTACCTGACGTCCGACATGGAGAGCGCCCTCTACCGGTTCGTGCCGGTGCCCTGACGGGGCCGCACGTCCTCAAGACTCTCAACGAGAGTTGGCCTGCGCTGGTGGCGCACAGCCCGCCGCCCGGCCCAGGCGTTCGGACATGCGCCGCAGGTGGTCGATGAGCTCCGGCGGCTCGTGGACCTCGAAGTCGAAGCCCATGGAGCCGAGCAGCCACGCTACCGCCTCCAAGGTTTCCGCCCCCGTGTGCACGAGGCACCGGCCCGGCTCCTGCTCCTCGACACGGAAGGCGATGCCGGACAGCTTCGCGGAGACCGTCTGCGCCGGGGCGTGCACCGTTGCCCGCGTGCGCAAGCGGTAGAGGTCCGTCGAGACACGCTGCGAGACGTAGGCCGCCACGTCCTCGGCGGGCAGGGGCCGGGGTTTGAAGGCGCGTCCCGGCCTGAGATTCGGGCCGATGCGGTCGACGCGGAAGGTGCGCCAGTCCTCCTTCCCAAGGTCATACGCCAGCAGGTACCAGCGGAAGCGGGTGTGGACGAGGCGGTAGGGCTCCACGTGGCGCTCGCTCGCCTCGCCCTCGCGGTTGCCGTATTCGAAGCGCAACTGGAGTTCGTCGCGGCAGGTGTTCGCGAGCACAGCCAGCGTCTCGGCGTCCACCGTGGGCCCCGCCGCGTCTCCAAGCCGCACGCTCACCGCTTGCAGTGCGTTCACCCGGCGGCGCAGGCGTTTGGGCAGCACCTGCTCGAGCTTGCTCAGGGCCCGTACCGCCGCCTCCTCCAGTCCCGTCACCGGACCGACCGCCGCGGCGCGCAGCCCCACCGCCACGGCCACGGCCTCATCGTCCTCGAGCGGCAAGGGAGGCAGCTCCTTGCCCGCGCCGAGCTGATAGCCGCCCCCCACTCCCGCCGTCGCATGCACCGGGTAGCCCAGCGTCCTCAACCGGTCCACATCCCGGCGGACACTGCGCTCGGTGACCCCGAGCTGGCTCGCCAGCTCCCCGCCCGCCCAGAAGCGCTGGGACTGCAACAGGGACAGCACCTTGAGCAGCCGGGCCGACGTCTGAACCATGGAAGGGCACCTCGAATCGCGGACCGAATCTGTCCGCGACCCTTCCTACCTTCTCCTGGTCACCGGGGCGAGCCCGAAGACGCCCCCTTCCTTGGAGTTCCACCATGACGACCTCTTCCTCCACCTCCGCCCAGTCCTCCCGCGTCCAGAGCTTCAAGGGCAGTTGCCAGTGCGGCGCCGTGCGCTTCGAGCTCGACCTCGACCCGAGCGCGGGGACGATCCGCTGCAACTGCACCAGTTGCACCAAGACGGGCTGGTGGAGCGCGGTCGTCAAGCCGGAGGCCTTCCGGCTCGTGGCCGGCCGGGAGGCGCTGGGCGACTACTCGCGCTCGGAGGCCTCCCACGCGCGCTTCTGCGGCACGTGCGGTGTCCGCACGTTCAGCCATGGAAACGTGCCGGAGCTGGGGGGCGCCTACTATTCGGTGAACCTCAACTGTCTGGATGGCGCGAACCTCACGGGCATTCCGGTGCGCTACCTGGATGGGCGCCACGACACCTGGGCGGAGCTGGCCCAGGCGCCCTACGTGAGCCCCTTCTCTCCCATGGCCCATGCCCGCGCCTGAGCCGACCACGGCCGCGCTCGCCCTCCGTCTGTACGACCCGAAGCAGGAATCAGAAAGTACGAACGTCCCCCATGCTTGACTCAATGACACGCATCAATTGGCTTGCCGTTCTGGCGGCGACCTTCGCGGCCACCCTGCTTGGCGGAGTGTGGTTCACCGTGCTGTTCGGCAAGGCCTATGCCTCCATCCTCGGCCGGGCGCATGACCCGAAGACGAAGCCCGCCCCCCTCTTCATCCTGGGGCCACTCGTCTGCTCGCTGCTCACGATCATCACCAGCGCCATCCTGATGAAGGCCCTGAACATCTTCTCCGTCGGTGACGCCATGGCCTTCGGGGGGGTGGTCGGCCTGGGCTATCTCGTCGCGACCATGGCGAACACCTCCATCAACCCCAACATGCCCCGTCCGCTGATGTACAGCCTGGTCAGCGGGCCCTATTTCTTCCTCATGAGCATCATCTCCAGCCTCATCCTCGTGGCGATTCCGTAGCGGCGGGGGAGCCGTCAGCCGTGCCTGGAGCGGGAGGCCCAGGTGTTTTCTCATCGGGTGCCGCAACAAACCGCTCACCCGAATCGATAATCTATTTGTCCCTTTGTTTTGCCTGGATTTTCACCCATGAATCGCGTCTCCACTGACAGCGCAGGGCAAGCCAGATGGGACGGCTTCACCGCCCTCGGTCCCGTCCCCGAGGGCGGTGAATCAGGGAGTCAATGCGGGCGCGCCTGCCAGAGCCGATACGCGTTGAACAGCACGACGAACAGCAGGTGCCCGCCACCGAGCGCCCAGTACACCCACGTCTGAGGATCCTGCTTCATGGTGACTCCTTCTACCTTCTCGAGGGAAACGTCTCGTGGCGAGGTTCTTCGCCAGACTCCTTCGCTCTCCTGTGTTTGAGAGCAACGGATGCCGACGTCGATGCAAGACGCCACCATCCCCATGAATTGTTGGTTTGCTGTGTTGATGAAAGATTGTCGATAGACAGACGTGTCGTATCGAACCAGGATTCGTCCCGGTCAACCCACGCATGAACGCAGATCGTCAGTCGTGAACTCACGCATCTGGCTGTTGGAACGAGCGATCCTGGACGGCACTCCGGGATCGCTCGTTGTCTTTCCGGGCTGGTTCTGCACCTCGCTTTCCGTGGGTCACGCCATGGCTTGCGTGTCCCACCCCAAGAGGTCTACGGCGGCCGGTTCGTCCCACCCCTCCTCACGCCCAGACAGACCCAGGGACATTCCAGCCAGGAGAAACGGAGCACCTGCTCTCCCATCCTCCCTGTAGCGTGATGAACCTACATGTAGCACCATGTCGCTGTCAAGCGGGCTGATGCCTTCTTTTCATCCTGCTTATCTACGTCCTCCCGCCGTGAGCCTGACCCGGTGAGCCCTGTCCAGCTCCTCGAGCGGCTTCTTCCAGACGCCCCAGCCGGAGGCCGCCCCTGAAAATCCCCTTCAACGCCCCGAACGCTCGGGTGTTCTTCTGGGCATGGATTTCCCCTGCCCCCTCCGAGAGAGCCCGTGAGCGCCCACCGACCGCCCCTGCGGCTCGTGGTCTCGGCTCCCACGGCCCTCGAAAAGCCGTTGGCCGAGCGCGGGGATGATGACCTGATGCTGCTGGCCCGGGCCGGGCGGCAAGAGGCGTTCGCCGTCTTGGTGGAGCGCTACCTGCCCCGGCTCGTCAGCTTCTGCGGCAAGTTCATCTCCCATGCCCGGCTGGGCGAGGAACTCGCCCAGGAGGTGCTGCTCCAGACGTGGGCCCGGCGCCACCACTATCAACCCCAGGGTCACTTCGTCCCCTTCCTCTTCACCCTGGCCAACAACCTCTGTCGCAACCATGTGCGCGACGCAACGCGCCGCCGTCGCCGGGAGAGCGACGAGCCCGCCCCGGAGCGCGCCGCCCCCGAGCCCGCCCAGTTGGACGTGCTGCTGGAACGTGAACGCACCCGCCGGGTCCATGAGGCGATCGGTGCCCTCCCCGAGAACCTGCGCGAGGCGGTGCTGCTGCGCTTCGACCAGGGGCTCGACTACGCGGACATCTCCCGCACCCTCGGGTGCCGCGAGGTGACCGCGCGCTCCCGTGTCTTCCACGGAATCAAGCGGCTGCGCGCCAACCTCCACGCCGAGGACGAAACATGAAGATGCCCTGCCCCACCGCCGACGAATTGACGCGGCTGCTGGATGGCGACGTCGCCGAGCACCGTGCCGTCACCCTGCGCGAGCACGCCAATTTCTGCCCGGCATGCCAGGCCGAGTTGCATCGTGGTCAACGACTCCTCACCCGGATCGCCACCCCCCTGGCGGACTCGCGCCCGGCGGACGTGGAAGGGGTGATGCGGCGGCTGGGCTCCCGGCCTCCCCTCGCCCCTGCGTCCGCGCGTCCCAGGTGGAAGGTCGCCGCGGCGGCCCTCTCCGCTCTCGCCGCGAGCCTGTGCGTCCTCACCCTCGTTCCGAAGCAGGCGGAAACGGACTTCCAGCCCCGGGGTACAGGAGCGACGGAGGAGTGGTCCCACCGGGTCGGAGTGGATTTCCATGCCATGGAGCCGGATGCGCGCCGGCTCGAGAGAAACACCCCGGTGCCGCGCGACACCCCGCTGTTGGGCGTCTATCGCAACACAGACACCACGGGCGCCGTGTACCTGCTGGCCTTCGTGGTGGACGCGGGGAACACGGTACACTGGCTCTATCCTGGCTATATCGAGGCCGGGCAGGACCCCGCTTCAATCCTCCTGCTCCCCGGGCCCGGCGACACGCCCCTGCCCGAGACCGTGGTGCTCGACGCTCCGGCGCCGGGGCCCGCCCGGCTGCTGACGGTGTTCTCCCGCGAGCCGTTGCACGTGTCGGACATCGAGTCACTCCCCTCGGAACAACTCTCCACGGACGCCCTGCGCACCCAGCTGGGAGCGGCGATCCAGGTGCGGGAGTGGCCCATTCGCTTCACCCCTTGAGCCGCACCCCTTTCGTCCCCCGGAGCCCCTCATGCTCGCATCCCTCGCCCTCACCGTGGCACTGGCCACGGCCGTGGGGGGTGAGCGTCCATCGCTCGCCCAGACCTATGCCTTGATCATCGGCAACAACCAGAGCCTCGGACTGCGACGGCCCTCGTTGCAGTACGCGGATGACGACGCCGTCAAATATGCCGAGCTCCTCGGCTCGTTGATGCCCGCTCGGAACATCGTGCTGCTGAGCGAGCTGGACCGGGACACCGAGCGGCTCCATCCCCAGCAGGCGAAGCGAGCCCGCCAGCCCACGCGCGCCAACGTGGAGGCGGCGCTCGACGAACTGGCCGCGCGAGTACGTGAGGACCAGGAGCAAGGGGCTCGGGTCTCCTTCTATTTCATCTTCGCCGGACACGGGGACGTGGACGAGGGACGCGGCTTCCTCGAGCTGAAGGACGGGGCCTTCACCGCGGACGATCTGGAGCGGACCCTGCAACGCATGCCGGCGGCGCAGTCCCACGTCATCCTGGACAGTTGCAACTCCTTCTTCGTCATCAATCCACGCAAGCCCGGGGGCAAGCGTTTCGCCACGGCGAAGGACGCCATGGAAAGCCTGGCGCGCCGGCTGCCCACGGTGGGTGTCTTCCTCTCCACCAGCGCGGAAGCCGAGGTCTATGAGTGGTCCGAGCTGCAATCGGGCATCTTCAGCCACACGGTGCGCTCGGGGCTGGCGGGTGCGGCGGATGCCAACCGGGATGGCCACATCAGCTACGCGGAGCTCAGTGGCTTCGTGGAGTTGGCGGCGCGCGAAGTGCGCAACCCCCTCTTCCGCCCCAGGGTCTTCGCCCGGGGCCCAGGGGGAGACAATCGCCGGGCGCTGCTGGAACTCGGCTCGGCCCAGGCAGTACTGCTCGAGGCTGGAGGAGGGGGGCCGGTCCGCTTGACGGTGAGGGACGCGGACGGCGGGCGCTGGCTGGATGCGAACGTGGAAGCCGGCTCGACGGTGAGCCTGCGACTGCCCACCGCCCTCGTCCAGGGCATGTCCGTCGAGCAGCCGACGGAACAGGGGGAATGGCGCGCGAACCTCGCCTCGGACAGTGGCACGGTGGACCTGGCCTCCCTGTCGTCATGGCGCGCCTCGGAACGCGCCCGAGGTCCCGGGGACCTGCTCAGGGCCTTGTTCTCCACGCCCTTCGGCCCACGAGCGCTCGCCGCTCTCGAGCGGGAACGCACCACCCAGCCCGAGCCGGTGTATGGCATTTCCCAGGAGGACTTCTCGAGAATGAGTCTGTTGCTCGGCTCATTGGCGGACATCGAGCGGGGCAAGCGCATGGGCCGGGCAGGGGCCACGATGGGTGCTGGAATCCTTGTCATGGTCGGGGGGGGATTGTTCTTCGGCCAGGGCAACCAAGACGCCGACAGCCTGGGGCTCGCCTATCCTACGAGGCAGGCTTTGCAATGGGGGGTCGCGGGACTGGGCCTGGCGGGGGTGGTCGCGAGTTCCATCGGAATGATCCGCTTGAGTGAGGGGGAAAGGCTCTCACGCCACTTCCAACAACAGGTGTCCTCCTCGGGATATGATCCCGCGCAGCTCGTGGCGAGGACGGAGTCTCAACTCCAGCTGCTTCTCGAACAGGAGCGGTCGGGCCGCCGGACCTTCCAGACCATCCTGTGGACCGCGATCGGACTGAACACGGCGGGCCTGATCGCCAATGAACTCCTCGAGACAGGCCATCCCAATAACAAGGCCTCCATCCGGTACGTGGGCACTTCCACCCTGACGATCGGCGCCGGCCTGCTCTTCGCCTCGTACTTCGAGAAATCCTCGGCCGAGCACGTGATCCGCATCTGGCAGGATGATCCCAGCATCAAGCGGCTGCCGCGGATGTCCATCCATCCACTCGACGGGGGCGGCATGCTGTCGCTCCGGGGTGAGTTCTAGGCTCTTTCGTAGCACCCCACTCCTGAAGGAGTGGCTGGATTTGACGTTGCACAACAAAGAAGGAGTGGAGTCTCATGCGTTATTCCCGATTCGGGTTGTTCACTCGTTCCCTGGTGGGGACCCTGGCATGCACCCTGACACTCGCGGTGGGCTGCGAGCCCGTGGAGGAGTTGGAGCCACGCAAGAGCGAGGACCCTATCGCGCTCGGAGAGAAGAAGGACGAAGTCGTCTTCGGCACGGATGACCGCCAGGACGTCTATGCGCACCCGGACGCCACGCTGCGCGCGCTCGCGCGGCAGGCCACCGTGGCGCTGATGCGAGCCGAGGACTTCGATGCCACGGACCCCAACAACGTCACCCTCCTGGGCCCGACGTTGGGTGAGTACCAGAACCTCTGCGCCACCGAGCGCTTCCGGGATGATCCGACGGCGGCCGGCTGCACCGGCACGCTCATCGACGATGACCTGGTGCTCACCGCGGGCCACTGCCTCAGGACCGACACGCAGTGCGCCAAGACGAAGTTCGTCTTCAACTACTACCGGACCGACGAGGGCGTGATGCAGACCCTCACGACCGAGGACATCTTCGGCTGCGCCGAGATCGTGGCGAGCAAGCTGGGGATTTACGACGGGAAGCAACTGGACCACACCGTCGTCCGCCTGGATCGGCCGGCCACGCCGCGCTTCACCCCGGCCCCGGTGCGCAAGAGCACCACCGCGCTGAGCCTCGGCCAGAACGTGGCCGTCATTGGCAGTGGCAGCGGTATTCCGTTCAAGATCGATTCCGGCGGCTCGGTGACCGATCCCGGAGAGGACGGGACGTATCGCTTCAATGCCACCACGGACACCTTCGGCGGCAACTCGGGCTCGGCCGTGTATGAGACGAACGACTATACGGTGGCGGGAATCCTCGTGAGTGGTCGCGAGTGGGACTACATCGAGAATGGCAGCTGCAACGTGGTGAACACGTGCAGCGAGACGGGCTGCTACGCCGAGGGCAGCATCTACGTCTATCCGGCCCTCCAGCATCTGTGCGCCGTCACCCACAATGCCAGCCAGCGGCTGTGCACCGGCCTGCCATAACGGAGGACGGCGCGCCGCGGCACGAGGTGGATGAACAGCATCTGTAGGCTATGCGCCGTCAAGGCCAGCCACGAGGGCAATTCTGCCTCGAGCGGGTTGCTGCTAGCATCCTTCTGCGATGCGACTCGGAGCGGGTCGCATCGGGGGGCGGTGCGCCAAGGCATCATCATCCGCAACATTCACCCTCAATCCCTTTCCTGGAGAGACTCCAATGCTGAACCTTTCGAACATCATCAACGAGCTGACCGAAGAGCAAATGGACCGCGTCCTCGAGTTCAAGGCGGGAGGAAAGTCGCACGGTTCCTGCGGGACCAGCAAGAGCAAGAGCAAGAGTAAGAGTAAAAGCAAGAGCTGTTCCTGGACGTCTGACCATAAGTAGAGCGGGCTGAAGAACAGGCTTCAACCCGGCGCCCCCCGCTCCTGTCCCGGTCATGGAACAGCAACCTCTCTATGTGTTTCCGGAGTATCTGGATCTCTACCCCTCGAGCGAAGACGAAGGCTTGAGTCTCCCCGGTGGTTCGGACGCGAGCACCGGCGCGAACGTCGACGAGCGCTTCATGGTGGTGGACACGCGCGCTCACCAGTCCTGCTACCTGGTCAACCGGGTCATCAAGAGCTACCTGGAGCTGTTCAGGAATCCGCGGACAGAGGCGGAGGCGCTGGAGGAACTGGCGCGCCGGGCGGGGTGTCCCCCGGAGGCCATCGCCGCCACGGTACGGACCTTCTTCCAGCGCATGCGGCGCGTCGGCCTGCTGCGCTCCGCGGGGGCGGACTTCCAGGAGGAGTCCACCTGGGTGTTCATCCCCGGGCAGGTGCTCGGTGAGTACCGCATCGGCGAGCTGATCGTGGAGAAACCAGACGTGGCGCTCCATCACGCGCAGCAGGTGGGCACCGGGATGCCCGTGGTGCTCAAGGTCTTCATCCAGCAGGGGCCCCGGGCAAACCGCGCGCGCAAGCTCTTCGAGCGGGAGTTCTCCCTCATGGCCGGACTGGCCCCTCATGAGAACGTCTGCCGCCTGCTGGCCTTCCACCCCGGGGAGCCCTGCTACGCCGCGCTGGAGCACGCCGGCAGCACGCCCATTCATCAGGCCATGGCGGAGACCGTCCTGTCCCTGCCGGAGCGAGTGCGCATCGGCGCCGAGGCGCTCGCCGCGCTCACCCACTTGCACCGCCACGGCTTGCTGCACGGCGATGTCCATTCGCGCAACTTCATGCTGACGGACGAGCACCGGGTGAAGCTCATCGACTTCGGCCTCTCGCGGCGCAGCGGCGACGCGGCGGAGGAGGTCTCCGTGCCCCACGGAGGCCTTCCCACCTTCATGCCTCCCGAGCGCATCGAGCCCGGCTCGCTCAGCATCAGCAACCGCCCGGGTGACATGCGCTCGGAGGTGTTCCAGCTGGGGGTGTTGCTCCACGAAATCCTCACGGGCCACGAGCCCTTCCCGAAGGGAGTGCTCTGGAGGCGTCTGGCGCAAGCCATTCGCAGCCAGCCCGCCCCCCGCGCGGTGCGGACTCCCGAGGGTGAGTGCATTCCAGCGGCCCTCGCCGACGTCATCGAGCGCGCCCTCGCCAAGGACCCGGAGGAGCGATTCCCTCGCGCCGTGGAGCTGCTGGAGGACTGGCGCGCGGCCCAGCGGCCCGTCCGGACCGGGAAGCGCGTCCGCCCATGAGCCTCGGAGGATGGATGCGCCGGGCCCGTCTGAAGGTGGATGCGCAGCTGAGGAGCAACGACTGCGGAATCAGCGCGGTGAAGACGCTCTGCGAGCGGCTCGGCGTGCCCATGAGTCGCGAGGCCATTGCCGCCGCCCTGCCCCTGGAGGCCGAGGGGCTGCGCCTCGACAGCATCAAGGCGTTTCTCCAGGAGCACGGCTTCGGGGTGCGCACGCAACCCCTGGACGTCAACGATGCCGCGGGGCTGGAGAGGAAGCTGAGCGAGTCCGCCCCGTGTCTGGCCACGGTGCGCGTGCGGGACACCGGACTGCTGCACTACGTGGTGGTCGACGGGGTGGAGCGGGGGTGGCTGCGCATCCTCAACCCCACACACGGGCAGGTGGAGCGCTGGCGGGTGGCTGACTTCGTCCAGCGCGCGCACACCGTCCAGGTTCCCCTGACGGAGGAGTTGTGGCGCAGCCGCATCCGGGGCCAGGTGAGGGAGGAGCTGGGGAGGTACGGACTCCAGCAGGAAATCCCTCCCAGCGAGGCCGAGGTGGCGGCGCTATACAACAAGCTGCTCTACTTCGGCCACGTGAAGCAGAACTTCGGGTTGAAGGACGAGGCCGCCGAGCGGGCCTTCCTCGCCGAGCTGCTCCACCAGCCGCAGCACGCGTCCGTTCCCCAGCGCTTCCGCGCGGTGGAAGGCAGTGAAACGAGGCGGGTGCTCACCGCGCCCGTGGTGCTCGCGGTGCGGCCGCCGACCTCGAGGGCGGAGCGGCAGGTGCCCGACGAAACGCCGGCCCATCCGCTCTGGCGGCTGTTGAAGGAACTCGGCGAGCTGCGCGGTATCTTGAACCTCTTCCTCCTGGCCGCCGTGCTCTCGTCCGCGACGACGCACACCGCCGTCTTCGTCAACCAGTTGCTCGTCGACGAGGTCATCCCTCAGTTCGACTTCGAAGTGCTGGCCACCTTCACCCTGGGCCTGGGACTCTTCAAGCTGTTTGACATTCTCATGGGGGTGTACACCCGGTACGTGTCGGTGCACCTGGGACTGGAGCTGGACCGCTACTTCCTGCTGCGCTTCGGGGAGCGGACGCTGACGGGCAGCCTCCAGTACCTGCGCTCCTTCACGCGGGGAGATCTGCTCGAGCGCATCAGCGACAGCCTCAAGCTCAAGGGATTCTTCACCCGCTTCTTCTCACGCATCGTCGTCAACGCCTGGGTCTCGCTCAACGCGATCGTCGTGCTGTTCGTGCTCAACTGGCAGGCCGCCACGCTCGTGCTGGTGACCCTGCTGCTGCTGGGCGCCCTCCTCGTGGCGGTGACGCCGGCGCTGCGGCGGCTGGAGAACGAGCGCTTCCGGAACAAGGCCGACCTGCTCTCCTGCATGGTGGAAGGCATGGAGGGAGTGCAGCCCATCCGGGCCTTCAACCTGGAGGCGCACTTCAGCGCGCAGTTGGGGGCCCAGACGGGGCGCTACCTGGAGACGCAACGCAAGGGGAAGCTGCTCGACCTCGCCAGCACCGCAGCCGTCTCCCTCGTCACCACGGCCGCCTCGCTGCTGCTCATCCTGCTGTGCGCCCGGGGGCTGATCGCGAACCAGACGGTCACGCTCGGACAGCTCCTCACCTTCATCGCCCTGTCGGCGAGGATCTTCTCCTCCTTCACCACGCTGCTCGAGGAGAACCTCTCGTTGCAGGAGAACCTCGTCATTCTGAGGCGCTACTTCGACTTCGGCGAGGGCGCGGCCCGCCGTGCCTCGCGCGCGCCGGAGGAGGACGTGCGGGTGGAGGTGCTGGAGGCGCGGGGGCTCACCTACCGCTACCCCTCGGGCCTGAGCGTCCTGGAAGGGGTGGACCTGACGCTGCGCAGGGGGGACAAGGTGCTCCTGATGGGGGCCAACGGGAGCGGGAAATCCACCCTGGTGCGCATGCTGGCCGGGCTCCAGCAACCCTCCGGCGGGACGGTGCTGGTCAACGACATCCCCCGTGAACTCCTCGGCGAGCGGGCGCTGCGGCGACGGGTGGTGCTGGTCTCGGCGGAGGACACGCTCTTCAACGAGACGCTGCGCTTCAACATCACCTTCGGCCGGCGCCACAGCACGCGGCACATCGTGGAGCTGGCCAAACGCATCGGCTTCTACGACTGCATCGTCCAGCACCCGGACTACCTGGAGCGGCTCATCGACGAAGGGGGGCGAAACCTCTCCACCGGCCAGCGGCGCAAGGTGCTGGTGCTGCGCGCCCTGCTCTCGGAGGCGGACGTGCTGATCTTCGACGAGATATTCCGGGGGATTGACCAGGAGTCGAAGGCCGCCATCGCCAGACTGCTGGGAGAGATTGACGAGCAGGCGATGCTCTTCATCTCGCACGAGTCCGTGGAGGGGCTGCACCTGAACCGCAAGGTCCTGCTGCGCGGCGGACGCATCCAGGAGGTGGGCGGAGAGGAGGCAGCGGACGGCACACCGGTCCGGGAGGTGGTATGGGCGGCCTCGGCTACATAAGGGAAATGTTCGCCCTGCTCGTGGGGAGCTTCGGCCTCGGGGCGGTGCTCTTCGCGACGGTGGAGGTGAATGCCGTCGTGCGCGTGCGCGAGGGGGAGGTGCTCTCCTCCCGGCCCCGCTCCGTCCACAAGGCGCCGTACGAGGTGCGGGTGGTGGCTCAGTACGTCAGCGAGGGGGACGAGGTGCGGGAGGGCCAGCTCCTGATGCTCCTGGACAACGAGGAGGTCGACGCCGCCGCGCGAAAGGCGGAGGCGGACTCCCTTTCCCTGGAGGAAGAGCTGCGGACGGTGGTGGAGCAGATCGACAACGCGGGCGAGCGGGCCGTGCGCCACCGCCGCCAGCTCGCCATCCTGCGGCGGAGACACGGGGTGGAGGAAGCCCAGGCCCGCGAGAGCCTGGGCGCGTTCTCCCGTCAGCTGGAGCTCGCCCGGGAGAAGCAGGCGTTGGCGGAGGTGAAGGCGGAGCGCAGCCGCGGGCTGCACGAGCGGGGGATGCTCTCGAAGGAGGAGCACGAGGCGGACTACCGCGGCGTCCTGGAGGCGAGGAGCGCCACCGCCGAGCTGCTGAGGCTTCGCCGGGAGCAGGAGGCGGCGGGGCTCAAGCTGGGGAGCACCTACCGTGATGAGCTCACACGCGTCGAGCTGGAACTCCTCGACGCGGAGGCGGCGCGGCTCTCGCTCCTCGAGCGGGCCAACAAGCTGCGCAGGGAGGTGGAGAAGCAGCGCGAGGAGAAGGAGCTGCGCGGCCGACTCGCGGCCAGGCAGGAAGTGCGGGCGGACATCCGCGGCACCATCCGCTATGTCCACAACACGAAGGCGAGCAGCGACCGGCTCCTCGCGGGAGAAATCCTGGTCGAGGTGGCGCCCGTACTGGAGGACGGGAGCGCGCTGTATGCGAAGTTCAAACTGACGCAGGACGAGGTGAAGCAAGTGCGGACGGGCCAGCGGGCCCACCTCAAGGTGGACGCGTATCATTTCCATCGGTACGGGGTGCTCAAGGGGCGCGTCCGCTACGTGTCCCCCCCGAACGATGCCAATGAATTCTTCGCCATCGTGGACCTGACCCCACCCCACCCGTTCGAGCTCCGCCCGGGCTACAAGGTGCGCGGCGAGATTGTCACCGGGCAACTGCGGCTCTACGAGTCCGTCCTGGCGAAGCTCTTCGATCGCGTCGAGGGGTAGCTTCCCGGGCCGCGGACGACGACAGGGCCCGCCCTCCTTTGATGGCGGCGTTGGAGACGAGCGCAGCCAGCACCAGCAGACCGCGCATCGGGGTCGGAACCGCGTCGACCCGTGAACCGGGTATTCCCTCACTTCAATAATTCAACAACTATGGAATCAAGGAGCGAGGAGCGGGAGAGGTCTGCTCGCCATAATACCAGTTAAATACCACGGGCGGGCTCGAGTTCGGGCAGGGCTTGAAGCGGGGGGAGAGCCGTTAATCCTATGTTTTAACTCGGTTTTTCGGTTGCAACGAAAACCCTGCTGGCGGTTATTTCCCAGAATCAGCAACTTTTCTGTCAAAGTTCCGATGCTAGAGGTACAAGGAGAGCAGTCCAATCTAATACCACCTGAGCATCGTCCCCCCCCAGCGCGCCAGGTGGCGCGCGACAGAGCGCGCATCAACCCGAAGTCCGCCACACCGCCCCTCCGCGCCCGAAGGGCGGTCACCGACCGCCGCCAATCCTTGGGAGGACTCGAGCCTCCGGTGGCGGTCGCGCAGTGGGCGCTTCAGTTCTTGAATAGGAGTGTCACTCACATGCTGAACACCGCTTCAAAACTCAGAAGGTTCACGTCGGGAATCGCGTTGCTCGCCACCCTGGCGGCCTGCACCGGGGCGCCGGACCTGTCCCAGCCCCCCGAGACTTCGCTCAACCGCGCCGGCATCTCCGCGCTGGCCGCCGCGTGGGCGCCCAACACCAGCTATGCGGTGGGGGCCCTGGTGACCTACGGCGGTGCGACCTACAAGTGCATCCAGGCCCACACCTCGCTGACGGGCTGGGAGCCACCGAACGTCCCGGCCCTCTGGGAGCCGAGCAGCGGTGGCGGGGGCGACACGCAGGCGCCCAGCGCACCGGCCAACCTGACGTCGCCGTCGAAGACCTCCACCTCCGTCGCGCTGAGCTGGAGCGCCTCGAGCGATAACGTCGGTGTGACGGGCTATGACGTCTACCGCAACGGCTCGCTCGCCGGCAGCTCCACCAGCACGTCCTACACCGTCGGGGGCCTGAGCGCCTCCACCGCCTACTCGTTCTCCGTCAAGGCCAAGGACGCCGCGGGCAACGTCTCGGCGGCCTCCAGCACCCTCTCGGTCACCACGAGCGCGTCGGGCGGTAACTGCACGGTGTCGCCGGGTGTTCCGTCGGGTCTGACCTCGCCCTCGAAGGACGCGTCGTCGGTCAGCCTGTCGTGGACCGCGCCCAGCGCCGGCACCAACTGCTCGATCGTGGGCTATGACGTCTACAACGGCAGCACCCGCGTGGCCCAGACGAATGGCACCTCCACGAGCTACACCGTCGGGGGCCTGAGCGCCTCCACCGCCTACACGTTCTCCGTGGCCGCTCGCAACGAGTCCGGGACGTCCGCCAGGAGCGCTGGCCTGAATGTCACCACCAGCGCGAACACCGGCGGTGGCGGCTCCATCATCCTCGGCTACTTCGCCCAGTGGGGCGTCTACGGCCGCAACTACCACGTCAAGAACATCGTCACGAGCGGCTCGGCGAGCAAGCTGACCCACATCAACTACGCCTTCGGCAACGTCACCAACGGCCAGTGCGTGCTGGGTGACACCTACGCCGACTATGACCGCGCCTACTCCGCCGCGGAGAGCGTCGACGGCGTCGCCGACACCTGGGACACGGGCGCGCTGCGCGGCAGCTTCAACCAGCTGCGCAAGCTCAAGAAGCTCTACCCGAACATCAAGGTGCTCTTCTCGTTCGGTGGCTGGACCTGGTCGGGCGGCTTCGGGCAGGCGGCGGCCAACCCGGCGGCCTTCGCCGAGTCCTGCTACAACCTCGTCAAGGATCCGCGGTGGGCGGACGTGTTCGATGGTATCGACATCGACTGGGAGTACCCGAACGCCTGCGGCCTCAGCTGCGACACGAGCGGGCCGGATGCGTACGTGAAGCTGATGGCGGCCCTGCGCGCGCGGTTCGGTTCCTCCGCCCTGGTCACCGCGGCGGTGCCCGCGGGCGCCGGGCCCATCAACGCGGCCAACTACGCCGCCGCGGCGCAGTACGTCAACTGGTACAACGTGATGACCTACGACTTCTTCGGCGCCTTCAACGCGCAGGGTCCGACGGCTCCCCACTCGGCGCTGACGGCCTGGTCGGGCATGCCGACGAGCAACGGCCAGGACAAGTTCTACACCGACGCCGCCATCCAGCTGTTCAAGAGCAAGGGCGTGCCGGCGAACAAGCTGCTGATTGGCATTGGGTTCTACGGTCGCGGGTGGACCGGCGTGCCGAACACCAACGGCGGTCTGAACCAGACGGCCACGGGGGCCGCGCCGGGGACGTATGAGCCGGGCATCGAGGACTACAAGGTGCTCATCACCAAGTGCCCCCCGACGGGCACCGTGGCGGGCACGGCGTACGCCTACTGCGGCGGTCAGTGGTGGAGCTACGACACGACGAGCACGATCGCCAGCAAGATGACCTACAAGAAGAACCAGGGCCTCGGCGGCGCGTTCTTCTGGGAGCTGTCCGGCGACACCAGCAATGGTGAGCTGATCAACGCCCTCCACACCAACCGCTAGACCATCCTGCGGGAAGAGGGGCGCGAGCTCGCGCCCCTCTTCCCGTTCTCAGGTGGAGAACGAGGTGCCGCAGCCGCAGGAGGACTTCGCGTTCGGGTTGTTGAACTTGAAGCCCGCGCCGGTGACGGAGGAGACGAAGTCGATCTCCGTGCCCGCCAGGTACTGGCTGCTCAGCGCGTCGGTGGTGAGCTTCACGCCATCCTGCTCCCAGAGGATGTCGTGGGGCTTGGCCTCGCGCACCATGTTCAAGTCATAGCCCAGGCCGCTGCAGCCCGCCGGCACCACCCGGATGGAGAAGAGGTAGCCCTGGAAACCCTGGTCCTGGATGACCTTCTTCACCTGGGCCACGGCGGCCTCGGTGAGCCGCACCGTGGGCGCGGGCGTGCCCTGGGCGGAGGGGGTCGTTTGAGCGGGGGTCGTCGTGGTGTCCATGTCGGTTGGTCTCCTTACAGGCGCCTTATAACGCCAGTCCCCCGGATTGCCATCCAACCCCCGGCTTCCGGGCGGCCAGGCCCCCGCCGTGACGCACGCCGCGTGTCCGCTGGCGGGCGCTTCCCACTCCCCAGGTGAGGTGGGATACCCACGGGCCCCACGGCTTCTGGAAGGAAAATCCCGGTGGGCGCGGGTTATATGGGAGTCCGATGGCCCCCACCTTCCGTGAATTGCTGTCCGCCACCAAGAAGGAGATCCGCGAGGTCTCCATCGAGGACGTCAAGCGCCTGTTGGACTCGCGCGCGCCCGTGAAGCTCATCGACGTGCGCGAGGGCGACGAGTACGCGGGAGGACGGCTTCCCGGCGCCCTCCACATCCCCCGGGGCTTCCTGGAGCTGCGCATCGAGGAGAAGGCCGCGCGCGACGAGGAGCTCATCCTCTATTGCGCCGGCGGCACCCGCTCGGCGCTGGCCGCCGCCACGCTGCAACACCTGGGCTACACCCGCGTGGCCTCGCTCGCCGGGGGCTACAGCCGCTGGAGCGACGCCCACCTGCCGGTGGAAAAGCCCCTCGTGCTCACCCCGGCCCAGAAGGAGCGCTACCGCCGCCACCTCATCCTCCCGGAGGTGGGCGAGGAGGGCCAGGCGAAGCTGCTCGGCTCCAAGGTGCTGCTGCTCGGCGCGGGCGGCCTGGGCTCGCCCGCCGCGCTCTACCTGGCCGCCGCCGGCGTGGGCACCCTGGGCCTCGTGGACGCGGACGTGGTGGACCTGAGCAACCTGCAGCGCCAGGTGCTCCACACCCACGAGCGCGCCGGCCAGCCCAAGGTGGAGAGCGCCCGCGTGGCCCTCGAGGCGCTCAACCCCGACGTGAAGGTGGTGCCCTTCCGCGAGCGCCTCACCTCCGACAACGCCCTGCGCATCCTCGAGGGCTTCGATCTGGTGCTCGACGGCGGGGACAACTTCCCCACGCGCTACCTGCTCAACGACGCCTGCGTCCTGCTCGGCCTGCCCAACCTCCACGGCTCCATCTTCCGCTTCGAGGGCCAGGTCACCACCTTCGTCCCCGGCCAGGGCCCCTGCTACCGCTGCCTCTACCCCACCCCGCCGCCTCCGGAGCTCGCCCCCTCCTGCGCCGAGGCCGGCGTGCTCGGCGTGCTGCCCGGCATCATCGGCCTGATGCAGGCCAACGAGGCCCTCAAGCTGCTGCTCGGCGTGGGGGAGCCGCTCGTCGGGCGCCTGCTCACCTTCGACGCGCTCGGCACCCGATTCCAGGAGCTCAAGCTGCGCAGGGATCCGCGCTGCCCCGTGTGCGCGCCCGGCGCCAAGGTGGAGCTCATCGATTACGAGCGCTTCTGCGCCTCGTCCGCCTGACAGGAAGCACCCCCATGCCCATCCCGGAAATCGACCCCGCCACCCTCGCCGCCCGGCTCGCGGGCCCCCCCGAGTCCCACCCCGTGCTGCTCGACGTGCGCTTTCCCGAGGAGCACGCCCACGTGGCGCTGCCCCGCTCGGTGCTCATTCCCCTGCCGGAACTGGACGAGCGCGCCGCGGAGCTGGAGGCCTTCCGCGGCCGGCCCATCGTCGTCTACTGCCACCACGGCGTGCGCAGCCTGGATGGCACCGCCTACCTGAGGGCGCTCGGCCTGGACGCGGTGTCGCTGCGCGGGGGAATCGATCTCTACTCGCGCACGGTGGACCCGAGCCTGCCCCGCTACTGACGGGGCCCTACTGCTGCAGGTACTCCTTCACGTCCACCTGCTGATCCGTGGTCTCGCGGCCCTTCACCTCCACGTCCACCTGCACCGGCTCCTTGAGCGAGGGCCCCTGCAGGATGAGGTGATGCACGCCCTCCACCAGCTCCAAGCCCAGGCCGGGGCTGTAGAGGCCGAGCTTCTGCCCATCCCGGAAGATCTCCACCCCGGAGATCTTCGAGGGAATGAGCTTGAGCCGGACCTTGCCCGTCTTGAACTCCACGGGAGGCAGTTGCTTGTGCTCGTTGGGCTCGCCGAAGGGGACCTCGAGCTGCTTGGAGATGCCGAGCTGCTTGTTCTCCAGGATGAGCGTGTCCTGCAGGTGAGCCCCCGACGCGTCCCGCAGGGGCGTGCTGCCCAGGGAGGTGATGGGCGACGAGCTGCCGCAGCGCGCGTTGTGCCGCACGGAGACCTCGACGGGGATGTTCGTCTCCAGTGAGATGTAGATGCCCTGGCCGTCCATGGCCGTGCTGCCGAGCATCTCCAGCAGCGGTTTGTGGAAGACGAGCCCCGCGCCCACCAGCGCCACCACCGCGACACCGCCCAGCAGCTTCGGCAGGGGCAGGCCCCGCGAGCGCGCGGGAGCCGACACCTCGGCCTTGGCATCGGGAACGCTGTCCTCGTCGTCCACCACCGCGCGCGCCGTGGGCACGGAGGACGTGCGGCGGCGCACGGGAGGCGGCTCGGCCATCTCCGGACGGGTGCCCGTGCGCCGGCGGACGGGGGGCTCGGCCGGGGCCACGGCCGCGGGCTGCGAGCCCGTGCGACGCCGCACCGGCTCCGGCTCGGGAGGCGGCAGGAGGGTGCGCTCGGGATCCTCCTCCTCGGGAGGCGTGCGCACGCGCGAGGGGATGGCCAGGGCCGCGGGCGAGGTGCGCCGGACCTCCGGCTCCGCCGGCGGCTCCCCCGGGCGGTTGCCCGTGCGCCGGGGAACGGCGACTTCGGAGTTGGGACGCCGCGCGCTCGGCATCTCCGCGGGTGTTCCCCGAGCGGGCTCCTGGCGGCCGGACACGCGCGCCATGGACGCGGAGCTCGGCACGGACCGGCGGATGGACTCCGAGGGGCGGCGGCGCGACGCCACCTCCGTGGAGGGTGGGGCCTCCCACTCCTCGGCCTCCGGCTCGGCCGGTATCGGCAGCGCGTTCGACTCCGGGCGCTTGCTCGCGGGCGTGCGCATGGAGGTGCGCCGCGGCGGCGGCTGCATCTCGCCCGGAGGGGCCTCCCAGTCCATGTCGGGCGAGGGAGGAGGCGCCGAGGCCGCGCGCTGCATCGTGCGGGACGTGGTGCGCGGGGGCGGGGACGGCTCCCCGGTGGGGAACTCGGGCGCCGCGGGGGCCGCCGTCGCGGACTCCTCGCCGCGCGGCTCCGGATTGCCGCTGCGCCGCTCCTCTTCCAGCCGGTCCGCGAACAGGGCCTCCATCAGCTCGGAGATCTGCACCGAGCCGGCCACCCAGCGCTGGCTGACGAGGAACTCCTCCAGGGCGAGCTGGAGCTGGCGCGCGTCGCGGTAGCGATCATCCGCGGCCTTGGCCAGCGCCCGCATCACCACCGCGTCCAGCTCCGCCGGCACGTCCGCCACCTGGGAGGGCGGCAGGATGTTGCACTCGAGCGCCGCCTGGAGCGTGGCCAGCTCCATGTCGCGCTTGAGGGGGCGGTTGCTGGTGAGCATCTCGTAGAGCACCAGCCCGATGGCGAAGATGTCCGCGCGGCTGTCCAGCGGCTTGCCCGCGGCCTGCTCGGGCGCCATGTACGCGAACTTGCCCTTGATGGCGCCCGACTTCGTCATGGACGCCTGGTCCGCCGCCTTGGCGATGCCGAAGTCCACCAGCTTCACCGAGCCGTCGAAGCTGATGAGGATGTTCTGCGGCGAGATGTCGCGGTGCACCACCTTCAGCGGCCGGCCCGCGTCGTCCGTGCGCGTGTGCGCGTAGTACAGGCCCTCGCACGCCGCGGCGACGATGCGGATGGCCAGCGGCTGGGCGATCCACCCGCCCGCGTTGTACGCCTTGCGCAGCACCCGCCCCAGGTCCTCGCCGTGGATGTACTCCATGGCGATGAAGTAGGTGCCGTTGGCCTCACCGAACTCGTACACCTGGGCGATGTTGGGGTGGTTGAACTTGGCGGCGATGAGCGCTTCGTTGCGGAACATCTCGACGAATTCCGCGTCCTCCGCCAGGTGCGGCAGGATGCGCTTGACCACCACGTTCTTGGCGAACCCCTCGATGCCCCGCTGGCGCGCAAGCCACACCTCGGCCATGCCGCCAGTGGCGAGCTTCTTGATGAGCTGGTATTTCCCAAAGAGTTGAGGGTTCATCCCGGGTAGCTCGCCGGGGGGAGCAAGCGCGAAGTGAGAGAGTTCAGGGCGGTTCATCTTAGGCGACCCCATGGGATGAGGCAAAGACGACCCGCTGGAAACCGCCTGTTCCCCCTCATGACGAGCCTGTGGCTCGCCTCCTCCGCCGGGGCCCACCCCAGCGACGACAGCCGGGCGCGCCGGGACGCCATCGAGGTCTCCCCCCATGAGGAGGCCTGGGAGCTCTCCTGGTCGGACACCGAGGAGCGGCTCCAAGGCAGCCTCCGCCCCGTGCCTCCCCGCGAGGGCCAGCCGCTCCACGTCAGCCTCGACGTGGGCAGCTTCGAGGGCGCCCCCTTCACCGGGCCCCTCGTGCTCACCCTGCGCCAGGCCGGCGCCACCCACGGCCAGAGCGTCACCGTCAAGCGCGGCGAGCGCCACTGGGAAGCCACCTTCGTCCCCGAGGCCACCGGTCCCCATGTGCTTGATGTAGGTTTCCGGACGACACGCACCAAGGCGCTGCACGCGCCCCTCGAGGTGAGCGACTCGCCCGTGTCGCGCATGGTGGGCTGGGGGCTCTTGGGCGTGGGGCTGCTGGCGCTGCTGGGGTTCACGGTGCGGGGCATGCTGCGGGCGGAGCGGGCCGAGCCTCCGGTGCCCCCCTCCCCAGGGACCGATGCTGGGGAGGCGCCCCCGCCGCAGATCCATGCGGCACCGGAACCACCGGCGCCGAACGAACCGTAATTTCGACAACCCGGGCCGTAATTTCGACAGACGCCCCGCCCTCGAAAGGGGGCGTCCACGACGCCCTCGCGGCCGCTCTCCCCCCTTGTCCCGACGGCTTTTGGACGGCGGAACGAGGCGAGTGTCGTCCCCCGGACGACTTCACTGGCAGGCACCCCTGTTGCACATGCCCGTGCCGGATCGGGTTGGGGAGGCGCGGACATGGGCAGGGGGAACTGGAGCACGGGGGGGCATCGGGCACTCATCGCCACGCTCTTCCTCATGGGAGCACGGGGTTGGGCGCAGGAGCCCATCGAGAAGATCGAACAAATCGAACCCCCCGCGACCCCCGAGGTGCCCGCGCGGCAGCCGTTGTCCGAGGGCGGCGAGGGCCTGCGCAAGGAAGAGGACCAGGGCTTCCAGGTGCGGCCCTTCGGGCGGGTGTTCGCGCGGATGAGCGCGGACGAGCGTGAGCAGTACACGCGCTCGCTGTCCCTGCAGTCCGCGCGCGTGGGACTGGCGGCCTCGCTGCCGTACGTGGAGGCAGAGGTGACCGCGGACCTCTCCTCCAAGTCGATGCTCAAGGACGCCTTCGTGCGCGTGGCCAACGGCTCCAAGCAGCTGCGGCTGTACGGCGGCCAGTTCAAGGCGCCCTTCCTGGAGCGCGAGCTGGAGTCGCGCTGGGACTTGCCGGTGATGAACCGCGGCCTCGTGGCCGACTACCTCGAGGACACCCACAAGTTGGGCGGCCGGCGCATGGGGCTCATGGGCGAGGTGAACCTCAAGGAGGCGTGGAAGCTGCGCATCTCCGGTGGCGTCTTCGAGGGCGCCAAGGATGCATCGGGCACGCGCCTGGGCGAGGACGCGGCGCTGCGCGTGAGCGTGCGCCCCTTCAAGGCCCTCACGTTCGGCGCGAGCACCTACCTGACCGAGGTCTTCGATGGCACGCGCCACCACGCCATGGCGGCGGACGCGGCGCTGCGGCTGGGCGGACTGGAGTTGTCGGGCGAGTACGTCACCGGACGGCTCGCCGTGGGGCCCTTCATGGGGCAGATGGGACTGGCCAGCTTCATGCTGCCCGTGGGCCTGGACGGCTGGGCGCTGCAGCCAGTGGCGGGCGCGGAGCTGCTGCAGCTCACCGGCCCGTTGAAGGCGCGCGGCTACGCGTTCGTGGGCGGCCTCAACATCCTCTACTCGCGGCACTTCAAGGCCCAGTTGCAGGCCGAGCACGCGCTGCGTCCCGGGGATGAGCTCGCGGGCATCGAATACTCACTGCAGCTGGCCACCCGCTTCTGACGGCACGCGAGGGCGCACCATGATCCAGTTCGCTGAAGGGGAAGTCACCAAACTGCGCCGGGAGTTCAAGCTCATCCTGCACCGCGAGGACGCGCTCGCCCTGTGCGCGCGTCTGTCGGGAATGCTGGACGCTCCACCGCCCGAGCCCACGCGCATCACCTCCGTCTACTTCGACAAGCCGGGCTATCCGCTCACGCTGCGCTCGCTGCACACCCCCATGGATTGTCTCAAGGTGCGTACCAAGGAGTACGCGCCGGACCTGGGGGCCACGGGCGAGGAGCGCGTGGTGCTCGAGGTCAAACGCGAGCGCAACGGCGTCACCCAGAAGCGCCGGGTGTGGGTGCCGCGCACGCGCTTCGGACAGGTGATGCGCGGCGGGGCGGGCCTGCTGCCGCTCATCGCCGGGGGCAGCCTGATGCCGGTACTCGCGGTGACCTACCAGCGCCACGTCTACCAGTTCTCCCAGTCCTGGCGCGTGACGGTGGACAGGGAGATTGGCTTTCACCGGGTGACGACACAACTTGCGCTCGGCCAGACGGCGTTGAGCGCGGAGCGGCTGGGAGCGCCGCTCGCGATGGACGGACGCGTGGTGGTGGAGGTGAAGCACCTGGGAGCGGAGCTGCCCGAGTGGTTGGCGGCGCTCAACCCCGGGTGCAAACCGGCGTACAGCAAGTTCGCCGAGGGAATGGCGAGGGTCCACGAATTCGTCGCGGACGGCATCGCGGAGGGCTGAGCAACCGTGTTCATCGACTTCGAAGGCATCGACGGCAGCGGAAAGACGACCCTGTCCAACCTCCTCGCGGCGAGGCTGAGCCGCCTGGGCTACAAGGTGGCGCACGCGCGCGAGGGCGGTGAGTTGCGCTCGCCCGTGGCGCGCCGCATCCGGGAGCTCACGCGCGACGCCTCCCTCCTGGAGATGTCACCGCGCACCGAGTTCTTCCTCAACCTCGCCCGCGACTCGCAGCAGCTCGAGGAGGTCATCGCCCCGGCGCTCGCGCGCGGCGAGGTGTGCATCAGCGACCGCTACCTCTACTCGCAGCTCGCGCTCACCGGCGGCGGACGCGGCCTGGCGCTCGAGTCGCTCCGGGCCCCGTGCGAGCTGGCCTCGCAGGGCCTGTGGCCGGACCTCGTCATCCTCGTGGACGTGGAGCCGGAGCTGGCGCGGCTGCGCAAGCGCCTGGGCAAGAGCAAGGGCGAGCGCGCCCTGGACAACGACAGCCGCAAGGGCCTGGCCGGCGCGGGCCTCGCCGTGCGCATGCGCGAGGCCTTCCGGGAGATGGCGCGCCTGGAGCCCTCGCGCTGGCTCGTCATCGAGAACAACGAGCTGCCCCTGCACGTGCTGGAGCAGCGCCTGGTGGACGCGGTGGTGGCGCGGCTGGAGGGCCGGCAAAGTCCGTCCCCCCGCCCGGCGCCGGCTCCCGAGCACCCCGCGCCGGCCCCGGTGCCGCGCTCGCTCGACGAGGTGGAGGAGCACTTCTTCCGGGTGATGGATGGGCTGGAGGTGCGCGAGCCGCAGCTCGCGGTGTGGCTGCTGGGGGGCCTGCAGGGCTTCAGCGCGCACCAGCGGCGCCTGGCCTTCGTGGAGCGCTTCCCGGGCCTCACGGTGCGCAGCCTCAACGGCCTGGACGACGAGCCGGCGTGGGCGCTGCGCGAGCTGCTGGCGGAGGTGGTGCCGCGCGACGTGGCCGCGAGCATCGGCCCCCAGCCGTCGCCCCAGGCCATGGCGCTGCGCGAGCGCCTCTATGAGCAGGCGTTCACGGAAGTGCTCTCCGGCCTCAAGCGCGACGACTCGCCCGCGGCCTGGTCCCTGCGTGAGCGCGCCCTGGGCGAGGGCCACCTGGCGGACGTGCTGTGCGGCCTGGCCGGGCTGGACGACGAGACGGCCTGGGGAGTGCGGGAGCTGGGCATGAAGCGGGGCCTGTACGGCGACGTGGCGCGCAGCCTCGCGGGGCTCGCCTCGGCCCGGGCGGACGCCCTGCGCGAGAGCCTGCTCGGCCACAACCGCCTGGCGGTACTGCGCAGCACCACGGGCCTGGACACGCCCTTCGCGCGCGAGCTGCGCGAGGCGCTCCAGGACAAGGCCCGCAAGGTCGTGCTGCGCTCGCTCACCGGGCTCGACACGCCCGAGGCGTGGGCCCTGCGCGAGAAGGGCGCGCCCCTCACCAAGGAGGCGCTGGACTCGGTGGACGGAATGGACGACGCGCGCGCCTGGCGCTTGCGAGAGGAGCACGTGAAGCGCTGGCCGGCCACGGTGCTCTCCTCGCTGCAGGGCCTGCCCCTGACGGAGCGCGCCGAGGCCCTCATCCTCCAGGCCCTGGAGCAGACCGGGGCCCGGCTGCCGGTGCTGCACAAGGCCTACGCCCTCGTCGCCGCCTCCCACATGGCCACCCCGCCGCAGGAGCGCGCGACCCCGCGCCCTCATGACGGCGAGCACACCCAGCCCACGCTCTAGAGCGGAGAAAGCACCACCATGGAGCCGTTCCTCACGGATATCACCCAGGACGTGGCGTCCAGCATCTCCCTCAAGGACGCGGGCATGATGGTGCCGCGCCTGGTGGCGGCGGTGCTCCTGGGCACGGTGTTGTCCCTGCGGCCGTGGAGACTGCTCACCGGCCGCGCCCTGCCCAAGGCGGACATGGTGCAGGCGCAGATCCTCCTGTGCACGGCGGCGGCCGTCATCACCGCCGTCATCGGCAACAGCATGGCCAAGGCCTTCGGCCTGGTGGGCCTGGGCGGCTTCGTGCGCTTCCGCTCGGGGCTGAAGGATCCGCGCGATGCCGCCATCCTCTTCCTGGTGATCGGCCTGGGCATGGCCTGCGGCCACGGCAGCCTGGGGCTCGCCGGGGTGGGCACCGTGTTCGTCGGCGCGCTGCTGTGGGTGCTGGAGTCCTTCGAGAAGAAGGAGGCCGACGCCCCCAGGCAGCGGCTGCTCGTGTCGGCGCAGGCGGATGATCTGGTGCGCGCCGAGGAGTTCCTGCGCAAGACGTTGCACGGGCGCAACGTGCTGGTGCGCGGCTGCGCCCTGGACTTCGACGGGCGCCGGTTGGAACTGGAAGTCGAGGAGAAGGAGCCGGGAGCGCTCGCGGCCACGCTGAGTGGCGCCGCGGGCGGCCCCGTTCGTGGACTCAGGTGGATGGAGCTGCCCGCTCGCAAGGGCGGCCAGGAGGATCGGGTATGAAGCGTTGGGCCTGGGCGGTACTGGTGGCGGCGGGATGCTGGGTGGGCTGTGGCGAGGGCGGCAGTCTGCCCGGGCAGGACAACAAGCCCAGCGTGACGAATCCGGATGGAACGGTGACGCTGCCGGACATCCCGGCGGGCAACGGGGGAGAGAACGGGCAGTCGGCCCTCACCACCCTGTGGCCCCTCACCCAGGGCTCCTCCTGGACGTACCGCATCCAGGATCCCTCCAAGGGCACCTTCGAGAAGCGCGTGGAGGTGCTGGGCGAGCAGGTGGTGCCCGAGACGGCCATGAGGGCCATCGCCGTGCTCAGCACCCAGCCCAACAAGGAGGAGATGTCCTGGCAGCTCGAGCTGGACGGAACGGTGGTGCGCCTGCGCGAGGAGGACCGCAAGCAGGGCAAGGTGTCGCAGGTGACGACCTGGAATCCCGCCACCGTCAAGGCGCTCTCCAAGCCGCAGGCCCTGGACTGGAGCTACACCTCGGACATCCGCGAGCTGACGCGCGCCGGCGACGGCTCCCTGGAGGATAAGGACAAGACCTACGTCTGGCGCGTGGCGGGCGTGAACGAGACCGTCACCACCCCCGCCGGCACCTTCACCAACGCCATCCGCCTGGAGCGCAAGCGCGGTGACAAGGTGAAGCCGGACGATGACCGCACCTACTGGCTCGTGCCCGGCATCGGCAAGGTCAAGGAGGACGGCGAGCGGCTCGAGGAGCTCGTCTCCTTCGACATCAAGAAGCCCTGAGTCGCGCCCTCCGCCTCCGGACGCCCTCCCTCCGGGGAGGCGTCCCCGCCATTTTGCGGGTGAAACCAACAGGGGGGTAGGCTCACTCACAGGCGGGATGGCTCCAAGCGGTGCACCGCCCATGGGAAGGAGCCCCCGAAGTGATAGGGCTGGTTTTCAAGTGGTCGAGTCTGGCACTCGCACTCGCGAGCACGGGTGCCACGGCGCGAGACCTGCCGGACTACGAAGTGCCGCAAGACCCCCCGCCCTCACCGCGCGCGGACAAGCCACTGCGGCCGGAGGCAACGGACGCACGCGTCGCCCACCGGGACGCGCAGCGCGCCCTGCCCACCTTCGTCTGGGCCAACAAGAAGTCCGAGGCCCCGTCGTTGCGCGCGCGGCTGGCGGACATGAAGCCCGAGCAGGCCGCGCGCGAGCAGCTCGGCGAGTACGTGTCCCTGTATGGCCACGAGTCGCTCACCGAGGCGGGCGCGAACGTCACCTCCGTCAGCCGTGACGCACGCGGCGTCACGATCGTCACCATCGCCCAGCAGGTGGACGGCGTGGAGGTGTTCCGCCAGGGACTCAAGGTCCTGCTCGACGCGAACAACGAGGTGGTGGCGCTCAGTGGCAACCTGTCCCCCTATGTCTCCGCGACCACGTCCGCCGCCCGGGCCTCGAGCCCGCGCCACCGGTTGACGGCCCCCCAGGCCATCTCCCTGGCCTATCAGGATCTGACCGGCTCCCCCCTGGATGGCAGCCTGCTCAAGCGGGAGAGCCTCCGCGCGGACAACGAGGACCCGTACACCCACTACCAGCTCGCGCCCTACGCGCGTCCGCTGGCCGAGCGACTCGTCATCCCCGCGCGCGCCAGGCCCGTGTTCTTCCCCATGGCCAGGGGGCTCGTGCCCGCCTACTACCTGGAGCTCCACACCTCCCGGGACGACAGCACCGACTCGGACTACTACTCCTACGTCGTGTCCGCGGCCGATGGCCGGCTGCTCCTGCGCAACAACCTCACCGCGCACGAGGGTTTCAGCTACCGCGTCTGGGCCGAGACCGCGCCGCCCTATATCCCGCTGGATGGGCCCTCCGGCGGGGTCGCCACGCCCCACCCCACGGGCCAGCCCGGCACCTTCGCCGCGCCGCCATACGTGGCCCCCGCGCTCGTCACCCTGCGCAACGCGCCCTTCAGCCGGAACGATCCCTGGCTGCCGGACGGCGCCACGGAGACGCGGGGCAACAACGTGGACGCCTACGCGGACCTCGTCTATCCGGATGGCTTCGGCACGGGGGACTCCCGCGCCACGGTGACGGCCCCGGGCGTATTCGACCGGAGCACTGATTTCCGCCTCCAGCCCTACGCCAACGCGGGGCAGATCCAGGCGGCCACCACGCAGCTGTTCTACGTGAACAACTGGCTACATGACTGGTTCTACGACGTGGGCTTCGACGAGGCCGCGGGCAACGCCCAGCAGGACAACTTCGGCCGCGGCGGCCTGCGACAGGACCCCATCCATGCCGAGGCGCAGGACTACGACGGCCGCAACAACGCGAACATGTCGACACCGGCGGACGGTGCGTCCCCGATCATGCAGCTGTTCATCTTCGACGGCCCCGAGGAGACGTTGGATGCCCAGTACCTGGAGGTGACCGCGCCCGCGAGCGTCGCGGGCAAGTACGCGGTGGGCAACGCCAACTTCGGCCCGCAGTCGTTCGACCTGAGCGGCCAGGTCGTGCTCGCGGCCAGCGGCGACTCGACCACCACGGCTTGCGAAGCGCTGACCAACGCCGCGGAGGTGGCCGGGAAGATCGCCTTCATCGACCGCGGCGGCTGTACCTTCGTGCAGAAGATCCGCAACGCGCAGAGCGCCGGAGCCGTGGGCGTCATCATCGCGAACAACACGTCCGGCGCCCTCGAGGCGGCGGATACCGCTCCGGACATCACCCTCCCCTCGCTGTACATCACGCAGGCGGATGGCAACAGGCTCCGGGCCACGCTCCCCGACCTCACCACGAAGCTCCACCGCGTCCTGGTTCCCGACCTGGATGGCACGCTCGACAACAGCATCGTGGCGCACGAGTGGGGCCACTACATCAGCAACCGCCTCATCTGGAACGCGTCCGGCCTGACCAACAACCAGGGCAAGTCCCTGGGCGAGGGCTGGGCGGACTTCACCGCCCTGCTGATGATGACGCGCCCGGAGGACATCCACGTCCCGTCCAACGCCCACTGGAACGGCGCCTACGCCGTGATCGGGTACGCCACGCGCGGCGGCCTGTCCGAGGACAGCACCTTCTTCGGCCTCCGGCGCGTGACCTACTCCGCGGACATGGCCAGGAACGCGCTCACCTTCCGGCATATCGCCAACGGAGAGCCGCTGCCCACCTCGGCGTCCACCACGCCCTTCTCCACCAACGCGGAGGTCCACAACTCGGGTGAGATCTGGGCCACGATGCTGTGGGACTGCTACGTGTCGCTGCTGCGCGCCTACCCCTTCGAGGAGGCCCAACACCGCATGAAGCAGTACCTGGTCAACGGCTACAAGCTCACGCCCGCCACGCCCACCTTCCTGGAGGCACGAGACGCGCTCATCGCGGCGGCCTCCGCCGCCTCCGCCGAGGATGGGCGCCGATTCTGGGAGGCCTTCGCCCGGCGGGGCGCGGGCGTGGGCGCGGTGGCGCCGGACCGCACCTCCTGGGACCATGCCGGCGTCGTGGAGAGCTACGACGTGACGGCGGACGTGACGGTCGTCTCCCTCTCCGTGGAGGCCATGTCCAAGACGTGTGACCGGGACAACATCCTCGACAACGGCGAGACGGGCCTGCTGCGCATCAAGCTGCGCAACCTGGATGCCCTCCGCACCGAGCCGATCGTCGCCACCGTCACCTCCTCCAGCCCGGGCGTGACGCTGGGCCATGGCGGCCAGGTGCAGGTGCCAGCCCTGGACAGATTGGAGGAAACGGAGGTCTCCCTCCCCGTGTCGCTCCAGGACGCGACGGGGCGCCAGCAGCTGAGCTTCACCGTCACCACGCGCCAGGAAGACCCGTCCCATCCGGGCAACCGCGAGCTCACCTGGCGCGTGGGGGCCAACTACGACGAGACGCCCGCCTCCACGACCACCGAGGACGTGGAGTCGAGCAACCCGCCCTGGACCGCCACGAATGACGACCACGGCGGCCACGTGAACTGGACACCCCTGGAGTACCCCACGGCCAGCGGCAACCACGTCTTCCACGCGAGGGACGTGAACGGGCCGAGCGACATGCGCCTCACCTCCCCGCCCCTCCAGGTGAGCGCCACCGAGCCCTTCGTCCTCGAGTTCAAGCAGGCCTGGGACTTCGAAGTGGGCGCCGGCATGAACTACGACGGCGCCGTCATCGAGCTGAGCGAGGATGATGGACGGACGTGGAAGGACGTGGGCGAGTCCCTCTACAACGGCACACTCGTCAGCTACGAGGGCAACCTCAACCCGCTCGATGGCCGCGGGGCCTTCGTGGGCCAGAGCACGGACTTCCCCACCTTCATCACCTCGACGCTGGACCTCGGGACGGCCTACGCGGGCAAGACGGTGCGGCTGCGCTTCCGCGTCGGCTCGAACCAGAACACCGGGGCCAACGGCTGGCTGTTGGATGACCTGGAGTTCAGCGGCATCACGAACACGCCCTTCACCACCATCACGGCGGAAGATGGGGTGTGCGTGCCGCCTCCGGTGACGAACGTGAACCGCGCGCCCACCGCCCACGCCGGTGGGACGCTCTCCGTCCAGGCGGGCGCCCAGGTCCAGCTCGACGCAAGCCTGAGCTCGGATCCGGACGGCGACGCGCTGACGTACACCTGGACCCAGGTGGAGGGCACACCACCGGTGACCCTCTCGGGCGCGGACACCGCCACCCCATCCTTCACCGCTCCGGACGTGGACGCCCAGACGACGCCGCGCTTCAGCCTGGTGGTCGAGGATGGCTCGCTCAGCAGTGAACCCGCCTTCGTCTCCGTCACCATCACGCCCAAGGAGCCGCCGCGTTGTGGCTGCTCCACCGGCGCCGAGGCCCCTCTGGACTTCATTGGTCTGGGACTGCTCGCGCTGGCCCGCCGCCGCGGTTGAACCGAGACGTTCCGGCTCTCCCCCTTCCTCCTTCCGGGAAGGGGAGGGCCCTGCGTGGGGGATGCCCACCCGGTGCTCAAAACTGCTCGCTTCCCGGATCCTTCCGTCCCTTCTCTTTTGACAGGAATTGCGCGGTGTAAGCGACCCGGCCCCACGCATTAGGCAAGACAAGGGGCTTGGCTTTAGGATCCGCCCTGTCGACACATTGCCGCTGGGAGGAGAACCGTCGTCGCTCCGAGGTCTGGAGTGGGTGCCTCCCGGGGACGTGGCGAAGCGTGGCCACGGTGCGACACCAACGGCAAGGAGCCCCCGAAGTGACAAGGTTGGTTTTCAAGTGGTCGAGTCTGGCACTGGCGCTCGCGAGCACGGGAGCCGCGGCGCATAACCCGCCAAACTACGATGTCCTGCAGGACGCCCCCCCCTCGCTGAAGTTGTCACCGAAGTCGTCCCTCCAGAAGTCATCCCTGAACAGGAGCGCGAGTCTGCTGCCGGACAAGGCAACGGACGCGCACGTCGCGCACTGGGACGAGCAGCGCGCCCTGCCCACCTTCGTCTGGGCGAAGAAGAAGGACGCGGCGGCGTCGCTGCGCACGCGACTCACGAGCATGAAGCCCGAGCAGGCCGCCCTCTCGCAGCTCGCGGACCACCTGTCCCTGTACGGCCAGAAGTCGCTCGACGAGTCGGGCGCGAGCGTGAAGTCCGTCAGCCGTGGCGCGAACGGAGTGACGATCGTCACCCTCGACCAGCGGGTGGACGGCGTGGAGGTGTTCCGCCATGAGCTCAAGCTCCTGCTCGACGCGAACAACGAGCTGGTGGCGCTCAGCGGCAACCTGTCCCCGAACGTAACCACGCGCGCGGCCTCCGCCCGGACGTTGGGCGCCCGCCGCCAGCTGACCGCCGCCCAGGCCATTTCCCTGGCCTACCGCGACCTGACCGGCGCCACCCTGGATGGCAGCCTGCTCGCGCCAGTGAGCAGTCTCCGCGCGGACAACGAGGACCCGTACACCCACTACCAGCTCGCTCCCTACGCGCGTCCGCTGGCCGAGGGCCTCGTCATCCCCGCGCGCGCCAAGCCCGTGCTCTTCCCGATGCCCGGCGGGCTCATCCCCGCCTACTACCTGGAGCTCAACACGGGCCACGAGGGGAACTCCGACTCGGACTACTACGCCTACGTGGTGTCCGCGGTCGATGGCCAGCTGCTCCTGCGCAACAACCTCACCGCGCACGCGGACTTCAGCTACCGCGTCTGGGCGGAGAAGGATTCCCCCTACACCCCGCTGGATGGACCCGCCGGGGGCAGCACCACGCCGCACCCCACGGGCTTCCCCGCGGAGACCACCAGTCTGCCGCCCTTCGTGGCCCCCTTGCTCGTCACCCTGCGGAACGTGCCCTTCAGCAAGAATGATCCCTGGCTGGCGGACGGAGCCACGGAGACGCGGGGCAACAACGTGGACGCGTACGCGGACCTCGTCGAGCCGGACGGCTTCAATCCCGGTGACCTGCGTGCCTCGGTGACGGCTCCCGGGGTGTTCGACCGGACCATGGACCTGAGCATCCAGCCTGGAGCCAACGAGGCGCAGCGCCAGGCGGCCACCACGCAGCTGTTCTACGTGAACAACTGGCTGCACGACTGGTTCTACGACGTGGGCTTCGACGAGGCCTCGGGCAACGCGCAGAACGACAACTTCGGCCGCGGGGGCAAGGGCAACGACGCCATCCGCGCCGAGTCGCAGGACTACAAGGACCGCAACAACGCGAACATGGCGACCCCCGCGGACGGCGCGTCGCCGCGCATGCAGATGTACCTCTTCGACAATGCCGTACAGTCGCTGGAGGTGAGCGCCCCCGCGAGCGTCGCGGGCACGTACCCGGCGGGAAGCTCCACCTTCGGGCCGAGCGATTACGACGTGAGCGGCGAGGTCGTGCTCGCGGCCAGTGGCAACCCGACCACCACCACCGCTTGCGACGCGCTGACCAACGCGGCGGACGTGGCGGGGAAGATCGTCCTCATCGATCGCGGCGTGTGCAACTTCGTCGCGAAGGTGCGCAACGCGCAGGCGGCCGGCGCCATCGGCGTCATCATCGCCAGCACCGGCGACCAGCTCCTCAACCCCAGCGACACCGCCTCGGACATCACCATCCCCTCCCAGTTGGTCAAGCAGTCGGCTGGCAACAAGCTCCGGGCCAGCATTCCCGGGCTCACCGCGCGGCTCCAGCGCAAGCCGGCGCTCGACCTGGATGGCACGATCGACAACGGCATCGTGGCGCACGAGTGGGGCCACTACATCAGCAACCGCCTCATTGGAAACGGGAACGGCCTGCTCAACAACCAGGGCGGCTCCATGGGCGAGGGCTGGGGAGACTTCCACGCCCTGTTGATGATCGCGCGCGCGGAGGACATCAACGTCCCCTCCAACGCCAACTGGAACGGCGCCTACGCCCCGGCCGAGTACGCCACGCGTGGCTTCCTCTCCGGGGACAGCACCTTCTTCGGCATCCGGCGAGTGGCCTACTCGGCGGACATGACCAAGAACGCGCTCACCTTCCGGCACATCTCCGATGGACAGACCCTGCCCACCACGGCGCCCATCGTCCCCAATGGCATCCCCAACTCGGAGGTCCACAACGCGGGTGAGATCTGGGCCTCCCTGCTGTGGGACTGCTACGTGTCCTTGCTGCGCGCCTACCCCTTCCAGGAAGCGCAACAGCGCATGAAGCAGTACCTGGTCAACGGCTACAAGCTCACGCCCGCCACGCCCACCTACCTGGAGGCGCGTGACGCGCTCATCGCCGCGGCCGCCGCCGCGGACAATGCGGACGCACATCGCTTCTGGAAGGCCTTCGCCCGGCGCGGTGCGGGCGGTGGGGCGACGGCGCCCTCCCGCTACTCCGCCACCCACTCCGGAGTCGTGGAGAGCTACGATCTGATCGCCCTGCCGACGTTCTCGCTGGAGATCTCCAAGGACGAGGCGTGTGACAACGACGACATCCTCGACAACGGCGAGAAGGGCCTGCTGCACCTCAAGGTGCGCAACGTGGGTCCGGATCAGACCGAGCAGGCACTCCTCGTCGTGACCTCGAACAACCCCGCCGTGACGCTGGGCAACGGGGGGCAGGTGACCCTGTCCCTCCTGAAGGAGGGGGAAGAAGAGGAGGTGACCCTGCCTGTCCTGGTCAAGGGCGCGGCGACACACCAGGCGGCGACCATCACCGTTGCCACGCGCTCGGGCAGCGCGACCCAGCCAGTCAACGTCAAGGGCAGGATGAACCTGCTGCTCAACTACGACGAGCGGCCCGCCACCGCGGCCACGGAGGACGTGGAGTCCAGCGCCACGCCCTGGTCCCCGGAGCACGACAGCGACCTGGGCGACGTGGACTGGAGCATCCTCGCGTACCCCACGTTCACCAACCATGTCTTCTATGGAGAGAACGTGGCCGCGCCGAGTGACATGCGCCTCGTCACCCCGCCCCTCAAGGTGAGCGGCACCCAGCCCTTCGTCCTCAAGTTCAAGCAGGCCTGGGACTTCGAGCAGGACACCGAGGCCGACCCCATTGACTACTATGACGGCGCGGTCATCGAGTTGAGCGAGGACGACGGAGCGACGTGGGTGGACGTCGGCACGCCCCTGTACAACGGCAAGCTCATCACCGACGACGGCAGCGCGAATCCGCTCCAGAGCCGCAACGCCCTGGTGGGCCAGAGCGAGGGCTTCCCCGCCCTCATCGACTCCACGTTGGACCTTGGGACGAAGTACGCGGGCAAGACGGTGCGCTTGCGCTTCCGCATCGGCTCGGACCAGGCCGCCGCGGCGACCGGCTGGCTGCTGGATGACCTGGAGTTCAGCGGCATCACCAACACGCCCTTCACCGCCCTCAAGGCGGAAAATGGATTGTGTGCGCCGTTCCCGCCTCCCGTCGTCTCGGCCGGTGAGGACGTGTCGGTGGCGGAGCGCACGAGCCCGACGCTCCACGGCACCGCCACGGATGCGGAAGACCGCCCCCTCACCTACACGTGGACGCAGGAGTCCGGCCCGGACGTGACGCTCTCGGGCGCCGATACGCTCACGCCCTCCTTCCCCGCCCCCGAGGTGACCGCCAACACCGACCTGGTGTTCAAGCTGTCCGTCTCCAACGGCAGCGACACGGTCACCGACACGGTGAAGGTGACGGTGACGAACGTGAACCGCGCCCCCACCGCCCACGCCGGTGAGGCCCTCTCCGTCGAGAAGGGCGCCCAGGCGCAGCTCGACGGCACCGCCAGTTCCGACCCGGACGGCGACGCGCTGAGCTACACCTGGACCCAGGTGGAGGGCACGCCCGTGACGCTCTCGGGCGCGGACTCCGCCACCCCGTCCTTCACCGCTCCGGACGTGGACGCCGAGACGACGCTGCGCTTCAGCCTCGTGGTGAAGGATGGCTCGCTCGACAGTGCGCCCGCCTTCGTCTCCGTCACCGTCACGCCCAAGGCGGCGAACGAGCCGCCGAAGTGTGGCTGCTCCACCGGCGCCGAGGCCCCCCTGGGCCTCATCGGCCTGGCGCTGCTCGCCCTGGCGCGCCGCCGCCGGATGAACTGAGACGTTCCGGCCCTCCCCTTCCTTGCTTTTCGGGAAGGGGAGGGCCAGCCACTCGGGCGAAGCGGACAATCCCAGACATTCAGTCCAAAACCACTCGCCTCCCCGCCAATTCCTTTTCTTCTCATACACCGAGAAGCCCATGGTGCAGTCCGGCAGCGGGCGCTCCATTCACAAAGCGAGACAGTGGGTAGGCAAGAAAGGCGGATCGGCTCTAGGCTTCACCTTGTCGACACTTCACCCCTGGAAAGAGAGCCATTGTCGCTCCATCTGGAGCAGGTGCTTTCCGGGGACGTGGCGGAACGGTGGCCACGGTGTGTCACCCATGGGAAGGAGCCCCCGACGTGACACGGTTGGTTTTCAAGTGGTCGAGTCTGGCACTGGCACTCGCGAGCACGGGTGCCACGGCGCGAGACCTGCCGAACTACGAAGTGCCGCAAGACACCCCGCCCTCGCCGCGCGCGAACAAGCCACTGCGGCCGGAGGCAACGGACGCACGCGTCGCCCACCAGGACGCGCAGCGCGGCCTGCCCACCTTCGTCTGGGCCAACAAGAAGTCCGAGGCCCCGTCGCTGCGCACCACGCAACTGGCGCGCATGAAGCCGGACGAGGCCGCGCGTGAACAGCTCGGCAAGTACCTGTCCCTCTACGGCCACGAGTCGCTCACCAAGGCGGGCGCGAGCGTCACCTCCATCAGCCGTGACGCGCGCGGCGTGTCGATCGTCACCTTCGCCCAGCAGGTGGACGGCGTGGAGGTGTTCCGCCAGGGACTCAAGGTCCTGCTCGACGCGAACAACGAGGTGGTGGCGCTCAGTGGAAACCTGTCCCCCCATGTCTCCGCGGCCACGTCCGCCGCCCGGGTCTCGAGCCTGCGCCACCGGTTGACGGCCCCCCAGGCCATCTCCCTGGCCTATCAGGATCTGACCGGCTCCCCCCTGGATGGCACTCTGCTCACGCGGGCCAACCTCCGCGCGCGGGACAACGACCCGTATACCCACTACCAGCTCGCCCCCTACGCGCGTCCGCTGGCCGAGGGCCTCGTCATCCCCGCGCGCGCCAAGCCCGTCTTCTTCCCCATGGCCAGGGGGCTCGTGCCCGCCTACTACCTGGAGCTCCACACCGCCCGGGACGATAGCCGGGAGTCGGACTACTACTCCTACGTCGTGTCCGCGGCCGATGGCCGGCTGCTCCTGCGCAACAACCTCGAGGCGCACGCGGACATCTCCTACCGCGTCTGGGCGGACACCACGCCTCCGTATACACCGCTGGATGGACCCGCGGGTGGCATCACCACGCCCCACCCCACGGGCACGCCCGGCACCGTCAGCGTGCCGCCATTCGAGGCCCCCGCGCTCATCACCCTGCGGAACGCCCCCTTCAGCCGGAACGATCCCTGGCTGCCGGACGGCGCCACGGAGACCGTGGGCAACAACGTGGACGCCTATGCGGACCTCGTCGAGCCGGACGGATACGGCACCGGTGACTCCCGCGCCTCGGTGACGGCTCCCGGGGTGTTCGACCGGAGCATCGATTTCAGCCTCCAGCCCAATGCGAACGCGGAGCAGATCCAGGCGGCCACCACGCAGCTGTTCTACGTGAACAACTGGCTGCACGACTGGTTCTACGACGTGGGCTTCGACGAGGCCTCGGGCAACGCCCAGCACGACAACTTCGGCCGGGGCGGTCTGGAGCACGACGCCCTCCTCGCCGAGGCGCAGGACTACGGGGGCCGCAACAACGCGAACATGTACACGCCGGCGGACGGCGCGTCCCCGGTCATGCAGATGTACATCTACGACAACAAGGATACGAGCCTGCAGACGAGCGTCCCCGGGGGCACCCCGCGCAAGTACAAGGTGGGGTCCGCCACCTTCGGCGCGCAGGATTACGACATCAACGCCGAGGTCGTGCTCGCGGTCAGCGGCACTCCGGCCCGAAACACCGCCTGCACCGCGCTCACCAACGCCGCGGAGGTGGCCGGAAAGATCGCCCTCGTCGACCGCGACACCACCTGCTCCATCGGCCAGCAGATCCTGAACGTGCAGAACGCCGGCGCCGTGGGCGTCATCTACGCGAACAACGTGGACAGGCTCATGTCGGCCTCCGAATCCAATGCGAGCATCACCATCCCCTCCCAGTACATCACGCTCTCCAATGGCAAGGAGCTCAAGGCCCAGCTCCCCGGACTCACCGCGCGGCTCTACAGCAAGCGGTTCATCGAGCTGGATGGCACGATCGACAGTACCGTCGTGGCGCACGAGTGGGGCCACTACATCAGCAACCGCCTCATTGGAAACGCGAACGGCCTGAGCAACAACCAGGGCTGGGCCATGGGAGAGGGCTGGGCGGACTTCACCGCCCTGCTGATGATGACGCGCCCGGAGGACATCCACGTCCCGTCCAACGCCCGCTGGAATGGCGCCTACGCCACGGCCGGGCACATCGCGCGCGGATTCGGCAGGCCCGGGGACCCCACCTTCTTCGGCGTCCGGCGAGTGACCTACTCGGCGGACATGACCAAGAACGCGCTCACCTTCCGGCACATCTCCAACGGACAGCCACTGCCCACCACGGCGCCCATCGTCCCCAATGCCTACAACAACGCGGAGTCCCACAACGCGGGTGAGGTCTGGGCCACGATGCTGTGGGACTGCTACGTGTCGCTGCTGCGCGCCTACCCCTTCGAGGAGGCCCAACACCGTATGAAGCAGTACCTGGTCAACGGCTACAAGCTCACGCCCGCCACGCCCACCTACCTGGAGGCGCGTGACGCGCTCATCGCGGCGGCCTCCGCCGCCTCCGTCGAGGATGGACGCCGTTTCTGGGAGGCCTTCGCCCGGCGGGGCGCGGGCGTGGGCGCGGTGGCGCCGGACCGCACCTCCCTGGACCATGCCGGCGTCGTGGAGAGCTACGACACGACGGCCGACGTGGCGGTCGTCTCCCTCTCCGTGGAGGCCGTGTCCAGGACGTGTGACCGCGACAACATCCTCGACAACGGCGAGACCGGCTTGCTGCGCATCAAGCTGCGCAACCTGGGCCCCACCCGCACCGAGCAGACCGTCGCCATTGTCACCACCTCCAGTCCGGGCGTGACGCTGGGCCATGGCGGCCAGGTGCAGGTGCCGACCCTGGACATGCTCGAGGAGACGGAGGTGACCCTGGCCGTGTCACTGCAAGGCGTGACGGGGCGCCAGTTGCTGAGCTTCACCGTCACCACCCGCCAGGGCGAACTGTCCCGGCCGGGCGACCGCAAGGGCACCCTGAGCGTGGGGGCCAACCACGACGAGACGCCCGCCTCCACGGCTACGGAGGCAGTGGAGTCCCACACCCTGCCCTGGACCCTGGAGCATGACAGCCACCTGACCCAGCTGGACTGGAGCATCCTCCCGCACCCTACTCCTCCCAACCATGTCTTCTTCGGGGAGAACGCGGACACGACGAGTGACCTGCGCCTCATCACCCCGCCCCTCACGGTGGGCACCACCGAGCCCCTCGTCCTCGAGTTCAAACAGGCCTGGGACTTCGATCAGGACGGCGGTTACTTCTATGACGGCGCGGTCATCGAGCTGAGCCAGGATGACGGACAGACCTGGGCGGACGTCGGCGCGGCCCTGTACAACGGCACGCTCGTCGCCTTCGACGAAAACACCAATCCGCTCCAGGGCCGCGAGGCCATCGTGGGTAGAAACGAGGGATTCCCCGCCCTCATCGACTCCAAGTTGGACCTCGGAACGGCGTACGCGGGCAAGACGGTGCGCCTGCGCTTCCGCATCGGCTCGGACTACTCCTTCAAGGCGACCGGCTGGATGCTGGACGACTTGCGGTTCAGCGGCATCACGAACACGCCCTTCACCGCCATCCACGCGGAGGATGGGGTGTGCGTGCCGCCCCCGGCTCCCGTCATCACCGCCGGAGAAGACGTGTCGGTGGAGGAGCACACGAGCCTGACGCTTCACGGCAGCGCCACGGATCCGGAAGGCAATGCGCTCACCTCCGTGTGGAAGCAGCTGTCCGGCCCGGAGGTGACGCTCACGGACGCGAACACGCTCACGCCGTCCTTCCTCGCCCCCGAGGTGAACGCCAACACCGACCTGGTGTTCAAGCTGTCCGTCTCCAACGGCGGCAGCACGGACAGCGACACCGTGAAGGTGACGGTGACGAACGTGAACCGCGCCCCCACCGCCCACGCCGGTGACGCGCTCACCGTCGAGGAAGGTACCCAGGCGCAGCTCGACGGCACCGCCAGCTCCGACCCGGACGGCGACGCGCTGAGCTACATCTGGACCCAGGTGGAGGGCACGCCCGTGACGCTCTCGGGCGCGGACTCCGCCACCCCGTTCTTCACCGCTCCGGACGCGGACGCCGAGACGACGCTGCGCTTCAGCCTCGTGGTCAAGGATGGCTCGCTCGACAGTGCGCCCGCCTTCGTCTCCGTCACCGTCACGCCCAACCCGGACCCCGAGCCGCAGCCGCAGCCCGAGCCGCCCAAGTGTGGCTGCTCCACCGGCGCCGAGGCCCCCCTGGGCCTCATCGGCCTGGGGCTGCTCGCCCTGGCGCGCCGCCGCCGGGTGAACTGAGAAGCTCCGGTCCTCCTCTTCCCTCCTTCCGGGAAGGGGAGGGTCGTGCGTTGAACATCCCCGCTATCCCCGGGGCGCGTTCGGGCGTAGAGCAGACCGCGTGAAGACGTCCCCTCCTCCGCAGTCCGCTGCCCCCGCGAAGGTCCTGTCCGTCGTGGAGCTGCGCAAGCAGTACGGCGCCACCGTCGCCGTCGACGGGCTCTCCTTCGACGTGGGCCGCCATGAGATCGTCGGGCTGCTCGGCAGCAACGGCGCGGGCAAGACGACCACCATCAACATGGTGCTCGGGTTGCTCGAGCCGAGCTCGGGCTCCATCCACATCGAGGGCGTGGACCTGGCGCGGCACCGCACCCGGGCGCTCGCGCACACGAACTTCGCCGCCATCTACGCGCCGCTGCCCGGCAACCTCACCGTCCAGCAGAACCTGCGCACCTTCGGCCTGCTCTATGGCGTGAAGCGGCTGTCCGAGCGCATCGAGGAGCTCCTCACCCAGTTGGACCTCACGCGCTTCCGCGACGTGCGCTGCGGGGTGCTCTCCTCGGGAGAGCAGACGCGGGTGACCCTGGCCAAGGCCCTCATCAACCGCCCCGCCCTGCTGCTGCTCGACGAGCCGACCGCGTCGCTGGATCCCATGACGGCGCGAGACATCCGCGCCCGCATCCGGGACTTCGCCTCCCAGGGCCAGGGCGGCGTGCTGTGGACGTCCCACAACATGTACGAGGTCGAGGAGGTGTGCGACCGGGTGCTCATCGTCTCGCGCGGGAGGATCGTCCTCCAGGGAGACCCCCGGGCCCTGCCCGGCCAGTACGGCAAGGCCACGCTCGAGGAGCTGTTCATCACCGTGGCGCGAGGGGAGCCGTCATGAATGCCTCCCGTGTCACCGCCATCGTGATGCGCCAGTTCTACCTCTTGAGGGGCAGCCCCGCGCGCATCCTCCCGCTCTTCATCTGGGTGGCCATCGACGTCGTGCTGTGGGGCTTCATCACGCGCTACCTCAACACCGTCACCGCCTCCGGCCTGGACTTCGTCACCTCGCTGCTGGGCACGGTGCTGCTCTGGAACTTCCTCACCCGCGCCATGCAGGGCGTGACGATGGCGTTCTTCGAGGACGTCTGGTCACGCAACTTCCTCAACCTCTTCGCCACCCCGCTGTCGACCTCCGAGTACATCAGCGGCCTGGTGCTCTCGAGCATCGCGACGAGCAGCATCGGCCTGGTCGTCATGGTCGCCGTGGCGGGCGCGGCGTTCGGCCTGTCGCTGTTCACCTACGGCGTGCTGCTGCTGCCCTTCCTGCTCGTGCTCTTCCTGTACGGCATCGCGCTCGGCGTCTTCGGCAGCGCCGTGGTGCTGCGGCTCGGGCCCGCCGCCGAGTGGCTCATCTGGCCCATCCCCGCCATCGTGTCGCCCTTCGCGTGCGTCTTCTATCCCCGCGCCACGCTGCCGGAGTGGATGCAGCTCCTCTCGCTGCTCTTCCCGCCCTCCTACGTCTTCGAGGGCATGCGGGCGGTCGCCACGGGCGGCCCCTTCTCCGGCACGGCGCTGCTCGTGGGCGTGGGGCTCGCGCTGCTCTGCCTGCTGCTCGCCTGCGTCTTCTTCCTCCTCATCTACCGGGAGGCGCTGCGCTCGGGCCGCGTCGCCCGCTACAGCGCCGAGAGCGTGAGCTGAGCCTCCCGGCAGGAAGCCAGGGCGGGCGTCCCACCGAGCGCTTTCCGGCCAGCCACCCGGCGGGCGGGCGCTGGGGGGGTGAAGGGCTTGCTCATGGATGGATGTGTGACGGTGAACGGTTCACCTCCGAGTCCGGATGGCCCGGACAGGAGGCCTCATGCACCGACTGTACGCCCTCGCGCTCGGCGCGATGACCGTGGCACTCACCCTCACCGCGAGTGGTGCGAGCGCCGCGAAACTGACGCGCGAGCCCTACCTGCAGCGGGTGGGACCGGACACCGCCACGGTGGCCTTCCGGCTGGACACGGCGTGTGCCCCCACGGTGCGCTATGGCACCCATGGGAGCATGGAGCTGTCCGTCACCGCGCCCACCTCCCAGACGCGGCAGGCCGTGGAGCTGAGCGGCCTGGAGCCCGGCACCGAGTACACCTATGTCGTGGACGCCTGCGGCTCGCGCACCAGCCCGGTGACGTTCTCCACCGCGCCCGTGCCCGGCACCCGCAGCGTGCACTTCACCACCGTGGGCGACTTCGGCTCGAACAACCAGGATCAGCGCGACGTGGCCCGGGCCATGCTCGGCCGCAAGCCGCAGCTCTTCCTGGCGCTCGGGGACAACGCCTACGAGATGGGCACAGAGGCCGAGTTCCAGCACAACCTCTTCGAGCCCATGGCTCCGCTGCTCGCGCAGGTGCCCTTCTTCGCCGTCCCGGGCAACCACGAGTACGAGACCAACAAGGGCCAGCCCTACTTCGACAACCTCTACCTGCCCACCAGCCAGAGCGGCGGCGAGTACTACTACTCCTTCGACTGGGGCTTCGTGCACTTCGTGGCGATCGACTCCAACTGCGCCATCGGCCTGTCCTCGGCCGACCGCTGCACCTTCGAGGCGCAGCAGCAGTGGGTGGAGGAGGATCTGGCCGCCAGCACCGCCCCCTGGAAGATCGTCTTCTTCCACCACCCGCCCTGGAGCAGCGGGGATCACGGCTCGCAGTTGAAGATGCGCCGGGAGTTCGCCCCCCTCTTCGAGAAGTACGGGGTGGACCTGGTGCTCACCGGGCATGACCACAACTACGAGCGCACCCACCCCATGCGCGGCAATGAGGTGGCTCCCTCGGGCGCCACGGACCCCGTCTACCTCGTGGTGGGCAGCGGCGGCGCGAAGCTGCGCGAGCTCAGCATCGCGAGCAAGCCGTCCTGGTCGGTGCTGCGCAACAACTCGGACCACGGCTACCTGGACGTGCGGGTCGAGGACGGGACGCTCACCGCCCAGATGCTCACACCCTCGGGCAAGGTGATGGACAGCTTCACCCTCACCAAGGACCTCCCGCCCGAGCCCACGTCCCCCACGCAGCCCGCGCCCCCCCCGGGCACGCCCCCCACGACGACCCCGGCGCCCTCGCCGGGCCAGCCGCCCATCGAGGGAAGCACCCAGTCCCCCCCGGGGGTGGTGCCAGACCTGGGGGACCCGAACAACCCGGCCGAGCCCCTCCCGGGCTGCTCGGCCACCCCGGCGATGACGCTGCTGCCGGCCGGGATGTGGGTGCTCGCCAGCGCCCTGCGCCGCCGTCGGCGCTGACCGGGAAGGCGGGGGCGGCCCCCCTCGGCGCCCGGGAAGGCCCCCGGAGCGCCTCCGCCCCCGTCTCCGCCCTTGTCATCGAGCGCCCGGGATGCGATGCGCCTGCGTGCCGACAGCGCGCGCCCGCCCACCCCGGGCCTCCGGAGTCTTTCATGAAGAAGAACCCCCGCCCCTCCCCCAGGGCCCCCCAGTCCCGCCGTAAGCCGCCCGCCGCCGCGGAGGGTGTTCGCGCGATCCGCCCCGTGCGCGAGGATCTCGTCCTCCAGGCGTGCCTGGAAGCCTATGGCTTCATCCGCCAGGAGGGCCGCATGGCGGACCGGGCCCTGGACTACACCCTGCGCCACAAGAAGAACCTCTACTCCAACGAGCGCCGCGCCGTGGCCGAGCGGGTGTACGCCCTGCTTCGCCGCCAGCGCACCGTGGACTTCCTCCTCGAGCACGCCTACCCGGGCTTCGCCCGCCTGGACCGCACGCGCCAGGACGTGCTGCGCCTGGCCGCCTCGCGCGTGCTGCATGGCGAGTCCCTGGAAGAGGTGGAGCACTCGGCGGTGCAGTCCGGCCTGGGCGCGGGCGCGCTGTCCGGGCTCGCGCGGGCCGCCCGGACGTTGGAGGCACTGCCCCCGGACAAGCGCTTCCCCATCGCCGCCTCGCTGCCGGACTTCCTCGCGGCGCGCTTCCGCGAGGCGTTCGGCCCGGACGCCGAGCGCGCCGCCGAGGCGATGAACGAGCGCGCGCCGCTCACCGCCCGCGTCAACGGCCTCAAGGGCGACCGCGAGCGGGTGCGCGAGCTGCTCGAGAAGGAGGGCGTGAGCACCCAGCCCACCCCGCTGTCGCCGCTCGGGCTCATCCTCGACACGCGCACCAATGCCTTCTCGCTCGAGGCGTTCCGCGACGGCGCCTTCGAGCTGCAGGACGAGGGCAGCCAGCTGTTGGGCATGCTCGTGGACGCGCCGCCCACCAAGGTGGTGGACGCGTGCGCGGGCGCGGGCGGCAAGACGCTCCAGCTCGCCGTGCAGATGAAGAACCGGGGCGACCTGTACGCGCTGGACGTCGAGGAGGGGCGCATGGAGGATCTGCGCAAGCGCACGCGCCGGGCGGGCGTGCACAACGTGCGCACCCAGCTCATCCCCGTGGATGGCCCCGAGGTGGATACGGCGCTCGCGCCCCTGATGGGCAAGGCGGACCGGGTGCTGGTGGACGCGCCGTGCAGCGGCACGGGCACCCTGCGCCGCAAGCCGGACGCGCGCTACCGCCTCACCCCCGAGATGCTGGCCGATCACGTGGCACGGCAGAAGCGGCTGCTCGAGCGCTTCTCCCGGCTGGTGAAGCCCGGCGGGCGGCTCATCTACGGCACGTGCAGCGTGCTGCCCGAGGAGAACGAGGCCGTGGTGGAGGACTTCCTCTCGCGGCACCCGGATTACACGGTGCGTCCGGTGGCCGAGGAACTGGGAGCGGAGCTGGGGGCCAAGGTGAGCAAGGGCCCCTACCTGCGGCTCGCCCCGCACCTGCACGGCACGGATGGATTCTTCGGGGCCATCCTCGTGCGCGCGAAGTAACCTCTTCCGGGCGCAGTCCCTGGAGGGAAGGCAATGCCGGAAGCGGTCCACTATCGCGTCTCGATGCTCCGCCCGCACGCGCACCTCATCGAGGTGGAGGCCACCTTCCCCGCGGCGCCGGAGCCGCTTTCCGCGGTGCTGCCGGTGTGGACGCCCGGCAGCTACCTGGTGCGAGAGTTCGCGCGCCAGCTCCAGGACGTGAGCGCCACGGGCCCCGGAGGCGAGCCCCTCGCGGTGCGGCGCGTGGACAAGCGCACCTGGCGTGTGGAATCAGGGGGCCGGGCGGTGACGCTGCGTTATCGCGTCTACGCGCACGAGCTGTCGGTGCGCACCAGCCACCTGGACGGCAGCCACGGCTACTTCAACGGCGCCACGCTCTTTCTCTACACCGAGGCCACGCGCCACCTGGAGCACCACGTCACCGTGGAGGCCCCCGAGGGCTGGCGGACCTTCACCGCGCTGGAGCGCCGGGGCGAGGCGTTCGTCGCGAGCGACTACGACGAGCTGGTGGACAGCCCCTTCGAGGTGGGGCCCCACACGCCGCTCACCTTCACCGCCGCGGGCGTGCCGCACGAGGTGGTGGTGTGGGGGGACTCGGTGCCGGATGCCTCGCGCCTGTGCACGGATCTCCAGCGCGTGTGCGAGGCCCAGGCGCGGCTGTTCGGCGGGCTGCCCCACCGGCGCTACCTGTTCCTCGTCTACCTCACGGACAAGGGACGCGGGGGCCTGGAGCACGGCGCGTCCACGGCGCTGCTCTTTCCGCGCGTGGGCCTGCAGAGCGCGCGGGGCTGGGAGGACTTCCTCACGCTCGCGGCGCACGAGTACTTCCACCTGTGGAACGTCAAGCGGGTGAAGCCCCGGGCGCTCGTGCCCTTCGACTACTCGCAGGAGAACTACACCTCGCTCCTGTGGGCCTTCGAGGGTGTCACCTCGTACTACGACAACCTCTTCGTGCTGCGCGCGGGGCTGATGAGCGCGAGCCGCTACCTCACACGCCTGGGCGAGACGCTCTCGGCGCTCCAGGCCACGCCGGGCCGCAAGGTGCAGACGCTGGCCGAGTCCTCGCTCGTGTGCTGGGTGAAGCACTACCGTCCGGACGAGCACTCCCCCAACAGCGCCATCTCCTATTACCTCAAGGGCGAGGTGGTGGCGGTGTTGTTGGATCTGGAGCTGCGCCGCCTCACCGGCAACGCGCGGGGCCTGGATGACCTGATGCGGCTGTTGTGGAAGCGCTACGGAGACGGCTCCGGCGTGCCGGAGGAGGGCGTGGAGGCGGCGGCCGCGGAGGTGGCGGGGCAGGACCTGTCGGCCTTCTTCGACCGGGCGCTGCGCAGCACCGAGGAGCTGGACCTGTCGCCCTTCGCCCACGTGGGCCTGGAGGTGCGGCTGCGCCCGCGCGAGTCCACGAATGACCGGGGTGGCAGCCCGCCGCCGCGCACCAAGGGAGAGGGCCGGCCCAAGGGGTGGCTGGGGGTGGTGCCCAAGGGAGGCGCCACCTTCTCCGCGGTGCTGGAGGGCTCGCCCGCGCAGGAGGCAGGGCTGTACGTGGACGACGAGCTGGTGGCGCTCGACGGCTGGCGCGTGGACACCGGGGCGCTGCTCACGCGCTGCGAGGACAAGTCCCCCGGGGACACGGTGCGCGTCACGGTGTTCCGCCGGGACAAGCTGGTGGAGGTGCCCGTGGTGCTCGGCCAGAAGCCCGCGGATGCCGTGTGGCTCGCGCGTATGGACAAGCCCACGGACGCGCAGAAGGCCGCCTACCAGGCGTGGCTCGGCACGCTGTGGGAGGAGCCGGGGTAGTCACCTCAAACACAAGTCAAGAGGGACAAGAGCGTCTTTCACATCGATGCTGGTCCAGAAACACTTGTCTCATAATCTGTATCAGCAAGAGGCTCGTATTCTGGAGAGGAAAGGGCACGAAAATCCTCTGGCCAGGGAGCAGTCAACTGACAAAGCAAACGCTGCTGAGTCGGCGACGATACCGGGTTGACTCTTTCCACCCTGACATTGACGGGCAGCTTCCGGTCCCTCAGACTGGAAATATCGGCACAATAATAACGAGGTACCCAACCCAACAAATAGTTATCAAACTCCGTACGGAGCATCAATGAATTTGAATCAAACTCATTCTGCCAATCCGAAAGCAGGAGCAAGCGTTCGTCCAATTGGCATTTACTGACTCGTACCTGCGACTCAAACGGAACATACCGAACACCATGTACGAAAAATTTAATAAGATAATTCTGGTCGCCGGCCTCCGACTGATGCCTCAACGGAGCAGGAAATACTTCGAAGGAATCGGTGGCTCGGCGCCCACCGCTTCGGGCGAGGATCTGAAGTGGTTCTGGAGGCGACTCAGAGTCCCGCCTCAGGCCCAGCCGCTCAATGTAAGCAGCGTACTCCTCACGATTTGACGACATCAGCCGATTTTGAAACAGCGGGAATAATCTATCGGAAAGATAGCGCCGTTCTGGTTCCATGAAGCCCAGAATCGGCTGCATGCTGGCGCTTCGCCGGGCCTCTTCGTACCCTCTCGTATAGATAAATTCGTACAGGCCGTCGGGCAGACGACGCAGACGTCCAACGACGAACCAGCGCCTTGAGTGCAATGAGTCCTGCCACGCAAGATAGATGACGGGAGTCTGATCAATCATTGCCATTCCTCGACCAAGCATCCAACAGGCGAGCGCGATTAGACATAATGACTTGGTATGCAAAATTTCGATGAGTCGCCGAGATCAAACTGGCCGGCACCTGATGGAGTGTTCTGTAAATGAAGGCGCCATCAGTTGTACCCAATCGAGACAACCAGTAGTCTCGCGCGGCAGGCCGCTGCATTGCCGCATGAAAAAAGGCATCCACCGTTTTCATAGGTCGCTTGGGACTCAACGGATTGAAGAGAGCGGAAGTACATTTTGCAGCATAAATACCAACAGTAACCCGAGGATCTTTGCCCTCAAGACGCAACTTTGCCCTTTCCTCTGGCTCGTTCCGCCCCATGGAACTACCATGGTCGTAGGTGGGCGAAAGCAGTCGCTGCTCACCACGTTGAACGACAGCCCAATTCTCATGGTGCCGATCGCTGTTTCCGATCCAAGCATCGAAAAGCAGATACCCAAGAAAGAGATCCATCCCATCGAAGGATTGGGGCAAACCGTCCGGGCGTTCACTCCAAACATCAACATGAAACCGCTCAAAAGCAGATGCGACAGCCTCGATGGTATGTTGAGAGATATGAAAACGGCCCGCCATCGGGTAACTTGTATCGAGTTCGAACAGGAGCTCGTTGCCATGAACCAAACGGTCTCCCCGCTGCAAGAAGGAACGTGAGATGACGCCGGGTTGTCCGTCACAACTTGCAAGCTCGACCTCGGCGTGAGGAAGGCCGAGATGACCTGCAAGCACTGCGGCCACTTTTTCCGACCAGTCCTCATTCTCTCGTCCACGCTTGAACAGCCATGTCTTCGCGTCGAGACTGAACCAGAATTTTGATTTTGAGCCTAACTGTTCGTCATAACGCTCCTCAAAAGGAACGCTAATCTCCCTGATTGGAAATTCGTCTTCACTACTCATGGCTCATCCCGCAGGCTCGAAACGGCCAGTGAACCGGAACCCGGACACCTCGGTCCCCTTCTGTCCACATCCTGACGGCTCTAGCCGACGTGCGGAGCCACGGAGTGAGGGACGATTTTGTACAGGTCGGGTTCATCAGGCGGCAACCTACCACGGGCCTCTGTCTCCCCATCAAAGAGGGGCTCCGTCATCGGAGAGACAGAACAACCTTAGCCGGTCCTTCTTCGGGACGCAGGGAAAACATCCAATATTTTCAGGCGGTTACACAAACATAACTGAAGTGACGTTCAAGGTCAGAGCCCTCCCGGCTCGTCGTGATGGAGGGCTCGCCCGCCTGGGAGGAGAGGCTGTACGCGGGCGATGGTAGCCGCCGGGACAAGCTGGTGGAGGTGCCCGTGGTGCTCGGCCAGAAGCCCGCAGATGCTGTGTGGCTCGCGCGCATGGACAAGCCCACGGACGCGCAGAAGGCCGCCTACCAGGCGTGGCTCGGCACGCTGTGGGAGGAGCCGGGGTAGCAGGCCACGTTCCCGAGTCCCCAGTGGGTGACTTGAGATGTTTGGTTCTTCTTGCTGACTCATGAGGTCATCCTTATGATGACTTCATGGGTCATGACCTAAGCAACGGCCATGGGTGGCCGTCATGAACGGGTCGAAGCGCAAGGCCACCTTCGCGGACCTGGAGGCCGTCCCTCCCAACAGTGTGGGGGAACTCGTCGATGGCGAGTTGTACGAGAGTCCCCGCCCAGCCCCGCTCCAAGCAAGAGCGGCCTCCCGGCTCGGAATGCTGCTGGGAAGGCCCTTCGATCTGGGAGAGAAGGGCCCCGGAGGCTGGGTCATCCTGAGCAAGCCCGAGCTGCACCTGGGGAGCGACGCCCTGGTTCCGGACCTCGCCGGTTGGCGCCGAGAGCGCATGCCGGAGATACCCCACACGGAGGCCTTCACCCTGGCTCCCGACTGGGTCTGAGAGGTGCTCTCTCCCTCCACGGCGGTGCTGGATCGAGAGAAGAAGATGAAGGCCTATGGCCGCGAGGGTGTGAGCCATCTGTGGCTGCTGGATCCCCTCCAACGCACCCTGGAGGTCTACCGGATGGAGCATCGGCGCTGGAGCCCACGAGGCCTCTGGAGCGGAGGCGCCACCGCGCACGCCGAGCCCTTCTCGGTGCTCCCGTTGAAGCTCGCCACGCTCTGGGAGCGGTAACCCAGGCGTCGCCCGGTCTAGAACTTGCTATCCGTGGTGCCGCCACGGTGAGCACCCCCTTCCCTCCCCGAGACCGTGGTCGCGGGGACACGGATGGCAAGGCTGGCATGACACGGCGGACACGGAATGAGGACAGGCCACCACGGTGGGGGCAATGGCCGGTGCTCGCGGGTCTGCTCGGCGCGCTCGCCTCGCCGGTGGCCTCCGCTGAAGGCCCGCGCGTCATCCTGTGGGCCTGGGAGCGTCCGGAGAATCTCCGCTTCCTGAATCCCTCACAGGCCGAGGTCTCCTTCCTCGCGGCGACGGTGGACCTCACGGAAGAAGCGTTCTCCGTCCGCCCCCGCCGCCAGCCGCTCTACCTGCCCCCGGGCCTGCGCCCCCGGGCCACGGTGCGCATCGAGATGCGCCAGGGCGGCTCACTCGCCCATGTGGCACCGGAGCTTCGTCAACGGCTCGTCGAGCGGCTCGTCACCATTGCCCAGGGGGTGAAGGCAGCCGCCCTGCAAATCGACTTCGACGCACGCGAGTCCGAGACCGAGGCCTACCTCACCCTGCTCGGGGAGCTGCGCGGCCGGATGCCCCCGGGACTGCCGCTGTCCATCACCGCCCTCGCCTCCTGGTGCGGCTCCGGCAGCTGGCTCGCCCGCGCGCCTGTGGACGAGGTGGTGCCCCAACTCTTCCGCATGGGCCCCGACGACGTCCGGCATTACGAGCGCGCCCAGCGCGGCTTTGCGCCTCCCTGCGCTCGCAGCGTGGGGCTCGCGCTCGACGAATGGCGGGCGCCTCCCGCGAGCGCCTCCACCGTCTACCTCTTCAACCCGCGTCCGTGGACCGCCACCGCGTTCACGGAGGCCCACTCGAAACTGAACCCATGAAGACCTTCCTCCCCCTCCTGCTCGGAGTGGCTCTCCTCACCCTGCCCGGACGCGCGGACGCCTGTGGCCCCGATTACAGAGAACCCTTCTTCGTCCACTCCACCCACCCCGACCGGCCCTTCTCCACCTATGCGGAGGGACACCTCGGCATCCTCCAACCGACGTACCGTGCCATGTACCTGGCCTACGCCTACCGGACGATGCTCGGGGTGCCCACCACCCCTCGGGAACAACAGGCCCTGCTGGAGGGCTGGTCCCGTGAGCAGGGGGACTCGGGGAGCTTGAGGGAGGTCAACGACCCAGAGAGCCCGACGCTCCGGGCGTGGCGCCAGGCCCGCGCGGAGCTGCCCCAGGAGACGCCCTCGACGCCCGAGGTCCTGGAGGCGGACAGCCGGGACTATGCCTCGTACGTGCGCATCAACGAGGATGCCCTGAAGCACGCCGCGGAGACGGCCCGGACGCTCGCGCGGCTCTGGAAGAAGCGCCCGGCCCTGCTGCGCGAGTGGCTCCGCGCCCAGGACGTCGTCTTCGGCGCCTGCGCCCCCCTGCCGGACAGGGAGGAAGGCCTGGACGAGGGACTGACGCCGGCGGAGCGCTCCCGCCGGGCCGCCGAGCGCGCGTACCAGGAGGCCGCGCGCCTGTTCTACTGTGGAGACTTCCCCGCCGCTGCCCAGGCCTTCCAGGCCATCGCCGCGTCGCCGGACTCTCCCTACCGGAACATGGGCCTCTACCTCGCCGCCCGAGCCCTCGTGCGCCAGGCCATGCTCGCGAGGAAGGACGGAGAGGGCAGCACCCAGGCCATGCAGGAGCCCTCCTTCCAGAAGCCGTTCCGCGAGGCGGAGAAACTGCTCGGCACGGTGCTGGCCAATCCCAAACAGCGCGAGGCCCACGCGCCCGCGCGCCGGCTGCTCGGCTTCATCCGCTATCGGCTCGCTCCCGAGCAGCGGCGGTGCGAGCTGTACTCTCTCATCCTGGAGAAAGGCACGGGCACGGCGCTCGAGGCGGAGTTGATCGACTTCACCCATCTCTTCTCTCCCGAGAGGACCTGCCCGGGACTCAAGGGCGATGCCGCCGACCTGGAGGTGTGGCTGCGGACGACCTGGGCGCCCTACGAGTACACCCTCCCGGAGAAGAGCCCGGACAAGGACTATGAAACCGCGCTCGCGCGATGGAAGAAGACGTCGCGCCTGCCCTGGCTCGTCACGGCGTTGATGAAGGCCCGGCCCGACTCTCCCGGACTGGCGGAGCTCTTGGAGGACGCGGGCAAGGTCCCCGCCAGCGAGCCCGTGGGCGTGACGGTGGCCTACTACTCCGGGCACCTGCTGCGGGAGCTGGGCCGCGCGGACGAGGCACGCCAGCGGCTGGCCCGGGTGACGCCGGAGATGACGGCGGAGCAGGTGTCCACGGACAACCTCCTGCGGCGGGAGCGGCTGCTGCTCGCGACGAGCTGGGACGAAGCCTTCCGCAACCTGACCCGGCGGGTGGCGGGCGAGACCGGCTATGACATCGGGTACAGCGACGCCATCCCCGTGCCCCCCAGCAAGCGGCCGATCTACTTCGACACCGACGCCCGCTCCGTGCTGGGTCCGGTGCTCACCGCGCGGCGCATGCTGGAGCTGGCACGAGGCGACGCGCTGCCCCCGGGCTTGCGGCGGCAGGTGGGGTGGGCGGCGTTCACCAAGGCCACGGTGGTGGGCGACGACGAAACGTTGCAGGCGGCCGCCCGGGCACTGGCGGAGACGGAGCCCACCGCTCGGGAGGAGCTGCTGCGCATCGTGGGCCGGCCCACGCCCGAGGACCGGCGCTTCGACGCCCAGGTGCTCGTGATGGGACTGCCCCTGCTCTCGCCCTTCCTCGAGCCAGGCGCCGATCGCTACTGGTCGGCGGACCCGAAGCTCAACCTGACGGTGGACGAGTCCCGAGCGCGCAACTGGTGGTGCGCGCCGCCCATGCCGAAGGAGGGCTCCTCTCCGCTCGCCTTCGTCCCCGAGGAGGAGCGCCAGGCCGCGCTCGCCGAGAGGAAGCAGCTGGTGGAGGCCGGCAACTCGGTGTCCTGGTTCGGCCGGGTGGCGGTGGAGTGGGCCCAGGCGCATCCGGAGGATCCGCGCTCGCCCGTGGCGCTCTACCGGGTGGTCCGCGCGAGCAAGCGGGGTTGTGGGGGTCAGAATACGAAGGAGGCCACGGCCGCCTTCCGCCTGCTGCACCAGCGCTACGCGAAGTCGGACCAGGCCAAACGCGCCCCCTACGTGTATTGATCGCTTGGGGTTGGCATAGGATTCCGCCCGGGAGCCCGCTCATGCCACCCCTGCCGCCCGCCCGCTGCAACCGCCACCCCACCGCCACCGCCGGTTGGCGCTGCGTGGGGTGTGCCTCCTTCCTCTGCCCGGAGTGTGTCGAGGCCCGGCGCATCTCCACCGTGGACCTGATCGCCTGCCGCGTCTGCGGAGAGCGGGCCGAGACACTGGTCGTCCACCGCTCGCGGCAACAGCCGCTCGAGGAGCGGATGCGCACCGCGGTGCGCTACCTGCTCAATCCTCACTCCCTGGCCATGCTCCTGGCCATCGGGACGCTCCTCACGCTCCTCACCTTCCTCACCCGGGCGTCGTTCATCCTCGCGCGGCTGGCCCCGGCGGTCCTGCTGTACGGCGTCTTCTGGGGCTGCTTCTTCGCCATCCTCCGGGCGAGCGCCCGGGGCGAGACCGACCTCCCCCTGCCCGAGTACAACGATCTCATCTCCGACTGGCTCCTGCCCTCGCTGCGCGGCCTCTTCGCCACCAGCGCCGTGTGGCTCCCCTTCGGCGTCTACCTCGTCTACTTCAGCGGCTGGGACGCGCACGCGTACATCGTGCGCCTGTTCGACGATCCCATGTTCTACGCGACGGGCACCTTCCACGCCCTGCCCTGGGAGCCACTGCGAAAGGACCCCATCGTGTGGGTGCTGGGACTGGCCGGCCTCGTCTACCTGCCGATGGGCCTCATCCAGGGAGCCATCGGCGCCCCCTTCCTGGAGATGCTCAACCCCGTGCGCGGCGTGCGCGCCATGCTGCGCCTCGGGCGCGACTACACCACCACGCTGGGCGTCCTGTTCGTCCTGGGGCTCGCGGGGCTGGTGACGTACACCCTCGGCGCGAGCGTGCGCGCCCTGGACCTGGGGCTGCTGACGCGCTGGCTCGCCGAGCTCATCGAGCTGCCCGTGCCCCTGTTGATGGCGCACGTGCTCGGGCTGCTGCTCTACACCCGGGGAGATGCCCTCGGGTACGGGGCGCCCTCCGAGTACCTCACCCCCGTGCTGCCCGGCGCGGCCCCGAGCACCACCCTGCGCGTGGAGGGCCTGAACCTGCCCGAGGCGCGGAGTGCCCCGCCGCCCGAGCTGCGCATCCAGGAGCTGACCCAGGCCGTCAGCACCCGCGACATCCCCCGCGCCCTCGCGCTCTACGCCGAGCTGCACTTCCTGCCCCGCGCCGCCCTCCCCCCCGCGGTGCACCTCTTCGTCGGACAGGCGGCGGCGAGCCAACAGGAGCATGCCCTCGCGGTACGGGCGCTGGAGGCCGCCGCGGACTCCGCCCCGGAGGATCCACTCGCCCCCCGCGCCCTGGTGCTCCTGGCGCGCGTGCTCGGCGAGCGCATGCAGGAGCCGGGGCGGGCCCAGGAGGTCTACCGCTACATTGTCGAGCGCTACCCGGACACGGACGCCTCGCGCTTCGCCCGGGTCCGACTTCCGCCCACCTCCTGACAGGTCCGCTTGCGCCCGGCCCCGTGCGTGCGCACTCCCTGTCCATGCACCGAGCACGTGCCATGTGGATGGTTCTGGGCCTCGCGCACCTCTCCGCCTGCGACGGGGGACTGCGGGTACCCAACCCCGAGAGAGACCCCTGTACCGAGGAGCTCGTCACGCTGCGCGTGGAGGTAGTGGACACCCAGGGAGCCACGGTGAGCGGTGCCGTCGTCACGGCCACCCACGCGGACACGGGCCACTCCGTCACCAGCACCACGAGTGAGCGGGGCGTGACCACGGCGGTGAACGAGGACATCGGCCCGGGCCGGGTGCGGCTGACGGCCCTCGCAGGCACCCGGCCCAGCGACTCGGCCGAGGTGACGTGGACGTGTGATGAGTGCCACTGCTACCCCGAGCCCAGCTCGGTCCAGTTGCACGTGCGCCCCTGAGCCCTCGGGGGGCCGGTCCCTCCAACGGCATTTGTTCCGGACGGCGTGACTCGATAGGTTCGGAGTCATGTCGAGCGTGCAAGATCTCCTGTGTTGTTCCGTGGCGGAGTTGACCGAGCGGTTCGTCACCCAGTCCCGTTCCATTCCCCAAGGACTGCTGGAGGCCCTGGAGGCGGACACCCGGCAGGGCGCCCGCGCGCTCGCCCGCCGTCTGCGTCAGCAGCAGGGGAAGAACCGCTCGGAAGGCCAGCGCCTGCGCCACCTGCTGCGCTTCGAGACGGAGCTGTGGGAGCAGGGCCATCTGCACGTGGCGGGCGTGGACGAGGCCGGCCGGGGCCCGCTCGCCGGACCCGTGGTCGCCGCGGCGGCCATCCTCCCGCGGGGCTGGAAGCTCGAGGGGCTGGACGACTCGAAGAAGATCGCCGACGAGTCCCGCCGGGATGAGCTGGCGGAGGCCATCAAGCAGGGCGCGGTGGCGTGGGCCGTGGGCCAGGCGGAGCCCGAGGAGATCGATCGGCTCAACATCCGCCGGGCGAGCCTGCTCGCGATGCACCGTGCGCTCCAGGGCCTGGGCATCCAGCCCACGTTCGTCCTGCTGGACGCCTTCACCATCCCCGAGTGCACCCTGCCCCAGCGCGGCATCATCAAGGGCGATGCCCTGTCGCTGAGCATCGCGGCGGCGTCGGTGCTGGCGAAGACGACACGCGACCGGACGATGCGGGAGCTGGACACGCTCTACCCGGGCTATGGGCTCGCCGAGCACAAGGGCTATCCCACGGCCTCGCACGTCCAGGCCATCCACGAGCGGGGCGTGCTGCCCATCCACCGCCGCAGCTTCGCGCCCGTGCGGGAGGCCCTCGGCCTGCCCGTGCCTCCTTCTCCTCAAGGCGAACTCTTCCCAGGACCAGATCCCATATGAGCGCGGACCGAGACATCGACGGTTGGTTCGCCGAGCGGGGCATCACCTCGGCGACGTCCCGGAGCCGGGCCCGGGCGATTCTGGAGGAGGCGGGCCTCACCCGCCCAGGCAAGACGCGCCTGAGTGAACCCAAGCTGCCCCGGGCCGAGCAGCTCCTCCTCGAGCGCTTCTACCGCGTGTGCACCGCCGCGGAGTGCCAGCAGGCGGCACGGGCCAGCGGCCGTGAGCCCCTGCCGGTGGAGCCCCGAAGCCACTGCGAGCACTGTGGCGGCTCGAACAACCACCGGGCCGAGGTGGCCTTCCTCCAGACGTGTCTCCAGCACGCGGTGCGCCGGGTGGTGGTGGTGGGCGGCTCGCCCGCGGTGCGCGAGGAGCTGAAGGACAAGCTCGGCGGCCGGCTGGAGCTGCGCGTGGTGGATGGCACCGAGCGGCGCACGGGCACCCAGGCCCAGGGCGACCTGGAATGGGCGGACCTGGTGCTCATCTGGGGCGCCACGGAGCTGCACCACAAGGTGAGCACCCACTACACCCAGCCGGGCACGCCCCATCGGCACAAGGTGGTGCACGTCGTGCGGCGGGGCGTGGCCGCGCTGCTCGACGCGGGCATCACCCACCTGAAGCAGCGCTGAACACGACAGCGCGTGCACCCCGGGTGTCCGGCCCTCCACTGATGGGCCGGACACAATCGAGCACGGAAGGACGGCGAAGCGATTGCGACGGAGCGTCACATGCGCTACGTCCAGGGGTGTGCTGCGTCTGCTCCTCGTGCTCGCGCTGATCAACGGCCTGGTGCCCGCCTTTGGCGAGGCGCTGGAGCTGGTCGCCGACTACGCGGCGTCCGGCCATGTGGCGCACCTGGAGCCGATCCAGGCGGACCCGCAGTCGGGCGACGAGCACGGCTGCGGCCCCACCGAGCACCACTGCCGGTGCTGTGCGAGCCAGTCCCTGCTGCCCACGGCGATGTTCGGCCTCATGTTGCTCGACGTCCGGGAATCGCCACGCACGCCCTTCGTGCACGAGGCCGTGGCCGAGCGGCCCGGTGTGCGGCTCTTGAGGCCCCCCATCCGCGCGTGAGTCCCGGGCTTCGAGTCACTCGTCCGTTGAGCTGAAGCGCACGTCGAGGCGAACCGATGCCCCGGAGGAACCGTCCTCCCCGGGAAGAGGTGCCGGACCCCCGTGGTCCGAGCGCACCCGTCTTCCCGTGGGGGTTTCCCGCCGTTGGGTTTCCCTCTCCTGGCCTCGCTGGTGCCACCGTGCTCTCCCCTCTGTCCCTGACGTTTTGTCTGTTCCTCCAGTCCGCTGCCGTGCCCCACCCGTTGACCGTGGAGGAGTCGGTGGCGATCGCCCTCGAACGCGGTCCCCGCCTCATCTCCGCCCGGGCCGAGGCGGCCAGTGCCCGGGCCCGCCTGGAAGGCGCCTCGCTGCTCGCCCAGGAAAATCCCCAACTGCAGGGCGCCGTGGGGCCCCGGTGGAGACGAGCCAGGGAGAGCGCCGAACCGAGCGTCGATGTCTCCCTGGGCGTGAGCCAGCGGCTCGAGCTGCTCGGCCAGCGGGGCGCCCGTCAGGATGCGGCGACGGCCCAGCTCGCCGCGAGCGAGGCACGGCTCCAGGCGCTCCGCGTCACCGTGGCCGCCGAGGTGCGCGGCGCCTTCGCCCGGCTGCTGGCGGCCGAGCAGGAGCTGCGCCTGGATGACGAGGGACGGCTGCTCGCGGAACAAGCGCTGAGGGCCGCCGAGGAGCGGCTGACGGCGGGAGCCGCCTCGCGCATCGAGGTGAATACCGCGCGGGTGGAGATGGGCCGGGCCGCGCACGAGCGCGTGCTCTCGGTGCGGCGCCGGAGCCTGGCACTCGCGGAGCTGCGCCTGCTGCTGGGGCTGGAGCCCACCGAGACCCCTCGCCTGTCGGAAGACTGGAAGCCCGATGACGCCGAGCTCCCCCCGCTCGAGGCACTGCTGGAGCGGGCGCTGGCGCAACGGGCCGAGGTGAAGACCGCACGCGCCGAGCTGGGCGCGGCGCGTGCCGAGGTGACGCTCGCCTCGCGCGAGGCGCTGCCCGTGCCGCGCCTGGGCGCCAGCTACTCGCGCGAGGAAGACGCCCACATCGTCCAAGGGACGCTGGGCATCGAGCTGCCGCTCTTCAACCGCAACCAGGCAGCCCGGGGCCTCGGCGCCGCGCGACAGCACCAGGCCCAGGCCACACTCGAGGCCACGGAGCGGATGGTGCGCTCGGAGGTGGCCCTGGCCCTGGAGCGCTACCAGAACGCGCGCGCCGCGATGGCCGTGTATGGCGCGGACGTGCTGGAGGCGCTCCAGCAGAACCTCGCGCTCGTCAACGAGGCGTACCGGGCGGGCAAGGTGGACTTCTTCCAACTGCTCGTCATCCGCCGGGACGCGCTCGACGCCCGGCGCGGCTCCATCGATGCGCTCGCGGAGCTGCACATCGCCGAGGCCCAGCTCCAGAGCGCGCTCGGGAGCCAGCCATGAAGGCGCGCACACTTCTGGGCGTGCTCCTGGTGTGGCTCGGGGCGGGCTGCTCGAAACCCTCGGGAGGCCACCCGCCCGAGGAGGGCGCGGCGCACGCCGGAGAGGAGCACTCCGCCGGGGAGGAGCACGGCGAGCAGAGGGTGCGGCTCACGCCCGAGGCGATGCGCTCGGCGCGGATCCAAACGCGGGAGGTCCAGAGCAAGCAGTTGTCGGTGGGGCTCACCGCGCCGGCGCGGGTGTCCTTCACGCAGCGGGGCGTGGCACAGGTGGCCGCGCGGGTGCCGGGGCGGCTGTCGAGCATCGAGGTGAACCTGGGGCAGCGGGTGAAGAAGGGACAGGTGCTGGCCTACCTGGAGAGCCCGGAGCTGGGGCGGGCGCGGGCGGACTACCTGTCGGCGGCGACGAAGGCCCGGGTGGCCGAGGACAACTACCGCCGCGAGAAGGAGCTGCTCGACAAGGGCATCACCAGTGAGCGGGAGATGCGCGAGGCGGAGAGCACGTTCGTGACGGCGCAGGCCGAGCGCAACGCGGTGGATGGACGGCTGCATGCGCTGGGCCTGTCCGACGAGGAGATCGCCGCCCTGCGCGGCAACGAGCACTACAGCACGCGCCTGGCGGCCCTCAGCCCGCTGGACGGCACGGTGGTGGAGATCACCGGCACCGTGGGCCAGGCGGTGGAGGCCACCACGACGCTCTTCACCGTGGGGGATCTCTCCACGTTGTGGGTGCTGCTGGACGTGACCGAGGTGCGCGTATCGGAGGTGAAGACGGGGCAGCGCGTGGACATCACGGTCGCGGCGCTGCCGGGCCGGCGCTTCCAGGGACGGGTGGAGTACGTGGGGGACATCATCCACGAGAAGACGCGCACGGTGCCGGTGCGCGTGGGGGTGGACAACCAGGACGGAGCGCTCAAGCCCGGCATGTTCGCCCAGGCGGAGATCGCCACGGATCCAGGAGATCCCGCCGCGCCTCCGCGGCTCGTCGTGCCGCGCGAGGCGGTGCAGAAGCTGGGGACCCGGCAGGTCGTCTTCGTCCCGGAGGGGCCTGGGGCCTTCAAGCCGGTGGAGGTGCGCACGGGCTTTGGCTCTGGAACGGAGGTGGAGCTCGTCTCCGGGATCGAACCGGGCACGTCCGTCGTCACCCAGGGCGCCTTCATCCTCAAGTCCGAGCTCTCGCGCGAGAGCATGGGCGAGGGCCATTCCCACTAGGGAGGCGAGTGCACCATGTTCGACTCGCTCATCGCCTTTTCCCTGCGCAACCGCTTCCTCGTCTTCCTGCTGGCGGTGCTGCTCATCGGCTTCGGACTGGACGCGCTGCGCCGGCTTCCCATCGACGCCGTGCCGGATGTGACCAACGTGCAGGTGCAGATCCTCACCTCGTCGCCGGGCCTGGGGCCGGTGGAGGTGGAGACGTTCATCACCCTGCCCGTCGAGGCCGCCATGGGTGGCCTGCCCGACACGCTGGAGGTCCGCTCGCTCTCGCGCTTCGGCCTGTCCGTCGTCACCGTCGTCTTCCAGGACGGCGTGGACATCTACTTCGCGCGCCAGCTCGTCCAGGAGCGGCTCGTGTCCGCGCGCGAGAACATCCCCCTCGGCTACGGCACGCCGGAGCTGGGGCCGCTCTCCTCGGGACTGGGGGAGATCTACCAGTTCGAGGTGAGGGGCGAGGGGGTTGGCTCCATGGAGCTGCGCTCCATCCTGGAGTGGCAGATCTCCCCCCGGCTGCGCTCGGTGCCGGGCGTCGTCGAGGTCAATGCCTTCGGCGGAGAACTCAAGACGTACGAGGTGCAGGTCGAGCCGGCGAAGCTCGTGGCGTATGGCTTGTCCTTGCAGCGCGTCTTCCAGGCGCTCGAGGAGAACAACGCCAACGCGGGAGGCGCCTCCATCGCGCGGGGGCCCGAGCAGGTGCTCATCCGCGGCGAGGGGCTCATCGAGTCGCTCGCGGACATCGGGGACATCGTGCTCACCACGTCTCCCCAGGGGACGCCGGTGCTCGTGCGGGACGTGGCCGAGGTGCGCTTCGCTCCCCAGGTGCGGCAGGGAGCCGTCACCCGGGACGGGCGGGGAGAGGCCGTCACCGGCATCGTGATGATGCGGCTGGGGGAGAACTCGCGCGAGGTGGTGGACCGCGTGAAACAGGCGGTGGAGGCCATCCGCCCCACCCTGCCCCCGGGCATCGAGATCGACACCTTCTATGACCGCACGGATCTGGTGCGCAAGACGCTCCACACGGTGGCGCGCAACCTCCTGGAGGGAGGGCTGCTCGTCATCGTGGTGCTGCTGCTCATGTTGAGGAACCTGCGCGCGGGCCTGCTCGTGGCGAGCGCCATTCCGCTGTGCATGCTGTGTGCGTTCATCGGCATGCGCCAGCTCGGCATCTCGGGCAACCTGATGAGCCTGGGGGCCATCGACTTCGGGCTCATCGTGGATGGAGCGCTCATCATCACCGAGAACGCCGTGCGGCACCTGGCGCGGCGCCACCAGGAGCTGGGCCGGCCCCTCACCCGCGAGGAGCGGGACGAGGTGGTGCACCGCTCGACGGTGGAGATCCGCGGCGCGGCGGCCTTCGGCGAGGTGATCATCGGCGTGGTGTACCTGCCCATCCTCACGCTGAGCGGGGTGGAGGGGAAGATGTTCCGGCCCATGGCCATCACCGTGCTGTGCGCCCTGGCGGGGGCCTTCGTGCTGTCGCTCACGCTGGTGCCCGCGCTCGCCTCCGTCTTCCTGCAACGCGACATGGAGGAGCGGGAGAGCGCGATCGTGCGCGCGGCGCGGCGCGTGTACGAGCCGGCCCTGGCGTGGTGCCTCGCGCGGCGCCAGAAGGTGGTGGCGATCGCCGCGGGCGTGCTGGCGTTGAGCCTCGCGCTGGTGCCGCTGCTGGGCACGGAGTTCATTCCGCGGCTGGACGAGGGCGCGCTGGCGCTCCAGGCGTGGCGCGTGCCCTCGGTCTCGCTGGAGGAGTCCGAGCGGCAGACGGGCCTCATCGAGACGGTGCTCAAGCGCTTCCCCGAGGTCACCACGGTCATCTCGCGCACGGGGCGAGCGGAGATCGCCACGGACCCGATGGGGGTGGAGATCAGCGACATCTACGTGATGCTCAAGCCCCACGAGGAGTGGACGACGGCGGACACGCGCGAGGGCCTCATCGCCGCGATGCAGCGGGCACTGGGCAGGGAGGTGCCCGGCAATGTCTTCTCCTATTCACAGCCCATCGAGCTGCGCGTGAGCGAGCTGCTGTCCGGGGCCCGCTCGGACGTGGTGCTCAAGCTGTACGGCGAGGACATGGAGGAGCTGGAGCGGACGGGAAACCGGCTCGCGCAGGCGCTGTCCCGGGTGCCGGGGGCCGCCGACGTGAAGGCCGAGCAGGTGGCGGGCCTGCCGGTGGCGCGGGTGCGGATCGACCGGCAGGCGCTGGCGCGTCACGGCATCAACGTCCGCCAGGTGCTCGACACCATCGAGACACTCGGGGGCAAGGAAGTGGGCACGGTGCTGGAGGGGCAGCGGCGGTATGCCTTGCAGGTGCGCTTCGCCGCCTCGGCCCGTCAGCACGTGGAGCAACTGGAGAGCCTCCCGGTGGCGGGTGCCTCCGGGCAACTCATTCCCCTGTCTCAGTTGGCGCAGGTGGTGGTGGAGGAAGGCCCCGCGCAGGTGAGCCGGGAGAACATGCAGCGGCGGATCGCCATCGAGGCCAACGTGCGAGGGAGGGATCTGGGAGGCTTCATGAACGAGGCGCAGGAGGTGGTGGGCCGCGAGGTGAAGCTGCCTCCCGGCTACTGGCTGGAGTGGGGAGGACAATTCAAGAACCTGGAGTCCGCGACGAGCCGGCTCGTGCTCGTGGTGCCGCTCACCCTGCTGCTCGTCTTCACGCTGCTGTACACGACGTTCAACGCGGTGCGCCCAGCGCTGCTCATCTCGCTCAACATCCCCTTCGCCGTCACGGGCGGACTGCTGGCGCTGGGGGTGCGTGGCATGCCGCTGTCCATCTCCGCGGCGGTGGGCTTCATCGCGCTGTTCGGCGTGGCGGTGCTCAACGGGCTCGTCCTCGTGGCGGCCATCCGCCGGTTGCGCGAGGAGGGCCTGCCGCCGCTCAAGGCGCTCCAGGAAGCGGCCCAGGTGCGGCTGCGGCCGGTACTCACCACGGCACTGGTGGCCTCGCTGGGCTTTCTGCCCATGGCGTTCGCGACCGGAGCGGGCGCCGAGTTGCAGAAGCCACTGGCCACGGTCGTCATTGGCGGACTGCTCAGCGCCACGCTGCTCACGCTCCTGGTGCTGCCCACCGTCTATCCATGGTTCGACACGGAGCCTTCCGCCAGCGATTGATCGACATCATCGCGGGACCCCCTCGCGGCCCGCGAAGGCGGGCAAGCCCCCGCACGATGGGATAGCTTGACGAGATGAAGCTCCGACTCCCGAGTGCGAAGGAACTCGCATCCCGCCTCCTGCCTCGTCGCGCGGCCGTCTGGACGCGCCGCGCGGTCGAGCACGTCCTACCGCCTCCCGACCTCGACGCGCACGAGCACGCGCTCTGCGAGGCGGTCAGGCCCTTCACCATGACCAGCCCCGAGCGGATTGTCTCCCTGGAGAAGGCCGTTCGCTATGTCGTGGAGAACGAGCTGCCCGGGAGCATCGTCGAGTGTGGGGTGTGGCGAGGGGGAAGCATGATGGTCGTCGCCCGGACGCTGCTCGCGCTCGGGGTCCGCCGGGAACTCTGGCTCTACGACACCTTCGAGGGGATGCCACCGCCGTCCGACGCCGACGTCTCGTGGCGGGGCACATCCGCGGCGGACTTCCTCGGGGCCCCCGAGCGGGAGCGTGACTTCAACGTGTGGTGCATCGCCGATGAGGCGGACGTCCGGGCGAACGTGGCCAGCACGGGTTACTCCCTGGAAGCAGTCCACTTCGTCCGCGGGAAGGTCGAGGAGACGATTCCCGCGCGGATGCCGGAGCGGATCGCGCTCTTGCGGCTCGACACCGACTGGTACGAATCGACCCGGCATGAGCTGGAGCACCTCTACCCACGTCTCGTGCCCGGAGGGGTGTTGATCATCGACGACTATGGGTACTGGCAGGGCGCGCGCAAGGCGGTGGATGAATACCTAGCCTCGCTCGCGCGCAAGCCCCTTCTGCAGCGCATCGACTCGGCTGGGAGACTCGCCATCAAGGTGTGACGCCCCGGGAAGCGTCAAACTCGACTTTCGTCCCAGGGGAGCATGTCGTCCCGAGCAAAATTCCACGGGCTTGTGGGGCAGCCCACGTAAAACGAGGCTCCGCGATCGAGGCGGCCCTCAGCAACCATGAGAGCGTCGGCTGCGGTACGTCCATTCGCGTGACGAGGCCGAGGCACTCACCGCTGGCGGCCCCAGCATCCGCTTCTCCATCTGTCGCCTACTCGGAATCCTCCTCTGATTCGTCTGTTTCCACCTCTTCCCCTTCTAGGGGTGCGCTCATGAACGTAAACCGCCCAGGCAATCGGACGACCATGAAACCCTTTCCAGCGATTCTGACGCGCTCTGCGTCCTCTGCCTTCCCGCTGGCCAGCCATTTGTCCGCCTCTTCCCGTGTTGAAAACTCATGGGAGACTTTCAGCTTGAATGAGGGGTCATAAACATCCCTGTAGAACCTGCGAAAGTCATCCTCTTTCCGGATGTGGCGGGGATAGATCAATGCAATCTGCGCAAGCTCGATTGCGTCTCTCTCCGGTGATCCCTCTGGGTGCTTCTGGATGATTGAGTTGAGAATGTGGAGAATTGCCTCTGTGTCGAAGTCTGGGATATAGGGCATGGCGGCGCCGAGCCTTTCGGTTTCTTCCTACTGGAGGCGAAGTCTAGGGTTAGATGGGAACAAGAAAGAGCGCGCCACCAATTATCGCAATGACAAAGCCTACTCCGGCCACTACCACATGAGTTCCGGGCGGTGCCTCGGGTGTGTGCTCTTTGAGCCAGTCGAGCGCTTCGCTCATGCTTGGAAATGTCAGCTTCTTGCTCTGTGACTCTTGCCGCTCGAGCTCCTCTTGTTTGTCGACACACTCATTAAATTCTTCGCGGCACGTCCTGGTGCAGTATTCGCGGTGTACAGCGGAGTGTTTCTTGATGCTCCAAACAGGAGGCTTGCGCCTCCAGCACTTGTCGTAGCACTGTATTTGCAGTTCGTTGCAATAAGCCTCAGCTCCAGCGCCACCGATGCCGCGTGCATCTTCTTGAAAGTCGATGCTGCTTGCGTTCTCGGTGATCAGGTACATCTTGCGCTCGGGCACTTGCGTGTGGGCGCATCCGAGGTTTACCACTGCCACGGCCACCATCAGCGCCATCAACCGCGTCAGGCCTGATGGGTACATTGCCTTGCTCCTCGGCGCTTCACTCCGTTAGCTATCTGCACTCCCGTCCAACCTCGGCGGAGTAGACCACCCCATGCACAGCTTCAGCCGAGGGTCGCATGAACTGCGGCGCTCGGCTGGCTCAAAACAGCGAAAGTCGGGTTTGACACATTCCGTGAGAGGAAAGATGTCGGAACGAGTCATTTGGCACCCCTTCCCGACACCCTTCCCGGGGCGGACATGGGTACGCCCTGAACAATGGGCCTTCAGGCCCCGTGTGCGGCACCACGTCACGCACAGAATGGGCTTGAAATGAAAAAAGCCCCGGCGTATTGAACCGATCGGTTCAAATGACGAGCCCCGCCGCACTCGCTCGCAACGGGCGTCACGGCGCACATCCGAAAGAAGAGGAACTGCTATGTCCGATATGTCCGAGACCGTTCGAGTGGTGGTCGTCTATCACAGCGGTCGTGGTGGCCACACGACGAAGGTGGCCGAGGCGGTCGCGGCCGGTGCCGCGAAGGTGCCCAACACGGAGGTCCAACTCCTCTGGGCCGAAGATGCGCCGAAGCACTGGGACGTCCTGGACTCCGCCGATGCCATCATCATGGGCGCGCCCACGTACATGGGCAGCTTGTCGGCTCAGTTCAAGGGCTTCATGGATGCGACCTCTCACCTGCAGTACGCGCAGAAGCGCTGGGCCAACAAGGTGGCCGCGGGCTTCACCAATGGCGGCTCGCGGGGTGGCGACAAGCAGAACTCCCTGATTCAACTCATGACGTTCGCGGCGCAGCACCACATGCACTGGGTGAACCTGGGCCTGCCGTATGGCAACAACCGCTCCTTCACCAACGAGGACGTGCTCAACCGGGATGCGTACACTCTGGGCGTGGCGGCTCAATCCAACCTCGATCAATCCTCGGACGTCGCGCCACCGCCGGCCGACTTGAGAACCGCCGAGTTCCTCGGGCAGCGCGTGACGAACGTCGCCAGGGAATTGAAGGTCGGCCGGGCGGTCCTCGCCCAGCGAAAGTGAGTGGAACATGTCACGACCCAAGGGGTTCAACCGGGAAGGGGTCATGAGAAAAGCCATCGGCGTGTTCTGGAAGAAGGGCTACGCCGACACGAGCCTTCAGGACCTCGAGCGTGCGACAGGCGTCAACAAGTCAGGGCTCTATTCCGAGTTCCAAGGCAAGGACGACCTGTTCACCGAGAGCTTGAAGTTCTACCTCGAGCAGGCCCACACGGATGAACTCCTCTCCGCCCAACCCCTGGGCCTGGACAACGTCGAACGCTTCCTCGCCCTCGGGTTGCGCTGCGCTTACGGCTCGCCAGGCTGCCTGTTCGTCAACTCGTTCCGCGAGGTGGCGGTGCTGCCCCCCGCTGTCGAGACACTGATTCGCGAGAACCGGCGCCAACTCCGCTCGGCCCTGACGCGCAACCTCGAGGCCGCGCTGCCCTCGGGCGACGCCAAGGCGTTGGCCGACCTGGTGCTGACGTTCTTCTCGGGCCTCACCCTCGAGCAGAACCTGGCCACGGACGAAAAAGAGACCCGGCGGAAGATCGCGAGCTTCATGCGCTTGCTGCGTGCTCAAGCCGGGGCGGACACGACCTCCCCCTGAACCATGGGCCGTCAGGCCCCCTGTCCGGCGAGCTGGTGTCATTCGTCGAGGTACGTCGAACAAATGCGCCACCGCCGCACCCCGAGGAGCGCGGCCAGGCCTGATTGACGCATCAAGGGGGAAACCTCCTGCTGAAGGGTTATGGGAAGCCACCAAGGCCGTGCTCTGGTTCGAGCACAAGACGGGCCATTCTTGGTGCACCCACATGTTTCATTGCCCTGGCTATACCCTCCTCGGACTCCTGCAAGCCACGTCCTCCCATCTCCTCTACCGTGCACTCCGAGAGGTGGATCGCCAGCCCGTCATCCTCAAGACGCCCCGCTCCGACTTCCCGGGAGCCCGGGAACGAGCGCTCCTCCAGCACGAGTACACGCTCCTCCAACGGCTGCGCGGGACACCCGGAGTCATCCAGGTCCACGCCTGTGAGCTGCTCCAGGAGCGTCCGGTCCTCATCCTCGCGGACGAAGGCGGCGCCCCGCTCTTCGCGCACCTGGGTCCGCCCTTGGCTCCCGAGCGATTCCTCCCCATCGCCCTCGGCCTGTGCGCCACCCTGGCCGAGGTCCACCGCCGGGGCGTCATCCACAAGGACATCAAACCGGCCAACATCCTCCTGTCCGCCTCCGGCCGGCCCTGGCTCATCGACTTCGGCATCTCCACCCTCCAGCGGATGGAGCATGTGGAGGCGTCTCCCGCGCCGCTCGTGAAGGGGACTCCGGCCTACATGTCTCCGGAACAGACCGGGCGGATGAACCGGGCGCTGGACTACCGCACCGACCTCTACTCCCTGGGCGTCACCTTCTACCAGATGCTCACGGGACGTCTGCCCTTCGAGGGCAGGGACTTGTTGGAGTGGTTTCACGCCCACCTGGCCCAGACACCGCTGCCCCCGCACCAGGTGGAACCCGCGGTGCCACCCCTCCTCTCCGCCCTGGTGATGAAGCTTTTGTCCAAGAGGGCCGAGGAGCGCTACCAGGGAGCGGAGGGCTTGCGGTTCGATCTGGAGCGCATCCAGCGTGGAGAGGAAGACTTCCCCCTGGGGGAGCGGGACGTGCCCGCGCGATTCCTGCTGCCCCAGCGGTTGTATGGCCGGCAGGCCGAGGTGGACACCCTGCTCGAGACCTTCGAGCGCGTGGCACGGGAGGGCCGGCTGGAGTGGGTGCTGGTCCGCGGCTACTCGGGCATTGGCAAGTCCTCCGTCGTGCATGAGTTGCACAAGCCCGTGTTGAGGCGCCGGGGCTTCTTCCTTCACGGCAAGTTCGACCAGTTCCAGCGGGACGTGCCCTACGCCACGCTGGTGCAGGCCCTCCGAGGCCTCATCCAGCACCTCCTGGCCGGGAGCGACGAGGAGCTCGCCACCTGGCGGCACCGCCTGTTGGAAGCCCTGGAAGGGCAAGGACAGAGGCTGTTGGGCATGGTGCCGCAATTGGAGCTCGTCCTGGGCAAGCAGCCCGACGTGGCGGAACTATCGCCCGAGGCCGCGCAAAACCGCGTCCATCATCTCTTCCAACGCCTGCTGAGCGTCTTCGCCACGAGCGAGCGCCCACTGGTTCTCTTCCTGGATGACTTGCAGTGGGCGGATCTCGCCAGCCTCAAGCTGTTGCAATACCTCGCGTCCCATCCGGACACGCCCCCCCTGTTGTTGGTGGGCGCCTATCGGGACAATGAGGTGAGCCCCTCGCATCCCCTCCTGTCGGCGCTCGCCGAGGCGCGCAAGGCGGGGGCCCGGCTCGGGGACATCCACCTGGGAGCCTTGTCCCCCGAGCAGACCCGCCAACTGGTGGCGGAGGCCCTCCCGGGTGCCCGTCCGGACGTCGTGGAGCCACTGTGCGCCCTGGTCTGGGAAAAGACCGCGGGCAATCCCTTCTTCCTGTTGCAACTGTTGCAGACGCTCCACCAGGAGGAGTTGGTGACGCGTGCGCCCGAGGGGGGCTGGCGCTGGGACGAAGCGGGCGTGAAGGCGCGTGGCTACTCGGACAACGTGGTGGACTTCATGGTGGGCCGGCTGCGCCATCTGCCCGAGGACACGCAACACCTGCTCCAGCTGGCCGCCTGTGTGGGGAGCACCTTCCCGCTCTCCCTCCTGGCCCACCTGACCCGGCGGGAGGTCTCCCAGGTGGAGGATGGCCTGGAGCCCGCCCTGCGGGAGGGACTGGTGGAATGGACGGGTTCCCAACACCCGCGATTCCTCCACGACCACATCCAACAAGCCGCCCAGGCGCTCCTCCCGGACGAGGAGCGCAAGAGCGCGCACCTGCGCATCGGCCGCCAATGGCTGCACGACCTGTCTCCGGAAGAACTCGACGAGCGCCTCTTCGATGTCGTGGGCCAGCTCAACGCGGGCGTGGAACTGATGGGGGACGAGGGGGAGCGCTCGCGCCTGGCGCACCTCAACGCACGGGCGGGCTTCCGGGCCAGGGCCGCCTCGGCCCACCATTCGGCCGTGGGCTGTTTCACCATGGCCCTCTCCCTGCTGCCCGGCGACCCCTGGGAAGCCGACCATGCCCTGACCTTCAAATTGCGCTCGGCGCAGATCACCAGTGATTCGATGAGCGGCCATTCCGACAAGGCCGTCCTCCTGGCGGAGGAGTTGTTGAGCCAGGCCCGTACGCGCTCCGACATGGCCGCCGCCCACATTCTCAGGGGCCGCCTCCACGGCCTCGCCGGCAACACCCAGGGTGCTGTCAGCACCCTCCTGGAATGCCTGCGGAAATTCGGATGGGACCTGACGCTCACCCCGCCCGAGGAGGAACTCCACCGGGCCGAGGAGGAACTGGGACTGTTGCTGCAACGGCATTCCGTCGAGGAGCTCCTCGCCCTGCCCTCCCCGACGGATGCGGACCTGACGGCAACCATCGACGTCTTGTCGGCCTTGAGCGCCTCGGCCCTGTTCGCCAATGTCAGACTGTCCACCCTGGCCGCCCTCCAGTCGGCGATCTTGAGCATCCGCCACGGCAACACGGAAGCGTCCGCGAACAGTTATGTCCTCTGCTCCTCCTGGTATGGCACCAATCGCCAGAAATACGGTGAAGCACGCGCCCTTGGCGAACTCGCCCTCCGCCTGAGTGAGCGCTACCCACTCTCCCCTCACAAGATCCGGGTGCTGAACTACTCCGCGACCATCCAGAGTCTGTCCGTCCCCTTCGCCCAGGTCCGAGAGACCATCCTCGCCGCCCTTCGAGAAGCAGTCCTGAGGGGAGACGATCCGGGAGCCTGCGCGTCTTGCTTCTCGCTCATCCGAAACCTCCTGCTCGAGGGTCGTGAGCTTTCCGAGCTCCACCAGGAGTCGAAGGCCTTCGAGGAGTTCGTCCGCAAGTCCAGCCATCCCATGTTCGCCCACCTGGCGCGCTATAACCTGCGCCTCGTGCAGCAACTGCGAGGGCTCACGCCCTCGTTCTCCTCTCTCGATGGGGAGGGGTTCGATGAGGCGAGCGTCGAAGAACAGCTCGTGAGGAGTGGCTCGCCTCAGTTCCACGGGCTGTTCCTCCACATCAAGATGCAGTCGCGCTTCATGTGTGGTGACTACGAGCAGGCCCGCCAGGCCCGCGCGAAGGCCTCGGAGAAGGCCCCCAGAGCGCCGGGCGATCCCATGCGGTTCACCTATCATCTGTATGGGGCGCTGACACTGGCCGCCTGCCACCGGAGCGCGTCCCCCGCCGAACAGCGGGAGCTCCTCGTCGAGCTCGACAAGCACCGTCAACAGCTCGCGGCCTGGGCCAGCGGGTGCCCGGCGAACTACCTCGCCGCCGAGAGGATGGTGACCGCCGAGCTGGCCCGGCTCTCCGGCAACACCGAGGAGGCCCTGCGTGCCTACGAGGCCGCCCTGCTCGCCGCTCGCGAACACGGCGGCCCCCACCTCGTGGGCCTCGCCAGTGAGCTGGCCGCCCGTTTTTGCAAGGGCCTGGGCTTGCCCTCCCTCGCGACCGCCTACATCCGCCAGGCCCGCGAGGCCTATTTCCAATGGGGGGCCCACGGAAAAGTCCACCAGTTGGAGGAGCTGTGGCAGCAACTGCTCCCCGCGCCCGCCTCCGCCCAGGACACCACCACGGAGCAGGGGACAGGCCCCCAGCACGTCGATTCACTCGCCGTCATCAAGGCCCAGCAGGCCATCTCCAGCGAAATCCTCCTCGAGCCCCTGGTGGCCACCCTCCTGCGTGTCACCCTGGAGAGCGCCGGTGCCCAGCGCGCCGCCCTCTTCCTTCTCCAGGACGACGCACTCCAACTGGTCGCGCTCCAGCCCTCCTCCCCCTCCGACAGCGGGAGCCTTTCCGCCAGCTCACTGCCCCTGTCCCTGCTGTCCTACGTGCGGCGCACCCGTGAGCACGTCCTGCTCAACGACACCTCTCGGCCCCACCCCTTCTCCTCCGACCCCTACTTCTCCTCGTCCTCCGCCCGCTCCATCCTTTGCCTCCCCTTGCGTCGCCAGGAAGCCGTCTTCGGCCTGCTCTACCTGGAGAACTCCCTGACCCAGGAGGCCTTCTCCCCCGCCCGGCTCTCGCTCCTGGAGCACCTCGCCTCCCAGGCCTCCATCTCCATCGAGAATGCCCGGCTCTACTCGAACGTCCAGAAGGCCGAGGCCGCCCTGCGCCAGGCCAACGAGGAGCTGGAGGCGCGCGTCCACCAGCGCACCCACGAGTTGAAGCGGGCCCAGGCCAAGTGGGTGGAAACCGCCCGCCGGGCGGGCATGGCGGAAATCGCCTCCAATGTGCTCCATGACGTGGGCAACGCCCTCACCAGCATCGTCGTGGACACCACGCTGATGCGCGACACGCTCGCCACCTCCCGCGTGGGCCGCCTCCGGCAAGCCGCCGCCCTTCTGGAAGACAACCGTGCCCACCTGGCCGACTTCCTCACACGGGACGCGCGCGGCCTCGAACTCGTGGACTACTTCACCCAACTGGCCAAGGAGCTGGAACGGGAACAGGCGTCTCTCGCCACGAGTCTGGACACCCTGGACACCCAGGTGTCACGGGTACGTACCATCGTGGAGAGTCAACAAATCCATGCCACCTCCACCCTGTTGTGGGAAGAGTGCGACCTGGGCGAGTTGATGGAGGAGGCCCTGCGTCTTCAACAAGGCGCCCTGCTTCAGGCCCAGGTCACCATCTCCCGCGACGTACAAGCCCTTCCCCTGGTGAAGACAGACAAGCACAAGGTGCTCACCATCCTGTTCAACCTGCTGAGCAATGCCCGCCAGGCCCTGGAAGCGCACCCCCAACCCGCACCTCACCTCACCCTCCGTCTGGCCCAAGAGGGCGACTGGGTGCGCCTGCAGGTGATGGACACGGGAGTGGGCATCGCTCCGGACATCCGTCCGCACCTCTTCACCCAAGGCTTCACCACCCTCCCCCACGGCCATGGGCTCGGCCTGCACTCCAGCGCCCTGGCCGCGCGACTCATGGGCGGACGTCTCTCCCTGGACAGCGAGGGCCCGGGCCGCGGCACCACCGCGACCCTGCTCATCCCCTTTCTCGCCCCTACCCGCACTTTTGAATCGGACTCCAAAGAGCCTTGAAGGCCAGCCACCCCATGAATGCGAGGGTCACGTGTTAAATCCCGCCGCGTTCCCAAACTCGCTTCATGGAGAAATCCGATGGCCGCGTCCTTCAAAACCACTCTTTTCAGCGTCCTCGCCGCATTGACCCTCAGTGCTCCAGCCTGGGCCGCCACCCCGAGCACCCAAGAAGTCTGGCAGCACCACATCCAGGCCTGGGCGGCCCAGGACGTCGCCGCCATCACGTCGGATTACACCGACAGCTCCATCCTGATTCTCAACAATCAGGTCATCCGCGGCAAAGCAGGCATCGCCCGGGCCTTCAGTCAGTTGTTCCAGATCTTCAGCACCGGCCAGAACCAGTTGGATCAACCGACCATCAATGGCCGCGTCATCTACCTCACCTGGCGCTATACGCCGAAGAATGAAAACACGTTCTTCGGCAGCGACACCTTCGTGGTCGAAAATGGAAAAATCCAGATTCAGACCATCGCCTCGGAACTCTATATCAGCCACCCCGTCAAGCCTTGACCGGTAAGCCTCCGGCGGGGGGGTGGAGCGGCTCTATTCCATAGGCTAGGTTCTTATCCCATGGGATAAGCGCCTCCCAGGCCGGCGCTGGGTTCCGGCCAGGAAAGCCCCTGGAGAGACGCGGGTTTACGTGGACGGGCCCCCCGGAGAATGGCCTGGCACGCCCGATGCTCAAGGCCAGGGCATGGCGAACCTCTCCCTCTTCCAGACTCCTCGCGGCCCGGCGATGCCCCCGCCCGATGCCCTCAACGAGGAGGGCGCTCCTGCCTTTGCCTTCACGCCCCGGCACGCGCTGGCCCAGTACGCGGCCACCGGCTGCCTCAACGGCACCTTCTACGCCGCGGCCGAGGTTCAGCTCGATCAGTTGCTCGCGCTGAGCGGCCAGGTGGAGCCGGAGTTCGTGGCGCGCACGGCCCTCTACTGCCGCCACCGTGGGTACATGAAGGACACTCCGGCGCTGCTGTGCGCGGTGCTCTCGGTGCTCGGGCCCGAGCTGCTGCCCCGCGTCTTCCCGCGCGTCATCGACAACGGCCGCATGCTGCGCACCTTCGTGCAGATCATGCGCTCGGGGCTCGTGGCCCGCCGCTCGTTGGGGAGTCTCCCCAAGCGCCTGGTGCGCGAGTGGCTGGAGGCGCGCGACGAGGACACGCTCTTTCGTGACTCGGTGGGCCAGTCCCCCTCGCTGGCGGACATCGTCCGCATGGTGCACCCCAAGCCGAAGACGGCCCGGCGCGAGGCCTTCCATGGCTACCTGCTGGGCCGGCCCCACGCGCGCGAGGCCCTGCCGGAGCTGGTGGCCCACTACGAGGACTTCAAGGCCCGCCCCACCTCGCGCGAGGTGCCGGAGGTGCCCTTTCAACTGCTCACCTCCCTGCCCCTGAAGACGGAGGCGTGGGTGCGTATCGCCCAGAGGGCCTCCTGGCACATGACGAGGATGAACCTCAACACCTTCGCCCGGCATGGCGTCTTCAAGGAACCGGGCATGGAGAAGATGATCGCCCGGCGACTGGCGGATCCGGCGGAGGTGCGGCGGGCGCGGGTGTTCCCCTATCAGCTCCTGGCGACGTGGCGCGCGGTGGGGCGCGCGGTGCCTGCGCGGGTGCGCGATGCGGTGGAGCAGGCCATGGAAGTGGCCATCGAGAACGTGCCGCGCGTGCAGGGCCGGACCTATGTCTGCGTGGACGTCTCGGGCTCCATGCAATCGCCGGTGACGGGTCATCGCGAGGGGGCGACGACGGCGGTGCGCTGCGTGGACGTGGCCGCGCTGATGGCGGCGGCCATGCTGCGCCGCAACCCGGGCGCGCAGGTGGTGCCCTTCGAGCATGACGTGGTGCCGCTGGCCCTCCAGGCGCGCGACAGCATCATGACCAACGCCCAACGGCTGGCGGCGGTGGGTGGCGGCGGGACGAATTGCAGCGCACCTCTGGCGTGGCTGAACGCGCGTCAGGCGAAAGGAGAGTTGGTCGTCTTCGTGTCGGACAACGAGTCCTGGGTGGACGCGCGGGCGGGAGCGGGAACGGAGACGCTGCGACAGTGGGAGCTCTTCCGGCGCCGCAATCCGAACGCGCGGCTGGTGTGCATCGATCTCCAGCCCTACCGGACGACCCAGGCGCCGGAGCGCGGGGACATCATCAACGTGGGAGGTTTTTCGGATGTGGTGTTCGAGCTGATGTCGGACTTCACCCGGGACGGGTTGGATGCCCGCCGGTGGGTGGAGTCCATCGAGAGCACCGAGCTTTGAGGAACGCCGAGGGCCGGATGCGAGTGTGACTACATTCTAAACTGTCCGTCTCACTCACCCCTTGCCGGCCCATGGCGGAGGGGGGAGGCCGAATGCGAACGGGACTACATTCCCAATTGTCCGTCTCGTTCACTCCTTGTCGGCCGCCCTCCTCTTCCTCGTTTTCCTCCTCCGTCGCTCCCCTCACACGCTCACGCTTCGGACTCCAGCCGCGCGAGCAGCAGAGCCATCGCGCGGTCCGAGATGGCACGGCGCACCCCGCTCCGGTCTCCCGTGAAGACGTGGCGCTCCACCTCGGCCCGCCCCCCCCGGCGCACGACCGCGAGGAAGGCCAGTCCCACCGGCTTGTCTGGCGTGCCTCCCGTCGGCCCCGCGATGCCCGTCTCCGCCACCGCCCAGTCCGCGCGGGAGCGCTCCAGCGCGGCGTGGGCCAGCGCCTCCACCGCCTCCGCGCTCACCGAGCCATGAGCCAGGAGCAACCCCAGTGGCACGCCCAACTGCTCCACCTTGGATTCGTTCGAGTACGGGATGAACCCGCGGTCCACCACCGACGACGCGCCCGGCACCTCCGTCAGCCGGGCGCACACGAGGCCGCCCGTACACGCCTCCACCAGCACCAGGCGCACGCCCTTCTCACGACAGCGCCGCGACACCTCCACCGCCAACACGTCCGGTGACTCGCTCATCATCCGTATCCGACCAACGTCCTCGGCCTCGCCTGTCCTCCCATCAGACCGAGGACGGAGCCACCAGCAGGGAGGTCGGAGCCGTCAGGGCCAGGGAAAGGCCAGTCGTCGTCAGCCTTCCGGTCACGGCGTCCCTCTTGAGGGACACGATGTTGTTGCTCTGCTGATTGGCCACCAGCAGGTAGGTGCCCGTCGGGTCCAGGATGAAATCCCGGGGCCACTGCCCCTGGGTGGAGGCGTGCTGCACCAGGGTCAGCTTCCCCAGCGAATCAATGGCGAAGACGACGATGCTGTTATGACCGCGGTTGGAGCCGTAGAGGAACTTGCCGTCTGGGCTGACCCGGACCTCCGCGCAGTAGCTGGTTCCGGTGTACCCGGCCGGCAACGTCGAAACGGTCTGCACCTCGGTCAGCGTGCCTTGCGCCGGATCGTAGGCGAGGGAGGTGATCGTCGAGTTGAGCTCGTTGATGACGAAGACGAACCGCTGACCGGGGTGGAACGCGAAATGGCGCGGGCCCGCTCCGGGCTTCGTGGAGAACGACGTCTGGGAACTGGCATTCAACTTTCCCAGTGTTGCGTCGAACCGGTAGATCATGACCCTGTCCGTGCCCAGGTCCGCGGCGAGCGCGTACTGATTGGCGGCATCCACCTGGATCTGGTGGGCGTGAGGGCTCCCCTGATTGGGATGGGGTCCCGACCCCTGGAACTGTTTCGTATCCGTGGGCGCGCCCAGTCCTCCATCGCTCCGGATGGGGAAGACGGCGACGTTTCCGCCACTGTAATTGGCGACCATCACGAACTTGTCGTTCCCATCCACGCTCACGAAGCAGGGAGCGCCTCCCAGTGAGGCCTGCTGGTTGATGAGCGTCAACGCCCGGGTCGTGGGATTGACGGCGAAGGCACTCACGGCCCCGCTGGGCCTGCCCTGGAACGACCCCAGCTCATTGACGGCATAGAGATAGCGGCCCTTGTGGTCCAAGGCCAGGAAGGAGGGCTCGGACACGTTCCGGGTGACAGCGACCTTCTGGAGGGCGCCCGTCGCCATCGTCAGACGGCACAGGGCGATTCCCTCGCCGCCCGCCGAGGTATACGTGCCCACATAGAGGAAGTACTCCGTGGGCACCGCGAGCCAACCCGGTTTGAAGTTCCCCAGGTACATGCCCATCACACCCAGACCGGAGGACCGCAGGAATCCACGACGCGTCAGATCAGTCTCGCTCATGGAAACAATGGAAAACCCAAATCTCTCCTAGACACCAGCTTTTTCTGGATTCACCATGTATTTCTCGATTTAGCACTTTTCATTGCTATCGCGATTATTACGCATGGGGTGAAAAATGCGTGAACACCGGCCTCCTCCATCAGCAGCCAGTGGTCGTTCGAGCAGGTGCGGTGAGCGGTGAGCCGCCGCCCGACTCGGACTCGTGGTCTCGAGTCGGGCGTGGCCCTCGCGCGAGAGAGGAAGCGCTACTCCTCGTCGCTGCGCAGCGTCGCGAGGACGTTGAGGTCCTCGAGCGTCGTGGTGTCGCCCGTGGTCTGCTTGCCGCTGGCCACGTCACGCAGCAACCGGCGCATGATCTTCCCCGAGCGCGTCTTGGGCAGCCCTTCCGCGAAGCGGATCTCATCCGGCCGGGCGATGGCGCCAATCTCCTTGCCCACGTGCGAGGCCAGCTCCTTCTTGAGCTCCGGCGAGTGGCCCACGCCCTTCTTGAGCGTGATGAAGGCCACCAGCGCCGTGCCCTTCAGGTCATCCGGACGGCCCACCACCGCCGCCTCGGCCACGGACTTGTGGGCCACCAGCGCGCTCTCCACCTCGGCGGTGCCCAGGCGGTGGCCCGCCACGTTCACCACGTCATCCACGCGGCCCATCAACCAGAAGTAGCCGTCGTCGTCCCGCCGCGCGCCGTCGCCGGTGAAGTACATGCCGGGCAGCTCGCTGAAGTACGTGTTCACGTAGCGCTGCGGGTCGCCGTACACCGTGCGCAGCATCGACGGCCACGGCCGGGTGATGAAGAGCTGGCCGCCCTGGTTGGCCCCCACCGGCTTGCCCTGCTTGTCGAGCACCTCCGTGTGGATGCCGGGCAGGGGCAGCGTGGCGCTTCCGGGCTTGGTGGGCGTCGCGCCCGGCAGCGGCGAGAGCATGATGCCGCCCGTCTCCGTCTGCCACCACGTGTCCACCACCGGGCAGCGCCCGCCGCCAATCACGTCGCGGTACCACATCCACGCTTCCGGGTTGATGGGCTCGCCCACCGAGCCGAGCAGCCGCAGCGAGGACATGTCGTGCTTGCGCGGGATGTCATCCCCCAGGCGCATGAAGGCGCGGATGGCCGTGGGCGCCGTGTAGAGGATGGAGATCTTCTCGCGGGCGATGAGCTCCCACGTGCGGTCCGCGCCCGGGTGCGTGAGCGCGCCCTCGTAGATGACCGAGGTGACGCCATTCATCAGCGGGCCGTAGACGACGTAGCTGTGGCCCGTCACCCAGCCGATGTCGGCGGTGCACCAGTAGACGTCCTCCTTCTTGAAGTCGAACACCCAGCGCGAGGACAGCGAGGCGAACACCGCGTAGCCGCCCGTCGTGTGCAGCACGCCCTTGGGCTTGCCCGTGCTGCCCGAGGTGTAGAGGATGAACAGCGGGTGCTCGCTCTCCACCCACTCCGGCTCGCACACGTCCGACTGCTTCTGGGTCAGCTCGCTCCAGGACTGCTCCTTGCCCTCCAGGCGCAGCGTGCCCTGCGTGGTGCGCTGGAGCACCACCACGTGCTCCAGGCTCTTCATCTGCGGCAGCGCCTTGCGCACGTTGTCCAGCAGCGGCACCACCGCGCCCTTGCGCCAGCCGCCATCCGCGGTGAGCAGCACCCGCGCCCCCGCGTCGTTCATGCGCTCGAGCAGCGCCTCGGCCGAGAAGCCGCCGAACACCACCGAGTGCACCGCGCCCACGCGCGCGCACGCCAGCATCGCCACCGCCGCCTCGGGCACCATGGGCAGGTAGATGCCCACCCGGTCCCCCTTCTTCACGCCCAGCGCGCGCAGGCCGTTGGCGAGCTGGTTCACCTGCCGCGACAGCTCCCCATACGTCACCTTGCGCCGATCCCCGGGCTCACCCTCGAAGAGGATGGCCGTCTTGTCCTTGAGCGCCGGCAGGTGCCGATCCAGGCAGTTGTACGAGAGGTTGGTGCGCCCCTCGACGAACCAGCGGGCATGCGGCGGCTTCCACTCGAGCACCGTCTGGAAGGGCTCCTTCCAGTACAGCTCCTCGCGCGCCCGCGCGCCCCAGTACGCCTCGGGGTTCTTCTCCGCCTCGTCCCACAGCCGACGGTAGTCCTCCATGCTGCCGATGTGCGCGCGGCGCGAGAAGTCCTCCGGAGGGGGAAAGAGCCGGTTCTCCACGAGGACTGATTCCAATGCCTGCGGGTTCGGACGCGGTGTTTCAGCCATGAGATCCTCCGGTGTGACGTATCGGGATACCCCCTTTCTAGAGGGCTCGCGTCCGGAGTCTCAAGCAGAGCTTTCCTACTGGCACCCGTCGTCTTGGACTGCCCGATACTTCACCCAGAGCTGGCAGGCGCACTCGGGCTGCTCCACCCGCGGCTCGATACGCACGCTCAGCACGCCGTCGAAACGCCTGGCGCACTGCGTCGTGCCCTCCAGGTGCATCCACACCTGCTCCACGAGGCACTGCTTGCCCCGCAGGGTGATGGCCGCGCTGGACTCGCTGCCATCGAGCACGAAGGCGTCATCACTGAACTCGCCGCGGGGAAGCACGAAGCCGATGAGCTGCAGGCCCCGCCAGTCCGAGGTCATGCGCACGACATCGCCGTCGATCTTCAGCTCGCCGTCCCAGAGCGACTCCTCCGAGGAGAGCAGGCCGCAGTCATCCCGGATGAGCTCCGTGGTGGTGAATTCATAGCGCTTCTCGTTCTGGAGGTTGGCGCGGGTACAGCCACCCCCCAGCAACAGGGCCAGGGTGCACGGAAGGAACCAACGGAGCAGAGGGAGCGCGGCCACGGCGAGCAGGCTAACGCAGCACGGGCCCACATGCGCGGTGCAATGGGGAGGCCAGGGGTTAGAATGTCGCCCCATGGCCTCGTACAAGAACCCCGTGCCCACCGTGGACTGCATCATCGAGTTGTCCGGCGAGCGCGTCGTGCTCATCCGCCGCCAGAACCCACCCCTGGGCTGGGCCCTGCCCGGTGGCTTCGTGGACGAGGGCGAGCGCCTGGACGTGGCGGCGGTGCGCGAGGTGAAGGAGGAGACGGGCCTGGACGTGGAGCTGGTGGAGCAGTTCTTCACCTACTCGGACCCGAGCCGGGATCCCCGCCGGCACACCCTCTCCACCGTCTTCATCGGCCGGGCCCGGGGCGAGCCCCAGGGCGCGGATGACGCCGCCGAGGCACGGGCCTTCCCGGTGGACGCCCTGCCCCGCGAGCTGTGCTTCGACCATGGCACCATCCTCGCCGACTACCTGACCTACAAGCGCACCGGCCAGCGCCGCAAGCTCTGAGCCCCGAGCCTCCTGGATGCACTACCTTCCCCTGCTCCTCGCGCTCGGCCTGCTCGTGGCGCTGCATGAACTGGGTCACCTCGTGGCCGCGCGGCTGCTGGGCCTGCGGGTGGAGCGGTACACGCTCGGCTTCGGTCCGCCCGTGTTCTCCTGGCGGTGGCGGGGCACGGAGTACGCACTGGGCGCGGTGCCGCTGGGCGGTTCCGTGCGCATCCACGGGATGAACCCCCACGCGCCGGGCCTGGAGCCCACGGACTCCACGAGCTTTCCGGCGCAGCGCCCCTGGAAGCGGCTGCTGGTGCTGCTCGGGGGACCGCTGGCCAATGCGCTCTTCGCGCTCGGTGTCCTCTTCGCGCTCTACACCACCGGCACGCACGTCGTGGTGCCGCTCACGGTGGGCACCATCACCCCCGGCTCCGAGGCGGCGCGCGCCCAGTTGCTGCCCGGCGATCGGCTGGTGAGCGTGGATGGCGAGCCGCTGGAGAGCTGGAGTGGCTTCGTGGAGTTCATCGCGCGGCGGCCCGGACGCGAGCTGCGCCTGGGCGTCGAGCGTCAAGGCGAGGAGCGCGAGGTGGTGGTGCGGCCCCGGCCGGACGAGCGGGGCGTGGGGCGCATTGGCGTGAGCCAGCAGTACGTGTACCGCGCGCACGCGCCCGGCCAGGCGCTGCTGCAGGCACTGGCACACACGGGCAACCTCGTGCTCGAGGGCGCACGGATGGGGGAGCGGCTCCTGCGCGGCACCCAGGGCATCGCCCTGGCCAACCCGCTGGGCGTGGTGAAGCAGTCCTCGGGAGCGGCGGGCAGCGGCCTGGGCGCCTTCCTGCGGGTGATGGTCAACCTGTCCATGGCCCTCGCCTTCTTCCACCTGCTGCCCCTGCCCTCGTTGGACGGCGGACGCATCGTGTTCGTGCTCATCGAGTCGATCAGCGGCCGCAAGGTGCCCGCGCGAGTGGAGACGCTGGTGCACGCGGTGGGCTTCGTCGCCCTGCTGGGTCTGGTGCTGACAGTGTCGCTCGCGGATCTCCGCCAGCGCGTGGGCCGTGCCCAGCAGGGCCTCGACGCGCGCGAGCCGGGTGACAGCCCCCTGTTCCTCTGGGAGAAGACCGGAGGAGGCACCAGGCCCGGCGCCTCCTCCCACGTGGACGACTGCCCCGCCCGGCCACCCGCTCCTTCCGGAACCGCCGCCGCTGGGTCCCCGAAGGACGCTTGCACCAAGACCGAGGCGGCGAGCCCTCCTCCCTGAGACCTGGCGCCAGGCGGGCGGCCTTCCCCGGATAGCCATCCGCGCACCAGCACTCGCACTCGTCTCCCTTTTCGTGAAAAATCACGAAGTCATGGAATTGGTACCGGATGCGAAAACCCAGGGAGCGGCTTGATGGACTCCGGGGTCCAGGGTGGGGAGGGAATGGGGATGAAGAGGGGATGCGGGCCTTGAGGCGAGGGGGCAACGACGGGCGGCTGGCGCTGGAAAGAGCGACGCTGTTGGGCGCCCTGGTGGAGCTGGAACAGGCCAACCCGGAGGGCTGCGTGGCGCTGTGCGCCGTACGGGATGAGGCCCAGGCCATCGTCGACTTCGAGTTCATCTTCTCCAACGACGCCGACGTCATGAAGCGCGTCTGTCCGGAGCTCGTCGTCGGGCGGCGGCTGAGCGAGGCCGCACCCGAGGCGCTGCGGAGCCAGTTCACCCTCTGGTGCCAGGTGGTGGAGACACGGCGGGCCGCGCGGAGCGAGCTGCAGGAGGCCGGCTGTTGGTTGCGCGGCACGATCACCCCCCTGCTGGACGGCGTCCTCGTGCGCTTCCAGGACATCACCGCGCTCGTACGGGACACGCGGGAGCGCGAGGCGCGGCTCGAGCAGGAGCAGTCGGGCCGGCGGGAAGCGGAGGTCCTGGCGCGAGAGCAGGCCGGGCAGCTCCTGGTGGCCCAGGAGAAACTGGTGCGCTCTGGCAGGCTCATGGTGGCGGGCCAGCTCGCGACGGGCGTGGGGCACGAAATCAACAACCCGCTGGCCTTCGTCACCGGCAACCTGCACGTGGCCCTGGAGCAGCTCGGCGCGCTGGCCAGTGAGCTGTCCCCCTCCGCCACCGAGCGGCTGCGCGAGACGGCCCAGGCCCTGGAAGACGCGCGCAAGGGCGCCGAGCGCATCCGCTCCATCGTGAGGGAGCTGCGGACCCTGGCGCGCGCGAGCGACTCCCACACGGAGCCGGTGGACGTGGGCGCGGCCCTGGAGCTCAGCCTGTCCATGGCCATGCCTCACATCCGCCATCGGGCCCAGGTGGTGCGCCACGTCATGCCCGTACCGCGCGTGCCGGGCAACGAGTCCAAGCTGGGCCAGGTGATCCTCAACCTGTTGATCAACGCCGCCCAGGCCATCCCCGAGGGAGACGCGACCCACCACGCCATCACCGTGGGGACCCGGATGGAGGGCTCCCAGGTGGTGATCGAGGTGCGCGACACGGGCAAGGGAATGAGCGCGGAGGTCCTGGCGCGCATCTTCGAGCCCTTCTTCACCACCAAGCTCCCCGGCGAGGGCACCGGCCTGGGACTGCCCATCAGCCTGGACATCATCCGGAGCATGGGCGGCGAGATGAAGGTCCAGAGCGAGCCCGGACGCGGGAGCTGCTTCCAGCTCGTGCTGCCCGTCCTCGACGAGGCCACGGCTCCGGAGCTGGCCCCTCGGGTGGTGAAGCAACCGGCGCCCTCGCGCCGGCGCGTGCTCATCGTCGACGACGAGCCCGCCATCGGCACGATGATGGTGCGCGTGCTCGGGCGCCACCACGAGGTGAAGGTCGTGCACAGCGGGCGCGAGGCGCTCGAGCTGTTGTGCGGGGATCCCGGCTACGACCGGGTGTTCTGCGACCTGATGATGGGGGACATGACGGGCATGGATCTGCACGCGGCGCTCGCGCGGCGGCGTCCCGAGTACCTGCCACGCATCATCTTCATGACGGGCGGAGCCTTCACCGACCGGGCGCGGGCCTTCCTCGCGGAGGCCTCGGTGGAGAGCATCGACAAGCCCTTCGAGGCCGGCGCCCTGCGCGAGCGCGTGGAGCGGCCCCTGCCGGATGAGCGGTAGCGGCACTCACGCCAGGAGCTGGAACTGCCCCAGGTCGTAGCGCCGGCTGGTGAAGTGCCACAGCAGGCTGCCGGAGATCCACTGGCCGCACATCTTCCAGAGCGCCTCCAGGCAACCGGGGGCGCGTGGACGCATCGCCAGGAACTCGCCGAAGCGGGCCGCGTAGAAATCCCTCGCGAACGACACGTACTCGTGGCCGACGGGAAAATAGGACTTCAGACGCAGGTGCTCCTGCTCCTGCTCCTCCTCCTTGCGCAGGGACAGCACGTCGTTCTGCAACGCGACGAGGTCGGCCGCGACATGCTTCATCCGCTCGGCCGCGTCCCGGTCGCGCTCGGGCAGTGGCCTGCCCAGGTAGGCGAAGCAGAACTCGAGCTCCGGCCGCATGCCGATCGTCAGGCCCCGGTTGTCCAGGTAGCGCGGCAGCGACACCTGCTTGTCGAACTCCAGCAGGAAGCCCTCGTAGTAACCGCGGATCTCCCGCACGATGCGCGAGGTGTCGAGCCCCACGCGCTCGATGTCCTCCAGGACGATGCGCAGCAGGGCGCAGCTCATGTTCACCCATGGCAGCCGGCTGACGTGGCGCCGGTCCTCGAGCCAGGCCGACAGGTCGTGCACCACCGCCTCGCGCAGCTCTGGCGGCACCGAGTGCCCATCGACGAAGTAGTCCAGGGCGAAGAACCAGTCCATCCGATCCTGACTGTTCTGGAGGTAGAGCGAGGAGACCGTGCTGCACGTGTAATAGGTGAGCAGATCGAAATCCCCTTGGAGCATGTGCGCGCGGAGCTTCTCCAGCGCCGGAAAATGCCCGCGCCTGCTCAAGTCCAGGGACACGGGATACGTGTTCGCGATGACACGATAGTTGGAGAAGTCGATGGGCCAGGCGATCCGGTGCCGAGTGCCATCCACATGGATGTCGAAGACGGCCTCGTCCCTTCTGGCCAGCGTCTGGATGAGTGCGTCGATGCGCGCGTACCGGGGCTCCCCGCGGACGGCCCCCAGGCTCGGCCGGAGCACCGCGGCCATCCGCCTGTCATTGAAATGGAACGCGGCATTCGCTGCCATCTGGCAACTCCTCATCCTGGTGGATAGAAACAGGCGGCCCCCCTCCCGGGCGCTGGCCGGGCAAACAAGCACATCGTGGAATACGAGTAAACGAGAGAAAGCCAAAAAGGCACACGGCCTCCTCGTATCCCAGAGCCACCCCACCTGATTCCCATCCTCCAAGGAATTCCTCCCGGATGAGACATGAGAGTGAAAGTCCATGGACTTCGTGAACGGGTTCACGTCCCGTGACGACGAGCGGGCTCGCCCGCCTGGACAGTCAGCCCACGGCGCACGGGGCTCGTCCTCCGAGCAACCAGGAGGTGCCTCGCGGGGCCGAATCGCGCCGATAGAAGGGAGCCACGGAGACGGGAGCCGTCTATGATCCCCCACGCCATGAAGACCAAGGCGAGCCACGACGGCCTGTTCTGCGAGCTGTATTGGGGGACCACCCGGAATGAGGCCTGGAACTTCGGCCCCGAGCAGACGCGCGTGCTCGCCGCGCCGGATGAAACGGTGGCCCTGCCCCTCTACGGCTTCACCCTGCCGGAGGAGCCCTTCCTCATCGCCGAGCGCACCCCGGAGGGCTACCGCGTCTTCGTGCCGCCCGCCTCGCGCGTCGAGCGCAGCCGGCGCGGCGACGCCTTCCAGCCGGTGCCCGACACGGAGCTGCGCCGCTCCGGGGCCAGTGCCTGGGTGGAGCTCACCGCGGAGGACCGGGTGCGCCTGTCCCAGGGAGAGCTGTCCCTGCTGCTCGCCCCCTCGGTGGCGGGCAAGCGCGCGAGTGGACTGGGCGCGCGCGACCTGGGTCTGCTCGCGATGCTGCTCGCCCTCCTGCTCAGCATCCCGGTGGGGTTGATCCTCGCGGGGCACTCGCCCGAGCACATGGCGGAGTCCAATGCCCGCGCCCTCGCCGCCGCGCGCGAGAAGGAGCAGGCCGAACGCAAGCGGCTCGGCGTGGACACCCCGGCGCGTCCCCTCGCCCCGGACACCCTGCCCGACGCTGGCGTGAGGACAACGCTGCCCGGCAGCTTCGGCGTCCACTGAGATGAGCGCCGGGCATCCCGTGCTGCACTTCATCGCGGGAAAGGTGGGCTCGGGCAAGACGACGCTCGCGCGCAGGCTCGCGCTCGAGCTCCCCGCGGCGCACATCTGCGAGGACCAGTGGATCGCCCTGTTGGGGGGTGAGGTGAAGACGCTGCGCGACTACGTGCGCCACTCCACGCGCTGCCGTGGGTTGATGGGGCCGCACCTGCGTGAACTCCTGCGCGTGGGCTGCTCGCTGGTGCTCGACTTCGCTGGGAACACGCCGCGCGACCGCGCCTGGGTGCGCGGCATCTTCGAGCCCATGGGAGCCGACCACGTGCTCCACGTGATGGATGTGCCGGAGACGCTGTGCCTCGAGCGGCTGCGCCGGCGCAATGCCGAACGGCCCGCGGGTCTGTTCTGGTTCGAGGTGAGCGAGGCGCTCCACCACGAGGCGGCGAGGTATTACGTGCCGCCCACGGAGGCGGAGGGCTTCCACGTCGTCCGTCACGACGCGGCCTGCCTCGGCGACGGATAGAAGGAGCCCTCTTTCAGGACGACTGGCCGAGAACGGCTGCCGTCGGCGGCACTGCCGGCGCGAGATTCCGGAGGAGCCCTCCGCTCCGCCGTGCGGTGAGTGGTGCGACGGGGCCGGGTGACTGCCAGTTCGCGCCGATGCCCTCGGCGAAGTCCTCGAGCAGTGCTCGGGCGTAGGCCTCACGGGCCTCCCGAGCCGTTACCTCCGACCAGGCGAGCCGCTCCAGAGCCTGAGCCCCTTCCTTGGTCTCACGATAGGCCCGCTCGGCACTCGCGTTCGGATCGCACAGGTACCGGAGGTATTGCTTGGGGTGCCGGTGGGGCTCGACCGCGTTGGGCGCTCGCCTCTGGAGCCATTGACGGTAATCGGGGTCGTCCACCTCGAAGGCTTCCGTATCGTGCTGGGCCACGTCGAATCGGCTCGCCGCCTTTGCTCCAGCACGAGTGAGTGCGGCGGACTCCGCGTAGAAGTAGGCCTCGGGCATGGGCACGAAGAGGTGGAACGAGGCGCGGCGGCGAAGGTGCTCGCGCACGCGCGTCTCGTCGGCTGGCAGGAACTTCCGGTCCTTGAGCGTGAGTTCGAGCTCCCGCGCGAGGTACGCGGTCACGACATGCGGCTGGTCCACGTTGACCAGTTCGAGATCGTCAACGGCGAGCACCAGGTCTGGAATGGCATTCAAGAACCTGCCCGGCTCGAACGCCGACACGATCGCTTGAGCCATCTCCCGAGCGCGCGTCTTCAGCCCCGGCACGCGTCCCGGGTGACTTCCCAGCCTGCTCGACGTGAAGTCCTGCACCTTCTGCGTCGGCCAAAACTCCAACTCATCTTCTGGGAAGGCATGGCGCAACGATGCCGCCAACGCGACCCGTTCCATCTCCCCGGTCACAACGAGCTGCACCCGGATCATGTCTTCGGCGGGACCTGCGGGGCGATCGTCTGATTCATGTAGAGGTCGCCGAGGGCGAAGTTCCGGAGCCACTCCGGATTCTGGTGCTGGTCGAGCCGTACAGGGAGGCTCTCATGCCCCGGCTCCATGATGAAGACGTGGTCCAGTTGGCCGTTGAACTCGTTCAGTAATGTCGGTGAGTGCGTAGCGAGTACAATGGTCAGTCTATGCAACTCGGCACGCTCCCTCATGAGCGCAACGAGCCGCTGTATCGCATACGGATGGAGACCGTTCTCTGGTTCGTCGATGCAGATGACCTCATCGTCTTCCCCCGATGCGACCGCGCAGAGCGAAAGTAGCGCCATGAGGAGCCCGTTCGGAGCGAGGTGCATGGGTGTCGGATCGCCACCTCGGGGACCGTAGAATTGGGCAGCGACGGTTTGGCCGGCGACCGCGAAGTCGAGGTCATCAAACAGATCCGGAAAACACTCCCGCAGGCCGTTTCGCACCCACTCCCAGAGAGGTCGATGCTCTCTCTTTCCCGCGATCCAGTTGCGCAGGACGGTGAAGACATTGCGCCCATCTGGGTTGAGTTTGACGTCCGTCCCCTCTCGTGACCCATCCCTCTTCAACTGCCAAAAGGCATCGAAGCTGTAGAAAATCGGGGATGCCAGGCAGGCCAATAGGAGGTACAAATCCCCTAAGTTAGGGATCGATATCGACACAGCAGACAGAAAGCCTTGGTCACCAAGGATCTTGTTTTCCTCAAGAAGCCGAAAACTAGCTTCGCCGGCTCGCTGTTCCGCCACGACCTCCTGACCGACAATAAGACGTTCGGGAACGGGCTCAACGACACCGGGTCCACGCGTGGAGGGTTCGGCCTCCCACCGCGCAACTCCGGAGGTAAGTGCAAATCGAACGGGCTCATTGGCGGCTGCTTGCCAGTGCTTAAAAAGGAAGGCACCACCGTGTGCGCTTAGCGCTTTTCCAAAGCCTTCCACTGTGGCGCGTCTCAGAAACTGCAGCACGCTCAGCAGAGTCGTCTTGCCACTGCCATTGGGACCAACGAGCGCGCAGACGCCGTTCGCCTTCCAGCGAATCCGGCGCAGGGCACGATAGTTGTCAACCTCAAGTTCGAAACCCATGTGGCCTCCAGCGCGGAAGATACTCGCGGTTTCTCGCCAGGGACCAAAAACTCGACTGTCAACCCGGCTCAGGGCCCCAGGCCCACCCACACCTCGCCATCCTCGAAGAACTCCTTCTTCCAGATGGGCACGTCCTGCTTGAGCCGTTCAATCGCGTGCTCGCACCCGAGGAACGCCTCCTTGCGGTGCGGCGCCGCGGCGGCGATCACCACCGCCAGCTCGCCCGGATGCAGCGTGCCCACCCGGTGCACGATGGCCAGCCGCGTGCCGTTGAACCGCTCGGCCACCTCGGCCCCAATCTCCGCCAGCTTCTTCTCCGCCATGGGAGGATAGGCCTCGTACTCCAGCCTCACCACGCGCCGGCCCTTCGTCTGGTTGCGCACCGCCCCCGAGAAGGTGACGAGCCCGCCCAACGCCTCGCTGGCCACCGCCTCCACCACTTCCTCCAGGCGCAGCGGCCGGTCCACCACCCGGAACAGCCCACCGGAGCCCCCCGCCACCGGCGGAATCAACGCCACCTCGGCCCCCGGGGGCACCTCGGTCTCGGACGTGGAGAACTCCTGGTTCACCGCCACCCGCAGGTGGGGCAGCAGCGGCGCGAGCCCGGGGTGGCGCGAGGCCAGCAGGCTCAACACCTCCCCCACCCGCGTGCCGACGGGCACCTCCAGCGACTCGCGTGCGAGCCCCGCGCGCTCCCGCGCCGCGGCGAAATAGAGAATGGTGAGCGAGCTGGACACGGCGGCAACCTCAGCGCGAGCGCAAGACGGTGCTCATGCGGAAACGGCCGCCCCCCTGCTCGGGCGCGAAGTCGAGGAAGAGGCTCTCGATGGGCGGCAGTTGATCGATCAACGTGCCCACCAGGGCACGCGCCATGGGAAGCTGCTGCGGCGGCACGCCGGGCACCTCCCGAGGTGAATCCAATTCCGAGCGCACCCGGCCCATGTCCACCATGGCCGACAGGTGGCCCGGCTCGAAGCCCTGGGCCCCGAAGCGCTGGCGCAGCTCCTCGCCCACCCCGCCCTGCGCGCGCGCCGTCAGCGACTCGCCCCCGCGCAGCGTCAGCCGGTCCGCCGTGAGGCTGACGTCCACCGGCTGCTCGAACACGCGCGTGGTCAGGCGCGTGGCGCCCCCTTCCTTGCGCACCTCGAAGGGCTGCCCGCGCGACTTGAGCACCCCGGTGAGCCACTCCAGCACCGGCTCGGAGCGCACGAGCCCCGCCTGGAACAACACGCTGCCGCGCGGCTCCGGCAACTGGGCGCCCTTGAGCAGGTGGCGGTAGAAGGCCGGCGCGTCCAGGTAGGCCAGCAACGACAGGTCTCCGCGCAGCGCGCCCAGCATCCCCTGCACGCCGGCCGCGTCGAGTCCCTGGCGCGCCATGCGCTGCTCCGTCTGCGCGCGGCGCTCCGAGCCGGGTGCGCCGAAGACGAGCTTCGCCAGCGTCTCGGGAGGCAGGGACACCGACAGCGCGGCGATGGGCCCCAGGGGCGCCCGGGCCAGCAGCTCCGAGCCCGGCGCCGTGCCGCCCTGGAAGAGCGACTTGTCCGACACCACCCACCCCTCCAGGTCCGCCCGGGTGTCCTGGAACGTCAGCGCCGCCCACAAGCCCTGGATGCTCGCGGACGCGTCCTCGCCCTCGGGGCGGGCGAACACGTGCACGTGGCCCGCGCCCACCTTCGCGCGCAGCGACGTGAGCAGCGGCTGCTCGGAGAGTCCCGAGCCGCTCGCGCCCTGGATGCGCGCGCGCACCTCCTCCACCGCCGCGAGGCTGTCCTCGCCCACCTCCGCCAGCACCTGCTGCGGCGTGCCCTCCTCCTGCTCGGACTCGGACTCCGGCGCGTCCGGCACCACGACGTACAGGTAGCCGCGATCCGGGAAGACAACCATCGGCATGCCATTGTCCCGCCGCAGGAAGACGATGCCCTGGGGCTCGCGCCGCATCACCCGGGCGCCCCGCGACTGCACCTCCTGCACCACCGCATCCACCGCGGCCTGGGTGTCCAACACGCCCAGCAGCACCACCGAGCCCTCGAAGCGCGGCAGGGAGAAGAAGCCCAGGCCCTCGTCCGGATCCACGAGGCGCGCCTGCCCTCCCGTCACATCGCGCAGCACCAGCGCCAGCAGGGGAATCGAGTCCAGCGTCTGCAGCACCTGGGACTCGCCCACCAGTTGCGACATGAAGCCCATCAACGGGTCCACGTTGCCGCGCAGCTGGGGAAAGAAGAGGGCCACCTCGGCATCCTCCGGGATGGCGCGCAGCACGGGCCGGGACACCACCGTCAGCGTGGCGCTCGCCAGCACCGCGTCCTTGTCCAGCGCCCGCACCGCGTAGGTGCCCGGACGCTCGAAGGCGTGGGCCACCCGCGCGCCGGATTGGGCCGGCGAGCCGTCACCGAAGTCCCAGGACACCACGGGGGCGTCCCGGCCCTCGGCACCGAAGTCCACCGGCACTCCGGCCTCCACCGTGCGATCCCCTCCGGCCTCGGGCTTCACCGCCCTGTGGCAACCAGGACCCGACAGCGCCACGGCCACCACGAGAACTGCCGTCAGGGCCCGAACGGAGAAGCACGGAGGGAGAGTCATGTAGGGCCTAGTAATCCAGCGCCAGACCAAACATCCAGTAGGAGTCCGACAAGTTCAAACCCGGCTGCCCAAAGCTGTTCACTTTCGAGTACGTGTATTCAGCGAAGATATAGCTGTGGTTGATGCCCATGTCCGAGTCGAAGTCGCGCGCGAAGCGCGGCTCCAGCACGTCGAGCATGAAGGACAGACCCACGGCCACTTCCCAGCCGAACCTGACGCCGGTGCCCTTGCGCGCGGCCACCGCCGGGCTCCCCTCCACCCCCTCGCCTCCCTCCACCGCGTCCTTCGCGGGTGCCTCGTCGAGCTTGCCGCCCTTGGTGGCCCACCACGGAATGAAGACGAGCCCCGGCTTGACGTAGGGAATCAACGGGAAGCCCCACTGGAACGCCGGATAGTCGAACCGGTAGACGCCCCTCAGGTGCAGGGGAATCACGTGGAAGCCCGCACGCTCCGCGCTTGGCGTCTGTCTGTCCTTCTGCAGGGCGTAGCCGTACTTCTCCGCGTAGCCCCCCGACAGGCTCACCCCCGCCGTGCCGATGCCCTGGTAGAAGAAGCGTTGCAACTCCAATTCGAAGAGCCACCAGCGCCCCTCACCATAGATGTCCTTGAAGGGCGTGCCACCCAGCCCCTCCTCCGCGTCGACCCGCGGGCGGTAGCTGCCGAGCCGCAACTCCACGGAGCCGCCACGGGGCGACTGGGTGGGCGCGTCGGAATACTCCTGGGCCTGGCCGGGGAGCGCGGCGAGGAGCACCGCGACACCGAGGGCTACTGCTCGAGCCATGAACGATTTCTCCTTGAGAACAACCAGAAACCCAGGACGGCCAGCACCGCGCCACCCGCGACCCCACCGCCCACCGCCCCACAACCAAACTCCTGCCCATTCGACTCGCCGTAGTGCTCCATGAAGCCATACGTCTTGGTGGGGATGACCTGCACGCGCGAGCTCGGATCGCTCTCATTGCCCGCCGCGTCGAAGACGGTGGCCTCGGCCTCGTAGGTGACGTCATTCTCCAGGTTCTCCACCAGGAGGGCCCCCTTGCCCAGCGACCACTCCACCTTCCGGACCTCCTCTCCACTGAGCAGGACCCTCACCACCCCCCGGGTGGCATCCGTCGGGGCACTCACGGTGAAGCTCGCGGCGCTGTCCATCCCGCTCGTCGCGGAGAGCGCGGGCGCGGCGGGCGGCTTGCCATCGTAGATGATCTTGGCCGCGGTGGCGTTCACCACCGTGGAGGAGCAGCCAATGATGCCCTCGATCTGCCGGGTGGCGCCGCACAGCGTGAACGTCCGCTCCTCGGCGAGGCTGCCACAGGCCCCCCCCGCATCCGACGAGCCGAAGGGCAGACGCGAGCGCTCGAGGTTGAAGGTGCCCTGGGTCGAACCCTGGAAGGTCGACAGGGGGATCTCGTCCAGCGGGACATCCCCCTTCGAGGTGTCGCCCGCGGACCCCTGACACGAGCCCGTCGTCGTGATCCAGAGGTTGAGCCTGTCGCAGGGCTGGATGTTCCGCGTCCAGGTGACGGTCACGGGATTCGGGCAGTCGGCCTTGCCAAAGCTCAGGGTCTGCGTGTTGGAGGTGCCGAACGTGAATGACACCTGAGCCGAAGCCGCGGAGGACAGCAGCAACGCGGTCGTGAAGAGGAAGGTGCGCATGGGTGCGGAAGAGGTTAGCAAGCCAGGGGCCAGGAGGAATCCGGCCCCGCCCCCTCCGGCGCCCGGAGCGGGCCCCCCCACCCGCCGTCAAATGGGCAGGGACGGCCGAAACGACCTTGCCAAATTGTCAGGCGGGACGCGCGGCGAGCCGCAGGCCCGCCTCCACGAGGTTGAGGGCGGCGCCCCGGCCGGCGTTGTCCACGGTGGCGAAGAGGGTGAGCCACTCGGGGGACTGGGGGAAGGAGCGCAGGCGGCCCACATGGACGGTGGGGTCCGCGGTGACGAGGCTGGGCATGGGGTAGACCTTCTCCCCGGGGGAGTCGAGCACCTTGAGGGCGGGCGAGCCCTTGAGCGCGGCGCGGGCCTGATCCACCGGCGCGGGCTTCTTCAGGCGCACCTGGAGGCTGAGGCCATGGCCGTGGAAGGTGGGCACCTGCACGGCGGTGCCGGCCACCACGGGCACCTCGCCCCGGGGCGCGAAGAGGCGCGCGCACTCCAGCGTCCAGCCCGCCTCCTCCTCCGTCCACGGCGAGTTGGCGAGGAAGGGGCGCACCTGGGGCACCAGGTTGAAGCCCACGCGCTGGGGGAAGGTGTGCGCCTCGGGGTCCCGCCCGGACAGGAGCGCCGCCGTCTGCTGCTCCAGCTCGCGCACGCCCGCGTTGCCCGCCGAGGACACCCCCATCATCGCCGTCACCTGCACCTGGGCCACGCCGAAGGCCTGACGCAGCGGCTCGAGGATGCACGCCAGCGCGGTCGTCACCGCCGAGGGCAGCGCCACCAGGCGGCCCTTGAAGTTCGCCTCCAGCAGCTCGGAGTTGAAGCCGGGGAGCACCAGCGGCACGGCGCCCTCGGCCCGGAAGGCGGAGCTCACGTCCACCACCCACGCCCCCGCCGCCTGCGCCTGGTGCGCGAGCGAGCGCGACGCCTCCGCCGGCGTGGCCAGGAGCACCAGCCCCATGCCCCGGAAGGACTCGGCCGAGACCTTCTCCACCTCCAGCGTCTCCTCGCCGTAGTCCAGCTCCTCGCCCGCGGAGCGCTCCGAGGCCAGCAGGGTGAGCTGCTCGGCGGAGACCTCCCGGTCGAAGAGCGTGGAAACCACCTCGCGGCCCACCACGCCCGTGGCGCCCACCACGGCGATTCGCAGGTTCTCGTTCATGGCGCCCCCTTTACCCCAAGCCCCGGCCAGGTGGGTCCCGCATCTCGCCTCCCCCCCACCGGATGTCACCCCGTCCCCCCGGCCGGGGCCGAGGTCTCCCGGCAAACGTCGACTCATGGATGCGAGCGCCCCGGACGGACACCGCGCCTGGCCCTTCCGCGAGCGGACCCCCACCGGGGGTGTTACGAGGGCCGCGCCGTTCCTTCTCCCTCTTGCGACCCGAGCATGCTTCCCCTCCTGTTGAGCGCGACCCTCCTGGGAGCCACCCCCACCGCTCCGGCCGAGTTCCCCGCCACCGAGTCCGTGCCGCGCGTGCCCATGCGCTCCCGGGCGCCCCTGGTGGCCGGCATCGGGGCGGGCTTCACCCTCACCGGCACGCTCGTCTGGCTGGTCTCCAACGTCCAGGAAGGCAGCGTGGCCTCGCTGCCCGTGAGCCCCGCGGAAGTCCAGGTGGAGCGCTGGAAGCGCCAGCAGACCCAACTGGGCGGCATCGGCCTGGCGCTCGTCGGGGTGTGCACCGTGGGGATCGCGGCGGCGATGTGGAATTGGGCTCCCGGCCCCGCCCGCGCGGTCTCCGCGGCGCCCCTGCTGCTCCCGGGCGGAGGCGGCGTGGCCCTGGGAGGGACGTGGCCGTGAGAGGGGGCGCGCTGATGGCGGCCCTGCTGGTGACGTGGGGGGCGCTCGGGCACGCCGCCGAGGTGCCCCCAGCCGCCCTGCCCGAGACCGGCAAGGCGCAGCCCCCGAGGGAGCAGCCTCCCGCGGATGCGCCACTGCGCCGCAGCTACCTCGTCCCGGCGTTCGAGGCCGCGGCGTTCAACATCGGCCTGTTCTCCTTCCACAACCTCATCACCCGCGAGCCCTTCGCCGTCATCTCCTGGGAGACGACGCGCGGGCACTTCGATGGCACCCACGGGTGGACCTTCGACGTGGACCAGTTCATCACCAACCAGTTCGGCCACCCCTACCACGGCTCGCTCATCTACAACTTCGCGCGCTCCTCCGGGATGCCCTTCTGGCGCGCGGGCCTCTACAACTTCGCCGCCAGCCTGGGCTGGGAGTACTTCGCGGAGAACGAGGCCCCGGCCATCAATGATCAAATCACCACCACGCTCGGCGGCATGTTCCTGGGCGAGGTGCTCTACCGCACCTACCGCGCCGTGATTCCCGAGGGAGGTGGCCAGGTGAGTCCGCTGCGCCGGCTCACGGGACTGCTCCTCAGTCCGGGTGCATCGCTGAACGACTGGCTGCTCGGCGGAGAGGTCTCCTCGGGCGACATCGACTCGGCGCCGCCGCTCTCCTTCGTCCTCACCCCGGGCGTGAGCCTGATGACGCGGCTGGAGGACCGGACGGCCACCACGCCCAGGCGCCTGCTCGAGGCGGGGCCTCAGGTGTCGCTGGCGGCGGAGCTCACCTACGGGGCCCTGGGCGATCCGACGTGGCGCTACCGCTATCCCTTCTCCTACTTCGACGCGAGCGCGGGGCTGACCTTTCCCGGCATCATCATGGGCAACCTCTATATCCGGGGACTGCTCCTGGGCGGGCAGTACGGGGGCCTGACGAGCCCGGTGAAAGGCCTGTGGGGCCTGTTCGGCCTCTATGACTTCGGCGCCAACAACATCGTCCGGGTGTCGTCCGTGGGCCTGGGCCTGGGGACGACGGTGCAGGCGAGGCTCGGCCAGGAGGTGTTCCTGCAGGGCAGCGCCATCCTGGGCGGCCTGGGGTTCGCCGCGGCGGGCAGTCTCGGCCTCGAGTCGCTGCTCGTGCGCGACTACCACGTCGGTCCGGGCGCGGAGGGCATCCTGGAGGCGAGACTCGTGCGCCGGGGCTTGGGGATGTTGCGCATGCGCGCCCGGCACTGGTGGGTGACGGGCGTGTACGCCGAGCCCCGGGACGGCTTCGAGTCCATCACCTACGTCACCCTCGACGGGCGCGTCCGGCTCTCCCAACACCTGGCGCTGGGGCTGGAGCTGCCCCTGTCGCAGCGCTCCTATGACTTCGGACCGGACGCCACGCAAACCATTGGCGGAGGCGGCGCGCGCATCACCCTGAGCTTCATGCCCGACGATGCCTTCGGCGTCGCCGGCCCCTGACTCAGTCGTCGAGTCAGTCTTCCTTGAGGCGCGCGGTGGGCGCGGGCCCGGGCAGCGGAGGGAACTTGGGGTTGAGCTCGGGCGCGGAGGCGCGGACGTAGTGCGGCTCCAGCGCGAAGAGCGCCTCCAGCGACTGCGCCTCGGGCAGCCGCGCCAGGTGCGCGAGCGCCACCGCCGAGGGGAACGTGGGAGCCTCAAGCAGCCGCGACGGGGCCACCCCCAGGCGCTCCAGGGCCGCGCGGTACTCGGGCAGCGCGGGGCCCAGGGCGAGCGCCTCGGGCTCGGCGGCCATGCGCTGGGCGACCTCCTCGGGACTCATGGCCTCCTCGGGGCCCAGGGCCTCCACCCCCAGGCCCGTGCGCCGGTAGGGCCCCAGGTAGAGGTCGTCCTTGCGCGCCACCGCGAGGGCGAAGAGCGACGGCCCCTCGGGGCCCTCCAGCGCCACGGCCGCGAGCGACGAGGCCCCGGCCACCTTGAGCCGCGCCGCGTACGCGAGCCCCTTCACGCACGACAGGCCAATGCGCAAGCCCGTGAAGGAGCCCGGCCCGAGGCCAATCACCAGCCCCTCCAGCGCGCCGAGCGTCACCCCGTGACGGGCGAGCACTTCCCCCACGACACCGGGGAGCGCCTCGCTCTGCTTGCGCGGCGGCGCCACCACCAGGTGCTCGAGGACGCGCAGCCCCTCGCCCTCCCGCTCCACCAGGGCCAGGGACAACGTGAGGGTGGAGCTGTCGAGGGCGAGGAACATGGGGAGGGCTTCTACCCCGCCCGCGACTCGTTGGGCACGTCGAGCTGCGCGTCGAGCTGCGAGACGCGGGTCGCGCAACGGTAGAGCCGCACCCGGGCGAGCCCCTTGTCCAGGAGATCCAGCTTCCTGGCCGCGGCGTGCGACACGTCCACCACCCGGCCCTTCACGTAGGGGCCCCGGTCGTTGACGCGCACCTCCACCGAGCGGTTGTTCTCCATGTTCACCACCTTGAGGCACGTGCCGAAGGGCAGCTTCGGGTGGGCGGCGGTGAACTTCTTCGGATCCAGCTTCTCGCCGCTGGCGGTGGCCCGGCCGTTGTAGCGATCGGCGTAGTAGGAGGCGAGCCCCTCCTCCAGGTAGCCCCGCGTGGCGGAAGCGCGCTCCGCCGTGTCCTCGTCGCCCCGGGTGGCCCGCGCGGCGCAACCCGACAGCAGCCCCAACCCCACGCTCACTCCCACGAACAACCGCCGCATTCCCACCTCGCTATCGGGTGATGTCGTTGAAGAAGGCCATGCCCATGAGCGCCACGAGCAGGATGAGGCCGACCACGTTGGCCATCTCGCGCACGCGCACCGGAATGGGGCGGCGGCGGATGGCCTCCCAGAACGCCGACAGCAGGTGGAAGCCGTCGAGGATGGGAATGGGCAGCAGGTTCATCACCCCGAGGTTGATGGAGATGATGGCCATGAGGTGCAGGAAGCTGTCCCAGCCCTGCTCCGCGCTCTTGGAGGCCAGCTGGTACATCATCACCGGGCCGCCGAGCGTCTTGGTGGACACCTGGCCGCTGACGAGCCCGCCGATGACCTTCACCATCTGACCGACGATCTTCGGCACCACGACGACGGCCTCGCGCAGCGCCTCGCCCACCCCGAGCGTCACCACCACCGTGTCCACCGGCAGCAGCTCCGCCGAGGAGGGCAGCCAGGGCCGCACGCCCAGCTCCAGCCGCGAGGACTCCTGGCCCATCTCGTCCGTGGTGGTGCGCATCGCCTGGGCGAACTGCTGGGTGTGCTCCTGCCCGTCCGTGGACGAGCGCCAGGAGAGCGTGAAGGGCTTCTCCTTGAGGGTGCTCAGCTCTCCGGCCAGGACGTTGAAGGAGCGCAGCGGCTCGCCGTTGAAGCTCACCAGCCGGTCTCCCGCGCGCAGGCCGGCCTTCTCCGCCACGCTGCCGGGGAACACGGACGACACGTACATGTCCGAGGGCTCGGCCCCCAGGGCGGAGAAGCCATCTCCCCCCGGCTGCCGCTCCAGCTTCACCGTGGCGAGGGTGGGCACACCGCCCGACACCGCGCCCACCTCCACCGGCTGCGAGCGCTGCACGGTGACCTCGAGCGGCCCCTGCAGCTTCGCCAGCTGCTCATGCAGCGCCGCCTCGTCCGGGATGTTCACCCCGTTGACGGACAGGACGCGGTCGAAGCTCTTGAACCCCGCCTGGGCGGCGACCGAACCCGCGGGCACGCCCAGCACGGCGGGCTTGCGGATGGGCTGGATGCCAATCTGGCCCCGCTCCACCGAGTCGACGGCATTGGACTCGACGATCTTGCGCGGCGTCACGCTGAGCGTCGTCGACTGGCCATCGCGCTCGATGGTGACGGGCACGGGCCGGTCGAAGCGGCCGACGAAGGCCTCGCGCAGGTCCTCGAAGGTGCGCACCGACTCACCCTCTACCGCGGTGATGCGGTCACCCGGGCGGATGCCGGCGACGGCCGCGGGCATGGCTGGATCCACGAAGCCCACACGGGTGGAGGTGGCCTCGTGCGCGCCCACGAACACGAAGAAGTAGATGAGGATGGGGAAGACGAGGTTGAAGACCGGCCCGGCCACCACGATGAGCGCGCGCTTCCACGGCGCGGCGTTGAGGAAGCCCCGATCCGCGTCCTCGGGCGCCAGCTCCTCGTGGGGCGCGTCGCCGGCCATCTTCACGTAGCCGCCCAGGGGCAGCAGCGCCACCTGGTACTCCGTCTCCCCCTTGGTGAAGGCGAACAGCTTGGGCCCGAAGCCGATGGAGAAGCGGATGACCTTCACCCCACAGGCCTTGGCCACCAGGAAGTGGCCCAGCTCGTGGACGGTGACGAGCACGCCGAGCAGCAGGATGAACAGGGCGGTGTCTTGAAACATGGGCCCAACAGTAACCGTGGGCCTCCGGCACGACAATCCGCTTCGAGGCCCGGCCACCAGGCGAGCGGACATTCGATGCTACGGCAGAACTCCACGCAGGAAGGTGACGTAGACGAAGACCAGGGGCGCGTTGAAGACGAGCGCGTCGATGCGGTCCAGGATGCCCCCATGCCCCGGCATGGCGCGGCCCGAGTCCTTCACCCCATAGGCGCGCTTGAGCATGGACTCGCACAGGTCCCCAATGGGCCCGAGGATGCCGCCGCAAATGCCCAGGAACAGACAGTCCGTCACCGTGAGCAGCGGGAAGAAGCCGGCCCGGGCGATGAACATGCCGACCACCGAGCCCACCAGCCCTCCCGCGAAGCCCTCCCAGGTCTTGTTGGGGCTCACCGCCGGGTAGAGCTTGTGGCGGCCCAGGAACCGCCCGGCGAAGTAGGCGGCGGTGTCATTGGCCCAGGTGATGACGAGCGCGGCGATGACCCACATCAGGCCTTCCTGCATCTGGCGCAGGGCACACATGGCCGTCAGCCCCACCGAGCCGTACAGGAACCCCATCACCAGGTGGGCCACCCGCGTGGGCGCCTCCTGCAAGGGGCCCCGGATGAGGTGGTAGGTGAAGGAGAAGATGAGGAAGAAGGCCGTGACCCAGAAGGCCCCCTCGCCCGTGCGCTCGGGATGGCGCAGGGCCAGCAGGGGCAGCGCGCCGGCGAGCACGATGCCCACCCAGGCCGCGGGCGACAGCTCCTTCTGGGTGATGAGGTAGTACTCGCTGACACAGATGGCCGACGCCACGCCCAACAACAGCGCGGTGTACAGGCCACCCATGTAGAGCAGGAAGACGACGACCGGCAGCAACGACAGCGCCGACACCGCCCGGAGGACGAGATTCTTGTTCTTCTCGTTCACGCCTTGGCCCGCTGGGAGTCCTCTCGCTTGACTTGCGCGGAGGTGAGACCGAAGCGCCGTTCGCGCTGCTGGAACTGCGCCAGACACCGCAGGAAGGCCTCGGTCCGGAAGTCCGGCCACAGCACGTCGCTGAAACACAGCTCCGCGTACGCCATCTGCCAGAGGAGGAAGTTGGACATGCGCTGCTCGCCACTGGTGCGCACCACGAGATCCACCGCGGGCAGATCGTGCGTCCAGAGATAGGACTCGAAGGTCTCGCTGTCCAGGTTCTCGGGCAAGAGCTCGCCCCGGCTGGCGGCCTCGGCCACCCGGCGTGCCGCCTGCAGGAGCTCCTCGCGCCCTCCATAGGAGAGTGCCAGCGTGAGCACCATGCCCGTGTTCTTCGCCGACTCCGCGCGCAGCCGGTCCAACGGCTCCTTCACGAAGCGCGGCAGCTTGTCCACCTCGCCAATGGCGTTGAGGCGGATGCCGTTCTGCAGGATCTCCTCCCGCTCGCTCTCGAGGTACTCGCGCAGCAGGTCCATCAGCGCGGCCACCTCCTCGGCCGGGCGGGCCCAGTTCTGGGAGGAGAAGGCGTAGAGGGTGAGGGCCTTGAGCCCCACGCGGCGGGCACAGCGGGTCACCTCGCGCACGCTGGTGGAGCCCTCGCGGTGGCCCTCCATTCGCGGCAGGCCACGCATCTCCGCCCACCGGCCGTTGCCATCCATGATGATACCCACATGGCTCGGCAGGGGGCGCTCCTGCACGAGTCGCTCGAGGGCTGTCAGAGAAGGGGGTGAGGCAGGGCGTTCCATGAGGGTGCGCAAGATAGAGATCCCACCGGGCCGCGTCCACGGGCGCGTGCGGGAGTGGTCGTCCAACCCCCCCGAGCGGTCGTCCCGTCAACGGGAACGGTCCCTTCCTCCCCAGGCGGGTTCCCGAAGCACCCCTCTTTTCCACCCAGCCGGAATCCAGCCCGGCGGCGAGGGGCCTGGTGGGCGAACCGGGTGGGATGGACGCGCAGGTCGACATCTGGACACCGGGACGCCCGGGAGCCGCCGCGAGGGGGCCCGGCATGCGAGCCTTCCTCGTTCACCCTCGAGAGGAGCACATGGACTCGTCACGCAGGAAGTTCTTGCAACTGGCCGGGATGGCCGCCGTCACGGCGAGCCTGGGGACGCAAGCCGAGGCCGAGGCGGCCGAGGGCCCGACGACCCAGGGCAGCGAGGCCACCAGCCCGGAGGCCATTCCCATGAGGCCGTTCGGCAAGACCGGCGTGAAGGTCTCGGCCATCGGCGTGGGCGGCTTCCACATCGGCAAGCCCCAGGACGAGCAGGTCGGCATCCGCATCATCCAGGAGGCGCTCGACGCGGGCATCAACTTCATGGACAACGCCTGGGACTACAACAAGGGCCGCTCCGAGGAGATCATGGGCAAGGCCCTCAAGGATCGCCGGGACAAGGCGTTCCTGATGACCAAGGTGTGCACGCACGGCCGCGGCAAGGACGTGGCCATGAAGCAGCTGGAGGACTCGCTGCGGCGGCTGCAGACGGACCACCTGGACCTGTGGCAGATCCACGAGGTCGTCTACCCGAACGATCCCGAGCTGCACTTCAAGAAGGACGGCGTGGTGGAGGCGCTCACGCTGGCCAAGAAGCAGGGCAAGGTGCGCTTCGTGGGCTTCACCGGGCACAAGCACCCGGACCTGCACCTGGAGATGCTCAAGCACGGCTACCCGTTCGACGCGGTGCAGATGCCGCTCAACGCCTTCGACGGCTCTTTCCGCAGCTTCGAGCAGCGGGTGCTCCCCGAGGTCCTCCGGCGCAAGATGGCGCCCCTGGGCATGAAGAGCCTGTCGGGCAACGCCGAGCCCGTGAAGAAGGGCGTGGTGACGGTGCAGGAAGCCCTGCGCTACGCGATGAGCCTGCCGGTGGCCGTCACCATCAGCGGCATGGACTCGATCGAGGTCCTCCATCAGAACCTGGCCATCGCACGCGGCTTCAAGCCGATGACGAAGCAGGAGATGGCCGCCCTGCGAAACCGGGTGGCGCCGCTGGCCGCCGACGGCCGCTACGAGCTGTTCAAGTCGACCATGGTCTACGACGGCAACGAGGGCCGGGAGCAGCACGGCTTCCCGCCCCAGGGACAGATGCAGGGCTAGGTGTTAAGGCTGGCAGCCATGACCGTCGCCAGCCGCGTCCTCTCGCGTCTCCTGGAGCTGCCCCCCGCGGACACCCACGACGTCACCGTCGAGCGAGACCTCGAGGTGCCGATGCCCGATGGGGTCAAGCTGCTCGCCGACCGCTACGTTCCTCGGGGAGGCGGGATGTTGCCCACCCTCTTGGTCCGCTCGCCCTATGGCCGGCGGGGCTTCTTCGGGCTCCAGTTCGGAAGGCTCTTCGCCGAGCGCGGCTTCCAGGCGCTCGTCCAGAGCGTGCGCGGCACCTTCGGCTCGGGAGGCCAGCTCGACCCGTTCCGCGACGAGGGCTCCGATGGACTGGCGACGATCGAGTGGATGAAGCGTCAGGAGTGGTTCACCGGTGAGTTCGCCACCGTGGGGCCCAGCTACCTGGGCTTCGTGCAGTGGGCACTCGCGCGCGAGGCGGGGCCCGCCTTGAAGGCGATGGTGGCGCACGAGACGGCGTCCCAGTTCCGCGACCAGACCTACGCGGGCGGTGCCTTCTCGCTCGATACCGTGCTGTCCTGGGTCCACCTCGTGCGCACCCAGGAGAAGACCGGGCTGGGTGGCACGCTCGCGCGGCTCGGCGCGGCCCGCAAGCTCAAGCCCCTCTTCCGGCACCTGCCGTTGAACGAGGTGGACACCCTCGCGGTCGGCGAGCGCGTTGCCTTCTACCAGGACTGGCTCCAACACGACGCGGCGGGCGACCCGTGGTGGAACCCCGCGGACTTCAGCGGCTCGGTCTCCGAGGTCACCGCCCCCGTGCACCTGATCGGCGGCTGGTACGACATCTTCCTGCCCTGGCAGGTGAACGACTACGCCGCGCTCCGCCGGGCCGGGCGCAACCCCTACCTGACCATCGGCCCCTGGACCCACGTCGCTCCCGCGGGGATGGTGGCCGCCGCGCGCGAGTCCCTGGTGTGGCTCAAGGCCCACCTCAAGGGGGAGCGCCATCTGTTGCGAGAGGCGCCCGTGCGCGTCTTCGTCATGGGCGCGAACACCTGGCGCGACTTCCCGGAGTGGCCCCCGCCGGGCGCCCGTCCGCAGCGCTGGCACCTGCAACCCGGCCGGAGCCTGTCACCCGCCACGCCCGAAGCCTCGGAGCCCGACCGCTACCGCTATGATCCGGCCGACCCGACCCCCACCGTGGGCGGCGCGCTCCTGACGCGCGAGGCGGGCCCCCGGGACAACCATGAATTGGAGTCGCGGCCCGACATCCTCACGTACACCAGCGCGCTGCTGGACGAGGACCTCGAGGTCATCGGTCCCGTCCGGGCCGAGCTCTTCGTCCGCTCCAGCCTCGCCCACACCGACTTCTTCGCCCGCCTGTGTGACGTCGACGGCGCGGGCAGGTCCATCAACGTCTGCGATGGACTGCTGCGCCTGGTTCCCGGTAGGCCCGCGCCCGAGCCCGATGGCACCCTGCGCGTCACCCTCGAGCTGTGGCCCACCGCCCACCGGTTCCTCAAGGGCCACCGCCTCCGGCTCCAGGTCTCCAGCGGGGCACACCCGCGCTTCGCCCGGAACCCCGGCAGCGGCGAGCCCCTCGCCACCGCGACGACGCTCGTGCCCGCGGACCAGAGCGTCTTCCACGACCCCGCCCACCCCTCCGCCCTCGTGCTGCCCGTCATGGGCTGAGCGGGAAACTACGCGCGGAACCGGTCCGTGGCCTCGACGAGCGCGTGGGTGATGCCCGGCTCGTACGCCGAGTGCCCCGCGTCCGGGATGATCTTCAGCTCCGCCTCGGGCCAGGCCTTGTGCAGGGCCCAGGCACTCTCGATGGGACAGGGGATGTCGTAGCGGCCCTGGACGATGACGCCCGGGATGTGGCGGATGCGCGGCACGTCGTCCAGGAGCTGGGTGTCATTGCGCAGGAACGCGCGGTGGACGAAGTAGTGGCACTCGATGCGCGCGAAGGCGAGCGAGAACGCGTCCTGGCCGAAGCGCGCGATGAGATCCGTACTGGGCACGAGGTTGCTGGTCCGGGCCTCCCAGACGCTCCAGGCCCGCGCCGCCTCCTGCCGCACCCGGTCATCCTCCCCCATCAGGCGCCGGTGGTAGGCCTGGACCAGGTCTCCACGCTCCTCGGGCGGAATGGGCGCGAGAAAGTCCTCCCACGCATCCGGGAAGAAGGTGTGCGCGCCGTGCTGGTAGAACCAGCGGATCTCCTGCGCGCGCAAGAGGAAGATGCCGCGCAGCACCAGCTCCGTGACGCGCTCCGGGTGCTTCTGGGCGTAGGCCAGCGCGAGCGTGCTGCCCCACGAGCCCCCGAAGACGAGCCACCGCTCGATGCCCAGGTGGCGGCGCAGCGTCTCCATGTCCTCCACGAGGTGCCAGGTGGTGTTCTCCTCCACGCTCGCGTGGGGCGTGCTCCTGCCGCAGCCGCGCTGGTCAAAGAGGATGATGCGGTACGCCGAGGGATCGAAGAAGCGCCGCTGCTTGGGATCCGAGCCCCCGCCCGGCCCTCCGTGGACGAAGACGACCGGCTTGCCCTTCGGGTTGCCGCTCTCCTCGAAGTAGATCTCATGGAGCGCGGATACGCGCAGGTGGCCGGAGTTGTAGGACTCGAGGGGCGGGTAAAGGGAACGAAGCACGGGGGGGGCCATGGCAACCTCTCTTTCGGTCGGGCCGCGCACCCTAGCAGAGGCGTCCCCGCGAAGCGCACGCCTCACGAGCACCCTGTGACGGCGCTCACTCGCCGGATGTTGGCCCCGTCACAGCCTCCCCGCCGCCCTCGGAGCAGAGTGCTTCGTGTCAGGGCAAGCCACTCCCCACGACACGACATTCCCATTCGAGGCCGCCATGTCCCGCATCACGAGCACCGACGTCATCCGCCCCCACACCTTGTCCACCGAGGAGCGCCGCCAGCTCACCGACGACCTCTTCGCCGTCCACCAGCACATCTTCGACGGAGTGGACCGGCAGGCCTTCGCCCGCTACGTCGTCGAATCGAAGGCCGAGCACACGTGGATCCTCGTTCACAAGAACGAGGCGGGCGCCCCCGTCGGCTACTGCGCCGTGCACCTCTTCGAGAAGCAGCTCGGCGGAGAGCCCCTGGCCGTGTTCCGCGCGGAGGCGGGCTCGCTGCGCGCCTACCGGGGAGGCAACGTCAACGCGCGCTTCATCCTGGCGCGGCTGGGGCGCTACATGCTGGAGCATCCGGGCCGGCGCGTGTTCTACCTGGGCTCGTTGGTGCACCCGTCCAGCTACTCGCTGCTCACCAAGTACTTCGGAGAGGTGTGGCCGCGGCGCGAGCAGCAGACGCCACCTGAAATCCTGTCCCTCATGTCCACCCTGGCCTCGGAGTTCGGCCACGAGATGGTGGATCCCTCCCAGCCGCTGGTGCGCCGCGTCGGCTGGCGCACGCGCGAGTCGGAGATGGAGAGGGAGTACTGGAAACACTGCGACAAACCCGCGGCGCGCTACTTCCTCGAGGCCAACCCGGGATACGGCCAGGGGCACGGACTGGTGACGGTGGTGCCCATCACCCCGAGCAACCTGCTGAGCGTCGTCCGGTCGCGGCTGGAACAGCAGCTGCGCCAGCCCCTGGAGAAACTCGCGGCCCGGGTGCAGCGCACGTGGCTCGGGGCCCACCTGCGCTCCACCCAGATGGTTCGCTCGTTGCGCCGCGTGCCGTTCCTCGCCCACCTCGACGAGAGCACCCTGCGCCGCCTCGCCACGCGCGCCGAGCGCCACGTGCTGCCCGCGGGCCAGTACGTCTTCCAGGCGGGCAGCGCCAACGACGAGCTGTACCTGCTCGAGCGCGGCGCGGTCTACGTGCTGGCCCCCACGGCCCAGGGTGAGGCGCTCGTGGACGAGCTCGGTGGCGGCACCGTGTTCGGGGAGAGCGCCCTGCTCACGGGCGAGCGCCGCTCGGCCTCCATCCGCACGGCGACGGCCTCGACGTTGGTGCGCATTCCCCGCTCGGCGCTCCAACCACTGCTCGAGGGGGATGGGCGTCTGCGCGAGGGGATGTGGAAGATGTTCGCCGAGCGGCGCTTCGACGACCTGGTGCGAGGGTTCGAGCGGTACGGGTTCCTCGGACGCAAGGACCGGCTCGGCCTGTTCCAGCACGGCGAGCACCGCGAGCTGACGCCAGGGCAAGTGCATGCGCTCGAGGAGGGCTCCCAGCTGTTCGTGTTGTCGGGCGCGGTGGACTTCGAGCACGAGGGGCTGAGAGTGTCCCAGCGCGGCTCCACACTCCTGGAGGCCCGGCGGCCGCTCCAGGTGGAAGCCCGGGAGAACACGCGGCTCGTCCTCCTGAAGCCGGAGGCGGTGCGGGGAGACGGAAAGGATGAGTCCCCGCGCTTCGCGGCGTAGCACCGGGAGGAGGAGCAACCAGCGCATGAATGTGGCGCGGCCGGAGCCGTCCTTGACCCCAATCCGGCGCTTCGCGCAGGCTTCTCCCTCGTGAGGAACGTCGGAAGGGTGGACGAAACGGTGCCGCACCGGATGGTGCGGACACGGGCCCACCCCATCCTACATTCCCGAGGGAAGGATTCATGCGGAAGAGGACCAGTGGGTTTCACCTGCGGAGCTGGGCGCTGTGCCTGGGAGTGATTGGGGGGGCGTCAGTCCGGGCGCAGGAGGCCGGGAGCGTCTACATCCAGGGCTCGGAAGTGAATCTGCGCGGCAGCGCGAGCACGGATGGGGAGGTGGTGAAGAAGGTCCTCATCGGCACGGAGTGCCAGAAGCTGGAGGGCGCGCAGAAGAAGGGGTGGGTGCGCCTGAAGTGCGGCAAGGCGGAGGGCTTCACGCTGGAGAAGCTCGTGGGGGCGGACAAGCCTGGCCTGGAGACACTGCTGGCGCAGGCCCAGGACGCGGCGAAGAGCGCCAAGGAGCGCCTGGACGCCGCGGCGCGTGCGGCCACGTTGGACCCCCAGAACGAGCAGGCGTCGCAACTGCTCACGCAGCTCTTCTTCGACGTCAACTTCGAGCAACTCGCCAAGGACAAGAAAAAGGGCGGCCTGCACGAGTCCTTCCTCGTCGTGTGCAACCAGAGCATCATGCGGTCGAGTTTCACGCATGAGGAGTGCCTGACTCGGGAATTGGAAAAAATCGAGTACGACTGGCATCAGCTCAGCATCAGGGACAACCGCTTCGTCAGTGCCATGCTCCGGGAGGGGAATCTGGTCGTCTACACCGGGCACATGAAATCCAGGGCGAAGGGCCGATTCGATCCTGACGATGACGAGTTCAGCGTCATCGTTGAATCGCGAAGCAGTTCGACGGTTTCGGATGCGCTCAGAAACTCCTTGCAGAAGGGGGCACGCACCTCGGATCCAAGCCAGAACAAGTACTCGATTATTGATGACGAGTCCGCGGACATGCCGACACTACCTCCCGCAGCATACCAACTACTCCGTTCCCTTCCCCCCGTTTGGTACAACCTGCAAGAGCAATCAGGGGAAAAATTCATCCTGGTGAACTGCGGAGTCATCAGTGGAAACGTGATTCGAGTAGATCTCCATCGGCGCGCAAGCATTCAAACCAGCGATTTGCCCGAAGGAGAATTCCCGCGAAGAGTCGCAAGAATAAAAGACATCTCGAAATCAGACTCCACCTACAACCTACAACTATGCGTTACCCAAAAGTGCCAGACTTCACTAACGATCACCTGGCCAACAAACGAGCCAAGCGTTTCCCAATGGAAGACCGAGCCTCCTGATCCATCGGATGGTTATTACTCCACATCCAAGGGCGCACCCAACAAAATCAAGGTCCGGGACTGCAACCGGGGCATGGAATGACGGCGTAAGGGGGGATGAAAATGGGAATCCAGCAGGAATTCTTCCTGACAGAAAACAAGCAAGGCCTACTGGCTGATACCAACATCGTAGAGAAGGACAGCAAATCCGGAGCTGTTCTTCGCGTCTTCCCTGTCGATCGGTACGAATTTCCTGAGGAAATCAAGCGGCAGTCAAAAGAATGGCATGTAATCAAGGTTCCGCTCCTTGGACAGAAAGTACTGGCCAGTGAAGAGCCGGATTGGTGCGGACGCACATCCGCATCCATGCTCTACAACTACTTCCAACTCCTCCGAGGTGGGGACCAACGTCCAAAATACATTACGCATTCGAGAGCTGGAGACCCGGAATGCGCACTCGACCTCCGATACCCGGGAGGCGAGCGCGCCTTTTTTGGAATCCCTGCTGACAAATCCCAAAGGAAGAACGGATGGACGACCTACCCAAGGGCGGATTACGAAGTAGGGGGTGATTGCCGTGAGCCGAATGGAGAGATCCCGCTTCCTATCGACCGCATCTTCCCCTCGACAGGTGCCCGCCCGACAGGACTTGGAGGTATTCTTCGCTACCGGTCACCGAACTCTAAAAACGAATCCATTGGCAACCTGCTCCCCGACCCCCTGCGGCACGCCGCCGAAGAGATAAAAGGCAGCGAAACCCGTCTCCGGGAGAGATTTGCCCATATCATCGAGTGCCTGCGGGCCAACAATCCTGTAGTCATCTACACGGGTATCGGGATGCGGAGCAAGAAGCTCGGCAACCCCCTCCACATCATCGCCATTGTTGGTTATTGCATCATCAACGTCGGCTCGGAGGAGCAGCTTTGGCTGGTGACTGCTGATCCATCCTCGAAGTTTACCCTCGCCCAAAACGGACGGCTCTCCGCACCAAACCCTGGAGGAGCTGTGGACTTGGGCGGCAGAATTGGTCCAACGCACATGCTCTTCAGGATGCGTTCTGGAATCAGCCCCAAGGGGTTCGCCCTAGAAGGGTTCGCATCCTTCAATCTGGTACGAGCCAAGGTCTTCTTTGAAAAGAACCCAGAAACCATCAGCTCCAATTACAACCTGTTCTTGGATCACTCGCAGCGCCCCTGCGGGCACTATTGCTACCGGGAAACACGGACCGACGCTCCTCCCGAGGTGGTCGACAGCAGCTTCAACCGGCCCCGATACAGCTTTCCCCTGAGGGGAAACACCGTCTCCACCAGCCCCTGGCAGGGCTACCACAACAACGAGTCGCTCGACACCGGCATCGGCGGCTATTACGTGCTCGGCCTCCAGCGCAACCTCCACGGCGGTGTCCATTTCTTCCCGCCCGCGGAGCAGAAGCTCGCCCCCGTCAATGCCGCCGCCCCCGGTTATGTCGTGGCCGCCCGCCTTCCCGGTGACAAGGCCCCGTGCCTCCAGGACGGCGTCCTCGAGTCCTTCGGCAACTGGCCGGGGTTCGTCCTCGTCCGCCACGAGCTCGAGGAGATGCCCTCCGACTCGCAGGCCCAACCCCGCCGGGGCACGTTCTACTCGCTCTACATGCATCTGAGCTCCCCTGTCTTTCCGCCGGGCGTCGCGGACAAGCCGAGCCAGAAGCCCTCGATGCTGGACAACTACTTCAGCCAGGTCCCCTGGTTCCGCGAGCTGTACAAGCGGCGCTTCGGGGCCTGGGTCAACATCTCCGGCCAGGGAGCCGAGCCCGGCACGCTGCGCTGGGCCCAGGAGCCGGTTCCCCCCTCCGACCAGGAGCCCCCCAAGCCCGGCGGCCCGAAGCGGGTCTGCAAGGTGCTCGCCGACAACCTCTCGCTCGAAGACATCACCGTCTGTGACGACAAGGGGCAGGTCCACTGGCTCTACAAGGCGCCCCCGGCCAATCTCAAGGCCGCGCTGGCCGCGCTCGAAAAGGGTCAGGTCATCACCTTCGCGGAGCCCTTCTTCCCCGTGGAGGCCGGAGAGCTCCTCGGCTTCTTGCGCCCCCTGCCCGGCCACAGCGCGATCCTCCACGGCCATCTCAAGGACTTCGAGGACGAGCGCAATGCCCCGGAGTCCGCCCGCAAGAGCAAGGAGATGAAGCTCGACGCGGGGTTCATGCACTTCCAGGTGTTCAGCCCGGAAGACGCCCCCGACAATGGCATCAAGCTGCTCGTCGAGCTGGCGGAGAAGCTCGACACCAAGGGCGGCGGCAAGCCCCGGTTCGTCGAACTCAAGGAGGACACCCAGGACAACTTCCTGGAGCTCGATGAGATCAAGAACCATCTCACGACGACCCTCCCCCCAGAGGATCAGGCGGACTTCAACAAGGCGACCCATCAGTATTTCGCCCAGTCCAGCCAGTCCGATGACGACGGTTTCGGCTACGGCCCCGCCGTCGCGAACTTCCTCGACCAGAACACCTCCTTCGCACCCCAGGCCAAGGCCCCCGAGTGGGAGTCCTGCCACCGCTTCAACTACCCGCTGACGCTCGAGATCGAAACCGTCTACCTGCCTCCTCCGGAGAAGAACAGCATGGTCTCCGGCGGCAGCTACAAGCTCGAGCTGCACTTCGAACGAGCGAACGGGGACGACTGGACGCCCATGCCGCGCCCCCGCAAGGGCTGCGCTTGTGGTCCCTTCGCGGGGAACAGCACGGGTTGCAAGCCGGCGACCCTCGAGATCAACGCGAAGAAGCTCGGCGAGGCCAAGAACGGAGTGCTCTCGTTCTCGTTGATGGTGCCCGCGCTCGCCGAGCGGATGAGACTCAAGGCGGCGAGCGGCTTCGTCATCGACCAGACCATGTCCCTGCCGGGCGCCGATGGCCGGATGTTCGTCGAGGGCATCACCCGGCGCTGGCGCAACGTCCGTCTCATCCAGAAGAACGAGTGGGTCCCCCAGAACGCCAGGACGGTCCTCAAGAAGTTGATCGCCGCGCTCGAGGAGCAGGGCCAGCAGCATCCGAAGGAAGAGGATGTGTCACAGGTCGCGTGGTGTGACCCGGAGAAGGAAGCCCACATCCCCCGGATCATCGAGGGCGAGGAGAAGGCCAGCACGCCCCTCTTCTCCGACTCGGGCCCGCTCGCGCCGAGCCACCTGCTCGAGAACCTGCACCCGGTCACGTCCGTCTGGCTGCTCAACGTGCTCGACAAGCAGAAGAAGGCCGTCGTGCGCGACAACTGGCCCGTACCGGGCTTCCGCAAGGAAGACCCGAGCCCGCTCTACTTCGGTGGCGTGAAGAAGGCGGGCGAGCGGCACCTGGGTGAAAGCCTCCTGGTGACCGTCATCGACGAGGACTACGGCTACGACAAGGAGAACCGGGTCTCGATTCTCGCCCGGCAGGGAGCGAAGACACTCACGATCGCCTCGGGCCGGCAGTTCGCCCCCGGGGGGAACATCGTGCAACCCCTCCCGCTGTCCTTCTGGGGCGATTGGACCCTGGAGCTCACCGACACCGCGACACCGCCCAAGACCCTGTCCCCCAGGCACTCGTCCGAGCTTCTCCAGACGAAGTTCTCCATCCCCCGCCCGAAGCTCATGGGGGAGTTGGACGGCGAGGATCCCATCGTCATCGAGCAGCCCATCCGGCTGGCGGATGGAAGCTGGCGCTGGTTCTTCCCCTTCGAGGAGCCCGCCCCGCTCGAGCTGCCGGGCTTCATCTCGTTGCGGCTCAGCGAGACGCCCCAGGGCCCCGGTACGCCCCAAACCGAGGCGATGATCCCGTTCACCGCGCGTCCCGTGCAGCCCAGCGAGGAGCCTCTGATCAATGACAAGCTGTTCAAGCGGGATGAGGCCAACAAGGACTTCATCGTCGGCCTGACAGAGGAGGGGGAGAAGGTCCTCTCGAAAGGAAAGCAGACGCTCTTCCTCATCAAGGACCGCGTCTCCTTCAAGGACTGCCTGGCGGCCATGGACATCCGCGTGGGCTGGGGGCTCGTGAAGGGGCTCGCCCTGCTCAAGGAGAAGAAACTCCCCTTCGAGTTGCTGAAGATCAAAGAGGACGGTCTGTCCTGCTCCCTCCAGCTCGATGGCAAGCCGGACAAGCACCAGGCCGCCCTCGCGGAGCAGAACGCGCAGGTGGAGAAGCTGGTCACGAAGGGCAAGAAGACGACCCTCGACGTCCGCTTCGCGTCCGCCCGCTGCGAGGATCCACGGCAGCAGGCCCTGTGGCTCTTCGACGAGACGTGCGAGTTCATCCTCAAGAACAAGCCCACGACGACGAAGTCCAAGCTCGGCGCCCTCGCCTACTCGAAATACGAGAGCGCCTGCCGCGCGGGCCAGTCCCCACGCCTGCACGTCATGCTCGTGGCGGCGCTCGGCCAGGTCGCCGCCCAGAACAAGAAGCTGCCTCCGCTCGTGCGCATTGAAACCGGGGGCCTCGCATGCGTCCTCAACGTCGAGGGCAAAGGCGTGGCGGACCGGGTGCGTGTGGCCGCCGCGGAGGCGGGCACCTTCGACGTGGATGTGGCGGACCCCGCGGACAAGCGGCTCGTGCGCCTCACCGCGCACCCCGGACGCAAGAACTGGTTGTCCGTCTCCTTCCACCCCGGCCGGCTCTTCGACCTGCTCGCCCGGGGAGACCTCCCGCCTGGCGCCGAGCGCTTCTATTGGTTCGACTTCACCGCCCTGAGCGGGCTCCCCCTGCTGTACCCCTTTGGTGGCGAGACCACCGGCGAGGGCGATGGTTCCATCACGCGGGCGCGCTTCGAGGAGTTGAAGGCGGAGGCGTCCGACAGCCTGCGCATCTCCCACCCCCGGCCGGGCCTGTACCGGAAGGTGGGCTTTCGCCCGATGGATCCCCAGACGCGTGCCGTGCTCGCCTTCAAGCCCGTTCCCAAGAGGGAGGTGTGCGAGCTGGAGATTTCCGCGTGCGTGTCCGGAACGCCCGAGGATCTCAACAAGTTCACCGCCCGCTTCTCCCGCCTCCTCCCGGGAAGCCAGAAGTGGGAGGTCCTCAAGAATTTCGCCGCGTTGAAACCCAAGAAGCTCGCCGTCCGGAGCGGAGAGGGCGTGGCGGACTGGCTCGTCTCGGCGCGCGTGCCCTACCCCGCCGGAAGCAAGGCCGCGAGCCTTGAGGGGGTCCATCAATTCAAGCTGGAGCTCGTCTCGGTCGATCCGGGCGCCGACCTCAAGAGCCTGCAGGCGGAAGGAAAGTATGACTTCACGCCCCGATGGGAGGGCGGCCTGAAGGTGGAGCGCAAGGGCGAGGTGGTGGAGGTCCGCGGCCACGCCGAGGGCGTCGAGGTGCCGGTGCCCGGCACGAAGGACGCCGCCGGCTGGGCAGTCGCCCGAGAATTCGAGCTCGTCATCGACTTCGACTCGAAGGACAAAGCTCCCGACAGCAGCACCCCGAAGCCGAAGCCGGAGTACATCCGGTACGCCACGCCGCACCCGACCACTCCACGCGGGGGTTGTGATCCGAACGGCGACTTCGTCGCGACCGTCGAGGTCCAGGCGCTGGTTCCCCGCGTCCAGTACCAGTTCTCGGTCCGGCGCCCGCTCGACGCCAAGAGCAAGAAGCCGAGGCCCGTGCGCCAGACCGACATGAAGCCGTGCAGCGCCCCCTTCAAACTCGAGAGCTGAGCCGCGCCCAGGAAAGGAACCCCACATGGCACCCACCGAGAACGCTCCTGGGAGCGAAGCGCCCTCCACGACCTGCCACCTTCCGCTGGGCTACGACGGGGTCGTGCGGATCCGGGCGGCGCCTCGCATCAAGCTCACGCCCAAGCGCCAGGAGCAGCCCGCGCCGCGAGACCTGAACGACTGGCCCATCCAGATAGGCGGCGAATGCGAGAACGTGATCGAGCCGATACCGTGCCGGCTCGAATGGATCATCCAGGGGGACAGCCTCGCCGACAAGCGGGCCTCCCATCCACGCGAGACCTTGCTCGTTCCCAAGGGGAAGACCTTCCAGGTCCTGGAGAAGGATGCCACGGGGCACCGGCCGCTGCGTGTCTCCATCCTGGAACTCGGCCTCATTGGCACGGGGCGCATGGGCTACCGGATCGAGCCGTCCCTCTTCGGCAATGAAGCCGCCGAGATCCTCCCCACGGCTCTCGAGGGCATCGCCTACGCGTTGAAGGCGGACATCCACTTCAGCCTCCTCGCCCCCGCATTCGAGGAGCAATTCCAGAAGGTGATCGGCCTGCTCGGGACGCACGTCGGGTCCGGCATCCAGCTCGAGCCGAACTTCTGCGAGCTCTTCAAGGGGCTCCAGGCGACGGTGGACATCCATCCCACGCCGCCCGAGGGGCTGGAGCCCGATGAGCAGGCGACGGTCCGGATGGAGTGGGTGGTCGGGGATTCCGCGGCGGCCACGCGCTTGCGGTGGAAGGTGGGGTTCGCCTCCACGCCAGGCGATGCGGAGGGGGAGTGGAACCAGGACCACCTCCTGGCGACAGGTGGAGTCGAGTCGACGCCGAAGCTCGCGTTCCAGTATCAGCTCACGCTCACACGCCCGCCTCCTCCCGCCCCGGAGAAGAAGGAGAAGAGCGCCCAGAAGCCGGCCGCGCCGCTGGAACAGCTCCGGCCACTCCCCCGGCCCGCGCTCACGGTGGACAGGCCCCGGTTGACGGACTTCACGGTGTCGCTGAACAACGGCGAACTGGCCATCCAGGGCGCGTTCGAGGGCTTCCACGAAAACGTGGCGCTGGACCTGCAACTCAAGCCCTACGTCCTGTACACGGAGGCGGACACCCAACGCATCGAGGAGCTGGGCGACTACCTGGAGGGCTTCCTCATGGAGCTGCTCTCCGAGCGCCGGTTCAACGCGGGAGACCACTCCCGCGCGCCCCGGAACGAGGATTTCCTCTTCATGGCGACGTGCTCCCCGGATGACATCCAGGCGCGGCTGGCTCCGCTGGAGAACCTGACGGTCACGAGCCGCCAGAACAGGTTCCAGCTCACGCTCTTCAATTTGAAGTCCCTGCCGCGCGAGGACGTGCAGGCGCTCAAGAAGGTCAAGGGCCTGGAGGTGTTCGTGGTGATGACGCCCATGCCTCACGGGGCGGACAAGAACGTGCCCGTCTGGGCCCTCACGGACTACGCGGCGCGCGAGGGCCACAACGCCTCCGCCGGCTTCGCCCCCTTCGACTCCGGCGCGTTCGTCTCACGCGTCTTCGCCTCGGGGGTCTGCACCTCCAACTACGTCACCCCCTCGGGCCACATCGAGGCGCTCTACTCGCCCATGCCCGTCATCCCCGCGGACCGGCGGGAGGAGTTCGAGATCTTCGTCGCCACCATCTGTGGTGAGTCCATCGGTCAGAGCCCGACGGCTTGGGCGGGTGTCGCCCACACGATCATGAACCGGGTGGGACGCAAATACGAAATCTGGGAACGATGCCTCTCGGCGGCCGAGATCATCCAGAACACGGGCTTCGAGGCCTACCAGAAGACCCTCTATCAGGAGGCCATCCGATGCATGCGGGCGCCCGCCCATTCACAGATGAAGGATCGCGACAAGGTGAAGGCCATCATCGACGTGGTGACGCCCATCTTCATGCGACAGGCGGGAAACATGGGCGACGTGGTCTACTTCTACAGTCCGCGAGCCCAGAGCGACAAGGGCCGCTCCACCCCCGCCTTCGTGTCTCAAGGCGGTGACAAGACCCTGGTCTGCATCAACAACCAGCTCTTCAAGACCGCTCCGGGGGAGAAGAGGCCGGACGACTTCCTGTTCTACGCGTTCAAGAACCCGGAGAAGTGGCCGCACATGACGCAGGAGGAGATCCGCCAGGCGCGCAAGGCCCGCGCGGACAAGAAGAGCGGATAGGCCACGGGTCAAGTGGCGTGGGAAAATCCTCTTTTGAATCCCAACAGGGTGCCGAGGGAGGAACCAGCGAGGAGCCGAGTGCACCCGAGGTGGTTTGACCCCGGCGCGATGGACTCTCTAGGATCTTCCGCCTGATGCTTCCCATGGTCATCGGCGGGTACCGTGTCCTCGAGACACTCGGAAGTGGGGGAGTCGGAACCGTCTACCGGGCTCTGGATGGACAGACCAGCGAGCCGGTCGCCCTCAAGGTGCTGTCGGGAGGTCCCACCCGGGACTCCCGCGCGGCACGTCGGCTGCTGCGCGAGTTCGAAACCCTCACGGACCTCTCACACCCCAATGTGGTGAAGGTCTACGACACGGGCATGTTCCAGAGCTCGCCCTACCTCGTCATGGAGCTCATCGAGGGGCTCACCCTGCGCGACTACCTCGCCTTGAAGTCGGAAGCGCCACGCGTCCCGCCCGTGCGTGCGAAGGCAAGCCTGGAGCGCTCCGAGGACGAGTCCGGGGAAGACGGGTCCGAGCCGTCGGGCGTGCTGAAGTTCGATCTGTCGGCCTTCGCCGAGGAGTCCCCCAGCGAGGATTACGACGTCATGCGCTCGGCTTCCACGGAAGCGCCGGGGCGGATGTCACGCGCGCCGGTGGAGCCCTGGCTGGACTCGGACTCGGACGACCTGGATCCGCTGGACTTCGAGCCGCCGGACGACAGGGCGAGGCCCCATGCCCCTCCGGAGACGCGCGAGTCGGTGCTGCGGCTGGAGGAGCTCAACCGGCCGGAGCGGATGGGCCGGCTCAAGGACTCGCTGCTCCAGGTGTGCGAGGCGCTCGCGTACATCCACGCGCACGGGCTGGTGCACCGCGACCTGAAGCCCTCCAACATCATGGTGGACGAGGACCGGCAAGTGCGGCTGATGGACTTCGGCCTGGCGAAGTTCCTCGCGGATGACGCGGGGATGACCCTGGACGGCCGCCTGGTGGGCACGCTGCGCTACATGGCGCCGGAGCAGATCCTGGGCGAGCCGCTGGATGGGCGCACGGACCTCTACAGCCTGGGCGTCGTGCTCTACGAGCTGCTGACGGGCCGGCCTCCTTTTGACGCGAAGTCCCCGGTGGACTTGTGGCACAAGGTGCTGGAAACCGAGCCCCCTCCCCTCTTGGCCCTCAACCCCCGGGCGGATCCCCAACTGGCGCGGGTGGCGCATCGACTCCTCCGCAAGGAACCGGATGACCGGTTCCAGACGGCGGAGGAAGTCTACGAGGCACTCTCCGAGTGAACGCGAGCGCGACGACGCACACGCTGGTGGTGGAGGCGGACAAGGCCGGGCAGCGGGTGGACCTCTTCATCGGAGAGGCCCTGGGGCTGTCGCGCGCGAGGCTCAAGAAGCTCTTCGACGCGGGCGCGGTGAAGGTGGACGGCCGCACGGCGAAGAAGGGGCTCCTCGTCACGGCGGGCCAGCGCATTGGCGTGGTGGTGCCCGAGGAGCGGCGCGAGGTGGTGCCGGAGCCCGGAGCGCCCCTGGTGGTGCTGCACGAGGACGAGGCGCTCGTCTTCCTGGACAAGCCCGCGGGCACCCCGTCCCACCCCTTGCAGCCGGGCGAGACGGGCACGCTGGCCAACGCCCTGGTGGGGCGCCACCCCGAGTGCGCCGGAGCCTCGGAGGACGAGCGCGAGGGCGGGCTGTGCCACCGGCTGGACATCGAGACGTCCGGGGTGATGGTGGCGGCGCGCACGCGCGAGGCGTGGGCGGCGGTGCGCGAGGCGTTCGGCGGGCGCGCGGTGGACAAGCGCTACTGGGCGCTGGTGACGGGACCCCTGGCGGACGAGGGAGAAATCGAGCTGCCCCTGCGCCACCACCCACGGCATCCGGACCGGGTGGAGCCCGCGGTGGAGGGCGGCGAGGGGGCGCGCGAGGCGCACTCGGAGTTCCGCGTGCTGGCGCGCGAGGGCGAGTACAGCTTCGTGGAGGTGCGCATCTCCACGGGCGTGCTGCACCAGGTGCGCGCCCACCTGGCCGCGGTGGGCGCCCCCATCGTGGGCGACGCGCTGTACGAGGGCCGCGAGGAGCCGGGGCTCGGCCGCTTCTTCCTGCACGCCCGCGCGCTCGAGCTCACGCACCCGGTGACGCAAAAGCCCGTGCGCGTCACGAGTCCCCTGCCCCCGGAGCTGCGCGCCGTGCTGGAAAAGCACGCCCTCTCCGTGCCGCCCGGCGCGTGAGGCGTGTCGGAGGGAGCCCGTAGAGTGAGCCCACCCATGCGAGCCATCATCCACGTGGACATGGACGCCTTCTATGCGTCGGTGGAGCAGCGGGATCGTCCCGAGCTGCGCGGCAAGCCCCTCATCGTCGGGGGCGACGCGCGGCGGGGCGTGGTGGTGGCCGCCTCCTACGAGGTGCGCAAGTACGGCGTGCGCAGCGCCCTGCCCATGGCGCGTGCCATGAAGATGGCGCCCCACGCCATCGTGGTGAAGCCCCGCTTCCATGCGTACAGCGAGGCGAGCGAGCAGGTGTTCTCCATCTTCGAGCGCTACACGCCCCTCATCGAGCCCTTGTCCCTGGACGAGGCCTTCCTGGACGTGACGGCGTCGGTGGGGCTGTTCGGCTCGCCGGCGGACATCGCGCGGCGCATCCGCAAGGAGATCGCCGCGGAGACGGGCCTGCCCTCCTCGGCGGGGATCGCCGCGGTGAAGTTCGTGGCGAAGATCGCCTCGGACGTGGCCAAGCCCAACGGCCAGCGCGAGGTGCGCGCGGAGGAGACGGTGGCGTTCCTCGCGGCGCTGCCCGTGGGCCGGCTATGGGGCGTGGGGCCCAAGACGGAGGAGGGCCTCAAGCGCGCGGGGCTGGAGACCATTGGCGACGTGGCCCGGCGGGACGTGGCGTGGATGGAGGCCCGATTCGGCTCGGCCGGACGTCACCTGTGGGAGCTCGCGCAAGGCATCGACTCCCGCGAGGTGGTGCCGGACCGCGAGGCCAAGAGCGTGGGCGCCGAGGACACCTTCGACGAGGACGTGACGGGCCTGGACGCCCTGAGTCCCTACATCCACTCGCAGGCGCTCCGGGTGGGCCGCCGCATGCGGCGCGCGGGAGTGAAGGGCCGGGTGGTGCAGCTCAAGGTGAAGTTCTCGGACTTCACCCTCATCACCCGGAGGACCACGCTGCCCTCCCCCACGGATGATGGGCAGACGCTCTACCGCGTGGCCCGGGAGCTGCTGGAGAAGGCCCACGAGGACAAGCCGGTGCGGCTGACCGGCGTCTCCATGCAGGAGCTGGGCGGCGGCACCGAGCCGCGTCAGCTCGGGCTGTTCTCCGAGCCCGAGGCCCCCAAGCGCAGCGACAAGCTCAACGCGGCGTTGGATCGCATCGCCGAGCGCTTCGGCGCCAAGGCGGTGACGACCGCGGACGTCGCCGGGAGCGCCGAGGCCGATCCCGAGCGCCCCAAGAAGCCCAAGCGGCCCAACTGAAACGTCCGCGACGGCTCACCGCTCGTCGGAGGCGCCCTCCGCGTCCTCGCCGGAGTCGTCGTCCGAGTCACCGTCGAACGTGTCGTCCGACTCCTCGTCACCCGAGGCGTCGTCCGAGGCGTCGTCCGAGGCGTCGTCCGAGGCCTCCGGGGCCGTGGACTCGGAAGCACCCGCGGCGGCCGGGGCGGAGGAGCCCCCTTCCGTCGCTCCGGGCTTGTTGCGAGCACCTCCCCGGCGGCGCCGGCGGCGGCGCTTGCGGGGCGCGTCCCCCTCGGCGGCGGAGCCCTCGGCGGACGGGCGGGAGGAAGGCACGTCCCCGCGCTTCCACGCCTCGAGCGCGTCGCGGTGGCGGCCGGTGGCCTGGACGGCGATCTCGAAGACGATGAGCGCGTCGGCGAAGAGCGGATGGCGGCGGAAGGCCCCCGTCTTCTTGCGCCGCTCCCCCGACAACGTGCGCTGGGCGATGAGCAGCAGGCGGCAGCGCTCGGCGATGCGGCGGGGCAGCCGCGCCGTCTGGACGAACTCGGCCAGCAAGTCCTCGATGGCCTGGGACACCGAGGGACGGCCCGCCGCGTCCAGGCTCTCCACGACGGGCGAGGCCTGGGCGATGGGCACCAGCAACGCGGCGAGCAGGATGGCGTCGTCCAGCAACTCCCCGGAGGCGACGCGCCGGTCGAGCGCCTCGGCGAAGGAGTAGAAGGTCTCCTGACCGCGGCGGCCGTGCTCCTTGAAGTAGGCGGCCACGGGCGGCAGGAGGATCTTCAGCGCATCCAGCGCATCGAGCAGGCGCAGGCTGGGCGCCGCCACGCCGCCGCGGATGAGGCGGAAGGTCTCCTCGAGCAGGCGCGCCGGGGCGCAGCGGGGAAGGTCCTCGACGGCCCCCTCCATGGCGGCATAGGTGCGCGACTCGATGTCCAGGCCCAGCTTGGAGGCGAAGCGCACGGCGCGCAGGATGCGCACCGGATCCTCGCGCATGCGGATCTCCGGGTCGCCGATGGTGCGGATGTAGTGCTCGTCCAGATCCCGCCGGCCGCGCACGTAGTCGATGATGCGGCCCTCGACGACGTCGTAGAAGAGGCCGTTGATGGTGAAGTCGCGGCGGCGCGCGTCCTGCTCGGCCGTGCCGAAGACGTTGTCGTGGGTGATGAGCAGATCCGGGTTCTGCGACTCCTCGGCCTCGCCGCCCTCCTCCTCACCGTTCTCGGACGGGGCGTCGACGAGCTCGGTGGGGTTGGCGCGGAAGGTGGAGACCTCGATGATCTTCCCGCCCTTGAAGTAGATGTGGGCGAGCCGGAAGCGGCGGCCGATGAGCCGGCAGTTGCGGAAGATGGCGCGCACCTCACCCGGGTGGGCGCTCGTGGCGATGTCGAAGTCCTTGGGCGTGCGGCCCAGCGACAGGTCGCGCACGCAGCCCCCCACGAGGTAGGCCTCATGGCCATGGGAGTGCAGGCGGTGGATGACCTTGAGGGCATCCGGGTCCAGCTTTTCCGGATCTATCTCCGCGGGCTTGCCGGAGGGCTGGGGGTCGGGAAGGAAATCCGTGTCCGGGATCGTGTCCTCGGCGGACGGCGCCGTGAAGGCGGGCATGGGGAAGGAAACCTCCTCGGGCTCGGGGACCGGAAGCTCTTCGAGGGGGTCCGGGGACCCGGCCTCGAAGGCCACAGCCTCGCGCGCGTCATCGGGCACGGGCTGGAGCATCGGGTCACCGGCGGGCGGTGGATCAGTGAAGTCTCGCGTCATCTCGCGGTTGACGCCCCAAGGGGGGCGAATCTAAGGGGACGACCTATACCGCATCCTCCCCGGGAGGGAGTAGCTCATGGAGACATTGTTGACGGGGGCAACAAGCCAGGTGGGCACCACCCCCGTCCACCTCTCGCCGAAGCAGCGGGGAGACACCCCCCCACGCCTCGTCCGGGAGCTGGCGGACGGCCAGGATGCCCTCCATAACACCCAGGCCCTGAAGAATCTTCTGGCCACCGCACGCGCCGTATGGATGGCCGTAGGGAGGCAGGGGCCGTCCAGGAGGGCGGCCGGGGAGCGCCGTGGCGTCCCCCGGGTGGGAATGAATTCCAGCGACCGTCGGCGCGAGCCCTCGGGGAGGAACTGACTCATGTCCATGCGCATCGCGGTCGGCTCGACGAATCCCGCCAAGACCGAGGCCGTGAGGGCCGTGTGTGAACAGGCGTTTCCCGGCTGCACGGTGATCGGGGTGGACGTGCCCAGCGGCGTACGGGAGCAGCCCATCGGCACCGCGGAGACCGCCGAGGGCGCGCGCAACCGCGCCCGGGCGGCCCTCGGTGCCGTGTCCGGCGCGCAGCTCGGCCTGGGACTCGAGGGAGGCGTGGATCCGGACCTGAGCCTCATCAATGGCGTGGCCGTGGTGGCGGCGGACGGCCGGGAGAACTTCACCTGGGGCGTGCGCTTCCCCCTGCCCCCGGCCATCGCCTCCCGCGCGCTCCGGGGCGAGGAGCTGGGCCCGGTGATGGACGAGGTCTCCGGGCGCCCGGGCAGCAAGCGGGGCCTCGGCGCGGTGGGCATCCTCACCAACGGCCTCTTCACCCGCACCGAGATGTGGCGGGGCCCGGTGGCCTGCGTGCTGATTCCCTTCCTGCATCCGGAGCTCTACGCCCCGCCCCCCTCGCGCGGCTGAATTCCCCCGGGGCTTCATCGGATTGTCACGCAGGGTTGGTAGAGACCCGGCCGTCCAACCAGGCCGCCGTCCAGCCCTCTCCGGGAGCCACACATGAAGTCCATGACCCTGAAGTCCCTTCTCGGGACCCTCGCCCTTCTCTCCGCCCCCTCGGCCCTGGCCGGGTTGACGCGGTCCCAGCCCCTGTTCGAATCGGCGCTGGCCGCCGCGCGGGCCCCGGGCGGAGCGGGCGGCGCGAGCGTCGAGCGCGAGGAGCTCCGGGACGCGCTCGGTGGATTCATCGCCTCTGACGATGGCACGGTGGACGCCACCGAGCGCGCCTATCTGCTCACCCAGTCGAGCAACCCGGCCTTCTTCACCGGCTTCACGGTGGACGCCCAGAAGTATTTCACCCAGTTCATGGAGCTGAACGACGCGGCCACCACGCCCGCGTCGCTGGGGGCCTATCCCGCGAAGAAGACGCCCGAGGAGGCCTTCGGCGTGGGCAGCCTCTTCATCCACCGCGCCCACGTGCTCGAGGGCTTCATCCCCTACGGCACGGGTGGCGTGGCCAATCAGCTCACCCTGAGCACCACCTACGCCTCGTCCTTCGACATCACGGGCATGGGCTCGTTCGAGCCCATCACCGAGGCGGAGCTGCGCGAGGCCCTGTCCCAGAGACTGATCAGCACGTACGCCACGCCACAGGAGATTGATCAGGCGGTGGCCTACATCCGGGAGATCTTCAAGAACAGCCAGCGCCTCTACCTGGCGAGCTGGAAGAACGAGTACGGCCGCGGAGCCCCCGGAGACCTGGGCGGCTTCGTGGTGGCCGCCGTGAGCTCGGACCGACGCTACGTGCGCTTCGTCGAGGTGCAGACATGGGCGGAGTAGGCCGCCTGGCTCACCCCTCCTCGGCGGTGATGGTGGGCCCCAGGGTGCTCGTGAAGAAGTCCGGGAAGAGGGCGACGTAGTTGCTGCCCGAGCCCATCTCCCCCGGGATGGCACCCGTCTTGGAGCCGCGCACCTCCAGGGTGGTGCCATCCCGGCCGAGGGAGAGCTCCACGTCGTGGACGTTGCCGGCCTGGGTCGAGTTCAGCGCGCCGAGGCTCGTACTGCGCAGCACCCCGAGCGACTGGGGATCCAGGTGGCGGAGCTGGACGGAGACCGCGGCGGAGCCGCTCGGCGAGGACTTGGAGGTGAAGCCGACTGCGACCCCCAGGTCATTGGCCGCGAGCGACAGCGAGGAGTCGTCGTACGTGGTGCCGAGCACCACGCTGCCGCTTCCCCACGCGCATCCGCCCTCGTCCTCCCGGGTGACGACGATCTGCTTCTGGGGCGGCATGCGGCCCGGCTTCAGCCGGGACGAGATCTGGAAGAGGCAACCCTGGGTCGCGGCCGAGTCCAGCGCGGCGGACCGGGTGGCGAGGGGCCGCTCCGTGGCCGGGGGATTTTCCCCACAGGCCAGCAGGAGCAAGGAAAGCAGCGGGGCAATGGTGGGCTTCACGCCTGGCATGGACGCACTCCTCGTGTGCACGGGAGGGCCCACCCCGGACGTGCGGCCCCGGATGGAGGACTCCGAGGCGGAAACACCCTCCACGAGGCAAGGTAGGGAGCAACGATCCGCTTGGATACCGTCCCCCGGCGCTTGTGCTCACCGGCGGACCGCCACCGGCCACCGCGTTCCCTTCAAGGCAGATCCGGCAGCCGCGTCTTGAGCGAGGGCAGACGGATCCGATCGTCGATCATCCGCTGATCGAACACGAAGTGTTCACTGGGTTCCACCCGCCACCGGCCCGAGTGCCAGGTGCTCAGGGCGGAGGCGATCTCATGGAAGGTCCAGCGCTCGTTCGCATCCAACAGGTAGAGCCCCGGCTCCACCCACGCGAGCGCCAACAGGGCCCGCACGGTGTCGTCCAGGAAGGAACACGCCGGGTACCAGCGGGTGCTCGCCTCCACCCGCCCCTGCTCACGCGCGCGCGTCTCCAGCCACGCCCCCATCTGGTTGCCCGAGAAGCCGAAGTCCATCTGCCAGCCCAGCCGCGCCACACGCGCCTCGGGGTACTGGTGGAAGACGCGCGCCTCGGCGAGCCGCTTCTCGTTGCCGTAGCCCTCGGCCGCATCCGGCACCGAGTCCACCGTGAAGGGCCCGCGCGCCCCGTCCGAGAACACCATCACCGAGCTGGTGAAGACGAAGCGCACGCCCACCTGCCGGCAGATCCACGCCAGCTCGCTCGTCCACTCGTAGTTGACGCGCCAGGAGTCGTCCGGACGCTGGGAGGGACTCGAGGCCGCCGCCAGGTGGAAGAGCACGTCGGGCGCCACCGAGCGCACGAAGTGCTCCATGGCCCAGTAGTCGTCCACCGGGACGCGGGAGCGCTCCCAGCGCACCACCTCCACGCCCTGGCGTTGCAGGAAGTCACACAGCCGCGAGCCCACGGTGCCGTGGGCGCCAGTGACGAGCGCCTTCATGCCGGAGGGGGCTTGCGCGTCTTGTGGGTGCGCGGCAGGGCGTGGTGGAGCATGGCCAGGTAGTCCACCGCGCGCGCGGGAGGCGGCGCGGGCTCGGTGCCCAGCGCGGCGAGCCGCTTGGTGAAGGCCGAGATGATGTCCGGCATGGGCCGCAACGCCTGGAGCAGCGCGTTGGGCCCCTCGAGCGCCTGCACCAGCGCCGCCGCCGCCTGCTGCAGGGGCAGGCCCCGGCGCAGCAAGTCCTGGAACGAGTTGGACAGGGTGATGATGTTGTGCCCCGCCGTCTGCACCATCTCCACGGCGACCTTGATGACCTGGGGGGCGGTGAGGTGCCCGTCCGCCAGGAGCACCAGCGCGGCCTGGAAGTAGTTGAAGATGGGCACCACGCGCGGGCCGTAGTCCGCGAAGTGCGCGGGCGGCGTGAGCCGGTCCAGGTGGATGAAGATGCGCCGCACGGGATCCGCCACGGAGATCTTCTTCCACGCCGCGTGCACCCGCTCGACCTCGTCCGGGTACACCGCCGCCTGGGAGAGGATCTGCGAGAGCACCCGCTCGTCCACGCGCCCGGCAACCATGTCCGCGTAGAGCGAGTAGATGAAGGCGTCCGCCTCGGCGTCATCCCCGAAGAGCACCTCCTCGGCCTCGAGGGGCGCGAGCGCGCGGCTCTCGAGGATGGCGGGCAGCTTGTAGCCCACCTGCCCGCGCAGCGCCCGGAAGCGCCCACGCATCAGGTTGCCCACGTTGTCCTTGAGGACGAACTCGTCCCACACCACCCCGTCCAGCTTGAGCTTCTCCTCGAGCACCGAGCGCATCTGCCGGGGGCTGCCGGAGACGATGCACAGGCGTGAGTCGCCGTTGGCGGCCAGCTCGCGGATGAGCGCGGACGCGCCCGGCACCGCCTGCTTCTCGTGGGCCTTCTGGAAGGCCGTGCGCAGGATGTCCCGGATGGAGTCGAACTCCGTCTGCAGGTAGGTCTTGTCCAGGTCCCAGCGGTAGATGCGCCGCGGGGGCCGGGGATCGATGCGGTCCGGGAGGCTCACCGCGCCAGGCCCTGTTGGATGGACTTGCCCAGCTCATTGGCGGCCGCCTTGGCGGCGATCTTCCCCGCGTTGGCGATGGCGCGCGCGTGCGAGCGGCCATGGGCCTTGATGAAGATGCGATCGAAGCCGAGCACCGGCGCCCCTCCATACTGTTCCCAGTCGGTGATGTCCTTGATGCGCTGGATGCCGCCGGCCAGCATGGCGAGCCCCGCGCGCCAGCGCAGGCTCTCCTTGTGCGCGTACTGGGCCAGCTCGAACACCGTCTCGTGCACGCCCTCGAGCATCTTCAGGCACACGTTGCCCACGAAGCCGTCCGTCACCACCACGTCCGCGGTGCCCTTGGGGATGTCCACGCCCTCCACGTTGCCGAGGAACTGCATGCCCGGCAGCCCGGAAATCCTCGCGTGCGCCTCCACCACGTGGCGCGGCCCCTTGGTGGACTCGGTGCCGTTGGACAGGAGCGCCACCTTGGGCAGCTCGTTGCGCGAGATGATGCGTGCGTAGGCCGCCCCCATCACCGCGAACGTCACCAGGTCATCCGCGGTGGCCTCCACCGTGGCGCCCACGTCGAGGATGAGCGAGAAGGGATCCTCCTTGCCACCGTGACGCATGCGCGTGGGGTACACCGCCGCGAGCGCCGCGCGCCGCACCCCCGGCAGGAGCTGGAAGTGGCGCGCGCACGCGAGCACGCACGCGCCCGTGTTGCCCGCGGACACCAGCGCATCCGCCTCGCCCTCGGCCACCAGCCGCGCCGCCACCGACACCGAGGCGTCCGCCTTGCGCGCCAGGGCCTCGCCGGGCTTCTCGTCCATGGCGATGAACGCCGAGGCGTGCTGCACGGAGATGCGCTCGCCGCTGTGCCGGGTGGCCGCCAGCACGTCATCGATGACGGCTCGGTCTCCCACCAGCAGCGCGTGGATGTGAGGGGACTCCAGCGAGAGCTGCGCGGCACCCCGGATGACTTCGGCCGGACCGTGGTCGCTCCCCATCACGTCGAAGGCAATGGTGACGGGCTTGATGGCCATGCGAGCCCCATCCTACTGGTTTGGGAAAAACGATGGGGGGTTGGATCCACCTGGATCCAACCCCCCGGAACTGAATCTCACCCGGCGAGAAGCCCCTCGAAGCGAGGCCCCCGGTCCGGGAAGACAGGCTCAGTTGGCGCCGCTGGCCTGCTGGATGTTCCGGTTGGCCGAGTCGCGCTGCACGCAGCCCTTGGTCATCGTGTACTGGTAGGTGCCCAGCTCGTCGCGCCAGTACTCGCCCTCATAGGGCCAGTAGAGCTGATCATCCGCCACGGCCACCGAGTACCTGTACTTCTTGACGATGGAGACCTGGCCGCCCGCCTTGAGCTGCTCCTCCAGGAACTCCTTCTCCTTGGTGACGGTCTCGAACTTGATGCGCAGACCGTTGGCGAGCAGCTGCTTGAGCGCGGAGAGTTCCGTCTCCAGCTTGCCCTTGGCCATGATGCCGGCCTTCTCGATGAGCGCGGCGCGCTGCACCTTGAGACCCTCGAGCAGCTGCTTGGTCAGCTCGGAGTAGCGGAAGGTGTCGCCCTTCTCGGAGAAGAGGTCCATCTCCCCCTCCAGCTCGAGGATGGAGTCGTTCGTCTTCTTGAGATCCTGGTCGGTGAGGGCCAGGCGCAGGATGCGCTCGAGGATGCGGTCCGTCTCGCCCTTCTCCTGGCCTTCCTTGTTCTTCTTCTGCACGTCGGCGAGCACGCCGTAGGACTCGGCCGCGTCGAGCTGCTTCTTGGTGATGAGCTCCAGCTGATCATGCACGGGCAGGTAGGTGCGCTCGAAGTCCTGGAGGATGAGGCTCGACTCGCGGTAGCGGCAGTTCTCGTAATAGATGACCGCCTTGAGGATCATCGCTTCCGGGAAGTACTCCTCGCGGAAGAAGGGCGAGGAGAGGGTGATGAGGTTGCCGAGCGCCTGCTCGTACTGGCCCACGCGGTAGTTGGCCCAGCTGGACTCGAACATGGACTCGAGCCACTGCGTGGTGCCGCGCTCCACCTTGTTGAAATAGAAGAGGGCGTAGCGGTTCTGCTGCATGCCGTAGTGCGTGCGGCCCAGCTGCATGAACGCCAGCTCGCGCAGCTTCTGGTTCGCCGACACCTGCTCCGCGTCCAGGCCGGCGGTGTTGCGCGTGACGCGCACCACTTCCTTCATGGAGTCGATGGCGCCCAGGGTGTTGATGTCCGTGCGGCGCGCGGACGCGGTGGCGGCCTTGTTGCCGAAGCGGAAGAAGGCCAGGCCCTCGAGGTACTTGGCGCGCGGGTAGAAGACGTCCGTCTTGGGGATGAGCAGCACGAGGCGCTTGACCTCGTTGAAGCTCTTGTCCGCGTCCTCCTTGCGGCCCACCTCGTCGAGCGCCTTGCCACGCACGAAGTGGTAGCGGGCCAGGAGGTAGTGGAACTCGCTGCGGAAGCGATCCGGGAACTCCTGGTTGGCGTGGCGCGCGAGCTCATCCAGGATGACGGCCTCGTTCTTCGTCTTGCGGCTGATGAAGAAGAGCCACTCGAGGCTGGTGCGGAAGAACTTCGTCTCCGGACCCACGGCGAGGATCTTCGAGAACTCACCGAGCGACGAGTGGTACAGGCCCATGCGGTAGAGGGCCTTGGCCAGCACGTAGCGCGCCTCCATGTGGAGGCCGGCGAGCTTCGGGTCCTGGATCATCTCGAAGGCGCTCATCGCCGCCTTGTCGTACTCGTCGTTCTTGAAGAGCGACACGGCGACGTCCAGGCGCTGACGGTCTCCGCTCTTGCCGGACACGTCCACCGCGTCGAAGGACATGGTGGGCGCGGTCTGGGTGGGAGCGGGCGTGTCCGCCGTGAGATCCAACCCCATGGAGGGAGGAGGCTGGGCGGGGGTGCCCTCGACCCCGGGGGCCGTGGGAGCCGCCGGAGCGCTCGTGGCCGCCGAGGAGTCCGAGGAGTCCGCCGCGTCATCCGAGTCCGACTCGTCGGAGGACGGAGCCTGGGTGGCGCCGGGCTTCTTGCCCCGGGGCTTGCGCGAGGACTTCTTCTTCTTCTTGGGCTGGGAGATGTCCAGGCCCTCGAAGCTCTGCGCGGGCGAGGGCTGGGCCCACGTCAGCGTGAGCCCGAGGAGGGAGAGGCAGAAGGGCTTGAGCAGACGTTTCATGATTCAGGAGGGGCGTTGGGGAAGAAGAAGGACACACCCAGCTCGAACAGCAGCTGGTTGCGCAGCGTGGTGGCCGGGTTGACGGCCTTCTCCACGTAGATGAGGTCACGGAACTCGGTGCGCACCGTCATCCACCGGTTGACGAAGAAGCGCATGCCGATGCCGACATTGCCGCCCGCGGTCAGCTCCGTCACGCCGGGCGCGCGGTACTGAATCGCGCTGGCGCCCGCGATGCCGTACAGGTCGAAGTGCAGGAACTGCTCGGACAAGAGCGACATCTTCCCGTAGATGGGCGCCCACTGCACGTCGAGCCCGCCCGTGAGCAGGATCTTCCCCGGCGCCTTGTCCTCCAGGTCCGCGAAGGTGGGCCGGCGGCAGCCGCGGGTGGTGCTGCCGCCCGTCGAATCGAAGGTGCAGATCTGCGCGGCCGCGGCCACCGTGGGCAGGGAGTAGCCGGCGCGCAGGCTCAGGCCCAGCGTCTCCGTGAAGTGGTAGGTGAGCACGCCGCCGAAGATGTACTTCGAATAGAAGGCGTCCTTGATGGAGAAGGTCGCCGAGGGGCTCAGCTCCAGGCGGCCCTTCTTGAGGAAGAGGTGGCCGGAGACGGGCACCACGCGCTCGCGCAGGGGCCCGAGCCGATCCTTGTCCACTTCCGACACGTCACCGGCTTCCTGCTCGGCCGAGCCGGTCACGGCGGGACTGTTGGGCGGGGTGGCCGGTTTGGCGGGCGCGGGAGCGGGCTTGGCGGCGGGAGCCGGGGCGGGAGCGGCGGGAGCCGCCGGCGCGGCGGGCGCCTGGGCCAGCACGAGCCCGGGCACGAGGGCCAGGGCGATCAGCAGACGATGGGCGGTCTTCATTCGGCGTCCCGTCCAGTCGACTTGAGGGGGAAGAAGATGGAGATGCCGGCGTTGAGGGTCATGAGGTTCTGGGTGGCGCCCTTGGTGGTGAACGTGGGCCTGTCCACGTAGGTCGTGTTGATGAGCGCCACGTTCACCGCGAAGAAGTCCCGGGCCACGAAGCGCATGCCAATGCCGAGGTCCGCGGCGGGGAGCATGCCCACCTTGTACTCCGTCGCCGCCTTGGTGTTCACCACACCCAGGCCGCCCAGGAGGTAGGCGTCGAAGTGGAGGATGTCGTTGAGGAAGGCCACCTTGCCGTAGAGCGGGCTCCACTCCACGTCGCCCATGGCGGACAACTGGGGCACCGAGTAGAAGATGCGGCTCTGGAAGGTGGTCTTGGCGATGCGGACGTCATCCTCGGGCAGCACCTGCATGAGCGAGACGCGCGCGGCGATCGCCAGCGTGTCCGCCAGGTAGTACGCCCCGCGCACCGCGGTGCCCAGCTTGGTGTAGTACGGGTCGTTCACCGACAGGGTGACGAAGGGCGCCAGCTCGAAGCGGTTCTTCTTCAGGTACACCTTGCGCTGCACGCTCTTCACGCGATCGTCGAGCGTGACGTCGCGCTCGGCCGGCGTGAGCGGCTCGGCCGGTGGGGCCTCCGCGACAGGCGAGGGCAATGGAGGCTCCTCCGCAGGCGGCTCCGCGGCGGCTTCGGTCTCTTCCTGCTGGGGCTGCTGGGGATCACCGCTCAGATCGAGTCCGAGCCCCTGTTCCTGGTTCTGTGCGAGTGCCGGTGCTGCGGGCGCGAGAAACAACGCGAGCAGGGCGGCCTGGAGGCGATTCACTTCCGGGAGCTCCGTGTCATTGGGGCGTCTTCCCACCAACCGATGTGGATCCATCATCGGAGGCGGCTACGAAGACACATCCTATGCGCCACTCTCGTGGGCCATCAACCGATCAAAACGGTTTCCCCGGCCCATGTTCGCCCCCTCGGTATTCTTGCAAGGTCAATGTCCAGGGCGAGCAAGCGTGGGCGCCCCCGCCGCGCGCGACACGGTTGGCAGTCCGGAGCGCTGTGCTACGCTGGCTCCTCACGTTCTCCGATTCTGGTGAGGTACACGTCGATGTCTGCGCGTCTGGGTCTTCTTCTGGGTGCCGCCCTGCTGTGCGGCGGGTGCGAGGTCCGTTCCGACACTGGGAAGCCATGTGTGCTGGTGAAGAAGGATCCCAACGGGACAACGGGACTGGAGGCCATCCCCGTCTCCCCGAATGACATCTTGTTCAACCAGGACTTCATCTCCTTCGGTGCGGTGGGTTGCGAGAACCTGGTGTGCGTGCGCACCGCGGGCACCGAGCTCAAGACGACGGGCGAGGGCGACGCCATCCAGGTGCTGGGCTATTGCAGTGAACCGTGCACCGTGGGCAGCGCCACCGACTGCACGGTCACCGACCCGCAGACGGCCGAGGACGTCAAGAAGACCCTGGAATGCCGTCCGCTGCTGCTCGATGAGGTGGCGCTGGCGACCATGAAGAAGAACAACCCCGCGATGTTCGAGGACTACTTCGGCCGGACCGAGTCGCCGAACTTCTGCGCCTCCAAGAGCGTGGGCACGACGGGAAGCTGAGCGCGGGTCACGGCGCGCGAGAGGGTCTCCAGACCTTTTCGCCTCGCCATGCGTGAGCAGCCGGGCCCCTCGTCCTCCCGCTGGAGCCCCTCTTCATGAACAAGACGGCCGTCTTCGTCTCCCTGGCCGGCGTGCTCGCCCTCACCGCGCTGGTGCTGGGTCTGCCCCCCTCCCCGTTCCCGTCGCCCCCGGAGGATCCCCATGGGGCCAGTCCGGTGGTCGGCAACCTCCGGGCACAGGCGGAGATGTCGGGCACGTTGAAGATGACGGCCCGGCTGTCCCATCCCTACATCCCCCCGGGTACCTCGGAGCTCTTCGCCACGGTGGACATCACCGGGATGGAAGTGCCGGGCGCCCGGCGGCTGCCGGTGAACCTGGCGCTGGTCATCGACCGCTCCACGTCCATGCGCGGCTACAAGCTGCAACAGGCCCGGCAGGCGGCACGCCACCTCGTGAGCCTGCTGCGCGAGGACGACTGGCTGGCCATCGTCCACTACGGCTCGGACGTGCGCAGCCTGGGAGGACTGCCCGCCACCCCCGACAACCGCGAGCGGATGCTCCAGTACATCGATGACATCTGGGACGATGGCGGCACCAACATCTCCGCGGGGCTCCAGGAAGGCCGCGCGCAGGTGCGCGCCTCCGGGTGCTCCGGCTGTGTCGAGCGCATCATCCTCATGAGTGACGGCCAGCCCACCGAGGGCCTCACCGAGGACGCCGACCTGTCGACGCTCGTCCGGGACATCCGCACCGGGGGCATCACCGTGAGCGCCATCGGCGTGGGCACGGACTTCAACGAGGACCTGATGCAGGGCTTCGCCGAGCTGGGCGCGGGCGCCTACGGCTTCCTCGAGGACGCGGCCCAGCTCGGCACCCTCTTCCAGAAGGATCTGCGGCAGGCATCCACCAGCGTGGCCCGCGACGTGTCCCTGTCCTTCACCCTGCCCCAGGGGGTGCGGCTGGAGGAGGTGCTGGGCTACCGCGTCAAGCAGGAAGGACGCCGCGTGACGGTGCGGCTGCCCGACTTCTCCTCGGGACAGACGGAGCGGGTGGTGGCGCGGCTCACCGTGGAGGACGCACGGGTGGGCAGCCCCGTCCACGTGACCGAGCTGTTCCTGTCCTTCCGGGACCTGCGCGGCGACAAGCCGATGCTCTACGCGATGGATCTGGGCGCGCAGGTGACGCCACGGCAGGAGGAGGTCCGGGCGAACCAGGACAAGGAGGCCACCGTGTACGCGACCCGGGCCCTGAGCGCGAAGAACCTGACGCTGGCCGCCGAGGCCCTGCGCGAGGGGCGCAAGGAGGAAGCCAAGGGGTACGTGGCGCGCAACCGGGAACTCTTCGAGCAGGCGGGCGAGGTGGCCACCCCCTCGGCGGTGGCGGCGGACCTGGCCGAGCAGCAGGAGCTGCTCCGGGACTACGAGCAGGCCGGGGACGACGCGTCCGTGGGCGCGGCCGTCAAGCGCTCGAAGAGCAAGAGCCTGAAGAGCTTCGGACGCCTGGGCTCCACCTATTGAACACCGCTCGGACTCCGGCCGGGCCCTCACCGGGCCCCGGAGCGCCCGGGCTCGATTTTCCGTGTTGACCGGCGCCAGCCCCCACCCTATTTCCGAGTGCTTCCCCCTCGCGGGAATCACCCGGAGGGCGCACAGGAGGCAAGCGCTTGAGCGCGGACACACCGTGGGTAGGCGTCATCATGGGCGGCAAGAGCGACCTGGAGCATCTGCGCCCGGGAATCGACGTCCTCAAGGAGCTGGCCATTCCGCATGAGGTCCGGGTGGTGTCCGCCCACCGCACGCCGGATTGGATGATGCAGTACGCCGAGACGGCCGAGTCGCGGGGCCTGTCGGTCATCATCGCGGCGGCCGGAGGCGCGGCGCACCTGCCCGGCATGGTGGCCAGCAAGACGCTGCTGCCCGTGCTGGGCATCCCCATCCCCGCCACCGTGCTCAACGGCTTCGACGCGCTCATGTCCATCGTGCAGATGCCCAAGGGCGTGCCCGTGGGCACCATGGCCATCGGCAAGCCGGGCGCCGTCAACGCCGCCCTGTACGCCGCCGCCATCCTGTCGCTCAAGTACCCCGAGCTGCGCCCGCGGCTCGCCGCCTGGCGACAGGCCCGCACCAACGAGGTCCTCCAGGACCGGGAGCTCGCATGAGCACGCGCACCGTTCTTCCCGGCGGCACGATTGGCATCCTCGGCGGTGGACAGCTCGGCCGGATGATGGCGCTGTCCGCGCGCACGCTCGGCTATCAGGTGCAGTCGCTGGATCCGGATCCCGCGTGCTCGGCGCGCTTCGTGGTGGACCAGTGCTACACCGCCGACTTCGGCAGCGTCGACGAGGCCCGGCGGCTCGCGCGCGCGAGCGACGTGGTGACGCTGGAGATCGAGAAGATTCCCCTCGCCACCCTCAACGCCGTGGCCCAGCACGCCCCCATGCGTCCGGGCGCCCACGTCCTGGAGGTGGTGCAGAACCGGGGCCGGCAGCGCGCGTGGCTCGCCCAGGGCGGGTTTCCCCAGGGCCCATGGAAACAGGCGAACAGCGAGGCCGAGCTGACCTCGACGGTGGAGGCGCTGGGCGGCCGCTGCTTCGTGAAGGTGTGCGAGGGCGGCTATGACGGGCGCGGCCAGTACCCGGTGAAGTCCAGCGCCGAGGCCCCCCAGGCCTGGCGGGAGCTGGGCCAGCGGCCCGTGGTGGTGGAGGCCGCGCTGGACCTGGAGGCGGAGCTGTCCGTGCTGGTGGCGCGCTCGCCCCGGGGCGAGGTGGTGGTGTACCCGCCCGCCTACAACCACCACGAGGAGCGCATCCTCGACTGGTCCCTGCTGCCAGGACAGATTGCCCCCGACGTGAGCGCCCAGGCGGTGGAGCTGGGACGCGCCATGGCCACGGCGCTCGCGGTCGAGGGGTTGTTGGTGGTGGAGCTCTTCCTGCTCAAGGACGGCCGGCTCCTGGTGAACGAGCTGGCGCCACGCCCCCACAACAGCTTCCACGCCACCGAGGTGGCGTGCCTCACCAGCCAGTTCGAGCAGGCGGTGCGCGCGGTGTGCAACCTGCCCCTGGGCTCGGTGGAGGTGGTGCGCCCCGCGGCCATCGTCAACCTGCTCGGGGACTTGTGGTTGCGCGAGGGCGGGCCCCGCTTCGAGGCCGTGCTCGCCATGCCCGGCGTGCGCCTGCACCTGTATGGCAAGCGCGAGGCGCGCGCGGGCCGCAAGATGGGTCACCTGTCCGCCGTGGGCGCCACCCCCGAGGAGGCGCTCGCCCGCATCCAGGCCGCCCGCCAGGCCATGGGGGCTTGAGAGGAGCTCATGAAGACCAACGCGGCCCGCATCCTCGACTCGCTCGGCATCGCCTACACGCTGCGCGACTACGAGGTCGACCTGGAGGATCTGTCCGCCGAGTCCGTGGCCGCCAAGGTGGGGATGCCGCCGGAGCAGCTCTTCAAGACGCTCGTGGCCCGGGGCGACCGCACCGGCGTCCTCATGGCCGTGGTGCCGGGCAACGGGGAGTTGGATCTCAAGGCGCTCGCGCGGCTGAGCGGCGACCGGAAGGTGGACACCGTGCCACTCAAGGAGCTCCAGCCGCTCACGGGCTACGTGCGCGGCGGCTGCACGGCCATCGGCGCCAAGAAGGACTACCCCGTGTTCGTGGACGAGATGATCGAGCTGTTCGACACCATCTCCATCTCCGCGGGCATTCGCGGCACGCAGATCCTCCTCGCGCCCGCGGACTACCTCCGGGTCACCAAGGCCAAGGTCGGGCCCATCTCGCGCGACAAGACGTAGGGCCCCGCCCCGCTCCCGGTGGTCCTCAGTGCGAGGCGGTCTTCTCCGGCGGCACCCACGCCGGAAGAACGGCCTCGTCGATGCCCGTCTCTCCGTCCTGCTCCAACCGCGTCCTCACGTGGGGTGCCGTGCCCACCAGCACGTCCCGGCCGCCCTCGAAGCGCTGCGCCTTCACCAGCCCCAGGTACGCCCGATCCAACCGCAGCGCCCGCGCGGGCGAGGGCACGAGCAGCGTCGAGATGTCCCGCGTCAGCGCCTTCACCGCATCGGGCCTGAGCGTCCCATCCCCCCGGAAGAAGCGCGCCTGCACCTCGTCGTTGCTCCCGTAGTCGTCGCCTCCGCCCACCTGCTCCAGCCAGTGCGCGTATTCACCCCGGCCATCGGCGCGCCGGGGCTCCGGCAGGCCCTTCAGCCCACGCGTGTCCCAGTGGTACCAGCCCTCCTGCACGGCCGCGCCCGGCGCGTACTTGCGCGCGAAGCTGAACGTGCTGTCCGTCGTCGCCCCCACGCCGCCATGACACCCGATGCAGGCGGTGGTCTCCTCGACGTTCTGGGGCCGCAGCTCGCCGTCCGCCGCCTCGATGAACCCCTGCATCACCCAGCCCGTGCCCGTCCCCACCCCGCGCTCCACGTCCGCGTGCACCTTCTTGAGCACGTCCGGGTGCTTCATCTTCTCGCGAGCCTCGGCCTCGGCCGCCAGTTGCAGCTCGCTGTACGTGCGCCAGCGCGTCTTGCGCATGTAGCGCAGCTCCTTCATCCGCGCGGCCATGCGCACCTGGCCCCCCTCCACATCGAGGTAGCGCAGGCTGTGGAGGAACTCGGTGCCTCGCGGGTAGAGCCCCGCCGCGGGCCAGCCCTCTCGCGCCGCGTCCAACCCCGCCGCCTGCCCCACGTACCCGAACACGCGCCCCGGCCTCGGAGGCCAGACGAAGGCCACGCGCCTCGCCGTCCCCAGCACCCCATCCCCATCGAGATCCGAGCCCAGTTCCCGCTCGTCCGTGGCCGGCACCGGCACGTCCTCCCGCCGGATGAACGCCTCCAGGATGGCGAGGTTGAGGCGATAGATCTCCTTGCTCTCCCGCCCCGCCGCGTCGCGACGGAACGCCTCGGGCAACCGGATGAACACGTCCCCCGCGCTGCCATTGGTGGGCCAGAACATGCCCGGAAACGGCGCGTAGGCGAACGCCCGCCACCCCGTCATCAGCCCGTCCGGCGAATGATCGAAGCCCTCCCCGTCCGTCCGGAACCAGCAGTCCGGCGTGTAGCCCTCCCACCGGCCATCTCCATTGGCGTCCCACGCGGTCGGGGGCTTCGCCAGCGCCGTCGCCAACCGCAGCCCGCCGCTCGCGTCCACGTAGTTGCTCGCGCGCACCCAGGCCAGCACCTCGGCCTCGGACCACTCGACGGGCCGCGGCGGCTGGAGCACGTTCGTCCAGCGGTTGTCCTCCGCGTACCGCGACACCGTGAGCACCGTCTGGAGTTCCGCGTCCTCGACATAGTTCGGCGCCCGCGGGGTCTGATGGCACGCGAAGCAGCCATTGCGCGTCCGTCCCCCCTCCGTGCTCCGGGTGTCCGCGTAGCACTGCGCGGGCAGGTACGCCGAGGGGTTGGAGAGCCGGGGAGCGGCCCGCTCGGGAGCCGGCGGCAAAACCACCGTGAGTGCCTCGCCCACCTGGCGAAAGGGGTCCGGCGTGGGCGGAGGCAACCACGTCGAGCGCCACGCGGCGACGCCTCCCGCGGCGAACAGTCCCAGCACCAGCACCACGCTCGTCACTCTTCGGCGATCCATGTCCTGCCTTCACATGCGAACGCCGCGGAGCCCATCCGGGAGCACTCCCGGACCCGGCCCCGCGGCGGTGTCATGACTGGAGACTCAGTTCATCGCCGGGAACGGGCCGATGTAACCGGTGTACGACTTCGCCGCGCTCGCATCCGCACCCAGCTTGTCCGTGTCGGACTCGCCATACGGGTGCTGGACCTGGGCCTTGATGTACGCGTGGCCGTTGATGTCCGGGTAGAAGTAGACGCCCGTCGTCTCCGAGCCGTAGGGCGTGGAGAAGATGCGCGTGAGCTGGCGGGTGACGACGTTGTAGGCCCACACCACATCGTTCTGGTGGCCCTCGGTCGCGTCCTCGCCGATGAGCAGCGTGTCATACCCGTTGACGAAGCTCAGGTTGTCCGGATTGGCGATGCCGTTGATGCCGCACACGTTCCCGGTCGCCGGCTGCGCGGCGCCGTTGCTGTCCGGCAGCGTGAAGTCGGGAACATGATAAGGGCTGTTGCTCGGGTAGAGGCTGGCACCCGGCGCCTTGAGCCACACTCCCTCGACCAGCGCCGAGGCGGACTCGGCGACATAGTCACTGCCGACGTCCGCATTGGGCGAGACGACCAGCTCGTAGACCGCGCCACAGTCGTTCTGGGCGAGTTGCACGTGGTTGGGACCGCCCAGGTCGCGCGACGCATGCGCGTCGGTCATCCCGTTGTTCACCTCGCTGAAGGCCACGTAGAGGCGGTGGGTGGCGGGGTTGTACGCGAGCCCCTCGGTCTTGCGGAACTCGGTGGTGCCCCCGACGTAGGCCGCGTACCGGCGGCTCTCCAGGCGCGAGGCTGCCACTTCCTGGCCCGGCTTGAGCCGCAGGCACTCGCGGCCCGTCTCGGTGTTGACCGCGCGGAACCCCTGGCTCGCGCTGGGGCACGTCCCATCGGACGCCTGGGTCTCGACCTCGAAGATGTCGGAGAAGCGGATGCCTCCGTCGATCAGCGCCTTGACCTGCGCGTCCGTCGCGCTGGGGCCCAAGGGCAGCCAGTAGAGATCCGCCCGGCCCGCGCCCTGGCGCGCGGCGCTCGTCTGGAACCACCGCGCCGCGTAGAGCTTGCCCTCGGACAGGTCCCCGGGCCGCGTCGCCACGAACATGTAGAAGGCGTCGTTGGTCCCGTCGTCGGTCAGGTACACCGTCTTGCGGTCCGGCATCACATAGGCGAGCTCGAGCGCGCGCCGGCCCGCCGCGTAGTGCTTGGTGACGCTCGTCGTCCCCGAGCCGTCGACCGCGACCTCGACCACGTAGCCGTAGCGGTAGGGCGAATAGACGGCCCGCGCCTGCTCGAGGGTGGCCGTGGAGGCATCCAGCCCGAAGTAGCGCAGCATCGAGCGCTCGGACGAGCTGAGGCCGCTCACCGTGGTGGCCTTCTCGGTGGCACGCGCGTCCGGCGGATACTCCTCGCTGCCCAGGTGCGTGCCCCACGGCGACACGCTGCCCGCGCAGGGCGTCCACAGGCCGTCCACTCCCGAGAAGTCGATGGGCCGCGTGCTCAGGGCCGTGAGCTTGCCGTCCGGTGACTGGCGCAGCTCGGAGAGGTACATCGCCGCGGGCGTGGTCTCGAAGTGGGTGACCTCGAAGATGCGGTTGCCCGCCTGCAAGAGCGACGAGAAGTCATTGGACGGAGAGATGAAGTCCGAGCCGTCCGTGTTCTTCACCGGCTTGCCGTCCTTCTGGATCATCCGTCCGAAGAGCTGGCCGCCCAGGTCGTCGCCACTGCGCAGCACCGTCTCGTAGCCGATGGGGATCTCACGGCCATTCACGCTCGCCTTCGAGCTGGCGTAGACGGCCCGCTTCTCCGCCGGCGTGATCGCGGCGTTGATCGGCGCGAAGGCGAGCGACTTGACGACGCCCGGGGTGCCCGACTCGCCCGGGGCTCCCGGAGTGCCCGGCTCGCCCTGGGGACCCTGGGGACCCTGCGCTCCCGGCTCGCCTTGCGGCCCCTGGGAGCCCTGAGGCCCCGTGCCACCGCTGCACGCGGAGAGCGCGAGCACGGTCACCGACGCACATACCCAGCGCCCGGCCCGGCGCTCCCACTTCGATTGCCCAAATCGCATCGTGTCCTCGCTTCGGAGCACCAGCCCGAGGGGCGGCTCCGAGGGGGACGAACGCTACAAACGGCGTGTGGCGGTCACGCGACATGCGTGTGTCATGCCCGCCACGCGAGGCTCAGGGAATGACGGGGATGTGCTCCACGCCCTCGAAACGCACGTGGGCCCCGCGCCCGAGGCCCACCTTGCGGCTCCACCCGCCGGGCACCTCCAGCACGTAGCGGCCCGGCTCGCTCACGAAGCGCTGGACGAGCGAGCGCGGCGCGGCGTTCTCGATGATGCCCACCACGCGCCCCGCGGAGTTGATGAAGATCATGTCCAGGGGGATGAGCGTGTTGCGCATCCAGAAGCGCTGCACCTCCTCGTCCGGGAAGATGAAGAGCATGCCCTGACCCTCGGGCAGCTCCTTGCGCCACATCAGGCCGCGCGAGCGCGCGTCGGGAGTCGCCGCCACCTCCGCGTCCACCGCGTGCACGCCTCCAGACACATCCTCGAGCAACACCCGCGCCCGCGGCAACGTGGGCCCCACGTCATCCTCCCCATCCTGGTGCTTCACCTTCTGGTGCATCACCTTCCGGGCCGTGGGGGGCACCACCTCGTGCGCCACCTTGTCCCGGGCCTCGGCGGGCCGATAGCACGTCAGCCCCACCAGGGCCCAGAGTCCCCACGCCCCGTGGCGCCGGTTCATCCCCGGCTCATTCCATGTGCAGCTGCTTGTTGAGCAGCTTCTCGGTGAGCTGCGTGCCGAGGCTGTCCGCCATCAGCCGCTCCACCACGCCCTCGAACTCGGAGCGCTGGCGCTCGTCGTTGTAGATGAAGCGGATGCCCATGCCGGGCTCCTCCGCCTCGCCCTGGCTCCAGACCACCTCGCCGAGCAGCTCGAAGGGCCCGTCGCGCTGGGGCACGGTCAGCTTGAACAGGAAGCGCGTGCCGATGGGCAGCGGCTTCTTCGTCTTGATGAAGGTGCCTCCCTTGGAGATGTTCTTCGTGTAGTCGGCGAAGAACGAGTTGAGCTTCTTGTAGTCCACCTTCAGCTCGATGGGCGCGCGAGCGAATTGGCGGCTTTCGGCACCTGTCTTCTGTTCGGCCATGCCCGGCGGAGTATAGGAGAAGGTCATGCGCCAAGTCCTCATCCGTGCCACGAACCTCCTGCGGCGCCCCTCGGGATGGGTCCCCGCCGGGATTCTCGCGCTCGGCGGCTCGGCCCTCGTGCTGCTTCCCCTCTTCGGGGTGCCCGGCCTCGAGCTGGGCCTCGCCCTGTCCATCGGCGTGGGACTGCTCGGCGGCGGCCTCGGCATCGCCTCCGTCCACCAGGAGCGCCGCCTGCTCGCCACCCAGGCCGCCAGCCCCGAGGCCGGGGAGCCCCCGCGCCCGGGTGCGTCCATGCGGCTCGCCTGGAGAGCGCTCGCACCCGCACTGCTCGTCAACCTGGCCGTGCTCGTGCCGCCCTTCCTCGCCGCCACCCTCTACGCGTGGATTGGCACCCGGTGCGATCCCTTCGCCCTGGTGGGCTTCTACCCCCTGCTCACCCTGCCCTCCGCGGGGCTCGCCTCCGTCGTGGGCGTCTTCTGCGGCTTCGCCACCCGGCGCGCGGGCCGGGCCGGGTGGCTCTACGCCGGCATCCTCCTCGTGTCGCTGTGCGTCACCGTCTGGCCCATCGTCCTCGGGCCCCAGGTCTACGCCTTCAACGCCTTCCTGGGTCACCTGCCGGGGCCGCTCTACGACGAGACGCTCTCCCTGTCCTCCGCCCTGCTGTGGTTCCGCGCGGAGACGCTGCTGCTCATCTTCGCCGTCCACGCGCTCACCGAGCTGCTGCTCAACCCCACCGAGGCCCGGCTTGGCCGCCCCCGCCCACGCTTCGGGCCCCTGCTGCTGCTCGGCCTGACGCTCGGCCCGGTGGCCCTCATCGAGGCGCACGCGACGGACCTCGGCCTGCGCATGTCGGACGCCACGCTGCGCGAGCGGCTGGGGGGCGTGCGCGAGACGGAGCACTTCGAGTTCATCTACCCGCGCGCCCTGCGCCGCGAGGACGTGGACCGGCGCGCCCGCGACCTGGAGTTCCGCTACGCCCAGCTCGCGCGTTTCCTCGGCCGCGTGCCCGAGGGACGCATCCGCGTGTGGCTCTACTCCACCGACGACGAGAAGCAGCGGCTGGTGGGCGCCGGCCGCACCCAGTTCGCCAAGCCCTGGCGCCAGGAGCTGCACATCAACGGCCGGGACTACCCCCACCCCACGCTCAAGCACGAGCTGGCGCACGTCATGGCGGCGCCCTCGGGCAGCGGGCCCTTCCGCGTCACCACCCGGCTGGGCGTCTGGCCCCTCATGGGCGTCATCGAGGGCATGGCGGTGGCCGCGGACAACCCCGTGCAGGGAGACCTCACGCTCGACGAGTGGGCCGCGGGCATGCGCCGGCAGAAGCTCGCCCCGGACATCCGCAAGCTCGTGGGCCCCGAGGGCTTCTACCAATCCGCCCCCGCGCGCGCGTACACCCTGGTGGGCTCCTTCCTGCGCTACCTCGCCGACACCCACGGCCCGGACAAGCTGCGCCAGCTCTACGCCCACGCCGACTTCGAGGCCACCTACGGCCGTCCGCTCGACGCGCTCGCCACCGAGTGGGAGCGGCACCTGGACGCGCTGCCGCTCGACGAGGCCACGGTGAACCGCGCCTTCCAGCGCTTTCGCACCGGCAGCCTCTTCACCCGCTCGTGCGCCCGCGAGGTGGCGCGCCTGCAGGACGAGGCACGCGAGCTGCTCGCGGCCGATCCCCCCCGCGCGCTCGCCGCCTACGAGCGCGCCGCCCTCCTCCAGCCCCAGGAGCCCTCCTTCCGCATGGGCCAGGCCCTCGCCCTGGATCGGCTCGAGCGCCCCGACGAGGCCGCCCAGGTGCTCGCTCAGGTGGCCGAGCAGGTGAAGGATCAGCCCGCCTTGAAGGCCGAGGTGGTGCTCGCCCAGGCGGACGTGGAGTCGCGGCGCGGCCAGCTCGCGCCCGCGCGGGCCTTCCTCGAGCACGTCCTCACGCTCGCCCCCAGCCCGGAGGTGACGCGCACGGCGCAGGTGAAGCTCGCCGCGCTGGACTCGCCCGTGCGCTCCACGCTCCAGGCCTACTTCCAGGACGAGGCCGAGGAGCTGCGCCTGTTGCGGCTCGCCTCCGCCCTGCAGGTGGCCCCTCAGGACATCTATGTCCACTACCTGCTGGGCCGGCGCCTGCTCCAGGCGGGCGCCCCCGTCGCCGCCCTGCCCCACCTGTCGCGCACCGTCGAGGGCGAGGCCCCCGCCGCCATCCGCCGCGAGGCCCGCCGGCTCCAGGTCCAGGCGGCCTACCTCGCCGGGGACTGCGGCGCCGTGCGCCACGCCGTGGGGACCCTGCCCGACGAGGGCCCCGCCCTGCGCGCCCTCGTCACCGAGTGGGCCGAGCGCTGTGACTTCGAGGAGCGCCTCTACGGCGGCCCCCTGGTGCCCCGCGATGCTTTCCGCTAGACGCCCCCCCTCGCGGCACGGGGAATGCACCTTCTCGTGCGCGGTTGTGCCCCTTCACGGAGACCCTATCCCCATGAACGTCCGCCCGTTGTTCGTCACTGTTCTGCTGGTGCTCTCGGCCTGTGGCCCCCGCTACATCCCCGGCACGCAGATCAATGACACCGAGGACACCCGAGCCATTCTCAAGGTGATGGAGCGCTATCGCGCGGCCGTCGAGGCGCGCGACGCCAAGGCCATCCTGGCGCTCGTCTCACCGAACTTCCGGGACAACGCCGGCACGGAGGATCCCGTGGATGATCTGACGTCCGAGAACCTGGCCCAGGCGCTGCCGGCGCTGCTCAGCCGGGTGGACGCGCCCCGGCTGGAGATGGACGTGCGCCGGGTGGACGTGAAGCGCGACGGGTGGGCCACGGTCATCTACTACTGGAACGCGAGCTGGCGCGCGCCGGGGCTCATGGAGAGGCCCCAGCGCGACTCGGAGCTCGAGCAGATGGTGCTCCAGCGCGAGGACGGCGAGTGGCGCATCGTCACCGGCATCTGAGCCGGACAAGCGCGCGCGCTCACACGCCCACGAGCGCGCGCAGCCCCTCGGGCCCCATCTGGTGCAGGGCGCGCGCCCGGGCCAGGTAGGTGCGGAAGTCCTTGGGTGCCAATTTGTCAGGCGGCAGGCCGGACAGGTGGAAGTCGCGGATGCGGCTGGCGGTGTAGCGCACGGCGCCGAAGAGCGCGTGGCCGAAGAGGCTCTCGCGCTCGGCGGGCAGGAGCGTGCGCTGCACCTGGTAGCCGCGCAAGAGGCCCTGGCACAGCTCCGGGCGGTAGTGGCCCGAGTCGAAGCACCACGCGTTGAGGGTGATGGCCACGTCCAGCGTCAGCGCGTCCTGGCACGCCATCTCGAAGTCGAAGAGGGCGCTCACCCGCTCCCCCAGCCACTTCACGTTGTCGAGGAAGATGTCCGCGTGGATGACGCCGCGCGGCTCCAGTCCCCCGCGCAGGGACTCGGCGCGGGCGAGGTGGCCGTGCAGCTCCCGGGCGATGGCGGACAGCTCCGCGTCGGGGTGCTGCTCGAGTCCCTTCAACCAGCCGCGCACCACCTCCGGGCCGTAGGGATTGGCGCGCACGCCCAGGTAGGACGCGGCGACGCGGTGCAGCTTGCCCAGCTCCACGCCCAGTGCCTCCAGGTGCTCGGGGGTGAGCCGCTCGCGCGTGAGCTCCTCGCCCTCGAGCCACGCGAAGACGACCACGCGCCCGCCCTGCAACTCCAGGAAGGGCGAGCCGTCGCGGGTGGAGACGAGCCGGGGCGAGGGGAAGTGTGACGCGTTGAGCAACGCCAGCAGTCCCGCCTCGAAGTTCAGGTCATCCGCGGAGCGCACCGTGGTGTGGCGCACGAAGTAGCGGCCCGAGCTCGTCACCAGGCGGAAGTTGCTGTTGATGGAGCCCTGGGGAATGCCCGTCAGCTCCCGCACGGTGCCCAGCGCATAGGCGTCCACCAGCCGTTGGAGGGCCGCCGCGTCGAGTTGGGTATAGAGCGCCATGGAAGTCCTCACCCGCCCCCCGTTGCCGCCACGAGGGAGCGTGCCTATCTCCGAACGGCCCATCGTGACACCCCCCACAAGCTGAAACCATTCAAAACCTCGGAGGCGAGCCCATGGCCACGTCGAATGCAACCCCTGGTGGACCGAGGGGAGGGCGGCAGGGCCTCCGAGGCGCGCTCCTGCAGGTGGGACTGGTGGCGCTGCTGTGCACGGGAGCGGTGGCGTACCTCGTGCACCAGGGCTCGGTGCGCCGGGAAGTGAACACGCGGCTGAAGGCGGCGCGCGCCCTGGCCGTGCGCGACAACCCGGCGGACCTGCGCCAGGCCCTGGTGGAGCTGGACGCCCTGTTCCTCCTGGACGACCAGGTGAAAGATGCCCAGGCGCTGGCGGCCGACGTGAACACGCGCCTGTGGCTGGAGCACCAGCAGCCGGAGGCCCAGGCCCGGGCGCGCGAGCACCAGGCCCGTGCCGAGGCGATGGACTCGCGCTCGGGCGAGCGCTACGGCACCCACGCGCGGCTGCTGCTCGCCGAGGGGAAGACGGAAGAGGCCGGGAAGTACCTGGAGGAGCTCCAGGCCCAGGGCGCGAAGAACCCGAAGCTGGCCCTGGCCGAGGCCCAGGTGCTGCTCGCCCGGGGCCGGCTCGCCGAGGCGCGGCAGGCCTTCGCGCGGGCGAGTGAGGCGGCGTGGAGGGAGCCGCGCTATGCCCAGGCCCACGGGGAGGCCCTGCTCGACGAGGGACTGGCCGCCCAGGCCGCCGAGGCCTTCAAGAAGGCCACGGTCGCCTCCCCCGGGCACCTGCGCGCGCGCCTGTCGCTGGCGCTCGCCCGGCTCTACCAGGGCACGGGCCAGGAGGAGGCCCGGAAGACGGTGGCGGACGTGCTCTCGCGCGAGGCGGAGCTGTCCCCGCCCCTCAAGGCGCGGGCCCTGAGCGTGCGCGCGGCGCTGGCGCTGGCGGAGGAGCGGCCCGGCGACGCCCTCACGGCCGCGGCGGAGGCGCTCGCCGCGTCGCCGGACGAGTACCAGGCCCTGTTCCTGCGTGCGCGGGCACTGGCGCGGCGGGGGGACGCGGGCGCGCGCGAGGCCTTGCTCGCGGCGGTGGAGCGGCGGCGCACCGCGCCCCTGCTCTACCTCGAGGGGGCCCGGGTGCTCCGGGAGGCGCGCGACGGCGAGGGCGCGCTGAAGCTGCTGGATGCCTACGAGGCCGTCTTCCGTGACGTGCGGGTGCCCGCTGGCGAGGGCCAGGAAGTGGGCGCGCTGGAGCGGGATGAGCGCTACTGGCTCGCGCGGGGCGAGGTGATGGAGGCGCTGGCCCGCGGGGACGCCGCGCTGGAGGCGTATGATCGGGCCCTGGCGATCAAGGGCGTGGGCCGGGCGCGCGCCCAGTACGCCAAGGCGGCGCTGCTGCTGTCGCGCGGGGACGCGGCCAGCGCCCGGCCCCTGCTCGCGGAGCTGACGCCGGAGAATGGAATGGGCGCGCTGCCCGAGGCCTACGAGGCCATGGGCCGCCTGCTCTTCTCCCAGGGAGAGTTCGCCCAGGGCTGCCAGCACTACTACGTGGGCCTGAGCCGCGCGCACCAGCAGGGCGCGACCCCGGAGGCGCTCCAGCGCAAGGCGACGGACGTGGAGCGGCGCCTGACGGACTCGGGCCAGGCCGCCATGGCCCGCACCTGGAAGACCGAGACGGACGCGCTGCTGCGCCAGGTGGGCGGGCTCTAGAAGAGCTCGCCGGGACTCAGGCCCCGGTGCTTCGCGCTCACCACGCGCCACTCCCCATCCGCCTGCTTATCGAAGCGGGCCTCGATGAGGTAGGCGCTCAGCACGCTGTCGCGCGCCAGGTTCTCCAGCGTGTCCGCCTCCGAGCGGCCGAAGATGAGCTTCACCTGCACGTCGCCCTGGCTCGGAGACACCTCCGTCACATGCAGGTCCTTCACGAAGACGCGCACCCACTGGCCGCGCAGCACCTGCCCCAGCAACACGCCCTTGAGCTGCTGCTTGTCCCAGCCCTGCTCCGAGCGGAAGGACTCGGCCACGCCGTCCATCAGCTCGGCCATGTCCTTGCGCTCGGCGGCGTCGCTCATCTGCAGCACCCGCCGGGTGATGGCGTCCTTCACCCCCGGCTCCTGCTGGGGCCAGAGGGCGAGCACCACGCCCGCGGCGAGCAGCGCCAGCACCACCCCCAACACCTGACCTCGGGACAGCGTCATCACACGCTCCCGGTGCCCGGGGCATCCACTTCCAGCAGCTCGTCCGCGTCGAGGATCTCCGCGGGCCGCAGCGCCTCGCCGATCTGCTTGAGCCGGCGGTCGGACAGCTGCTCGAGGTACTTCTGGATGTGCGGGTACTTCTTCACCAGCTCATGGAAGGCCGCGCGCGCGAGGAAGGCGGCGGCCGTCTTGCGCGCGGCCACCACGGTGGCCGTGGCGCGCAGGCCCGTGAGCAGGGAGATCTCCCCGGCCACCTCGCCCTCGCGCAGCACGCCCAGGCGCACGGTGCCTCCCGCGGGATCCTCCTTCTGCACCACCAGCTCGCCGGCCAGCACCAGGAAGAGGCCCGGGGAGTGCTCGCCCTCCACCAGCACCTTCTCCCCGGGCGGCAGGGCGCGGAAGTCGAAGCGCTGCAGGAGCGCGGCGCGCTCGGACTCGGGCATGGGCTGGAACAGGGGCGAGGTGGCGATGAGGTTGCGCTCCATGCGCTTGTGCGCGAACTGCGCCAGCACCTGCGGCACCGAGGGGTGGTTCTTGGCCACCGCGTTGAGGTGCTCGCGGCGCACCTCGAAGACCTCCAGGTCCACCACGGCCGTCACGGTGGCCGTGGAGGGAGCGCCCGTGAGCAGCGACAGCTCGCCGAAGATGGAACCGCCCCCGAGGAAGCCCAGCGTCCGGGCCTCCTCGCCCACCTGCCGCGTCACCTCCGCCTTGCCGGCGACGAGGACATACAGCCGGTCGGGGCTGTCGTTCTCGGCGCTCACCACCTCGTCGGCCTTGATGGAGCGGTAGCCCATGCGGGTGACGAGGTCGATGAAGGCCTCCAGGTCCAGCTCGGCGAAGAGCGGCAGGGGGGGCCGATCTCCCGGGTTGGCGCTGCCGCCGGGGTCCGGCGCGGCGAGCACCTCGATGGCGCGGTCGCTCAGCTCCTCGCCCACCATGCCCATCAGGTCCGTCTCCACCTTGCCGTCATAGAGCGTCTCGGGCGGCAGCGGCGGCGGCACCGAGGCGCGCCCGGCCGCGCTGCGCGAGGCGCGTGCATGCAGCCGCACCAGCGTGTCGCGCAGGCGCCGCTCCTGGGGCGCCAGCTCCAGTCCCAGCTTGCATGCCGCCATGGCGGACAGCAGGTAGTCGCGCCGCAACAGGCCCTCGGCGCACGCGTGGTACACGGTGACGGCGCGCTCGCGCTCGCCCAGCTCCGCCAGGCAGCGCGCCGCCATCATCCGCGAGCGATGGTCCGCGGGCACCCGGCGCACCGACTCGGCGAACACCGCCAGTGCCCGCTCGAACTGCCGATCCTCCAGCAGATCCCACCCCAGTTCCCGCAACGATGACTCGTTCATCTGGCTCCTCCCGCGCTGGCGCGCGACCCTAGCGCACCTGACTACGGGGCCGTGTCCCGAAGTTGCTCCTCGGCCTGGATCTTCAGCACCGAGCCCTCGGCGGCCAGCTCGGCGATCATCCGGAACGTCTCCATGGAGCGCTCGGGATCCCGATCCCGCTGCATGTAGGCCTGCCGGTAGACGTCCTCCAGCCGCGACTGCAGGGCCGCCTGTCCCTCCCGGGCCCGGGGATCCTCCGGGTTGAGGCGCGTGGCCTCCTGGAAGAACCCGGCCGCGCCGGGCAGATCCTTGCGCGCCAGGGCCGCCTTGCCCGCGACCACGGAGGACTGCACGAGCTGGCCGCGGATCGTCTCCCCCACGGCGCCCTTGAAGCCGATCTGCCGGTAGAGGTCCGCCGCCGAGCGCAGGGGGCGCGCCGCGGACTCCAGCGCGTTGGAGCTCACCTTGCGCTGGGCGTCCTGGTAGACGCGTTCGAACTGGGGGATGAGCTTCTTGAGCAGCCGGGCCCGCTCGCGGATCTCCTTGTCGGCCGCGTGCTGCTCGATGACCCGGTCACACTCGAGCACCGCGCGCGCGTAGTCCCCCGCGTCGAAGCGCTGCTGCACGGGGCTGAAGGCGGCGAGGACGAACGCCTCGCGCTGGGCCTGGGCCTGACGGGCGGCGGCGGCCCGGCGGTTGTTCTCCTGCAGCTCCGCGTCCACGGCCTCCTGGGCGAGCACCGACTCCAGCTCCGCCACCCGGGCCAGGTAGGGCGGCTGGCGATCCGCGGGCAGCCGGGAGATGAGCATGTGCGCCGTGGACACGTCGCGGGCCTCCAGCGCGGCCTCCACCTGCTTCACCTGGTAGGCGAACTCGGCCTTGGCCAGCTCGTCCTCGAGCTTCACCCGCGCCTCCGCGGTCTTCGCCGCGGTGCCAGGGGGCGTCGACGTGAGCAGCTCACGCGCCTTGGCGAACTCGAAGGCGCCCATGAGCGCGCGCACCTCGTCGAAGGCCTTCACGATGGACAGCTCCTTGCGAGCCGCCGCCAGGAAGTTCTCCGCGTCCATGCCCGGAGCGAGCCCGTCGGCCTGCTCGGCCAGGTCCACCGCCTCCGCGTAGTCGCCGCGCCGGAAGGAGTTGCGCGCCTCCTGCAACAGCGTCTGGGCGCGCAGCTGCTTGGGCGTGAGGGGGGCGGGCTCCGAGGAGTCGCGCTTGAGGAAGAGCACCCCGCCGCCAATGAGCGCGAGCACCAGCACGAGCACGCCCGCGACCATCAGCCGCAAGGGGTCGCGCGGGGGCGGCTTCGGGGGGAGCGCCTTGGCCGCCTCCTTCTCCTTGGCCTCCGCCTCCGCCGCGGCTGCCGCGGCCTCCTCCTCCTCGGCCTTCTTCCGGGCGGCTTCCGCCTCCTCCTCGGCCTTCTTCCGGGCCTCCTCCTCCTCGAGCGCGCGGCGCTCGGCCTCCTCCTTCTCCTTGCGCTCGGCCTCCTCTTCCTCCTGCCGCTTGCGCCGGATCCGCTCCAGCTCGTCGACGAAGCGGATGCTGGTGCGGCCAATGGTGATGACGTCGTCGTGGTTGAGGCGCACCTCCTCCACGCGCTCGTCGTTCACCCGGGTGCCGTTGCCGCTGACCAGGTCGCGCAGCATCATCCCCGACTCGCCGCCGTACACCAGCTCCACGTGGCGGCGCGACACGGACTGGTCCCCGAGCGTCAGCTCGCAGTCCACGCCCCGGCCGATCACCATGCGCACGCCCTGGAAGCGCTTGCGCCGGCCCCGATCCGGCCCCTCGATGATCTCCAGCGTCAGCGGCGGCCCGGCCCGCGTGGCGTCCGGATTGTCGTCCTCCTCCTGGAAGGACTGCTCCCCGTCGTAGGCGCCCTCGTCCTCGGAGGGCGGCGCGTCCTCCTCCTGCTCCTCCACCTCCTCGCTCTCCTCGACGGGAGGCCGGGCCCGGGCGGAGGTGGTGGACGGATGGCGAGAGGGGTCGCGACGGTTGGGAGGCATGGCGGCGCGCATCTTACTCCCCCCGTGCCCGCCTCCCCAGCATGGAGAAGACCCCCACCCTCCCCACTTGACGCACCCCGTCATGGCACCGGGACGCCCGAGTGGACAAACCAGGGAATGACTCCCCGCGCGTGATGCGGAAGCATGCCGCGGGTTTTCCGCTCGAGGGGCATCCCATGGCCGCGAAGTCGCCGCGCAAGAAGGCAGCCAGTGCTTCCACCACGACCCGCCGGCCCCGCCGCAAGAAGGCCGAGCCCGCGTCCAAGGGCCTCTCCGCCGCCGAGGTGGTGAGCGAGGCGCACGCCCCCGAGACGGAGCTGGTGCAGGGCATCCTCGCCGACGGCGGGCAGGTGGTCGGCCTCTACCGGGATCCGCTCGGGGCGCACACCGTGGTGTTCGCCGCCCTGCCGATCGACAAGGTGGAGCCCACCCCCTACCAGCGCGACGTGTCCGAGCCGCACGTCAAGCGGCTCGCCTCGGCGATGGAGCGGTTGGACCGGTTCCTGGATCCCATCATCGCCATCCGCAAGGAGGGCCGGTACTGGACGCCCAACGGCAACCACCGGCTCCAGGCCTCCAAGCTCCTGGGGGGCAAGGCCATCATGGCCCTGGTGCTGCCCGAGGAGGACGTGGCCTATCAGATCCTCGCCCTCAACACGGAGAAGGCACACAACCTCAAGGAGCGCTCCTTGGAGGTCATCCGCATGCACCGGGGCCTCACCGGCGCGCGCGCCGGGCGCGAGGCGGACTTCGCCCACCTCTTCGAGGAGCCCGCCTTCCTCACGCTCGGGGCCGCGTACGAGAAGCGCCCGCGCTTCTCCGGCGGCGCCTACCACCCCTTCGTCAAACGCGCCGAGGCCTTCCTCCCCCTGCCCCTGGCCGAGGCGCTCGCGGTGCGCGAGGCGCGCGCGGACCGGCTGCTGGAGCTGGACGACACCGTGGCCGGCGTGGTGGACGCCCTCAAGGCGCGCGGCCTGCAGAGCCCCTACCTCAAGAACTTCGTCGTGGCGCGCATCAACTTCCTGCGCTTCAAGAAGGAGGGCCCCGTCGAGTTCGACCCCACCCTCACCCGGATGCTCTCCAGCGCCCGCAAGTTCAACCTGGACAAGGTCAACCGCGAGGACCTCGGCCGCATGAGCGGACCCCTGTTGGGGAGCGAGGAAACGGAATGAGGCTTGCAAGGCCGCGCCCATCATGACGACTCCCGCCGCCCCCACCGTTCTGATCGTCGATGACGACCGGGCCAACCTGGACTCCGTCGCGCGCATCTTCCAGCGCGAGGGCCTGGAGACGCTCACCGCCAGCCAGGGCGCCGAGGCGCTCGAGCGGCTGCGCCGGCCCGAGGTGAGCGTCATGGTGACGGACTTGATGATGCCCGGCATGGACGGGCAGGAGCTGCTCAAGGCCGCGCGCACCATCCGCCCGGACGTGGAGGTGGTGTTGATGACGGCCTACGGCACGGTGGAGACGGCGGTGGCCGCCATGAAGGACGGCGCCTACGACTTCATCACCAAGCCGCTCAAGCGCCATGCCCTGGTGAAGGCGGTGCAGAAGGCGCTGGAGAAGCACGACCTGGCGGCGGAGAACCGCGTGCTCAAGGCGAAGCTCGCGGAGATGAGCGGCCCGGGCGGACGCGCCATGGTGGGCCAGTCCCCCGCGTTCCGGGCGATGATGGACACCCTGCGCCAGGCCGCCCCCTCCACCGCCACCGTGCTCCTGCTGGGCGAGTCCGGCACCGGCAAGGAGCTCGCGGCGCGGGCGCTGCACGAGCAGTCCCAGCGCGCCAAGGGCCCCTTCGTCGCCATCAACTGCGGCGCCCTGCCCGAGAGCATCCTCGAGGCGGAGCTCTTCGGCGTGGAGCGCGGCGCCTTCACCGGCGCGGTGAGCCGCCGCGAGGGCCGCTTCGAGCGCGCCCACGGGGGCACCCTCTTCCTCGACGAGGTGGGGGAGATGCCCTTGAGCGCCCAGGTGAAGCTGCTGCGCGTGCTCCAGGAAGGGGAGCTCGAGCGCCTGGGCGGCACCCAGACCGTGCGGGTGGACGTGCGGATTGTCGCCGCCACCAACAAGGATCTGGTGCGCGAGGTGGCCGAGGGGCGCTTCCGCGAGGACCTCTACTACCGCCTGCACGTGGTGGAGGTGCGCGTGCCGGCGCTCGCCTCGCGCCGCGAGGACATCCCCTTGCTCGCCGACGCCTTCCTGCGCCGCTTCGCGAGCAAGAACGGCAAGGTGCTCAAGGGCTTCTCCCCCGACGCCCTCTCCGCCCTGGAGAACTACGCCTGGCCGGGCAACGTGCGCGAGCTGGAGCACGCGGTGGAGCGCGCCGTGGTGCTCGCCCGCGGCGACATCCTCGAGGTGGGAGATTTGCCGGAGACGGTGCGCAAGGGCCCCGTGGGCTCCGCCGGACAACTCGTCATCCCCATCGGCACCCCCATGGAGGAGATCGAGCGCCGGGTGATCCACGAGACCCTGCGGCACACCAAGGGCGACAAGACCCTCGCCGCCCGCCTGCTGGGCATCGCCGCGCGAACCATCTACCGCAAGCTGGAGCGCGAGGCCTCCGGCGGCCCCACCACCGGCGACGGTCCCGGCCCGCTCCCGGACGAGTGACAGGGCGTCAGGCCGCCTCCCGCCGCGTTGACATTTTGTCTCACGCCCCGGAAGCCGGGACCGTCCGCGTCAGCCGGACGAGTTATTCCGGAATGATTTCAAGACCTTGGCTGTAAGGCTCGGGTTGCCCGCCCCCCGATGTGGATGGCACCCCACTTGCTCAATCCCGGGCAGGCCTTTCCTGGACGTGTGATGGAACTCCTCTTCCGCAAGTACTTCTGGACGGTGAACCTGGTGTTCATCCTGCTCGTCGCGCTGCTGGCGGCGAAGACGGTGAACCTGTTCGTCGAGTCGGCCCTGATGCCCCTGCCCTCCGGTGAGGTGGCGGCACGGCAGAAGGCCCGGCCCACCGAGACGCTGGCCTCGCTGGACATACGGCGCATGTCGGAGCTGACGGGCGTGAAGATTCCCGAGCCCGAGCCGGAGGTGGTCCCCCCCACCCAGGCCGCGGTGGATCCCAACGCCGCGCCCGTCAAGAGCAGCCTGCGGGTGAAGCTGCTCGGCACGCTGGTGGCCAGCGACAAGCTGTGGAGCGTGTCGTCCATCCAGGACATGAACAACCAGCGCTCCTACACCTATATGGTGGGCGACACCATCGAGGGCAGCACCGCCCAGGTCATCGACATCGAGCGGCTGCGCGTCATCGTCCTCAACAACGGGCGCAAGGAGTACATCGACAACCAGCCGGGCGATGGCGCCGTGGCCGCGTACACGCCGCCGCCCATGCCCACCACCACGCCCGTGCAGGCGCCGCCCAACGCCGGCCTCGGCAACGGCATCCGTGCCACCGGCGAGAACGACTACGAGATTCCCCGCACGGAGATCGATCGCACGCTGGCCAACCTCAACGACGTGGCCATGCAGGCGCGCATCGTGCCGGCCTTCAAGGACGGCCAGGCACAGGGCTTCAAGCTCTTCTCCATCCGCCCCGACTCCATCTACTCGAAGATTGGCGTCCAGAACGGCGACGTCATCAAGCGCATCAACGGCTTCGAACTCAACAGCCCGGAGAAGGCCCTCGAGGTCTACACCAAGCTGAAGGAAGCCTCGCGGATTGAAATCGAGCTGGAGCGCAACGGCTCGAGCGTCCGCAAGAACTACACCATTCGCTAACCCCCGCCGTACCCCGCCCTTCCATGAAGACGCTTCCGTCCTGGTTGCTCCTGCTGTCCCTGGCGACGGCCTCATCCGCCCTGGCCCAGCGCCCCACTACTCCCGCCGGCTCGGCCGATCGGCAGATCACCCCGCAGGGCACCAACCCCGAGGGAAATGGCACGACCGTGCGGCCCACGCCCACGTGCGAGGAGGTGCGGCGCCGCGCCCGCTACAACATCTACTTCGACAAGGTGGACATCGAGAAGCTCGTCCAGACGGTGTCGGACGCCACGTGCCGCACCTTCATCCTCCCGGAGAACGTGCGCGGGAAGATCTCCATCCTCGGCCCGGAGAACGGGCGCGTGGAGGTGGACGCGGACCAGTTCTACGCGGCGTTCCTCGCGGCGCTCGACGCCAACGGCCTGTCCGTCTACCAGCACGGGCGCTTCCTGAAGATCGTGGACAAGCGCGCCGCCAAGCAGAACCCCATCCCCACCCTCATGGACGACGAGGGCGGGTACACGGGCAACGAGCAGATGATCACCAAGCTGTTCCGCATCAAGAACGTGGAAGTGGAGCCCTTGCGCGGCGTGCTCCAGCAGCTGGTGTCCAAGGACGGCGACACCATCCCGTACCCGCCGGACATCGTCATCATCAACGACGTGGGCTCCAACGTGCGCCGCCTCGAGCGCATCATCGAGCAGCTCGACACGCGCTCGGCCAGCGACGAGGTGCGCATCATCCAGGTGCAGTACGCCACCGCCCAGGACATCGCCGCCACGGTGCAGAAGCTCTTCGAGCAGAAGGGCGGCAACCCCAACCCGGGCATGCCCCAGGGCCGCACCCCGCGCGGCGCCCCCGCGGTGATGACCCCGCCGGGAGGCTCGATGGGCGAGACGATGCCCGTGGGCCCCCCGGGCAGCGACTCGGCCAGTGGCCCGGTGACGTTCTCGCAGATGATTCCGGATGAGCGCACCAACAAGCTCATCGTCGTGGCCAGCCCCGCGGCCTTCGAGCGCATCCAGAGCCTGGTGCGCGAGCTGGACATCCCCACCGCCGGCACCGAGCGCATCAACGTCTATCCGCTGGAGAACGCCAACGCGGAGGAGCTCGCCAGCACCCTGCAGACGCTCTCCCAGGGCACCGGCAACCGGCCGCGCTCGCCCGTTCCCGTGCCCGGAGTGCCGGGCGTGCCCCGTCAGCAGGGCTCGGGCGGCGCCGCCGAGCTCTTCTCCGGCGAGGTGAAGATCTCCGCGGACAAGGGCACCAACTCGCTCGTCATCATCGCCAGCCAGAGCGACTACCGCAGCCTCGTGCGCGTCATCCGCGAGCTGGACAAGCCCCGGCGCCAGGTGTTCGTCGAGGCGGTCATCATGGAGGTCAACCTGGACCGCAAGCAGGACTTCGGGTTGAACGTGCACAGCGGCTACCAGCTGCCCATGCCCGGCAACCTGGGCACCGGCACGGGCCTCGTCGGCACCAAGTACAGCACCACCGGCCTGCCCCCCTCCTTCTCGCTCGCCAACCTGGCCGGCTTCGGTGGCTTCCTCGCGGGCCTCCAGGGCCCCGTCATCCCCGAGCTCAAGGCGCTGGGCCTGGACATCCCCGCCTTCGGCATCGTGCTGCACGCGTTCCAGCAGAGCTCGGACGTCAACGTGCTCTCCACGCCCCACCTGCTCACCAGCGACAACGAGGAGGCGGAGATCACCGTGGGCCAGAACGTGCCCTTCCAGTCCGGCTTCTCGCCCCAGTCGCTGGGCACCACCGGCACCACCGGCGGGACCAACAACCCCGTCAACTCCCTGCTCGGCTCGCTCGGCGGTCTGAGCAGCCTCTACGCCCCCATCACCCGCCAGAACGTGGAGCTCAAGCTCACCATCAAGCCGCAGATCAACGAGAGCGACTTCATCCGCATGGCCATCACCGAGCAGACGGAGGAGATCGCCTCGACGGACGCGGTGCTCGGCCCCACGACGTCCAAGCGCAGCGCGAAGACGACGGTGGTGGCCAAGGATCAGGAGACGGTGGTCATCGGCGGCATCATGCAGGAGCGCACCATCGAGACCGTCGCCAAGGTGCCCATCCTCGGGGACGTGCCCCTGCTGGGCCACCTGTTCCGCTCCACCAACAAGAGCAAGACCAAGACGAACCTGCTGCTCTTCCTCACCCCCTACATCATCCGCGAGCAGTCGGACTTCCGGCGCATCTTCGAGCGCAAGATGGCCGAGCGGCAGCAGTTCGTGGAGCAGTTCTACGGCCAGGTGGCCGGCTACGACGTGCCCGTGGACTTCACCCGCAAGAGCGGCCCCCTGGGCCGCATGCGCCGCACGGTGCTCACCGAGGAGCAGAAGGCGGAGAACGGCGGTCCCGGCATGGCTGGCGAGCGCATCCTGCGGCCCGCCAACGGCACGCCCGCTCCCTCGTCCGGCGCCACTCCCGCTCCCGCCCCGGCGGGGTCCGCGGTGGCCCCGGGGGAAGTCTCGCCGGGCGCCGGGGGTTTGCAAACTCCGGCGGCCACGGAGGCCCCGGAAGTCCAGCCTCCGTCCGCCCCTCCTCCGGAGGATCCGGAGCGGCTGCGCATCCAGCCGGACACCGGAAACCAGGAGTGACCCATGAGCCTGCTCGCTGACGCCCCCCTCGCCGCCTCCCAGGACGCCACCCAGGTCATCGCCCACGGCCCCGCCACCCTGTGTGGCCGGCCCCTCGGGGAGATCCTCCGCCGCACCAGCGGCCTCACCGAGGACAAGCTCCAGGAGGCGCTGCAGCTCCAGGCCGACAAGGGCGGCCGGCTGGGGGAGCTCCTCGTGGGCCTCAAGGCCGTGAGCGAGGAGGACGTGGCCAAGGCGCTCGGGCTCCAGCTGGACCTGCCCTACCTGGCGCGCATCTTCATCGAGGAGATCGACCCGGAGCTCATCAAGCGCGTGCCCATCAACTTCGCCAAGCAGGCGCGCATCCTGCCCCTGTCCGTGGAGGACGGGGCCGTGGCGCTCGCGGTGGCGGATCCCCTGGACACCACGGTGTTGGATCACGCGCGCATGCTGCTCGGCCAGGACGTGCTGCCGCGCATCGCGCTCGCCTCCACCATCGTGGACGCCATCAACAGCGTCTATGACCGCGCCACCAACGAGGCCGAGCAGCTCGTGGGCGAGCTGGAGGCGCAGGACCTGGACTCGATCGCCCAGGAGATCGACGAGGTCAAGGACCTCATCGACGTGGAGGGCGACGAGGCGCCGGTCATCCGGCTCGTCAACTCGGTGCTCTTCCGCGCCGCCAAGGAGCGCGCGAGCGACATCCACATCGAGCCCATGGAGCGCGAGCTGCTGGTGCGCTTCCGGGTGGACGGCGTGCTGCAGGAGATCATCAAGCCGCCCAAGCGCTACCAGAGCGCCATCGTCAGCCGCGTGAAGGTCATGGGGCAGCTGAACATCGCGGAGAAGCGCCTGCCGCAGGACGGCCGCATCCGCATCAAGATGGCCGGCCGCGACATCGACATCCGTCTGTCCACCATCCCCACCACGTATGGCGAGCGCATCGTCATGCGTCTGCTCGACAAGAACACCACGCTGCTGGACCTGACCGAGCTGGGCATGGCCAAGAGCATGCTCGATCAGATGGAGCACCTCATCCGGCGCCCGCACGGCATCATCCTGGTGACGGGCCCCACCGGTAGCGGCAAGACGACCACGCTCTACGGCGCGCTCTCGCGCATCAACACCCCGGACCTCAACATCCTCACCGTCGAGGACCCGGTCGAGTACCAGCTCAAGGGCATCGGCCAGATGGCCATCAGCCCGAAGATCGGCCTGACGTTCGCCCAGGGGCTGCGCTCCTTCCTGCGTCAGGACCCAGACGTCATCATGGTGGGCGAAATCCGCGACAAGGAGACGGCGGAAATCGCCATCCAGGCGTCGCTCACGGGCCACCTGGTGTTCTCCACGGTGCACACCAACGACTCGCCGAGCGCCATCACCCGTCTGGTGGACATGGGCGTGGAGCCCTTCCTCGTGGCCTCCTCGCTCACCGGCGTGCTCGCCCAGCGCCTGGTGCGCCGCGTGTGCCCCGACTGCCGCGTGCAGTACACGCCCACCGACGAGGAGCTGCGGGAGATTGGCCTCAGCCGCGCGACGCTCAAGGAGCGCCACGGGGTGGAGAAGATCTACAAGGCCACCGGGTGCACGTCCTGCAGCCAGAACGGCTACCGCGGCCGCACGGGCATCTACGAGCTGCTCATCGTGGACGACACCGTGCGCCAGCTCGCCCTGAAGAACGTGGACTCCTCCACCATCAAGAAGGCCGCCATGAGCCATGGCATGCACACGCTGCTGGATGACGGCGCGCGGAAGATCGCCCTGGGCGAGACGACCATCGCCGAGGTGTTGAGCATCACCCAAGAGGATCTCTAAGGGACTCGCCGCGGCCCCCCGTGGGGCGCGGCCCCACCGAGTGAGCCACCATGCCAGTCTTCGAGTACAAGGCCCTGGATTCGGCCGGAAAATCCATCCGCGGGATGTTGGAAGCGGACTCCGCCAAGACCCTGCGCTCGCAGCTGCGCAAGGAGAACAAGTTCCTCACCGAGGTCATCGGCCAGGCCGACGGCAACCGGGCCGCGGTGCGCAAGGGCACCAACGCGGCGCAGGCCGACCGCGAGGTGAACTTCGGCAAGCTGGCGCGCGGCCGCATCAGCACCGATGACATCGCCATCACCACGCGCCAGCTTGCCACGCTGCTGGGCGCGGGCGTCACCCTGGTGGAGGCGCTCACCGCGCTCGTGGACCAGGTGGAGAAGGAGCGGCTCAAGCTCATCCTCTCCGAGGTGAAGAGCCGGGTGAACGAGGGCTCCTCGCTCGCCGACGCGCTCGCGGTGCACCAGAAGGTGTTCGGCTCGCTCTACGTGAACATGATCCGCGCCGGCGAGCACTCGGGCGCGCTCGACAAGGTGCTCATGCGCCTGGCCGACTTCACCGAGAGCCAGTCCAAGCTGCAGCAGAAGATCGTCGGCACCATGACCTACCCGGCCATCATGGTGCTGGTGGGCGTGGGCATCCTCACGCTGCTCATGGTGGTGGTCATCCCCAAGGTGACCAAGATCTTCACCACCATGAAGGCCACCCTGCCCTGGACCACGCGCCTGCTCATCTGGACGAGCACCATGCTGCAGGACTGGTGGTTCATCATCTTCCCCGCGCTCTTCGCCATCATCTTCGGCCTGACGTCCTACTTCCGCAGCCCCAAGGGCAAGCCGGTGTGGGACCGCTACGCCCTCAAGGCCCCCATCTTCGGCGGCCTGTTGCGGCTGCTGGCCATCTCCCGCTTCGCGCGCACGCTCGCCACCCTGCTCAAGAGCGGCGTGCCCCTGCTCACCGCCATGGACATCACCAAGGCGGTCATCACCAACTCGGTGCTCGCCGACGTGGTGGAGAAGGCGCGCGACGCCATCCGCGAGGGTGAGAGCATCGCCACGCCCCTCAAGCGCTCGGGCGAGTTCCCGCCGCTCGTCTACCACATGGTGTCGATTGGCGAGAAATCCGGCCAGCTCGAGGACATGCTCCTGTCCGTCGCGGACAACTACGAGAACCAGGTCAACGTGCGCATCGGCGCCCTCACCTCCATGCTCGAGCCCCTGCTCACGGTGTTCATGGGCGTGATGATTGCATTCGTGGCCTTCTCGGTCCTGATGCCGATTCTCCAGGTGAACTCGGCCATCCGGTGACGGAGGTTCTCGCGATGAACGACACGCTCGACCGGTGGATCCAGCGCGTCACGCTCGCGGCGCTGCTCGCCCTCACGGCGGCGCTGCTCACGGTGGGAGGCTTGTTGTATGCCGCTCCCTCCAAGGCCGGCCCGCCGGACTCTGGCAGCCGGACCCAGGACATTTTGACAGGAACACGGCGTTGAACCCCCCGGGGGTTTGCCGAAAAGTCACGAGAGGATGGACATGAGCGACACGAAGACGAAGCGACAGCAGCAGCGCCGCCGCCGCGGCATGACCCTCATCGAGATCATGGTGGTGATCACCATCCTCGGGCTCATCATGGCCGCGGTGGGTGTGTCCGTGATTCCCAAGCTCGAGGAGGCCAAGCAGGACACGGCCCGGCTGGACATCAAGAACATCCAGAGCGCGCTCAAGCTCTACTACACGAAGAAGGGCAAGTACCCCGACACGGGCACCGGCCTGCGCGCCCTGGTGGAGACGCAGAACCTGGACAAGATCCCCCTGGATCCCTGGGGCCACGAGTACGTGTACATGAACGAGGGTGGCAAGCCCGTCCTCATCTCCTACGGGGCCGACGGCACCCAGGGCGGAGAGGGGTCCGACGCGGACATCTCCTCGCGCGACGCCACGGCCCAGAAGTAGCAAGGACAAGACGCCCATGACCACCGAGCACGCCACCACTCCCCCGCGCATCGCAGAGCCGGCCGCCGCACGCCCGACGCGCACGGGGCGGCTCATCGTCGCGGGCGTCATCGTCGTGGCCTCGGCGGGGGCCTTCGGCATCGCCAGCCTCACCTTCGACAAGACGCTCAGCCCGCTGCAGCGTCAGGCGCGCGCGGAGATCCGCGGGCTGGAGGGCTACTTCAAGTCCTTCCACCGCATCACCGGGCGCTTCCCCTCGCAGGCGGAGAACTTCTATCCGCTCTTGCAGGTGGGGCTCATCAAGGAGATTCCCCAGGATCCCTGGGGCAATGCGTACCAGTACCGGATGAGCGAGAGGGGCAACGGCTACATCATGTCCTATGGCTCGGACGGGGTGGCGGGCGGGAGCGGGGACGCGGCGGACCTCATCAGTGGCGGGGTGCTCAACAACGCCATGGTGGGCACCGAGCAGCAACAGCAGGCCGCCCAGGAGGAAGGGCGATGAACACCGCGCGGGCCGTGTGCCGGACCCGCGAGCGCGGGCTGACGCTCATCGAGATGTCCATCGCGCTGGGGATCGCCGCGGTGCTCTTCGCCGCCGTCACCGTGTCCGTGGGTGCCATCACCGGCGCCAAGGCCAAGGCATCCGCGAGCGAGCTGGCCGGCGTCATCCGCTCGCTGTACGACACCGCCGCGCTCACCGGCAAGACGTGCCGGCTCGTCTTCGAGCTGGCGGATCCGAAGAACGAAGAAGGCGTGTCGCGCTACCGCGCCGAGTGCGCCGCGGGCAACGTGACGACCGCGCGCGACCGCGACACGCAGCTGCGCGAGGACGACACCGCCCGCGAGGACGCGAAGAAGGGCCAGTCCCGGAACGATCCGCGCCGCAACTTCACCCGGGGCGACGACGACGAGCCCAGCCTGGACGAGCTGATGGCCCAGGAGCAGGACCGGGTGGAGAACGCCGCGCGATTCTCCGAGTTCACCGGCGAGGAGATTTCCCCCCGGCAGTTGCCCGCGGGGGTGAGCGTGTCCGTGTGGACGCGCCACCAGCGCGAGCCCGCGGACAAGGGCCTGGCCTACCTCTACTTCTTTCCCCAGGGATTCACGGAGAAGGCCCAGGTGTACGTGCGCCAGGGAGAGAACGTGTGGACGCTCGCCATCTCGCCGCTGACGGGCAAGGTCAACATCGTGGGCGAGGCGCTGGAGGTCCCCCGGTCATGAGACGCACGCGTGGCTTCACCCTGTTGGAGACGGTGGTGGCGCTCGCCATCCTGGCGCTCGCGCTCATGGCCATCTTCGACATCAACTCCGGCGCGGTGGCCAACCACGCCTACGCCAAGAAGCTCACCGTGGCCACGCTCCTGGCCCGCTCGAAGATGACGGACCTGGAGCAGAAGCTCTACGACGAGGGCTTCTCCAACGACGACCAGGAGGAGTCGGGCGACTTCTCGGCCGAGGGGTGGGAGGGCTTCAAGTGGCGGGCGAAGATCATCGCCCCGCAGACCGAGGGTGTGTCGCCCGAGCAGCTCATCGGCGCCATCTTCAACCTGCCCATCGGAGAGGGTGGGGATTTGAGCGGCCTGGCCTCCATGTTCGGCGGCGGGGGCACGGGCAAGGACGGCGCGAGCAGCTCCCAGACGACGGCCAACCCCATGGCGGGCGCGGCGATGGGCATGGCCCAGCCCATGTTCACGCAGATGGTGCAGCAGATCACCCAGACGGTGCGCGAGCTGCACCTCACGGTGTACTGGCGCGAGGGCACGCAGGTGGAGAGCCTGGATCTCGTCACGCACCTGGTGTCGCTGGGGCCGGGCTCGGACCGCAATGGCGGCTTCCAGCCCAACAACGGCACGCAGCCGCCCGGCATGTCCGAGCAGTGGGTGGACCCGGCCACGGGCTTCATCGTGCAGAACCCGGCCCCGGGTCCGAACGGGCAGATGATCAACCCGGCCAACGGCCAGCCGCTCATGCGGCGCACCGATTTCCTCTCGCGCTCGGGAGGCCGGGGCGGACAGCCAGGCGCGGGAGGAATCGTGCCGGGCGGCCAGTTGCAGGGGAGGACGCGATGAGAAGGGCTTCCCGACGGGGCTTCACGCTGCTGGAGATCATGATCGCCGTGGCCATCACCGCGCTGATGGGCGCGATGGTGAGCATGGCCTTCCAGACGGGCTTCAACGCCAAGGAAGTGGTGGAGACGGAAGCGGACCACTACCGCATGCTGCGCGCGGCGATGAACCGCATGGCGCGGGAGATCGGCTCGGCGTTCGTGAGCGACCGCTACGACGGCTCGCGCTTCCGGGACCAGAACGACCGGCCCACCAACTTCATCGGCGAGTCGGACTCGCTGACCTTCACCACCTTCGCGCACCAGCGGCTGTACACGGACGCCAAGGAGTCGGACCAGGCCGTGGTGGAGTACTCGCTGCAGACGTCCACGGAGCGCGGGGCCAATGGCCGCATGGACTTGATGCGGCGGGAGAACCCCAACATCGGGGACCGGATGGATCGCGGCGGCACCACGGACGTGCTCTTCGAGGGCGCCAAGAAGGTGGAGTTCGAATACTGGGACTCGGAGCGCAAGGAGTGGGAGGACGAGTGGGACACCCGGCGCACGGAGAAGAAGTCCATCCTCCCCACGCGCGTGCGCATCACCCTGGTGGCGCTCGACGAGAACGGCAAGGAAGTCCGCTACACCACCCAGACCCGTGTGATGCTCAACACGGAACTGCCCAGGTTCTGACGATGACGAGCCCCCAGAACAACAACGCCGGGCCGACGGCGGCCCGCCGCTCCGCCCGGTCCCAGCGGCGGGAGCGGGGCGTGGCGCTCATCATCGCGGTGGTGTCCATCACCCTGCTCACCGTGGTGGCCACGGAGTTCGCCTACAACACGCGCGTGGACCTGCAGCTGGCCACCAACCAGCGCGACGAGGTGCAGGCGCTGTACATGGCCCGCTCGGGCGTGGCGCTGTCGCGACTGCTGCTGCGCTTCCAGAAGCAGGTGGACCAGACGCCCATCCCCAACCTCAGCAGCATCCTCGGCGGCCTGGGAGGAGGCGCCGCGGCGCCCGGAGGGCAGCAGCCCGCGTCCTCGCTCAACATCCAGCTGTGGAAGCTGGCGCGCGTGGACTGCCACATGCTCAAGGGCATGGTGGCCGGTGGCGGCGAGGGCGCCGAGGAGGAAGAGGACGCCCCCGCCCCCACGCTCCACGAGGACGAGGAGGGAGCGGAAGGCGCCGCCGAGCTGGCCGTCACGGGCGCGCGGCGCTCCTTCGGCAGCTTCAGCGGCTGCTTCCTGTCCACCATCCAGGACGAGGAGGAGAAGCTCAACCTCTTGCGCCTCAACGCGGGCCAGGGAGATGCCCTGCCCACGGCGATGCGCCTGGTGGACATGCTCGAGGACAAGCGCTTCGAGTTCCTGTTCTCGCGCGAGGACGCCAATGGCGTGCGCGTCAATGCGCGGGACGTGGTCCTCTCCATCCGCGACTGGATGGACGACAACAAGACGCAGTCCGCGCTGGATCTCGTGTCGGCCGCGGGCCCCTTCGCCGAGGGCTTCTCCGACGAGGGCTCGCCCTACAGCCGCTACGAGCCGCGCTACGAGCCGAAGAACTCGCGCTTCGACAGCCTGGACGAGCTGTACCGGGTGCATGGCGTGAACGACCGCTTCATGGCCGCGTTCCGGGATCGGCTCACGGTGTACCCGGACATGAATGCCAAGCCCAACGTCAACACGGATGATCCGCTGATGATGCACATGGCCATCCTGTCGGCGGCGGACCCGGCGCGGCCGGATCCCCGCTTGAAGGATCCGGTGTTCGTGCAGGAGCTCATCTCGCGCATCCGCGCGGCGCGGGCCTTCAGCTTCTTCGGCATGGGCGTGGCGGACTTCGTGACCGCCATCGAGGCCGCGGGCATCGCCGTCAATCCGACCATCAAGGCGAACGTGGCGGGCAACCGCTTCCTGAGTGACAAGACGACGACGTTCAGCATCAAGTCCGTGGGTGAGGCAGGCTCGGTCCAGAAGACCTTGACCGCCGTCATCCGGCTCGACGACGGGCTGGGCAAGCTCGTCTACTGGAGAGAGGAATAGACATGGCCCGGATTCTGGGTCTGGACCTGGGCAGCCACGCGGTGAAGGGGCTGCTGTTGGATACGAGCACACGGGGCGCGGCCGTGAAGGCCTTCGTCGAGGTGCGCCGCGCGGCGGAGGGCGATCGTCAGGAGACGCTGCGCCAGGCGCTGCGCACGCTGCTCGAGCACCAGGAGTTGAGCCAACCCGACCAGGTGGTGGTGGCGCTGCCCGGCCCCACCCTGGCCACCCACCAGCTCTCCCTGCCCTTCACCGATCCCAAGCGGATCGAGGCCACCATCCCCTTCGAGGTGGAGAGCCAGATTCCGTTCGATCTGGGCGAGGCCATCTACGACTACCAGATCGCCACGCAGGTGAAGGACAAGGGCAGCGAGCTGCTGGTGGGCGTGGTGCGCCGCGAGGAACTGGCCACGCTCATGGGGCTGCTCAACGAGGTGGGAGTGGATCCGCGGGTGGTGACGCACCCGGGCATCACCTACCAGAACATGCTCTTGCAGCAGGGCGTGGACGAGGAGACGGTGGCCATCGTGGACATCGGCCACGAGCGCACGACGCTGGCCATTGGCCGGCCCGGGATGGGCGTGGAGTTCGCGCGCACCTTCTCCGGAGGCGGGTTGAACCTCAGCCGCGCGCTGGCCACCGAGTTCCAGACGCCGCTGCAGGAGGCCCACCACTGGAAGGAGACGCACGGGGCGCTGGCGAGCGCGGCCCAGGCGCAGGGGCCGGACGGGGAGCGGGCCGCGGCGGCGTTCGTGCGCGGCCTGCAGCCGGTGCTGCGCGAGCTGCGTCCGTCCTTCAAGTCCTTCACCGCGCGCACGCGCCGGCAGGTGACGGCGGTGCTGGTATGCGGTGGCACCGCGCGCATGCCGGGAATCGCCGAGCAGTTGACGCGGGATCTGGGCATCCCCGCGAAGGTGGTGACGCTGCCGCAGGAGGCCGCGGCCGCCGTGCCCCCCGGGGATCAGCCGCTGGCGGCGCAGGCCTACTCGCTGGCGCTGCGAGGCCAGGCCTCGGGCGCCAAGGCCCCGCGCTTCAACCTGCGCCGGGGCGAGTTCGCCTTCAAGGGCGACTACGACTACCTGAAGGACAAGATGGGCCTCCTGGCCTCGTTCGCCGTCACCCTGCTGCTGCTGCTCATCGCCAGCGGCGTGGTGCGCAACTCGGTGCTGGCGCGGCGCGAGGCGCAGGTGGACAAGGTGCTGTGTGACGTCACCCAGCGCATCCTCGGCTCGTGCGAGAAGAACTACGACATCGCGCTCAACCGGCTCAAGGGCGTGGAGAGCCCCGCCGCGGCGCTGCCGAAGCTGTCGGCGGTGAACCTGCTGGCGGAGCTGACGCAGCGGGTGCCGGCGGACGTGGCGGTGACGTTCGACCGCATCGACATCGACCTGGAGCGCATCAGCGTGCGCGGCGTGACGGACAGCTCCAAGCAGATCGACACCATCGCCGCCGCGCTCCGGGGCCACCGCTGCTTCAAGGAAGTGAAGGAGGGCAAGGTGGAGAAGACCCGCGAGGGCAACAAGGTCTCCTTCCGCCTGGACATCCAGGTGCAGTGCGCCGAGCAACTGCAGGCGAGCGAGGGCTAGGACATGGAACAGCTCAAGGAGCAGCTCAAGACACTCCTCAATGACGCCCGCGTCTGGTTCGAGCGGCTGAGCACCCGCGAGCGCCGCATGGTGCTGGCCACGGGCGGCGCGGTGGCGGCCTTCGTGGTGTTCCTCATCTTCTTCTCCTTCTCCAACACGGCCAACAGCTACCGCAAGCGCACGGACCAGAAGCTGGAGAAGCTGCGCGAGGTGCAGGTGCTCGCGTCCAGCTACCGCGAGGCCGCCCAGGAGCGCCAGGCCATGGAGCAGCAGCTCACCGGCGGCGACGTGCGCCTGATGAGCTACGTGGAGGAGAAGGCCACGATGGCGGGGCTGACCGTGCCGAACATGACGCCCAAGAACGACGTGGCGCTGGGCGACGGGCAGATCGTCGAGAGCTCGGTGGAGCTGACGTTCACCGACGTGGACATCCAGAAGCTGCATGACTTCCTGACGGCGGTGGAGCGCGGGCCGGGCGTGGTGAAGGTGAAGAACCTGCGCCTGGAGCCCCACGACGCCAATGAAAACCTGACGGCGTGGACGACCGTCGCCACCTACAAGCTGAAGCCGCAATAACCATGGCAACCGAGACCAAGATCGCACGCTGGAAGCTGGTGCTGGGCTACGGGGCGTTCGCGCTCGTGGCCTTCGTGCTGTGCCTGCTGCTCACCTTCCCCTATGACACCTTGCGCGCGCGCGCCGTGGGCGCGGCGGCGGACGCGGGGTATGCGCTGCGCATCGGCTCGCTGCGGCCCGGGCTCTTCGGACTGACGGCCACCCAGGTGCGCCTGAGCAAGGTGCCCCACGGCATGACGCCCGAGTTGCAGGAGATGCTGGCGAGCAACTCGGCCATGATGCCCGGCCCCGAGGAGCTCGGCGAGCCGCTGACCATCGACTCGGTGGCGGTGCGGCCGGCGCTGTTTCCGCCCGGAGTGGCCTTCCGCGCCAGCCTGCTGGGCGGCAGCGCCAGCGGCAGCGTGGGTGGGCTGAGCGACGTGAAGGTGGCGGTGAAGCTGTCGGACCTGGATCCCTCGGGCGGCAACCTCAAGGGCTTCAGCGGCTTGGATCTGGTGGGCAAGCTCAATGGCTCGCTCGACCTCACCCTGCCGAAGACCCGGGGACAGCCGGACCTGAGCCAGGCCAATGGCCAGCTCTCGCTGGACTCGCGCGGGCTCATCATCCAGGGCGGCAACGTCACCGTGCCCATGTACGGCACGCCCACGCCCATGGATCTGCCGCGCATCGCCCTGGGCGACCTCGACGCGCGCATCCGCATCGAGAAGGGCCTGGGCACCGTGGAGGCCCTGCAGAGCAAGAGCGAGGACCTGGAGGTCCAGGGCTCGGGGACGCTGAAGCTCGGCCAGCGGCTGGACGTGAGCCAGCCCGACATGGACATCAAGCTCGGCGCCGAGCCGGAGTTCGTCAAGCGGCTGGGGCTCATCGGCGCGGGCCTGACCATCCTGCCCGCGGACAAGACCAACCCGAAGTTCCGCGTGGCGCACCTGTCGGGCTTCCTCAACCGGCCCACCTTCGGCCCCGCCCGCCAGCAGCCGCGCTAGTTCTCCACCGGGGAGGCGGCGCTCGCCGAGGTGCTCGACGCCTCGCGCCGCCCACCCCACCCCACCCCGACAAGCCATCGCACCGCGAGTCCCGCCCGAGCCCTCATGGCTCGGGAAGGCGCTCCTTCATTGGCTTGAAGTACCTGTATATGCAGTTATCATGAGCGGCCATGTACTCGCTCGAGGAAGCGTCCGAATGAGGACGGCGCTCCACCTGTCAGGAGGCGGCCTTCCGGCGGCGCTTCCCAGCGGCATTCACGTCGGTGCCCACCCCGTCTCCCAACTGCGTGCGAACGACGGCGGACATCATCTCGCGCAAGACAGCGGCCTGGGTGTCGCCAAACGCCTGCTCGAATCTGGCCTGGGCCCGCGACCAGAGAACCCGGGCCCGCTCTCGGACGGCCTTGCCTTGCGGCGTCAGGGCGATGACCCGCATGCGGCGATCCGTGCCCACCTGAAGCTCGACGAGCCCCTCATTGAGCAGCGGCCGGAGGTTGTGCGTGAGCGTCGAGGGATCCATGAAGAGCTGCTCCGCGAGTTGCTTCACCGTCCTGGGGCCCTGCATGAACACGCGGTTGAGGATGGAGTACTGCGTCGTTCGCACGCCACTCGGCGCGAGCGCCTGATCATAGAACTGCGTGACGTGGCGGGACGCCTGCCGCAACGCCAGGCAGTTACACGGGGTCGGAGTGAACTCTTCGTCGGGGGGCATGTCGGCGCTCCACACCGGAGTGTAGCCACTCGCGACAGCCATTTCATGCGGAACGAGAGGGCGCGGCACACCGCCTGGCCCGAGGAGGAAGCATCATGAGCCCACGCAAGCTGCATCATGCCTGGCTGGTCGCCGCCGCCGTGTTCGTCGTCTTGCTGTGCGCGGCCGGAGTGCGCGCGACCCCGAGCGTGTTCATCATCCCGCTCGAGCGGGAGTTCGGCTGGAGCCGGACGCTCATCTCTGGAGCCGTGTCCCTCAACCTCGTGCTCTACGGGCTCGTCGGCCCCTTCGCCGCCGCGATCATGCAGAGCCTTGGCATTCGCCGGACGATGCTCGTCTCGCTCGTCATCATCGCGGTGGGGGTGGCGCTGACGAACCTCATGAACACGCCGTGGCAGCTCTTCGCGTTCTGGGGAGTGCTCGTGGGGCTGGGAACGGGGACGACCGCCATGGTGCTCGGCGCGACGGTCGTGCACCGGTGGTTCGCGACCCGTCGCGGACTCGTCATGGGGCTGCTCACCGCCAGCACGGCGACGGGACAACTCATCTTCCTGCCCCTGCTCGCGGCCATGGTCGAGCGCCACGGATGGCGCAGCGTCTCGCTGGGCATCGCCGCCGTCGTCGCGCTGGTGGTGCCGCTCGTCGCGCTCGTCGTGCGGGACCACCCCTCGGAGGTGGGACTGCGGCCCTACGGCGCGGAGCCCGGCGTGGAGGAGCCGGTGGCCCCTCGCACCAACCCCCTGGTGAACGCGCTCGCCACCCTGGGCCGCGCCTCCAGGCGCCGTGACTTCTGGCTGCTCGCGGGGAGCTTCTTCATCTGCGGGGCGACGACGAACGGACTGGTGGGGACGCACCTGGTGCCCGCGTGCATGGACCACGGGATTCCCGAGGTGCGCGCCGCCGGGCTGCTGGCGGTGATGGGCGCTTTCGATCTCGTGGGCACGACCGCGAGTGGATGGCTGTCGGACCGCTACGACAACCGGTGGCTGCTCTTCTGGTACTACGGCTTGAGAGGACTCGCGCTGCTCTACCTGCCCGCGGCGTTCGAGATGTCGGTCCTGGGCCTTCCCGTGTTCGCGATCTTCTATGGCTTGGATTGGATCGCCACGGTGCCTCCGACCGTCCGTCTCACGACACAGACCCTGGGGTCCACGGACGGGCCCATCGCCTTTGGCTGGATCGTCGCCGCGCACCAGGTGGGCGCCGGGGTCGGAGCCCTGAGCGCCGGCGCGATTCGCGTGAACCTGTCGACGTACACGCCGGCCTGGGTCGTCGCTGGTGCCATCTGCATGGCCGCCTCCCTGCTCGTCCTGCGCATCGGCCGCGGCGCGCCTCGTGCATCCGTGGCCGCGGAGCCCGTGTGAGAGCGCCCCTCCGCCCCGGAAACTGACTGTTGAAGTCGGCCTCCTCGGGTCTACCTCAAAAATGGTCTTCTCCAGTTGCGAGCCCCCTCCCGGCCGGGATAGGAGGAGCGCTCGAATTGTCAGCGAGGACGGCCATGCCGGAGTTGGTGTTCTTTCGTCGGGGCGAGGAGGTTCTGCGGGTTGGACTGGGACGCGAGCGCATGGTGCTCGGCCGTGGCGACAAGAGTGATGTCGTCATTCCCGATCCGGAGGTGAGCCGTCAGCAGGTGGCGCTCACCTTCGATGGGACGCGATGTACCGTGCAGGATCTGTCGGGGAAGGGAACCCAGGTGGGCGGCACCTCGGTGACCCTGGGGGAATTGGCGGATGGGGCGGACATCTCGCTCGGCCAGTGGCGTGCCGTGTTCCGGCTCCACGGCAGCGGTCAGTCCGAGGAGGCCACCGAGGTGGGCGCGCGCACGGAGCTTCAATCCAAGGACTCCGTGTCGCGCTGGCAGCCCGCCCAGGTACGCATCAAGCAGGGGGCCAACGAGACCGTCCACAAGCTCCAGGGTGACAGCTTCACCGTGGGCAAGGATCCCTCGTGTGACCTGGTGGTGCAGGATTCCTTCATCTCCGGCCGCCACCTCAAGGTGGTGCGCCGGGAGGGGCACTTCCAGGTGGTGGATATGAACTCCACCAATGGCACCTGGCTGGGCGCGGTGCGCGTCTTCGAGGTGCAGGTGGGCCTGCCCACCACGCTGCGTCTGGGACAGACGGAACTCACGCTCGAGCCCGTCACCGCCGCCCGCCGCGAGCAGTCCTTCCATGGACTCATCGGCAACGACGCGTCCGTGCGGCAGCTCGTGGAGCTCATCCAGCGGGTGGCGCCCTCGTCCGCCGCGGTGGCCATCCTCGGCGAGTCCGGCACCGGCAAGGAGCTGGTGGCCCGGGCCCTCCACGAGTGCTCCCAGCGCGCCGACAAGGCCTTCATCCCCGTCAACTGCGCGGCCATCTCCAAGGAGCTCATCGAGAGCGAGTTGTTCGGCCATGAGAAGGGCTCGTTCACCGGCGCCACCAACGCGCGCAAGGGCGCCTTCGAGGAGGCCGACGGCGGCACCCTGTTCCTGGACGAGATTGGCGAGCTGCCGCTGGACCTGCAGGCCAAGCTGCTGCGCGCGCTGGAGAGTGGGGAGATCAAGCGCGTGGGCGCCAGCCGTCCCGTCAACGTGGACGTGCGCGTGGTGGCCGCCACCAACCGGGATCTGCTGTCGGCCTCGCGCGACGGCCGCTTCCGCGAGGACCTGTACTACCGCCTGTGCGTGGTCCCCCTGCACCTGCCGCCCCTGCGCAGCCGGCGCGGCGACATCCTCGCCCTGGCCGAGCACTTCCTGCGCATGTACTCGCCCCGGGGGCAGACGGTGCGCCTGGCCCCGGCCACCATCGAGCGGCTCCAGCAGCACGCCTGGCCGGGCAACATCCGCGAGCTGCGCAACGTGGTGCACCGGGGCCTGTTGCTGCGCAAGGGCGCCAACCTGGAGCCCGGTGACATCACCTTCGATCAGGAGGTGAATCGCGAGACGGGCGTCGCCGTGCCCGAGCTGCCCCCCGGCATGACGCTCGAGCAGATGCTGCTCAAGCTGGAGCGGCAGATCGTCGAGGCCGCCCTGCGCCGCTACAACAACAACCGCGAGCGCGTGGCGCGTGAGCTGGGCGTGGCCCGCTCCACCCTCTTCAAGCGCCTCAAGGAATGGGGCCTCACCCGCCAGGAAGAAGACCCGGAAACGTAGAAAATTCCAGTTAACACGGATTTTCTTCCACGAAAGAGGAGAGGGCCCTATTCTGAGCTGTCGCGGAAAAAGCGATTAGATCCTTTTCGCGGCCCATCCGTTGCAATCTCCAGGCACTCGATGAGGGTGCCGAGGAGGCAACACCATGGATGTAGCGGTCCTCCCTTTTCCGTCATTCACCGAGTTGTACCGACAGTACCGTACACGGGCCCTGGCCATCGCTCGCCGCATCGTGGGGGATGCGGATGACGCGGAAGACGTGGTCCAGGATGTCTTCGCACGCCTGGCCCAGCGTCCCAGCGGCTTCGATGGCCGCGCGTCGTCGAGCACGTGGTTGCACCGGGTGATGGTGAACAGCAGCATCAACTGGCTGCGAGCCCGGCGGCGCCGCGAGCGGCTGCGGCACGAGCCCGAGGAAGCCGTCTCGCCCGAGGCGAGCGCGGTGGGCACCGAGATGCAGCGCCACTTCGAGCAGGCCCTGCGTCACGTGAGCGAGCAGCAGCGCCAGGTGTTGTGGCTGCGGGAGATGCGCGGCTACAGCTATCCGGAGATCGCCACCCTGCTGCGCATCCCCGAGGGCACGGTGAAGAGCGCCCTGCACCGGGGCCGCCAGCGGGCCCAGGCCGAGCTGGAAGAGCGCGGCCAGAAGCCCTGAAGCGAGGGCGCGCAGGCGGAGGAGACTCAGTCCTCCGACTTCGCCCCGACGAACTGATCGTCCTTGTCGCGGAAGAGGAGGTTGAAGCTCGTGAGCGAGCCGTAGATGCGGGTGATGTGGCCCTGCATCTCCACCTTCTCGGCGTCCGACAGCTTCGGGTGGGAGTTGAGCTTCTGCTCCATCACCCGGAGCTTGTCGCGCACCATGACGATCTTGTGGAAGAAGGTATCGATGGGGATGTCGCGGCCCTGCAGGTCCGCCTTGCCGGGGACGAGCCGCAGGGTGCCGCCCTCCCACTTGTTGGCCAGCGGGGCATCTCCGCCCTCGCCCACCGCTTCCCGGATCAGCTCCATCAACTCCGCGCGCGTCATGTTCAGCTCCAGCCCTTCCAGGTCCACCACTTCGTCCGGCGAGTGCTCCCGCCGGCGCACAATCGGAGCCACGTTGCGCACCGCGCGCTGGCGCCGGGCCGACTCCGCGACGGCCGCCTGGGTGGCCACGCCGCGCGGCAGGAACTTGTTGCACAGGGGCGCCGAGGGCGGAAACAGCCCGCGCTCGGACTGCAACCGGCACACGCCCACCCAGCCGCGATGATCCACCGAGTGCGCTGCCCACAGCTTGCAGTTGCCGCACACCTTCTCTCCCGGTCCGAAGACCGGAAGAGGGGGCAGAACGATCCCGGTGCCATCCGACATATCAGCGACGCTCCTGCGCCTGGGCGCCCTTGCGCACGCCCAGCTCGCGCAACAGGGCGTCCGCGTCCTCGACTTGATCCAACAGCCACAGCACGTAGCGCACGTCCACGTTCACGTTGCGCGCCACGTCGGGATTATAGCCGAAGTCATTGGACACGTTCTCCCACACGCGGTCGAAGTTGACGCCCACGAGCTGGCCCTTGCCGTTGACGGTGGGGCTGCCCGAGTTGCCTCCGGTGGTGTCCGCGTCCGCCAGGAAGTTCACCGGCACGTCCTTGAGCCGCGGATCCAGCCACGGGCCGTACCTGCGGGCCTCGGCCGCCGCCACGACCTTGGCGGGGGCGTTGAAGGGCTCCTCGCCGGTGTTCTTCTCCAGGACGCCCGCGAGCGTGGTCTGCGGCAGGTAGAAGGCGCCGTCGCGCGGCGCGTAGCCCTTCACCTTGGCGAACGTCACCCGGAGCGTGCCATTGGCGTCCGGGGCCACCGGCTTGCCCGCGTGGGCCAGCACCGCCCGGCGCCACTGGGGCATCAGCCGCACGCCCGCGCCCTCGCGCCGGTCGCGCAGGTCATCCAACGCCACCAGCTCGGCCGCCAGGTCGAAGCCCAGCTCCAGCAGGGGATCCTTGCGCGCCCGGAGCTGGGCCTCGCTCTCGCCCGCCATCTTCTGCCGCTCGGCCAGATCCATCACCTTCGAGCCCGCGTACAGGGCATCGATCCTCGCGGACACGTCCTTCTCCGAGAACGCGCGGCCGAAGGCCTTGTCGATCGCCGCGATGCGCTCGCCCGCGCCCAGCGCCTGCGCCCGCCGAACCAGCGCGAGCACCACGCGCTTGTCCGCCGGAGCGAAGAAGTTCTTCTGCTCGCGCTCCAGCCGGTCCTTCTGCCGGGGCAGCTCACGCTCCATGAACTCGGGCTCGCGCTCGAGGTCCGGCTTCACGCGCTCCTGCGCCATGCGCACCAGCATCGCCGCGAGGCCCGGACCCTTCGTCACGCCGCGGAGGGCGTCGAGCAGGAAGTTGCGCTCGAAGGTCTTCGCGTCCTCGTCGCGCAGGGCCAGCAGCTCCGTGCGCGCCTGGAGCGCCGCGGCCCAGTCCTTGCGCGGGCGCGCCCACTCCACCACCGCCGCCTCGGCCTCGCGCTGCTTCTCCACGAGGTGGCCCCGCTTGAGTCCCGCGAGCTGTCCCCCCGCGTTCTTGTAGCGGTTGTGGAGGCTCTTGAGGTTGGAGGCCACGGCGATCTTCCCCGCGGGATCCTTCTCGCCCTGCTCCTCGAGGATGCGGATGAGCTCGCCGTACACGTCGATGACGCGCGGGTAGTAGCGCGACTGGCGATCGGCCATCTCGTCGGCGAGCATGGCGCGGAAGGTGAGGCCCGGGTAGCCCAGCACCATCACGAAGTCGTCGGGCTTCACGCCCTCGGGGGCCAGCGGGAAGAAGAACTCCGCCTTGTAGGGCACGTTCTGGGCGCTGAACTGGGCCGCCGAGCCATCCGGAGCCACGTAGGCGCGCAGGATGGAGAAGTCCCCGGTGTGGCGCGGCCACATCCAGTTGTCCTCCTCGCCGCCGTACTCACCCACCGAGCGCGGGGGCGCGTACACCAGGCGCACGTCCGCCAGCTCCACCGAGTCGAGCAGGGTGAACTGCAGTCCGCCCTCGAAGCGGGCCACCTTGCAGCGCGTGGCGGGGCGCTTCTCGCACTCGGCGACCAGCTCCTTCTCCTTGCGCTCCAGCGCCTTCTGCCGCGCGAGATCATCCGCCCCGGCGGGCACCGCCTCGAGCATCTGCTTCGTCACGTCCGTGAAGGCCCGGGGCACCTGGATGCGCGCGCCCTTGCCCGGCAGCTCCTCCTCGCGCGTCCGGGCGAGGAAGCCCTGGGTGAGCAGGTCGCGCTGGGGCGTGCTGTGCTCCTGGATGATGGAGAAGGCGCAGTGGTGGTTGGTGATGACCAGACCCGCCTCGGAGATGAAGGCCCCCGAGCACCCGCCCACGTTCACCGTGCCCGCCAGCAGGCCAGTGCCCCGATTGGGATCCCACAGCTTCTGGGGAGCGAGCTGGAGGCCCTGCTTCTTGAGCGCGGCCGCGTCGAGTTGAAGAACCTGCTGGGGGGTCCACTTGCCCTCTCCAGCCAGGACCGGAGCGGACAGGAGCGATAGGAACAGGAGCGCCTTCTTCATGGGGCTCCTTCCCTATCGCTTCTTCCGCCCGCTGGCGATCGTTTCGGCCCGCCCCCGGGGGAGCGTGCAGGGCCCCCTGGTTCACCGCCGGGGGCGCATCCGGTAGGCCACGAAGGAGGCCACGTCGGGGAAGGCGAAGTAGGGGTTGTGCTGACGCACCTCGCCAAGGGACGCCACCGGCACGTTCGCGTAGTCGTGCCCGGGGAGCAGCCGGGTGGTGTCCGGCACCTTGGAGAGCACCTGGGACAGCGAGCGATACATGGCCTCGGGATCGCCGCCGCGCATGTCGCACCGGCCACACCCATTGATGAAGACGGTGTCCCCCGACACCAGCGCGTCCTGGGCGAGCAGGCAGTGCGAGCCCGGCGTATGTCCCGGGGTGTGCAGCGCCTGGAAGGTCCTCCCCCCGACGACCAGCTCCGCGCCCGGATCCAGTGGCCGCAGCGCGCCCGGCGCCAGACCGCGCAGGTCCGCGGAGAAATCCACCTCCTCGCGCTGGGCGTACACCGGCACGTCATGGCGCGAGAGCAGCTCCGGCAGGCCGTTGGTGTGGTCGCCGTGGCAGTGCGACACGAAGGCGCCCACCAGGCGCTTGCCGTCTTGCTCGAGGGCCTTCTCGATCGCGGGCACGTCCCAGGCCGCGTCCACCACCAACACCTCGTCGGAGTCCTTCGGCCCCACGAGGTAGACGAAGTTGTCCATGGCTCCGAGCTTCAACTGGCGCGTGTACAGCGCGTGCATTGGCATCCTCCTGGTGTCCGGCTCGCGGTTATGCCCCACATGAAGGCGGGAGGTCGCGCTTGAGACGCAACACCCGTTCGCATTTGAATGTGCCCCCCCGTGACGACCCCGAGGAGGTCATCCCTTGAGACGAATGCTGCCGACCCTGGCCCTCGCCCTGTTCTCCATGAGCGCTGGGGCCAAGGACCGCGTGACCTTCCGCCACACGCCCCTGCCGGGGGATGAGCGCCCCGTGATCACCGAGGCCGTCGTGGGCCCCCAGGGCAACGACTTCGCGCTGCGGTTGACCTTCAACAAGCCTCCCTTCGGCGTGGAGTGCGGCACGCGCTGCGCCAACTCCACCCTGCTGATCGATACGGATGCCACGGCCGGCACGGGCTTGAAGCTCGAGGGCAAGCAGGCCGAGAACGGCGCGGACTTGGCCATCATCATCCAGGGCGCGAGGGATCTCTCCGGCGCGAGCGGAGACAACTACCTGCGCGTGAAGGTCCGGCACGTGTCGAACGAGGCGAAGACCGTGGACGAGGGGGAGCTCATCGCCGAGCTGGATCACCGCAAGGATCCCGATCGCATCCACGTCGAGGGCAGCACGGTCTTCCTGCTCATCGACGCGAGCGGCGACATGCCCTCGGGCCGCAAGGCGCGCATCGTCTACCACCCCCCCGGCGACAAGGCGATCCAGGCCTCGCTCGCCGGCATGGCCGGTGGCTCGAGCCAGGGCAAGGTGATGATCTTCCGCCGCGGAAGCTGGGGCAAGGCGCCCCAGGGCGGCACGCGCGTCTCGCCCGAGCCCCACGCCGAGCCCAAGTAGCACGGCCGCCCCTCGTCCCGGCGGCCCGGGCACCTGACGGGCAAGCGAACTCCGCGAGTCATGTCAGCCCCCCGGTGCAGTATCCGCCCATGGTCGCCGGATCGAGGTCGGCCCTCCCCTTCGAGGGCCCCCTGCCTGGCGCACCCGGTCCGGCGAGAAACCCCGGCCCCTACCCAGGCAGGCCAGTCCCATGAGATGACCCAGTGAGCCGTTCTCCGTGGCTTTTCGTGGCCCCGAACACTGAACGGACGTATAGGAAACCTACCCCCGAGGCTTCGCAACCCCTCGAATTTGTTCCTTTTCATGATGGGCCGTGGTAGTCCCGCCGGCTCATCTTCACCTGTCCCGGCACCCGGAGTGCGTGAGCCGCGCCCCGCGTTCTAGAGGGATACCACCAGTCCTGGCCTGAACACATGAGCACGCTCGCAACAGCAGCGGACAACAAGACGCGCAAGAAGCAGGGAGCCTCGGGCGGCGGCGGAAACGGAACCGCCGCGGGCTCGGGAGGCAGTGGGGGCGATGGCTCCATGCCCGCCGCGCTCGCCGACGAGGCGCGTCGCCGCTACCTCAACTACGCCTTGTCCGTCATCACCTCGCGCGCCCTGCCCGACGTGCGTGACGGCCTCAAGCCCGTGCAGCGCCGCATCCTGTACGGCATGTGGAACGACCTGAACCTGTCGCACGACGCCAAGTACAAGAAGTGCGCGCAGGTCGTCGGCGCCATCATGGGCCCCTACCACCCGCACGGCGACGCCTCCATCTACGAGGCGCTGGTGCGCATGGCGCAGGACTTCTCCCTGCGCTACCCGCTGGTGGACGGCCACGGCAACTTCGGTTCGCTCGACGGCGACGCCGCCGCGGCCTACCGCTACACCGAGTGCCGCCTGGAGAAGCTCTCCGGCGAGCTGCTCAACGAGCTGGGGCAGAAGACGGTCGACTTCCGTCCCAACTACGACGGCACCCGCACCGAGCCCATCGTGCTGCCCGCGCGCGTGCCGCACCTGCTCATGAATGGCACCACGGGCATCGCCGTGGGCATGGCCACCAACATCCCGCCCCACCACCTGGGCGAGCTGTGCGACGCGCTCATGGCGCTCGTGGATGACAACACCCTCACCACCAAGCAGTTGCTCAAGTGGGTCAAGGGGCCGGACTTCCCCACCGGCGGAGAGATCCTCAACTCCCAGAAGGAGCTGCAGGACATCTACGAGTCGGGCCAGGGCAGCGTGCGCCTGCGCGGCGAGTACACCCTGGAGGACATGAAGCGCGGGGGGCAGCAGATCATCATCACCTCCATCCCCTACACGGTGAACAAGTCCACGCTCGTGGCGAAGATGGGGGAGATCGTCCGCGACCGGAAGCTGCCGCTCGTGGTGGACGTGCGCGACGAGTCCACCAAGGACGTGCGCATCGTCCTGGAGCTCAAGAAGGAGGCCAGCCACGAGCTGGTGATGGCCTACCTCTACAAGAACACCCCGCTGCAGACGAACTTCAACGTCAACCTCACGTGCCTGGTGCCCAACCCGGAGAACCCGGACGTGGGCACGCCCCGGCGGCTGGGGCTCAAGGAGATCCTCCAGTACTTCCTCGACTTCCGGCTCGAGGTCGTCAAGCGGCGGCTGCAGTACCAGCTCGACGAGCTGAAGAAGCGCGTGCACATCCTCGAGGGCTTCGAGAAGGTCTACGACGCCCTGGACGAGATGATCCGCATCATCCGCCAGTCCGAGGGCAAGCAGGACGCGGCCAAGAAGCTCATGGCCCGCTTCAAGCTCGACGAGGTCCAGGTCGACGCCATCCTGGAGATGAAGCTCTACAAGCTCGCGCGCCTGGAGATCCTCGTGGTGCAGAACGAGCTCAAGGAGAAGCGCGCGCAGATCAAGAACCTGGAGGCGCTGCTCAAGAGCAACACGCGGCTGTGGGGCACGGTGAAGGACGAGCTGGCCGAGGTGAAGGCCCAGTACGCCACGGGCAAGCGCCGCAGCAAGGTGAGCCGCGGCGGCGCCGAGGAGATGGTGTTCGACGCCGAGGCGCTCATCGCCGACGAGGACGCGCACGTCGTCCTCACCCGCGACGGGTGGATCAAGCGCATGCGCGAGGTGAAGGATCCCTCCGCCACGCGCCTGCGCGAGGGCGACGCGGTGATGGCGGTGCTGGCCGGCAGCCTCAAGGCCAACCTGGTGCTGTTCACCAACTTCGGCACCGCCTACGTCACGCGCTTCAACGACGTGCCGGCCTCCACGGGCTACGGAGATCCGGTGCAGAAGCTGTTCAAGTTCGACGACGGCGAGCGCGTGGTGGGCGCGCTGTCGCTCGACAGCCGGCTGTGGCGCCCGGAGAAGCTCCTGGGCATCACCAAGCAGGGTCAGGGCATGCGCTTCCCGCTCGCCCCGCACCTGGAGGTGTCCACGCGCGCCGGCCGCCGCTACGCCAAGACGGGCGAGGGTGATGAGATCGTCGGCGTGCAGCCGGTGGAGGACAAGGACCTGGTGGGCGTGCTCACCGAGCACACGAACGTGCTCGTGTGCAAGGTGGCGGAGATCAACGAGCTGGCCGGTCCGGGCAAGGGCGTGAGCGTCATCAAGGTGGACTCGGGAGACCGGGTGGTGGACTTCATCGTGGCGCCCCCGGGCAACAAGGACGCGGGGATTGGCTACGAGACGAACAAGGGCCGCAAGCTCGTGCTCACCCCGGGCCGTCAGGAAGTGACGGGCCGCGGAGGCAAGGGCCACGAGATGTCGCGCAAGGACGGAGTGAAGGAGGTGCAGCGTGCGCCTCTGTTCGTCCCGCTGCCGGAGCCCAAGAAGAATTAGCCGGGGAGAGTCATGGCGACGAGCAACAAGAAGACGACCTATACGGGCGCGGACATCCAGGTCCTCGAGGGCCTGGAGCCGGTGCGCAAGCGCCCCGCGATGTACATCGGCGGCACCGACTCCACGGGCTATCACCACCTGCTCTGGGAGATCCTCGACAACTCGGTGGACGAGGTCATCAACGGCTACGCGTCCACCGTGGAGGTGACGCTGCACAAGGATGGCCGGACGATCACGGTGGTGGACGATGGGCGCGGCATCCCCATCGACATCATGCCCAAGTTCAAGAAGCCCGCGGTGGAGATCATCCTCACCACGCTGCACGCGGGCGGCAAGTTCGAGCAGGGCAACTACATCCACTCGGGCGGTCTGCACGGCGTGGGCAGCTCGGTGGTGAACGCGCTGGCGCGCAAGCTCGTGGTGGAGATCAAGCGCGACGGCAAGCGCCACGTGCAGACGTACAGCAAGGGCAAGCCGACCAGCCCCCTCAAGGCGGACGGCGCCGCGCGCGGCACCGGCACGTCCACGACGTTCGAGCCGGATCCGGAGATCTTCGGCGAGAAGCTCAAGTTCGACGCGGCGCTCATCCGCGAGCGGCTCGAGGCCAAGAGCTACCTGCACAAGGGCATGACGGTCGTCTGGAAGGACGAGACGGCCACGCCCGCCGTGAAGGAGGAGTTCAAGCACGACGGCGGCATCGCCGAGTACCTCACCAAGGTGGTGGCCGAGCGCGGCAAGCCCGTGGTGCCCTCGGGCAGCACGGCCCACTTCTACCACTCGCGCGACAACGGGGTGCGGCTGGAGGCGGCGCTGGTGTGGACGGAGGCCACGGACGAGCACATCCGCTCGTACGTCAACGGCATCCCCACGCCCCTGGGCGGCACGCACGAGGCGGGTCTGCGCGGCGCGGTGGTGAAGGCGGTGCGCAACTACATCGAGACGCACGACCTGACGTTCAAGGGCGTCACGCTCACCGCGGAGGACATCCGCGAGGGCATGACGTGCATCCTGTCCACCTACGTGGTGGAGCCGCAGTTCCAGGGGCAGACCAAGGGGCGGCTCAACAACCCCGAGACCTCGGCCCAGGTGGATGGCGTCATCCGGCCCGCGCTGGAGAAGTGGCTCAACGACAACAAGTCCATCGCCGAGGCGGTGGTGGCGCGCATCGTGCTCGCCGCCCGCGCCCGCGAAGCGAGCCGCGCCGCGTCACAGGCCATCAGCCGCAAGACGGCCGTCAGCCACCGGCTCAACCTGCCGGGCAAGCTCGCGGACTGCTCCGCCACGGAGCCGGGCAACAGCGAGCTGTTCCTCGTGGAAGGTGACTCCGCAGGTGGGAGCGCCAAGCAGGGGCGGGATCGCCGCACGCAGGCGGTGTTGCCGCTGCGCGGCAAGGTGCTCAACTCCGAGCAGGCCTCCACCGACAAGGTGGTGGGCAACCGGGAGCTCACGGACATCGTCAGCGCCCTGGGGTGCGGCATCGGCAACGACTTCGACATCACCAAGCTGCGCTACGGCCGCGTCTTCCTGCTCATGGACGCCGACAGCGACGGCCACCACATCGCCACGCTGCTGCTCACCTTCTTCTACCGCCACCTGCGCCCGCTCATCGAGGGCGGGCACGTCTTCCTCGCCCAGCCGCCCCTGTTCCGGGTGGACATCGGCAAGGAGACGTACTGGGCGCTGGACGAGGAGCACCGCGACCGCATCATCCGCGAGAAGACCAAGGGCAACGCCAAGCCCAGCGTCATGCGCTTCAAGGGTCTGGGCGAGATGACGCCGGACGAGCTGAAGGAGACCACGCTCGATCCGAAGAACCGCCAGAGCCTGCGGGTGACGATCGACAACCCGCTGCTGACCGATCAGGTCATCAATGACCTGATGGGCCGCGACGTCAGCGCGCGCTTCAAGTTCATCATGGAGAGCGCCAACGAGGTCGAGGAGCTGGACGTCTAGCGCGGGCGGAGGGGCGCCCCCCCAAAGGGCGCCCCCGCCGGGGCCATGGTGCCCGGGCCCCCGGCTCGGATAGCATCGGGCCCCGTGCGATTGAAGACCCCTCTCTCCCTGTCGCTCGCGCTGCTGCTCGGCGCGATCCCCAGTGCCCCCCAGGCTTCCCCCGGCCCCGGCACGCTCGTGGCCGCGGCCAAGAAGAAGAAGCCCGCCGCGGCACCGGTCCAGCCCCCCCCGCCCGTCGAGGAGCCGCTGCCCCAGCCCCTGCCGCCGCCCGAGCCCCCCGCCCTGCCCGCGCTGCCCGCCACGCCGTGGGCCGGCAGGACCGTGGTGCTGGCCGTGCCCGCCACCGCCGCCACCGCCGCCGACGCCCTCGACGCCACCCGGCTCGAGGGCTCGCTGAACGAGGCGCTGGTCGGACAGGCCAACGTCTTCCTGTTGAATCCCGTGGAGCGCTTTCCCGCGCCCCCTCCCCTGTCGCTCGAGCGCGGCGATGTCCTCTACAACGAGGGCAAGGGGCTCTACGACAACCTGGATCCCGAGGGCGCGGCGAAGAAGTTCACCACGCTGGCCTCCTACTACCAGCGGCTTCCGGTGGACACGAAGCCGGAGCGTCTGGCGCGCGTCTACATCTTCCTGGGGGCCTCGCGCCTGCTCGATGGAGACACCGCCGGGGCCCAGAAGTTCTTCACCCGGGCGGTGCTCGCCGAGCCCAACGTCAAGCCCGAGTCCGAGCTGTTCGGTCAGGACGTGGACGAGGCCTTCACCGCCGCGAAGACGGCCCTGGCCAGCGCCCCCCGGGGCACGCTCGCCATCGACTCGGTGCCCCAGGGCGCGCAGGTGACGGTGCACGGCGAGTCCCTCGGCACCACGCCGCTCAAGGACGTGGAGCTGCCGCCGGGCCCGCACCAGGTGGTCATCACCCTTCCCGGCCACCTGCCCTTCGGCACCTTCCAGGAGGTGGCCTCGGGACAGCGCGCGGAGGTGCGCCCCACGCTGGCCCCCGTGCCGGGCCTGGGCGAGTTCCGGGAGCAGGCCACCCAGGTGGCCACGTCCAAGACGCTCGACACCCCTCCAGCCGGGGCGCCGCCCGCGGAGATCGTCGCCCTGGGCCAGAAGATTGGCGCGCGCTATGTGGTGCTCGCCCGGGTGGAGCACACGGGGCCGGGCGCCGTGAGCGCCACGCTGGATGCCTGGGACGTGCAGGGCAAGAACCGCTTGCGCGGCGTGAAGTGGAACCCCGCTTCCGCCACGGAGCAGCAACGCGTGGTGCGCCAGGTGAATGACTTCGTCACCGGCAGGTTCTCCAACGGGCTGACGATCCCGCCCGAAGTGGTGGCGGTGGTGAAGAAGCCCTGGTTCTGGGCGGCGGTGGGCGGAGTGGCCGTGGCCACCACCGCCGGCATCTTGCTGGCCAACCAGGGGGGCAAGCCCCTCGGGGCGCGGTTGGGCAATTTCGGCGCGGGCTGGTAGCGCCCGTTCTCAGAGGTACATCACATGAAGATCCTGGCGCTCCTGCTGCTTCCCTCCCTCGCCCTGGCGGCCCCCCCCGGCGCGCCCCGGCGCATCACCTCCATCCTCGTGCCAATGGACTCCGTCGCCGAGTCGGGTGGACCGAGGATGGAGAGCTACATGAACGAGGCCCTGGGACAGTTCCCGGGCTACACCGTGAGCAAGTCCGAGCAGTTCCTGGGCCTGCCGCGGGATGCAGAGGCGGAGACCTCGCTCAAGCGGGGCCAGCAGGGCTATCAGGAGAGCCTCGCCGCCTTCGAGAAGAAGGACTACGAGGACGCCGAGCGCAAGCTGCGCGCCACGCTCAAGGAGTTGCAGGCGGCCACCGCGGCGATGACGGCCTCGTGCACCCCCTTGTGCGACGCCATCGCGCTCTACGCCGCGGTGATGCACCAGCGCGGCGACGTGGAGGAGGCGAAGCTCGCGCTGTTGGACCTGCTGTCGCTCCACCCCACCTTCGAGCTGAACACCAAGCGCTTCAGCCGGGAGTTCATCGCGTTGCGGTTGCAGGTGGCCACGGGCATCAACGCGGCGCTGCGCGGCACGGCGACGGTGAAGTCGCGGCCGGCCGGGGCGCGCGTCTTCATCGACAACCAGTTCCAGGGCTATACGCCGATGACGGTGCCCACGCTCTCGGTGGGCAAGCACCTGCTGCGCCTGGAGCGCCCGGGCTTCCGCGTGGCCGGGCAGGTGCTGGAGGTGGGCCCGGACGACGTCGAGGCGAGCGCCGAGCTGCAACCCACCGAGGAGTACAAGGCCTTCGATGCCCGGCTGGACACGGTGGCCACGGAGGTGACGCGCGCGGACAAGGGCGCCAGCCCGGCGGTGTCCTCGCTCGGCAAGGCGCTCGGACTGGAGCGGGCCCTGGTGGGCACGCTGCGCGACATGAAGGAGAACGGCGCCACCGAGCTGGTGCTGGGGCTGTACGAGATGAGCAGCGGCAAGCGGCTCGGCGTGCGGCGCGTGGTGCTGCAGGGCGATGAGTTCGGCCAGCTCAAGTCGGAGCTGTCGCGCATCGTCAATCACCTGATGAACAACTCCGAGGGGGGCGCGGAGAAGGTGGTGAAGTCGTCGGATCCGCTGGAGAACTCCCACGGCATGGACGAGTGGAATCGGGAGGATCGCGGCGGCAAGCGGCGCGCCCAGGAGAAGAAGTCCAAGGGGGGCGATCCGCTGGACGGAGTGAACGGTACCGAAGATTGGTGAGCCAAGGCGCTTGTGTGGGCCCCCGCGCCTCCTAGAGTCCGTGGGCCATGCGAGCCCTCTCCGCCTTGTCGCTGCTGTGTCCCAGCCTCGTGCTCGCCCAGACGGGGCTCATCCTCCAGCCCGCCGTGCCGCCCCGCGGGGTGACGCTGCCACCCACGTCCGCCGCGCTGGTGGACGAGGCCACGGCGCTGGCCCTCAACCCCGCCAGCCTGCGCCTGGTGGGGCCCGGGCAGCTCACATACCTGCACGAGCGCAACCTCGCGAGCGACCAGGTGGGGGATGGGCTCTTCCTGGGCACGTCGCTCGGCGGAGGCCTGGGAGCGGGCTTCAGCCTCGAGTGGATGCGGGGCCGCGGGCTGCCCGACTACCGCAAGACGTCCTTCGGTCTGGCGCTTGGCGCGGGGGCGCTGTCACTCGGGGTGGGCTACCACGACATCTCCTCGGCGGACGCCACGCTCTCCCGGCTGTCCGGCTTCGATCTCGGCCTCACGCTGCGCCCCTCGCGCCACGTGTCCGTGGGCGCGGTGGTGCGGGACGTGAACGCGCCCCGGCAGGGCGGCTTCCTCCTGCCGCGCGTCTACAACCTCGCCGTGGGGGTGCGGCCCCTGGGCGAGCGCGTGACGCTGGGCGTGGACTACGCGGCCACCGAGGGCCACTGGAGCACGGGACAGCTCTCCTATACGGCGCGCGCCACGGTGATTCCGGGCGTGAGCCTGGGCGCGGGCGTGTCCCATGGGCTGGGCCCGGCGGGTCCGCTCGCCCTGCAACTGTCGGCCACCCTGGACAGCGCGCACTGGGGCCTCACCTACGCGGCCGGCGGCGCCACGAACGGCGGAGCGGACCACGTGGTGGCGGTGCGCCTGTCGGGACAGAAGTACCCGGCGCCGCGGCTCGGCGGGGGCACGGTGGCGCTGTTGGACCTGGATGATCGGCTGGTGGCGCGCGGTGGGCTCGGCGCGCTGCTCGGCGGCGTGGGGAGCGATCCCTACCTGGAGTTGATGCGCTGGCTCGACGGGGCCACGCGGGACGAGCGGCTGCGGGGCGTGGTGCTCAAGGTGGCGGGCCTGCCCGGTGTGGACTGGGGCAAGGCGGACGAGCTGCACCAGGCCATCCTCCGGCTGCGCGCGGCGGGCAAGCGGGTGATGGCGGTGCTGTACCAGGTGGATGACAAGGCCTACCTGGTGGGCTCGGCCGCGGACGAGGTGTATGCCCTGTCCGCCTCCTCGCTGCTCGTCAACGGCCTGTCGGCCCAGGTGACGTACCTGGGAGGGACGATGGAGAAGCTGGGGGTGAGCTGGGACGTGGCGCGGGTGGGCGACTACAAGACGGCGCCCGAGCAGCTCACCCGGCGCGACCTGAGCCCCGCGCAGCGCGAGACGCTCGAGGCCTACCTGGACACGCAGACGGCCCACGACGTGGAGCGGGTGACGAAGGCGCGCCGCCTGACGCCCGAGCGCCTCCGGGAGGCGTGGAGCGAGGGCATCCTCACGGCGAACCGGGCGAAGGAGCTGGGGCTGGTGGATGGGGTGCTGACGCCCGAGGAGTTCGACACCCGGCTGGAGGCACTGGTGCCCGGCGCCCGCTATGACGCCCGCTACTCGCCGCGCGACGAGCGGGACGAGCGCTGGAGCCCGAGGCGGCGCATCGCGGTGGTGCCGGTGCTGGGCACCATCGTCGGGGGCAAGAGCCGCCAGTCGCCGCTGGGCGGCGAGCTGTCCGTGGGCGCGGAGACGGTGGTGCTCGCCCTGGAGCGCGCCCAGCACGATCCGTCCGTGGCGGCCATCGTCGTGCGCGTGGACTCGGGAGGCGGCGAGGTGCTGGCCTCGGACCTGATGTACCGCGCCGTGCTCGAGGCCAGGAAGCACAAGCCCGTCATCGCCTCCATGGGCGACGTGGCGGCCTCGGGGGGCTACTACGCGGCCATGGGCGCGGACGAGGTGTGGGCCCTGCCCACCACGCTGACGGGCAGCATTGGCGTCTTCTTCCTCAAGCCCGCGCTGCGCGGCCTGCTGGGCGACAAGCTCGGCGTGAGCACGGAGACCATCGGCCGCGCCCCCATGCCGGACCTGGTGAACCTGTGGAGGCCCTGGACGGAGCCGGAGCAGAAGGCCATGCAGGCCTGGGTGGACTCGGCCTATGACGACTTCATCACCCAGGTGTCGCAGTCCCGCAAACTGGACAAGGCCCGGGTGGACACCATTGCCCGGGGGCGGGTGTGGACGGGCGTGGCGGCGCGCGAGCGGGGCCTGGTGGACCAGCTGGGGGGCCTGATGGAGGCGGTGGAGGCGGCGCGCAAGCGGGCCGGGGTGCCCGCCGACGAGGAGGTGGACCTCAAGGTGATGGGGGACGCGCGGGGCTTCTTCTCCACCCCGGGCGGCGAGCCCGGCGTGAGCGCCTTGCTGCGGCCCGCCCCCGAGCCCCTCCTCCCGCCCACCGTGCAGGCGTTCCTACGGGAGGCGGGCCTGGAGTCCCCGTGGATGCTGGAACCCGGACTCAAGGCGGTCCAGCCCTACACTCTCAGCGTGCGCTGACGTCGACAGGACGACACCGGAAGACGAAATTCTCCCGGCTTCCGGTGTGTCCTTTGGTAATATCACCTCGCGCTTCCCGGTAGGCCCAGGCCGCCGGGACGCTCCAGGAGCCAGCGGTTCGGTCATCGGGTGGTTCGCGCCAGACGCGCGAGGTCGTCCCCGAGGACCCCGCGGTGGGCTCCTGTCCCACAGCCCGCTGCACCTCGAGGGCTTCCGCCGGGGACTCCTCCTCAGGAACGCACCTCACCCCAGTAGACCATGAGCGAAACCGATAACCGCGATCCCTCCGAGCTCCCCTCCCCCATGGCCGCCCGCGCCGACGCGCCGGACGTGGATGACGGTGATGACGAGGGCGACGAGGGACCCGATGAAGGCGAGGGCTCGGCCTCGCCTGGACAGCCCGCCGCGCCCGGACCGGGAGGCCGCCGCCGCCGTCGCCGCCGCCGCCGCCGGGGAGCCCAGGTGCTCTTCACCCCCGAAGGACAGGCCTACCGCATGGTGCCCGGTCCGGACGGCCAGCCCCAGCAGGTGTTCCTCACGCCGCAGGAGCTGCAGCAGTACCAGCAGCGCCTGGCGCAGCAGCAACAGCAGGGCCAGCAGCACCACGGACAGCAGGCGCCCCAGCACGCCCCGCAGCAGCACCACGGGGAGCGGCAGCAGCGGCCCCCGCCGGTGTCCGCCCAGCCCTCGCTCGCCCCGGTGGAAGGGGTGCTCGACACCGAGGCCAAGGGGCCCAACGCCTACCTGCGCCAGCTCAAGCGCAACCTGTTGCCCTCTCCGGATGACGCGGAGATTCCCAAGAACCTGGTGCAGAAGCTGCGCTTGCGCCCGGGGCAGTACCTCAATGCCTTCGCCCAGATGAAGGGCAACAAGGGCATCGTCCAGCGCGTGGAGCAGGCGGATGGCCGACCGTTGGATCTGATGAGCCGCCTGCCGCACTTCGCCGACCTCACGTCCGTGGATCCCTCCGAGCGCATCAAGCTGGAGAACGGCCATCGGGAGATGGTGACGCGGGTGTTGGACCTGGTCTCGCCCATTGGCAAGGGGCAGCGCGCGCTCATCGTGGCGCCGCCCAAGACGGGCAAGACCATCATGCTGCAGCGCATTGCCCAGGCGGTGGTGGCCAACCATCCGGAGATCCACCTCATGGTGCTGCTCATCGACGAGCGCCCCGAGGAGGTGACGGACATGCGCCGCAACATCAAGGCCGAGGTGCTGGCGTCCAGCTCGGACCGGCCCACGGGCGATCACCTGAAGATCGCCGAGCTGGCGCTGGAGCGGGCGCGGCGCCTGGTGGAGGGAGGCAAGGACGTGATGATCCTCCTGGACTCCATCACCCGGCTGGCGCGCGCCTACAACAAGGAAGTGGACAACTCGGGACGCACGCTGTCGGGCGGCGTGGACAGCCGCGCGCTGGAGCGCCCCAAGCGCATCTTCGGCGCGGCGCGCGCCACCGAGGAGGCGGGCAGCCTCACCATCGTGGGCACGGCGCTCATCGACACCGGCAGCCGCATGGACGAGGTCATCTTCGAGGAGTTCAAGGGCACGGGTAACTCCGAAGTCACCCTGGACCGGTTCCTCGCGGAGAAGCGCATCTTCCCGGCGGTCAACATCGGCCAGTCGGGCACGCGCAAGGAAGAGAAGCTCTTCGGCCACAAGGAATACGAGAAGGTGAAGAAGATGCGCCAGATGCTCTTCGCGGTGAAGCCCGTGGAGGCCATGGAGGCGCTCGTCAAGCGGCTCAGCCGCTACACCTACAACGACGAGTTCCTCGAGGAGTTGTGAGCGTCGTGAGGGATTGAGCCGCCTCCGCCCCCCGGGGCGGAGCGCGTCAGCCCGAGGGCCCGCTTCACGTCATCACCTGACGGGGGCGGGCCCTTGGTGTTCCTGGATGCGGTCTTCGAACCAGGAAGCCACTCGAGTCCTCCAGAAAGCCACATTCGGCTGGCGGCTGGACGTACACGGGATTGTGACGCGGAGCAGATCGCGTGCTTTTCGGCATGCTGGAACAGAAAGCCCCCCTACCCATACCAACGAGGCAAGGCGGATCATTACCAGTTCTGTAACAAGAAGTGCCTCGATGAGTACATGAAGTGCCTGAAAGATCCAAACACCAGCGCCCTTCGATTTCCAACGATGCAGGAAGCTCGGAGCTGGCTGTCCGACCACCAGGACGAAATCCTCACGGGAACCGTGATCGTTGTCGCGGGAGCCGCCATGGTCATCGTCGCGGTGGAAACAGGTGGACTTGCCCTGGTACCACTGCTGGCACTTTGAGGAGACGACCATGGGGAACCGCGCGAACTTCGAACTCGAGAATGTATTGGAGTCTCTGGGAAGAGTTGCTCAAGGGTTTCCGGCCTCCTCCGAGGAAAATATGTCCATCGAGCTGGCGGCCCGGGCACTTCACTTCATCTACACACGGAATGAACTCGACGAGTTCCGAAAACATCTCGAGACATGCGATCAGCCCGCCGCCGACGTCATCCATGTCGAGCAGGAATTCTCGACCATGGACGAAGCCCAACGATGGTTGAGCGCACTGACCCAGCCTCGCTCCGGAATGCTGGTCAGCGTGGCGGGGAACACTCATGTTGTCGCCCGGCAGGACACGGACACCTGGAGGCTCGTGCGCACCCTGTCTCCCCAGGAGTTGGACCAGCGTCCCGCCACGCAACGCTTCGTCGAGGTCGCCGACGGTGTCTCCCTCTGGGTCGAGACCTGGGGCCCGGAGGAGGCTCCCGCCATCCTGCTCATCATGGGAGCCAATGCCTCGGGCCTGGCTTGGCCGGACGAGCTCATGGCGCTGCTGTCCAAGCGGCACCGGGTCATCCGCTATGACCACCGAGACACCGGAGCCTCCACCTGGGCCTTCGACACGAAGCCCTATCCCATCACCCGGCTGGCCGAGGACGCCGTGGCCGTGCTCGATGCGCTCGGCATCTCCCGGGCGCACGTCGTGGGCATGTCGCTGGGTGGCCTGCTCGTACAACTGCTGCTGCTCGATCATCCCCAGCGGCTGCTCAGCGCGACCGTCTTCGGCATCCCCGCCCTCAGTGGCACGCCCGCGCTCGAGGACGGCACGGCGCCCGCCCCCATCGACGAGGGACTGCTCGAGTTCTGGAGCCACATGTTCGAGCCGCGCGACCTCGAGGCGGAGCTCGACTGGCGGGTGGAGAACTGGCGGAGGCTCCACGGACGGGTGCTGCCCTTCGACGCGGAGGAGTACCGCGCGCTCGAGCGCCGCATCATCCGCCACGCCGGCCGGCACGACAATCCGGGCGCCCACGCGCGCGCCGGCACCGCCGGACTGGAGCGCGGCGCACAGCTGGCCCACGTCACCGTGCCCACGCTCGTCATCGCCACCCCGGAGGATCCCATCAACCCCGCGCCCAACGCGCGGCACCTCGCGGGGAACCTGCCCCACTCGACGCTCGTGACGCTCGAGGGCATGGGCCATGCGCTTCCCCGTGTCCTCGTGCCCTCGCTCGCGGCGGCGCTCCTGGGACATGTCGAGGCCGTGGAGCGCGGGACCGGCAAGTAGTCTGCGCTCCGATGGGGTCGGCCCCACGACTGCCTACCTGATGGGTCCAGGGAATGTGATCATCTCACTGGTAGCCTCCGCGGCCTTCGGAGGTCAGGTGGGATGTCCGGCGAACGCGGAGAACAGGATGGGGGCGGACGGAGGGGGAACGAGCCCGTTCCGGGCACCCAGGTGGCGGGGTTCACCCTCCAGGAGTGTCTGGCCAAGGGCAGCTCGGGCAGCGTGTACCGGGCCGAGCGCGGCGGCAGGCGCTTCGCCCTCAAGCTGGTGCCCATGGGGATGTGGGGCGAGCGCGAGGTGGATGCGCTGCGCCGGGTACGGCACACCTCGGTGGTGGGACTGCTCGGCTATGGCCAATGGCCCGAGGACAAGCCGAGCTTCCTGGTGCTCGCCCTGGAGTGGGTGGACGGCGCGGCGCTGGACGTCTGGGCGCGGGAGAACCGGTGCACCGCGGAGCAACTGACGCGGCAGGTGCTGCGTCCCGTGGTGGAAGCCCTGGGGCAGGTGCATGCGGCGGGGGTGGTGCACCGGGACGTGAAGGAGGCCAACATCCTCATGCGCCGGGAGGACGGGCGGCCGGTGCTGGTGGACTTCGGCTCGGCCCGGTACGAGGGCGCCCCGCGCCTGACGATGCGGCTGCCGCCGGGCACCCCCGAGTACCGCAGCCCGGAGATCGTGCGCTTCGCCCGGGAATGGGAAGGAGAGCGCTACGACTCCCAGCCCGCGGATGATTGGTGGGCCCTGGGAGTCACCCTCTATGTCCTGCTCACGCGCACCCTGCCCTTCGGAGACCGGCATGGCCCCCTGACGCGCACCATCCTCGAGCACACGCCGGAGGCGCCCCACGTGCGCAATCCCCGCGTCCCCCGGGTCCTGGGGGAGCTGTGCCTGCGCATGCTGGAGAAGGCACCCGAGGCCCGGTACGCCGACGCCCAGGCGCTCGCGCGCGCCGTGGACGAGGCCCTCGCCCAGGCCGACGGCACCTGGCGGGTTCCGCTCTTCGCCGAGGAGCCGGTGCGAGCCGTTTCCGAGCCTCCCCAGCCCCTGGCGGCGCCCGTGCCCCCGGCCACGCCCGGGGAGAGCCGCGCCCTGCTCCTGAGCCTGTTCGCGGCGCTGGTCCTCCTGCCGGGCCCTCCGCCGACTCCCTCGGAGACGAGGGCCACGACCCCACGTGCTGGGTTGCCTGCCTCCCTCCCGCCACGAGACGCCGGGTTCCGCCAGGAATTGGCAGACATCCCGAAGACGGCCGAAGTTGGTCCACGCGCGGAACTTCTGGAGTCACCACCTCCCGCGCCCGTCCACTCGACACACCGCGAGGAAGAACCGATGCGAAAACCCTCTCCGGGCCATTCCCTGCTCAAGTCCACCCTGGTCTCCGCCGCGTGTGTGGGCGCGGGCTGCGCGAGCGTGCCGCCCCCCCGTCCCCGTCCCCCCCCCGAGTGCCCTACGGGCCATCAGGAGACACTCAAGCGCTTCGGCGTCGTATGGCCTAGCTGGCATACGGTGATCCTCATCCCGTTGGAGGAATCCAGAAAGTCACGCATCGAGAGACTCACCGTCCAGGAAGGACCCTTCACCACCGCCCAGGTCCACGGGGACTGGAAGGGCATCCCGGATCAGACGAAGCTCTACGGGGAGCTCTACTTCAAGGACAACCGGATTCATGGCCATTTCACCCAACTCATCCTTGGCACGGGAGAAGTCCTGCCCATCTGTATGCGCCTCACGGAGGGGATCCATCCGGGGATGCCGATGGAACCCGGAAGCCAGCCGAGCAAGGGCAAGGCCATCATCAACCTCATACCGGCCGTGGAGACCGTGAATCGTTTCTACTACTGACAGCCTCCTGGAGTTCCGCCTTCCATGCTCCCCGCCCCCCTGTACCTTCTATTGCCCCTGGTGCTGCGGCAAGCGACTCCCGAGCCGATGCCAGCTCCCCGGCCAGTCTGTGTGGATAGACAACGCATTGATTTATCCACACGGGCCGCCGCGGGAGTCCAGGAGATCTGTATCGCTCCCGGCAGCCTGACGGGATTTGTCTTTGATCAACCGGCTTCGGTCGATCTGGAAGAGGAAGTGCGTTTCGGCAGGGTGCTCCGGGGACGGGACAGCATCAGCTTCGTGTCACCCCCGGATCTGGCTCCCGGGGAACGGCTGAGACTCTCGGTGCGCTTCGAGAAGGATCCGCCCGAGCACGGGGTGACCTTCATGCTGGTCGCGCATCCAGGCCAGGTGACCCACCAGGTCGATGTCTTCCATGACGGTCGCTCCCGGGCCTCGCTCTGGCAGGAAATCGAGGAGGAACGGGCGAAGAATCAGCGACTGGGTGAAGAGAACCAGTCCCTGCAGGGCCAGTTGAACGCACCTGGCGGACTGTTGAGGGTCTTCCTCAACGGAGAACTGGGTCGCCAGGGGATCGTCTCGAGGGTGTTGAGCGTGAATGTGTCGTGGAACGTGGAGAACTCTCTCACCATCCTGGATGGGACGGTGTTCCGCTCATTCAACAGCGTGGCCGTGCAGGTCTCCGTCAAGAACAGCGGAACCGCCCCCTGGAAGGTGGAGAAGGCCTTGTTCGTGGCGAACCAGGGACAGCGGTTGGAAGGTATCCGCTTTGGCCCCCCGCAGGCCATCTACCCCGGAGTGACGAGCGCCATCTTCGTCGAGGCCAGGGTCGCGCCGGGAACTCCGCTCGAGGCGCTGACACTGACGCTGAACGAAGAAGGACCGCGCTCCATCACCATGGAGAACATCCCCCTGCCCTGATCCACGACGAGCCGAGCCAAGCCTCAAGGGATGGAGCGCCCGCCGATCTCCGGGAAGCGCTCGTAGGCCCGCTTGAGCGCGTCCAGGTGCGCGGGGTTGTCCAGGTCGAGCGGCGCATCCGTGAGCCGGACAACCCACCCTCCTGTCGCGGTTCGCCGCGAGCGCGGAAGCAACTCCGCGTCGCGCGCCGGGTCCGGGAAGCCGATGGCCCGTGCGGCGGCGGCCGACCAGTAGTTCAACCACCCGAGGAAATGTGGAATCTCAGGCGTGGAGCTGTTCCAGGGGAGATTGAGCGAGGGCAGCCCGTGAGGTGGAATGCGAGGCTCATCGCCGGGGTGGCGAAATTGTTGCGCCACGATCCCTCCATAGCCGCTCGGCGTCGCATGCCCCCATACCGCGCGAGCGCCCTCCGCCACTCCCTCGAGCACATCAGCAGCCGCAGCGATACCGACTGCGTCTAGCGGCATGTCCGCATGGACTTCAAAATGCGGCGGACTCCCTGCGGCAAGACCGTTTGGGTTTTCCAATCCGGCGATCGTCACGAGGTGGTCATCGTCATCGTTGCACAGGAACGGAAACCCTTCGTTTGTCAAGTTGGCCGCGACCCACTCATCGCGGAGAGGTAATTCGATGAGCTCTTCCTTTTCCGAAGTCGTCCACCCCAGGAACAAACCAGGCAGAGCACGTTCCATTGCATGGACAACGGCGATCGGCCGAGCGTCATGCGCCATGAGAGCAGGCGCATGGACGATGATAGTGAGGAATTTTTGAGCAGATGTCACTTCAGCACCAGTCCATGACAACGACCTTGAGGGTGGGGTCTTCTTCGAACAGCATAGCCTTGTGCGCGGCACTTCGCACTCCAACGATGAAGTCATACCCGCATTCCCTGGCGAGTTTGGCTTCGCGTCTCAGCTCAGGCAGCTTCATCTTGACAAAGAACCGTTGAGAGCGAAGCGGTTGCTTGTCGAAATTGTCCGTTTTGACGTCCCACAACGTGCGCGTGGCTAGCTGTAGCGCATCGAAGTTCTTCCCATTCACATACACATCCCCGCCGGGAAAACTGTTGTTCGGCATTTTGTCGGCGCACTTGTTGTGCGGGCCATGTCCGCCAAGGTGGCGCGGCAATGGGATGGGCTTGCATCTTGGGTCGTCTTCTTCCACGAGAGCGGACGCGAGCTGCTTCTGCGTCGAGGGCTCCCGGGCCGCTGCTTTCGCCGGACGGGGCTGAGCTTCAATTTCCGACATGAGCTGCCGCGAGGACTCCGAGACGTCCCGCAGCCGTGCATCAAACTCCAGCTGAGCGTCGACCCAGGGCGGGCGGCTGTCAGACTCCGGCCCGGCGGTGCTGGAGGGCCAGAGCAGAACGAGGGCCATGAGCACCGGCCCCACCCTGGAGAGCGCTAAAGGGGTTTCGCTTGCGCTCGAAGGCCCTTTCCGCCGCGGTAAGCTTGCGGTCCAACTGCACCCACTGACGCGGCTCCAGGTCCTCGCGGGCCCGGGAAAGCAGCGCCCTGACTTGGTCCAGATCCGCCTTTCCAATGCGCGACTGTTGCGGTGCCGGCTCCATCGGCGCGGAAACGAGCAGGATGCGCGGGCCCGAAGTAGGAGTCGACGCGAAGGCGTGGGGCCCTGGCCTCGACGGCGGGGCGGGCACGCTCGCACAGGCGGTGAGAAGGAGCAGGAGGGAGCTACAGACTCGCCAACACATGGCGACATCCTTTCAATCCAACGCGAGTGGAGTGGGCGAAGGCGGCCTGTGCTGGAACAGGCGCGTAGAGGGTGAAGATGAGGGTCCTCCGTCTGATCATCGCTTGCACCCTTGACGACAGCCCTCGCTCATCAGGTTGGCTACAGATATGACCCCCGCCCGGACAGGAGCGGTAGCACAGAGGTGGTTGCGCCGAGACTTATACTCGGCACGGCGCAGGGACGGGAGGGCTTCCCGGCGGCCCTCACCCCGGGAGCGGCCCTGGCGCCAGTGGCCGGGTTCGGACTCCCTCGGGAACGGCGAACCTCATTGTCCGCGCACGTCACCATCGTTCAAGATGCGGGCATGCAACGGCTCCACGCCTTGATGGTATCCAGCCCCTCTTTATTAGAACGCAGGGCGCAGCCATGACAGGTGCATCAACCGCGCAACACGTCAAGATCCTCTTCCGCCTCGAGCAGGATGAGGATGGATATCCTCCCGTCAGTGCGGAAACGCTCTGGGCCATCAAGGTGGATGAAAACCTCTATAAGCTCGACAACATTCCCTTCTTCGCGACGGGCATTGCCGTGGAGGACGTCGTCTTGGCGGAGCTGGAGACGGGGCAGCTTCTCTACAAGGAGGTCGTCCATCCCTCTGGACACAGCACGTTCCGTGTCGTCGTGTACAATCACGACGAAGTTCCCGAGGTGCGTGAAACCTTCAAGCAACTGGGCTGCTCGACGGAACAGAGCCACCTTCGAGGTCTGATTGCCATCGATGTGCCGCCCTCCGTCTCATGGAATGAATTGAAACGGGTGTTGAATACAGGCCGTGAGCAGGACCGCTGGGACTACGAAGAGGCCTGCCTGGCACGCTCCTGACCGTCTGGGTTCCTCTCCTCCTCCCTCGATTGGGGGAGAGCCGCCTCGCGAGATTGGGGGATGGCAGCGTCGCGGGGATGGCAGTAATACCCTAGCGAGCAAAAAGGGAGGAACTCCATGCGAAGTCGTACAATGCGCTCGTTCTCCGTGGCCGTCGGTTTGTCCTTCTCGTGGGCGCTCCCCGCGCTGGCGGAGGACCCCTCGTTCAACACCGGGAGCCTCGAATGCGAGGCCATTCATGAGTTGAAAGCGATGGTCGAGAAGCAACAGTCCATCCTCGCGCAGAAGAATGCCTACGCGGTCAACCTGACGGAGTTGCTCGCGGCGGGATACATGCCCGCGGCGTGTCCGGATGGCTCGCGTGTGCGCGTGTCTGGGTCGAATGTCGTGGGGGGCTGTCACTTCACCTATGGGCTGGTTTCCGTGGCGAACAGTCCACAAACCGGTGACTTCTCCTTCGAGGTCGTGGCCCTGGGTGTCAAGGGGACGCCCTCCGAGGGGCTCGAATTGTATATCAACCAGCTCGTGAACCGTCACTATGAATTCATTGAAGCCTATATGTTCAACAAGGGCGTGTACAGCGATGTGGATTTGAATGGGTGCTCGCAGGCCGAGTAGTCCCGCGATTGCATCCGCCCAGCTCGCTCGAGAGGGTGTCGAGGCTCGAGTCCCTTGACACCCTCTCCGCCGTCAAGGACAGCGGAGCCGACCCCATGTTGAAAGCAGTGTTCTATGACCTGGACGATACGCTGTATTCGGCACGGAGCGTTCCCGAAGAAGCAGCCAGACCACTGCTCACCGCGCTGCGGGAAATTCTCGAGGGTTGCGGTGAATTGAAGGCAGTGCGGATCCCCGATGTCCTGAACACGATACGGGATCGTCCTCTCGACGAGGTCGCCAGGCTCCATGGTCTCTCGGCGGAAGTCCTGGCCAGGCTCGGAGGTGTGTTCACAGGCTTCCGCTTGAGCTGCGAGCTGAGGCCCTATCCTGATATTCAGCTCATCGGGCGGATTCCCGGGCTGCGCATCCTCGTCACGACGGGATTCCGGCACCTGCAAGAGAGCAAGATCGAGTGTCTTGGGATTGCTCGTTACTTCGACCACATCATCGTCGATGCCCTCGACGAACCCGGGCGCAAAGGGAAGCAGGCGATCTTCCGCGAGTTCCTCGAGGCCCATCGATTGAAGCCAGAGGAGGCCGTGGTTCTGGGAGACAACCCCCATTCGGAGATAGACGCCGGGAACAAACTGGGAATCCCGACCGTACAAATCCTGCGAGGGCGGAAACCGGCCGCGCCATCCGCGTCGTTCCATGTGGAGGACCTGGCGGAGTTCCTGCAGTGGCTCGAGATGCGCGGCAGGTGCCCTCTTTCATAAAATGAGAAGTGTGGCGGGCACTCACCCAGTCGCGACCTTTCGCGGACCTCTTGCCTTCCTCCTCGTCCGTCAGGCTCGATCTCGATATCCTGACACCATGCGCCACCTTCCAAGACTGAGATCCTTCCGGATGTTGTGCCTCGTCGCCGCCACCGCAGTGCAGGCCTCCGCCTGCGTGGGGGAAGTTCGAGAAGGCGACGAGTTGGGCAGCGGAGTCAGCGCGCCCGGAGAGGCGGGGTCAGGCACGGAGCTTCTGGATGCGGGGACGGACGCGGGGACTCCGGATTCGAGGACGGACGCGGGGACTCCGGACGCAGGGTCTCCCCCCTCCTGCTCGAATATCACCGGCGATCGCGCCACCCAGGTGTGTCTGCGCTGGAAGTGTGACCGCGCGGACCTCTCCGAAGGCACCTGGAGCGGAGCCGTGAACGGCTGCGTCGCGGGAGACCTGGGGGCGAGCGCCCGCGCCAACTCGCTGCGGCTCATCAACCTCTACCGCTTCCTCGCCGAGCTGCCCGCGGTGACCACCGATGCGACGCGCAATCAGAAGGCCCAGGAGTGCGCGCTCATGATGGACGCCAACAACAGCCTGAATCACAGCCCGCCCAGCAGTTGGAGCTGCTACAGCTCCGGTGGCGCGGAGGCCGCGGGCAAGAGCAACATCTGCTCGGGCCGGGCCGTGGGCTGCATCGACCTGTACATGTCGGACTCCGGCAACGCGACCACGCTCGGCCATCGCCGCTGGTTCCTCTCCAATCAGCTCGGCGGAGTGGGCATTGGAGGAACGACCGGAGGCTCCTGCCACTGGGTCATTGGCGGCAGCGGGAGCGCCAACCGCGCCTGGACCGCCTGGCCCCCGCCGGGCCCCGTCCCCCTCGGCGCCATCCACATCCCCGGGAAGACCTCGGTCGATGTCACCGGGTGGTCCGTGCAGACCTACGCGTCCAGCGCCAACCTCACGAACGCGCAGGTCACGGTCACGGACAACGGGCAGCCCGCTCCGGTCACCGTGACGCAGTTGCTCGCCAACTACGGCTCCGCCTACGCCATCCGCTTCAACCCACAGGGCTGGACCACGCAGGCGGGCCATACCTATGCGGTGACCATCACCGCGCCGGGACTGACCAACCCCATCCGCTACACCGTGCAGCCGGTGAACTGCCCCTAGCGGAGCTTGCTCGGGCACCGGTGGCGAAACCGGTGCCCGTTCAGGCCGCGGACCTCAGGCGATGACCGCGTCGCCGTCGTTGGTGGCCAGGCACAGGTCGGTGACGGTCAGGGTCAGCTCCCCCGAAGTCGTCAGGGCGAGCGGAGACGTCACCGACGACATGTTCGCGCCCGCGTCGCGGAAGCTGCTGAGCTTCACCTTGAGCATGCGGAACTCCGTCGCCGAGCCCAGGGTCGTCAGCAGCCGAGTGATGTCGAGAGAGACCGGACGCTCGCCACTCGTCAGCGTCAGCTTCACCGGTGCCGCCGGTGCGCGGTCGAGGCGGTAACGAAGGGCGACCGCCATGTCGCCCGTGGTCTGACGGCTGAGGTCCACGGCCGGACCGGTGATGGCCACGGTGGCCTGCTGTGTCCCCGACCAGGTCAGGGTCCGGCCATTCTCCTGGGCTCCCGCGTCCACCACCCGGACCGAGAGCACGCGCTGGGGGCTGTCCCCGTTGGCCTTCAACGCGGGGCTCGAGCCGCCCGTGTCCGACAGCACCAGCGACCAGGGTTCAGCCACCTTGCCCGAGCCAAAGAACAGCGCCGTGCTGGTGGCGGCGACCGTCGGTCCTGGATCCTCCGACAGCATCTCCACCCGGGCGGGTTGGGCGTAGGAGAGGCCATGGCCATAGGGGAACTGCGGATCGTAGTTCGCGTCGCCCCGGTTCACCGACGCCTGCATGGCCTTCCTGGGCCAGGAGAAGGACAGCTTGCCGGTGAAGTCGCGCCGGGGCTTGCCGTTCGCGTCGCCCACCAGGACATCCGCCACGCCCTCTCCCTGGGTGCCGGGCAGCCACGCGGCCACGAAGGCATCCGAGGCGTTGAGCTCCGGGTTCACCCACAGCGGCCGTCCCGACAGGAACACGGACACCACGGGGATGCCCTGGGCCTTGAGCTTCTTGAGCAGGGCCAGGTCGGTCTTGTTTCCCGGCTGGTACTCGACCGTGGCGATGTCGCCCTGGAACTCGGCGTAGGGGTTCTCGCCGAAGACCACGATGGCCACATCCGGCTTCTTCGTGAACGAGCCGTCCACGCTCAGCTCGGCGCTGCCGCCACCGGCCGCCACCGCGTCGCGGATGCCCGCGTAGATGGAATGCGCGTTCGGGAAGTCACTGTTCGTGTTGCCCGTGCCCTGCCAGCTCAGGGTCCAGCCTCCGCACTGCTTGCCGATGTCGTCGGCGGCATCTCCCGCCACGAGGACGCGGGCGGTCGACTTGAGCGGCAGCACGCCCTCGTTCTTCAACAGGACGAGCGATCGGGCCACGGCCTCGCGAGCGACGGCCCGGTGCTCGGGGGCGCCGAGCAGCTCCAACCGGCCCTCCAGCGGGCGCTCCGGGTTGAACAGCCCGGCCTTGAACTTGGCGCGGAGGATGCGGCGCACGGCATCCTCCAGGCGCGCCATGGGGATCTCTCCGGCGCGCACCTGGGCGAGCGTGTTGTGGAACAGTCCCTTCCAGCTATCGGGGGCCATGTACATGTCGAGCCCGGCGATGAGCGCCTGCGGGCAGTTGTCGTTGGTGGCGCCGGGCAGCTGGCCGTGGGCGTTCCAGTCACCCACGACGAAGCCGCTGAAGCCCATCCGCTCCTTGAGCACATCCGTCAGCAGCGTCTTGTTGCCGGTGTGCTTGACCCCGTTCCAGCTGGAGAAGGAGGCCATCACCGACAGGATGCCGGCGTTGATCGCCGGGGGATAGCCCGCGGCGTGGAGGCGCACGAGCTCCTCCTCGCTGATCTCCGCATCGCCCTGGTCCTTGCCCGCCGTGGTGCCGCCGTCGGCGAGGAAGTGCTTGGCCGAGCCGGCGATGCGGCCCTGTGCCAGCGGCTGACCCGGACGCAGCTCGCCCTGAAGCCCCAGCGTCATCGGGCCCGCGTAGCTCGCCACCACCTCGGGGTCCTCGGAATAGCCCTCGTAGGTGCGGCCCCAGCGGTCATCGCGAGGTACGGCCAGCGTGGGGCCGAAGGTCCAGTCGATGCCGGTGACGGCGCTCTCCAGCGCAGTGACCTCGCCGATGCGCCGGATCAGCTCTGGATCCCGAATCGCGCCCAGGGCGATGTTGTGCGGAAAGAGGGTGGCACCGGGGATGTTGTTGTTCCCGTGCACGGCGTCCACGCCGAAGATGATGGGGATGGGCGTGTGGCCCGGACGCTCCTCGAGGGAAATCGCGCGGAAGTCACGGGAGAGTTTCAGCCACTCGACGGCGGGGGCGCGATCGTCGTTGTTCGGGCCGGAGTTGCCACCCGCGAGGATGGAACCCAGCGGATAGGTGCGCAGATCCTCCGCCTTGATCGAGCCGATGTCGGCCTGGATCACCTGGCCGACCTTCTCCTCGAGGCTGAGCCGGGCCAGCAGGGACTCGATGCGCGCCTCGGTCTGGGCGTCGGTCAGGGCCTCGGGGCTGCGCGCCTGGGGCCAGAGCGCGGGGTGGGCCGTGGCTCGCGGAGGCGTGGGTATTTCGGCCGGAGACTGGGCGGTCGTCGTTCGCAGGGGGATCGTCGTCATGCCCGGCCTCATAAAACAAAGAGGCGTGGGGGATCGATACCCGTTGAAACCGGCTGTTCCGTCTGGCGGTAGCTTTCCGCCGGTCCGGATCTTCTCAAGGGACAGGAACAGTCAAGACAGCAACGAAGCCATGCGATTCAACGTGACGAGCCTCGTGCACTCCCGTCGCTGGCGAGCCGTGACGCCGCTTCCCGCACGGCGGCCTCTCGGATGGCGCGTCGTTCGGCACCCGCCCTGGTGCAGCGGTCGATGATCTCGGGGCGCGCCGTGAATGGCGTTCCACCAACGAAAGGCGGCTCGGGGTCATACTCGATCTGCAACTGGATCTGCTCGGCGGCCTCCTGATCCAGCACGCTGGCAACGACACGCAACGCCATGTCGATCCCTGCTGTCACTCCTCCGGACGTAAAGTACTTGCCATCGACGGTCGTACGATCGTTCACCGGTGTGGCGCCGAAATGTGCGAGCAAGTCGCGCGCGAGCCAGTGAGAGGAGGCTTTCCTGCCCTTCAGCAGGCCCGCCGCGCCCAGCAGCAACGCTCCCGTACAGATGCCAAAGACCCAGCGGGCCTGAACCGCCTGTGAGCGGATGAAGTCCACCCACTGCGGATCACCCAATGCGGCATCGGTCCCTGGACCTCCGGGAACGACCAGAAGCTCGCAAGGCGCTGCCTCGGCGAGCGTCCGGGTCGGCACCAGCAGGAGGCCGCGATCCGAGCGAACCGGACTGGACTGCTTCGCCACCAGCTCGCAGTGAAAACCTGGCGCCCGTGCCAACACCTCATACGGCCCGGTCAGGTCCAGTTGGGTGACCCCTTCGAACAAAGCGAAATTCACCAACATCCCAGCCTCCATGCGTCGCTCGCGTACCGCGAATGTGCGCTCCCCGCTCCCCAGTCTGGCGGAGTTGCTTGCCCTCTTACGCTCGACCATCATCCGTGAGCAAAGGTCCCCACCATGATGAATCCCTCATTCAAGACGCAGGCAGGGCAGAGCGAGTTCACGACCGTCTACGACAAGGCCCTGGAGCGCTGGCCCGTCCCCGTGGAGAGGCTCTTCGTGCCCACGCGTTTCGGGCGGACGCACGTGCTCGTGAGCGGGCCTCGCGAGGCGCCTCCCTTCTTCCTGCTGCACGGGATGACGGGGTCCTCGACCATGTGGGCCCCCAACATCGCCGCGCTCGCCCGGACCCATCGGGTCTACATGCCCGAGGTGCCAGGGGACTTCGGTTGGAGCGAGGTGGCGCAGCCGATGAAGAGTCGTGACGATTGCGCCGCCTGGCTCGGGGAGGTGATGGACGGGCTGAAGGTGGAGTCATCCGTGGTGGGCGGGCAGTCACTGGGAGGCTGGCTGAGCCTCAACTTCGCGCTGAAGGTGCCCGCGCGCGTGAAGGCGCTGGTGCTGATCGCGCCCGCGGGCTGCTTCGTGCAGGTGGGGATTCAGTTCATCCTCCACGCCATCCCATGCATGCTCTTCCCGTACCGCCCCGTCTTCGAGTGGTCCGAACGGTGGATGTGCGCCCCGGGGAACATCGCGCCTCGGGAATCCTCGGAACTGTTCGCGGCGGGGATGAGGCATTTCCGCTCGCGGCTGGGGGCGCGGCCGGGTCCCTTCCCGGAGGAGGAACTCCGGCGGCTACTCGTGCCCACGCTGCTGCTGGTGGGCGACAAGGAGGTCATCACCAACGGCCCGGCCCTGGTGGAGCGTGCGCGGCAACTCATCCCCCACCTCCAGGCCGAGCTCGTCCCCCATGCCGGCCACCTGTTGTCCGGCGAGAAGCCCGAGCACGTCAACGCCCGCGTCGTGCGCTTCCTGGAAGAGCTGGCACGTCCATCCCAGGCCGCATGAGCTGGAATCGGGCGCGGAGGACGGCAATGCTAGAACGACACACTCCCGCGGCGTCGCATGGCCACGGCAAAGGTGTTGTCATTGTAGATTGAGGAGATGGTCGCCGCGTCCGCGTTATCCACGCACACGACCCCGCACTTCGAGGCCATGGCCTGGAGCCGCGGGTTCATCCGGTCCCGCCCGATCTCCCTGGGCTGCGCCCACATGACGACATAGCTGGCGAAATTGAGGAACAGGGTATCCGTCGTCACCCTCAGCGCCGACGACTTCGCCGCGCGAAGGGCGGCCTGGACGGCCTGGAGCTTGTTCTGCAAGGTCGGCTTGTTGTAGAGGTCCTGAAGGCGCACGTTGAGGCGTTGGGGGTGATTGTAGATGGCGCTCGTCACTTGGATGGTCTGGTCTTGGACGTCGTCGCCCCAGGCTCGCGTGTCGAAGTGATACTGATGCGGCTGTGGAAAGCGGCTGAGCACCAGGACCTTTCCGCGCATTTCACCGACGGTGGGCCACCTCGTCTCGCGGTTCAGGCGCCGTACGAGCTTGTTCCCCAATCCGTTGTTGATGATGTCATTGAGCTTGACGCTCCAGTCGGAACTCCCGGGCGGCTCAATCTTGAGCATCAATATCACGAACTCGGACGGATTGGCATTCAGGAACGTCACCACGGAAGTGATCACGTCGGGGATGTAGTCCGGTAATTGATAAGGGCCGTGGTAGAGGCTGAAGCTCTGGCCGTAATAGTTTGAGCCACACCGAAGGTCCAGCGCCCTGACGCCCACGTTCAGCTGCCCGGGAATGTCGAGACTCTGCGCGAACGTCATCGGTCGATTGAACTCGGTCCAGTCTCCCGGGTTGTAGGCGCCCGTATCGTGGGTTCCAGGAATCGCGAGTTCCGTGATGGATCTCCGATCATCGAGCTGGCTCATCCAATCATTGCCGGCCATACACACTCCTCTCTCATCTCGGCGTTGCCCCAGATGGAACGCTCACTTCGGATTGGCTCCGTCCGTGCATTCTCCGGTCACGAACGGCACCGGCCACTCTCCCAATTTCGTCGAGCCCACGAAGAAGAAGAAGAAGCGAGGAGGGTGTCAGGAGATTTTAGATTCGCCAATAGCGGGAGTCAAAGGGACCCGTAGGAAGCTCCCGAGCACGTAAGCAAGTACCCTACAGCCCCCGAAGTGAACGAGTTCCTGTAGTGGAGAGTGGCACCCAGGCGGGCGACATCCCCTTCAGGCGGGAGCAGTCGAGCCGGCAGAGCATCTCCCGGTCGTCCACCGTGGCCAGTCCACCTTCTTTTGGTTGGGGATGACCACAAGACTGTCCAGGGAGGGACGCCGCGGGCGTTGAAACGGGGGGTCGAATGTCTCCTCGGGTACACCCGCGCCCTTGTGCTAGAGTTCCTGGTGCGGAGCCATCCAGGGGAGATGTTATGGATTGCGCTGCCCATGAGAATGCATTCCTCCCTCTCTCCACTCTTGTTTGGACTGACGCTGTCTGGCCTCGCCGTGGCCCAGGTTCCCGTGGGCAATGCGCAACGTGCGGATCTCGCCGAGCAGCTCCGGATCGACGCGGCCCGTTTCCAACGAAGCCAACCGTTGCCAGCACACCCGAACAATGGCGACGAGCAGCGCTACCCCTCCCGGTTCGCCAATTATAGCAAGGGCCTGCCGCATGACTCGACTGGCACCGTGGAGCCCACGGCCTATCAAAAGATGTTGCTCGCGCTCGGCACCGGCAACCCGGCGGACTTCGAGGCCATTCCACTCGGAGGAACGCGCAAGCTGGTCAATCCCCAGTCGGCGTATTCCTTCACCCTCGTAGGGCCGGATCCTCACGCCCTGGCCATCCGCCCCGCGCCCGCCTATGCCAGCGCCGAGACCGCGGGGGAGATGGAAGAGTTGTATTGGATGTCGCTCGTGCGGGACGTGGACTTCTACCAATATCCCAGCGCCGCCGTCACCGTCGCGGCGGCCCAACGGCTCAACAATCTGCCGCACTACCGGGGCGCCAAGGCGGACGGCGCCAGGGTGACCGCCAACCTCCTCTTCCGCGCCAATGTGGGAGGGGCTCTGAATGGTCCCTTCATTTCGCAATTCCTCCTCAAGCCCATTCCCTACGGCGCGGGTCCCTTCGCCTCCGGACCAAGAGAGCCCGTCGGCTATCAACTCCTGGAGCAGCGCAACCTGGAGCGCCGCAGGGGTGATGACCGGATGACCCAATACGAGGAGTGGCTGAACATCCAGAATGGACAGGTGCCCACGCTCAACGGCGGACTCATCGACCAGCTCGAGGGCACCAATGGCACGCGTCTCTACCTCCACAACGCGCGAGGCCTGGCGGAGTATGTCCACAACGACTACCCCATTCAGGCCACCCTGAGCGCCGCGCTCCTGCTCCTGCGCCAGGGAGACTTCCTGCCCGATGGCAGCTACGAACCGGATCCCAAGAGCTCACCCCTGGCCATGGCCTCCTGGAACCCCTACCTCTCCTATGTGAAGCAGGAGGCGTTCGTCACACTCGCCAGTTCCGACACCCTGTCCGTCTCCACGCTGGTCACCAACACCGCGTTGCGCGCGGCCTGGTACCAGAAGTGGTTGGTGCATCGCCGGTTGCGGCCGGAGGAGTTCGGTGGCCACGTGGACAACCAGCTGTTCAACCGTCGGACCTATCCCATCCATCCGGAGTTGCTGGCGTCCCCCGTGCTCGCGCGAGTCTTCAACAACAACACCGCGCTCAACAGCCAGCGTGGCCTCCCTGGCGGGGGGACGTACCTGCTGTCCCAGACCTTCCCCGAGGGCGCCCCCCTGCATCCAGCCTACGGCTCGGGCCACTCCACCTATATTGGAGCGGGGGTGACGATGCTCAAGGCCTTCCACAAGGACTTCCCCATCCGCAACCCCCAGGAAACCTCCAACGGGTCGGGGCTCCAACCCTATACCGGTGGAACGCTGATGGTATTCGACGAGCTGGACAAGCTGGCCTCGAACATTGGCGTGGCACGTCTCTTCGCGGGTGTGCACTGGCGCAGTGACCACGACAGCGCGGTCCGCCTGGGTGAGTTGTTCGCCCTGCGCACGCTGCAGGATCTGACGCGCACGTACAACGAGCAGTTCCCGTCCTTCAACGTGAGGACCTTCTCGGGTGAGACCCTCACCATCACCCCGACCTCTTCATTGCCTGGTGTGGTGAGCTCGGTGGAGTCCTTCTCGCTCATCGACGCCGCCACGGGTCAGGCCGTGCCCGGGTACGCTCCGCTCGAGAATGGCAAGATCATCGACCTGAGCACTCTGGCGGGCCAGGGAATCACCCAACCCGTCATCCAGGCCACCACCTACCCATCGGTGGTAGGCAGCGTCCGCTTCGTCCTCGACGGTGCCACGTCCGCCGACAACAGCGTGCCCTACGCGGTGGGCATGCCCCTCGGACTGGGCGAGCACGCGGTGTATGCCACTCCATACAGTGGAGCCAGTGCCTCCGGCCTGGGGGGCATCCCGCTCTCCATCCGCTTCACCGTGCAGAACTAGCTCGGAGCGTGGAGGGGGCTTCAGGTGTGAGCCCGGGGTTTCCGCCCTGGGCCCATACTGGTCAAGGAGGGCACGGCGGCAGGGCCTGCGTGGCGCGCGTCACCTCCCCGCGGGGAAGTGGCTTGTCTTCCCGCGGCGACCGGGGGAGCGTGGGGAGCCCCGTGCCGAGGAGCCGCGTGATGTTTTCTTCTTCCAGGCGATTGCTGGCGGTCGTTGGAGTGGTCCTGCTCTGGAGTCTCTCGGGGCCCGCCCGGGCCCAGGCGCCCGACTCCCAGGGGCCCGCGCGCCTCGCGCTGCGCGCCGCGAGACTCTTCGACGGGAAGAACGCCCGGCTCCTGCCGGACGCGGTCGTCCTCGTCGAGGGACCGAGCATCCAGGCCGTGGGCACCCGCCTCCCCATTCCTCCGGGAACGCGGGTCATCGACCTGGGCGACGTCACCCTCCTGCCAGGGCTGGTGGACGCGCACTCGCACCTGCTGCTGGAGGTCCCGCTGGACAGCAATGGCTCCCTCCTGGACTACGTGGCCCGGACGAGTACCGCCGAGCGCGCGCTGCTGGGCGCGAAGCTGGGCCGCGAGATGCTGGAAGCCGGCTTCACCACGGTGCGCGATCTGGGCAACTCCGGTCGGAATGGGGACGTGGCGCTGCGCAAGGCCATCCAGGAGGGCTGGGTGACGGGGCCGCGCCTCTCCGCGTGTACCCGCGCGCTCGCGCCGCCCGGGGGGCAGATGGACACGCTCCAGCCGCTGGCGCAGGGTCTCATCGAGGAGGAGTACGCCACCGTCTCGGGCGTGGAGGCGGCCCGGCGCGCGGTGCGGCAGGCACTCCATGACGGCGCGGACTGCATCAAGGTCATCGTCGACAACGGCCCCAACCTGCTCACCCTGGAGGAACTGAAGACCATCACCGAGGAGGCGCACCGCCGCAAGCGCCCGGTGGCGGCGCACGCCACGAACGACGACAGCGTGCGCCTCGCGGTCCAGGCGGGAGTGGACTCCGTCGAGCACGCGTACTCGCTGCCCGAGGACGTGCTGGCGACCATGGCGCGCAAGCGCATCTTCCTGGTGCCCACCGATAGCGCGGCGGCGGATTGCATCAGCGTCGGGGCGACGGCGGCCGACCCGGAGCTCAGGCGCCGCCTGGAGGAGCGCTGCAAGAAGGGCATTGCCCGGCAGCACGAGCGCCTCCGTCGCGCGGCGGCCGCGGGAGTGCCGCTCGCCGCGGGCTCGGACATGTACGGGGCGATACCGGGGCTGACGCGGGGACAGGCCAGCCGGCGGGTGCTCACCGCCTATGCCGAGGCGGGCCTGTCACCGGTGGACATCCTGCGCATGGCGACGGTGAACGCGGCGGAGCTGCTTCGCCTGCACGACCGGCTCGGCTCCCTCGAAGCCGGCAAGCTCGCGGACGTGCTCGCGGTGAAGGGGGACCCGCTGAAGGACCTGGGCGCGCTGGAGCAGGTCCGGTTCGTCATGAAGGAGGGCCGGGTGGTGCTGGACGCCCGGGCCGGGGAAGGACAGGCCGAGGGCGCCGTGCGCTGACGGGCGCCTCCCACCTTCGATGACCCGGGCCTATCGCTCCTTCGGCGCGGAGCCATCCCGGCGGACCTTCGAGGTGGTGTCAGGCGAAACCGGTTCATGCGATTCGTCGGACACCTTCTCTGGGTGCCAGGTTCGCTACCCGCTCCTATACTGTGCGCCGACGAGAGTCGGCCGAGACGGGCCAGCGCCTGGGGCATGGCCCCGAGGAGAGGGAGCCTGCCATGGGAATCACGATGTCTCCGCAGGAGTACGCCACGGCGTTCCGCTTGCTCGCGGCCTCCGCCCGGCACCCCGAGAACATCCAGCAGGTCGTCGAGGAGCGAATCCTCCCCCGGCTGCCGAAGCAGCCCACGCTGCTGGATGTGGGCGCGGGGTCGGGCAAGGTGGCCGAACGGCTCGCGCCGCACTTCAGCTCGCTCACCTTGCTCGAGCCCAATCAGAACCAGATCGCCGGGTTCAAGCTCGAGAAGGCGAAAATCCTTCTCGAGCCCCTGGAGCGCTACCACTCGCCCGAACGATATGAGTTCGTCGTGTGCTCGCACGTCCTGTACCACGTGCCGCTCTCCGACTGGGGAGCGTTCATCGACAGACTGGTCTCGTTCGTGCGCCCCGGAGGCTCCTGTGTGATCGTCATGGCCGCTGGCCGGGGGCCCACCTACGAGCTGTGTCGCGACTTCTCGGAGACGATGCTGTTCGGTGAGCAGTTGCTCACCACCCTCCAGCAGAAGCGGCTGCCGCACGAGGTGCTCCCGACGATGAGCGGGTTCGTGGCGAGGACCTTCGAGGAGATGTACACGCTCTGCCGCTTCTTCGTGCTCGAGGGCTGTTTCACGGCGGAGCAGCTCGCCGCCCTGAGCGAGGACGAGGTGCGCGCGCTCGATGCGAGGATTCGCGTGCACGCCGAGCGCTGCCGGGGCGACGACGGGGTGTATCGCCTGGAGCAGGATGAGGATCTGATCCTCCTGCCCAGGTCGTAGCCCTCCGCCGAGAAGGACGCCCTGCCCAATGACCAGGGCGTCTGCGGCGACACGGGAGGCACCCAGGTGGGCTGGGACATCAAATGGGTGGACGTAGCCTCTGGCGCGGCGGGCGGCAGCGAACTGGCGGATCTCGGCGAATGGGTGGTGACGGAGCCCATTGTCAGTGATCTGGTCACCACCACCGCACGGAGCATGTACAACCACAACACCACGCGCGCCATCTGGTTCTACAACTTCGCGGCGGCGCGGGGCACGTACTACGCCGCCCGTAACCGTTCACGGCCTCGGCTCGGTTGAGGAGGGGCCAAGGGAGACATGACCAAAGAAGTGGTGCTGGACAAGATGACGGCGGGCGTGGTGTACCCGAGGGATGGCGGAGGTGGGCCCCCGAGACGCGCGGATAGCGCAGTTGGAGAAACGGCTGGAGGCGGCGCTGGAGCGCATCGCGCAGTTGGAGGAGGAGAACAAGCAGCTGAGGGAGGAGAATCAGCGACTCAAGGAGCGGCTGGGGCTCAACTCGAACAATTCCTCCAAACCGCCGTCCTCGGACGCCCCCGGCCCCCCGCGCCAGCCGAAGAAGCCCACGGGCCGCCGTCCAGGGGGCCAGCCTGGACACAAGAAGCATGAGCGGAAGCTGTTGCCGCCCGAGCAGGTGCAGCACTTCGTCGAACTCGTCCCCAAGCAGTGCAAAGGCTGTGGACGTCGACTGATGGGGAAAGATGGCAAGCCACACCTGCATCAGGTGGTGGAGGTGCCGCCGTTGTAGTCAACCTCGAAGGGGACATGGCCGAGGCGCTCGCCAAAGCGGTGCTCGAGGCTGGCGAGTACGTGAGGGCCGCCGACAGGGCCCATGCGGATGAGACGGGATGGGTGGAGGGACGGAAAGAGGGCCGAGGCAAACGCGCCTGGTTGTGGATGGTGGCCACCGCACTGGTGGCTGTCTTTCACATCGACAAGAGTCGTGGTGGCAAGGTGGCGCGAGCCCTCCTGGGGGAGGACTTCGCGGGCCTGCTCGTGAGTGACAGGTGGAGCGGGTACGAGTGGTACGACGCGGGCCCGCGGCAAGTGTGTTGGGCCCACCTCACCCGAGACTTCCAGGGCTTCATCGACAGGGGCGGCAAGGGAGGGCAGCTCGGCGAGGAGTTGATGAGCCAACGCAATCTCTTCTTTACATGGTACCACCGGGTGCGCGACGGAAGCATGAGCCGCGAAGACTTCGAGAGGAGGATGCCCGAGGTGGAGCACGAGGTGGGCCGACTGCTGCGCCGGGCTGCGGTGTGCGCGGAGAAGAAGACGGCTGGCATGGCCCGGGAGATTCTGCGGTGGGAGAAGTGCCTGTGGACGTTTGTCGACGTGCCTGACCTGGAGCCGACGAACAATTTTGGCGAGCGATGCCTGCGTCACGCCGTCATGCACAGGAAGACATCTTTCGGGACGCAAGGCCCCGAGGGCAGTCGTTTCGTGGAGCGGATTCTCACGGTCGTTACCACCCTCAAGTTGCAACGGCGTGGCGTACTGGAGTTCCTGACCGACACCTTGAAAGCACATCGACGGGGCCATTCAACCCCCTCGCTGTTGCCGACACCGCAGACGCTTCAGCTCGTAAACGCGGCCTGAGTCGGTGAACGGTTACCGACGCCCTTCTTCCGGGCCAGGATGATGAAGCCTGGCGGCACGAGGGATTGAATGCAGCATGTCGCGCAAGGGCAATTGCTGGGACAACGCCGTGGTGGAGAGCTTCTTCAGTACCTTGAAGCAGGAACTCGTCTACACCACGGACTTCACTACGCGCGAGCAGGCTCGGCTGGCACTCTTCGAGTACATCGAGGTCTTCTTACAACCAGCAGCGGCGGCATTCGACCCTGGGCTATGTCAGTCCAGTGAACTTCGAGCTTGCAGCCCTACCGCAGAAGTTGGCAGCATAACCCCACTGTCCTCGTCAGCGGATCAAGCCCACCTGCCGCGCATCTCATGGGAGGGCGGCTTGGCGTGCGCGCGAGCATCAAGGCCGGGGCTCCGAAGAAGGCGAGGGGGTTCATCTGGGACTCTGGATTCGTGCGACAGGGGAGACCCACATTCAGGCGTTCAACGAGAGCGTAGAGGTTCCATACAGACGTTACCCTCCGTGAGCAACCCTCGGGAGCGATGAACTCCTTCACGTTCGCCCAGCCGTGAGCCCGGGCAGCGCAGTGCAGGGCTTATTATCCGACAGCCTCTCAATCCGGTCGAGAGCAGCAGGTTGGGTTTGGTCATCATTTTACCTGCCTAGCAGGCGAGTCCAAGCCCGGATTAATACCAATGCAGTGAGCAACTGGCCTCGCTCCAGCCGTAATGACAAAGTGCTCTCCTGCTGTTGGGAGCCGGTCCTCCATTTCTTCAACCAGAGCGAATATCCGAGCATTCTGCTCTGCGCCCGGTCCCGGCTGTCCGTCGAGCAGCACCACATAAATACTGAAGAGACCATCGGGTCCATCGGCCTCACGGTAGCCAGTAGTGCCAAATTTCCGAAGAGACGGATATTCAAGTGGAGAAATAATATCTAGCCAATGCACCTTCACTAACGCAAACCGCGCAAATTTTTCAGGATCACCAACCATGATTTCGCCCCTATGGGACCACATTCCCATTAAGCACACCTACGCGCCCGTTTTGATTGATCAGATCAAGCACCGCGCCCTGTGCGGATCTCGCTGGCCCAATTCCATCAAGCATTGGGTTCCGCATCATCTGATCTGCCACGGGTTTTGGAATCTCTACCCGTAACGTCCAGACTGGCTCTTTGTCCCACGCAAAGAATTTCTTACCCCAAGCAGCAGCGTCACGGGGTGTTTCCGCAAACCACTTATTGCCCATTGCTCCAGCGCCAGGCCGAATCGTTCCTGTACGACCGATATCTAGGACCTCGGCCTCAGATACAGCTCGATAAAGAGTAGTGGTTCCCTCTCTTGCTCCGTTCGCGGCGGAACCAGTGGAACGCAATACAGCGCTTCCGCCCTTCACAATACCAAAAGTAGCTACCCCCACTGCAGCATCCACGGCTAGAGCAGTGCCCGTTGTCTTCTCACCAAGTGCTGTTCTTGTAACCGTGCCTCCCGCGGCGCTTGCAGCTCCGGCCATAGCCCCTTGCGCCAGTAGGCTGCCCCCAGCAGTCAGGCCAGCGAGCCCCCCCGCGACTGCGCCACCTGCGGCCGTCGCACCAACCCGGTTCCAGTTGACATCCTCCCCGCGCCAGAGCTGACGACCAAGCTCCACACCGCCACCAATGATACCTCCGCCTACGGCACCAATCGCTGCGGCGACCAAGTTGAGCGCACGACCATTTGGATCCGTATATTTCTGCGGGTTGTGACCTGCATAGGCATATGTTGCCAGATTGACCGGATGGTACACGCCGCCGATGCTGGCTTCCCCATCGAGATACTCGGTGGCTGCGGGATCCGCGCTCGCCCACAGTCCCACGCGAGGGTCGTAGTACCTTGCTCCGAAGTAGTAGAGCCCGGTCTCCTGATCCAGTTCCTTGCCGCTGAACAAGTGCGGAAGTCGCTCGGTGTTGGACCTTTGATCCACCCAGGCCTCACCGGAGGGGAAGTACTGCATGTGCTCATACAGTGCTCCGTCCACATCGGTCACATAACCTGTGCTGCCAATATGATCAGGATGATAGAAATACAGGAAGTTCGTATCCGGCATTCCATCATCCGGCATCTCGCTCGGCACTTCGTAATGTGGATTCTTCTCCACATTGCGACCGCTTTCGTGGCCGTTCACCGAGCGATGCTCCCACCATTTGCCGAGCATCATGGCGACCAAGTCATGCTCATCCGGACGCACATGGGCATCGCCTGGTGACAGCTTGGACGCAATGCGCGTCGTGCCGACATAGACGTGCTTGGTCCCCACGGACCGGTTCCGCACGGTCCACTTGTCATTCACATAGACAGTTTCGCCTTGGGTACCTGTCTTGATGATCCGGTCCCCGCCATCGTCATAGACGAAGCGCGTGGTCCGCCCATTGTCGGAGATCGATCGGATACGGTTTTCCTCGTCCCAGACGATCGTTCGCCGCTGCCCATTGCGGTCGTCGTCCCACCCCGTCTGGTTCCCGTTGTCATCGTAGAAGAACGTCCGGTCGCCAACGTGCGTGGCAGCATGCGGCTTGGCGGAGCCGTAATCGTAATTCCAAGCGTAGGTGGTCTTGTGCTGCGGAATGGGCTTGCCGTCACTGCGATTGCGGATCCAGTGCTGCTGGTTCTTGGACCTGACGTTATGGATGTCGTCGTACTGTAGCACGTACGAGTATTCGTTATGTTTGCCCGGTGGCTGGAACCACGTGCCGGTCGCACTGGTCAGTCGATACAGGTCATCGTAGGAGAAACCTTGCTCGACCCGCCCGCCGTACTCGTTTGGTCGGGCATGCTGGACGTCGTTGACCAAACTGGTGATGTTGCCAACCTTGTCGAACTTATATGTGAACCGCTGGAACTCCCCGGCTTCCAACGTGGAGAGTCGTCGGCTGCGCGCGTCATAGTCGTAGTGCGTACGGATACCGTTCCCGGTCTGCAGGAACTCGCGTTGATCGAATCGGTCGTACTCCAACCGGGTCACATACGGGAACTGAACTCCCAGCTTCACGCCTACGGCTGCCCGGATCTGCCCACCCGAATCGTAGGCATACGTGAGCACCTCGGTATCCGGGTAGACCATCTGCTGTAGCCGTCCCCAGGTATCGTAGAGATACCGCGTCACGTAGATCTCTGGGCTATTGGAGCTATTGCCCATGGTGTGGCTGTCGATGCTGCGCCGCTCGAAGACCGTCTCACCGAGTGCGCCGTAGCGCCGCTCCTCGAAGCCGCTGTCGTCGTCCACGCGCACGATACGGCCCACGCGATTACCGCCCTGGCCACGCAGCGAGGCTGCGCCCCAGGCATAGGTCACGTCGTTGTCCTGGTAACGCGGATAGCGGATCCCGATCAGATGCGTAAAGTCGTACCGGTATTCGATTGCCCCACCTTCGCGCCGCAGGTTGGCTGTGATTCGGCGGATGACATTGCCCGCTTCGTCGTAGTCCAACTGGGTGTGTCCGCTGTCGGGATGGACAACGTCGGTTCGCCGGCCGGCCAGGTCATAATCCGACCGTGTGAGATTGCCGACCGTGTCACGCACACGCCGGATCTGCTGGAGCGGATCGTAGTCGTAGCGCGTGGTGATTGCCCGTCCGTCGAGGTACTCGACTACCGCGCGGATGTTCCCGCGCGCGTCACGCCAAGCATCGCGGCGGTTGTTCTCGGCATCGATCGTGGTGGTCAGCGCCCACAGTCCGCTCCCCAAGAGCGCTGGCCCCAGCGTATAGGTCTTCAATGTCCGCGCATCATCGGGCATCACGACCTGGAGTTCGCGGTCGAGCAGATCGTAGGTGATGCGCGCGGGCGGCGCGCTGGTATCCATGGTCCGGGTGAATGCCAGATTGCGCGTCGTGCTCTTGGGCTCCTCGGTGGGGAACCATCGCGCCACCGCCCGGCCCCAGGGATCGAGGTGCGTGCGGCCCGACACGATCACTGCGTCCTGGGCCGCGGTATCGACTCCACGGTGCAGGGTTCCATCCTTCTTCGTCTGGATGGCCCGGCCGAGGCCATCCACGAAGGTCACCGTCTCGATCGGGTCGGCCACATTGCGGAACACATCCATGTTTGCGGTGGTGGCGTAGGGCACCACAGCATCAGGCCGGTACGTGAATCGGATCGTGTAGTCGAGACCTCGCTCTATCTCGTAGGGCCCACGGACACGCGCGATGCGCCCGAAGTCGTCATACTCGGTGAGCACCGGGTTGCCATTGATGTCGATCTCGCTCGTGGGTGCACCGAAGCGCAGGTCATGCCCAGCCGTGGAATAATAGCCAAAGCTGTCATCGATGCGAGCCACGTGGGTTCGTATCTCGTCGTCATAGGTATAGCGCAGCTCGTAGCGTTGGCCGTTGAGGTTGGGTGGTGAGGTGACGCTCGTCAGATTGCCATCGGTGTCGTAGTCGAGTTCCGTATGGGCGACCGTGTCACTGTCGAGCGACACTCGGATCTGGCGCACGTCGCCCGCGCCACTGGCGCAGTCCACGCTGGCCTCCCGCTTGCGCAGGAGCGTGCCAGCCGCGTCACGCACAATGATGCTATCGGCTATGCCCACGATGTGGTGCGCGCGGCAGGTGGACGACCTGCCGGTGTATTGCATCTCCGCCTGGTAGTCGTCGCTTGAGCCCGGCCCGCCGGCATCATGGAGCGCGATGACGTTGCCGTAGGTGTCGTAGTCCTGGGTGGTGAAAGTGTGGATGAACGCGTCGGGAGCGCCCTCGTGCTGGTAGTGGTGCTCCTCCACCTGGGCCGGGAACACCGCCTCGGTGCGCGCCGCCTGCTCGGGCGTCAGCACCCGGCCACTTTCGATGTCGCGGAGCTCGTACTGGTAGGTGGCGCGCTCGAAGATCGCGCCGTCTCTGCCCAGGAGTCGCGATTCAGCCATGAGGCCACGCTCATGGTAACCGTTGTTGCGGAACTCGAGCTTCTGGCGGCGGTAGACCGGTAGCGTGATCGTGGACGAGACACCGTTCCAGCCGCGGGTATCCAGCGTTTCCACCTCGACCCGGGCGAAGCCGTAGAATTCGCGCTCGTAGCGGTCGTAGCGGCCCCCTTCATACCGGATGCGCTGCAGCGAGTAGTCGGTGACCTGGCCGAACTCGGCCGAGTCCGCCTGGCCGTCGTAGACCTTGACCTCGTTCAAGGCCCAGCGGCTCTGCGGCATGTCCTGGGTGTTGCCAGTGCGCGTGTAGTCGAGCCAGAACTCCGCCCCCAGCGGACGCTTCACGTGGCGCAGGAGGTCGGTGCGGCCCGTGCGGTTGCGAGCCACCTTGATTTCATGCGGGTTGTCGGAAACCAGTTGATCAGGACGCCCATCGCCGTCGATGTCCTGGATGGAAGCGGTGGGCCGGCCGACCGATTCGCCGAAGTCCGCGCCCGGGTTGATGATGAGGCTGACAGCGAAGATGGGGATGCTGATGGTGAAGTAGGCGCCACCTCCGAGGGTGGTCGATTGGTTCTCGGAGAGGTCCTTGCCGCCAATGCCACCCCGCCAGCTCACCGGGACTGCGGAAATGCGATGGCCCTGGTTGAACCAAACCCGAAGCCCATCGCCCGCCTGCTCGGCGCAATCGATCAGACCATCGCCGTTGACGTCGAGCAGGGAGCCGCCACACCAGGAGCCCCCGCCCGAGCTGGTTCCGGACTGGCTGTTGCTTCCGTTGATGCCACCGCCGAACCCGTAGATGCCATCGTTGAAGCTGAAGGAGGCTCCGGCGTTCTGTTCCCGAGTGACACCTTGGTGGATGACCGCCTGGCCCCAGGGCTCGCGAACCGCGAACCGGTAGCCCAGATTGAGGGCCACATCCAGCGTCCCCGCTCCCTTCCACACCCGGTCGGGAAGGCCGTCACCGTTGACGTCCATGAGGTCTGCCTCGGATGTGGCGTCTCCCTTGCTGGCGCCCAGGCTCAGGGAGAAACCGACCGGCTGCATCTGCTGGGTGCTGGCGGAACCATTCCCGGGTTTCTCGGCACCGCCACCCATCAGGCCGCGCGCGGTGGCGATCGCAGTGGAGATATTGCCGCCAATGCCAAACGTCGAGCTCTCACTGCTGGTGCTGCGCAGCTCACGGCTCGGCACCCCGCGCCACTCGGCCAGAACTCCCAGGGGCGACGTGTACTGGATGACCTCCGGCGACACCACGTCGGGGAAGCCATCGCCGTTCATGTCGAGGAAATCGAGCAGGCCGCTCGACTTCCCGTCGGACTGGGAGAAGGAGGCGGGACCGGCTCCGCCACCCACGGCCGTGTTGCGCGAACGGGAGATGCGGGGCACGGCCGAGGCCCCAGCGACCTGCGCTGGCTTCGGGAGCCGCATCAGCGGACCCCCGAGCCGAGTGGTCGACATCTCGGTCGCGGTCACATAGATGAGTTCATGGGGCCCCTGCCAGTGCCCACCTCGCACCGGGCTGCACTCGAAGGCATCCTCCGCGGTGTAGCGGCAAGGCATCGTGTCGGGCATGGGCAGGAGTGGGAATGCCCCCATGCCTTCCTCTGAGAACCGGCGGGCCATGTCTGGGGCCGTCTGCTCATTGAGGGGCTCGTTGCCGTAGAAGGGAGGGGGCTTGTCGAGCTCGCTGGGTGGAATGGGCTGATCGCCCTGCTCCTCTCCCCCGTTGTAGCCACCGTAGGACCAGCCGCGGTAGCCATGCGAGAGTCGGCCCGGTTGCGCCACGCCATAGCGGATGTAGGGGAGTGGGGTAATGCCGGTGAAGAGCGAGGTCCGGATGGCATCGAACAGCCCCAGGTCGCTCACGGAGAAGGAGAAGAAGACCGGCTCATTGGCCGTCACCGGTACATCCAGGGTCACCGTATAGCTGCCGCCATTTTCGACGGTGACTTGCTTCTTCCCGAGCAGGCGCCCCTGGCTCTTCGCCGTGAAGGTGACCGTCGCCTTGCTCGGGATGCTGCCCACATCGATTCTCGCCGCGACGGGCAGGGTCCGGCTGACCGAAGGCACGAAGGCCGGTGGCGGACTCTCCGGTGCACGCAGCGAATACGCCGTCATGTCGTAGATCAGGGGAATGTCGAAGATAGGCTTCCCTTCATGGTCCACGACGGGCAGGGTCCGGCCGTCCTCGTCCCGTGCGCTCGCGTAGCGGATCCACGGGCCATGCTTGACGCCACCGCCCGCGACACTGATGGGTGCGAAGGCCAGTGCGGTCAGATCGATGGGCGAGTCCGAGTGGATGCGGAGCGCCACGAAGCTCCGGGCCTGAACCGTGATCGCCTGATCGAGCGTGAAAGTGCTCCGAGACGAGGCGGGGAGCACCTGGGTGACTGCCGGTTTGCCGTCAACCATGAGCATGACGGAGACGTCGTCGGACGTCTCGCGTGTCTTGGTGAGCCGGCCCGAAACCCGCAGGGTTCCGGCATAGGGAACATTCATCCCGGTGCCGGCGCGCCCGGCGAGCACGAACTCGGCCGCGGCGTTGAAGCGATGGACGTCGAGGAGGTTCTCGTCTTTGCCCGGAGCCACTCCCAGGTATTCAATGAGCGGGTTCCACTGCACCCGGTCATCCCACTCGTTCTCCAGTGCATGGATCCGGAAGAGGATGCGCTCGCCCGCGGCGACCTCCACCTCCACGCTGGGATTCTGCGGCTGGGTCTCGGTGGCATTGAAGACATGCGTCCAGAGTTGCGAGCCCTCGTGTTCGATGGAGGCCCGGAGACCATCCCCGCCAGAGCGCTGGGTCTGACTCAGGCGCACTGCGCCAGAGACGCGAACTCGCCCCGGGTAGGGCGCCTGCCAACTGCGGACCACATCCACGGGAGGCGCATGGCGGTCGAGCTCGTCTTCGAACTTGGGGTCCTCGAAGGACGTGGGCAATACGTCGGGCGCCACGGCACTCGCGCCGATACGCACCGGAGTGCCGCTGCTGTCTCCGGGGACGAACCGGGGCAGGCCGTCCGGGCGCCGCCAGTTGAAGTAGACCGTGGAGCCTTGCACCAGGTCCACTAGGCCGTCGGCATTGACGTCGGACAGGTAGGTGTCCTGCTCGGCGGATGAGAAAGCCAGGTTCGCGTGGAACTGGCCCGGGGTGAAGTACGCCTCGGCGCCAACGGACAAGTGCATGGTCGAGCGCTCATGCGACAGCGCAGGAAGACCCTCGACGGGGAGGGCTGAGGCCGCGAAGCTCGAGGGGCCCACGGGGCCGGACTGGTTGCGGTTGAAGAAGTAACCACCGCTCGCGCTGTGGAACACGCGGTCGGCCAAGCCGTCTCCGTCGACGTCCGCGAGCGCGACCCGGCCCTTGGTGTCGTCGGACCGCCGACCAACCTTGGCGCCGACCGAGATGTTCTTGCTCGTGCCGAAGCCGACGCCGACGTACAGGTGGCCTCCGAACGACCGCGTCCGCGACCCGCCGAGCGCGCTGGCGTCGGCCTCTCCAATGGAGTCGTAGAATCCGCCCGGCAGCGCGAGCCCGACATCGGGTTCCTCCGCACCCGCGTTCCACAGCTTCTCTGGATCGAAGCCGCGGTAGACGCCGCCCGGCTCGGTGACCTCGTCGAAGTACTCGAAGGCGTGCACGTTCCCCGGGAACGGCTGGTTGCCCACGCCGAACTGGGTGAGCGTCCTCAGCCGGCTCTTACCAAAGGGTCCCTGGTCGTACTCGAGCTGCCAGGCTCGCACGAGCGTCTGGCGGTAGTGGACCTCGATACGGCTCAGGCGCTCGCCGGTGACCTGCTTGAAGCCACCGCGACCGCTCACGATCAGATCCGGGCGGCCTCGCTCACGCAGGAAGACCACGCGATACGGTGCCGTGTCCTCGCCCACGCGCAGGGTGTAGTGCGCGGAGGACAGGTAGAGTTCTCGGCCAGGGACCTGTCCCGGCGCGCTCCAGGTCACCGTGTCGTAGTCGAAGCGCACACGGTTGCCGTGAGTGTCGCGGATCTCACGTAGAGCCCAGCGGAAGACATGACCGTCATCGTCCATCAGGCAGGCCTCGGATTGCCTGCTGGTCTCGGGCGTACCGCCGTAGAAGTAGCGTGTGCCCTTGCGGTCGGTGACCTCCCACCAGTAACGGCTGGGACTGTTTCCATTGCGGACGATGCGCTGGAACGAGCCCTCGATGCGTGGGTGGAACACCGTGGGGCCCGTGGAGCGCGGGCGCGGCTGGCTCCGGTGCGCGGTGGGGGAGAGCTGGGCACCATTGAAGAGGTAGGTCTCTGTCTCGAGCGCGGTGTCGTAGCGGGGAACACCCCAGCGGGTCTCTGCCTCGATGGCCGACAGGCCAATGTCCCAACCGAGTCCCATCCAGCCGTTGCCGCGCGCGGAGTTGTAACCGAGCGCGAACGAGGGCTGGACGCCGAGTCGGCCAGGGGGAATCTCCAGCGGGTAGTTCAGTGCCGCGTCACCGCTGGAGCTCGCCTGTGGTGGCTGAATGAGCTGGATGCCCGCGCTGGGGGTGGCCGTCTTGATGCCCTTGAGGCGATTGGGATCGAACGAGGCGATCTGCGGATGCTCGGGTGACACCACGAGCGCGTTGATCATGATGGTGAAATGGTCGGTGAGGCTCTCGACCACTTCCCGATCGCGCACGAGCCCGGCGCGGGCGAGCGGCTCCCAGCGCTTCAGGGTCTCGTCATAGTAGAAGGTCTGGATGTCCTCGGGCACATAGCCCGGTGGCAGCAGCGAGGGCTGATAGGGCAGCGAGATCTTCAGGGCGTCGTCGAAGTTTTCGCCGTGCGGCTGGAACTCGTAGGCGCGCCGGAAGGGCGCGGTGACATTGATGAGACCCGCATCCAGGGGCGGCAGTTGGGCGGCATCAAGCTGCTTGAGCGAGACACGCTTACGGCCCTTCATGGCGGTGGCTGGAATCTCGACCGAGACACGGGTGCCGAGCTCGATGCGCTTCGCCTCGCGAGGCGCGACCTCGGCATCAGCAAGCTGCCCGACCTCTCCGTAGCGGGCGCGGCGCTCCTCCTGGGTGAGGCCGTCGTCGAGCACGGGGTCCCGGGAAGCGGCACCCGGCATGAGGCCGGCGTCGCGGTCGAGCACGAACTGACGTGTGAAGGTGCTGCCATCGGCGAAGCGGGCGGTGATGGTGACCGGCCAGTGCTCGTCGGGTTTGGACGTGCGCCGGAGCATGGAGGCGAACACACCCGTGGTGGTGTCGGTCTCCCGGCCGTCGATGCTCATGCGCACGCCACCACTCACGTGACCGGGCGCACGAGCCCAACCATCCACCCAGGCCTCGTGGCCGAAGTGCTCGCGGGCCGACGCGAGCACGATGAGCGGGAAGTCGATGCGACGAGCCGCGCCCGAGCCGAAGACGCGCAGGCGCGTGACAGAGGTATCTCCCGAGGGACGCAGACGCAGGCCAGCGCAATGCGCACGGCCCGCGTCGTCGATGGCATACGTGTTGGTGCCCGTGGTGCCCTCGACACGTGAGGTCGGCAGGTCATGCGCTACCGCGCCAGCGCCCACGCAGCGCAGCGACCAGCTCACCCCCGGCCCCGAAGCGATGTGGACCACGTCTGGAGAGATCAACCGCTCGAAGGAGACGACGAGCTCCTGGCCCGCCGCGACCGGGACGGGCTCACCGCCTTCGCGAAGCAAGGCCATTGCACCTTGTGTGGGAATGGAATCGAAGGGCGCGACGGAAATGGACTCGATGACGTTGCTGCCGTGATCCAACTCGGCCACGAGCTTGACCCCATCGAGCTTGACCGTACCGCGCGCCTCGCCAGGCAGGCAGAACTCGAGCTGGTTGCGCCCGAAACGGAGGAGCTCGGTATCGATGGGATGAACGAAGGCGCCCTGCGCACCCGAGGCATCCGCGGCGGGCGGTACCCAGAAGCCGCGCGTCACCGGCCCCCCATTGATGACGCGTGTCAGGACCAGTGGTCGGAACACACCCTCGGTGCGGTAGCTCAGCCAGACGCGCCGGTATGCACCGGGATGGCGTGCGAGCTCGAACGAGAACGTGGTGCAGCCGGAGAAGCCACTGACCGGCTCGCGGCTGAGACTTCCGGTTTCAGGCGTCGCGGGTAGTACGTCGGCGAGCCCCGCCGGGGGCACCTCGTCGCCGGGGGGCACCGCCGGCTCCCACGCGAGCGGCAGCGCCGCCGAGGTGCCCCAGAGCTCCACCTCGGGCACCACGGCCCCGCTATCGTTCGTGGGCACGAAACTCAGGGTGACGCGCGACATCCGCAGCGGCACCTGCAACGGGAACGTCGTCCATCCGTTCGTCAGGGTCGCCAGATCATAAGGGCCCGAGATGCGCTGACCCTGGACATCGACCAACGAGAGTTGGTAGGGGCTCGGGCCGAACACCTTGAGCGCGACGACCTCCTGGCTTCCGTCCAGGATCACCGTGACATCCGTGTACCGCTCGCTGGCGGAGGGCCTCCAGCCGATGGCGGTATCGCGATCGAAGAGCGCCCAGGCCCCAACGTCCGTGCCGACTTCCAGCGCGCGGGGCGTGAGCCGGCGCGCCGAGCTTTCCCCCAGCTGTCCAGTAGGGTTCTCTCCGCCCTGGCAGGACAGGGAGGCCACCAGCATCATCACCGCAGCGGTGGAAAGTTTGAGCGAAGAGAGAACTCCACCGCGATGAATGGACATCTCGGTTTCTAAGGAGTTAAGCATGGGGCTTTGATTTCAAATTTAGTTCCATACTGTCAAGGGAGGTACTTGTGCGCCTGGGGACATACATGTCGCCCCTCTTCATCCTCGGAATCATGCTGAGCAGCGGCCTGATGGCGGGTTGCTCGAGCGACACACCGTTCCAACGCGGTGCGGCAGGCGAGAGTTGCCGCGCGCGTAATGATTGTGAAACCGGGCTCGCGTGCATCAACGAGACCTGCGTTCCCGGCGGCTCTCGCCTGAGCGTGACTGGCAAGGCGTGTTACCGGGTTGAGTGTGGGAACGATGCCGAATGTTGTGCCGATTTCGTCCCTGCCTCGGGCTGCGACATCTACGCAGCGGCCTGTCAGGCCAATCCGAGTGACTGTGATGCCTATCACAGGCTCTGTCAGTGCAATCGGACCTGCGAGGATGAGATGTGCGTGGACAGAGGGCCGGGCTGCTCCTCGGATGCACAGTGCTCGTCATCCTCATCGCCCTTCTGCGTGGGTAGCCGATGCGTGGAGTGCCGGGATCATGGGGACTGCCTCAACGAGGGTGCGCGCTGTGTCGAGGGGACTTGTAAGTCGCCGTGCACGACGAATGAAAACTGTCCGCCGCTCCATGCCTGCACGGCGGGGATCTGCGTGCCCTCCGGGTGCACCTCGGATCGTGAATGCAGCTTCGTGCTGGGTGATGCTCACGGCCGCTGCTCGAATGGCACGTGCTTTATTGGATGCACCAATGACACCGAGTGCGATGCGACAGCCTTCGAGGTGTGCCACGAGGGGCAGTGCACCTTCGCCGGGTGCGAGAGTGATACTGAGTGCCGTGCCTACCTGGGCATCTCCAACACCCCGGACGATATTCGAGCGGTGTGCCGGTGATTCGACTTCATGTCAGCCACCGCGCCAGTGTGGTGGTGAGCAGGAAGTCCAGGAGGAAGATGGCCGCGCACCCCAGCACCACCTCGCTCGCCGCCGCCTTGACCCACCACCCTCGCCGCCCCGCTATTGCCTCAAGCAGGTGCGGAGGAGACGAGCGCGGGGCTTGAGGCAGTGGCCATTTCTACTCCCCCAAGCAGGTGCGGAGGAGAGGAGCGTGACGCGCCCTCAGTTAGGAGCAGAGGAGGCGAGCGTGGCGCCGGAGTGATGTTGAGGCTTACGCCGCCACAGCCAAGAGACCTGATGCCCCTGCCGCGCTCCTCATAGGAGGGCAGCCTGGGCAGGCATGCCCAAGGAGGCTGCGTGGCCTCTCCACCGGCCCGGCTCACAGCTCGGCCGGCACCCTTCAGCGGCCCTCCTCCGCCCCTCTGCACCAGCCCACCCCCTCAACACGGCCTCTATCCTGCCTATACGCATACGGATTTGGTCCAAATTTGGTCCGACAAGAACCGGTTTGGTTCCCCAAGATGCTCCACGCCTCCTCGTTAGGAGTGGGTTCGACTCAAGGCGGCGGGTAACTTCTAGTGGGAGCGGCGGGAATCCAACCCGCCGCCTCCACTGAGGTGTCCGGAGAGAGTCCTCCCACACGGGCCTGATGAGGAACCGCCTTATTGATGGCTCGTGGGATGCTCGACGGTCAGGGGAAGCTGTCCCTTGAACAACCGGTTGATGTCGCCCGCCAGCCGCAAATAGAAGTCCGAGGACACGGCGACCCCATCCGCGTCCAGGCTCAGGAAGTACTGGCTGGTGGGAAGCATCGAGCTGTTCTCCGCCCCCTTGGCAATGGCCGTCCCCTCATCGTACTCGTCGAACATGGCCACGTAGCCGGTCGAGACCCCCACGCGCTTGAGATCGTAGGCCTGCCGCCACATGAAGTCGCCGTGGAGCCGGGGGATCTGATTGCGCGGCCCCGCGTTCAGGTTGGCCCAGGAGAACCCCGGCCAGATGACCGCCTGGTAGGCGATTCCATACTGCTGCGTGTAGTTGAAGTCCGGCTGCCACTGGTTCGCCATGTAGTGGTCCGCGCCATCCAGCCCCCCGAAGCGGCCGACGAACCACGGGGAGATCATGTCCAGGGACCTGTAGACGTTCTCGAACCCCGCCCTCGAGTCGTTCGTGCCCGTCCGCCAGTAGGTGGGAACGCCACCGATGACATACAGGCCCTGGCCCTTGAACCAGTTGATGAGCTCCATGGCCTCGGCGGCCGTGCCAGGCCGATCGGTGAAACCGATTCCCCAGATGCAGACGACCCGCTTGCCGTTCTGCCTCGCGTAGGCGGGGGACGAGGTCAGCTGCATGGCATTGACCACCTGGGCCGTCCAGTCACGCTTGACCGCGGCCACCCAGTTGGTGGGGTTCATGCCCGTGATGTCATACATGACATAGAACTTCCTGCCGTAGGCCTCCGCCGCGTTCTTCACCTTCACCGCCACGCTGTCGCGGTTGGTCTTCCAGCCGTTCGGCGCATCGTTCTCGTCGGCGCCGAACCGCTGCAGGGCGGCTCCATCGATGTTGTAGGTCCGCATCCACTCGAAGTGCTTGTTGACCGTCTCCGGATCATAGGACGAGAAGAGCCGGGCGGGCTGCCCATTGGCCAGGTTCCCCAGATTGGTCGGGTACAGTTTGGTGTACTCCCGGAGGTCCGGGTAGATCTCGAAGTTGACGTTGGAGTTGGGCGTCGGCGCGCTGCTGTTCTTCGACCAGTGGATCCAACCGTTGTTCGGAGAGCCATCCCCGGCCGCGTTGAACCAGCCCTGATATCCCGCGAACAGCTTGCCGGCCACGTCGTTGCCGTCACCCGCCGCCGCCGTCGAGAACTTGAACCAGCTCACGTTGAAGAGGCCGCCCGTCCCCGTCCCCGTGAACTTCAGGTACAGGTTGTGCACGCCGCTCACGCCACTGATGGCGCAGGAACGGGTGGTCCAGGTCTGCCAGCCGCCCGTGGCCGGGACCGCGCAGGTCCCCGCGAGCGTTCCGGTCTGGCTGTCGAGCCGGACCTCGATATTGCCCCCTGCCCCGGCGCTGGCGACACGGGCCTCGAAGGTGTTCGCGCCGCCGCCGAAGTCCAGGTTGTTGAACGCGATGAAGTCGCCATCGTCGAGGAAGGCGACATCCTGTCCCCCTTCACTGCACGCCTCCAACTGCGTGCCCGACTGGCTGTCGTAGCTCGAGGCCGCCAACTGGCCGAGCGCGGAACGGGGAGTCGTCGTGGGGGCGGAGCCATAGACCTCGAACTCGGAGACCTGACCGCCCGTGGCGCCCGAGTTGGCCGTGAAGTCCAGCTTCACGTACCTCGCGCTGGTCGCCGTGAAGTTCAAGGTGACCGTATTGGCGCTCGGGCTGAACGTATAGGGGGCGGAAGCGAGCACCTGCGTATAGGTGACGTCGTCGGTGCTCTTCAGGACGGACAGGGTCTGCGTCCTGGCGCCCCAGGCCGTCGGTAGCTTCAAGACCACCTGGTTGAGGCTGTTCGCGCTGCCCAGATCGACCCGGATCCAGTTGGGATAGGCGTTGGCCGCACCCTCCCAATAGGTGGCTGGATTGCCATCGTTCGCGTTCGTCGCGACATAGACCTGCGTGTAGCTGCCCGCCGTGATCCCTTGCGCGTTGAGTCTCAGCGGGAGCGTGCTCGCCCCCACCTCACCGGCTGGATTCACATCGGGAGCCCGTGGCGGGCCGCCCTCGGGCGCGCAGGCCAGGACCGCCCACAACAGGCCTCCCACTCCAATCCACAACCCCCCACGGCTTCCCATCCGTCTCTTGAAGTTCAAAGCCACTCGAGCCTCCTCGTTTTTACTTGAATTTCAATTCTATCATGGAAAGTTACTTTCCCTGAAGGAAGGCCAGGAGCCGAGCAGGCACCAGCGGCGGAGGCCCCTGCTCCGGGTTGATCCCCGCTCGGGTCGGGTCCAACTTCCAGGACATGAAGCTGCCCGTCATGCCTCCGGTGTCGCCCATGCTCGCCAGGCTGGAGCGAGAACTCCCCGAGGAAGGCGAGGTGCTCTACGAGCCGAAATGGGACGGATTCCGCGCCATCGTCTATCGCGACGGGGACGAGGTCATCCTCGGCAGCCGCAACGAGCGGCCGATGACGCGCTACTTCCCCGAGCTCGTCGAGTCGCTCCGCACGCAGCTGCCGCGCCGCTGCGTCGTCGACGGTGAAATCGTCATCGTGGGCGAGGACGGTGGGCTCGATTTCGACGCGCTGTTGCAGCGCATCCACCCGGCGGCTTCACGCATCCGGAAGCTCGCGGTGGAGACCCCCGCCTCGTTCGTGGCGTTCGATCTGCTCGCGCTCGACAAGCGCGACGTACGGCCACGGCCCTTCCACGAGCGCAGGAAGTTGCTCGAGAAAGCGCTCGCGGGGGTCCGTGCGCCCATCCACCTCACCCCCGCCACGCGCAGCCGCGAGGTGGCCGAGGCCTGGTTCCGCCGCTTCGAGGGCGCCGGGCTCGATGGGGTCGTCGTCAAGCCGCTCGCCCTGCCCTACCTCGAAGGCAAGCGCGAGATGTACAAGGTGAAGCATGAGCGCACCGCGGACTGCGTCGTCGGTGGCTTTCGCTGGCACAAGGACGGCCAGGGCATCGGCTCGTTGGTGCTCGGCCTCTACGATGAGCAAGGCGCTCTGAACCACGCGGGCGTCGCGACGGGGTTCACCGCGAAGCAGCGGGTGGAGCTCGCCAGGAAGCTCGAGCCATACCGGAAGCGGGCGATGGAGACGCACCCCTGGCGCGAGTGGGCGGAGGTGGAGGACGACGCGGTCCGGATGCCGGGGGCCCAGAGCCGCTGGAGCGCGCAGCGCGACCCGAGCTGGGAGCCCGTGCGCCCGGAGCTCGTCGTCGAGGTGGCGTACGACCACCTGCAGGGCATGCGCTTTCGGCACGCCACGCACTTGCGAAGGTGGCGCCCGGACCGGACGCCGCGCTCGTGCACCTACGCGCAATTGGAGCGCTCGGTCCCGGCCGAGCTCGCCGAGGTCTTCTCCTCCGAGCTCGAGGGCGCCTCGGCCCATTGAATGCGCCGTTCCCCGGGTCGGCTCAATGGCTTCCGCCGCGACGCGGCTGTCGCTTCGCCCGGGCCGCGAGCGCCGGTTTCGCGAGGCGAGCACCCGCGCGAGGCGGCGCACGGAGCGGTTCGTCCTCCTGCTTGTCGAAGTGCGGAGGAAAGGGAGCCTCACCAAGCCCCTCGGCTTTCTGTCGCTCGAAGAGTTCGAGCAGGCTGTCGAGCGTGAAGGCACGCGCATCCATCTTTTCCCAGACGTCGCCGAGCTTCTTGTAGCGCCGGGGCACCGTGGCGAGCGTGAGCTCCTCGGGCTCCACGTCCGCGACCTCGTCCCAGCGCAGCGGGCAGGACACGCGCGCTTCGGGGTTGGCTCGCACGGAATAGACAGACGCGATGGTCCTGTCCTTCGCGTTCTGGTTGAAGTCCACGAACACCCGCCGGCCGCGCTCCTTCTTCCACCAGGCGCTCGTCGCCTTGCGCGGCATGCGCCGCTCCACCTCACGCGCGAGCGCGAGCGCGGCGTGGCGAACCTGGGTGAAGTCCCAGTGCGGTGCGATCCGGACGTAGACGTGCATGCCGCGTGACCCGGACGTCTTCGGGTACCCCACGAGCCCGTGCTCCTCGAGCACCTCGCGCACGCACAGGGCCACCTCGCGCACGGAGGAAAAGCGCACGCCCGGCTGCGGATCGAGGTCGATGCGGAGCTCGTCCGGGTGCGCGAGGTCGCTCCGGCGGACCGGATGCGGGTTGAAGTCCAGACAGCCGAGGTTCACCGCCCAGACGACGTGCGCCAGGTCCACCGGGCAGAACTCGTCCGCGCTCCGGCCGCTGGGAAAAGTCACATGGGCGGTCTGGAGCCACTCGGGCGCGCCGGGCGGAACCCGCTTCTGGAAGAAGAAGGCCCCTTCGGCGCCGTCCGGGTAGCGCTTGAGGGCGCACGGGCGCTCGCGGACGCCGCGGAGCACGCCTTCTCCGACGGCCAGGTAGTACTCGATGAGGTCGAGCTTCGTCTCGCCGCGCGCGGAGAAGAAGACCTTCTCCGGCCGACTGATGCGCACGGGACGGCCCGCGACCTCCAGGTGGGTGAACTCGTCGGACATGTCCTCAAGGTAAGTCCATATCCGAGACGGGTGGCCGGGGTGAGGGTGGGAGCGCCCGGCTGTCCGGCGGCCGAGCAGGACTCACGGTTCACTCGACGTCCGGGGAAGGACCCGCTTAAGGTGCGTGGCCCATGACTACTCCCCGTCCCCTTCTCTCCGACGACAAACGCGCGCCCGCCGTGGCCGAGGCGATGGCCGGCTTCCACCGGGACATCGTCGATCAGGTCCGCACCACCGTGGAGCGCGAGCCCGTGGTGGTGGTGGGCATGGCGCAGAATCCCTTCGTCAAGAAGGTGCGCCAGGCCCTCACCGAAGCGGGCATCACCTTCACCTACCTCGAGTACGGCAGCTACTTCGCCAAGTGGAAGGAGCGGCTCGCCATCAAGATGTGGAGCGGCTGGCCCACCTTCCCCCAGGTCTACGTGCGCGGCGTGCTCATCGGCGGCCACGACGACACGCTCAAGGCCCTGAAGGATGGCTCCCTGCGCGAGCGGCTCGGGCCCAAGGCCTGAGCCACCCGGGGCCGGGGCCTACTGCACGTCCTGCAGGCTCCGGCCCTGCACCCACGCGTCGTGGTACACCACGCCGGTCTGCGCGATGGAGCTGTTGCGATACAGGCCGACCTTCAAGTAGTTCGTCTGCCCCGAGTACATCGTCGCGCCGTAGCGCTTGGGCAGCTCGAGCTTGCCATTGCGGTAGAGTTCCACGAAGCCCGTGCCCGACTTGGACGACCACTTCACGTGGAAGATGAAGTCCTGCCACTGCCCGCGCACCAGCGGGGCGCTCCACACCACGGTGCTGCCCTGCAGGCGCAGGTACATCGTCTCTCCGTTGACGTAGAACTCCACCGGCGGCGAGCCGCTGTCACCGCTCTGGTGCCACTGGGTGAAGAGCTGCCACGTCTTGGCGCTCGGGAAGTCCGAGGCGAACATCGTGCTCCACCGGTAGTAGTACTCGTCGCCCTCCTTCTCGTTCGTCATCTTCACCAGCTCGTTGCGGTTGCCGCTCGCGCTGATGGGATTGTCGCCCTGCTTCACCGTCACCTTGATGGCGTAGCTGCCCTGGCGCGACGGCGAGGACACCACCTGGAGCCGGTCCGAGCTGACCATCTGCGTCCGGGTCCACTGCGTGCGATCGCCCGTATCGAAGTCACCCCGCCACACCACGCCACTGCCGCTGGACGACTCGGAGGCCACACCGCACGCCCGGGCCTCGGCGATGCTCGCCCAGTCGTTCTGGGAGTTGCTCTTGAAGGTGATGCGCAGCCGGCGCGCGGACGTGGGGGAGAACGTATAGGTCTCCGCCGCCGTCGTCTTGCCCGAGCTCGTGCCCGAGTAGACGGTCGTGTAGCTCATCCCGTCCAGGGACACGGACATCGAGAAGGTATTGGTGCGCAGGTTGCCCTGGTGCCAGGCGATGGCCGCACCGGACACGGTGCGCGTCGAGCCCAGGTCGTAGTCAATCCACGAGCCCGCGCCCTGGTTGCTCCAGCGTGTCCCCATCTGGTCATCCAGGGTGTTCTGCGGGCCGTTTCCATCATTGCCGGAGGCCAGGACCGAGGCCGCGGAGAGCGTGGTGCAATTCGACGCGCTCAGCGCATCCGCCGTGGCGCCCATCGTCTGGAAGAACTCGTCGGCTTCCCCTTGTTCATCAGGAAGTCCGCAACCGAGACCAGCGAGGGCGAACAGGGCTTCAACCAGCAGGAGGGTCTTCTTCAAAATGAGGCTCTCCGGGGGGATAGGGCAGACAGGGGGTGAAACCGGACCGCGACACACGGCCGGTGGGGGGGATGAACAGTCTGGCTTTCGGACGCGGGACTCTCGTTGTGCCAATCGGGAACCGGCCCGATCAACGAGAGCGGATGTAACCGCGTGTGTGACTTTGACTCCCAGCCCAGACACCCGTGAAATCACGGGTGAATGAGACGCGCGGGAGCATCCCCTATCTTTGTATCCCAATCAACACCACGCCCCCGAGCCCGGGTGCAGGGCGAGGAGGCAGGCATTGCGGCCTCACGCCACGGAGCGCAGCGGCGTGGGCTGGTTCTCCGCGATGCGCAGACAATCCCCCAGGAAGCGGATGTAGGCATTGAGCGCCCGCGCGCCCGCCTCGGCGTAGATGCGCGCATTGTCGGGCGAGCGGGAGATGGCCTCCTCCAACAGCTTCTCGTTGAGCAGGGTATGGCCCACGTCCACCGCCACGTGCTCGGCCATGAAGGAGAGCAGTGAGGAGACCTCGGTGCCCAGCACGCTGTCCACCTGCTTCATCAGACGGGGCCCGAAGTAGACGGCGAGGTAGCCCACCTCGCGCTCGATGGCGATCTGCCCCACGGGGAAGTCCCCCTCGATGGTCTCGTCATGGAGCTGGCGGTAGCTCTTCATGGAGTCGGTGGGGGACTGGGCGATCAGGTCCTCCACCCTCAACGCGGGCGGCGGCTGATGGGCATTCCAATGCCTGACGAGGGCGTGGGTGTCCTCGAGCGTCATCAGGTGGTGGCCCGTCTCGCTCTTGGCGTGGATGATGAGCGCGTTGCCAATCTTCTGCATTCCCTTCTCGATGCAGCGCTGGCCCGTGCGGCGGATCCACCCGTCCACCGGCTCGGTCATGTACACCGCGCGCGCCATCCACTCGATGAGGAAGCGCTCGAGGACCCTCGGCTCGATGGAGGGCGAGAGCAGCCGGCACAGGGCGGGATCGGTATCCAGACGGGCGCGGGCCTTCACGGCGTGGGGCTCGTACAGCTTCTTCAGCAGTTCCATGGTGGACTCCTTCAGGGCACGGCGTGAGGGGTTGAACGGGAACGGCCAGCGGACTGCTCCTGGATGTGTTCCAGGAATTCGGGAACGAGCGAGGCGGAGATGATCCACAGGACGGGCTGGGTGGACGGATCATCGTGCAGGCGGGCGGCGGAGGCGTACGCGCCGTCGTCCTCGCACAGGTAGACGAAGGAGGTGCGCTCGCGCAGGGCGAACCAGCCGCGCGCCTCGTCCAGCAGCGCCACGTAGGCCTCCTTGCCCTCGGGCGACAGGGGAAAGAGGCGGGCCGAGTCGAGCAGGCGGAAGAGGTTGGCGCCGGGCTGCCCCAGCTCGAGCACCAGGGCCGCCAGCGGCAGGCCGTGGCGCCGGGCCACGAGGATGCGCCGCTCGCGCTGCAGCCCCGCCTCCCACCAGGTGCGCGACGCGCCCCGCATCTCCAGGCGCTCCCGGGTCAAGTCCAACGCCTCGGCGTAGCAGGCGGGCCGCGTGCGGGCGATCTCCCGCGCCAGCAGCAGCTTCTCCCCCATGGACGCGGGGGCGATCTCCAGATCGCCCACGGGCAGGCCGCTCGGCTCCGAGCACTCCACGTCCATCAGCCGCACGTTCATCACCAGCGACTGCCCGCTTGACGCCATGCGCTCGGCGAAGCGCACGTGCGTGCGGCGCACCCAGGGCACGGTCGACTCGGCGTAGCTGAACAACCAGCGGAACTCCGGGTCGCCCTGGGAGTGCTCCACCGTGCGCTGGTAGACGTCGCGCAGCGTCTGTCCCGGCGTCTCCGGGGCATGGGCGGGCTTGCCGGGCCGACGGCCCAGTTGGTGCAGCATCCAGGAGGACTGGTACAGCTTGAGCGAGGAGATCGACGCCTCCACGCCCCGCTCCGAGGGCCACACCGTCTGGCAGGACAGGAGGGGAAGCCGCGCGACGCGGGTATTCATGTCCATGAAGTCGCGGCGCAACGCCTCGAAGTGCTCGGACGTCTTGCCCGCCAGATTGAAGTAGCCCGAGGCGGCGTACAGCTCCCACAGCGGCTCGAGCCAGTCCTCGCTGGTGCGCGTGGAGGGGCAGAGCGACTGGGAGACGAGCTTCATCCACCGCAGGCTGTCGCGCTCGGAGCACGGCCGGACCTCGAGCCCACACAGCCGCCGGCCATCCGTCTGGGAAAAGGAGACGTGGCGCACCTCGCAGCGCAGGTCGATGCGCTCGCCCCGCGCCGTCTCCAGCTCCAGCGGCAGGAAGAGTCCCGGGAAGAGCAGATCCTCGGCGCCGCTGAGCAGCCCCAGGCCGGAGTAGGAGAGATCCACCGCCTCGCGCTCGAGCCACCCCAGCTCCGTCCAGAGCGGATGGGCGAAGCGCACGCGCAGCCCCGCGGGCGCCGGCACGCGGCGGTGCCAGCGGTGACGCACCCGCCACAGCCGCTCGGGAAGCGGGGTCACCCAGTGCTCGCCCCGCCCGGCGGGGGGCGCCAGGCGCATCCGGTAGGCGGAGTTGTACCCCACCACTTCCACCTCACAGGGGGGCTCGCCCCAGCGCGCGAGCGGCTCGGCGCAACGCCAGAACAGCAGGCCCCGCTCCGCGTCCATCCGCTCCAGCACCAGCCGCACCATCCGGCCGGGCTCGCGCAGGACGGCCTTGTTGTTCACCGCGGCGATCATCCCGAGGAGGGTCGCGATGCGCTCGGGGTCGGAGATCTCCTCCTGCACGGGGAGCGGAGACGCCTCGGGCAGGGCGCCCCCGTGCCGCAGCCGCTCCTCCATCATCGTCAGGAGGGCCCGCCCCTGGGCCGGCGAGACATCCACGAGCCGGATGCCCAGCATGGAGTCCTCGCCTCCGGCCTGCTGCCAGTGCAGCTCCCCCGACAAGGGCCCGAGAGAGGCCGAGCCTGTCTCCAGACACACCCGCAGCGCGCCATCGGACGGCCAGGACTCCACGCGCGACTCGGACCGGGCCCACACCGACGCGGGACTCAGCAGGGTCGCCGGCCCCAGGCGCCGTCCTCCCAGCTCGGGAAGCACCACCTGGATTTCACCAGGGGCCGACAGTGAGTAGCCCGAGTAGGGGCTGGTCACGGCGACCCTCCCCGTGGGCAGGGAGCGTGCCGGCCGATCCGAGATGGCGTTCATGGCGGGGTTCCTTTCGAACCGTTCAATCTCTCTCACAAACCAATAACGGGTCTCCGCGATTGTCGTCAAGCCAACCCGCTAGTCTTTGCAACTGTCTGGGATGAAAAACCTTGTCACGCGAAAGCTCCGCCCTGGCCGCGTCGGATTTCCCGGCCTCCACCCGCTCGCGGCATACGCCGAGGGATCCTCGTCCGTGGGAATTCCCGAACCCCTCGTCAATCCCATACAAGGGAATCAAGCTCTCACCGGGCCCGCCACGCTGACAGGGATTGGCGAGGAACACCGGGACTCCGGCGGAAGGCCAGGAGGGACGGTTGGGCGAAGAGTCCGGGGATGGCGGGACCGAGCGGACGAAGGCCAGGGCCCGGGGGACTCGACGACCCCCTCCCGGAGGGCACCCGCGCCCGCGGTCCCGTCCACACGCCAACAGGGAGCGCCACGCGTGCCCGTCCACCAGGCAGGCGACCCATGAGGAGGACTCAACCCCCTGAAATCACGGGGGACTTCCTCCTCCCGGCCCGCCGCCGGGGGCCCGGCGCCCCCTCGGGGAGGGGGAAAGTGGGGTGAATCAGCACCCCCCTCGCAACTTTTCCCAAAGCTTGGGAGATAATCCCCTCAACGCTGTACCCAACCTATTGGCAGGTGCGTCATGACCGCTCCCATCAACAACACCCCTCGCGCCACCGGCGTGGCCTCCACCACGCCGAGCGAAGTGCGCTTGAACCTCACCGGGAAGTCCACCCTGGAGGAAGTGACCGAGGGACTGCAGAAGTACGGCCTGGATGAGGCCAGCGCCAAGGCGTACGCGCTCCAGGTCGGCTCCATCCAGAGCAAGGAGAGCCAGAGCGCGGTCTACCGGAAGGTCGAGCAGAACGTGAACAAGTTCCTGAAGGCCAATCCGAACGCGACCGAGGAGGAGATCTCCAAGGAGGCCAAGAAGCACCTGATGGCCCAGACGCTCATGTACAAGCACGTGGAGAGGAGCATCATGGAGATGGCGCAGAAGTCCATCGAGCGCATCCGCGACACGTTCTCGGAAAACAACTGAGCGTGCCTGGTGCCCGGAGTCCCCTCGGGTGACTCCGGCGCGCCACCCGGCGCCCCGCGCGCCTACCAGTCCAGACGTACGAGAAAGCTGCTGGCGTCCTCATCCGTCACGCTGATCTCGTACTTCAACTGGCCCTGCTCCAGCGAGAAGGCGGCCCTCACGCTCGCCAGCACCATGCCCGTGTTCCAGGCCGGGCCAATCAAATCCTGAATGAAGCGCAGTTCCCCGGAGCCAGGGGTGACCCGGCGGTAGGAGTGCTCGCCGAAGTTGACCGCCTGCGCGGCCGCGTTGGGAATGCCTTCCAGGGCCCGATGCATGCCCGACACCGTGGACACCCTGGCGCGCACCCGGCCCACCGAGCTGCGCACATACGAGGACCCCGCGGTCCACCCGCTCTGGAAGAGCGCCTCGCCATAGGGCACTCCCTGCACCTGCGCCGCCTGCCCGATGACATCGAGCATCTCCAGCATGGCCTTCACCGGGTAGCGGTAGTTCTCCAGCAGTTGCCCATCCTCGGCGAGGTGCCGACGGGCCTGTTCGACCACCTGCGGCCCATAGGCCCCGGCCGAGGCGAGCACCGACTCCAAGAACAACCCAGGAACCATCTGCTCCCGCCGACATCTGGCCAGCCGAGACAACAGCTGTGGGCGGGTCTCCATCATGGGGGCGGCATTCTGTCACAAATCGATACATCCCGTCTCGACAGATCGATTCCGACGTCCCCCCCCCGTCCCGCTAGACGCCGGCGAGCAGGGGGGAGCGCACGCCCGCCGAAACCAACCAGAGCTGGTGGGAGGCCCGGGTGATCGCGATGTGCAGACGGCGGCGTGCCTCGTCATGGGACGGATAGGCCTGGGCGGTGGCGTCTGGAATGACGACGTAGTCGAACTCGAGGCCCTTCACGTTGTCCACGTCCGTCACGTCCACCCCCGGCTCGAAGGAGAAGTCTCCCTCCAGCACGAGGCGCGCCCAGGACATGTCCGAGATGACGCGATGGAAGGCCCGGGCCTGCTCGCGGCCACTGGCGATGACGGCGACGGAGGCCTGGGGCTCGCGCTCCAGCAAGTCCCGGAGCGCCTCGCCGATGAACAGCCAGGCCTGGGCCTCGTCCGGGAAGTGGTGCAGCCCCACGGGCGCCCCCTCCCGCCCCGCCGTGGGCGGCTCGCCCGGGGCCTGCGTGCCCAACACCTGACGCGCCAGCGCGGTGATGGGCGCCGGGCACCGGTAGGACACCTGCAACCGGCAGGTGGCCGCGTCCTGGATGCCCAGCTCCGCGAGCACCGCCGGCCACCCCGCGAAGCTCGTCGAGGTCTGCTGCATCTCGTCGCCCGCCAGCGTGCAGCTGCGCGCCTCCCCCAGGAGCCGCCCCACCACGAACAGCTCCACCAGCGAGAAGTCCTCGGTCTCATCCAGCACGACGTGCACCAGCCGCCCCACCGCGCCCAGGTTGCCCGCCTGCGCCCGGAGGAACAGCAGCAGCGGCAGATCCTCCACGTCCACCGTGCCTGCCAGCTCGTCCGGGGTGTCGCTCTCCAGGGACTTGCCATCCAGTGTCTGCAGCCGGTCGGGATCCACGCCCTCCAGCTCGTGGGCGATGGGCGTGGCGATCTGCAACATCGTGTGCCGCACCGTCTCGTCCACGGACGTGCTCGGCAGATCCCCCCCGGAATGGGCGACGACATTCTCCAGGAAGCGCCGGTCCGTGAAGAGCTCCGCGAGCCGCTTGCGCAGGCGCGGCAGGGCCGTGGCGGACGAGGACAGCACCCCCAGCCGGGCCGAGAGCGCGCGGCGCAGGGCCGGGTGGCGCTTGAGCTTCGCGACGAGCGGCGGGGTGTCCTCCCAGGGCTTGAGGGCCTTGGCGCCAAACGCCACGCGCGCGGTCAGCGCGGCCCACGAGTCCAGCGTCTCGACGGACACCTTGCCCAGGCCCAGTGGCGCGAGCAGCCGCCGGGAAAGCCGGGCCAGTCCCTCCTCGGGGACGATGACCTTCATGCGCGACTCGGGGTAGCGCTCCGCCTCGTCGAAGGCGATCTTCGCCAGCCGGTGCAGCGCCACCGTCGTCTTTCCACTGCCCGCGCTGCCCAGCACCAGCAGGGGCTGGTCCGCCGCCACGTTCACCGCCTCGAACTGCTCGGCGTCCAGCAGGGCCGTCACGTCCAGGGCCCCCTCGCGCCGCGCCGTCCCCCGCCCCACCCCGAGCTGGCCCGGCCGCACCGCCGTCCCCGTGCCCCCCTCGAGCTGCGAGCCCCACCCCGTCCCCAGCCGCCGCCACACGCCCCCGGGGCCCCGCACCAGCACGCGCGTGCCCACCTGCACGCGGCTGAGAATCCCCCGCTCGATGACCACCAGGCGGCGCACCTTCACCGTCCCCTCGGACAGCCGCTCGCCGAACCACTCCTCGTACGAGTCCCCTTCCCCGTACAGGTAGAAGACACGCGCCACCGGAGCGAAGCGCCAGTCGATGATGCGCACGTCCGCGGACACGTCCGCGAAGCTCGTGCGGCCCAGGAGATAGTCCCGGTCCCCCGTCGTCCCGGCCACCCGCAGGTGGGCGAAGTACGGGGCGCCGAGCTCCGGCAGCCGCGCCGTCTCCTGGCGCTCGAGCAGGGCGCGCGTCTGATCCATCTGGAAGAACAGGTGCGGCAGGTCCGCCACGGCCGCCGTGGCCGCGTCGTCGCGCAGCTCCTGGAGCCGGGTGATGAGATCCTCTGTCTCCTGCTTGCGATGGCCACTGCGCAGCCTCGCGCCCTCCACCGCGGCGAGGACGCGGCGCAGGACCGCCTCCTCCTCCGCGATGATGGCCAGCTCCTCGGGGGACAGCTCTCCGTCAGGCGTGCTCATGTGGGCGGGCAAGGTGACGCGGGGAGGGCACGGGGTCAACCCTCGCGCACGCTCCCCCAGAGGCTCAGCGCAGCAGACCGCCCAACAGACCCCCCAGGCCCCCGCCCCCCGGCGTCCCCCCGCCCTCCGGCGGCTTGTTGCCCCCCGTGAGCTGGGTCAGCACGGGCATCACCGTGAGGATGCCGCTCACGAGCTTGGGATCCAGCCGGGACTTGAGGAAGTCCAGCAGCAGGGGCGCCACCAGCGCCGCCTTGCCCGCGTCGAGGTTGAAGCGCTGGAGCAAGGCCACGATGCCCGCGATCTCGCCCGCGTGTCCCACCGCGCCGCCCAGCGCCCCCATCAGGCCGCCTCCGGAGGCGCCCTGGGCCTGCCCCCCGAGCAGTCCGCCCAGTGCCCCCATCAACCCCCCACCCGCCTCGGACTGGGGCTGCGCCTGCTGCTGCCAGGTCTGCATCTCGGGAATCGACTGGCCCAGCTGCTCCGCCGCCTCGGGGCTGATCTTCTCCTTCACCGTGCCCTGCACCAGCTTGAGCAGCGAGCCCGCGAGCCCCTGCGCCTGGTTCGAATCCACACCCAATTGCTGAGAAAGCTGCCCAATGAAGTCCATGGCGTCCGCTCCTTGCCGTCCTCGGATGCCGCGGTTGTAGCGGACCCGCCGCGCTTCCCCCAACCCCGGTCACATCCGTGTCACGAAAGTGACGTCCTTTGCCCGACGGATGGCGGGAGCGCGCTCGCGTGTATCCTCGGGGGCCATGAGATGGCCCCACTGCCGCCCGCTGCTCCTCCCGCTCGTGCTGCTCGCCCTGCTCGGCGGCTGCAGGCGCCCCACGAGCGCCCCCGACGAGAAGGCGAGCGCTCCGGCGCCCGGCTCCCTGGGCACCGTCACCGTGAAGGGGTCGGATACCCTCGTCGTGCTCGGACAGCGCTGGGCCGAGCAGTTCATGAAGGACCATCCCGGGGCGCGCATCCAGGTGACGGGGGGCGGCTCGGGCACGGGCATCGCCGCGCTCATCAACGGTACCACCGACATCGCCATGTCCAGCCGGCCCCTGCAGGACGCCGAGCGACAACAGGCGCGGCGGCGCTGGCCCCGCGGCCCCGTGGAGCTGGCCGTGGCCCGCGACGGCATCACCTTCTATGTCCATGAGAGCAACCCCGTGGACAGCCTCTCCCTGGCCCAGCTCCAGGCCATCTACCTGGGGGACGCGCGCAACTGGAAGGACGTGGGCGGCGCGGACGCCCCCATCATCGTCTACTCGCGCGAGAGCTCCTCGGGCACCTATGTCTTCGTCAAGGACGCGGTGCTCAAGGGCCAGGACTTCACCGAGCGCGCCCAGACGCTGCCAGGCACCGCGGCCGTGGTGAACGCCGTCTCCCTCGAGCCGCATGGCATTGGCTATGGCGGCGTCGCCTACGCCCGGGGCGTCAAGGAATTGAAGGTGCGCGTGGGCGAGCAGGACGAGGCGGTGCCCCCCACCCCCGCCACCCTCCAGTCCGGCGCCTACCCCCTGTCGAGAGAGCTCTACTTCGAGCTGCCCCGGGAGCCCACCGGGCTCACGCGCACCTTCATCGACTACGTCCTGTCCCCCGAGGGGCAGGGGCTCGTCACCGACGCGGGCTTCTTCCCGGTGAAGTAGCGCTCACGCGAGCCCGTCCACGCTGGCGTCTCCCCAGCACTCCCGGGCCAGCGCCACCACCCGGACGTTCTCGGGCACCTCGCGCAGGAAGCGCGCACGGTGGGCGGGCTCGGGGATGTCCGCGGCCCGGGCCCGCACGCACTCCAGGGCCTGGCGCAGCGCGGACTCCGCCTGCTCCCGGGCGCCCTCGCGCAGGCACGCCTCCGCCAGCGCCAGGTACATGGCGACCGCGTAGACGCCCTCGCCGCGGTTGCGCTCCAGCTCGTGCACCCCGAGCACCGCCTCTTCCCGCGCCTGCGCCACGTTGCCCCGGGCGAGCAGCACGGTGCTGAGCACGCCCCGCGCGAAGACCACGTCGGCCTGGAAGGGCGTCAGCAGCGCGCACGCCTTGCGCGCGTGCGCCTCGGCCTCCGCCAGCGTCTCCGGATCACTCCAGGTCTTCGCCAGCACGGCGTGCGACACGCCCTGGCGGAACAAGGCCAGGCCCTCATCCAACCCCTCGCGCGCCAGCACATGCGCTTCCCGGCGGTGCTCCGGATCCGCGCTGCCGGCCAGCAGCACGCTGCGATACGCCAGGGCCGAGCCCACCACGAGGTGCTCCTCCAACCGCCGTCCCGTGGCCAGCACCTCGCGCATGCGCTCCAGGGCTCCGGGCATGTCGCCCACGGCCCCCAGCGCCAGGGACACGCAGGTCTGCACGATGAGCGCGTCGCGCTCCATGCCGAGCTTGCGGAACAGGCGCGTGCCTTCCTCGGCCAGCACGAAGGCCGTCCAGGGCCGCGGCGCGAAGAGGTAGTGGAAGAAGCCATCCATGTAACACGTCCAGGCCCGCGCCACCCCTTCCTTGGCCATGCCCCGCATCCGCTCGAGCCACGCTTCCAGCTCCCACCGCGCTCCCGAGTACACGAGCGACAGGCCCAGACACGCCAGGGCCCAGTGGTGGGCGTCCACCGCATCCGGCAGGGGCACGGTGTTCCACAGGCTGGCGTTCAACCGGGCCGCCTTCTCCGCGTCCATTCCCAGGTAGGCGCCCCCCACGATCTGTCCGCCCACCAACCAGCACCACAGCCGGCTGCCGGGCTCCAGCTCGTCCAACACCGCGGAACCGAGCGACAACGAGCGCACCAGATCGTCCATCCAGAACGCCACCACCGCCTGGAGCGCGCGCAGGTGAACGGAGCGCTCCCCCTCCACCCCGCAGGCCAGCGCCTCCACCACGCAGCGCATCGTCCCCGGCAGATCGTACAGGGCGAAGAGCCGCTCGGCCGCCAGGGAGTAGTAGTGCACCGCGCGCTCGGGTTGTCCGCCGCGTTGATGGTGCGTGGCGAGCACCAGCGGATCCATCCCGCCCATCCGCTCCAGCCAGTCCGCCGCCAACCGGTGGCCTTCCGGACGGTAGACGTCGGACAGCAGGCCATAGGCCGCTTCCTGGAGGAGCGCGTGGCGGAAGCGGTAGCTCGTCTCGGTCGGCATCGCGTTGTCGGACCGCGGCTCGATGACCTCTTGATCCATGAGCGTGCGCAGGTGGCCCTCCAGCATCGCCTTGGAGACCTGGTCGCCCAACAACTCGCCCAGGCCTCCCGACCAGAAGTCGCGGCCGAAGATGCTGGCCGCCAGCAGGACCTGGCGCACGCCGGACTCCATCCGCATCAGGCGCGCCTGGAGCACCGCCAGCACCGTCTCCGGCGCCTCCGTCCCCCGCCCCTCGGACGCCACGCGGATGAGCTCCTCCAGGAAGAGCGCGTTGCCGTCGGCCATCTCCACCGCCCAGCGCACCACACTCTCCTCGACCCGCGAGCCCAGCACCTCCCGGACGAGCCGCGCGCTCGCCTTGCGGCTCAGGCCCTGCAGCGGCACCTCCTGGAAGCGCCGCGTCCAGGGGAAGGGAAACTGATCCTTCACCTCGGGCCGCGCCAGGGCCAGCACCCCGAAGGGCTGCTCGGCCAGATCCCTCAAGAGCGCGTCCACCCGCCGCACCGTCAGCGCGTCGCTCCAGTGCAGATCCTCCAGCACCAGCAACACCGGGTGCTGGGCACACTCCGCCTCGAGGAAGGTCACCAGCGCCCGCTCCACCTGGGTGCTCATCAGCCGCGGATCATTGCGCGCGGCGCGCAGCAACGGATCATCCTCCTCGTCGATCATGGGCACGGCGCACAGCTCGCCGATGAACTCCACCGTCCCCTCGGCCCGCGCCTCCGGCAGGTACCGCGAGATGCGCTCGCGCAACCGCTCGCGCTGCACCTGCAGGGGCTCGCCCTCCATGATGCCGCACAGCCGCCGGAACACCTGTCCGAGCAGGCCGGAGGCCACGCCCGCGCTCATCGGCTCCCCGCGGCCCAGCAGCACCAGGGTCCGCGGCGCGTCGCGCTCCATGCGGCGCAGGAACTCATGGCGCAACCGGGACTTGCCCGTGCCCGCGGGAGCCGTCACCAGCACCGCCTTCGCGACGGACTCCTCCGCGCTGCCCTTGAAGGTGAACTCCAGCAGGGACAACTCCTGATCCCGGCCCACGCACGGCGTGGGCTTGCCCAACAACAGCCGGGACTCGTCCACGCCGAGCTGCTCGCCCCGCAGCACGAACATGCCCTGCTCCACGCGCGACAACTGGAAGCCCGGGCCCAGCAGCCCCGCGGTGGTCTCGTCCATCACCACCGGGCCGGAGCCCTGCTCCTTGCCCATGTGGCGCAGCAGCTCTCCGGCGCGATCCATGGCGTTGCCCACCGGCAGGCGCTCGTTGAGCATCCCCACGCCGGTGACGAGCACCACCGAGGCCTCGGGCCAGTGCTCCTTGAAGGACAGGGCGGAGCGGGCCGCCACCGCCGCCTGATCCGTGGCGGTGCCGCGCTCGGGCATCACCGTGGCCACCAGCGAGCCGTCCGCCAGCAACTCCACCTGCGCCCCCGAGTTCTTGAGGGCCGCGCGCAGGGCATCCCGGGGCGCCGAGCCCGGCTTGAGCACCTGGGTCGCCCCCTCCGGGCCGGGCGTGTGGGTCGACACCAGCAGCACGCTGAAGAGCTTCTGCTCGGCGCCCGCCATGCCGGAGGCGGAAGGGAGCGTCGCGGAGGACAGCAGGCGGGGCACGGTGTCCAGCTCCGCCATCAGGCGCAACAACTGGTCGGCATCGGCGGGCCGGCGCGCGAGATCCTTGGCCAGCATCCGATCCACCAGCGCGCGCAGTCCCTGGGGCAGGTCCGGACGCAGCCTGCGCAGGGGCACGGGGTCGGCGAAGAGGATCTTCGCCAGCACGGCGGCGAAGTGCGGGGCCGAGAAGGGCGGCTGGCCCGTGAGGCACTCGTAGAGCACGCACCCCAGCGAGAAGATGTCCGCCGCGGGGGGGATCTCGTCCTGGCTCGAGGCCTGCTCGGGCGCCATGTAACCCGGAGTGCCCACCACCGTGCCGGCCACGGTGACCGCATCCAGCGAGGGCGCGGCGTAGCGCGCCAGCCCGAAGTCCAGCAGCACCACGTCCTCGGGGCGGCCCGCGCGCAGGAAGAGGTTGGAGGGCTTGATGTCGCGGTGGACCACGCCCTGGCGATGGGCCACGGCGAGGCCCTCGGTGGCCCGGCGCACCATCGCCACGCTCTCCGTGGGGCTCAACGGCCCGCGATGCAGGCGGTGCGAGAGTTCTTCCCCCTCGAGCCACTCCATCGCCAGGTAGGGTGGACCTTCCGCGAGCGTGCCATGTGCCACGTGGCCGACGATGGCGGGATGGACCAGGCCCTCGAGCAGCTGGGCCTCGCGGTTGAAGCGCATCGCCGCGTCCGCCGAGGCGCCCACCAGCAACAACTTGAGGGCCACCTGCCGGCCGGTGACTTGATCCAGCGCCCGGTAGACGAACCCCATGCCACCACTGCCCGCGAGGTCCTGGATGACGAAGCGGTCGGCGACCGTCCAACCCGCGGGAAGGACCGCGGGAGCCAACCCGGGAGGTGATGGAACCGTCTTGTCGTTTTCCATGAGAAGAGCGCGGGTCAATCCATATCATGCGTCCCTGTCCAGCCGCTGTCCGACTGAAGCTCCGTGCTGGCCTCGGGCCGCCGGGATTGCGTAGGCTGCGTCCCATGATTCAGGGCTCGGGCCGCTGCCACTATCATCCAGAGCGCACCGGACTGGGCATCTGCGTGGAATGCCGCCGCGTCATCTGCCGGGAGTGCACCACGCAGTTCGAGGGCATCAACCGGTGCGCCTCCTGCCTGGACCAGCGCACCCGCGCCCTGGCCGTGTCCGCCGAGCGCCGGGAATGGAGTGTGGGCAACGTGCTGCTCGCCCTGCTGGCGGGCGCCGTGGTGTATGGCGGCGTCCTCCTGGCCGCTCGCCTGGCGGCGGGGCTCTAGACATGGCCGTCTCCGCACTCGAACTGCGCCCCCGAGGAGCCGTGGCCCTGATGGATGCCGCCCTGCGCCTGTGCGTGCGCGGCTCGGGCCTCTGGGCCCTCACCCTCCCCGGCGGCGTGCTCGTCACCGCCGCGCTCCTCCACCTGATGGACGCGGTGTCCCACCGCCGCCCACTCGCCCTCCCCGCCCTGGTCTTCACCCTGGCCTGGCTCGCCCGGGGCCTCTTCCAGGGCGCCGCCTGCCACCATGTCCAGCAACTGCTGCTCGGCCAGGGCCCCGAGGCGCCCTCGGTCCGCGACTCCCTGCGCGCCGCCCTGGCCCGCGCTCCCAGCCTGCTGTGCGCGGTGGCCTACCTGCTCGTCTTCAACACGGTGACACTCGGCGTCACGCTGGGGCTCGCCTATGTGTTCCTGTCCGCCCACATCGTGGGCTATGCGGCGACCCTTCAGGGCCGGGGCAGTCCGCTGAACCTGTATGGTCAGTGCGCGAAGCTGCTGGGGCCCGCGAAGATCACCGCCATCGGCGTGCGTCTGCTGCTGCTCGTGCAGGGGCTCGTCCTGCTCAACCTGCACATCGCGGCCAACGCCCTGTTCTACGTGGGCCGCAAGCTGCTCGGCATCGATCTCACCTTCGCCGAGCGCTTCGCCTCCCTCGACAACCCGTCCTGGGATGTCTTCCTCGTCGCCGTGACCTTCACCCTCTTCGAGCCCCTGCGCGCCGCCACCGCCTCGCTGCTGCTGATCGATGGCCGGGTGCGCCAGGAGGGGTTGGATCTGCTCGCCGCGGTGCAGCAGCTCCCGGTCCGCAAGCCGGCGCTCGGGCTGCTCGCGCTCCTGGGAATGAACCTCCTGGCTCCCACCGCCCAGGCCCGACCCGCGGCGTCCTCCGAGCCCTCCGGGGATCTGGTCCCGCGCGTGGAGACCCTGGCCGGAGCGTGCGAGTGGGACGAGGCCGCGCTCGAGGAGTGGCGGCGCACGCTCACCTCGCTCGGCCCGGCGGAGGCGAGGAAGGTGGCGCGGCTGGTGCGCTCCGTGGAAGCGGAGGTGGAGGAGAACGAGGAGTGTGCCGCGCTGGAGCGGCTCGACGAGGGACTCGCCCTGGCGGCGAGCACCACGGAGCTGGAGCGGCAACGGGCGGATGCCGCGAGCGCCCGGACACGCGCCCGGGACATCCTCGCGCGGCCCGAGTTCCAGGAGCCCGCCCCCCGGGCCGAACAGGAGGAGGCGTCCCCCGACGACACCGTGCCCAACGGCCTCTGGGAGCGCTTCGTCAAGTGGCTCGAGAAGACGCTCGAGGAGCTCTTCCGGCGCCGGCCGGATCCCACCCCGCCCCGCTCCAACGCCTCGGGCCTGGGAGGTGAGGCGGTGGCGAACGTGCTGGTGGTGGTCCTCGTCACCGCCGCGCTGGGCGTGCTCGCGGTGGTGCTGTGGCGCGCGTTCAACGCCCGGGGCCAGGCGGACGAGGGCGCGCGGCTCGAGGTGAGCAGCCAGAGCGCGGCGACGTTCGCGGCGGATCCGATGAACGCCCTGGCGCGCGCCCCCGAGGGCTGGGCCCACCTCGCCGACGAGCTGGCCGCCCGGGGCGAATACCGCGAGGCGGTGCGCGGCCTGTACCTCGCCCTGCTCTCGCGCCTGCACCACCAGGGCGCCATCCACTATGACCCCCGCCTGAGCAACTGGGACTACCTGCGCCAGTTCCGCGGCCGGAGCGAGTGGGTGCCTCCCCTGCGCGAGCTGACGCTGCGCTTCGACTTCGCCTGGTACGGCAACCTGCCCGTGGGCATGCAGGGCTACCGCGACTTCCGGGCGATGTGTGCCCCGATGCTCTCCACGCCCGCCGTCGCGGAGCCCGCCCGTGCGTGACCGATTCCCCCTGCTGGTGGTGGGCAGCCTGCTGCTGACCGCGGTGCTGGGCGCCTGGCTCGTGCGAGGCGCGGCCCGGGGCGGCTTCGCCGACACGCTCTCCACCTGGCGCGCCCAGCCGGATGGGGCCCGGGGACTCTTCCTGCTCGTCCAGGAGAGTGGCCTGTCCGTCACGCGCCGCACCGCGGACCTGCGCATCCTCTCCGAGCCGGGCACGCTCGTGCTGCTCGCCGTGGAGGTGGAGGGCGCCCAGGAGGACGACCCGGACCAGACGGCGCTCGCCGCGGACCGGGGCTCGGACCTGGAGGACGAGGAGGTCCCCCGCCACGGCTTCAACCGGCTGCACGTGCCCGAGCTGAGCGACGACGAGACGGAGAAGCTGCTCGAGTACGTCCGCTCCGGCCACTCGCTCGTGCTCGTGCCCTGGGGCTCGAAGGAGAACCCGCTGCTCGACGCGCTCGGGGTGTCGCTCATCAAGGCGGACACGTCCCTGCCCATGCGAACGCTGGTGCCCCCCCTCTCCAGTCCCTACACCCTGGGCGTGGAGCGGGTGGAGGCGCGCGTGCAGGCCTACCTGTCGCTGTCCGCCGAGGGCGCCATCCCCGTGCTGGAGGACGAGCCGCTGGGCATGACGGTGGCGGCGGTGGTGCCCTACGGGACGGGCAAGGTGCTGGTGGTGGGGGCGCCGGAGCTGGCGATGAACCAGGCGCTCGCGCGCGCGGACAACGCCCGGTTCTGGCTGAGCGCCCTGGAGGCACTGGGCCCCGGCCCCTACGCCTTCGACGAGCACCACCATGGCTTCACCAACGAGCGCTCGGTGGTGGACTTCGCGCGCCGCTACGGCCTGCACTTCGCGGTGGCGCAACTGCTGCTGGGGCTGAGCCTGTGGGCCCTGGCGCTCCAGCGCTTCGGCCGGCCCCGGCCTCCGCCCGAGACCCAGCGCGTGGGCACCACGGATGCGCTCTTCGCCATGAGCCGCCTGTACCGCGAGGGCCACCACCATGCCTTCGCCGCGGGCCTGCTGAGCCGGGGCCTGCTCCAGGAGCTGGCCGGGCACGCGGGCCTGCCCGCCCACGCGCCCGCCCAGGCCGTGGCCGAGAACCTCACCGCGCACGGCCAGGCGGAGCTCGCCCGGGGCCTGCGCGAAGTCGTCCACAAGGCCGCGAACGTGACCAGCGAGAGCGAGCTATTGCACCTGGCCACGCGCGCCGCGGCCCTGCGCCAACGCCTGCCTTCTTCCGGGCCGCGCCCCGCCGCGCCCCCCGCCCAGACACCCGAGGAGCCATGACTTCGCCCCCCTTCGCCTCCGCCCAGACCGCCGCCTCCCCCACCGCCGTGACCGCCGCCCACGCCATCCGCGAGGGCGTGCTCACCGAGGTGCGCAAGGCCGTCGTCGGACAGGACGAGCCGCTCGAGTTGATGCTCGTGGGCCTCGTCGCCGGCGGCCACGTGCTGCTCGAGGGCGTGCCCGGCGTGGCCAAGACGCTCATGGCCAAGGCGCTCGCGCGCTCCATCAGCGCGGACTTCAAGCGCATTCAATTCACCCCGGACCTGATGCCCGCGGACATCCTGGGCACCAGCATCTTCGACTTGAAGAGCCAGGCCTTCACCCTGGTGCGCGGCCCCATCTTCACGGACCTCTTGCTGGCGGATGAAATCAACCGCGCCCCGGCCAAGACGCAGTCCGCCCTGCTCGAGGCCATGCAGGAGCGCGGCGTGTCACTCGAGGGCCGCCACCTGGCGCTCTCGCCGCTCTTCTCCGTCTTCGCCACGCAGAACCCGGTGGAGTCCGAGGGCACCTACCCCCTGCCCGAGGCCCAGCTCGACCGCTTCCTGTTGAAGATCGACGTGGGCTACCCGGCGCCCGAGGAGGAGGATGCCATCCTCGCCGCGGTGCACCGGGGCTTCGACTCGGGCGACCTGGAGCGCGCGGGCGTGGGCGCGGCGGTGACGAAGGAGGGCATCCTGGAGGCGCGGCTGGCGCTCAACACCGTCACGGTGGAGCCGGCCGTCATCTCCTATGTGCGCCAGCTCGTGGGGGCCACGCGCACCTCCGGCCGCATCCGCCTGGGCGCGGGGCCTCGCGCCGGCGTGCACCTGCTGCTCGCGTCCAAGGCCCTGGCGGCGCTGCGTGGCCGGGGCTTCGTCACGCCCGAGGACGTGCGCTTCCTCGCGGAGCCGGTGCTCAAGCACCGCCTGTTGTTGTCGCCGGACGCGGAGCTGGATGGGGCCACGCCCGCGGACGTGCTGCGCGAGGTGGTGCGCTCCGTCGAGGTCCCCCGGTGATTCCCACCGGGCGCCTGTGGGTGCTGCTGTGCCTGCTCGCCGTGCCGATGATGGCCGCGGGGTTCTTCCCCGGCCTGGGCGGCGCGGTGCTGGCCCTGGACACGCTCGCGCTCGCGCTCGCGGCCCTGGACTTCCTCATGGCGCGGCGGGTGCGGCTGGAGGTGAGCCGGCAGCTGCCTCCCCGTCTGTCGGTGGGCGCGCCCAACAAGGTGGAGCTGCTGCTGGTGCACCGGGGCCCCCGGGACGTGGAGGTGCGGGTGCGCGACGACGTGCCCGAGTCCTTCACCGCCGAGCCCGAGGAGGCGCCGCTGCGCTTGCCCGCGGACAGCCAGACGCGCTGGGTGTACCGGGTGACGCCGGCGAAGCGGGGGCGGTTCGGCTTCGGGGACGTGCACGTGCGGGTGCGCGGGCCCCTGGGCCTGCTGCTGCACGAGCGCCGCGTCCCCGCGGCCCAGGACGTGGCGGTGTTCCCGGACATGCGCGGCGCCAGCCGGCTGTTGCTCTCGGGCGCGGCGTTGGACCTGGTGAACCTGGGCCTGCGGCAGTTGCGCCGGGATGGCCGGGGCAGCGAGTTCGCGCGCCTGCGCGACTATGCCCAGGGCGACTCGGTGCGCGAGGTGGATTGGAAGGCCACGGCCCGGCGCACCCGGCCCGTCACGCGGGTGATGGAGTCCGAGCGCTCGCAATCCCTGCTCATCTGCGTGGACGCGGGCCGCTCCATGGCGGCGCAGGTGGACGGGCTCACCAAGCTGGACCACGCCGTCAACGCGGCGCTCTTCCTGGCCTTCGTGGCGGTGCGCAATGGAGACCGCGTGGGGCTCGCCGTGTTCGCCGATGGCGTGAAGGCGTACCTGCCCCCGGCGGCGGGCCGCCTCCAGTACCGGAAGATACTGGACACGCTCTACGCCACCACGCCCAGCCTCACCTACGTGGACTACCTGGCGCTCTTCAAGGAGCTCAACGTGCGCCTGAACCGGCGCAGCCTCCTGTGCGTGTTCACGGACTTCCTCGACGAGGAGCAGGCCTCCACCCTGGTGGCGCCCCTGCACCGGCTGGCCCGGCGGCACGTCCCCCTGTGCCTGTCCGTGCGCGACACCGCGCTCACCACCCTGCTGCGCACCCCTCCCGCCGGCCCCGAGCAGGCCTACCAGCAGGCCGTGGCCAGTGAGCTGCTCTCGGACCGAGAGACCCTCAAGGCCAAGGTGGGCGCCGGCGGCGTGCACATGCTCGACGTGCGGCCCGACGAGTTGAGCCTCGCCGCCGTGAACCGCTACCTCGACATCAAGGCGCGCGGGGTGTTGTAGGCCGGACATTGCCCCACGCCCGCATCAGCCCTGAAAGCGGGTAAAAGCAATGAAACGAGAATTTTACGTTCCCCCTGTTCAATAAGGAGGTAAGAGAGAGGCCGCTCAGCACCTGAACGGCTCCCCGGGGCCGACGCGAGGTCATCCCATGAAGAGCGCGACCCTCCTCTGCTCCCTGCTCGGTGGACTGGCGCTGCTGGCCGCTCCGGCCGCGAAGGCGGACGTCACCACGGCCAGGCCGCTCTTCGAGTCCCGGGTGGCCAGCGCGCGCACCGCCAGCAGCCCCGGGGGAGCGACGGTCCTGCGCCAGGAGCTCATCACGGCGCTGGACGCATTCATCGTGGACGGGTGGGTGGACGCGCAGGAGGCGAGCTACCTGTCCACCAGGGTGTCCAACCCCACGTTCCTCACCGGCCTGGAGGCGGCGGCGAAGAAGTACCTCTTCGACTTCCACGAGCTGAACGACGCGGAGGACTACGAGGCCCCCCTGAGCCTGGAGTCGGTCTCGAGCACGCCGGCCCAGGTGTTCGGCGCCAGCGGGCCGCTCGCCAGCAGCTCGCGCATCAAGGAGGGCTCCATCCCCGAGGGCACGGGGGTGGCCAACCAGGTGACGCTGACGAACGCGTACACGTGGGTGTTCGGCAGCTCCTACGACAGGCAGACCTACTTCGAGCCCGTCAACATCGAGGAGCTCACCGCGCGGCTCAAGGCGAGGACGTCCTACGGCACGCCGAGCACGGCCGAGGTGAATGGCGCGCTGGCGTGGCTCGCGCGGATCTACAACACGGGCAACCGCATCTACGTCGCGGACTGGCGCAGCGAGGGCCGTGGAGGCCCGGGCGAGTCCGCCGGCTTCGTGGTGGCGGTGGTCAGCGCGGACCGCGGGTTCGTCCGCATGCTGGAAGTGCTCACCTGGGCGGAGTAGCCGCCCCGTCGCGAGTCGTAGCCCCGCTCGCGGACCCGCTCGTACAGGCGTGAAGCTCAGGCTTCTTCGTCGGGCAGGAGATTCAGCAACAGCTCGTCGTCGGGCCCGAGCGGGCGCCAACCGGGCGGCGGTGGCGAGGCAAGGAGTGCATCACCAGCCCTATCGGCGCGCTCCTTGTGGGTTTCTGGGGTGTACGCAAACCAGCGACCAACTGCCTTGGCCACCTTGAAGCGGTTGGCATCGTCCAGCACAGTCGGCCACCCATCGGGAAGACTCTGGGACAACATGCGCACGAGCACATCACGCACGAAGCGAGTGACCTGATTGCGCTGCTCCGCCTCGGCGAGCAACCCACTCAACACCTGCACCCCTGCGATGTCGTCCGGACCCAACTCGTCGGCCAGCGCAACCAAGGAGGCAGTGGGGCGGGCGTTCGCGAAGGCCGTGACCGAGTCGTAACCCCGCTCGCGGATCCGCTCATACAAGCGGGCTTTCCAGTTGCCCTCCCAGGAACGATCCTCGCTCATGGTCCTTCCAGGAGTGAAGCTCACGCTTCTTCGTCGGGCAGGAGCGTGAGCAGTAGCTCGTCGTCGGGCCCGCGCGGGCGCCAACCGGGTGGTGGTGGCGAGGCGAGGAGTGCATCACCGATTCGCCTGACGCGCTCCTTATGGGGGTCTGGAGTGAAGGTCCCCCAACGGGCAAGTGCATGGGCGACGTCGAAACGGTTTGCGTCGTCGAGCACGGCTGGCCAGCCGTTGGGGAGTGCTTCGGCCAGCTCGCGCACGAGTTGGCCGCGTATCAAGCGCGTGACTCGGCGGCTTCGCTCCGCCTCGGCAAGCAAACCGCTAAACACCTGCACTCCCGCGATGTCGTCCGGGCCAAGCTCCTCAGCCAGCGCCACCAGCGAGGCAACGGGGCGCTCCTCGGCGAAGGCGGTGAGCGAGTCGTAACCTCGCTCGCGGACCCGCTCGTACAGGCGCACCTTCCAGTTACCCTCCCAGGAACGTCCGTCGGCCATCGCTCATTTCCCTCGGCAGCGGACGAAGTTCATCGGGATGTCGTACAAGTTCATATAGCCCGCGACGATCTTGAGGATCTCGTTCCGAGTCAACATCCGGCCCGCCTTGGACTCGGCATCGTACAGCACCTCCATGATCATCCGGTTCCATTCACCGGACCATTGGCGCCCCAGCATCCAGTTTCCACCGCCGTGAATCGCCTGATGGTGCGGCTGCTGAAGCGTGACGCAGAACCAGTCGATTCTCATCTTGCCGGTGAAGCCGCGCTTCTCGAACCACTCGCGGAACTCCTTCGGCATGACGTGATGACGCGGGGGCTCGGCCATCCCGGCGCCCGTCTTGCCCGTCACACGCATGGCCCGCACCTCGGGCGCATCGCCAAGCGCGTCGCGCACGCCCCTGGGAAGGTCGCCGTGGCCCTGTGCCATCATCACGTGGCCGGCCTGAATCCGCACGGCGGCGCTGACGACAGGCACGGAGAGGACGCCCGCTCGCACCAACTGGCGCATCATCTCCACCCACTCGGCGGACACCACCACCCGCGTCCCCATCATCACCCCGTTGGGGCCCACCATGAGGCTCGCGCCGAGCATGGCGGGAGTAGCCGCGCGCAACGCGGGCAACGTGAACTTCAGCACCGACAGGCTGGTGAGCGCCTCCATGGACTCCTTCAGCACCAGCGCCGTCTCGAGGACTTTCGCCCCCTTGTTCATGGCCTCGAGGAGTGCGGCGAATTCGCCCGTGAGGTGGCCTACCAGCGCGGGCATGTCCTCCGCCGCTGACTCCACCTGCTCTGGCTCCAGGGAGGAGAGAGCCCTCATGGAGGGCTCCATCATCTTCTGCCAGCCATCCATCCTCATGAAGAGCGCCTCCACGCCGTAGAGGCGTCGGGAGAGCGCGGCGTCGGCGAGGTTGAGGAAGTCAAACCACACGGCCAGCAGCATGGAGCCCATCATGGCGGCCTCCAGCCGTGGGCCCGCGAGGCGCAGCAGGGCGAGCTGCATGTCCGGGTCCTTCACCTCCGACGCCTCGGCGGCCAGCTCCGTGGCGGCGGCAAGCTCAGCGTCAATCCACCGCAGCTGAGCTTCGCCCTGGTCGACATAGCGGACGAAGATGCCGTTGCCCGCGCCAGCGATGCCGAGGTTGCTGGCCTTGAGTCTGGAGAGCTCGCGGGAGATGCGGCGGGTGGAGCCGGACACCTCGCCCACGCCCTTGCGAAAGGCCAGGTGGGCCGCGAGGGCGCTCCGCCACACCGTCGCGTCGGCGCTGCCAGGGTCCGCCACCGTCACGGCTTCCCGGGAGCCGCGGCGACGGTGCAGCCGCTCTGGCGCCTCGGGCCCAAGCGGGGAGGTCGGCTGAGAGTCGAGGACGAGCGGCGACTCCTCGCCCGCCCCTCCGGTCCCCGCGAGCCCCGTGACGACATGGGGGGTGTAGCGAAGGCTCCGCCCCGGGCCGGGCCGAGGCGTCAGCGACCCACAGCCGTTGGACAAGAGGGCCAGGGCGAGCAGCAGCCCTGTCCCCCTCGCCCTTGCTGAGTCAGCGCACATGGTCCACCCCAGGCCCGTGGGTCACCTGGGGCGCCCGTCCTCCGCCCCGTCCCGCGCGCGGCCCGCCCCGCGCATCCAATCCGAGCCGAGATAGGCATAGACGCCCAGGCCCACCATCAGGGCGAAGGACACCTTGAAGGCCACCGACAGCTTGGGCGGGTGGATTTGAGAGATGGTGCCCTCGATGAAGCCCGCGAGCACGAAGAGCGCGAGCGTGCCGAAGAGCAGCCGCACCGCGCGCACCGCCTCCTGACGCAGCGCCACGCCGCGGGGCAGTCCTCGCGGCGCCACCTGCCCCCGGGCGATGACGAGACCCGCCGCGCCCGCGATGCAGATGGCGGTGATCTCCGGAATGCCGTGCGGGAGGATCCACGCCCAGAACCAGCCCGCCATGCCCTTGGCCGTGTACACCTGCGCGAGCGCGCCCAGCATCAGCCCGTTGCTGAAGAGCATGATGCCCGTGCCCACGCCCGCGGTGATGCCCAGCGCGAAGGCGAGGAAGGCCACCTGGATGTTGTGGGTGAAGAGGAAGGTGGTGAACTGGGCCTGCTCGCCCACGCTCGCCCCCTGCCCCGCGGCCTCGTCCCGGGCGCGCTGGAGCGGGTCCAGGTTCAGGTGCTCGGCGGGGACGAGGTAGGGCGCGGCGTCCGGATCCACCAGCATGCCCAGGTAGCCGAAGCCCAGGCCCGCGAGGAACAGCAGCACCGACGCCGCGTACATGCGCCACTCCTGGCGCAGCAGCGCGGGAAACCCCCGGGCGATGAAGTTCCACACGTCCGCGAACCTCGGCCGCTCGCCCGGATAGGTGAGCGCGTAGGCCCGGCCCACCAGATCATTGAGGTACTCGCTCACGTCGGCGGCGCCACTGCGCGCGCGCACCCACAGCAGGTCGCTCGAGACGGCACGGTAGAGCCGCCCCAGCGAGCGGGCCTCCTCCAGTTCCAGGGCGCGCAGCCCCTTGCCCTCGGCCTTGTCGAGCAGGGACTCCAGTTGCTGCCAGCGCGGTCGGCGCGCCTCGATGAACTCGGGCATCTCCATGCCCGGACACTCTAATCCCCTTCAGCAGGGAGTCGATGGCGGAGGGCGCAGGGCCTTGGGCCACGCCGGCCCCATTCATCTACATGACGTAGAGCGGGCTGTTGCCAATCTCCGCCTTCTTGAGTTCCTCGAAGGAGTTGTACTTCTTCGGGGCCGAGTGGTTGTAGCTGTCATAGCTGGTCCACTTGCCGTTCTCCTTGCGCACGGCGAAGAAGTGGCCGGTATTGACGTTCGCGACGATGCCCTGCCCCTTCTGTCGGAGTGACTTCTCGCTGCCCTCTTGCAAGCCGTACAGGTTCAGGGCTCCAGGATCATTACCACCCAGCACGAGCGCTTGCGCATCCTCCGCTGTCATACCCAGCATCTGCTGGTAGTGGTTGCTCGCCCTTTGGATGAACTCCGACTTGCTCACCTGTCCGTTGAAGAAGTGGTGCAGCGCGTAGAACGCGCAAAGGTTGGAGTCAGGATAGGTTTTCGGCTGCTTGACGAAACAAAACTGGGACGCTTGAGGCGCGCCTCCATACCCTACGGATTTGGCCGACCCGTGGTTGTACACACCATGATGGTGTGATGCATGTTGGAGGTTGGAGCCATAGGCCTGGTGATAGCCATGCGACGGTCCCGGCTGACTCGAGTAGGCGCTGTGGGGGGAGGCCTGCTGAGGATGCGCGTACGGCTGATGCGTGCTCTGATGAGTCTGCTGAGGAGCGGAGCTGTGAGACGCTCCATTCGTCGAATATCCCTGTCCGGAATTGTTGTAGTGGTAGTGGTACGATGGCGCGTTATTGTTGACCTTGCCCATTTCAGTTCCTCCTGACGCGCGCTCCAGACACGGAGCCCACTCGCGCATGGGTATTGAATATTCCAAGCTGGATGGACGCGCAATAGACAAAGCGCTTGACACGGCACTACCGCGCTTTCCTCGGATTCTCAGAAGAGCCCCTCGAACTCTCAGAAATCGAGGGCTCATTGTGCTGCCTGGACACCTACGAGAAGGGCCCGGGGAAGGCGTCAAAGGTGTGGCTGGGAGGAGCAATGCCCATGCCATCCCAACGCCCTATCTCAGACAGTCTGGAGCTCCTGTGGCAGCGGCGGGAGCAGGCCCGACCAGCCGAGTGTCCACGGGGTAATCCCCGGGCTTCCTACGCATGTCCTCCGCCGCTGACTCCTTGGCCCAGTCCTCCCGGCGCCGGGCCCGCCATGGTGGCGGAGAGGAGATTCCCAGCCCGGCGAGCGCGAAGCCGGGTTCCACCCACCACGGCGAGCGACAGTCCCGCCAGGAGCGCGACCCCGAGCAGCGCGTGCCCGGCGATGGCCTCCACGAAGGGGACGATGGGCGTCTGGAGGGCGAACGCGCGCTCGGCGATCCACCCCACCGCGGCCACTCCCGCGAAGCACGCGCCGGCCCCCCGCACGAGCGCGTGGACGGGAGAACGGCTCAACACGAGCAGCCAGGGCAGGGTCACCGCGACCACCGCGAGCTGCATGGCCTCGATGCCCAGGTTGAAGGCCAGCACGCTCAACACGAGCGCCCGGGTGTCGAGGCCGAACTCCGCGAGCACCGTCGAGAACGCGAGCCCATGCACGAGCCCGAACGCCACGGCGATGAGCGGCTCGCGACCGGAGAACAGGGGGCGCAGCGCGTGGACGGCCGACACGAGGATCGACACGGCGATGAGGATCTCCACGGGCGCCTGGGGCACCTGGAGGACGCCCAGGGCCCCCGCCGCCAGCGTCAGGGAATGGCCGAGCGTGAAGGCACTCACCACCTTGACGACCTGTTTCACGCCGTGGCCCGTGGAGGGCGACGGCGCCCACCGCCCCCCGGCCCCGAGCAGGGGCGCGGCGAGCAGGAGGACCAGCAGGAAGAGCAGGTGATCGGTGCCCTCGGCGATGTGCCGGGTCCCCAGGACGAAGACGGACTGGAAGCCCCGCCACCACGAGCCGTCCGAGCGATCCATCCCCAGGCTCGTGCTTCGATACCGCAGCACCCCGAGCAGCTCGGGATGCGCGGAGAAGACACCGCCCTCGAAGTCACTGCGGACGTAGACGAAGACCGAGTGCGTGACGACCCGGTGGAGGATGGCGTCGTAGCGCAGGGTGAGCGCACGGGCCGTCGCGCCGGGGGGAGGGCTCATGGAGAGCTTCACCACGAGGAACTCGGAGCCGTCGATCCGGCGCACCTCCGGAGAGAGGAGGTCCACGCGGAACGCCCGGCCATCCGGAGCCTGCACGGACAGGTGCTCCCCCAGGTAGCGCATGAGCTCCTCGCCCCTGCGCGCCACCAGGGTCGAGGTCTCCTCGAGCAGGCCGCGCCGGAGGGTGAGCTCCAGTTGATCCAACGGCAGTTGCACCTCGCCCCCGACGGCTTGCCCTCGCAGCTCGAGGAGGACGGCGGTCGAGCGCAGGGGATGGGCGGCCACGGGAGCGGCCACGCCGACGAGGACGAGCGCCAGGAGCAGCGCCCACGCGGGAAGGGTCCGGTTCATGGGGGAGCTCAGAGGCCTTGGCCGTAATCCATCGTCTTGTCGCGCAGGATGGTGTGGAAGTGGATCTGGTCGCGGAAGACCACGCCCGACTGGCAGGCGAACTCGATCCACAGCCGGGGACCATCGATGCGCACGTAGGTGCCATTCACGTTCGGGTCGAGCTGATCTCCCGCCCAGGCCACGTAGGTGTCGGCGTACGCCGCGGCCGAGGTGTACTCGGCGAGCAGGGCCTCGGAGATGTCCGGGCTGTAGTCCTTCACCCAGGCCGAGATGGCGGCCGTCACCAGCGCCTGCTGCTGCGCCGTGAGGCTCGACACGAGGACGCCCACGCGGTCCGCTCCCGTCGGATAGTCCGTCGGGTACACACCGCTTCCGTTGTCCGGGCCCACCGTGACGTCCCCGTACACCACGGGCTGCCCATTGTTGGTGATCCGGGCGGAGGTCTTCTGCGCCTCGGAGAAGGAGTCGAAGATGCCGAACACCGCGATGCGCTCGTCCGTCAGCGGGGAGTAGGTGAGGCCTCCACTCGTCCACGTCTGCGGCTCGACGCCGATGAAGTTGGGGGTCGGGCTCGCGACGCCGTTGCGATACGTCACGTTGATGGCCAGGTGGTGACCACCCAGTTGCAACATCCAGTCGCCCGCCACGGAGGGCGTTCCAATGAAGGCGATGGAATAGTTGTCCGAGGAGTAGCCACCACCACCCGGAAAACCTCCACCCGGAGGAGGACCCCCGCCCCCATCGGGCGGGCCGCCTCCCGGAGGACCTCCGCCGCCGTCGGGGGCCCCTCCCCCACCACCGCCTCCGCCGCCCTGGGTCCCGAGGTAGTCGTCCGCCGCCAAGATGGCCTTCAGCTCCTCGTAGCCCTCGGGGCTCATCACCTGTTCGGCGACCGCGAGCGCCGCCGCGCGGCTGTCCTCGTCCAGGTCGCCGAGCGCCAGACCATTGCGCGTCACGCCGGGAAGGTTCGACCACACGGTCTTCGCGGCCGAGTCGCTCCAGTCATAGAGCAGGGCCTCGCGCTCGGTGTCCGTCAGCGTGGCCATGAAGGCATTGGCCGCGCAGACGACCTTCTCGGAGTGGCTCGTGGCACCCGAGCAATCCACGGGCTGGGGCTCCGTCGGCGTCCCGTCCTCGTGACAGCCCAGTACGCCCAGGCCCACGGTCAGGCCCATCACCACCGCGAACTTGAAACGGTTCATGTCGTGTCTCCAACGGGGCTTGGAAGAAGAAGCACCCCGTTGCATCCAGGAACCGTAGGGACCGCAGCTGAAGAGAATCTTAAGCCCGGCGCTCTACTGCGGCAGCGGCGGGAGCAGGCCCGACCAGCCGAGCGTCAGCTGCCCTCCCCAGGCGCCCCAGACACTCGCTCCGTCCGGACCGAAGCCCCGGCGCACCGAGGCGCCCACTTCGAATCCGCTCCACTTCCAACGGGCACCCACCCCGGCCGCGTAGGCATGGGGGCCCGGAGCCTCGAGCGTGGCGTCCACCAGGGCGTTCACCTCGGCTCCGAGCGCCAGGGTCGGCAGGGGCAGGAACCATCCCTGGTAAGCGCTCTCCCAGGTCGCCCGCGTCCGTCCAGGCCGCAGGGCGTACCCCTGGCTGGTGGACCAGGCCCAGCGCTCCCACTGTCCTCCCGCGATCAACGCCGGCCGCAACCACGCGCCACGCTCCTCTCCGGCGAACGCCGAACCCGCGAACAGGCCCTCGAAGGACAGCAGCACGCGCAGGGTGGGCAGATCCGACAGCAGGACCCGGCCCGACAGGGTGGCGGACAGCTCCCGCGAGAACGCCTCGGGACTCACCGCCAGCGCCGCGCCCAGGGCCACGCGCTCGCCCAGCCGTCCCTCCACGGAGAGCGCGGCACGACCGCCCGCGACGTCCGCTCCCGAGGGAGCCGCGCCGGTCTGGGCGCGCAACTCGACGAGCAGCGAGCGCGGCAGGAAGGCGGTGGGCAGGGCCGAGGCGTCGCGCCGGCCTCCCGGGGGAGCACTCAACAGAGACGTCAGCGCCACCTCGGGACCCGCGGGAACCACCGGAGCAGGTGGCGGGGGCGCGACGGGAAGCGGAGCCTGGGCCTCGAGCCGCGCGAGGGACGTATCGCCCCAGAGGGCCTCCACCGAGGTCACGCGCCGCCCTTCCCGCTCGGCGGGCACCACGCGCGCCAGCCACGAGCCATCCGCCTGACGGGACAAGGGCTCCACCCGGGTGCCCTCCAGACCGCGCAGCGTCAGCGCCGTAGGGGCGATGTCCAGAGGCTGGCCCTGCTCGTCGACCACCCGCAGCCGCGCCTGGAACGTCTCTCCGAGGGGCTCGAGCGCCAGGGTCGCCTTCGGAGGTGACACGGTGAGCGTCAACCGCTCCGCGGGCGCGTCGGGCAGGCCGCGAGGCCGCAGTTCCAGCGTGTGCGCGCCCAGGGCTTCCACGCGCAGGGGCAGTGTCACGGGGGCGCCATCGAGCCGCGCGTCCAGGGACTCGGCGCCGTCCACGGAGAACTCGAGGGGAGGCGTGCCCTGGAGCCCCTGGGGTCCGAGGGTTCCGCGCTGCGTCTTCACCCGGAGCACCTCGACCCGGCGCACGGCGGAGGCCCGGCCCAGCAGGCCCGCGGCATCCACGGCTCGCACCCGAGCGAAGTACTCGCCAGGCGCCAGCGCGGGCACCACGGACTTCAACGGCTCCGGCCCGGCGGGGACCGTCTCCGTGTGCAGCCGATCATTGAAACGCTCATCCCGCGCGAGCTCCACCCGGTAGGACGCCGCGCGCGGCACGGGCGTCCACGGCAGCGTCTCGTCCACGCCCGCGCCGTCCAGCAACAGCCGCACCGAGCGCACACCGCCCACCCACTCCGGCGCCTCGGGCAACGGGCGGGGCTTCTCGGGCACCTTGCCCTTCTCCACCCGCGTCCCATGGTCGCGGGGCACCTGCACGCGCTGGCCCTGGGCGGCCACCTCGGCCTGGCCGTCGAAGACGGACAGCCGCGTCATCTGCTGCGCGTCCACGCCGACAATCAAATCCCTCGAGCGCGAGTCCACCGTGGCCGCCGGCATCTTCACGCCCAGCGGCTCGCCGCGCAGCTCCGCCAGCGACACGTTCAGCTCGCCCTGGAGCAGCTCCACGGCACCGGACTTCTTCACCTTGTCCGGCGCCTGGGTCTCCTGGCCGTAGATGACGACGAGCGCGTTCTCGTTCATCTGCAGCCGGGTGAGATCGCGAAAGGTCACCTCCGCGCCGGCCGAGCGCAGCGTGTTGACGGAGTCCAGGCGCCACAGGCCCTGGCCGGTATTGGCATGGAGCCAGTCGGGCTTGCCGGCGCGCTTGGAGTTGACCTCGGGCTTGACGAAGGTGAGCCGGGCGTCCGGGTCGCCCTTGATGCGCAGCCGAGTGCCTGGCTTCAGCGTGTGCGGCGGCGGCCCCATGGAGTTGAGCGCGTGCAGCTTCGCGGAGCCCGCGGAGGCGTCGCCGAAGAACCTGCGTCCCACGCTGGCGCAGGTGTCTCCCGGCTGGACCACGTACACGTCGTCATCGGCCTGTTGGGCCCGGGCCACGTCCGGACGGCCCAGCACCAGGAAGAGGAGGAGGGAGAGAACCCTGACGTTTGAGTTTCTGGGCACGAGATACCTTCCGGGTCAGATCCCTCGGGTCGGGCGGAAGGGGGATGAAGTCGAACACGCCCCCCTCCAATGCGCCTGTCACCAGCTCCCAGTCCTCCGCGGGACCACACACCAGGACAGGCGGAACATCCGGGCGCGCAGCCAATTCCCTCGCCCGGGCGAGCGACGCACGCCCCTCGGCGATGACGAGCAGCGCGCCAAAGCCGAGCAGGGGCTCGGCCGCTTCGGCGAAGCGCGCCTGGAAGCCACACGTGGTGAGCAACTCCACCAGGCGAGCACCGGCGTCGGTCCGCTCGGACAGCACGGCCACGGGCGCGCTCCCCACCACGGGTCCCGGCGGAGCCACTTCGCGCGGCGTGGGCCGCTCCGTCTTCTTGCCCTCGCCCCGGCGCGCGGGAGGAGCGCCCGGCACCGGCTCGGCGAGCACGGCGAGCAGCTCCTCGCGCATGGCCGCGGCGTCCACCGGACGCGCCGTGGGCAGCTTCTCCATCGCCCGCATCACGGCGGACTCCAGCCGCGCCGGGAACGACAGGTCGGGCCGGGCCTCGCGCAACGAGGGCACGGGCCGGTAGAGGTGCGCGGCGGACACTTCCACCGAGGGCCCCACGGGAAAGGGGGGCGAGCCCGTGAGCAGCTCGTGGAGGACACACCCCAGCGCGTAGAGATCGCTCCGCCCGTCCACGAGCCCGCCCCGCATCTGCTCCGGCGACATGAAGCCCGGAGTGCCCACGGCGGTGCCCGCCTGGGTGATGCGCGTGTGCCAGGACTCACTCAGCGTGGCGAGGCCGAAGTCGAGCACCTTCACGCGCTCGCCCTCCGGGTGGGGCTCCAGGAAGAGGTTCGCGGGTTTGAGATCCCGGTGGATGATGCCGAGCGCGTGGGCGGCCCGCAGCACCTCCAGCACCTGGACGGTGAGGCCCACGGCGCGGGGCACGGACAGCACGCCCTCGCGCTGGAGCACGGCCTCCAGGGACTCGCCGGACACGAGCGCCATGGCGATGAAGAGCAGCTCCTCATCGGCCCCGAAGTCATACACCTCCACCGAGCCCGGGTGGCGCAGCCGGGCGAGCACCTGGGCCTCGCGATGGAAGCGCTCCACGAAGCCCGGAGCGCTGGAGATATGCGGGTGCATCACCTTGAGGGCCACGAGCCGGCCGAGGCCGAGCTGCTCCGCCTCGTAGACGACGCCCATGCCGCCCTCGCCCAGCGCGCGGACGATCTGGAAACGCCCGGCGACCACCTGCCCCGGAACGAGCCTCACACCGGCACCTCATAGGTGCGCGTGGCGGCGGAGCGGCCATGCAGCCGGCGCTCGCCCGCGGGCACCAGCTCCACGGAGTCGTCGCCGATCCGCTCGCGCGTGGCCTCGCTCACGAGGATCTGCCCTGGCTGGGCCATGGACTCCAAACGCGCGGCCACGTTCACCGTGTCGCCGATGACCGTGTAGTCCATGCGCTTGTCACTGCCCACGTTGCCGGCCACGGCGAAGCCGGTGTGCACGCCCATGGCGAGCTGGATCTCGATGCCCCAGCGCTCGCGCCAGCGCCGGTTGCCCACGTCGAGCCAGCGGCGCAGATCCTCGGCCGCGAGCACCGCGCGTTGGGCATCGTCCTCGTGGGACTGGGGCGTGCCCCAGACGGCCATGATGCAGTCGCCGATGAACTTGTCGATGATGCCCCCGCGCCGCTGGATGATCTCCGTGGCGAAGGTGAACAGCTCGTTGAGCAGCGCGACGATGACCTCCGGGGGCTGGGTCTCGGACAGGTGGGTGAAGCCCACCACGTCCGCGAAGAGGATGGTGACCTCGCGGCGCTCGCCCCCGAGCCGCAGGCGCTCGGGATGGGAGACGACCAGCTCCACCACGTCCGGAGACAGGTAGCGGCTGAGGGCGGCGCGCGCCTGGGTCTGGGAGAGCAGCTCGCGCTCCTTGGAGGCGAGCGTGCGCGCCATGTCCTCGAAGGCCCGGCCCAGGGTGCCCACCTCGTCCGAGCGCCGGGTGACGCGCTCGCCCACGCCGCGGAAGGCGCGCTCGGCGAGGGCCCGGGTCGCCGCGACGAGATCGCGCAGGGGCCGGGTGAGCTGCCGGGCTCCGAGCAGACCAGCCCCCAGGGCCACCAGGGCCGCGAGCGCGAGCGCGGCGAGGATGGAGCGGCGCATCTCCGTCAGCGACGCATAGGCCACGGACTGGGGCTGCTGCACCACCACCGCCCAGCCATGTTCGGACAGGACCTCCAGCGAGCCGAGCATCGCCTGGCCCTCGAGCTGGAAGTCGGAGATGGCGGCCATGTCCGTGGAGAAGGAGGCGTCGCCGCTGAGCGCCGCGAAGAGGCCGTGGTGGGAGAAGTCCTCGCGGGCCGCCACGCGGGCGGGGTCGGCGTGGAGCACGAGCCGCCGCCGCTGGTCCACGACGAAGACGTTCTCGCGCGCGCCGAGGAAGCGCTCGCCCAGCTCCCCCATCAACGCGCACAGCTCGCCGAGCCGCACCTGGGTGCCGAGGATGGCGCGCGGGCTGCCGTCACGGATGATGGGGAAGAACACCTCGAGCACGGGCTCGCCCCGAGCCCCGGTGCTCACGTCGCGCACCACCAGGTGCCCCCGGGAGACGAGCGCGTCGAGCAGGGAGGCCTCCAGGCGGGAGGCGATCCGGGGAGCGGGCACCTCGTCCGCCTTCACCGTGGTGACGCTCTGGCCGTTGGGGGCGTAGAGCGTGACGAAGTCGATATTGCCCAGGGCGGCCACCCGCGAGCCGACGAGGGCGAAGCGCGTGGCATCGTCTCCCAGGCCGGGCGCGAAGAGGATCTGTCCGAGTCCCTCGAGGTCCTGCTCGACGCGCGCCAGCGAGCCGCGCACGGAGCGCTGCACGTCCCCCACGAGGGAGCGGTGCAGGTGGCGCACGAGCTCCTCCAAGGCCAGGGCGTTGGTGTCCATCATCTTCCAGCCCAGCCCCACGAGCGGAGGCAGCGCGCACACGAGGATGAGGAGGAACAGGCGAGTGAACAGCGAGACGCCCCGGCGGGTCTCCGGAGAGGACATGGGAGGGGCCTCCATCGCTGGAGCCTAGCAGACCCCCCACCGCGAATGCATTCCACGCCACCGGGTGCGCCGTGAACGTAGAATGCCCGCTCGCTCTCCACCCCTTGAGGATGTCCAGCATGCACACCGAGAGACTCGTTGCTGGCCGTTGGCTCGCGGCCCCCCTGTTGTTCCTGTTGGCGGGCTGTGGCGACACGAGCTCCAGCGGCCCGCTCCTGCCCCTGGGCGAGTACCAGAACGGACTCATCACCTTCTATGACGCGACGGGCGCGGGCAATTGCAGCTTCGACGCGAGCCCGAACGATCTGGACGTGGCGGCGATCAACATCGGCCAGTACCAGAAGAGCGCCATGTGCGGAGCGTGCGCGGAGGTGGAGGGACCGCTGGGCACCCTGCGCGTGCGCATCGTGGACTCGTGCCCGGACTGCCCCGACAAGGGGCACCTGGATCTCAGCCGCTCGGCGTTCGCGAAGATCGCCAACCCGGTGGATGGCCGGGTGCCGGTGCGCTGGCGCATGGTGACATGCAACACGCCGGGTCCCATCCGCTACCACTTCAAGGACGGCAGCAACCCCTGGTGGACGGCCATCCAGGTGCGCAACCACCTGGTGCCCGTGACGAAGCTCGAGGCCTGGAAGAACGGCGCCTGGGTGTCGCTGCCCCGGGCGGACTACAACTACTTCGTGGCCGACAAGGGCCTGGGCTCGGGCGAGCTCAAGCTCCGGGTGACGGCGCTGGGCGGCCAGACGCTGGAGGACACCCTGGCCGGGGTGGGCGACAACAAGACCTTCGACGGCAAGGCGCAGTTCCAGGCTCCCTAGCGCGTGCGGTAGCCTCGGGGGCGTGACGGACGCGCCCGCCCCCCTCCTCGACGGCATCCATACCGTGCTCACACCCGAGTACGTGGAGTTCCGCTTCACGCTCGCGGGCCTCTACTCGCGCTTCCTCGCGTGGCTGGTGGACGCGGTGCTGGTGATGGTGGGCACGAGCGTGCTGCTCGTGGGGTTGAGCATGGGGATGGCGGCGTTCCCCGGCTTCGCCAGCGCCCTGGGCATCGTCCTCTACTTCCTGGTGGACTGGGGCTACGGCATCACCCTGGAGACGCTCTGGAGCGGGCAGACGGTGGGCAAGAAGCTCTTCGGCCTGCGCGTCATCCAGCGCAGCGGGGTGCGCATCGGCTTCCACCATGCCGCACTGCGCAATCTGGCGCGGCCCGTGGACCGGCTGCCCCTGTTCTACCTGGTGGGAGGGGTGACGGCGCTGCTGTCCGGCTCGCACCAACGGCTGGGGGACATGCTGGCGGGCACACTGGTGGTGCGCGAGCGCCGGCTCAAGCTGCCCTTGGCCATTGGCGTCCCGGCCGGCCAGGGGCTCCTGGCGGATCCGCTGTTCGTCTCGCGGGTGAAGCGTCTGGGCACCGAGGCGCGTGAAGCGGTGCTCTCGGCGGTGCTGCGGCGCGAGGAGCTGAGCATGGAAGCGCGCCTGCGGCTCTTCTCCGTGCTCGGCGCGAAACTCCAGGAGCTGCTGGCCATGGAGAAGCCGGCCCACCTCTCGGACGAGAAGTGGACCCTGCTGGTCGCCGCGGCCCTGCTGCCCGCTCCGGGGAGCGCCCCCACGGGACGAGGGCGCGCGGTGGCCGCCTAGAAGTGGACGGCCGTGCCCCCGGAGAGGATGAGCGAGGTCTGCACCCGCTCGTTGAGCGCCAGGTAGAAGTTGTACTGGGCCCGGACGCCCAGGCTGATGGAGTCGGAGACGAAGAAGTCCAGGCCCGCGTTGGGCCCCAGGCCGACGTAGTTGGAGTCTCCCGCCGGCTTGAAGACGTGCAGGTAGCTCAGGTCCGCGCCGAGATAGGGGCGGATGGACTCCTCCAGGAAGAGGTAGCGCACGCCCAGCGACGGAGCGATGCCCACCACGCGCTGCCCGCTGATGGGATCGTAGGGGAAGGTGAGCTTGGTGAGGGACACCACCTCGAAGCCGCTCTCGATGTAGAGGCTGGCGTCGAAGCCGATGAAGAAGGTCTCGGAGAGACTCTGCGTGTTGTTGAAGTTCATGTAGCCCGCCGACAGGCCCAGGCTGCGGTTGGCGAACTGGGCGTGTGCGGGAGCCGCCGCGAAGAGGGCGGCCAGCAGGGCGAGGGACAGGAGAAGCGAGCGCATGGGCGCGTACTGTAGCGTCCCCCCCTCACCGCCCCACCCATGAATCCGCGAGGTTCGCGTCATCGGGGAGTGGACGTTGATCCCCTGGGGGCGCGTCTCCTACACTCCCGCCGCCATGCGTTCTCTCCGCCCCATGCTCGCCCTGCCGCTGTTCCTCGTCTCCGGGTGCATCAACACCCCGCCGCCGTCGGACCGCGCGCTCATCAACAACGAGCTGTGCGTGAAGGAGCTCGACAAGGGCAACTGCAAGCAGGCGGAGGTCTACTGTGACCTGGGCCTCGAGTTCGCTCCCCAGTACGCGGACCTGTGGACCAACAAGGGCCTCATCGCCATGTGCATGGAGAACAAGAAGCAGGCCAAGGAGTGGTTCATCAAGGCCATCCGCTACAACCAGGACCAAGCCTCCGCGCACATGAACCTGGGGAAGATCTACCTGGACGCGGGTGACTACGGGAAGGCGCACGACAGCTTCCAGCGCGCGCTCAAGGTGAACCCGGACTACATCGAGGCCCGCTACAACCTGGGGCTCACCTTCCTCAACATGAAGAAGCTGGAGAAGGCGGAGAAGGTCTTCCTCACCCTGCTGGCGGTGGATCCCAACGTGGCCCAGGTGCACCACGACCTGGGGGTCGTCTACTACCAGATGGACGACAAGACCAAGGCCGTGGAGGAGATGGGCATGGCAGTGCAGCTCGCCCCCAGCCTCAATCCGGACTGGTGGAACGACCTGGGCGCCGTCCTCATGGAGCTCAGCCGCTTCGAGGAGGCCCGGCAGTCCTTCGGCAGTTGCGTGGCGCTCCAGAACGAGCACTCGCAGTGCCTCAACAACCTGAGCATCGCCCAGCGCAAGGCGGCCCTGACGGACTCGGCCCTCAAGGAGTTCCGGGACACGCAGCGGGCGGAGAACACTCCGAGTGCGCTCTTCGAGCTGGCGCGCAAGTACAAGAGCCAGGGGCTGCTCTCCGAGGAGGAGCGCGCCTACAAGGACTGTCTGAAGCTGGACGGCAAGTTCGCCCCCTGTCACTACGGCCTGTTCCAGCTCTACTCCGAGGGCCAGAAGCGCCAGTCGGCGGAGATTGCCTGCAAGAACTTCCTCAAGTATGGGGCGCTGGACGAGTTTCCCGCCGAGATGCAGACGTGCGAGAAGTTCCTCAGCGCGCAGTCCTACTAGCCTCCGCGCTCCCCATCCTCGCCCTTCCCGTCCCCCGCTGCGATGAGTGTCAGGCTTACGGTCAAGCAGAGCAGTGAAGCCGGTGGCAAGGCCACCGAGCACGTCCTCGACGAGCCCGTCATCACCCTGGGACGGGACAAGTCCTGCCAGGTGGTGTTGGCCCAGCAGGCCGTGTCGCGCAACCACGCCCGCATCACCCAGGAGGGCAACCTCTTCTTCCTGGAGGATCTCGGCAGCGCCTTCGGCACCCAGGTCAATGGCAAGCCGCTGCCCAAGGGCGAGAAGCGGCTGTTGCGCAATGGCGACGTCATCGCCATCGCCCAGTTCGACGTGCGCTTCGACAAGGTGACGGAACTGCCGCACGACGTGGACTCGCAGAAGACGTCCTTCGTCGCCCGCAACATGGTGAAGGACGTGATGCGGGGCCTCGCCGGCAGCGAGGAGCGCTACCTGCGCGTGATGAACGGCCCGCGCGCGGGTGAGCGCCTGGAGATCGCCGACGCGAAGGAGTTCGTCATCGGCCGGGACGACTCCGCGGACGTCATCTTCCGCGACGATCTCATCTCCCGCCGGCACGTGAAGGTGCGGCGCGACTGGTCCGGCACGCACGTGGAGGACCTGGGCAGCCGCAACGGCATCAAGATCAACCGCAAGCGCGTGTCGCGCAAGCTGCTGCGCGACGGGGACGAGCTCGAGGTGGGAGGCGTCCGCTTCGTCTACGTCTGCCAGTCCGAGGCGCCCGAGGAGCAGCCCGAGCCGCTGCTGGAGGACGTGGCCGCGGGTCCGGGAGAGTCCACCAGCGAGACGCCGGTCCTGCCCACGCCGCGCAAGCGCGCCCCCGTCGTGGAGAAGAAGGAGGAGCCGCCTCCGGAGCCCGAGCCCGAGCCGGCTCCCGAGGAGCCGGAAGCAGCCGCGGAGGAGGAGCAGCCCGCGCAAGAGGAGCCCTCGGAGCCCGAGGCGGAGGAGCAGCCCGCGCAAGAGGAGCCCCCCGCCCCCGAGGAGGAAGCCGCCGAGGAGCAGGCCGCCGTGGAGGAGAGCGCGCCGCCCGAGCAGGGCATGAAGCGCTACATCCCGGTGATGGTGCTGGGCCTGTTCGGCGTGGTGGCGCTGGGCGTGCTGATCGTCCTGATGGTCGCCTGACGTACCGCCCGGGGACTGCTCCGAGCGAGGCGGCCGGGACAGGGGCTCGCCTCGCGCGAGGCGGCCCCCCGCCGGGGACACTCAGCGCGTGGAGATACGGGCCACGGGCTGGATGTTGAGGTCCGGGGACAGCTCCTGGAAGCTGACGACGGAGAAGGGCGGGTTGAACTCGTACTCGAGCAGCTTGCGCACGTAGCGCCGGATGTCCATCGCGGTGAGGATGATGGGACGCTGGGCGCTGGGCGGCAGGTGTCCGCACTCGGCCTTGACGGCCTGGACGATTTCCTGGGCGATGTCCGGCTCCAGGGCCAGGTGGGTGCCCGCGGAGGTGCGCTTGATGGAGTTGCGGATGGCCTCCTCGATCTGCGGATCCAACAGGTAGACCACGAGGGTGCCGGTGCCGCGCGCGAACTTGTGGGACACGTAGCGCCGCAGGCTCGCGCGCACGTGCTCGGTGAGCATCACGTTGTCGGCTTCCACCTGGCCGAACTCGGCGAGCGACTGGAGGATGCTGCGCATGTCGCGCACGGAGATCTCCTCCTCCACGAGCCGGGCGAGGATGTCGGTGAGCTTGAGCACGTTGATGACCTTGGGCACCACCTCCTTGACGATGGCGGGGAAGGCCTTCTCGAGCTGATCCAACATGGACTGCGTTTCCTGCACGCCGATGAACTCGCGCGCCTGACGGCGCAGCACGGCCGCCAGGTGGAGGATGATGTAGCCGGGCACGTCCCAGGTGGTGAGCCCCGCGGCCTCCAGCGTCTCCTTGTGCTCCTCGGGCACCCACGCCGCCGGCTGACGGGTGGCGGGGTTGATGGCCTCGAAGCCCTGGATGCTCATGAGCTTGAGGCGCTCCACCGTGTCATTGACGAGCACGTGGCCGATGGTGGCCTGGCCCGTCACCACGGGCACCTCGTTGATTTGAATCTGGTAGGCGCCGGGCGACAGGTTCGGGTTGCCGCGGGCGCGCACGCCGGGGAAGCGCACGCCCAGTTCCACGAAGAGACCATCGCGCATGAAGGGGATGAGCTCGAAGAGGAACTTGCCGTTGTCCTGGCGCGAGTCCACGTAGGGCACCAGCGCGTCGGACACCTCCAGCACGATGGGGGTGACGACGGGGATGAAGAGCTCGGAGTCCGGGTTGATGGGCTCCTTGGGCGCGGGCTCGACGGCGGCCGGCGTCTCTCCAGCGGCCGTCTCTCCCGCGAGCGCCATGCCGCCGGTGTCCTCGCCCGCCGCCACCGCCTTCTCCTTCTTCAGCATGGTCCAGGAGGCGTAGCCGGCGAGCCCACCGAGGATGAAGAAGGGAATCTTGGGCAGACCCGGGATGAGGCCGAGCACGCACAACATGGCGGCGGCGATGGCGATGGCCTTGGGGTAGGCGGTGAGCTGGCTGCCCACGTCATGGCCGAGGTGCTGGCCCTCCTCGTCGCCGCCCACGCGCGTCACGATGATACCGGCGCAGGTGGAGATGAGGATGGCGGGAATCATTCCGACCAGACCGTCACCGATGGTGAGCAGCGTGTACTTGGCCGCCGCGCTCCCCACGTCCATGCCCTTCTGCATCACGCCGATGACGAGGCCGCCCACGATGTTGATGACGGTGATGATGATGCTGGCGATGGCGTCGCCCTTGACGAACTTCATCGCGCCGTCCATGGCGCCGAACAGCTGGCTCTCCCGCTCCAGGTCGCGGCGCTTGCGCTTGCCCTCGTCCTGGTCGATGGAACCCGCGCGCATGTCCGCGTCGATGGACATCTGCTTGCCGGGCATCGCGTCGAGGGTGAAGCGCGCGGCCACTTCCGCCACGCGCTCGCTGCCCTTCGAGATGACGATGAAGTTCACGATGACGAGGATGACGAAGATGACCAGACCCACGACCATGTTGCCCTGGACCACGAAGTGGCCGAACGCCTCGACCACTTCTCCCGGGTCACCCGTCAGCAGGATGAGGCGCGTCGTGGAGACGGTGAGCGCCAGCCGGAACATCGTGGTGATGAGCAACAGGGTGGGGAACACCGACAGCCGCAGCGCCTGCGGCACGTACAGGGAGATGAGCAACAGCACCACGGAGATGCTGATGTTCAGGGTGAGCAGGACGTCCAACAACAGCGTGGGCATCGGGACGATCAACATCCCGATGATGGCCACCACCACGATCGCGAGGACGATGTCGGAGTACTTGGAGAGAAAGCCGTTGCTCTGGGCGGACATGCGGCCCGCGATACTAGCGAGACCCCGGCCCTTTCCCAAGCCTCCCCCCCCACCAGGGGCTCGTCATGCTCGGCCCGTCCCGGAGCGGACGAGCGTGAGGCGAGGCCCTACCCTTCCTGGACCTCTCCCAGATCCCTCTGGGCATCTTCCGCGCTCTGCCACGCCGCGTCGGCCAGCACCCGCGCCCGCTCGGTGAGGGGATCCTGGTTCTCGGGATCCAGCTCCACCACGCGAGAGAAGTCGCGCGCCGCCTCCAGCGTGTTGCCCAGCCGCAGGTGCACCTCGCCGCGGTTGATGAGCGCGGCCGTGTCCTCGGGGTTGAGCTGCAGCGCCTGGTTGAAATACTCCAGCGCCTTGTCGAAGCCATCCATCGCCAGGCAGATGGCCCCGAGCGCCGTGCGGTAATACCCCTCCGACGCATCCCGCTCCGCCAGTTCCTCGAAGAGGACACGGGCCTCGTCGTACCTCCCCTGTTCGTACAGAAGGAAGGCCTGCATGGCATTCACGAGCAGGTCGGGTTTCGGGGAGTCGGAGTTCGCCATGGTGGGTGGAGTCCGGTCAGTCAGGCGACAGGGACCATACTACGCTCGCGCGAACGGGCGGAAGCCTCCTCGACGAGCTGGCCCGGCGGTCTAGGATGGCGCCCATGGACATCGCACGCGCCCAGGAGATCTTCGAGCAGCTCTACTCTGGTTTCTCCGGCTACGACATCGCCCGGCACGAGAAGGAACGCACGGGCCTGCAGGAAGCGGGAACCACCTATGGCGAGGTGGTCCCCCTGGCCTTCCACGACGTGCTCAACGAGGCCGCGCCCAGACCCGGAGAGGTCTTCATCGATCTCGGCTCGGGAACGGGCAAGGCCACCCTGCTGGCGGCACTCACCTTCCCCTTCAGCCGGGTGGTGGGCATCGAGCTGCTGCCGGGACTGGGAGACGCGGCGCGAAAGGTGCTCGCCCGCTATGACGCCGAGGTGCGGCCCCACCTGCCCGCCGAGTACGCCCAGCAGCGCATCGAGTTCATCGACGGGGACTTCCTCGAGCAGGATCTCTCGGCCGCCGACGTGTTGTTCGCGCACGGCACGTGCTACCCGCAGGAGACGATGGAGCAGCTCACCCACAAGCTCGAGGAGCTGCGCCCCGGCGCGCGGGTCGTCCTGGCGGGGCAGACCATCAAGTCCCCGGCGTTCGCCTTCGTGAAGATGAAGGTGATGCGCACCGACTGGGGCACGGCGCTCGCGACCGTCTACCGGCGCCAGTAGCCCCGCGGGAACTCCGGGAGGAGGGAGAGTGGCCCCTCCTCCAGACGGGCGGAACGACTAAGACTTGGAAGACTCCGCCGCCGCGCTCTGCAGCGACGCCAGGGTGGCGCGCGCGCGCCGGGTGTTCTCGCGCTTACCCTCGGGGTCGTACTTCAGCACGGACTTGATGTCCTGGAGGGCCTCGACGAGCCGGTTCTCGCGCAGGAACAGCTCGCTGCGCCCCACCAGCGCATCCACGTTGCCGATGTTGAGCTCGATCGCCCGGGTGTACTCCTCCATGGCCTCGGGGTACTGCTCGAGATGGGCGTAGACCGCCGCCAGGTTGCAGTGGAAGACGCTGTCATGGGGCGAGGCCGCCACGAGCCCCTTGAAGATCTCCAGGGCATCCTTGAGCTTGCCCGTGACGAGCAGCTCGTGGCCGCGGGTGGCGATCTCATAGAGGCGCTCCCGGGGAATGCCGAGGAACTCCGCCGGGGAAATTTCTCCCAGGACGAGTCGCTCCCCCGCCTCCGCGGGAATGGCGAGCGTTTTGGACGCGGGCTTCTGCTGGGAATTGGTCATGGAAGTAACCGTGGGGAGAAGATGGGGAGAAAAAAGAAGGCGGGAGAAGCCTCGAGGACTTTCCCGCCTTGCGAGTCTAGCGTGAGGACGTCGAATTAGTAACGCGGGCGGAACTGGCTGACGCTGGCGCGCAGCTGCTCCAGGGCCATCATGCGATCCATCATGCGGCCGATGTCCTCGAAGCTGGTCTGCAGCTGGTTCTGGCGGTTCTGCAGCCAGGGCAGCGGACGGGGGGTCGGGCGCTGCGACTCGAACGGGTTGCGGTTCTGCAGCTGCTTGGTGAGCTTGCTGAGCGTCTCGAACACGCGCGACAGCTGGCCGAAGAGGTTGCTGAGCTTGTCGAAGTAGGTGTTGCCGGCCTTGGGCGGCACGATGCCGGTGTTGCCATTGGGGGTGGCGGCGCCGGGCTTGAGCTCGTTGCCGAGCTTGAAGGACTCACCGCCGTTGTTGCTGCCGATGACCTCCTTGCCCTGGAAGGACCAGTCGTCGGTCTCCTTGCCCATGACGAACACGTCCTTGCCGCCGAAGCTGTTGGCGTGCGCGTAGCCGTCCTGGGTGACGTTGCCGACCTTGCCCTTGCCCTTGTCGATGTCCGTGACCTTCACCCGGTCGTTGCCGGAGATGATCTCCAGGCCGCCGGTCACGGTCATGTTGTTGTCCGCGGGCACGGTGGAGACGTTGATGCGGGTGCCATCGCCGAGCACGAAGGTGCTGTCGCGCTTGAAGTCCCACTTGCCGCCGTCACCCTCGTCCACGTGCGGGTCACCCCACACGCGCGTCGACTTGCCGTCCGGACCGGTGATCTTCCACTCGTGCTGGCTCGTCGCCTCGATCTTGTAGCCGCCGGGGGTGGTGATGACGCCGTTGGAGCTCGTCTTCAGGCTGCCCGAGGGATGGCTCGAGTCGGTCGGAGAAGGACGCGACGGGGTGCTCGCCCCACCCGTCCCCACCACCGCGTTGAAGATGTCCATGATCGAGCGGTTGGGGGGGAAGAGCTGATCCGCCGAGCCAGGCGCGCCCGCCGCACCCGTCGCCGTGGTGCTCGTGGTCGTCGTGGTGGTGGTCGTCGTGGTCGTCGTGGTGGTGGTCGTCCCCTGGCCGATGCCGGCCAGTTGCGACCCCAGCTCATTGAGCAACCCCTGGGCCGTCTGCAGCGCCTGCGCTGCGGACAACACATTCTGCTGCTGGGGCAGAGCCGTCATGACACCACGAGCAACGTTGCTGATGTCCTTGATGGAAGACATGGATTTTATCCTCCAGCCCGCTGGGGGCTGAGTTGTTTGATGGGGGACCGACAGCGACCCTACAAACAGATTATCGGAATCTGAGGGCCCAAGTTTCCGGTGCATTTAAAGGTGATTTCCAAAAGTTTCGGGAACCCCTGAGCACCCCTGGGAACGAAGCTCCGACGGAGTCCCCCCACGGCAGGCCACAGGGGAAACGAAACGAAACCGGCCCCGTATGGATTCCCCCTGAAGGGAGAGCCATACGAGGCCGGTTCCGAACGAACGCTTGCTGGAGGAGCGACTACCCGCCGATGTTCTTGATGACGGACATCGCCATCTCGTGCATCTGCTTCATCATCTGGGTGATGAGCTGGAGAAGTTCCTGCTCCTTCTGCATCTTCATCTGGGCCTCGAGGAAGGGCTTCATCTCGGCGGGGGCGTTCGCGAGCATCTGGTTCTGCGCCGCGGACAGACCACCGATACCACCCTGCGCGTTGCCGACAATACCCATCAAGGAACCCATGGTGTTCTCCTCAAGGCCCTCTGTCGGGGCCGAAATCGGGGGGGAAACAAACAGCTTACAAACTGATTATCGGCCCATGCGCTCCGGAGTTTCCTGCTGATTTTCCCCACCCATTTCTCGGGCACCTGGGATCACGAGGGCGGCACCACCGGAAGAAGCCGGCACGGACCCCAGGCACGAAAAAAGAACCGGCCCCGTATGGAGCCTCCCTGACGGGAGGGCCATACGAGGCCGGTTCTAGAAGCTCGCTTGATGGAGAAGAGACTACCCGCCGATGTTCTTGATGACGGACATCGCCATCTCGTGCATCTGCTTCATCATCTGGGTGATGAGCTGGAGAAGTTCCTGCTCCTTCTGCATCTTCATCTGGGCCTCGAGGAAGGGCTTCATCTCGGCGGGGGCGTTCGCGAGCATCTGGTTCTGCGCCGCGGACAGACCACCGATACCACCCTGCGCGTTGCCGACAATACCCATCAAGGAACCCATGGTGTTCTCCTCAAGGCCCTCTGTCGGGGCCGAAATCGGGGGGGCGAAGCAAACTGCCTACAAACTGATTATCGGCCCATGCGCTCCGGAGTTTCCTGCTGATTTCCTCCGGCTTTTCCCGGGGCCACCGGGAACTCTTGGGGAAGGCTAACCCTTCGTCTTCCCGAGATCAGGGCTCTGAATCCACGTCTTGAAGGAATCGAGCTGCTGGGTCTCGGTCTTGGGCGTGATGGGCTCGGGGACATGCCCGTCCAGCTGAGCGACGACGGGCGCCCGGCGAGGGGGGCTCTCGAAGCCATCCTGGGCACCCCGGGCCCGCTTGGGCGCGGGAGCCGACTTCGCAGCCCCGGCCGACTTCGTGGGAACCCCCTCGGCGAGGTTCACCTTGGAGAAGGCCGCGGGCACCGGCGGCGCCCCCTCGGGCCACTCCATCTGCCCGGAGAAGCCCACCGTGACGAGCCGCTCCTGCATGAACTCCACGCACTCCATGATGATGGGCGGAGGCGGAAGGACGGGATCCTTCATGAAGCGCACGAAGGCGTTCTTCACGTCCACGTAGAGGTTCATGCTGAACGGCGCGCCCACCTTGGTGTTGGCGAGCAGCTCGTACATCTTGCGCATCACGGGTTGCGCCGTCCCCTTGGCCGTACTGGCCTGCTTCTCGAGCGCAGCCAGAAGCCGATCCCGCTTCGCCACCAGCTCGGGCGGCTCGACCGGGACCGCGTACTCTGACTTCGACTTGCCTTTCGCCATGAACAGGCCTCTTCAAGGGGGGGGAATGAGACTTCCCTGGGGAAGTCAGGGGTCATACTAGGAAGAAATGAACTAACCGATCAAGCTTGCCGCCCGGGAATTTACTTCCCACAGCGCAATATTCGGGCCACTCAACGATGGAGCAGTCCGCTGAGGATCGCGGCGGCCTTCTGGGCCAGGGGCTCCCGCTCGGGGAGCAGGGAGGCCACGCGGCGCAGATCCTCCACCGCCTGGGAGCGCTGCCCGAGCGACAGCCGGACCTCGGCGCGGCCCACGTAGGCCTGGGCGTCACGGCCATCCAGCTTGAGGGCGACGTCGTAGGCGGCCAGGGCGCCCTGGGCGTTGCCCGCGGCCATCTCCACCACGCCGAGCGCCTTGGCGAAGTAGCCGTCCGCCGGGTTGACGGCGTAGAGCCCCTGGAAGAGGGTGCGCGCCTCGGCGATGCGGCCCTGGTAGAAGAAGACGTAGGCCGTCTTGGCGATGGCGTAGAGCTCCTCGTCGGTGTAGCCGCGCACGTCGCGCAGCGTCGCCTTGCCCTCGGCCCACCGCTGGAGCTGAGCGGCGAGCTTCGCCTCGTCCTGGTTGTTGTTCACGCGCTGTGCGGTGGCCATCGCCTAATACCCCTCTTCCTGCTGCTCCTCGCGCATGCGGCGCTGGATGTCCTGGATGTCGGCGTGCACCTGGCCCACGAGCGAGAGCATCTGCGCCTCGCGCTGCAACAGGCCCTTGAGGCGCTCCATGCGCTCGGGCGTCGTGTTGATGAGCGACAGGCTGCGCTCGAGCAACTGCCGCTGCTCGGTGTCCGCGCGGCCCGCCACGCTGCCCAGGAAGGGCCGGTCCGAGAAGCCCTCGAGGTCCGCGTCATGGCCCCGGGGCTGGGGAGGCGTGGGCAGCCGCAGTTCCTCCGAGGAGTGCGCCGGACCGATGAAGTCCAGCAGGGCCGCCGAGGCGAGCGCTGGATTCTTGGGGTTGCCAGCCTTGCGCTTCTTGCGGTCGAACTGCGAGGGCTCGACCAGCTTCTCGCGAACCGCGCGGGGTCCCCCCCAGGGCCAGAGTGGCGCTCGGGGGGGTTGGTTGTTGATTTTGGCCATGGCGGGGGCGGATTTCACTCCAGGAGGGGCGTTGCCGTCCAGCCCCTACCCCTCAGCGCTTGCCGCCTGCCTGCCCGGCGCGCTGCAACTCGTAGACGAAGTTGAGGATCTCCGCGACCGCGTCGTAGAGTTCCTCGGGCACTTCCTGGCCCACGTCCACCCGGTAGAGCGCGTTGGCGAGCGCCACGTTCTTCATCAGGGGGATGTTGTTCTGGCGGGCGATCTCCCGGATCTTCTCCGCCTTGAGACGCAGCCCCTTGGCCACCACGCGCGGCGCCGCGTCCTTGTCCTTGTCGTACTGGAGCGCGATCGCCATCTCGACATCGTCGTTCATGGGAGTGCCTCTCAGGCCCGCGCCGCGGGCGTGTCGTTCTTCAGGCCGTAGACGAAGTTGAGCACCTCGGCGACGGCATCATAGAGCTGCTCGGGGATTTCCTCGCCCACGTCCACGCGCAACAGCGCATGCGCCAGGGGCACGTTGCGCAGCGTGGGCACGTCCCGCTCGCGCGCGAGCGCCTTGATGCGCTCGGCCCTGGAGTCCAGCCCCTTGACGATCACCCGCGGCGCCGTGTCCTTCTCCTTGTCGTACTTGAGCGCCACGGCCACGTGGTCCGGGTTGGTGACGATGACGTCCGCGCTCTGCACCGCGTGCATCTGCGCCTCCTCCAGGATCTCGTGCGCCACCTGCTTGCGGTGGGCCTTCTGGTGGGGATCGCCCTCGCTCTCCTTGTATTCCTTCTTCACGTCCTCCTTCGACATCATCTGGTCCTTCATGTACGCCTTGCGCTGCCACCAGACGTCGAAGATGGAGAAGAGGAAGAACACCATGACGACGCGCGTGGCGACGATGAAGATGAGCTCGCCCATGACGGCCAGCGTCACGTGCACGTCGCCGCGCACCGCCCCCACCACCATGGGCATGGTGCCCTTGAGCGCGCCGTACGTCACGTAGCCGGCCACCGTCATCTTCAAGACGTTCTTGATGACCTCGACGATGGTCTTCTTGGAGATGAGGTTCTTGGCGCCCTCGATGGGATTGAGCTTCTCCGGCTTGGGGATGAGCGGATCCATCGTGAAGAGCGCGCCCACCTGGAGGAAGTCCAAGAGGCCGCCCATGATGGCCACCGCGCACACCACCGGCAGGGACACCAGCAAGATGGATTGCAGCGCCAGGCTGGCGAGCTGGTAGGTCGCCTGCTGGAGGTCCTCCGGGTGGGAGATGTGATCGAAGCTGAAGTGGAAGAGCTCGGTAATCTTCTGCTCGAACATCGACCAGATGCCCTTGACGACGCCCAGGCCCACCACGAGACCGGCCACGCCCGTCAGGTCCTTGCTCTTCCAGACCTGGCCCTTCTTCCGGGCGTCATCGAGCTTCTTTTGTGACGGCTCTTCTGTTTTCTCGTCGGACATGGGGCGGTTCCCCGGCTCAACCGAGCAGGCGCAGCGCGTCGCGAAGCAGGGCGAGCATGTGGACGAACTCCTGCTGCATGCGGCCCATGATGAGGCTCAAGGCGATGGAGGTGACGATGACCGTGGCCAGGGGCTTGAGGGACTGGGCGAGGAAGGACACCTGCACCTGGGACGCCATGCGGTTGATGGCGCCCAGCGCCACGTCCGTCACGAAGGCCGTGAGCAGGGTGGGCGCCGCCAGCGCCATGGCGATGGTGAGGATGTCCGCGAAGGAGCGGATGAACAGCTCGAAGAAGGGCCACGAGCCCGAGCTGAAGCGCGGAAACCGGTCCAACGGGACGATCTCGAGGCTCTCGGCGATGGCCTGGATGATCAGGTGGTGGCCATTGAGGGTGAAGAACATCACCACCGACAGCTGCCCCTTGAGGTTGGCCAGCAGCGTCACCTTGTCGTTGACCAGCGGCGCCTGGAGCTGCGCGCTGTTGGTGCCCGCCATGGAGTCGGCGAGGTTGCCCGCCACGCGCGCCGCCTCGAACACCTTGCTGACGATGAGCGCGAGCGACACCCCGATGAAGATCTCCTTGAGCAGCAGCGCGATGTAGGGCAGCGAGCTGGTGGGCAGCGCCCCGATGCGGTGGCTCACCAGGGGGAACATCACCGCGGAGAGCGTGATGCCCACGCCCATCTTGATCTCCGGAGGCACCTGCTCCTCGCCGAGCAACGGCGAGAGCACCAGCACCGGCATGATCCGGCACATCAGCAGGCCCATCGTGAAGATGGCGAGCGAGAAGTTGGCCTGCTCGGTCAGCCGGGCGATGACTTCGGAGACGTTCATCGGATGAGCACGGGGAACTGCTCGAAGATGAGGATGGTGAAGCGCGCGAACTGGCTGCCCATCCAGGGGCCCATCAGCGCGAGCAGCAGGAACACGGTGATGAGCTTGGGCGCGAACGAGAGCGTCTGCTCCTGAATCTGCGTGGTGGCCTGGAAGACGGCGATGATCAGACCCACCATCAGGGCCATCAACACCGGGGGCAGCGACACCATGATGACCAGGGTGAGGCCCTGCTGGACGATGCTCGTGAGCTGATTCATGGGCGTCTCACAGGTAGCCGACGACGAGGCCCTTTGCGATGAGGTACCAGCCGTCGACGACCACGAAGAGGAGCAGCTTGAAGGGCATGGAGACGGTGGTGGGCGACAACTGGTTCATGCCCAGCGCCTGGAGGATGTTGGCCACCACCATGTCCACCGCGAGGAAGGGCACGAAGAGCAGGAAGCCGATCTGAAAGGCCTGCTTGAGCTCGGACACCACGAAGGCGGGGATGATGATCATGAAGTCCCGCTCGGTGAGGGCCGCGCGGTCCTCCTCGGTGGCGCGCAGCTTGGCCAGGTTGAAGAAGAGCGAGCGGTCCTTGGCGGTGATCTTCTTGTTGAGGAAGGCGCGCAGGGGCTCCTTGGCCTTGCTGGCCGCCTCCAGCAGGTTGCCCACCGACTCCGAGGACAGGAGGCTGGGCCCCTTGGCCATGATGTCCACCTCGGCCGCCCGGTACATGGCCTGACCCACCGGCGCCATGATGTAGATGGTGAGGATGATGGCCAGGCCGGTGATGACCTGGGTGGGCGGAATCTGCTGGGTGCCGAGCGCCTGGCGCACGATGGACAGCACCACGGAGATCTTCACGAAGCTCGTCACCATCATCAGCACGAAGGGGACGAGCGACAGCGCGGCCAGCGCCAGCATGAGCACGAGCGGCCGCGAGGCGAAGGACTCGGGGTTGACCGACTCGACGGCCACGGCGGCGTCCGGGCCCGAGCCGCCGCGCTTGGCGGCGAAGGCGAGCACGGGCTCCAACGCGAAGACCAGGGCGAACAGCCACGGCTTGAGACGCGGGACGGGGAGGCGAACGCTGGGCATGACTCTCACGGGGATCGGCTCTTCAGGCGGCGTCCGGCGGACGGGGGACGCTCGGAGGGGTGGAACCCGGCGGAGTGGCGTCGCGACGGGCGATGAGCTTCTTGAGGAAGGGGGACAGCGGCATCACGTTGGACGCGGGCGGCGTGGAGCGGATGTTCTCCACCGCCCCGGTGTCGAGCTTCGAGAGCAGCTGCAGACCATTCTCGCCACCGCCCACCAGCAGGTACTCGCCCGCGGCCTTCACCACGAAGAGGGTGCGGCGCTGATCCAACGCCACGCGCTCCACCACCGACACCACCGATTGCTGCCCCACGGGCACGCCCTGCAAGCCCATCAGCTTGCGCAGGCCCACGTTGAGCGTGAGGTAGATGAGCGCCATCACCCCGCCGAACACCACCAGGGTGCGCATGAGCATCCACCCGAGGCTCTCGGTGGGCGCCTCCACGCCGGACGTCAGATCGGCCTCGGGTGGCACCTCGACCGGTGCCGACGGCGGAGCGGCGCCCTCCACGGCGCTCGCGGGAGCGGACGCACCGGACGGCGGGGGCGCGAGCTCGGCGGCGGTGGGAACGGCGGCGGGCTCCTCGGCACGGGCTGGCGGTGCCAGCCAAAGGCAGGCGCAGAGCGCCAGGACATGACGCGCGGAGAAAACGGATGAGACGGCCATGGTGGGCCGCGAGGCTAGTTCATTGCACGAGAGACCGCCACGGGCCCCCCTGCCCTTCCCCCTCGCCTGCCTGCCTGGGCGCGGGGCCTCAGCCGGCGAGCGTGAGGATGCGCACACCCAGCTGGCCCTCGATCTCCACCAGTTCACCCCGCGCCACCACCTTGCCGTTCACCGACAGGTCCACGGGCTCGCCCGGCGCGCGGTGCAGCTCGACGACCTGGCCCGCCCGCAGCGACACCACCTCATCCGCCGTCACCGGCACCCGGGCGAGCTCCACGCAAATCTGCAACGGGATGTCACCCAGCAGGTCGCCTGCATCCATCTGGTCTTCCATCTCTCCACTCTCCGCCGTGGGGTTGTCCGACTCGGGGTTGGTGTACTCCTCCCCCTCCCCGCTGGCCTCATCATCCGAGCCGCTCAGGGCCTCCGCCGCGGCCTCGTCCGACTCGGAGGGGCCCCGCCGATCCAGATGAGACGGCTCGGTGAGCACCACCTCGGTGATGCGCGCCTGGTACTGGCCTTCCTCGACGAAGACCTCCGAGGCCAGGAAGCCCCGGCGGCCGAGCCCCAGGAACAGCCGCGCCGTGCCCTCCGAGCCCTGATCCGGCCGGGCCGAGAACTCGTCCACCAGCACCACGTCCTTCACCCGGAGGCTCGCCAGGTCGTGGTGGCTGATCTCCGCCAGGCCGATCTCCGCGCGCAGCCAGGTGCGCACCGAGGACAGGCGGCTCAAGTGGGCCTCCATGTCCATGCGCAGCAGCGAGCGCCGCTGCTCGGGCGAGGGCTCCGGCGTCAGGCTCTCCAACACGCTCGCGGGCAGGAACAGGCGCACCATGCCCTCCTGGGTGCCGAGCCGGGCGCGCAGCTGGAGCACCGCCACCTGGGCCTCCTCGCTCAGGCGCGACACCGCCTCGTCCACCCCGCGCGCCGTGCCCTCCAGCCGCAGCCGGCCCTGCTGGGGCTCCGTCCCTGGCATCAGGGCGCGGATCGCCTCGAGCACCACGAAGCTCGCCACGCCCTCCTCGATGTCCGTCAGGGGCCGCAGGCCCACGGTCTCGCCGGCGCCGCCCAGGAGCAGATCCACCGCCGCGTGCGCCAGCGACAGCTCGACCTCCAGCACCGCGCGCCCGTGATGCCCGCCGGGCACCAGGAAGCACAGGAAGGTGGGCTCGGCGAGCAGACGGCGCAGCTCGCCCGAGCCGAGCACCCGCGACGACTCCAGGCTGAAGCCGACCTGGGTGTCGAAGATGGCCTTGAAGCGCTCGCCCAGCGCCTCGACGGCCTCGGCCCTGGGCTTGAGCCACGTGAGCCGCTCGAGCAGCCGGGTCTCCGTGAGGGAGACCTTCGCCAGGCGGGGGAAGACGTGGGGCTTCCAGGGTTTCGATGAGCGGGGCTTGAGCTTGCGCGCATCGACCACCATCGTGCGCTCCTCACCCGGCCCGTCATCCGTATCGAGGCTCATGTCTTCGCCTCGACCCTCATGTCCTCGAGAGTGAGCCCGCGGCTGGCCAGGGCGTTCTTGAGACCCTCACGCTGCCCCTCGAGCATCTTGAGCACGTCGCGGTCCTTGCCGCTGAAGACGGCGTGGATCTTCCCGTTCTTCGCGCTGAGCTTGATGGACAGGCCACTGAGCACGTCGCCGCGCAGCTCGATCTGGAACTCCGCGTTGCCCGCGGCGTTGGTGCCCACGCGCACCCGCTCGACGATCTTCTGGGCGATCTCATTGGCGATGGCGCGCAGCCGCTCCGAGCCGGTGTTGGGCTTGGGTTGCGCCACGGGCACGGGCGCCATCAGCGCCGGGTTGAAGCGGAAGCCCGCCGCCAGCTCCCCGTCCTTCTTGTCCTTGCCGTCCTCGCCCCCACCCTTGCCACCGCCGTCCGCGTCCGTCTTGAGCGCGCCCTTGCTCCGGCTCGTCTGGGCCCCCGCGGCCGCGGTCTCGTTGCTCTGCTCGGACTCCTCGCCGCGCTTGAGCAGGAGTTCATCGGCCGTGCGGGTGTCCGCCGAGCGCGACTCGACGCGCGAGCGCAGCACGCCCTGCTCGCCCTGCCGGGCCTGGGTCTCCTGCGTCCCCTGGGAGAGATCCTTCTGGCGCCCCTCGGCGACGGAATCCGCCTCGGCCTTGCCCGTCTGGCGCTGCAGGCCGCGCACGTCGCCGCCCTTGCCCTCCTGGAGGCGGGCGAGGACGGACTTGCCCAGGGACTGGGGAGGAGTCTGGGTGGCCTTCTGCTGCTGAGCGTTCTGGGCGTCCTTCTGCTGCCCCACGAGCTTGGAGAAAGCGGAGGCGCCTTCCTGACGCTGCTTGGCCTTCGCCTCCTGGAGCCGTTTCTCCTGGGCCCGCAGCTCAGCGGCTCTCTCCGCCTGACGATCGTCTTCGACTCGGCTCATCGCTTCACCACCTGGGGGGGTCCGAGTCTACTTTCGCTGGCGCATCATGAACAAGGTGTTCCCGATCTCCTCCTGGTTCATTTCCTCCTTCTTGTCGCGCTCTTCCTTGAGTTGCTTCTTCCAGTTCTCCTTGTGCTTCTCGATGGCCTTGAGCTCCTTGGCCGCCTCGGCCATCTCCCGGCGCTTCTGCTCCACGAGCTTCTCGGCGGTGATGACGGCGTCCTTCTGGCGCTCGACTTCCAGGGCGAGCTGCGCCTCCTCGTCCTTGAGGCGCTCCTCGTAGCGGTTCATCTGGTTGAAGCCGCCAATGCCGGTGACGCCCTTGGCCATCACCTGCTGGAGGTACTCCTGGACCTTCTGCTTGCGCATCGCCTTGCGCGTCACGAGTTCTTCCTCGAGACGCTGGAGCTCTTGCTTCTCCTTCGCCAGGGCCTTGACGGCGGCGGAGAAGGCCTGCTCGGCCTCCTCCTTCGCGCGCTCGCGCATCTCGATCAAGGTCTGCAATCGATAGGGGGGCATGGTGCCCGCATCCTATCTCCAAACGGCGCGCGCGCGTTACTCCGCGAAGAGCTCGATGAGCTGCTGCACCGTCACCTCGAAAGGACTGTTGGAGTGGGTGTCCTGTTTGAGGAAGTCGATGATCGCGTCGTACTTGTCGATGGCGTAGTCGGTGCGCGGATCCGTGCCGTACTGGTAGGCGCCCAGGAGGATGAGGTCGCGCTGCTTCTCGTAGGTGGAGAGCGTCTCGCGCAGCTTGCCCGCCGCCTTCTTGTGCTCCTTGGAGACGATGCCGCTCATCACACGCGAGAGGCTGACGAGCACGTCCATGGCGGGCCACTGGTTGCGCTCGCCCAGGGCACGGTTGAGGATGTAGTGGCCGTCGAGAATACCGCGGACCTCGTCGGCGATGGGGTCTTCCATGTCACCGCCGGCCACGAGACACGTGTAGATGGCGGTGCACTTGCCCTTCTCGGAGTTGCCCGTGCGCTCGAGGATGCGCGGCAGCATGGAGAAGACGCTCGGCGGATAGCCCTGACGCGCCGGGGGCTCGCCGATGGCGAGGCCAATTTCACGCTGGGCACGCGCCAGACGCGTCACCGTGTCGAGCATGAAGAGCACGTTGCCGCCGCGCTCGCGGAAGAACTCGGCGATGGCCGTGGCCACGTAGGCGGCGCGCAGACGCACGAGGCTGGGCTGGTCCGAGGTGGCGCACACCAGCACGGAGCGCTTCATGCCCTCCTCGCCCATGGCGTCCTCGATGAACTCACGCACCTCGCGGCCACGCTCGCCGATGAGCGCCACCACGCACAGATCCGCCTTGGTGTTGCGCGCGATCTGTCCCATGAGCGTGGACTTGCCCACGCCCGAGCCGGCGAAGAGTCCCACGCGCTGGCCCTCGCCCACCGTGAGCAGGCCGTCGATGCAGCGCACGCCCAGGGGCAGGGGCCGCTCGATGCGCTGGCGCGTGAAGGGGTCCGGACAGTCCCGGTCCACCGACCAGTCCGCCATGCCTTGCGGCAGGGGCGTGCCGTCCATGGGCTCGCCAATGCCGTTGAGCACGCGGCCGAGCAGCTCGTAGCCGCACTTGATGGTCAGCGGCCGGCCCGTGGGGATGACCTCGCTGGACGGGCCGATGCCCTGCAGCTCGCCGAGCGGCATGAGCATCACCTCGTCGCCCTGGAAGCCCACCACCTCGGCCTTCACCGAGGCGCGGCCTCCGTGCCCCTTGATGACGACCACCTCGCCCACGCGCACGCCGGGCACGCTCGCCTTGACGACCAGGCCCGTCAGCTCGGTGACGCGGCCGCGCACCCGGTACAGCGGCGTTTCCTTGATGAGGGAGAAATAATGCGAGAGATCGATGGCCATGGCTTACGCGGGGCCTTCCTTCTTGCCCTGATCAGGCAACAGCACGTTCTGGAGCATCTCGAACTGGGTGGGCAGCTGCGCGTCCACCGTGCCGAACTCCGTCTGGACGATGCAGCCCACGGGAGCCACGTCCGGGTCCTCGCGGATGGCCACGTCCACCGCCCGGCCGATGAGCTCCATCAGCTCCGCCTTGCGCGCGCGCAGCACCGCCGCCGACTTGGGGTTCACCCGGAGCACCACCGCCCGCGCGTTGCGCAGCTCCTCGATGGCCTTGGCGCAGATGTCCGCCAGCAACAAGGGATCCCGCTCCACGTCCCGGCCGATGATCTTCTCGGCGATCTTGCACGCCAGCGCCACGACGTCCCGCTCCTGCTGGACGAGCAGCTCCCCGGCATGCATCTTCGCGCGCACCATCAGCTCGGTGACCTGGGACAGGCCCTCCTGGCGGCCCTGCTCGCGCGCCTTGGCGATCACGTCCTCGCGCTCGCGCTGGGCCTCCGCGAGGATGCGCTCCTTCTCCCGCTGCGCCTCCTCGAGGATGGCCTGGGCCGACTGCCGGGCCTCGAAGACCTCGGCGTTCATCACGCCAGGACGCGGCGCACGCAGCGAGGGCCGATCCCCACCGGGCAATGGCTCCGACCCCGAATCGCCCTTGATCACCTTGCCAACTGCCATGGAAAGCTCCTTGTCGGCGGGATGCTAGCGCGTTCCGCCCCGAGGTCCACGCCCACTCGCACCCCCGGGCCGAGGCCGCTCGCCCCTCCCGGACTGGGTGTCCTCGCGCCGGGTGCCCGGATTGGTGCCCACCACCCGGGGAGGGCGCTCGGAGTCATCCCGGGGCACGGGGGGCAGGACGACCCCCCGGCTCTGCGTGCGCGCCAGCGGGGAGCGGAAGATGCGCGAGCCCTCCGCGTCCGAGGCGGAGACGGCCGGCTGTTCGTTGACCCGGGAGCGGCGGGGCGGAAGCGTGAGCCCACCCGGATCCACGGCCCGCGGCACCCCGTCCCGGGTACCCCGGGGCAGGGGGGCGCCCCGGCTCACGCGAGCGGGCTCGGGCGCGACGAGCGCCTTCTGCCGGTCCGCGTAGCTGAGACTGGCGGCGCCCGCCCGACGCGCCTCGCGCTCGGCGATGGGATCCCTGCGCTGGCCCCCGGACGTGAGCGCGGGCGCGGGCATGGACACGGAAGCCCGGCGCGGCGCCGGAGCCCCCTTCATCGCGGGCGGAGGCCCGAGGGCCGGCGGACGGGGCGGGCTCAACCGGACGGGCCGATCGATGAGCCCCCGGGCCGCGAGCCGCTCGAGGTCGGTGACGATGTCGGTACGGCCCCCATCCCCGCGGCTCGTCGGCTTGGCGCGCTCCTCGCGCACCCACTTCGCGAGGATCTGCCCGAACTCCCCGCGGTGCTTCTCCACGAGGCGGGCGGCGAACTCGGCGGACTGGGCCACGCTCGCGCGCGCCAGCCGGTGCACCCCGGCGCCCCGGATGGCCGCGGCCAGGTTCTCCATGCCCCCGTACTGCGCGAGCTGCGCGTGGGCTTCCTCCTCGGGGAGCCGGCGGGGGGCATTGGCCGTCACGGCGCGCACGGAGAGCTGGCGCAGGTGGGGCGGAAGCTGAGCGAAGGCCGCCTCCCGCTCCGCCTCCGGGATCCCCGCCAGGGCCGGGCCCAGCACCCGCGCCCCGAGGCGATCACACACCGAGAGCAGCTCACGCGCCTGGAGCATCAGCACGTCGGTGAACTTGAAGGGCACGTGCGCCGAGGCATCGCGGGCGAGCCGCTCCTCCAGCTTCCAGCGCACGATGTCGAGGATTTGAGGCCGCACCTCGCGCGTGAGCTTCACCCGGCGCGTGTTGGGCAGGTACGAGCGCACCGCCTCGGCGAGCGGCCCCGGCAGCGCGCGCAGCATCACCTCCACCAGCGCGGCGCGCTCGCGCTTGAGCAGCGCCGCCAGCCGCTCGGGATCCGCGCTCCACATCTGCCCGCGCCGATCCTTCACCAGCCGCTTGATCTCCTGGACCAACAGCGGAATGCGCTTGTCGCGCGGAATCTGGAGGATGCCCTGGGCGCGATGCACCAGCAGTTCCGCCTCGTCCTCGGGCAGATGCTCGAGCGCGGCGACGCCCTCCTGACCCCCGAAGGTGACGGCGGTCAGGAGCATCATCAGCTGGCGCTTGCTCAGCGAGGTGAAGAACTGGTCCAACGGTCACCCCACTCGAGAGAGACGTCGCAGACGAACCACGTGGGGGGCTCGCATCAATCCCGCTTCGCGCGGGCCCGTGCCGCCGCGGCGCCCCCACTTCCGCGGATGAGCGGCCAGGCCGCCAGGCCGATGGAGGCCAGGATGAGCAGCACGGCCACCGCCGCCATCATCCGGAACTGGCTCAAGCTGGAGGCCGTCATGCGCATGCCCATCACGTCCTGCAGCCGGCTCTCCGGACCCACCTCCGCGTCGGGAGGAATCGCCGGCGTGAGCAGCACCGTCACCGCCGTGGGCTTGAGTTCCGGCACCGACGTGGAGACGAACTGCTGGATGTCCTCGCGCTTGATGGGCGGCTCGTTCTTGGGCCCCGGCCGGTACTTGATGAACACCGACGCCGAGGGCAGCGGCTTGTTCTCCGGCTGGGTGAGATCGTTGTTCTCCGGAATCATCACGATGACCCGGGCCTCCAGCACGCCGTCGATCTGATTGAGGGCGTTGGAGACCTCGCCGCCGAGCGACTTGAGCATCATGGCGCGCTCCTCGGTGGCGGTGGGCACCATGCCGCCCTTGGCGAAGTGGTTGAGCCCCGCCTCCATCGGGCGAGGCAGCGAGTACGCGCGCAACAGCTCGGCCGCCTGGGCCGCGTCCGCCTTGGGCACCTGGATCCGGAAGCGCAGCTCGTTGCCGCCTTCTTCCTTCAGCTTGGTGGCGGCGATGCCGTTCTTGCTGAGCAGGACGTAGATTTCGTTGGCGTCCTGTTCGGTCAGTTCGTGTTGCAGATCGATGGTGCAGCCAGTCCCCAGCGCGAGAACGAGGAGGGCCGCGAGCGCGTACGGTCGGAGCGTCATGGGCGGCGCGTAGCTTAGATGGGGCGGCGTGCTTCCAACAAGGGCTGCTCTGGAAAGACCCGCAACGCCCGAGGGCGCCCCCTCGCTAGAGGAGACGCCCTCGGAAGACAACGACCGCCAGTCCGGTTGCCTGCTAGACCTGGGTCTTGAGCGTGTCCTTCAGACCGCTCGTGGCCTTCTCGACCACCTTGCTCGTCAGATCCAGCTCCTGCGTGTACTTGTACATGCCGGCCTGGAGCGACAGCAGCTCCGCGTTGGAGAAGGTCTTCCCGGACGCACCCGACTGGATGAGCTTCTCCATGTTGACCTGGCCGCGCTCCAGCTCGCTCACCACGTGGGAGATCATCGCGCTGGCCTTGCTGGTCTCGGGCTTGGCGTCCACGGCCTGGGCGCCCTTGGCGGTGGCGGGCTCCTGGCCGGCGGGGTTCACCTTGTTGAACGCCGCCTTGTTCGTCTTGTCGATGGCCTCGGCCTGACGCACCTGGTCGGCGCGCTGGGTGGCCTGGGTCGCCTGGGTGGCCTGCGCGCCCTGCACCTGCTCGGCGCCTTGCGTCTTGTTGGCCAGGGCCGCGTCGAACTTCGAGGCGCCCTGCTTATTGACCTGTTGCGCGCCCTGGTCTTGGGACTTCTGCTGGGCGATCTGCGCCGCCGACACGCCGGCCATTGGACCCGCCATGTGACTGCCTCCTTGAATCCTCGGGGGAGGAAGGTTCCTCCTCGTTCAAAAGTTCCTTGAGCCGCTCGATGGCCCGCGCATGCAGCCGCGACGCCCAGCTCTTCGACTGCCCGATCTCCGCGCCCGCCTCTTCCAGCGTCTTGCCCTGGAAGTAGTAGCCCTGAAGCAGCCGGCGCTCCTTCTCCGGCAGCTTCTCGATGGCCGCCCTCACCCTCACCCGCTGCTGCTCCAGCTCCATCCGCTGGTCCGCCGGCAGGGACTCATCCGTGAAGCCCAGGGCATCCGAGCCCTCGAGGCTGGTGGCGAACACCATCGCCAGCCCCGCCACCGCGTTGGAAATCTCCATGACATCATCGTCAATGGACCCTCCGCGGTTGCCTCCTCCCTGCTCACGATCCGAAAGATTTCCCAAATAGGCCGTGGCGCGCTCGCCCATGTAGGCGCCGCGCGCGTCACTGCCCTTGAGCACTCCCATCTTTCTCAGGCCGTCATAGATGGCGCCCTTGATGCGGTAGTGGGCAAATGTGAGGAAGTTGGCCCCCATCTTGGGGTCAAAACGGTCCGCCGCCTCGAGCAGGCCGATCTGGCCATAGGCGAGGAGCTCATCCAGTTCGAGCTGGGCGGAGAACTGCTTGCGCACGGTCGAAGCCAACGACCGGACGTAGGGGCCGTACTTCTCCAGCAGGACCTTCTTGTCTTCACCGAGACCCAAGCGCGCGGCTCACTCGGCCTTCGACCACAACCGCTCGAGGGCCTGATTCAGACGGGGGTCATCCTGCAGGGCATCCGCGATCTTGGTCGTCAGGGCCGATGACTTCATGTTGAGCTTCTCCTTGAGCACCTCGGCGACGAGCTTGCGCGTCGCCTCCTCCTTGCTCTTGAAGTTCCCGTTCTTGAGCTGCTTGGAGATGGCGAGGGCCTGGGCACTCATCGGATCCAGGGCCATGGGTGCCTGCACGTTGCTGGAGCCCACCATGCCCGAGGGGCCGACGAGCCCTGCGGTGCGGTCCACCTGACCACCGAAGGAAGCACCTCCGGCCTTGCCCGCGGGCGCCTTGCCCACGGCGCCCTTGGCGCTCCCGGTACTCCCGGTGCCCCCGGTTCGTCCTCGACTGCCCCCGCGTCCGACTCCACCGACCGACATCGGCATCTCCTCCTATCCGCGCAGACTAGCGCCTGGCCGAGGGCGGCGGCAGTGCCCCCGCTTCCTTGGCTTCGAGGAGGCTCTGGGCCAGACGCGCCCCGTCTCCCTCGGGTTCCAACTCCATGGCGGCCTTCAACTCCTTGACGGCCTCCGGCACCTTGCCCATGAACAACAAGGCCTCACCCACATGGGCGCGGGGAAGCGCCGACTGGGGGGCGAGCCGCTGGGCGGCACGATAGGCCTGGAGGGCCTTGTCATGCCGTCCCTGGGCGAACTCCAGCGAGCCCATGGCCAGCTGGGGCACCTCGCTGCGGGGCATCAACACCACCGCGCCGGCGAAGACCTCACGCGCCTTGTCGAACTGGCCCATGTCGAGCCAGAGATAGCCCGCCTCGAGGAGGATCATCGCCTCGCGCCTGGCGAGAGGAATGAGGCTGCCCGAGATCTCCGAAGTCTCCGCCATGTGACGTGTGCGTCCTTTCCTGGCCCGGAAGGAGATCTCCCGGGCACTGGAACCCCGCGGCCGAGCGCGGCCGCGAACTACTTGATGTTGCCGATGGAGTTCTTGGCCGAATCGTGCCGCGTCTTGAGCACGTTGGAAATGGTGCTGAACACCTGATTCTCACGCTGCATGGCCACCTGCATGCCCAGGAGCTTCTTCTGCTCGGTGAACATGCTGGACATCTCGCTGTTGAACTCGGTGCCCACGCCACTGCCGCCGGTGGGCACGGTCACCTGGTTGCCGGCGCCGATGCTGATGTTGGCCACGGGGTTGCCAATACCCCCCAGGCCGCCGGCCCCACCGCCGGCCGCCACGCCGCCCCCGGCGCCCACCGTGGTGTTCAGGGAGGTGGCCCCCGAGCCGAGCGCCGCGCCGTAGTAGGGCGCCGAGCCCGAGCCACTGCTGTTGCCGAAGGTGGTGAGCGAGGACACCGCCGCGGACACCACGGAGCCACCGGGCACCATGTTGGCCACCACGCCCACGCCGCCCGCCACCGCGTTGGCGGCCGTGCCCACACCCGACTGCACGCGAGCGGCGAAGCTCGTGTCCGGCGTCACGCGCGCCGTGGTCAGGTTGGTGGACATCCGCGGCATGTTCAGGTTGCTGTCGATCTTCATGGTTCCTCTCCAGGCGGTGGAACGACCAAGGACTTGGGAGCCAGGCTCGAACACCGGGTCCGGCGCTCCCTTTCCCTGATTATCGCCGATCCGCCCCTACAGTTGCGTGGGGGGCTCCCCCCTCGTGTCATTTCTCAAGAAAACCGAGTTACTTCCGGCCCTTGGCGCGTGACTCCGCCACCAGTTGCTCGCGGGTGTCCAGCAGCACGGCCAGCAGTTCCTCGGTGCGGGAGATGGCCGCCTGGACCTTCTTGGCGTGCTCGGCCTTGGGGCCCTTGAGGTTGGCCAGCTCGTTCTTCAGCGGCGTGAAGAAGGAGCGCACCTCCTCGGCGGAGGCGGTCTCGATGAAGGCCTCGATGGCCGGAAAGGACGGCGTGGGCAGGGGCTCGGCGACGGGCGCGGGCGACTGCTTGGGAGGCGGAGGCATGCGGGACGAGGACTCCTGTCGGGGCCAGCTCCAGGCCGGCGCGATCGAAGCCCCGACGGTAGGGGAAAAGTCCCCTCCACTTCAAGCCGCCTGCCCTCCGAGCGGCGTGGCGCTCCGCGTTGGGACGCCCGCCCAGGGCTCGGGCAGGTCCGCTGCCCCGGGGCACGGTGTCCTCGGCACCCGCCGCACCTAGCTTTTCGTGGCGGCGGGCACGTCCATGGGGGGCACGGCCACCGCCATCAACCAGGAGGGATGTCATGACGAAGAAGATCGTGGGTCTGTTCGCGACCGTGGCGATGCTCGGCTCGGGGGCCGCCCTCGCCGGAGGAGACAAGCAGCACAAGCAGCAGACGCAGACCCAGAGCAGCGAGCAGATGGGACAGGACGCCTACGGTGGCGCGGGCGCCCAGCAGGACCTGCAACACGAGCAACAGCAAGGACAGCCCCAGGGACAGCAGCAGGCGGGCACCGCCGCCAACCAGATGCTCGGCGAGAAGCAGATCTCCGGCACGGTGATCAAGAGCAGCGGGGATGAGCTGAAGCTGCGCACCGAGAACGGCGTCATCGCCGTGAAGGTCAACAAGCAGACCCAGTTCCAGGACGCCTCCGTCAAGCGCATCAAGGACCTCAAGGAAGGCCAGCAGGTGCGCACCAGCTTCACCGTGGAGAAGGACAGCAACATCGCCAAGAGCATCTCGCTCGACAGCGGCATGGGCGGCAGCGGCCTGGAGGTCGACCCCGGCATCAACCAGGGCCTGGACAGCTCGCCCCATCACCAGACCGACAACCAGGACCTCCACCAGGGCATGAACCCGAGCCTCCCCAACACCGGCGGTGAGCACTCGGGTGACAAGACCTTCTAGTGGAGCGCGCTCGAACGACGCTCGCGGTGCCCATTGGACGCCGCGAGCGTCTCGCGCTCGCGCCTGGCCGCCTGTCCGGGAGGCCACGGCGCGGGGGCTCCCCTCCCCTTTCGTCCCCACCGCTCCAGGAATGGACAGGTTCAACGCCATGAACGGATTGATCGCACTCTCCCTCTCCTGGCTGCTCGGCCAGACGGCGCCCGCCACCGAACCCACCGAAGCGGAAGCCACGAGCGCCGTGCAGGCCGCCCAGCTCGAAGAGCTGCGCGCGCAGATGGAGCTGCTCCAGGTCCAGAACGAGGAGCGCGCTCAACAGACCCAGGCCCGCCTGGAGACGATCGAGCAGGAGCGCGCCGATGAACAGGCGGCGCGCCAGCAGGCCGAGCTCCTGCGGCAGGAGAGCCTGCGGAGCCTGGCACGGGCTCAGGAGTGGCTCGCCGCCATGGATCGACTCCTCGAGACGGGGGAGGAGCCCATCGGTCCGGCCGTCGTCTCCGCCCAGCGCGAGCTGTCCGACGCGCTCGCCAGCACCGCGGACATCGGCCGGGGCGAGAGCGCCCGGCTCATCCAGAACGTGCTCCAGCGGCTCGGCACGCTCGAGGACTCCGTCGCGCAGCGCAATCCCGACGCGGCGCGACTCCAGCTCTTCTTCGCGAGCGGCGAGCTGCGCTCGGCCTGGAGGATGAACCTCGACCAGACGAGGCTGCCCGCGCTCGAGCCCTGACTCAGTCCCCGAAGTGGGGGGTGATGGACACGGGCGGGCTCGCCGGCTTGGCGATGAGGTAGCCCTGCACGAAGTCCACCCCGTGCGCGCGCACCCACCGCAGCTCCTCGGGCGTCTCGATGCCCTCGGCCACCGTGAGGATGCCGAGCTGCTGCGCGAGCTCCAGCAGCTTGCGCGTGATGGAGGCCTTGTAGGGATCCTGGTGGATGCCCCGGATGAGCTCCATGTCCAGCTTCATGATGTCCGGACGCAGCTGGTGGATGAGGTTGAGCGACGAGTAGCCCGCCCCCAGGTCATCCAGCGCCACCCGGAAGCCCGTGCGCCGGTAATAGGCGATGAGCGACTTGAGGTGGTTGGCGTTGGGCGTGTGGTCCGACTCGATGATCTCGAACACCACGTCGCTCGGCGAGATGCCCATCTCGTTGATGGCGGCCACCGTCGAGCGCAGGCAGTACTCCGGATCGTAGATGGCCGTGGGCGTGAAGTTGATGAACAGCGGCGCCTTGAGTCCCAGCCGGGACGCCTCGCGCACCGCCGACAGGCGCGCCGCCAGGTCCAACTGGAAGAGCAGGTCCGCGTCGCGCGCCAGCGTCAGCATCTTGCCCGGGAACACCAGCGCCCCATCTGGCTCGAAGCCGCGCATCAGCGCCTCGTAGGCGTACACCCGCCGCGTGTCCTTGGCGTCCACGATGGGCTGGTAGTGGCTGGTGATGCGCTTCTCGGCCAGCATGTCCACCAGCCACCCCGAGCGCGCCATGGTGACGAGCTGCGGCAGCGAGCCCACCCGCGGAAAGTCCCGCAGGCCCGGCTCCGCGTCGCCCGGAACGAAGAGCACGCGCGTGGCACGCGACTCCTCGTCCGTCAACGCGCCCAGCACGTCCGCCGCGAACGTCCCCAGCTGCGCGCCCTCCAGCCGCACCGCCACGCACTGATCTTGCGGCAGCGGTTGGAAATCCCGGCCGGACTCGCCCAGCACACGCACCAGTTTGCCGTAGCTGTGGCCCAGCGGCAGCCAGAGGAAGAGACGGCCCCATCCCTCCAGCTCGTGCTTCTGGGGAAGAGACTGGCACCGCTCACACGACTTCAATACGGTCTGGCTCATGTGCCTCACTCACTGCTCCCGCAGAACGAGCAACCCACGTGACGTTTCCGCGGCGTAGAGGTAACCGTCTCCCGGTACCTTCACCGCACTCAACCCATCGACGAACGCCCGTCCCCGGCCTGGATCCGATTCCCGCCACGTATTGTAGTAGGCTTGCTGCCTCGGTGTACTGGGGCTGGAGACATCCAGGATGCGCAGGCCGTCCTGCGCATAGGCCACGTACAGCCGCGTCCCCACCAGGGTCATCGCACTCACAGTGGACTGGGGTCGCGTCTGGAATTGTCCCACCTGGGTGATGTGCTGAGGATCCGACACGTTCAGCGCCCGCACCCGGGAGTCCCAGCCCTCACTGGCCTCGAAGGCGATGGTCTGCCCCTCGATGAGACCGGCCGCCACCGGACGGCTGGTGGCCTTGTCGTACTGGAAGCGCCCCAGGGTGACCGGGGCGTTCGGGTTGGACACGTCCGCCACCGCGAACCCGTACCGCCAGTGACCCATGTAGAGCCGGTTGCCCGTCACCACGCCCTCGACGGGCAGCTCGCCCCGGTTGAGCAGGCTGTCCTCCACGAAGTAGCGCTTCATCAGCAGGGGCTTGGTCGGATCCTGGTGGAGGTCGAAGATGAGGACCTCGGCCCGGGGGGACGGAGACATCACGTAGAGCCGCTCCTGGTCCTCGTACAGCCCCCAGGCCTCGACCGGGGCTTCCGCCGGCAGCGCCGACAGACGCTTGGGCAGCGCCGGGTTGCTGACGTCGTAGACGAGCAGACCCTGGGCGGCGCTCGAGACGTAGAGCGTCTGGCCCTTCACCCACGCCCGCCGCCAGACGTCCTTCGTGGGCGTCACCTCCGCGACCTTCTGGGGCGCCGACGGGTTCTTCACATCGAAGACGAAGAGGCCGTCCGCGTACGCCGTCACATAGGCGTAGCCCCCCGACACGAAGAGATCCGACGCCACCGCGCCCCGCGGCAGGGGCACCTCCGCCACCAGCTCCACCCCCGACGCCTCCTCCTCCCCCGCCACCCGCTGCACCCGCACCGCCTCGAAGGTGCCCTTGAGGTCCGCCGCGCCGTTGGCGCACCGGCGGAACTCGCCCGTCACGCGCGTGGCATCCGGGGCCTGGCAGGCGGAGAACGCCAGCCGCAGCGGCACCGAGGAATCCGTGTACTCGCTCGACAGGAAGAACGGGCCGCCCTCCGCGGGGCGCTCCTTGAGCGGGGTGTTGAAGATCAAGGGGCTCTCGGGCAGCAGACGCAGCGCCCCGGGCGTGTCCAGCCCGTCCAGCGTCACGTTCGCCTGCCAGATGCCCTCGGCCTTGATGGCGCTCACCGCTGGGACGTCGCACGCCGAGCGGTCGAAATCCTCGGACTGGCACCCCACGGTCTCCGGCTCCGTATTGGCGCAGCCCATCCACACGGGGAATAGGGCCCCCGCCATGGCCACCAGTAAACGATTCATGAACTTCTCCATACCGGGCGCACGCTCCGGACAAAAGCCCCCCACCCCCTCCTGGGACGTAAGACGCTGAGCAGTCGCGCGGAAGCGCTCGGTTGGCCACTCGTCTCCATGGGATAGGTTGCTACCTTGCCTCCGTCCCCGTCTCCCCACCCGGGAGGTCGCCCTCTTGAATCGACGCATCCCCATCGCCGCCCTGCTCTGCGTGCTCCTCCCCGAGGCGGCTCTCGCCCAGGTCTACGTCATCCCTCGCCGGGCCTACCGCTCGCCCGTCCACACCTACGAGTTCGATTGGAAGCACCTGGACATCCTCGTCGGGCCCAACGCCGAGGGGGTGGCTCCCCCCGCTGCCCACCGGGCCCATCAGCAGGCCCCCGGCGCCCCGGGCGGCCCCCTGCCCACCGCGCCCGCCGTCCCCACGACCCATACCGGCGACAACCCGGCGGGCCACTCCGCCCAGGACGCCCTCCCCGGAGGGGCCGAGGCCACCCGCTCCGGAGATCCCGGCACCGCGGGCGCGTCCACCGAGGATGGGGGAACCCGCCTCGACCCGGGCCCGCTCTCCGTGCCCATCTTCCTGCCGAGCGCGGATGGCGGCACCGCGGACGGCGGCCCCGCCTATGCCCAGTCACTCGGGGACAAGAGCGGCGGCGTGCGCTTCTACTTCTATGAGAACGAACGCGAGGTGGCCCAGTACGCCGCGCCCCAGCTCGAGGACGCCTACCGCTACCTCGTCGGCCGCTTCAAGTTCGTCCCCACCCAGACCTTCCCCTACATCCTCTACAGCTCCTACCAGGAGTTCCTCCAGACCAACATCACCCCCGTCTCCGAGGGAACCCTGGGGGTCACCAGCACCCAGGGCAACCTGGAGCTGACCCTGCCCTATCTGGGAGACCACCGGCAGTTCGGGGAGATCAGCTCCCACGAGATGGCCCACCAGTTCACCATCCAGAAGGTCCGCTTCCTCGCGGACCGGGAGAAGGTCGGAGGGGATCCGCTCAACGGCATGCCCCTGTGGTTCATCGAGGGGCTCGCCGAGTTCTACGCCAAGGGCGGCCTGGACCCCGAGGGCGAGATGATGGTGCGCGATCTGCTCGTCAACCCGGACCTGGCGCGCGGCTACGCCTTCCTCGACTTCTGGTCGCCCGGGCCCTACGGCTTCCTGTGGATCTACAAGGTGGGCCAGGCGCGCTGCCAGTTCCTCGAGGACACCTACGGCGAGGGCTTCATCCAGAAGGTGCTCGACAACTCGCCCAAGCTCGTCTCCGGCACGGACAAGGTGCAGCACCTGGAGTTCGACGGGCTCCTGGAGCTGCTCACCGGGGACGCGCCCCAGACGATCGCCGCGCGCTTCGAGGACTGGCTCAAGCAGCGCTCCTACCGCGCCTACCTCAAGTCCGAACAGAACACGCCCGGGGTGGAGCTCTTGCGCGAGCGCCAGGGCATCGTCACCGCGCTCAACAGCCGGCCGGATGGGCGCGTCCTGCTCTACCGCAGCATCATCCCGGAGACGGGCGAGAGCCAGCTCATCCTCGTGGACCCCCGCGCGCCCGAGGACACCCGCAAGGTGCAGGGCGATGGCGTGCCGGGCTACGAGTCACTCCACCCCGTCTTCGGCCGCAACTTCGCCCTCTCCGATGACCGGATCGCCTTCGTGGCCGAGGCGCTCGCGCGCGACATCCTCTACGTCCAGCGCTACTCGCACTCCATCAAGGCCGCCACCAACCGCGACGGCACCGCGCCCCCGGCCAGCCGCAATGCCTACATCAACAACCCCACCGGGTTGTACAAGGAAGCCCCCTACGAGGTGGACTTCGACCTGGGCGAGCGCGTGGCCTGGCCGCTCGAGCGCCACGGCCTCATCGCCGCCCACTCCCCGGCCTTCTCGCCGGACGGCAAGCAGCTGGCCTTCATCGGCCTGAACGAGAAGGGCACGCGCGACGTGTACGTGCTGCCACTCGACCAGGGCGCCGACGCGCAGCCCCAGCAGCTCACCCACGACGTCTACGCCGAGCGCAGCCTCACCTGGGGCGCGGCGGGCATCGTCTACACCTCGGACGCCACCTCGCACGGCTACTACAACCTCTTCCGGGTGAAGCCCGGCAACGGCGAGGCGCCGGAGCGGCTCACCACCGAGGCGCGCGACCACGCGGACCCCACCGTGCTGCCCAACGGCCGCCTGTTCTTCGTGGCGTATGACCAGAGCCACTCGGATCTCCACGAGTACACCGGCGGGGGCTCCATCGTGCGCCGCACCGACGTGGCCACCGGCCTCTTCGAGCCCAGCCCCGCGCCGGACGGCAACCTGTGGACGCTCTTCCACCTGTCCGGAGAGCGCAAACCCGCCCTGATCCGCGCCCAGCAGCTCTTGAGCATCCCCGTGCCCGCGGGCTCGCAGGACCGCACCACCCCGCCCAGCCCCCTGCCCCAGCGCGCACTCGAGGGCGCCGAGCGCTACAACCCCTTCGCCTGGAAGAACATCGACCTGGGACCCATCCTCGGCTTCGCGGGCGGCGGCGGCGGCGGCTTCTACGGCCAGGTGGCCGCCTCGGCCACGGACCGGCTGCGCAACCACGCCCTGCTCCTGCAGGTGGCCGTGTACGGCTCCTTCGATCTCACCGATGGCATCCTGCTCTACATCGACCAGTCGCGGCGCACCACCTGGGGCGGCGGCCTCTTCCAGTCGCTGCGCTTTCGCGTGGACCGCTCGCTCGTGCAGGCCTCCCAGGGGCAGATTCCCCTGGGCTACCTCATCTCCGGCGAGCGCTTCTTCGGCGCCACGGGCCTGGCGCGCTACCCGCTGAGCACCTTCACCTTCCTCGAGGCCAGCCTCAACGTCGGCGGCGCCTCGTACTTCCTCGATCCCTCCACCGCCTTCATCCTCAACCTGCAGGAGCTCAACGGCGTGGGAGACCTCTATACCCAGTGGAAGCAGAACCAACCCGGCATGCGCTTCCAGACGGAGGTGTCCGGCGCCTTCGGCTACAACACCCTGCACTACCACTACACGGGCGTGGCCACCTCGGGCACCTCGTTCCTGGCGGAAGTGACCGCCGGCGTGCAGCCCTTCCACGGCGAGTTCTTCGGCAACGTGCGCCTGGACGCCGAGCGCTACTTCCCCATTCCCCTGGGCAGCACCCACATCATGCTGCGCGGCGGCGCGGGCACGAGCTTCGGCGGACGCTTCGCCCGCTCCTACTATCTCTCCAGCTTCGACACCCTGCGCGGCGTTCCCTTCGGCGACACGGACTGGCTGCTCGGCCAGCACTACCTCTACTCCACGCTGGAGCTGCGCGTGCCGCTCGACGCCATCGTCCGCATCGCCTTCCTCAACAGCATCATGGGCGTGGCGGGCTTCGACGTGGGTGGCGTGGGCGGCTCGCTGCACGACATGTTCGACCGCCGTGTGGTCGACGCCGCCGTGGGCATCAACGTGGGCCTGGGCCCCATCCTCCTGCGCCTGCACTTCGCCTACCCCTTCGACACCAAGGCCAAAGCAGGCCGGCCGGACACCAGGTGGGTGACGCAGTTCTCCATCGGGCTGGCCGGACTCGAGGGCTACATGTTCAAGCAGCGCGGCGGCACGAAGCCGGCGAAACAGGGCCCCGCGCCGCCCGTGAGCCTCAGCGGGATGCGCGGAGGCGTGCGCTAGCCCAGGCACTCAGTCGGACTGGGCGGCCACCAGCGCGGCGTTCGCCCGCGCCAGGGGGCCGCCCTCGTGCGGAATCCGCATGAAGTCTCCCCGGAGCGCCTTGAGGGCGAACTTCTCCAGATCGATCTCCCTCCGGGTGCGCACGCCCAGCCGGCGCGCGAGCAGCGACAGGGGACCGAAGCCGAACACCCCCTGCTGCAACAGCAGCCCCGACGCCACCGCGCCCACCAGCCGCCAGGCCCCGCCGCGCGGTGGCCCCACCACGCACCCCAGCAGCGACACCGCCGACGCGGCCACCATCACCACCCGGTTCAGGTCCCACTCCTTCTCCAGCCCCTCCAGGTAGCGGCTGATGACCGAGTGGTCCGTCTGCTCCGCCATGTGCCGCACGCACCGCTCCACCTCGGCGTCGATGCGGCGGTTCACCTCTCCCGGCGCGTGCATGCGCACGGCATCGGTCGAACTCTGGTTCCAGGATTCCATCGTGCCTCCAGCAGCAGTGGGTAGGCGCTGCCCCTCGAAGGTAGAGATGGGTGCGCCCGCGGGTCATACCCAGGGTGGCCCCCGCGCTCGCCCGAGCCCCCTCCACCCCTGCGCAGTCCACCCCGGGATGCCTAGCTTGGGCCGCGTGAATGCCCTCTCGCGCCTCTTGATCGCCTGCCTGTGGTGCGGCACGGCGTGCGTCCGCCGGGATTTCCCGGAGCAGCTCCGCGTCCGCGACCACGTACCCAGCTCCGGACCCGGGCTGTCCCTCGCCCTCTACCAGTCCGTGGGCATTGGCCTGCGCCCCGGCCATGGGGTGGAGCTCGTCCAGGACGAGCGCATCCTCGACACCCTGGAGGAGGAGATCCGCGAGGCGCGCGAGTCCATCCACCTCCTGCTGGCCCGGTGGGAACCCGGCGACGCCTCCCGGCGGCTTGTCCAGGCGCTCGCCGCGCGCCGGCCGGACGTGGTGTGCCGCATCCTGGTGGACCCGCTCCAGAGCCCGGCCTTCAAGGAGCAGGTGGAGTCCGAGCTGGTACGCGCGGGCTGCGAGGTGCGCGCCTTCCGGCCCTTCATCGGCCAGGAGGTGGTGTTCGCCGACTCGCGGCTGGAGGCGCGCAACCACCGGCAGCTCGTCATCCGGGACGGCCGGGGCGGCCTCACCGGCGGCTTCGGCGCCGTGGCCCCTCGCGGCGGCACCCGCGACACCCATGTCCACGTCGAGGGCCCCGCCGTGCGCCAGTTGCAGCAGTCCTTCGCCCGGGACTGGCTCGAGGCCGGCGGCGGGCTGCTGCCCGAGTCCGCCTTTCCCGCGCTCGACTCCCAGGGCCAGGCCCGCGCCGGCTTCATCGCGAGCACCGGCTCGCCCTCGCTGAGCCACTCCGAGCGCATGGTGCAAGTGCTGCTCGCCTCCGCCCAGCACCGCCTGTGGCTCACCAACGCGTGCTTCGTGCCCACCCCCGCCACCGTGGACACGCTCATCCACAAGGCCAAGAGCGGCGTGGACGTGCGCATCCTCGTGCCCGGGCTCGAGGGCACGGACACCTCCGCCAGCGTGCTCGCCGCGCAGCGCTCCTCCTATGAGCGGCTGCTGGAGAACGGGGTGCGCCTGTGGGAGTACCAGCGCGCCCCCCTGGAGTCGCGCACCGTGCTCGTGGACGACCACCTCGTGGCCGTGGGCTCCACCAACCTCCAAGCCCATGCGAGCGCCCTGCTCGAGGAAGGCGCGCTCGTCGTCGAGGACGGACCCCTGGCCCACTCACTCGCCACCAGCTTCGAGCGGGACCTGAGCCAGGCGGTGGAAATCCGCAAGGAGCAGTGGCGCGAGCGCGGCTGGTTCCAGCGCTTCACCTACCGGCTCCCCCCTTCGGCCGCGGGCTGCCGCTGACCCCTGGACAAGAAGCCCAGGGCCCTGTTGGGAGAAAATCATTTCACCTCGGGCAGGGCCTTTTCCCATGTCCGGGTCCGCAACGTCTGACATCGGACGGTGCGAGCCTTCACCACCCGGCATCCGTCTTGCTCAAGCGACGCGTCATGAAAATCGCGCGTCCTCTTTGCCTGCTCACCTTCTCCGCCCTGCTCGCGTGCAACCCCGGGAGTGAGTCACCGCCCGTGGTGGGAGGTACTCCTTCCATTCAATCGCCCCCGCCCACACCGGGCACTCCGCCATCGAGCGAACAGCCCCCTCCCGCGCCCTCCTCGGAGCAACCGCCTCCGTCGACGGACCAACCTCCACCCGTCCCCGACGAACAGCGCCCCTTCGTGCTGCCCGCCGTGCAGCAGAGCGTGCAGGCGTATGAACTCCTCTTCCCTCCCGGAGTGATGGAGAAGTTCTACGCGAACAAGGACACGCCCGAGCAGGACGCCACCTTCCGCTACGAGGGCGTCGACTACCCGGTGAAGGTGCGCCTGCGGGGCGCCTCCGCGCGGGACTTCCCCAAGAAGAGCTGGAACGTGAGCTTCGAGAAGGACTCACCGTTCGAGGGGCGCACCTCGCTCAACCTCGTGGCCGGCTACTCGGACGCGTCGATGCTGGCGGAGAAGATCGCCTTCGATCTGCTCGCCGCCATGCGGGTGCCCGCCGCGAAGGTGAAGTTCGTCCGGCTGAGCCTCAATGGAAAGCCCGAAGGCGTCTTCCTGGACATCGAGCAGATCAACAAGTCCTTCCTGAGCGCCCATGACTTCCGGGACAAGGACGCCTCCATCTACCGCGCCGGCTGGAAGGACACCGAATTCAAGCTGCGCTCCTGGAAGGTGCCCTACCAGGGCGATTGGCAGAAGAAGACCAACGAGAAGAAGGAAGGCCACGAGGCCCTGGACGAGGTGCTCGCCGTCATCAACCGCACCCCCGAGCCCGAGCTGCCCCAGGCGCTCGCGCGCGCCATGGACCTGGAGGGCTACCTGCGCTCCATGGTCATGGACGCGCTGATGGCCAACAACTACATCGAGGACTCGGAGAGCTACTTCATCCACGATCATGTGACGAAGCGCTGGGTCTACGCCGCGTGGGATCTCAACAACGTGGACGCGCGCTGGTGGTACCAGATGGCGCGGGGCCCGGACCTGGTGCCCATCTATGATCAGCCGCTCTACTCCTTCACCCTGGGCAACCCCGAGGTGGCCAATCGCTACCGCGATCGCAAGGGCATCCACCCGGGCTACCTGCCCGTCTTCTCCAACCTGGCCACCCGCGTCGTGATGAATCCCGAGTTGCGCTCGCGCCTGGAGGCCCGCCTGGACAAGGCCCTGCGCGAACTCTTCACGATGGAGGTCATGGGGCCCTACATCGATCAGTTGCACGCGGTCATCGCGCCGTACATGGCCCAGGATCCCTACATGGACCACGCCAAGTTCGAGGAGGGCGATGAGTTCATCAAGGAGTTCGTCCGGCTGCGGCGCGATTTCATTCTCAAGGAACTCGCGCGCATGAAGGCCCAGAAGCCTGGCGTGGTGCTGGAGACACTGGACGCGAAGGCCGGCTGGGTGGAGCTGCGCAACCGCGGCACCACGCTCGTGGACGTGGGCGGGTGGGTGCTGACCACGAACCTGCGGCGCAACATCCCCGCCCTGCTCCAGCCCGAGCCCACGGCGGCGCCTCCCGAGCAGGCCCGTGCCGGCAGACCCGTGGGCAGCGTGCTCCCCGCGAGGAAGCTGGCCCCCGGGGCGCGCGTGCGGCTGACCGCCGCCGAGCTGGGGCTCACCTTCACCCCCGAGGGGGAACTCGGCCTCTTCGATGGCCAGTCCGTGTCGGGTCTCAAGGACGCGCTCTTCTACGGCAAGCTGCCGGAGGGCCAGCACTACGAGCGCGCCGAGGACGGAGCCTGGAAGACGCGTTGAGGCGGCTGGCGGTTCCCGCTCGGGGCCCGGCCTTCACCCGCGCTCAGGCCAGGGCGAGGGTCAGCAAGGCCGCGGCCGCGAGCGAAGCCACGGTCCGCACATGGTTCCACGCCGTCCAGTTCGTCAGGTAGCTGGACCATAAAGCGGCGGCCTCCGGGCTCGAGGAGGGGGTCGCCGCCAGCTTTTCATTCATCGGCACGTTGAACACGGCCGTCACGAGCAAGCCGCCCACCAGGTAGAGCGCGCCCCCCGCGAGCCGGCAGGCGGAGCCCTCGTGGTGCCAGCGCAGGAGCGAGGCCACGACGGCCCAAAGACATACCGCCGCGGTTCCGAAGAAGAGCGTGAAGAACAGTGGATTCAAGATGGCGGAGTTGATCGCTTGCATCGCGGCCATGCCCTCCCCCGGGGGCAGGCGCGACAGGGCCCTCATGACGAAGGTCGAGAAGGTGAAGAAGAGGCCCGCCATCAGCCCGCAGCCGAGTGCCGCCAGCACGGTCAGGGGGAGGAAGGATTTATCCAGAATCATCCTCGCGACCCTACTTCACGGCCTGTTCGAGCCTCAACCGCGAGGATTCCGGCGAGGGCCTTCCGTGCCTCGAAGCACGGGCGGGACGACGCCTCGCGGCAGGGTGTCCCCGCAGCCCGCGCGCACGAGCACGCCGCCCCCCACGATGAGCAGAGCCCCGATGATGGTCGATGAGCCCCTCCACCACGTTGAACGCGCCCCAGCCGATGGAACGAGAGGAGAGCAGGCTCGGCTCAGAGCGGCGGGCAACCTCTACTGGAAGCGGCGGGAATCAAAGCCGCCAAAGAGGGAGCCGCCTCCACTCGCGACCAGAGGAATCCCCCCGTTTTCCCTTTGAAAGTGCGTCCGCTCGGTTTGGTCCCCTTGGACCGCTCGCCGACGGTAGACGCATTCGGAGAGGGAGACCCCATCGAGAGGCACCCTGCCTCCGCCTTCCCTCTCACGGAAAGGTGTCACAGGACTCGTTCTCGTCCCCTACGAGTCGTCCGACCCCCTGGGCGGCCGTGTGCGTCAGTTCACCTCCGGGGTGTGAGGCAGATCACGGAGCCAAAGCGGTTCGGGTGGCAAGCTGCTCTCAACCTGGACGCCAGAGGGTGGCCGACAAGGGACTTCCCAATCCGTCAGGAGTCCCTCGCCAAGAAAGAGACCGAACCATGAACTCCATCCCACTCGTCGAACCACAATTCCGCCCTGGAGAGGGGTCCAACCATGACGCCAGGCGTGCCTCGGACGTCATCAACATCATCGTCCTGGTTGCTGGCACCGTGGACCCGCTCAACATGGACAGCAGCACGCGTGCGGCCAGTTACAGCCGGAGCGGGCTGGCCCAGGACACCAACTGGTATTGGAGTGACGACACCCAGCTCATTCAGGACCTTGAACGGTTGAGGGAAAGCCACAAGAACCTCCATGTCTTCACCGAGCATGGCTGGTCCGGCGCCAATGCGGTCGATAACCGGAAGGTCGCGGGGGCCTACCTGGCGGATCGCCTGGCTGGACAAGGCGGTGAGTCCGCCTACTACCAGGGCTTCCTGAAGCGAGAGGTGAACTTCCACCTCATTGGCCACTCTCATGGCGGCAACGTCATCAATGAGCTGACGCAGCGCGCGGCGGAGGTGTGGCCGAAGAATTGGAGGATCCGCAGCATCAGCTACCTGTCGACTCCCTTCTTCAAGAAGAAGCATCAGGTCCGAACGGAGGCGTTTCATCCGGACTGCAAGATACTGAATGTCATCAATCAATACGACCTGACCCAGAGGGTCATCGCTGACTTCTCCCTGCTCAATCTGCATGGCCTGACCGAGCGTGCCGAGTTCGTGGACTTCAAGCAGCGCGCCGATACCATTCACTTCGATGTTTCGCGTCTGGCGGCCTTGGGGACTGTCAGGCCAAGGAGCGTGGGGAAGAACTGGTATGACGTCAATCCGCTGGTGATGGAGCCCCGGAGCGCGGCGCTGCTCTACGACGAATGCATCAGATTCCTCGATGACCTCCAGCGCGCGACTCCTTCCCTGCGTGGCCTCGTTGGCCTGCTCAACCGCGAGCTCGACTTCCCTGTTGCCAAGGGACTGGGCGCGTGCAGGCGCAAGGTGCTGAGTGATGGGCTGACCGCCAGGTTTCAGGCCGGGATCGACAAGCTGGAGGGCAGCCTCACGCGGACCCTCTCCGCGCTCAGGGCGCGCCGGAAGAGCAACGCGTACCCGCTGGTTGGCTTCTTCCGGGATCTCGCGGGCTCGCAGCAGAGCCTGTTGGGCGTCCTCGCGAATCTGCTCTGGGTGGACCGCCAGTCCTTGATGGGTCCGCTCCTGGAACTCATCTGCGACTCCCTGGTGGAGCAGATCGATTCGTTCGAATGCGCGAGTGAGTCGCCCGCCGCCCAACTGCGAGGCAGCGCCTACGCGTCGAGCCTCGAGCAGCTCGATGTCACGCGGCATGACGAGTACTCCAGGATGAATGGGGATGCCGCGGTCCGGAGCCTCTTCAAACGCCTGGAGGAGGCCCAGGAGCGCTATGCCCAGAGCAGCCAGAAAAAGGAGCTGGTCGACATCCTGCTCACGCTCCTCACGCAAGTCGAGTTCTTGCGGAAGGCGAGTGGGTCCAATTACCTCAAGTACATCCAGTGGGGGCTCGCTTGCCTGTCTGGCGTCGACAAGGCCTGGTCTTTCGTGACGAGGCAACCCGTCTCGGAGCTGCTCCAGGTGTCGGGGCGGTTCATGGAGGTGATGTCGACCTACCGTCTCCTGTGCAACGAGAGGAACTTCGGACCATTGGAGAGGAAGAGACAGCACGTCAGCCGAGTGAATTATGGCAGCCTGAGCTACTTCATGCGCGTCTCGCACTCCGTCAGTCGGCAGGCGATCCCCGAATGGGTGAGCAAGTTGAAGGAGCAACTCGACACGCGGAGCCAACTGCGCCGCGAGATGTAGAGCTCGCGATGATGTTGGGTCCCATTCATGCCGCGTTCAAGGCCCAGAGAAGGTGTCAAAAGTCCCTCGAGTGCGGTCCGGAGGATTGGCTCCACGTAGCGGGTGTCGCCGTGGATTGTCGCGATGGCGTGGATCATGTCGAGGAGCTGCTCATGGGCCGCAACTGGGGGTGACCTATCGCGGCGGCCCCCTTGATCCCGCCAACCATGTCAGACAGGTCCGTAGAATCCGACCCGCCCTGCAAGGAGCAGGGCTGAAGCCTGAAAGGCTGTGTCCAAGTTCATGAGAAATTCATCTACCCTGAATGGGAGTATCTTCTTCGCGGCCCTCTTGAGTTTCACCATGGGGGCAGGTGAGGCCCAGGCGGCCGGAACGTTCATGGGGGCGTGGGACCTGACGGGGGATGGTGTTGCGGAGTCAGTGTACAACAACCTGAGTTCGATCGAGGTCAGACAATCGAATGGCCTCACGCGCAGCTACCCTATCACGAGCGCCGCTTGGACGCTGTTGACCGTGGCGGACATGGATGGAACGGCGGGCTTGGAGTTGGCGATCAACGTCGGCTCCAGCATCAAGATCATCACCCATCGCACGGGCTGGGTCCGTGACTACTTCATCTCCTCGGGGTCATGGGTACCGCTCGGGTACCATGATCTGAACGGTGATGGTGCGATGGATATCGCAGTCAACACCGGGCCCGCCGTGAGGATCATCAAGCCCAAAATGGAAACGGTTCAGGACTATGCCATCTCGAATGGCTCGTGGGCGCCCATCGGTTTCGCGGACACGGACGGGGATGGCGTCATCGATATCATTGTCAACAACGTGCGTACCGTCAAGATCATCAGCGATCGGAGCGCCTCCTCTCGCGATTACGCCATCTCGAGCGCCAGTTGGGCACCCCTTGGCATCATCGATACGGACGGGAAGCCTGGTGCCGAGGTGGTCATCAACAACCTCTCGTCGGTCAGGATCATCAACGATCGGATCGCCTCCTCTCGCGATTACGCCATCTCGAGCGCCAGTTGGGCACCCCTTGGCATCATCGATACGGACGGGAAGCCTGGTGCCGAGGTGGTCATCAACAACCTCTCGTCGGTCAAGATCATCCGAAACCGGGACGAGAGCACGAAGGATTATACTGTCGGGAGCCCCTACTGGAGTGTGCAGCTGATCGCCGACCTCGACGGCAAGGCTGGAAACGAGATCATGTTGAACCTCGGTACTTCCACCAAGACCATCTACGACGCCTCCGAGCAATACTACTGAGAGCCTGAGAAATGTGTCTGAGAAATGTGCCTGAGGAATGTGTCTGAGAAAGGTGTTAAAGGACTCGTTCCGCCCCTTCGCCTCCTACGAGTCGTCTGACACCCTTCCCGGACACCCTTCCCGGCGGCGCCGTCAGCGCAGCGCCGGGTAGTCCGTGAAACCCTTCTCCTCGCCGGTGAAGAAGGTGGCGGAGTCCGGTGGGTTGAGCGGGGCGCCGTGCTGGTAGCGCTCCACCAGGTCCGGATTGGCGAGGAACGGCACGCCATAGGAGACGAGATCCGCCTCGCCCCGCGCCAGTGCCGCCTCTCCCGTCTGGGCGTCGTAGCCGCCGTTGACGATGAACGCGCCTGGGAAGGCCTTGCGCAGCAGCGGGGAGATGCGCTGCTCCGGGCCTGGCACCGCATTGCCCGACACGGCCTCGGTCACGTGCAGGTAGCCGAGCCCCAACCGGCCCAGCTCGCGAGCCATATGGGTGAACGTCTCGACCGGGGTGGAGTCCCACATGCCCCCGTAGGGGAACGCTTGGGGCGAGAGCCGATAGCCCACCCGCTCCGCGCCCCAGACGCCCACCACCGCCCGTGCCACCTCCAGTGGCAAGCGCGCCCGGTTCTCGATGCTGCCGCCGTACGCATCGGTGCGCTGGTTGGAGCTGTCGCGCAGGAACTGGTCCAGCAGGTAGCCATTGCTGCCGTGCAGCTCGACGCCGTCGAAGCCCGCCGCCTTGGCGTTCTCGGCCGCGCGCCGGAACTGCTCGACGATGCCGGGAAGCTCGTGCGTCTCGAGTGCCCGCGGCGTCACCATGGGCGTCCTGCCCTTGAACGTGAAGACCTGTCCTCCCTCCACGGGGATGGCCGAGGGCGCCACGGGCAGCTGGCCGTCATGGAAGTCCGGGTGAGACATGCGCCCCACGTGCCACAACTGGGCGTAGATGACGCCGCCCGCCGCATGCACGGCGTCCGTGACCTTCTTCCAGCCCGCCACCTGCTCGGACGAGTGGATGCCAGGCGTGCGGATGTACCCCACGCCCTGCGTGCTGACCTGGGTCGCCTCGGTGATGAGGAGCCCCGCGGAGGCGCGCTGCACGTAATAGGTCACCGCCAGGGGGTTGGGCACGTTGCCGTCGACGAGCGCCCGGCTGCGCGTCATGGGCGCCATCACCATCCGGTTCTTCAGTTCGAGCCGGCCCAGGCGAAAGGGAGAGAAGAGCTGTGAGTGCTTTGCCATGGCCAGAAAGTGCCCGGGTCGGTATGGACGTGCCATGGCATCCAGTCCAAAAGAATTGACCGATCGTCCAGACGCCCGGGACGAGCAGGTAACCGACGTCCTCGCGGATGTGTTGGACTCGATGCGCCTGACGACCCTGATGCATGGCCGCTTCGAGCTGGGAGCCCCCTGGGGGGTCCGGTTCCCGGAGAGCCCGGGCGCGCACATCGTCGTCATCGCGCGGGGAAGTGCCCGCCTGGAGGCGGAGTGGCTCGAGGGGGCCATCACCCTGTCGGCGGGTGACCTGGTCCTGTTTCCGCACGGCGGAGGGCACACGCTCCGGGACGCGGAAGACAGTCCCCTGCACCTGCTCGGGCAGGGTGAATGCCAGCGGGCCCGTGGGGTTGGGCCCATCCGACTCGGGGGGGACGGGGCCCGGACGACGCTGGTCGCGGGTTCCTTCCGGCTCGGGGGCGCGTCCCGCACGCCGCTGTTCGAGGGGCTTCCCCGCCTCATCCACGTCACCGCGGACGATCCCCAGGCGTCCCCCTCGCTGGCGGCGATCGTTCAACTGCTCATCACGGAGAGTGCCTCGTCCAGTCCGGGCGCGACCGTCGTCATGAGCCGGCTCGCGGACATCCTGCTCGTGCAGGTCCTCCGGACACACATCGCGGGAGGCCAGTGCGAGGAGCGCGGGTTGTGCGCGCTCGCGGATCCCCAGATTCGCAAGGCCCTCTCGCTCATCCACGAGCGGCATGCCGAGCCCTGGACGGTCGAGAGCCTCGCGACGGCCGTGGCTCTCTCGCGCTCCAGCTTCGCCGCGCGCTTCAGCGAGCTCGTGGGAGAGCCTCCGTTGGAGTACCTCGCGCGGTGGAGGATGACGAAGGCCGCGCAGTTCCTGCGGGAGAGCGATTCGTCCTTGAGCGAGGTCGCAACGGCCATCGGCTACCAGAGCGAGGCCTCGTTCAACCGGGCCTTCAAGCGCTGGGGTGGAGTCGCTCCAGGCGCGTACCGCCGTGAGCACCGCCAGGGGTGACCCAGCAGACACCTGAGCGGCTCGCCGGGGGCGCAACCCCCGCTCAGGCTGGAGCGGGAGTGAGGGGAAGCACCAGTGTGGCCGTGGCTCCCTTGCCGGGCCCATCGCTCTCCAGGGAGAGCGAGCCTCCGAGCAGCTCCGCCGCCAGGGCGCTCGAGTGCAAACCCAGGCCGTGTCCTCCCTCGAAGCCGGAGAAGCCCTGGCAGAACAGCCGCTCGCGGTTCTCCGGCGCGATGCCCACGCCGTTGTCCTCCACCTGGATGCGCACGCTGTTCGCCTCGGAGATCAACCGCACCTGGAGGTGGGCCTGGCCCTCGGGTAGCCCGCGCATCGCGTTCTTCGCGTTGCTGATGAGGTTGACGAGGATCTGCAGCACCTTGTGCCTGTCCACCTTCACGACGGGTGGGGAGTCCAACCGCTGGGAGACCTGGATGCCGTGACGCGTGAGGGCCGACATCTGAAGACTCAAGGCGTCCTCCACGAGCTGGCGCAGGTCGCAGTCCTCGACGACGAGCGTGCTGGTCCCATGGACCTGCTGGATCTGCACGATGGCGCGGATGTGATCGATGTGCATGGCCAGTGTACCCACGCAGTCCTTGAGCGAGGACTGCTCGCGCACCAGTTCATCCGCGAGCACGAAGAGATAATCGGTGAGCTGCTGGCCCCGCAGTGAGCCGGTGAGGAAGCCGACCAGATCCTCGCGGTGCTCGCCGAGCAGGGTCGTCACCTGCTTGAGCCGTCCCATGCGCGAGAGGTGCAAGGTCTGCCGCATCATGTCCATGTTGATGACGGTGCTGGTGAGCACGTTGCCCACGTTGTGGAGCACGTTGGTGGCCACTTCCGCCATGCCCGCCGAGCGCGCCGTCTCCACCAGCACGGCCTGGGCCCGCCGCAGCTCCCGTGTGCGCTCCTCCACGCGCTTCTCCAGGTCGTCATTGGCGACGCGCAGGGCGCTCTCGGCGCGTTGGAGGTTCGCGTACAACCGCGCGTTCTCGATGGAGATGGTGGCCTGGGAGGCCAGGTGCTCCAGCAGCGAGAGCCGGAGCGGGGTGAAGGCATCCGTGGCGAGGTTGTTCTCCAGGTAGAGCACGCCGCGCAGCTCTCCCTGACGCACCAGGGGCAGGCAGAGCACGGAGCGGGCGATGAGCTGCTCGAACCAGGGATCCGAGGAGAAGGGGTGAGGCGCGGAGGCATCCCGGATGAGCACGTGCTCCTGGGTGCGCCGGACATAGGCGAGCAGGGACCAGGGCAGTCGCGCGTTCGCGTCGGGAGGCACCTCCCCCTGGGCCCCGCCCAGGTCGAGCGCCATGACGGAGAGCCCCTCTCCTTCCGGCATCAGCAGGGCGCCATGCTGGGCCCCCGCGTTCTCGATCGCCACGTGCAGCAGGGTGCTGGCCAGCTGCTCGAGGACGATCTCCCGGGAGATGGCCTGCTGGGCCTTCACCAGCGTGAGCGCGTCGATCCGCACCGACGTCGTATCGGTGACGCGCTCCTCCGCCGGGGACCGGGCGTCCGGACGAGAGTGCCGTGCCAGGTGACGCGCCTTGCCCAGGGCACCCCAGCGGCAATAGGCGTCGTGCGCCTTGTCCTCATAGGCGTCCGCGATGGTGGGAACCTCGCGGGCCCGCCAGTAGTTCGCCGCCAGCTCACAGGCCAGCGCGAGGTGATGCAGATGGCCATATTGGCGCGCGGACTGGATCGCGGCCTCATAGGCATGGAGGGCCTCGTCCAACCGTCCCGTGACGCGGGCCAGCTCCGCGGAGACCATCCGCTCGAAGGCGCGTATGTCGTCGGGACAGATCCGGGCCCACGTCTCGATGAAACCCAGGTGTTGGCGGAGCTCCTCGAGCAGCGAGGGGCGCAGCTCGGGCGCCGCGCCAGGGACACACGCCGCCAGGGTCAGGGCACGCATCACCTGGAAGTCCTTGCGGTAGACGGGGCTGGCCGCGGCCCAGTAGAGGGCCTGGGCCTGCTCGCCCGCCTCGCGCGCCTCCTCGTAGGCGCCTCCCATGAAGCGCGCCTGCATCTTGAGCGACCAGTAGAGGAAGCGCAGCGAGCTGATGCGGTTGGGGGTCAGCCGGGCCTCGAAGTCCGCTTCCCGGAGTCCCTCGTCATCCAGGGTCCCGAACGAGGGGGTGAGCCCGCGCAACTGCCGCACGAAGCGCCCGGTGAGCAGCTCCGTGTCGAGCATGTCCGGAAAGTTCGCCTCGCGGGCGAAGTCCACGTGCGTGAGATTCTCCTGCTGGACGGCCTCCAGGTCGTGCCCCAACGCCAGGCGCAAGGCCATGATGTGGTTGCCGCAGAAGCACCCCATGCTGGAATTGAAGTCCTGGACGGCCTGATGGAAGGTCTCGCGGATGATCTCCAGGCCCCGGGTGTAGGGCTCGATCCAGCAACTGCTGTGCTCCAGGCAGAAGAGGACGGTGGCCCGCTTGGAGTCATAACCATGGCGATCGAGGACATCCAGCCCCAGCCTCGAGAAGGCATGGCCCTCCACGTAGCTGTGGAAGTAGAGCCCCAACCCCATGCCGTACATGGCATACCCATGCGCGCTTTCCAGGGTGGTGCCGTACTGGAGGCTGAGCGTCACCATCCGGCTGAGGTGGAGGATGGTGAGGTTGGCGTCGACGAAGAACGAGGGCTCGGTCAGGGCGGCGAGCACCTTCATCACCGCCCGCATGTCCTCGTCCGTCATGAGCGGCAGGTCGATGAGGCTCGCGACGGGGCGGCCATCCAACAGCGCCCAGACCTGCTCATGGGCCGCCACGGCCTCCTCCCTGGTGGGATGGGCGGGCAGGGGCATGCCCATCCGCGCCAGGCACTCCAGCAGGCACGCGCAGGAGCCGGCGGTGTCGCCCGACATGGTGAGCAGCACGCTCTTCAAGTCGTAGACGGCGGCCCACTGCGCCTTCGTCCGGGCCCGGTCGCACAGCTCGTCCACCCTCTGGCGGGCCGCGTCGACATGGTTGCGCATGAGCTCGCTGCTGGCCTGGGCCAGACTCAGCTCGAAGGTCAGCGCGGGCGCCGTCTCCCAGGGGTCGCCCGGCAGCAGCGCGATGGCGGTGGCGAAGTAGGTGATGGCCGAGGCGTGCGCGCTCGACGCCTGCGCCTTGCGGCCCGCCTCGGCGTTCAGCCGCGCGACGCGCTGGCGCTCCTCGGGCTCGCGCAGCAGCTCGAGTCCGGCATTGAACTGGCCCACCACGTCGAAGAGCCGCTCCCCGAGCGACTCGGGAGGAAGGTCCCCCGACAGCAGGCGGCCAATCTTCAGATGGATGGCCTCCCGCTCCTGCTTGGACATGAGGGCGCAGGCCGCCTGCTGGATGCGGTCATGGAGGAAGCGATGGGGTAGCGCCCCCGTGCTCGTCACCAGGCCCTCTCTCAGGGCCGGCGCGAGCCCTTCCCGGACCGCGTCGAGGTCCATCCGGGACACGAGGCCGAGCAGCTCGATCGAGAAGGAGGTGCCCACGCACGCGGCCAGCGCGAGCAGACGCTGGGTCGACGTGGCCAGCTCGCGCAACTTGCCCACCATGAACTCGACGACGTTGTCCGAGTAGCCCTGGGCCCGGACCGCCTCCACGTCCCAATGCCAGGTGCCCAGGGGGGTACGCGACAGGAGGCCATCCTGGTGGAGCGCCAACAGGAAGCGCAGCAGGAAGAAGGGGTTGCCTCCCGTCTTCTCGTGAGCCAGCGCGGCGAGCGGAGCAAGGGCGTCCCGGTTCACGCCCGGCAGCGCATCGAAGAGGAGTTGGTGGACATCCCCGACGCCCAGCGGCTCGAGCAGCAGCGACGTCATCCGCGCGCCCGCCACGCGCAGCTCCTCCAACACCTGCGTCAGGGGATGCGCGAGGCCAACCTCGTTGTCCCGATAGGCGCCAATGAGCAGCATCGACGAGGGCTGGGGATGGATGAACAACTCGAGCAGCAGCCGCAGGCTCGCGGGATCCGCCCACTGCAGATCATCCAGGAACAGGACGAGGGGGTGCTCGGGCGTGGCGAACACGCCGAGAAACTGGCGGAAGACCTGGAGGAAGCGCCGCTGGGACTCGGACGGGGGCAGCTCCGGAACACGCGGCTGCGGCCCGATGACAAGCCCGATTTGGGGCACCAGGTCCACGAGGAGCTGCCCCTGGCCCGCGCAGGCCGTCGTCAGACGCTCGCGCCACTGCTTCAGCTCCTCGTCGGTCCCCGCCAGGAGCTGTTGGGTCAATCCCCGGAGGGCATGGGACAGGGGGGCATAGGGGATGTCGTGCTGGAACTGCTCGAACTTGCCCTGGAGGAAGAAGCCCCGCTGGCGCACCACGGGCTTGTGGAGCTCGTGGACGAGGGCCGACTTGCCGATGCCCGAGTAGCCCCGGACCAGGAACAGCTCGGGACGGACGCCCCGCACGACGCGCTGGAAGCCTTGCTGCAGGGCGTCCAACTGGGCCTGTCGCCCGTAGAGTCGCTGCGGGAGCTGGAAGCGGTTCGGGTAGTCCTCCACGCCCAGGGGAAAGTTCTCGAGCCGTCCCCGGCGCCAGTCCCCAAGGCAGCGACACAGGTCCGCCTTCAACCCCTCGGCGCTCTGGTAGCGCTCCTCCGCCTCCTTGGCCAACAACTTCAGGACGAGGGAGGACAGCACCGCGGGCAGTTCCGGAACGCGCTCCACGAGGGCCGGCGGGGACACGGCCAGGTGCGCGTGGAACCACTCGAGCGCATCATGGCCATGGAAGGGCCGGGCGCCCGTCAGCATCTCGTAGAGGGTAACCCCCAGCGAGTACAGGTCCGTGCGGGAGTCCAGCGTGCGGTTCATGCGCCCGGTCTGCTCGGGGGACATGTACGCGAGCGTGCCCTCGATGAGCGTCGCGGGCGCCGCGTCCACGTGCTCGACGAGTTGAAGCGTGGCGCTGCCGAAGTCGATGAGGCAGGTGTCACCCGTGGGGGTGACGATGATGTTGGAGGGCTTGATGTCCTTGTGGATGACGCCCCGCCGGTGAATTCCCGCGAGGGTGGTGCACAACGAGATGGCCAACTCCAGGGTGCGCTCCACCCCCAGGGGTTGGCCGATGATCGACGACAGCGGCGAGCCCGACACCGCTTCCAACAGGAGGATGGGTCGGTCCTGGACACACTCGAAGGCATGGGCCCGGGGAATCCCCCGGATGTCCTGGAGGCGCTGGAGGACTCCGAACTCGCGGCGGTAGCGCTCGATCTCTCCAGGACCAGGCACAGAGGCAGAGGGCGTCTTGAGGATGACGGGCAGCGAGTCTTCCTTCCTCACGGCATGGAAGAGCAGGTTGTTGCCCGTGGTCTTGATGACCTCCCGCAGGGAATAGCCAGGAATGAGCAACATGCCGCGGTCCCCCGTGGTGGAAGAGGTCTCAACCGTGTTCGCGGCGCTTCGATTCTCCAGGAGCGAGGAGACCAGCCGAGCAACAGACAGGATAGGACACACGGGAGGGAGGAACCAGACACGGACAAAGGAGAACCCCCCATGTTCCCCCTTGGACTGGCCTCCAGGAGGTCGCCTGACCTCTCCTCTGGCCCGGGCGAGGGCCGCCGTGCGCACGGTGGACGCCGGGGCCACGAAGTGCCTCCACTCCAACATCGGGGAGGTTCCCGCTGCTCGTCAATTAGAGCGGGTCACTAACAATTGCCATACGCGGCCGCGCAGATCACACCGCGCAGAGGGTTGCCCGCATTCTCGATGAGGCAAAGGGCCTTTCTGAGCTGACAGGCGGAGGGGGGAGGCTTCGGCGGATTCCCGGGGGCAGGGCCAGAGCCGGCCATGGCCACCTGCGAGGGAAGGACAACCGCGCTCGCCACCCCCAACGCCAACCCCAGCAGTCCCATCTTCAGCGTCTTCATCATGTCGTGTTCTCTCATGTCGTCTGGACGGTGGATTCCGTCACTCCCCGTTTCGCTGGGGGTTACCTCTTCATACGGAACTCCATTTTTTCGGTTACTCGGCCCCTCGGCTCCTGCCCTCTCCCGCCACACGGCCCCCCTCCCTCCGATACGCTCGGCTCGTCAATTCGTTGGAATCATTGTTGTTTTTAGAAAATCAGGGGCATCTTGGTTTTCGATGTAACCGGCAAACGAAGTTCTCCGTATGGACAGGCGACTCTCCGAAAAACGGGGAGCAACGAGAAGTGGTCCGAACACCACGGGAGAAGACGACATGATGAAGACGCTGAAGATGGGAGTTCTCGGGTTGACGTTGGGGTTGACGGGCGCCCTTGTTTTTTCCTCGCAGGAGGCGAGGGCCGTCCCCAAGGCCCCGGACAGCAACCAGTGCAAGCTCATCAAGGCCGCATGCATCTTGAAATCCCATTCCTGTCAGTCCGTCGCGTGCCCCTCCGTGGCGCTCTGCATGGCCTGGGCCGGCTGCTGAAACGCCTGAGAGGGATGGCCCGAGCTGTCGACCCAGGCCATCTCGTAGCGCGCTGCCTCCAGGTAATAACCATACAGGGTTGTCCGGCTCGAACCACGTCCGCGTCAACTCCTCTCATTGGCCCACGAGCCGCCGGAAGTGTCGCGTCAGTTGCGCCTGGTCGTAGAAGCCGACCAATGCGCGAGCTCGGAGGGCCTCCCGCCTGGCGCCGGGCAGGCTCTCTTGAGGCGCTTGCTCAACACCCGCAGGAGAGCTTGCAGAGCGACGCACTGAGAGAACACACATTCGAGTTCCCACACTGCAGCTTCTTCACTTCGCACACCGCCTTGCAGAGGTTACAGGTGGAGCCGCCCTGGGTGGCGTTCGTGGCCCCCCCCGCTCCCCCCGAAGAGGAGCCGGCCATCGCCACCTGCGAGGGGAGGACAAAGGCGCTCGCCACACCCAGCGCCAGCCCGAGCAATCCCACCTTCAGTGTCTTCATCATGTCATGTGCTCCCGTGGAATGGGGACGGTGGTTTCCTTCGCTCCCCGTCTTTCGGGGAAGTACCTACCGATACGGAGTCCCCCATTTTCTGGTTACACCTTCATCTTCTGGTGAGACCGGGGTGGATACTCAGTGGGCGTAGGGTTCAGCCCGCCTTGATCTGGTTCATGACCCAGTCCACGAGTTCGCCTTCGCTCTTGCCCGCCAGCGGGATCGTCGCGAGCGCCTGGCCAGTCACCTGACCCTTGGGGAACGTCTTCAGATTACCGGGGGCGTTGTAGCTCTCGGCGTTTGGATCGCTGCCGACGCGAGTGGCGAGGACGAGCGCCCACGAAAAAAAACAGGGAGGCCTGTAACCGAGAATCCCGCTCGCCCGTCAGATACGGGGACTCACCTCATCCCCGGAGAAATCCCATGAACAAGAAGCTGATCGGCGCCGTGCTCGGAACCCTCGTCATCGCCTCCCCCGCCCTCGCCGAGGCCCCCAAGGCCAAGCCCGCCGCGACCACCAAGGGTAGCGAGAAGTCCTGCAAGGGTGACGCGGCCGCCAAGGGTAGCGAGCACTCCTGCAAGGGTGATGCGACCGCCAAGGGTAGCGAGAAGTCCTGCAAGGGTGACGCGACCGCCAAGGGCTCCGAGAAGTCCTGCAAGGGTGACGCGGCCACCACCAAGGACGCGAAGTAGTTCTGGTTCCAGGGGACCGCGGGCAACCGCGGTCCCCGTCGTGTAGGAAACCCCTCTCATGCCCACCTCCATCCAAGGCATTGGTCTCGGTCTGCGCCGCGCCTACGCGCGAGAGTTGCTCGCGACGGACAGACGAATCGACTGGCTGGAAGTCACACCGGAGAACTGGGTGGGGTTTGGAGGCGAGCGCGCCCGGATCCTCCACGCGTGCGCCGAGCGCTGGCCCCTGGTGTCCCACAGCGTGAGTCTTTCGCTGGGAGGCCCGGATCCACTCGAGGCCCCGTTGCTCGACTCCCTCGAGGCACTTCGCCAGCAGACGGACTTCGCGTGGTGGAGCGATCACCTCTGCTACTCCTCGGCCAACGGAGTGCACTTCCAGGACTTGCTGCCCCTGCCCTTCAGTGAAGAGGCCGTCGAGCACACCGCGAGCCGCATCCGCGAGGCGCAGCAACGGGTGGACGCGCCGCTGCTCGTGGAGAACATCTCCTATTATGCGCACATGCCCGGCGGCGAATTCGACGACGCGACCTTCGTCCGCTCCGTGGTGGAGCGCTCGGGCTGTGGGTTGTTGCTCGACGTCAACAACGTCTATGTGAACGCCGTCAACCACGGCTTCGCGCCCCGCGCCTTCATCGATGCCATGCCCCTGGAGCGCGTGCGTCAGCTGCACCTCGCGGGGCACACGCGGCAGGACGACGGGTTGATCATCGACACGCACATCGGGCCCATCATCGACGAGGTCTGGGAGCTGTACCGCTACACGCTGCGGCGGGCCGGACGGCTCATCCCGACCCTGGTGGAATGGGACCAGGACCTCCCCCCACTGGACGAAGTCCTGGACGAGCTGGAGCGCGCTCGCGCGCATGCCCACGCGGCGCTTGGCATGCCGGAGGACGCACGATGAAGCTGCGCGAGTTCTTCGGCGCCATCACGCCTTTTCTCCAGGGCGAGGCCTCGCACCGGGAGGCGGTCCAGGCCCTCTATGGCGTACCCGAGCAAGCGCGGGTCATGGATGCCCGGCGGCTGGCCCTCTACGGGCGCATGTGCCAACGCCATCGTTTCGAGGTGCTCGAGGGGCTCTACCCGCACTGCGTGCGCGCGGTGCGCGATCGCCAGGGAGAGGAGGGCTGGGCCGCACTCGTGGAGGCGTATTACCGCGCCCACCCCATGCGCGCCGCCGAGCTCAACGCCAATGGTGCCCACCTTCCGGAGTTCCTCACCCACTACGCCCCCGCGAAGGGTCTGCCCGAGTGGCTGCCAGAGCTGGCGGACGTGGAGTGGTGGGAGTGGGAAGTGCTCGTCGCTCCGGATCGCGAGCAGGAGGGGCCACGCCCCTGTCTGGCCTCGACGGTGGACCTGCGGCCCTACCGCCATGATCTGGTGGAATGGATGGACGCCGAGCCCACCGCGCGCGCGGACGCCCCCGAGCCTCGCGCGAGCCTCGTCCTCTTCTGGCGAGATCCCGAGGGAAACTTCCGACGGGGCAATGCCAGCGCCCTCGAGTTGCACGTGCTCAGGGCCGTTCACGCGGGGCAGGGACTCGACGCGACCGCCGCGGAGGCGGGCCTCCCGGTGGAGGACCTGGAAGCCACGCGGGCCGAGCTCATCGCCTCGGGCGTGCTCCTCGGATTCGCGGCCCCCTGACTCGAGCCGACGTCGCCCTCCGAGAAGAGGCGACTCAGGGGGCGTGGCGGGTGGTGCGCAGACGGGCTCGCACCCAGGGGGCGAGCGCGCCCAGCACGAGCCAGGGCCCCACATGGGAGACGGCCAGGTGCCCGGGGCTCCCATCGGGGCAGTGCACGTGCAGGAGGATCAAGCCCACCGCGCCCGCGGCCAGTCCCGCGGCCACCGCCCGGACGGCGTGGAAGGCCATGCGGCGCAGCATGGCCATGGTGGCGACGAGGGGCAGGAGCGAGAAGAGCGCCCCCGTGCGCACGCAGGAGACGCACCCCTCGACAAAGCCCCTGTGGGGGTTGACGAGCCCCGAGCCGCCCAGCACGACCAGCAGCGCCACGCCCACCGCGCCGGTGCCCACCCCGAGCCAGCCCAGGCGCCGCGCGGGTGCCAGCGCCACCCAGAGCGCGCCCCCCATGGACAGCAGCAGGAGGACGGCCAGCCCCACCACCACCCCGAGGGGCGCCGTGTTGCACAGGCGGTCCTTCGCCGCGAAGACGAGCGTCACGAGCGCCATCAAGCCCGTGTACAGGCCCCCGAGCTTCCAGGCGTCGGACGTCCAGGGAGTTGCCTTGGGCTGCGCCGCCAGCGCATCCAGGGCGACGGCTCGCACGGGCTCCAGGTCGGGGGGAGGCCGAGCGGCTCCCGGAACGGGCAGGGACTCCAGCGCGTCGAAGCCCTCGAGCAGGGCCCGGCACTCCGAGCAGCCGTCCGCATGCGCGGCGAGTTCCGGCGAGAGGGGTTGGCCCAGGGCTTCCAGCACGCGCGTGCACTCGGCGCTCATTCCTTCGCCTCCTGTTCGAGGGCGGACAGCAACTCGCGCAGCCGCGCGTAGCCCCGGTGGGCACGGACCTTGACCGCCGACTCCGTCAGCCCCATCGACTCGGCGATCTCCGCGAAGCCCATCCCCTCGAAGCGGTGCAGGACGATGGGGATGCGCTGTCCCTCGGGCAACTGGGCGAGCGCCCGTTGCACGGCGTTCTCCAGGCCCAGGTCCCGGGGGCCGCCGTGCTCCGAGGCGACCTGGGCGGGCAGCTCTCCCTCGTCCGTCAGCTCCTCGGGACGCTTGCGCCGCTGCCAGTCGCGCGCCGCGTTGGTGGCGATGGCGTACAGCCACGGCTTCACCCGCGAGCCCTCTTGGAAGCGCCCGCGCGCCTTCACCAGCGACAGGAACGTCTGCTGGGACAGGTCCTCGGCCGCGGCCACCTGGCCCGTCATCCGCGCCAGGTAGCCGTGGATGGGCCGCGCATAGCGCTGGAAGAGGACGTCGAAGGCCCGTGCATCACCCTGGCAGAAGCGCGCCATCAATTCCTCGTCTGATTCTCCGGCGGAGGATGAAGCAGCCGGAGCATCGGCGGTACGCGCCAGGGGAGACTTGGGTTTCACCGGGCTCGCACTCTACCCCAGACGAGGCAGCAGCGAAGGCAATATCTGGCTGGGGCTCACCCGCCGCAACGACCTGAGCTGGCGCACCACCGAGCTTCTTCGCCTGCCTGGACACCATCCGCGGCGGCGACTGCGCCGATGGCTGTCCCTGGACCCGCGCCCGCGATTCGTTCACTACGCCTTGCGACCTGGCGGCGCTCAGCCGCTCGCTGCGCGGGCTGAGCGCCGAAGACGACGAACACGTGGGCGAGTTCGTCATCGACGGGCTGCTCGTCGCCGCGCGCCAGCTCGCCCATCTGGCACAGGCGTCGCTGGGCGCTTCGGCGTAGCCGGCAACGGCTCGCCGATGCGAGCGCGCGGCCGGGCTCAGCCCTGGACTTCCGCCCTGAATGCAATCTCGATCAGCTGCTCGGGGAAGGCCAAGGCAGACACGCCGATCAGATTGCTGGCAACCTGCGGCACCGCCTGCTTGTAGACCAGCGGCCGCACCTTCGAACTGGCTGCGAAGGCAGACGGAACGTCGAGCACGAACAGCGTTTCTTCCACCACGTCCGCCAGGGTCGCGCCCAGTTCGGCCAGCAGCACCTCGGCATTCTCGTAGGTGCGCTTCATCTGCGCTTCCATGGTCGAGAAGTCCGCGGGCTTGCCGTCCGCGCCCAGCGCTGCCGGAGCGACGAGCTCGCCCCGCGGGGTGTGCGAAAGCTGGCCGGAGACGTAGATGGTGTTGTTCACGCGTACGGCCTGCACGTAGCCATACGCCTTTTCCCAAGGAACCCCGAAGCTGGCGGTCTTTCGATTCGAGTTGCTCATGATGTGGCCCTCTGAGTGGAAACCGGATTCTGAACGACCCCACCGCCGGCAGCACCCCCCATCCGAGGGAGCCTCGCACTCCTCCGACGAGGCATCGCGGCATGCACCGGGCCAGGGCGGCGATGCGCGCCCGCCTCGACTTTAGTGGCTCTCCCGCGGTTCGTGTGCGTCCCCCGGCAGTCGGTCACACGCCCCGGGATGGACCCCTCCCCGCGCGGAAAATAAAACCGAAAAATCCCCAGGTAAGGATCTTCCCGGATCCCGTCCTTTCAACAACGCGGCGGCCAGACCAGCCGGTGGAACGAACCACCGGTACGGGTGGCCGCCGCGGGTGCGGTGCTTTCACTCGGAAAGGACAATCATCATGAAGAAGCAAGTGGCGTTCCTGTTGACCTCCCTGTCGTTGCTCACCTCTGCTTGCGGCGTCGAGCAGCCCGCGGACAACGAAGCCCACCAGTTGTTGGATCAGGCCTCCGCGGACGAGAGCTTCCGCGCCACGGTCTCCTGGCTGGCGAAGGCCAAGGACATCCAGGTGGACCTCGGCCAGGGCGTCGTGGAGCACAAGGAAGGCGCGACCCGCCTCACCTTCGCGCTGCCGAGCGAGGAGGTCTCCGGGCTCTCCTTCGAGGTCCGCCCGGATGGCTCGACGCGTGTGTACACCCATGAGCGCCTGAACGAGGAGCCCGAGGACCGCTCGGCGCAGGCGGCCTGCGGCCGGTACGTCAGCTCGGACTCGTGCACGACCGGGCCCTACAGCACGGGCGAGTACTGCGCCAACAACGCGCCGCTGTACTCCTACACCGACTATACGCGCGAGACCTACCAGTACGGCCGCAAGGTCTTCTACAAGCAGAGCTGGAAGAGCTGCCAGTGGACGGCGCAGTCCACCACCTGTACGAACACCTGCAGCTGATTCCCGGGCGGCGGGCTCACCGCGGCGGCATCGGCATGCGCGCCGCGGTGGTACCCGCTCGAGCAGGGCCCATGAATCCACGCACTTCCCGCCTGGCACGCGTTCCGTCAGCCGGCGGGAACGAGCCCGAGCAGTGCGCCCGGCCGGTAGAGAGGCCGCGCGGCCCCTTGGGGTACATTCGTCAGGGGCGAAGCGTGCGCATCAGTGATAGGCCATGCCGCCATGTCCGGCGACTCACCCCTCCCCGCCCCCGGCGGCCTGCCCACCCTGCACTTCCCCCCCGAGCTCCCCATCTCGAGCCGGGTGGAGGACATCACCGCGGCCATCACCGCCCATCAGGTGGTCATTGTCGCGGGGGCCACCGGCTCGGGGAAGACGACGCAGCTGCCCAAAGTCCTGCTCGCCATGGGGCGCGGCCGCCCGAGCCAGATTGGCGTCACCCAGCCCCGGCGTATCGCCGCGACGAGCGTGGCGGCGCGCGTGGCACGCGAGCTCGGCACGGAGCTGGGCACGGACGTCGGCTACCAGATTCGCTTCGAGGACCGCTCGTCCCGGCGGACGGCCGTGAAGTTCATGACCGACGGGGTCCTGCTCGCGCAGATTCACGGCGACCCGCTCCTGAGCCGCTACGACACGATCGTGCTCGACGAGGCCCACGAGCGCAGCCTCACCATCGACTTCCTGCTGGGGTGGCTCAAGCGCCTCCTCCCCAGGCGCCCCGACCTCAAGGTGGTGGTGAGCTCGGCCACCATCGAGACCGAGCGCTTCTCGCGGTTCTTCGGGGGGGCTCCGGTCATCCAGGTGGAGGGCCGGACCTTTCCGGTGGACGTGCTCTACGAGCCTCCCCCCGAGGACGCCGAGCTCGCCGACTCCGTCGCCGATGCGGTGGCGGACGTGCTCTCGCTCGACCCGGACGGGGACGTCCTCGTCTTCCTCCCCGGGGAGCGGGAAATCCGCGAGGCCGAGAATGCCCTGAACGCGCGCGAGCTGCGCGGCACGGTGGTGCAGCCCCTGTATGCGCGCCTGTCGGCCGCCGAGCAGTCGCGCGTCTTCGCCACCATCCCCCAGCGCCGGGTCATCCTCGCCACCAACGTCGCGGAGACGTCGGTCACCATCCCGGGGATCGTGTACGTCGTGGACACGGGGGTGGCGCGCCTGTCGCGCTACGACCCACGCTCGGGCACCACGCGCCTGCACATCGAGCCGGTCTCCCAGGCCAGCGCCGACCAGCGCAAGGGGCGCTGCGGACGCGTGCGCGAGGGAATCTGCGTGCGCCTCTACGACGAGGCGAGCTTCACCACGCGGCCCGCCTTCACCGACCCGGAAATCAAGCGCACCGGGCTCGCGGGGGTCATCCTGCGGATGAAGTCCCTCGGCCTCGGTGACGTCGAGGACTTCCCCTTCCTCGACCCGCCCCAGCCGAGGGCCATCGCCGAGGGCTGGCGGGTGCTCGAGGAGCTCGGGGCCATCGAGGGCAAGGAGCGCACCTTGACGCCGCTCGGGCACCAGCTCGCGCGCTTCCCGGTGGACCCGCGCATCGCGCGGATGATTCTCGCCGGCGCCGAGTACGGGTGCCTGGACGAGGTGCTCATCGTCGCCGCGGCGCTCAACCTGCAGGACCCGCGCGAGCGGCCACGGGAGCTCGCGCAGAAGGCGGACGAGCTGCACCGGCGCTTCCGTGACGAGCACTCGGACTTCACGGGGCTCCTCAAGCTGTGGGATTTCGTGCGCGAGGCCGAGGGCCGGGGGACATCCCATCTGCGGCGCGTGTGCCGGGACAACTTCCTGTCCTTCCTGCGGGTGCGCGAGTGGCGGGACGTCCAGCGCCAGCTCGAGGAGACCGTCCGCGAGCTGCGCCTGCCGCGCAAGGGCCGGGGCGCCCCGGCGCGCGGGGACGCCCTGCACCAGGCGCTCCTCACCGGGCTCCTGTCCCGCATCGGCCAGTGGAATCCGGAGCAGCGCCACTACACGGGCGCGAAGCAGACGCGCTTCATGGTTCACCCCTCGTCGGCGCTCGCGAAGAAGCCTCCGGCCTGGGTGATGGCGTTCGAGCTCGTGGAGACGTCCCAGCTGTTCGCGCGCACCGTGGCGAAGCTCGACCCGGAGTGGCTCGCGGCGGCGGCCCCCCACCTGCTCAAGCGCAGCTACTCCGAACCGCACTGGTCGGAGAAGTCCGCGCGCGCCGTGGTGAAGGAGAACGCGACCCTCTTCGGGCTTCAAGTCTTCAAGGAGCGCCCCGTGTCCCTGGCCAGCATGGACCCCGAGCGGGCACGGCTGATGTTCCTCGAGCATGCCCTGGTGCGCGGCGAGTACCGCACCCGGGGGGCGTTCCAGGAGAAGAACCGCCAGGTGCTCGAGCGCGTGGCGCGCCTGCGGGACAAGGCCCGGCGCAGCGAGCTGCTCGACAGCGAGGCGCTGCTGACGTTCTTCGACCAGTGCGTCCCGGCGGACGTGACGGATGGGGCGAGCTTCGAGGCCTGGCGCCGCAAGGCCGAGGCGGCCGACCCCGAAGTGCTCGTCCTCTCGATGGAGGATGCCCTCTCGCACGACCCGGGCCTGTCCCCGGCGCACTACCCGGACGCCATCACCCTGCACGGCACGTCCGTGCCGGTGACGTACACCTTCGACCCCGCGGCCGAGGACGACGGCATCACCCTGAGCGTGCCGCTGCTGCTGCTCGCCCAGTTGGTCCCGGGTGAGCTCGACTGGACCATCCCCGGGTGGCAGCGGGAGAAACTCACCGCCCTGCTCGAGCAGCTCCCCCGCGCCCAGCGCAAGCAACTGGGGCCGGTGCCGGAGCTGGTCGACCGTCTCGAGAAGGAACTCGTGCCCTTCCGCGGGCCGATGATTCCAGCGCTCGCGCGTGCGGTGTCCCGGCTGTGCGGCGTGGACGTGCCCGAGGAGTCCCTCCGGGCGGATGCCGTGGCGCCGTACCTGCGCATCACGCTCCGGGTGCTCGACGAGCGGGGAAAGGAGCTCGCGCGGAGCCGCGACGCCGACGCGCTGCTCGAGCAGTACGGGGGACATGCACGGGCGGCGCTGCGCAGCGCGGCACCGACTTCGGACTGGGAGCGCAAGGGGCTGACGGCCTGGACCTTCGGCGAGCTGCCCCCCATGGTCACCCGGCGGGTCGGCGCACTCGAGATCCGCAGCTACCCCGCGCTCGTCGACCGGGGCACTGCCGTGGACCTGGTGCTGCTCGAGACCTCCTCCGCCGCCGACGCGGCCACGCGCACGGGGGTCCGCCGGCTCCTGATGCTCGCCGCGCGCGGACACGTGGCCGTCAGCGCCGCGCGCATGCCGCCGCCCTTCCCGTCCCTGGACGGCGCGCCGCCCGCGCGGGGCCAGGCCGACGCCTTCCGGGCGCTCGTCCTCGCACGCGGCGTCGACGATGCGTTCAAGCTCGCACCGGGTGCGCCGCTGCCCCGCACGAAGGCGGCCTTCGAGGCGCTGGTCCGTGAGGGCTCACCGCGCATCGAGAGTGCGGCCCGGGACTGGGCGAACGCCGTCGTTGCCACCTCCTCGGAGCTCGCCGCGACACTCACCGCACTCAAGGCAGCATCGAAGGGGCCGAGCGGCGCGGCGGCCGTGCGGGATATCCGCTCGCAGCTCGGGCACCTGTTCCCCGCGAACCTCATCGAGTGGATTCCCTTCGCGCGCTTGCTGAACTACCCGCGCTACCTCCGCGCGGCCCAGGCACGGCTGTCACGTGCGGTGGCGAACCCCGGCAAGGACGCAGGGAAGGCCGCGCCCTTCACCCCCCTGTGGGAGACCTTCCTCGCCAGGTGCGCCACCATGCGTAACCAGGAGGCGGCACAGGAGCTGCGGTGGGTCTTCGAGGAGCTCCGCGTGGCCATCTTCGCTCCGGAGGTGACGACGCCCGTGTCGGTGACGGTGGCGAAGGTCGACGCGGCTCTCGCGGCGCTGCGCTAGAAGCGAGCGGCTGCGCGGCCGAGACGAGCGCATCGGCATCCTCGAGGTTTCGGTTCATGTGCGCTGCCAGCGTCAGGTCGTGCGTGTGCGGCGACGCCGGGAGCGTTCGCGGGGCGGGCACTGCTGGACGGGCGCTGGGCGACGTACTCCAAGGTAGCCGGTCACCAGCGCGCGGAGCTCACGTTCGAAGCGCGGGCTGTCGAGCAGCTCCGGGCGGAAGAGCAGCGTGTGGTCGGTGAGCGCGTCGAGCGAGGTCACCAGGATGTGCGCCGTCAGTGACGGGTCGACGACGTCGAGTTCGTCGCGTCGCGCCGACAACCATTCGGCCAGCGCGTCGGCGAGTCGGCGGTTGACGCGATCGAAGAGCTCAAGTGTGCCCTGGCGAGGCAGCTCGACGAGCACAGCCCGGTAGAGCGGCGCGTCGCGCCGTGAGATGTCGAGCGCGACACGCACGAGCGTCGCGATCCCCTCGTCGACCGACGCGTCGTGAAGCGACGTGCCCAGCTCGATCCAGTGCGCCGTCATCTCGTCGGCGATCCGCTCGACCAGCGCGAGCAGCAGCGCCTCCTTGTTCGGGAAGTACTGATACAGGCTGCCCACGCTCACCCCCGCGGCGCGCGCGATCCGGTTGGTGGTCAGCGCCTGCCAGCCTTCGCGGAGCAAAATGCGAGTTGTCGCTTGAATCAGTACGTCGACCAGCGCCTTGCTGCGGGCCTGCGAGGGTTGCTTTCGGGCGCCATTCTTCCTGGAACTTCTGAGCGTTGCGCGCATCGTCACCTTCCTGCACACGGCCCCTCGAACGCGAGCCCGCCGCGAGTTTTGAATGCGAGCATTCTTTCATAATCTCCATCGCATGAGCCAGCGTGAGCGCCTCACCACACTCGATGCCCCGCGGGGCTTCTGCCTGCTCGGCATCCTCGTGATGAACGTCCAGTCATTCGCGATGCCCCTCGCGGCCTATCTGAATCCCACCGTGTTTGGAGCGCTCGACGGCGTCGACGGTCTTGCCTGGTCGCTCGGTCTGCTTGGCCGCGACGGTGGAGGAGCCAAGGAATCAGAGGACGGCGCGGGTGGAGTGGGCCGGGCTGCTCCGCAGGACGTTCGCACTGGACGTGTTCGCCTGTGCGCGGTGTGGAGGCAGGCGAAAGGTGCTGGCGGATGTGACGTCCCCCGCCGGGGTGCGCTCGATAGGAGAGCAGCTGGGACTGCCCACGCAGGCGCTGAAGCGGGCCCCGGCCCGGGGACCACCCCAGCGGGCGTGGTGCTCAACCTGGCGCAGCCGCTGTCCACACGCCCCAACTGCCTGCCACTCTGCTCGAGCGAGGGCGGCCAGGGCAGGGGTGTGCCCCAAGGGGTTGTACCGTCCCGTGTACCCGGCGCGGCGCGCGGCCTTGCTGGCCTCGGCAGCGGCCCTTCTCGGCCCCTCCGCGCCAGCCCTCACCCTCAACATGGCTTCTATCCCGCCTATACGCGAAAGCCATGGTGTGGTTGTTCGGCTTCCTGCCGGCCTTGCTTGTGGTCCTATCTATCGTTCCTCTTATGGCGCCCAGCCTCAGGCCGCTCCCTGCGCTGGCGTGAAGGTGGGATTCCGCACACTCGTCAGCCCCGCGTGGGTCCGTCCCAACGATTATCGGAAACCAGGCGCGAGATTCCAAGGGGTTTCCATATTTGCGCATGACATAACAAGCGTTGTCCTGCCTACATGACAAATGTTATGCGCCTGCGTAAAGGCGGTTTTTCGCAGGACAGTGGCAAACGCCGGAGGGCCGACGGCGGAATGACGTGCGAAATTGGTGTCGACAGATGGGCCTTTCAACCCACGTACGTGCACGAGTTATGTCTGTGCAACTCGCTGTCCACCATCATCAAGGCGCGGCAGCTTGCGAGCCGCGCTCATCCATTGACTACCAACGGAGAAAGCATGAAATCTACGATCAGGAGGTCGTTCGCATTAGGCGGTGCCTGGGTCGCGGCAGTCACCATGTCGGCTGCCCTCCTCGTCGCGTGCGGCGCGGTGCCGCACGCGCCCGCTGCTCGCGCGACCATGTCAAACAATCAGGAAATCTTTCGCTTCATTGAGGACATCACCGCGTTCGGCCTGCGCCGCTCCGGGACCGAGTCCAGTATCAAGACAACCGACTACATCGCCGCGAAGTTCAAGGAGTTTGGACTTCAGAAGGTAACAATCCGGAAAGGAGACACCCTTCAATGGGACGCCCAGACATGGGGCCTGAAAGTGGCAGGCACCACGATTCCATCCTTCTACATGCGCCACAGTTTCTCCACAGGCGGAGAAGGAAAGTTTTCCACGGGTCCCGGCGGGCTCAATGCTGAGTTTGTCTACGTCGGCGATCTTAAGGACTTGTCAGGCATCGACGTCAAAGGAAAATTCGTCGTGGCGGACGTCGTGCTGAGCAATTTGGATTTGGCGAAGTACACCGGCGCAGCGAAGTTGGTGTATGACCCCGACAAGACGCTCTTCGGCGAAACGCGGCTGGATCCGTTCTCGCCAAATAACTTCCCCTTCAACTTCGCTTCGGCCGTTGAAGGCGGCGCGGTCGGCTTCATCGGCATTCTGTCTAATTACTTCGAGAGCAACCAGTTCTACAACGAGGATGTCGGCTACCTGGTCGATGACGACTTCATGCTGAGTCTTCCCGGTCTGTGGGTGAACCATCGGGACGGGGCGGTGCTCAAGAAGATCCTGACGCAAACGCCCAACGCGACCGGAAAACTGGTGCTCGAAGGTGAAACCAAGACGGTCCAATACCGAACCGTCATAGGCCATCTGCCTGGCAAGACCGCGGAGACGCTGATGGTTCAATCACACCACGATTCCGGATTCATGGGCGCGGTGGAGGATGCCAGTGGCGTTGCGGAAGTGCTTGCTCTTGCAAAGTACTATGGTAGTCAACCTGCCGGTACTCGCCAGCGCGGGATGATGTTCGCGGTCATGGACACGCATTTCACTGACTATGCGGCGCATGACGACATCGCTTTGAACTACATCGTTCGAGGCGGCATAGACGTGGTGGCCAACGTCACGGTGGAGCACGTCGCACGAGAAATGGTCGTGAAGAACGGTCAACAGGTGATGACCGGACAGGTCGACCCGCGGTTGTTCCTCACTTCCCCATCGCTGCTGGATCTCATGAGCGAAAAGGTAAAGAAGCACGACTTCCGCCGCAGCGTCGTCGTGTCCACGGAGTTGTTTACCGCCGATTCGGGCCTGCCCACTGACGTCGGCACGATCCACAGGCATCTGCACTTCCCTGTCATCAGCATCCTCTCCGCACCGGCATACCTGTACGACGCGGTCGACACGCTCGACAAGGTGGCGCAGGACCAGTTACAACCGACGGCCATCCTGGCGGCTGATCTGCTGGATAGCCTCGACACCATCCCGAGAGACAAGCTCGGTCGCGACTAGCTTTGTACCCGGGCGCAGGTAGACCTCACCAACAGAACGCGTGTTACCTCTTTGACATCACGATTGTTCTGTTGAGCAATCTCATCCGAAATGGCATGAAGCGTAAGCGCTCGCGCTGCCTGTTCAGTCGCCCGGGCGATCCAGGAAGGCAGTACGTCCAACTCGTACGTGATCGGCCAGAAGCTGGTCAACGAATGCGCTCCCTCATCTAACGGCTCCGAGGGCGAGTGGACTCAACCCGCCTTGCGGTGGTTGGGCAAAGCCGGACACGAACCGGCTTTGCCCGAATTGCTCGCGCCGCTACGGCACCTTGACACCGTACCGCGCGAGAAGCTTGGTCGCGACGAGTAATTCACCTCTTAACCGGAGATAGTCATGGAGAATCAGAGCTTAAAAAGCCGGCGTGAATTTCTCAGAATGTCCGGGACGGCGGCGCTTGCTGGCGCGGCAGGCAGCTTGCTATTCGGCTGTGCCAGTAAATCTACTCCTGTTTCTAGCCAACTCGCACCATTGCCAATAGCCGCCAAGGCCGGAGGTAAGAACGTGCGCACCGTTCGAGGGCTGATGGCTGCGGAACACCTGGGAATCACAGACATGCACGAGCATGTACTGCGAGACAAAATCATGGGTACCGCAGAAGCACTGATGACGTTCGACGCCGAGACCCTGAAGAAGCTGGCACCACTTTCCGACCCGGATGAGGTCCCGGAACGCTTCTTCCCGGAGAAAGGCAACCCCATATCCCTGCAAAACAGATACTACCTGACGCATTACTACGCCAACGCCAAAGACCAGTTCCTGCTCGACGAAAAGATGATGCTCGGAGAGCTCCGTGACTACGCCGCGTTGGGAGGCAAGTCCATTCTGGACTGCAGTCCAACCTACGAGCGCGGCACGCCTACAACGGTACGCAGGATGTCGGCGGAGACCGGGGTCAACATCATCATGAGTACAGGAATCAATTCCAACATGATGCTGCCGGCGAAATTCAAGAAGATGAACGTCAAAGAACTGACGAACTTCTTCGAAAAGGAAATATTCGTCGGAATCGACGACACCGATGTTTGCTGCGGCAACATCAAGCTGCTGGCCGATAGTATCCACTATGGAACAAAAGCAACGGAGGATCAGCCGCTTCTACATGGTTTGGAAGCAGCCGCCAGTGTGTGTCGTAACTCTGGTGTCCCGGTCACCGTGCACGCCTTCATGCTCGGAGACAAGACCTTCGAAGAGTTCTTGGAGATAGCAATCAAGTTCGGCATGCCCAAGGACAAGATGGTTCTGTCGCACTTTTCCAGCAACTTGTTCCCATTGATGTACAAGACTCTCATGAAGAATCCCGAATTATTCGCGCCCAAGTTCGACATGGGGTACTGGGCGATGGATCGGGGCTTCGTGCTGTCGTTCGACCTGTTCGGCGCTGGTGCTGCATGGGCCGAAACGCGAGAGGGAATGGTTCCCGAATACGATCCTATCTCCCTCGCCGCCATTTACCAGTATGTGAAGGCTGGCTACGGCGACCGGCTAGTCATAGGAACCGATCTTTGGATGCGCAGCCAAAGCCGAAAAAACGGCGGGGCAGGCATTGCTCACATGCTCAACTTCGTAGTCCCGATGCTCCTTGAGAATGGCCTTACCCAGAAAGAAGTGGATCAGATTCTGATTCACACCCCAGCGCGACTGCTTGCGTGCTGATGTAAGCGGCCACCCCTCACGAGGGGTGGCTTGCTAGATCTGGGGAAGGTGTCAAAGGACTCGTACAGCTATTACTTCGTTACGTCCAGGTGCATCCAGGGACGGCTGCTGCTGCGCCCCAGCGCGGAGGTGAACGAGGTGGTAGTGGGGAGGTTGGTGGACTGGAGTGGAGGATTCTGGGAGCGGCGCTACTCAGCGGAGCCAGTGCTGGACGACACGGCGCTAGTGGAGCGGTTGCACTACGTCCTGGCCCATGGGGTGAAAGAGGGCCTGGTGGAGAGAAGTGCCGAGTGGCCGGGACTCACGTGTCTACCGCAACTGCTGGGGCAGGCTCAGAGTCCAGGAAAAAGGGTGAGCGCGCCACCTCGACGGGGCGCGTCGACGTCATTCCTCGAGGTCGGACTCCCGCCCGTCCTTCTTGTCGATGTTGTCGAGAACCGCCTCCGCCACATCGGCCAGGACGTCCAGTTGCCGTGGGCTGAGCACGTCGAAGAACACCTCCCGGATGTCCTGAAGGTGGCGCGGGGCCGCGGCCTGGATGATCTCGCGCCCCGCCTCGGTGAGAGCGACCACGCTCCCGCGGCTATCGTCTTGGCAGGCCTGCCGCTCGATGAGGCCGCGGGTGGCCATTCGCGACACCTGATGGATGAGCCGCGTTTTCTCCCAGCGCAGCAGATCGCGCAGCTCGAACACTCGGAGCCGGCCGTCGGGTTGTTGGAAGAGCCCGAACAAGACCGCGAAATCGGCCCAGGAGAGCCCGCTGTCCTGCATGAGCTGTCGGCTGATGTGACGGCGCAGGTCGTCCTGCATCCTGAGCAGCCCCGACCATGCGCGTCGCTCACGTTCGTCAAGCTCCTTCATTCAGGTTGCCCTCCACTGTTGCCGCGCCCACGCGCATGAGCGCCTCGAGATTCACGATACGCGGGCCCCACCGATGGCGACGGGCCTCCGATGCCTCGCGAGCTGCGCGAACCACGCCGTGCACTTTTGACAAGCGGATACGAGTGACAAAGCATATAACCAGGAGGGTGACATATCACCTATCAGAAAGGAAACACCATGGGAAAGGTAGAAGGGCGCACGGCCATCGTCACGGGCGGAGGCAAGGGGATGGGCGCGGCCACGGTGCGCCTCCTCGCCGCGGAGGGCGCCAACGTGATCGCGGCCGATGTCGACATCGCGAGCGCCGAGAAGCTCGCCAGCGAACTCGGCCCGAAGGTGACCGCCGCCACTCTCGACGTCAGGTCGCCGGAGTCCTGGTCAGCCGTGGTCGACGGCGCCGAACGGCGCTTCGGTACGGTCGACATCCTCGTCAACAACGCCGGGATCGCCGACCCTGGCGAGCTGAAGGACTGGGATCTCGCACGGATGCAGCGGATGCTGGACGTCAACCTCATCGGTGTGTTCAACGGTGTTCAGGCCGTCGCACCGGGAATGCGGAAGCTCAAGCGGGGTTCGATCGTCAACATCGGCTCGGTGGGCGGATTCCAGGGCATCCCGCGGATGTCCGGCTACGTCGTCGCCAAATGGGGCGTCCGCGGACTCACGAAGACCGCGGCGCTGGAACTCGGCCCCTACGGGATTCGCGTCAACGCGGTGCACCCCGGGCAGACCAGGACGCCCATGACCGCCGACGTCGTGTTCGACACCAGCGGCATCGCCCTCGGCCGTGTCGGTGAGCCCGAGGACATCGCGCGCGCCGTGCTCTTCTTCGCTTCCGACGACTCCAGTTTCGTCACCGGTGCGGAGCTCGCCGTCGACGGCGGTCAGCTCGCGGGCCCGGCTGACTACTCAGGGCTGCCCAGGTAGTGGACGCTCTGCCCATGAGGTGCACACCCATCGTTCCCGGCCTGGGGCCGGCGTCTACTCGAGGCCGACGATGAAGCGATCGAGCTCCACCTCGTCGGCCTCGTCGAGCAAGCCGTCGGCATCGCGAGGCTCCGACATGTCCGAGCAGAAGATCGATTTCAAGAAGACGCTCGATTCCTATCAGGCGAAGCGCGGTGTCTACCGGATCGTCGACGTTCCACCGACGCAGTACCTCATGGTGGACGGTCACGGAGACCCGAACACCGCACAGCAGTACACCGACGCGATCTCCGCGCTATACCCGGTCGCGTACAAACTCAAATTCGCGAGCAAGCAGCAGCTCGGGCGCGACTACGTTGTGATGCCGCTCGAAGCGCTGTGGTGGTCAGACGACATGGCATCTTTCACCTCCTCGCGCGACAAGTCCAAGTGGGACTGGACCGCGATGATCATGGTGCCGGACTGGATCACGCCCGAGATGTTCGACGCCGCTGTCGCCAAGGTCGCCGCTGGAGATCGGCCGGCGAGCCTCGACAAGGTGCGTCTCGAAACACTCGACGAGGGGCGATGCGTACAGACGTTGCACGTCGGCGCGTTCGACGATGAGGCGCCGGTGCTCGAGAAGATGCATCACGAGTTCATCCCGGGTGAGGGGCTCACGATGACCGGCAAGCACCACGAGATCTACCTCAGCGACTTCCGCAAGGTCGAGCCGGCGAAGCTGCGCACGATCCTGAGGCAGCCGGTCGCGTAGGGGTCGGCGGCATCCGCCCGTCAGCCGTGGGCGAGCTGCCGCAGCCAGACCACAACGCCAGCCCGAGGGACAGCATCGGCCTACAGTAGCCGTCCCACTGTTGCTCCTCGAGCGTCGCCACGGTCTGGCTGCTCGCCGATTGCACCCGGCTGAGGTGGCGGCCGGCCGCGGAAAAGCTGCCCGTGTCGGCGATCGTCACGAGGACGCGCAGTTGATCCAGGGAGGGGTTGCTCAGCATGGTCCATCATCCACGCCGATGGAGATCATCATGATTTAATCACTCCCGCTAGGGAGAGGCGGCGCGTAGCTTCATGCCGTCCTTCCGCATTGCCCCCCTCGCAGGAGAACCCTCATGCCCAAGCTTCTTGTCGTCGAAACCAGCCCGCGCGGCGACCATTCGATTTCACGCCACATGACCCGCCGCTTCGTCTCCCAATGGCGGGCCGCGCATCCGGGCGGCGAAGTGCTCGTGCGGGATCTCCAGGAGACCGAGCTCCCGTTCGTCACCGCGCCCTGGCTCCAGGCCTATTTCACGCCGCCCGAGCAGCACTCACCGGCGATGAAGGAAGCGCTCCGGCTGTCGGACACGCTCGTCGCGGAGTTGCTTGGCGCCGACCACCTCGTCATCGCCACGCCGGTCTACAACTACAACGTGCCGGCGGCCTTGAAGGCGTGGGTGGATCACATCGTGCGCAAGGGATTGACGCTGGGCCACGACGGGCAGGGCCTCGTCACGGGCAAGCGGGCGACGGTCCTGCTCGCCTCGGGCGGTGTGTATACCGAAGGGTCGCCGATCCGGGAGCGCGACATCGCGACGCGGTATCTGCACCTGATCCTGAACGTGATTGGCATCACCGACGTGACGATCGTCGCGGGCGGGGGCGCGAAGGGGGTCGACATGGGCAAGGAGACGATGGACGGGTTCCTGGCCAGGCTTGAGCCCGACATCGCGCGTGCCGCGTCGAACTGACGCGGCCTCCCTCCTTCCCGAGGGGACGAACAGAGCATGTGGTCTTGATGTCTCGTCTGGCATTGAGCAAGACCATGTCAGACTTCACTGGAGGTTTCCGATGAGCACGATGACGAAGAGAATGACGCGCCGGGGGCTGCTCGGCGCGATGGGCATGGCCATGGTGGTGGCGCCCCTTCCCCGACTCCTGGCATGGGCGAAGCCCTCCCTGAAACGGGGGAGCGGGGGCTGGGCCACCGGAGGTACCGCCGCGATGACCGGGGCCGGCTCCTACCCCAATCCCTTCTCCTTGCCGCGAGGAGAGGTGTGCGCGCTGACGTGCGAGCAGGTCGTGGGCCCCTGCTATGGGAGCACACGGGTGCGCAAGGACATCAGCGAGGGGCAGGCGGGACTGCCCGTGCGGCTCGCGTTCCAGGTCCTGGATGAGGCCTGTCAGCCGGTGCCAGGTGTCAGCGTGGACATCTGGCATGCCGGACCCAAGGGGACGTACTCGGGCGAGGATCAGCATGCGATCTGCAACGCGGAGGACAAGCAGGCGCGTGCCGCGCATTGGTTCCGCGGAGTGCAGACGACCAACGAGGAGGGCCGGGTGGATTTCAATACGTGCTTTCCTGGCTGGTACCCGACCCGGGCCGTGCACATCCACTTCACCCTCAAGGTCGCGGGCACCGAGAGCGTGACCTCCCAGCTCTATTTCGAGGACTCGCTCAACGACGACATCCTGGGCACCCAGGCGCTCTACAACACGCGCGGCGCACGCGACACGCGCAACGCCGACGACAAGGTGACGGCACCCGACAGGAAGAAGGACTTCCTGCTGCAGACCCGGAAGATGCCGGATGGTGCGCTGCTGGCCTGGAAGACATTCATCGTCCGCTCCTCGACCGGCACTCCCCTGTGCAATGCCAACAGCGAGTACATCCGGGCGATGCTCCAGTCGGGAGTCGACCCCGCGAACCCGAACACCTTTCCCGCCGGCGTGCTCCCACCGGCGGGGCACGGACGCTAGACCCGCGCGAGCGCGGGATCCGGCAGCTCCACCTGGAAGGTAGCGCCTCCGACCGGCGTGTCCTCCACGGAGCTCCGGCCTCGCCGGTCGGCTGGCGGGGGAGCACCCGTTGGGGAGCGTGCACCGGCTCGTGTAGACTCCGCTCCACGATGTCCGAGAACACCACGGAAGAACTGGCCGGAGACGCCGACTCCGAGAAGCAGGACCCGAAGCAGCGTGTGCTGGTGCATCGGGTGCTGTTGGGCGTGGTCCTCCTGTTGGCGGGGATCGCTTCGTTCCCGATGTTCCGGTCCTCGGGCGGCGCCACGATCGACCTGAATGGGGTGGGCTTGGCGCTTATGTGGTGCAGCGTCGCGGCGTACGTGGGAATCTCCAGCCTCGGCCTCCGCCGCGAGAGCATGTCCGGCCTCCTCAAGATGCACGGACTGGCGTTGGTGCTCGCGGTCCCCGCGGGGATCGTCCTGATCTTTCTGAAGGTCTTTCTGCTGGGCGCGTTCTAAGTAGGTGACCAAAAGTTCCTTTACACAAAGGGCTCATTCCCAGAGGGGAATGGGCCCTGTAGGTGTCGAAAACTTCTGGCGACATACTCAGGGCTGGGGCGTCGCCAGGTCGGGCAGCATGGGCACGCGGCGCGCGCCGGGGCCGTTGGGCGTGGCGGCGCTGTTGTTCGTCACCCGCCGCAGCAGCGAGCGCAGCTTCGCCGCGTCCTTGCGGAGGTTGGCCGCGAAGGTCGAGGGCGCCGTCGGCTCCACGTAGAAGGTCACCGCCCCCACTGTCGCGTCCGTCACGTAGGCGCCGTGGTCTTGGAGCGCCTGCGCCACCATCTTCCCGTCCGCCGTCAGCCCCTGCGCGTTGATGTCCACGGAGGGCGGAATGGCGAAGTACGCCCCCATGGGGACGTTGCCCTTGTAGTTCCACTCGCTGTTCCAGTCCTGCTCGGTGGCGGGCCAGACGTAGCCCTTCGCGGTGCCGTAGCCCTTGGAGTCGTAGCCGCTGGATCCGCCGCTGTAATAGAGCTGCGCGCGGTCCACCGCCAGGGCGATGGCGTGCTGAATCTTCCCCGTGTACTTCGGGTGCGTGGGCGTCGTCTCCCACGCACGGATGAGACCACCCACCGCGGCGCCGCCGTAGGCGCGCACGCCGTTCTGCGGACCCAGGCCACTGCCGTAGAGGTCAATCTTGTGGTGGCGCCCCACGGTGTACGCCGTGGTCGACTGGCGCGTGGTGGCCCAGGCCTCGTCGATGTACGTCCGCGAGGGGTTGACCACGTGCATGTGCTTGTCGCTGCCGTTGGCGATGGTCGCGGTGGCGGGCACGTTGTAGGTGCCGTTGCGCGACGAGTCGTTGGAGTCCGACACCGTCGCCCACGGGTCGGTGGTGGACGCGAAGCTGATGGGGTGCGAGTACTCGTTCCAGTTGGCCCAGGCGTTGATGGTCCGGTTGTCGAACCAGGTGGCGAGGAAGTCGCGCGTCGCCGGGTCCGTGGTGCTCGCGTACACCGCTTCCTGGCCGATGGGCAGGTTCCACACCGAGTTCGAGGTGAAGGGCTGCAGCGTGGCGTCACGCGTGCCCTGCGTGTAGACCTTGAACTCGTCGAAGCGCGCGAGGTTGTCCTGGCTCGCGAGCAGGCCGACGCGGGTGGCGTACTGGTGCGAGGCGTCGTTGACTCCGCCCTTGTGCACGCCGTTGATGTACACGTCGATGCGGGTGCCGGACGCGCGCACCTCGAGCACGTCCCCCGCGACGGGCGCCTGCTCAATCTGCAGCGGGAAGTACTGCGTGTAGCCCTCGTACTTCGTGAGGAAGTACTTCCCCGCGCCGAGGTCCGTCGCCAGCTTCCAGCAGTTGCCGCGGTCGACGTGGCGGAAGGTGAGGCCGGAGAACTCGCCCAGCGCGGCCAGCGTCACCATCACCCGGACGTTCGCGCTGCCGGGCACCGTGGCGTAGTGGTCCATCCAGGTGCCGTCGTCCTTGGAGAGGTACGCGCGGCCCGACATGATGCCCCAGGCGCTGCCCCAATAGGGATTCGGGGTCCACGCGTGCACGCCCTGCTCAAGGCTGTACAGGCGGGAGTCGTGGTTGGCCCGAGTGAACGAGTCATACAGGTTGGCGTCCGAGGCGCCCTGCTCCTGGGTCACCACGGGCGCCCCCCGCGTGTCGTCCAGGGGCGGCTCGCCACAAGCCGACCCCAGCCACAGCATGGGGAACAACGCCGGGAGGAGGACGGCACGCGCCGCCCGCTGAGTACGTCCAGAAGTGCTCTTCATCGCTTCTCCTTGTTGCCACGACTGGGAACTCCAGTGCGGCCGACAAGAGTACAGGCGAAGAGTGTAATTCAGGAAATATCAGAATTCAATGAAGTTTCAATTTCACGGCCGGGCGCCCAACCGTCGCAGCAGTTGCTGGGCCTGCACGCGCACCGCGTGATCCGCGCTCGTGCTGGCCTTGCTCGCGTGCCGCTGGGCAGCCCCCTTGTCGCTATCCAGCAGGGCGATGGCGTGGTTGAGGTGGAGGCCGGGATGCTCGGGGTGCGCGGCCAGGGCGCGCGCCAGGATGCCGCGGGCGCGCTCCGCTCCTCCCTTCATCCGGAAGTAGAGGGTGGCCAGGTCGTTCACCGCGTCCACGTCCGTGGGCGCCTGCCGCACCACGTCCTCCAGCAACGTCTGGGCGGCGGGCAGGTCCTCGAGCTGCTCGCAGGCCTGGGCCAGTGCTCGCCGGGCCTCGAGGGACTCCGGGACCTGCTGGCAGAGTTCCTCCAGCACCGCGCGCGCCTGGACGAACTCGGCGCTGGCGAGCAGTGCCACTCCGTGCATGTACAGGTAGTCCGCATGCCCGGGCACCCGCAGCCGCAGGTCAATGGCCTTCTGTGCCGCCGCCGGAAAGTCCCCCGCGAGCATGCACAACCGGTAGAAGTCCTCGTGAGGGACGGGATCGTCCGGTGACAGCTTGCACGCCAGACGCACCAGGTTGAGGGCCTGGCCCAGCTCGCCCTTCAGGGTGTGGGCCCGCGACAGCAGCAGCACGGGCAGGCGCTTGTCGGAGCTGAGCTTCGTGGCACGGCCGAGCAGCTCGATCGCCTCGTCGATGCGCTCCTGGCGCAAGGCCAGCCGGCCCAGCTCGAACAGGGCGAAGGCATTGTCGGGCCAGCGCTGGAGTCCCGCCCGAAAGGCCGCCTCGGCGCCGGCCTCGTCCCCTCGCTCCAGCAGGAAGTGACCCAGGTTGTAGTGCTCGAAGAAGCCCGCCGTGGGCTCGGCGGCGATGGCCTCGAGCCGCTCACCGGCCGCCGCGTCCCCCGCGGACGCCTGGAGGACGGCGAGGTGGCTGCGGGCCTCCAGGTGCTCCGGGCACAACTGGACCAGACGCCGCAGGTGGGGCTCGGCCCCGGCGGCATCGCCCTGGGCCAGATGGGTCCGAGCGAGCCCCAGCAGGCACGCCTCATCGTCCGGCTGGGCCCACAGCCCTCGATGGAAGGCGCGAACCGCGTCCTCCAAGCGTCCCACCTTCAGACAACGCAGCCCTTCGGTTGCCGCATCGGATGCCATCTCGGACTCCTGGCCAGAAGGCGGTGGGGTTCAGTGGGCGAGATCCCAGGTGGCCCGAACGATGTTGCTCGTGTACGCCCGGCCATCCAACTCCATGCCGACGCCCGCGCCGACAGCCGCGAACGCCTTGGCCTTGAAGTGGGTCAGCGAGCCTTCCAGGGAGGCCGCGGCCCCCACGCCCACGCCCATGTTGATCTTGATGTCGCTGCCCAGCACCTTGTTGTCGTTGACGGCCACCTTGATGGTGCCGGCCAGGGTGCCCCGGGCGCCCGCGAACCCCTCGCCCCCGGCGTTGAAGGACGGGTTCTTCGGAGTGAGATTGAGCCGGAGCCGGAGCTCGCCATCGGCGCCCACCTTGGTCTCGGCCCCCAGCTTCACCTTCATGTCGATGCGATCATCGCCGTGCGTGACGGTGAAGGTGCGGCTCACCTCCGTGCCCGCCCTGATCGCGTTGGCATCGATCTTCAACTTCAAGTCGGCGACCAACCCGTCGTGGCTGCGGTGCACCTTGGCGCCGCCCTCGACCTTCAAGTAGGAGCCGGTGGTGTTCGCGGTCACCCGCGTGCCGTTGTGCGAGGTGTGCTTGAAGACATCCTTGCTCTTGGTGTCGCCCAGCTCGCGCTGGCCCTTCTTGTCGGCCAGCACGGTGGGGGTGTGCGCCGCGTCGGGACGGCCGTGCTCGGGAGTCTTCCGGGTCGGGGGGGTGTGAACGGGGCGCGACCCGCCGCGACCAGTGCCGTGAACATTGGATCCGAAGCTCATACCTGGTGTCCCCTGGAAATCGTGGCGAGTCGACTGCTCGTGCCGGGATTGTCGCCACGGGAAAGGCGAAGTTGCCCCGCCAGGACCGTCTTCGCATCATTCTCGATTCTCGAAAAATGAGGCCAGGGCAAGGTAGGCCGACATCTGCTCATTGGCTCGCTTCTTCAACTCCAGAGAGAGCACCTGCAGCTCCGCGCTCGGGCGACCCCTGCCAGCGGCCATCCTCGGCCCCTCGGCTCCTGCCCTCCCCCTCCACATGGCCCCCGTCCCTCTCTCGTGCGGCCGGGAACAAGAGGCACACCGATTCCAGGCGTCACGGTAGCGTACCAGGAGTGGGAGGCCACCTGTGATTTCAAGCTTGAAGAGTAGAAACGCGCTCTCCGCTATCAATGCCGTCTTGGTCTTGGCGAGGAGCATGGCCTATGAGGGGAGGAGTGGTGATGTCGCCGCGGTGCTGGACGTTGCGGAGTACCTGCCGATGCTGATGCTGGAGCCAGCCGATCGAACGGAGGAATTTCGTAACCAGCTGGCCGATCTGGCTCAGCGCTACCCGGCATTCGCGCTCGCCCTCGCCCGTTTCGATTCGACAGAGTGAGCTGCACGCAGACCACGCGTTGTTCCCGGGTGAGCCTGCCCCAGTTTCGTGGGGCGGTCTCCCTCGGCGGCGACCGCAGGCCCGTTGGGCCGGGTATCATCCCGATGCGGCCTCGGCCACTGCCGGCCATGTGCCGCGCCATCATCCAGACAAGGAGACGATCATGGACTACACATTGCGCGCCATCGGACATGTCCAGGCCGCGCGCACCGAAGCCGAGGACGATGACTGGGGCGATTCCGAAGCCTGCATCGCGCTGGCGCCGGAATTCGGGCCCGAGGCCTTGCGGGGCCTGACCGAATTCTCGCACGTGGAAATCCTCTACCTGTTCCATCGCGTCGAGCCCGGCCGCGTAGTGTATGGCGCGCGCCATCCACGCAACAATCCGGACTGGCCCGAGGTCGGCATCTTTGCCCAGCGCGGCAAGAACCGGCCCAACCGCATCGGCACCACAATCTGCCGCCTGCTGCGTACGGAAGGCACCCGGCTGTGGGTCGGCGAACTGGACGCGATCGATGGCACGCCGGTGCTGGACATCAAGCCGGTCATGGCGGAGTTCCTCCCGCGCAGCCCTCTGCGCCAGCCTTCCTGGTCCGTCGAGCTGATGGCGGACTACTGGCGCACGCCGGACTGAACGATCCCGGCAGTGCCCATAGCCGGCGCAGCGCGCTTGCCGTCCGCCGGCAACCCCTTGCGTGTGAGGTGTGCCCAGCACAGCTGGCGCAGCCCCGCGTCCACCCACTCGTAAGCGCTCCACCTGTCGGTGGTGAGCAAGCCCGCGAAGTCCGCGCCGCTGTGCGCTTGTCCAAGCATCGATCGAGGTGGAGACGGGGCCGTCATGAACCGCCCCGTATAGCTACCTGTTGGGCAATGCGGCTGTTCCATGTGTTGAGGGCCTCGGTGAGGTATGCGTTCCCGTCGACCGAGCCGGCAAGCTTCCATTCGTCGATGGATTCTTCGTTGCGCAGGAGTGTGCCGTTGGCCATCGGGATCAATTCCCACACATGGACGGCGCCATCCGTGCCATTCCAGATGAGCCGGCGTTCGGGTTCCACGACGACGAGACGAGACTCCACCACCTGCTCTGGGGGCTCCCAGAAGATCACCGAACCGGGGGCGAGGGGCCCTTCGAGCCGCGCCGAGGCAAACTCGGGCATCCAGTCGGTCCAGCGGTCGATCCCGGTCAATACCGACCAGATCGCCTTCGGCGGCGCGTGGATGAGCAGTTCGGTGCGCGCGACGGTCGCGGCGTTCGGATTGATCTCCGTCCGGATGTTGGACATGCCCTGACATTGGACATGAGAAATCGCGAGGATGGCGAGAAGAAAGAGCCTGGCGGTGTCAGCAATTCTGTTCATTGGCATCTCCGTTGATGAGACGAAGATGGGCCACGCGGGGCTGGCACAGAATCAAAATTAACGTACAGCGGCTGTACGGTTTTTTATGGGCACGACGATCTCGTGGGACGAGCCGCGCATGTCTCTCGCCGTATTGGATGGAGTTCGCGCTGGCCTGGTGTCCGTCCCCGTGCGGCCCGTCGATGCGGCCGGCCCTCAAAGCACGGGCGGGACGACGCCTCGTGGCAGGGTGTCGTCACGCCCCGCACGCACGAGCGCACCACCCCCCACGATGAGCAGGGCCCCGAAGAGCAGGAAACCGATGTCCCAGGCCAACTGCCCCTCCCCGGGGTGCACGTGGTGGATGCCGAGCAACTGATGGTCGATGAGCCCCTCCACCACGTTGAACGCGCCCCAGCCGATGGACAGCGAGCCCAGGAAGGTGCGCGTCGACCAGGGCACCTCGGGGCGCTGGCCCGCGCGCCACAACAGGCCCAGGCCAATCGCCGTCATCAGCCAGGTGAAGGCGTGGAACAGACCGTCCCAGAACATGTTGATCTTCATCGGCACCAGCTCCGTGGGCGGCAGCCGCGACGAGAGCATGTTGTGCCACTGGAGGATCTGGTGCAGGAGGATTCCGTCCACGAAGCCGCCCATCCCCGTGCCGAGCAACACGCCCGCCGAGATGAGCGCTCCTTGATGCCGTGCCTCACCCGCCATGGTCTTCTCCTTGCCGTTCCACCAGGCCCACGCGGTACAGGAGCGCGCTGAGAAAGCCGATGAGCAGGAAGGGCACGCACACCATCACCAGCGCGTCCACGAACCCGACCTCGACAATCGCGCGCCGCACCACCCGGCTGGTGGGGCAATCCGGACAGGCGGACGCAGCCGTCGTCACCGCGAAGCTCCCCCAGGCCACGAGGAGAGGAAGTGAGCGGAGTCTCATGCCACCAAGTTAGAGCCTCCGCACCTCGAAGCTCCGGCGAACTGGAGCCGAACGTCGGGGAGTGTCCAGTCGCGGGCCTAACGCCGCTCGCGCACCTTCAGGATCCGTCGGGCACTGAGCCCTCGATCATCCGAGACGACAATCTCATGCGTCCCTTCGGAGGGCGCCCACCACACCCGCTCGTCCGCTCGCGCCGAGGTCAGGAACTCCCCGTCCACGAACCACGCCAGCTCCCGCGCCTCCTCCGACTCGGCCTCCAGCGGCACTTCCTGTTGATCCGCCGGGAGGCCGGGAATCAATAGCGTCACCTGCCCCGCCCCGGGCGAGATGATCTCCGGGGCACGCCGCGCACCACCGGGCTCGCACCCGGGCGCGAAGGCGGGAGGCTGGGGCAACAGCCGGTGCTGCTCGTCGAGCCACCGCCGGATGCTCGCGGGCCAGGAGAGAAACACCCGCATCTCGGTGCGCCGCCCGGCCCGGCACGCGGGGCTCACCGCCAGCCCCGTGGCCACCTCCACCTCCACCTGCTGGTGATAGGGACAGACCGCCGTGGGCACGTGGCTGCGCTCGGCGTACACGAGCTTGCGCTGGGTACAGGCCTCGGTGGGCAGATGGCCCGACCAGGCGCAGACCTCCACCTGGGTGAGGTCCGGGGGAACCACCATGTCAGGGTCCTCGGTGCGGCCCCGGGGCGCGAGCCCCTCGAGGATGTCGAACAGCAGCGGCCCCGACGCCTCCGCGCCCACCAGGTGCACACTGGGCGAGTTGTCGAAGTTGCCCGTCCACACCACCGCGGTGTGCCGTGGCCCGGAGCCGGCCGCCCACGCATCGCGGTGGCCGAAGCTCGTCCCCGTCTTCCAGTGCACCTGGGACGGCAGCCCCGTGAGCTGGCGCCGCGCCGGGAAGTCCGGCCGGTCCCTCAAGGACAGCGCCCGCCGGGTGAGCCACGCCGCCCCGCGAGAAAAGAGCTCCTGGGCCGCCCCGGACTCGTCCTCCGCCAGCACCTTCAGGGGCCGTGCCCGCCCGTCCTCGGCGAGCGCCAGGTAGAGGCCCGCAACCTCCAGGGGCGTGAGCTCGATGCCGCCCACCGACGCGGACAGGCCGTAATGCCCCGGCTCCGGGTTCAGGCTCGTCACGCCCGCGAGCCGCAGCGTGCCGAGGAAGCGCTCCACCCCGAGCTGCTGCAACAGCTTCACGAAGGGCAGGTTGAGCGACTGCGACAGCGCGCTCTCCAGCCGCACGAGCCCCTGGAACTTCCCATCGAAGTTGCGCGGCGCGTAGGTGCCATACGCGGCCGGGATGTCGGCCACGCGCTGCTCCGGCCCGGCCAGTCCCTCGTCGATGGCCAGGGCATAGATGAAGGGCTTGAGCGCCGAGCCGGGTGAGCGCGCCGTCGCGAAGCCTGGAATCTGTCCGCCATGCGCGGTGTCGAAGAAGTCGAGGCTGCCCACCAGGGCGACCACCTCGGCGCGCTCCCGGTCCACCACCACCGCCGCGCCGTTGTGGATGGCCTGGGAGCGAAGCCCGGGCGCGGCCTCGCGCATCACCCGCTCCGTCAGCCGCTGCGCTCCCGTGTCCAACGTCGTGCGCAGCACGAGCTGTCCCGGCCGCTGGGCGCGCAACCACGCCGCCGCATGGGGCGCCTCCCGGGGAAAGGGCATGAGCCGCGACGGCAGGGGCGTGGCGCGCACCTCCGCCAGCACGGCCTCGGGCGTCACCCGCGCCTCGGGCGGCCCGAGCGGCAGTGCCCCGGCGTCGAGCAACCGGCTCGCCACCGAGTCCCGCGCCGCCTGGAGCCGCGCCACGTTCGCCGGCGAGGGAAACCGCCGGTTGGGGTTCTGCGGCACCGCCAGGAGCGTGGCCATCTCCGCCGCGCTCAGGTGGGTGGCCCGGTGGCCGAAGTACGCCAGCGCCGCCGCCTCCACCCCTTCCATGTTGCGCCCATAGGGCACGAACTGCAGATAGGCCGCGAGGATCTCCCGCTTGGACAGCCGCAGCTCGAGCTGGGCGGCGCGCAGGGACTCGACGAGCTTGGACGCGAAGGTGCGTGGCCGGGGCTCGAGCACCCGCACCAGTTGCAGGGTCAACGTGGAGGCGCCGGACACCCGCCGCCCCCGGAGCACGTTCGTCATCGCCGCGCGCACCACCGCCAGGGGATCCACCCCGGGGTGCCACGCGAAGCGTTTGTCCTCCAGCGCCAGCAGGGCCTGGACGTAGGCCGGATCCACCTCGTCCAGCACCGTGGGCACGCGCCAGCGCTGGTCCGGCGCCAGGAAGACGTGCGCCACCGTGCCGTCCCGGTACTCCACCACCACCGAGTGCTGCTCGAGCAGGCGCGCGGGCAGCGGCACCCACCACGCCGCGGCGAGCGCGGCGAGCAGGAGGGACAGCACGGCGAGGGCCCCCTGGAGGGCCCTCTTCCTGGAGAGCCGCGGAGCCATCAGAGCAGGAAGTCCGCCCAGGGTCCGGAGATGCGCACCGAGCCACCCGCCTCGCGCGCCCAGATGCGGGGGTCGTACATCGCCTCCGCCTCCACGGGGGGCAGCGTGAACGCGCCGGACGTCACCGCGCGCACCGCGTACACCACCGTCTTCGACTCGCCCGCGTTCAGGGCGCCGAACACCTCCACGCGGTCATCCCGGAGGTTCACGTAGTCCGCGGCCCACTGGTTGTCCGCGGAGGCCCACTCCACCGAGCCTCCCCGTCCCAGCCGCGCGTTCTCGATCTCCCAGCCCGCGGGCAGCCGATCCACCAGGGCGATGTTCTGGATGCGCTCGCCCGAGTTGTTCTTGATGATCACCTCCACGTAGACGAGGTCCGCCAGGTTCATCTGGCCGCCCTTCACGTCGAGCACGTCGCCCGCGAGGTTGCGGTACTGACGCGTGAGCGACAGCCCCTGGCCCCCGGTGCGGTACACGCCGTCCGCGCGCACGCCGTCGCTGGCGAGCACCAGGTACAGCTTGCCCTCGCCCTTCTCCGGGACCTTGAGCGTGAGGCCCTTGCGCTCGCTCGCGCGCACCAGCGCCCACGTCCGGTCGCTCGCGCGCTGCTTGGTGCCCACCTGGGGCGCCAGCTCCTTGCCCTCCGCGGTGAGCACCGGCGGCGAGAACGAGGAGGCCGCGCCCGCCACGCGCTTGCCCAGGCCGGTGATGCCCCAGACCAGTTCCTGCGTGGTGTAGTACTCGCTGCGCTCGTGCTGGAGCGCCTCGGCCACGCGCTGCGCGAGCGGCTCGCCGGCGGCGTCATTGCCGAACAGATCCTGGAACGTGCTCAGCATGAGGCCGCGCCGGCGCCGGTCCGAGTAGAAGGACCAGGAGTTCCACCGCTCCTCGCTCAGGGCCGAGACGTCCGGGTTGCGCAGGTCCTTCTCGTAGCGACGATCTCCAGCCAGGTACAGCGCGGCCTTGAGGAGGTAGTCCTGCTCGGCGCGCTGGTTGGCGCTGTAGAACTTCCGGTTGCCCAGCTCGTCGATGAGCTTCTGCACGCGCGCCTTCTGGCCCTTGCCCGCGAGCGCCAGCACGTATTGCACGTAGGCCTCCGAGCCATCGTCATAGCCGTAGTGGTTGAGCCGCTCGGGGTGCTTGGCGGCTTCCGTCATCCACTTGATCGCGTCATCGAGCCGGTCCTGCGGCACCTCGTACTTGCGCTTCTGCGCGTCCAGCAGCATGTGCGTGGCGTAGGCCGTGCCCCAGGCGACGGGCTCGGACTGGCCCGGCCAGTAGGCGAAGCCGCCCGAGGACGTCTGCATGGAGAAGACGCGCCGGATGCCCGAGAGCACCATGTCCTCCACCTTGGCGTTGGCCGTGAGGCTCGGGTCCACGCTGTCGACGAACTCGGAGACATAGAGCAGCGGCCGGGTGGAGGACGTCGTCTGCTCGATGCAGCCGTAGGGGTACTGCACGAGGTAGGACAGGTGCTGGAAGGACTGGGCGTAGGGGTTGGTGGTCACCCAGAACGTGGAGCGCTCGCTCGTGGGCAGCCAGCCCTGGAGCAGGGGCGCGAGGTCCGTCGTGCCCGCCGCCAGCTCCACGCGCTGCACCTTGCGCTCACGCGGACCCGAGGGGAGGAAGGGCACGTCGAGCTGCTCGAACGAGGTGTGCCCGCCACCCTCTGCCGTCACCTTGAGGCGCGCGGCGCCTACCGCTTGCACCGCCTTGCCCTGGAAGACGAACGTGCCCGCCTTGCCGTTCTCCAGCCGCATCCGGCCCTCGCTCTTGCCGAGCAGTTGCAGGGGCGAGGGTTGCGCGCCGGCGGGCATGGCCATGCCGGGCACCGGGAGGTTCTCCGCGGACAGGGACACCTTCACGTCCTGCGCCTTGCCGGACAGGTTGGTGACGAAGACGGGGATTTGGATCTCATCCCCCTGGCTGAGGAAGCGCGGCAGCGTGGTCTGGAGCACGAGCGGATCGCGCACGAGCACCTGCTTGCTGGCGTGACCGATGCGCTTGGGGCCGCTCGTCACCACCATGACGCGCACCGCGCCGCGGTACTGGGGCAACTGGAAGGGGACGCGCAGCTTGCCGGAGGCCGGCACCGGCAGCACGCCACTCCACAGGGCCACGGGCTTGACGGGCTGCACCCGGCCCGAGGCACCCCCGTCGCCGTCACCGCCCGTGGAGCGGCTGGCGCCCGCGGGAGGAATGAGCAGCGTCCACCCGAGCGTCTCGTACGTCTGCACGCCCAGCGCGCGCTTCTTGAACAGCTCGGTGATCGGATCCGGGCTCTCGAAGCGCGTGAGCGAGAGGATGCCCTCGTCCACCACCGCCACGGTGGCGAAGGTGCCGGGCTCCACCGCGCCCAGCTCCAGCTCCACCGGCAGGGAGTCATTGGAGCGCACCTCGCCGGGGACCTTCAGGGTGACGGCCTGGGTGAAGTCCACCGGCGTCACCTTCACGCTGGCCACGCCGAAGGCGCGGTCCGGCATGAAGGCCTGGGCGGACTCCAGATGGGGGTCCTTCACCAGGAAGGCGCTGATGTACACGTTGGGCGCGAAGGCCGAGGGCGTGAAGCTCCACGTCGTCTCGCCCGGCTCCACGGCCTTCCACTCGGCGGCCTGCACGCCGTCGGTCTCGGCGGTGAAGAGGATGCGGCCGCGGTAGGGCACCTTCACCTTCACGGCGAGCGCCTCGCCCACCCTGGCCGCATCGGGCAGTTCCAGCGCGAGCGAGGTGGGCCGGGCCGGACGCGGCGTCTGATCCACCCGCGAGGCCCCGCCCCACCAGGCATAGCGGCCCTGTCCTTCCAGCTGGAGATCCGTCTGCGCGGCGCCGGAGCGCACGCGCACCACGTAGCCCGCGGAGTCCGTGGAGGGCGTCACCTGGAAGGTGAACTTGCCGCCCTCGAGCTTCACGGGGGTGCGGCCCTCGCGCACGGCGCGCAGGTGGCGCTGGTAGCGCTCCTCGCCCGACTGCTCGTCGTAGAAGTAGCCGTACTCCTCGTCCAGCCGCAGGTACTCCACGTCGAGCGGCTTGATCTGCTGGCCATACGGCGCGCCCTGCCAGTCCACCACCACGCCGGTGACGGTGAAGGGCTGGCCGGCGCGCACCTTCTGCACGTTGGCCTGGAGGCCCACGTAATAGGCCTCGGGGTGCACGGGCACGCTGGCCGAGCCCACCGTGGAGCGGCCACTGCCGGCCTCGAAGACGCTCGCCAGGGCCACGAGTTGCGCGGGGCCCTTGAAGCCACCCGCGGACTGCTGCGCCGGGCAGCGCACGAGCACCTGCCCCTTGTCATCCAGCTCTCCCTTCACCTGCCCGAGCACGCTGCCCTTGGCCTCGGACTCCTCCGGACGCCACACGCCATAGGCGTACTGGCCGTTCTCCTTGGGGCGGAAGACGGACGGCTCCAGGCGGCACGTCACCTCCACGGGGCTGCCCGCGGCCGAGCCGCCGAAGAGGTAGGCGGCCTGCACCGTCACCGGCACCTCCTGGCCCTGCACGTACCCGGGCTTGTCCGCCTGGGCCGTCACCTTCATGCGCTCGGGGACGAACTCCTCCACGTTGAGGCCATAGGTGGCCACCTGCTTGTCGCCCACGCTGAGCACCACGCGGTAGGCGCCCGTGTCCTGGTAGGCCTCGAAGGGCACGTCCAGCGACACCAGACCCGCCTCGTTCGTCTTGAGCGTCAGCTTGCGCAAGTCCCTCTCACGCGGATCCACCACCTTGAGCTCCACGGGCACGCCCGCCGGGGGCGCCACGTCCTCCTGGTTGCGCAGCACCGCGACGACGTGGGCGGTGTCACCCGGGCGGTACACGCCCCGGTCCGAGTACAGCGCGGCGCGGTAGGGCTGCTGCGCGCGGTACGGCTCGCCCTGCACGTCCGAGTTGGCGATGTCCGTCTGGAGCTCGCTGTACTTGAGGTAGGTGAACTCCTCGCCCTTGCGCGCGAACAGGGCGAAGGGCTCGGCGGTGTCCACGGGGTCCACCGGCACCGAGAGCTTGCAGCCCTCCGCGCCCCCGGTGGTGCAGCGGGCCACGACCTGGCCACTCTTCTTCACGAGCGACACCTCGACGCCCGACAGCGGCTCGGTGTTCTCCATGCCGAGCGCCCACGCCCACACTTCCTCCTTGGCGTTGGAGCCCTTGGGGGCCAGGCCACGCTTGGCCACGAGGCTCAGGTCCGTGAGGAGGATGCGAGAGGCGGCGGACTTGGAGCCGCCCGAGGCGGTGATCTCCACGAGCCCGCGGGTGGAGGCGGGCACGAGCGAGCCCACGTCCAGCCAGGTGGTGGCCAGGGTGTCCTGGGGGCCCTGCACGGGCAACGACTTGCGCGCGATGACGTTGGAGGTGCGCTCGTTGGCGGCCTCGCGCTCGTCATCGCTCATCCAGAAGAGGAGGTTCTCCTGGGGGACGTGGCGCACCACGAGCTCCACCGCGTCCAGGTTGAGGTGGTTGAGGGGGAGGTTGCGCCAGGCGGAGCGCGGCAGGTAGCGGCCGGTGGAGCCGAAGCTCAGCTGGGCGCTGCGCGCGGAGATGGAGAAGGACTTCTCGTAGGTGGACAGCAGCGTGCCGCCCGCGTTCGAGGTGGCGCCCGCGTCGATCGTCATCGCGTAGGTGCCGCGCTTGAAGTCGCCGAGGATGCGGAAGCCAAAGCGCGAGGGCGACACGGAGAAGGCCACGGGCGGGCTGAAGTGGATGGTGTCCGCGGCCGAGTCCTCGTCGAGGCTGCAGCGATCGCCCGTGTTGCCGTAGTAGTAGTACTCCTCCTCGCCCTCCTCCTCGCTGGGCGCGTCATCGCCGGCGCGCTCGCGGCAGCGCACCTCGATGTAGTGCCCGGTGGAGCCCTCCTGGACATAGGCGTTGGTGATGTCCAGGCGCTTGCCCACGTGCAGCGTGAACGAGCCGGTGCCCGCGGCGGCGGGAGCGCTCTTGGAGCCCGAGGGCAAGAGGCCCGCCTTGAGGGAGAAGCCCACCTCGGCGCCGGGGCGGAGGCTCGCGCCGCCGAGGGTGGCGGTGACGGTGTGGGGGTTGTTGGGCTGGGAGCGCAGCTTCACGTCGGACAGGGCCTTGCCGTCCACGGAGAAGGAGGCGAGGCGGCGCACGTTGGCCACGTCCACGGGGCCGGAGAAGACGAGGTCCACCTCCACCTTGCCCTTGCGCGCATCCACCTGCCGGGGCGCCAGGCGCAGGAAGGCGAAGGCGGGAGTGGTGAAGGTGCGGCTCCACTTCCCGGCGGTGGGGGGCTTGATGACGGTGCCGTCCTGCAGCTCCAGCGCGTCGAGGGAGACGGTATAGGAGGTGTTGAAGGCGAGCGGCTTCTGGGGGGTGAAGACGAGCGTGGAGGGGCCCTTGAAGCTGAGCAGGCCCGGCGCGTCGGGCGAGACGGTGACGACGGTGCCCTTGCGGACCTCCTGGTCATCGGGCCGCACGGCGCGGGGGAATTCGATCACCACCTCGCGCGGAAGCATGCCCTGGGGGCCCAGCTCATAGAGGGTGGGCAGGAGGGACTGCGCGGTGGGCGCGGAGCCGGACGGGGAGGCCGGGCCTGGGGCGGGAGCGCCGGGAGCGGGGCTCGTCGCGGGGGACGGGGCCTGGGGCTCGTCCTTCTTGCAGGCGGAGAGCGTGCTCACGAGCAGCGCCGCCAGCAACCAGCGCGATCTGCCCGCGCGGGGTGGAAGAGGCTTGGGGACGGACTGCGGATTCATGGTTTCTCCGAGAGGGGTGCGGCGAGTGATTCACGCGGCATGCCAGGGGGGCCACGTGGGGGGAGCTGAGAAGGATGGGAGGGAAGAACGGGAGCCCGAGCGCGTCCCCTGCGCGGCCGGGCGCCCACACGGTGGCCAGCGAGCCACGGACGCTTCCGGGAGCCACGCTGGACGGGTGAGACCTGGGGGCAACCCTAGGAGGGCCCCTGGGGGGCGGTCAATGACGCCCCCTTGGCGTCACCCCACGGCCCGCCGCGCGGTGGGGCCTGGCTCCAAGGAACGCGCCGCCCGCCGGAGGGCCTGGGGAGGCTGTCCGAACAGCCGGATGAAGGCCCGGCGCATGCGCTCCGGATCCGAGAAGCCCACCGCCTGGGCGATCCGCTCGATGGGCTCCAGCGTGGTCTCGATCAGCGCCCGGGCCGCCTCGGCGCGCAGCCGCTCCACGGCCTTGGCCGGAGTCTGTCCCGTCTCGGCGAGGAACGTCCGGCCGAACTGGCGGGGACTCAGGCCCGCCTCCCTCGCGAGCCGCTCCACGCCCAGAGGCTCATGCAGGTGCTCGCGGGCGAAGGCCAGCGCGTGGCGGATCCGATCCGAGGGAGGCTCGAGCTCCAGCAGCGTCGAGAACTGCGACTGCCCTCCCGGCCGCCGATGGTAGACCACCAGCTCGCGCGCCATGGCGCGTGAGGCCTCGATGCCGCAATCCTCCTCGAGCAGCGCGAGCGAGAGATCGATGCCCGCGCTGGCTCCGGCCGAGGTCCAGATCGACTGATCCCGGATGAAGATGCGATCCTCCTCGACCCGGACGCGGGGGAAGCGGCGCTGCAACTGCGCCGCGAAGCGCCAGTGGGTGGTCGCGCGCCGGCCCTCCAGCAGACCCGAGGCGGCGAGCACGAAAGCCCCGACGCAGATGCTCGCGACCCGCCGGCAGGCCCCCGCCGCCCGCCGCACGAGCCCGAGCAGCTCGGGCGACTCCATCGCCGCCCAGGTGCCCGGCCCTCCGACGACGACGAGCGTGTCGAACACGGCCTCCCCCAGGGGCCGCGTCATGACCTCCAGGCCCGAGGAACTCGCCACGAGCCCTCCCCTCGCGGACACCATGTGCAGCCGGTAGGGGCTCGGGATCAGCGCGGGGGTGAGCGGCTCGAAGACCGCCGTCGGCCCAGCGAGATCGAGGTTCAAGAACCCGGGGAAGGTCAGGAAGGCGATGTCTCGGACCATGGCGGAAATCGAGGGTTCTGCGTCCTTTCCGTCACGAGCCTAAAGGAAGACAGTCCATCCGTGCGTCCTGAAGCGCGCCATCCAACGGGGGAGGGCATGCATTGGAGGGCATGCATTAAGGTGCGCGGCCCATGTCCCTGCCCATCCGGCTGGTGTTGATGCGCCCGCGCAACGCGGAGAACCTGGGGGCCGCGGCGCGGGCCCTGAAGAACTGCGGCCTCGCCGAGTGGACCTGGGTGAACCCCGAGGCGGAGGACCTCGCCCCCGCGCGCCGGCTCGCCGTGCACGCCGAGGACGTGCTGGAGGGCTCGGGCCGGGCGGACTCGCTCGACGCGGCGGTGGCGGACTGCGTGTGGGTGGTGGGCACCAGCTCGCGCAAGGTGGAGGGCAAGCGGCGCCTGTCCCCGCGCGCCGTGGGCGAGGAGCTGGTGCGGCGCGCCGCCCAGGGCCCCGTGGCGCTCGTCTTCGGGGACGAGCGCAGTGGCCTCACCAACGCCGAGGTCGAGCGCTGCCACGACCTGTCCGCCGTGCCCACCGCGCCCGAGCAGCCCTCCATCAACCTCGCCCAGGCGGTGCTGCTCTACGCCTATGAAATCCGCATGGCCACGCTCGCGGCCGCGCCGCCGCCGCCCGCGCCCCTGCCCGTGGCGGCCACGGACACCGAGCTGACCCAGGTGGAGTCCGCCCTGGAGGCGGCGCTCGTCTCCGGCGGGTTCCTCGTGGACGCGCACCCCCGGGGCCGCCCCGCCCTGCGCGAGCTGTTCGCGCCCCTGCGCCGCTCCCGCCTCACCCATAAGGAGGCGCGGCTGTGGCTCGCCGCCCTGCACACCCTGGCCAAGCGGCTGCGCTAGCCCAGGCGGCCAGGCATCCGCCGTGAGGCCCCCTCCCCTACCCTCCGGCGAGAGGTGCCCGCCTGGAGCGCTCCGCTCGGCGTGGCCCCCGCTTCCGCCCGCGTCCCTACATTGAGGGGACATTCCATCGCGGAAAGGAGCGAACCATGAGTCACCAGCCCGATGAACGCAGGGCCGTGAGGAACGGACCCCAGGACGCCTCGGAGAACGCCCCCACGAAGGACGCGGCCTCGTGGGGCTATCATCCGCACACGCCCCAGTCCGCGGAGGGACTCGACGGCGAGGAGCGCAAGGTTCCCCAGGGCGAGCCGGGGCCCACACCGGGCTCGGCCGAGGGTGAGGACTTCGACGAGGAGTAGTCCTCGCGGCACCGAGGCACCACCGCTACAGTGGCCCGCTCGCCATGTCCCGAAAGCCCCCGCCCCGCCGCACCGCACCGTCGCTCGCCAAGAACGCCAACCCGGGGCGCTGGGAGGGCAAGGCCAAGCCGGACTGGCTGGCACGCGCCATCGCCCGCGCGGGGGTGATGCCCCAGGACGAGGCGCAGGAGGCCATCCAGGCGGGCCGGGTGACGGTGAATGGCCGGGTGGTCAAACAGCCCCTGGCCCCCGTGCCCCCGGGGGCCACGGTGCGTGTGGACGGCGCGGCCCTGCCCACGGCGGCGCCCACCCGGGTGCTCGCCTTCCACAAGCCCGCGGAGCTGCTCACCTCCACCGTGGGCCAGCACCGCGTGGGCACCGTCTACGAGGTGCTCCTGCCCCAACTGCCGCCGGACCTGGCCCGCTTCACCTGGCACGCGGTGGGGCGGCTGGACCGGGGCACCACGGGGCTGCTCCTCTTCACCAATGACGAGAAGCTCGTGGCGCACGTGACGTCCCCCGACACGCGCCTGCCCAAGCGCTACGTGGCCACCGTCTTCAGCGAGGCGGACGAGGAGAAGGTGGAGCCCCTGCGCCAGGGCCTGAAGCTGGAGGATGGGCCGGTGCGCCCGGCGACGGTGCGGCTGCGCGACGCGCACACCGTGGAGGTGACCGTCACCGAGGGCCGCAACCACCAGGTCAAGCGGATGCTCGGCTCGGTGGGACTGCCCGTGCGCGCCCTGCACCGCGAGGCCGTGGGTGGGGTGGAGCTGGACGTGGCCGAGAGTGGCTTCCGGCTGCTCACCGACGCGGAGATCGCCGAGGGCCTCCTCTACCCGCCGCCCCAGGCCCCGGGGTAGCACACCAGCTCCCGCCGCCCCGCTCGTCCTCTGGACGGCCTCGGATACGGGGGTGGAACGCCCGAAGTTTTCCCGTCACCCGGCCGTTACACCCCCCGATGTAGGCATCCCGCCTCCACCATCTACTCACCCCTGGGGGGCTTCCCCTGGAGCCCGAGAGGGAGTAGACGGCTGCCCGGCTCCATGCCGAATTGGCTGGAAACTCAAAGCTTCGGGAAGTAAGGGCGCCCCCTGCCCTGTTCCCGCTGGACTTTCAATCAGCAGAAGGACCGACTCACGTGGCCTCCCAAGTTCCCATCGAAAAGGTTCGCAACATCGGTATCTCCGCCCACATCGACTCGGGCAAGACGACGCTCTCCGAGCGCATCCTCTTCTACACGGGCCGCATCCACGAGATTCACGAGGTTCGTGGCAAGGACGGCGTGGGCGCGAAGATGGACTCGATGGACCTGGAGCGTGAGAAGGGCATCACGATCCAGTCCGCCGCCACCTACGCCATGTGGGGCGAGTACAACATCAACCTGATCGACACCCCGGGACACGTCGACTTCACCATCGAGGTGGAGCGCGCCCTGCGCGTGCTCGACGGCGCCATCCTGGTGCTCTGCTCGGTGTCCGGCGTTCAGTCCCAGTCCATCACGGTGGACCGGCAGATGAAGCGCTACAAGGTTCCGCGCATCGCGTTCGTCAACAAGATGGACCGCGCCGGCGCCAACTATCAGCGCGTGGCCGCCCAGCTGAAGGAGAAGCTCAACCACCACCCGGTGCGTCTGCAGCTTCCCATCGGCGCCGAGGACCGCTTCCAGGGCCTCGTCGACCTCATCCAGATGAAGGCCTTCTACTTCGACGGTGAGTCCGGCGAGAACATCCGCGAGGAAGAGATCCCCGCCGAGCTGCTCGAGCAGGCCAAGGCGGACCGCCAGGAGATGATCGAGAAGGTCGCCGAGGTCGACGACGCGCTCGGTGAGCTCTTCCTGTCCGACAGCGCCATCAGCAACGAGCAGATCATGGCCGCGGTGCGCCGCGCCACCATCGGGCTCAAGATGACGCCGGTCATGTGCGGCTCGGCGTACAAGAACAAGGGCGTGCAGCTCCTGCTCAACGCCATCTGCTCCTTCCTGCCCAACCCCTCCGAGGTCACCAACGAGGCGCTGGACCAGAAGAACAACGAGGCGAAGGTCATCCTCGAGTCCACCCCGGACAAGCCCTTCGTGGGCCTGGCGTTCAAGCTGGAAGACGGCCGCTACGGTCAGCTGACCTACATGCGCGTCTACCAGGGCAAGGTGAGCAAGGGTGACTTCATCGTCAACCAGGCCAACCAGAAGAAGGTCAAGGTCCCGCGCATCGTGCGCATGCACTCCAACGAGATGAACGACATCAACGAAGGACAGGCCGGTGACATCATCGCCCTGTTCGGCGTGGAGTGCGCCTCGGGCGACACGTTCACCGACGGCACCGTGCAGTACACGATGACGTCCATGTTCGTGCCCGACGCGGTCATCTCGCTCGCGGTGTCCCCGAAGAACCGCGACGCCCAGGCCAACTTCTCCAAGGCCCTCAACCGCTTCACCAAGGAAGACCCCACCTTCCGCGTGAACCGCGACGAGGAGTCCGGTCAGACCATCATCCGCGGCATGGGTGAGCTGCACCTGGAGATCTACATCGAGCGCATGAAGCGCGAGTACAACTGCGAGGTGGTGGCCGGTAAGCCCCAGGTGGCCTACCGCGAGACCATCTCCCAGAAGGGCGAGTTCGCCTACACGCACAAGAAGCAGACCGGTGGTTCGGGTCAGTTCGCGCGCGTGTGCGGCTACGTCGAGCCCCTGCCCTCCGACGCGGTGCAGCAGTACGAGTTCGTGGATGACATCGTGGGCGGCTCCATCCCCCGCGAGTTCATCCCCGCGTGCGACAAGGGCTTCGCCGAGGCCGTGAAGAAGGGCTCGCTCATCGGCTTCCCCGTCGTGGGCATCCGCGTCGTCATCAACGACGGTGCCTTCCACGCGGTGGACTCGTCCGAAATGGCGTTCAAGACCGCCGCCATCATGGGCTTCCGCGAGGGTTACGCGGCCGCCAAGCCCATCATCCTCGAGCCGATGATGAAGGTGGAAGTGCAGGCCCCCGAGGACTTCCAGGGCTCGGTGGTCGGTCAGATCAACCAGCGCCGTGGCACCATCCTCGAGTCCGGTACGGCCGAGGGTTACGTGACGGTGGTGGCCGAGGTGCCGCTGAACACCATGTTCGGCTACTCCACGGACCTGCGCTCCGCCACCCAGGGCAAGGGCGAGTTCACCATGGAGTTCTCCAAGTACACGCCGGTGCCCCGCAACGAGGCCGAGGCCCTCATGGCCGCGTACAAGGAAAAGCTGGCGGCCGAGCAGGCCGCGCGCAAGTAATACTCCGCGCGCCATGGCCTGACATCCCAGGCTGTTGAAGGAAGGCGCCTCCCCCGGAGGCGCCTTCTTTGTTTTTTCCCGGGTCCGGCGCTCGCACCGCCTGGTTCTGCCCGGACCCACCGGGGACCTTTTCCCCCACTCTCGAGAATCCATGACTTTTGAAGATCTGAAGCTCGCCGAACCCCTGCTGCGCGCCGTGAAGGAAGAGGGCTACAACACGCCCACCCCCATCCAGCAGCAAGCCATCCCCCACGTGCTCGAGGGCAAGGACGTCCTCGGCTGCGCGCAGACGGGCACTGGCAAGACGGCGGCGTTCACCCTGCCCATCCTCCAGCGGCTCTCCGTGGGCCGCCCTACCCCGCCCGCGCGCGGCCGTCCCATCCGCGCGCTCGTGCTCAGCCCCACGCGGGAGCTCGCCGCGCAGATCGGCGACAGCGTGCGCGCCTACGGCCGCTATACCGGCCTCACCTCCGCCGTCATCTTCGGCGGCGTGGGCCAGAACGCCCAGGAGCAGACGCTGCGCCAGGGCGTGGACATCCTCGTGGCCACTCCCGGCCGCCTGCTGGATCTCATGAACCAGGGCTTCGTGTCCTACAAGGCGCTCGAGGTGTTCGTCCTCGACGAGGCGGACCGGATGCTCGACATGGGCTTCATCCATGACGTCAAGCGCGTCATCGCCGCGCTGCCCCGGCCCCGCCAGACGCTGTTCTTCTCGGCCACCATGCCCCCGGAGATCCAGGGCCTGGCCAACAGCATCCTGGTCAAGCCCGTGCGCGTGGAGGTGGCCCCGGTGTCCACCACGGCGGAGACCATCGATCAGCGGCTGTACTTCGTGGAGAAGGAGCAGAAGCGCGGCCTGCTCGTGCACCTGCTCAACAGCGATCAGGGCATCCAGCGCGCGCTCGTCTTCACGCGCACCAAGCACGGCGCCAACCGCGTCGCGCGGCACCTGGAGTCCGCGGGCATCGGCGCCGAGCCCATCCACGGCAACAAGAGCCAGAACGCGCGCGAGCGGGCGCTGGCGGCCTTCAAGTCTGGCGCGTGCCGGGTGCTGGTGGCCACGGACATCGCCGCGCGGGGCATCGACATCGACGGGATCTCGCACGTCATCAACTTCGACCTGCCCAACATCCCCGAGACGTACGTGCACCGCATCGGCCGCACGGGCCGCGCGGGCGCCGCCGGCATCGCCCTGTCCTTCTGCGACAGCGAGGAGCGCGCGTACCTGAAGGACATCGAGCGCACCATCCGCCGGCGCGTGCCGGTGGTGGAGGCCGGGGTGCACCGCTCCGCCCTGGTGTCCCCGCCCGAGTCGGACGAGCGTCCGCCCCGGCGCGACTCCCCTCCCCGCCAGCAGGCCCGGCCCGTGTCGTCGGGAGGCGGCGCGCGCCCCAACAACCCGCCCCGGGGTGAGCGCGGCGCGGACAACCGCAATGGCGGCGGCCGGGGTGGCCGCCGGGGGGGTCGAGGCGGCGGTGGCGGCGGTGGCCGGAGCCAGGAGACGCGTTCTCCCATGCGCAACGACCGGCCCCAGCAGGCCCAGCCGGAGCAGCGCCCGGTGACGCCCGCCGCGCCTTCCGCCACTTCTCAGCGGCCACGCCCCTCCAAGTGGTTGTAGAAGCACCCGCGACGAAAACCCCTCTGCACCCGAGACACCCGTGACCCTGCTCCGCGCCGCCGACGTCCAACTGTCCTTCGGCAGCCGTACCGTCTTCGAGGGGCTCACCTTCACCATCGAGGAGGGTGAGCGGGTGGGCCTCATCGGGGTGAACGGCTCCGGCAAGTCCTCGCTGATGAAGATCCTGGCGGGGGCGGCACGCGCGGACGCGGGGGAGCTGCAGCTGCGCCGCGGCTCGCGCGTCACCTACCTGCCGCAGGAGCCCGAGTTCGCCCCAGGCGCCACGGTGGCCTCGGAGCTGAGCGTGGCACAGGGGCCACTGAAGGAGGCCCTGGCCACCCAGGCCGAGCTCACCCGGCGCCTGGAGTCCGCGCCCGCCGAGGCGCACGAGAAGCTCATGGAGCAGCTCGCCGCGGTGTCGGACCGCATCGAGCAGCTGGGCGGCTGGGACACGGAGCACCACGCCAAGACGCTGCTGGACCGGCTCGGCGTGAAGGATTGGGACAGGCCGGTGGCGGAGCTGTCCGGAGGACTGCGCAAGCGCGTGGCCATCGCCCGGGCGCTGCTCACGCGGCCGGACCTGCTGATGCTGGACGAGCCCACCAACCATCTGGACGCGGACACGGTGGACTGGCTCGAGGACGAGCTGGACAAGCTGCCCGGCGCCCTGCTGCTGGTGACGCACGACCGCTACTTCCTCGACGGGCTGGTGGATCGCATCGTGGAGATCCAACCCGGCGCGGGCCTCACCTCGTACCCGGGCAACTACGAAGCGTACGTGGAGCAGAAGCTGGTGGCGCAGGAGCAGGCGAGCCTGGCGCAGCACAAGCGCGAGCGGTGGATCGCCCAGGAAGTGGCGTGGCTGCGCAAGGGTCCCGAGGCGCGGCGAACCAAGAGCAAGGCGCGCATCGAGCGGGCGCGCAAGCTGATGGAGGAGAAGGGCTTCCAGCGGCCCAAGGTGGCGGGCCTGCAGGTGATGCAGGCGCCCCGGCTGGGACACACCGTCATCGAGGCCGAGGACGTGCGGAAGTCCTACGGCGAGCGCAACGTGCTGCGGGGCGTGAACCTGCTCCTGCAGCGGGGCGAGCGCGTGGGGCTGGTGGGGCCCAACGGCGTGGGCAAGACGACCTTCCTCCGGGTGCTGCTCGGCGAGCTGCCGCCGGACGCGGGCAAGGTGGTCATCGGGAAGAACACGAAGGTGGCGTACTACGATCAGACGCGCGCCTCGTTGGATCCCGAGCAGACGGTGTACGAGGCGGCCTCGACGCGAGGGGACGACTGGGTGGAGCTGGGAGACCAGCGCGTGGCGCTGCGCGACTACCTGGACGACCTGCTCTTCCCGGTGCCCATGCAGCGCATGAAGGTGAAGGCGCTGTCGGGAGGCGAGCGCAACCGGCTCTTGCTCGCGCGGCTGTTCCTGGAAGGCGCCAACGTGCTGGTGCTGGACGAGCCGACGAACGACCTGGACATCGTCACGCTCAACATCCTCGAGGGGCTGCTGCTCAACTTCACCGGCAGCGTGCTGCTGGTGACGCACGACCGGTACTTCCTCGACAAGGTGGCCACCTCCATCCTCGCCTTCGAGGGGGATGGGAAGGTGACGCGCTACGAGGGCAACTTCGGGATGTACCGGCGGCTCAAGGAGCAGCAGCAGGCGAAGCTGGCCGCCGCGGCGCCCGCCCCCGCCGCGAAGAAGCCCGAGCCCGCCCAGGCGGCGGAGCCGAAGCAGGCGCGCAAGCCGGGGAAGCTCTCGTACAAGGAGCAGCGCGAGCTGGATGGGATGGAGGCGGCCATCGAGGCGGCCGAGACGCGCAAGGGCGAGCTGGAGGCGCAACTGCTGGACCCAGCCGTCTACTCGAGCGCGACGAAGGCGGCCGGGGTGCAGAAGGAACTGGAGGCGACGGCGGCCGAGGTGGATCGCCTCTACGGCCGCTGGCAGGAGTTGCAGGACATGGTCGCGGGCGGCTGAGCCCGGAGAGTCCATGGGTTATAAAACAGACCCATGAGCCTCCCCGTTGGCATCGTGATCGGACTGGCCGTGTGCCTCGCGTCCTGTTCGTCCAACAACGCTCCCGCCCCTGAACAAGCGCCCGCGTCCCCATCTCTCCCGGCCAATCCACGACGGTTGTACGGGATGGTGGATGGCTCGGGCGTCGCGCCGTCAACCACATTCCTCATGGATGACGAATCCAAGGAAGTCGAAATCACGGCTCGCGACGTCGAGAGATCTCGGAAGGTCAGCGCCGTCCTGAGCGAATGCAGGGTCAAAGGACAGAGAGCGGATGGTGGCTTCTGTCCGAGATTTTGTACTTGGGACCATGGACCCAATCCCTGCAAGAAGGGAGAAGTGTGCGTGGAGGGGGTGCACCCAAAACGACTCGGGTTCCTTTGGGGGTGTTACGCTCTTTGTACGGACGGGAAGTGCTCGGGAGACGACTCCTGTATGACGGCCCCCAGAGATTCGGTCTGGATGAATCCACCACAAGACTGGAGTGTCTGTGTACCGAAGGGCGCCCGGATGGAGAACTTGCCGTAGCGCGAATGGCTCCGTTCTGGATTTGTCCTACCTGGCATCGGGCACCCCGGCATCCACGCTGGTCGGAACAGGGCGGGAGGACTTCGGCACTGGCAAGAGGCATTGGCCTTTGTACGAGACGGTCTGCCGTGGGCATTCTGGAGGCCGTTGCCTAAGAGAAAGCCAGCACGCACCGGACAGCTCCACTTCAAGTCCCTCCGTGCAGGGGGCCAGCTTCTGATTCCTTGCTGGCAGCGGAGCCTGCTCGAACTGGGACGGTGCTGGGTCGACCCGCACATCCGTGACCCACTCCTCATCTGGAGCAAGGACACTCGGCCCGACTGGCGGAACTCGCGCGGTGGGCAGTAGAAGCAGCAACACCGCCGCTGCAAGCATGAGACTGCTGAACCAGAGACTCCGCCGCTCCATCTGCACGGGAGCAGGAGGCGGAGCAGTCCAGGAGGGCTTAGGTCTTGGGGGCCGGAGAATATGACGCTCGGGAGTGCCCCCTTCATGAGCCGGCGGCACCTCTTCCCACTCGAAGATGCTCGCATCCCACGACGAATCCTCACTGGAGAGCGCCGCGACCAGCGCCGCGTCGAGCGCCGCGCCACTCGGATAGCGCTCCGCTGGGTTTTTCGCCAACAGCCGCACAATCACATCACTCAGAGCCCGAGGCAACCGGGGGTTGACGAGCACGGGCGCCAGCGGCTGCACGTGGACGATGGCCAACTGCAACATGTCCAATGGCAACCACTCGGAGAAGGGGTAATGACCGGTGGTGGCTCGGTAAAGACAGATACCCAGGGCATACAGATCATCCGTGGGTTGAAAGGCATAGTGTGTTCCGGGTCGCTCGGAGCTGCGCCACAGAAAGCTCACCGCCTCGGGGCTGAGCTGAAACAGGGTCGCCGGAGGCAGGGGGCCAGTGGTGAGGGGAACCGCGCCCTCGTACCAGGCCACGCCGAAGTCGAGCAGCACTGGTTGCCCATCCGACTCCCGAATGAGGATGTGTTCGGGCTTGAGGTCGCGGTGAAGAACTCCTCGCTCATGCAGCTCGCCCAGGGTGCGAGCCACCGTGGCGCCCGCGGTGGCGAGTTGGCGAAAGGTGGTGCCGTCCTTCTCCGCCCACACGTCCAGGGCAAGGCCAGGCACCCAATCCATGACGAAGCCCAGCCAGCCCTTTCGGGGGTGAGGCCAGCGGGCACAACCGTGGAACCGCACCACATGGGGATGCGCCGCCCGGGTCATCATCAGCGCCACCTCGCGCTCGGCCCGACCGTCGTGGGCATACAATGCGAGCTTGAGTGCATAGAAGTCGCCGGGGTGGTCGATGTCCTCCACGCGGTAGACGGCGCCCTGGCCGCCGACGCCCAGTTGCTCCACCACGCGCCAGCGGCCCACTTGTGTGCCTGGTGCCAAGGCATCCGGGAACAGCCTCATCTCTCCAGGACTCGTGGACACCCTCGCACCTCCACATGGGCCCGACAGCCAGAACGAGACCCTATACCACGAGATCAGAGCGGAGGTAACCTCGGATGTAGGACCGTGTCATCAAGGAGAGATGACACGAAAGGTCATGTTCCCATGAACTACAATGAACTACAATCCCAACTTCGACGTTGACGCCGTCCTCGAGCTTCTACGTGGCGTGAACGAAAAGTATCAAGAGGGTTCGCCCGAGGACGAAGCGATTCGAATCGCCGCGGTCGCCCTCTTCTACGTTCGCGAGACTCAAAAGCTCGATGATTACCGGGAGTTCTTCCGCTCGTTCTACACTCCCGCCATCGACTACATCGAAGTCTCGCGGACATTCACGACGCGGGAAGAAGCAGACACCTGGATTGCCAGTGGCGAGGCCCGGGAAGGCGACCGCGTCAGCATCGCGGGCCAGGGCTTTCGCGTCATCCCCGAGCGAAAGGGGCAGGGATTACGATTCCTCCGCTCTCCCCTGCCCGAGGAATTGATGAAGAAGTTTCCTCCGAACTCACCGTAGGTGTCGCGCCTGACTCCACACCACGGGCAGGCGCAACACGGATTCATCCAAGGCGTCTACTTCTTGGGGGGCGCGTTGTCCCGGCCTCCGCCCGAGGGATAGCCTGTCGTGCTCGGCCAGCCGGCACCGCCCGTGGAGCCGCCACCACTGACAGGTAGGGCCAACCTGACAGCCCCAACCGGGGGATCAGCAGCTCAGAAGTTGCGCACACCTTCCAGCAGGATCTCTCCATACGGACCCTGGTAGGTGACGTAGTAGGACGACGGATAGGACACGGGCTTCGCGACCCATACCGAGAAGCCATTGTTGACGTTCGCGCACGAGCCAGCGTTGACAACATCATAACGAGACACGGACTGACGAACCTCGAGAACAGTCAGCCGGGTACCGACGCCGGGCGGCCCACCATGATAGACGGCGACCTGCGTCGAAGGCACACCGTAGTCGGCCAGGCCCGGACGAACACATGCCCATCCATGAAAGCCCAGCGTCGTCGTTGGCCCGAAGATGGGACCCGGATACGTGTGAACATCAATGGAGTCGACCCACCCACGCTGGGCTGCATTCGGATCCCAGGCAAACGACTGCTGGGAGCCGAGGAGAACGACCGCGCCAACACTGCCCGCGAGAAAACCCTTGAGAGTCATGCGCCACCATTTCCTTTATTCGACACACACGAGGAGTCACATCGACAGCACTCGCAGCATGCATGACCTTCTGGCGCGCCGTCTACCCTCCATTTGCTTTTGAATGGTCTGTCGGGTGCGGCCCCTGTTTCCACGTGTGCATACCAGGCAAGCGCTTATGCGAGTGTTTGAGTCCTCTTCCATCAGCCGGGGCGAGGCCTACGCGCCAACCGCCTCCCCGGGCCGCCACAGCCAGGCCGCTCCGCGCACGCCGCTCGAATCGCCGTGCAGCGCGGGGCGCAGGGGTGTGTCGACCTCTCCACCAAAAACCCAGCGCGGCAACTGCTCCGGCACCAACCGGTACAGGGCCGCGACATTGGACATGCCCCCGCCGAGCACGATGACGTCCGGGTCCAGGATGTCGATGACGTGGGCGAGGCCGCGCGCCAGCCGGTCCGCGTAGCGCTCGAGCGTGGTGAGCGCGACGGGCTCACCGGCCTCGGCGCGCGCGGCGATGTCCGGCCCCCGGAGGCGCGTTCCCGTGAGCCGCTCGAAGTCATTCTCGAAGCCCGTGCCGGACACCCACGTCTCGAGGCAGCCCCGCTTGCCGCAATAGCACTCCGGGCCGGGCGTCTCCTCCGGCGTCGCCCAGGGCAGCGGGTTGTGGCCCCACTCGCCCCCCACGCCGTTGCGGCCCTCGTGAGGGCGCCCTCCGAGCGCCACGCCCGCCCCCGTCCCCGTGCCCAGGATGGCGGCGAATACCACCGCCTGGCCAGAGGCGGCCCCGTCGCTCGCCTCGGACACCGCCAGACAGTTGGCGTCGTTGGCCAGCCGGACGGGACGGCCCAGCACCCGGACGAGGTCCTGGTCCAGGGGGCGCCCGTTCAGCCACACCGAGTTGGCGTTCTTCACCCGCCCCGTGCGCGAGGAGAGGGTGCCCGGAATGCCCACGCCCACGCTGCCGCGCTGGCCCGTCTGCTGCTCCAGGCGCGCGCACAGCCCGGCGATGGTCTGGAGAATCCCCTCGTAATCGTCACGCGGCGTGGGCACGCGGAGGCGCCCCAGCTCGCGCCCATCGTCGGCGAGGGCGAGGGCCTCGATCTTCGTTCCGCCGAGGTCGATGCCAATGCGCACGTCCTGTCTCCCGGAGCAGGTGGAAGCCACGACTTCGAGGCGGCTCTCTTATCACCCACGGAGGAGCGCGGGAGGGTGAGGGAGGGCTCCTTTCTGGCGCGTGACGAGCAGGCCCGCTCGTCAGCCCTCGAGGGATTCACGCCGGAAATCGTCACAACGCCTCCGGGCCGCCTCTTTCCGGAAGGAACCTGTCACGGGAGGCACGGAATGCGTCGTTGGGTGTGGAGGGTGGCCGTGAGCTCGGGACTGGTTTGCCTGGGGAGCGTGGGGGCCGTGGCGCCCGCCCTCGCGAGTCCCAGCACGAGAGGGAACGGCCCGCCGCCCGCCCGGGTGGTGGACGGTGGAGCCGCTTCCCGCTCGGGCCCCCAGGAGCCCTGCCTGGGCGTCGTCATTCCCAAGGACTCCGTGGACGTGAGCTCCCGCTTCGACTCGCGGCTGGAGCGGGTGGACGTCGAGGTCGGCCAGTCCGTCCGGGAGGGACAGGTGCTCGCCCGGCTCGACATGCGCTCACTCCAGCAGGAGCTGGCCGCCGCCCAGGCCACCCTCCAGGGTTCGCGTGCCGAGGAACACGCCGCCGCGCTCGCCCTCTCCGCGGCACGTGCCAGGAAGGAGCGCTACTTCACTCCGCGCTCGCTGCAACTGGGCGTCTACTCGCGGGAGGAGCTGGACAAGGTGAGCTACGAGGAGAGCACCGCCGCCGCCAGCTTGCAGGCGGCCCGGGCCCAGACGCTCCAGCGCCAGGCCCAGGTGACCGAGCTGAAACAGCACCTCGATGACGCCACGCTCGTGGCGCCCTTCGCTGGCGTGGTGGCGGCCCGGCTCGTCGGCCCTGGCACGCGCCTGGCCGCGGGGCAGCCCGTGCTGCGGTTGCTCGGCACGGGTGAGTGGAAGGTGCGCTTCGCCGTGGCCGAGGAGCAGGCGGGCGGGTTCCAGCCGGGCACCCCCGTGGAGCTGAAGGTGCTCCAACGGGACCTCTCCCTCCAGGGTGTCGTGGAGAACATCGCCCCCGAGGTGGATGCCGCGGCCCGCCTGGTCTTCGCCACCGCCACCTTCAGCCAGCCACCGCCCCGCGAGGTCTCCACGGGCATGGTCGTCCATGTCCAACCGAGCCCCCAGTCACGGCCCGGAGAGAAGAACACGGAGGGCTTCGTGCCAACGGGAGCCACACCCTAGCCATGCAAGCCACCCGGCCCACTCGCATCTTCCGTGAAGAAGCCCTGCGCCATCACGAGGGGACGCAGGAAGCGGGAGACCTCCTGCGCATCTCCCCCAGATGGACCCGATGGACGTACTGGGTGCTGGTCGCCCTGGTCGCCGCCGCGGCCCTCTACTCGCTGCTCGGCACCCTCCCCGAGTACGCCTCCGGCCCCGCCATGGTGAAGGTCGAGGGCCGGAGCGAACTCACCGTCGAGGCGCCGGGCATCGTCGCCTCGGTGGACGTACAGCCCGGACAACGGGTGGAGGCGGGCCAACCCCTGGTGAGCTTCCTCTCACGGGAGGAGACGGCCACGCTGGAGCGCATCCAGCGTGAGTTCGAATTGCAGCTCGTCCGGGTGCTCCAGAACCCCGCGGACGAGGCCGCGCGTCAGACGCTCACCTCGCTGCGCGCCGAGCGCGAGCTGGCACGAGCGCGTCAGCAGGCCCGCACGCTGCGAGCGCCCCAGGCCGGTATCGTGAGCAACCTGAAGGTCCGCGAGGGCCAGTATGTCAACCCGGGACAGAGCGTCGTCTCCGTCATGGGTGACGAGGTCCGCGTGACGATGGTGGCGCTGCTGCCCGGTGGCTACCGGCCGAGGCTCGAGCCGGGCAAGCCGCTGCGCGTGGAGCTCAACGGCTTCAGCCACGAGTACCAGACGTTCACCATCCAGTCCGTGGGAGACCAGATCGTCGGCCCCAACGAGGTGCGCCGCTACCTGGGCGCGGACAGCGGGGATGCCCTGTCCCTCACGGGCCCCCTGGTGGTGGTGCGGGCACAGGCTCCGGCGTCCACGTTCCGCATCAAGGGAAGAACCTTCAACTACTTCGACGGGATGCTGGCCCAGGCCGATGCCCGGGTGAACACCGAACGCATCCTCGTCACGCTGATTCCAGGTCTGAAGGGAGCACTGGGACATGAGGACTGAAGCCGCCCGGCATCCGGGTCTCACCGAGCGCTTTCCCGCGTTCCGCAACCTCCACGTGAAGGGCCGCGAGCGCCGCATCCCGCTCGTGCGCCAGCTCTCGGAGACCGAGTGTGGCATCGCCTCGCTCGCCATGGTGCTTGGCTACCACGGCAAGCCCGTGCGCCTGGAGGAGGTCCGGCAGGCGATGGGCGCGGCGCGCGACGGAGTCTCCGCGCTGGACATCGTGCGCACGGCCCAGAGCTTCGGGCTGCGAGGACGTGGCGTCTCCGTGGACGAGGACGCGCTGACGTACCTGCCTCCCGGCACCATCCTCCACTGGCAGTTCTCGCACTTCGTCGTCTTCGAGAAGCTGGGGCGGGACGGCGTCCACCTGCTCGACCCCGGCTACGGCCGGCGCAAGGTGTCCCTGGAGCGCTTCCGCCAGTCCTTCACCGGGGTGGCGCTGCTGTTCGAGCCGGGCGAGCACTTCGAGACGGGCAAGAAGCCGCGTCCCCGCTCCGCCGCGCGCTACGCGCTGCAGGTGCTCCAGCACTCGCACCTCCTCCAGCGCATCATCGTCGTCTCGCTCATCCTGCAGCTCTTCGCGCTGGCGGTGCCGGCGCTGACGGGGCTGATCATCGATCGCGTGGTGCCCCAGGGGGACACCCACCTGCTGCTGGTGGTGGGCCTGGGCTTCCTCGCCCTGGCGGGCTTCCAGCTGCTCACCTCGCTCATCCGCGGCCACCTGCTGCTCGAGCTGCGCACGCGCATGGACTCGAACATGACGCTGGGCTTCATGGAGCACCTGGTGGGTCTGCCCTACGCGTTCTTCCAGGTACGCGCGGCGGGCGATCTGCTGCAGCGGCTCAACAGCAATGCCACGGTGCGGGAGATCCTCTCCTCCAGCACGCTCTCCACCCTCCTGGATGGCGCCCTGGTGATCCTCTACTTCCTGGTGCTGTTCGTGGTGAGCCCGCTCATGGCGTTCATCGTGCTGGGGCTGAGCGGGTTGCAGATCCTCGTCCTCCTGCTGTCCATGCGGCGCCAGCGCGCGTTGATGTCGGAGAGCCTGGAGGTCGAGGCGAAGCACCAGAGCTACGAGGTCGAGATGCTCATCGGCATCCAGACGCTGAAGGCGTTCGGCGTGGAGAACCAGGCGGTGCAGCGCTTCTCGGAGAACTTCGTCAGCGTGCTCAACGTGTCGCTGAAGCAGGGCCAGCTGACGGCCTGGGTGGACGCGCTCACGGGAACGCTGCGGCTGGTGGCGCCGCTGGTGCTGCTCACCGTCGGCTCCCTCCTGGTGCTGGGGGGGAAGATGTCGCTGGGCACCATGATGGGGCTCAACGTGCTCGCCGGGGCACTGCTGGTGCCGCTGGGCAACCTGGTCACCGCGGGCTCGCAACTGCAACTGCTGCGCAGCTACATCGAGCGCATCGACGACGTGCTGGACACGGCACCCGAGCAGGATCCGTCCAAGCCCGGCCGCGAGGTGAAACTCAAGGGGGGCATCGAGCTGGACCGGGTGTCCTTCCGCTACTCGACCATGTCCCCGCTCGTGGTGCAGGACGTGTCGGTGCGCATCGAGCCCGGCCAGTGCGTGGCGATCGTCGGCCGCTCGGGCGCCGGGAAGACGACGCTGGCCAACCTGCTGCTCGGCCTGTATCTGCCCACCTCGGGGCGCATCCTCCTCGATGGGGAGGAGCTGACGGAGTTGGATCTGCACTCGGTGCGCAGCCAGGTGGGCGTGGTGCCCCAGGAGCCGACCTTCTTCGGTTCCACCCTGCGAGCCAACATCGCCATCCGAGACCCGGCCGCCCCGCTGGAGCCCGTCATCGAGGCGGCCCGGCTGGCCCAACTCCACGACGACATCCTGGGCATGCCCATGGGTTATGACACGCCCCTGATGGATCGCGGCGCATCGCTCTCCGGTGGCCAGCGGCAACGGGTGGCACTGGCCCGGGCGCTGATGCGGAGACCGGCGGTCCTCCTGCTGGACGAGGCCACCAGTGCCCTCGACGCCATCACCGAGAGCCGGGTGCAACAGTCCCTCGCCTCGCTCCAGTGCACCCGCGTCATCATCGCCCACCGGCTGAGCACCGTGGTGGATGCGGATCTCATCCTGGTCATGGACGAAGGCCGCCTGGTGGAGGCGGGCGGGCACCAGGAGCTGCTCCTGCGGGGCGGCATCTACGCGGAGCTGGTGCGCGCCCAGATGCGCAACGACAAGCGCGTGGAGTGAACCTACCCGTGAGCGAAGCTGTAAAGATAAAGGGTGAGAATCGAGCTTCGCCGCCGGGCGGCGCGGGATAGAGTGCGCGCGCATTCCGTCATTCAACCCATGGGGAGTCCCGCATGAGTCGTTCACTTTCCGGCCAGGTCGCCCTGGTCACCGGCGCGGCCGCCGGCATCGGCCGCGCCACGGCCCTGGCCTTCGCCCGAGAGGGCCTCAAGGTGGTGGTCTCCGATGTCGACGTGGCCGGCGGTGAGGGCACCGTCGCGCAGATCCGCGCGGCTGGCGGCGAGGCCCGCTTCATCCGCTGCGACGTCACCCGGGAGGCCGAGGTCCGCGCGTTGATCGAGGGAACCCAGGCCGCCTACGGGCGTCTGGACTACGCCTTCAACAACGCCGGCATCGACATCGAGAAGACCAAGCTGGCGGATGCCCAGGAGTCCGAGTTCGACGCCATCATGGGCGTGAACGTCAAGGGCGTCTGGCTGTGTATGAAGTATGAAATTCCCCTGATGCTCGCGCAGGGGGGCGGCGCGATCGTCAATACGGCGTCCATCGCGGGCCTGGGCGCGGCACCGAAGATGGGCATCTACTCCGCGTCCAAGCACGCGGTGATCGGTCTGACCAAATCCGCGGCGGTCGAGTACGCGAAGAAGAACGTGCGCATCAACGCGGTCTGCCCGGCGGTGATCGACACCGACATGTATCGCCGCGCCATCGAGGCCGAGCCGCGCAAGGCCGAGTACGCCAAGGCCGTGCATCCGATTGGCCGGGTGGGCAAGGTGGAGGAGATCGCCGGGGCGGTGCTCTACCTGTGCAGTGACAGCGCGGGCTTCACCACCGGCATCGCCATGCCGGTGGACGGCGGCGCCACGGCCGTCTGAGGCCGCCAGGGAGCCCCTGCCGCCGCGCTCCCTGGCCCCTGCCCTTCCACCTACTCCTGGGAGGGATTGAAACAGGCCCTGATCTGCGTGCAGGACCCCGCGCCCCGGCGCGTGCAGTCCAGGGTACTCGAGCACGGCGAGCAATCCACCGTGCAATACCCCGAGACAAACTCGGAGTCCTGCGACGTCCACGTCGAAGCCAAGGCGCCCACGCCAGTCGCCATCAACAGGGTCACGACGAGGGATGCGCTCTTCACCATCTTCTTCATGCCGCCTCCTGGGGGTTCGCGGGTCTCGAGACCCGGGTGCCATCGTACATGATGGCGGCGGGCTGGTTGCGACAAAGTCCCCAGCCCTGCCCTCGCCCAGCTCCCGGCGAGCCCTGAAGATCCGACACCGGCTGACGTGTCAGTTGACACGCCCGCGAACATGTCAGCCCGGCGCCAGGCTCTCTCCACGAGTCACCTGACACCCACCGGATCAAATCGGAGTTCAAGAATTTGTGGCCTCGTGTCCTCCACCCTACAGTCGTTGTATGTCAAACAGGGGGCAGCACATGGCTGAAACAAACGCGAAACAACCCTTTGAGCTGCCCGCGTTCTATATCCCCTGGCCCGCACGTCTGAATCCCAACCTCGAGGGAGCCCGGACGCATTCCAAGGCCTGGGCACGAGCGATGGGCATCCTGGACCCTCCCAAGGAAGAGGCCAAACCGGAGATCTGGACCGAGGCGAAGTTCGATGCCCATGACTACGCCCTGCTCTGCGCGTATACCCATCCGGAAGCGCCAGGCCCGGAACTCGACCTGGTGACAGACTGGTACGTCTGGGTTTTCTTCTTCGACGATCACTTCCTCGAGGTCTACAAACGCCCCCAGGATCAGGCGGGCGCGAAGAAGTACCTCGACCGGCTGCCCCTGTTCATGCCGGTGGACCTCTCGGCCCCTCCGCCAGAGCCAACCAACGCGGTGGAGCGGGGTCTGTTGGATCTCTGGAACCGGACGGTCCCCACCAAATCACCCGAGTGGCGCAAGCGCTTCTTCGAGAGCACCAAGGCCCTGCTCGAGGAGTCGACGTGGGAGTTGTCCAACATCAGCGAGCACCGCGTCTCCAACCCCATCGAATACATCGAGATGCGCCGCAAGGTGGGAGGCGCGCCCTGGTCGGCGGATCTCGTGGAGCACGCCGTCTTCGTCGAGGTTCCCGCCCGGATCGCGGACACCCGGCCCATGCGTGTGCTCAAGGACACGTTCGCGGATGGCGTGCACCTGCGCAACGATCTCTTCTCCTACGAGCGGGAGATCCTCGAGGAAGGCGAGCTGTCCAATTGCGTCCTGGTGATGGAGCGCTTTCTCGACATCGATACACAGCGCGCCGCCAATCTGACCAATGACATCCTGACGTCCCGGCTCCAGCAGTTCGAGAACACCGCCGTGACGGAGCTGCCCTCCCTGTTCGAGGAGTACGCCCTGACCCCGGACGAGCGGGCCAGCGTGCTCCTCTATATCCGGGGACTTCAGGACTGGCAGTCCGGCGGCCACGAGTGGCACATGCGCTCGAGCCGCTACATGAACCGTGGCGCCGAAGGTTCGGCGGCGGGAGCCTTTCCGCTCGGCCCGAGGGGCCTGGGGACCTCGGCGGCACGGCTGGCGAGGTTGCCCGGCACCCTGGGATTGGGACGGTTCAAGAGCTTCACCCACGTGCCCTACAAGCCCGTGGGTCCGGTGACGCTGCCCTCTTTCTACATGCCGTTCACGACGAGCGTGAACCCCCACCTGGATGCCGCGCGGCGGGACTCCAAGGAATGGGCTCGCCGGATGGGGATGCTGGATTCCCTGCCCGGCCTTCCCGGTGTCTATATCTGGGATGATCACAAGTTCGACGTCGCGGACGTGGCCCTCTGCGGAGCCTTGATCCATCCGGCGGCATCTGGACCCGAGCTCAACCTGACGGCGGGCTGGCTCGTCTGGGGAACCTACGCCGACGACTACTTCCCGGCGCTCTACGGCCACACCCGGGACATGGCGGGCGCGAAGGTCTTCAACGCCCGGTTGAAGGCGTTCATGCCGGACGATCCCTCCACCCTGACCACGGTTCCCACCAACCCGGTGGAGCGAGGTCTGGCCGACCTGTGGGCGCGGACGACCGGCCCCATGACCCCGAACGCGCGGAATCTCTTGCGCCAGGCCCTCCAGGACATGACCGGGAGCTGGCTGTGGGAACTCGCCAACCAGATGCAGAACCGCATCCCGGATCCGGTCGACTACGTGGAGATGCGCCGGAAGACGTTTGGCGCGGATCTCACCATGAACCTCTCCCGGCTGTCCCTGGGCGATGAACTCCCCTCCGAGGTGTTCTACTCCCGGCCGATACGGGGACTCGAGAACTCGGTCGCCGACTACGCCTGCCTGACCAACGACGTCTTCTCCTATCAAAAGGAGCTCGAGTTCGAGGGCGAGCTCAACAACGGCGTGCTCGTCATCCAGCGCTTCCTCGACCTCGACAAGGCGGGAGCCGTCGAGGTCGTCAACAAGCTGATGACGGCCCGGATGCAGCAGTTCGAGCACACCGTCTCCATGGAATTGCCGGCCCTCGCCGACAACTTCGGCCTGGACGCGAGCGCCCGGGAGAAGCTGCGCGGCTACGTCAAGAGAATGCAGCAGTACATGGCCGGCGTGCTCCGTTGGCACCAGGCCGTGGACCGCTACAAGGAATTCGAATTGAAGAACACCCGGAAGCCCGGTCAGCCCTCCCTTCGCCCCACCGGCCTGGGGATGTCCGCCGCGCGCATCGCCTCGCTGTTCAGCGCGGCCCGGTCCAGCTTCGACAAACGTGAAAAAGACGCTGTTCTCCAGCCTGAGAGGAAGAGGTAGGCCATGACGAATCCAGTGAAGCCCGGTGATGAGGAAAAGCAGCAGCTGAGCCTCGCGACGATCGCGGCTCGCCAGCTGACGACGACGACCAAGTCCGTTCCGCAGATGCAGGGGATCTCGTCCCGGTGGCTGCTGAAGCTGCTGCCGTGGGTGCAGGTCTCGGGCGGCACGTTCCGCCTCAACCGCCGCATGAGCTACACCGTGGGCGACGGCCGGGTGACCTTCATCAACACCGGTGCGAAGGTCCAGGTCATTCCCCAGGAGCTCCGTGAGCTGCCGTTGCTGCGCGGCTTCGAGGACAACGAGGTGCTGACCGCCCTGGCCAACCGCTTCGAGCAGAAGGAGTTCAGGCCCGGTGAGGTGATCACCGAGGCCGGCAAGGAAGCCGACTCCATCTGCCTCATCGCCCACGGCAAGGTGAACAAGATCGGCAAGGGCAAGTACGGCGATGACACCGTGCTCGAGACGCTGGCGGATGGCGACCACTACAGCTACGAGGTGCTGCTGGAGTCGCAGGACTACTGGCAGTTCACGACCAGGGCCGTCACCGCCTGCACGGTGTTGATCCTCAAGCAGTCCGACTTCGAGTCGGTGGTCGCCCTGTCTCCGTCGCTCCAGAAGCACATCGAGGGCTTCAAGGCCCTGATGAGGAAGAAGACGGACAAGACGGGCGAGGCCGCCATCGAGCTGGCCGCGGGCCACCACGGCGAGCCGACGCTTCCCGGGACGTTCGTCGACTACGAGACCCATCCTCGTGAGTACGAGCTGAGCGTGGCCCAGACCGTGCTCCAGATCCATACGCGTGTCGCCGATCTGTTCAACGACCCGATGAACCAGACCGAGCAGCAATTGCGTCTGACCGTCGAGGCGCTCAAGGAGCGCAAGGAACACGAACTCCTCAACAACCGGGAGTTCGGACTGCTGCACAACGCGGATCTCAAGCAGCGCATCCACACCCGCAGCGGGCCTCCGACGCCCGACGACATGGACGAGCTGCTGGCGACGGTGTGGAAGGAGCCCTCGTTCTTCCTGGCCCACCCGCGTGCCATCGCCGCGTTCGGGCAGGAGTGCAGCCGCCGGGGCATCTACCCGACCAGCATCGACGTGGGCGGCAACATGGTCCCCGCCTGGCGTGGCATCCCCATGTTCACGAGCAACAAGATCCCCATCAGCGAGACGCGGACCAGCTCCATCCTCCTGATGCGCGCGGGTGAGAAGAACCAGGGCGTCATCGGCCTGCATCAGGCGGGCATCCCGGACGAGATCGAGCCCAGCTTCAATGTCCGGTTCATGGGCATCAACGAGAAGGCGATCATCTCCTACCTCGTCAGCACCTACTTCTCCGCGGCCGTGCTCGTCCCCGACGCGCTGGGCATCCTGGAGAGCGTCGAGATCGGCCGCGCCCACGAGTAGGCGACTCATCCACAGCTCAGACACGATCCAAGGGACACCTCATGGCGAACACGACGAATCCAGCGAGCAGTGGAGACCTGGAGAAGCAGCAGTTGAGTCTGGCGACGGCCGCGGCCCGCCAGTTGACGACGACGACCAAGTCACAGCCACAGATGGAGGAAATCACTCCCCGGTGGCTGCTGCGGATACTGCCCTGGGTCGAGGTGTCCGGCGTGTATCGCGTCAACCGCCGGTTGACCTATACGGCGGGTGACGACCGCCTCGAATTCACCAACATCGGCGCCAAGGTGGAGCTCCATCCCCAGGAGCTGAACAAGCTGCCGCTGCTGCGCGGCTTCGAGGACGTCGACAACCTGGTGCTGAGGGCCCTGGCGAACCAGTTCGTCCAGAAGGAGTTCAAGGCCGGTGAGCTCATCGTCCAGGCGGGCCAGCCCGCCGAGCATGTGATCCTGCTCGCCCATGGCAAGGCCCACAAGCTGGGCGTGGGCAAGTATGGCGATCAGGTCATCCTCGATTCGCTGGCCGACGGCGATCACTTCGGGGATCAGGCCGTGGTGGAGTCGAACGACCGGTGGCCCTTCACGGTCAAGGCGCTCACCCCCTGCATCGTGATGATGCTGCCGCAGCGGCTGTTCGAGGGGGTGATCGCCCAGTCCCCCGCGCTGCACACGCACGTCGAGCGCTACAAGGCGCGCTTGAGGAAGCCCCAGGACAAGCAGGGGCAGGCCGCCATCGAGCTGTCCGCGGGCCACCACGGCGAGCCGACGCTTCCCCAGACGTTCGTCGACTACGAGATCAAGCCCCGCGAGTACGAGCTGAGCGTGGCCCAGACCATCCTCCGGGTGCATACCCGCGTGTCGGATCTGTTCAACGATCCGATGAACCAGGTGGCGGAACAGCTCCGGTTGACCGTCGAGGCCATCCGCGAGCGGCAAGAATACGAGATGATCAACAACCGGGAGTTCGGGCTGCTGCACAACGCCGACCTCAAGCAGCGCATCAATCCGCGCACCGGGCCTCCCACTCCGGACGATCTGGACGAGCTGATCAGCCGGCGCAGGAAGTCTCGCTACCTCCTGGCCCACCCGCGCACCATCGCCGCGTTCAGCCAGGAGTGCAACCGCCGCGGCATCTACCCGACCTGCGTCGAGGTGCAGGGCAGACCGGTCATCGGCTGGCGCGGTGTTCCCCTCCTGCCCTGCGACAAGATTCCCATCACCAAGGAGCGCACCAGCTCCATCATCGTGATGCGCACGGGCGCGGACGATCAAGGCGTCGTCGGCCTGCACGAGACCGGCATCCCGGACGAGATCCAACCTGGCCTCTCGGCCCGGCGCATGGAGGTCAACGACAAGGCGATTACCTCCTACCTCGTCAGCGCCTACTACTCGGTGGCCCCGCTCGTCCCCGACGCGCTCGGAGTCCTCGAGAACGTCCAGCTCGGGCGCTGACCGCTCCCGTCGAGCGGACGCGGGAGCCCTCCCGCGTCCGCCCCCACGTCTCCTGACGCGTCCCTCACTTCCTCCTGTCGGGCGACAGTGCGCCCAGCAGCAGCAGATCGGCCAACTGCACGAGAAAGCCCTCATCGACGTCCTGGCGCTCCATGAAGAGCCGATGCTGGAGCGCCCCCGCGAGGGTCTTGAAGAGCAGCATGCTGTCGAAGCCAGGCGCGAACTCGCCCCGCGCCCTCGCGGCCTCGATGACGGGCAGCGGCAAGGCATTCATCGATTCACGCAGCCCATGGGCGATGTCCGTGAACTCCGGGTTGCGCTCCTCGGCGATGAGGATGCGCCGGAGCGCCTGCCCTTCCGCTGAACCCATGACCATGGCCATGTGGCGCCCGGTCTCGATCAGATCGCCCCGGAGCGAGCCCGTGTTCGGAGGGACGACCCGCTCGGCGGTGACCGACCGGAGCGCCACCGCCACCAGCTCCTGCTTCGTCGGCCAGCGCCGGTAGATGGTGGTCTTGTTGACCCCCGCGCGCGCGGCCACGTCCTCGATCCGCAGCGCCCCGTAGCCAACGGAGGCAAGCTCCTCGAGCGTGGCCTCGAGGATGCCTCGCACCACCGGCTCTCCGCGCACGAGAATCCGCTTTTTGCAAGCTTTTCGTTTTGCTCCCACTTGACCACTCACCCGGCGACCACTGCACCACACCGCTCCACCTCCGGCAACCCTGGTTTCCAAGAGATTGGGACATCGCAACTTCCTGTTGCGATGCGTTGGCGGGGACTCTATATCCATCGCAACTGGAAGTTGCGGTTTATCGCGCGCAACGCGCGATTCCTCCCTCCCCCTGACTCCAAGACGGAACGAGCATGACCTCGACGACTGATGCTTCCCGAAAGCCCGCGACGTTCCTGCTGACGAGCACGACCGCGCCGGGACACTTCCTGCGTGTCCTCGATCTCGCGCAGCAGCTCACCTCCCGGGGCCACCGGGTGCTGTTCAAGGCGAAGGCCAACATGGCGGCCGAGGTGAAGGCCGCTGGCGCGGAACTCCTGCCCTACGAGCACATTATTGATCTCCAGGACTTCGCGACGCTCACCCCCCACGCCAGCCTGCCGGCCTGGATGCCGACGATTCCGTTCGGCTTCGCGCACGTCCGCCGCCTCATCCTGGCGAACAACGTCCAGCTCGCGATGGAGCTCGAGCCCGTCCTGCGGCGGGAGCAGGTGGACTGCGTGGTCTACGACTTCTTCGAGGTCGGCGCGGCCTGGGCCGCGGAGCGCGCCGGCATCCCCTCCGTGAGCGCCGGAAACATGGGCAGCACCGTCAACCGGGACGAGCTGCCGCTGATGTTCACCGTGCAGCCGAAGATGCGGCACGTCAGCCGGATCCCCGCGCTGGCGCACGGGTTGCTCGGCCAGTTGTTCTCCCTGCGTGAGCCCAGGGCGAAGCTCGGACTGCCCCCCTATACCGGCCGGGCAGCGGACATGGTCCAGGGAATGATCTCCCCCCGACTCCACATCGTCATGGGTCCCCAGGGCCTGGCCGGGGACATCCCGCTGAGAGACCGCCAGCTCTTCGCCGGGCCGACGACCTTCAACGTGCCCTCCAAGAACCAACAGCCGCGGGAGGCGGTGCGCATGGAGCCCGGCACGGTGGTCATCAGCACGACGACGACCCCCGGGGACAATGGCCTGTTCCGGCGCGTGCTGGAGGCCGTCGCGCCGATGAACGTCCCCGTGCTCGCCACGTCCGCGGGCGCCCAGGACATCCCCTCCGGACTTGGCTCTCATATCCGCATCGAGCGCTACGTCCCCCACGACGAGGTGTTCCCCCAGGCCCGTGCGCTCGTCACCCACGGCGGTTGGGGCACGGTGGGGCGCGCGCTGACCTACGGGCTGCCCCTGCTGGTCATTCCCCTCTTCGGCGACCAGCTGTTGAACGCGGCGCTGGTGGAGCGCGCGGGGGTCGGGCGCTACCTGCCCCTGGACAAGGCGACGCCCGAGACGATCCGCGCCGAACTCCAGAAGCTCCTGGCGGACGAGGGCATCCGCAACCGCATGAAGAAGATCTCCACGGACATCAAGCAACTCAAGAGCGAGCAGGTCGCCGCCCAGGCGCTCGAGAAGATCGCCTACGAGGGCAAGGTGGACGTCAAGGCCCGCGCCACCGCGGCCTAGCGATTCCCCCGGAGACAAGCACCCATGAGCACCCTGACCGCCGCCCCCCCCGTGACGATGCCCGGCGAGCGCATCGACTACGCGAGCACACTCACCCCCCGCACCAAGGCGCTCGTCCTGGCCGGCGTGATGCTGGCCCTGTTCCTGGCCGCGCTCGATCAAACGATCGTCACCACGGCCCTGCCGCGCATCGTCTCCGAGCTCCAGGGCATGGAGTTCTTCGCGTGGACCTCGACGTCCTACCTGCTCGCCAGCACCACCCTGATACCCATCTACGGCAAGCTCTCGGACAGCCTCGGCCGGAAGACCATCATCCTCGCGGGCATCGCCATCTTCCTCGTGGGCTCGGTGTTGTGCGGCCTGGCGGGCTCCATGCTCGAGCTGGTGGTGTACCGGGGCATCCAGGGCATGGGGGCGGCGGCCATCACCTCCACCGCCTTCGCCGTCCCGGCGGACCTGTTCGTTCCCTCCGAACGGGCCCGTTACCAGGGCATCTTCGGCACGGTGTTCGCCGTGTCCAGCATCGTCGGCCCGCTGCTCGGGGGCACGCTCACGGACACGGTGGGCTGGCGCTGGGTGTTCTTCATCAACCTGCCGCTGGGTGCCATCGCGGTCGCGTTCATCTGGCTCAAGATGCCGCGCCTGCACAGTGGCGTGGCCAGCAAGGTGGATTGGCTCGGCGCCCTGCTGCTCATCGTCGCGACGGTGCCCTTCCTGCTCACGCTCCGGGGAGATCGGCCGCTCGCGGCGTGGCTGTCGCCCGGGGTGCTCGGGATGCTCGCCCTGTCGCTCGTGGGGCTCGTGCTGTTCATCGTCGTGGAGCGGCGTACCCCGCATGCCATCATCCCGTTCACGCTGTTCCACAACCGCGTGTTCTCGATGGTGAGCCTGGCGTCGGTGTGCAACGGCGCGGCGTTCTTCTCCGCCCTGCTCTTCCTGTCGATCCTCGCCGTCAATGGACTGGGGGCCACGGCGAGGGAGGCGGGCATCGCGATGATGCCACTCACCGCCGCCGTGGTGCCGACGTCGATCGTGACGGCGCGCTGGGTGAGCCGCACGGGACGCTACAAGGTGGTCATCGTGAGCGGCTTCGTGTTGATGTGCCTGAGCCTGTTCCTGCTCAGCCGGCTCACGGCGGAGAGCACCCTCTGGGACATTGGCGTGTGCACCTTCATCTTCGGCTGCGGCATGGGCCCCCTGCAGCCGATGCTCACCCTGTCCGTCCAGAACGCCGTGGAGCTCCACCAGGTGGGCACCGCCACGGCCGGGCGGCAGTTCTTCCAGCAGCTCGGGCAGGCCCTGGGCAGCGCCGTCTTCGGCCTCATCCTCACCGCCTCGGTGACGCATTCGCTCACGGACTCGCTCCGGCCCGTGCGTGAGCAGGTCCCCGCGGCCCTGCAGCAGCGGTTCGATGCCTGGTTCGACACGGAGCGCATCCGCAAGGGCGGCGGCACGCAGGAGGACTCCGCCCAGGGCCAGGGCCCGGCGGGTGGAGGCCTCACGGCCGAGGTGCAGGCCCGTTATGACGCCCTCCGGCGCGAGCCTGGCGCCAACCAGGCGGCCCTCGAGCAGGAGGAAGCACGGATGCTCGAGGCCGTCCACGCCGGAGAGCGCGCGGTCCGCGCCTCGTTCGTCCAGGGCGTGACCCACGTCTTCGGCTGGTCGCTGCTCGTGGGCCTGTTCGCGCTGCTGCTCGCCGTGTTCACCCGGGAGATTCCCCTGCGCAAGACGAACCGTCCCGCGACGCCGGTCGCGAGCGAGTAGCGCCTCTTCCGTCTCTTCAACCCCACGCGCGGACGGGAAGCCGCCACGCGCTCAGCAGCAAAGGAAGTCATATGAAACTCGCAGTCATTGGAACGGGTTATGTCGGTCTCGTGGCCGGCGTGGGGTTCGCCGACGTCGGCAATGACGTCGCTTGCGTCGACGTGGACGCGGCCAAGATCGCGCGCCTCGAGCGCGGCGAGGTTCCCATCTACGAGCCGGGGCTCGACACCCTCATCACCACCAACGTCAAGGCCGGGCGCCTGACCTTCTCGACGAACATCGCCGCCGCGATCCGCGCCGCCGAGGTCGTCATCATCGCCGTGGGCACGCCGCCCCAGGCGGATGGCTCCGCCAACCTGTCCGCCGTCTTCGCGGTCGCCGAGACGATCGGCCAGAACATGAACGGCTTCAAGGTGGTGGTCACCAAGAGCACCGTGCCGGTGGGCACCGCCGATCGCATCGAGCAGATCATCGGCCGCTACACGGATCAGCTCTTCGGCGTCGCGTCGAACCCCGAGTTCCTCAAGGAGGGGGCGGCGATCCACGACTTCATGAAGCCCGACCGCGTGGTGCTCGGCTCGAACAGTGCGCGCGCGCTCGAGGTGCTGCGCGAGCTGTACACCCCGCTCGTGCGCTCGAGCGAGGGCATCCACACGATGGACGCGCGCTCGGCCGAGCTGACCAAGTACGCGGCCAATGCCATGCTCGCCACGCGCATCTCGTTCATGAACGACCTGGCCGTGCTCAGCGAGAAGCTGGGCGCGGACATCGAGCAGGTACGCAAGGCGGTGGGCGCGGATCCCCGCGTGGGACCCAAGTTCCTCTACCCGGGCGCGGGCTTCGGTGGCTCGTGCTTCCCCAAGGACATCGCGGCCCTGCAGCAGATCGCCAAGGGCGTGGGGCACGAGCTCGAGGTGGTGCGCGCGGTCGAGTCCGTGAACCACCGGCAGAAGCGGCTGCTGTTCGAGAAGCTCCGCCGCCACCTGGACGGCGCGCTCAAGGGCCGGACGGTGGCGGTGTGGGGGCTCGCCTTCAAGCCCAGGACGGACGACATCCGCGAGTCCCCCGCGCTCGTGCTGATCCACGATCTGCTCGAGGCGGGTGCCCAGGTGCGCGTGCATGATCCGGTGGCCATGGACAACGTGCGCGCACAGCTCGGCGACCGCATCACGTATTGCCAGGACATGTACGAGGCCGCCGAGGGCGCCGACGCCGCCGTGCTCGTCACCGAGTGGCAGGACTACCGGCAGCCGGACTTCGCTCGCCTCAAGGGCCTCATGCGCGCCCCCGTGCTCCTCGATGGCCGCAACATCTGGGAGCCCCAGGAGCCGCGCTCCTTCGGCTTCTGGTACAGCGCCATCGGACGGCCGTAGCCGCGGAACACGTCAGTGCAAGGTCTCCAGGACGCGATCCTGCTCCCGTCGAATCTCCTGGACCTTCTCCACCGTCTCCTTCGCCTCGTTGATGAGCTTCGACGGCGGCGTGAGCTGGGGGGGAAGCCCCGGGAGTTCCTTGGCGAGCTCGGGCGGGAGCGCCTCCTTCGGGGGCGGCGCGGGGGCCTGGGGCTTGGAGGCGGGCTTCACGGTGACCTCGCCCCGCACCCTCGCGGCCCGGGAGCGGTAGCGCTCGGGGATGTCGTCCACCGAGTTCACGACCCGCGTCGTCCCCCGTTCATCCACGTACCGGTACAGACCCTCCTCGGCCACGAAGGCGCGCGCTTCCTCGGCCGGCCGAGGAAACCCGGCGCCGTCGAAGCCCAACCGGAACGTCTTCCCATCCACGGTCTCGAACTCGATCGCCCGCCCGTCGTCGGTGTACTTCGGGGGTGTTCCCGGCAGGCCCACCGTCCCCTTCACCCAGGCGAGGCTGGAGAAGGGCTCGCGCCGGACCTCCGGAGCGCTCACGGCGGTCCCAGCCCGGAGGAACTTCAGCCGCAGCCCCTGCTCATAGAGCGTGACCAGCTCCAGCCCCCGCCAGTCCTGTCCGACGAGCCCGGGCAGGGAGTCGAGCACGATCAGGCGCTGGCCATCCGGGGAGACGAACTTGAGTTGCTCCCGGGTCGCCACGCAGGTGTCCCACTTCCACATCACCTCGGTCCGCTCGAACGGAGTGGACACCGTCGAGCTGGTCGTGCACCGCGAGTCCTTCCCACCGAGAGCCCGCGTCTGCCGCACCTCCGCGCGTCCATCCGCGGAAAGGGCGGTCCACGACAGCTCGGGCTTTTCCTCCGCCAGGCCGGGAGTGTCCTTGCCCTCCGCCGCGGGCAGGGAGCCGGGCGCCGCCTCCGGGCCGCCATCGAGCGACAGCTCGATCACGTCCGCCGGAGCCACGGGCTCGGGCGAGCGCTGACAGCCCACGAAGACCAACACCACCGCCAGACACTTCCCTCGCACACTGCCCCCTTCGAAGACCAGGGAGCGTACCCGAACAGCAGCCTGGGACGGGGAGCAACCCGGCGAATCCAGGCCCGGCTCCCTGGCCGTGCGCGGAGGGAGGAGCCTTGTCCAGGGGGAGTACTTCGCCTTCCCGGGTGTTGAGGGCATCGCACCCGCGTCATCGCGGGCTCCCGTGTGGGGAAATTCCGGGCCCGGTGGCCTGGGCCCCACGGGGAAGGGCCAGACCCCCTGATAACCTCTGGACGAAACCCCTCCGGGTCTGGGAGAGGGGCGGGAGCAGATGAGGAGGGCTTCTTCGCCCCTCCCCGAGGTCTCATGATTCGTCTCGACAACATCGGCAAGCAGCACGGCCAGCAGATCCTCTTCGTGGAGGCCTCCGCTCAGCTCAACAAGGGCGAGAAGGTGGGCCTGGTGGGCCCCAACGGCGCGGGCAAGTCCACCCTCTTCCGCATGGTCGTCCAGCGCGAGCACCCGGACGAGGGCCAGGTGTCCGTCGACCGGGGCGTCACCATCGGCTATTTCGACCAGGACGTGGGCGAGATGTCCGGCCAGAGCGCGGTGGCCGCGGTGATGGACGGCGCCGGGCCGGTGTCGGAGATCGCCACGGAGCTCAAGGCGCTGGAAGCGGCCATGGCGGACCCCGAGCGCATGGACGAGATGGACAAGCTCGTGGAGCGCTTTGGCGTCGTGCAGGGCCGCTACGAGGAGCTGGGCGGCTACGCGCTGGAGGGCAAGGCGCGGGAGATCCTCGCGGGCCTGGGCTTCAGCGAGGAGATGATGGACGGCGACGTGGGCGCGCTGTCGGGCGGTTGGAAGATGCGCGTGGCGCTCGCCCGCATCCTGCTCATGCGTCCGGACGTGATGCTGCTCGACGAGCCGAGCAACCACCTGGACATCGAGTCGCTCATCTGGCTGGAGAGCTTCCTCAAGAACTTCGAGGGCGCCCTGCTGATGACGAGCCACGACCGCGAGTTCATGAACCGCATCGTGACGAAGATCGTCGAGATCGACGGCGGCGAGCTGACCACGTACTCGGGCAACTACGACTTCTACGAGCAGCAGCGCGCGCAGAACGAGAAGCAGCAGCAGGCGCAGTTCGATCGCCAGCAGGCGATGCTCGCCAAGGAGCTGAAGTTCATCGAGCGCTTCAAGGCGCGCGCCTCGCACGCCGCCCAGGTGCAGAGCCGGGTGAAGAAGCTGGAGAAGATCGAGAAGGTGGAGCCGCCCAAGCGCCGCCAGACGCTGCTGTTCGACTTCCAGGCGCCGCCGCGCTCGGGTGACGACGTGGCGAAGCTCGAGCGCGTGGTGAAGGGCTACGGCAAGCGCCGCATCTACAACGGCCTGGACTTCCTCGTGCGCCGCGGCGAGCGCTGGTGCGTCATGGGCGTCAACGGCGCGGGCAAGTCCACCCTGCTCAAGCTCATCGCCGGGGACTCCAAGCCGGACGACGGCGCGGTGACGATCGGCGGCAGCGTGAAGATGGCCTACTTCGCCCAGCACGCCATGGAGATCCTCAAGCCCGAGCTGACCGTGTTCGACTCGCTGGTGGACAGGTTCCCCCGCGCGTCCCAGGGCTCGCTGCGCGCGCTCGCCGGGTGCTTCGGCTTCTCCGGGGAGGAGATCGAGAAGAAGTGCCGCGTGCTGTCCGGTGGAGAGAAGGCCCGGCTGGTGCTGGCGCAGATGCTCTACGATCCGCCCAACTTCCTGGTGCTGGACGAGCCCACCAACCACCTGGACATGGCCACCAAGCAGATGCTGATCACCGCGCTCGCCAACTACGAGGGCACCATGCTCTTCGTGAGCCACGATCGGCACTTCCTCGGGGCGCTGTCCAACCGGGTGCTGGAGCTGACGCCCGAGGGCCCCCACCTGTACGGCGGCGGCTACACCGAGTACGTGGCGCGCACCGGCCACGAGGCCCCCGGCCTGCGCAGCTGAAGCACCCCCCTCCCCCGGCAACCCTCGTCAGAGGAGCTTGCCGGGGTTGAGGATGCCGAGCGGATCCATCGCGGCCTTGAGCGTGTGATGGAGCCGCGTGGTCTCGGCACCGAGCTGCCGGGCGAGGAAGGGGCGCTTGAGCAGGCCCACCCCATGCTCGCCGGTGATGGTGCCGCCCAGTTCGAGCACGGCGTGCAGGATGTCGTCGAACGCCGCCTGGGCCCGCGTCACCTCGTCCGCGTCGTTCCGGTCGAAGACGAGCGTGGGATGCATGTTCCCATCCCCCGCGTGGCCGAACGTGCCGATGATGACCCGGCGCTCCGCGGCGATGCGCTCGACCGCCGCGAGCAGCTCCGCCAGGCGCGACACGGGCACGCAGACGTCATCCAGCAGCGTCGTCCCCTGCTTTTCCAAGGCGAGGAAGGCGAAGCGGCGCGCGGCGAGCAGGGACTCGCCCTCGGCCTCGTCGGAGGACTGGATGACGAAGGTGGCACCGGCGGCCTCGCAGACGGCGGCCATGCGCGCGCACTCCGCCACGCCCTGCTCTCCCCCCGCGTCCGAGCGCGCCAGGAGCAGCGCCGCCGCGTCCATGTCCAATCCCAGCGGCATGTGGGCCTCCACGGCGCGCACGGTGGCGCGGTCCATCAACTCCAGGAGCGAGGGCCGGGTATCCGCCACGATGTCGATGACGGCCGCGCCCGCCGCGACGAGCGTGGGGAAGGAGGCCACCAGGGTCGTGGCCTTGGGCGGACGGGGGCGCAGCCGCAGCGTGGCCTCGGTGATGATGCCGAGCGTGCCCTCGGAGCCGACGAACAGGCGGGTGAGATCGTAGCCCGCCACGTTCTTCACCGTGCGGCCTCCGGTGCGCACGACGGAGCCATCCGCGAGCACCACCTCCAGCCCGAGCACGGCGTCTCCCGTCACGCCGTACTTCACGCAGCACAGGCCCCCCGCGTTGGTGGCGAGGTTGCCGCCCAGGGTGGAGAACTCCCAGCTCGCCGGGTCCGGCGCGTACCACAGCCCCACTTCCGCCGCGGCCGCCTTGAGCGCGCCATTGAGGACGCCGGGCTGGACGATGGCGAACAGGCTCTTCCGGTCCAGCTCCAGGATGCGGTTCATCCGCGTGAGCGAGAGGACGAGGCACCCGTCCACGGCGTTGGCGCCACCCGACAGGCCCGAGCCCGCCCCCCGGGCGACCACCGGGACGCGGTGGGCCGACGCCACCCGGAGCACCGCCTGCACCTCGGCCGTCGACGCGGGGCGTACGAGGGCACGCGCCACGCCCGCCGGGGCCCAATCGGCTTGATCCCTCCGGTGGGCCTCGAGCACATCGGCGTCGGTGACGAGTCCCTCGGGCGGCAGCACGGCCGCGAGCTGCTTCAACCAGTCCACGCTCATGGGCGCGACGCTACATCGTCCAGGCTCCGTGGTAGGAGGGAAGCATGTCGCCATCCACTCCGGAGCGCCCACTCGCCGTGTTGGTGGGCGTCCAGCTCCCCAACGTCTCGGACACCGAACACGCCGCCGACCTCGCCGAGCTCGGACGGCTGGTGCATACCCTCGGGTACGAGGTCGTCGCGACCGTGAGCCAGCGCCGCGACGGCGTCGCCGCGGGAACGGTCCTCGGAACCGGAAAGCTCGAGGAGCTGGCCCGGCTCACCGGAGGCCGCGGCACCGTGCCGTCGGGGGCACGGGCACGCAAGTCCAAGGCCCGCGAGCGGTGGGAAGCCGAAGCGGAAGAGGCGGCGGAGGCCACGGCCGAAGCTGCCCCAGTTGCGCCGCCAGAGACGGAGGCCGATGAGTCCGACGAGACCGATGAAGCCGCCGGGGACGAGGAAGCCGGGGAGGAGCGCGCCGGGCCGAGGCCCACCGTGGTGGTGGTCGACCATGAGCTGACGCCCAGCCAGCTCAGCAACCTCGAGCGGGCCACCGGTGCCCAGGTGCTCGACCGCACCGGCGTCATCGTGGACATCTTCCACCGCCACGCGCGCAGCCGCGAGGCGCGGATGCAGGTGGAGATCGCCCGGCTCAACTACCTCGCCCCGCGCATGCGCGAGTCGACGGGAAGCCGCGAGCGCCAGCAAGGCCGGGGCTCGGGTGATTCGGCGATGGAGCTCGATCGCCGCAGGATTCGCGACCGGCTCGCCGAGCTGCGCGCGGGGCTCGCGGCCATCCAGCACGACCAGGACAACCGGCGCTACGCCCGGAGGGACCAGCTCCGGGTGGCGCTCGTGGGCTACACCAACGCGGGCAAGTCCTCGCTCATGCGCGCCCTGACGGGCAGCGAGGTCCTGGTGGCCGACCAGCTCTTCGCCACGCTCGACACCACGGTGCGGGCGCTGAAACCGGAGACCCGGCCGCGGATCCTCGTCTCGGACACCGTGGGCTTCATCCAGAAGCTGCCGCACGATCTCGTGGCCTCCTTCCGCTCCACGCTCGACGAGGCGCTGGAGGCCTCACTGCTGCTCTACGTGGTGGATGCCTCCGACCCCACCTGGCCGTCCCAGCTCGAGGTCACCCGCTCGGTGCTCCGCGAGATTGGAGCGCAGAGCGTCCCGAGCCTGCTGTTGTTCAACAAGGCGGACCGGCTCTCCGCCGAGGCTCGCGAGGCCCTGCTCCAGGAACACCCCGAGGCACGCGTCCTCTCGGCGCACTCGCCCGACGACGTCGCGGCGCTGCGCCAGGGCATCCTGGAGTTCTTCGAACGCTCCATGATCGAGGCGGATCTGGTGATTCCCTACGCGCGCCAGGGACGCCTCAGCGAGGTCTACGAACACGCCCGGGTGCTCTCCGAGGCCTTCGACGAGAACGGCCGGACCCTGAGGATCCGCGCGCTCCCGGCGGCGATCGCCCGGCTCACCCACACCTTCGGGACGTGAGTCACGCGGCGATCCGGGCCGTCGTAGGGGGGATTCAAGAAGACGAACCACTCAGCCGAGCGGACGCCTCGGGGAGAGCCGCCTGGAGAGGCGTGCAATAGACAGCCCACTGCTCCCCCCCAGCGACGCCCAGCCGCGCGCCCCCTTCGAAGTCTATAACCATCTGGCTTTGCGCTCCCGGTCACAGTGACAAGCACTGGGTGGCTGCGTAGACGCGTTCCTGCTTCCCACTCCTGTAAGATGTAGAACAGAAGAGGGGGAGCCCATGAAACGCCCAGACGGGCCAGGGAAGCGATGGGGTGTCGGCGCGACAGGGCTCCGGCTTCAGACGCAACGTCCCCGCGCGTGAGCCTCCCCTCCGCCTTACGTCCCGCGAGCTGGGACTGATTTCATCCAGAGACTCGGAGTTCCCCGACCATGCTCTCCATCCCAGGCTACACGCTACGAGGGGCCCTCAAGGCCACCGGGACCAACCTGCTCTTCCACGCCCTGCGAGACGTGGATGGCCTGCCACTCATCGTCAAGACGCCCGTGGCCGCCGTGGGACCGCGTGAGAGCGAGCGCTATCGCCGCGAGTTCAACATCCTCCAGCGCATCCGTGACGTGCGGGGCGTGCTTCGGGCCCATGCCTGCGAGCAGCTCCAGGATCGGCCGAGTCTGTTGTTGGAAGAGGTGGAAGGAGAGGTGCTGTCCGCGCTCACGGGCAAACCCTTCTCCGTGCGCAGCGTGCTGGACATGGCCATCTCCCTGACGACCACCCTGGCGGAGATCCATCGCCGCGGCGTCATCCACAAGGACATCAAGCCCTCCAACATCATCCTCACGCCCTCGGGGGAGGCGCGGCTCATCGACTTCGGCACCGCCACCCTCCAGATGATCGAGCACGTGGACGCGGCGCCGACCACGCTCATCGAGGGAACCCTGGCCTACATGTCCCCGGAGCAGACCGGGCGGATGAACCGCTCGGTGGACTACCGCACCGACTTCTACTCGCTGGGCGTCACCCTCTATGAGCTGCTGGCGGGCATGCGCCCCTTCCATGGGCGCGACGCGCTCGAGTGGTTCCACGTCCACATGGCGGTGGAGCCCCAGCCGCTCACCGAGCGCGTCGCGGACATTCCTCCCGTGCTGTCCGCCATCGTGCTCAAGCTGATGGCCAAGGTGGCAGAGGAGCGCTACCAGAGCGCGGACGGGCTGAAGGCGGACCTGGAGCGCTGCCGGGACAACCTGCTGCGGGGCCAGCACGAGGACTTCCCCCCGGGGATGTACGACTTCCCCACCCGCTTCCAGCTCCCCCAACGCCTCTATGGGCGCGACGCCCACGCCATCGCGCTGCTGCAGGGCTTCGAGCGCGTCGCCCGGAGCGGACAGCCCGAGCTCATCCTGGTGCGCGGCTATTCCGGCAGCGGCAAGTCCGCGGTGGTGCACGAACTGCACAAGCCCGTGGTGCGCCACCGCAGCTTCTTCCTGCGCGGCAAGTTCGAGCAGTTCCAGCAGGCCAGCCCCTACTCCACCCTGGCGCAGGCCATCCGCGGGCTGACGCAGCAACTGCTCGCGGGCAGCGACGAGTCCCTGGCGCACTGGCGCGAGCGCCTCCAGGAGGCCTGGGAGGGACAGGGACAGGTGCTCGTGGACGTGGTGCCCCAGCTCGAGCTCATCGCGGGCAAGCAACCCCCCGCCACGCAGCTGCCTGCCTCCGAGGCCCAACACCGCTTCAACCGGGTGTTCCGCAAGTTCCTCGGCCTCTTCGCCACCTCGGAGCACCCGCTCGTCCTCTTCCTGGATGACCTGCAGTGGGCCGATCCCGCCAGCCTCCAGCTCCTCCATCACCTGCTCACCCACTCGGACACGCCGCCCATCCTGCTCATCGGCGCCTACCGCGACAACGAGGTGGGCCCCAGCCATCCCCTGGTGCGCGCGCTCGAGGAGATGCGCACGGCCGGCGCGCGCACGCGGGACGTCCAGCTCGAACCCCTGGGGCTCGAGGAGGTGCGGCAGCTCGTCACGGACGCGATGCCCGGCGCGAACGAGGGGCTCATCGCTCCGCTCTCGGCCCTGGCCCTCGAGAAGACCGGAGGCAACCCCTTCTTCCTGCTGCAGTTCCTGCTGACGCTCCACCAGGATGGACTCCTCGTGCACGCCCCCGACGGTACCTGGCGGTGGGACGAGGACGGAGTCCGGGCCCGGGGCTACTCGGACAACGTCGTCGACTTCATGGTGGGCAAGCTGCGCCAGTTCCCCTCCGGCACCCAGCACCTGCTGCGGCTGGCCGCCTGCGTGGGCAACTCCTTCCCGCTCCAGATGTTGAGCGCCCTGTGCGGCGACACGGAGGCCGCCGGGCTGGAGCGGGACCTGGAGCCCGCCTTCCAGGAGAACCTGCTGGTGCGCACCGGCGCGGATCAAGGCCGGTTCAGCCATGACCGCATCCAGCAGGCCGCCTATGCCCTCATCGACGAGCAGGAGCGCAAGCTCGTCCACCTGCGGATCGGCCGCATGCTGCTGGCGAACCTGCCCCCGGAGGTCCTGCAGGAGAAGCTCTTCGATGTCGTGAGCCAGCTCAACGCCGGAGCGGAGCTGCTCCACGACGACGCGGAGCGCCTGCGCGTGGCCCACCTGAACGCCGAGGCGGGCCGGCGGGCCAAGGCCTCGATCGCGCTGCGCTCGGCCATCACCTACTTCACCCAGGCCTTCCAGCTGCTGCCCGGCGATCCCTGGGAGACGGAGCCCGTGCTCGCCTTCAAGCTGAGCTTGGAGCACGCCAGCTGCAAGTTCCTGAGCGGCAACGCCGCCGGCGCCCTGCAACTGGTGGAGGGGTTCCTGGGCCGCGCCCGCACCCGCGCGGACATCTCGGCGGTGTACTGCCTGAAGACAGACATCCTCATCGGCATGGGCGACATCCAGACCGCCGTGACCTGCCTGCTGGAAGGACTGGCCCTGGTGGGCATGCCCATGTCCCCGCACCCCACCTGGGAGGAGGTGGAGGCCGCCAACGCGGAGGTGTGGGCCCTGCTGGCAGACCGTCCCATCGCGAGCCTCGTCGAGCTGCCCCTCATGACCGACCCGGACATGGAGGCGGTGATGAGCCTGCTGGGCGCCCTGTATGCGCCCGCGTTCGTCACGGACACGAACCTGCTCATCCTCCATCTCAGCCGGATGGTCGCGTTCAGCCTCCGTCATGGCAACACGGCCGCCTCCGTGCACGGCTACTCCTGGTATGGAGTGGTACTCGGCTCCGCCTTCAAGCGCTACCCGGAGAGCCATTCCTTCGGCCAGCTCGCGTGCGATCTCGCCGAGTACCGGGGCTTTACCGCCCTGCGGGCCAAGGCGCTCTATGGCCTGGAGATCATCAGCTACTGGACCCAGCCCCTGTCCATCGGGCTGGGGCTCGTGCGCGAGGCCTTCCAACAGGCGCTGCAGAGCAGTGACAGCCAGGTCGCCGGCTACTGCTGCAACCACATCGTCACGGATCGCTTCCTGCTGGGGCACGACCTGGAGGATGTCTACCGGGAGTCGGTGGCGAACCTGCACTTCACCCGGGGAGCCGACTTCCTGGACTCGGGCGACATCATCCTCTTCACCCAGCGCCATGTGCAGCAGTTGCGCGGTCTCACGGCCTCGTTCGGCACGATGAGTGGCGAGGACTTCGACGAGGAGACCTTCGAGGCCGGGTTGACGCCGCAGCGCATGAGCACCATGCGCTGCTGGTACTGGCTCATCAAGGCGCAGTCGCGCTACATGAGCGGCGCGTACACGGAAGCACTCGAGTGCGCGAACAAGAGCGAGGAGCTGAGCTGGTCCTCGCTCAGTCACATCCAGTTGATGGACCTGCACCTCTTCCGCGCCCTGGCCCTGGCCGCCTGCTGCGCGAGGATGACGCCCGAGAAGCGGCAACAGGCCCTCGGAGAAATACGGCGGCACCAGCAACAACTGGCGGAGTGGGCCAACCACAGCCCCTCGACATTCCTCGCCCCCGAGCGGCTCGTCGCCGCGGAACTCGCCCGGCTCACGGGTACGCGGGACGAGGCGCTCCAGGCCTACGAGCACGCCGTCCAGTCCGCGCGTGACAACGGCTTCCCCCAGCGGGCCGCCCTCGCCTACGAGCTGGCCGCGCGCTTCTGGCGCGAGCAGCGCATCCCCACCCTCACCGAGGCCTATGCCCGCAAGGCCCGCGAGGCCTACCTGCGCTGGGGGGCGCGGGGCAAGGTGCAGCAGCTGGACTCGGAATGGCCCTTCCTGGCCACTCCCGAGGCCGGCGCGCCGAACGTCACGGACACCAGCTCGACGCAGATCGACGCGCTCACCCTGGTGAAGGCCCAGCAGGCCATCTCCGAGGAAATCGTCCTCGAGCGGCTGGTGGCCTCGCTGTTGCGCATCGCCATGGAGAACGCCGGGGCCCAACGCGGAGCCTTGCTGCTGCCGCAGGGCGACAAGCTCGCGCTCGCGGCGCTCTCGGGCACCGTCTCCGGACAGCCCACCACCGGCGGCGCCGAATCCTGCCTGCCATGGACCGTCATCTCCTACGTCAAGCGCACGCGCGAGCACGTGCTCATCGGTGACGCCTCCCAGCCCCATCCCTTCTCGTCCGATGCCTGGCTCGAGCAGAGCCACGCCCGCTCGGTGCTCTGCTTGCCATTGATGCGCCGGGAGGAGTTCCGCGGGGTGCTGTACCTGGAGAACACGCTCGCCACCAATGCCTTCACCCCGGGCCGCCTCGCGCTGCTCGGCCACCTGGCCTCCCAGGCCGCCATCTCCATCGAGAACGCGCGGCTGTACGCCGACGTGCAGAACGCCGAGGCCGCCCTGCGCCGCTCCAACGACGAGCTGGAGAAGCACGTGGAGGAGCGCACGCGCGAGCTCAAACGCACCCAGGTGCGCCTGGTGGACGCCGCGCGCGCGGCGGGCATGGCCGAGATCGCCGCCAACGTGCTGCACAACGTGGGCAACGTCCTCACCAGCGCCGTCATCAATCTCCAGACGGTGCGTGAGACGATGAACGCCTCGCGCCTGGGACGGCTCAAGCAGGTCACCCACCTGCTCGAGGAGCATCACGACGACCTCCCGGGCTTCTTCGCCCGGGATGTCCGCGGCGCGCAGCTCCCCGGCTACCTGTCCGCGCTCTCCGAGGAGCTGCTGCGCGAGCGCTCCTCGCTCCAGGAGGGCATGGCCGCCATGGACAAGCACATCGAGCACATCCGGGCCATCGTCCAGGTCCAGCAGACCTATGCCCACAGCACCCTCGTCACCGAGGAGTGCGACCTCGGGCAGCTCGTGGAGGATGCCCTGAGCCTCCAGCGGGCCTCGCTCCAGCGCCACGGCATCACCGTCACCAAGGAGCTCTCCCCCGTCCCCAAGGTCTGTCTGGACAAACACAAGGTGTTGCAGATCCTCATCAACCTCATCAGCAACGCCAAGCACGCCATGAATTCCATGCCCGAGCCACAGCGCCACCTGCGCGTGCGGCTGGACACGGAGGGCAACACCGCGCGCATCCAGGTTGTCGACAACGGCATGGGCATCATGCCGGAGATTCGCAACCGGCTCTTCGGCCAGGGCTTCACCACACGCACCGGGGGGCATGGGCTGGGCCTGCACTCCAGCGCGCTGGAGGCGCGCATCCTCGGGGGAAGCATCAGTCTGGAGAGCGAGGGCCCCGGCAAGGGCGCCACGGCCACCCTCAAGATTCCCCTCTCCTGAACACGGGGGCCTCCGGTTCCTGCCACCGCGTCTGGAGTTCGGTCCGCGACGCGTCCAGAACGTGGAGTCCTTCCCTTGCTCATGATATGGCTTGAACACTCCCGCATACATCAAATGGAGAGGATTATGGGCTCATTGGAAGGAAAGACCGCCATCATCACGGGCGGCGGCTCGGGTATTGGTTTCGCCATCGCGGAGCGCTACGCGCGGGAGGGAGCACAGGTGGTGCTCGCCGGGCGGAGCCAGCAGCGGCTGGACAAGGCGGTGGAAAAGATTGGCCGGGCCGCACGCGGCGTGGTGACGGACGTCGCCGACGAAGCCCAGCTCAAGCGGCTCATCGACTCCGTGCCCCGGATCGATCTGCTGGTGACGTGCGCCGGAGGCGCGGTGTTCGGGCCGGTGGAGCAGGTGCCGGGCAAGTCGTGGCGTGACTTGTTCGACGCGCGCTTCTTCGGCCAGCTCTCCGCCTGCCATCACGCCGTCCCGAAGATGCCCCCGGGCAGCGCCATCGTGCTGTGCTCGGGCGTGGCGGGCCATGCGGCCCTGGTGAACTACTCCGGGGGCGCGGCCCTGTGCGGCGCGGTCAACGCCATGGGGCGTTCGCTCGCGGTCGAGCTGGCCCCCAAGGGCATCCGGGTGAACGTCCTCTCCCCCGGACTGACACGTGGCACCGACATCGACTGGCAGGTGCCCCCCGAGAAGATCGACGCGTTCATGTCCAGCCTCATGGAGCGCATCCCCCTGAAGCGCACGGCGACGGCGCGTGAAATGGCGGATGCCGCCTTCTTCCTGGCGACCAATGCCTACGCCACCGGCGTGGTGCTCGACCTCGATGGAGGCTGGACGGCGGTCTGAGATGAAGAACACGAATCGCGTTGAAACCCTCCGCGCCCGGAGAAGGTGGTGGGGCCTGCTCGGCCCGGTGCTCCTGGGACTCGGAATGCAGGGCTGCGCCCCGGAGGACGCCTCCGGGACGGTGATGGCGTACGTCTTCGCGCGCGACGAGGCCACGGGCCAGTACGCGCTCGGCCGGCACCCGGTGGAGAACCTGGAGTCGCTGCGGGAGCTGCGCGGCCGCGACGTCGACTTCCGCATGGGCTCCGAGTTGAAGGCCTCCAGCTACGAGCGCGGCTCGCCCTTCGCGCTGGAGTACACCCGCGAGGCGGACGGCACCCTCATCCCGGCGGACATGCACTCGCTGTATGCCCTCAGCCTGTACCGGAGCATGGATCGCACGGCCACGCTGCTGCGCGCCCACGGCCACGAGCCGCGGCGCCGCCTGGACGTCCTCTACTACCCCCGCCTGGACAACATCCTCATCGGAGATGGCCGCGCGGAGCTCACCGACAACGCGGCCTACTCCTCCGTGGGGCCGTGCTTCCTGATCGTCCCCTCCTTCCTGCTCGACGGCCTGCCCATGATGCTCAACGAGGGCGTGGTGGCGCACGAGTTCGGTCACGCCGTCATCCACCAGGAGATGTTCGGCGACGCGGAGAGCATCCCCGGTGAGGGCGATTCCTCCTGGGACAGCACCCGCCGCGACCTCTCCGCCATGCACGAGGGCGTGGCGGATCTGGTCGGATTGATCGTCACGGGAGACCCGGACTACGTGCTCGCCACCGTCGACGCCGACCGCGACATGGCCGAGCCGCGGGACTACACCCCGAAGCAGCGGCAGGAAGTCATCCTGGGCCAGGGCTTCGAGCCCCATGCCCACGGCTCGCTCCTGGCCCGGGCCGTCTACGAGCTGTGGCCCAAGGACGCCCAGGGCCGCATCTCCCCGGAGGGCCGCTCACGGCTGCTCACGGCCACGCTCGCCACGTTGCGTGAGCTGAAGTTCGAGAAGGGCACCTTCACCCTCGCCTCCTTCCCCAACACGCTGGTGACCCACCTGAGCGCCGAGGAGCGCGAAGCCGCGTGCGCCGTCCTCCGCGAGCGCATGGAACCCCTGACCTACACCCTCACCTCCTGCGAGGTGACGCCATGAGCCGCTGGCTCTTGCTCGGCGGGGTGCTGCTGGCCGGACAGGCCGGTGCCGTTCCCCTGCGCGCGGGCGTGGACGTGGCGCTGCTGCTGCGACAGGAGGCCCCGGGTCATCGCACGGGGCTGCTCAGCGGAGGCCCGCGCGTCGTGTTCGATCTGGGGCGCTACCTGGCGCTGTCCGGTGACTACCGCTTCGCCTGGTCCTCCGAGGGCAGCGTGGCCCGCGTCGTCACGCGCTACCACCGCTTCAGCGTGCGTCCGGAGCTGCACCTGCCCGTGCGCACCACGGACTTCGTGCTCGCCGCCGGCCCGGCCCTCACCGTGTCCCACTCCTCGCTCGGCGGCGGTGGCACGCACGTGTCCACCACCGCCGCGCGGCTCGGCATCTCCGGCGGCGCCGCGGTGGATATCCACCTCGAGCCCCTCACCCTGCGCACCGGCATGGATCTGGTGTGGGCCGCCCAGCGGATGGATGTCTCCGTGGGCATCGGCGCGCTCGTCACCTTCGGAGGGGAACCGTGAAGGCCCTCGCACTCGCCCTGCTGCTCCTGTGCGCGCCCGCGCTCGCCGCCACCCCACGCAACGCCCTGCTGGACGTGAGCGCGGACGTGCTCGAGCCCGGGGAGTCCCAGATCGATCTCTTCTTCGGCCAGCTCGGGTTCGGCGTCCTGCCACGCGTTCAGCTCTCCAGCCAGGTGGCGCCCTATCTCCTCACCCTGCTCAACCTGTCCGCCAAGGTGCAGGTGTTGGATCGGCCGGAGCTGCGCGTGTCCGTGGAAGGCGGGGCGTACTGGCTGGCCATCGGCCGGCTCGTCGACGCCAACGTGCTCTCCATTCCCGTGGCCGTGCGCGGCACGGTGCCCCTCACGGACAACCTGAACCTCCACCTGGGGGCGGGCTACCACCGCTTCGCCTTCGCCTTCGCCGGGACCGCGACCGACAGCAACGCGCTGCACGTGGAGACCACGCTGGCGCGCCACGACTCGCGCGGCGCCTTCCTGCTCACCGCGAAGGCTCCCCTGCTCAACATCCAGAACGCGCGCTCCCAGAGCGCCATCGACAACCGGCCGCTGGAGGGAACGCTCGCATTGGATGGCATCTCCTCCTGGAGCGTGATGCTCGCGCGTGATCACCTCTTCGGGAAGACGGGGCACGTGCGCTTCGGCATCGGCTATCGCCACCGGCCCGGCATCCTCCTGGTCGAGTCAATCGGGCCCGTGGTGCTGAACTTCAACCTCTACTGGCGCTGAGCCCCGGCAAGAGCGCGGCCAATGCCGCCCCAACGCCCTGTGCCAGGCAGCCCACTGCATGGTCACACGGCTTATTCCAGACTGACAATTATTACTGGGTTGCCAACGCAAGATGAGGGGGACCCCCTCTTTTCAACGCTCCAGTGTCCTGGTTAACATGAGCCCTCACTTGAATCCGGCTCGGTGAACAAAACCGTACCGGAGACGTGGGTTGGAGCGCGGCGTTTGCCTGTAATCGTTGACAAGCGATTCGAGTCTTCCATCCCGGGCGCCGGTGTCGCGCCCCGCCTGTCCGGCCCCGAGGAGTGCTTCGCGCCCTCCACGTGCGCGCCCTGCTTCGAGCCTCTTCGTCGTGCCCCGCGCTGTCGCATCCATGCGACCCCTGGCGTCGGGATGCGTTCCCTTCTGGGCTGTCAAAGCACCACGGTCCAAGAGCCGTAGGGAGCGCGCCCCCCCGGCGTGCTCCTCGCAATCGTCGTCTCCCGCAGTCCCCTCATCCAGTCGTTGTCGTTCATCACCCCCAAGAAGGAAGGCGCATGCGTCTCAGGGAAAAGCTGTTGACCAGTCTGCTGCTGGTACCCATGGCGGGCACCAGTGCGTGGGCCAAGGAGCGGTCGAACTACGACGCATTCCTGGAGCAGCGGGAGTCCCGCGCACTCGCCGTGGACTCCGCCACGGCGCGGGCTCGCGGACTTCGCGTCGAGCAGACCGAGCAGCGGCTCGGCGTGCCCACGTTCGCGTGGGCGGCTGAGGATGGCGCGCAGTCCAGGTCCGCCATCCGCGGCGGAATGACCGTGGAGGCCGCGGCGCGCGCGCACCTGCAGAACGTGGCGGACAGCTACCGCCTGTCGCGCACCGATGTCTCCGGGGCCACCCTGCGCTCGGTGCATGACACGGGCAAGGGCGCCGTCATCGCCACGTTCGAGCAGAACGTGAACGGCATTCCGGTCTTCCGCAACGAGCTCAAGGTCATCATGGGCCGCGATCAGCGCCTGGTCGCCCTCAGCGGCTACCTGGCCCCGTCCGACCTCGCGCAGACCGCGCGCGCGAAGGCCCGCACCGGCGCCTTCCGCCTTGGCGCCGCCGAGGCCATCTCCAGCGCGTTCACGGACCTGACGGGCTCCGGCACGCAGGCCAGCGCGTTCGTCAACACCGGCACGAAGGGCGACTACACCTTCTTCGCGCTGACCCCTTCCGCGAAGAGCGCGCTGCCGCAGGATCTGGCCACCCCAGCCCGGGCCCGGCAGGTGTTCTTCACGATGGCCGGCGTCCTGGAGCCCGCGTGGTACGTGGAGGTCAACGCCGGCCCGAAGGCGTCCGTCTCCAACGATTACTTCGGCTACGTCATCTCCGCGACCACCGGCGCGGTGCTCTTCCGCAACAACCTGACGGTGGACGCGACGAGCACGCCCTTCACGTACAAGGTCTGGGCGGAGACCGTGGCGCCGTACCTGCCGGATGACGGGCCGCAGGGCAACGGCATGACCCCGCACCCGACGGGCAAGCTCGACGGCTCGCAGGGGCCGCTGGATCGCCCCGCGCAGAACGTCACCCTCGCGAACAGCCCGTTCAGCCGCAATGATCCGTGGCTGCCCGCCAACGCCACGCAGACCACGGGCAACAACGTGGACGCGTACGCGGACCTGGGCGCGCCGGACGGCTACCAGCCCGGCGGCGCGGACCTCCGCCCGACGACGACGGCCGCGAACACCTTCGGCTACACGTTCGACACGTCCAAGGCGCCGAACGAGACCCCCGAGCAGATCAAGGCCGCGGTGGTGAACCTCTTCTACGTCAACAACTTCCTGCACGACTGGTTCTACGACGCGGGCTTCGACGAGGCCTCGGGCAACGCCCAGTCGGTGAACTACGGGCGGGGTGGCGTGGAAGGCGACCCCATCCAGGCGCAGGGCCAGGACTACCTGGGTCGCAACAACGCGAACATGAGCACGCCGGCGGACGGTGCGTCGCCGCGCATGCAGATGTACCTGTTCGACGGCACGCCCGAGCTGTCCGTGACGGCCCCGGCGTCGCTCAAGGGCGTCTACGAGGCGGCCTCCGCGAGCTACGGTTCCCAGGCGTACCTCGTGACGGGCGACGTGAAGGACGCTCCGGCGGACAACAAGACCGGCTGCGCTGCGTTCGCGGCGGACTACTTCAAGGACAAGGTCGCCCTCATCGACCGCGGCACGTGCAACTTCGTCGTCAAGTCGCGCTTCGCGCAGGAAGCGGGCGCGATCGCCACGATCATCGGCAACAACGCGGCCGGCAGCCCCGGCTCGATGGGCGGCAATGGCGTTGACGATGCCTTCGTCAAGACACCGTCGATGATGATCACCCAGGACGCCGCCGCGGCCTGGCGGACGGAGCTGGCGAATGGGACCGTCTCCGTGAGGCTGAGCCGGACGCCCAGGGAGGACCGCGACGGCACGCTGGACAACGCCGTCATCGCGCACGAGTGGGGGCACTACATCTCCAACCGCCTCGTCGGCAACGCGGCCGGCCTGACGAACAACCAGGGCCGCTCCATGGGCGAGGGTTGGGGTGACTTCACCGCCATGCTCATGCAGGTGCGTGCCGAGGACGCGACCAGGCCCGGCAACAACCAGTGGCAGGGCGTCTACGGCGCCGCGGGCTACGTCTCCAGCGGTGGCAAGAACCAGGGCTACTACTATGGCCTGCGTCGGCTCCCCTATTCGACGGACCTCACCAAGAACGGCCTGTCGTTCCGGCACATCTCCAACGGCGTCCGGCTGCCCGCCAACGCGAACACGACCGCCCTGACCGGCACCAGTAACAGCGAGGTCCACAACAGCGGCGAGGTGTGGGCGTCGATGCTGTGGGATTGCTACACCAGTCTGCTCAACGCCTATCCATTCGCGGAGGCCCAGGAGCGGATGAAGCGCTACCTCGTCGCCGCGTACAAGGCGACGCCGAACGCGCCCACCTTCCTGGAGGGGCGCGACGCGCTCCTGGCGGTGGCCCAGGCCAGCGATCCGGCGGACTACATCCGCTTCGTCGCGGCGTTCGCCAAGCGCGGCGCCGGCTTCGGCGCCAAGGCGCCGGACCGCAACTCGTGGGATCACTCCGGCGTGGTGGAGAGCACCCTCACGGGCAACACCATCGAGGTCACCGGCCTGAGTCTCGATGACAGCAAGACGGGCTGCGACAAGGATGGCGTGCTCGACGCGGGCGAGGAGGGTGTACTGCACCTGACCGTCCGCAACGTGGGCGGTGGCGCGCTGGGTGCCTTCACGGGCACCGTGAGCACCACCAGCACCACCGCGACGCTGGCCTTCCCGAACGGCAACACGGTGAACGTCCCGGCGCTGGCGCGCGGGGCGGAAGCGCACCTGACCCTGCCCGTGGCCCTGACGGCCGTGACGGGAGCGAACGCCCATGCCGGGCTGAAGATCACCTTCGACGAGCCCAGCCTGCCCGCGGCGGCGAAGACGGTGACGTTCGATCCGCGCATCAATTACGACGACGTGGCGAACTCCAGCGACACGGACTTCTTCGCCTCTGGCCTGTCCGCGTGGACGGTGTCCGACAACCTGAACGCAGAGGGCGACTGGCACATTGGCCAGGAGGGCCCCGACTATTTCGCGCACGCCGACGATGCCAACATCGCCGTGGACAGCACCCTGACGAGCCCCTGGCTGACGCTGAACGCCACGGGTGACTTCATCTTCAGCTACTACTACCGCCACTCCTTCGAGTCCGACTACACGGCGGCGCAAAGGCCGTTCGACGGCGCCGTCGTGGAGTACAGCGTGAACGGCGTGTCGTGGACGAACGTGTCGACGCTGAGCGCCCAGGTGCCCACCGTGGCGCCGAACTACGTCACCGTCATCCTCGCCGGCGGCGGAAACGTGCTCGAAGGCCAGCTCGCCTACGCCCGTGCGTCCCCGGGCTTCCCGGGCTTCAACCCCAAGCCGGCGGTGCTCAACTTCAAGGACTACTTCCAGAAGCAGGGCATCACGCGGGTGCGGCTGCGCTTCCACGTGGCCTCTGACTCGGGCCAGGGCGCCTACGGCATCGACGTGGCGGAGCCGTCGTTCTCCGGCGCATCGCTGGCGTTCCCCTCGCAGGTGGATCAGCCGGCGGCCACTGGCGCGTGCAACCAGCGGCCGGTCGCCAGCGCTGGCAACCCGCAGGCGGTGGCCGAGTTCGTGACCGTGAACGGCCAGCCGCAGCGCAGCACGGTGACCCTCAACGGCACGGGCAGCTTCGACCCGGATGCCGCGCCGGGTGACGTCCTCTCCTACCAGTGGACCCAGGTGGGCGGTCAGGCCGTCGTCACGCTGAACAACGCGAACACCGCCACGCCGACCTTCGTGACGGACGTCGCCGCCACCCAGTACCTCACCTTCCAGCTGGTGGTGAAGGACGCGCAGGGCAAGGAGAGCCAGCCGAAGACGGTGGACATCGGCGTCAGCAACGTCAACCGCGCTCCTGTCGCCGTGGCCACCGCGCCCGCGACGGTGAACGAGGGCGATGCGACGCCCGTGGTGCTGGATGCCTCGGGCTCCACGGATGCGGACGGTGAGACGCTCACCTTCGCGTGGGCGCAGACCGCTGGCACCCCGGCGGTGACGCTGACCAACGCCAACACGGCCCAGGCGTCGTTCGAGGCGCCCCAGGTGACGGAGGACACGCAGCTGACCTTCACCGTCACGGTGTCGGATGGCGTGGCCAAGAGCACCCAGACCGTCGCGGTGACGGTGAAGAACGTCACGAGCGAGCCGGAGAACCGTGCGCCCACGGGCTCGGGAGACACCCTCACCGTGGACGAAGACACCGCGGTGACCCTCAACTCCAACGTCACCGACCCGGACGGGGACACGCTCACCTACGTGTGGACCCAGACGGGTGGCCCCAGCGTGAGCCTCACGGGTGCGGACTCGCCCCAGCTGCGGTTCACCGCGCCGAAGGTGAAGTCCGACACGGACCTGACGTTCAGCCTCACCGTGACGGATCCCGACGGCGCCTCGACCGGGCCGCTCGACTACTCGGTGAAGGTGAAGAACAAGGGCGGTGGCTGCTCATCCACGGGCGGTTCCGTGGGCGACATGGCGCCGCTGATGGCCCTGCTCGCGGCCATGAGCCTGTCGCGCCGCCGCAAGAAGGCGTAGGCGCCCTGAAGTCCTTGAGGGGCGGTCCTCACGGTGAGGGCCGCCCCTGGGTGAGAGGCATGCATGTACCCCAGCATGCGGGCCCCTCCTCTTCACCCGTCCTGGCGGGCGCCTCGTCTAGGATGCGACGTCATGCTCCCTCTCCTCCGTGCGGCGCTCCTCCCGGTGCTGTGGCTGCTGCTCGCCAGCTCCGGCTGTGTCTCGGCTCGCAACGAGGGCGCTCGCGCTCCCGAGGATGGTGGCTCCGTGGCGCGGGGTGCGCCCCCGCCGAAGGACGATGCCGGCCAGCCCTGTGTACCTCGCTCCTGTGCCGACGCCCACGCCCGCTGTGGCGTCCTCTCCGATGGCTGTGGCAACTCCCTCGACTGTGGCACCTGCCCCGCCTGCCAGCCCGAGGAGATGGAGTGCTGCGGCGTCTGCATCCCCAGGTCCGAGGGCCGCTGCCCCGAAAACGTCCACTGTCCCGCCGCCGCGCCCTCCATGTGAGCCGGATCGGTCCCGTGGTGGTGAAACCGTGAGAGACCGTACGGCCGTACATGTGCCTGGACGCCCGGCTCCCTTTCCGCTCGCGCAGGCGTCAATACCCAGCCTGAACGGGAGGCGTGAGGAGCCTGGAGAGAGGGCGAGCGTCCTCGGCCAAGGACGTGTCGTCCTCTCCATGTACCCACTGGCTGGGTGATGCGCTCACCGCATATTCCCCTGAGGATCAACAGGGGGGGCAGCATGACCATGACGCGGGTAGCACATTTCGGCTGGCTTCTGGTGGGAGGGCTCTGTGCACTGACGGGCTCCGCCCACGCATTCGATGAGGAGAAGGCGGATCACGCGCTTCGGTTCGCCCAGGAGCAGGTGAGCCGGACGGCCTCTCGCCCGGACATTCCCACCAACCTCTACCCCAAGACGAGCACGGACGAGGGAAACTGGACCCTGGTCCGCGATAACGACCGGGTCGGCTGGACCCAGGGCTTCTTCCCCGGGCTGCTCTGGCTCATGTACGAGCAGACCGGCGACCCCTCCTTCAAGGAGAAGGCCGACGCCTGGACGCGCAGCCTCGAGGTCCAGAAGACCAATACCGAGTCGCACGATGTCGGCTTCAAGTTCTTTCCCAGCTATGGTCAGGCGTATCGGCTGACCGAAGACCCGTACTACCGGGACGTGCTGCTCACAGCCGCCGACGCGCTCGCGAAGCGCTTCGACCCCACCGTGGGCATCATCAACTGCTGTGACTGGAACGCCCCTGAGTGGCAGGTCCCCCTGGTCACCGACACGATGATGAACCTGGAACTGCTCTTCTGGGGTGCCCAGAACGGCGGCGACCCGGCCTGGCGCGACATGGCGCTCAGCCACGCCATGAAGACCCTGACGGACATGGTCCGCCCGGATGGAGGCACCTTCCACGTGGTGGACTACGACCACGCGGGCAACATCCGCTCGCGCAAGACGTTCCAGGGCTATTCCGACGACTCCACCTGGTCGCGAGGTCAGGCCTGGGCCATCTATGGCTACACCATGGCCTACCGGTATACGCGTGATCCGCGCATGCTGGAGGCCGCCCAGAAAGTCACCAACTACTATCTGGACCGGCTACCCCCGGACTTCGTCCCCTACTGGGACTTCGACGCGCCCGCGGATCAACAGGTGAAGGACTCATCGGCCGCCGCCGTCGTCGCCTCGGCGCTCCAGGAATTGAGCACCTTCGTCACGGACCCCAACGTGGCCCAGCGCTATCAGAACGCGGCGCTTTCCATGCTCGACAGCCTCAGCTCTCCGGACTACCTGGCAGAAGGGACCCGCAGCCCCGGCATCCTCCTGCATGGAGTGGCGTTCTTCCGGACGCCCATCAAGCCGACGGGGGACGCCATCGACAAGAGCCTCATCTATGGGGACTACTACTTCGTGGAGGCCCTGCTCCGCTTCAAGCAGGCGCAGAAGCCGCCCCCGGAGGAAGAGAAACATGGCTGCACCGCGGCTCCTGGTGGTGCGCTGGCGGTGGCGGGGCTCCTGCTCTGGCTGCTGCGGTCGCGCCGCCGCGCGCCCATCGGCGCCTGAGCCGCCGACGTCGTCTTGTGCCGCGGGAGGGGGGTAGCGCTTCGCAGCGTTGCCCCCAACCCGGGCAAGGGGAGAGGCGCTCTTTCTTCGAGAAACACCTACGGCAGCTTCTGCACAATCAACGTCCCGGCACCAAGGTTCGGCATCAAGAGCAGGCCATTGTCAGCGTCGACGAAGATATCGGCCACACCGCGGAAGCCGAGGCCATCGACGACCACGGTCGAATTTCCGCCGTTGGAGTCGGTCCTGTAGACGCGGCCCTCTTCGAACACGCCAAGATAGAGATTTCCGCTCTTGTCCTCACCGATGCCGTCGACGCCACGAGGCACAGCGAACGTCCGCTGCTGGTTGTTCGCGATCTCGGTCAGATCGCCACCAAAGTAATCGGCGATGAGGATTCTGCCGCTCCTGCTCGCGAAGACGCCGTTGAAAACGCGGTTGTCTGGAGAGGCATCGAGCACCGTGGTCACAGTGCCATCGGCGACATTGACGCGAAACACCCGCGCGGTCTGTGGCAACGCCTGCGCTTCGGCGCTGTTGACTGGGAGCAGAGTATTGTTGCTTCCCGCCGGGCGCATCTGGCTCGAAGGTCCCGTCTCGGTGACGAGCAATGTTTTGCCGCCGGGCTCGACCGAGAGGTCATTGAGGTTGCTCACCGTGACGGGGAACCTGGTGCTGTCAGCGACGACGCGCTTGTTTCCGTCTTTGTCCACAGCCCAGATACGGTCCAGGTCGGTAACGACGAGCTCGGTACCGGTGAAGTCGAGGCCGCGCGGCTCTCTCATGCCGCTGGCGAAGACGCTGACCTCGCCATTTTCATTGACGAGCTTGATGGTACCGTCTTCCGCCGAGGCCACGTTCGTTTCTTGAACCGAGACAAAGTAGCGTCCATCGAAGCCACGGCACACGCTTTCAACGCGTGGGCCGACGGTGTACGTGCCTTCTGGCGGGGCGCGCGAGGGCGCCTCTTCCATTGCCTTACCACACGCGGCGAATCTCAATGCTGTCACCGCGAACACCGTGATGAGCGGTCGGTTTTCTTTCATTCCGTAAACTATAAGCGCACAAGAAGGATAGGGGCACGATTGAAGGGAACGAGGGCGAGCAAAGAGGCAGAGAAGAGTTGCTGAGTTGACGAGTGCCGGAGACGGTGTCCGGAGACGGTGTCAAAGGAATCAAAGCCACCTCACGCGCAGCACCGTGAGCCCCTGTTCGGTGAGCGCGAGCACCATCGCGGGACGCAAGCCGTCGTCCACCACCAGTTGCAGCACGCGCTCACCCGCGACGCCCTCCACGCGCGCGAGCGTGCCGTCCGGCGCGCGACGCCACAGACCTCGGTCCTCGGTGCCCACCAGCAGCGCGCCGTCCGGGGTAGCGGCGAGTGCTCGGATGCGCTGGGTGGGCAGGCCCTCGAGCCGCTCGTACGCGCGCGGGGTGGGGGTGAGCCGCCAGACGCCGTACTTCGCGCTGCCCAGCCAGTAGGCGCCGTCCTTCGTCTGCACGAAGCCGCGCCACAGGTCCATGTCCTCCTGGCTCCCCAGCGCCTCCACGTAGGTGTCCAGCTTCCAGGGCACCTTCGCGAGGTCGTCCCAGTCGCCGAGCGCGGCGGGCGGGGTGACGATGCCCACCTTCCACTCGTTGCCCACCAACACGTCGCCGTCCTGTGCGAGCCCCACCGCGTACGTGTACCCGATGCGCAAGGAGCCGCTCGCGTTCTTGAAGACGGGGTGGCGGTGCGCGTTGTAGTCGAGCCCGCGCACGCGCGTGACGCCGTGGTTGGTGCCCAGGTAGAGCTCGCCGCGGAAGGCCCCGCGCGCCACGCGCACGCAGGTGAGCACCGAGCGGTCCTCGTCGTAGTGCGGGTCGTTCGTGTTGCGGATGACCAGGTGCTGCTCCAGCGCCACGCCGCCGTCCGGCCGCAGGCGCACCACGTCCAGGTCGCCCTCGAGGAAGACGGGATCGTCCAGGTCGTCGCGGCGCGGCTGCGCGAGCTCCTCGGCGAGGTAGCCCACGTAGGCGCTCCCCGCGCCGCCGCCGCACACCACGCTCGAGCGGAAGCCCTTGCCCGCCTGGCCCACGCCGGAGGTCCAGGTGGGCTTGCTGTCCCCGGGGCGCAGCACGCCCACGCGTGCGCCGTCCAGGAGCCAGAGGTTGCCGCCCTCGTCCAGGCCCACCGACTGAGGCGTGCCCAGGGCGAACTGCTTCGAGTAGTCGAGCACCGCCTCCTGGCTCCAGGGCCCCGCGCTGTCCACTGGTAGCGCGCCCTCGCCGCAGGCGCACAGCCACACCCCCAGCAGCAGTCTCCACACGCCCTCGCGCATCCCGCCCTCCCCTTCCGCGCGCAAAAGGGTCTGTACGCGGCGCCAGCGCGCCCAGGGGGGTGGAGGTGGGAGTTTCCAGCACAGGACAAGCGCGTGATTCTCGCGCGGCGCGGCCAATGCCGCTCCAACTCCCTGTCCCAGGCAGCCAACTGTAGGGTCACCGTGGATTTGTAGGCGCTGGAGACATCCTCGAAGTCCTCCGGGCATGGGGCTTCTCGCGCCGGTAGCTCCAGCGGTAGAGCGTCACTCCGGGTTCTGGCGTACGCCAGGACAACTGCCAGAGAGCTCCCCATGCTCGAATTCGAGGAAGAGGGAGCCGTCGAAACCGATGACTCCCTCGAGATTCTTGTCCGGTTCGACAGCCTCATTCAGAGCCGCCAGGTAGCACCCCGACTATGCTCTGCCTTCCTTACCTGGCTTAGCAGCCCGAGCCGGTGTCACACTGGTAGATGTAACAGCCTGGGGGAAGCGCCCTCGAGGTAGCTTGTTCCCGAGCCTTGTTGCAGGCCTTGTTGCACCCGCCCAGGAACGTCGTGGAGTACGTACCGGTGACCGTGGGCGGACAGGTGCCGGTGCCGTAGTTCTGAACCGTGCACGTCACCGTGCACGTCTTGCCTTGCTGCTGAACTGTTCCGTCCTCCTCCTCCGCCTGTCCCTGCTCTGGAGGCGTATTCATTCCCGGCTGGTTCTGGTCCGCGGGCTGCTCGCTTTGCTGCTGTTGGTTCGTGTCTTCCTCGCTAGCTCCACAGCCAGCCAGGCAGAGGCACGTGGCAGTAAAGAGCGATAACAGCAATGAACGCTGCTTCATGGCAACCTCCAAGCTCACACACGAAGTGGAACGACAGGTATCAAGCTACGAATGGAGGACAGCCAATCCAGTCATCGCCTCGAATGAGGATTCTTCCTTCCTGCTGAGTAGGCAGGCACCAGGGTGATGGCCGCATGATGCGTGCCTTGGGAATCCAAACAGATGGAGCCCCGCCCGCCCCGAAAGGGTCCGAAAGGTTGTCAAAGAACTCTCCGAGAGGGTGTCGCACGCCTCCCACCACCTCGTTCATCTCCGCACTGGGACGCAGCAATAGTCAGGAGACACCGTCTCACGCGCCCCTAGTTTCGAGTCATCTGACACCGTCTCAGTTTCAGGCTGGGGGGAACCTCATACCGGTAAGAATGGGGTCCCGCCCTGACGACCAGGGTCCAGCGCTCATCGGAAGAGTCATAGCGCAGGGATTCATCCATCGTGGGCAGACAGGCTCCCATCATCAATGACGACAGACGAATCCTCTTGAGCATGGTTCCCCTTCATCTGGCTGTGATGCCGCCCGACTCCGATCTCTCCGGAGGGGCGACCCCGTATAAAAGGGACTGAAGGAGGGCCGCTCTGCTTACCGCGCAGGCGTCACACCAGTCAGGCGGTCGAGGATGGCCTCCTGTCGCGGGAACATCCGCTTCAGCTCCGCGAGCTGCTCGGCCGTGGGGCGACGCGAGTCACGAGGGTCGAAGCCGGGAGCGAGGCTACAACTCACCAGCGCATACCCCGGCGACACCAGCTCCGCTCCGAACCACTGGTTGTGGGGCGCCACGGCCTGCAGTCGCTCGCCCTTGTCGAAGTCGCCGCCGACAGTCACCACGCTGTAGGTGCGCTCGATCGGATCAAAGACGTGAAGCCGGACGGCGCACCCCAGATGGAAGAACCACAGCTCGTCCTGATTGAGCGTGTGCAGCGCCAGGACCTCGTTCTGCCGCAGCATGAAGTAGTTCGCGGAGTAGAGGCCGCGGTCTCCATCGAAGCGCTCCGGGAGCGCGGCTTTCAGCGCGCGGTCATCACTGACGGAGGTCGGTGCCAACAAACCTCCCAGTTCCATGGGGGTCATCCCGAGCTTGTCGATCCAGTATTCCGCTGCCGGATCTTCCAGGGAAAAGAACACGGTGATCCCGATGATCTCGTTGCTCCCCTTCTCTCGCAGGAGCCCCTTCTGGGTCACGATCCGGACGTCCCGGCTCTGTCCATTCGCCGAGAGTGTGTCAAAGAACTCGAGCGACGCGACCTGGCACCATCCGCGGAGGGAAGGAGAAAGGCGGAAAGGGCGCTGCGACAGCCCCTCGCCCCCAGCGAGCCGCCGCCTCTCGGAACGCCGCGACGAAAGTCCGGTACTGCTCACGCAACTGCCGCAGTGCCTGGCGCGTGGAGGCATGCCCCAGAGGCCGCGGGCTGCGCTTGAGCTGCTCGGGCCGGGTATGCGGGTGCAGGGCCCTCACGGCTCTCGCCCCGAGAACGGGCTTGTTCCTTGCGCGCGCCTCGGCTTCCACTTCCTCCACCAGTGCCCGCACCGCACGCTGCCTCTCTTCCTCCCCCAGTCCTTTCCAACACGGCAGGGGCGCTACCTCCAACTCCACCGGCTCGGCCCATTCCTCCGCGAAGCGCCCCTCCCCCACTGCCAACTCCGGGCTTCCCCGTTTGCTCCAACGCTTCGTCCAGTTGAACCACTGGAACACTCGCCGCGCCGACCCCAGCAATTGCGGCAGACACGTCAGGCCCGGCCACTCAGCACTCCTCTCCACCAGCCCCTCCTTCACCCCGTGCGCCAGCACGTAGCGCAGCCGGCCCACCAGCGCCGTGTCGTCCAGCACCGGCTCCGCCGAGTACCGCCTCTCCCAAAAGCCGCCGCTCCAGTCCACCAGCCTGCCCACCTTCTTGGACAGGTTGGAGCGCAGGTACTGCATGAAGGAGGCGAGCGCGGCTCCCCGCGCCCACACCAACAGGTGGAAGTGGTTGGAAGCGAAGGTGAAGGCGTGCAGCCGGACGGTACCGGCGCTCTGTTGGACGGCTCGCGCCAGCACGCCTCCCACCACCTCGTTCATCTCCGCGCCGGGACGCAGCAACAGCCGTCCCTGGAAGCACCTGGACGTGACGAAATAGAGCCCCTCCTCCTGGAACATCCTCAACGGCCAGCCCATCCCCATCCCCCGCGAGCACTCCGCCGGACCGGATGCACCCCGTGGGCCAACTCCAAGTCCTCCGTTCTCGCTCGAGTCCCTCGTTTCGAATCCTCTGACACCGTCTCCGGCGCGCGGCTACGTGCGCGCGCCCGAGGGAGATCTCCGCTACCCCACGGTGTCGCTCGAGGCGTACGTGCTACCGCTGAGGAGCTGACGGGACCTCACCGCGCGCCCCTGCGTTGCGAGCCGTCTCCGGGGGCGGCGGGAGGGAGCCGCGAGCGGGAGCCCGCTACTGCACGGAGATCTTGTCGATATCGGGGGCCCATCCCGAGGCGTTGAAGAACTGGAGGGTGTTGGCGCCCGCCTGCAGGCTCACGGTGAACGACTGGTTGCCCGGGATGTCATAGCCTCCGGTGGCGCCCAGGTTGACGGTCGTGGTGGTGCCGCCGTTCACCCGGAAGGAGAGCGCGCGAGGCTCGGCCGTGCTGTAGGCGACGTTCAGGGTGTAGTTGCCGGCGGAGGGGACGGAGACGGCGTTGAAGGCCAGCGTGCCGCCATTGCCCAGGTAGCCCACCTTCTGGCCGCCGGAGCAGGAGGCGCACGAGGCCACCGCCGCTCCCCCCGCCACGGTGTTGCCGATGGCCTCGGCCTCGTACTCGTACGTCGAGCTGGTGCCACACGTGATGCGCGCGTTGGCCCAGTCCGCGTGATCGTAGGAGTCGCCATCTCCCGCGTCCGTCACGAGGAGCTTGAGCGTGGACCTGCCGGAGAGGTTGACGTTGAGGCTCCGGGTCGCGGTGGCGCCGCTCATCGTTCCGCTGTCGAAGAGCAGGGTGTTGTCGCCCCAGACCTGGAAGACGACGCTGCCGCTATTGCCCACCTCGTCATCCACGCCGATGTCCGCGGTGAAGGTCGAGCACCGGTTGTCGAGGTTGAAGTCCACCTCGGAGCCCGCATGGACACCCATGCCCTTGGCGTAGGTGATGCCATTGAGCGTGAGCGTGCGGCCGTCTCCGCTGGCCTGCTCGCCATTGCTGAGGTTGCGCTCGACGGGGCCCCAGCCGTTGGAGGCCAGCGACCAGGTGTCATCACCGAGGTAGGAGGTCCCATTGGGGACGGTGGCCTCGGTGCCGACGACCTTGAGCATCACCACCCCGTGGGAGGGGACGCTGGTGGTATAGCCGTTGGAGAACGAGCCCCGATCCGCCCGGGCCCACAGGTCGCGCACGCTGGCGCTCGCCGAGGTGAGCCCCAGGTCGCGCCAGTTGGCCGTGATGCTGGCCGACGTGTTGCTCCGGTTGAACAGCACCACGGCCCGCGCTCCGCGGCCCGACAGCTTCTTGGACCAGACCTGGAGGCCCGCGCCATTGTCGGCCACCTTGCTGCCCTGGACGCCGAGCGGATCCTGATCCACGGCGATGACCTCGGGGTTCATCAGGATGTTCCGGGTGGCCGTGTTCATGTTCGTCAGGTCATTGCCCATGATGAGCGGCGCGGCCATGAGCGACCACAGGCTGAAGTGCGCCTGGTACTCGGTGTCCGTCATGCCCGTGCCGCCCACGCCATTGGAGCCATAGAGGCCGACGATGAGCATGTCCGGATCGTTCCAGGCGCCCGGCCCCGCGGAGAACGCGTGCCGGGCATTGGCGTCGAGGATGCCGGTGAAGCTGCTCCAACTGTCCTGGATGTCGCCCGTGGTGCGCCAGAGGTTGCCGGTGCCCGGCCCCCAGATCCACGGCGACTGCTCGCCCCAGTTGCAGATGCTGAAGACGATGGGACGGCTCGCGTTGAGCAGCGCGTCACGCATCACGGCGTAGCTCGAGGGCGCGTCGTAGTTGGGCGTGTAGCACCAGTCGACCTTGACGTAGTCCACGCCCCAGGCGGCGTACTGGTTGGCGTCCTTGACCTCGTAGCCATGGCTGCCGGGCCGGCCCTGACACGTGGCGGTCCCGATGTCCGTGTAGAGGCCCAGCTTCAATCCCTTGGAATGGACGTAGTCCGCCAGCGCGGCGATTCCGCTGGGAAAGCGCGTGGCGTCCGCCACGATGTTGCCATTGGCGTCCCGGCCCACCTGCCAGCAATCATCGAGGTTGATGTATTGGTAGCCCGCGTCCTTGAGGCCACTGCTGACCATGGCGTCGGCCTGCCGCTTGATGAGTGTCTCGCTGATGTTGCAGGCGTACTTGTTCCAGCTGTTCCACCCCATGGGCGGGGTACGGACCAGACCATTGTCCAGGGCGTGGACCGGCAGCCCCAGCAGCGTGGACAGAGCAACGAGACCCAACTCGACACCGCGTGTGCGCATCCGCATGTATGACCTCTTCGCCTAAGGGGTCCTCCACGGACGGTGATGCCGCGCGTCAAACCATCCATGTCGGGAAAACCAGAATTAATTGATTTTCAATCATGGAACAAGCTCGAGAATGCGGCAGCTGCGTGGAGACATGGGGAATGGCGAATAGTGAACGCATGAGCTCCGAGAGGGTGTCAAAGAACTCGAGCTGAGAGGGTGTCTGAGAGGGTGTCAAAGAACTCGAGCGACGCGACCTGGCACCATCCGCGGAGGGAAGGAGAAAGGCGGAAAGGGCGCTGCGACATCCCCTCGCCCCCAGCAAGCTCCGAAAGGGTGTCCGAAAGGGTGTCAAAGAACTCGAGCGACGCCCCCGAGGGTGTCCCCGAGGGTGTCAAAGAACTCGATGGATGGGACCTGACAAGGAGACGTTCGTCGCCGAGGAGGACGGCGTCATCCTTGGCACCTACTACATGCGCCCGAACCAGGCAGGCGGAGGACGGCACGTTTGCAACTGCGGCTACATGACGAGCGCAACGGCCACTGGCCGAGGGGTCGCTCGTGGCATGTGCGAGCACTCGCTGGAGCACGCGCGGTCGCGAGGCTACCGGGCCATGCAATTCAACTTCGTCGTCAGCACGAACGAGCGCGCCGTGCGCCTCTGGCAGTCGCTAGGGTTTGAGGTCGTTGGCCGCCTGCCAGTCGCTTTCCGGCATCCGACAGCGGGCTATGTCGATGCGTTCGTAATGTATCAGCAACTCTGACTGAACGCCGGAGTCTCACTCCAAAGCGTCAGTGCACCACCACCGCCTCGGCGAGGCTTCGGCGAAGCCGTGGTTCCACGCGCGCGCTGGCGCTCTGATGGCCGACGGCGATGACCACCGGCACCACGCTACCGCACGGAAGCCCAAGCACCCGGCTCACCTTCATCGCGTCGAAGCCCTCCATGGGGCAGGTGTCGAGGCCGCGCGCGGCCGCGGCGAGCATCAACGTCTGCGCGGTGAAGAGGCTGTTGCGCGCGAGCCAGTGACGCACGCCCGAGGGCCCGAAAGGCAGCAACGAAAGCACCGGCACGAGGAAGGACACCACGATGCGCAGCGCACCCAAGAAGTGTGCCGGCGCGAAGCGGAAGAAGCGGCGCAACGTGAGGTGCGTGCGCGCATGGAACGCCACCGAACGCTCGGGATGTGACGAGCCGGGCCCCAGCGCGGCCTCGAGCTGTCCCAGGGTGCGCAGGGCGATGGCTCGCGAACTCACCACCACCAACGCCATCGCCGAGCGGGCGGGCGTGAACATCGCCTCGCTGTACCTGTACCAGTACTTCCCGAACAAGGCGGCCATCGTGGCCGAGTTGCGGCGCCGCCACCTCGAGCAGTTGCGCGGTTGCCATGAGGAGGGACCGCCGCCCAGGACGTTGCACGAGGCGCTCTGGGCGAGCGTGGAACCCCTCATCCGGCAGCGGAAGCCCAATGGGGAGACGATGGCAGAACCGAACTCGCCAGCACGACGGGACCACGCGGAAGGAGCGCAGCCGGGCGGGGTACAAGGACAGGGAGAGCCCGCCGTTGACCACCGTCCCCGCCACGCCCCGCTTCAGCTGTCCAGGGCCCGCAGGATGTTGCGACGAATCGTGACGTTGTCGAAACGCCCCCTCACCAGCGCCTGTCTGCCCTCCCCGATCGTCGCCGGATGATCAACGACCAGGCGCTCGATCGCGGCGCACACGAAGGGACCGCACTCGTGGCCGGACGGCTGCCGCGGGCCCACGAGCTGCGTCACCGAGGCCGCGCGCTGCAGGCCAAAGCAACGGCGCACCTGGGCCTTGACCTCTTCGGTGGGTGCGTCACCCAGGGAGTTGTAGACGAAGGCCGCGTTCACAGCCTGCCGTGGGAAGCGCACGGCGAGGATCCAGTGCGAGTTGTTCACGTTGAGCACCTGCACTTCGCAGTCGGCGTTCCCTCCATTGCGCACTTGATTCAGGTGGTTGGGGACGTTCCCGCCAGCACCAACGAACCGGCCAACGGGCACGTCGTAGCGGCAGTGCACGTTGCTGTTTCGCACCAGGGAGGCGACGTACGCGTCCATCACGCGGTCGTCGAGCCACTCCTCCTCGCTGTTCAGCATGTCCTTGTGGGACATCGTCAGCTTGACGCCTTCGACATCCTTCCAGGGCTTGACCGCGGAGAGCACGGGGGCCTTCGCCATGGGCTTCTTCACGGAAGCGGAGCTGGCAGACAGATACTCGCCGTAGACGTGGTCGCGCATCTCCTCCGGGGAGACCTTCGAGAGGTCGGCCTCCGGCCGCAGGAAGCGCAGCGCTCGATAGCAGCTCTCGAGGTCCTTGGCCTTCGTGATCTGCTCGATGACGCTCAGCGCCTGCACCAGCCTGGTGGCGTCCTCATCCTTCGCCGTCTTGAGCTTCAACCCGATGGCGTTCTTATCGGCGGCGGCGCTCTTCTGGAACGCCTTGAAGTCGGCGTGCGGATTCATGCTGTCGACCTTGTTGTTGTGGTCGACCTTGAGGCCCATGCGGCGGCTGTACTTCCACATCTTCGACCAGTAGACCTCCCGGAACTTTCCCACGGCCTCGGCGCCTTCGATGACGAAGCTGAACTCGGCGAGGGGGGAGGGGTACATGTTGTCGGACCCGATGAGGACCACCTCGTCGTCGATCATCAGGGCCTTCGCGTGGTTGCCCGGCCCGAATCCGATGGTGACGAGGTCCCCGTAGCTCTGCATCGCGTGGCCCTGGACGAACCCCGTCCAGCCTCGCCATGCGTCCGGCCAGATGTAATGGCCACGGTCCACCCCCTCCGCCCGGCAGAAGACCAACGGCGCGACCGTGCAGACATTGCCGATCGGAATCTTCGAGCCGGCGAACTTCGCGATCAGATCCCGCGCGAGCCTCGGGCTGTTGCCGTAGCTGTAGGGCGCGCCGCCCGAATCCTGCGCGTAACGGGCCGAGACGACGACGTTGATCTCGATGGGCCTCGGCGAAGCGAGCCGCTTCCCGAGGGCGTGACAGGCGTCGTGGTAGGCATCGGAGTATCCGATCATGCCCTTCCAGGCCGCGCTGACGAGATCCTGCTGCGAGACGCAGATGGACTCCTCCGCGCCAGCGATGAGCAGCCGCTTGGCAAGGTCGCTGCAGTACTGGAACCCGTGGGTCCCCGGAATCGCGGCGCCGGCCTGGACGCCATTGCCGGTCACGCCGTTCGCCTCGACGTCACCCCAGCGCCCGAGGCCCATGACGGCATCGGCGGGAACGTAGTCGTCACCCGGCTCGAGGTTGTTGTGTGGGTCCGCGTGGAACTCCCGCACGGCCTGCACCTGTTGCCGGGCAGTCAGCAGGTGATCCGGCTGGATGGCGACGAAACGGCGCGCATTCGCATCGTAGAAGTAGCCGTCCAGGAACTCGCTCGAGTGCGCCTTTTCCCAGAGCGACGACGCGAAGTCGTGCGCGAGTTGGGCGCCGTGCCCGAACACCTCGACGGAGAGGTCGTGGATGACCGGGGCCCTGGTGTACGAGACCTCGGCGTTCATGTTGTGGCCACCCGTGATGGCCCTCCAGCCGTCGGCGGCGACGATCTTCGAGTGATTCCACGTCTTGTTCTTGCTGGCGAACTTGTAGCTCCGGAACGCGACCCCCCGGTAGTCGGTCCCAAAGAGGATGATCACCTCACCGTTCTCCTTCGTCGCGTGCGCGCCAATGGCATTCTCGAGCGCGGTCTTGAAGGCGCTGGTCTCCGACTGAGGGGTCCCGCCGAAGAGCAGCCTGATGACGAGGGAGCCGGAGGAGCTGGAGGTACGCCACCCCTTCACCTTGTTGGCGATGGAATTGATGATCTTGGTGCCGACCTTCCCCCCTGGCGCGGGAACCTCGAGCGAGGTGATGTCAATCAGCTGGCTCGCGCCCTCGATGATGCCGCACCACTCGCCGACCAGTCCCCAGAAGGCGTCGCGCTCATCGAGGATCTTCTGGACGCGCGCCTTCTTGCCGCCCTCATTCCACGGCACGGCGCCGCTCTCCTTGATCTTCCAGTGCGCGGCGGTGTCGTCCTCCCAGATGTCGGGCGTGTGGAGGTAACGAACCCAGTTGCGGTGGGAGACGGAGCCGCCAGACGGCACGACCTGCTGCTTGCGGTGAATCCGGAAATCGGAGCCGGTGACCGACAACCCCCACACAGACCCGAAGCCGTCCATGAAGGTGCTGCCGCACTCCAAAAGGTCGCTCGCCAATTTCTTCAAGCGTTCGCCGGGCATATTGTCAAGGATAAGAAAAACAACCCGCCGTTTGCAAGCCGGTCGGGTGCAGAACGCATCGGGAGGACAGGAGCCGTGTTGGGGGAGCCGCGGGACACCCTCCTCCAGGGCGGACCGTCACTCACCCGGCGGACTGGTCTGTTGTTTCAAGGGCAGGAGGAGCGTGAACTGGGTGCCGCGGCCCGGCTCCGACTCGACCGAGATGGAGCCATTGTGGTTCTCCACCACCTTGCGGCAGATGGCGAGCCCCGCACCTATCCCAGGGGTGTCTGGGTTCAGCTTCCTGAGCACCTCGAACACATGGGAGCGGTAAAGGGGGTCGAAACCAATCCCGTTGTCCGTGAAGGTGATCCGCGCGAAGTCGGTGTAGTGATACCTGTCCTTGATGGACCGGAAGCTGTTGTGCTCGATGAGCTGGCACCCGATGTCGAGCCGCGACTCCCCACGGGGTTTGCGGAACTTGGCCGCGTTGTCGATCAGGTGGAAGAAGAGCAACATCAACTGACGCCGCCGGCCCTGGATGACGGGAAGGGGATCGCACCGCAGCGACAACGTGGAGGGCCCGCCCAGCTCCAACACCCGGTGCCGGGCACTTCCCAGCACCTCGAGCAGATCCACGTCCTCGATCGGCTCGTCGAGCACGTCCAGCGCCATGAATTGATGCAGCCCCATCACCAGCTGCTCCATCTTCACGCTGACGCTCTTGATGCGCTCGAGCGAATGCTGGCCCGTCACCGACAGGCCCTCCCGGTCCTCCCGGGTGAAGAGACAGGCGAACATGGCGAGCTGCCGGGCGGGCTGCCGCAGATCCTGCGCCAGGGCGGTGCTCACCCGGGTGAGATCCTGGTTGCGCTGCTCGAGCTGGCTGAGCTTCTGGTCGAGATCCCGGGCATGCACCTCCACGGCCTGACGGGCTCGGTTGAGCGCCTCGTCGCTCCGCAGGGCCTCTTCCGCCACCCGCTTCGACTTCAGCAGCTCGTCCTCATACTTGCCGCGCTCGCGCACCGACATGAAAGCGCAGTGATGGAGGACGCCGTCCTCGTGTTCCTTGCGGATGGCGTTGAGGAGCACGGGGATGGACCCGCCGCCCTTGGAGCGCAGCGGGAGCTGGATCTCGTCCGCCCGGCCCTGCATGCGCAGCAGCGGGAAGACGTGGGTCTCGCAGAACATGCGGCCCGCGAGCGTCAGGAGCGTCGTCATGGGACGGCCCAGCAGCTCGTCGCGGGTATAACCCAGCAGGTCCAGCAACGTGTCGTTGACGGCCACGAGCGCGCCATCGCCGTCATACGAGAAGAGGCCGCACGGCGCGCAGCGCAGCAACTCCTCCATGGGGAAGGTGGGCATGGGCTTCACGCCGAGCACAGGTACTCCTTGATGAGTCCGGTGGTCTCCTCCGGATCACTCATGTGGGGACAGTGCCCTGTCGCCCGCATGATGCGCAAGGTACTCTGGGGCAGGTGGCGGTGGACGTATTCGCCCACCGAGACGGGCGCGAGCAGATCCTCCGAGCACTGGAGGATGAGCGAGGGAACCTTGAGCTTGGGCAGATCCCGCCGGTTGTCCGCGAAGAACGTCACCTCCGCGAACCGCCGGGCGATGATGGGATCCGTGGAGCAGAAGCTCTCGTTGAGCTCCGAGGTGAGCTCTGGCCGGTCCGGGTTCCTCATGACGAGGGGTGACAGGAGGCTCGCCCAGCCGATGTAATTCCTATCCATCGTGTCCAGGAGCTCCTCGAGATCCTTGCGCTCGAAACCGCCCACATAGTCGGGCGCCTCGTTGACGTAGCGGGGCGAAGGGCTCACGAGGACGAGGCGGTGGAAGCGCTGGGGCTCCTTGACGGCGGCCAGCAGGGAGATCATGGCGCTGACCGAGTGCCCGACGAGGGTGACGTCCTTCAGGTCGAGCGCCGCGCAGATGTCGAGGATGTCCTGCGCGTAACCGTTCAGGTTGGAGTAGCGCTCGGGGTTGTAGGCCCGGAGATCCGAGCGGCCCGAGCCGACGTAGTCGAACAGGACGAGCCGGTAGTCCTCCGCGAAGGAGGGGGCCACGAAGCGCCACATGTTCTGGTCGCAACCGAAACCATGGGCGAACAACATCGGGCGCGACCCCTGGCCCATGAGCTTGACGTTGTTCCTGACGAGAATGTTCGAGTTCATGTCGTTCGAGGCCCGGGGGAGCGCTCCCCTTCACGGGGAGAGAAGATTCTTGTGCGGCAATCCGGCCTCGCTGTGAACCGTAGGCGAGGGCAACTGTGAGATAGGGAGCATTCTCGCGAATGTCCGATCAACTTCTTCGACACATTCATGTTTCTCAATCCCTGACAGATTCTCCACACGACAGTCCGAGACCTCTTCAACCCCGTCCGCGAGCATACCTCGAAGGCCCCGGAGGAGTCCCATCGGCCGGACCCAGGACGGCCCACGGGTCGCCGGCAGCGCGGTGCTCCCCCACGTCTACCTGGGCCTCGTCCATGGGTCCCAGCGCTCAATCACCTGCCCAGCCCCGAACGGATCCCGCGAACTCTCGCAGGGTGCCTTCAATGCAGTCTGGAGGGCTTGCTCCAGCCATTTCACACATTGCCTGTCAACATACGCCGCCTCCCCATTCTTGATGATTCGCCATGCACTTTTGTCTTCACCCTTCTCGTCAAAGACTCACCAGGGTCTGACCTTCGAATAGCGAGAGGAACGCCGTCATTATCCCCGCGAGGGAACGCGGAGGCTGGCCTGGACCATGGAGGTCGGCGTATCCTGCGCTCCCCAGCAGGAGGAGTTTCGCGGATGCGGCCCCGGGCCGTCTTTTTCGATCTCGATGACACCCTCATCGACCGTGCCGGTGCCTTCGCGCGCTACCTCGAGGATCTCCTCTCCCGTCACCCGGCCGCCTTCCCCCCGGAGCGCCGGAACGAGGACGTGGCCACCCTGCACGCGCTCGATGGGCGGGGCTACACCGACCGGACCCTCTTCTTCCGCCAGGTCCCCCTCGCCTTCCCGCGCCTGTCCCTCTCCGCCGAGGCCCTCTGGGAGGACTTCGCCCACCGGCTGCCCTCCTTCATCCAACCCCAGCCCGGCATCCGTGCACTCGTGGAGTGGGTGAAAGCCCGCTTCACGGTGGCCGTGGTGTCCAACGGCTCCTCGCGCATGCAGCGCGCCAAGCTCGCGCGCGCGGGACTCGAGGACGTGCTGCCCGATGTCTTCCTCTCCGGCGAAGTGGGCGCGAGCAAGCCGGACCCGCGCATCTTCGCCGCGGCGCTCGCCCGCGTCGGCCATGCACCCGGCGAGGTGCTCCACGTCGGAGATGACCCGGTGCGAGACATCGCCGGGGCGGCCCTCATGGGAATGTCCTCCTGCTGGATCTCCGGCGGGCGCGACTGGCCCGGCGAGCTGCCTCCCCCCACCTTCACCGTGAGCCGTGTCGAAGCGCTCACCCAGGTGCTCTCGTGACGGACATGAACGCCCTGGTCGGCACACACGATCTGCTCTTCCTCACCCTCGACACCCTGCGCCTCGACGTGGCCGAGGAGACGCTCGCCCAGGGCAGGACGCCCCACCTCGCGGCCCTCCTCCCCGGCGGACGATGGGAGCGGCGGCACTCGCCCGCCAGCTTCACCTACGCCGCCCATCACGCCTTCTTCGCCGGCTTCCTGCCCACCCCCGCCGAGCCTGGCCGCCACTCCCGCCTCTTCGCCGCCCGCTTCCAGGGCAGCGAGACCACCGACCCGGGCACCTGCGTCTTCGATGCGCCCGACATCGTCTCCGGCCTCGCCGGGCGCGGCTACCACACCGTCTGTATTGGCGGCGTGGGCTTCTTCAACAAGCTCAACCCCCTGGGCAGCGTCCTCCCCGGCCTCTTCGCCGAGAGCCACTGGAGCCCCGAGACGGGCGTGCGCGATCCCCGCTCCACCGAGAATCAGGTCCGCCTCGCCGTGCGGCGGCTCGACGCCCTGCCACGCGAGCGCCGGGTGTTCCTCTTCCTCAACGTCTCCGCCCTCCACCAGCCCAACTATTTCTACCTGCCGGGCGCCACCGGGGACTCGCGCGACTCGCACGCGGCGGCGCTCGCCTACGTGGACAGCCAACTGCCTCCCCTCTTCGCCGCCCTGCGCCGCCGGGGGCCTTCCTTCTGCATCGTCTGCTCGGACCACGGCACGGCGTACGGGGAGGACGGCTACTCCGGTCACCGGATCGGCCACCCGGTGGTATGGACGGTGCCCTACGCGGAGTTTCCGCTGCCCGGAGAGCCCGAGTCATGACGCGCCTGGAGACGATGCTCGGAGGATCGCCCTACGTGGCGTACCTCTATGGCTATCCGCACAAGACGGCCTACCGGCCCCTCACGCCCGCGCCCTCGCTGGAGTCCGTCTGGGCCCGGGAGCGGCGCGAGGCCCTCTTCCTCTACCTGCACATCCCCTTCTGCGAGATGCGCTGCGGCTTCTGCAACCTCTTCACCGCCGCCGGTCCCAAGGAGGACGTCGTCCAGGGCTACCTCCAGGCACTGGCCCGGGAGGCGCGCCGGGTGAAGGAGGCGCTCGGCCCCACCACCTTCGCGCGCATCGCCGTGGGCGGCGGCACCCCCACCCTGCTCGACGTGGCCGGGCTGCACTCCGTCTTCGACCTCGCCGAGCAGCTCATGGGCGCCGACCCGCACCGCCTCCCCGTCTCCGTGGAGGTCTCTCCCGAGACGGTGGACGCCGCCAAGGTGGCCGCCCTGCACTCGCGCGGCGTGGACCGGGTGAGCATCGGCGTGCAGAGCTTCCTCGAGTCCGAGGTCGCCTCGGTCAAGCGGCCCCAGAAGACGGCCCAGGTGGAGTCCACGTTGGATCTGCTGCGCTCGGCGGGCTTCCCCACGCTCAACATCGATCTCATCTACGGCATGGAGGCCCAGACCGAGGAGACGTGGCTCGCCTCGCTGCGCGCCGCCCTCCGCTTCTCCCCCGAGGAGCTCTACCTCTACCCCCTCTATGTCCGGCCCCTCACCTTCCTCGGCAAGAAGGCGCGGGCGTGGGATGACCAGCGGCTCGCCCTCTACCGCGCCGGCCGCGACTTCCTGCGCTCCGAGGGCTACACCCAGGTGTCCATGCGCATGTTCCGCGCCCGCCACGCCCCCTCCGCGGAGGGGCCCGTGTACCGCTGCCAGGAGGATGGAATGGTGGGGCTCGGATGCGGGGCGCGCTCGTACACCGAGCGTGTGCACTACTCGTCCGAGTACGCCGTGGGCTCGCGCGAGGTGCGCTCCATCATCGCCGCCTACAGCGAGCGGACCGAGGCCTCCTTCGGCGAGGTGGGCTACGGCTTCCTCCTGGACGAGGCGGAACAGCGCCGGCGCCACATGCTGCTGTCCCTGCTCGCCGAGGGCGTGGAGTTCGCCGCCTACCGCCAGCGCTTCGGCACCGAGGCGCTCGCGGACTTCCCGGAGCTGGCCGAGCTGGAGACGCATGGCCTCGCGCGGCGCACCCCGGAGGCGCTGCGCCTCACGGACGCGGGCGTGGAGCGCTCGGATCTCCTCGGCCCCTGGCTGCACTCGGAGCCGGTGCGCGCGTTGATGGAGGGGTACTCGTGGCGATGAAGCTCACCGTGCTCTACCGGGGTCCGCTGTCGAGCTGCAACTTCGGCTGCGAGTACTGCCCCTTCGGCAAGTGGAAGCAGGACGACGCGGAGCTCACCGAGGATCGCGCGGGCGTCGAGCGCTTCGTGGACTGGGTCGAGTCCCGCCCCTACCCCGTGTCCGTGTTCTTCACCCCGTGGGGCGAGGGCCTCATCCGCCCCTGGTATCAGGAGGCCCTGGTGCGGCTCACCCGGATGCCCCACGTGGAGCGGGCCGCCATCCAGACGAACCTCTCCTGCACGCTGGAGTGGGTGGAGCGCTGCCAGCCGGAGAAGCTCGGCATCTGGGCCACCTTCCACCCCGAGTGGATGAAGCGGCGGCGCTTCGTGGCGCAGTGCGAGCGGTTGAGCGCCCTGGGCGTGCGCTACAGCGCGGGCATGGTGGGCTTCCGCCGCTTCGCCGGGGAGGCCGAGGCCCTGCGCCGCGAGCTGCCCGACGACGTGTACCTGTGGATCAACGCCGTCAAGGACGGCAAGGAGGAGCGCTACACCCCCGAGGACGTGGAGCGCTTCTCCCGCGTCGATCCCCTCTTCCCCCTCAACAACACCCACCACCCGAGCCTCGGCAAGGCGTGCCGCACCGGAGAGAACGTCATCTCCGTGGACGGAGCGGGCTCGGCGCGCCGGTGCCACTTCGTGCGCGAGTTCCTCGGCAACATCTACGAGCCCGGCTTCGAGCAGGTGCTGCGCCCGCGCCCGTGCGCCAAGGAGACGTGCGGGTGTCACATCGGCTACGTGCACCTGGACTACCTGGAGCTGGACCGGGTGTTCGGCTCGGGCATCCTCGAGCGCGTGCCGGTGGAGCCCCTCTGGCGGGCTCAGCGCAGCGCCTCGCGGATCTCCCACTCGTAGACGGAGAGCCCGTCGCGCCGCAGGTTGGGCAGCAGGTCTCCGAAGGCGTTGGCCTCCAGGATGGCATGGCCCTGGAAGTACGCCTCGTACATGAGATCGATGCCCACGTGCAGGCAGTCATGGGCCCGGGCCACCTGGCGGCACGTCTCCATCGCCGCCTCCAGCTCGCGCGGAGGCACCGCCGCGAGGAAGGCGTCCAGGTCGCCGCGCTTGCCCCCCAGGTGCAGGTTGGTGATGGGGTGGCGGCTCTGACGGATGACGGTGAAGGCCGGCTCGCCCCCCACCGCCAGCACCCGGCAGTCGAAGAACTCCCCGCGCAGCCGCGCCTTGGGCAGGGCCCGCTCCACCTGCGAGCCCTCGCGCAGGAGGAACTCCAGGGCGTCCTCCACCCGCCGGGGCTCCCTCAGGCGGCGCACCTTGAGCGAGTTGTACCAGCCGGTGTCCGTCTGCTCGAGGGTGGTGAACAGCGACTCGTCCGAGCGGTCCAGCCGGAAGATGCCCAGGCACGACGCCGAGGAGCCACACGAGAGCTTCACGAATGCCTCGCGCCAGCCCTCCTCCCGCATCCGCGTCCGCAGCGACTCCACGTCCGTGATGCCCTCCAGCGACGGCGGCACCGGAATGCCCCGCGCCGCGTACTTCCGCGAGGTGACTCGCTTGTCGAAGAGCTCCGCGATGCTCGCGGGCGAGGAGAGCACCCGCCAGCGGGGGTGCTCGGCGAAGATGGCCTCCAACTGGCGCAGCGTCCGCAGGAAGCCCAGGTGGTACTGCCTCGGGCAGAGGATGCGCCCGTGGTCCTCGGGAAGGGCGTCAATCTGCTCGGGCGTGAGCACGGCGCACCCGAACTCCCGCGCGTCCTCGTGGCCCCGCTTCAGCAGCGCCTTCTCCACCTCGAAGCTCTCGCCCGCGGCGTCGATGCGCACGAGCCGCTCGGTGTCCGGCAGGTCCGCGAGCACGGCTGGCTCGCGCAGCAGCTCCCGCCAGGGCACCACCTGCGCGGGAGGAAGGCCCCGGGCGGCCAGGGCCGCCTGGAAGAGCGTGACGCGCCGGTTCTCCGGATTGCCGATGAGAAGGAACGGCGGCGCGCCCATCCGTTCCTCCCGCTACTCGCCCACCGCCACGTAGCGGTCCTCGTCGTCGCCGTAGTCGTCGCGCTGGTTGCCGTGCGCCACGTACTCGCCCAGCGCCGCCATGCGCTTCTGGCCCTCGTCCGACAAGAGGTTCTCCGTCACGTCCAGGCGCTTGAGGTGCTTGAAGGCCGCCGCGTTCTCCGCCAGCGTCTGCGCGCCCTCGTCCGTCAGCGTGCCCATGGACAAGTCCAACGTCTCGAGCTGGGAGAGGATCTTCGCGCGCGGCAGCGCCTTGCACAGCTCGTTGGTGAACTCCGCGTTGCGCAGCCCCAGGTGCTTGAGCGCCGGCACGCCCTTGCCGTCGAGCAGCGGCTGGATGTCGTCCACGCCGCCTCCCGCGCCGTAGTTCTCCGAGCCGAACCACACCTCCAGCCGCTCCAGCTTCGGCCAGTTCGCCTTCACGATGGACTGGACCGCCTCCAGCGGAACCCCGCCCGACTCCACGGTGAACTCACGCAGCTCCGGCAGGTTCACCTCGCCCATCTTGAGCGAGCCTCCGCGCAGCTTCAGCGAGCGCAGCTTTGGAAAGGACGCGTACAGCGGCGAGATGTCTTCCACGTACGACCAGGAGATCTCCGTCTCGTCCGGATACTCGAAGTCGCCGATGAAGAGCGTCTCCAGCGTGGGGCACTTCGTCTCCGCCAGAGCCGAGATGACGCCGCCGTAGTAGTTCTCTCCCTCGAAATCCACCATGCCCACGGTGAGCTCGCGCAGGAAGCGGGCCGAGGGCAGCGCCATGAGCTGCTTCACCGCCTCGGGGACGTCCAACTCCGAGTCGTAGTCCCCCCGGGCCATGCGGGCGCTCTGGATGAAGCCGAAGCGCCACCCCACGTCCACCTCGTTCTCCGCCTTGTCCGCCAGCTTCCCCAGCAGGTACTTCTTGTACTTGCGCACCAGCGCCGACGCCTGACGCTTGAGATTCGTGGCCTCCTCGCCCGAGGCCTGATGCGCCGCGCACTGCAGGGCAATCAGCTCGCCGCGAGGGTCTCCCTGGCTCTGCAGCCAGTCGCCATAGACGAGGTAGCCCTCCACGTTGTCCGGGTCCTTCTCGATCGCCGCCTCGAGCTCCGGGTTGCGTTTGGCCAGGCTCGACGAGTCGCCGCCCTCCTCGTCCTCCCCGGGCGCCTCCTGGCCCTCGGCCAGCTCGTAGCCCTTCTTCGTCTTCTCGGCGATGAGCTTGTCGTGCTCGCGCTTCGCCTCGATGGCGTTGGAGAAGTTCTGCGTCTTCTCCTGGCCCTTCGTCCCGATCTTCCCCCAGCGCGTGGTGAAGCTGCTGCCCGAGAGGGTGATCTCCCAGAACTTGCTGGAGCTCCCCTCCTTGAACTCGTAAAGCGGCATGTGGTTCCCCTTGGCCCGGCGACGCTAGAGGAGCCCTCGCGCAAGCTCAAGCGCCACTCCGCGCCAGGTGGCCCAGATTTCCTCGCCGGGGGACTCGGGCGACGAGGCGGGCAAGAGCCGTGGCACCGGCTGGGAGACGTCGAGCAGCGACAGGCCCACCTGGGACGAAGCGGGAGGCACCTCCCGGCCCCCCAGCAACAGCACGTCCGTGCGGGCCCGCTTCGCGTCCTCCGCCGCCTGCGAGAGGACCGACTCCAGGCGCTCCGCCACCGTCACCTCGGCGGTGCCTCGCGCGAGCCACTCGCGCAGCAGCAGCTCGCACAAGCCCCGCTCCGCCTCCAGTCCCTCACCCACCACCACCACCCGGAAGCGCAGCTCCTCCTCCCCCAGCCACACGGAGAGCCGCCGCACCAGGCTCAACACCAGCCCCAGCACCAGCACGCCCCGCTGCCAGCGCAGCCCCGCGTCCTTGACGCGTGCCTCCGTCAACCCCGGCAACAGCACGAACGTCACCCGCCGCCGCCGCCGCACGACGAGGCTCTCGTCCCGCGTGTAGTAGAGCAGCTCGCCCTCCACGTAGCGCATGTCGAACAAGTCCAACCCCGCGTCGTCCTCCATGTAGACGAGCTCCGAGGTGACCAGGTTCTCCAGGCTCCCCACGTTGGACACCGAGGAGAAGCCCCCCTGGGGAAACGCCGCGTCGTCCTCCAGGTGCGAGGGCGTCTGGCCCGAGACGGGCTTCCGGGGCCGCGCCCGCGTGGGCAGGGCCTCGGCGAGCGCCTCCGCCGCCTCCACCGCCTGCTCCAGCGCCAGCCGCCGCGCCCGCCCGTGGAGCCGCTCCAGGTTCTCCAGGGTGAACACCTCCGCGTCGCCCAACAGCGCCCGCGCCCGCCGGGCCGCGCCCCCCAGGGCCTCGTAGGCCCCGGCCAGCCGCTCCACCTCCACGCCCCGCTCGCGCAGCGCCGCGTGGCCGGTCTGGAGCAGCTCGGCGGGAGGATGTTCGAGCACCCGCCGCGCGAGCCCGGGATTCACCGCCGTGCCCCCCGTGAACCCGAGCCGCGTGAGAACCCGGGCCACCAGGAAGGCCACGCCCCGCGGACGGAGCTCCACCGGCATGCGGGCCAGCGCGTTCACCACCGCCTCCAGGTGCGGCTCGGCGGCCAGCCGCGCGAGCAGGTGGTCCTCATACGCGCGCACCGCGGCCCGCAGGGAGGGCTCGGTGTCCGGCACCGGCCGCGAGGACTCGAGCGGCGCGCCCAGGGCCAGCCTCCCGAGGTCCACCACCACCCCCAGGGGAGGCAGCGCCGGGAGCTCGGCGTGGGCAGCCAGCAGCCAGGGCACGGCTTGCGCCACGGCCTCGGGGGACGTGCCCTCCAGCCGCGCGAGGCACAGCCCCGCGCACAGCCACCGCTCCGCCTCCTCGGGTCCCCGTGGCGGCGTCGTCATGTCAGCCCGAGCAGCCGCGGCACCTTCTCCTCCAGCAGGTCGATCTCCTCGCGCGTCTCTCCCAGGAAGGAGAGCAGCACCAGGTCCTCCCGCTCGACGGCGCCCCCATGGAAGATCCACGCCCGCGTGCGCAAGAGCCGGTAGAGCTTCACCAGCTTGCGATCGCTGATGAAGACCCCGTCCTCGCGGGTGAGCGTCTGCACCACGCGGCGGAACTCGCGCAGCAGCTCGTCGCGGAAGAAGAGTTCCCGGTCGCGCAGCTCGCGCCCCTCCGGCCCCGGCTCGCGCCGGCTCATCACCAGCGTCAGGTAGCGGTGCGCCTTGAGGAAGTCCTCCAGCGTGGCGTGGCCCTCCGCCCAGGGCTTCTGGTTCAGCTCGCGCTGCGTCTGCGACTCCAGGCCCGAGTCGATGAGCTCGAGGAAGTAGCGGTCCTGCACCGGGCGGCACGCCGCCTTCAGACAGAAGCGATCCTTGAGCGCCCCCAGCTCCGCGTGCTCGGGCAGCTCGTTGGTGGCAGCGAAGAGCACCTTGAGGCGCACCGGCTGGGGCGCGCCGTCCTGGTAGAACTTGCGCTCGTTGATGACCGTGAGCAGCGCGTTGAGGATGGCCGAGCTGGCCTTGAACACCTCGTCCAGGAAGACGAGCCGCGCCGTGGGCAGCTTGCCCCGCTCACGCCGCATGTAGCGGCCCTGCCGCAACAGGTTGATGTCGATGGGGCCCAGCACCTCCGAGGGCTCGGTGAAGCGCGTGAGCAGGTACTCGAAGTAGTCCTCGTCCCCGATGCGCAGGGCGTCCTTGAACTTGAGCACCAGCTCGGACTTGGCCGTGCCCGGCGGACCCACCAGCAGCAGCGGCTCCTGTGCCACCGCCGCCACCGTCATCAGGTCCACCAACGTCTGCTTGCCCACGAAGTGCCGCCCCAGCGAGAGCCGGAAGCGGTTGATGCGCTCGCGCAGCGCCTGGGACTCGCGCGAGAGCACCTCGTGGGACAGCTCGGTGATGGGATCGACGGCGCTCCGGCCGTCCGCGGGCTCCCGGGTGGGAACGCTCATGGATGCTCCTCCAGCTCCCGGTGGATGCGGCGCCGCACCAGGAATTCGTCCTCGTCCAGCCAACGCCGGGTGCGCTCACCCGACCCCTGCCCCACCCCCACGTGCCCCAGCACCAGCGCGTCCGCGAACTCCACCACGGACAGGCAGAAGTGGCTGTTGGTGTTGTAGCTGTCCGTCACCCCGGGGAGCTGCTCGGACAGCCGCGCCAGCGCCGGCAGGGCCACGTCCACCGGGGCCTGGGACAGCGCCCCCGCGAGCCCCCGCGCCAGGGTGAGCCGCTCGGGCATGGGCCCCTGGAAGTTCCCCAGGAGGGTGAAGGCGCGATCGAACACGGCGCTGGCCTCCGGCATGTGTCCGAGCAGCGCGAGCCCGGCGGCGATGCCGAGCTGGGTGGACAGGGGCACCTTCTCGGGACGGGCGAGCAGTTGCTGGCCCGGCTCGAGCAGCCCGGTGGCCTCGCGAATCAGCCCCAGGCGGCGCAGGTCGCGCAGGGACGCACCGAGGATGCCATGGCCCCAGGCCGCCGCCTCGGGAGGGAGCCCCACCAGCAGGGCGCGCAGCCGTGCCACCAGCGCCTTGACGTGATCCTCTCGGCCGAAGTGTCCCGCCACCGTGAGGGCATCCCCCAGGAGCAGGGCGTGGGCCTCGTCGGGCAGGCCCTCCAGGGCGGGCACGAGCCGGGTCAACAGCGGCAGGGCGCGGGCCGGAGGCAGCCGCGGCAGGGTGTCGAGCAGACCTTCCAACAGCCGCTGGCGCTCGGGGGCCGGCGTGAGGAGGGAGAGCGCCCGGGCGGCGAGCTGTTCCACCGCCGTGGCGAGCCGCTCCACGTCCTTCTCCTCGCGCAGGACAGCGAACTCCTCGCCTCGTGGATCCCGCTCGCCCCGTCCGAAGGAGCGCGCCGGATCCAACCGCTCGCTCGGCTCGAGAATCGTGGAGGCCTGCCGGAGCCGGTCCACCTTGTACCGGTGGAAGCTACCCAGGGCATGGAGCTCGGTGGCCAGCTCGTGGGGAAGCGGTGTCTCGGAGGGCAGGCCCTCGAGCGCTTGCGCCACCCGCGCCGCATAGGCCCGGCCAAGGAAGCCATGCACGAGGTCCTTCCCCTCCAGGCCGGAGGTGGCGCTCGCCGTCAACTCCCGCGCCCGGTCCGCGTGCCCGAGCCGCGCGAGCCCCCAGGCGAAGACGAAGCGCACATAGGCCTGGGTGAGGGCGACGGGGGCCTCGAGGGCGGAGCAGTGGCGGGGTGTGCGCTCGAAGCGCTCGAGCAGCCCGTCGAGCTGGGCGCGCAGCTGGGAGGCATGGGCCGCGTCCACACTCGCGCGCAGGAAGGTGGGCACGTCCCGCGCCCGGGAAAGGCCCCGGTGCAGCAGGGCGAGCACCCGGTCTCCGGCCTGAGCCAGTCCGAGCGCATCGCCCCCGGCGAGCCGGGCCAGCGCGGCGCGGGTGAGCCAGAGCGAGCGCACGTCGAGCGCGCTGTCATGCCGATCCAGCCAGCGCTGCACCGCGGGAACGTCGAGCGGCTCGCCGGAGCCATGGAACACCCGCAGCACGTGACTCGCGAGGGCGCGGACGTCCGCGGCGGAGGGCGCGGCGAGGGCCAGCCGCTCGGCGGTCGAGGGCCCCTCCGGCATGGACTCCGCCCAGCGGACCGCGAGAGACGCCGCCTCGGCGCCCGAGGTCTCCCAGAGGGCACGGGTCCAACACAGGCTCGCGTCGCGCTCGCGCCCGAGCAGGCCGTTGAGCTCCGCCATGCGCACCCACGAGGGCAGGCGCTCGGGCGCGTCCGCCGGGGACTCCAGCGAGAGGAAGTCCTTCTCCCGCGTGGTGAGTTCCCGCTCGACCTCGCTCGTCCGCGCGGGCGTGAGGGGTTCCAGGCGCATGGGCGGGGGCCGTGGCGCCTCCACCCGGGGAAGCCGTGACGCGGCGAGGGGCTCGGAGGCAGGCGAGGCGGGACGACGGCGGGAGGAGCGACGCTCGGGCTCCTCCTCCTTCACCGGCGGCGGGGACTTTTCACGCGGCCCGGTGTCCGTGGCCTCGAAGGCCGCGAAGTCGAACGTGGCGCCACGAACCCAGGGCTCCAGCGCCACGGCCCCGGTATCGAGGACGTACTCCACCCACTCGTCGAGCGGCTGGAAGGCGCGCTCCGGGAGGCGCTCGGCGCGGAAGGTCCCCTGCCCCGTGGGGTGCAGCCAGGTGACGGTGTCCGCGTCGGGCGTGAGCAGGGCGCGCAGCCGGTCCCCGCGCAGGGGCGGCTCCAGCAGCGCGTCGCAGGGAAGGTAGAGGGTGGGCAGCTGGGGCAAGGGAGCGTAGGCCGTCCCGGCCAGTCCGAGTTCCGGAGGCTTCTCCCGCCCCGGCCGGGCGCGGAGGACGACGTGGGGTGCCTCGGGAGGGCCCGAGACGGCGAAGCGCAGCTGCGCGAGCAGCGCCTCCGGCAGCGAGTGGACGAGTGACTCGACCTGGGCCACGGCGTTCTCGCGCAGCACCCAGAGGCTGGCGGGCTCCACGCGCGCGGCCTGGCGGAGCCGCAGGGGCACCGAGAGGCGTCCGGGCACGGGGCGAGGCACCCAGTCCTCCGCGGGCTGGGGCAGCGCGAGGTCCACGAGCTGGTACAGGTCCAGCCAGGGCCCGTCCGGCGCGGTCATCCAGTTCCCCTCGCCCGGGAGCAGCAGCAGCGTCCCCGGGGGCGCCTGGAGCCCACGGGCCAGCGGGTGGGTATGGCCCAGCTCCATCCACACCCCATGCAGCCCGGCGGTGACGGGCGCGAAGGCACGCAATCCCGCGATGCGATCAATGGCGCGCGTGAGGGTGAAGTACGGCGGAGCCACCGCCCGCAGGAGCGCCCGGCGCTCGGAGCCTCTTCCGGCGAGGCACAGCTCCTGCCGATCACACCCGAGCCGCAGCAGCTCTCCGGCCAGGGGCAGCAGCTCGCGCTCGTGCGCGGCCAGGAAGAGCACCGGACCGGTGGGCACGTCCAGCCCGGGCATCCGCCGGACCGGGAGCAGCTCCGCCCAGCAGCTCACGGCCGCGCCGTCTCCGGAGGCTTGCTCGTCGAGGCGGATGCCGAGCTCCCCGAGCGCCTTCACCTGCGAGCGGGCCAGGGGCACCTCGGGCGTGACGAGCAGTCCTCCCTCCCCGGTGCGCTGGACGCGTGCCCGAGCCACCTGGACCTCGGTGGGAACGAGGCCCGAGGTCAGCGCGAGCCGGAGGACTTCCTCGGTGGGGAAGACGAACGTGGGCATCAGGCCTTCCGCGCGACGCGTCCGGAGACGTCCTCGGAGGCCGGGGTCTGCTCTCCGCTCGGGCTGCTCGCGGGCGTCTCGCGCTCGACGACGATGCGCCCCACCTCGGAGGCCTTCAACGCGCCCCCCGCGATGAGCTTGTCCACCAGGCGGCGATGCTCCTCCTCGTGCTCCATGGGCAGGGCGTCGGCATCGCTCTCGTACTTGACGAGGATGTCCTTCTTGCCCGTGGTGGGATCGATCTGCAGGCGGAGGGTGAGGCTAGCCACGGCTGGACTCCTTGGGCGCCACGGAGGGCATCAGGTGGGCGAAGGCCTCGCGGTCGAGCACCTTGCGCTCGAGCAGCAGGTCACGCAGCGAGAGGAGGAGGCTCCGCTCACGCTGGAGGATGTCACGGGCCCGCTGCCGCTGGGACTCGAGGAGGTGGCGCACCTGGGCATCCAACTGCTCGAGCGTGGCATTGGAGAGTGGGAGCGAGGGCGCTCGTGCATCAGGCGGGGCGAAGCGCTGCACCGCGAGCGTGGCGTCCCCGCCCATGCCGAACTCCTGCACGAGAGTGCGGGCGATCTCCGTGGCCTGCTCCAGATCCTGCGCGCTGCCGATGGAGACATCCTCCAACAGGAGCGCCTCTGCCTCGCGGCCACCGAAGAGCATGCAGAGGTTGTCGAGCAACTGGCCCCGGGTGACTACATAGCGGTGGGCCCGGTCCGCGTACTGCACGAAGCCGAGCGAGCCCGCGAGGTCCCCCCGGATGGAGATGCGATCGATGGGCGGAGCGTGGGGACAGTGGAGCGCGCACAGGGCGTGGCCGGCCTCGTGGGTGGCCACCACCTTCTCCTCGGCGGCGGTGAGCTCCGGCCGATCGAGGTACTCGGTGAGGGCCTGCTCCACGTCGAGGGGCTCGGTGGGGCCCGGGTTGCCCTCGCGCAACCGCCGCCGAGCCAGCGCCCGGCACAGCGCCTGGAGGTGATCGCCGGAGTAGCGCGAGCCGGTGCCCTCCACCAGGTCTCCCGTGCGCTTCACCGCGTACTCCAGGGCGCGCTCGGACAGGCCCAGGCCGAGCTTCCGGTCATAGATGGAGAGGATGGCCCGCCGGTCCGTGCTGTTGGGATAGGGAATGCAGAGCTGGAACTCGAAGCGGCCAGGGCGCAGGAGCGCGGGATCCAACGACTCGACGAAGTTGGTGGTGCCCACCACGAAGACGAGCTCCTCCTTGCGGAAGCCATCCATCTCCGTGAGGAGCTGGTTCACCATCGAGTGCTCCACCCCCGAACCCGTGTACGTGCCGCGCGCCGCGGCAAACGAGTCCAGCTCGTCGAAGATGATGATGCTGGGGGCGGCCTGGCGGGCGCGCACGAAGATCTGCCGGAGGTTCTCCTCGCTCTCGCCCACCCAGCGGCTCTTGAGCTCGGGGCCGCTCACCACGGTGACGGCCGCGCCGAGCGCCGAGGCCATCGCCTTGGCGAAGAGCGTCTTGCCCGTACCGGGAGGGCCCCAGAAGATCATCCCGCGCGGCAGCAGCGACTCCACCTGTTTGACCTGCTCGGCGTCCCCGAGCGTGTCCTTGTGGGCCAGCACGTCCAGCAGCTCGCGCTGGAGCCGCTCCTTCACCTTGGTGTAGCCGCCGATGTCCCGGTGCAGCTCCAGGTCCGGCACGCTGAGCGAGCCGGACAGGGTGGCGTTGCGCAGCTGCGCGTACGCGGGGCGGGCGTCCGCGGGGTAATCCTCGCCGGTGATGGCCCCGAGCAGGCGCCGCAGGCGGACGGCGTTCACGCCGGACACGTGCTTGTAGAGCGCGTAGGGCTGGAGTCCCCGGCCGAACTTCCGGCTCTCGCGCTGGGTGACGAGGTAGCGCAGCCGCTCGCGGCTCACGCCCAGGAGGCTCTCGCGGTGGGGAAAGAGGTTCTCGATGACGCGCGGCAGTGGGAAGGAGGGATCCTTGAAGCCCACCCACACCATCTCCGGGTTCTCGTAGAGCAGGGGGATGACCTCGCGCGCCTCGGTGGTGAGCCCTCCGCTGCTGGTGGTGAGCAGATCCAGGTGGGGCAGCACCACGATGCGCTCGCGCACCGCGCCGCGCACGGCATCGCGCAACTGGGCGATGAGCGTGGACATGAGGCTCGGCGCCGGCATGCCCGGAGGAGGCTCCTGGGCGGCGCGGCCATCCAGGTAGAGGAACTGCTTGCCCTCGCGCTTGAGCCGGTCGCGCAGGCACTTGTAGAAGAAGGGCGTCAGCTCCTTGTCGGCCTCGACCATGACGGCGAGACCCCGCTGCAACGCCTCGCACACGCGTCCCAGCTCGGTGGGATAGGCCGCCTCCACCGCCGCGAAGGGGGACAGCTCGACGGGCAGCTCCTGCTCGGGGATGCGGGCACTCACAGGCGGACCTTGATGGTGAGCGAGCCGGTGGCGGGATCCTCGCTGATCTCCTCCACCGTGCCGAGCTGTCGCGCCCGGACCTTGAGGGCCTCGGCCGTCACCTTGTTGGTGACGGAGTCCAGCTCCTGCTTCAGGTCACGCAGCCGGGACTCCAGGCGGCGGGTGAGGTCCTCGCGCAGCAACTCCCGGGCGACGCTGGCCCGGTCCTCCAGCCGCGCACGGGCCTGTTCCCGGGCCTGTTCCTCGGCCTGCTCCTTCTCCTCCTCCCGGGCGTAGCGGCGCTGCGCCGTGGCCTCGAGCTCCACGGCCCGCTCGTCGGCGAGCGTGACGCTCACGTCGCCCGTCTGCACGTCGATGGCCAGCCGGACACCATCGGCCTCGGTGCGCAGGGCGACGGGGCCCTCACGCGTGAAGCCACGGCGCGCCAGCTCCTCGGCGAGCAGGCCCCCCAGTTCCTCCTGGGAGAGGATGGGCAGCAGCTCGAGCTTGGAGCAGACACCATCCTCGGCCTGCACCACGCGGTTGAGGGACTCGGAAACGGAGATGCGGTAGGCGCGGCTCATGGAGAGTGGAGGCTAGCTGGAAACCGCTTCGATGGGGCCAAGGGATGCGAGGGAACGCTCCCGCTCCGCCGCGAGCCGGAAGCCAGCCTCGCCGAACGCGCTCCACTGGGAGAGCAGGAACTGGGCCGCGTCATAGTCATCGTCGAAGAAGCGCACGGCACGGTGCTCTGCGTCCCAGCGGGCGAGGCGGGCGAGGCTCCGGAGCCAGGCGCCCGCGGCCCGGGAGGCCTCGGCACGGGCGCGCAGCGAGGCGAGCGGGGAGAGTCCTTCCACCCAAAGCGTGGCGGGACGTTCCACCAGGCCCCTGCCCGCCTCCAGCAGGAAGCCGGCGAGCTCCCTCCGCCGGGCGGCCTCGAGCGCATCCAGGAAGGCGGAGAGCACCGCCTCCTGAGCCGAGCCGAGTGCCACCATGTCCGCGGGATCGGAGACACGGCGCTTGGACTCCTCGAGGCGGAGCCAGCGGCGGGCGAGGTCCGCCTGCAAGGCCTCGAGCACGAGGCCCTCGTGCGCGAGCAGCGGCGTGAAGGCCGAGGCGTCGAAGCCCGGCGGAGGCGGGCCGAGCAGCTCGGGAAAGCCGAGCCGGCAGAGCGCCGAGTGCCGGAAGAGGGGCTGGGCGCCCACGGAAGGCCCACAGGGCGTGCCCGCCACGAGGTGACAGCACAGGTAGAGGAAGAGCTCGTCGGCGAGCGTGAGGGGCTCCACCACCTCGAGCAGCTCGCAGTCGAGCCGTCCGAGGGGCTGGGAGGTGAGCCACTGGAGGGTCCGCACGCAGGCGGACGAGAAGTGCAGCACGGGGGCGGCGTGCCGTTGCCAGAGCCGGCCCTCCTCGGCCTGTCCCTCGTGGAGGTGACGCTGCCGCCGCCAACCTCCGCGCCGGACGAGGGCCAGGACGATGCCCTTGGCGAGAAGGTCGCGCAGCACGTGGAGCGCGCGGGGGCCAAGCTTCGGGGGAACGTCGCGGCGGGTGAGGAGGAGGTCCTCGACGGAGGCGTACTGCCCCGAGCCCACGATGGCGCGGGCGAGGGACAGGAGGGTGTGTTCACTCGGGGAGACGGACATCATGGCCGCAGCCGGTTGGCGAGCTCGGGCCAACCGTTGATGACGAGCTTGCCGTCCACGAAGTGGATTTCGGCGGTGTTGGGAGCGGAGAACCGGGGATCGTCCGGCGAGTAGCGCGAGGTGAGGAAGTGCAGGACCTGGTTGCGTGAACCAATCCAGCGGCGGCGCGTGTCCGGCTGGTCCTTCTCGTAGCGGCCGTCGACGAGCAGGTCGGCGGTGGCGAGGAGCCGGTCCACCTCTGGGTTCGCCTGGGCGCGCAGCTCGGCGAGGGTGTAGCCGCTGAAGATCATGATGGAGAGACCGGCCTCGCGCAGGCGCTCGCACAGGGCGGCGGCGGGGCCGGGCTGGGCGAAGGGCTCGCCCCCGAGGAGGCTGAAGCCCTCGATGTCCGGGGTGGCGAGGATGCGCCGGGCGAGCTCCTCGACGGTGACGAGGGGGCCGCGCTCGGGGGCGAACATCTCCGGGTTGCAGCACCCCGGGCAGCGCAGCGGGCAGCCCTGGAGCCAGAGGGCGAAGCGGTGACCGGGGCCCTCCGCCTCGGTGCGGGGGACGAACTGGGCCACCCGGAGGGCGGGACCTGGAGGCAGCGGGACTTCGCTCATGGGCACCCCCAGCATGCCAGCCCGGAGGCCGCCAGACGAGGGCACCTCACTCGGACCAGAGCAGCGGCAGCTCGAACTCGATGACCTCGAACGGCTCGGTCCGCACCCGCTCCTCTCCCGCCAGGGACTGAGCGAGCACCCACTGCCCCTCGACGAGCCGGTAGATGTCCAGCGTGCGGGCCAGCGGCTCCACCAGCCACAGGTGCTTCACTCCTTCCCGGGCGTAGATGCGCATCTTCGGACCCTTGTCCCGGCTGCGCGTGCGGTCAGAAAGAATCTCGCACGCCCAATCCGGGGCCAGACCGTAGTGCGCCGGAGCATCGGCTCCACCAACGGCACGCGGCAGTCGCTCGCGAGTCCACCCTGCCAGGTCCGGCACGAGCTTGTCCGGGCGTGGGCCGAGGTGCAATTCCGGCTCATTGAGGATGACCCATCCCCCCGGCCCTCCTCTTCCAAACTTGAAGGGCCCTCCGATGAGGATGCCCAGGTTCGACGCCACGTTGGCATGGGGACGAGCCGGACGCGGGCTGAGGTACAGCACCCCCTCCAGGATCTCCGCCACCATCTCCTCGGGAGCCGCCTGGAAGGCCGCCTCCACGGACGGGTCGTTGGGTTCGGTGGACTCGGACTCGGGAGGGCGGCGAGTGACCATGAGAGAAGAGTTTCGCATGGCCCTCTCACGGTGCAACGCCGGGACCATTGAAGGCCGGAGCTGAAAGCCCACCATCCCAGACGTAGACTCCCACCTCATGACGACGCCCGCCGGCCCCCTCGCCATCAGACCGCCCTACCGCTTACGAACGCCCCGCCTCCTCTTGCGCTGCATGGAGCCCTCCGACGCCGCGCTCCGCAAGGACGCGGCGGACTCCAGCGGAGCGTTCCTCGAGCACTTCTTCCCGCCCACTCCCGAGGGACCCATGTCCCTGGACGCCCACGCCGCGCAGATCCGCAAGCTCCGGGCCAACTTCGATCTGGATCAGGATCGCGCCCATGGAGCCTTCGAACCGGAAACCGGCCGGATGCTGGGCGAGGGCGGACTGATCAAGCGCGCTGGCATTGACGCGCTCGAGATCGGCTACTGGTTCCGCCACGACGCGACGGGCCAGGGTCTCGCCACGGAGATGGTCTCGGCGCTAGTCAAGACCGCCTTCGAGTTCGACAAGGTGAAGCGCATGGATCTGTTCTGCGCGCCAGACAACGAGCGAAGCGCGGCGATGGCCCGTCGGCTGGGCTTCACCTTCGAGGGACGACTGCGCGACCGGCAGTTCGCGCCGCACCACCCGCGCGGAGATCTGCTGTGCTTCACCCTCCTGGCCTCCGAGTACCCCCAGACCCGGGCCCACCAGCTCCCACTCGAGGCCTTCGACTTCCTCGGACGGCGAATCGCCTGAGGCCGCGGCGAAGGCCAAGAGGCTGTTTCGCTAGGACCTTTCGTCATTTCCTCGCCCGATCAAGGACGATGGGCTCCATCGCGGCGAGGAACTCGAAGCGGCGGACCTCATATTCGACGCGGATGCCAGGATGCGACCGGACCGCGCGCCAGAGTGCTGAGTCACCGATACTGCCGTGCGGGGCTCGTTCGTCAGCTCTGTGCCGCAACGCCGCACGGTGCGCATCGGCGCTCGTCCATTCGGCCAGGTTGACGACGTGGGCGCCGTCGGCCGACAGGAAGAACGTCGCCGCGAGCAGGCCAGAAGGCGGGGCGGGATCCGACTCCACGGCGGTCATGACCGTGTCGACCCAGTCGCGTTGAACCCGGGGGTCCGGCTGGAGCAACGGCTGGCGCACCACGACCAGACAGCGGGCCTCGCCAGGCTCCTTGCTCACGAAGCCGCGATAGAGAAGGCCGGGCTCCCGCCAGTCGCGGTGGATGTTCGGCACCATCTGGTCGACCACCGCACGTGGCCTCGCGCTGACCTCCAGGTAGGCATCACGCGCGGCTGCATCCGTCCACTGGGAGAGCAGAAGGAGCGTGAAATCCTCGAGCCCACGGAAGACGTTGAAGCGGAGCAGGCCGGGAGCTGCTGGCATGGCCGACAATGCGGCCTCCGCGGCGGCGCGCTGGTCTTCGGGCGACTGGAGCGTCCAGAGACTCGTGATGACGGCGGTAGAGCGTGGATCCCGGATGGGTGCCAGGTGGGTGCGTTTCATCGACATGTCTTCATCTCCTTGTCAGCCGTCCGCGTCGGCGAGGCGCGGATGCATGCGGACGATTCAGTTGCTCACTCATGCCCCGAAAATATGGCGGGACGGACCCGGATCAACGGAATGAGCCGCACGCCCTTTCACTTGACCTCAACCTTACTCGAGGTTTCATCTTCAACCCACACAGACCCGTGGCGAGCACACGCGCCTGCCGCGGACCCGGAGAGAGGAGGAGTTCCATGCCACGGGATGAGCTCACGGTCGGACAGGTGGCGCGGCGCTGCATCGGCTGTGGCTGCCTGTCCTTGAAGAGCTGCAAGCTGGCCAATCCGGACGACGTTCTCGGCTTGCAGGGACCGGGGGCACGCAAGTGGGCGTCCGTCAGGCATCCCCGGTGATGCCCATCCATTGTTGCTCGTTCCTGGGCGATGAGCGGACCTGGGTTGCCTGTCCATCCAGGAATCATGTTCACGATGGCCGATGCGACGCGCCCCCTTCTGCTCCTTCGATGAAGGTGACGGCCGGGCCGACGAACCAGCCGCAATGGATCGCACGCAGCGTGACCGCGACGGCCCATCCCGCCTCAAACGCCCAGGACTTTGTGCGGGCGGTAGGGTTCCTCGAGGCGGGCGATTTCCTCACTGCTCAGCTTGACCGACAGCGCGGCAACGGCGTCCTCCAGATGGTGCGGCTTGGTGGCGCCGATGATCGGCGCGGTAACGGCCGGGTTGACCAGCACCCAGGCCAGCGCCACCTGCATGCGCGGCGTGTCCCGGGCTTCCGCCACCTCGCCGAGCCGGTCAACGACAGCGAAGTCCTCGGGCTGGTAATAAAGGCTTGCCCCGAACTTGTCGCCCTTGGCGCGTGCCGTCTCGCCGTCGTTCTTGGTGCGGTTGCCGGCAAGGAAGCCGCGGGCCAGCGGCGACCAGGGAATCACGCCGATGCCTTGGTCGCGGCACAGGGGCAGCATCTCGCGCTCTTCCTCGCGATAAACGAGGTTGTACTGGGGCTGCATCGAAACGAAGCGGGTCCAGCCGTGCAGGTCGGCCGTGTAGAGCATCTTGGTGAATTGCCAGGCCGCCATCGACGACGCGCCGATGTAGCGGGCCTTGCCGGCGCGTACCACGTCGTTCAGCGCCTCCAGCGTCTCCTCGATCGGCGTGGCCGGGTCGAAGCGGTGAATCTGGTAGAGGTCGATGTAGTCGGTACCGAGCCTTTTCAGGCTGTTGTCGATTTCGGTGAAGATCGCCTTGCGCGACAGCCCGAAGCCGTTGGGATCGTTCGGACGCATCCGGCCGTACACCTTGGTGGCGATCACCACTTCCTCGCGACGCGCGAAGTCGCGGATCGCGCGGCCGAGGATCTCCTCGCTGGCGCCCAACGAGTAGGCATTCGCGGTATCGAAGAAGTTGATGCCCAGCTCGAGCGCGCGCTGGTAGAAAGGGCGGCTTTGCTCTTCATCCAGCACCCAGTCGTGCTGGCCCGGCACCTTCGCGCCATAGGACATGCAGCCCAGGCACAGGCGCGACACTTTCAGTCCGGACTTGCCAAGATTGACGTACTCCATTGTCGTTCTCTCCTCGAGGTGGAATCCATCTTGCTGAAGGCCTCAGGCCTTCCTCGCCCCTGACGCCGGGGCCGCACGGGCCAGCGCGCCCGTGACGAGTGTGACCAGCATCACTTGGAGGGTCGGCGCGAACTGGATGCGGAACGCCTCCAGAGACTGGTCCGCCTCGTAGGCGGCGAGAACGCTCTTGGACGCGCGGGAGTGGGTCCAGATGGCGGTGGTGGCCAGGAAGGCGTAGTTGCACACCTCCTGCACCCGCTCGCCGAGTTCCGGCAGGCAGCGCCCGAGCAGCGCGCCCGCCGCGGCCGCGTTGGCGATGGAGGTCCGCTTGTAGCGAAGGGCAACCTCGGTCGAAACGTTGTGCTCGAGCACGGCGGCCCTGGCGGCGAACAGGTCGCAGAACACCTGGCGTGCGGCAAGCGACCGGGCGAAGGTGGCCGCGAACTGCTCCACCCGTTCGCGCAGCGGCGCCCCCTGACGCACTCCGGACTCAAGCTCCGTGGGCAGCGCCGCGAGCCAGTTCTTCCAGGCCTGGTCGAGCAGCTCGAGGAGCACGGCCTCGCGCGACTCGAAGTAGCGCAGCACGTTGGACTTCGCGAGCCCCACGCGCCGGGCAAGCTCGTTGAGGCCCACCTCGGCCACCGGCATCTGCTCGAGCATCGCAGCCGCGGTAGCGAGGATGGCACAGCGCCGGACCTCCCGCTGCTCCTCGCTGCGCGCGCGCAGGAACTCGGCCTCCGCCGGCGCGCCGCGCCGCCCTCCAGCCTTCCCCAGGGGCGCCTTGCGGGACGTTCCATGCCCCCTGCGCTGTCGCTTCGCCTTCACGCTGGCAACCATGGGAGCGAGTATAAGGAACCGACGGTCTCTTGACAATACGACCACCGGTCTCTTATCCATCTGACTCAACAGACCGGTGGTCTTTCATCTCTCTGGCCACCGCGCTCCCTCCTCTTCGGACCGAGGAACGAACGTGCAAGAGACCAGGTGGACGAAGTCGAGTGGTGCGCCTTCACGGACCGTCGTCCTGGCTGGCGCCACGGGACTGGTGGGACACTTCCTGCTGGAGGGCCTGCTGGCCGACAGCACGGTGGCGGCCGTGCACGCACTCGGGCGACGCAAGCTGGGCGACCTCCACCCGAAGCTCACCTCCCACGTGGTGGACTTCGCGGCGCTTCCCTCCCTGCCGTCCGTCGACGAGGTGTACCTGGCGCTCGGCACCACGCTCAAGGTGGCGGGGAGCCCGGCCGCCCAGCGTGCCGTGGACTTCGACGCCAACCTCGCCGTCGCGCGCGCGGTGCTCGCGGCCGGCGCCCGGCGCCTTGGACTGGTCAGCTCGGGGTTCGCGGACGCGAAGTCCCGGAACTACTACAGGCGGATGAAGGGAGAGCTCGAGGAGGCGCTCTCGCAACTCCCCTTCGAGGGGCTTCTCTTCGCGCGCCCGCCGCCGCTGGCGGGTGACCGGGCAGCGCTCGGTCAGCGGCCACGCCCGGCCGAGAGGGCATATGGGGCCCTCGCCCGAGTCATCGCGCCCCTCCTGCCCGAGCGCCTCCGGCCCATCGCCGCCGCCCAGGTCGCCCGGGTGCTGCTCGCGCGCGTCCCGACGGTTCAGGGGCGCGTGGTGCTGACGGCGGGCGAGTTGCACGGCTGAGCGGCGTCCGCGACGCAGGGGGCCTGCGGCCCGGTGAGCTGCCCACATGTTGCATGGAGTCGCCAACGCACTACGAAATCAGCCCCATCAGATGGAAGAACACCAACCCGGAGCCGGCATGTGGTCCTCCCGAGAAGCCTGGAAAAAGGCGGTGGACTTCCTCCGCGACGTCCCCCTCATACATTTGCGTTGCCAGGGTCACCCAGTCCAAGCCTTTGACGTCTGGCTTCAGCTCAAGCGCTTTACGCCGCGCCCATGCGAACAATTCATCTTCCTCTGGGTCACCGCCCGACGACCATTTGACTCGCCAGAATTCATGGCCAGAGTCAGGGGATGGAGATCCAAGGCGGATGAACTCAGCGGAAAGGTCGTTGTAATCCCGGCGCTCCGCCCAGGCCTTCGCACAATAGAGATTGACGATACACCCCACATAGGTGTCCCGTCTGTCGAAGGCCTCTTCCTCCTCTAGAGTCATCGGTGATCGAGGATCAGGCGGAGTCCTCACGAACCTTCCTCCACCATACGGTTCTGCCTGGCCCATTCATTCGCTGCTTGATTGTATAGGTCCGCTGCATCACGTGGATACGTCTGCTCGTTGCAGGCGCTTTGGGCGAACAGGACGGCAACGCCCATGGCCGCCTCGCGTTGTTCCAATGCACGTGAGGGCTCCGCATTTGCCTTCATGAGCTTTTTATGTAGCCGAAATGCTCGCTGGATGGCGCAATACTCGAACAATCGCGCAACGACACATGCTCGGATGTCCGGATGGAGCCTGGCCATTGCTTCATGAAGTCGCGCCCCCCAGAGCGCGTGATTCATGGAGTCAGCGCACCAACGCGTGGCCTCGGTGCTCTCGCCTTTAGGTGAGGGAAGTCGGACACCCGCCATCATGGCGGGCATCTCATTGTAGTTCGGCCGTTTGACCGCGCCTACCTCATCCGCGGCCCAAAGGCCGGGCTCTGGCGTCGGTGGGAGGAGCCGCCGGTTCGGTGAACGCTCCACTTGGACGCTTGGTGGCTGCCACGGCTGGCCGAGCGGTGACGCACCGGCCCCCGCGGGGGTGTAGCTGGGACGGGGGAACTGGGGAACAGGCGCTGGGACAGGAGTGGGGAGTGCGGCGGCTTGATGAAAGCGAGCGGACCCCACGCCACTGTTGGCGCATCCAGACAGGAATAGGGCAACGGCCAAGTGTTTCATGTCTGATGGCCTAGGCCACCTCGTCCTTAATAGCCAATGAAAGGTCACGCAAGAGACTCCTACGCACGAGGTCAGGGCCCCTGTACCGACCACCAGGAGGCACATGCGAAGCACCACGCCCATTTGACATGACTTATAAGGTCATTTCAACCGGAGTGATTGAAGGAGAAGGCGCGAGTGTCGGACGAGAAGGACTGGAATCTACCGTGGAGAGAACGAAGCACAGACGCGCACGCCGATCCTGACGTCGCGCGCCATGGGATCCCCGGGCGAGAGGTCCGCGATGGCCGCGGCGAAGGCGTCGTAGTACCACGAGCCTCCCCGGAGAACGACGCGCCCGAACTCCGGTGTCACGGAGCGCGTGAGTTCGTAGGCGTTGCCAGCCATGTCGTGCAGACCGAAGGGGCTCACCGACGCGGGGTGGGAACCGACCATGTCGGGCCCAAAGGCCGTGGGCGCCCGGTCGTAGGTCTCGTCGATGTTGGCGTCGTCGGGCTGCAGTTGGTCGCCATGAGGGTAGCGGCGGCCATCCGCTCCCCGGGCCGCGTACTCCCACTCGTGCTGGCCACACAGGCGCGCTCCTGGCAGACGCTTCGTCCGGTCGAGCCAGTAGAAGTAGCCTTCCAGGTCCTGCGCGGAGACGCCGAACAGGGGAAACCGTCTCCAGTCCGCGGTGTTCCGCCGGGTCCGCCCCGCGTAGACAAAGGTCTCGCCCACCTTCGCCGTGCTGAACTCCTCCGGCGAACGATAGAAGGTGAAGCTCCAGCCCACGCCGGGGTGCCGCCGCAGCGTCACCGCCCCACCATCGCCGAAGCGCGGCTGCTCGAGGATCCGCCTCGCGGGCGCATCCGGAGGCAGATCGTCGAGGTACGTCATCCAGTCGCCGAACGTCACCTCCCGCTGGCCGATCAGGTACCCCGCGTTGAGACAGAACCGATGAATCGGCGCGCTGAACGAGAACCTGCGCACCGCCTCGGGCTCGGCGCTGCCCAGGAGGAAACAACCCGGCGGGATGTAGACATAGCCATCAGGCACCACGGTGGGGAGCGTGAGGTGGACCGTTTCGCGGACACCGTGCGAGAGGAGCAGCGGCAGGTCCACCGGCACACGCCCCGGCCGCGTGACGTGGAGCACATAGGAGCCCTCGGGCAGGCGAAGGCGGGCGATGGGACTCGGCCCCAGGGAGCTGGCCTCCGCGACGGGCTCACGGCGGAAGGTCCCCTCCTCCTGGGTGTAACGCTCGAGCTCGACGTGTGCCCCAGGTGGGGTGGTGATGAGCTCCAGTTCGGCCGGGGCCTTGAGCCGTTGCAGCCATTCCGTGCCCACCCGCGCCGTGTCCACCTCCTGCTCCAGACGCCGCACCCACTCGTCATGCTCACGGCTCTGGTGAAAGCGCTCGGCGAGCAGGGCCCGTTCATAGGTGAGCTCCGAGATGAGCCGGCGCGTGCCCAGGTGGTGGCGGTCGCGATCCAGGGCCCTCTCGAGGTTCCGGCTGGCGCGCGTGTAGGCCGCATCCGCCTGATCGCGCAGGGCAAGCGCCTGGGTCCATTGCCGCTCGGCGGCTCGCCTCGGAGCATCGGGTCCCGACAGGGTCTGGAGGCCCACGGACGGCGGCGCCCGGCCATCGAACAGCGCCAACGCCTCCTCGCGGCGTCCGAGGGCCCGCTGGGCGAGGTCTCGGCCCGCGGCGAGCGCCTCGCGTGCCAGGCCGTGCTCGGTGGCGACGAAGCGCGCGTCCTCGAGGTACGCATGCAGACGAAGCCCGCCATAGGAAGCGCAGACGGCGAGCGCCAGGCCCAGCACCGCGAGCCAGCGCCCCCAGCGCTGGCGTGTCACGGCGCGCTGGGAAGCGAGGAGGAAGGCACGCTCGCGCGAGCCCAGGGTGGAGGGCTCGAGCAGCCGCGCCTCGTCGAGCTGCCGTTGCCCCCAGAGGGCGTCGCGAGCCCGCATGAGGCGCGCCCATTCGGCGCTGGCCGCCTCGACCCGCTTGCGCACCACGCGATGGCCGATGTCGTCATCGAGCCAGTCGCGGAGCGTGCCCCAGCTCTCGATGAGCGACTCGTGGGCGATCTCCCAGCGGGGCTGGCCGCCCACGGTGCGCGTGTGCAGGAGGCGGCCCTCGACGAGCGCGCGAAGGGCGGCACGGGAAGCCCCATCCGAGGCCTCGGCGAGCTCGTCTTCACCCCGCTCGATGCGCGTGCCCTCCTCCGTCACGAGTTGGAGCAGGAGGCGCCGCGCAGCCGCGTGCTCCGTGGGACTCAGGCGCGCGAGCACTCCGTCGGCATGCCGGGACAGCGCTCCCGCCACCCCGCCCATCTCCTCGAGCGCCTCCCGCGTGATACGGCCGCCCTGCTCGGGATTGCGCCGCTCCCACAGTTCGGCGAGCGCGAACTGGAGCAGGGGCAAGCTGCCCACGCCATGGGCCGTGGAGGCGACGAGCGTCTGGAGGAGCTCACCGGATTCGAAGGCCACGCCCCGGCTGCGCGCGGGCCCGACGATGGCCTCGCGCACCCCTTCGGGTGACAGGGGGCGGAGGATGTAGAGCGCCCGCTCCGCCGCGTCGCCCAGGCCGGGAAGCGCGCACAGGCGCGTCAGGAAGTCGCCGCGCACCGCCAACAGCACGTACACCCCCACCGGCGGCAGGGCGAACTCCCCGAGGAGCCGGGCGAAGTGCGCCGCCTGGACCGGTTCGGAGAGGGTGAGGAGCTCCTCGAGCTGATCGATGAAGAGCAGCAGGCCCCGTCCACTCGAGTGCGCCTCGCGCAGCGCCTGGCCGAGCCAGGCCGGCCTGTCCGCGAGCGCGGTGACGAGCTCCGCCTCCTTCCGGCCGAGCAGGGGCGCGAGCGCGGCGGCGAGGGCCTCGAGCGGACGATGGCCGGGCCACAGCGTGAGCGTGGTCCACTCACGGCCTTCATCCAGGGCGCCAGCGGCCACCCGGGGCAGGACGCCGGCGCGGCACAGCGAGGACTTGCCGGTCCCGGAGTCCCCGGCGACGAGCACCAGGGCGCGCGAGCGCAGGCGCTCGAGCACGGCGCGGATGTCGGCGTCGCGCCCGAAGAAGAGCGACCGGTGCTCGGCCTCGAAGGGAGCGAGGCCGCGGTAGGGATTGCCGGCGGCCAGCGGCTCGGGCGCGCTGAGGCGCTCCAGCCGCTCCAGGGCCTCGAGGAGGGCCTCGGCCGAGGCGAAGCGCTCGAGCGGATTGGCCGCGAGACACCGCGTGATGATCGCGGCGAAGTCCGGATCGATGCCCGGCACGAGCGCGGCACGGGCCAGCGCCTCCGGGGGCCGGAGCGACGCGCGGCGCGGCACCTCGCCCGTGCACAGCTCGTGGAGGATGAGCCCCAGGGCGTAGAAATCACTTCGAGGGCTCGCGGGAGCACCGGCGAGAAGCTCGGGCGCCATGTAGGGCAGCGTGCCGCCGATGGGGCGCGAGGTGGAGGCCTCGGCCGCCCCCACCTCGAAGCGCTCGGCCAGACCGAAGTCGAGCAGCTTCACCACGCCGTCCCGGGTGACCAGGGCGTTGGAGGGCTTGAGGTCGCGGTGGAGCACGCCCTGGCGATGCGCCGCCGCGAGCCCCCGGGCAAGTCCGATGCCCAGGGCGAGGACCCGGCGCCAGGGCACCGGCAGGGGCAGCGCCGCGAGGCTCTCCCCGACGACGTACTCGGAGACGATATACGGGTGGCCGCTCACCTCGCCGACGCTGAACACATTGACGATGTGGGGGTGCTGCAGGCGCGCGAGCGCCCGGGCCTCGGTCGCGAAGCGCTCACGCACCCAGGCAGCCGGCTGACTCGAGGCCATGAACTTCACCGCCACGCGCCGATCCAGCGAGGTGTCGTGCGCCAGGTAGACGACGCCCATGCCGCCACGGCCGAGCTCGCCTTCGAGGCGGAACGCGTCGAACGCGTCGGGTGGCGTCCAGACGGTCCCCGGCTCTTGCGGGGTGCCGGCCGGCTCGCGGTCCTCCGTGGCCTCTTCCCCCGCGCGCTGGATGCCAGGCGTGAACGTGGCGAGCAGGGCCCGGCAGTCGTCGCACCCGGCGGAGTGCCGATGGATCCGGGCCAGCTCTTCGTCCGGCAACCGATCCTCGAGCAGCTCGACCAGGAGCTCGTCCGTCAGACAATGGGAGATGGGCTGACGCATTGGTTGGAAGGGGCCAGGCCGGCCACCGGGCAGTCCTCCTACAGCCGCTCCCGTTGGGGCCGGGTGGAGCGCATGGTATAGGCCCCGTCATGGATGAGGTGCGAGAACTGGTCCCGACATTTCTCGCGCACACGAAGGTGCGCTTCGTCCCCCCCACGGAGGCGGAGGCCGCCGCGCTCGACCAGGTGCTCATCCGCGCCTGGGAGGAGGCTCGAGCGCAGTGGCCGGGCGTGGTGCTCCCCGCGGGGCCGTTCGTGCTCCACCTCGCCGAGCGGCTGCCCGAGGCGAATTCCCACGACCCCATCGCGCCGCTCTTCGCCAGGATGTCCCTGGCGGAGCTCTACCTCACGTGTGCGTGTCTCCAGGGCCTTGCCTCCGCCCAGGAGGCCTTCGAGCGCAACTACCTGGCCAGGCTGCCGGAGAAGCTCCGAGGGCTCAAGCAACCCGAGGGGATCATCGACGACGTCTGCCAGATAACGCGCGTGAAGCTCCTGGTCGCCACTCCCGAGAGCGCACCCAGGATTGGAGAGTACACGGGGCGGGGCGCGCTGCTGAGCTGGGTGCTCGTCACCGCGGGGCGCATCGCCACCCGGCTGCGGGCCGCCGAGAAGCCCGCGCCCGAACAGGACGCGGAAGAACTCCTCAAGGCGCTGCCGGGACAAGGGACCGACCCGGAGCTGGACGTCATGAAGCGGCGCCACCACGCCGAGTTCCGCCAGGCCCTGCGCGAAGCCTCCTCCACGCTCTCGGCCGACGAGCGCCACCTGCTCCGCCTCCACTTCGCCGATCGTCTCTCGACGTACGAGCTGGCCTCGCTCTTTCGCGTCAATCAATCGACCATCTCCCGCTGGTTGAAGAGCGCACGGCAGAGGGTCTACGAGGAGACCCGTTCCCGCCTGAAGGCACGTCTGGGCCTGTCCACCCTGGGCTTCAAGAGCTTCCTGGCCTTCGTCGATAGCCAGATGGACCTGAGCATCAGCCAGCTCCTGGAGGACAAGGGCACCGAGGCGCCTCCAGCCGGGACTCCTCCAGAGGACGGCTGATGCGGGGTCGCGCGGGCTCACCGGCCCTGGACGGGGGCGGTGGTGCCTTTCGAGCCCCCATAGGACAGGTTGCGCAGCAGCGCGGACCCGGGGGGAACGTCCACCCGACGCACCGTGCAGCGATCGCCCCCGCCCAGCTCGGCCACCGCGCCCTTCTGGAACCGGTTGGGACACTCCTGGAGGATCGCCTCCATCGCACGGCCGTCACGGGTGCGCGCCAGGCAGGTGGCCCCGTCGGGTGCCCACGCCGCCTCGAAGGAGGCCCGCGAGGGATCCCATTCCTCCGAGGCCTCGGTCGTCCGCTGGATCAGCCCGAGCCGATCGTACATGTCGATGAGGGTATCCTGGTGCGTGTGGTTCCGGCCATTGCCGCAATAGTCCGCACGCGCCATGCGGGTGCAGGCCTGATGGAGGCCGGTCAGCGGCTGCCCGTCGCGGCGGACCCAGGGCTTGTAGCCCCAGAGGATGCACTTGGCGATGGCGCCATTCTGACAGGCGAAGGTGAGCTTGCCGGGGGACTCATGGTGAGCCCCGCTGGCGTCCCAGAAGCCGCCCACCGCGAGAGCACGGGAGTCGGTCACGCGGTCCAAGGCGACACAGGGGTTCTCCCACTCCTGGGCCACCGCGTTCCAGGCCTCGATGCGGTAGAAGACCATGCCGGGATCCTCGGGGGAGGGCTCGGCGCCGCAGATGGCCACCTCCACGCGCCTGCCGTGACTGTCGGTGGCCTGGAGTACGGTGCCGACGACGCCGCTGGTGACCCCCCCTGCCTCCGGGGCGGGAGAGGCCACCAGGTGCCCCCCCTCGAGCCGCAGCGCCTTCACCCCGGCATCCGCCTGACGCAGGGGCGAGAGATCGGCCGAGACGAGCACGCTGCTGCGCTCCTCGGTCGCCTTCTCGGTGTCCCAGTCCCGCTTGGTGCCCCACAACATCGTCCCCTGGGGCCTGGCGATGCGGTAGGCGGCCTGGGACTGACACCGGCGCGCGTAGCGCTCGGCTTCGTGCACGGGCGTCGCGGAGGCCGGAGCGCCGGCCCACGCCCAGGCGGGGAGCTGAAGCAACAGGCAGATCAGCGGAAACTTCCTCATCGCGTTCATTGCTTTCTCTCCGGTGTGCTCACGGGGTTGGGCTGAACAGGTGGCTCGCAATCGTGGAGAGTCAGTGAGCTCGACATTGATGCAGAGGATCCGCATTCAAAGGGGATGGACATGGGACGCGTGCTCGGGTGGATGACCGTCGTCATGCTCTGCTGTACAGCGGGAGCGGCGGTGGCGGAAGAGGTGGGGGATGCGCGGCTGGTGGAGGCGCAGGCCGCCTTCGACGAGGCGGCGAAGCTGAAAGACGCGGGCAGTTATTCCGAGGCCCTCGCACGTGCCGAGCATGCGCTCGCGCTGAGGGAGGCCGCGCTCGGGAGCGCGCACCCGGACTTCGCCAGTTGCCTGCATCAGGTGGGGGACCTGTACCGGCGGCAGGGGGACCTGACCCGCGCCGAGCCACTGCTTCGACGTGCGCTCGCCATCAGGGAAGCGGCTCTCGGCGGGAACCACCCCGCCGTCGCCTCCTCGCTCAACAACCTCGCCATCCTCGCCACCGCCCAGGGGTTGTATGACCGGGCCGAGCCACTCTTCCAGCGCGCTCTCGCCATCCACGAAGCGATCCCCGACAACAACCTCCTCCTCGCCTCCGCGCTCAACAACCTGGCCAACCTCTACACGGACAAGGGGTGGTACGGCCAGGCCGAGCCACTCCTGCAACGTGCGCTCGCCCTCTATGAAGCAACCCCCGGCGACAACTCCCACCTCGTCGCCTCCACGCTCAACAACCTGGCCAACCTCTACTTCCAACAGGGGTTGTACGACCGGGCCGAGCCGCTCTACCAGCGCGAGCTCACCCTCCAGGAAGCGTCCCTCGGCAAGGACCACCCCGACGTCGCCTACGCGCTCAACAACCTGGCCAGCCTCTACCTCCAACAGGGGTTGTATGGCCGGGCCGAGCGCCTCTTCCAACGCGCACTCGCCATCAGGGAAGCGGCCCTCGGCAAGAACCACCCCGACCTCGCCGACTCGCTCAACACCCTCGCCGACCTGTATATCAACCAGGGCGCGTACGACCGGGCCGGGCCACTCACCCAACGCGCACTCGCCATCAATGAAGCGCTCTTCGGCGAGAAACACCCCGGCGTCGCCGACGCGCTCAGAACCCAGGCCAGGCTTTACATGATGCAGGGGTTGTACGGCCGGGCCGAGCCCCTCTTCCAACGCTCCCTCACCATCTCCGAAGCGGTCTTCGGCAAGAACCACCCCAACCTCGAGTTCCCGCTCCACGACTTCGCCCTCCTCCGGTTGGCGCAGCATCGCCTTCCCGAGGCCCTGCCGCTGTTCACGCGCGCACTCACCATCTCCGAGCAGCGCCTGCGCCAGGAGACGCTCGGCTTCTCCGAAGCGCGCCTGGCCCTCTTCCTCCAACAGCTGCGCACGACCGAGCAGTTTCTCTACTCCCTGGTGCGCGAGCATCCACGGGACGCCCGCGTCCGGCGTCTGGCCCTCGGCGCCGTGCTGCTGCGCAAGGGCCGCTCCATCGAGGAGACCGCCCGCATCTCCCGCAGTCTCTACCAGAGCATGGGAGCCGAGGAGCGCGACCGCCTCGAGCGGCTGCGCGGCCTGCGCACCCAACTGGCCACCCTCTGGCTCGCGGGCCCCGGCTCACTCACCTCGGCGAACTACCAACAGCGCCTCGATGCACTCGCCAGCGAGGGTGATGCCCTCGAGGCCGACCTCGCCAAACGCTCCGCTCCCCTGCGTGCGCGCACCCGCCTTCCACCTCTCGCGGAGATCGTCGGCCAGGTGGCCGCCTCCCTCCCCAGGGACGGCGCCCTCGTCGAGCTCATCGCCTACGTGGACAGCCCCCTCGGCCCCCAGCGCGGCACCCCTCACTCGAGGCGTCAGGGACAGCTGCGCTACCTGGCGCTGGTGCTCTTCCCCGATACCTCCACCCGTGCCTTGGATCTCGGTCCCGCGGCGCCCATCGACCTCGCCGCCACCCGCCTGCGCGATGAGCTCGCACGCCGTGACGCTCGCTTCCAGGCCTCCGCCCAGGCCCTCTACCAGCTCGCCTTCCGGCCCCTGCTGCCCCTGTTGGGCAACACCCGCCGCCTCTTCATCTCTCCCGACGGACAGCTGGGCCTCGTCCCCTTCGCCGCACTCCACGACGGCCACCACTTCCTCCTCGACTCCTTCGACTTCACCTACCTCACCTCCGGCAGGGACCTCCTGCCCCGCCTCCAGGACACGCCCCCCTCGTCCTCCGTCTTCGTCCTCGCCGACCCGGACTTCCACGCGTCACGCCGAGCGCGCTCCGTGGCTTCGTCCGGCAACGCCCCCACGCTGGCCGGGCACTCCGGCCCTCCCGGGAGCTTCTCGTCCACCCCGCACGCGGACCTCGCCGCCACCCCGTGGGCGTCCCTGCCGGGCACTCGCCAGGAGGCCGAGGGCATTCAACGCCTGCTCCCCCAGACCCAGCTCTTCCTCGGCACCGAGGCCACCAAGGAGCGGCTGTTCCACCTGCCCACGCCCGGCGTGCTGCACCTGGCCACCCACGGCTTCTTCCTCGAGGACGCGCCCGTGCCCGAGGGCTCCAGGGCCGTGGTCAAATTCGGTGCGCTGGGCGACAAGGCCCCCGCGCCGCGTCCCTCCGACCCCTTGCTGCGCTCGGGCCTGATTCTCGCGGGCGAGCCCCCCAAGGGGCCTGACGCCTCGGACGCGGCCAGCCCTCCACCTGAGAGCGCGCCGGTGACGGCCCTGGAGTTGGCCGGCCTCAACCTGTGGGGCACCCAACTCGTGGTGCTGTCCGCGTGCGACACCGGGCGAGGCGACGTGAAGCTGGGCCAGGGCGTCTTCGGCCTGCGCCGCGCTTTCGTCGTGGCGGGAGCGGAGACGGTGGTGATGAGCCTGTGGAAGGTGAACGACGAGACAACCCGGGCCCTCATGGAGGCCTACTACCGCAACCTGCTCGCGGGGCTGGGCAGCTCCACGGCCCTGCGCGAGGCCATGCGCTCCTCGCGCCTGACCCAGGCCCATCCCCACTACTGGGCTCCCTTCATCTCCGTGGGCAGCGATGCGCCCCTGCACGCCCTGGCCGCTCCCTCCCAGCAGCCACCTGACGGGACGCCCGCGCGGGGACGGTGACCCGGACGGGTAGCGCCCGGGCTCCGGCAAGCTCAATTACAGGCAGACGACTGTATTCAGGGTCGAATAGCCCGAGACCTTGCAGGTTCGGACGACATCGCCGCAACACCCACTCCAAGCCTGGGTACCGGACTGATACTCGACCCGTGGAAAAGTGCCGCCCTGACAGTTCTGGTACGGGCCCCCGGGCAGCGCCGCGAGCTGTGGCGAGACCTTGCCCACGGTGCAGGAGATTCCATCATAGCAGGTGACTGTATTCAGGGTCGAATAGCCCGGGACCTCGCAGGTTCGGAGGAGATCGCCGCAGCACCCACTCCAAGCCTGGGTACCGGATTGACGATCGATCCGTGGAAAAGTGCCGCCCTGACAGTTCTGGTACGGGCCCCCGGGCAGCGCCGCGAGCTGTGGCGAGACCCCGTTCTGGGTGCAGGCCGTGGCACCATCCACCCGAGTTGCGACAGTGGACTGCTCATCCACGGGGTCTTCAACCCCTCCGCACCCAGCCGCCAGCATTGACATGACCAGCAGCGCGGAGCTTGTTGCCTTGATTGCCAGGTTCACTTCCTTGCTCTCCTCATCGAATACGGGGGGCCGGAAAAGCCCCCTCGATTCAGATGAGCCACCGACGAGGAAAATGATGCGGAGGATTTCCAGGTTTTACGGCAGAGCTGGGAAAGCTCAATGATCCTGGCCGCTTGCGACGCGCCCCCAGACGTCCGCGCACACGTCTCGATGGGCTCGGGCGAGGACGGACATCGAGCACGTCATGCATCATTTTCCTGTTCCCCGGCTCTTCCCATTCGCAGGGGCCAGCCTGGCCGCTCGATTCGAGTGAATACCCCCCATGAAACCACCCGTCATTCCCCTCTTGCTTCTCGCGAGCCTTTGCCTCGCCGCGCTCCCAGCCTTCGCGGGCGACAGCGCGGTCTTCGTGTCCCAGACCGTACCGGCGTCGCTCACGACAGGTGAAGTCCGCACGGTCTCGGTGACCATGCGAAACAATGGCACCACGACCTGGACCCGAAACGGCGAGCTCGGATACAAGCTGGGAAGCCAGAACCCGCAGGACAACTACCGGTGGACCTACAACCGGATCTACCTCGAGGATGGCGAGTCGGTAGGCCCCGGTCATTCGAAGACCTTCACCTTCGACATCACCGCGCCCTCGACCCCTGGCACCTACAACTTCCAGTGGCGGATGGTCCAGGAGAAGGTCGCCTGGTTCGGAGACTTCTCTCCGAACGTGACCATCCAGGTCGCGGCGCCGGTACCTTATAACGCCCAGTTCATTTCTCAATCGGTGCCGGCGACGCTCGCCGCCGGGCAGACTGCTTCCGTGTCCGTGACGATGAAGAACATCGGCACGAACGTCTGGACGGCCGCCGCGGGCTACAAACTCGGGTCTCAGAACCCTCAGGACAACCTGACCTGGGGCATCGGCCGGGTGGACCTGGCGCCGCAAGAGACGATCCGCCCGAACGAGCAGAAGACGTTCACCTTCAACATCACCGCGCCCTCGACCCCTGGCACCTACAACTTCCAGTGGCGGATGCTCCAGGAGGACTACATCTGGTTTGGGGACTTTTCTCGGAACGTCGCCTACCCGCTGCCGGTGACGCTCTGTCCCGGGGTCTCCGTGGTCCCGGATGGCCTGAGCGATCTGGGCCCGTCACTCCAGACTTGCATCGACAACACTCCATCCGGCGGCACCCTCGAACTGCCACCCGGGACGTACGGTATGGGCACCCAGGTGCGGATCAACAAGCCGTTCACGCTGCGAACCCGAGGGCTCGAGAACTCGGCCGCCAACTGCGAGGAGCCTGGCATCAACTGCGCCGTGCTCAAGGCGCTTCCCACCTTCAACGCCAAGGTCGGCGGCTTCCTCGCCGCCGAGGCGACCCAGTACGTGACTTTCGACCACCTGATCCTGGACGGCAATCGCGCCGCCCGCCTCGGTACGACGGCCGCGTCGCAGTGCCCCCTGGGCTCGGACAACAACAGATGGGGCTTCAACGCGAAGATGGGCGATTGCACCTTCTGCCGCTTCACCCACAGCGTCAGCAAGAACGCGCTCTGCGGCACCGCGCTCGAGTTTCGCGGCAATGACGGCACGATCACCAACAGCGTCTTCCGCTCCAACGGGCAGAACTCGGTCCCGGGGATGTGGGCGGACGGGCTGACGATCCACTTCTCGGATCGCGCCACGGTCACCCACAACACCTTCGTCGACAACAGTGACGTGGCCCTGATCCTGGGGGGCGGCCAGAACGCCGTGGTCACCCACAACAGGATCAGCCAGCCCGGCCAGGTGGCCTTCGCCGGCCTGATGCTCGACAACTTCAACACCCCTGAGTGGGGCAACTTCACCGGTGCCGTGGTCAGTGACAATACGATTGACTGTTCGGCGGCCCGCAACTGCCACTTCGGAATCGAGCTCGGACCGCACCCCTGGTACCTGCCGCCCATCAATATCCAGGGCGGCGACGTGCACGGCAACACGGTGAGCTCCGCGCGGCAGGGGATCAACGTCGATGGGGCCGGCACGACGCAGGCGCCGCTCCTCCTCTACGGCAACACGATCACCAACGAGGCGCCCGGGTCGGCCAGCTTCAACTGTGGGGTCCACAGCACCTCGCGCCTCAACATCAATACCGCTGACTCAGTGGTGAACCGGAACGGAGACACCACGCCCATGACGACCTTCGAGTGGCACCTCTGCCCGTAGCAAAAGGAAAAGACTCACATGCTCCCTGGACATTCCTTCCACGGGCTTTCCTCGCTGGCACTGTTCGCCACCGCGATGGCCCTTCCCACTCTGGCGAATGCCGCTCCGACCGAAAACGACTCGACGGCCATCGTCATGGGCAGCACCGCGATCACCGGCATTCATGACAACGAAATCTTCCAGCGCGCCGGAACGAAACCTGATTCCGTTGCGAGGATTTCCGTCAATCTGACCTCGACACCGTCGACGGCCACCTACACGTACTATTCCATCTCCCTGCTGAACGGCGGCAACACGCGTGAACGCGTGCTGTCCGAAGGCGTCTACACGGGCGCCAGCCTGCTCGACTTCTCACTCGCCACGGGCAATTCGCGCAGGAAGGTACGCGTCTCGTTCTACGACGCCAGCAATACCGAACGCCTGCGCTGGGACAGCCCCGGTTTCTCCGTGGGGGAAGTGTTCATGATCGCCGGGCAGAGCAATGTCGGCAGCCATGGCGACACGGAAGGCACCGTGTTCACCGCGAACGCCCTGCATCGCGCGGTGGATCCGACGGGCGCGATTTCCTGGTTGCCGGTGACTGAACCGCTGGCCTACACGACCGCCAGCGGTGGCCGGTATTACGGTTCGCCCTGGGCGAGCTTCGCCGACAACCTGAGCAGCAGGCTCGGCGTGCCGGTTGCCGTGCTCAATGCCTCCTGGGGCGGTTCCGCGCTCGAGTACTGGGCCTCCACGGTGACTCCGGCGACGACGCGGGTGAAGGATCAGAACGGAAACCCGGTGGTCTTGTTCGAGCGGCTGAAGTTGGGTGCGAGCGCGCTCAAGCGCCTGACGGCCACGCGAGGGCAACTCCAGTGTGGCTTCCGTGCCGTGCTGTGGCATCAGGGCGAAAGCAATTCGGAACGAGAGTTCACGACGGATCCCAACGAGCCACAACAACCCTCCAGGACCTGGTATGCAGCCAAATTGAAGGAGCTCGCACAGGACTTTCGCGACATCACGGGGTGCACGCAACCCTGGATGGTGGCGAGTGCCACCTGGCTCGCTCCTCATTACCGAGTAGGTGATGGACTGAGTCTCGCGACGAAGTGGGCAGCGGAGACTGAAATCCGCAAGGGCCAACGCTACCTGGCCAATCGCGAACCGGTGACGAGCAATGAGCCCGTCTTCCTGCAAGGACCTGACACCGACATGCTCATCGGGGAGGATCCGCTGTGGACTCCTCCCGGTCCAAGAGCCTATCGTTGGGATGGAATTCATATGACGCGCCAGGGCCTGAACCTTCACGGGCGGCTGTGGTCCGAGCGCGTGGCGGGCATGCTGGGCGCGGGAAGCGTATTGGTGGAGAAAGACCTCGTGCCGGAGGTGGCCAAGGTCTGGAACATGTTCTCCACCACGTTGGGCCGCACGCCTGAAGAAATGAATCTCGACAATGAAGGCCTGCGCTACTGGGTACAGGTATTGACCACCAATCCTGGCAGCGCCACCGAAGCCATCATCCAGTCGACCCTCCAGGGCTCGGACGAATTCTTCATCCGTGACACCTTCCGGCGGACAGTCAACCGCCGCCCATCGAGTTGGGAAACGTACTATTGGGCCACCGAGATGAGCGCCGGACGCATCACACGGGACAACCTGGCATCCGCGACTCGGGTCGGTTACGAAAACACCCTGACGCCGAACGCCAAGAGGGTGTTCCTCCTGTACGTCAACGTCATGGGCCGCACGCTGCCGGAGATCACGGCCGACACCAACGGGATGGACTACTGGACCCGTGTGCTGGACAGCAACCCGGCGTCCGAAGCGGCCATCGCGGAGTCCTTCCGCACGAGCCCGGAGTATCGGGTGCGCACCGCCTTCGTGAAGTCCAAGGGCCGTCAGCCGACCCTGGCGGAACTGAGAACCTTCATCCCGAAGGTGACGTCCTCCACCACGCCAACCGATGCCTGGCTGGCGAACGACGTGTGGGTCAACGCGGCGGACTGATCATCGGGCCCTCGTCGCAACGTCCGAAGGGGGCCGCGCGGCCTCTCCACCGGCCTGGCGCACGGTTGCCGTGGGGCAGCCCGCGGATTCTTTGCATCATTTTCCAGTTCGCTGGCTCATTTCCGGGGCAGGTCATTTGACCTGCCCTCGCGAGGGGGTTCAGCTTGCCGGGAGGCCGCCGCAAGGGATGGAGCGAAGCCCCGGGTCGCCCTCGGGCCGCTCCCGCGCGCCTAGGCCCGGTCCGCGCGGGAGTGTGCCCGGCGCCCGAGGAGCGCCAGCACCGCCAGCGCCAGTGCACACACGAAGGGAAAGGCTGGCGCCAGGTAGGGCCCGAGCGCGAAGAGCTCCACCAGGGCCACCTCGCCCACCAACACCTCGGGTGCTCCGGGCTGCCGCGTGAGGGACGTGCGCGCCCGCACCCGCCCGAGCGCGTCCCCCACGGAGCTGACGCCGGTGCTCGTCGCGCGCACCAGATCCCTCCGGGCCTCCACACCGCGCAGCGTGGCCAGGGCGAGCGCCTGGTACGGCGCGTCTCCATCCCCGAACCAGGCATGATTGGCCAGGGTGACGAGGAGGTTGGGCCCCTGGCGGACCAGCGGATGGACGGCGCCGGGGAGGATGTCCTCATAACAAAGGAGGGGGGCGATCCGCAGGGAGCCACTCACCAGCAGACGTGCCTGGGTCCCCGGCTCGATGTCGGGCGAGTCCGGCAGCCGCGCCCGCACCCGCCGCGCCCACTCGGGGAAGCGAGCCGCGAAGGGGACGTACTCCCCGAACGGGAAGAGCCGGCGCTTGTCGGACAGTCCGGTGATGCGGCCGTCCGGCGAGACCAGGACGGCGCTGTTGTGGACGCGCGCGCCACCAAAGGTGTGGCTGAGCGCGCCGAAGAGGAGCGTCCCCGAGAAGCCGGGCCGCAGCTCCCAGGGGTGGCCGGGCGCGTACTCGCGGGTGAGCTGCCGATCGAAGAGGAAGGGGAAGGCGGACTCGGGCCACACCACCAGCTCGGCGCCGCCGCGCGCCAGCTCGAGGGTGGCCTGGCGCAGGGGGGCCAGGTACTGCTCGCCCCGGTGCTTGCGCTCGTCGGCGGTGATGGTGCCGGAGTTGGGCTGGACGATGCCCACCCGCACCTGGGGGGCCGCCTGGCGCGCCAGCGCCACGTGCGTGGCCCGCAGCAGCCCGGCGGCCACCACCGCGAGTACCACCCCGCACGCCACCCGTACCTCACGAGGCAGGGGACGCCCGTGCCGGAGGGCCAAGCCCGCCTCCAGGAGGGTGAGGTTGATGAGCACCACCAGCGCGGACACCGCGGGCGCGCCGCCGAGCTCGGCCACCTGCAGCAGCGGCCACGCCCGCCACACGGTGACGGCCAGGTTCCAGGGAAAGAGGAAGGGCAGCACGCCCTCCGCCACCGCCACCGCCAGCGGCAGCGCGACGAGCCAGGGCACGCGGGCCGAGCGCGTGAGGAGGTTGCCCAGCCCCGCCCAGAGGGAGAAGACACTGGCCTGGTAGGCGGCGAGCACCAGCAGCGCCAGCACGCGGGCCCACACCGGCAGGTGGCCGAAACGGTCGAGCAGCGCGTAACCCCAGCGGAAGCCGACGAGGTTGATGACGAAGCCGCACAGCCAGGCCGGCGCCAGGGCCTGCACCGCGGTGGCGTCACGCAGCCCCCGCAGCAGGGGCACCAGCGCCACCAGCGCCAGAGGCCACAGGTCCAAGGGCGGCGCCGCCAGCGCGAGGAGCACGGCGGAGAGCAGGGCCTGGGGTACGAGCGTGCGCCAGCGCGCGGGGGCCTGCCCGTCCTCGGGCTGGACCGTGACGTGCGAGGTCTGCTCCGCGAGGTCCGCCTCGAGTGGCTCGCGGCGCCGCCGAGCCGCTGTCTTCTTCCTGCTCATGGTGTCTGGCCTTCTTTCACCTGGGGACGGCGCCCACGCTCCGGGTCCACCTGGATGGGGGGCGGAAGGGAGGGATCGGGCGGCGAGGGCGTGGAGGGCAGGGCCAGCGGCTGCGTCCCCTGTGGCGGGTGGGCCGGATCGCGCATGAGCGAGGGCGGCACCACCCGGGCTGGAGGAGCCTCGGGCACAGGGGGGGGCGTGGGCGTCTCCGGGGACGGGCCGGGCCGCGCGGGTTGCTCCGCCAGCCTCCGGAGGGGCTCTTCCCGGGGGGACACGGACACCGCGGGCGCGGGGCCGGCCACGTCGGTGAGCGGGGAGGTGGGCTCGGAGGAGGGCCTCGGTGGCTCCAGGAGCTCCATCACCACCCATGCGGTGGCCAGCACGAGCAGGGTGGCGGCCACCAGAAGAACGCGCTTCTTCATCACGTCATCATCTCCTGGAACTCGGAGGACCCATCCTCTCACGAGGCCTGAAGTCCCCCACGGGGAATTCTTTATCAAAGTCTTCTCAGGGGAATTCTTTATCTTGGAAATCCCTGCAAGTGAACCCAGTTCTATTGCGATTTTCGCCGCAACTCAAATGCAACCCAAACACCAGGAGGTGTCGTGAAGAACCGTCTTCTTGCTGTGACGGTCCCCTACTCGCTCGCGCTATTGGCCGGGCTCGTGGGCGGGCCGGTGCTCGCGGATGCGCCGCCGAATCCATCGGCGTCAGTGGACACGTATTACGGGGCGTTCTCCTCCGCGGAGCCGATCTCCGTCCCCGCCTTCCACGGACTGGAGCCCTCGCTCCGGCTCGTCTATAGCTCGGCGGGTGGGAGCGGCGCCGCGGGGGTCGGCTGGGGCCTGGAGGGCTTCTCCACCATCGGACGGGCCAGCTCCACCAAGGGGACGCCGAATTATGACGGAGGCGACCTCTTCCTGCTGGACGGGCAGGACCTGCTGCCGTGTCCCGCGGGCAGCTCCAGCCCGAGCTGCACCACGGGCGGCACCCACGCCACCCGCATCGAGAGCTATCAGCGCATCAAATATGACGCCGCGGCCAACACCTGGACGGTGTGGCGCAAGGACGGCGCCCGCCTGGTCTACGTGCCGCTCTTCGCGGCGTACCAGGGAGGCGCCTTGCTGGGCACCTACCGCTGGGGCGTGAGCAGCGTGACGGACACGTCCGGCAACACCGTCAACTATGGCTGGTGGTGTGACGGCGGCCCGGAACAGGAGTGCTACCCGGACAACGTCAGCTACAACGGCACGCTCGTGAAGCTGTACCGCGAGGCGCGGCCGGATCCGGTCACCTATGCCATGGGCGTCAGCGCGCTGGGCGTCACCCGCTACCGGCTCAAGACGGTGGACGTGACGACGAGTGGCCGCCGCGTCCGAGCCTACCAGTTGACGTACACCCCGAGCGCCAGTTCCGGGCGCTCGCTGCTGCAGCGCGTGCAGCAGTTCGGCAATGACGCCACGCTGGATGGCGCTGGCACCGTGACGGGCGGCTCGGCCCTGCCCGCCATGACGCTCGAGTACCAGACCAGCCCGAGCACCCTCACTTCCGGCACCTGGGGCACGGATGCGGACGGGCTGGCGTTCGATGCCAACAACCACGTCGTCACCGGGGACTTCAACGGGGATGGCAGGACGGACCTCGCCCATACCCGCCCGGGTTGGAATGCCTGGAAGGTGCGCCTGTCCACGGGCAATGGCTTCACCAGCGCCAGCTGGGGCACGGATGCCGACATGCTGGGGATGGATGCCTACAACCATCTCGTCACCGGGGACTTCAACGGGGATGGCAGAACGGACCTCGCCTACACCCGCCCGGCTTGGAATGGCTGGAAGGTGCGCCTGTCCACGGGCAATGGCTTCACCAGCACCCTCTGGGGCACGGCCACGGACTACCTGTCGACCGATGCCTACAGCCATGTGGTCACCGGGGACTTCAACGGGGATGGCAAGACGGACATCGCCTACACCCGCCCGGGTTGGAATGCCTGGAAGGTGTGCCTGTCCACGGGCAATGGCTTCACCAGCGCCAACTGGGGCACGGATGCGGACCAGCTGGCGTTCGATGCCTACAACCACGTCGTCACCGGGGACTTCAACGGGGATGGCAGGACGGACATCGCCTACACCCGCCCGGGCTGGAATGCCTGGAAGGTGCGCCTGTCCACCGGCAATGGCTTCACCAGCACCCGCTGGGGCACGGCCACGGACTACCTGTCGACCGATGCCTACAGCCGTGTGGTCACCGGGGACTTCAACGGGGATGGCAAGGTGGACATCGCCTACACCCGCCCGGGTTGGAATGCCTGGAAGGTATGCCTGTCCACCGGCAATGGCTTCGCCAGCGCCAACTGGGGCACGGATGCGGACGGGCTGGAGCTCGATAGCGACAACCGCGTGGTCACCGGGGACTTCAACGGGGATGGCAGGACGGACATCGCCTACACCCGCCCCCGCTGGAATGCCTGGAGGGCGCGCCTGTCCACGGGCAATGGCTTCACCAGCACCCTCTGGGGCACGGATGCGGACTCCCTGGTGCAGGATGCCTACAACTACGTCACCGCCGGGGACTTCGACGCAGATGGCAAGACGGACATCGCCTTCACCCGGCCACAGTGGAATGCCTGGAGGACGCGCCGTTCCAGTGGCCCGACACCGGACCTGCTGAGCGCGCTGCGCAACGGCCTGGGCGGGACGACCCGCGTGCAGTACAGCCCCTCGAGCGCCTGGTCCAACACCTTGCTCCCCGTGGGCCTCATCCTCCAGACGACCTCGGCCATCACTCAGGAGGATGGCCGCGGCAACGCCTCCACCACCCGATACCAGTACCAGGGCGGCCTGTGGTCCAGCAGCGAGCGGAGATTCCTGGGCTTCCGCAAGGTGACGTCGGTGCTGGACTCGGCGGGCAACTACACGGAGACGTACTACCACCAGCACGTGGGGTGCATCAGCAAGCCCGAGGTCACCTACTACCGCAACGCCTCGGGCGACATCTACAAGTACTCCACCTTCGGGTACTCGGAGAGCGCCTCGGCGCCCTTCACCTCGCTGATGACGGATCGCTGGGAGTACGAGTGCAACCTCTCCGCCTCGTGCCGCAGGACGCTGCTGCAGATTGGCTATGACCAGTTCGGCAATGGCATCCGCACCTACGAGCACGGGGACTACGACGTCTCCGGGGACGAGCGCACCTCGCTCAGGGGGTTCTTCGTCAGCACGGCGGCGTACATCGTGGGCCTGTCGGCGTACGAGAACATCTACGCGGGAATCGGAACGGGCGGCACGCTGCTGAAGCAGACGCTGAACGAGTACGACGGCACCGGCACGTACACGACGTCGCCCATCCGCGGGCTGGTGACGCGCCAGCGCGCCTGGAACAACCAGACAGGCGGCTATGTCAACCGGAGCTTCGACTACGACGCGTGGGGCAACCTCGTCCGCGAGACGGACGAGCGGGGCTACACCCGCACCGTGGAGTACGACCCCACCTACCACGTGCACGAGACGAGGCGTTGCAACGCGCTGGGACAGTGCTCGACGAAGGCGTGGGAGAGCGGGTTGGACCTGGTGGCGTCCGAGACGGACATGAACGGAAACACCACCCTGTCCACTCACGATGCGCTGGGGAGGCCGGTGCGGACGGTGCTGCCGGACGGGAGCACGGAGACGTTCGCGTACCTGGATTGGGGCAACCCCTCGGCCCAGCGCATCCGCCGGACGGTGTCGGACGGGACGGCGGACGGGCTGTGGATGGAGGTGTACGAGGACGGGCTCGGCCGGCAATACAAGACGGTGAAGGAGGGAGGCTTCGTCCAGGAGACGCTCTACAACGACGGCTCCTCGAGGGTGTGGAAGAAGTCCTCGGTGTACGGGCCGGGAGAGACGCCGCAGTACCAGGTGTTCTCCTTCGACGGGCTGGGGAGGCTGCGCACCATCACCAACCCGGACGGGACGAGTGGCCAGCGGGTGTATGGCAACAGGCACGTCATCAGCTACGACGAGCTGGGCCGGGAGAAGGTGACGTGGACGGACGCCTACGGCCGGACGACGCAGGTGCGGGAGAAGAACGGCAGTGCGTATCAATACACGACGTATGAGTATGACCTGCTGGGCAACCTGGTGCGGGTGACGGACGCGGCGGGCAACGCCACCACGGTGACGTGGGACTCCCTGGGGCGCAAGCTGGCGGGGTGCGACCCGGACACGGGGTGCAGCATCTTCACGTATGACGAGGCGGGTCACATCCTCACGTACCAGGACGCGAAGGGCCAGGTGACCCGCTTCACCTACGACGCACTGGGCAGACGGCTCACCAAGACGCTGGCGGACGGAAAGCAGGTGCGCTGGTGGTATGACGAGGCAGGGCGTGGCGCGAGCAAGGGGATGCTGACGAGAGTGGTGGACACCTCGGGCAGTGAGTCGCGTGCCTACGACAGCGCCGGACGGGTGGCTGCCGTGACGAAGTGCGTGGTCAGCACCTGCTACACCACCTACCAGGGTTACGACACGGCGGGGCGCCTGGCCTCGTTGCGCTACCCGGACGGCGAGACGGTGACCTATGGCTATGATGCCGCCGGACGGCTCGGCAGCGTGAGCGGCTACGTCAACGCCTTCACCTACAACGGCCGGGGACAGTTGCTGTCCGCGGCCTACGCCAACGGGACCACGGCGCGCTTCAGCTACGCGGACGCGCGGCAGTGGATGACGGACGCCTCCGTCACGGGCCCCTCGGGCACGCTGTACCAGGCCAGCTACGGCTACGACGCGGGCGGGCGGGTGACGTCCATGTCCTCGTCCACCAACCCCTTGTCCAACCTGGGCTATGCCTATGACGCCCTCGATCGGCTCACCAACGTCATGGGCAAGCAGTCGCAGACCTTCACCTACGACGCGCTGGGCAACCTCACCCGGAGCTCCCAGCTCGGCGGCTATGTCTACGGCGATACCAACCACCGCCACGCCGTCACCACCGCGGGCGCCACGGCCTTCTCCTACGATGCCAACGGCAACATGGTGTCCGGAGGCGGGCGCACACTGGAATGGGACGCGGACAACCGGCTGGCCCGAGTCACCACGTTCAGCGGCACCACCACCTTCCTTTATGACGCCAACGGCCAGCGCGTGCTCAAGGACTCCCCTTCGGACACCACGCTCTACTTCGGTCCCCTGCTGGAGCTGAGGCCCTCCGGCCTCACCAAGTACTACTACGCGGGCCCGTTGCTGGTGGCCAAACGAGACACCTCCGGAGCCTTCTGGTTCCACCAGGACCACCTGGGCTCGGTGCGTGCGCTCACCAACCAGTCCGGACAGAAGGTGGCCAGCTACGACTACTCGGCCTTCGGAGCCACGCTGGCCTCCAGCTCCTCCATCGACAACAGCCGGGGCTACGGCGGTCACGAAATCGACGAGACGGGCCTCGTCTACATGAACGCCCGCTACTACGATCCCCTGCTGAGCCGCTTCATCTCGCCGGACGCGCTGGTGCCGTCCTCGGGCAACCCGCAGGCGCTCAACCGCTACGCCTACGTCTACAACAACCCCATCTCCAATACGGACCCCACCGGCCACGTGCCCGTGGTGGCCGCCATCGCCACCGCCGCCAGCGTCGGCATGGCCACTGGCTTCGCCGGCACCGCCTTCGTCATGTCCGTGGTGGGGGCCGCCACCATGACGGTCGGCTACGTCCTCAAGGATCCCATGCTGATGAGCATCGGCGGCGTCCTCCTGGGCGCCGCGTCCGCCTACACCTTCGGCGCGGGCTTCCTCGGCGACAAGCTCACGTCACAGGCCGCCTGGGTGGGAGGCTCCATGTCGGCGCTCACCTCCCCCATCAGCCCGTTGGACCCGCAACTCAAGCAGGCCCTGGGCATGGCATACACGGCGCAGAGTCTGTTCCACGAGTTCAAACACATGGACGAGAACATCCGCACGGGAGCGGACCGGCTGAGAGACAAGCTGACGGACCAGGACAGGGCCACCATCCTGGCGCAGAAGGAAGGGAAGCTGGGCAATCTCTCGAAGGAGAGCCAGTCGCTCATCAACAACCCGGACGGCTGGAAGTCCTGGCAGCGCCAGTACGGGGAGGCGATGGAGCGGATGACGAAGGGGGCGCTGTCCGCGGGAGAGGCCATCGCGCTCAACCCGAGCGGAGGCCTGGTGGGACCGGGAGACGGGTGGATGACGCAGGTGCTGGAGGTGACCACCGGGTGGATTCCGGGGGTGAAGGCCCACGGCGTGCTGCATGACGCGGCGGGCTTCCTGGCGGGCAAGGACGGCTTCGGCGTGGGCCCCGGCTACCTGTACATGGGCTACAACTTCTTCGGCATGTCGAAGACGTTGCCCATCGCCGGCCAGGTGGAGGGCATCGCGGGCACCGGCGGCGGTTCCGTCTCCGCGCTCTTCCCCCGCTTGTTCTGAGTGAACTGGAGCGCCCCCGCGGTCGTCGGGCGGGGGCCGCCTCCGGTGGTCTCCAAAAGCAGACTGCCCGCCGCCTCCTGGATTGGAACCAGGAGCACGGCGGGCAGGGGTCCACGTGACAGGGATTCTGGCTTCAGTGACCCCAGGTCCCCGAGTTCCAGAGCGGGGTGACGCCTTCATAGATGACGAGGTTGCCGTCGTTCTGGAGGATCAGATAGGCGCCCGGGTGCCCGTAGGTCTGGGTCGACCAGACATCCGTGCCGATCGTCCCATTGGTCGTGCGGTAGACCACGAAGTTGCCGTCGGCCTGCATGTGGGCCGCCAGCGCCCCCTTGCCCCAGGTATTCGCGTTCCACAGGGGGCCCGTCGAGTCATAGAGGACCAGGTTCCCGTCACCCGCCTGCAGGACGAGCCAGAACCGGCGGTCGTTCGACCACACAGTCTGTCCCAGGGAGAGGCTCTGGCCGGCGACGAGGATGTTCGTCCCCACGCCCACGGCCTGCCAGGCGGCGGTCACGGAGGCGATGTCGGCCGAGCTGTACCCGAGCTGCGCGGCGGCCTGCTCCGTGGCGAACTTCGCGTCGGCGAACGTGGCCATGGTCTTCCCGAGCAGCAGCACCGTGTTGGCCCGGTGGAAGATCTGGGCCGCCTTGGCGATGCCGATCCCGCGCACGACGATGGAGGAGCGACCCCGTGGGTGCTGGCCACCCTGGGACAGCAGATAGAACGCCAGGTTGGGGATGCCCGAGCTCAGGTGGACGTCGGTGAACGGGCTGAAGGTCTGGTCGTAGTAGTCCAACGACTGGCCGTCGAGCTTGGGGTCGTTCATGTAGCGGAGGGCATCGCCGGGCGTGTAGGGGGTATAGATTTCCTCCGCGCACTTCCAGGTGTTGGCGTTCACCACCCGGCCGTTCCGGTACCACTCGCACACACTGCCCATGATGTCGGACATCGACTCGTTCAGGGCACCCGGCTCGGCATAGTAGAGCAGGTTGGACGTGGAGATCGTGAGCCCATGGGTCACCTCATGTGCCGTCACGTCCAGCGCGTTGACGAAGTTGCCGAACGTCACGCCGTCGCCGTCCCCGTACACCATCTGATTCTTCGAGCTGAGCCACCCCGCGTTGCCGTAGCTGTTTCCGTAGTGGACCGAGCTGACGAGCTTGGACCCCGCGCCGTCGTAGGAGTCGCGGTTGAAGAGGGTCTTGTAGCAGTCGTAGGTCGCCCCGAGCAGGTCATAGTTGGTGTTGACCGTGGCGTCCGCGACCGCCGCGCCTCCCTCCACCCGGACGAGGGTTCCCGGGAGGCCCGCGGAGGAGGTGGCGTGGTTGGCGTCGTACACCAACCGGTTCTTGATCGTGTGGATGTTCGGCAGCCGCAGCACGACCGACCCGCTCACGGCGTTGATGATGACGTCATCATCCACCACCATCCCGTCCTTGCTCAGCCCCGTCACATTCACCCGGTACACGAGGTCCAGCTTTTCACCCGCCGGCCAGTAGGCCATCCGCGGCTGCGCCTCGACCTCGACCCGGTCCAACCGCGCGGAGTCCTGCCTGGCCACGGCGATGGCGTCCTCGGCGCTGAGCCGCGCGTCTCGCGGCGCGTCGAGATCGGCGCGAGCGTTGCCGTGAACCGCGTAGACGGCGTCATTCCGCGTGTGGAGGACGAGCGAGCCGCCCACGACCTCGCGGCCATTCTTGCGCTGCACATAGACGAAGTGCCGGTCGCCGATGCCGTCCGTGACGATCCGCTGGAAGGAGAGTTCCGCGGGGTCCGCGCGGAACACCTTGCTCACCGCCAGGAGAGAGGGGCGCAGCGCGCTGAGTTCGGCCTCCTCGGTCCTCTTCTCCCCGCCCAGCCGGATCTGGCCGAAGTTCCCATTCGCGAACGTGGGCACATTGCCCTGGTCGACGCCCACGACCCGGAGATCGGAAATTTCGACGCCAAGGGATGCGTCCGGCTCGGTGCCATTGCTCTTCGCGTGTTCTTCCGTCCCCTGGCAGGCCGAAAGGCCGACCAGGAGGCCCAGGGTCGCGAGACCACGAAATCGATGCACGGTGATCATGATGAGCTGTTGTCTCCTCGGGTGATGGTGAAATGGACACCGCGCCCGCCGATGGACGGGCGATGGAGCTTCTAGGGATGGCCAGGAAAGTCGGTTCCACCCGAATTGAAGGAGCCAACGAGGCGGAAAATGATGCAGGAAATCTGCGGTCACCCCGAATTGACGGTGGGCAGCCGCCCGTGGGCGAGCCCACCACATGGGGCCTGTCCCGCCGCGTACTGCAACGACAGAGCCATCGTCTGGTAGAGGGACGCCCCCTCGTACGACGGGGAGGGTCGGATTGACGGAGGAGGTACTCGGGCATCTGCTGGACGAATGTCCAAGCCCACTCCTCTCACGCCGCTCTCCGGAGCCCACGCCCGTCCGGTGGACGACTCCGAGCGAGTGCACCTCCTGGACGTGTTGCGCGGCTTCGCGCTGTGCGGCGTCTTCGTCTCCAACAGCTTCTCCTGGTTCAGCGGCCGCGCCCTCCTGACACGCGAGCAGACCCAGGCGCTGTCGGCACCTCCGCTCGAGGCCGCCGTCACCGCGCTCTACTACTTCTTCGTCAACCAGAAGTTCGTCGTCCTCTTCTCCTTCCTCTTCGGGCTGGGCTTCTCCATCCAGCTCACGCGCGCCGAGGCCCGGGGCGTCCCCATCGTCCCCCTGTACTCGCGGCGGCTGCTGGTGCTGCTGGGCATCGGTGTGACGCACCTGTTCGCGCTCTGGGTGGGCGACGTGCTCTCCACCTATGCCCTGGTGGGCTTCGCGCTGCTGCTCTTCCGCCGGAGCTCGGATCGGGCGGTGCTCACCTGGGCGCTGATGCTGATCGGAGGAGTGCCGCTGCTCGTCTCCGCCCTCCAGCACTTCGGCCCCCTCCTGATGGAGGGCGCCCAGACGGCGGCCGAGGCGGCGAAGGCCAGCGAAGCACAAGAAGTCCAGGCGCGGACTCGCTTCCTGGAGGGACTCTCCAGCGACTCCTTCCGGATGGCCCGGGCGGCGAACGCTCAATACGCCGTCTTCATCCTCCCCCAGCTCAAGCGGCTGATCTGGATGAGCGTCACCCTGGGCCGCTTCCTGCTGGGCCTGCTCGCGGGGCGACACCTGTTGCTCCAGGACGTGGAGCGCCACCAGGCCACGCACCGCCGGCTGCTCGTCTGGGGAGGAGCGGTGGGCGTGCTGGGCAACGGCACCTGGCTGGTGGTGCAGCGCCTGCGCATCGCGGGGCTCGTGGATCCAGCGAAGGACCACTGGATGTTCGCCCTGCCCACCCTCCAGGAGCTGGGCTTCCTGGGTCTGGCCGCGGTGTACGTGGCCGCCTTCGCCCTGCTCTTCCAACGCGGATATGGGTGGAAGGTGCAGGAGGTACTCGCACCGGTGGGCCGCATGGCGCTCACCCACTACCTGCTGCAGACCGTGGTGAGCCTCTGCATCTATGACGGCTGGGGACTGGGCCTCGTCGGCCGGCTCCCGCCCTCGCGCTGCGTGGCGCTCACGCTCACCCTCTTCGCGCTCCAGGTGCCCCTCAGCCAGTGGTGGCTGTCACGCTTCCGCTTCGGCCCGGCCGAGTGGCTGTGGCGCTCGCTCACCTACGGACGGGCACAGCCCATGCGTCTGGCCCCCCGGAGCGCCGTGGAGCCCTCCGTGAGCTGAGCGCCAGACACGGCGCGAACTCAGCTCTGGACCATCATGATGAGGTTGCCGCACGTGTCCTCGAAGGACACGACGGTGACCGGCCCCATCTTCTTCGGCTCGCCACGGAACACCACGCCCAGCTTCGCCATCCGCTCGTACTCCGCCTGACAGTCATCGACGGCGAACGACGTCAGGGGAATTCCCGCGTCGAACAGGGCCTGCTGGTAGACCCTGGCGGGGGGAAAGCCCATCGGCTCGAGCAGCAGTTGGGTGCCCTCCGGGGCCTGGGGCGAAACGACGGTCAGCCACCGGTACTCACCGCCCATCGGCTGGTCCACCTTCGTCACGAAGCCCAGGACCTCCGTGTAGAACTTCAGGGCCTTGGCCTGATCATCCACCATCACGCTCGTCAGGTTGATCCGCATCGGCGTCTCCAGTCAGTCCACGCCGCGCGCGATGGACCGCGCGCGGGGTGTTGGACTCTCACACGATCACAGGGTGACGTTCACCTGGAACTCGCCGCCGCTGGAGGACTTCGCGGTTCCCGTGACGGTGGTGCTGCCGGCCTTGCGGCGCACCTTGCCGGTTCCATCGTCCTCGATCTGCCCGGACATGCTCAGGTTCAGCGAGACCTCTCCCTCGAGGTCTCCCGCCATCTGGAAGGTGCCCACGAGCGTGCCCGTGAAGGTGCCGTTGGGGATGTTGCGCAGCGAGAGCTCCAGAGCCGGCTGGGCAGCCACGTCGGTGGTGGTCTGGTAGGTGATGTTCACCGGATCCTCCTCCTCGGAGACGGTGACCTCCCCATCGGTGTAACCCGTCATTCCGACACGCAGCCGCATCCCCTTGTTCGCCGACGAGCCCTGATCCACCTGCCCGGTGATGCCCAGGGTGCCCCCGGCGTCTCCGGTGGTCGACTGGGGCGGGATGTTGGCGCTCGAGGCGGCGTTGAAGCCGGCGAAGCCGAGTTGGAGGGACTTCTCGATGGACTTGTCCAACCCGAGGTACGCGCGGCGGGCCTGCTCATTGGAGCTGATCTCGTCGCCACAGGCGGACAGGAGGGCAGTGACGGAGAGGACGGCGAGGACACGAAGGGCGGGAAGGTGCATGGCCCCTGTGTACTCCGGCCCCCTGGAGGCGCGCGACCCCCCCACTCGGGAGTAGAAGGAACTTCACGGCTGGAAGCCTTGCTGCCACGTTCCAGTCACCACTCGCACCCGGCACGCGTCCTGCTCCGGCACCCGCCGAGGAGAAGCCCCCATGAAGATGAGCACTTGGAGTTCCGTCGCCATATGGCTCGCGTGCGCCACGCCCGTGTGGGCGGAGGCCCCGCGAGAGAAGGACGTGTGGCTCACCCTCGGCACGGACGCGCTGGAGCCGGTACGTGGTGCCTTCCAGGCCAGGGGCCTGACGCTGGCGGCGCCCACGTTCCAGAAGGGCGGCGTGGCGGTGCTGCGCGTGCGTGAGTCCCAGGTGGAGCAACTGGCGCTGGCGATGCACGAGCTCCATCGGTGCGCGGGCTTCATCGTCCATGACACCCAGGGCGAGGCCTTCGCGGCGGTGGAGGCCGACAACGCGCCCCAGCCCGTGGCCTCGCTCCTCCACTACACCATCAACAACGCCCCCTCGGTGAACGCGCTGATGGACGAGGTGCGGGAGTCGGAGCTGCGCGGCACCATCCAAGCGCTGTCCAGCAACTGGACCAACCGCTACTACAACGTGCAGAACGGCGCGGACGCGTCCACCTGGCTCGAGAACAAGTGGAAGACGATCACCGCCGGGCGCCCGGACATCACGGTGGAACTCTTCGCGCACCCCTTCAAGCAGTCCTCCGTCATCGCCACCCTCCGGGGCACCACGCTGCCCGACGAGGTGGTGGTGCTCGGTGGGCACCTGGACTCCATCAACCAGAGCAACGCCACGACGGGCACGGCGCCGGGCGCGGATGACGACGCGTCGGGCGTGGCCTCCATCACCGAGGTGCTGCGCGTGGCGGTGCTCGAGGGCTACAAGCCGGCGCGCACCGTGAAGTTCATGGCGTACGCGGGCGAGGAGGTGGGACTGCTCGGCTCCAAGGCCATCGCCAATTCCTTCAAGGCCAACGGGGTGAACGTGGTGGGCGTGTTGCAGTTGGACATGACCAACTACCAGGGCAACACCTTCGACTTCGGCCTCGTGCTGGACAGGACGAACACGACCCTCAACACGCAGCTGCGCAACCTCATCGCCACGTACCAGCCGGAGCGGACCGTCGCCAACATCATGTGCGGCTATGGCTGCTCGGACCATGCCTCGTGGACCAACGCGGGCTACCCGGCCGCCATGCCCTTCGAGGCCTCGCTGAGCACGATGAACCCGGTCATCCACAGCGAGCGGGACACCCTGGTGTTCATGGGCGACACGGCGGAGAACTCGGTGAAGTTCGCGAAGCTGGGCGCCTCGTTCATGGCCGAGCTGGCCAAGGGCGCCACCGAGAAAAACACCCCGCCTCCGGTCGGTGTCGAACCCGGGACGCTCCAGAGCGCCGCCTTCGATGCGACGTACTGGGCGCCGGCTTGCGCCCAGGTGGGCTCGGGCTGCGACTCGGGCACGCTGCTCGACGGCCGCGGGGGCGTGGGCCCCGAGCTGAACCAGCCCAACACGCTGCGCAAGGGCTGCGCGGATGGCACCTCGGGCACCTACCACGCGGATGAGTCACTCGATCGGCTCCAGGTGAGCACCCTGGATGGGACGATCCTCTTCCCGGGCAAGACGGTGAAGATCGAGGCGACCGTGTACGCCTACTCCACCACGGAGGACAAGTTGGACCTGTACTACTCGGCGAGCGCCACGAACCCCTCGTGGCAGCTCATCGGCACGTACAGCCCGAGCCGCACCGGCGTCACCACCCTCTCCGCCACGTACACCCTGCCCGTGGGCGGCGTGCAGGCCATTCGCGCCAACTTCCGCCACGCCGGTCCCGACGGCGCCAACAGCGCCGCGCGGGTTTGCAGCAGCGGCGAGTACGACGACCGCGACGACCTGGTCTTCACGGTGCCGTGAGCCCACGGCCGGTCACCGCTCCTCGGGAATCGTCAGGGCACGCAGCAGCCGGCTCTCGCCCAGCTGGATGCGCAAGAGCAGCACCGAGCCCGGGGACTGTCCGCGCACCGCCTGGGCGAACTCCCGGGGGTTGTTCACCGGCCGGCCACCGGCCTCGACGATGACCATGCCCGGCTGGAGTCCGGCCCGCTCCGCGGGCGAGCCGGGATCCACCTCGATGATCAGCGCGCCCCGGATCGCGCCCGGCACGAGCCGCGGATCCACGTCCTGCAGGCGCATGCCCAGCCGGCGGCCGGACTCCTCGCGCTCGTCACCGGGGGACTCGGTGGAGAAGCCCTCGAGGTCCGGCCGCTCGGCGAGCTTCACCCGCACCTCGCGCGGCTGGCCCGCCCGGTAGACGGTGAGCGTCACGGTCTCGTCCGGCGGGCGGAAGCCGATGTCGCGCGTGAGGGCATGTGCGGAGTCCACGGGCTTGCCATTCACGGCGGTGAGGATGTCGTCCTGCTGGAGGCCGGCCCTGGCCGAGGGCGTGTTCTCCTGCACGCCGGTGACGATGGCGCCCTTGTCCTGCGGCACCTTCAGGGCCCGGGCCAGCTCGGGCGTCAGATCCTGCACCGACACACCCAGCCAGCCGCGGCGGATCTTCCCCTTCTGGAGTTGGGGCAGCAGCGCCCGGGCCATGTTGGAGGGCACGGCGAAGCCGATTCCAGCGCCGCCCCCAACGATGGCGGTGTTGATGCCGATGACCTCGCCCCGGGCGTTGAAGAGCGGCCCTCCCGAGTTGCCCGGATTGATGGCGGCGTCCGTCTGCAGGAAGTTGTCGTAGGGGCCCGCCTGGATGTCACGCGCCCGGGCCGAGAGGATGCCGGAGCTGACGCTGGAGGTGAGCCCGAACGGGTTGCCGATGGCCACCACGGGATCGCCCACGCGCACCGCGTCCGAGTCGCCGAGCCGGACGAAAGGCAGATCCTTCACGTTGCCCTGGAGCTTGATCAACGCCAGGTCGGTGAGGGGATCCCTCCCGAGCACCTTCGCCTCGTACTCACGGCCATCGTCGAGCCGCACGCGGATGGAGAAGGCGTTGTCCACCACGTGGTTGTTGGTGAGGATGAGTCCATTCGGGTCGATGAGGAAGCCCGAGCCCTCCCCCTGCTGGACGCGCTCGCGCGGCATGGGTCCACCGCCCTCGGGGACTCCCGGCATGCCGAAGAAACGCTCGAGCAGATCACCCCGATCCTGGGGGCTGGAGGCCCGGACCCGGACGTCCACGTTGACCACGGAGCCCTTCACGGCCTCCACGAGGTCCGCGACGGAGACCAACTGCCCGGAGCCGCCCGTGGCCTGCTCTTCTTGCGGGAGGGGCATGGCTGGCTGGGCCCCCTGCTGCACGGGCCGAGGGGCGGCCGGCGCCGGGGCAGGCGCCCCGCTCACGGCGGGAGGTGGAAGGAGAACCGGCTCGCGCTGCCGGCGCTCACAGCCGGTGGAGACACTCAGCAGGAGCGCGTTGAACAGGAAGAGGCGGAACCAGAAGGCCGGGCGGGCGTGGGTCATCAAGGGGACTTCCTCCATGGAGGGAAGATGCGGACCCTGTCCGCGCATGCCCACCCTGGACATGGACCTGGAAGAGGAGCACGAACGGAGATGCCGGACATCGAGACGCCAGGAGGCCAGGCGAGTCTGGAACCACGGCCCTTCACACTGCCGACGAAGCGGGGGCCGGTGGACGTGTTGTTGTACGACGCCCCTGGAGCGAAGGCGGGGGTCTTGCTGGCGGGAGGCGTGGGCGGTGGCTTCGACACGCCAGCCCTCCGCCTGTACCCACGGCTGGGCGAGGCGTTGCTGAAGCACGGTCTGTCCACGCTGCGGTTGAGGTATCGCCACTCGACCGACCTGACGGAGTCGGTGCAGGACGTGCTCGCGGGAGTGGACTTCCTGGTGGAGCGCGGGCTCGAGCGGATCGGCCTGGTGGGGCACTCGTTCGGTGGAGCGGTGATGATCCGGGCCGGGGTGCGCTCCGCCTGGGTGAAGACGGTGGTGGGGCTGGCGCCGCAGAGCTACGGGACGGAGCCGGTGCCGGAGCTGCATCCGCGCTCGCTGCTGCTCGTGCACGGCACGTCGGACACGGTGCTCCCACCGCGCTGCTCGCAGTCCATCCACGAGCGGGCCCGGGGACACAAGGAGCTGGAGCTCATCCCGGGAGCCGGGCACGTGCTCGACGAGGCCGCCGAGCCCGTCTTCACGCGCGTACGGGAGTGGCTGGTGAACGAGCTCCGGGGGTGAGTACGCCTCGCCGGGGAACGGCCGGGAGGGAATGCTCCGGGCACCCGCCTCCCCGGACACGGACCATCAGCTGTGCCTGTCGCTTCCCGCGCTGTCCTTACTCCCAGCCTCGGAGGGACCACTGTACTCACGCTGACGATCCTCGGCGTTGCTGGGAGCGGACTCCTTCTCCGACTTGCCGAAGACCTCCTTGCGCGTCTCTTCGCTCATCTTGGCGTCCCCACGCATCGTGGGGTTTTCCTCTCGGGGTTTGCGAGGCATGTCGTACGTCCTCCGTCGCGATGGGGTTGTGGGCTTCGTGACTCAAGATCAGGTGGTCCCCGAGAGACGGCAAGCCGGGTCGGCGCATGGAGAGCGGACTGGGAGACAGACGCCCATCACCTCCGCATCCATGCGTGCCTGGGTGAAGTCGAGCACGGCCCGGGCGAAGGAGCGGGCCTTGGGACAGGCCCTCTGTCTGGCGGGCGGGCATCGCGTCCCCTATCGTGAGTCCATTCCGGGCAATCTGGATGAACCCGGCGAGTGAACCCAATCGGATATGCGCCTGCTCGGATTCCTGCTCGTGTGGCTGATGGCGACACCTCTCGCTGCGGCCGAGCGGGAGAAACGGGTGCTGCTCTTCGTCCCCGAGGACGCCACGGTGCCGGCCATCGCGGACTTCACCCGGACCTTCCGGCAGACGGTGCTGGCCGAATGGAAGGGGCCCGTCACCGTCGACATCGAGTACCTGGACATGGCCTGGTCCGGCGGCGCCGAGTACGAGCGCGCGCTGCGCGACCTCTATCTCGGCGAGCCAACTGGGCCGATTTCGACGTGACGGGCACCGTCCAGCTGGCCCTGCGACTGCTCCCGGACACGCGGCATGTCGCCCTCATCCTCGGCTCCAGCCCGCAAGTGGAGAGCTTCGCCCACCCGCGGCTGATGTTGGAGCGCGAGCCGTCACGGGGACCCGGGTGCGTGGTGATGGACCTGCGCATGCCAGAGCTCAACGGGTTGGAGTTGCAGCAGGAGTTGCACCGGGTGGGGTGGACACAGCCCATTGTCTTCATCAGCGCGCATGGGGACGTGCCCACGGCGGTGCGGGCGATGAAGGCGGGGGCGGTGGACTTCCTGCCCAAGCCCGTCACGACGGAGGAAATCCTGGCGGCGGTGGAGCAAGCGCTCGAGCGGAACAAGGTGGCGAGGGCCACGGAGCAGGAGCACGAGGAGTTACGGGCCCGCTTCTCCACGCTCTCCCCCCGGGAGGCACAGGTGTGCCGGCTGGTGGCGGAGGGATTGCTCAACAAGCAGATCGCGGCCGAGCTGGGCACCGCCGAACAGACGGTGGGCCAGCAGCGCCGCAGTGTCATGGCGAAGCTGTCGGTGACTTCCGTGGCGGAGCTGGCACGGCTGTTGGAGCGGCTGGACCAGGAGCCCTGAGGCGTCAGGACCGCCGCGCCCCTCGGCCTGGCAAGACGCACAATCCCTTTCAGTTGTCAATTCAGCGAAATGCTCACATGTCATCGCGGGAGCGAGCCGCTATAGACATGGAACCACGAACACCGGTCCCATGAGCCGGGCGAGAGGGACCATGTCCGACACCAAAACACTCGGTGACTACGCGGCACAGAACAATGACGGCAAGGAGCGCATCCCCGTCGCCCATACGGTCTGACCATGAGCCTGGCGCGCCCCAAGGTATTCGTCGTGGACGATGACCCTTCGGTGTTGCGCAGCCTCGGGCGCATGTTCCAGGTGGAAGGATACACGGTGGAGTGTTTCGCCCACCCGCGGCGACTGCTCGAGCGCGAGCCCTGGCCGGGGCCGGGGTGCGTGGTGCTCGACCTGCGCATGCCAGAACTCAACGGGCTGGAGTTGCAGCGGGAGTTGCGGCGGGCGGGGTGGACGCAGCCCATCGTCTTCATCAGCGCGCATGGAGACCTGCCCACGGTGGAGAGGGCCATGAAGACGGGGGCGGTGGCCTTCCTGCCCAAGCCCTTCAGCACGGAGGAGCTGCTGGCGGCGGTGGAGCGAGCGTTCGCGGGCGACAGCCTGGCGGGGCCGTGAAGTACAGTGGCCGCATGGTCGACGAACTGGTGAGGACATTGGGACTGGCGCCCCACCCGGAAGGGGGCTTCTTCCGGGAGACGTGGCGCTCGCAGGTCGCGGTGGAGACGCCGCGAGGCACGCGCTCGGTGGGCACGGCCATCTACTACCTGTTGCCGCGCGGCACGTTCGCCGCCTGGCACCGGGTGAGCTCGGCCGAGCTGTGGCACTTCTACGACGGCCACGCGCTGACGATGTACCTGCTCGATGAAGCCCAGGGCCGGCTGGAGACGGTGACGCTGGGCCGGGATGTCGCGCGCGGGGAGAGGCCGCAGGTGCTCGTCCCGGCCGGGGTGCTCCAGGCGGCCCTGCCCCGAGGGGACTACACGCTGTGCGGCTGCACGGTGGCGCCGGGCTTCGACTTCGCGGACTGGGAGATGCCCCGCGGCGAGGAGCTGGCGGCACGCCATCCCGAGCACGTGGAGCTGTTCCGCCAGCTCAGCCATCCGGGCGCCTCGAAATCGGGAGGTTGAATAAAGCCCCGGCGTTTTCGTCGGCGGCGCACCATGCTCTCCCTGCTTGCCCTCGTCTGGTTGGCATCCGCCCCCGTCCCCGGGGAGTCCCAGCCCACGCCGCCCGCGCCTCGGCCCCCTCCGCCCCAATGCGTGTCCTCGCAGGGGCGGACCGTGTGCGGATATCAGTGCAAGACCAGTAGCTCGCACGCCGCCTGTGCCAAGACGCCCTATGGGGTGTGTCAACTGTTGGCGGGCAACATCCATTGCTGGGATCCGCCGCGGGTCGCCATCGCCCACCCGGACAAGTCGGGCACGAAGCCCGAGTGCAAGGAGATCCGGGGCAAGGTGGCCTGCGGCTACAACTGCCGGGTGGCCCATGGCGAGGTGGCCTGCAACAACACGCCCCATGGCGTGTGCACCACCCACTTCGAGCGCCTCGTCTGCTGGGATCCACCGGAGAGCGTCATCCATGAGAATGGCGCCGACACCCCCGACCCCCGCTGCCTCACCGCCTCCGAGGCGGTGGGCTGTGGCTATGACTGCAAGTCCACGCGCACCGAGGTGCGGTGCGCCAGTACGCCCACGGGCGTGTGCCGGCTCGACCAGGATCAACTCACCTGTTTCGATCCGCCGTCGCTGTTGCACTGCGACCACAGCACGCCGCCGCCTCCCTCCAACTGACGCCTCGTCACACGTCCGACAACTGCTGCTGACGGAGAGTTGACCCGAGCCTCCCGTGAACGCGTGTGAAGGTGCGCCCGCTCGTCGCACCGGAGGCTCACATGACACTCAATCGTCGCAACTTCCTGCAGCTCTCCGCCGTTGGCGGAACGGCGCTCGCCCTGGGTCCGTCCTTCTGGCGCCAGGCCTATGCCGCTCCCGCCAAACCCGGCACCAGCCCCTATGGCGCCATGTCCGGCTCCGCCGATGCCAATGGCGTGCGGCTGCCCGCGGGCTTCTCCTCGCGCATCATCGCGCGCTCCGGCGCCAAGGTGGCCAGCACCGGCTACACCTGGCACGGGGCGCCGGACGGTGGCGCCTGCTTCCCCGTGTCGGGCGGCGGGTGGATCTACACCTCCAACTCCGAGAAGACCCTGGGCACCGGCGGCGTCTCGGCCATCCGGTTCGATGGCGGTGGCTCCATCACCGGCGCCTACCGCATCCTCGCCAACACCACCTCCAACTGCGCCGGTGGCCGCACCCCCTGGGGCACCTGGCTGTCCTGCGAGGAGTACTCCGGCGGCCGTGTCTGGGAGTGCGATCCCACGAAGGCCTCGCAGGGCGTGGTGCGCCCCGCGCTCGGTACCTTCTCCCACGAGGCCGTCGCGGTGGACTCGGACGACTACCGGCTCTACCTCACCGAGGACAGCACCAGTGGCCGCTTCTACCGCTTCACCCCGTCCGCCTATCCCTCGCTCGAGGCGGGCACGCTCGAGGCCGCTCGGGTCTCCGGGGATCCGCTGACCGGCGCCACCGTGACGTGGGAGCCCGTGTCCGCCAGCAAGCCCGCCTCGCAGCAGTCCAATGCCTCGCGCACCACCGTCTTCAACGGCGGCGAGGGCTGCTGGTACGACCGCGGCACCGTCTACTTCACCACCAAGGGCGACAACCGCGTCTGGGCCTACACCCCGGCCTCCTCGCGCCTGGAGATCATCTACGACGACAACCTCTATCCGAACTCGCCCCTCACCGGCGTGGACAACGTCACCGTGTCCTCCTCGGGCGACATCTTCGTGGCCGAGGACGGGGGCGACTTGCAGATCTGCATCATCACCCCGGAGCGGATCGTCGCGCCGCTGCTCCAGCTCGTGGGCCACAACAGCTCGGAGATCACCGGCCCCGCGTTCAGCCCGGATGGCAAGCGGCTGTATTTCAGCTCGCAGCGCGGCACCTCCGGCACCAACGGCGGCGGCATCACCTTCGAGGTGACCGGGCCGTTCCGCACGTAGGCGCGCGGCGTCTCGCGGGGAGCGCTATCCGAGCCAGGAGAGGAGGGCGCGGACGGCCTCCTCGCGCCGCTGGGACGTCTCCTGGACTCGCTGGAGTCCCGCCAGCATGCCCATCCCCTTGGCGGCGCGCTCGGGAGCCGTGCGGTAGTTCTCCGCGAGCTGCTCCAGGTGCTCGCGCAGCCGCGGGTGGCGCTCACGCACGAGCGCGGGCGCGGTGTCCGGCTTCACCAGGGAGACGAGCGCCGAGGCGAGCTGCCGCCACGCCTCCAGGCTCTGTCCGGTGCGGCGCTCGAAGCCACCGCGCACCATGGGCCTGACGAAGAAGGGCATCGACGAGAAGTCGCGCACCGTGTCCTCGAGGACGTTGCGGAGCGCGGCGACGAGCGTGACGGGATCCGAAGTCATGGGGGCGCAGCCTACCGCAACCGCCCCGGGACGACGCTCCTACTTGGGCATCACGCCGAAGGCCTTGAGCATCGCCACGGCGATGCCCATGAGGCTCTCACCGGCGATGAAGCCCGAGCTGACCGGGAGCACCAGGGCCTCGGACAGCTTCGCCTTCTTGCGGCGCAGCACCTCGGCGATGACCGCGCCGATGAAGAAGCTGATGGAGCTGGCCCCGGGGATGACGATGGCAATCCCCAACCCCGATGCCGAGGGAACAAGGGGCCTGAGCTTCTTGGGCGCCCAGCGCTCCAGCAGCACCAGCGTCACGCCCAGGCACAGCCCACACACGGCCCCGATGCGCGCGGACTCCGGCAGCGCTCGCACCCCGCTCATGAGCATCTTCGACACGCCCGCCCATACCAGGGACGAGGGCGCGGGGAACTCCTCGGTGCCCAGCACGGACGCGTCCGGCACGAGCAGGTTGAACGCGGGCACCACCACCAGCGCCCCCGCCACCACCCCGAAGAGCTGTGCGACGAACTGCTGACGCGGATTGGCGCCGAGCAGCCAACCCGACTTCAGATCGACGAGCAGGTCCGCCGAATGCAGTCCCACGCCGCCCGTGGCGTTGGCGCTCATCACGTTGGCGGTGAGGTTGCCGGGCAACAGGGCGCCATAGAGCAGCTGCGTCACCGGCCCGAGCGCCTTGGTGGGCGTGGAGTCCGTCTCACCCGTGACGCGCGAGGCGATGACGCCCATCACCACCGACAGCGGCAGGGCCACCACGCCCGCCCACCAGGGAATCTGGAAGAGGTAGGCCATCAGCGCCACCACCACCGGGCCGAGCACCAGGAAGCCCAGGGGGAACCACGCGGGAGGACACTCGATGTCGGCGAGCGGATCCGCCTCGGTGTCCTGCTTGCGGCCGAACAGGCCCGCGAGCGCCTTGAAGGATTTGGCCACGCTGCGCCACTGGAAGGCGAAGGACAACAGGCCCGAGGACACCAACACCGCGGCCCCCGTCCACAACGCCCAGCCGTTGATGGCCTTGTAGGACACCTCGGGGATGACGCCGCGGCCGACCAACTCCGGCGCGACGACGCCGTAGGTGAGCAGCGCCCCGAGCAGCATGGACCAGCCCGTCTTGAAGCTCACCAGCGCGCCCGCGCCGATGAGCAGCAGGCTCAGATCGAGCGACAGCGTCCAGGCCCCCGCGGGCTTGCCACCAATGGTGAAGGGCAGGCTGAGCTTGGCGGGCAGGTTCCACACGAGCCACGAGGCCCTGGCATCGCGCCAGAAGGCAATGAAGGCGCCGAAGAGGCCCGCGAGGCCCAGCGAGCGCGCCTTGCCCCGCGAGCGCTCGTCATGCCCGTGCAGCGCCTGGAGCGTCTCGGCGGTGGCGGTGCCGGTGGGAAAGGGAAGCTGCTCGATGTTGATGAGCTGGCGCTTGATGGGGATGGCGGCGAAGACGCCCATCGCGGAGACGACGGCGAACCACACCACCAACCACCCCGAGGGCGGCAGCGCGCCGGTGAGCATCAACAGCGCGGGCACGGCCGCCATGTTGCCGCCCCCCGTCATGTACCCCGCCGCCGACGCCACCGAGCCCATGGCGTTGTTCTCCAGCGTGGTGAAGTCCCGCCGGAGCAGCCCCACGCTTCGCAGCGCGCCAAACGTCGCGAAGGCGAGGATGCACGCGGTGATGGTGACGCCCAGGCTCCAGCCCGTCTTGAGGACGACGTAGAGGTTGGACAGGCACATCACCGCGCCAATCAGCATCCCCGCGATGACGGCTCGCACGGTGAGCTGGCGCACGCCTCCCTTGTAGACGTTCTCGAGCCAGTGGCGCTCGGGATCCACGGCGGTGGAGCCCTGCTCCGGTGGAGGCGGGGGCTCGGGGTGGATGCGGAGCTGCTGGGGCGAGGGCGAGACGGGAGAAGTCATGTGGAGGTGAAAGGATAGCGGAACACCTCCGACCCGACGAATGGGATCGCCCGCCCCCCGGGGCGGCCTGGCTCAGTGAGCGCCGCCGGGCCCGTGGGCGTGGCCGTGCTCGAGCTCCTCGGAGGTGGCCGGACGCACTTCACGCACCGTCACATCGAAGTGCAGCGTCTTGCCCGCCAGCGGGTGATTGAGGTCCACCACCACCGAGTCGCCCTTCACCTCGCGCACGGTGATGGGGATGACATCGCCCTCGGCCGTCTGGGCGGAGATGCTCAGGCCCGGCTGGAGCGGCGCATCCGGGGGGAACATGCTGCGTGGCACTTCCTGGAGTCCGCGCGGATCATGCTCGCCATAGCCCTGGGCGGGCACCACCACGACCTTCTTCGCGTCGCCGGCCGACAGGCCTTCCAGCTGCCCTTCCAGACCCGGGACGATCTGCCCCCGTCCGTGCATATAGGCCAGGGGTTGGCCGGGCTCGCTCTCATCGACGACCTTGCCATCGCCGAGGTGCAACCGGTACTCCAACGAGACCACGCAGTCCTTGGACACCTTCATGTGCGGCTGCTCCTTGAGCTGTCCTGCCGAGACGAATGAGGGGGTATGGGACAGAGCCCGGCCCAAGGCAACCCCACAAGCCTCCGGATGCTCAAGAAGCGGACGATTCCGGCCCGGTCGGCGCCGGGGTCGTCTGGTTTTCCGGCGCCGGCTCGCCCCGGGCCACGTAGACGGCGGCGGCCAGGTCCCCCGTCACGTTGAGCGTGGTGCGGCACATGTCGAGGAAGCGGTCCACGCCGAGGATGAGGCCGAGGCCCTCGGGGGGAATCTTGAACATGCCGAGGATCATCGCGATGACGGGGATGGAGCCGGCCGGCACGCCCGCGGTGCCGATGCCCGCCAGCACACAGATGAACATCACCACGGCCTGGTTGGCCAGGCTCAGCTCCACACCGAACACCTGCGCGAGGAAGAGCACCGTGACGCCCTCGAAGAGCGCGGTGCCGTTCTGGTTCATCGCCGAGCCGGCGGTGAGCACGAAGCGCGACACGTTGCGCGGCAGCTTGAGGTTCTCCTCGGCCACCTTGAGGGCGGTGGGCAGCGTGGCGCTGGAGGACGCGGTGGAGAAGGCGGTGACGATGGCCAGGCGGCAGTCGCGGAAGAAGGCGATGGGGTTGCGTCCGCCCAGGAAGCGCACGGACAGCGAGTACACGACGAACATGTGCAGCCCGAGCGCCAGCAGCACCACGCCCACGAAGGACGCCACCTGCACCAGGATGCCGAAGCCCAGGCGCGCCGTCACGCTGAAGAGCAGCGCCCCCACGCCGATGGGCGCCAGCCGCAGCACCCCATCGATGAGCGTCATCAGCACGTCGTAGAGCCCCAGGATGGTGTCCTTGAGGTGCCGGGCGCCCGGGGTGTCCGTCACCATGAGCCCCACGCCGGAGATGAGCGAGAAGACGATGAGGGCGATCATGTCCCCTTCCGCCGCGGCCTTGATGGGGTTGGTGGGCACCATGGAGAGGATGAGCGAGGGCACCGAGTCCCCGCTCGGCGCGGGGGCCGCCTTCACCACGGTGCCCTTCTGCACGAGCGCGGCGATGGCCTCCTCGCTCAGCCGGGTGCCGGGCTTGAGCGTGTTGACGAGGAACAGCCCGATGAACACGGCGATGCCGGAGACGACCACGGTATAGCCCAGCGTGCGCAGGCCCAGCCGGCCGATGGAGCGCAGGTCCAGCTCGCACACGCCCGTCACCAGCGCGGCGAAGAGCAGCGGCACCACCAGCATCAGCAGCAGGCGCAGGAAGAGCTGGCCCACCAGCGAGGTGATGTTCGTCACCACCCAGTCCAACCAGGGTGCTCCGCCCACGAGGAGGTTGGCGGCGATTCCCGCCACCGTGCCAATCACGATGCCCAGGAGCATCTTCTGGTGCTGCTTCATCCGGAGTCCTCGCGTGTGTCGCTGGGAAGAAGGGGCTCCCTCCCCATGGGGCGGGGAACCGGCGCGGCACACTACTGGGTGGAGGGGGCCGCCGTCTCGCGCAGACGCCCGGCCACGCGCTCGGCCCACTCGGGCACCACCTCCAGGCACGCCGCCTTGCGGCCCAGCCGCAGCGCCGCCGCCGGCATCGAGCCGCTGCCCGCGAACGGGTCCAACACCCAGTCTCCGGGCCGGCTCCACGTGCGCACCAGGGGCTCCACCACGGAAAAGGGCTTGTGGTGGGGATGGCCGCCCCAGCGCTGGGCCTCGCCGTCATCGTCGTAGCCGCCCACCACCGCCCAGACGGTGGGCGCGTCCCCGGGGGCCAGCACGGGCGCCGGCGTGCGCGAGAGCACGAGCGCCACCTCGTAGACGCGCAGCAGCTGCTCGTTGGCGTTCTTGTCCGTGGTGCGCTTGCCCCAGACGAACTCGCCGCGCAGGTGGCCATACCCCAGGGCGCGCGCCACCGCGAGGATGGGCTCCTTGCCCAGCAGGTTCGTCCAGATGGCGAGCGGAGCGTCCGGAGTGAGGTGCGCCACCGCGCGCGTCATCCACGCCTCGGTGAAGGCGCGGTAGTCGCGCACCGTCTCGAAGCGCACGATGGGGTCGCGGTCGATCTTCTTGTTCGCCCGCGGATCTCTCAGATCCCCCCCCTTGCGCCGCCGCGTGAGCAGGCAATACGGCGGATCCGTGTGCAGGAAGGACGCCCTGGCCTCGCCCAGCACGCGCCGGTAGCCCTCGGGCTCGCGCGCATCGGCCCGCACGCAGCGGAAGGACTCGCTCTCGTCATGAGGATTCATCCGGCGCGCACCCTACCCCAGCCGCCCCGTCCCGGGGCTCACCGCTTGCGCGGACGCCGCCTGGGCGCCGTGAGCCGCGCCGCCACCTCCGCCCACCGCCCCTGCAGCCGGGACTCGGACGCGAGCGCCTCGTCCCACGAGGGCCCATCCGGCAGCAGCCGCGCGGCATGCTCCAGCACGAGCCCCTCCAGGGCCCGCTCCTCGCACAGCCGCCGGAACTCGTGCGCGTCCAGGCCACACGCCGCCAGCCAGGCCGCGCGCTCCGGGGACGCCACGCCCAGGTGGGCCCATTGCTCCGACTCGGCCCGGGCCACTTCCTCGGGTGTGGGAGACAGTCCCAGGCTCCGGGCCCACCCCGCGAGCAACGCCCGGCGCAGGCCCGCGCGCGCCAGCACCTGTGCCCCGGGCCCGGCGCGCAGCTCCTCCAGCACGTCCTCCGAGGACACCAGCCCCGCCTCCGTCTCGCACAGGCCCTCCACGAGCCGGCGGCGCCGCACGTACGACGAGGGCGGTGGCCGGGACACGCCCTCGCGCGACGGGAGACGGGCCCCGGAGGCGACGAACGCCGCGGCGGCCTGGAGGCAGGCCCGGGCATCCTCGCGCTTGAGATCCGCGAGGCCCCCGGCCGCCCACGTCCGCCACCTGTCCCGGGTGGGGGCGGGCCACGCCTCGCCCACGGCCTGGAGGACGCGGGGCCAGGTGCGATCCTGGTAGAAGAGCGCCGCGGCGGCATCCACCAGGGCCCGGGACTCGGCGGCGGAGAGCACTCCCGCGTCCTGGGCGAGCCGGGCCACGTGCCGCACGTTGACGAGCGGCACCGACAACGCCCGGTACTCATGCTCCGCGTCGGCGTGGAGCAGCGCCACCTCGGCGTCATCCACCAGCTCGCCCCGCTGGTAGGCCTCGAAGATGGCGCCCACGCCCACCATGCCGTGAGGCGCGAGCTCCGCGGCGCGCAGGGCCCCCATGCTGGCGCCTCCGAACACCGCCACCCCCGCGTCCAGCGCGGCCAGCACCTCGTGGTGCCACACGGAGGGCTGGGCCTCGAAGACCCCATCCACGAGCGCGAGGGCCCGCGGCCTCAAGGAGAGGGCCCGCCAGAGGTCTCCCTGGCGCGCGGGCGGCAATACCCGGCAGGGCACCAGCGCCAGCGCCTCCGCCTCCGGCAGCGAGGGGCCCAGGAAGACGATGAGATCATCGGGACGGGAAGAGGCGGGACGCCGTTTCACAACAACTCCGACACGCGCAGGCCCGGCACCACCACGCGCACCACGTGGAGTCCGGGGAGAGGGGCCTCCAGGTCGATGACGGCCGCCCGGGAGAAGCCCGCCCCCGCGAGCCGCGCCAGCACCTCGCCCACGGCCTCCTCGGGCGAGTCCCCCTTCGCCGCGGGCTCGGGCATGGACTCCACGTTGCGCCGGGGGCGCGCCGCGGCACAGGCGGAGGCGAGCGCCAGGGAAGCCTCGCGATCCCCCGCGTCCACGTCCTCGCGCGCGCCGTGGATGTCCGTCAGGCGCGACTGCGCCGCCTCCAGCAACGCGCCGAGCAGGGCCTGGTCCCGCGTGAGCGCACAGGCATAACCCGCCGCCAGCGGCACCGGGCCCTGGTCGCGATCCACGAGCAGCGCTCCGCCCACGGGCAGTCCCACCGCGCCCGGAGTGCGCGCGCCCGGCGAGAGATCGAAGAGGTGCACGTCGAAGCCCCGCTCGCCCAGGCGCTCCGCGAGCGCGGCCGTCCGGGGGGCACTCGAGGCGAGGCCAGCGGGGCGCAGGAGCCGCGAGCCGAGCACCTCCTCCGTCCATCCCTCCGGCAACAGGCGCGCGAGTTGATCCCGCTCCGTCGCCTCCAACAGCGCGTGCAGGAGGGCCCTTGGCCGCTCGGGATGGGCGCCCGAGCCATTGCTCGTCCACTGCACGCTCACCGGGCCGAGCGCCGGCGCGCCCGTGGGAGGGCAGTACACGCCCTGGGCGGGGACGAGCACGGGCTGTGCGGAGCGCGCATCCGTCGCCTCGAGCCAGGCACAGCGCACCTCCGGGCCCCACAACCGGGAAACCACCACGCCCCCCCGGGTGCCGAGCGCGTCGGCGCCCCAGGCGGTGCGTCCGCGTGCTTCCCAGCCTCGGGACGTGCCCCAGAGGAGCCGTTCCGGCCGCACCGTCTCCGCGGCCCACAGCTCGGCGGTCTCCAGGAGGGCGCCCGCCGAGGCGGCCGGGAAGTCCAGGCCCTTGCCGTTGCACACCTGGAGCACATAGCCCCCGGGCCGCACCGCGGTGGCGACTTCCACGCCCGCCCGGTCCAGCCCCGTCACCCGCGCCACCCGGGTGACGCCGAGCGCCTGGGCGAGCCGCGCGAGGAAGTCAGGGGTCAGGGGAAGCGCGGGAGCAAGGGGCACGAGGGGCTCGGAAGGGGGAGGGCCGCGTCAGAGCGCCCAGGAGCAGACATACTCGCAGCAGTCGTTACCACGGGCGCGGCACTTCGTGTGCTCGACACGCACGTCGCGGCCCCCGCTCAACTCGATGGCGCGCTGGTACCAGCCGATGATGGTGAGGCAATCCGCCTCGGTGACGCTCTCGGCGCCCAGGGTGCGCAGCACGCCGGCTTGCGGGCCGGTCTTCTCGTACGAGCGCAAGCCCACCGCGTAGTAGAGGCGGTAGATTTCCTGCGCGTGGCTGAGCAGGAAGTGCGGATCCCCCTGGCGGAGGAACACGTGGTGGGGTCCCTTCAGGTTCTCCTCCGCCGAGGCCCGGCCCATGTCGACGAAGGCGCGGGTGCGATCCCTCGGCGAGAGCACCACGGCGATGGCCGCGTCCAACCGGAGGTTCAACTCCATGGGATACCAGCCGATGGGCAGGATGACGCCGTCGAGGACCTTGCGGTCCGCTGGAGACAACCTCTGGAGGACCTCGAGGCGTTTCGTTCCAGGTTGTCTCGCCAGCAGGTTGAGGCGCGAAATCAAAACGCTGCCCTTGATGCGCGCGACCCCGCTATCCGTTGCCATGACGTCCTTCCCGATGAAAGGGACGCATTGTGACGTAGGGTGAAGTCCACGGCAACCAACCCGAGGGCCTCTGTTCCCACCGGGCAGAAGCACCCCGGGGCTGCGTTCAGCTCGCGTGGAGTTCGCTCAAGTTCGCTTCCAACTCCACGCTGAACTCCGTTGGACCTCGTAGCACCGATGCCATCAGGACCACCGTCGTGGCGGTGGCATCGAGGCGCTTCTTCAGGCGGCGATGGTCCTCTTGCAGTTCCACGCGCCACTGACGGATGTCACCCCGCACCTCCTCCCGGAAATGGAGGAACTCGGCCGCCAGCCGCTCCATCCACTTCTCCTGCTTGTCCATCCGAGCGGACAGGCCATCCACCCGCGTGTTCAGGTGGTTGACCTGCGCCTCCACCCGCTCCACCCGCGTGCTCAGGTGGTTGACCTGTGCCTCCAGCCGGTCCATCCGCTCCTCCAGCCGGTCCATCCGCACCTCCAACCGGTCCACCCGCTCGGTCAACGCATCCACCCGCGTGCTCAGGTGGTTGACCTGCACCTCCACCCGCTCCATCCGCGTTCCCAGTTCCTGCACGGCCCGCAGAATCTGGAGTCCCAGCGCATCACCCATCGTCTCCGCCATCGGTCTTCTCCTCGCAACGGGATGACCTGCATGGTACGGCCTCTCTGGTTACCTTTCAAGTAGGGTGACACAACTTGCTCCCATGGACTTCGGCCTCCGGGAAAACGACCGCTTTAACCTTTCGCCGGCTCCGGTGTTGATCGAGGCGTGAAGGCCCTGGAGACACCCTTGCGGCTGGCGCAAGCCGCCACCGAGCCCAGTGACGAGGCGCTCTGCCGCGCCTTCCTGGCCGGTGACGAGGCGGCCTTCGGCATCCTGGTGGATCGGCACCGGGCCCTGGTGTTCTCGCTCATGCGCCGCTACGCCTCGAGCCCCGAGGACGCGGCGGACCTGGCCCAGCAAGCCTTCCTGCGCGCCCTGGAGGCCTCGAACCGGGTCTTCTCCCGCTGGCTGTCGGGGCCCATGCCCTTCCGGGCGTGGCTCATCCGCATCGCGCTCAACCTGGCCAAGAACCACGCCCGCCAGGGGCGGCGCTGGCTCCGGGCCGTGGAGATCCCCGAAACCGAGGCACCCGGGGAGTCCGCCCAGGAGTCCCTGGAGCGGGCCGAGCGGGAGCGGGCCGTGCGCGCGGCGGTGCTCACCCTGCCCCGCCGCCAACGCGAGGTGCTGACGCTCCGGGTGGACGCGGGACTGGGCTTCCGCGACATCGCCGAGTCGCTCGGCATCACCGAAACGAACGCGAAGGTGAATTTCCATCACGCCGTGAAGCGCCTCCGGGAGCACATGGCCGAAACGTCCGAGGAGGAGCGCCCATGAGCGCGTGCCAGGACATGGCGGAGTCGTTGACCCTGTGGGCCGCGGGTGCCCTGGAGCCCCACGAAGAGCCCCGCGTGCGCGCGCACCTGGAGACCTGCGCGGCCTGCCGCCGCGAGGTGACCGCGCTCCAGGACACCCTGGGCCTCGCCGCGCTGCCCACCCCCTCGCCCCGGGAGCAGGCCGTCCTGGAGTTCCTCCCCCAGACCACGGTGAGCCGCTGGCGCCAGGACCAGGTCCGGCGGGCGGCCCACCTGCGAACCACGGGCGTCTTGATGGCGGCGGCCGCCGTGCTCCTGCTCCTGCTCAGGCCCGGGGTGCTGCCCCGGACGCCCTCCCCCTCCACGCCCTCCGCCTCCCTCGAGGCCGCTTCCTCCACCGAGGAGGATGTCCTCGCGTTGGAGCAATGGGCGCTGGCGGATCCGCTGTCCGACGCGCTCGATCTGACGGACGTGGACCTGGAGGACGCCCCGGAGGCCACCCCCTCATGGGACGTCGAGGCCGATGAGTTCCTGTCTTCCCCCTCCCTTGGAGAGTCGCTGTGATGAAGCCCTTTCGCCTGCTGGTCCTTCCCCTGCTGTTGCTGCCCCTGATGACGTGGGCCGCTCCGCCCGACGCCCCGGATGCCTCGGAGCGCGTGGAGAAGCGCACGCGGATGATGCGGATGTTGAGCCTCGCCGAGGAGCTGGAGTTGAACGAGGCCCAGACGTTGAAGATGGCGGACACGATGCGCCAGTTCGACGAGCGCCGGCGCCCCCTGCTCGAGCAGGTCCGCGCCTCCGCGCAGCTCCTGAGGAAGGCCGCCAAGGGGGATGCCGCCGCGCAGTCCCAGGTGGATCAGGCGGTGCAACGGGTGTTCGAGGCGAAGGCCCAGCTCACCACGCTGGAGCGCGACCTGTACCAGGCGCTCGCCAAGGATCTGCCCCCACAGAAGCGGGCCCAGCTCGCCATCTCGCTCGCCCGGCACGGAGGACGCAAGGAGGCGAACCTGATGAAGCCGGACCGCGACGGGCGGCACTCCCGGATGCGCTGGAGGCAGTGAGCAAACGCACGCCCCTGGAGCAAGGAGGCGTCGACGCGGCACCCGGGCGACCCTGCGAAGGGAGAGAGAGCGCGCTATGGAAGAAGGCACATGAGCGCACTCTCCCTGAGATATGTGGCCCTGGGTGATTCTTCCGGCGTGGGTGTAGGCGCGCGCCAGGGCGGTTATGTGGAGCACCTCTTCCAACGGCTGCGCCGCACCCGCGTCGGTGTGGGCCTGCTCAACCTGTCCGTGAGCGGCGCCACCAGCGCCACCGTGCTGTCCGGCCAACTGCCCCGGGCCCTGCGATCTTCCCCCCATCTCGTGACGCTCGGGGTGGGCATCAATGACTTGTGGCGCGGCGTGACACCCGAGCAGTTCGAGTCCCACTTCGACTCGCTCGCCAAGGGACTCGTGTCCACGGGCGCGGCGGTGATCGTCTCCAACCTGCCGGACATGTCCCTGGCCCCCGTGGCCCGGCTGGCGGCGAACTTCCTTCCCCTGCCCCTCATCGCGCGGCGCATCGGCGACTTCAACGCGGCGGTGGAGCGCGTGGTGGCCCGTCATGGGCTCCTCGGTGTGGACCTCCACACCCCGAGCCGCGTGGAGCTGCCCGGCAGCTCCGACTACTTCTCGGCCGACGGCTTCCACCCGTCCGACACGGGCTATCTGCGCATGGCCGAGCACTTCTGGCCCACCGTGCAGCGGGCCGCCGAGCGCATCGGCGAGACCACGCGCGCCACGGGGTGAGCGCCCCGCCTAATCGGCACAGCGCTCGCCCAACCCCAGCACGTCCAGATCGTAGTGGAGGAACAGGCCCGCCGAGGCCGCCACGCGCTGGGCGAACACCGAGCCGGAGAGTTCCGCGCGCCGGCTCAGGTCCAGGTGCGCCCGGGGTAGATAGAAATTGCCCGCCAGCTCGCTGGACTCGGGCAGGGTGTTCCACGGATCCCCGGCGTCGAGATCGAAGGCGCCCGCCACGTAGACCCGCAGGCGCGAGGGGAACCCGGGCGAGCCCATCCGCACGGGTCCGCGCGCGGACACTCCGCCCGCGACGAGCAGGTCCAACTCCGCCCCCTCCCCCAACTGGACGTCGAGCCCGCCCACGTCCACGTCTCCGTCCACGAGCAGCGCCGCCCGCCCCGTCACGCGAAGAAGAAGCGAGCCCGGACCGTGGATCCGCGTCAGGTAGAAACGCCCGCACGGCAGCTCCAGGGCCGCGTCCCCGGAGAAGTCCGCCAACGCGTCCACCGCCAGCCCGATGTCGGCGTTGTGATGGGCCGTCACGTGGTTCTTCACATAGGCGCCCACGTCCTCGGGGGCGTCGCAGGAGCAGGGCGGCGCGAACGGGCCCACCGGCTCACGCCGCACGCGCGGTGGCGGCTGAGGCACGGTGAGGCGCCGCTCCGCGGGCTGCGACAGCACGCCCCCCACCGTCAGCTCCTGGAGTTCGACATCCCCCGCGACCCACGCATCCCCGCCCACCCGCACCGTGGAGCTGGCCCCTTGAAGCCGCCCCGCATCGCGCAGTTCTCCCTGGACGGACAGGAGCCCGGCGCCCAGGGCGATGCCCGTCTCTCCCACCTGGAGCGAGCCACTCACCCGCAGCTCCGACGTCAACTGCACTCCACCATTGGCGCCCACGGACGCCCCCGCGCCCCCCGCGCTTCCTGGACCCTGGGAGCCCTGGAAGGCATCCAGGGCCGAGGGCGCACTGACCACCAGCTCCCCACAGGCGCACAACGCCCGCGTGAACACCCGGGACGCCAGCAGCCCGCCGCAGATCTCCCGCCCCGTCGCGCCATCCTCCACCAACCGGGTCGGCGCCCCCGAGGCGCAATACCCGGCCCGATCGGGCCCAGGCAGGATCGCCACGGCGTCCTCCACGGAGCAGGCCCCCGTGACGGCCAGCAGAACGAGTCCATGGGTCCAGCGCATGCGTCGCTCCCGGGAAGGTCTCCAGGGCGACGGAGTCACCCCACCCGTATTTCGGGTCACCTATCCCCTTCCCGTACCAGGAAGAACGCACCCCGGGTGTGGCATCTATCCGGAGTTCCTCGTTTCCATGTACGTTCACGGACCGAGCGTGAGAGCCTCTGTCCCGTGTATGACCCGACTCCTCGTTGTGTGCGTCCTCGTGGGGTGGGGCACGGCCAGCGCCGCCCAGGAGGAACCCTGGGCCGCGGTGCTCCGCGCCTCCTCTCCGGAAGACGCGGAGCTGGCGGAGCGACTCCAAGGACAACTGAGCGATCTGCCCGTCGTGCTGCGGGTGAACCCCGGGCCCGCGCCGAGCACCGAGGCCGCCGAGCAATGGCGCACCGCCGTGGCGCTGGCCGAGCAGGGGCCCTTCCGCGTCGTCCTCTGGTTCCGCCATGAGCCCGAGGCGATCATCGTCCACGTCGCGGAACCCGCCACCCGGCGGCTGCTCGTACGGCGAGTCCAGGTGGAAACCCACCAGCGAAAGGGCCGCTCCGCGGCGGCCGAAGCCGCGGCCTTGATCGTCCGCTCCGCGTTGAAGGCCCTGGTGGCCGGCAGCCCCGTGGGAGAGGTGGTGGAGGAAGTCCCCGAGGCCCCCGCCCTCGCACCGCCCCCTCCACCTCCCGCGCCTGCTCCCGCCCCCAGCACCGCCCCCGCCCGGGAAGGTTGGGGCGTGAGTGTGGGATGGCAGGGCACGCTCATGGGCGATGGTCCGCTCGGGCAGCACGGCGCGCAGCTCGGCGTGGGATGGGAAGGGGCACGGCTGCGCGCGCGCGTGCTGCTGCTGGCGAGCCTCCCCACTGCGCTGAGCGATGAGTACACCCGGGTCTCCTTGTCGAGGCATGCCCTGGGCGTGGGGGTGGATGCCGCCGTGGTGTCCACGGAGCACTTCCGGCTCGGGGCCGGACTCGAGGTGGGGCTCGCGGGCCACCTGCGCGGCACGGAAGCCCTGGCACCCGGCGTCCAGGCCTCGCCTGCCCGGCTCACTCCCTCCTTCTATGGGGCGCCCACCCTCGCGGCCCGCTGGCGAGGAGGGTCCGTGGCGCTGGAGGCCAACCTGGCCCTGGACGTGCTGACGGCGGTGCCCACCCTTGGCTACCTGCAACAGGGGACGTTCATCGTCCGCAATTCACTCTGGCGAGCACAGCCCCGGTTCGGCCTCGCCATCCTCCTGGGGGCGCATTGACCGCTCGTGACCCGAAATCTTCCCTTCCCTCCTCCATCCCGACGATGAGGGCAATGAGGGCGACAACGCGGGGGCGCCAGGAGGCGCTCCCCTCCGAGGACAGCCGCATCCAAGCGGTCATCGAGGGGCGGCGCGACGCGGCCGAGTCCTTGTTGACGGAGCTGTTGCCCCGGGTGCGCAACCTCGTGCGCTATCTCGTGCGCGGAGATCATGACGTGGATGACATCGCCCAGGAGGCCTTGATCGCCATCCTGCGCGGCCTGCCGACCTGGCGCCGCGAGGGCTCCTTCAAATCCTGGTCGGACCGGGTGGTCGCCCGGACCACCTTCGCCGCGATGCGGAAGGTGCGCGACTCGGGAACCGAGCCGGAAGCCGAGCCCATGGAGCTCACGGTGCTCTCGGAGGAGGCACTTCCGGACGATTACGTGTTCCGCCGGGACATGGTACGGCTGATGGATGAACTCTCCGACGAGCAGCGCCACGCCCTGGTGCTGCATTACGTCCTGGAGATGAGCGTGCCGGAGATGACCGAGGAGTTGGGCATTCCCTTCGAGACGGTGCGCAGCCGCCTGCGTCTGGGACGGGCCAATCTCCGGGCACTCTACGCACGGGAATCGGGTACGAACGGGGAAGAGGAATGAGTCAAGGGATCCACGACATGGAAGAGCGCCTCGAGCTGCTCGGCCCCCTGGACGAAAGCGTCGGACCGGCCCGGCGGATTTCCCGCCAGCGCTCCGCCGACCTCATCCAGGGAGCCCTGGCGGCCGCGCTCTCCACCGCGCCCGCCCCGGCGCCCGCGCCCCCGAGGAAACTCCCCTGGAAGGGCGTGCTGATCACGAGCACCTGCCTGGGCATGATGAGCGCGGCGGCGGCCACGGGCTACGGGTGGTGGGCGCATCGCGCCTCCAAGGAGGAGGCTTCCCAGGCGGTGGCCCCGGTGCGGGTGGTGCCCCCTCCCGCCGCGCCGGTCGCCGCCGAGCCGGTCCCCGAAGCGGCTCCTTCCGAGGAGGTGGCGGCGGAGCCCCCGGCGCCCGCGGTGGCTCGCACCGGACCCGCGCCCGTCGCCGCGCAACCAGAGGATCTGCTGCGCCGGGCCAATGAACGCCGGGCCGCGGGCCAGTGGAGGGAGGCGGAGGCGCTCTACCTGCGCGTCATCCAGTCCTCGCCCGGGACGACGTCGGCGTACGTGGCCCAGGTGGCCTCCGGAGGACTGCGGCTGGAGCACCTCGGAGACGCGAAAGGCGCCCTGCGCCAGTACCAGCAGGCGCTGCGCGCGAAGCCCCGCGGCATGCTGAGCGAGGAGGCCCTGCAGGGCGTGGCTGAGTCCTGGCGCGCCCTCGGGGACACCGAGCACGAAGCCCGGGCCCTGGAGGAGTTGCTCACCGCGCATCCGGACTCGCTGCTCGCCGGAAGCGCGCGGCGCCGGCTGGACGAGCTGCGCAAGGTCCCCCAGTAGCCGCGAGCGGCGCCTCTCTGGCGTCCCCTACCGGCCTCGCGCGGCCTTGCGCGAGGGCTCGTCCGCGGAGAACACCGAGCGCAGCACCCGGCCCGTGGCCGTCTTCAGCCGGGACACCTCGCGCGGCGTCCCTTCCGCCACCCGCGTTCCTCCCGCCTCGCCCCCCTCCGGCCCCAGCTCCACCACGAAGTCCGCCGACGCGATGACGCTCGGGTGGTGCTCGATGACCACCAGCGTGTCGCCCCGGTCCACCAACCGGTGCAGGAAGGCGATGAGCTTCGACACGTCCCCGAGGTGCAGCCCCGTGGTGGGCTCGTCCAGCACGTACAGCGTGGGCTCGTGCCGCGTGCTCGCCGTGAGCTCCGCCGCCAGCTTCAACCGCTGCGCCTCGCCGCCCGACAGCGTGTTGGAGCCCTGACCCAGTTGCAGGTAGCCCACCCCCAGGTCCGACAGGCACGTGAGCGGCGCCGCCACCTTGGGCAGGGCATGGAAGACGTCCTTCGCCTCGTCCGCGGACAGGCGCAGCGCGTCTCCAATGGTCAACCCGTGGTAGCGCACCTCGAGCGTCGCCGCGTCGAAACGCGCGCCTCCACACACCTCGCATGGGGTGACGACGTCCGGAAGGAAGGACATCTCGTGGGAGATGGCCCCCTGGCCCTCGCACGCCGTGCACCGCCCACCGGACGTCGAATTGAACGAGAAGCGCGTGGGCCCGAAGCCGCGCACCTTCGCCTCCGGAGTGGCGGCGAAGGCCCGGCGCAGCTCGTCCCACAGGCCCAGGAAGGTGGCCGGCACCGAGCGCGGCGTGCGCCCGATGGGCGACTGGTCCACCGCCATCACCCGGCGGATGGCCTCCACGCCCGTCAGGGACTTGAAGGCCCCCGGACGCGCCGTCACCAGCCCGAGCTTCTCGCGCAGCGCCGGGTACAACACCTGACGCACCAGCGTGCTCTTGCCCGAGCCCGATACGCCCGACACCACGGTGAGCCGGCCCACCGGAATGCGCAGATCCACGCCCTTGAGGTTGTGGGCCGTCGCCCCCTTGAGCTCGATCCACCGCTCCGGCTCGCCCCGAGGCACCGCCGCCAGCACCGCGGGCTCGCGCAGCGCCCGGGCCGTGGGTGCCTCCTCGTTCTGCAACACCTGATCCGGCGGGCCCTCCGCGAGGATGCGCCCACCGCCCCGGCCGCCCGTGGGGCCCAGCTCGATGAGGTGGTCCGCCGCGCGGATGGTGTCCGTGTCATGCTCCACCACCAGCACCGTGGAGCCGGTCTGCACGAGCGAGCGCAGGTTGTTCAACAACCGGTGCGTGTCGCGCGGGTGCAGGCCGATGGTCGGCTCGTCCAGCACGTACATCGCCCCGGTGAGGCCCGCGCCCAGCTGCGCCGACAACCGCAGCCGCTGCATCTCCCCGCCCGAGAGCGAGGCCGCGTTGCGATCCAACGACAGGTAGCCCAGGCCCACGCGGTCCAGGAACTCCAGGCGCCGCAACAACTCCTGGCGCGAGGGCTCGCCCAACAGCGCCTGATCCCCGCGGAACTTCCACTCCCGCACCTGCCCCAGCGCGGCGGTGACGGACTGCTGCACCACCTCGTGGTAGCGCGACCCCTCCAGCCGCACGGCGCGCGGCACCGGCTCCAGCCGCGAGCCCTCGCACGTGCGGCACGGCTCCGTCCTGCCCTCGGCCTGCGCCTCCGCGCCGCCCTGCACACCCGTGCCCTCGCACGCCTCGCACCGGCCCTGCTTCGTGTTGAAGGAGAACCAGCGCGGATCCATCTCCGGCACGGAGAAGCCACACACCGGGCAGGTGCGCTCGCTGGACAACAGCGTCTCGCGCGCTCCCGCGGTGCGCACCTTCAACGCCCCCTTGCCCCAGGTGAGTGCCTTGTCGAACACCTCGCGCGGCAGCTTCGCCAGACGGCCCTGGTACATCACCAGATCGATGTCGTGCTCGCGCGTCTTGACGAGCTGGGGCGGCTGGTCGGTGGAGACTTCCTTGCCGTCCGCGAAGGCCTTCTCGATGCCCGCGCGCGCCGCGGCGGTGAAGACGTCCAGGTAGGTGCCCTTGCGCGCGCGCACGGCGGGGGCCAGCACCGTGCCCTCCCCCTTCATGGCGAGCACCTGCGCGTAGAGCGCCTCGGCGGTGGTGGCGGCGATGGGCTCGCCGTCGTTCGGGCAGTGCGGCAGGCCCAGCTTGGCGAACAGCAGGCGCAGGTAGTGCGCCACCTCGGTGACGGTGGCCACGGTGCTCGTGGAGCCCGCGCGCGAGGTGCGCTGCTCGAGCGCCACGGAGGGCGGAATGCCGCCGATGCGCTCCACGTCCGGGCGCGGCATGCTGGGCAGGAACTGGCGCGCGTAGGGCGTGAGCGTCTCCATGAAGCGCCGCTGTCCCTCGGCGAACACCACGTCGAACACGAGCGAGCTCTTGCCCGAGCCGCTCGGCCCCGTCACCACCGTCATCTTCCCCAGCGGAATGCGGCAGGACACGTCCTGGAGGTTGTGCTCGCGTGCGTGCTCCACCTCGATGGCCGCGGGTGCCTTCGCCGCCTCCTTGCCCCGCTTGACCGGAGTCGCCGCCGTGCCCAGCTCCCCGCGCAGCGCCGCCGCGGTGAGGCCCTGGCCCCGGGCGACCTGCTCCGGCGTGCCCTCGGCCACCAGCAGTCCGCCGTGACGGCCTCCGCCCGGCCCCAGGTCGATGATCCAATCCGCGCCCCGCATGACGACGAGATCATGGTCCACCACCAGGACGCTCGCGCCCTCGTCCACCAGCTCGTGCAGCGCGGCGAGCACCTGGCGCACGTCGGCGTCGTGCAGGCCCGCGCTCGGCTCGTCGATGAGGAAGAGCGAGCCCTTGGCCTCACTGGAGAGGGCGCGCGCGAGCTTCAAGCGCTGCGCCTCGCCACCGGACAGGGTGGACAGGGGCTGACCGAGCTTCAGGTAGCCGAGCCCCAGCCGGGACACGGGCCCGAGCGTGCGCGCGAGCACCTTGTCGCCCTCGAAGCGCTGGAGCACCTCGTCCACGGTGGCCTCCAGCACGTCCGCCACGGACAGGCCGTGGTGGCGGATGGCCAGCACCTCCTCCTTGAAGCGGCGGCCCCGGCACACCGGGCACAGGAGCGACACGTCCGCGAGGAACTGCATCTCCACCGTCTCGTAGCCCTCGCCCGCGCACGCCTCGCAGCGGCCCTTGTCCACGTTGAAGGAGAAGTGCGCCGAGGTGAGGCCCCGGGCCTCGGCCTCGGGCTCCGAGGAGAAGCGATCGCGCAGCCGATCCCACGCCTTGGTGTACGTGGCGGCGTTGCCGCGCGAGGTGCGTCCGAGCGGCGACTGGTCCACGAAGGTGATGCGCTCGATGGCCTCCAGCCCGTCCACGGCGTCCGCCTCGCCGGGCACCTCGGCGTCCTTCTCGCCCAGGGCGCGCGCCAGGTGCCGGTAGAGCACCTCGTCCATCAGCGTGCTCTTGCCCGAGCCGCTGGGGCCGGTGATGGCGCACAGCACGCCGAGCGGCACGCTCACCGAGACGCCCTGGAGGTTGTGGGCCCGGGCGTTGCGCACCCGCAGCTCGCCGGTACGCGCGCGGGGCACGCGCTTCACGTCCTCGGTGCCCGCCAGCAGCCGGCCCGTGGGCAGATCCTCGCGCCGGGCCAGCGCCTGGGGCGTGCCATCGAAGCACAGCCGCCCCCCGTGCTTGCCCGCTCCCGGCCCCAGCTCCAGCACCCGGTGCGCGGAGCGGATGACGAGCGGATCATGCTCGATGACCAGGGCGATGTTGCCCCGGGTGGCCAGCTCGGCCATGGCGCCCGTGAGCGGCCCCACATCCGCGGGGTGCAAGCCCACCGTGGGCTCGTCCAGCACGAAGAGCGCGCCGGTGAGCGAGGTGCCCAGCGCCGCCGTGAGCGACACGCGCTGCGCCTCGCCTCCGGACAGCGTGCGCGCGGGCCGGTCCAGGGTCAGGTAGCCCAACCCCACCCGCGCGAGGTAGCCCAGGCGGCCCGCCAGCTCTCGGCGCACCAGCTCGCCCTGGCCCGTCTGGGTGCGCAGCGACTCCAGGCGCGTGCGCGCGTCCGCCAGCTCCAGCCCATGCCACGCCGCCAGATCCAACCCCCCCACGCGCCACGCCAGGGCGGCCTCGTTGAGGCGCGCGCCCTTGCAGCTCTCGCACAACGTATAGGCGCGGTAGCGCGAGAGCAGCACCCGCACGTGCATCTTGTACGTGCGGCTCTCCATCCACCGGAACCACGCGCGCACGCCCGGGTACACGCGCCCGCCGTCGTAGTCGCCCTCGCCCTGCAACACCCGCTCGCGCTGCTCGGCGGAGAGCTGTCCCCAGGGCACGTCCATGGGGATGCGGTGCTGGCGCGCGTAGGCGCCCAGCATCTTGCGCTCCCACTCGGACGTCTTGCCCGACCAGGGGCGGATGGCGCCCTTGGCGAGGCTCAAGGTCGGGTTGGGGATGACCTTGTCCCAGTCGATGCCGATGGTGCGGCCGAACCCCCGGCACGTGGGGCACGCGCCCGTGGGCGACTGGTAGCTGAAGAGGCCGGGCCGGGCCGGCTCGAACTCGCGCGCGCACTTGGGGCACACGAGGCCCCGGCGGATGCGCCGCGGCCCCGCCGGAGTGAAGGCCACCGCCTCGCCCTGGGACTGGGCCCACGCGGACTCCAGCGCCGCCGTCACCCGCCCGAGCTGCCCCGGCGCGAGCTTCACCCGGTCCACCACCACGTACGCCACGCCCGCCGGGTCCGTGGCCTCGCCCGGCTTGAGCGACTCCAGCTCCTTCACCTCGCCGCGCACCATCAGCCGGTGGAAGCCGTCCTTGAGCAGCCGGGCCCGCGCGCCGATGAAGTCCGCGGTGTCCGCGATGCGCACCGGGAAGGTCAGCACCGCCGGGGCATCGGGCTCGGCGGCGAGGGCGGCCTGGGCGGCCACGCGCGCGTCGGTGCGCACCGCCTCCACCCCACACGCGGAGCACACCGGCATCGCCTCGCGAGTGAAGAGCGCCGACAGGTAGGCCTCCACGTCGGCGAGCGTGGCCACGGTGGAGCGCGAGCTCTTCACCGGCGCGCGCCGGTCCACCGCCACTCCGGCGGCCACCGGCTCCAGGGTGTCCATCGGGGGCCGCTCCAGCCGCTCGAGGAACTGACGGGCATAGGGGCTGAAGCTCTCGACGAAGCGGCGCTGTCCCTCGGCGTACAGGGTGTCGAGCGCCAGGCTGGATTTCCCGGAACCCGACACTCCCGTGAGACACACCAGCTCGCCTTCCGCGAGATCCACCGAGAGCGATTGAAGGTTGTGCGTGCGGGCGCCGACGAGGTGAGTCTTGTGCATGAGAGAAGCGGTGTTTAACGGCGGAAGTCGGGTCCGCCAAAAGAATCTCTGACATGGGGCTGGGCCTGGCCGCTCGCCCACCGCCCACCCGCGAAAGCCGATAGCATGCCGCCTTCATCCACCTCTCCCGTGAGGCTCCCATGAGTGGACGCATCAACCTGCTTGCCCCCGAGATCCGCGCCAATCCGTACCCCGCCTACGCGGAGCTGCGCCGCCACGCCCCCGTGAGCCAGGTGGATCCCGGTGGAATCTGGGCCGTCTCACGTCAGGAAGACGTGATGCACATCTTCAAGAACCCGCAGCTCTTCTCCTCCCAGGGCTTCCGCCAGGCCTACCGCCCGCCCTGGATCTCCAACTACCCGCTGGCCGACTCGGCGCTCGTGATGGATCCCCCACGCCACACGCAGCTGCGCGCGCTCATCAACCGGGCATTCGGCACCCAGGTCGTCACCCGCATCGAGCCGCGCGTGCGGGAGTTCGCCCAGCGCATCGTCCAGGGGCTGCACGACGGGCAGGAGGTGAACTTCGTGGAGCACTTCTCGGTGCTCATGCCCATGTACGTGATTGGTGAGCTGCTCGGGCTGTCGCCCGACGTACAGCCGCGCCTGCTGCACTGGGTGGAATGGCTCGGCCAGTTCACCGGAGTCGGCCCGGCGGACACCGAGCGCCAGGAGGCCGTGCGCGCCACGGTGAACGAGGCCCGGGGCCACTTCGAGCAGGTGCTGGCTGAGCGTCGGCGCAACCCCGGGGATGATCTCATCAGCGATCTGCTGCGCGCACGCGTCGAGGGCGAGAGCCTGTCGGACACGGACCTGCTCGGCTTCATGTTCCTGCTACTCGTGGGCGGCATGGAGACGACGATCCACCTGCTGAGCCACTCGGCCCTCCGGCTGCAACTCCAGCCGGAGCTGATGCAGCAGCTGCGCGCGCAGCCCTCGCTCCTGCCGCGCTTCATCGACGAGGTGCTGCGCCACGAGACGCCCGCGCATGGCGTGATGCGGCTGACGAGCGAGGAGACGGAGCTGGGCGGAGTGCGGCTGCCCAAGGGCACGCGGCTGCTGATGCTGATGGGCTCGGCCAACCGCGACGAGGCCCAGCACCCGGATCCGGACCGCTTCGACATGAACCGCCCCTCGAGCAACCTGCCCTTCGGGCATGGCATCCACTTCTGCATCGGCTCCCAGCTCGCACGGCTGGAGGCACGGCTGTCCCTGGAGGCGCTGCTCTCCCGCTTCACCCACCTGACCGCGGGCACCCAGCCCGTCCAGTGGAACAGCTCGCTCGTCGTGCGCGGCCCCTCGCGGCTGCCCCTCATTCCCCACGAGGGCTGACGCGCACGAGACGCTTTGCGGACGCTCGGCAGGCCGGCCCTCGTCAAGCCACCCGACAGCCGCGCTCTGCCCCATCCCGCGGGCGTGGCCATGGTGTAACCAGGAGGATGCCCCATGCCCGCCTTCGACACCGGCCTGTCCGCCGTCCGGGACGCCGCCACTTCCGCGCTCATCACCCTGGACATGCCGAACCGGCGGGGAGTCGGTTTCGTGGCCACCCCGGGAGGTCAACTCGTCACCAACCTCCACATGGTGGCCGGCTGCGAGGACATCTCCGCGCTGCTCGCCGACGGGCGCCTGCTCCAGGTGGAGCAGGTCATCGCCTTCGACGAGAAGCATGACCTGGCCGTGCTCCAGCTCCCCGTGAGCAACGTGCCCGCCCTGCGGCTCGAGTCGGAAGGGATGCTCCCCGTGGAGGGAGATCCCATCTTCATCCTCCACCCCGCCCCGGGCACTCCGCCCTTCCTCCTGGAGACCCGGGTGCGCTCGGAGCAGGTCCTCGACGAAAGTTTCACCTTCCTCGAACTGGAGGCCACCCTGCCCGAGGACGTCTCGGGCAGCCCGGTCCTGGATGCCACGGGCGCGTGGATTGGCGTGGCCACGTGTGCCTTCGCGGATGGGCGGCCCGTCACCATCGTCATCCCCTCGCGCTACGTGCTGCCGCTGCTGGAGCGCACGGACGCCCTGCCGCTGTCCACCCTCGGCCTCGCCCGGCCCGCGGCCTCCCGCCAGCGGCAGATTCCCACGCACTCCCTGTCCCTCCTGGAGGGGTGCGCCCCGGACGTGCTGGAGGAGGTGGCCTACACCCTCCTGAGGGCCATCCAGCTCGGCGCGCCCCTCTACAACCGCGGGGACGCGGCCGGCTGCTACCGCCTGTATGCCCACACCGCCGAGCGTCTCATCCGCGAGCGCCCCGACTGTCCCGGCGTCCAGGAAGCCCTGCGCCACGGGCTGGAGCGCTGCGCGCGGCTGCAGGGCGCGGACGCGTGCGCCTGGGCCCTGCGGGACACGCTCGACGGACTGCTGAGCGTCATCGGCCGCTGGCTCCAGGCCCAGTCCGCCCTGGCCTACCGGGCGGCACCCAAGGCCTACCTGCAATAATCCCGCACCCGAGGTGAACCAATGACCGGGGTCGTTCAGGCGAGGTGTCCCGGTGGGTCGATTCAACGGAACGAGTCCACCACGAAGACCGAGGCGCCCGAATAGTCGAGGATGGCCGTCCCGGGCTTTGATTCTGGGTGCTTCTTGAGTTGGTTCGCCCCAAGTCGGGCCACCGCACAAATCGGTACCGTATCTGCGCGCGGTGGTCTTGCTTCATAGTACCGAACGACGACTTGTGGCCCATTCGTCCACACCCGCCCGTACAAGCGGGTTCCGGGGTCGAGAGTGCCAAGCGAACCGTCAAGGAAGCTCTCCACGGGCCCGTCATAGAGCGTGATGGGCCTCGCGTCGATCTGGTTGGCATCAAGTTCCACGTCCGCAGAGTCTCCAACGTACATCCGAAGAATCCGCATCGTCTTGATGGCTTCTTCCGAGCACTTCTCGGGTCCGGGGCTGCCGTCCGAGCGCAAGAGCACGCCGCCCGGTGGGCATCCCGCTGTTGCCAGAAGCAGAACCACGGAAGGGAGTAGCGGCGCTCTATTCGGCGGCATGAGCAGCGGTATTACTCACGAACAAGCCGACGATCCAGGAGTACGTAGGTGTCCAAGAACCCGTCCTGGCGGTAGATCTCCAGCGCGAGGGTTTTTACGAACCCGTCATCCGCCTTGAAGGCACTCCTGTCCACAACGACGGCCACATTCCCGGATTCGCCAGGAGCAATCTCATCCCGGTCCGCGCGCAATGAAAACGGCCTCGCCTCACCGAAGAGGAAGGGGGCGCGTTGGTCCTCTCCTGGACGGGTGGTTCGGAGGCGAGCCTCTGCCAAACTCCAAGGCTTCGACGAGTGACGGTTCGTCACAGTAAACAGGACCGCCGCTTTCTCCTTGCCCGCGAAGATTCTAACGACCATTTCGGCGCCGTCATCGGTCTTGACGATTCGCTTTCGTCGCTCGATGAACGAGGTTTGGCTGATGGCACCCGTCGTCAGAAGTCTGGCGAGCGCGTCGTCTGCCGTGTCCTCTTTGGAGTGACGGTAAGTTGCCTCCTCGAGCAACCGCTCCCTCTGGCGGGTTTCTTTGAGCTGCGTTTGGAGTGCTTCGCGGGTTTCCGGTTCGATAAAGACGTTCACCTGCTGGTCGGGCCACTCGCCTTCTTTCCTTGTGGCACGCACCAGGGTGAAGGGCACTTCTGTCCCATCCACGAGCCTCACCACCAAAAGAAATCGGTCCTCCGCTTCAAGGGCCTGGAGCGGCACGATGACCACCGATTTCCCGGCGCACGCCACCGGCTCGAAGCGACCTTCCCAGCCCAGGAGCTTCGTTCCCGCCGCATCGCACGGTTGCTGAAACCGGAGGAGGGTTGCCGCGTCCGGGGTCACGTTCAGCCGACGAACCGATTCAATCGGTGGGCCCTGAACATAGGCGCTCCAAACGTTGGGATCGCGTTCCCCGGCCATGGCTACGGACGCCACAAGGACGAGCAACAAGGCAGACCGGGGAGGTAAGAAGTTCCGCATACAGTGGGCCAACTTATCCGATAACCCGAACGAACATCCAGGCCCTTGAGCCTTGGCTCGTCATGGAGACCTGAAAGCCCACCGCTCTAGACTGGATAGCATGAAAAACTTGGTTTCCTGCCTCTTCGTCATTGGGGCCCTGCTGTGGGGGATGCTCGTATCCGGTTGCTCGGCGAGTAGGGCGCACTCCACCAGTTCAGGTGGGACACACTGCACGTCGAAGCGCCCCACACTCCTGGCGCAAGCGGCTACGATGGATTGTCGGCCTGGCGACTCCACCATGACGTGCTGCATCAAGAAGCATCCACAGGACCCGGTAGGCGCTTGTGGGGCCACGCCATCCGAGGTTGATCAGATGCTCCGGGCTGCGCGCGCCGATGCTGACGATGACGACTACTCCAACAACGCTTCGTTGCCCCAGTGGAAGCAAGATTGCATCCGGAAGTACAACAGGTGCCAAGATCGTAGATGGACGGGCAAATGCGACGACTGCCTACGCCGTTGCGAAGGGCAGCATGAATGGCCCCGTGATATGTGCAAACCCCGTGATTAAGGTGGATAGCCATGTCCGATGAAATCAACTGGGACCGCATTCGGAATTTGGCTCAGAGGGTACTGGAGCGTAACGAGCCACTGGAGCTTTCGGATGATGCCCGGGCCCTGTTGCTCAAGAGTGCCCGAGAAGTGGCCATCAGCGATCAGGACGCGGAAGATGCTCTGCGCGGTGTGCCTTCCGCAACGACCCTGCTAAGGGAGATTCGCCAACGCATCCGGGATGGATCGAATCGACTCAGCAAGGCTGAAAACCGGGTGGAGGAGCTTCAAGAGAAAGGGGACTTCAACGGAGCCCTCCACGTCATACGCGACGTGCTCGCCGTGGAGGTTGTCCCCCTCTACCGGGAGCATGCCGAAATCCTGCTCGACGAATTGACCGGGCTTGCGAACGTGTTCGCAACCGGGCGGCTCAATCCGAACCTACACGACCGGCAGCAGCTCGCCGTTCTCGCGCAACGCATCCAGCGGGGTCATGCCCTGGAACTCACCGACGACTTACGCGACCTTCTACGCCAGACCGCCCCCACGGCGGCTATCAGCGAGGCCGAGACGGAAGAGGCCCTAAAGAGCCCGGAAGGCGCCGAGGCCTTGATGGGGATGATCCTCTCTCGTTTCCGGGATGCCCAAAGCCGGTTTCTGCGCTCGATGTACCGGATGACGAGCCTCCGAGATGCGGGAGACCTCGAAGGTGCCCGCCAGCAGATGCGTGACGTGCTCGCCGTGGAGATCGTGCCGCAATACCGGCGGATGGCCGAGGAACAGATAAGGGGCATCGACAGTCCGTTCCCGGGGTCGTAGGCGCTCAAGACCGGGGCAAGTAGCGGGACACAAACCACAGGAGCCCGTATGCCGCTACGTGACTTTTCCCCAAGGAAGCAAAGGAGCCTCGACACACGGCCATTCAACACTCAACCAGCATATCAATGGCAGGGATTACCCAGGAATGATGAGGAGTGCTTTTCGGGGCACACCACACACACAGTGTTGTCGGGGCAAAACTGGCAAACTGACTCCTTGATCGAATGGGTCCAGCCACTCACGCACAAAACAGACCATCACCTCAAGCCCCCCGCCCACCAAGCGCTCAATGAGATCCCTCTCAACTCCTCCCAGAGTCTTCCTGTCTTCGACAATTTACGACTTCTCAGACCTTCGTTCCTCCATCAAATACTGGCTGGAGGAACTTGGGTATGAAGTGGATGCCTCCGAGTTCAATGACTTCCGCAGAGAGCCCGATAAAAATTCTTACGAAGCGTGTTTGAGGGCGATCGACAATGCTCAATACTTCATCCTACTTATCGGCTCTCGGGCAGGCGGGTGGTATGAGGAGTCAACAAAGACAACCATCACCATGATGGAGTATCGACGTGCCTACGAGCGAGCAAAGAGTGGGCCCCTGAAGCTTCTCGTGTTTGTTCGAAAGAGCGTCTGGGATGCAAGGGAGGACAGAAAGGCGCTCTCGCTCCTGCTCAAGAATGAGTATGCCCAAGAGCACAATCTATCTAAAAAAGACATAAGCAGCATCACCTACCACCAGAGTCGAATCCTGACCGATGGCGAAGCGATTTTCTCATTTCTCACGGAGATTGCTCGCACGGATGAGATGAAGGCGGCGGCGAAATCTGGCGGTGCCCTGCCGCCCGCCAACTGGATCCATCAATTCACAAGCTTCCGCGACATCATTGATGCGCTCCATACACATCTCGGAGGCTCCTTGGGGCTCCGACGCGTGGCGCTTGCCGCCAATCTCCAACGCGAATTGGAATCAAACACAGGCAATCTCCTTGAAAAACATAGTAATGGAACAATCAGACCGGCCTATGCGTGGGCGGAGGCTGCTCGCAAACGCTTTATTGGCGGTATCTCGGATGTCAGTTCGTACAAGGCCAAGCATCTAGCTTGGCTTGGCATGTTTGCGCTCGTGGGCTCGAATACAGCAGGACACCTGAGCACGAGGTTTCTCGATGAAGCCCTCGTGTCTGGCGAGTTCCTCGAATTCAACAAATCGATCGGCACATACGCTGTTGGAGTACTCCAGCAGGCGATGATTGACTTGAGAGACAACATTCATCGACTCCAGATGGCAGAAAACGGTCTGGACATCAATGCTCGACTATCTATTCTTGAAAAATCTCGCAACCACAAGGACAACGATCAGATCGTTGAGGTCAACAACCAGCAGTTGGTCTTGATCATGAGTATTTGTGACCGTCAGAAGAATGTTATAGCTCTTTCGGTGGCAATTTCGCGTGCCTTGTCGGGCGATCTGACCCAGCTCCATGGTCTGCCCCTGGCACCTGCGACACCGCTATCTACTGAGGTCGCTGCCATCAATAGTCAGACGCCTTCGTCCTCGGACATCAAAGAATGGATGAACACTGCGTTTCCGCCTACGGATTCTGGGCCTGCCAAGAAATAACGAGGACAAACCGAAGCAGCCGCACGACAAATTATCGCTTAATCGTTTACGGTTCTGGGCCCTCTATTGGGGCCCCCGACACCCTGGTGGCGTTTTCCCTGGGGTCGATATCCAGGGGCCCCCGCTCCCACTGCCCGGTAGCCTTGCGCGCCACGATCCCCACCAGTCGACCGGACCCGGGAAGGTGCCCGCGAGCTGTCCCGCTCCCATCCCCTGCAATGGCGATAGTGGGAGACGGGGGCTTTCCCCGCGTGCTTTCGGGGTCCCAGCAGCGACCGGCGGCGGGTATAGCTGGTTCTGTCGCTACACGCCGTCAATCCACTGTGGACGCAGGGCTCGTTGCATCGCCAGACGAGCCATGGCAGTCCCGGGGCGCTATTGCTCAAAACGCTCCAGGACGGCATCCAAGGCCACACTTGATCTCCCGCTTACTGGCGGAAGGTGGCACCTTGCGCCCAAGACCTCTCCTCTTCTGCGTAACCGTCAAGGCAGCATCCGTCACCCCACCTTGAAAATTGGCGGGGCTAAGTGCCCGAATCTCCGAGCTTTTCAGCAGCGCTCACTGTACCCCCCTCCCGAAAGCAACTCCCGGCGGGAGCCCTACGGAGCCAACGCACCGCGGCAACGTCCGAAGGCAGGTCTGCTCGACCCCTCTCCAGGCGGATTCCCGCTCGTGATAGGACGGAAGACGCGCGCAGCCAACGCGCCGTCCCCGAGGACGTCACCCCCCTCGAGAAGGATCGCATGAGGGCCCTGCTGGTTCCATCCGCGAGCATCGATCTGTCGTCCGTGGAGTTGCTGGTGCGCCAGCTCGGGATGACGCCCACCCGGCGAAGTGACGACGAAGCCGCCATCACCGCCTTCCGCCAGTCCCCCTTTCCCCTGGTGCTCCTGGGGATGGACGACGAGGGAGACCGCATCGTGCTGGTGCGCGCGCTCCGGGCCTCTCCCAACGGGGCCCAGGCCGCCATCGTGCTGGTGGCCCGCCCCGAGCAGCTCGAGGGACTCGCGTCGATGATCGACGCCGGGGTGGACGACTTCCTGGTGCTGCCCCTGGACGAGACGGCGGCGATGCTCCGGCTGCAACTGGCCGAGCGGCGCTCGGCCGAGCGGCCCGCGCCCCTGCCGGACAACTTCGAGCTGGATGGGCTGTGCGCGGTGCTGCTGCGCGAGAGTCCCCTGGCCACCTGCATCACCACGCGCGAGGGCAATGCCTTCGTCGAGGTGAACGAGGCCTTCACGCGGCTGTTCGGCTACTCGCGCGAGGAGATGCTCTGGCGCACGGCGCGCGACCTGGACTTGTGGGAGTCACCCATCGAGCAGGAGCGGCTGGCGGCGCGCATGCGCGAGCAGGGCATGGTGCGCGGAGTGGAGTCGCGCGTGCGCACCAAGAGCGGGGAGCTGCGCGACGTGCTCGTCTACGTGGGCATCGCCGAGTACGCGGGCACGCCGCACATCGTGACGCTGTTCCCGGACGTCACCGAGCGCAAGCTGATGCAGGCGCGGCTGCAACTGGCCGACCGCATGGCGTCGGTGGGCACGCTGGCGGCCGGCGTGGCGCATGAAATCAACAACCCGCTGGCGTACGTGCTGGCCAACCTCGGCTATGCCCATGGCGAGCTGTCGCGGCAGCTCGCGCGGGGAGCGCCCGGGGTGCTCCAGCCCGTGAGCACGGCGCTCGGCGAGGCGCTACATGGGGCCGAGCGGGTGCAGACCATCGTGGGCGATCTCAAGACGTTCTCGCGCGAGTCGACCGCCGAGCAGTTCCACGCGGTGAACGTGCGCAAGGTGCTGGACTCCACGCTCAACCTGGCGGCCGCGGAGATCCGCCACCGGGCGAAGCTGGTGAAGAACTACGGGGAGGACGTGCCTCCGATCCACGGCAACGAGTCGCGCCTGGGCCAGGTGTTCCTCAACCTGCTGGTCAACGCCGTGCAGTCGCTGCCCTCGGATGGGGACGCGGAGCAGCAGGAAATCCGCGTCACCACGCGCCTGGACGCGAGCGGCCAGGTGGCGGTGGAGATCGCCGACACCGGAGCGGGCATCGCCCCGGAGCTGATGGGCCGCATCTTCGATCCCTTCTTCACCACCAAGCCGCCCGGGGTGGGCACGGGCCTGGGCCTGTCCATCTGCCACAACCTCATCACCGCGATGGGCGGGGAGCTGCACGTGTTCAGCGACCTGGGCCGGGGCACCACCTTCCAGGTGCTCATGCCCTCCTCGCGCGAGCCCATCGTGCCCGCGCTGCTCGAGCCCGTGCCGGAGTACAGCGGAGGGCCACGGGGCCGCGTGCTGGTCATCGACGACGAGCCCCTGTTGTGCTCGGCGCTCGAGCGGATTCTGCGGCCGCACCACGACGTGGTGTTCACCACGCTGGCGGCCGAGGTGCTGCCCCGGCTGGAGGCCGGCGAGCGCTTCGATCTCATCCTGTGTGACTTGATGATGCCGCGGATGAACGGGATGGACTTCCACGCGGCGCTGCACCGGCTGCGGCCGGAGCTCACCGGCCGGGTCATCTTCCTCACCGGCGGCGCCTTCACCCCGCAGGCCAAGGCCTTCCTGGAGCGGGTGCCCAACCGCCGGGTGGAGAAGCCCTTCAACGCGCGCACGCTGCTGGAGATCACCCGCGAGGTGCTCACCTCCGCGGGGTGAAGTCCCTCAGGACCACTCGGGCGGCGGGACGTTCCACTCCACCCGGTAGAGCGTGAGGGGCTCCTGCTTGCCCTTCACGAGGGTGGGAGGCAGGGGGGTGACGTTCCAGTCGCGCTCGAGCCAGCGCTCGAAGGTCGCCTGGCTCATGACGACCTGCCCCTCGACCGCCACGGAGCACACCCGGCTGGCGACGTTGGTGGCATCACCGATGGTGGCGTACTGCAGGTACTGCTCGGAGCCGATGTTGCCCGCCGCCACCCGGCCCGTGTTCAGCCCCACGTGGATGCTCAACTCGGGCCAGCCCCGCTCGCGCCAGCGCGCGTTCAGTCCCGCCAGGGCCCGCTGCATCTCCACGGCCGCGCGCACCGCCCGCGTCGCGTCATCCGGATGCGCGAAGGGCGCGCCCCACACCGCCATCAGCGCGTCACCGATGTACTTCTCCAGCGTCCCCTCGTGCCGGAAGACGATGTCCGCCATCACCGGGAAGTAGTCGTTGAGCAGATCCACCACCTGCCGGGGCTCGAGCTTGGAGGAGAGCGCGGTGAAGCCGCTGATGTCCGAGAAGAGCACCGTGACCTCGGTCTCGATCGTCTCCAGGGGCCCGCCCCGGGCCATGCTCAGCTTCTTGAGCGTGGGCGGGGGGAAGAAGCGCGCGTAGGCGTTGCGCATCACGGCCTCTTCGGCCAGCTTCTGCGCCAGCAGCGAGTTGTCCAGCGCGATGGCGGCCTGGTTGGCGAAGGCGGTGAGGAACTCGAGATCCTCCTGGCTGAAGCCGTCGGCGCGCGACAGGTTGTCCACGTACAACACGCCCAGCACCTCGTCGCGGGGCTTGAGCGGGGCGCACATGGACGCCCGGATGGACTGCAACACCACCGAGGCGGCGTCGTTGAGCCGGGGATCCATCCACGCGTCCGAGAAGAGCGCCGCCACGCTGTGGGTGCGCACGTAGTCGACGATGCGCTGGCTGTAGAACACCCCCGCGGGCGCCTCGCCCGTGGACACCCGCGCCACCCGCGGACGCAGCAGGCCCGTGGAGGGATCCACCAGCAGGATGGCCACCCGGTCCACGTCCATGATCTGGAAGACCAGGTCCAGGATGCGCTCGAGCAGCGTCTCGATCTGCCCGGGCGAGGACAGCAACTGGCTCACCTTGAGCAACACCTGGAGCTTCTCGTTGGCCCGGCTCTCGTGCGACGCGCGCTTCACCCGGAGCGCCGAGCCCGAGGAGGACTCGGGGGAGCGCTCGAGCAGCTCGTCCATGGCCGCGGGAGAGAACTGGGTGTGCAGTGGCTGCACCTGCGTGGGCGCCAGCGGCACGCTGCCCACCGGGGCCACCAGCGTGAAGCGCACCTCGCCACACCGGAAGGACTCGCCCTCCTTCAGCTCGCGAGGCGTGAACTTCTCCAGGCGCACCTCGTCCACCAACGTCCCGTTCTTGCTGTCCAGGTCCGTCAGCAGGACCCGCGTCCCCTGGCGCTCGATCCGCGCGTGCTTGCGCGACAGACTCATGTGCAGCACACACAGGGAGCTCTCCTGCGTGCGGCCAATGGTCGTGGCACCCTCCGGCAGGTCGACGACCCGCTCGTCCAGCAGTCCTGGATTCACGATGAGCTGCATGATGAGTGCGGAAGCTTAACACCGGGCTGCTCCCCACCCGACAAGCACCTCCCATCCCCCTGGTCTGCTCCACCCGCTCCAGGCAAGATGAGCCTCACCGGGTGGACGAATCCGGCTCACGCCCACATTCCGGACCGCGTACCTCTATGTCCTACACGGAACTCCTCTCGCAGGTTCCCCTCTTTTCCTCCCTGGAGCCGGGAGACCTGGAGCAGCTGTCCGCCCGGCTCCGGCCCCGACGGCTGGGCGCCGGGGAGGTCCTCTTCCACCGGGGTGACATGGGCACGGACCTGTACGTCATCCACGAGGGCGAGGTGACCATCCGCCTGAGCGCGGCGGACGGCAAGGAGGTCTCCCTGGCGCTGTTGGGCCGGGGGGACGCCTTCGGCGAGCTGGCACTGCTCGACGACGCCCCCCGCTCCACGGACGCCGTGGCGCGCAAGGACACGGAGCTGTTGAGTCTCCAACGAGAGGCCTTCCGGCAGTTCCTCCAGGAGCGGCCCCAGGTGATGCCCAAGCTGCTGGCCGAACTGAGCCAGTTGGTGCGGCGGGTCACCCGGGCGGTGCACGACGCGAACTTCCTGGATGCGCGGGCCCGGCTGGCGCGCGTGCTGTTGGATCTGGCCCAGAGCCGGGGCAAGCCCGGCGCCCAGGGGGTGGCCATCTCCCGGCTGACCCAGAGCGAGCTGGCCAACCTGTGCGGCCTCACGCGCGAGAGCACCAACCGGTGGCTGCGCTTCTACGCGCGCGAGGGGCTGCTCACCTATGAGGACGGCGTCATCACCCTGTTGGACCCCGAGGACCTGAGCATCAACGCGGAATGAGTCCGGGGCCCCGGGCTCAGCGCGAGTAGTGCTGGCGCAGCACGGAGATCATCGCCGCCACGTCCGCCGCGGCGGCCATCTCACGGATGGAGTGCATGGAGAGCATGGGGCTGCCCACGTCCACGGTGCGGATGCCCAGCTCGCCCGCGGAGATGGGACCGATGGTGCTGCCACAGCCCAGGTCCGTGCGCGTGACGAAGTTCTGCGGCACCACGCCCGCCTCCCGGCAGCACAGCGCGAACCACGCCCACGTCTCGCCGTCGGTGGCGTAGGACTGGTTGACGTTGGACTTGATGACGGGTCCCCCGCCCAGGAGCGGCTGGTGCTTGGGCTCGTGCATGGACGCGTAGTTGGGGTGCACCGCGTGCGCCATGTCCGCCGACACCAGGAAGGAGTGGCGCATGGCGCGGTGGAACGCATCCCGCCGTCCATCCGAGAGCGCATGGGTGATGCGCTCGAGCAAGTCCTTCAAGAAGGGGGACGCGGCGCCCTGGGCGCTCACGCTGCCGCACTCCTCGTGATCATAGAGGACGACGCCCCGGGTGGCCGCCCCCGGTGACTCCAGGGCGAGCAGCGCGGACAGGCCCGCGTGGCTGCTGGCCAGGTTGTCCAGGCGCGGCGCATGGAGGAACTCGCCGAACGCGCCCGAGCGGGTGGAGGGCTGCGTGTCGTAGAGGCACAAGTCATAGCCGAGGATGTCCCCCGCGCTGGCCTGGATGGAGTGGCGCGCCAGCTCCTCGACGAGCAGCGCCTTCAAGTCCACCGCCCCCGAGCGCTCCAGGGCGAGCACCGGCACCAGGTGCTCCTGGGCGTTGAGCTTGAGGCCGTCGGTGTTGACGGAGCGGTTGAGGTGGATGGCGAGGTTGGGGATGCGCAAGAGCGGACGGCGGAAGTCCACCAGGTGGTGCGCGAGCTTGCCGTCCCGGGCCGTCACCACGCGGCCGGCGAGCGACAGGTCCCGGTCCATCCACGTGCTGAAGAGCACGCCGCCATACACCTCCACGCCGAGCTGGTGGTAGCCGGCACGTCCCGCCTGGGGCTGGGGCTTGACGCGCAGGTTGGGCGAGTCGGTGTGGGCGCCCACGAGACGGAAGCCCGCGCGGTCCACGGGCGTCTGACCCAGGTGGAAGGCGGCGATGCTGGTATCGCCCCGGGTGACGAAGAACTTGTCACCGGGCTTCAAGTCCCAGGGCTCGCGCTCGTCCAGGGCACGGTAGCCCTGGGCGGTGAGACGGCGGCTCGCCTCGGCCACGGCGTGGTAGGGCGTGGGCGAGGCATCGATGAAGGCCAGCAGATCCTGGGCGGCGGCGTCGGTAGCGGAGGCGGAAGCGGTCATCCCCTCCAGGCTAGCGCCTCGGCTGGGCCCCGCCAGGAGAAACGCGGGGCCCGGGCCCGGGCCCGGGAGTGGTTACCTGCCAGACGAGGTGGCGCGCCCGTCCCCCGCCGGCTCCACCCCCTGGAGCACGGCCGGCGGCGAGGCGGAGACCTCGCCCACGTAGAAGATGCCGTGGTAGCCCTGGGCATTGAGGCCACCGAAGAGCTGGACGAAGTAGCGGTCTCCATTGTCCTGGCCGCGGGCGGGCTTCACGCCACAGTCCAGCTTCTGCTCCGGCCCCACGGCGCAGATCCACGCCGTGCCGCTCTTGTAGGCCACGTCCAGCGAGTACACGCCACGCCGCTCCCGCGCGACGCGCAGCCCCATGGGCTGGTAGTCCCGGTTCCAGGGCAGGCCCTGGACCTGGCGCGGGTGCAGGTTGCCACTCACCACCAGCAGCGCCCGCCCGGGCGACGCGGCGGCCACCTCCAGCACCCTCCGGGCCATGGCCTCCTCGCGCGCCTCGCCCTCCAGGGGTGGACGGTCATAGGCGAAGAGACGTACGTCCAGTCCCTGGGCGCGCAGCTTGCGCAGGGCCTCGAGGAGGTAGACCACGGCCTCGCTGTTGCGGCCGTCCGGGTAGGGGCTGCGCCAGAAGGGGCTCTCCATCAGCTTCCGCCAGTCCGCCTCCCCTCCTTCGCTGGCGAGGAACGCCTCCAGCCGCTCCTGGTTGCCAACGGGCACCTCCACCCCCACCGTCACGGGAATGCCCTGGGTGGTCACCTGGCACGCGCTCTGGGCGACGAAGTGGGGCACCTGCTGCGTGCCATGCACCTCGCCCAGCAGCACCACGTTGCCGGCCCGCGCCAGCCGGCCCAGTCCGAGGATGGGGATGCCACACTCCACCATCGCGTCCTTCATCACCTCCACGTCGGGGCTGTCACTGGACGTCTTCTTCTCGCGAGCGATCGCCGGGGAGATCTTCCGGAAGATCTTCCACTCCAGGACGAGGTCGCGCGCGCTCTGCTGGGATTCACCCACGAGCACGACGGCCTCATCCGACTGCTGCTGCGCCAGCATGGCGGCCATGGGGCTGCCAATGCCCGAGGGGTTGTCACGGGTCCGCCCGTCCACGACCCAGAGCAGTTCGCTGCCCGGCGCCTTCAGGGCCTTGTTGACGCTGCGCGATTCGCGGGTGATGACGAGCTTGCAACGGTGGGGCCCCTCGGGCTGCGCGGTGACCAGATAGCGGTGCCAGTAGGCCGACACCCGCGAGCCCGCGAACTCCTCGCGCCACTCCGTCACCAGCGAGGCCCCCCCTGGCACCTCCCGGAAGGCGAACCCGTTGGCCCGGAACCAGGTACGCACCTGGGGCCACACCTCGTCGATGGGCTGCGTGTAGATGGCCTCCTCGTCGGGGGCGAAGTCCACGAAGCGCGACGTGCATCCCGACACCACCACGAGCAGCAACAACCAGCCCCATGCGCTTCGTCTCATGTCAGGACGTCCTCCCGGCGTGCCAGGAGAGCCGGCACACGTCCCCGCCAGTATGCCCTGGTGGAGACGTGGCCGGTATGGCCCCCCGGGAGGAGGGCTGGCGCGGGAGGACTAGCGCTGGTGCTTCAGGCGCGAGCGCTCCCGGTTCTGCAGCCAGAAGCCCGACTGGACGGGCCAGTCCGTGAAGTCGAGCGGATCCGCCCCCAGCGCGCGCCGGGCCCGCTGGGCCCACTGGGAGTCGGCGAGCGCCTCGCGGGCCAGCGCCACGAGGTCCGCCCTGCCCTCCGCCACGATCGCCTCCGCCTGCGCCGGCTCGGTGATGGCGCCCACCGCCAGGGTGGTCAGACCCGTCTCCTTGCGCACGCGCTCGGCGTGGCCCACCTGGTAGCCCGGGCCCACCGGGCCGTTGTAGCGGTTGGCGATCCCCGCCGACGAACAGTCGAGCACGTCGACCCCCCGGGCCTTGAGTTCCCGGGCGAAGACCACCGTGTCCTCGATGCTCCAGCCTCCCTCCACGCCATCGATCGCGGACACCCGGACGAAGACGGGCTTGTCCTGGGGCCACACCGCGCGGACGATCTCCACGAGCTCGAGCGGGAAGCGCATCCGGTTCTCCCGGCTGCCGCCGTAGCGGTCCGTGCGCTGGTTGGAGAGGGGCGAGAGGAACTCGTTGAGCAGGTAGCCATGCGCGAAGTGCAACTCGACGATGTCGAAGCCGGCCCGCAGGGCGCGCTGCGCGGCGGAGCGCCAGGCCCCGCGCAGCCGCTCGAGCCCCTGCTCCGTGAGCGCCTCGGGCACGTGCCAGCCCTCCGCGTGGGGCAGCGCACTGGGCGCCACCGTCTGCCAGGGGCCTTCCTTCTCCCCGCGCGCCGCCACGTCGGCCTGGGTCAGGGGACCATCGCCCTGCCAGGGGCGCTGCGCCGAGGCCTTGCGCCCCGCGTGGGCGAGCTGGATCGCGGGCACCGCGCCCTGGGCCTTGAGCAGGGCCGCGATGCGGGCGAGCGCCGCCTCCTGCTCGTCATTCCACAGGCCCACGTCGCCGTGGGTGATGCGGCCCTCGGGGGAGACGCCCGTGGCCTCCACGAACACGATGCCAAAGCCGCCCAACGCGAAGCGGCCCAGGTGGGTGAGGTGGTAGTCGCTCGCGACTCCGTCCACCGCCGAGTACTGGCACATGGGCGAGACCACGGTGCGGTTGCGGGCCTGGACTCCGCGCAAGGTGATGGGCTCGAAGAGTTTCGACATGGAAGAAGCGCTCCTGCACGGCGCGCCAGCGGCGGCCGGGTATCGAGAAGGTAGGACCCGCGACGGATGCGTGAGGCGAGCAGGGGTTTCGCACCACGCGCGCCCGCATCCATCCCGGAGACGAGCCACTCACACGAAGACGAGACGGCGGCCCGCCTCCCCTCCACTGGAGCAGCCTCCGGCACGCGCGTTGCTCAATGCCCGGCACGCGGAGGGAGGGCGGGATGGAACGGCGGGCGGTGTTGGCGGCGGTGGGGCGGGAGGTCTCCGCGGGGGAGGGGTCGGTGAGGGACAGGCCCGGGGAAGCGGATGATTCCCGGGAGCGTCTCTTCCGGTTGGGGGCGACGGCCCTCACCGACCCGGAACTCCTGGGCGTGTTGTTGGGAGGGGGAGCGCGCATGCGAGCGCTGGCCGAGAGGCTGCTCGCCACGAAGGGGGGACTCAAGGCGCTGGTGCAGCAGGAGCCTCGGGAGCTGAGCGCGCGGCCCGGAATGGGCGCGGCGCGCACGGCCCAGGTGCTGGCGGCGCTGGAGTGGGGACGCCGGGCGCAGCGCGCCTCCGAGCGCCGGCCGCGCCTGCGCACGCCGAGGGAAATCTCCACGTACCTGGCGCCGCACCTGAGCGCGCTGCGGCGCGAGGTCTTCCACGTGCTGTGCTTCAACGCGCGCAACGTGCTGCTGCTGGACGCCCGGGTGGCCGAGGGCACCATCAACGCATGCATGGTGGACCCGCGCGAGGTGTTCGCCGCGGCCATCACCTCGCGCGCCACGGCCATCGTGCTGGCGCACAACCATCCCTCGGGAGATCCGGAGCCCTCCGGACAGGACCTGAGCCTCACCGCCCAGCTCATCGAGGCGGGCCGGGTGCTGGGCATCAAGGTGCTGGACCACGTGGTGATTGGGGATGGGAGCTACACCTCGCTGGTGGAGCGGGGGGAGCTGCCACGGGTGGGCGGGGAGAGGACGTCATGGGGCATCGCGGGAGAGCGTGGATGAGGCTCATGGGAGTGATGAGTGGGGTGGCGTGTGGCTCGCCGGAAGGGGTGGTCCAGGTGGAGGTGTTGGAGGACGAGGTAGCGCAGGTCGTCCCGGTGGGGGGCGGCGAGGCGCGGGTGGTGCCACGGGCCACGCTGCCCCGGGATATCCGGGAAGGAGACGTGGTGCGCGAGGGCCTCAAGGACGTGGAGTTGGGAGCGCGGCTCGCGCGGGAGGTGGCCGAGTGGCGGGCCCGTCTGGCCGTCAGCGTACCTGACGGGCTGGACCTGGACTCAGGAGCCCCTGAGTCGTTGACGGGGCGGAAGGAATATTGAAGATGCGACGGATGCCGGTGGACCTGCCCCATTTCGAGCAAGCCCAGGAGGGATTGGTCCGCCATTTCGGGCTGGCCGAGTTCCGCCCGGGGCAGGCGCAGGTCATCAGCTCCGTGCTCAGCGGGCGCAACACGGTGGTGGTGATGCCCACGGGGGCGGGCAAGAGCCTGTGCTACCAGCTCCCGGCGATGCTGCTGCCCGGGGTGACGCTCGTCATCTCCCCGCTCATCGCGCTGATGAAGGATCAGGTGGAGCAGCTCACCGCGCGAGGCATCCCCGCCACCTTCATCAACTCGTCGCTGTCGGACATGGACCGGGCCGACCGCATCCGGCGCCTGCGCGCGGGCGAGTACAAGCTCGTCTACGTGGCGCCCGAGCGCTTTCGCAGCCCGAGCTTCCTGGACGCGCTGGCCCAGGTGGGGGTGGACCTGCTCGCGGTGGACGAGGCGCACTGCATCTCGCAGTGGGGCCATGACTTCCGGCCGGACTACGCGCAGCTGGGCCAGGTGCGCAAGCGCCTGCGGCCGCCGCGCACGGTGGCGCTCACGGCCACGGCCACGCCGGAGGTGCGCGACGACATCGTGCGCTCGTTGTTGATGAAGGACCCGCAGGTGTTCGCCGAGGGCTTCGACCGGCCCAACCTCTTCCTGGAGGTGTTCGACGTCGGCGGAGACGAGGACAAGCGCCGGGCGTGCGCGGGGCTGGCGAATCTGGGGGGCAGCGGCATCATCTACTGCTCCACGCGCAAGTCGGCGGAGAACACGCACTCGGCGCTGTGCGAGCGGAAGGTGAACGCCATCCTCTACCACGCGGGCATGGACGACGACGCGCGGCGCCGGGCGCAGGACGAGTTCATGTCCGGCAAGGACGTGGTGGCGGTGGCCACCAACGCCTTCGGCATGGGCATCGACAAGCCGGACATCCGCTTCGTGGCGCACGCGAACATCCCCAAAGCGGTGGAAGCGTACTACCAGGAGATCGGCCGAGCGGGTCGGGACCGGGGCCCCGCCTTCGCCGCGCTGCTCTTCAACCACGCGGACGTGTACACGCAGGAGCGGCTCATCGAGGGCAACCACCCCTCGGAGGCCGTCATCTCGGATTTGTGGAACGTGCTGCGCGAGGTGCCCGAGTACGACAAGGGCCAGCACGTGCTGGCGGCCCAGACGGGGGCGAGTGAGTTCGAGATCTCCGCCGCGCTGCGCATCCTGGAGCGCGAGGGGAAAGTGGAGCGCGGCAGCCGGGGCGAGGGCGAGTATGGCATTACGCTCACGGACAAGGCGCCCACGACCCAGCCGCATGCGCCGGACGCGCGGCGGCTGCTCGCCTCGTTCCTGGAGACGTTTCCCGTGGGGCGATCGGCCACCACGCAACTGCCCATCCTCGCGCGGCGCACGGGCCTGTCCTCGGAGGACATCCAGCACGCGCTCAAGCTGTTGGAGCGCGCGGGGGCGGTGAAGGTGCGCCGGCCCTTCTCCGGGCGGACCATCCGCGCGCTGGAGCAGGTGCCCTTTCGCGAGCTGGGGGTGGACCTGAGCAAGGTGCGCGAGCAGGAGCGGCGCTCGCTGATGCACCTCAAGAAGATGACGGACTACGCGTACACGAAGCGTTGCCGCCGCGCCTTCATCCTCGAGTACTTCGGGCAGCAGGACGTGGACGCCACGTGCGGCAACTGTGACCGGTGCGCGGGCAGCCGGCTGCAGCGGCTGGAGGGAATGGCGCGCTCGTCCACCGCGCCCCGGGCCACGCCGACGCTCGCGCCGGGCCGGCCCGAGGGCTACAGCGAGCTGGCCGCCACGGAGCTACGGCGCTGGCGCAAGGAGCTCGCGAAAGACTTGCAGGTGCCTCCCTTCATCATCTTCAACGACGAGACGCTGCGGGGACTCGCCGCGGCGCTGCCCATCGAGCGCGAGGCGTTCCTCGCGGTGAAGGGCACGGGAGAGAGCCGCTGGGAGCGCTTCGGCGTGAAGGTGGTGGAGATCTGCCTCATGGCGCGCGCCGCGGGCCACGAGCCCATCGCCGTGGCCCCCACCCCGCCTCGCGTCCGCAAGGGCTCCCGGAGTTCACGCTCCTGACAAAGGTGGGGTTCTGAGCCCCAACGTGGAGGCGGCGGGAAGCGAAGCCGCCAATCCGAACTCCGGCGAGCGCGATCCAACCGGTAAAACCACCATGGGGCCTTTACCCCAGTGCCTCATGTTGACAGGAACGCACGCCCTGCCTGTAGGCCCGAACGCACCCGGGCAGGAACCAGTACCCGGAGGCGCTACATGTCGCGAGGGTGGGTGATGCTGCTGTGCATAGTGGTGTTGGGATGTAGCGGCACGGGTCCGAGCCTCCGTAGTACCCCGGAGCCGCCCCAACGCTGTGTCTATATCCCTCGCCCTGACGGTGCTGTCGGCGCACGGAAGGAGGCGGTGACTGCCCCGCATGCGGGGATGCGGGTGGTGCTGGTGGCGGCGACGGCGGGTGCTGCTCCCGTGGAGCCGTTCACCCGTCTCTCGGCACCTCCCCTGGAGGGGCTGTCCGGCGAGGGCCTGGGAGATGGCGTCCCCCGCGGTCTGCTCCGGCTCGTGCACGAGGGCCGCCCGGGTGCGGAGGTCGGGGCAGGCGGCGCAGCGGGAGAGGTGCTGGTGCTGGGAGGCGCGGTGGTGGCGGCGGTCGGCAGTGGCCTGCTGGTGTGCCTGACGGCCAGGGCGGCCGCGGATGGGGAGAAGACTCCCATCGACATCGCGGACGAGTACTACGGTACGCATTTCGGCGATGTGAAGGGCTGGGTCCAAGGTCAATACCCGACCCAGGCTCCTCCTGGCGCTGCGCCCAAGCCAGAGCCCGACAAGAGTGACAAGAAACGGCTGGGGCGCATCTACGTCACCTACACGAAATTCAACAAGACAACCCACCGATTCTACGCGGGGCGGACCAGCATGGTCGTTGTTCGCACCCAATCTCTCGCACTTCAAGCGATAGCGGCCGTTCTCCTTCGCGATAAAAATCATCACACGGATGAGAACGCCGAGCCGGAGAACGCCGCGTTCGCCGATGCGGAAGTGGATAGGTTCGATGTTGGGAGCGCCATTGACTATGGCCAGAGATATGATGACGTCGCGTATTGGAGGATTCGCGGGAGAGAGCAGCAGTTGATTGACTCCTTGGGAGGTGCCCGCTCCGACACCGGAGAGCCCTACCGCACTGAGAATGCCGTACGCGGCGTGGCAAAGGACAATCCGCGAGGTCGACGGTTTGACGAAGCCGCCACGGAGTTGTGGGGCTCACTTCACCCTTACACGGGATATTAGCAGATGCCGCGCCTCTACAAGTCCGGGTCGTTCTTGAGAATTCCCCTCGCAGACGGATCCTTTGGCTACGGCCGAGTGCTGAACAGGCCGCATGATGCCTATTACGATTATAGGACCGACACTCCGGATTCAGACCTGGACCGGATTGCCTCCATGCCCATCCTCTTCAAGATTGCTGTCCGCCATATGGATCAGAGAGGGTGGGAAGTCATCGGGTGGAGGAAACTGGAAGAACAGTTCTCTCAACCCATCGTTCAGTTCATGCAGGACCGGGGGAACTTCCGCGACTGCTTGATCTTCGACACCGCCGGCAATGAGAGAAGTGCGGAACCGCAAGAGTGCATCGGGCTTGAGCGCGCCTCTGTTTGGGAAGAGGTGGGGGTGGAGGAACGCCTTCTCGACACCTTCATGGGACGGCCCAACGCCACTGTGGAGCGGCACAAGGTCCGCCTGAAGTAGGGAAACCTCCTGTGAGCCTGCCCCGGTTCAGTGACCCTCCCGCACATTGTGTGCTCGCCGGTCATGCGGCGATCAACGCTCGTTGGAGCGGCAGGCGTCCCAATGCGCGGAGCACATAAAGTGCGGGAGAGCCACACAACCGGGATAAGCACAGTCGCCAAGGGGCTGGTGGAACATGGGTTGCCCCCGACTCCGGCCACCGTCCGTCCGGTGACGGCTGGGCCATCGAACGACCGCGGGGCGCCGAAATGAGCCATCTGGCCACCGTCCTCGACCGGCCGGCGATGGGACCGGAATGGAAGTCGTGGCTGACGTATGAGCTGGCCCTGCGCGGGGTGCAGCTCGGTACGGATGGCACCTTGGAAGAGAATGGTACCCTCATCGGCTTCTTCCGGTTCCTGGAAGCAGAGGAGTGCGAGACCCTGCTCCGAGCGGCGAACGTCGAAGTGCGCGCACGCGACTGTCCCTGGGGTGGCCCTGTCCGAGGCGCACTCGGGTGGGACAGCGCCGGCTCCGTGGAGGACCTGCTGCGCTCCTTCCTCCCCGCGCTCATCCGGCTGAGCCGAGGGCCTCTCGTCCGGACTGAGGATGGCGCCCACTACGAGCCCTTGCGACGGATGCCGTTCTCCCTGGACAACCTCACCGGCAAGTTTGGCTTCGAGGATGGAGACGCATTCCTCGGCGACGTGTCCGACCACCTGGAGTACGCGCGTCGGGAAGCCGAGGCGGCACTGGCGCGTGCGGGGCTCGAAGCCCAGGTCTCGGTGCTCGAGACGGCGCACAACCCCCTGCGCATCTGGGGGCCCGTGACCCGGAACGGGAAGGAAGTCTCCGAGAAGGTGCTCCGCGAGCATTCCATGACTCTATGGGCTTTTGACTGGAACTGCCTCAGGGACGTCACGTTCTGGTAGGTCCTGAGAAGGTGTCAAAGGACTCGTTCCGACATCTCGTCTCCTACGAATCGTCTGACACCTTCTCCGGTTCCCCGGAGAAGGTGTCAAAGGACTCGTTCCGACATCTCGCCTCCTACGAATCGTCTGACACCTTCTCCGGCCCAACGCCACTGCGGAGCGACACAAGGTCCGCCTGAAGTAGAGGAACCTCCTAACGTGCGGGAGAACCACACAACCGGGGTTCTTGGGGCTGGTAGTGGGCGCAGCGACCGCGCCGAACACCGAGAGCGCCCACGCCTACTCGGGGGCACCCTGCTCGATCCAGGTATGGATCAGATCGATCTCCTCGTTGGGAATGGGCGGGAAGCCCAGGGGCATGCCCATCACCGCCGAGTCGTAGTGCCCGTCCAGTTCGGAGTGACGGGCGAGGAGGCTGGCGATCAGCCGGGGCGTCCCGTCCTCCAGCCGATCCGGGAACCCGCGGAACTGGCCATCGCGCTTGATGCCACGGAGGATGCCCTCCCGCGTGGCGAGATCGAGCAAGACGCCGTTGTAGCCAAACCCGCCTGTGTTGCCTGGACCCTGGTCTCCCGGCCGGTTCCTGTCGGAGTGGCAGTGAAAGCAGAGGTGGCGCGAGAGCTTTTGCGCGACCTCCGGGTAATGCACCTCGCGCTCGAGCAGCCGTGGTTTGTACGCGGGACGCGGCACGGCAACAGGCTCGGGCAGCGGCTCACTCAGGAAGGCCACCAGATCCTCGATCTCCTTCGGAGTGAATGCAAAGGAGGGCATCTCGGTATCGGGGAGGAGCCGTTGCGGCTCGGCCAGCCAGCTCCGCAGCTGAGAGAGCGACATGCGGCTGCGCACATACCGCAGATCAGGGGCTTGCCTCCGGGCCGAGAGGCTGCGGAACTCCGGAGCACCGTAGCGCAGGTCCGCGAGCGGAGAGTCTCCGCGGTAGTGACACCTCGCGCACTGGCTCTTCTCGTAGAGCGCTCGCCCGGCCACCGCATCACCTCGCGGGGGCTCCCCGGACTCCTCCTCGGTCACCGCGAAGAAGTCGGCGATGAGCGCGGCCTCCCGCGGACCGATCTTCAGCTTGGGCATGGTGGCCCCATAGAGGGGCCTCACCACATGCGGCGCCTGGAGCCAATCCATGAGCCAGCTTCGCTTGACCCGCTGGCCGAGCGAGCCAAGGTCCGGGGTCCGCACCAGGTGCGTGAGGTGCTGCTTCCACTGCTCGACGTGCTCCTCCTGATACCAGAGATCGAGCCGCCCGTCGGTGATGGCCTGGTGGCAGGTGACACAGTTCTCGCTCAGGGGCGCCGACATCGGCTCGATGCCGGGCACCACGTGGCACCGATTGCACTGGAAGTGCTCCACGGCGTCCCGCGGCCCCTCGATCGAGCGCTTCGTGGGCGCGAGGATGCTCGTGGGCAGGCGCAGGGCCAGCACATCGGCATCGCGGGCCAGCACGAAGCCGCCACCGGCCGTCACCAGCAGAAGCACGGTGCCGGCCAGGTAAGCGAGCGAGAGGGAGCGAGCGGCCATGAGGGAGTTTCCGGACGCGGCTCAGTCGTACGCGTCGTCGTCGAAGACGATGCCCGAGCGCGCACAGAGGGCGGGGAGAACCACCGACTCACGGGCCAGATCCACCCCTCCCGCCAGAAGCATCGACGTGCTCACCAGCGTCGCGAGGGCGATCGTCCTATTGCCGTCAAACAACTTCTGGTCCCACGTCTGGAAGAGCACGGCCTGCAGGACGAAGACCACCGCGGGACTGGCCATCAACACCCAGAGCATCGAGCGGTTCGTCAAACACGCGGACAGCTTGTTCGCGCTGAGATTGAGGAGGGGACCACCGGCTGTGACCGTGGCCAACAGCAGGACCAGACACGCGCCGACGAGCAGGAAGAAGAACCGGCGGACCCATGGCGCTCCGGCCGGTGACTCGGTGGCGGGGCCCCACACGTTCGCGATGACCACGCGGTTCAAGAACACCGCGCCCATGGTCCAGAGAACCATGTCGAGCCAGACGGTTTTCGAGGTGAAGACAGCGCTGGAGTCCATCGAGTTGCCGCAGGCCAGTGCATGCAACGGCCAGAGGGCCGAGGCGAACAGCACGACAAGGACGAGGGCGCGGGAAGACATCGCCCAAGGATAGCACGTGCCCCTTGCTGCTGGAATCGCCCCTGCCGCCCGAGGCAGGCAGGAGCCGGCCAAGGAGCGCACGCCCGCGGCAACTCGGGCGAGGAGGCGAACGAGAACGCGCTGAAGATTGCGCTGCAACTGGCGCACGCGTGGTAGTTTGCCTAGATGGGGGTCATGGCCCCCGTCACCTTTCGCATCGCCACCGCCGCCGACCTTCCCTCCATCCTCGCGCTACTCGCGGATGACGCGATCGCGCGCTCACGCACGGGCTACGTCGCGGAGCCGACCCCGAGCGTGCACGCCGCCTTCGACGAGATTGCCGCCAACCCGAACAACGAGCTCGTCGTCGGAGAGCGCTCGGGCGAGGTCATCGCCACGCTCCAGCTCACGTACATCCCCGGCCTGAGCCAGGGCGGGATGCGCCGCGCGCTGGTGGAGGCGGTGCGCGTGCGCTCGGACCTACGGGGCCAGCGCATCGGTGAGCAACTGATGGAGGATGCGATGACCCGCGCCCGGGCCCGTGGCTGCGGGATGATTCAACTCACCACCGACAAGCGCCGCACCGACGCCCACCGTTTCTACGCACGGCTGGGCTTCGAGGCGAGCCACGAAGGCATGAAGCGCGCGCTTTGAGCCCGCGCTTCCATGCGTGCTCGTGCCCACCAGTCGGGCCTCGCACCGCTGCGGGTCTCGCGCGAGTCCCTCGTTTCGAGTCCTTTGACACCATCTCTGGCGAAGGAGCCCAAGCGGCTCGCCACGCCCTCTGCGGACGGCAAGCCCGAGCCGGTACGCATATGGGGGCCCACCACGAAATGAGCGTGGGCGGCGTTTCCTTCCGCTTCTTTCAGGGCCGGGCGCTCGATTCGCGCGCGTACCCCTCCGGAGGCGCTGGCATGGTGGGCAGCGCGGGTGAGCTGCTGAAGTTCCTGGAGGCGGTGCGCACGGGAGGCGCGCCCTTGTCGGTGTAGCGCAGGGGGTGAAGCCGCTCCGGTCCGCCTGGGCGGCCACCGCCTCGCTCAGGTTATCGGATGGCTGGTGTGCTCATCACGGGTCCTGGAGCTGTGCAATCACGCGAGGGCTTCCTGCGCCTTCACAAAGTACTGGCCACGCTCGACAATGCCGTTGAGGCCGCCGTTCACCTTGAGAGTGATCGCCTTGACCATCGAGAGGTCTCCCTCGTCCGCGAGCTGATTGCAGCGGTTCTCACTCCAGAAGGCAGCGGCGATGAGTGCGCTCACCTCATGTCGCAGGGCGAGTTCGGGATTGTTGAGGATGTCATGCCCGATCAGCGCGCTGTACTTCGTGTAGTTGTCGCGGCCCGTGATCTGGATGAAGCCGCGCCCACGGTACTTGAAGCCGTCCCCGGGCTCGGTGTTGCCGAGGCGCCCCTGGTACACCACCTCGGCGATCCGCTCGGGCTTCCTCGCGCACTCGATGGCGAACTGCGGGGTGAAGCGCTTGGGCCAGACCTTGCACAGGCCATCGGCGCTGTAGCTCAGGTTCTCCTCCACGGGGCGGAAGCCTGACTCGTGCGCGAGTTGCGCGAGGAAGTGAGCGGCGCGGCGTTGGGTGTTGATCTCGAACTTCGTGGCCGCCGCCTGAAGGTGTTGCGCGACGAGGTCGGCCTCCTTGAGCTTCTCGCTTTCGGAATCCACCAGGAAACGGAGCACTTGCGCGGTAATCATTGAGGTGTCCTTCACGAGGAATGAAAACCCGCCGGAGCGGATGTGTGTTGGAGACCTGGAACAGGGCCCGTTGTGAATCAGGACGGTTCCGCCTGGCGGCGCCGGTTCCCCAAACGAACGGCCGCCGGACCCAGAAGCAGGATCCGGCGGCCGTGTGTGCCCACGCAATGCTCCTGCAGGGCGATCAGGGAGTCTTGGTCTTCGGCGCTGGAGCCTGCTTGAGCCTGGTCAGCGTGAACTCCTCGACCTTCTTGGCGTTGGTGGCATCCGGGTACTCGTACCGAGCCTTGAGCTCCGCCGGTCCCACGCAGTCGATGACGAGCTGGGCATTCAGGAGCCTGACGCACAAGCCCCCGTTGGGCTCAGTCATCGTCAGATAGTATCGATTCTCGTCCTCTCCCGAGTACGAGAGCGGCAGTCGGCAGCTGCGCGGAGGCGTGAAACGGATGACGCCCGAGCGAGCTTTGTCCGTGTCCTTCTCCAGGGAGGTGATGTCCAGGAACACGGGGTAGAGGCGTTGCTGGCCGGTGGTGCTGTCCTTCTCCTTGATGACGCCCTCCCAGTTGCCGACGATGCAGCTGGCATCACCGGCCCAGACGGGTACGGCGAACAGGCAGAGCGCGACGCCCGCGGCCAGCGCCAGCCTGGCGTTGGCGCGCAGAACCCTCTCCAGGTGCTGATTGAACAGATTGAACAGATTGAACAGGTGCATTCTTTTCTTTCTCCTTTTGATGATGCGGGTTGACGGCAGCTTGGGTGAAGCAGGTTGAAAAGGATTCAGCTCAACTCGAGCCTTCGGGGAAGGTGTCCCGCAGACGCCTGGCGTCCTCTTCCGAGAGCCTGAGGCGGATGACTGCGCGGCGGAACAGGAAGGACGGATAGAGGAACCCGAGAAGGCGCTGGAAGAAGGAGCGTGGAGTCCTCCCGGAACCATCCCCCGGCCATCCGTCGAGCCGCTTCAGCGGCGCGCCATCCAGCAACGCCTCGCCGCCCCCGGGTTGGGGTCCCGCCAGGGTGATGCGCAGCCGCCGCAACTCCCGCCCGGGTTTCCTCGAGTACCTGTGGATGAGCAGGCTCACCCTCTTGAGCCCTCCAGGGTAGCGCTTGCGCTCCGTTTCGATCTCCACGCCGACCTCGAGGGTAAAACCCGTCACCCGCGGCTGGACCAGACGCCGCAGGCTGAGCAGCGGCAGCGTCAGGGTCTCGGATTCAGTGGCGCCCGGCAGCATGGCCGGGACATGGATCCTCCAACTCCGCGCGCTCCGCGCACCACCCTCTTCCGCCTCGGCCATGCGCTCCAACAGGAGCCGATACCGTTCGGCCGCCGAGCGCTGCGCGTGGCCCACCGAGGTCTGGAGGGTCCTCAAGAAGGAATCAAATGAATGGGTAGGCATGTGCCTCTCCGCTGGCCGCCCTCCGCCCGCCCGGAGCGCAGGGCAGCCGCTGGGTCAAGACTGCCCCTCCTTCGATGGCTCGAGCCAGAACGGCCTTCGCGAGAAGCCCACGTGGTAGATCATCGCCTGCAGCACCACCTGGTGCTCGCCGATATTGAGAAGACTGAACGTCTTCTCGATTCCGACGATGCGGCCCTTGGGTGAGTCGGACAAGCACCGGTTCAGCAGCGCGGTGGATGCCCGGATCTCATCTTCCCGCTGGAGCTGCTCGGGATTGATGCTGCCAACAACGATTCGGTGCACGTAGCCAACATCAGTCAGGTCGAACATGGGCGGCTCGAGTCATCGGATTGCGAGTTCAGGCGTGGACTAGGCGGCGGCCGCCGCGGGGGTCGCGGTGACAGTCTTCGGCGCGATGGCGGAGTTCATGATGTCCAGCACGCGTGCCAGGCCCTCCGGCATACCGTCATCGGAGGCATGGATCGCCACGTGGTACTTGGCGGACTGGTCGCTCGAGCGGGTGTTCTCCTTGTGCGACGCGACGGAGCCCGCGATGCTCACCTTGGCGCTGACGGGCCCCCAGCCACCCGAGACCTCGGCGCTCAGCGAGGCCTCCGCGCTGAGCGAATCCTTGCTGGTCTCCGAGCTCTTCACCTCCATGTCGAAGGTGACGTCCACCGTCTTGATGGAGAGCGAGGGGACCTTGACGATCGCCAGCAACGGCACATCCAGCGTCACGTCCTCGGTGGGAGCGGAGCCGTCCTGCCGGGGAGCACCACCCGTGGGCCGGGTGAACTTGAACGTCGCGGTGCGGACGGCGCCGTAGTCCTTTCCCTTCTCGGTGGGCGGAAGGAAACCCACCACCTTGATGAAATCCGCCGTGGCGTTCGCCATGCGCACCTGGGCGTCGCATGCCGCCATCAGCGGCCCGCCGATGAGATCTCCCATCGGAAGGCCCTTGAAACTGTCAGCCACCCTCTCAGCCATGTGTTACTCCTCAGCCCGGATTCGTTTAACGAGCTCATGGACCATCCGGGCCAGTCCATCACTCGGTTCATGCCCTTCGACACGAAGGACAATCTTCGCGCTATTGCGCTTGTCATTCCGCGGCAGGGAGGCCACGTCGACCTGCAGCGTGCCGCTCCCCTTCAGGGACGGAAGTTCGACGGAGTCCTGGGGGTCTCCAGGCGGCCGGTCCGCGTTCGGATCGAACTCCAGCAGCCCCACTTCCATGTCGATCTGGATGTCCTTGATGGCGAGCTGATTGGGCCTGATGAGCGCCAGCCAGGGGACCCGGATGTTGATGTCCTTGTCATCCCCATGCGACAGGGACGGCACCAGCATGGAGACCTGCTTGGGACGGCTGTCTTCATCGAAGTACCTCCGCAAGGAGGCGAGCTGGTACTGCTCGAGCTCGTCCTGCGCTTCGATGACCGAACTGGCAATTGCCTCGACGAGATGGTGAAGACCAATTGAACCGGCCATTGCTTCGTGTTCCTACCCTTCTCCATGCTGAGTTCTTTGAAGCCTTGTTGCTTCAGTCCAAGACGGTGGGAGGGCGCTGGCTGACCAATCCCATGCGGCGGGCAGCCGGCACCTTGGCTCTTCTGTCCCGTTGTGTGATGGAAAGACTGTGTTGGGGGAATGGTGTGAATTCATTCCGGCCGGCCTGGGCGGCCTCGGGTCACAACGTCAGACCCCCCTGACGAGCATACCGCGCATGCGCTCGCAAGCGAGCTGGATCCGCTTCCGCGTGTTGCAGTGGGTCAATTCGAGGCGCTCGGCGATTTCCGGGTAGGACAAGCCCTCGCCAAAACGCATGACGAGGGGGGCCCTCAGTGATTCCGGGAGCTGCTGCACCTGTTGCCACATCCAGCGGACACTCTCGTGCCGCATCAGCAAGTCCTCGGGCGAGGATTGCTCCTCGGAAGAGGGAAACTCCTCCTCTCCGTCGTCGCCGGATTGCACGGGCCCGGCCGTGATGTGCCGCCGCTCCTTCATGGCGTCCATACAGACGTTATGAAGCAATTGGTGGAGCCAGGCCTTGATGTTCTTGATGTTCTTGGAATGCTGGGGAAATTTCTGCGCGGCCCGCAGCATGGCGGTGCTCAGGAGTTCCCGGGCCGCATCGTGGTCGCCTCGGGTGAGGCGCAGGCTCTGCTGATGGAGCGAGCGTTGATATGACTGCCAAATTTCCCAGAATTGGTCGTGGGGGGGCTCGGTAGGCAAAAAAATGGCTCCAGAAATGGCGAGTTCCCGGGCCAGGACCGAACTGGGTGTGATGTTGTGAAGTAGACGGAAGCGGGCTCGCCTGAACGCCGCTGGGTTGACGGCACCAAGAAGGGCAGGGCCCCTCGCTCGCGGTGGGGCGTTGCCCCTCTCTTACGGGCCAGACCAACGCCCGGCGGAGGAGGCCAGGCCGATGCAACGCGTCATGTGCCGCGACTGGCCAGACAACCAACCGTGCTCCAGCCCAGATGGCTCTTGAGCGAGCCCTGGCCCTAGCGGGCCTCTCCCGGCCTGCGGGAGCGGAGGCGGCTGCTTGACGTCTGGAGTTACCTCGAGGGAACCGACGTTTCGGCTTATGCAGGGGGGAGCAGCCACCGCGAGCAACGGAAGCCAATCCGCGGGTGCCCCCTCAGAGGTCCCCCATAGTACTGCTCGCCGTGGACGAGCCGCGAGTTGGCGAAAAGGGCTCCGGACACCACCCGAGGGAGGAAGTCCCAGCCGTAGTAGATGTACCAGCCGTCCACCCACTCGTCCCGGTCGAGGAGCAGCGCCTCGGGGTGGAGTTCCCGCACCCGCTCCAACTCACGCGACGTGGGCAGCCGCTTGCCCATCCAGGCACAGTACCGGTCCGCCTGTTCCCACGAGACGCCTGTCATTGGCTGCTTCGGCCCCTCCTGGCTGCCTTCCGTGGCCACTGCCTCGCACCCTCCCAGGCGCATGCAGGTTGCGTAGGCGTCCCGCGTCACCAGGGAGCGATCCAACTCGAACCCGGGGAGCAACAAGCTGCCGGGCTCGGCCGCATCGGCTCTCCTGGCCGGCCCTGGCTCGATGCGGAGTGGTGTGGACCGGATGGTGCCGCAGCCCATGAACACCCATGCGGCCAACACCCATGGTGTCACTTTGTACATGTGCTTTCTCCTTTGGAGCGCATGCTCAGCACCACCCCCCAGAGGACGGGAAGCAGGCTGACATCCGCGGACTGGATGCGCTGGCGGCGCAAACCCAGGATGAGCGTGTCATTCGCCTGGACCGTCTTCGGATGAGCGCGGGCGGTGTCAATGGCCTTGCCCACCAGCTTGACCCGTTCCTGGATGTCCTGGGCCGCAGTGGAGAGACCGAGGTAGGTTTCCGTGGTGCTGGTGACCTCCTTGGGTCCGGTGAAGATGCTATGGGCAATGAATTGCACGTTGCTGTATGGCATACAGCCCCTCCTTCACGTCTGGGGCAGAAGACCTGAGCCGCGAGGGCCCGGTCATCCAGGAGACCTCCACGGGGATTTCTCGTGAATGAAGATGTCGCGTAACTGCTCGCCGGACCCCGTCATGACGAGAGGGGGTGCCGTTGATGCCCGTGGTGGTGCACCCGCCGAAGGCGCACACGCCCCTGCCAGTCGAGCAGGGCACGCGATATGCGCGCGGGACTGGGGGATTTCAAGGGAGACACCTCGCAGTTCCCCCAGGTGCTGGCTCTGGAGGGAGGCGAGCACCAGAAGAGGTAGGGACGATGCGTGACTGGCGGCCTCATCAGGCCTGGATGCTGACTGCTTTGGCGTTGTGGGGAGGATGCAAGGAGCCTACGGACTCGGACACCGCAGTGGACGAGACTCCCGCTCCTCTCGCGCACCACGAGCAACACCTGGAGACGTTGGGTGTCGAGAGGGTGAAAGACATCGTTTCCGAGAGGTGGTCCGCCCCTTTCCACCTGACCGCGTTCCAGGGTGGGGTGTATTTCTTCAGCTCGAGCGATGACTTCCACCGTAGCGGCTTGTGGAGGAGCGACGGCACCGAAGCCGGCACGCTTCCCGTCTCCTGCCAATACACCTGGAGTCTTTCGCCCTACTCCCTGACGGAGTTCAAGGGGCAGCTTTTCTTCCCCGCCAGCTTTCAAAATGAGGGACTGGAGTTGTGGAGCACCGGGGGCGAAGGCGAGGAGTGCGGCATGCTCAGGGTGCTCGCGGACATCAACCCTGGGCAGACGGGCTCCTCGCCCACGGAGTTGACGAACGTCGGCGAGACGCTCTTCTTCAGGGCCAATAATGGCATCTCCGGCGACGAGCTGTGGAAGACCGACGGCACTTCGTGGGGAACCGTGCTCGTCCGGGACATCCGCCCTGGCCCCGGCTACTCCGTGCCCAGCGAGCTGACGAACGTCAACGGAACGCTCTTCTTCAGAGCCAACGATGGCACCTCCGGTGTCGAGCTATGGAAGAGTGATGGCACGCAAGCCGGTACCGTACGCGTCAAGGACATCCTGTCCGGTCCTTCCTCCGCCATCACGAGGTCGGCTGCCGCTGTCGTGGGCGGTACGTATTATTTCGTGGCCAACGACGGCACCTCTGGCAACGAGCTGTGGAAGAGCGATGGCACCGAAGCGGGGACCGTCCTCGTCAAGGACATCTGGCCGGGCGCCTCGGGCTCCGAACCCGAGCAGCTGACGAACGTCAACGGAACCCTGTTCTTCACGTCGAGCAGCGGAACCTACGCAGGAGAACTGTGGAAGAGCGACGGCACGGAAGCCGGCACCGTGCGCGTCAAGGATCTCATGGCCGACGCCGGGCGCTCCTGGATCAACAACCTGACGAACGTCAACGGGACACTCTTCTTCGTGGCCGGCGGCCTCGAGCTCTGGAAGAGCGATGGCACCGAGTCCGGTACCGTCCTCATCAAGAACATCCCGAGGGGTCAGGGAGTCCACAGCGCCAACATGTCCCACCTCACCCCCATGAACGACAGGCTCTTCTTCACCGGGGGCGAGGAGTTCTCCGGCAGAGAGCTGTGGGTGAGCGATGGCACCGAGGCGGGCACCCGGCTCGTGGACGACATCATGCCGGGGCCGTTCACCTCGAACCCTCACGGGCTCACCGTCCTAGGTGACACCCTGTTCTTCGTGGCCGACGACGGGCAGTCCGGCCCGGAACTGTGGCGCACGGTCACGACGCCCGACACCACCGCGCCCACTGTCTCCCTCATCAACCCCGTGCCGGGGCAGGTGTTGCGAGGCTCCCTCATGCTCGAGGCTAGCGCGACCGATAAACGGGTGATGACGAAGGTGGAGTTCTACCTCGGGTCCACCTTGCTGGGCACGGTGACGGCTCCCCCCTGGGTACTGAAGTGGGACTCGAGCCTGACCGCCGATGGCGGCTTCGTCCTGAGCGCCAGGGCATACGACAGCGCGGGGAACGTGGGCATCTCCGAGGTCGAGGTGTCGGTGAACAACGAAGTGACGCCACCCACCGTCGCCCTCACCTCGCCCACGGAAGCAACGAGCGTGAGCGGTACCGTGACCCTCACGGCGATTGCCACGGACAACGTGGCCCTGGCGAGCGTGGAGTTCCATGACGGCAGCACGTTGTTGGGGACGGTGACGGGAACGGGACCCTCGTTCCACTTCGACTGGAACACCCGGATGATCCCCAATGGTCTCCACGAGTTGAGGGCCGTGGCCTTCGACTCGTCCGGGAACACGGCCACCAGCAGCACCGTGTCCGTCACCGTGAACAACCCGGATCTCGCGATGTACGACGCCACGCTCAAGGCACCGGTGTGTGGTGCGCCCTACAACCTGTGCGACTCGGGCTGGTGGCTCCAAGGACACCTCCTCGGAGAAGATCTGGCACCGGAACTCAACGCCCCCAACACCCTCCACGGTGCATGCGCCGACTCCACGGGCGGTATTGTGGGCGAGGCGTTGAATCGCCTGCGCGTGGCAACCGTGGACGGGACCCCGTTGGCCCCTGGCAAGACCGTGCGCATTGAAGCCACCGTTTCGTCCCCGTTCTCCCCCGGGTGGTCCAGGCTGGACCTGTACTACACGGCCAATGCGGCGGACACTCCCGCCTCCTGGGTGTTCCTCACCACGCTCAAGACCACGCTGACGGGCGATCAGGTGCTGTCGGCGACGTACACCCTTCCGTCCGGAGCGCTCCAGGCCGTGCGCGGCATCTTCGGCGATGGCAATTGGGTCCGCAGGCCATGCGTGAACAATTGGGGTGTGAACGTTGACCACGATGACCTGGTGTTCGTGACGCAGTAGCACGACGTCCCGAGAGGGTGTCCCCGAGAGGGTGTCTCCGAGAGGGTGTCAAAGAACTTGAGTAGGCACGACACGCGGCGGGAAGGCGAAGGGAGGAAAGCAGGCCAGGAAATCCCCCCGTCTCCACCGCACCGCCGCCTCTCGAAATGCCGCGACGAAGGCCCGATATTGCTCGCGTAGCTCCTTCAATGCCTGCCGCGTGGAGGCATGGCCCAATGGCCTCGGGCTCCTCTTGAGATGCTCGGGCCGGGTATGCGGGTGCTGCGCATTCACGGCTCGCGCCCCCAGCACAGGCGTGCCCCGGGTTCGAGCCTCGGCTTCCACTTGCTCCACCATCCCCCGTACCGCACGCTGCCGCTGCTCCTCCTTCAGTCCTTCCCAGCACGGCAGTCGCGCGAGTTCCAGTTCCACTGGCTCGGCCCATTCCCGTGCGAAGCGCCCCTCACCCGCCAGGTCCTCGCTTCCCCGTTTGCTCCAGCGCTTCGTCCAGTTGAACCACTGGAACACTCTGCGCGCTGGCCCCAGCAATTGCGGCAGGCACGTGAGACCCGGCCACTCCGCGCTCCTCTCCACCAGTCCCTCCTTCACCCCATGGGCCAGCACGTAGCGCAGCCGTCCCACCAGTGCCGTGTCGTCCAGCACCGGTTCCGCTGAGTAGCGCCGCTCCCAGAAACCTCCACTCCAGTCCACCAGCTTGCCCACCTTCTTGGACAGGTTGGTGCGCAGATACTGCATGAAGCCGGCGAGTGCGGCACCTCGTGCCCACACCAACAAGTGGAAGTGATTGGAGGCGAAGGTAAAGGCGTACAGCCGGATGGTGCCCGCGCTCTGCTGGACGGCTCGTGCCAGCACCCCTCCTACCACCTCGTTCACCTCCGCGCTGGGGCGTAGCAACAGTCGCCCCTGGAAGCACCTGGACGTGACGAAGTAGTAGCCCTCCTTCTGGAACATCCTCAGTGGCCAACCCATCCCCTTCCCCCTCGTGAGCCATCGAGGATGGGGATGCACCGCGCACGCCAACCCATAAGTCCGCGGAAACAGTTGAAGAGCGTGGGCGCCACCGTCCACGCCCCGTCTCGTTCTGGCTTGGGTCCCGCGCTTCGAGTCCTTTGACACCATCCCCGAGCGAGTCCTTTGACACCATCCCCGAGACACCATCCCCGAGACACCATCCCCGAGCGAGTCCTTTGACACCATCCCCAGAGTCCTTTGACACCATCCCCGGAGCGAGTCCTTTGACACCATCCCCGAGACACCATCCCCGCGAGTCCTTTGACACCATCCCCGAGACACCATCCCCGAGACACCATCCCCGAGCGAGTCCTTTGACACCATCCCCAGAGTCCTTTGACACCATCCCCGGCGAGTCCTTTGACACCATCCCCGAGCCAGAGCGAGTCCTTTGACACCATCCCCACAGACACCATCCCCGGCCATCCCCGACGCCGAGGCGACGCCGAGGCGATCTACCTGAACAGGGGCGCCGGATCCGCTAGCATATCCCGGTAACGGTCCATTTCTCCCGGAAACCACCATGACCGAATCCAGCGACCCGAGCTGCGAAAGCCTTGTCCTCGCCCATGGCTTGCGCGTGCGCCTGCGTCATGAGCCCCGCCTGCGTCGTGCCGCCGCCTGGCTGCGGGTCGAGGCTGGCAGCCACGACGTCGACGCGCAGTGGCCGGGGCTGGCGCACTTCCTCGAGCACCTGGTGTTCCTCGGCACGGAGCGCTTCCCGCGCGAACAAGGGTTGATGGCCTTCGTCCAGCGCCATGGTGGACAGGTCAACGCGCGCACCAGCGAACGCACCACCGACTATTTCTTCGAGTTGCCCCAGGCGGTGTTCGGCGAGGGCCTGGAGCGGCTGTGCGACATGCTCGCCCGGCCGCGCCTGGCCATCGAAGACCAGCAACGCGAGCGTGAAGTGCTGCATGCCGAGTTCATCGCCTGGTCGCGCGATACCCAGGCCCAGCACCTGTTCGGCCTGGCCGGCGGGGTCTCCGCCCGCCATCCGCTGCGCGCCGTCCATGCCGGCAACCGCGACAGCCTGCCGGTGGCCCGCCCCGAGTTCCAGCGGGCGCTGCACGACTTCCATCAGCGCTACTACCGCACCGGGCAGATGACCTTGCAATTGGTCGGGCCGCAGCCGCCGCGGATTCTCTCGGGGCTGGCCAGGGACGCCGATGCCGCACTGGCCGCGGGCCCGCGCAGCGCCAATGCGCCCGTGGAGCCGCTGCTGGGTGACCCGGGCGAGGCGCCGCCGGCCAGTGACCCGCGACGGCTCAACCTGCTGTTCGCCTGCGACGGCCTGCCACCCGGCACGGACGAGGCGCTTCGTTTCCTGGAACTGTGGGCCGGCTCCGCCCATCCCGGCGGCCTGCTGGCCGAACTGCGGCGCCTGGGCTGGGCCCAGAGCCTGTCGCTGAGTCCGCTGTACCAGTACGCCGACCAGGCCCTGGTCAACTTCGAAGTGCAGCTGACCGAAGCCGGACAGCAATCCCGGGCGGCGGCCCAGGCACTGTGCTTCGACTGGCTGGAGTACTTCCAGTCCCATGCCGGTTGGGAGCCCCTGCGCGAGGAGTATCGCCTGCTGCGCGGCCGCCAGTCGCAGACCGAGGGTGCGCTGGAGCTGGCCCGGCGCCTGGCCCATGGACAACCTTCGCAACTGCCGGACGAAGCCGTCCCGGCCCTGCGGGCATTGCTCGAACGTTTCACGCCCCAGGCACTGCTCGCGCCCGGCGCCGAGGCGCTGGACGAACCGCCCCGGCTGCCGCCATTCGGTCCCTGGTGCCTGCCGCCGCGCAACCGGTTCCTGCGTGGCCAGCGCGGGCCGACCCAGGCCAGCCCGCGAATCGCGGCCTTGGAGCAGGGCGAGCACGAACCGGCTCGAGGACTGGATGGCGCCGTGCACCTGCGCTGGCGCCTGGCCAGCCGGCATCACGCCGCGCTGTGGCACATGCTCGACGCCAGCCTGCGTCGGCTCGGCGAAGAAGCCCGCCAGGCGGGCGTGCAACTGGAATTCTCACGCCTGGGTCCGGACTGGCAATTGCGCCTGTACGGCGTACGCGAGCCGATCCCGGCGATCCTCGAACAGGCGGTGGAATTCCTGCAACGCCCGACACCGGAGAGCTGGCGCCAGGCCAGCCCACCACCGCGTCAGCAGGTACCGATCCGCGAGCTACTCGCCCAGTGGCCCGAGCATGGCCTGGGCCATCACCACCCGGCTCGCAACGACAGCAGCGAGCTGCACCCCGAAGCGCTGCAACGGCTGTGGCAGCAGGCGCGCTGGGATGGGCTGGTGCTGGGCTTCGACGATGCCGACCGGCTCGCCCTCGACGCCGTGGCCGCGCGCTTGCCGGGCAGCCCCTCGAACGAGCTCCGCCAGCCGTCCACCCTGCCCGAGCGAGCCAGCTGGAGTCAGGTGACCTGCGGTTCGGACGAGCATGCACTGCTGGTATGGTGTCCGGCGCCGAGCCTGTCGATGCAGGACGAGGCGGCCTGGCGCGCACTCGCCCAGTTGATCCAGGCGCCGTTCTACCAGCGCCTGAGAACCGAGCTCCAGTTGGGCTATGCGGTGTTCAGCGCATTCCGCCAACTGGCCGGCCGCCCCGGACTGTTGTTTGGTGTGCAATCGCCTGGCAGCGACTGTGCGGCCTTGTGGGGGCACATCGCCGAATTCCTCGATGCCCTGCCCGAGCGCCTCGCGCAATGGCCGGGGCTAGGACTGCGCGAGCAATGCGCTGCACTGGCCGACAGCCTCGATGGCGGCAACCTCGGGTTGGCGCAGCGACTCGAGCTGCAGTGGCAAGGAAGATTGGCCGGCCATTCGTCGGATTATTCCAACACATTGAGAGAATCTTATTCCAAGACATTGAGAGAGTCGGTCAGTGAACTGGATGGGCCGGCGCTGCTCAAGGCGGCGCATCGGCTTCTGGCCAGCCAGGTGCGCTGGACCGCGCTCGCGACCGGGCCTTGCCCGGGTGCTCCCTGGCATGCGGCCGTCTGACTCCTGCCAGGAACGTATCAGGAGCATTAACGAAGATTTAAACCCGCCAGGTGGGAAATTCAGTAACATACGGCCCAAGCATCGAGACAGCTCCACCTGGAGCTGGCCTGGATGCGAGGCCGAAGTTCAACCACCCTGAGAAGGAGCATCTCCTATGTGGACCAAGCCTGCTTACACCGACCTGCGCATCGGCTTCGAAGTCACCATGTACGTCTCGAACCGCTGAGCTGCCCCGCAGTACAACGCCTCGGTCCGCCGGGGCGTTCTTGTTTAAGCCGCCGCACGATTGAGTGGTCATGTACATTCAGATTCTAGGTTCCGCCGCCGGCGGTGGTTTCCCACAGTGGAACTGCAACTGCGCCAACTGCAAGGGCTACCGCGACGGTACCCTGCGCGCCCAGGCCCGCACCCAGTCCTCCATTGCCCTGTCCGATGACGGCGTGCACTGGATCCTGTGCAACGCCTCGCCCGACATTCGCGCTCAATTGCAGTCCTTCGCACCGATGCAACCGGCCAGGGCCCTGCGCGACACCGGGATCAATGCGATCATCCTGCTCGACAGCCAGATCGATCACACCACCGGCCTCTTGAGCCTGCGCGAAGGCTGCCCGCATCAGGTCTGGTGCACCGACATGGTCCACCAGGACCTGACCACGGGCTTCCCGCTGTTCAATATGCTCCGCCACTGGAATGGTGGCCTTCGGTGGAACCGCATCGAGCTCGAAGGCAGCTTCACCATCGAAGCCTGCCCGAACCTGAAGTTCACCCCCTTCCCGCTGCGCAGCGCCGCGCCGCCCTATTCGCCGCACCGTTTCGACCCGCACCCGGGTGACAACCTGGGCCTGGTGGTCGAGGACCTGCGCACGGGCGGCAAGCTGTTCTATGCGCCTGGCCTGTACCAGGTCGACGACGCGCTCAAGCAGCACATGGCCGGCGCTGACTGTCTTCTGGTCGACGGCACGCTGTGGTCGGACGACGAGATGCGGCGCCGCGGTGTCGGTACCCGTACCGGCCGAGAGATGGGCCACCTGTGCCAGGAGGGTCCCGGCGGCATGCTGGAACTGCTCGACGGCTTCGAGAAGCCACGCAAGGTGCTGATCCACATCAACAACACCAACCCCATCCTCGACGAAGACTCGCCCGAGCGTGCCGAGCTCAAGCGCCGGGGCGTGGAAGTCGCCTTCGACGGCATGAGCATCGAGCTGTAGGAGTGACCATGAGCGACAAGACACCGCTGACCCGCGCCGAATTCGAACAGGCCCTGCGCGCCAAGGGCGCCTACTACCACATCCACCATCCCTATCACGTGGCGATGTATGAAGGCCGCGCGACCCGCGAGCAGATCCAGGGCTGGGTCGCCAACCGCTTCTACTACCAGGTCAACATCCCGATGAAGGATGCCGCGATCCTGGCCAACTGCCCGGACCGGGAGATCCGCCGCGAGTGGATCCAGCGCCTGCTCGACCACGACGGCGCCCCTGGCCAGGACGGCGGCATCGAGGCCTGGCTTCGCCTCGGCCAGGCCGTGGGCCTGGATCCCGACCAGCTGCGCTCCCAGGAGCTGGTGCTGCCCGGCGTGCGTTTCGCGGTCGACGCCTACGTCAACTTCGCCCGCCGCGCCAGCTGGCAGGAAGCGGCCAGCAGCTCGCTGACCGAGCTGTTCGCCCCGCAGATCCACCAGTCGCGCCTGGACACCTGGCCGCGGCACTACCCCTGGATCGATCCGGCCGGCTACGAGTACTTCCGCACCCGCCTGGGCCAGGCCCGGCGCGACGTCGAGCACGGCCTGGCGATCACCCTCGCTCACTACACCACCTACGAGGGCCAGCAGCGCATGCTGGAGATCCTGCAGTTCAAGCTGGATATCCTCTGGACCATGCTCGACGCCATGAGCATGGCCTACGAGCTGAACCGCCCGCCCTACCACACCGTCACCCACCAGCGCGTCTGGCACAAGGGGATCGCCCTATGAGTTTCGATCGCAACCAGACGCCCCGCTGGCGTCACGGCTATCGGTTCCAGTACGAGCCAGCCCAGAAAGCTCACGTCCTGCTCTATCCTGAAGGAATGATCAAACTCAACGAGAGCGCCGCCGCCATCGGCGGTCTGATCGATGGCGCCCGCTCAGTGCAGGCGATCATCAACGAGCTGGACCAGCGCTACCCCGGCGTCCCCGAACTCGGTGAAGACGTCGAGCAATTCATGGAGGTCGCCCGTGCACAGCACTGGATCGAACTTGGCTGAAGTCCCGCCGAAGCCCGCCGTCGGCCTGCCGCTGTGGCTGCTCGCCGAGCTCACCTACCGCTGCCCGCTGCAGTGCCCCTACTGCTCCAACCCCCTGGACTTCGCCGCCCAGGGCAAGGAGCTGACCACCGAGGAGTGGTTTTCCGTGCTGCGCCAGGGCCGCGAGATGGGCGCGGCGCAGTTGGGCTTCTCCGGTGGCGAACCCCTGGTACGCCAGGACCTGGCCGAACTGATCGGCGAGGCCCGGCGCCTGGGTTACTACACCAACCTGATCACCTCCGGCATCGGCCTGACCGAACAGAAGATCCGCGCCTTCAAGGACGCGGGGCTGGACCACATCCAGATTTCCTTCCAGGCCAGCGACGCGCAGGTCAACAACATGCTCGCCGGGTCGAAGAAAGCCTTCGACCAGAAGCTCGAGATGGCGCGCATGGTCAAGGCCCATGGCTACCCCATGGTGCTGAACTTCGTCACCCACCGGCACAACATCGACAACATCGATCGCATCATCGAGTTGTGCGTGGCCCTGGAGGCGGATTTCGTCGAGCTGGCCACCTGTCAGTTCTACGGCTGGGCCCAGCTCAACCGCGTCGGCCTGCTGCCGACCCGCGAACAGCTCGAGCGCGCCGAACGCATCACCAACGAATATCGCGCCAGGCTCGCCGCCGAGGGCAACCCGGTCAAGCTGATCTTCGTCACCCCCGACTATTACGAAGAGCGGCCCAAGGCCTGCATGAAAGGCTGGGGCAGCCTGTTCCTGACCATCACCCCGGACGGAACCGCGCTGCCGTGCCATGGCGCACGCCAGCTGCCGGTGGCGTTCCCCAACGTGCGCGAGCACAGCCTGCACCACATCTGGTACGACTCCTTCGGCTTCAACCGCTTCCGCGGCTACGAGTGGATGCCCGAGCCGTGCCGTTCCTGCGACGAAAAGGAAAAGGACTTCGGTGGCTGCCGTTGTCAGGCCTTCATGCTGACGGGCGATGCCAGCAACACCGATCCGGTGTGTGGCAAGTCTCCACGCCACGACCTCATCCTCAAGGCCCGCGAAGAAGCCAAGACCGCCACCGCGGGCATCGGACAACTGACATTTCGTAATGAGCGAAACTCGCGCCTCATCACCAAGAAGGGCTGAATCCTTCAGCGCCGCCCAGGCCGTTGCCGCCGCCACCGACTTCGCCGAGCTGCGGGTCGGCCCCGGAGGGCTGTACTACAACGAATTCCGTCCCCAGGACGCCCGCTGCCGGATCTGGCGCTGGCGCGATGGTGACGAGCCGTGCTGCCTGACGCCGGAGGGCTTCAGCGTGCGCAGCCGGGTCTACGAGTACGGCGGCGGCGCCTTCTGCCTGGGGCCGGACTGGCTGGTGTTCGTCAACGAGGCGGACCAGCAGCTCTACCGCCAGCCGCTCGACGGCGGCGATCCGGTGGCGCTGACCCGAGGCGAGCGGCGCCACGGCGACCTGCGCCAGGGGCACGGCGTGGTGCTGGCCGTCGAGGAGACCCATGCCGAAGGCGTGGTGGAGCACCGCCTGGTGGCCATCGGCCTGGAAAGCGGCGAACGCCTCGTCCTGGCCGAAGGCGCCGACTTCTATGCCGCGCCCGTGCAGAGCGCGGACGGCGAGCGCCTGGCCTGGATCGAATGGCAGCGCCCCCAGCAGCCCTGGACGCGCACGCGGCTGTGCACGCTTCGACGCCAGGCCGATGGCGGCTACGGCGACCCGCGGTGCGTGGCCGGCGATGGCGAGCAGGCCGAATCCCTGCAGCAACCGCGTTTCACCGCGGATGGCCGGCTCGGCTGCCTGTCCGACCGCAACGGCTACTGGCAACCCTGGATGGAAACCGCTGAGGGCTGGACCGCGCTGCCAGCGATGCCGGCCGATCACGCCCCGGCGCCCTGGCAGGGCAGCGCCAGCACCTGGGCACCGCTGGACGGCGAGCGCTACCTGGCCACCTGGTTCGAGGACGGCTTCGGCCGCCTGGGCCTGTGTGAGGAAGATCGCCCGCGGGATTACAGCTGCGGCTACACCCGTTTCCGCGGCCTGGACCTGGACACCCGCTATTTCTACGCCATCGCCGCCTCGGCGATCAGCACCCCGGCGGTGCTGGCGATCGACCGCCAGACCCGCAGCGCTCAGGTCATCGCGGGCGGCGAATCGCCCCTGCCCGCCGAGTGCATCAGCCGTCCGCGGCCGATCCACTATCCCAGCGGCGGCGAAACCGCCCATGGCTTCTTCTATCCCGCCTGCGGCGAGGACAGCCATCCTCCGCTCGTGGTGTTCATTCATGGAGGGCCGACCTCGGCCTGCTATCCGGTACTCGATACGCGCATCCAGTACTGGACCCAGCGCGGCTTCGCCGTCGCCGACCTGAACTACCGCGGCAGCAGCAACCATGGCCGCGCCTACCGTGAAAAGCTTCATGAGCAATGGGGCGTGGTGGACGTCGAAGATGCCTGCGCCGTGGTCGGCTACCTGGCCGAGCAAGGCCTGGTCGACGGCGGCAAGGCCTTCATCCGCGGCGGCAGCGCTGGCGGCTACACCACGCTCTGCGCGCTGGCGTTCCACAAGGTATTTCGCGGTGGCGCCAGTCTGTACGGCGTCAGCGATCCCCTGGCCCTGGGCCGGGTGACGCACAAGTTCGAAGGCGATTACCTCGACTGGCTGATCGGCGACCCCGAGCGCGACGCCGAGCGCTACCGCGCACGAACGCCGCTATTACATGCCGATCGCATCGAAGTGCCGGTGATCTTCTTCCAGGGCGAGCTGGATGCCGTGGTGGTACCGCAACAGACCCGCGACATGTTGCAGGCACTGCAACGCCGGAGCGTGCGGGCCGAGGGGCATTTCTACCCGCAGGAGCGCCATGGCTTCCGCCAGGCGGCGAACCTGGCCCACGCCCTGGATGCCGAATGGCGCTTCTACCGGCACATCCTCGACGCTTCGCGATGATGTAGACGGCGTGGACGAGCAATAAACGCCACTGCCCCCGCGGGGAGTCTAGAATAGACTTGCGAGGGACGGCAGGGTCTGCACCGTCGACTCGATCGCCTCGGGCTGCTGCCCGGACCCGCGCCGGTGAGTGCTCTTGTCGGAACGGGAGCCTTCGTGCGTGCTATAGATCAGCTCCGCGAAAGCCTCGCGCGGCATCCGCTCCTGCCTGCCCCAGGGGTTGGTGAAGTAGACATAGTCCTTCCCGTCCTCCCTCGAGGTTCTCGTGACGAGCACCTCGTGGCCCTCGCCCCCGTAGTTCATGCCCACCAGCGCGTTCTTGCCCTGCTTCAGCTGGATATCGATCATCCGCATCGCGACCCATCTGTCTTTTTCGGTGTCTCCAACCTCAATGTACCCCATGTCCTTGCCGTGGATGGCGTCATTGAGTTTATCGGTACCCGTGTCGTATGCGCCGCCCCCATCGCCCGTCCTGTCATCGTAGTCCAGGTCCTCATTGGCGACTTCCATGAGGGCGGGGGCGATGATGCGCTGGTTGAGGGAGCGGCCGGATTTGTCATACGTGAAAGACGTCTCCTGCGCGCGCTCGAGTGTCGTCTTGCCGTCGGCCAACTCCACCTTGCCCTCCTTGCTGGCCAGGCCATTGGAGATGCGTGCGTACTCGGCCGGATTCTTGTCCGCCAGGTCGATCATCAAGGCAGTGGGCACGCACGTTCGACGAGCCCCCTGATTGATGGAGCTGGGAGTCGCCAATTCCCGGACCAGGCAGTGCGTGAACTCGCGCCGGTTGATGCCCTCGGCGAGTTCCTTCCCGCTGGCCGCACGCGCCAGATGGTCGAGCGTGGTGCCTTCGCCCTTGAAGTCCTTGGCGCCAGGCAGCCTGCCCTGGAAGAGCATCTTCTGGAGCGCCAGCAATCCCATGCTACTGGCGGCCCCCCCGCCGAGGGTGCTCCTCACTTCCATGTACTTCTCGCGGTCGCTCTTCGAGAGCTTCTTTATCTCCTGCAATTCCAGCTTCAGGTTGTCCTTCACTTGCTTGGACGCGGCGCGACTTTCATGGACGTCGAGGAGCTCCTCCCCGTCGCGAAGGATCGTCCACCCCTCGCCTGGCACATCCTCCGACTTGGGGTTGAGCACCTCATCCGATCTGAGCAGGGCCTCTTCCTTCGTCTTGGGCTCCCGCACGTGAATTCTGGGAACCCTATCGGCATCCGGGCGCGATGGGGTGGGGGGTTGGAACGAAGAGGAACTCTCGTGTCCCACCTTCTGCTTGGGCTCGGGCTTCTTCGCGGAGGCCTCGGACGTGGGCACCCTCTGCCCGGCGACCAGAGTGTTGGGTTCGGTGTCCTTGGACTTGGGCGGGGTGTACACCGGGGCGCTGCGGACGTTTCTGACGGAGCTCATGTCGAAGCCTGCCACACTCGCGTTGCTGGATGTCCGGGAGGAAGCTACGGGTGTGACAAACCATTACCAGATATTTCGTTGAAATGCATCCCCTCGCCGAATACTCCACGCGCGCCTGCTCCTTGAGAATTCAAGATAGTGATTGTTTGTGAATTCTCACACCATGATGGGCGCGTGACACCGAGTTCTGAGTTCTGAGAAGCTGTTGGAGTACCTGGGACTGCCCTTCACTCGGGCTTGGGCGAGCCCCCCTGGACACTCCCCTCCCCGGACCGGCTCCTCCGCGGCTGAGGGTGCGCGCCCGCGTGAGCCGGTGGCCCATGGGCGCCACTCCCGCCACCGCCCCGCCGCCGGCGACGCCGCTTCACCGGAGCGCCCCCGGACCGGCCTCCGAGCTCTCGCAGAACCCGCGCGCGAACACCGTTCTCCAGACGCAGCTCCTGCAGGAGCGTGTGCGCCTGCCGGGCCCCCTGCGGGTGGCTCAGCACCTCGCTGAGCCGCTCGACGACGTCGATCCGCAACGCCACGCTCCCGAGCACCTCATAGCCGAAGGCGCGCGCGCTCTGGCCCCCCAGCTCCGCGATCCCAAGAGCGGGTTCTCGCGGAACACCCTTGGGGGAAGGCGCCTGCTGGAACAGCGCCGTCAGCATGCAGCGCCGCGCGAGCGCGTGCGGTGTGAGCGCCTCCGCGACATAGAGGAAACGCTGGCCCTCGCGGACCCCCAATGCTCTCAAGCGCTCACGGGACTCCGTGTCCAGCAACCGCCACTGCTCGCGTCCCTCCCCCAGGGAAATCACTCCCAGCCCCTCGGCCAGGCGGTAGGCCAGGCCTCGCGTCTCCGCGGAGCGATCCCCTCCGGCAAGGGACTCGGCGGGAAAGCCTCCCATGGCCTCGGTGACGAGATCCCTCGCCAGCGCCACCAGGCGGCGCTCGAGCCGCCGCCGCGCGCCTCCGGTCCACACCTCCGGCTCCGCGAGCGCGATCTGCGGGGAGCGCCGGTCCTTCCCACGCACCAGACGGGCCAGCGGCTCCCCATCGAACGAGATGCTTCCGGATGCGTCCACCTGGAAGTCCTCGTGCGTCGCGTCGACCACCCGCTGGACGAACTGCTCCTCGGTCATCGCGCCGTCCGAGCCCGGCACCTCCCCCAGCAGCAGCCCCAGCCTGGCGAAGGGGCTGTCCGACCCGGCGGCGGGGGACGCGGCGGCCCTCACGAAGCGGCGGGCGCTCCTGCGCGCGGCCCGCTGCACGAAGCGCTCCACGAGCCGCTCGTGCAGGGCATCGCCCAACGCGTCCTCGATGCGGCGGGTGCGCTCCTGCCAGTGCTCCGCGTCGTGCAGCCAGCTCGAGCGATGGCTGATGTACGTCCAGATGCGGATGGCGGCCAGCCGGTCCATCAGGGTGTGGATGTCTCCGGACACGTCATCGAGCGGCGACACCTGCCGGGACAGCCAGGCCTGTTCCAGCTTCCCGTCCCCCTCGGAGAGCTGAAGGAAGGTCTCCCGCAGCAGCGCGACGTGCTGGCCGAAGAGCCCCTTGCGGAAGTCCGGAATCTGGCAGACCTGCCACAGCAGATCGACCGAGGCCCGGTCGGTGGCCACCTCGCGGATGGCGGGAACGTGTGAGAGTTCCTTGAGCGCATCGAAGTCGTCCGCGCGCTCCACGCGGATGAAGGCGCTATTGCGCGGAGCACGTGACAACGAATCGAGCAGGGACTCCGGGCTCGAGAAATCGAGCGAGGAGTTGCGCCAGATGAGACTGCGAACCGCGGGGAACCGGTGGGACTCGATGGACGAGACCACCCGCGGCGGCAGCTCGGGCAACGTGTTCAGCATCCCGAAGCTCCCGTCATTCAGGTGGCGCCCCGCGCGGCCCGCGATCTGGGCCAGCTCGTCCGAGTAGAGGTCCCGCTGCTCGGCGCCGTCGTACTTGGAGAGCGCCGCGAAAGACACGTGGTTGAGGTCCAGGTTGAGGCCCATGCCAATGGCATCGGTGGCCACGAGGTACTGCACCTCGCCCGCCTGGTACATGGCCACCTGGGCATTGCGCGTCCTCGGGGAGAGCGCGCCCAGTACCACGGCGACCCCGCCTCGCAGGCGACGCAGCGACTCGGCGAGTTCGTACACCCGGTCCGCGGAGAACGCGACCACGGCCGAGCGCGGGGGCAGGCTCTTGAGGGAATGACGCCCGGAGTAGCGCAGCTGGGACAGGCGGGTGGCGCGCTTCACCGAGGCCTGGGGGATGAGGGCCTGGACCATGGGCCGCATCGTGTCCGCGCCGAGAAACCAGGTCTCCCGGAGCCCCCGCGCGTGGAGCAGCCGGTCCGTGAAGACATGCCCGCGCTCGCGGTGGGCGGCGAGCTGGATTTCATCCACGGCGAGGAAATCGACCGGCCGATCGAGCGGCATCGCCTCGACCGTGCAGATCCAGTAGTCGGGGCGAGGGGGCAGGCGCTTCTCCTCGCCCGTCATCAGCGCGACCCGCCCCTCGCCCACTCGAGCGGTCACCCGGTCGTAGACCTCACGAGCGAGCAGGCGCAGCGGGAGGCCCATGATGCCCGAGTCGTGCTCGAGCATGCGCTCGATGGCGCGGTGGGTCTTCCCCGTATTCGTGGGCCCGAGCTCCGCCACGACGACAGACGGACGGCTGGATGGGCTGGAGTTCATTGGCGAAGTCTAACCGCTGCCAGTGACCTCCGCCCTGGGGCTGAACCACCGAGGGTTCGGGAACGGCTCCCCCAAGCAGCCCAGCAACCCCTGAGGATGGCCCCCCGGAAGGCCCTGGGAGGTGTCCCCGGGAGGTGTCAAAGGACTCGTAGACGCCTCATGCGAATCGTCTGACACCCATCAGGGGCCTCATGCGAATCGTCTGACACCCATCAGGGGGCGCCTGGAGTAGCGCCCAGGCAGTCACCCCACGGTGCTGGAGCGCCGGGACAGGCGGCGCCAGTGGAGGACGAGCGACTCTCCCAGCTCGAGGCTGTCCGAGTCCTCCAATGCCGTCGTCTGGACCTCGACGGGGCCGCGCCAGGTCCCGTTGGTGCTGGCGGTATCGATGGCCAGCACCTCTCCGCCCATGCGGACCAGGAGCAGGTGCACGCGAGAGAGGCCCAGCCCCTCCTGCGCCAGCACGATGCCGCAGCGCTCGTAGCGGCCCAGCAGCACGCCCTGCTCCAGGCGCGCCAGGGAGATGTGGTGCTCCTCCTCCCGCTCCGCGCCCACCAGCCGCAGCGAGCCCCAGGCGGCCTCGGGCCGCTCGTGCCCGCTCAGGAGCATCAGCGGACCCAGCCTGGTGACGTTCGTGTGGTACTCCTGGCCGTCCAGCCGCAGGTGGCGCGAATGCCGGCGGCGGTCGGCGGAGGGCGCCCGCTGGTCGATGAAGTGGCGTGGCGGGAGCGCCTCCCAGGCCTCCTCGGCCCGCTCCGGCCAGGACCAGGCGGAGGGCCCCCGGGTGGGGATGAACAGGAGCGCGTACTCTTCCACCGCGGCGTAGAGCAGGCCCTGGGCGATGACCGCCGCGTTGGGCTCGCCGTCCTCGGTGAGGAAGAGCTGCTCGGTGTTGAGGTCCCACAGCCGGATGTCCGGCGCGGCGCCCGGAGCGCCGGACTGCGCGTACAACGCGAGCTGGCGCAGCGACACGGTGTCGGACGGGAGCCGGAGCCCGCAGCCGGTGTGCCGGCCGATGATCAACGAGTGGCCAGGCTCCACAATCACCGCCTCGACCACGTGCCCGCGGCCATCCACCGCCACCCCGAGCACCGCGGGCCCCTGGGTGATGCCGGCCAGGTGCCGCAACCGGCCATAGGCGGCCCGGAAGGCCAGGTAAGCCCCGAGCGGAGCCGGTCGCCGCCGGGGTGTCCACGCCGCTCGGACCCGGGTCCCCTCGTTCTCGCTCCACATGCCGTGAATTCCTGAATACTCAGACATGCCGAACTCCTCTCCAGGTTCCCGCCGCCACGGGCTGTAGCCATCCCAAGCCAGAAGCTTGGTCGGCAAGCGTGACAGGCTTCTCGCCCGGTGGGAAGTCCGGGTCATTCATGTTGGCTGGGGCACAGCCGACCCGGGAGGCGCATGGGAGGACAGGAATTCCGTCTGGCTTTCCTGGTTTGTAATTGAATCCGGCTCAAGCAACAGCGCGGGGGACTCCTTCGTGCCCGGCGACGGTCCAGTATGGGACACGCCACCAGTACGAGGGGGCACACTGGAAGTCAGGCTCGAGCCGAGGCGGGCCCGGGTGGCCTCGCCGAGGTGGCCGCGAGTACCCGGGCCTCCCGGGCATCCACGAAGGCGCCTCCTGCGTACCCGACAACACTCCGCCGCCCGCCATCGCCCTGGAGGGAGGGAGACGAGGTGACCCTCGGCTACCGCGCGGGGGCCGGTGTCGCGTTCACGTACGGCTGGTCCACGCGCTGATGGATCTGCTCGCTGGCGGCCTTGATGGCTTGCCCCACGTGGGTGGTGACACCCTCGAAATACTTTGGACCCGCCTCGATGACCCAGGACGAGAGGCTGAACTTGGGCGCCAGGCCCTGCCGCTGCAATCGCTTTTCCGTGTCGTAGGCCAGCAGCATCTGCTCCACCACGGCCGCGTCCCCCTCGCCCACGTCGATGACGGTGCTCCCCTGGTCGCGCAGCGTGGGCGCGAACGAGACATGCTTCGCCCCCAGGCGCACGGCCTCGCGAAGCGCGATCCGTCCCACCAGACGCAGCCTGTCCAGCGACACGCCCTTGGCATCACCCACGCCAATCAACAGCACCCGCTTCGGCGTGATGGAACGCGGCGGCGGCGTGTAGAGGAAGGTCTCGCCCAGCTCGCCCACGAATTCACCGCGCTCACGCAGCGACGAGAGCAGCCCACCCTGTTTGTCATTGAAGTCCTGCATCGCCTCGATGTACTGGTCCCCCGCGGGCTCATGCTTCAACACACAGATGATTTGCAGATCGGTCACCTGGGTGACCGGACCAATCTGCTTGACGGACAACGTGAGACCCATGGGCGCCTCGAAGGTCTTCTCGGGCGTCTTCACCTCGCCGGCGAGCCCCACCCAGGGCGTGCCGAGCGAGAGGACCACTCCGAGGGCGAGCCACTCCTTCTTCATCCTGAGACGCATGACTTTCTCCTGACTGTCCTCGGGAATCACCTGCTCCCCGTTGAACTCCCTCAAGGTGTTGGAAAAGGAGTTCACCGTCCAGCGGGAAATACCTTGGCGTCGCATCCATCTCGCCGGGCTGTGCGAGAGAGCTCGGACACCGGTGAGCGCCAGGGAGGATGAAGATCCCTCGTTCAGGTTAGGGTACGCCCCGTTTCACCCCCGACCCTGGAGTCCACCCCGATGAAGCTGTACGCCCCACCGCTTTCCACCGCCGCCTACAAGGTGCTCGCCGTCGTGCACGAGCTCGGCCTGCCCGTCACCCTGGCGCCCCTGGATCTGATGAAAGGCGAGCACAAGTCGCCGGCGTTCCTCGCCAAGAACCCCAACGGCAAGGTGCCCGTCCTGGAGGACGACGACGGCTTCTGTGTCTGGGAGTCCAACGCCATCCTCTGTTACCTGGCGGCCCTGAAGCCCGGCAGTGGACTGATGCCCATGGACGCCCGGGGCATCGCCCAGGTGCAGCAGTGGCTGCAGTGGCAGGCCACCACCCTGTCGCCGTCCACCTCCGAGGTGCTGATGGAGACCGTCTACGCGAAGATGTTCGGCCGCGAGAAGGACGAGGCGAAGTACACGGCCGGCCTGGAGAAGGTCCGCCGGGATCTCGGCATCCTGGAGGGGGTGCTCGCCCAGCACGAGTTCCTCTGCGGCTCCCTCACGATCGCGGACTTCTCGCTCGTCTCCAACCTGATGCTGCGCGGCCCCATGGGACTGGAGCTGGAGCCCTTCCCCCACGTGAAGGCCTGGGTGGCCCGCATGGAGGCGCGCGAGAGCGTGCGCAAGGCACGGCCCCCGCTGTAACTCCCTGAAGAGGAGGAGCGGAACCCGAACCCCTGGGTTCCGCCCCTCGAGCCGGATGGCTCAGCAGCCGGTGTTGCTGCCGGGGCTCACGCCGAGCTTGCCCGTGAAGTTCAGGTAGTTGTTCACGCGGCTCTGCACCTGGGCGGGGTTGCGGCCATAGCACTCGAGGGCGCCGTTGATGCTCATGATGGTCTGGCCGAAGCCGTAGCCGTTGACGATGGAGTCATGCGCCGGCCGGGAGCCCGCGCCCGCCTGGGTCATCCAGAACCAGAGGCCGGTGCGCCAGGCGATGGTGGCGTCGCGCGCGACCCGGTCGGGGTCGTTCTTGAGGTCCACGCCGAGCGCGTTGCCCGCGGCGCAGTAGTTGCCGTTCCACGACAGCTGGATGGGACCACGGCCGTAGTACATCTTGCCCGCCGCGCAGCCGCAGCCCGGAGGGCCCCAGCTCGTGTCGCACATGACGCTCTTGTTGATCTCCTCGATGTACACGAGGCCGCCGGTCTCGTGGGCGATGTTGGCGAGGAAGGCGGCCACCTCGCGCTTGCGCGCGGTGGTGTCACCCGTGGTGGCGAACCCGGGGAAGGTGTTGGCCGCGGCCACCAGGGCCGAGTAGGTGTAGAAGCCGTTGCGGCCGGGGAACATCGCGTTGAACGTGGACTCGCTCAGGATGGCGGCGATGCCCGAGCCCGTGGGGGGCGGGGGATCCGTGGGCGGCGGGGTGGTAGTGCCGCAATCGCCGCCCGTCTTCCACAGCGACGGTGCCGCGACGGGGTTCCAGCCGCAACCCACGCAGGCGGTATGCGAAACGAGCGCCGAGTACTTGCCGCCGTTGTAGCTCACCCCGTCACCGACGTTGTAGGCCGTTCCCTCGGCCCAGTTGCCTCGACACGCCGCGGCCGCGTCTTGCGCGGCAAGTCCCAGCCCCAACGACGAGACCACCGCCGCCGTGGACAAGAAAGTCTTCGCAAAGCCACGCAATCCCTGTCGCCACATAGTCAGCTTCTCCTTGAGAGATGGGTTTTCGGGAACCCCGAGACGACACACGAGTGCCTGCCTCGCCGTGCCACGCATGCTCACGACATCCGTATTGAGCGGTTCGCTCTTTTTTTCGGGTTTAATCCCGTTTTATCCCCGCTCCCCTCGCGACGACCCCTCCCCTCCTCCCGCGCTGCTTTTGTCGTCTTCCGCGCAGACCCCGGGACGTCTGCTGTCTTGGATTGACCCAGGAGCCGCAACCTCCGCCGCGAGGGGGGCACTCGTGACTCGCGTTCTCGGAACGTGAGAATCCCAGCGGCTCGTGGACGCCAGAAAATTGCCGCACCAACGGCATGCCGTCTCGTGGCCCGCTGAGCGGGCGTCCGGCCGACGCTCGACAGCCCTCCCGAGGCATGCGACATGCGAGGCCATGGACGCACCGCCTCGAACGGAAGCCCCGGCGCCGCCCGCGCTGGGACTGTTCCGCCTGACCTGGCCCATCTTCCTGGAACTGATGCTGTTCATGCTGATGGGCACGTCGGACACGCTCATGCTCAGCGGCGTCTCGGACGATGCCGTCTCCGCGGTGGGCGTGGTCAATCAGTACATCGCCCTGTGCATCCTCATCATGAACGTCGTCAGCCACGGCGCCTCCATCGTCGTGGCGCAGTACCTCGGGGCGCGCAGGAACGCCGAGGCCGCCCGCATCGCCGCCCTGGCCATCACCATGAACCTGATGCTCGGGCTCGTGGTGAGCGCGGTGCTGTTGTCGCTCGGCGACTTCATCCTGACGCACATGAACCTGCAGGGCCCGGTGCTGGCCCACGCGCGGGATTACATCCGCATCGCGGGCGGATTCATCTTCCTGCAGGCCCTCATCAACGTCGTCTCCGCCCTCATCCGCACCTACGGCTTCACGCGGCAGTCCATGTACGTGTCGCTGGGCATGAACGTGCTGCACGTGGTGTGCAACTACGCGCTCATCTTCGGCCACTTCGGCCTGCCGGCCTGGGGGGTGACGGGAGCGGCGGTGTCCACGGGGGTGAGCCGCGCCACCGCGCTCGTCGTCTTCCTGTGGATGCTCTACCGGGTGATGGACGTGCGGATGGTGGCGCGCGACTACGTGACGTTCTCGCGCGAGTACAGCCGCAAGATCCTCAAGGTGGGCGTGCCCGCTGGCGTCGAGCAGCTCACCTACCATTCCTGCCAGACGGTGTTCCTCTACTACGTCACGTTCCTCGGACCCACGGCCATCGCGTCCCGGCAGTACGCCATGGCCATCTCCCAGTACATCTTCCTGTTCAGCCTCGCGATTGGAATGGGGACGTCCATCCTGGTGGGGCGCATGGTGGGGGCCCACCAGCCCGACGAGGCCTACCGGCGCGCCCTGGAGAGCTTGAAGTGGGCCGTGACGATCACCGTCCTGGTGGATCTGCTCGTCATCCTGCTGCGCCTGCCGCTCGTGGGCTTGTTCACGACCAACACGGACATCCTCCAGCTCACCTCGCGGGTCCTCCTGCTGAGCCTGCTGCTGGAGTCCGGACGCTCCTTCAACCTCGTCCTCGTCAACGCCCTGCGCGCCGCCGGGGACGCGCAGTTCTGCGTCTACATCGCCTTCGTCTCCATGGTCTGCATGAGCCTGCCCCTGGGCTATCTGCTCGTCTTCAAGCTCCAGTTGGGACTGCCCGGCATCTGGTTGACCGTCGCGACGGACGAGTGGACGCGCGGCATCATCTTCTGGTTCCGCTGGCGAGGCCGCGCCTGGGAGAAGAAATCGCTCGTCGAGCCCCAGGAGGAAGCCGTCCCGGTGGCGGTCGGCGGGTGAGCCCGGAAGCCGCGCTCGGCCACGAGGCGGCAGAGGCGGCCCTGGACGAAGAACTAGTGCCGGGCGGTCTGGCGCAGCAGGAAGCCGCGCAGCGTGCCCATGAGCAGCCCCACGCCCACGGCGAGCAGGAAGATGATGCCGATGGTGGTGGTGCTGAAGACGAGGCGCAGCACGGCCTCGGTGATGCGGCCGGCGAAGTAGGCCTCGCGCAGCGGCTCCATCAGCCCCACCAGCTCCAGCACCCGGGCCGGCAGTGAGTCGAGCGACAGGGACAGCCGCATGACGAAAGACGAGGGCCTCAGCCGCCGCGCCGCTTCCACCCCGATCCCCACCAGCAGGTAGAGGATGGACAGCAGGAAGGCGTTGCCACTCATGATGCGCATGAGCGGCAGCGGCGGAGGAGTCGACGAGGTCACCACCTAACGGCCTCCCGTCTTGTTGCGGCGAATGAGGACCGGAAGGGCCTTGCGCACCCGGCCCGCCTCGGGCGAGGCCGACGCGAGCTTCAAGAACGTCTGATAGGCCTGGATGGCGCGCGGCGTCTCCGCGGATTGACGCGCGAGCGCATCACCCAGGGACAGCCACGCCGGACCATCCGCGGGCTCCAGTTCCACCGCGCGCGACAGCTCCTGGAGCGCCACGGCCTCCTCGCGCTGCTTGAGCGCCACCTGGCCCAGGATGAGGTGGGCACGTCCGGAGAAGGGCTCCAGCCGCACCGCTTCGTTCGCCGCCTCGCGCGCCTCCTTGGTGGCACCGGCGGACAGCAGCACCCGCGCCATGGCCGACTGGGCGAAGGCCTTGTCCCAGGGCGTGAGCGCCTTCTTCGTGATCTCCTGCAGCGCCTTGGCCGCCGCGCGCCCTCCCGAGTCCTTCACCCAGTGCTCGCCAATCTGGCCGCACACGGTGTCGGGCCCCTCGCGCCGCGCCGCCTCGAAGGCCTTGTCGGCGTTGTCCTCCAGCCCCTGGCGAAGGAAGGCGGAGGCGATGGCGCAGAAGGTCTCCGGCGCCTTGCTGTCCAGCTTGTTGGCGCTCTCCAGGGCGCCGAAGCCGCCCTTGGTGTCGCCCAGGGCGAAGAGGATGTCCGCGCGCACACGGTAGGCCTCCGGATCGCCCGACGCCAGCTTCACCGCGCGCGCCGAGGAGGCCTCGGCGTCCTTCGTCTTCCCCGTGTGGTAGAGCGCCATCGCGGCGCCCTTGTGGGCCCCCGCGGCCTCCGGGTTGTCGAGCCGCCACGTGTCGAACTGCTGCAGCGCCTCGGAGGGCTTGCCCAGGAACAGCAGGGAACGGCCGAGCGCCTCGCGCGCCTCGCCGTGGGAGGCATTGCGCTCCAGCGCCTGATTCAACGGCTTGAGCGCCACGTCCGGCAGACCCTGGGACAGGCGCAGCCGGCCCAGCGCGCACGCGGCCTCGTAGTTGCGCGCGTCCTCCGCCATGGCCGCCTCCAGAAGGCCCCCCGCCTTGTCCGGGGCCTTGTCCTGCCACTGCATCAACGCCAGCGCCGTGCGCACCCCGGCGCGCTCGCGTTTGGCCGCCGCGAGCGTCTTCTCCAGCGCCACCTGCGCCCGGTCACGCTCCCCCTCGGCGGCATCCGCGCGGGCCATGTAGACGATGGCCTCGGCGGGATAGCGCGACTCCACGCGCGTGTGCGCCAGCTCCAGGCGGGCGCGCTTCCAGTCGCCCAGCTTCGTGTACGCCGCGGCCCGCACCAGCGCCACGTGACGGCCCTCGCCCTCCACCCGGGTGAGCACCTCGCGCTCGCGGTCCCGGTCCAGCAGCGTCCGGCCCAGGCCCACCTTCGCGGCCTCGTTGTCGGGCGAGAGCGTCAAGGCCTTCTCGAAGGAGTTCTGCGCCGCGACCATGTCCCCGGACGCCCGGTTCGCCTCGCCCAGCGCCACCAGGATGTCGCGCGCGAGCGGACCCTGGGTGCCCTCGGAGAGCAGGGCCCGCGCGTCACGGCCCTTGCCCCGCGCCGTCATCAACCGGCCACGCACCAGCCGCAAGCGCTCCTTCTCGGAGGTCGGCACGGTCCCGTCGTCGGCCAGCGCCTGCACATCCGCCAGCGCCTGCTCCAGATCCTGCCCGAGCACCCACTGGCTCTCCGCGACGCCCAGCCGCGCCACGGGGTGATCCGGGGCGAGCTTCGTGGCGGCGGAGAACAGGCGCAGGGCATTCACCGGATCCTCCGCGTCCCGGTAGTACTCCCCGAGCGTCACCAGGGCGCGCACGTTGCGGGGCGACAGCTTCAGCGAGCGCGAGAGGCGCTCCAGCGCTTCCTTCGTCTGGCCACGCGCCAGCAGCGCCTCGGCGGCCAGGGCCTCGATCTCCGAGCTCTGCACGTTGGCGCTCAGCAGGGCCCGGTTGGCGGAGTCCCGGTCCTTCGCGTCCGCCACCAGCGCGTCCACGACGAGGGCGAGCGCCGGCTGCTCGGCGCGCACGCCGATGCGGTTGATCGCGGTGAGCGCCTCGACGAGCTCCTGGGCATCGCCGTTCTCCGCGTAGCGCAGCGCATGGGCCTCGGCCGACAGGGCCCAGGCGCGGGTGTTGTCCGACTCCAGCGAGGTCACCTGGGACAGCAGCTTGAGCGCGTCCCGGCGCGAGCTCTCCGTGTCCTTCTGCAGCAGGAGCGCGGTGCGATCCAACGCGGCGATGAGCGCCTGGCCTCCCTGCTTGGCCCGGACGACGAGCAACACGCCGAGCGCCAACACCACCACGCCCACCGCCGCGATCCCCTTGAGCGCGCGCGCGGAGATCCACGGGCCCGAGACCTGGGGCAGCAGCTTCGCGCGCAGCTCCTTCTCGTAGGCGGCGACCTGGGCCGCCATGTCCGGGACGGCGGCCTTGGGCGCCGGAGCCGCGGTGGGCGCGGGCACGCGGGGCTTGACCGCGGCCACCTCGGGCAGCCCCTCGAGCAGGCCCCGACGCGAGCCCGTGTCACCCGAGCGCGCGCCGACGGGAGCCGGCTCCTCGGTGGGGGCCTCGGGCTCGGACTCCGGGGGCGCGAGCGGGGGCGGCGCCAGCGGAGGCAGGTCCGCGAGCAATCCGCCTTCTTCCTCGATGGCGGCGGCCTCCACGGCGGGCGCCTCGTCCGCGTCGCCGCTCGGAGCCGCTTCCGCCGCGACGGCCGGTGGCTCCTCGTCCGCGACGAGCGGCGCCTCCTCGTCGAAGGGCAGTTGCAGCTCGATGGTCCCGGGGACGAGGGCCTCCTCCGGGGGCGGGGGCGGAGACGCGGGCCGGGGGGCACTCGCCTCGTCATCGGCCGCCAGCTCCAACAGCGGCATCTCCGGCGCGGGGGCGGCCGGCGCCTCGGCGGCGGGCGCGGACGCGTCGGCGACCGCGACAAGCTCGGTCTTCTCCTCGGACGCCGTGTCCGTGGCGGCGGCGGGTTCCTCGGCGGCGGGCTCCTCCGCCGGAACGTCCAGGGCACCCAGGTCACCAAAGGCCGGAGCGGGACCGCCGGCGAGCGCGGCCTGGGCCTGCTCCATCCACCCGCGCACGCGGGCGTCGTTGGGCTGCAGCGCGAGCGCCTTGCGCAGGATGGGCAGTGCCGAGCGGTACAGGCCCCGCTGCAACAACACCTCGGAGATGAGGTTGTAGGCGTGCGGGTTTTCCTTGTCGATCGTCACGGCTTGATCGAACTGCGCCATCGCCTCCGCGGGGCGCCCCATCAAGATGAGGGCCTTGCCCCACAACACGCGCCCCGTCACCGACTGCGGATGATGGGAGATTCCCTGCTCGCAAACGGTAATGGCCCGCGCATGCTCGCCCTTGGCGATCAATGCCTTGGCCAGCTCCACGAAGACCGACGACGTGGGATCCTGGGCGAGGAGTTGCTCGTACCGCTCCACCAACGATTTGGCCATGCGGTGGCGGACCATATCACCGCGCCCCCGTGCGTTTCGCCCCCTCGACATTGGGTGCTAGCGTCCTTCGGGTGAATCGCCTGCTTGCCGTGCTCCTCGCACTCTGCCTGGGTGGGGGATGCGCCCACACGAAGAAGAAGATCGAACTCGAGACCCTGAGCCCCACGGTGGAGTCCTTCCACCAACGGGTGCGCTGGAAGGACTACCGGTTCGCCAGCCGGTACGTCGTGCCCGAGCGCCAGAAGGACTTCGAGAAGGCCCTCCGGGAAAACAACGACGAGAAGGACCTGGACGTCACCGACTACGAAATCGAGGGCGTCGAGCTGCTGGAGGAAGGACAGCGGGCGCGCGTCACCAGCCGCCTGCGCTGGACGCGCCTGCCCTCGGTGTCGGTGAAGGAGGAGCAGGTGACCTCGGAGTTCGTCTACCGGGATGGCAAGTGGCTGCTGGAGAAGCAGGCCGGGGGTCCCTTCGACGGCGCGCTGCCCTGAGCGCGGGCAAAAAAAACGCCCACCGTCCCGGGGCCGGCCGAGGCGGTGGGCGTCGGAAGTTCCCCCATGGAACTTCCTCACCAGGTTCGCGACGTGAGGGGCATTCGAGGCCCGCCCTCACCGCGTTTCTTGTCCTGGTGCTAGAGCAATCGGGGTGCCATGCCCCTGTGCGCCGCCCACTGTTGGAAATTCAAGGGGTTGGGCGGGACAGCGGGGACCGGCTGAGTCACGAAAAACACAGGTGCCTGACATCCGTGTCCGTATTCCCAAGGGGGCGGGGGGTGACGCTCCCCTGACAGACATGTCAGGGGGCGGCGCCTACTCCCCGAGCACGGAGCGGATGGTCTCGCGCATGGAGTGCTGGGGCTGCCAGCTCACGTCCTGGCGCCAGCGGGCGCCGTCCACGTTGCACAGGAACTGGATGTGGTCCAACTCGGGCGGGGGGAAGTTGGCCAGCCGGTACTTGAAGAGCAACCCGAGCAGCGGACGGGCCACCAGGTGCGGCACGGGGATGGGCTCGCGCTGGAGCTCGCGGTGGATGGAGGACAGGGGCACCTCGCCCGGGCCCACCACGTTGTAGACGCCCTTGGGCTCGGGGCGCAGGGCGGCCTCGACCATGGCGCGCGCCACGTCCTCCACGTGGATGAGCTGCACCATCGGATCGAACCCCGCCATCACCCAGGGGTGGCGCAGCCGCAGGTAGTTGCTCGGCGCGTTCTTGATGGTGGGGCCGACGATGTGCACGGGCCGCAGGATGACGGTCTGGATGTGGGGGTGCTTCCAGAAGAAGCTGTGCGCGAGCATGTCCACCTCGATGAGGTCGCGCACCCCCGAGAAGCGGCTGGCCGCCATGAGCGGCGCGTCCTCGGTGAGGAAGTTGGAGTTGTCCGGGCTCGGGCCGTAGACGTTGGCCGAGGAGAGCACCACCACCTTGGGCACGCCGTACTTGGCGCAGTACTCGAGCAGCCGCGTGGTGCCCACCACGTTGAAGGAGTGGTGTTCCTCCTCGCTCATGCGCGGGTCATGCATGATGCCCATGTGGATGACCGCGCGGATCTCGTTCTTGCGGAAGACGTCCTCCGCCTTCTTCTTGCGCAGGTCCAGCTGGTGCATCTCGACGTCCTTCGGCCGGCCCGCGAAGGGGCGCCGATCGATGCCGATGATGCGCTCGTGCTTGTGCAGCAACTTGGCGAGCGTCCGGCCCAGGTTGCCGCTGATGCCGGTGACGACGACGGCCGGTCTCTTGGAAGGATCCTGATTCATGGCGAGGGGCCGGGCGGCCTACCAGAAGACGCCCTGGCGCTCCTTGAGTCCCTGGTTGAGCATGGTCTGGATGGCGGTCTTCACGGTGCGGACCTTCTTGTCCAGCTCGCTGTCCTCGTCGTCCGCGCGGCCGGTGAAGCGCAGGGGCTCACCGAAGTAGATGCGGTACTTGGTGGGCAGCGGCAAGGGCAGCCCGGTGACGGTGACGGGGAAGGAGGGGAAGCCGAGCAGCCGGGCCACGGGCTTCAAGTCCATCAGGGCGGGGGCCTGCTCCTCCGCGCCCACCACGGCGACGGGGACGATGGGCGTGTTCGTCTCCAGGGCCAGGCGCATGAAGCCCAGACCGAACTCCTGGAGCTGGTAGCGCTGGGGCCACAGCTTGCCCAGGCCGCGCGTGCCCTCGGGGAAGACGAGGATGGCCTCCTCGGACTCCAGCAGGCGGCGGCAGTTCTCGGGCGTGCCGACGATCTGCCCCACCCGGGCCATGAACGTGGAGACATAGGGCAGCGTGGGCACCCACTTCTCCACCATGCTGCGCACGTGGCGCGGGGGATCGGCCTCCAGCAGCAGGGACACGCCGATCATCGCCCCATCCATGGGCAGCTGGCCCGAGTGGTTGGACACGAGCAGCACGCGCCCCTTGGGCAGCCGCTCGATGCCGGACACCTCCACCCGGTGGTAGTGGCGATAGAGCCACACGAGCGGCGCGAGCGCCGACAGGCTGTAGTCGAGGTTGAATCCGAAGGGATCCACCCCGTACTCGTGATCGCCGCGCGCCAGTTCCTTCAAGCGCCCCTTGCGCTCCGGGCCCACCATGCGCTCCGTCCACTCCCGGAGCCCCTGCTTCACCTTGTCGCCGAGCTGCTCGAGCATGAAGGGCTGTCTACACCATCGCCTTCCGCACCGGGAGGGGAAGACGTCGCACGCGTCGTCCGTGTGAACGGGTGACGAAGGGTCCAGGCCGGGGCCGCCCCCATGCCCCCCCTGTCCCCCGGAACGAAACAGGGGCCCGCTCCCCCGCCCGCTCCAGCGCTTGTGGGTCCCGCCCCCCCTCCCCAGCTTTCCGAGGTCCTCCAACCAAGGAGAAGCGAATGCGAACGAGTCGGATGCTGTGCGGCGTGGGTCTGGTGATGGCGTTGGGAATGGGCGCGGGATGTGCCCACGACGAGGCGAAGTACGCCCGGACCCAAGGGGAGAAGGTGGGCCAGGCCTTCGCCGAGAAGGTCCGCTTCGCCGACCAGCTCGCCCTCCTGGACCAGGAGCAGATCGCCCTGGGCCGGCTGGCCGTGGAGCGCTCGTCCCATCCCGAGGTGCGGCGCTTCGCCCAACTGCTCATCCGGGACCACGAGAACCACTTGAACGATCTGCGCGCGCTGGCCGAAGGCCAGGCCTTCTCGCTGGCCCTGGTGGATCTGAACACGCAGGACACGGCCACGGGCGGCGCCGGCTGGGAGGGCGCGGAGAAGGGCGCGCACAAGGGCGTGAAGGCCTACGACAAGAAGGTCGACAAGCAGGTGCGCAAGTTCGTCGAGCGGCGCGATGAGCTGGCGAGCCGCAGCGGCGCCGACTTCGACCAGGCCTTCCTGGATCAGGTGAACGCGGATCAGGAGCGCGGCAAGGAGCTCGTCGCGGAGGGCCTGGATGACTACCGCGGCGACACGTCCCTGGCGCTGCTGCTCGGCAGGACCGCGCCCGTGTTGCAGAGCCACCAGCGGCAGATCGACACCCTGAAGGGCTTCATCGGCGACTGAGCCCGGAGCCTCCACGGGCGGCCCCCTGGCCCATCCGCCTCGCCCAGGGGCGGGTGCCGTCATCCCGCCGCCCCGCCCGCCCGCTTCCTGGGCATCCAGGAACGTCCCCTGTCGACGCGCCGCCCATCCAGGATATGAGTGCCTGCCCATCACGGCGCGGACCCAAAGGGAGGCAGGCACATGAGGGACGAGGCTCCACCGCGGGGGGGCGGTGATTCGGGCACCGGTGTGTTCGAGGAGGACGCCACCCTCGTGCGGACCGTCATCCGGGACGTCATCGACCTGAATCCCCGGACGGCCCCGCCTCCCGCCTCGCCCCCCATGGAGCCCCTGCCCGTGGTGGCCGGACAGATTCTCGCCAACCGCTACACCGTGCTCCAGGTGCTCGGCCGCGGGAGCATGGGCGTGGTGGTGTCCGCGTACGACGCGCGCTTGGACCGGTGCGTGGCCCTCAAGCTGCTGCGCCGCGGGACGGACGCCATCCACCCCCAGGAGGACCTTGAGGCCCGCATGGTGCGCGAGGCCCAGGCCATGGCCCGCCTCTCCCACCCCAACGTGGTGGCCGTCTACGACGTCGGAACCATCGAGGACGGCGCCATCTTCATCGCCATGGAGCGCGTGGAGGGGCAGACGCTGCGGCACTGGTGCGAGCAGGCCCCACGCTCCTGGCGCGACATCCTCACGGTGTACCTGGGCGCCGGACACGGGCTGGCGGCCGCGCACGAGGCGGGGCTCGTCCACCGAGACTTCAAGCCCGAGAACGTCCTGGTGGGCCGGGACGAGCGGGCCCGGGTGACGGACTTCGGCCTGGCGCGCGCCGAGACCTCCTCCACCTCCTCGGCCGAGACGCCCCGGGATCTCTCCCTGCCTCCGGGCGCCCTGGACAGCCCCCTCACGATGCAGGGCACGCTGCTGGGCACGCCCCGCTACATGGCGCCCGAGCTGCTGCGCGGCGAGGCGGCCGATGCCCGCAGTGACGTGTTCGCCTTCTGCGTGGCCCTCTACGAGGCGCTCTACGGACAGCACCCCTTCGCGGGCGCCACCCAGGCCGAGTCCATCCAGAACCAGCGCGAGGGCCGCGCACGGCCACCGCCCATGAACTCGCCGGTGCCCGCGTGGGTGGAGCGCCCCTTGATGCAGGGCCTGCGGGCCGACCCCGCGCAACGCCCCGAGTCCATGCGGGCCCTCGTCGCGGAGCTGGAGGACGATCCCGAGGTGCGGCGTCGGCTGCGCAGGCGCGTGGTGCTCGTGGCCGCCCTCATGTCGACCCTGTCGGCGCTGATCGTCGGTGGAGTGTTCATGCGCACGGAGCCGCAGCCCCCCTGCGCGCGCCTGGAGCGCCAACTCCATGGCGTCTGGGACTTCGGTATGCGCTGGCGGGTGCGGCAGGCCATCCTGAACACCCACCTGCCGTATGCCCAGGAGAGCGTCACGCGCGTGTCGGAGCTGCTCGATCGCTACTCCGCCCAGTGGGTGAAGCTACGCGGCGAGGTATGCAGCAAGGGAGCCGAGCAACCCCCACCCACCTGGGTGGCGCGGGGAACGGAATGCCTGGAGCGCAGGCGCGAACAGTTGCGCGTCCTCACGACGGAGGTGCTCACGCGTGACATGGACGCGGAGCATCTGGCCCAGGCCGAGACCGCCGCGCGCTCCCTGTCTCCCCTGGAGCTCTGCACGGATAGCAAGGCGATGTCGGCGGCCGTACCGCCTCCCGAGGAACCCGCGCTGCGGGTCCGGGTGGAGGCGTTGCAGACGCGAATGGATCGCTTGGAGACACTGCGGCTGGCGGGCCAGTACAGTGAGGCGTTGGAATCCGGAACCGAGTGGCTGCGGGAGGTGGAGCAGGTGGACTACCCGCACCTCCAGGCGCAGGCCTACCACCAGATGGCCAAGCTGAAGGAGTCCGCCGGGAAGTACGCGGACGCCGAGGCCCTGGCGCGACAGGCCATTCCCCTCGCCGCGAAGAGCAAGGACCTCGTGCTGGTGGCCCAGGCGTGGACCGTGCTCGTGAAGCAGGTGGGCTGGAGGCAGGGACGCTACCCGGAGGCCATGGGCCTGATGCTGGCGCTGGAGTCCGCCGTGGAGTGCGCGGATGACGACGAGACGCGGGCGGATGCGCTCAACACCCAGGCCGTCACCTACCAGCGCATGGGCCAATTCGAGGAGGCCCTGCAGAAGCACGAGCACGCACTCGCCCTGCGCCAGAAGGCGCTGGGACCCGAGCACTACCTGGTGGCCGCCTCGTACAACAACCTCGGCATCGTGCTCGCGGAGATGGGCCAGTTCGAGCAGGCGCGCGCCTCGTACGACCATGCGTTGCAACTGCGCCGCAAGACCCTGGGCAAGGACCACCCGTTCGTCGCGCAGTCCTACAGCAACCTCGGCACGGTGCTCGCGGAACTCGGCCGCCATGAGGAGGCCCGGGACATGTACGAGCACGCCCTGGCCATCCGCAAGAAGACCCTGGGGCTCGAGCACCCCGACGTCGCCTCCTCCCTCAACAACCTCGGTGTGGCGCTCACCGAACTCGGGCGGTACTCCGAGGCGCTCGCGATGCAGGAGAGCGCGCTCGCCCTCCGGCAGAAGCTGCTGGGCCCCGAGCATCCCGACCTGGCCACGCCCCTGACCAACCTGGGAGGCGTCCTCCGGAAACTTCACCGCTACGCCGAGGCACGCACCCACCTCGAGCACGCGCTCGCCCTGCGCGAGAAGGCCCTGGGCGCCGACCATCCGGACATGGCCGAGATCCTCTCCGAGCTGGGCCAGGTGCTCGCGGACATGGGCCACCATGCCGAGGCCCGGGCACATTACGAGCGCGCGCTGGCCATCCAGCAGAAAGCGCTACGGCCCGGACACCCCTCGATCGCGGCCTCGCTCACCCATCTGGGCGAACTGCTGGTGCGCATGAAGCGCGGCGCCGAGGCCCTCCCGTTGCTCGAACGCGCCCTGACGCTGTCCCCCGAGCCGCGCCGCGCCGAGCTGCGCGCGCTGCTAGAGCGGGCACGCGAGGGCGCCCCCGGGAACAAGGCCCCGGGGAACCCGGTGGCCACGCCCGTGCCCTGAGGACGTCCGGCGCGGCTACACGGTGGGGGCGAGCTGGACGGCCGCGTCGCGCAGCGTCACCACGTCGCGGTCGGCCCGGAGCCACTGGAAGATGGTGCGCAGCCGCTCCAGCTTGCGCGCGGCGGGCACGCGCAGATCCCGCTGCTGGCGCACGAGCTCGGGCGGAATGCCATCGTCCGCGTCCAGTACGTCCACCGCGTGCAGCTCCAGGTTGAAGAAGACATCTCCCTGACAGGCCCGGTACGCGGCCTCGACAGTCGGCAGGGGCAGCGTGGTGACGAAGGTGCCGATGAAGGGAAAGCGCACGCCGGGCACCACCGTCATCGGCAACTCCAGCACCGAGCCCCCGCCCCGCGTGTAGGGCCGCGAGGGATCCGGCCAGTAGGGCGTGCGCGGCGCGAGCAACACCCGGGGCGAGTCCAGCACCGCCCGAGAGGGACGCCGTAACACCGCCAGCGCCCCCATCACCGCCGCCTTCGCCGCGTAGTACGGGGTGGCGGGAAACGCCGAGGAGCCATAGCGGTAGCCCCGCTCCACCATCGCCGCGTACAGGGCCGCGTTGAGCGTGTAGCCCGGGGCGCGAAAGCCCTCCGGACGCGCGCCCGTGGCCGCCTCGAGCACCTCGTCCGCGCGCCGCAGGTCCTCGCGGATGGAGTCGGGGGTGCGGCGCGTGAGCGCGTAGTCATGCGAGAAGCTGTGACTGGCCACCTCCACGCCCGCGGCGTGCGCCTCGCGCAACACCCCACCGGCCCGTGCGTCCCCCGCCACGTCCTCGCCAATGGCGAAGAGCGTTCCGGGCACGCCCACCTGGGCGAGCAGTTCCAGCAACCGGGGCACCGCCGTGGTGTAGACGAGCCCCCGGGCGCGCGCGTCCAGCAGCGACTCGGGCAGTCCGTGGATGCGGCAGTAGTGCGGCAGGGAGTCCAGATCGACGGAGATGGATGCGAGCCGCGGCGCCATGCGCATGCCTCCTGGGGACGCTCGGGACGTCAGGTGCCGCGGATGCGGATGACGTAGACGAGCTTGCCCACGTTCTTGAGCACGTTGGGCACGCGCTTGAAGAGGTGGATGGAGGGCTGGCGCTTCTCGTGCAGCTTGATGGGGATCTCCACCACGCGCAGCCCCTGGCGCCAGGCGCGGATGACGAACTCGCTGGCGAACACGTCCATGTCCACCACGCACTGGTCCACCACGGGCAGGAGCGCCTCGCGCCGGAAGGCCTTCAGGCCATGCGTGTCCGTGCCCTGGAAGTCCAGCACCACGCGCAACAGTCCGTTGTGCACCCGCGTGGCGAGCCGGCGCACCAGGGGCCGCTCGTCGCTCGCGCCCTTGGCGGCCTTGGAGCCCACCACCATGTCCACGCCCCCCTTCTCCAGCAGGGGCAGGGCGGCGTCATAGAAGCTCAGGTCGCACAGATCGATCTCGTCGCAGAAGACGTAGGTGCCGCGCGCCTGCTGGATGCCCGCCTTGAGCGCCACGCCGTAGTTGGGCCGCTCCGAGTGGAACCAGCGCAGCCGCGGGTTCTTCTCGCACATCTCCTGGAGGATGCGCGGCGTGGCGTCGCGCGAGCCATTCTCCGCGAAGATGATTTCGTAGTCCCAACCGCGCGCATCCAGGCCCTGCGTGAGCTCCGCCGCGGCGGAGGTGACGATGGATGCCTCGTTGTAGACGGGAATGACGATGGAGAGGTACGGGGCCATGACCGGCCGAGCGACGTAGCACGCCCCCGGGGGTCCGTCGACCGTCAACCGTTGGCCGTCAACCGTTGAGCCGTCGGGCGCAGGACCTTCCGGCGAGGATGGCGTCCTCCATGGAGGAGTACTCCCACTGGCCGTAGCGCCCGGCGGGGAGGATGCCCGCGTGCTCCAGGAAGCGGAGGATCTCCGCCTTGGCCGGCCCATAGGCCTCGTCGTAGATGACGTAGGCGTGGGGGATTTCCCGGGCACGGGTGAAGAGCAGGTCGTCCGCCGAGTGCACCATCCGCGAGCGCACCAGGTCCTCCACCGCGAGCGCCTCGGCGCGCTCCAGGGACAGCTCGCCGTGGTGGCTGTACTCCACGGAGAAGGTGGCGGTGTCGGCGGGGGCCAGGGGCGCGTACACCGCCGAGGGCGAGCCGATGCGGTACGCGTGGAACTCGGGCTCGGGCAGGTAGATCCAATGCCAGGGCTGGCGGTTCTTCCCCCGAGCGGCCACGCACACGTAGGTGACCGTGGTGGCGCGCAGCCGGCCCGCGGCGGCCAGCACCTCGTCGGGCACGCGCGCCCCACCCTTGTCGAGCAGCCGCACCAGCCCGGGCAGGGAGATGGAGGAGATGAGCTGCGAGTAGCCGAGCGTGCGCCCGTCCGACAGGGTGACGACCCGGGCCTTCCAGTCGATGGCGGTGGGCTCGGTGCCGACACGCAGCTCGCCGCCGCGCAGGTGGGCGAGCATGGCGCGGGCGAGGCTCTCGATGCCGCCCTCGCGCGGGTAGAGGAAGGAGGCGTTGTAGCCGAGCGCGTCACTGCCCACGCCCAGCGCTCCGTCCACGACTTCCTTGAGGGTGGGCCGGGGCACGAAGCGCCCCACCCAGGCGGCGGACATCTCCGAGGGGTCCACCGTCCACAGCTTCTTGTTGTAGGGGAACATGAAGTTCCGGGCGAACCCCTCCCCCATGTAGCGCAGGATGAACTCGGCGAAGTCGCGCGGCTCGCGCTCGCGCAGCTCCCGGCCCTTCTCCCCGTAGATGGCCTCCACGTAACCCACGAGGTTCTCCGCCACCACCTCGGGCGGCAGGCCGTGGGTGTTCACCTGGTAGGGAAAGCGGGTGAACACGCCGCGCGAGAAGACGCCCGCCTTGCGCTGGATGGACACGAGCTGATCCGGCATCCAGCGGGTGTTCACCAGTTCCTTGATCTCCGGATCCCTCAGGTGCAGCCAGTGGCCGGTGGCATCGAAGAGGCACCCCTCGAGCACCTCGGTCTTGATGAGCCCACCTACGCGCTCGGACTTCTCGACGAGGATCCAGGGATGTTGCAGGAAGTGCGCGGCCGAGAGCCCCGCGAGGCCCGCGCCCAGGATGACGATGGGTTGCATGGAAGACAGGGGTCTAGCACCCTCTCGCGCCACATCAAGGGGTCCTCTGCCCGCCTGCCCCTCCGCCGCCCGCCCGACGTCGCGTTCTTTGCCGCCTGGAAAACGCCTCTGGTAACCTGCTGGCGCTGCGTGAGTCCGGCTGCTCAGGTCCCCGAGGGCCCCCGCTGAAGGAAACCCATGAAAGTCTCGTGCCCGTCTTGCCAGACGAATTACAACATCGATGACAAGCGGATCCCACCGGGTGGCGCGAAGCTCAAGTGCGCGCGGTGCCAGAACACCTTCCCCATCAAGGCCGAGGAGCCGCGCCCCCCCACTCCCGCCGCCATCCCGCTGCCCGTCCCCAGCGCGCCCGCGGCCGTCCCGCTGCCCGCCCCCACGCCGGCCCAGTCGCGCGCGTTCCCGGCCCCCAACGACTACGCCCGGCAGGACTACCCGGAGACCACGCGCGTAGTGGCCATGCCGCTGCCCTCCGCCGCCTACCGGGACAACCAGCCGCCCGCCGCCGTCCCGCTGCCGGCGCCGACGCCCAGCACGGGCGACTTCGACGTCGGCACGTCCGAGCCCTCCTCGGCGTACGCCTCGGAAGGCGCCGTCCCGCTGCCCGGCGGCGAGTCCTCGGCCTATGGCTACGCCGCTGGAGACGCCGTGCCCCTGCCCGGGGCCTCCGACCCTGGCTACGCCCAGGACCCGTACGCCCAGGACGCCGTCGCCCTGCCGCCTCCGGCTTCCTCCGGGGACCCGTACGCGTACGCCCAGGACCCGTACGCCCAGGACGCCGTCGCCCTGCCGCCTCCGGCCTCCTCCGGGGACCCGTACGCGTACGCCCAGGACCCGTACGCCCAGGACGCCGTCGCCCTGCCGCCTCCGGCCTCCTCCGGGGACCCGTACGCCGCCGCCGATGACGGGTTCGGCGCGTACTCCGGGAGCGCGCCCGGAGCGGATGCGTTCGCCCTGCCGCCGCCTCCCGCGGCCGACGACGGGTTCGCCTCCGCGGGCGCCGACGACGCGTTCGCCCTCCCGCCCCCGCCGGCCGCGGATCCCTACGCCGCCGCCCCGGTCGAGGAGGATCCCTTCGCCCTCCCGCCTCCGCCGGCCGCGGATCCCTATGCCGCCGCCCCGGTCGAGGAGGATCCCTTCGCCCTCCCGCCCCCGCCGGCCGAGGAGCCCTACGCCGCCGCCGCCATCGTCGAGGAGGAGGACCCCTTCGCCCTGCCGCCTCCCGCGGCCATGGACTACTCCGCGCCGATGGCGTCCGGGCCCGCCTCGATGGACGTGGGCCTCGACTTCTCGGAGCCTCCGATGGCGCCCGCCTCCATCCCGGACGCGCTCGAGTTCGATCCCTCCGCGCCGCCCCCGGCGGGCGGGGATGATCTCGAGGTGGACCTCTCCGCGCCGCTGCCGCCGCCGCCCACCACGGGCGCGGCCGATGGCCTGGAGATGCTCAGCTTCATCGACGACGCGGCCAAGGGCAGCGCCAACAAGGCCCGGCCCCAGGTCAAGCGCTTCCAGGTGCGCCGCCGCTCGGGCAAGGTCTTCGGCCCGTTCGAGGAGGGCGTGATCGTCAAGATGCTCGAGGATGGCCAGCTGCTCGGCAACGAGGAGGTCTCCGCGGATGGAGAGGGCTGGTCCCCCATCGGGACGGTGCCGCTGTTCGCCACGGCCATCGCGAAGCTGATGGAGGGCCCGGCGGCGCCTCCAGCCGCGGCCGCCGCCGCCGCCGCGCCCGCCACCGAGTCCGGCGCCAAGGCCCCTGCCGCCGCGGGCGCCTCCAGCGCCGCCAACATGGAGCGCATCAATCAGCTCTATGGCGGCCGCATGGCCCAGGTCTCCGTGGTGGACAGCACCTCGCGCGCGGAGATCATCCTCGGCAAGCTGAAGAAGAAGCTGCCGCTGGTCATCTCCGTCGCGGCCGGAGCGGTGGTCGTCCTCACGGGGCTGAGCTTCGGCGCCACGCGCTATGGCGTCTTCGGCATGAAGAAGTTCTTCCCCGCGCAGATCAAGCCCGGGGCCGACGGCTACGCGGACGTGGAGGCCGCGCGCAAGGCGCTGCTGCAGGACTCGCTCCAGGGCTACACGCAGGCGCGCGAGGCCACCGCCCGGGTGCTCGCGGACAAGGAGTACCCCGAGGTCCGCGCGCTCTGGTGCCAGTCCATCTTCTACCTGCAGCGCCGCTACTCGGCCGCCAACAGCGGTGAGCTGTCGCGCTGCCAGTCCCAGGAGGAGCAGGAGAACCTGGAGCTGATGGGCGAGATGCACCCCGAGTACCTCAAGTACCGGGCGGGCGTGGCGCTGAGCCAGCGCGATCCGGACGCGGCGCTCGCGCACCTGGGCAACGCCAACAAGGGCGACGTGGAGGTGGCGCTCCTGCTCGCCGAGGCCCAGGCGGCCAAGAAGCGCAACGAGGACGCCATCGCGACGCTCCAGCAGGTCGTGGAGCGGCAGCCCGAGCTGGCCAAGGCCCAGCATGCCCTGGGCAACCTCTACCAGGAGGCAGCCAAGGCGGACGAGGCGGTCAAGGCCTACGAGGCCGCGCTCAAGGCGGACCCCTCGCACATCATCTCCGCGGTGGAGCTGGCCTCGGTGGAGCTGCTGCTGCGCAAGCAGGCGCCCCAGAAGGGCTTGGAGGCCGCCGAGCGCGCGCTCGACGAGAAGCTCGGGGAGAGCATGGGCGCCACGGAGCTGTCGCGCGCCCGCACCCTCAAGGGCATCGCCCTCTTCCAGCTCGCCAAGATTCCGGAGGCCGAGCAGGAGCTGCGCATCGCCGTGGAGAAGGATCCCGAGTCCCACCTGGGCAAGCGCTACCTGGGCTACGTGCTCCAGGCCCAGCGCAAGTTCGAGGAGGCCCTGCCCTTCTTCGAGACGGCGGCCAAGACCGAGCCGGAGAGCCTCGAGGCGGCGGATGGCTACGCCTCGCTCCTGGTGACGCTCGGCAAGATGGAGGAGGCGAAGACGCAGGTGACCGGGGCGCTCCAGCGCTTCCCGGACAACGCCCACCTCGAGTACCTCCAGGGCCGCATCACCGAGGCCGAAGGCGGCAACAGCTCCGCCGAGGAGCACTACACGCGCGCCCTCAAGGCCAACGCCCAGCTCGTCGAGGCCCAGGTGGCGCGCGGCCGGCTCCACCTGCGCCTGCGCCGCGCGGAGCAGGCCAAGGCGGACTTCACGGAGGCCGCCGGCAAGGCGCCGGAGACCGCCGTGGTGCACGTGGGCCTGGGCGAGCTGGCGCTCTCCGAGGGAGACACCGCGCGGGCCCAGGAGGAGTTCGAGCGCGCCGTGGGCTTCGACGCCCAGTCGGCCGAGGCCCACCTGGGGATGTCGCGCGTGGCGCTGCTCGCCGGCGATCTGGACAAGGCCCAGAAGGAGATCGACAAGGCGATGGAGCTGCAGCCGCACGCGCTCCCCGGCGGACGGCTGCAGCGCGGCATGGTGCTGTGGCGCCAGGGCAAGCTGGACGAGGCCATCGCCGAGCTGGATCAGGCCAAGAAGCAGGATCCGCGCGACGTGGGCCTCGCCATCAACCTGGGCGCCGTCAACTTCGAGAAGGGCGTCACCGCCCGGCGGGCCCAGAAGGAGAACGAGGCCAACGCGGGCTTCAAGGAGGCCGAGGCCAACCTGACGCAGGCGCTCAAGCTCGAGCCCTCCAACGCCGAGGCGAACTTCTACCTCGCGCAGGTGAAGGCCCAGCGCGGCGAGTTCGGCCCGGCCATCGAGAACATGAAGACCGCCGTGGAGCGCGCGTCCAAGCGGGCCGACTACCACTTCGCCCTCGGCGTGCTCTACCGCGACGCCAAGCAGCCCGGAGAGGCCATCGAGGCGTGGAGGAAGACCGTCGAGCTGGATCCCAAGCGGATCGACGCCTACGAGGCCCTGGGCCATGCCCATCTGGACCGCAGCGAGGTCGACGACGCCCTCAAGGCCTTCCAGGCGGCGCTCAAGGTGGACCCCAAGAGCAGCCAGGCCCTGGCCTCCATGGGAGACGCGCACTTCACCGCCATGCACTGGCGTGACGCGGTGCGCTCCTACGAGCAGGCCCTCAAGACGGACCCGAGCCTCACCGGCCTCTACTACAAGCTGGGCCGGGCCTGGGGCGAGCAGAACCAGTACGGCAAGGCCATCGACTGGTACACCAAGGCCATCACCGTCGCGCCGGACAACGCCGACGGCTGGTACCACCTGGGCTACGCCTACAAGGAGAAGGGCAAGAAGAAGGACGCCGTCAAATCCTTCCGCGAGTACCTCTCGCGCAAGCCCGACGCGCAGGATCGCAAGGAGATCGAGGACGAGATCACCTTCCTCGAGTAGTCCCGGGGCCCCCCGGGCGTCCTATTCCGGGCGCCCGGGCGCTTCCAGTCTTGCCGGGTGGGCGTGGGGTGACTACAAACCGCCGCCATGCTGGATCTCAAGAACGTCGCGCAGAACTTCGATGCGGTGGTCGCCCGGCTGCAATCCCGGGGCGGCAGCCTGGACCTCGGCCCCTTCAAGAGTCTCGTGTCGGAGCGGCGCGAGCTCTACGTGGCCATGGAGTCGCTCTCCGCGCGCCGCAACGCCGCCAACGAGGAGATGAAGCGCAAGGCCAAGGAGGATCCGGCGGCGCTGGAGTCCCTGCGCGGCGAGATGCGCGCCGTGTCGCAGAACATCAAGGAGAAGGAGGCGCGGCTCAAGGAGGTGGAGGAGGAGCTCAGCCGCATCCTGCTGCTCATCCCCAACATCCCGCACGAGTCCGTGCCCGAGGGAGCGAGCGCCGAGCAGAACGTGCAGGTGCGCATCTGGGGGGACAAGCCCCAACTGCCCTTCACGCCCAAGCAGCACTTCGAGCTGGGCGAGAAGCTCGGGATGCTGGACTTCGAGCGCGCCGCGAAGGTGTCCGGCTCGCGCTTCACCTTCTACAAGGGAGCGCTCGCGCGGCTGGAGCGCGCGCTCGTCTCCTTCATGATCGACGTGCACACCCAGAAGGGCTACGTCGAGCTCCTGCCGCCCTACCTCGTGCTGCGCGAGACGATGATGGGCACCGGCCAGCTGCCCAAGTTCGAGGACGACGCCTTCAAGACGGCGGGCGAGCCCGAGCGCTTCCTGATTCCCACCGCGGAAGTGCCCGTCACCAACTACCACGCGGATGAAATCCTCGAGGGCGAGTCGCTGCCCCTGCGCTACTGCGCCTTCAGCCCGTGCTTCCGCGCCGAGGCGGGCGCGGCGGGCCGGGACACCCGGGGCCTCATCCGCCAGCACCAGTTCCACAAGGTGGAGATGGTGAAGTTCGCCTCGCCGCAGACGAGCCTCGACGAGCTCGAGAAGATGACGGACGACGCGTGCGACATCCTGCGGCGCCTGGGGCTGCACCACCGGGTGATGCTGCTGTGCACCGGCGACATGGGCTTCTCCGCCCAGAAGACGTACGACATCGAGGTCTGGCTGCCCGGCCAGGGAGCGTACCGGGAGATCTCCTCCTGCTCGGACTGCGGCGACTTCCAGGCGCGCCGGGCGAAGATCCGCTTCCGCGCCCAGAAGGGGGACAAGCCCCAGCTCGTCCACACGCTCAATGGAAGTGGCCTGGCCGTGGGGCGCACGAGCATCGCCATCCTGGAGAACTACCAGCGCGAGGACGGCAGCGTCGTCATCCCCGAGGTGCTGGTGCCGTACATGGGCGGCCTCAAGGAACTGCGGCCCTTGTGAAAAGACGTTGTTGCAATGGGCGTCGGATGTTGTAGAAGGGCGACCCACGCAGTTCGGTGGGTCGCGCGGCTCCACGAAGTGGAGGAGTGGCCGAGCGGCTGAAGGCAGCGGTCTTGAAAACCGCAGGTGGCGAAAGCTTCCCGTAGGTTCGAATCCTACCTCCTCCGTTTTGTTGTCCGTGGTTCTTTGACAGGTCTGGCACACTGGAGAGATGGCCGAGAGGCTGAAGGCACAGGTTTGCTAAACCTGCATACTCGAAAGGGTATCGAGGGTTCGAATCCCTCTCTCTCCGCCACTCATCAAAAGGTTGTAGAAGCAGGCGGAAAAAAGTTGTTGTGGTAGGTCGGCAGTGGTTGTAGGAAGCGGTACGAAGGAAACGGCAAGCTCCCTTAGCTCAGCTGGATAGAGCGTCGGACTACGAATCCGAAGGCCGGAGGTTCGAATCCTCCAGGGAGCGCCATCTTTCCTCGGTCCTCTTCCCCCCCCATGAGTCTGGACGAAGCTTTCATGCAGCAGGCGCTCGCGCTCGCGCGGGAAGCCGCTGGACTTGGGGAGGTACCTGTCGGCGCGGTCGCGGTCCACGATGGCAAGGTCATCGGTACGGGCTTCAACCGGCGCGAGATCGACCGCAACCCCCTGGCGCACGCGGAAATCTTCGCGATGGACGCGGCGGCCAAGGCCTTGAACGCCTGGCGGCTCTCTGGTGTCACCCTGTACGTGACGTTGGAGCCCTGCGCGATGTGCGCGGGAGCGCTGGTTCAATCCCGGGTCACCCGGTTGGTTTTCGGAACCTCGGATCCCAAGGCGGGCGCTGTCGGCTCGCTCTACAACCTGGCCGAGGAGCCCCGGCACAATCACCGGCTCCAGGTCACGAGTGGCATCATGGCGGACGAGAGCCGCCAGGTTTTGAAGGACTTCTTCGAGCGGTTGCGCGCGAAGAAACGCGACAAGTGAATATTGGAGAGCTGGCCGAGTGGTCGAAGGCACCTGACTCGAAATCAGGCATACCGGGAACGGTATCGTAGGTTCGAATCCTACGCTCTCCGCAGCAGTCTCATGGAGAGGTGGCCGAGCGGTTGAAGGCGCACGCCTGGAACGCGTGTATATCTGAAAGGGTATCGTGGGTTCGAATCCCACCCTCTCCGTTGTTGTTGTAGCTGAAGAGCTTGTGGTCGGGACAACGTGGGGACGTGAATCCCGCCAGGTCCGGAAGGAAGCAACGGTAGCGCACCTCCGCGTGTGTCCCGGCCGTTCTTGTGAAGGAGCCGAGCCCCCTGCCCAGGGAGTTCGGCTCCTTCTTTTTTGGCCGTCCGCTCCGCCGCTCGCTCAGGGCCGCGTGAGCATCGTCTCGCGTCCCACCCGCCCCACCACCTGGAAGCCCGCGGCCTGGAGCTCGGCGAGCGCCCGGCCCTCGAAGGTGACGGCGCGGTTGAAACGCGCGTCCCGCATGGCCCGCTGGAAGTTGGCGTCCTGGGGCCAGTCGCACGTCATCCAGGGGATGTTCTTGCCGATGTAGAAGAAGCCCCCGGCGCCCCAGAGCCCCTCGTTGACGATGAGCAGGCCCCGGGTGTCCTCGTCCCGGGTGGCCGAGACGATGGCGCGAAACTGGTCCCCGCGCAGGTCCTCCGAGAGGAAGAAGACGCCCGGCACCACCGTCATGCCCAGGAGCAGCACGCCCCCCATCGCCCGCCAGGCCATCCCCGCGCGGGACACCACGAAGCCCGCGGCCACCGGGGCGGCGGCCAGCACGAGCAGCAGCAGTCCCGGGTAGAGGAAGCGCTCCTCCTTGTGAGCGGTGGAGAGGAGCGCGGCGAAGTAGCCCACCGCGCACAGCCCCGGCAGGGACAAGGAGGGCCGCTGGCGCCAGGCCGCCCAGGCCAGGGGGGCCACCAGCCAGAGCCACCCGGGCAGACCGCGAAGGAGAGGTGCCAGGTAATAGGAGGGAGGCGAGGCACCGAACTGGCGTGCCGCCTGGCCCGAGAGGACGTTGAAGTCGACGTAGGCCAGGAACGAGTGGAAGGGCCGGCCCCACGTCACCTGGTCGAGCACCCCCAGCGCCACGGCGACGACACCGCCCGCGAGGCAGGTCCAGGCGAGGGTCCGCCATCGCCGGGCTCCCACCAGCCAGACGAGCGCCATCAGCACCATCACCGCCGAGCCGTAGCGCACCACCACCGCCAGTCCCAGCGCCGCTCCGCCCACGAGGCCCGCGCGCGCGGAGCGCTCCGGACAGTCCAGTGCCTCCAGGGCCACCACCAGGAAGGCGGCGGAGAGCGACTCACCCAGCGTGCGGCCCGCGAAGACGAGCACCGGGCCGTAGAGGCCCACGGCGAGCATCGCGAGCAGTCCGCCTCGAGCTCCGACGCGCCGCTCGGCGAAGCGGTACGCGGCCCACAACATCCACCCGTGCAGGGCCACCTGGGGGACGGCGAGCAGCGCCCGGTAGGCCACCGGGTGCGAGAGGCCCAGCACCGAGGCGAGCCGCAGGAGCCCCGAGGCCACCAGGGGCGCGGCCCAGTTGCGCAGGCCCACCCGCCACTCCCACGCCAGGACGCCATACCCATGGGCCCGGAACCAGGCCGGCTCCAACAACTGGTACACCTCGTCCGGATGGATGCGCCCGAGCTGCGCCACCGCGAGCAGCGCGGGCAACAGCGCCACGCCCACTCCCAACCATACGCCCCATGCTGGAGCTCCCCCCTGGCGGGCAGTCACGTCGGACACGGGTTCAGGGGAGGCGGGAAGTGGGGGCAGCGGCGCGGGAACGGTCATCGGGAGGCTCGGCGTGACTCTCCCTGGCCTCCCGGACGAGCGCAAGGCGGGCGACGCCTCCGACCCCGCGTGAAGCGCCCGACTCCCGGAGTGGTCTCCTCCTTTTCCAGGAAGTGACCTGAAAAGTCGAGTGGGACGCGCGGAAGACGTGCGTTGGCGAGGAGGCCATGGTTAGATTCACCTACCCCCATGAGCTACCTCGTTCTCGCCCGTAAATGGCGCCCGCAGACTTTCGACGACATGACCGGCCAGGAGCACGTGGTCCGCACCGTCGCCAACGCCATCAAGATGGATCGGGTGGCGCACGCCTACCTGTTCTGCGGACCGCGAGGCGTGGGCAAGACGACCGCCGCCCGTCTGCTCGCCAAGGCCCTCAACTGTGAGAAGGGGCCCACCGCGAACCCCTGTGACACCTGCCAGGCGTGCCGGGAGATCGCCGCGGGCACCTCGGTGGACGTGGCGGAGATCGACGGCGCCTCGAACAACGGCGTGGAGAACGTCCGGGAGATCCGCGAGAACGCCAAGTACCTGCCGCAGCGCGACCGGCACAAGATCTACATCATCGACGAGGTCCACATGCTCTCGGGGGCGGCGTTCAACGCGCTCCTCAAGACGCTGGAGGAGCCGCCCGGCCACGTGAAGTTCATCTTCGCGACCACCGAGGCGCACAAGCTCCCGGACACCATCCTCTCGCGCTGCCAGCGCCACAACTTCCGGCGCATCCCCGCCAAGGTGATGCTCGAGCGGCTCAAGTACATCTGCGAGCAGGAGAAGGTCGCCATCTCCGAGCGGGCGCTCTCCATGGTGGTGCGCCAGTCCGAGGGCGGCATGCGCGACTCGCTCAGCCTCCTGGATCAGATCTTCTCCGCCTGTGGCGCCAACCCCAGCGACGAGGCCGTGGCCGATGCCCTGGGCGCCATCGATCGCACGGTGGTGCAGGACTTCGCCGAGGCCCTGGTGCGCAAGGACGCCAAACGCGTGCTCGAGCGCGTGGAGGAGGTCTTCAACCGCGGCACGGATCTCAAGCGGCTCACCGAGGAGCTCGCCCTGCAGCTGCGCCACCTCTTCGTGGCCAAGACGCTGGGCGAGGCCCCCACGGAGCTCGCCGAGACCGAGCGCACCGCGCTCAGCGCGCTCGCCAAGGACGCGGACGCGGCGCAGATCTCCCGCCTCTTCGACATCGTCCACGGGTGCGTGTGGGACGTGTCGCGCGCGGCCCAGCCCCGGCTCGCGCTGGAGATGGCCCTGCTCAAGGCCATCCAGCTCTCGCCCGCCGGCTCCATCCCGGACCTGCTCGCGCGCGTGGATCGTCTCGCCGCCGGCCTGGGCGCCGAGGACGCCCCCAAGGTAGCCCCCGGAGCGCCAGGAGGTCGCTCCAGTCCGGCCAACTTTCGCGCCCACTGAGCGCGCGCCCACGCCCGCCCCCCGTCCTCCTCCCGTGGCCGAGCCCCCGCGCCCGGCCGCGATCGCCCGCGACATGCCTCCGGCGAGCCCCGTGCCCGCTCAGCCCGTGGTGCGCGTGACGAACGTGCGTCCTCCCCCGAGGGCACCCGTCGCCGCGCCGGAGCCGCCTCCCGTCGATGACGAGCGCTACTTTCCCGAGGAGGGCCCGGCCGACGGCTGTGCGTCCGGCGAGTGCCTCCCGGAGGAGCCCCCTCCGCCCGAGCCCGAGTCCGTCCGGCCCTTCGACGTCCATCACGCGCGCCCCGCGGGGGCCGCCGCCGCGCCCATGATGACCGCCTCGGGCCGCGACAATCCCCGGCGTCCGCTCCAGGACCGGTGGCGCGCGGCCGTGGACACCATGCGTCAAGCGTCGGGCCGGCACGCCAAGTCGCTCGCCTGTGGCCGCCTCTTGTGGATCCGCGAGGGAGAGGTGGCCATCGCCTACCCGCCCAAGGATGGCTTCCACAAGGCCACGGTCTCGGGCAGCGGGCGCGCCATCGTCGAGAAAGCCCTCGCCGAGCACTTCGGCCGTCCCACCAAGCTCGTGGTGCAGGACTGCGCGGAAGGCGACAAGGCGGCGGAGGGGGCCGTTGGCCCGGAGACGGGCACCGGACTCATCAGCCTCGCCGAGCAGGATGCCTCCGAGCGGGCCGCGTACGAGAAGAGCACCGAGGGCCGGGTGCGCGCCCATCCCGCGGTGCGCGCCACCCTCAAGCTGCTCGGCGGGGAGATCGAACACATCCAGGTCTACGACCTGCCCGTGCGTCCGGTGGCTGCCCCGACGAGCGAGTCTCCTGACGAGAGCCCCTGACAACGCGCTCGACGGACGCTAGGGTGCGCGCTCCGACTCACCCCGAGCGGGCGCGTGTCCTGCCCGCTCGCACGCCCCAAGAGGAAGCACATGCCCGGCATCGACCTGAACTACTTCATCCGTCAGGCCAACAAGCTCACGGAGAAGATCGAGCAGCGCAAGAAGGAGTTGGCCGAGGAGACCGTCGAGGCGCAGGCCGGCGACGGCCGGGTCAAGGTGGTGGCCAACTGCGTGCAGGAAGTGCGCAGCATCAAGATCGACAAGTCCCTGGTGGACCCGAACGACCTGGGCCTGCTCGAGGACCTGGTGACCGCCGCCGTCAACGCTGCCCTGGCGAGCAGCCGCGAGAAGATGCAGCGGGAGCTGGGCAAGATCTCGGGCGGCGTGAAGATCCCCGGTGTTACCTGAGATCGAATGACGCCTGATCCTCTCAACCGCCTGGTCGCCCAGCTCGCGAAGCTCCCCGGCATCGGGGAGAAGACCGCCCAGCGCCTCGCCTTCCACATCCTGCGTGCCCCGGGCGAATACGCCATGGATCTGTCGCAGGCCATCCGCGAGGTGAAGGAGAAGGTGCACCTGTGTGGCCGGTGCTTCTCCCTCACCGACGCGCACCTGTGCGGCTTCTGCCAGGACCAGCGGCGCGATGACCGCGTCGTGTGCGTGGTGGAGTCCTTCGCGGACCTGATGGCCCTGGAGCGCACGCGCGAGTTCAAGGGGCGCTACCACGTGCTGCACGGCGTGCTCTCGCCGCTGGATGGCGTGGGGCCCGAGCAGTTGCGCATCAAGGAGCTGCTCGAGCGGCTCGGGGACGGGCGGGTGGAGGAGATCATCCTCGCCACCAACCCCGACGTGGAGGGCGAGGCCACGGCGCTCTACCTCACGCGCCTGCTCAAGCCCGCGGGCATCCGCGTGAGCCGCATCGCCCAGGGGCTGCCCATGGGGGGAGACCTCGAGTACGCCGACCAGGCCACGCTCGCCAAGGCCCTCAGCGCCCGGCGCGATCTCTAGCGCCCCCCAACGGGCTAGCGCGTGACGCGATAGCCCAGCGGCAGCACCACCGTCACCGCGTCGCCGCGGTACGCGGGAAAGCGCAACCGGTTCAACTTCTGCTCCAGGCACTTGCCCAGCGGGCGCTCCGCCAGCGCCCCTTGAGTGCTCGTCTCCGCCCGGCCCGAGGGCTGGATGGTGAAGCGCATCCGCACCTCGCCCTCGTCCGCGCGCAGGTCCTCCTTGTGCCGCTCGAAGCACGGCAGGTAGCTCGCCCGGTTGCGCGTCACCACGCGCTGGATGTCCGCGACCTCCAACGAGGCGGGCACCTTGCCCTTGCCTGGCACGGACGCCTGCCGGGAGGAGCCCCGCCCCGCCTGGCGTGTCCCGGGCGTCTCCTTCCCGGTGGGCTCCGCAAGAGGCGAAGGGGATGCTGTCCCCGCGTCCGGGAGGGCCTCGGGTGCCGGGGAGGGCGTCACCTGCGCCAGGGAGGGAGGCCCCTCGAGGGGGGGAAGCACCGGGGAGGAGGCCCGGCGCGAGAGGAGCACGGCCCCCCCACCCACCAGGCCCAGCGCCAGCGCTCCGGCGGCCCACGGCAGCCACCCGCCCGGCGGCCCGGGCCTGCGTCGCGGAGCGCCCGTGACCATCGGAGAGCGCACCACCTTGGAGCCGCCCCCCTTCCCGGACGGATCGAACGGCGGGACGAACGTCTTCTCCCGGTAGCGCTCCTCGCCCACGCTCGCGCGCAGGTACGCGGAGAGGTGGGCGGGGGTCGCCGGGGGGTACTCACGCGACAGCAGCCGCTCGAGCGCGTCGGCGAACTCGGCGGCGGAGCCATGGCGGCGCGCGGGGGCGGGGGCCATGGCCTTGAGCACCACCGCCTCCAGCTCCGGGGACAGCTCGGGCCGCAGGGTGCGCGGCCGAGGGAAGTCCCCCTCGCGCAGCGCATCCAGCACCGCCGCGTCGCGCTCCCGGGCGAAGGGCCGCACATGGGTGAGGGCCTCATAGAGGCACACCCCCAGCGAGAAGACGTCCGCGCGCCGGTCCACCGCGCCGCCCAGGGCCTGCTCGGGCGCCATGTAGATGACCTTGCCCTTCATCTCTCCCGGGCGCGTGGCGGCCCCTCCCGCCTGGGCGACCCCGAAGTCCAGCACCTTCACCTGCCCCTCGAACGTCACGTACAGGTTGGAGGGCGACACGTCGCGGTGGACGATGTTCAGCGGCTGGCCCGAGGCGTCGACGAAGTCGTGCGCGTAGTGCAGCCCGCGCGCCGCGTCGGCGAGCACCCGCAGCACCAGGGGCACCGGCATGAACTCCCGCCGCAGGCTCGCCAGGCGCACCAGGGTGGAGAAGTCCTCCCCGGCGAGCCACTCCATGCAGAGGTAGGCGCGGCCCTCCACGCTCCCCTGCTCGTACACGCGCACCAGGTGGGGGTGGACCAGTTGCGTCGCCAGGCGGCCCTCCTGGCGCAGCATCTCCAGGAAGTCCGGCTGGCCCACCAGCGCCTGGCGGATCCGCTTGATGACGACCTCGCGCGCCCCGTCCTGTCCGTCCGAGCGCCGGGCGAGGAAGATCTCCGCCATTCCGCCCTCGGCCAGCTTGCGCCGGAGCACGTACGGCCCGAAGGATTGGCGTATCCAGGGGCCCGGAGCGGTGGGGTCCGCCAGGGGAGGAGGGGTTTGCGTCATGGGCAAGCGGGGCGTGTTCGCCTTCGCACACGGGGGGCCGCCTGGCCTGGAACCCGCCCCCCCGCCGAGCGCAAGAAGGAGGGCGTGAGACGCGTTCGAAGTTCGAGCGGACCCCGATGGGCGCAGTATAGTGGATACCGGATGATTTCCCCGGTAATGGGTGGACTCGTCCGGAATTTTGAAATCCCCTTCGCATGGATGATGCTCCCCACCCGATGACGGCCTTCCCCTCCCCCCTGCACGCGCACGGGCGCCCGATGCGCGGACCCCTCCGCACAGAAGGTGGCGGCTTCTTGCGGGGTGGCAGGGGCTTTGCTAAAGCTCCCCCGGTCGGGAGCACCGCACCTAACCTCCGAAATTCACTTCGGAAACCGGCAGGGGCCGCCGCAGCACAGGTCGAGCGAGACGCGTAGGAGCGTAAACGCCCATGGGCACGCAATTGGTGATGTACGAAGAGGAGTTCACCAAGATCAACGCGGTTTGCGACCGGCTGACCAAGGACGCGAACGCGAAGGTGGTGTTCCTCGTCGACAAGAACGGTCAGCTCATCTCTTCCGCGGGGCAGACCCAGAACATCGACACCACGTCACTGGCCTCGCTGACGGCCGGCAACGTGGCGGCGATGGGCGGCCTGGCCAAGCTGATTGGCGAGAACGAGTTCCCCCATCAGTTCCACGAGGGGGCCAAGGACTCGCTCTACATGACCATCGTGGGCAGCCGCGTGGTCCTGGTCGTCATCTTCGACAACCGCACGAGTCTCGGCCTGGTGCGCCTGCGCATCAAGAAGGCCAGCGACGAACTGACCAAGATCTTCGAGAGCCTCGTGAAGAAGACCGATGGTCCCGGTGTCGGCTCTCCGTTCGCCGAGATTTCCGACGACGATATCGACAACCTCTTCAGCGAGTAATCCGAGAAGCCATGTCCTTCATCAACTACTCGTCTCGCGAAATCAACTGCAAGATCGTCTACTACGGTCCCGGGTTGTGCGGGAAGACGACGAACCTGCAGTACATCTACAACAAGACCGCCGCGGAGACGAAGGGCAAGCTCATCTCGCTCTCCACGGAGACGGACCGCACGCTCTTCTTCGACTTCCTGCCACTGTCGCTCGGGGAGATCCGCGGCTTCAAGACGCGCTTCCACCTGTACACGGTGCCCGGTCAGGTCTTCTACGACGCCAGCCGCAAGCTCATCCTCAAGGGCGTGGACGGCGTGGTGTTCGTGGCCGACAGCCAGGTCGAGCGCATGGAAGCCAACATGGAGTCGTTGGAGAACCTGCGCATCAACCTGGCCGAGCAGGGCTACGACCTGAACAAGATCCCCTCCGTCATGCAGTACAACAAGCGAGACCTGCCCAACGCGGTCTCGATGGAGGAGATGCACAAGACGCTCAACGCGCGCAACATCCCCGAGTACCAGGCGGTGGCCCCCACCGGCGTGGGCGTGTTCGACACGCTCAAGGCCGTGGCCAAGCTGGTGCTCACGGAGCTCAAGAAGGGCGGCTAGGTGTTTCCCGCCCAACCCGGGGGCGAGGCCCAGGTGGTCCTCGCCATCGGAGGGGTGCGCACGGAGTAGACTCCGGACCAGCCACCTGAGTCTCGGGGGACGGGAGACATGGAGAAGCTGGCCGTCGTGTCGTCATCGCCGTTGTTCGAGATGCTCTCCAGCGCGGAACTCGCCCACCTGGCCGAGCTGTCCGAGCGGCGGCGCTACTCCGCTGGCGACGTGGTGTTCGAGGAGGGCGAGCGCGGAGACAGCCTCTACCTCATCGCGCGGGGAGAAGTGGAGCTGACGCGCAGGGATGGCGGCGGCGTGTCCCGTCCCCTCACGGTGCTCGGCGCGCCGGGCTTCTTCGGGGAGATGAGCCTCATCGATCTCGAGGACCGCTCCGCCACCGTACGGGCACGCACGGACACGGAGCTGTTGCGGCTCACCACCGAGCACCTGGCCACCTTCCGGCAGCAGCATCGCGAGGGCTTCACCTTCCTCGTCCTCAACATCGCACGCATCCTGTCGGCCCGGGTGCGCGAGGCCAATGCCCGGCTGTCCGCCCGTCAGGGGTAAAGCGCGCGGGGGCTCCAGCCGATGTCCCCGAGCAGGCCCTTGCTCTCGGCGATGAACTGCGGCGCCAGGCCCGGCGCGCACGCGAGCACGTCCCCGTAGCCCACCCGGTACGGCGCCCCGTCGATGCGCACCATCACCCCACCCGCCTCCTGCACGAGCAGCGCTCCCGCCGCCTCGTCCCACGGCTTGAGGCCGAACTCGAAGTAGCCGTCGAAGCGCCCCGCCGCCACGTACGCCAGGTCCAACGCGGCGCTGCCCGTGCGCCGCATGCCCTGCGCCCGGACGATGAAGCGCCGCAACATCCCCAGCGGCCCCTCGGGCCTGTGGTGCACGTCATACGGAAAGCCCGTGCACAACAGGGCGCGCGAGAACTCCGTGCACCCCGACACCTTCAACGCGCGTCCGTTGAGCGTCGCTCCCTGCCCTCGCGCCGCGGAGAAGAGCTCCTCGAGCATCGGATCATAGATGGCGCCCGCGAGCAGTCCGTCCGGCCCCTCCACCCCCACGCTCACGCAGAAGTGCGGCACCTGGTGCGCGTAGTTGGTGGTGCCATCCAGCGGATCCACGATCCACCGGATGCCCGAGCCCTGTGAGGCGCCGCTCTCCTCGGCCAGCACCGCGTGGTGGGGGTAGTGCTGGCGGATGAAGCCGAGCACCGCCGCCTCCGCCGCGCGGTCCGCGTCGGTGACCAGATCGATGCCCCCCTTGTACTCGATGGTGCGCTCACCGTGGAAACGCTCGGCGAGCAGGCGGCCCGCCAGACGGGCACCTTCCTCGGCGATACGGCGCAACGTGGCCGGAGACTCATCGGACATGGGAACTGCTCCTCACGGGGGACTCCGGGTTCACCGCTCCGACAGCAACTCCTCGATCTCGCTCTGGTACTTCATGAGGTACTCCTCGGCGAAGCCCTCGTGCATGTAGCGCACGTGCCCCTTGCGATCGACCAGCACCATGGTCGGCAGGCCGCGCACCCGCAGCACCTTGTCCGCCACCGCCGCCTGCGCGTCGAGCAGCACGGGCAGCGCCACCTTCGTCTCCTCCAGGAAGGGGGGCACGGCGCGCACGTCCTCGTCCACGTTGAGCGCGTAGACCTTCAGGCCCCGCGCGCCATAGTGCTTCGCCAGCTCCTGGTACAGGGGAAGCGCGTCGCGGCAGGGCTCACACCAGGTCGCCCACACGTCGATGAGCACCACGCTCCCCCGGTCCTCGGAGAGCGAATAGGGCTCCCCGCCGGGATGGCGCTTGACGGTGAACTCCAGCGGCTCACCCTTCCCCAGGCCCGCCTGGGAGGTGCGCAGCGCGGACTCGGTGAGCGGTGGCATCGCGGAGACACAACCGGACAGGGCGAGCGAGGCCAGCAGGAGTCGAATGGAACGCATGGCCTAGCCCTCCCCCATCCGGGCGCGCAACGCCGCGAGCAGCTTGTCGATGAAGCCCCCGAAGGAACCATTGCTCATGACGAGCAACACGTCGCCGGGCTGGGACTCGCGCGCCACGCGCTCCACGAGCGAGGGCACGTCCACCGTGGAGTCGGCGGCGATGCCCTGCGCCTTGAGCGCCTCGATGACGCGGGGCACGTCCAGTTCCTGGTCCGTGGGCACCTTGTCATGGCGCTCGGGCACCTTGAGGCTCGCGCGCGCGGCGCCGGTGAAGGCGTGGGCGTAGTCCTCCTGGTGGATGTTGCGGCGGCTCGTGTTCGAGCGGGGCTCGAAGATGGCCCACAACCGGCGCTCCGGGTAGCGGTGGCGGATGGCGGCGATCGTCTCGCGCACCGCCGTGGGATGGTGCGCGAAGTCGTCCACCACGAGGATGCCGCCCACCTCCGCGCGCACCTCCTGGCGCCGCTTCACGCCCTGGAAGCTGGCGAGCCCCCGGCAGATCTCCTCGAACGACAAGCCCAGCCCCCGCGCCGCGGCGATGACGCTCAGCGTGTTCTCCACGTTGTGCATGCCGGAGAGCGTCACCAGCGCGGTGCCGAGCACGCTTCCGCGCTCCACCACCTCGAAGCGCGCGCCCTCGGGGCCGAAGCGCACGTTGCGCGGGGTGTAGTCCGCCTCGGCGCCCTCGCGCGCCACATAGGTGATGACCTCCCCCGGGCACGCCCGTGCGAGCTTCACCGCGTTGGGGTACGCGGCGCACACCACCAGCCGGCCGTCCTTGGGAATGAGCCGGACGAACTTGTCGAAGGTGGACTCGTAGTGCGGCAGGTCGCGGAAGATGTCCGCGTGGTCGAACTCCACGCTCGTGAGGATGGCCGTCTTGGGCCGGTAGTGCAGGAACTTGGAGCCCTTGTCCCAGTAGACGGTGTCGTACTCGTCGCCCTCGACGACGAAGTGCGCGCCCTGGCCCACCCGGTAGTTGCCCGCGTAGTTCTGGGTGACGCCGCCCACGAGGAAGGACGGATCCCTCCCCGCCTCCACCAGGACGTGGGCCATCAGCGAGGACGTGGTCGTCTTGCCGTGGGTGCCCGCCACCACCACCGAGTGCTTGTGCTCGAGGAAGAGCGAGCCCAGCGCGGCCGGGAAGCTCATCTGCGGCAGGCGGCGCTCGCGCACGGCGGTGGCCTCGGGGTTCACCCGGCGGATGACGTTGCCGACGATGACCAGGTCCGGCCGGGCCACGTCGAGGTTCTCCGGCTTGTAGGGCGTGAGCGCCTGGATGCCCCAGGCGCGCAGCATGTCGCTCATGGGCGGGTAGACGTTCTCGTCGCTGCCGGTGACGTCGTAGCCCGCGGCCTTGAGCATGCCCGCGAACGAGCCCATGCCGGTGCCGGCCACGCCGATGAGGTGGATGCGGCGCACCGCGCCGGGAGAGAGGGTGTCGAGGACGTTGCCGTTGTCGTCAGCCATGTGCTTTCGGGGTGAGGTCGTCGAGCCCGAGGGAATCCACGACGAGGTCATGAAAAACGGGGCGGAAGTCGCGGATGCGCACTTCCTTGCGGCCGTGCGCCACGCGGTTGGTGACGAGCGCCACCACGAGCGAGCGGCGCAGGTCCACCCAGAGACTGGTGCCAGTAAAGCCCAGGTGGCCCACCGCGCCCGGGGGCGTGTCCCCGATGAAGTGGCCCGCGCTGGACAGGGCCTCGGAGGGAGAGTCGAAGCCCATGGAGCGCGTGCTGCCCGGCAGGAGCGGATCCGTGGCCAGCGCGCGGAACCAGAGCGGCCCGGGGGCGATCGCCGCGTCCCCCGCGCACCCGGCGAGGATGGCCTGGCCGAAGCGCGCCACGTCCACCGCGGTGCCGAAGAGGCCCGCGTGTCCACTCACCCCGTCCATCACCCAGGCGTTGTCGTCATCCACCTCGCCGAGGACGGCGGGCCGGGACGGAAGCTGCCCCCACATCGTCTCCTGGCCGGGAGCGGGCTCGCGCGGACGGGTGGCCCCCGTGGGCGCGACGAGACCATCGGTGGGGAAGTCCGTGAGCCGGTGGTAGCGCGCGCCGAGCCCGAGCGGCCCGGCGACATGGCGCGAGAAGAGGATGTCCAGCGGCGCCCCACCCACCCGGGCGAGGATCTCCCCGAGGAGGATGAAGCCCACGTCGCTGTAGGCGGTGCGGGTGCGCCACGGGGCCGCGAGCGGCGTGCGCGCGGCGGCCTGGAGGACCTCGTCCCGGACCCGGGCGCGCGTGGCGGAGGGACAGGCGGGGTCCAACAGCTCGGGGGTGGAGGTGAGCGCCTCGGCGAAGAAGGGCACGAAGGGGGGCAACCCCGAGCGGTGGTAGAGCAGGTCCGCCACCGTGGCGCCGGCGTCCCCCACGGGCGAGCCGGGAAAGAAGCGCGCCACGGGCGTCTCGGGCCCCACCTTGCCCTCGGTCCACAGGCGCAGGAAGAGCGCCGTGGTGCTGAGCACCTTGGTGAGGGACGCGAGATCGAAGCGCGTGTCGCCGGTGACGGGCCCGGCCACCCCGCCGAAGACCTGGACGCCCCGGTGCAACACCACGGCCTGAGCGGACGGGAAGATGCCGAGCGTGACGGCCTCGTCGAGCACCTGCTGGAGCTGGGCGATGGGGTGCGAGCTCATGCCTGGACCGCGCCCTCGAGGAAGGTGAGGAGGGCGGCGCCGGCATCCAAGCGCACGTGGGTGCCCAGGGCGACGGGATAGTTGGGCGTGTCGTGGCCGATGGGAAAGCCCGCCGCGCACGGCAGTCCCGTCTCCTCGGCGAGCGAGCGCAGGACATCCGCGGAGCTGTAGGGCGCGTCCTTGTTCTCGCAGTCGGTGAACTGGCCGAGCACGATGCCGCGCACGCGCTCGAAGACGCCCGCGAGCCTCAAGTGCGTCCACATCCGGTCGAGCCGGTAGGGCTTCTCGCCCACGTCCTCGAGCAGGAGGATGGCCCCATCGAGCGGCGGCAGGCAGGGCGTGCCCAGCAGCCGCGAGAAGACGGAGAGGTTGCCTCCGAGCAGCGGTCCCTCGACGACCCCCGGAACGAAGAGGGTCGTGCCTTGCAGGGGTGGCGGAGGCTCGGGGGACTCGAGGAGCCGGAAGAGGTACTCCTGGACGGAGGGAGGCTGGACCCCCAGGTGGGTGACGACGGGCCCGTGGATGGAGACGCGCCCCGCGGCCTGGAGCACCGCGTGGAGGGCGGTGACATCGGAGAAGCCCACCAGGGCGGACGGAGCGAGGTCCTTGAGGGACAGCGACGACAACAGGCGCATGGAGCCGTAGCCGCCCCGGGCACAGAAGATGGCGCGGGACGAGGTATCGGAGAGGGCTCCAGCGAGTTCCTCGGCCCGGCGGGCATCGCTCCCGGCGAGGTAGCGCCAGGCGTCATAGAGATCCGGCCGGTAGGTGGGCGCATAGCGCTGTGCGACCACCTCGAGGCCCTTCTCGAAGGCCGGGACGTCGAAGGGGCCGGCGGAGGCGACGATCTGGACTTTGTCGCGAGGACGCAGCGGGAGGGGTTTGAGCCAACGCACAGGCGCTTCATACCACCCGGGACGGAACGCGCCCGTGCTTCGAACAGGGGGTGTCCAGACGGCAACCTCCCTCCCTGCTCCCCTGCCTACCCCTCCGTCCGCTCCAGTACGGCCGCGAAGAAGGCATCGCAGCCGTGCAGGTGGGGCGCGCAGACCCAGAAGCCGTCGCGGGCGCACGAGCCCAGAGCACCGGACCCCTCCGCCGGCACGAGCCGGAACTCGGGAGCGTCCCGCAGGAACCCGAGCACCAGGTCCTCGTTCTCCGCGCGGTTGACGGTACAGGTGGCGTAGACGAGGCGGCCCCCCGGACGCACGAGCGGGCGGGCCCGGTCGAGGATCTCCCGCTGGACCCGGGGCAGCTCGGACAGGGAGGAGGGCTCGAGGCGGAAGCGCAGATCCGGTCCGCGCCGCAGGGGACCCAGCTCCGAGCACGGGGCATCCACCAGCACCCGGTCCACGAGCAGTCCCTCGGGGGGAGCGCGCAGCACGTGGACGTTGGAGAGACCCGCCCGGGCACAGCGCTGCAGGAGGCGGTCGAGCCGTCCGGCATCCGGGTCATACGCCAGCAATCGGCCCTGGTTCTCCATGGCGGCGCCGAGTTGGAGCGTCTTGCCCCCCGCCCCGGCGCACAGGTCGAGCACGGTCTCCCCGGGGCGAGGCTCGACGAGCAGCCCCAGGAGCTGACTGCCCTCGTCCTGCACCTCGAAGAGACCCTCGCGCAGGGAGGCGAGCCCATAGAGGTTGGGCCGGGGGCCGACGACGTGGAGCGCCAGGGGGCTGAGCAGCCCGGGCCGGGTCTCGACGCCCTCGGCGCGCAGCCGGGACTGGAGGGAGTCGCGGTCGGTGCGCAGGCGGTTGACCCGGAGGGTGATGGGGCCGGGGACATTGAGGTGGGAGCAGAAGTCCTCGGCGGTGGGGCCCCACTCCCGGGCGAAGTGGTCGGCGAGCCAGTCGGGGAGGGAGCAGCGCAGGGCGAGGGAGGGAGGCGCGTCCGGGACGAGGGGTGGGGGGGGCGAGCCCACCTCGGCGAGTCGGGCGGCCACGTCGGACGGAAGGCCCGCGAGCAGGTGCAGGAAGGCATAGAGGAGAAAGGACCCGGAGGCGTCCGGGGTACCGAGGTGGAAGCCGAGCCGGCGCCGCCACAGGGAGACGTTGAAGAGAGCCTCGGCGAGGACCTGGCGCTGGTCCCGGGAGAGGAGGCGATGGGCGCGGAGGGTGCGGTCGAGGACGCGTTCCACGGGCTGTCCCGAGAGGACCTGGGAGAGGGAGGCGGTGACGAGGGAGGCGAGTCCTTCGAGGGCCAACCAGGGAATCGAGCGAAGTCGTGCGAGTGGGTCGAAACAGGTTGTTGACAGGAGAGACTCCGTTCTCTAGAAAGCACCTCGTTGTCGCGGCGGCCCACCCGGGCCACCACGCAGCGGACATATTCCCCGATAGCTCAGCCGGTAGAGCGGGTGACTGTTAATCACTAGGTCCGTGGTTCGAGTCCACGTCGGGGAGCTGAAACAGGGCGTCAGGCGCAAGTCTGACGCCCTTTTCTTTTGCCCTCACCTGCCCGTGAAGCTCAAGCGGTAGGTGCAGCACCCGAGCAGGTGGAGACCGCGCCGGAACAGCTCGCCGAACTCGAGAGGCGGCTGGCCGAGCTGGATGCGGACCCTGAGGGGGGAGTCCTGGAACGTGGTGGACTCTCACGCCGGCCCAAGCGGCCCAGCCAGGCGGCAGGCTGCGGGGGCGTGGACTTACAGGTCACTGTGGGTGCGTGGGGCTCAAACACAGCGCCCATTCCGCCGAGAGTCCTATGTCCAGTCCTTGGCCAGTTTCCCAGGACTCACATGGCGGGTAGCCTAGACACTGAGGTGCATCAGCCGATTGGCGACCGAAGGGGGAAATGATGGGCCGCTATTCCTACGCGTCGACGCGAAAGAGGGAGGCAAAGGAACAAGAGCGACAGAATCAGCTGCGCCTTGCGCGCGAGTCTGCGGAGGAGAGCAAGGCGCGGATCGAGGAGCTGAAGTCGGCGCACAAGGCATGTAGCGCTCCCATCGATTGGCGAGCGCTCGCGGCCAGTCTGCCTCCTGCGCCGGTGACCCTCACCCACTGGGCGGAACGCTCAGCCGACCGCCGAACCCGTCTACTCACCCTTTTTGAGGTACCCTCAGCACAATTGCCGAACATGGTGTCTGCCGTGGCGGAGGATTCAGACCGATTCCATTCCGCACAACAAGCATTCCAGGAGGAAGCACTGGAGCAGACCGATTCCGTTGCATTGGCGCAAGGTATCCTTCAGGGGGACTCTAAAAGTTACCGGCGCGTCCTACGGGAGACTTCCTATAAGGCCATGGCGCCTCCTGGCGAAAGTGCAGTGGATTTCGAAATCCACTCGCCCCATCTGGTGGAGGCAAAGATTACGGCCCAGGGTTCGGCCATTCTACCTCCTGAGGTTCAAACATTGACCTCGACCGGCAAGCTGTCGACGAAGGCCATGCCCCGCATCCAATTCGTCGAACTCTACCAGGACTACGTGTGCTCATTGGTCTTGCGAGTGGCGCGTGAGGTTCATGCGCTCCTGCCGGTGAAGGCAGTCCTCATTACGGCTTATTCGGCTGACGGGCTCCCGGCGCTTGCCCCCGTACTCTCCACGATCATTCATCGAAAGCAGATGGAGAGTCTCCCGTTCGACACCCTCGATCCATCGGACGCGTTGGACGGACTGCAAACTCGAACGAAGTTCAAGGCCTCTCGTCGCACCGGCGCATTCCAACCCATCGTCCCCTTCTCTCAATCAGACGTTCTCTTCACCGAACCCGCCAGTTCGCTTCAGTCGACAATCAAAACCGCGAATCGGCTCCTTGAGGAACTCGAGTAGACACCTTCGGGGAGGCTCATCATGGAAGTCCTATTTGGATTGATATTCATCGCATGCGGCTTCGGGTTCATCCCAGTCGCGATTTGGGCGTTCGTGCTGCGCACGCGGTGGCAAAAGACCCAGCGGTCACTATCGGCAGCCGAACAGGAACTCACGAATGTCCGGGCCGACTCCCTTGCCGAACGGGAGCGTCTCAAGCGGGAGGTCAGCAAAAGACTCGATGACGTGGACGCGGAGTTGTCGCGCGAGCGGGAAAACGCGCAAGCCGAAGCAGAGAGGGTACGCGCCCACTTTGAAGAGGAATTCAGAAAGGCGATGGCGACCTTCGAACCACTGTTGAGGTTCCAAGGGCTCGCGAACGCGGAACAGGAAACCAAACGAGCTCTCGATGAGGCGATCAAGCTAGCAAGTGCGCTCAAACAGCAAGCGGAGACCTTTTCCGCAACATCCAGAGCCCGAAGCGAAATCGAACTTCGTGAGGCAAGCAACAAACTCAAGGAACTGCGGTCAGAAGCGGACTCCATCCTCGGCAAGGCAACCCAAGATGCTCGAAGAATCTTGGACGAAGCTCACAAGAGCGCTGAGCGGATTGCGGGAAATGCATACATCGCCCTGCGAGAGAAGGATGCGTTGGAGCAGGCCATTCGCGCGATCCGCAACGTGATCGACGGCTATGGAGACAAGTACGTCGTTCCGACGCGAAGCCTTCTCGATGAGCTGGCTTCGGACTTTGGCCATCTGGAGGCAGGAGTCAAGTTGAAGTCGGCCCGGGAGCAGTCCCGACGAATGGTAGAGGAAGGCCACGCCGCAGAGTGTGACTATGCGGAAGCCAAACGGAAGGAGGCCGCAATCCGATTCGTTATAGACGCGTTCAATGGTCGCGTGGATGGAATTCTCTCAAGAACCAGGAGCGACAATTACGGGACGCTCGAGCAGGAGATTCGGGACGCCTTCGCCTTGGTCAACCTGAACGGAGAGGCCTTCCGAAATGCACGAATCCTGGATGCGTATCTGGCGGCAAGGCTGGAAGAGCTGAGATGGGCAGTAACGGCTCAGGAACTACGCCTTCGTGAGCGGGAGGAGCAGCGCCGGATCCAGGAACAGATTCGTGAAGAAGAGAAGGCGCGACGCGAAGCGGAGCGCGTCATGAAGGAGGCGCAAAAGGAGGAAGAGGTCTTGGCCAAAGCACTGGAGAAGGCGCGTGCCGAGGCCGAGTCTGCGTCAGCTGAAGAGCGTGCCCGCTTTCAGCAGAAGGTCGACGAGTTGAACCAACGCCTGGCAGAGGCAGAAGCCAAGAATCTCAGAGCGAAGTCGATGGCCGAGCAGACACGTTCCGGTAACGTGTATGTCATCTCAAACGTAGGGTCCTTTGGGGATGGGATCTTGAAGATCGGTATGACCCGCCGCCTCGACCCGATGGATCGCATTTACGAATTGGGTGATGCGTCCGTTCCATTCGAGTTCGACGTGCATGCGATGATTACGACCGACGACGCACCCGGCCTGGAGCGCGAACTTCACAAACACTTCGAAGCGCGAAGGCTCAATCGTGTCAACCTCAGGAAGGAGTTCTTCCGGGTTTCTGTCCTCGAACTGCGGGATCTCGTGGCGGCCAAAGGACTCAAGGCAGCATTCACGATGGCGGCAGAGGCGCGTGAGTACAGGGAATCATTGGCGATAGCTCAACGCAGCGCGGAGAGAGCTGTTGGCGAACCTACCGCTGAGATCAGTTGAGCTGAGGGAAGGATCCTCCGCGTGGAAGGGTTTCGTCAGGAAGTCCTGAGCGCCTTCCCGGAGGAGCCGCACCTTCAGGGCCTCGTCTGCCCTGGCCGTCAAACAGGGCCCCCATTCCGCCCATCGTCCAGCCCTCCTCGGCCCCTCCGCTCCAGCCCTCCCCCTCAACACGGCCGCTATTCCACCTATGCGCCGACAGCGGATGTCGAGTGTTCCCGCGCGGTTGGGAACGCGCGCAGCTCAGCGCTGCTTGTTCTTCTCGTCCCAGAGCATGGGCTCCCAGAGCTCCACCTTGTTGCCGTCCGGGTCCATGATCCACGCGAACTTGCCGTTCTCGTGGCTCTCGGGGCCTTTGACGATTTGCACCCCCGCCGCTCGAAGCTGAGCGAGCAGCTCGCCGAGGTTGTCGACGCGGTAGTTGATCATGAACGGCGCGTCGAACCAGGCGCTGTCCTTCGCCGCGACATTCCACACCGTGAGGCCCTTGTCCTCGGACTTATCCTCGGGCCACTTCAGAATGGCGCCGCCCCAGGGCTCGAGCTGAATGCCGAGGTGACGCTGGTACCAGTCGGACAGCGCCTTGTCGTCCCTGGTCGATTTGAAGAAGACGCCGCCGATGCCGGTGACTTTTGCCATGGCGGCGGAGTGAAGCCGGACGGCGCGGCCACGTCAACGCTGAACAGGCAGGCGACCAACCGGCCAGAGCCGCGAAGGGCCAGCGGTCTATGCCACCACAGAGCCAACAGGCCCAGTCCCCTACCGCCAACTCGGGGACGGGACGACGACGGACCAGATGCGCCCCGTGCAGGTGCTCCCTGCTCGCGACCAATCCAATAAAGGATGGAAGACCTGTCGGAGGAGGGCCGCTGACGGGGGCCGCCCGAGCTGGCCGCGGTGCGCACACAGCCCGCGCCACGTACCGGGGCAGGCCGCGCCCCAATCCGCTTGCCTGCGCCAGAAGCAAGCCACGCTTGCGCAAGAGGAGCCCGAGACCATTGGGGCATGATTTCTCGGCGCGCTTCCCGCCCTTCTCATTCCCGCCGCGTGTCGCGTCAGCTCGTACTGCTCAAGCTTTTTGACACCCTCTCCTCGGACCGTGTCCAACTCCTCACTCACGTGACCAGAGTCGCAGTTTACGATTCTCCCGTTGACACAATCACAGACGCACCGAGAACGAGAGTCGAGAACACACCAGATGGCGACACCACGCTTTCTTCCCGAGACTTGATCAATGCATCCTGAGAATGGCTTTCCACCGCGGCCCGACCGCCATATCGGCGGAGGAGCGGGTGTGAGCCTTTACCACAAGGAAACATCATGAAGACAATCAAGGTCACGCAGTGCTTGCTGCTCGCCCTCCTGGGGCTGCTGTCCGTTGGAGCCCGCCAGGCGTTCGCCCAGGCGACCACGACCACGGTGAATCAGAACATTCCCTACGAAAGGTTCTTCTTCGTGCCATGCGCCAACGGCGGCTTGGGGGAGGATGTCCTCCTGACGGGAGAGCTCCACGAATTGTCGCACGTCACCACCAGCGCTTCGGGGAACATCCACGTGGCAATGCACCTCAACCCGGTGGGCGTGAGTGGTACGGGATTGACGACCGGGCTTGGCTATCAGAATACCGGTAGCCAGCAGTTCATGCTCACGGACCATGGCGATGGGGGTAACTCGACGTTCATCCTCCGGTTCAATGTCATCGGCCAGGGGCCGGGCAACAACTTCACCGTCCAGCAGACCGGCCACACTACAATCAATGCCAACGGCGAGGTGACGGTAACCTTCGACAACTTCAGCATCGAGTGCCGGTAGGCCAGGTGGAGGTATGAGCACGTGCCTCATCGAGGCCGCAGCGTCCTGGGGCTGCTTGGCCCAGGGCGGGGCCGTCAAAGGCCCTTCTTCGCGCGCAGGGACCGCTCGACCTCGGGGAGGAACGGGCTGCCGCCCCGCTCCGCGTGCTTCCTGGCCAGGTGAAGGTCGAGCCCGCCGTTCTTGAGCACCTCGGGCACGAAGGTCTGCTCGTCGTCCTCGGGCATGTCGGCGTCGATGTCGGGCTCGAACTCCTGCCAGCCCCTGCCTCCGACGATGAGGGTACGGAAGGCCTCGGGCACGGAGCGCGGCCCGCCCGCGTTCGCCCAGATAGGGGTGTGTGGGTCGAGCAACACCGCCCGCGCGGTCAGCACTCCACTGGTTCCAAGCACCGCGCCATCGCTTCCCCAGCTTCCAATGATGACCCCGGACGCCGTGATATCGCCGTCCACCGCGACGCGCGCGCTGCCCCCATAGGAGATGTTCCGTGCGCGGACGTTGCCCGTCACGATGAGCGCGCAAGTGCCGGCGCCCTCGGTCCTGAAGACGAGATCCCCCGTCGTCACGAGATCTCCGTCGATGATGAAGGCCCAGGGGCCGTCGCTGGTCCGCAGCTCGTGGGTGACGTCGAGGCCACCTTCGATGATGCGGGGGCGTGGCGCCTCGTCGTTGAGGTCGCGCGTTTCGAGGAACCAGTTCAGCGAGTCATGGCCACGGTAGCGGGCCGAGATGTCCTCGAAGGACACCTCGCGGCCCATTTCATCGAGCATCATAACGTCGTCCTATACGAGAGCAGGTTGCCGAAGAAGTAGGAGAAAGAGGGGTCGGCGGGCCCAACGGGCGAAGTCACCGCGCGGAAGCAACTCGGAAGGTGGTGCGAATGCGCGGAAAGGCAATGCATTTGTCGAACCTGATACAGTCGCTCAGAAGTTCGTGGTGGTCCCTGCAAGGTCGGTGGGGTTGGTGGGTCATTGTCGGCGGCAATGAACGGTGGACGGAGGGCGGCCCTGGATGAACATGCTGCGACCACCTGCTTCGGAGCTACCGGATAAACGGGCGGCTCCGTCTTCGGGGCTCATGCGCAAGACGGACGTGTGGCTGGTCCCCGAGCGCCGCGTCCACCGCATGGCGAATCTGGAGGAGGCGCGCGCCGTCTTCAGTGGCATCTACTCGGAGTCGAAGCTGGAGCCTTCACGGAAACCTGCCTTCTCGTGCGAGCTGAAGGTCACCACCTGCGAGTCGATTCATTTCGTCCACGGGACCTGGCCCACCGGCGGCCGGTGCACGATTCCCCAGGTCCTCGGGCGCTACCTCATCACGGGCGCGTTGCACGGCAAGGCCCACGGGCTCCACGCGAACGAGCCCTACGAGCTGGAGCCCGGGCGGCGCAGCGCGGTCCTCTCGCCGGGGCACCCCGTCACGCTGGAGTGCCCGCCGGCCTACCAGGGCCGCTCCGTGGCAATCGAGCGCGCCACACTCGAGTCCCATTTCACGGCGCTCACGGGCTGGGAGCTCCGCGGGCCGCTCGTGTTCGACGTCGCGCTGGATCTCACGTCGGTCGCCGGGGTCGGTCCGATCCTGAAGCTGTTCGAGGAGCGCCTGGAGCTGCCTTCCATCTCGCCGTTCCTCGTGGCCTCACTGCGGGACACGCTCCTGACAGCGCTCATCACGGGCACGCGACACAGCGCATCGAGCCTCCTCGAAGTTCCCCCGCGCCGCGCGGCGCCTGCTTCCGTGCGTCGCGCGGAGGAGTTCATCGAGGCACACGCGGGCGAGCCCATCTCCCTGGCCGATATCGTCGCCGCCGCCGGGGTGCCGGAGCGCTCGCTTCGCGCTGCGTTCATCACGGCTCGGGGGATGCCGCCAGGTGCGTTCCTCCGCCGCCGCCGCTTCGAACTCGCGCGACAAAGGCTGCTCGCAGGCGTGCCAGGGACGACCGTCGCCAACGTCGTGGCCTCGCTCGGCTTCGTGTCCGGCGGGCGATTCAGCGTCGAATACAAGAAGCTCTTCGACGAGAGCCCGTCGGATACCCTCGCGGCCTCGCGCGGGCCCGCGGGGCCGACGACGAAGCGCTCCCCCAGAGCGCGCTGAGCCCCGCCGCTCCATTCATTCACAAATCCTTCGTCGCCGCCGACGCGCGTCTGGCCTACGTCGAACGTGATGGGTTCGCGCCGGAGCATGCACGAGCTTCGTTGTGCGAAAACCGCGGTCATTGTGCCGAATCGGCAGGAATCCGACCGCGGTCACAAGGTAGTGTCTGTCGAAATTGCCATGAATGCTGTAACTTCTCGTTCCGCGGGTGAAGCAAGAGCGACCCGCGGTCAATAGCATTTGATTGGATGCCCGCGGTCTTCGCGCAAGCCGTGCGAGGCCGTGGTGTGTCCTCGGGGGAATCCAATGAAACGTCTATCTTCTTCTCTCCTCGTCATTGTCACGGGGGCCGGTCTGCTCGGCCTCATCGGCGGTTGCAGCGCGACCGCTGTCGAAGAGAATGATGCGCACGTCAGTTCGGCCGACTCCGCTCTCACCGCCGCGCAGTGCGAATACTTCGGCGTCGAAGGCAAGGTCCGCATCTGCCACAAGACCGGCTCCACCAAGAAGCCCTACACCTCCATCGAGATCAGCGAACAGGCGTGTATCGACGACCACTCGCAGCACGCCGGCGACTATGTGGCCGTTGACGATCCCACCTGCCAGGGCGGCGTCTGCCTGCCCGCGGGTTCCCCGTGGGATCCGACGCTTCCGTGCTGCGAGAATCTGGTCGTCCAGAACGGCGTCTGCACCGACCTTTGCGCCGGCGTGGTCTGCACCGCCAGCGACCAGTGCCACGTGGCCGGCACCTGCGATCCCGCCACCGGCCAGTGTTCCAACCCCACCGCCGACGACGGAACGTCCTGCAGCGGCGGGTTCTGCGACGCCGGGGTATGCCGCGCGCCGGTCCTCGACTTCCAGAGCCACCAGGACTTCCCCACCGGCACCCGGCCCTTTGGCGTGGCGGTGGGCGACGTCAACAACGACGGCAAGCCAGACGTCGCCTTCACCCTCATCACTTCCGCCCTCGTGAGCGTGCAGCTCGGCAACGGCGACGGCACGTTCGGGGCCGCCAGCACGTTCGCGGTGGGCAGCAACTCCAAGTTCGTGGAGATCGCCGACTTCAACGGCGATGGCAACGCCGACCTCGCCGTGGGGGGCGGCACCGGCCCGACGCACTACGTCAGCATCCTGCTCGGTAACGGTGACGGCACGTTCCAGGGCCGCGCCGACTACAACGTGAACAGCTTCGACCCGAGCGGCGTGGCGGTGGCGGACTTCAACGGCGACGGCAAGCTCGACATCGCCACCGCCAACTTCGTCGGCAACACGGTCAGCATCCTGCTTGGCAACGGCGATGGTACGTTCCAGACCGCCGTCCCCCATGCCATGCCCGGCACTCCCAGCTCCGTGGCCGCGGCCGACCTCAACGGCGACGGCAAGCTCGACCTCGTCACGGGCAACTACAACGGCAGGAGCGTGGGCGTGCTCCTCGGCAACGGTGACGGCACGTTCCAGCCGGCAGTGACGACCTCACTGGGGGGAAGGTTCGTGCAGGTCGCGGCGGTGGGCGACCTCAACGGCGACGGCAAGCCCGACGTCGCCGCCAGCCTCTTCAACGACAAGCTCGTGGGCGTGCTCCTTGGCAACGGCGACGGCACGCTCCAGTCCGCCATCAACTACCCCGTGGCCAACGGTGCTGGCGATCTGGAGATCGCCGACTTCAACGGCGACGGCCGAGCCGACGTCGCCGGGACCCTCTACAGCTCCAACGCCGTGGGCGTGCTCCTTGGCAACGGCGATGGCACGCTCCAGGCCGCCATCAACTTCGCCGTGGGCACCGGCCCCTTCTACATGGCGGTGGGCGACCTCAACGGCGACGGCAAGCGCGACATCGTCACCGCGAACTACACCGGCGGTAGCAGCAGCGTCCTCCTCAACGCGTCGCATTAGCACATCCCGGGCAGGGCGGCCTCCATCGCCGCCCTGCCTCCTGCTCGTCGAACGCGGGGTCCACCACCTGCGTCAGCGCTTCGGCGGCCCTGCCTTCGTCAGCAGCGCCACGAAGGAGCTCAGGGCGGGAGCGGGCCGCACCGTACGGGCCCAGGCCACGTGCCAGTGCCGACGCAGCCCCCGCTTCGTCACGCGCACGGCCACCAGACCGTTGGTCGGCCAGGACGCGCCATTCATCGGCGTGGCTGGCCAGGGAAGTGACCTTGCCCCTACGCTGCGCCGCGCATGCGCGCATCGTCCGACCCCACGCTGGGCCGCATCGAGAACCAGGAGGAGCCGAGTCCCCTGCTGCCCGTGGAGATGATCTGGCTGTACTTCGTCGCGCCGCTCGCCACCGCGCCCCTGCTCGACAAGGACTTCTTCACCCTGCCCCTCGCGACGTCGCTCCACCACGTCGCCGCGGGCTACCCGATCTTCTTCACGCTCGCACTCACCCTCCACTCCCTCTACATCTGGGTGATGCCCGGCCTCGTGAGGCGTCTGCGGACGCCCCTGGCCCAGGGCGTGTTGCACGTCGCGGTGGGCTCCGGCGTCCCACTGGTGATGGTCATCCTCGTGATCCATCCACTCAAGGTGCGCCTGGGGACAGGGCTGCGGTACTCGCTGGGGCAAGACCTCCTGGTGGCCACGCTCATCTCGTGGATGTTCCTGTTTCCCGGACTGATCGTGCAGCGGTTGCGCAACACGGCGGCGCGCATCGAGCGGCGGGCCCTCCTGGCGCAGCGCGCCGCACTCGAGGCCCAACTCTCGGCCCTCCAGGCCCGCATCCAGCCCCACTTCTTCTTCAACAGCCTCAACACCGTCGCCAGTCTCATCTCCGAGAATCCCGAGCTGGCGGAGCGAACCCTCGAGCGACTCGCGGATCTCTTCCGCTATGCCCTGGACAGCGGGAAGAGCCACTTCGTGAGCCTGGAGCGCGAGCTGGACATGACGCGCGATTACCTGGCCATCCAGACCGCCCGATACGGCGCGCGCCTGCGCACGCACCTGGCCGTGGAGGAGCAGGTCACCGGCATCCCCCTGCCTCCCCTGGTGCTCCAGCCCCTGGTGGAGAATGCCATCCTCCACGGCATGGACCGGCGCGAGGGCGTGAGTGTGCGGGTGCTCGTGCGGAGGGAGGAGACGTGGCTCCACCTCGAGGTCATCGATGATGGGCCGGGGCCAGGGGCATCAGAGCACCAGGGCGCCCAGACGGGCGTGAAGGATCTGCGCGAGCGACTGCGCCTGCTCTACGGCGAGCAAGGCACGCTCACGCTGGAACCCGTGCCTGGAGGGGGGTGTCGTGCACGGCTCACCCTTCCGAGCGGGGGACCTCCCCGATGAGGGTCTTGATCGTCGATGATGAGGAGCCCGCGCGCCGCAGGCTCTCGCGGCTGTTGAGTGGTTTGCCCGGCGTCGAGGTCGTCGGCGACGCCGGGGATGGCGAAGAGGCACTGCGACGGGTGGAGGAACTGCGGCCCGACCTGCTGCTGCTGGACGTGCGCATGCCTGGGATGGACGGGCTGGCACTCGCCCAGCGCTACCGGGAGCTACCGCCCCTCATCTTCGTCACCGCCCACGATGACTACGCGGTCCGGGCCTTCGAGGCCCACGCCGTCGACTATCTGCTCAAGCCCGTGCGTCCCGAGCGGCTCGCCGATGCGCTCGAGCGCGCCCGCGGGCGGCTGCTCGCGAAGCAGGCCGCGGTGTCGCGCGTGCTGGAGGCAGTGGCGCCAGTGGATTCCTCGTGCCGCATCATCACGGTGAGCCAGGGCGTCTTCCACTTCTTCGATGCCCGGTCCATCTCGCGTTTCTGGAGCAGTGACAAATACACGCTCTTCCTCGCGCAACAGCGGGAGCAGTGCACCGAGGAGTCGCTGACCCAGCTGGAGGAGCGGCTGCGGAGCCATGGCTTCCTGCGCGTCCACCGGGGCGAGCTGATTCAGCTCACCCACGTGAAGGCCGTGCACGCCCGGAACGGGGAGCATGAGGTCGAGCTCCAGGATGGGCAGCTCGCCCGCGTGAGTCGGCGCTCCGCGTCCACGCTCAAGGCCGCGCTGGGGATGAAGGCGCGGTAGGCGGGGCCTCGCGCCGCTCATCCGCTGGAGGCCGCCGTCCATCGGCTCGCGGCGGAGGAACGGCGCGGATGCGCCATCTTCCGCGCATGCGACGCACACTCCTCATCTTGTCGATGCTGTCCCTCCTGGCGCTGGGTGGGGCGGGCTGGGTCCAGACCCGGTCCCCTGGAGACAATCCCCTGAGCCGTCATGCCCTGGCGCCTTCCGAGCAGATGCGGTTGACGGGGTTCGTGGAGGAGCGCCTGCCCGCGGGCTCCTACCTCTATCTGCGCGTGCGCGCGCCCGATGGCTCGCGCCACTGGGTGGCCACGCTCTCGACGGCGGCCTCGCGAGAGTCGGCCGTCCAGGTCCAGGTCTTCGCCCGCGCCGACGACTTCCACTCCCGGCGTCTGGGCCGGGATTTCTCGCCGCTGCTCTTCGGCTCCGTCCAAGCCGCTCCCTCCGCCTCACGTTGATCCACCCCACCACTCCCAAGGAGTTCTCCATGAAGCGCCTGCTCGCCGCCGTTCTGTCGTCCCTCGTCTTCACCGCATGCGGATCCGAGATGGCCGCGCCGCCTCCCACCCAGGAGCCCGAAACCGATCCCTGCCAGCGGGGGGTGCTGGAGCCAGACTTCCAGACGGTCTCCGCGCTCCAGGGCCCGGGCGTGGACGCCAATGGCCAACTCAGCCCCGGTTCCTACATCATCAGCAGCACCTATCTGCGTATGGCGTCCACGGTAGAGGCTCAGACGGAGTTCGACGCGGCGTTGGTCGGCCTGAATGAAACCCTGCCGACCCAGCCCGGCCTGATGGCCATCCAATTCGGCGGGTCCGAGTCCTGCAACACCAAACGGACACTGACGGTCTGGAAGGATGAGGCGTCCATGTACCAGTTCGTCGCCTCTCCGGCTCACCGCCGGGCCATGCTGAAGGTGGGGGTGATGAGCAGGGGAGGCGGCATCGTGACCTCCTGGGCGGGCGACGAGCGGGGCGCCACCTTTAACGAGGCGATTGAGCATCTCGCGCGGGAGACGCGCCCCACCTACTGACGGGGGCGGAGCCGGGGCCCAGGAAGGGTGTCGGACGACTCGTAGGCGGAGGTGTCAAAGCCGAGGGGATACCTCAGAGGGAGGAGTACCTTGATGTTCGCGGCTCGTGAACCATCTCGCCGCGGCTCGTGTGACTGCCTCGGGACTGGGAGTCGTATCGCTCGCCCATGCAACGAACCCATCAGGACGCACGAGCAGCGCGCTCAGTCCAAGGCGCTCCTTGGCGTCGCTCGCCACGTACCTGACACGCTCGCCCCAAAGGCCATCCAGCGCTTGGAGCGACGCCTGCCGGCCGAAGTCCAACAGCAAACCATTTCCATCTCGGAGCAGTGTACCGAGCCTCGTTCCGTCCTCGAGCTCGAAGTCCGGGCAGCTGCGGCCCACCAATGGGTGTTCCTCGCCAAGATCGTAGCGGAGGGACACACCCCAGACACGTTCAGCGAAGTAGGTCGCGCCGTCGCGCGTATCGACCAGGTCGCGGAGGATGGCGTTGAGCGCGCGGGAATGTGGGTTGGGCCGCATCAGCGAGACCTGGGCCCGCGTCCAATCGAGGATGCGCGCCCCGACCGGATGCCGCTCCGCGGTGTAGCTGTCGAGTAGGCCATCGGGGGCATCGCCTCGGAGGGTGGCGGCAAGCTTCCACCCGAGGTTCATGGCGTCTCCAAGTCCGAGGTTCAAGCCTTGTCCGCCGAGCGGCGAATGAATGTGCGCGGCGTCGCCCGCCAGCAACACCCGTCCCTTGCGGTAGGTCGTGGCTTGCTTCGAGCGGTCGGTCCATGTCGAGGCGACGTTCAACGCCTTGAGGGTCACGTCCGTGCAGGACACGCGCCGTAAGACGGCTTGCACGTGCTCGCACGTGAGCGGTTGGGTGCGATGGAATGCGCCGCCGTCGAAGTCGGCAATCGCGATCGCCCCTGGCTGCCACTGAGTGTACATACCGGTCGGCGTGTAATGACGGCCCAGGCGGAGTTTCTCCGGGTCGGCGATGTCGACCTGGACCGAATATCCCGTGAACTCAGGCTCGGTCCCGACGAACTCGAAGCCACCTTGCTTGCGGACCGTGCTGCGGCCGCCGTCGCAACCCACGAGCCAACGCGCGCGAAAGCGCTGCTCGCCAGCATGCACGGTGACTTCATCGTCCGAAGCCTCGAAGCCTTCGACCCCCTGGCCGCGCTGGAGCTCAACTCCGAGGGAGAGTGCGTGAGCGGCGAGGACGCGCTCGATCTGCTCCATTTCGCACCCCAATTGGGTGTCGGCCGGGCCCGGTAGTCGGTACGTCCACCGCGACGAATCGATGTTGCTGTAGTCGAACGTGATGCCCGCGAAGTGGCCCGCTGGCCCGCGGAGCTGAGAGCCGGACGCCATGGAGCCAGGTCTCGGCGGGCCAGGGGCACGGTCGTCTGCACGACGTGGCGACGCGATTTGTTCCAGCAGCCCGCGCCGGTAGAAGGCTTCGATGCTTGGGCCCCAGAGTCCTCGCAGTCCAAACGGGAGCCGCTTCAGGGGTGAGTGCGGATCCTCCGATTGTTCGAGCACCAGCACGGAGAGCTTCGCGAGCCGCAGCTCGCAGGCCAGGAACAGGCCGACCGGGCCGGCCCCTGCGATGATCACGTCGTGGACCACGGTGTCCTCCTTGGTAAACCGTCGTCCTTCACGTTATGCTCCGGCTTCCGTCGAGGACCATCGCGAAGCAAGCAACGGTCGGAACCTCGTCACCTGCCCGCGTGCACGGAGGCGGTGATCTCGAGAAACGACCGTACGAGCGGATCCTTCTCGTCCGAGGCCCGCCACACCACTCGCCCGAGGAACTCCACGTCGAGATCGCGAACCCGCTTCAGCACCGCGCCAATTCGCACGATCGCCGCTGTGCTCTCCGCGAAGAAGGTCAGGCCCTCGCCGCTCGCGACGAGCGTGAGCTGCGCTCACCAGGCCGCGGGACTGGTTCGCCGCCATCGATTTCACCGATGCCGCCGCGGCCGCCGCGCGGATCGCTCAGGAGTTCGACGGCTGGGCGCCGGAGCTCACCGCGCTGATTCCCCCGCGGCACCAAAGCCGCCACCGAAGGCACCCAACTCCACGAGCTTCTCTTCGGCGAGAACGCACGTCACAGCCTGTTCACCGCGTTCATCGAAGACGCGCAGACCCCCTAAGCCGCCAGGTCGTGTGGGCGGAGCACTTCGAGCGCCTGCACACGGCGCTCGGGTTAGTGCTTCTCGCTGTCGAGGTAGGCCATCTGCGCGGCTCGGTACCGCGTGCCCGCGACGGCGCCGCGCGGTGCCACCTTCTCGACCTGGGCAATCTGGTCCGCGGTCAACGGCTTCGCGGCGAGCGCCTCATCGAGCTGCTCCAGGGTCCGCATGCCCAGCGTCGGTGTGAACTTCGGCTCCTTGCCGAGCACGTACCCGATGGCCAGTTGCCCGGGCGACATGTCCCACTTCTTCGCGAGCTCCCGCAGCCCCGCGACCAGCCTGGCGTTCGCCGCGGCGTTGTCCCCACTGAAGCGTGGCATGTGGGCGCGCGCGTCTCCCGGTTTGATCGGGCTCGCCGAGAGCAGGCCGCGTGACAGCACGCCGTAGAGCGTCGCGCCGATGCCCAGCTCATGCAGGACCGGGAAGATGGCGTCCTCGGGGTCGCGGCTGGCGATGGAGTACTCAATCTGCAGGTCGGCAATCGGATGCACCTTCGCCGCGCGGCGGATGGTCTCCGGGCCTACCTCGGACAGGCCGATCTTCCGGACGTAGCCGGCCTTCACCAGGTCCGCGATGGCGCCGACGGTGTCCTCGATGGGCACCGCGGGGTCCAGGCGCCCTGGGCGATAGACGTCGACGTGGTCGGTGCCGAGCCGCGTCAACGAGTAGGTCAGGAAGTTCTTCACCGCGACAGGCCGTGTGTCGACCCCCAGGAAGGCACCGTCGGGCCCACGCATCGCTCCGAACTTCACGGAGAGCTGGACCTTGTCCCGGCGGCCCGCGATGGCCTTGCCAATGAGCAGCTCATTGTGTCCGGCGGCGTAGAAGTCACCGGTGTCGAGGAAGGTGATGCCGTGCTCGATGGCGGCGTGGATGACAGCGATGCTCGTCGCGTCGTCCGTCTTGCCGTACGCACCAGACATCCCCATACAACCCAAGGCGATTTTCTGTTTTTCGGTCATGGCTCGTATCTACGCAGGCGCGGCGCCCGGTTCTTGGCGTTTCTTGGCACGGACGCCGCGCCAAGAAACGCCAAGTGCTCGAGCGGTCGTCGCGCTACACTGAGCCGATGGAGAGCTTCACCGAGCTTCCCGTTGCGCTTCCAGGACTGCGCGTGGCGCGCGGCACGACCACATCGCTGCACACCGGCATGAAGGAACACTGGGGCATCGGGCGCATCGACGAGGGCGACACCGAGTGGTGGGGCAGCGGGCGCGTCCGACGCTCGGTGCCCGGGTGCATCCTCCTGAAGCAGCCGGGCGACGTGGTGCGCCACCTGTTGCATCGCGGGCCCACGGTCTTCACCGTCGTCACCTTGCCGACAGACGAAGTGGCCCGGATCGTTCGCGAGAGAGAGGCCGTGGTGACGCCACAGTTCGAGCCCGGCGACCCACGGGCCGCGCCCTTCCATCGGCTGCTCGACGCGGCCTGTTCCGGCGAGGACCGCTTCACGCTGGAGGTGGCGCTCGCGGAGGCCGTCCAGGCGCTGGTGGCGACCCGCGACGCGCGGTCGGACCACTCGCGCCCCGTGCGACGCGCGCTGGCGTTCATCCACGAGCGGCTCGAGGAGTCGGTCACCCTGGAGGAGCTCGCGACGCACGTGAACCTCGACAAGTTCCATCTGTGCCGAGCCTTCCGCGCGCAGGTAGGGATGCCTCCGCACGCGTACCTCACGCATCTCCGCGTCGCCCGTGCGAAGGAGTTGCTCACCCGCGGCGTGAGGCCCTCCGCGCTCGCGCCATTGGTCGGTTTCTACGACCAGGCGCAGCTGACGCGGCACTTCCGGCGGCTCGTGGGGACGACGCCCGCTCGGTACGTGAAGTCTCCGAGTGACCCGCGGTTCCGCGGCGTGCTTCGGCCTTCTCCGCAGCCGTAGTTCCCCAAGCGAGGGCAGGACCGAAGCCACAAGAGGCTTTGTGCCGCTGGCGGCCTCGGCCCCAAACGAAAGCCCCGCGATGTCCGAGGAGGACATCTGGGATTCGAGGAGCTCAGGCAGCCGGCCCACGTCGTCGGCGAGGCGACTCACCCGCGAATCGACGAAAGACGCGGCGGAAGGCCGCGGCGTCGGCGTAGCCCACCTGCGCGGCGATTTCGTCGACCGAGGCGTGCGTCGTCTCGAGAAGATGTGCCGCGCGACTCACGCGGATGCGTTGCACGAGCTCGTGCGGCGTCACTCCGAGGTTCGCGTGGACCCGGCGAGCGAGCGTCCGCGGAGACACCGCGGCCACGCGGGCAAGCTCGTCGAGAGACAGCTGACGGCCGATATTCTGCGAGATGAAACGTTCGACCGCTCGCAGCCCAGGGTCGGACACGCGCAGATGCTCCATCACCATATAGCGGGCCTGAGAGGGCCGCTCGTCGAGGACGAGGTAGCGCGTCACGAGATGCGCCACGGAAGGCCCCGCCAGCCGCGCGACGAGCGCGAGCATGAGATCCGCGTGGGCCAGCGCGGAGCCGGCGGTGAGGATTTCCCCGGCGTCGACCACCATGAGATCGGCCGAGAGCGACACCCTGGGAAACATCCGAGCGAACTGCGGGGCGAGCCACCACGTTGTCGTCGCGGTCCGCCCCTCGAGGAGGCCCGACACGGCGAGCACGAACGTGGCCGAGCACGACGCGGCGAGCATCACGCCCTTGGCAGCCGCCTTGGCGAGGAGGTCCGCGGCGTGCCGTATGTCCTCTCGGGCCAACAACTTCGCGACGGTTCGCCCATTGGCCGCGAACATCCCCGGCAAGACGACGACATCCCCCTTGCCGAGCCCGCGAAGGCTGAACGCGCCGTCCACCGCGACCGTCCGCCCGGCGGCGGAACGCACCGGCCGGCCGTCGAGCGACACCACACGCTGGCGCAGCCCCTTCGTCCCAGGAGGCAACGGCGTGAGCCCGGCGCCGATGAGCTCCGCCGCCGTGCCGACGACGTCGAGCCCCACGCCGAGCGCGCTGTCGGCCACACCCTCGAGAACCATGTGCACGAACATGTGGCGAGTATAGACCGAACATTGTCGTTATCGCCACTGGCCGGAGCGCCTCGGTCCTTGCAAAAAGGAACTCATGAACATCCAAGGGGATGACAAGCGCTTCAACCATGTACGGACTGAAAGGACACGAAACATGACGACGAAAGACGGGCAGCTGACGACTCCGAACCTGACCATCGAAGCGGCAAACGGCGTGAGGTATGCCTATCGGCGCTTCGGCAAGACCAACGGCGCGGCGACGCCTCTCGTGTGCTTCGTTCACTATCGCGCCAATCTCGACAACTGGGACCCGGCGCTCGTCGATGCGCTCGCTGCTGAGCGCGAGGTCATCCTGATGGACAACGTCGGCGTCGCCGGCTCGAGCGGCAAGACGCCTGACACGGTCGCTGAGATGGCCCATGGCGCAATCGCCTTCACCGATGCGCTCAAGCTCGCGCGCTTTGACATCCTGGGCTTTTCGCTCGGTGGCTTCGTGGCACAGGAGTTCGCCTTGATGAGACCTCATCAAGTACGCCGCCTGGTTCTCGCCGGAACGGGCCCACAAGGCGGCGAGGGCATGCACATGTACGTGCCAGAAGTGCTCGAGATCGCGCTCCGCGAGACGATCGACGCGGAGGCGATGCTCACCATCTTCTTCGAGAAGTCGGAGTCGAGTCGCGCGAAGGGCCGCGAGTTCATCCAACGCCTCCGTCTGCGTCAGAGCAATCGAGACGTCCCGGTCACCATGGAGACCGCCAACGCGCACATCACCGCGATCTCGACTTGGGGTATTCCGGACGCGTCGAAGCTCTCGCGCCTCGCGGCGATCAAGCAGCCGACGCTGGTCGCCAACGGAGACAACGACATCATGGTCCCAACGGCGAACTCCTACCTGATGGCCAGACATCTTCCGAATGCGCAGCTGCGAATCTACCCGGACGCTGGGCACGCATTCCTGTTCCAGTATCCGCAAGAGTTCGCCGCTGACGTGAACCGTTTCCTCGGCCGCTAGCCAGACCGCTATCTCAAGAGCACAACATGAGCGAGAAAAGCACCATCATTGTCGAAAAATCAACGCCGAGGATCGCCACCATCACCTTCGCGAATCCGCCCGCGAATGTGATCGTGCCGGAGACCGTGACACGACTGCACGAGATCCTCCATGACCTCGAGAAGGACGTTCGAGTTCAGGTCGTCATCTTCACGAGCGACATCACCGGATTCTTCTTCAATCACTTCGATCTCCGGCAAGCCGACAAGTTTCCGTTCACACCAGGCCCAGACTCCGTCCCCATGTGGGTCGACCTGGTCCTTCGTCTTTCGAAGGCTCCCTTCTTGAGCATCGCGAAGATCCGTGGACGAACGCGCGGAGGGGGCAACGAACTCGCGCTGGCGTGCGACTTGCGCTACGCGAGCCGCGAGCACGCCATCTTCGGGCAGCCAGAAGTCGGCACCGGCATCCTGCCAGGGGGTGGTGGCAGCGAACGTCTGCCACGCCTCATCGGGCGTGACCGCGGCCTCGAGGCGATTGTCACCAGCCAGGACTACGATGCCGAGCTTGCCGAGCGATACGGCTGGGTCACGCGCACCTTGCCCGACGCCGAGCTCGATGGATTCGTGGAAAAGCTCGCGACCCGCGTCGCTTCCTTCGACAAGGCCGTCGTGGCCGCCGCCAAGGCGCAAGTCAACCGGGCGTCACTGCCTCCGGATGCCGACTTCGCCACGGCATATGCGGAGTACACGAGTTCGCTGGCTGGACCGGGCTTCCAGGCGGGCTTCGCGCGGCTTGGTCAGCAGTTCGCCAAGAAAGGCCTCGAGGTCGAGCTTCGGCTCGGCGAGTACCTCGGCATCGCCAACGCGCAACCCTGACACCGGGCGGCGAGCGCCCGGGGGAGTTCCGGCAGTGGGCGCGCGAGGCCAGTCGAGCCGGACCCGGGCGAGCCCGTTGACCGCGAGTGAAAAAGCCCGGCTTTCAAGAACTCAAGATTTTCGGCTCAAAACGGAATATTCTGCGTGGGCGCACCCCCGGGCGCTTCGCGGCTCGGCCCCTGCCCGAAGCCGCACTACCCCATGCTGTCGAAAGAGCGAACACCAATGGATGAACGCAGGATGAAAGCGAGCCTGGGAGCCCTCTCCTTGATGGCCCTTCTGGGATGCCAGACGCCGGAGCCGTCCGCGGCGGGAGCGAGTGAGGCCGCGAGCCCACTGGTCACCGGACCCGACTTCGTGGTGACGGAGTTGAGCACACCCGCCAGCGTGTTGCCGGGAAACGCCTTCGAGGTCTCGGCCACGGTGTGCAACCAGGGAGGACAGGGAGGCGCCACGCAGGCGGCGTTGTACCTCTCCGCGGACACCGTCCTCTCCGTGCAGGCGGACTACCCGGGGGGACAAATCTACCTGCCGTATCTGCAGCCCGGGCAGTGCTCGCGGCAGACGACGATGGTGTCCGCCCACGTGCCCTCGGACGGTGTCTGGTACGTGGGAGCACGCCTCGACCCGCTCGGGGATGAGAACCCGGGCAACAACACGCGCTTCAGCGCGCCGGTGGGCATCGGCTACCAGGCGGACTTCGTCATCACCTCGGTGAAGGGTCCCGCCAGCGTGCGGCCCGACGAGCTCTTCACGGCCCAGGCCACCGTCTGCAACCAGGGCACCCGGACCGAGAGCACCCAGGTGCTCCTCTATCTGACCGAGGGCGCCTACATGGGTGACGCGCTGGTGTATCCGCTCGCCCCCAACCAGTGCACCACGGTGTCCATCTCCGGCCGCGTCCATGCTCCCTCGACGACTCCACCCGGGGTACGCGCCTTCCACCTGGGGGCCAGGGTGGACCCGGGCAACACCACCCCGGAGTTGAGCGAGAACAACAACACGCACCCGGGCTACGTGCTGGGAGTAGGCGACGCGCCGGACTTCGTCATCACCTCGGTGAAGGGTCCCGCCAGCGTGGACTCCGGCCAGCAGCTCACCGCCCAGGTCACCGTCTGCAACCAGGGCACCCGCCCCTACGACACCCGCGTGTTGCTCGTGCTCTCCCAGGACGAGCACATCCGCCTCCCCTCGCCCTCCACTCCTCCCGAGGATCAAATCGTGGGTGACAGGCCGGTGCCGCCGCTGGCTCCTGGCCAGTGCACCACGGTGTCCATCCCCTCCAGCAGCATCTATCCGCCGCCCATGAGCACGCCCGAGGCGCGCTCCTTCCACCTGGGCGCCGTGCTGGACCCGTACGCCTCCCCTGGTGAACTCCGCACGGACAACAACACGAACCCGGGCTACCTGCTGGGCGTGGGGAATGCGCCGGACTTCGTCATCACCTCGGTGAAGGGCCCCGCCAGCGTGGACTACGGCCAGCAGCTCACCGCCCAGGTCACCGTCTGCAACCAGGGCACCCGCCCCTCCGACACCCGTGTGTTGCTCGTGCTGTCCCAGGACGAGCAGCTCCGCCTCCCCTCGCCCTCCGCACCCTCCGAGGATCAGCTCGTGGGTGACAGACAGGTGCCGCCGCTGGCTCCTGGCCAGTGCACCACGGTGTCCATCCCCTCCAGCAGCATCTACCCCCCACCCACGAGCCCGCCCGACGCGCGCTCCTTCCACCTGGGTGCCGTGGTGGACCCGTACTCCCCCAATGAGCTCATCGAGGACAACAACACCCACCCGGGCTACGTGCTGGGCGTGGGGAATGCGCCGGACTTCGTCGTCACCTCGGTGAAAGGTCCCGCCAGCGTGGACTTTGGCCAGCAGCTCACCGCCCAGGTCACCGTCTGCAACCAGGGCACCCGCGCCCGCGACACCTCCGTGGCCCTCGTGCTGTCCGAGGACGAGCACTTCCGCGTCCCCTCGCCGTACGGTGCTCCCGAGGACGTCATCGTGAATGGCACGTCGGTGCCTCCGCTCGCTCCCGGCCAATGCACCACGGTGTCCATCTCCGGCAACATCTACCCCCCGCCCTCGAGCACGCCCGACACGCGATCCTTCCACCTGGGCGCCATGCTGAACCCGAACGACCCCAATGAACTCCGCACGGACAACAACACCCACCCGGGCTACGTGCTGGGCGTGGGGGATGCGCCGGACTTCGTCGTCACCTCGGTGAAGGGTCCCGCCAGCGTGGACTTCGGCCAGCAACTCACCGCCCAGGTCACCGTCTGCAACCAGGGCACCCGCGCCCGCGACACCTCCGTGGCCCTCGTGCTGTCCGAGGACGAGCACTTCCGCGTCCCCTCGCCGTACGGTGGTCCTCCCGAGGACGTCATCGTGAATGGCACGTCGGTGCCTCCGCTCGCTCCCGGCCAATGCACCACGGTGTCCATCTCCGGCAACATCTACCCCCCGCCCTCGAGCACGCCCGACACGCGCTCCTTCCACCTGGGCGCCGTGGTGGACCCGAACGCTCCCCCCAATGAGCTCATCGAGGACAACAACACCCACCCGGGCTACCTGCTGGGCGTGGGCTACGCGCCGGACTTCGTCATCACCTCGGTGAAGGGCCCCGCCAGCGTGGACTTCGGCCAGCAGCTCACCGCCCAGGTCACCGTCTGCAACCAGGGCACCCGGGGCGACAGCACCCAGGTGGCCCTCATCCTGTCCGAGGACGAGCAGCTCCGACTCCCCTCGCCCTCTTCGCCCTCCTCACCTCCCGAGGATCAGCTCGTGGGTAACGCGCACATGCCTCCACTGGCCCCCGGCCAGTGCGCCACGGTGTCCATCCCCTCCAGCAGCATCTACCCCCCACCCATGAGCACGCCTGACGCGCGCGCCTTCCACCTGGGCGCCAGGGTGGATCCGTACGCCGCCCCCGGTGAGCTGCGCACGGACAACAACACCCACCCGGGCTACGTGCTGGGCGTGGGGAATGCGCCGGACTTCGTCATCACCTCGGTGAAGGGCCCCGCCAGCGTGGACTCCGGCCAGCAGCTCACCGCCCAGGTCACCGTCTGCAACCAGGGCACCCGGAGCGACAGCACCCACGTGTTCCTCGCGCTGTCCGAGGACGAGCGCATCCGCATCCCCTCGCCCTCCTCGCCCTCCTCACCTCCCGAGGATCAGCTCGTGGGTGACACGCAGGTGCCGCCGCTGGCCCCCGGCCAGTGCACCACGGTGTCCATCCCCTCCAGCAGCATCTACCCCCCGCCCACGAGCCCGCCCGACGCGCGCTCCTTCCACCTGGGTGCAGTGGTGGACCCGTACTCCCCCAATGAGCTCATCGAGGACAACAACACCCACCCGGGCTACGTGCTGGGCGTGGGCGACGCGCCGGACTTCGTCATCACCTCGGTGAAGGGCCCCACCAGCGTGGACTCCGGCCAGCAACTCACCGCCCAGGTCACCGTCTGCAACCAGGGCACCCGGAGAGACAGCACCCAGGTGGCCCTCATCCTGTCCGAGGACGAGCAGCTCCGACTCCCCTCGCCCTCCAGTCCTTACGGGGATCAGCTCTTGGGCAACACGCAGGTGCCTCCGCTGGCCCCCGGCCAGTGCACCACGGTGTCCATCTCCTCCAGCAGCATCTACCCCCCGCCCACGAGCCCGCCCGACGCGCGCTCCTTCCACCTGGGCGCCGTGGTGGACCCGAACGCTCCCCCCAATGAGCTCATCGAGGACAACAACACCCACCCGGGCTACCTGCTGGGCGTGGGGAATGCGCCGGACTTCGTCATCACCTCGGTGAAGGGCCCCGCCAGCGTGGACTTCGGCCAGCAGCTCACCGCCCAGGTCACCGTCTGCAACCAGGGCACCCGGAGAGACAGCACCCAGGTGGCCCTCATCCTGTCCGAGGACGAGCAGCTCCGACTCCCCTCACCCTCCAGTCCTTACGGGGATCAGCTCGTGGGCAACACGCAGGTGCCTCCGCTGGCCCCCAACCAGTGCGCCACGGTGTCCATCTCCTCCAGCAGCATCTACCCCCCGCCCACGAGCACGCCCGACACGCGCTCCTTCCACCTGGGCGCCGTGGTGGACCCGAACGCTCCCCCCAATGAGCTCATCGAGGACAACAACACCCACCCGGGCTACCTGCTGGGCGTGGGGAATGCGCCGGACTTCGTCATCACCTCGGTGAAGGGTCCCGCCAGCGTGGACTACGGCCAGCAACTCACCGCCCAGGTCACCGTCTGCAACCAGGGCACCCGGAGCGACAGCGCCCACGTGTTCCTCGCGCTGTCCGAGGACGAGCGCATCCGCATCCCCTCGCCCTCTTCGCCCTCCTCACCTCCCGAGGATCAGCTCGTGGGTGACGCGTACGTGCCGCCCACGGCTCCTGGCCAGTGCGCCACGGTGTCCATCTCCTCCAGCAGCATCTACCCCCCACCCATGAGCACGCCTGACGCGCGCGTCTTCCACCTGGGCGCCGTGCTGGAGCCGAGCGCCCCCGATGAGCTGCGCACGGACAACAACACCCACCCGGGCTACCTGCTGGGCGTGGGCTTCGAAGCGGACTTCATCATCACCTCGGTGGAGAGCTCCGTGTTCGTCCGGAGCGGGCAGAGCCTCGCCACCCGGGTGAACGTCTGCAACCAGGGCACCATGGCCGCGAGCACCCGGGTGAGCGTGCTCCTGTCCACGGACACCACCCTCCGTCCCTCCTCGCCGTCCGCGCCTTCCGAGGATGTCATCGTGGGAGAGGCCCAGACGGGTCTTCTCCAGCCTGGCTGGTGCGAGAGCGTGACCATCACCGGCAATGCCTTGCCCCCACCGTCGACCACCCCGGACACGCAGGGGCTGGCCTACGTGGGCGCCGTGGTGAATCTGGACCAGATGAACCCCGAGCTGCGCGTGGACAACAACACCCTGCTCGGCGGGTGGATCTACATCGCCCCCTGAAGTCCTACGTTGCCTCCCGGCCCGTGCCCTCGAGCGCGGGCCGGGAGGTGTCGTCCGGAAGCACGGCGCGACGCCCAGAAACAAACACTCCTCTTCAACCGTGAGCCGGGAGCGTGAGCGTTCCGTGATGGGCTGGGCCCCCGGGGCTTGCTCGGACCCGGAAGCCACTACACTGTCGAGCACACGCGCAGTCCTTCACTCCACTCGTGCCGGACGAGTGGCCCGCGCGGAAGAGGCAGGGCTTTTCGTGAACGGCACGGACATCCTCAGCTCCAGCGGACTCAGACCCGAGGCGTTCCGGGGCCGCGTCTCCGCCGTCGTGCTGGGCGTGTCCGCGGGAGGCGTGGAAGCACTGTCCTTCCTCCTGCCCCTGCTGCCACGGACCTTCCGTCCCGCCCTGTTGATCGTCCTGCACATTCCGCCCGAGCGGCCCAGCCTGCTCGTGGACATCTTCGCGCCCCGGTGTCCCCTGCCGGTGAGGGAGGCCCAGGACAAGGAGCCGGTGAAGCCCGGGACGGTCTACTTCGCACCCCCGGACTACCACCTGATGGTGGACACGGGCCCCACCCTGTCGCTCTCGGTGGATGAGCCCGTCCACTACTCGCGCCCCTCCATCGACGTGCTGTTCGAATCGGCGGCGTACATCTACGGCGCCCGGCTCGCGGCCATCATCCTCACGGGCGCCAACGAGGATGGGGCACGGGGCCTCGCGGCGGTGCGCGCGGCGGGGGGCATCACGCTGGTGCAGTCACCCGAGACCGCGCACATGCCGGTCATGCCCGCCGCGGCCCTCGCCCGGGGACCCGCGGACTTCGTGCTGCCCCTCGCGCAGCTCGCCCAGGTGCTCGGCGAACTGGGCGCGCCTGCAAAAGACTGACACGCTCCCAGGACCCCAGCTCCTGCCCCGCGTCAATACCTTCTCATCCGTCATTGCTCTGTGATGAGAGTGAATGACTTTGTTCCATTCCAATGAGGCGCGAAGAGCCATCTCGACGCGGCGCGTCGTTCGCCGCGATGCGTCGAGACTCCCAGCGAGGACGAATGAGTCTGTAGGTGGAGGAGGTGAAGAACCATGCTAAGCCACGGCCCGGGTAGGTGTGCGCACTACCTTTCTCGTTTCGAGCAAGCCGAAGCGGGCCCTACTCCTCAACTGGAATCCAGGAGCGCCTCTAGATGAACAACCAGTGGATGCAACGCCGGCTAGTCGTGATGTGCATGGGTCTTGTCTCCTTGGGGGGACTGGCGGGCTGTTCGAAGAGCAAGCAGCAGCAGGAGGGGAGCGCGCCGGCGGCCACCGCGACGGCTCCCGCGGCGGAGAAGGCCACGGCCGTCACCATTGCCCAGGAGGCGCAGACCTCCTGGATCCGCAACTTCAATCCCCTGCTGGCCAGCAGCAGCTCGCGCTGGCCGACCCGCGCGGGCATCTACGAGCCCATGCTCATCTTCAACGTGCTCAAAGCGGACTACGTGCCGTGGCTCGCCGAGAAGTACACGTGGGGAGAGGGCAACAAGACGCTCACCTTCTCCGTGCGTCCGGGCGTGAAGTGGTCGGACGGCCAGCCGTTCACCGCCAAGGACGTGGCCTTCACCTTCGAGCTGCTCAAGAAGCACAAGGCGCTGGATCTGTCGGCCGTCTGGGCGTTCCTCGAGAGCGTGCAGGCCAAGGATGACGCCACGGTGGAGTTCACCTTCAGCCGCGTCTTCGTGCCCGGCCTGCTCTACATCGCGCAGCAGCCGATCGTCCCCGAGCACAAGTGGAAGGACGTCGCCGACCCGGTCTCCTACAAGAACGAGAACCCCGTGGCCACGGGGCCCTTCACGGAGATCAAGGTCTTCCAGAACCAGATCTGGGAGATCGGCCGCAACCCGAACTACTGGCAGCAGGGCAAGCCCTACGTCCAGGCCCTGCGCTTCCCGGCCTATCCCGGCAACGACCAGGCCAACCTCGCGCTGCTCAATGGCGAGGTGGACTACGCGGGCAACTTCGTGCCGGACATCGAGCGGCTCTACGTGAGCAAGGACAAGGAGAACAATCACTACTGGTTCCCGCTCGTGGGCAACACGGTGATTCTCTACACCAACACCACGAAGAAGCCCTTCAACGACGTGCGCGTGCGCAAGGCGATCAGCATGGCGATCGACCGCGAGCAGATCGTCAAGGTCGCCATGTACAACTACACGCGGCCCTCGGACGCCACCGCCCTCAGCGAGACCCACGACAGCTGGCGCAACCCCAAGGCCGTGGAGAGCGGTGACTGGGTGAAGTTCGACGCCGCCAAGGCGGGCGCCCTGCTCGACGAGGCGGGCTACAAGCGCGGCGACGATGGCATTCGCGTGGGACCGGACAAGAAGCCCCTGCGCTACGACGTCAACGTGGTGACGGGCTGGTCCGACTGGGTGCGCGCCGCGCAGATCATCGCGCAGAACCTCAAGCAGGTGGGCATCGACGCGACCCTGAAGACCTACGACTTCAGCCCCTGGTTCGAGCGCATCCAGAAGGGTGAGTTCGATCTGTCCATGGGCTGGTCCTCCGACGAGCCCAATCCGTACTACGTCTACCGGGACTTCCTCGGCACCGAGACGGTGCAGCCCGTGGGCACGGTCGCGGCGCGCAACTGGCACCGCTTCGGCAACAAGGACGCGGATGCCCTGCTCAAGGCCTTCGAGGCCACGAGCGATCCCGCGGAGCAGAAGAAGATCTCCGAGCAGCTCCAGGTGCTCTTCGTGGAGAACGCGCCCGTCATCCCGCTCTTCCCCGGCCCGTCCTGGGGTGAGTACAGCACGCGCCGCTTCACGGGTTTCCCGAACAAGGAGAACCCCTACGCGAAGCTCACGCCCAACTCCATCCCGGAGAACCTCCTCGTCCTGACGGAGATCAAGCCCAAGCAGTAGCCAGCTCGGGCGGTGAAGCGGGCGCATCCACTTCCGGGTGGATGCGCCCCGCCGCCCTCACGGCCCCGGGGCGCTCGCGGCTACTGCACCCGCGCCAGGATGTCGTTGAGCTTCTGTTCGGAGAACTTGCCCTCGGAGAAGAGCACCAGCTTGTAGACGGGCATGTCGTGGGCGAACACCAGCGTCGACATCTCGGCCTTCTTCCGGGCGCGCTCCTCCTCGGGCGTGCGCTTGACGCCGCCGGGCTCCTCGGTCGTCCCGCCCATGATGACACCCACCAGCTGCGGGTAGAACTCCTTGCCCTTGGGGTGGTCCTTGAACTCCTTCACCAGGGAGTGGCGTGACAGCGAAGGCACCTCCTGCTGGGCCACCTCCACCAGGACGTGCTTGCGCAGGGGCAGGTTGCGGGACGAGCCACCCACCAGGATGTCGAAGCGGCCCGGGTTGACGGACCAGCGGTGGAGGTTGGTGTTGTAGTAGGCGAAGTCCCGGCGGCTCAGCGTGAAGCGCACCGTCTTCTCCTCGCCGGGCTCGAGCGCCACCTTGGTGAAGGCCTTGAGCTCCTTGTCCGGACGGCTGACCACCGGCAGGTCCTCGCGGACGTAGAGCTGGACGATCTCCTTGCCCGCCACCTTCCCCGTGTTCTTGACCTTCAGCTCCACCGTCAGGCTCTCGGTGTCCTGGATGGACGGCGCGCCGAGGCTCAGCTCCGAGTAGGCGAAGGTCGTGTAGCTCAGACCAAAACCAAACGGGAACAGCGGAGCGATGTTCTTCTTGTCGTAGTAGCGGTAGCCGATGAAGACCCCCTCGCCGTAGCGGGCCTGCTGGTTGAGGCCGGGGAACTCGGTGAAGGTCGGCGTGTCCTCCACCCGCAGTGGGAAGGTCTCCGCCAGCTTCGCCGAGGGGTTGACCTTGCCGGTCAGGATGTCGGCGATGGCGCCACCTCCCGCCTGTCCCGTCAGCCAGCCCTCCAGGATGGCCTTCACCCGGCCCACCCAGGGCATGGTGATGGCCGAGCCGTTCATCAACACCACCACCGTGTTGGGCTGCACCTGGCTGACCGCGTCGATGAGCCGGTTGTGGCCCTCGGGGATGTCCAGGGTGGAGCGGTCGAAGCCCTCGGACTCGTGGCTGTCCGGCAGACCGGCGAAGACGATGGCCAGGTCCGCGCCCTTCGCCTGCTGCCGCGCCTCCTCGAGCAGTTGCGCGGTGGTGACCCCCTCGAGGTCATAGCCGCTCGCGTAGGACAGGCGCTCGTCGCCGCCGAGCAGCGCCGCCAGTTCGGCATAGGCGTTGGAGATGCGGGTGGGATTCACCTGCGAGCTTCCAGCGCCCTGGTAGCGGGGGTCCTTGGCGAACGCGCCAATCACGGCGATCTTCTTCTTGCCTCCGGTCTCCAGCGGCAGCAGCTCATCCTCGTTCTTCAGGAGGATGATGCTCTCGCCCGCCGCCCGCCGCGCCAGGGCATGGTGCTCGTCCACGTCGAAGCGCACCCCGCTCCGGCGGCTCTCCGAGGCCTTGAGGACCACGGCGAGCAGTCCGGCCACCACCTCGTCCAGGCGGGACTCCGGGAGCTGGCCCGCCTTGACGGCCTCGATGATCTTCTTGCGGTTCACGTCGCCGCTGCCGGGCATCTCCAGGTTCAACCCGGCCATGATGCCCTTCACGCGCTCATGGACGGCGCCCCAGTCGGACACCACGTACCCCTGGAAGCCCCACGCATCCCGGAGGATGTCCTCGAGCAGCAGGTGGTTCTCGGAGGCATAGACGCCGTTGATCTTGTTGTAGGCGCACATGATCGCCCACGGCTGGGCCTGGGTGACGGCGATCTCGAAGGCGGGCAGGTAGATTTCGTGCAGGGTGCGCTCATCCACGATGGAGCTGCTCACCATCCGCTCGTGTTCCTGATTGTTCACCGCGAAGTGCTTCAGGGTGCTGCCCACCCCCTGGTCCTGCAACCCCTTGATGTACGAGGCGGCCAGATGGCCAGCGAGGAAGGGATCCTCGGAGAAGTACTCGAAGTTGCGCCCGCCCAGGGGAGAGCGCTTCATGTTGTTGCCCGGACCCAGCAACAACTGGACGTCGTTGGCCTGCGCCTCGCGCGCCAGGGCGGCGCCAATCTCCGCGAGGAGCTCCGTGTTCCAGCTCGAGGCCAGGGCGGACGCGGTGGGGAAGCAGGTGGCGGGGACGCTGTCCGCCGTATTGGGCCCCAATGCCTTCCTGAGCCCATGCGGGCCATCCGCCATGAAGATGGAAGGAATTCCCAGGCGTTGGACCTCGTGGGTCGTCCACGCGCCATTGCCAGACATGAGCAGGGCTTTCTCCTCCAGCGTCATCTGGGACACCAGGTGCTGCGCTCTGGCCTTGTAGTCTTTGATTTGTTTGGACATGTCAGGGGGGGTCCTTGTCGGAAGGCACCGCGACGGGCAGGGAGCCCGGCTTCCAGGTGGCGGAGAGCCGGGCCGGTCGCCGCCGCCTTCTAGCAGGACAGGCCCCGCGCCGTCCTCACAGCAGTCGCCCGCCGCCGCGCTCGGGACACAGCCCACCTGGATACTTCCAGGGGACATGGACGCGCGGCGCCGTGAATCACCCGGAAGTGCCCCGTCCACCCCCTGGAGGGCCGGAGAAGCGCCCTTCACCACCCACGCACGGGCTGTCACCCCACGTGTGGGACCCGGGTCGCGGAAACACTGTCAAATCAAGCAAGTCACTTTTCACACATTCGTCACCAGACTCCAGGATGATGATGTTTTCACTGGCTGTCTGGAGTTCTTCCGCGCACGCTGAGGTTGAACAAATCCGCTCAAACGTGGTCTCAATGGGTTGCCCATGACTTTCGACGCGTGGTAGCCATGGACTCGCTGCGGGCGTCTCAGGGCCGCCGCTCACTCGGGGGGGGTTTGCGACCGCACGGCCTGGGTTCTTGCTCGAGCGGAGAGGTCCTCGATGAGCGCAGGGCGGTGGACGTGGTTGCTTGGGCGTTTGGACGCCTTGTTGCCCGAGGACCGGCACCACCTGACGCCTGGTGAGCTTGGCCGCTACCGGGTCCTGCTGGGAAGCACGATCCTGCTGGCGGCCACGTCCCTGGTGCTCGCGATCACCTCCGCCCTGGGGGTGAACGGGGGAGCACCTCTGGTGAAGATCGGCACGGGCGCCGCGATCGGCTTCGCGTTGATTCTGGTGTACCTGAGAGCGGGAGGCCCGCTGCGGCTCGGGTCGCTCCTGGTCTGCGGAACCATGCTGGCCGGGTACATGCTGACGACGTTCTGGATGCCCCGTCAGATCGTCGCCTCGCATGCGGCCAGCCTGCTCATCCCCTTGTTGGCGGTCTATCTGCTGGGGGTGAAGACGGGGCTCGTCTTCACGGGTTTCTTCTGCCTCAACTCGGGGATCCTCCTCCCCCTCTACCTGTCGGGGTTCGGGGGCCGGGAGCCGCTCCTCGCCAACACCCAGGCGTGGATCGCCGGAGCGCTCGACGCCCTCATCCTGCTGCTCGGCTGGGGGCTGAGCTCGCTGTTCGGCATCGCGCGGGACGAGGCCTCCGCCACGGTGCGCGACAGCGAGCGCAAGCTGCACAGCCTGTTGGAGAGCACGACGGATCCGGTGTGCTCGCTCGACGAACAGGGGCGCATCATCACGTCCAACAGCGTGGCGCGGAAGATGTTCCAGGAGATGTACGGCAAGGAGCTGCGCCCGGGGGCCGAGCTGGATCAGCGCAGCGACCCCGTGGTGCAGGAGCAATGGCGCAACAGCCTGCAGCGCGCCTTGCGCGGAGAGAGCGTCCGCTTCGAGTGGAGCAGGCGGAGCCCCCACCGCACCTGGGTGCTTGACGTGGCGCTCCACCCCCTGTGGGGAGAGGGGGAGCGGCCCGTGGGGGTGACGCTCTTCGGACGGGACATCACGGAGCGCAAGGAGGCCGAGGCGAAGCTGGGGGAGCTGCACCGGGGGTTGATGGAGGTGTCACGCCAGGCGGGCATGGCGGAGATGGCCACGGGCGTGCTGCACAACGTGGGCAACATGTTCAACAGCGTCAACGTCTCCGCCTCGCTCGTGCTCGAGCGGCTGCAAGGCTCGCGCACCGCGTCCCTGCTGCGTGCCTCGGAGCTCCTGGCCGAGCACGAAGAGAACCTGCCCACCTTCCTGACGGAGGACACCCGGGGGCGCCAGCTTCCGCGGTACCTGTCCACGGTGTCGCGGCACCTGGTGCGGGAGCAGGAGGAGCTGCTGACGGAGATGAAGGAGCTGCTGCGCAACGTGGAGCACATCCGCGAGGTGGTGAGCCTGCAGCAGGAGAACGCCCGCGTCGTGGGCCGGGTGGAGCTGGTCACGGTGTCCGAGCTGATCGACAACGCGCTGCGCCTGCACCTGGACTCCTTCGAGCGGCTGGGCATCCGCATCCACCGCGAGTACGCCGAGCTGGCACCGCTGCCGCTGGACCGGCACCGGCTGCTGCAAATCCTCGTGAATCTCCTGGGCAACGCGCGGCATGCCCTGGTGGAGAGCGGACACGATGACAAGCGGTTGTCGCTGCGCGTGCGGCGCGAGGGCGAGGAGTGGCTGCGCATCGAGGTGGAGGACAATGGGGTGGGCATCGCCCCGGAGCACCTGACGAGGCTGTTCTCCCACGGCTTCACCACCAAGAAGGAAGGCCATGGCTTTGGCCTTCACTCCAGCGCGCTGGCCGCCGAGGCGATGAAGGGCCGGCTGCGCTGTGACAGCCAGGGCAAGGGCCATGGCGCGTGCTTCACCCTGGAGCTGCCCCTGAACGGGAGGGAAACCCCGGCCTGAGCCCGCGGCACGGCGCTCGTGCCTTGGAGTTGCTCCACGGGCCGGGTAGTGTCGCGCCCATGCGAGAGGAGCGGAGTGATCCCCCCCCCGGCGCCGCCGCGTCCGGCAGGGCGCTCACCCCCCGCGCATTGGCGCTCGGCGGCCTCCTGGGCGCGGGGCTGAGCCTCACCAACCTCTATGTCGGACTGAAGACGGGGCTGGCCTTTCCGGTGACGATCATCGCCTGCGTGCTGGGGCTTGGCGTGTACCGGGCGCTGGCGTGGCCGTGGCGCACCCGCTCGAGCCCCGGGCTGTCCCTGCTGGAGACGAGCGCCATGCAGTCCACGGCCTCCTCGGCGGGCTATTCCACGGGAGGCACCCTCATCTCCGCCAACGTGGCGTGGCTGATGCTCTCCGGCCACCACCCCCCGGGCTGGGCGCTCTTCTGCTGGACGCTGCTCATCTCCGCGCTCGGAGTCCTCTTCGCCGTCCCGCTCCAACACGCCTTCCTCCACCGCGAGCGCCTCCCCTTCCCCTCCGGACTGGCCGCGGCCTCGGCGGCGCGGATGCTCCAACAGGGAGACGTCTCCGCGCGCCAGGGAACCCGGGTGCTCGGTGGGGCGGCCCTGGTGGCCGGCCTGCTCACGTTCGCCCGCGATGGACTGAAGCGTCTGCCCCCCTCACTGCCCCTTCCCGGCACCCTCCAGGGCGTCCCGCTGGCCTCGCTCTCCTTCTCCCTCGACCTCGGCCTGCTCGCCCCCGGAGTCGGCGCCCTGGTGGGCCCGCGCATCGCCGCCTCGCTCCTGCTCGGCGCCGTCGCCTGCTTCGGCGTGCTCGTCCCCTGGCTCCACGTTCGAGGAACGCTGCCCCAACCCGACTTCAACCACGCGCTCGACTGGAGCATGTGGCCCGGCACCGCGCTGGTGACGAGCGCCGCCTTCACCCACCTGCTGTCGCGGCGGGACGTCCTGCGCCGCGCGTTCTCCTCGCTCGTCCGGGCCGGAGCGGACCCGGAGACCGGAGCGGGCCCGGGACAGGTGCCACGGAGCTGGTTGCTCACCGGCCTCGCGCTGCTCTCGCTGGGGACGGTGGTGCTGGGGGATGGGGTCTTCGGCATCCCCCCTCACCTGGGGCTGTTCGGCGTGCTGATCTCCTTCCCGCTCGCCGTGGCGGCGTGCCGGGTGACCGGGGAGACGGACGTCACCCCCTCGGGAGCCCTGGGACAGCTGGCCCAGCTCGCCTTCTGCGTCGTCATGCCCGGCAACGCCCTGGCCAACGCCATCGCCGCCAGCCTCTCCGGCTCCACCGCCGCCACCAGCGCGGACCTGCTCACCGACGTCAAGGCCGGCTCGCTGCTCGGCGCGACCCCCCGGCAGACCGTCCTCGCCCAGCTCTGGGGCTGTCTCGTCGGCTCGGCCGTCATCGTCCCCGCCTTCCTGCTCCTCGTGCCGGACACCTCCGTCCTCTCCGAGGAGCACTTCCCCGCTCCCGGCGGAACCTTCGTGGAGGGGTTGGCCCGGGTGCTCGCCGCGGGCCTCGATGCCCTGGCCCCCGCCTCCCGCTGGGGTGCGCTCGCCGGAGGGGTGAGCGGCATCCTCCTGGCGCTGCTCGAGCAACACGCCCCCGAGCGCCTGCGCCCCTTCGTCCCCTCGGCCATCGGCGTCGGCGTCGCCTTCGTGCTCCCCCCCTCCACCGCCCTGTCCATGTTCCTGGGCTCGCTCGCCGCGGCCCTCCTCACCCGCGCACGGCCCGCCTTCGCGCTCGTCGCCACCGTGCCCCTGGCCGCGGGCCTCATCGCCGGAGAGAGCCTGGTGAGCCTCACCCTCACCCTGCTCGCCGGACTCGGGCTGCTGCCGCCTTCCTGACGCCCCGCGCCGTGTCCGCATGGGTCCACCTCCTCACGCACCGTGAACTCGGCGCTTGAGGTGCCAGCATGGGGATCCACTACCATTCCAGTCCCATCACCTTCGAAGGGCGAGGAGACACGCGAATGGAGAAGATCTGGCTCAAGCACTACCCGCCTGGGGTTCCAGCCGAGATCGATGACAGGCAGTACCCCTCGCTGACCCACCTGTTGGAGGAGTCGTTCCGCAAGTTCGCCGATCGCCCGGCCTTCAAGTGCATGGGCAAGTCCATCACCTACCGGGAACTCGATGTCCTGTCGCAGCGGGCGGGCGCGTGGCTGCAATCCCGGGGGCTCACGCGTGGCGCGGCCGTCGCCATCATGATGCCCAACGTGTTGCAGTACCCCATCTGCATCGCCGCCATCCTGCGCGCGGGCTACACGGTGGTGAACATCAACCCGCTCTACACGCCGCGCGAGCTGGAGTACCAGCTCAAGGACAGTGGGGCCCAGGCCATCTTCATCCTGGAGAACTTCGCGATCACGCTCCAGCAGGTATTGGAGCGCACGGCCCTCCAGCACGTGGTGGTCGCCTCGATGGGCGACCTGCTGGGCGGCGTGAAGGGCGCCCTCGTCAACCTCGTGGTGCGCAACGTGAAGAAGCTGGTGCCCGCCTACCACCTGCCCCGCGCCATCAAGTTCAACCAGATGCTGGCCGAGGGCAAGCGCCTGTCGCTCGTGCCGGTGACGACGTCGCGCGACGACGTCGCCTTCCTGCAATACACGGGTGGCACCACGGGCGTGAGCAAGGGCGCCACGCTGCTGCACCGCAATGTCATCGCCAATCTGTTGCAGGTGGAAGCCTGGCTCCAGCCCGCCATGAGAGGCAATCCGTCCGAGGCGCTCAACGTCGTCTGCGCGCTGCCGCTCTACCACATCTTCGCGCTCACCGTCTGCGGGCTGATGGGCATCCGCATGGGCTCGATGAACATCCTCATCCCCAACCCACGCGACATTCCAGACTTCATCAAGACGCTGTCCCAGCAGCCCTTCCACATCCTGCCGGCCGTCAACACCCTCTACAACGCGCTGGTGCACCACCCCGACTTCGCCAAACTCGACTTCTCCCACCTGCGGGTCGCCAACGGAGGCGGCATGGCCGTGCAGCGGGCCACGGCGGAGAAGTGGTTCGCCACCACCCGCGTTCCCATCATCGAGGGTTATGGCTTGTCCGAGACCTCGCCGGTGGCCACCAGCAACCCGCCCACCGCCACGGAGTACTCCGGCACCATCGGCCTGCCCCTGCCCTCCACGGAGATCGCCATCCGCGATGACGAGGGGAAGGACGTGCCGCTCGGCCAGCCGGGGGAGATCTGCATCCGCGGCCCCCAGGTGATGGCGGGCTACTGGAACCGCCCGGACGAGACGGCCAAGGTCATGCTGCCCGACGGCTTCTTCAAGTCCGGCGACATCGGCATCATGGACGAGCGCGGACACACCCGCATCGTGGATCGCAAGAAGGACATGATCCTCGTGTCGGGCTTCAACGTCTATCCCAACGAGGTGGAGGGCGTGGTCGCCATGCACCCGGGCGTGTTGGAGGTGGCCGCCGTGGGCGTGCCCGACGAGCACTCCGGCGAGGCCGTCAAACTCTTCGTGGTGAAGAAGGACCCGTCCCTCACCGAGGTGCAGCTGCTCGACTACTGCCGCCAGCAGCTCACCGGCTACAAGCGGCCCAAGGTCATCGAGTTCCGCGCTGATCTGCCCAAGACCAACGTGGGGAAGATCCTCCGCCGGGAGCTGCGCGAGAAGACGGGGAGCTGAGTCTCCCCCTGAAAGCAGGAGGGGCGGCCCCTCGCGAGGCCGCCCCCTGTCTTCAACCCGCTCGGGACGTCGGCGGGACTACTTCGTGAACGAGATGGGGCCGTTGGACTGCGTGCTGTTGTTGGCCCCATCCACGGCGCGCACGCGCCAGGTGTGGCTTCCAGCCGCCAGCCCGGTCAGCGTGGTCTCGTGCGTGGCCAGGCCATACACCTCGAACTCCCACAGCGAGTAGCCATACGCCGTCGCGCGCTGCACACCCCGCATCCGCACGTACTGGCCCACCCCACTCAGGTTGGTGAGGTCATCGATGCCACCATTGCCGGCGTTCTCCGTGTACAGCGTCGTCCAGGTGGTGCCATCGAGCGAGGCCTCCACCACGTACTTCGTGCCGTACGCGGCCTCCCAGTTGAGCACCACGCGCTTGATGGAATGGACGGCGCCGAGATCGACGGTGATCGACTCGGTGTTCGGGTTGGCGGTGTCCGCCCGGCTGGACCAGCGCGTGGTGGTATTGCCATCCACCGCGTCGTTGGCGCTGCCGAACTCGTTGGAGGTGGCGGTGACATTCTTTCCGCGCGCCAGGTTCACGGTCGTGGCCGTGTAGGCCCCCGCCGTGATGACCGGGGTGCGGTCCGTGCCGTCCACGTTGAGGACGTACTGGGCAACGCCCGCGCCCACGTCGCTCGTGCGCTCCCAGATGAAGCGCGTCGAGGTGCCGGGAACCGCCGAGCCCGCCGCCGGAAGGAGCGCGGAGAAGGCCGCGGGCGGCGTGGTGTCATTGAGGGTGAACGTGGACGTGGCCGACGTGGTCACCCCATTGGCCCAGTTGACGGCCCTCACGTACCAGGAGTGCTGGCCGTTGGCGAGCTTGAGCCCCTCGAGCGCGGCGGAGGTGGCCTTCGTGCGGCCCCCCAGCACGGCCTGACCGTCGATGACGACCTCATAGTACTGGATGCCCGTCTGCGGATCGCTGCTCGCCGTCCACGAGAACGCGGGCCGCGTGCCGGTGATGGTGGTGCCATTCGCCGGCGTCTGGAGGGTGAACGTCGTGGGCGGCGTGGCGTCGGTCAGACCGAAGCCCTGGATGCCATCGCCATAGCGGTAGAACGGATTGCCGTAGATGGGCTGCACGGGCAGGCCCTTGGCGATCCGGTCGCGGATGATGGTGCGCTCGGCCTCGGTGGCCCCGAGGTCGAACGGCAGATCCCAGCGCTCCTTCTGGTCGGTCTCCACGTCGGTGCCGATCTGATCCAACGAGCGCGGCAGATCCCACGGCAGCTTGCCGCGGGGCAGCACGTCGCCGAAGAGCACGTCCGCCAGCGCCGGGCCGCCCAGATCTCCAGGACGGTAGGTGGCCACCAGCGCGTTGCTCTGCGGCGCCACGTTGGTGAGGATGTAGGGCCGCGGCAGGACCATCACCGTGATCGTCGGGATGTTCTTCGACTTGAAGCTGGTGATGATGCCGTAGTGATCGCGAGGCTCTTCCGGCTTGGCGAAGGCGGTGTGCGCGGGACCGGCCGGGTCACCCGGGATGTAGGGCTTCTCCTTGTCCCACGCGGTGCCGTGCGTGTAGTAGCTCTCGCCCACCGCCACGATGGCGGCGCTGGGCGTGACGCCCGCGGGCGCCGCGTCCTTGTACACCGTGATGCCCGCCGCCTCGGCGCGCTGCTTGATGGCCTGGTAGAAGGTCTGGGCGCCGAAGTCCGTGTTGTGGAAGTCCGAGCGCCAGGTGACCATGCAGGACGGATCATCGGCGCGCGGACCGGCGATGACGATCGAGGAGCCCGCGCCCATGCGCAGCGGCAGGACGCCATCGTTCTTGAGCAGCGTCATCGACTCCTGAGCGGCCAGACGGGCCGCCTTCTTGTTGTCGGCCGTGTGCCAATCCGCCGTTCCCGCGAGACCCTTGCGATAGGGGTCCTCGAACAGGCCGAGCCGGAACTTCAGCTCGATGACGCGGCGGGCGGACTCCTCGACGCGGGCATCGGTGACGCGGCTCTCGAAGTCACCCATCTGCCCGGGATCGGCGCCGCCCATCACGTCGGAGCCGGCCATGAGCGAGCGGACCCAGGGATCGCCCGCGGGCAGCCAGTCCGTGCAGATGACGCCGGTGTAGCCCATGTTCTGGCGCAGGTAGTTGATGATGCCGGGGCTGTCGCCCGCGCCCCACTGGCCCGGGGCCAGGAGCTTGCTGCCGGCATAGCCAGGCATGATGCCGCTGGTGCCGGCCTCGAGGGCCGCGTGCCACGGACGCATGTGGTAGTGGATGGTGGTGCCGTCGTAGGTGATGCCGCCCTCGCCACCGGCGCCCTGGCTCGGCCAGTGCTTGGTGGTGACCCAGATGGAGTGGGGATTCACCTCGGGGCCGCCCTGCAGACCGGCGATGAGCGCGCGCGAGAAGCCAGCCGCCACGTCTGCGTCCTCGCCACTGCCCTCCTGGATGCGCGGGTAGAGGATCTTCGTGCCCACCTCGACCAGGGGCGACAGGGTGCCGCGGCTGCCCACGGCGAGCTGCTCGCGCCGCTGGATGTCACCCATCTCATACGCGAGCTGAGGGTCGCGCGTGGCCACCAGGCCGGGCTGGGTGGGCCAGCTCGTCTTGAAGCCGTGGATGGAATCACCCGCGTCGATGTAGGGGATGCCCAGGGGCGTGGCCGCCGAGGCCTTCTGGAAGGCGACGATGTCCTCCGGCGCCAGCGGACCCATGGTGAAGCCCGCGTCGGGGTACTGCTTGGCGTTGAAGAACAGCTGCATCACCTTCTGGTGCCGCGTCATCCGGCTCATCAGATCGTTGACGCGCGTGGCGATGGGGTTGTGCCAGTCCTCGTACGGATCGATGACGCCATTCTTGTTCATGTCGCGCATCCCGTTGATGAGCGACACGCCATCCGCCACGGTCTCGACCACGGGGAGGTAGACGCTGAAGGTGCGCAGGTCCGAACGGCTGGTGGCCCCACTCGAGAGCGTGGCGACGACGTACCACTTGTAGGTCCAGCGATCGACCAGGTCCTGGTTGAGGGTGAGCGAGGTGCCCGTGGTGGAGCCCACCTCGGTGAAGCGGTTGATGAGGTCTCCGGACGCCATCCAGTCGTAGTCATTCCGGGTGATGTTGACGAAGAGCTTGTAGTTGGTGGCACCGGTGACGGCGGCCCACTGGAACGTGGGGCGGCGGGTGTTGGTGATCATCGCGCCGTTGGCGGGCGCGGTCACCGCGAACGAACCGGCCGTCGCCGGAGGAGCCACCTTCACGTACGGGTCGGGGATGATGGGGCCGGTGGGCGTGCCCGGGTCGGTGCCCGTGCTGTAGATCTCCACCTGCCACACCGCGTCCTGCACCGCGAGCGCGGAGACGGTCTGCGCGCGCTGGGTGGTGCCCGTGGAGTCCGTGACCACCAGGCGGATGTCGGTGTTGGGCTGGGTGGGCGAGAACTGGTTCTTGGACATCGTCACCTTGGTGTTGGGCGGGAACGTGCACAGGTAGGTGACCACCTTCGCCGGGTTGCGCACGGAGGGAGTCGCGAGGCCCTCTTCCGGAATGGGTGACACGGACAGCGGCGTGGGCGAGATGCTCACCTTCGCGTAGGCCAGGTCGGGGAAGACCAGCTTGACGGTCTGGTTGGTCGTCTGCGTCGGAGGCGGCGTGGTGCCACCGGACTGGTAGACCTCGAAGGAATAGAGCGAGTAGCCATAGCCCGTGCCGCGCGCGGTGCCGCGCATGCGCACGTAGCGGTACGTGCCGGACACGGAGATCTCCCGGATGCCCGGAGCACCATCGGTGATGGTGGCCAGGGTCTGCCAATTGGCGTCATCGTTGGAACCGTCGATGGTGTACGTCTTGGCGTAGGCGCCTTCCCAGTTGAGCACCACCTTGCCCACCTGCTGGGACGAGCCCAGGTCGACACGGATCGACTGGGGATCCTGCGCGGCGGAGGCCCAGCGCGTGTTGGCGTTGCCGTCGAAGGCGAAGCTCGGCCCCAGGTTGGGGTCGTTGTTCTCGATGCTCGTGGCCGTGGCGGAACGGCCCCGGGCAAGGTCCGTGCTCGTCGACGTACCGCCCGAGCCATACACCTCGAACTCCCACAGCGAGTACCCGTAGGCGATGGCCCGGAGCTGCCCGCGCATGCGGACATAGCGGCCCGAGCCGGACACCGTCCAATCGTCGATGCCTCCATCACCGTTGGTGACGGTCTTCAGCGCCGACCAGTTCGTCCCGTCGGTGGAAGACTCGAGCGTGTAGTTCTTGCCGTAGGCGGTCTCCCAGTTGAGGACCACGCGGCCAATGGACACCGTCGACCCGAGGTCGATGGAGATCCATTCATTGTCGGTGAAACCACTGCTCCAGCGGGTGCCTGGATCACCGTCGACCGCGGAGGGGCCCGAGAACACACCATCCGTCGACGACACCGTGACGGGCTTGCCGCGGGCGAGATTGGTATTGGTTTGAGCGTGCGCGGCGATGGGACTGGCGACCGTCATGCCCGCGAGCGCCAGGCTCGCACAGGCAGACGCCCACCGTGTCCAGGCGCTGCGCGCGCCGTGGAGGAGAGGATTGAGAAGATTCATGGGGGGAAGGAAACCGCGAGGGATGAATGTCAGACAGCTACAGCTCGACTGCGACAGCTCGACTGCGACGGCCAGACAACAACAGACGGAACAAACGAAGGACCCCTCCCGGCGGACATCACCGGAAGGGGTCCTGAACACTTCAGGGACCTACTTCAGGTCGAGGTAGTCGACCGAGAAGATCCACCCGTTCGGGTGGGTCAGACCCGCCAGGCACAGCGTGCCCGTGCCACTGGTGGCCACCGACGTGGTGAGGTTGGTCAGGCTCGGGCTGCTCCAGCCACCGGACGCCGTGGTCATCGTGAACGTGCCGATGACCGTGCCGTTGAACTTCAGCTGCGCCTGGCCACCGGAGTACGGCGCGCCCACGTGGGCCGTCGCGGAGGTGATGCCCGACATGCTCACGTTGCTCCAGCAGATGGTGTCGTTGCCCTCGAAGGCGACGACCTTGCCACCGCTGTCACCGCCGGCCTCGGCGAAGCAGCCCGTCAGCGTGGCGCTCTCCGCCTCCAGGCGGCGAGGCGTGGTACCACCGGAGCACTGGCCCGTGCTGCTGCACGTCTGACCCGAGCCGCAGGTGCCACAGGTGCCGCCGCAACCATCGCTGCCGCACACCTTGCCCGAGCACGAGGGCGTGCAGGTGCTGGTGCACTGGCCCGTGCTGCTGCACGTCTGGCCCGTGGCGCAGGTGCCACAGGTGCCGCCGCAACCATCGCTGCCACACACCTTGCCCGAGCACGAGGGCGTGCAGGTGCTGGTGCCGGCCACGCACTGGCCCCAGCTGCCGCAGGTGCTACCGGTGCGGCACGCGCCGCAGGTGCCGCCGCAACCATCACCGCCACACAGCTTGCCCGTGCAGTCCGGCTGGCAGGCGTTGGCCGTGGTGCCGATGTACATGTCGTCCAGGTAGAGCTGCGCGCCGGTGTAGGCGGAGCCACCCATGGAGATCTCGAACTTGTAGGTGTCCGTAGCGGGCGGGGTGAAGTTCGGCCCGGTGCAGGTCGTCCAACCGGTGCCCACGTTGCAGTTGAAGGAGGAGACGACCGTCCACGGATCATGCGCCTGGACGATCTTCACGGGCAGCGTGCGCGCCGCGTTCGACTTCAGGTCCACCTTCCACTTGTAGGAGGTACCCGCCTGGAGCTGGAAGCCCTCCTGCCGCACCTGCACGCTGTGGGTCGCCCAGCCGCCGTTGTCCACGCGCACCCACTGCACGAAGCCGTGCGTGCCGCCCTCGTTGATGACCTCGGTGAGACCCGCGCCACCGTCGAAGAACAGATCGCTGCGGTGATAGGTGAAGTCCTCGTTGAAGCCGCAGTTGCGGATGAGGTTGTCCGGCACGCCGTTGTTGTCGCTGTCCTGGCACGCGGCCCGGGCGGCCTGCGGATAGCCAGAGCCGCGGTGGTACCAGCGGATGTAGTCCACCTCGAGCTTGGCCTTGTCACCATGGGCCGCCCAGTCGATGTTGATGCACGAGCTCGCCGTCTCCTGGCACTTGCCGCTCACGCACGCCGCGCCATTGGCGCACTGCGCGCTGGAGGAGCAGGCGCGATCCTTGAACCCGAGGCAGCCCAGCTCGCCACCCACCGCGTTGTTGAGGATGAGGTACATCGGCTGACGGAACTCGGTCGCCCCGTCACCAATGGTGAAGGTGCCCACCGGCTGACCGCCGTTCTGCGGCAGGTTGTCGATGTAGATCTTGAACCCGTTCTCGTCCCACAGGAAGCCCCAGGTGTGCCACTGGTGGTAGTCGATCGTCTTGCCATTCCAGGTGGCCCGGGCGCCGCCCACGTCCCCGTCGCACTTCGCGTCGCCGTTGTTCGGCCAGGAGCTGCACGCGTTGGGCTCCCATCCACCGGGGTTGGCCGCCAGCTCGCCCGCCTCGGGAAGCTCGCGCCACAGCACGTTGTAGCCCATGGCCTCGTTGTTCGGGTAGAGGGCCTTGTTCTCCTTGATCTGCGTGTACTCCATGATGTCGATCTCGCCATTCATGGGCCAGCCGGCGCTGTCATCACGGCCACCATTGGTGATGGTTCCGTTGGCGCCGAGCATCCAGATGGCGGGCCACATGCCGTTGGGCGGCGTGGCGCCGGCGGGCAGGTCCGCGAAGGGCATGCGCGCGCGGAACTCGATGTAGCCGTAGCGGTACTCGACCTTCTCGTCGCTCTTGATGCGGCCCGAGGAGTACTGCGTCCCATTGACCGGCGCGTTGGCCGTGCCGTTGAACGGCGCGCACTCCTCATGATCGTACACGCCGTTGCGGTTCTGGTCATACACGCAGTAACCGGTGGCCGCGCACGTACCGTTGGTGCCGCACTCGCTGGTGGTGGTGCACTGCTTCCACACCACACAGTCCAACGGCTCCTTGCGCGCCAGCAGCGTCAGCTTGCCGTTCTCGACACAGTAGTTCCAATTGTTGGGATTGCTGGGACACTCCCGGTTCGTATAGGCCTGCTGCTCGAAGTTGACGCCCAGGTTCTCCTTCGTCCAGTACTGCGTGTTGAGATAGGACTTGGGCTGGCCCTTGTACAGGTCACCGCCGAAGTCGTCCTCCCACGTCAGGCCGAACGTTTGCCCACCAATGTTGAGCGTCTTGGAACCCGTGGACTCCAACGACGCCTCAACTCCTGCCTCGGCAGAGTCCGTGGTGTCATCACTGGTCGCCACGGCGCAGCCCACGCCCGCGATCACTCCCACCGCCCAGAAGCCAGTTCCCACCACGAACTGCTTCCAGGACGAACCCCTACTCCTCTGAGTCATGTCCTCGAACCCTTCCCCGTCCCGAAAGACGAGAAGAAAAAGTAAAACGAGCAAGTAAAGTTTTATAACACTTGCCAGCCCCGCGAAACGTGAAAAACATGACGCAACGCGACACACACGAGCGTTGGCGTGAAGACACACAAGGTGTAAAAAAGGCTCGGTGTGCCGCGGCGTGACGGCGCAGGTTGGGAGAGGGCGTGGAGCCCTCGAATCCCAACCGCTTCAAACGTCATCAGGTGACACGATTCCGCGGATGTCCCAGGTCATGAACCCGGCGGGCGGGAGACCCGCCCTCGGGAAGCATGCGCGAGGAGACAGTCCATACCCGGAGTGTGTCGTCGCCCACCGCACAGAATAAACGTGAAAAACCCACGGGCGGGGAGCCGCCGCCCGTTCAATCCGTGGCGTCTGGCAATCGTAACGTTTCGATCTCCACGGCCCGCTGATTGAGCAGCCGCATGATGAAGACGTAGAAGATGGGCACGAAGAGGACCGCGAGCACCGTGGCGGACAGCATCCCTCCGAGCACCCCCGTGCCAATGGCTCGCTGGCTGGCGGCGCCGGGCCCGTTCGCGATGGCGAGCGGGACCACGCCCAGCGTGAAGGCGAGCGAGGTCATGAGGATGGGACGGAAGCGCAGCTGCGCGGCCTCGAGCGCCGCGTCCGTGATGGACCTGCCCTGTGCCCGGAGTTCCTTGGCGAACTCGATGATGAGGATGGCGTTCTTGGCCGACAAGCCAATGATGGTGATGAGGCCGACCTTGAAATAGACGTCGTTGCTCAGTCCCCGGAACATGACCGCCAGCACCGAGCCGAGCACGCCCAGGGGCACGACGAGCATCACGGCCACGGGAATGGACCAGCTCTCGTAGAGGGCGGCCAGGCACAGGAACACGAAGAGCATGGACAGGCCGATCAGGAACGGAGCCTGCGAGCCCGACTGGAGCTCCTGAAGGGATTGCCCGCTCCAGTCGAAGCCGAACCCCCGCGGGAGCTGGCTCGCCAGGCGCTCCATTTCCAGGAGGGCCTCGCCACTCGAATGGCCGGGAGCCGCGTTGCCGCTGATGCGGGCCGAGGGGTAGCCGTTGTAGCCGATGACCTGGGTGGCGCCCACCCGCCAGTCCACCGTGGCGAAGGCGGACAGGGGCACCGAGGTGCCCTGGCGATTGCGCACGTTGAGCGCGAGGAGATCCTCCGGCTGCATGCGCCGGCTTCCCTCCGCCTGGACGATCACCCGCTGCATCCGGCCGCTGTTGGGAAAGTCATTGGAGTAGGCCGAGCCCAGGTTGGTGGAGAGGGTTTCATTGATCTCCGCGAACGTGAGTCCAAGCGCGCTGGCCTTCTCGCGATCGATGCGCAATTCCACCTGCGGCGCGTTCGCCAGACCCTCGAACATCACCCCGGAGAGGACGGGACTCTGGGCGGCGGCGGCCAGGAGTTGATCCCTCGCGGCGGCGAGCGCCTCCTGACCCATGCCGCCCCGGTCCTCCAGGCGGAAGGAGAAGCCACCCGTCGTGCCCAGGCCCTCGATGGGCGGAGGAGAGAGCGCGAAGACGAACGCATCCCGCACCGCCGACAGCGCCCCGTTCATCCGCCCGGCGATGGCCTCCGCGCCATCCTGGGCGCCCCGCTGCTCCCAAGGCTTCAGCGTCGCGAAGCTCAAGGCCGCGTTCTGCCCCTGGCCGAAGAAGCTGAAGCCCAGGATGGCCACGACCCGGTCCACTCCCGGCTCGGCCAGCAGCGACTTCTCCATCTGCTCCACCACGTCCAACGTGCGGTTGACCGTGGCCTCCGGCGGCGCCTGCACCCCGAGGATGATGAAGCCCTGGTCCTCGCTCGGGATGAAGGACGAGGGGAGCTGGACGAACAGCCAGCCGAGCGCCGCGAACACCGCGACGTAGACGAGCATGAACCGGCCCGCGCGATGCAGGGTGCGGCCCACCAGTCCACGATAGGCGTGGGACGTGCGCTCGAAGCCCCGGTTGAACCAGCCGAAGAACCCCGTGCGCGCGTGCGCGTGTCCCCTGGCGATGGGCTTCAGGAAGGTCGCACAGAGCGCCGGCGTCAGCGACAGTGCGAGCAGCGCCGAGAACAGGATGGACACCACCATCGTCAGCGAGAACTGCTTGTAGATGACGCCGACGGAGCCGGGAAAGAAGGCCATGGGCACGAACACGGCGCTGAGCACGAGCGTGATGCCGATGACGGCCCCGGTGATCTGCTGCATGGCCTTCTGCGTGGCCTCGCGCGGGGACAGGCCCTCCTCGCTCATGATGCGCTCCACGTTCTCGATCACCACGATGGCGTCGTCCACCAGGATGCCGATCGCGAGCACCATGGCGAACATGGTGAGCACGTTGATGGAGAAGCCCATCGCGAACATCACCGCGCAGGTGCCGAGCAGGGCGATGGGGACGATGATGGTGGGAATGATCGTGTAGCGGATGTTCTGGAGGAACAGGAACATCACCAGGAAGACCAGGAGCACCGCCTCGACGAGTGTCTGGAGGACCTTCTTGATCGACACGCCCACGAACGGGGCCGTGTCATAGGGGATGTCGTACTCGACGCCCTTGGGGAAGAACCGGGACAGCTCCTCCATCTTCGCGCGGATCGCCGTCGAGGTGGCGAGCGCATTGCCCGTGGGGGACAACTGGACACCGATGGCCGCGCTCGGCTGGCCATTGAGCCGGGAGGAGATGGCATAGCTCTGCCCCCCCAGCTCCACGCGGGCCACGTCGCGCAGGCGCACGGAGGAGCCATCCGCGTTCGCGCGCAACACGATCGCTCCGAACTCCTCCGGCGAGGTCAACTGGCCCTTCACCAGCACGGTCGCCGTGACCTGCTGGGTGACCGGTCCGGGTTGCGAGCCGAGCGAGCCCGCCGCCACCTGGGCATTCTGCGAGCGGATGGCGTTCGTCACGTCCTGGGAGGACAGGCCCAGACCCAGCAGCTTGTTGGGATCCACCCAGATGCGCATGGCGCGCTCGAAGGAGAAGAGCTGCGCCCGGCCCACGCCCGGAATGCGCCGCAACTCATTGAGCACGTTGCGCGAGAGGTAATCCCCGAGGCCGATCTCGTCGAAGGAGCCGTCGGTGGAGCGCAACGTCACCATCAAGAGGAAGCCACTGCCCGCTTCCTCGATCTGCAAACCCTGCTGCGACACGGCGAGCGGCAGTCTCGGCTCGACCCGCTTGACCCGGTTCTGGAGATCGACGGCGGCCAGGGCGGGATCCGTCCCCGGTGCGAACGTCGCGGTGATGGAGACCGCCCCCGTCGCGTCACTGCTCGACTCGAAGTAGAGCAACGACTTCGTGCCGTTGAGCTCCTCCTCGATGATGCGCGTGACGCTCTGATAGAGATCCTCGGGAGAGGCGCCCGGATAGAAGGTCGAGATGGTGATCTGCGGCGGCGCCACGCTGGGGTACTGCGCCACCGGCAGGTTGGGGATGGCGAGCACGCCCGCCATGATGATGAACAGCGCGATGACCCAGGCGAAGATGGGCCTGTCGATGAAGAAACGAGGCATGGCGGTGGGCCCTATCGAGGCTGGGAGGGAGTGACGTCGGTGCCCGACGCGGTCCAGGCCACCGGCTTGACCGGTGCGCCCGCGGCGATCTTCTGGAAGCCCTCGACGATGACCTGATCGCCCGCCTTGAGGCCCTCCTGGATCACCGCCTGGTTCTGGTAGACGCGGGAGGTGCGCACCGGGCGCAGCTCGGCGGTGCCATTGGACGCGACCACGAAGACCTGGGACTTGCCCGCGTTGTCCCGCTGGATGGCCTGCTGGGGCACGGCGAGCGCCTCGCTCAGCGAGCCCTGCTCGACCTGTCCCCGCACGTACATGCCCGGAAGAAGCTCGGCGTCCGGATTGGGGAACTCGCCACGCAGCGTCAACTGGCCGCTGCCGGGATCCACCGTCACGTCCGAGAAGAGCAGCTTGCCCGGCTTCGAATAGAAGGAGCCGTCGTCGAGCACCAACCGGACGTTGGCCTGCTCGGAGGTGACGCCCTGGATGCGCCCGTCCTTGAACGCCTGGCGCAGACGGTGGAGCTCCATGGCGGGCTGGGTGAAGTCCGCGTAGATGGGATCGAGCTGCTGGATGACCGCGAGCGCCGTGGGATCTCCCTGGCTCACCAGGGCGCCTTCCGTCACCAGGGCCCGGCCGATCCTCCCGCTGATGGGCGCGCGGATCGTCGTGTAGTCCAGATTGATTTCCGCGCGGCGCACCGCCGCCCGGGCCACGGCGACATCGGCCTCGGCCCGCTGGAGCGCCGCCCGGAGCGCCTCGTGCTGCTCCTGGGTGATGACCCCGTTGGCCATGAGCTTCTCGCCCCGCTCTCCCTGCTGGCGCGCCTCGGCGGCCGTGGCCTCGGCCTTGACCAGCACGGCCCTGGCGCTCGCGCGCTCGACCTCGAACAGCGAGGAGTCGATCTTGAAGAGCACGTCCCCCGCCTTCACGCTGCCGCCCTGCCGGAAGACGCGCTCGACGATGATGCCGGAGACGCGCGGACGTACCTCGGCGACCCGTGTCGGAGCGATGCGCCCCGGCAGCTCATCGAGCACCGGAATGGTCGAGGGCCGCACCGTGACCGTGCCCACCTCCACGGCCGGCGGAGCGGCCGGAGGAGGCGCTTCAGGGGACTTGCAGGCCCCGGCTCCCAGGACGGTGACGAGAGCGAGGGTGGAGAAAAAGGGAGTCCGGTTTCGAGCGAAGTGCATGGAGCGTACCTGGACGGGCCAGGACCTGGGCAACGGACAAGGGTGGTGAACCAAGCCAAGGTGTACCGGCCACGCGGATGCTCGCGGTCAGGCGGGAAGGCCACGAACCCAAGGCCCACGGCGGCGAAATGGCCACGCCCCATCCAGACCGACTCATCCCGCCGCGCCTCCTCGGTTCGTCGGGCGGGGCCTTACCTATCGGTCGCAAGATAGGGGGTCAAGCGAATCCACGGACGTCCCACCCCCTGGACTCCTCCAGGAGACCACCTTCACCGCCACCCGCGCCCAGGGCAGGAACAGCACGCGACGCAGTTCAGCGCCAGACGTCGAGGAGGGTTCCACTATAGCAGCCACGGTGGCCAGCAACGCCACGGTGGGCATGCTGCCGATATGAGAACTGACTTGCCAGGCGTCCTTGGGGTGGGCCTGCTGATTGTCACGGCCCTGTCATCCACCGGCTGTGCGTCGCTGACGCCACCATCCGGCCGGGGGGTGAACCTGCGCTACACGCCCCGCGAGACCACTGGGTCCGCGTTGTCCGAAGCACCGAGCGGCGAGTCCCCACCCGCCCTCACCTCTGCCGCGTTCCCTACGTCCGAACCCGATACATCGGAGCGGTTACACGCTCGTCGAGGCTCCCGAGAGGCCCTGCCAACGATGAGCCCAGGCAGCGATGAGGGGGCTGTGTGGCAGAGCGCCCTCGCGACACACCTGGCGTTTCTGGGTGCCCTTCGCGATGTGTCCGGCACCACCCGCCGTGCATCCGACGAGCTCTCCAGGCTCAGGGCCAGCAGGCAGGGCATCGTCGGCAAGGCCTCCGGAGCATTCGTCCCCTACGTTGATTATGGGGAACGTCAACTGCGGTGGATTGACGCCGAACTCACGGCCACCACCCGGTTGACTCACGCCGCTTCGGAAGTGGATGACCCAGACATGCAGCTCGCCCTCCTGCGTCTCGCCGGCCCACGGCTCGAGGCATCCATGATGGGCGCATTCCTGCTCGCCGTCTGGTTCGACTTCCTCAACCTCGCTGACGTCGTGCTCGAGCAGTACCCCTCCTACAACGTGGAGAGTCTGTTCGCGAACATGGACCACTCTCAGAAGATGCTCGAGCCCGCGATGCAAGCACTTTCCTCTCTGGAGCCGGGACCTTTGGAGGCAGCGGCAACCGACTTGCCCGCGTTGGTAGGCCACCTCACCAACGAATTCGTTGCGACCCGTGAGTCCGTACGCATGACCGCGGAGAACATCGAGAAGCTGCGGGTGCTGAAGGAGTCCATCGAGGCGCTCACGCTGCTATCGGCCATGCGGTTCTCGCTGCCCTCTCTGCCACGGGCCGCACCCGCGACGCTCGGCATGGGCCTCGTGGTGGGCTCCAACGGCGTGATGATGGGCACACGGGTGGTCGTCTCCGCCGAGTGGGTGGAGATGATGCACCGACTGGTGCAAGCGGGAGTGCTCTCCCTCCCTGTCGTCAGCGCCGCCGTCCGGATTCAGGCTGGCCAGGTGATGATGGCGAAGGCACACGACAAGTTGCCGCCGGGCGTTCGCGAAGCGCTGGGCGATGGGCCCGAGGTGCGTGGCATGCACGTGACGGGCAGAACGGGAGCCGGCATGGCCGAACCACCAGAACACCACGTCCTACCGCGAGAGTTTCGCGAGTGGTTCGAGAAGCGCGGCTTCACCGGCGAGATGAGCATCGACCGGTTCTGCGTCAATCTGGAGCAGGCAAAACATGAGGCGATCCATGGGGGTGGCAACTGGCGTCTGGGCCGCACATGGCCCAACGAATGGAACCGGATGATCATGGACGTACTGAGCAAAGCAGAAACCGAAGCAGGCCGGATGTTGACGCCGAACGAAATCTTGAGGCTCGTCGCCAAAGCCATGAAGCGCTATAACCTTCCGATGAACTTCATTCCCAGGAGAGGGCGATGAACAGGGGCTCTTCCTGGGAAGACAACTGGAAGGTGCGCTTGTACGAGCGAGTCCGCGAGCGTGGGTTTGATTCGCTCACCGCCTTCGCCGAGGCGCGCCCTACCATCTCGCTGGTTGCGCTTGCCGAGGAACTGGGCGAGGCCGACATCAGCGCAGTGCAGGTTTTCAGCGTTTTGGTGGCCGAAGCGGAGCAAAGTCACCAGGTCACACGCCTGGTGCGTAGCCAATTCGTACGCGAGCTTTCCGAAAGCCTCCCCGGTGGTTGGCCAACCGTGATGGACGAGGCAAACCGCTTCGAGGTCGCCCAGGCACTCGCCTTCTGGTTCGGCTTCACTCCAGAGACGCATAGGAAACGAGCCGAGCGGGTCATGACAGTGCTCCGCACCACCCCGCCGCCGCCCGGCTGGCGGCCGCTGGGTCCCGACGACGAGTTGCTGCGTACGCTCTTGCCGGACGAGGAAGTCTGATCGCCATCCAGCGAGGAAGTAGACACCCCGCGGGGGACCGGGCCGCCTCCGGGCAGGCGCGGCCACAGCTCTCCATCCCTCCAAAACAGGGGAGCTTCACAGTCACTCAATACAGCAGGGAACGAACGGGGGTGGGTGATCTTCCGGGAAGCCCATGGCCCAGCTGTCCGTGGTGGTTGCTCCCCCAGGACCACATGGAGCCGTCGGAGCCCACCGCCAGCGAGTGGAGAGAACCAGCGGCCACCGTCTCCATCCCACTCAGCCCCCGCACCCGTACCGGCGCGAAGCTGGTGTTCGTGGTCCCTTCCCCCAACTGGCCAAAGGAGTTGATGCCCCAGGCCCACACGGAACCGTCGGCGCGCACCGCCAGCGAGTGGTTGAGGCCAGCGAACACGGCCGCCACCCCGCTCAGCCCCTGCATCCGTACCGGCACCAGGGCGTTGCTCGTGGTCCCATCTCCCAGTTGACCGGTGTAGTTGCCGCCCCAGGCCCACACGCCGCCATCGGTGCCCCTCGCCAGCGAGTGGTTGAAGCCAGCGGACACGGCCGCCACCCCGCTCAGCCCCGGCACCCGCATCGGCACCAGGGCGTTGCTCGTGGTGCCATCTCCCAGCTGGCCGAAGGAGTTGCCGCCCCAGGCCCACACGCTGCCATCGGTGCCCCTCGCCAGCGAGTGGTTGAGGCCAGCGGACACGGAAGCCACCCCGCTCAGCCCCTGTACCCGCACCGGCTCGACACTGGTGCTCAGGGTGCCATCCCCCAGCTGGCCCTGTCTGTTGTAGCCCCAGGCCCACACGGAGCCATCGGAGAGCACCGCCAGCGAGTGCAGCGAGCCCGCGGCCACGGCCACCACCCCGCTCAGCTCTCGCACATGCAGCGGCACGGGGCTGTCGTTCGTGGAGCCATGCGCCAGCTGACCGTCATGGTTGTAGCCCCAGGTCCACACGGTGCCGTCGGCGCACAGCGCGATCGAATGACCATCCCCCGCGGCCACGGCCACCACCCCGCTCAACCCCTGCACCCGCTTCGGGGTGTCGTGATCCTTCCGGGTCCCATCCCCGAGCTGGCCGTAGTAGTTGGCCCCCCAGGCCCACAGGGTGCCATCGGAACGCACCGCCAGGGAGTGCGCGGAGCCCGCGGCCATGGCCACCACCCCGCTCAGCCCTCGCACCCGCACCGACGAGGAGAGATAGACCGTGGAACCATCCCCCCGCTGACCATGGTCATTGGAGCCCCAGGCCCACAGGGTGCCGTCGTAGCGCAGCGCCAACGAGTAGAGACCGCCCGCCGCCACGGCCATCACCCCGCGCAGGCCTTGCACCTGCTCCGGCAGGGCGCCGTATCCCACCGAGATGCCGTTGCCGAGCTGGCCGGAGGTGTTGTTGCCCCAGGCCCACACGCTGCCGTCGGAGAGCGCCACCATCGAGTGGGCCCAGCCCGCGGACACGGCCACCACCCCGCTCAACCCCTGGACCTGCTTCGGCAGCCAGCGGGTGGTCAGGATGTTTCCGTCTCCCAACTGGCCGGCGAAGTTGTCGCCCCAGGCCCACACGGTGCCGTCGGAACGCACCGCCAGGGAGTGATTACCACCCGCGGCCACGGACACCACCCCACTCAGGTCTTCCACCCGCCAGGGCACGGAATAGCTTTGCTCCGCAGGGGCCCCGCCCAGTTGGTCGGAGTTGTTGTCGCCCCAGGCCCACACGGTGCCGTCATGGCGCAGCGCCAGCGAGTGGTTGTCACCCGCCGACACGGCCACCACTCCGCTCAACCCTTGCACCCGCACCGGCTCGGAGTGGCTGTCCGAGGTGCCCTCTCCCAACTGGCCAAAGGCATTGTCGCCCCAGGCCCACACGGTGCCGTCATGGCGCAGTGCCAGGGAATGGCCCTCGCCCGCGGAGACGGCCACCACTCCACTCAGCCCGTGCACCCGCACCGGCTCGGAGTGACTGTCCGAGGTCCCCTCTCCCAACTGGCCAAAGGCATTGCCACCCCAGGCCCACACGGTGCCGTCATGGCGCAGCGCCAGCGAATGGCCGGTGCCGGCGGCCACGGCCACAACCCCTCTCAACCCGTGTACTCGCACCGGCACGTGGCGCGAGGTCGTGGTCCCATCCCCCAATTGACCGTCCGAATTGTCACCCGCCGCCCAGACCGTTCCATCCAGACGCACGACCAGGGAATGATCCATTCCCGCGGCGACGCGGGCTCGAGCCCACGAACCCCGCAGGGAAGAGTCCAGCACCTCCGGCTCTTCGGAAGCGACGCCCGGCTGGCCACAGCCAACCCCCAACAAGACTCCGAGCCAGACCACCAACAGCCTGCTCATCCACCACGGCACGCCGATTCGCATTCCGAGACTCCTGGTTCAACGGGGTTGACTTGAATTCCCCAATAAATAAACCAAGAAGCGAAGCAACACGATCATTCGGCTCCATTATCGGATTTTGAAAAATTGAATTCCAACCTCGTCACATTCCGCGACCAGGAGGCTTCGCAGCCATGTCGAATTTCACGACCTCACGGGAAGGTGCGAGGTCGCCGCCGCGGGAGCGGCTGCCGTGGGAGTTGGGGTCTGCGTCCTGGCGGCACCGGAGCTCGTCGTGGGAGCGGCGATCGTCACGGGCGATGAGCGGGCCCTCGAGGCGGCCTGAGGAAGTTGCCCTGGAGTTCCTTGTCACCCGGGCAGGACACCCGCCGACGCGCTCAACGCCCCGGAAAATCAGATGGGTCAGACGATGGGGCCCATCCGCTGCCATTCGAGTACAATCACGGATTCGCTTCCCCCCATCAAGAGGGGTTCGGTGCTCAAGACCAGCCGGTTCCCATTCACGGCTGCCTTCCTTCTCTGCACGGTTCCGATCCAGTTCGGGAAGAGGCTGCCCGTGATGTGGTGGCGGACCGTGTCCGTCTGCTCTTCGGTGTCGTAGGTCCCGAAGTAGATGGCGGCCCCGTCCAGCGCGTCCTTTGTCTCTTGTGCCGAGCCCCCCTTCAAGTCCGCGGATTTGAAGGGGGGACGGTCCCGTCCCATGATTTGCACCGCCATGTTCCCAAGGTGGTCATACATCAGAACACCCAGAGGATTCTGTCCGTAGGGGTAATCCCGGCTGCCATCCGTCAGCCGGCCCTCCACGGAGATGAGTTGCCATGTGCCAACGATTCTATCCTTGAGCATCGCTTTGTCTCCCGCGGGAAACCCTGGCATGAGCATGCAGGGTCGCATTGTCTTGGCCGTAGACAACACCATTGTCGACTGCAACGTCATACACCGCGACATAGGGTGCGGACTCTCCAATGAGATTGAACAGGCTCTCCATCGAACGCCTGTTCCCCACAGTGCGGATGACATGCCAAAAAGGCGGGCTGACGCGTCAAAGCCGATGTCCGCGGGTCCGGCACCTCATGACTCCGCCCGAGCCGCGATAGCGGCTCGTGATTGAAACGTCAACCCCCCGTTTCGAAAATATTTCGTCACAAGCGCGTAAAGAAGGGGTCACTGCCACGTTCCAGGGTGGCCACTCGCAACGCCATGGCTGGCCCACCGCCCGCCCTGGCGAAGGAACCCCCGTTTCCTTCCGAGAGGACCCTCATGCACCGAAGTCCGCGCCTTGGAGCACTCGCCTCCGTCGTCTTCGCCTTCACCTCCGCGTGTGGAGGAAGTACCGAGACCATCGAGGGCTGGAGCGAGGAGTCTCATGGCAAGAACGCCGCTCCCGCCTATGCCGTCGTCTTTCCCCAGGAGCAGGTGAAGAGGTTCGACCTCACCATCGCCCCCGCGGACTGGCAGAAGATGCAGGACGACATGACCGCCATGGCGGGCGAGTTCGGCGCGGGCGGTGGCATGGGCCCGGGAGGCGGCGGAGGCGGCCCCGGAGGAGGCGGTGGAGGCCCGGGAGGCGGGCAGCTTCCCGTGGAGCTCACCGCGCCGTGCGTGGACAAGGCCGCGGGAGATGCCTGCACCGCCACCTTCCAGGGCAACACCTTCACCAGTACCTGTGCGCAGGGTCCGGGCGGCGCGCAGCTCCTCTGCAGGCCGCAGTTCGGTGGGGGGGGTGGCGGGGGTGCTCCGGGTGGGGGCGGCGGCGGGGACATCCTCCCCAACACGCCCGTCTACGTGCCCGCGACCTTCAAGTTCGAGGGCAAGACCTGGCCGTACATCGGCGTGCGCATGAAGGGCAACTCCTCGCTGTCGCAGACCTGGCGCAGCGGTGTGTCCAAGCTGCCGCTGCGTCTGAGCTTCGACAAGTTCGAGGATGAGCATCCCGAGACGCAGGATCAGCGCTTCTACGGCTTCAAGACGCTGTCGCTGGGCAACGGCGCGGCCGACACGTCGCTCATGCGCGACAAGATCGCCTCGGACCTCTTCCGCGAGTCCGGTGTGCCCGCGCCCCGCACCGCCTTCGTCGCCCTGTACGTGGACCATGGCGAGGGCTCCCAGTACTGGGGCCTCTATACGCTCGACGAGGACATCGACAACAACTCGCTGCTCGACGGCTACTTCGGGGAACACAAGGGCGCGCTCTACGAGGCCGATGGCACCGGCGCGCGCTGGGGCACCTTCGACGAGGCGTCCTTCGACATCCAGGCCAACGAGGAGATCGGCTGGACTCCCGTGCAGGAAGCCATCAACGCCCTGCATTCCGACCGGAGCGACGCGGCCGCCTGGCGCGCCCGCCTCGAGCAGAAGCTGGACGTGCAGGGCTTCCTCAAGTGGCTCGCGGTCAACACCGTGGTCCAGAACTGGGACGCCTACGGCGCCATGTCCCACAACTACTATCTCTACGCCCACTCCCAGGAGAACGGACGGCTGCATTGGATTACCTGGGACCATGATCGCTCCATGGGCGATGGCATGGGCCGATCCACGTCCCTGACGTACGACACCACCGACGCCACCTGGCCGCTCATCCGCTACCTGCTCGACGACCCCACCTACAAGGCCGACTACACGCGGTACGCGCTGGAGGCCGCGAACGGGGTGATGGCGCCGGAGCCGTTCCAGGCCCGCCTGCGCGCGGCGCATGAGCTCATTACCCCCTGGGTGGTGGGCGAGAACGCCGAGCAGCCGGGCTACACCTTCCTGAGCTCGCCCCAGGCGTTCATCGACGCGTTCAGTGGCACCAATGGGCTGCTGAACTTCGCCGCCCGGCGTCAGGGAGAGGTGCGGACGGCCCTGGGGGCCCAGCCATGAGCGCGGTGGCCCGCATGAGTCCCCCCCTCTCCTCCCCTCCCCTCGCGTCGCAGCAGGACCATGAGCGGCGCTTCCTGCCCTCCCGCACGGCGCTGGAGGACTTCATGCGGGCCACCCGCCCCTGGACCCAACCCTGTGTGTACGACGCCCGCCTGCCGTTCGCCTTCACGCGGACGACCTACTTCGACACCGAGGACTTGCGCTTCCTGGACTCGTGCCGCCATGGACATACGCAGCGGCTGCGGCTCCGGGAGTACGCGGCAAGCGCCTCCCTGTCCGAGCCCCCCGTGCTCACCGGCACGCGCTACCTGGAGATGAAGACCAACACGGGTCAGCGGCGCACCAAGGTCCGCATCCCCGTGTCCCCGGGCGAAGCGGTGGCCCTGCTGGCGGGCGGGTCCCTCGACGAGGACAGCGCGGCGGCCCGGTTGCTGCGCGACAGCCCCCATGGCCCCGTCCGGCCCTGGGTGACGGCCTGGTACCGGCGCGGCACCCACGCGAACGCCGACGCCAGCGTGCGCTTCACCGTGGACGAGGAGCTCGTGTTCGCCTTTCCTCCCCGGCCCACTGGCACGGGAACGCCCGCCAGGCCCGAGCGGCTCATCCGTCACGCCCCCGCCATCCTCCTGGAGGTGAAGTGGCGGGCGAACAGCCCTCCGTGGCTGCGCGACTGTCTGCGGAACCTGGAGGTTTTCGAGACCCAGGACTCGAAGTTCGAACAAGGCATGCGCTGGCGCCTGGACGCGGAGATGGACCTGCCATGAAGCCGGCCTTCCCTCCCGCGCGGTGGCTCGTCCTCGCCTCGCTGCTCCTGATGTCCTCCGCCCGGGCCCAGGATTCGGATCAACAGCAGGGCCCGTCCGACGCCAGCCCGCCCCCCAACGGCAACACCGAGGCGGGTCTCGTGCTGCCCTCCGCCTTCGGCTCGGTGGAGATCGGTGGCCGGCTGCGCGCGCGCGAAGCCATCAGCGCCAAGGAAGACAAGGTGCTCAAGGGCATCCTGTCCATTCCCTCCGCGCGTCTGGAATTCACCTATCAATGGAAGAAGCGCCTGAAGGCCGTGGTGGAGTTCGACGTCACGGACGGACTCAAGGACGCCTACGCCTCGCTGAAGCTCGTCGACGGGCTCGCCGTCCGGGTGGGCCAGTTCAAGGTGCCCCTGTCACTCGTGGAGCTGGAGTCCACCGCGCGGCTGCCCGTGGTGCGCCGGGGCCTGCTGCGCGAGGTGTTGTCCGAGGACACGCTCAACCTCACCGGCCGCCGCGTCGGCGCGCAGCTGGAATGGCAGTGCACGAGCTGTGAGCGGGTGGTGCGGGTGCGCGCGGGCGTGTTCCAGAGCGACCCGGAGCGGGCCAGCCTCCAGCAGGGACTGGGCCTCGTGCCCATGGCCCGGGCGACGTGGCAGGTGCTGGAGTCGCTTGAGCTGGGCGGCTCCGCGCGGGCGGAGCTCCTGGGCACGAGCCCGAGCGGCGTGGCGGCCAACTGGACGGCCGGACTCGACCTGAAGCACGCGCTGCCCTTCGGCTGGGGCGAGTGGCGCTCCTGGGCCGAGGTGCTGGTGGGACGCTCGTCCGTGCTGTCCGGCACCCAGGGACAGCTGCTCACCGGGCGAGCCCTGACGGCGGTGCGCTTCGGAGGCGTGTCCAAGGGCGCGTGGTACGTGGAGCCCTTCGCCATGCTCTCGGTGCTCGAGCCGGATCTGAAGACGCGGAACGACTTGCTGGGAGAAGGAGTGGGAGGCGTCAACGTCGGACAGTGGCGGCGCTGGCGGCTGCAAGCGCAGGTCGAGCGCCGCGTGGCCCAGGCCGCCGTCCCGGCCCTGCTGAGTGTGCTGGACGATGACCTCGTCACCCGCAAGGCCCTGCTGCTGCAGTTGGAGGTGGTGTTCTGATGCTGATCGTATTCGAGGGAATCGATGGCTCCGGCAAGACGACGCTGTCCAACCGCGTGGCGCGAGAGCTGCGCCAGGCGGGGCTGCGCGTGCGGCACGTGCGCGAGGACGGCAAGCTGGCCTCGCCCGTGTCCGAGGGACTGAGGCTCTTCACCAAGAATCCCCTCCACCTCGCGCTCACCCCCATGGCGGAGCTGCTCCTCTACTCCGCCCGCGAGACCCAGTTGCTCGAGGAGGTGACTCGCCCGGCGCTCGCCGAGTACGAGGTCGTCATCGCCGACCGCTTCCTCTACACCGCCGAGGTGCTCGCCCGGTGGGGACGGGGTCTGCCCGAGCACACGGTGCGCCCCGTCGTGGACGCCTGCACCCGGGGACTGCGGCCCGAGCGCGTCTTCCTCATCGACGTGGACCCGGCCATCGCGCGCGCCCGCCGCCGCATCTCGAAGCTGCTCGCGCCCGACACGGGGGCCCCCTCCTCACGCAAGGGGCTCGCCGGAGCGGGCATGCAGACCCGGCTGCGCGTCGGCTACCGGGCGCTCGCCGCGGAGTCGCCCGAGCAATGGACCCTCATCGAGAACACGGACGTGACGCTCGAGGCGCTCGTCACCCAGCTCACCCAGGAGGTGCTGCGGATGGTGCGCGGGGGCGAGCCGGGCACCCCATCTTCCACCCCTCGTGCCCCGACCCCGCCCCGCTCCGCCGACGAGGCCCGGGCGAGCTTCCTCGAGCGGGTGGACCGGTGGATGGAGGAAGAACCGGGACTGGCCGCCTGGTTCCTCTCGGGCCTGGAAGGCGTAGACATCGACGAGCGCCGTGAGCGGCTGGCCACGCGCTGCCCCGAGCTCATCGCCCATGGCCTCGCCGGCCTCACCGACGCGAGCGCGTGGGATCTACGGGCCCGTCTGGAGCAAGCCGCGCCCGTGCAGGTGCTCGGCTCGCTCAAGGCGCCGGCCGCGGAGTCCCCCCAGGCGTGGGCGCTCCGGGAGCGGTGGGAACAGCGGGCGCCCGAGGCCGTCGCGGCCTCCCTGGATGGGCTCGGCTCGGAACAGGCGTGGGCGATGCGCGAGCGCCTCCACGGGAGGTTTCCGGAGCCCGTGGTCACCTCGCTCACGGGGCTCGGCGACGCGCGGGCCTGGGTGCTGCGAGAGCGCTGGCTGTCCCAGCGCGGAGGTCAGGCGGTGCTCGGCCAGGAGAAGGTGGCGCGCATCGCCTGCCGCTCCATTCGAGGCGTGGATGACGCACCCGCCTGGGACTGGCGGGAGCGGGCGTGGGAGGTGGCACCGGATGCCGTCCTGCGCACCCTGGAGGGACTCGACAGTGAGCGGGCGTGGGCCTTGCGCGAGCAGCACGCGGGGCGGGCCTCGCGGCTCGTCCTCGAGTCCCTGCGGGGGTTGAACAACCCTCGGGCCTGGGCCCTGCGCGAGTCCTTCGGTGTCTCCTGCGAGGAGGCCCTGGAGTCCTTCGAGGGCATGGATGGAGCCACGGCCTGGCGGCTGCGCCAGGCGCTGGCGGACACGTGGCCCGCGGCCACGGTGAAGAGCATGGGGCCCCTGGCCTCGAGCGCTCGGGGACAGGAGCTCATCTCCCGGCTGCTCACGGAGCATCCCCGGGACTTCGCCCTGTTGCGGCAGGCGGCACGGGTGGCGGCACACCCTGGACAGGAGCGGCGTCATGCCACCGCTTGAAGTGCTGACGCGCACGGATGTGTCGGATCCCCACGAGCTGTTCATCCCCGAGGCCCTGCTGCGCTTCAGCCTCGCCCTGGTGCTCGGCGCGCTCCTGGCCTACCGGCCCTGGCGCCGGTGGATGCCGTCCGCCCCCGTGATGCCCCAGGAAACAGCGCATACCCAATTGCTCATCGCCGTGGCCGGCGCGGTGATGACGACGGTGATTGGTGACAGCATGTCGCGCGCCTTCGGGCTGGTGGGGCTCGGCGGCTTCATCCGCTTCCGCTCGGGCATCAAGGACACGCGCGACGCGGCCGTCATGTTCGTGCTCATCGGCGTGGGCATGTCCTGTGGCCTCGGCGCCTTCCGGGTGGCCCTCTGCGCCACGGGGTTTCTCGGCGCCGTCCTCATCGCGCTGGACCTGACGGCCCAGCGCCGCCCCCAGTGGGTCAAGCTGTCGTTGAGCGTGGAGGACCTGGGAGCCGCCCTGCCCCCGCTGCGGGCGATGCACCCCGACGCACGCATGCTCTCGCTCGAACAGGTGCCAGCGTCGCGGGAAGGCACCGCCGTCTTCGAGCTCGCCCTGCCGGAGCGGATGGATGGTTTCCAGTTGCTCGAGGGACTGCGAGGCGCGCTTCCCGGCGTGAGGAGTGCCTCCATCGACGAGCCGTGAGAGTGCCAGCGGCCCACCGGACGGTGTTATGTCCGGGGCCGCATGCACCGCCCCCTGTCCGCCCGCCCGCTCGTGATGACCCGCATGGGACTGGCGCTCCTGCTCACGGCGGGACTCCTGCTGCTGACCGGGTGTGCCACCAGCACCCCGCTCGCCAGGGGGTGCGCGCACGCGTGTGGTGGAGCGGCCCCGTCCTCCAGTGAGGCGGAGCCACGGCTCGCCCCCTTCTTCTCCTGCACCTCGCCCGCCGAGTACGTCGCCCTGCAGCAGCGCGTGGACATGCCCCAGCTGCTGGAGGCTCTGGATGACTGGAGCGCGGTGCGCCTGGGGGCCCTGGGGCCCGTGCGCGAGGACGCCGTCGGCATCCTCCAGCGCAAGCGCGCCTCCTTCCTCCTCGCCGTCACCGAGCGCTATGGCCTCGCCTATGCCGAGGTGTTCGCCCTCTACGTGCTGCACTCGACGCACGACGACGAGCTGGACACACTGTTGCGCCTGTTGGCCCGCGACAAGCTGTTGGGCCAGACCTTGGGGCTCATGCCCACCGTGCGCGAGGAGTTGAAACGCCGCGGCCTTCCGCTGTCCGCCTTCCCCGAGCGGAGCGAGCGAGCCGGTGACGTGCTGCGGGGCCTGGGCCGCGCCGCTCGGGACGCCCTCGCCACCAGCCTGGCCATTGACGGCCAGCGCTACCTGGAGCTGAGCGCCCGGCGCGAGCAGTTGCCTCCCCCCTACCAGCAGGCCCTGCACGAGGTGGAGCTCGCCCTGGCCTGGCAGCACTTCGCTCCGGGCCGCGTGGTGCTGGGCAGCTTCGACTCGCTCACCTTCGGCGTGCCCCTGGGTTTCTATTACCTGGGTGTCAGCACCGGCCACGGCCTCGCCTCGCTGTCCCAGGGCCAGTACGAGCAGGCCACGCGCGAGCTGGCCCCCGCCCTGCTGGTGGGAGCGCTGTACGCCGGGGGCAAGGGCCTACGTACCCCGTCCGAACCGCGACTGCCGGCCCTCCAGGAGGTGGTGCGGCAGTGGAATGCACGGCTGGGGGTGGACGGGCTGCGTGCGCTGGCCCGGGACATTCAAGCCAGCCGCGAGGCGGGCCGCTTCGTGGCCGTGGGAGGCATGGATGCCGCGCTGGCGCTGCGCGAGGCCCGGGGGGATGTGGCCAGGGCCCAGGCGGTAATGTCCAAGGCCAGGGCCGAAGCCACGGGCTCTCCGGCGAAGAGAGTCGGCGGTACGGGGCATCTCGAGAGCCTGGCCTCGCTGGTGGACGAGGGGGTGGGCCTCACCCGAGAGGTGGTGGAAGCCCGGCTGGCGCTGGTGGAGTTGGAGACCACGGGCCCACGCCTGCCCAAGGACGTCGCGGTGCTGGAGAAGCAACGTCCCGCGATGGACGCTCCTCCGCCCGGAGCCGAGAGCAACCCGCGCTGGCCCGAGTACGTCGCCTATTACGAGAAGCGCCTGGGGGAAATCCGGCGGGGTACGGCGACTGACGGGCCTCTGCGCTGGGCACCCTACGAGTCCATGCGGGGGTGGTTCGCCCGGGGGCTGGCCTTCGAGCGCCTCATGGTGGAGGTACTGCAAGCCGACGCACAACTGCCCCGTGCCCAGCGCCGTTTCCTCGCGGACTTTGACCAGCCCCGTATCGAGAGGTACGTCGGCGTGATGAAGCCAGGCACCGGCCTGCGCTTCGCGGATGTACTCGTCATTGAAACAGCCGAACTCGCCGGTCGGCCACCCCGCGTCGAGACGTTGAGCTTCAAAAGTCGAAATCTCTCGGGGATGAATGAGCAGGCATTGACAGCACAAATGACGGCTGATGCAGAGGAAGCCCTGCGAAAATACGGTGGGACGCTGGACATCCGCCGCGACTCCCTCCAGCCCATCCTTCGTGGAGGTAGCGAAGTGACAGTCCCGAGAGTACGCCTCATCTATGAAGGGGGCGAACTCAAACCCAAGGATGTAAAAGAGTTGAAGCGAGCAGTGGACGTAACTGAGGACGCAGTTCCGGAGGTGGAGGTGTTCTTCCAATGAAGGTGCTGGAGTTCCACGATCTGAAGGCTGACGATCGCCTCCGACTCACGTTCAAAGGTGCCCTCAACCCGCGAGTGGCACTGAACAGAGAGCTGGAGCCTTTTATCAGGGCTCTTGAGGAGTACGCCGGCGAGTGGATGCCCGACGTCATCAGTGGCAAGAAACAGGTCCAATATTCCGCCCCTGCCTTGTGGAAAGCACTGGAAGAACAGCGCAGCGAAAGGACCACGGTTGGTTATCTTTACCGCACGAAGTGGCCCGCGTTGGAGATGTCACTGAGGCTCTGGTTCCCACCTCGTCCGCCCGTGCTGGACCTCATGCTCACAGTGCAGCCGCTCTCATTCTTCGCGGAAACGGAGCGCTGCCAGAGGTTCGTGGAGATGGTACGCGCCTGGGCCTCTTGCTACCCGGTCACCCATGCAGCTGCCCACAGCCAGGCGGACGATCAGTTGTCTGGCGCTCCAGACTTCGGCCGCGACGAGAAGACCGCGAGGAGGGATGGGTTCGACAAAATCTACGAGGTGTCCTGGCTCAATGTGTTCGGTCCGAAGCTGGTGGAAACCGTCGGCCGCGAGCGCATGCTCTCCACACCAGCCCACCGGGTGGAGGAGTTGCCCAATGGCTCAGTCCTCCTGGTGACTTGGCCCACCGCCGCGGACTTCGCCAGCGACGAGGCTCGTGAGGCCCAGGCCCGCGCGCACACGCACCTCCGTCCGGACCTGGACTTCGATACCGTGCTGCGCACCCTGCGTGAGCGCAGCGCCACACTGGCCCCCGTGGAGCCCCGCTTCCACCCGGATGTGGCCCCGCTCCTCTCTCGCGTGGTGGACAGCGCCGCCCTTCACGAGCGCCAGCGGAAAATCGCCGAACTCAACGCGTACCAACCACCCGAGCCCGACGAGTGGCTCCCCGCTGACTCCGCACTACCGCCGGACGTGGACGACCCGGTGCGTGCTCGCGCGCATTACGGCGACCTCGCCAAACTCCTCGTGGCACTGCTGCATTCGAAGGTGCCCTCCGTCTTCAACAGTTCGCCCGAGTCCCTCACGGACGTGGACTTCCACTTCTGGCAGGAGGAGTTTCCGCGAGTCTTCGAGCGGGAACACATCGACGCGCACGCGGTGCCCGCCATCGGCGCCTACCTGGGCGAGGTGCTCGTACGCCACCTGGGCGGCCAGTGGATTCCGCGCCAGAAGCTCGAGGAGACCCAGGTGCTCGTGGGTGGGCGCGCCTGGCTGCCCTTCGTCCGGGCCTCGCGCTACATGCGCTCGTGCCAGTCGCTGCTGGACTTCTCCCTCACCCAGCTCTACCGCTCGGCCGAGAGGCACTAATCATGAAGGGACGGATACCCCATTCCAGCATCGACGAGCCGTGAGGATGCCAGCAGCTCACCGGACGGTGCTATGTCCGGGGCCGCATGCACCGCCCCCTGTCCGCCCGCCCGCTCGTGATGAACCGCGTGGGCCTGGCGCTCCTGCTCACGGCGGGACTCCTGCTGCTGACCGGGTGTGCCACCAGCGCTCCGCTCGCCAGGGGGTGCGCGCACGCGTGTGGTGGAGCGACCCTTTCCTTCAGCGAGGCGGAGCCACGGCTCGCCCCCTTCCTCTCGTGCAGCTCACCCGCCGAGTACGTCGCCCTGCAGCAGCGCGTGGACATGCCCCAGCTGCTGGAGGCTCTGGATGACTGGAGCGCGGTGCGCCTGGGGGCCCTGGGGCCCGTGCGCGAGGACGCCGTCGGCATCCTCCAGCGCAAGCGCGCCTCCTTCCTCCTCGCCGTCACCGAGCGCTATGGCCTCGCCTATGCCGAGGTGTTCGCCCTCTACGTGCTGCACTCGACGCACGACGACGAGCTGGACACACTGTTGCGCCTGTTGGCCCGCGACAAGCTGTTGGGCCAGACCTTGGGGCTCATGCCCACCGTGCGCGAGGAGTTGAAACGCCGCGGCCTTCCGCTGTCCGCCTTCCCCGAGCGGAGCGAGCGAGCCGGTGACGTGCTGCGGGGCCTGGGCCGCGCCGCTCGGGACGCCCTCGCCACCAGCCTGGCCATTGACGGCCAGCGCTACCTGGAGCTGAGCGCCCGGCGCGAGCAGTTGCCTCCCCCCTACCGCCAGGCCCTGCACGAGGTGGAGCTCGCCCTGGCCTGGCAGCACTTCGCCCCGGGCCGCGTGGCGCTGGGCAGCTTCGACTCGCTCACCTTCGGCGTGCCCCTGGGTTTCTATTACCTGGGTGTCAGCACCGGCCACGGCCTCGCCTCGCTGTCCCAGGGCCAGTACGAGCAGGCCACGCGCGAGCTGGCACCCGCCCTGCTGGTGGGGGCGCTGTACGCCGGCGGCAAGGGCCTGCGTGCCGTGTCCGAGCCGCGCCTGTCAGCCCTGCAGGAGGTGGTGCGGCAGTGGAATGCACGGCTGGGGGTGGACGGGCTGCGGGAGCTGGCCCGGGACATCCAAGCCAGCCGCGAGGCGGGCCGCTTCGTGGCCGTGGGAGGCATGGACGCCGCGCTGGCGCTGCGCGAGGCCCGAGGGGATGTGGCCAGGGCCCAGGCGGTAATGTCCAAGGCCAGACCCGAGGCCACTGGCTCCTCGACGAGGAGAGCCGTTGGCACGGGGCGCCCCGAGAGCCTGGCCTCGCTGGTGGACGAGGGGGTGGGCCTCACCCGCGAGGTGCTGGAGGCCCGGCTGGCGTTGGTGGAGTTGGAGGCCACGGGCCCGCGCCTGCCCAGGGACGTTGCGGTGCTGGAGCAGCAACGTCCCTCCGTGGAAGCTCCGCCTCCCGGCGCCGAGGGCAACCCACGCTGGCCCGAGTACGTCGCCTACTACGAGAGGCGCCTCGGAGAATTACGGCAGGGCACGGCAACCAAAGGGCCGCTGCGCTGGGAGCCCTACGAGTCCATGCGGGGGTGGTTCAACCGGGGGCTGGCTTTCGAACGCCTCATGGTGGAGGTACTGCAAGCCGACGCACAACTGCCCCGGGCCCAGCGCCGTTTCCTCGGGGACTTCGATCAGCCGCGTATCGAGAGGTACGTCGGCGTGATGAAACCGGACACCGGCCTGCGCTTCGCGGACGTGCTCGTCATTGAAACGGGCGAACTCGCCGGTCGGCCACCTCGTGTCGAGACGTTGAGCTTCAAGAGCCGCAATCTCTCGGGGCTGAAAGGTATGGCTCTCGAAGCACAGATCATGGAAGACGCGAGGGAAGCTCTAAAGAAATACGGAGAGACTCTGGACATCCGCCGCGACTCCCTTCAGCTTCTTCTCCGCGAGGGAAGCAAGGTACCTGTCTCAAAGGTTCGCCTCGTCTACGAGGGCGGACAACTCCTGCCCAAGGACACCAACGAGGTGAACAGGGCCGTGAGCGCAACCAAGAACGCACTTCCAGGAGTAGAGGTACTGTTCCAATGAAGGTGTTGGAATTTGAAGACTTGAAGGCGGAGGACAGCCTCTTGCTCACCTTCGACGGTGCCTTCGACACACAGGCGGCACTAGCGAGCGAATTGGAACCCCTATTCCAAATGCTCGAGAAGTACGCGGACGGTTGGATGCCGGACGTCATCGAGGGCAAAAGACGACGCAAGTATGCCCGCGCCGCCATCTGGAAGGCCCTGGAGGAGCAACGCCACGAAAGAGGGACAACCATCGGGTTCTATCGCACGAAATGGCCCGCGTTGAGCATGACGCTCAGTCTCTACTTTCCAACAACCCCTCCCAAACTGGACATCTTGCTCAAGGTAGAACCGCTCTCCTTCTTCGCGGAAGAGGAGCGGTGTCGCCAACTCGTGGAATTGGTACGAACCTGGGCCTCGCGCTATCTGATTTCCCATGCCTTGGCTCATGGTCTGGCTGACAACCAATTGTCTGGCGCTCCCAACTTTGGACGCGAGATGCAGACCTCCATTCGAGACGGGTTCGATAAAATCTACGAGGTGTCCTGGCTCAATGTGTTCGGTCCGAAGCTGGTGGAAGCTGTCGGCCGCGAGCGCATGCTCTCCACTCCCGCCTGGCGGGTAGAGGAGTTACCCAATGGCTCCGTCCTCCTGGTGCTCTCCCCCACCGCCGCGGATTTCGCCAGTGATGAGGCTCGTGAGGCCCAGGCCCGCGCGCACACGCACCTCCGGCCGGACCTGGACTTCGACACCGTGCTGCACGCCCTGCGCGAGCGCAGCGCCACGCTGGCTCCCGTGGAGCCCCGCTTCCACCCGGATGTGGCCCCGCTCCTCTCTCGCGTGGTGGACAGCGTCGCCTTTCACGAGCGCCAGCGGAAAATCGCTGAACTCAACGCGTGGCGCCCGCCCGAGCCAGACGAGTGGCTCCCCTCGGACTCCGCACTACCGCCGGACATGGACGACCCGGAGCGGGCTCGCGCGCATTACAGCTATCTCGCCGAACTCCTCGTGGCGCTGCTCCACTCGAAGGTGCCCTCCGTCTTCGACACCTCCCCCGAGTCCCTGACGGACGTGGACTTCCACTTCTGGCACGAGGAGTTTCCGAGAGTCTTCGAGCGGAAACACATCGACGCGCACGCGGTGCCCGCCCTTGGCGCGTACCTGGGCGAAGTGCTCGTACGCCACCTGGGCGGCCAGTGGATTCCGCGCCAGAAACTCGAGGAGACCCAGGTGCTCGTGGGTGGGCGCGCCTGGCTGCCCTTCCTCCGGGCCTCACGCTACATGCGCTCGTGCCAGTCGCTGCTGGACTTCTCCCTCACCCAGCTCTACCGCGTCGCCGAACGGCACCGCTCCTGAGAAGGATGGGACCCGCGAGCCTGGCCAGGCGCCGCATGACGCGCCGGCCAGGCCCGCGATCACCCGTGAGGGCTACTGGAGCTGCTTCTTGATGCGAACGTTGCGCACCTGGAAGTGGATGTCGCCGCCCTGATCACCCCAGGCGGGCAGCATCTCGAAGACCGCGCTGACCTTGGTCTTGTTCCAGGTGGCCGGGTAGGCCGAACTGGAGAACGGCATCTTCACCGTCGTCCACGTCCCCACCTCCGGGTGTCCCAGCAGGTTCTTCAAGTCACCCGTCGTGCAGGAGTCCGGCTTGCGGTCGCAGACACTCTTCACCCAGAAGTCCTGGGTGGTCAGGCCGTAGTCGAGCACCCGCACCTCGAACTCCACGCCGCCCGTCTCGGCGATGGCCGACACGTCCAGCAGGTTCGGCTCCTTGACCCCGAAGGCGATACCGCCGTTGCCGCCGCCCTCCTTGAGGCCCTTCATCACCACGTCGATGACCTTCTTGCCCCCGCCAATGTCGAACGCGGGATTCACCGTCAACGTCCCCGTCGTCCCACTGGTCCACCCGTTGGGCGTGGCGAAGAGCGCGGTGTCGGACACGCCGTCGACGTAGGCGTCCTTGTCCTCGGTGATGGCGATGGGCGTCACGGGAGGCGTGCTCGTGCAGCCCACGTTGCCCGCCCGGTTCGGCTCCCAGCGGATGCTGGCGAGCGTCACGTCCAGCGTGTCCGAGGTGTAGAGCAGGAAGGGCGAGTTCACGATGCCGAAGTCCAGCCCCTTGTCCGCGAAGCACTGGAGCGGAACGGCCAGCTCGGTCCACCCCTTGCCCGCCAGGCCCTTGAGGGTCTCGGTGATCTGGATCTCACCCTGGCACGGGTAGATGCAGTGCGTGGACAGGTTCACCTGGGCGCTCGGCGCCGTGTTCACCTTCACCGAGAAGACGAGCGCGCCCTTGGAGTTCAGGTAGGGCTGGAGGTTGCGGCCCTCGTTGCCGTTCTTGTTCTGCATGTACACCTGCCCCGTGCCGCTGAACTTGACGTGGACCGCGGCCCACTGGAGCCCGCCCTGGTCGTCCACCGGAGTGACGCTGATTTCATTGGGGGCCAGGCTCGTGGTGTTGCTGGTGCCCTGCAGCACGTCGATGCCACCCCAGTTGGAGGGCGCGCCGATGCGCATCACCCAGCCATCCTCGTTGCCGCGCTCGAAGAGGGTCAGCGGGAGGTTGGTGGTGCTCCCGTCTCCCGGCGCCACGCCGCAGCCGTTGATCTGGGTCGTCTCCTCGAACGCGCCCAGCTCCTGGGCCTGGGCATACGTCAGGCCGTAGCCATAGGCGAAGAGCGGATCGTAGTTCGCATCCCCCTTGTTGATCGCCACCTGGCAGGGCGCCTTGGGCCACGAGAAGGAGAGCTTGCCGTGGAAGTCGTGGTCGATGGTGCCATCGGCCTTGCGGAACAGCACGTCCGTCAGACCCTCTCCCTCGGTGCCCGGCAGCCACGCGGCGACGAAGGCGTCGGACGCGTTGAGCTCCTTGTTGGTGTAGAGCGGACGGCCGGAGAAGAGCACCGTGACGATCTTCTTCACGCCCTTGGCCTTGAGGCTCTGCAGCAGCGTGTAGTCCTCCGGGCGCAGCCGGGAGAGTTCCAGCGTCTTGGTCTTGCCGATGTCGCCATTGCCCTCGGCGTAGGGCGTCTCGCCAATCACGACCACGGCGACGTCGTAGCTCGCGTCCGCCTGGGTGCCAGTCTCGCTGGTGTCCAGCTTCGCGTTGGGGGCGATCTTCTGGATGGCCTGCCACAGGGTGGTGCCGCCGCCGAAGTCGGCGTTGGTGTTGTTCGTGCCCTGCCAGGTGAGGGACCAGCCACCGGACTGGTTCGACAGGCTGTCGGCGCTCTTGCCCGCCACGAGCACCTTGGCCGAGCGGGCCAGGGGCAGGAGGCCGCCGTTGTTCTTGAGGAGCACCAGCGACTTGCGCACCGCCTCCCGGGCCACGGCCCGGTTCTCCGCGGTGCCAATCTCGCGCGAGGCGTTGCGCTCCGAGGGCTTGGGCTTCTCGAAGAGGCCCAGGCGCAGCTTCACGCGCAGGATGCGGCGGACCGCGTCATCCAGGCGCTCCTGGGGAATCTCCCCATTCTTCACGGAGGCGATCGTGTTGGTGATGAAGGGCTTCCAATCGGTGCGGTAGGGCACCATCACCATGTCGATGCCGGCGTTGATGGCCTGCGGGCAGTCCCCGTTGGTGCAATCCCGGGGCGAGTCGCTGTTGGTCCGGTTGATCTGCCCGATGCCGTTCCAGTCGGAGACGACGAAGCCGTCGAAGCCCATCTTGGTCTTCAGCACGTCCGTGAGCAGGTACTTGTTGCCGTGCATCTTGTAGGCCTTGGCGGTCTCGCCCTGGGCCGCGTCCTGCCAGCTGCTGAACGAGGACATGACCGTCTGCGCACCGGCCGCGAGCGCCGTGAAGTAGCCGCGGCCATGGATGTCGCGCAGCTGCTTCTCCGTCACCCGGGTGACGCCCTGGTCCTTGCCCTCGTTCGTGGCGCCGTCGCCCAGGAAGTGCTTGACCGAGGCGATCACCTTCTCGTTCGCCTTCGCGTCCTTGCCGAGCTGGCCCTGGAGCCCCTCGACGATCTTCCCGGCGAAGGCCTCGACAATGGCGGGGTCCTCGGAGTAGCCCTCGTAGGTGCGGCCCCAGCGGTCATCGCGCACGACGGCGACCGTCGGCCCGAAGGCCCAGTCCAGACCCGTCTGGGCCACTTCTCGCGCCGTCACCTCGCCGATGCGCTTCACCAGCTCGGGGTCGTTCGCGGCGCCCAGGCCGATGTTGTGCGGGAAGATGGTGGCGCCCTTCACGTTGTTGTGCCCGTGCACCGCGTCCACGCCCCAGATGATGGGAATCTGGTGGGCGTTGGACGGATCCATCGAGGCCGCCCAGAGCTGATCGGCCAGCGCGTTCCACTCCGCCACCGTGGAGTCCTTCTTGGCGTTGGGCCACGCACCACCGCCATTGAGCACGGAGCCAAGGTGGTACTGCTTCACCTCGTCCGGGGTGACGTTGGAGATTTCCACCTGGGTGATCTGCCCGACCTTCTCCTCGAGCGACATGCTGGAGAGCAGGGTGTCGATCCGCTTCTCGAGCTCGGCGTCCTTGGGGATCGCGCTCTGGATGGCCGGCCAGTCATCGGGGGTACCGGCGTCGGAGCCCGCGTCGGTGGGAGGGGGGTTGGTGCCCGCGTCGTCGGGCCCCGGAGTGGGATCGGGGTTACAGGCCGCGAGTGGCAATAGAAGCAGGGCGGCGAGAGAAAGACGCTTCTGCCGCGAGAACAACCGTTGCATGTCCAGCTCCAGTGTGTCGGGGGCGCGCGGATTCCGCGGATGCGAGGGAATGGAGGCTCCCTGCCAGCCGTGGCAAGCCAACGCGGGGGGGCGAACGTAGAAGTAAAAACAATCCCACGCAAGGATGGCGCAGGGAGTCAAAACCCCACCCGCCGCGCCATCTGGTTTTCCATGCATTGACTCATGGCCAACTGAAGGTGTGGCTGACCTGCCTCGAAACGGCCCCGAAGCCCCACCACCGGTGCGGCCATGCGGAGACATGGGCACGGCGCTTCCTCGGAGCGTGTCGCGGCGCGGCTCCTGCAATGGGAGCGGACCCATGACGCGGAAACGATGGATGCGCTGGGTGAGAGCGATACCACTGGGCGTGCTGGTCCTCCTGGCGGGCGCGTGGCAGCTCTCACGCTCATGGACATTCCAGGTATTCGGCGAACTCCATGCCCGCGTGGACACCACGGAACGCGTCGTGGCGCTGACCTTCGATGATGGGCCGAAGCCCGGTCAGACGGAGGCCCTCCTCGACATCCTCGAACGGCACGGCGCGAAGGCCACCTTCTTCCTGGTGGGACAGAACCTCGCACGCCACCCGGAGCTCGCGGCCCGGGCCCTCGACGAGGGACATGAGCTGGGCAACCACTCGTATTCGCACCACCGGCTCATCTTCAAGTCGCCGTCCTACGTGCGGCAGGAGATCGACAAGACGGACGCCCTGCTGCGCGCGGTGGGCGTCCAGGGCGACATCCTCTTCCGCGCCCCCTACGGCAAGAAGCTGCTCGTCCTGCCGTGGCTGCTCGCCCGCGGCCACCGCAAGGACATCCTCTTCGACGTGGTGCCCCGGGACGACGAGACCCAGGACGTGGCGCTGCTCACGTCCCGCGTCATGGCCTCCGTCCGGCCCGGCTCCATCCTCCTGTTCCACGATGGGGGCCGAGACAAGCCGGGCACCCTCCAGGCCGTGGACCTCGTCCTGGAGAAGCTCCGCGCCCAGGGCTACCGCTTCGTGACCGTGTCCGAGCTGCTCGCGCTCCCCGGCGCGAAGCCGAGCCCCTCCACCACCTCGGCCTCGGAAAGCTCACGCCAGCCGCCCAGCGGCACGTCCAGGGACACCTGACCCACCGCCTCGCGGTGCAGCTCGCGCACCGGGTGCCCCACCGCCGCGAGCATCCGCTTCACCTGATGGTGCCGGCCCTCCGTGAGCACCAGCTCCACGCACCCGGGAGCACGCAACCGCGCCTCCGCCGGCCGCGTCGGACCATCGTCGAGCACGAGCCCCTCGCGCAGCCGCTGGAGCGCGGCCTCCAAGGGAAGGCCCTCCACCCGCGCCACGTAGCGCTTGGGCAGGTGCGTCTCCGGGGACGTCACGTGCGCCACCAGACGCTCCTCGTTGGTGAAGAGCAGCAGGCCCGTGGTGTCGCGGTCCAACCGCCCCACCGCGTACCACTCGTAGCCCCGCAGCTCCGGCGGAAGCACGTCCCGCAGCCGCTCGAAGACGGTCCCCACGCCCTCCGGATCATTGCCGTGCACCACCACGCCCGCGGGCTTGTGGAACATCAACACCCGCGTGCGCGTCCCCAACTCGCACGGCCGCCCGTCCAGCCGCACCTCGCCGCGCGCATGCACCGGCGCGAAGGGATCCCGCTCCACCCGCCCGTCCACCTCCACCCGCCCCTCGCGAATGGCCCGCTCCGCCTCTACCCGGGGCAACACCCCCGCCCGGCCCAATGCCCGGGCCAGCCACTCCGCGCGCTCCCCCTCCGGCACCGGCGCCTGACGCCGGCGCGCGGCCTCCAACCACCGGGGCACCTTCGGCTTCCTCGCCATACGCGCTCCCCTCGCCCCTCCGCTACCCGCCCACGCGGGCCGCCGCCCGGGCCCGCCACTCATGGTCCAGCACCGCGTAGATGAGCGAGTCACACCACTCGCCCTTGATGAAGGCATTCTCCCGGAAGTGAGCCTCGCGGCGCATGCCCAGCTTCTCCATCACCCGGAAGGAGCCGGGATTGCGCGGGTCGCAGTCCCCGAACATCCGGTGCAGACCCAGCGGGCCGAAGGCGAAGTCCAGCAGCGCCTCGGCCGCCTCGGTGATGTAGCCCCGGCCCCACTCGGAGCGATGGAGGATGTACCAGAGCGTACCCTCGCGCTGCTCGACATCGGTGATGCGCATGCCGCAGCGCCCGAGCAGCCGCCCCCCCTCGCGCGTCACCACCGCCAGGTCATACACGCGCCGGGGCGTCTCCCGTGCCAGGGCCCTCACCCAGCGGATGTACTCCTGGCTCTGCTCCGGCGTGCGCACGTCATGGGACTGGTAGCGCATCACCTCGGGGTCGGACTCGTAGGGATGGGTGGAGCGCCAGTCCTCTTCCTCGAACTCGCGCAGCAACAGCCGGGACGTGGTCAGCGGAGCGGTCAGCAACATGGGCACAAGCTGACACGCCCGCCCCTCCGGGGAGAAGCCCCGTTCACACTCCGGCGCGCGGGCCATTGACTCCACCCCCGTTCCGGTGCATCTTGATTTTGAAATTAATAATCAGAATCAACAACGGCGAACGCCGAGGAGAACCGCATGCCCCCGCCCACCTGCTGCCGCACCCTCCTGGCCCGTGGACCCAGCGCGGAAGTGGCGCGCTGCTCGTGCGGGCACATCCACTTGAGCCTCGGGCCGATGACGATCCGCCTGGACGCGGACACGCTGCATGCGACGTGGCACACCATGGGCGACGCGCTGCGGGCCCTGTCGGGTGTGGCGGAGAAGGAGGCCGCGCCGGTGACTTCCTCCAGCGAGTGGAAGCAATGAGCCCGCTGACGGAGTTGCTGCGGCGAGCCACCGCCGAGGAGCTGCGCGCGGTGGCGGGGACGGCGTTCGCCCGGAGGCTCGCGCGCGGAACGTTGGAGCGCGGCGCCTATGTGCGCTGGCTGTCCTGCCTCCAGGCCATCTACGCGGAGCTGGAGTGGGCCCTCATGTGGCACCGCCAGCACCCGGTGGTGGGCCCGCTGTGCCTGCCCGAGCTGTGGTGCAACGAGCTGCTGCAGGACGACCTGAGCGCCCTGCTGGGCCCGAGCTGGTACGCGAGCGCGCACCGCCAGGACGCGGCCCCCACCGTGGAGCGGCTGGGGCTGCTGTGCGACGAGGCGCCGGAGTTGCTGGCCGCGCATGCCTGGGCGCTCTACGCGACGGCCCTGCCCGGCCAGGGACAGACGGGCGGCGGCGTTGCCCGGACGCTCGGACTGCGGGGCTCGGCGGGGACGGTCTTCCTGCGCCACGCCACCCACCTGGACGGCGAGGCCTACCGCGCGCACCTGCTCGACACGTTGGATCAGCTCACCCTGAGCGCGAGCGCGCGCGAGGCGCTCCTCCACGAGGCCTCGCGCGCCGTGCGCGGCGTGTATGCGCTCTTCGACATGCTGGGCCGCGGCCTGCCCCAGGAGAGGCAAGCGCGCGAGGAGGGCCGAAGCGGGTGGCTCCAGGCCCTCACGCCCCTGCGCGGCGCGTTCGGGGCCTAGCCTCGTCCCTCAGGCGCGCGACAACGCGCGCCGCAGCGCCTCGGTGGCGTCGTGCTGCGACTGCTTCCCCAGCCGGCTCTGGCCGACCATCTCGAAGCCATGGAACCCGCCCGGGTACACGTGCAACTCGACGGGCACCCCCGCGCACGCCAGCCGGCGCGCGTACTCGATGTTCTCCTCGAGGAAGAGATCCAACGAGCCCACGTTGAGGAAGGTGGGCGAAAGGCCCGCGAGGCTCTCGGCCCGGGCAGGCGCGGCGTAGGGCGAGATGCCCTCGCCTCCCGGCTCGCGGCCGAGCAGGCTCGTCCACCCGAAGCGATTCGAGGCCCGCGTCCACACGAACTCGCCCACCATGGGTGATGTTTCCCGGACGACCGTCCGGTCATCCAACATGGGGCAGAGGAGCCACTGGAAGAAGATGGGGATCTCACCCCGGTCACGCGCGAGCAGCCCCAGCGCCGCGGCGAGCCCACCCCCCGCGCTCTCGCCACCAATGGCGATCCTCCGCGCGTCCACGCCCAGTTCGTCGGCATTCGCATGCAACCACTTGAGGGCGGCGTAACAGTCCTCGACCGGACCCGGGAAGGGCGTCTCGGGCGCCAGGCGGTAGTCGACCGAGACGATGACGCAATCGAGCTGCCTGGCGAGCGGCGCGTTGCGCGCATCCGACATGTCGGGCGAGCCCAGGATGTAGCCACCTCCGTGGATGTGCAGCAGCGCGGGCCGCCGCGCCCCCGCCGCCCGGGGCTTGTACACGAGCACGCGGACCTCGGGCGCTCCCGCCGGACCCGGAACGCGGCGCTCGACGGTCTCCACCTCGGGAACCACCACCTTGGGCGCCGCGAACAACGACTGGGCCCCCATCGCTCGCTGCTGGGGCAGCGCCTCGCGCGTCAGCGTCAGCACCGGAAACATGTCCAACACGGGCAACAACTCGGGATCGACAAGGTGTCTGGACGACATGGGCTCCTCGGGGGTGGAGAGAGCCCTTGTCTAACTGGCGGCCCGAGCGGTTGCCACCGCGCGGAGGATGGCCTCGGGCGTGGCGGGCGAGGCGAGCGACACCGGGGTGCGTGGAGGACCGAAGGCGGCGATGGCCTGGCGCAGCGCCGTCACCGCGCCCAGGGCCAGCATGAAGGGGGGCTCCCCCACCGCCTTGCTGCCGTGAATCGTGTTGTCCTGGGGCGCGCGCTCCAGCAGGTGGACGCGGAAGTCCTCGGGCGCGTCCCCCACCGCCGGAATCTTGTACGTGTCCGGCGAGTGCGTGACGAGCCGCCCCTTCGCGTCGAAGAGCACCTCCTCGCTCGTGAGCCAGCCCAGGCCCTGGATGAAGCCGCCTTCCACCTGGCCCCGATCGATGCTCGGCACGAGCGAGGTGCCCACGTCCTGCAGCACGTCCACGCGGAGCACCCGGTGCTCGCCGGTGAGGCCACTCACCTCCACCTCCACCACCGCGGCGCCAAAGGCATAGTAGTGGAACGGCTTGCCACGCCCCGTCGAGCGGTCATACGTGATGTCCGGCGTGGCGTAGTACCCCGTGGCCGACAGGGAGACGCGATCCAGGTAGGCGGCATGGACCACCTCGGCGAAGCGCACCGTGCGCAGGGGACGCGCGGCGTGGAACACCTGGCCTCCGGAGAACGCGATCGCCGCCTGGTCCCCGAGCGACTCCAGCTTCAACAACCGCGCGGCCACCGGGCGCAGCCGCTCGCGAATCACCTCGCACGCCTGCTTCACCGCCTGGCCATTGAGGTCCGCGCCACTAGAGGCCGCCGTCGCGGAGGTGTTGGGCACCTTGTCCGTGGCGGTGTGCATCACCCGGACGCGCTCGGGGAGCACGCCCAGCTCGTGCGCGCACACGGCCCGCATCTTCGTGTGCAACCCCTGCCCCATCTCCGTGCCGCCATGGTTGAGCTGCACGCTGCCATCCGTGAACACCGACACCAGCGCCCCGGCCTGATTGAGGAAGCCCGTGGTGAAGGAGATGCCGAACTTCACCGGCTGGAAGCCGATGCCCCGCTTCGACCAGCGCGACGAGGCATTGAAGGCCTCGATCTCCGCGCGCCGCTGGGCGTAGTCGCTGGAGGCCAGGAGCTCCGCGTGCAGCCGCGGCAGGCGGTTGCCCACCACCGGCTGGCCATACGGAGTGAGGTCGTGTGGGGCGTCGCGGTAGTAGTTGCGCTCGCGCACGCTGGCGGGATCCAACCCGAGCCGCTCGGCGGCGTGGTTGAGCACCTCCTCCATCACGAACATGCCCTGGGGCCCACCGAAGCCGCGGAAGGCCGTGTTGGAGGGCAGGTTCGTGCGCGCCACCCGCCCGGTGAACTCGAGCGCCGGCACGAAGTACGCGTTGTCCAGGTGGAAGAGCGCCCGATCGAGGATCGCCCGCGACAGGTCCGTGCTCCACCCGCCATCGGAGACGAGCTCCACCTTGAGCGCGAGCAGCCGCCCCGTCTCATCGAAGCCCGCGTCATAGCGTCCCCAGAAGGGGTGGCGCTTGCCGGTGCGCGCCATGTCCTCGTCCCGGTTGAGCCACACCTTCACCGGCCGTCCCGTGGCCCGCGCGCCCAGGGCCGCCAGGCACGCGAAGGGCGCCGCCTGCGTCTCCTTGCCGCCAAAGCCCCCGCCCATGCGCGGCACCTCCACCACCACCTGGTGCCGCCCCACGCCGAGCACCTCCGCCACCAGCGTCTGCACCTCGGTGGGGTGCTGGGTGGAGCACCACAGGTGGACCGCGCCGTCCTCGCCCGGCACCGCCAGCGTCACCTGCGTCTCCAGGTAGAAGTGATCCTGCGCCCCCGTCACGCACTCGCCGGACAGACGCACCGGCGCGGTGGCGAGCGCGTCCTCGGGCCCACCCCGGCGGATGACGTGTGGCTCGGACAAAAAGGCCCCCGCCTCCACCGCCGCCTTGATCGAGAGCAGCGCGGGCAGCGGCTCGTACTCCACCTCCACCAGCGCGGCGGCCCGGCGGGCGACGCTCGCCCCCTCCGCCAGCACCAGCGCCACCGTCTGTCCGACGAAGTGCACCTCGCCGTCGGCCATCAAGGGCTCGTCCTGGATGACGGGGCCCACCTGGTTGTGACCGGGAATGTCCCCGGCCACGAGCACCGCGACCACGCCCGGCAGGGCCCGGGCCTTCGTCGCGTCCACCCGGAGCAGGCGCGCATGCGCATGGGGCGAGGTGACGAGGTGCCCCGTCAACAGACCGCGCGGCTCCGGCATGTCGTCCACGTAGAGCGCCTCACCGCTCGTGTGCCGCAGACCGCTCTCATGCGGGGCCGGGGCATGCAGGGGCGAGCGGGCCGGCACGCCCTCGGGGGTGGAGGCGAAATCGGGGGAAGACGAAGGAAGCGAGCTCATCCGGGTCACCTCACCTGAACCGTGGCCGAGTGACGCTCCGCGAGCCGTGGCATCGGCGTGGAGAGCGTTTCATGGAAGAAACCGCGCAGGAGGTTCTCGGCCAGCTGCGCGCGATACCAGGCCGAGCCGCGATGATCCGACAGCGGCTGGAAGTCCTCCCGCAGCCGGGGCAGTGCCTGCTCCACGCTGGCCTCCGTCCAGGGCTGGCCCACCAACGCGGCCTCGGTGCGCCGGGCGCGCGCGGGCGTGGCCGCCATGCCGCCATAGGCCAGCCGCGCCTCGGCCACCTTGCCCTCCCCGTCCACCACCACCCGGAAGCTCGCGGACACGCTGCTGATGTCCGCCTCGCGCCGCTTGGACACCTTGTACGCCAGGGAGCGCGCTCCCTCGGGCTGCGCCGGCACGTCCACGTACGCGAGCACCTCGCCCGCCGCGAGCGCCGTGCGCCGATAGCCCACGAAGAAGTCCTCCAACGGCAGCCGCCGCTCCCCCGCGCGCGAGCGCAGCACCACCTCGGCCCCGAGCGCGAGCAGCACCGGCGCCATATCTCCAATGGGCGAGGCGGTGCACAGGTTGCCGCCCACCGTCGCGCGGTTCTTGATCTGCCGCGAGCCGAAGTAGCGCAGCATCCGCTCCAGGGGCGGGCTCACCGCGCGCGCGTAGTCCTCCACGTCCGTCAGCCGCACCGTGGCGCCCAGCCGGTGCCCCCCGCCGCGCGGCTCCAGCACGCGCAGCTCGGGCACGGCCTCCAGCGAGACCAGGAGCGGCGGCTCGGCGTAGCGCTTGGTCACCTCCAGCGACAGGTCCGTCCCCCCCACCACGAAGCGCGCCGTGGGGTGCTTCTCCAGCACGTCCCAGAGCGCCTCCAGCGAGTCCGGGGTGAAGAAGCGCTGGGCACCCGACTCGTACGCCAGCGCCATGGGCTCGGGCTGCGTCTCGGCGAGCGCCCGGGCGAAGCGATCCCCGGGGCGCAGGCCGGCCACCTCGCGCACGGCCTCCCGGATGGGCCGGTAGCCGGTACACCGGCAGAGGTTGCCGCACATCTGCGCGTCCAGCTTCCAGGGCTCGTCCAGGTCGCGGCGGTGACAGGCCTCCAGCATCGACATGGCGATGCCCGGCGTGCAGTAGCCGCACTGCGAGCCCAGCGTGCGCGCCAGCGTCTCCTGGACGACGTGGTACTCGCCGCCCTCGCGCAGGGCCTCCACCGTGTAGACGCGCTTGCCCTGCACCATGGGCAGCAGCAGCAGGCACGCGTTCACCGCGCGCAGCGTGGGCGCCCCCTGGCCATCCTGCTCCAGGACGGCCACCGAGCAGGCACCACAATCTCCCTCGGCACAGCCCTCCTTGGTGCCCGTGAGGTGCACCCGGTCGCGCAGGTAGCGCAACAGCGTGGTGGTGGGCGCGATCCCCGTCTCCTCGATGGGGCGGTCGTTCAAGAAGAAGCGCAGGCGTTCCATGGGCCTCCTGGAGGTCCCCGCCGGGCAAGGCCGGGAGGGGCGAGCCTACTACGGCGCGCGCGGGCGCATCCCCCTTCGCGCCTCCCGTCATGAATGACGGAAGGTAAACACTCCAGCCACCGGTTCGAGGAAGGACGCGGAGTGGAAGCCCGCCGGGCAACCAGACACAACGAGCCATGGCATGACACCCGCCCCTACCGCGCGGCGAGGACCGTTCGCATTGTGCCCTCATGGCCACCGAACAAGGAGCCCGCCGCGTCTTCATCGGGCTCATCCTGCTGTCCATCGCCCTGGTGGGGCTCGTCGTACGCCCCTTCTTCGAAGCGTTCTTCCTGGCCGCGGTGCTGGCGGGTGCCTTCAACGGCCTGCAGAACTGGCTGACGCGGCGCTTCCGGGGCCGGCAGGGGCTCGCCGCGGGCGTCATCGTGGTGGGCATCATCCTGGCGCTGCTCTCGCCCATCGCCGCCCTCACCGCCTTCATCGTCTCCGAGGTCATCAAGGGGGTGAACTTCATCACCGGGGTGATCAACCAGCGGGGCCTGGAGGGACTGCTGGCGTATGTGCCCGAGTCCCTGCGGGAACCCGCCACGCGCATGCTCGACCGCTTCCAGACGGAGAGCGCCAGCGTGTGGCAGACCGTGCAGGATCACGTGTCGGCCCAGGGCGCCGCGGCGGCCCAGACGGTGGGTGGGGTGGTGATGGCCACCGGGAGCGTGGCGCTCCAGGTGACGATGATGCTCATCGCGCTCTACTTCCTGCTCGTGGATGGCGAGAAGCTCGTCGCGTGGGTGGAGAGCGTGTCGCCGCTGCGGCGCGGGCAGACGACGGAACTGCTCACCGAGTTCCGCCGCGTCACCCACTCGGTGCTCACGTCCACCCTGGCCACCGCGGGAGTGCAGGCGCTGGCGGCGCTGGTGGGCTACCTCATCGCCGGCGTGCCGGTCCCCGTCTTCTTCGCGGCGGTGACGTTCCTCTTCGCCCTCATCCCCGCCATCGGCGGCGCCGCGGTGTGCATCGTCGCCGCCCTGCTGCTGCTCGCCACGGGCCATCCCGCCATGGCCATCTTCCTGACCGCCTGGGGCGTCGTCGTGGTGGGCCTGTCCGACAACATCGTCAAGCCGCTGCTGGCCAAGCGCGGCATGAACATGCACGGCGCCCTGGTCTTCTTCTCGCTGCTCGGAGGCCTCGCCGCCTTCGGCGCCATCGGCCTGTTGCTCGGGCCGCTCATCCTGGCCTTCTTCCTCACCGTGGTGCGCATCTACGAGCGCGACTACGGCCGGCCCAACGAGCGGCCCGGCGCGCCGCCCACGCCCCCCACGAGCAACGCGCCCACCCTGGCCGAGGGCGAGGAGTGGGAGGCCTCCGAGGCCCACTCCCACCACGCGACCGAGGACGCGCGCTCCCACTGAGGCCGCTCGCGCGCTTCATCCCGGGCTCCCGGCCGCGACGCCTGTCGCCCGGGAGCCCTCGTGCGTGCGGGGGGAAAGGGACTACGGCTGCACGCCCGCGCCGCTCACGGTGAGCGTGTAGGCCCCCGTCGCGCCCGCGTAGCCCACCACCTTCACGTAGTAGATGCCCGGGGCGTTGGCGGAGAAGGTGTCCACCTCGGGATTGCTCATGGTGGCGCTGGAGGCCGCGGAGAAGAGCAGATCGGACGCGGAGTACACGTACCAGTCCAGGTCCTGCGCGCCGGACATGCTCAGCTTCACCTTGACGCTGCCCGCCGTGGTCACGTTGAAGGCGAACCAGTCCACGTCCGAGTTGGTGGACAAGGCGCCGCTCACGTTCTTGTCCGCACCCACCCGGCCGCTGGCGGTCGCCGCGGAGTTGTTGCCCTCGGCCTCCTGGGTGATGGTGGCGCGCGAGTCCTGGGGCGCGGCGCTGGTGATGGAGAAGTCGGCGTCGCTCGTGTCGACGACGGCCGCCTCGGCGGCATCACTCACGCGCACGCGCGCCTTCGTGGTCGCCGACGCCGGCACCTGCCAGGAGTATCCCCCCTCGGCGGCGGGGATGCTCTCGGAGATGACGTTCCAGGTGCTCCCATCCGTCGTGTACTCGAGCTTCACGTGGGTGCTCTCGCTCGCCGTCCAGGCGATGGAGTGGGTGCTGCCCGCGCTCCAGCTCTCGCCGCCGTTGGGCAGCACCACCCTCACGCGGCCCGTGGGCGCCGGAGGAGGCGTGGTGTCGTCCGCCGGCACGAGGAAGTCCTTGATGATGGCCATGTGCTGCATGTTGCTGGCGCCGCTGTCGCCGCTCTGCGCGGGAGCGATCTCCTCGATGGGCGAGTACACGCGCGTGTCCACGACGAGGCCCGCGCTGAAGGAGCTGGCGCCGATGACGGTGGCCGTCTGATAGGCGCGCAGGTTGTCGCTCACCAACACGTGGTCATACGGCTTGCCACGGCTGGCATTGGTGTTGACGTTGCCATTCTTGTCCGCGGGGTAGGGGCTCTCGGCGGACACCACCGCGGAGAAGGTGCCAAAGAGCGGCTCGGACCGGTTGTCGGAGTTGAAGTCACCGCCGATGGCGAGGAAGTCGCCGGCGGGCACGTTCGCCTGGATGTACTTGACGAGGTTGGTCGCCTCGGTGTTGCGCGTGGTACTGTCGCGGGTGAGCAGGTGCACGCTCACCACCCAGAGATCCTTGGGGCCGGGGATGTCGATGCGCGCCCAGGCGAAGTCGCGGTTGCCCACCTGGGTGTCCGTCCACTCGCCCGAGGCGATGATGGGGTAGCGGCTGATGACACCGTTGGGGATCTGTGCGCCGGTCTCGCGGTAGACCTGGAAGTTCGAGCCGAAGGCGTCGTCGACGAAGGAGCGGATGGCGGCGGCGGAGTTGTCGCCGTAGTTGAACTCCTGGATCATCACCACGTCGGGCTTCGTGCCCTGGAAGATGCGCTTGCCGTGGCCCGGGTCATAGCTCTGGTCGTTGCCGCTCGTGATGTTGGCGGCCATCAAGCGGATCCGCGCCTCGCCCAACACGTCGCGCTGGGAGGACAGCTCTCGAGCCTCCTTCGCCTGAGGGGCGCTTCCCTGCCCACACGCGGCGAGTGACACAGACAGCAGGGAACAGAGCAACCAGCTACCCGCGCGGGCGGGCGTCGGGAGGGAGGAGCGCAGTGGCATCGCGTGCTTCCTGCCCGCGAGGGACGCGGGCGGTGAGGGACGGGAGCACTTTTAGTCCATCGTCCCCGCCGCCGTCTCGCAGCCTCATTGTGAAATTCCAGTGTGACGCGCCGCGAGAACAGAGAGTGCGACTCCGAGGTAGCGCAGACCCTTTCCGAGTGAAACGAAGGCAACGAAAGGCCCGGGACGCACGCCCACGAGGCCCGCGGCGAGCACGAAGACGTCTCCCACGACCGGCAGCCAGGCGAGCAGGAGCAAGGGCGCCCCCCAGGTGGCCAGGCGCGCCCGGGCCTGGAGCAGGCGGGGACCCTCCCGGGCACTGCGGCGCTGGAGCCATCGCCCCACGGCGCCCCCGCCCTCGCCGCGCGCTCCCCAGCGGCCCAGCGCATAGACAGTGAGCGCGCCGAGCACGTTGCCGACGGTGGCCACCGTCACGGCCAGGCCCGGGCGCACTCCTCCATAGATGAGGGCGGCCAGCACCGCCTCGGACGGAGCGGGAAGCACCGAGCCGGCCACCACCGCCACGAGGAACAGCCCCGGCAATCCCCATTCGGCGAGCGTGGACGCATCCGGCATCGTGCTGTCCACTCTACGCCCCCTCGGGCTCCGAGGGCTGTCTTCCCGGTTGGGGGACATGGAAGACTCTTCAGCAAGAGAGGTGTGCGCATGCGATGGGCATGGACGATGGGTCTCGTCTCACTGGCGGTTGGACTCGCCGGCTGTCCCAAACCGCAAATCCTGCGCTTCACCGCCACGCCCTCCATCGTCTGCCCGGGAGACGCGGTGACGCTGAGCTGGGACACGAATGGCTCGGCCTGGCTCGAGGCCATCCCCGCGATCTCCGGCCTGGGTGACCAGGCGCGCTCGGGCACCCAGACCCTCCAGGTGCGGGAGTCCACACGCTTCCGGTTGGAAGTCACCCGGGGCGCCAAGACGGCGCTCACCGAGAGCGAAGTGCTCACCCCTCCACGCCCCGTGGAGTACGGCGTCGTCGACAGCGGCCAGCCGAGTCCCTTCACGTGCCGGACGGAGGAGCGGGTGCTGGAAACCACGTTGAGCCTCGAGGAGGGCAACCTGTCCCCCCAGGTGACCCTCGGCGAGGTGCGCAACCTCAACGCGCGCACCCTCGTGATGGAGAAGGCGGGAACCTCCGCGACGCTGGGCGAGGCCGCCCGCTCCTCCGCCTTCGAGGGACAACCGGCCCTGGGCCGCTGGCGGCTGAAACTGCCGCTCGACGAGGGCGAGCGCTGCGAGGACGCGCTCGAAGCCGTGGACGGACGGCTGCTGCTCCAGTTCCAACTCTCCTGCCCGAGGTGACGCCATGGCCGCGCTCGACGGAATCCAGAGAATCGTCCTGCTGATGCTGGAGAACCGGTCGTTCGACCATCTGCTCGGGCATCTGTCGCTGGAGAACCTCCACCCGGACGTGGACGGCTTGCGCGAGCCGGACGTCAATCCGCGCTACGCCAACGTCTCCGAGAACCGCGTCCACCGCCCCTTCCTCATCGAGGACGAGGCCGCGGTCATCCGGGATCCGCCCCATGAGCGGGAGCTCGTGGCCCGGCAGCTGGCCCGGAGCGAGAGCGGCAGGTTCCGCATGTCGGGCTTCGTCGACGCCTACGTCACCCATACGCAGCACCGGGCCCAGCACTCGCCGCCCATGGGCTACTTCGACTCGCGGGGGGCCTGGATGTCCTCCTTCCTCGCCCGCGAGTACTGCGTCTGCGACCGCTGGTTCACCCCACTGCCGGCGGATACCCAGCCCAACCGCTGCATGGCCTTCACCGGGGACACCCTCATCGATCGCACCGAGTCCCGCCTGCTGCCCCACCGGGACCATGTCTTCGACTGGTTGGACCGCCACCACGTGCGCTGGCGCGTCTACTACGACGGCCCGCCCTTCTTCCTGCTGTTCGGCCGCTTCACGGAGCTGGTGGGCTCGAAGTACCGCCCCTTCGGCTCGCTCGCGCGCGACCTGCGCGAGGAGCCTCCGGAGTCCGCTCCCGAGGTCCTCTTCATCGAGCCGCGCTACTACGACATCGCCTGGACGGACGAGCCCGCCAACTGCAACCACCCGCTCGCGCTCGTCAGCCAGGGCGAGCTGCTCCTGCACCGGCTGTACACGGCGCTCACGCGCGACCCCGAGCAGTGGGCCCGCACGCTGCTCATCATCACCTATGACGAGCACGGCGGCTTCTTCGATCACGTGCCGCCCCTCCCCATCGAGCAGCCCATCGCCGCGGGAGCGCACTACGCCGAGCCCTTCACCACGACGGGCCCCCGCGTCCCCGGGCTCATCGTCTCGCCCTGGGTCCGGCCGGGCCGGGCCTTCCACGGCTCGCTGGATCACACCTCGCTCTTGCAGTTGTTCGCCGAGAAGTTCGGCGCGGGACCCGAGGACTACTCGGCCTCGGTCAACCACCGCCGCGCCCAGGGCATCCGCAGCGTGGCCGAGGCCCTGTCGGACGTGCCCACCCTCCGGGCCTTCCCCACCGTGGTGCCGCACGCGGGCGCGCCCCAGCCCTCGATGAGACGGCCCCCCCGCTCCGCCAACGAGCGCGCCTTCCAGAAGGCCGCCCTCGAGCTCAAGCGGCGCGAGGGCCCGCTCGCCGCCGAGTCGAAGTACCCCGAGCTGGCCACGGTGCCCCCGGAGACGTGACTCACGCCGCGACGGCGTGATCCAACGAGCGCCAGGTGCCCAGCGCCCACTCCTGCTCCTCGGGGTCATCGAAGCTGACGACACACAGGGCCCGGTGCGCCCCGGCCTCGCACAGCGCCGTGAGCCGGTACTCCCCCGACTCGCTCTGCAGCGTGGCCCGGCCCTTCACCCGCTCGCCCTGGTGCTGGAACTCATAGGGCAGCGCCTGCTCGGGCCCCGGGGCGATGCCCCCCACGTCCTGCAACGGCAGGAAGCGCACGCTGCGGCGGTGATCCCTCGCCACCCAACTGCCGTCCGCCAGGCGCTGCTCGGCCAGCGAGCCGGGGATGCGAATCTCCCACCCCTGGGGCAGCGTCACCTGCACCGAGCCACGCCGGTAGCCGATGAGCGGACCCGAGGGAGCGGCCGACGCGCGCCGGGAGACCTCCTCGGCCAGCGTCCCGCCCTTGCCCAGGTAGCCCAGCACCTGCTGCCACTCGCGCCAGGGATAGGACAGGGACGGGTCCTCCCGCCACGCCTGCTCCAGCCACCGGGCCACGTCGCGGAAGAGCTGGCGCTCCTCTTCGAGCAGGGGCGGACGCCACACCATCTCCGTCCAGATGCGGCTGAGCGCGCGGCCCAGCTTCTCCGCCGCGCCCCGGCCGGGCGCCCACCAGGGGAAGATGTCCTGGCCCCGCGAGGGATCCTCCCGGACGGCCCGCAGCCAGGCCTCGTCGCGAGGTCCCAGGGGGGTGAGCACGGCCCCGGGGTGCTCGAAGCCATGCCCGGCGCGCAGCGACAACATGGCCCCCGAGTGGCCCTGCCTGCGGAAGTCCAACACCCGGCCCGCCATCTCCCCGAGCCACGCGAGCATGCGGGGGGCGATACCGCTCGCATCCCCCGTATGGAAGTAACCCGTGGGGTCTCCCACGCCCGCGGTGGTGATGGCCGAGTCCGCCCAGTCCACCTGGAGCGCATCGCCCAGGGCATGCAGCAGATCGCACAGGTAGCGGTGATAGCCGGGCCCCGCCATGGAGGTGTTGGCCGAGACCACCACCCGCCCCTGTCCGGCGGCCACGATGGCCACGTCGTCCGCGGCCGGATGCAGCCTCATCAGGAGGATGGGGCCCTGCACGCTGTCCATCACCCGCGTGCCTTCCAGCTCGTCTCCCGCGGCCTCGCGAAACCAGGCCTCCACGCGCCGCAACCAGGGACGGGGCGCCTCGGGACCCGAGAGCGCGTCTTCCTGTCCGTACCAACCCGCCAACAGCAACTTCACACCCATCGCGTCCTCGTTTCTCCGTCTGCTTCGAGCCTCATCCCCTCGCAACGGGTGGAAGGCGCGGATTATGTCGCGAACCGGAGGTATTCCGGGGTTCCCCGGGCGCTCCGGGCGCCAGCCCGACACGTCCCGACACGGAGAGCGGCCAGACGGGCGCTCCCCATAACGGGCCCCTCACGACCAGCGCACCTCATAATCGATGTCGAGCACGCCCCGGCGCTCGCCCCACACCTGGACGTCGCGAGCCGAGGAGAGTTCGACCGCGGCGGCGATCATCCCTTCGTTGTAGGGCCGGGGCAGCAAGTCCCCGCGCGCCAGGAACCGGGCGTGCCCTTCTCCCAGCACTTCCACCGAGCGCTCGCCATAGCTCAGCGAGGCCCGGCACCCATTGGGGACGGCGGCGAGCACCCGCCCGGGGTCATTGCCGGCGAGCGCGAGCAACGTCTTGCCCACGGTGGACTGGGCGAAGTCCGTCGTCGCGCGCCGTCCGAGCAGGCGCAGGACGGCCTCGGTGCCCCCATGAGTCGGGCCGAGCTCTTCCGCGACGAGGAAGATGGAGCGCAGGAAGTCCGTGATGGGGTAGCTGAAGAAGTCCACGAACTTGCGCTCACCCACGGCCACGAAGCATCGGGCCCGCAGCGGCTCGCCGCCCAGGGAGCGCGCGGCGTCCAGCAGGCCATTGAAGAACATGCCCCGGCAGGTGTCCGTGGGATGGGCCAACGCCATGAGTTGCTCCATTCCGGGATCAGATGGGGACGAAGGGTGCACCGGCGAGGCTCCTGGGCACGTGGGGGGGCGGCCCGCACGCATTAGAGTGCAGATTCCGACCCGCGCGTCACGCCGTGCGGATGGATGCGGCCGTCTCCAGGCCCAACTCCACCACCGAAACTTCTCGCATCCGGAATTTCTGTACCTTTCCCGTCACCGTCATCGGGAATTCCTCCACGATCTTCCAGTAGCGGGGAATCTTGAAGGTGGAGATGCGGCCCGTGCAGTAGCGGGTGAGCTCCTCGTGGGTGACGGTGGTGCCCGGCTTGAGCTTCACCCAGGCCATGACCTCCTCGCCGTACTTCTCGCTGGGCACGCCGATGACCTGGGCCTCGCTGATGACCGGATGGGTATGGAGGAACTCCTCCACCTCGCGAGGGTAGACGTTCTCGCCACCGCGGATGATGAGATCCTTGATGCGGCCGACGATCTTCACGTAGCCCTCCTCGTCCAGGGTGGCCAGGTCCCCGGTGTGCATCCAACCGGCCTCGTCGATGGCCTGACGGGTGGCCTCGGGGTTGTTCCAGTAGCCGAGCATCACGCTGTAGCCGCGCGTGCACAGCTCCCCGGGCGAGCCGCGCGGCACCACCGCACCCGTCGACGGATCGACGACCTTCACCTCCACATGCGGGTGCACCCGGCCCACCGTGGTGACGCGCTTGTCGAGCGGATCATCCACCGCGCTCTGCGCTGACACGGGCGAGGTCTCCGTCATGCCATAGCAGATGGTGACCTCGCGCATGTTCAAGCGCGACTGCACCTGCTTCATCACCTCGATGGGGCACGGCGAGCCGGCCATGATGCCGGTGCGCAGCGTGGAGAAGTCGAACTCGCCGAAGCGAGGATGATCCAGCTCGGCGATGAACATGGTGGGCACGCCGTAGAGCGCCGTGCAGCGCTCGGCCCCCACCGCCTTCATCACCGCGAGCGGCTCGAACGCCTCGCCCGGAATCACCAGCGTCGAGCCGTGGGACGAGCAGGCCAGGTTGCCCATCACCATGCCAAAGCAGTGATAGAAGGGCACGGGCACACACACCCGGTCCTCGGGCCCGAGCCGCAGCGTCTCGCCCACGAAGAAGCCATTGTTGAGCACGCTGTGGTGGCTGAGCGTGGCCCCCTTGGGGAACCCCGTGGTGCCAGACGTGTATTGGATGTTGATGGGATCGTCGAACTGGAGCGACGCCTCGCGCTCGGCGAGCGTGGCCTCGCTCACGTCCTCGCCGCCCGCGCACAGCGCTTCCCAGTCACTCTCCAGCATCAGCGAGATGCGCAGGGCCGGGCACCGGGGCCGCACCTCGTCCAGGATCTGCCGGTAGTTCGCCTGGCGGAACCCGCGGGCGAACAACAGCACCTCGGTCCCGGACTGGTTGAGCGCGTACTCCAGCTCCGCCGTCTTGTACGCCGGGTTGAGGTTCACGAGGATGGCGCCCACGCGCGCCACCGCGTACTGGGTCACCACCCACTCGAAGCGGTTGGGGGACCAGAGCCCCACCCGGTCCCCCTTGCGCACCCCGAGCGCGAGCAGGCCCCGCGCCACCCGGGTGGTCTGCTCCCAGAACTCACGCCACGTGGCCCGGTAGCCCTGGGAAAGGACGACGAGCGCCTCGCGGTCACCCCAGCGCTCGACGGTGCGGCGCAGGTTCTGGCCGATGGTCTCACCGAGCAACGCGGTCGTGCCGATACCGTGAACATAGGAAGGAGCGGGCATGGGCCGGGATGATGTTCGCGACACGGCGAGGCTCGCAAGAGCGACGGCTCATGCAATGGCTCCACTGTTTGACGCGTCATGACATGGCGGACCGGGGCTCACCCCCGGCGGGAGATGGCATGGATTCACGGAGAGTCGCGGCACTGGTGCTGTTCCTCATGGCCTCCACGGCCCCGGCACGGCCCCAGGCGGGCAAGCCCGAGTGGGTGGCGCGCAGTGACGCCCATGCCCGGGTGCTGTTGGAGCTCCTGGCGCGCTTCGACCCCGAGGAGGCCTCGGCGCTCGGCATGGCCGGGCGGGACGAGCAGGTGATGGATCTGGGCCCTCGAGTGACCGAGCGCAAGCGCGCCGCCATGGCCCAGGCGAAGGACACCCTGGAGCAGCGGCTCGCGGAGGAGAAGGATCCGAACGTCCGCCAGGATCTGCGCATCCTCGTGGACGCCGTGGAGGAGGGAATCCAGGACTCCACGCTCCACGAGCGCTACCTGCTGCACTGGGTGGACGCCCCCCAGGTGATGTTCCTCGGCCTGCGCGAGCTGCTCCAGGAGGACGTTCCCCCCGAGCGCCGCGCCCATGCCCTGCCCCGCTTGCGGCGCTACGTGGGGATGGAGCCGGGCAGCACCCCGTTGACCCACCTGGCCCGGGCGCGCTTCGAGGAGGGGCTCTCCCAACCCGGCCGGCTCGGACCGGTGAAGCCCGCGCTGGAGCAGGCGATGCGCGAGGCGCCCACCTACGTGCAGGGCATCCGGGCGCTGTTCACGGAGTACAAGCTCGAGGGCGCCGAGCCCGCCCTGGCGGCGCTCGAGAAGCAGGTGGAGGAGGACGCGCGCTGGCGGCGCGAGGTGGTGCTGCCCCGGGCACGCGAGGACGTCCGCCTGCCGCCCGAGCTGTATGCCTTCAAGCTGAGGCAGATGGGCATCGACCTGCCGCCCGAGCAACTGGTGCGCCGCGCGCAGGTGGCGTTCGTGGAGCTGCGCGCGCAGATGGCGGCCCTGGCGCCGCTCGTGGCGAAGGCGCGGCGGTTGCCGGCCACGGACACGATGGGTGTGCTGCGCGCGTTGAAGAAGGAGCAGTTGGGCCGCGAGCGGCTCGAGGGACACTACCGCGAGGTGCTGGGCGAGTTGGAGAAGTCGATCACGAAGCACCGGGTGGTGGAGCTGCCCTCGCGGCCGGTGGTGATGCGCATGGCCTCGGAGGCCGAGAGCGCCGCGCATCCCGCCCCCTACATGCAGCTGCCCGACTTCGTGGGCGGGAGCGGGAAGCCGGGCCAGTTCGTGCTGTCGCTGGGCAGTTCGAAGGCAGGCGGCCAGAACGGGCCCTCGGACGACTTCTCCTTCGGGGCGGCGGCCTGGGGCCTGTCCGCCCACGAGGGTCGCCCGGGGCATGAGCTCCAGTTCGCCGCCATGATGGAGCGAGGCGTGTCACTCGCGCGGAGCCTGTTCGCCTTCAACTCCGTCAACGTCGAGGGCTGGGCGCTCTACGCCGAGGCGGAGATGCTCCCGTACGAGCCCCTCGACGGCCAGTTCATCACCCTGCAGTTCCGTCTGGTGCGCGCGGCCCGCGCCATGCTCGATCCCATGCTCAACCTGGGACAGATTTCACCCGAGGAGGCCCTGCGCATCCTCACCGAGCAGGTGGGACTGTCCGTGCCCCTGGCCCGGCAGGAGATTGACCGCTACACGTCCCGCTCTCCGGGACAGGCGGGCAGCTACTTCTACGGGTACACGCGCCTGCTGGAGCTGCGCGCCGAGACGGAGCTCGCGCTCGGGACGAAGTTCGACCGCTTGGCCTTCAATACCTTCCTCGTCCACCAGGGGCTGCTGCCGCCGGAGCTGCTGGCCCGGGCCGTGCGCGAGGAGTTCATCCCCTCGGTCCTGGCGCCGCGCGTCCCTGGGAAATGAGCCGGAAGGCCAGGCCATGACAGGCCTCGGCCCCGTACATCCTGCTTCACTTCGCGGACAGGGGTTGAAAGGTCACACCATCGAGCCCCAGGCGCAGACAGGCATCGACAAACCGTTCGGTGCAGAGGATGACGGTGGAAAAGTCTTCCAGCCGGAAGACGTCCAGAGCGCGTGGAAGAGTCACGGCGTCCAGCAAGAGGGTTTCGGGCAGGCGAACACCACGGCGGCCACAGCGAGTGCAGGGAGGTTTGCGCTCCGGGGGCAGACAATCCGGGTGGAGCCGACCCACGGGGAGGAGCTCCAGTTCCAGCAACTCCGGCGAGGCACGCTGGCGGAAGCGCAACTGGGTTGGGCATCCCTTGAGACCGCGCAGACCTTCGGCCTGGAGTTTCTCCAATGCCTCACGCCGAACCAGCAACCACCAGGGAACCGGCGTGACGAACGACCCGAAGGAACCCCGTGCTTTTCCCACGAGCGGACCAAAGGAAGAACCCGGCTCCACAATGGCACCAGAAGGAAGGAGCGGGCGTACCATCTCACTCAGTCTTTCGTACTCCTCGATGGGCTCGGCTCGAGCTTCTTCGAAGTCAGCCATCTGGGAGACTGAAGTCAAATCCACCGAGGGGTATGTCTTGGAGCCGCCGCTCCAGGTGGCCTGACAAACAGGGCAACAAAAGATGCCTGGAAGTCCCCACTTGTGCGCGCCATCAACATCGCCCGTGTAGCGAGAGGACTGGTCCTCCTCGACTCTGAAATACTTCATACGCGATTCCCTCAGCTCAATCATGGCAGGAGTAGGGCATGAACGGACCATTCACTCGAAACAGGTTCATGAGCTCGAATGCGAATCGCCAAACCTCGTCCGTGGTGGCGTCTTCGTTACTCTGCTGAAACTGTCGCCAGGCCTCATTCCATTGTCCCCCTGCAGGCCCGCCACTGTGTAGTCGTTGGTGGAAACTCTTGGGAAGCAGAATGGTGAAGGCGTGAATGTCGATCCGCTTGAGCTTGAACCATCTGGCCAGTTTTTGCTGCTGAGGGAAGATGTGGTGTTTCTCAAGCGGCTCGGGCGGAAGCATGCATTGGAGAGGGTGCTTCTGCCGTGCGAGTTGATCACGGAGCTTCCAGTTGTGCCAGGGGATCTCAAGGATGGGCTCCGCTGAAGAGGGTACAGCAAGCGGATGACCCCACCAGCGCTGAGGGTTGCTCACATGGGGAGGCCGAAGTCCCACTATGGTACCACGTGCCAGTTCCACGGAAGGGGACGCATCGACTTCCACCAGGTCCCAACAGCGCCAGAGAGAGCATGAGTTCTCTTCACAGAGCGGCACGACACAGGTTGGCTCTGCTCTGGCTTCCGCCCAAGAGTTGACACCACGAGGCGACTCGTTGTCCTCGCGCACATCTGGCGCTGAAGAGACACAAGCGATTATCAGAAAAAGCAGGAGCGCGAGCCATCGTGTGGGAATGAGAGTAAGCATCTCGGGGAAATCTCCTGCGAAGGACTGACGGACACTCACAGGCAGAAGCGGCGGAGCCAACGGGCCATGTTGCGGTTTTCCAACAACGAGGTGAGGCCAATCTTCTCCTCGGGGAAATAGGGCTCGAGGAGCTGGGCGAGGGCCCTGAAGTGGGGCCGGACGATGTGCTCGCGGACATCCATGGGACTGGGCCACTCTCCCAAGGTAAGGAGCAGACGCTCGCCTTCCAGGGGCTCGAAAGAGACCTCGGGGAAAGACAGTTCGCGACGCAGCACTTCCAGGCCGCCGAGTTGGCTCAGCAGGGGCTGGCCCAGGAAGGTGAGCCAATAGGCACCACGGGCACCGGTGCCTATAACTCGGCTGGTCATGCCGAGGTGGTAGAGGTCAAAACCCCGGTAACGCTCAAGGAGGGGCAGCAACTCCCTGCGGACCGAGTACCACTGCCCGCTGGGGGAAACGAAGGCCAGGCTCGCGTAGCCGAAGCTGAAGGGCAGATCGCGAGACAGTTCGAGGGCCAGGGCACGGACCTTGTCCGGGCCGTGCTCCAGGAGATACTCCGTGGGTAGAGAGAAAGCGATGGCGCAGGCCGCCTTCTCGTCATAGTCACACAGAGGATCAATTTCGTAGCCATCATACTCGAAGTTGTAGCCCCCCGCTCCTGACTCCAGCTGCAACAGTTGAACGTGACAAGCCTGGGCCCAGGGACGATTCAAGAATACTTCGCGGGTATGCGTCCAGCCCTGCTCATCCAGTAATTGCAACTCTCCCTCTTGATCCACATACCACCCCAGGGCCCCAGAAGGGATGGCACGCAGATAGGTTTGTAGAGAAAGCCAAACCGATTGAGCGATCTCCTTGTACTTGCGCCGCATGAAGAAGCACAGGATGAGTCCATCTCGGACAGTGGGTTGCCCATCTACTCCACGCACTTGCACCACAGGATAGCGCTCACTCATTCAAAGATACCCTTCGGAGACATCATCAAGGCTGCTCCACCGAACGCCTCCCTATAGATTTCATGCTGACTGGAACCTCCGTAGGCGCTCTTTTCTCCGTACTTCGTCCACTGAGGACTTCTAATTCCGGGACACGGGAACTTGAGGTCCAGGACCAGGATGGCCCGAAGAAGATGGCGGTCCGCGTGGAGGACGACATCGGGCTTGATGGTGCCCCGTAGCTCTTCGGCACAGTCCGCATCGAGAAGGCGCTTCTCCTGCTCACGGCTGACCGTCTCGAGGACCTTGGCGTTGCGATAGAAACGATACCGCTGCTCGATGCTGACAGGACCGGGCCAGAGTTCTTTCAGGATGTCCTGCATACAGGCGAGGGCTCGGGCGTGCTTCAGGTGACCCAGTTCCATGGACTGGTAGATGGGCCTGCCGCACCGGTCCACCCCCACCACCGCCTTGCAGTCCTCGGCGGTCGGGGAGCCGAAACCGAAACGCTCGGCGTTGATGTCCCGCTCCGCGCGCTGGACACACTCCAGGAGGGCTGTCTCCAACCGACTGAGTTCCTCCTCATCGTTCTGGAAAAAGCCGAGGACTTCAGGAGCCAGGAGGGCAATCGTCGAGGCCACGGCAACGGTGGAGACCGCGACCCCAGCCGCTCTCTTCAAGGCCGCGGCATATCGCATGCGACCCACTGTCTCCGTGTCGAAGCGCAAGGTCCCACCGGAGAAGCCGGAGTGCCGCGGGCCGACCGAGCACGAGCCGAGCAACGCGCAGGTCAGCAGCAGGAAGATGAACCGGGCACAGCCGGAGCGGACCGAGGGCGGCATAGCTGCCAACAAACCATGCGCGGTGAGCGTGCGCGAAGAAGAAGTCACATGGTGGTGCACACCATCCATGAGTACACGTGACTCACAGGCAGAAGCGGCGGAGCCAACGGCCCATGTTGCGGTTGTCTAGCAGGGAGGTCAGGCCGTTCGTCTCCGCGGGAAAGTAGGGCTCCAGGAGGCGGGCGAGGGCCCTGAAGTGGGGTCGGACGATGTGCTCGCGGATATCCATGGGGCTGGGCCACTCGCCCAGGGTAAGCAGCAGACGCTCGCCTTCCAGGGGCTCGAAGGAGACCTCGGGGAAAGGCAGTTCGCGGCGCAGCACTTCCAAGCCACCGAGTTGGCTCAGCAGGGGCTGGCCCAGGAAGGTGAGCCAATAGGCGCCACGGGCACCGGTGCCAATGACTCGGCTGGTCTTGCCGAGGCTGTAGAGGTCGAACCCCCGGTAACGCTCGAGGAGGGGCAACAAGTCCCTGCGAACCGAATACCACTGCCCGCTGGGGGCAACGAAGGCTAGGCTGGCGTAGCCGGAGCTGAAGGGCAGATCGCGAGACAGCTCCAGAGCCAGGGCTCGGACCTTGTCCGCGCCGTGCTCCAAGAGATACTCCGTGGGCAGAGAGAAAGCGATGGCACAAGCCGCTTTCTCATCATTGAGGAGCTGAGAGTCAAGCTGGTAGCCGTCGTACTCGAAGTTGTAGCCCCCCACTCCAGACTCGTGCTGCAACAACTCGACGTGACAGGCATGGGCCCTGGGACGATTCAGGATTTTTTCATTGATATGCATCCAGCCCTGTTCGTCCAGCAACTGCATGTCTCCCTGTTGATCCACATACCACCCCAGAGAACCAGAAGGGATGGCACGCAGATAGGCTTGCAAAGCAAGCCAAACTGTTTGAGCGATCTCCGGGTACCTGCGCCGCATGAAGAAGCACAGGATGAGACCGTCCCGGACGGTGAGTTGCCCATCTATTCCACGCACTTGCACCACAGGGTAGCGCTCGCTCATTCGAAGATTCCTTTCGGAGACATCATCAATGCCTTTCCACCGAAGGCTTCTCCATAGAGTTCACCCTGATCGGAACCCACATAGACGCTTGTGTCTCCATATTCCGTCCATCTGGGAGGTCTGTCTCCAGGGCACGGGAACTTGAGATCCAAAATGAGTATGGCTCGAAGAAGATGGCGGTCCGCGTGGAGAACGACGTCGGGCTTGATGGTGCCCCGCAGCTCTTCGGCACAGTCCACCTCGAGAAGGCGCTTCTCCTGCTCACGGCTGACCGTCTCGAGGACCTTGGCATGGCGGTAGAAACGATACCGCTGCTCGATGCTGATGGGGCCGGGCCAGAGTTCTTTCAGGATGTCTTGCATACAAGCGAGGGCTCGGGCGTGCTTCAGATTGCCCAGTTCCATGGACTGGTAGATGGGCCTGCCACACCGGTCCACCCCCACCACCGCATTGCAGTCAGCAGCGGTTGGGGCGCCGTAGCCAAAGCGCTCGACGTTGATGTCCCGCTCCGCGCGCTGGACACATTCCAGGAGGGCAACCTCCAACCGACTGAGTTCCTCCTCATCGTTCTGGAAAAAGCCGAGGACCTCGGGGGCCAGGAGGCCAATCGTCGAGGCCGCGACGACGGTGGAGACCGCGACCCCCGCCGCTCTCCTCAAGGCCGCGACATGGCGCATGCGGCCTGCCGTCTCCGAGTCGAAGCGCAAGGCCCCACCGGAGAAGCCCGTGTGCCGGGGATGGGCCACACACGAGCCGAGCAGCGCGCAACTCAGAAGCAGGAAGATGAATCGGGAGCAGCCGGAGCGGACCGAGGGCAGCATGAGCGCCACGAACGAACCACGGACGAGGAGGATGGCAAGAACGTTCCCGTCCACGGTGACGGACTGGCCCAGGCTCGCGCCCTCAACTCCCCGACACACCGGGCCCGGACAGGTCCGCTGGCGGAGGACTTTCCTCGGGATAGAGCACCTGTCTGCCGTGCAGCCGCGCGAAGGGGGTGAGCTTGTGCGGCTCGGCGCGGGTGCGGCTGGTGATGTGCCGCACCTCCACGCCCCGGGCGAACAGCGCGTCCGCCACGAGCGAGCGGTGACACCGCCAGCGCACCGCCTCGGCGCACATGAGCGCCAGCGGCCCGTCCGGAGTCAGTTCCCGCAGCTCCTCGAGCCCCCGCGTGAACTCGTCCGTCAGCATGTAGTCGGCGTAGCCTCGGAAGCTCGCGTTGCGCCACGCGCCGTTGGGGGAGTCCGCCCGCGCGCGCCGCAGCCCTCCGAGTCTCGCCAGGTGCACGTACCGGATGTCCGCCCGCGCGAGCGTCCGGGGCAGCGTGTCCCGGTTGAACTGGGGATTGGTCCGCGAGCGGGGCACCGTGCGGATGTCCACGAGCGTCTGGATGCCGTGCGCCTGGAGCAGTTCCACCAGTTCCTCCGCCGTGCGCGTGGAGTGGCCCACCGTGTAGATGCGCGCCTTGGCCCAGCCCGGCGCCCTGCGTCTCGGTCGCTCCGTACCCATCACCTGGTCATCCCCTGAGACCAAAATGGGCATGGAGGGGACCGATGGAAAGCGAGGGAGCAGGAGGCGGCCCGTCAGGACGTCCTGGGAGGCGCTCGGAAGACCCGGAACAGCAACAGCAACGAGGGGAAGATGAGCGCGGCGCCCACTGCGAGCGCCATCAGCAGGACGCGCTGGGCCACGGGCGAGGCCGCCGCCGACTGGAGGGTGAGGTCCGGCACCACGAGGTACGGGTACTGCGAGGCCGCCCACCCGGCGACGATGAGACCCACCTGCGCCGCGGCCGCCACGCGCGCCCACGCGAAGCGCCGGGTGAGCAGCAGCCCGAAAGCGAGCACCGCCACCACGGCCGTCGCCGCGTGCAGCACCAGCGCGTAGGAGGAAGTCGTCAGCCCCACCCACACCCGGGGCGCTCCTCCCCGCGCGAGCACCAGCACCCCGAGCGCCGCCACGAACACCGCCACGCCCGCCCCCAACGCCCGGCGCCGGAAGTCCTCCTGGAGCGCGGGCTCGTTCGTCTCCGCCGTGAGGTACACCGCCGCCAGGAAGGCGAACAGGCACAGGGCGAACACCCCCACCGCCAGCGCGAAGGGCGACAGCCACCCGGAGAACAGGCCGCGCTCCCCGCCCCCCAGCTCGCCCCCGCCATGCCCCCCACGCACAGCCCGAGCACCGCCGGCGACAGCACACTCGCCCCGCTGAAGACGAGCCCCCAGCGGCGCTGCACCCGGTCCGCCCGCGCGTCATAGGTGCGGAAGGTGAAGGCCGTGCCACGGAACACGATGCCCAGCAGCAACAGCGTCAGCGGCACGTGCAGCGCCACCGACAGCACCGCGAAGGCCCGGGGAAACGCCGAGAAGAGGATGACGACGGCGAGGATGAGCCAGACGTGGTTCACCTCCCACACCGGCCCGAGCGCCCGGGCAATCAGCTCCCGCTGCCTCGCCTGGCGCGGCCCCGTGGCCAACAGGTCCCACACCCCGCCCCCGAAGTCCGCGCCCCCGAAGAGCGCATAGAGGACGAGGGCGGCCACCAACACGCCTCCCAGCAGCAGTTCAGTGGGCATGGGCCACCTCGTGCGGCTCCCGCCCGTGCGGCACCGTGCCCGCCACCTGCCGCACCAGCAGGAACACCACCATGACGCCCAGGAAGAGGTAGACGAGCGAGAACGTCCAGAAGGGCACCGCCAGCGCGCCCACCGGCGTCACCGCGTCCGCCGTGCGCATCACCCCCCGGAGGATCCACGGCTGGCGGCCCCACTCGGTGACGAGCCACCCCGCCTCCATCGCCACCGCCCCGAGCGGCCCGCACACCAGCCACGCCCCCAGCATCCGCCGCCCCTCCGGCCAGGCCCCCTGGCGCCAGCGCAGCACGAGCGTCACCAGCGCCAGCAGCGCCATGGCGCCCCCCGCCCCCACCATCACCTGGAAGGCCAGGTGCACCTTGGTCACCGGAGGCCACTCGTCCCGGGGAAACTCCTCCAGCCCCTTCACCTCGGCGTTGGGATCGCTGAACGCCAGGAGCGACAGGCCCCGGGGCAACTCGAGCGCGTAGCGCAGGGTGCCCGTCTCCATGTCCGGCAAGCCACCCACGCTCAGGGGCGCGCCCCGTTGCGTCTCGAAGAGCGCCTCCGCCGCCGCGAGCTTCACCGGCTGCGCCCGCGCCACGTTCTCGGCGGACTGGTGGCCCACGAGCGGCTGCACCAGGGCGGACAGGCACGCCAGCGGCAGCGCCACCGACAACGCCTTGCGATGGAAGGCCAGGCCCGGATGGCGCAGCAACACGAGCGCGTGGATGCCCACCATGGCGAAGGCACTCGCCTGGTAGCACGCGACGAGCGTGTGGGTCGTCTGGTGCACCCAGCCCGGGCTGAACATCGCCGCCACCGGGTCCACGTCCACCGGCCCCGTGGCCGTGAGCGTGAAGCCCACCGGATCGTTCATGAAGGTGTTCACGAGCGTGACGAAGAAGGCGCTCGCCGCGCCGCTCAGCGCCACCATCACCCCCGAGAAGAGGTGCAGCCCCGGCGAAATGCGGTCGCGTCCATACAGGTAGATGCCCAGGAACACCGCCTCGGTGAAGAAGGCCGTCCCCTCCAGCGCGAACGGCAGGCCGATGACCTCGCCCCAGGTGCCCATGAAGCCGGGCCACAACAGCCCCAGCTCGAACGACAGCACCGTGCCGCTCACCGCCCCCACCGCGAACAGGATGGCCGTCCCCTTCGCCAGCTTCACGCTCAGCGCCGTGTAGTCTGGATCCCTCGTCCGCCGCGCCTTCAAGTCGCTGAGCACCATCAACAACGGCAGGGCGATGCCCGCGGCCGCGAAGAGGATGTGGAAGGCGAGGGACAGCCCCATCTGTGCGCGCGCGTAGAGCAGATCCATGACATGGATGAATCTGATTTATGCCTGATTAATAAGCAATAATTAAAAATAATGAAACCCCACGGTTGAACAGGAGGATCGCCCTCGAGTCCCGGCCAGGATCGCGCCGCACACGCTCGCCTGGCACCTGGGCGGGAAGGGAGCCGCTGGAGTGCCTCGTGCCGTGCTCCCCGAAAGGCCGCGCCCTCCTCATCTTCCCGAGCATGGCTCAGACCTCTCGTTCATTGCGTGGAAGACTGCTGCTCGGCCTGGGACTGCTGTGCGGGCTCGCCTCTCCGGCCTGGGCGCTGGAACAGCGCTATCCGGAGAAGAACGACACCCGGGAGCTATCGGTGAGTACCCCCGCGGGCCAGGCCCTGGGCAAGGGGATGCTCACCCAGTGGACCGAGGGGGATCGGCTCCACGTCCTGCTCACGTACGACTACAACGACGGACGGCGCATCGAGGAGCTCGCCATCTTCGCCCAGAAGCCGCAGCTCGCCCAGGAGCGCTGGCGGTGGCGGGAGCTCAAGGGCGGCACGGCGACGCGGCAGTTCGACATCGACTTCGGCAGCGGGCGCGCCACGGGCACCACCGTCAAGGACGGCAAGACGCGCCGCTACAACGAGAAGTTGAAGGTGGAGCCGGGCCGCACCTTCGCCGGCGTGGGTTTCGTCCTGGCCGCGAAGAACCTGATGCCGCGCCTGCGCCAGGGCGAGGACGTGAAGCTCCAGGCCCTCGCCGCCACGCCCAAGCCGCGCCAGGTCACGGTGACGCTCTCGCGCGAAGGCACCCGGAACATCACCCTCGGCGGACGCGCCATCTCCGCCGAGCACGTCATCATCCACCCGGAGATCGGCCTCGCCTCCCTCGTGGTGAAGGCGCCCAACACCGACCTCTACTTCACCGGCTCCGAACCGCCAGCGATGGTGGGCGGAGAGGGAACCCTGCTCGAGCCGGGAGATCCCGTGGTGCGCACCAGCATCCTCCCGCGACAGAGCACTCCCGCGGCGGCGCGGCGCCCGCCTCCGCGCGGCCGCTGAGACGGCACGCCCCGTCGATCCGCACACAGGTGCCGCGGGTCAGCCGCAAGGGGACGAAGCGGTACACGGCGAGCGGCAACCCCCTGAAATGATTGAGCCTCAGGGGGTTCTTGCCATTTTTTCCGTTTTTCTTGGGACAGCAGGAGATTCCGGGACTCCTTCATCATGAGGACGCCTCCGGAGGGGAGGCGCCCGGCCCGCAGCGTCTGACCCCTGCTCCTCAGCCCAAGGAAGACCACCGCCATGTTCTCGTCCCCCACGCGGCTCCTCTCGTTGTCCCTGCTCACCCTCGCGATCGCCACCACCGGCTGTGGCGGCACCGAGCTGGAGGACGTGGCGCCCCAGGTTTCGGAGGAAACTGCCACCGTGGAGTCCGCGGCCTGTACGGACTACTGCGACAACTGTGTGTTGTTCGCCCGGTGCCGGGCACCCAACCTCCCGTATGGGTTGACCTATTGGAGCGACAAGGTGGCGGTGATCAACAGCAACCACGCTCACGTGGGGTGTGTGGCAATGATCCCCACGTCTCACGTGTACGGGCACGCCGCCTTCGTCGCGGATGTGGACACCGCCCCCAACCCCAACCGCATCACCCTGCGTGAGGCCAACTGGACCCCCAACGCCTGCACCTCGCGCACCGGCACCAAGGATGGCTTGAACATCCGCAACTACTGGTGCCCCGCGGGCGTTCACACCGCCAAGTGCGCGGGTCCGATGTAAGAGGCCCCACGCCTCGGCGCCCCCCGCCGTCCGCGAAGCCTCGCGGGCGGCGGTTGTGTTTGGGCCGCTTCTTGGCGAATCCGCTTCGCGCGGGCAAAAACCGGGTGAAACCCAGAAAAAAAGTTTACCCCACCAGCCCGGCGAGCATTTAGTGCGGCGCGAGAAAGGAAGAACCCCTTATGGTTTCCATTCGCCGCCCTCGCCGTGGATTCGTCGCACGCGCCGTCCTCCCCGCCGCCGTGATGTTGCTGTCCGCCTGTGGCGCGAGCCCGCTGGAAGAAGAAGCGCGCGGGCAAACCCGGGCCGCGCTCGCGGGCAGCGCCAGTTCCGCCGCGTTCCGGGCCGCGCTCGCCAAGCGCTGGGCTCCCATCCACTACCAGGACGTGGACGTGACGGGCTCGCACGGAATCAACGGCAAGGCCGACTACATCACCCGGGTCGACTTCGACGGGGACTGGAGCGGCACGAACAACTGGGACAACGCCGCGTCCAGGGCCCTGCCCGCCTATGCCTATCAGTCCGTCGTGGAGACGAGCTCGCACTGGTACATCGTCTATACGTTCTTCCACCCGCGCGACTGGTTCGACTCCATCTTCGACTCGGAGCACGAGAACGACGGCGAGGGCGTGCTGCTCATCGTGGAGCGCAATGGCACGGAGTACGGCTCGCTCGTGGGCGCCGTGACCGTGGCGCACAAGGACTTCTTCTCGTACACGCCGGACGGCAGTCCGCTCACCTCGGGCGCGGAGTCGATCGACGGCAAGCTGTCCACCGCGGACTTCGAGGGCGTGCAGCACCCCATCACCGCCCAGGAGGCCAAGGGCCACGGGCTCAAGGCCTGGCCGCAATACGACATCAACGGCGATGGCGTGAAGTACTACCCCTCGCTGACCACCGCCGAGGAGCCCTCGTCGGCCAGCGACCCGGACGTGCGCTACAAGCTCCTCGACATCTACGGCTCCGAGGGGTTGTGGACGCGCCGCTCCCTGTCCGAGCTGTTCGCCTCCGATGGCACGTTCCGCGGCGACACCAGCGGCGGCTGCGGCTACGTGGCGGGTCAGTGCGGAACGAACTCGGCGAACGCGCCCTGGGGCTGGGACGACGGCAACGACGGCGCCGTCGCGCGGGGTGAGATCGCCACGGATCCGGCGAAGCTCGCGGCGATCTACTTCAGCCCGGCCTCGCGCTTCTCCACGACGTACACGTTCAACCCCTTCAAGGGCGTGGGAGATCCGAACGCCCCCTGAGCACTCGCTCCCCGCTCAGTTCGTCACGGGCTGCTCGGCCCCCTCGTCGTCCGCCTCGTCCTCGAAGTCCGGCTCGCGCGGCACGTCCACCAGGGCGCCGAGCGGGTAGACGACGAGGTGGCGCTGGGGCTCACTGCCGTGGCTGACCGCCTCCAGGTGGTAGCGCGACACGAGCCGGTGCTGGAGCTTGCGCAGCCGCGGCGGTCTCGGGGTCAGCGGCACCTCCACCGAGTCCCTCAAGACACGCTGGATGGCCTCCTCGGCCTCCAGCACCGCCTCGCGCACCCGCTCCTCGTTCTCCCCCTCGGCCAGGAGGAACGCGTCGCGCAACACCCGCCGCATCTCCGACGCGCTGTTGCGCTTGATGGCCAGCACCGGCACCCCCGCCTTGCCCGCGAGCTTGCGCAGCTTCGGATCATTGGCCCGCGAGCGCAGCGTGAGGATGAGATCCGCGCTCTCCAGGCGCCCGATGACCTTCGCGTCCACCGCGATGTCGCGCAGCACCCGCTCGAGCAGATCCCGGCTGACCGCGTGCGCGTACAAGCGCGTGGTGCCCTGACGCAATCCCGGCACTCCGCGCATCGCCTCGTCCCGGGAAGAGGACTCGAGAGCCGGGGCCTCTGGCGCGGCGGGCCGGGCCTTGCCCGAGGCGAGCCGGGACGGAGCGGCGAGCGGACGCAGGGGCGGGGCGGGCGGCCGGGCCGGCGACGGGGCGCCCCGGGCTGGCCGGGGGCTGTCCACCGGAGAGGCCGGCTTCACCTCCACCTGTCCCCCGACGAGCTGGCGCTGCTCGCCCCCGGGGACCTCTCCGGCCAGCAGCCGGTCCACGGCCTCGCCGGTATCGCGGTGCACCCGCACCTCGTCGCGGCTCACCATCTCCACCACCACGTCGAAGGTGGGCGGCCCCTTACGCTCGGTGACCGTCTTCTGCGTGTGGCGGCGCCGGGCCTCCTCGTCGCTGAGCGTCACGGTGTGCACGCCGCCGACGAGGTCGGACAGCGTGGGGTTGAGCACCAGGTTCTCCAGGGTGTTGCCGTGGGCCGTCGCCACCAGTTGCACGCCGCGCTCGGCGATGGTGCGCGCCGCGGCGGCCTCGGCCGAGGTGCCAATCTCGTCGACGATGATGGCCTCGGGCATGTGGTTCTCCACCGCCTCGATCATCACGTCGTGCTGACGATCCGGCCGCGACACCTGCATGCGGCGCGCACCGCCGATGCCCGGGTGGGGAATGTCGCCATCGCCGCCAATCTCGTTGGAGGTGTCCACCACCATGACGCGCTTGCCCAGGTCATCGGCGAGCACGCGCGCCACCTCGCGCAGCTTCGTCGTCTTGCCCACCCCGGGCCGGCCGAGCAGCAGGATGTTCTGCCCCGAGGCGATGAGATCCTTGAGCATGTCGATGGTGCCGAAGATGGCGCGGCCCACGCGCAGCGTGAGGCCCACCACCTTGCCCCGCCGGTTGCGGATGGCGGAGACGCGGTGGAGCGTGCGCTCGATGCCGGCGCGGTTGTCCTCGCCCACGCTGCCCACCTGGGCGATCACCTGCTCCAGCTCCTTGCGGGTGACGGGGGCCTCGGACAACCTGGCCACTCCCCCGACGAGCCGCGCCTCGGGCGGGCGGCCCAGGTCCATCACCACCTCGAGCACCTCGCCGGGCGGCATTTCCCGGACCGCGTCCTGCAGCACCTCGGGAAGCACGCCCACGAGGAGAAGGAAGTCATCAGGGGGAACGGTGGCACGTGGACTCATGACGCCCTTCAAGGTGCACCCTTTCCCCCGGGGTTGCACGCCCTGTGTCAGTCCTCGGACATCTCCGGGTCCACCACCCGGGTGGCCCCCCCCTCCTTCGTCAACCGGAGGGGCTCCACCCGCGCCCGCCGCGCCAGGGCCCGGGCCAGCGGCTCCGCATGGGTCGTCACCCACACCTGGCTGTCGCGCGAGGCGTTCACGATGAGCGCCGCCAGGGGCTCGAGCAGGTCCGGATGCAGGCTCGTCTCCGGTTCGTTCAGCGCGAGGAACGCCGGGGGCCGGGGGCTCATCAGCGCCGCCAGCAGGCACAGGTAGCGCAGCGTGCCATCCGACAGTTCGCGCGCGGACAGGGGACGCTTCAACCCCGGCTGGTGCAAGAGCAGACTGAAGCGCCCCCGGGGGGCAGTTATCTCCAGGCGCGCGCCCGGAAAGGCATCGGACACGGCGCGCTCCAGACCCCCGGCGTCTCCCACCTCGAGGATGGTCTGCAGCGCGGCGGCGAGATCCCTCCCGTCATGGGCGAGCACGGGCGTGCGCACACCCATCTGGGGCGAGCGCTGGGGCGCCTCCAGGTCCGTGCGGAAGTGGTGGTAGAAGCGCCACGCCCTCAGCGCGCCCTGCACCTCGGCCAGGCGCGGGAAGCGGTGGGGCTCGGCGAGCTGCGACAGCACCGACTCGCCCGCCCAGAGCCGCAACGGGTAGGTGACGCGCTCGCCCTGCGCGTCCCGGAGGAAGGCCGTGCGCTCCTTGCGCTCCAGCAGCACCCCGCGCCGCCGGCCCTCCAGCGCCCACAGGTGCTCCTCCTTCACCTCGGGATCCAGGTTGAAGAGGCTCAGGGGCTGGCCGGCGTCGTCCAACTGGGGCGGCACCGCGCCGAGGGTCAGCTGGTACTCCAGTTCCCCCCAGCTGACACCCACCGTCAGCAGCGAGGGCCCCCGCTCGCGCGCCCCCGCCCACAGCACGCTGGGCACCCCGCCCTCCTCCGCGAGCGCCTGCGCCAGCCGGCCCTCGGCGGCCTCGGACAGCAGGTGGAGCGCGCGGTAGAGGTTCGTCTTGCCGCTGCCATTGGGCCCCACGATGACGGTGAGGGGCCCCACGGGGAGCACGAGCTTGCGCACCGAGCGGTAGCCAGCGACCTCCAGTTGGGTGATGGGCATGGCGCCCTACCCTATGCCATCCGCGCCCCGCTGCTCCCCGGGGACCTGGAGGGCGCGTGTCAGGTTCACGAGGCAACATCGCACCCCGTGTGAATCCGCCCGCCCCGCGAATGGAGCAGATGTGTGCCGTGCACCGGACAACGCCCGCGTGAGAAGACGCACGCTCCCTCACTCCCCAGGCTTCCCCGCCGTCCCTATTTCCAGGCCCTCACGGACGGCTCGGGCCTCGACCAGGGGAATGGTGTGGGACTGCGACTGCAAGACACGATGCTCGGATGGAAGCAATGGCCGCTGGTTGCCGCGCTCTGGGTGACCCCCGTGTGGGCACAAGCACCCGCCGCGCTCACCCCGCCCGCGGCGCTCACCCCGCCCTCGGCGCCCGGTGGCGCGGACATCTCCAACCTCGCCGAGAGCGCCTCGGCCAAACCCCAGCTCAACTCCTCGCTCGACAGCGAGGACGAGGAAGCGCCCCCCGAGTTCACCCTCGGCCCGGCGGAACCGGTGGCTCCGGGTGAGCGCAAGTGGGTGCACAAGCTCGACGGCACGAGCCTCACCTCCTATTTCGCCGAGGGCGTGCTCGCCCAGGCCAAGAGCGCGTACGACCAGCGCCGCTACCGTGTCGCCCGGCAGCTGCTGGACAAGGAGGCGCCGACGGCGCCCGTGCGCTACCTCCGGGCGATGAGCGCGTTCGGCCAGGGACAGTGGGCCGTGGCGGCCGAGGAGCTCGCGGGGCTCGCCCAGGACTGGCCCGTGATGAGCGACTACTGCCACTTCGAGGCGGCGCGGGCCTACGAGAAGCAGCGCAAGTGGACGGAGGCCATCGCCCACTACGAGGCCGTGAAGCCCGGCGCGCGGCGCTACACCGACGCGCGCTTCGGCATGGCGTCGCTGCTGGAGAAGCGCAAGCGCGACTACGCCGCGGCCGTGGCGGCCCTCACCCCCATCGTGCAGACGGACACGCCCCGGCCGGGAGACCCCGCCCAGTCCGCCGCGTGGCTCACCATCGCCCGGCTGGCGCGCTACCAGGCCGACTACAATGGCGAGCACCGGGCACACCTCGCGGTGTGGGCGCTGCACCCCTTCTCCCAGGAGGCCAGCGCGGCGGTGAAGGGCCTGCGCGACCTGCCCTACGTGCCCAAGTGGAAGGTGGCGCGCGCCGAGACGCTCTTGTCGCTGCACCAGAACCGCGAGGCCATGGACACGCTCGGCAAGATGCTGCCGAAGCTGGAGCTGCCCGACGAGCTGGCCTGCCGCGCGCACTTCGCCTACGGCACCGCCCTGCGCAAGGAGCGCAAGCACTCCCAGGCCATCCGCGTGCTGCGGCCCGTCACCGAGCAGTGCCAGGACGCGGCGCTGCGGCCCCGCGCCCTCTACGTGCTCGGCTACTCGGAGTCGGTGGTGGAGCCGGAGAGCTCCATCAACACCTACCTCCAGCTCACGCGCGACTACCCCCAACACCCCTACGCCGATGACGCCCTCTTCTACGCGGCGGGCAAGGCGCGGGAGCTCGGGGAGAAGGCCGCCGCCGTGAGCTACCTGGATCAGCTCATCGCCAACTACCCGGAGGGCAACTTCGCCGCCGAGGCCCTCTTCCAGCGCTTCTGGATGTACCGCGCCGAGGGCAAGAACGAGGCGGCGCTTGAGGCCCTCACGCGCATCGAGGCCCTGCGGGGCACGGGCTCCACGCACGAGTCGGTGCAGCGGGCCCGCTACTGGCGCGCGCGCCTGCTGCCCGGCCAGGGCCGCGCGGTGGAAGCGCACGCGCTGCTGGAGCGCGTGGCGGCCGAGGGCGCGGCCACGTGGTACGGCCTCCTGGCGCGCTCGCGCCTGGTGCACGAGGCCCCGGAGCGCGCGAACGCCATCGTCGCGCGGCTGCGTCAGCCCACGAGCCCCGCCGAGGTGTGGCCCCTGGAGGCCGGCCCCCTCATGAAGGACGCGCACTTCGTCACCGGCCTGGAGATGCTGCGGCTCGGACACCGCGAGGCCGCCGCGGAGCTGCTGGCCGTGGACCGCAAGGGCCGCGACGAGGAGTCCATCCGCCTGCTCTTCCACCTGCTGCGCACCTCGGGCAACGAGCGCCACGCGCGCCCCATCGCCTGGGCCTTCCGGCGCGAGGGACTCTCCGCGCCCACCGAGGCCGAGACGCGCCTCATCTACTCGGCGGCCTACCCCCAGCCCTTCCGCGAGCTGGTGGTGCGTCACTGCCGCTCGGCGAAGGTGAACCCGGACCTGATGCAGGCGCTCATGCGCGAGGAGAGCGCCTTCAATCCCAGGGCACGCTCGTCCACGGGCGCGCTCGGGCTCGCCCAGCTCATGCCCGCCACCGCCTCCGTGGTGGCGCGCGAGCTGCGCCTGACGCTGGCCACGCCCGATGCCCTGCTCGAGCCGCACCACAACATCCGCCTCGGCTCGGCGTACCTCGGCGGCCTCCAGCGGCGCTTCTCCGGCAACCTGGCGTACGCGGTGGCCAGCTACAACGCCGGCCCGGGCGCGGTGGACCGGTGGATCTCCCGCTTCCCCGACGCCGAGCTGGACGAGTGGGTGGAGCAGATTCCCGTGGAGGAGACGCGCCTGTACGTCAAGCGGGTGCTGGGCAGCGCGGCGGCCTACCAGTTCCTCTACGACTCGGGCTCGCTCACGACGCTGGCCTTTGGAGAGAGGGGTTCCAATAATGCGGGCTCGCGCTGAGCCCCCATGTCCCCAGAAGAAATCCACGAGTCCAACACCCGCTTCCAGGACGCCTGGCGCTTCTTCGCCCGGGGCAGTCCCAACGGCGAGGTGCTCGACCAACCCGAGGTGAGCATCGCGTCGAGCAATGTCCCCTGGGCCATGCTCAACGCGGCCTTCCTGCCCGCGCCGGTGGACACGGAGGCGGCCCTGAAGAACGCCGCCACCGCCGCCGCCCACTACTTCACCCCCCGGGGACAGGGCTGGATGCTCACGCTGTGCGAGGACTGGGTTCCGCCCGCCCTGCGCGCGCGCGCGGCCTCCCTGTTCGCGCCCCTGGGTCTGAAGCCCAGCGTGGTGGCCACTGGCATGGTCGCCGAACGGCTGCTGCCCCCCGCCCGTCCCCTGCCCCGCCTGGAGCTGCTCGAGGCCAGTGACGCGCACGTGCGGGGCGACCTCGCCGACCTCAACTCCCTCAGCTACGACGTGGCGCTGCCCACCGGACGCCAGGTGTTCGATGTCCCGGCGATCTTCTCCGGCGACAACCTGGGCTTCGTCGGCTACCGCCTCGAGCAGGCCGCGAGCTGCGCGGCCGTGATGCGCGCGGACGACGTCGCCTACATCTCGATGGTCGCCACCCTCCCCCCCCACCGGCAGCTCGGCTGTGCCGAGGCCGTCATCCGCCACGCGCTCACCGAGGCCCACCGCGCCTGGGGCCTGGAGCGCACGGTGCTGCACGCCACCCCCGCGGGACTGCCCGTCTACCGCCGCATGGGCTACCGGTCCGTGACCCGCTTCCTGTTCTACATGGCCGCGCCCACTCCGGGCCGCTGAACGTCTTTCAAGGAAAACTGGTTTCAAGAAGAACACTGGTATCAGACCCGGGGCCGATTCAAGCCAGCGGAAGGAGCGGGCTAGGGTCTTTGCATGCGAGCCATTGCAGTGGGGGGAGTGGAGAGCATCGAGGCCGTGACGAGCTCCTTCTGGTCGCTCGCGCCTTACGGCCTGGTGCTGCTGCGGCTGGCGCCGAACTCCCAGACGCCGCTTCAGGATGCCCTGTGGGTCCAGGCCAATCCCGCCACCCGGCGCCTGGTGCCGGGCGCGCACCTGTTTCCGGGCCTGCGCCTGCGGGACATCCTCGACCAGGACGAGCGGGAGCCCTTCGTGCGCGAGCTGTTGCGCTGGGAAGGCTCGCTCGAGGGCCAGGGAAGCCTGTCCACCGAGCTGACCCTGGGCGAGGGCGAGGAGCGGGTCGTCTTCCACATCGACGCGGCCCAGCGCGCCGGACACCTGCTGCTGTGGCTGCGCGACCTCACCGCCGAGCGGCGGGAGCTGGAGTCGCTGCGGCGCGATCGGGAGCTGTTCCAGCGGGTCATCCACTGCGCCCCGGACGCCATCTTCGCCAAGGATCTCGACGGCCGCTACACGCTCATCAACCCCGTGGGAGCGAGCGCGATGGGCGCCTCGCCAGCGGACATCATCGGCCATGACGACCAGGACATCTTCCTGCCCGAGGACGCGAGTGCCACGCGGGCGCATGATCAAGCGGTGCTCGCCGCGCGGCAGCCCCTGACGTACGAGGACGAGGATGTCGCGGGCCAGCGGGTGTGGCTGTCCACCAAGGGGGTGCTCCGGGACGAGAAGACGGGAGCCGTCACCGGGCTGTTCGGCATCTCCCGGGACATCACCGAGCGCAAGCACCTGGAGCGCGAGCTCCAGGAGAGCGAGGCCCGCTACCGGCTGGTGGCGCGCGCCACCCGGGAGGTGATGTGGGACTGGCACCTGGGCAGCGGCGAGATGAGCTGGAGCACGGTGCACGGAGAGGTGTTCGGCGAGGCACCCGAGGCGTGCGGTGCGTCACCGGGCTGGTGGCGCGAGCGCATCCACCCGGACGATCAGCCCCGGGTCCTGCGCACCCTGCACGCCGCGATGGAGGGCCGGGAGGACCACTGGTCAAGCGAGTACCGCTTCCGGCGGACGGACGGCACCTACGCGAGTGTGCTGGAGCGTGGCTACATCGACCGGAGCGCCGAGGGGCGGCCCGAGCGGCTCATCGGCGCGATGATGGACGTGAGCGAGCACAAGCGGCGCGAGGAGGAGTCGGCCCGGGAGGAACCGCTCGTCGAGCGTGTGCTCGCCATCGTCAACCATGATCTCGGCAGCCCGCTGGCCGCCATCCGGCTGTTCTCGCAGATGCTGGCGCAGGCCCCCAACCTCACCCCGGCGCAGCACACCACCCTCGCGCGCATCGAGGAGATCACCCGGCGCATGACCCGGCTGACGCGCCAGATGCTCGACAGCGTCCGGGCGCGCGACGGGGCCCTGCCGGTGAGGCGCCGCGCCGTGGATCTGGAGCTGGTGTGCCGCCGGGTGCTCGACGAGTTCACCGCCATCTACCCGCGGCGCGACATCCAGCTCACCGTGGAGGGCAACACCCAGGGCGACTGGGACGAGGATCGCCTGGCGCAGGTCTTCTCCAACCTGGTGGGCAACGCGCTCGAGCACGGCGACGAGGCCCACCCCATCACCCTCCAGCTCTGGGATGTCGCCGGAGTGCAGCGGCTGGAGGTGAACAGCCGGGGCAAGCCCATCGACGCGGCCCTGCTGCCCCACCTCTTCGAGCCCTTCCGGACCGGGAGCCCCGGCGGACGCCGGACCTCGGGGGGCGGCGTGGGGCTGGGCCTCTTCATCGTCCGGGAGTTCGTCCGGGCGCACCAGGGAGAGGTGCAGGTCCGCTCCTCACTGGAGGAAGGCACGACCTTCTCGCTCTCCCTGCCGCGCCACGCGCCCGGCGCCACCGACGCGCCGGACGCCTGACACCGCGAGCACCTCGCTCAGCGCGTCTTGAGGTTCTGGGTGACGAAGTCCCAGTTGACCAGGCTGTCGAGGAACGTGGAGATGTACTTCGGGCGCGCGTTGCGGAAGTCGATGTAGTAGGCGTGCTCCCACACGTCGATGGTCAGCAGCGCCTTCTGGCCGTGCTTCATCGGCAGGTCCGCGTTGCCCGTCTTGGTGATGGCCAGCTTGTCCTTGTCGAGCACCAGCCAGGCCCAGCCCGAGCCGAACTGCGTGGCGGCGGCGTTGGAGAACTGCTCGCGGAAGTTCTCATACGAGCCGAAGTCGCGGGTGATGGCGTCCGCGAGGTCGCCCGTCGGCTTGCCGCCGCCGTTGGGCTTCATGCAGTTCCAGTAGAAGGTGTGGTTCCACACCTGGGCGGCGTTGTTGAAGACGCCCCCGTCGCTGCTGAGGATGACCTGCTCGAGCGACTGGTTGGCCTCGGGCTTGCCCTCCAGCAGCTTGTTCAGGTTCGTCACGTACGCGGCATGGTGCTTGCCGTGGTGGTACTCGAGCGTCTCCGCGCTGATGTGGGGGGCGAGTGCATCCTTGTTGTAGGGCAGTTCGGGCAGGGTGAACGGCATGGGGACGTCCTTTCGTCGTGGGTACGCTGAAGCTGCCCTTGCTCTACCGGCATGCGGTCCGTATGTCAGCGGCCTGGTCAATAAATTGTCCGGTCGCCAATGAGATGGCGCGAATGCACGGGGAAGGGGCCACGGGGATGTCACGGGAGAGCCGGACGGGAGAGGCAGCCATGGCCATGGAGCGCACCTCCGAGAACCTGGCGCGCAACCTGCGCGCGCTGCGCGACGCGCGGGGCCTGAGCCAGCAGCAGATCGCCCGGCTGGCGGGCGTGCCACGCGCGACATGGACCCACCTGGAGTCGGGCAGTGGAAATCCGACCCTGTCGGTCCTGTTGCGCGTCGCGTCGTCGTTGCAGACCTCGGTGGAGGAGCTGCTCGGCGCCCCCCGGCAGGAGGCCCGGCTCGTCAAGCGGGCGAGCCTCTCCTCGCGCTCCAAGGGCAACGTGCGGATAGAGCGGGTGCTGCCGGACAGCCTGCCGGGCCTCATCATCGAGCGGATGGACTTTCCCGGCGACGGCGTGCTCGTGGGCGTGCCGCACACGCCCGGCACGCGGGAATACCTCACCTGCGAGAGCGGCACCCTGGAGCTGGTGACGGTCGGCTCCGTGTGGACGCTCGAGGCGCGCGACGTGCTCGTCTTCCGGGGGGACCAGAAGCACACCTACCGCAACAAGGGGGACAAGCCGCTGGTGGCCTTCAGCATCGTCGTGCTGGCACCCGGCGGACTCTGAGCGGGCCGCCCCCGGCCCTCCCCTCACGGAGAGGGAGGGGCCTCGGGCGGCGGCAGGGCGAGCGCGTCGCGCAGCTCGCGCAGCTTGGCCTGGATGGCCCGGGCGTTGGTGGGCCCCATGCGCACCAGGTGCTTCTGCGCGGCGCTGAGCCCCTCGAGCTGCTCGGAGGCGTAGTTGAAGTTCACCCCGCCCGGCGCGTCCACCACCTCCACGTCGCCCTCGGGCACGGGGGTGTCCAGCATCCGCTGGATGGCGTTGGCGAGCGTCTGATCGAAGCGCTGTCCGGGGCGGCTGATCTCCAGGTAGGAGCCCTGGATGAGCGGCCGGAGCGCCTTGTACGTGATGGCGCTGGTGGACGTGTCGAGCGAGGTGAACACGCGCGTCACGCCGTCGTAGCGGGCGAAGCTCTCGGGAGCGATGAAGAGGCGGCGCTCGCGCCGGGTCACCTGGAAGTCCCCCACGGGGGCCATGAAGGACAGCGCGGAGCGGGGGCTCTGGCCCTCGGCGATGTTGGACACGGCCGAGGAGAAGCGGCGCACCAGGTCCTCGGTGGAGGACAGCCACTTCTGCAGCTCGGGCAGGGGGGAGAGCAGGCCCACCAGCTCGCGCACGCGGGCATCGCTCTCCGCCAGGGGCGGCAGCGGCGGGGGCACGTCGTCGATGGACGCATCCGGCGCCGTGGCCACGGGGGGAGCGGGCTCGGGCTCGGGCGCGGCGGCCGGCACCTGGCGGCCCTTCCACCAGGAGTACCCCACGATGGCCAGCGCCACCACGACCCCCAGGAGCACCACGATCAGCGGCGCGCGCGAGGGCGGGGGCTTCTTCGAGGCACCCGGGGGAGGGCCGAAAGACGAGGGCGGCGGCAGCGGATCGCTCATGATTCCTCATTCCTCCAGAGACAGCGGCGTACGGGCCAACGGCCCGCCTCCCGCGCTATTTCCCGGGAGGGGACGGCGGGGTGGCCACGTATTGCTCCAGACGCGTGATGCCCAGCTTCTTCATGCGACTTTGCAGCGTGGAGGGTTTGAGACCCAACAGCGCCGCGGCGCCCCCGGGGCCATAGAGCCGGCCCTGCGTGCGGGCGAGCACGCGCAGGATGTGCTGGCGCTGCACCTCCTCCAGCGTCGCCACGGCGCCCTCCTCCACGGGCTCCGGGACGGGCACGGGGGCGGACTCGGAGGGGCGCTTCGGCTCGGGCGTCCGCGCGGGCAGGTCGAAGACCTCGGCGCCCAGCTCCCGCTTGCGCGAGAGGATGGTGGCGCGCTCCAGGGCATTGGCCAGCTCGCGGATGTTGCCCGGCCAGTCGTAGGCCGCCAGGCGCGCGAGCCCCTCCGGCGTCACCTTCATGCCCCGCCGCGCCGTCCTCCGGGCCTGCTCCTCCAGGAGGAAGGCGCACAAGAGCGGCAGATCCTCCAGCCGCTCGCGCAACGGCGGCAGTCGCAGGGGAAAGACGCTCAGCCGGTAATAGAGATCCTCGCGAAAGCGCCGCTGGGAGATGGCCTGGCGCAGGTCCACGTGCGTGGCGGCGAGGATGCGCGCGTCCGCGCGCACCGTCCTGTCACTGCCCACCGGCTCGAAGCTCTTCTCCTGCAGGGCGCGCAAGAGCTTGGCCTGCAGCTCCACGGGCATCTCCCCCACCTCGTCGAGGAAGAGCGTGCCCCCGTGCGCCATCTGGAAGCGCCCGGCCCGGTCCTTCGTGGCCCCGGTGAACGCGCCCTTCACGTGGCCGAACAGCTCGCTCTCCAGGAGCCCCTCGGGAATGGCCGCGCAGTTGAGCGTCACGAAGGGCCCCTCCGCCCGGGCGCTCCAGCGGTGCACCGCCCGCGCCAGCCGCTCCTTGCCCGTGCCCGTCTCGCCCAGCAGCAGCACCGGCGTGTCCGTCTCCGCCACCTGCCGCGCCCGCATCGCCAGCTCGCGCACCACCGGGCTGCGCGACGTCTCCAGCACCCCCACCTCGTCCCCGCCGAGCTGTGACTCCAACAGCCGCGCGTGCTCGTGCTCGCGCTGGTGCAACCGCTCGAGCGTGCTCTTCTGCTCGACCTCCTGCAGCGACGTGGCCAGCATCTGCCCGTACACCTCCACCAGGTCCACCACCGACTGCGGATAGGCCTCGCACTCGGTACGGTCCAACGTCAGCAGCCCGTAGCAGCGCTCCGCCGCGCACAGGGGCACCACCATGCACGCATGGCCGGGCGGCAGATCCAACACCCCGTCGAAGGGGTCTCCGTCCCCGTGCGAGTGGTCCTCGTCCGTGAAGGCCCGCGCCCGCCGCGTCTCCAGCGCCTGGCGCAGCGAGGGGAAGTCCGCCAGCCGCAGCTCGTGCCGGCGCACCCGCTCGCTCGCCAACGGACCCCGGGCCACCACCGCCACCAGCTTTCCTTCTCGCAGCAAGAAGAGCGTGGCGAGATCGAAGCGCACCACCCGGGTGAGCCACTCCAGCCCCCGGCGCAGCAACTCCGTCACTGGCCGCTCCGAGGTCGCCAGCTCGATCAGGTCCCGGGCTTCCCCGCGCCAATCCGCACGAGGCACCGCAACGATGTCATCCGCCATACGTCTACCTAGATAACCGGGGCGGCACCGAAATGTCAGTGGCGCCGGACACCGTTATTTCGGTATGCACCGGCCCGGCGGCACCGACTGGAACACAGGGGTGTAGTAACCCCCTGGAATCACGAAGGACGTGTTCTGGCACGGTGGCTGCTTTAAGGGTACACGAACTTCATCACCCGGGCCTGGGAGCAAGCAGGCCCCCATCCAAGGAGTCGAAACACATGCTGACTGTTGGCGACAAGATTCCCGCGTTCAACCTGAAGGCCGTGGTGAGCCTGGAGAAGGGCAAGGAGTTCAAGGACATCAACCAGGACACCTACAAGGGTAAGTGGACGGTGCTGTTCTTCTGGCCCAAGGACTTCACCTTCATCTGCCCCACGGAGATCGCGGAGTTCGGCAAGCGCGACAAGGACTTCCAGGATCGCAACGCGCAGATCCTCGGCGTGAGCACGGACAGCGAGTACGTGCACCACGCGTGGCGCACGCACCACCCGGACCTCAAGGGTCTGCCCTTCCCGATGCTGGCGGACATCAAGCGCGAGCTGAGCGCGAGCCTGGGCGTGCTGCACAAGGACGAGGGCGTGGCCCTGCGCGCCACCTTCATCGCGGACCCCGAGGGCATCATCCGGCACGTGTCGGTGAACGACCTGTCGGTGGGCCGTAACGTGAGCGAGGTGCTCCGCACGCTGGACGCGTTCCAGACGGACGAGCTCTGCCCCTGCAACTGGCAGAAGGGCGAGGAGACGCTCACCACCAAGCTGGCGAAGGCGGGGTAAGGCGTCATGGCGTCGCTCGAAGTCGTTCGCGGTGAGCTGGCGGATGCCCACAAGGACACCCGCCTCAACCTCCAGTCCGTGCTGGAGAACAACAGCCTCACCCCCGCGCAGCGCTGGGGCGTGGCCGTGGCGTGTGCCTTCGCGGCCCGCAACGAGCTCATCAAGAAGGCCATGCTCCACGAGGCCCGCCAGGCCCTCGGCGATCAGGCCGAGCCCGTCATCGAGGACGCCCGCGCGGCGGCCTCGCTGATGGGGATGAACAACATCTACTACCGGTTCCGTCACATGGTGGGCAAGGAGTCCTACGCCACCAAGCGGCCCGGTCTGCGGATGAACCGTCTGGGGCAGGTGCTCACCAACAAGGTGGACTTCGAGCTCGTCTGCCTCGCGGTGAGCGCCATCAACGGCTGTGAGATGTGCGTGCAGTCCCACGAGAAGGTCGTCGTCGACGGTGGCCTCTCCGAGGACCAGGTGAACGACGCCGTCCGCATCGCCTCGGTCATCCACGCGGCCGCGGTCGGTCTCGAGTCGTAAAGCCGTCAGTTCCCCATCGCGCGGGTTTTCAAGAAGCGCCCTCCGGTGTCACCACCGGGGGGCGATTCCTTTTTCTCCATCGCGCATCCAATCCACAAATCTTCAGAAAGGATCTCTCCATGTATCGCAGCCCGAGCCCCCTTCCCGAGCAGTCCCGTGCCGCCCTCGTCGAGCAGCTCAACGCGCGTCTGGCCGATGGTCTGGATCTGCACAGCCAGATCAAGGTCGCGCACTGGAACATCAAGGGCCCGCAGTTCGCGGCGCTCCACCCGCTCTTCGAGACGTTCGCGGTGAGCCTGGCCAACCACAACGACTCGGTGGCCGAGCGCGCCGTGACGCTGGGCGGCAAGGCCTACGGCACCAGCCGCTACGTGGCCAAGACGAGCCGGCTGGCGGACTACCCGCAGGAGACGACCAAGGACCTGGAGCACGTGAAGCTCCTGGCCGAGCGCATCGAAGGCTATCTCGTCGGCTTGCGCGACAGCCGCAAGGCGGCCGAGCAGCACCAGGACACGGACACCGTGGACCTGTTCACCGGCATCATCACCGAGTTCGAGAAGCACGCGTGGTTCCTGCGCGCCTCGCTCGAGAGCTGACGCCCTTCACCGTCACACCGCGGGGTCCTCCCCCCGCGGGAGGACCCTTCGCGCGGCTCACCCCTACTGCCGGGGAGCCTCCTCGGTAGGACCCTCATCGATGACCTCGGACGAGCCATTGTCCGACGGCTGCGCGCCCTGGGTCTGCCGCTCGATGCTCTGCTGGGTGTCCGAGGGCGTGCGCACGACGGTGTTGCCCGGAGCCTCCTCGGGTGCCCACAGCTCCCCGTCCCCGTTGCGCACCGCATTGCCCGCGCCGCCCGTGGCCTCCCCTTCGTAGACCGTGGGCGCGCCCATGCGGTCCTTCTGCGCCCGGGCCTTCTCGTCCGTCAGTTCCTGCATCGACGCCTCGGGCTCCTCGGAGCGGGCCTTCGAGGTGTTGGCGCACCCCCACAGGGTGAGGGCACAGGTGGCGGTGGCCAGAACGAACTTCTTCATGGGAACTCTCCTGGTTCGAGTCATCTGCTCGAAAGGTGGACGTCCCCGTGAGCGAGGCAACAGGGAAGCGGGCACGCGGGAATGCACCCGCCTGCCCGCCCCCTCACCCCGCCTGCGTCAGGGTGACTGCGCGCCCGCGACGGACTGGGTGCGGCCCACGCCCATCTGGTCCAACGCGAAGGCCCAGAGGTCGCTGTACTCCTCGATGATCTTCCCCGTGGGCTTGCCCGCGCCGTGGCCCGCCTTGGTCTCGATGCGGATGAGCACCGGGGCCTCACCGGCCTGCGCCGCCTGGGCGGCCGCCGTGAACTTGAAGCTGTGGCCGGGCACCACGCGATCGTCATGGTCCGCGGTGTGCACGAGCATGGCGGGGTAGCGCGTGCCGGGCTTCACCTGGTGCAGCGGCGAGTAGGCATGGAGCGCCTTGAACTCCTCCGGGTTCTCCGCGGAGCCGTAGTCGCTCGTCCACGCCCAGCCGATGGTGAACTTGTGGAAGCGCAGCATGTCGAGCACGCCCACACCGGGCAGCGCCACGCCGAAGAGGTCCGGCCGCTGCGTCACCGCCGCGCCAATGAGCAACCCCCCGTTGGAGCGGCCGGAGATCGCCAGCCGGGGCGTGGAGGTGTACTTCTGGGCGATGAGGTACTCGGCCGCGCCGATGAAGTCGTCGAAGACGTTCTGCTTGCGCAGCTTCGTGCCTGCCTCGTGCCACTCCCGGCCGTACTCGCCGCCGCCGCGCAGGTTGACCACGGCGTAGAGGCCGCCCTGCTCCATCCACACCAGATTGGCCACGCTGAAGCCCGGCGTCAGGGGGACGTTGAAGCCGCCATAGCCATACAGCAGCGTGGGCGTGGTCCCATCCCACTTCAGCCCCTTCTTGTGGCTGAGGAAGATGGGCACGCGGGTGCCGTCCTTGCTCTGGAAGAAGACCTGCTCCGTCTCGTACTGCGACGGATCGAACTTCACCTTTGGCGCCTTGAACACCGTGCTCTGGCCCGACTTCACGTCGTAGCGGTACACGGTGGGCGGCGTGGTGTAGCTGGAGTACGAGTAGAAGGTCTCCGTGTCCTGACGCTTGCCGTTGAGACCCGACACGCTGCCCAGGCCCGGCAGCGCGAGCTCGCCCTGGGGCTTGCCGTCACGCGACACCCGCCGCACCACCGAGTGCGCGTCCTTCATCACGTTGAGCAGGAAGAGCTCGTTGACCATGTCCACCGAGGCGATCGTCTCCTCGCCCTGGGGGATGATCTCCTTCCACTCCTTGCGCTCCGGCTTGCGCAGATCAATGGCGACCACACGGCCGCGAGGCGCGTCCAGATCCGTCTTGAACCAGAACAGCGTGCCGTCGTTGGCGATGAAGTCGTATTCCGCGTCCCAGTCGCGCAGCAGCTCGACGACCTTGGCCTTGGGATCCTTCAGGTCCTTGTAGAACACCAGGTTCTTCTGCTCGGTGCCCCGCGAGACGTTGATGACGAGGTAGCGCCCGTCGTCGGTGACCCGGCCGCCAAAGCCCCACTCCTTCTGATCCTTGCGCTCGTAGACGAGCGTGTCCTGGCTCTGCGGCGTGCCGAGCTGGTGGAAGTAGAGCTTCTGGTAGTAGTTGGCGCCGCTGAGCGCCTCGCTCGTCTTGGGCTCGTCATAGCGGCTGTAGAAGAAGCCCTTGCCGTCCCGGGTCCACGATGCGTCCGAGAACTTCACCCACTTGATGATGTCCGGCAGATCCTTGCCCGTGCGCACGTCGCGCACGCGCAGCTCCTTCCAATCGCTGCCGGCGGTGGCCACGCCATAGGCCAGCAGGTGGCCGTCGTCGGTGATGTTCTGCCCCGCGAGCGCTACCGTGCCATCCGAGGACAGCGTGTTGGGATCCAACAGCACCCGGGGCTCGGCCGAGAGCGAGTCGGCCGTGTAGAGCACGGACTGGCTCTGCAGGCCGTCATTGCGGAAGAAGAAGTAGCGGCTGCCCTGCTTCCAGGGGACGGAGAAGCGCTCGTAGTCCCACAGCTCCGTCATGCGCTGCTTGAGCCGCGAGCGCAGGGGAATCTTCTCCAGATAGCCGAAGGTGAGCTGGTTCTGCGCTTCGATCCACTGGCGGGACTCGGGCGAGTCCGGGTTCTCCAGCCAGCGGTAGGGGTCCGCCACCTTCGTGCCGTGGTAGTCGTCGACCACGTCGTCCTTGCGCGCGGCCGGATAGCTCAGGCCCTTGGGTGCGCTGACGGGCGTGGCGACGGAGGCAGACGGAGCGCTGGGGGCGGGCGCCTCCCGCGACTCCGGAGCATGACTGCAGTGCGTGAGCCAGAAGGCACACGCGACGGCGGAAACAAGAGGGGTTCGCATGGCGCGCGAACCTACCAGCCCGGGAGCGTATTTCCGACGCTCCCGGGCCCGGGCGGTTCAGGCGCGGATCACCAGATCTTCACGCGCTTGTCGGCCGGCAGGAAGGCGCCATCGCCCTCCTTCACGCCGAAGGCGGAGTAGAACTCGGGCATGTTGCGCACCACGCCATTGACCCGGTACTCGCCCGGCGAGTGCGGATCCGTGAGGAGCTGCTGACGCAGCGCATCCTCGCGGTTGGCCGTGCGCCACACCTGGGCCCAGCCGAGGAAGAAGCGCTGGTCGCCGGTGAAGCCCTCGATGACCGGAGCCTCCTTGCCGCCGAGGGACAGCTTGTAGGCCTTGTAGGCCACGGTCAGGCCACTCAGGTCGCCGATGTTCTCACCCAGGGTGAGCTTGCCATTGACATTCATTCCCTGGAGGGGGCTGAAGCTGGAGTACTGGTCGGAGAGCTGGCCGGTGCGCTGCTGGAAGGCGGCCTTGTCCTCGGCGGTCCACCAGTCGCGCAGGTTGCCATCGCCATCCGAGCGGCTGCCCTGATCGTCGAAGCCGTGGCTGATCTCATGCCCGATGACGCCGCCGATGGCGCCGTAGTTGGTGGCGTCATCCGCCTTGGGATCGAAGAACGGAGGCTGGAGGATGGCCGCCGGGAAGACGATCTCGTTCATCGAGGAGTTGTAGTAGGCATTCACCGTCTGCGGCGTCATGCCCCACTCCAACCGGTCGATGGGCTTGCCGAGCTTCTCCACGTTGCGGTTGTACTCGACCTCGCTCGAGCGCTTCACGTTGCCCACGAGGTCATCCGCGCGCACGGTGAGCGCGGAGTAGTCCCGCCACTTCTCCGGGTAGCCGATCTTCACGTTGAACTTCGCCAGCTTCTGCTGGGCCTGGGCCTTGGTCTCCGGGCTCATCCAGTCGAGCTGATCAATCCCCTGCTTGAAGGAGACGCGGAGGTTGTCCACCAGCTTCTGCATGCGCGCCTTGCTCTCGGGCGTGAAGTAGCGCTCCACGTAGATCCGGCCGAGCACCTCGCCCAGCGCGCGGTCCACCGACTCCACGCCGCGCTTCCACCGGGGCCGGTCCTCCTCCAGGCCCTGGAGCGTCTTGCCGTAGAAGGTGAAGTGGGCCTGCTCGAAGGGCGTGCTGAGCAGGGGCGCGTACGAGCTCACCAGCTTGAAGGTGAGGTACTGCTTGAGCGTGGGCAGGGGCGTGGCCTGGAGCATCTTCGCCATGGCCTGGAAGTAGTCCGGCTGGCGCACGATGACGGCGGGCGACTTCTCGGTCCCCGCGGCCTTGAGGTAGCCCGCCCACGAGAACCCCGGCGTGAGCGCGTCCAGCTCCGCCACGCTCTTGAGGTTGTACGTGGCCTCGCGGTCGCGGTTGCGCACGCGATCCCAGTGCTTCTCCGCCAGCGAGGTCTCCAGCGCGAGGATCGTCTTCGCCGCGCCCGCGGGATCCTTCTCCCCCGCCAGCCTCATCATCGTCTCGATGAAGGTGAGGTACGCGGCGCGCGTCTCGACGAAGCGCGGCTCGGGCTTGCTGTAGTAGTCGCGATCCGGCAGGCCCAGCCCGCTCTGGTTGACGTAGAGGATGTAGCGCTCGGCGTTCTTGGCGTCCTGGCCCACGAAGCCGCCAAACGGCGTCTGCACGCCCATGCGCCCGAGCGCGGCGAACAGCTCCGGCAGCTCCTTCTTGTCCTTGAGCGCGGCGATGCGCTGGAGGTCCGCCCGCAGCGGCTCGACGCCGAGCGACTGGATGCGCTCGGTGTCCATGAAGCTCTTGTAGAAGTCCGCCACCTTCTGGGTGTCGGAGCCGGACGCCGGAGACTGCACGGCGGCGGACTCCTCGATGAGGGTGCGCAGCGCCTCCTCGCTCTTGTCGCGCAGCTCGATGAACGAGCCGTAGCGGCCCTTGTCCGCCGGAATCTTGGCCGTCTTCAGCCACGTGCCGTTGACGTAGCGGAAGAAGTCATCCTGGGGACGCACGCTGGTGTCGAAGTGCTTCGTCTCGACGCCGAGCGACAGGGCCGGGCTCCTGGCCTCGGCCTGGGCGGCGGAGGAAGACTCCGCCGGAGCGGTGGAGCGGGTGCTCGCCGCGCATCCCAGCAGGAGGCATGCGCCGAGCGTACCCGGGGCCCAGGCGTGACGGAGGAACTTCATGCGGTTCATGGAATCTCGTGGGGTTGGGGGTGGTGAAAAAACCCGGGCCGCCAACTCCGAAGGCGGCGGGAAATTCCCATCCGCCCCGAGCAACCGTCACGTCCGGGGAGCGTCGGCGCCCGGGGGAAAACCCCGGGCCAGGCGCTGGCGATCCTCCCGGTAGCGCCGCACGAACCACTGCCCCGCGGGACGCGTCAGGAGTTCCTCGCGCATCCGCTCGAGTTGACGCGGTGCGCGCTTCCCCCGCCGGGGCGCATAGGGAGAGCCCTCGGGGCCCATCAAGGGGGCGTAGAGCGCCGCCGCGGTGATGTCCGCGATCGACAGGCGGTCCCCCACCAGATAGCGCGCGGGGTCTCCTTGAATCTCCCGCTCCAGCCGCTCGATACCCTCCAGCAGCTTCACCCGCGACGCCTCCACCATCTCGGGCGACTGGACATAGTGGCGCTGGATGTTCTTCTTCACGAGGGGAAACATCGCGCGCCCGAGCAGACGCACCGGCAGCGGAAAGGCGCCGAACAACAAGGACGAGACATCCGCCTCCTCGTCGAGGAGCTTCGCGTACACCCAGCGCCGCACGTGCACGCCGGCCGTCTCGTCGTAGTAGGCCTCCAGTTCCAGGACGCGCTCGCGCTCGGGCCCCTCGGAGGGGATCAGCCGGGGCGCGGACGGATAGGCGCTCTCCAGGTGCAAGGCGATGTCGGTGGAGTCGCTCAGGGGCGTGCCCCGGTCCACCAGGACGGGAACGGAGCGGCTGTGTCCCCCCGTCAGCCGCTTCGTCACCCGCGCGTGCACACCGGGCAGCAGGTTGCGGACGCCATAGGGGATGGCCTTGGCGTCGAGGTTCCAGCGGGTCTTCTCGCAGAAATGGGAGATGGGGAATTGATAGAGCGTGCGGTCGGGGTGAGGCATGGCGCGGGAGCATGCCGTTCCGGCACCTCCGGGTACAGCCATGATAGGTTGCCCGGGCCCCCATGCCTCGCACGGAAGAACAGAACCAGCGGTTGAAGGAGGAGCGACGGCGTGCCCTGTTGGCAGCGGCCCGGCGGGTCTTCGCGCGCAAGGGGCTCGCGGCGAGCAAGATGACGGATCTGGCCGCCGCGGCGGGCATCAGCTACGGGCTCGTCTACCACTACTTCCCGGACAAGGAGTCCGTGTTCGCCGCGCTCGTCGAGGAGGCCGTGCAACAGGGAATCCAGCTCGTCGTCGAGGCGCGCCAGCGCTCCGGCTCCCCGTGGGAGCAATTGCAATGGCTGTGCGCCCGGGTGCTGGACGGCGTCCAGCGCGAGCCGTCCTTCCCGCTCATCCTCGTGCAGGCGCACGCGAGCGAGAGCGTGCCCGGCCCCGTCGGGCAGGCCCTGGAGCGCTACAGCTCGCAGTTCTTCCAGCAGCTCGTGGCGCTCATCGAGGCGGGCCAGGACGCGGGCCAGGTGGTGCGCACCCCCGCGGCCGAGCTCGCGTGGATGTGGCTGGCCACCATCCAGGGGCTCGCGCTCATGCGCATCCTCCCCCACATGAATCACGTGCCGTACCCCAAGACGAACACCCTGCTGCGGCTCTTCGCGCCCTGAATCATTCAGATGAAAGCGCGTGCCCTCCTCCGCTAGCGTGCGGCGGGTGAGCGAAGACTTCTTTCCCGCGTTCCGTACCGTGCCGCGCACGGGCGTCATCTACGTCACCACCGAGGCCATGCGCCGGGGCTACAGGGGGGGCGACCCCGAGTGGTGCAACCTCGGCCAGGGCCAGCCCGAAACGGATGAGTTGCCCGGAGCCCCGCCGCGCGTGGGCCAGGTCACGGTGGACGTGAACGATCTGGAGTACGCCCCGGTGGCCGGACTCTGGGAGGTGCGCGAGACGATCGCCTCGCTCTACAACCGCCTCTACCGGCGCGGCCTGCCGAGCCAGTACAGCGCGGAGAACGTCGCGCTCTCCGGAGGAGGACGCACCGCGCTCACCCGCGCCGCCGCGAGCCTCGGTTCCGTCAACCTCGGCCACTTCCTGCCCGACTACACCGCCTATGAAGAGCTGCTGGACGTCTTCAAGGCCTTCACCTCCATCCCCATCCTCCTGGAGGGCGAGCGCGGCTATGCCTTCACCCACGAGGACCTGCGCCGCGAGGTGCAGGGCCGGGGCCTCTCCGCCCTGCTCTTCTCCAACCCCTGCAACCCCACGGGCAAGCTCGTGCAGGGTGAGGAGCTGGCGCGCTGGGTGGGCGTCGCCCGGGAGTTGGAGTGCACGCTGCTCATCGACGAGTTCTACTCGCACTACATCTGGACGGGCCGCCCGGGCCAGCTCCCCATCGAGAGCGCCGCGCGCTACGTGGAGGACGTGAACCGGGATCCCGTCGTGCTCTTCGACGGCCTCACCAAGAACTGGCGCTACCCGGGCTGGCGCATGACGTGGACGGTGGGGCCCCGCCAGGTCATCGAGGCGGTATCCAGCGCGGGCAGCTTCCTCGACGGCGGAGGCAGCCGGCCCCTGCAGCGCGCCGCCATCCCCCTGCTCGACGAGGAGCTCGTGGTGAAGGAGACGCTCGCCATCCACCGCCACTTCCGTGACAAGCGAGACCGCTTCTACTCGCGCCTGGAGCGCCTGGGCATCCGCACGGACCGCGCGCCCGATGGCACCTTCTACATCTGGGGCAACGTGTCCGGCCTGCCCGCGCCCCTCAATGACGGCATGGGCTTCTTCCGCGCCGCGCTCGAGCAGAAGATCATCGCCGTGCCGGGGGAGTTCTTCGACGTGAACCCCGGCAAGCGCCGCGCCCGCCCCTCGCGCTTCCGCAACTACGTGCGCCTGTCCTTCGGCCCCTCCCAGGACGTGCTGGAGAAGGCCGTGGACCGGCTGGAGACCCTGATCCTCCCGCGCACCACGGGCTGAGTGCCCCCCTCCCCACGGAGCCGCCACATGTCCGCCTCCCCGTCGCCCACGACCCCCTCCTCCCGCCACGTGCTCATCGCGGGAGGTGGCATCGGTGGGCTCACCCTGGCCCGAGCCCTGCGCCAGGTGGGCATCGCCTCCACCGTCTTCGAGCGCGCCGAGGTCCTGCGTCCGGTGGGCGCGGGCATCATCATGCAGATGAACGCCATGAAGGCGCTGCGCTCCATCGGACTGGCGGAGGCGGTGAGCCAGGAGGGCCAGCCCCTCACCTCCCTGGCCACGTGCACCGGCTCCGGCGGGGTGCTCACCCGCGTCGACCTCGACCTGCTGTCACGGGAGCTGGGAGAGTCGGCCATCGCCATCCGCCGCTCCCGCCTGCAAGCGGTCCTGCTGTCCGGGCTCGAGGAGGACCAGGTGCGCACGGGACGCGCGGTGGTGGGCTTCCACGACGATGGCGAGCGCGTGACGGTGCGCTTGTCGGATGGCACCACCGCCACGGGAGACCTGTTGGTGGGCGCGGACGGACTCCACTCCGTGGTGCGCCAGGCACTGTGGGGCGATGCCCCGCGCTACTCGGGCTACACGAGCTGGCGGGGCATGACGACGCTGCCGCCCCAGGCCCACCCCACCAGCGCCAGCGAGAGCTGGGGGCCCGGCGCCCGCTTCGGCATCGTCCCCGTGGGGCACGGCGAGGTGTACTGGTACGCTACCCGGAACGCCCCCGCGGGAGTCCGGGATGAACCCGGCCGCGCCCACGAGACCCTGCGCCAGTGCTTCGGCGGCTGGCATGCGCCCATCGCCGCCATCCTCGACGCCACGTCCGAGGAGAACATCTTCCGCACCGACATCCAGGACCGGGTGCCGCTCGCGCGCTGGAGCCAGGGCCGGGTGACCCTGCTGGGAGACGCCGCCCACCCCATGACACCCAACATGGGACAGGGCGGCTGTCAGGCCGTCGAGGACGCCGTGGTGCTCGCCCGCTGCCTGGCCCGGGAGCCCGAGCCCTCCCTCGCGCTCGCCGAGTACGAGCGCCGCCGGCTCCCGCGCGCCAACCAGTTCGTGTCCCGCTCCTTCCATCTCGGACGCCTCGCCCAGCTCGAGAACACCGCGGTGCGCTTCCTGCGCGACACCCTCATGCGCCTCGTGCCCTCGGGAGCCGCCCTCCGGCAGGTGCGCGACGTCATGCGCTTCGAGCCCTGAGCAGGTAACCCGGACCCCAGGCCAGGCGACCCGAGGTAAGTCCTGTCAGGGGTAGGAAGGAGCGGCGGAGTGCGGCACCAACATCGGTGTGTCTCGCTGACGCGCTCCGAACGCAAACACCTCCAGCGGGCCCTCCACCGCCCCCAGGCACATGGGCTTCGTCTTTGGCCGCTCGGCGCCTACGCTCTCCACAGAAGGCCGCGGTGAATCCGGGGGCCGTAACTGCTCGCCGGACTCCGTCGTAACGAGAAAAGCAGAGGAGTGAGACGTCCAGGCCATGAACCTGGAGGTACACGTGGAGAAGGAGTTGGAGCAGTTCCGGCAGGAGGCGCAAAAACCGAGGGCAGGACGAGCGAAGGACTCGGGCCCCTTCCCCGAGCCACTGAGAGCGTTCGCGGTGCGCTACCTGGCGCAAGCACTGGAGAAGGGAAAGACACTCAAGTCCGTGGTGGAGAGGCTGGGAGTGTCGGAGCCGACGTTGCAGGCGTGGGCAGACGCCCGGCAGCAAGAAGACGCGGAGCCGTGAGCCCAAGACGGATCCGCTGCTGCCCGTGATGGTGCACTCGCCGAAGCCGCACGCGGCCTCGCCCGTGGCGACTACCTTCGCGTGTGCGGCGCCGGTGGACATGAGCAAGGGATTCGGGCTGAGCGCGCTGGTGGAGCAAAAGGTGGGCGGGCAGCTTCTCAAGAGCGCTGACGGTGGCCGAGCTGTCGCTGTTTCTGGAGGGCCGCGAGCTGGCCGCGCGCTGGAGGCTGTCGTCCCCCGCCTTCGAGGAGAAACAGCTTGCGGTGGCGCTCGTCGTGTAGAACGACCTGCGCGCCCGTCACCGCGCCGGCCCCGCCGCGCCTGATTGAGGGCGGCCGCTACTCGGCGGATTTCGCCGTCCACGTCGCCGTGCAGAAGTATGACTTTCACCTGCCGCTGGTGCACCAGGAGCGCATGTACCAGCATCCATGCGCTTGGCACCGCCATCAGCGCGTCCACCCCCTTGTCCGCGCACACCTTTATAGCCTGCTGGAGATATAGCTTGCTGGAGACGGCGAAGCTGGGCGGAGTGGACCCCAAGTGCTACCTGCGAGGCCTCGCTGGCGGCCCTGCGCGCAGAGCCCATTTCCCTGCCCAACCAGCTCGCGCAGTCCGGTGCGAGCTGACTCGCCACACTCGCTTCTGTCTGCCTCGGGCTGATCTGGCTCCGTGAGGACTGTCGCACCGCGGAGATCGCATCCTCTCGCCCAGTGCTCGTCGTCAAGCTCTTCGGCCATGGGGCTCGGTGAATATTTACTGCTTGACATGATACGCTCAAATCGCGAGGATTTGCGGACCAGAGAAAGAACCTGTGGGGGGACATGCACAATCAACTCGTTTTGGCATCACCGTGTCGCGGGAGGCTCTCGTCGCTTCCCAGTAGCCACGTCCTGTACTGAGCCCCGCGTGCCAGCACCTTGGTGCCGCTGTGGCTTGGCCATCGACCGGTAAATCCCACAAAGGGCAGTGCGCCTGCGTTTGCCTTGCCCGTGGCCAATGATTGACCAACAACAGGAACAACAGTGAACGAAACCCGCTCGGCAGCCGCGCAGCCGCATGGTGGCAGCCTCTACGGCCAAGACCTGCTCGCCTTCATCGGCGGCTATGCGCAGCATTGCCATAGCGCGCATTCGGCCGCCCTCCACGTGCTGACCCATGCAGGCCGCTTTCCCACCGAAGAAGCCTTGAAGGCGTTGGGCATGGCCGACCGCGCCGCGTTCGAAGTCCTGAGCAGGCACCCGCACTTGCCCCTGCTGGCGGACACTGCTGGCGCCCAATCCGATGGGACGCTGTTTGCGCTGTATGCCAACTCGCTTGGCCGACTACATATCCGCCCGCATTCGGCCGCCAATCCCGTCTACGACGAAAATGACAGTTATCTTGAGATCGGCCACGCCTGGTTGCCGGCCGCCGCGGTGGCGGAAGTCGAAGCGCTCCAGCGGCAGTATCTCGAGCGCGAAGCCGTTGCCTTCGCAACGGTGATGGATGCGATGCGCGAGGTAGAGGAGCGCGGGGAGCTGGCCGCGGTGCTCGAAAGCGTCATCGACCATGTGGAACACGTCGAGTCGGTCTGCTTCTACATTGGCGATCGTTTCTTCGCGCGAATCGATCGCTTCGTCAATCTCATCGATACCAAGGCCGGCCCCGGCCACCTGCCGCGGCTGCACGGCAAACCCCTGGCGCGTTGGGAGGCGGATGACGTACTTCTAGTGGCGGCGCTGCATGCGCTGTTCCTTTCCGGGCGGGCCGTGCGCTTCGAAGAGTTCAACGGCATCGCTTTCACCGCTGACGGGCTGGTGCGCAAGATCCGCGATTTGTACACCAGCTACGCCGCCGTGGGCTGCATGTCTTGTGAGCAGGAGCCAGGGCTGTTCGAATTGGCCCGCTTCGTGGGCCGGCAAACGAGGCAGGCGGTTGGCCAGTCCTGGTTGCGTTACCGGCGCATCTATGGATTGAATTTCCAGAAGAACGAGTTCGTTGCGGCCGACACGCGCTCCAGCGAGGATCCGCTGGTCTATCTGCAGGATTTCGGCGAGGACTACGCGCGTCTGGTGTCCCCGCGCGGCGGCCATCGGGTGCCGGAATGCCTGTTCTTCAACCAGCTTGCCGGCGCCTGCTTGGCGCAAGACATCGCCGGAGTGCCGATGCCGGCCATCACCGGCAGCGCGGCGGCCGGCTGGGTGGAGGCCTTGATGGAGAAAATCGTCGCCTCCGCCGTGAAGGCTACCGGCTCGGACTACGGCATGTCCAGTTCGATCCGCGACATCGGTCATCTCATGAAGAGCGAAGATGCCACCTTGGTTGATTCGATCCACGAGCTGACGCCGGCGCACTTCTTCACCTGCTTCGTCTCGCGCGGGTTTGCTTCAGGAATGGGTCCGGCCGAGGCGCGGGTGATCGCCTCCTCGGTACAGAGGCGCATGATGTTCAACCGCTGGCACTTCATCCCAGGCAACCTGGAGCGCAGCTTGGTGCTCCCCAACCGCCACTGGTACTACCCGCCGCTGCTCCCCGACATCGCTACTCATTCGGACGTGCACCGCGCTGCGCACGCGCGCGCCCGCGTCAAGTACTCCATCCGCGCACCGGGCCCCGACATGTCGCGCCCTCCGCTGACCATCCTCAACCAAACCTATCGCGGCTTCTACGACATACGCGTGATACGGATGAATGGGCCGGAATATGAGTTCGAGCAATTGCTGCGCGCCCGCCGCCGCACCTTGTGGCTGGAAGCGGTCTACACGGTGCTCACTTCCTATCTGCAGGATTCCGCGCAGAACAGATTCAAGGTGAGTGGGTTCGAGCCCGGCGCCTACCTGGACCTGTCGGCTTGCGGCGATCTGCCGCGCTGGCCGGTGCCCGATGAGTACCTGCAAAGCAGCGCCCAGCCGACTTTCGCTCCGGCCTGAACCGCACCACCCATCGAGTTGAACCGGGGCTGGCCGCCTGGTGGCCGGTCATCACCCAGGTGAAGCCCCCGCCGCCGGATGCGGACAACAAGCTAGAACAGCCGCAGTTCTGAGGGTACCCGCCGATGAACGACACCATCAATACGATTGCGCTGAATGCCTGCCTCGACGCTGGGCACTTCATCCATTTCCAGTGCGGCAAGGAGGTCCACTCCTATTCGCTGGCCGAGCTCGACCGCCGCGCCGGCGTGTTGGCTGCATGCCTGCTCGAGCTGGGCGTGCGCGTCGGCGACCGCGTGGGCATCCTCGGCCAGAACCGCGTCGAGTGGGTGATCCTGGAGTTGGCAATCCTGAAGCTGGGTGGGGTCACGGCGGGCTTCGAGCCGGGGCGCTTCGCGCCGCAGGAACTGGTGCAGCGCTACGGCCTGAAGCTGCTGTTCGGGGAGGGGCTGACCACCGGCGGCCCGATCCTGGACATCGAGCTTGCGTGGAAGTGGAGCGAGCGGCCCGATGCTCAGCCGGCCCGCGTGCCTCTGCACCGCGGCTACGATCTGGCCGACATCTTCGCGCTCCGGTTCACCTCTGGCAGCACCGGCAAACCCAAGGGGCTGGAAGTGACGGTGGGCAGTGTGAACTCCTCGCTGGCAGCCGTCACGCAGATGTTCGGGCATGGCGAGGGTGACAACATCCTCGTGTTTGTGCCACTCGGCTGCAGCCTGCAGCAGCGCTACTGGATCTATTCGGCATTCGTCAACGGACACGATGCGAGCATCTCTAATTACGACGACTGGCTCACAACTGCGGCCCTCACGTCGCCGACAGTGGTCATGGGCGTGCCGCGCTTCTATGAGGACGTGAAGGCCCAGATCGAACGCAGCGGGGTGCGGGTCCAGGACCTGCAGGAGCGGCGCCGCGTCATCCAGCAACTGTTGGGCGGGCGCATCCGCTACCTGTGGACCGGCTCCGCTCCAGCGAGCCGCGCCGTGCTGGACTTCTTCAACGACTGCGGCGTGCCGCTCTACGAAGGCTATGGCCTCACCGAAACCTGCATTGTCGCCAAGAACTGCCCGGGCTCGTTCCGCGTGGGCAGCGTGGGGCGTGTGTTGCCGGACAAGACGATACGCTTCGACAAGGACGGGGTGCTGATCGTCGGCAGCAAGATCCCCCTGAACAGCCGCTACACCTGGTGCAACCCCGGCGACAACGAAAAGATGTTCCTGCCGACGGCCGAAATCAGGACGCAGGACCTGGGGCATGTGGACGAGGACGGCTTCCTCTACATCCACGGCCGGGTCGACGACATCGTTGTCATGAACAGCGGCCTGAATGTGTTGGTGCGGGAGATCGAGGAGGAGATCCGCCGACACCGGCAAGTCCATGAGTGCGTGCTGTTCGGGCAAGGCAAGCCCTTCCTGACGGCCATCATTTCCGCAGCGGAGGGTGGCATCGACGGCGCATCGCTGGCCGCGCACCTCGCGACATGGAACCGGCGCTGCCACCCGGAGCAGCGAGTGAACGCAGCAGTGATCGTGCCGGGCAGATTCTCGATCGATAACGGCTTGCTCACCACGCAGCACAAGCCGGTGCGCAAGAAGATCCATGCTTGCGTCGAGCAGGAACTGGGTGCGGTCTATGCACAAGCGCAACAAGGCATCCTGCAGCCCGAGCAAGTGCTCATCCTAGAGGGAGCAGTCCAATGAGCTGGAGTGGTTTGAAGAACATCGTCCTGGAGAACAGCCGGGTACAGTTGCGCCGGGTCGCCGCGACGGACCTGGAGGCGTTCGGCCGCATCGCCTACGAACCCGCCATCTGGCGGTATTTTGTCACCCAGATCCTGGAGCCGTCGGACCTGCAGCGCTTCGTGGAAAGCGCCATCCAGGACACGCTGAACGGTACGCGCATCGTCTTCGCCATCATCGAGCGCGCCACCGGCAGGATCGTCGGGAGCACCGCCTTCGGCAACCTCGCCGAATCCGAGCGTCGGCTGGAGATCGGCTGGTCCTGGCTGGCGCAAGAGGCGCGTAACACGGGCATCAACCGCGCCGCCAAGCTCGCCCTGCTGGACCATGCATTCCAGCGGCTCGAGTGCGAGCGCGTGGAGTTCAAGACCGACGTGCTCAACACCAACGCACGAGCCGCACTGTCGGCCATCGGCGCGCGCGAAGAGGGGGTGCTGCGCAGCTTCAACTACATGCCCGGTGGCCGCCGCAGGGATGTCATCTACTACAGCATCCTGCGGGCCGAGTGGCCGGCGGTGCGGGAAAAGCACTTCGCGGGGATCGGCGCATGACCAGCGGCAACCTCACTTTCGCGTGTGGCCAGCACACCCTGGCCGCGACCCGATTCGAGCCGCCGGCCGGCGGGGAGCCGCGCCTCCTCACGCTCGCGGGACTGGGGGTCAACGCGACCCGGCAGACCCTCCACTACCTACTGGAGGACCTGCAGGCGCTGGGCCATGGCGCGCTCAGCTTCGACTTCTCAGGCAACGGCGATAGCACGGGCATCTTCCAGGAATCATGCCTGCGCCGTCGGCGTGAGGAGGTGCTGGCCGCCGCGCGACTATTGGATCCGCAGCGGTCACCCATCCTGCTGGGCACCAGCATGGGCGGGCACCTGGGAGCCTCGGTGGCGTCGGTCCTGTATCCCGAGACGCTCATCCTGTTCTGCCCGGCGGCCTATCCCGCCTATGCGCTGGACGTAAACTTCGACGGCAACCTTGCACGGCCCTGGTGCTATCCCAACTCGCCTGCGTTCGCGGGCATCCGGGAGTTCGCAGGCGACCTGCTGATTATCGGCGCGAAGTTCGACCAGGTCGTGCCGCGCGAGGTGCTTGATTACTACATGGAATGCGCGTCGAGCGCGCGGTCTAAATCCATCCTCTGGCTGGACTGCGATCATTTCATCCACCGGTGGCTCCCCTATAACCCGATCCAGCGCGAAGAAGTTGTGCGCCGGATCCACCAGACGATCCAATCGGCCCCCCTCCCGGCCTAGGAAACAACAGCATGTTGCGAGAGGCAAACGCGCTCAAGAGGTTCGACAAGGCAGGCATCGCGGCGCTGGATGCCGCCTTTTCCAGCGGCCCGCTGGCTGATGCAATCGACTGCGCACCGGAGATTCCGCGGCGGCGCGGGTTGAGCCCGCAGCAATTCGAGCAGGAACACCGCCGTCTGCAGAGACCGGTGCTGCTGGAAGGAATGGTGGGCGATTGGCCTGCCATCCGGCACTGGAGCTTTCGGCACCTGGCCGAGCGTTGCGGATCCACCGTGGTGACCGTGGACGGCTACAACAGCGAGAAGGCGCGTGAGATGACCTTCGCCGAGTTCGCCGCGCTGCTGGAGGCAGCCGAAGGCAAGCAGCCTGCGTCACCGGTGTACTTGCAGGAGTGGTACTACAAGACCGCCGCGCCGGCCCTGGCCGACGACATCCCTGAACTCGACATCGCCCAATACGACTTTCGCCGCAACCTGTACGGAGAAAACATCTCGACCAACCACCAACTGTGGATCGGTCAGCGCGGCGGCGTGACCATCATGCACCAGGACTCGTACATGGTCGACGTGATGCACGTGCAGATCGTGGGCGAGAAGCGCTGGTATGTGATGTCGCCGGCGGCGCAACTGCACTATCGGGATGACGGCGAGCTGGATTTCGAGGGCCTCGTGCGCGACCCCAAGACCCAGCTGATGCAGTGTACGCTAAAGCCTGGCGAGGTGCTGTACCTTCCCGCCTTGTGGTGGCACCGCGTCGAGCTGCTGAGCGATTCGATCGGCCTGGGCCGCAAGTGCCTGGACGAGAGCAACCTGCAGGCCCACATCCGGCTGCGTATGGCCGAACTGCTGTCGCTGGCACTCAACCCGGACGAGGTGCGCGAAACCCACCCCGAATTGTTCAACGTGGTGATGAAGCGCGCGCGCACCTGGGCCAAGCGCATGGACATCGACCTGTCGAAGCTGAGGCCCTGAACCTGATGATGCCGGTCAACGAGATCTTGCTGCTGTGCGCGGTGGGCCTGTTCATGGGCATGATCGCCGTGACGTCCGGCGGCGGGGCCACGGCGGGCGTTCCCCTGGTGCTGTTGTTGGGCTATCCGGCGGCCTCATCCGTGATCGCGGTGAGCTTTGGCTTGTTAGCCTCCTTTATCACCGGGACCTTCACCTATCGCCGGCTGGAGCCGCCCAAGGCGCAGCTGCCGCTGTTTATCTGGCCAGTCGCGGCGTTCGGCTCGATACTGGGGGCCAACCTGTTCCTCACCATCCCTCCCGGCGTGCTGCGGGTGGTGATCCTGGTCCTGCTCGTGGGCGTGTTAATCCTGAGTTTCACGCTCAAGCCCTCGAAGATGCAGGAGCACCAAGTCACCACGCCGGCCAAGCGGCGTGTCGGCACCGCCGTCATCTTCGCGCTGTGTGTCTATTGCGGTTTCTTCGGCGCGGGTTTCGGCACCTTCGTGATCCTTGCGCTGATGTACTTCTACGGCTATTCGTTCCTGGAGGGAGCCTCTGCGGGTACGCGGTTCGCCCTGGTGGTCGGGGGGGCTTCCGTGCTGACCTACCTGTTCAAGGGCGCCGTCGTGCTCAAGCTCGGCATTCCCCTCGCAATGGGGTGTTCGGTCGGCGGATACCTCGGGGCCATGCAGGCGCAACGGGGCGGCGACCGGTTCATTCGCGTCGTGTTCATCGGCTCCACGGTGCTGCTGACCCTCAAGATGGGGTACGATATCCTTTGTTGAGGCAGATCTTCCGCGCGTCCTCATCATCCCGCCAAGACTGCCGAAATGAAGGGCTGCTGGGAGGAAGCCGAGGAGGTGGACGTGGTGCAGCGGCGCTTCGTCCTCAAGCGCCACAGGACTTACCTTGGATGGCTCAGGCCTCGGACAGCTCGTAGCCGGACACGAGCTGGGCGGTGCGCTGGAGGCGCTCGGAGCTCAGGCGGAAGAGCGCCTCGCGCAGCCCGGTGTTCATCACGATGAGCCGCTCCACGTCCGCGCGCGCCAGCCGCAACAGCGTGCAGGGGGTGTCGGCGATCACCGAGGCGGTGGCGGGCAGGCCGAGCAGCACGGAGAGCTCGCCGAACATGTCGCCCTCGTGCAGCGAGGGATGCGGGTTCTCGTGACCGTCCGGGAGGCGGTGCACCACGCGGCACTGGCCCCGGAGCAGCAGGTAGAGGGCGTCACCGGGCTGTCCCTGGACGAGCAGGCTCTGGCCGGCCGGCACCGCGTGGAACTGGACGGCCTTCGTCAGGGCCTCGCGCTGCAGCGGCGTGAGGGAGAACAGGATCGGGTTGCCCCGCAGGATGTTGGCCAGCAGCCGCACCTGGTAGAAGGACCGCAGCATCTGCGCCACCGAGGGGTGCAGCTCGGCGAGCCGCTCCACCTGCTCGCGCGTCAGCTCGAACACCACGGTGCGCGTGGCGGCCACCACGCTCGCCAGCCGCGGAGCGTCCGACAGCAACGCCATCTCCCCGAAGAAGTCGCCCTCGCCCAGGCGGGCCACCTTGCGGATCTGCCCGCCCTCCCCCTGCCGCACCACGTCCACGCGCCCTTCCACGATGGCGAACAGGGACTGGCCCGCCTCGCCTTCCGTGATGATGGCGGACCCTGGCTCGAGGGGCTTGAGCTTCAACTGCTCCACCACCGCCAGGAACGCCTCCGGGCTCAGCTTCGAGAAGAGCGGGATGCGCGGGAGCACCTCGTCGCCCTCCTCGTGCGACTCCTGGAAGGAGGCCGCGGGCGCGGGCGTCAGCCGGGGCTGGGGCCGGGCATGGCCCGCGTGGAAGTCCGCCAGCAACCGCTGGGTGGGGCCATGGCCCGGCTCGAGCTGGAGGACGAGCTTGCACAAGGCGATGGCGCGCAGCAGCCACCCCTGACGGGCCCAGGCCTTGGCCACATCCGTGTACGCCTCGATGGCCTCCTGCTTGCGCCCAAGCCGCTGGAGCAACTCGGCCACCTTCTGGCGGCTGGCCAGGTCCTCCGGCGCGGCCCGGGTGATGTGCCGGTACTCGGCGAGCGCCGCCTGCCACTGCCCGCTGGCGAAGAGTTGAGCGGCGTTGTCCTTGTGCTCGCGAAGCGTCTCGACCATGGCGTGCCTCCGTGTGATGCCGGGCCGCGTCAGCGGCGGCCCCCGTTCATGAAGAGACAGTGCATGAAGAAGGGGGGTACCCGATGTGATGGCGCCCACAGCCCCGGAGTGAAGCCCGTCACACCCGGCCCGCGCGAGCGGCTCACGCCCCCCTGAAGCCCTGGCGGCCAGGGGAACGGGCGTGCACGAGCCGGCCTTCCATCCGCACCCTTGCGGCGGAGGAACGGCTTGCGACATCTCCAGCACCGCCTGAATCCCACGCACCTGTGGGACCTGATCGTGATTTCCGACCCCGACCTGGGCCGGCTGCGCAAGGGGTTGCGCGCCGCCCTGGGCGCGGGACTGGCCGCCCTCATCCTCTCGAGGCTCGCGCGCTTGCTCGGCGAGCCACCCACCGTCACCATGGTGGGCACCATGGTGGCGATGATGGGCTCGCAGCTCGCCACGGACCCGAATCCGCGCGACCAGCGTCTCACCACCGCGCTCCTCATCGTGCCCGCGCTGACCTCGGCCGTCCTGGGGACGCTCGCCGCCCAGATTCCCCTGCTCGGCGCCGCGGCCTTCGCGGTCACCATCTTCGTCTCCACCTTCGTGCGCCGGTTCGGCCCCCGGGGATTGGCGCTGGGGATGATTGGCTTCTTCTCCTTCTTCAACGCCCTCTTCTTCCACGCCCAGCTCTCGCAGGTGCCCGCGCTCGCGGGGGCCATGGTGGTCGCCGTCGGCATCGCGTACACGGTGCGCTTCGTGCTCGTCCCGGACCGCCCCGACTCCGCCCTGCGGCGCACCGTGCGGGCCTTTCGCAAGACGATCGATGTCATGCTGTGGGAGCTCGCGGACATCCCCGAGCAGCCCCGGATGACCTGTGCCCTGTTGCGCCGGCTGCTCCGGCAGGCGGATCGCCTGAGTGACGCGGCGCTCGCGGTGGAGGACCTGGTCACCCGGGAGCACTCCGACCTCCGGCAGCGGCTCTTCGAGCTGGAGCTCGCCGCCAACCGCGTGCTCCGCTCCGTGCAGCAGGTGGTCGACTCGGGCGCGCTGTCACAGGAGGCACGAGCGGACATCCACCGGGCCCTGGTGGCGGCGCGGGTCGCCATCCGCGACCGGGCTCCCGCGGCGGCCCGGACGATGGGAGCGCACCTCGACCGGGTGCGGGAAGCGCCCGCAGACGAGCGGGGCCAGGCGGATGCCCAGCGCATCCACCGCGCCCTGACGGATCTGCTCGAGGCCGCCGAGCAGCTTCCCCGCGAGCATCCTCCGCTCGTCCCGGAGCCGGCCGCCGCCCCCGCGGGCAACGCCGCGCCGGGCCCGCTCGCGCACACGGGCCTCCATCCCTCCACGCGCCAGGCCATTCAAATCACCGTGGCGAGCGTCATCGCGATGGCGGTGGGCTACGCGGTGTCCGCCGAGCGCTGGTACTGGGCCGTCATCACCGCCTTCGTCATCTTCACGCGCACGCGCTCGCGGGGAGACACGCTGCAGCGCGCCTGGGCGCGGGTGCTGGGAACGGTGCTCGGCGTGCTGGCCGGACTGTTCCTCGCCAGGGCCGTCAGTGGCCACACCGGCATCGAGCTGGTGAGCATCTTCGTGTGTGTCTTCTTCGGCTTCTACCTGATTCAAATCTCCTACGCGTGGATGGTGTTCTGGTTCACCACGCTCTTGTCCGTGCTCTATGGATTGCTCGGCCGCTTCACCCCCGCGCTCCTCCTGCTGCGCATCGAGGAGACGGCGGTCGGCGCGGCCGCTGGCGCCATCATCGCCCTCATCCTCTTCCCCGAGCGCACCACGGCGCAGATCCAGACCTCCGCCCGGCAGGTGTTGGACGCGGTGTGCGAGTACCTCGAGGAGGCCGTGGTGAAGCGCACCCCGGAGACCGACCCGGACCGGCTGCTCGACTCCGCGCGGGTGCTGGACGCGCGCCTGCGCGACCTGCGCACCGCGGCGCAACCGCTCACCGGAGGGCTCCGGCACTTCACCCCACGCGCGACGCACATCCTGCGGACCGTGTCCGAACTCGTCCTGTCCGTGCGGCACCTGGAGATGGGACGCGGGCTGATGGAGATGAACGACGCGTCGCGGGGGCTGTTGCGCGAGGCGGCGGAGCGGCTCGCGAACAACGCCCGGGTGCTGGCGGGCGCGCTGGGCCAGGAAGCGCCGCCCCGCGTCGAGCCCGCGTCCACGCTCATCCAGGAGGCCCGGCACCGCCTCGCGCCCGAGGAAGCCGCCCGCCGGGGCACCGCCAGCCCCTTCCGCCTGCTGCACTGGCTCACGCGCGTGGACGACATGCTCACGCAACTGGCCCGGGCGGAGCGGGAACCGCCCCGGGTGCTCGTGCCCTGGCGGGCCTAGCTCAAAGCGGCTCGCCCAGGTCCAGGGTGGAGGCGCGCGTCGCCTTGGACAGCTTGCGCTCCAGGCGCTCGACGCGGCGGCGCAGGGCCTCGCCGCTCTCGGCGGGAGGACAGAGCCGGGCGTGATGGAGCGCGAGCGGCAGATCCTTGAGTCCGTGCTCGTACAGCTTGGCCAGGGACAGGTGGAGCGGGGCCGACTGGTCCTTCCGGGCCGACGCGAGCGCCCGCTGCAGGTTGGCCACCGCCGTGCGGACATCCCCGCCCCGGCGCGACAACCGCGAGGCGAGCGCGAGCGCCTCGGCCCGCACCGCGCCCGAGTCTCCCGCCGCCGCGGCCTGGGCGAAGGCGAGCGCCCGCTCGGGGTCTCTCGCCCGGAGCGCCACGCCCGCGAAGCCCAGCAAGTCCCTCGGGTCCTCCCCTTCCGCGCCGCTCGCCCGGAAGCGCCGTGCCAGCAGGCCGAGCAGGGCCGCCAGCAAGAGGAGGTCATTCACGTTGTGCTCCAGCACGGGCGTCAGGGCCGAGCCCTCGGCGCCGCGCAGGAAGCGGAAGTACAGCTCCGGGATGAGCGCCCCGTCCACGTCGCCCACGCGGTGGAAGCCGAGCACCTGCTCCTCCAGGTGCACCAGCCGCGTCCCGCTGCCCCGGTGCTTGAAGACGCGGCGAGCGCAGTGCAGCAAATCCAGGTGCGGCAGCTCGGCGGGGACGGGCACGCGGTTGAGCACGAAGCGGGTGCGCAAGAGAGGCCAGTCGAAGCTCTTACCGTTGAACGTCACGAGGCACGAGGCCTGGGCCATGCGCGCGGCCAGCTCCCGCAGGAGCGGGGCCTCCTCGCCCAGTCGGCGCAGGAAGAGCTGGTGCACACGCAACGAGCGGCCCTCGAACCAGGCGAGGCCCACCAGAAAGGGCACCGTGCCCGTGCCGCCCGCGAGTCCCGTCGTCTCCGTGTCCAGGAAGAGCATGCGCTGGAAGTCCACGCCCGCGAGGCCCGGCTGCAGCGCGAGGCTCGCCACCAGCGCGGCCTCCGCGTCCAGCGCCTCCGCGAGCGGCGCGCTTCCATGGTGATGATCCGGAGACAGCAGGCGCTCGGCGACGTGGATGATCCCATGCGGCGTCGTCCGGGGCTCGGCGGGGAGAGGACCCGGAGGAGGCTGCGGAGGACCCCGGCGGAGCGCCGTCCCATGACGTTCGGTCAGCTCTCCGAGCATCCGGCGCAGCATGGCCACGCGCGCGGCCTGCTCCGCCGAGGGAGCCTCGGGCTCCACGGCGGGAGCGGGGGCGGGAACCACGGGAGGGGCCGGAGCCGGAGTCGCGGACGCACCCGGCTTGCCCCCGGGACCCACGCCGCCGAGCCGCGCCAGCTTGCGCTTCAAGTCCACGGTGCACCTCGTCTCGAACGGGACACTGTACAGGTGTATACCCGGAGCGGCAACGCGCACGTGCGCGGAAGACAGCCCGGCCTACCGCGCTTTCGACCTGGAACGTTTACTGCTGGGACCAGGTCGCCCCCGAGCCTTGGACCTGGGCACGATCTCCCGGCAGAGCAGCTCGACGAGGGCACGAAACGACGGCATTTTTTCCTGGATGCAGTCACGGATGGGCCGCTTCAGCTCGACGGTCAATCCATTCAGGAGGGCATCACGTTCGAGCAGGCTCTTCTTCAACGCGGAGTCGAGGCGCTTTGGATCGATGCTTCCGTCACATTGCCGCACGGCCTGGATGACGGACTCCATGTTCTGCTTCAGCAGGACAACGAAGAGCCGGTCACTGTGCTTTCCTCCTTCCCGGATGCGCTGGATGACGAGTTCATCGGGCGCATTCCGAGGAAGCTTGAGGTCTCCACGGATCTCGTCATTGTCGAACACGGCGATGACGCTGCGGCCGTCGTCGGCGATGAGATCGATGTCCTGGCGGCAGGCCTTGAGGAGCTTGGGCATCCCCTTCATGGGCCGGCAATCGTCGAGCGCTCCATCCACCTCCCGCCGCGGGGAGTCCTTCAGCGCGTCTCGGACACAGGCCTTCACCAACTCATGCAGACCAAACCCCCTGGTGGGCCCTCGTTGATCCTCGTAAAGGACGCACACCCGTCGCATCAGGCCGGATCCTCGCGCGTGAACACCGAGGCCTCGTGCCCCTCACCCCGGATGTCCCCCAGACCCCGGTAACGCTCCAACCATTTCGCCAGAAGACGTGGATTGGGCCTGAGGAGGTGGGTCGCCTGCCGATCATCGAGTTCGCAGAGCACGACGGAGCGGGCCGGCTCGGAGAGTCCATCGAGCAACCGGTCCGAGTGAGTGGAGACCAGGACAGGAAACCGCCTGGCCATCGACTCGAACATGTCCAGGACACGCATGAGCAACCTGGGGTGCAGATGCAGATCCGGCTCATCCAGGGCCATGAGGCCAGGAACGCCGTCATGCAGCCTGAACAGCGCGACGAAGGCCAGATACGACAGCATCCCGTCCGATAGCTGCGAGGAGGGGATTTGTTGGTCGAGGTTCTTGAGCTTGAGGGACAGCCCCACATTGCCACCACCCGGGTCCGCCCAGGTCGTGACATCTTCAATGTGGCTGCCCAGTCCGAGTCGCACGTACTCCAGGGTCTGGTTCCACTCGTCCTGACCGAAATTATTCTTCAGCGCATGGAAGGAGTTCGCCAGATTGACGCCTAGCTTCTCCAGGTGCTTGGCGGGAGCGAAGGGTATCGAGGCCCGCAACGCTGACTTCCTGTCGAGTGCGCGTGCCGCCCAGGAAGGAAGAACCTCGAACGGGAGGTGAACCCGGATGTGCCTGAGATGGCTGGCAATGATTTTGAGTGCTGTATAGCAGTCAGCACTGTCTCTATAGAGATTGACTTGATTAGGAGAGAGGACATTGAAGGCGATCTCTCCCTCGAGAAACACGCCGAGCCCGGCTGTCGTGTATTGAGAGCCGGTCCTATGAAGGAGAAGGATGGAGTCGACTGTTTTCGGTGGTCTCTTTTTTCGAGACCAGGCCTTCGCCCAGTCTGAACCCTTGCGTGGGTATACCCGCACTGTCTCTTCCACCGAAGCGAAAGCCCCTCCTTCTGGCGTCAGAAGGATGTCGTACTCGACGAGGTCGAACTTCGACCAATCTTCAGCCCCCTGATTTGAAAACGAATCAGGATCGGGCTTTATCGTCACCCCCAGCTTCAGACGAGGAGCCCCCTGCCTCAACAACGAGGTCAGGCCCCCATGAACGCTGTAGAACTCGTCCAGGAACCGTTCGCTCGCCGCCCGATGCAGCAGCTCGCACGCTTCGATGATGCTGCTCTTGCCAGACCCATTGTCCCCGATGAGTACGGTAAGCCCACCCAGCTTGAGCCGGATCTTCTCAAGGGTACGAAGCCCTTCAATGCGCAGTTCGGTGATGGACATGGGGCTTGGGCTCGGCCACGGGCATTAGGGAGCGTGGTATACCACGCTCCCTAACTCATCGACCGCCCATTCCCTACTGCAGGGCCACGACGCCGAGCGCCGAGAGGATCTCCAGCACGAGCCGCTTGCGCGGATGCTCCTCCACCGGAGCACTGCCTGGAAAGGAGCCCGCCGCCGGGCCGATGCACGCGGGGCAACCCTCCTCGCACGCACACCCCTCCAGGAGTCGGCGCGCGCGCCGCAGCAGTTCCTCGCGCTGATCGAACAGCCGCGCCGCCAGGCCCACGCCGCCGGGGATGTTGTCGTAGAGGAAGATGGTCGGATCGAAGCCCACGCCGCCGTCCTTGCGCGGCGGCCCGTCCGCGTCGTCCTTGCTGCCGAGCGTCTTGCCCAGGTCTCTCGGATCGATCATCAACCCCACGCACGCCACGGTGCGCAGCGCGGTGGCGATGCCCCGGAGCGCGTCGATGACGGCGGGGCGCGGCGCGCCGAACGAGCGCACCACGGTCTCGGGCACGGTGAGCCAGAGCGAGGTGGTGTGCATCTGCATCTCCGGCAGGGCCACCTCGCCGTAGCCGACGTTCTCGTGGGTGTGGAACTTGATCTTCTTGTAGCCCACCACCTTCTCGATGACGCTCACCTCGCCCATGCCCGCCTGGAGCGTGGGGCCCATGGGGGCGCCCTGGTCCTCCTGGATGACATTGACGCGCACGTACGTCATCGCGTCGGTGAAGTAGTCCGGCGCCACCTTGCGCACGTAGGCCTTGTGGTTGTCGTAGTCGAAGCGCTCGACCTGATACTGCTCGGCCTCGTGCTGGTAGATGGCCTGCTCGTGCAACATGGTGTGCGCCGAGCGGAAGTCCATCTCCGCGAGCGTGCGGTCCGTGCCCAGCTCGATGATGACCACGTTGTCCCAGCCCACGCTGCGCAGTGACACGTGGTTGGCCGGGTACGCGTCCGAGGACCAGTGGAACATCTTGCGGCCCTCGGGGCCGGGCGAGGGGTGCACCACCTCGTGCTGGGACAGATAGCCGAGCGCGTCCGTCACGGACTCGGCCGGCACGTCCCCGAAGGTGTCGCCCTCGGCGAAGGGCAGCTCGAAGGCGGCGCACTTGAGGTGCTGCACGAGGATCTCCACGTTGTCCGGATCGATGCGCGCGTGCTCCACCGGCGCGCCCGTGAGGAAGCGGGGATCCGAGGCGAGGTATTGATCCAACGGGGCGCTGGAGGTGACCAGGAGCGCGAGGCTGCCCGCGCCCCGGCGGCCGGCGCGGCCGAAGCGCTGCATGAGCGCGGCCACCGAGCCCGGGTAGCCCGCGCACACCACGGCGTCCAGCGAGCCGATGTCGATGCCGAGCTCCAGCGCGTTGGTGGCCACCACGCAGCGCACCTCACCGGCGCGCAGGGCGGCCTCGGTGGCGCGGCGCGTGCCGGGCAGGTAGCCGCCGCGGTAGCCCTGGATGAGGTTCGGGTCCATCTTCTCGGCCACGAACTTGTCGCGCAGGTACTTGAGCATCACCTCGACGGAGTTGCGCGACTGGGCGAAGAGGAGCGTGGACACCTCGGCGCGCACGAGGTCCGCGGTGAGGCGCACGGCGCTCTTGAGGTAGCTGGCGCGGATGCCCAGCTCGGCGTTGACCACGGGGGGGTTGTAGACCATGACGCGGCGCTCGCCGGCGGGGGCGCCGCTCTCGGAGATGAGCGCCACCTCGCGGCCCAGCATCCGCTCGGCGTGGGCCTTGGGGTTGCCGATGGTGGCCGAGGCCAGGATGAAGGTGGGCGAGGAGCCATGGAAGGCCGCCACGCGCTGCAGGCGGCGCAGCACGTTGGCCAGGTGCGAGCCGAAGACGCCCCGGTAGGTGTGCAGCTCGTCGATGACGACATAGCGCAGGTTGGAGAAGAGGCGAGCCCAGCTCGCGTGGTGCGGGAGGATGCCGGTGTGCAGCATGTCCGGGTTGGTGAGCAGCACGCCGCTGCGCTCGCGGGCGGCGCGCCGGGCATCCGCCGGGGTGTCTCCGTCGAAGGTGATGGCGCCGTGCTCCAGGCCCGCCTCGCGCATGAAGACGCGCAGGGACTCTTCCTGGTCGCGCGAGAGCGCCTTGGTGGGGAAGAGGTAGAGGGCCCGGGCCTGGGGCTCACGCGCGAAGCGGTCCAGCAGGGGCAGGTTGTAGCAGAGGCTCTTGCCCGAGGCGGTGGGCGTGGCGATGACGAGGTTCTTGCCCGAATGGGCCAGCTCGTACGCCTCGGCCTGGTGGGAGAAGAGCCGCTCGATGCCGCGGCGGCGCAGGGCCTCGCGCACCTGGGGGGCGACGCCCTCGGGGATGGGCGCATGGGCGCCGAGCCGGGCCGGAGTCACCTCGTCCAGGACGATGTCGGGCCAGATCTGGTTGTTCTCGCGCCACCCCTGGAGGACGGCATCGAGTCCGCGAGGTCCCGTCCAGGGCTTGCGCCGGGACCCGGTGAAAGCCCCTTCTTCCTTCTCTGGCTTCATGAAGCCGGGCACTGTACAGACGTGCACCCGGAGGGGCAACGTGCAACGCCCCAGCGAGAGGAGCTGTCGTCAGTCCCCGTGAAGGCGGACGTGGGTGGTCCATCTCCCGCGTTCACCCCCTCACCAGGAAGCACCCCCGATGCGTACCGAGCGCACCATCCGCAAATGCCCTGTCCGGATGAAGTTCGTCTGTCCGAGGACGTGGCAGGACCTGCGACCCACCGCCAGCGCCGATGTCCGGCACTGTGCGCACTGCAAGCAGGACGTGTACTACTGCCGGACGGATGAGGAGACGCTGCGGCATGCGCGTGCGGGACACTGCATCGCTCGCGAGGAACCGCATCCGGGAGAACTGCCCAGGCTGGTGATTGGGACTCCCGACGAGTCGTCGGCCCCCACCCCGGAGCAAGAGCAGGCCAGGGCCTGGAGCCGACGTGAAGACGGAATCGCGGACGCCCTCAACAACGGTCTCCTCGAAGGGGATCGCGACTGCCCCCAATGTGGCTACCCCGTGCCGGGCTATCGAAAGACCTGTTACGTCTGCGCGTTCGAACTCGGCCGGGGATGAACGGCCGTCGGGCATCACCTCCGTAAGGGATGGACCCGCACCAGGCGCCCGACGACAGCCCGGCGGCTCGCCCAACCGTTCACCTTGCCCACGTTGTTGCAGATGAGCAGCCGGCCCACGGTGGCCTCCTTCACCAGATGCAGGAGGAATCCTCCTCTCCACCGGACCAGCACCACGTCTCCAGCCTCCACCACGGCCGGGTCCACGGGACCCAACGTGACCGGCTGCCCATCCTCGATCCGTCCTCGCATGGAGCCGCCTCGCGGCCGGACCGTGACCTCTTCGCCCCTCGTCAATGCACTGACCGCATCGGTCGCCCATCCCATCGTGTTGCTCCTCGTCAGGAATTCGTGCCCAGAGACGTCTCCAATCCCTCGTCTCTGACGCTGACTGGACCGCGTGTGCCGAGCCACGTCCGTGTGTCCCCACGACCACGAACCTGTCCTCGCCCGGCCACGTCCGCCGCCACGGTGCCCCTGGCCTCGTCCCTGCACCCCGGCGGGGCATGCACGCCCCCTTGCTCGCGGTGCTCGCCCTCCTCTCGGCCAGTGGAGACCCTCCCCGATTCACGGCCATGACCTACAACGTCCTCTACGAGGCACCCGCGTCGGACGTGGAGAAGTCGCTAGATGTCATCGAGAAGGAGAAGCCCGACCTGCTCTGCCTGCGCGAACTCACACCGGGCTTCGCCCGCGCCTTCCGCGAGCGCCTCGCCAAGGAGTACCCCCACACCGTGTTCGCGCCGCGCACGGGCACCTGGGGCGTGGGCCTCGCCAGCCGCCATCCCCTGTCGCGCACCGAGCGCTTCCCCGAGAAGCCCCACCGTCTGCCCGCCCTGGAGGCCGAGATGAAGCTCGGCGGGCGCACGCTCAAGGCCGTGTGCGTGCACCTCATGGCGCCCGGGGCCCGGCACACCCGCTCCGAGGGGCTGCTCGAGTCCATGGAGAAGAACGAGAAGCTGCGCGCGCGGCAGGCACAGGAGCTGATGAAGCGCTACGCCAAGGAGAAGCGGCCCCTGCTGTTGCTCGGAGACATGAACGAGGGCCGGCGGGCCTCCGCGCTGAAGACGTTCACCGCCGCGGGCTTCGCCCACTCCTGTGACGGACCGGCCGCCTCCTGCGGCAGCACCTGGCCCGGGGCGAACACCGCCCTGCCCTCGGTGGTGGAGATCGATCACATCCTCGGACGAGGGCTCACCTTCTCCGAGGCCCGGGTGCTGCGCGAGGGAGGCTCGGACCACTACCCGGTCCGGGCGCTCGTCTCTTTTCCGAAGGAAGAACCCAAGGGATCCGGCAATCCGTGAGCCGCGAAAGCCGCAGTGCCCGGGCGCCGGAGCCCCCTGGGAAAGCGCTCACCGAACCCAACAAGACCTCTCGCTCGACTTGACTTGAGCGGTCAAGTACGCTGCCGTGCGTGGCAGCAGTCCAGCAAGGGGCGTCGCATGGCGGATGAAGAGCGCGGGAAGGACAGTGGGGAGGGGCCGTTCCTGCTCGGCAGGAGCTACGAGGAGGTGGGGCCGGATTTGGGCCGCCTCTACGAAGCGCGGCACGGGTGGACAGGCAGGGCGGCTCTGACGCTGCTGCCAGGAACAGGCGTGGAGTGGCGGCCCGAAGGAGCATGGGAGGTGCGGGTCTATTGTCGGCCAGCCACGTCCTCCATGTCATTGACGGTGGTGCGGTCGCCCGACTCGGCGCAGGTGTCGGAGCTGACGAACGTCTTCGTGCAGATGACCGCCGCCCTCACGCGTGTGGAGGGCAGCCCTCAGGTACAGGCCCACATCGCCCGAGGGGCCGTGCGCCCTTGGGGACGGTGGGCCGCGTGCGCCGCAGCGAGTGCCGCGGTGCTCGCGCTGGGTGTCTGGCTCCATGGGGTAGGTGGTTCGGGGCGATCAGAACTCGCCTCTTGGAACGAGGCAGGGAAGAGACCCTCTCAACTCGATGCGCCGGGATTGGCCAACACAGGTGCGCTCAAGGCAGCATCCATTGCCTATCCCCTCCCCTACGAACCTTTCCGCAATCAGGCGAAGGCTCCCTGTAGACCCGATCTGGATGAGATTGAAATCAACGGAGGATGCTGGGTGACGCTTGAGCGGCGCCCTCCCTGCACCGCCATCCAGGCCGAGTACCAGGGCAAATGCTACTTTCCTGTCTCGAAGGACCGAGGCCGTCCGCCGCAGTCCGCGAAACCGTGAACGACCCCTGGTAGCAAAGAGGCCCCAGCAAGGGTCACTCGTCGAGAAAGCGGCGCCACCAGCGGCGGGCCGTATCGGGAGGACAGTCCCGCCAGGACATGTGAGCAGGGAAGGAAAAGAGCCAGGGCTCGAGCACGCGCGCCAGCTCACGATAGCCAGGCAGCGTGTCGCCTTGGTGCAGGTCGCCCGCCTCGGGCCCGGGGCCCAGCGACACCAGGACTCGCCCGTCCTCGAGCGATTGCACGGTGGTGGAAGGGGAATGCAGCCGGGAACGGAGCGCCTCGGCACCGCCCACCTGGGACAACACCCCCGGGCCCAGGAAATTGAGCCAGTGCACGCCGTCAACGTGCATGCCCAGTTCCCGTTGGCCGTGTGTCACATCCAGGCCAGGGTAGCGCAGCGCCTCCTCATGGATGTCCTTCATCGAGGGCCCCCAGAGGTTGGGAGAGGAGAAAGCGAGCCCAGCGTGGCCCGAGGCATAGGGCAGCAGTTTGGCCAATGCCATCATCTCTTCCCGCATCCGCCCGGAACCACACGCCTCCAGGTATTCCGTGGGCCAGGAAAAGCTCACCAGACTCACCTGGTTCTTCGGAGGCACGCGCCACGACAGACGCGCCCAGTAGAAGAAGCCGTAGCCGGTGACGCCGTGCTCCTCGCTCGACAATTCCACCATCCGGTCGAACTGGTTCTTCATCTGCATCAAGCGGAGTTGCTCATCCGCCTCGTCATCGAGGAAATACTCCTCGTCCGAGGTGGAGAGCATCTGGCGGATGTTCGACCAGCTGTCCTCGTGTAAAGCAGCGGATTCGTACCCCAGAGAGTACTCCGAGAAGATCTTGGGCCCCGTCCCAACCGCGTCCAGGTACATATCTAGCGCACGCTGAATGGGAAGAGCGAGCGCATGATGATTGAACGGCAGGTATAGCACCAGCCGGACGACTTCTCTCCGCACGAGCACATCACCATCTGGACCCTGCTCATGGTGACGAATTCGAGGATAAGAGCTGTTCATCGGCTGATTCCAAGTTGAGGGGTCACGAGTGCACGAGGCGGCTCTCCAGGGAGCGAGTCATATTTGTCCAGCTTCTCCTGGAGGGTTCGCCTGTTTCTCCCCAGAGGATTGCTCTTCTTGAGGGAGGTACAAGGAAAGTAGAAATCGTATAGCAACTGAATCCGGTTGGCGTTCCGGATGAGGTGAATGACAAGATCCGGAACGAGAGACTCAAACCGCTCTTCCGTCAATGTATATGTTCCAGTGGAAGGATTCCGCCCGTAGCGTGGCTCGCGAGTAATGTGGTCCGAGAAGTCCCGGCCGAGTTCCCTCTCGACGCAGGCGAATGCCATGTCATGCTTCAAGGCCCCCAGTTGCATGGCCCGGGTGATGCTCTTCTTGCCCTCTTGGCTCACCACCCGGTCACACTCCCGATCATCCGGAAACTTGCCCTGGCCGTACTCGCGTTCATTGACCTGGAAGTCCGCATCCCTCGCGCACTGCACGAGCACGGCCTCCACTCGTGCAACCTCCGCCTCGTCCAGGAAGTCCTTGAGCGTGAGCAGTCCTCGCACTGCCTGAGTCGCCCTCACGACCACTGGCACTGAGGGAGCGAGGATTTCACCGCTGGCCGCCGGAGCCATGCACCCGGGGCTGAATGCACAGGACTGAGACTGGAGTGAAGGAACAAGCTCCGGCAGACCGAAAGCCCCCGTGGCACAACCCGAGGCCAGCAACAGTCCCGCCAGCGGCAGCATGGCCCCAGCAGACCTCCAACGAGCGCCACCCCGTAGTAGAGACACGAACCGTGCCACCGGCATACGACCTCCTGCTCCATGAGCGGACAACAATCCCGCTGGAAACGCCGCCCAGAAATGACTTCGGCCGAAGCGGCCAAGCACTTTACTAGTGTGAATCCCAAGGGGCAATGTGCAACACTCCAGCAAAAACCCTGTTCCAGGGAGGCGCTCTACTCGTCATGCTCCCGGACGACACAAATGAACGAGCACTACCCACGAGTACGCTACCCCGCGTGGCATGGCGGGCTGATGATTCGCGAGGGCATCCGCATCTGCCTCTACATGAATCATCCGCATGAAGAGATTGCCTCCAAGGTGGCAAGCTCGATGGAAACCTACCTGCGAGTCGTCGGGCCGAGCGCACCCTCATGGTCGCCCGATTACAATGGCGATTGGTGGGAATTGGATGACTCGGCGCGGAACAAGACCTAACGCGAGCTGAGAGATGAGCGCGCTCCAGGCGACCTCGTTTTCGCATGGTATGACAGCCCGAGTTCAGCCCGCGGCTACGAAGTCGAGTATTGCGGAAAGCTACTGGACAGCGTGGCTCGAAACGCCGTCAGTGCATTGTCCTTTTGGCTGCCCACCGAGTACCTGGAAGAAAAGGGACCAGAGCACGTGCGAGAACTCATGTGGGAACTCGCGGCGCCCCTTCCCTTCTGCTCTGGCCATGCGGGCCTCGCCTTCAACCACGTCGGCATTCCGAGAGAACTTTCATCCTTGCGCTTTCGCCACCCGGGACTGGACGACACCGACCTGAGCCATGTGTCCTGGAACATCGGCACACGGCTCCGCGGACCCGCATGGATGAACTTCCTGGGTGCCCCCGTCCTCGACGAACTGGGAGGACTCACTGGCCTGCGCTCCCGCTTCTCTTCTCAGGAGGTCCTCATCCAGGAGATGCCCGGCAACCGGGCTGTCGTCACCCTGGGCTCCTGGCCAGAAGCAGGTGACACCGAGCAGGGCCGGGACCTGCCCCTCTACCGCGAGTGGGCACGCGCACTGGAGCCCTGGCTCTACCAGGAGCCCGGCATTCACTACCCTATCGACGGAGAGGAGACCTTGCGCTGGGAGCGCCGCTTCCTCGACAAGTGACGTCGCGAGGCGGAGGGCCAGCCCCTACCCGGCCGGAGGCGCCTGTCCCGAACGCGCGCGGTGGGCCGACAGGAGCCGTGCGTACACCAGGTACACGACAATCGCCGCGTTGAGGAGCAGCACGATCGCCTTGCCCGCCCCCGGCTTGTGGATCAGCTCATAGACCTCGAAGGGCAGGAACAAGGACAAGCTGATCACGACGAGCCACTCCCCCCAGGGCTTCCCCAGCAGGAGCAAGAAGCCCTCGAGGCCCGTGGTGAGCCCGTCCAGCCAGGCCACCAGGGCGCTGCGTTCGATCACCCGCTCCGTCAGGTGGGTGTGGATCCACTCGCCGAGCCGCACCAGGAAGGGCCGCGCCTCGACGAACTCGTACGCGACGTGTTGCCCGAACGAATAGGCGGCCTCCGGATCGGCCGTGAACCAGAGCGCCAACCCGATCATCAAGAAGGCCTTCACGAACTTGTAGGCGATGATCAGCCGCATTCCGAACGTTCGCGGTACCCTTGGGTTCGAGTCCGTCCCATTGCGCTCTGTCGTCACCCGCTCACCCCCCGAAATGTGTCGGACACTTCATAGCCGAGAGCGTCCCCCCGGGGACCCCTCTGCCCATCCCCATGCGTCGCCGCGGGAAAAACCGTACACTCGCTCGAAGCGGAGGTCATCTCCGGGGGGACGGGGCGCCGCCCGCGCACCGAGATTCGAATTCAGGAGACACCCATGTCGCGCTTCAAGGTAGGGACGTTCAACGTGCTCAATCTCGCCCTGCCGGGGCAGGTGACCTATCCGAACGACAGACCGTTCAGCAAGGAGGAGTACGCGGAGAAGATCGCCTGGATTGGCGGTCAGCTGCGGAGGATGGATGCCGAGATCGTCGGCTTCCAGGAGGTGTGGCATCTGGATGCGCTGAAGGACGCCGTCCAGGCGGGAGCACCCGGGGCAGCCCCCTTCCACGTGATGGTCGCGGCCCAGGAGCAGAAAACCCCCCAGGTGGGACTGGCCACCTCACTGGAAGTCGTCCGGACGATCACGCACCACGATTTTCCAGACGGCTTCACACTCACCGTCTCCGGGATTCCCGACCCCATCAAGTCGTTCTCCCGACCGGTGTTGCAGGCCGACCTGAAACTGCCGGAGGGCCACGAGCTGAGCGTGCTCGTCGCGCATCTCAAGTCCAAGCGCCCATTGCTGGACGAGGGGGCGGAGTCGGACGCCAAGAACATCGCCCTGGGCAGCGCGCGCTCCCTCATGGTCCGCTCCGCCGAGGCCTACGCCCTGCGCTGCATCCTGCTCAAGCTGATGGAGGGGACCCAGCGGCCCGTGGTCCTGCTCGGAGACCTGAACGACTCCGCCTTGTCCGTGACGACGGTGATCGTCTCGGGCACGCCTCCCGTCCATTACCTGCCCCATGACGAGAAGCAGGCCATCTGGGATGTGCTGCTCTACAACGCCTTCGACATCCAGGCGCGGCAGAACACCCGGCGGGATGTCAGCTACAGCCACATCTACAACGGCTATTACGACACCCTGGATCAAATCTACGTCTCCCAGGAGTTCAGCCGGCTCAATCCCAGACGGTTGGGCGAGGTGGAGTACGTCCACTACTTCAATGACCACCTCGTCGACCGGACCTTGAGCCGGGAACGGCCCGACCGCATCCAGTCCGACCACGGCCAGGTGGTGGCCACCCTCCGCGTGACGGAGCCACCCCCCCGCCGCGGCTCATAGAAGGTCACCTCCCGGTGCCGGATGGCCTCAGCGAGCCGGGCGCTCGATGCGGCCGTCCGCGTGCCGCGCGAACCGGCCCTCCTCGCGCGGGTGCACCGGATCGTCCTTCCCGAACGGCCAGCCGCCAAAGCGCGTGCGCTGGTAGTCGTTGAACGCCTGCTGGATCTCCGCGCGGGTGTTCATCACGAAGGGGCCGTACTGCACGACGGGCTGCCCGATGGGACGCCCCTGCAACATCAGCACCTCCACCGCGCCGCCCACGGCCTCGAGCCGCAGCGCGACCTCGCTCTGCACGGCCAATATCTGGTGCTCACGGAAGACCTGGTCCGCGACCTTCACCGCGTCGCCCTCGAAGAAGTACAGCGTACGATGGGCGCGCGGATTCTTCGCGGGCGGAAGGGTCCACGTCGCGCCGGGCTCGAGCCGCACGGTCCAGATGGCCACGTCGGTGTCCGGACGCGAGGCCCACGAGCGGGGCGGTGGCGGCGGCGCGCGCCGGCCCTCGAGCTCCCCCGCGGCGACCGTCACCTCGGTGCGCCGGCCCGCCGCGTCGGTGAACGAGAGGCGGGGAATGTCCTGGCTCCAGAGCATCGAGAAGTGGGGCGGCGCGTGCTTGTCCTCGGCCGGCAGGTTCAGCCAGATCTGGAACAGCTCGGTGGGGTTGGGCTCGCCCTTCTTCACGAGCGGGAACATCTCCGAGTGCACGATGCCCGCGCCCGCGGTCAACCACTGCACGTCGCCGTGGCCGAAGCGCGCGGTGGCGCCGAGCGAGTCCGAGTGGTCGATGAGCCCGTTGCGCACCAGCGTCACCGTCTCGAAGCCGCGGTGCGGGTGCCCGGGGAAGCCCGGCACCTGCTCACCGTGGTACATGCGCCAGCCGTCCTTCCCCTCGAAGTCCTGGCCCAGGTTGCGGCCGTCGAGCGAGGCCTCCGGTCCCAGGTGCTCGTTGCCAGCGGGGTAGTGGTCGTCATGGTGCACGCAGAACAGGAACGGATCCGCGGTCACCCAGGGGGGCGAACCAAGGGGCAGGGTCTGGAGGATGGAGCTCTTCATGGCGGGGCCTCGTATCACGGGCTTTGTCTCATCTGATGCGGCCCGCCCCTGGTTGATTCGGGGCGGGCATCCACCAGACCCTGGGCCCTCCTGGCTGGCTCCCCTTCAGGAGGGGGTCTCGGGTGAGGCCCCGCGCTCAATCCAGCAGGGAGCGAACGACGAAGGTCGCATACAGGGGCGGTGCATTGCCGAGCTGGCCGAAGGCGTTGTCGCCCCAGGTCCACACGGAGCCATCGTCGCGCACCGCCAGCGAGAAGGCACCGCCCGCGGCCACGGCCACCACCCCGCTCAAGCCCTGTACCCGCGTGGGCGCGAGGCGTCTGTCCAAGGTGCCCTCCCCCAACTGCCCCCGGGCGTTCTGGCCCCAGGCCCACACGTCCCCCTCGAGGCTCAGCGCCAGCGAGTGGCCATTGCCCGCGGCCACGGCCACCACCTCGCCCGCTCCCTGCACCCGCATCGGCACCAGGCGGGAGGTCGTGGAACCATCCCCCAGTTGTCCGGAGGAGTTGTCGCCCCAGGCCCACGGCGAGCCGTCGGAGCCCACCGCCAGCGAGAGGCCAGGGGCCGCGGCCACGGCCTTGCCCGCGGCCGCCACTTCCACGGGCGCCGAGCGACTGGCCCGGGTGCCATCCCCGAGCTGGCCCTTGACGTTCTCCCCCCAGGCCCAGGTGGTGCCATCGGAGCGCACCGCCAACGAGTGGTTGCCGCCCGCGGCCACGGCCACCACCCCTTCCAGCCCCTTCACCGCCACCGGCTCGTAGCGGTAGGTCGTGGTGCCATCCCCCACCTGGCCGTTCAGGTTGTAACCCCAGGCCCACACGGTGCCATCGGCGAGCAGCGCCAGCGAGTGACTGCTGCCCGCGGCCACGGCTATCACCCCTCGCAGCCCTCGCACCTGTGCTGGCAGGGAGTGGCCGGCCCGGGTGCCATCCCCGAGTTGGCCAAAGGTGTTGTTACCCCAGGCGAACACGGTGCCATCGGCGAGCAGCGCCAGCGAGTGACCACTGCCCGCGGCCACGCCCACCACCTCTCTCGGCCCATCCACCCGCACGGGAACCGAGCTGTTGCGCGTGGAGCCATCCCCCAGCTGGCCATGGCTGTTGTTGCCCCAGGCCCACGCGGAGCCATCCGCGCTCACCGCCAGCGAGTGGAAGATGTTCGCGGCCACGCCCACCACTCCGCTCACCCCAGGCACCCGCGTCGGCACGGAGAGCTGGCCCGTGGTCCCATCTCCCCGCTGGCCTTCCACGTTGGAGCCCCAGGCCCACACGGTGCCGTCGTCGCGTACCGCCAGCGAGTGGTTGCTGCCCGCGGCCACGGCCAACACACCTTCCAGCCCTTGCACCCGCGCCGGCTCGGAGTTGTCGACCATGAAGCCATTGCCGAGCTGGCCATGGCCGTTGTAGCCCCAGGTCCACACGGTGCCGTCGGCGTACACCGCCAGCGAGTGGTTGTCGCCCGCGACCACGGCCACGCTCCCGCGCACCTCCGGGACCCGCCCCGGAATCGACAGCAACGGTGTGGTGCTGGCAATGCCGAGCTGGCCATAGCTGTTGTCCCCCCAGGCCCACACGGTGCCATCCGCGCTCACCGCCAGCGAGTGGTTGGAGCCCGCGGACACGGCCACCCCTCCCGTCACCCGGAGCACCTGCACCGGCTCGGAAGAGTTGAAGTCGCTCTTGTTGCCCAGCTGGCCATAGCTGTTGTCCCCCCAGGCCCACAGGGTGCCGTCGGAGCGTACCGCCAGCGAGTGGCCGCCCCCCGCGGACACGGCCTCCACCCCGCTCAAGCCAGGCACCTGCACCGGCCCGGCGCGGTTGTCGAGGGAGCCGTCTCCCAACTGGCCGGAGGAATTGTTGCCCCAGGCCCACACGGTGCCGTCGGAGCGCACCGCCAGCGAGTGGTACCCACCCGCGGCCACGGCCACCACCCCACCCAACCCTTGCACCCGCACCGGCTCGGCATGGTTGGCGAGGGAGCCGTCCCCCAACTGGCCGGAGGAGTTGTCCCCCCAGGCCCACACGGTGCCGTCGGAGCGCAGCGCCAACGAGTGCCCGCCCCCCGCGGACACGGCCACCACCCCGCTCAAGCCGAGCACCCGCACCGGTACCCGGCGAAGGGTCGTGGTTCCATCTCCCAATTGGCCGGCGGAGTTGCCGCCCACGGCCCAGACCGTGCCATCCTGGCGCACGGACAGGGAATGAGTGCTTCCCGCCGCGACACGGGCCGGCGCCCGCGCGGCCCGCAGGGCAGAGGCGCGCATCCCCTGCTCACCTGGAACACTTCCAGACTGCCCACAGCCAGCCAGGAGCAAGATTCCAAACCAGACACCCCACAGCAGTCTATTCAGGCTCCACCCCGTGCTGCTCCGCATTCAAGACCTCCAGGTCGAAGTGCTCTCCAGGGACGGAAGAGACGGCCCACGTCCTAGGTGAAATCGATTATCAAAGTCAATTTCATGAAAGGACGAAACGTCGGCCCGGCGCGGATTCCAGGCGGGTGGTGAAGAGCGGTGGTGAAAATCTTCCGCGAGCGGACGAGGCATCGAAGCCCAGCCGACCTGTCTGTGCATCTCCCTCTCGATTCTCGCTTCTCGAGAGCGACCAGGCCGCGCGAGGGGACCGCCCGCTTACCAGGCGATGCGCCTGGGGTTGGAAGCCAGACGTGCATCACCACCCTGGTTGAAAGGGCTCACTCTATTCACGAAGGGAAACCCAACAAGACATGAACCTCGAGCTGCTCCTGACACACGCGGACGACCATCACCCGACCCTGGAGGAAGGGCTCCCACTCGAATCGGCGTTGAACCCGCCCAGGCCCGGCGCCAACGAGATGCCGACACACCTATGGGACTCGGGCGGAGATCCCAACGCGCTGCCCGCGCAGCGCTGGGGCGTGGTGGCGCCGGAGGGACCGGCCGGGGACCGGCTGTTGGTTCTCATCAAGCGCCTGCGCGAGCAGCGCCAGGAAGACCAGGGAGGAGAGCCCGTTCGCGTCTACCGGGCACCACCGGACCTGGACACCCGCATGACGCATGAATGGAAGAAGCGCGTGCTCCAGGACGAAAAGGTCGCGGAGGCGAAGAGGCCCCGCTACCTGCTCATGCTCGGAGACCTGGATCAGCTCTCACTCGAGATGCAGCAACTCCTCGGCGGTGATGGCTTCATCGGGCGGCTCGCGTTCTCCCGGGACGAAGACTACGAGGCGTATGTGGAGAAGGTGCTGCGCTGGGAGAAGAAACCCTCCACCACGCAGGCGCGCGCTCTCTTCTATACCGTGCATGACGGAACCCGGGCGACGAGCGTGGGCTACCAGGGGCTCATCCTGCCCAGCCTCGAGAGCTGCCGAGAGAGCCAGGAACTGGGGGACTTCCCGGTGAGGGAGCTCCTGGAGCTCGGGAAGGGGGAGGACGGGTCCGGCAACAGGCTGCTGGAGCAAGCGGCCTCGCCGGAGCCGAGCGTGCTGTTCTCCCTGAGTCACGGGCTGGGCGCGCCAAGCCAGGGATGGAAGTCCGTGGACGAGCAGCACAGGCGCCAGGGAGCCATGAGCCTGGGAGCCCGACAGACGCTGGACGCCTCGGCCCTGGCGAACCGGCCCTTCCTCCCCGGTGGCCTCTGGTTCTATCTGGCCTGCTTCAGCGCGGGGACGCCCTCGCGGAGCGCCTTCCATCCATGGCTGTCCCAGCTGCGTGACGCCGGCCAGTTCGCGGGGGAGTTGGATCGGCTGCTCGCATCGCTGCCTCGCTTGGGAGAGCGGCCCTTCGTCGCCGCGATGCCCAAGGCGGTGCTCGCCAATCCCCAGGGACCCCTGGCCGTCATGGGCCACATGGATCTGGCCTGGTCGTACAGCTTCCAGGACCTGGGCACGACAGCGAGGAACCGCCCCTCCCGCTTCCAGGGTCTGTTGCGCTCCCTGGTGTCCGGGCGCCGTGCCGGGGTCGGACTGAGCGCGCTGTCGCGCTTCTTCACGGACGCGAACACCGAGCTCACCTCTCTCTACGAGTTGCAGGAGGAAGCCCAGCTCTCGGGCCGCACGAATCCGGTGAACCGCATCCAGCGGGCGCACCTGTGGATGCTGCGCCAGGATCTCGCCGGCTATGTCCTGCTGGGGGATCCCGCTGTCCAGCTTCCCGTCTCCACCGCGAAGGCACTCGAGCAGGCACGGCCCGCCTCGGCCCAGCAACTCGCCGCTTCGTTGTTCGGCAGGCCGGTGGAGGTCGCGGAGCCCCATCCCAGCGCCGAGAAGATGGCGGAGGCGGTGCTCGCACTGCTCTCGGGCTCGGAGCCGCGAGCCATCGCGGAACGACTGCGCGTCCCCCTCGAGCAACTGCGCCACTGGGAGCAGGTCTACAAGGAGGCCGGGCAGGCCGCGTTGGACCGGCTGCGCTCGCGAGGCTGAACTGCAAGTGGATCACACCAGAGCCATCTTCTTCACGGGGCCTTGATATGCGGACAGTCATTCTGAGCGACCTGCACCTGGGCAATGGACAGGGCTACGACATCTTCGCGGGAGAGACGGCGCTGCCCGCGTTCCTCGACTCGCTCGCCGGCTCCCCCACCCGGGTGGTGCTGAACGGAGACACGGTCGACTTCCTGATGAACGAGGATCCGCTCGAACTCCAGGTGGAGCGGGCGGTGCGGCAGGCACGGGCGCTCGTCTCCGAGCCCTCCACCGCGGTGGTATTCGCCTCGCTGGGGCGTCTGCTGGCCGCGGACGGGGAGGTCATCGTGCGTCTGGGCAACCACGACATCGAACTGGCCCTGGACGAGGTCCAGGCCGTGTTGCGCGAGGCGCTGCGCCAGCCACCGGAGATCGCCGCCAGGCTCCTGTTCAACCGTGGGGACGCGCCAGAGCTGCTCGACGTGGGCGGGGCGCGGTTGCTGCTCACCCATGGTGACCACGGGGACAACTGGAACAAGGTGGAGTACGCCCACCTGCCCGGGCCCGGCGCTCCGGCCGGCGCGCGAGCCGCGGATTACAAATACTCCGCCGGCTCCGTGCTGGTGAAGAAGCTGCTCAACCCGCTCAAGCGGCTGTATGGGATGCGCTTCGCGGATCTGCTGGTGCCGGACTTCCAGGGCGCGCTGCTGGCGGCGCTGGCGGTCAATCCCTCGGCGGTGAGGCTGCTGTTCCAGAACACCACCTTCGACATCCTCTGGCAGTTGTTCCGCAAGTCGCGGATGCCGCTCACCTTCGAGCCCAACACGCCGGGCGAGGAGGACCTGGGGCTGGCCCGCAGGCTGGACGAGGCGGGTCTCACCGACGAGGAGCGGCGAGAGCTGGAGGAAGTGATGGGCCCCTCCCCCGTGAGCTTCGGTGGGGACGACGCGGAGCTGAGCCAACGGACTCGCATCAAGCTGGCCCGCACCGCCCTGGGCGCCTACGCACGCCTGCAGCGGCTCATCGTGGGCCAGAGCGGCGAGCGCTACCTCAGCCTGAAGCCCACCGAGGCGGAGACGAAGGACGCCCAGCGTCTGGCGAAGAAGTTCAAGGCGGGGGCGGTCATCATCGGTCACACCCACGCGGCGCGCTGGAAGCAGGACGCCGGGGTGCTCCACGCGAACTCTGGCAGTTGGATCTGGCTGATGCGGCTGCCCTCGCCGGAGGCGCCCGACTCGGACTGGGCCGACTTCCTCGAGGAATTGCGGACCAACCCCGGGTTGGAGCCCCAGCGGCAGCGGCTGGCGAAGCTGGAGACACGGTTCACCGCGGTGATCGCCGAGCCCCATCCGGACGGTGGGGCAGTGGTGTCGCTGGTGGAATGGCTGCCCTCGCGAGGAGCGGTCCGGCAGTTGGCCACCACGCATGTGGCGGCCGTGGCCTGAGGAGCACGCGCGGCCGCATCACGGCGAGGTGCGCGCCCACCTCGTCACATTCCGAGGCCGTGGACTCATTTACCGGCATGAGGTGCTACGAGCTGGTGCTGGAGTTCGCGCGCGCGCGCGATGCGGGAGAGCCCTTCGAATTCCGATTCGAGGCACAGGACTACCAGCTCCGGCTGGAGGGGGGAGTCTTCGAGAGCGCGCCCTTCCCGTGGAATTCCCAGGTGATGGCGGATCTGGCCGAGTTGGAGAAGGAGGTGCCGGACAGCAACGCCGTGCAGCGCCTGGGCAATCTCCTGCGCGGCTTCCTGGGGCGGCTGGACTGGGGACGGCACGAAGCGGCCATCGAGCAGGCCCTGGCGCACGGGCGCGAGGTGCTCCTGACGGTGCGCTCGGCGGCGGCGGAGTTGTATGCGCTGCCCTGGGAGTTGCTGACCCTCAAGGGCACCGGTCAACACCTCGGGGAGTTGCCCGGGTGCGCCATCCGCTACGAGTGGCCCCGGCAGCAGGCGCCCTCCAAGCGCCCACCCGCCACGGAGGGAGGACGCCTCCTCTTCGCCTGGTCCAACGCGGGCGGCCTGGTACCGGCCGACGCGCACCAGCGTGCCCTCGCGCGAGCGTGTGCTTCGGGGTATCTGGACTTCGACACGCGCCGGGACGTGCTGGGCGGTGTCTCACTCCGCGGCCTGTCCGAGGCGCTGGCGGCCGGCGGCGGATCCATCACCGTGCTCCACCTGCTGTGCCATGGGAGCCGCTCTCCGGCGGGGACCGTGGGGCTGTGGTGGAATGGCTCCCGCGAGGGGGATGAGCCCCAATTGGTGGAGGGGGCCCTGCTGCGTCAGGTGTTGGCCCCTCATACCGCCAGCCTGCGCCTGGTGGTGCTCAGCGCCTGCATGAGTGGAAACGCGGGCGCGCCGGGCAACCACCTGGGCAGCGTCGCGCAGGAGTTGCACCGGGTGGGCGTGCCCGTGGTGGTGGCCTCGAGGCTGCCACTGTCGGTGCCGGGCTCCCTGGTGCTCACGGAGGCGCTGTACAGCGGGTTGCTGGAGTCCTCGTTCTCGATGGAGCGGGCACTGGGGGAGGCGCGGCGGCGGCTGGTGCTGGAGAGGCGCCACCTGGATTGGGCCTCGCTCCAGCTCTACGCGCACGCCGGAGATGGTCCGGACATACGGCCGGTGGCCATCCGCCCCTACCGGGGCCTGTTGCCCTTCGAGGCCAGACACCAGCGCTTCTTCTTCGGACGGGAGGCGCTCTCCCAACGCCTCCTGCAACAGGTGCAACGGGCCGCTCAGGGGCAGGTGCCGCGATTCCAGGTGGTGGCGGGTGCCTCGGGCGCGGGCAAGTCCTCTGTCGTCATGGCCGGACTGGTTCCACGGCTGCCCGCGAAGGAATGGGATGTGCTGGTGGTGCGGCCCGGTGAGTTGGTAAGGGGAAGCACGTCCAGGGAAGACCCCAGCGCCGCCCTGGCGGGCCTGCTCCGGCAGCTGCGGGCACTTCGCGGCGCCGAGGAGCTGCCCTCCAGCGCCGGAGCCACCTCGGAGCAGGTACTGGAGGAGGCCGGGCGGCTGCGCGAGGCGAGGCCCGGGCGCAAGCTGCTGCTGGTGATGGACCAGATGGAGGAGGTGTTCACCCAACTGGGCGGAGTGGAGGCATGCACCACGCTGATGCGAACGCTCTGGCGCCTGTCGAACTCCCCCGAGTTTGGGGGCGTGCTGTTGGGTACCATGCGCGTGGACCACTTCGAGCGCTGCGGTGAGGTAGTGCTGGAGAAAGACAAGCGCCTGGACGCCGTCGTGTATGACGAGGCGCACCACGTCTTCGTCGCGCATCTGGCGGCCGAGGAGGTGGCAGCCACCATCGAGGAGCCGGCGCGGCTGGTGGGCCTGGAGCCCGAGGAAGGGCTGGTGGACAAGCTGTGCGAGGACGTGGGGCATGAGCCCGGGGCGCTGCCGCTGCTGGAGTACACGCTGGACCTGCTATGGCAGCGGCGCGAGGGCGGCTGGCTGACGCACGCGGCCTACGCGGAGATGGGCGGGGTGGCGGGAGCGCTGACGCACACGGCCGACCAACTGTACGAAGCGTTGTCTGAAGCCCAGCAGCGACAGGCAAGGCGGCTGCTGGTGCGGCTGGTGGACTTCCGCGACGCGGCCAGTCCCCAGACGCGGCGCCGGGCCTGGGTGGAGGAAGTGCGCCCAGAGCAGGCCGAGGCGCGTGACGCCTTCGACGCCGTGTTGGAGCGACTGGTGGGCAGCCGACTGCTGGTGAAGGACGGTGAGAACAGACCCTGTGCACGGGATGGCACCTGGGTGCAGTTCGCCCACGAGGAGCTCATCCGCCGCTGGGAGCGGCTCCAGAAATGGATGAAGGAGGACTGGGAGCGGGAGCAGCAATTGCGCGAGGTGGAGGAGTGGGCCCTGAAGTGGGAGTCGAATCACGCGGGCGAGGACAAGGGCGCCTCCTATCTACTGACGGGGGACCGGCTGGGCTACGCTCACCGCGTGCAGCAGAAGTACCGCGGGGAGTTGTCCGCCAGGAGCAGGTGCCTCATCGCCCGGTCGAACGATGCGGCGAATCGCGCGCGGCGGCGCATGAAGCAGGGAGTCAGTGTGCTGGCCACCCTCCTGGTGCTGGCCCTGGTGAGCACGGCCCTGGCCTTCTGGTTGCGGCAGGAGGAGCTCGAGCAGAAAACCGCGGCCTTGCATTCTGCGCGAACGGCTCAGGTGGAGAGGCTGCGCCTGCGGGACCCGACCCTCGCGGCCCTCGTGCTGCGTGAGGTGGCGCGACCAGAAGCCTCGCCAGAATGGCGCCAGGATGTCGTGGATCTTCTCCAACTACCCATGACCACGGCAGTGCTGGAAGGGCATTCGGGCTACGTCAAGGAGGCTTCCTTCAGCCCGGATGGGACGTGGGTGGTGACGGCCTCTGGGGACGGGACGGCGCGGGTGTGGCGCGCCGATGGCTCGGACAAGGACCACCCGCTGGTGCTCTCCGGCCATGCGGGCCCGGTGTCTTCCGCGGCGTTCAGCCCGAATGGGGCGTGGGTGGTGACGGCCTCAGGGGACGGGACGGCGCGGGTGTGGCGCGCCGATGGCTCGGACAAGGACCACCCGCTGGTGCTCTCCGGCCATGCGGGCCCGGTGTCTTCCGCGGCGTTCAGCCCGAATGGGGCGTGGGTGGTAACGGCCTCAGGGGACGGGACGGCGCGGGTGTGGCGCGCCGATGGCTCGGACAAGGACCACCCGCTGGTGCTCTCCGGCCATGCGGGCCCGGTGTCTTCCGCGGCGTTCAGCCCGGATGGGACGCGGGTGGTGACGGCCTCAAGTGACGGAACGACGCGGGTGTGGCGCGCCGATGGCTCGGACAAGGACCACCCGTTGGTGATCTCGGGCCATGAGAGCCTGGTGTCTTCCGCGGCGTTCAGCCCGGATGGGGCGTGGGTGGTGACGGCCTCTGAGGACGGGACGGCGCGGGTGTGGCGCGTCGATGGCTCGGACAAGGACCACCCGCTGGAGCTCTCCGGCGATGTGGATGAGGTGTCTTCCGCGGCGTTCAGCCCGGATGGGACGCGGGTGGTGACGGCCTCAAGTGACGGAACGACGCGGGTGTGGCATGCCGATGGCTCGGACAAGGATCGCCCGCTGGTGCTCTCCGGCCATGCGGGCCCGGTGTCTTCCGCGGCGTTCAGCCCGGATGGGACGCGGGTGGTGACGGCCTCAGGGGACGGGACGGCGCGGGTGTGGCGCGCCGATGGCTCGGACAAGGACCACCCGCTGGTGCTCTCCGGCCATGCGGGCCGAGTGTCTTCTGCGGCGTTCAGCCCGGATGGGACACGGGTGGTAACGGCCTCAGGGGACGGGACGGCGCGGGTGTGGCGCGCCGATGGCTCGTACAAGAACCACCCGCTGGTGCTCTCCGGCCATGAGGGCCCGGTGTCTTCCGCGGCGTTCAGCCCGGATGGGACGCGGGTGGTGACGGCCTCTGGGGACAAGACGGTGCGAGTGTGGCGCGCCGATGGCTCGGACAAGGACCACCCATTGGTGCTCTCCGATTATGAGGGCCCGGTGTCTTCCGCGGCGTTCAGCCCGGATGGGGCGTGGGTGGTGACGGCCTCTGGGGAGGAAACGGCGGTGTGGCGCGCCGATGGCTCGGACAGGGAACATCCGCTGGTGCTCTCCGGCCATGAGAGCCTGGTGTCTTCCGCGGCGTTCAGCCCGGATGGGACGCGGGTGGTGACGGCCTCTGGGGACGGGACGGCGCGGATATGGCGCGCCGATGGCTCGGACAAGGATCACCCGTTGGTGCTCTCCGGCCATGCGGGCCCGGTGTCTTCCGCGGCGTTCAGCCCGGATGGGACGCGGGTGGTGACGGCCTCTGGGGACGGGACGGCGCGGGTGTGGCGTGCTGATGGCTCGGACAGGGACCACCCGCTGGTGCTCTCCGGCGATGCGGATGAGGTGTTTTCCGCGGCGTTCAGCCCGGATGGGACGCGGGTGGTGACGGCCTCAAGTGACGGAACGACGCGGGTGTGGCGCGCCGATGGCTCGGACAGGGAACACCCGCTGGTACTCTCCGGCCATGAGAGCCTGGTGTCGTCCGCGGCGTTCAGCCCGGATGGGACGCGGGTGGTGACGGCCTCAGGGGACGGGACGGCGCGGGTGTGGCGCGCCGATGGCTCGGACAAGGACCACCCGTTGGTGCTCTCCGGCCATGCGGGCCGAGTGTCTTCCGCGGCGTTCAGCCCAGATGGGACGCGGCTAGTGCTCTCTGGCCATGAGGGCCGAGTGTTCGGCCATGAGAGCCGAGTGTTCTCCGCGGCATTCAGCCCGGATGGGACGCGGGTGGTGACAGCCTCTGGGGACGGAACGGCACGCATCTGGATGATTGAAACCAAAGGACTCCAGGAATTGCTGAACGCGGCCACTCGCGTTTGCCTCAGCGTAAAGCAAAGACAGGACCTCCTCACGGAAACGCCCACCGAGGCACAAGCAGGGCTCAAGCGATGCGAGCGGTCTCACGGCAATCCCTCTGTGACTGCCATATCCTCCGCTCGAAGGGGAGCTTCGCCGTCCCATCCCTGACGCGCATTGGGCCCTGGACGCCTCATCCCTGAAGCCGGGCCTCCGCTCCTTCAGCGCCCGAGCGCCGGATCCCACCCATAGAAGCGCTTGAGTTCCTCGTAGAGATCCGGCGTCTTCTCCTTCATCTGTCGCGGTTTCTCGAAGAAGGACTCGGTGGCCACGGCGAAGAACTCGGCCTCGTTCACCCCGCCGTAGTCATCCAGCACCTGCCGCTCCAGGCGCCGGCCCTCGCGCAGCTTGTGGAAGTGCTCGCCCATCACCGAGGCCCAGGCCGCGTAGTGTGAGTAGCGGCGCAGCTCCGGCGTGCCGTCGAACGCCCCGTCCTCCCGGTCCAGCACATGGGCGAACTCGTGCGTGGCCGTGGAGTGGCCATCATGCGGGTCGCGCAACCCCGCCAGCACCGAGCGCCACGACAGGATGACGCTCCCCCAGTTCTTCGCCTCGCCCAACACCACGCCCGTGCGATCCGGAATCTTGAAGGCATCCGGATAGACGATGACCTCGCGCAGCCGGTCGTAATAGGAGAAGTCCAGATAGAGCACCAGGCGCACGGCCGTGGCGGACACCACCACCCGCACCTCGTCGGTGATGGTGAAGCCCCCCGCCCCGATGAACTCCTTCTCCCAGGCGAAGAGCTTGAGCATCTCCAGGAAGCGCTGGCGCGGCTCCGGCGCGAGTTCCTGGAAGAAGGAGACATGACGCTCCAGGTGGCCGAGCCATTCGGGAGGAAATGGCCGGCGCCGCAGATGGTTCCGACGGAGGGTGCGCAAGAGGCCGCTCATGAGCTTCCAACCCTATCACCCGCCGACACCTCTCAGTCCTCCACTGGCAGGGTGAAACGGAAGGTGGAGCCATGGCCCGGCTCGCTCTCCACCCAGATACGGCCCCCGTGACGCTCGACCACGTGCCGGCAGATGTAGAGCCCGAGCCCCAACCCGCCAAAGCCGGAGATGGGGGCGTTGCGGGCCCGGAAGAAGCGCTCGAAGAGGTGGGCCTGTTGATCCACCGGAATGCCGATTCCCGAATCCGCGACGGAGACGAGCGCCTCCGCTCCGCGCTGGGCGAGCGTGACGCGGATGGGCCCCTTCAGGGGGCTGTACTTGCGGGCGTTTTCCAGCAGGTTCGCCAGCACCTGCGCGAGCCGGCCCTTGTCTCCTCGGACAACCAGCCGCCGCGCGCACTCCTCGTACTCCAGCGGATGCTCGGGGCAGTGCGGGCGGAAGTCCGCCACGACGCCACGGACGAGTTCCTGGAGCGACACGGACTCGCGCTCCAGCTCCAGCGGACCCGCCTGGATGCGCGAGGAGTCCAGCATGTCGGAAATCACCCCCGAGAGCCGGTCCACCTGGGCGAGTGCCTTCTGTGCGAGGTCGGGCGGCAGGGGCTGGCTGCAAGCGCACCGCCGCGCGAGCAGCTGAAGGTGGAGCTTGAGGGGGGTGAGGGGCGTCTTCAGCTCGTGCGAGGCGATGCTGAGGAAGTCATCGCGGATCTGGATGGCCTCGTGAGCCTCGCGCAGCAACCGCTCCCGCTCCGCCTGGGCGTGGCGCTCCGCCGTCAACTCGACGACCACGGCGCCGACGCCCACCACCTTGCCGCTCGTCGTCCGCACGGGATAGTAGCTGACGCGCCAGTGCCGCAACTGGCCCGGGGTGGGCGGCACCTCGAGCGCCGTGTCCAAGCCGATGATGGGCTCGCCCGTGTCCAGCACCTGGCGCAGCAGGGGCTCGACGGTGGCGGCTACCCGGGGAGACAGCTCGTGGAGAGCCCGGCCCACCTCCTCGTGCCGGCTCTTGCCGTGGAGCGCGGCCAGCGCGTCGTTGAGCCGGATGAAGCGCAGATCCCGGCCGAAGAAGCCCAGCCCGATGGGCGCGTTGTTCAGGAAGGTGTCGAGCAGGGCGAACGACTCCTCCATCTGCTCACGGGCATGCTGCTCGGCCGCGAACGCCCGCTCCTGCTCCGCCCGGGCCTGGCGCTCCGCCGTGATGTCGCGGTAGCTCCAGACGCGTCCAATGATGGTGCTGCCCAGCCACTGGGGCCGCGTGGTGCGCTCGAGGATGCGCCCGTCGCGCAGCTCGACGATGTCGACGCCCTCCTGCTCGGGAGACTCATACATCTCGAGGATCCGCGCGGTGAAGCGCTCCGGATCCTTGACCTGGGCCATCGCGAACGCGAGGGACTTCTCGTGGTCCGGATCCCCTTGCAGCAGCTCATCGGAGAGCCCCCATAACCGCTGGAACCGCTTGTTGAAGGCGATGAGCCTCCGGTTGCTGCTCGCCACGAGCACGGCATCCGTGATGGAGTCGAACGTGGCGCTCAGCAACGAGACCATCTGCTCGAGCTTGTCCCGGGCCTGGCGCTGCTCGGTGACATCCACCAGGATACCGCGCAGCGTCAGGGGCTGGTCCTCCTCGCCGAGCACCGTGACGACGGCCCGCAGCCACACGATGCGTCCATCCGCGGCCACCATGCGGTACTCGAACTCATAGGGCCTGCGCTCCCGGGTCGCCTTCATGCAGTAGGCCCGGGCCCACTCACGATCCTCGGGGTGCACGTGGGCTTCCCAGAAGCCCGGCTCGTGGAGCCATTGGAGGAAAGGAAAGCCGAGCAGGCGCTCCGCCTGTCGATTCACGAAGGTGAAACGAAAGTCCACATCGGCTTCCCAGACGACGGCGCCCAGGGTGTTGAGGAGTTCTTCGTATTGCCGCTGGGTCCGGGAGAGTTCCTGCCTCAGGGCCTCGTGGCGGGCCGACTCGGCGCGCTCGGGCTCGCATGCGCTCAAGCGGACGCAGGCCCCCAGGCACAGACCGCTGTCCTCGAAAACGGGAAGCACCAGGGCCCTCAACCGCCGCTCCGGCGCACCGCCCTCGCAGACCGTCTCTCTTCCGTCGAGCGCCGTGTGGAGTGCCTGGGTGAGCCAGGGAAGGCGGTGGAGCACCTCCTCGAAGGTCCGTCCCTCGAACGCGACCCCGTCTCCCCATCCAGCCAGGGAAGCCAGCAGGTGGTCCATCCGCAGGATCCGTCCCAGGCTGTCGACGATGAGCGTGGCACGCAGGCTCAAGCCCACCTGGACAAGCAGTTTGGGAAAGGAGGGAACGCAAGCTTCCCACCCCGCGTCACGGCCATGCCCGTCGGCCATCGTCATGGGCTCTCCTTCTTCCGTGGTGACGAAGCGCCCCGCGCCACATCACCAGTGCAACAGGTCGGGGGCTCCACAAAATCAGCTCTTCCCCTCCCTGACCTGCCCAGCACCGCCGAGGGCCTGGAGGCGCAAACCCAGTCCCTGGGAGCGGCCTTCCTCGCGAGCACACGCCTCCTTTTTCTCGCTTCCATGGCATTCAGAAGTTCCCAAGCCGGGCGGAAGGCGGAATCGAAAGCAGGCAAGGCTGGCGCGCCCGCTCAACCGGTTGGCGGGCACACGGAAGTCAGTCCTCGCCGCCTCCGCTACAAGGCCTCCACTCGCGCGGGCCCAGGCCCGCCTCGGGTAACAGGAGAAGAACATGCGGACATTCATGGGAGTGGTGGTCTCGGGGGCACTCCTCGCCTGCTCTGGCGAAGGTCAGACGGTGAGCACCCAGCAGCAGTGCGCCAATCTGACCCCGACGGCCAGCCCCTCCGCGGGGCTGACGTCCTTCGAGCAGAGTCTGGTGGGCCCTCTCCTCTCGGACGTGCGCGCGGGCGTGCAGCCCTGGGACGAGCAGAGCATCGGGATCTGCAGGGGCCAGGGCCGTGAGTGCCAGGAGTATCTCGGCGCCAGCACGGAGGAGCTGCCCCCGGGTGAGTACATGATGCGCGCCGAGCTCAAGGTGCCGCAGGTGGGAAGCAAGGGCGCCTGGCGCGTGAAGCTCGAGACCGAGTGCACCACGACGCGCAGGACCGAGCGCGGCGAGAGCGTCACCACCAGCACCAGCAGCAAGGAGTACGAAGTGCAGTACGCCGGAACGGAGCGCGGCTCGCGCCTGTCCCCGCTGGTCACCATCCGGAGCCCGGAGCCGAGCGGCGCCAAGCACTGCACCTATACGCTCACCTCCCTCCACCCGGACACGCCCCTGGAGTGGAAGGGAAGCTGGTCGGTGCCCCAGAGCTGATCCGAAAAAAGAGGGCCCGGGCACCGGTTGAATCCGGTCCCGGGCCCTCGTGCGTTTCAGCGCGTCAACGGCTCACTTGCACAGGGGGCTGTGCTCCGCGGTCCCCGGCGGGCAGCCCTCGCCGACACAGAACTTCACCCCGCTGTCCACCGCGCCCCGGCCGGACTGATCGTGCGGCACGTAGACGTGGCAGGTGCCCTGCGTGGACATCCCGCCGGGAGCGGCGACCACGTACGTCACGGTGTAGACGCGGCCGTCCCCCGTGCCCTCACGCTCGGAGCGCAGCCGCATGGACGTGGGGCCGTCGATGACCATGTCGTCGCACGTGCGGCCATCCCCGTTGCCGTTGGCGTCCTCCACCTCGTCCGAGGTGATGCGCAGGATGCGCCCGTACTGCTCCAGGGGCAGCGAGCCGCCGCACGCATCCGTCGCCGGGGCGGCGCACTCCGACAGCGAGACGGGCAGGGACTCGTACTTGTGGTTGGGCGACCACAGCTCGAGGCCCCGATCCGCGCCCGGGGTGGGCGGCGTGGACGAGCCCGCGCCGCTCACCTGGACGGAGAAGAGACACGAGGCCGAGTTGCCCCAGGCATCCGTCGCCGAGCAGGACACGGCGGTATTGCCCGCCGGGAACGAGGAGCCGGAGGCCCGCGAGCACGTGACGGGCACGGGGCCGCAGTTGTCCGTGGCGGAGACCTCGAAGGAAGCCTGGGCACTTCCCGCGCAGCTCTCCACCACCACCGGCGCCGTGGGGCAGTGCAGCACGGGCGGCGTCGTGTCTCCACGCACCTGCACCTTGAAGCCACAGGACGCACTGTTGCCCGAGGCATCCTTCGCGGAGCAGGTGACGGACGTCTCGCCCACCGGGAAGGTGGCACCCGAGTCATACGAGCACGTGACGGCGGGCGAGCCGCAGTTGTCGGCGGCGGACAGCTCGAAGGAGGCGGAGGCCCCCGCCAGCGAGCACGTGTCGAGCACCTGTGAGTCGGGGCAGCCCACCGCGGGCTTCGTGGTGTCCACCACGGTGACATGGCCCACGCACTGGTCGCTCGCCTCTCCATCCGACGCCGTCAGGGTCACCGGGTGGGTACCCAGGCCGAAGGACGCGGAGGGCACCTCGGTCACGGCGAGCGGCGACGGCCCGTTGTCCGGGTCATAGCTGCCACCGTTCACACTGGCGCCACCGAGGCAGGACGCGTCGGCGTTGACGGTGACGTCGCGGCACAGGGCCACCGGCGGCTTGTTGGCCGGGGTCACCTCGCACGACAGCTCCGCCGACGCGGAGGCGCCGTTGTTGTCCTCGAGGCACTCGGAGGTGCTTCCCTGGCCCGTGCCGTCATCGTCCACCACGGCCCACACCTCGGCGGTGCCCGAGAAGGAGGAGGCCACCTGGAGCGTGGCGGTGGCGCTGCCCCCCACGGGCAGGGGCTCCGCGACGGCCGTCACGCCGAGCAGCGTGCCACCCGCGGCGGGACTGCCCTTGTAGAAGGCCACCTTCACGCCCGCCCCCACGGGGGCCTCGCCCTGGTTGCTCACGCTCGCGCCGAGCACGAGCAGGCCCTCTCCATCACACGTGGCGGACACGCGGGAGGCCGCGAGGTCCGGGGCGGCGTAGGGGCTGGGGCCCTCGCCCAGGTAGTTGGCGACGTTGGCGCGGAAGACGTTGAGCTTCGGGTGGAGCCAGTGGGGAGCCGCGTGTACCGGGATGGAGCCGCCGTTGTTGACGTTCGTGATCGAGTACGCGTGCTGGTTCCAGACGCGCCGGGTGTTGGCCCAGCCCTCCTTGCGATCGTGGAACACGCGGATGCCGTTCTGGCCCGGATAGGCGTGGTTGTTGGACACCACGAGGATCTCCGCGGCGTTGTCCCCATCCACGTCCACGACGAGCGGGTACTCGTGCGTGGTGCCGGAGCTGTTGCGCGTCTCCCAGCGCAACTCGCCCGTGGGGCCATCGTAGATGCGCAGGTACGCCTCGTCCGCGAAGACGACCTCGAGCCTGCCATCGTCCTCGAAGTCGAACGTGGTGGAGGCGGTGCGGCCCGAGCTGTAGTCCTGGATGGAGTTGGACCACTTCACGGCGCCGTCGGAGCCATAGACGGTGTAGTTCCACTCGCCGGGCAGGCCGATCTCGAGCTGGCCGTCGCCATCGAAGTCCGCGATCGTGGGCGGGCCACCGTGGCCGGCCGCGGAGTGGCCCGTCACATACACGTCCCGGGTCCACAGCAGCGAGCAGTCGTCGTCGAGCAGGCTCACCTTGCCGCGGCCCGCCACGACGATCTCCCCCGCCGCGTCGGAGTCGAAGTTGGCCACGCCCGCGAAGCCGTGCGGCACGTTCGGATTGGCGCACCGCAGGGAGCCATCGAAGTTGTAGACCGAGCGGCCGTTGATCACCTCCAGCTTGCCATCCTGGTCGAGGTCCACCGCGAAGGACACGGGGCCGGTGGAATGGGCACCGCCCATGGAATCGCCGCCCACCCACAACAACTGCCCGGTGTGGCTGTAGACGCGGTTGCCATCGAGGATCTCCACCGAGCCGTCACCGTCCAGGTCCGCCAGCGAGGGGCCGCCCCACTCGTTGTAGTCGTACGCGGCCTCGGCCGAGCGGAACTTGAAGGTGCCGTCGTGCTCGAAGCAGATGATGCCGCGCCCGCTCTCGGGGATACCGCAGATCTCCACCCGCCCATCGCCATCGAGGTCACCCGCCGTGATGCTGGCGCCCGGCTTCACCCGGGCCGAGGCATCCGTCACCGTCCACAGGGCATGGCCGTCATCACCACTGATGGCGCGCAACACGCCGTCCGCGCTGTAGTTGCCGCCAGCGAAGGAGCTGAAGACGATGTCCGGAGTGCCATCCCCGTTCACGTCCACCACCGCGGGGGTCATCATCACCTGCTTGTGGTCGGGCAGCACCGCGCCGCCCGTCCACGCCCACTGAAGCTCGGGCTCGAAGTTGCCCGTGAAGGGGGGCGGCACCTCGCAGTGCTCGGCCAGGTTCCTCACGCCCTTGACGGGCTGCGGCTCCTGGGACTCCGTGGTGCCACAAGCGCTCCCCGTGGCCACCACCCACAGCGCCAGCAGGAGCCGTCCACGTCCCCGGTCCCCAGGAACCGCTCGACTCCATGTGTTGCGTCTGGATTTCATGCCGTTGTCTCCTCCAGCCTCTCGCGGGACCCGGCCATCACCGGCCGTCCATCGCATGGAGAGTCTAGCGCGCGAGGCGAGTACGCCTCGCCCTCCCCCGGACCCACCCCGAGGCGTGGGGTGCCTTGTGGGATTCAGCATAAGAGAGCAGACAGCGGGGCAGGTCGCTTGCAGGATGCGCGACACTCAAGGAGCGATACCCATGACTGATGCAGTGCGGCGTTTCGTATGTGTTCTCGGACTCGTGTGGGGAGCGGCTGGGTGCGGCCCCACCACCGGTGAAAATCCCTCCTCTGGAGGATGTGGCGACGGGGTCGTCCAGCAGCAGGAAAGCTGTGACGATGGCCTGCACGTCGGGGGCGATGGCTGTGACGGGGCCTGCCAGGTGGAGCAGGGGTGGCAGTGCACGGGTGCGCCGAGCCGCTGTACCCGGCAGACGGGTTCGTGTGCCGACGGCTCGGCGCAGTGCGACGCCAATGCCCTCTGTACCGAGACGTCCGGAAGCTTCGTCTGTACCTGCAAGCCCGGCTACACGGGCGACGGCACCACGTGCACGGACATCGACGAGTGCGCCAACAACACGGCCACCTGCGATGCCAATGCCACCTGCACCAACACGGTGGGTGGATTCACCTGTGCATGCAAGTCCGGCTACACGGGCGATGGCACCACGTGCACGGACGTCGACGAGTGCGCCAGCAACACGGACAACTGTGATGCCAATGCCACCTGCACCAACACGGCGGGCAGCTTCACCTGTGCGTGCAAGGTGGGGTACTCGGGCAATGGCGTCACGTGCACCGACATCAACGAGTGCGCCAATCCGACGGCCTGCGCGCCCAACGAGACGTGCACCAACACGCCGGGCCACTACACCTGCACGCCCGCGACCTGCGATGCCCCCAAGAAGACCTGTGGAACCGCATGCGTGGATACGACGTCGGATGCGGACCACTGCGGAGAGTGTGACCATGCCTGCGGCGAAGGCCAGTCCTGTGTGGAGTCGCTCTGCCTGGGCAGTGGCAATCTCCAATTCAGCGCGACGTGGAATCGTCCAGGAGATGCGGACCTCATCGTCAGCACCCCTTCTGGCAAGCTGATCTGGTGGGAAAACCTGGGCCCGAGCGCGGGCACGGATCATGGCCAGATGGATCGGGATGACACCTCGGGCCAGGGGCCGGAGAACGTCTTCTGGGCGTTGGACAAGACTCCTCCCTCAGGGCCCTACCACGTCTGCGTCGAGACCGCGCTCTTCAATCCCTCGCCCAGCCCCTCCACGCCCGTCGCCTACTCCATCACGGTGCGGCGGCCGGGCAAGGCTCCCCAGACATTCACGGGGTCGTACACGAGCAGTGCCTACTCGGGAACGTGTAACTCGAGCGCGGCCGGCTACGTGACGACCATCACGTATCCCTGAGCCCCGGTGAGTTCGCGCCTGCTCCCGTGAGGGGGCAGGCACCTCCCCCCTCAGTCCAGCAGCGGCAGCCCGGCCAGCAGGCCCCGCCGCGGAACGGACCAGATGTCCTCGCCCTGGACGTCCCAACCCGCGAGCAGGTGATTGGCCGCCAGGAAGCCCGAAGTGGCCGCCCGCTCCATCAAGGCCGTGGGGATGGGCAGGCGCGTGAAGTCCCCCGCCAGCGCCACCCGGGACGAGGGCGTCTCCGGCCCCGGCCGCGAGGCGAACGAGCCCGGCGCGAACGCCGGACAGTCCTGACGCCACAGGAAGCGCTCCTCCAGCACCCGCGCGTCACGGAACTCCGGGTAGAACTCGTGCAGGCCGGCCAGCAAGTCCCTCCGGACCTCCACTTCGTCCACCCCTCGGGGCAAACCGTAGGCATGCAGCTCGACCACCGCTCCTCCTGTGCGCGCCGCCCAGTCCCGGCTCTCGCTCTCGAACAGGTGGTAGAGCGAGATGTTGTCGATCATCCCCACCCCCGTCGTCCCCGCGAACGGAGCACGCCCGGGCCGCGATGGGCGATCCAACCACAGCCGCCACACCGCGAACGGCGACGTCAACGCCAGCCCCTCCACCCGCGCGCGCCACGCGCGATCCAGCAGCTCCGGTGACCGGGCCACGATCCGCTGGAGCGCGGGCACCGGCGTAGCGAGCACCACCGCGTCCGCGTCGAGCGGCTGCTTCCCCTCCACCTGCAACCGGAACTTCCCATCCACCCGGGGCTCCACCGCAGTGACCGACTGGGACAGCCGGAAGCCCACCCGCAGTGACTCCAGGTAGCGGCGCAGCGGATGCCACAGCGCCAGCGAGAAGGGCTGCGTGAGCACGTCGAAGACGAGGCCCTCCGGATTCCCCATGAAGTAGAAGTGGAACATCATCAGCAGCTCGGCCGCCGACATCTCCTCTTCCGGGTTGAAGAAGGAGTGCGCGAAGACATTGAACAGCATGCGCCGGGCATGCGGCGGGAAGCGGAGCGAGTCCAGGAACTCACGCGCGGTGCGGTGATCGAACCGGGCGTACGTGCGCTCCATGTCGAACGTGAGCATCGCCAGGCCCGAGCGCGTCTCGAGGTGGAGCAGGTCCTTGAGCCGCAGCGATGGCGTGCGGGCCACGAGCCCCACCAGGTTGAAGGGAGGCCGCGCGGGAAGGCCGGAGAAGGACTCCCGGCGCCCCTCCGGTCCCAGCAGGGGATAGTCGTCCAGCTTGAGCAGGCGCTCTCCGCGGGGATCCACCCGGCGCAACAACGCACGCAGGTTGTAGTACTGCCGGAAGAAGGCATGGAAGCCGCGCTCCATGTCGAATGGCTCGCCCTCCGCCAACCGCTCCCGCCAACCACCCACCCGGCCTCCCAGGTATGGCTCCCGCTCGATGACCGTGACGGAGACACCGCGCTCGGCGAGCACCGTGGCGGCCGCCAGACCCGCCAGACCTCCGCCCACCACCGCCGCGGTGGCGCCCCCGGGGGCGCGTGGCTGGAGCGCCAGACGCGCGGGCGGGAGCTTCTCGGGAGACAAGCGGGGAACGGAGAGCTTCGACCACTCGAACGGCAGGCGCATGGGGCCCACCTCCCATCAGGGTGCGAGGAACGGGTTGAGCAGCAGGCGGGAGAACCCCTCCAGCCAGCGGGCGAGCGCCAACGGACCGGCATGCGCGAGCGTGCGCAGCTCCCGGAACACCTGGGGCCGCCTCCGCGCGCTCTCCCCGAGGAACCGCGCGAAGTCGCGCCCCTCCATTTGATCCTTGAGCATGGCCGCGTAGGAGTCGTTGCCCTGCGCGTGGAGGACGGCGAAGGCCGTATCCAGCAATTGATTCACCTCGTCGCGGCGCTCCGGAGCACGCGAGGGAATGGCCATGGAGAGCGCCAGCAACCCCGTCACGGAATGCAGGGGCGTGTCATGGACGATGGGGCCGGGAGGAAAGCGGTCCCGCGCGAGTGCCTCCGCGAGCGCCCGGGAGCCGGGGAGGAACGAGCGCATCATCCCTCCGAAGCCACAATAGGTGAGGGGCGAGTGGCGCGCGGCCGCGTCCCCCACCAGCACCACCCGGCGCTCCGGCGCTCTCGGGGCGGGAGTCAGCCGCGACCAGCCCGGGATGTAGCCGAACGTCGGCCGGAGCAGGCGCGGCTCGCCCCGCTTGTAGCGGCCGAGCCGCTCGAAGAACCGCCCGTAGAGCGGCAAGAGCCCATGTTCCCGGCTCCGGCGCGCCCGCGCGTAATAGAAGAGATAGACCGTGGTCTCCCCCGCGCGCCCGGGAAACCCTTCCCAGATGTACTGGCGTCCCCCCTCCACGCCCTCGGTCGTCACCAGGATGTCGCCCACCCGGGGATCCACCTCGTGCGGAGCACTGCCCTGCTTCAACCCGGACAGCACCCCGCCCACCGTGGGGCAGATCAGATCCGCGGTCGCATGGGGACTCGAAGAGCCCCGCGCATCGAGCACCACGCGGGCCGTCACGTCGCTCCATCCGCCCCCGGCGCGCTCGAACAGCAGGCGCACGCAGTGGGGGCCCTCGCGCAGGCCCACCAGGGTATGGCCGTCGTGGAAGGACACGCCACGCAGCCCGGCGCGGCGGCGCACCTCGGAGAGGAACCGGCCCGCGTCGAGGGCGTGATCGAGCACGCCCCTCACCGGGTACTCACCGCCCCCGTGCCAGCGGCACACGCCGCGCGCGTAGCGGGCGACGATGAGGGACTCCACCTCCGGCGGCGTGAAGAGGCCACTGGCCGTCAGGGGCACCAGCTCCGAGCCGCTGATGTTCCACTCGCGATGCACCGCCGCCGCCCGGGCCCGGTCGAACACGCCGACCTTCAGGCCGAAGCCGGCCAGCACGGGCGCGTACAGGAGCGACAGCCCCCCACCCGCGAGCACGACGTCGAAGTCCGGGCGCCGCCTCGCGTCCGGCCTGCCGACCAGACGGGGCTCGGTGGGTGGCCGGGTCCCCTGCGCATCGAGCCACTCCAACCGCTCGAGCAGCTCGGGTCCTCCCGCCTCGCGCACCCGGGCCTTGAGTGTCTCCAGTCTCATCCGTGCCCCCCCTCGCCGGGACACTGAACCAGATGCCGCGCCCTCCATCCGGCTCAGGTCACACGCGGGAACACTACCGGACGCTTGGTATGAGCCCGCCGGGAGCACTCGTTCTTCGAGTGACACTCCACCGGGATGGAACGGCGCCCCACGCGCCCGTCAACCTCCAGCCGCGCTCCACCCTCCGGGGAGATTCGACCTATCGCTGAATCGTGACATTTCCCAGCGGCGCGAACCGGGCTACGAAGAGAATCTCCATCAGCACAGCTCCCCCCTCTTGGAGGTCGAATGCGCGCTTCTCTCGGTACCGTGAGTGTCATCTCCGCTTGCCTGTTCTCGACGTCGGCCCTCGCCAACAGCTCGGGCATTACCGGCCAATCGGGCAAGAACGGATCGACGTGCAACACCTGCCACATGGGCGGCACCGCGCCCACGGTGGAAATCTCCGGACCCACGACGCTCGAGCCCAACGCCACGGGCCAGTACACGCTCATCATCAAGGGCGGCGCCGCGAACGTGGGAGGCATGAACATCGCCGTGGACAACGCGGCGGCGGTCCTCCAGGCGGGCGAGGGGAGCCAGAAGATGGGCAGTGAGCTCACCCACAACGGGATGAAGTCGTTCACCAATGGCGAGCTGCGCTTCGACTTCTCCCTGGTCGCCCCCGCCAGCGGCAGCGTCAAGCTCTTCGCCGCGGGCAACTCGGCCAACAAGAACTACGCCGAAACGGGCGACCGCGGCTCGACCACGACGCTGAACGTGACGGTCTCCGGGGGAACGGCGCCCACCGAGCCGGACGAGGACAAGGGCGGATGCTCGGCCACGGGTGGCTCGCCCATGCTCGTCTTCGCGCTCGCGGCGGCCACGCTGACGCGCCTGCGCCGCCGTCAGGGCTAGGGCGCCACGCGCTTCAGGGGGCCGGGGTCTTCGGCAGTTCGAGCGCCCGCCACATGTACCAGCTCGCCACCGAGCGCCACGGCCTCCAGCGCTCCCCGTGGGCCAGCAGTTCCCGGGCCCGGGGCATCTCCGCCAGCCCATAGGTGCGCATGAAGCCCTTGCGCACCCCGTAGTCATCCACGGGCAGCACGTCCGGCCGGCCCAGCCGGAAGATGAGCATCATCTCCACCGTCCACTGCCCGATGCCCCGCACCTTCGTCAGGTGCTCCACCAGCGCCGCATCGCTCATGCGCCGGGCCCTCGCCAGCGTGGGCACCTCCCCTTCCCGGGCCTTGAGCGCCAGATCCCTCATCGCCGCCGCCTTCGCCCCGGACAGTCCCGCCGCGCGCAACTCCTCCACCGGCACGGCCAGCACCGCCTCCGGCGTGAAGCGCGCGCCCTGGCCCACGCGCTCGCACACGCGGGCGAAGATGGTGGCCGCCGCCTTGCCCGTGAGCTGCTGGTAGGCGATGGAGCGCGCCAGCGCCACGAAGGGATTGCGCAGGGCCTCCACCTCCAGCCGCAACGGCCCCACCTGCTTCATCAACGCGCCGAGGAGGGGATCCGCCTTGGCCAGGGCACGGCGGGCGGCGGGCGTGAAACCCTCGGGCAGGAGGCTGTCGGGCGAGGGCACGGAGTCGCTCGCGGGAGCGGCGCGGGAAGAGGCGGGCATGCGCGCATCGTCTCAGCGGATCTTCTTCGACGCGAGCCCCTTCACCGGAGGGCCGTTGAGCACCTCGCCCGTCGGGCTGTAGCGGCCGCCATGGCACGGGCAGTCCCACGAGCGCTCGGCGTTGTTCCAGTGCACATGGCACCCCAGGTGGGTGCACACCGGGCTGAGCGCGTGGACGCCGCCGGACGTCTCCCGGTAGACGGCCACCTTGCGGCCCTCCACCTCCACGATGCGGCCCTCGCCGGGCGGCACGTCGGACAGGTCGTGCGTGTCCGGCCTCGCCAGCCGGTCCGCCACGAAGTGGAACGCCACCTCCGCGTTCTCGTGGACGAAGTCCTTCGCCCCCGCCACCGGCTTGACCCGCGTGGCGTCATAGAGCGAGGCGTAGCGGTTGTCCCGGCCGAGGATCAGATCCGAGAGGATCATCCCCGCCAGCGTCCCGAACGTCATGCCCGTGCCCGAGAAGCCCGTGGCCACCCACACGTGGCGCGAGCCGCCGTTGCGGCCGATGTACGCGAGTCCATCCACCGGCTCGATGACCTGGCCCGACCAGCGGTACTCCACCCGCGACGCCGGGAAGTGCTGCCGCAGGTACTCCTCCAGGGCCAGGTAGCGGCGGGCCGTGTCCTCCTCGGCCCCCACCTTGTGGTCCTCGCCCCCGACGATGACGTAGTCCGCGCCGTCCAGGCGCTGGGTGCGGATGTAATGGTAGGGGTCCTTGCTGTCGTAATAGAGCCCCGGTGCCAGGGGGGCCTCGAGCCGCGCCGCCAGTGCATAGGAGCGGTAGGGCATGAGCTTGGTGTGCAGCAGGACGCGGTTGAGGGGCGTGGTCGTCGCCTCCACCACCTCCTGGCAGAGGAGCTCCCCGCGCGTGGTCCGCACCCGGCAGGGCGCCCCTTCGTGGATGTCGGTGACCTGCGTCTCCTCGAAGACGTGGCTGCCCTCCCCGACGATCCGCTCCGCGAGCGCCTGGAGGTACGCGCGGGGGTGGAACTGCGCTTGATCCTCCACCCGCAGCGCCAGCGTCACCGGATAGGGCAGCGGCACGTCCCGGGTCAGCGAGCACAGCAGACCCGCCCGCCGGGCCGCGGAGGCCTCGTGCTCGAGCTGCCGCGCCTCGTCCTCCGTTTCCGCGTAGCGGTAGCCGGGCACCCGCTGGAAATCACACGCGATGCCCAGCTGCTCCACCAGGCTGGAGATCTTCTCGATGGAGGCGCGCACGGACTCGGCCGCCAGCCGCGCCCCCTTCTCCCCGAAGTCCGACGCCAGCGTGTCGTAGGAGACGTCCAGCAGCTCCGTGAGGTGCGCCGTCGTCTGCCCCGTCTGCCCCGTCAGGACGCGGTGCATCTCCACCACGGCGACCCGCTTGCCCTCCTGCTTGAGCAGCCAGGCGGTGGTGAGCCCCGCGATTCCGCCCCCCACCACCACCACGTCGACCTCGAGATCCCCCGGCAGCGGGGGGTAACGCCGCGCCGGGGCCGACACCGTCCACAGGGATTGATGCTCGCGCTCATCGACCATCTTCCAAGGCTAGGAACTCGGCCGAGGGCTGGCAGGGGGGACGAGCGGACAGGTCCGCCTGCCTGCCTGTCCTCCATCGAGGCTTTTTTTTGTATAAGACCCAACAACCGGGCCTGGCGGGCGTTGGCCGGGGCAAGGAGGGGACACACTACCATGGAGTCACTCGACTCCATGATCCGCACCCGAGACCTCTGAACCCCACGGACACCGGAGCGTTACGTCTTGCCATCCATTGCCGCACTGCCAACACATCCCGCGCCCAGCTCCGAGGCCCGACTCGCCTTCTCGGAGTTGCTGCTCGGGTGCGATGACGCCCGGGCGTGTGCCGAAGCCGCCGTGTCCTGGCTCGTGCACCACGCGCAAGTGGAGCAGGTGTTGTGTCTGGCACCCGACGAATCCGATTCCCTCGTGCCCCTGGCCTCCTATGGGATGCCCGGCGTGGAGAGCGTCGTGCTCGCGCTGCACGAGACGAAGCACCCGCTGGTGGACGCCCTCCAGTGGTCCGAGCCCCGGTGGATCGCTCCGGGCCAGCTCTCCTCGGAGTTGTTGCCGCTGCGCCGGGGGCTCTTCTCACTGTCGCTCGGCAAGGCGGCCCCCGGCATCCCTCCGCCGGGCTTGCTGCTGGTCACGCCCGCCTCGTCGGAGCTGTCCCCGGACGTGCGTTGGCTCGCGGGCCACCTGGGCTCGCACCTCACGCGCCTGTACAAGGGCCGGCAGCTCACCCGGCTCGAGGCCGCCTCCAGTGAGCTGGCCGCCCGCGTCAACGCCGCCACCGAGGAGCTGGCCACGCAGAACGAGCTCTTGCGCCGCCAGGCCATCCAGTTGGAGCAGGCGAGCGCCGCCAAGTCCCAGTTCCTCGCCAACATGAGCCACGAGCTGCGCACGCCGCTCAACGCCATCCTCGGCTACACCAACATGCTGCTGCAGGGCGTCAACGGCGAGCTGCCCCCTCCGCAGCGCCGCAGCCTCAGCCGCATCGACTCCAACGGGCGCCACCTCCTGGAGATCATCAACGAGATCCTCGACATCACCCGCATCGAGGCGGGAAGGATGCCGCTGCACCTGTCCGAGTTCCGCCTGCCCGAGCTGCTCCAGGAAGTCACCGCGGAGTTGGATCCCATCATCGTCCGCTCGAAGCTGGCGGTGAGCACCCAGGTGGAACCGAACCTGCCCGTGGTGAACAGCGACCGGCAGAAGGTGAAGCAGATCGTCGTCAACCTGCTGTCCAACGCCCTGAAGTTCACCCACGAGGGGAGCATCCAGGTGAAGGCGAGGTACGAGGTCGCCACCGCCGCGTTCCACATCTCCGTGGCGGACACCGGTATCGGCATCGATCCGGCCCATCAGGAGCGCATCTGGGAGGACTTCCAGCAGGTGGACAACTCCCCCACGCGGGCCTACGGGGGAACGGGGCTCGGCCTGTCCATCTGCCGTCGGCTGGCCGCGATGCTCGACGGGCGCGTGAGCCTGGAGAGCGCCGTGGGCCAGGGCTCGACGTTCACCCTGCACCTGCCCCGCCTCGCGAGGCGGTCATGACCCAAGCCATGGGCAACGAGTCCGCACCGCTCATCCTCATCGTGGATGACTATCAGGATGCCCGGGAGATGTACGCCGAGTACCTGGAGTTCTCCGGCTACCGGGTCATCCAGGCGCGCAACGGGCTGGAGGCGGTGGAGAAGGCCATGGAGTTCCGGCCCGCCGTCGTCCTCATGGACCTGTCCCTGCCGGTGATGGATGGCTGGGAGGCCACGCGCCGGCTCAAGGGCGACGCGCGCACCAAGGCCATCCCCGTGGTGGCGCTCACCGGGCACGCGCTGGATGGGCACTCGCGCGAGGCCCAGGACGCGGGCTGCGATTCGTACGTCACCAAGCCGTGCCTGCCCGATGCCCTGCTGCGCGAGGTGAAGCGCATGCTCGCCATCGCGAAACCGGCGCTCTGAGGCCCTGCCCGCACGCCCGCCGCGTCTTCGACAGAGACGCTCCGTGACGCTCCACCGGGCATTATGAAGGAGCCCTTCAAGGCCCATTCACAACATCTGGTTTGGGGAGAAACAGCTCCAGGCGCACAATGGTCGACTCTGGCTCGGGGCCATTCCCCCACCCCGCCTGGAGGTCTCCATGACGCATCGCCCGGGCATCCTCACCGCTTCTCTGGGAGCGGGGGCCCTGTGCGCCGTGCTCGCGCTGGCGTGTAGTTCAGGCCGCGGCGGCGCGAACGCGAGCCCCGCCTCGCAGCTGCCCCCCGTGACGGCCCAGCAGTTGCGCACGCCGGACATGTTCGCGCGCATCACCTCCCGTCCGGAGCGCTCGCGGGCCCTCTTCCTGGAGGCCAGCCGCGTGATGCTCCATCCGCGCTGCACCAACTGCCACCCCGCCGGGGACACGCCCGCCCAGGGCGAGCACGGGCTCGCGCATGATCCGCCCGTCTTCCGCGGCGCCAAGGATCAGGGCGTGCCGGGCCTCGAGTGCACCTCCTGCCATCAGGACAAGAACCTCGCGCACGCGCGGGTGCCGGGCGCGCCCAAGTGGCACCTCGCGCCGCGCTCGATGGCCTGGGTGGGCGTGACGCCCCGCGCGCTGTGCGAGCAGCTCAAGGATCGCCAGCGCAACGGCGACAAGAGCCTCGAGGAAATCATCGAGCACTCCGCGCACGATGAGCTCGTCGCGTGGGGATGGAAACCGGGGTGGGATCGGGTTCCCGCGCCCGGGACGCAAGAACAGTTCGGGGCCTTGATCGCCGCGTGGGCGAAGGACGGCGCCGAGTGTCCGGACGAGGAGGCACGGCCATGAGCATCCACCTGAAGTTGAACGGAACCGAGCGCGAACTCGAGGTCGACCCGGAGATGCCGCTGCTCTGGGCCCTGCGGGACGTGCTCGGCCTGACGGGCACCAAGTACGGTTGTGGCCAGGCGCTGTGCGGCTCGTGTGTCGTGCACCTGGATGGCGAGGCCGTGCGCGCGTGCGTCACCCCGGTGAGCCGCGCCGCGGGACGCCACGTCACCACCATCGAGGGCCTGTCCGCCGATGGCTCGCACCCCCTGCAGAAGGCGTGGGTGGAGCTCGCCGTGCCCCAGTGCGGCTTCTGCCAGTCCGGGCAGATCATGACCGCGGCGGCCCTGCTCGCGAAGAAGCCCCAGCCCAGCGACAGCGAGATCGATCAGTCGATGAGCGGCAACCTGTGCCGGTGTGGCACGTACACGCGCATTCGCTGCGCCATCAAGAAGGCGGCGGGTCTTCCCCATGAGTGAGCACCCCCTGGACGACAACCCCATCCGCCTGTCGCGCCGGTCCTTCCTCGAGGGAGTGGGACTGGTCGCCGCCGGGCTGGCGCTCGAGCTGCTGCCCACGAACGCGCGGGCCGCCACGATGCCCACGACCTACCCGCCCCTGCCCGAGCAGGGCTTCCGCCCCAACGTCTACGTGCACGTGGCACCCGATGGCGTGGTGACGGTGGTGTGCCACCGCTCGGAGATGGGCCAGGGCGTGCGCAGCTCCCTGCCCGTGCTCATCGCGGACGAGCTCGGCGCGGACATGGCCCGGGTGAAGGTCATCCAGGGCGATGGGGACAAGGCCTACGGAGACCAGAACACCGACGGCTCGAGCAGCGTGCGCAAGATCTTCACGAACCTGCGCTACGTGGGCGCCACGGCACGCACCATGCTCATCACCGTCGCTGCCCGGCGCTGGGGCGTGCCCGCGAACACCTGCGTGGCCCAGGACCATGCCGTGTTCCACCCGGCCAGCAAGCGCTCCATCGGCTTTGGAGAGCTGGCGAACGACGCCGCGAAGCTCCCGGTGCCCGCGCGCAAGGACGTCACGCTGCGGCCCCGCTCCGAGCTGCGCCACCTGGGCAAGGAGCTGCCGCTGCTCGACGGGCCGGACATCGTCACCGGCAAGGCCCAGTTCGGCGCGGACGTGGTGCTGCCCGGCATGCTCACCGCGATGGTGGTCCGGCCTCCCGTCGCTGGCGGCCGGGTCGCCCGCTACGACGCGACGCGCGCCCTCGCGGTGCCGGGCGTCAAGCAGGTGGTGGAGCTGCCCGCGCCCAAGCTGCCTTTCGCCTTCCAGCCACTCGGAGGCATCGCCGTCGTGGCGGAGAACACCTGGGCGGCGATGCGCGGGCGCGCGGCGCTCGAGGTGACGTGGGAGCACGGGGACAACGCGGGCTACGACTCGGAGGCGTACCGGCAGGAGCTGACGAAGGCCATCGGCTCCGCGGGCAAGGTCGTGCGCAACGTGGGCAATGCCGACGCGACGCTCGCGAGCGCGAAGCGCAAGCTCGAGGCCGACTACCACACGCCGCACCTGGCCCATGCGCCCATGGAGCCGCCCGCGGCGGTCGCGCGGGTGGAGGGTGGCCGGTGCGAGGTCTGGGCGGCGACCCAGAATCCCCAGTCCGCCCGCACCGAGGTCGCGCGCGCGCTCGGCGTCGACGAGAGCCAGGTCACCATCCACGTGACGCTGCTGGGTGGCGGCTTCGGCCGCAAGTCCAAGCCGGACTACGTGGCGGAGGCCGCCCTGGTGTCGCGCGCCGTGGGTGCCCCCGTGCGCATGCAGTGGACGCGCGAGGATGACGTGCGCCACGACTACTACCACTCCACGTGCGCGCAGCGGCTGACGGCCGCGCTCGACGACTCGGGCAAGGTCCAGGCCTGGCACCAGCGCATCGCGTTCCCGCCCATCGGCTCCATCTTCTCGGGCGCCACGTTCGCGGGCGACAGCGAGCTCAACCAGGGCATCCTGGATCTGCCGCTCGCCATCCCGAACGTGCGCACGGAGAACTGCGAGGCCCGCGCGCATACACGCATCGGCTGGCTGCGCTCGGTGGCCAACATCTACCACGCGTTCGCCGTGCAGAGCTTCATCGACGAGATCGCCCACGCGCGCGGCACGGATCCCCGCGACACGCGGCTCGAGCTCATCGGCCCGCCGCGCATCGTGACGCCCCAGGAGCTGGGCGTGGAGAAGGTGCCCAACTACGGCCAGTCCCTGGAGGAGCACCCCATCGACACCGGGCGCATGCGCCGCGTCATCGAGCGCGTGACGGAGCTGTCGCGCTGGGACTCGCGCAAGAAGGAAGGACGCGCGCTGGGGCTCGCGGCGCACCGCAGCTTCCTGTCCTACGTGGCGGTGGTGATGTCCGTGGTGAAGGACGCGGACGAGCGCATCCGCGTGGACGAGGCGTGGATCGTCGCGGACGCGGGCACCATCATCAACGCGGAGCGCGTGCGGGCGCAGTTCGAGGGCGCCATCGTCTTCGGCATGAGCCTGGGGCTCTATGGCGCCATCACCATGAAGGACGGAGCCACCGAGCAGAGCAACTTCCGCGACTACCGCCTGGTGCGCATCGCGGAGACGCCCCGGCGCATCCACGTCGACGTGATTCCCAGCGAGGGCGCGCCGGGCGGCGTCGGAGAGCCGGGAGTGCCCCCCGTGGCCCCCGCGCTCGCCAACGCCATCTTCGCGCTCACCGGCACCCGCGTGCGCGAGCTGCCGTTCGTGCGTTCGGTCCGCGTCTGAGTCGGATAACAGGGACGGCCGGGGCTCCCCCATGAAGGGAGTGGGGCCCCGGCCACCTGGCCGCCATTCGCTTCGTCACACTCAATCCCTCCCCGCTCGCCATCCTGGCGGTGCCTTCGTTTCGGCGGAGTGCTTGAGTTGGCTTCTCGTGACAACTCCGTTGCCATTCACCGGTTTCCCGCTGTCACGGCGGGGAACGGGAACTGGCGTGCCCCGCGTTGACGGCCACCCTGGGGCAATCGGAACTTTTCGACACAGGGTGTGAACCGGTTCACAGCATCTACGTGGAAGCAGCGGTAGAGGAGAGTGGCCGGAATCTCCAGCTCGCGCCGTGCGTGCGATGAACCAGGGATTCTCGAGTGGAGAGAAATTCCCATGAGGTGGATTGTTTTTGCGTTGAAATTCGATTGTTGAAGAAAAGGAGAGGTGGGTGACTGGGAGGGCATGTAACGGACCGGTGTAGCGGCCGTGCGCCCCTCCCAGAAGACACATGCCTGCCCAAGCCGTTCCCCTCGAGGGGCGCGGCAGGGGACTGGGTCTGCCAAGTCATTGGCTCATTCCATCGGAGAAACCTCCGAGGTGCTTGCGCTCACGGGCATGGGAGACGCTCGTGACGACAGGCCACCTTGAGAGTGATTGCTGTTCCTGGAGGACAGACGTGGGCCTCCGTGAACTCAATCAATTTGCAACGAAGCAGGTCTCCCGAATTGCGCGCATCAATTGAAAGGGGTTTGCACGATGTCGAATCTTCGTTCGAGTCTGGTCGGTTCCCTCTGTCTGATGGTGTCTCTGTTCGCGAGTGCCGCGAAGGCGGATTGCCAGTCATTCCTGGCTCCCTATTTCCAGTGGCTCGACATAGGCGGAACTTCGGTAGGTTTCACGTACGTGGCCATGCAACCCGATAAAGCCGCCCCGGTCACCTACGCGGCGACTCTCCCGAATGGGGAGTCGTATGGCCTCATGGTGAGGCTCAACAGCACGTCCATGGGGTCGTCGTTTAGCAACAATCAGGGAGCTCGCCAGCTCTTCTCGGACCGTAAGAACGGCCCCCAGCCGCTCGACCAGCCGTTCTCCATCAACAACCCGAGCTACATGCACCACCAGGTGGACCAGGACGGTAAGGTGTGGTTCATCTCGCGCACCACGGGAGCCGTGGTGGGGCAGATCAGCAACCCCGTGTGTGAGAACGGCTTGCTGTACGGCTGGGGCCCGTCGCTCAGCACCTTCAACAGCCCGACGATGTACGTCTTCCGCTTCTTCCAAGGGATCATCCTCAACTAGGCGCTGTCTGAGGGAAGCGCGAGCGCGGGCCTTTACCTCGTGGAGGAGGTGAGCTCGCGTGACGGGCTACGAGCTGAATGAGCGGCAGTGGGAGGCGTTTCAGCCTCTGCTGCCGCTCCAGGGGCACCGGGTCTCCCTCCCGCCGCCCCTGGAGCGTGATAGAGGGCCATTCCCGGAAAGGCACCGCCATGCCGGGAGATGTCCGCCCATGAAGCTCCTCTACCCTCTGCTCAACGTACTCCAGTCCCTCGTCCTGGCCGCGTGGGGTGCCTTCTGGATCATCGTCTCCGGAGTGGGGGCGATCCTGACCCTCGACGGCAACGTGCCCCTGATGATCGCGCGGCGCTTCTGGGCCCCGCTGCACTGGCGCATCACCGGCTCGCGGATGTTCGTGGAGCCGCTGCCCGACATCGACTGGAGCAAGCCCCACATCTTCATCATGAACCACCAGTCGGCGATGGACATCCCCTGCGCGTTCGCGGCGCTGCCGGTGAACCTGCGCTTCATCGCCAAGCACGTCCTCAAGTACGTGCCCTTCCTCGGTTGGTACATGGCGATGACGGGGATGATCTTCATCAACCGCTCCAACCATCGCGAGGCGGTGAGGAGCCTGGCGCTCGCCGGCGAGCGCATCCGCGCGGGCAAGTCCATCCTGGCCTTCCCCGAGGGCACCCGCTCGAGTGACGGGCTCATCCACCCCTTCAAGAAGGGCCCCTTCGTGCTCGCCATCGAGGCCCAGGTGCCCATCGTCCCCATCGCCATCGAGGGCGCCCTGCAGGTGCTGCCCCGCGGCGGCATCTGGCTGCGCAGGCACGACATCCGCGTGAAGGTGGGGCAGCCCATCGACACGAAGGGGCTCGGGAAGGCGGACCGCGACGCCCTGCTGCGTCAGGTCCGCGACACCGTCATCCAGCTCCACCGGGAGATCGGCGGACGGGGCGGCGTGACCCAGGCCATCGCCGAGCGCGGACAGGAAGGCAGTTCCCCTGCCCCCCTCTCCTCCTTGGAGTGAGCCGCGCTCCTCGGCTCAGTGCGTATAGGTGTAGTGGGGCGAGTCGTACTGCGGGCCAGACTTCTCATAGGTGAACCAGTACTCGAGCCGGCTCCCCGCGCTCAGTCCCGCCACGTCCTGCGTCCAGGTTCCGTTGGCGAGCGCCATCCGGAAGTTCTGCTGGCCGCCGCCATTGAGCGTGTAGTGCACGTCCACGTAGAGGGCGGAGGTGGTGGGCTTGAAGGAGATCCTGGCCTGGGTGCTGGAGGTCCGGGTGACGTTGGCGGTGTAGTCGGCCGTCGTGTGGCCGTCGCCGGTGCCCGAGGCACTGGTGGTGGCACTGACGGTGTTGCTCGCCGTGGAGGTGTTGCCGGCGGCGTCGCGCGCCTTGATGGAGAAGGAATACGTGGTGCTCGCCGACAGGCCGCTCGCGGTGAAGGTGGTGGCCGAGCTGGAGCCGACCAGTGTCGAGCCCCGATAGATGTCGTAGCTCGCGACGCCGACGTTGTCCGTGGACGCCGTCCAGGACAGGGTCACGCTGCTGCTCGTCGTGGACGAGACCTTCAGGGAGGACGGCGCGGAGGGCGCCTGGGTGTCGGTCGTGTTCCCGCCGCCGCCATTCACCACGGAGCCGGTGAAGGGATTGAAGCGGTGGATGGCGAGGAGGAGCCAGCCGGTGCTCGACACGCAGTTCTCCTGGGCCATGCGCCAGTAGTTGTTGCTGGTGCCCTTGAGGGAGTAGGGGACGCCGCCGAGCAGCGAGCCGCTCGTGCCCTGCTTCTTGATGATTTCGTCGATGATGGAGTCGGCCTTGGCCGTGTTGCCATTCATGTAGTGGGCGACCGACATGAAGGCCGAGCCCTCGAACCAGATGTCCGCGCACCGGTCGCCGTTGTAGTTGCCGTTCTGATCAGTGGCCCGGGCGCAGTCGTACTGCCAGTCGAAGTCATAGGCGGTGATGGTGGTGTTCTCGTATGGCAGGCTGTGCACGTACCGGGGATCCGCGACGGTGCCAACGCCCCGGGCATTGTCGACGGAGGCGAGCGAGGCCTTGTAGTCCCGGGTGCCCGACAAGCCGAGCGCGAGGACACCCCAGGGATTGACGTCCAGGGGCACGTTCGCGTCCAGCAGGCCGGTGTTGTTCTTCCACCCGCCGTAGAAGCGCTTCGTGGTGTCGTTCCACATCACGTTGTCGAGGAACTGCTTCACGCCCTGGGCGGCGTCGTTGTACGCCGTGGTGCGGTCGGAGAACTTGCCCGCGTAGTAGCGATAGAGGTTGTAGACGTCCTCGTTGTGCTCGGTGGAGCTCCAGACCTCGTCCGTCCAGACGCCCTGGATGTCCCAGGTGGTGCGTCCGCCGGAGATGGCACCGTTGGGCTTCTTGAACGTGAGCATCCATTCCAACGCCTTCCGGGCGGGGGTCCGGTAGGTGGTGGAGCCGTAGAGCTTCTCGTGGGTCATGAAGGCCATGGTGACCCAGGCCACCGGGCCCACGTGCTTGCGGATCTCCTCGCCGTAGCCGTTCCACCAGTAGGAGTTGATCCACGAGCCATCCGGATCCTGGATGGCGACGAGCTTGTCGAGCACCTTCTCGGCGCGCACGCGGTCGCCCTTGGCCATGAAGGCGATGGCGGCCACGGCCTGATCATAGGTGTAGACGATCTGCTTGCGCTCGGTGGCGTTCCACCAGTCATCGAAGCTGTCGACGAGACCGCTCAGGGCGCTCCCGTTCGTCAGATCCTGCTGCACCTTGAGCCACTGATACGCCCGGTCGGAGGCCAGTGCACGCTCCGTTGCACCCAACCCCTGGGTGGACTCGGTGGCTGACCCGGTTTCTTCCTCCATGCCGGGGCTGGGGCCCACTCCGCAGCCGAGGGAAAACGCCAGCGTGCCCGCGATCAACTTCCGGACGGAGACGAGATTTCGAAACATGGACACCCACACCTTGGAGGGGGCTGGCTGGGACCAACCCGTTCACGATGAAGAGGTCCGGTTCATAAAAAACGGGTTAAATATTGAAGGATGATTTTTCTCGTTTCTCTCGGAGAAGAAATCCCCCCAGGCAATCATGAAGGGTAACCCTTCATGGATGGAGTGCCGCGCTGGTGGCGGCGCCCCAGGCGGCGCGGGGTGGTGCGTCACCGGGTGCCGCGCCTGCTGGAGAAAAAAGGGTCCCTGCCCGAGCTTTGGCCCGGCGCTCAGACCGAAGGGCCAGGATCGACTCCCGCGAAGGGAATCACGGGGGCTGCGAACTGCCGCAAGATGGCCAGATGGACAAAGAGATCGAGCTTGCCAAGATTCTCCAATCGTCTTGGACCACCCATCACCAGGGCAGGTTCAAATCCATAGACCTCATTCGGCCCCAGAGGGCCAAGATTCTTCAATGCCCGCTTGAACAGCCACTTGTCCGTCTCATCCTCCAGATCGAAATCCTCTCTATCGAAAGAAGAGAAGAATACGCGAATGGCCAGGTCTGGTTTTTTCTGGACCTTTCGAAACTCCTTGTCCATCGCAATCAACGCATTCTCAGGACACCCGATCACGACGTACCTGTTGGTCCGCTCTCCCCAGGCGTACAGATCGCCAAAAGCCGAGCGTGCTATCACATGGAATGCATCAAGCTTCTCATACGGGGTGTCCGCCAGCCAGAGCTTGACCAGTCCGCTGTACTTCTCGGGGTTCACCGTCCAGACCAACCCCTTGGCATATCCGCACCAACCTTCCTCCTTCCAATAATTCAATAACTGCTGGGGAAGGACTCCGCGGAACTTCTCGAAGCTCAGCTCAGGCACGGCTTCGCGATGGGTGGCCTCGCCAAAATTCTCTATAAATATCTCAAAATCCTCATCTCTCACGGGCAGGACCCTTTCGATCGACACACGTCCAGCTTGACTTTCATTTTCTCTTTCCCCAGACCATTTCGGGTGGACTGCGCGGCATGTTCATCCATCTTGGACAAGCGGTCCTTCTGGTTCCAGCTCCCGCCAATGGCGCGGTTCACGCTTCTATTGCCCATGTTCTTTATCTCGGGATTGTTCCACCCACCCGCCTCGCCATCCGACTCATGTAATGCATCCAGGTTCGCCATGGCTTCGTCGGCACGCCTGCCTGCCTCCGCTTTCGCCGCTCGGGCACCCATCTCGGGATTCTTTTCCCGTATATCCATGGTGATGCTGTCTCGGATCTTCTTTTTGAACTTCCTTCTGAAACTACGTTGTTTCTGGGCCGCGCCAGGAGGGCGTGTTACTCCTTTTTTCTTGGCGTCCTCGAAGTCGTCCCTTGCTTTACGGTACTCCTCCACCGTCATATTATTGATGGCATCTTCTTGGCGCTGGACTTGCTGACTGTACTCCTTGAGATAGGCCTTTTTCTCTTCGGGAGAGAGATTGTCGAAAACTTCGCTATACGGGCAGAAGCAAGGCACCACCTGGAGCTGAACCCGGGTGATGAGCCTCCTGTCGGGTTTGTCCTGTTGCTTCTTCTTGCGGCGCTTCATGCGCTTGAGGGCGTCAACCAGCTCGTCGACGACTCCCTTCAGCTTCTTGATTTTGCCCAGATGGCGTGTGTTGGACGCAGCTCCAGCTCCGCCGGTGATGATGGCCAGGGCGATATCGAGGACCAACTCACCTCCGCCTTCGGTCATTTCCAAGTAGTGCTGGGCGGATATGAGCTCTGCCCCGAACTTCTTGAACATGCCATAGGTTTCGGGCTCGGTCATGAGGATGACATAGGCCTCGAGGTCCTCATCGAGGAAGAGCCCGAGTTGCGTATAGGCGGCTTTCAGCGCCTGGAGATCCTCCTTGAACTTTTCGGGAGCGGTGATGGGATTGATCCTCAGGCCCACCTCGTAGAGAACCTGACCGGTGCCCTTGATGACATCCCAGGCGAACTCCAGAATACCCGTGGCTCCGTTCCAAAGTCCTTTGAGGAACGCCGCCGTGTACATGCTCCCCTTGGCGATGCTGTTGCTCCCGGGAAAATTCAGGCCAAAGGTCAGGGCCTTCTCGAGTTGTTCATCGATGCGTCGGTACTCCTCACGTTCGACCGTGAGGATCTCATTCAACCCCTGTTGAAGTTGTTGCTTCAGTTGCGCGACCTTCTCATCGATGTCTGGCTCATACTCCACATGGACGGTGCCTTCGGAAATCCCAACGAAGCGCGCGAAACCATTTTGATCCAGCGTGCCGTCCACGCAACTGCCGTCGCCAAACGTCACTCGATAGGGCGTCCCCGCCGCGGGCTCCACCTGGCCGTGGTCATCTTTGTATTCCGTCCTGTGATCGAGTTCCACCCAGTGCTTGCTAGAGCATTTCTGGACGGGAGAGCCCGCCAATTGATCGCGGCCCGCATCCGCCTTGCTGGGCCTCGTGGGATCAGCCATGGTCTGTCCTCCTTCAACCGAGCACGACGGCAAAGTATTCGTCGAAAGCGTCCAACAGTCGGCCGAGCTTCCTCTCCCGCTCCCAGGCCCGCCCATCGGTCAAGATCTCATCCACCCATGGATAGAGGGGATCCTCATAGAAGCGGTGTCCGAAGAGAAAGGACAGGATGCAAAACTCCACCTGCTCCGTATCATGGAGGATTCCGTAGCGGATGGCTGCCTCCTGAGCTTGGACCGCCATGCCGCGGAGTGCCTTGGCCCCCACATAGCAAGCCTTCTCCGGCCAGATATCATGGAACTGAGCCAAGAGACGGTCCTGTCCGACCACCGAGAGGCAGGGAGCGCGCGCCAATCGCTGCCTCTGCGCAGCTCGCCAGGCCATGGTGGGGAAAGCCGCCCTGGGACCGAGTACCCGCTCCATGTAGCACAGCGCTTGATCCCAGAGATCGTCCATGCGACTGCGGGGGTCTACCAGGTTCGGATCCTCCAGAATCTCCTGAGCCCACTCCAACTGGGGGTCGGAATCAAACCCAATACCCAGCATGAAGGCCAGGTCGATGTAAAGACACTGGTCGCGCTCGGTGTCAAAGCCATGCCGTCTGGCCAGCCCAAGACCGTGGCGAATGAACCGCGAGAGCCCGGATTCGCCCAGGGACGAGGCATGGCCCGGGAAATGCTTGCTCAAGTGGGACAAGAGCGCCTGATGGTGGCGCTCCGTAGCCTGTCCTTCGAAAACCTTCAGCTGGCTTCGAGAGAGGGTCAGCACGCGTCGGCTCCAGGAAGAGAGGTCTCAGCAACAGGCGTGCGAAGTCCGCGCCGCGCAGCAGTCTACTGGCACCAGCGTACCGGGTGCACTCTTCCCCGTAGTCGGACGCCCCTGCGGGCAGCACGCGGAGTGCTCGATGCGCGCATGGGGGACACTCGAACTACAATATTTCGAATTTACTGCATGCTTCGCCGCCCTCGTACTGCGGACTGCGGCTGCACCCCGCATGTAAAGCCCCGCGACTTCGCGGTCCTACCGAAACAGGTTCTAAGGGCAGCCGCTCCTTTCGTGTCGATTCCTGGGACGCGGTCCGGCCCGGCCTCTCTCCTGGGTGGGCCCTGCTCGATGGGCCCCTGCCCTGAGAAGACGCATGCGCCTGGCCCACCGTTTCATGCTGCTGTGCACCCTGGCCGCCTTCGGTTGCGGTGGTCCCGATGACGAACCGCGTCCCGTGGATGAGCTGACCGGCGAGGTCCTGCTCGACCTGGCCGGGACCCACGACATGCATCGGCTGATGGAGGACGCCGACATGACGGGGGGAAACACGATCTCCGTCGCGCAGGTGCAGCAGTTCCTCCAGCAGAAGGGCTCCTACCTGGCCGGGTACAGGGATCCCGCGTGGGAAAACCAGACGGCCGCCACCCTCATCGTCGAGCGTTCCCGGGCGTATGGCATCAGCCCGCTCTACATGCTGGCGCGGATCCAGATCGAGTCCGGCCTCATCCAGAGTGGCACCTCGAACAAACTGAGCCAGGCCACCGGCTGTGGCTGTCCGGACTCGGGGGCTGCGACACGAGCTACGCGGGCTTTGGCAAACAGGTGGAGTGCGGCGCCGCGAAGATCCGCAACTACCTGAAGGACCTGGACGCGGGCAGGCCCACGATCAGCGGGTGGAAGGTCGGCGTCACCAAGCAGACGTTGGACCCCTGCACGGTGACGCCCGCCACCAAGGCCACCGCCGCGCTCTACACGTACACGCCCTGGGTGGGCGCGTATGCCTCGCAGTGCGGAAGGACCTCGGTGGGCGGCTCCTCGCTCGTGACGGCGGTCTTCACCCGCTACCGGAGCGAGTACAACTGGGGCTCCGGCTGCGTGCTCCAGGGGGAGATCAAGGCGAAGTACGACGCGGTGAACGGGCACGCGTTGCTGGGCGCGTGCCAGGCCGGGGAACTCGCGACACCGGACACCGTGGGCCGCTACAACCACTTCGAGCGGGGCAGCATCTACTGGACCCCGGCCACGGGAGCTCGCGTGGTGATGGGCTCCATCCGCGTCAAGTGGGAGCAGTTGGGCTGGGAGCGCAGCGTCCTGGGCTACCCCATCACCGACGAGATGACGACGCCGGACACGGTGGGCCGCTACAACCACTTCGAGCAGGGCAGCATCTACTGGACCCCGGAGACCGGCGCCCACGAGGTGCACCATCTCATCCGGGAGAAGTGGGCGGCGCTCGGCTGGGAGAAGAGTCCCCTGGGCTACCCGACCACGGACGAGATGACCACGCCAGACACGGTGGGCCGCTACAACCACTTCCAGAACGGCAGCATCTACTGGACGCCGACGACGGGGGCCTGGGCGGTGCACGGCCTCATCCGCGACAAGTGGGCGGCACTCGGCTGGGAGAGGAGCCCCCTGGGCTACCCGGTGTCCGACGAGTACGCCGTCACAGGTGGCCGTGAGAGCGAGTTCCAGAAGGGCTACCTCACCTGGTCCTCCGCCACCAACTCCGTCTCCGTTCGCATGAAGTAGCCCGACTGGAGGGGCCGTCAGTCTCCGCTGACGGCCAGCTGCCAGTCTCCATCACCGGAGATGCCGACGCGCAGGCCGAGGTAGCTGCGATCCCGCTGCATCGCCTTGAGCTGCGCGTCCGGGTAGATCCCCTTGAGGGCCTCGAAGTCCTGGGCGGTGGCGTTCTCACGGAACGCCGTGGGCCAGATGTAGAGCGCGTCCTGCTTCGTGTAGGGCAGGCTCAAGAGCTTCACCATCCGGGCGAGCACCGGTTCACCGCGCTCCTGCTCCGCCTGGCGCCAGAAACGGGCCACGTCCTCGTCGGCACCGAAGGAGAAGCGCAGGCTCTTGCCCTGCTCGTCCCCGAGCGCGGCGAGCGCCGCGTAGTCACATGCCACCGCCGCGGCGACGATGCGGCGGCGCATGGAGTCCACCGCGGGGGGAAGGGGCGGGTTCGCGGGGGAAGGCGTGGGGCTCAGTCCCTGGGCCGAGCAGGCGGAGCCTCCGTCCCCGGTGGGCGCGGGAGTCCCCGCGTCCGCGAGCCCCGCGTCCGGCTCCCCCGCATCGTTGGCGCCGGCATCCGGGGGCGCCGCATCGGTCTTCCCGGAATCGATGGGGGGTGGCGCGGGCGGCGTGGGGGCACGGCGCGAGTCAGTGCAGGCGAGGCTCATGGAGAAGGCACAGACAGAGAGGAAGAGGGCACGGTTCATGGTGCGCGCGTTGTAGACCAACGCGGGAGCGCACGGGGACGCGCCGTGCGTCCTCGATGTGTGGGCAACTCGCGCCAGGACCCCGCTCTCGAGTCCTTTGACACCTGGCTCGCGCTCGGAGAAGGAGTCCTTCGACACCGGCCCTGATTCCCGGAGCACCGTTGAGCCCCGTCATGTTGGTCCTGTCGTCCGCCTTCTTCCATGCGCTGTGGAACGCGCTCCTCAAGCGGCACGAGGATCCGGAGTCCGCCGTGGTGGGCGTCATCACCGTCACCGTGGCGTGCGGAGGACTCTGGGCGCTCGGCCTCCAGGGCGCGGCCTTTCCCACCTCCGCGGCCTTGCTGTGGGGCGTCATGGCGGGCGTGCTGGAGAGCGGCTACCTGGTGATGCTCGCCAAGGCCCTGAGCCGAGCTCCGTTGGGGCTCGCGTACACGGTGTCCCGTGGCGGAGCGGTGTTGCTCGTGTGGCCCGTGTCCGTGCTGTGGTTGGACGAGCGACTCACGCTCGGGTCCGTGGCTGGCGCGGCCCTGGTGGCCGTGGGCATGGCGGGAATGAACCTCGTACGGCCTCGAGGCAGGGAGAAGGAAGGCGTGCTCTGGGCCCTCGCGAGCGCCGTGTGCATCGCCGGGTACAACCTCAGCTACAAGCGCGCCCTGGGAGAGGGCGCACAACCTCCGGCCCTGTTCACCCTATCGCTCGGCGTGGCCCTTCCCCTGCTCATCCTCATGTGCCGCCAGAAAGAGCCAGGTTGGGGCGCTCTGCGCCGGAAGGCCATGGCCCGACCCTTGCTGCTCGTGACAGCGGGAGTCCTGTGCACGCTGTCGTTCTCGCTGCTGCTCCTCGCGCTCACGAACAGTGGGACGGGGGCCGTGCTCACCCTGCGCAATACGTCCATCGTGTTCGCGCTGGCGCTCGGCGCGCTCCAAAACGAACGGATGGAACGGCGGCAACTCGCTGGTGCTGGACTGGTGACGATGGGGGCCGTGCTGCTGGGGTGGCCCCGGGTATAGCGAGCGCGGCGGGGCGAAGCACTCAGCGGGCCGCGGTGGCGATCACGCGCGCGTAGAACCGCACGGCGAACTCCAGGTTCTCGAGCGTCATGTGCTCGTTCGTCCCATGAATCATCTGGATGCTGGCGAGTGAGAAGGTCATGGGTTGGAAGCGGTAGACGTCCGTGGCCACCGGCTGCAGGTGACGGCTGTCGGTCGCCGCGGTGACCAGCCCGGGTGAGACGGGTGCCCGGCTCATCTCCCCGGCGATCGTGGCCAGCACGTTCCACCCCCGCGAGCGCGTGGAGGAGATGGGGGTGGGCTCATCCGGGGTCTTCGTCCAGGAGATCTCGACGGGCAGGTCACCGACGGCGGCGCGGGTGTGGGCCAGGACCGTCTCCGAGGTGTCACCGGGCGCGATGCGGTAGTTGATCCACGCCGTGGCGTCCTGCGGCAGCACGTTCTCCTTGGGGCTGCCCCTCAACATCGTGGGCGCGATGGTGGTGTGCAGCAGGGCCGCGCCCGCGGGGGTGGCCGCGACCTGCTGGATGATGAGCGGCTCGAACAGCCAGCGGTTGGCCACGGCCATGCGCAGCGGCCAGGGCCCCACGGGCGCGAGCGTCTCCAGCATGGCCGCCCCGGGCCCCTTGAGCTCCAGGGGGAAGGGGTGCTCGGCGATCGCGACGACGGCCCTGGACAACAGCACGGCGCCACCGGCGTCCTTGGGCGGAGAGGACGAGTGGCCTCCCGGTGCCCGGGCCACGACGTTCAACGTCCCATAACCCTTCTCGGCGACGCCAATCAGGGCGACCGCGCCCCCGGTGACCGGATTGTCCGAGATCACCGCCATGCCCTCGTCGAGCACGAACTCGGCCTGGAGCCCGCGCGCCTTCATCCAGTCCGCCACCGCGGGAGCCCCCTCGCCGCGAGCCTCCTCGTCGTGGGTGGAGGCAATGAGCACCGTGCGGCGAGGCGTGAAGCCCTGGGAGGCGAGCAGCTCGGAGCCCTCGAACAGGGTGATCAACGAGCCCTTGTCGTCGATGGCCCCGCGGCCCCAGACCGCGCCGTCGGCGATCACGCCGTCGAAGGGCGGATGGCGCCAGTCCTTCTCGGTGCCGGGGGTCACCGGCACCACGTCCTGGTGGGCCATGAGGAGGATGGGGGCCAGCGAGGGGTCCGAGCCCTTCCAGGTGTAGATGAGCGTATGGCCGGAGATCACCTCGCGCGTCATGGCGGCGTGCGCGGCGGGATAGGCGCTCTCGAGCCAGGCATGGAGCCGCTCCCACTCGGCGGGCTGATCCTCGGCCTTGTCCTGGTGGCTGACGGTGCGGAAGCGGATGGCCTGGGACAGGCGCTGGGCGGCCGCGTTCACATCCACCACGACAGCCCCGGCCGGCGAGCCCCCCTCCAGGGCCGCCGCGGCGGGGGCCTCGAGCCTCGCCGTGCGGACCCCCATCACCGCCGCCAACAACACCAGTGCGCCACTGGCGCCAAGGCCGATCCTCGCCAGGGTCCTCATCACCACCCTCCCCTTCAGAAAACGTGATTGAAGTCCAGGTAGAAGCCGGTGGTGCCCTCCTGGGGGCTCACGCCGTAGTCGAGCCGGACGATGAAGTTGTCCTCCCACGCGATGCGCAGGCCACCACCGCCCGTGTAGCGCGGGGCCCGAGCCTCCAGGGAGTCCAGGTTCGCCCACGCCTGGCCCACGTCCATGAAGGCCAGCAGGGTGAAATCCAGGTGCTGATTCCCCGGTGCCACCGAGAGGAACTTCCAGCGCAGCTCCCCGTTGGCCAGCGCCTTGACCTGTCCGCGCAGCCGGTTCTTGAGCATGCCGCGCGCGGTGTTCACGCCACCGATGCCGCTCATCGTCTCGCGCCACTCCACGCCGCCAAAGGACGTGAGCTGCGGAAAGGGAACATCGCCCCCCATCACGTCCGCGAAGAGCCGCAAGGCGGCCACCAACCGGTCCGTGCCCAGCGGGTGGTAGAAGCGCAGGTTGGCCGTGACCCCGACGTAGTTGAAGGCGCTCCCCGTCACGCCCGCGGCCCCACGCACCGCGAGCTCGTGGAACATGCCCCGCACGGGCGCCGGCTCGTTGTCGCGCAGATCCAACAGCAGGCTCGCCGTCACCTCGGCCGTGCGGAAGATGCTCACCCCCTCCAGGTGGCCGGCCGTCAGTCCGGAGATGCGTCCCGCCCGCACGTCCTCTTCCAGGAGCGAGTCCCGGGCCTGTCCCAGGTCGTCCACGGCGTAGCGGGTGCGCAGCTCGGTGAGCCGGAAGCGGTAGCCGGCCGCCACCTGCCAGGGGCCGCTGAGCGAGCGGCGCACGTTGAGCATGACGCTCGGGAAGGTGCGTTGATCGAAGGCGTAGTAGCGCGCGCCTCGGAACTCCGGGTTGCCCGGGCAGACGTTGGGGTTGGACTTCAGCGCGTCGCGGTCGCCGCAGGTGTTGAAGGAGGGCACGTAGCGCGTGTCCCCGGGCGGGCCGTAGTACGGCGAGAAGCGATCGTTGAGCAGCGCCACGTCCAGCACCACCCGCCAGGGTGAGTCCAGGAAGTGGGGGGCATCCAGGGCGAGGCGGTGGATGGCCACCCCCACCGTCGTCTGGAAGAACTGCGCCATGAAGGCGTAGCGGTAGGGCCGGATCGTGCCGTCACCCGAGTCCACCACCAGCAGCCGAGCGCCATACCCCAGGCCCTCGTCGCTGTTGTAGTTGATGAGTGGCAGGCCCTGGACCCCCCAGCCCCTGCGAGGCGGAGCGGGCGTGGGCGTCAACTCCTCGGCGGGCTCCTGGGTGGACTCGGGCGGGGGCGCCGGGGGCGGGTCCTCCGCCCGGGCCGTGGCCGTGACCAGCGAGGCCACCAGTACCCCTGTCCACATCGTCCGAATCAGCAACATGCGAGACTCCTCCGCCCAGGTGTCAAAGAACTCCGCACTCCGCCCTCCGCCCCCGCCCAGGTGTCGAAGAACTCGAGGCTCGTGAGACCGTGGGCGGAAGGGAGAGCGCGCCTCAGCCTACCTTGGAGCTGGTGATGCCCAGCGTGTCCAGATAGCTGTGGACTCCGCGGATGTGATTGCCCCCGTCGACGGCGATGGTCTCACCGGTGACCCACGACGCGAGATCACTGCACAGGAACGACACCACCTTGGCCACGTCCTCCGGCTCGCCCATCGGCTTGCCGAGCGGCGTCCGCTCGAGGAACGCATTCATCATGGCCTCCGTCTGCAGACCGGCCCCCTCGGACAGGGGCGTGCGGATGAGCCCCGGCGCGACGATGTTGGCGCGGATGCCGTAGCGGCCCAGTTCCGAGGCCGTGACCTTGGTGAGGTTCGCGAGTCCCGCCTTGGAGGCGCAGTAGTGGGCGAGCCCATCCGTCACGTTCGTCTGGTTCAACGACGAGATGTTGACGATGGAGCCGGGCTGCCTGGCGTCCACGAGCGCCCGCCCCAGGGCCTTGGTGAAGAGGAAGGGCCCCTTGAGGTTGATGCCCAGGATCTGGTCGAACTGCTCCTCCGGCATGTCGATGATGGGCGAGAGGGCACCCGTCCCGGCGTTGTTCACGAGGATGCCCGGCAGACCGAACTCACGCGTGGCCGTCTCGATCGCCCGGGACACGTCCGCGGCCTGGACCACGTCTCCCGCGAAGGGCACCGCCCGCACGCGCCCCTCCATCGTCCGATTCAGTCCCTCGGCGGCGGACTCCACCTTCTCCCGGGTACGGCCGAAGAGGAGGACATTGGCTCCGTTGCGCATGAGATGCGCGGCGATCGCCAACCCGATTCCCTGCCCGGCTCCCGTCACAATGGCACTGCTCGATACGAGCTTCATCCCGACCCCCTTTTGTTCACTGGGAGACGGGACCCTACACAGCCGCGATGTGGGCCGGCAAGGAGCGGGCCTCCCACCACGAGGCCCTCCTTTCCTCGATGGGGATGAGGCTCATCCTCGTTCGTGCCGCGCGCGCTGCTGGCGGCGGACCTGCCGTCGAGCCGGAGCAGGACGAGGTCCGTGAGGTCATCGGGTCAGCAGGGCGAGGATCTCCCTCACGGAGGGGGCGTCGCACTCCACGCCCGGTGTGTCCGGCCCGGAGACCGTCTCGCACCGCTGGAGGACGTGCAGGAGCGGATGATCACAGGACAGGGCGGTCAGCCCCACGGAAGCCAGCTCCGCGCGCGCCTTCTTCTCGGCGGCGTCGAGCCGCTCGGCCCGGGCTGGCTCCTGCTGGCGAAAGGCCGCTTCGGTCATGGGTTTGCCGTCCGACAATTGGCGGCCCCCGCGTCGCAAGCCGTCGACGACCAGGGGCACCCTGCACATCTCCAGGGAGCGGGCCGCGCGCAGGGCGTCCCGGCCGTCCGTGGGTGTCGCCCCGGGCGGAGGCCCGGCCCAGACTACCCGGCACGGCTCGAGCACGGGATTGCCGCCCGACTGGCCCCGCGCGAGGCCGTGCATGGCCACGAGCTGCCCCGCGACCAGACCGCCAGCGGCGGCCGCCTGCCCCGCCTCCACCCGGCAGAGGACGGAGCGCGAGGGCTGCTTCGACGCGAAGGTGACCACGAGGCGTCCGCCGTCCTCGTGGATCGCCTTGATCAGACCGGCCACCTCCACCTCGCCCCCATTCACGACGCCCCGTCCGTTCGAGGAGAGCATCCCGTCCGGCGAGGTGCGCACCATGTCCGCGGGCGAGGCGGGGACCGAGGACTTCTTGCACCCGCCACCCGCCACCAACCCCAGCACCGCCACCAGCAACACACGCTTCAACACGGCCTCCTCGACGGACGAACAACCCACACCCTACCGGAAGCCGCCCCCCTCGCGCTGGCCGTTGAAGACGCGCCTGTTTCCACCGGGCGGCGCCACTGTCCATTGACACGGACATGAACGGAAACTATGTTGGTTACAGTTCGAGCCCACCGATGAACACCAGCAGCCGATTCACCGTCGCCATCCACATCCTGACCCTGCTCGCCCACGGCGGGGGGGAGCAGATGACGTCGGAGTACATCGCCGGGAGCGTGAACACCAACCCGGTCGTCATCCGGCGGTTGCTGGCGCTCCTGCGTGACGCCCGGCTGGTCACCTCCCAGGTCGGCGTGGGCGGCGGCTGGCAGCTCGCACGGCCTCCCAAGGGAATCACCCTGAGGGATATCTATCGCGCGGTGGAAGGTGGCGCCCTCTTCCCCCTCCACAGCAACACCCCGAATCCCCGCTGTCCCGTGGGGAGCACCATCCAGTCCGCGCTGTCCGGACACTTCGAGGAGGCACAACTCGCGCTGGAAAAGGACCTCGAGCGCACGACCGTCGCGGACCTCGTCGAGGAAATAGGAACACTCGCCCGCTAGAGCGGTCCGCGAGCCTCGTTTTTTTTGCCCTGATTTGTAACCACTTCAGTTTCAGTTCAACCCCGCAGACCCCTGGAATGCCCATGACCCCCCCGAACAAGAAGTCGAGCAGGACCTCCCCCATCGCCCTGGCGGCGCTCACCGCGGCGGTCTCGCTCAGCGCCTGCGCCTCATCCACCCCCACCCAACGCACCGAAGGCACGACCATGACCAGCAGCACGCAGCAGAACCAGAAGCAGCAGGTGGTCGACCTCCTCAAGGCGATTGAAACCGGGGAGGGGGCGCCCGTCGCCGTCATCAACCCGGACAAATACATCCAGCACAACCTGGGGGCCGCGGACGGCCTTGTCGGCTTCGGCGCGCTCCTGCAGGCACTCCCCAAGGACTCGGCCCGGGTGAACACCGTGCGGGTGTTCCAGGACGGCGATCTCGTCTTCGCCCACACCGACTACGACTTCTTCGGACCCAAGATTGGTTTCGACATCTTCCGCTTCGAGAACGGGAAGATCGTGGAGCACTGGGACAACCTCCAGGAGAAGCCGGCCAGCCCCAACCCGAGCGGCCACACGATGCTCGACGGCCCCACCCGGGCCAACGACCTCGACAAGACCGAGGCCAACAAGAAGCTCGTGGCGGGCTTCGTGGACGACATCCTCGTCAACGGCCGGATGGAGAAGCTCGCGGGCTACTTCAACGGAGACAGCTACCTCCAGCACAACCCACGGATCGCGGACGGGCTCTCCGGTTTGGGACAGGCGCTCCAGGCCATGGCCAAGGCAGGCGTCAGCATGAAGTACGACCGGGTCCACAAGGTGCTCGGCGAGGGCAACTTCGTGCTGGTGGCGAGCGAGGGCAGCTTCGGAGGCAAGCCCACGTCGTTCTATGACTTGTTCCGCGTCGAGAACGGCAAGATCGCCGAGCACTGGGACACCATCGAGACCGTCCCGGCGCGCGACCAGTGGAAGAACCAGAACGGCAAGTTCTAACCGCCAGGCAGTCCCCAAGGGGAGGGGCCACGTGTGTCCCGGGCGCCCTCCCCTCTCCTGTTCGTGGTGACCCATGTCCTCTCCCGCCCCAGTGCTGCCGCTCGACGCGTACCGAGGGCTCGTCTCCCTCGACACCCCATTCACTCCTTCCGCCCCCGCCTCGGAAGAGGAACGCCCGGCCTTGTCACGGCGTCTGCTCGAGCACCTCCAGCAGGACGGCACCGAGCAACGGCTGCGGGAGGAGTTGGGCACGAGCACCCGGCTGGAGGCGGATGAGCGGACCTGGCTGCGCGCGCTCCTCACGGTTCGCGGCCCCCAGGAACTTCCGGAGGACTTCCACCTGGCCATGGACCGGCTCCTCCAGGCGGAACGGCGGATGCGCCCCGAGGTGGACCCCATCCGTCTGCCACGTCTCGGCGACGTCCCGGGCACGGCGGCCGCCCGCTGCGCCGTGTGGCAGGGGGACATCACCACGCTCGCGGCGGATGCCATCGTCAACGCCGCGAACGCCCAGCTGCTCGGATGCTTCCGTCCCTTCCACGCGTGCATCGACAACGCCATCCACGCGGCGGCCGGCCCCAGGCTGCGCGAGGACTGCGCCCGCATCATGAGAGCCCAGGGCACGCCCGAGCCCACGGGCCACGCGAAGGCGACCCGGGCGTACGGCCTGCCCGCCCGCTACGTGCTGCACACGGTGGGGCCCATCGTGCGCGGCGCCTTGCGCCCGGAGCACGAGGAGGCGCTCGCCGCCTGCTATCGCGCCTGTCTGGACGTGGCCACGCGGCTCCAGGGCGTGCGCTCGGTCGCGCTGTGCGCCATCTCCACGGGTGTCTTTGGCTTTCCCAAGCAGCCCGCCGCCCGGGTGGCGCTGCGTACGGTGGGAACATGGCTGCGCGAGCACCCCGGCGCGCTCGATCTGGTGCTGTTCAACGTCTTCGGTGACGAGGACCGCGAGGCGTATTCCGCGGCACTCCGGAGGGGAGCCCTCGATGAACACGCGTGAAGGAACACGGAGCATGAAGCACGAGAAGGCGGTGGAGCTGGCGCGGCGATGGCTCGCGGAGAGCGAGCGGGTCCTCATCGGCGCGGGGGCGGGCATGTCGGCCGCGGCGGGCATCGACTACGGAGACACGGCGACGTTCGCCCGGCTGTTCCCCGCCTTCGTCCGCCTGGGCTTTCGCGCCCAATACCAGTTCATTGGCCACGAGGGCCTCACCCCCGCGCAGCACTGGGGCTTCTGGTCGACACACGTGAAGCACGTGCGCTTCGGGGAGGACGAGCGCCCCGCCTACCAGACACTCCGGCACCTCGTGAAGGACAAGGACACGTTCGTCCTCACGTCCAATGTCGACATGCTGTTCCCTCGCAATGGCTTCGACGAGGCCCGGCTCTTCACGCCGCAAGGGGACTACGCGCGCATGCAGTGCCGGAGGGCCTGCACGCGCGAGACCTGGCCCACGCGGCCCTTCATCGAGCGGTGCCTCGCGGCGACGGATCCGATGACCCAGCAGGTGACGGCGCCTGACGCCCTCCCGCGCTGCCCCCGCTGCGGAGGAGACGTCTTCATGAACGTGCGCCTGGACGCCTCCTTCCTGGAGGAGCCCTACGTCGAGCAGGCGCGGCGCTTCCGGCAATGGATGCGCGAGGGCGCGGCGCAACGGCTGCTCGTCATCGAGGTGGGGGCGGGCTTCAACACGCCCTCGGTGGTGCGCTGGCGGATGGAGCACCTCGTCCACCATCACCCCGATGCCCGGCTGGTCCGCATCAACCTCACGGACCCCGAGCTTCCCGAGGAACTCGGCGAGCGCGCCGTCTCCCTGGCGATGGGAGCGAGTCAGGCGTTCGAGTTGCTGGGGCCGCCCTCCCGCTCATGAGGCTCCCAGCTGGAGCAGGTGTAGACCGTGAAGCAGACCGGGCGCCGGAGGTTCTGTCCCGGCGCGGACCCTGTCCTCAGGCTCCGGGGTGATGTCAGACCCAGCAAGATGCCGTTATGCCCCCTTCATCCGAAGTCCATGGGGGGCAGTCGCCATGTCTGAACGTGTTGCCACGCTCGTGCTGTCCGGCGGAGGAGCCAAGGGTGCATTCCAGATCGGCGCCGAGCGCGTCCTTCGCGAGGAACTCGGCTTCCGCTGGGAGCGCATCATCGGAGTGTCCGTCGGAGCCCTCAACGCCACGCTCCTCGCCCAGCAGGAATACGCACGGTTGATGGACCTCTGGATGAACATCCGGGAGGAGGACATCTACCGGAAGTTCTCCTGGCCCGTCGTGGCCTTCCGGCTCGCCGTCCAGCACAAGCTCGGGTTCTTCGATGACTCGCCGCTGCGAGCGCTCATCCAGAAGCACGCGGCGGGGCGGCCCTTCCGCGTCCCCACCCATGTGGGCCGCGTCTCGCTCGTGTCGGGGGAGTACGAGCTGATCCACCATGAGACCCCCGACTTCCTCGACGCGGTGTGGCATAGCGCGACGATGCCCGTCATCTGGGAGGCGATTGGCCCCCAGGCGTTCGTGGACGGAGGACTGCGCAACGTCACCCCGCTCGGCGACGCCCTGAACTTCAACCCGACGCAAATCGTGGTCATCGCCTGCAGCTCGGGAAAGGCAGAGCAGGTGAACCCCCCGGCCAACATCATCGACGTGGCCAAGCGCAGCCTCACCGACATCACCATCAATGAAATCCTGCTCAACGACGTCGATGAGTTCATCCGCATCAACGACCTGGTGCGGCAGGCCCAGGCGGCGGGTCTGGAACTGAAGAAGCCGGACGGCAGCGCCTACCGCCACTGCCCCATCACCGTGATCCAACCGAGCAAGCGGCTGGGGGACACGCTCGACTTCTCGTCCGTGACCATCCGGTTGCGCATGCGTCACGGCGAGGAGGTCGCACGACTGGAGATGGCACGACAGACCATGATGAACCTGCCGCCCCCCGTGCCTCCCACATCAGCGCTGTAGGCTGACGGGAGCCACCGAGCCTGGCACACCCCAGACGCCACTCTGGGATTACACGATTTTTCCGTTTATAACGTTTTACTTTCTATTCAGATCGAGGGGTGCTCAAATGATGTCTTCCCATTGACCGCTGCCTCACCCGGAGGTTGTCTGCCATGAAGAAAGTTCTCGCCACCGCGCTCCTCGTGACCGTATCCGCATGTGGCGGTGAAGAAGGAGGCCCGTGGAGCGGCGCGGAGGACAGCGCCTCCGACACGCTCGCGGGCACGAGCGCCAGCCTGGCCCAGCCTTCTCCCACCTTCCTTCCCAAGCCCACCGGCCCCTGTCCCGAGTTCAAGGATGGAACGTTGACCTTCCAACCGGCGGGAATCCCGGCCCGCTCGGTCCGCATCTGGATGTCGGACGCGGCCAAGACATTGGATGGCCCGCTCGTCTTCTACTGGCACGGCACGGGCAGCCAGCCGACAGAGGCCACCACGGGCATCGGCACGACGCAGATCGAAGCCATCAAGGCCCAGGGTGGAATCGTCGCGGCGCCGGTACACGATCCCGCCGCGGGCACCTTCCCCTGGTTCTATGTCTCGTCCACGTCACGTGACGATGACTTCCGCGTGGCGGACGAGGTCCTGGCGTGTGCCATCCAGAAGGTTGGCATCAATGTGAGCCGCATCCACAGCATGGGCATGAGCGCGGGTGGCCTGAACACCACACACATGAGCTACCGCCGCTCGGGCTACATCGCGAGCGTGGCGACCTACTCGGGGGGAAGGACCTCCACCATCCCGACGCAGGATCCGACGAACAAGTTCGCCGCCATGATCTTCCACGGGGGCTCGTCCGACCAGGTCGTCATCAACTTCCAGACGGTGAGCCAGAACTACTACAACGACCTGAAGTCCAAGTCCCAGTTCGCCATGATTTGCAACCACGGCAGGGGGCACTCCATCCCCACGGACGCGCGCGCGGCGGTCTGGCAGTTCCTCCAGGCCCACCCGTTCGGCACCGTCCCGTCTCCCTACGCGGGCGGACTGCCGAGCACCATGCCGAGCTACTGCCAGCGCTGAGCCGCCAGGGGTGCAAGGCCGCCGGGTCGATGCGACCCGGCGGCCTTCTAGCGTTCCTTCCCCTGAGCCAACGCCGTCCGGGTCGACAGGGTCAGTGGCTCGGGCAGGGCGTCCAGCGAGAACCAGCCCACCTCGGCCAGGGCCGCCGGTTCGCGGTTGATCGGCTCGCCCTGGACGATGTGGGCCCGGTACACCGGCGACACCCAATGGGTGCCCGCCGCCACGTCGATCTGATCCACGAGGCAGAGCAGCCCGTCGAGGGAGATCTCCACGCCCAGCTCCTCGGCGATCTCCCGCACCACGGCGGCTCGCAGCGTCTCGCCGAAGTCGACCTTGCCGCCCGGCAGCCCCCAATGGTCCGCCTCGGGCATGCGCCGGCGCCGCACCAGCAGCAGTCTCTGATGCGGGTCCTGGATGAAAGCACCGACACCCACACGCGGTTGAGGGTCCATGTCGTTCCCCACGGGGTTGAAACCGGGGGGACCCTAGCACCGCGAGGCCCCCTGTGAGGCACCTGTCGAGAGCTGCCCACCGCGGGTGATGTCGGAGTGGGAGGCCGACGGAGGCGGGGCCGGCGTCACGGACGCGGGCGCGGGGCCCGCGTCCGGAGTCCACCCGCGTGAGAACTACGGCGCGAAGATCTTCACCGACGACATCTTGTCGTTGGCCTCCGCCGGAATCAGTGACGTATCCGCCGTGAACTTCCACATCGTCCCGGTGAAGTTGTCGTCCGCATAGACCTCCACCGTCCAGCCGGCGGGGACCCGGAGCGAGCTCATCCAGTCGTTGGGGATGCCCGCCGCGATGAGCTGCGTGAGCGTGTAGTTCCCGGGGCTCAGCGAGATCCCAAGACCACCGAACCCGCCGTCCGCGTAGAAGGTAGCCCCGGGCGGCTTCGCCGTATTCACGTTGTCGAAGGCAGCCGCGCTGTCATGAGCCCGGAGTCCGAGCGCACCCGAGGCATAAGTGGAGTCAATGGCCGTGACGATGGGGGTCGTCGAACGGTTCAGATAGACCGAGATGCGGCTGCCGATGGCCTGGACAGAGAGGTGGTAGGTGACGTTCGGATCGATCGTCGCGGCGGCACTCGCGAGTTCGGTCCAGGTCCCTCCACCCGCCTTGCCCAGCACCACCCTGTCGCTGCCCGCCGCGATGCCAGCGTAGTACCCCTTGTAGGCATCGAGCCCGGCGCCCGGGCTGCTCACCCGGAACATCAAGCCAGCGTCCCCGGAGGCGCCCGGCGTGATGTCGGCCTCATAGACCAGCGCGGAGAAATTGGTGTTCAACAAGGCCTTCGCGTCGGGCACCTGGGGCGTGGCATACCGTCCGTTCGACACGGTCCACGTCGCACCGTAGGTGCTCCAGCCCTGCGAGTCGCCATCGCAGAAGTTGTCCTGGGTGGTCATATCCACCGGCTTGATCGTCCCGTCGCTGTTGAAATACATGCGCTCAAAGGACAGCACGCGGTGATTTCCGTCGGTCTCTCCGAGCGGACGGCGATGATAGAAGATGTACCAGTCGTCCGTCCCCGGGACGTTGATCACCGAGTTGTGGCCCGAGCCGGTGGCGACGGCCGCGTTCTGGCTGAGGATCGTCCCCACCTTGGGGAAGGGCCCCAGCGGCGAGTTGGCAATGGCATACGACACGCGGTAGTCCGGCCCCGTCCACCCGCCCTCGGACCACATCAGGTAATACTTCCCGTTGCGCTTGAACATCAGCGCGCCCTCGACGTAGCCCGACGGAGTGATCTCCTTGAAGGACGAGCTGTCCAGGCTGATCATGTCGGCGTTGACCTTGACGACGTTGCAGTGACCCCAACCGCCGTAATAGAGATACGCCTGTCCGTCGTCGTCGATGAAGATGTTCTGATCGATCGGCTGCGCCCCATTGATGAACTTGCCGATCAAGGGTTTGCCAAGCGCGTCGACGAAGGGCCCGTCGGGGTTGTTCGACTTCGCGACCCCGATCCCGCCCAGCTGGCTGTCGTTCTGGATGTCGTTGGCCCCGAAATAGAGATAGTAGGTGTTGTTGCGGAAGATGGGCGACGGCGCCCAGATGGCCCGGGTTGCCCAGGACACGTTCACCTTGTCCAACACCTTGGAGTGCTTCGTCCAGTGGATGAGATCCGGGGACGAAAAGGCATCCAGATGGGTCTGCTCGTTATAAGGAGCGGAGTACGTCGGATAGACCCAGTACCGGCCGTTGTAGAACTTCATGTCCGGATCGGCGTACCAGCCACTCACGAAGGGATTACCGGAAGTGCCGGGCAAACACTCCGACGCGATGGGATCACCCCCTGGCGAGTCTTGACCAGGGCCTGCGCCCCCAGAGCCGGGACCGGGTACGGGCGACACGTCCGTGCCATCGCCGCCTCCGCCTGGGACGTCGTCCCCCCCCGTGTTCTGGGAGGGCGTCTTCCCGTCGCCACAGTGGAGCGTGGCGGCCAGCAACAGCGGTGCCAGGCGGCCCAGCCCGGGACGCCGCCACGCGCCCCCGAGAGGCAATGAATCACGCGCTTCGCGAGTCACTACGTCCGCGTCCACACGACGGCCTGCACATCCAGCATTGAGCGTCGATTTCATGGCCCGCATCCTGCGTCGATCGGGCCCATGCCTCAAGCTAAATCCAAGCTTTTCCAGGATTCCTGAAATAATCAGTCAATCCAAACCCTTGGGCCACTTGGCATCAGACTCAGGGGTGCGCGAGCATGGCGTGCATCCCGGGTGGGAGCGTCACCGTGAAGGTCGAGCCCCGGCCTGGCTCGCTCTCCACCAGGATGGAGCCCCCGAACGCCTCGACGATCTGCTGCGTGATGTGGAGCCCCAGGCCCAACCCACCATAGTGACGCTCGGACACGGCGCGCTCGAACTTGCCGAAGATGCGCGAGCGGTGCTCCGGCGCGATGCCGATGCCCTCGTCCCGCACCGACAGCCGCGCCATGCCCTCATCTTCCCAGACGCGCACATGCACGGGCCGGCGCGCTCCGTATTTGAGCGCGTTGGTCAGCAGGTTGATCACCACCTGCTCCAGCCGCAACCGATCCCACTCGCCCACCACGGGCAGTCCGGCCCATAACTCCACCGCGCAACCCGCGCGCGCGGCCTCGTCCGAGAACTGCGAGAGCACGTCCCGCACGATGGCCGCCAGGTCCACCTGCTCCAGATGCAGCGGGAGCCGGCCCTGTGCCATCCGGGAGACGTCCAGCAAGTCATTCACCAGCCCCGACAACTTGCGCACCTGGGCCTCGCAGATCCGCGCGGCCCGGAGCACGCGCTCGGAGTCCACGGGCCCGCCCCCCGACGAGCCGACCACCCGCCGCAGCCCCTGGAGCTGCAGCCGCAGCGGAGTGAGCGGCGTCTTCAGTTCGTGCGAGGCCACCGCGAGGAAATCGTCGCGCAGACGCACCGCGCGCTGCGACTCCGTGAAGAGCCGCGCGCTCTCCAGCGCCGCCGCCACGCGGTGCGCCAGTTCCTGACCCAGGGAGATGTCCTCGGGGCCGTAGCGCCGCCGCCGCGAGCAGGAGCCCAGGGTGATGAGGCCCAGGGTGCGCTCGTGCGAGCGCAGCGGCACCACCAGCACCGAGCAGGCCTCCTCCGCCAGGTCCTCGACCTCGGGCTCGACGCCCATGGACAGGTAGTGCCACGTCTCCACGCCGAAGTCCTGGAAGAGCAGCGGCTCGCCCGAGTGCATCGCGTCCAGCAGGGGCCCCCCCGAGTCACTCAGCGGGGGCAACGGCCATCCCCGCCGCAGCCGTTCCTCGCGCCCCTCCTCCCGGTGCGCCACGGCCGCCCTGCGCAGCAGCCCCTCGGGGGTGGCCAGGTCGATGACACACCACGAGGCCACCGAGATACTCGCCAGACCCGCCACATCCTGGAGCGTGGCGTCGGACACCTCCAGCGACTGGCCCAAGACACGGCTGGCCGTGGCGAGGAAGCGCAGCGCACCTTCCGCCCGCTTGAGGTCCGACAGATCCAATACGAAGGTGAGGACGCGGTCCTGCTCCTCCACCCACGCCGAGCCCGTCAACACCGGCACCCGGCCACCATCCCCGCGCAGCAGCTCCAGCTCGAAGGTGGGGGGGGACGCGCCGCGCGTCCACAGCTCGCCAGCGATCGATTCCTCCTCTTGAGGCAACAGCATGCGCCAGTGCAGGCGGCCCCGCCGCACCTCCTCCCGCTCGTGGCCGACGAGCGAGAGGAAGGTGTCATTGGCCTCGAGCAGGAGGCCGTCCCGGTCACAGAAGGACAGCCCCATCATGTCGGACTCCATGATGCGGCGGAACACACACTCCCCCTCGCGCAGGGCCTGCTCCATCCGCAACCGCTCGGAGATGTCCTCGAGGACGGCCACCGCGGCCGTCACCCGGCCCTCCGCGTCGCGCACCGGTCCAGCGTTCACCTCGAGCGTGAGCGTGGAGCCGTCCGTGTCGCGAAACTCCATGAGATCGCCGCGCACCACCTCTCCAGAGAGGGCACGACGCAGGGGCCACTCGCTCGGAAGATAGGGTCGCCCGTCCGGGTGGAAACCACGGATGGCCGAGTACTCCTTCAAGCTCCAGTCGCGCTTCACGGGGAGGGGGCGTTTACCGAGCCGCAGCGCCCGGTCATTGACCATCACCATCCGGCCACTCGGGGCCTCCGCGAGAAGAACGCCCTGGGGAAGCTGCTGGAGCACGGCCTGGAGGCGGCGATGCTCCAATTCCAACAGACGGCGATGCTCCTCGGCCTCGGCCCGCGCCCGCTCCGCCTCCTCGCGCAGCTCCCGCTCGCGCGCATAGAGGAGGCCCCGCTCCAACGCCTGCGCGCATTGCTTGGAGAGGAGATAGGCGAAGTCCTTGTCCTCCGCCGTGAAGCCCCCCCCCAGGGGGAAGCCAACCGCCAGCACGCCCAGCAACCGTCGGTCCACGTGCAGCGGCAGGAACGCCCACGCGCCATGCGGGTTCAGCGGCATGTCGTTGAGGACCGGGTAGAGCTGGCGGAAGGACGCCAGCGATTCGACCCAGACGGGCTTCTCCGTGCGCGCGACCTGCGCGATGGGGACGGGCTCGGTCACGGGCAGCCAACGCCAGCGCTCGAGTGCATCCTCCGGCATCCCCATCGCTTGGACCAGGTGCAGCATCCCGGGCGCCGCGAGCAGATAGATGCAAGCCTCGCACGCCCCCATGGCCGGCCCCGCCTGCCGGACGATGACACTGGCCACCTGCTCGGGCGTGAGCGCCTGCGACAGCTCGCTCGTCACCTTCTGCAAGCGCATCAGCCGCTCCATCGATTGCCGCGCCGCCCGCTGCCGCATCTCACTCAATCGGATCCCGTGGTCAGGAGCACACCCACAGAATCAACAACACCCGTGGCAGTTGTTCCTCCCGCCCCAGGGAACGAGGCCGCCGCTGGAGAGTACGCTTCATCCCACGCCCCTTGACTCATCACGGGGAGTCATCGATCGCGGATGGACTTGTTGCACGCCGGGAACGACGAGTCCCGATAGGGTGAGCGCTCTCCCTGGGGGAACGATGAAGAACCAGTTGAGGCACGCCACCCTGGCAGCACGCGACGAGCGGCTGCCGGTGCTGCTGGTGCACGGCATCGATGACGATGCGCGCTCCCTGGCGCCGCTCGCGGACGGGTTGACCCGAGCCGGTTTCCAGGACGTGCAGCGTGTCGAGCTGAAACCCAACAACGGGGCGGCACCCATCTCCGTGCTGGCCGAGCAGGTGGCCGAGGCGGCCAGCAGCCTGCGGGCGCGGACGGGCCGTGCGCGAATCGACGTGGTGGCCTTCAGCATGGGGGCGCTCGTCAGCCGCTACTACCTGCAGCGGCTGGAGGGCCGGAACCACGTGCGCCGCTTCGTGTCCATCTCCGGCCCCCATGCGGGAACACTGATGGGGTGGCTGCGAGCCAACCCCGGGGCACGCGACATGCGGCCCGGGAGCGAGCTGCTGCGGGGGCTCGCCGCCGATGAGGCCCCCTTCGGGGACGTCCAGGTCTTCACCCTCTGGACGCCGCTCGACCTGATGATCCTCCCCGCTCGCTCCTCCCAACTCGCCGGAGCGAGGGAGCGCACCATCCCCGTCATCCTCCACCCACTGATGCTGCGTGATGGGCGGGTCCTCCGCTCGGTGCAAGAGGCCCTCACGGTGGAGCGTCCGGAGGACTTCCCGCCCCTGCCGGTCACGTCCTCCCCAGGCACGCCCTGAACCTCCGCCACGCGCGCGCCACGAGTCGTCTGCTGCGAGTCGTCTGACACTCAGTCTGGGACCTCGGGGCGGGGCGCACTGCTGCTGGGCCATGCCGGGGTGCCGGAACGGGACATTTCCGAGGGAGTCCGGGGGCTGGCCCAGGCCCTCCGCTGACGCCCCGCTCCCCGAAGAGGCCCATGACTTCGCGTGCAAGTGGCTCTCGTCCGGGGAGGGACCCATCATTAAGAACCTCCCAGGAGGAAGCACATGAAAGCACGCATCAACGTCGCGGCGGTCTCCCCTGGGGCATACCGGGCCATGCTGGGCCTCGAGAAATACCTGAGCGAGTGCGGTCTGGAGGAGGGATTGCTCCACCTCATCAAGCTGCGAGCCTCTCAGCTCAACGGCTGCGCCTACTGCATCGACATGCACTGGAAGGACGCACGCGCGCTCGGAGAGACGGAGCAGCGTCTGTACGGGCTGAATGCCTGGGAGGAGAGCCCCTACTACACGGAGCGCGAGCGAGCGGCCTTCGCGTGGACCGAGTCCCTCACCAACCTTGGGGAGGGACACGTGCCGGATTCTGTCTATGAGGCCGTGAAGCCGCATTTCTCCGAACGGGAACTGGCCGACCTGACGCTCGCCGTGGTCACCATCAACGCATGGAACCGGCTCGCCATCGCCTCCCGCACGGTCCCAGGCGGATACACTCCCGCAGCGCACACCCGGAAGGGGTAGGGAATTCATCTCCAGCCCGTACGGGCACGGAGCGCCCGCGCGGCGGCCGAGGACTCGGAGACGATGCGCTCGGACTCGAGGGCCGTCAGCCGGCCCTCGCGCTTGGTATGAGGACGTCCACCGCCCTACGTTCCCACGCATCCAAACCCAATCAGGGCAGAGCTACGGAGATGTGTGTTCTCTTTTTCTCAACTTGGTACATAAGCTTTTAAACCAGCTTTTACCGGTTATGATGAGCTATAACTCCGTCCCAAGGCATCACTGCCCTTCTTTGGCCGGATGCGCCAGGGATTCAAGTCGCCAAACAGACGAGGAGTCAAAGCATGATCATCCACAGGAGCTTGCGTTCCCCTGCCCTGCTGCTCGTGATGGGCATCTTCGGAACCGGATGTCTTCCGGACGAAGGCACGACGCGGGAGGAGGGCGTCTCCGGTGAATGCACCAGCGGAGAATGTCACAGCGGTGACACGGTGGGCAGCAGCGAGTCCAGTGGCAGCGGCGAAAGCAAGCTGGTGACGGCGTGTGATCCCGGAACCACGACGACGGCCTGGGCGACGAGCTGTCCGACCTCACCGCCGACTTGCACCGCGGGAACCTGGAAGGCGGGCGGACCGGATCCGGATCACACCAACTTCAAGCTGATCAAGGAGTCCGCGCACTTCGCCATCTATTCGGACGAGGCCATCTCCGACTCCACGGCCCAGGCCGCGCTCGACACGCTCGAGAACACGATCTGGAAGTTCTATTTCGGCTCGCCAATCTACTTCAAGGAGCCGCTCTGCAACCTGACGAACAAGACCAAGGCCAGCATCCACGTGCATTCTGGATGGGGTCTCTCCGGCGGCGCCTGGTCCTCGACGCGGATGGGTATGTGGATCGGCCCCGGCGCGCTCAACGATCACTGGGGGCTCGGGCACGAGTTCATGCACGCCGTGCAGAGCGTGAGCGGCGGCATGACGTGCAACCAGTCGAACACCTGCGGCTGGATCTACGAGAGCCACGCCAACTTCATGCCGCACCAGCTCCCCGAGTACCGCGGCGAGGTGCACTGCTCGGAGATGTCGGTGAACGCACCGCACGTCTATCTGGGCTCGACGCGTGACCGCTATTGCAACTGGCAGTTCATGGAGTTCTTGAAGGACAAGTACTGCTACAGCGCGGTCAACGAAATCTGGACGAGCAGCCCGAGCAACGATCCCTTCTCGCAAATCATGAAGACGCGCGGCTGGAACATCAGCCAGCTGAACGACTTCTTCGGCGAGTGGGCGATGCACAACGTGACCTGGGATTACAAGGATCCGCCCCCCACCAGCGGAGGCAACCAGGGCCCGACCTACCGCGCGCGGTATGGCTCGATCACGACGAAGTCGAGGCCGGAGCAGCGCCTGCGGCTGACCCAGCTCGAACCGCTGGATGGGAACTACGCGACGAACCGGCGCTTCGTGACGCCGACCGGCTGGGCGCCGCAGCGCTGGGGCTACAACGTCGTGCGGCTCTACCCGGAGACGGGCGCCACGAGCGTGACCGTGACCTTCCGCGGCGTGACACAGAGCGGAGCGGACTCCGATTGGCGCTGGGGGCTCGTCGCCACGGACAGCGCCATCACCACGCCCCGCTATAGCGCCATGCAGCGCGGCTCGGACAGCACGCTCGAGTTCTGCATCAATCCCGGTGAATCGCTCTTCCTCGTCGTGGTCGGAACGCCCTCGGTGCAGAAGCAGATCGTCTGGGATCAGATGTACAACACCATCCATCGCTACCCGTGGATGGTGCAGCTCGCGAATGCCTGGCCCGAGGGGTTCAAGAATGGCAGCCAGGACGCCTGCCCCACGGGAACGAAGCGTCACTCGAACGGCGGCGGCTGCGTCACCAGCAGCGTTCCGGCGAGCGTGTACGTCGGCCCCTACGCGCAGGTGCTCGGCGGAACCGTGAGCGGCTCGGCGCGCATCGAGGACCACGCGGTGGTCCTGTCGGGCAACGTCTCCGGCGGCACCGTCACCGGGCTGTCGGTGCTGACGAACGGCTTCGGCGTGAGCGGCTCGGCCAGGGTCGCCTCCACGTTCTATCCGCTCGGCTTCTACGAGGGCCAGCAGGCGGCCTCGGGCACGGCGCAGATCTTCGGTGATGTCGAGTACCGGGGCGTGGGCCTGAACAAGTCGAGCGGCTCGTACTCCGGGTTCGTCGACTCGAGCACCCCGTCCCTCTCGAACCCGACGGACGTCACCATCGCGCCGCCCTACGCCTGGCGGCCGTAGCGGCGATACCGCTCCGCTCGCCGTAGAGGAGCGGAGCGTCATCCTCTTCCCACAGACGACGCGCCCCAAACCGGCAAGACCCGCCAAGACACAGCGGACGAGGCGACACAGCGCTCGTTCAGCTTCCGACGCCTGTCAGCTCGGCGCTCTTCTGCCACAGCTTCTCGGCGGCGGCATCGTCCTGGGCGGCCCGGGACTCCTTGGCCACCTTGCTCTTGATGAAGTACCTGCCACTCACGCCCTCCACCTCGGGCGAGGAGGCCAGGTACACCGACGTGCGGGCCCCGCCCTCGGCCGAAAGCAGGAAGGGCGCGACCAGCTTCATCAGGTGCTTCAGGATGCCCTCGGAGTTGAGGCCGAAACCAGTGCGAACCACGCCCGGGTGCAGGCTATTGGTGGTCACCTTCGTGCCCTCCAGCCGCCGCTTCAGGCCACGCGTGAAGAGGATGTTGGCCAGCTTCGAGTTGCCGTAGACCCTCATGGGGCTATAGCCGCCCCGCTCGGCCTGCAGGTCGTCGAGGAAGCCGAGCGAGCCCAGGCGGTGGCCCTCGGAGGAGACGTTCACCACGCGCGAGGCACCGCTGGCCTTGAGCAGCTCCAGCAACTGGTGGGTGAGCAGGAAGTGCGCGAGGTGGTTGGTGGCGAAGGTGGCCTCGAAGCCATCCGAGGTCGCCTTGCGCCGGTCGATGATGAGGCCCGCGTTGTTGAGCAGCACATCCAGCCGCGAGTACTTGCGCTGGAAGTCCTCCGCGAGCTTGCGGACGGAGGCCAGCGAGGTGAGGTCCGCGAGCATCAGATCCAGCTTCGCGTCGGGGACGGTGCGGCGGACCTCCGCGAGTGCGGCCTCACCGCGGCCCGGGTCCCGTCCCGCCAGGACCACCGTGGCCCCCTGGCGCGCGAGTCCCCGTGCGGACTCCAGCCCGATGCCCGAGGTGGCACCCGTGATGAAGCAGACCTTTTCTCGCATGTTTCCCAGTGTCATCCGCTATGGCCTTCCGAAGCTCCAGCCGTGGAGCGCCCTCTATACACCGCGAGGTCGCCCGTGCGCATGCGGCCCCCCGCGTGGTCGCGGGGAGCCCGCCATGCCTGCCGCGCTACGAGCGGGCGACCTTGGTCACCGAGGTGCCGGAGAGCCCGGTGTTGAATTGCTCGGGACTGCCCACCTTGAGCTGGTTGTGCACGTCCTTCACGCCGAGGACATCCTCGATGATGTCCTCGATGATGCGCTTGTCGCGGCGCTCCTCGACGAGGCCGGTCAGCGTGACTTCTCCGCTCTTCACCTGCACCTCCACGTGCTCGGCATTCACCCACCCGTGCATGAGCCGGTCGTAGATGTCCTCGCGGATGCGGTCATCCGAGCGCGTGTAGGCCTTGGGCCCCTTGCCCAGCTTGCGCAGGCCCTCGCGGAACCGGTCTCCGAGCCGCTCGATCGGGCCGCGCTCGTTGACGTCGCGGCGGCCGTAGAGGCCCTCGTTCCTGTCGCGCGCCCCGTAGTTCCCGTAGTCCCGCTCGTATCCGAGGTCTCGCTCGGAATACCCGCCTCCGAAGTTGCTCCGCGAGGTGGAGTAGCCCGGAGGGTTGTAGTGGCCTTGGTTATAATCGCCCTGGTTGTAATTGCCCTGGTTGTAATTGCCCTGACCGAAGTCACGGGAATAGCGGCTGGAGTCCTCGCGGAGACCCCGGCCGTAATCCTCGGACCCGCGGTTGCCGCCCGAGTACCCCTGGCTGCCCTGCCACGGGCCGCGCTCCTGCCGTGGCCCCATGTCACTGCCCCGGAAGCCTTCGTCGAAGTCCCGCTCCCGGCCCGCCCAGCGCTCCCGGTCTTCTCCCAGATACCGACGCGTCTCGTAGTCCCTGTTCGCCATGACGTGTGTCTCCTCGTGGTTGCGCGTACGTGTCACGTGACGGTGACGTTTCCGTTGCAGCTACCTCTCGGTGTCACGTGGGGCTCGCGATGCCCGAAGGCATCGCGAGTCCAGGGCAAACTGGGCTCTCCTCGCCGGACGGCAACCGGTGGCCACGCATGCCTCGGCAGGCCGGCCGCTGCACGGTCACTGGCCCATGGGGAGAAGGGGTCCGGAGAATAAAATCGGGCGCACACCTGGAAGAAGCGGCGCGGGGAGCCGCCTGAGACGCTCGCGGAGGAATGCCCGCCACCGGCCTCCATGGCAGAGTGCGGACGCGGTGCAGGCGGCGCGCGTGCCCATGTAACGCCCTCGGCCACCCCAGCAACCCGATCCCCATGCCCAAGCCCCCCAGAAGACAGATGCGAGCCGGCCCAGGCGCGCGCAAGCCAGCGGAGCCCGCCCCCGAGGATCCGCGTGTCCACCGCAGCCGCGCCCTGCTTCGTGATGCGCTCCTCGGGTTGCTGCGTGAGCGGGGCTTCGACACCCTCAGCGTGCAGGACATCGCCGAGCGTGCCCGGGTCAACCGCAGCACCTTCTACCAGCACTACCGGGACAAGGACGAGCTGCTCTCGCACGTCATGCGGGACATGATCCTCGAGCTCTCGCGGAGGAGTCATCGGCTGGGTGACTCGCCCGATCGCCTCCATCGAACCCTGCTGGAGTGGTTCCAGCACGCGGGCGAGCACGCCGAGCTGTATCACCTCATGCTCGGCCGGAGCGGCATGCGCGCCTTCTCGGTCCAGTTGCGCAATCTCCTCGAGCAGCTCATGAACCTCGACCTGGGGAGGGCCGAAGTCGTCCCCCGGCTCATGGGGGTGCCCGTTCCCGTCTGGAACCGCTTCATGGCCGCGGCCTACATGGGAGTGCTCGAGTGGTGGTTGGATCGACGCACGCTCCACTCACCCGAGGACATGGCGCGGTGGCTGGGGACCATCACCTCCCTCCTGGGGAAAAGCTCACCGGCCGCCTCGCCCCAAGCGCTCCGGCGCAGGTAGTCCGCCCTCCAGCCGGGAGGCCACGGACGCCCAGGTCACGTGGGCGGACTTCTCCAACACTTCGGGCGCACGTGTCGGGTAACCGCCATCCGGCCGGGGAGTGTTGGTTGTTCTGCCCTTCCAGCAATGACAAATCATCGGGGCCTCCAACGAAGCGGCCAGGGCCGGGGCCGCGTGGAATGGAACCGATGAAGAGTGACGGGACAGATAGTCCAATCAACAAGACGATGCGGACCGAAGCACCAGGCGGCGGCCTGGCGTGGCGCTTCCGCCCGATGCCTCCGAGTGCTCTCGTGCTTCGACGGCTCATTCTAGGCGCCGCCGTGTTCCTGTCGGGGGGAGCATTGGCCAAGCCTCCCGCGGGAGGTGTGTTCTGCACCACCTATCCCTCGGCACCCGCGTGCACCGGACAGCAGCCCTCCTGCAATTACTGTCACATCGCGCCGCCCCAGCGAAACGTCTTCGGGGCCAGCCTGGAACCCCACCTGGTGCCCAACGCGGCGCGTCCCCTGTCCGACGGGGACTTCGCGGCAGCGCTTCCCTCGGCGCTCAAGGCCGCCGAGACGGAGGACGCCGACGGTGATGGGGTGCTCAACCTCGTGGAGATCCAGCGCGGCACCTTCCCGGCGGATGCCAACAGCGTGCCCGTGGACACCGGCCACTGCCAGGCGGGCGAGAATCCCCAGTACGACGTCTGCCATTACGACGCGCGCTTCGCCTACAAGCGCCTGCTGCTCGACTTCTGCGGCGCGCCGCCCACCTACGCGCAACTCCAGGAGTTCAGCGCGTTGAGCGCCGACGACCAGCGCGCCCGGATGGATGCCGAGCTGGACCGGTGCACCCAGAGCGAGTTCTGGCGCGGCAAGAACGGGCAGCTCTGGAAGCTGGCGCACCCGAAGATCCGCCCGGTGGGCTCGCTCAAGGAGGGTGAGGACCCCGGGACCATTGCCCTCGCCGACTACTACGACGACTACGCGCTCTACGCCTACACACAGCTCGACGACCACGACGCGCGCGAGGTGCTCACGGCGAAGTACTACGTGCGCCGGGAGACCAACCCCACCCGCTACACGGCGGTGCCGACGCTGCCGACGCAAGCCATGGACGAGTTGCACCGCGCGGGCAACATGACCTCCCGGTGGAGCCTCCTCTATTTCGTGATGTTCAGCGCGCTGCCGCGCAACGCCGCGTCGCAAGCCTACCGGGCGTACCTGGGTCTCGACATCGCCAGGCAGGAGGGCCTCTTCAGCGTGCCCGGCGAGCCTCGCGACTATGACCACGCGGGTGTGACCTCGCCTGGCTGCGCGGCCTGCCACGCGACGCTCGATCCGCTCAGCTATCCCTTCCGCAACTACGAGGGCCTGTCCTTCCCCATCAACCCCGATGCGCCCTGGGGGACCTACGTGCCCAACCGCATCGAGAAGCGCTTCCCCAACGCCACGCCCATCATCACCCAGATGCCGGAGACCGGTTACCTCTTTGGCCAGAAGGTGAACACCCTCGCCGAGTGGGCGGAGGTCGGCGCCAACAGCGATGCCTTCGCCATCGCCGCCGTCACCGACTACTGGAAGCTGCTCGTCGGCCACCCTCCCACCGCCGAGGAGCACACCGAGTTCGTCTCCACCTGGAAGCGATTCAAGGGCACGCACCAGTACCGCGTGCAGCGCATGCTTCATGACCTGATCCGCACGGAGGCCTACGGTGCGCCCTGATTTCCTTCGCGTGTTGCTGTTGTCCTCCGCCTGTGTCCTCTCCGCGTGCCCCGCCCCCGCGCCCTCGGGGCCGGATGCCGGGACGCCGCCCGCCGATGCCGGCACGGGTAGCTCCGGTGACGTGGCGCCCTCCTCGCGCAACAACCTGCGCTTCAACAATCCGGAGCAGCTCACCGCCCACTTCGCCTCGGCGCTGTCCCTGCCGCCGGAGCAGGTGTGCAACGAGTTGGGCCAGTACCCCTGCGCCACGTACGCGCACACCGTGGCCCTGGGCGGTGTCGATCCCTACGGCATGGGCCTCTACGAGCCCCTGAAGACCACGGGCGCGACGACGCCCAACGTCATCGACCGCCTGGCGCTGGCCGCTTGTACCCGGCGCGTCTCACTCGACCTCGCCACCCCGGGAGAGACTGTCCTCTTCAAGGGCCTCGAGCTCGACGCGCGGGGACACCTGACCCACCGGGAAGGCGCGCCGGTGCGCGAAGCCATCACCTCGCTCTACCAGCGCGCCCTGTTGCGAGACCCCACGGAGGCCGAAGTGGGCACCCTGTCGCAACTGGCCACGCAGCTCGAGTCCATGGGCGGCCAGACGCCGGGGCGTGACTGGATGATCGCGTCCTGCTTCGCCGTCCTCTCCTCCGCCGAATCCATCTTCTTCTAAGGGAACGTCACATGTCACTGCGTAACAATGGACGGCTCTCGCGCCGGGAAATGCTGAAGGCGTTGTCGATGTGCGCGGCGGGCTCCGCGATGGGACCCCTGCTGACGGGCTGCCGGGACGGGCTCAATACCCCGGCGGCACTCGAGCAGCTCGGGGGCGTGCGTCAAGCACGCCTGGATGGCAAGCCCCGCTTCCTCATCGTGGTGGGCGCCGTGGGTGGCGCCTCCATCGTCGACAGCATGCTGGCGGTACGCGCCTCGGAGACGACGGCGATGGGCGCCAACCCCACCAGGCTCAACACCTTCGCGGACGCGCAGGTGCAAGGGGTGGACGGCTCTCCGTTCCGTGCCGTGAAGGTGGACAGCCCCCAGCTCGGCAACATCCCCGTGCCGGTGAAGACGGACCAGCTGCCCTTCGTGAAGAAGTACAAGGACTCCATGCTGGTGGCCACCTCGGTGGGCACGTCGGTGAACCATGCCATCGCGCAGAAGCGCAGCCTCACGGGCAACGGCGCCTGGCGTGGCCGCACGTTGCAGGAGTGCGTGGCCCTCCAGTACGGCTCGGGCTTCCCCATTCCCAACGTGAACATGGGCAACGGGGGATTCTCCGAGCGCGGGACTGATGGCTCCCTGCCGGCGTACTGCTATGGGGAGGTGGTGGCCAACCCCTCGCTCTGGCCCCTGGGCCTGGATGGCCTCAAGGGCATCAAGGACGCGCCTTCCCGCGACGTGATGGCCCTGGCCCGGAGCGTGCGCAACTCGCTCGATGCCCAGTCGGTCTTCGGCAAGACCTTCGACGACGCGGCGGCGCTCAAGCTCTGGAACGAGCAGCGCACCTCGGGGCAGGCCGCGCTGGAGGTCCGGGATTTGATCAACCGCCTCAATGTGTTGCCCGACCAGCCGCCGAAGACGCCGCTTTCGGAGTATGGCTTGACGAGCTCCCCCGATGGAGAGCGGCTGCGCGCGGTGTTCCCGAACTACATGACGGATCCCGTGGAGGGGCAGGCGGCGCTGGCGTTCCTGCTGCTCAAACACCGGGTGTCGGTGTCCGTGACACTGGGCCCGTCGTTCAACATGTATGTGACTCCGTCGTATGAGGTCACCAACCCGCCGCTGGCCTTCGACTTCAGCCACAATGATCACCGCTCCATCCAGGCCTTCATGTGGTCGCGCCTGATGGGCACGATCGACAAGCTCATCGAGCTGCTCAAGTCGGAGCCCTTCGACTCGAGCGGCGAGAGTCTGTGGGATCGCTCGATGATCTACATGGCGACCGAGTTCGGGCGCACGCGCAACCGGCCAGAGGGTGCCACGGAGATGTTCGGCACGGGGCATGACCTCAACAACGGGTTCATGATTCTGTCACCGCGGGTCCGGGGCAACACGGTGCTGGGAGGCGTGGATCCGAAGACCACGCTGACCCATGGCTTCGACCCGCGCACCGGCGCGCCCGAACCCGGCAAGATGACGTCGAACGAGGCGGACATCTTCTCGGGCATCCTCACCGCGATGGGCGTCGACACCTCCGGCAGCGGACTGCCCGACGCGAGTGCCTTCCTGCGCACCTGAGCGCCCGCGAAGGATTCAAACGACTCGTGAGGAGGGGTCGGCTCGAGGCTAGAGTGCGCCCCCCTCATGTCCGTTTCCTTCCTTCGCGGTTGTGGGTTGTTGTTGTGCGTAGGGCTCCTGGCCGGGTGTGCGACGTTGCGGCCACGGAAAGATTGCACGCCTCACGAGGCGGACACCTGGTGGCGCATCGAGACGCCCCACTTCGTGCTGCGAACCAATCAATCCCTCGAGCAGGCCCGGCAGACGGCGCGCCTGCTCGAAGTGTACCGGATGGCCATGTGGGCGCCCTGGAAGCAAGACGGCGAGCCCCCCATCCGCGCGGACACGGTGGTGCTGCGCAGCCGCGAGCACTGGGCGGAACTCTACGATCCGCGGACTCCGGGCTTCGTGCAATGGGCCCACACGGAGGTCGTCATCCGCATGGCGGCCGACTTCGGGCGCTTGTCGGACTCGAGCCTCCTCGCGCACGAGCTCACCCACTTCCTCAGTCTGTTCGTGCTGCGCAACCAGCCTCGCTGGCTCGCCGAGGGGCTCGCCCGCTTCATGGAGACGGCCACCCTCCACGATGGAGACAGACGCGTGGAACTGGGAGAGCTGCCCCATGACGAGCGGGTACGCATGCTCACCCAGGGAGTGCTGCCCCTGGAGGAGCTGTGGGCATGGGACACGCACCCACCCTCCCGGGAGGATCTGGGGCGCTACTACATGTCGGCCTGGGCCTGGGTGCATTACCTGCACAACGCCCACCGTGCCTCCTTCGCCGCCTTCCAACAGCGGCTGGCCTCCGGCATCGCGCCCGCGCAGGCCTGGCGGGAGGTGTTTGGTCAGACGCCGATGACGGTGGCCGCGCTCAAGGACTACCTCGAGTACGCACGTTACTCGGTGTACGTGCTGAACCTGCCACAACCTCCCGCCCCCCTCTCCGAGGGCACCTTGTCCGCCGCCGAGGTGCACCTGCTGCGTGCCCGGCTTCGGATGAGCTCGCCCGGTGTTCCACCCGCGCAGCAGGCGCGGCTCGAGGCCGCCACCCGCGACGTGCGGGAGGCCCTTCGCCACACGCCTGATTCAGCCGAGGCCCTGGCGCTCGCGCTGCGCCTGCTTCCCGCCGAGGCTCCCGAACGACTCACCCGGGCCCGTGAGCTCGCCGCGCGCGCACCGGAGCACCCCGAGGCGGTGCTCGCCGTCGCCGACACACTGGGGCTCGCGCCCGAACATCTGCGCGAGCGCGAGGCCCTCCTGCGCCGCGCCGCGCGCCAATCCCCAGGTGACGCCAGTCTTCAACTCGCGCTCGCGCGAACCTATCTGGCCATGGAGCGCCCGGCGAATGCCCAGGCACCCGCCCTGCGTGCGCTCAAGCTCGCCCCCTGGAGCGTGGAGGTCCTCACCACCAACGCGGCGGTGCATTCCACACTCGGTCACTGCGAGGCGGCCCTCGCGGCCCAGCACGCGGCGATTGGCACCCTGTCCGAGCGGGTCGCTCAGGAGGTGCGGAACCAGTTGCTCGACACGCTCGCGGAGTATGAGCGGAAATGCGCGGCGGGAGCGGTGAAGGCTGGAGGCACTCCTCGAGGACATGGAGCATGAACCTTCGCGCTGACGAGCGCGCACGGTCCTGACAAATTTGGTCACTCCGCTGGCCAGATTCGTCACTTTGCTGGGAGCAGGCAGGCAGGCCTCCAGGAATTCCAGCGGCTTGGCTCTGTCCAACCGTTGGCATTCCAGGTGCTTAGGGTGTTACGGCCGGTAGGAGCTCGCCGGCCCTCATCTCACCCTCAAGGAAAACCATGCTGAGCAACATGTCCCCGCGTGTTTTCAACGCACTGGCGGCCGTCACGGTGGCGATTCCGTTCCTGGCCTGGACCAACGTCCTGCCGGTCCACAACGTCCGCGCGTCGGTCCTCGACTCCTTCTATGTGGCCGACTACACCCAGGGCCCGAGCACCCAATACACGGCGGTACCGGCCTACGCGACGTTCGTCTGGCAGGAGAAGTCGTTGCAGGGATTCGGCAACGTGAGAGCGCAAATCGGTAATACAAAGGACGGCACAGACCAGCTGTTCGAACTCAAGTTGGTGCGCATCACCTCCAGCGACGCCAATTCCATCAATGGAGAGTGGGACGTGTTCAAGAATGGCGATCCCACGTGCGCTGGATGCAAGGGTTATGTCCACGTGAGCTCTCCGGCAGACAGCACCCAGTATCTCAAGGGCTACGTCAACAACGACAAGGTGGGCTACTCCTTCATCGGGAATCTCGACCCCAACACCCGCCGCGACTACTGAGAACCTCCTGATGGAGTGCTGACGGGGTCGCCCGCGGCGACGAGAGCGATGTCTCCAGGCCAAAGCATGGCGAGTCGTTCCGCCGCCCTCCAGGCGCGAAGGCCGGAGCGGCACACGAGCACGGCCCGCTGACCGGGTCCGGGCAGGTCCATGCCGGGGCCGACCTGGGCCACGGTCAGGCGCCGCGCGGCGGGGTGGATCAGCGGAGCCTCCTCCACCCCACGCAGGTCGATGGTCAGGTCGCCTGGCTTGATCTCCGAGGGGGAGACGAAGCGTGGCGCATGCGTGGGCTCCTCCGCCCCGTCGAAGCGGAAGCCGCCCGCGCGGAAGGTCGTGGCGTCAAAGGTGACGAGCCGCCCGAGGACACCCGTCTCCCCCGCCAGCAACGCCAGCGCCATCTGCGCCTGCAGCGAACCCAGCACACCCACGACGGGGCCGAGCACGCCGGTTTCGGCACAGCTGCCCATCCGCTGCGGCAGGTCGGGGAAGACCGCGCGCAGACTCGGCGCGCCGCCGCAGAAGCCGCCCGCATAGCCCTCGCGCCCCGTGACGGAGGCGGAGAGGAACGGCAGGCCCCGCGCGAGGCACAGGTCCGAGAGGATGTAGCTGACCGCGAAGCTGTCGGCGCAGTCGAGGATCAGCTCGCAGCCCTCGATGAGCGTGGGGGCGTTGGCGGGCTCCAGCGCGGTCACCACGGGCTCCACCACGCTCTCCGGGTTGAGCCCGGCGAGGTGGCGGGCGCAGACTTCGGCCTTGGGCTGGCCAAGGTCGCCCATGCGGAAGAGCGTCTGGCGGTGCAGGTTGCTCTCCTCCACCCGGTCGGGATCGACGAGGCGGATGTGCCCCACCCCCGCCCCGACGAGGTATTGCAGCACCGGCGCGCCGAGGCCCCCCGCCCCCACGACGAGGAGCCGCGCCGCCCGGAGCCGCTCCTGAGCGCCCTCCCCCAGCACGGCGGTCTGGCGGGCATAGCGGCTCATCGCGTTACCTCGAGCCATTCGGTGATCCGCGCCTCGGGATGAGGGTTCAGCGTGATGTCGGTCACGACCGAGACGATGTCGGCCCCCGCCGCGAAGACACCCGGGGCGCGGGCGGTGCTCATGCCGCCGATGGCGACGAGGGGAATGTCGCCGATCCGGCGTTTCCATTCCGTCACCCGCTCCAGCCCCTGCTGGTGCCACTTCATCTGCTTGAGAAGGGTGGGATAGACCGGCCCCAGCGCGACGTAGCCGGGCGCGAGCGAGAGGGCGCGGTCGAGTTCGGCGGGGTCATGGGTGCTGATGCCGAGGCGCAGCCCCGCGCGGCGGATGGCGGGCAGGTCGGCACCGTCCAGATCCTCCTGCCCCAGATGCAGCCAGTCGCAGCCCTCCTCGATGGCGAGCCGCCAGTGGTCGTTGACCACCAGCACGGCGCCGGCCTCGCGGCAGAGCTCGCGGGCGGCGGCGATCTGGCGGCGCAGGTCGTCCGGCGCGCGGTCCTTGAGGCGGAGCTGGACGAACTTCACGCCCAGGGGGAGAGCCCGGGGCAGCCAGGCCACGTCGTCGAAGATCGGGTAGAAGCGGTCGAGCGTCACAGGAAGGCCTTTCCCATCACGGGGGTGGAGGGGGCGGCCATGTCGCGCGGCGGCATCGGGTCGGCGCCACGGGCGAGGCGCCCGGCCTCCAGTGCCTTCGCGAAGCCCTCGGCCATCGCCGCGGGATCGCCCGCCTTGGCGACGGCGGTGTTCAGGAGCACCGCGTCGAAGCCCATCTCCATCGCCGCGGCCGCCTGGCTCGGCAGACCCAGCCCCGCGTCGATCACCATCGGCACGTCCGGGAAGTGCGCGCGCAGGCTGCGCAGGCCGTAGGGATTGAGCAGCCCCAACCCCGTTCCGATCGGCGCGCCCCAGGGCATCAGCACCTCGCAGCCCGCCGCCAAGAGGCGGTCGGCGAGCACCAGATCCTCGGTCATGTAGGGGAAGACCTTGAAGCCCTCGGCCACGAGGCTCCGCGCCGCCTCGACCAGGCCGAAGGGATCGGGCTGGAGCGTGTCGGCGTTGCCGATCACCTCGAGCTTGATCCAGTCGGTCTCGAAGAGCTCGCGCGCCATCTGGGCGGTGGTGATCGCCTCGCGGGCGCTGTGGCAGCCCGCGGTGTTGGGCAGTACCCGCACGCCGAGCCCCGCGATCAGGCGCCAGAAATCCTGTCCCGCCCGCTCGCCTCCCGCCTCGCGGCGGACCGAGACGGTGGCGACACCCGCGCCCGAACGGCGGAAGGCCTCGGCCAGAACGGCGGGCGAGGGATATTGCGCGGTGCCGAGCATCAGGGGCGAGGCGACTTCAATTCCGTAGAAGACAGGCATCGGCTCAGCCCCCCTGCCGGGGCGTCACGATCTCCACCCGGTCGCCCGCGGCGAGCCGCAGCCCGTTGCGCGCGGCGGCGGGCACGAAGGCCTCGTTCACCGCGGTCGCGACCCTGGCATCGCCATGGCCCAGTTCAAGAAGGAGCGCGCCGAGCGTCTCGCTCGCCGTCTCGCGTGTCTCGCCGTTCACGGTGATCTTCATTGCAGGAGCTCCACGGGTTCGCCGGACAGGAGGTGGTCGGCCGCCATTCGCGCCAGAACCGGCGCCATCAAGTAGCCGTGGCGGTAGAGGCCGTTGAGGAAGAGCGTGCCGTCGCGCCGGATGAGGCGCGGGACGTTGTCGGGGAAGGCGGGCCGAGCATCGGTGCCGATCTCGAGGATCTCCGCCTCGCCGAAGGCCGGGTGCAGCGCATAGGCGGAGCTGAGGAGTTCCAGGACCGAGCGGACGCTCGCGCGCCCGCGCTCGGCGCTTTCGATCATCGTGGCGCCGAGCATGTAGACCCCGTCGCCACGGGGGACGAGGTAGACCGGGATGCGCGGGTGGAGGAGCCGGATCGGGCGCGAGAGGGCAAGGTCGGGGAGGCGCAGCACGAGCATCTCGCCCTTCACGCCGCGCAGTTCGGGGAGCGCGTCGCGCGCGGCGAGGCCCCGGCAGTCGATGCGCTGGCCCTCGGGCGCGGTCTCCGCGTAGGCAACGCCGAGCGCCGTGGCACGGGCGCGCAGGGTGGAGAGGGCCACGCGCGGCGTCAGATGCGCCTCGGCCGGGAAGAAGAGCCCGCGGTGGAAGCGGCCATCGAGCTCGGGTTCGAGCGCGGAGAGCTCCTCGCCGCCCATCCACTGGTGCTCCCGCGTCCGGGCGGCGAAGCGGTCGAGCTCGGCGCGGTCGCGGCCCAGGGCGAGCACCAACGTGCCGCGGCGGATGACCTCCACTCCCTGTGCCGCCCACCAGTCGGCGGCGGTCTGGCCGAGCCGGATCACCGGCTCTTCGGCCGTCTCGCCCTCACAGAAGGGGGCGAGCATCCCGCCCGCCCACCAGGAACAGGCATGGGGGCCCGGTTCGGGATGGGGATCGACCAGCGTCACCCGCGCGCCGCGGCTCGCGAGTTCGACAGCGGTGCACAGGCCCATGACCCCGGCGCCGAGGATCGTGTAGCCGCTGGTTGTAGGCGTCCGCATCGTGCTTCCTCTCTTCGAGAACCGGCGGGGGGTTCAGAGGAAGCTCCGGGGCCACGACCGAGAGATCGCGCTCCCTTGCTGCTCTCCGTTCCCTACGCCGGTCCTAGCCGGATCAGGTTCGATGGGTTGGCGCCTGGCCTCTCAGCCCCCGGGAAGGGGCACCCCAACGGAATGGCTCATGGCTAGCAGCCGGACGGCGCGACGGCAAGGGGCTCCCGCGCCCTCTGCGCCATGACAAGCCAGGTCCATGCATCCAGCGAAAAACAGCTTAAGCTGTTTAATCCATAAAAACGGTGTAATCTGGTCGTTCCCCCAAGGAGAAACGTCCGATGCAATTCATCCGTGCAGGATTGTTGAGTATTGGCCTGCTGGCGCTGTTTCCCACCGACGCGAGGGCCCAATGGACCGTGTCCTCGCCCAACGGCTCGATCAGCATTTCCGTCAACCGCAGTTCCGCCGGCGCCCTGAGCTACTCCGTCACGCAGGGCGGCGCCGTGGTGCTCGAGAACTCCGCGCTGGGCATCAGTACCAGCATCGGCGATTTCTCGAGTGGTTTGAGCTTCGTCAGCCGAGGCAACACCGTCATCAACGAGAGCTACTCCCTGCCCGGCCGGAAGAAAGCGAGCTACGTCAACAGCGCCAACGAGGCGGTGCTGCGCTTCTCGAAGGGCGGTCAGGAGTTGCAGCTGGTCGTGCGCGCGTATAACGACGGCATCGCCTATCGCTATCGCGTTCCCGGAAGCGGCTCACTCACCATCTACGGTGAAAGCAGCGCTTTCAACCTGCCGGACGCGGCGACGGGTTACGCACAGTCCTACGTGTCGAATTACGAAGGCTACTATACGGCGCGCAGCAGCTTCATCACCGGCAATTTCGGCATGCCGGTCCTGGCAACGGAGGGCAATCGGTGGCTCCTGCTGGCCGAAAGCGACATCGGGGGGAACTACCACGCGGCACAACTGTCCGGCGGCAGTGGAAACAATCTGCGGGTGGTCTGGCCGACCGCGACGAGTGTGAGCGCGTCGCGGCAGTTCAATAGCCCATGGAGGCTCGCGGTCATCGGGTCGCTCGCCAACATCGTGGAGTCGACCCTGGTCGAGAATCTGAGCACACCGTCCCAGCTCGCCGACACCTCCTGGATCCAGCCGGGCCGTGCCGCCTGGTCATGGAGAGCCGGCGGGAATCAATCGGATTACAACACGCACGTCGCGTTCATCGACTCCGCCGCGTCGATGGGCTGGGAATACTACCTGGTTGACGACGGCTGGCAGGAAAGTTGGGTGCCGTCGCTCGTCAGTCATGCGAACGCGAAGAACGTCGGCATCTGGCTCTGGGTGAACGACGAGGACGTCAAGACCGAGGCGCAGATGCGCACGCTGTTCAGCCGCTGGGCGGGCTGGGGCGTGCGTGGCATCAAGGTCGACTTCTTCGACGGCGATTCCCAGGTCACGATGCAACTCTACGAGAAGCTCGCCCAGGTCGCGGCCGAGTACCGGTTGCTCGTCAATTTCCATGGGTGCACCAAGCCGAACGGTCTCGGCCGCAAGTGGCCCCACGTCCTCACCCAGGAGGGCGTCTTCGGCGCGGAACAAGGAGAACTCTCCGCGGCGCACAACCTCTCGTTGATCTTCACCCGCAACGCCATCGGTCCCATGGACTACACGCCCGGCGCCTACTCGAACTCCGGCGGACAGACCACCTGGGCGCATCAGACGGCGCTGCTCGTCCTGTTCACGTCCTATGCGCAGCATTACTCCGACCATGGGGCGATGTACCGCAACAGCATTGCCCGGGAGTTCTTGCGCGCGCTTCCGTCGACCTGGGACGACACACGCCTGCTGGAGGGAAATCCGAGCCAGTACGCCACGCTCGCGCGCCGACGGGGAGAGGACTGGTATGTCGGCACGATCGTCAGCGGGACGGGCAGGACGGCGACGATTCCCTTGCCGTTCCTGACCGCCGGCACGAACTACACGGCGCACATCTATCTGGATGGGACCTCGGACAACGACATCGCGTACCAGGTCCAGTCGGTGACGAGTACCAGCGTTCTCAACATTCCCCTGAGAGCGAACGGCGGAGCGGCGATCCGCATCACGACCCAGAACGTGCCAGTGGTTCCGATCGCCATCTACAAAATCATCAACCGGCAGAGCGGCAAGGCGCTCGCCATCCAGAACGCCTCGAGGTCCGACACCGCGGAGGCCCTTCAGTGGGACTACGTCGACAGCACCACCAATGATGAATGGCGCCTGGTCGACATCGGCGGCGGATACTACAACCTGGTCAATCGCAACAGTGGCAGGACACTGGACGTCAGCGGCGCCTCCACCACGGCGGGAGCGCACCTCATCCAGTTCACGAGCCGAGGTAGCGCCAATCAGGAGTGGCAGCTCGCCGACGTGGGCGGCGGTTACGTCCGGATCGTGAGCCGGAGCAGCGGCATGGTCGCCGACGTGGCAGACAACGCGACGACCAATGGCGCACCTGTCATTCAATGGCCGTGGAACGGTGGCACCAACCAGCAATGGCAATTGGTGCAGGTCGGCAGCAGTCCCTAGCGGACTGCCAGCCGTCATGCAGGGCGCCTGCCTCCAGCCTCCATACCGGGGGCAGGCAAACCAGGTCCTTCGCCACCTGGGCAGGTGTATCCCTCCGAGCACCAAGGGCCAGGGGCCGCCGGAAGAAGTTGTCAGGAATGAATTCGGGCTGCGTCTTTCCTCGATGAAAGGAGCGGTGACCATGACCCCGGTGACGAAGCAGAGCCCGATGAACCTCGAGTCCCACGACAATACTGACACTGGCATCGACGCGCTCCCGCGTACCAGTCTGGATTCCGCTCTGGACCTCCTGCTCGGCGGCCTGGAGCCGCTGGGCGGCCACCCCCCCGGACCCTGAACCCTCCGCGTCCTCATCTCGCGACGAGGTACGGGATTCATGGGGCCGGTTTCCGAAAGGGACCGGCCTCTTGCTTTTCCGGATCCCCCCTCGCAACACAATCTCAACAGTGCTCCATGCCGGAGTAGCCCAACCTGGTAGAGGCCCCAGATCGAGAGTCTGGTGGTTGCGGGTTCGAATCCCGCCTCCGGCACTCGCAGTCGAAACACACGCCGCGGTAGCCCAACCTGGTAGAGGCACTGCGTTCAGAACGCAGGGGTTGCGGGTTCGAATCCCGCCCGCGGCACTCCCCAACACGCCCAGCCGCTGTCGGTTGCAATTAGAAGGGGCTGGCGGCTTTGACAGGTTCCGCTCGGCCTCCTTATCCTCCCAGGATGCGGAACAGGCTCCGGCGCATCATCGCCGCCACTCTCTCAGCGTGCGCCCTGCTGGGGGTGCTGCTGGTGATGAACTTCGCTTCCATCTTCCTGTGGTCGATCACCCCCCGGACACCCTTCAACGAGGCGCATCCCCCCGCTCCGCCCGATTACACCCTGCCCTCCGCCTGGAGCGCACTTCCCGAACTCGAGGACCTCGCGGACACGGTGCTCCCGTCGAGCCCGGGCCTCGAGCAAGCCCAGGCGCCCGTGGATGTCTTCTACATCCATCCCACCACGTATGTCGGCGCCGAGTGGAATGGCCCTGTCGATGATGTCCCCCTCAACACGGCGACCGACCGGGTGGCGACACTCATTCAAGCAAGCGCCTTCAACGCCTGTTGCGCCATCTACGCGCCCCGCTACCGGCAGGCGAACCTGACCGCCTTCACCAGACGGAGTGAGGAGGGTCTGGCGGCGGTGGACCTCGCCTACCAGGACGTCGCCGCGGCGTTCCGCTACTGGCGGGAGAAATACAATCACGGACGGCCCTTCATCCTCGCGGCACACAGCCAGGGGACCGTGCACGCCAGACGCCTCCTGCGTGAGGCCGTGAGCGGGACGCCGCTCCGGCACCAGCTCGTCGCCGCGTATCTCATCGGGATTCCGATGCCGGAGGGTTCGCTCCGGCAGAGCCTTCCCGACATTCCCTTCTGCGCGGCACCCGAGCAGACCGGATGTCTCATCAGCTGGAACGCACGCAGTGCCGGCTACACGGAGCGAATCCAGGTGCGGGATTCCGTCACGGACACGGCCTCCACGGGGGACCGCTCCCTCTGCGTGAATCCCCTGACCTGGCGTCACGACACGGAACCGGCCCCCCGGGAGCGAAACGAAGGAGCCGTGTTCCTCGAAACAACCCCACCCCAGGTGATGCCAGGGCTCACCGGTGCGCACTGCAAGGAGGGGAAGCTGGAGGTCCTCATCGGCGAAGACCTGCCACGGGACTTCATGAGCCGGCTGCTCGACCATGCGCTGGGCCAGGGCAACCACCATCCCGTGGAGTTCCAACTCTTCTACATGAGCATCCGCCGCAATGCATCCGAGCGGGTGGCGGCGTTCCCGCGCACGGGCGCCACCACGAACCCACGGAGTGCCCCATAGTCAGCGAGGTCAGCGCACCTCGAACTCGTAGATGCGCGTCGCCGGGTCGCCGTTCTGGGTCGGGGTGGTCACGTTGAGCTTGATGTAGCGCGCCGAGGTGGCGCTGATCGCGTGGGTCGAGGTGTTGGCGGTGTTGTTGGTCACCGTCACCGGGGTGCTCCAGTTCGTGCCGTTGCTGGAGGTCTGGATGGTGAAGGCCTTGGTGTTCCAGGTGCTCGATTCGCCGCCCGCGCCGGCATGCTTGACCACGAAGCTGCTGACCGTCTGCGCCGAGCCGAGATCGACCTGCAGCCAGGACGAAGAGGTCAACGAGCAGAACTTGTCGGTGCCACCGCCGGAGACGCTGCCGTTGACCGCCTTGGCTGGCGTTTCGCTGCTATTGCAGGGGCTGGAGCCGGTCGCCGGTTTATTGAGCGCCAGGTTGATGTAGCCGGCGCCGACCGAGACGGTCTGGGTCTTGGTGTGGCTGGCGCCGCCGTTGTCGGTCACGGTCAGGCTGACATCGTAGTTGCCGGCACTCGCGTAGACATGGCTGGGGTTAGTCGCGGTCGAGCCGCTGCCGTCGCCGAAAGTCCAGCTGCGCGAGGCGATGCTGCCGTCGCTGTCGCTGGAGGAGTCGCTGAAGATCGCGGTCAGCCCGCTCACGCTGAGGCCGAAATTGGCCACCGGAGGGGTGTTGCCGCTGACCGCGGTGTTGATCGCCGCCGCGTACTGCGCGGTCGTGCCCTGCGACCAGCACTTCTGGATATCGTCATACAGCCACATGAAGCCGCCGCCGATGCCAGCGCTCGCCTTCCAGTTGCTCATCTTGCTCTGCACCGTGGCCGGACTGTCGCCGCTGCCGCAGCCGGAGCCGTGGCGCGACCACAGGCCCGGATCGACGGTCATGCCCATCGCGGTGTTCCAGCTCGCCGGGTTGTTGCCGGCGCCTCCGTCGTACACCTGCAGGTAGATGTTGTCGACCGCGCTGCCGAGGTTGTTCTTGAGGCTCCTCCAGAAGCTCTGATTGGTGTAGGGCGCGAAGGTGATCTTGTAGCCCAGGCCGATCAGCATCTGTCCGAACTGGGTGGTCGGGGTGAGATCGTAGGCGCTCTCGTCGTCGAAGTTGACCGCGTCGGCACCAGTGACGGACTTCAGCACCTGGAAGTTGCGGTACAGGATGCTGTTGCTGCCGGTGCCACAGACGATGGTGCTGCCGCAGCCGGCGGCGGTGCCGTTGACCAGCCTCGCCATGCGCTCGAAATCGGGAACGCTCCAGGCGCCGGTCGACACTTCGATGCGCTTGACCGAGGTCGGCGCGGTCTTGAGCGTGGCCAGCCGCGTCGGCCAGGCCGGGTCGCCGATGTAGGCGCCGTTCTTGACCACCGGGATGTCGTTGTAGACCAGGTCGCCGTTGTCCTCGATGTGGAAGCTCCACAGCATCACGGTGGTGAAGCCCGAGCCGCGCAGGTCGTCCATCACCGCGGTGCCGCCGGAATAGAACGGACCGCCGCCGTAGACCATCGAATCGGCATGGGCCGCTGGCGCGCTCGCGGCCAGGGCGAGGGCGGCGAACGCCGGCCAGGCCTGGCGGGTGGGATGGGGGCGGGACGAGAGTTGCTTCGACTTCGGCATGGTGTGAACCCCTGGAAAAATTGGAAAAAATGTTTTACCAGGTTTCCTCGCAGAAGGGGACAGAGGAGATGCCGCGGGAGCTAGTTCTCCAGCATGAACTCGCGAAGGAACTGCGTGACGAGCTCCGGCTTCTCCAGGGTGACCGAATGGTCCGCATCGGGGATGCGCCGGAAGGTGAGGTCGTGCACGTACTGCTCCAAACCCACCTGGCCAGACGGCAGGAGATAGGGGTCCATCTCGCCGTGGATGAAGAGCACGGGCAGGTACACCTGAAGCTGCCACGGCGCCAGCCCGTCCACCAGGTTGCTGCCCCCCTTGCTGCACTGGCCATCCGGAGGACCGATCTCCGCCGCCCGGTAGTAGTTGAGCCCGCCGGTGGTGGCGCCCGGCTGCTTCCAGGCGGCGATGAGCTCGGCCTCGTCCCTGGCGGAAATCTGCGCGCCCAGCTGCCGGGCGGCCTCGATCATCCCCTGCCGCCCGAAGGCATAGTCATCGGCCATGATGAAGGACTCGGCCTCGGGCGAGCGGAAGAGCAGCATGTACTGGCTGGCCTGCTGCTGCTCGGCGTTCTCACGCAGATCCCGGTTGAGGAGGGCGGGATGCGTGATGTTGATGGTGACGAACCGGCGCACGTACTCGGGATGGCGCAGCACGAAGCTCCAGCCCACCAGCGCGCCCCAGTCCTGCGCGACCAGGGTGAACTGCTTGAGCTTCAGGTGGTCCGCCAGCGCGCGGATGTCCTCCACCAGGTACTCGATGTGGTACGACTCGACGCCGGCCGGCTTCGAGCTCAGGTTGTAGCCACGCATGTCCGGGGCGATGACCTGGTGGTCCTTGCCCAGATCCTTGAGCAGCTTCTTCCAGATGCCCCAATACTCGGGAAAGCCATGGAGGAAGAGGATGGGTTCACCGGCACCGTGCTTCACGTAGTGCATGCGGATGCCGTTGATGTCCGCGTACTGGTGTTCCACGAGGAGACCCTCTTGGTCCTCTTCTGGAACGAGGGAGGGCCCTGCTTCGGACCCTTGCTCCGCGAGGTGCGCCGCACCGGCTCCAGCGTCCGTGTCAGGAGTGCTCCACACCACCTCACTCGGGGCCTCCGCGAACGCAGGCGTGGCACACACGAGCCAAACGGCAAACAGATCAGACATTCTCAAATTCATGCCCCCCTCCTCGGTTTGAAACACCGCGGGGAACTCCAGCCCGACGATGACTGGAGTGGCCACCGCGCTCGAGACAGACATCGAGCAGCCTACAGGTAGAAAACCTGAACAATTGAAGACTTCATGAGGCCTCTGTTTCGCCAAAGACTCACTGGCGCATGGAGGCGATATCCTCCGCACACGAAAATGCAATCTTGGACAAAAATGCCATCCGAGCCAGCCAGACGCTGTGACCCATTTCACACGCGCGGGGTGCGTACGCTCACAGCACTATCGGAAGCGGCGGGAAGCGAACCCGCCGCTGGAACTCACCCGTGACGGAAGCGGGGGCCCTCGGTCGTCTGGCCAAGCGTGAAGCGCAGCGTCTCCTCCAACAAGGGGTGAAGGAAGGAGAACCCCTGGCGCATGGCCACCCGTGGCAGGACGCGCGCGCCGCCCAGCAGCGTCGCCTCCCCCATCTCCCCGAAGAGCGTGCGCACGGCGGCGCCGGGCAGCGGAACCACCGCCGGCCGCGACAGCACCCGCCCCAACGTCCGGGCGAACTCCTCCTGGCGCACCGGCGTGGGCGCCACCGCGTTCACCGTCCCCCGCAGCTCCGGCGTGAACAGGGCGAAGTTCACCAGCCCCAGCACGTCCTCCAGCGACACCCAGCTCATCCACTGCTGGCCCGTGCCGATGCGCCCTCCGGCTCCCGCCTGGAAGGCCGGCAACATCTTCGCCAGCGCGCCCCCTCCCGCCCCCAACACCACCCCCAGCCGCAGGTGCACCACCCGGATGCCCGCCGCCTCCGCCGGCGCCGTCGCCGCCTCCCACTCGCGCGTGACGTCGGCGAGAAAGCCCGTGCCCGGCGCGCTCGACTCCGACAGCTCCTCGTCTCCGCGATCGCCGTAGAAACCCACCGCCGACGCGCTCACCAGCACCCGCGGGGGACGCGCCAGCCGCGCGAGCGACTCGCACAACACCCGCGTGCCCTCCACCCGGCTGCGGCGGATGAGCTCCTTGCGCTCGGGCGTCCACCGCCCCTCGGCGATGGGCGCTCCGGCCAGGTGCACCACCGCGTCCACTCCCTCCAGCGCCGCCACGTCCATCTCCCCGAGCCCGGGCGCGAAGGCGATGTCCCCCGCCTCGGGCTGGCCCCGCACCAGCCGCCGCACCCGGTGGCCCCCCGTCGTGAGAAAGGGCCGGAGCGCGCTGCCCACCAGTCCCGACGCGCCACTGAGCGCCACCGTCAGCCGGGGCTCGCCCGCGAAGGCCGCGTGCCTCCGGACATCCGCGCGCGTCACCGCGTGGCGGTAGGCGAACATCCGCTCCAGCCGGTACCGCGCGTAGCCGCCCCCCGCCACCCTCCCGAGCACCCCTACCGGCAGCGCGTACTCCACCTCGTCCTCCAGCACCGCGCCGCCCGCCGCCTCGTTCCACATCCGGTGGGTGTGCACCCAGCGTGAGAAGGGCCCCGACTCCTGCACGTCCTGGAAGAGCGAGCCCGGCACATACCGCGTGTGCCGCGCCGTCCAGGGCAGCGACACCGGCCCCACCTTCATGCGCAGTTGGATGCGCGTCCCCTCGTGGATGCCCTCGCCCTGCTGGGTCACCACCTCCACGGGCTCCCAGGGAGGCGTCAGGCGCTGGAAGGCTCCCTCGCGCGCATGCCAGGCGAAGAGTTCCTCCGCGCTCACCGGCACCTGACTGCGCGCCTCGAACACCTGCGACTTGCCCATCGTCCCCTCCGGAGGCCAGATTGCGCCCGACTGGAATGCTTACCTCGGACCTCCTCATACGGGCAGTGGAATTGCTGCGGCGCGGCGGTGTCATCGCCTTGCCAACGGAAACCGTCTACGGCCTGGCCGCCAACGCCGAGGACGAGCTGGCCGTGCGCCGCGTCTTCGCCATCAAGGGCCGCCCCGCCACCCACCCGCTCATCGTCCATGTGGCCGACGCCCAGGCACTCTCCTCCTGGGCCCGCCACGTCCCCGAGGAGGCCTGGCGCCTCGCCGAGGCCTTCTGGCCCGGCCCCCTCACCCTCGTGCTGCCCCGCTCCTCCCGCGCCACGGACGCGGTGACGGGTGGACAGGACACGGTGGCCGTGCGCGTCCCCCACCACCCCCTCGCGCGCGCGGTGCTGGAAGCGCTCGGCGGAGGCGTGGCCGCGCCGAGCGCCAACCGCTTCGGCCGGGTGAGCCCCACCACGGCGGAGCACGTGCGGGCGGACCTCGGCGCGGACGTGGACCTGGTGCTCGACGGCGGCCCGTGCACGGTGGGCGTGGAGTCCACCATCGTCGACCTCAGCCAGGGGGAGCCCGCGGTGCTGCGCCCCGGGGGCCTCGCGGTGGAGGAGGTTTCGCGCGTCCTCGGGCGGCCGGTGCCGGTGCGCGTCTCGTCCACGGTGCGCGTCTCGGGCAGCCTCGCCTCGCACTACGCGCCCCGGGCGGGTGTCGTCCTCGCCGAGCCCTCGGAGGCCGCCGCGCGCGTGGAGGCCCTGCGCGCCCGGGGCCAGCGCGTGGGCGTGCTCGGCCCACCGGGACTGGCGCTTCCCCCCGGCATCCCCCGCTATGACGTCCCGGAGGAGCCCTCCGCGGCGGCACGCGTCCTGTACACGCGGCTGCGCGAGGCGGACGAGCAGGGCCATGACGTGCTGGTGGCCTGCCTGCCCCGGGCCGAGGGTCTGGGCCTCGCCGTGAGGGACCGGTTGAGCCGCGCCGCCGCGCCTCGGACTCCAGGCGAGTAGCATTCCTGCCCCGGCCGCCGATTTCTGGCTCCGGACTCACTGCCGTAGAGTGCGCGGGGCTCCACTCCCGGAGCCCCCTCGCCGCCCTCCCCAGGAGCCAGCCCCGTGAACCGGCGCCTCGTTGGCCTGCTCGCCGCCTTCTGCCTGATCTCCGCCTGCAAGAAGGACGAGTCCGTGGGCGGGCTCGAGCCCATCTCCCGTCCCCGCTCCATCACCCAGCGCCCGCCCTCCCAGGCCCCCGCGCCACCAGCGCCGGTGGATCCCTCCAAGGTGCTGCTGCGCTGGAAGCTCGACGCGCCCACCGCCTACCAGCTCACCCTGTCCGCCGCCCCTGGCGCCGCCCCCGCGCCCACGCCCTCGGCCGCGAGCAAGAAGAAGACCCGCGCCAGCAAGAAGGGCCGCAAGCGCGCCGCGCCCACCACCTCCGAGGAGAACTCCGTCACCCCCGCCGCCCAGAACGCCACCTTCTTCCTGCTGCGCGGGAGCGAGCCCACCGCGGGAGCCCTGCCCTTCGCCCTCATCCCGGAGGCTCCAGGCGGAGAGACGCAACAGGGACGAATGAGCGAGCGCGGCTTCGTGCTGGAGGGCCTGTCCGGGGCGATGCGCAACCTGGCGGTGATGGTGCTGGAGCTGCCCGTGGACCCCGTGGGCCCGGGCTCCGCCTGGGTCCTGGCAACGGACCTGGTGGACATGAACGATCTGCCCGCGGGCTTCCGGCAGAAGAACACCCAGCACAAGAGCGAGGTGAGGCTCACCGCGCTCACGCCCCTGGCGGATGGCGAGCAGGTGGCGACGCTCGAATACGAGCTGCTCGAGAGCGTCACCGGCCAGCAGGGCCGGATCAAGGGCAAGCGGCGCGCGCACTCCCACGCGCACGAGAACGAGCCCCTGTCCGTGAAGAAGAAGGCGCGCGGCAAGGCCGCCAAGGCCCCCGAGTCCCCGCCGGAGCTGTCCGCCGAGGTGCGGGTGAATGGCCGGGGGCAGTTCCTCGTGAAGGCGGGCCGGTGGCGCTCCTGGGAGGCCCGGATGACCACGCGCACCGACGGGCTCACCCTGCCGGGCCTGCCGGCGGGCGAGCGCGTGCTGAGCCTCAAGCCGGTGGAGCCGGTACCGCCGGAGCTGCTGCAACGCCAGGCGACGAAGTAGCCGCCGACTCGCGCACGAGCCGCACCACCGCGTCCACCCAGGCCGGGTGGGCGTTGAGCGAGGGCACGAGCGTGAGCGACTCCCCGCCGCTGGCGAGGAAGCGCTCCTTCTCGCGCACCCCCACCTCCTCCACCGTCTCCAGACAGTCGGCGACGAAGGCGGGGCACATCACCGCCAGCCGCTTGATGCCCCGCGCCGCCAGCTCCGGCAGCACCAGGTCCGTGTACGGACTCACCCAGGGCGTGCGGCCCAGGCGGGACTGGAAGGACACGCTCCAGCCGTCGGCGGGCAGCCCCAGCCGCGCGGCGAGCCCTCGCGCCGTGGAGTAGCACTGGGCGCGGTAGCAGTGGCGGTTGGCGTCCGTGAGGGCGTCGCAGCACCCGGCCGAGGCGAGGCAGTGCTTGCCGGAGGGATCGCTCTTGCGCACGTGCCGCTCGGGCACGCCGTGGAAGCTGAAGAGGACGTACTCGGCCCGGGCGTTGGAGATGACGGGGCGGGCCACCTCGGCGAAGGCGTCCAGGAAGGCCGGGTGGCTGTGGAAGGCGGGCACCGCGCGCACGTTGGGCACGTCCCAGGACTGGCTGAGCACCTCATAGGTGCGCGCCAGCGTGGAGCCCGAGGAGGACGGGGCCTCCTGGGGGTAGAGCGGCATCACGGTGAAGTCCGTGACGCCCCGCGCGCGCAGACGCGCCACCGCGTCCGGCAGGGAGGGGTTGCCATAGCGCATGGCCAGCTCCACGGCGTACTCGTCGGCGAGCCGTCCGGCCACCGCGGCCGCGAGGGCGCGCGAGTGCACCAGCAGGGGCGAGCCCTGCTCCATCCACACGGTGCGGTAGGCGTGCGCGCTCCTGGGCGAGCGGAAGGGCAGGATGATGAAGTTGAGCAGCAGCGAGCGGCCCACGGGGTGGATGTCCAGCACGCGTGGGTCGCTGAGGAACTCGCGCAGGTAGCGGCGCACGGCGCCCGTCTCGGGGGCGTCCGGCGTGCCCAGGTTGACCAGGAGGAGACCCTTGAGTGGCATGGCGGAAGCTCAGTGCAGCGAGTGGGGCTGGGTGAGGGCGAACTCACCGATGCGGGCCTCGAACTGGCGGCCATCGGGACGCACCAGGGTGTAGGAGCCCCGCATGGAACCGAAGGGCGTGCGCAGCTGCGCCCAGCTCGTGTACTCGAAGCGCTCGCCGGGCTCGAGCCGGGGCTGCTTGCCCACGACGCCCTCGCCCCGCACCTCCTCCACCTTGCCGCTGGCGTCGGTGATGACCCAGTGACGGCTGCGCAGCTGGGCCGGCTCCTGGCCGGTGTTGGTGATTTCCACCGTGTACATGAAGGCGTACTGGTGGGAGTCCGGGGAGCTGCGCTCCGGCCAATAGGAGGGCTTGACGGAGACGCGAATGCCTTCGGTGGTCACGGAGGACATGCCCCCACCATTGGCTCGCCGGCCCCCCGGACGCAAGACAAACACGCGGGGGGGTGCCCTGGGAGGTAGCGCCCAGGGCCCCGGCGCCCCAACGGCTCACCCCTTGAGCTCGGCGTCCTCGCGCTCCGGCTCGGCGGACGGGTGGGGAACACCGTGGGTCTCCGCGGCCTTGGGCCAGATGAGCGAGGCCAGGATGGAGCCCAGCAACACCCCGCCAATCACGCCCAGCGACAGCCCGATGGAGATGTGGATGTCGAAGAAGGTGATGACCATCTTCGTGCCCACGAAGCCAAGGATGACGGCCAGGCCCACCTTGAGCAGGTGGAACTTGTCCATGAGGCTGGCCACCACGAAGAAGAGCGAGCGCAGGCCGAGGATGGCGCACACGTTGGACGTGTAGACGATGAGGGCGTCCTGGCTGATGCCGAGCACCGCGGGGATGGAGTCCAGGGCGAAGAGCAGATCCGTCGTCTCCACCACCATCAGCACGAGGAACAGGGGCGTCACCTTGCGCCGGCCGTCCTCGATGGTGAAGAAGCGGTTGCCATGATCGTTTTCGCCTTCCGGCTGGCGCGCCACGGGCAGGAAGCGCCGGCCGAGGCGCATCACCAGCGACTGCTCCGGCTCCGCGGCGTCCTCGTCCTTGGAGAAGGCCATCTTCACCGCCGTGAAGATGAGGAAGGCGCCGAAGATGTAGAGCAGCCAGTGGAAGCGCATCACGAGCGCGGTGCCCGTCAGGATGAGGGCCGCGCGCATGACGAACGCCCCGAGGATGCCCCAGAAGAGCACCCGGTGCTGCACCACGAGCGGCACCTGGAAGAAGGCGAACACCATGAGGAAGACGAAGAGGTTGTCGACCGACAACGCGTACTCGACCACGTACGCCGTCACCCACTGCAGCGACTGCTCGTGGTTCCAGTAGCCGGTGAGCCCCATGAGCCCGCAGAAGCCCAGGCTCAGGACGATCCACACCACCGTCCACAGGCCCGCCTCCTTGGGCGAGACCACGTGCTCCTTGCGGTGAAAGACACCCAGGTCCAGGGCGAGCATGGCCAGCACGAAGAGGTTGAAGCCCACCCAGAGCGCGACGTTCGTATTCAAGAGGTTCCTTCCTGGATCCGACCACCAGGGATGGACCCCTCCCTATAATCAGGGGGAGGGGCGCCGTCGACCCCCTTGCCACGCGTCGCGCGAGAAGTAGCCCGCCTAATCGACGGCGGCACGGCGCAGGACCCGCAGCGAGCGGCCCGCCACCACCAGGGTTCCCCCCGCGGGGGTGTGGGGGTGGAGCGAGACGCGCGACTGGCTCGTGTCCACCACCTCCTCCCAGTCCGCGCCCCACTCGATGGCGGGCAGGTGGAAGGTGATGGGCTCGTGGTGGGCGTTCATCAGCACCAGGATGGTGTCCCCGACGATGCGCTGGCCCGAGTCATCCGGGGTGGCGATGGCATCCCCGCCGAGCAGGAAGCACACCGAGCGCGCGAAGGGCTTCTCCCAGTCCTCCTTCTTCATCTCCTGGCCATCGGGGCGGAACCACGCCAGATCCTTGAGCTCGCTGTCGAAGAGCGTGGCGCCCCGGAAGAAGCGGCGCTTGGAGAGCACGGGCTGCTCGCGGCGCAGCCGGCTCATGCGCCGGGTGAAGTCCAGCAGCTTGCGCTGGGGCTCGGTGAGCCGCCACTCCACCCACGACAGGGGGTTGTCCTGACAGTAGGCGTTGTTGTTGCCCCGCTGGGTGCGGCCCATCTCGTCGCCAGCCACCAGCATGGGCACGCCCTGGGACAGGAAGAGCGTGGCGAGGAAGTTGCGCTTCTGCTGCTCGCGCAGCGCGTTGACGGCCGGGTCGCGCGTCTCGCCCTCCACGCCGCAGTTCCACGAGTGGTTGTCGTTGCCCCCGTCCCGGTTGTCCTCGAGGTTGGCCTCGTTGTGCTTCTGCTCGTAGGTGACCAGGTCGTGCAGGGTGAAGCCGTCGTGGGCGGTGATGAAGTTGATGCTGGCGGTGGGCTTGCGTCCGCCCAGCGCGAACAGATCCGAGGAGCCCGTGAGCCGGCAGCCGATCTCCGCCGCCTGCCGCTCGTCCCCGCGCCAGTAACGGCGGATGGTGTCGCGGTACTTGCCGTTCCACTCGCTCCAGATGACGGGGAAGTTGCCCACCTGGTAGCCGAAGTCGCCCACGTCCCAGGGCTCGGCGATGAGCTTCACCCGGCTGAGCACCGGATCCTGGTGCACCATCTGGAAGAAGGCGGCGCGGGTGTCGTAGCCCGTCCGGTCCCGGCCGAGCGTGGTGGCCAGGTCGAAGCGGAAGCCGTCCACGTGCATCTCCCGCACCCAGTAGCGCAGGCTGTCCATGACGAGCTTGAGCGCGTACGGGTGCGTGGCGTTCCACGAGTTCCCCGTGCCGGTGAAGTCCTGGTAGTAGCGCGGCTCCTTGTCGCTCAGCCGGTAGTAGGCGGAGTTGTCCAGGCCCTTGAAGGACAGGGTGGGCCCCAGGTGGTTGCCCTCGCCGGTGTGGTTGTAGACGACGTCGAGGATGACCTCGATGCCGGCGCGGTGCAGCGCCTTCACCATGGACTTGAACTCGGCCACCTGGCCGCCGCGCGAACCCGAGGCGCTGAAGCGCGCGTCCGGGGCGAAGTAGTTCAGGGTGCTGTAGCCCCAGTAGTTGGTGAAGCCCTTGTTGACGAGGAAGGGCTCGTCCACGTGGGCATGCACGGGCAACAGCTCCACCGCGGTGACGCCCAGCTGCTGCAGGTGATCGATGATGGCCGGGTGGGCGAGCCCCGCGTAGGTGCCGCGCAGGTGCTCGGGCACGGAGGGGTGCAGCCGGGTGAGCCCCTTGACGTGGGCCTCGTAGAGGAGGGTGCGGTGCCAGGGCACCGCGGGGGGACGGTCCCCCTCCCAGTCGAAGTCGTCGGTGAGCACCACCGCCTTGGGCATGCCCGTGGCGCTGTCGCGGATGTCGAAGCCGAGGTCCTGCTCCGGATCCCCCGGCAGGTAGGCGTAGACCGGGGCGGAGAAGTCCACCTGCCCGTGCAGGGCACGGGCGTAGGGGTCCACCAGCAGCTTATGCGGGTTGAAGCGCAGGCCGCGCCGGGGCTCGTAGGGCCCGTGGGCACGCAGTCCATAGAGCGTGCCCGTCTGCAGCTCGGGGATGAAGCCGTGCCAGACGTGCTGGTTGTGCTCCGGGAGGGAGTAGCGGCCCAACTCGCGCGACGGATCGCGCGAGTCGAAGAGGCAGACCTCCATCTTCCGGGCATGTTCGCTGAACACCGCGAAGTTGACACCGTTGCCCTGATACGTCGCGCCCAGGGGGTAGGGCTTGCCCGGCAGCACTTCCGACCACTTCATCCATCACTCCTTCTCGAGCAGAACGAGCGGGAAGCCCACCAGCAGAGGTGACAGCGGAAGCACGGCCCCCTCTCCGTGCCGTCCCGGTCGGACCTGCTGCCCGGTGAAGACATCCCGGAACGTCATGCTCGCATAGGAGGCGGGGAGTTCCAGGGACGTTTCTTCATAGGCCGCCGCCAACCCCCCGGATTCCAGGGCGGACAGGGTGTAACGCGGTGCGACGGCGATGACGACCGACGACCCCTGCTCGCGGGCGAAGGCCACCGCCGCGTCCGCGCGCGGGCCCGTCAGCGAGAGTGCCCGGTAGCCCCCCTTGCGGAAGAGCTCCGCCTGGCGCTGGCGCAGGCGCAAGCCCTCGGTGAGGACGAAGAGCTTGATGCGGCCGTCCTCCATGTCCGCCACCAGGCGGGTGCACAGCTCGGCGCGGCCCTTCCCGGCCTCCTGCTCGAGCGAGCGCAGCATCCGCTCGCGCAGGGCGTAGTCCACCGGGCGGCGGTTGTCCGGGTCCACGAGAGACAAATCCCACAGCTCGCAGCCCTGGTAGGTGTCCACCACGCCGGGCGACAGGAGCTTCATGAGGAGCTGTCCGAGCGCGTTGTGCTGGCCGGCCCGCTCGATGCGGCGCTTGAAGGCGAGCAGGTCCGCGAGGAAGGCACGTCCCTTCTCCTCGTCCAGGCAGGCGTCCACGTAGCGCGACACGCCCTCCTCGTAGTCCTTGTCCGGGTTGGTCCACGAGGTGCGGACCTTGGCCTCCTTGACGGCCTTGAGCATGTAGTCGCGGACGCGGCCGCGGAACTCCTCCAGGGCCTTGCCGGAGAGCGCGCCGCCCATGGGCCAGGCGCCCACCACCGTCTGGTAGAAGAGGTACTCGTCGTTGAGGGACGGGGCGGGCCCGTCGGGCATCTCCGAGCGGTGGATGCGCGTGAGGGAGGACCAATGCTCCACGCGCTGGCGCCACTCCTCGGGCAGCTCGGAGAGCACGTTGAGGCGCGCGCGCACGTCCTCGCTGCGCTTGGTATCGTGCGTGCTGCTGGTGAGCATGCTCGCCGGCCAGTGCACCGCGCGCTCGTGGTTGCGCTCGTGGAAGATGGTGGCGCTGGTGCCGAAGTTCTCCGGCTCGCCACCCACCTCGTTGAGCGAGACCATGCGCTGGTAGACGTAGAAGACGGTGTCCTCCAGGCCCTTGGCCATCACCGGACCCGTCACCTGCTGCACCTTCATGGCGAAGGCGAGCATCTCCGCGCGCTCGTGCTCTCCCAGGTGCTCGGGGTAGCGGCGCAGCAGCACGTCGCCGAGGAAGTCGAAGATGGTGACGTTGAGCGTGGCGTTGCGCGCCTTGGCGTGGCGCAGGGTGTCCTTGATGTAGCGCACGTCGCGCTCGTCCAGCTCCGGCCGCTCGTTGTCCACGTAGGTGCGGTAGACGGGGAAGAGCGCGATGAACTCCGTGAGCGCGCGCCGCAGGCTGTTGAGGGTGAAGTCGCGCGTGCGCCGGTTCATCTCCGAGATGCGGTTGAGCCGGTGGGCCAGCATGTTCAGCTCGCTGGACATGAAGTTGTGCATGATGAGGCGCTTCTTCTCGTAGACGAGCCCCTCGAAGTCGGGCGCCTCGCCGATGAAGCGGTGGTAGGTGTCCGTCATCACCCCCTCGGCGTTGGGCTGCACGAAGATGCCGCCCACCGCGTTGGCGAAGCGGTAGCCCGTGGTGCCGTGCACCGCCCAGGACTCGGGGATGCGCTCGCGCCCGCCCTGGATCTTCTCCACCGCCACGAAGAGCGCCTTGCGCAGCGGCGAGTCCACGTTCGCTCCCGCCTCCGCCCGCCAGCGCTCGCGCAGCCGCCGCTCCACCTCGGGCCACTGCTCCGCCCGCGCGGCATGCTCGACATCGAAGAGCGCCCGCGCCCGCTCCAGGAAGTAGCGCTCCTGGAGGGACAGGAAGTAGGCGGTGGGATCGTAGAGCCCGTCGGGGTGATCGATGCGCAGCCCCGTCACCTGGCCCTTGCGCAGCCACTCGAAGATGAGCTGGTGCGCTTCGGCGAACACCTCTGGATCCTCCACCCGGATGGCCGCCAGACCGTTGATGTCGAAGAAGCGGCGGTAGTTGATCTCCTCCCCCGCCACGCGCCACTGGGCCAGCCGGTAGCTGCCCCCCTCGAGGATGGCGTCCAGGTCATCGAAGGAGTGCAGGTCTCCCGGCTTGCCGTTGATGGCCTCCACGTTGGTGGAGATGTGCGCGGCCACCTGGGGGCTGGCGGCGGCCAGGGCGGCGAGGCGCCGCTTGATGACCTCTTTCTCGCGGTTGCGCTCGATAATCTGCTCCTGCCGCGTCTCGGTGCGCTCGGGCAGGTGGCGGATGGCGGTGAGGATGGAGTGCAGCTCGATGAGGTGCTTGTCCGCCGGGCCCAACCGGGCCTCCAACGCCTCCAGACCGCGCGCCAGGATGCGCGCGTACTGCCGGGGGGCCACGGGGAAGAGCCGGTCGTAGTAGTGGATGACGAAGGCCCCGTCGCGGAAGCCCAGCTTCAGCTCGCCCTTCTCGAGCACCACCCCGTATTGGTCGCCCAGCACCGGCAGGAGCACCTTGCCCGCCAGCTCGTCCTTCACCGGGTGCCAGTCGACGTCGAAGAAGCGCGCGTACACGGACGCGGGGCCGTTCTCCAGCACGTCGAACCACAGGGGGTTGAAGGTCTCGATGCCCATGTGGTTGGGCACCACGTCCAGCACCTGCCCGAGCCCGTGCTCGCGCACCGTGTTGCAGAAGGCCTCGTGCTGCACGGGCGAGCCCACCTCGGGGTTGAGCTGTTTGTGGTCCACGCAGTCATAGCCGTGCGTGCTGCCCGGGCTCGCCTTGAGGTAGGGCGAACAATAGATGTCCGAGACGCCCAGGCGGGCCAGGTAGGGCACGATCCGCCGGGCGTCCTCGAAGGAGAAGCCCTTGTGCAGCTGCACGCGGTAGGTGGACAGCGGCGTGTCCCGCGCGAGCAGGTCCGTCCTCACCCGCGTGTACACCGCGACCGCCAACGCATCGATTCCCGTCTGGGAGGCGTCGCCCCCAGACACCGTCGTTCCATCCAATCGCATGGCCCCAGTCGTAGGGCCGACTGACGCATCTGGCCACCACGACGAGCGACTTCCGCCCGCTACCCAACGCTCGCCCGGTGGGCTCCTCAACGCGAAGGGCCCGCCACCTCGAGGTGGCGGGCCCTCCGGGGGACTACCGGCCCGTGGAGCCGGTCGTCGCTGCTCAGGACAGGTTCTTGTTCACCAGCGCCGTCAGCTCGAACATCGTGACGGACTTCTTGCCGCCGAAGATGGGCTTGAGCTTGTCGTCGGCGTTGATCTGCCGCTTGTTCTTCGGATCCTGGAGGTTGTTCTTCTTGATGTACTCCCAGATCTTGCTGACGACGGCGGTGCGCGGCAGGGCCTTGCTCCCGACGATCTCCGCCAGGGCGGCGGAGGGCGTCATCTCCTTCATGAACGCCGCGTTGGGCTTGCGCTTGCCCCCAGCGGCGGCCGTCTTCTTGGCGGCAGGAGCCTTCTTGGCGGCGGGAGCCTTCTTCGCAGCGGCGGTGGTGGTCTTCTTGGCGGCCATTCTGTTCGGATCTCCTTCCCCTGGTCGCAGTGTCCAGGGGCGTTGCACAGCGTGTTCACACCCTGAGCCAACGGGCTCGTAGCACGCCCGAGGCCGAAAATCAGCCCTCCGCTGCATTCTTCCCTCTGAGGGCCGAGGAGAAAATAATGTTTCTCCCTCGGAAGGGAAGAGTGTTTTCTGCAATGACATCGACATGAGCCGGATCCTCATCACTGGAGCGAATGGTTTTCTGGGCTCGGCACTGGTGCGGGCGCTCGTCGAGCGGGGGCACCGTGCAACATGCCTGTTGCGCCCGGGCAGCGACGTCTCGGGGCTCGCCGGGGTGGAGTACACCCGAGCGGAAGGAGACGTGATCCACGCTCCGGGACTGGCGCGCGCGGTGGAGGGCCAGGAGGTGGTCTTCCATCTGGCGGGCATCCGCCGGGCGGCCACCCGGGAGGACTTCCTGCGGGTCAACGCCGAGGGGACCCGGCTGTTGTGCGAGGCCCTGGTGGCCACGGGACAGCGGCCCCGGCTGGTGCTGGTGGGCTCGCTGGGGGCCTCGGGGCCGAGCAGCACCGGGCGCCCCCGGGTGGAGGAGGAGCCCCCCCACCCCACGGATGCCTATGGGGAGAGCAAGGCCGAGGCGGAGCGCATCGCCTTCGCCTACGGGGACCGGCTGCCGGTGACGGTGGTCCGGCCACCGCGGATCGTCGGGCCCCGGGACCGGGAGAACCTGCTGCTCTTCCGGCTGGTGGCGCGGGGACTGAGGCTGCGCCTGGGCGGGGGCGAGCGGCCCCTGACCCTGGTGGACGTGGAGGACGTGGTGGACCTGCTCCAGGTGGTGGCCGAGCGGGACGAGGCCCTCGGGCAGGCCTTCTTCGTGGGCCACCCCCACCCCTTCACCCTGGAGCGAATCCAGGACCTCGCCGCCGAGGCCCTGGGCGTCCGGCCCCGGACAGTGAACCTGCCGCCCCTCGTCCTGAGCACCCTGGCCACCGCGGCGGACGGGGTGGCGCGGCTGACTGGCCGTCCCCTGCCCCTCAACCGCAAGTTCGCGCGCCAGCTCCTCGCGCCCGCCTGGACGTGTTCGAGCGCCAAGGCGGAGCGGCTCCTGGGCTTTCGCGCCACGAGGGATCCAGCCGACACCATCCGCCGCAGTGCCCTCTGGTACAGGCAGCACGGCTGGCTGTGACGCACCGCCCCGGGGAATGCGCCGCCTTCTCGCCTTCCAAGCTGCCTCGAGAGCCGCGTCCCAGGATGTGGGATAACCGAGGCTGTTCGACGGTCAGCACGGGGAGCCTCGCGGGGCTTCTGGGGTCCATTCGGCGAATTCCGGGACGTGGAGCGCGGTTGACACACGCCTGACTCCGGTGTCAGGAAGCCCGCCTTGCCCATGCCCGCGAAAGCCGCCTTCTACGATGTCGACGGGACGTTGGTGAAAACCAACGTCGTCCACGTCTACGCCTACTATGCGATGAACCGGGGTTCCCTGCTGGGCATCGCCGGGAGGACACTGGCCACGGCCGCCAGTGCCCCCCTGTTCGCCGCCATGGACGCGGTGAACCGCAAGAAGTTCAACGAATTCTTCTACCGCTACTACGCCGGACTGTCCGAGGATCGACTCATCTCCGTCGCCGAGGACATGTTCGAGGACGTGCTCAAGCCCGCCCTCTACGAGCAGACGCGCGACCTCATCGACCAGGCGCGCCGGGCCGGCTGCCGCATCGTGCTCGTCACGGGCGCCCTGGACTTCAGCATGCGGCCCCTGGTGCGCCACCTGGGCGCCGACGACCTCATCGCCAACAAGATGCAGTTCGTGGGGGGCAAGGCGACCGGAAAGGTCATCCCCCCCATCATCGAGGGGGCGAACAAGGCCAACGCCATCCGCTCCTATTGTGTCCGCGAGGGCCTGGCGCTCGACCAGTGCCACGGCTACTCCGACAGCGCCTCCGACTACGCCATGCTCGCCGTGGTGGGGCGGCCCACCGCCGTCAACCCGGACATGCGTCTGCGCTCCATCGCCCGGGCCTACAACTGGCCCATCCTGGACCTCAAGTAACGAAAGCCTCCGCTCCCATGCGCCCGCTCAAGACGCTCCAGAAGCTCTACGACGAGGAAAGTCAGGTCGTCATCACCGAGAAGGGCAGCCCTCCCCGGGCGCTCTTCAGCGGCGAGAACTTCCTGCTCGAGGACCTGCCCGTGGGCACCCGGGTCATCTTCCCCCGTCCGCCCCTGGCGGGCGTGCCCAACGTGAAGGCCGCCATCCGCTGGGCCATCAACCACCCCGAGGGCATGGAGCCCCTGCACGCGCTCCTGCGCCCGGGCATGCGGCTGACCTGCGTCATCGACGACATCTCGGTGCCGCTGCCGCCCATGGCCACGCCCGACGTGCGCCAGTCCATCCTCGAGGTGGTGCTGGAGCTGTGCGCGGACTCGGGCGTGGACGACATCCACCTCATCATCGCCAACGCCCTGCACCGCCGCATGACGGAGGGCGAGATGCGGCGCATGGTGGGCCAGAAAATTTTCGACGCCTACTACCCGGACCGCTACTACAACCACGACGCCGAGGACCCGGACGGCATCACGGAGCTGGAGCGCAGCCCGTGCGGCTCGCACGTGGTGGCCGTCAACCGGCGCGTGGCCGAGAGCGACCTGACCGTCTACGTCAACGTGAACTTCGTGCCCATGAACGGTGGGCACAAGTCCATGGGCACGGGCCTGGCCAACTACGCGAGCCTGCGCGCGCACCACAACCCGCAGACCATCCGCGGCTCCGACAGCTACATGGAGCCCAAGAAGAGCGAGCTGTACCGGCGCAACGAGCGCATCGGCAAGGCGATCGACAAGCACCTCAAGGTCTTCCACATCGAGTCGGTGCTCAACAACCGCATGTTCGGCCCGGCCACCGACTTCCTCCACAAGCGCGAGGAGGACTACACCGAGGGCGACCGGCTGAAGTTCCACGCCATGCGCTACGCACTGTCGAAGGTGCCGCGCGCCGCGGCCCGCACCATCCTCAACTCCGTGCCCGCCCCCTATGACGTGACGGGCGTGTTCGCCGGCGCCACCGAGCCCACGCACCAGAAGATCCTGGAGAAGAGCTGGCAGCAGTACGTGGTGCCGGTGCAGGGGCAGAGCGACATCGTCATCTTCCCCATCCCCTTCATCTCGCCCTACAGCGTCAACTCCATCCTCAACCCGCTGCTCGTGCAGGTGATGGGGCTGGGCTACTTCTTCAACCTCAACCGCGGCGTGCCGCTGGTGAAGAAGGGCGGCGTCATCATCCTCACCCACCCGGCCTTCGACGAGTTCGATCCGGTGCAGCACCCCAGCTACATCGAGTTCTTCAACCGCGTGCTGCCCGAGACGCGCGACGCGGTGGAGATCGAGAAGAAGTACGAGCGCGAGTTCGCCGAGAACCCCAGCTACGTGCACCTGTACCGCAAGGGCAACGCCTACCACGGCGTGCACCCGCTCTACATGTGGTACTGGGGCGAGAACGGCCGCCAGCACGCGGGCAAGGTCATCGTCGCGGGCGCGGAGAACAACCACGTCCCGGCGCTGCTCGGCTGGGACCGTACCGACACCCTCACCGAGGCCATCGAGGAGGCGCGCGGCTTCATGGGCCGCTCGGCCAGCATCAGCCTGCTGCGCATCGCCCCCACCGTCATGGTCGACGTGAAGTAAGCCTCCCCCGGGATGGGCCACACGATGAGTACCCCCGAGCTGAACGTCACCGAGGTCTTCACCGGCAAGCGCCTGCTGTTCTCGGGCTCCACCGGCTTCGTGGGCAAGGTCACCCTGTCCATGCTCCTGTCGCGCTATGGCGAGCAGCTGGACAAGCTCTACGTGCTCGTGCGCAAGGGCAGCGCCCCGTCCGCCGAGCGGCGCTTCTTCGACAAGGTGGCCACCAGCGAGCCCTTCCAGCCGCTGCGCGACGCGCACGGCGACGAGGGCGCGCTCGAGTTCCTGCGCCGCAAGGTGCAGGTGCTCGACGGCGACATCACCGATCCGCTCATGGGCCTGACGCCCGAGCAGGCCGACGCGCTCGTGGGCCAGGTGCACGCCATCATCAACTGCGCGGGCCTGGTGTCCTTCAACCCCTCGCTGGAGGTGGGCCTCAACGTCAACACCCACGGCGTGAAGAACACCGTGGAGCTGGCGCTCAAGTGGAAGGTGCCGCTGGTGCACATGTCCACGGCCTTCGTGGCGGGCAACCGCAACGGGCTCGTCTTCGAGGACGAGGACGTGGTGGGCTACTTCCCCCGCCAGGACGAGCTGGACGGGCGCGACTTCAGCCTGGAGCAGGAGCTCGCGGACGCGGACAAGGTCGTGGCCCGGCTGCGCGAGCAGGCCGACGACAAGACCCTCACGTCCCTCTTCCGCAAGAAGGCCCTGGAGCGGCTGGAGCAGGAGGGCCGCGACGCCAACGACGAGAAGACGCTGCGGCTGGCCGTGGGCCGCGAGCGCAAGCTGTGGCTGTCCGGCGAGCTGGTGCGCGCGGGCATGGACCGGGCGCGCCACTGGGGCTGGCCCAACACGTACACGTACACCAAGAGCCTGGGCGAGCAGGTCATGGCCAGCACCCCCGGCCTGCGCTACGCCATCGTCCGGCCCTCCATCGTCGAGAGCGCCCAGCACTTCCCCTTCCCCGGGTGGAACGAGGGCTTCACCACCTCGGCGCCGCTCGCCTTCGCCGGCATCAAGGGCCAGCGCAACATCCCCGCCGGGGACAAGGCCATCCTGGACATCATCCCGGTGGACCACGTGGCCGGCGCCACCATCGGCATCACCGCCCACTCCATGAAGGTGGAGGAGCGGCGCGTCTACCACCTGGCCAGTGGCGACGTGAATCCGTTCTACGCGAGCCGCTCCATCGAGCTCGTCGGCCTCTACCGCCGCCGCTACTACCGCAACAAGGAGACGGGCAGTGCGCTGATGAACGAGCTGCGCTCGCGCATCGAGCCCATGCCGGCCAGCCGCTTCGTCTTCGAGAACTTCAGCGCCCCCATGTTCGTCAAGGGCGCGCGCCTGCTGCGCCAGGCCATCGACGAGGTGAAGCCCGCCTGGGGAGCCCCCAAGGTGCAGGCCGTCATGGAGCGCGCGCGCGAGGCGCTCACCGAGGTGGAGGAACAGGGCGAGGGCCTCATGGGGCTCATCGACCTGTTCATGCCCTTCCTCTACGACAACCGCTACGTCTTCCGCTGCGACAACACGCGCTCGGTCTACGCGCACATGGAGCCGCATGACCGGGCCCGCATTCCCTGGGCCCCCGAGGCGATCGACTGGCGCGTCTACTTCCTCGACACCCACCTGCCCGGCCTGGAGAAGTGGGTGTTCCCGGGACTCGAGGAGGAGACGAAGCGGCGCACCGTCATCCCCGCCCACCGCGACCTCCTGGAGATGCTGGAGGCGAGCGTCAACGCGTGGCGCCACCGCGTCGCCTTCCGCTTCGCGGCCAACGAGAAGGAAGAGCGCTTCACCTACGGCGAGGTCAACCGCTACGCCAACCGCGTGGGCAGCTTCCTCATGAAGGAAGGCGTCAAGCGCAACGAGCGCGTGATGCTCCTGTCGGAGAACCGGCCCGAGTGGCCCATCTCCTACTTCGGCATCCTGCGCGCGGGCGGCACCGCGGTGCCCGTGGACTCGAGCCTCAACGAGTCCGAGGTGGTGAACATCGCCCGCCGCTCCGAGGCCCGGGTGCTGCTCTTGTCCGAGGAGACGGCCGCGGAGATGCCGAACCTCGCCGAGCTGCTCGCCCAGGCGGGCCTGTCCACGCGCGTGGTCAGCCTCGCCGAGGCGATGAGTGGAGATCCCCAGTACCCGGACAGCATCGGCCCGGTGCGCCGCACGGCCGCCGCGGACGACGTGGCCAGCCTCATCTTCACCTCGGGCACCACCGGCACGCCCAAGGGCGTGATGCTCACCCACCGCAACTTCGCCTCGCTCATCGCGAAGCTGGCGGGTGCGTTCGCCATCGGCGTCGGCGACGGGGTGCTCTCCGTGCTGCCCCTGCACCACACCTTCGAGTTCTCCGCCGGCTTCCTCACGCCCTTCTCGCGCGGCGCCGAGGTGACGTACATCGACGAGCTGACGTCGGACAAACTCGGCGAGGTGTTCGAGACGGGCCGCGTGTCGGCCATGATTGGCGTGCCCGCGCTCTGGCAGCTCCTGCACCGCAAGGTGACGCAGGAGATGGCCAGCCGCCCGCCCCTGGTGGAGCAGGCGATCAAGACGCTGATGGCCACCCACGGCGAGCTGCGCAACCGCAGCAACCTCAATCTGGGCAAGCTGCTCTTCTGGCCCGTGCACCGCAAGTTCGGCGGGAAGATCAAGTTCCTCGTGTCCGGCGGCTCGGCGCTGCCGGATGACGTGCACAAGGCCTTCCACCAGCTCGGCTTCAACATCATCGAGGGCTATGGCCTCACCGAGGCCGCCCCCGTGCTCACGGTGTCCGAGACGAACGTCAACAAGCGCCAGCCGGGCACGGTGGGCAAGGCGCTGCCGGGCATCGAGCTGCGCATCCTCGAGCCGGACAACGAGGGCATCGGCGAGGTGATCGCCCGCGGTCCGAGCGTCATGGCCGGCTACTTCGGCGACAAGGAGTCCACCGACGCCGTGCTCAAGGAGGGCTGGCTGTACACCGGAGACCTGGGCCGCATCGACGCCGAGGGCCGGCTGTACCTGGTGGGCCGCAAGAAGGACGTCATCATCGACGCCAACGGGAAGAACGTGTACCCGGACGAGCTCGAGGAGGTGTACGGCGACCACCCGCACATCAAGGAGCTGTCCATCGTGGGGCTCCCGGACGAGGCCGGTGGCGAGAAGGTCGCCTGCCTGTGCGTGCCGGACTACCTCGAGCGGCCCCGCGAGGAGGTGCGGCGCGAGCTGGAGGAGCACTTCCGCAAGAAGGGCCACGAGATGCCCTTCTACCGCCGGGTGAAGGTGCTGCGCTTCACGGACGTGGAGCTGCCGCGCACGTCCTCGCGCAAGGTCAAGCGCAAGCAGGTGGTGGAGGAGCTCAAGAAGCTGGATCGCCTCGTCGCATCCGGAGACAAGGCGCGCGAGCGCGTACAGCACGCGGGCACCGGCGGCGTGGCCGACTGGCTCTACCCGCTGCTCGCCGAGGTGGTGAACCGGCCCCTCGCCGACATCCGTCCCGAGGCCCACCTGAGTGGAGACCTGGGCGTGGACTCGCTCATGCTCACCGAGCTGTCCGTGGCCCTGGAGCAGGCGGGGGTGCCCCTGCCCTCCGCGAATGATCTCACGCACGTGCAGACGGTGGAGGACCTGCGCAAGCTCGTGCTCGCCAGCGGCCGCAAGCCGGGCGTGGAGACGCGCGCCAAGGACATCTCCCGCGAGGTCCAGAAGAGCGAGGAGGTGGAGATTCCCGTGCCCGAGCCCCTCGTCACCCTGGGACGGCACGCGGTGCGGCTCGGCCAGCAGGCCATCTTCGGCGGCCTGTTCGACGTGAAGGTGACGGGCAAGCCCTTCATCCCCCAGAACCGCAACTTCCTCGTCATCGCCAACCACACGAGCCACCTGGACATGGGGCTCGTCAAGCTGGTGCTCGGCGAGCAGGGCCAGCGCCTCACCACCATCGCCGCGCGCGACTACTTCTTCGACACGCCGCTCAAGCGCGCGTACTTCGAGAACTTCACGGACCTCATCCCCATGGACCGGCACGGCTCGCTGCGCGAGTCGCTGCGCATGGCCGGCAGCGCCCTGCAGCAGGGCTACAACCTGCTCATCTTCCCCGAGGGCACGCGCTCGGTGACGGGCGAGCTGCTCGAGTTCAAGCCCACGCTCGGCTACCTGTCGCTCACCTACAACGTGGACGTGCTGCCCATCTACCTCAAGGGAGCCTACGAGGCCCTGCCCAAGGGGCGGATGCTGCCCAAGTCGCGCGAGCTGGAGGGCCACATCGGCCCCGTGCTCACGCACGAGATGCTGCGCGCCAAGACCCAGGGCATGTCGCGCTCGGAGAGCTACCGCTACGCCACCCGCCTCGCCGAGGACGCCATCCGGGCGCTCGCCGCGGGCCGGGTGCTCAGCTTCGACGACTCGGCGACGGTGGAGGACCAGCGCCGCGCCCTGTCCACCGGAAGGAGTGAATCGTGAAGCTGCTCGTCACCGGAGGCACGGGCTTCCTGGGCTCGCACCTGGTGCCCCGGCTGGTGGCCGCCGGCCACGAGGTGCGCGTCATCGGCCGCTCCCGTCCCAAGGGCCCAGGCTTCGAGTCCGTGGAGTACATCCCCGGGGACCTGAAGGACCGCGAGGCCGTGCGCCGGGCGCTCGAGGGCGTGCAGGCGCTCTACCACCTGGCGGGGCTCGTCTCCTTCCAGGACAAGGACGCGCGGCGCATGTACGAGCTGCACGTGGACAGCACGCGCGCGCTCCTCCACGACGTGCGTGAGGCGGGCCTCCAGCGCGTCATCCTCGCCTCCACCTCGGGCACCATCGCCGTCTCCAAGGACGAGCGCGTGGGCACCGAGGAGGACGGCTACCCCATCGAGGTGGTGGGCCGCTGGCCCTACTACCTGTCGAAAATCTACGAGGAGAAGCTCACGCTGGAGTTCTGCCGCCAGCACGCCATACCCCTCGTGGTGCTCAACCCCAGCCTCCTCATGGGGCCGGGGGATGACCGGCTGTCCTCCACGTGGACGGTGATGAAGTTCCTCCAGGGGGAGATTCCCGCCATGCCCGGCGGAGGCATCTCCTTCGTGGACGTGCGCGACCTGGCGGACGCCTTCGTGAGCGCGCTCACCCGCGGCGAGGTGTACGGGCGCCACCTCATGGGCGTGAACCTGTCCATGTGGGACTTCTTCCAGCGCCTCGAGCGCCTCACCGGCGTGCCCGCCCCCCGGCTCAAGCTGCCCCCGCGGGTGAACGTGCTGGGCGCCCAACTGCTCGAGCAGGTGGCGAAGTGGCGCGGGACGAAGCCCACCCTGGATCCCCAGGAGGTGGACATCGGCGAGCACTGGTTCTGGCTGGACAGCGCCAAGGCCGAGCGCGAGCTGGGCTTCCACGCCCGCGACGTCCACGAGACGCTCCACGACACCGTGAAGTACCTCTACACGCGCATGGCCCCGGGCCACCTGCCCGGCACCAAGGGCCGGCTGGCCGAGCGGCGCGAGGGGACCTGAGTCACTTCCACCCCACCCTCCCCCGACACAGGGGGAGGGAGCCCGGGGTGGCTAGCCGACCACGCGGTTGCGGCCCGACTTCTTGGCCTTGTAGAGGTTGGCGTCGGCGATCTTGATGAACTGGAGCGGCTCCACCATGTCGGGCGTCATGTCGGCCACGCCCAGGGACACGGTGACGGGAATCTCCTGGTTCTCGAAGACGAACTGCTTCTCCTCGATGGTGCGGCGGATCTTCTCCGCGAAGATGCGCGCCTTGTCGCCGCCGTCCTCGGGGATGACGACCGCGAACTCCTCGCCGCCGTAGCGCGCGAAGCACTGCTCCTTGCGCACCAGCCGCTTGAGCGTCTGCGACAGCTCGCGCAGCACGTAGTCCCCCGCCAGGTGCCCGTGGACATCGTTGATTTTCTTGAAGAAATCGATGTCGAAGAGCATCAGCGTCAGGGGGCGCCCGTAGCGGTGGCACCGGCCCATCTCGCGCTCCAGGTACTCCAGGAAGTAGCGCTTGTTGTTGATGCCGGTGAGGCCGTCCTGGATGGTGAGCGTGTAGATGGTCTCGTGGTACTGCAACTCCACGTTGTCACCGGTGAGGAACTTGAAGATGGAGCCCCCCACCTTGATGAGGTCGCCGCTGCGCAGCGGCGTCTCCTGCGTCACCTCCTGGTCGTTGAGGTAGGTGCCGTTGGTGGAGCCCAGGTCCTGCACGAACATCCGCCCCTGCATGCGGATGATGCGCGCATGCCGGCGCGAGACGTTGTCGAGGTCCACCACGATGTGGTTGCCCTCCTCACGTCCAATGGTGAATTCCTGCTCCAGGAGCGTGTACTTCTTGCCCAGCTCCGGCCCGTGAATCTGCACGATGCAGCATTCCGCATCGACCGTGCTCGCCAGATCCTTGATCGCGGAGATCTTGGTTACTCGGGTTTCGTCGCCAGCCATCGCTTCGAAGACATAGCACGGCTGCCCCGTGGGAAGCCACGAGCGCCCGCCAGGAGGGCACAGTTTCGCTATTCAACGATGCCCCCAGAGCGGACTTGCTGGGTCTCCCCCTCCGGGTAACTTGGCGCACCCTATGGCGAAATTGCTCGCAATGATCCTCGCGGGGGGCGCCGGAACCCGGCTCGAACCCCTGACTCGTGAACGCGCCAAGCCGGCCGTTCCCTTTGGCGGCCGCTACCGCATCATCGACTTCGTCCTCTCCAACTTCGCCAACTCCGGCATCTACCGGATGAAGGTGCTCACCCAGTACAAGAGCGACTCGCTCAACAAGCACCTGTCGCGCGCCTGGCGGATGTCGGCGTTCCTGGACCACTACGTGGAGACGGTGCCCGCGCAGATGCGCACCGGCATGGACTGGTACAAGGGCAGCGCGGACGCCATCTACCAGAACCTCAACATCATCACCGACGAGGAGCCGGACCACATCTTCGTCTTCGGCGCGGACCACATCTACCGGATGGACTGCCGGCAGATGCTCGACTTCCACGTCGAGCGCAAGGCCGCCTGCACGGTGGCGGCCATCCCCGTGCCCCTGCACGAGGGGCGGGAGTTCGGCATCATCGACGTGGGGCCGGACGGGCGCATGCGCGGCTTCGTGGAGAAGCCCAAGAACCCGCCGCCCATGCCGGGCAACGACAAGTACTGCCTGGCGTCCATGGGCAACTACCTCTTCACCACCCAGTCGCTGGTGCAGGAGGTGGTGCGCGACGCGGCCATCGAGTCGAGCGCCCACGACTTCGGCAAGTCCATCATCAGCGAGCTGTACAAGCGCGAGCCGGTGTACGTGTACGACTTCGCCACCAATGTCATCGCCGGACAGGAGCAGAAGGAGCGCGGCTACTGGCGGGACGTGGGCAACATCGACACGTACTACCAGTCCAACATGGACCTGGTGGAGGTGGACCCGGTGTTCAACCTCTACAATGACCGGTGGCCCATCTACACCCAGCCCAACAACTTCCCGCCGGCCAAGTTCGTCTTCGCCGACCACGAGCACAAGCGCGTGGGCCACGCCATGGACTCGCTGGTGAGCGAGGGGTGCATCATCTCCGGCGGCCACGTGAAGCGCTCGGTGCTCTCCCCCAAGGTGCGCGTCAACTCGTTCTCCGAGATCGAGGACTCGCTGCTCTTCGAGAACGTCACCATCGGGCGGCGCTGCCGCATCCGGCGCGCCATCATCGACAAGAACGTGGAGATCCCCCAGGAGACCACCATCGGCTACGACCTCGAGGAGGACCGGCGCCGCTTCCACGTCACCTCGGGCGGCGTGGTCGTCATCCCCAAGGGCATGAAGGTCGCCTGAGTCGCGCTCGCATCCACCCGGCCCGCCTCCCACGCTCCGTGGGGGCGGGCCGTCGTGCGTCCGGCGTCTAGCCGCGGAAGGCGGACTTCACTTCCGGCTTGTTGATCACCACCAGCGCCCAGATGCCCACCGGGAGGCCGAGGCAGCAGCACGGCCCGACGCACGGGAGGAGGGCGATGATGGCGGCGGCCATGGACAGGCCGAAGTTCTCCAGGTTCTTCATCTTCAGGGCGCCGAAGAACGTCAGGCCACTGAGCAGCAGGGTGATGACGTTGGAGAAGCTCCCCGCCTTCTGCACGCTCTCGAAGAGGGAGCGGTACTGGCTGAGATTCGGATCATCGAGAAGCTGGGGTGGAATCTGATTCAGCCCCAAGACGGCCTGGGCCAGGCCCACCAGCGACATCACCACGCCCAGCCCCGCCGTCACCATCAACAGGATGGCCGGCGCGCTCACCTGCTCGCGGGCCGTGGCGCTCGCTCCCGGGCCCGGCGAGCCCGGAAGGTTCTCAGGAAATGGATCCATGTGCGTTCCCCTCGTGTGAATGCGTGAAGCGGTCGCGAGCCCCAGGGGTCCCGCGCCGCCCGATTCCACCCGGAGGCCGGGAGGAGCGCCAGGGAATCTTCACACTTCACACGGCGGGGGACTGTCCACCGTCCACGTTGAGCGCCACCCCGCTCACGAAGCCCGCGCGCGGCGAGAGCAGGAAGGCCACCACGTCGGCGAACTCCTCGGCCTTGCCCACGCGCCCGAGCGGAATGCCGGAGCCCTTGGACAGCTGCGAGTAGACCGTCTCCACCGGCTGGTTCGTGGCGACCGCGCGGCGCTCCCACTGGCCGCTCTCGATGAGGCCCGGCAACACCGCGTTCACCCGGATGCCCTCGGGGCCCAGCTCCTTCGACAGGGACTTGGTGAGCGCCATGCCCGCCGCGCGCGACACCGAGGACGGCATCGACTGGGCCCCCGGCGCCTTGGCCGAGATGGCCAGCACGTTGACGATGGCGCCGCCCCCCGCCGCGCGCAGGTGGGGCAGCGCGCGCCGCGACGCCCGCGCCGCGGCGAAGAGCTTGAGCTGCAGGTCCGCCTCCCACGCCGCGTCGTCCAGTTCGGCGAAGGGCCGCGCCGCCGCGGCTCCCGCGTTGTTCACCAGCCCGTCCACCCGGCCCCAGCGCGCCGCCGCCGCGTCCACGAAGGCATCCACGTGCTCGGCGCGGGTGACGTCCGCCACCACCGCCAGCACGTCGCCCCCCGCTCCGCGCAGCACCGAGGCCGCAGCCTCCAGGCGCTCGGGGTTGCGCGCGCAGATGGCCACGCGGGCCCCTTCCCGCACCAGCCGCAGGGCCACCGCCGCCCCCAGCCCGTCCGAGCCCCCCGTCACCAGGAACACCTTGCCACCCAGCTCCAAATCCATAGACGACCGCGTCCTTTCCCCGGCTCAGGCCGGCTGCTTCACCATCTGGGGCCGCTTCTCGAAGGCCGCCAGCGTGCGGGTGATCTCATCATTCACCTGCCGCAGGAAGTCCTGCTTCTCGCGCGACGGCAGGAAGGCGCTCTTGAAGCCGGAGACGATGATGGTGGTCAGATCCTCCAGCGACAGGCCGATCTCCTTGTGCGACAGCCACAGCTCCTTGGTCACCGTGGTGTCGGTGATGAGCCGGTTGTCCGTGTTGATCGTCACGCGCAGGCCATAGTCGAAGTAGAACTTCAGCGGGTGCGCGTCCAGGCTCGACACCGCGCCCGTCTGCACGTTGGAGGAGGGGCACACCTCCAGCGGGATGCGGTGATCGTTCACGTAGTTGAGCAGATCCCCATCCTCGCGCAGCCGCGTGCCGTGGCCGATGCGGTGCGCGCCCAGGTAGTGGATGGCCTGGGAGATGGACTCGGGCCCGAAGGCCTCACCCGCGTGCGCCGTGCAGTTGACGTTGTTGCGCAGGATGAGCTGGAAGGCGTCCTTGTGATCCTTCGCCGGGAAGGACGCCTCGGCGCCCGCCAGGTCGAAGCCAATGACGCCCCGGTTCTTGTACGCCACCGACAGCTCGGCGAGCCGCATGGACGTCTGCGGGTTGATGTGGCGGATGCCGCAGACGATGACACCGTACTTGATGCCCGTCTCGCGCTTGGCCACGCGCAGGCCCTCGAGCACCGAGTCGATGACCGTCGTCATCTTCAGGCCCTTCTTCAGGTGCAGGGCGGGCGAGTAGCGCACCTCCAGGTAGCGCACGTTCTCCGCCGCGGCGTCCACCGCCAGCTCGTAGGCGGCACGGTAGAGCGCCTCGGCCGTCTGCAGCACCGAGAGCGTCACGTCGAAAGCCACCAGGTAGTCCTCGAGGCTCTTGCACACCTCGCCCATGTGGATCGCCTTGGCGAGGCCGTCCTCGGTGTCCGCGGGCAGGTGAACCTTCTGCTGCTCGGCCAGCTCGAGGATGGTGCGCAGCCGCATGGAGCCATCCAGGTGGCAGTGCAGGTCCGTCTTGGGCAGGGCGCGCAGCAGCTCCTCGGTGACGGGGAGCGCCGGGGGCGCCACCCAATCCACCCGGCGCGCGGATGAAGGTATGCCAGTCGAGCTGGGCAGCTCGTCGTCTCGAATCGAAGCCATGTCGGGTTCCTTCCTTGCCGGGCATCCTAGGGGTCCGGAAAACCTCACTCAACCTTCAACCTTGTCGTCTCCCGGCCGTCCGCGCTCCGTCTTCGCCCTCGCCGTGACGCCACGGCTGCCCGTAGGCCCCCCGTGAGCCCGCATGCGCACCGTGGAGGGAGCCCACCCGGAGGGGGAGTGGTTGGTCCCCACACGAGGGGGAAGCTCCTGTCTGCTCGCTCCCACGGCACACGGCCCGACTTACACGCCCGGTGGGGGTGGAGAAGCTCTCGTGAAGGTGTCAGCCGCACCCCTCGTGAGGGGGGACGAGGAAGGGAGGGCGAGCAGATAGAGGAGCGCTGTCTCACCCCGCCCGTTAACTGTCAGGGCCTTGTCGCTCGACAGCCCGACGAGGGCGTGAGAGAGCCGGGGCGGCAAAGGAAATACGCGTCCATGCATACCGACCCCACGTCAGCGCACTCCGCTCCCGGATTGATGCGGCTGACCTGGCCCATCTTCCTCGAGTTCTTGTTGTTCATGCTGATGGGCACGGCGGACACGCTGATGCTCAGCGGCGTCTCCGACGATGCGGTGTCCGCCGTCGGAGTGGTCAACCAGTACATCTTCGTCTGCATCCTCATCATGGAGGTCATCAGCAACGGCGCCTCCATCGTCGTGGCCCAGTACCTGGGGGCGCGCCGGAGCCAGGAAGCGGCGCGCATCTCCGCGCTCGCCGTCACGCTCAACTTCCTGCTCGGCATCACGGTCAGCGCGGCGCTGCTGCTGGGCGGCGGGGCGATCCTGGGGAGGATGAACCTGCAGGGCGTGGTGCTCACCGACGCGCGGACCTACATGGGCATCGCCGGAGGCTTCATCTTCATCCAGGCCCTCATCAACGTGTTCTCCAGCCTGCTGCGCACGTACGGCTTCACCAAGGAGTCCATGTACGTGGCCATGGGGATGAACGCGCTGCACGTGCTCGGCAACTGGGCGCTCATCTTCGGCCACCTGGGCCTGCCGCGCATGGGCGTGGCCGGAGCGGCGATCTCCACCGTGTTCAGCCGGGCCATCGCTCTCGCCGTGTTCGTGTGGATGCTCTACCGGGTGATGGACGTGCGGATGGTGGCGCGCGACTACGTGACGTTCTCGCGCGAGTACATCCGGAAGATCCTCAAGGTGGGCCTGCCCGCCGCCGTCGAGCAGGTGACGTACCACGTCTGCCAGACCGTCTTCCTGTACTACGTCACCTTCCTCGGTTCCGTGGCGCTGGCGTCGCGGCAGTACGCGATGGCCATCTCGCAGTACATCTTCCTGTTCAGCCTCGCCATCGGCATCGGTACGTCCATCCTCATCGGACGGCTGGTGGGAGCGAGCCGCGCGCAGGAGGCCTACCAGCGCGCCCTGAGCAGCTTGAAGTGGTCCGTGGCGCTCACCGTGCTGGTGGACGCCGTCGCCATCCTCCTGCGCAAGCCCCTGCTCGGGCTGTTCACGGCCAATGCCGACATCATCCAGCTCGCCTCCCAGGTCATCGTCCTGAGCCTCGTGCTGGAGTCCGGGCGATCCTTCAACCTCGTGCTCGTCAACGCCCTGCGCGCCGCCGGAGACGCCACGTTCACCGTGTACGCGGCCTTCGGCTCCATGGTGTGCATGAGCCTGCCGCTCGGGTACGTGCTGACCTTCCAGCTGAAACTGGGACTGGCGGGCGTGTGGCTCGCGATCGCCGCGGACGAGTGGACGCGCGGCATCATCATGTGGCTGCGCTGGCGCAGCCGGGCGTGGGAGACGAAGTCGCTCGTGTCGCCCGCCACCGAGCCGGCGCCGGTGGCCGTGCTCGGGACGTGAGCGACAGGGGGCCGGGGGCCTACCCCGGCAGGAGGAAGCGGGCGATGACGCGCTTGAGGCCCACCTGCCCGCCGAAGTCCACCGTCACCTTGGCGTTGGGCCCCTGGCCATCCGCCGAGATGATGCGCCCCATGCCGAACTGCTCGTGGCGCACGCGCATCCCGCGCACATCCCCGCCAATCCCCTCCCCGTCCGCCGCCTGCGAGTAGGTCCGGTCCACGCGCGGCCCGTCGTCCTCGTCCGCCCAGTTGCGCTTCTTCTTCGTGAAGGGCGCTTCCTTCGGCGCCGGGGGCAGCTCCTGCTCGGCGATGCCGAAGAGCTCCTGCGGCACCTCGGCCAGGAAGCGCGAGGGCGGGTTGTAGCGCAGCTCGCCGAAGAGCGAGCGGCACTGCGCCAGGCTCACGAACAGCCGCCTGCGCGCGCGGGTGAAGCCCACGTAGCAGAGCCGGCGCTCCTCGGCCATCTCCTCCCCGCCATCCTCCGACTCGCCCCCATGCAGCGCGCGCGAGTGCGGGAACACCCCGTCCTCCATGCCGGTGATGAACACCGCGTCGAACTCGAGCCCCTTGGCCGCGTGCAGCGTCATCAGCGCCACCCGGCCCTCGCCCACCTCGGCGTCCGCGTCACCCACCAGGCTGATCTGCTCCAGGAAGGCGTTGAGCGGGGGGATGTCCGCGGTGAGCGGGGACGTGTCCAGGTCCGCCTCCTCCGGTGGCACGGGCGCCGTGTCCCCGTCGCCCGCCGTGGACGCCGCCACGGCCGCCGCCGCCCGGTTGAGATCGAACTCCTGCGCCGCGCCCAGGAACTCGCGCAGGTTCTCCGCACGCGTCATCGACTCGTCGCTGCCCTCCGTCTGCAGCGACTCCACCAGGTGCGTCTCCTTGAGCATCTGGTCCACCGCGCTCGCCGCGTCCTGCGACTCCTGGGCGAAGGCGTGCAGCGACGACACCAGGGCATGGAAGCCCGACAGCCGACGCACCGCCGCCGAGTTGAGGCCGGTGATGCGCTCGGGCGCCGCCGAGGCCTCGTACAGACTCACCCCGGACTGGTTGGCGAAGTCCACCAGCCGCTCCACCGTGGTGTCGCCGATGCCGCGCGCCGGCGTGTTGATGATGCGCAGCAGGTCCGCGTCCGAGCGCGGATTCACCATCAGGCGCAGGTAGGCCGCCGCGTCACGCACCTCGGCGCGGTCGTAGAAGCTGCGTCCGCTCACCAGCGTGTAGGGCACGCGCGCCAGGCGCATGGCCTCCTCGAGCACGCGGCTCTGCGCGTTGGTGCGGTAGAAGACCGCCATACCCGAGTACTTGATGAAGCCCTCGCGCTGCAGCCCGTGGATGCGCCGGGCGACTTCCTGGGCCTCGGCGCGCTCGTCGCGGTTGAGCAGCAGGGTGAGGTTCTCGCCCTTGGGCCGGTCGCTCCACAGCTTCTTGGGCATGCGCCGGGAGTTGCGCCGGATGACGGCGTGCGCCGCGTCGAGGATGTTCTGGTCCGAGCGGTAGTTCTGCTCGAGCTTCACCACGCGCGCGCCCGGGAAGTGCTCCGGGAAGTCGAGGATGTTGTCCACGCTCGCGCCGCGCCAGCGATAGATGGACTGGTCGTCGTCGCCCACCACCACCAGGTTGGGCCGCCGTTCCGGTGGAGCGAGCAGGCGCAACAGCTCGTACTGCACCGGGTTGGTGTCCTGGAACTCGTCCACGAGGATGTGCCGGAAGCGTTTCTGGTACTGGTCCAACACGTCCGGGCGCTGGCGCAGGAGCGCCACGAGCAGGAGCAGCAGGTCGCCGAAGTCCACCGCGTTCGCCGCGCGCAAGAGCTTCTGGTAGGCGTGGTAGGTCTTCTGCACCACCACACCGCGCGCGTCGTCCACGTCCACCACCATCTGGTCGGGCAGGCGCGCCGCGTTCTTCTCCCCGTCGATGCGGTGGAGGATTTCCCGGGGCTGCATGATGGGGTCCACCCGGGCCTCGCGCATGGCGCGCTTGATGAGCTGCAGCTGGTCCCCGTCGTCGTAGATGACGAACGAGGGCGTCAGCCCCATCAGCTCCGCCACCTTGTGGTCCACCATCCTGGGATCCTTCAGGGCCCGGCGGAGGATCATCGACGAGGAGGAGTGGAAGGTGCTCACCACCAGTTCGTGGGCCTGGGGGCCGAGCAACTGGACGAGCCGCTCGCGCATCTCGCGCGCGGCCTTGTTGGTGAAGGTGACGGCGAGGATGCGCCAGGGGAAGACGCCGCGGAAGCGCACCAGGTGGGCCACGCGGCGGGTGATGACGCGCGTCTTGCCGCTGCCCGCGCCCGACAGCACGAGCAGGGGTCCATCCCCATGGAGGACCGCTTCCTTCTGGGGCTCGTTCAGATCTTTGAGGAGTTCGTTTTCGGCGTTCAAGGCAAGCGCCATATCTAGGGGGAAACGCTGTTTCTAACGAGTTTCCGTCCGCTCGGAAGGACGTTCCACGAAGGGGAGCGCCCGCCTGCCCTGTCGGGGAGCCTCGACGCTCCGTGCGGGCTCAACACCCGCTGTCGCAGTTCTCCACCACGGCGCCAGCCACCTCGGTGCCATCCTCGCGCACCAGGCGCACCCACGGCGCGGGCCAGGAGTCGCGCAGGAGCAACTCCATGCGCCCGTCCCCCTCCAGGTCCATCACGCCCACCACCGTGTCGCCGGACAGGTCGTCCAAGGGCAGCACGCGCGCGGCCGCCCCGGGCTGCATCACCACGGCGCGGGTGACCTGCTGGTCATAGTCCATGCCGCAGAGCGAATGACCCTCGCCCACGCGCAGGCGCGCCACCGAGAAGAGCGCCCGCCACTCTCCCGAGTTGTAGCTGAACGAGCTCACCTCCACCTCCAGCTTCTCCCCCACCCGCTCCGCCTGGAGCAGCGCCTCCGAGCGCGACTCGGCGAAGCGCGGCGAGCCCCGGAGCGCGGACTCGTGGGTGGTGACGAGTCCGGCGGGCGCCTCGCTGGCCGTGAAGAACACGGGGGCGGGCGTCCCCGCGGGCAGCGCGAAGCCCCACTCCTCCGGCGGCACCTCACAGTCCAGCTCCGCGAAGGCCCAGGCCCGGCCACAGCCCGGTGACTCGGGCGGCGGCTCGCGCAGGAAGTAGTCGAAGGCGGGCACCCCCCGGTTGATCCACGCGAAGCCCTTCACCGCGCAGCCCCCCTGGAGCAGCCCCCGCGCGCCGTACACGTCCACCCGATCCCCCGCGGAGAACAGCCCGGTGGGATCTCCCGGCGCCGGAGCCATCCAGACGCCACGGCGCACGTCCACCGGCTCGAGCACATGGCTCTCCTGACTCCCGGCCAGCAGCATGAAGGTGCGTCCGACATGGGACTCGACGAAACGCGGCGCCTCGCGCCGGCGCGGGCCCTCGAGGAGCGCTCGCTGGGCCTCCTCTCCGGCACGGCAGGCCACGCCGCGTCCGGCCTGCAGCGGACCCGCGTACTTCACGTCCGCCACCACCCCCGCCTCGCGCAGCCGCGCCTGGAAATCCAACGCCTCCGCCCGGCTCGTGAACGTCCGGGCCACCACCGCCTCCAGGCACGGACGCAGATCCCGGAACGGCGTCGTGGACAGGCGCAGCGGCTCCGCGGGCAGTCCCGTCCGCTTCAGCGCCTCCAGCGCCTCGCCCCCCTCGCCCGGAGTGGCCGAGGAATGCAGGAGGACCCACCAGCTCTTCGCGTAGGGGGCCGCGGCTGCCAGGGCCGCCTGGTCCGGGGCGGCGGACGGAGCGGCCACCGGAGCGGTCGCGGGCCGGGAGGGCGGAGCGGGCGGGCGAGCCCCACAATCCTGGAGTCCCGAGCATCCCGAAACGGCCAGCAGCACGGCGAGGAGTCGCGGCGGACGCGGCATGACCCACCTTCTACCAGTAGAGTCGCGTCATGTCCGACGCAGAGACCTACCCCTCGCAAGAGCAACTCGACCGCTACGCCGAACAGTTCAACCAGAGCCTGACGCTGAAGCACTTTGGCGCCCGGATGAGCTTCCCCTCCGGCCAGAAGGTCGTCGTCATCGCCGAGGTCCGCCCCGAGCACCGCGGCGGCCTGGGCTCCGACGCCGTCAATGGCGGCATCATCTCGGCCCTCTTCGACCTGGTCATCGGCAGCACGCCCGCCCTGAGGGATCCCACCCGACGCGCCGCCACCGTGCAGCTCTCCATCAGCTTCGAGCGCCCCCTGCGCGGCGATCTCCTGCGCGCCGAGGCGACCATCGACAGCATGGGCTCCACCACCGTCTTCGCCTCCGCTCGCATGTACGACGCCCAGGGCGTGGTGTGCGCCCGCTGCCAGGGCGTGGTCCAGGTGTCCCGGATGAAGTGGGCCTCGGGAGAGAGTCCGGCCGTCAACTGAGGACCTCGCGGGACGCTCTCCCCTGGCGCCCCCGGGGGGAATGTGATGAGCATGCCCGCCATGGACACCCCTACACGCACCGCGCTCGTGGCCGGAGCCAGTGGCCTGGTCGGAGGCTGGCTGCTCGACACCCTGCTCGCGGATTCACGCTACCGCGAGGTGCACTCCCTCGGCCGCCGGGCACTGCCCCGGCAACACCCGAAGCTCGTCCAGCACACGGTGGACTTCGCCCGGCTCGGCGGCGAGCCACTGCCCGCGGCGCAGGACGCCTTCTGCTGCCTGGGCACCACCATCAAGAAGGCGGGCAGCCAGGAGGCCTTCCGCGCCGTGGACCATGACGCCGTGCTGGCCTTCGCCCAGGCGGCGCGCGCGGCGGGCGTCCAGCGCTTCCTCGTGGTGACGGCCCTGGGCGCCAATGCCCGCTCACGCATCTTCTACAACCGCGTGAAGGGCCAGGTGGAAGAGGCGCTCGCGTCGGTGGGCTTCGAGTCGCTCGTCATCCTCCAGCCCTCGCTCCTGCTCGGAGAGCGCCCCGAGCGCCGCACCGGCGAGCGCGCGGCGGCCGCCGTCTCCCGGGCCCTGGCACCGCTGCTGCGTCCGCTGGCCAGCCGCCCCATCGAGGCGCGCACCGTCGCGCGGGCGATGGTCACCCTGGCGCGCGAGGCCCAGTTGGGCGTGCGGGTGGTGCCCTCGGGCGAGTTGCAGACCCTGGGCCAGTAGTCAGAAGGAGAAGTCGCGCTCGAAGATCTCGTTGTTGCCCACGCGCACCATCAGGTGCGCGGAGCGGCCTCCGGCGGTGCCCAGATCGAACTGGAGACCTTCCGGGCCGGGTTGGGGCTTGAGCGAGGGCTTGCCGGGGGCGAGGAAGACCGCCGCCGTCACGGCACGCCCCGCGAGGGGTTGCACCAGGAGCCGGGCCCGCTGGCGCTCGCGGATGAGCACCACGCGGAACTCCCGCCGCTCCTCCAGGATGTCGCGCTGCTCGGCATGGCGCGCGGAACCGGTTCCGCGCGCGGCGGACGCCGGGGCTCGCGAGGTCCGCGCCGCGGGAGCGGCGGGCTCACGATCCATCGACGACGCCTGGGAGATGGCCTCGTCTCCCTCCTCCAGGGCCCAGATGGCCTGGGCACAGTCCAGGCACTTCTCCGTGTGACCGTCCACCCAGCGCAGCTCCGCGGCGGACAGGGTACCCATGTCGAAGCGCCACAGATCATCCGCGCTCAGGTGCCGCTTGGGAGGCGCATCCACCGGAGCGCTCTTCGCCAGGTCCTCCTGGCACTCGCGGCACCCCTGCACATGGGCACCGGGCCGGTCACCCCGTGGGCTCAGGGCGCCGAGAAAGTCGTCACATTCGGCGCGGGCACTGAACCACCAGGCCCGGGACCGCTCCGCCGCGTCCAGCAGGTCGCGCTCCGCCCGGCGCTGGGAATTCAGGGGGATGAACCAGCGGGCCCTTGGGCGCATCGCGTCGTCCAACCGCTCGAGCGCCTCGCACAGCGCCTTCAAGCGCGCCGCCGCCTCGCCCTGTAACGCACCGTGGACGGCTTCCCATCGGGCGATGGCGCGCAGGGTGGACTCGGCCCGGTCGCGCGCCGTCAGTCCCTCGAACGCGGAGGCACGCCACACGTCCGACTCGTCGACGTCCTCGCCCAGGGCGGCCTCGGCGGCCTCCTGAGCGGCGCGCAACAACACGGGCTGGAGCGCCTCGGGCTCACGTGCGCGCAACCACCCCTCGAGCTCCCCGCGACTCAATCCCCGAAGTGCCTGCTCGACTCCCTCTCCTCCCAACCGCTCGCCCCGCCGAAGCAGGTCTCCAATCACCTCGAGCGCGTCACCTTGGGAAAGTCCGCCCCGCGAGAGCTGCTCACGCCGGGCCTGATATCTGGAGAGGGGGTCAACGACCATGGGAGTACCCTCCTGGGGTACGGTGGGGCTCACTCGCGCCCGCCCTCCTGTTGGAGGTCGAGCAGATAGAGCCGCAGGTAGGCCTGTGCACGGCTGACGCGCTTGTACGAATTGACCACGGTGATGTTGAGGCGGCGCGCGCACTCCTCGTGGTCCTCGACGTCCTGGTGGTGGTACAGGTCCCACGCACCGGCTTCCTTGGGATGCTCGCGCTGCAGCCGCTCATACGCGCGCCAGTAGAGCTCCTGGGCCTCGGAGCGCTCCTCGCGCCGCCGCGAGGACTCCACCGCGCGCGCCACCTGGGCGGGCGGCTCCTCGAGGGCGTCCTCGGAGTCGGCCGCGGCCGGTGCCAGGTCCTCGCGCTGCCGCCGGTAGAAGTCGATGGCGACGTGCTTGACGATGCGCAGGAAGAACGTCTTGGGTGACGCGCTGCGTCCGGGCATCTGCTCGGACACGCCGCGGAATTGATCCAGTCCCTTGTCGAGGAACTTGCCGACCGCGTCCTGGTAGAGCTCGTCCGCGTCCGCCGGAGAGCCCCGGCCGTAGCTGGCCTGAATCTTGGAGACGACATAGCGGGCCGGCCGGGCCCAGCGCTCGCAGAGCGCGCCGAGTGCATCTCCCACCCCCCCGCCCATGGCGCGGCGTTGGAGCACCTCGGCGAAGAGTTCGTCATCCGTGAGATCGTCGAACACCGGAAGTTCCTTGAAGCGCCGCCGGGAGGCACGAGCCCCCCGCTCGGGCGGGGTGGGGTTCGGTGAAACGGCGAGTCAAGGTAGCACGACGGCATCCGAACACGGCCTCCCGATGACACGACCCCCGGATATGCGACAGCGGCGGGGGCCATCCAGCACAAGGACGGCCTCCCCCAGGAGTTCCTGACGGGAATTTCACGGTGATTTTCCAGGCGGACTTTCTCCCCGGAAAACCGGAGCGGCTCGTCAGGAAAATCCGCCCCGGGGAGTCTGGGACGGACAACGGGCACCCGGCCGGTGAGGTCCTACATGCTCGGTGGTTCGACTCCACCCACCCGCGCGAGCGGGTGTCGCCGACGGTTCAGGCACTGAATTCGGGATTCAGCCACACCCTGGCTTCACCACTCGGGTGCCCACCTTTTCGCGGTAAGGAAGTCCATATGTCGTCCCGCACCATCGTCATTGGAGACCTCCACGGCTGTTACGACGAGGCCCTGGAGTTGCTCGCCCGGGTGGGCGCCACCTCGAGCGATCGAATCATCTTCACGGGGGATCTGATCGACCGGGGACCCAAGCCCCGCGAGTGTGTCGAGCTGGCCATGCGCCACGAGTGCATCCTCGGCAACCACGAGGAGAAGCACCTGCAACAGCGCCGCCGGCGGGAAGAGGATCTGCTGCCGGACCACCTCAGGACCCGGCAGGCCCTGGGCCCCGAGCACCTCGACTACTTCGCCACCCTGCCCCACTTCATCCGGCTGCCCGAGTACCAGGCCGCCGTCGTCCACGCCGGAGTGCTGCCCGGCAAGTCCATGGAGGACCAGGATCCGTACCACCTGCTCCATGCCCAGTGTGTCCGGCCCCCGGAGCGCAAGAGCTACTGGCCCTCCAAGGCGCCCGCGGACTACCGCTTCTGGACGAACCACTGGCGAGGCCCCGAGCGCGTCATCTTCGGACACACCGTGTTCGACCGGCCGCTCGTCACCAAATACGCGGTGGGCATCGACACCGGGTGCGTCCACGGCCGCTCGCTCACGGCAGTGGTGCTGCCCTCGTGGGAGATCGTCTCGGTGCCCGCGCGCGAGCCCCTCCGGGGCGGCAAGCAGGTGGCGCTGCTGCCCGTGCACGGTGAGGTCTGCGCGTTCTCCTGAGCCGGAGCGGGAAGGCGCCCCTACGCGCGCCGCACGGAGACGACGAGGGCCTTGCGCGGCAGCCGCACCCCGAAAGTGGTGCCCTCGGACGCGACGGAGCGCACGTTGACGGTGCCCCCGTGGGCGCGGATGAGGTGGTCCACGATGAACAGGCCCAGCCCGATGCTGCGGCTCGTCCGGTCCGTCTGGTCCTCCCCGCGCCGCATGGGCTCGAACAGGTGCTCCTGGACCCGGGGAGGAATGGGGTCCCCCTCGTTGTGGACCTCCAGGCACACCGCGTCGGAATCCCCGCGGGCGCGCACCGTGACGGGCGTGCCCGCCGGGCTGTACTTCAACGCGTTGGTGACCAGGTTGGTGATGACCTGCGCCATCCGGTCCGTGTCCCACGCCCCCTGTCCATCCCCGTCGATCTCCACCCGCACCTCGCGGTCGGGAAAGGACATCTGCACCTCGTCCACCACGAGCCGCAGCAGCGGGTGCAGGTCGGTCAACTCCCGGTTGACGACGATGCCCCCGCCCAACCGGGCCTGCGTGAAGTCGAGCAGATCCCTCACCATCCGGATGGTGCGCTCGGCCGAGGAGTGCACGCGCACGAGCGTCTTGAGGATGCGCTCGTCCAGGTCATCCCGGCGCAAGAGGAGCGACACGCCCAGGGAGATGGCGGTGATGGGATTGCGCAGGTCGTGGCTGACGATGCCGATGAGCTGCTGCTCGAACTCCGAGCGCCGCCGCTCCTCCGCCCGGACGCGCTCCTCGGCGCGCTTCTTGTCGCTGATGTCCCGGAAGAAGATGGCGATGCCCCCCTCGCGCGTGGGGTAGACGCTCACGTCCGTCCACATGTCCAGGGGCTCGAAGTACTCCTCGAAGTGCGTGGTCACCCGCTCGCGCATGGCGCGGTGGTACTCGAACCAGTACCGGCTCTCGGGCCGGGCGGACTCTGGCCAGACGTCCCAGTGGGAGCGCGTCAGCGTGTCCTCGCGCCGCAGCCCGGTGAGGCGCTCCTGGTTGCTGTTGACCAGGATGATGCGGAAGTCCTTGTCGAGCACGAGCAGGGCATCCCCGCGCTCGAGCACCTCCAGGGCGGCCTGGAGCCGGGCCTCGGCGATCCCCGTCAGGGCGCGCTGCTCGGTGAGGCGCTTGCGGATGTCCTCCTTCTCCACGGCGTTGCGCACCGCGCGGTAGAGGCTCTCCGGTGTCACCTCGGACTTCACGAGGTAGTCCGAGGCGCCGCCCTTGAGCGCCTCGACGGCGATGCGCTCGTTTCCTCGCCCGGTCACCATCACCACGGGGGGCCGCAACAGGCCCTCCTCGTCCACGAGCCGCCGGAGGAATTCCAGACCACTGAGCTCGGGCAGATCGTAGTCCAGGAGAATGCAATCGATCTGCTCACGCTTGCAGATCGCGAGCGCCGCATCCGCCGAGTCCTCTTCGAGGAACTGGTAGGAGTACTCTCCCATCTCCGTCAGGTAGGTCCGGAACACGTCCCGATCTTCCGGGCTGTCCTCCACTAGGAGCAGCGTCAGCAAACGGGAATTCATCCGTGCGCGACCTCTCGGCCATCGTCTTGGGGCATCACGATGTGGTCCAACCAGAACTCCTTGAACAGCCGGATCATTCTCTCGAATCGCGCCAAATCCACGGGTTTGAGCAGATAGCCGCTGGCGCCATGGGCGTAGGCGCTCTGCACGTCCTTGGGATTGTCGGAGGTGGAGAACACGAGCACCGGGATGCTCTTGAGACGGCCATCGTTCTTCATGTGCTCGAGTACCTGCCTGCCATCCAGGCCAGCGAGGTTGAGGTCCAGGAGGATGAGTCCCGGGCGCGGCGCGTTCTGGGAGGCGTAGCGGCCCTTCTGGTGCAGGAACTCCAGGGCCTCCTCGCCCTCGGTGCAGCGGTAGAGGGGATTGGGGATGGACGCCCCCTGGAAGGTCATCTGGAGCATGTCGAAGTCCTCGTCGTTGTCCTCCACGACGAGGATGGGCAGGTCGCGGTTCATCGTCCGCCCTCCCCGCCAAAGGGCCGCAGGTCGGACACGGGCGCCTTCTCGCTGTCCAGGGTGAAGAAGAAGGTGGTGCCCTCGCCGAACCCGGACTCCACCCAGATCCGGCCGTTGTGCCGCTCGATGAGGCGCTTGACGATGGTCAGCCCCGTGCCCGTGCCGCCGCCGTACTTGTCGCGCCCGTGCAGCCGCTTGAAGATGCGGAAGATGGCGTCGTGGTACTCGGGCTTGATGCCGATACCATTGTCACGCACGTAGTAGACGGAGCCGAGTTCCGGGTCGTGCCGGGAGCCGATCTCCACCCACTTCTTCTCCTTGTCGTTGTACTTGAGGCCGTTGGTGATGAGGTTGGTGAAGACCTCCATCATCCGCACCCGGTCGCAGCGCGCGGGAGGCAGCGGCTCGGGGACGCGCACCTCGGCGCGAGCCTCCTCGATGCGCGGCTTGAGCACCTCGAGCACCGCGGACAGGACGTCGTTGAGGTCCGTCTCCCGGAGCGACAGCTCCATGCGGCCCACCTGCGAGTAGTGCAGGAGCGAGTTGATGAGGCTCTCCATGCGCTGGGTGAGCCGCACCACCGTGTCCATGCGCGTGCGGTTGGAGGGCCGCAGCGACTCGGCGTCCTCGCGCAGCACCAGGCTCGCGTAGTTGTGGATGCCGCGCAGGGGCTCCTTGAGATCGTGGCTCGCGGCGTAGGCGAAGGAGTCCAGCTCCACGTTGCTGCGCTTGAGCTCCGTGTTGAGCTTGAGCAGCTCCTCGCTGCGCTCCAGCACGATGTCGATGATGCTGCGGCGCAGCTCCCGCGCCGCCTCCAGCTCGTAGTCCTTCCAGGGCAGCGACTTGCCGCGCACCGTCTCCTTCCAGAGCGCGAAGGACTTGCGCGGGTGCAGCCGCAGCTGATCGTCCTCCACGTCCACCGGCTTGTGGGGGTTGCCACCCCACTCCACCGTCTGCACCACCTCCGGGCGGAACCACAGCACGTAGTTGTGACGGCCACGCGACATGGAGGCCGCGATGAGGCCGGCCGCCACGTCCTTGAAGTCCTCCGACTCGGGGTAGTGCCGCAGCAGGCAATTGGTGGCGAACACGTCCTGGGACGCGGGCCGGCTCGACAGCCAGCGGATGAGCCCCTGGAGCTGCTCGTCCTCGGGGGCCTTGCCGATGATGGTCATGCGGCCGTTGAAATAGACGGCCGCGCCCAGCGCCCCGGTGAGCTCGAGCAGCTCGGGCGGCGACTGGCACAGCTCGGCGGCGAAGTCGCCCACGCGCGTCATGCGCTCGAGCAGCCGGCCCTGCACGGACTTGGTGCGGATGCGCTGATCATAGTGCTCGTGCCCCTCCTTGCTGGAGATGAACGAGGACATGAACTGGCCCACGAAATCACACGCCGTGCGCACCTCGTAGGGCACGTACTTCGAGCCGGACATGTGCGTGCAGGAGATGAGGCCCCACAGCCGCCCTTCCTGCAGCAGCGAGATGCTCATGGAGCTGCCCGCGCCCATATTGCGCAGGTACTCCAGGTGGATGGGCGACACGCTGCGCAGCACGCAGAAGGACATGTCGAGCGGACCCTGCGCGGCTTCCTCCGGCAACGAGACGATGCGCGCGGGCGCGTAGTCCACCGCCGGGATGATGCGCAGCAGGTTGAGCACGTACAGCTCCCGCGCCTGGCGCGGAATGTCCGAGGCGGGAAAGTGCAGCCCCATGTACGGATCGGCCGTCTCCCGCCGATCCTCGGCGAGCACCTGTCCGTTCCAGTCCGGGTCGAAGCGGTAGATGATGACCCGATCGAAGCCCGTGAGCCGGCGCACCTCGCGCACGCCCTCCTCGCACAGGGCGCGCAGATCCTTCGCGTCGCGCAGGCGCGACATGGCGCCGCGCGCCTGCTGATAGAAGCTGGAGAAGGGCAGCGACTCCGGATCCGCCACGGGCTCGAGCTCGAGGAAGAGCCGGCCCTGATGCCGGTGCGCGATGCCGTTGAAGAGCCGCTCGTGGCCCCCGGTATTCAAGGTGAGCTTGAGGGGGTTGTTGTCCTGGAGCCGGTCCGACAGGAGGCTCGCCCGGGTGCTGGCGCTCTGGGAGGCCGGCAGGAGCGAGTCCAGGGAGCGGCCCAGCAGATCCTGGACGCCGCACCCGAGCAGTGCCTCGGTGTTCTCACTGCTCTGGCAGATGATCAGCGAGGGCTCACGCAGGACCAGCAACACGCCATGGGGCTGGATGGCCCCCGGAATGTGGATGGGCTCCTTGTCACAGTTGGTGAGGTCCGCCACCTGGGCTGTTCCGGCCGATTCCGTGCTCATCGCGCTCTCTCTACCCACACACCATCTGAACGACGAATGGCACTCGTCCGGCGGAGCCGCCGTCCCAAACAGGAAGGCTGGCACTTCACCTGTATGGCCGTCTGGCCTTCAGGCGGCGGCAAACCCTCGGGTGTTTACCGTCAATCCCCTCCGTCGAGGACTGTAAAAAAGAGGGTAGAGGAGTCGTGACTGGAGAGTCGTCTGGCCTGCGGGACAGGTACCCCATGCCTGCCTGCTTTCCACTCCCGTCAGGAAGGCAAAGGCCCGGCGTCCCTTCCGCCTGGCCGGCCCACCGAGGAAGTGGGACCACGGCCTTCGTGCTGGAGGGGCACATGACGACGATCCACCACCCGACCCCCGACACCCTGCCCGAGGCCCAGCGTGGCCCGGCGGAGAAGCTGCTGGACCTCGTGCTCGGCGGCTCCGCGCACCTGTGGCACAACCGCCCGGGCCTGGAGCTGCAGGGAGTCTGGTACCCGGCACGGGGCGCCTCCGCGGAGATCGCCCGCCGGGGCACGCCGGTCAAGCCCGGCCTCTTCGTGCCCGCCGCGGTGAAGCTCTACCGGCAGTTGCTGGACATCTACCAGCTCAACACGGACCTCCTGGCGCACTTCGCGTCCTACGCGCTCACACAGACGGACTGGAGGGATCTCCAGGTGGCCACCAGCGCGTTGATGCTGGTGCAGCGCCACTCGGGCCAGCCGGTGCGCGAGGAGGATGGCTCGGTCGCGTTCCATGACGACGACCTGCGCGCCCTGGGCGAGGCCATGGTGCTGCACTACGAGCGCAAGTCCACGCGCATGCTCACGCCCAAGGCCGTGCTGCGGGTGGCCGAGCTGCTCGAGACGCCGGAGATCGCCCGCCTCAACCGCGAGGCCGGCTTCGGAGACCCCGCGTCGCGCAAGCCACCGCTCGGCCGGTGGAAGACGGCGGCGACGCGGTGGCTGCGCACGCGCGAGCAGAACCCGGGTCAGCTCCAGGGTCTGGTGAAGGCGGGCTACAAGACCACGCTCCAACGGCTCGCGCGCAAGGCGGGCTACAAGCCGCAGACGCAGGCCTTCTTCGAGGCGCTCGGCTGGAAGCAGAAGCAGGCCCCCGAGGGCCACCGCACGGTGGGCCTCTCCAGCCTCACGCTCGTCAAGCGCGAGCGCTTCGACGGACTCGAGGAGGCGGAGATCTGCGAGCGGATCGTCCGCGAGCGCCTCTCCTACAAGGAGGTGGTGGGCCGGCTGCCGGCGGGTGTGGGACTGACGCCGGCCATCCTGGCGGCGCTGTTGCCGTCGCTGTCGAACAAGGATCTGTTGCTGATGACGCCCACGCTCGAGGAGCTGGGACTGATGCAGGACGTGTCCGTGCGCGCGCGCTGGGACGAGGCGGTGCGGGCGGCGAGCGATCAACGGGCGCTGAACATCGCGCGCAACGTGCGGGGCCAGGAGCTGAAGACGAAGCTGGAGGAGGCGAGCGACAACGCGGCGAGGGCGGCGGTGGCCGAGGCGGTGGCGGAAACGGACGTGCGGGTGATGTTCCTCATCGACAAGTCAGGCTCCATGCAGGGCGCCATCGAGCAGTCCAAGGAAGCGCTCACGCGTATCCTCGCGGGCTTCCCGCTGGAAAAGCTGCACGTGGCCTCGTTCGACACCGTGGGCACGGTGCTCAAGCCCAAGGCGGCCAGCCGCACGGGCGTGCAGCACATGCTCCAGGGACTCCAGGCGAGTGGTGGCACCACGCACGCCGCCGGCGTGCAGGCGCTGCACCGCGCGGGCATGCGGGTGCCGCCGGAGGCGAAGCTCATCGTCATCGTCGTGGGTGACGAGGACGGCGAGCCGGGCCCCCAGCTCGCGCGGGCCTTCCTCGAGTGCGGCTACACCGTGGCCGCCCTCGCGTTGATGGTGAGCGTGGCGCACTCGCGGGGCAGCACGGTGCGCTCGTGCGCGAGCACGCTCCGGGTGCCCTTCAGCGAGGTGTCGGTGGATCAGTTCGCCGACCCCTACCAGGTGCCCCGCGTGCTCAAGGCGCTGTTGGAGGCGCCCACGGCGGCTGGAGCCGGCCCGTCCGGCTGGGTGGAGCGGGTGATGCGCACGCCCCTGTTGAAGAAGGTGGCGTGACACACGGAAGGGAGGCGTCGTCGTGGATTACCGGAAGTTCCTCGGACAGATGGAGTCGGTGGTGCTGCCCTACTTCGGCGGCGCCCACGTCGATCTGCCCTCGCGGCGCCTCCGGGTGTCCACGTCTCCCGCACCGGGCTGGTATCGCTTCGAGGTGCGCGGCCGTACCGCCACCGCGCGGGAGCCCGCCGGGCCAGAAGGGCTCGACGGGCTCCCGCGGGTACGAGGCCACCTCTGGGGGACGCGGCTCGTGCACGAGGGCGCGGTGGCCGAAACCGTGCGCCTGCTGCCCGAGGACACGCCGCCGCGCTTCGCGCCCCTGCTCGCCCGGCGTTGGCATGACGGCGGGCTCGTGTTCGAGTCCTCCGAGTTCGAGAGCGAGGCCGAGTCCACCGCGCGCCTGCGCCTGGAGCGGTGGGAAACCCTCACAGAGGTGAAGGGCGTGCCCGCCTCGCTGCGGGCGGCCTTCGGCTACGCACTGCTGGAGACGAGGGCACGCGCGCTCGACATCCACTTCGCTCCGGCCGAGGTGCGCGGCGTGGTGCGGGGCGTGGCGGAGCAGGGCGCTCCCGTGGCCGAGGCCCGGCTGCGCACGCTGGCGTTCGAGCGCGCCGTCCACGTGACGCGGGCGCGGCCCCCGGACTCCCGGGAGGAGCGGACGCGTCCGGCACGAGGGAGGGAGGAGGAAGTGTCGCGGGCGGAGCGGGCGCTCTCACGGGCGGGCGCGTGGTTGCTCGACTCGAGGCGGCTGAGCGGCGGTCAACTCGAGGTGACGTTCGACTTCATGGGCGAGCGCTTCCAGAGCATCGTGGAGGCGGACACCCTGCGGGTGGTGGACGCGGGGCTGTGCCTCGCGGGAGCGGACGCGCTCGTGACGTTGGAGAGCCTGCCCGCGGTCATCCGCGAGGCCATCGAGGAGGACGTGCTGGTCATCACCCGGCACGTGTGAACCATGCGGCACCGGGAAGTCTGTCTGCTCATTGGCCACGACGGCGAGGTGCTGTGGAGCGATGCCTCCGACAGCGCCGTGTCCCTGCCGGATTCGCGCGCGCGCTGGGAGGCCGTGTGGCGGCTGCGCGAGGAGCTGGAGGAGATCGCCCACAGCCATCCCCTCGGCCCCCTGGGCTTCAGCGCCGAGGACGAGACGACGATGGAAGCGCTCCTCCTGGCGCTCGGGCGGCCCGTGCGCTTCTCCGTGGTGGCTCCCGAGGGCACGCTCGTGCGCGAGCACGGCCAGGACAGGCTCCGCGCCGAGGAGCCCGCCTGGACCGCGGAGCTGCGCGCCCGCTCGGGGATGGCTACAGCTTGACCTCCAGGCGCGTCCAGCCCGCCTCCACCTCGATCAGGAGCACCCCGTCCACGAAGCGGTGCTCGCGCGCGCCGAGCACTTCCCTCGGCTCGGACAGGGCGTACACGCACAGCGTCTCCGTCTCGCGCGCCGGGGGCAGCTCGCCCTCGGTGGCGCGCTCCAGCACGAAGCGGCCGTCGGCCCAGGTGCCGCTCAGCCGCGTCAGGCGCGACGCGCCGTAGCCCTCGCCCGCGTCCTCGTACAACCGGGCCTCCACGCGCGGCGCCGCGTGGATGTGCCAGGTGAGGTGGGCCCAGTTGGCCGTGGTCGTGTGCAGCGCGGGCTCGGTGAGCGCGAGCGCCCCGCCCGCCCGCAGCCACATGGGCACCGTGCCCAGCGGCGCCTCGGCGAGCACGTGCTGGCGGCCCTCGATGGCCTCCCCCGCCGACTGGCCGAGGTTGAAGAAGGGCAACCACCTGCCCTCGGGCAGGTACACGTGCCGGTGCGAGCGGCCCGGGCGGACCACGGGGGCCACGAGCAAGTCCCTCCCGAAGAAGAAGGCGTCATCCATGCGCAGCGCCGAGATGTCCCCGGGCGCGTACATGACGAGCGGCCGCAGCGCGGGCAGACCCTCTTGCGAGGACTCGTGCATGAGCGAGTAGAGCGTGGGCATCAGCCGGTAGCGCCGCTCGAACCACTCGCGGGCGATGGACAGGTAGGGCTCGCCGAAGCGCCACGGCTCCTTGTACGGGGAGCCCTTGGACGAGTGGTTGCGGAAGAGCGGGTAGAAGACGCCGGCCTGCGTCCAACGCACGAGCAGCTCGCCGGTGGGGCGGCCCACGAAGCCCGGCACGTCCGAGCCCACGAAGGACACGCCCGACAGCCCCAGGCCCAGCAGGACGGAGATGGACAGCTCCAGGTGAGACCAGTAGCTGGAGTTGTCGCCCGACCACACCGCGGAGTAGCGCTGGATGCCGGGCGAGCCCGCGCGGGTGAGGATGAAGGGCCGCCGCTCGGGGACGAGCGCGCGCAGCCCCTCGTACGCCCCGCGTGCCATGCCGATCGCGTAGACGTTGTGCACCTCCAGATGGCGCTTGTCTCCGTGGCGGGCGTCGTGAGGCAGCGTGGGCCCCTCGACCTTGGCCTTGTCCGCCGAGCGCGTGCCGATGACGCCGAAGGTCTCGTCGCCATTGATGACCTTGAAGCACGCCGGCTCGTTCATGTCGTTCCAGAAGCCGGAGATGCCCACGTCCAGGAAGGCCCGGTGCTGCTGGCCCCACCAGGCGCGCACCGCCTCGCGGGTGAAGTCCGGGAACACGGCGGGCTTGGGCCACACCTCGCCCACGAGCACGCTGCCCCGGTCATTGCGCACCAGGTAGTCGTTGGCGAGCGCCTCGTCATAGACGCGGTAGCCCGGCTCCTGCTTCACGGCCGGATCGATGATGGTGACCAGGCGCACCCCCTGCTCGGCCGCCTCGCGCGCGAGCCCCGCGGGGTCCGGGTAGCGCGTGCGATCCCACGTCCAGACCTTGTAGCCCTCCATGTAGTCGATATCGAGGTAGACGACGTCGAGCGGAAGCTTGTGGGCGCGGTAGCCCTGGAGGACGGAGCGGATCTCCCGGGCGTTCTCGTAGCCCCAGCGCGACTGCTGCGCGCCGAGACTCCAGAGCGGCGGCAGCGGCATGCGTCCGGTGAGCGCGGTGTAGCGCCGCACCACGTCCGCGGGCATCGGGCCGGCGATGACGTAGGTGTCCAGCTCGGGACCCGAGGACTCCCAAGAGAGGAGGGAGGGATCATCGGCCGCCACGTCCGCCTCCATCCGCCACGACTCGTCGAGGAAGACGCCCCAGGCCACGCCCTCGCGCAGGCCGATGCTGAAGGGGATGGACTGGTAGAGCGGATCCGTGTCCGGGTGGTGCGGCACCACGTCCGTGTTCCAGAAGGTGAAGTGCATGCCGCGCTTGTCCAGCGAGCCCATCTTCTCGCCGAAGCCCAGCCAGGCCTCGTCCGGGGGCGTGTACAGGGACAGCCGCGAGCGGAAGCGGGTCACCGGATAGTCCGGCATCACCTCGCTCGAGAAGCTCTCGCACCGGCCCAGCTCCCGGCCCGAGCCATCCCGCAGCCGCCAGGCGCCCGTGGCGAGCGTCACCTCCAGGGACAAGCCCTCCGCCACCACCACCGCCACCGCGCCCTCCTGCTCCCGGCGCAAGGACAGCGGCAGCTCCGCGTGCTCCACGACGGACCAGGACTGCTTGGGCAGCAGCTCCCGGTGCGAGGGCGCGGAGTGGCTGAGCGCGGGGGCGTGGCGCAGCCGGAGCACGCCCGGCACGGGGCTGCGGACCTCAAGCGCGGTACGCGGACCCCAGAAGGTGATGCGGGTGGATTCGATGGAGATGTCGTCGAAGCGCATAGGGCGGCGCAGCGTATGCGCTGAAACGTCGGGATGTGGATGAATTGGCGAGACGTCTCACACCGAACGAAACCCGGGCCTCCCTCTCCGGGGGTGGACGGGACCGGCCGGGCTTGCCATCGTCGGAGCCATGCGCATCGCCCGCCTGCTCACCCTCTCGGGACTCGCGTTCGCGGCTCCCGCCCTCGCCGCGCCTCCCGCCAAGCCCGCCATGACGAAACCCGCCGACCCGAAGCCCGCCGCACAGACGCCCTCCTCGCTGGAGTCGGAGACGCGCGCCTGGCACCAGAAGCGCATCGCCAACCTCACGTCCGAGGAGGGCTGGTTGTCGCTCGTGGGCCTGCACTGGCTCAACGAAGGGGACAACCGCTTCGGCTCCGCCGCGGACAACGACTTCGTCTTCCCCGAGGGCACGCCCGCGCGCATCGGAACCTTCACGCGCAAGGGCAACCAGGTGACGCTCACGCTCCAGCCCGGCGTCACCCTCACCCGCGGAGGCAAGCCCTTCACGGGAGGCGCCCTGGGCACCTCCGAGGGACCCGAGGACGTGCTCTCGCTGGGCACGCTGCGCTTCTACCTCATCCCCCGGGGGGAGAAGATGGGGCTGCGCGTGAAGGATCCCGAGGCCCCGGCGCGCAAGCAGTTCCACGGCATCCCCACCTGGCCGGTGAGCGCCGCCTGGCGCATCGAGGGCCGCTTCGAGCCAGCCACGACACCGCGCAAGATCTCGATCCCCACGGTGCTCGGCACGGTGGAGGAGATGAACGCCCCGGGCACGCTCGTCTTCCAGGTGAATGGGCAGGAGTACCGGTTGGATCCCGTCCTCGAATCGGACTCGGGGCCGTTCTTCGTCATCTTCGGCGACCAGACCAACCGCAATGACTCGTACGGCGCGGGCCGCTTCCTGTACGTGGATCAGCCGACGAAGGACGGCCGGGTGGTGCTGGACTTCAACCGCGCCTACAACCCGCCCTGCGCCTTCTCTCCCTACGCCACCTGCCCGCTGCCCCCCGCGCAGAACAAGCTGAAGCTGCGCGTGGAGGCCGGCGAGAAGCGCTACGGCGATCACTGAGCGTCAGGAATCCGCCCCACTCGCGCGTCCCTGCCCGGATGGCTCCGGCCCCGCCCTCCCTCGCGGCGGTCCGGGGCCCCGGGAGGCGGGGACATGACGACGCTGAACATCACCTACAACGGCCTGTCCACGGACGTGCCCCTGGAGCGGGAAACCCTCCTGACGGACGCGGATGTGCGGCGCATCGCGGTGGAGCTGCTGGCCCCCGCCCAGACGGACTCCTTCCAGCACTACGTGGTGGACCGGTTCCGCGCCCCGGGCGGCGAGGAGCGCATCTACCTGCGGCCCAAGGTGCCCTTCGGCGCGTGAGGAGGCCCACCCATGCGCATCGTCTTCTGTGGCGTGGGAGCCATCGGCTCCACGGCGGCGGTGCTGTGCCGCAACCTCGAGGCCACGCTCGTCTTCATCGACTTCGACCGCGTGGAGTCCAAGAACCTGCGGGCGCAGGCGTTCGTGAAGCCCTCCGTGGGCAAGAACAAGGCGGAGGCGCTCAAGCTGCAACTGCTCAACCTGTACGGCGTGAAGGCCGAGGCGTTCGGCGTGCGGATGACGCGCGACAACGTGGCGGCGCTGGGCGCGAGCGCGGATCTGCTCGTCGACTGCTTCGACAACCAGGAGAGCCGGCTGCTCTTGAGCGCGTTCGCGCGCGCGGCGGGCAAGCCCCTGGTGCACGGCGCGCTGGCGGCGGACGGCACCTTCGGACTGGTGCGCTGGGACGAGCGCTTCGTCCCGGACGCCGAGGACACGCCCGGACAGGCCACGTGCGAGGGCGGCGAGCACCTGCCCCTCATCGGCCAGCTCGGCGCCACGCTCGCGCGCACGGTGCAGGACTTCGTGAAGCACGGCGTGCGCCGCGACACCCTGGTGGGACTCGTGGCGGTGACGCCTACGGTGAGCTGAGCCCCGCGCGGCTCAGCGCGCCGCTTCCTTCGAGCCGACGACGGTCATGTTCATGCCGATCTGCACCGACACCGGCTTGCCGTCGACGGTGACGGTCGTCTTGCCGTTGATGTACCAGCCGAAGGAGCCGGTCGAGAACGACTTCACCTCGGCGAGCATCTCCTGACCGTTGATGGTCACCTTGAGCGGCTCGGCCTTCTCGAGGAACTGCGACAGGGACACGGGGCAGGGGGACTTGGCCATGGGGCGGGCACCCTAGCACCGAGCGCTCGCCTCCGGCCATAGGCTCACGCCCCGGTGAGCGGCTTCGGCGCGAGCCGCCGCGCCGCGCGTCCACTGAGCACGTCCGCGAGCGCCTCGTCGACGGGCAGTCCCGGGTGCTTCATCAACCACATGAACTCCCCCGAGGGATTCACCTCCAGGAAGACGTGCCGGCCCTCGGGCGTGACGATGAAGTCGAACGCGCCGTAGTTGAGCCCCAGCGCGTCCATCAACCGCAGCACCTGGGCCTGGAGCGGCTCGGGCAACGTGTAGGGCTTCCAGGCGCCGATGAGCGCCTGGCCCTCGCGCCGCCAGTCCTCTCGCGCCCTCGGCAGCGCCTGCGAATCGATGGCCGCCGCCATCACCCGCTCGCCCACCACCGTGACGCGCAGCTCCACCGCCTTGACCAGCCGCTCCTGGAAGGTCATCGGACACAGGTCCAGCCCCTCCAGGTCCTCGAGCTGCCGCGAGTCGAGCGGCGTGGTGAAGACCACCTGCTCCCGGCCCTGCTCGTCATAGACGGCGAACGACGCCATCATCTTCGTCACCACGCCGCCAGGGCACTCGGCGGCGAAGGCCCGCACCGCCACCGGATCATTGGTCATCAGCGTCTGGGGCACCTCCATCCCGAGCGCCCGCGCCAGCTTGAGTTGCAGCGGCTTGTGCTCCGCGCGCCGGATGACTTCGAGCGCGTCGAGCTGGAACACCCCCAGCGCGCTCATCATGCCGAACACCAGGCGCCGGCTCTCCTCCACCGAGGGACGACGCAGCTGCTCCTCCAGTTCCTGGGGAATGGCGCTCCCCGTCGAGTTGCGGCGGTACCAGATCGCCGTCACGTCCTCCAGGGACAGCGCTCCCGCGGGACCCGACAGCCGCCCCGCCCCACGCTCATCCAGCGAGAGCTGGAGCCCGGTGGGAAACAGGTCGGTGTCGAAGCGGTAGACCCGCTCGCCCCGGGACTCGAGGGCACGCGCCACGGACACGGGCGCATCGTTGTCCTTGGAATGCGTCACGATGAGGATGGTCATCCCTGCTCCTTACAATGACTGCGCGGCCGCACTCCCCTCGGAGGCGAGCGCGTCGGCGAGGGCCGCGGCGATGGGAAGGCCGAGATCCCGCTCGAGCATTCCCCACTCCCCGCCGGGGTTCACCTCGAGGAAGACGTAGCGGCCATCGGGTGTGACGATGACATCCGCGGCCCCGTACACCAGTCCCAGCTCCGCCACCAGGCGCACCAGGCGCCGGGCGACTTCCTCGGGCAGCTGGCCCGGGGCCCAGGAGCACTCGTCCGGGCGGGAGCGCCTCCAGTCCACCTGGCCCTCCGCCGAGCGCGAGGCGTCGATGGCTCCCGCGAAGCACCGCTCGCCTACCACGGCGACACGCAGCTCGTGGGACTTGTCGATGCGCTCCTGGAACACCATGGGGCTGTGGCGCAAGCCGTCGAGTTCCTCCAGGTGCTCGGGGCCGATGGCGCTCGTGTACACGAAGGGCTGCCCGCCTCCCATGGACTGGGACAGGGGCGTCAGCATCTTGGCCACCACCCGGCCTCCGACCTCGTCGAACCAGGAGCGCACCCGCTCCGCGTCGTTGGTCACCAGGGTGCGCGGAATCTCGAGCCCATGGGCCCGGGCGAGCCGGAGTTGGAGCAGCTTGTTGCCCGCCTTCTCGTCCGCGCCGAGGGGATTGATGAAGCGACAGCCCGCCCCCGTCAGTCCGTCGAGGGCCCCCGCGAGGGCCGCGCTCGACTCCCGGGCACAGCTCTCGCGCCACGCGGGCTCCAGCGTCTCGGCGAGCCGGGGAGGGACACGCCGGCGCAGCCACACCGAGCGCACCTCGGCGCTTCGCACCTCGCCTGCCTCCGTGTGCAGCACCACGTCCTGGTGCGCTGGCCCCAGCAGCGAGGACAGCTCCCACTCGGAGGGGAAGCCATCCGTATCGATGCGAAGGGGACGCAGCCCCCGCCGCGAGACCTCCTGCGCGACGCGATCCACGGTGAAGTAGTCGCCGCTATGGGTGAAGAGCAGGACGGTGTCGCGAGCGGTGGACATGAGGAAGACCGGGGCTCGACCGCCCCGGCAGCAGGTTCAGATACCGTCCTCGTCCTTGTCCGAGGGGAACTTCTGGGTCACCTTGGGGGGCGTCTCGCCCACCAGCGGCTCGGTATCGTCCCCGTCCGAGGGGTACTTCAGGGTCTTTCCACCCGAGACCTGCTCCAGCTCCTGCTCCTCGAGCAGCCGCGCGAAGAACGGCTTCTTGGTCGTGTCCTTCTTCATTTTCAGCCTCCGTGGGGGGTGCTCCGTCCGAGGGGGCCGGAGCTTGTCTGAACGGCGGCTCCACTATGGGAGTCCCCGCTGACGGCTTCAAGCACCACTAGAAGGAAAGCCCTGAGAAAACCGCGTGGGAGAAATAAGCAAATCGCCACTCGGGCCATACCGGTTTCAATCTCATGCGCTGGTACGCGGCGTGCGTGTTGCTCCGGCTGAGCCCCGAGCCCCTGGAGCCGCAGCCCCCTTCCCTCGCGAAACGGGGCTCGCACACGGCCTCTGACGAAGAGAACGCCGTCAGTGGCACCAAGGCAATCAGCGCTCCCGGTGGGAAGGCCACGATGAAGGCAACTCCCGCTATCGTCACGACGCTTCCCGCGAGAACCACGTCGTGATGGCATTTCAGCCAATCCACCGCCCCATCCACAGCTGAATGCTCCTGAGGACGGCGTCCCTGCAACTCCTCGCAATCGAGGTAGGCCGGCTGGCACTGCTCGTTACAGTAGACTTCCTTCGCCCCCATTCCCCGGCCCGGAGCCCGGATGTGACCAAACCCCGGAGGAAGAGGCGTGCGCATGCAATTTGCAATTCTTGACGCAAGCAAGAAGCTCGGCATGGCAGTCGCGATAACGAGCAGCGGATGCCGACACGATGCGTCCGTCCGTCCTCTCCGCGCATGTCTGGAGGGTCATCCAACACCTGTTTTCGACTCCCGCGTCGCGTTGGGGGCCGTCGAGTTTCAGCCCGAGGGAGGGCTCGCGGATTGGGGCCAGGGCAAGGAGGGCAAGAGCCTGCTGGTCATTCCTCATGCAGGTTATCTACCGGGGGAGCGCGTGCGGGTGACGGTTCGTTTCGCCGAGGGCTCCGTCCCAGCGCGTGCGAGCTTCTGGCTCGTGGGACATGCGGCACGCGGGACGCGGCGCGTGGAAGTGTACCGCCAGCCGCGCCCGGCGGACGCCTTCAAGCGGGAGGCGGCGGACGCACAGGCCGAAGCCCGCCAGTGCCAGGAGGAAAAGGCACAGCTCCTGTCGGAACGGAATGAACCACGCGGGCTCATGGGGGCCGCGTGGCTGGAGCAGGGAGGAACCATCACGTCAAAGGGCTTCTTCGACAGCAACGGAAAGCGCCTTCGGGCGAACGCGGTTTTCGTGGCGCGCGGTAAGCTCTACAGCTTCACTCCCTTGGGGGGCACACAGGCAACCAGCTTTTCGGTGCGCTTGCATCTGTCCAACCCGGGCGCGGAGGCATGGACGGTGGCAGGGGCGGTGCTGGTGGACTCGACGGGCGCGCAGGTGGACATGGCCGCGCGGCAGGCGGCCCCCATCCTCCCCGCTGGCGCGGGCACCGTCGTGGTGGGCACGGAGAGCGCGCCGGGACTGCTCTCTTGCCCCTGTACGCTCAAGCTCTGGGAGGCTCCGGGAACGCGCGTCGTCACCCTCGGAAACATCCGCTTCCCGGACGGGCCGACACCGGAACACTGAGGAGGCCGCACGCGTTCCGCCGTGTTCTCCGGAGCGGGTGGAGTGGGTGGGGACGGAGGGGCCTCGAAAGGGGCTGTTGGGTGCCCCGCCCATTATTATTCTTCCAGTCAACCTATGCCTCCCCTCCCCCTTGAATCCTCGGCTTCGGTCGCATCGTTCCCCCTGCGAGGCGCGCACCCATGACCGAGCTGGAGCGAGTGTTCGCGGGCGGAGGGGAGATGGGCGCGCGCATGCGGGCAAAGGACTGGAGCCAGACGCCCCTGGGGCCCACGGAGGGGTGGCCGACCACGCTGCGCACCACGGTCGCCCTGATGCTCGTGGCGCCTTTACCCATGGTGATTCTCTGGGGACCCGAGCTGAGACTGCTCTACAACGACGCTCACATCCCCCTCTTTGGGGACAAACATCCCAGGACCCTGGGAGCAACCTTCTTCGACTTATTTCCCGAACTCCGGGACGGGCTCAGCCCGCTGTTCGCCCAGGTGTGGGCGGGGACGGCGGTGTCCCAGAAGGAGGGGCTTCTCTGCCTCGAGCGCCAGGGCTTCATGGAGGAGGTCTATTTTTCCCTTTCCTTCCTTCCCATCCGTGATGAGCACGACCGCGTCGTCGGCATCCTGAACATCGCGAGCGAGGTGACCGCCCAGGTGCTGGGTGAGCGGCACCTCAAGACCCTCCGCGAGCTGTCCATCCAGAGCGCGCTCTCCCCGGGCGTCCAAGACGTCTTGCACCAAGCACAAGGGGTGTTGGCGCAGAGCGGCGCGGATGTGCCCTTCGCGCTGCTCTACCGCATGGAGGGCGAGAGTGCCCGGCGCGCCCTGTGCTCGGGCCTGGAGGCGGACGGGAGCAGATCTCCGCAGACGCTCGCGCTCAGCGACCCCCACTCGCCGTGGCCCCTGGCCGAGGTGCTGGACTCGGGAGAGACGCGGCTCGTCGAGGGCCTGGGAGCACGGGGGGGCGCGCTCCATGCGGGCCCCTGGCCCGAGCCGGTGAGCCGTGCGCTGCTCCTCCCCCTCGCCCTGGGCACGAGCGGCGCGCGGGACGCCGTGCTCATCGTGGGGCTCAGTCCCCGCCTACCCCTGGACGAGGGCTACCGCGCCTTCCTCCAAGTGCTCGCGCGTCAGCTCGCCGCGGACGTGGTGCGCGCCCAGGCCCTGGAGCAGGAGACGCAGCGGGCGGCCCGGCTCGCCGAGATGGACCGCGTCAAGACGGCCTTCTTCTCCAACGTGAGCCACGAGTTTCGCACCCCCCTGACCCTCATGCTGGGGCCCACCGAGAACGCGCTCGCCTCCCCCGAGCAGGCCCTGCGCGGCGAGGACCTCAAGCGCGTGCACCGCAACGAACTGCGTCTGCTCAAGCTCGTTAACACCCTCTTGGACTTGAGCCGCCTGGAGGCGGGCCGCACCCAGGGCCGCTTCGTCCCCACGGACCTGGCCGCCCTCACTGCCGGGTTGGCCAGCGCCTTCGACTCGACGGTCACCCGGGCCGGACTGCGCTTGACGGTGGACTGTCCGGCCCTGCCCGAGCCCGTCTGGGTGGACCCGGACATGTGGGAGAAGATTGTCCTCAACCTCGTTTCCAACGCCTTCAAGTTCACCCTCCAGGGCGATATCACCGTGCTCCTGCGGTGGCGGGACACACACGCGGAGCTGTCCGTGCAGGACACGGGAACGGGCATCCCGGTGGAGCAGCAGGGGCTCATCTTCGAGCGCTTCCACCGGGTGGAGGGAGCCTGGGGCCGCAGCGAAGAGGGCACGGGCATTGGCCTGTCGCTGGTGCGCGAGCTGGTGGAACTGCACGGCGGGCGCGTGCGCGTGGAGAGCGCCCCAGGCCAGGGGAGCACATTCACCGTGGAGCTGCCCGCCGGACGTGCCCACCTGCCAGCCGAGCGGGTGCTCCAGGAGCCGCCACGCGTGTCCACGGCCACGGGCTCGCGCGCCTTCGTCCAGGAGGCCGAGCAGTGGATACAGGCCACTCCGGAGGCCGTGGAGGAACAGGAGCTTCCCGCGCCTTCGGGTGAAGGGCCGCGAGGCCACGTGCTGCTGGTGGACGACAACGCGGACATGCGCGACTACATCGCCCGGCTGCTCCGGGGCCACTTCCGAGTGGAAGCCGTGGCGGATGGGCAGGCGGCGCTTGAGGCGGCGCGAGCGCACCCGCCGGACATGGTGCTCTCCGACGTGATGATGCCCCGGCTGGATGGCTTCGGGCTGGTGCGCGAACTCAAGGCGGACGCGCGCACGGCGCATGTGCCAGTCATGCTCTTGTCCGCACGGGCCAGCGAAAAGGCGACGCTGGAGGGCTTCGCGGCGGGAGGCATGGACTACATGGTCAAGCCCTTTCGGGCGCGCGAGCTGCTGGCGCGTGTGGGGGCACTGGTGAAGACCACCCAGGCGCGGGCGGAGGTGAAGGCGGCCCAGGCGCGCATCGAGGGCCTCATCCAGAACTCGCCCGCCTTCGTCTGCGCCCTGAATGGGCCCCAACATGTCTTCCAGGTGGCCAACGCGCGCTACCAGCAACTGGTCGGTGAGGGACGCCCCCTGCTGGGCCTCACGGTGCAAGAGGCTCTACCGGAGGTTGTGGAGCAGGGATTCATCGGCCTGCTCGACAAGGTCTTCGCCACGGGCGAGCCCTTCCACGGGCGACAGCTTCCCATCCAACTGCGCAGGCGGGAGGAGGGACCCCTGGAGGATACCGTCCTCAACTTCGTCTACCAGCCCCGGTGGGATGCGCAGGGTCAGGTGGAGGGTATCGACGTCTTTGGCTTCGAGGTGACCGAATTGGTGCGCGCGCGCCAACAGGCCGAGCTGCTCGCTCAGCAGCTGGGGGAGAGCGAGGCGCGCCAGCGGCGGTTGCTGGAGTACGCGGGCGCAGGTCTCTGGGAACTGGACGCTGCCACGGGCCACATCGCGGCGGATGCGCGCATGGTGGAACTCATGGGCCTGCCTCCCGGCACGGCCTTTAGTCTGGAGTCGGGCCTGCTACAGGTGCCCATTGAAGATCGCGAACTCGTGGCACAAGCCATCGCCGCAGCCCTCGCCGGGAAGAATGGGGGCGCTTATCTGATGACGTTCCGCACTGGCGGCGAGGGAGGGGTGCCCCTGAGATGGGTGGAGAGCCGTGCCCAGGCCACCTTCGATAAACACGGCAGGCCCCTCTTCCTGTCGGGGGTCATGCTGGACATCACCGTGCGCAAGAAGGCGGAGATGCTCCTGGCCCGGCAAGCGCGCCACCACGCCCTCAATGCCCAGGTGGGCCTGGCGCTTTCGCGCAGTGTCTCCCTGCATGAGATGCTCCAGCGGTGCGTGCAAGCCCTGGTGGACCAGTTGACGATGGCCTCCGCCCGCGTCTGGCTGCATGACCCCGGGCAGGACGTGCTTGAGCTGTCTGCCAGCGCGGGCATGTCCACGCACCTGGAGGGTCCCCAGGGACGCGTGCCGGTGGGCCGGGGTATGATCGGCCTCATCGCCCAGGAGCGACGGCCGCACCTGACAAACTCGGTGGTGGATGATCCGCGCCTGGGCGACCCAGGGTGGGCCCGTCGCGAGGGCATGAAGGCTTTCGCGGGCTACCCGCTGCTGGTGGGCGACAAGCTGGTGGGGGTGGTGGCCCTCTTCGCCCGTCCGCCCATGGAGCCGGATACGCTCGACGTGTTGAGGTTGGTGGCCGACAGCATTGCCCTGGGGGTCGAGCGACTCAGGGCCGAGAGCGCGATTCAAACACGGTTGGACTTCGAGCAGAAACTCATTGGCATTGTCAGCCACGACCTGCGCAACCCCCTGTCCGCCATCCTCATGGGCACCTCCCTCCTGATGCGCCGCGAGACGTTGGACGCACGTACCACCCAATCCCTGGTGCGCATCCAATCTGCCGCCGAACGGGCCACACGCATGATCAAGGACCTGCTTGATTTCACCCAGGCGCGGCTCGGTGGCGGTCTGCGAATTGAGCGTCGCCCGATGGACATGCACCAGCTCATCCAAGGGGTGATGGACGAGGTGGAGGTGGCCTGGCCCGAGCGCGAAATCCGGTTGCAGCGCCAGGGCGACGGCCAGGGGGAATGGGACGCGGACCGGATGGCCCAAGTGGTGCAGAATCTGGTGACCAACGCCATCAAGTACAGCCCTGCGGAGAGCCCGGTGTACGTCACCCTCCACGGCGAGGAGGCGGAAGTCATCCTGAGCGTGGCCAATCAAGGTCCGCCCATCCCCGCCGACAAGCTCACGAGCATCTTCGAGCCCATGCAACGCGCCACGGCGGAGGTGGACAAGGCGGGCCGGAGCGTGGGCCTGGGCTTATACATCGTCAAGCGCATCCTGGATGCGCACGAGGGACGCATCGAGGTGGTGTCCACGCCGCAGGAGGGCACCCGATTCACGGTCTGGCTGCCACGCCAAGCAGCGCCACGCGGGTTGGACTCTCCTAGGCGCGCGGTCACATCTCCACGGGTGGAGTCCAACTAGCGTCCTCACCGAGAGCGCTTGACTGGGCTTGCCCCGGTTACGTGGACAGTAGGGTTAAGATGCCAACTTCTGCGGTAAGGCCACAAGCTCAAAATCCACTGGACTGACGTAACCCAGAGACGAGTGCCGCCGCTGACGGTTGTAGAAGACCTCGATGTACTCGAAGAGTGCCGTGCGGGCCTGCTCATGCGTGGCGAAGTCGGCCTCGTGGACGAGTTCCATCTTCAAGCTGCTGAAGAAGCTCTCGGCCACGGCGTTGTCCCAGCAGTTGCCCTTGCGCGACATGCTGCATTGAATCCCGCGAGCGGCCAGTGCCTTCTGGTAATCCTCGCTGGCGTACTGGCTGCCCCACTCCTCCTCTCGCCAGCACCTGTTGCCTGAACTGCTCTGCCCACTCAACGCGGAAGCCTCGAGGCACTGGCGCACGGCCGGGGCCAGAAGGCATACGCCGCGCGCGCCGGGCAGGCTAGAGTGCGAACCCTGCCCGGGGGCGTTCACGACCATGGTCACCCGAAAGAGCGAGGACAACGAGCGGCTCATCGACCGCGATCTGACGGCCCTGGCGCGCGAGGGACGGCTCACGGCCGCGCATGGCATGGACAGCGCGGTGACGGAGGTGCTCGGCCTTCTGGCGCGCGGCGGCAAACACCCGCTGCTGTCCGGCGAGACCGGCGTGGGCAAGTCCGCCCTGGTGCAGGAAGTCGCGCGCCGCATCGTCGAGGGCCGCGTGGACGCGGAGCTCGCCTCGGCGCGCATGGTGGAGGTGTCCGTCGCCAACATCCTGGCGCGCAGCACCCAGCGCCAGGCGGCCGAGACCTTCGAGGAGCTACTCGAGTGGCTCCAGCGCCACCCCTGCCCCATCGTCTACATCCGGGATCTGCCCGCGGTCATCGGCGGCCCGCTCGCGCCCGTGGCCTTCCGCGCCCTGCGCACCGGCACCCCGCGCTTCATCTTCGAGACCGAGCCCAAGCGCGTGCAGGAGCTGCTGCGCGCCGACGAGTCCTTCGCCGAGCGGCTGCACCTGGTGCCCCTCCAGGAGCCGCCCACCGAGCGCGCCCGGTGGATCCTCCACCGCGTCGCCGAGGAGCAGGAGCGCGAGCTGCGCCTGCCCATCGATCCGGCGGCGTGCGACCTGGCGCTGCGGCTGGCCTCCAAGTTCCTCCTCGCCCAGCGGCTGCCGCGCAAGGCCATCGAGCTGCTCAAGGAGACGGCCGCCGAGGCCGCGGGCAGCGCCAAGGATCGCGTGGGCCCCGAGGACATCCTCACCCGCTTCTGCGCCACCACGCGCCTGCCCCGCTTCGTCGTGGACGACGCCATGGCGTTGGATCTCGACGAGACGGAGCGCTTCTTCGGCGAGCGGCTGCTCGGGCAGACCGACGCGGTGCAGGCCGTGCTGCGCTCGGTGGCCCTGCTCAAAGCGGGCCTGAACGATCCGCGCCGGCCCCTGGGCGTGTTCCTCTTCGCCGGCCCCACGGGCGTGGGCAAGACACAGCTGGCCAAGCTGCTCGCCGAGTACCTCTTCGGCTCGCCGGATCGGCTCGTGCGGCTGAACATGGCGGACTTCCCCAACGACGGCGACGAGAGCGTCCCCTTCGGCGCCGCCTGGGCCCCCGCCATCGACACCAAGCGCGGCGAGCTGACGGCCCTGCTCGAGGGTAAGGTGTTCACCGTGCTGCTGCTCGACGAGTTCGAGAAGGCCGCGCGCAGCGTGCACGACCGCTTCCTCCAGCTCTTCGACGAGGGCACCTTCGTCAATGGCGCGGGGGAGACCATCTCCTGCAACAACACCGTCATCGTCGCCACGTCCAACGTGGGCTCCGAGGTGTACCGCGAGCCGTCCATCGGCTTCGTGGGCTCGCGCCGCGCCGAGGAGCTCATCGTCGAGGTGGACCGGAGGATCGCCGACGCCTTCCGCCCCGAGTTCCTCAACCGCTTCGACGCCATCTGCCACTTCCAGCCGCTCAGCAAGGTAGAGATCCGGAAGATCGCCCAGCGCGAGGTGGGCCGGGTGCTGGAGCGCGAGGGCATCCGGGCGCGCGGCCTGGACGTGGAGGTGACGCCCGGGGTGGTGGACCTGCTCGTGGAGCGGGGCTACTCGCCGCAGTTCGGCGCGCGCTACCTGCAGCGGGAAATCGAGAAGACGCTCACCGCGGCGCTCGCGGTGGAGATCGCCCGCAAGCCGCTGCGGCCGGGCACGCCCGTGCGGGTGGAGACGCGGCCGGGCAACAAGGTGGTAGCGGTGGCGGAAGTCGCGCCGCAACCCCGCGAGGAGACGGCCCAGCTCGCGCTGCCCACGGAGAAGTCGGTGTCGGCGGTGAAGCGGCGCCTGGACAAGAAGTCCCTGCTCGCCGAGATGGACCGGCTGGTGGGACGGGCACGCGCGCTCGCTGTCTCGGCCAACCGGCCCCGGCTGGAGGAGCGGCGCGCGGAGCTGCTCGCGGCCACCCAGGCGCCCAACCTCTGGGACGATCCCCAGCGCGCGGCATCCACGCTCCGGACCTTCCGCTCGGTGGAGGCGCAACTCAACGAGTTGGATCGGCTGGAGGAGCGCTCCACGTTCGCGCGGCGGCTCGTGCGCGAGGCCAGGGGCGAGGCCCAGCTCGCCTCGGCGGCCAAGCAGGTGGAGGAGGTCGCGCGCGAGGTGCAGATGGCCGAGGTGCTGGGCACCTCCGGGGAGATGGACCGGGGGGACGAGGCCCTGGTGGACATCTGCGCGAGCGAGACGAGCGAGGGGCAGGCGGCGTGGGTGCAGGAGCTGGCGTCCATGTACCTGGGCTGGGCGGAGCGGCGCGGCTACGAGGCGCTCGCGGTAGCGGAGGCGGAGGAGCCCTTCCGGGTGGTGGTGCGCGTCACCGGCCCCGGCGCCTACGGCTACCTGTCGGGCGAGGCGGGTCTGCACCGGCGCATCGAGGAGGAGAAGCGGCAGCGCGCCTACGTGCGGGTGCACCGGGGTGGACCCACGGAGGAGCTCGAGCAGCTCGACGTGGACGGCCGCGAGGTGCGGCGGCACGAGGGCACCTTCGTCAACCGGGTGAAGACGGAGGTGACGGTGCGCGACGAGACGAGCGGCCGGGTGATGACGCTCGCGGGCGCGGGCGAGCTGGAGGAGATGAAGGACATCGCCTCGCGGGTGGTGCGGGGCCAGGGCGGCAGCGGCACCGCGGACGAGGCCCGGCGCTACCACCTGGGCCGCAGCGCCCGCGTCGAGGATCCCCGCACGGGCGCCGGCACTCCCCGGGTGAAGGACGTGTTGCGCGGCGAGTTGGATCTCTTCATCGCCGCGTGGATTTCCCGTCCGCCCCTCGGGGGCCCCACCCCCACGAGTTGACGCGCCCGGGGGGCGAGGGCGTCTAGGATGGGGGCATGAATTCCGTTATCGGCGCGTGGAAGAAGACCCTGGCCTGGGTCCGCTCCCGCGCGTGGATCGCCCTCGCCCTGCTCGCCGGCTGCCGCGGCCCCGTCCAGGTGTCTCCCCAATCCCCCGCGCTGCGCTTCAGTGGCCGCGTGGATTGGAGAGATGCCTCCGGCCCCCGCATCGCCTGGGGCGGCTCGTCCCTGACCGTGCGCTTCACCGGCACCTCGCTCGGCATCCGCCTGTTGGATCTCCCCAAGTACGAGGAGGCCGCCCCCAACCGCTTCCGCTTCAGCGTGGACGGCGCCCCCTTCCGCGACCTCTATATCGGTGAAGGCCCCCTGCTCTACCGGCTCGCCGAGGGACTGCCCCGGGGCGAGCACGTGCTGCGGCTGGAGAAGGAGACCGAGCCCGCCGTCGGGGAGACGCAACTGCTCGGACTCGAGCTGGACCCGGGCGCCCGGCTCTTGCCCGCGCCCCCCGCGCCCCCGCGCCGCATCGAGTTCATCGGGGACTCGGGCCTCACCGGCTTCGGCATCGAGGGCAAGAACGCCCAGTGCAGCTTCAACGCGGAGACCCAGCGCGCCTCCCTCACCTGGGGCGCCCTCACCGCCCAGGCGCTCGGCGCCGAGGCCTCCTTCGTCGCCTTCTCCGGCAAGGGCGTGGCCGTCAACTACGGCAACGATCCCACGCCCCCGCTGCCCCAGCTCTACACGCGCACCCTGCCCCACCGCGAGGACGCCCCCTGGGACTTCTCCTCGTGGATCCCCGACGCGGTCGTCATCCAGCTCGGCGCCAATGACTTCTGGAAGGAGCACCCGGGCGAGGAGCGCTTCCGCGACGCCTACCGCGCCCTCGTGGCGGACGTCCGCGCCCACTACCCCCAGGCCCACATCGTCTGCGTCCTCGGCTCCGGCGTCAGCGACACCCACCCCAAGGACATCCAGGCGCGCACCCGCGTGCGCGAGCTGCTCTCCGGACTCGTGGACACCCTGCACCAGCAGGGAGACCGCCGCGTGCACTTCGCCGAGGTCCCCGCCAACCGCGAGGACGAGGGGCTCGGCTGTCTGTGGCACCCCAGCCGCAAGACGCACCAGCGCACGGCCGAGCAGATGACGCCCCTCTTGCGCGAGTGGCTCGGCTGGTAGTCAGGGCGTTGCCGCCCCTCCAGGCGCCGGTGCCGCGGGAGGCGCCGCCGGGGCTCGTCCCCACTCGCACATGGCGCCACGCATCCACTGGCGCGAGCAGGCCTCCCGGGCGATCGGCTCGCGGAACTGCCAGAGCAGCGCGGCCAGCACCGCCAGGAGGACGAAGAACAGCAGACCCCACGAGCGCGGCTCGCCCTCGTCGTCCTCGTGCACCGTCACGAGCGCCGAGCGCAGCATGTCCGCCCTGTCCACCGTGGCGCTCTTGGGCAGCCGGGGCCGGCGGGTGATGAGCATCGCCAGGTCGCGCGTGAGCATCAGCCTGTCATTGAGCGCCCAGCCCGAGCCCTCCAGCAGCAGCGCCAGGTTGCGCTTGCGCAGCTTGAGCCAGCCCAAGAGGCCCGAGGGCAGCATCACCACGGCGGCGGCGATGATGAGCGCGGTGAGGACATCGAACACCGTGAGCGAGCGCACCTGCGACACGATGAACGCCAGCGAGGAGCCCACCGCCGCGAACGCGATGCCCGTCGCCGCGAGGAAGCCTCCCGGCCCTCCCACGGGAGCCGCCGCCGGGGCGGGAGCCGGAGCCGTGGGCGCCGCGGCCGGAGTGGCCACCGCGGAGGCCGCCACCCCGCTGCCGTGCGTGTAGCTCTTCTCCAGGGACTCATCGAGCGACTTCTCGCCCGCGGCCGCCATCCCCTCGATCTTCGAGGAGATGAACTTGCCGATGCGCTCGAAGGGCATCGTCATCGCCTCCCACAACGACACGGGCTGCCGGACGATCTGCGTCACCACGGCGTCGTACTCGCGCTGCTCCACGTCGTAGAACACGCCGCGCTTGCCCACCGACAGCTCGGTGCTGCGCCCACGCGTGACGGGCACCGCCACCTCGTAGCTCTCCCCGCCCTCCCGGGCGATCACCTGCACGTAGAGCGTGCACGTCGTGCCCTGGTTCGTCAGCGCCGAGTGCGCGGCCCGGTCCTTCACCAGCACCGACAGCCGGTAGCGCCGCCCTCCGAGGATGAGCGTGCCGCGCTCCACCAGCGCGCGCCGCTTCGTCTGGTAGAGGTCCGGCATGCTGATGAAGTTGTTGGCGAACGTCAGCAGCCAGCGCTGGTAGAGGATCAACCGCTCCAGGTCCTCCACCGCGCCCAGGGTGTCCTTGCGCGCCAGGTCCTCCCGGCACTTCGCCTCGATGGTGTCCAGGTCGGACTCGGAGATGCTCGCCAGCACGTCCGCCCAGTCGCGCAAGGGGCTCGCCTCCAGCCGCGCCTGCCAGGCCAGGATGGCGTCGGCCCGCGCGGACATCTCGCGCCAGGACGCGTCCGACAGCGTCGCCTGATCATTGGACACCGGCACCGCCACGTCCCGCCGGAACGCATCCAGCTTCTCGAACGCGGGCCCCCGGTACATGCGCGACCAGCGCAACAGCCCCCCGGGCTCGGGAGGCGCCACGGGCAGCTCCGACACCACGCGCGAGAGCGCCTGGAGATCCCCCAGCGCCCCCTGCACCCGTCCCCCGTCCAGCTTGAGGCTCGTGACGGCCTCGGGCTGGGCCGCGATCAGCCGGCACTGCAGGAAGTACGTGTCCAGCAGCGGACGCACCTCCTGGATGCGCCGGGCCCGCTCCACGCTCGGCGCACCCCAGACGAGCACCGCGGCCCGCTCGGCCAGGTGGGCCAGCAGCGCCCGCCGCTCCTCGCGGAAGCGCTGGAGCGTGGGCAGATCCACCCCGGGCTGTCCCGCGCGGTTCTTCACCTCGGCGAAGGCCCCCATGAGCCGCGAGGCCAGGGGTTGCACGGCCGCGGGCAGGAAGGCCGGTGCCACGATGCCATCCCCGTTGTGCCCCGTCTCGCGCAGCGCCCGATCACTCGCGCGCACCTGCTCGAGCGAAATGCGCGTGCGATCCTCGGCCTTCAAGGTGTCCAGCAACAGGCCGGCCGCGTCCCGGGCCCTCACCGCCCCGTCGGCGAGCATGTCCAGCACCAGCACGTCGCTGCCCGCGTCCGCCCCCTGGAAGGAGCGCAGGTGCTCCGCCGTGAACCGCACGGCCTGCCGCACCTCCATCACCCGGATGCGTCCATTCTTGTCGGTGTCCAGGTACTCCAGGAAGCGGCGATCACAGGTGAGCCCCTCGAGCGGACACGCCGTCGCGAGCCACTGCGTCTCGGGAATGTGGACGGCCTCCACCAACACCTCGAAGGAAGGAATGGAGACCTGGAGGGACCCCCCATAACGGCGGTAGACGAGTTGACGCGGCATGGCGCACAAGAGAGCACAGCGGCCCGCACGCTGTCCCGAGGACAATCAGGGCGCTCGGTGGCCCGCCTGGCGTGTGGTGCGCCTTGCATCCCGCCCCCTGCTCGGGGCATGTGGAGAAGCGTGAGCCAGCCAGAGCAGCAAGTAGGAGTGAGCGGAGTCCGCCTCACGTCGGGGGACGATCTCTTCAGTGCCTATACGGACACGCGCGTCCGGCGCCTCACCCGCCGCCAGTTCCTCACCTATGGCCTCGGCCTGGTGCTCTTCGCCGTGCTCGCCTACGTCGCCTTGACCTTCCAGCCGGAGGCCACTCCCTTCCGCGTGGATACCTACCAGGGGATGCGCACGGTCAAGCGGGGGATGTCGCCCCAGGAAGTGTCCGGCATCCTCGGGCCGCCCGTCGGGCGGGAGCAGCGCGGCGATCAGGAATGCTTCCAGTACGGCCGCCCCAGCCTCAAGGCGGCCAGCTTCATCCTGACCACGCTCTGCTACGTGGATGGCAAGCTGCAGAACGTGAGCGCGCGGCGCTACAACTCCTGGGTCGTCACGAGCGACGGCGCCATCACCCCCGCCCCCATCGAGGGCGAGGAGCTCATCCCCCCGCCCGAGCCCGGCGCTCCGAACCTCGCGGGTGACGCCCAGCCCTGAGGCCGCGCCCCCCGGCCGCTCAGAGCTGAGAGGTGGAGGGTCCGACCTCGCGCAGCAACACCCGGCGCCGCAGGTGGTCCACGTCGTAGTGCGCGACCGTGTCATCGACCACCAACGGAAACCGCGCCTGGGAGGACATCTCGGCGGGCGTCACGGAGGAGGCCACATTCGTGAGCGCCTCACGCACCCGGCGGTAGGTATCCCCCCGCAGCAGGGCCAACTGGCTCCAGGCTGACGGGTCGATCTCGACGGTGTAGGCGGTGGGGTTCATGCGAAATGCTCAGTGTTCACCAACCCTTTGAGCACGAATCGGGCCAGCCCTCGGCCCTCGTGATTCCAAGGGTTTGGTGGGGCGTCCACGGCGACTGGTGGAAATTGTTACAGAGCCAGGGTTCAGGGCCTGGAATGTTGGATTGATTCAGGGCGGGGATTGCGGCACCAAGCGGCAGTCCTTTCGCCGTGAGGTACCGTCATTCCCAGCACCAACCTGACCTTCTCGTCCGTCGAGGCCCACCGCAGCTGGCTGGAGGAGCAGTCCGCCCTGCCGCGAGGATTCCGTGTCGGTCGGACGCGCTTCGACTTCGTGCCCGCCGAGGTGGACAAGCCCGCGAAGATGAACCTCACGCTCATCGTGCTCGACGAGCCGACGCCGGCGTTCGGGGCGGTGTTCACGACGAACGCGTTCCCCGGGGCGCCGGTGCTCGTGGGCCGTGAGCGGCTGCGCGAGCCCACGCTGGGCGCGGTGGTGGTGAACAACAAGGTGAGCAACGTGTGCGCGCCGGGCGGCGTCGAGGCCTCCGAGCGGCTGTGCGCGGAGGTGGCGCGGGGCCTGGGGTTGAGCGCCACGCAGGTGCTGCCCTGCTCCACGGGCGTCATCGGGTGGAGGCTGCCGGTGGACGCCATGGTGGGGGCGGTGCCCGCGGCGGTGGCCTCGCTCGACGCCCGCTCGGTGATGCCCGCCGCCGAGGGCATCATGACGACCGACCTCTACCCCAAGGTGCGCCGGGCCTCCGTGGGCCAGGGCAGCATCGTGGGCATCGCCAAGGGGGCGGGGATGCTCGAGCCCAACCTGGCCACCATGCTCGTCTACCTGCTCACCGACGTGGACGTGCCCCGCGACGCCCTGCGCGCCACCCTGCGCTCGGTGGCCGCGAAGACGTTCGGCTGCATCAGCGTGGACAGCGACACCAGCACCTCGGACACCGTGGCCATCCTCTCCTCGCGCCAGGTGCCCTGCCCCTCCCTCGCGCAGTTCGAGTCCGCGCTCGAGCGCGTGTGCGCCGACCTCGCCGAGGACCTGGTGCGCAACGGCGAGGGCGTCCACCACGTCATGCGCGTGCGCGTGCACGGCGCGCCGGACGAGGCGGTGGCGCGCGGCATCGGCAAGTCGGTGGTCAACTCGCCCCTGTTCCAGTGCGCCGTCAACGGCAACGATCCCAACGTGGGCCGGCTGGTGATGGCCATCGGCAAGTACGTGGGCGCGAACCACCCGGGGATGGACCTGTCGCGCTGCACGCTGCGCATGGGCGGCCGCATCATCCTCCAGCAGGGCACCTTCCGGCTCGACCACGAGGCCGAGCGCGCCCTGGTGGCGCACATGAAGGAGGCCGAGCTCTACGCGAGCGTGGCGCCCGCGGACGGGCTCACCTTCCAGCCGCCGGTGACGTGGCCCCCGCACGAGCGCGCGGTGGAGATCGACGTGGACCTGGGGCTCGGCGCGGCGGCGTGCACGGTGCTCGGCTCGGACCGCAGCCACGAGTACATCAGCGAGAACGCGGACTACCGCAGCTGACGGCGCGCGGGGGGGGGCGGCACCTCCCGCGAGGAGTGCCGCCTCACATCTTGCGCATGCGCACGCGGCGCACCTTGTGGTCCGAGCCCTTGAGCAGGATGAGCCGCGCGCGCGAGCGCGTGGGCGCGATGTTCTGCGCCAGGTTGGGCCCGTTGATCTCCGCCCAGATGGACAGGGCGCGCGCCGTGGCCTGCTCCTCGGAGAGCTCGGCGAAGCGCCGGAAGAAGGAGCGCTCGTCGCGGAACGCCGTCTCGCGCAAGCTCAGGAAGCGGTCCACGTACCAGCGGCGGATGTCCTGCTCGTGCGCGTCCACGTAGATGGAGAAGTCGAAGAAGTCCGACAGGAAGGTGTGCGGCAGCTTCCCCCCCTCCACGGGCCCCGTCTGCAGGACGTTGAGCCCCTCGAGGATGAGGATGTCCGGCCGGCGGATGGACAGGAACTCACCGGGGACGATGTCGTAGACGAGGTGCGAGTAGACGGGAGCGCTCACCTCGGCGCGGCCGGATTTGATCTCCGCGAGGAAGCGCACCAGGGCGCGCCGGTCGTAGCTCTCCGGGAAGCCCTTGCGCAGCATGAGGTTGCGCTCGGTGAGCACCCGGTTGGGGAAGAGGAAGCCGTCCGTGGTGACGAGCTCCACGTGGGGGTGATCCGGCCAGCGTGACAGCAGCGCCTGGAGGATGCGCGCCGTGGTGCTCTTGCCCACCGCCACACTGCCCGCGATGCCGATGACGAACGGCACCCGCTGGGTGAAGCCGCCCAGGAACGCCTGCTGCGCCGTCCACAGGCTCTGCGCCGCCGCCACGTGCAGGTTGAGCAGCCGGGACAGGGGCAGATAGACCTCCTCCACCTCCTTCAAGTCCAGTTGCTCGCCCAGTCCTCGCAGCCCCTCGACCTCCGCCGCGTCGAGCAGCAGCGGAGTCGACGCGCGCAGCGCCCTCCACGCATCGCGCTCGAAATCCACGAACATGGACGCGGCCTGTTGCTTGAGTACGGACATGCGGCCGCCCTCCCTGACGGCCACCCCATCCTACCCAAGTGTCTCGCGCAGGACGGAGTCCTCTTCCCTCCAGAGGCGCCCGGACCCCGAACCGTCCGTGAACGACACTGGCCCCGGACTTCGGCTCCATCGACCTCACCAAAAGCGGGCAGGCGACCGTATTTCCGAATTGCGCGGTTTTTCCCGATATTTTCCAGGAGGTCGGAGATGAAGGCGATTGAAAGCCAGGGGAGCCGTTCGAGGTGGGGGCTGGGGACGGCGGGGGTGCTGTGGGTCTGCGGCGCGGTGGCCTGTGGCCCGATGCAGCCGGAGCCCCTCGAGACCTCCGGAGGCCCGGCGCCCGTCACCTCCGTGGGCCAGACGCTGCCGTCCGACAATGGAGAGTCCCTCAATGGGCTCGCCTTCAATGGCCTGGCCTTCAACGGGCTCGCCTTCAATGGCCTGGCCTTCAATGGCTTGAACAGCGAGGCCTTCTCCTCCTGGTACGACCAGGATCCGGCCCTGGCCGACAACGTCATGAAGTACGTCACGGCGTGCGCGGTGCCCGCCGGGCAGACGCGCACGTACACGGACAGCCAGGGCCAGGTCCGGGTCTGGAGCGGCTCGCTGGGGCTGGCGCCGGACTGGGTCAGCGGCCGTCCCGCCACCGTGACGGAGCAGCAGCTCGTCTCCGCGTGCCTGGCCGCCCACGTGAACAAGTTCGGGCGCACCGTGCCCATCTCCGTCCTGGGCCGCACCGCGCACGAGGAGCCCATCGCCACCACGCCCGAGGAACTCCAGACCTTCTCCCAGCGCGAGGGGTGCTTCTTCGGCAACCTCTTCACCGAGGAGGGTGTCTTCGTGGGGCATGACGACCTTCTCTTGTCGCCCCAGCAAAGCAGCGTGCGCGCCTGCGCGCTCGAGCCGGGCCAGGAGGGGTGCGCGCCCATCTCCCAGGTGGGCCCTTGCGCCTCGCGGTGCACGCCCGATCCCACGAATACCTCCTACACCCACTGCACCCTCGACGGCACCACCTACGCGGCCATCACCACCCGCATCCGCCCACAGGAGATCTACACGTGTGGCGATGGCGTCTGCCAATTCACCGAGTCGTGTGGCCTGGGCACGGACTCCGCGCATTGCACCGCGGATTGCGGCCCCTGCGCACCATGAGAGGTCCTCTTCCAGACGAATCACAAACACCCCGCCCCGCTCGAACGACAAGACAGAGGACACGCGGAGAACCCCCGGAGGGCGGCCCACGCCCCGGGGGTTTTTCCTTTCATGCAGCGGCTCCAGCGGCCTGTCGCCATGGGGACACTGAGCTGCCCCCCGAGCGCATTTCCCTCCAGGCAGAGAACCGTTAATCCTGAGAAAGACGAGAGAGCGGCTGAGAGCGCCGTAGGCCAGAGCACGAACACCCAACACATCGGGACGGGGGGGCAATCCATGAAGAACTGGACGACACTGCTGGACGGCGAGCTGCGGGAACAAGCACTGAGGACCGTGGATGAGATCGCCGAAGTGCTCCAGTCCAGTCAGGGATTGGAAGGGCCCACGCTGTCGGGGGGACTCGCCGGACGCGCCCTGCTCTTCGCCGAGCTGCAGCGGGGCCGGCCCCAGCTCGGCCACGGCGGCCACGCGGAGCGGCTCATCCACCAGGCGGCGCTGGCCATCGAGGAAGAACCCCTGCTGCCCTGGCTCCACGGGGGCTTCGCCGGAATCGCCTGGTCCATCGAGCGGCTCGGCGCCCTCGGCCTCCATGGACTCGAGGACATGGACGAGATCGACAAGGTGCTGCTTGATCTCCTCTCGGGGCAGCCGTGGAACGCGGACTACGATCTCATCCGTGGCCTCGTGGGCCTGGGCGTCTACGCGCTGGAGCGCCTGCCGCGCCCCCTCGCCGTCCAGTGCCTGGAGGCCATCGTCGCGCGGCTGGAGGAGCGCTCCACCCGCGCGGGAGCGGGCCTGTCCTGGTGGACGCCGCCCCAGCATCTGCCGCCCCACCAGCGCGCCCGCTACACCGAGGGCCATTTCAACCTGGGCGCCGCGCACGGCGTGCCCGCCGTCGTCGCCCTGCTCGCGTTGATCTCCCGCGCGGGCGTGGCGGAGAGGAAGGCCCGTGAGCTCGCCCAGGGGGGCGCGCGCTGGCTGCTCGCCAATGCGCTCCCGGACAGTCCCGGCGCACGCTTTCCCTCGGCCGTGGCGCCGGGCGTGGACGTGACGCCCTGCCGCTCGGCCTGGTGCGACGGCGACCCCGGCGTCGTCCTGTGCCTCGTCGTCACCGCCCAGGCGCTCGGGGACGTGCAGCTCGAGCGCGATGCGCTGGCCCTCGCACGCGAGGCCGCCCTGCGCCCCGAGGAGCAGTCCGGCGTGTGCGACGCGGGCCTGTGCCATGGCGCGGCCGGCCTCGGCCACATCTACAACCGGCTCTACCAGGTGTCGGGAGACGACACGTTCAAGCAGACCGCCACCGCGTGGTTCACCCGCACGCTGCGCATGCGCCGCCCCGGCGAGGGCGTGGCCGGCTTCGTCTTCTGGTCCTCGCCCACCGGCAAGAACGAGGACATGGGCTGGATCGCCGACAAGAGCCTGCTCAACGGCGTCACCGGCACCGCGCTCGCCCTGCTCGCCGCCGCGCAGCCCCACACCCCGATGTGGGACGGCATGTTGATGGCCTCCATCCCCGCTTGATCCGGTCCGCTCCCCATGAAAACCCCACAGACCGAGAACACGTCGCGGGACTTCCCCTTCGCCCCGTCCGGGTTCTTCGTGCTTCGCACGCCCCTGCTCCCCTTCGATGAACTGGACACCTGGGGACAGGGCTTGCAAGCCCCCCGCCTTCCGCCGGGCCTGCCCCTGGAGCCGGCGCTCCAACGCGACCGCGCCACGCTGCGCGCGCGCCTGGCGGAGATGGTGCGCCGGCCCGAGGTGCGCGAGGCACTCTTCGTGGCCTCGCCCGGCTTGCACGAACACCTGGAGCGGTGGGAGCGCGCCCCCGAGAGCGAGCGGGGAGTGAAGCTGGAGCGCGCCCTCGTGCGCTACGTGTCACGCATGGCCGGCCGGCCCACGCCCTTCGGCCTCTTCGCGGGCTACTCCGTGGGAGAGCTGGGCGAGCACACCCGGCTGCGCACCGGGCCGCGCGCGCGCTACCAGCGCCACACCCGCCTGGACATGGACTACGCGAGCCTGCTGGCGGAGGCGTTCTCCCGCTCGCCCGAGCTGCGCCCCCACATCCCCCACCGGCCCAACACCAGCCTCTCCCGCGCCAGCAACCCGCTTCGCCACGCCGAGGGGCGCCTCGCGGCCCGCCACCGCGCCTACCACCTCATGGCGGTCGAGCCGACCGAGTACCTCGAGGCCGCGCTCGCCCGGGCCCGTCACGGCGCTCGGCCCGAGGAGCTGGCGCGCTTCCTCGTGGAGCTGGACCCCGACATCAGCCTCGACGAGGCGAGGGGCTATGTCGACGCGCTCATCGACAGTCAGCTCCTCGTGTCCGAGCTGCAACCCCCGGCCACCGGGCCCGAGGCACTCCCCGTGCTCATCTCCCAGTTGCGCCAGCTTCCCGGCACCACGTCCCTCACCGAGACGCTGGGCGCCGTCCAATCCTGCCTGGAGCACCTGGACCGGGAGGGGCTCGGCGCGTCGAGCGAGCGCTACCTGGACGTGGCGCGCACGCTGGCGAAGCTGCCCGCCCCCGTCGAGCTGCCACGGCTCTTCCAGGTGAACCTCATCAAGCCCGCCCCCGAGGCCGTGCTGGGCAAGGAGGTGCTGCGCGAGCTGGAGAAGGGAGTGCGGCTGCTGCACCGCCTCCACCCCTCGCCCCCGGAGGATGGCCTGGAGGCCTTCCGCGACGCGTTCCTCCAGCGCTACGAGCGCCGGGAGCTGCCCCTGCTGGAGGTGCTGGACGAGGAGTCCGGCCTCGGCCTCATCACGTCCCACGCCCCGGGCGCGCGAGCCGTTCCCCTGCTCGAGGGGCTCACCCTGGGCGCGCCCCAGCCAGCACGCGCCAGCTTCGGCGAGCGCGAGGCCCGGCTGCTGCACAAGCTCGAGCACGTGCAGCGCACGGGCGGCCTGGTGATGGAGTTGAGCGACGAGGACCTGTCCCACCTGGAGAATCCGTCCCGCGCGCCCCTGCCGGATGCCTTCATGGCCCTGGCCACCGTGGCGGCCGAGTCCGAGGAGTCGCTCGCCCGGGGCCGCTTCCAGGTCCGCCTGCACAGGGTGGCGGGTCCCTCGGGCGCCAACGTCCTGGGCCGCCTCTGTCCGGGGGACGAGTTGCTGCACCAGAAGGTGCGCGAGCACCTGCGCGCCGAGGAGTCCTCGCACCCCGACGCGGTCTACGCGGAGATCATCCACCTGCCCCGGGGCCGGGCCGGCAACATCCTCGCCCGCCCGGTGCCGCGCGGCCAGGAGCTCACCTACCCGGGCCGCTCCGGTGCCCCGGATGCCCCGCAGCTCGACGCGTCCGATCTGCTCATCTCCCTGCAGGGCCGCCGCATCGTGCTGCGCTCGCGGCGGCTGGGGTGCGAGGTCATCCCCCGGATGACCAACGCCCACGACCACGAGGCCCGGAGCCTGGGCCTGTACAGGTTCCTGTGCGCCCTGGCCACCCAGCACCAGTGCGGCACCTTGCAATGGAGCTGGGGCCCGCTCGCCCACGCCCACTTCCTGCCGCGCGTCACCCACGGGCGGCTCGTGCTCTCCGTGGCCCGGTGGAACTTCTGGCGCGACACCCTGGAGGGACTCGGCGCCATCACCGGCGCCCAGCGCTTCGCCGCCCTCCAGGCACTCCGGGCCGAACACCGCCTGCCCCGCTTCATCGCGCTGGAGGAGGGCGACCAGCTCCTGCCGGTCGACCTGGACAACGTGCTGAGCGTCGACACGCTGGTGCAGCGCATCAAGGACCGGTCCCGGGTGACGCTGGTGGAGCTGTTCCCCCGGCCCGAGGAGCTGTGCGCCCACGGCCCCGAGGGCCGCTTCCACCACGAGGTGGTGGTCCCCTTCGGCCGCACGCCTCCCGCGCCCGCCGAGCTCCGGCGGCTCCACGAAGCGCCAGTGCCGGCGCCGCGTTCCGAGCTCCCCGCCCGCGCCTTCCTGCCCGGCTCGGAGTGGCTGGACGCCAGGATCTCCACCGGAGCGGCCACCGCGGACCGGCTGCTGACCGGGCTGGTGGCACCGCTCGTGCGCGCCGCGCTGGGCTCCACCGCGGCCGATGGATGGTTCTTCATGCGCGACGCAGCGCCGGACTGGCACCTGCGGCTGCGCTTCCACGGCGCGCCCGAGCGGCTCCAGGAGGTGCAGCACGAGCTGATGAGCATGCTGTCACGGGCCCGCCGGGATGGGCTCGTGTGGAAGGTGCGGCTCGACACCTACGAGCGCGAGGTGGAGCACTACGGGGGCGCGGAGAGCATGCGGCTGTGCGAACGCCTCTTCCAGGTGGACAGCGAGGCGGCACTCCAGTTGTTGGAGCTGCTCCCGGGCAACGAGGCCGTGGAGGCGCGCTGGCGCTTGATGCTGGCCAGCATGGACCACCTCTTGTCGGACCTGGGCATGGACCTGGAGGAGAAGCTGCGGCTGGTCACCGCGCTGCGCGAGGACCTGGGCCGCGAGTTCCACGTCCAACGCGCCACCGAGCACCAGTTGAGCGAGCGCTACCGCCACGAGCGGCGCGGCCTCGAGCAACTGCTCGTCACGCGCCAGGTCCAACAGCCGGTGCTCGCCCGGGGACTGGCGGTGCTCGCTCGGAGATCAGAGCGGCAGGCACCCGTCACCACCGCGCTCCGGGCCCTGTCGGAGGCGGGAAGACTGGCGGTGCCGCTCGCCGAGCTGGCGGGCAGCCTGTTGCACCTGAGTGCCAACCGCATGGCCCGTTCCTCGGTCCGTGAGCAGGAGCTCGTCCTCTATGACTATCTCCGCCGCCACTATGGCTCCCTGCGGGCCCGCCAAGGCCAGACATCGCCCAAGCGCCCCGCCGTGCTCCTCAGCACCGCGGGTTGAACTCCGCGCCCCCGCGCCCATCTGTTCAAGAGGCCACGTTGCATCCCAGCAGGGTCTCTTCCTCAGAGGACGAGCAGTGAAGAGGCCCTCCACATGGGGAATGCGGCAGCGGGTTTCTCCCTGACCACCACTGGACGGATCGCCCTGCCCTCCCCACCCTCTTGTCTCAACCCAGACAAGTGAGGTGGGGATGGATGCGTGGCGAAGCGCGGTACTGCTCTGCTCGCTGATGGTGGGATGTGGTGGTGGGCTGGGCTCGGAGACCCCCACGCCGGAGAGCGAGCTTCCGCCCGCGGGCATGCCCGCCGGAGGAGGAGGCGACCGCGCGAGTGCTCCACCGGCGGCCCGTCCGACACTGGGCACCGCGCATCTCGTCAAGGATGTCTTCCCGCCCTCCGGCCGCCCCTCCCGGACCGACCCGGGCCCCTCGAGCCTGGTGGACTTCCAGGGACGGCTCTTCTTCGCGACCCACTACGAGGACGGCACCCACGCCCTGTGGGCGAGCGATGGGAGCGAAGCGGGCACCGTGCGGGTGAAGGACTTTCCCGCGCTCGCGGACACGACCACGGATCTCGTGACGGAGCTGACGCCCCTGGGCTCCCAGCTCTTCTTCGTCGCGGGAGACGCGGCGCACGGCCCGGAGCTCTGGGTCACCGACGGCACCACCGGCGGCACGCGGCAGGTGAAGGAACTCACGCCGGGCCTGGGCGGCGACTCGGCGCCCTACAAGCTCACCGTGGTGGGCGGCCAACTGCTCTTCTTCCGTTACATCCCCGGCACGGACAGCGGCCACACCGAGCTGTGGCGGAGCGATGGCACGGACGCGGGCACGGTGCTCGTGCGCGACATGGGGCCGGACTCCTCACTGAGCTTCTCGCAGGTGCTCGTGGGCAACACCCTCTACTTCGTCTTCACGGACGCGGAGCATGGCACCGAGCTGTGGAAGACCGACGGCACGAGCGAGGGCACGGTGCTGGTGAAGGACATCCAGGCCGGCCCCGCCAGCGCCTATCCGGCCCACCTGCGGAAGCTGGGCACGTCCGTGTTCTTCCTCACCTCGACGCCTGCCTATGGCAGCGAGCTGTGGCGCACGGACGGCACGAGCGAGGGCACGGTGCGCGTGCGGGAGCTGTCCGCGGACTCGGACGGCCCCATCCCCAACCTGATGGAGGGCCCGGGCAGCCAGTTGTTCCTCACGCTGTCCACGCCGTCGGATCACCTCCTGCGTCTGTCTTCGCTGAAGGTGGACGACACGGGCGCGGTGCGGGAGCGGCCCGTGGCGACGCTGCCCAATGCCTTCTCGGATCAGCCGGATTCGGACGTCCTCCTCGGCACCTCCACCGTGGCGGGCGGCCGGCTCTTCTTCAGCGTGAACATCTCCTCGTCGGGACCCGCGCCCCGGGACGTGCAGCTGTGGATGACCGATGGAACGGCGAACGGAACGCAGCAGGTGTCCCGGCCCCTGAGCTTGTCGGATGAGTTCCAGAGCGAGCTGTTCACCCTGGATGATCGCATCCTCTACAGCAACATCGGCGAGGGACAGGGCCTGGAGCCCTGGGTGAGCGACGGCACGGCGGCGGGAACGCGGCAGCTCCAGGACCTCGCCCCCGGGCAGGACTTCTCCTATCCGCACGACTTCACCCGTGTCGGTGCCTCCGTCTACTTCACGGCCTACACGCCGGGCCACGGCGCCGAGCTGTGGGTGCTGCCCCTGGAGGGGTAGTCCCGGGCCCGCGGGGCTACGGCCCCACGCGGGTCAACGTGGCGTTCTGGAAGAACTCGCCCGGGTAGAGCTGCCCCCGGGCCGTGGCCGTCACGCGACCCGCCATCTCGAAGCGGCCCTGACCATCCGCGAGCGTGACCGAACCGTGCACCGCGGAGAGGGTGAAGAGGACGCCGTTCTCACTCCAGGAGCACGAGGTTCCGGGTTCGAGCAGGGCCCGCTCCTCCTCGAGGTGGGCACCCAGGGAACACCCGCCGGCCACGTCGGAGAGAAGGAATTCCACGGCCGTCCCCTCCGACACGCGCCAGGTCGCCGACACGGGTGAGGACAGGTGGCCCAGCCCCGGAATGCTGTAGTGGGCGGTGCCGGTCATCTCGTAGAGGCCGAGCCACTCCTGACGGGGGGCCTCACACCCGAGCGGGACGAACAACAGACACAACAAAGCGGGCAGACGCGGCATGAGGGCACCTCGGGAAGGACAGGTTCCCGGGGCCCTGTGCAGAAGCCCTGCCAGACCGCCACCGAGGAGCGAGGCTCACGCGCCACGTCCACGCACGGAGCCTCACGTCCACATCAGACGTCGGGCCGTTGCCCCGCGTCCTGCTCCCACATCCGCGTGCGCGACGCCTTCAGCACCCACAGGAGGTGGCGCTGCTCGTCGATGAAGTTGCGATCGATGAGCGAGCGGATCTCCGGCGTCCACTCCTCCTTGAGGATGCGCTCATAGGTCTGGTTGGTGATCTGCTCGCCATCCACCATGGCCATGAAGACGGCCTCCAGGGGCATTCCCTCCTCGATGGGGGTGAAGCCGTGGAGATCACACTGCTCGGCATTGACCTCGATGCACGCCCGCTCCCCACCGAGCTGCTCGATGCAGTCGTTGAGCTCCCGGATGTGACGCAGATGATCGGAGCGGAACTCCATCAGGGCCTGCTCCGCCATCGGGTGGGTGATGATCCGCAGCGCCGCGTCGTAGAGCATCACCGCGTCGATATCGATGTGCAGCAGTTCTTGAAGCGACGACAACATCCTCGAGTCCATGCTCCGTGCCATGTGCTCGTGCCTCCACGATGGGCCGGACCCACGTCCGGGCACGAGTGAAGGTCACCACGTACCGCCCGTGTCACCAGCCTCGGCACACGCGGCCCCAAGGGGTCTCCTGAAGCCTCGCCCCCGGCGGCGGTCCCGGGCAGGCTCAGGGCGCCGGAGTGGACTCGTCCCGGACATGCATGAGGATGTCGATGCGCGGCTGGAGCCAATTTCCTGAAGACCGCCGGGCCATCATCCGCTATAACGGACGACACGGACCGCCCTTTCCTCTGGGGGCATCCGCTATATTGGATGCGCCCATGACGAGCGTCTGCCGTTTCCGGTGTTGACCCTCCTCGTTCCAGCCACGCCTACCGCTCGGGCCGACATCGCGCGTCCGAGCGGATGGAAGACCCCGCCGCGACAGCGGTGACCTTCAGGAAAGCCCCCTCCATGCACTCGCACGTCTCCCCGCGCGCTCCGGGCGCGCTCCGTCTGCTTTTGGCGTTGTTCCTCGCGGTGGCGGCCCCAGCCCGGGGCCAGAGCGGTTCCACCCCCGCCCAGCCCTCCCCGGAAGGCCCTGGCCCCTCCACCCCCGCGCCCGCGGCCGAGCCCCCCACCACGCCCCCCACCACCATCACCGCCGAGCCCGGCCGCGGCATCGTGGTCAAAGCGGGGGACCGCTTCTCCTTCGGGCTCCGGGCCCGCATCCAGTTGCGTGACACCTTCCTCCACTTCGACCGGGACGACACCAACGAGATCCAGGTCCGCACGCTGCGCCTCATCGTGGGTGGCAACGTGCTGGCGCCCGAGCTGCGCTACAACATCCAGCTCGCCTTCGGCGGCAATGACTTCGAGACGGGCAGCTCCTCGCCCATCTTCGACGCCTTCGTGGAGTACACGCGCTGGCGCGACGTGAACATCCGCGTGGGCCAGTTCTTCGTGCCGCTCGACCGGGCCCGCACCATCCGCGAGTTCGCGCTCCAGTTCGTGGACCGGCAGCAGGTGGTGCGCGAGCTGAACCTCGACCGCGACGTGGGCGTGATGCTCTCGTCCAACAACCTCTTCGGTCTGAACGAGTGGCTCGGCTACCAGTTCTTCATCGGTGGAGGCGACGGGCGCAACCGCTTCGCGGCCTACGCGCCGGGCCCGCTCACCGTCCTGCGGCTCACGCTGCGGCCCTTCGGCGCCTTCGATGACGACCAGGAAGCGGACCTGACGCGCTCGGCGAAGCCCCGCCTGAGCCTGGGGGTCGCGGCGGGCTACAACCACCGGACCTCGCGCCGCAACAGCACCATCGGAACGGCCTTCACCGCCGGCACGGCCAACTACAGCCACCTGGCCGCGGACGTGGTGTTCAAGTACCGGGGCTTCTCGCTGCTCGCCGAGGGCCTGTGGCGCAAGGCCCATCGGGACGTGCTCGAGCAGACCACCGGCACCACCCCCACCCGGGACGTGACACGCTCGGGCTACGGCTACTTCGTGCAGGGGGGCCAGCTGGTGAGCCCCCAGGTGGAGCTGACGGCGCGCTGGGAGCAGCTCTTCGCCCGGAAGGGCACCGACCCGCAGCTCATCCAACTCGTCGAGACCCAGGGCAAGCAGATCGGCGCGGGCTTCAACGTCTATCTCAACGGGCACGCCTTCAAGTTGCAGGGCGACTACTTCTACATCTTCGGCTCCACGGGCGAGCCACGCCACCTCGCCCGGCTCCAGCTCGACGCGAGCTTCTGACGGGAGCCGTCCCCTCGCCCGGCATAGCAGGCGGCGGAGCGAGGGCCCTCCCCGGTGACTGATCGAAGGAGTTCCCCCCGGTTGTCGTGGAGGGGGGGTCTTCCCACCTTCAGTGCGGGCGCTCCCTCACGGAGGCAGGACTTCTCATGGCCATGGAGGCGCTTGCCTCCGGCCGTGCCGGAAGGAGCCGCCACGGGAAAGGAGCGCAGCGGCACATGAAGGCACTCGTCCAGGACGAAGCGACCCGGCTGACCGCGCGGGTCGACAAGGAACAACTCGAGAAGATGGCATCCGTGGTGCTCGGGGGGGCGCTGCTGACGCTCGGCCTCCAGCGCCGTTCATTGGGAGGAACAGTCATGGCGCTCGCCAGCAGTGGATTGCTCTACCGGGGCCTTCGCGGGCTCCGTCAGCTCGCCTCGAACCCGCGCGCTCAGCGCGAGGAGGGAGTGCGGACGGAAACGCCGAGTGTGCAGCACGCCATCACCATCGGGAAGCCCGCGGACGAGCTCTACCGCCTCTGGCGCGAGCCGGGCACCCTGGCCCAGGTCATGAGCCACTTCGCCGAGCTGTCCACGACGAGCGCGGAGTACACGCACTGGCGCGTGAGTGGTCCGCTCGGACAGGACCTGGAGTGGGACACGCGCCTCGTGGAGGAGCGCCCGGGCGAGCTGCTGCGCTGGGAATCGGTGGAAGGCGCCCTGCTGCCCAATCAGGGCCTGGTGCGCTTCCGTCCCGCGCCGGGGGATTGGGGCACGGAGGTCACGCTCCACCTGGACTTCCAACCTCCGGGCGGCGCCATTGGCGAGGCGGTGATGACGCGGCTGCTCGCCGTGCCGGACCTGCTCGTGAACCGGGCGCTGCGGCGTTTCAAGAGCCTGGCCGAGACGGGAGAGATCCCGACGACCGAACGCAACCCTTCCGCCCGCCAGGGCGCCCACCTCCACTGAGGAGAGACACCCATGCGAGCACTCTGCTGGAACGGCATCAACGATCTGCGTGTGGAGAACGTCCCGGATCCGGAGATCGTCAATCCGCACGACGCCCTCCTCAAGGTGACGATGTCCACGACGTGTGGCTCCGACCTGCACTTCATCGACGGGTACATCCCGACGATGCGCGAGGGCGACGTCATCGGCCACGAGTTCATGGGCGAGGTCGTGGAGGTGGGCCGCGAGGTGAAGAAGGTGAAGAAGGGAGACCGGGTGGTGGTGCCCTCCTTCATCGTCTGTGGCAACTGCTGGTACTGCCAGCACGATCTCTACTCGCTGTGCGACAACACGAATCCCAAGCCCGAGGTGCAGCAGGCCACGTTCGGCCAGCCGACGGCCGGCATCTACGGTTACACGCATGCGTTCGGCGGCTACGCGGGAGGCCATGCGCAGTACGTGCGGGTGCCGCACGCGGACAATGACTGCTTCCTCGTTCCCGACGGACTGAAGGACGAGCAGGTGCTCTTCCTGTCCGACGCGGCGCCCACGGGCTACATGGGCGCCGAGTTCTGCAACATCCATCCCGGGGACACCATCGCGGTATGGGGCGCGGGCGGCGTGGGGCTGATGGCGATGCAGAGCGCCTACCTGCTCGGCGCCGAGCGCGTCATCGCGATCGATCGCTTCCCCGAGCGGCTGCGACTGGCGCGGGAGAAGGCGGGCGCGGAGACGATCAACTACACCCAGGTCGACAGCGTCGTCGAGGTGCTCCGGGAGATGACCGGCGGGCGCGGGCCGGACGCGTGCATCGACGCGGTGGGCATGGAAGCGCACGGCATGGGGCTCGAGTACGCGTATGACCGCGCGAAGCAGGCGCTGCACCTGCACACGGACCGGGGCGAGGCCCTGCGCCAGGCGATCCTCGCGTGCCGCAAGGGCGGAACGCTGTCGATCCTCGGCGTCTACGGGGTGATGGACAAGTTCCCGCTCGGCTCCATCATGAACAAGGGGCTCACGGTGCGCACCGCGCAGCAGCACGGACAGAAGTACGTGCCGCGGCTGCTGGAGCACGTGCGCGACGGGGAGTTGGATCCCTCGTACCTCGTGACGCACCGGTTCCCGCTGGAGGACGCCCCGCGCGGCTACGAGATGTTCAAGAAGAAGGAAGACGGCTGCGTCCGGGCGGTCTTCATTCCCTGAAGGCCCGAGGCAGGCGCCGTCGTCACCGACGCCTGCCCTCGGGGGCTCACTGCACCGTCACCGTCCGGTTCAGGTTGTTGAAGCCGGTGGAGGCTTCCCAGACGTTCTGGTTGGCCAGCTGGATGGAGTACTCCGGACGGGTGTTCAGGGAGGACGCCGGATCCGGCAGGTTCAGCAGGACGGCATAGCTGCCGGCGGGCACGCTCGTCGGAATCGTGACGGACGGGCCGATCGACGTGGTCGTCCCCGCCAGCCAGCGGCGCGGATCCACCGAGAAGGGCACGCGGTAGACGGCGCCGCTCGAGGTGTTGCGCAGCACCAGCTCGACCGACCGGGGATTGTAGGGAGCCGCCCAGCCCTCGTTCTTGATCTGGATGTCCAGGGACATGGCCGCGCCACGGGTGGCGGTCGCCGGGAGGGTGGCGGACACGAGGGCGAACCTGTAGCCGAGCCGACGGTCGATCTCGGGCCGGCACCCGCCGCTGGTCCAGCTGTTGATGACCGGGAGCGAGTAGTCGACGTTCAGATAGGAGTAGTGGAACGAGGCCATCTCGCTCAACGCGGTGGCGCAATCCGAGCGTGGCGGGTTGAGCGCGCACGTCTCTCCGCCCATGGCGAGGTAGTTCGTCTCCGCCGACAGGTAGGGGTACTCGACAGACGTGTTCGTGTAGGTCCCGAAGTCGTCGGCGCTGGCCAGGAAACAGTCGTTGTGATGGCCGATGCGAGCGTTCGCGGAGCCGTTGTAGGCCTGCGCGGCGGAGAGCGCCGTGGTGCCATACATGGTGCGCTTGAACTTGGGCGTACGGAGTTGAACCATGCGCGAGGCCGGGAGGACACTGAGCAGCTTGTCGACCACGGCCTTGCGGTTGTTCCAATCCGTCTGCGACACGTTCCCCGTGTTGCCGAAGTTCTGGGTGTAGTACCACTCGCCCCAAGCGCCCACGAGCCCCGTCTGCACCACGGAGATGACGTCACTGTTGGCGCTCAGGTACGGCGCGAGCTGATCCAGGTGCGCGGTGACGCGGCTCAGGGGCGCATCGTCCCCGGACTCCGAGGAGGTGTAGGCGAAGCGGACGATCATCTTGAGTCCCGCGCTCCGGACGATGTTCGCCTGCCGCTGGAAGCGATCCAACTGCGCCTGGCTGATGGGGCTGTTCTTGAACTCCGACAGATAGAAGATGCAGATCACCTGGGTGATCTTCTCGTTGGTGCGGAAGGCACTCAACGTGGAGGCGACGAAGTCGGTTTCGTTGCAGTTATTGATGTGGTGATAGAAGCCCCGCTCCGGGTTGGCGATGGTGGCGCTGCTCGCCGTGTACTGGGTCGTCCCCGCTCCCGGGTTCGGGTTCGTGCCGCCGCTGTAGACGTGGGTGTATTTAGCGGACGTCTCGAGCGGTGCCTCGAGCTGGAAGACGACATCCGCGTCGTTCGGGGTCGCCGTCTCGCCAATGTCCGCGCGCGCGACCGTCCACTTCACGGTGCCCGCCGAGTCCGTGTACGTCACCGTCTTGATGAACTGCCAGTTCCACCCACCGCCGACGTTCGCGTACAGGGAGTTGTTCTCGAGCAGGTAGTCCGCCCCGAGCCCTTGTTGGGCGAAACCGGTCGCGGGATTGCGGTCGACGTCGATGTACGCGCGCCGGTAGGCCGGAGTCCCGCTGTACTGGAACTGGTATTGGACGGAGGTGGCGTCGTTGCCCACCACCACTGCGGAAAGGGCCGCATGGGCGGACGAAGACGCGAGCAACAAGCCCGCCAGCGGCAACATCAATCTACGCATGAACACTCCTCGACGACTGGGTTGGACAAGGGAACCAGGCGTGGACTCAGCCCTGAGCGCCGATGGAAGCGAGGGCGCGCACGGCCAGCACGGCGAGGGTCACCGCCAGGGCCAATAGCGCCACCAGCAGAACCCCGATGCCGAGCACCCACGCCCGGCTGGCGCGACGGGTGGCGATGGGGGCCGCCAGATGATTCTCGAGCAGGCGCACGTTGCGCATGTTGGCCTTCCAGGCCGCATCGAAGACATCGCCCAGGAAGGGGACCGCGCCCACGAGCGACTCCACCGCCACGTTGCCCACCATGCGCAGCAACACCTCGCGCGAGACGCCCAGACGCACGGCCTGCCAGATGATGTAACAGGAGAGCAAGGCGCCCGCCCAGTCGCCCACGACGGGCACCAGACCCAGCACGGCGTCCCAGCCGATCTGGAATCCTCCGGGGAGCCGGATGGAGGTGTCCAGTTGACGTGCCAGACGGCGAACCTGCTCGATCGAGGCGGAATCGGCGGGAGAACTCATGGGAGCGGGCAGTGGGCTCATAAGCGCGCGGCAGAGGAGCCCTCCCAACGAGGGCCGTCAACGCTGGTTCGCGGCCAGCATCGGGTACGTCACAGTCGGGTTCACGGCCACCACTCAGCGGTCATGAGGCGTATCGCACGAAAACCGACAGAACGTCAAAACAAGAAAACTATGTCAGAACTTGAGATTCCTCCTGGGAACCCGGCCTCGGGGAGCGCGGCTCGAGCACCAACACCTGACGCGCTCGCGCGGGGAGCGAGCCATACAGCCGGAGCACATCCGGCGCCTCCAGGGGCTCCGCCAGGGATTGGCACCAGCGCAGCAGCTCGCCGAGAGAGGCCTCACCGCGCTGACGCCAGCGCCCATCCGTCGCGACGCGGTGGCGGATGCGCGCCAGCGCCACGGTGGAGACACCGCTCAGGGTGCCTCCCCGGGTGATGAAGTACAGGCGGCGCAGGAACGCGCCGCTGCCTGGCTCGCGCCGGAAGTGCCGGAAGGAGTCACGCGAGAAGACGAACCGCTCACCGTCCTCCTCGTGCACGGCCTCCCGGTCGAAGTGCCCCGAGCGGAAGTAACGGGTCCGATACAGGCTGGGGTCGTAATGTCCGGCCTCGCCCTTGAACCAGGCCAGGTTCTCCTGGCGATGACGGAAGCCGTGGGCCAGATCATTGAGGTTGCGCTTCACCTCGACCATGCCCAGCACCTCGACCGGCTGCCCGGGGTGACGCGGCTGACGGATGATCAATTGATCGATCTCGGTCCGTGCCGCGCCGAGCCCCACGCCCCGGAGCACCCGGAGGCGGGCCGCGTCCCCACGCCCCAACAGGTCGGGCACGATGAAGCGCCACGTCAGCGGGAGTACCTGTTGCTCGAAGGATTGGCCCGCGCGCCCGGAACGCAGCCCCTGGTCGCGCGACAACCCGGCCAGCTCGGCCTCCGCGCGCTCCAGTCCGAGGCGTGAGCGAAGCTGCTCCAGCTCCGCGCGGACCCGGAGCAGTTCCCGCCGCGCGGGGCTCGCGTGGATCAACAGTGACTGCTCACTGAGAAGCTCCCGACGCCTGGCCTGGAAGGCGGCGAGCTTCTGCCGCGAGCCCGACAGCTTCCGCGCATCGGTCGTCCGCTCCAGCGCGGCACCCAGGCCGGCGATCGCCTTGTCCGCCCTGGAGAGTTCCTGCTCGAGCTGGAAGAGGCGCTCCGCCTGGGGAGAGGCTTCATCCGCGGCGGTGACGTGACGGAGCGTCCGCTCCAGGGCCAGGAGCTCGGGGTGGGCCTGTCGCAGGTCCCGGATCCTGACGCGCTGAGCGAAGGCCGGATCCAACTCCCAGCGGGACAGTTGCTGGCCGAGCCAGTGGCGAAAGCCCTCCAGGTCGAGGCCGCGCAGATCGACGGCCTGCTCGAGCCAGCGGCGCAGCGCGCGCGTTCCCCGGACGACGTGGAGGGTGGAAGAGGAGGAGGTCGCCATGCGCGCGGGACCTCCCGGGGCCGCCTAGAGGTCTCCCTCGAGCGCATCACGCACCCCTGGTAGCCGGGCGAGCAACTCCAGCTCGGCGGCCTTGAGGTGGGACACCCGGCGTCCGGCGATGCGCTCGAAGTGCAGCTCGATGCGGTGTTCGCCCTCGTCGTTGACGTGGCGGAAGAGCCGGGCCCTCCGCCCTTCCTTCACGCAGGCGAGGATGTCCCGGTGGATGCTGTTGAGCCGGCGGAACACCTTCAGCGCCATTCGACCCTCGGGGGTGTCGAACGTGTGGAAGTGCCGGTTGCGCGACAGGGGCTTGGCTGGGTCATGGAGCCTCTCCACGAGGCGCCGCACGAATGGGTCCATCGACGGCGCAGGATAACATCCGCGCTCCCCCATCTCAGCGTTGGATTCGCTTCTTCCTCGTCCGCCCTGGCCCCTGCCGTCGTGGCTCTCGCTCGCCTGCAAGGACTCGGGGAAGAAGAAAAGATCCCCGAGGCAAGTGGCCTCGAGGACCTTCTCCTGGTCACGCCAGGCTCCACGTGAAAGGCACTTCTGGGGGGAGGGGGGAACGAAGCCGCCTTCCCTCGTGGAGCCGGGGACCTCCCCACGACTGTTCCGCGCGAGATGTCCGCGCGTCAGTCCCTGGCCTTAGCGGCGCGTGTCGTCCGAGCCCGAGGTGGAGCCGCTGCCCGTGCTGCCCGCGCCGGAGCCGCCGCTGCCCGTGCCGTTCAGCTCATCACCCGCGCCTTGGGAGCCAGTGCCCATGCTGCCCGTACCGGAGCCGCCGCTGCCCGTGCCTCCCAGGTTGCTTCCGGAGCCACCGGAGCCGCTGCCCATGTTGTCCGAGCCAGAGCCGCCGCTGCCCGTCCCCAGGTTGCTTCCGGAGCCACCGGAGCCGCTGCCCGTCCCCAGGTCGCTTCCGGAGCCGCTGCCCGTGCTGCCCGTGCCGCCCAGGTCGCTTCCGGAGCCGCTGCCCACGCTGCCCGCGCCGCCCGAGCCGGTCGTTCCAGTATCATCTCCCAGCTGCGAGCCTCCACCATGTTGCGTGGAGCCGCCCTGGTTCATTCCCGCGCCACCCGTGCCCTGCTGCCCCTGCTCACTCTTGCACCCCGCGCCCAAGAGCAACACAGCCGCCGCCGTCCCCACGATCAAAGCCTTCACATGCCGCATGACTCATCCTCCTCCGGTGTATGGGTTACCGCTGAGAGGAGGTTAAGTACTGGTCACTCGGCGCAGCATTGGACTCGAAGACAGGTCTCGCGACAGGCGGCCCGATCCCCGGCCACGCGGGCCACCCGCCCGCTCCTACGAGGGCTCGCTCGCCGCGCGGCCCGAGGCAGGCTTCACCGTCCTGAAGCTCAGCGAGTAGCGCAGGCTCTTCACGGGCGAGAGCGTGTGTTGCCACTCCGTGCGCGAGGCTCCGGCCATGAGGTAGAGGGAGCGGGGCTCGAGCTTGAGCGCGACCGTCTGGAAGGCGTCGCCCACCTTGCGCCGGAAGCGCATCCGCGCCGGCCCGAGCAGGGACACCCCGATGACGCAAGGGCCGAACATGGGCGCATCCCGGTGCCAGCCGATGCTCGCCCCGGGGGGATAGCGCGAGATGAGGAGCTCCTCGAGCGCGGCGGGTTCGAGCCCCGCCGCGGCGGCACAGCGGGCCCTCACCGGTTCGAGAAAACCAGGCACCGGGGGAGCGGGCGTGAGGCGCCAGGACTCATAGCCGTAGTCCCAGCCGTAGTGCAGCACGGTGCGCCGCGCCACCACCCCATGCATGTGGATCTCCCGGTAGTCGAGCCGTGACAGCTCGTCCACCAGGACCCGCTCTTCCTCCTCGGAGAGGAAGCCGGGCAGATAGCTCAGTCCTTCTGGAAGTCCGGCCTCCTGGGGCTGCCTGGCCATCCCGGCTCACATCCGGGGCGCGTCGGAGCGTGGCTCGGTGGAGTCCGGGACCAGGGCCTCGTCCGGCACTGTGGGGCCCTCATAGCCCCGGCCGAACCCCTTCGCGCCGGAGTGCAGCGGACGGGACCCCTCCCAGATGCTCCTCGCGCGGCCGAACAGCCAGCGCACGCCCTGGAGCGCGTCGCGCACGAGCGCTCCGGGCGCCTCACGCGACAGCAGCGGCGGTCCCTTCAACGTGCCCGACGCGGCATCCGCCGGCATCGGGTTGATGCCCACGCCCAGCTCGTAGACCATCTTGCCGCCGAGCGAGGCGGTGTACAGCGCCACCGAGTTGGCCAGCAGCGCGATGACGCTCTGGGTGAGCGAGGGAGGACGGTTCAACCGCCACAGCGTCACGCCCACCGCACCCAGCGTGACGACGGCATTGCCCATGCCATGGAGGAACACCATGTCCCGCGCGCGGGGATCCTCGAGCCGCACCTCCTGCGAGGAGGCCAGTCCGGCCACTCCAGAGAAGAGAGCGCTCAACGTGCCGGCCACCCACAGCCGCCGGCCCACCTTCGCCCAGGCCCGATCCCCGCTCGCCACCGCGATGAAGTCGGCCACCGTCGCCGTGGGCAACAGGGCCAGAGGAGCGTGGACGACGGACGGGTGCAACTCGTGAAGCAGCATCTTCATGGCCATTCCCCCGTGTTGAGCAGGGCCCGTGACTCGGCCGCACCGGCCCCCGTGATGAGTGGAGGTTAGGCACCGCCCCCGCTCCCCGCCTCCTCCCGGGTCTCGGGCCCACCACCCGGGGCTCGTCCCCACGCTCGGAGGGCATCCACGATGCCGCGCGTCGGGCGTCCCCGCGCACAGGGAACGGGCAGGCCCGGGCTCCTGCTCGAACCAGTCGCCCCATGGGCAAATTCAAGGAGTTGCACCAGCAGGAGGTCCACACATGAAAGAGTCGGAAAAGGAACGTGGCGCCACGGCTCCCCCTGGTTCCGATCCGCCCCGCGAGGGCGCCCGGCCAGAGGAGCAGCGTTCAGCCGAGCCAGATGCAATCCCATCCACCCCCGCGGGCAAGGCCAACGCCGGGCCCAACGAGCCGCCCGAGGGATACGCGATGGACACCATCACCGATAGCGACGGGAACTACCTGGAGCCGCCAGATTGAGCCCGCGGAGCACGCACGCACGAGCAGCCATGGGGCCCATTCCACTCGCGGCGCTCGTCCACCCATTCATCAGACGCGAGGAAACATGCGCGGGGGCTTGAAACCCCCGCCCACCTCTCCTTGACTACCTGCTTGATGCCGTGAGCGCCCCGCGGACCGTCGTTCCACCCCTTCCCGCCGCGGCCCCCCCCATGCCCCCTCCCTTCCGCCGGTTCCTCCTGTCCACGCTGCTGCTGAGCGCGTGCGGTGTCCCCGTCGAGTCCACGTCCGTGTCCCCTGGAGAGTCCCTGGGCAACGTGGATGCCGCGCTCACGGTCTCCAGCCTCCGCTGCGCGCGCATCTCCCTCCAGCAGATCAGCTGCTCGGCCTACGCCGAGGGCGGCAGTGGCCCCCTCACGCCGCTCTGGCAGCAGGCGTACCAGTTGCCCGATCAATGGGAGTGGAGGGTCAACCTGCCCTGGTCCGAGCTCGCCTGGACCCATGTCCTCTACTGCGAGGCGCCCTCCGCGTCCTCCTCGGACAGTGCCCTGGTCCAGGTGGAGTTCAAGGTGCGCGACAGCACGGGGGCCGAATCCGCGGTGAAGAGCACCTCGTTCTATTGCACGCCCGAATCGATCGACCTCTTCCCCGAGCTGCGGAGGTAGGAGGGCGAACCGGCGTCGAGCGCCAGGATGCGGGAGCGGGATGACCCGCCCGCCTGCCCGGTGGGGAGTGGGCGTGAACGAAGGCTGAAACCAGCCAGGGGCTCCCGCGTACAAAGGAGAGAGCGCCCGCGCCGGGCGCGTCCGGAGGCTCGAATCCATGTCACCCGACCCCGTTGTCCCTCCCCTCGCCCGCCGCGCCTCGCCGGGGGTGCCGCGCCGGTTGTTGCCCGCGATGCTGGCCCTGCTCGGGGTGTTGAGCGCGTGCACCGAGGCGCACGGCGCCCCGCCGGGCACGAATGCCCCCAGCACCGAAACCGCCTCCACCGCGCGGAGCCAGGACGCCCGGAAGTCCACGGGCGAAGGCATGGCACCGGGCACGCCGCGAGAGGCGGTGGCACCGGTGGCGCCGACGAAGGGCACGAACGAGGAGGCAACGAGGGAGACAGCGTATCTGGCGGGAGGGTGCTTCTGGGGGATGGAGGATCTGCTGCGCAAGATTCCGGGCGTCATCGAGACGGAGGTGGGTTACACGGGCGGGGCGAAGCTGTTCTCCCGCCCGACGTATGACGACGTGCACACGGGGCGCACGGGGCACGCGGAGGCCGTGCGCGTGGTGTTCAACCCGAAGCTGCTGACGTACGAGGCGCTGCTGGAGAAGTGGTTCTTCCGCATGCATGACCCGACGACGCTCAACCGGCAGGGCAACGACGTGGGCACGCAGTACCGCTCGGCGATCTTCTACCTGTCGGACGAGCAGCGCCGGGTGGCCGAGAAGGTGAGGGCCCGGGTCGATGCCTCGGGCAAGTGGAAGCGGCCCGTCGTCACGGAGATCACCGCCGCGGGCGACTTCACCCCGGCCGAGCAGTACCACCAGGACTATCTGGTGAAGAACCCGGGCGGCTACACCTGCCACTACATGCGCGAGTGAGCGAGGGCCCCGCGGCGCGGACCTCGTTCCAACCAACCACTGCGGCTGCGGGCGCACCCGTCTGTCGGCACCTGTTCAGGGACCGCGCACCCCCGGCGTCCCTGGAGCAATGATGGAAGCCCCGCCCTCCTGATGGCCTTTGAGGCGAGGCGGGCGACACTCCACCTCCTCACGCCCCTCCTTGTTGCACCGCGACCAGCATCCACGACTGACATCAGAAAGCCGACTTCCTTCGCAGCGGTAGATGTCCCGTCCTCTGTTGGCTTCGCAGGTGAAGGTCCACCGGCCGAGGAGACACTCCCCGAGAACACAACCCGGAGCCAGGAGGGGAACCTCTCCACAACTTCCGTCCCCGGGGTAGCAAGGCTCGAGGTCACTGGGGGCGGCCAGTCCCTGTTGAAGCCGACGCATCACCTCGGCCGTCTGAGTCTCGGTGTAGAGACACTGCATCAAAGGCTGCCCACGGGGCCCAAGGTTCGCGAGAGCCTGTTGGACGAGTTCTTCGGAGGGCTGGAGGTTGTCACTCTGCTCGGAGCCATCAGTTGGTGCGGCTTGTACGTCAAGTGCGAGCCGAGTCCGGCGAAGATGGCAGCGCCCCTGGACTCGGCCGATCAACTCATGACGGGTAGTAATGCGAATCGTCAATCCCGGCGGGGTATGCCGCTCATGATGGACGACCGCAGTCGGCAGACAAGCCGACGCGCGAGCGATGAAACAGTCGAGGTCCTCCCGACAGTCCACGGGAGAGGACGAACCGGACTCGGAATTGGAGCGGCTGCAACTGGACAGCGCCACCAGCGACATCAGCAAGGCGGCAAGCCTAAGCGGTAGGGGTGACTCCAGCATCCGAGCAACTCTCAACGCTTGTTCCGGGGAACAGTAGGAGGACGAGGAGGCTCGTACCTCGGCCTGTGGGGAATCTGCTCGCGAGGAAGTTCCTGGAACTCGACGGTGCCGCGCCCATTCAGAACCTCCTGCACGGGACGAACCTCTAACTCGGAACCATAGAGTTCGAGCGTGTCCCCGGCAGGCGGGAACTTCCGCATCTGGCCAGGCAGGAGTCCGAGATTGGTTTCCTGCTCCAGCCTGTCCCAACGTTCGGCCAGTTCCTTCCAGATGAACTCGGCATCACCCGGCGAGGACAGTCGGATGAGCAGCTTGCCCTGAAGGGGAATCTTGAACCCAGCGGGCCGGGTGAACTGGTCTGCGATGTCACGTCCACAGTGGCTGCATCGCTCCTGATTGTCGGAGGAGTAGCCGCAGTATTCACACAAGAACCGCTGGTCGCTCATCGTACCTCCAGAAGATACGGCATCGCCTTGCCATGCTTCTTCAACATCTGCTGGTAGGTCATGTGCTCCATGGTCTGCGGATCGAAGATGTTGACCTGGCCTGTGAGTGTAACTCTGCCGTAGACGACGTGGTGGTAGTTGCCATCCTCCCAGCGGGTGAAAACGGCATAGTGGCCCACAGGGGCGCCCTTGTCGAGCATGGAGACAGGCTGTGGGCTGGCCTTCATCCCCGTGGCCTGCGCGAGGTAATCGAGACTGTCCTGAGGAGTGAAACGACGCTCACGACCGGTGTAACCAAAGAGCCGCTCGATTTCATCGGCTGAATACTTGAAGTACCCCTCCAGGCTGTTGCGGATGACGGAGGCAACACAGGCCGTACAATTGTCATTTCGGGCAGAGGGGTTCCAGCGATTCTCCTTCCCAACATTCCGACCCCCTCGCGCGCCGACATGCGAAGGGAGGTTATCCAGGGCCGTTGCCGCTGCGTCACCTTCGAGTTGACGCAGTTCCTCCCGGGTGGACACGTAGCGTGGGCGCAAACCGAGTTTTTTCGCCCCCTCCACCACCTCGTCGGCTGTCCTGAACCTGCGCAGGAGGAAGGGAACATGCTTGAGGGCAACCCCCGCCATCTTCATCACGACATGCCCACCAACAGGGACGGCCACCATCAGGAGGACATCTCCCTTGCTGGTGGGCACGCCCAGCATGCCGGCGACGAACAGAGAGCCTTCCGCGTACTGCTGAGCTTCGCGCACGCCCGTTTGATGCAGCCTCTGGGCGTAGGCCTTGCCCTCACGCGCCTCCACCAATGCCCGGTCTTCCCCGCGCCGCAGCTCGTCGTAGGTGCGGCGGAGCGTGGTGGCGATGACCTGGCGCAGTTGCTCGCGATGCTCCTCGGAACCTTCGTACCGGGCATCCACCTCGTCCAGACTCGCCTGGAGAGCCCTCATGCGGCCGCTGTCGACCAGCCCCGCCGAGTGCAGGCGCGCCACTTCGAAGTACAGGTCCTCGGGGGATGCATCCTGGTCGATGAAGAACGATTTCGCGTCAGCACTGCTCGTACGTGTGTTGGCCTCGGGGGCCTCACAAGCCGCGAGCGATACGGCGAGCAAGCAAAGGAGCACGGGTTTCCACTGAAGCACTGCTCTCCCTTTCGTGTGGTTGGGTGAGCTGCATGGAACCCAATGGGTCTGACGCAAGCAGGTGTGAATCGTCCCCACATCACGCGAGGGCACAGATCCAGCCGGGAGTGCCGCGCAGCCGACCTCCCTCTCCCAGCCTCGGCATCCACTCCTTCTAGTGATTCCAGGGACGACCCTTGGGGCGAGCCGGGTCGCAGTTCCACCCGGAAGGCCGCGCGCTAAATCATCAACGAATCGTCAAAATCATCATCCCAGCTCTTGTATCCTCCTGGAAACAGGCGTACTTCCTTGTTTCCATGACGACTCACTCAAAGCTGTGGGGCGAAGCCCTCCGCGCCGCCGTCAGCCCCTGGCGGGAAGAACTCGGCAAGTCCGATCGGGAGCGCCTCGATGCCTTGGTGGGTCTGTCTGTCCGGGAGGACATCCGGCTGTCGGACTGCCTCACGGCGCTCTTCCCGAACGTGGACACGCAGAAGGCCCAGACGGCCCTGACCTCCTTCCGCAAACGGCTCAACGACGCCGCCACGGAAGAGGGCCGTCCCAACCTCGGACTGCGCTTCGAGGTCGACACCAAGAAGAAGAATCCCCCCACGGAGCGTCACTGCTGGTTCACCGGGACTGATCCCGCCATGGCGCAGGCGGAGCGCTACTCCCAGCAGCTCACGGCCGACATCCAGGACAAGCCCCTGATCCACTCCAAGGGGATCGCCACGACCGGGACCGCCCTCGCCTCGGGAAAGAAGGTCGTCCGGCTCTTTGTCTCCTACGCGCACGAGGACAAGACGCACTTCGAGGCGATCATCAAACAGCTCCGCATCCGCTTCGCCTCATCCAAGAAATACGAGCTCCAGTCCTGGACGGATCAGGACATCCTCGTGGGTGAGGGCTGGAGGGATCGCATCCAGAAGGCCATCGACGAGTGTCATTTCGGCCTCCTGCTGCTCAGTCCCGCCTTTCTCGCGAGTAAGTTCATTGGCGAGCACGAGTTGCCCCACTTCGTTGGGTCGTCGAACGACCCGAGGCTCAAGCCCGTCCTCCCCGTGGGAGTCGTACCCGTGTCCTTCGAGAGGCAGGATCTCAAGGGCCTGCAAGAACAGCAGATCTTCCGCTCTCGAAGCGTGCAAATCGAGGCGCGCTTTTTCAGTGAGCTGACAGGCTCCTCCAAGAAGCAAGAGTTCATCCAACAGCTCTACGTCGCCATCGAGAAGCGGCTCGATGCATTCTTCGCCCCCTCTCCTGGACCCGGAGCGCCCTCTCCACCTGGAGGGAAGGAGCTCAGCACCGCAGACGCCCTCGCCGACCAGCTCCCGCTACCGGAAGACACCCGCCACTTCCAGCGCCTCCGGGCCAAGCTTGTGAACCTTGGCGCTCTAGAACGACTCGACCGTTCGAGCCACGAATCCACATCCCTTGAGCAGGCGAGCGACGCCCTCGCCGAACTACAGGCCTGGGCAACCAACCCCAAGGCTCCGCCATTCTTCGCCCTCCTGGGCGAGTATGGCATTGGCAAAACCACCACCCTCAAACAGCTCACCCGTCTTCTCCTCAAGGAGCGTCAGTCCACACCAGGATTGCCCCTCCCCATCTACGTAGACCTGCGCGACTACATCGGTGAATCCCGGGACAGCATCCCCACCATCGAGCAGTTGCTCGCCAGCGTCATCCAGCGGAGTTGGAAGCTGCGCGACCGCAGCCTCACCCCCCAGGATCTGCTGCGCCTCATCCGCGAGGAGGGCGCCCTCGTCATCTTCGACGGCCTGGACGAGAAGATTGTCCACCTGCCACCTGGCCGTGCCCGTGAATTCATCCGCACTCTTTGGGCTGCGCTGCCTGATGCCACGAGCCCAGCATCCCCCGGAATTCGGCGCGGGAAGCTCCTCATCTCCTGCCGTGCTCACTATTTCCGTGATATCTGGGATCAGAACTCGATGCTCATTGGCGAGGATCGCGAGGGTCTGGAGCGCCAGCGGTTTCCCGCCCTCTGCTTGCTGCCCTTTACCGAGCCACAGATTCGGGCCTACTTGAAGTCGTTGCTAGGCAATGAGCTGGGCGCGAACCGAGCCTTCGAGGTCATTGCATCCATCCACAACCTCCGGGAACTCGCGCAGCGGCCCTACCTGCTGTACCTCATCAGTGGACAACTCGGCGCGCTGGAGGATCTCAGGGCCCGGGGAGAGCAGGTGAACGCTGCCCGGCTATACGAGCTCGTCGTCCGCTCCTGGCTCAGCCGCGATGATGGAAAACACCAGATCGACCCCGCCCACAAACGCCGGCTCATGGAGGACCTCGCCGCCGCACTCTGGCGTGAGGATCGTAAGCAATGGGATGCGGATCGACTTGAGGATTGGCTCGATGACGTCCTCACCGCATCGCCCACCCTCACCAGCATCTACGGACATAAGGATCGTACCGTACTCAAGGAAGACCTGCGCACCGCCACCTTCGTGCTGCGCGGCACCACGGACGAGAAGCACTTTCGCTTCGCTCATACATCTTTGCAGGAGTACTTCCTGGCGGCCTATTTGGTGCATGCGCTATCGGAGGGCCGATTGGACCGTTGGGACCTACCGATGGTCTCAAGGGAGACGCTGGACTTCCTGGGCGAAATGCTGGCCCTTGAACCCCACCCCACGGCTCTGCGTGCATTGGAATCGCTGCTGGAAGGCAAGAGTCCGCGCGCCGCCGTGCTCGCGTTCGCCTACTGGTTACGAGCCCTGGCGCGTGGATACCCAGCCCCCTCACCTACGCGGGTGAAACTCGCTGGGGCGAATCTAGAGGGATGGCACATAAGGGGCCACGGACCCACCCAACTATTGGATCTGCGTGGAGTCGATCTCTCAGGTGCTCGGCTCAATCGGACCCGGGTCAATTTCGTGGACATCTCGGATGCTGACCTCACCGGCTCTCAGGCTCGGCAGGCTTTGTTCATGAACGTGAGCGCACTACGACTGAAGGCCCCAGGAAGTGATTGGTGCGGGCTGAAATGGCGGGAGGGCTCACTGGTGAGCGCAGATCTACGTGGCACCCAAATCGATGGCTGCCAGTGGATCCGTGTGGGCCTCGCCGAAGCCCAACTGCCAGATGGATGGGAACACCTCGCGACATCCATAGATGGACGTCAGCTCAAGCCATCATTCCAGGAGGGAGTCTCGACCCTGTCGGTCATTCTTGGCCATTCAGCGCCAGTCACCGCATGCGCATGGAGTCCGGACGGCCAGCGCATCCTCTCGGGCTCCGAAGACGCCTCCCTCAAGGTGTGGGACGCCGCTTCCGGCTCCTGCCTCCTCACCCTCTCCGGCCATTCAGATTCAGTCACCGCATGCGCATGGAGTCCGGACAGCCAGCGCATCCTCTCGGGTTCCAGCGACGCCTCCCTCAAGGTGTGGGACGCCGCTTCCGGCTCCTGCCTCCTCACCCTCTCCGGCCATTCAGCTCCAGTCAATGCATGCGCATGGAGTCCGGACGGCCAGCGCATCCTCTCGGGCTCCGAAGACGACTCCCTCAAGGTGTGGGACGCTGCTTCCGGCTCCTGCCTCCTCACCCTCTCCGGCCATTCAGCGCCAGTCTACGCATGCGCATGGAGTCCGGACGGCCAGCGCATCCTCTCGGGCTCCGAAGACGACTCCCTCAAGGTGTGGGACGCCGCTTCCGGTTCCTGCCTCCTCACCCTCTCCGGCCATTCAGCTCCAGTCACCGCATGCGCATGGAGTCCGGACAGCCAGCGCATCCTCTCGGGCTCCTTCGACGACTCCCTCAAGGTGTGGGATGCCGCCTCCGGCTCCTGCCTCCTCACCCTCTCCGGCCATTCAGATTCAGTCACCGCATGCGCATGGAGTCCGGACAGCCAGCGCATCCTCTCGGGTTCCAGCGACGCCTCCCTCAAGGTGTGGGACGCCGCTTCCGGCTCCTGCCTCCTCACCCTCTCCGGCCATTCAGTTCCAGTCTACGCATGCGCATGGAGTCCGGACGGCCAGCGCATCCTCTCGGGTTCCGGCGACGCCTCCCTCAAGGTGTGGGACGCCGCTTCCGGTTCCTGCCTCCTCACCCTCTCCGGCCATTCAGCTCCAGTCAATGCATGCGCATGGAGTCCGGACGGCCAGCGCATCCTCTCGGGTTCCAGCAACGCCTCCCTCAAGGTGAGGGACGCCGCTTCCGGCTTCTACCTCCTCACCCTCTCCGGCCATTCAGCGCCAGTCACCGCATGCGCATGGAGTCCGGACGGCCAGCGCATCCTCTCGGGCTCCGAAGACGACTCCCTCAAGGTGTGGGACGCCGCTTCCGGTTCCTGCCTCCTCACCCTCTCCGGCCATTCAGCTCCAGTCACCGCATGCGCATGGAGTCCGGACAGCCAGCGCATCCTCTCGGGCTCCTTCGACGACTCCCTCAAGGTGTGGGATGCCGCCTCCGGCTCCTGCCTCCTCACCCTCTCCGGCCATTCAGATTCAGTCACCGCATGCGCATGGAGTCCGGACAGCCAGCGCATCCTCTCGGGTTCCAGCGACGCCTCCCTCAAGGTGTGGGACGCCGCTTCCGGCTCCTGCCTCCTCACCCTCTCCGGCCATTCAGCTCCAGTCAATGCATGCGCATGGAGTCCGGACAGCCAGCGCATCCTCTCGGGCTCCGAAGACGACTCCCTCAAGGTGTGGGACGCCGCTTCCGGCTCCTGCCTCCTCACCCTCTCCGGCCATTCAGTTCCAGTCTACGCATGCGCATGGAGTCCGGACGGCCAGCGCATCCTCTCGGGTTCCAGCGACGCCTCCCTCAAGGTGTGGGACGCCGCTTCCGGCTCCTGCCTCCTCACCCTCTCCGGCCATTCAGCTCCAGTCAATGCATGCGCATGGAGTCCGGACAGCCAGCACATCCTCTCGGGTTCCAGCGACGCCTCCCTCAAGGTGTGGAACGCCGCTTCGGGTCTGTGCTTATGGTCGGGCCAGATTCTTCCAGAGTGGCAGTTCGCATCGATCGATATCCGCAGCGGGCGCATTCTCCATGCCTCCGCTGAAGCATGGCGCTGGCTGGGCTGGAGCTGGACGGATCCCGCCACCGGGCGGCTTCGGCTCCTGCCCGCTGAAGCTATGGGCCCACTGCCCGTTTGATGCAAGACCGTCCCGTTTTGCACCTCGTCCTCACACCGATCCTGACTCTCCGGGTCTGTACAGGCGTCCTACATCCGAAGTAGGAGGAGTAGGAGAGGAGACGCGGACATGAGCGACGCATCGGAGTGGAAGGGACGTCGGCTGGGCCCGTATCAAGTCGGTGAGCGATTCCCGGATGTCCCCGAGGACGAAGGCCGACTCTATGAGGCCCACCACGTCGAGACGGGAGAGCCCGCGCTGGTCGTGATGCCAGGCACGGGTGACGACTGGAGCACGTCCACCCCCTGGAGCACGCAGACGACGAGCTTCACCGGGCCGGATGCCTTCGTCGTGCACCCCAAACGCTCGGCCGGGGCGAAGCTCCCGACGTTCCACGAGATGACCCTGGGATTCATCCGGCTCGCGGGCGCCCTGGCCCAGCTCGACGGGCGGGCGGACGTACGGGCCCACTTCGCGCGCGAGCCCCGGCCGACATCCCCGCGACACAAGGCGAGGCGATGGGGACTCGCGGGCGCGGGATTGGCGCTGGCCGCGGGACTCGCGCTCCTGCTCTGGCTTCGGGACACCACGCACATGGGTACAGGCGATACGTCTGTCGAAGCCATCGTCTTCTCCGATGACCAGGACACCACCGCCTTTTCCGCCATCGCCTACCCGATGCCAGAGACTGCCTTCAAGGAGCAGCGCAAGCCGCCGTGCATTCCCGAAGCGCAGGTCGAGATACGAGGCGGTTGCTGGAACGAACTGGCGAAGACCGCTCCCTGCCCACGCAGTACCGCCGAGTACCAGGGCAAGTGCTACGTGCCCGTCAAGAAGCCGGACCCGCAGCCGCGCTCCGTCCAGCCCTGAGCCGGGCATACGTTCGGGAGCGGATGACTGCCCGCGAAGGGGATTGCGGGCGGCAACCTCGCGGGGCCACCCTCATGGGCAAGGGAGGCCTCGTGAAAAAGCAGGAGTACATCCACGGTTATGACCCCGTCGAGCAGGAGCGCTTGATCGAACAGGCCCGTTACCTCGACAAGTGGGTCCGTCCGGGTGTCGAGTTCAAGCCCAAGGGCCGGATCCTCGAAGTGGGCTGCGGCGTGGGCGCGCAGACCAAGATCCTCTTGAAGCGCTTCCCCGGGATCACCATCGACGGGGTGGACCTCGTCCCCGAGCAACTCGAGGCCGCCCGTCATTACCTCAAGCGAGAGCTCGCGGAGGGGCGCGTCCGGCTGTTCCAGGCCGACGCCTCCGACCTCTCCTCGCTCGAAGCCAATGCCTATGATGGCGCCTACATCTGCTGGTTCCTGGAGCACGTGAAGGATCCGCTGAAGGTCCTGAAGGAAACCCGGAGCCGGCTGAAGAAGAACGCGCCTGTCTTCGTGAGCGAGGTCTTCAACCAGACCTTCTTCGTCAATCCCTACTCACCCGCGCTGCTGAAATACTGGTTCGAGTTCAACGACCACCAGTGGGAAACCGGCGGGCATCCCTTCGTCGGGGCATCGCTCGGCAACCTCCTGACCGAGGCGGGCTTCCGCAAGGTCGGAACGGAGGTCAGATCCTTCCACTTCGATTCGCGCGAGGCCAAGGAGCGGGAGCGGTTCACGAAGGTCTTCGAGAAGGTCCTGTTGAGCGCCGCGCCCGCGCTGCTCAAGGCGGGACGGGTGGATCGCAAGACCATCAACAAGCTCAAGCGGGAGCTGGTGCGCGTCGAGAAGGCGAAGGACGCCGTGTTCTACTCCGCCTGGGTTCGCGCGGTCGGCCGGGCCTGAGCACCGGCTCACACGGCGAGCACCCGCGACACGACCAGGAGCACTCCGGGGACCACCCCGGGCCAGAGCGAGGCGAGGATGTAGCCCGAGAGCGAGCCGAGGTAGCCCAGGATCTGCCCAGTCCGGGCGCGCGTGTCGCCCTTGGGGTAGGCGGCGAGGCTCACGGGGAGGAAGGACCCCACGCCCACGACGTACCACAGCGGACGCCAGGCGTCGGGGTGCGACTGGAGGGACAGCCCGAGGGCAGCCGCCACGATGAGCCCCTGGAGGAAGCACAGGGCGGCCAGCACGACGAACGCGCTCCCATCCTGGGTCGCGAGCTTCTGGGGGGCTCCCGCGCCCTCCCCCACGGAGGGTTGTTCGGAGAGAGCCCGCTTCACCAGGGGCGTCAGGGCGAGCCCGAGCAGCTTGCTGACCAGCAGGTTGAAGACGAAGACCTTGAAGAAGAACAAGACGAACGACATGCGCCCTCCCGGAACGACCCACGGCGAAGGCGCACCCTAGCAGGTGGGGCCCGCGAGGCTCAGTCGATGAAGAAGTCCGGCAGGGGCTGGGTGCCCGGCTTGACGAGGTACTTGTCGAAGTCCTTCACGCCCTGCTCGCGCAGCAGGTCCTCGTCGAGGAAGAAGTTGCCGGAGCACGAGCGGCTGTCGCGCGTGAGGATGGCGTAGGCCGCGTCGGCCATGATTTCCGGCGTGCGGCTGGCCTCCATCATCCCCTGCCCGCCGAGCATGTTCACGGCGGCGGTGGCGATGGTGGTGCGCGGCCAGAGCGCGTTGAAGGCCACGCCCTGGTCGCGGAACTCCTCGGCCATGCCCAGCACGCACATGCTCATGCCGTACTTGGCCATGGTGTAGGCCACGTGGTTCTGGAACCACTTGGCCTTCATGTTGAGCGGCGGCGAGAGCGTGAGCACATGCGGGTTCTTCGCCTTGAGCAGCGCGGGCAGACAGGCCTGGGTGGTGGCGTAGGTGCCGCGGACGTTCACGCCGAACATCAGGTCGAACTTCTTCATCGGCGTTTCCAGCGTGCCCGTGAGGCTGATGGCGCTGGCGTTGTTCACCAGGATGTCGATGCCGCCAAAGCGCTCCACGGTCTGCTTCACCGCCGCCTGGAGCTGGTCCTCGAAGCGGATGTCCACCATCAGGGGGAGTGCCTGTCCGCCGGCCTTTTGAATCTCCTCGGCGGCCGAGTGGATGGTGCCGGGCAGCTTGGGATGGGGCTCGGACGTCTTGGCGGCGACGACGACGTTGGCGCCATCGCGCGCCGCGCGCAGGGCGATGGCCAGGCCGATGCCCCGGCTCGCGCCGGTAATGAAGAGGGTCTTGCCCTTGAGCGTGCTCACAGCGGGTCCTTTCGCGGGGGCTCCCGTTCGGAGCCTCGGTCCACGGCCTGCCTACTTCGTCCCGCCAGGGAGCGCCAGGGGCGCGTCACGGCATCCGTTCCTCGGAGTCCTCCCCGCTCCAGAGGGCTCCTCCCCCGAGCAAGGGAGAGAGCAGATTCCTGCGGCCAGCCTGGTCCTCGGCCCTTATGATGTAGGAACATGCTCCACGTCATCCCCCTGGGTGGGCTCGGAGAGATCGGCCTCAACGCGATGGTCATCGCCTGCCGCGGGGAGATGCTTCTCATCGACTGTGGCTTGATGTTCCCGCCGGTGAGCAACCAGGGCGTGGACGTCATCGTCCCGGACTTCACCCACCTGCGAAAGAACGCCTCGCTCCTCCAGGGCATCGTGCTCACCCACGGCCATGAGGACCACATCGGCGCCCTGCCCTTCCTGCTGAACGAGCTGAAGGTCCCCGTCTACGCCACGCGCTTCACGCTCGGCATGCTGCGCCACCGGCTCCACGAGCTGGGCGTGGAGGCGGACCTGCGGGAAATCGAGCCGCGCCACCCCTTCCGCGTGGGCAACCACTTCACCGTGGAGGCCTGCCGCGTCACCCACACCGTGCCCGACGCCGTGGGCTACATCGTCCGCACCCCCGAGGGCCCCGTCATCCACACCGGGGACTTCAAGTTGGATCCGGACCCCATCGACGGCCTGCGCACGGACCTGGAGCGCTGGGGCGAGCTGGGGGACGAGGGCGTGCTCTGCCTCCTGTCCGACTCCACCAACTCCGAGCGCACCCACGAGACGGGCAGCGAGCGCGACGTGGAGCGCACCTTCGAGCGGCTCTTCCGCGACGTGAAGGGCCGCATCGTGGTGGGCATGTTCGCCTCCAACCTGCACCGCGTGCGGCATGTGCTGGAGCTCGCCCAGAAGCTCGAGCGCAGCGTGGTGCCGCTCGGCCGCAGCATGGTGCGCAACATCGAGATGGCGCGCGAGCTGGGCTACCTGCCCGGCGTCACCGACTCGCTCTTCGTCCCGCCCGAGCACGCCGCCGTGTTGCCCCCCGAGCGCACCCTGGTGCTCGCCACCGGCTCCCAGGCCGAGCCCCGCGCGGGCCTGTCCCAGCTCGCCGCGGGCGATGGCCCCCTGCGCCTGGGCCCGGATGACCTCGTCGTCCTGAGCGCCCGCGCCATCCCCGGCAACGAGCGCGCCGTGTCCGGGCTCATCGATCAGCTCCTGTGGCGCGGCGCCCGCGTCGTCTACCCGGACCTGGAGCCCGGCGTGCACGTGTCCGGCCACGCGAGTCAGCCCCAGCAGCGGCGCGTGCTGGAGCTGGTGCGCCCGAAGAACTTCGTCCCCATCCATGGGGAGTACCACCACCTGCACCGACATCTGACCACGGCGAGGGAGTGTGGGCTCGCGCCCGAGCAGCTCCTGCTGGCGCAGGATGGGGACTTGCTCGCGTTCGAGGAGGGCCGGGGGCATTTCGCCGGCAGTGTGCCCACCGGGCGCATCTACCGGGATCGCTTCGGCCAGGGGCAGGTGACGCAGGAGATCCTCCAGGAGCGCACCCGGCTGGCCGAGACGGGCATCATCGTGGCGGCGCTCGTCATCGAGCGGGCGAGCCTCAACGTGCTGACGGGCCCCCAGCTCACGTCGCAGGGGCTCAACCTGGACGAGCAGGTGCTGCTCACGCGGGTGGCGGAGGACGCCCGGGGCTTCTTCCTGGAGATGTCGCGGGAGCTGAGAGGGGACGACGCCCGGGTGCGGGAGGAACTGGTGAAGGCGGTGCGGCGGGCCTTCCGGCTCCAGAGCACCAAGCGGCCGGTGGTGGTGCCGATGGTCCTCAAGGTGTGATAAGCGGCCCCAGCCATGCCATCCTTCGACGTCGTCTCCAAAATCGACCTTGCCGAGCTCGACAACGCGGTCAACCAGGCCAAGAAGGAAATCACCACCCGCTACGACTTCCAGGGCGCCCAGGCGGACATCGTGCTGGCCCCCGACAAGACGTCGCTCACGGTGAAGGCCAACACCGAGGACCGGGTGCAGACGGCCAAGGAAGTGCTCCTGGCCAAGCTCGCCAAGCGCGGCATCTCCCTGCTGGCGTTGGAGTACGAGCCCATCGAGAAGACGGGCCTGTCCAACTGCAAGCAGCTCATCAAGCTGCAGCAGGGCATCCCCGTGGAGAAGTCCAAGGAGCTGGTGAAGCTGCTCAAGGACTCCAAGATGAAGGTGCAGGGCTCCATCCAGGCCGACCAGCTCCGGGTGACGGGCAAGAACAAGGATGACCTCCAGGAGGCCATCGCCCTGTTCCGCCGGGAAGCGGATCGGCTGAAGCTGGACATGCAGTTCACCAATTTCCGGGACTGACGCCATGCGCCCCCTCCTCGTCTCCGCCATGCTCGCGGCGCTGTGCCCCCTGTCGGCCGCCGCCCAGGAGTCCTCCGAACCCAAGCCGCGCCAGGTGAAGGCGGTGCCCGCGCTCGGCCGCGAGCCCAAGCTGGACGGCAATCTCAAGGACTTCCCCGCCACGCTCACCCTCAAGTCCCCGGCGGCTCTGGAGGCGAGCGCGTCGTTCACCGCGCGCGTGGGCTGGCGCAAGGAGACGCTCTACGTGGGCGTGGAGGCCACGGATGATCAGCCCCAGTCCGGGGATGTGCTCACCCTCACCCTCTTCTTCCCGGACGCGGGCGCCACCGCGAGCGGCCATGTCTTCCGCTTCGCCTTCGACGGCAAGCGCGCCTCGCCGCCCGACAGCGGCACCTCCGCGTTCGCCCAGAAGCTGGTGGACACGAGCGTGCAGCGCCAGGACGACCGGCTCGTCTTCGAGGTGGCCATTCCCGCCCGGGCCCTGCCGCGCATTCCCGCCGTGGACGCGCTCAACCTCGACCTGTGCCTCACCTACGACGACGTGGACACCGGTGCCCAGCCGCCCGCCGTCTCCAACTGCAAGAGCGGCGGCATGGTGGGCGAGGTGCTCCGGTTGCCGGACGAGTTCCGCCGGGGCCTCAAGCTCAAGCCGCCCGAGGGCGTGACGGGGTTGGAAGGCCGCGCGGGAGGGTGGCTCGGATACGGCGTGCTCCACTACCCGGCCTGGGTGGAGGCAGACGCCCCCCTGACGCCCGCTTCGCTGGAATCCCTCGTCGCCCCCCGGCCGTTCAAGGCGAGCGAGGCCGGGGTGAATGTCCCGGAGACGCTCACCCTGCCTGGGGGCAAGCCCCTCGTGCTGGTGCTCTCGGGGGAGAACCCCTACGCCGGAGGCACCTGTGACTCGGAGAAGGAGTTGCGCCTGGGGGTCTACCTGGTGAAGGGAAAGACGGCGCAGCGGGTGCTCGAGTGGCCGGCCGCCACCTGCGCCCTGGGACGCGCCACGTCCCTGGAATTGGATGAAACGGGCTCGTTGAGCATCAGTTACTCGAACGGCCCGACCGTCAACTTCGCCTGGAGTGAGGATCACTTCGAGCGGACCGAACTTGGAATGCGGTAGGAGTCCCGTGCACGCCTCTTCTGGAAACAAGAATCTCTACATGATGACCCTCGGCTGCCCGAAGAACCGGGTGGACTCCGAGGTGATGCTCGGCACCCTCAAGCAGCGGGGGTATTCGCTGGTGCAGGATCCCAGCGTCGCCGAGGTCATCGTCGTCAACACCTGTGCCTTCATCGGCCCCGCCAAGCAGGAGTCCGTGGACTCCATCCTGGAGATGGCCGAGCTGAAGAAGACGGGGGCGTGCAGCACGCTCGTGGTCACCGGCTGTCTGTCGCAGCGCTACGGCGCCGAGCTCTCCAAGGAGATGCCCGAGGTGGACCACTTCCTCGGCACCAGCGCCTACGCGCAGATCGGCGACCTGCTCGCCGCCGAGGCGAGTCCCCGTCAGGTGATTCCGGACCCGGACTACATCCACAACGCGCAGACGCCGCGTGAGAACTCGATGCCGTCGTACACGGCCTATCTGAAGATCTCCGAGGGCTGCGACAACGCGTGTGCCTTCTGCATCATCCCCACGCTGCGCGGCGGCCAGCGCTCGCGCACCATCGAGGACGTGGTCGCCGAGGCGCGCAAGCTCGCGGACTCGGGCGTGCAGGAGCTCAACCTGGTGGCGCAGGACCTGACGGCCTACGGGCACGATCTGCCGGGCCGCCCCAAGCTGCACGACTTGTTGCGCGAGTTGGTGAAGGTGGACGTGAAGTGGATCCGCCTGCACTACGCCTACCCGCGCGTCTTCACCGACGAGCTCATCGAGCTGATGGCCACGGAGAAGAAGATCGCCCGCTACCTGGACATGCCGCTGCAGCACGCGAGCGACAAGCTGCTCTTGTCGATGAAGCGTGGCCGGGACTCGAAGTTCCTCAAGGAGCTGCTCACCAAGCTGCGCGCCCGGGTGCCGGGGCTGGTGATGCGCACCTCGATGATCGTCGGCCTGCCGGGCGAGACGGAAGAGGACTTCGAGCTGCTCAAGGAGTTCGTGAAGGAGCAGCGCTTCGAGCGGCTGGGCGTGTTCCAGTATTCGGACGAGGAAGGCACCGCGGCGTACGACTACGCGGACAAGGTGCCCAAGCAGACCATCGAGCGGCGCTGGCGCGAGGTGATGGCCATCCAGAAGCGCATCAACCGCGAGCAGAACAAGAAGCTCGTGGGCCAGCGCATCGAAGTGCTGGTGGAGGGCCCCAGCGAGGAGTCCGAGCACCTGCTGGTGGGCCGCCACGAGGGCCAGGCGCCGGAGATCGACGGGCAGGTGTACATCAACGATGGCCTCGCCTACCCGGGCGAGTTCGTCACCCTGGAGATCACCGAGGCGCACGACTACGACCTGGTGGGCAAGGTGGTCGAGCGGCCCAACCCCAAGGACCGGGTGCTCAAGCCCCGCGAGTCCTTCCCGCTGCCGGTGGCGGCGGCTCCGCGCTAACCGCCCCGAGTGAGACCCGGCGCCGCCCCTCGAGGCGGCGTCAGTGGGGATCCTCGGGCTCCAGCTCGCGCTCCCTCTTCGTCGGCGGCCTGGGGGTGTTGCTCCGCTGGGGCAGCACGGCCCCGTCGCCCAGGGGCGTGGGCTGGCACTCGCACACGGTGCGCCGGGTGCTCGGCTGGTGCACGAAGACGCACGCGTTGGGGCACTCGGCGACAGGCCCTTCCTCGAAGAGCGCCAGGGCGTAGCCGCGCACGGACCGCAGGGCCTCCGCGCACTCGGGCATGGACTGCGCCAGCTTCGGCCACGGCACCAGGTGCTGCGTCGTCACGCCCCGGCTCGTGGGCGAGAACGAGAACCCCACCTGGCACTCCAGGGACAGGGGTTTGCCATCCTCGCCCAGCGGCTCCAGGTGCACCCGCCCGCCGCCGGGGAGATCCCGGAACACCGCCCCCGTGACGGCCGTGCGCTCTCCCGCGCCGCGCCGCACGTGCAGCGCGAAGCACGCCTCCTCGCGAGGCTCCTCCGGCGCGGCCGAGGCCCCCGGGCGCGCGCAGCGCTGACGGCCCTCGACAGTCACCACGCGGGGCCGCCGCAGCACCAGCGTGCTGCCCTGCACGTCCACCGTGGCGCGGAAGCGGCCCCACACGTCCGCGCCCAGGCGGCCCAGCGTGGTCGGGTTCTTCCACCCCACCCCGGCCTCCACCACCAGCGGCGCCACGCCCACGCCCGAGGACACCTCCACCGCGTCCACCAGGAAGGCCCTCGGGGGCAGTCCGGCCGTGGTCTCCAGGCCGTGCAGCCCCTGCGCCTCCGCGGGCCCCAGGGCGAGCCTCGAGAAGGGCTCGCGCGTGCCCAGCACGAAGGGCCCCGTGAGCACGGACTCGCCTTGCGTCACCCGCGCTGCCAGCAGCGGCCAGTCCCCCACGGGCTCGCGGGTCAGCTCGAGCACTTGAATCTCCTCGGCCGACGCCGTGCCCGCCGCGGCGGCCTCGGCCAGCCAGGCGTCGCGGGGACGGGACTTCTCGAAGGACACCTCCCGGCGCAGGGGGTCCACCGTGAAGGCATAGGGCGCCAGCACGTCCGCCCCGAGCGTCACCGCGCAGGCCTGCTCCCCGGTGAGGCCCATGCCGCGAGGACCCAGGAGGACGCCGCCCACGCGCAGCCCCGAGACGCGCACCAGGGGCCAGTCGCGGATGCCCCCGAGGCCGGCGTAGACATCCGGCACGCGCGCCATGCCCGTGACAGGAGGCACGGGCCGCTTCTCATCCCAGCACCCCGAGGACACCGCGGAGAGCGCGCGGGCCACGTCCAGCACCACCGGCATCGCGCGGCCATTCAAGTGCCCCTCCACCACCAGCCGCAGGTGGGGCGAGGGCAACAGGGGCAGCGTCTGGCCCACGAGGGTGCCCGGCGTCTCGGTGGCGACGGGCCGAGCGGCCTGGTGACAGCCGGCGAGCAGCAGCAACAGGGCCGCGAGACGTGCGCGTGCCATGGTGGGCTACTTGGGCATCATCTTGGAGAGATCGTCGATGCGCGTGCCCTCGGGAGGGTTGATCTTGAAGCGCGCCTCGTCGATGCCCACGTTCGTCTTCAGGTTGAGGAAGGCGATGGCGTTCTCGCTGCCGTCCGGATCCACCACGGTGCTCTTGAGCACCTGGGCCGTCTTCGGATCCACCTCCAGGCGCACCTGGCGGAAGCGCGGCTCCGTCTTGGCCGGGTCCAACACCAGCAGCGTGCCCTTGCAGTCCTTGCACTCGCCCTTGGTGATGGTGAACTCGTCCGCGAGCCGACCCTTGCCGAAGAGGAACGTCACCGAGGCGGACAGCTGGCTCGTGTCGATCCGGCCCACGCTCAACGTCTGGGCCTCGGGGTCGTGCGCGTACACCTTCTCGCCCGCGAGCACGAAGGTGCGCTTGGAGGGCTTCTCGTACTCCCAACGCATCAGGCCGGGCTTCTTGTAGATGACCGTGCCCGACGAGGACTGGGTGCGCCGCAGGGCCTTGTACTTGTAGTCCTGCTTGAAGTCGGACGAGAAGTCCTGCGTCTTCTCGTAGAAGGCCTGCATCCGCTCCACCAGGTCCTTCACCTCGGGAGTCATCGCCTTCTTCTCGGGCGCCTTGGGCGCCGCGGCGGGAGCGGCCGCCTGCTGGGCGGGCGCCTGGACGGCCGCCTTGGGCGCGGGGGTCGTGGCCGGTGGAGTGGCCACCGGGGCGGCGAGCAGGGTCATGAGCAGCGTCTGCAGGTGCATGGTCGAAGCTCTCTCCTTGGGTGGGCGGGAACGCCCACGGGATGCATCTGTTCCTGTCGACGGGTCGCCCCGGACGGGCATTCAAGGCGAGGACGGAGGCGCCTTCTTGAAGATCTTCTTCCGTTGTTTCACGGCGAGCACATAGAAGCGCTCGCGCAGCTCCTGCGCCTCGCCTTCCGTCAGATCGCCCACACGTCCGAGGTGCTCCTCGCGCCAGGAGATCGCCCGGGTGACACACGCCGACGCCGCCGCGGAGATGTTGAGGCTCTGGCTGAAGCCGCGCATGGGAATCCAGAACGTCCCATCCGAGCCCGCCAGTACCTCCGGGCTCACGCCATCGCGCTCGTTGCCGAAGATGAGCGCGATCTTCGAGTCGAAGCGCATGGTGTACAGGCTGGTGGCGTCCTCGCGGATGGCGGACGCGTACAGGGAGAAGCCCCGCGCCTTGAGGGCCGCGCGGCACGAGGCGAAGTCCCGGTAGATCTTCACGTCGAGCCACTTGTCGCAGCCCTGGGCCACCCGCGAGTTGGGCATGAAGGGCGCCGCCGGGTTGACGATGACATGCACCTCCTGGAGGCCATTGGCCTCGCAGGTGCGCATCACCGCCGCCATGTTGAAGCTGTCCTCCAGCCGATCCAACACGATGGTGAAGGTGCGCGTGCGCTGGGAGATGACCTTGTCGATCTTCTCCTTGCGCACGTCGAGCAGGAGCGACTCCGGCTCGATCGGCGCCCTGTCGAGCTTCTCGTAACGAGGACCTCCGCCGCCCATCGTCTCAGGCCCTCCGGCGGCGAGCCGCTCCAGACGCCTTGCCCGCCGCGCTCCGCACCGGCCGCGCCGCCGTCTTCCGGGCCGGAGCCTTCTTCGCCGCCGCCTTCTTCGCGGGCGCCTTCTTGGCCGGAACCTTCTTCGCCGCCTTCTTCGCGGGCGCCTTCCGGGCCGGAGCCTTCTTCGCCGCCACCTTCTTCACGGCGCCCTTCTTGGCCGGAGCCTTCTTCGCCGCCGCCTTCTTCACGGGCGCCTTCTTGGCGGAGGCCGTCTTCGTGGCCTTCTTCGCCGCCGCCTTCTTCACGGGCGCCTCGCGGGCCGGGGCCTTCTTCGCGACCTTCGCGGCCGCCTTCTTCTCCGCCCGAGGCGCCGGCGGCCGCTCCACTTGCAGCTTGTCCGTGCGGCCGGTGAAGAGCACCTCGGCCACCGTGTCCAGCAGCGGCTGCATGCCCAGGCCCGTGGCGCACGAGATGGGGAACACGGCGATGCCGCGCCGCTGCAGCTCGCGCGTCACGGACTCCTGACGCTCCAGCGCGTGTGGAAGATCCAGCTTGTTGAGCGCCACCACCTGGGGCTTGTGCGAGAGCTCCTCGCTGTACTTGCGCAGCTCCGTGTTGAGCGTGTCGAAGTCGCGCAGCGGATCCCGATCCTCGGTCTCCGTGCCCATGTCCAGCAGGTGGATGAGCACCTTGCAGCGCTCCACGTGCCGCAGGAACTGGTGCCCCAGACCCACGCCCTCGCTGGCGCCCTCGATGATGCCGGGGATGTCCGCCATCACGAAGGACAGGCCGTCCTTGTACTGGACCAGGCCCAGGTTGGGCACGAGCGTGGTGAACGGATAGTTGGCGATCTTCGGACGGGCCCGGCTCACGATGGAGATGAGCGTGCTCTTGCCCGCGTTGGGAAAGCCCAACAGCCCCACGTCCGCCAGCAGCTTGAGCTCCAGGCGCAGGGTGCGCTCCTCGCCCGGCGTGCCGTCCTGGGCGAAGCGCGGCGTCTGCCGCGTGGAGGTGGCGAAGTTCATGTTGCCCAGGCCACCCCGGCCGCCCTTGCACACCACGACCTTCTGGCCCGGGTCGTTGAGGTCCGCCAGCACCTCGTCGGTGTTGTCGTCGCGGATGAGCGTGCCCACGGGCACCCGGAGCACCAGGTCCTCCGCCGAGCGGCCGTTGCAGTCGTTGCCCATGCCGCCTTCGCCGCTCTTGGCCCGGTGGTGCTGCTGATACCGGTAGTCCAGCAGCGTGGTGAGCTGGGGATCGGCCTCGAAGATGACCGAGCCGCCATTGCCCCCGTCGCCGCCATTGGGGCCACCACGGTCGATGTACTTCTCCCGGCGGAAGGCCACGGCTCCGTGACCTCCGTCCCCGGCCTTCACCTGGATGCGGACTTCATCTACGAATTTCATCCCAGACCCTCGAAACGCGGAACGGGCCGCCTCCACGTCCAGCACCCAGAGGCGCATGGACCGGGAGCGACCCGCTCGCGAGGCAGCCAGGAGACCCGTCAACCGCGGGCCTCCACTTCAGACGACGCCTGAACTCAGGCGCTCGCCTGGGCCGGATAGACGGAGACCTTCTTGCGGTCCCGCCCCTGACGCTCGTACTTCACGACCCCGTCCACCGTGGCGAAGAGCGTGTAGTCACGCCCCAGCTTCACGTTGGCGCCCGGGTGGATGACCGTACCGAGCTGACGCACGAGGATGCTGCCCGCGCTCACCGTCTCGCCCGCGTACACCTTCACGCCGCGGTACTGCGGATTGGAGTCGCGACCGTTGCGGGAAGAACCCTGTCCCTTTTTATGTGCCATGACACTGATTCCTGTGGCTGCCGGCGCGCCCCAAGGCGCTCCGGGATGTGGGTTCCGGACTAGCCGGAGATGGAGGTGACCTTGACCTCGGTGTAGGGCTGACGGTGGCCGCGGCGGCGCGTCCAGCCCTCCTTCTCCTTGCGGAAGTGCAGCACCTTGCGGTGCTTGTCCTGGGCGAGGATCTTGCCCAGCACCTTCGCGCCCGACACGGTCGGCTGCCCCACCTTCGGGCTGTCGGACCCACCGAGCAACAGGACGTCGTTGAAGGTCACCTCGGCGCCAACGTCCCCCGAGACCTTCTCGATCCGGAGCACATCGCCCTCGGCCACGCGGTACTGCTTGCCGCCCGTGCGAATGACTGCGTACATCGTCGAACCCCTGGTTGTCCGGGTTGATTCAACCCGTATAAGACCGGCGAGCATTTCGGACGACTGAAAAACCCGTCCTATATGCAAAGGGCGCTCGATCTACGGGAGAAGCCCAGGGGAGTCAAGGCGGATGGCGGGATCAGCGCACATACCCGACGTGAAGACCGCTCCCCCCTCCGTCCCCAGGGCGAGCCCACCGCTCAAGCCTACACGCCCTTACGCCTCGGCGTCCCCCCTCGTGGGATCACGCCCGGCCCCTCCCTCCCCTGCCTGGCCGCTCCTGCTGACGGTGGTGCTGCTCGGCGGGTGCCGGGGTTCCACCTGCCAGGAGCTCGCCAGGGCCTACGCCGCCGTGGAGCGCAAGGCCCAGCCCTGTCTGGATCACTCCCCCCTGCCCCCCTTCGATCCGGAGCACTGCGAGCAACACCGGGCCGCGTGCGACGCCGAGGACCTGGGACAGCTCGACGCGCAGGTGGAGTGCTACCAGCGGCTGGACACCTGCCAGGTGGACAAGAAGGAGGCCTTCCTCGAGGGCATCACGCGCTGCGACGACCGGGCCCCGAGCAACACCTGCGAGGCCGCCATCTTCTAGGGCCGCCCGGGGATCACGCCCTCCCCGCCGAGTCACATAGACTGCGCGCGCCATGTCTCGTTCCGCCCGCCGCATCCCCCTCGTCAATCTGTCCCACTACCGCTCCGGCACTCCGGAGGAGCGCGCCCGCTTCGTCCGGGTGTTCGGAGAGGCCCTCCAGGAGTTCGGGTTCGTCTCCGTGGAGGGCCACGGCATCGACGACGGGCTCATCCGGCGCACCTACGCGGACGTGGAGGCGTTCTTCCGCCAGCCCGAGGCCCTCAAGCAGCGCTACCACGTGCCCGAGTTCGGCGGACAGCGCGGCTACACGCCCTTCGGCCGCGAGCACGCGAAGAACCGCACCGTGGGCGACCTCAAGGAGTTCTGGCACGTGGGGCGCGACCTGCCCCCCGGCCACCCGCGCAGCCCCGCGCTCGCCGCCCACAACATCTGGCCCGAGGAGGTGCCCTCCTTCCGCGACAACACGCTCGCCCTCTACCGCGCGCTCGACGAGGCGGCGGCGGTGATGCTGCAGGCCATCGCCGAGTCCTTCGGCATCGCGCGCACCACCTTCAGCGACATGGCCCAGGACGGCACCTCCGTGCTGCGCGTCATCCACTACCCGCCCCTCAAGGACCGGTTCGTCCCGGGCGCGGTGCGCGCCGCCGAGCACGAGGACATCAACCTCATCACCCTCCTGTGCGAGGGCACCGCGTCGGGCCTGGAGATCCTCACCCGCGATGGCGAGTGGATCCCCGTGGACACGCTGCGCGGGCAGATCGTCGTGGACTCGGGCGACATGCTCAGCCGCATCACCAACGGCGTCATCCCCGCCACCACCCACCGCGTGGTCAACCCGCCCTCGCCCGCCGAGGACAACACGCGCTACTCCATGCCCTTCTTCGTCCACCCCTATCCGGAGTGCGTGCTCGCGCCGCTGCCGAGCACCGTCACCCCGGACAGGCCGGGCGAGCCCCCCATCACCGCCGACGCCTTCCTCCAGCAGCGGCTGCGGGAGAACGGCATGCTGAAGTAGCCCGGGCTCACCCGCCCACGGGGCCGAGGTCCGTCACGTGTCCCTGGCCCCACTGCACCCCCCGCTGCGCCCGGTAGTCCGTGAAGAGCGAGCCGAGGATGGTGCTCGCCCCCACCACGACGTTCACCATCGTGGTCCACCGGCTCCGGCGCGAGTAGCCCAGGAGGAAGGGCGCGGCGATGACCTTCAGACTCCACACGTGGTCGATGCACTCGTGGACCTCGATGGGGATGAGCTTGCGCAGGCTCAGCCGGTAGTCGGTAAGCAGCGACACGCTCAGGCCCACGCACCCCAGCACCACGCCGGCAGCGCGGGCCACGGCGCAACGGGACAACAACCCCGCGCCCAGCACGCTCAGCGCGCCCTGGTAGTCCAGCAGCGAGTGGATGTCCTGCGGGATGAGCCGGCGCAGGGGCAGCACGCCGAACAGGGGCATGGCGGGGATGCCCGCCGCCGCGCTCTTGTCCCAGAGGCCCTTGCGGCTCTCGCTCACCGCGAGGGGAACGGGAACGGCTTCCCGGGGAGTCTTCTTGTGCCAGTCGGGGGTGAGATCCATGAGCGTCTCCTTGAGAAACGAACCACCCCTCAAGGATAGGTACGCGGACAGCCCCTTCAGCGTGCCCCGTCCGGCTCCCCGCTCGGCGAGCGGTCCACCGCGGCGTGGTGAGGCGCTGGACTCAGGCCGCCCTCGACAAGTCGAGCGACTGGACGGCCGACAGGTGATCCGCGGGGATGAGCGTCTTCTGGATGATGCCCCGCAGGCCGCTCGCCACCAGGAACCGGTAGAGCTGGAGCGCCTGGTTCAGCCCCGGCAGCGGATTCAGACCGAGCAGGTCGCGCACGGGCTCGGGGGTGATCAGCCCCTGGGCCTGCAGCAGCAGCTGGAAGCGCCACGGACCCAGATCCCTCCGGAACGACTTCATCAACTCCCGGGTGTAGTCGCTGTACACCAGATTCTCGGAGATGATCGCGTTGCGGTGCCGCCGCCACTCCGGGTAGCTCGTGGGCAGGCCGCTCATCCCCAGCCCCTCGCCGATCCTCCGGGTGTATTGGTAGATGCCCTCCTGCTCCTCGGCGGTGAGTGGCCGGTGAACCAGGGTGAAGGCCCGCTCCGAATAGTCCAGCACGAGGTACAGGACATCCCGGTGGGCCCAGTCCGGCATGGACATGCCCCGCTTGCGCTCGACCGCCTTGTGGATGGCGTTGATCTGCGCCAGCTTCGCGTTGGACTTCTGGACGCTGCTGAAGGCGATGTCCTGGGCGAACGCCACCGTCGCGAAGATGCGCCCGATCGGATCCTTCAGGATGGAGCCCGTGAAGGCCAGCCAATCCACGGAGCGATGCAACGAGTACTCCGCCGCGGCTCCCGCGAAGAGGAGCAGGATGACGTCGGCGTCACCCCAGATCTTCCGAACGATCGAATTCTCGAGGGTAAAAGTGCTCATCCCCGATATTCACGTTTATCCAGCTTGTGAAGAAAAGACCGTCCGGCTCGGAATGGGCTCCCCCCGTCCGCTTCTCAACACCCCCCGCTGGATTACTCGCCCAGCTTCTTCTTGAGCAGGTCATTCACCAGGGCGGGGTTGCCCTTGCCCTTCATGGCCTTCATCACCTGCCCCACGAAGAAGCCGTAGATCTGCTTCTTGCCCGCCCGGTACTTCTCCACCTCACCCGCGTTCTTCGCGAGGATGTCGTCCACCACGGCCTCGATGGCGCCCGTGTCGCTCACCTGCGCGAGCCCCTTGTCCGCGATGATGGCCTCCGGGTCCTTGCCCGTACGGAACATCTCCCCGAACACGTCCTTGCCCGCGTTCGCCGAGATGGTCCCCTTCTCCACCGCCGTGAGCAGGTTCGAGAACTGCACCGTCGAGAAGCGCAGCGTGGTGACGGTACCGCCCTCGTCCTTGAGCAGCCGCAACAGCTCGCCGAGGAACCAGTTCGACAGCCGCTTGTAGTCCTTGAAGTGCTGCGCCACCGCCTCGAAGTAGTCCGCGAGCGGGCGCTCGGCGCAGAGGATCTTCGCGTCGTACGCGGGCAGGCCGTACTGGCTCATGAAGCGCGTCACCTTCGCCCGCGGCAGCTCCGGCAGCGCCTGGGCCGCCGCCTCGAGCTGCGCGTCCGTCACGTGCAGGGGCGGCAGATCCGGCTCGGGGAAGTAGCGGTAGTCGTGCGCCTCCTCCTTCGAGCGCATCGAGCGCGTCTCGCCCCGGTTCGGGTCGTACAGCCGCGTCTCCTGATCGATCTTCCCGCCCGTCTCCAGCAGATCCACCTGCCGGGAGATCTCGTACTCGATGGCCTGCTTCACGAAGCGGAACGAGTTGATGTTCTTGAGCTCCACGCGCTGGCCATACACGGTGGCGCCCTTGCGCATCACCGACACGTTGGCGTCGCAGCGGAACGAGCCCTCCTCCATGTTGCCGTCGTTCACGCCCAGGTACACCAGCACGTCGCGCAGCGCCTTGAGGTAGTCCACCGCCTCGTCCGCGCTGCGCAGGTCCGGCTCGCTGACGATCTCCAGGAGCGGCACACCCGCGCGGTTGAGGTCCACCAGGCTCTCGCTCGCCGAGGCGTCGTGCACGCTCTTGCCCGCGTCCTCCTCCATGTGGATGCGGCGCACGCGGATGAGCTTCTCGCCCTCGGGCGTGTCGATGGAGAGCTGGCCCCACTCGCAGATGGGCTGATCGAACTGGGTGATCTGATAGCCCTTGGGCAGGTCCGGATAGAAGTAGTTCTTCCGGCTCCACACGCTCGTCTTCTTCACCGTGCACCCGAGCGCCAGGCCCGTGCGGATGGCGAACTCCACCACGCGCGTGTTGAGCACCGGCAACACCCCGGGCAGCCCCAGGCACACCGGACACGTGTGGTGGTTGGGCGCCGCCCCGAACGAGGTGGAGCAGCCGCAGAAGATCTTCGTGTGCGTCAGAAGCTGGGCATGGACCTCGAGCCCGATGACCGGCTGGAAATCGCTCAGGGACATGACGTCTCCGACAAGAGTTCTCAAACAGGCGCCAGGCGGCGCGTGAAGTCATGCTCGCGCTCGAAGGCCCGGCCGATGCGCAGCAGCTTCGCCTCGTCGAACGGCCGGCCCATGAGCTGCAGGCCGATGGGCAGGCCCGCCTTCGTGAAGCCGCACGGCAAGGACAGCCCGGGCAGCCCCGCCAGGTTGCACGGCAGCGTGCACACGTCCATGAGGTACATGGACAGCGGGTCATCCACCTTCTCGCCCAGCTTGAAGGCCGGCACGGGCGAGGTGGGCGTCACCAGCGCGTCCACCTGCGTGAAGGCCCGCGAGAAGTCCTCGCGGATGAGCGTGCGCACCTTCTGGGCCCGCACGTAGTAGGCGTCGTAGTAGCCCGCCGACAGCGCGTAGGTGCCCAGCATGATGCGGCGCTTCACCTCGGCGCCGAAGCCCTGCTCGCGCGTCTGGCCGTACATCTCCTTGAGCCCCCGGCCCTCGCGCGCCCGGAAGCCGTAGCGCACGCCGTCGTAGCGCGCCAGGTTGCTCGACGCCTCCGCCGGGGCCAGCAGGTAGTAGGTGGCCAGTGCGTACTTCGTGTGGGGTAGCGACACGTCCACCAGCGTGGCGCCCAGCTTCTCGTAGGTCGCGAGCGCCGCGCGCACCGACGCCTCCACCTCTGGATCCATGCCCTCGACGAAGTACTCGCGCGGCACGCCCAGGCGCAGCCCCGACACCCCGTGCTCCAGGTCCGCGGAGTAGTCCGGCACGTCCACCGGCGCCGACGTCGAGTCGAGCGGATCATGCCGCGCGAGCACCTGCAGCAGCGCGGCCACGTCCCCCACCGTGCGGGCCATGGGGCCGGGCGCGTCCAGCGACGAGGCGTAGGCGATGACGCCGTAGCGCGACACCCGCCCGTAGGTGGGCTTGAGGCCCACGGTGTTGGTGAGCGCCGCCGGCTGGCGGATGGAGCCGCCCGTGTCCGTGCCCAGCGTGCCGAACACCTCGCGCGCCGCCAGCGCCGCCGCCGAGCCTCCCGAGGAGCCTCCCGGCGTGCGCGTCAAATCCCACGGGTTGTGGCACGGGCCGTAGGCGCTCGACTCGTTGGACGAGCCCATGGCGAACTCGTCCTGGTTGAGCTTGCCCACCACCGGCAGGCCCGCCTGCTTGAGCAGCCGCACCGCCGTGGCGTCATAGGGGGGCACGAAGCCCTGGAGCACGCGCGAGGCGCACGTGGTCTCCACCCCCTCGGTGAGGAAGATGTCCTTCACGGCCACCGGCACGCCATCCAGCGGCCCCAGCCGCGTGCCCGTGGCACGGCGCGCGTCACTGGCCTCGGCCGCCGCCAGGGCCCCGCGCTCGTCCAGGCGCAGGAAGGCCTTCACCTTCCCGTCCACCTGCGCGATGCGCGCCAGGCACGCCCGCGTCGCTTCCACGGAACTGGTTTCGCCCGAGGCCAGCTTCGCCGCCAGCTCCAGGAGGGTGAGGTCGGTCAACGACATGGCGTCACTCCAGGATCTTCGGGACGGCGAAGCTGGTGCCTCCCCGGGCAGGCGCGTTGGCCAGCGCCCGGTCCGGAGGCAGCGAGGGCCGCGGCTCGTCCTCGCGCAACAGCGAGGCGGCGAGCGTGGCATGGGAGGTGGGCTCCACTCCGCTCACGTCCAGCTCCTGCAACTGGGCCACCGCGTCGAGCACGGCGGAGAGCTGCTCGGCATAGCGCTCCTCCTCCCCCGGAGACAGGGAGAGGCGGGCGAGGGTGGCCACATGGCGGACCTGCTCGACAGAGAGCTTCATGGACCGGACGCTCCCGCGCGGAACTACTTGTTCTTGAAGAGGTTGAGGACGGCGCCCATCCACCGGCCGTTCTTCTCGTGCGCCAGGTTCGCCTGCAACCGCTCCAGCTCGCCCGCGTCCAGGAAGACGCCGTGGCAGTTGAAGCACGTGTCGATCTCCACGTCGCCCTTGGTCAGCGCGTGCAGATCCATGCCGCACTTGGGGCACTTCATGTAGTGCAGCTTCTTGAGCTCCTCGCGCTGCTGGGCGGCCAGGGCCTGGGACTGCTCGTGGGCCAGCTTGCGCTTCTGCTCGATTTCCTCGCGCGCGAAGTAATCGTCTTCGTTGGTGGAGGGCTTGTCCGTGTGGGCCATGATCCAGGACTCCTGGGTGAGGATACTCAGCGGGGGCGCAAGATACATGCTCCGCCCCATCCTGGTGCTCCAAAGTAGTCACGCCGGAGCACCCGGGGATGGACCGCCGGAAAATTGACCGCCCCCCTGCCCTCCCTACACTCCGGCCGTCGGCTGCTACAGGCAGCTACGGAGAGTGTGAGCAAAGTCATGGCGGAACGGAAGGCCAGAGGGGAAAAGACCGTCCTTTCGCGGCAGGAGATCGCCACGCGCCGCAAGGCGCTCGCGGAAAAGAAGGCCAAGCGGGGGGGTGGCGGCGTCGAGGCGGGTCCCGGCCGCAAGGCCCTCATCGGCCTGTTCCTGATGGCGGTCTCGGTGCTGTCACTGGTGTCGGTGGCCACCTTCAACGCGAAGGACCGCCGGGGAACGAACTACCAGAACGCGGTGGGCCCCATCGGCCACCTCATCGCCGACCAGCTGCGCGGCCTGCTCGGCTTCTGGGCGTATCTGCTGCCCCTGTGTGGGCTCTACGCCGCCATGATCGTCTTCGTGGGCAACCGCGAGCGGCGCCGCTGGCCCCAGATGGTGGCGCTCGTGCTGCTCACCCTGAGCGGCGCGGTGCTCGCCCAGCTCTTCATCGGCAACCAGCCCGGCCAGGCCCATCCGCCCGGCGGCTTCATCGGCGCCACGCTCGGGGGGCTCCTGGTGGGCCTCTTCTCCACCGTGGGCACCATCATCCTGGTGACCACCGTGTGCGCCGCCGCCCTCATCGTGGGCACCCAGTACACCTTCCTCAAGCTGTGCTCGCTCGCGTGGAGCGGGGCCTGCGCGCTCGGCCAGCGGGTGGAGGCCGCCGCCCTCACCTTCTGGGAGCAGCAGAAGGAGGCCTACAAGGAGCGCAAGGAGCGCGCTGCCCAGGAGGATGAGGAGGAGGCCGCCTTCCTCGCGCAGATCGAGCAGGAGGAGGCGGAGCTCGAGGAGGCCGAGCAGCTCGTCGCCGAGGCCGAGGCCGCCGAGGCGGAGCTCATGGCCGAGGAGGCCCTGCGCCTGGCGCGTCAGGAGGAGAAGGAGCGCCTGGCGCTCGCGAAGAAGACCGCCAAGGAGGCCAAGGACGCCGCCCGCGACGCACGCGCCAAGGCCGCCGACGCCCCCGCCCACGTCCCCAACATCGTCACCGCCCCGACGGCTCCCACCGCCGCCGCCAGGCCCGCGCCCGGCGCGGATCCGGTGTGGGCCTCCTTCCTGTCCCCCTCGGGGGCCGCCAACGCCGTGCCCGTCACGCCCGCCGCGCCCCAGCCGCCTCCCGCGGACGCCGCCAAGGGCAAGCGGGGCAAGGCGCCCAACATCGTCACCGGCCCGAGCGCGGAGGCACTCGAGGCCCCCGAGTCCGAGGCTCCGGCCCCGGCGCCCGCCGCATCCGCCCTGGCGCTCGCCTCGCCCGCGGCGATCGTGCCCGCCTCGCCCGCCGCCCAGGCGGCGCGCACCCCGCTCATCGTGGAGCCCAAGGCCCCGCCCAAGCCCACCGCCGTGGTCAAGAAGAAGGAGCACGAGTTCCAGTTCGTGGGCGGACGCACCAGCTTCTCGCTGCCGCCCCTGGACGTGCTCGCCATCGAGAAGAAGGAGCGCTCGGCGCTCGACAAGGACGCCTTCCTCACCACCGCGGAGAAGCTGCGCGCCAAGCTCGCCGACTTCGGCATCACCGGCGAGGTGGTGGAGATCCGCCCCGGCCCCGTGGTCACCATGTACGAGTTCCTCCCGGGACCCGGCATCAAGGTGAGCAAGATCGCCGCGCTCCAGGACGACCTGGCCATGGCCATGGAGGCCATGCGCGTGCGCATCGTCGCCCCCATCCCCGGCAAGGGCGTGGTCGGCATCGAGGTGCCCAACCGCGACCGCGAGACCGTCTACCTCAAGGAGATCGCCGAGCAGGACGTGTTCCAGAAGGCCAGCAGCAAGCTCACCATGTGCGTGGGCAAGGACATCGAGGGCATGCCGTACGTCTTCGACCTGGCCAAGGCGCCCCACCTGCTCATCGCGGGTACCACCGGCTCGGGTAAGTCCGTGGCCGTCAACTCGATGATCATGAGCATCCTCCTCAAGTCCACGCCCGAGGAGGTGCGCTTCATCATGGTGGACCCGAAGATGCTCGAGTTGTCCGTCTACGAGGGCATCCCCCACCTGCTGCTGCCCGTGGTGACGGATCCCAAGAAGGCGGCGCTCGCGCTGCGCTGGGCCGTGGAGGAGATGGAGCGGCGCTACCAGATGCTGTCCGAGGCGGGCGTGCGCAACATCGCCGGCTTCAACAAGTTCGTGGAGACCAACGAGGCCGAGCGCGCCTCGCGTGCCACCGAGGCCGCCCCGCGCAAGGCCGCCGCCGCGCCCAAGAAGCCCAAGAAGGTGCTGGTGGTGGACGTGGCCACGCCCGAGGACGCCATCATCGAGGAGCCCGCCTCCACCGCGAGCACGGGGCCGGGCGTCGCCGCGCCCCGCTTCGACGACGACGAGGAGGTGCGCGAGGCCCTGTCCGAGTCCGAGGACGCGCCCGAGCAGCAGGGCGCCGAGGAGGCCGACGCGGACGGTGATGACGGCATGGACGACGCGGTGGACGCCGCGCTCGAGGCCGCGGGCGAGTCCTCCACTCCCGAGGAGGAGAAGAAGGAGTGGAAGAAGCTGCCCTACATCGTGGTCATCATCGACGAGCTGGCGGACCTGATGATGGTGGCCAGCCGCGAGGTGGAGACGTACGTGGCGCGCCTGGCGCAGATGGCGCGCGCCGCCGGCATCCACCTGATGGTGGCCACGCAGCGTCCGTCCACGGACGTCGTCACGGGCATCATCAAGGCCAACTTCCCCACGCGCATCAGCTTCATGCTGCGCTCCAAGCCGGACTCGATGACCATCCTGGGCACGGTGGGCGCCGAGGCCCTGCTGGGCATGGGCGACATGCTCATCATGCCGCCCACGAGCGCGCACCTGCAGCGCGTGCACGGAGCCTTCGTCTCCGAGAATGAAATCAAGGGGGCGGTGGACCACCTCAAGGCCCAGGGCAAGCCCGTCTACGACGAGTCCATCCTCAAGCCGCGCGACGAGGACGGCGAGGGCGGTGGCGGCGAAGAGGACGACCTGTCCGACGAGCTGTACGATCAGGCGCTGGCCACGGTGAGCGAGATGAAGGCCGTGTCCATCTCCATGCTCCAGCGCAAGATGCGCATCGGCTACAACCGCTCGGCGCGAATGATCGAGCGCATGGAGCGCGATGGCGTGGTGGGTCCGGCGGATGGGGCCAAGCCGCGCGAGGTGCTCATTCGCAACCTGGGCGAGATGGCGGGCGCCTGAGGCCCCCACCTACCCCGGCTTGCCGACGAACGCCGAGGCGGGACGCAGGGCCACTCCCGCCGCGGCCTCGATGTCCTCCCGGCAGCGCAGCAGCTCCTCACGCAGCGTGGGGAGCTGCGCCTCGAAGCGCTGGGAGGGCACCGGTATCGACAGGGCATAGCGGGGCCCGGTCGCCAGCCGCAGCGTGACCCCGAGGGCACAGATGTCCTCCGAGCGCTCACCGAGATCGAAGGCCATTCCCCGCTCACGCACCTCGCGCAGCTGTGCCAGCAACTGGGGCAGGGAGCGGACCGTCTTCGCCGTCAGCGGCTCGAGGCGGGAGCCAACGAGCCGGGTGACGTCCTCGTCCGACATCTCCGCGAGCAGCGCCTTGCCATGGGCGGTGCTGTACAGAGGAAAGGAGCTGCCCAGGGAGGAGCGCACGCTCAGCTCCCGTTCCGACTGACTGATCGCCACACAGACGGCCTGGTTGCCCTGGAACACCGACAGGTTGACCGTCTCGTGCACGCGCCGCGTGAGCGCCTCGAGGTGCGGCTGGGCCACGGAGAGCAGATCTGTCTGGGCGGCGGCGGCCAGCAGCGTCAGGGTCGGCCCCAGCCGCACGCCCTCGCCCGTCCGGCCCACCGTCACCAGTTGCTCCGCCGCCAGCGCGCCGACGATGCGCTGCACCGTCGACCGGGGCAGCTCCACCCGCTTCGCGATCTGCCCCAGGCTCAGCCCCTCCGCCTGGCCGGCGAGCGCCCGGAGGATGGCCGCGGCCCGGGCGATCACCTGGATGCTCTCACCCCGCCGTCCTCCCTCCTCTCGCTCCGCCTCGTCCTTCTCCGTCATGGGCTCCTCGGGCCTTGGGATTGACACCCGCTCCTCGGGCTTCTAGTTATGTACCGCCTGACAATACACTGTACCGCATCGCGATACACCCCATTGAGGACGCCCTTGCGAATCCGGCCTGGTTCCTTCGCCTTCACCCTGCTGCTGGGCGCGCTCAGCATGCTGCCGCCGTTCTCCATCGACATGGGACTGCCGGCGCTCCCGGCCATGGCCCAGTCCCTCGGGACGACGTCGGCCGGGGCCTCGCTGTCGCTGAGCCTCTTCATGCTGGGGTTCGCCCTGGCGCCGCTCGTCTATGGGCCCCTGTCGGACCGCTACGGACGGCGGCCGTTGCTGCTGATCGGCTGCACGGTGTTCGTGGTGGCCGGCGTGGGCTGCGCCGTCGCCCAGTCCCTGCCGGTCCTCTTGTGCTGGCGCTTCGTCCAGGGAGCGGGCGCGGGAGCCGGCACGGTGCTGGTGCTCGCCATCATCCGTGACTTGTTCGAGGGCGCCACCGCGCGGGCCCGGCTGTCCTACGTCACCCTGGTGATGGGCATCGCGCCCATGGTGGCCCCCACGATCGGCGCCTGGGTGCTGACGGTGGCTCACTGGCGCTTCATCTACGCCACGCTGGCCGCGGGCGGGGTGGTGCTCCTGCTGGCGTCGGGGCTCGGCCTGGAGGAATCCGCGCGGCGGGAGGCGGGGGCCACCCTGTCGGTGAAGGGGCTCGTGCGCGATTACGGGCAGGCGATCCGCCACAAGCGAAGCATCGGGTACTCCATCATCAACGCCCTGTCGTTCGGCTGCGCCTTCGCCTACATCTCCGGCTCGTCCCTGGTGTTGATGGACGTGCTGGGCGTCTCCCCCAGCGTCTACGGCCTCTGCTTCGCGATCACCGCCGTGGCGTCGATGACGGGCGCGTTCACCAATGGGCGGTTGAGCGCCCGGGGCGTGTCCGCCGCCACGCTGCTGAAGGCGGGCATGGCCCTGTGCGTCACCGGCGCCACGGTGCTCGTGCTCATGACCCTGGCCGGACTGGCGCGCCTGGGCACCCTCATGCCCGTGTTCTTCGTGTGCCACTTCAGCATCGGGCTCATCTCGCCCAACGCCACGCACGGGGCGCTCCAGCCCATGGCGAGGATCGCCGGCGTGGCCTCCGCGGTGCTCAGCGGGCTGCGGATGCTCGGGGGCGCGCTCGCCAGCGCGCTCGTGGCCTGGTTCTTCGATGGGCGCAGCGCCCTCGCCGTCACGGGAGTCATGGCGGGCTTCGCGCTCGCCGCCCTGCTCGTCTATGTCCTCCTCGTGCGTCCCGAGGAGCGCCGGGCCGACTCCCCTGGCCTGCCCGTCCAGGCCTGAGCGGCGGAGTGCTCCCCTGCCCTCCCGTGTGGTTGAAGTGGTAGCGGGCGGGTGGGCTTGGTAAGGCGGGGACATGGCTGAACGTCTCGCTCTCTTCGCCACCACGGCGCGCGGCACTGAGGAACTCCTCGCCGACGAACTCAAGGAACTCGGCGCGCGCCGCATCCGGCAGGACCGGGGAGGCGTGCGCTTCCTGGCCTCGCTCGACGAGGCGCTCAAGGTCTGCCTCTGGTCGCGCATCGCCATGCGCGTGCTCTACCCGCTGGGGGAGTTCGAGGCCCGGGGCGCGGACGGCCTGTACGACGCCGTCGCCAGCGTGCCCTGGGAGGAGCACCTCACGCCCGAGACGACCTTCGCGGTGGAGGCCACGCTCAAGGACAGTGAGCACAGCCACACGGGCTTCGTGGCGCTCAAGGTGAAGGACGCGGTGGTGGACCGGATGCGCGACAAGCGCGGCTCGCGGCCGGACGTGGACCCGAAGAACCCGGACGTGCGCGTGGTGGCCCACCTGGTGCGCGAGAAGCTGTCGCTCTCGTTGGACCTGTGCGGCGAGCCCCTGCACCGCCGGGGCTACCGCGTGCGCCCCACCGCGGCCCCCATGAAGGAGACGCTCGCGGCGGCCCTCCTGCGCGCCGCGGGCTACACCGGCGAGGAGGCCTTGGTGGACCCCATGTGCGGCTCGGGGACGATCCTCATCGAGGGGGGCCTCATCGCCCGCCGGCGCGCGCCCGGCATCGCCCGGGACTTCGCCGTGGAGAAGTGGCCGCACCTGGGCGCCCGCGCGCGCGAGCTGCTCGAGGACATGCGCGCGGATGCCCGCCGCCATGAGCGCAAGGTGACCGTGCCGCTGCTCGGCTTCGACAAGGATCCCGAGGCGCTGGAGGCGGCGCGGCGCAACGTGAAGGCGGCGCGGCTCTCGGAGGAGATCCGCCTCGAGGAGGGCGACGCGACGAAGCTGCCCGCCCTGCCCGAGCCTCCGGGCCTGCTGCTCACCAACCCGCCCTATGGAGATCGCCTGGGCTCGGGGGGGCAGAAGGGGATGAAGAGCTTCTACTTCAAGCTGGGCGACAGTCTCCGGGCGCAGAAGGGCTGGCGGCTGTTCGTGCTCTCGGGAAACCCGGCCTTCGAGAGCGCCTTCCACGTCCGCCCGAGCTCCCGCCGGGAGCTGTGGAACGGCCCCATCGCCTGCACGTTGCTCGGCTACCCGGCCTTCTACACGCGGCCCCCCATGCGGGACGCGGAGAGGCGCTCAGAAGCGCCGCTCGGAGCGCCGCAGCAGCCGGTGGATGTTGCCCCGGTGCGTCCAGAGGATGAGGACGAAGAGCAGGGCTGAGAGCCCGGCGTACTCGAGCGAGGGGGCGGTGAGGGCGGCGACGACGACGGCCGTGACGCCGCCAGCCAGGGAGCCCACGGAGCTCACGCGCCAGGCGGCCACGAGGCCCGCGTACACGAACGCCGCGGACAGCGCCGCCAGGGGCACGAGCACCGCGAGCACGCCGAGCGCGGTGGCCACGCCCTTGCCGCCCTGGAGCTTGAGCCACACCGGGTAGACGTGGCCGAGGAAGGCCGCGAGTCCCACCGCGGCATGCACGCGGGGCTCCCCGGGCACGAGCCACAGGGCGAGGCCCACGGCGAGCGCGCCCTTGAGCGCATCCAGCACGAGCACCACCGCGCCCAGCTTCTTGCCGGCCACGCGGGTGACGTTGGTGGCGCCGATGTTGCCGCTGCCGCTCTGGCGCACGTCCACGCCCCGCACCCAGCGGGTGAGCAGCACACCGAAGGGGATGGAGCCAGCCAGGTAGCCCAACAGGAGGAGCGCGGAGGAGAGCAAGGTGGGGCCCTAGGCGAGCAGGTGGGGGAACCTCGTCACCACCACGACCCAGGCGTAGTTGAGGAGGACGACGAGGACGCCGACGATGCGCACCCAGTGCCACTCCCGGGGGGAGAGCTGGAGCTCGGGCACGGGCATGGCGAAGACGAGGTGGAGCAGCGTCACCACCACCATGAGGGCGAAGAAGAAGGCGGCCACCGTGCCCAGGGGGTTGGCCTGCCAGGCGAGGGCGAACTGGAAGTGGGCGACGCGATCCGCCACGCGCGTGAGCCCGCAGCCCAGGCAGGGCCAGCCGGTCGTCTCGCGGAAGGCACACCCCCAGAAGGGGATGAGCTTCGCCACGGGGATGTAGCGGGCGACGAGCAGACCGACGAGCCCCAACAGGCCGAGCACGTCGCTCGCCCCGAAGGTGCGGTTGGGCTTGGGCAGCAGGAGCTTCACGTCCAGCAGTGTACTCGGGAAGGTGGGCATCTTGCCCGCCCAAAGGCTTCGGGCTATCGGTGAGGGATGAAGACCTTCCGCGCGACCCTGGTGACGCTGTTCGCTCTTCCCCTCGTGGCGCTGGCCGGCAACCCGACCGCCGGGCAGAAGCCCGCCGCGAAGCTCGCCGTCCAGGAGGACTGTCCCCACCCGAAGGAGGCCGCCGCCGACGCGAAGCCCAACGACGGCTGGACGCTGACGCGGGGAGAGGCCCTCAAGGGCGCCCCGGCGGTGAAGCTCGCCGACCTGGTGGCCAAACCCCAGCCGCACGACGGCAAGACGGTGCGGGTGGAGGGCCAGGTGCGCAAGGCCTGCCAGAAGAAGGGCTGCTGGATGGAGCTGGCCACCGGGGACAAGGGCGCCGGGGTGCGGGTGACGTTCAAGGACTATGGCTTCTTCGTGCCGGTGGACTCGGCGGGCTCGCAGGCGCGCGTGGAGGGCGTGGTGAAGGTGTCCGAGCTGAGCGAGGCGATGGCCAGCCACTACGAGGCCGAGGGCGCCATCGTCCCCCGGGGCGCCGACGGCAAGCCGCGCGAGGTGCAGCTGGTGGCCACCGGTGTCGAGCTGCGCCGCTGATGGCACGCGGCTTCAGCATGAGGGGCGTGATGGGCGCGGCCGACCGGGCCGTGCAGCACGCCCGGACGTGGTTGCAATCGGCCGAGCCCGGCTCGCGCGTCCATGACGTGCAGGAGGACCCCCGCTTCCAGCACCGGGGCGTGGATCTGCTCTGGGAGCTGCCCTCGGGCGAGGTGCGCGGCATCGAGGTGAAGGGCGACCGGCAGCCCCGCCGCAAGCGCTACTTCTTCGAGCTGGTGTCCAACCTGGAGCGGGACACGCCGGGCTGCTTCCTCTACAGCGGCGCGGACCTCATGGTGTACGTGTTCCTCGTGCAGAACGAACTGCACGTGCTGCCGCTCAAGGCGGTGCGCGAGTGGTTCCTGCCGAGGGCGAAGGGGTACGAGCTGCGGCACACCTTCACGCAGACGGGCGCCATCCGCTACACGACGGTGGGCGCGGTGGTGCCGGTGAAGGACGTGCAGGAAGCGGTGCCCGGGGTGAAGCACATCCCCCTGCCCCGCCGGGGCGGCGCGCGCGAAGAGCCCGCCTCCGACACGGCGCTCGCCGAGGCTCCGCTCCCCGTGCCCGAGCGGCCCGAGGAAGACGTGCCCTACTGAGGGACACCCCTCCCGCGCGCGAGGGCGGGAGGGGGCACGGCCAGACACCCGCTCAGTGCTGGTGCTGGTGCTGACGCTTGTGGTTCGGGTGGGCCTCGTCGTGCGCCTTCTCGATGCGGGCGCGATCCTGGGCGAGCGCGGCGAGCGCGGTCTTCTCACCGAGCTGCTTGTAGGCGTGCTCCAGGCGGGCGGTGACGTCCAGGGCCATGTGCCAGTCCTGGATGCGCTCGGCCTCCTCGAGGAGGGGGCGGCCCACGGCGGCCACCTTGTCGTTGGCGCCCAGGTGCAGCAGGGCATCCACGGCGAGCACGCGCGAGAGCGGCGTGCGCGCGCCATCCCCGGCCACCTTCTGCAAGTCCTCGAGCGCCGCGTCGCGCTCACCCCGGGCGGCGCGGATGATGGGCTTGGACACGCCCCGGCGATCCGGCAGGAGGAACTCCTCCAGGTCCGCGAAGGAGTCGGCGGCCTCGGTGTGGCCCGCCTTGGAGAGCATCTCGGCCAGGTCGTCGAACGCGCGGGCGGCGCGCTCGTCGAACACCCGGAGGGCCTCCTGCATGAAGCCCGGCTCGGGCTCGCCCTTGTCGTTGAGGGGCACGCGCTGGCGCACCGCGTTCATGCGCTCGAAGGCGGAAGCCGCGGCGGCCTGGGCCCCTCCCTGGAGCAGCGCCCCGAGCGCGCCCATGAGCTGGGCGAGGCTCTCGGAGAGCTCGTAGGGGGCGAGCCGGTCGGACAACCAGCGCCGCCACAACTCACCCGCGGCGGCGAACGGGAAGGGGGCGAACTGGCCCGTGCCCTTCCACGACGCCAACCACCCCTGGGCGATGCCCGAGGGGTATTGCTTCTCGGCCAGCTGGCGGAAGTCCGCCTCCTGCACCTGGACACCGTAGTGCCCGAGCGTGCCGATGATGGCCTCCGTCGAGTAATCCTTCAGTCCCTTGCGCTGCCACGCCTTGTCCACCCGATCCGTGCTCACTGCGGCTGCAAGCCTCCTGGCGCCTGGGAGCGGCGCGTCCGGCCTTCTAACAGACAGCGGGCGGCGGGGGGCAAGGGCGGCACGCGCCAACCGTCAAGCGGCGGTCGGAGCCACCCCGTCCACGACGGGCCAGGTGGTGGACTTGCGCCGGCCATCCTCCACGCGGCGGGCCAGATAGGGCCGGCAGCCACGCTCCTGGAAGGCGCGCTTGAAGGCCGCGAAGCTGCCTCCGGCCTTCCACGCGTCCATGGCGGCCAGGCCCGCCTCGGGGCCACACTGGGCGAGCATGTACTCCACCCAGGCCCACCGGGCCGAGGTGGGCCGCACTTCCGCCCGGCCCTTGAGGCCGCGCCGCAGCCGCTCCAGTCGGGACTCCACCTCGCGGATGCCGGCGAAGGGCGCGCCATCCAGGGGCGTGTTGCGCTTGGCCACGAAGGGGGCCACGCCCAGGGCCACCGGCATGATGCGCGAGAGCTCCGTGGTGAAGCGGGCCAGCTCGTCCACGTCCGCGTCCTCCTCCAGGGGCAGGCCCACGACGTTGTACACCTTGAGCTGGCGCATGCCGGCCGTCCTGGCGAAGTTCGCCGCGCGGATGATCTGCTCCTCGGAGTGCTTGCGGTCCACCAGGTCGCGCATGCGCTGCGAGGCGCCATCCGCGGCCACGGTGAGGTTGGTGGCGCCACCGCGCCGCAGCTGATCCACCAGCTCCTGGGTGAGCCGGTCCGCGCGCAGCGAGGAGACGCCCACCTCGCGTCCGGCGTCCACCAGGGTGCGCAAGAGCTCGACGATGCGGGGGTGATCCGTCACCGCCGCGCCCACCAGGCCCACGCGCCGGGCGTGCTCGGGGATGAGCGACAGCACGCGCTCGGGCGGCACGGTGCGCATGCCACCGTTGGTGGTGCGCCGCATGACGCAGTAGTGGCACCCGCGCGAGCACCCCCGCTCCGGCTCGATGAGGAACATCGAGCGCAGCTCGGTGTGGGGGGTGATGATGGCCGAGCGCGCCGGCAGCCGCGCATCGGTGCTCTTGGCGACGTGGTAGCGCGCCCCGCCGCGTCCCGGCACCCGGAAGCCGGGGATGCCGGCCAGGTGGGTGAGCAGCGCGTCCTTGTCCATGGACACCGCAGCGTCCAGGAGCACGTGGATGAGATCCTCCGCCTCGCCCTGCACGAGCACGTCCACGAAGGGCTCGAGCGGATCCGGATTGGAGAAGGTGAGCGGGCCGCCCGCGACGATGAGCGGATGGCGCTCGGTGCGCTCCTCCTTGAGCAGGGGGATGCGGGCCAGTTCCAGCATGGAGAAGAGCCCCGTGAGCTCCAGCTCGTACGCCACCGAGAAGGCCAGCAGGGGGAACTCGGAGACGGGGGACTGGGTCTCCAGCGTGAAGAGCGGCGTGCGGGTGCGCCGGTACTCCTCCACGTCGTCGGGCAGGAAGGCGCGCTCGGCCGTCACCCCGGCGTGGGCATGCACCTCGCCGTAGATGGCCTGGTAGCCGAGCGAGCTCATGCCCACGTGGTAGGGGCTCGGGTAGCAGAGCGCGACCCGGTAGGGGGCGTCCTTGTAGAGCGTCCCCTGCTCGTCGGCGAGCAGGGCCTGGGCGCGTTCAACGAGTGAGTACCGACGCTCCATGCACCTTCCTGGGCAACCGTGGGACCACGGATCTCCATAACACCGCGGCCCTGGCACGCCACTCCCATGGGGAGGGACGACCAGGGCCGCGATTCACTTCCACCCGGCGAGCAACGAGCCAGGCGCCAGCAAGGAGCCGGTTACTTCTTCACCTTGAAGGCGGGAACGCCCTTTTCCGGGTTGGGCACGCAGCCGCCACGGGGCGTGACGGAGATGACGTTGCCGTCCTTGTCCCGCTTCACGAGCGGCGGGCCGATGTCGGCGATGCACACCGCGTCGAAGTCCGGGTTGAGGCCCGAGCCCTCGGCGCAACGAGAAGCCGCGTTCTCGGGCGTCTGGTTCTTGAAGGCATCCACGCTGCACGGCACCTGGGGCCACAGGGCGAGCATCTGGTACTCGCACGACTCGCCACTGGTGCCCGTCGAGTAGCGGACCGTCGCGCTCAACTGCGTGCCCGGAGCCGAGGGCGCCGAGTAGACCTTCACGTCCTCATACGCGTAGGACACCGACTCCGCGTCGAGAGCTTCCTCCACGTTGTCCTCGGCGACGGTGACCGCCCGCGCATCGACCCTGATCGGGCTGAAGCCCTCCGCGCCACACAGGCCCTGCTCGTTCGGCTCGTCAGCCAGGGTGGCCGACAGGCTGGTGGCCGCCTTGGGGTCCGCGACCCGGAGCTTTTCCTCGTCGTCCTTGTCGGTGAAGGACACGAGGGACGCCGCACCCTCCGGGCGGATCGCCAGGCGCGTGGGCTGAACCGCCTGACCCTGCGTCGGGCACTCGGCGTTCTTGTCCGGGCAGGGATCGATGTACTTGAAGACGCCGATCGGCTCACCCTTGAGGCCGCCGCACGACTTGGTGGCATCCGCGGAGTTCTTCAGGAAGTACCCCGCCTGCCAGTACGCATCCGTGGCGTCCTGCACCTGGCAGCCGGCGGACGGCTGCTCGAGGTTGCATCCGGAGAACATACCGGCCAGGCCCAGGATGGCTACCGCGGTAGAAATACGCTTGCTCATGTCTCGTGATCCCATCGGGTAGCGTTCTCAGAAGGTGTACTTGAGACCCAGGCGGATCTGCCGCGGAGCCTGGTAGACGGTCGCCTGCTTGAAGTTCTTGTTCACCTTGTCCGCCGGCAGCGGGGTGCCCGCGACCGTCGTCACCTTGTCCGGGGTCAGCTCGCCCTCGATGCCGTCCTTGATGGGCAGCACGTCCTCGTTGGCGTAGATCTGATCCACCTGCGTGTACTGCTGGAAGTTGAAGATGTTGAACACGTCCAGGCTGAGCGACAGCACGTTGGTCCGGGTCACGCGGTAGTTCACGCCGATGTTGCCATCGATGTTGTGAACCCAGGGCGTGCGGCCCGCGGTGCCACGGGGGAGGATGAACGCCTCGCTCGTACCGTAGGTGGGGTGACCGCCGAGGTAGCTGATGGGCGTGCCCGAGTTGCCGCGGTACGACAGACCGAGGCTGCCCGTCAGGTTGTTGGTGAAGTTGAACTCCTTGGCGCCGAAGAGCTTGACGGAGTGGGTGCGGTCGTAGGGCAGCAGGCCCGTGCGGTTGTCCAACAGCTCGACCAGGTCGAAGTCCGAGTTGGTGTTCGGATCGAGCTGATCATTCTCCGGACGGAACAGACCGGCGTAGTTGCCGTACAGACGCGACCACGTGTAGCTCGCCTGCGCCAGCCAGCCATCCGTGAAGTTGCGGGTGAGGAACACCGACACCGCGTCGTAGTCACGCGTGGCCTTCGGGAACTCCCCCTTGGTGAAGCCGGAGCCCGGGTTGCCGAGGAAGTACGTGTTGCCACCATCGCGGCTCATGTCCTCGATGACCGAGTTCATGCTGCGGTGGGTATAGGTGGCGCCCAGGCGGGTGTTGGCCAGCAGTTCGTACTCGGCGCCGAAGAGCAGCTCGTCCGAGGACTGGGGCTGGATGTTGGGGTCCACCGGCGTCGCGTCGGCCTTGCCGCCCAGGTAGCTGAAGCTGGGGTTCAGATCGCTGTACGAGTTGATCTGCGCCAGGTTGCTACCGGCGAGGCACGCGCGCTGGCCCTCGGGCGTGTCGATGTTGGTCGCATCGCACCCACTGCCCGTCCCGGGGTTGCGGTAGGCGACGTAGCGCTGCTCGGTGGGGAAGCCACGGTCGAGCAGGTTGATGGGCACCTGCTCGTAGTAGCGCGCGAAGTTGGCGTACACCTTCATGCGGCCGTTGGCCATCGGGTCGACGATCACACCCAGGCGCGGGGAGATCTGGTTGCCGAGCACGAAGGCCAGATCCTGGCCGCCGTTGCCATACAGCCACTGGGAGTCGTAGCGCACGCCCACGTTGAGCGTCACGCGGTTGGCGATCGTCCAGCTGTCCTGGATGAAACCACCCGCGGTGGTGCTGGCGGAGTTGGCCGTCTGGGTGAGCTGGTTCGTCGAGGCATCCGGACCCGACAGGAAGCCGTAGCGGCGGTAGTCCTGCCACAGGGTGCTGCTCGTTCCCTCGCGCAGGTACACGCCACCCGTGTAGGCACGGACGTTGTTGTAGTTGAGGCGCTCGATGTCGACGCCCGCCTTGAACACGTGGCTGCCCAGGGCCTTGAGCAGGTAGGTGACCTTGGCGTTGCCCTGCACGCGGTCCAGCAGGGCGTCCTTGATGAGGCCAGGACCGCCCGAGTAGTAGTTGCTGGACGAGTTGCTGGCCGGGCAGGCGACCGTTCCACCCTTCCCGTCATCGCACAGCGCCGCGATGTTCGGGATCTCCGGCTCGTAGAAGGCGATGGAGCGGGGCTGGCGGTACCACACCAGCGCGAGGCCCGCGGCCCCCGTCGTGTCACCCGGCCGCGAACCATCCACCGGCAGGGTGGCGGACGTCTGGTGGAACCAACCGAGGTTGGCATCCACCAGGATGTTCTTGTCGTTGAAGGCACCCGCGTACTTGAGGGCCGCCGAGGTGGCGCTCGTCAGCTCCTGGACGTTGGCGAACGCCGCGCTGCCCGGCTTGCCGTTGTAGCGCTCCGGCAGCCCGCCCGACTGCGGATCGATCGCGAACACGCCGCGGCCACCGGACGAACTCGGCGTGCCGGCGATCGACACGGAGATGTTGTGGTCCTGGTTGAGCAGGTAGGTCAGCTTGCCGAGGTACTGCACCGACTGGGCCCGGACGCCGTACTGGCTCGACGAGTTCGGAATGAACTCGGTCTTCTCGAAGCCGAACTGATCCTTCTGCGTGACCGTGTTGCCCTCGGCGTCCACCACCGGATTGCCGTTGGCGTCCCGCTCGATCAGGATGCGGTTGAGGGTGCGGGTGTGGGTGTAGCTGGTGTAGGACGGGGCCACGCCAGCGAAGAACCAGAGCTTGTCCTTGAGGATGGGACCGCCCAGGGTGGCGCCCACGTCACCCAGGAAGTTCAGCGCGTTCTGGCCGGCGACGACCGAGGCGGCCTGGCGCACCGGGGTGCGCGGACCCTCGGCGAAGCCCGGGGTGACGGTGCCGTAGATGGAGCCGTGGAACTCGTTGGAGCCCGACTTCGTCACCGCGTTGATCACACCGCCCGTGGAGCGGCCGTACTCCGGCATGTAACCGCCGGTGATGATGTTGACGTCCTGCACGAACTCCACGCTCAGGGGGCTCGCGTTGACGCCGAAGGCGGGATCGTTCGTCGACAGGCCGTCCACCACGTAGCCGTTCTCGGGCGAGGTGGTGCCGTTGATGGACACGCCGTACGAGTCGCTCTGCGCGCCCGGGGCCAGCTCGGCCAGGCTCTCGAAGGAGCGCGCGCCGCCGCCCTTGCCACCCGGACGGTTCACCGCGATGCGCTTGATGAAGTCCTGATCGACGTTGACGCCCGTGCTCGTCGAGCCGACGTCGATGGTGGGCGGCGTGCCCGTGAGGACGATCTCCTCGGTGAAGCCCTCGGGCAGCAGCTCCACGTTCACCCGGATGGTGCGATCCAGACGCAGCTGCACTTCCGCGCGCGAGAAGGGCCGGAACGACTCCTTGTCGAAGCGCAGCGTGTAGACACCGGGAGGAAGCTGGGGAATACGGTACTGGCCCTGCGCGTCCGTTACGACAACCTGCTCACCTTGAAGATTGGGAGAGGTGGCCGTGACCACGACGTCCGCTACGGGCTTCTTGTTGTCAGCGTTGACAACACTTCCGATGATGACGCTGTCGGCGTAGGCCGCGGTGCCGTACGACAAGCCCGCAACTACGACCGCTCCAGTCGCCCGGAGCATCCGTCTGACTTGCATGCTGGGAACCCCTCCAAGGTGGGCTACGGTGCAGCAAAAAGCGTCGGGCAAAATATCTGAGGTGACCTTGTTGTCAACACGACGTTGATTTTTGCTGATGCCTGGGGCATTGCCCGATCACACAGGTGGTCTTTCCCCAGGTGGGGTCACTTGCACCCGTCCGCGATTTTTGTATGGTAGCGCGCCTTTTGCGATCCGGGCGGGATGTGGTGGGTGTCCACCCGAGTTCAGGAGCGTTACCGCATGTTCGACTCTGTCCTTGACCGAGGGCAAGGGCCCAAGTCCCGATTCGGAGTGGGTGCCGTCGTCTCGGTGGTGCTGCACGTCGCTCTGGTGGGTGGCATCGCATGGTTGTCGATGCGGCCGCCGAAAGAGGAAGAGAAGGAAGTCGAGGTGACGTTCAAGCAGGCCATGGCCCCTCCGGTGGCCGCGGCGCCACCGCCGCCTCCTCCCCCTCCTCCGGCTTCGAAGAAGACCCCCACCAAGAAGCCCACGGTGAAGAAGCCGGACACCATCGTCCAGCCCAAGGAAATCCCCCAGGAGAAGCCACCCGAGGTGGAGCCGGAGCCGGCCGCCGAGGAGGAAGAGGCGACCGAGGAAGAGGTCGAGGGTGGAGTTGAAGGCGGTGTGGCGGGAGGCGTCGTCGGCGGAGTGATTGGCGGTGTGGTCGGTGGCGTGCTCGGGGGCCAGGTGGGAGGCACCGGCACGGACGTATTGCCCTTCGGCGCGGGAATGACCCGCCCCGAGAAGCTGTCAGGTCCTCAGCCGCAGTACACCCGCGAGGCCCTCGAGGCCCATGTCCAGGGCCTCATGATCGTCAAGTGCGTCATCACCACCGAGGGCAAGGTCGAGCGCTGCCGCATCATCAAGCCGCTGCCGCACATGGAGCAGGCCGTTTTGGACTCGCTGTATGCCCAGCGCTACAAGCCGGTGACGTTCCAGGGCCGGCCCGTCCAGGTCGACTACACCTTCAACATCCGCCTGAGCATGCCGCGCTGAGCCAGCGCCGCCACTCCCCAGTCATCACGCCGTATCCAACTGCGCTCGAGGAGGAGCGCTTCCCCCCACCATGGATTTCTCCCTTACCCACATCTGGCAGTCCACGGGCCTCTTCGCCCGCTTCATCATCTTCACCCTCGCCTTCATGTCCGTCTCGTCCCTGGTCGTGATGGCCGAGCGCATCATCGTCTACCGCAAGACGCGCAAGGACTCGCGCGATTTCGCGGCGAAGATGGGCGCCATCCTCGCCAAGGGCGATCTGGCCCAGGCCGCGGGCGCCAACCTCGGCAAGGACGTGGGTCACCTGGGTCGCGTGATCAACTCCGGTCTGACCGCCTACCGCATCAGCCCCTCCAACAAGGACGTGGCGGTGGAGTCGGTGGCGCGCGCGCTCGAGCGCCAGGCGCAGCGTGAGGTGCAGAGCCTCAAGCGCGGCCTGGGCGTGCTGGCCACCGTGGGCTCCACGGCCCCGTTCGTCGGTCTGCTCGGCACCACGATGGGTATCGTGAACGCCTTCCAGCAGATGGCCACCGCGGGCGCGGGCGGTCTGGGCACCATCTCCGCCGGTATCTCCGAGGCGCTCATCACCACCGCCTTCGGTCTGCTCGTGGCCATCCCCGCGGTGATCGCCTACAACTTCCTGTCCGGTTGGGTGGACTCGCGCTCGGTGGACATCTCCGAGTCCTCCAACGAGTTCCTCGACGTGGTGGCGCGCCACTTCGGTGGCTCGCACACCGCTCAGGGCTAAGACCCCCCACGAAAGTCCCCGGCCCGCCTCCTCGGCGGGGCTGTCCGGGTCCGGAGCTCCCCCGGGCCGGGGCTTTCCCTCTTCCAAGCAGCAGGTGCACGCATGGGTATGTCAGCAGGAGGCCCTCAAGGGGGGCCCAAGAGCGAGATCAACGTCACGCCCCTGGTGGACGTGGTGCTGGTGCTGCTCATCATCTTCATGGTCGTCACGCCCATGCTCCAGCGTGGCAAGTCCGTCACCCTCCCCAAGGCCAGCAAGGTCGAGGAGGAGAAGAAGAGTGGCGAGGATCCCGACCCCATCATCCTCTCCGTCACCGCGGACAAGAAGACGTTCGTGGAACAGGACGAGTACGACGCGGCGGCGCTGGAGTCCAAGCTCCGGGACACCCTCGCCTACCTGCCCAACAAGAAGATCCTCCTCAAGGGCGACAACACCCTGACCGTGGGTGACATCCGCCAGGTGATGGAGATCACGCGCAAGGCCAAGGCCAAGAAGATCTTTCTCGGCGTCGAGGAGCAGAAGAACTAGCCATGTCCGCCCGCCGCCAGTTCGTCAAGCCCAGCACCCCCCCCAACTCGGAAATCAACGTCACGCCCCTGGTGGACGTGGTGCTGGTGCTGCTCATCATCTTCATGGTGCTCACGCCGCTGCTCGAGAAGGACATCGAGGTGCGCATCCCGGAGACCGAGGAAGTCCCCCCGCCTCCGGACGACACGCCCGACACCCAGCTCATCGTCAAGCTGGACCCCTCGGGTGCCTACACCATCAACACCGAGCCCGTGACCGAGGCCGACTACGTCACCAAGCTCAAGCGCATGCTCGGCGCCAAGAAGAAGGAGGACCGCATCGTCTTCTTCGTGGCGGATGACAAGGCCAACTACGGCAAGCTCGTGGCCGCCTTCGACGGCGCCAAGCAGGCCGGCGCCTTCGTGCTCGGCATGGCCACCGAGGACATCCCCGCCGCCGCCGCCGGCGCGACCGGAACCCCCGGCGAGGTGCCCCCCGCTCCTCCCGCGCCCCCTACTCCCTGAGTCACCTTGACGCGGTTCCCACGCCCGGGCTCGTCGGCTAGAGTCTGAGATTTTCATGGCCGACGAGCTCCTGGTTTTCGAGCAGACCATCGAGGCGGTTTTCGTGCGCGCCCTCCACGGGCGCCTGTCCCCCGCCTGCCGGGAGCGCCTGCGTCAGGCGGGGCTGGACGTCGAGCAGAAGCTCCGCCCGGCGTACGCCTTCGCCTCCTGGATGACGTTCCTGCGCATCGTGGCGGAGGAGCTCTATCCCCAGCTTCCGCTGGAGGAGAGCGCCTTCAAGCTCGGCGAGGCCTATATGGACGGCTATCGCGAGACGATGCTCGGCCGCGCGGTGCTGTCGCTCCTGCGCGTGCTGGGGCCGCGGCGCGCCCTCATGCGCGCCACCCAGCACTTCCGCTCGGGCAACAACTACACCGAGTCACGTCTCAAGGAGCTGGGGCCACGCAAGTTCGAGCTGTGGATGAACGAGGTCGGCTCCCTGCCCTCGTTCACCGCGGGCATCATCCACGCGGGCCTGCGCACCGCCGGCGTGGAGAACCTGCGCATCGAGCTGACCGGCTACGACGGCCACGCCTGCACCTACTGCATCAACTGGAGCGACGCCTCGGTCTCCTCGGGCGTGGCCGGCAATGGTGACTCCAAGGCCGCCACCAAGTCCGGATCCATCAACTCCCTGTAGATCCACTCGGCGATGAGCCCCGTCACCATCCAGATGGGCAGGATGTAGAGCGACGTCATCTGCCAGAGGATGGCCCCCGCGTCCGCGTAGTACCAGATGCGATAGCCCGTCAGGTTCTCCAGGGCCACGCCACTGAAGCCCTCGAAGAAGAGGATGGTGAAGCCGTAGAGCACCGCGCGCAGGAGCGTGGGGTGGCGGAAGGTGCGCTGGTAGATGGCCTCGATGAAGAAGAAGCAGGCCACGCCGTAGATGAGGAACATCCACAGCGAGCACTGGCCGTAGGCCGTCGACACGGGCGTCTGCCAGATGGCGTTGAGCCCCAGGCGATCATCCACCCGCCACTGGAAGCGGAAGAGCATCTCCAGCACCGGGATGTGCTGCGCGACGCGCACCAGGTTGTAGAAGAAGATCTCCGAGGACAGGCCCACCATTCCGTAGAGACAGAAGCGGAAGAGGCCGAACGTGAACTTCATCCGCGCGTTGCGCTTGAGATCGGCGCGGCGGATGTGAAGAGATTGAGACGCGGAGTCCGAGTGTGGGGCCGGGGCGGTGTGTTCCATGGGGCCCGAGGTTAGCTGAACTCCCACCCGTTCGTAAGATTCCCCAGGAGCGAAACTCCTGGACTTCCGCGATCCGCCCTGCCTGGACACGCCGTCCCATCGCGAGGACACGTGGGAAGGTGGGCCCGGCCCGGGGTCCGCGCCGGTACGCACCTTGCTCCCCGCCCCCCGGGACTCTTGACGAGGACGGGACATGCTGGCGCGGGTGCGGTCGGGCGCGTTGATGGGAATCGACGCGGTGGTGGTGGAGTGTGAGGTGGATATGGCCCTGGGGCTGCCGTACTTCAGTGTCGTGGGGCTGCCGGAGGGCGCGGTGCGCGAGTCCAAGGTGCGGGTCGTCTCCGCGCTGAAGAACTGCGGCTTCGAGCTGCCCTCCAAGCGCATCACGGTGAACCTGGCGCCCGCGGACATCCGCAAGGAAGGCGCCGCGTTCGAACTGCCCATCGCGTTGGGGGTGCTCGCGGCGGCGAAGCTCATGCCCGAGGAGCCCCTGTCGCACTACCTCTTCGGCGGAGAGCTGTCGCTGGATGGAGGGGTGAAGCCCATCAAGGGGGTGTTGCCGCTGGCGGTGGCGGCCCGGGATGGGGGCTATCAGGGCGTGATGGTGCCCGAGGCGAACGCGGCCGAGGCCTCGCTCGTGCAGGGGCTGCGCGTGGTGGCCATCCGCCACCTGCGCGAGGCCGTGGACCACCTGATCGGCGACAAGCCCCTCGCGCCCTTCACCCGCGAGCACCTCCCGCCCCCGCGCGGACGTCCGCGCCCGGCTCCCCTGGACATGTCGGAGGTGCGCGGGCAGGCCGATCTGAAGACGGCGCTGGAGCTCGCCGCCGCCGGAGGCCACAACGTGCTGTTCTGCGGGCCACCCGGCTCGGGCAAGACGATGCTCGCGCGGCGGCTGCCCGGCATCCTCCCCACCATGGGGTTCGACGAGGCGCTGGAGGTGACGAAGATCTACTCCGTGCTCGGGCTGCTGGGGGACACGCCCTCGCTCATGCGCGAGCGGCCCTTTCGCGCCCCCCACCACACCATCTCCGACGCGGGCCTCGTGGGCGGAGGCCCCGCCACCCGGCCCGGCGAGCTGTCCCTCGCGCACCACGGCGTGCTCTTCCTCGACGAGCTGCCCGAGTTCCGCAAGAACGTGCTGGAGGTGCTGCGCCAGCCCCTGGAGGAAGGCTCCATCCACCTGGCGCGCGCCACCCAGCATGTCACCTACCCCTGCCGGGTGATGCTGGTGGCGGCGATGAACCCCTGCCCGTGCGGCTACTTCAACGTCCCCGGCCGCACCTGCACGTGCCCGGAGTACCGGGTGCATGACTACCACTCGCGGGTGAGCGGGCCGCTGCTCGATCGGATCGACATCACCCTGCAGACACGCCCCGTGGAGTACCGCCACATCGCCCGGCCCGAGGATGAAGAGCCCCCGAGCACCTACTACCGCGAGCGCGTGGAGGCCGCGCGCGAGCGCCAGCGGGCCCGCTTCCGCGAGGAGCCCGGCGTGCATTGCAACGCCCAGATGCCAGCGCGGCTGCTGCACCGCTACTGCAAACCCGCCCCCCGGGCCGAGCGGATGCTCGAGCGGGCCGTGCGCCAGTTCGGCCTGTCCGCGCGCGCCCATGATCGCATCCTCAAGCTGGCGCGCTCCCGGGCGGACCTCGAGGGACACGAGCGCATCGAGGACATGGACATGCACCTGGCCATCGACTGCCGGCAGATGGATCGCCGCGGCTGGTTGCACACCAACCTCCAGGGAGGACCCCCGTCCCACCAGGAGTTCCCCGGCCCCTGGCCCCGGCCCGAGGACTCCTGACCCTCCCCTCCACCGCATGGGACGCCTCGGACGGGACGAGACGCCCGAGGTCAGATGCTCCCGGGTGACCGCGCACGGCACACCGCTTGCTCAAGAGCCTCTCGTCCCCCGAGCTCCCTTCCGGAGCGCGGCGGGGCCCCCGGTGACGGGCGGCGAGGAGCGACGGATGAACAAGCTGACGGAGAAGTTGAAGGCGGTGGCGGCGGCGGTGGCGGCGATCGAGAAGCAGTTCGGCAAGGGGGCGGTGATGCCGCTGGGGGGCGAGGCGCGCGAGCAGAAGGTGGCGGTGATTCCCTCGGGCTCGGTGGGGTTGGATCGGGCACTCGGGGTGGGAGGCTACCCGCGCGGACGCGTGGTGGAGCTGTTCGGTAACGAGTCCTCGGGCAAGACGACGCTCACGCTGCACGCCATCGCCCAGGTGCAGGCGCAGGGCGGCGTGGCGGCCTTCATCGACGCGGAGCACGCGCTGGACGTCAACTACGCGCGCAAGCTGGGCGTGCGCGTGGAGGAGCTGCTCATCTCCCAGCCGGACACCGGCGAGCAGGCGCTGGAGATCACCGAGCAGCTCGTGCGCTCGGGCGCGGTGGATCTCATCGTCGTGGACTCGGTGGCGGCGCTGGTGCCGCGCGCGGAGATCGAGGGGGAGATGGGGGATGCGCACATGGGCGTGCAGGCGCGGCTGATGAGCCAGGCACTGCGCAAGCTCACCGGCGCGGTGAGCCGCTCGGGCTGCTGCATCATCTTCATCAATCAGATCCGCATGAAGATCGGCGTGGTGTTCGGCAACCCGGAGACGACCACGGGAGGCAACGCGCTGAAGTTCTACTCGTCGGTGCGCCTGGAGATCCGCCGCACGGGCAACCTCAAGGACGGAGAGAGCGTGGTGGGGACGCGGGCGAAGGTGAAGGTGGTGAAGAACAAGGTCGCCCCGCCCTTCCAGGAAGCGGAGTTCGACGTGCTCTACGGCCTGGGCATCCACCGCGCGGGAGAGGTGCTGGACCTGGGGGTGCAGACGGGGCTGGTGGACAAGGCGGGCAGTCACTTCAGCCTGCGGGGCGAGCGCATCGGCCAGGGCCGCGACCGGGCCACCGAGTGGCTGCGCGAGCACCCGGACGCGTTGGAGTCGCTCGCCCGGGAGCTGGCGGGGATGCTCCCCACGGCGGCGCCCTCCACCGCGAGCGCCGAGGCGGAGGCCCCCACGGCGCAGGCCTAGACGTCGGGCAACACGAGCGACGCGGGCAGCGCGAGCAGACGCTGGCCCGCGCGCAGGAAGAGCCGGCCCTGGGCGTCGTGCTCCATCAGCTCGCCCAACTGGTACTGGGCATCCCGGGAGAAGCGCGCCCGGGCCCGGCCGCCCTTCACCTGGCACTCCAACACGCCCTCGGCGCCCACCCCGAGGCTCGAGGGCTCCAGGGCCTCGGCGGTGCGATCGCTCAGGCGCACGGAGACGCGCTCGTCCGGGGTGACGTCCACGGTGCGCACCTCGTAGGCCGCGTCCTCCACCTGGACGTAGCACCAGTCGTTGCCAATCTGGAGCTGGTAGCGGCCCGTGTCGTCCAGGTGCAGGGAGCTGTTGAAGAGTTCGATGATGCGCGGGTGCTGGATGGGCTCGTCGTCGTGCCACCAGCGCAGCCGGGCATCCAGGCGGATGCCGCTGTCCTCGCGGGTGTGCCAGCGCTTGCCCGAGGGAGGCCCGGAGGCGGGAGGTGGGGTCGGAGGAGTGTCGCTCACCCCATGAGATGTGCTCGCGCGGTGGCGGCCGGTCAAGCCCGGAGGAGGGCCGGCCCTACCAGTTCCGGACAAGCTCGGTGTAGCCCCGGAAGGCCACCGCGCCCCAGAAGTTCACCAGTCCTCCGAGCACCAGCGCGGCCACCACGGCCCGGTGGCGCAGGGGCCAGCCTCCCAGTGCGAAGAGCAGCAGGAGGTAGGGCGTGTAGTCGATGCTGAAGCGGAAGCCGAACTGCATGTAGCCGGTGTTCTGGTAGAACAGCCCGGGCAGCGCGGTGACGGCCACGGTGAGCCACACCGGCCAGTGCAGGCGCGGCGTCCTCTTGGGCATCAGCAGGAAGACGAGCAGCGGCAGCGTGAGCAGCAGCGTCAGCCCGTGGGGATCGTACGTGAGACGCGGCGGGGAGCCCGAGAAGCCCGGCAGCTTGAGGAAGGCCGCCTCCAGGTTGCGCGGCAGGTAGGCCGGGTTGAACAGGCCCAGGCGATCGATGTCCACGTTCACCCGGTTGTTGTAGAGGAAGCGGTGGCCGAACTCGGTCAGGCTGCCGAAGCGGTGGAAGTTGTAGGCCGCCGCCAGCATTCCGAGCGGCGCGGCCCCCAGCACGAAGCGGCCCAGCTTGTCCGCCACGGGCTTCCACCTCGTCCCCAGGTCCTTGAGCTGGGAGAGCCGGTCCGGGCCCGGGCACACCGCCTCCAGCACGAAGAACAGCCCGGTGAAGAGCAGTGGCGTGCGCGTGAGCGTCGCCATGGAGAAGAAGAGCCCGGCGAGCAGCGGCCGGTGCGCCCGGATGGCGTTGCGCGCGTAGAGGCACGTGAAGGCCACGCCCATCACCTCCGCGCTGAACCACACCTCGCCGCGAATGGCCGCGTAGAAGAAGAGCGTGCCGAAGCCCAGCGTCAGCGCCAGCACCGCGTTGGGCACCCACGTGCGCGGTGTCTCGCCCTCCTTCGTGAGGAAGCGCAAGAGCGCGTAGAAGAGCGCCACCGCCAACGCCCCCGTGAAGACGCCGAACGAGGTGTCGTTGAACTGATAGCCGTTGATCGCCACGAAGGGCAGCATCACCACCGCGGGAAACGACGGGAAGCTCACGTACCAGCGATCCCCCGGCCGCGGCGCGCCCTCGCACCGCACCTTCGCGCCCGCCACCTCGCGCACGCACGCCCAGTCCTCCAGGTTGGGCAGAACCTCGGGATCCAGATCCAACCGGCCCTCCAGCCACGCCTTCGCCTGGTACACGAAGTGGGGCGCCTCGCTCTGGCGCAGGAAGCGCTGCGAGCTGAAGCTGGCCAGCACCGCGAAGCTCACCAGGAAGAGCACCACCTCCACCCGGTACGCCGCGAGCCACGTGCGCACCGCCGCCCCCACCACCCCGCTCCCCTGCTCCCCCACGGGCACCGGCACCACGGGCCGGGAAGGCCGCTCCGGCGGAGCCCCACTCCGGAGCGAAGGCTCGGGCGAAGAGGCACTCCGGGCGGGAGCCTCGCCCGGGGAGGCACCGCGCGCGGGAGGCTCGGCGGGAGGCGGCGCGGAGGGAGCCGGCGCTCGGGACGGGTCCTTGGGAGGCGTGGTGGAAGGCTTGGAGCGTTTGGACTTGGAGCGGCTCATGGCGAGGAGGGCGCAGTCAGCAGGTGCTCGCGCAGCAGCTCGAGCGCGTGGGAGGCGGCGAAGAGGCGGATGAGTTCGCGATCCCCGGAGAGCGAGAAGCGCTCGCAGCGCGTGGGCCCGCCGTCCACCGCGAGCGCGCAGTAGACGGTGCCCACCGGATCCTCGGGCGTGCCCCCGGTGGGCCCCGCGAACCCCGTCACCGACAGGCCGTAAGTCGTCTGACACGAGGCACGGATGCCCTCGGCCAGGGCCACCGCCACCGGACGCGACACGGCCCCGTGACGCTCCAGCATGTCGGGGGGCACTCCCGCCCAGGCCGTCTTCATCCGCTCGGTGTAGACGACCGCGCTGCCCATGAGGAAGCCGCTCGCGCCGGGCACCGCGGTGAGCTGCGAGGCGATGAGGCCCCCGGTGCAGCTCTCGGCGACCGCCAGCGTGGCGCGCGCCTGCGTCAGGAGCCTCGCCACCACGCCGGGGTAGGTGTCCGCATCCGCCCCGTACACCGAGCGGCCCAGCTCCGCGCGAGACGCCGCCTCGGCCTCGGCCAGGGCGGCCTGTGCCTCGGCCTCGGAGGGCGCTTCCGCCATCAGCTTGAGCTGGTTCTCCGGTGCATGGGTGCGAAAGCCGAACACCACGCGCGGGTGCGCCCGGGCCAGCGGCGCCACGCGCGCGTCGAGCACCGACTCGGGCAGGCCCACCGTGCGCAACAGGCGGAAGGCGCGCCAGGTGCGCCCGGGCCGCCGCTCCAGCTCCTCGCGCACGCGCGGCACCACCACGCCGTCCACCAGCGCCCGGTACTCGCGCGGCACCCCGGGCAGGAAGAAGAGGCGGCAGCCGCCCAGCCGCACGATGAACAGCGGCGCGGCGCCCACGGGGTTCGGCACCACCTCCGCGCCCTGGGGCACGAGCGCCATGCGCGCCACGTTGGGGGTCAGCTCCCGGCCCCGCTTCTCGGCGCGCTCGCGCAGGAAGCGCAGGGTGCCCGCGTCCTCGACGAGGGGCACGCCCGCGGCCGCCGCGGCGCACTCGGCGGTGAAGTCATCCGCCGTGGGTCCCAACCCTCCGGAGACGATGACCACGTCCGCCCGGGACGCGGCCTCCTGGAGTCCCCGGGTGATGTCCTCCCGAACATCGCCCACCAGCACCACCCGGCCCACCTTGACGCCCAGCTCGAAGAGCCGCGCCTCCAGGTAGGGACTGTTGGTGTCGGTCGTCAGTCCGGTGACGAGTTCGTCCCCGGTGCACAGCAGCTCGACGCGCATGGGCCGGGCATCCTAGCCGCCCCGCGCGCGGAGCGACTACGCCATCCGCTGCCCGTCGTCCTCGTCGTCCTCGTCTTCCTCCGCCTCGTCCAGGAGCACCATGGCCGGGGCCGCGCCGCGTCCCGCCTTGCGGGCGACGAGCCGGTGGCGCACGAGGAAGGCCGACTCGAGCAGGCCAAAGCCGAGGTAGGCGAAGGAGTAGGCCACCAGCACGTAGGCCGGGTGGAAGCGCGTGCCGATGACGACGCCGCTGGCGAGCACCAGGGCGAGCACCAGGGCGGAGCGGGGCGACAGGCGCAGGTCCTTGAAGGTCCGGTAGCGGACAGTGGACACCATCAGCAGCGACAGCATGAGCGTGCCCGCCACCACGGGCCCCCGGGCCGAGTCATCGAGGGGCTCGCCGCCGGTTGCGGCGTAGTGGGCGATGATCATCGAGACGAGCACGCTGGCGGCGAGCGGGATGGGCAGGCCGACGAAGAAGTTGCCGCCACCGCCCTGGGGGCTGCGCATGGCGAGGACGTTGAAGCGCGCGAGCCGCAGGGCGCCGCAGGCGGTGAAGCTGAAGGCGAGCAGCAGGCCCACGAAGCCCAGGGGCTCCAGGGCCCACTTGTAGACGAGCAGGCCCGGGGCGGCGCCGAAGGAGACGACATCCGCGAGGCTGTCGAGCTGCATGCCGAAGTCGCTCTGGGTCCGCGTGAGGCGGGCCACCCGGCCATCGCACCCATCGAAGAACATGGCGAAGAGGATGGCCAGGGCCGCCTGGTTCAGCTGGGCCGGAGCCGCATCGCCCGCGCACAGGGTCAGGGCGTAGAAGCCACAGAGGATGGAGGTGACCGTGAACAGATTCGGCAGGACGAACATCAACTTGCGAGGACTCATCTGTTCTTTCCCGCCTCCGGGTGTCGGCCACTGGCCGTTGTGGTGAAAGCCGAGCGAGAACGGACCATAGCAAGGTTTTATTTGCCCGGACTCGAATGGAGGAACAATGGACGTGGCGCGGTGGGTCCCATGGGTGGTGGCAGGCGTACTCGTCCTGGGGGCGCTCAATGTCCTCTGGATACTGCTCGTGCGCTGGTGGTACCGCCCGCGTGTCCCCCCGCCCGAGTTGCTCAAAATCCGGTGCCAGGACGGCTGGGAGCTGAGCGTGTACCTGCGGCGCGCTCCCACCCGGCGCTTCGAGGAGCCCGTCCTGCTGTGCCATGGGCTGGCCGCCAACCGCTACACCTTCGATTTCGAGCCCCCCTACTCGCTCTCCCACGTCCTCGCGGAGGAGGGTTTCGACTGCTTCATCGTGGAGTGGCGGGGCATCGGGGGCTCGCGGCGCCCGCCTCCGGGAAAGCGCTGGCCGGATGCCACCGTGGATGACCTCGTCGCCCAGGATGGACCGGCGCTCATCGACCTGGCGCTCGCCCGCACGGGCGCCCGGCGGGCCTTCTGGGTGGGCCACTCGCTGGGGGGCCTGGTGGGCTACGCGGTGGCACAGGGCTCCCACGCCGGCAAGCTGGCGGGCCTGCTCGCGCTCGGCTCCCCGGTGTTCTTCCCCCCCGACAAGCTCATCCGCCGGCTCATCCACCTGGGCAACCGGGCCGCGTGGCCGCGGGGCCTGCGCAACGAGTGGCTGAGCCGCACGATGGCGCCCTTCCTCGGCTACCTCACCCTCCCCCTGTCGGACCTCATCATCAACCCCAAGCACATCCCCCCGGCCATCCAGCGCAAGGTGTACGCCAACATGATGGCGTCGATGAGCCGCAACGTGCTGCGCCAGTTCCAGGATTGGATCGACCATGACGCGTTCCGCTCGTTCGACGGGAGCGTGGACTGGCGCGCGGGGCTGGCGAAGCTGACGCTGCCGGTACTGGTGATGGGCGGAAGCCAGGATCGGCTGGCCCCTCCGAAGAACCTGCGCGCCCAGTACGAGTTGCTCGGCTGCGCCGACAAGCAGCTCTACATCTTCGGCGCCGAGCGCGGCGACAAGATGGACTACGGGCACGGCGACCTGCTCTTCGGCACGGGCGTGGCCCACGAGGTCCACTACGAGACGCGCGCCTGGCTCATCTCCCACGCCACGCACCTGAGCGTGCCGGAGGAGGCCAAGGACGGCTCCGTCCGCTCAGCGTGACGGTCCCGTCACGCACGGAGCCCCCGGCCCCACGGTGTCCTGGCCCTTCACGCGGCCCAGGGTGACCCGGGTCTCGCCCGCGCAGTCGGCCGCCACGAGTCCCCCGGCGTTGTCCCCGGCCGAGAGTTCCTCCACGCGCAGCACCCCGTTCTCCAGGGCCACGAGCGCGGGTCCACCGGAGCCCCGCACCTCGAGGCCCCCGGCCGTCACCCGGGCCAGCGTCTCGCCCCACACCCCCGCGGTCCGGCACGACGTCAACGAGGTCTCGCGCAGCACCACCCGGGCCCCCTGGGCCGCCAGCACCCCCGCGCCCGCCACGTCGCGCACGACGAGCCCACGCGCCTCCACCTCCACGTCACGCAGGTGCAGTCCGTCGCCGGCATCCCCCTCGCGCGATGTCAGCCCGGTGATGAGGGCCCGCTCCAGCCGCAGCCGCCCGCGCGTGGCAGAGATGCCGTAGGCCTCCGCGGCCTCCACGTGGAGGCCGCGCAGCAGCGTGTCCGAGCCCAGCAACGACACCGCTCCGAAGTCGCCACTGCCCACCACCCGCGTGTCCTCCATCACCCCCGTGGTGCCGAGCAACGCCACGCCCGCGCGCACCGCGCGCACCGAGGTGAAGCCGCGCGTCTCCAGCGTGGCCTCCCGGGTCTGCAGGCCATACTCGTGGCCGGTGACGGTGACGTCCTCGAGCCGCAGCGTGCCGTGCTGCACGAAGAGCCCCACGTCGGGGCCGTGCTCCACCGTCACGCGTACGAGCCGCGCCTCGCCCCGCGCCTGGTGCAGCGCCGTGCGAGCCCCGCCCACGCGCACCGACTCCAGTTCCACCCGCGCGTCCCGGATCTCCACCGCCCGGCGGAAGGCGCCGCCGAACGAAGCCTCGTGGAGCCGCGCGCCCGCGCCCTCCACCCGCAGGCCCACCGCCTCCGGGCCCCCCGCCTCGAACCGCCCCCCATCCACCGTCAGCTCACCTGCCCTCATCCACAGAGCCCCCGACCCCTGACCCGTGAAGCGCACGGCGTCCACCCGCACCGCGCCCCCCGCCTCCAGGCCCCACCCGCCCCCCTCGATCACCACCCCGCGCAGCCCCGCCCCATCGGGAGCCCGCACCACCGTCTCCGCCCCCTCCCCGTACACCATGGTCCCCTCCCCCTCGCCCACCAGCTCCCACCCGGCCGGCAGCACGAGGGGGCCCGGGTAGCGTCCCGGTGCCAGGTGCACGCGGAGCGGGGCGCCCGCCTCCCGTGCGAGCACCGGTCCCAGCGCCTGGAATGGCCGGCTCCGGGAACCATCGCCGCCCACCGGCCAGGTGCCATCCACCCACACCTCCACCCGGGCAGCCGGGGGGGCCGGGGGAGTCCGGCCGACGTGGGAGTGACAGGCCGAGAACACCAGGCAGGCGATCATCCAGGGAAGGCGGGACATGGGTTGCCCAGACTACGGCCTGCCAGCCTTCTTCGCCCGTTGGATCAGACAAGCCGCGCAAGTGATCGAAATGACAAAGGAAAACCCTCTCAATCGATCACATCCACCCGGCTCCGCCTGGAATTCCCACGCCGGGAGGCCGCACCCACCGCGTCAACCCCTCGCTCTTCTAGAGGAGGAGCGAGGCCCGTCAAATTCCTCACATCTTCCTCACCGCCTCGGTGTGGGGCCGATCTTCCGGCGCGCAACGCCTGTCAGCGTTGACAGACAAAAGAGCGATTTGTTACCAACCTCGGGCTTTCGCAGAACAACGTGGGTGGAGGAGCGGATGACCAAGGCAGAGCTCGTGGAGGTGGTGGCGGCGCAGTCGCGGCTGACGAAGAAGTCGGCGGCGGAGATTCTCGACATCGTCTTCGCCAACATCGGCAAGGCGGTGAAGAAGGACCAGCGCTTCAGCTACCCGGGCTTCGGCACCTGGTCGGTTCGTTCTCGCAAGGCGCGGAAGATCCGCAACCCGCAGACCAACGAGATGATGAAGCTCAAGGCCTCGAAGACGGTGGGCTTCCGGCCCGCCAAGGAACTGAAGAACTCGTTGTAGCCTCGTTGTCGTTTGAGGGGCCCGCGAGCGCGCTCCGGCCTCAGAGAGGGCGTCGTCCGAGAGGACGGCGCCCCTGTCGTTTCCGGGAGTCCGGCAGCGACTCGTGGATGACGAAGGAGGGCAGCTCCCCCGACTCGGTGGGGCCCATCACGTCGAGCGGATCGCTCGGCTCGCCGTCACGCCACAGCTCGAAGTGCACGTGCACCCCGGTGGCCATGCCCGTCCTGCCCGCCGCGCCCAGCACGTCGCCCTCGTCCACCACGTCCCCGGGCACCACCAGCAGCCGCGACAGGTGGCTGTAGCGGGTGGTGACGTTGCCGTCGTGCTGGACGATGACCTGGTTGCCGTGCCCGCCATTCCACCCGGCGCGCAGCACCACGCCCTGGGCCGCGGCGGTCACGAGCTGGCCCGCCTTGGCCGCGAGATCCACCCCCTGGTGGTCGCGCTCCGTGCCGAGGATGGGGTGCAGCCGGCTGCCGAAGACGCTGGTGACGACGACGGGCTCCACCGGCCAGCTCAGCGAGAGCCGCTTCGGCGCGGCGCGGGTGGACGGGCGGCGCAGCTCGGCCATGCGCAGCGCGAGCGCGTCCATCCGGGCGAGCACCGCGTCGGCCAGCTCCGCGGGGATGTCCCCGTAGGCGCGCGCGTCCAGTTCCAGCTCGGCCTCCAGCGATGTCCGGGTGCGCACCACGTCCAACGAGGACGTCTTGCGCGCGGGGCGGCGCAGGAACTCGTCCAGGAAGCCGTTCATCCTCCGCCAGTTGATGACCTGGGCGTCCGGCATGGCGCTGCCCTGCGACACCTGGGTGCGCGCGGCGCGCGCCTGCTCGACGAAGGTGGCCAGCGCGGCCCGCAGCTCGGGGGACTCGGGCGCCTGCCTCGAGGCGGTGGCCCCACCGCGGGTGCCCATGTCCTGGCGAGGAGACACAGCTCCCGGGTCCGGGCCCGAGGGATAGGGCGCGGGATCCGAGTACAGCTCATCGAAGCTCATCTTCGCGCGCGCGCCCGGATGGGCGCACGCCGATGCGACGAGCAGCAGCAAAGGGGCCAGACGACGCAAGGGGCGTCAGTCTACCAACGCCGTGGAAATCAGCCAGCCAGCGCCCGGCGGATGCGCGCGAGGCCCTCGTCGACGTCCGCCGACGACACATCCAGGTGGGTCACCAGGCGCACCGCGTGAGGCCCCGTGCCCGTGGAGCCGGCGAGCACGCCATGGGCCGCCAGCTTGCCGAGCATCTCGCGCACGGGGAGGGGGAACTCGGCGACCACCATGTTCGTCTCCACCTGGGCCGGCGTCACCTTCACCCCCGGCAGCTCCGCCAGCCCCGCCGCGAGCCGGCGCGCGTGGACATGGTCCTCGGCGAGCCGCTCCACGTGGTGCTCCAGCCCGTACAGCGCTCCGGCGGCGAGGATGCCCACCTGGCGCATGGCCCCGCCCAGGCGCTTGCGCAGCCGCCGCGCCTCGTCGATGAACTCCCGCGAGCCCAGGATGGCCGAGCCCACCGGCGCGCCCAGGCCCTTGGAGAAGCACACCGCCGTGGTGTCGGTGAGCGAGGCCCAGGCCGAGGCCGGCATGCCCGTGGCCACCGCGGCGTTGAAGAGGCGCGCGCCATCCAGGTGCACCGCCAGCCCCGCCTTGCGCCCCGCCTCCACCACGCTGCGGAAGAGCGCGAGCGGCCACACCCGGCCCCCACTGCGGTTGTGCGTGTTCTCCAGCGACAACAACCGCGAGCGCGGACCGACGAAGTCCGTGCGCACCGCCGCCGTCACCTGCTCGGCGGTCACGAGCCCATCGGAACCGGCCAGCGGCGCCGGCTGGACGCCCCACAGCCCCGACAGCGCGCCGCTCTCGTAGTGGAAGATGTGGCTGTTGGCCTCGGCGAGCACCTCGTCGCCCTGGCGGCAGTGCAGCCCCATGGCGATCTGATTGGCCTGGGTCCCCGAGGGCACGTAGAGCGCGGCGGGCAGTCCCAGCACCTCGGCGATGCGCTCCTCCAGCCGGCGCACCGTGGGGTCCTCGCCGTAGATGTCATCCCCCACGTCGGCCTCGGCCATGGCACGGCGCATGGCGGCGGTGGGCTTCGTCACGGTATCGGAGCGGAAGTCGATGGGCTTCATGGATGTCCTGAGAGGGTGTCCTGAAAGGTAGTGGAAACTTCTTTACGGCACAGGTCGCTCTGACGTACAGCCGTGCGCGTGGCACGCGAATCATCGCAGTCCAAGCGCCTGCGGGCGATCGAGGTGTTGGAGCGGCTGGAGCGCGCCATGCCGGACGTGCGCATCGAGCTGGATTATCGCACTCCGTTGGAGTTGTTGGTGGCCGTCATCCTGTCCGCCCAGTGCACGGACAAGCGGGTGAACCTCGTCACCCCCGCCCTCTTCCAGCGCTTCCCGGACGCGGCCGCCTACGCGAGCGCGAGCGTGGAAGAGGTGGAGCCCTTCATCCAGTCGTGTGGCCTGTACCGCGCCAAGGCGAAGAACCTCGTCGCGGCGGCCCGGGCGCTGGTGGCGGAGCACGGCGGTGAGGTGCCTCGCTCGCGCGCCATCCTGGAGACGCTGCCCGGCGTGGGCCGCAAGACGGCCGGCGTGGTGTGCATCCACCTGGGCGGCGATGACGCCTTTCCCGTGGACACCCACGTGAAGCGGCTGGCGTTCCGGCTCGGGTTCACCCGTCACGTGGATCCCGACAAGGTGGAGATGGACCTGCAGGCGCTGCTGCCCTCGGAGCGGTGGATGAAGGGCCACCAGCTCCTCGTGTGGCATGGGCGCAGGACGTGCTTCGCGCGCTCGCCCGCGTGCGAGCGCTGTCCCGTGGCCGAGTTCTGCCCGAAGAAGGGCGTGGCGCCTTAAGCCGACGGCCGGGTCTCGCGCGACGCCTTCACGCGCTTCATCCGCTTGCGGATGAACTCGCGCTTGAGCGAGGAGACGTGGTCCACGTAGACGGTGCCATTGAGGTGGTCCGTCTCGTGCTGCACGGCGATCGCCAGCAGCCCGTCACACACGCGCGTCTGCTCGTGGCCCTCCTCGTCGAGGTAGCGCACCGTCACCACCGCCGCGCGCTCCACGTCCTCGGACTCGCCGGGGATGGACAGACAGCTCTCGTGGTAGGTGGCCTTGCCCTCCAGCGCGATGAGCTCCGGGTTGATCATCGCCAGCGGCTGGGACTCGGGCTGGCTCGGACGCGTGTCCAGGACGATGACCCGCTGCAACACGCCCACCTGCGGCGCGGCGAGCCCCACGCCCTGGGCGGAGTACATCGTCTCGAACATGTCCCGGACCAGCGTGCGCACGGTGTCGTCCACGCGGGCCACCGGCCGGGCCTTCTGCTTGAGGACGGGATCGGGCCAGATGAGGATTTCTCGGACCATCCGCTTCTCATAATCCCAACCCGGTCGGACGGGCAACCCGCGCTCTCGGGCCCCCGCCGCCGGGCCGTTGGCCCTGGACGGACGCCTCCCCTCCCCCCAGCCGGGCCTCAGTCCAGCAGGCTCCGGGCGTATTCCTCGCGCAGCCGATCATCCGCGAGCGCCCGCGCCGCCTCGCTCAGGGTGTTGGAGATCTGCTGCGCCCGGTGCTGGAGCACCGGATCCGGATGCCCCGCGAAGCGCAGGGGGTGGAACTCGGCGGACAGCAGCGCATGGGCGCGCTTGACGTCCTCGCTCCCCGCGGTGCGCGCCAGCCCCAGCACCGAGAAGTAGTCCGCGTCCTGGATCTCCTCGAACTTGGACTCCAGCCGGCGCACCTCCAGCTCACCCGGAGCGTCCTGGCCGGACACCGGGACCGCGGGCCTCAGGACGATGAGCCCCAGCGTGTGCAGCAGCGAGAGCAGCTTGAACGCGGTGTCCTGGGGCAGGCCCGCGCCCAGGAGGAGCTGCTCGAGCGTCTGCTCCCCGTCCACTTCCGACAGCAGCCGCAGCTCGCGCGCGGACAGGCCGAACGCCTCCGGCATGGACTCGCCCCGGAAGACCCCGGCGCGCAGCCCTCCGGCGGCCGACAGGAAGGACTCCGCGGAGACGTGGTCGCGCAGCGCCTCGGCCAGGAGGTGGAGCAGGGGCCGGGTGGAGGCGGCGAGCGCCACCTCGTGGGGCGGTGGCTCCTCGACGAGCCGGTAGAGCGAGGAGTCCTCGCCGAACGCGTCCAGGGCCACCTGCTCGGTGTAGCGCTGCACGAGCGGGACGACCTCGTTCTCCAGCAGGTGGCCGCGCGCGCGCATGGTGTCGATGAGCGCGCCGGTGGAGGAGCCGCGCACCAGCCGCAGCTCGTTCTCCTGGCGCGCGTCGATGAGCGCGTCGGCCCGGGCCCGGTCGATGAGCGACTCGTCGGGCGCGGAGGACAGGGCGCCCACGAGCCGCCCGTCCTTCAACCACAACACGCGCAGGGCCCCGGTCCCCTTGAGCTCGAAGCGGGCCTGGAGCCGCGCCGACTGGAGCCGCGTGAGGAGCGAGGCGAGGCCCTCCCGGTTGACGCTGCCCGCCCGGGGGATGTCCACCAGGGAGCCCCCGGGCTCCTCGAAGGTGATGAGCGCCGCGCGGCTCCGGGCCTCCGCGGCCTCGGCCTCCGCCTGGAGGCGGGCGAGCCGCTCCCCGGATTGGGCCCGCGCCTGCTCCAGCCGCTCCACCTCGCGGCGCGCTTCCGACAACGCACTGCCCAACCGCTCCGCCTCCGCCCGCGCCTCGTCGAGCTGGGTGGCGCGCTCGGCCAGGGACTCCTCCAGCCGGGCGAGCCGCTCGGACAGCTCGGCGGACTCGCGCGACCAGGCCTCGCGCGCGTGGAGTCCCGCCTCCACCCGGGCCAGGGCTTCGTCCCGGGCACGCTCGGCGGACTCGGCCCGGGCCTCCGCTTCACCCCGGGCCTGCTTCTCCTCGGCGGCGCGGGCCTGCGACGCGGCACGCGCCTTCTCCGCGCGCTCCACCCGCAGCTCCATCTCGACGCGCAGCCGCTCCGCCGTCACCGCGCGCGTCTCCGCGTCCACGCGCGCCCGCTCCAGCTCCTCGGCCTGGGATTCGGCCTCGGAGCGCGCCTGCGTCGCGCCCTCCAGCCGGGCCTCCCATTCCTGATGCCGCCGGGACAGGGCCACCTCGCGCATCTCCGCTTCCTCGCGGGCGCGCAGCTGGCTCTCCGCCTGGGCGAGCGCATCGTCGCGCTCCTGCTCCGCCGTGCTGGCACGCGCCTCCGCGCGCAGCCGGGCCTTGTCGGCCGCCTCGGCGCCCTGCTGAGCCCGGGCCCGCTCCCGGGCCTCCCGCTCCGCCTGGGCCTCCGCCTCCGCCCGCGCCGCATCCGCCGCCTCGGCTCGGGCCTCCGCCTCCGCCCGGGCCTGCATCTCCGACTGCACGCGCGCATCCGCGGTGGTGCGGGCCCGCGCCTCCACGTCCATCCGCGCCTTCTTCTCGGCGTGGCTCCGTGCCTCGGCCTCCGCCCGGGCCCGCGCCTCGGCCTCCGCCCGGCTCTCGGCCTGGGCGCGCGCCTGGGCCTCCGCCGCGGCGCGTGCCTCCGCCTCCGCCCGGGCCCTGGCTTCCTTCTCCACACGCGCCGACAAGTCCTTGCGCGCCTTCGCCTCCGCGTGGGCTCGCGCCTCCCACTCCCCACGGGACTTCGCCTCCGCCTCGGCGCGCGCCTCCGCCGCTTCCCGCGCCGTGCGCTCCGCCTCCGCCCGAGCCTCCGCCTCCGCTCGCGCCGCCCGCTCCTCCTTGGCGCGCGCCTCCGCTTTCACCCGCGCCGCCCGCTCCTGCTCGGCCCGCGCTTCCGCCGCCTCCCGCGCCGTGCGCTCCTGCTCGGCCTGGGCCTCCGCTTCCACCCGCGCCGCCCGCTCCTCCTCGGCTCGCGCCTCCGCCTCTCCCCGGGCAACCCGCTCCGTCTCGGCCCGCTCCTCCGCCTCCCGCAGCGCGGCCTGCTCCTCCTCGGCCCGGGCCCGCGCGTCCACTCGCGCCGACTGCTCCTCCCGCGCCCGCGCCTCCGCCCGCGTTCGCGCGGCCCGCTCCGACTCCGCCCGGGCTTCCGCGTCCCTCAGCGCCGCCCGCTCCTCCTCGGCTCGCGCCTCCGCCCGGGCGCGCGCCTCCGCCTCGGACGCCACGCGCCGCTCCGCCTCGAGGCGCTGTCGCCGCTCCTCCTCGAGCTGGCCTCGCAGCTCCTCGAGCCGCTGGTGGAGTCCGGCGGCATCCGCCTGCCCCGTGCGCGCCTCCTCCAACCGCCGCTCCAGCTCGCGCCGCAGCGTGGCCTCGCGCTCCCGCTCCCCGGACAGCTCCGCGAGCCGCGCGCGCTGCGCCTCGGCTTCCCGCCGCAGCGACTCCTCCCGGCCCGCCGCCTCCCGCGTCAGGCGCTCCCGCTCCAAATTGAACGCGGCCTGCCGGTCCGCCAGCGCATCCGAGTGCTGCTGCAGCGAGAAGTGGAGCTCCTCCGCGAACGCATCAGCCTCCGCGCGATCGCGCTCCGCTTCCTGCAGCGCCTTCTGGGCCGCATCCCGCTCGGCCTGGAGCTGCGCGAGCCGCCGCTCCGTCCGCATCAGGCGCACTTCCAGGACGGCGAGGGCCTCCTCCGCCGGGAGCGCATCCACCTTCGCGGGCGCGCCCACCTCCGGCACGGGCTCCGCCACGGCCCTCGGCGCGCCCTCGCGAGCGGGCCCGGACGCGGCCTTCTCCGGCCCGGAGTCGAACCAGTCCGCCGCGCTCTCCTGGTGCGGCTCCTCCCAGGACTCGGGCGCGTCACCTTCCGTCGGCAGCGGCGCGTCCTCCGGGACGGGCTCCAGGTCCGAGCCCTCCAGGAGCCGGGGGGACTCGGGCGCCAGGGTCCGGACCTCCGCCTCGCGCAGGGCCGGCGTGGGCGCCACGGGCGTGGGCTCCACGTCGAAGAACCCCTCGTCCCCGAGCTGGGGTCCGGCCCGGGCGGCGAGCTCGCCCGGCGAGAAGTCATCGGAGGCTTCCAGCCCATCGCGCGCACGGGCCTGCGCCGATTCGATCTCCCGCTGCGCGCGCCGCTCGGCCTCGGCGCGGGCCTCCGCGTCGACGTCCACTGTCTCCGGGCTGATGGCCTTCACCGGAGGCAGCGACGGCAGGGGCTTGACCGGCTCTGGAGCCAGCACGGGAGCCGACACCGGCCCCATCTCCACCGGGCTCACCGCGGTGATGGTGGGAATGGTGCGCCCCGAGCTGACGGCCTGCTCCGTCTGCCCGAAGAGGGACTCCGCCTCGCCCTCCTGCTCCAGCTCGGCCGGCACCGGCGCGGGCTGGGCGGGGGCGAAGACCTCGGGCGGAAGGAGCGGCAGGGGCACTTCCCCCGTCAATCCCACGTGGGAGAACAGCTCATCCGCGTCGAGCGCGAACGGGGACGTGGGGAGCGCGGGCTCGCTCCCGGAGGCGCGGCCCGGCCCGGCCTGCCGGGGAACGAGCCCCGGAGGACCCGAGCGCGGCGGGAGCGGCTCGAGTGGCTCGAGCGGCGGCTCCGGCTCCTCTTCCTTCACCACGTACCAGCCCTCGGGGCCGGAGGGCGAGTGGATGAGGGTGGACACCTGCGCCACGAAGTTGGCCCCGTCCAGGGGCAGCGGCGCCACCGGGGCGGCACTGCCGGTGATGGGCTCGCCCAGCAGCAGCACGCGCGCCAGCCGCATGTCCGGGTGGAGCCCCAGCTCCTCGAGTACCAACGGACCGCGTCCTCCCTCCACCCCGGGGGCGAGGATGATGAGCGCGGGCAGGTGGTGGCCAAAGGCGATGAGCGCATCCGCCACGGACGTGGCGAGGATGACCTCATGGCCCTCGCGCGTGAGCAACCGCCGCACGGTGGCGATGATGGCGATGTCGTCGTGGACGAGGAGAACCGATTCGGCCATTGGGGGCGCAGGAGTCTACAACATGGCCGCGGGATCCACGTCGATCGTCACGCGCACCGCGGAGGGAATATCGACCAGTTTCGCCTCCAGCCTGGCCAGCAGGGGCGCGAGCGCGGCGTGGGTGGGCGCCTTGAGCAGCAATTGCCAGCGCGTCTTGCCGCGGATTCGCGAGATGGGCGCCACGGCGGGCCCGAGCAGGCGCACCCCCCAGGAGGCCGGAGGCATGTGCCGGCCGATGAAGTCGCCGAGGAAGCGGGCGACACTCGCGGTCTGCTCGGGGCTCTCGCCCTCCAGCCGCACCGCCGCCATGCGCGTGTAGGGAGGCCAGGACAGCGCGCGGCGCCGCTCCAATTCGCCCTCGGAGAAGCCCTCGAAGTCGTGGGCGAGCATGCGCCGCACGGGCTCGGCGTCCGGGTTGTACGTCTGCACGAGCACCCGCCCTGGATCCTTGCCGCGTCCGGCCCGGCCGGCCACCTGGGTGAGCAGATGGAAGGTGCGCTCGGCGGCCCGGAAGTCGGGGATGGCCAGCGACGTGTCCGCCATCACCACGCACACGAGCGTCACCCCGGGGAAGTCGTGCCCCTTGGCCACCATCTGCGTGCCCACCAGCACGTCGATCTCCCGGCGGGCGAAGGAGGCGAGCAGCTCGGTGAGGCGCTCGGCGCTCGTGGCCGAGTCCCGATCCAACCGCGCCACGCGCGCCTGGGGGATGCGCTCGGCGACCTCGGCCTCCACGCGCTCGGTGCCGATGCCCAGCTTGAGCAGGGGCCCGGTGCACTCGCGGCAGTGCTCGGGCACGCCGTGGGCCTCGCCGCAGTAGTGGCACACCAGGCGGTTCTGTGAGCGGTGGTAGGTGAGGCACACGTCGCAGTCGCCACACTTCACCGAGGCGCCGCACACCTCGCACAGGAGGAAGGTGCTGTGGCCGCGGCGGTTGAGGAAGAGGATGACCTGCTGGCCACGCCCGATGGTCTCCGCCATGGCGTCGAGCAGGGGCTGGGAGAGGATGGGCGCCTCCTGCGTCTGGAGCGGATCCTTCGGGCGCTCCTGGCGCAGGTCCACGCACTGGAGCGTGGGCATGGGCCGGTCATCCACGCGGTGCTTGAGCTCGAGCTTGCGGTAGCGCCCGCGGCGGGTGTTCTCCAGCGTCTCCAGGGACGGGGTGGCCGAGCCGAGCACCACCACGGCACCGGCCTGCTTGCCGCGCACCACGGCGAGGTCGCGCGCCTGGTAGCGCAGCTTGTCCTCCTGCTTGAAGGACGGGTCATGCTCCTCGTCCACGACGATGAGGCCGAGGTTCTCCACGGGGGCGAACACCGCCGAGCGCACGCCCACGGCGATGCGCACCGTGCCCTTGCGCAGGGCCTGCCAGTGGAAGAGCCGCTCGCGGTCCTTGAGGGCCGAGTGCAGCACGGCCACGTCGGCGCCGAAGCGGCTACGGAAGCGCCCGACGAGCTGCGGCGTGAGGGCGATCTCCGGCACCAGCACGAGGCTGCCCTTGCCCTGCTCGAGCGCGCGCTCCACGGCGCGCAGGTAGACCTCGGTCTTGCCGCTGCCGGTGACGCCGTGGAGGAGGAAGGGCTGGAAGCCGCCCGTGTCCACGGCGGTATGCAGCTCCTTCACCGCGGCGTCCTGCTCGGGGGTGAGGTGCTCGGGGCGGTTCTGGCCGAGCCCCTCGCGCACGCCGGGGGCGAGCACCACTTGCTCCAGCCGCACGAGGCCGCGGGAGGCCAGCTTGCGCAGCGTCTCGCGGGCGCCGGGGATGGCGTGGGCCACCTCTTCCACGGGGACTCGGCCGCCCACGGTGAGCAGGTAGGCCAGGGCGGCGGACTGGGCGGGGGCGCGGCGCAGGGCGGCGGGGGCCTCGGTGACGAGCGCCTCGGCGAACTCCTGCACGTCGGGCTTGGCCTCCTTCTCCTCCTCGGCCTTGGTGAGCCCCGGGGGAAGAGCGCCCCGGATGACCTCGCCAAGAGGGTAGCGGTAGTGCTCGGCGGCGAAGCGCAGGAGCGCGATGAGATCGGGCGGGAGGGAGGGCGAGTCCTCGAGCACCTTGAGGATGGGCTTGAGCTTGACGTTGGCGCCCTCGGCGGGGGGAGCGGCGGGGCCGAGGAAGAAGCCGAGCGTCATGCTCCGGCCGAAGGGGACGAGGATGCGCTGGCCCGGCGAGAGCCTGCCGGACAGGGACTCGGGGACGGAGTAGGTGTACTCGCCGCGGACGGGGCGGCCGACGGCGACGGAGGCGAGGGAGGGGGCAGGCACGGTGACTCAGGGGCCACTGTAGCGGCGGCTCCTGACACGGGTAGTTTCCGGCCAGGGGAGCCCCTCCCCCCTCGGTCGGAAATCTTGACATCAGGGAGAAGCGGATTGAGGCGACCTCTTGGGTTTGGCGCCCGGCATGTAGCACTTGCCCTGGTACTCGGCCGTATCCGGGTCGCAGGGGGGCTTCTGTGAGAGTTCCACCCAGCACCCGCCGTTGATCTCCACGACGCTCCGGTTGCGCTTGCAGGGCGGAACCGCCTGATCACGGAGGGGCTTGTCGGGCATGGGATAGGTGAGGGCCACCGGGTCCGACTCCGCCAGATCGACGAAGGACGAGTCCTCCTCCTGGGAGAGGGAATTCGCGGGTTCTCCCTGAGCGAAGGGGGACGGAGCTTCGGAGAGACTCACCAGCAGCCAGACGCCCAGAGCGAGTGAGAGACCGGTCCAGTTCGCGGCCGTGCGGCCCATGCTCCGGTGTGAAGAGGGAGGAGTCGGAGACAAACCCGAAGCGAGGTGTGCCTGGAGCCGGGGACTGTGCTCCACGCGCGAGACGGCGGCGGAGGTGAGCACGAGGATGTCAGCCAGTTCCGACACGGGCACGGACGCGGGAGCCTCCTCCACCCTCACGGTCACCAAAGTGGGTTGTGGCTGGCACAAGAGGGAGACCCGCCAGGGCCCCTCGGGCCGCCATTCCACACCGTCCGTGGGCAGCAGTTGCAGGACTGGCTTTCCCGTCTCCACGTCCCACGCGTCGTGGAGACTGCCCAGATCGGTCCCCACCTCGTCGTAGGCACCGCCCCGTTCGAACGGCCCCCACCCACTCCCCATCCCGCTCTTGTCGTCCGCCACGTGCACTCCCGATCAGTTCGGCGCCCAGCGGAGCGGATTCGACCTGTCACGTCAACACGAAGCACAGATCCGATAAGCGTGCCCTTGCTTTCCTCGAGACATTGCGGAGAGAGACGAACACTCCGGGTAGGTTCGTGGTCAAGCCCTGAAGGAAATTGCACATGGACTGGTACCTGATGACCCGTGATGGGTGGAGCATTTCAGTTCAGCAGTTCGTCGCCCTACTCAAATCACGATGGCCATTGCTCAAGCTCAAAGACGCGTCCAGCCCAGAGGGGTTCCGGTCCATCGATTTTCAACTCGAGATGTCAAACTCGACAATTGATGGCTCCCTCGGCGGCGAGGGCTCGACCATCATCAATAACGGCGCACTGCGAGACTGCGCAGAGTTCGCGCTCTGGTATGGCTTGATGATTTCCCCCGAAGCCAAGCCCTTGACGCTGTTCGACGAGAGCTACAATCACCGTATCGAGCTTGGGGAGAAAACAACTCTTGAGGACATCCTGCTCACCTTCAAGAACAAGCCGAACCAGTAGAACATCTGGCTCCACGAGATGGAACTGGAAGGCATGGGATCCAATCCGTGTAGGGTTGGTCGAGACCACCCCTGCTCCCGTGCTGGTCACTCATCGTCGGCCCCGGGCTCCGGACGTTGGATGAGACCGGCCCGGTCGAGCAGCTCGCGCACACGGGCGGTAAACGCTACGTGCTCGGGATTGGTCGCCGTCATACGCTCGGGAGAAAGGACGAGCAGCCAGCCCAACATCCCCACCGGCTCGATGCGTACCGGAGCGGGCAGCGGCGGCACCGTGCCCAGCCGTCGCGACAGGTACGTCAGCCACCCCACCCTCACCTCCCCCTCACGCTTCTCCACGAGGTCCACCATCTCCGAGGAACTAACCATGGCAAAGTCGGGGTCCCAAGCCGTGGCCAGGCTGGTGAGCACCTCGGCCAGCAGTGGGGCACGCAGTATCCGCTCCCGCGGTGGGCCCTCCTCGGGCGGATTGAACAAGCACACGTTCACGGCCCCCGGAGAATAAGCACCGCAATACAACTCAATGCGGGTCCATTGACTCCCCTTCGCGTTCCAGACGTGCGCGCCGAAGCCTAAATCCTCGATGACTTCCTTGTCGACGTCCGTACGAAGTCTCCCACGCAGGAACAACTGCTCCCACTCTGCTGCATCTGCGCGGACAGGATGACCAGGAAGCGAGCGGGGGGCACCACGCCCTCTCCGATACCACTGAGTGAACGTCGGATCACACCGCGCCAGCATGTGAAAGAAAAGTTCCGCACGCCGGGCACACTCCAGCGGCGTCTCCTTGCGAGGTCCCCAGTACCCACCCATGTAGTACCGCTCGTCCATGCGCACCCCTCACGTCGTCGGCCGTGTATAGCGGACGTCAATGTCGCCTAACCGATTCTTTTTGAAGATCTCACGGAGAAAGCTCGCGAACTCCGCTTCGGCCACGTGCCAAACCAGCGGAAGCTTCAGGTCCCTTGCCAGCCGCGCCTGAGTCCTGGCCTGCTCCATCAGATCCTCGAATCCCTCTCCAGCAAGAAACCAGGGCTGGGCTGAACCATCCTTCTTGAGGAAGTGCTTATAATTAGCACCCTTGGCCTCCAGCAGTTCCTTGCCGTTGAATCCGTCGAACTCTACTTTCCCAATCGTGTACACGTACCAGGAGGGCCGTCCCGTTATCTGCTCCTGGTAATCCAGCGCCTGCCTGGACTCGGTGGTGGGCTTCTTGTACGTCCACTTGCCCGGCCCCGTCCCAGAAGCCGTTCCGGTGGACGCCCCCTTCTTCCCGCTCGCGCCGCCGGGGTTCGCCGGACCTCTCGCCATGTGGAGGATGGAGAGGGCTCCCAGGTCCATCCCCACGGTGCTGGCCGTCGCGACTCCCGCCACGGCGACACCGCCCAGCACCAGCTCGCCCCTCGCCGTGAGTGACAGCGCCGGCAGCTGTGCCCCCAGCCCACTCATGCGCCCCACGGAGCCCGCTGCTCCCCCGAACATCAGGAGCACGTGCGTGGACAGGCGCGCCGCCTCGCGGATCTGGTCCTCCCGCGACATGGCTCCATAGCGCGCGAAGTACTCGGGCGAGGAAGCTACGAGGAGCGCCACCGTGCCAGGCAGTTGCGCCAGGTCCTCCACCGTGCGGATGGGATGAAGGATGGACTGGGCAAGCGCCACCGCCATCTCCCCCAAGGCATCCTGGGCTCCGTCGAGCGCGGCGTTGAGCGGGTCTCTCCCCAGGCCCAGCTCGGCCAGAGGCGGGACGTCCACGCGCCGCAGGGCCTCATTCACCGGGTAGAAGACGCCCCCACGAGAGAAGTAGAAGTCGCCCACCGCGAGCGGGCCCGCCTTCCACACGCCCTCCACGAGTCGAAGGGCGCCCAGTCGTTGAAGGGGCGTCCCAGTAGGCGCGGCCACCAGGTAGCCATCCGGTCGCACCAGCACCAGGAACAAGAAGCGCTCGGCACGCCACTTCAAATCCGCGTACTCCACGCGCTCGCCGCCCACGAGCACCTCGCGCAACAGCCAGGAGAGCACGCGGCGCGGGGCGAAATTCCGCTGGGTGACGGGCGTCTTCGCCAACTGGCCCCCGTGTAGGGTCGGCCGGTACGGCCTTGCGCCACACCCTGATCTTGCCCTGGTCACTCCTCGCCGGTCACGGGCTCCGGACGAGGGAGGAGACCGGCCCGGTCGAGTAGCTCGCACACGGAGCGGTGAACGCCACGTGCTCGGGATTGTTCGCCGTCATGCGCCCTGGAGGAGCCCTCCACATCCGGCGCCATGGTACCGTCACGCGCGCGCGGGCTCGTCCGCGCATGTTGGCAAGGGAGCGGCACATGAAGGGAAAGCACATCATCGGCGGCTTGTTCCTGGCGACGGGCCTGATGGTTGGCGGATGTGGTGGAATGGAAGTCGATACGGACACCCATGACGAGTCGGCATCCCGGCAGGATGCCGTCTGGCTTTGCGAAGTGGGCGTGAACTGGCACATCGAATACTTCAGTGATGCGAGCCGGACGCAGTGGGTGGGTGCCTATGACTGTACCTGCGACGGTCAGCTCACGCTGATTGGCAAGAGGACCGCCTACTCCACGTCGACCCCTCCGCAGTCCTGTTACTGACGCACACCGAAGGGCTCCACCGCGCCGAGGAGCCACCTCCCACCAGGGCTCGGGCCCTCGAGGCGGCCAGGCTCACCAGTGGGGCCCCCGCTTCGCGGGCCTCGCTTTGTCCATCGCCCGCAGCTCGGCGAAGCTCTGCTCGAGCGTACGGCGGCCCAGCGTGTCGAGCATCGCCTGCTCCGCCTCGTCCGCCAGCCCATCGAAGAAGCGTTCGATGTTGGAGCTGACGAGGCAGCGGTGCGGCACATCCGACCGCGCCGACCAGAGCTTCTTGCCGTCCGTCACGCAGCAATAGATGTCGCGCAGGGTGATCTCCCCCGCCGGCCGCCCGAGCCGCACGCCACCGCTCTTGCCCATGAAGGATTCCACGAGCCCCGCGCGCACCAGCGGCACGAGCAGCTTGCGCACGAGGCTCGGGTTGGCGCCCAGCCCCTCGGCCAGCTCCGACGAGGACATCTTCGCCACGCCCTCCCGCTCGGCCAGCACCAGGCCCAGCATCATCTGCAGCGCCGTGGAGAAGCGCAGATCCGTCATGCCCTGAATATAGCGCGCCTGTTTTTTGCAACAATGAGAAGAACACTTCCCGGTCCGAAAGTGCAACTGTCACTATTGCACATAAATAGGGGCATCTGTATCTCTCACGGGAACACTTCAGCCACCGGGAGCCCGCATGTCCCCCCACCCCACCTCGGATCTCCTCCAGACGCCCGTCACGCTCGGCGCGTTGCGACTGCCCAACCGGCTCATCATGTCCCCCCTGACGCGACTGCGAACGGATGAGGAGCTCGCGCCGACGAAGCTCGTCGCGGAGTACTACGCGCAGCGCGCCAGCGCCGGGCTGATCGTCTCGGAGGCGATCGCGGTCGCGCCCTATGGAGAGGGCTACCCGGCGATTCCCGGCCTCTTCACCGCCCGGCAGGCCGAGGCCTGGCGCACCGTCGTGGACGCGGTCCACGCGGAGGGTGGGCGGATCGCCGCCCAGCTCTGGAATGTCGGCCGGGCGCGGTATGCCACGGACGATGTCCAACGGGCCGCGGGCTGGTGGGCGGTGGCCAACCAGCTCAAACCCCACGAGCTCACCCCCACGGAACTGTCCGCCATGGTCGAGGCGTTCGCGCAGGGGGCTCGCACGGCGCGGGCCCTCGGCTTCGACGCCGTCGAGATCCACAACGGCAATGGCTATCTGCTCGACCAGTTCCTCCGCGCGGGCGCCAACCAGCGCACGGATGCCCATGGCGGCTCACTCGAGAACCGGACCCGGCTGGCCCTGGAGCTCGTCGCGGCCGTGAGCGAGGCCATGGGGGCCGATCGCGTGGGCATCCGGCTGTCACCGAGCGCGACGGTGGACGGGGCGCCGGACCCGAGCGGTGAGGAGACCTTCGCCTATCTCCTCGAGAGGCTGGCCCCGCTCGGCCTCGCGTACGTGCATGCCACGCGCACCACCGAGCAGGACCGCAGGCACGGCTCCGGCCCGGGCATCCCGCTCGAGCGCATCCGCGCCCTCTATCCGGGCAAGCTGATCGGCGCCGGCGACTTCACGCGCGAGGACGGCGAGCAGGCCCTGAGCGAGGGGACCGTGGATGCCGTGGCGTATGGGCGGCTCTTCATCGCCAATCCCGACCTGCCCGAGCGCTTCGCCCGGCGCACGTCGCTCAACGTGCCCGACCACGCCACCTTCTACACCCCCGGCCCCGCGGGCTTCACGGACTACCCGCGCCTGGCCTGAGGACGCATGGGCGCGCGAGGCCGCCTGGCCGGTCCACGGACGGGTTTCCATTCCAACCGAAGCCACGACGCTTGTACGCCCGCTGGAAGTGGATGCATGTAGCGTCCATGTCCAACAGCCTCGACTTTCTCGCGGGTGGCGGGGAGATGGGCGCGCTCATGCGCGCCAAGGACTGGTCCCAGACGCCCCTCGGGCCGGTCGAGACCTGGTCTCCCGCGCTGCGCTCGGCGGTGGGCATCTGCCTGGGGTCGCGTTTTCCCATCGTCCTGTACTGGGGCCCCACGCGGGCACTCCTCTACAACGACGCCTGGAGTCCAGTGCCCGGCCAGAAACATCCGTGGGCGCTCGGGCGTCCGGGCGCGGAGGTGTGGGCGGAGATCTGGGACATCATCGGCCCCATGTTCGACCACGTCATGAACACCGGCGAGGCGACATGGTCCGATGACCAGCTCCTGCCGCTGCACCGCTTCGGCTACACGGAGGAGTGCTACTTCTACTACTCCTACAGCCCGGTGCGCGGCGAGGACGGCCGGGTCGAGGGCATCTTCACCGCCGTCACCGAGACCACCTACCGAGTGCTCGCCGAGCGGCGCGAGCGGCTGCTGCGCGAGGTGTCCGAGCGCACCGCCCAGGCCCGCACCGCGGAGGAGGCCTGCGCGTCCGCCATCGACACGCTCGCACGCACTCCTGTCGAGGCCCCCTTCTGTCTCATCTATCTTCATGACGAGCGCTCGCGCCGGGCGCGCCTGGTGGGCCAGGCGAACCTCGAGGCCCGCGCGGACCTGCGCCCGGCCGAGCTCGATCTCTCGGCGCTCCCGGATGGCGCCACGCCCTGGCCGCTGGCCGAGGTGCTGGCCAGCGGCGCGGCGGCGAGCGTCGGGGGCCTGTCCTCGCGCCTCGCCCGGCGGCTGCCGGGCACGCCCTGGCCCGAGCCCGTCGAGGAGGTGCTCGTCACCCCCATCCAGAGCGCCCGGCCGGAGGTGCCCCATGGCTTCCTCGTGACGGGCATCAGTCCGCGGCGGCGGCTGGACGCCGCGTACCGGACGCTGTTCGAGCGCGTGGCGGGCCACATCACCACGGCCATCGCCAACGCCCAGGCCTACGCGCTGGAGCGCCAGCGGGCCGAGCAGCTCGCGGAGATCGACCGCGCCAAGACGGCCTTCTTCTCCAACGCCAGCCACGAGTTCCGCACCCCGCTCACCCTCATGCTCGGGCCCCTGGAGGACATGCTCGCCACGGCGCCGCCCGGGGCCAGCACCCTCCAGGTCGAGCGCGAGGGGCTGGAGCGGGTGCATCGCAATGGCCTGCGCCTGCTCAAGCTGGTCAACACGCTGTTGGACTTCTCGCGGCTGGAGGCGGGCCGGGTGCGCGCGGTGTTCGAGCCGGTGGACCTGGCGGCCTACACCGCCGAGCTGGCGAGCACCTTCCGCTCGGCCATGGAGCGCGCGGGGCTCACCCTCGTGGTGGACTGTCCGCCGCTGCCCGCGCCCGTCTGGGTGGACCGGGACATGTGGGAAAAGGTTGTCCTCAACCTGCTCTCCAACGCCTTCAAGTACACGCTCCGGGGAGAGGTGGCGGTGCGCCTGCGCGCCGTGGACGCCGGGGCGGAGCTGTCCGTGAGCGACACCGGGGTGGGCATCCCCGCCCGGGAGCTGCCGCGCGTCTTCGAGCGCTTCCACCGCATAGAGGGACAGCGGGGACGGAGCCATGAGGGCACGGGCATCGGTCTGGCGCTGGTGCAGGAGCTGGTGCGGCTGCATCACGGCGCGGTGCGCGTGGAGAGCGAGGAGGGCCAGGGATCCACCTTCACCGTCCAGGTGCCTTTCGAGAGTCCCCAGGCCTCGCCCTCCCCCCACCCGGCCTCCGGGGTCCGCCCGCCTCCGTCCAAGCACGCCGCGGCCTACGTCCAGGAGGCGCTCAGCCTGTTGCCCGGCGCCTCCGAGCCCTCCCTGCCGGAAGGAGCACTGGCCGGGGCCGCGCCGGCGGGAAGGGACACGCCCCGGGAGCGGTTGGTGCTGGCGGACGACAACGCGGACATGCGCGCCTACGTGCGGCGCCTGCTCACCGACGCGGGCTACTCGGTGCAGGCCACCGCGGACGGCGTGGAGGCCCTGGCCGCCGTGCGCGCCCACCGCCCGGCGCTCCTCCTGTCGGACGTGATGATGCCCCGGCTGGATGGCTTCGGGCTCATCCAGGCGCTGCGCGGAGATCCATCCACCGCGCAGCTGCCCATCATCCTGCTGAGCGCCCGGGCCGGGGAGGAGTCCTCGGTGGAGGGCCTCGAGGCCGGAGCGGATGACTACCTGGTCAAGCCCTTCAGCGCCCGGGAGCTGCTCGCGCGCGTGGAGGGCGCGCTGCGCCTGGCGCGCCTGCGCCGCGAGACGAACGAGGCCCTGCGCCGCGCCAACGAGAACCTCGAGGCCCGGGTCGAGCAGCGCACGCGCGAGCGCGACCGCATCTGGAACGTGAGCCAGGATCACCTGCTCATCTCCGATACCCAGGGCGTCTGGCTCAGCGTGAATCCCTCGTGGCGGCGCACCCTGGGCTGGCGGGAGGAGGAGCTGGTGGGCCGTACCTCCGAGTGGATGGCGCACCCGGAGGAGTTGGGCAAGGCACGGGAGGAGCTCGCCCGGCTGGCCGCGGGCGTGACCACCGCGCGCTACGAGAGCCGCTTCCGGGATGTGCACGGCGCCTGGCACTGGTTCTCGTGGAAGGCGGTGCCCGACCAGGGGCGCATCTACTGCGTGGCGCGCGACGTGACCGAGGACAAGGCGCGTCAGGCGGAGCTCGAGCAGGCCCAGGAGGCGCTGCGCCAGGGCCAGAAGCTGGAGGCGGTGGGCAAGCTCACCGGCGGCATCGCGCACGACTTCAACAACCTGCTCACCGGGATCAGCGGCGCGCTGGATCTGCTCAAGCTGCGCGTGTCCCGCGGGGAGTACGAGCGGGTGGATCGCTACGTCTCCGCCGCCATCGCCTCGACGCAGCGGGCCTCGGCGCTCACCCAACGGCTGCTGGCCTTCTCGCGTCGCCAGGCGTTGGATCTCAAGTCCGTGGACATGAACGCGCTGGTGAGTGGAATGGAGGAGCTGCTGCGGCGCACGCTCGGCGAGAGCATCACCCTCCGGGTACGCCCCGGCACCGGACTGTGGCGCGTGTACACCGATCCCCACCAGTTGGAGAACGCGCTGCTCAACCTGTGCATCAACGCGCGCGACGCCATGCCCGAGGGCGGCACGCTGACGATCGAGACGTCCAACACGCACCTGGACGAACAGTTCACGCGGCGGGAGGAGGGGCTCGCGCCGGGTGACTACGCCGTCCTGGTGGTGACGGACACGGGGACGGGGATAGCGCCCGAGCTGCGAGAGCGCATCTTCGAGCCCTTCTTCACCACCAAGCCCAGCGGCCAGGGCACGGGGCTGGGCCTGTCGATGATCTACGGCTTCATCAAGCAGTCCGCGGGGCACCTGGGCCTGGAGAGCGAGGTGGGCCGGGGCAGCACCTTCAAGATCCATCTGCCGCGCCACCAGGGAGACACCGGGAGTGACGAGGAAACCCGGGACGAGGCCGCGCGGGGAGCGGGGGAGACGGTGCTCGTCGTCGAGGACGACCCGGCGGTGCGGATGCTCGTCGTCGAGCTGCTCGGGGACCTGGGCTACCGGGCGCTGGAAGCCAGCCGCGCCGAGGAGGGACTGCCCATCCTCCAGTCCTCCCAGCGCATCGATCTGCTGGTGTCGGACATCGGGCTGCCGGGGATGGACGGCCGGCGGATGGCGGAACTGGCGCGCGCACATCGGCCGAAGCTCAAGGTGCTGTTCATCACCGGCTATGCCGCGAAGGCGGCGGTGCGCGGCGAGTTCCTCGCGCCCGGCATGGACATGCTCACCAAGCCCTTCGCCCTGGACGTGCTGGCCAACAAGGTCCGCGAGATGATCCTCGGCCCGGAGTGAGGCGAGGACACCGCCGGGCGCAGGGCCGTCACTCGTGGACGACGCGGGGCGTCACCTTGGCGAGCAGCGCATGCCGGCCGCGGCGCAGCAGGGTCAGCTCCGAGCAGCGCTCGAAGACACGGGCCTGCTCGCCGGTGTTCCGGATGTTGACGTACAGCAGGTAGATGTCCCGGGGGATGCGGTACCAGGACTCGGAGATCCGGGCGAGCACCCGCTCCATCACCTCGTCGCTGAAGGGGTTGAAGAAGAAGCACAGCAGCGGCTCGGCGGGAGGCTCCCACTCGAGCGCGTCCGCCCCCTCCACCCCCAGGGAGAAGCAGCGCTGGGTGGGGCTGCGAAACACGGCGAGGTTGCGCCGGGCCACCTCGTACAAGCCCGGTGCGTACTCCACGCCGACGATGCGGCGGAAGGGATAGGCCGAGGCGAGCAGCAGCGCCTTGCCCTTGCCGGCGCCGTAATCGACGAACGTCAGCTCCCCCACGGGCAGCCCGGTGTCGCGCAGCGCCTCGTGGAAGACATCCGCCCAGATGCCCCGGTAGATGCCATTGCCGTCTCGCGCCTTGTCGGTCGGAACCCCCGCCTCGGTGAGCGAGGACTCGCTCCAGGTGTCCACGCCGAACCGCTCGTCGAACTCCCGCGCCAGGGCCCGCTCATGTTTCAGACGCCGCGCGAAGGAACGCCGCGCCGGAGACAGGCGCCAGGCCAGGGTCTCCACCAGGCGCTCCGCCGCGCTGCGCGAGCCCTCCGTGCGCGCGAGCTCCGCCACCCCAGCCAGCTCCTGATGGAACTGGCGCGCGGCATGAGAAAGCCATTCGGCAATCCGCTGCATCGACACGTGGTGCCTCCCCTCCCCCCCACGCGAGTCCAGAGCCACGGGCCCGCCGGGGACAGCCACCGCGGCCGGAATGGAATCCCAGGACCGGAACATCGCCAAACCCGAGCCGCCCGAACTGTTTGTCCACGAACGAGATGCAGGCATCCTGTCTTCCCCTGCACAGGCTGACCCTCGTCTTCAGGACAGAAGCCAGACGTCCTCCGGCAACGACAGAGCGGCGAGCCGGGCCGCGCGCGCACCCCGGCTCACCGCTCTGCAAAGGCAGCCCGCGCTCACGCCGTCAGGAGCGCAGCGGGTTCACGCTCCGCGGGCATTCCCAATAGGTGTACTCGCACGTGGCGGTCGCGGCATCACACGGCACCCGCATCACCGTGATGAGTTCGCAGGGGTGTTTCGGCGCCAGGGGCGCGGGACGCGCCGGAACCGGAACCAGGAGCGGCAGGACCGACGCCATCGCCAACAGCGCCCCCAGCACGCACAGCTTCATTCGCATGCAGCCTCCTCACCGCCGAGACCCTCCCTCACGCCCATGGCGCTGGGGTTCCGGTTCAGCGGCAAGAAGAGAAACTACCCGAGGGGTCTGACATCCCGCGTCCCTCCCGCCCCGGTGGCTCCTTCCCGTCATCCCCCCCGGCACCGCCACTTGCCCTCCGGATTCCAGGCACTTGCGCGGCGCCATCCCCGCGCGGGCGCGCACACCGTCCCACTCGTCCGGTAGGTGACATCTCCCGCCCGCCAGCGCCCCGGGCCTACGCTCCGCGCAGCAGCGCCAGGGCCCGTTGGAAGTCCTCGGGCAGGGGGGCCTCGACGCTCACCCCTGGCAGGGACAAGCGCAGCGCATGCAGGGCGTGCCGGCCCACCGCGCCCGCTGCCGGGTGGGTGCGCGTCTCGTCGGGGCCATACAGGGCGTCGGCGAGCACCGGGTGGCCCGCCTCGGCCAGCTGCACGCGAATCTGGTGCGTGCGCCCCGTCTCCAGCCGCACCTCCACCAGCGTCGCGCCCCGCAGCCGCTCGCGCACCTCGTACGAGAGCGCCGCCCGCCGCGCTGAGCGCACCTTCGTGGTGAAGCGCCGCGGATCCTTCGGATCCCTCCCGTAGGGCCCCTCGAGCCGCTCGCGCTCGGGCGTCTCCCCGAGCACCAGCGCCCAGTAGCGCTTGTCCACCTGCTTCTCCTGGAAGGCCCGCTCGAGCGCCGCCGCCGACGCGTCCGTGCGCGCCAGCGCGAGGCAGCCGCTGGTGTCCCGATCCAGGCGGTGCACCACGCCGGGCAACGCCTGGCCCTCCACGTCGAAGGGCGGCAGCCGCGCCGCCACCAGCTCCACCACCGAGGGCACATTCCCCCCGGCGGGCTCCACGCTCAACCCCGCCGGCTTGTTCACGACGACCCACGAGGCGTCATCGTGGAGCACCGGCAGCTCGGGTCCCTCGACGAAGCGCCTCGCTGGAGCACGGGGCTCGGGGCGGCTGAGCTCGATCTCCTCCCCGCCCCACAGCTTGCGCGTGGGCTGGCACTTCTTGCCCCGGATGCGCACGTGGCCCTGCTCGATGAGGCCCCGTGCCCGCTCCAACGACAGCCCGGGCACGTGCGCCGAGAGGAACTTGTCGAGCCGCGCACCGGCGGCCTCGCGGGGAACGGTGAGTTTCTGGAGGGACATGGGCCTCAGCGCCTCGCCACCAGCCGCGCCTCGTGGCGCCCCTCCTCCGTCCACGCCTCGGTGTACGAGAGGATCTCCAGGCCCTGGAGCAGTCCGGGCAGCTCCCCGTCCTCCAGGAGGAAGCGGGCCGAGGGATGGGCGTGCCGCGTCAGGTTGCTCCGGGTGGGCTGGGCGAAGACGAGCAGGCCGCCCGGCGCGAGCACCTGGGCGAACGCGGAGAACAGGGGCCGCCAGAGGTAGTTCAAGCAGAGCACGAGCGCGAAGGGGCCCGGCGGCAGGGGCTCCTGTTCGACGTCCAGACGCTGGAGCCCGAGCGAAAGCCCCGCCTCGCGCGCGGAGGCGGCGGCGCGCTCCAGGGCGGTGTCCGAGACATCCACGCACGTGACGTCCAGGCCCCGGCGGGCGAGCCAGAGCGACTCCTGCCCCACGCCTCCCGCCACGTCGAGGGCCCGGCCGGTGCGCGGCAGCCGCTGCTCGAGCGAGCGCAGGAAGGCCGAGGGCTCACGGGCCCCGGCGCCCTCCTGATAGCGCGCGTTCCACCGCTGACGATCGGCCTCGGACATGCTCAGAACAGCGTGTCGGCGAGCTTCGCCCGGGTGTCGCCCGCGAGCGCGGTGAAGCGCAGCAGCCGCTCGCCCCCGCGCCACACCTCGATGGTGCGCGGCAGCATCTCGCCCGTGGCCGCCGAGGAGTAGTCCTGGAAGCGCAGATCCCACTGCGTGCCCTTGGCGTCCTTGTGCAGCAGCCGGGCGGGCCGGAAGTTGTCCTTGAACACCCAGAACTGGGGCTTGCCCTCGCCCTGCGTGCCCAGCACGTACACCACCTCGCCACCGAAGCGGGCCAGCGACGTGGTGCGCGGCTCGATGTCCAGTCCGCGCAGGTACTCCTCGAGCGCCTCGCGGCCCTCCTGCACCGAGCCCCGGCGCTCCGCCAGCAGCGCGCACACCTGCTGCACCGCCTCGGTGAGCGCGGGGATCTCCGTGCCCTCCACGCGCTTGCGGCCCCCGGAAGACACCGAGGCCACCGTGTTGCCCTCGGCCGCCTTCGCCTCGAAGCGGCAGCGATCGGGCACGCGCAGGTACAAAGTGCCGTCCGCCTCCAGCTCCGGGCGATCCGTGGGCAGGCCCAGCGCCCCACCCGCCTCCTTCACCCCGGCGCCATAGAAGTGCACCGAGCCATCCGCCTTGATCGAGGAGAAGGACAGCTCGTGGCGCGCGCCCACCATGCGGCGCATGATGGAGCCGCCGGGCAGCACATAGGCTCCGGCGCTCAGCGCCGTCAGGAGGCCGAGAAGAAGGACGGGCCGCTTCATGGCGAGGGCACGCGTGCGGCGGAGGGGCTGTGTCGTCGCGGATGGGGTGGGCATGGGGGCGGCGAATGTAGTGGTGGCCCTCCCCTCCATCAAGGCAGTAAGGAGGACGGCATGTGGCACCGTCCAACGCTCCTGCTGGCCCTCCTGCTGTCCCTGTCCGCCGCGGCCCAGGAAGACGCCGAGCCGCCCCCCGCCGTCTCCCCTCGGGCCGAGGACCTGAGAAACCTGACGAGCGCGCGCTCGCTGGGCATGGGAGGGGCCTGGCGGGCCCTGGGCCTGGGGGGAGACGCGGGCACGGGCAACCCGGCCGCCGTCGCCGCCTTCCGCACCTACCGCGCCGAGCTGACGGGTGGCTGGGACTGGGTGGGCAAGGATGCCTTCGGCTCGGTCTCCGTCGCCGACGCCACCAATCCGCTCGCCGGCGGAGTGACCCAGCAGCTCATCACGCTCGGCAAGGGCAGCGAGCGCGCCACCGCCCACCTCAACACCGTCGCCCTGGCGCTGCCCCTGGGCGAGGCCCTCATGCTGGGCGTCGCCTCGCGCTACCTCGTCATGCGCGGCGCCCGCCAGGCCAATGCCTTCACGGGTGACGCCGGCCTGCTGCTGCGCCTGGGGCTCTTCTCCCTGGGCGTGTCGGCGCACAACCTCATCGACACGAAGAACCCCGAGCTCACCCGCTACTACTCGGCCCACGCCGCGGTGCTCGCCGGCATGCTCACGCTCGCGGCCGATGCGCGCGCGGACTTCACGACGAACGCGCGCACCACGTTCACCTACAGCGGCGGCCTGGAGTACGTCCTCGGGGAGAACTTCCCCATCCGCGCGGGCTACACGTGGAACGGCTTCACCCGCTCCTCGGAGTTGGGCGTGGGCCTCGGCCTGATGACCCCCGGAGGCGGCTTCGACGTGGCCTATCACCAGGACTTCGGCGGCGAGCGCGGACGGAGCGTGGCCCTCACCTTCAAGGTCCAGGTGCACTAGCCCCGGCCCACCGCGAGGGAGCGAGCGACATCGCGACAAGAATCAACGACTTCTGGCCAAACAGCCGGCGGCCACCCGGGTTGTCTTGGCGAGAAGTGAAGGCTCATGCATCTTCGCGCCATGCACGTCGTGGCCATCGTCGCGCTGGACGGAGTCGTCCCGTTTGATCTGTCGATCCCCACGGGGGTGTTCCAACATGTGCGGCTTCCTGGAGGCCGGGCGGGTTACGAGGTCCGGGTCTGTGGGGTGACCCCCGAGGTGAACGCCGGAGTCTTCACCCTGCGAACCCACTCGGGCCTGGAGGAGCTGGCGCGAGCGGACACCGTCATCCTTCCCGGCATCGCGGACGTGAGCGCCCCGATGCCGGAGGAGCTCCTCCGGGCGGTTCGCGCGGCGGCGGCCTCGGGGACACGCGTGGCCTCCATCTGCTCCGGGGCCTTCCTGCTCGCGGCGACCGGGCTGCTCGATGGACGGCGAGCCACGACCCATTGGCGGGTGACGGACGAGCTGGCGCGCCGCCATCCGGAGATCCAGGTCGACCCGGATGTCTTGTATGTCGATGAGGGGCAATTCTTGACGTCGGCGGGCGCCGCGGCGGGGCTCGATCTCTGTCTGCACATGGTGCGGCTCGACCACGGCGCCGCGGTGGCGGCGGATGCGGCCCGGCTCTCGGTGATGCCGCTCGAGCGCGACGGAGGACAGTCGCAGTTCATCCTGCACGCCCCGCCCGCCCCGGATGGCTCGTCGCTCGAGCCGCTGCTGCGCTGGCTCGACGAGAACCTCCACGAGCCGCTCACGCTCGAGGACATCGCGCGTCACGCGGCCCTGAGCGTGCGCACGCTCAACCGCCGCTTCCGCGAACAGATGGGCACCACCCCCCTGCAGTGGATCCTCCGCGCCCGCGTGCGCCGCGCGCAGCAACTGCTCGAGACGACGGGACACTCCGTGGAGGCCATCGCGGAGCGGGTCGGCTTCGGCTCGGCGACCGCCTTCCGTGAGCACTTCCAGCGCTTCGTCACCACGAGCCCCCAGGCCTACCGCCGCGCGTTCCGCTCCGCCCCTCCCGCCAGCCACTGAGCCAGGAAGGAGGAGGGACGGGCCTCGGGCGACGTGTGGCGTCCCTGGTGCCTCCGCCTCGGGCAAACCTCACGAGGTTCCACGGCGTCTTCGCTCCAGGCGCCAAACTGCGGCCATTTCTGGTCCCTCAAGCAGGTGAGGAGGGTGCGAGCGTGGCACCCCAGGCAGCGGTCAGCAAGCAACCGCTGAAGGAGAGGAGGCCGCGAGTGGACTGGGCGGGGTTGCTCAGGAGGACGTTCGACTTCGACATGTTCGTCTGCGTGGGTTGATGTTCTTGATCGTCAGGGCGCCGCGTTTGCCGTCAGCCCCCGCCTTGAGGCAGATGCGGCTGCCCGGGGGGACGTTCGTGGCATCGAAGGCCTGGACCGTGGGTTCAATGTCGAACGTGTTGAGGACGGCTTGCCCGCCGAGGGCCTCCTCCCCTTTCCTGGCGAAGTCCTCGTGCTCGCCGCCGCACCCGGCCCAGAGCCACCCCAGGCACGCAACCGCGGCGGCCGCGCGCACCCCTCCCCACAAAGACGAAGTCTTCATGCCATCCCCCTCCGCTCACTGACTGTCAGTGAAGCCCGCCGCCAATCTGATGCCCTGCCCCACCGGTGCCAATCCCCTGATCAGAGCAAGCAGGCTTCTATTCCCGGGGCCGCGCGACGAGCGGCCCGTGCCAGCACCGCCGGCAGCCCCATGCTTCGCTTCCAGAAACCGCCACAACAGACGAGACTGCCTTCATGGATGACGACGCCGGCCGTGGCCGGACGGTCCTTCAGCTCGAGCAGCTCAACGCGTTGCTCGAAGCGAAGGTCCAAAGCCAGGGGCAGCTGCTCGCCGAGACGCAGGAGCGCCTGCGCACCCTCTTCGAGAACGCGCCGCTGAGCATCCAGCTGATCGATGTCTCGGGCCGGACGCTGCAGGTCAACGCGGCCTGGCGCGAGCTCTGGCGCATCCCGCCGGACGTGGTCGAGAACTTCGTCCTCCGCGACTACAACGTCCTGACGGACCCCCAGCTCGAGAAGCACGGCCTCCTCCCCTGCTTCCACTGGGCCCTGCGAGGCGAGAACAGCCGCATCCCGGCCATCCGCTACGACGCGGCCGAGCCCCAGCTCGCAGGCCGTGCGCGGTGGGTCGAGGGGAACCTCTATCCCGTGAAGGACGCGGCCGGCGAAGTCCGCCAACTGGTCCTCATCCACGAGGACGTCACCGAGCGGCGAGAGGCGCAGGAGCTCATCCTCCGCAAGAGCGCGGAGTTCGAGGCCGTCTACCAGCACCTCCCGGAGCCGGTCATCATGACGTCGCCCGAGCGCATCATCGTGCTCGTGAACCCGGCGGCGAACGCGCTCTTCGGCTATGCGCCGGCTGAGCTCATCGGACGGCCCGCGTCCATCCTCGAGGCCGAGGGGGCGGAGCCGGAGCACGCGCCTGGAGCGGAGGCTCGCGAGGTGAGCTACCGCCACCGCAGCGGTGAGCTCATCCTCACGAGCACCCTGTCCTCGGTGGTGCGCTCGGCCGACGGAGATATTTTCGGGTACGTCGCCATCGTGCGCGACATCCGGGAGCAGCGGCGGGAGGAGGAGATGCGCCGGTTCATCTCCGACGCAGGAGACGTCCTGGCCTCGTCGCTGGACCCTCGCGAGACGCTCTCCGCGCTGGCACGGCTCGCGGTGCCCACGCTTGGAGACTGGTGCCTCGTCGACCTGCTGGAGGACGACGGCTCGGTCCGCCGTGCGGAGGTCGTCATCGCGGACCCGCGGCACGAGCCCGTCAAGGCGAAGGTCGCCCGCTTCGCCATCCGCAGGGACCGTCCGGAGAACCCTCCGGCCCGGGCGCTCTTCGAGGCGAGGCCCCTGCTCATCCCGGTCCTCGAGCGCGAGAAGCTCGGGCAGATCGCCCTCAGTGACGAGCACGCCCAGGTCATCCTCGAGGCGGAGGTGCACTCGATGATCTGCGTGCCGATCGTGGCGCGCGGCAGGGTGCTCGGGGTCCTGTCCCTGCTCCTCGCCACCTCCCGGCGCAGCTACACGGAGCGGGACTTCTCCTACGCGAAGCAGCTGGCCGGGAAGGCCGCGCAGGCCGTGGAGAACTCGCGGCTCTATGAGCGGGCCACCGAGGCGATCTCCGCTCGCGACGAGTTCCTCAGCATCTGCTCCCACGAGCTCAAGACGCCGCTCACCTCGCTGAAGCTTCAGCTCGAGCTGGCAGGCCGCTCGTTGCAGAAGCCGGCCTCGGCGGGGCTCCCCACCGAGGCGTTGAACACCCGCCTCGGGGTGGCCGCTCGCCAGCTGCGGCGCGTGGAGCGGCTCATCGACGACATGCTCGACGTGTCACGGCTTGCCACCGGGATGCTGACCATGGACATGGCGCCCCTGTCAGTCCGCGAGCTGGTGACCGAGACGGCGCATCAGGCGGGCGAAGTCTTCCGGGCCGCAGGCGTCGCCCTCACGGTGGAGGTCTCCGAGGAGGCCTGGGTCCACGGGGACAGGGCCCGGCTGGCGCAGGTGCTCGACAACCTGCTCGCCAACGCCCTGAAGTACGGCGAGGGCAAGCCCGTGCGCATCGACGTGGGCCGGCGCGGAGACCGGGTGGAGCTCTCGGTCAGCGACCAGGGCCCTGGGATTGCGCCAGGAGATCTGCAGCGCATCTTCCAGCGCTTCGAACGGGCCGTGGCCAGCCGGAGCATCACCGGGCTCGGCCTCGGCTTGCATATCAGCCGGCAGATTGCCGAGCGCCACGGCGGGACGCTCGATGTGGAGAGCGAGCTCGGCGCCGGGGCGCGGTTCACGCTGCGCCTACCGGTGGCAGCCGGGGGCCGCTGACGCCACGCTCGCGGCCGGTGGCGTCCCCCCCTGCTCCAGCTCATCAACGCGCGAACCCTGGGCACGTGTTGCTTCGCGCGATGGACGACCATTGCCGGGGGCCGAGTTTCCGTCCGCCAGGGGGCCTGCTAGGCCTGTCGCTGGATGGCCCCTGCGAAGATCGAGCTCATGTAGCGCGCCAGCTTCTCGCGGCTGAAGTGGATGCCGCTCTGGCTCAGGAACAGCCGCAGCTCATTGCCCAGCGCTCCAGCGGATGGATAGCGCTGACTGCGCTCGGCAGCCAGCGCCCTGAGCACGATGGCATCCAGTTCCGGAGGCACCTGCGGGTTGTATTGGGAGGGAGGCCTCATCGGAGACGTCTCCATCTGCTGCCGCACGTCGAAGTGGTCGTTGCTGTCGAAGAGCCGCCGGCCGGTGAGCAGCTCGTAGAGACACACTCCCGTGGAGTACACATCCGAGCGTCGGTCCAAGGGCAGCCCGCGGAGCAGCTCCGGGCTGGTGTAGCCAAACTTCCCCTTGAGGATCCCCGGCGAGGTCTTCGTGGCGCTCCAGGCGGACTTGACGAGCCCGAAGTCGATGACCTTGACGTGGCCCTCATACGAGATGAGCACCTCCTCGAGAGAGAGCCCACGGTGGACGATGTTCAGCTCTCGCCCTTGGGCATCCTGCTTGTGGTGGGCGAACTCCAACCCATCGCACAGCTGAGCGATGCAGTGGCAGACCACGGGCAGGGGCGTGCTCTCGCCCAGCTTCGCGAATCGCTCGAAGAGAGCGCGCAGGGGCTGGCCAGCGATGTATTCCAGGGCCATGAAGTACCGGTCGCCAATTAACCCAAGTTCGTAGAGCTGGACGATGTTGGTGTGCGAGAGCTGGATCTGGACCTTCGCCTCGTCGATGAACATGCCGACGGCATCTTCATCGCCCACCAGGTTCGGCAGCAGGAGCTTGAGGGCCACGGGCCGCTCCTGCCCGTCCTTCATCCGGATGCCCCCTCGCCACACCTCGCTCGTGCTTCCGATGGCGATGCGCTCAAACAGGAGAAATTTGCCGCAGGGGATGGGCTCGCGTCGTGGAGGAATCGCCATGCGTCGAGCGTATTCCAACTCCTCCCAGCCCTGCAGCACGGCCGGCACCCGGAGGCGGTAGGCGTCAGTTCCGTTGCTTGAACGTGGGAAGAGGACCGCCATTCTCCGGGCGCTGCCTGGACGGCGCAGATGGTGGCTGTGCCGGATCCGCTTCATGACTCCGCTGGCTTACCAGGATGCACGGGACAGCTCCGAGGGCCGCCAGGATGAGCATCCAGATCCAGAAGGTCGACCCCATCGAGCCATCCTCCTTCGCAGGCTTCGGAGCGGGAGCCGCCACAGGCGTGCGAGCCGCGGCCCTGGAAGCCACCGCGTCGTAACGGGGGACCGCCGGGGTTTGTGCCCCAACGGGGTACATTCCGGGGAGGGGCGCTACGGCGACGTAAGGACCGACTGGCACTGGCGCGGGGGCGATGCGCACGGGCTCGGGCCGCGGAGGTGGCGCCGGCGGCGGAGGCTCAGCGGCGGCCTGCTCGAGGGCCGCCAGGTCCTGGCTCACATCGGAGACCAACGAGAGGAGGCTGGCGAAGCCCTTGGAAGGCGGGGCGTTGGGTGCACTCGGATCATTCTGCATGGCGTCAATCGTTCAGCAGGTCCGACATGAGGACCGGGAACTTCGTCTCGAGCAGATTGCGGATGGCGATATCAAGAACCTGGGTGTTGTCCACCGACAGGTAGGGCAGCACGGCATAGGCCGAGTAGTCCTGCTTGTGTCGAAGCAACAGGTTGCCATTGGAGGACTCGACGTGGATCTGGCCCCAGGCTCCCCGAACGCGCGTGCGATCCCCCTCGTACTGATGACGGGTGAACTCGATGCCGTGGTCCTCCACGATGGCGTCTCCGAATGAGAGCCGCTTTCCCTGCCCCAGCGCGGTGATCAGCTCGAGGAGCAGCCGGTTGCCGACCGCGCGCCACAGCTTCTTCGTGATGGCCGAAGAGAGCACATGGTTGTCGGTGACAATCGTGGCGAAGGAGGCCTCGTTTCCGAAGGCGATGGTGAACGTGCTCTCGCCCGTCGCCCCATTGGTCACGCCCCCCCACCGGACGCGGGTGATGGACTCCAGCGGCCAGCGGATCCCATTCCATTCGATGCCCGCGCTCGACATCTTGAAGGGCTGAGGGAAGGGCATGCCCACCTGGGTCTCGTAGGAGATGTCGCGCTCCCACTCCTGCTTGGCGGCGTCCCGCTTCTGGGTGATTTCCTCCAGGGCCTCAGCGTCGGTCTTCGTTACCTCGGCCACCCGGGGCACCTCCCGGAAGGCGACCTGAAGGAGGTTCGTAAGGTACGTGGACTCCTCGATCAGCCCGTGCTGGTTAAAGAGATCCACCGCGAGGCTGCGCACCGGGCTCGCCACCCGGTGGCTCAGGTCGTGGTCTACCCCCCGGCTCAGCGCGCTGAGCTGGATGGGCTGCGCCACCCCGTCCCAGTTGGTCACCACCTCCTCGAGGCGGGAGAGCAGGCTCTTGATGCGCGGGAGTGGGCGCTTCTGCTCCAGGCCTCGGCGCACCGCCTCCACGAGCAGCTCCACGTTGCGAGCCTCCGCGTCCAGGAAGCGCTGTGCCTCCACTTCGTAGGTGTTGACCAGGTCATCGATCAGGGCGGGGGCGTTGAGGGTGCCGAACGAGGTGCCCTGCACCACCACCAGGGTGACGATCCCCACCAACGCTCGAGGGGGCAGCTCGTCCAGCGCGTTCTTGATGGCCGTGCGGTAGTGCTTGCGCCGCTCGGCCAGCGCCTCCTCCACCGCGCTCGTCTCGAGCACCTCCGGAAAGCCAGAGAGGGCACGCTCTGTGTTGATGAGCGCGCGGATCTTCTCGGCATGGAACATGTCCATCAGCGCCGCCAGCTCCAGGATGCCCAGGTGGAGCGAGTCACTCGTGCGCGCACCTCCAAGCCCGTTCAGGGCGGAGGCCAGCATGTTGGCCTTGGCCAGGGCATGCTCCCCCGGCACCCAGGTGAGCTCTGAAGGCGTGCGCTGAATGCGCTCCATGAGCTCGGCCACACGGACCGGCTCCAGCCCCGGCAGCCACGCCACCTCGGCGACGAGCCGGTTGCGCGGGTGCGTCAGGTCCGCTCGCGCCTGGGCGCACACGGCCGGATCCACCGACAAGCTGCGCTCCTCCGCCAGCTCCACGATGCGCCGCCGATCATCTCGCGGGGAGGCCCCGAGGATGTGGAAGGGATTCTCGAGGAGGTTCATGCATCACCTGCCAAAGCCAATCCTCCGGCTCTCCTTGCCTGCGCCCTCGCGAGGAGGCAGGGAGTTCAGCGCCGTGATGAGGCTTGCCCGGTCCACGATCTGCCGCCCGGCTCGGGCCGTGAGCCTCGCGCCCTCGCGCACCACGAAGGCCGCATCCGACAGCGGCCGGCCCGTCAGGGCCTCCACCAGCGGCGTCATGTCCATGTCCTTCTCGCAAGGAAGCGGGGAGAGCAGCTTGATCAGCAGGCCCCGTACCTCCTGTGCGGTGGGCATGTCCACGGCGATGACGTGGTCGAACCGTCCGCGGCGCAGCAGCGCCGGATCAATCGTCTCGATCCGGTTCGTCATCCCGATGACGAGAATGTTGTTGGCGATGGCCTCGGGGATGCGCCGGAGGAACTCGGCCACCTCCTCCACGTGGTGCAGTCCCTGGCTGCCCGAGAGCTGCCGGTCCGAGAGGAAGGCATCCATCTCGTCGATGACGATGACCGCGGGGCTGGAGCGCAGGGCCTCATCGAAGACGCGGGCGATCTTCCGGCCCGTCTCGTGGATGTAGGGGCTGCCAATGGACGAGGAGTCAATGGAGAAGCTGGGCCAGCCCAGGTGATCAATCAGCTTGCTCACCGCGAACGTCTTCCCGCAGCCGGGCGGCCCGTGCAGGGCGATGGCCGCCGGGAAGTCGATGCCCAGCGCCTTGTAGCGGCTGGCGTTCTCGATGATGTCGATGACGTGCTCGCTGAAGAAGGCCTCCAGCTTCTCGCGGCCCGGCAGCTCGAAGCGCCGGGACTTGGAGGAGCCCGAGTCCGCCGGTTCCGTGTTGGAGACGCTCAGGCCCGCTGCCTCGACGATGGCTTTGAGCTCGTCCATCCCCAGGCCTCGGGTGAGGGAGGACAGCCGCCGCAGCGATTGAGCGGACACCCGCACGCCGCCCGACAGCCACATGCCGAGCACCAGGTCATCCGGCATCCCGATACCCGCCGACAGCACGGGCAGCAGCCGGGAGAACCGCTCCACATAGACGGCGCCCTGCAGGTTGGAGGTGGCGTCCCGCCGGCGCGTCTCGCGCAAGGCGACGGCGAAGGCCAGCGCCTCGCTGGCATCCCGCAGCCGGGGGCTCGCATCCACGGGAGCCAGCAGGTGCCGCGTCTCGCTGGTCAACGCCATGAAGGAGTCCTCGCCGAAGCGAATGGAGGACAGGGCCACGGGCTCCAGCAGCCCACGCTCCACCCAGGAGCGAGCCAGCTCCTCTCGAGCCACCAGCACCCGGCCCGCGGGGGCCGTCTCGTAGAGCTGCCAGTCCTGCCCCTCGGCCAGCGACGCGCGGAGGTTCAGCCCGTCCGGGAGCGCGAAGCCGAGCGGCAACCAGGGATCCAGCACCATTGTTCAGCTCCTGAGGATGTTGGTCACGTCGAACATCTGCTCCTCGCCAGCCGAGGCGAACCGGATGCCGGCCAGCTCCTGCACCACCGCGCGCAGCTTCTCCAGGTCGCCGGCCTGCATGGCCTGGTTCCCGGCCACCATGAGCGCCTTGTAGCGCGCCTTGTCCGCGTAGGCGTACGGCGTGCTGGCGGCGTACTTGAAGCGCTCCACCACGAACCAGTCCTGCCTCCAGAGCACCTCGAAGAAGCGCCCGCGCAGGTCCGACAGCAGGCTCTCGAAGTCCTTCTCGTCCTTGTCGATGGAGCGCTGGGCCGTGCGGAAGAGGGCCTCGATGGTGATCACCTCGGAGGGCCGGGCGTGCTTGCGGAGGGCCCGCTCGAGGAAGGCCCTGGCCTCGTCCAGGTCCAGCTGGCGGATGGTCTTCAGGTGGTTCCTGCGGATCTGCGCCAGCAGGCGGCGCGCCTCCAGCACCTCATCCAGCGCCTGCTTGGTGGACTCGGGATCCCGCTCCTCGGGCCGGATGGAGACGGCGCTCTCCACCTTCTGCCGCGCCTCCTCGAGCCGGGGATCCCGCACCTTGGTGGAGATCTCCTCGATGCGCCCCCGGGTGCGCTGGCCCTCCTCGGCCACCTGGGTGGCGGCGGCGCTGAAGTCAATCTGCCCGGCCTGGCGCGAGTAGAAGTTGTGGCCGGACTGGAAGGCCCCGCCAATCGAGCTGACGGAGACCTCGAAGCTGACGGCGCCCGAGTCGGAGACTTCGTACTCGAAGACGAGGTCCGCGCCGGCGGCGATCACCCCTTCCTCGAAGTCCGTGCCGGCGAGCTTCAGCATGCCGATGAAGCGGTTGTCGGAGAGGGGGTCCTCGATCTCGCCCTCCCACAGCTTGAAGTTGAGCGAGCCCGTGGAGCCGGCCCGCAGGGACTCGGCGGCCTTGTAGATGCGCTTGCCGCGCTTGGGCAGCGAGTCCCCGGCGCGCACCAGCCAGTCGAGCGTGGCCCGGCCGCCGATGCGCTCCAACGTCTCGATGCCCACGGAGTGGGAGGCGGGGATGGCATCCACGGTGGCGGCGGCCCGGGTGATGACGATGCGATTCTGCTCCAGCTTGATGGGCCCACCGCTGGGATCGAAGACGAAGACCTTGAAGGCATTGTCTCCGCTCTTGGCCAGCGGCACGTCCACGGAGGCGCCATCCTTGAGGGGCAGGCGCCCGGAGCTCCAGCCGGACTCGAGGCAGTCCACCTGAAAGGCGGTGCCGGGCAGGACTGCCGAGGCGAGCTTGAGGGCCACCTTGGCCTTCACGTCGGGCGTCCGGGCCACGTAGTGGATGGTGACCTGCATGGGCCCGCTGGCGGAGACGGAGCCGCGCGAGCTCTTGCGGCCCCGGCTGGCGGAGTTCCAGTCGATGGACTCGGCAAAGAGCGCGGCGCCCTCGGTCACCGCCGTCATGGGATTGACCTCCGTGCTGCCGGTGATGCCGAGCTCGCCCATCACCTTGTCCCTCAGCGGCTTGTAGTGGGTGGGGCCTCCCACGAAGACGATGCGCTCCACGTCCTTCGGGGTCAGCCCCGCCTTCTGCAGCGCCTCGCGCGCGGCCTGGATGGAGCTCAGCACCCGCGCCTCGATGAGCTTGTCGAACACCTCGCGCTGCAGCGGGATGTCCAGGTAGAGCTCGTTGTCGGACTGGTCCCTGGCGCGCGCGGTGACTTCATCCAGGGCGATCTTCGCCTCGGTGCGCGCGGAGAGCTCGATCTTGGCCTTCTCGGCGGCCCAGGCCGCGGCGCGCATGAAGGCCAGGTACTTCGAGTCACTGGCGAAGCCGGGCGCCAGATTGAAGTGCTGCAGCAGCCAGGGCTTCACCACCTCGTCCACCAGCAGCCGGTCGAAGTCCCGTCCGCCACACATGGCGATGCCACCGTGGGCCAGCAAGTTGACGCGGCCCGCGATGCTCTCGGCCACGGCGATGTCCAGCGTGCCGCCGCCCAGGTCATAGACGACGAAGACGCCATCGCTCTTGCGAGCGCGCATCACGGCCATGATGGCCGCGACGGGCTCCTGCATGAGGGCCACCTTGCCGATGCCCGCCATCTCCGCGGCCTGCAGGGTGGCATCCTTCTGCATCTGGTTGAACGCCGCGGGCACGGTGATGACGGTGCCGGTGTCCGCGTGGTTGCGCACCTCCTCGGGCAGGTAGCCGAAGAGCACCTTGAGCACCTCGGCCGAGCACTCCTCGGGAGTGAGCGTGAGGTTGACGGCCTTGAGGTGCACGGGAGTGCTGGTGCCCATCAGCCGCTTGAAGAGCATGGCCGCGTTGTCGGGACTCTGCGGCGCGGAGTTGTACGCCTTCTGGCCGACGTGCTTGTTGCCTCGCTTGTCGATGTAGATGACGGACGGCGTGACATCCGTCTGCTCGGGGCTCTTCCACAGGCGAAGCGAGTCCCCGTCGAATGAGCAGATGGCGCTGTTGGTGGTTCCCAGATCGATACCGACGAAGCTTTTCATGACTGCACCTTGCGAAGCAGAACGGTTCCGGAGCGGAGCAGGCCCGCGGGGCTCATGATGATGGGCTCCAGCATCTGGTCGATGTAGAGGGTGTCCTCGGGACCAAAGTCGGCCGCATTGATCGCGGTGGCGGCGATGCCTGGATCGAACGGCTGGCCTTCGATGTTGACGACGCGCAGGCCCGCGGACTGGAGGTTCTCCTCCAACTTCTTGAGGTACCAGCGTAACTGGCTCTCGTAGCGGCCCTGCTCCCCCGCATCGAGCTTCGAGACGACTCGGGCGAAGAGGCGCGCGAAGCGCCAGGACTCCACCGCGATGTCAATGAGCGACTGTCGCTCGGGACCTTCCCCCCCCGTACTGTGCATGTGCCTCCCCTGGTGTTGCCCGCAGCCTCTCTCTGCGAGCGCTCTTACAGCATGAGCCCTCCGCATCATGAGTCATTCGGGAGAAAGAGAACACTCACTGGCCGGCGCCGAGGCGGTGAGGGGGTGTCCTCACGGGAAGGGATGAAGAATCCTAGGAAAATCAGGGAGTTCGTGCATCGGGCGAGCCCTCCGTTGAAGTCCTTGATGTCACCTCACGAGAAAACCCGGGCCAGCTGCACCTTTACCCCCGTTGGGGAAGGCTGGGGCGCCTCCACCACCGGCTGAGGCGCTTCCACCGCCGGCTTGGGAGCCTTCAACGTGGGCACCAGGGCCTCGGTCAGCTTCGCCAGCTCCCACACGCGCAGGTGACGGATGCGCACGTGAAGCCGCCGGCCGTGAACCTCCGCGGAGCATGGGAAGGACAGGAGCCGTGTCTCCATAGATCTGCGGTACGAACACGCATGCGCATCGCAGTGACGGGCACGCACTGGGTGGGAAAGTCGACGCTCCTTGAAGAGCTGGGGGAACGGCTCACGGAGTATCGGGTCGTCGACGAGCCGTACCACCTGCTCGAAGAGGAGTGGCTTGCCCGGGTGCGTGCCACCCTTCAGACCCTGGACCTCGTGGTCTTCGTGCCCATCGAGGAGCGCGATCGCATCCAGCTCCCCGCCCACGAAGAGCCCAGGCTGAGGGCGGAGGTGGACGAGAAGCTGGCGTGGATGCTGCTCGACGACCCCTTTGAGCTGGGAGTGGAAGTTCTCCCCGTCCACGGCTCGAGGACCGCGCGGGTCACGCAGGTCCTCGAGCGCCTGGGGCGGAGCGTCGCGCCCTGAGGGCGAGAGGGGCTCAGTTCCAGCGGAAGAGCTGGTGCGACCCGCCGGAGCACCACGACTGGCTCAGGCCCTGGCCCGGCGCTAGCGTGTGCCCTGGCGAGGTGTGGCTGGGGAGGGGCAGGTGGGGTCAGGAAGGAGCCGAAGAAGAAGCGGATGCCGGGAGTGGACTCTCGCGAAGCTGCTGCGCAGAACGTTCGCCTTGGATGTCTTCACCTGTGACGGGTGTGGAGGCAGGCGCCGGGTGTTGGCGTACCTGACGGCACCCAACGCAGTACGCCCCATTCTGGAGCACCTGTCACTGCCCACGCGGCCTGCTTGCGCTGGCCGCAGCGCAGGGGCCACCCCAGCACGCGTGGTGTTGAGCCTCGAGCCGTCACGGTGCCAAAGACGCCCACGCCCCTGCTGCCTTCCCCTGGGAAGGCCTCTGGGCCGGCGTGTGCCCCATGGGGCTGCACCGCGTCTCCACCGGCCCGGCGCACAGCCCTCGTGGCACCCGTCCGCAGCCCTCCTCGACCCCTCGGCTCCAGCCCTCTCCCTCAACACCGCCCCCATCCCTCCTATACGCCCTGGGTGTAGCGTTCAAGCCGAGGCACCGGCTGGTGCTCTCAGACGCCCCCGCCAGTCAGAAGGCAGGCAGCAGCCGCGGAACGCGGAGCGCGCGTCAGACTCCAGGTGCTGAGTGTCGACTGCATGTGCTGCCTCCGGGGAGGCCCTGACGGCCCCGGGGCCGTCAGGGCCTGGGGGCAGGGAACACCTCCAGCGTGCCCGGCCGGGAGCGCAGCGGGAAGGGGACTTGTGGGGTGGGTGAAGCTGTCGGGCCGTGGGCTTGAGGAGAGGCCCTCACTGAGCGCGCGCGGCGCCCAGGAAGGCCAGCACGTTGAGCGGCGGAGAGGGAGCGGCGGGCGGGGCGTAGCCAGCCACGACACTGGCCACGTGGGCGGCCACCTGGCGCGAGCGCCAGTGCGGCGGCCAAGGGCGCCGGGCGTGCACCTGGGCGAGCAGCTGCCCCTGGTGCACGGCGCGCAGCCAACGCATCGGCGTGCGCCAGCGCCCGGCTTCACTCGCGCCGGTGTGCCCCCAGGGGTTGACCAGGCGGCGCACTGCTTCCATCCCCAACCCCACCAGCCCCCAGAGCGCCAGGGCCCACGCCATGGCCGCCACCGAGTACAGCCGCCGCCACGTCACCTCCCAGGGCACCACCGTGCATGTGCCCCCGCACACCCGGCAGCGGTAGCGCCGCACCTGTACCTCTCGCACTTGCGCCTGCTGTCCGGGGCTCGCGGGGCCTCGCACCTGCCGACTGCGCGTGCCATGCCCGGCGCAAGCCCAGGCGAGCCTCGGGGGAGAGCTGTGCCTCCTGGGCCTGGCGCTCCACGGCGTACAGCTTCCGCACGAGCGCGAGCACCGTGCCGCCGCGAGCGTCTCCGGCCACATGAGCGCGCTCGAAGCCCCGGCGCGCGTGCATCCAACAGCCCACTTCAACGCGTGGAGAGGTGGTGTTACCGCGCAGGCTGGATAGGGGAAAACAGCCCGAAATCGGACTGGCTAGATGATGGGAAGGGGGTGTGTGTCGTGGGGCGCTCCATCACCCAGCAGGTCCGGGTCAGTGCCTGACGAGCGAGGTAGGAGGAGGAGAGGAGGGCGGAGCAGAAACGGCATGGAGCCGGCCCCGAAGGCCCGGTGAGGGAGGGGAAGACAGACAGGGTCAGGCATGAGCCGGGGCCCCGGGCTCCGTCTCGACGCGATGGAGAAGCAGACAGCAGCACGGCGGCAACTGGTGCGCAGCCAGATGGGAGTGGACAGGTGGCACAAGGCCCCGCCGAGCGTGGAGGCGGTGCGGCCTGGGCGCTGTCCAGGGTGTGGAGCGGCCAGCCAGCCGGTGGGCAAGGGCATAGTGTTGCAGGGGTGCACAGCCGTCCCGTCTACGAGGAACTCTTCGGCTTGCTCACGCAGTGGACCCCCCACGTGCCCGCCAAGACGCCCCTGGGCAAGGCCATTGCCTACGCGCTCCAACCGCTACGTCCCCCTGGGCCGCTTCCTCGAGGAGGGACGCCTGCCCTTGGACAATGGGGAGGTGGAGCGCCTCATCCGTCTCATTGTCCTGGGCCGCAACGCCTACTTCCGCGACGTCCTGCCCAAGCTCGGGGGCACTCTCTTCCCCGCCTCCCGCCTCGCGGAGCTCCTCCCCGAGTCGTGGGCCCAGCAGCAGGCTCAGCAGCGATAGGCTTGTCGACGCGTCGTCCATCTCTCGCCCACCTTGCCTCCCTCCTCTGGGGCCGTCTCCCTGGGCTCGAGCGGATGCTTACGTTGCAGGGGCGGCGTTGCCGGAGCCCCATGCACGAGACCGATGAGGGGCGAGCCCTGCGCAGGGCTCGCGAGAGTGCATTCCGGTCGATGACAAACCTGTTGGGTCAGGTGATTTGCCACCAAGGACGGTCTCCGGCTTGCGCTGCTCAGTACCCTTGGTTCCTCAGCAGCGCCTGCTGAAGGCTCATTCCCTCACGCGTCAAGGTGCAGCGATCCTCCTGGAAATCCATCACGGCCACGGCCGACCGCGTCCTCTTGCCCCCCCCCGTCTTGAACCGCCCGGGGCACTCCTTCTGAATCTCCTCCAACCCCCGCCCATCCCTCGTCCGCGCCAGGCACACCGCACCCTCCGGTCCCCACGCCGCCTCGAAGGTTGCCCTCTTAGGATCCCACTTATCCGAGGCATCCACGGTCTTCTGCTTCAAATTCATCACGTCATACAGGTCAATGATGGTTCCCTCTGTCGTATGGGGGGTTCCATTGCCGCAGTAGTCCGCTCGCGCCATCCTCGTGCACGCTTGGTGAAGAGACGCCAGCGACTGGCCTTGTTCAACTGCCCACGGCTTGTAACCCCAGTCTATGCACTTGGCGATGACTCCTTTCTCGCATGCCAGCGTCAGCTGGCCCTCCTTTTCAAGGCGCGCTCCGCTGCCGTCCCACACCCCGTTGACGGCCAGCGCTCGCGGCTTCTTCTTGTCTTCGATGGCCAGGCACGGGTTCTCCCACACCTGCGCCACAGGGTTCCACGCCTCTATCCAGTACCACGTCATCCCCTGCTCTTGCCCATCCTCCGCTCCGCAGATGGCCACCTCCACCCCCTGCCCCTCAGTGGATCTGCCCTGAAGCACTCGGCCCACATCCGCCTTGCTCAACGAGGCGGCGTCCACCGAGACCAACACGCTTTTGTGCTCGTCTGGAGGCACATCTTTGTGCTCGTCTGGAGGCACATCTGCCCACGAACTCCGCATGCCCCACAGCAGTGGACCCTGGGGCCTCAGTTCCTTAGGCATATTCACCTTCGTCCCCTGGCACCGCCGCGCGTAGCGCTCGGCCTTGCTCGACCCGGCCGCAGAGCTAGAAGAGGAGACGGCGCCTCCCATAGCGAGAGCGGATGAAGCCAGCAGTAAGCTCAGTACGCTGAGCAGTGGCTTGTTCGACACATTCATGATCCCACCTCGTCGTTCTTGGGTCGCGACCGGAGCCGCCCTTCGTCATGGAGGACCAGACGCGCAACCAGGTTATGCAGATCAATTACCGCATCCGCTGCGCCACTCTACGCCCCGGCATTTCCAGCGATGCAGAAAGCTCAGCGGTTATCGGGGAAGGGGGCACACACGCGCACACCAATCCTGACGTCACGTTCCGTGGGCTCACCGGACGCACGGTTGGCGGCTAGCGCGCCGAAGTCATCGTAATACCAGCCCCCACCGCGGAGGACCACGCTCCCAAGCTCTGGAGTGACGGGCTGCGCCAGTTCAAGCACGTTGCCAGCCATGTCGGCCAAGCCAAATGGGCTCGTCGAGGCTGGGAAGGAGCCGACCTCGTCCGGACCATATGCGCTGGCTTGCCTGCCATAGGTGGCGTCGATGTTGGCCTCGTCGGGCATCAGCTGGTCGCCATGGGGGTAGGCGCGCCCGTCTGCGCCGCGGGCGGCGCGCTCCCACTCGTGCTCAGTGCACAACCGCGCCCCAGGCAGGCGGCCCGAGCTGTTGAGCCAGGAGAAGTAGTCCGCCAGGTCATTGGCAGAGGCACCTGCTAGAGGAAAACGGCGCCAGTCCGAGGATTTGCGCTGCGTCCGGGCCAAGTGGTGGAACGTCTCCCGCTCTCGTGCCGTGAGGACATCGCCGTTTGAGCGGTGGAAGGAGTAAGTCCAGCCGGTGTCGGCTTGGTGGCGAAGCGAGACCCCGAACGCTCTCGTGAAGTTCGTCTTCTCAAGGAAATGCCGCGCCGGCGCGCCGAGGGGCAGCGAGTCGAGGTATACCAGCCAATCTCCGAACGTCACCTCCGTCCGTCCGATCACGTACCCCTCATTGAAACAGACGCGGTGAAGCGGCGAGCTGAATAAGAAGCGCCGCACCAACTCCGGTGCATCAGTGCCCAGCAGAGAGCAGCCGGGCGGGATGTAGACGTAGCCTTCTGGCACGGTGGCGGGGAGGACGAGACGGAGCTGCTCGCGGCTGCCGCGCGTGAGGAGCAGGGGCAGGGTGACGGGCGCGCGATCAGGCTGGGTGATGTGCAGGAGGTAGGAGCCCTCGGGGAGCCGCGCACCAGCCACGGGCGTCAGGCCAAGCTCTGGAAGGGGCTCTCGCCGCCACGCCCCATGGGGATTGGGCAGGTAGCGCTCGAGTTCGACACGCGCACCGGGGGGCTCGGTCACCAGCTCGAGTTCGGCTGGCGCGGAGAGCCGCTCTCGCCATGGCGCACCGTCCTCCATCTTCTCGATCAACCGCTCCAGCCGCTCCTGCAACTCGCGGCGCTCGGATCTCCGGTGGAACTCCTCGGCCAGGAGCAGGCGCGCATAGGTGAGCTCGGTGAGCTGCCGGAGTGCCTCCGCACGGTCATGCGTGCGTTCGAGCGCACGCTCCAGGGATTGGCTGGCGCTGGCTGCGGCCTCATTCGCCTCATCGAACAGGGCGAGCGCGTCAGCCCAGTGCTGGTTGGCGGCGCTCCAGGGATTCTCGACACCTGGCGCCCGGCCATCGAACAGCACGAGCGCCTCCTCGCGGCGCAACCGGGCCCTCTCACCCAGGGAGCGGCTCGAGGCGGACAGCTCCCGCGCCGTGGCGAGTTGACCGGCGACGAAGCGCTCATCTTCCAGGTACGCGCGCAGGCGAAGGCCGCCATAGAGGGCCGCGAGGCAGAGCACCACGAAGAGCGCGGCGAGGGGCAGGCCCCAGCGCTGGCGCCTTGAGGCGCGCCGGGAGGCGGCAAGGAAGGCCTGCTCGCGGTGGCCCAGGCTGGCGGGCTCGAGCAGGCGCACCTCATCCAGTTGCCGCTGCCCCCACAGGGCTTCCCTGGCGCGCTCCAGGCGTTCCCACTCAGCGCTCGCCGCCTCCACACGCTGGAGCGCCGCGCGGTGGCCAATGCTGTCATCCAGCAGGTTGCGCAGCGTGCCCCAGCTGACGATGAGCGAGTCGTGGACGAGCTCGTACCGGGTCTGGCTGCCTTCGGTATGGGCGTGGAGGAGCCGGCCGTCCAGGAGCGCCTGGAGGGCGGTGCGGGAGGAGGTATCCGCTCCCGAGGTGAGCTCCTCCTCGGTTCGCTGGTGGCGCGTGCCCTCGGCCGTCACCAGCCGGAGGAGGAGCCTGCGTGCCGCCGGCTGCTCGGCGGAGCCCAACCTCTGGAGCACCTCATCGCCGTGCCGCGACAGCGCTCCGGCCACCCCCCCCATCTCGCCCAGCGCCGCCAGGGTGATGCGGCCGCGTGCCGGGTCGCGCCGCTCCCACAGCTCCGCGAGCGCGAACTGGAGCAGGGGCAGGGTGCCCGCGCCGTCCTCCATGGAGGCGGTGAGGGCGCCGACCATCGCCTCGGACTCGAAGCTCACGCCCTGGCTGCGTGCCGGGCCCACGATGGCCTCGCGGAGCCCCTCGGGTAACAGGGGGCGGAGGATATAGAGCGCTCGCTCCGCCTCCTGCCCCAGGCCGGGCAGCGCGCTTACGCGCGTCAGGAAGTCGCCCCGGACCGCCATCAGCACGCGTACGCCCTCCGATGGCAGCGCGAGCTCGCCCAGCAGCGCGGCGAAGCGGGCGGCCTGCGCGGGCTCGGCCAGAGTGATCAGCTCCTCGAGCTGATCGACGAAGAGGAGCAGGCCGCGCCGCCCCGCGTAGGCCGCGCGCAGCGCCTGCCCGAGCCAAGGCGGCGAGTCCGTCAAGGCGGTGACGAGCTCCGGCTCCTGGCAGCCCAGCAGCGGCGCGAGGGCGGCGGCGAGCGCCTCGAGCGGCTGCCGGCCGGGCCAGAGCGTGACGGTGACAACCTCGCCGCGCTCGTCCAGGGCGCCAGCGGCCACCCGGGGCAGCACGCCCGCGCGGCACAGGGAGGACTTGCCCACGCCCGAGTCCCCGGCCACCAGCACCAGGGGCTGGCGGCGCAGGCGCTCCAGCACGGCGCGGATGTCCGCGTCCCGCCCGAAGAAGAGCGCCCGGTGCTCTGCCTCGAAGGGCGCTAGGCCTCGGTAGGGGTTGCCGGCCGCCAGCGGCGCGGGGGTGTGCAGCTGCTCGAGCCGCTCCAGGGCCTCGCAGAGCAGGCCGGCCGCGGCAAAGCGATGGGCGGGATCCGGGGCCAGGCAGCGCATGATGAGCGCGGCGAAATCCGGATCGATGCCGGACTCGGGCCCGATGGGAGGGGGCCACGGCTCCGGGGCCGCGGCGCCTGGCGGCTCCTCTGGGCGCGGGCGAGGCGGCGGGCCGCCCATGCACAGCGCATAGAGCGTCACCCCGAGCGCATAGACGTCGCTCTGAGGCGTACCGGGCAGACCCCGCCAGAGCTCGGGCGCCATGTAGGGCGGCGTCCCCAAGAGTGGAGGCGCGTCAGCCGGGCGCGGTGCCTCGCTCGCGCCAAAGCGCTCGGCCAGGCCGAAGTCGAGCAGCTTCACCACGCCCTCGTCGGTGAGCATGGCGTTGGCCGGCTTGACGTCCCGGTGGAGCACGCCGCGGTGATGGGCGCTCGCGAGCCCTCGGGCGAGCCCGAGGCCGAGGGAGAGCACGCGCCGCCAGGGCAGGGGCAGGGGCAGACGCGCGAGGCTGGTGCCGGAGACGTACTCCGAGACGATGTAGGGGTGCCCGTCCACCTCGCCCACGCGGAACACGCTAACGACGTTGGGGTGTTGCAGGCGGGCGATGGCGCGCGCCTCCGTCTCGAAGTAGGCGAGCACCGTGGGCCCCGGCTCCCTCGAGGCGATGAACTTCACCGCCACGGGCCGGCCCAGGGAGGTGTCCTGCGCGAGGTAGACGACGCCCATGCCCCCACGGCCGAGCAGACGCTCGAGGCGGAACTCGCCAAACTCTGCGGGGGGTGTCCAGGAGGGGCCATGCGCTGACGCCTCGGCGGTAGCCTTCGGGGCCAAGCCGGGCATCGTCTGGGAGACACCGCCGGGGGGCGCCTTCCCTTGGAGGCCGCCGCGAACGAGCTCGGCCATGAGGTGACGGCAGGCCTCACACGTGGCGGCGTGCTCGTGGGCGCGAGCCAGCTCATTGGCGGGGAGCCGCCCCTCGACTATTTCGACCAGGAGCTCGTCGGAGAGACAACCGAGCGCGTCCACGTGAGCCTCGCACGGCTTGGGCAGATGTATGGAACCAAGGGGGCGAAATCTTTCAACAGAGCCTCCTGAATTTCAGTGGGCTATAAGACGGGACATGGCACGCGCCTCAGAGCTCGTCGCGACGTTTCTAACACATGCGGGAGTGCGCGCTATTCCGCCCGCGGATGAGGCCGCGCTCGGCCCGCTCCTGGAGCACATATGGGAGACTGCGCGCGCGCAGTGGCCCGAGGTGGCGCTCGCTCCTGGGGCGTTCATCCGGTACTTGGCGGAACGGCTGCCCGAGGTGCCCCCAGGCAGCGCGCTCAAGCCTGTCCTCGATCAGCTCTCCCTGGCGGAGCTCTACCTGGCATGTGCCTGCGTGCAGGGTCTCCCAGAGGCCCTCGCGGCTTTCGAGCGCCATTACCTGGCAAGGCTGCCTGAGATGCTGAGGCCCCTGCGAAGGGATGCGGTGACCATCGACGAGATCTGCCAACAGGCGCGCGTGAAGCTCCTCCTCGGCACCCCTGAGGCCCCCCCCCGGCTCCAGAGCTACTCGGGACGAGGCGCGCTGGTGAGCTGGGTGCGGGTGTTGGCCCTACGCGTGGCCCTCAACCTGGCGGCCTCCGAGAAGCCCGCATCGGATGAGGGCGTGGCGGAGGTGCTCGAGTCCCTGCCTGCGCCGGCGGCCGACGTGGAGTTGAACCTCATCCATCAGCGCCATCGCGAGGAGTTTCGCCAGGCCCTTCGCGAGGCCTTCGCCGCGCTGCCTGAACGTGAGCGGCACCTGCTCCGGCTCCACATTGCGGATCAGCTGTCAACGACCGAGCTTGGAGAGCTGTTCCGAGTGAACCAATCCACGGCCTCCCGTTGGTTGAAGAGCGCGCGGCAGACTGTCTACGAGGAGACGAAACTCCGCCTGCAGGCGCGGCTAGGTCTCTCCACTGGCGAGTTCCAGAGCTTCCTGTCCGTCCTGGACAGTCAGCTGGACGTGAGCATGAGCCAGATTTTCGGAGAAGAGGATGGCTGAGCCGCAACGGCTAGCACCAAACGCCCTATGAGGCTCCTGTCCACGAGGCGCTCACCTATATCGAGAAGCACGGCGAGCGGATGCACTACGCTGAGGCCCGAGCGGCAGGACGGCCGCTATGGACCTCACCCTCGCTCCCCTGCGCGCTCAGGTACGACGGGCTGTGTGCATTGCATCAGACGAGCCAGTGAGCGCTTGCACGCCTGCCTTCAAGAATGAGGGGATGCTTCAGGATGGCTTGAGCAGAGCCTGATAGGCGCCTACGAACGGCTCGTACGCTCCCGGCAGGTTTCTCTCCGCGAAAAGCCTCTGCATAGTCTGTCCGCCGCTCTTGTCCTTACTTGTGGAGGGACACCTGAGCACCACGGTGGTGCCAGGTGGCACTCCCTCCATCACCAAGTCGGTCACGGAGTGGTGGGCAGAATGACAACCGCTACCAGTGAACGAATGTGCGCATCAGAACGGTAACGGTTCGGCGTTCTGGTGAAGTGCCATCCACCGGACCCATCCACGTACCCTGAGCACAGGTGCTCTGCGGTACTGAGGAGCAGTCATGTACAAGAAGATCGCCAGTGTTCCGCTGCTCGGTTTGATTCTCTCGCTCTCCGCTGGCATCGCCGCGGCGGGCGATGAAGAGCCCCTCGCGCAGACGGCATCGAAGCTGAACTGGGGGCCGTGGACCTGGACTAACGGTGCCACGCAGAAGTGTCTCGACAGTAACGACGGAGGGGCCGTCTACGCGCTGGTCTGCAACGGCGGCCCGTTTCAGAACTGGACGAACTCGAGTTTCTATTCTGGGGACCAGATCCGCAATCAGGCGACGGGCCGCTGCCTGGACAGCGCTCGCAATGGCAACGTCTACACGCTGCCCTGCAACGGTGGCCTCTACCAGCAGTGGATCGTGAGCCCCAATGGGCCTTTCGGGAGTACGTTCAGAAACGTGGCCACCGGGCGCTGTCTGGACAGCAATGGCAACGGTGACGTCTATACGCTGCCGTGCAACGGCGGAAACTTCCAGAACTGGTTTTGAGCATCCGCGCTGACGAGAAGGCGGAGCCTCGCTGCAGCGCTCCGCCCTCCCTCGTTGTGCCAGTCTACGCAGGCCCTCACTCCATGCGGCCCGGCCCGCAGCCCCAGGTACTTCAGCGTGCCCCGGAAGCGGCGGCTCGAACAGCGCGGGCGCGTACCGAGCCGTGTTCCGGATCGCCAGCACATGGAAGGCCACGTCGTAGTGCGAGCGCTCCAGCGGCGCCGGCGGCGGCAGGATGAAGTGCGCATGCCGGGTCGTCTCGTAAGGCCAAGGCGACCAAGAAGTAGCCAGCACGGACCGTCGACCGCGGCTCAGGCCGGCGCGGTCGACGGTCCAGATTTCTGCGGATCTGTGCGACCGCCTACACCGATGACATCGAACGCGGGCCGCGTGAACATGGCGCCGCCCTCGCGATCCAAATTGCCGCTCACCACGTTGAGCCTATAGGAAGTTCAGAGGCCCTTTGGCGGGGTGCAGCCCGGGGCCCAGGTGCGTGGGAGGGCAGTGGACCTGCCGGTACCGACCCGTCGGCAGTGGACCTGCCGGTACGAGCGCTGGGGGGTGTCCCCCCGCTGTGTCTCCCGACGGGCGGTTCCCCAGCAGAGTGTCCTCGGGCGAAGGACGAGCCCCACCCAGCGGCTCCTCCTCTTGCCCAGAGCCACCCTCTAGCCTTCTGTGCTCCTCACCTGAAGGAGGAGCACATGCGGGGCATCGCCGCAGTCTGTCTCTTGCTGATGGCCGTGCTCGTCGCGCCCGGTGCACACGCAGCTGGGGAGGCGGGCCAGGTGCGGGCCGTGATGGAGGCGGGCCTCTCCCAGGACACGGCGCTGGGCCAGCGGTGGGCGCCCCGCACCTCGTACAACGTGAGCCTGTGGGGCCTGAGCGAAGCAGGCCAGGGGGTGGGAGCGCGCTTGAGCGTGCTGCCCCCGGCCACCTCCTCGGGTGGGCCGTGGGAGCTGTCCACGGACACGGTGGTGCCAGTGAGCGCTTGCACGCCTGCCTTCAAGAATGAGGGGATGCTTCAGGATGGCTTGAGCAGAGCCTGATAGGCGCCTACGAACGGCTCGTACGCACCCGGCAGGTTTCTCTCCGCGAAAAGCCTCTGCATAGTCTGTCCGCCGCTCTTGTCCTTACTTGTGGAGGGACACCTGAGCACCACGGTGGTGCCAGGTGGCACTCCCTCCAGCACCAAGTCGGTCACGGAGTGGTGGGCAGAATGACAACCGCTACCAGTGAACGAATGTGCGCATCAGAACGGTAACGGTTCGGCGTTCTGGTGAAGTGCCATCCACCGGACCCATCCACGTACCCTGAGCACAGGTGCTCTGCGGTACTGAGGAGCAGTCATGTACAAGAAGATCGCCAGTGTTCCGCTGCTCGGTTTGATTCTCTCGCTCTCCGCTGGCATCGCCGCGGCGGGCGATGAGACGGGCGATGAAGAGCCCCTCGCGCAGACGGCATCGGAGCTGAACTGGGGGCCGTGGACCTGGACTAACGGTGCCACGCAGAAGTGTCTCGACAGTAACGACGGAGGGGCCGTCTACGCGCTGGTCTGCAACGGCGGCCTGTTTCAGAACTGGACGAACTCGAGTTTCTATTCCGGGGACCAGATCCGCAATCAGGCGACGGGCCGCTGCCTGGGCATCGGTTTCAATGGCAACGTCTACACGATGTCCTGCACCGGTGAAAACTACCAGCGGTGGATCGTGGGCCCCGGGCCTTTCGGGAGTACGTTGAGAAACGTGGCCACCGGACGCTGTCTGGACAGCAATGGCAACGGTGACGTCTATGCGCTGCCGTGCAACGGCGGAAACTTCCAGAACTGGCTTTGAGCATCCGCGCTGACGAGAAGGCGGAGCCTCGCCGCAGCGCTCCGCCCTCTCCCGTTGTGCCAGTCTACGCAGGCCCTCACTCCATGCGACCCGGTAGCGAAGCTGAGCTGGCCGCTGCCTGCGGAGTTGGACGAGGCCGCCTGCCACGAAGTAGGCCCGCCTGTCACCCCGCATTGGGGGCGGTGACAGACGGTGCTCGCCGGACGCATACGGCTTGACAGCGACCTGGCACCCCCTGGGCGCCAGACGCTCAGCCCCTGCCGCCGTGCGCTCGCCGAGTCACAGGAGCGCCCTGGAGGCGCCGAGCGCAGCGAGCCTGCCCTTGACGCGGGCGGGCGGTGGCTCGCCAATCCCGGAAATCCGGTCGACACATGACCCAGCTCCTGCGGATTCTCACGACCAGCCTGATAGGCGCCTACGAACGGCTCGTACGCTCCCGGCAGGTTTCTCTGCGAAAAGCCTCTGCATAGTCTGTCCGCCGCTCTTGTCCTTACTTGTGGAGGGACACCTGAGCACCACGGTGGTGCCAGGTGGCACTCCCTCCATCACCAAGTCGGTCACGGAGTGGTGGGCAGAATGACAACCGCTACCAGTGAACGAATACAAGAAGGGCAAGGAAACAGATATGAGTGGCACGATTCAGACGATTCGTACCCAGGCGCAGGAACTGCTCGCTCTGGCCCATGTGGATCCGGCCTTCAACCAGATGCTCCAGAAGCAGCCGGATCTGGCGCTCGCCGGGCTTCCCGAGGGCGTCACGTGCAGCACCGACGATGGGTGGAACTGCTCGTGGACCTGCAGGATCATCACGTTCTGGTGAACAAGCCCAGCCTCCCAGTTCGGCCCTTGAAGTATTTGCCATGACCCGGAGCGCGGACGGCAGCCTCACGAGCCGTCCGCGTCTCCATGAGTTGAGCGATCTCCGGAAGGAGTTGGACGCGTATGAACTCACCCTATTATTCGCTGCTCTCGGAAGCCTGTGCGCGGCAGACCCCTCTGGCTCGGTGGAAGCTGCAGCCCGCCTCGGGGCATCCGGCGACGTGGCTGCACGTCGAGCCCGAAGGTGCCTCGTGTCCGCAGCAGGGCTGGAAGCTCCATCTGTCCGCCAGCAGCACGTCCGCGGAACTGCTGCTGCGGAAGGCTCTGCCGGTGCTCATATGCGAAAGCGCATCCTTCAAGGTGGCGGCTTCCCCACAGGTGCTTCGGGAACTGAACGATGGGCTCGGAGGACTCAGCCAAGTCGGCAAATTCGTGACGATCTACCCGGAGAACGATGGACACGCTGTCCGGCTCGCCACACAGCTACATGAGGCTACTCGCGGACTGCCCGGGCCCGAGATCCCCTCGGACCGGGCACTCAAGCCAGACAGCCGTGTCTTCTACCGCTACGCCAGTTTCGGCAAGCGGCATCTGCAAACGCCCTTGGGCGAGCTGATGACGCTGCTGGAGGCGCCTGATGGCAGCCTCGTGCCAGATCGCAGACAGGCAGTCTATCACGTACCGGAATGGACTGTGGATCCCTTCCAGGCGGCAGGGGTGGCCTCCCAGATGCCTCCCACGACCCGGGTCGTGGCTGGCAGGTATGCACTCCTGGGCACCCTTTACCGTAGCTCTCGCAGCATGCTCTCACTGGCGATCGATCTGCAGGCCATGCGCCGGTGCGTGCTCAAGCAGGTAAGCCGCGCTGAGGAAGTGGGGCCCGCCCGGTTATGGCACGAGTATGAGGTGCTCCAATACCTCGCGCCCTCCCCTTGGGCTCCCATCCCTTACCAGTGCACTGAAGACGACCGGTGTGTCTATCTGGCAATGGAGGACATCGAGGGTGAGACGCTCTCGGAGCACGTCCAGGGGCTCGCAAGCCGGGGAGTCCTCCTCTCCGAGGCCCAGATCGCCGGCTTGGGGCTTCAACTTGCCGCCGCCCTGGACACCCTCCATGAGCGAGCGTTGGCCCATGGAGATCTGAAATCCAGCAACGTCCTCATAACCCCGGACGAGCGGGTCCGCCTGATTGACTTCGAGCTCGCCCACGGCCCCGAACTGGCGTGTCCCGTCGGAGCCGGACGGGGAACCCTGGGCTACATGTCGCCACGCCGGGTGGCTGGCGCGCCCGCGCTGCCCGCTGATGACATCTATGCTCTCGGCGCCCTGCTCTACTTCATGGCCACCGCCGCGGAGCCCTCGCTCAGTCCGGCGGGTTCCCTACTCGCAAGGCCCCTCTCGCTACTCACGAGAAAGAGCACGCGGGCCCTCGTTGCGCTGATCGCCCGTTGTCTGGAGCCCGCGCCCGAGCGCAGGTTCAGCTCTGTGCGAGAGGTTGCCCAAGCGCTGCAGGAAGTGGCAGCACCAACCTGCTCAGTCCTGGAGTTTTCACCGCGTCAGCAGCCGGCCGACGATGTTTCCCCTGCCGAAGGCACGCTTGCCCGACGCCTGGGGGATACCCTTGTTCACGAGGTCCAGCGAGATGCATCATCGGGTGCCCTGTTCTGGCACGACCCGCACGCCCCTGGCAGTATTGCTTCCCGAGACATCAACCTGGGCAGCGCGGGCATCCTGCTCACTCTGGCCGCCATGGTGGAGGCATGGGACGATGCTTCTCACCGTGCCGTTTTGGCCGAGGGCGCGCTCTGGCTGCAGCGTGCGCCAAGGCCAGAGGGCGCCGTCCACCCCGGGCTCTATGTGGGGGAGGCGGGGGTCGGGCTGGCCCTGCTTCGCGCGGGGCTGGCGCTGAAGGATTGGAGCCTCGTGCGGGCCGCCATCGAGCGGGGGGCCCTGGTGGCGGCGCAGCCCTGGACCTCACCGGATCTCTTCAATGGAACGGCGGGGCGCGCGCGCTTTCACCTCGAGCTATGGCAGGCAACGGGTGAAGCCACGCAGCGGCAGGCCGCGATCACTGCTGGCGACGTGCTGCTCCGCTGCGCGCAGCCCGTGGGCATGGGCGGACTCCAGTGGCCTATCCCCGAGGGGTATGAGGGGCTCAGTGGCAGCGTGTGCCTGGGCTACGCCCATGGCGCAGCGGGGATTGGAGATACCCTGCTGCACCTGTATGAGGCCACGGGCGATGAACGGTTCCTCGAGGGGGCGCGAGGCGCGGGGCGCTGGCTAAGAGAACAGGCGCAGCCCGCCCTCGATGATGGCTGCGGCAGAACCTGGCCGTCGGCGCCGGGACGTGCTCCGCATGCGGCGTTCTGGTGCCACGGGGCCGCGGGGATCGGAAAATTCTTCCTCAATGCCTCCCTGCTGCACCTGCTGCCCGAAGCGGGCACGCTCGCGGAGCAGTCCGCACTCACCGTGAGCCACGGGACGCGCTGGGCCAGCCCCGTTCAATGCCACGGCCTGGCTGGGAATATCGAGTTCCTACTGGACCTGTACCAGGTCACACGGCAACCGGCCCATCTTCATCAGGCCCGGCAACTCGCCCAGGCGCTTCGGGCCTTCTGCGTGGAGAAGGACGGCCACCTCTACTGCAGCGCCGAGATGCCCTTGTCCTTCAGCCCTGCTTATATGGTGGGCTACGCCGGGGTCGCGGCGTGTCTGCTGCGGCTTACCGAGCCGGAGCACCGACGCTCACTGCTGGACCTGCCCAGCCCCCTCGTGAGCCGATCCCTGCCACCCGTCCCGGGTGGTTCCTTAGTTCGAGTTTCGGTGCGCCAGGCAAAGCTTGGGTGAGGAGAAAGGGATGTAGAACGGAAACCTCACGAGTAACCCAGCAGGAGCGAGTCCTGCCCGGCAAAGGAGGCCACCAGCCGGAAGCGAGTCTTGCGTCCCTCAAGCAGGTGAGGAGGGTGCGAGCGTGGCACCCCAGGCAGCGGTCAGGAAGGAGCCGAAGAAGAAGCGGACGCCGGGAGTGGACTCTCGCGAAGCTGCTGCGCAGAACGTTCGCCTTGGATGTCTTCACCTGTGACGGGTGTGGAGGCAGGCGCCGAGTGTTGGCGTACCTGACGGCACCCAACGCAGTACGCCCCATTCTGGAGCACCTGTCACTGCCCACGCGGCCTGCTGCCGCTGGCCGCAGCGCAGGGGCCACCCCAGGCCGCGTGGTGTTGAGGCTCAAGCCGCCCGGGCCAAGAGAGCCAGCCCCCAGCCGCGCACCCCAGGGGAGCGCGGCCTGGGCAGTCGTGTACCTCATGGGGCTGCGCGGCCTCTCAACCGACCGGGTGCGCTGCTCGGGCGGCCCCTTTCAGCGGCCCTCCTCGGCCCCGGCGTTCCAGCTCGCCACCCCTCAACAGGCCTTCCATCCTTCCTATACTCCTTGACGTCGGCGGGCGCCGCGGCGGGACTGGATCTCTGTCTGCACATGGTGCGGCTCGATCACGGCGCCGCGGTGGCGGCGGATGCGGCCCGGCTCTCGGTGATGCCGCTCGAGCGCGACGGAGGACAGTCACAGTTCATCCTGCACGCACCGCCCGCCCCGGATGGCTCGTCGCTCGAGCCGCTGCTGCGCTGGCTCGACGAGAACCTCCACGAGCCGCTCACGCTCGAGGACATCGCGCGCCACGCCGCCCTGAGTGTGCGCACGCTCAACCGCCGCTTCCGCGAGCAGCTGGGCACCACGCCGCTGCAGTGGATCCTCCGCGCCCGCGTGCGCCGCGCGCAGCAACTGCTCGAGACGACGGGGCACTCCGTGGAAGCCATCGCGGAGCGGGTCGGCTTCGGCTCGGCGACCGCCTTGCGTGAGCACTTCCAGCGGTTCGTGACGACGAGCCCCCAGGCCTACCGCCGCGCGTTCCGCTCCGCGCCTCCAGCCAGCCACTGAGGCGCCCGGGGGAGCGCGGCTCCACCCGGGACGGGCCCCGGGTCAGGCCACCGCGAGCAGCCGGTCCAGCTCGCGCCGGTAGCGCGCCAGAAGGGTGTCCTCCGCGGGGTGGCGCCCCTCGCGCACCACGAAGCGCCCGGCCACCATGACGTCGCGCACGCAATCGCTCCCACTGGCGAAGAGGAAGGAGTCGAGGAGCGCATCCCGCGTGCGCCCGTAGAGCTTGGGGTGGTCCGCATCGAGGACGACGAGGTCGGCCGGGGCCCCCACGCCCAAACCGGGAGCGGACAGCCCCAGCGCCCGGGCACCTCCGGCCACGGCGGCGCGGTAGAGGCCCGCCCCCACCGAGTCCTCCGAGCCCACCCGCAGCACGTTGCGGCGCCGGGCCACCAACCGCTGGCCGTACTCCAGCAGGCGCAGCTCCTCCGGTGCGCTGACGCTGATGTGGCTGTCCGAGCCGATGCCGAACACGCCCCCCTGGCGCAGGTAGTCCACCGCGGGGAAGAGCCCGTCGCCCAGGTTGGCCTCCGTCGTCGGGCACAGGCCGGCCACGGCGCCACTGGCGGCCAGCCGGGTCACCTCCTCGGACGTGAGGTGGGTGGCGTGCACCAGGCACCACCGGGAATCCACCGGCGCGTGGTTCAACAACCACTGCACGGGGCGCTCCCCGCTCCAGGCCAGGCAGTCCTCCACCTCCTTGGTCTGCTCGGCGATGTGGATGTGGAGCGGCGCCCGCGCGTCCAGCGAGTGAAGGCCGGCGAGCGCCTCGTGCAGCTGCTCGGGCGTCACGGCGCGCAGCGAGTGCAACGCCAGGCCCACGCGCACCGACGGCTCCTCCGCCGTCGCCCGCCGCACGGACTCCACGATGCCCAGCAACCCCTCCACCGTATTCAGGAAGCGCCGCTGCCCCTCGGTGGGAGCACGTCCACCGAAGCCACCGTGGGCATAGAGCGTGGGCAGGTGCGTCAACCGGATGCCCGTCTCGCGCGCGGCGGCCACGATGCGGTGCGAGTTCTCCGCGCGGTCGGCATACGGCGTCCCCTCCCGGTCATGGTGGAGGTAGTGGAACTCGGCGACGGAGGTGTAGCCGGCCTTCAACATCTCCAGGTACAGGAGCGCGGCCACCGCCTGTAGGCCCTCCGGGGTGAACCGGGCGAGGAAGCGGTACATGGTGTCCCGCCACGTCCAGAAGTCGTCCTCGGTGCGGCCGGCCCGCTCGGCGAGCCCGGCCATGGCGCGCTGGAAGGCATGGGAGTGCAGGTTGGGCAGCCCCGGTATCACCGGTCCCCCGGCCCGCGCCTCCCCGGCCCGCGCCCCGCGCTCCACCGCGGAGATGACGCCCCGGTCATCGAACCGCAGCAACACATCCTCCGCCCAACCGTCCGCCAACAGCACCGAGTGGCAGAACAGGCTCGTCTCACGGCTCATGGGAGTTCCTCGCGCTCAGGAGCGGCCGCCGGAGCGGGCGAAGTCGGCCAGGACCTCGACGAAGCGCCGGAGCGCGGGCCGCAGGGCCGCCGCATGCTCCTCGCGGAAGGTGAAGGGCGCGTCCTCGTCCATGTAGTTGCACTGGGCCATCTCGAGTTGCACGGCGTGGTAGCCGGTGGTGGGCCGCCCGTAGTGGCGGGTGATGTAGCCGCCCTTGAAGCGGCCGTTGAGCACGTGCGAGTAGCCACTCGCGGCGCACGCGGCCACCAGCCGCTCGGAGATGTCCGGCGCGAGGCTCCGCCCGTCCGCGGTTCCGATGTTGAGGTCCGGCAGGCGTCCCTCGAACAGCCGCGGGACGACCGAGCAGATGGAGTGCGCATCGAGCAGCACCGCGATTCCATGCCGCGCGTGGAACCCGGCCAGCGTCTGCTCGAGGCGCTCGTGGTAGGGGCGCCAGTACGTCTCGAGGCGCGCCTTGCGCTCGTCGGGCTCGGGAGCGGCGCCGGCGCGGTAGAGCGGACGCCCGTCGAAGAGCGTCTCGGGGAAGAGGCCGGTCGTCGCGGTGGCGTAGAGCGGCGTGTCATCCGGCGGGCGATTGAGATCGATGGTGTAGCGCGAGTAGCGAGCCACCAGCACGCTGGCGCCCACCTCCTCGAGGAAGTCATAGAGGAGCGGCAGGTGCCAGTCGGTGTCCGGGAGGCCCTGGGCGTCGTCGGTGAGCCGCTCGCGCAGCCCCTCCGGGAGCTGGGTCCCCACGTGAGGCATGCTGACGAGCAACGGAATGCGTCCCGGTTTGAAGAGGTAGGGCTCCATGGGCCTCAAGTCTAGGGGACGGCCGGAGGGATGCCCAGGGCGCGCACCGGGGGCTGTCGCGGGGCTGACCTCGGAGGGCTCAGGCGCCGAGCGCGCGCAGGGGCAGGTAGCGCTCGGAGGCGGAGAAGCGCACCAGCTCGATGCACTCCGTCTCGCTGGACTTGAGCTGGCGCAACGCCGCCAGGGCGGGCCCCGGACCGCCGCCCGCCACGAGCCCCGCGCGGTTGGCCGAGTGCCGTGCCGCCTCCGCGAGCGCCGCCGCGTCGAACTCGCGCTGGGCCGACTCCAACAGGCCCAACGCCCGCTCGCGCGCCCGGGGGTGCAACGCGTCGCGGACCACCCGCGACTCGGGGCCGAAGTCGGAGCCCTCGCGCAGCACCGAGCCGAGAATGGCCACCGCGCGCAGGAGTTGATCCTTGCGCAGGCAGCGCAGCGCGAGCAGATCCGAGCTGACACAGAACAGGGCGCGTCCGGCGAAGAAGCGCAGCTCCGGCTCCGGGAGCACCTGGCGCACCGCGAGCCGGCCCACCAGCACGCGCGGGCCTCCCGGGTGCACGAGCGAGAAGGGCGGTCCGTCATCCTCGGACAGGTAGACGTCGGGCAGAGGCACGTCCAACAGGCGCGCGACGGACTGCAGCGCATCGAGCGCGGCGCGGGCCCCCGGCCCCGAGTCCGGATGGAGCGGCTCGGACGAGCCCGCGGCCCGGCCGAAGGTGGGGAAGAGACGGCAGAGGGCGGAGCCCACGGCGACGAGCAGCTCGCCCGATGGGTTGCGCAGGCCCGGGTGACGCAGTCCCGCGCGCTCCTCGGGGGTGAGGGGACGGCGGGGATAGCGGACCGTGGCCTCCCGGTTGCCCGCGAGCGCCGAGGACACTTCCGCCATCAACGCGCTCCGCGCCTGGTCCCCCCGGCTCTGGAAGAAGGCCGAGAGCTCACGGTAGGCCGCCGGATCGAGCGGACGCTCGCGCACGCGCTCGATGGCCGCCGGCCGGGGCTCGGCGGAAACGGGCGCGGAGCGGGCGAGCGGCGTGGCGAGGGCGCGGGTCACGGTAACATCGGGTGAGGCGGGCGCGAGCGGGAGCGGCTCGGGAGCCCCCTTCACCCGGCGGCGCACGGGGTCCATCTTCCCCGGCGGCGCGTCCCAGGCGGACGCCGGGGGAGCGTCCGCGGACGAGGGCGGAGCGGAAGGCTCGGACGCGGCCGGAGGAGGCGTCACGGCGGAGCGCCCCCGGGAAGTGGACGCCGCCGGCTTCGCGGGCGGGAGCGGGAGCTCGACCGCGGGCATCTCGAGGATGGTGGGCGCGGACGCGGAGACATCGGCCTGCGCGATGGGAGGCGGAACGAGGACGGGGGAGCGGGCGCCCGTCGTCTCCAGCCGCGCGGAGGAGGTGCGGGTCGGCTCGGGAGGCAGCGGCAGGGGCGCGGCCAGGGAGGCGCGCAGATTGTCCGCGCGGTTGGCGTACACCTGGGCCCGGGCCGCGTCCCCGAGCACGTCGCGGCAGAAGCGCGCGAGCCGCTCCCAGGCGCCCATGCGCTCGCGATCGTCCTCGGTGGCGGTGGCGGCGTGCTCCAGGGCCCAGGCAGCCTCGCCGTTCTGTCCGAGCGCGATGAGGCGCTCGACGAGCAACAACCAGGCATCCTTGTGGCCGGGCTCGAAGCGCACGGCCTGACGCAGCTCGGCGAGCGCGGCGTCCCGATCGCCCGCGGCCTCTTGCAGGGCCACCAGCTCCAGCCGGGCCTTGCGCGCCACCGGGCCCCGGGGCTCGCGCGCGAGGCTCGCGCGCAAGAGGCGGCTCAACCCCTCCGAGTCTCCCAGGCGCCGCGTCAGCTCGAGCAACTGCTCCTGGGCCGGGGCGTCTCCGGGGTTCTCCGCGAGCACCTCCGTCCACGCCCAGTGGGCGAGCCGCGCGTCGCCGAGCGGATGGGAGACGAGCTCGGCGAGGCGGCGCAGTCCCTCCGAGCGCAGGGGAGCACGGCGGGGCATGGTGGTGAGCACGGCGCGCAGCCGCTCGGCGGCGCCGGGCCGCTCCGGCTCGGAGACACACCGGGCCAGGCCGATCAGCGCCGGCAGGGACTGGGGCGAAAGCGCCAGGCAGGCCTCGAAATCGGCGCGGGCGAGCGCCCCCTCCCCGGTGGACAGCAGCCGCTCCCCACGCGCCAGGAAGGCGCTGGCCCGGGCCTCGGGGGTGCTCGCGCGCTGCACCGCCTCGTCGAGCACGCGCCGCACCGCCCAGTCATCACCGTCGGAGCGCTGGGACAGCAGCCGCACCTGCTCGGCGAGCGCGGACTTGTCCCCGGTGAGGGCGACGATCTGCCCGTAGACGCGCGCCGCCTCCGCCCCGTCGTGCAGCTCGTTCTCGAGCAACTCGGCGAGCCGCGTGAGGGCCTCGGCGCGCACGGACAGCTCCTGGGACGAGTCCGCGCGGGCCAGGTAGAACTGCGCCAGCTCGCGCCAGGCCTGACGCGCGATGAGCTGCGCCTCCAGGCGTGGATCCTCGGGCTGCTCGCGCCGTTGCAGGCGGGGAATCGAGGGGCCCGTCTCGTCGTCCTGGCCCCAGGGCACGGGAGGTCCGGAGCGGAGCGCCGCGGGCGGCGGGGCGGCGGGCACCGAGGGGGCGTCGTCCTCGTCCAGCGGAAGGTCGTCGGTGACGTCGAGGGTCATCCGCCGGTGGCTGAAGGCCGCGCCGTCGGAGTCCTCCCTCGGGGACGAAGGAGGAGCGGCGTCGGTCGAGAAGGGAAGTCCCGAGGCCTCGGAGGTGATCTCCTCCTCCTGCCGCGCCCACGGCGAGGCCGTCTCGAGCGGAGTGCCATGCCGGTCATCGACGGAGGAGGCGCGCGGGGAGAAGCGGGCATCCGGCGGGGCCGGGTTCTCCTGCGTGTGCTCGTCCTCCCCCCAGGAGGTGGCGCCGAACATCAGGGTCTCGCTGAAAATGGGCGGCGTGCCGGCCGCGGGCGGCGGGGGCGGGACCACGAAGCCGCCCGGGGGAGTGCCCTCGCGCCGGGGCGGCCGGGGAGCGGAGGGGGCGCGTCCAGAGAGCAGCTCGAGGAGCCGGCGGGCGCGGCGGTCCCCGGGGAACTCCTTGACGAGGGACTGGAGCGTCTCGATGGCGCGGGACTTCTGACCCACCCGGCGCAGCAGGCGGGCGAGCTGGAGCCTCACGGCACGGCGGGTGTCGCCCCGGGTGGAGGAGAGCGAGGAGGACAGGAGCGCGATGGCGGCGGCCTCGGTCCCCGCGACTTGCGAGAAGGCGACGAGCACGGCGGCCAGACGCGGCGACATGGGCAGGACGCGGCTGGCGCGAACCATCTCGCCAAAGGCCCGCGCCGCGAGACCCTCGCGCAGCAGCCGGGCGGCGCTCTGGCGGTGCCGCTCGACGGGATCGAGCCCCTCGGCGCCCTCGCGGGAGCCCTTACCGTTTCTCACACCAGCCATGGGGGGCGCAGTCTACACACGATGGCGCCTCCGGTCGTCACTGTCCGCCAGGGGGCTCGGCGGTGGGGATGGCACCCGAGGGAGCGGGGAGGCGCGCGGCCGAGAAGAACCGGGCGAGGTCCTCTGGCACGGGGGCCTCGAACCGGACCGGAGCCCCCGTGCGGGGGTGGGCCAGCTCCAGGGTGCGCGCATGCAAGAGGCACCGGGGAGCGGCGAGTGCACCCGCCTGGGGCGCGCCGCCATAGCGTGAGTCCCCGAGGATGGGGGCGCCCAGGGCGGTCAGGTGCGCGCGCAACTGGTGGGTGCGTCCCGTCTGGGGCAACAGCTCCACCAGGAGGAAGTCCGAGCCGGTGAACAGCACCCGGTAGCCGGTGAGCGCGGGAATGCCGTTGGCGGCGCGGGTCGCCCGCCAGCGGCCCGGACGGGAGGGATCCTTCGACAGGGGCAGGTCGATGAACCCCTGGGCGGGCAGCGGCACGGGGCCCACGGCGGCCAGGTAGCGCTTGCGGGCGTGGCCCTCGCGGAACTCCGCGGCGAGCGCGGCCGTCGCCTCGGGAGTCTTGCCGAACACCGTCACCCCGGAGGTTTCGCGATCCAACCGGTGCACCAGGCCCGCGGGGCGTTTCAGGTGCGCGCCCACCCAGTCCACGAGGCTGTCGCCCACGCGGCCCTCGGTGGGCTGCGCCGTCATGCCCGCGGGCTTGTCCACCGCGAGGACCTGGTCATCCTCGTGGAGGATGCGCGGCGCGAGCCCGGGAGTGCTCGCCGCCGCGAGGGGACTCTGTCCGCCCTCCTCGAGGACGACCGTCACCACCTGCTCCGGCGTCAGCCGCACCGCCGCGTCGCGGCTCCGGCGTCCGCCCACGTACACCGCCCCCACGGCCACGAGCCGCTCCACCTCCTCGCGAGGCAGGCCCAGCACTCCGGCCAGCACCTCGCCCAGGGGGCGGCCCGCGTGAAGGGTCTCGACTCGGAAGGTGCGGCGCTTCATGGAAGGGGACCTCGGGGCTCGGCGGGAACGGCTCCCGGGCGCGTATCTCCTGGGCGCTCGCCGTTCAAGTCCTCCGGAGCCCGGCGGCAGTGCGACCGCGGGACGAGTGCCCCCCACTTCTTCCGCCCAGGAACCAACATCCTGGAGTGAAGGCGTATGGGAATGAACAGGTCCTCCCGGCATTCGGATTGTCAGACACTTCCGGCGGCGCGGCGAGGGTTCATCCTGTCCGCCCATGAACGCACTCAAGCTGCTCAAGACGGATCACCGCACGGTGGAAGCCCTTTTCAAACAGTTCGAGAGGGCAGGCGACAAGGCCTTCAAGGAGAAGCAGGAGATCGCCCGGAAGATCGTGAAGGAGTTGGCCATCCACGCCTCCATCGAGGAGCAGTTGCTCTACCCCGCCGCGCGCGCGCGTGACGAGCGGTTGGAGGATGATGTGCTCGAAGCGCTCGAGGAGCACCACGTGGCGAAGTGGACGCTCGATGAGATCGATCGCATGTCGCCCGAGGACGAGCGCTTCGACGCGAAGGTCACCGTGCTCATGGAGAGCATCCGCCACCATGTGAAGGAAGAGGAGACCGAGCTGTTTCCCAAGCTCGAGCGGGTGATGGGCAAGGCGGAACTCAATGCGCTCGGCGCTGCCCTGGAGCAGGCGAAGACCCTCGCGCCGACGCGCCCGCACCCGATGTCGCCCGACACGCCGCCCGGCAACGTCATCTCCGATGCGCTCGCGAAGATCCTCGACATGGGGCGCGACGCGGCACGTGAGGTGGGTCGCCGAGCGGGCAAGGTGGCCACCCAGATGGTGAACCGGGCCAAGAACCCGAGAGGGACGGCGAAGGCCAGCGGCGGCACGGCGAAGCGCGCGACCACGGCCAAGCGCTCGGCCGCGGCCAAGCGAGGAGCTCGGCGGACCGCGACGGCCCGCTAGGACAACACTCCCGGACGGGTGGGGAAGACAGACATCCGGAGCGGGCGGGGAATCCCGCCCGAGACCTCCCGGACAGAAAGCACTTGCGGGCCTGCCTGTCTTTCGTTCATTGTTCCCCGTACAGGTGCCGAGGGGCGCCTGTACCCTCCAAGACGACGTCACCCTCGCTTCACCGGTAGTCAGGTCCGTTCAGCTCAAGTTCCTGTCACGGTCCTCTCCAGGGTAAGGGGCCGCCTCCGAGGAACTTGTCATGCGCACTGCTGCTTCCGCCGCTCCCCTGCCCCTGCGCGAGTGCAAGATTCGAGCATCGCTCCTGCTCAAGAGCCTGCTCGGTGCCGACGCGTCGAGCGCGATGCGGGCCGCGCGGCGGTTGTGCACCCTGCCCGACTACGCGGGGCTGTCCCCGGACGAGCTGCTCGCGCGCCGGGAGCAGGTGAGCCACAAGCACGCGCTCGCCGTCATCGCGCGTGAGCAGGGCCATGCCTCGTGGCGCGAGTTGAAGCACGCGCGGGAGACGGCTCCGCGGCGCTTCGACCCGGAAGCCTTCTTCACCCGGAAGGGGAGCGGCGACCTCAAGCGCTGGTTCTCCACCTACGCCCAGGCGCGCGAGTCCCTGCTCGCGCACGGCGGCTGGCTCTTCCCCTTCCGCCAGCAGTTCTTCGTCTGCGAGCACACCTTCCTGCGCGCGCTCGGCGTGGACGCCACGGATCCGGACTGGCGGCGCATCGGCTTCAACTGGGTGGAGCCGGCGGACGACGCCGCGCGGGCCCGGCTGGAGTCCAAGCTCATCGCCCTCGGCTACACGCGCTGAAGCACGCGCGCATCCTTCAACCCCCACCCGAAAGCCTCCTCATGTCCTCGAACGATTCCTCCGCCCCGGGCGGTGCGTCGTCGCGCCGTTCGGAATTGAAGCGTGCCTACAAGGAAAACCCTCCCGCCATGGGCGTGTTCGCCGTGCGCAACCTCCGTCAGGGCAAGGTGATGGTGGGCTCGGCCCTCAACGTGCCCGGAGCGCTCAACCGCCTGCGCTTCGAGCTGACGCAAGGCATGCACCGCAAATACCCCGCCCTGCAGGAGGACTGGAACCGGCTCGGCGCCGACGCCTTCTCCTTCGAGGTGCTGGACGTCCTGGAGCCACCGGAGGAACCGGGCACGGACCTTGGCGAGGAGTTGCGCGTCCTGGAAGCGCTCTGGATGGAGCGGCTGCGCCCCTACGGCGACGCCGGCTACCACCCTCCGCCCAAACCGTCGGCTTCGTGAAAGGTTCCCCGGCGGAGTCTCATGCCGGACCCCCGCCGCTGGAGTATGAGAAGGGGCATGGACCGTCCCCTTCCCCTGCTGCGCGAGAACCTGGACGACTTCCTCGCCGCGCTGGCCACCTCCGCCTGGCGCTCGGCCGCTGGCCTCCCCCAGGACTCCTCCCTCCGCGAGCTCTATGAGGACTCGCCGGAGATCGCCTCCGCCGAGGCCTTCGCCGCCGCCACCGAGGCCGTCCCCAAGGCCCAGGCCAAGGGAGATCTGCTCGCGGTGCGCCGCCTGCGGCTGCTGCGCGACTTCATCGCCACCCAGGTCGAGGAAGCCCTCGCCGCCCCCGAGGCCGAGGCCATCGCCCGGCTCGAGTCCCGCTCGAGCCTCCCCGTGGACGACGGAGTGCTCTCCTTCGGAGAGGTGCTCGGACAGATCCCCCACGAGGGCAATCGCACCCGGCGCACCGTGCTCGAGAACGCCGCGGGCGGCTTCCTCTGGGACAACCGGGGCCGCTACGGCGCCCGCCACGAGGCCACCTTCCGCGTCGCCGAGAAGCTCGGCGCCCCGAGCTACCTCGCCCTGCGCGAGGACGTCTCCGGCATCGCGCTCCAGCCGCTCGCCGAGGCCGCCGCCCGGACGCTGCGCGCCACCGAGGACGCCTACCGGGACGTGCTCTCCTACGTGCTCAAGAAGGTGGAGCCCACGCTGCGGCCGCTGCCCACGGGCAACGCGCGACGGCATGACCTGCGCGCCGCCACCCAGGTGCCCTGGATGCACGCCTTCTTCCGGCGCGAGGACGGGCTGCCCGCCGTCATCCGCTGGCTCGGTGAGTGGGGCTTCCACCCGTCCGCCGGGGGCCGCATCCGCCTGGACGACGAGGCGCGGCCCGGCAAGGCGGCACGCCCCATCACCGCCGCGGTGCGCGTGCCGGGCGAGGTGCGCCTGGTGCTCCAGCGGCACGCGGGGCTCGACGCCCTGGGCAGCCTGCTGCACGAGTACGGGCACGCGCTGCACCACGCCCACGTGTCGGAGCAACTCCCGCTGGAGCTGCGCCGCCTGGGCGACGCCTCGGTGACGGAGGGCTTCGCGACCCTCTTCGAGCGGCTGCTGATGGACGAGGAGTGGCTCAAGCGCTACGCGGGCCTCCCCACGGCACCGGCGCGCGACGCGGCCCGCATGGCGGCCTTCCAGGCGCTCACCGTGTTGCGCCGGCACTGCGCCCGGCTCGGCTACGAGCTGTCGCTGCGCACCAGCGGACCCTCCACCGAGCGCGCCGAGGAGTACGTCGACACCCAGCGCCAGGCGCTCTTCGTCGAGCCCCACCGCGGCTTCTTCCTCTTCGACGTGGACCCGCAGCTGTACGTCACGCGCTACCTGCGCGGCTGGGCGCTGGAGGCGCGGCTCACCCCGTCCCTCACCGGACGCTTCAACGAGGACTGGTGGCGCAACCCCTCCGCGCGCCAGTGGCTCCAGGGCCTCTTCGCCCGGGGTGGCACCGACGACGCCGAGACGCTCTCCAAGGAGATTTCAGGCAAGGAGATGGCGCTCCCCGAGGCGGGTGACCGCCTCGTGGCCCTGCTCAATCGCTGAGCGCCTTCTCGGGAATCCCCCCTCGGGTACCGGCTACGGCTTCTTCTTCAGGGCGCGGACGATCTTCTCCTTCGTCGCCTTCGCGCTCGCGGCCGTCTGGGGCTTGTTGCTCGCCGTCTTCGTCTGGCCCGTGCGCTCGCGCATGGCCTTCATGAGCTGCATCTCGATGAGCAGCAGCTCATCGCCCAGCTCCTCGTTCTGGCCCGCGGCTCGCGGGAGCGGCGCGCTCTTGCTGGCGGCTCCGGCGCCGTGCCGCATGCGCAGCACCTTCTCCTCCTCGGGGGCCAGGGTCCGCGCCTTCTCCAGCGCTACCTTGACCTCCTTGGCCGTCACCGTCGTGCTACCGCTGACCTTGCGCTCCATTTCCACTCCCTTGCGAGCGACCCTGAACATCCGATCATGTCGGACGCGTCCGAGCCGCAACCGACGAGGATTGTAGAGATCGCAAGAGGAGGGTCAAATTTTCTTCCAACATCCCGATGCCTGCCTGTAGCGAGGCACACGCCTGCCTACCCCGGGGCATGAGACCCGGGTCCGATTCCCATGTCCAATTTCGAGCAGGCACGACGGGGACGGCGAGCGAGGGGGACAGCGAGCCCCCCCTGGGACTACGGCTCGTCCGGGGGCTCCTCCGCCGGGGCGGGGGCCGCGCCCGTCGTGGTGCCCTCGGGCTTGTTGCGCGGAATCCCGAAGCGATCCAACGCGTCCGCGATGCCCTGCGGCTTGTCCGCGTCCGGCAGGAAGTTCTCCGGCGCCTGCAGCTTGGGATCCTTCCCGATTTCAGTCACGGCGGATTCCAACACCATGCGCAGCTCGGCCAGACCGGCGGCGTCATTGGCGGGCACGGAGATGCGGCCGTCGAGGCGGACCTTGAGGACGACGGAGGTGTCGGCGTCCACGAGCACCTCGCCGCTGAGCGACTGGGGGACGCGGTGCTCGAAGAAGGCCAGGCGGCGGCGGGTGGTGTCGTCGCGGCCCCCCTTGGGCGTGGCGAGCGCGGGCAGCACGACGGGCTGGGTGCCCGTGTTGCCCTCGGGGCCCAGGCTCACCTGGTAGCGCCAGGCGGTGCGGCCCTCATAGGTGACGGTGCCCTGGGCCGCCAGATGCAGCCGGTCCCGGAAGAGCGCGTCCAGGTCGCGGATGGCACCGGTGAGCTCGGAGCGCGTGCGCTCGGCCATGCCCCGGTCGCGCAGCCGCTGCCGGAAGACGCCGTAGCGGTTGCGGGCGTACACCTTGCCCCCCACGCGCATCACCTCCAGGCCCTGGTCCCGGCTGTTCTCCAGCACACCATGGAAGTCCCCGCCCACGCCGCCGGGGCCCGCGCGGAAGGTGCGCGTCTCGGTGAGCTTGTTCGAGCCACTGTTCTGCGCCCCCGTCCACTCGGTGGTGATGGTGGCCGTGTAGGCATGGGGCCCGAGCCGCTCGGTCACCTCGGCGGCATCCATGGACAGGATGCGACGCGCCACCCGGGGGTTGTCCGCCACGTCCTGGGGGTTGAGCTTCTCGGCCGCCGAGGCCACCACCTTGGGGGGATCCTCGGGGGAGAAGATGCGCGCCTTGGCCGCGCGGTCGACTTCGTCCGGTCGGCACGCCGAGGCGGAGAGCGCCAGGACGGCGGCGAAGACGGACGGAGAAAAACGGGTCACGGGTCCTCCAACTTCCAGACGAGGGGGTTGCCCAAATTACGAAGGAGGTACAAGAGGGGCAAGGGACGGCTTTGCGCGCGGCAATGTACGAGATAGAAGACGCCGTATGCAGAACCTGCGTGACAAGCTCTTGAAGGCCGGCCTGGTCTCCGAGGAACAGGCGAAGAAGGTTGAAACCACGGCCCCGAAGGCCGCCCGTCCCCCGTCCGAGCCGTCGGCCCAGCGTTCGGGCCCGCCTCGAGGCGAGCGTGAGGACCGCCCGCCGCGTGAGCACCGGGGCCGGGACGAGCGTCCGCCCCGCCGCGAGGGTCCGGGAGGGGGAGGCCGTCCCCAGGGCGCCGGAGGTCGTCCGCAGGGAGGCTTCCGTCCGCAAGGTGCCGGAGGTCGTCCGCAGGGAGGGCGTCCTCCCCAGGCGGCGGAGGCGGCGAGCCGCCCCGTGCCCAAGCTGCCGCCCCTGCCGGGCTCCAAGGCCGCCCAGCGCATGGAGTCCAAGAAGCAGGTGGAGCAGGACAAGAAGCTGCGCGAGCTGGTGTACGGCGGGCAGGTGCCCGTGGACGTCGGCGCCACCGTCTTCTACTTCATGACGCGCAAGGGGAAGCTGCGCCGCCTGGAGCTGACCGAGGCGCAGGCCAAGCAGCTCGAGGACGGCATCCTCGGCGTGGTGGAGCGCCCCGAGCCGGCGCAGATCGAGCACTCGCTGGTGCCCGCGGCCGTGGCCGAGCAGATGTTCGCCCTGTCGAAGAAGTCGGTGCGCTTCCTCAACCGCAAGGACTCGCCCATCGGCTTCATGAGCGACGACCAGGTCAAGGAGCAGCAGGCGGCCGAGGCCCGGGGCGATGCGCCCGTGCCCGACGAGGACGACGAGCCGTCCGAGGCGTCCGCGTCCGACGACGCCGCGAGCGCCTCCACCGAGGGCTCCGCCCCCGAGGGCTCCAGCGAGCCCACGCCGTCCTGAGCCACTGAAGCGGTACGCCCCGCGGCCCGAGCAAGGGGACGCGGGGCGCCCCCTCAGTTCTTCAGCCCTCCCGTGGGTCCGGGCCGAGGAGGCTCCGCCGACGGGGAAGGGGTTCGTGCCTCATCGCCCATCTGCACGAAGCCGCGGATCGTCCCGTCCTGGATGACCAGGGGCGTCGGGGAGATGGGCGCGGAGTCCTCACTCGCGTACTGCTCCTCGCACAGGCCGAGGAATTCCGCCGTGAGCGAGGGCTCCACGAGCGCGCTGGCGAGCAGGAGCAACCCCTTGCGGGGCACCGCCGCCAGGAGCACCTGGCTGTCGAGGCGCTCGTGCATCGCGCGCAGGAAGGGAACGTCCAGCACCTTCTCGGCGGCGAAGTAGTGGCCCGACACGGCGAGCACCCGCCGAGGGCCCTCGCCCAGTTCCTGGAGCTCCACGGAGATGGCCTTCAGGTTCTCGAGCGCCTGGGCATGCAGCGTGTCCAGTTCCCCATCCCGGGAGCCCCCGCGCCTGAAGAGGGAGAACGAGTTCGGCAGATCCTCCCCGTAGACCACGAGTGGCACGTCGGCGCGGGCCGGCGCGTCGAACAGGGGCCGGTAGAGCACCCGATCGCGCACGCTCCAGTCCGGGGGCTTGAGCGTGAACAGCACGGGCCTGGGCTCGGTGGCCGCGAGGGACTGATCCTCCGCCATGCGCAGCAGGAGCACGAGGCTGTCACGCTCCCCGTTCGTCAGGAACCGCTCGGCCTTGCCCACCACGTTGACGGTCGCGGGCGTGCCGCCCTCCCCCCCGAGGCGGAAGGCGAAGGGCATCGTCGCCAGATCCTGGGCCTCGGCCCACCGCCCACCGTGACGGGCCCGCAGGAGCTCTCCGGCCACCGCCGCCAGCTCGACGACGCGCGTCCAATACCCGGGCTCGTCCTGCTCCACGCCGGGCTGCTGGGCGTATTCCTCCTGGAGCGCCGACAGGAGCTGCTCGTCCAGGGACGCCTCCCGGTCATGCGCCACCCGGAACGCGAGCCCGCGGAAGGCGCCCTCCGCGAGATCCTCCGGGGTGCTGATGGGTCCCTCGTACACGGAGACCGGCTCGTCGTTGATCTGCACCCGCCCTCCCGCCGAGGCCACCACGCCGCGCAGGAAGTCGGGAGGCGCTTCCGCGCACACGTAGAGCACGTCCACCGGCCCCTCCTCGGACTCGATGGCCTGGCGCGCGTTGAGCACGCGGGTGAGGGCGAACAGGATGGACACCTCCCGCTCCTGTTGGATCTCCGCGGCCGAGCGGTGATCCGTCTGCAGGAAGCCCTTGCGCCCCGTCTCTTCGTTCTGCGTGACGATGTCGATGCTGTCGAGGCTGCTGTACATGGTCTTCCTCGAGGGGCCGGGACCCTCCCCGGGGAAACACTCCCGAGGAGACCCTACCGGGTCAGGTGCGCGGAGATGACGCTGGCCACGCAGCAGGTGAGCTTCTTGCCGGTGGGGATGTGCAGGAACTCGTTGGGGCCGTGGGCGTTGCTGTTGGGCCCGAGCACGCCGGTGATGAGGAACTGGGCCTGGGGGAAGCGCCGGCCGAGCATCTCCATGAAGGGAATGGTGCCGCCCTCGCCCATGGACATGGACGGCTGGCCGAAGTACGTGCGCGAGGCGTCCTGCACCGCCGCCTCCAGCCACTTCTCCAGCGGCGGCGCGTCCCAACCGGCGCTCACCTTCTCGCCCTCGAACGACACCTTCGCGCCATAGGGTGGAGACGCCTCGAGCGCCTGCTTGAGCGCCTTGCTGGCCACCTTCGGCTCCAACCGCGGAGGAATGCGCATGGACAGCTTCACCGAGGTGAAGGGACGCAGCACGTTGCCCGCGCTGTCCAGCGCCGGCATGCCGTCCACGCCCGTGACGGACAGGGCCGGACGCCACGTGCGGTTGAGGATCTGCTCCACGCGATCCGCCGTCACCGGGTGGGCGCCGGGCACCCAGGGGAACTTCGAATACACCTCCTCGCCCAGCACCTCCGCCACCGCCGTGGCCTGATCCCGGCGCAGCTGGGGGATGTGCACGTGCAGCGCCTCGACGAGGATGCGGCCCGTCTGCTCGTCCTCCACGCGCGAGAGGATCTGGCGCAGGATGCGGAACGACGAGGGCACGAGGCCGCTCGCGTCGCCCGAGTGCACGCCCTCGGTGAGGATGTCCACGCGCAGGTTGCCGGACAGGAGCCCGCGCAGGGACGTCGTCATCCACAACTGATCGTAGTTGGCGCAACCCGAGTCCAGGCACACCACGAGCGACGGCTTGCCGATGCGCGGCACGAGGTGCTCGATGTAGGCCGGCAAGTCGTAGCTGCCGCTCTCCTCGCACGCCTCGATGAGCACCACGCAGCGCGCGTGCGGCACGCCCTGCTCGCGCAAGAGGCGGATGGCCGCCAGCGACGCGAAGGCCGAGTACCCATCATCCGCGCCACCCCGGCCGTAGAGCTTGTCGCCCTCGAGCACCGGCTCCCAGGGGGACAGCCCCGCGCGCCAGCCCGTCATCTCCGGCTGCTTGTCCAGGTGGCCATAGAGCACCACCGTGTCGTCGCCCGTGCCGGGAATCTCCATGTAGATGACGGGGGTGCGCGCCTGTCCCTGCTCGTTCTTGAGCGTCACCACCTCCACCTTGAGACCGGGGATGTGCTTCGCCTGGGACTCGCACCAGCCGGCGACGAGCTTCACCGCCTTGTCCATGTGCCCGTTCTTCAGCCACTCCTGATCGAAGACGGGCGACTTGTTGGGGATGCGGATGTAGTCGTGCAGCCGGGGGATGATCTCCTCCTCCCAGATGCGCTCGGACGCGGCGGTGGCGGTGGTGACGTTCAACCGGGGGGTGCTCATGAGGACAGGCTCCGGGTTCGATTCGTGAAACACGAGGCGCCCCCCCCCTCTACACCACCCCGGGCCCCAATGGGCGGCCCCCGTGCTCCCGCCAGGTCGCTTCCCTCCCGGGCGTCCAGTCCCAGCCCCACTCCTCGTGGGGATTAGCCGAATGCGTCATGCCCGGTGATGGCCTTGCCGAGCACCAGCGTGTGCACCTCGTGGGTGCCCTCGTAGGTGAAGACGCTCTCCAGGTTGAGCATGTGGCGGATGGGCGGATAGGCATCCGTGACGCCGTTGGCGCCGTAGATGCTCCGGGCCGAGCGGGCGATGTCCAACGCCACCTTCACGTTGTTGCGCTTGGCCAGGCTCACCATGACGGGCGTCAGCTTGCCCTCGTCCTTGAGCCGCGCCAGGCGCAGCGAGAGCAGCTGCGCCTTGACGATCTCCTGCAGCATGTCCGCCAGCTTCTCCTGCGTGAGCTGATAGGCGGCGATGGGCTTGTCGAACTGGCCCCGGTTGAGCGCGTACTCCCGCGCTCCCTCGAAGCAGGCGATGGCCGCGCCGGTGACGGAGAAGGCGATGCTCATCCGCGCGCTGTTCAGACACGACAGCGGCCCGCGCAACCCCTTCACCCCGGGCAGCACGTTGCGCTCGGGCACGCGCACGTCCTGGAAGAACAGCTCCCCCGTGGTGGACGCGCGCAGCGAGAACTTGCCGGGAATCTCCCGGGCGCTGAAGCCCGGCATCCCCTTCTCCACGAGGAAGCCCCGCACGGACTCCGCTCCCCCCTCGTCCGTCTTGGCCCACACGACGGCCACATCCGCGATGGTCGCGTTGGTGATCCACGTCTTGGAGCCGTTGAGCACCCACGCGTCCCCATCGCGGCGGGCCCGGGTGCGCATGCCAGCGGGGTTGGAGCCGAAGTCCGCCTCGGTGAGGCCGAAGCAGCCGATGAGCTCCCCCCGGGCCATGGCGGGCAGGAAGCGCTGCTTCTGCTCCTCGCTGCCATAGGAGTGGATGGGGAACATGCACAGCGAGCCCTGCACCGAGGCGAAGGAGCGCAACCCCGAGTCCCCCCGCTCCAGCTCCTGGAGGACGAGGCCCTGGCTGACGGCGTTCATCCCGGCGCAGCCATACCCCTGGAGGTTGGCGCCGAGCACGCCCAGCTCCGCCAGGCGCGGCACGAGGTGCGCGGGGAAGGTGCCCTCGCGGAAGTGCTGGCCGATGATGGGCAACACCTCCGTGTCGACGAAGCGGGCCATGGTGTCCCGGGCCGCCTTCTCCTCGTCGGAGAGCAGGTCATCCAGGCGCATCAGGTCGGTGATGTCCGCGCGGGGCATGGGCGTGTCCTCCCAGACAGGAGCCGAGGGGCTTGTATCACCGGACAGGGCCAGGGGGACCTGGGTCCGGGTATGGTTCGGCGCCATGACGACATCCAAGAAGATAGCGGTGGTGACGGGCGCCAGCCGGGGCATCGGCAAGGCGCTGGTGCAGTCCTTCGTGAAGGAGGGCTACGAGGTGTGGGCGCTCGCGCGGGCGGCGGACGCGCTGGAGCAGCTCGCGCGCGAGTCCAATGGCGCGGTGCGCCCGTTGGCGCTCGACGTGGCGGACGAGGCGGCCGTCATCGCCGCGAGCCGGCGCATCCTCGAGGCGGGAGCGCCCCGGGTGCTGGTGAACAACGCGGGCATCACCGTGTCGGCGCCCATCCAGAAGACGAGCACGGAGGACTTCCACCGGGTGATGGCGGTGAACGTGACGGCGCCCTTCCTCTTCTGCCGCGAGCTGTTGCCGGCCATGGCGGCGGCGGGCGGGGGCCGGATCATCAACATCGGCAGCATGGCGGCGACGCGGGGCGTGAAGTACACGTCGGCCTACTGCGCGTCGAAGCACGCGCTGCTCGGGCTCACGCGCTCGCTGGCGGCGGAGTGGGCGCGCAAGAACGTGACGGTGAACATCGTCAACCCGGGCTGGACGGAGACGGACATGCTCTCCAACGCCAAGGCCGCCATCAGCAAGACCACGGGCCGCTCGGAGCAGGAGGCCCACGCGGCGCTGGCGAACATGCACGCCATGGGACGCGTCATCCAACCCGAGGAAGTCGCGGCGCTGTGCCTCTTCCTGGCCTCGGACGCGGCGGCCTCCATCACCGGCTCCGCCTACAACATCGATGCCGGCGAGGCGGGCTGAGCGGCCCCTCTGTCAGGCACGTTCCAGCAACTCCATCAGTGCCCCGGCCTCCGGGTCCGGGGGCCATCCCCGCCCCACGCCGTCGCGTCGCGGGCGGCAACCTGGAGAGGAAGTCCGCATGCGGATCCCGTCGCGAGAGGCGTTGCTGTCGGAGCTGGACAAGTTGAACCACGGGGCGCGGCTCAGGCGGGTCGCCCTCCTGGGCCGCGATGGCCGCGACCTCCCCGGGCTGAAGCCGCTCATGAGCCGGCTGCTCTCCGGCGGCGCCTATGAGGGTCTGCTGGGGCTCGAGATGGCCCGGGCGGCGCGCGACGGAGACCTCCTGCTGCGCGGACTCACCCACCCCTCCTGTCAGGTCCAGGGCCGGGCGGCCGCCTTCGCCGGGCACTTCGTCCTGGACGACACCGCCCTCGAACGGCGCCTGCCCGAGCTGGCCCCCTTCGTCCGCCGCCGCGTCCTCAAGGGCCTGGCCCACAACAGGCGCGGCGCGCTCGCCGCCCGGCTCTTCCCCCTCATCCGCTCGCGCCATGGGGCCGCGGAAGCCTCGCTCCTCCTGCCCGCGCTCGACCCGGCCGCCCTCCACCGCCTGCTCCCCGAGCTCGCCCACCAGGTCAACGTCTGGCGCTCGCTCGTGCACCAGATGCCGGACGCGGTGCTCGCCTTCCTCCGCGACACCTTCGCCCAGGCCTCCGGACTCGAGCGCGTCTCCCTCTTCCAGCGCTACCACGTGCCGCTCCAGGAGCTGACACTCTCGCGGAGCGAGGCCGTGCTGGCGCTCGTCCAGGACTTCTCTCCTCCCGACCACCTGCCCGCCTTCGTGACGAGCACCCTGCCGCGCCTCGTGCGCCGCCACCCCGAGCCGCTCCTCGCGCTCCTGCTGCGTCCCGCCTTCCGGGCCACCCTCCTCCACTCGCCCCTGCCCCGAGGCGCGCTGCGCGAGCTGAAGACCGCCTCCGCGGACCAGCGGCTCGCCCTCGCCCGGGCCCTCGCGGAGGAGCCCTCCCTGCTCGCCCGCTTCCTCGCGGCGTGTCCCCCCTCCGAGCGCCCCGCCCTCTTCGCCCACGCCTTCGAGGGAACGGCGCCGCGCGCGCACCCCGACACCCTGCTCACCGTCCTGCCCCTGGCCTCGCGCGACGCCGAGGCCACCCGGCAGCTCGGCCTGCGCGAGGTGCGCGAGGATCGCGACCGGCGGCTCGCCATGCTGGCCCTGCGCGCCATCGAGCACGCGCGTGAGCCCCTGCGCCAGGCCGCCTCCGCGAGCAAGGCCGAGGACCGGGCCCGGGCGCTCACCCTGCTCGTGGCCTGCACCGGCCTGTCGCGCCGGGGCCTGACGGAGACGCTCGCCGCCCTGGCCCGCCTGAGGAACGAGCAGGATCCGGTCCGCCATGGCGTCCTGCTCGAGCTCTCCCGCATCCCACTGTCCCTCTTCACGCCCGAGCACGTCCCCGCCCTCGAGGCCCTGGTGACGTACGCCGTCGAGGCGCGCGACACGTCCCTCGGCACGCACCATGCGCTCCAGGCGCTGGCCCTGCGCCTGCTGCGCCAGTACGCCACCGCGCCGGACCATCCCCTCTTCCGCTTCGCCCTGGAGACCGTGAAGCGGCTGGCGGTCCGGGCCGGCGCGCTCCATCTGCCCTCGCTCGAGCGGAACCTGCCCCGTGGCGCCGAGCACCACCTCTTCGCGGCCCTGCTCCCGCTCATCCGCGCCGCCAACCAGCGCGAGAGCCACGGGATGACCCTCACCCTCGCGCGCGCCCTGGGCCGGCGGGCGTGGAACCTGGACATGCTCCAGACCCAGCTCGCGACCGTCACCGAATCCACCCCCGACACGGGCGCGCAGGAGGCCATCGGACTCTGGCTCGCCTCGCCGCGCACGCGAGACGCGCGGGTGCGCGAGCTGCTCGACCGCGACGAGAGCCACGTCGTCCTCTACCCCGTCCTCGAGCACCTGCACCGCAGGCGCCAGGAGTGGTTGGATCCCTTCCTCAAGGGCCGGAGCCTCAAGGGGCGCTTCAGCACGGGCAAGACGATCTGGGTGCCCTCGGTGTTCGACGGCTTCCACCGCTGGGTGCCCCGCCAGCAGGAGCTGCTGCGCGACCTGCTGCTGCGCATCGCCGCGGACACCGAACGCAGCACCTTCGAGCGCATGCGTGTGCTGCACGTCCTGCCGCGCCTGTTCGTGGTCGACGTGGACACCCTCGCCCCGTTCCTCGCTTCCCCAGACGTACCCACGGTGGAGGCCGCGCTGGGCGCGCTCGCGGCGTTGGATCAACCCGAGCCCGCCCTGCCCCTGCTGCTGGAGGCCCTGGACGGAGACCGGGCGCGGGTGGCCATGTACGCGGTGCCCCGGGTGGCCCGCCGCGTCGCCCCCGAGCTGCTCTCCACCACGCTCGGCACGCTGCTCGCGCGCGAGCGCCTCAAGGTGACGGTGCACAAGGAGGCCCTGCGGCTGCTCGGCGCCTTCCGCTCGCCGCGCAGCCTCCCCCTGCTGCGCGAGCAGTGGGACAATCCCCGGCTGCACAAGGACGTGCGCATCGCCGTGGGCCACGCCGCGCGGCAACTGCTCGACGAGCCCGCCGCGTGGGAGCTGCTGGAGGCCATCGCGCGAAGTCCGGAGGCGGATGTCGCCGCGAGCCTCCTCGAGGAAGCCCCGGCGCGGCTGCCTCCCGAGGCGCGGCCCCGCTACGCGGCGCTCCTGCTCCAGGTGTCACGCCACCCCGAGCCCACCGTGCGCCGCCGGGCCTTCACGGGGCTCGCGCACTGGGCCCACGGAATGGAGGACGAGGTGGCGCGCGAGGCGGCCGGGCGCGTGCTGGATATCGCCCAGGGCATCGAGTGGCGCGAGGCCCTCGGCGCCCTGGTGGGCACCACCTGCGAGGGCAAGGCCTTCGAGCACGTGAAGGACTGCGCCACGCGGCTCGTCTCCGCGCCCCTCGCCTTCAATGCCACCACCGAGCGAGACATCCCCGAGCGGCAACGGCTCGAGGGGTTGATCCGGGCACTGCTCGGCCAACCGCTGCCGGTGCGCGTGCGCCTGCGGGCGCACCTCGAGGACCTGGCACGGGTACTGGCGCGCGAGCCATCCCTCTGGCCCGAGAGCGCGGCCCTGCGGCTGGCGGGACTCCAGTGGAAGGACGTCCCGGACGCCACCCGGGTGCTGCTCGCCCTGGCGGAGGAGACGCGGGAGGAGCCCCTCTTCGCCTCGGGGCTCACCACCACGGTGGCCAGCGCGGTGGACCATCGCGGCGCCGAGTGGACACCCGAGGGACTGTTGCAGCTCGCCCAGGCCGTCACCGGTCCCCTGCCCCTGGTCGCGGTGGTGCTCGTCTCCACCGCCGGTCACCGGCTGAACTGGCGCGAGGACGCGGCCCAGGCCTTGCGCGCCCTGCGTCAGCACCCGCGCCCCGCCGTGCGCGCCGCCGCCTTCGCCCTGCGCACCGCCGACGAGTAGCCCTGGCTCAGGGCGGGCCCTTGCCCGCGAGCGCGTCCAGGTGCGCCTGGGCGTCAGCCACGTCCCGGGAGAACTCGTCCAGGTAGCGCTGGCGCTCCTCGCTCGTCCACTCGTCCGAGGAGAAGCGCTCCAGGGGGTACTCGCCCGTGGTGTGCACGACGCCCGCGAGCGTCTTCACCAGCTCTCGATCCGGATCCCCCCGCTCGCGCAGGTGGAAGCCCTCCACGTCGCGCAGCCGCAGGGGGAAGTCCGGCTTCTTGTCGTGCAACAACAACCCGAAGAGCGAGAAGCGCACCTCGCGCGCACCCGCCTCCAGCTCCTCGTTGAAGTCCAGGTAGGCGAGCGGCACGCCCGCCTCGTCATCCACGCGCGCCGCGAACACGTAGCGGCCGGGCTTGCGCACCTGGAGCCCGACGTACAACCGCAACGAGCCCTGCTCCACCACCTCGCGCACCTTGCCAGTGAAAGTGGCGGGAGCCGCGGGGGTGAACTGGATGTCGAAGAAGGAGCTGCCCTCGGTACTGCCCGAGGCCCTCACGCCGAAGCCCACGCGCAGGGTGCCCTCGAACAGGGCGAAGCCCTGACGGGACGGCTGGAAGGTCGTCGTCCAGGTGCCATCCCCGGCGACCTCGTCCCCCAGGCGCCCCGAGTCATTGAACTCCAGCGGCACCGCGCCGATCTTCCCCGCCTGCTCCAGGTAGGGCGCCTCGCTCGCGGTGGCGGAGTGCACCTCGCAGGACAGGGGCTGTCCGGTGTGCGCGTTCTCGCAGCCCACGAAGAAGCGCACCGACTCCTCGCCCACGACGAAGATCTTCTCCTGCTTGAGCCGCAGGGAGATGTCCCCCCCTTTCTTGCCGAGCGGCTGCTTGCGCGAGGGCGAGGCCGGGTACACCCGGTCCGGGTGCTCCTCGATGGGCCGGGACTCGTGCGGGTAGCGCGTGGACTGCCGGTAGGACTCGAGCGAGAAGCGCGCCCGCTCCAACCGCGCCGTCCAGAGCTGCCGTTGGGCCTCGCGCTCGGCCTCCTCGGGCGACAGGGCGGAAGCCGCTGGCGCCACGCGGACCGATGGAGACGGAGCACCCGGCACGCGGGCGCGGGGGCTCGCATGAGCCGGGGAGGCCGAGGCCGAGGACACACCCGGCCCGGACGGCTCCGGCGTGTCCGGGTCCGGAGCTGGCATCCCCAGGGACAACAGCAGCCCCCCTCCACCCACCACGAGGGGAATGAGCAGGAGGAACCATCGGCCGCGGCGCGCGGGGCGAGCCGGCGGAGAGGACGGACCAGGAAGGCTGCTGTCGTGCTTCATGTCGAGGACGCCCGGAGCGAGCTACTTGGCGTAGGTGACCACGTCGGAGCGCACGGGCCCGACGATGCCGGCCCAGTTGCCAGCGGCGTGGTGATCATAGGCCTCGCCATCATCGCGCAGCTGCACCGAGTGGTAGGACCACTTGGCGATGCCGTTGCTGCACGCGCTGGTGCCCGTGTTCAGCGTGCCGTCGCAGAACCAGTCCCCCGGGTTGCACTGGGAGCTGCCCGAGGAGCCCGAGACGCCACCCGTCGAGTGATAGGACACGGCCTCGTCGTCCTGGCCCGGGAGCACGCCCGAGTAGGCCGTGCCCTTGGCGCCCGCGAAGTTGTAGAACCACAACGAGCGCGTGGTGTTGTGGTTGTACATGCCGCGCGCCGTGGTGGTGACCAGGTCGCTCACGAGCGGATCCGACACCGCCCAGTCGCCGTGGTCCGCCAGCTCGCTGCCGCCGCTCGCGCCCGAGGCCACGTCCACCCACTTGATGTTCCAGCCCACCTGGGTGCCGCCCGCGTTGCCGCACACGCCCGTGCTGCTCGGCACCGCGTTCTTGATGGAGCGCGTGGAGCCGCCGTAGAGCGACAGCGCATAACCAATCTGCAGGTCCCCCGCGCTGTGCGCGGCGATGTAGCACCAGTTGCTCCCCGTGCAGAAGCAGTCGAGCGCGTCGCGGACGCGGTAGTTCTCCACGGAGATGCGCTGGGTGCCGTTCCAGTTGACGGCCTTCTTGTTCACACCCGCCGCGGTGGTGCTCGGGCCCCAGTAGCTGAAGTCGGTGTAGTTGCCCGGCTTGGTGGTGCTGCCGTTCTTGCCGTGAATCCACAGGGTGTAGTTGGTCGCCGAGGCCTCGGCGGCCATCAGCGTGGTGACGGCCACGGCGGCCGCGCTCAGGAACTGCTTCATGGGGGGTACCTCCTGCTCGAACTTCCGGGGGGGACCTGCATGCAGGGCTGCCAGACAGGTGAGCCCAATCTACCTCGCTTTCTTGGAATTTGATACGGGGCCACTTTTTTCCAATTGACATTCACGACTCACCGCGTCAGGGCGCGGGAGACGCGGCGCGCCATCCCCCGTGTGGATGGAGAGCGGCCTGGGGGCCGGGGCCACCGGAGGGCATGGAGCCGATGCATAGCTTCAGGCCATGTCCTCTCTCGACGTTCCCCTGACGCTGTTGGATCCGCGGGGCGGTTGGATCAACGCTCCGGTACACGTTCACGACCTGCATGGACGGCCCGTGCTGCTGTACTTCTGGACGGAGCGCTTCGCCTCCAGCCAGAGCCAGCTCCCGCGGCTCCAGGCCCTGGTGAGGGAGTTCCTCCCCCGAGGGCTCCAGGTGATTGGCGTCCACGTGCCCATGAAGGGGCAGGACGCCAGGCAGGCCATGAACACGAACGACATCGAGGCCACGGTCAAGCGCCTGGGCTTCCACCACCCGGTGGCGGTGGACGATGGCTCCATGGCGCAGGCCTATGGTGTCCAGGGCACGCCCGCCTACCTCGTGTTCGACGAGTCCCTGAAGCTGCGCCTGCGCGTGCTGGGCGATGAATCCATGGAGGAGGCACTGCGGCCCCTGTTGGAGCGGCTCACCTCCGCCGAGTCCACCTCCGGCGCGTCCGCGCCCTGAACCCCAGACCCCGAGGAGCGATATGGCCGACCACAACAAGAAGAAGGAGTCTTCCCGGCTGACGCTGGGTGCCGTGGCCGCGGCGGGCGTGGGCGCGGTGATGGGACTGCGCGCGCTGCGGCGCGAGAAGCCGTCCTTCCAGGGACGCACGGTGTTGGTGACGGGCGGCTCGCGGGGACTGGGCCTGGAGATGGCCCGGCTCTTCGTCGCCGAGGGAGCGCGCGTCGTGCTGTGCGCGCGCGAGCAGGTGGAGCTGACGCGGGCGAAGGACGAGCTGGAGTCGAGCGGCGGCGAGGTGCTCGCGATCCCCTGCGACGTGACGGACCGGGTGCAGGTGGAGGCGCTGGTGGCCCGGGTGCACGAGACCTTTGGCCCGGTGGACGTGCTGGTGAACAACGCCGGCACCATCCAGGTGGGTCCGCTCGAGTCCATGGACGAGCGCGACTTCTCCGAGGCGATGGACCTGCACTTCTGGGCGCCGCTCTACACGACGCTGGCGGTGCTGCCGGAGATGAAGCAGCGGGGCTGGGGCCGCATCGTCAACGTCTCCTCCATTGGAGGCAAGGTCAGCGTGCCGCACATGCTGCCCTACAGCGCGAGCAAGTTCGCCCTGGTGGGATTGTCGGACGGGCTGCGCGCGGAGCTGGCGCAGGACGGGATTCTCGTGACGACGGTGTGCCCGGGGCTGATGCGCACCGGCAGCCCACCCAACGTGGTCGTCAAGGGAGACCACGAGGCGGAGTACGCCTGGTTCATCACGAGCGACTCGTTGCCGGGCCTGTCGATGAACGCCGAGCGGGCGGCGCGAAAAATCATCGAGTCCTGCCGCCGGGGTGACGCGGAGGCCCTGGTGGGGCTGCCCGCCAAGGTCGCCACGCTCGCCAGGACGCTGGCGCCCAACCTCACGGCGGCGGTGCTCGCGCAGATCACCCGCCTGATGCCCCAGGACGGCAACACCGAGCGGCACTGGGGCTTCGAGAGCGAGACGCCCCTCACCCGCTCCTGGGTCACCCAGCTCACGCGGTGGGCGGCCCAGCGCAACAACGAGTTGCTGCACTGAGCGTTGCCGCACTGAACCACGTGGGGCCCCGTTCGTCTCGAACGGGGCCCTTGCCTACCGCCGCCCCATCGCGCGCGTGCGCAGGTTGTCGAGCAGCACGGCGAGCAGGAGGATCACGCCTCGGGCCACGTACTGGTAGAAGGCCTGGATGTTCATCAGGTTCATCACGTTCTCCGCGATGCCCATGATGAGCACGCCCACCAGCACGCCGGAGACGGCCGCCCGGCCGCCGGACATCGACACACCGCCCAGCACGCACGCGGAGATGACCGACAGCTCGAGCCCCTGGGCCGCGTTGGGCTGACCGCTGGTGATGCGCGAGGACAGCAGGATGCCGGCCACCGCGCACGCGATGCCTTGCAGCACGAAGATGATGATGCGCGTGGCGCCGACGTTGAGGCCGGCCAGCCGCGAGGCGTCCGGGTTGCCACCAATGGCCAGGGTGTTGCGCCCGAACACGGTGCGGTTGAGCACGAAGCCGAAGAGCAGGAAGACGACCACCATCACGAGGATGGGCATCGGCACGCCCACCACGGTCTTCTGCGCGATCTCGAAATAGTCCGAATCATCCACGCCGACGGCGCGGCCATCCGAGGAGATCAGCGCCAGGCCGCGCACCACCTGCATGGTCGCCAACGTGGTGATGAAGGCGTTGACGCCGAGCTTCGCGATGATGACGCCGTTGACGGCGCCCACCACCACGCCGGCCGCGACCGCGGCCAGCAACCCGAGCAGGATGTTCTCGGTGTGGTTGGCCATCATCACGGCGATCATTCCGGTGAAGGCCACCGTCGAGCCGACGGACAGGTCCACGTCGCGCGAGGCCAGGCACAACATCATCGTGCAGGACACGATGCCGATGGTCACCACCGCCTGCAGCAGACCCAGCACGTTGCGCTGGGTCATGAAGTTGGGAACGGTGAGGGAGACGATCGCCAGGGCGAGCAGGAACAGGATGACCAATCCCTGCTCACCGAGCACGATGCGCTTCAAACGATTCATTTCGAATCCTCTTGGGCCACTTGGGCCACGGAGCGGTCGGGCAGTGCCGCCGCCAGGAGTTTCTCCTCGGAGAAGTGGGGCCGGTCGAACTCCGCCGTGATGCGGCCACCGCACATGACGAGAATCCGGTCGCTGATGCCCATGACCTCGGGCAGCTCGCTCGAGATGACGATGATGGCGATGTCCTGCTCCGCCAGTCCGTACAGCACCTCGTAGATGTCGCTCTTGGCCCCCACGTCGATGCCACGGGTGGGCTCGTCGACGATGAAGACCTTGATGCCCTGCTCGGCCAGCCAGCGCGACAGGATGACCTTCTGCTGATTGCCGCCCGACAGGTTGACGATGTCCTGGAAGCGCGACGGCGTGCGCACCCCGAGCCGCTTGATGTACTCCTCGGCCATGCGCGCCTCGCGGCCCGTGTTGATGAGCCCCAGCGGCGAGAAGTGGCGGCGGCAGGAGACATTGACGTTCTCCTCCACCGAGCGGCCCTGGAGGATGCCATCGGCCTTGCGGTCCTCCGGACAGAGCACGAGCCCCGCGCGCACCGCCTGCCGCGGGTTGCGCACGTGGACGGGCTGGCCATCCATCCGCAGCTCGCCCCCGTGACGCCGGTCGGCGCCGTAGAGCAGGCGCGACAGCTCGCTGCGCCCCGCCCCCACCAGGCCGAAGAAGCCGAGGATCTCCCCGGCGCGCACCTCGAAGGACGCGGGAATGGGCAGGCGCGAGCCCCTCACTCCCGAGGCCGACAGGCGCACGTCGCCCAGCTTCCGGGGCCGCCAGCCCCAGATGTCCTGGATCTCCCGGCCCACCATCTCGCGCACCAGCACCTCGCGCGTGAGACCCTCCATGGTCTCGTGATGCGCCACGAGCCGCCCATCGCGCAGCACCACGCAGCCGTCGCACAGCCGGAACAGCTCATCCAACCGGTGCGAGACGTAGAGGATGACCTTGCCCGCCGCGCGCAGCCGGGCGACGAGGCGGAAGAGCACCTCGCTCTCGTGCGCGGAGAGCGAGGAGGTGGGCTCGTCCAGGGCGATGACGGAGGCGTCGAAGATGGCCGCCTTGGCGATCTCCACCATCTGCCGGGTGCCGATCGACAGCTCGGAGACCTTGACCCGGGGATCCACCTCCACGCCGATGTCCTTCAGGACGGCGCCCACCTGCTCGAACAGCTTGCGGAAGTCCACCACCCCCGCCTTCGCGGGAAAGCGGCCGAGCATGAGGTTCTCGGCCACCGTCAGCTCGGGCACCAGTTGCAGCTCCTGGTGCACCACGGTGACCCCGGCGGCGAGCGAGGCGCGCGTCGAGGTGAAGCGCCGCGCCTGGCCCGCGATGCGGATCTCCCCCGTGTCCGGCTGGTAGTCCCCACCCAGGATCTTGATGAGCGTGGACTTGCCCGCGCCGTTCTCGCCCAGCAGGCCGATGACCCGGCCGGCGGGGACGGAGAAGCTCAACTCCTTGAGGGCGCGGACCCCGGGAAAGCTCTTGGAGATGTTCGTGAATTCGAGGAACGGGGTCATGCGCCTTCGACCACTAGAGTCCGAGCTGCTTGCGGACGTCCTTGTACGTGTCGCGGGTGGCCAGCTCGCCCGAGGTGAGGATGAGCTTCTCCGGCTCCTTGCCGGTGCTCACCCAGTTGAACATGTTGAGCGCGGTCTCGTAGCCGTGGCGCTTGGGCGAGATGATGATGCTGCCGTAGAAGCCCGTCGGGGCGGACTTCTTGAACTCGTTGATGGACGCATCCGAGCCGCCGATGCCGATGCCCACCACGTCCGCCGCCTTCAGCCCGGCCGTCTCGGTGGCCCGGACGGCGCCGAGCACCGCCTCGTCGTTGAGGCCGAACGCCACCCACTTCTTGAGGCCCGCGTTCTTGTTGAGCACCACGTTGGCCGCGTTGAGCGCCGCCTCGGTGTCCGTCTTGCTCTGGGGCGCGTCGAAGATGTTCTGCGCCAGGAAGCCATTCTTCTTGAGCACGGAGATGGCACCCTCGACGCGCTCCTTCGCCGTGGGGAGCTGATCATAGGAGACGCGGATGGCGCCGACTTCCTTCATGTTCCAGCCCCGCGCCTTGATCTGATCCACGATGGCCTGCCCCACCGCCTCGCCAATCTTGGTGGCGGAGATGCCCATGTGCGGCACCTTCTCCAGCGGCCGGCCCTTGCTGTCCACCAGCCGGTCATCCACCGTCATGAGCTTGAGCTGGTTGGCATTGGCCCGGGCCACCAGACCCGGCCCGAGCTTCACGTCGGGCGTGCAGATGATGACGCCCTGGGCACCCTGCGCCCCGAGGTTGTCGATGGCGGCCAGGGCCTTCTCACCGTCCTCGGCGCCAATCTTCACCAGGGTGAAGCCCTTCTCCTTGGCGGCGATGTCCGCGAACTTCCACTCGTCCTGGAACCAGGGCTCCTCGGGCTGCTTGACGACAAAGCCAATCTTCACGTCCTTGGCGTCGGCGGCGGAGGCGGAGAACGCCGAGAGCAAGGACACGGCACAAGCCACGATCAGGTTCTTCCAAAGGCGCATTTCGTCCTCCTGAACTGTCTGATGTTGATGATGCTTGCGTGCTGTATGACTTTTGCAGGGGCAGGCGTAGTCCCATGTCGCGCCCAGCGCAAGCGCTATGTTTCGTCCTCCTCGGTCATTGAGCCCGTCCCCGAACCCGGAGTGCGTCAACTCCAATCAGGCCGGCGCGAGGCCCTTCGACATCCACTGCATTATTGTACACACAACAGCTTTATCTGTTATTTCCCGATATACAAACCTTGCCATCGCCCAACGGCCCGTGAGAGGGCGGGGGCGAAAGCTCCTGGAGGGGGGCCCATGAAGAACCAGCTGATCCTGCTGCTCGCCGTGGCGGCGCTGAGCGCCTGCGGTCCGGAAGACGAGTCCCTGGAAGCCCACCTGGGCACGGGGGCCGAGGCCCTCGGCGCCGAGGCGGGCCCGCGCGAGGGCTTCGTGTGGCTGTCCACCGGCGTGCGAATGCACTACGTCGAGCAGGGCCGCCGCGACGGCCCGGTGCTGGTGCTGCTGCACGGCTACACCGACTCGTACCGCTCCTTCGATCTGGACTACCCGCTGCTGTCGCGCCGCTATCACGTCTACGCGCTCGACCAGCGCGGCCACGGTGACTCCTCGCGGCCCGGCGGCGGCTATTCCCAGTCCGACTTCGCCGCCGACGTGGTGGCCTTCCTCGACGCCCGGGGCCACCGGCGCGCCACCCTCCTGGGCCACTCCATGGGCAGCTTCATCGCCCAGCAGGTCGCCCTCGAGTCCCCCCAGCGCGTCCAGGCGCTCGTGCTCGTCGGCTCGGCCCCCACCTCGCGGGGCAATGCCGTCATCGCCGATCTGAAGTCCGTCGTGGACACGCTGAGCGATCCCATCGATCCGGCCTTCGTCCGCGACTTCCAGGCGAGCACCTTCTACCGTCCCATCCCCTCCACCTTCCTCGACACCGCCGTCGCCGAGAGCCTCAAGGTGCCCGCCCGCGTCTGGAGGGACGCCCTCGCGGGACTCGCCGCCGAGGACCATTCCTCCCAGCTCGGGCGCATCCGCGTCCCCGCGCTCGTCGTGGGCGGGGACCAGGACGGCATCTTCTCCGTCGCCGAGCAACAGGCGCTCGCCCAGGGGCTGGGCCGGGGCCGGCTGCTGCTCTACCCGGACACCGGCCACGCCCCCCACGTCGAGCAGCCCGAGCGCTTCGTCGCCGACGTCACCGCGTTCCTCGACTCGCTGTGCCCGTAGACGGCGGGCTCAGGGGCAGCCGCTGCTCACCGAGAGCGCGTCGTACGCCATCCACCCGTTGCGTTTGGTGCCCGTGGCGGCGATGACATAGCCGTAGATGAACTTCATCGTGCCCGACTGGGTCCGGTAGCGGCCCTCGCTGTCCTGGACCCAGAGCGGGATGTCGATCGACGGCGCGCCGGCATCCGTCGGCACGTCCAGGCGCTGGAACTTCGTGCCCGCGGGGAAGTGGTCCACCGCGACGCCGCCCAGGCCGAAGCCCGGCACGTTGAAGGCGAGGTTGACCGAGCGCCTGCCATTGGCGCGCACGAGCGGGAGGTAGTCGCCCGCGCGCTCGTGCACCGCGTCGCTGTCGTAGACCACCTTCTTGAACTCCAGGGTGGTGTCATGCGAGTCGCGCACGGCATAGCAGCCCAGCTTCGCCAGGCCCGCCCCCAACGCCGACACGTGCCCGACCTTCTGCGCGAAGGACTCCTGGCCCAGGATGCTCGACAGGGGCATCCACCCGGCGCTCGAGTTGGACGTCGACACCGCGAAAGCGTAGGTCTCGCCCTCGAAGGTGCGCGTCTGGCCGTAGTTGAAGGTGACGCGCGTCCGGGTCGAGGTGCCCATCACGGCCCCATGGCCGTCGCGAATGGGCACCCCCGTCACCACGCCCCAGGAGTCGTCGTCATCCGGATCGTTGGTGGCGACGCGATTGCCCCCGGTGGGGCGCAGCTTGCAGTTGTACGGGCTCGCCGTGCAGGCCTCGCCATTCACCCCCGCGTAGAGCGCCTGTCCCGTGCTCGCTCCCGCCTCCGCGCCTTCGTCGACGAGCGCCTCGCCACCGCACGCGGAGGACACCCACGCGAGCGCGGACACAATCAGCAGTTGGTTTCTCATGGACTTCATGGAAAACCCGTGAGACCCGGGCTGTCAAACCCACCCGGGTGTCCTGAGTCGGCTGGCCGCCAACGCACCGCGGCGCACGCGGTGCGTCGCGTGGAGCGGGGCGAGCCTCAGCCCTTCACGGGTTCGCCCGGCTCGACGTCCTCCCACCAGCGGCCCTTGTACTCGGCGGCCCGGGCGAGCTGCTCGCGCAGGGCGCTCATCATCTTCACGTTCCCGTCCTGGGTGTAGCCCTCGAGCGCCTTCTGGCACTGGGGGACGCGATCGAGGAAGTCGCGCAGCCGCTCCACGGTGAGCGTGGGCGCGTACATGCCGTAGCCGAGCTTCTCCAGGTAGAGGGCGTTGAGCACCTGCTCGAACTGGCCCTGCACGGGGAGCGCGAGCATGGGCTTGTGCAGGTAGACGGCCTCGCTCATGAGCGTGTAGCCGCCGCCGGCCACCACGGCCCGCGCGGTGCGCAGGTCGTCGATGAAGCCCGCCTCGCTGAAGGGGCGGTAGAGCAGGTTGCCGTCGCGCACGTCCCCGGTGAGGTCCCGCCGCAGCCCGTAGATGTGGCAGGGCAGCCCGCTCTGCTTGAGGATGTCGGGCAGCGCGGTGTTGGAGGTGGAGGTCTGGTAGACGAGCAGGTGCTCGCCGGGCTCGGAGCGGGCGGAGAGGATCTCCGGCCGGAGGATGGAGGGCAGCAGCGTGGTGCGCTCCTTGCGCACCGGCGGATAGAAGAAGGTGGTGGTGAGGTAGTGGAAGCAGCCGGGCAGCTTGGACTTCACGATGGCGCGCGTGCCCTCGAAGTCCTCCTCCCAACCGGCGAGCAGCGCGCTGTCGTGCTGACACCGGTTGATGATCTGCATGTTGTCCACGCTGATGACGGGCAGGCGGTGGTTGCGGCCGAAGAGATAGCTGAAGCTCTCGAAGTCGCTCACCACCACGTCCGGCTGGAACTTCTCCACGAGCTCGAAGTACTGGCGGATGTTGTGCGGCCAGCCCTTGATGGCCCCGGAGACGTTCTGCAGCAGCGTCTGGAGCTTCTTCACCGAGTTGCCCTCGTAGGCCAGGGTGAGGCCCCAGATGCCGTGCACCTTGTCGAAGCGTTTGGCCAGGTAGTCCTTGGCCCGCCCCGAGACGACGATCTGCACCTCGTGCTCGCGGGTGAGCTCCTCGAGAATGACGCGGGAGCGGGTCGCGTGCCCCATGCCTTCACCAACGACACCGTAGAGGATTCGCATGGGGGCCGAGCATACGCGGGATATGGCGCGCGACCCCAGGGCGGGGATAGCGTCCGGCCATGCAACGCGAAGCCAGAAACATCCAGGGCCCCTCGGGCGCCCAGAGGCTCATCCGGGCGGCCCTGCTGGGACTGAGTGGAGGCCTGCTGCTCGGCGGCCTCTTCCTCGCCGGTACGGGCCTCGTGACACGCTTGAAACCCGCCGACTGCACGGAGCTCTCCGAGGAGGAGTGCACCTTCATGCAGGACACCGCGCGGGAGATGGGCCACGTGCAGCTCCTGTCGGGAGCGAGCCTGCTGGCGCTCGGCCTGGCCACGGCGGTGCTCGTGCTCCGGCCGAAATCTCCCTCCTCCGCCGAGCGGCAGGGTTGACTGACGAGTGAGTCAATCAACGGGCCGGGCCGACAAGCCAGTCACTCCAGCGAGCCGCCATCCGGCGAAGGCCGACTAATTAGGGCTGGCCTCATTATTAGGGTTCGGTTAGGAGGGGCGCCTCCCTATGCAGCTTGAATCCCTGAAAATGTTTTGTGACGTGGTCGAGACCGGCTCCTTCTCAAGAGCCGCGCAGCTCAACCATGTGACCCAGTCGGCGGTGAGCCAGCAGATTCGCGCCCTGGAGAACCGCTACGAGCAGAAGTTGCTGTCGCGCAGCGCGCGGCAGGTGACGCCGACGCCCGCGGGCGAGCGCCTCTTCCGAGGGTGCAAGGAAATCCTGGCACGCTTCGCCGAGGTGGAGCAGGAGATCCGCGAGCAGTCCGCCGAGGTGCATGGCACCACGACGGTCTCCACCATCTATTCGGTGGGTCTGCATGAGCTGCGCAACGTGCAGAAGCAGCTGCTCAAGACGCACCCCAAGGTGAACATGCGCTTGAACTACCGGCGCAATGATCAAGTGTATGACGATGTCATCCTGGGTGCGGCGGAGATTGGCATTGTCGCCTATCCGCAGCCACGCGCCGGCGTGGACATCCACCCGTTCCGCGATGACAAGCTGGCGGTTGTTTGCGCCCCCAACCACCCGTTCGCCAGCAAGGCGAAGGTGAGCCTCACGGCGCTCTCGGGCGTGCCCTTCATCGCCTTTGATCGCGAGGCGCCCACGCGCAAGGCGTTGGACCGGCTGGTGCGCGAGAAGAACCTGGACCTCAACCCGGTGATGGAGATCGACAACATCGAGACCATCAAGCGCGCGGTGGAAATGGGCATTGGCGTGGCCATCCTGCCCATGGCGACGGTGGCGGCCGAGGTGGCCCAGGGGACGATCGTCTCCAAGCCCTTCGCCGAGGGGCCGGTGTCCCGGCCGATCGGCCTGCTCATCCGCAAGGGCAAGTACCTGGACCGGGCGTCGGCCGCGGTGCTCGAGGCCTTCAAGCTCGCTGAAGCATCGGCCGAGGAGAGCTGAGCGTCACCGGAGGAGCCAGCGCCGCGAGCCAGGGCTCGAGCAGGCGCGCGCACTCCTCCGGGTGGGTGAAGTAGGGCACGTGACCGGCGCCGCGCAGCAGGTGCTGGGGCGTGCCCGGGGGCAGCGACGCCGCCAGGCGCTTCACCGTCGCGGGGGGCACCAGCACGTCCCGGTTGCCCTGGATGCAGACACACGACACGGGCAGGCCCCGCAGGGACGGAGGCGGCGGCTCGCCCCGAATGGCGAAAGCGCGGTGGAGCGTGGTCATCCGCTCGAGCCGGGTGGTGGGAACCACCTCGGGCACGCGGGTGGGCGCGATGGGCCGCCAGGAGGCCAGGGCGGCGGTGAGCGGACCCGGCCGCCCCAACACGGCGATGGGCCCCATCATCGCGATGAGCCGGCCACGCGCGCCCAGGTGCTCGGTGCGGGTGAAGGAGCCCAGGAAGGCCACGCCCCGCGCGGCGCCCGCCGCGGCCAGGTGCGCGGCCACCATGCCGCCAAAGGAGCTGGCCACCACGGCGTCCACCGAGCCACAGGCCTCGAAGACCTCCTGGGCGAGCGCCCCCGCGCCCCGGGCCGCGTGAGGGCCCTCGGGGTACTCGACGAGCAGGGGCCGCGCCACGTGCTGGAGCCGTCTGGCGAGCGCCTGGAAGCCCGCGCCCCGGGCCCCCAGCCCCGGCAACATCAGGACCCGGGGTCCCTCGCCCGGCAGCTGCGTCCACTCAACCACCCGCCGCATGTCGCTCCTTGTCCCAGGACACTTCCACCTCCGTGTCGAGCAGGCTGAGCTGCCGCGCGCTGACCAGGGTCTGCGCGATGCGCGTGCTCTCGAAGACGCCCCGCACCGCGCCCTCGTAGTACTCGGCCGGCAGGGAACATCCCTGGAAGAGCAACCGGCCATGGTTCGGCCCCAACCAGGAGACCGAGCACTCGCCATGCCGGACGGCCGTCCGGAAGGCGGAGGGGAGTCCTTCGAGCAACCACCGCGGCTCCCCTCGGGCCAACAGCAACAGCACCTGCCCGGCGCTGGATTCCAGGTAGTACGGCACCATCTCCCGCCCCAGGTGCCACAAGGCCGTGCGGAAGTCCCCGCGCCCCTCGCTCAGCACGCCCGCCGCGGCGTAGAGCAGCCGGATGAAGGAATCCATGGGGTAGCTGAAGAAGGCCATGAACCGGTCGCCGCCCGCCGCCTCGATGCAGCGGCGCCAGGAGACCGGGTCGCCGAGCGGGCGCACCTGCTCCAGCGCGCCGTTGAAGAAGAAACCCCGCAGGGTGTCCTCGGGACGAATCACCTCCAGCCGCCGCTGCAGTTCCTGCTGTGCGCCGTGCTCCATGTCGCTCGTTGGGTGACCAGGGAACCGCGAGACCTTCTTGTTCGGGGATGGACTCCACCTGAAGAGGACCCCTCACGTCCAGGGTCCTCATCCAGTTTACACTTCCCCCCCATGAGCCCACTGATTCCAGGTGACATCCTTGGGGGGACGTGGCGGGTAGTCCGGCCCGCTCTCGGCGACGAACCCGGTATGGAGTGCCAGGTGGAGCCGACCCAGGGAGGAGAAGCCGGCCGGCTCACCCTGTGGCGGACGCTCCGGGCCCCCTCCCCCGCCGAGGTGGAGCACTTCACGCACGCGCTGCGCGAGCCCCAACGCACCGGACACTCCGCCTTCGCGCCCGTGGTGGACGCCGGGTACGACGAGGCCCGCGAGGGCCTGTGGCTCGTGCGCCCCTGGTGGAGCGGGGAGTCCCTGCCCTCCATGTTGAGGGGACTGCACGAAATAGGAGTCGATCTGCCCGACTTGCGCGCGCTCGCGCGGCAGTTGGCCGGAGCCCTCACCGCCGCCCGGAGCGCGGGCCTGGTACATGGGCGGCTGCGCTCCGCGCGGGTGCTCGTCGCCTCGGGGCCGGCGGGCGCGCGGCTGAGCGTGCTCGACATGGGGTTGGAGCAGTTCCGGCGCACGCACGCCACGGGCTGGCTCAAGCCCCCCGAGGGAGGCGCGGACTACCTCGCGCCCGAGTGGAAGGAGGAAGGGCCCCTGCCCGCGTCCACGGATGTCTTCGCCTTCGGGCTCATCCTGCGCGACATGCTGACCTCGCGCCGGGATGGGGCGTGGCGCGGACGCTGGGAGTCCTGGGTGGAGCGGGCCACGGCCGTGGCGCCCCACGAGCGCTTCGGCAGCGCCGCCGAGGCCCTCGACGCCCTGCTGCCCATCCTCAACACCCTGCCCACTCCGGTGTCCCCGCCGCCGGACAACTACCAGCCCGAGCCCCCGGATCCGCTGGTGCTCCCGCCCCGCTGACGGGGGCGTCTCAGTACAGCTTGCGCAGGCGCGCCGCGAAGAAGCCGTCCCAGTTCTCCGGCCCCGGCAGCGTGCGCAGATACGCCTGGGTGAGCGGCAGCTTCACGCCCTCGCGCGGCACCGGGGGCTCCGCCGTCCACTCCGGGTGGCTGCGCAGGAACATCTCCACCTGATCCTGCCCCTCCTGGGGCTCGGGGGTGCACACCGCGTAGACGAGCAGACCCCCGGGGGGCACCGCCTCCTGACAGTTCTCCAGGATGCGCCGCTGCAACACCGCCAGCCGCGCCATGTCCTCCGGCTTGCGCCGGTAGCGCAGCTCCGGGTGGCGCCTGAGCGTCCCCAGGCCCGAGCACGGCGCGTCCACCACGAACGCGTGGAACTCGCCCCACGCCTCCGGCCAGGGCTCGGTCGCGTCGTGCACCTCGGCGCGCAGGCGCTCGGTGAGGCCCAGGCGCCGCGCCTCGGAGAGGATCTTCCGCATCTTGTTGGCATGAAGATCCGTGGCCACCACCTCGTGCGTCTCGGCCTGGTGGCAGGCCTTGCCGCCCGGCGCCGCGCACGCATCCAGCACGCGCGCCGTGTCGGGGATGTCGCCGTAGACGCCCACGAGCTGCGCCGCCTCGTCCTGCACCTGCCACAGGCCCTCGGCGTAGCCGTACACGTCCTCCACCCGGCCCACCGGAGGCAGGATGATGCCCACCGGGGACACCGGCGTGGGGCGTGCCTCCAGGCCCGTCTCGCGCAACTGCTCGAGCAGCGCGTCGCGCGTCACCTTCGCGCGGTTGGCGCGGATGACCACGGCGGGCGTCTGGTTGTTGGCCACGAGCATCGCCTCGGCGCGCTCCCGGCCGAACTGGCGCAGCCAGCGCTCCACCAGCCAGCGCGGGTGGCTCTCGCGCACCGACAGGAACTCGGCCAGGTCGTCCTCGGGGGGCAGGGGCTGCCCGGGAAGCGCCGCGAGCTTGCGCAGGATGGCGTTGGCGAAGCCCGCCGCGCGCGAGAGCCCCAGTTCCTTGAGGGCCTGCACCGTCTCGGCCACCGCGGCGCGCGCCGGCACCCGCGTGTAGAAGAGCTGGTAGGCCCCCACGCGCAGCGCCGCGAGCACCCTGTCCTCCAGGGCCTCCAGCTTGCGGTCGGCGAAGCGGGTGATGGCGTAGTCCAGCGCGAGCTCGCGGCGCGTGGCGCCATAGACGAGCTCGGTGATGAGCCCCGCGTCCCGAGGGTCCGCCGGAGGCGACTCCGAGAGCATCGTGTCGAGCACCACGTTGAGGTAGGCATCCGTGGCGCGGACGCGGCTGAGGACCTGGATGCTGATGGCGCGTGCGTTCATGACATGTCCCTCACCCCTCCAGCCGGGTCATCCACTCCACCAGCTCCGTCTCGGACATCCGGGTCGCCGGGATGTTGGCGAGGGTGAGCCGCTGCAGGATGTCCTCGAGCAGCTCCCGGTAGCCCGTCTCCGCCGGGGCGCCTCCCTGGATGCGCGTCCACCACGAGCGCGCCCAGGTGGCCAGGTCCGCGGGAGACAGGCGTCCGGCGAGCCGGTCGGCGATCTTGCCGCGCACCAGCGCCCGGGAGAGGACGTCCTCCGATGGCGCGGCCCGCGGGCTCTTGCGGCCCAGCGTCTTCACGGACGACGGAGGCGGGGCCGCCTCCACCACCTTGCGGCCCAGCGTCTTGCGGGGGCCCGCGGCATCCCGGCCCGGGGCCACGGCCGGAGCCTTCACGCCCGTGCCCCGGCGGCCCAGCGTCTTCACGAGCCCCACGGGCGCCTCGGCCACCTCGTCCTCCCCCGCCTCGTCGTCCGTGTCCTCGCCGTCGGTGTCCTCGTCGTCCTCGTCCTCGACGTCTTCGTCCTCGACGTCCTCGTCGCCTTCGTCCTCCTCGGAGGACTCGCCGGTGAGGTCTCCGCTCGCGAAGCGCTCCAGGGCCTGGAGGTACGAGTCGAACCCCTCTCCCTCGAGCGTGGCGACGCAGGCCTCGGCCACCACGGACTCGCGCCCGCCGAGTTCCTCCAGGTACACCTCGAGCGCGGGCAGCCCGATGGCCTCCAGCGCATCGCGCAGCGGGTACGAGCCGAAGAGGCTCGAGGGGCTCACCACCACGCCCTCCACGCGCGAGCGCTCGGCGTGCAGGGTGTCGAGCAGGACGCCCTCGTGGTTGGACTGCACCACCGTCAGCTCCAGCCCCAGGGAGGCCGCCCGGGCCTTCAAGGCGGCGTCGAGGTCGGCGAACCGTCCGCCCTCACGGCCCTCGCGCTCACCCAACAGGTTCAGGTTGGGCCCATGCAGCACCAACAGCCTCTTGCCCATGTCGTGTCTCTCCTACGTCTCGAAAGGCCGGCTGCCCGGCGCGAGCTTGCGGCCCGACAGGAAGTCCCCCACGGGCATCACCCGCTTGCCCTCGGGTTGCACCTCGAGCAGCACCAGCGAGCCCTGCGCGCACGCCACCTCCAGCCCCCGCGCGTCCGCGAACAGCACGGTGCCCGGCGCGCCCTGTCCCGTGCCCACCTTCGCCTTGTGCACCTTGAACAGCTTGCCCTCCAGGGTGGTGAAGGCGCCCGGCCAGGGGGTGAAGGCCCGCAGCCGCCGCTCCAGCTCCACCGCGGGCCTCGAGAAGTCGAGCTTGCCCTCCTCCTTGTGGATGATGGGCGCGAGCACCATGCCCTCGGAGGACTGCGGCACGGGCGTCAGCTCGCCGCGCAGGTAGGCCGGGAGGTACTCGCGCAGGAGCGCTCCGCCCAGCGAGGACAGCTTGTCGTGCAGGGTGGCGCTCGTCTCGTCCGGGGCGATGGGCAGCCGCTTCTCGGCCAGCACGGGCCCGGTGTCCAGGCCCTCATCCATCACCATCAACGCCACGCCCGTCTCCGTGTCCCCATGGGCGATGGCCCACTGGATGGGGGCGGCCCCCCGGAAGCGCGGCAGCAGCGAGGCGTGCACGTTGAGGCACCCGCGCGCGGGCGTCTCCAGCAGGTCCTTGGGGAGGATCTTCCCGTAGGCCGTCACCACGGCGACGTCGGGCTCGAGCTCGCGCAGCACCTCGGAGAAGGGGGGGGTGCGCAGCTTCTGGGGCTGCAACACCGGCACGTTCCGCTCGAGCGCGTAGGCCTTCACCGGGGAGATGGCGAGCGCCTGGCCCCGGCCCTTGGGCTTGTCCGGCTGGGTGACGACGGCCACCACGTCCCCGATGTCGAAGAGGGCGGCCAGGGAGGGCACGGCGAAGTCGGGCGTGCCCATGAAGACGATGCGGGGACGGGTCATGGAAGGGGTGTTGTGCTGCACCCGGGCGCGTCAGGCAACGGACTTCAGCGTTCCCGAGGTGGGACCTTCGATGGCCTGACGTTTGCGGGTGCGCATCGAGCCGAGGATGCGCAGCGCCGCCTGGGCGTCCTGGGTGGTGGCCAGGGGCTCCAGGGCGTCGATGACCTCGGTGAGCAGACGGGCCTCCTCCGCCTCGCGCTCGCGCAGCCGGTCCACCGTGTAGCTCAGGGACTCGAAGAACTCGCGCAGCTCGTCGCTGCTGCGCAGGGGACGCAGGCGCGGATAGCGGCCGGCGGCGATGGACGCGAGGTAGAGGTTCATCACGTGCACGGGCCCCGCCACCCGGTGGGTGAGCACCAGCCCCACCAGGGACGTGAGGATGGCCATCACGATCGCGCCCACCCCGCCGAGCCACAGCAGGGTGTCGCTGCTCGCCAGCATCACCTCCGGCGAGCCGCCCTCCTCCACCACCGCTTTGCGAATCACCTGGGAGGCGAGCACTCCGATGAGCAGCACCCCGAACGCGCCAATGGCGGCGAACCGAAACATGTAGCGGAACTGAAAGCCGGCATCGAGCAGGAGCGTCCGACGCAGGATGTGGGGGCGACCCGAGGGCGTGGAGTCAAGAGACATGGCGGGGCAGCCTACCCCAATCTCCCCGGTCGGGCGGCGCCTTCCGCATGGCCGGGTCTCCCCCCGGGCCCGGCGGGGGGGTGGCTCACCCCCGGGGCCCGGTGGACGTCCGGCTCAGGCCGCGCTGGGGGCCGGGGCCTGCTGGAGGCACTCGCGCATCACTTCCTCGGCCATCTCGACGGTGTAGTCGATCTGCTCGACCGTGTGCGCCGCGCAGATGAAGTTGAGATCGCGGCGCAAGAGGATGCCACGGCGCGCCATGCCCGCCTGGAAGGGCTGGGTGAGCTTCGCGTTCTCCATGGGGTTCTTGGAGAAGCGGAACAGGGGGATGGCGTCATAGCCCAGGATGCGCAGCGGCGAGCCCACGCGCTCGGCCCGGGCGTTGATGCCCGTGGCGAGCCGCCGGCCGAGGGTGGCCAGGTGCTCGGTGAAGCCCGGCTCGCGGCTCACCTTGAGCACGGCCTCGCACACCGCCAGGGACAGCAGCTCGCCACCGAAGGTGGTGGACACCTGCAGATCCGCCAGCTTGCTCAGGAACTTCTCCGGCCCCGCCACCGCCGACAGGGGCATGCCCGCGGCGATCGCCTTGGACAGACAGACGAAGTCGGCCTTCACGTCGAAGAACTGCTGGGCGCCGCCCGGCGCCAGCCGGAAGCCGGTGATGACCTCGTCCTGGATGAGCAGCACGCCGTGCGCCGTGCACGTGGCACGCAGCTTGTGCATGAACTCGCGGGTGAGGCAGCGGTTGAAGGGCACCGACAGGAGCACCGCCGCGAGCTGGCTGCCCGTCTGCTCGATGCGGGCGAGCAGCGCCGCCTCGTCCGGCTCCTCGAACAGCGGCATGCGCGTGGTGTACTGGGCGAGCACCGCGGGCACTCCCGGCGTGTCATACATGAAGTGGTCGTGCCAGCCGTTGTAGCCCACCGTGATGAGGTGCTCCTTGCCCGTGACGTAGCGCGCCAGGCGCACCGCCGCCGACGTGGCATCCGCCCCCGTCTTGAAGAAGCGCGCCATCTCCGCGCCGGGGATCATCTCCACCAGCGTGCGCGCGGCGCTCACCTCCCAGGACGTGGGCAGCGAGTGCAGGAGCCCCTCGTCCAGGTGCTGGCGGATGGTGTCCACGACGGCCGGGTGGTTGTGGCCGAGCGAGTTCGCCCCGAGCCCGCAGATGAAGTCGATGTACTGCTGGCCGTCCACGTCCTCCACCAGCGCGCCCTGCCCGCGGGACAGGTAGACGGGGAAGGAGCCGGGGGCGAACATCTCCGGCTTCTTCATCATCGTCTGGGTGAGGCCGGGCACCAGCCGCTTCGCCTCGGCCAGGAGGCGGTTGGAGTTGGTCAGGTCCATCTTGCCCACGATGGGCCGGGGCAGAGACGGATGCCGATTCGCGTGTACGTCCATGGGATTCCTCGTGTGAAGGGGAAGTTGAAGGGAAACAGCGTTGGAAGAACTCAGGCCGGCACCGCGCTCGGGGCGGAGACGCGGCGGCCGAACAACCAGAGCGTGAAGAGCGCGCAGCCCGTCACCCCGGCGGCGATCCACCCCACCCGGCCAAACCCCGCGAGCGCGCCATCCGGCATCACCGTCAAGAGCAGGCCCCCCACCCACGCGCCGGCTCCCGAGGCGCCATCGCTCGCCGCCATGTTGACCGCCATGTAGCGGCCGCGCAGCGCGGGGGGCACCCGCGAGGCGACCAGCGCCAGGGTGGGAATGGCCCGCCCGGAGGTGAGCACCATGAACAGCACGAACACCGCCGCCACCCCGGGCAGCGGCGCCGCGCTCAGGTGCGTGAACAACAGGTGCGGCCCCACCGTGCCCACCAGCAGTCCGCCCAGCACCCGGGCCGGGCCGAACCGGTCCGCCAGCCGGCCAATCCACCGCGAGCTGAACAACGTGGCGGCCCCACCCGCCAGGTACACCCAGGACAGATCGGACAGCTGGAGCCCGAGGTTGCCCACCATGTAGGGGCTCAGATAGGGAATCAGCAGGAAGCCGGAGAACACCACGCAGAAGGTCAACACCCACCCGAGCGCCAGGGCGGGCGACCACCCCGGCCCGGCCGAGGCCCCACCCCGCGCCTCACGCCGCCCGGACAGGTGCTGGTTGACCGCGGGCAGGACGAACAGCAGCGCGAGCCACAACCCGCCGCCGAGCGCGCAGATGACCCAGAACGGCGAGCGCCAGCCCCACTGGCTCGCCAGCCACAGCCCCAGCGGCACGCCCGCCACCGCGCACAGGCCATACGACGCCATCACCGTGCCGATGGCCCGCCCCCGGCGCTCCGCCGGAATGACATCCCCGATGATGGCCTGCACCACCGCGCTCATCAGCCCCGCGCACGCCCCCGCCACCGTGCGCGCCCCGAGCAGTCCCAGGTGCGTGTCCGACAAGCCGCACAGCAGCGTGGCCACGATGAACCCCGCGTACAGCCCGAGCAGCGTGCGCTTTCGATCGAACCGGTCCAACCACAGCCCCCCGAGCAGCCCCATCCCCGCCGACGCCAGCGTGTACGCCGACACCAGCACCCCGAACTGCGCGGCCGTGATGCCCAGGCGCCGCATGAACTCCGGCCCCAGCGGCATGACGATCATGAAGTCCAGCAGGTGGGTGAACTGCACGGCGGCCAGCAGCCAGAGCATCCGCTGCTCCGACCTCGGCGGGGTGGATACGGTCACGACAGGCTCCCGGGACTCGACGCCCTTCCAGCACTGATAATGATAATGAAAATCAAAATCATGAAGCGGGCGCACTTATAGACGACACGGGGGGCGGTGGGCAAGTCCCCCGTGTTCGGATGCGTGTCCGTGCCTGCTCAGGAGCCGCGCATGGAGGCGAAGCGCGCGCGCCCGGCGGTCAGCAGGTAGAGCGCCACGGCGAGCCCCACGGCCCCGACCGCCGCCACGTAGTGCGCGGGAGCCAGGGGCGAGGCCTGGATCATCAGCGTCACCACCAACGGCGTCACCCCACCGAAAATCGCGTAGGCCATGTTGTAGGAGAACGACAGGCCCGAGAAGCGCACCTGCGCGGGAAAGGCGCGCACCATCACCGAGGGCACCACCCCCACCACGCCCGCGCCCAGCCCCGCGAGCACGTACAGCGGGGCGAGGAGCTCGGGCCGCGCGCCCACGCCGACATAGAGCAAGTACGCCGTCACGGACAGCAGCACGCTGCCCGCGGCCAGCGCCCACCCCGCGCCGAAGCGATCCACCGCCAGGCCGAAGAGCACCGCCCCCAGGGTGAGGCTCAGCGTGGCCAGGCTGTTGGCGCGCAGCGCATCTGCCGGCACGATGCCATGCAGCTTCTGCATCAACGTCGGCGTCATCAGGATGACCACCACGATGGCGGCGGTGAGCAACCAGGTGATCAACATGGACACCACCACGCCGGTGCCGTGTCCCCGCAGCACCTCCTTGAGCGGCAGCCCCTGCACGAGCGCCTTGCGCTGGCGCATCTGCTCGAACACGGGCGTCTCGGCCAGCCAGCGACGCAGGTAGACGGCGAAGAAGCCGAACACGCCGCCCACCAGGAAGGGGATGCGCCAGGCGAAGTCCTTCACCTGCTCGGGGGTGTAGAACACGTTGATGGCCGTGGCCATCAGCGAGCCGAGCAGGATGCCGAACGTGAGGCCCGCGGTGAGGATGCCGCAGGCGAGCCCCACGCGCCGCTCCGGCACGTGCTCGGAGACGAACACCCACGCGCCGGGCACCTCCCCGCCCACCGCCGCGCCCTGCAGCATGCGCATGAGCAACAGCAACAACGGCGCCGCGTACCCGGCCGTGGCGTAGGTGGGCAGCGAGCCGATGAGCAGCGTGGGCACCGCCATCATGAACACGCTCAGCGCGAACATGCGCTTGCGCCCGCCGCGATCACCGAAGTGCGCCATCACGATGCCGCCCAGGGGCCGCACGAGGTAGCCCGCCGCGAACAGGCCGAACGCCTGCAACTGGCGCAGCCACTCCGGCGTGTCGGCGGGGAAGAAGAGCTCCCCGATCACCGCGGTGAAGAACACGAAGATGATGAAGTCGTAGAACTCCAGCGCGCCGCCCAACGCCGCCAGGCCGAGCGTCCTCACGTCCTGGGCGGAGAGCGGGCGCTGCGCGAGCGAGGGCTGGGTTTCGAGGCTCGAATGTGTCTCCATGGGGACAACAGAGCGTGATTCCCCGGGGCCGGGCAAGCACTCGTCGCGGGAGATGTCAGCCCACCTCGCGCCGCGCGGGCTCGTCCGCTTCCGGGGCCGGGACGGGCACCGGCGGGGGAGGCGCGGGCGGATCCTCCCGGAAGGCGCTGGGCAACAGGCTGAAGGGCAGCACCTTGCCCAGGGCGATCAACAGCAACATGCCCCCGGGCGCCGCGAAGATGGCGAGCGCGGGGAGCACCTTGGCCACGTCGATCAACTGCGCCCGCATGCGCCGGCGCTCCTCGGGCGTGAGCGGCTGCCGGCGGGCGGCCCGCGCGAGCAGATGATACAGCTCACCCGTCTCGCGCACCTCGCGCCGCAACCGGCCGTAGTAGCGCCCCAGCAGCGAGGAGAACCTGGCCGCCCTTCCCTGCTTCATGTGTGGAACCCACCTCGGAGACCGCGCCGGCCCGCCAGGAAGGAAATACTCCACCGCCGCCCCGGACGCCACTGGCCCCCCGTCACCGGAGCGGACGCCCGCCCGACCGTCATGCGCTGGACGCCCCGGAACGAGCACATACGGGCCCAGGCATCTGCGCTAGAGTGGGCCGCCCGTGGCACATCGCTTCCAGGTCAACCTCCGGGGGGTTATCGACCTCCTCTCCCACCATCTCTACAGCACTCCCGGGGTGTTCGTGCGCGAGCTGCTGCAGAACGCCACCGACGCCAACCGCGCCCGCCAGCACCTGGAGCCCACCCACCCCGGCGCGGTGCACGTGGAGCTCATCGAGAAGCAGGACGGCGGGCCGCCCACCCTGCGCTTCCACGACGAGGGCGTGGGGCTGACCGAGGAGGAGCTGCACCGCTTCCTGGCCACCATCGGCGAGAGCTCCAAGCGCGAGGCGCTCGAGGCCCACCGGGCGGACTTCATCGGTCAGTTCGGTATCGGACTGCTCTCGTGCTTCATGGTGTGTGACGAGCTGCTGGTGGTGACGCGCTCGGTGCGGGGGGACGGCAGCACCTGGGAGTGGCGCGGCCGGCATGATGGAACCTACTCCGTGGGTCTCTCCGCGCACCCGATGGAGCGCTGCGGCACCCAGGTCTTCCTCCTGCCCCGCCCGGACGCCGCCGAGTACTTCACCCCCGAGCGCGTGCGCCAGCTGATCCTCCACTACGGCGGCCTGCTGCCCTACCCCATCCACCTCACCGCCGACGGCCACACCGAGCACCTCAACCGCGCCCCGCCCCCCTGGCGCCGCACGTACCCGAGCGCGGCGGCCCGGCGCCAGGCGCTGCTGGCCCATGGGCGCGAGGTGTTCGGCATGGACTTCGTGGACTGCGTCTCGCTGCGCGCGGAGGCCGGCGGCGTGGAGGGCGTGGCCTACGTGCTGCCCTTCTCTCCCCACTTCAACGCCCGCCAGAAGCACCGCGTGTACCTCAAGGGCATGCTGCTGTCGGAGAGCGCGGAGAACCTGCTGCCGGACTGGGCCTTCTTCGTCAAATGCGTGGTGGACGCCCAGGGCCTGCGCCCCACCGCCAGCCGCGAGTCCTTCTACGAGGACGCCACGCTCTCGCGCACCCGCGAGGCGCTCGGCCAGCAGCTGCGCCAGTACCTCGTGGACCTGGCCAACGAGCAGCCCCGCGCCCTCCAGCGGCTCATCGCCCTGCATGGCCTGTCGGTGAAGTCGCTCGCGCTGGACGACGACGACTTCTACCGGCTCGTCATCCACTGGCTGCCCTTCGAGACGACGCTCGGCACGATGACGCTGGAGCACTACCGCCAGGAGTCCTCCACGGTGCGCTACGTCAACACCCTGGAGACCTTCCGGCAGGTGGCGCGCGTGGCGGCCGCCCAGGGCCTGTGCATCATCAACGCCGCCTACACGCACGACGCGGCGCTCCTGGAGAAGCTGCCCCGGGTGCACCCGGACGTCCAGGTGGAGCTGTTCTCCGCGGCGCGGCTCCCCCAGGGCTTCGAGGAGCTGACGCACGAGGAGAACGAGGCGGTGGCCCGGCTGCGGCGCGTGGCGGAGGAGGCCCTGGAGCCCTTCCGGTGCGAGGTGAGCCTCAAGAAATTCCTCCCGCCCGAGGTGCCCACGCTCTACGGCGACGCGAGCGACGGCGCCTTCCAGCGCGACCTGGAGCGAGCACGCGAGGAGACGGACGCGCTGTACGCCTCGGTGCTCGAGGGGGCACTGGGCAAGCGCTCCGACGAGGCGAGGCCCCAGTTGTGCTTCAACCTGCGCAACCCCGTGGTACGCCAGCTCGCGCGCGTGCGCGACACCGCCCAGCTCCGGCTGTCCGTGGAGATGCTGTATGTCCAGGCGCTCCTGCTCGGACACCGGCCGCTCAACGCGCGGGAGATGGCGCTGCTCAACCGGGGCCTGCTCGGCCTCATCGCGGCGCGCCTGGATGACGACGAAGGCACGGGAGGCATGCATTGACGGAGCAAGACTGGCGCGAGCGGTTCAACACCCTGCGCGCGCGTGCCGAGCGGTTGGAGCCGGGCGAGTCCAAGGTGATGGCGCTGGAGGAGGCGGCCCGGCTGGCGGACACGCACGGCGAGGTGGCGCTCGCCTATGAGACGCGCGACGAGCTCATCGAGGCGGCCACCTTCGCGGGCTTCCCCGAGCGCGCCCTGGTCGCCTACGCCTGGTGCCGCGGCCAGCAGCAGCGAGACCCCCGGCGCTTCGATCCCGAGGGCCTGCTGTGGAAGCAGAAGTGGATGGTGGGCGTGCTGCCCGAGTTCCCCCATATCGGCCGCAAGCAGATAGAGGCCGCGCTGGAGGACGTGGAGCAGGGCTACGCGAAGGCGGGGGCGGGCCAGCGCGCGGTGTTCAAGCTGCGCTACCTGGCGGCCCGGGACATGGGCGAGCAGGCCCTGGCCGAGGCGATGCGCACCCGGTGGCTGGAGACGCCTCGCGACCACCTCACCGACTGCCTCGCGTGCGAGCTGAACGTCGAGCTGCACCACTTCGTCGACCAGGGAGACTACGCGCGGCTGCTCCAGCGGGCCCGGCCCCTGCTCGAGGGCCGCCACACGTGCGCGAAGGTGCCGCACCTCACGTTCGGACGGGTGCTCTATCCGCTCTTCAAGCTGGGCCAGTGGGAGCAGGCGCGCGAGCACCACCTGCGTGGCTACGCGATGGTGCGTGGAGATCGGTACTTCGTCAGCACCGTGGGCGAGCACCTGGAGTTCCTCGCGCTGACGGGGAACGTGGAGCGGGGATTGAAGCTCTTCGAGCGGCATCTGGGCTGGGCGCTGGAGCACGCGACGCCCCTCAACCGCTTCACCTTCCACGCGGCCGCGCTCGCGCTGATGGAGCGCGCCATGGTGGAAACACGGGAGCGGGTGGAGCTCGCCCTGCCGCGCACCTTCGCGCTGTACTCCCCCGGGGGCACCTACGAGACCCGGGCCCTGCGTGGCTGGCTCGCCGCGCAAGCGGAGGATCTCGCCACGAAGTTCGACGCGCGCAACGGCACGGACCGCTTCCACCAACTGCTCGCGCGCACCCAGCGCCTCGCCGCCGAGGCACGGCCCCTGCCCATCGACGATTAGCGTCCGTCAGCTCACGGCCGCTTCGGGGGGCTGCCGGTGCGCGAGGGATCCCGTTCGGCGACGGAGCCGAGGATCTCGTCGATCCGCCGCAGCACCTCCGCGCTCAACTTCACCCCCGAGGCCTTCACGTTCTCCTTGACCTGCTCGGGCCGCGAGGCGCCGATGATGGCCGAGGAGACGTTCGGGTTCTGCAGCACCCACGCCACGGCGAGCTGCGCCAACGACAGCCCCACCCCGTCCGCCACCGGCTTGAGCTGCTGGACGCGCTCGAGGATGTCATCGCGCAGGAAGCGCTGGACGAAACCGGCTCCGCCCTTCTCGTCCGTGGCGCGGCTGCCCGGCGGCGGCGCCTGTCCCGGGCGGTACTTGCCCGTGAGCACCCCTTGGGCAATCGGGGAATAGACGACCTGCCCCACCCCCAGCTCCTGGCACGTGGGCACCACCTCGGCCTCGATGACCCGCCACAGCATCGAATACTGCGGCTGGCTGGACACGAGCTGGAAACCGAGCTGCCGGGCCAGCTTCACGCCCGCGCGGATCTCCTCCGCCTTCCACTCGGACACGCCGATGTAGAGCGCCTTGCCCTGACGGACGATGTCGGCGAACGCCTGCATCGTCTCCTCCAGCGGCGTCTCGTAGTCGTAGCGGTGCGCCTGGTACAGGTCCACGTAGTCCGTCTTCAGCCGCTTGAGCGAACCATGGATGGATTCCATGATGTGCTTGCGCGACAGGCCCCGGTCGTTGGGCCCCTTGCCCGTCGGCCAGTAGACCTTGGTGAAGATCTCCAGGCCCTCGCGGCGTTGTCCCGCGAGAGCGCGGCCGAGCACCTCCTCCGCGCGCGTGCCGGCGTAGACGTCGGCGGTATCGAAGGAGGTGATGCCCTCGTCGAGGGCCGCGCGGACGCACGCGAGCGCCGCGTCCTCCTCGACCTGGGAACCATGGGTCAGCCAGTTGCCGTAGGAAATCTCGCTGACCATCAGACCGCTGCCGCCAAGATGTCGGAAGTGCATGGGGGAGACTTAAGTCGTCCGCCTCCCCCTGTCCGCACCAAACTCCCTTGGATGCTGGCCGGATCAGCGCTTGAGCTTGCTGAAGGGATTGTTGAAGGGCTCGGCCGAGGGCTTCGGCGCCGGAGCAGCCTTGCCACCCCCCTGCTTGCTCATGGGCGCATGGGACGGGCCCGACGGACGGCTGGACGGGGCCGAAGGGCGGCTGGAGGGCGCCGCCGCCGGAGTGCCCTCGGTGAGCGCGCGCACGGACAGCCCGAGCCGCTTGCGCGCCAGGTCCACGTTCACCACCTTCACCGTCAGCCGATCCCCCACCTTCACGGCCTCGGACGGATCCTTGATGAAGCGGTTGGACAACTGCGACACGTGCACGAGCCCATCCTGGTGCACGCCCACGTCCACGAAGGCGCCAAAGGCGGTCACGTTGGTGACCACGCCCTGCAACACCATGCCCTCCTTCACGTCCTCCAGCTTCTGCAAATCCTCGCGGTAGGAGGGCGCGGTGAAGTCGCCGCGCGGGTCCCGGCTGGGCTTCTCCAGCTCGGCGAGGATGTCCTTGAGCGTCATCTCCCCCAGGTCCGGCCCGAGGTAGCGCTTGGGATCGATCTTCCGCACCAGCGCGGCGTTGCCCACGAGCTGCTTCACGTCCACGCCCAGGTCCTTCGCCATGCGCTCCACGACGCCATAGCGCTCGGGGTGCACGGCGCTCGCGTCCAGGGGCTCCGGGCCGTGGACGCGCAGGAAGCCCGCGGCCTGCTCGAACGTCTTGGGCCCGAGCCCACTCACCTTGAGGATCTCCCGGCGCGTGGTGAAGCGGCCCTTGGCGGCGCGGTGGGTGACGATCTTCTTGGCCAGCGTGGGGCCAATGCCCGACACGTGCTCGAGCAGCTGCGGCGACGCCGTGTTGACGTCCACCCCCACCGCGTTGACGCACGAGTCCACCACCTCGCCCAGCTTCTTCTTGAGCTGCCCCTGGTCCACGTCGTGCTGGTACTGGCCCACGCCGATGCTCTTGGGGTCGATCTTCACCAGCTCCGCGAGCGGATCCTGCAGGCGCCGGCCGATGGACACCGCGCCGCGCAGCGACACGTCCAGGTCGGGGAACTCCTCGCGGGCCACCTCGGACGCCGAGTAGATGGAGGCGCCCTGCTCGCTCACGGACACCACGGGCACATTCACCCCGAGCACCTTGAGCACCTCGCGCACGAAGCCCTCCGCCTCGCGGCTGCCCGTGCCGTTGCCCACGGCGATGAGCTCCGGCTTGTGCTTCTGGATGATGGCGCCGCACTGCCGCGCCGCCGTGGCGCGCTCGTTGGCGCCGCGCTCGGTGTAGAGCGTGGCCGTGTCCACCAGCTTCCCCGTGGCGTCCAGCATGGTGGCCTTGACGCCCGTGCGCAGGCCGGGGTCCAACGCGAGCACCGCCCGGCCACCCGCGGGTGGGGACAGGAGCAGGTGGCGCAGGTTCTGGCCGAACACGGTGATGGCCTCGCGGTCCGCGCGCTCCTTGAGCTCGTTGCGCAGCTCGCTCTCCAGCGAGGGCCCCATGAGCCGCTCCCACGAGTCCTCCACCGCGGCACGCAGGTGCGGGGCGAACGGCGACTGGGGCTTCGTCACCACGCGCGAGGAGAGCGTGCCCTTCACCTCGTCATCCGGCAGGGCGAGCTGGAGGCGCAGCACCTCCTCGGCCTCGCCGCGCAGCAGCGCGAGGATGCGGTGCGAGGGCGCCTTGGACAGGTCCTCCTCGTGGTCGGCGTAGTTGTCGAACTTGGTGGCCTCGCCCTTCTTGGCGGACACGACGGCCGAGCGCAGGCGGCCCTTGTTCACGCACAGCTCGCGCGCGGTGCGGCGCAGGCCCGCGTCCTCGGCCACGCGCTCGGCGCAGATGTCGCGCGCGCCCGCCAGCGCCGTCTCCTGGTCCGGCACCTCCTTGTCCGCGTGGATGAACGGGCGCACCCGGGTGGCCACGTCCTCGCCTCGCGCGCCCTCCTGCTTCCAGAGCAGGTCCGCCAGCGGCTCCAGACCCCGCTCCCGGGCGATGGCCGCGCGGGTGCGGCGCTTGGGCTTGTAGGGCAGGTACAGGTCCTCCAGCTCCGTGCGCGTCTTGGCCCGCTGCAGCGCCTGGGTCAGCTCGGGGGTGAGCTTTCCCTGTCCCTCGATGGAGCGCAGGATCGTCTCCCGGCGCGCGTCCAGCTCCTCGCGCTCGGCGGCGCGGTCGAGGATGGTCTGGATCTGCACCTCGTCCAGGCCCCCCGTGGCCTCCTTGCGGTAGCGGGCGATGAACGGAACCGTGGCCCCCTCGGCGCTCAGCGCCAGGGTACGGTCCACCTGCTCGGCCTTGAGGCCCAATTCCTTCGACAGCTCGATGGCGTAGACGTGCATGGCGACTCGCACCCTACACCATCCCACACCCGATGGCGAGGCCCCGTCCGGGAGCCCACCCCACCCCGCTCATATAAGGAGGGGCCGGGCGGGCCCGTGGCACACGGACCCTGACCGGAGGGGATTCGGCCTCGGCGTTGCACGAGCCGGGGGCCATGCTGAATTCTTCCCTCATGCCCCCCCGCGACCCTCCAGACCCCGACGCCACCGAGCGCAATGATCCGTCCGTGGAGGCGGCCTTCCAGGCGTCTCCACCCGAGATGGTGGCGGAGATCCTCGACGGGGAGCTGCACGTCAGCCCTCGCCCTGCCCGTCCACATGCCAGCGTGGCGACGCGACTGGGCGTCCTCATCGGGGCGCCCTTCTGGCTCGGCACGGGGGGACCTGGAGGATGGGTCTTCATCGATGAGCCGGAGCTTCACTTCGGCCCACGCCCGGACAAGCTCGTCCCGGACCTCGCCGGCTGGCGGCGTGAACGGATGCCAGATGTCCTTGGCGGGAAGGACGCGCCAGCACACTACGATCTCGCCCCGGACTGGGTATGCGAGGTCCTCTCCAAGAGCACGCGGCAGCGGGACAAGGGCCCCAAACAGCGCATCTACGCCCGGGAAGGAGTCCGGCACATGTGGCACGTGGATCCGCTGGCCCGCACGCTCGAGATCTTCCGGCTCCAGGGGAGCCAGTGGCTCCTGGTCGACTCCTTCGCCGAGGATCAGCGGGTGCGTGCCGAGCCCTTCGAGGCCGTCGAACTCGACCTGGCGCGGCTCTGGTCCAGGTGAGGCATCGTCACTACTCACCGACTCAGGCCACGAAAGAGAACCCGGTCATGGATGAGACATTCGCGCGGCAGCGAGAGGAGATGGCCCGGCACACCATTCCCCAGCTCATCGAGCTGCTGGAGAGCGAGGATCTGCGCACGCGCTTCCTGGCGGAGATGGTGCTGAGGGACGCGACGTCCACGTGACTCCGCTTCCAGCCCGCGGGTCCGCGGGCCGAGCGGCAGCGGGCGGTCCAGGAGTGGCGCGACTGGTGGGCCGCGCACCGCGACACCTTCAAACGGCGATGGGGGCGATCAGCGGGAGGAGAGTCCAGGTGAGGCATCCCTCCTCACCCGTCGAGCACGAGCGTTGAGAACCACGGCTGACTGACCGAGCCGCTCATCATCCGGCGCACATCCGCTGGCCGCTTCACCCACTCGTAGCGCAGCCGGTACCCGGAGGGGAGCTCCTTCCAGTAGGTGGCCTGCCAGGGCGCCAACACCTCACCCTGTTTCGACTCCGGAATGGGCTGCGCAATGTCGCCGTCGTCCGTGTAACGCTGGAACTCCGCCTCCGCGGCTTCACGGCTGGAGGCATGGATGGTGCCCTCCTGTGGGTCATAGCCAATGTACGAGGCGACGTAGCGGCTCCAGTCTGGCCGGGCGTAGTGCTCCCAGGTGAGCCCCCCTCGAGCGGTCAGCACATAGACGAAGCCCTCCGGGTCACGAGGCTTGCTCCCAGCCAACACTCGCGCGATGTCCTCGCGGGTGCGCGCCACCTGCCCCCCATCTGCTGACTGACGAATCTGGATGAGGTCACGCTCACACAGCGAGACCAACTTCTCGCACAGGGCCTCGGGAGAGAGGCCATGTGGACGAGGCATGTTCAACGCCACGCCCGCATCGGGGAGCAGCAGCATGTAGAGCGGCGCATCGAGTTCCGCCACGGCTTCCAGGAACCACAAATCATCCTTGTCGATGATCGCGGGAGGAGGAGAGGACATGGAACGCGAAAGCTTCCCATGTGCTCGCGCGCGGAACCACCCCGCTCAGGCCTCGCCCAGCTTCTGGAGCAGGGCCCGGGCATGGCCGTGGAAGGGATGTTCGGCGGGCAGGGTGCTCACGAGCCGCCGCGCCAGCTCGGCGCTCTCGGTGGTCCTGCCTCCCTTGGAGTACGCCACCGCCAGGTTGAAGACCGGCTCGGGCCGGGTGGGCGCCCGCCGCCGGGCCTCGCGCAGCACCTCGATGGCGAGCGCCGCGTGGCGCTGACCCCGCCGCAGCAGGAACAGCCCCAGGTCGTTGCACGCCTCCCACGCATTGGGATCCATCCCCATCGCCTCCTCATAGGCGCGGATGACCCCGTCATCATCCGGCCGGAGCTGGGACTCGCGGGCCTTGGCCTCCAGGAGCTTGAGGGTCAACGAGCGCACGCCCTTGCCTTCCGCCTCCCGCACGAGCGCCAATGCCTCGCGGTTGCGGCTGCGGCCCAAGAACTCCACCACCTGCTCGATCAGGGCGGCGTTCGGCTCCGCGGCCGGGGCGGGCGTGGGCAGCGGCTCGCGAAGCACCGCCGCCTCGGGCACCAGCTCCTGGCCCCGCTTCAAGAGCCGCTCGGCGGAGCGCACCTTGCCTCGCTGCGCCAACAGCTCGGCCAGGAAGCGCCACGCCCGCGCATCCCGCGCGTCCAACCGCAAGCAGCAGACGAACTGGCGCACCGCGGGCCGAACCCGCTCCCCCATCGCCCACGCACGGCCCAGCTCGAAGCGGTAGGAGGAGGCCTGGGGATCGATGGTCACGGCGCGCTCCAGCGCCTCGCGCGCGGCCTCGACGTTGCCCAGCCGGAGCAGCACCACCCCCAGGCCATACCAGACCTCGGGCCGGTCATCGCCCTGGGCGGCGAGCGGCAGGTAGAGCGTCCTGGCCGCCTCCCAGTCCTCGCGATGGAGCGCCAGGGCACCCCGCACGAGCGCCACGTCCCGCCGCGCGCCATGAGCGTCCGCCTGCTGGAGCAGGGACTCGGCCCGGGCCCCATCGCCCTCCACCAGCGACACCCGGGCCAGCGCGACGAGCGCCTCCCCATCGTGGGGATTGCGGCTCAACCGCTGATTCGCCAGCACCGCGGCCTGCTTCACCTGGCCCATCGCCAACATCTCACCGAGGGATGGCATCACGACTCCTGGACTCGAGTACTCACGAACGGGCCACCAGCGGGGAACGGCTTCGACGCATCACGTGGAGTGGGACACCTGGGGGAGCCCAGGCGCGGTGGCCAGCATGCTCGACTTGAACAGGGCCCCGAGCGCCGAATGGGAATGACCGGTCATCGGGCCCTGGCTCGCCGTGGGGAGCCCCGGCGTCAGGCCCACCAGACCGGAGTTCACCAGCCCCTGCTTGATCGAGGGCTTGGGGTGGTGGCTCGTGTCGATCGCCACCTCGGTCCTGACGCGGGTGCCCACGCCCATCGCGGCCTTCACGTCCGTGGCGAGCGTGAACTTGCCCTTGTCGAACCCGGCCCTGCCGCCGGCGGTCGCCACCGCGCCCGCGACCACGCCCAGGGTGACGGAACCGTGCATGCGGCCCACATGGCCCCCGAAGGTGGCATTGGTCTCGGCGGACGCCCCCGTTCCGACCCGGCCCGACACCAGGAGCGTGCGGTTCTTCGGATCGAAGGCCGCGCTGCCCTCCGCGACCGCCAGGGCGGAGGCCCTCGCCGACCCTGTCGCGTACACACCGACGTGCTCGTTGAAGTCATGGGTCGCCTGGGCCGCGACCCCCACCGAGGTCTCGGCCTTGAGGAACGCATTCGCGTTGTACACGTGGCTGCGTGTGTCGAGGCTGTAGCCCGCCTGGCCCTGCACCTTGAGGGCATTGGCGTCGGCGACGAGCTGCGCGGTGCTCGTCCCCAGGCGGCCATCGTGCTGCACGTTGGACACGAAGGAGACGTTGGGCCCGTTGACCTCGCCCTGGACGTACAGTTGGTGGGAGCCCTTGGCGTTGTGCTTGACGGTGTTCAGGCTCGCCGAGCCCGTCTGCGCCGTCAGCGTGCCACCCAGGAAGTCCTTCTCCACCTTGGGACCCTGGGCATCGACGAGCTTGTTCGGCTTCGCGCCCAGGGATTCCTTGAAGGGCGCGGGGCCCGGCAGGTTGACCGCATTGCCCGAGCTCGCGAGCATCCCATTGTTGTTGTTGACGGGGACGAGCAGCGCCCCGGGCGGGGTGGCGGGGGCCGGCTGCTTCTTCACCGCCGGCGCGGACGCCTCGGGGGGCAGACTCGGCAGCGGCTTGTTGAGGTTGGGCGCGGGAGCGGTCTTCTGCTGGGCCTCGGGGGGCAGACTTGGCAGCGGCTTGGACGGCGAGAGCTGCTTGGGCTGCGAGGAGGGCTGAGCGTGGTTCCGGTGGAACAGAGACCTGGGCGAGTGGAAGCGAACGCTCATCACGAAGTCCTGGAGTGAAGACCGTACGTACTCAGCGCACGTACTGGTTATATGTAGGATTATCGCGCCTGGGGCTCGCGGAGTTTCCGAGCGCGGAGCGAAAGCCTGTCACTCAAAGCTTGAGAGAAAAAGCGCCTGGGAGTGACGCTTTTTCTCACCTCCGAAGAAAGAGCCGCCCGAGTTCCCAGGGCTACGGAACGGAAGGCACCTCGCCGGTGAGCACGCAGATGAGGGCGATGGGGTCGCACTTCACGGGGAAGCTGGGGTTGATGCCCGAGCCGCGCAGGCGCGTGGGGGGGTCCGCGTAGGGGTCGCACCTGGCCTCGACCGGCGGCTGCTCGTTGTTTTTCGAGCCACTTCCGCAAGCCACCACGGGCCAGATGCCGCGCACGGTGTACTGGGCGGTGCACCCGTTCTCCGTGTAGCGCAGGTCCGCGATGAACTGCGTGCCGGGGATGGACGGGGTGTTGTAGATGCGCAGCCCCGACCACTCGTACGTCAGCGCCTTGGCCCCCTCCGACGAGGACGCGAGCGTGACCAGGCGCGTGGGGTTGAGGACGGGCACCTCGCAGAAGTTGTCCGGCCCCGGGGCCTCGGTCGTCAACGCGCCCACGGAGTTGGGCTGGTTCTCGGCCGCGGGGTCCAGCATCGCCTCCTTCACCAGCTTGCCCACCCGCGCGGTGCGCAGGCCCACCGAGTCCAGTGCTCCCTCCTCGCCGAGGTACTTCTGCAAGCCCACCGGCTCGGACTTGAGCTGGGCACAGGCGCTTGCCGGATCCTCGCCCGGCTTGAGCGAATAGGTGGCCGCGAACGAGCCGGTGGAGCCGGAGGCCACGGCCCGCGCCACCACGCACTGCGGATCCTGCCGTTGGGCCCCACAGGCGCTCAGGAGCAACCCCAAACCAATCAATCCACGCTTCATGATGTTCCTCCGGGATGCACGCGCCTAGAAGCTCAGCCGCATTCCCAGACGGACGGAGCGCGGCGACTGGTAGGCGATGGGGCGCTTGAAGTTGGGGTTGATGTCCGAGTTGGTGATGAGGGGGTTGTTGGCCGCCGAGGAGCGCACGCGGCACGCGGGGTTGCCCGGCTCGACGCAGCTGTCCAGATCGGAGGGCTTGCCCCCGTCCTCGATGGGGAGCACCTGGGTGAACGTGAACACCTGATCCACGTCCGTCACCTGCTGGAAGTTGAAGAGGTTGAAGACATCCAGGGTGACGCCGAGCGAGGTGTTGCCACCCAGCCGGTAGTTCAGACCCAGGTGCCCGTCGATGTTGTGGACCCAGGGGAGCCGGCCCGCGCTGCCACGCGGCAGGATGAACGTCTCCGCGCCGCTGCGCCGCGGGTGGTAGCCCAGGTAGTTGAGCGGCGAGCCCGAGCGCACCCGGTAGCCCCCACCGAGGTCGATGTTCAGGTCGCGCGACACGCGGAACTCCTTGGCGCCAAAGGCCTTGAACGCATGCGTGCGATCTCCCGGCAGCGGCCCCTCGCGGTTGGTGGTGAGCGACAGCAGATCGAAGTCGCGCGTGAGATTGGGAGACAACTGATTGGTGTCCGCGCGGAAGAGGCCCGAGTAGTTGCCGCGCAGCGAGGACGCCGTGTAGCTCACCTGCGCCAGCCACGAGTTGGAGAAGGTCTTGGTGTAATAGACATTCACCGCGTCGTAGTCGCGGCGGGCCAGGGGGAAGTCCGTCGAGTTGCCCTTTCCGGGGTTGCCCAGGAAGAAGGTGCTGCCGTCGTCGCGGCTCATATCCTCGATGACGTCATTGAGGTAGCGCCTCGTGTAGGAGACGCCCAGGCGGCCGAACACGAGCTCGTACTCCGCGCCCACGACGAACTCGTCACTGGACTGCGCGCGGATGTTGGGATCCACCGGCACGCGGTCTCCACCCTCGGCGATCCAATACTGGTTGGGATTCTCCGGGTTGCCGGTGGGCAGCCGGTTTCTGTCCGAGTTGCAGGCGCCTCCCGGCGCGAGGTCTCCCGGGCGGGAGGGGTTGCAGGCGAGAGCGTCGTAGTAGGCCGACAGCAGCCGCTGCTGGGGGAAGGACAGGTCGGCCATGTCGAGCGGGACGTTCTCGTAGAAGCGCGCGAAGTTGGCGTAGAGCTTCGAGCGGCCCTGCTGGGTGAAGTCATAGATGACGCCCAGGCGGGGCGACCACTGGTGGGGCAGGCTCAACCCCACCTTGCCATCCAATCCCCAGAGGGTCTGCGTGTCGTAGCGCACCCCCACGTTGACCGTGACCTTGTCGAGCACGGACCAGCTGTCCTGCACGAAGCCACCCAGGGTCATCGAGGTGGACGTGCCCTCCTTGTTCGGGTCGAACACGGGCACGTCCGGCGCCTCGAGGTAGCCGTACTGGTTCTGGGTGAAGAAGCGCGAGCCATCGGGGTGCTCGACCCAGGGGGCCAGTCCCGTGCGCGCCCGGTTGTTGTAGAAGCTGGCGGTCTCGCCATCGAAGCCGGCCTTGAGCACGTGGTGGCCCAGGGCCTGGAACAGGTACGTCCCCAGCACCTTGCCCTGATAGCGATTGAGCTCCGAGACGCCGATGGTGCCGGGCCCTCCCGTCGAGTACGAGGAGACCGGGCAGCGCCCGCCCTCGCAGATGGAAGGATCCGGGAGGGTCTCGAACTCGGTGATGGAGTGGTAGCCCGGGCCCCCCGAGCGCCGCCAGGAGATGTTGGGCGTAGCGGACAGACCCCAGCCGCTGGACAGCCCCGAGCCGTCCGTCGGCAGCGTGGAGGCCTGCTGGTGGTGCCAGCCCACCGTCGCGTCGAGCAGCAGGGACTTGTCGAAGAAGGACGAGGACTGCTTGGCCACCACGTCCATGGCGCCCCCGGTGCGAAGGGTGGCGATGGCGTCATATTGCCCCTGCACGTACGCGGTGCACGACAGCCCGCTGGTGCACACCTCCGGGGCCCCATCACGGCTGAAGGAGTAGCGGCTCGGGCCACCGGACTGGTTGGGCGTGCCATACACCGACACGCTCAAGGTGTGGTCCGGGTTGAAGAGATAGGTGAGCTTGCCGATGTACTGCAGGGTCCGCTCGTCCGCGAAGCGCTCCTCCCGCGTGCCCTCGATGGGCGTGGCGACCTGGAAGCCGGTGACCGGATCCTTCTGCACCGCCCCCACCTTCGCGCAGCCGATGGCGGGATTGACCTCCGTGCACAGGCTCAAGGCGCTGATCTGCCGGGCGACCTGGATGCGATTGAACGAGGGCGCCGCGCCCGCGTAGAACCACAGCCTGTCGCGCAGGATGGGGCCGCCCAGCTCGAAGCCCACGTCCCCCTGGTTCCACGGCGTGCCCTGCGCGGAGATGACGCTGCCGGCCCGTCGGATCTCCAGCCCCGGCGTCTGCAGGAAGCCCGGGGCGATGGTGCCGAAGACGGAGCCCTGGAACTCGTTGGAGCCGGACTTGGTGACCACGTTGAGCACCCCGCCCGTGGAGCGGCCGTACTCGGGCATGTAGCCCCCGGTGATGACGTTGACCTCCTTGATGAACTCCACCGACAGCGGCGTGCCGATGGTGCCCACCGAGGGATCATTCACCGACAGGCCATCCACCACGTACTGGCTCTCGGGCGAGGTGCTGCCATTGATGCTCACCCCGAAGGCATCTTCCTGCGCGCCCGGCGCCAGCTCGGCCAGGGACTCGAAGGAGCGCGACGCCGAGCCCTTGCTGCCCGGGCGGATCAACGCGAGGTTGCGCAGCTGGGCGGTATCCACGCTCACCCCCTGCGTGCTCGAGCCCACGTCCACCGTGGGCGGCGTGGCCACGACGACCACGTCCTCGCTCAGGCCCGCCTCCGGCAGCAGTTCCACATTGAAGCGGATGGTGCGATCAAGCCGTAGCTGGATGTCCGGGCGGGAGAAGGGTTTGAAGCCCTCGCGGTCCACCAGGAGGGTGTAGACGCCCGGCGGCAGTTGCGGAATGCGGTACAGGCCGCTGGCGTCCGACACCACCACCTGCTCGCCCTGGAGGCTCGGCGAGGTGACCGACACCACCGCGTCCTGCACGGCCTGCTTGTCCGCGCCGTTGATGATTTTACCGACGATGACCGCCGTGCCCTGCGCCATCGCGCTGGTGCCCCACAGCAACAACAGCACACACCACGCGCGCACGCGTCCAACCTGTGAGTTCACGGTCGTTCCCCTCCTGGGATGCGAAGGGGAATCCTCTGCCATATTTCTTGGAAACTGGGAATCAGCGCTCGTAACGGATGACCCGTTCCACGCGGTGGTTGCCGGCGGAATCCACCGGCCGCAACAGCATCAACTCCGCGGGTTGCTCCGTGCGAACCCCGCGGGCGCTCCGGGGAGGCAGCGGCAGCACCTGTCCGACCTTCACGTCTCCGGGCGGGAGCGGAACGACCGTGAGGCCCGAGCCGTCCACCACCTCCATCGCCCCCAGGACGCTCAGGTCTCCCAATTCCTCGATGCTTCCGGTGAGCACGATGGACGGGGAGCCCTGGCGCTGGCGCAGCGCCCGCTGCGCGACCACGCCGATGTCCGCCACGAAGGCGTCTCCCGCCTCGCCAAACACCTGGGCGCCGCGGATGAGCAGGTGCAAGAGCCCGTTGCTGCGATTGAAGGGAATGGACTCGTAGCGCTCGAGGTCGGCGTGCTCCGCGCTCCCCTGGGCGAGCGACTCCAGGGCTGACATCAGGGCCACGAAGGTGAGCCGGAGCATGGGCTCATCGGGCTCGGGCGAGGGCCAGGGGCCCGTCTCGATGAGCACGGTGGGCGTGCCCCAGCGCCCCAGGTTGTCGCCGAAGGCGCGCGCCTCGAAGGAGTCGTCGAAGCGGCCAATCTGCCCGGGGATGAGTGGCTCCAGGGCATCGCGGATGACGGCGCAGACCTTCTTGGCGAACACCCGCCCGGGGTTGTCGTTACGCGCGGCGTCGAAGGGAGGGGCCAGGACGGAGATGGAGGCGGGCCGCCCCGAGTCGCCCACCGCCGTGCGCCAGCTCTGGTCGTGGAGGTTGAAGCCGAGCGCCGGCTGGAGCCGGTCACGCACCGCCTTGAGCGTGCGTCCCTCGGGCGTCTGGAGCGCCAGCGCGTCGCGGTTGATGTCGATGCCCTGGGCGTTGCGGCGCTGGAAGCGCTCGGCGCCATCCGGGTTGAGCAGGGGGAGCGCATGCACGGTGAGCGAGGAGAGCCAGCGTGTCACGCGGGGGGAGTGGCGGTGGCGGTGGACGAACTCGAGGACATCGAGGAGCGCGGTGGTGGCGGAGGGCTCGTCGCCGTGCATCTGGGACCAGAGCAGGAGGTGGAGCGGCCCCTGGCCGAAGCGCACGAGTTCGAGAGGTCTGCCCTCCACCGAGCGGCCGACTTCCTCGAGGTGGAACAGTTCCGGAGCGGCGTCGCGCAGCCGCCGGAGCGTGGAGCCCACGTGGGGCTGGCGCACGAGGGCGGGGGGCGGCAGATCCCCGGGGTGGACATCCGCCCAGAGGTCGAGGAGTTCACGGGAGGGGGTGGGAACGATCATGAGCGCTGTGTCCTCGCGATGGCGTACCGCGGAGGTTGCCACGGGAGTATGACGGAAGGTCATGCTGGCTGAGTCCATCCGCCGTGCCATCGGTGTAGCAAGCAACGCCGTGTGGGGGCCGTGGATGTTGGCGCTCCTGCTGGGAACCGGTGTGTTCCTGACGATTGGGCTCCGGTTCGTTCAGGTGGTGCGCTTTCGGGAGGCCCAGCGGACCATGGTACCCATGCGGTCCATGAGCGAGGGCAGCCTGAGCCCTTTCGAGGCGATCATGACGGCGTTGAGGGGCGTCCATCGGCATGGGCAACTGGGTGTACTGCGGGCTGGTGGTCTTCGGCGCCACGGGCAAGGTGGAGACCATCTGGGAGAGATGGGCACTTCGAATTCCATGCGATGGATTTTGATTCTAAGCGTGCTGCTGCTGACCCACTGCGCGGCATCAAAACCGGTGTCGCACAGTCAAGAAGAGGCCATGGCGTCCAGCACTTCCTGGGAAGCACTCCAGGATGATCCAACCTGCGTCGTGCCCCTATGCGAACAAGAGAAATGCACTCTCTGGCGATGCCTGGACATAGAGGCAGAGGACTCGCCGAATGTTGTTCTCGCGAGGGCCACCCCGACGGTAAGACCCCCGGGTGTGGCACGACCCCATCGCTGGTGGGGATACCCACTGGCCGCCCCAATGAACGCGGACCCCGTCTTCGAGATTCCCTGGCACAATTGGAAGACTCGTGGCCAGCTCAATCGTCGGGAACTGCATCCTCTCTGTATCGTCCCTTCAAATGAACCTTTCGAAAAGCATCACATCTTTCCACAGCAGGAGCGTTTGGCGAGGTGGTTCAAGACAAGGAATATCGACATCCATGCATTCACCGTACGCCTCCCAAAGACTTTTCATGCCTGGCTACACAGTGGTGGACCAGAAGGAGGCCAGTGGAATGAAGCGTGGCGGCAGTTCATCGCCAAGAACAGAAGTGCCACCCAGGAAGAAATCTGGCGCTTCGCATTCGACCTCATGAACCGGTTCGGCGTGAACGGCTCACTCATTCCTTACTACTGTGACTGAGCCCAAACGAGTGGACTCACGCATGCATTATTTCAGAATCGAGACCGACGTCTCTGGAAGATACACTGGTTACATTGACGGCTCCTATAAATGGGGACTGCCGGGCGTCATCTGTCCCGTGTGCCAGGCCACATGGAGCGACGGCTCCAAGTCCTACCCATCCATCGACTTGACCTCGATAGCAGCCCTGGCAGATTTCGAGACGCCACGTGCTGAACCCATCGAGGAGTACGAACGGCTCTGTACGTTGGTTCGCCCCCTGCTTCCTCCCGAGGCCCTCCTGGAACCCGGTACGACTTTTGGTCCCTTCGTGGGCAAGTATCAGGGGAGATTCGGACAACTCGTGGCACCTGATCCCTGGTGGCTGCTGGCACAACATGAAGCACTGGACGCACTCCACGCGGCGGGTCTCCGCCACCTCACGGGCTGCCAAGCGCTCCTGAAAACCCGCCAGAGAGACATGCCTGAACTGTTTGAGTTGGAACTCATTCCTCAGGGCAGACTCCACCCAGACAGCCTTCCAGCGAAGCGCGCTCCTCCCTGCCCACGCTGCGGTCGAACCGGACTCTCCTTGCCAGATGAGCTTCTGCTCGATGCCAAGACGCTACCAGCCCACCTGGATCTGTTCCGGCTGGAGGACTTTTCCTCCGTCATCGTCTGCACCGAGCGCTTCTTTGCAACCTGCCAGCGGTTGGGCCTGGATGGAGTCGTGTTCCAGCCACTGCCCACACGGACCTCAGCCCCATAGCGGCCTCTGAAGTCCCCTGGACCCCGTCGGCTGGCGACTGGCTCCTCCCCAGATGTGGAACGGCGCCGCCCCACAGGAGGAGTGCGCAGTCCATGATCGACTTGAACCAGTCACCCGTTACCGACCCGACTCCGATCTTCGACATCTACCGCGCAAGCGCCGGCAGTGAGTTGCTCACGGCTGCGGTCACCCATTTCCGCGTCTTCGAACGACTGGCGAACAAGCCGCTGCGTATCTGAGGAGCTGCGCGCTGAACTCGACCTCGCCGAGCGGCCCGCGGTGGTGCTGATCACGGCCCTGCGAGCCTTCGGCCTGCTCGCGCTCGATGCGGATGGCCAGTTGACGCTCACGCAGTCGGCGCCTGCTCGTGCACGACGTGTTCCTGAATGATGCGCTCGACGGGCCGGTCGCGGTGGCCCACTACTCGGCCATCCTCCTCACCCTCACCGAGGGGCGGGCCTACAGCGCGGCGGAGTACCGCGCCTGGATGCGCGAGGCGGGCCTCGAGCCCGGCGAGGTGGTGCCCACCCTCGTGCACTGTGGCGTGCTGCCGGCGCGCAAGCCGGGCCAGCCCTCGCGCTAACGGCGCCCCGTTAGCCGGGCTTGCGCACCAGGGCGCCGAACTCCGGGAGGAGCTGGCGGTAGGCCTTGAGGATGTCCTCGGGCACGTCCACGTGGGCAATGAAGCCCTTCCCGCGAGGGCCATAGCCCGCTTCATCATCGTGGAGCCGCGGAATTTCCCCCAGGAGGAGCGAGATGAAGCGCTCCACGCTCCAGATGGGCCCGGCATCGGTCCCCGGCTCGATGGCGAACGCGCCGTCGCGCACGACGAGCTGGGGAACGAAGGGCGCCTGGCTGATGAGCTGGATTCCTTCCGCCTCGGCGTTCCAGTACAGGTCGAAGGACGCGTGGGTCCTGAGCTGCATGGTCGGGTCCTGCACCAGGATGACGGTGCGTGGCGACAGCCCGAGCTGCTTCAAGACACGTCTGGACTGGATCGCGTTGTCCCCGCAGTTGGTCGACACGGTTTCCAGGAGGATGTCGCGCGGCGCCAGTCCCGCGGAGCGGGCGGCGATGTGGGCCATGATTTCCGCTTCGCTCCTGCCCTCCAGCTCGATGTCCGAGTACCGCGGCTCCTCGCGGACCGCCTCCCTCAACATCGCGGTCGAGTGACCGATACCGCCAGCGATCATGAAGCGTTCGGCGATCCCCGAGGCGAAGGCGGCGGCGGCCCACTCGGCGGTTCGAGGCAGGCTGCTTCCCAACAAGAGGAGCAGGTCCGCCCGCTCGATTCCCGCGCTCGAGCGCAGAGCGGCTGCCGTCAGCGCTCCGAGGTCACGGCGGGCCAGGAACGTGGCGATCCGATTCAGCATGTGCACCGCGCCAATGTTTCCCTGAGTCGTCATGCGAGGCTCCTGCTCCGGGGTCCTTCCGGTGAAGCGCCTTTTTAGTAGGGGAAACATCGGCAGGCCAGGGCCGGAGTGGCATCGGCGGGCGTTCCAATCGAGCAACAGTGAAGAGCGCTGGAGCCAGCTAGTCGCGCGAGTGCAACGTCGACATATTGCTTGTTCTGGGACAACCAGGCGTACATGCAGCAACTGGGGCTGACGCCATAGCACTGACGTGCTGGTGCGGCGCGGCGACGAGGTGCTCTTCGTGCCAGCTTTCCGGGGTTCCTTTGACGCTGGCCCCTATGCGGTGAGAGTACAGACAAAATCTAGCAGCTCGGCCCCCTCACAACATCTAAGGGCACACTCCTGATCATCGCTCTCCACTGCTGTTTCACCCAAGCGAACCATCCGGTCAACCAAGCGGCCTGCCTCATCCACCGCGAGTCCACCATCCTCCGAGAGCAAGTGAACCAGAGATTCCCGACTCGCGTTGGGTCTCAGGCCAGTGAAATAGATCTTCGGTCCCTTCACAGCGGCATATAGTCCGACACCTGCACCGAGTTCGCGCACCCGTTTCGCGACCATTTCATTGGAGACCTCGACCACCTCCACTGGCCGAGCAACAATAGAATCCACGATCCGCTTGGAAACACCAAGCGATAGCTTGAGTTCACGACGAAGAAGATGAACGAGATCCACCGAGCGCGGATCGTCCTTCCAGCCCGAGAATACGAGTTGAATGGCGCTCATTTCACCCTGACTCGAATTGAACGAGGAATGTGGCCGAGGCGCGCTCTGGTCGTTCGCGTCGCACCTTGAATGATGACGTCGCTTGCACCACACGTGATGTTCATAGCATTCGACGTCGACCCGATGAATTCAGTGTAGCCAATTATACACCTGCTCCAGCATCACCGCGCACACGAGCCCACCGTAGGTGCCCAGCACGTAGCCCGCCACCGCCAGCATGACGCCCACGGGCGCCAGCGCGGGGTGGAAGGCCGCCGCCACCACGGATGCCGAGGCCGCGCCCCCCACGTTCGCCTGCGAGCCCACCGCCGCGAAGAAGATGGGCGCGCGCAGCCACCGCCGCGCCGCCAGGATGAAACCCGCGTGGATCGCCATCCACACCAGCCCCACCGCCACCATCGCCGGCGCGTCCAACAACCGCCGGAAGTCCGCCTTGGCCCCGATGGTCATCACCAGCACGTAGAGGAACAACCCCCCTACCCGGCTCGCCCCCGCCCCCTCCAACTCTCGCAAGCGGGTGAAAGACATCGCCGCCCCCACCGTCGTCACCAACAACACCACCCACGTGAAGCCCGTGATGAAGGTGCCCACGTCCGGCAGGTGCCGCGCCACCTCCGTGCACACCACCGTCGTCCCGAGCCCCAGGGTGAGCATCCACACCAGGTCCGACAGCGTCGCGGGCCGCGCCACCGAGGCCTGGAAGCGCGCCACCTGCTCGCGCACCTCATCGAGCGCCTTGCGGTCCGCGCCCATCCGCGCGTCCATCTTCAATTCCTGGCCCGCGAACCACAGCAGCACCGCCGTCCACAGGTTCGACACCCCCACGTCCACCACCACCATCATGCTCAACGTGTCCTCGTGCGCCCCGATGCTCCGCCCGATGGCCACGAAGTTCGCGCTCCCCCCAATCCACGAGCCACTCAGCGCCGCCAATCCCTTCCACGCCTGCTCTCCCAGCTCCGCCGGCATCCACCGCCCCAGCAGCAGATAGGCGCTCGGCCCCCCGAGCATGATGCCCGCCGTCCCCGCCAGGAAGGGCACCACCGCGTTGCGCCCCAGCCGGGCAATGGCTCCCAGGTCCATCGACAACACCTGGAGCACCAGGCTCGCGGGCAGCAGGTACGCCGACACGAAGCCATACAGCGCCGACTGCGTGGGAATGACTCCCGTGTTCGAGAGCAGCGTGGGAATGAAATAGACGAGCACCAGCAGGGGCACGGCCTTGAAGAAGCGCCCGAGCACCGGGTGCCGCTCGACGAAGAGCAGCAGCGCCAACACGGCCAGCAGCACCGTGAGCACCGCCATGGGCTCCTGGATGAGCGGTCCGCTCATGGCTGGGATTGAGGTTCCACGCCGAGCCCGGGCCCGTCCCCCAGCCGGATGCGCCCGTCCACCACCGGGTGCCCCTGGAAGGGGTCCGCCGCCAGCAGCAGGTTGCCGTCCAAATCCAACCAGTCCGCCAGCGGCCCCAGGTGCGCCGCCGCCGCGATGCCCACCGACGTCTCCACCATGCACCCCACCATCACCTTCAGTCCGCAGGCGCGCGCCGTCTCGATGATGCGCAACGCCTCGCGGATCCCCCCGCACTTCTGAAGCTTCACATTGATGCCGTGGTAGCCCTCGGCCAGCCGCGGCACGTCCGAGGCCTTCATCAACGCCTCGTCCGCCACCAGCGGCAGCGGCGAGCGCTCGCGCAGCCACTTCGCGCCCTCGACATCCGCCGCCAGCAGGGGCTGCTCCACCAACTCCACTCCCCGCTCCGCCAGCCACTCGATGTGACGCAGCGCTTCCTCGGCGCCCCACGCCTCGTTGGCGTCCACCCGCACCACCTTGGACGTGGCGTCCCGCACCGCGCCGAAGGTCTCGCGCACCGACTGAGCGCCCAGCTTCACCTTGAGCACCGGATAGGGCTCCGCCTCGCGCACCTTGCGCGCCAGCGTCTGGGCATCGTCGATGCCAATGGAGAAGGAGGTGATCGGCATGCGCGCCGGATCCAGCCCCAACATCCGATAGAGCGGAGCCCCCAGCCGCTTGCCCGCCAGGTCATGCAGCGCCATGTCCAACGCCGCCTTGGCGGCATGGTTTCCCGGGAGGGCCTCGTCGAGGCGCTCGGAGAGGACCCGGAAGTGCCACGGGTCCCCCTCGAGCACTGGAGCGAGCCGTCCGAGCGCCTCCGTCACCGTGTCGGCGGACTCCCCGTAGCGCACGTTCGGTGCCGCTTCGCCCCGGCCCACCACCCCGTCCGCGCGCAGCTCGACGATGACGTTGCGTTTGAAGGTGCTCGTCCCCCGCGCGATCGTCCAGGCGTGGCGCAGGGGAAGCTCGAGGACTCGGACATCCAGGGAGAGTGGCATGCGGAGAACCCAGGGGAAGGAGCCGCATTAGCACAGCCCTGAGCGACTCCCCTAGACTCCCCACGCATGCGCCCCCTCCTGTTGGCCCTCGCCTTCCTGCTCGCGCCCGGCCGAGGACTCGCCGCCAGCGCCCCGCCCCCGGCGAAGGGAGAGATGCGCACCTTGCTTGCCGAGCTCATCGCCGTGGACACCTCCAACCCTCCCGGCAACGAGGCCGCCGCCGCCCAGGTGGCCGCGCGGTGGCTGCGCGAAGCCGGCATCTCCTCCGAGCTCGTCGAGGCCACTCCCGGACGTGCCCACCTCATCGTCCGGCTCGAGGGCTCCGGCGCCGCGAGGCCCCTGCTCGTGCTCGCCCACCTCGACACGGTGCCCGCGCGGCGCGACGAGTGGACGTCCGATCCCTGGACGCTCACCGAGCGCGACGGCTTCCTGTATGGGCGCGGCGTGCAGGACAACAAGGGCATGGCCGCGGCCAGCATCCTCGCGTTGCGGCGGCTCGCACGGGAGGGAGCGAAGCGCTCACGCGACGTGGTGCTCGTGCTCAGCGCGGACGAGGAGGTGGGTTCCCAGGCCGGCATCGACTGGCTGCTGGAGCACCGCCCCGAGCTGCGCGAGGCGGAGTTCGCCCTCAATGAAGGCGGGCTCACGGAGTTGAGCGAGGACCGCCGCCGGGTGCGCTTCGTCAACCTCCAGGCCGCCGAGCGCGTCTCGCGCCACATGGTGCTCCGGGCCACCGGCCCCGGCGGACATTCCTCGGTGCCTCCGGCCACCCCCTCGCCCCTGGTGCGGCTGGCGGCGGCGGTGGCCCGTGTCGGCGCGGTCACCTTCCCCACCCGGCTCACCCCCGTGACCCGGCTGAACATCGAGGGCCGGTTGAAGGTGACGGACGGCGAGACGGGCGAGGCCCTGAAGCGGCTCGCCGCCGCTCCGGAGGCTCCGCCCCAGGACGCGGTGGACACGCTCGCGCGGCTCGAGCCCGCCCTGGCCGCCGTGCTGCGCACCACCTGCGTGCCCACCGTCTTCACCGCGGGCACCCGCCCCAACGTCATCCCCGCCACCGCCGAGGCCACCCTCAACTGCCGGCTGCTCCCGGATGACAACCCCGAGCAGGTCCGCGCGCGGCTCGTCGCGGCGATGGGAGACCCGGACATCCAGGTGGAATGGAACGCGCGGCCCCTGGACTCTCCCGCCTCGCCCGTGGGCGACAACGCGATGTTCCGGGCCGCCCGCGCCGCCGCCGCGAAGGTCTGGCCCGGCGCGCCCGTCTTCCCCCGCATGTCCACCGGCACCACCGAGTCCACCGCCCTGCGCCGCGCGGGCATTCACGCCTACGGCATCGATCCCTTCGCCCTCACGCCGGAGGATGCGCGCACGGCCCACGCCCCCAACGAGCGCATCCCCGTGGCCTCGCTCCAGCCCGGCGCCGACTTCGTCCACCGGCTCCTGTCCGAGCTGGTGAAGTGAGCCCCAGCGCCCTCCCCTTCCGCTTCACCCCCGAGAGGACCTCATGACGACTCCCCCCAACGCCCCTGTCCGCGCGCCCCTGGTCCTCCTGACGGCGGCGCTGACGGCGTGTAGCTGGCAGACCCGGCCATCCCCCGAGGAGACCCCCCCCGTGGCGAGAATCTGGAGGAAGAGCGCCCAGGCGGGCGACTTCGAGCGCTTCACCCGCGAGGGCACCCGGCTCACCTCCGAGGGCCAGCTCGAGCTGGACGCCTCCGGCCCCGCGCCCGCGGATCCCTTCCCGGGCCACGCCCTGCCCGGCACGGACAGTCCCCTGCCCGAGGGCGCGCTCCTCGTGGGCCGGGCCCGCTCCGAGGTGCAACCCGTCCCGGGTGGCTTCGACAACGTGGTGCCCTCGTTCGACGTGCACACCCCGCCGGGCACCTGGGTGCGGCTGACGCTCGCGGCGCGCGTGGAGGGCGAGTGGACGAAGGACTACGACTTCGGCGTCTGGGCGCTCGAGCCGGGCACCGTGACGCGCCACAGCGTGGAGCGCCAGGAGGACGCGCGAGGCAAGGTGCTCATCGACACCCTCGTGCTCAAGCAGAAGGCGGACGGGCTGCGGATGACGGTGTGGCTCTTCTCCACCCAACCCGGCACGAGCCCCCGCGTGCGCGCGCTCGCGGCGGCGGTGACCGACACGGGCCGCACCGCGCCCGAGGAGCGCTCGGACCAGCAGGCCTGGGGCACGGTGCTCGAGGTGCCCGGCCGCTCGCAGATGCTCTACCCACCCCATGGCGGCGCCTGGTGCTCCCCCACCTCGCTCTCCATGCTGCTCGCGTACTGGAGCCACCGGCTCGGCCAGGACGCGCTCCAGGTGAGCGTGCCCGTGGCGGCCTCCTCCGTCTATGATCCGGTCTTCGCGGGCGCGGGCAACTGGCCCTTCAACACCGCCTATGCCTCGGCGCTGGCGGGCGGAGCGCTCCACGGCATGGTGGCGCGCTTCGACTCCTTCACCCAGGTGGAGCGGCTCATCGCCCAGGGCATCCCCGTGAGCATCAGCGTCGCCTACGAGCCTGGCGAGCTGACCGGCTCGCCCGTTCCCCGCTCGGATGGGCACCTGCTCGTGGTGAAGGGCTTCTCGCCCCAGGGCGACGTCGTCTGCAACGACCCGGCCTTCCCCAGCGACGACACGGTGAGCGTGACGTACCGCCGCGAGGAATTGCTGCGGGTGTGGGATCACTCACGCCGCTCGGCCTACCTGCTGTGGCCCGCGGGAACACAGCTCCCCGCGGGCGCGCTCACCTTCGTGCCCTGAGCCGCACAGCGCGGCTCCAGGCCTTGTGCTCACGGCGCGCGCAGCTCGTCGATCTGGGCGAAGCGGGCGAACGTCATGTCTGCGCCCGCCGTGCACTTGATCTCCCCGGGGCCAGGGTTCGAGCCACCACCGCTGATGTCCTGCGCGCGGTACGCCACCCGGGGCAGGCCCTCCTTGCCCAGCGCGATCGACGGACTGTGCAGGAACCAGCCCCCGGCGATGTTGCAGTCGGGATAGGGGATGATCTTGTCCTTCTCCATGTCCGCGGCGAACTCCACCTTGGCCAGGTTCCACTTCGACTTCGTCTCGTCGGTGCAGTTGGCGTCACAGTGGGCGATCACGATGTTGTAGGCCGCCGCGTAGGCGATGCGCGGTTGATCCTTGCTGTCGAGCGCGAGTTCGAGCCCTGCCTTGAGCTGCGCGCCCCCTTCGTTGGACGGCAGGAGGATCTGCGCGAACCAGCCCTCCTCGGAGGTGCAGTTCGTGTCGCACTCCAGGTAGAGCAGGTTGCGGCCGCTGCCGTCATCGCCCATCAGCGCCAGGCGCGGCTTGCCCTGGCTCGTGAGCCGCAGCGACATGGCCGGGTACATGCGGACCGCCTCGGAGAAGCCGTAGAACGCCTTGTAGAGGGCCGTGCCCTTCCAGTTGCCGGCCGACGCGCAATCCGTGTCGCACTCGTAGTAATAGCTCAGGTGATTGCCGCCATCGACGAGCTCCGCCTTGACCAGACGCGGCTGGCCCGAGGGGGTGAAGCGCAGCGAGTTCATCTGCCAGTTGCGCGAGGAGATCTGCCCCTGAGTCCAGCTCCCCGGATTCTGGCAGTTGTTGTCACACTGCACATAGAAGGTCGCGGGAGTGGGCGCCCCGATGCCAATGCTGCGGTAGCTGTGCATGATGAAGCGCGGCTTGCCCTGGGGCGTGACGGCGAAGGCGTCTCCGGAGACCTCGCGCTCACCGCCGTGCTCGAGGATGGGCGTCACCGTCCACGAGGCGCGCTGGGTGCAGTCGCCCGAGCACGTGGCGTAGTAGACGCGCTCGTGGGTGCTGAGCAGCACTTGCGGCTTGCCGTCCGGACCGACCGCCACCCGGGCGTTGTCCACCGTGCCCTGCGTCTCCAGGAGCACCGCCTTGGCCTGCTCGACCGAGCTGCAATTGGACGGGCAGAAGGCGTAGTAGGCATCGCCCCGGGAGTAGGCCGGGTAGACGATGTGGAAGTTGCCCTGCGCATCCGCCTGGATGTGCGGATCCCCCGTGTTGCGGGGCTCGCCCGTGGGCAGGAAGAACTGGCTCGTCTTGCTGACGGGGCCGTTGGGATTGTCCTTCCCTCCACACGCGGAACAGGCCACGAAAACCACGGCACAGACGGCGGCGAACAGGGCGGTCTCGATGCGACGCATCATGCGGCTCCTTGTCTCCAGTACCTCACCGCGGCGCGGCCCGCGGTCGGGGACAGCGACCTTCCGGCGGAAGGCCCACCGTTGTCCACAGAGAACCACCACGCCCTCCCCCGGAGTGTCGGACCGAGGCGCCCCTCGCCACCCAGGCCAGGGGCCCGCCAGACGGCTCCAGGGCCAAAAAGCGAAGGGGCCGCCTCCCGGTGAAGGGAGACGGCCCCTGGGACTTCAGGCACTTCAGGCCACGAAGGCGTGGACTACTTCACGGCCTTCACGCGCTGGCGCTTCTCGGTGTGGCCCTCGGCCGCGGGCTCGCCATCCGTTGAAGGCGGCACCGCCGCCACGGCCGGCTTGCCGATGCCGTACTTCTCGTACACCTGCCGCTCCACTTCCTTCATGACCTCGGGGTGGTCACGCAGGTAGTCCTTGGCGTTCTCGCGGCCCTGGCCGATGCGCTCTCCCTTGAAGGAGAACCAGCTGCCGCTCTTCTCGATGATGTTGTCCGTCGACGCCAGGTCGATGAGGTCGCCCTCCCTCGAGATGCCCGTGCCGTACATGATGTCGAACTCGACCTCCTTGAAGGGAGGCGCCACCTTGTTCTTCACCACCTTCACGCGGGTGCGGCTGCCCACCACGTTCTCGCCATTCTTGATGGCGCCCACGCGGCGGATGTCCAGGCGCTGCGACGCGTAGAACTTCAGCGCGTTGCCGCCCGTCGTCGTCTCGGGGTTGCCGAACATCACGCCAATCTTCATGCGGATCTGATTGATGAAGATGACGCACGTCTGGCTCTTGCTGATGGTGCCCGTGAGCTTGCGCAGCGCCTGGCTCATGAGGCGCGCCTGCACGCCCATGTGCGCATCGCCCATCTCACCCTCGAGTTCCGCCTTCGGCACGAGCGCGGCCACCGAGTCCACCACCAGCACGTCGATGGCGCCCGAGCGCACCAGCATCTCGGCGATCTCCAGCGCCTGCTCGCCGGTGTCCGGCTGGCTCAGCAGCAGGTCATCCGTGCGCACGCCCAGCTTGCGCGCGTAGCCGATGTCCATGGCGTGCTCGGCGTCGATGTAGCCCGCCACGCCGCCGCGCTTCTGCGCCTCGGCCACCACATGGAGGCACAACGTCGTCTTACCCGAGGACTCCGGCCCGTAGATCTCCACGATACGGCCCTTGGGCACGCCTCCGACGCCCAAGGCGATGTCGAGCGAGACGCTTCCCGTCGAAATGGCCTGAACATCCCTCACCAGCGGCTCCTCGTTGCCGAGCCGCATGATGGACCCCTTACCGAACTGGCGCTCCACCGCGGACATCGCCAACTCGATCGCCTTCTCCTTCTCCGGATTCACGGCCATTTCGTCTTGCTCCTTGCGTATGCGGCGAGCCACCCCGGCTCACCTGAACTCACGTTTAGTACGCGATGGGAAAACCCTAGTCCATCCGTCTGACATGACCCAGAACGTTCAGCGTCGTGTCCGCACGAGCAGCAGGCAGGCCACCAGCCCGCCCAGGCCACTCGCCGCTCCGTGATAACCAGCGGGCCCCCCCAAAAACACCTCGACGAGGGAGAGCAGGAGCAGCACGAACAGGCCCGCCCGCCTGGAGGGAGAACGTTCAGGGGCCAACAGGGCCATCATCAGCCCCATCAGCGCCAGGCCCATGAGCACCACCAGGAACGGCCCCAGCCCCCCCACCTCGGAAGCCACCTCCGGGGGCAGGGCCCACCACTGCCCGACGAAGCCCACCCCCAACGCCCCCACCGGCACCACGCCGGAGGGCAGCGCCGGGCCGCGCCGCCGCCGGGTCCACGCCCGGAGATGATCCAGATCCTCGGGACGGACCTCCAGGGCGTAGGGAAAGCCCAGCCGCGTCAGGGACTCGACGGCCGCGCTCCGGCACGTCCGGCCCCCGCGCTCCACCAGCCCCTCCAACTGGCCGCTCTCCAACAGGTGCAGGAGCAGATCCGCCACCTCCCGCGAGCCGCCCCCCTCCCCCAGCGCCTCCAGTTGGGCGCCCAACTGACCGGCCAGCACCTCCCGCTCGTCCCCCGTGGCGTTCCGGGCCGCATCCACGAGGCGCGACACCTCCCGCCGCGTCGCCTCCGGCAGGGGCGCCCGGAGGGAATCGGGGAGCGGCTCCCAGGGGGCCAGCGACGGCACCTCCGGCTCCCGCCGCACGGCGTCCCGGACCCGCGGGCCGGTGAAGGAAGAAGGAGGAAGAGGCCCGCTCATCACTCATCCATTTAATGATCGCACCTCATGGGAGCGGACCCGTTGCCCCCGGGAGCGAGGGCCGCCGTCGGGCAGACGACACCGCCCTGTCACCGCGCGCCGCTTCTTTGACTCCTACAAGTCCCCCCTTAAGGTGTGGCTCGTCGCTGGTGCCCGGACGCGCGTCACCCGGGCTTCATAAGGGAATCCGGTGGAAGTCCGGAGCTGCCCCGCAGCGGTCAGCGAGAACGAACCCGTCCACACCACTGGCTCTCGGGCTGGGAAGGGGACGGCAGTAGGCAGTGGTACCCCGGAGAAGACGCCGGGACGCTCGCGAGCCCGAATACCTGCCAGCACCCGTTCCCTGGAGAGACATCCAGGGGCGGTTTCGACCTGGAGCACCTCGGGGGAGGCGCGCGGTCCAACACGCCACGAGCGCCACTCGTCGCGTGCGGGCTCCCGTTGCGTCCCCGCCCCACCGTGCTCCAGCCGCCACGGTCGTGTAGGAGGAGCCGCAACATGTTGGACACCATCCCCGTCTCGCCCCCCAACCCGCAACCGACCGCCACCACCATGCGGGTGCGCAAGCGCAACGGGACACTCGAGGCCGCGGATCTGAACAAAATCGTCCGCGCCATCAGCCGCAGCTGTGATGGCCTGCGCCAGGTGGACGCCATCCGCGTGGCCACCAAGACGATCGCCGGTCTCTATGATGGTGCCTCGACGCAGGAGCTGGATCAGCTCTCCATCCAGACGGCGGCCTCGCTCACGCTCGAGGAGCCCGAGTACGCGAAGCTCGCCGCGCGGCTGCTCGCGACCTACATCGACAAGGAGCTGTCGGGCCAGGAGGTCCATTCCTTCTCGCAGTCCATCGCCGCGGCCCACCGGCTGGGGCTCGTCAACGAGCGCGTCGCCCAGCTCGTCGCCGCCAACGCGCGCAAGCTCAACGACTCCATCGATCCCACGCGCAACCGCCTCTTCGAGTACTTCGGCCTGCGCACCGTGTACGACCGCTACCTGCTCAAGCACCCCACCACGCGCGCGGTGCTGGAGACGCCCCAGCACTTCTTCATGCGCATCGCGGTGGCGCTCGGGGAGACGGTGCCCGAGGCCCTGGAGCTCTACCGGCGCTTCTCGCTGCTGGAGTACGTGCCCAGCTCCCCCACCCTCTTCAACTCCGGCACCCGGCACGAGCAGCTCTCCTCGTGCTTCCTGCTCGACTCGCCCGAGGACGAGCTGGGCAGCATCTACCAGCGCTACACCGACGTGGCCATGCTCTCGAAGTTCTCGGGCGGCATCGGGCTGGCCTACCACCGCATCCGCTCGCGCGGCTCGCTCATCACCAGCACCAACGGGCACAGCAACGGCATCGTCCCGTGGCTCAAGACGCTGGATGCGTCCGTGGCGGCGGTGAACCAGGGCGGCAAGCGCAAGGGCGCGGCGTGCGTGTACCTGGAGACGTGGCACGCGGACCTGGAGGAGTTCCTCGAGCTGCGCGACAACACGGGCGACGAGGCCCGGCGCACGCACAACCTGAACCTGGCCAACTGGGTGCCCGACCTGTTCATGAAGCGCGTCGAGGCGGACGGCTCCTGGTCGCTCTTCGATCCCAAGGTGGTGCCCCACCTCACCGACCTGTACGGCGAGGACTTCGAGCGCGCCTACCTCGAGGCGGAGGTCAAGGGGCTCGCCGTCAAGAGCATCAAGGCGCGCGAGGTGTACGCGCGCATGATGCGCACGCTCGCCCAGACGGGTAACGGCTGGATGACGTTCAAGGACAAGAGCAACCGCGCGTGCAACCAGACGGCGCGCCCGGGCCGCGTCGTGCACCTGTCCAACCTGTGCACGGAAATCCTCGAGGTGACGAGCAAGGACGAGACGGCCGTCTGCAACCTCGGCTCCATCAACCTCGCGCGGCACACGTCCACGGACGCTGCGGGCAAGGTGACGTTCGACTGGGAGAAGCTCGCCCAGACGGTGCGCACGGCGGTGCGGCAGCTCGACCGGGTCATCGACCTGAACTACTACCCCATCGCCACCGCGGAGAGCTCCAACCGGCGCTGGCGCCCGGTGGGCCTGGGCATCATGGGCCTGCAGGACGTCTTCTTCCAGATGCGCCTGCCCTTCGACGCCCCCGAGGCGCGCACGCTCTCGCGCAAGGTGTCCGAGGAGATCTACTTCCACGCCCTCTCGGCGTCCGCGGAGCTCGCGGCCGAGCACGGCGCCCACCCCTCCTTCCCCGAGACGCGCGCCGCCCAGGGCGAGCTCCAGTTCGACGCCTGGGGCGTGACGCCCGAGGACACCGCGCGCTGGGACGCGCTGCGCACGCGGGTGAAGCAGACGGGCCTGCGCAACTCGCTGCTCATCGCCATTGCCCCCACGGCGACCATCGCCTCCATCGCGGGCTGCTACGAGTGCATCGAGCCCCAGGTGTCCAACCTCTTCAAGCGCGAGACGCTCTCGGGGGACTTCCTCCAGGTCAACCGCTACCTCGTCGAGGAGCTCAAGCAGCTCGGCAAGTGGAACGAGGAGATGCGCACGCGCATCAAGCTCGCGGAGGGCTCCATCCAGGGGATTTCGGACATCCCCGCCGAGGTGCGCGCCATCTACCGCACCGCGTGGGAGCTGCCCATGCGCTCGCTCATCGACATGGCGGCCGACCGCGGCGCCTTCATCGACCAGAGCCAGTCGCTCAACCTCTTCATGGAGTCGCCCAACATCGGGCAGCTCAGCTCCATGTACATGTACGCCTGGAAGAAGGGGCTGAAGACGACGTACTACCTGCGCTCGCGCCCCGCCACGCGCATCGCCAAGGCCACCGTCGAGGCGCCCCGCGAGGAGAAGCCCACCGAAGCGCAGGCCATCGCCTGCTCCCTGGAAAACCCCGAAGCCTGCGAGGCCTGCCAGTGACCGCCGCCGCCAAGCCGCTCGAGACCCCCATGCCCTCCAACGCGACTCCCAAGACGGGCGGGCGCCTGCTCGACCCGGGGCTCAACCTCACCCTGCGCCCCATGCAGTACCCGGCGTTCTTCGAGATGTACCGCAACGCCATCAAGAACACCTGGACGGTGGAGGAGGTGGACTTCTCCACGGACGTGGGTGACTTGCGCTCGAAGATGTCGGCCGCGGACCGCCACCTCATCCAGCGCCTGGTGGCCTTCTTCGCCACGGGCGACTCCATCGTGTCCAACAACCTCGTGCTCAACCTGTACAAGCACGTGAACGCGCCCGAGGCGCGCATGTACCTGTCCCGCCAGCTCTACGAGGAGGCACTGCACGTGCAGTTCTACCTCACGCTGCTCGACACGTACGTGCCGGACCCCGCCGAGCGCGCCAAGGCCTTCGCCGCCATCGACAACATCCCGAGCATCCAAGAGAAGGCCGCCTTCTGCTTCAAGTGGATGGACTCGGTGCACCAGTTGGACCGGCTGGAGACGCGCGAGCAGCGCCGCGCCTTCCTGCTCAACCTCATCTGCTTCGCGGCCTGCATCGAGGGGCTCTTCTTCTTCGCGGCCTTCGCCTACGTGTACTTCCTGCGCTCGCGCGGGCTCTTGCACGGCCTGGCCGGGGGCACCAACTGGGTGTTCCGCGACGAGAGCGCCCACATGGCGTTCGCCTTCGAGGTGGTCAAGTGCGTGCGCCGCGAGGAGCCCGGCCTCTTCGACGCGCAGATGGAGCGCGACGTGGTGACCATGATGGAGGAGGCGGTGGCGTGCGAGCTGCGCTTCGCCGAGGACCTCCTGGGCGGCGGCGTGGCGGGGCTGTCGGTGAACGAGATGCGCCAGTACCTCGAGTACGTGGCGGATCAGCGCCTGGGGATGCTGGAGCTGCCCAAGCGCTACGGGGCGAAGAACCCGTTCGGCTTCATGGACCTGCAGGACGTGCAGGAGCTGGCCAACTTCTTCGAGCGCCGCGTGTCCGCCTACCAGGTGGGCGTCGTCGGAGAAGTGACCTTCGACGCCGCGTTCTGAGCTGGGCGGCGAGCGCCGGACATGACGACGCCCGGGACCCTGAACGAGGGACCCGGGCGTCGTGCGTTCACGGCCCCTCGCGAGGGAGGGGCCGGCGGCGGACTACTCCACCGTCACGCTCTTGGCGAGGTTGCGCGGCTGGTCCACGTCGTTCCCGCGCATCTCCGCCACGTGGTAGGCGAGCAGCTGCAAGGGAATGGTGGCCACCACGGGCGCGAGCAGCGCGGTGGCGGCGGGGATGCGGATGACGTGGTCGGCGAGCGTGGAGGCGTGCGTGTCGTCCTCGTCGATGACGGCGATGACCTTGCCGCCGCGCGCGCGCACCTCCTCGATGTTGCCGATGATCTTCTCGTAGGCCACGTGCGGCTGCTTGGGAGCGATCACCACCACGGGCATCTTCTCGTCGATGAGCGCGATGGGGCCGTGCTTCATCTCTCCGCCGGCGTAGCCCTCGGCGTGGATGTACGAAATCTCCTTGAGCTTGAGCGCGCCCTCGAGCGCCACCGGGTGCATGGGGCCGCGGCCGAGGAAGAGGAAGTCCTGGGCGTTCATGAAGTCACGCGCCACGCGCTTCACGGCGGGCTCGCACTTGAGCACGTCCTCGATCATCTTCGGAATCTCGGTGAGCGAGGTGAGGTGCTCCTGGGCCGCCTTGACGGAGAGCGTGCCGCGCATGCGGCCGAGCTTCACCGCCAGCAGGTACAGGCCCACGAGCTGCGTGGTGAAGGCCTTGGTGGAGGCCACGCCGATCTCCGGGCCCGCGTTGGTGAGCACGGTGACCTCGGCCTCGCGCGTCATGGCGCTGCCGATGACGTTGCACAGCGCGAGCGTGGAAGCGCCGCGCGCCTTGGCCTCCTTGAAGGCCGCCAGCGTGTCCGCCGTCTCACCCGACTGGCTGATGGCAATGGCCAGGTGCGAGGACTCGACGATGGGGTCGCGGTAGCGGAACTCGCTCGCCAGCTCCACCTCCACGGGGATGCGCGCCAGGGTCTCGATCATCGCCTTGCCCGCGATGCCCGAGTGCCACGAGGTGCCGCACGCGAGGATGGTGATCTTCGTGAGCGCCTTGACCTTCTCCGGGCTCATCGTCCAGCCCTCGAAGTGCACGTCGCCCTCGGACAGCATCATGCGGCCGCGCAGGGTGTCCGCCACGGCGCGAGGCTGCTCGTGGATTTCCTTGTGCATGAAGTGCTTGTGGCCGCCCTTCTCCGCCATCATCGGCGTCCAGTCGATGCGCCGCGTGACGCGGTTCACCTTCTGGTTGGAGCGGTTGAAGATCTCCACGCCGCCCGCGGTGAGGATGGCGAGGTCCCCCTCCTCCATGTAGATGAAGTCCCGCGTGTGCTCGAGCAGCGCGGGCACGTCGCTCGCCACGAAGTTCTGGCCCTGGCCCAGGCCCAGCACCATGGGCGAGGACTCCTTGGTGCACACGATGCGGTTGGGGTCGCTCTCCGTCACCACCGCCAGGGCGTAGGTGCCCTTGACGTGGGAGATGGCCGCGCGCACCGCCGCGGGCAGGTCCAGCCCGCTCTTGAGCTCGTCGGAGATGAGGTGGGCGAACACCTCGGAGTCCGTCTCCGAGGCGAACACGTGGCCCTTGGCGCGCAGCTCCTCCTTGAGCGCCAGGTGGTTCTCGATGATGCCGTTGTGCACCACCGCCACGCCGCCATAGGTGTGCGGGTGCGCGTTCTCGTCGGACGGCCGGCCGTGCGTGGCCCAGCGCGTATGGCCGATGCCCACCGTGCCTTGCGGCAGGTCCGTCTGGACACGGCTCTCCAGGTTCTTCAGCTTGCCCGTGGCGCGCACCACGTTGAGGACGTTGCGGTTGATCACCGCCACGCCCGCCGAGTCATAGCCCCGGTACTCGAGCTTCTTCAGCCCGGAGACCAGGATGGGAGCCGACTGCTTGTCACCAACGTACCCGACGATTCCGCACATATTGTTCTGTCCTCTCTCACGCCCATGGTCCCCGAGCTTCACCCCGGGGAGCAAACCCACCTACATCGGGCGACCTCTGTCGCCCTGACGACAAGCAAGACCCACGCCACTACCCCGCCGACACCTTGTCCGACTTGGCCGGGCCTGATTCCGCGGACTTCTTGAGCCGAGCCTTGTTGCGCTCGACCCACCCTTCCTTGTTCACCTGCGGCGACCGGGACACAGCGAGGCTCCCGGAGGGCACATCTTTCGTCACCGTGGTGCCCGCACCGACATAGGCACCGTCGCCGACCTTGACCGGGGCGACGAGCTGGGAGTCGGAGCCAATGAACACTCCGTCCCCGAGTTCGGTGACGTGTTTGTTCACTCCGTCATAGTTGCAGGTGATGGTGCCGGCGCCGATGTTCACCCCGGAGCCGATCTTCGCGTCGCCCAGGTAGGCCAGATGGTTGGCCTTGGTGCCCCGGCCGAGGCGGGCCTTCTTCGTCTCCACGAAATTCCCCAGATGCACTTCCTCGGCGAGCTCCGTCCCGGGCCGCAGCCGCGAGAAGGGCCCCAGGATACACCGCTCGCCGACGCGGGCCTCCTCCAGCACCGTGTAGGGCTTCAGGGTCGTTCCGTCAGCGACCGAGGAGGCGTGCAGCACGCAGCCCTGGCCGATGGTGACCTGGCGGCCCACCACGGTGGCGCCCGACAGGCTGACTCCCGGAGCGATCTCGGTGTCCGGGCCGATCGTCACGCCCTCCTCGATGTAGGTGGTGGCGGGGTCGGCCAGGGAGACGCCGTTGCGCATGTGCCAGGTGTTGATGCGCAGCTGCAGATCCTTGGCGCGCGCGGCCAGCTCCACGCGGTCGTTCACCCCGGCCGTCTCGTTGAAGTCCGCCTCGATGGCGGGCACCGGCCCCTGCGAGGCGGCCATCTCCACCAGGTCCGTGAGGTAGAACTCGCCCTGGGCGTTGGTGCTCTTGATGTTGGCGAGCGCCGCCCAGAGGAAGGACGAGTCGACGAGGTAGATGCCGACGTTGCACTCGCGCACCAGGCGCTCCTCGGGGGAGCAGTCCTTGTGCTCGACGATGCGCTTGACCAGGCCGCCCTCGCGGATGACGCGCCCGTAGCCGGTGGGATCCTCCAGATGGGCGAACATGAGCGAGAGCACGCCCCCGCCCTGCTCATGCGCGGTGACGAGCGCGGCGAGCGTCTCGCGGCGCACGAGCGGCACGTCCCCGTAGAGGATGAGCACGCGGCCCTTGAAGTCCTTGAGCGCCTCCTCGGCCGAGCGCACCGCGTCGGCCGTGCCCCGCTGCTCCTTCTGGAGCGCGAAGCGCAGGGGCGCGGCGGCGAAGAGGTCGCGCACGGAGCGCTCCACCTCGCTCGCCTGGTGGCCCACCACGGGCACCACGGGCGAGGCGCCCAGTTCCAGCGCACGCATCAGGGGATAGAAACACAGGGGCTTGCCGAGAATGGGGTGAAGGACCTTGGCCTTCTCCGAGCGCATCCGCGTGCCCTTGCCCGCGCACAGCACCACCGCCGCCAGAGGAGTTGTCATGTCGGCGATAACTAGGGATGGCTGGGGGGCACGTCAACCACGAGCCGCGGAACGGGGCCCGCGAGCGTCCTCCAGATGCGCCCTGACGGACACGGACAGGGTGTTGCGACTCACGGTGATGCCATAGACGGGCTTCAAGAAGAGCGTCGTCACGGACACATCCGGTGGCGGTGGCATCGTTGGATTGACTGGGTTCGGATCGGCGTTCATGGTTCCCCGGCGCCATGGCGACGTCCCGCGCAAGATGCCGGGCCCGCCAGGTCCCGTCCATCCGTGGTCCATCGTGGGTGGCGTCCGCCGGACACTTCGAAATGAAATGCGTTGTGGTCGGTCCGGCCAGCGGCCGGGATACTCCAGAACCCCCGGAGCGGGGAAGAACGAGTTGCAGGCCTTTTATGGAGACGTGGCACGTGCGGATGGGAAAGATCAGGACTCACCGGAAGAGCTGGGCGCTGGCACTGGGAGTGTTCCTCGCGGCGGGCCCGGTGGGGGCGACGCGGCAGTACCGGGGGGGCGCGGTGGCGACGGCCCACCCGATGGCGAGCGAGGCCGCGCTGAAGATGCTCAACAAGGGCGGCAACGCGGTGGACGCGGCGGTGGCGGCGGCCTTCACCCTGGCGGTGGTGGTGCCCTATTACTCGGGGCTGGGCGGGGGCGGCTTCGCGCTGGTGCATGACGCGAAGACGGGCGAGACGCGCGCCTTGGACTTCCGCGAGGTGGCACCCCAGGCCGCCACCCGGGACATGTACGTCAAGGACGGCAAGGTGGTGCCGGGGCTGTCCACGGACGGCGTGCTGAGCGTGGCCGTGCCCGGGGCGGTGGCGGGCTATCTCGAGCTGCTCGAGAAGCACGGCAAGCTGTCGCGCTCGGTGGTGTTGCAGCCGGCCATCGAGGCGGCGCGCGAGGGCTTCTGGGTGTCGCCCAAGTACAACGCCATCGCGAAGATGCGGCGCGACTGCCTGGGGCAGGATCCGGAGGCCTCGCGCATCTTCCTCGTGAAGAACGCCGAGGGCGCGCTGGAGGCGCCGCCCATCGGGCACCCGCTGCGCCAGCCGGACCTGGCCCGCACGCTCACCACGCTCGCCAAGAGCGGCCCGGCGCCCTTCTACACGGGCGCGCTCGGCCAGGCGGTGGTGGACACGGTGAAGGCCGGAGGCGGCCTCATCACCCGCGAGGACCTGAAGGCCTACAAGACGCGCACCCACGCGCCCATGGAGGGCAGCTACCGCGGCCACCGGCTGCTCACCATGCCGCCGCCGAGCGCGGGCGGAGTCGCGGTGGTGCAGACGCTCGGCGTGCTGGAGAAGCTGCGGCCCCAGGGGCTCGCCTTCCGCGACCCGGAGGAGATCCACCTGTACGCCGAGACACTGCGGCGCGCGTACGTGGACCGCACGAAGTACCTGGGAGATCCCGCCATGGTGCAGATCCCCCTGGAGCGCCTCACCTCGTCCGGCTACCTCGCGGACCTGGCCGGCAGCATCGATCCGAAGAAGGCCACGCCCAGCGCCTCGCTCCTGGCTCCCGGAGAGGCCGCGGGCGACTCCACGCTCAAGAAGCCGGATGCCGGCTGGTATGATCCGGCCACGTCCTCGGAGAAGAAGAACACCACGCACCTGTCCGTCATCGACAAGGACGGCAACGCCGTGGCGCTCACCACCACGGTGAACTACGGCTTCGGCTCGTGCGTGGTGGCCAAGGGCACGGGCATCCTGCTCAATGATCAGATGGACGACTTCTCCGCGCGGCCCGGGGTGCCCAACGCCTATGGGCTCGTGGGCTACGAGGCCAACTCCATCGCCCCGGGCAAGGTGCCCCTGTCCTCCATGTCCCCCACGCTCGTCTTCTCCAAGGAGGATCCGAAGAAGGTGATGCTCGCGGTGGGCAGCCCCGGCGGCTCCACCATCCCCACCACCGTCATCCAGGTCATCTCCAACGTCGTGGACCAGGGCATGGACGTGACGCGCGCGGTGGGCGAGGGACGCGTGCACCACCAGTACCTGCCGGACGAGCTGTGGGTGGACCAGTGGGGCCTGGAGGCGGCCACGCTCAAGGCCCTGGAGGCCAAGGGCCACAAGCTGCGCCGGCTGCCGGCCTGGGGCGACGCGGAGGCCGTCTACAGCGATCCCCGGACGAACCTGCGCAGCGCGGCGAGCGACCCGCGCAACGAAGGCGTCGCCCTGGGCCAGGACTGACCGAGAGGACGCGCGCCACCGTGCCCGAACTGCCCGAACTCTTCGACGCACACCTCCACCCCGAGTCCCTGAGCGATCAGGACCTCGAGTCCATGCGCTATTTCGGGGTGGAGCGGGCGATCGTCGTGGCCCACCACCTGCCCGAGCCCACGTCCAAGGCGCTGCGCAAGCACTTCGACGATCTGGTGCTGAAGCAACTGCCGCGCCTGGAGCGGCTGGGCATCCGCGCCTGGGCGGTGCTGGGCGTCCACCCGCGCTGCATCCCCCGCCGGGGCCTGTCCGAGGTGCTCTCCCACCTGCCCGACTACTTCCGGGGCGGCCGCGTCGTGGCCCTGGGCGAGACGGGCCTGCACTCGGGTGGCATCGAGGAGGAGGAGGCCTTCATCGAGCAGCTCGCGCTCGCGCGCCAGCTCAAGCTCAAGGTGGTGGTGCACACGCCCGTGCTCGACAAGGAGCGCCACACCCGGCGCATCCTCACCCTCGTGCGCGACTCCGGCGTGCTGCCCTCGCGCGTGCTCGTGGATCACGCCAACGGCCGCACCGTGCGCAACATCCTCGGGTGTGGGCATTGGGCGGGATTGACGCTCCATCCGGAGGCGCTCCGGGCCGAGCGTGCCGTGGCGCTGGTGCGCCGGTTGGGCAGCGAACGGCTGGTGCTCAACTCCGATGCCGGCGATGGCGCCGGGGACATCCTCGGACTGGCGCGCGTGGCCAACCTGCTGACCAAGGCGAAGCTGTCCGAGAGGGTGGTGAAGCGCGTGGCCCATGAAAACGCCGCGCGCTTCTACCAGCCCCGCTGACTAATTCACCGCACTCGACTGCAACTCCGTCTGCAGGGTCAGGCGCTGGGCTCCATCATCCAGCGTCGCCTGCACCACGATGCCTCTCTGCCGGTAATCCGCCAGTGAGTCCGCTGCCTCATCCAACAAGCGCTGGTAGCGCTCATCCAACTCCACTGCGATCAACATCATCGTCTCGCCCGCGTCATCGACGCCCGGGCGGTACACCTGGCAGCGCTGGAACCGCGCCCAGCGGCCGTTCGCCATCTTCACCAATTCGCCGTCATAAGCCATTGCGCAGTCCCCCTTTCGACCGTCCGACACGATGCCGGCACGTGAGTGGAATCACTGTAGTCACAAATTTTCCGCGCGCCATCCCCCCCTTTGAAAATTCGTGAAAGGCCCTCTCCAGGGTCCTATAGAAAACTCTTTCCCTCGGAGCCGCCCCGGTAACCGCCGGGCGTCGCACACTTTGTAAATTTGCCGGGCTGTCAATCTGTTGATCGACCCGCCCGGCCGCCCTCCAATCTGGTGGAAGAGAGCGACGGCGGGAAGTGAGCGACAGTGGCCCCCGAACGGGTCATCCCTTAGATTACCTGGGATGAAGTTGCCCTCGTTGTTCCGCCGAGAGCGGACCGTCATCAAGCGGGCGGACGCACAGGACCAGGTGGAGAAGGTCCTGGCCGAGTCGCTGCGTGTGCTCGGACAGGTATGCACCAAGGTCGCGGATGTCATCGAGACCCAGCGCCTGGAGCGTGCCGGCTACGCGCAGAACACCCTCTTGCGGCGCCTGGACACACCCGAGGACGAGCAGGCGCCCAAGAAGCAGTAGCCGCGCTCCACCCATGGACCCCTCCGAGGACCCCTCCGAACAGCTTCCCGCCTGCCTGGGCGCCGCGGGATGGCTGGCGCCCGGAGAGACCCGGGTGCCGCCACTGCCCGCCCTGGAGGATGAGGAGGGGCCTCGGCTGCCCGAGGGACTGCCGCCCGTGGTGGATGCCCACGTCCACCTCTTCCCGGATCGGGTGTTCGAGGCCATCTGGCGCTGGTTCGACCAGTACGGCTGGCCCATCCGCTACAAGCTGCACACCCCCCAGGTGCTCTCCTTCCTGCTGTCGCGGGGCGTGCACCGGGTGGTGGCGCTGCACTACGCCCACAAGCCGGGCATGGCGCGCTTCCTCAACACCTACATGGCCGAGGTGGTCCGCGCCGAGCCACGCGTGCTGGGGCTGGCCACCGTGCTCCCCGGGGAGGCGGGCGCGGCGGACATCCTCGCCGAGGCCTTCGCCGCCGGGCTCAAGGGGGTGAAGTTGCACTGCCACGTGCAGTGCTTCGCCCCGGACGCGCCCGCCCTGCACGAGGTGTACGCGGCCTGCGCCCGGGCCAAAAAGCCCCTGGTGATGCACGCGGGCCGCGAGCCCTCCAGTCCCCACTACGCGTGCGATGTCCACGCCCTGTGCTCGGCCGAGCGCGTGGAGCGGGTGCTGAAGGACCATCCGGACCTGCGCCTGTGCATCCCCCACCTGGGCGCGGACGAGTTCGACGCCTACACGCGGCTGCTCGAGCGCCACGACAATCTCTGGCTGGACACCACCATGGCGCTCGCGGGCTACTTCCCCACCTCCCCGCCGCGCCGCCTGCTGGAGGTCCGTCCCGAGCGCATCCTCTACGGGACGGACTTCCCGAATCTGCCCTATGCGTGGGATCGCGAACTCCGGCGGTTGCTGGAGCTCGGACTCGACGACGCGGTAGAAGCGGGCATCCTCGGTCAGAACGCCTTGCACCTCTTCGAAGGGTGTTGAAAAGCGGGCAGACCCCTTCCGCAACTGACGGGCCGTTCGCATCTTGCCCCCCATAGAATCCGGTTTTGTCACCGGATACGCTTCGAGGCCTCCATGTCCTACATCTTGGTCGTCGATGACGACGCGAGCCACCGCACGCTCATCTGCGATGCCCTTGAGGAAATGGGCTACCGCACGGGGCAGGCCGCCAATGGGCGGGAAGCCCTGGATGTCTTCGAGGGAGAGCTGCCCCAGGCGGTGCTCCTGGACCTGCGCATGCCCGTCATGAGCGGCTGGGGGCTCCTGGACGCCCTCAAGAAGATGCCCCGGGCGCGCGGCCTGCCCATCATCATCATCTCCGGCTATGGCTTCGAGTGGGAGGCCGAGCTCGTGGGCGCCGCGGGCTACATCTCCAAGCCGGTGGACCTCGACAAGGTGAGGATGACCGTGCAGCGCATCATCGGACCGCCCGAAGTGGCGATGATGCACTGAAGCCGCCCTGAAGATGCAGGGAAGGGCCCCGCCTTGCGGCGGGCTCAGGAGAAGACGACGGTCTTGTTGCCGTGCGGCAACACCCGGTCCTCCAGGTGCCACGAGACAGCGCGCGCGAGCACGGTGCGTTCCACCCGGCGGCCGATGCGCACCAGGTCCGCCACCGCGTCCCGATGCCCCACCCGATGCACGTCCTGCTCGATGATGGGCCCGGCGTCCAGTTCCGCCGTCACGTAGTGGGCCGTGGCGCCGATGAGCTTCACCCCCCGCGAGTGCGCCTGGGCATAGGGGTTGGCGCCCACGAAGGCCGGCAGGAAGCTGTGGTGGATGTTGATGATGGGGCCCCCGAAGCTCGCGATGAAGTCCCCGCTGAGGATCTGCATGTAGCGGGCGAGCACGATCAGGTCCACCTGGTGCGCGCGCAACAGCTCCAGCGTGGCCGCCTCCGCCCGCGCCTTCGTCTCCGCCGTCACGGGCACGTGGTGCAGGGGGATGCCGAAGGGGGCCACCACCTCGCGCGCGTCCGGGTGATTGCTCACCACCAGCGGGATGTCGGCGCTCAGCTCCCCCTTCTTCCACAGCCACAACAGCTCCTGCAGACAGTGGTCCTGCTTGGAGACGAAGAGCGCCATGCGCTTGACGCGCGCGGCGGGGATGAGCCGCCACTGCATGCCGAAGCGCTCGGCCACGGGCGCGAAGGCCTCCTCCAGCGCCCCCAGCCGCTCCGCCAGCCCGGGCAGATCGAACTCCAGCCGCATGAAGAAGCGCAGATCATCCGGCTCGGTGTGCTGATCCGAGTCGACCACGTTGGCGCCGTGCTCGAACAGCAACCGCGTCACCGTCGCGACCACGCCGGGACGATCCGCGCAGGAAATCAGGAGCCGGGCGCGCTCCGCGCTCGGACGCACGAGGGAAGGCATGGGGGCACTCATCGCAAGGGGTTCACGGACCGGACGCGGTCCGCCCCCCACACTCCCCTCCCCCCCGGGAAGAGCGGGAGGCGGCGCGCTCAGCTTTCCTTCTTGATCTGCTGGGCCAGGTAGTTCGTCTCACCCACCTGCTTGATGAGCTCGAGCTGGGCCTCGATCCAGTCGATGTGCTCCTCGGTGTCCTCGAGGATGCGCTCGAGCACTTCCCGGCTGCCGTTGTCCGCCAGCGAGCGGCACAGCTCGATGCCCTCGTTGAGGCGCTTCTGCGAGCCCTGCTCCAGGGCCAGGTCCAGACGGAGCATCTCCGGGATGCTCTCGCCCACGTTCACCTTGGCCAGGCGCTGCAGGTTCGGCAGTCCCTCCAGGAAGAGGATGCGCTTGACGAGCCTGTCCGCGTGCTTCATCTCGCCGATCGACTCTTCGTAGATCTTCTTGCCAATGCGCTCATAGCCCCAGTTCTGGGCGATACGCGCGTGCAGGAAGTACTCGTTGATCGCCGTCAGCTCGGTCGTCAGGACGTCGTTGAGCAGGTCGATGACCTGGGGATGGCCTTTCATAGGGCCACGGACGCTACCCTCAGGGTCGACGCGGCACAACTCTCGCGGCACGCGGGCCGCACGGTGTTGGACTGACGGGCCTCGCCGATGAGCTGGGTGAGCTGATCATGACAACCACCGCACCCTGTCCCCGCCCCACAGGCCGACCCCAGCTCCTCGACTGTGTGGGCTCCCTCGGAGATGCGGGCACGAATGGTCCGGTCCGAAACAGCACGGCACAGGCAAACGATCATAGGAGAGGCTCGAAACGGTGAAGGCCGCGGCTCGCGGCGGTCGAAGTGATAATGAGAATAGGTTTCAAAAACGTTCTGGTCAAGTCACCCCCGAAAGCTCGGCCGGACGCCCGGGGCGGGGCACCCCTCGGCGGGTGGGCCCAGGTGGGTGGAGCGGGCCAGAGGGGGGATTGTCAACGGGAGCAGGCGTCGGATGAGATCATGGGCTCGCGCATGGCACCCCCTCCCCCTGATCTGGCCGTCGACGCCCGTGGGCTCGTGAAGCGCTTTGGCGGCTTCACCGCGCTGCAAGGCATGGACCTGAACATCCCGCGAGGCGCCTTCTATGCGTTCCTCGGGCCCAACGGGGCGGGCAAGTCCACCACCATCGCGCTGCTCACCGGCGTGTACGCGCCCGACGCCGGACACATCCAGCTGCTGGGCGTGGACGCGGTGGCGAGGCCCCTGGAGATCAAACGCCACATCGGCGTGGTGCCCGAGGAGCTGAGCCTCTTCGAGCGGCTGAGCGGGCGGCAATACCTCACCTTCTGCGGGCGAATGTACGGGCTGGCGGGCGACGAGGCGGCGGCACGGGCGGCGGAGCTGCTCGAGCTCACCGAGCTCACGTACAAGGCGGGCGCGCTGGTGGCCGAGTACTCCAAGGGCATGCGGCGGCGGCTGGCGATCGCCGCGGCGCTCATCCATGCACCGGAGCTGGTGCTGCTGGACGAGCCCTTCGAGGGCATCGACGTGCTGGCCGCGGGCGTCATCCGCGAGCTGTTGCGCGAGCTGAGCCGTCGCGGGGTGACGCTGCTGCTCACCACGCACGTGCTGGAGATCGCCGAGCGGCTGGCCACGCACGCGGGCGTCATCCGCGGCGGGAAGATGGTGGACGAGGGCACGGTGGAGCAATTGAAGGAGCGCCACGGCGCGCCCTCGCTGGAGGCCGTGTTCGAGAAGCTCATCTCCGTGCCGGCCGCGCGCAACGCGAGGCTGTCCTTCTATGGAGAGGCGCCCGAGGTGCCCGAAGTGGCGCTGCGCCGGGGTTCCGCGTGAGCCGCCCCACCGCGCCGGGGCTCTTGCGCCACCTGTGGTTGCTGTGGGGCCTGCGCCTCAACCTCGGACTCAACCAGGGCCGGGGCGGCAGCCGTCTGCTCGCGGTGGGCGCCTTCCTCCTGTCGAGCGCCCCCGCCTGGGGCCTGGGCATGACGTTCTACGGGCTCATGCGCCTGCCGGGCGTGGCCCAGGACGGCGTCTGGCCCTTCTTCATCCTCAACCTGCTGTGCTTCGTCACCTCGGCGGTCTGGGTGGCGTGGCCACTGATGAGCGCGGGCGTGGATGACCACTCGGAGCTGGGCCGCTACGCCCCCTTCCCCATCTCCCCCCTGCGCCTGCTCCTCGCCTCCACGGGCGCGAGCCTCCTGGAGCCGCGCGCGCTCGTCTTCTACGCGCCCCTGACGGGAGCGGCGCTCGGCTACGCCTCGGTGCACCCGGTGCGCCACGGGCCGCTCGCCCTGGTGCTCTACGTGCTCTTCGCCCTGCTCAACGCCGCCTGGAGCCGGGTGGGGCTGCACCTGGTGCTCAACGTGCTGCGCGCGAAGAACAGTGCCCAGCTGCTCGGCGGCGGCTTCGTGCTCTTCCTCACCGCCGCCTCGTTCATTCCCCCCATCGACACCTCGTGGCTCACCGCCGTGGGCGAGGGCGGCGTGGACAAGCTGGACATGGCCCTCATCGTCGACGCCACGCTCGCGCTCGGCCGCGTCCCCTCGGGCCTCTTCGGCGACGCGCTCCTTCAGCTCACCTACGGCTCCACGCGCCACGCCCTGGCCGATGGGCTGGGCATGCTCGTCTTCACCTTCCTGGGCATGGCGCTCGCCTACGCGCTGCTCCTGCGCTTCCACCGGGGCGTGGGCCGCGCGGGCCCGGCGGTCAAGGAGGCCGGCGACAGCGATCCCTTCGCCCACACGCGCACCCGCTTCACCACGCTGCTCGCGCGCGAGGCCCTGGATCTGTGGCGCAACCCCCGCGCCCGGCTGCTCGCCGCCGTGCCCTTCGTGCTGGCCATCCTCATGAAGCTCACCTCCGCGCGCGCCCTGGCCGAGTTCGCGCTCGGCGCGAGCGCGGATGCCTGGCTGATGGGCGGCCTGTGCATCTACGGCGCGGTGGTCATGGCCTCCACGTTCTCGCAGAACACGTTCGCCTATGACGGACATGGGCTCGCCCTGCTGCTCGCGGCGCCGGTGGAGCTGGGCGACGTGCTCCGGGCGAAGAACCGGGTGCAGGGCCTGGCGGCGGGCGGCATGGCGCTGGGGGTGGGCATCTTCTACCGGGTGTATTTCGGCCGCGGCTCGGCGCTGGACTTCCTGTGCGCCATGGCGGCCGTCCTGGCGGTGATTCCGGTGATCCTCACCGCGGGCAACTTCCTGTCCCTGTTCTTCCCGGTGAAGTTCCACGCGAGCCTCAAGCGCCGGGACAAGCTGCCGCTCACCGCCTCCCTGCTGGGCATCGGCGCGGCGAGCGTGGGCTGCGCCCCCTTCGTCTGGGCCCTGCGCTCCACCGGGACGACGGGCCCCGAGGGACGGACCCTGGCCCTGCTCGCCCTGTGCGCCGCGCTCAATGGGGCGCTCTACCGCGCGCTGCTCCCGCTCGGCCTGCGGCTGCTCGAGCAACGCAAGGAAGGGGTGCTGCGCGCCGTCACCCGGGAGTAACCCCCCAATTCCTGCCCGGACCAGACTCCACGTTAGACTTCACGGCCATGAGTCAAGGGCCACACGCGTGGATACTCGGACAACTGGACATGTTCCTCACCCGGGAGCAGCGCCGCCTGCCTCCCGAGGAACTCGGACGCTTCCGGGTGTTGGTCGGCACCAAGCTCATCCTGTTGCTCGTCTCCCTGATGAACGTGGTGGCGGGGCCACTGCTCTCCTCCGCGAAGTGGCCCGTGGTGTTCGGACTGGTGATGTCGGTGGGTTGGGTGTCACTGCTGATGTTCATGCGCGGACGGACCTCGCCCCGTCTTCCCGCGCTGCTGGCGTGCGGCCTGTTCACCGCCTCGTTCTCGGTGCTCACCTACATCGTGACCACGCCGGGCTTGACCTCGCCCCATGAGAGCGCACCCTCCGCGATCGCGCTCGTCCCCGTGCTCGCGGTCTATCTGGTGGGAATCCGCACGGGCCTGCTGTTCACCGTCATCTTCTGCGTCAACGTGGGGGTGCTCCACCCGCTCTACATGTCGGGCTTCGGCACCCACCATCCGATCTTCTACGAGCTTCACAGCTGGATGAACGGGGTGATCGACATCATCGTCCTGGTGCTCACCTGGGCGCTGAGCGCGTTGTTCAGCTCCGCGCGCGATGCGGCGAACGCCGCGGTCCGCGACAGCGAGCGCAAGCTGGCCAGCCTCCTGGAGAGCACGGACGACATCGTGTGCTCACTGGACGCGCAGGACCGCATCGTCACCATCAACTCCGCCGCGAGACGGCGCTTCCGCGATGCCTATGGACGGGAACCGCGCCCGGGCGACACGCTGGCCGAGCGCGCCTCGCCCGAGATCCGGGAGAACTGGCGGAAGACCCTGGCCCTGGTGCGCCAGGGCAAACCCTTCCGCCGCGAGATCGCCTACCCCCTGGCCAACAACGAAATCCTGGACATGGACATGTCGCTCAACCCCATCCTGGACGAGCACGGACAGGGCGTGGGCGTGACGCTCTTCGGACGCGACATCCGGGAGCGCAAGCGGGCCGAGGCCCGGCTGGACGAGCTGCACCGCGGCCTGGTGGAGGCCTCGCGCCGGGCCGGCATGGCGGAGATGGCCACGGGCGTGCTGCACAACGTGGGCAACGCGCTCAACAGCGTCAACGTCTCCGCCTCGCTCGTCAGCGAGCAGTTGCGCGGCTCCCGCCTGCGCATGCTGTCGCGCGCCGTGGACCTGATGAAGGAGCACGTGAACGACCTGCCCGCCTTCCTCTCGGGCGACGCCCGGGGCCGCCAGCTCCCCGAGTACCTCGCCTCCATCACCCAGCACCTGAGCCAGGAACACGCGACGATGCATGAGGAGATGCAGCGGCTCATCCGCAACATGGAGCACATCAAGGCCGTGGTGACCCTGCAACAGGAGCACGCCCGCTCCCGCGGCCAGGTGGAGCCCATCTCCGTGGTGGAGCTCATCGACGACGCGCTGCGCCTGCACGCCACGTCCTTCGAGCGGCTGGGCATCCGCATCCAGCGCGAGTACGACGAGCTGCCCCAGGTGCCGCTCGACAGGCACAAGCTGCTGCAGATCCTGGTGAACCTGCTCACCAACGCCCGGCACGCCCTGCTGGAGAGCGGACGGGACGCGAAGCTGCTCGCACTGCGCGTGCGCAAGGGCGGGGACGAGCGGCTGCGCATCGAGGTGAGCGATAACGGGGTGGGCATCGCCCCGGAGCACATGCAGCGCATGTTCGAGCATGGCTTCACCACGAAGAAGGACGGCCACGGCTTCGGGCTGCACGCCAGCGCCCTGGCGGCGCAGGAGATGGATGGACGGCTGAGCTGCGACAGCGCCGGGCGAGGCCAGGGCGCCACCTTCACCATCGAGCTGCCCCTGCGTCCTCGGGAAATGGCGGGATAATCAGTTTGTAATAATTTTTTAATTTTTCCTGGGATGGTGTGCCGGGCGGTCGCTCGTAGTCAGTGCAACCCCGCACCTGGCACGCCATGACCCCTGATGCTCCCCCTCGCTCCGGGCCCGCCCCGGTGAGTCCGCCCTCCCGGCGCGGTCCGACGATCGCGGTCGCGCTCGGCGCCGCGGCCCTGCTCTCGGCCGTGGCGCTGCTCACCCGAGGCGCCGAGCAACAGGGCGACGCGTCCGGAGCGGCCGGGGCCCCCACCCCCCGCGTGCCCTCGGCGAACACGGCCCGTGCGGCCTCCGGCTCCAGCTCGGGCCCGGGCGGAGCCGAGCCGCCCCAGGAGAAGGCCCCCCGCTTCTCCAAGACCACCTGCTGGCAGGACCTGGAGCGCTTCAACGAGTCGGTGACGCTCGGCACGTTCCGGGACTGGGCCGGGCCCCTGCTCGCCTCGAAAGATCCGCACGTGCTCGCCTACCTCAAGGAGCGCCTCGCCGAGCTCATCGGCGAGGACGAGGGCCGGGCACTCGAGGTGCTCGACTGGGCGCGCGAGGCCTCCCCTGGGGAGTTCAAGCTGTTCCTGGCGGGCGTCCGGGGCGCTCCGGCGCTGCTCAAGCCCCGGGTCGTCGAGCAATTGATGACCCTGGGGCTCGACGAGAAGCTCGACCTGGGACGGCGCGCGGGGTTCCTCGACGGACTGCAGAAGCTGCCCCGGCTCGAGCCCGCGCAGCTCGAGCGGCTCAGCCACTTCGCCAAGGACGCCGCCTCGGGCGAGGCGGGCTGGGTCACCACGCGCGCCATCGGCCGGGTGATGAAGCAGGACTTCGAGCGCACGGGCAACGTCAAGCCCTACCTCGACAAGCTGCTCACCATCGGCACCGAGTCGCTGGACGAGCCGGTGCGCTACCTCGCGCTCGAGATGGAGATGCACGCCGACGCCCCGCTCGACACGCAGGCCGTCTCGCGTCTGGCCCAGGTGCTCACCACCGAAGGCAGCGGTGAGGTGCGGCAGGTGGCCGCGCACGATCTATCGCTCGCTCAGGACAAGGCCCAGGTGCTGGACATCTACGCCCGGGCCTTCGCCACCGAGCGCGATCTGTGCGTGCGCTGGGCCCTCTTCCGCTTCTCCGCCCGCGCCGCCGGCAAGGACGCGCTGCCCGTCATGGCGAACATGGCCCTCGCGGATCCCCGCTTCCAGGGCGACTACCAGGACTTCGAGCGGCTCTACGCCAGCGGCATCATCGACTACGAGCGCATCTGGTTCAGCCTGCCCTCGCAGGATCCCCATGGCTGCATGGATCACCATGACGGCTGAGGCCCGGAGACTTCCCATGACACTCGCGCCTCGCAAGAACCCGCTGTCCGCCCTGGTGCTCGGCCTGAGCCTGCTCGCCCCGGCCCTCGCGCCCGCGCAGACGTCCACCCCTCCAGCCGAGGCCCCCGCGCTCCGGGGCGAGACGTGCTCGGTGGAGGGCCTGATGGATCAGATCCGCCGCGGGCTCGGCTCGAAGTCCGAGGCCTACAAGCGCTACCTGCGCACGCTCTTGCGCGAGTCCGCCACCACGCTGCCCCTGGAGGAGCTGCGCGCGGCCTTCGAGCGCGAGTACGACCCGGTCATGGTCGAGCACCTCGCGGCCGCCCTCGTCGCGCGCACCGAGCGGGGCCTGGAGGACACGTCGCTGGAGCAGGTGGCCCAGCGCGCCCTGAACGACCGCGACCCGGCCCTGCGCGCCGCCACCGTCCGGGCCATGCGGCAGACGGGCGCGCTGGAGCGCACGGGCGACATGTACGAGCGCCTGGTGCGCGACCCCTCCCCCGAGGTGCGCCAGGAGGCCGCCACCAACCTCGTCACGGACAACCTCGAGGTGTACGGCGGGCGCCATGCCCAGGCGGCGGACACCGCGGTGGCGGCGGCGGCGGCCTCGTCGGATCCCAAGGTGACGGCCCGGATTCTCGGCAACCTCATGACGGGCGAGGTGAGCGCCGACTCGGCGCGCAAGCTCGAGCAACTGCTCGGCAGCGACTCCGCGGAGGTGCGCGCGGCGGCGAGCACCGCGCTCGGCGGAGTGCCCGCGGCGGAGATGGCCAGCGCGCGCCAAGCGATCAGCGCCCAGTACCGCGCCGAGACGGACCCCCAGGCGCGCAAGGCCATGCTCGCGGGCATCGCCCGGCTCGGCTTCTCCAGCGCGGTGCCCGAGTTGCAGCGCCTGCGCGACGTGGATCCGCGCCTGGCGCCGGAAGTCGACGCGTGGACGCGCGTGCTGAACATGAACCTTCAGGAGTGGAGCCTGATCCTGAGCGCGAAGCAGCGGTTGTCTCAGGCTCGATGAGCAGCACCCCAGCACAGCAGCACCCTCCCCCCGGGGGCCGGACAACCGGCCCGAGAGGAACCCCGATGCGCAACCTGAAGACGACCCTGGCCTCCCTGATGACCCTGGCCCTGCTGCCCACGGCCGCGACCGCCTACTCCGTGGGCGCGCCCTTCCCGGGCACCGTGACGGCCACCACCTACTACTCGAGCGGCTCCTTCCACGGCGCGGTGGACCTCTCCAGCCCCAACGCCTGCGGCTACTGGGGCGTCGAGACGGCCGTGAAGGCCTCGCTCTACTGGAACGTCACCATCCGCACCACCGAGAAGGTCTGCTACGGCAACGGCAGCGGCAACCAGAACGAGGTGAAGCACACCTTCGCCAACGGCTACACCTTCCGCCAGTGGCACTTCCTCTACGTGTCCACCACGTCCAAGGACAAGACGTGTGACCGGTGCCAGATCGGCGACGAGGGCGGCACGGGCAACGTCACCGGCCCCCACACCCACATGCAGTACGACAAGAGCGGCACCAACAGCACGTCCTGGTACTCCGGCACGGTCAAGGGCGAGTACCTGGACCGGGACGAGGTCGTCGGCACCGTTGGGTAGCGAGCGCGGGGAGCTGGCATCCCGAGGGAGATTTCCCAGGAACCAGGAAAAGTTGTACTCCTAGGAGGACGTGACTACCCCTCCGACGTGTCCGGACGAGACGACGCTGAGTGACTTCCTCGCGGGGATGCTCGCGGAGGCAGACCGGACACGGGTGCTCGCGCACGTGGATGGGTGCGAGGGGTGCCAGCGGCAGGTGGCCCTGGGAGCCAGTTCTTCTCCGGGCGCGCCGAAGGAGGAAGCGGACACGCCCCTGGCCCCGGGAGCCCGGCTCGCGCGCTACGTGGTGCTCGGGCGCATCGGCCGGGGCTCCATGGGCGAGGTGTACGCGGCGCATGATCCCGAGCTGGAGCGGCAGGTGGCCCTCAAGCTGCTGCGCTCGGAGGGCCGGCACGTGGAGGAACTGCGGCAGCGGCTGCTGCGCGAGGCCCAGGCGCTGGCCCGGCTGTCCCACCCGCACGTCGTCGCGGTGCACGACGTGGGCGTGTGCGACCAGGTCGTCTTCCTGGCCATGGAGCTGGTGGAGGGCTGCACGCTGGCGGAGTGGCTGAAGCAGCCGCGCCCCTGGTCCGAGGTGCTGCGCGTCTTCGTCGACGCGGGACGGGGGCTGGCGGCGGCGCACGCGGCGGGCCTCGTCCATCGCGACTTCAAGCCCGCCAACGTCCTCGTGGGCCGGGACGGCCGCGTGCGCGTCACGGACTTCGGGCTGGCGCGCAGCGCCGAGCGGGAGCCCACGCCCGAGGAGGACTCCGGCCCCCTGTCTTCCGCCCGGGGGCCCGACGACGTCCGCTCTCCACTCACCCGGACGGGCGCGCTGCTGGGCACGCCGGCCTACATGGCTCCCGAGCAGTTCGCCGGACAGAGCGCGGACGCGCTGTCGGACCAGTTCAGCTTCTGCGTGGCGCTGCACGAGGCGCTCCACGGCGTGCGGCCCTTCGAGGGCAAGACGCTCGAGGAGCTGCACCAGGCCATGCTCGAGGAGCGGCTGCGTCCACCCGGCGGCGAGTCGAAGGTGCCCGCCCGGGTGCGGCGCGCGGTGCGGCGGGGCCTGAAGGCCTCGCCCGGCGAGCGGCACCCCTCCATGGAGGCGCTGCTGGCCCAGCTCGCTCCCGCCACCCAGCGCGTGCGGACGTGGGTGGCCGCCTCCGCCGTCGCCGCCAGCCTGCTGGGCGTGTCCCTGGGCTACGTGGCGGCCCACCGGCGCGAGGTGCGCTGCGAGCAGGAGACGGAGAAGCTCGCCGCCGCCTGGAGCCCCGAGCGGCGCGAGCACGTGCGCGAGGCCTTCCTCGCCACCGGCAAGCCCTACGCCGCCGCCGCCTGGGAGGCCGTCTCCCGCGCGCTGGATGCCCACGCCGCCACCTGGCGCACGCTGCGCACCGAGTCCTGCCTGGCGGCGACCCGGGACGACTACCACACCGCGTGGCTGAAGACGGCCTGCCTCGACACCCGGCTGTGGCACTTCGCCGCCGTCACCAACGTGTTGGAGAAGGCGGACGCCCAGACGGTGCAGAACGCGCCCCAGATGGTGGCCTCGCTCGAGGGACTCGCCGGGTGCATGGAAGTCCCCCAGGTCGCCACCCGGCCCCAACCTCCCGACGCCTTGCGCCCCCGGGTGGACGCCGCGCGCCGCCGCCTCGCCGAGGCCCGTGCCCGCCTGGAGATCGGCAACCACGCCTCCGGCCTCGAGGTCACCACCGCGCTCTTGAAGGACATCGAGGGGCTCGACTTCCGCCCCCTGGAGGCCGAGGTGCTCGCCCAGCACGGGCAGCTGCTCGGCCTGCTCGGCAAGACCAAGGAGGCGGAGGAGCTCCTCTACCGCGCCGTGTGGGCCGCCGAGGCCGGGCGCGATGACGAGATGGTGGCGCGCGCGTGGAACCTCCTGCTGTGGGTGGTGGGGGACCAGATGGCGCGCATGGACGAGGCCAACCGCATCGTCCATCACGCCCGGGCCGCCCTGGAGCGGCTGGGGCGCGAGCGCGTCCCGGCGCTCGCCACGGACCTGAACCTGCGCATGGGCGGGCTCCTGCTGGTGCAGGGCAAGCTGGACGAGGCGGAGGCGGAGTTCACCCAGGGACTGGAGCTGTCGCGCCGGACCCTGGGCCCGGAGAGCCTGCGCACCTCGTACCTGCTGGCCGGACTGGGGCGGGTGCGCTCGCGGCAGATGCGCGGCGCGGAAGCCCTGGCGCTCTTCCGCCAGGCCCAGGAGCTGCGCGAGCGGATGTGGGGACCGGATCACCCCACCCTCGCGCTCAACCTCAACAACATCGCCACCCAGTTGCAGCAACAGGGCCGGCCCGAGGAGGCGCTCGCCACCTTCCGCCGCGCCCTGTCCCTGCTGGAGGCGGCGCGCTCTCCGGACCACCCGAGCCTCGCCGCGCCGATCAACAACCTGGCCGTCCTGCTGCGGCAGGCGGGCCGGCTGGAGGAGTCCCGGCGGTACTTCGAGCGCGCGCTCGCCATCTTCGAGCGCGCCAAGGGCCTGGACCATCCCCACACCATCACCGCGCTCGGCGGGCTGGGCATGGTGGCCTACGACGAGCAGAACCTCGACAAGGCGCTCGGCTACGCCCAGCAAGCCCTCGAGCGCATCCAACGCGGCATGGGTCCGGACACCCCGCGCGCCGAGCTGCCGCTGCGCACCCTCGCCGCCGTCCACCTGCGCGCGGGCCGCCCCGCCCTGGCGCGCGAGCACCTCACGCGCGCCCTGCGCCTGCTGGAGAAGGCGAACGGCCCGGACAGCGCGGTGCTCACGGGCGTGATGCGCGAGCTGGGCATCGTGAACCTGCGCTCGGGAGCCCCCCGGGAGGGGCTCGTGCGCTGCCAGCGCGCCCTCGAGCTCGACGAGCCGGCCCAGGGCGAGCAGAGCCCGGACGTGGCGTTGGACCTCGCCTGTCTCGGCGAGGCCCACCTGGAGTTCGGGGCCCCCGAGCGGGCGGTGCCGCTACTCGAGCGCGCCCGGCACATCCACGAGCGGGCCCCCGGGGACAAGCTGGACGCGGCCTGGGCGTCCTTCCTCCTGGCCCGGGCGCTCCAGCACGGCACCGCCGAGGAGAGGACACGCGTGGCCGCCCTGCTGGAGGAGGCCCGGAGCCAGCTGGAAGCGCTGGGGACGCGTGCCCGCGTGGAGCACCGCGCGCTGATGGAATGGCGGGCCCGGCACGCCCTGCTGGCCGAGCGAGGGGGCACCCGATGACGAGCGCAGAGGACGCTCCCCTCACCCGGGTACTGCTGGCGCACGCCCCCGAGGATCGCCGTGACTGGCTCCGGGAGTGGCCCGGACTGGAGGCGCTGCTCGCGGGACACCTCGCCGCGGGAGAAGGGGCCTGGCCCACGGTGAAGCTCGCCCCGGGGTCCTTCCTGCGCCACCTGGCCCGGCACCTGCCTCCCCCCGGGGCGCCCGAGGACGCGCTGCGACAGCTCCACGCGGCCGACCTCTATCTGGCGTGCGCCTGTGCCGAGGGCGAGCCCCAGGCCCTGCTCGCCTTCGAGCAGCACGTGCTGCGCAAGGTGCCCGCGCGCCTTGGCTCGCTGCCGGCCGCCACCCGGGACGAGGTGCTCCAGATGTTGCGCCAGCGGCTGCTGCTGGGCGTGGGGGGAGCGCCGCCGCGCATCGCCGACTACGCGGGCCGGGGCCCCCTGAGCGCCTGGGTGCGCATCGTCGCCGCGCGCCTGGTCGGCGCGATGTCCAACCAGAGTGGACGCCAGGAGCTCTTCTCCGAGCCCCCCGAGGCGCTCGAGCAGTTGCTGGCCCCGGACAACCCGGAGCGCGAGGTGCTGCGCGCCGACTCCTCCGAAGCGTTCTCCCTGGCGCTGCGTGCCGCGCTGGCGGCCCTGCCCGAGCGCGAGCGTGCCCTGCTGCGCATGCACCACCTGCATGGCCTCACCATGGACCGGCTCGCGACGATGTATGGAGAGTCACGCTCCAGCATCGCGCGCCACGTGGCCCAGGCGCGCGAGCGGCTGCTGCGGCTCACCCGCCACGAGCTGGCGGCCCGGTTGAAGCTCGAGGGCCGCGAGCTGGAGAGCCTGCTCGGCCTCGTGCGCAGCCGGTTGGATCTCAACCTCGGTGGGTTGATGGACTGAAGGGCCTCCGGGCCTGGCGGCCGCATCCGGGCCGCCAGAGCCGGAGGGGGTGGCTCAAGGCAGGGCCACCGCCTGCTCCAGCGCCGCCTGGATCTGCGGCAGCCCGTAGGGCTTGGGCAGCACCACCACACCCTCCAGCGGCGCCTCTCCCCGGGGCAGCGCCACGTGGCCATGGCCCGAGGCGAGGATGATCTTGATGCCCGTCTTGCGGCCCGCCACCTCGCGCGCCAGGTCCACACCCGACGCTCCGGGCAGCGTCACGTCCGTGAACAACACGTCGAAGCCGCTGGCGGCCATCGCGCCCTTGGCCTCCTCGGCGCTGGTGACCGCCAGCACCTCGTGGCCCAGCAAGTCCATCAGCTCGCACGCCGAGGAGCGCACGTCCTCGTCGTCCTCCACCAGCAGCACGCGCAGCCGGCGCGACGCGGCGGGCGCGGGAGCACGCTCGGGCGAAGGGGCCTTGGGAGAGGAAGCCGCGGGGGAGAGGGACGCGGGGGACGGAGACGCGGGGAACGTGGGCACCGGGCGGGCGGCGCCGCGGACCGCCAGGCGCTGCTGGCGGCCGTTGAGCAACTGCCTCAGCTTGCGGGCCAGGTCATCCCGGCTGTAGGGCTTGCTCAGCAACTGCACGCCCGGATCCAACCGTCCGCCATGGACGATGGCGTTCTCCGTGTAGCCCGAGGTGAAGAGCACCTCGATGTCCGGGTGGAGCGCCTTGGCCTGCTTGGCCAGCTCGGGGCTGCGCACCGGACCGGGCATCACCACGTCGGTGAACAACAGCTCGATGGGCACACCGCTCTGGAGAATCACCAGCGCGCTCTGCGCGTCCACGGCCTTGAGCACGCGGTAGCCCAGCTCGCTCACCATCTCCACCACCGTGGTGCGCACCTCGGGATCGTCCTCCACCACCAGGATGGTCTCCGAGCCGCCCTCGATGGGGCCGGTGATGACCTGGGCGTCCATCGACTCGGCCTCCACCGCGCGGGGCATGTAGAGCTTGATGGTCGTGCCATGCCCCAGCTCGCTGTAGAGCTTGATGTGGCCCCCACTCTGCTTGACGAAGCCGTACACCATGCTCAGGCCCAGGCCGGTGCCACGGCCCTCGGGCTTGGTGGTGAAGAACGGCTCGAAGGCGCGCTCCATCACCTCCGGCGTCATGCCGCTGCCGGTGTCCGACACGGCCAGCAACACGTACTGGCCGGCGAGCACCTCGGGGTGCATCCGGCAGTAGCGATCATCGAGCACGGCATTGCTGACCTCGATCGTCAGCTTGCCGTTGTTGCTCATCGCGTCCCGGGCATTGATGGCCAGGTTGAGGATGACGTTCTCGAGCTGGTTGGGATCGATGGCCGTGTTCCACAGCCCGCCGGCGGTGACGGTCTCCAGCTCCACGTCCTCGCCCAGCGTGCGGCGCAGCAGATCGTCCATGCCGCGCACCAGCCGGCTCAGGTTGACGACGATCGGCTGGAGCGGCTGGCGGCGCGCGAAGGAGAGCAACTGGGAGGCGAGCTTGGCGCCGCGCTCCACGGCGCGGGTGGCCGTCTGCACGCGATGCAGGGCGCGCTCGTTGCCCCCCACGTCGCGCTGCAAGAGCTGGAGGTTGCCGGCGATGACCTGCAGCAGGTTGTTGAAGCCGTGCGCCACGCCGCCGGTGAGCTTGCCCACCGCCTCCATCTTCTGGGACTGGCGCAGCTGCTCCTCGGTCTTGCGCCGCTCGGCCTCGCTCTCCTCGAGCGCGCGGGTGCGCTCGCGCACCAACTGCTCCAGGTGCTCCTGGTAGTGGCGCACCTGGGCCTCGGCCTTCGCCTTCTCGGTGACGTCCTGGCCATAGATGAGGACGGCCATGACGGGACCGCCCGACACGCGCACGGGCCGGTACTCGAAGTCCACGACGAGGTTCTCGATCGGCCCATCCTTCTTCAGGCGGATGGAGAGATCGAAGCCCTTCACGGAGATCGTCTCGCCCTGGTGGAACACCCGCCGGAGCATGTCGAAGATGGACTCGTTGCCCGTGAGCTCCGGCCGCGCCTTGAGCAGCGGCAGGCCGATGACGTCCCGGAAGCCAACGTAGGGCAGGTAGTTGGCGTTCATCATGTCGAAGACGTAGTCAGGCCCGCGCAGGACCCCCACGACCCCGGGAAGCAGATCGATCAGCTGGCGGAGATAGCGGCGCTCGTAGTCCAGCTCCTTGTTGTTCTCCTGGACGGTCCACGCCTGACCGAGGAGGGAAGCGAGCTGCTCCCCGGACACCCCTTCCAGCCGCTGCCCCTTGGCGCCGGTCGCGCCATCCGCGGTGCGCAGATCCGTGACGTCCACGGCGTGCTGGAGGATGAAGGCCACGTTGCCCGTGGAATCCAGCAGGGGCTTGTGGGAGTAGGTCCACACGCGCTTCTCGAGCACGGGGCCCCCCTCGCCAGGACGGGCGATGGGCTGGACCGCCATCGCGAGCAGGTCCGGCATGCGACTGGCGAGCACGCGCTCGAGGGACTCCCGGAGCTTCCCCGCGCCGTCGGGGTCCGCGGCGTCCGAGTCCTGGGGGAGCACCTCGAAGAGGTTGCGCCCGATGATCTCGTCACGCCGTAGCGACGTAGCCCGCAGGTAGGCCTGGTTGGCCGCGACATACTTCAGTTCCCGATCCAGGACCATGAGCGGAGCGGGGGCGGAGTCGAACAGTTTCTGGGAATCGATCATGTCGGACATGCGGAACCAGGTGATGGCGCCCCAGTGCTCCCTGGCCTGGGGGCGCGACCGTGTGCTTAGTGCATCCAGGATATTCGTCTCACGACAAACGGCGCACCGGGTAAGAATCCCACTGGTGGAAATCTCCCGTGAAATGGGATGATCCCCAAGTGTCGACAGTCTGAAAGTTGACCCGCCTGCCCGGTGGACAGCAGTCCCTTCATACGCTCCCAGCGCGGGGAATACGCCCGCTCCCCACGGGCGGAGAGCGGGGCCGCTCGGCTTCCCAGGCAAAGACAAACACGCTCCAGGCCCTTCGCGAACCTTGACCGCCCACCCGCGAAGGGAACAAGCCTGATAGGCTCCCCTCCAAGCACCATGGAATCAACCGCTGTCGTCGACCCCCGTATTGGCACTGTCTTGCAGGATCGCTACCGGATCCTCCAGCGGCTCTCCGCGGGAGGCATGGGGGTGGTGTACCGCGGCGAGCGCATCGAGCTCGGCCGGGCCGTGGCCATCAAGTTCCTCCACTCCTGGATGGCGGCGGAGCAGAGCTTCCAGCGGCGCTTCCAGATCGAAGCGCAGGCCATGAGTCGGCTGTCCCACCCATGCTGCGTCTCGGTCATCGACTTCGGCGTGCAGGACGGCGCCCCCTTCATGGTGATGGACTTCGTCACGGGACAGCCCCTGCGCACGCTGCTGCGCGAGAGCGGACCCCTGCCGGTGAAGCGAGCGCTGGGCATCGTGCGGCAGGTGCTCGCGGGGCTGGCCCACGCCCATGCCCAGAACATCGTCCACCGGGACATCAAGCCGGACAACCTCATCCTGGCCGAGGCCACGGGGCTGGGCGATCAGATCCGCATCCTCGACTTCGGGCTGGCGAAGCTGCGCGACACGGTCTCGGGCCTGACCACGGGCCTGGCCGTGGGCACGCCCAGCTACATGGCCCCCGAGCAGATCCGCGCCGGGGAGATCGATGCCCGGACGGACCTGTACGCCGTCGGCGTGCTCCTCTTCGAACTGCTCACCGGCGCCAAGCCCTTCGACAGCGAGCGCATGACGGAGGTGATGCGCCAGCACCAGGAGGACGCGCCCCCCACCCTGGGCAGCATCCAGCCCGGAGCGGGGTTCTCCCAGGAGCTGGAGGCGGTGGTCCGCAAGGCGATGGCGAAACGGCCTGGAGACCGCTTCCCGTCGGCCGAGGACTTCGCCGCCGCGCTGGACGCGCTCCCGGACCTGGGCTCCTCGCCCGAAGCACCCCGGGTGAAGGCGCACACGCCCGCCCCGTCCTCGGGCCACGAGGCCACCGTGTCCAGCCGGCCCGCCCCGTCCTCGGGCCACGAGGCCACCGTGTCCAGCCGGCCCCCACCGAAGACGGCGCCCGAGCCGCGAACACCCCTGCCCGCCCGGGGCAAACGGCCGATGCTGGCCGTGGGGGCCGCGGGCGTGCTCCTGGTCGGCCTCGGCACGGCGCTCCTCTGGCGGACGAACGCGCCTTCCGCCGCGAAGGGCCCTCCGACCACTTCCGGCGACAGGGCCGACTTCTCCGTCCAGGAGGAGAGCGTCCCGGCCGAGGACCTGCCCAACATCGAGCAGATCGAACGCTGGGTGAAGGAGGGGGAGAGGCGAAGGGATCAGTCGCTCCGTGCGCTCGCCAGCCTGCGCGCGCAGTACCCCCGGAGCGCCTACGCCCCCTATCTGGAGGGGCACGTCAACTTCGACAACCTCCGCTGGGCGGATGGACTGGCCTCCTATGGAGCGGCCATCCGCAACAACGAGGCCTACCGCACGGACGCGAAGCTCATCCGCAATGTCATCCGCTGCCTGGTGAGCGATGGCTTCCACACGAGATGCGCGGACTTCCTCGCCCGCGAAGTGGGGGCCCCCGCGGCGCCCTTCCTCGAGGAGGCGGCGAACTCGGACCCCTACGCCAACGTCCGTGACCGGGCGGCCAGACTGCTGCGGAAGATGAACGCCCAGCGCTGAGGGCTCGCCACGCCCCACGGGTCCTGACCCGTCGTGCACGCGTGGAGCAGCGGAGGGAGCGAGTCCTGGCAAGCCCGGCCGCCTGTCCGCCGGGTTCAGCGAGCCTGGGCGGGCCGCCCCTCCGGACGAATCCTAGAGGGGTGCAAGAAGGACTCTCGACCTACCGTCTCGGCTATGTGGCCAACTGCCTCTCGCTCGGCCTGGGAGCGAGCCACACGTGCCGGCTCGCCAGTGCCACCCCCCATCGACTGGAGGAGCTCATCGAGCTGAACCTCTCCGAGCTCGAGCAGATACTCCTCTTCAACGAGGCCCATGGCATCGAGCTGTTCCGGATCGGCTCGTCGCTCATCCCGTTCGGCTCGCATCCCGTCAACACGCTGCCGTGGTGGCGGACCCGGGCGAGCAACTTCGAGCGCCTGGGGCGCATCGCGCGGCGCTCGCGCCAGCGCCTGTCCCTGCACCCCTCGCCCGCGGCGGCCTCGCTGACGTCCGTGCACCAGCGGGTGCGTGACGCCGCGCTCGCCGAGCTGCGCTACAGCGCCCGCGTGTTGGATCTGCTCGGCCAGGGGCCCGAGGCGCGCGTGGTCCTCCATCTCGGAGGGGCCGCGCCGAGCCGGCCCGAGGCGTTGGACAACGCGCGCCGCATGCTGGACGCCATGCCCGAGGCGCTGCGCAATCGGATCGTCCTCGAGCATGACGACAAGATCTGGAGCGCGCGCGAGGTCGCCCCACTGGCCCGGGAGCAGGGACTGCCCTGGCTCGCGGACAACCTGCACCACGCCATCAAGCCCTCGGAGCCGGAGTGGCCGCTGGAGCAACTGCTGCGCGAGTCAGCGGCCTCGTGGCGGGTATTGGACTTGCGGCCCAAGTTCCACCTGGCGAGCCAGAAGCCGGAGGGCAGGCCGGGAGCACACGCGGACCGTGTGGACCCGGAGGACTTCCGGGCGGTGGTGGCGGCGCTGGATGGACCGGCGGACCTGATGCTGGAGGCCAAGGAGAAGGATCTGGCGCTCTTCGCCCTGCGCCGGGAAGCCACATCGGTGGGCCGGGCCACCACCGGCGAAGCGGTTCCAACCTGACTCTCCCGGTACGCACCGATGCGCCGGGGACAACCGTGGAGACGGCATGAGCGACACGATCATCGAGCTACAGAAGCGTGACCACATGCTTCTCGACGAGCTGCTGCAACGCTACGAGCGCGCCACGCCGATCGGGCGCCGGGACACGTACAGAGAGATCCTGAACCTGGTCACGACCCACGCCTTCGCGGAAGAGACGGTGCTCTTCCCGTTCTCGCGCCGGGTGCTCGCTTCGGCGGAGGCCATCACGTCGGAGCTCGAATCACAGCACCAGCGCATCAACGAACTCATGAAGGAGCTGGAGGCGTTCGAGCCGGGTGAGGCCGGCTTCGAGGTGCGCGCCCGGGAACTCTTCCCGTTGCTGCACGCGGACGTCCGCAACGAGGAGGATCGTCTGTTGGTCGCGCTGGAGCAGCGCCTCGGCCAGGAGGAGTTGACGCGGCTGGGCACCACCTGGGCCATCGCGAAGAGGGGTGCGCCCAAGCGGGCCCATCCTGGGATTCCGCGCCGGCCGCCGGGCAACCTGCTCGCGGGCATCCCGCTCTTCTTCGTGGACAGGATGCGGGAACTGCTCGCCCGGTGGCGCCGCGCGCCTCAATAGGCCGCCACCGGGCGGATGCTCAGTAACTCAGCCCGAAGAAGAGGGGGTACAGCGGATGGGCCGTGTCGTGCGGCATGTCCGAGCGCCCCGCCTCCACTTCCGCCATCGACGAGGGCAGCTCGAAGGGCAGCTTGCCCTGGGGTGAGGCCTTCCCCGTCAGGACATCGAACAGCGCGGAATCGCTCACGCCGAAGTTGCCGAGCAGGGCGCTGACCTTGTCCTTCACGTTCGTCAGGATCGCCGGGCGGTCCAGATAGACCGTGACGATGGTGGGCACCCGGGCGCTCACGCGCTGGATGGCTTCATAATCGGCGTTGCCCGCCTCGAAGGAAAGGTTGCCTTCGTGTTGCCGGAGCCCGAACACGTACTGGGGATGGAGCGTCTCGAACGGGGTCACCGTCCGCATGATCGCGACATCCGCCTCCTCGGGGGTGTTGACGACCGTCAGACCATAGCTGGCGGCGACGGCACCCTCGATGCCATGGAGGTAGACCTTGCGGATGTGGGCACCCAGCGGGAGCAGCTTGTCCTTGTTCTCCAACAGGACGAGTGAGCGCCGCTGGGCCTCCGTCGCCTCGTCCTGGAAGGCGGAGTCGCCCACCACCTCGCCCGCCCGCTCCACCTCGACGAAGGGGTTCTCGAACAGACCCTGCTGGAACTTCTGCAGCAGGATCCGGTACACCGACTCATCCAGGCGCGCCTCGGACACGAGGCCGGCGTTGACCGCTTCCACGAGCGCGTCGGAGTCATCGACGCCCCCGAACTGATCCAGCCCCGCGTCCACGCCCTTGGCGAAGCGCTCCACCCTGGACAGGTGCTCCACGCCCCAGGGAGTTCCAAATCCCACGAAGGAGGGCGTCTGCCCGGGAGGCGCGCCATGACGGCACGCCTCATCACAATCGTTGGTGATGGCCCAGTCCGAGAGGATGACGCCGTCGAAACCATACTGGCCTCGCAGCAACTCCGTCAGGAGCTGCTTGTTGAAGCCCCCGCCCACCTGCTCCAGGGGCCGGCCATTCAAGGTGACACCTTGGAGGATGGAGTAGGTCGGCATCACCCCGCCGGTCTTCGCGGCGAACGCGCCCTCGAAGGGCTTGAGGTGGTACTCGAAGTTGTTGCCCGGGAACACCGCGTATTGGCCGTAGGCATTGTGGCTGTCGAAGCCATCCTTCGCGGCGCCGTAGCCGGCCCAATGCTTCACGACGGCCACCACGCTGCCCTGGCCGATGCCGTTGCCGCCGTCCTGGAAGCCCTCGATGTAGGCCCGCACGAGCTTCCTGGCGAGGCCCGCATCCTCGCCGAAGGTTCCATGGACGCGGGCCCAGCGCGGCTCGGTGGCGAGATCGGCCTGCGGAGAGAGTGCTTCCTGGATACCGACCGCGCGGTACTCCCGCCGGGCGATGTCTCCGAAGCGCCGCACCAGGGCCTCGTCCCCAATGGCCGCGAACCCGAGCGCCTCCGGCCACTGGGAGAAGCTCCCCGCGGCGACACTGGCGCCCAACGTGAATTGAAAGTGGTTGCGGGGGTCCGTGCTGATGGTGGCCGGAATGCCCAGGCGCGTCGCCTCCGCGATCTCCTGCAACGCGTTGTTCTCCTCGGCGAGGAACCGGGCCGTGCCCTCCAGCCTCGTGATGAAGCTGTTGACCCCTTGCTCCGAGATCATCCGGGTGGCGAGTGCCCTGTCATAACGGTCGACGCCCTCCGTCTTCTGGGTGGGAGCCGTTCCATGCATCATGACGCCCGCTTTTTCCCGCAGCGTCATCCGGCCGATGAGATCTCTCGCCCGCTCTTCAGGAGTCCGCCGCCAGTCCTCGTAGACCTCGACCTGGCCATTCTTGTTCAAATCCTTGAACCGAAGGCCCTCCTTGACGAGGAAGCCAACTCCCCTCCCCCCGAGTTCCACCTGAGACGTCAACAATCCCATACCCGATATCACCCACGTCTAGAATTTGGTGTACCGACATTTTTGTAACATATTCGAAACGAGAACACGCCGTCCGTCATGATGACGCATGGCGTTATGTCTGATAGTGCCATGACGCGAGATGTTGGGGGACGTCCCTCCGCGTCGAGGGTAAGAGGCGGACCGGCCTCGGGCAGTGCCTGTTCCGCTCGAGCCAGACCCCCCACCCAGGAGTTCCTCGTGACACGAACCGTGACCCAGCGGCTGTCGTTGATGCTCTGGATTCTGTGTGCCATTCCCGCTTCCGCGTCCGCGCAGCTCACCTGCCCGGACTATGCCTCGGTCAGCAATCCCCCGGCGCTCCAGGGCCCGGCGCGCAAGAGCTTCCGGCACTCGGGCAGTCAGATCCTGTCCTGGACGAATCCACCCTATCACATGGTGCATGACCAGCTCGTCCCCGTGGGAACCCCGGCCACGGTCGTGGGCAAGTTCGACTACGGCGGCGTCTTCCACAAGGACCTCGAGGACGAGGACGTCCATGTCTACCTCATGGGAACCCTCACGCCGGGCTGGGAGTACGTCGGCAAGTACCGCACGGACTCGGATGGCAAGGTCTACGTGCCCCTCACCCGCCCGGTGGGCGAGTACCGGGTGAAGATGATCGTCGAGGGCGATCTCAGCTCGGCCACCGGCTTCGTCTCCGTGGTGGAGCCGGGCCGCAAGACCGTCCTGTTCGACATCGATGGCACCTTGACGCTCAATGACTTCGAAGCGGTCGGCGACTACCTGGGCGTCAGCACGGCCCAGGCCTACGCGCATGCCGTCGACGTGGTGAACAGCTACGCGGCCCTGGGCTACCAGATCGTCTACCTGACGGCCCGGCCCTACTGGGTGGCCAAGGACACGCGCGAGTGGATTGATTACCAGGGCCTGCTCGAGGGGCACGTGCACACCAATCCCTACGGGGACGGTCCCATCCCGCCGGACACCGAGCAATACAAGACCGACTATCTCACCTACCTGCTCGAGGATGTCGGGCTCGACATCGTCCGCGTGTACGGCAACGCGACCACGGACATCGGCGCCTACGCGGCCGTGGGCCTGCCCAAGTCCGAGACCTATATCATCGGCGAGCACGCGGGGAGCGCGGGCACCATGCCCATCCGCAATGACTATCTCCAGCACCTCAACACGGTCGTGGCCTCCACGCCCGGCGCCGGGTGCACTCCCCGTTAGCCGGGAAGCCCCCACGCCGTGAGCCCGTCATCCGGGGGGAACGCCGCCCCCCGGATGTTCCAGTGGCACCGGCACATACCGCCTCCTGGAAAACGTTTTCCGTTCCTTCGAGGCCAAGGTGCGCATGAATGCGACACCGTCAAGCCGCCAGACCTGGCGCTCCTGTTGGAAGCCCACTCCATTGACTTGAGCCAAGGCCTCACCGGCCCCATGGCGCGTCGAACACGAGAGGCCCTCCCACCCAAGGTCTCCGAGCGGGCGGGATGGCCCCCACTTGTACGTCCCCCGGGTTGCAGGTCCGGAGATGCGAACAGATTCCTGACAACGGCAGGCAATCACTGCCGCCGATGACGCATGTCCACCCCATCGGCGGTCCACCTGAAAAGGAAAGCGCCCCTCATTCCCCTTTACTGACGCAGTGCACGAAAACGTTTTCCCATTGAATTCCACCTTTGCCCGGTATACAGATGATTTCGCTGATTCCGCGAATCGAAGCCCTCCTCGACCAGGGCCACCGCGCACCTCACCGCGCGTGAAATTTGGCCGAGTGCGTCATCAGTTCAAACCGCCGGACCACAAGGAGATGCAAAGCATGCTCACCCCCAAGACACTGCGTACCCCTGCCCTGCTGCTCGCGATGGGAGTTTTCGGAACCGGGTGCCTGGACGGAGGAATGACGGCGGAAGAGGAACTTCTGAGCGAGCAGACCGGCGCGCTGGAGACCATCGCGACCACCATCCCGACGCCCAGCAACGGCTCGGCTGGCGAGATCCGGAGCAGCACGACCCGGTTGAAGAACGCCGCCAACGGTGGCTCGAACGTCTACGACTTCGCCAACAAGAAGATCGGCGTGAAGAGCAGCAAGTCCTGTGACGGCGAAGGCCAGCCGACGGTGTTCGAGGTCGAGGACGGAGTCACGGTCAAGAACCTCATCATCGCGGGCGGGACCGCCGGCGGTAATGGAATCGTCTGTCTGGGCAACTGCACGCTCGACTACGTCTACTGGGAGGATGTCTGCGAGGACGCGGCGACGAACAGCAAGGACGGGGCGACGATGACGCTCAACCATGTCATCGCCCTGCACGCCACCGACAAGGTCTTCCAGCACAACGCCAAGGGCAACTCCAAGACCATCATCAAGAACTCCTACATCAGCGATTTCGGCAAGCTCTGGCGCTCCTGCGGTGACTGCACGGCCAACGGCGGCCCGCGCAACCTCATCCTCGACAACGTCAAGGTCGAGAACATCAAGTCGGCCCTCGCGGGTGCGAACCAGAACTACGGCGATACGGTCGCGATCACCAACCTCTTCGTGAAGGGCGGCTACAACGCCTCGAAGGACAAGCCGAAGATCTGCACGGAGTTCATCGGCGTCACGGATCACAAGGGCGAGTCGACAAAGGTCAACGATGGCAAGAGCCAGTGGAACACCCCGACCTGCCGCCTGAGCCAGAGCAACGTGCAGAGCTGGTAACGACACCCGGTTGATGCCTGTGGGGCCCTGATGGATTTCGTCAGGGCCCCACTGCCGTTGAGACGATCAGTTCGTGCTCGTGCTCGAGCTGATGTGCTGCTCACACACACTGCTGGCTGACACCAGGACGTAGTCGCCCTCATCCGGCGTGGACGTGGAGTTCAGCGTAACGTTGTACTTCATTTCGAAGCGGCCGTTGGTCACCGAGCCTTCCATCCCGATGCGCACGTTCCCCTTGGGGAAGACGGTGACGGTCTTCGTCCACGGCAAGGTCGGATTCTCCACCACCACCGGGGTGGAAGAGCCGTCGAGGTAGGTAATCTTCGTGATCGTACCCGCTCCGCTTCCGATGACCTCGTACTTCACGGCGTAGCCCATGGGCGCCGACACGGACGTGGGAATCAGATAGGTAGTGGTCTCCTTGGCACAGTCCTTGGGAGGAGTCTCCTCCGGGGCCGGCGCCCCACATGAGGCCAGTGCAACACCTGCCACCGCGAGGACTGTACGAGCGAAAGAACGTGAGTGCATGAGTCTCCCCGAGCAAGGCACGCGCGAGTGCGTGCACGAAGCCAGGGGACCCCTCTATCACTGATTCCCGACCCGGATGTTCGCGACTTGACACATGTGGGCCCCGCCGCCCAGCATCCCTCCCCCAGGCACGGGGAAGCCCCTTTCCGTGGCTCCGCGCCATGGGAGAGGGAAGCCATGCTGCTCGAGAACAAGGTCATCATCGTCACCGGCGCCACGTCTGGCATTGGTTCCGCCACCGCCGTGGAGGCGGCCCGACAGGGAGCCCGGGTAGTGGTCGCGGGACGCCGCGTCGACAAGGGTGAGGAGGTGGTGGGCCGCATCCGCGCCCAGGGAGGTCAGGCGCTCTTCGTCCGCACGGACGTGACGCGGGAGTCCGAGGTCGAAGCGCTCGTCATGCGCACCGTCGCCGAGTACGGCAGACTGGATGGCGCCTTCAACAACGCCGGCATCCCCGGCCCTCTCGGCAAGATCGCCGACATCCCGCCGGCCGAGTACCGCCAGCTCATGTCGGTCAACCTGGACTCCGCCCTGCTCTGCATGCGCCATGAAATCCCCGTCATGAAGAAGAGCGGCGGCGGCGCCATCGTCAACTGCGCCTCCATCCTCTCGCACGTGGCGGGGCCCACCTTCGGCGCCTATGTGTCGGCCAAGCATGCGCTGCTGGGCATGACCAAGGCCGCGGCGCTCGACTACGCGACGGAGGGCATCCGCGTGAACGCGGTGCTGCCCGGCCCGATCGAGACGGAGCTCTGGAGCCACCTGGAGCATGGAGATCCGGTCTTCAATGCCTTCATCTCGGGCGTGCCCATGCAGCGCTCGGCCCGCTCGGAGGAGGTGGCCCGGCCCGTGCTATTCCTGCTGTCCGACTGGGCGACGTACATCACCGGCACGGCGCTCACCATCGACGGCGGGTATACGGCCCGGTAGGGCACGCGGCCCAGCCAGTGAAGCCCTGGCCGCACTCCAGGAGCGACTCGGCACCGGGGTGAACCCGACAACGGCATGGCCGTATGAATCGAGGCCCGCGGTGAAGTCCAAGGTCCGACGCTTGGGTGTCACCGATGGGTGGAGTCAATCGTCCGGCGAGCCGTGGTGTATGGTGGCTTGGAATCAAAGCCACGGCATCATGACGCCGTATGTCAATTCATTGAAGACATCGGCGGGAGAAGGATCGCACATGAAGCAGCAGGCAGGCGGACGGACCTCTCGAAGGACACGCTGGCTGGGCGGAAAGATGATGGCCTCGTGGGTGGCGGCGCTGTCAGTGGCCTCGCTGTCTTGTGACAAGCCCCCGAAGCCATCGCCCGATCCCCAGCCGCCCACCTGCGGAGGCGAGGCCCCTGCGAGCCCTGCTGGTGCGGGCGTGCCCGTGTATGGGGCGGCGGTCGAGGCCTTCGGTGATGGCAAGCCCCATCAAATCACCTACGACAAGTACTCGCTGATGATCGATGGCAAGCGCGAGTACATCTGGTCCGGCGAGTTCCACCCGTTCCGGCTGCCCAACCCCGACCTCTGGCGGGACATGCTCCAGAAGTACAAGGCGATCGGCATGAACGCGGTCTCCTTCTACTTCAGCTGGGCGTACCACTCGCCAGCACCCGGAGTGTATGACTTCAGCTCGGTGCGGGACGTCGAGCGGTTGCTCGACATCGCCGAGGAGGTCGGCCTCTATGTCATTGCCCGGCCCGGTCCGTATATCAACGCCGAGGTCGACTCCGGTGGCTTCCCCGGCTGGCTCCAGACCCAGGCCGGGCGCGCCCGCAGCGATGCCGACGACTACCAGGCCGCGTGGGAGCAGTACTTCGACGCGATCAACCCGATCCTCGCCCGCCACCAGCTCACCGATGGCGGCGGCTCGGTGATTCTCTACCAGATCGAGAACGAGTACGACCGGACGGACGGCACCGCGCAGAACTACATGGAGGAGCTCAAGGCCGCCGTCCGCGCGGATGGCATCACGGTGCCCCTCTTCCACAATGACAAGGGCAGCGAGCTGCGCTGGGCGTGCGGCAAGGGGGCGCCCGACCTCTACGCCACCGACACCTACCCGGGCACCTCCGTCACGGACTACGAGTTCCTCCGCCATGGGGAGAAGTTCACGCCCCCCCGGTGTGGCGTCGAGGACCGGCCGTTCTTCTGGGCGGAGTTCCAGGGCGGGTGGTTCCAGCCCTGGGGCGGCAAGCTGTACGAGGACAACCGCGACACGTACGGGCCGACGTTCGAGCGCATCACCTACGGCAACAACATCAACAACCACTTCACGATCCAGAACCTCTACATGCTCTACGGCGGGACGAACTGGGGTTGGCAGGCCGACCCCAACGTCGTCTACACGTCGTATGACTACCACGCGGCCTTCGACGAGTACCGCCAGCAGACGAACAAGATTCCCCCGCTGAAGCAGCAGGGCTACCTCGTCGATGCCGTCGCGGACCTGCGCCAGCTCGACAACCTTCCGGAGCAGGTGGAACACAGCAATCCCGAGCTCCACGTCGACGGAGACGTCAATCCCGTCACCGGCGCGAAGTTCTTCTTCGTGCGGCAGGAGAACATCAAGTCGGTCTCGCGCCAGGACACCACGCTGCGGGTGCAGGTCTCAGACGGCGACTACACGGTGCCGCAGCAGGCCGGCACGGCACTGACGATCAACGGCCAGGACTACAAGATCCTCGTCGCCGGATACAACCTGGGCGCCCAGCGGCTCGTCTATTCCACCGCGGAAATCTATACGCACCAGCGCATCGGGGAACGGGACGTCGCCGTGCTTCACACGCGCAGGGGAGAGGCCGCGGAACTGGTGCTGCGCTACGCGGCGGAGCCCTCCGTCCAGGTGCTCTCCGGCGGCGTCACCTCCACGTGGGACGGCGCTAGGAACGACCTGCGCCTCAACTGGTCCGCGGACGGGCTCGCCCGGGTCCGCATCACCGGGGAAGGCCGCGCCCCCCTGGAGCTGCTGCTCGCCGACAGCGACACCGCTTCGACCTTCTGGATGGCCCACACCGCACGCGGCCCGGTACTCGTCCGCGGCGCTCAGTTGATCCGCGAGGTCCAGCAGGATGACACCGCCCTCCGGCTCGTGGGTGACGTCAGCGCGGCGACGGACATCGAAATCTGGGCGGGCGCTCCGTTCTGCCAGCTCACCTGGAACCGCGGCGAGCAGACCTGGTCGGAGACGGAGCACGGCACGAAGGTCATCTCCGTGCCCGGTCCCCAACCGGTGGCACTGCCCTCTCTGACGTCATGGAAGCACACCGTGGATCAGCCCGAGGCGGAGCCCTCCTTCGATGACTCGGCATGGCTCGTCGCCGCGAATACGACGACGAACAACCCGACGAAGCCCTCCACCCTGCCCGTCCTCTATGCCGACGAGTACGGGTTCCACTACGGAGACGTCTGGTATCGCGGGCGCTTCCAGGCCGTCGGCGACGAGACGGGCATCTCCCTGACCGCGGGCACCGGCAAGGCGGGCGCCTGGGCCGTCTGGCTCAACGGCACCTACCTCGGCACGGTGCGCACGAGCCCCCAGGCGCAGAACTCGAGCAAGGACATCCCCTTCCCCAGTGGGCTGCTCCACCCGGGCCAGGAGAACCAGCTCTCCGTGCTGGTGCGCAACATGGGGCACAACGAGGACGGTGGCAGCAACGACGGACACAAGAACCCCCGGGGTCTGCTCGCGGCGAAGATGATGGGTTCCGGCTCGGTCATCTCCTGGCGCATCCAGGGCGCACGCGGCGGCGAGAGCCTCGTCGAGCCACTGACCGGACCCCAGAACAATGGGGGACTGCACGGCGAGCGCTCCGGCTACACCCTGCCGGGCTTCCCCGACGGGACGTGGGAGTCCGTCACCCTGCCGCAGGCGGCGGTGACCCCGGGCCTGCACTGGTACCGCACGGAGGTCCAGCTCGAGCTCCCCGAGGGACAGGACATCCCCCTCGCGCTGCGCTTCGGCGGGGAGACGGCCCCGAAGTACCGCGCGTTGATCTTCGTCAACGGCTACAACCTGGGTCAGTACGTCAATGACGTCGGTCCCCAGCGCGACTTCTCGCTGCCCCAGGGCTTCCTGCGCCATCGCGGAAAGAACACGCTCGCGCTCGCGGTGTGGAGCGACGATGGCGCGGGACCGGGCCCGGTGGAGTTCGTGGCGAAGGCGAACGCCGTGACGGGGCTCGTGGTTCGTGACGTGGAGCGCCCCTCGTACGCGCCGGAGCGCTACACCGAGCAGCGGGCGGCCACCGTGCGGCTCGCGCTGCCCGCGGAGGCCGAGGATGGCGCGTCCTTCACGGCCACCGCGCGGTTGGTGGTTCCCGCGGGAGAGCCAGCGGCCACGGAGGTGCGGTTCACCCTGGAGGTCCCGAGCGGCTGGATGTCCGAGCCGACGGGGACCACCCCCGACGGCACCGTGTCCTGGAAGGTCACGGTCCCCGCCACCGGCCGTACGCCGTCGTCCCCGCCCGCGTTGCTGCGAGCGACGGCCACCTACACGCAGGGAGGCACGGCCCGCTCGTCCAGCGACGTTCGCTTCGTCGGCCGTCCGGTTCCGCCACCGGTGGCTGGAGAGCAGTGGATCAGCGACATGACCTTCGACGCCAGCACCAACGGCTGGGGCCCCGTGGAGCGGGACATGTCCAACGGGGAGCAGGCGGCCGGGGACGGGCGTCCGCTCACGGTGGGCGGCACCGAGCACGCCAAGGGCCTCGGCACGCACGCGGATTCGTCCGTCACGGTGACCCTGAGGGGCTGCGAGTCCTTCACCGCGATCGTCGGCGTGGACGACGAGGTGGGGGACCGGGGAGATGTCACGTTCGAGGTCCTCGGGGACGGCAAGTCCTTGTGGAAGTCCCCGACCGTGACGGGGAGCAGCGCGCCACTGCCCGTGAGCGTCGACGTGACGGGCGTGACCCAGCTGCGACTGGTCGTCGACGACCTCGGGAGCAACGGCAAGGACCATGCGGATTGGGCCTCGGCGAAGGTGACCGGCTGCACCAGCCCGTGAGGGAGTACGCGCGCTGAGGAGTGGGAAGTCCCACGCACGGGTTGCATCTTGGCCCCCCTCGAGAACCCTCGAGGGGGGTTGAAGGTGCGCACGTCTGGCACACCGCCTGCCCCGAGTCACTTCCGCGTGAGGTCGAGCATGCGCATCAGGTCCAAGGGGATGGGGATGATGGTCTGATTGCCCCCTCCGGTGATCTCCACCAGCGTCTGCAGGTAGCGCAGTTGGAGGGTGATGGGATTGCGGCTGAGCACCTCGGCGGCCAGACCGAGCTTCTCGGCGGCCTGGTGCTCGCCCTCGGCGGCGATGATCTTCGCGCGCCGCTCGCGCTCGGCCTCCGCCTGCCGGGCAATGGCGCGCTGCATCTCCACCGGCAGATCGATGTGCTTCACCTCCACGTTGGAGACCTTGATGCCCCAGGGGTCGGTATGGGCATCCAGCACCTTCTGAATCTCCCGGTTGATGCGCTCGCGTTCGGAGAGCAGCTGGTCCAGCTCGACCTGGCCAGGCAGTGTGTCAGACGACTCATAGGGGCGAGGTGTCGATACGAGTCCTTTGAGACACCTTCGCCAACGAGGGCGTCAGCGTCTGAGCTGCCGACGTCGCAGGCCCACGGCGAGCGCTCCCAAGCCGAGCCACAGCATCGACGTGTCCCGGCCTGGGGCTGAGCAGCCGAATCCTTCCCCGAGCAACGCGCGATCAGCAACCGCGACGCGGAAGTGCCAGGAGGCGGGACTATCGTCCTCGTTGCCCGCGCGGTCCCGGGAACGTACCCTCACTGTATGCGAACCATCGGGCACGTCCGTGAAGATGCCCGAGGCCGGACAGGGGTTGAATGCCCCCCCATCCAAGCTGCACGTGTAGGTCACCGTCTCCTCGTTCGAACCGAACTCAAAACGAGGGTTGTGATCATGGATGATCCCCTGAGGCCCGGAGACGACGAAAGTGTCCGGGGGCGTGATGTCCACGAGGAAGGTATTGGGCGTGCTGTCGAGGCTCTGCACGGCATCCACCGCTGCGGCGGCCCGCACCGTGTGCGAGCCCTCGGCAAGGTCCTGAGGAAGCTCGAAGGAGAAACTCCCCGAGGCATCGGACAACACCCGGCCGACCTCCGCTCCATCGATGAGGAGGAGGATCTCGGTGTTGGGTGGCGCCCGCTGCGGGTAGATCGCGGAGGTGCCCGTGATGCGGGGACGCACGTTGTTGGTGCTGGTCCCGTTGGGAGGTGTGACCACGACGGGCGGCGCGGGGATGATGAATCCGTAGGCCAGTCTGGTAGGCCTGCTGTTAACGCCCGCCCGGGCGCCGTAGAAACCATCACTGGGGTCTTTCTGTACTCCGGGGCTGGCCCCCGTGGAGAGGAGCTCGCAACTGGCTCCCGGCTCGGACTGGAACAGCGCCTGTCCCGCGCCCCCTCCTCCACCCGGACCGACCCGCAGGCTGACCGAGGTGCCACCAATACCACCCGTCACGGCGGCCATGCCACACGCGGCCGACCTGACGATGCGCACGTAGAGCGCACCACCCGCGCCACCGCCACCGCCGCTCTCATGGGTTGCCCCCCCCAAACCGCCCGAGGCGTCGAGCACACCCCCACCCAAGAGCTGGCGGGCTCGCAGGAAGACGGCCCCGCCTCCGGCCCCGCCGCTTCCCGCGAATGAGGAAATGCCATGGCCCGCGCCGCCGCCCCCACCGAACAGGAGTCGGGTCAACAAGGGGGCGGAGACGGCCGCCCCGCCCTTGCCTCCTACGTCCCGCCCACCATCGGCCGCGTCCGAGCGTCCACCCTGCCCGCCGCTACCGCCGTTGCCTCCCCCTCCGCCTCCAGATCGGAAGCAGATGCCGCCGCCCGCGCCATTGGCCACGTTGCCCCACCCGGTCTGGGCGGGGCCATAACGTCCCCTCCCCGCTAGACCCTCGCCTTTTTGAGCACCATTGGGCACGCCCTCGTCCAGCTCGATACAGCCCTGGGTCCCCGGTGGACTGACAACGTACTGACCGCCCCGGAAGCCCGAGTTCCTCGCGGAAATGGAGCCCTGGTTGTTCACCTCGTCGGTGGCCAGGAACGCGACGACGCCGCCCACGCTCCCATTCCAGCGAGCGGCCGTGAGGCTCCCACTCGCGGAAACAGTGACAGTGGTGTACTCCGGCACGCGGATGACCTGGCTCAGGTTGGCCGGATAGTCCTGGACGAGGGGAGCGGTCAGCCGCAGCGTCGAGGGCGTCACCTCGGCCAGCCGCGCGAACTCCCAACGCCCCGCCCAGCTGGTGTTCACGTCCACGGGACCCGGGTCTCCCGACGCGGGAGCGGGCGAGAGGCCCGTGACCTGATACACGAGCACCAGGTCGCCTTGCGCGAAGCAGGTGTCCGCGAGACAAGCGCCTACCTCCAAGGAGGTGGCCTTGCGCGCCGCGGGGGCTGTCAGGGGCGCGTAGGCGTTGATAACGGTGTTCGACCCGGTCACGGTGAGCGCCCCGTCGCGTCCCGAGCCCAGTCCGAAGGTGTCGGGTTCCGCCCGAGCCAGTAATGGGCCCAGGGCCAGCAGGCCCACGGCGGGAAGCCACTTCCGCATGAATGGAGTCATGATCTTGGGTTCCCTTCGCCAGTGAAGCGCGCGATGTTGGAGGCCAGCTCAGTGCGCCCGAAGGCCACGCCGAGCAGTATCCGGAAGAAGGGCGTGCCCGGCGTCGAGCCGAAGCCAGGGCCACCCAGGGCGTAGACCTCGGTGGACTCGTTCACGGGTAGCCGCAAGCCGGCGAGCAGTTCCAAGGAGCTGCCCTGACGGGAAAGAGGCAGCGCGCCACGCACGTTGAACTCGCCGCGCAGCTTGCCTCCCGTCATGGCGATCCCCACGCCCAGACGCAACTCCGAGCCTGGCTCGTCCTGGATATTGCCATCCTCGTTGAGGAGGACGGCGGAGCGCAGGAGGGCCCCCGCCTCCACGCCCGCCCACCACCGGTCGAAGCGGCGGCCCACCATCACCTTGGGCGAGAGGCGCACGGAGGTGTCGCGCGAGAGCGTGTCCACGCTTCCCACGGGAAGACCCACACCCAGCTCCACTGCCAAGTCCACCGACGCTTCCCTTTCCTGGGAGAGCAACCCCACGCGCGCGGCCACCGCTGGTGTGCCCAAACCCGTCGTGGCTGGAGTGCCCAACTGTTCGGCCCGCAGGTCGTCCCCGCGCTGCCATGCAACCAGGGGCAGCTGAGCGTTCATTTCCAGCCAGCGCAGCGGAGCCCAGGCTAGCAACACGTGCGCCATGGCACGATCCGACACCAACGCGCCCTTGCGGACTCCATCCAGGTAGAACACCAGGGGGTTGCGCTCGTAATGGCCCGCGACCGAGAGGCGGAATCCTCCTCGGGGCAACAGCTCTCCCGACGCCAACACCAGTGAGCCCTTGCCGCTGGGATTCAGCTCCAGGCGCTCCAGTTCGAAGACCGGAAGACCGGCGGGTTGGGCGAACGAGACCGAGGCTGACAACAGCGCCGCCACGAGAACCAGACGCACGTCTCTCACCAAGCGCCTCGTGGGGCAAGGCTTCGCGTGACTCACGAACTCTCCATATCGGCGAGGAGGTGCGCCTCATCGCGCTCCTACCCGGCCCTGTCATCAATGCATCTCAAAAATGACAGGAGAAGCGTGGCATGAAGCCGCGAGGCGCACAGCAGAAATCCTTGCCGCCCACGCTCGTTCGATGCGTATCGAGCAATTGGAGCAGGGCTCTGGGGTCCCCCCAACACTGGAACCCACTGCCCCGTCCGTAAGCAACCCCAGGCCCCCTACTCCCCTGAGGAGCCGTGTTGGCGGGGCGGCCATGACCGGCGTGTGCCCCATGGGGCGGCCTCGAGTCACTTCCGCGTGAGATCGAGCATGCGCATCAGGTCCAGGGGGATGGGAATGATGGTCTGATTGCCTCCTCCGGTGATCTCCACCAGCGTCTGCAGGTAGCGCAGTTGGAGGGTGATGGGATTGCGGCTGAGCACCTCGGCGGCCAGACCAAGCTTCTCGGCGGCCTGGTGCTCGCCCTCGGCGGCGATGATCTTGGCGCGGCGCTCGCGCTCGGCCTCCGCCTGCCGGGCGATGGCGCGCTGCATCTCCACCGGCAGATCGATGTGCTTCACCTCCACGTTGGAGACCTTGATGCCCCAGGGATCGGTATGGGCATCCAGCACCTTCTGGATCTCCCGGTTGATGCGCTCGCGTTCGGAAAGCAGCTGGTCCAGCTCGACCTGGCCGAGGATGGCGCGAAGGGTGGTCTGCGAGAGCTGGCTGGTGGCGGAGAGGTAGTCCTCCACCTGGAGCACCGCCTTGTCGGCGTGGATGACACGGAAGTAGACGACGGCGTTCACCTTCACGCTGACGTTGTCCTTGGTGATGACGTCCTGGGGGGGCACGTCACGCGCGACGGTGCGCAGGTCGATGATGACGATGCGCTCGACGAAGGGGATGAGCCACCGGAAGCCGGCGCGCTTGATGCCCACGAAGCGGCCGAGCCGGAAGACGACGCCGTTCTCGTACTCATTCACGATGCGCACGCCGGAGAGGAAGGCGAGCACGAGGAAGCCCAGGGGAATGAGATACCCGAGGGCGCCATAGACGTCGTTCATGTCTTGACCTCATCGACGAACAGCGTGAGCCCCTCCACCCGGCGCACCACCACGCGGGCACCAGGAGGAAGGGGCGTGGAGGAGACAGCGGACCAGCGCTCGCCATGGACGAACACCGCGCCTCCGGAGGGCGAGACGGTGTCGAGTGTCTGCCCCACCTCGCCGATGAGGCCCAGGTCTCCACCCAACTGGGGCTGGCGGCGGGTCTCGGCGGCGCGAAAGGCGAGATAGACGGCCGCCCCGGCGACGAAGACGGCGGTGGGGAGCAGCGTGGACAGGGGAACCCGCGGCGGGCTGTCGAGGAACCACCCCGGGTCGAAGCGATCCATGAGGAACACGCCGCCGAGCACGAGCAGCCCCAGGCCGGCGGCGCCGAGCAGGCCGCTGGTGACGAAGAGCTCGGCCACGAGCAGGGCGACCCCCAGCAGCAGCAGCACGATGGCGCCAGCGCGAACGGGCAAGGCGGAGGAGGCGAGCAGGGCCAGCACGAGGCACACCACGCCGACGAGGCCGGGGACGAAGAGGCCGGGGTGGGTGAACTCCACGGCGAAGCCGAGGCCCGCGAGGAGGAAGAGGATGTAGACGACGGCGGGCTGGGCGAGGGCGTGCAGGGCGCGCTGGGAGAAGGAGGGTTCCAGTTCCACGAGCCAGGCGTTGGCGGTGCGCAGCGAGACGGGAGCGTCGGCGACGGTGACGGAACGGCCATCGGCCCACGCGAGAAAGGCCTCCTCGGTGGGGGCCACGTGCTCGATGACGCGGAGCTCGAGGGCCTTCTCGGCGGGGACGCTCTCGCTCTCACGGACGGCGCTGATGGCCCACTCGGCATTGCGGCCGCGCTGTCTGGCGATGGACTCGACGAAGGCGACGGCGTCGTTCTCGATCTTCCGGGCCATCTCCTTGCCTCCGGTCTGCTCGGGGTCCTGCCCGGAGAGGCCGGAGACGGGATGGGCGGCGCCGATGTTGGTACCGGGCGCCATGCCCGCGAGGTGGGAGGCCAGGGTGATGAAGACTCCGGCACTGCCAGCCCGGGCGCCGGAGGGGCCCACCCACACGAGGACGGGGACGCGGGCCCCCAGGAAGGCGCGGACGATGGCGCGGGTGGACTCGAGCTCTCCGCCGGGAGTGTCGAGCCGGACGAGCAGCGCCTGGTGACCGGCCTCCTGGGCGCGGCGGACACAATCCACCAGGAAGGCACTGGAACCGGCATCCACGGTGCCATCCAGCACGCAGCGGGAGACCACGGCTGGCGGAGGAGAAGCGGCATGGCTGGTTGGCTGGCAGAGCATCACCATCCCCAGCACGAGCACTCCCCACACCGAATGCCCAGACTCGCTCATGGCGCCGGTCCCCGTGTCCCATCATCCGCCTGGAACATCTGGCCACCGCCCCCCACGGTGTCGCCCCTCCCTGAAGGCCATCCATCCGGCCGCGCACTCCCCCCAGGGGCCAGCGTTTCTTGTTCTACACCGCGGCCGGCCCGTGTCTGGCTTTCAACGAATCTCCAGCTATGCCCAGACCAGCGGCAGGCTCGTGAGGGCCAGAGCGAAGCCACCCGAGAACCGCGGCGGGGCCTGGGGATCCAACCGGAACGGCGGCACGCGCTTCAACCACTCCTGGTAGAACACCTTCATCTCCAGGCGGGCCAGATTCAGGCCGACACACCGGTGCGGACCCGTATTGAACGTCATGTGCTGCTCCGTCCGGCCCAGGATGAACTGCTCGGGGTTGGGGAACGCCGCGTCGTCGTAGTTGGCCGCGGGCAGGAGCAACAACAACGCGTCGCCCTGCTTGAGCTGGACGCCATGGCAGACCACGTCGCGCGTCACGTGCCGGGGAATGGACGCGATGCCGTAGAGCCGCAGCAGCTCCTCGATGGCTCCGGGAATGAGGCTGGGGTCGGCCCGGAGCTTCGCCTGCAGCTCCTGATCGCGCGCCAGGTGCCGGACACCAAAGCACAGGGCATTCACCACGGTGTCCAGCCCTCCGAGGAACAGGAGGATGCTGTAGCCCATCATCTCGTGGAACGTGGGGTTGCGGCCGTCGAGGTTCGCGTCGAGCAGCCGGCTGATCAGATCATCCTCGCGCTTCTCCTGCCGGGCCTGGATGGTCTCCGCCAGGATTCCCGCGATGCGTTTGAAGGTCTCCGCGCGGGTCGCGGGATCCACCGTGGCGGACGCCGCCTGCAAGGCCAGCTCACGGAACTCGGCCAGGCGGTTGGTCGGCATGCCGGCCAGCTTCAGGAACAACGTGACGGGCAGCGGCTCGGCGATGTCCGGCAGGAAGTCGCAGCGCCCCGCGGCGAGCACCTTGTCGATGAGCTCGTTCGTCATGGCCCGGATCGCCGTCTCAAGTCCGGCGACGGATTTGGCCGACAGTGGCTGGTTGAGCGGGGTCCGGTACATCGTGTGCTGCGGCGGATCCACCGAGATGGGCAACAGCGACAACCCCCCCGTCGCTTCCTTGCTGTGTTCCCCCGGGTTCTTGCTGCTGTAGACCTCCGGGTTCATCGTGATGTCCACGATGGCCTTCTTCCGGGTCACGAACCAATGGCCCCCGTTGTACGGAGAGAAGAAGATGGGCGGGGCCTCGAGGATGAGTGAGCGCATCCGGGCGTGCGGATCCTCGAGCACCCGCGGATCCGTGGCGATGTCGTACTCGTAGACCAGCTCCGGCGGGACGTGCGCGGGAATCTTGTCCAACTTCTGTCCATTGAAGGCTTGCATGTTCGAATCTCTCGGGTTGTTTGGAGAAGACGTGCTCACCGCGCCTCGATCAGCATCGGCAAGCCGTTGCGCGAGCCAAGGGTGCCGGACATGTCGATCCGCGGCACGTGGCCGGGCTTCAGGCGCAGCTTGAAGCGGCGTGCGAGCATCGCCGTCATCACGTGTGTCTCGAGCAGGGAGAAATTATTGCCCAGGCAGATGCGCGGTCCGATGGCGAACGGGTGGTAGGCGTAGGCATGGCGTGCCGCCTCGCGCTCGGGCAACCAGCGGTCGGGATCGAAGCGCTCCGGCTCGTCCCAGAACTCCGGGTGCCGGTGGGTGCCGTAGGAGAAGATGAGCATCCTCGTGCCGGCCGGGATGTGGACCCCATCGAGTTCGTCATCGGCCACGGCGTCACGGGCGTACATGGGCGCGGCCGGATAGAGTCGGAGGACCTCCTTCACGACCTGGAGGGTGTACGGGAGCTTCTTCAAGTCGCTGATCGTCGGAGGTGCGTCGCCCAGCACCGAGTCCAGCTCGGCGTGCAGCCGCCGCTCCACCTCCGGGTTCTGGGACAGCGCGTACCACAAGAACGAGAGCGTCCGCGCCGTGGTCTCATGCCCGGCGGCGAACATGGTGAAGCCGTTGTCGACGAGGAGCTGCTCCGCCATGAGCGTCCCCGTCTCCTCGTCCTTCGTTGTCATCAGCTTCGTGAGCAGATCGTCCGGCCACTGCTCGGTGGGGAGGGCCCGGCGCCGCGCGATGAGCTCGCGAATGTAGCCCGTCGAGAGCTTCTGGGCCTGGCGGAACTTCAGGTTCCCGGGGGTGGGCACCCACAGGGGTATCTTGACGGGGTTCTGCATCTCCGAGACGCGGGAGAGCAGCGTCTCGAGCGCGTCCTTGATGCGCAGCACGGCCTCGCTCGACTCGGTGCTGAAGACCGAGTGGAGGATGACGGAGGCGGTGACGAGCATCATCTCGTCGAGCATCTCGACAGGGCGGCCGGAGCCCTGGTGGTGGGAGCGCCAGCGCTCGATGAGCTGCTGCGTGTCGGAGAGGAAGATGGGGTAGAACTTCTCCACGCCACGCGGGGTGAAGAACGGCGCCATGAGCCGGCGCTGGCGGCGCCAGTCCTCCCCGATGGCGGTGACGATGCCATTGCCGAGCAGCAATTCGCGCAGGGTGTCGTAGCTCTCGCCCTTGTCGTACTTCTCGCGGCGCGTGACGTTGATGTCGCGCACGTGGTCCGGGTGCGCCACCAGCACGAGCGACTGCTTGCCCATCCGGAGGCGGAACAGATCCCCCTGCTGGCGCCAGGTATTCGTCATCCAGCCGAGGAACCCCTCTCGCCGGACCGCCATGAGCAGCTCGAGGGGGGAGGGGGCGTACTCCTTGAGGCGACGGGGCGGGTCGATGGCGAGTGCTGGATTCATGATCGTGGAGTCCTTGGGGAGTTGTTCAGCGCGGCTCACGCCCGGGCCGGGATCGAAGAGGGAATCCTGAGCTTCGTGGCAGTTTATGCCACGGAACTGGCAGAAACCGCCACATGCGTCGGGGTGGGGAGGGGTACGCGAGCGCCCTGGAGACAGTTCCCGCCACGACTTGTTAGGCTCCGCGCCATGCCCCAGCGAGTGCGTCCGCCCTCACAGGAACGACTGGCCGCAGGTGCGGACCGGGAGCCGCCGCGCCTCACCCTCGCCCCTCGCGAGGGACGCGACCAGGCGATGCTCGAGGCCTCGTACGCCGTCATCGGCCTGTTCCTGCGGGAGCGCACGAGTGACTTCTCCGTCAAGGAACTCGCGGCCCACGCGGGCCTCTCCGAGCGGACCTTCTACCGGTACTTCCCCCGGAAGGAGGACGCCATCCGTCCGGCCGTCGACGCGTCGCTCGCGCGCATCGTCTCCGACATGCGCGCCGCCCCCCGCGACAAGCCCCTGCGCGAGACGATGGAGGAGGCGCTCAGCCAGAGCCTCGCGGGGGAGAACACCATGAACTGGGAGAACTTCCTCTCCGTGGTGAACGAAACGGAGAGCTTCCGCGCGGTGTGGCTGCAGATCCTCACCGACGCGGAGGTCGCGCTCGCGCGCGTCGTCGCCGAGCGGCTGGGTCTCTCCCCGGACTCGCAGCGGGCGCGCCTGGCCGGCGCCGTCCTGGCCACCGCGGGACGCCTCGCGATGGAGCAGCCGTTCACCACGGGGCGCAAGCGCGACGCGAGCGAGGTTCTCGCCGAGTGCCTCGAGTTGCTCGGCCCGGCCCTGTTCGAGGAGCCCGCGGGCGAGCGCCAGCCCGCGAGACGCCCGCCGCCCCGGCACTCCCGCCGGGAACGCAGGTAGGCGCGCATGACGTCGAGCGGCATCTGAACGCCGGAGCAGCCGCCCTACTACTCCTCAAGGAGTACAGACGCACGGAGACCCACGGCGGTACATGTCCTGATTCAACTCAGCAGGCGACGTTCGTCCTCATCGCGAGGGGAGTGCCTGAGTCATCAGGAGAAAAGAATGTCTCTCAAGGACGAAGCGTGGAGAGAGTACGAGGAGCTGAAGAGCCACTTTCGCTCCATGAACTTCGAGGAGTTCAAGGGCGGTGGATGGTTTCCAAAGTATGTCCGGTGGATGCTCGAGGAGTACTCGAAGGGCGTTGATGCCGAGTACATCCGCCGCAAATATCCCGGCGCGGGCCCTGTCAATCAGGCCAACAAGGCGATCTCCATCGCGAGCAAGTACTCCTCCCTGGTAGGCGGAGCCAGCGCGGCCGCCGTGACAGGGCTGGAGCTCGCGGTTCCAACACCCGGTGGACCCCTGGCGGTGGCGGGGGTCGCCTCGTCCATCATGGCCGACATCGGCCTCAACACCCGGCTTCAGCTCAGGACGACCTACGACCTCTCCGTCATCCACAACGCCCCACTCTCCCTCCATGATGCCGAGGATTGCTACCTCATCTTCTGCAACGCCTTGGGATTGAAGATATCGGAGGTCCTGGGTGAGGTCGCCCTCTCCGTCGGCCCCAAGGTCATCCAGTACAACGTCCGGAAACTCCTGCGCAGCGGGTTCCGGAAAGCCCTTGTCGAGATCATCAAGCGCGTGGCTGGGACGGCCATCGCCCGAAAGCTGACCGAGCGGGCCATGTTGCGGCTCCTCGTTCCTGGAATCAGCATCCCGATCTCCGCCGGTTCCAGCTATCTCTTCACGAAGAGCATGATGAAGGCCGCGAACATCCAGATGCAGAGGCGCGGAAGTGTGATCGAGCCATTGATTCGGATCTATCGCACAGACAAGTCCATTCCGCGCGAGCTCCTCATCCAAGGGCTCATCGTCGTGATGGAGGCGCCCCGCCGGGAGGGGTGGAGTGAGGAGCAGATGAATGCGCTGCGCCATACGCAGAGCTTTCTCGCCCTCAATGATGAGCAGATCGCCGCGCTCGAAGGCTGGTGGGACCGGGGAGTGGACGAGTTCGCCTCGAGCCTTCCGCCCCTCTCCCGCCCAGCCAAGACCGCATTCCTCCAGTTTCTCGCGCGCGCGGCCGCGCTTGGCGATGAAGCGCACGAAGGACAGTACGTCACGGCGCTCCGGGCGATCGGTGCGCGGTGGGAACAACCCTTCGGTTCCGAGGACATGGATGAAGCCAGGAAGGCGGTCAGTTGAAACCGTCAGGAGCGGAAGGACGCTCATTCGCCAGGCCAAGGCCACGATAGGCCTGGATGCCGCTGGCTCAAGGACGGCCTCTGGTAGGATGAGCCCATGCGCATCGAACACGTGGCCATCTGGACGCGGGACCTCGAGCGGCTCCGCTCGTTCTACGAGACGTATTTCCAGGCCAGCGCGGGGCCCCGGTACGTCAACGAGCGCAAGCGCTTCTCCTCGTACTTCCTGAGCTTCGCCTCGGGCGCGCGCCTGGAGCTCATGGCGAAGCCCCTCCTGGTGGACGCGAGCGGCAACGCCGACACGCCCCCCACCGGCTACGCGCACCTGGCGCTCTCGGTGGGCTCGCGCGAGGAGGTGGACGCCATGGCCGAGCGCTTCCGCCATGACGGGCTTCCCGTGGTGGATGGCCCCCGGCAGACAGGGGACGGCTACTACGAGTGCGTCGTGCTCGACCCCGACGGCAACCGCATCGAAATCACCGTTTGAGCCTGAGAAGGTGTCTGAGGCGGATTTCTACCGTGAACCAACTCCTGGCCATGCGCGCCTTCGTGCGCGTCGTCGAGACTGGCTCGTTCAGCCGCGCGGCCGACCAGCTGGCCCAGCCGCGCTCGACGATCAGCAAGCTGATCACCGATCTCGAAAAGCATCTCGGCATCAAGCTGATGCATCGCACCACCCGCGCGCTCGCCGTCACCTCGGACGGAATGGAGTACTACCGCCACGCCGAGCGCCTGATCGCCGAGCTCGACGCCATGGACCACGCGGTGCGCGGCGGAAAGCTCAAGCCCAGTGGCCACCTGCGCGTCGATGCGCCAGCCACCTTCGCCACCACGCTGCTGATCCCGGCCCTGGCTGACTTTCACCGCGAGTATCCCGACATCACGATCGCGCTGGGCATCAGCGACCGCACGGTCAACATCGTGGGCGAAGGGGTGGACTGCGTGCTGCGTGCCGGCAAGCTGGGCGACATGGCCATGGTCGGGCACACACTCACCGAACTCCGGTACGTCACCTGCGCGTCGCCCGCCTATCTGCGACGCATGGGCACGCCGGCCACGCCGCGCGAGCTCGAACGCCACCACCTGCGGGCCGGCTACTTTTTCGCCGCCACCGGCAAGGCCGATCCGTTGATCTTCGAAAAAGGCGCCGAACGCCACGACATCGTCGCCGCCGAGTTCTCGACCAACGAAGGCAACGGCCTGCTCGCTCTGCTGCTGGCGGGGCTGGGCGTCGGCCAGCACCTGCGGCGCTGTGTCCAGCCCTATCTGGATTCGGGTGAACTGGTGCCGCTGCTGGAAGACTGGTCGCGCCCGCCGCTGCCGCTCCATGTCCTCTATCCGCCCAACCGGCATCAGAATGCCCGGTTGAAGGTCTTCGTCGATTGGGTCAGGCAGACCTTCGGCGACGCGGCGCCCGCGGTCGACCCGTAACTCGATGGCAGGCGCGACGGCACGGACAAGCTCGCGTCAGGGCACGATGGCCGTCACGCGGATCTCGACCCGCATCGTAGGATCGCCCAGCGCCGCGACGCCGAGCGAGGTCCAGATGGGCGCGTGATCGGGCATGTAGTGGCGAAACAGCCTGACCATGGTCTCGTTGACCTCGGGCGGAAAGCCGATGTGATACGAATTCACGTGCACCACGTGCTCCCAGCCCGCCCCCGCGGTCGCCAGCGTGCGACCCACGTTGCGAAACGCCTGGGCGATCTCCTCGGTGAGCGACTCGGGGAATTCCCAGTCGTCGTTCCAGCCGCCCTGGCCCGAGGTCTCGACGCGATTGCCGATCTTCAGCGCCTGGGAGTAATGCATGCCCTTGAGCTGGCGGTCCCCATAGCCGGGGGTGACGAAAAATTCGGGCTTGTTCATGGTGCTCCTCGGTTCTGAATGAGAGGGTTCGATACTAAAGAAACGCACCCCCTGGAAACAGCCCGCCTTCCTGCCATGACCATCCATGCCCATGGACAATCGGCATCGATGGCCGCTCCGTCGGCTCCCGAGTCCCCCGAGCAGAGCACCTCGCTCAGCGAGGGATCCACCTCACGCAGCCGCCGCAGCGTCTCGGCGCCCTTCCAGCCGGGCGGCATCCGGTAGTCGAGGAAGACCGGAGGGCAGAGTGCTCCCCTCCGGTCCCGGCGGGGCCGCTCGCTAGAGGTACGTGCCCTTCATGGCCACGCCATCGAGAGAGTAGCTGCCGTACGAGCACGCGAACCAGGTGCCAGCGGCCGGGTTGTTGATGGTGCAGGTCGCGAGCCCGTTGCTCGTATAGGTCGAGCAGTCGTAGGCCGTCGTGGAGGGCTGCTCGCCGTAGCGCACATAGATGGACGGGGTCTCGTTCCAGCCGCCGCCCTTCGTGAGCCGCTCGGTGAAGACGACCGAGCTCTTCCCGCTCGGTACATCCAGCGTGAAGCACTTCCACTGGCTTCCCTTGTAGAGGTAGGGGGCCGTCTCCACGCCGTTGGTCAGTACGCTATCGCTGGGGATGCCCAGGGTGTACGTGCCCGTCAACTCCAGGCCCGAGGCGGAGCCGAAAACGCCGCTGAGCTTCACGTACCAGGTGCCGGCCCGCGGGCGGAGGAAGGTGCAATTCACCCCGACGAGATTGCCCGGCCTACAGTCATACGTGTCGAAGGTCGGCTCGGAGCCGAACCTCACGTACATGTAGGCGGCGCCCTTGCCCTCGGGCAATTGGTTCATGTCGAACGACAGTCTGCCCGTGCCCTCGGGCACCACCAGCGTGTAGGTGCAACTCCAGGCATTGGGCTCGGCGGAAATGCCCGTCACCTTCACGCCATTGGAGAGTGAAGTCGAGCAGGCCGTCCTCACGGCATCCGCCTGGACGTGGGTGCTCTCCGTCAGCTCCGTGTTGCTGCCTTCTACTCCGCACGCCACGAGAGTCAACGCGAGGAGCGCGGGCAAAATCCGATGATGCATCAAGGGGGAGTCCTCCTGCTGACCCGTGGCGGAGATGCCACCGCGGCCGCGCCTTGATATAAACAGAAAGCGGGTGTTCCCCTCAAAGCCATTCAGTCCAGCAGAAATCTTGAAGCGTGATACTTCTCGTGACCCCAGTGGGTCCGCTGGGATGAGTCTGCTTTTCCAATAAAATGAAAATAATTGTCTTTCTTTTTTAAAGACGCGCACTTTCCTGCCTGGGCAGGAGTGTGTCCCGTGCTCGCTGGGCATCGGGAGGACCTGACGTTGGCCAGGTCCACCGCCCTGGCGGGGAGCGCGATCGTGGTGGTGGCCTTCGTGGTGTTCTTCCCCTTCATGCCCAGAGGCTCGAGCGGCGCGGTCGCTTCCCTGCGCAACACCGCGATGGCCTGCCTCCGGGCCTCCCGCAGTGCGCTCCCGTCCCACATGGACACCCGCCTCGCGGTCCTGGTTCGTGGAGCGACGACGCTTCCCAGATACACGAGGCGGGTGGGCTCCCCACCGCACCCGGTGCGCAAAGGACCGTCCACTGCCGGTAGGGCACGTGCGGCAGCACCCGCTCCACCAGGTACGCCGCCGTCATCTGCGCCCACTTCGCGTTACAGCAGGGGCACACCCCTCGCCCCTTGCAAGAAAAGGCGACGAGAAGCTCGTCTTTTCCGGTTATCCTAGCGAAATCGCTCTTGCCCTCAGGGTGTTCCCATGCCCGGTCGCGTTCCCTCTTCTCGGCCCCCTTCCCTCCCGCCCAGGCCCACGTCGACGACGGCGGGGAAGCCGACCACCCCCGCGTCCACGAAGCCCACGACGGGCAAGCCGACCACCTCCGAGACCACGAAGCCGACGGGAGGAGCCTCGACGAAGCCCACGGGCCCGGAGGCACAGGCGGCTTCCAGCGGGAAACCGACCGCAGCAAGCACGAAGCCGCCCCCCGGGGGGGCCGCTACCCAGACCGCTCAGAGCAAGCCGAGCCGCCTGGATAGTGCGATGGAAGCGCCCAACACCAACTCGGCGCAAGTGGCCCAGGCCCTGAACGGTTCCGGAGGCACGAGCGGAAAGGTGCATCCCTCGACCGTGCATGGGAGCTTCCAGCATGCCCTCACGCAGGCCCAGGAGGCGGATAAGCCTCCTGCCACGGCCTCCACGGGGAAGCCCCCTGCCACGGCCTCCACGGGGAAGCCTCCTGCCACGGCCCAGACCGCCTCCACGGAGAAGCCCCCTGCCACGGCCTCCACGGGGAAGCCTCCTGCCACGGCCCAGACCGCCTCCACGGAGAAGCCTCCTGCCACGGCCCAGGCCGCCTCCACGGAGAAGCCTCCTGCCACGGCCCAGGCCGCCTCCACGGAGAAGCCTCCTGCCACGGCCCAGGCCGCCTCCACGGAGAAGCCTCCTGCCACGGCCCAGGCCACCTCCACGGAGAAGCCTCCTGCCACGGCCCAGGCCACCTCCACGGAGAAGCCCCCTGCCACGGCCTCCACGGAGAAGCCTCCTGCCACGGCCCAGGCCACCTCCACGGAGAAGCCTCCTGCCACGGCCCAGGCCACCTCCACGGAGAAGCCCCTGCCACGGCCTCCACGGAGAAGCCTCCTGCCACGGCCAGGCCGCCTCCACGGAGAAGCCCCTGCCACGGCCTCCACGGGGAAGCCCCCTGCCACGGCTCAGGCCGCCTCCACGGAGAAGCCTCCTGCCACGGCCTCCACGGAGAAGCCTCCTGCCACGGCCCAGGCCACCTCCACGGGGAAGCCTCCTGCCACGGCTCAGGCCGCCTCCACGGAGAAGCCTCCTGCCACGGCTCAGGCCGCCTCCACGGAGAAGCCTCCTGCCACGGCCCAGGCCGCCTCCACGGAGAAGCCTCCTGCCACGGCCTCCACGGAGAAGCCCCCTGCCACGGCCTCCACGGGGAAGCCCAGCACGCTGGCGAACCTGAACCAGCTCGCCTCGAGCGCGCTGAACGGCCTGAACCACGCGGCCCACCTCGCCGACTCGGTGGTCCAAGGGGCCCATCTCGCCTCCAGTCTGATGGGGAGCGTGAACCATCTCGCCTCGATCCTGACGGGCGGCGGTTCGACGCATGCGACGCACGGTTTCGAGGGCACGCACCAAGCCCCGGGCTACGGACACGGCGGCGCGGTGGAGCACGGGGCGACCCATGCCGCGTCCCATTCACATCCGGCGAACCTGGCTCACTCGGCGTCCTCCACCTTCGAGGCGGCTCATGCGATGCTCGGCAACGCGAGCATGCTGGCGGGTCTCCTCCAGGGCGGCAGTGGCGCCCTGGCGAGGGCGGCCGGGCGTCTCGCTCCGGGCCTCAACCTCGCCATGGCGGGCATGGACGCCGCCCATGCCGCGAAGACCTTCTTGAATTCCAACGCGACCCTGGGCCAGAAGCTCAACTCGGGCATCACCGCCATGGGCTCCATCGCCGCCGCCACCAACATGCCCGTCCTGGCGCAGGCCGGCGCCACCGCCGCCGCCCTCAGCAGCTTGGCGACTTCCCTCGGGGGGTTGTCCCATGGCCACAGGCCGCACGTCGGCGGTTGAGCGGTAGCCTCCCGCCTCGAAAGGAGCCTTCATGGACCCGAACCAGAAATCCGCTCCGCCCGCCAAGAAGCCCTTCGCGTTTCCAATGTCCATGTCGCTGGCGCGCAGGGCCGAGAAGGGCGCTCCGGTGGAGCTGCCTCCGGTGACCGCGCCTTCCCTGGAGGGCCTCTCCATCACCGTGCCCGCCCCGGAGCCCATCTCCGCCCAGCAGATCCAGGAGCGCTTCCAGGAGCTGGCACGTGCGTACGCCACCGAGCGCATGCGTTCGCGCACCGAGCCCATCGCCTGGGGCGATGAGGTGCTGGTCAACATCGCGGGGTATTCGAACGGCCGCCTCATCCCCTTCAGCGTGCGCGCCGATGCATGGATTCCACTGGCACCCGCCCCCCTGCTGCCCGGCCTGTACGAGGAGCTGGTGGGCCACTTGCCAGGAGAGAACGTGCTGGTGAACATCACCCTGGGCGAGGACTACCCCGTCGAGGCGCTGCGCGGTCAGCTCGCGCGCTTCGCCGTCCAGCTCCAGGCCGCGCGTGAGGTGAAGTACCCGGATCCGTCGAGCCCGGAGTTCCTCAAGGCCTTGGGCCGGGGAAACACGGTGGAGGCGGCGACGCGTGCCGTGTTGAAGGAGCTGGAGGAGATGACCGTGCGGTTGCTGCAACTCCGGGCCCAGGAGATGGTGCTCGATGAGGTGGCCGCCCGCACGCAGGTGGACATTCCCGAGGCGCTCGTCGACGAGGAGGTCCGCCGCCGCTGGGGCTCGAGCGAGGGCCGCGCCGTGACCGACCTCAAGTTCACCGTGAAGCAGCAGGAGGAGTCGCTGCAGACGTGGCTGAGTGACGAGCCCACCCGGGCCGCGGCCCGGCAGCGGCTGCGCATCGGCCTGGCGCTGGGCGCCATCTGCGCGCGCGACGGCGTCACCCTCACTCCGGACAAGGTACAGGAGGTCATCCAGGCCGAGGCCACCACGCTCGGGGTTCCGCTGGATCAAGCCACCGCCGCCCTGCGCGAGGATCCGCAGCAGTACGCCCGCATCGAGCAGGTGGCCTGGCACCTGATGGCGGTCGGGTACGTCATGAGCAAGGCCCAGGTGCGCTTCGCGGACGCCTGAGTCCCCGGCTCGCGCGGGTAAGCACCAGCAACCGTGCGGGTCCAGGAGTAGCGCTCAGTCGGCCCGGCTTCGCAGCAGGCTCTCCAGGCTCATGTCGAGCGACAGGGCCAGGCCGAGCATGCTCTCGACCTGCGAGGAGGTCATCTTCAGGTGGGCGCTGAGCGCACCGCGGGTGCGCTCGAGCACCTCCTCGCGGGCTCGCGCGATCCAGCGGGAGATCGTCGAGGCGTTCACCCGGTGCATGACGCCCAGCTTCTCGAGCTTGATTCCCTCCGCGTAGTACATGCGCAGGAGGTTGCGCTCGCGGCTCGACAGCGCCGCCATGGCCTCGCGCAGCGCCGAGCGGAGCAGTTCCGCGTGGCGCTCGCGCAGCAGCCGCGACTCCGGATCCAGCGCCGGATCCATGGCCTGCAACAGGAGCCGGTCCTCCGTCAGCACCTCGCGCTGGGTGCCCCGGCGCAGGCTGATTCCCGTCCTCAGCGCGGCCACCCGGAGCCAGGCGGCGAGCGGCCCGAGCCCGGTATAGGCCGCGAGCTTCGGCGCCTCCCCCTCGCCCACGAGCAGTCTGTGGCCGAGCACCGACTTCACCTCATCGACGAGCTCGAGCTCGGCGCCCATCCCCCGCAGCGCGGCGCGCACCTCGACGTCCAATCGATGGCTCAGCTCCCGCTGTGCGGCGGCGTCGCCCGAGAGGCACGCGAAGGCGAGCAGCAGGTCGTGCACCTGGACACAGGAGAGCACCTCCTCGAGCTCCCCTCCCTCGGTGAGCCGCTCCGCCATGTAGCTGACGAACGCCACCTCATCCCCTCCGATGCCCGGGAGCCGGAGACGGGCGTCATCGATCAGTGAGCGCAGGCGACGCTCGAGTGCGCCGGCATCACCAAGCTTCGCCGCCGCCGCGGGTGCGAGGCGTCCGCGAAAGGCACGGGAAAGGGGGAGCAGGGAGTCCACGCGGGCATGATACACACCGCCTCACGGGGACGACGAATCGTGGCCCAGGCGCCGGCCGCCTCCGGCACGCGCGCGGGCGAGATAGCTCCGGGCCCTGACGAGCGCTTCTTTGTTGCCGCCAGTTTCCCGCAGCTTCACGGCGCGCTCCAGTGAAGGGAGCGCCCGCTCGAAGCGCCCGAGGTGGAAGGCCGCCACGCCGATGACGTCGAGGGACGAAGCGAGGCTGGAGTGCTCGGGCCCCCACTCCTTTTCCTGGGCGGCGAGGGCGCGCTCGGCCATCGGGAGCGCCTCGGCATACCGGCGCAGCCCGATCAATGCCTCCGCGATGTTCAACAGGATGCCGGCCTTGTAGGCGCTGTCCGGCTTGAAGCTCTGCTCGTACACCGCGAGCGCCTGCTGGTACGCCGCGAGCGCTTCGGCATGGCGGCCGTCCATGAAGAGGATCCACCCGAGGATGTTGAGATCGTCGGAGACCGCGACATGCTCGGGGCCCAGCGCCCGGGTGTGGATGGCGATGGCCCGCTCCACCAGCTCCTTCGCGGCGGCATACCGCTTCTGGAGGGCCAGGAGATTGCCGAGCTCGACGAGGACGATGCCGTGATCCGGATGCTCCGGGCCGAGCGCCTTCTCGGTGATGGCCCGCGCACGATGGAGCGCGGCGAGCGCCTCGTCGCGCCTGCCCATCCTGGAGAGCACCTGGCCGAGTTGCACCAGTGCCTTCGCGACGTCCGGATGCTCGGGGCCATGAAGCTTCTCGGCGAGGGCTCGCGCGCGGTCGAGCACCTGGAGCGCGCGGGCATCGTCACCACGGCGGTTCTCCTCCGTGCCAAGCGCCATCAGGATCCTGGCGACCACGGGATGCTCACCGAGCCCGGCCTGCTCCATGATCTCGAGGGCGCGCCGATAGCGCGCCGCCGCCTCCTCGTACTTTTCCTCGAGCTGGAGCACCACCCCCAGGTTGAACAGCGAGATGGCGACTTTCGGATGCCGGGGGCCGAAGATCGTCTCGAGGATCGCGAGCGCTCGCTCGTGGTGCGCGCGGGCCTCCTCGTAGAGGGAGAGACTCAAGGACGCGATGGCGACCTCGCCGAGGGACTGGGCAAGGTCCGGGTGGTCCTCGGGCAGCAGCCGGCGGTGGATCGCCAGCGCCTCCCGCGCGTCCTTCAAGGCCTCCTGATAGTCACCCTTCGCCCACAGCACGCCGCCGCGTGTCGAGAGCAACCGGGCCATTTCCAGCTCGGCGTTACCGAGGCGGACGATGGCGGCGTGCGCGTGCTTCCCGAGCGCCAGCGCCTCGTCGAAACGCGACAGCCTCCGGCCGACGATGTGGACGAGCTTCGTCCAGGCGTGCGCCGCGGTGACGTCATCGCGGCCGGCCTCCGCCGCGAGCACGGCCTCACGCAGGGTCTTCTCGGCGGCCTTCTCCTCTCCCAGAAACGCCTCGGCCTCCCCCTGGAGCACACCGAGCCGAGCCTCGAGTGGCTGGTAACCCGTGGCCCTGGCCTCCTCACGCACCCCGCGCACCACCTCGAGGGCCTCCCTGGGCTTGCCCGCCTGGACGAGCGCATGGACCTCGGCCGCCTTCACGCCGAGCGCCTCCACCTTCGCGCGTACCGCCGGATCCGTCGGCGGCGGCACCTTCGCGCTCAGCGCCCGGAGGTCCGAGCACAGGGAGAGCGGAGGGAGGGCGCGCACCGCTTCCACCGCGTGCTCCACCACACCCGGGTCCGCCCGGGTGAAGAACGTCCCGAGCGCCCTCACCTCCTCGAGCCGCTCGTCGAGGCACATCATCCGGAGCGCCTGATGCGCCTCGAGCTGCTCCCTGCGCACCTGGGTCGCCTCGCAGGCGTCCCGGCGGGCCTCGACCCAGGCACGTGTGTAGCCGTCGAGGAGCGCCGCGCTCATCCGCGCGGCGTCCTGGGCGAAGGGGGCGCCGGTGGCGAGGAACGCGTCGAGCATCGCGCGCTCGCGCTCGTCATCCCAGACGCCGGCGAGCCTGCGCTCCCCACCGGCACACACCTGGCTCGGCGACGTTCCGAGCGCGAGGGCCCCGAGCGCGCCCAGGGAGAGCAGCGCGAGGACGCCCACACCGAGGCGTACCCGGCGCCAGGGCACGGCCTGAGTCGGCGAAAGCTCCGCGAGCAACGCCTCCATCGAGGCGAAGCGCTCTTCCCGCCGTGGACGCAACGCGCGGAGCAGGGCGCGCCGGACGCGCTCCGGAACTCCTCCGCCGACGGGCGGCTGCGCGAGGCCCCGCGCCTTGCTCGCCGCGAGCTCCTCGAGGCTATTGCCCTCGAAGGCCCCGCGCCGGTAGAGGGCCTCGTGCAGCGCGACCCCGAAGCTGAACTGGTCCGCGAGCGGACCGGCCCGCTCTCCGCGGTGCTGCTCCGGTGCCATGTAGAGCGGTGTACCCAGCAGCCCTCCCGTCCGGGACACCCGCGAGGACGACGAGCACCCGCCGGCCGGGCCCTCTCCAGAAGCGTCCTCGCTCGTCCACCCGGCGAGGCCGAAGTCGGTGACGCGGACGCGGCCATCCAGGCCGACCAGCACGTTGGCGGGCTTGAAGTCCCGGTGCACGAGGCCCACCGCGTGGGCCGCCGCGAGCCCCCGCCCCGCCTGCACGAAGTGCTCGAGGATCACGTCCGCGGGATGGGGGCCTTCGTCCAGCCAGGCGGAGAGCGGCCGCCCGTCGACATACTCCATGGCGATGAAGATCTGCCCGTCGTGGCTGTTGACGTCGTAGATCGTCACCACGTTCGGATGGGAGAGCCGCGCGGCGATGCGCGCCTCGCGCACGAGCCGGGCCGAGGCGAGGTCCACCCCGATGCGCGCGGCCAGTTCGCCTCGCAGGACCTTGAGCGCCACCTTGCGCTCGAGCACGGAGTCGTGCGCGGCATACACGACCCCCATCCCCCCCCGGCCGAGCACGTCGAGCAGGGTGTAGCGGCCGAACCGCACGCCGCGATCGAGCGGCTCGAGGCTGGAGGCGGGCGCCACGATGGCCTCGTCTTCCGCTCCTCCCGTGGTGAGCGATGCCCTGACGGCCGCGACCACCAGGGAGCGGCACGACTCGCAGATGTCGACGTGCGCGTCGAACGCGGTTGCCTCGGCGGCCGACAATCGCCCCTCGACGAAGGCAACAATCGTGTTCTCTCCAGGGTGCTTCATCGCCGTCCCAGGGCCATCCCGACTTATCCAGAATACCTTGATTAATCAAAGTATGTCGAGCGTCCGCGCCAGTCCCAGTATGGACGGTCTTGAGACCTCCCTGCGAGTCAAGGCGGCGATGTTTTGTAGCCTCCGGGTGGCATGTTGGTGGCGGAGCGGGCCGGCCGCTGCCAGCGGGCACCCCGTCCAGTACGAGCTGGATGCCTCCTACCAGCCGAAGGTTCGGGTGACCGCGGGCGCGGGGATGGACCTGGGCGCCCTGACTAGGGCAGCACCAGTTCGAAGCGCACGGCGTCGGCAACGACGTGACCGGTGGTTCCGGCGTTTGAAATCACCACGCCGCCGCTCGTCCCGGCGTTGAAGGGATAGGTGCCGAGCAACTGCCAGGAGCCGCCGTTCACCTGTTGATTCCTATACACGAGAACGGTACCTGAGTTGCAGGTGATGCGATAGGGGACGTTGTTCGAGCGGGTATTATCAGCCGTCCATCGGGCATAGACATTGTAAGTGCCTGCCACGGGAAGGTTGGGGGTGAACCTGGCGGTCGTCGAACCCTTGCCGGCGTTGTTGTCGTGGGCGTAGTCATATCCGTGAAACCCGGGGGCGCTCCTGCTGTGGATCCAGGTGCCGGTCTTGTCGCTGTTGCTGAGTCTGGCGTTGTCCACGATGACCTCGCTCGCGATGGGAGTGAAGCGAACGGCATCGGCGATGACGGTCCCGGTGGTGCCGGTCGTGCGAATCGTCACCGACGCGTTCCTCTTGGAGAGCGCGTAGGTGCCGAGCAGGTTCCAGGTGCCACCACCCACCGTCTGATTGACAGTCACCGTGGTCGTCGTTCCGTTGGCCTTGACGATGTCGACCGGAACGTTGGTGGCGCGACCGCTGCCGGAGGTCCACTGCATGTAGACGTTGTAGGTGCCGTCCTGGCTCAGGGTCGGCGTATACTGGACCGACCTGATGCCCTTACCGGTGTCATTGTCGTGCAGATAATTGGTGCCGATATAACCAGGGGTTACGGAGCTGGCCACCCATGCGCCGGTGCCGGCTGTGATGGTGATGCCGGTCGAGTCCGTATTGTCCTTCACGGGCTCGGTCCGCAGGTAGACGCGGCTGTAATCCCATTCGTAATATTTTCCCGCCAGCTCGGAAGCAGGGATGGAGAAGTCATTTCTCGTCTCCGGCTTCCGGCTGCCCCACGTGCCGTCGAAATGGAAACTCATGTTGACGGCCGGAGCGGTCGAGCCGCCGCCAACGGTCCAGTGGATGGTGCCGCTTTGAACCTGAACGCCGTCCACGAAGGCCGCGTAGGTATTGTCCTGGCGATAGAGCCAGGTCCAGACATGCCATTCGGCTGGGTTGTAAACCGGGGAGGAATAAGCGGGGATGCCGTTGGCGGTCATGCCGTTGGCCCAGTTGGCGTGATAATTGGTCGCGGAGCTTCCTCCGACCACGCTTGAATGCCAATACCGGCCGTCGTAGTTGTTGCCACCGCCAATCGAGGCGTTGTCATAGCCAAAACTCTCTATCAAGTCGTATTCGGCCCCCTTGTTCCAAGTGTTGCCGTCGGCCCAGAGGGCGAACCAGAAGTGGCGCGGCGTGACATAACGCACCCGGGTCTCCCAGAGAACGTCCTGCCCGAGTCTGGAGCCGCCACCCGGCAGGATCCACTTGGGCTGGAATGCCCCGCTCCCCGTGTTGAGCAAATAGGGATCAAGAGTGGTGGCACCGTTCAGCGGCACGAGATAGGTGCGCAGTGTATCCGTGAAGAACGCGCGAACCGGTGACGTGGTATCCACGCCCTCGATGGGCTGGCCCGAAATCGCGGTTGCCGCGTTCGGGGCCACCATGCTCGCTCCATAACCTGGGTTCGAGTCCAGCCCGTGCTGATCGTGGTACTGGAAATGGCTGTTCATGACCGACATGTCCGTGACGGTGCTGCTGGGGCTCGTGCCGAAGTTCCAGTTCTTCACGAGAACGAAGCCGGAGCCGTCCACCGCGTATGCCGGAGCTGGACCGACCGCCGGAGTGGCGATGGTGCCGCCACCGATGGTTTCGGCCGCCGCCCATGCGGGAGTGAGGAGGGGAGCAAGGCTGACGGAGAGCGCGACTCCTCGGATCATGACGCGGCGCGGGGCGAATGACATTGTCGACATGAACTCCCCTTGGAACAAGCACGGTGTGCCACACCAGCGGCGTGGTGGATGAAAAGGGGCCCGCGGCAAGGCGGCGCCCCTCCTCCGCGGGAAACGAGGACCCCGAGGGGCCCTCATGCATTGGCGACGTGCCGCGGCATCACTTCAACGCGCCCGCCGGGATCTCGACCACGTACGTATCGACGTCCGTGGCGCTGCCACTGCCCCAGTTGGAACCGAAGACCACCCGCGTGAAGTCACGGTTGACGCTGGCGTGCGGCTCGCTCCAGTAACCGTTCGAAACGGTGCGGTGGTGCGCCAGCGTGTAGATGGTCGGGTTGGCTTTCAGCTGCACGGCCATCACCTTGCGGTGCAGCCACTGCAGCGAGCCGCCGTAATCGGCATAGGTGCTGACCACCACCCAGCCGGGTCTGGCGAACGCCTTGCCCGAGACATGCAGCGCCGTCGCGGTGCCGCTCAGGTAGGTCGAAAACAGCGCCGTGCGCACGCCCGTGCGCAGGTTCACCATGAACACGTCACCCGCGTTGGACTGGTAGTCGACAGCCACGTAGACGTCGTCGCCATTGGCGTCCAGCGCCAGGTCCGAGTGCTCGGACTTCGCGAACAGCTGGGTCTTCTGGCTGAAGTCCCGAGAGAACGCCACCGTGCCGAGCGCACCGTCGCTGGACACCACGCAGGAGTTGCCGCTGGGGGACATGCTCACATGGTCGGGACGCTCGCCCTTGGTGTCATACATGCCCAGGATGGTGTTGGTGTCGCGGTCCCAGGTGAACACGCCGACGCTGCTCCAGTCGCTCGCGTCGACCATGAAGCACCAGTAGCGTCCGTCCGCCGAGGGAGAGCCCTCCGATTTCGTCCATGCCGCCGCCGAGGTCGGCCACCTGGCTTTCAGCCGTGCGCCAAAGTCGCCCACGACGCGGGAGGCCCCGGTCGAGACATTCAACTCGTGGAGCCGCATGCCGACGCCATTGGTGGGCAGGTAGTACAACAGGTCCGGATTCGTCGGGTGCCATTGCGGCTCCGCGTCCGCGGCCGGGCCCGACAGCTGCTTCAGGCGCGCATGGGTGTTGGCGTCATACACATGCCAATACCCATCGAGGGCGTACACCAGCTGCTTCGTGTTGTTCGAGTTGAAGGCCTGGCGGCGCGAGTAGTCGTTTCGGGCAAAGCCCGACACGCCGTCAGCGGCGTGGTCGGTGGCGCGCACGACACACGTCTTGTAGGTGGGCTCCGAAAACGCCACCCCCTTGGAGGGCTTCGCCACCGTGGGGATCGGCGAGGCCTGACGGGTGCTGGTGAGAGCGAAGTCGGGTGCATAGAACGAGGCACACGCGGGGCTGAGCGCCGACTCGCTCACCGGAGCCGGCTGCGTGCTGCGCTGGCACGTCTTGAACTGGCCGGGCGCGGGGTCCGGATTGAAAAAGCAGTACACGCTGCCCGCGGCCAACTCTCGAGTGACCCAGGTATCACCCAGCCCGAATCTCACGGTCGACGGCTTGTCCAACGTGAAGGTCTGATACTGGTTCGCGACCGTCTCCCACCCCTCCGCGGCGAGTCCAGAAGCACCCGGCGTCAAGGGGGGACCGCCGTCGACCGTGTCCACGCCACAGCCCACCAAGGAGAGACACACCAGCGCCACCCTCCACACACCTACGTCGCACATCAAGCCACGATTCATGCCAAACGCTCCTCGTTGATCGCCGACAGCAGGACACCGTCGCGTTATTCATGACGCACGGGGGTTGAGGGGTTTGCATTTTTTCATTTCTTGAGACTGGGCGAGGTTGCACGGGCCCGGGTGACGCCAGGCGACGAAGTGGACCTGGAGGGATGGGGGGCGGGGGCGGCGCGCCACAACCTCGGCCACCTTCCCCCTTCTTCGCCGCTGGGCTCGCCAATACTAGAATCCTGCGTGGCATGAGTCCTTCCCCCCTCGCAACCGGCCAGCTCGTCAAACGGGTGCTGGTGCTGTACCGCACCGTGACAACCGCCTGCTCCTCCCATACCGAAGCGATGAGGGACGATGTCGCACCCTCCATGGCGGAGCGCTCATGCGGCGTGCCCTTGGAGGGGGCTTCCCTCGAACCTGCGCTACCGCTCGCTCGTGTGGAGCTACCACCTGAGGGCGGTGTCCGGCTGTACCTCCCACAGGTGAGGGTGGAGCCCTCGTTCCAGCACTTCACTCGGGAAGATGCCCGGCGCGTCCTCCAGCAGTTCCATGAGAACCTGGCCGAGTTGAAGCGGCGCAAGCGGTGGGTGGCTTCCACGGGCACCCTGCTCGCCTTGGTACAGGAGCCAGACTCGGTGGAGGAGATTCTCTTGAAGGAGTACACCGAGCGTTACGGTGAACCCAGCCTCCCTTTGCCAGACTCTCTGCGCAAGAGTCCTTTGGTCATGGCGCTGCGGCTTTCCCCCAAGTACATGCCGGAGGGCATTCGCGAGGGCGCCGAGGAGCTCTTCCGCGACCCGGCATTCCTTGCAGGAGTCGCTGTCTCCCTGGTGGTCTACGTCACGTCATGGGCAGCACCCGAGCCGCTGTTCACGAAAACCTTCGCGGTAGGAATCCACCGATTGGCGACCACGCCATGATTACCTGGCGAGGGGAGCTACTTGAGATATTATAAAATTTCAAACGACATGCGCATCCTGGACCGATGGACGTTTGGCGATCCCATGGATGGGGATGGTCAAGAACTCTGGCATGGGCATCTGACCGAAGGGCTGCCCATCTCGGTGCGGGAGCCCCTCCGCATCGGGCTGTATGCCCCTGGGCGCCCGCTGGACTTCTCGACCACCGCGTTCTGCGTCCCTATCGTCCACGGCAAGGTCAAAGAGCTCCTCGAACAGCTTGGGTTGGACGGCCAGATGCAGTTGTTTCCCATCACCGTCGAAGGGCAATCAGCGCCCCATTACCTGTTGAACCTGCTCCGAGTCGTTCGCTGTATAGACGACGCGCGATGTGAAGAGGTTGCGTATCGAACCGCTGAGGACGGCTATGAGGACGGAATCGGTGAATACCGTAACGTGGTCGGCATGCGCATCGACCCGAGCAAGGTGGGGAATGCCGAGATATTCCGCCCGTGGGGCTGGCAGACGAACATCATCGTTTCCGAGCGAGTCAAGCGGGCTATGGAGGAGTCCGGCATGACAGGTGCGCGTTTCACGGAGGTCTGACGGACATTCCCACCAGCACCGCGTCGTCCACCGGCTCCGCCGAGTAGCGTCACGCCCAGAAGGCTCTACTCCAGTCCACCAGCCGCCCCACCTTCCTGGACTCCCACGCTCACACCAACAGGTGGAAGTGATTGGAGCAGTGAGTCACTTCGCGCGAACAAGAATCAGCCGCGCTCCGGCCAAGGTGCAGGAGGTCATCCAGGCCGAGGCCACCACGCTCGGGGTTCCGCTGGAGCAGGCCACCGCCGCCCTGCGCGAGGATCCGCAGCAGTACGCCCGCATCGAGCAGGTGGCCTGGCACCTGATGGCGGTCGGGTACGTCATGAACAAGGCCCAGGTGCACTTCGCGGGCGCCTGAGTCCCCGGCTCGCGCGGTCAGCACCAGCACTCAGCTCCCACCACGCACGCGCGAGCCCAGGTGTTCTGAGTGAAGGGCCAGCCAGTGGCCAGCGTTGGATGGGCCAGGTGGTCCGCGACTCGCCGCAATTGAACAGCCGTGAGCTCGAGCTTTTGACACGTCAAAGGACACAGCTGACGTGTCAAACGACGCGGCTGACGCGTCGAGAACCGCTGCGTCGGACCCCGGACCGGACCGGTCTGCGCGGGGGAGCTCACCTCGCCGAGCGGGTCCGGTGGCATCGCTATTGCTGACGCTCCGGAGTGAGCCTCCGCCGCAATCGGGGGGATTGTTCAGGAAGGGCTCAAGAGTCGTCACTCAATTCTGCTCAACCGGCTGCCTCTCCGTGCAGCCAGACGCCAGCCGTGAACCGCGAGGTACGCCCATGATTTCCCGTCGATCAATCCTGAAGCTCATCGCACTCTCCGGCCTCGGCTCGACAGCAGGCTCGCTTGGTTGCAAGAACGACGACGCGCCCGAGGGCGAAGAGACGGCGTCGACCTTCGACTACATCGTCATCGGCTCGGGCGCGGGCGGCGGTCCGGTCGCCGCGCGGCTCGCCGAGGCAGGCTTCCAGGTCTGCGTGATCGAAGCCGGTGGCGATCGCGGCGACAACTTGAACTATCAGGTTCCGTCCTTCCACGCGCGGTCGGCCGAGGAGCCCTCGATGCAGTGGGACTACTTCGTCGATCACTACTCGGATCCCGAGCAGGCCAGGCGCGATCCCAAGCTCTACTCAGACCCGAACGGCGTCGAGCATCGCAAGGGCATCTTCTACCCGCGCGCCGGCACCCTCGGAGGGTGCACCGCCCACAACGCGATGATCACCATTCGTCCGCATGACGCCGACTGGGACGACATCGCACGGCTCACCGGTGACGACTCGTGGGCGGCGAACCAGATGCAGCCTTACTTCGCCCGCCTGGAGCGCTGCGACTACGCCGACGCCGATCGCGTGCATGGCACCGAGGGGTGGCTCGGAACGAGCCTGGGAAACACCGCGAGCCTGGTCCTCGAGAAATTCGACGACTCCACCCTCGGTCAGCAGACGATCGGCAACCTGCTCTATCAGGCGGCGATCGCCACGCAAGAGCTCTCCGAGTCGGAAAACCCCGCGGCGGCTCTCAAGGAGTTGTTGCAGCGCGATGTCAATGGAGACATCGCCGAACGTGACACCCTCGAGGGGCTCTATGCGATCCCAGTGGCGATTCAGGGCGGCCTCCGCAACGGTACGCGTGAGCTCCTCCTCGACGCTCGTCAGCGCAGCCAGCGCCTCACCCTCAAGCTGAACACGTTCGTTACCCGCATTCTGTTCGGAGAGGAGCTGGTCGACGGCAAGCTGGTGGCGAAGGGAATCGAGGCCACGACGTATCCCGATGGCAAGCAGGTCTATCGGGCGTCGCCGCTCGCCGACGGAAGCACGGAGGGCACGGCCATCAAGCTCTATGCGCGCAAAGAGGTCATCCTCTCGGCCGGTGCCTTCAACACGCCGCAGCTCCTGATGCTGTCGGGGATCGGCCCGAAGGACCACCTCGAGGAAATGGGCATCGCCGGCCCGCGGACCGTCTCGGGCAAGACGCTCTCCATCGTCGATCTTCCGGGCGTCGGCGGAAACCTCCAGGATCGTTACGAGGTCACCGTGCTCGGCGATCAACCGGAAGGAAAGCCGCTCGAGCTCCTCGCCGACTGCACGTTCACCACCACCGGCAACACGGCGGAGGATCCTTGCTTCGCGCAATGGGCCGCCGACAAAAGCGGGCCCTACGCCAACAACAAGTGCGTGGGGGGCATCGTCCTGAGATCGGAGTCGGCGCGCACGGCGGGGCTCCCCTCGGACCTGGTGATCTTCGGACTGCAGTCGGGCTTCCTCGGCTACTACCCGGGCTACTCGAAGGGCCTGCCTCAGCCCGGTGGTGCGCCGCCGCCGCCGCCCAACAACGTCTCGAAGGCGCGCTTCACCTGGACTGTTCTCAAGGCCCACACCTCCAACACAGCGGGCACCGTGCGTCTTCGATCCGACCACCCGTTCGACGTTCCGGCGGTGAACTTCCGCTACTTCGAGGCAGGCACCCCGCACGCCGCGCTGCCGGATCTGGACGCCGTGGCCGAAGGCGCGGAGCTCGCGCGCGACATTCTCGAGAGCGCGGGGATGACCCCCGCCGGAATGATGCGCGACGTTCCCAAGACGCGCGAGGCGGTGCGGGACTTCGTGCGGGACAACGCGTGGGGCCACCACGCCTCGTGCACCTGTCCGATGGGTCCGAGCGATCCGACGGGAGTCGACGCGAATCGCTTTGTCCTCGATAGCAAGTTCCGGGTGCGCGGCACGCAGGGCCTCCGGGTCGTGGATGCATCGATTTTCCCGAAGATCCCCGGCCTCTTCATCGTGACCGCGATCTACATGGCGAGCGAAAAGGCCGCCGACGTCATCCTCGCCTCGGCCTGAGTCGTCGCCGAGCATCACCACCGGCGCTCGCAGCGCCGCATGATGATGGAGGCAGCGGGAAGCGAACCCGCCGTCCCGTCCCGCTCAGCGCACCGGAGGCGGATTGCGCTCGGTGAAGCCGCGCTGGTGGAAGTAGGGGTAGGCCAGCGTCGTGGCGCTCGCGGCATCCAGACGCGCCACCTGCTCGGGCGTCAGGTTCCAGCCCACCGCCGCCAGGTTCTGCCGCAGCTGCTCCTCGTTGCGCGCGCCGATGATGACGTTGGACACCGTGGGCCGCTGCAACAGCCAGTTGAGGGCGATCTGCGGCACCGTCTTGCCCGTCTCCTTCGCCACCTCGTCCAGCGCATCCACGACCCGGTAGAGGTACTCGTCCTCCACCGGCGGGCCTCCCTGTGCCGTCGTCTCCGAGCGCATGCGGCTGGTCTCCGGCGGCGGCTGGCCCCGGCGGATCTTCCCCGTCAGCCGGCCCCACCCCAGCGGACTCCAGACGATGGCGCCCACGCCCTGGTCCAGCCCCAGCGGCATCAGCTCCCACTCGTAGCTGCGCCCGATGAGCGAGTAGTACGCTTGGTGCGCCACGTAGCGCGCCCAGCCGTACTTCTCGGACACGGCCAGCGACTTCATCAGGTGCCAGCCCGAGAAGTTCGAGCAGCCGATGTAGCGGATCTTCCCCGCGCGCACGAGCTCATCCAGGCAGCTCAGCGTCTCCTCCACGGGCGTGGAGGCGTCGAAGCCGTGCAGCTGGTAGATGTCGATGTAGTCGGTGCCCAGCCGCTCGAGACTGCCCTCCACGCTGCGGATGAGGTGGTAGCGCGAGGAGCCCACGTCGTTGGCGCCCTCTCCCATGCGGAACGTGCCCTTGGTCGAGATGATGACCCGGTCGCGGCGGCCCTTGATGGCCTGCCCCAGGATCTTCTCCGCGAGGCCGTCGGAGTAGACGTCGGCCGAGTCGAACATGGTGAGCCCTGCCTCGAGCGAGATGTCCACCAGCCGCGTGGCCTCCGCGACCCCGGAGGTGCCCATGCCCTTGAAGAACTCGTTGCCCCCGCCAAACGTCCCCGTCCCCAGGCTCAACACGGGGACCTTGAACCCTGAACCACCCAGCCGTCTGTATTCCATGTGGCCTGCTGCTCCTGAGAAAGGGGCGCGGAGGGCGCCGCCAGCCCCGGTGCTTTCCCTCATCCCGCCCCGGGCGCCAAGCAGCGCCCCCCGGCCGCTTCCTATTGGAGAACAGTCCGCGCGTTGCGCCTCACGGCGAGTGGACAGTGCCCCAGCTCAGGAACGAGTCGTCCGAGCGCAGCACCACGGTGTGTTGGCCTCCCGCGGAGAGCGCCACGAAGCTCGAGAGCGTGGGACCCGCGCCCGGCAGGGAGCGGGAGTTCAGGGTGCCATCGCCGAGCTGCCCGGCGGAGTTGTTGCCCCAGGACCACACCTTGCCGGGCGTGAGCGCCAGGGAGAACGAGGCGCCCGCCACGAGGCTCTGGACGCCCGAGAGGCCCGACACCTGGACGGGCCGCGTGCGCGAGGTGGTGGTGCCATCGCCGAGCTGCCCCGAGCCATTGTCGCCCCAGGCCCACACCGCGCCCCCCTCCGTCAACGAGAGCGCGTGCTGGGCTCCGGAGGCGATGGCCTGGACCCCCGAGAGCGTCGACACGAAGACCGGGAGGGTGCGCGAGGTGGTGGTGCCATCGCCGAGCTGCCCGGAGCCGTTGGCCCCCCAGGCCCACACCGTCCCATCGGCTCGCACCGCCAGGGAGTGTCCGGAGCCGCCCGCGACGGCCACGACATCGACAAGCTCCTTCACCTGCATGGGGACGGCGCGCGAGGTGGTGGTGCCATCGCCGAGCTGCCCGGAGCCATTGGCCCCCCAGGCCCACACCGTCCCATCGGCTCGCACCGCCAGGGCATGGTTGCTGCCCGCGGCGATCGCCACGACATTGGTGAGTCCAGACACCCGCGCCGGCGCGGTCCGTGCCGTGACGGCGCCATCGCCGAGCTGCCCGGAGGCGTTGTCCCCCCACGCCCACACGCCGCCATCACAGCTCAGCGCCAGGGAGAAGAGCGCCCCGGCGGCCACGGCCTCGATGCACTCGGGCCCGGTGAGCCAGCGCGGGGACGTCTGGGTCGCCGAGCCCTCGTAGCCGAGCTGTCCCCGGGTGTTGCTCCCGAAGCTGAACACGGAGCCGTCGGAGGACACGGCCAGCACATGCTGGGCGCCCGAGGCGAGCGGCACGGTGCGCGGATAGCCCACGGCCCGCACCGGCACGGGCGAGGCGCTGGTGGCGCCGTTGCCAAGCTGTCCGAGGGAGTTGTCGCCCCAGGCCCAGACGGTGCCATCCGCGCGCAGCGCGAAGGTCGTGCGCAGGCCGGACGCAAAGCCCTGGACGCGCGCGAAGCTCGGCACCCGCCGGGGCGTGCTCTCCGACACCAGGGTGCCATTGCCGAGCTGGCCGGAGACATTGCGGCCCCAGGCCCAGAGCATGCCCGTGGTGTCGAGCGCCACCGTGTGGCTGCCCCGGGTGGAGAGCGCGACAACGGTGGCCGGCAGGGAGACGCGCGCGGGCACCGGGCGCGCGGTGGTGGTGCCATCGCCGAGCTGGCCGTTGCTGTTCTCTCCCCAGGTCCACACCGAGCCGTCCGCGCCCAGCGCCACCGAGTAGGAGGGACCCGCCACGATGGCCTGGATGCCCGCCGGCAGGCCAGTCACCCGCCCCGGCACGTTGCGCGACGTGGAGGTGCCATCCCCCAGTTGTCCGTAGACGTTGTCCCCCCAGGCCCACACCTGGCCCGCGCTGTCCAGCGCCAGTGAATGGAAGAGGCCGGCCGCCACGTGGGTGATGACCCCGAGGCCGGGCACCACGGCGGGGGCCCGCGGGCCGCGCGGAGTCGCTCCCGCGCCGAGCTGGCCATAGCTGTTGTCTCCCCAGGTCCACACCGTGCCATCGGAGAGCCGTGCCAGCGAGTGGTAGGTGCCCGCGGCGATCTCCGTGGCCCCCGCCACCCCGGGCACCTGGGCGGGGCTGGGGCGCCGGCCGCCGGAGGTGTCCCCGAGCTGGCCATAGCTGTTGTCACCCCAGGCCCACACCGTGCCATCGGTGCGCAGCGCCAGCGAGTGGTAGCTGGAGGCGGAGAGGGCCCGCACGGACGTCAGGGTGGAAGACAGCCGCACCGGCGCCGGCCGGGAAACGAGCGTCCCGTCGCCGAGCTGGCCATAGGTGTTGTCGCCCCACGCCCAGACCGAGCCATCCGTCTGCCGCAGGAAGACATGGTGGTCACCGGCCGTCAGGGACGCGCCCGCCGTGAGCGACGGGACACGGCCCGGGAGCGCTCGCACACTCGAGCTGCCATTGCCCAGTTGACCGAAGCCATTGGCGCCCCAGCCCAGGGTGACATTGTCTCCGCGCCCTACCAGCGAGAAGGCATTGCCGCAGGCGAGGGCCTGGGCATCCGAGACTCCCGACACCTGCACCGGAACGCGCTGGACGCTGGTCCCCGTCTGGGCCGTCTGGGCCTGGGCGTTGTCCCCCCAGGCCCACACCGAGTCATCTCCGCGCAGGGCGAGCGAGTGGGAGGTGCCGCTGGCGAGGGCGACGACCTGGGTGAGGCCGGGCACCTCCAGGGGCAGCAGGGAGGAGACATCTCCGCCATTGCCCAGCTGGCCATAGGTGTTGTCCCCCCAGGCCCAGACCTTGCCACCCAGGGTAGTGGAGGACGCCGCCACGCTGTGCGAGCCCCCTCCCGCCAGGGCCACGATGCCCGTGAGACCCGTCACCCGAACCGGCGTGGAGCGCGAGTCGAGGGTGCCATCGCCCAACTGGCCAGAGTAATTCCCACCCCAAGCCCACACCGTGCCATCCCTCTTGAGCGCCAGGGAGTGGAAGTCACCGGCGGCGATGGCCACCACCTCCGTCAGCCCGGACACCTTCACCGGAGCGGAGCGGCTGGTGGACGAGCCATCTCCGAGTTGTCCGGCGGTGTTGTTGCCCCAGGCCCACACCGCCCCGTTGCTCAACGCCAGGGAGTGCAGGTTGCCAGCGGCGATGGCCGTCACGCCCGAAAGCCCCGCCACCTGGGCCGGCACCAGGCGCTGCGAGACGCTGTCACCCAACTGTCCATCCGTGTTGGTGCCCCAGGTCCAGACCGTGCCCTCCTCGCGCAACGCCATCGAGTGGTTGTTGCCGGCGGCGACGGCCGTCACCCCCGTGAGCCCCACCACCTGCGTGGGCGTCACGTGCTGGAGCGTGGAGCCATCGCCCAACTGCCCCTGGGCGTTGGCGCCCCAGGCCCAGACCGTGCCCGCCGGCGTCACGTACAACGAGTGGTTCAACCCCGCCGCGAGGCGGTAGGGCCGGCCCTGCACGGAGATGGCGGGAGAGCGCCGTTGGCCAGTCGCCCAGGCCCGCTCGCCCTCCTCGCCCACGCCACAGCCGACGCCAGGCATGAGCACGACCAGAAGGAGCGCGACCAGGGAGCTCCTCGACAAACGATGTTTCATCTTGAAATCCTTTTCTGCGTGCCTCGAATGGGGGCCGGCACGCGGAAGGGGGTCCTCCAGCGGCCTCTCGGGGGTTGGGAAAGCCGCCGGCTTTCGGGGCGGGAACGCCGCCCCTGAACCGGGGAATATCCGTATATGTGGATAAATACGATAGAGTTTCAACTGGGTGGGAGGAGACTCGCCCGCGGGGTGGGGGTCCACCCGGCCCCCGGGGCCAAGCGCCAGGGGGTCCGGTGGACGAAGGACAGCGCGTGCACGCGAGGGGAGCGCCCGAGAGGCGGCTGCACAACCCGCGCGGAGATGACTAGGGTGAGCCCCCCATGACGGTCTCCCCTTCCCGCCGACAGGCCGCGCTGGCGGCGCTCGCCCTGGATGACGACGCCCTGCTGCGCGCCTGCGAGGTGGAGTACTTCATCGCCTCCGGCCCGGGCGGCCAGCACCGCAACACCACCGCCAGCGGCGTGCGGATGACCCATCCCCCCACCGAGCTGTCCGTCACCGCCACCGAGCGCCGCAGTCAGGTGCAGAACAAGGGCGCCGCGCTCGAGCGGCTGCGCGCGGGACTCCAGGCGCTCACGTATGTGCCCAAGAAGCGCCATAAGACCCAGCCCACCAAGGGCTCCCAGCGGCGCCGCCTGGACGCCAAGAAGCGCGTGGGAGAGAAGAAGGCGCAGCGCAACAACAAGGATGGCTGGTAGGGGAGCACGCATGCCCACCCTGGAAGATGCCCTGGAGCTCGCGATGCGGGCCCACCGTGGCCAGCGAGACAAGGCCGGACAGCCCTACATCCTCCACCCGCTCCGGGTGATGGCGCGGTTGGACACCGAGACGGAGCGCATGGTCGCGCTGCTGCACGACGTGGTGGAGGACACGCCCTATACGTTGGAGCGGCTGCGCGAGCTGGGCTACGGCGAGGAGGTGCTGGGCGCGCTGGAGCGGCTCACCAAGGCCGAGGGCGAGGACTACGCGGCCTTCATCGAGCGTGTGCGGCCCCACCCCCTGGCGCGCCGGGTGAAGCTGGCGGATCTCGAGGACAACATGGACGTGCGGCGGCTGCCCGCCATCACGGCGAAGGACGCGGAGCGGCTGGCGCGCTACCGGGCCGCCTGGGCTCGGTTGAAGGACACCTGACGCGCCGCTCATGCCAGGCGCCATGGCCAGCGCAACGGCAGACAGCGCCACCCCCACCTCATGGCGAATCCTCGCCAGATCCAGGAAGCCGCATGGAATGCCCCCCTCCCGGGAAGAATCCCTCCCAGGACGTGAAGCCAGAATAGCCTGGATTCGCCGGACTGAGAACACCCTCCGTGGAAATAAGGGAATGCGCCGGAGGGCGGACCGCGTCAGTTGAGGGAGTTCTTGAACACGCCGCGCCGGGCGCCGAACACGTCGGGGAACGGGCGAGGCTCCTCCTGACACCGGGGGGGACGGTCCGCGAAGAAATCCGCGAGGGCGCGCGTCACCGCCGTGGGCGCGCTCAGGTGGGGCAGGTGGCCGCGCGCCTCGATCCGCGCCAGCTGCGCGAGCGGGATGTGTTCGGCCAGGTAGAGGCCGACCTCGTCGGGCACGGCGAAGTCCTCGCCGGACTGGAGGATGAGCGTGGGAACCTTCAGCCGCGGCAGCTCCGCGCGAAGGTCGGACTCGAAGATGACGCGCGCGCTCGCCAGGGCGATGTCCGGGCGCATGGCGGAGAGCGTCCGGGCGAACTCCCGCGCCAGCTCCGGCATCTCCGGCATGTTCACCACCTGCTCGGCGAACCCTCCCGCCCAGGCGAGGAAGTTGGCCGACATGGTGGCGTAGAGCGAGTCGAGCTGGGCGCGCTCGAAGCCCCCCACGTAGCCCACGTCATTGAGGTAGCGCGGTGAGGCCTTGACGAAGACGAGCCGCTGGAAGCGCCGCGGCTCGGCGAGCGCCGCCAGCATGCCCACCATCGCGCTCACCGAATGCCCCACCAGGGTGGCGTCCCGCAGGTCCAACTCCTCACACAGCTCCAGCACGTCCTCCGCGTAGCCGTGAATCCTGCCGTGACGCTCCGCGCTGTAGGCGTTGAAGTCCGACCGGCCGCACCCCACATGATCGAAGAGGATGATCTGGTATTGGCTCTTGAAGGCCGCCACCTGATGCCGCCAGGCGCGCTGATCCGAACCAAAGCCATGGGCGAAGATGAGCGGCGGGCCCATGGCTCCCATGACCCGGACATTGAGCCGATCGTAGATGGACTGACGCATCGCGTTCCCCCCTGTAAAAACTTGACGGGTCAGCGTACTACGCGCTCCGAACCCCCCGGAAGGGCCCCCCTACCGGAAGACGAACGGCCCGGTGCACCCCCCCGAGGGAGCACACCGGGCCGTCATCAGACGCACATGTGCGCGCGAGCCTCAGCTCTTGGCGAGCTGGCGCATGACGTAGAGCAGGATGCCGCCGTGGCGGTAGTAGTCCAGCTCGTTGGGCGTGTCGATGCGGCAGAGCGCCGTGAACTCCTTGGTGCCGCCCTCGCCCGTGGCCTTCACGGTGAGCTTCTTCTGCGGCGCGAGCCCGTCGGCCACGCCGGTGATCTCGAACGTCTCCTGGCCGGTGAGGCCCAGGCTCTGCGCGTCCTGGCCCGCCTCGAACTGCAGGGGCAGCACGCCCATGCCGATGAGGTTGGAGCGGTGGATGCGCTCGAAGCTCTTGGCGATGACGGCCTTGATGCCGAGCATCGCCGTGCCCTTGGCGGCCCAGTCACGGCTGGAGCCCGTGCCGTACTCGGCGCCCGCGAGCACCACCAGCGGCGTGCCCTCCTGCTGGTACTTCACCGAGGCGTCGTAGATGCTCATGCGCTCGCACGTGGGGATGTGCACGGTGACGCCCCCCTCCACGCCCGGCACGAGCAGGTTCTTCAGGCGGATGTTGGCGAAGGTGCCACGCACCATCACCTCGTGGTTGCCGCGGCGCGCCCCGTAGGAGTTGAAGTCCTTGGGCTCCACGCCCTGCTCCATGAGGTAGCGGGCCGCGGGGCTCGTCTTGGCGATGTTGCCCGCGGGCGAGATGTGGTCCGTGGTCACCGAGTCACCCAGCAGCGCCAGCACGCGCGCGCTCTTGATGTCGGCGAGCGGCTTGGGCTCGGCGGGGATGTTCTCCAGGAAGGACGGCTTGCGCACGTAGGTGGACTTGGGGTCCCACTTGAACGTGCTGCCGCCGTCCACCTTGAGCTGCTGCCAGAGCGCGTCGCCTTCCATGGCGCGCGAGTACTGGTGGCGGAACTGCTCGGGCTTGACCGCGGTGGCGATGGCCTGGCGGATCTCCTCGTTGGTGGGCCAGATGTCCTTGAGGAACACCGGCTTGCCGTTGCGGTCCGTGCCCAGCGGCTCCTTGTCCAGGTCCTTGCCCACCACGCCCGCCAGCGCGTACGCCACCACCAGCGGCGGCGAGGCCAGGTAGTTCATGCGCACGTGCGGGTTGATGCGGCCCTCGAAGTTGCGGTTGCCGCTGAGCACCGCGGCCACCACCAGGTCACCCACCGTGACGGCCTCGGCCACGGGATCCGGCAGGGGGCCGGAGTTGCCGATGCAGGTGGCGCAGCCGTAGCCCACCACGTGGAAGCCGAGCGCCTCCAGGTAGGGCATGAGGCCGGCTTCCTTGAGGTAGTCCGTCACCACGCGGCTGCCGGGGGCGAGGCTCGTCTTCACCCAGGGCTGCACGTTGATGCCGCGCTCCACCGCCTTCTTGGCGAGCAGGCCCGCGCCCAGAAGCACCGCCGGGTTGGAGGTGTTGGTGCACGAGGTGATGGAGGCGATGACGACCGCGCCGTGGCCGATCTCGTAGGACTGGGCGCCGTTCTTCACGGTGACCGTCTGCGCCAGACGCTCGGGGGGCACCGGGGCCGCGGGAGCCTTGGCCTTGCCGCCGCCCTCGTCGTCCTCGCCCTTGCTCTTGCCCGCGGCGAGCATCTCCACGAGCGACTTCTCGTAGGAGGCCTTCATGTCCGTGAGCGGCACCCGGTCCTGCGGGCGCTTGGGGCCGGCGAGGCTGGGGACGACCGTGGACAGGTCCAGGGTGAGCGTGTCGGTGAAGAGGGGCTCGGGGCTGTTGGCCGTGTGGAACAGGCCCTGCTCCTTGAAATAGGCCTCGGCGAGCGCCACCGTCTCGGCCGGACGGCCGGTGAAGCGCAGGTAGTTGAGGCTCTCCTCATCCACCGGGAAGAAGCCGATGGTGGCGCCGTACTCGGGCGCCATGTTGGCGATGGTGGCGCGGTCCGGCAGGGACAGGCCGGTGATGCCCTCGCCGAAGAACTCGACGAACTTGCCCACCACGCCGCGCTTGCGCAGCATCTGCGTGACGGTGAGCACCAGGTCGGTCGCCGTGGCGCCCGCGGGCAGCTTGCCCGTGAGCTTGAAGCCCACCACCTGGGGAATGAGCATGGTGATGGGCTGGCCGAGCAGCACCGCCTCGGCCTCGATGCCGCCCACGCCCCAGCCCACCACGCCCAGGCCGTTGATCATCGTGGTGTGGCTGTCGGTGCCCACCAGCGTGTCCGGGTACACCGTGCTGCCCTGACGGAAGGCCACCTGGGCCAGGTACTCCAGGTTCACCTGGTGGCAGATGCCCACGTCCGGCGGCACCGCGCGGAAGTTCTTGAAGGCGTTCTGGCCCCAGCGCAGGAAGGCGTAGCGCTCCTGGTTGCGCTCGAACTCCAGCTCCGCGTTGGCCCGGAATGCGTCCGTGGTGCCGAACACGTCCACCTGGAAGGAGTGGTCGATGACCAGGTCGGCCGGGTTGCGCGGGTTGATCTTCGTGGGATCTCCACCCAGGGCCGCGAGCGCCTCGCGCATGGCGGCCATGTCCACCACCGCGGGCACGCCGGTGAAGTCCTGCAGGAGCACGCGCGCCGGGTGGAAGGAGATCTCCGTGTCGGGCTCGGCCTTGGGATCCCAGGCGAGCAGCTTGTCCACGTGCTCGCGCTTGACCACGCGGCCATCTTCGTTACGCAGCAGGTTCTCGAGCAGGATCTTCAGGGAGAAGGGCAGCCGAGCCACGGACGCGTGGTCCTTGCCCACCTTGGCGAGACTGTAGAAGTCATAGGAAGCCGAGCCCACCTTGAGCTGGCTCTTGCTCTTGAAGCTGTCCGTCATTGTCGGTGCCGTCCTTCTTTCCCACAGGAGGAATCGGGAATCTGAACCTGGGAATCCGAATCTGATTCCGAATCTGAAGCTGCGAATCTGCCGTCTTCTAGGCCCGCCGCCAGCGGCATGCAAAGGGATCCTTCGCCCGGCGGACTCAACCTTCCGCGAGCAGACGGGCCGTGCGCTCCAGGCGGTCCTTGGCCATCTGCATCAACATGTCCCGCATGGAGGGCTGGCTGGAGCTGAGGCGCTCGAAAGCCGGGCGGCCCAGCTTGAGCACCACGCTGGGCACGTCCGCGCGCACCGTGGCCGTCACCGGCTGGTCCAGCAGCAGGGAGATCTCCCCGAAGACATCCCCCTCGCGCAACAGGGCCAGGGGCATCTCGCTGCCGTCCGGGTGGACGTGGAAGGGCGTGCACCGGCCCCGCATCAACAGGTAGAGCCCGTCCCCCTTCTCCCCGGCGATCAGCAACGTGGCCCCCGCCGCCACGCGCTGAAGCTGGAACTCGCGGGAGAAGAGCCGCCGCTGCTCGTGGCGCAGGGACGAGAAGAGCGGGTGGGTGCGCAGCAGGTGGTCCGCCGCGCGCTTGCGGCAGAAGGCCCGGACGACCCGGTCCACCAGGGGGAAGCGCTGGGCGAGCTCCGTGAAGCGCGCCCGCGTCAGCTCCAAGAGGAGCGACGGCACCGACGGCATCACCGAGGACAGCCGGGGCCCCTCGGTGATGAGGGCCATCTCCCCGAACACCCCCCCCTCCACGATCGGCCCCTCCTGCGGTCCCCTCCCCTCCAGCAGCCGCATCACGTCCCCGCGGCCCTCCACCATGAAGAACATGGACGCGCCCAGGTCCCCCTCGCGAATCACCGGCAGGCCCGGCATGTACGTGCGCACCTCCACCGCCTCGAGCAGCGCCACGAACGCCTCCTGGCCCAGCATCGAGAAGAGCGGCACCGCCACGGGATCCTCCCGGTCCGGCAGCAGCTCGAGCTCCTGGGAGAGCAGCTCGCCCGAGGCCTCCACGGGCACGGGGGAGTAGCGCGCGTAGAGCTGGGCGATGAAGAGCTGGGTGCGGCTATGCCCCGGATCGAGCCGCATCAACTCCTTGCACGCCACGATGGCGCGCAACAGCTGGCTGCCCTGGGCCCAGTGTCTCGCGAGCGCCTCGCACACGCCGGCGGCTTCTCGGGCGGAGGTCTGCTGTTCGAGCCGCCGGATCTCGGCGAGCGCCGCTCCCACCCGGCCCCGTTCAGCGAGTCTCGTGGCAAACTCCCGCTCCTGGACCACTGGAGCTCCCACACAGGCATCGATGCGAATACTCACAGGCGTCGGACGCTAGCACTGAACCGCCCGGCGCTCGATGGGCATCAGCGATTGGGCAGAGATTGACGCCCCGTCAAGGCCGGGGAGAACAGATCTCCCACCTTATCCAGGCGCTTGCGCAGGGTGCCCAGCGTGAAGCGCGAGGGCTCCAACCGGCGCGTCACCTCCGACCACGCGAGCGGTGTGGACACGGGTGCGTGCGGTAGCGCACGCGGAGAGTAGGGCGCCACCACCGTCTTGCCCCAGGCGTTCTGGTCCGCGTCCAGGTACAGCCGCCCCTGGCGCCGCGACTTGGAGCGCTCGGTGGTCGCCAGCTCCGGGTACTCCTCCGAGAGCGCCGCGAAGGTCTCGTGGGCGAACGCGCGCACCTGCTCGTAGGTGTGGCCCGGGGACAGGGGCACCAGCACGTGCAGGCCCCGCTTGCCGGACGTCTTCGGCACGCTGACCAGCTCCAGCCGCTCCAGGTAGCGCCGCAGCCCGGTGGCCAGCTCGATCAAATCCCCGAAGGTCCCCCCGGGGCCCGGATCCAGGTCGAACACCACCCAGTCGGGCTGCTCCAGGTGCGGCACCCGGCTCGACCACATGTGCAGGGTGAGCGCGGACTGGTTGGCGAGCCACAACAGGGACTCGGGCCGGTCCACCACCACGTGGGACAGCTCGCGCGTCTCGTGGGAGATGCGCACCGTGGTGAGCCCCTCCGGCACGTGCTCCACGCCCTGGCGGAAGAAGCCCGGCGCCTTCACGCCCTGGGGCCACTGCTGCAGTGTGAGCGGCCGGCCCGCCAGCGCCGGCACCATGAGGGGCGCGACGTCCTGGAAGTAGCGGTACACGTCCGCCTTGGTGTAGCCCGGCTCGGGGAAGAGCACCCGATCCCCGTGGGTGAGCCCCACCAGGGCCGCGCTGGCCCCCTTCTTCGCCGGAGCCGGCTCCTTCTTCTTCGCCGCGGCGGCCTGCTTCACCGGGGGCGCCTCCTTCCGGGAGACGGCGGATCTGCCCGCGGAGCGCGCTCCCGGGCGGGACTTGCGCCCCGTTTCCCGGTGGGGACCCCGGCGAGCGGGCCGCTCGATGGGCCGCTCCCGGACACACTCCTCGGGGCGCTTGTCGCTCCGCAGCCCCTGGAAGGAGGGATGACGCAACCGCCCATCCTCGGTCCATTCGGTGAACGCCACCTGGGCCACATGGCGAGGCTTCACCCAGATGGCCTCCTCGTGATGCAGGGCGTCACGCACACGCGGAGCCTCCTGAACGGGGGGCTTCTTCACCTCGTCGCGCGACAGCAGCTCGCGCAGCTCCCGCCGCACCTTCGTCGTGTACCCCGTACCCACCTTGCCCGCGTAGCGCCAGGCCGTCCCCTCGCGCACCGCCACCAGGAGCGACCCCAGCTCGGGCCGCTCGTTGGCCATGGGCGTGAAGCCCACGATGGCCACCTCCTGGTTGGCCTGGACCTTGAGCTTGAGCCAGGTCTCGCCGCGGCCCGGTGAATAGGGAGTCCCCAGGCGCTTGGCCATGACGCCTTCCCAGCCGCGCCGCCGCGCCAGGGCCAGCGCCTGCCGCGCGCTGCCCTCCACCCGCTCGGCGATCTGCAGAGGCGCCTTCACGCGCGCCAGCAACCGCTCGAGCCGCTCACGGCGCTCCTCCAGGGGCAACGGCCGCAGGTCCTCCCCATCGAGCCACAGCACATCGAAGATGACGTAGCGTTCCTCGACCCCCTTGCCGAGGAGCTGGAAGCGGGAGCGGCCCTCGTCGTCCAGGGCGACGAGTTCCCCGTCCACCACCGCCTCGTGCCCCCCGAGCGCCCCGAGCGCCCGGACGACCTCGGGGAAGCGCGCCGACAGATCCTTGCCGCCGCGCGAGTGCAGCGCGACCTCGCCCTCGCGAAACGCGGCGAGCGCGCGGAACCCATCGTACTTCACCTCGTAGAGCCACTCGCCCTGCTCGGTGGACTCCACCTGGGCGAGCGTGGCGAGCATGGGCGCGCCCACCTTCTCCAGCAGCGCCTCGGGAGAGAGGGCCCGTGCCTTCTTCGCGCGGGTGGGACGGGAGACGCGCACGGGTTTGGCCTCGGAGGTGCGCCGGGTGCGCCGTGCGGGGCCGTGGGTGACGCGCTCGCCGGACTTCACGGACTCGGGGTGCTCCTCGGTGACGTCGTAGCCGGGGCGCTCGGTGCCATCCTTGGCCTTGAAGCACAGCCATTGGGCCTTCTTGCCCATGGGACGCGTGCGGATGAGGTGCCACTCGCCCTGGAGCTTCGTGCCCCGCAGCAGCACGTGCAGCCGCCCCTTCGCGAGCTGCTCGGAGGCCTGCCCGGGAGGCACCGTGTCGAAGGTGCCCGACTCCCACAGCAGCGAGTCTCCCGCTCCATAAGCCCCATCGGGGATGCGGCCCTCGAAGGTGGCATAGGCCAGGGGGTGGTCCTCGGTCTGCACCGCGAGCCGCTTCTCGGACGGATCGTAGCTGGGGCCCTTGGGAATGGCCCAGCTCACCAGCACCCCGTCGATCTCCAGCCGCAGGTCATAGTGCAGCCGCGTGGCGTCGTGCTTGTGCACCACGAAGATGGGAGCGTCCCGCGAGGGCGAGGCCTCGACATCGGGGCCGGGCTCCGAGGTGAGGGAGAAGTCACGCTTCTCGCCGTAGGTTCCCAAACGCTTCCGAGCCGAGGGTGTCGAACGTCGCGGGGTCGCCATACCAGGTAAGGGTTGGCACTCCCTACCCGACTGGCAAAGCGGCGCCGCCGCCCGCTTCCCCTACCTCGACCGTCACCCGGCGCGGAGCACCCTGGGGGTGGGGTTCGCGCCCGCCTACCCCAGCCCCTTGTCCAGGAGCAGCTCCCCGAGCTGCTGGAAGCCCGCGCGATGGGACGCGAGGAAGTCCGCGGCGAGCTCGGGCGGGGGCTTCTCCCAGCGCATCTGCCCGGCGTCCTCCCACCGGCAGAGCACGAGCTGGGAGCGCACCTGCTCCGGCGACTCGAAGGAGAGCGCGTCCAGGAGGATGGGGTTGGGGCTGGTGAGGAAGACCTGACGGGGGCTCAGCGCCTCGATGCAGTAGGGCAGCCACGGGTGGGGCAGGCCGTTGACGAGCTCGTCGGCGATGGCGACGTGCTCGACACAGTCCAGGTAGTACAGGAAGGACAGGGTGCGCTTCTGCCCGTAGCTCAGGTGCCTGTCGGGAAGCGTCCACCCCGCGCGATGGGTGAAGTGGAACGCCTGACGTCCGGACTTGCGCGCCCCCACACCCTCCTCCCCGGGCAGCCGGGTGAACTCGAGGACCGCGGCGGCCGTCTCGAAGTCCAGCAGGCTGGCCAACTGGCCCAGGAAGGGAAGCTGACGCTCGTCCAGGACATAGCGGTCCTCATCCCAGCGCTCCCCCGCGAGCTCCGACACCCGCTCGGCGAGGACCTGACCCAGGGGCGAGCCCTCGATGCGCACCCGGCCATCCGCGCCACGCACCAGGCCGATGTCGAGCTGCCGCAGCAGGGAATAGAACTCCAGGGACTCGTCGAAGCGGCGGGCCTCGGCATCGGGACAGAGCACCAGCACCACCTGCGCGAGCAGCTCCCGCCGGGGATGCGCCACGTCGATCCACCCAGAGAGTCCGCTGAACAGGTGACTCCACAGGCACGTGCCCACCGGGGGCCCCTCGGACAGGGGCACGTCCACGCCCACCTCCGCCTCCACGCGGATGACGCGCGCGGCCTCGTCGACCACGAAGGTGAGCGGCGGTGCCACGGAGCCGAAGGAGATCTCCACCCGGGCGAACAACACGGACCGCGCCTCCCGCTCGGCCTCGGAGGAGGGACGGTGCTCATGCCGGATGGCGAAGTGCGCCCTCACCTCCCCCTCGGAGAAGCCGTACTCCAGATCGAACTCGTCCTCCAGCAGGTCGGAGAAGTCCGCGCTGAACATGGCCGCGACGAGATCGAGCAACGAACTCTTCCCCGTTCCACTCTGCCCCAACAGGACATTACAGACGGGATCGAACGCCAACCGCGTCCCGGGTTTCACCTTTCGGAATTTGTTGAGCTGGAGCCACTGGAGTTTGATCATGGACTGAGAGCCGTTTGGTCCCAAGGGGACTGCAATGGTTGTTTATTCATTGACATGAATGTCGGGTTTTGCTTCGGGGTCGACCTGCTCGATGTCGAAGCGTCGCTGCTCACCTTTGGGCGGCTCGACGGCGGCCATGAACTGCGGATCATTGAGGACAACACTGCCCGGGCCGTGGTCCACCAGCGCCGGGTCCACCAGGACATTTGGAAACGAAAAAGCCTCTCGCGTCAGAAGGCCATACACCATCTCCGCGGTGCTCACGGCGGCGCCACAAAAGGGCAGCCATGAGCCATCCGGAAGTTGGACTCGGTCGAACTCGATATAGACCCGCATCCGAGTGGTCACCGCCTGTCCCGCGATGACCAGGTATCGAGAGTGCTCACCCTCAAAGGGATACATGTGGGCCGTGATGGGACCCGGCTTGACGTTGAGCCCCCCTCCTTCGGTCAGGGGCTTTCTGCGCGAGACGGAGGAGACCGAGGGGCCCGGCTGGATGTAGCTGTCGTACATGTAGTCAGGCAGGAATCCCAGCTTCTGGGGAGTCTCAATCGCCTCGGGGGGACACCGCTTGAGGTAGCCACTGGGATCCGGACGCACGGTGGGGGCCGTGGCACAACCCACGAACTGGACCAGGGTCGTGCCCAGCAGGACGCGCAACAGGGCACAGGCACGCGAGGGAACCTCCGCCGAGGTGTCGGCGGCGAAATGAGTCGGAAGGGACGAAGGGACTGGCACGGGTTGCACTCCTTGTTCGGCGGGCCTCGGCGAGACCGGCACGGTGGACTCCACACGAGGGAGGATCCCGCCTCCCGCGTGGAGAAGGAGCCACCCTCCCCACCCAAGCAACCCCATCCCGAGCATCAACACCAGGAACACCTTCATCCAGCGGCGCGGTCCCCGCTCTCGTGCCGAGGACCCAGCCCTTCCAGCAGACCCCCGGACCGCGCGCTCTCGCACCAATGCCGACTCCTGCCCGGAGAACGCCCTTCCCGGGATCCGCCACGAGGGCGACTGCCCCTCTTCCGCCCGGAGCCGTTGCAGTTCCTCGCGCACGGCGCTGGCGCTCGGCGGACGTCGTGACGGCTCCTTCGCCAGCAACCGCATGGCGAGCGAGCACAAGGACGCGGGAGCCTCGGGGTTGAGCAGCCGGGGCTCCACGGGCGGCTGGGTGAGGATGGCCACCAGCAGTTGGTCCACCGGCAGCTTCGGGTCGAAGGGATGATGGCCCGTGAGCGCTTCGTACAGGAGGACGCCCACGGCGTAGAGGTCCGCGGAGGGATGGGCCTCGAAACGAGCGCCCTTCTGCCGGGCCTCCTGACTCATCACGAAGCGGATGGCCTCTGGCGGCTGGCAGTACATCGTGCCGGGAGCAATCCCCTCGGTCAGCGGAGGCGCGCAGGGAAGGTGGACGGCCCCGAAGTCGATGAGGAAGGGCCGCGAGTCCTCGTCACGCACCAACACGTTGTCGGCCTTGATGTCCCGGTGGCACATGCCGCGCGCGTGCATGGCCTCGAGCGGACGCAGCACCTCGCACAGCACGTCCACCCATTCGAAGGGAGTGACGCGCCCGCGACGGCACCACTCGATGAAGGTCACTCCCGGGACGTAGTCCGTCACATAGAAGGAGTAGCCCGTGCGCGGCTCCGGCCATCTTCCCCACTCGTGCACGGGCAGCAGGTTGGGATGAACCAGGTGTTCCAGGGACACCGCCTCACGCCGCAACCAACCATCCACCCGGTCCTCGTCCGCGTCCGAGGCGGGTTGCAGCGCCACCTTCAAGGCGTAGTAGTGGCTCCCGCGCTCCGCCAGGAAGACCATGGAGAAGCCGCCCACGCCCAGACGGCGCAGGAGACGGTACTCCCGCACGTGGTCCCCGGGCCGGAGCTGGTTGGGGTGAAGGGGCTTGCTCATGGTGCCGACCTCGACCGGCTCAGGGGTAGCGAGAGCGAGCCCTCCGCGGCCCCCTCGCCTCTCAGCACCACCTCCAGATGGGTGGCCCCCTCCGGGAGGACCGACACGAAGGTGTACTGTCGAGGGTAAGAGGCTGACGACCGCGAGGAGACGCGCAGGACGGGCAAGGGCACGACAGACCCATCCTCCATGACGGAGCGCAGCAGGAGGCGCTTGCTCACGTCGGCGGAGGGCAGTCGCTCCCAGAGGAGAAACGAGACGAAGACATGGTGGCCGAGCCGCAAAACGGAACGGAGCCGCACCAGGGTGTCTCCACTGTTGAGGAGACGTTGACCCGGCGGGGCCATCTCGACGGGCTCCGCACGTGCTGCATTGAGGAGCCGGACCATGTCGCCAGGTCCCTCTTCGACTTCGACAGGAGCGGGCGGGTGGAGCAGGAGCCCGACCTGGGTATCCACCTCGTCGCGGACGGAACTCAACGCGAGGAAGACCAACCCTCCCCGCGCCAGGGGAACGGAGACCAGGAGCCGCTCACCCTCGGGAAGATCCTCGGAGGGAAGGATGAGGAAGGACGAGCCCTCCACGGCGATGAGCCGGACGTGGCCGTGCTCGTTCTCAAGCCGTGGCCCCTCGGGACTCAGGCGCTCGTCGAGGGAGACGAGCGTGGGAGTGCCACCCGCGACATGCACTTCGCGGGGAGCGCCGCTCGCGTCGGCGGAGACCCGCACGGTGCGCTGCCGGGACATGCGTCCGGCGCTCCGGTCCCCAGCGAAGACCGGTACGGAGGCGAGTAGAAGAAGCACGAGGAGAGCCGAGAAAACGGAGCGCACGCGAAGCCTTCGTCGTGAAAGCGGGCGGGCAAGGTATTCGGGATGGCGCTCGACCGGCAAGAACTCGTTGACTTTCGAGGTCAGGTGCTAGAAGGTGACTTCTGGAATCAACTCCGGTAAAGAGAGGGCGTCGTCCGGAAGGGACGCACGCTGTCACACGCCGTGCGGGCGGAACCATGGCCTGCCCATCACCTGGTGGAAGAGTCCACGTCTGGGATTGACGGGGTGAAGCCAGAATCCATCACAGACGAGTGGATTCAGATGAGCCGGCGGAAGGCGTACAGCACGCGCTCGAGCGCCTTGCGCCACAGGGGCCGCTGGCGGAACACGGTCAGGTCCACCTCGCGGCAATCCTGGCAGTCGCCGCGAATGGCGCTCTCCAGCTGGAAGCCCAGCCGAGGATCGGTGAAGACGGCGTTCGCCTCGTGGTTGAAGGCGAGTGACAAGCGCTCGAGGTTGAACGAGCCGATGGTGCCCCACACGCCGTCCACCACCGCCGTCTTGGTGTGCAGCACGCACCGCTCCCACTCGAAGATGCGCACGCCCGCGGTGAGCAGCTTCTCGTAGAAGGAGCGCGTGGCGTTCATGATCCACGGGTGGTCGCCCCGGGCGTTGAGCAGCAGGCGCACCTCCACGCCCCGCTGGGCGGCGTCGCGCAGCGCGGCCACGAGCTTGCGGTCCGGCACGAAGTAGGCGGCCGCCACCAGCACGCTGCGGCGGGCGCGGGAGATGGCATGCAGGTAGGCGCGGTGGATGCTCCGGCGGTTGGAGAGCACCGCCAGGCCCACGCCGCCCCGGCCCTGGGACTGGAGCTGCGCGCGCACCTGCTTGCGCCGGCGGCGGCCCTCGCGCCAGGAGCGGAACTTGTCCTGGAAGGCCATGCGCCAGGTGGCCACGAAGCGGCGCTCCAGCTCGTACACCGCGGGCCCTTCCACCCGGAGCACGTCATCGCGCCAGCAGTCGCCCCCCTGCCCCTTCGGGGCCCAGTGCACGGCGATGTTCACCCCGCCGATGAAGGCCACCTCGCCATCCACCGAGAGGATCTTCCGATGATCCCTCCTCAGCAGGTGGCGCAGGCCCCGGCCCAGGCTGCTGAAGGGCTTGAAGGGACGGATGTCCACGCCCCGCGCACGCAGGGACTCGAAGAAGTCGCCGCGGCTCGACCAGGAGCCCAGGGCGTCGTACAGCACCCGCACGTGCACGCCGCGCTCGGCCGCTTCCGCCAGGGCCTTGCCGAACAGCTCGCCCACCGCGTCGGACAAGAACATGTATGTCTCGAGGTGGACATAGCGGCGCGCGTTGCGGATGGCCTCCAGCATGGAGGGGTAGACCTCCACGCCGTCGCGCAGCAACTGGCAGGCGTTCCCCTTCAACGGAGAGTGCGAGGGGGGCAGGTAGTAGCGGGCGAGCAAGGCCGTGGAAACCTCTGCGTTCCAGCGTGGGGTGTTGGCGGGCGGACGAGCGGGGATCCGCCCGGGCCCCTCCAGCGCCCCACTGCTGACCTCCACCCCACTGCCCCCTTCCCGCTCACGCATGGTGGGACAAGGGTGGGAACGCCAGGGCGATCTGGCAACCTTACCGGGTCATTGACTGATTTCCGCGCGCTTCATCTCCGCCTTCTGGGCACAGAGCTGATCCGTCTCGTCCGGGAAGTACTCGCGCGTGTGGTCCAGGGTGGCGTTGGCTTCCTGCCACTTGTTCTGGTTGACGTAGCGTTCCACCTCCAGCATGAGCTTGGCGCACACCTTGTCCAGCTCCTTCTGGGCGTCCTTCATGCGCTCACGCGCCTCGTAATAGAGGTCCGGACGGGGCTCGGGGTGGGCTTCCAGCAGCAGCCACGCCTCGCGGAACGACTTCCAGCCCTCGTAGCCGTTGCGCGCGCCCACCATGACGTTGTCCATGTTCTTGCGCCCGCGCGTGTACGCCTTGCGCGCCTCCTCCAGGAGCTGCTCGGGGGAGATCTCCGGCAGCGGCACCCGCTCCAGCCAGATGTTCCAGATGCGCCAGGGGTCCTCCCCAGGCGGATTCTTGGTGTTGTCGAAGGTGATGCGGTTGAGCTCCCCCTTCTTGAGCAACTGCCAGGGGATCATGATCTCCAGCACCCGGTCCTGACTGGCCAGGGTGTCCGGAGGCACCTTGCCCAGGTCCACGCCGTTGACCGTGACCACGAGCTCGCCCTCGGAGATGCCCTGCGCCTGGTAGTGGAGGATGGCGAGCGTGCGAGTGGCGGCGGTGTACTCCCACTCGAAGACCTTCTGGTCCGTATGCTCCCAGTCCACGCCCTCGCCCAGGCCGAAGGAGTCGGTGATGATCTGCTTGTTGGCCAGACCCACCGGCTCCTCGCCGCGCTGCACGGAAGGCCCGGTGTCGAGCACCAGCCAGAAGACGAGCGCCACGAGGCCCAGCGCCAGCACGCCGCCCAGGGCCATGATGCCGCGGCGCACGTTGGTGCTCGCATCGAGCCAGAAGAGCTTGATGTTGGCCACCAGGCCCGGGGACTCGCGCCGGATGCGGGCGCGCTCCGCGGCGGACAGGGAGGAGCCGGCGGGCGCACCGGCGGCACCGGTGGAGCGCGCCACCGCGCTGGAGGAGGAGGCCGGACGCCGGGAGGGGGGCGCCGCGGGAGCCGACTCCGGAGCGCGCGCCAGGGCCGCGGCGGAGGCGGCGCCGCCCCGGGCGGGGCGGGGAGGAGGAGCACCCGGAGGCAGCGCGGGCTGCACCCCGGTGCGCGCGCGCGGCATGGCGCGGGTGGAGCTGCGCCGCGCGGCGTCGAGGGTCTCCGCGTCCGCGCCCTCGGGTGCCAGGGCCTCGCCCCGGTTGCGCTGGCGCGACACGGCCTCCACGGACACGATGCGCGTGCTGCCCTCATCCACCGTGACCTCGGCCCCAGGCGAGGTGGCATCCTCGACCACCGGCTTGAAGACGAACACCACCGGCCCGAGCGACAGCTGGGCCCCTTCGTCCAGGGCCAGCTTCTCCTTCACGGGGACCAGCGTGCCATTGACGCGGGTGCCGTTGGAGCTGCCCATGTCCTCGACGTAGTACTGGTCCGCCTCGGAGAAGATGCGGCAGTGGCGGCGGGAGATGCCCGCGTCGTACAGGACGACATCACACTCGGCGACACGACCGATGAGGACGGAGTCCTGTTCGAAGACGAACTCCTTACCCGCCTCCTTGCCCTCGGCGATCGTCAGCTGGAAGCTCATGAAACCCTCAGACTCCTAGCGCGGCCTTCGCCGCTCGCGCCACGGCCGCACGGGCCGAGGCAGGCTCAAGCACCTCGGCCTCGCCGCCGAACGATAGCACCCACTGCGTCAACCAGCGCTCGTTGTCTCCGGCGACCCGCACCTCGACGCTCCCGTCCGCGAGCAGGCGGGCGTCCTCGCCGAAGCGCTCCCGGACGTAGGGAGCGACCAAGGGGGTGAAGAGGACCCGGACATCCGCGTCGCGGCGGGCGGGGTTGGGCACCTCGGCCCGGGCGCCCTCGCGTGGCTGGAACAGGGTGGTGGTGAGCGAGAGCGCCCCCATGCGATCCACCCGGAAGAGCCGCTCGTCCTCGCGGGTGAGGCAGAAGGCCTGCAGGTACCACTGGCCGCGGTGGCTGAGCAGCTCGAGCGGCCGGACGCGCCGCGCCTCGGAAGCGCCCCGTCCGGGAGCCGCGTAGTCGAACGTCACCTCGTAGCGGCCGTGGATGGCCTGGGTGAGCGGCCCCAGGGCCTCGGGGGCCTCCAGCGCGGCGTCGATCTTCCGGTACATCTCGCGGAAGCGCGCCCCCGCCCCCGGAGGCAGCACGCGCTCGAGCTTCTCCACCGCGCCGCGCAGCGTGTCGCCGGCCGCCGGACGCAGCAGCTCCGCCGCGGCGGCCAGGGCCGAGGCCTCGCCCACCGTCAGGCGCGGAGGCGCGGACAGGCGCTGATCCAGGTCCACGTAGACGCGGTCGTTCTCGACGTAGATGTCGATGTAGTCGTCCGGGTTGAAGGGGGGCCGGCCCACGCAGGTGAGCAGATCCAGGTCCTCAAGCAGGTGCTCCCGGCTGACGTTGAGGGCGCGCGCCAGCTCCTCCACGGAGATGCCCTGGCGCGAGGACACGTAGGGCACGAGGAACAGCAGGCGGCGCAGACGCTCGTGGACGCTCATGCCCGCACCTCGGGGGTGGCGGGCTTCTCGCCGTGTTTTTCCAGGATGCGCCGGGCCATGGCCGCCACGTCCTCGCGCGCCTTGTCCGGGGCCTCCACGTGGCAGTCCGGGCCGAGCTGGAGGCAGAAGCGCAGCAGGCCATCCAGGAACGTCACCGGCAGCGTCACGAGCATGCCCGTTGCCTCCGGGGCCGGGGTGACGTGCGCGCCGGGAAAGAGCGAGGCGGCGCGCGGGGCCAGCTCGCCGGTGAGGCGCAGGCGCACCTCCATGCGCTCATGGAAGCGGTGCTGCCAGGGGTAGCTGGCCACGTAGTCATCCGCGGTGAAGTTCGCGGGCACCTCGAAGTCCGGGGTGCGCGGCCGGGAGGTGTTCACCTTGAGGGTGCGGATGCGGTGCACGTGGAAGGTGCGGATGCCCTGGCGCAGGTGGCAGTAGCCCACCAGCGTCCAGATGCCCCGGCGCAGCGCCAGCCCGTACGGCTCCACCCGGCGCTCGGACAGGTCGAGCCGCTTGGGCGAGCCGTAGGTCATCTGGACCCACTTGCGCGCGGCGCACGCGCTCCAGAGCTGCTCCAGGTACGCGGCCAGCCGGGGCCCGTCCTGCTCCACGCCCAGCTCCATGCGCACCCGGGGCGTGGGCAGCGCGTCGCCGGCGAAGAAGCCAATCTTGCGCAGGGCATGCGACAGGTCGTCCCGGCCGGGAAAGGCCCCGGAGGTGAGCGCGGCGCTGCCCGCGGCATAGAGCACCGCCAGCTCCTCCTTGGTGAGGTCCACCTCGGGCAGGTAGTAGGCGTCGCGGTCGACGATGTAGCCATCCTTCCGCTCGTCGTCGCCCTGGATGTAGGTGAGCGGGAAGCCGAGCTCCAACAACTCCGCCTTGTCGCGCTCGAACTTGCGCTCGGCGGCGTCGTCGGAGGTGCCCCGGTAGTCCTGGGGGAAATGCTCGCGCAGCTCCGCCCAGGAGATGGGTTCCCGAGCGTCCAGGAACAGGGCCACGAGATCAAGGAGACGTTCGGTCCGGTCCATTCGGAAGGTCTTCGACAATGCGCAAAAGGCTCACGCCGGGTCAAGGCAAGGACGCCCGGAGACGGACGGATGCCCGCCGCCGTTGCCCGCCTCCCGTGGATCTACTCGGCGCCAGGGGCCCTGGACAGCTTTTTACTGAACGAAAAATCAGGTGTGCCCTTGCAAGAGGGACACCGACCCGGGCAGCAGGGGAGCGAGCCAGGGGGAAGAGGTCGCGAATGGCGAGCCGCCAGGATATTCCTTAGAATCGACCGCGCACGCAGCCGGCCGGGGCGTGCTCGTCTGGCGGAGGTCCAAGCGCCCAGACGAGGCGTGCCGCTCGAAAAGGATTCAACATGACGCGCTCCACCCTCATCAAGAAGGCCTGGCTCGCACTGGTGCTGGTGGGGTGGGCGAGTGTCGCGCTCACGGCCCTGCCCCGCGAGGCAGAGGCCGAGCCGCTCTACTTCGCGCTGGAGGTACGGCGAGAGGGACGGCTCGTGGCCCAGCCCAAGCTGCTGGGAGAGACGGGCCGCACGGTGCGCGCCGAGCGGCGCAAGCCCGGCGCCCAGCAGCCCGACTACCGCCTGGTGCTCACCCCCACCGCCGAGGGCAAGGCGTTCCACCTGGAGCTGGACCTGGCCCTGCCGGAGCTCAAGGGCCACTCGGAGCTGTCGCTGCTGCACGGCCAGGAGCGCCGGGTGCAGCTCGGCCGCTGGCCGGGCGACCTGGAAGTGTCGCTGCTCCTCATGAAGGTGGACTCGCCCGAGTTCCGGGCGCTGATGGACCTGACGCGCGACTCCGAGGCGTCCGACTCCGGCCTCACCATCTGATCGCCCGCCGGGCGCGCCCCAGCGGCGGGCGGCGCCTCAGAGGACGGCGAGGTCGTCGCGGTGCACGGCCTCGTCGAGGTAGCGGTAGCCGAGCACGGACTCGATGTTGGAGCTCTTGAGCCCCGCGATGCGCCGCAGCTCCCCGTCGTCGTAGGCGCTCAGGCCCCGGGCGAACACCTCCCCCTGGGCGTCCACGAGATCCACCGGATCTCCCCGGCCGAAGTCCCCCTCCACCGAGCGGATGCCCGAGGGCAGCAGGCTGCGCTTGCCGGCGGTGACGGCCTCGCGCGCCCCGGCGTCCACGAGCAGCCGGCCCTTGGGCTTGAGGGCATGGGCGATCCACGCGGTGCGCGCGCTGCGCCGGCTGCCGGAGCTCTCGAAGAGGGTGCCCACGGGCTCGCCCGACAGCACCGCGCGCAGGCGGCCCGGCACGGCGCCCGAGGTGATGACGCAGCGCACGCCCGACTCGGCGGCGCGGGCGGCGGCGCGAACCTTGGTGGTCATGCCGCCGGTGCCCACCTGGCTGCCCGAGCCCCCCGCGAGCGCGAGCAGCTCGGGCGTGACGGCATCCACCTGGGGAAGCATCCGGGCGTCCGGGTTCTTGCGCGGGTCCGCGGTGAAGAGCCCCTCCACGTCGGACAGGATGATGAGGGCGTCGGCCTCCACGCCGCCCGCGACGAGGCCCGCCAGCGTGTCGTTGTCGCCGAACTTGAGCTCGTCCACGGACACGGTGTCGTTCTCGTTGATGATGGGCACCACCTGGGCCTCCAGGAGGCGCTCCAGCGCGTGCTTCACGTTGAGGTAGCGCCGCCGGTCCTGCACGTCCCCATGGGTGAGGAGGAGCTGCGCCACGCGGCGGTTGGCCCGGTCGAACGCCTCCTCGTAGGCCCGCATGAGGCGGCTCTGCCCCACCGCCGCGCAGGCCTGCTTGCCGGGAATGTCCTTGGGGCGCGCGGGCAGCCCCAGCCGCTCCACGCCCAGGGCGATGGCGCCGCTGGACACCACCACCAGCTCCCGGCCCTGGGCTGCCCAGAGCAGATCCTCGCTCAGCGCGTCGAAGTGGGCCCGGTTGAAGCGCCCCGTCGCATGGGTGAGGGCATTGGTGCCGATCTTCACCACCACGCGCCGAGCGGCGCGCACCGCGTCTCGTCCGGAAAGGTTCACACGCGCAGGGTACGACGGAAGTTCGCGTCAGGGATGCGTGTTGTCACAGGTCGGTGATTTGGGCACCTCGGGGGGATGAAACCCGTCAGGCAGGCCCTTATGCTTGGTTCACCTCAGTTCCGACGGCGAGGCGCGGGCGCCCTTCCCTCCGCGCGGGAGAAGAACACTTTTGAAGGAAATCTACGGCAACACCCTGGGCCTCAAGGCGAGCGAGCAGAGCCGGCTGCGCAACACCTATCGGCGCCGCGTGTCGCCCCATGAGATCGTCTCCCCCGAGCTGGCCCGTCACCTCACCGAGCTGTCGAGGGAGACCAACCGCCAGGTGGGCGTCCTGCTCAACCGGAAGGGGGAAATCGAACACGTGGTGGTGGGCAATGCCCACAAGCTGGAACTGCCGGACATCGGCCGTGCCCGTGCCGGACAGGTGCGTCTGCGTGGCCTGCGCCTCGTGCACACCCACCTCAAGAGCGAGCCGCTCACCAAGGACGACCTGACGGACCTCGCGCTCTTGCGCCTGGACATGGTGGCCGCCATCGGCGTGGGCCACGACGGTCTGCCCGGCGTGCTGCACTACGCCCACCTGGTGCCCGAGAACGGCACGGGTGAGTTCTGGAACGTCTCCAAGCTGCCGGATGTCCACGACGGCCAGCCCGACGTGCTCGACACCCTGGAGGCCCTGGAGGAGGAGCTCAGCCGCAAGGCCGCCGCGCGCGCCGTGTCCGGCCGCGACAAGGCCCTGCTCGTGGCCGTGTGCCTGGATGGCAACCGCGCCGCCGCCGAGGCCAGCCTCTCCGAGCTCAAGGAGCTGGCGCGCACCGCCGGCGTCGAGGTGCTCGACAGCGTGCTGCAGATGCGCCGCGAGGCCGACCCGCGCTACCTCATCGGCCGGGGCAAGCTCGAGGAGCTCAACCTGCGCTCCATGCAGGCCATGGCCGACGTGCTCATCTTCGACAAGGACCTCACCCCCTCGCAGGGGCGCCACATCAGCGAGGCCACCAGCCTCAAGGTCATCGACCGCAGCCAGCTCATCCTCGACATCTTCGCCCAGCGGGCGCAGAGCGCCGAGGGTAAGCTCCAGGTGGAGCTCGCCCAGCTCAAGTACCGCCTGCCCCGGCTCGTGCAGAGCGACACCTCGCTCAGCCGGCTCGCCGGTGGCATCGGGGGACGCGGCCCGGGTGAAACGAAGCTCGAGATCGATCGCCGCCGCGCGCGCGATCGCATCAACCACCTGGAGAAGCGCATCGACACGCTGTCGCGCGAGCGCGAGGTGCGGCGGGCCCAGCGCAACCGGCGCGACCTGCCCATCATCTCCATCGTGGGCTACACCAACGCGGGCAAGTCCACGCTGCTCAACGCCATCACCGGCTCGGAAGTCCTCGCGGAGAACAAGCTGTTCGCCACGTTGGATCCCACCAGCCGCCGGCTGCGCTTCCCCCAGGAGCGCGAGGTCATCATCACCGACACGGTGGGTTTCATCCGCGACCTGCCCAAGGATCTCGTCGCCGCCTTCCGCGCCACGCTGGAGGAGTTGTACGACGCGGACCTCTTGCTGCACGTGGTGGACGCCAACGATCCCTCACGCGACGAGCAGGTGGAGGCGGTGGAGAACATCCTCGAGTCGCTCGACCTGATGCAGAAGCCCCGCCTCATGGTGTGGAACAAGGCGGAGCTGCTGGCGCCCGACGACGTGGAGGCCCTGCTGCGCTCGCGCGGAGGCGTGGCCATCAGCGCCGCGCGCCGCGAGGGCCTGGCCTCGCTGCTGGCCAAGGCGGACACCACCCTCTTCGCCGAGGGCGCCTCGCAGAGCCTGGGTGTGATGTAGGGCGGTGACGGGCGGTGAGGTTGCGGGCGGCCCCGGGTGCCTCTACAGTCCCGGGGCCGTGTCCCTACCCCCCGCCCTCATCCTCCTGGCAGAAATCCAGATTCCGGGCCTCGAGCCGCGCCCGGACGGGCCCGCCTCGTCGGTGGACCCGAACTACTTCGAGCTGCTCGAGCGCAACAGCCACATCATCTACCCCGCCCTGGCCATCCTCGTGCTGGGACTGGTGTCGCTGGCCATCCTCCAGGCCTCCCGGGCCCAGGAGATGGATGGCGCCGTGAAGGCCGAGTTCAAGAAGCTCATCATCGAGGAGCTGCGCCGCTTCCCCGCCGGCCTGGAGACCCCCTTGCTGGTGGAATCCACGGGGCTGGAGCGCGGCAAGCTCGTGCGGCTGCTCAGCCAGATGGAGCAGGAAGGACTGCTGCTGTCTCATCACACCACCAAGCACCAGACGGTGTGGTGCGTGAAGGGCGTCGGCGGCAAGAAGCGCTACTGAGTCCTCGCCCGCGAGGAGCCCTTCCGGCCTCGTCGGCCCTCCTGCTGCTCCAGAACCTGGGCCGCGATGCAGTCGCGGAACCAGCGCTGCGCGGGATGGCCCTCATTGCGCCGGTGCCAGGACAGGACAAAGGCCGCGGGGGCCAACTCTATCGGCGGAGATAGGACGCGAAGCGCATCCGCCATGCCCGAGGCCTCGACCACCCCCTCCATCAGCGTGGCGATCATGTCCGAAGAGGCCACGAGCTTCGGCGCCGCGTACATCTGCGGCAAGGTCAGCCCGAGCCGGCGCTTCAGGCCACGCTTCGCCAGTGCCGCGTCCACGTGGCCAAAGCGCTCGTTCTCGGGCGACACCAGCAGGTGCGACAGCGCGAGGAAGCCCTCGAGGTCGAGCGGTCGGCGGCCCGCCGGATGATCCTTGCGCAGCACGCAGACGAAGCGCTCCTCGAACAAGGGACGCGTGAGAATCCGGTCGGTCGATGCCGGCGGCACCCCGATGGCCACGTCGGCCTCGCCGGCATCCAACATGCCGATCGCGTCGTCCCGTGCCGTGAAGCCCCGCACGTGCAACGTGATGAGGGGCGCCACCTCGCGCAAGGCCGACACCAGGCGAGGGAGCAGGACGAACGCGGGGTGCTCCTGCAGACCGATCGTGAACGTCCCCGTCGACGAGGCCGGCTCGAAGACCTGGGTGAACTCCAACGTGCGCTGGATCTGCGCCAGGGCGCGCGAGAGCGGCTCGGCCAGCTCGAGTGCCCGGGGCGTCGGCTGGAGTCCGCTGGGGCCGCGCACGAAGAGTTCGTCGCGCAAGAGCGCGCGCAGCCGTGACAAGGCGGCGCTCATCGCCGGCTGGGTCCTTCCAATCCGCGTCCCGGCCCGGGTGACGCTGCGCTCGGCCATGAGCGCGTCGAACGCGACGAGCAGGTTGAGATCGATGCCGTGCAAATCCATGCCGTGGATGCTCACACATATCATCAATCGATTTCAATAATGGTCTGGCCACACCTATCTTGTCTTCGTCGGGCACGTCCCGAACCCAGCCACGAGGCAAGGACAAGCATCATGAAGAGAGAAAAAGACGCGGCGCCGCCCCAGGTGACAGGGCTGACGGCCACCGAGCAGCGCGCCATCGAGACACTCTACCGCGCCTTCAGCGAGAAGAATCCGGATCTTCTCGACGAGGCCGTGACCAGGGATTGGAAGGACATCCCGCTGGCGCCGGGTCAAGGCCCGGGACCCGAGGGGCTCAAACCCATCATCCGGGGCTTCATCGCGGCGTTTCCCGATATCCAGATCACCCTCGAGGAAATCATTGGAGCGCCGGGCCGGGCCGCCGTGCGCGCCCTCATCACCGGCACGCACCAGGGGGAATGGTTCGGCATCGCGCCCACCGGCAAGGCCATCCACGTCTCCCTCCACGAGTTCCACCACCTCGAGAACGGCCGGATCACCCACACCTGGCATCTCGAGGATTGGTTCGGAATGCTGAACCAGGTCGGTGCCTGGCCCGCCCGCGCCACCTCCTCGTCGGAGGCCGCGTCATGAAGGCCGCCCAGATTCATGGATATGGAGACCTCGGGAACGTGGTCCTCGAGGACATCCCCACGCCGGAGTTCGGACCCGACGAGGTGCTGATCCGCGTCGAGGCGGCCAGCCTCAACCCGCTCGATGTCCTGCTCCTGAGCGGCAAGCGGCGCGAGGTCTTTCCCCTGTCCTTCCCGTACACGCTCGGCATCGATCTGGCCGGTACGGTCGAAGGCGCGGGCCCGCTCGCGGCGCGCTGGCGCAAGGGCGACCGGGTCATCGCGCGCCCGGCTCCGGTGCGCGGGGGCGCATTCGCGCGATATGCCGTCGTTCCGGCGACGCAGGTGGCCGCCGCTCCAACCCGCCTGACACTGGATGAAGCAGCCGGCCTGCCCACCGCGGCCGGTACCGCCTGGCAGGCCCTGTTCGAAGTCGCCCACCTCAAGCGCGGGCAGACGGTGCTGATCCACGCCGGCGCGGGTGGAGTCGGCAGCTTCGCGGTGCAGCTCGCCAGGCTCGCGGGCGCCCGGACCATCGCCACGGCGTCGGGCCCCAATGTGGAACTCGTGCGGCGGCTCGGCGCGGACCAGGTGCTCGATTACCGGACGGAGGACTTCGCCGCGAAGCTGTCCGGCGTCGACGTCGTGCTCGACACGGTCGGCGGGGAGACCCAGCAGCGCTCCTTCCCCGTCCTGCGCGCGGGCGGCGTTCTCGTCAGCATCACCACTCCGGTGGATGAGGCGCTGGCGAAGAAGCACGCGGTGTCGGCCTCCCGCATGAGCCACTCCACCGATGCCACGCGACTCGGCCTGATCTCCGGACTCTGCGACGCCGGCTCGCTCGAGGTCCTCGTGGACCGGAAACTCCCGCTCGCGGAGGTGGCTACCGCGCTTCGCCATCAGGCCTCGGGCCGGGCACGCGGGAAGATCATCCTCAAGCCAGACTGAGGGCGCGAACCGAGACGCCTCGCTAGTCCTCGTCCGGTTCGGGAAGCGCCAGTTCCCGCAGCCCCGCCGCGTCCAGCCCCCAGTCCCGCTTCTCCGGGGGAATGGGGCCAATGGATTCCACGGAGAGCCGCGTCCACCACTCCGCGCCCCGCTGCTCGTCGATCCGCAATGGGACGGCGAACTCCCGCGACCAGCAGACCCGCGTGCCGGGCTGCCCCTCCGGCGTGAACAGGTACCACTCGCACCGGGCACCGCCCCACCGCGCGCCCGGACCGGGCACACGCTGGAGCGTGTAGCGTGGACCCGGCAGGCTCAACAGGTGCGCCTGCGTCCACCAGGTGAACGCCGGACCCAGACGCCCGGCCCGCTCCGCCGGCAACCGGCGCAGCGTCCCGGCCCGGCGATCCACCACCGTGAAGACATACGCGGGGGTGCCCGGACGGCCCTCGTCCTCGACCCGGAGCTCCAGGCCATCCCCGTCCACGCGCTTGAGGCGCCGCTCCCCCTCGCGCCACAACTCGAACGACCGCGCGGGCCCGTTGCCATCATGGACCTTCGCCCGCAGGTACACGTCTGGCTTCGTGGCGGGTGCGCCAAACACGCGCTCCCAGGTCAAGGCCGCGGCCCTCGCGGGGGGAGCCGCGAGTGCCCCGGTCCCGTCCGGGCCAGACAGCAGGACGACCGCGAGCCCGAGCGCGGCTCCCCTCACCGCCGCGTCACCCGGGCGAAGTCGAAGTAGGTGTACGTCTTGCCGTCGGCATCCGAGAGGCGCTTGAGGTGCAACGTGGCCGAGTAGTCGCCCGTGAGCGCGGTGTCGCGCGCCGCGCCCGAGGGATCCGTCGGCAGTTGGAACGACAGCCCGCTCACGGGGGACGTGTTCACCTCCACCGGGGTGCTCGTGTAGCGCGTCTCCGGCACCCCGCCCGTGGCGAGCGCCTCGTACAGCACGCGGCCCTGGGCCGTGGGCAGCGGCAGCCCGAGCAGATGGGCCACGGTGGGCGCCACGTCCACGTTGCCGCTCGGCAGGGTGTCCGTATAGCCCTGCTTGAAGTCCGGCCCCGCCGCGACGAGCGTGTTGTGCACGTCCACCGGGCTGAAGCTGCCGTGCATGCCCCGGTACGGCGCATACGAGTTGAACTCGATGCCCGGCTTGCCACCCACCACCGCCGTGTCATCCCAGCTGAAGCTCACCGTCACGTCCGGACTGCGCCCGGAGGCGTTCTGGATGTTCACGTCCGTGGCGGGGAACGTGCCGGGGATGCTCCCGTAGCGCGTGTCCACGAAGATGGCGCCGTATTCCTCGCGGCTCTGCAGGAAGGTCACCAGCCGGCGCACCAGCGCCGGGTCTCGGCTCGGGATGTAGAACTGATCCGAGCCCCCCGGCGCGGCGATGATGATGGCGTCCTGCGGCAGCGTCGCGGGCACCGCGTAGGCGGGCGTCGTGTACTTCGCGCCCGGCGTGCCGCACTTCGAGCCCGACGCGTCCGTCTGGACCGGATACACGGGCGTGCCATCCGCGCGAATGCCGCTGAGCACCGGCGACAGGTCGCACCCGCCTCCGTCATACGCGTGGAAGCCCGCCTGGGTCAGCAGATCCGCGCTGCGCACGTAGCCGGACACCGAGTAGCCGGTGTCACTCACCCCACCCACCTTGTTCTTGCCCGTCCCCGGATCCGGCTCGACGCCCCGCAGGGGAAAGAGCGACAGCGGCCCCGACACCGTCGAGTGCGCATGGTCCGAGGCGATGAGGATGTTCGTCGAGTCGAGCTGCTGCTGCGCCTCGAGCTGGGCGAGGATCCGGCCGAGGAACTCGTCCTGCGCGCGCAGGGCCAGCAGGGCGTTGGCCGAGCCCGGTCCATAGTCATGTTCCGTGGCATCCACCGTGCGCAGCCAGATGAGCGCCAGGTCCGGCGAGTGCACGGGCAGCACGTACTCGGTGAAGTACTTCGTCAGGTTCCTGTTCTGCGTGATGTTGCGGCCGCCTCCCTGATTGGACGGATCCGGCGTCTTGCCGTCGGAGAAGTACACGAACGCGCTCGCGCCCGTCGGCGTGCCGTTGTCCGCCGTCAAGGTGAGGCTTCCCGCCGGATACATGTTCGGCGTGCTCGCCGGCAGGGGAAAGCCGCGCTGCTGCAAGTCCTTCGCGGACTCGAGCGGCCAGACCGTGTTCTCGTCGATGATGAGCCCCTCGCGCGACGAGTCCTGGAGGTAGGCCGGTCCGCTCTTGCCCACGCTCGCCGTCACCAGGCCCGCGGCCCGCGCCGCCGAGAAGAGCGTCTTCGCGTTGAGCAGGGGCTCGTGGAAGGTCTGGTCATAATAGGCCGCCAGGTTGTCCAGCAGCCTCCAGTCATCCACCGCGACGGGCCGGCGGAAGTTCGTCTCCACTCCGCTCGCGTTCTGCCCCGAGGCGCTCGGCGCATAGGCGAAGTTGCCATTGAAGCCCGTGGCCCCCGGAAAGGCGCCCGTCGCGAACGTCGCGCCGTTGATCAACGTGAAGGTCGGATAGGTCGAGTGGTTGTCGCTGAACCACACGCCCCGCGTCCTCAACGCATGCACGTTCGGCGTGTCCTGGGGATTGATGAAGTCCGGCCGCAGCCCGTCCCAGACGAAGACGATCATCCGGTGGCGCGCGGCGGGCGCCGGCGGCGCGGGCGGCTCATGCCCCTTGCATCCTCCCGTGACGGTTCCCGCCACCGCCGTGAGCACGAGAAATCCCTTCCACCCCTTCTTCCCATCGCGTTGGTGCATGTCCGCCCCCTAGACCAGCTCGTTCTTCGGCTGGCGCGTCATCAGTTCCACCACCGCCGCCCGGGCACTCTTGCCCTCGTAGGCGATGGCATATACCTGCTCGCAGATGGGCAGCTCCACCCCCACCTTGCGCGCCAGATCCCTCGCGCTCCGGGCCGTCTTCACGCCCTCGGCCACCTGCTTCATGTCCCCCAGAATCTCCTGGAGCGAGCGGCCCCGCCCCAGCTCCATGCCCACGTGCCGGTTGCGGCTCAGCTCGCCCGTGCACGTGAGCACCAGGTCTCCCATGCCCGACAGGCCCGAGAGCGTCAGGGGATTGCCCCCCTTGCGCACCGCCAGCCGGGTGATCTCCGCGAGGCCCCGGGTGATGATGCCCGCGCGCGCGTTGTGCCCCATGCCCAGCCCATCCGCGATCCCCGCGGCGATGGCGATGACGTTCTTGAGCGCCCCGCCATACTGCACGCCCACCACGTCGCTGGAGGTGTAGGAGCGGAACGTCTCCGTCTGCAGCGCCTTCTGGCAGCGCAGGGCCACCTTGTCCCAGGGCGCCGCGATGGTGACCACCGTGGGCATGCGCTGGGCCAGCTCCTTGGCGAAGCTCGGGCCCGAGAGCACCGCGATGTACGGGTGGTACTCCTCCGGCAGGCAGTCCTCCAACAGCTCCGTCATCGTCAGGAGCGTCTCGTTCTCGATTCCCTTCGCCACCGTCACCAGGGGCACGTGCCGGGGCAGCGACGGCAGCGCCTGGGCCATCACCTGGCGCGTGGCATGGCTCGGGGTGGCGAGCACCACCAGCTCCGCGCCCTCCAGCGCCTCGGCGAGCTGCGTCGTGGCCCGCACCCGCGGGGAGATGGGGATGCCGGGCAGGTAGGTCGCGTTCTCGTGCCGGGTGTTGATGGACTCGGCCAGCGCGGCGTCCCGCCCCCACAGGCCCACGTGCTCACAATTCACCGCGAGCACGTTGGCGAGAGCCGTACCAAAAGAGCCGGAACCAATGACACTGGCGCGCATGGAGTCGCTTCTCCCAGGGAATGAGAATGAAGGGGAGGCGCAGCTTAGAGGACCCACCCCCCTTCCGGGAAACGGGCTTTCCCGGAAGGGGGGCGGCCAGCGTCCTGCATCGGGCAGGTCCTCACTTCCCCATGGCCAGCAGGGGGTCGGGTCGATCTATACCCTCGCCGCGTCCCCGGGTATGCACCCGGTCAGGAGGAACTTCGGGATGAGGGCAGGCCGGGGCGTGGGAGTGATGGTGCTGGCACTGGCGCTGGGCGCCTGCCGCTCGCGCAACGCGGGCCCGGCGGACGCGCCGCCGCCCGCCAATGATCTCTCGTGCGAGCGGCTCGTCGCCCCCGAGGTGCGCGACACCCTGCCCGGCTTCACCCTCCAGCAGTCACGCCCCTGCCCCACCTGCGGGCCGCTGTGCACCTTCCGCTCGGCCGAACAGAAGGACGTCACCCTCTCCATCGCCTACGACTGCCGCAAGCACTTCGAGGGCGAGGACGTCCAGGCCCTCTTGACGCCCACCCTGCGCGCGGGCGGCACCGAGATCCCCGCCATGGGCCGGGCCGCGGCCCGCCGGGAACCCGTGCCGGGCATGCTCCAGGTGTCCACCTGGGACGACGATACGCCCTGCGGCATCATCGTCACCTGGCTGGGGGCCGACAAGGAGCGCGCGATCGACATCGCCCGCGCCACCCTCTTCGCCACCACCCCCGAGCTCCTCGCGACCGCCCACCCCGATGCCTCCACTCCGGACGCGCTCCCCCTCGAGGCCTCCCCACCGGACGCGGGCACGCCCTGAGCCGCGTCGCGGACGGACGAGGCTCGCCCGGTTGCTCGATCGGCAGGAGTCCACCTGACCTCCAGAAGGGCAGGTCCGGACGCTATGATGCGCCCATGCCTCGCCCCCTCGTCGCCTGCCTGGTGCTGCTCGCCGTGCTGCTGGGCGGAGCCGCGGCCTTGCGCCACGCGATGACCAGCCCGGGCCAGGCGGCGGTGGCCCCCGCGTCCGCGTCCGGGTCCGCTCGGGCCGCCCCGCGAGCGGCCGAGCTGGGTCCCCGAGGAGACTTCCTGGGCGTCATCATCCCGAGTGCCTCCGTGGAGATCGTCTCCAGGAGCGAAGGGCAGGTGGAGGCCATCGAGGTGCAGGTGGGCGCGCGCGTCCAGGCCGGAGCGCCCCTCGTCCGGCTGGAGCTCCACCCCCTGCGCAAGGAGCTCGCCATCGCCCAGGCGGCCCTCCAGACGGCCCGGGCCCAGGAGCAACTGGCCCAGGTGGCCTTGAGCGAGGCGCGCGACCGCACCCAGCGCTATGCCCACCCGAAGCTGGTCAGCCTCCAGGCCATGCCCGAAGAGGAGCTCGCCGCCGCGGGCTTCCAGGAGAAGAGCGCCGCCGCCCGGCTCCAGTCCGCCCAGGCCCAGGTGCAGGAGCAGCTCGCCCGCGTGGAGCAGATCCAACAGCGCATCTCGGACGCCGTCATCAAGGCCCCCTTCGATGGCGTCATCGCCGAGCGCTATCTCGACCCCGGTGCCCAGACGTCGCCCTCGCGCCCCATCCTGCGCCTGCTCGGCGCGGGCGGCCTGCGGGTGCGCTTCGCCATCCCCGAGGACGAGTTCCACGGCGTCGCTCCGGGCACGCCCATCCAGGTCCGCCTCCCCCGGGAAGGCCCCTCCCTCACGGGCCAGGTGGAGAACGTCTCCCCCGAGGTGGACTCCGCATCGCGGATGATCATCGCCCTGGCCCGCCTGGACGTCCCCCCGGGAGCCGAGGTGCCCGCCGGCATCGTGGTGCGCGTGCGGCTCGGCCCCTGGGGTGAACGCGCGGCGCTCGCCACGCCGGAGACGCCATGAGCTCCGGCACGAGGCCAGGGCGCGACCGCGCGAAGGGAGGACACGCTCGTGGATGAGAGCAGTTCCGGACGAGACGCCCCGGCGACGTCCGCGCCGTCTCCGACGCCCACTCCGCCCGGCAGCATCTACCGGCAACAAGCCCTCCAGGAGCACGCCAACCCCCGTGTGGACAGCGAGCTGTTGCGCCTGTCGCCGGAGTGGTCCCGGTGGACCTATTGGATCCTGCTGCTGGTGGTGACGGTGGGGCTGCTCTTCTGCGCCCTGGGCACCGTCGACGAATACGCCACCGGGCCCGCCGTGGTGCGCGTGGAGGGCAAATCGGAAGTCACCGTGGACGTGGCCGGGCTGGTCACCTCCGTGGAGGTCGAGCCCGGACAGCGCGTCGCCGCCGGCCAGGTGCTGGTGCGACTCCAGGCCCGGGAGGAGCGCACGGCCCTGGAGCGCATCGAGCGCGAATTCGAGTTGCAGCTCGCCCGCGTCCTGCGCGACCCGGGTGATCAGGCCGCGCGCCAGGTCCTCACCACCCTGCGCGCCGAGCGCGAGCAGGCCCAGGCCCGCCAGGAGGCGCGCACCATCCGCGCCGCGCGCGCGGGCGTGGTCAACGACTTGAGGGTGCGGCCCGCCCAGTACGTCCAGCCCGGCGAGAGTGTCGCCTCGCTCCTGGACGAGGACGCCCACGCCTCGCTCGTCGCGCTGTTGCCGGGCAGCAGCCGCCCCTTCCTGCGGCCCGGCAAGCCGCTCCGGGTGGAACTGGAGGGCTTCCCGTACGAGTACCGCGAGCTGGTCATCGACTACGTGAGCGACCAGATTGTCGGCCCCGCCGAGACGCGCCGCTATCTGGGCCGGGAGATCGCCGACGCGCTGCCCCTCGACGGTCCCCAGGTGCTGGTGCGCGCGCGACTGCCCGCGTCGACCTTCCGCCGGGACGGACAGACCTTCAACTACGTGGATGGAATGACGGCCCGGGCCGAGGCCCGGCTGCGCGCGGAGAGCATCCTGGTGATGCTCGTCCCCGGGCTCAAGGTGCTGTGGAGCGATGACACCGACTGAACCCAAGCCCAATGGCCTGCTCGACCGCTTCCCGGCGCTGCGCGAGTTGCAGGCACGGCTGCGCGAGCGCCGCGTGCCCGAGGTGCGGCAGCTCGCGGCCACCGAGTGCGGCGCGGCGTGCCTCGCCATGGTGCTCAACTACCATGGCCGCGCCATGCGCCTGGAGGAGGTGCGCGACCTGCTGGGCCCACAGCGCGATGGCCTCTCCGCCCAGCAACTGCTCCAGGCCGCGCGCCGCTTCGGCCTGCGCGGCCACGGCGTCTCGCTGGACGAGGACTCGCTGGAATATCTGCCCACCGGCGCCATCCTGCACTGGCGCTTCTCGCACTTCGTCGTCTTCGAGCGGCTGGGCAGGCACGGCGTGGACATCGTGGATCCGGCGCTCGGCCGGCAACGGCTCCCGATGGAGGAGTTCCTCCGGGCCTTCACCGGCGTCGCGCTGCTGCTTGAGCCCGGGGACGACTTCGAGACGAGCAAGGCGGGCCCCCGGCGCACGTCGCGCTACGTGAAGGAGATTCTCCGGCAGTCGGACTCGCTCTCCCGCGTCCTCGTCGTCTCGTTCATGTTGCAGCTCTTCGCGCTGGCCATTCCCGCCCTCACCGGGCTGGTGGTGGACCGGGTGGTGCCACGGGGAGACCAGCACCTGCTGCTCGTGTTGAGCCTGGGACTGGCCACCCTCACCGTCTTCAACCTGATGGCCTCGCTCATCCGCGGCCACCTCCTGGTGGAGCTGCGCACGCGCATCGACTCCAGCCTGTCGCTGGGTTTCCTCGAGCACCTGGTCAGCCTCTCCTACGCCTTCTTCCAGGTGCGCTCCTCGGGCGACCTGCTCGCGCGCATGAACACCAACACCGCCGTGCGCGAAATCCTCTCCTCCTCCGCCATCTCCGGCATCCTCGACGGCTCACTGGTGCTCATCTATCTGGTGATCCTCTTCATCGCGAGTCCCCCCCTCGGGCTGCTGGTGCTGGGACTGGCGAGCGCGCAGGTGCTCATCTTCGTGCTCTCGCGCAAGCCGCAGGGCGAGCTGATGGCGCGCGGCCTGGAGATGGAAGCGCGGAGCCAGGGCTACCAGGTGGAGCTGCTCACCGGCATCCAGTCGCTCAAGGCCTATGGCGCCGAGCACCGGGCGGTGCAGCACTACGCGAGCCTGCTGGTGCGCGTGCTCAACGTGAGCCTGCAGCGCGGCCACCTGTCGGCCTGGGTGGACTCGCTCAATGGCACGCTGCGGCTGGCCTCGCCCCTGGTGTTGTTGTGCGTGGGCACCTGGCGGGTGCTCGAGGGCGACACCACCCTGGGCACCATGCTGAGTCTCAACGCGCTCGCCCTCGGATTGCTCTCCCCCCTGGCCAACCTGGTGGCGACGGCCAACCAGTTGCAACTGCTGGGCAGCTACATCACCCGGCTGGACGACGTGCTCGACGCGCCTCCAGAGCAGAGCGCCTCCCAGCCGCGCGCCTCGCACGTGCCGCGCGGCGGCATCGCGCTGGAGGGGGTGTCTTTCCGCTACGGCCCCATGGCTCCCCTGGTGGTCAAGGAGCTGTCGGTGCGCATCGCCCCCGGGCAGTTCGTCGCCATCGTGGGCCGCTCCGGCGCGGGCAAGTCCACCCTGGCCAACCTGCTCATTGGCCTCTACCCCCCCACCACCGGACGGCTGCTCTACGACGGCGTGGACCTGGCCACCCTGGACTTGCAGGCGGTGCGCTCGCGGATGGGCGTGGTGCTGCAGGACGCGGCCTTCTTCAGCGCCAGCGTGCGCGCCAACATCGCCATGCTCGACCCCGAGGTGCCGCTGGCGGCGGTGGAGGAAGCCGCCCGCGCCGCGCAGGTGCACGAGGACATCATGGCCATGCCCATGCGCTACGAGACGCCCATGATGGACCGGGGCGCGGCGCTCTCCGGTGGCCAGCGCCAGCGCCTCTCGCTCGCGCGAGCCCTGGTGCGCAAGCCCGCCGTGCTGCTGCTCGACGAGGCCACCAGCGCGCTGGACGCCCTCACCGAGCGCAAGGTGCAGGACGCACTCGCGGGGCTGCGCTGCACGCGCATCGTCATCGCCCACCGGCTGAGCACCGTGATGAACGCGGACCTCATCCTGGTGATGGACGGCGGCCAGCTCGTGGAGTCGGGCACCCACGCGGAGCTGCTCGCGCGCGGCGGCCTCTACACCGCCCTCGTCCGGGCCCAGCTCGACTCCTCGGACCGCGCCGCGTGAACCCCCGCGGCGGGTGAGACACCGCCACACACCTCGGCGCCCACGAGCGTCCCGCCCCGGGGGGAGGTAGAGAGGAGAGCCGTGGCCACCCACCCGCCTCCCATCATCCTCAGCTTCCGGCGCACCTTCGCGCTGCTCATCGTCCTGGTGGTGCTGCCCTCGGCCGGGCTGTCCGGCTTCGGGGTGGTGGCCATCATCAACGAGCGCGCCGCCGTGGAGAAACGGCTCCAGGCCGCGTGGCAGGGCACGCTGAGCGCGCTGGCGGAGGAGCTGCCCGCGGTGCTGCGCGCCGCGAGCTTCAAGCAGGTCAACGGCCAGATGTGGCTGGTGGACACCCAGGGGCGCCGCCTGTCCACCCGGGACTCGTTCCAACTGGAGGGCAAGCAGGTGCGCACGAGCGATCAGGAGCTCGCCGCGGCCCTGACGGCGGTGGAGTCGTCGTCCGAGGACTTCCCCCCGGGCACCTCGCTCTTCTCGCTCATGGTGGGAGGCCACGCCACGCTCATCGCCGCCGAGCGCGACGGCCCGGTGGTGCACGGCGCGCGCGTCTCGCAGGAGGCGGTGGAGTCACTGCTCGCCGAGCAGGCCGAGGCCCAGTTGACGTCCGGAGAGCCCGTGCGCTTCGTGCTGCTCGCGCGCCAGGAGCCCGGGGGCGAGGGCCTCATGGGCAGGCTCGCCTCGGAGGTGGCCCAGGCGCGCGCCAACGCGCTCGGGCCCCAGGTGCTCGCCGAGCGCACCCTGCCCCTGCCCCTGCAGGACTTCCGTCTGGGCGTGGTGCCCACGGGGGAGGATCCCGTGGCGCGGGCCTCCACGCGCAACCGGCTGGTGTACGGGATATTGCTGGCGCTCTTCTACCTCACGCTCACCTTCGGCGTCGTCTACACGGGCCGGGTGCTCTACCGCGAGGCGCGGCTGTCGCGCATGAAGACGGACTTCGTGTCGCTGGTGAGCCACGAGCTGCGCACCCCCGTCACCTCCATCCGCATGTTCATCGAGACGCTCGCGCTCGGCCGCGTGCGGGACGAGGCACAGACGCAGGAGGTGCTGCGGCTGCTCACCCAGGAGACGGAGCGCTTGAGCACGCTCATCGAGCGCGTGCTCGACTGGTCGCGCATCGAGAGTGGCCGCAAGGAGTACCACCCGGAGACGGTTCCCGTGTCCGTGGTGGTGGACACCGCCGTGTCCGCCTTCCGCGCCCAGCACCTGGAGGGAGACGTGCAGCTGTCCGTGGAGATGCCCGACACGGCGACGCCGGTGCACGTGGACCGGAGCGCCATCTCCGGCGCCCTGCTCAACCTCTTGCAGAACGCCTACAAGTACAGCCGGGAGGACAAGCGCATCCATCTCTCCGTGAAGGCGAGCCGGAAGTGGGTGGACCTGACGGTGGAGGACCATGGCGTGGGCATCGCCCGGAGGGACCACCGGCGCATCTTCGAGCGCTTCTACCGGGTGGACAACCTGCTCACCCGCCGCACCGAGGGCAGTGGGCTGGGGCTCGCCATCGCCCGGCGCATCGTGGAGGCGCACGGCGGCTACATCACCCTCAAGAGCGAGCTGGGCAAGGGCAGCCGCTTCACCATCCAGCTCCCCGTGGAGAAGGTCTGAGTGACGCGGACAGGGGCACGGTTGGTGCATGGAAGCAACCATGCTTGACGAATACATTCTAAAAATCAAAAGACTCAAGAACTCCAAACACGTCACCAGGATGTACCACCAACTCAGGGAAGAGCACTCCTTGAGCGGATGGCCCGATGGAAGAGCCTTCGAGCACCTCATCCTTCGCGCCTTCGAACTCGAAGGGGCCAAAGTGACCTGGCCTTTCACCGTGCGAAGAAAGGGCATGAACCTCGAACAGATTGATGGAGCCGTGAGGGAGAACGGCTCGTTCTTCCTTCTCGAGATGAAGGACTACAACAAAACCGTGAACTTCCAGCCCATTGCCAGATTGAGAGCCAGTCTTGCTCGCCGGCCATCGCAGGCGATGGGCGCGGTCTTCAGCATTCGAGGCTTCACGGAAGAGGCGAAAGTCCTCGCCCAATACAGCACTCCCGTCAACATCCTTCTCTGGGATGAGGATGATATCGAGCACGGCCTCACTCGAGGCGCCATGCGGTCTGGACTACAAAAGAAATTCCGCCATGCCCTCGAGCACGGATTTTCGGACTATAACCTCACGATGGAGGGCATTCCATGACGCTTTGCGTGGTCACGAGCAGGGAGTCCGACACCCAATTCCTCCAGTCGCTACTTCACTCCAGGAAGCTCGCGCCGGTCCGGTTCTTCACCTCGAAGAACAGCTCCTCCGCGCACTCCCTCGCGAGATCCATCGTGGGTATCAAACAATACCCTGTTGCCCTCATCCTCGGCACCGATGTGTATGAGCCCACCAAGGTAGAGGAGCGCAGGAGGTTCCTCGAGGCCATGTTGGACGAGACGGCGCCCCGCGACCAGTGGGAGCTGATCCTCCTGGCGCCAGAGATGGAAACCATCTTCTTTCAAATCCCAGGCTTGATTGAGGCCCTGGGTCTTCCCTCTCCCAGCGAGGTACAAAGGGAACGAGCGAAGCATCAGCCTCGTGCGGTCCTGATTGAATTGTTGTCGAAGGCAGGTGGCCGTGGCTCGCCGGATTGGCCATCGTGGTTCCGCAAGACGCTTCCACGGCTGCCCCATGACAAGATCTGGCGGCTGAAACCCTTCAACCAACTTCAGCACTTTCTAGAACAGCATCAACATCGCTCCGAAACCGGACACCCCAGTCCCCGTTGAGAGACCGCCCATCCACTTCCCGCCCGAGGCGCTGCGTCAATGGGTCGGTAGGGTTGCTCACCCAACGCTGGAGACGATCGCGGGGACTGACCCGGGCGGGTCTCGCCCTGCTGCTGCTCGTCATCGGGACTCGGCTCGTGCTGGCAGCGAAGGGCGCTGCACACCCTCCGGCTGCCGGACGAGGACTCCCGGTGGGTCAACCGGCTCATGGAGCCTGGCGGGAATGACACGCCGCGACAAAGCACGGGGCCACACTCGGCGTGACGAAGCACTGACACAGGCCCGCTAACTGTCGAGCGCTTCTAATCGGGAGGACAATTCGCCGTGCCTTCACATCCAGGAGTCGTGGGTTGGGACTGGCCATCGGCTGGCGCATCATGGAGGCTCCAGGGCCGCCGCTTCACCCCTCAACTCCCCCTGGACAAGGCATGAGCGACAAGCCACGACGCATCCTGGTGGTGGAGGACGACCTGGCCATCCTCACCGGCCTCTCCATGAACCTGCGCTTCGAGGGCTACGACATCCTCCAGGCCCAGGATGGCCGGCAGGGGCTCGCGCGCGCGCTCGACGACGCGCCGGACCTCGTGGTGCTGGACGTGATGCTGCCCGAGCTCAACGGCTTCGAGCTCCTCAAGGAGCTGCGCCAGCGCGGCCGGGACACCCCCGTCGTCGTGCTCAGCGCCAAGGGCGCCGAGATGGACAAGATCGTCGGGCTCAACCTCGGCGCGGACGACTACGTGGTCAAACCCTTCGGGCTCCAGGAGCTGCTCGCGCGCATCAAGGCCGTGCTGCGCCGGCGCTACCCGTCCGCCGGCCAGGCCCCCCCGGTGGGCTTCGGCGACGTGCAGGTGGACCTGACGGCCAAGACCGTGACCCGCGCCGGCCAGCCCGTGGAGTTCACCGCGCAGGAATTCAAGCTGCTCGCCCACTTCCTCGCGCACCCGGGACGCACCTTCAGCCGCGAGGAGCTGCTCAGCGCCGCCTGGGGCTACGCCTACGAGGGCAGCGCCCGCACCGTGGACAACTTCATGCGCCAGCTGCGGCTCAAGCTGGAGCCGGACCCCGAGGCCCCCGTGCACTTCCTCACCGTGCGCGGCCTCGGCTACCGCTTCGATCGCTGAGGCCCTCGTCCCCTCACCCGTCCACCACGCCGATGTGGTGCGCATCCGCCGGATCGAACGGCTTGCCGTCGAACCCTCCGTAGCGCTCGCGGGGCGTGAGCCCACAGGCCTTCATCGCCTCCTCCAGCTCCTCCCACGAGAAGGGCTTGAACTTGAGGCGGTGGATGCCCGAGGGGGTGCCGGGCCGCTTGCGCTCGCGCAGGTGGAAGGAGAAGACGGGCCGGCGTGGCTCGAGCGCGGCGCCCGGCTCCTCGTCCGCGGGGCGGCCAGGCTCGACGGGCGGGTTGAGCACGTCGTAGATGAAGAGCCCCTCGGGCCGCAGGTGGTGGCGCACCGTGGCCAGGAAGGCCTCCAGGTCCTCGTGCGACGCCATGAGCCCCAGGGCGTGTTGCGGCGCGAGCACCACCGGGAAGCGCTCCTCCAGCCGCAGCGAGCGCAGGTCCGCGTGCAGCAGCCGCACCCGGCCCGACACCTCGGGCGACTCCGAGGCGCGCACCTCCTCGGCCGCGTGGATCATCCGCTCGGAGGGGTCCACCCCGAGCACCGCCAGGCCCGCCTGGGCCAGCGTCCACGGCACCCGCCCGTTGGCCGCGCCCAGCACGAGCACGGGCCCACCCTGCGCCTGGGCCTGACGCGTATAGAAGAGGAGATCGGGCTCCTGCCCGACGAGGGACAGCGGCGTGCGGCCGCGCGTGTCGTTTCCGGCCATTGCACCCGGCGTAGCACGGTTGGAGGCACGAAAGGGCAGTCAGACTGCCCCTCGTGGGCAATCTCCTACCCACCCGGTGTCACCGAGTCGACGCATGGACCGGCCCCCACGGACGGTGGGAGTGGCACCGCACTTGCGAGGCAAGGAGCTCGGAATCGCCACGGAGGCGTTCCACATCTTCAAGGGTGGGCAGGACATGAAGGCTGGATGGCGGTGGGCGGCGGCGGTGGTGGCGACGGGCGCGCTCTGGACGGGCTGCACGCAAGAGCCCAACAAGAGGGACGTGTCGGAACAGAACAACCCGGGCCTGGACTCACCCAAGCCTGGAACTCCCCAGGACGGCCCTCCCACGGCTCCGCCCGTGCCCGACACGCCCACGCCCGTGCCCGACACGCCCACGCCCGTGCCCGACACGCCCCCGACTCCCACCCCGCCGCCGCCTCCCCCGGAGGCGGCCATCGACTTCCCCTCGGTCCCGGGCTGGACGTTCTACGGCACCCAGCACGGAGGCCCCCGCCGCATCTATGGGGTGTCCGCGGACGAGGGCGGCAACGTGTGGGTGGCGGGCGGTGAGGATGGCCTCTTCGTGCTGCGTCCGGGGGCGACCACCTTCCAGCGCTTCACCATGGAACAGGGCCTGCGCCCCTACGGCTACATGCCGGATGGCAGCGCGCCCATGGGGGAGAAGTACCTCAAGGTCATCTCGGTGGCGGGCGGCCCCGCGGACACCGTCTTCGTGGGCTACGAGGGACGGCCCGGCAAGGGCGACGACCACTGCGAGAACAACTGGGATGGCTCCCGTCCGGATCCCTCGCGCTACAAGAGCGGTGACGCGGACAAGGTGACGCTGCGCGCGGATGGCTCCCTGCACGTCGTCCACTACGACATCTTCTCCGGCCCCGGCATCGTGGCCGCCGAGATGCGGGGGCGCGAGAAGCTCTGCAGCATCCTGCGCATCGCCTATGACAAGAACACCCAGAGCGTCTGGTTCGGCGGCAACCACGGCTTCGCCCGCGGAGACGCGAACTACCAGGGCAACCCCACCTGCAACGGTCAGCTCGACTGCTCGGGCGTGATGGAGCACGTGCACCCGGCCATCAATGCCTACCCCGACATCCTGCTCACCGACGCCTACTACGGGGTGTCCGTCCACTCGAGCGGAGACGTGCTCTTCGGCGGCGCCAACCGCTCCACCCGCTTCCTCTACGGCACCACGGGCAACGACTACTGGGAGGCGCAATCCAGGACCGAGGACTCGCCCTACGTGAGCAACCGCATCGACATCTGGCCGGACCTGGTGGGCGAGGGCAGCACGCCCAAGCCGGCCGAGCGCGATGACGACAACGTGTCCGCCATGTCCGTGGTGGGCGACACCGTGTGGGTGAGCTCCTTCACCAAGGGACTCGCGCGGATGAACGTGAACGGAGGGGACGTGCAGCACGTGTCGCTCGGCGACAAGGCCGAGAGGGCCCTGACCGCGGTGGAGGCCAGGACCGCCGATGGCAGCGTGTGGGTGGGCGCCCGGTGGCTGGGAATCGTCTACCGGCTCCAGGGGGGGGCGGTGAAGACCTATAGCTGCTCGGAGTTCGGCCGGCGCCTGTGCAGCAGCCGCATCTCCGACATCAAGGCGGACGGCAACCGTATCCTCGTGGCCTTCCTGGGCAGTGACGAGAACCACGTGCCGGGTGCCCTCGGCATCTACACCGGCCACTGAGTCCCGCCCCTCGCGGGGGGAAAACACGGAGGGCGCGAGCGCCCGGGATGCGTCCCGGACTCCTCGCGACCTCCGCGCATGCGCGGACTACGGACGGTAGTACTCGGCCGAGGCCTGATCGTGGTTGCTGGCTCCGCCCACCACCAGCACCGTGCCGTCGGGCAGCGGCGAGGCCGTGTGCTGGTAGCGATCCACATGCATCGAGGCCGTCACCGACCACGTGCCCGTCGCCGGGTTGTAGCGCTCGGCGGCGTACTGGATGCCCGTATGCTGATCGTAGCCACCGGCCACCAGCACCTCGCCGTTGGACAGCAGCGTGGCCGTGTGCCAGCGGCGCGGCGACTTCATGCTCCCCGTGGCCTTCCACGTGCCCGTGGCCGGATCATACAGCTCCGCCCCGGCGCTCAGGACGGCATCGAAGCCCGCCCCGCCCGCCACCAGAACCTTGCCACCCGACAGCAGCGTGGCCGTGTGCCAGGCACGTCCCGTGCTCATGCGCCCCGCGCTCGTCCACGTTCCCGCGGCCGGATCATACAGCTCCGCCTCGGGCACGAGCGTATTGCCCTCCGCGTCGGGATTCGGCAGGAGGCTGCCGCCCGTCACCAACACCTTGCCGCCCGGGAGCAGGGTCATGGTGTGGAAGCCGCGCGCCTGCGTGAGTTCCTGCGTGGGGGACCACGTGCCCGTGGCCGGATCATACAGCTCGGCCGACTTCAACGCGGGCCCACTCGACTCCGAGCCGAAGCCACCGGCCACGAGCACCTTGCCGTTGGGCAGCAACACGGCCGCGTGGTTGAAGCGCGGCGCGGAGAGCCGGCCGGTGGCCTGCCACGTGCCCGACGCCGGGAGGTAGAGCTCGGCGGAGGGTCGGGTGGTGGAGCTGGTGCCGCCCGCGACGAGCACGCGGCCGTCGCTCAGCCGGGTGGCGGTGTGGCCCCGGTGGGAGCCCAGGTTGCTGCCCGTGGCGGAGAAGGTCCGGGTGGACGGGCTGTACAGCTCGGAGGAGATGTTGAAGCCGCCGGTCACCAACACCCGGCCGTCCTCCAGCACGGTCGCGGTGTGGGACAGGCGGGGCTGCGCCATGCTGCCCGTGAGCGTCCATCCAGTCTGGGGCGCCTCGCACGCGCTGCTCGGCGTGACGGTCACCTTGCGGGTGGCACGGCCCACGTTGCCGGACGCGTCCTGGGCCGAGTAGGTGAGGACATAGGTGCCCGGCACCTGGGTGTTGACGGCGCCCGAGGCCGTCACCACCGGAGACGAGGCCTCTCCGTTGTCACAAAGATCCGTGGCCTGAACCCCCGCCTCCACGTAGGGCGTGCCGCACGCGAGCGTCTGCGTCGCCTCGCCCACCAGCGTCACCGTGGGCGCCGCCGTGTCGAGCACCCGCACCTGGGTGGCGCACGCGGACGTGTTGCCGGAGCTGTCGAAGGCCTCGTAGCCCACCGCGTACGGGCCGCCCACCGGGAAGGAGGTCGTCTCCGTGGTGCGCTGGTAGCCGTACTCGCACACATCGGACACGACGGGCGCCGGGACCTCGACGGGGGTGAGGCGCCCGGTGCACTCCACCGCGAGCTCGGGCGAGCAGTGGATGCTCGGAGGCGTGGTGTCGGTGACGGTCACCCGCGCCGTGCAGCTCGCGCTCAGGCCCGTGGCGTCCGTGCACGTCAGCGTCACCGCGGTGGTGCCCAGCGCGAACGTCGCGGACGGCGTCTGGGTGCAGCCCACCAGGTCTCCATCCGGATCCGACGAGCCCTCGTCCACGCTGCCGGTGGCGCCACACGTGGTGGTGGCGGGCAGGAGGAGATCCTTGCACCGGGCCACCGGAGGACGGGCCAGGGCGCGGCAGGAAGCGCTGCAGGAGCCCGAGCCGTTGGCGGCCCCCGTGTCGCACTCCTCGCCCGGATCCACCACGCCATCTCCACACCACTGCGTGCGGCACACCGCCGAGCACGGCGTGCCCGGCACGCCATTCTGCGGGCCCGTGTCGCACTGCTCGGGGTACTGCACCAGGCCGTCACCGCAGCGCACCGGCGCCGCTCCGCGCGCCAGCACGTACGGCACGCCGTGCGAACCATCCGAGAAGTCCCGGGAGCCCGGCCAGCGCCCGCCGCTCGGCGGATCCAACGCGATGACGAGCGGGGTGAAGTCTCCCTCCGGATAGGAGAGGAACACCTCATGCACCGAGCAGGCCCAGTTGGACAGCACCTCGTCCGTCAGGCCCGCGAGCGCCTCGTGCGAGGCGACGATGTGCGCGTCGTTGTAGGACGACTCCTTCTTGCAGTTGGCGCTCGTCCCCATCACCTGGAAGGAGCCGAAGGGGCTGAGCACCGGCACCAGCGTCGGGGAATCCGTCTCGTAGTAGTAGCAGCTCAGGCCCGCGTACATGCCCGTCTTGCCCGACTCGGCGGCGGCGAACTGCACGGCGTTGAAGGTGACCTGGGTCTCCTTGTGGTAGACGGGATCGGTGCCCACGACGATGACGTTGCCGTCGACCACCGGGCCCCAGACGTGGCGCGTCTCCTCCGCGGCGAGCAGCAGGCCCGGCGCGACGCTACAGGATTTGTCCCCCAGGATGAGGGCGCGGTAGGAGGCGAAGTCCGCGGCGGACAGGGACCGCCACTCCTCGTCGGAGGCGAGCTTCACCTCGTACCCCAGCTGCCTCGCCACCTGGGCCTCGATGCTGTCCGTGCCCCTGGAAACGGTGCTCGCCAGGATCAGCACCTTGTTCAGGCTGTGCAGCCCCCGAATGGGTGTCCCCAGGGCCCGGGTGGCCGTCTCCGGCTCGGAGGCCACGAGCGACGCGTCCTCCCCTTCCGGCTGCGTCACCCCACTACAGGCCGCCAGGAGCAGGACACTCAGGGCCATCCACATCCGGCCACGGAGGCCATGACGACACTTCATCCGGGTCTCAGAGCGCATCCATACCCTCCCTCGATGGGCTGCACAGGTGGAGCGGTGAACACAGGGTCGCCGCCTCGTTCTCAGGACACCCGACTCTTGAAAACCTGGAAAGTCCGGCACAAGACGGGTAAGCCATTTTCTACACCGAGACCGGTCGGGAAATGAATTCCGTTCTTCATGTTTTTTTTCACCGGGGCCGGATTATTGCGTTTTCAACGCTGTAACCCAAGGAAGTCTCGGCCCTGGTGAAGAGGTGGGTGTGAAGACCACCCGCTGTTCCGGGAAGCGCGGGCGGAGAGGGGCCCGCGCTCCCGGCGCGCTCAGTTCTCGAGCGCGTTGAAGCTGATCCACTCCTGGATGCTGTTGAGCTGGTCCGCGGGAAGCGAGGCGTTGCCATTGAGCGGGTTGATGGGCATGCGCGCGCCGATGATGGGACCGTCGCCGGAGATCTTGCGCCACAGGTAGCTTTGAAGCGGAACGCCCGGTTGGATCAGCGCCAGGGAGGGCTGCTGGGCCGAGGGCTTCAGCAGGCGCTGGTAGACGTCATGGGCCGAGCCGAGCAGGTTCAACCCGCCCTGGGGGTTGTCGCCGCCATGGCAGCCGCCGCAGTTGGACTGGAGGATGGGCAGCACGCCCTTGCTCCAGGTGGCGCCGGAGCCCGCGAGGTTGAGCGCCTGCGGGTTGGCCGAGTACGAGCACTTCGTGTAGTCGATGGAGGACTCCAGGCTCCACTGGCGGGCCGTGGGATTCAACCCCTCGATGAAGCACATGAGCGCCAGCATGTCCTGCACGGACGGGGGCTGGTTGGCCAGGGGCATGCGCGTGCCGGGGATGGGCGCCTGATTCATGCTCCCGCGCAGGCGCGCCACGAGGTAGCTCTCCTCGGGCTTGCCCGGGTTGATGAGCGGCACGGTGGTGCCGGTGCGCGCGCCATAGACCCCGTTGCGGTTCTGATCGCCCTGGACGATGCCGCTGGCCACCAGGCCCTCCACGGTGTCGCGCTGGTAGTCGCCCACCTCGGCGAAGAGGTGGCGTCCGCCCTCCAGCACCCACCAGTTCGTGCGGTAGCTGGCGAAGGCGAGATCCTGCACCTCGCCCGCGTCGTTGATGAAGGTGCGCACGAACGTGCCCGTGGAGAAGATGCGCGGCTGGGACACCTGCACCGCGTCGTGCACGTACAGGTGCAGGCCCGGAGTGCCCGCGTCCGGCAGGGTGCCCTTGGGGTCCAGCTTGGGCGCCTCTCCGGGGATCAGCTCGAACCAACCGATCTCGTTATCCTTGGTGGCCTGCTCGGAGAAGCGGAAGCGGTCGCCCAGGCGCTCGCACCGGTCGAACACGCCGTTCCAGTTGCCGGACTGCACGTTGCACGGCGCGCCGATGGAGGCCAGGAAGGTGCCCGCCGTGTGCAGGTCCGGGTATTCCTTCTGGTTGTGGCACACGCCGTTGGAGCCGCTGCACGTGCGCATCACCAGCTTGCGGTGCAGGTCGAGCCCGGTGGCGTAGGTGAGCTGGGCGGCCTTCACGTCCGGGTCCGAGCCCGTATACGTGGGCGTGCTGCCCGCGCCCACCGGCGAGGGGCGTTCCGGCTCGAAGGGGATGGTGCCCGGGTCGGCCGGGTTCGAGCCCGAGCCGCCACCACAGGCGAGCGCCAGGGCGGCGAGGGAGGCGACAAGAGGAGAGCGCGTCATGAGAAGAAGTCCTGGATGGGAGCATCCGCGGGGAAGATGCCCTCGTGGTCGGCGCCGAGCAGATCCATCATCGTCTTGAGGACCGAGCGGTACGAGTACACCTTGCCGGTGGCCTTGAGATCCGCGCCGCGCACCGCGCCGAGGCTCTTGCCCCCCTTGCCCGCCGCGCTGATGACGCCGCCCATGAAGGGCATGGACATCCACCGGGTGGCCAGATCGCTGCCGTGGTCGCTGCCGTTGGCGGAGTTGAAGCGGCTGCCGCCCGTGGTGCGGCCGAACTCGCTGCCAATCACCACCAGCGTCTTGTCCCAGTACGTGCCGCCCTCGGGGTGCTGCATCATCTTGAGCGCCGTGCGCAGGCCGCTCACCAGCCGGTTGGCGCCATCCAGCTCGTCCGGCAGCTCCGCGTCCTCGCGCGAGTGGTAGTCGTAGCCGCCCTGGTTGAGGAACACCGCCGGGCAGCCGAAGTGGAACAGGCGCAGCGCGAGCGCCGCGCGCTGGCCCGTGGTGTCGGTGCCGAAGAGGGTGCGCAGCTGGCGGTTGCTGATGCCATCCACCACCTCGTCGGAGTCGGTGGTCACCCGGAGCATGGGGTCGCGGAAGATCTTCCCGTAGTCGCTCGTGGCCTTGCGCGTCTGCTGGTAGGTGTCCACGCCGCCGCGCAGCGGCAGGTGCAGCCGCGAGCGGTAGCGGTTGTCCACCTCGGTGGCCACCTTGGCCGCCCACGGCGGCAGGCTCGCGCTCGGATCCGCGCCGAAGCCCTGGAAGCCACTGCCCTCGAGCACCGGAGGCCGAAAGGTGGCGTAGGTGCCCGCCCCCGTCGCCATGCCCGCCTCGCCGAGGCTGAAGGCCGGAAGAATGGTGTTGCCCTTGGCCGCCTCCTCCGCCACCCGCCCGCGCACCCCATAGTTCACGTACGAGAGGAAGCCCGTGGCCCCGCCCACGTACCCCGTGAGGAAGCGCTCCAGGCCCGTGCCATGGCCTCCGTCCGCGCGCGCCGAGAAGGGCTCGTGGTCCACGCACGGCAGCACGCAGATTTCATTGGAGAACTCCGCCACCGGCTTCATGCCCAGATCGCGCCGGGGCTTGGACGGCTCGCCCTCGAGCCAGCTCGCGCGCTCGAGCAGCTTGCCCACGCCCCACTCGGTGCCCGCGGCGCGCTTGTCCGAGCGGCCGAACGGGTTGAACTCGTCGGCCACGTCCGAGTTGAAGGCGGTGGTGAAGCGGAAACCGCCGGACAGGCGGATGTAGATGAGGTGGCGCACGCTGCCGCGCCCGTTCGTCTGGGCGAGCGCCGTGCGCGGCAACCACAGGTGGGGGAAGGCCAGCGCGGCGGCCCCCGCGCCCAGGCCCCGGAGGAGCTGGCGGCGGCCCGGGGACTTGGGCTTCGAGTCTTTGGGATCGGACATGGAAGGGCTCCGGGGGTCAGTAGAAGATGCGCTCGGCGCTCGACAGCAGCGCGAAGCAGTAGGGACGGGCGAACTCCTCGGCCGAGCAGCGCGTGAGAGCGCACTCGCGGCCCGCCTCGCGCGCCTCGGCCTTCTCCGTGGCGTCCGGAGAGCGGCCCAGCAACAGCCGGTACTGGTGGGTGGCGATCTGCTCGCCCACCTGCTCGTTCACGGCGAGCGAGGAGCTCATGCCCTCGGGCAGCAGCCGCGCCACGTCCGCGCCTTTGATCTTCGGATCCAACGCGGGATTGCACAGCGACTGCACGAAGGAGAGCTGGGTGGCGGTGGTGAGGATGCTCACCACGCGGAAGCGGCCGCCCACCACGTTCTCCGGACAGCCGCCCAGGGTGCGCGCCAGCTCCGAGTAGCGCTTGTCCACATTACCCTTGTCGTTCGTCTTCCAGCGCGACTCGGCCAGCACGCGGTAGCCGGCGATGCTGCCCGCGTTGAGCAGGGACTCGGGCTGGCTGATGCGGTGGTCGCAGCCGGGCAGCTCGTAGCCCGTCTGGCGCGCGAGCGAGTCGATCCACACCTCGGCATCCACCTGCTTGAGCGGCCCGTAGGCCCAGCGGTAGGTGGAGGTCGCCGCGCCCTCGGCGGACTGGAGGTACGCCACCGAGGTGGCCACCGCGTAGTGCACCGAGCGGATGTCGCCGTGGTTCTCGAGCAGGAAGCGCACCAGCTCCCCACGCACCTCGGGCACGAGCGCCGGCAGGTCATAGCCCAGGTACTGCGCGAGCACGTCATCCACCGCGCGCTCCCAGAAGGACAAGTCCCGCGCGAGGATGCGGCCGGGGATCTGCAACCGCGCCCACTCCTCGGCCGTGAGCAGACCGCTCCAGAGCGTCAGCTCGTTGTTGAGGCTCGGGTCGCGCGCGGCGCGCAGGTCCGGGGTGAAGGTGAGCTCGTTGTAGCCCCACAACACGCTGGCGCACTCGCCCCGGGCCGCGTCGTTCACCTTGCCGTCCTTGTCCAGGCAACGGAAGCGCACGAAGGCGTCCGGCAGGCGCATGCCGAGCTGCGGATGATCGTAGTAGCCCGAGTACCAGAGCCGGTAGAGCCGGGCCATGTCCGCGCGCTCGTGCTCGAAGGGCGGGCGCCCCAGGAACTGGCGGAAGAGCGCCTCGGCCTTGTCGCCCGGGTCCGCGTAGCGGCGGGTGAACACCGGGTGGGCGCTCACCACCGACGCGAAGAGATCGTACGGCACGAGCCCCCGGTGCAGCTTCGCCACCAGCCGATCCATGTCGTAGATGGACTGGAGGCTCGCCACCTGGTTGGCGTAGAGGAAGCGGTCGGCGGCGTGGCGCTGCTGGACGAGGATGAACTCGTCGCTGGCCATCAACCGCTTCACCGTGGCGCCCCACCCGCCCGCGCACGTGGCCTCGGCCTCGGCCGCGTCCGGCACGCGCCCCAGCATGTCCACGAAGAGCCGGCGGCACGCCTCGGAGAAGGAGATGGGCCGGGACGCCAGGCCCACGCCCCACAGGCTCCGGCACAACCCGCGATTGACGGGGTTGGTCAGGCCCGCGCCCGCGCAATACGCCACGCAGCCCGCGTCACAGTCCGGCGGGCGCGTCTCGTTGGGCGCGGGCACTGACCGGGCCGCCGGCAGGACGTCATCCCCGCCCGGGAAGTCTCCGGGGGTGAGCGGCGCGCCATTGCCCACCATGGCCCCTGGCCCGGAGGCGAGCTGATCGGGCTCGAAGACGTAGGTGGGCTGACACGCGGCCAGCGCCACGAGCAGCGGAAGGATGAGCGGACGAGACACGGTCATTCGCGGCTCCCGGAGGAAGGAAAGGGTGGATTCAGAAGTCAAACTCGACCCCGAGCGACAACCCCAGACGCAGCGCCAGGGTGCTCCAGTTCTTGGTGTAGCGCAGCCCGTCGATGTCCTCGCTCGTGGCGAAGAGGAACTGCTGCTGGACCTGGCCGAGGATATCCGCGCGCAGCAGGATGCGCTCCGTCATGCGCCGGCGCGCGCCCACGGACGGGCCCGCGAGCCAGCCCACACGCGGCACGCTCCACACGCCCACGCCCTGCTCCTGCAGCCGGCGGATCTCCGCCGCGAACTCCTGGCCGGGCACCAGCAAGGAGAGGCCCCCGCGCGCGGCGAAGACCACCTCCGTCTTGTTCGCCACCGGCAGCCCATACTCCGCGAAGGCGAAGGCCTCGTTGAGCAGACCGAAGCCGAACGTCCGGCCACCGCCCGCGCCGTAGTTGCCGAAGATGCGCGCCCCGGCACCCACCCGCAGCCGCTCGCTCACCGAGGGCACGGACGTGTTCAACCAGAGGGTGGCGGAGACGAAGCCCGCGCTTGAGTACTCGAAGGACTCGTCCCGGCGCGAGATGTTGATGCCCTGCTCGCCGTTGAGCCGCGCGCTCTCCAGGAAGAAATCCGGACCCACGCCGACGCGCATCCGGCCCGCGGTGGCCTTCGAGGAAGACTCGGAGGGGCGGGCCGCCGCCGGAGCGGAACGCGGGGCGGGAGCGGGCCGTGCCGCGGCGGCGGGCTTGGCCGCCACCACGGCACGGGGCTGCTCCACGGGGACCACGGGAGCCTCCGCCTCCGCCTCTTCCTTCTTCGGCGCCTCGGACGCGGGCTCCGCGACGGGCTCGGGCGAAGGCGCCGGCTGCGGTGCGGGAGTCACGGGAGCGGCCTTGGACGTGCCGCTCCGAGCCTTGGAACTCTTGGCCTTGGACCTGGACTTGGACGCGGCCAGGGCCTCTGGCGCGGTGAGCACCAGGAGGGCGGACAACAAGGCACTGCCCAGGCGAAGCATCGAGGAGCGGGGAGCGTTCGAGCGGGGAAGGAGCGGCACGGGAGACCCGGAGACGAAGAGGCGGAGGGGAAGGAAGGCTCAGGCGCGACGGCGGCGCAGCAGCGTCAGACCCGCGGAGCCCAGCACGAACATCAGCAAGGGGGCGCCACCCGTCGAGGAGCAGCCACCGCCCTTGTCCTCGTCGTGGTCATGGTCGTGGTCAGGGTCCGAGCCAGTCCCCGTGCCCGCGTCGGCCACAGTGCCCGCGTCGACTTCGGTGCCCGCGTCGACAGGCGGCGTCCCGGAGTCCGGCTCCTCGACACCCGCGTCCGTGCCGTCCGTGACCTGCACGGTCACCTCCAGCTTCGTGGCCGCCACGCCGTCACCGGGCCTGATCTTGTCGCCGTTGGCGGAGTTGCCAGCACCGTAGATCGTGACGATGCCACCATTGCCCGGCGCGATCATCGAGAAGTCGAAGCGGACCTCTCCATTGGTGAACGCCTTGGCCGCGGAGTGCGTCAACTCGCCCTCGAGCTTCTTCAGGCCCGCGTTCTCGACCAGCTCGAGCGAGGCCTCCGCCCTGTCCACCGACAGGTTGAGGCCGCCAATCGCGGCGGGTCCGCCCTTGATGATGAAGGTGTACTGGTTCGTCGTCCCCGCCATCACCGACGTAGGACCGGAGATCTCCACGGTCGGCACAGCGGCACCTACCGCATGGCACTTCGTGCAGGTAGTCACGCTCCCATCCGCGAGTGGCTTGCCCGAGACGCCAGAGATGCCCGTGGAGCGCGCCAGGGCAGGGGTGGACAGAAGACTCGCAGTGAAGACGCCAGCGACAATAAATGATGGGAACCGCATACTTCCTCCGGGAGAAGAAGTTACCTTTTTAACCTGTTTTCCTCCATTGGCCCACGACCGTTTGCTGCATCGCGGCAATTCCTCTCTCATCCAGGACCGTGTCGCGAGAGAAGGACGCTGTCACCGGAAAGGCATCTACGCGGGATAGAGTGCCAGCTCTGCGCCCCTCACGACCGGCCCCGAGGACAGACATGCGAAGGCGGCTCATCGTGGCGGCCCTCCTCCTGGGAGCGCTGCTCGCGCTCCTCTGGGCCGGGCTCTCGGCGAGGCCAGAGGCCCAGGAGGCACCGGCGTCCGTCTCCTCGCCCGATGAGCGGAGAGCCGTGCCACGGCCAGGCGCATCACGAGAACGGGCCGAAGGGGTCACCAACACGACGCCTCCGTTGGACGCGAGCGCCGCCGAAGCGGAGGGAGTGCTCGAAGTGGAGGTGCTCGCCGCCGAGCGGCCCCTGCCCGGGGCCAGCGTGCGGCTGTACTGGCGTGAGCGAAGGGACCCCAACCTCGGGGAGCTCGTCTGGAGGCCGGCGGGCACGGGCCTGACGGATGCGCGGGGCCAGGCACGGCTCGCCTCCGGGCCCGGTACCTATCTGGTGGCGGTCCACGCGAATGGCCACGCGCCCCGGATGCTCTCCGTGGTGCGACCCCATGGCGTGGCGCGCACGTCCGTGCGGCTCGTCCTGGAACCGGGCCAGTCCCTCGTGGGCCAGACGGTGGTGAAGGGGACGAAGGAGCCGCTGCCCCTCGTGCAGCTCATCCTCTCGGCGGTGCCGCGCGACCAGGCGCCCGGAATCCCTCCCGAGCTGCCCTCCGAGGAGCGCGTGTACGCGACGAGCGACGAGCGGGGCCGCTTCCGCGTGGACGGGCTCGCCACTGGGGACTACCTGCTGGAGGCCCAGGCGCCGGGTCACGCCCACCTGTGGCTCGTGCCGGTGAAGGTCCCCGCGAAGGAGCCTCTGGAAGTGGCGCTGAGCGTGGCGGGGGTCATCGAGGGCTTCGTCGTGGACGCACGAGGCGCTCCCGCCGAGGGCGCCGAGGTGCGGGTGAGCGGCGTGTCGCCCCAGAGCGTCATCACGGGCCCCGGAGGCGGCTTCTCCGTCGAGGTGGAAGCCGGCACCTACGGCGTGTCCGCGCGGCACGGCGAGGAAGCGGGGGCCCTGGAGCAACCGCTCACCCTGAGCGCGGGCAAGACGATCCGCGGCGTGCGGCTCCAGCTCGGCCCGGGGTCGGTGCTGGAGGGGCGCGTGCTGGAGCACGGCTCGGGAGTGCCGGTGGGGGGGGCCCGGGTCGACGTCAGCCCCCATGGACAGAACGGGGACACCGGCCGCGAGTCCACGGATGAAGCGGGTCACTTCCAGGTGGGCGGGCTCGCGCCCGGCAGCTACGACGTGGTGGTGACGGCGCCCGGCTTCACCCCGGCGTTGCGGCGCGGCCTGACGGTGACGCCGCGCGAGCGCTTCTCCGTGGACCTCGTGCTCACCCGCCTGGGCGTGGTGGAGGGCTGGGTGCGCGACGTGGCCGGACAGCCGGTGGCGGGCGCACGGGTGATCGCCCCCAACATCGGGCCGGAGGAGCTGGAGTCCACGCCCCTCGAGTCCCGCAGCGATGCCACGGGGCACTACCGGCTCGAGGGCCTGAATGTGGGCCGCCAGCCGCTCATCGCCCGCCGGGAAGAGGCGACGCAAGGGGTCAACCGCTGGGTGGACATCACCGAGGAGGGCATGGCCCAGGTGGACTTCACCCTGGAGGGCACGGGCATCGTGGAGGGCGTGGTGCGGGCGGCTCGCGGCGCACTGCCCTCCCAGCCCCTGGAGGTCCTCGCCGCACTGGACGAGAAGAGCCCCTTCGGCGCACAGGACTTCCAACAGGCCGAGGTGGACGCGAAGGGGAACTTCCGGATGGTGCTGCCCGCGGGCGGCTACGAGCTGTTGCTCTCGGCGCGCGACCACAGCCCCTCCTTCCAGAGGACGCACGTCCAGGTGGAGGAAGGCCAGACGGTCCGGGTCGAGCTGCTCTGGGAGGAGAACGCCCCGGCGTCCTCCGTGGAGGGGGTCGTCCTCGAGCCCGATGGCGCGCCCTCACCGAGAGCCACCGTCATCCTGGGCCTCGAGCCCCAGGAAGGCGGGACGCTCCAGGCGAAGTACACGGACGAGGAGGGACGCTTCTCCTTCGGCCTCGGCTCCGACATCGAGCCCGGCATGGACAGGCTGAGGGTCAGTGCGCTCAACGGGGGGCGGAGCGGCCAGGTGTCGGGCGTGAAGGGCGGGGAACGCTCCCTGGTGGTCAGACTGCGCTCCGCGGCCTCGCTGCGGGGCCGGGTGACGCGCGCGGGAGAGCCCGTGCGCGGCTTCACCCTCGGCATCGAGCCCGAGGGCGAGGAATGGTTCACCCAGGGCAAGGGCCCCTGGGAATTCCCTGGCGAGCGCTTCGAGCTCCACGACGTGCTGACCGAGCCCCTGCGCCTGGTGGTGAAGACACCGGAGGGTTTGCGCGGACAGGCCATGGTGACCCCCCGTCCTGGCGGGACGGCCGAGGTGGAGATCCGCCTGCACGGCACCACGTCCGTCCAGGGACGCGTGGTGGACGCGGCCACCGGAAGCCCGCTGAGCGACGTGGTCGTGTTCATCGACAACGATCCCTCCTCGGTCCACATGCGCGAGAGCCTCGACCAGGGGCGCTTCTCCATCAACGGCTTGAGCCCGGGCGAGTACGTGTTGAACATCCTCGGCAAGCACCCCCCCGGGCGCCTGCGCCTCCCCGTGCGGCTGGCCGAGGGGGAAGTACTCGACCTGGGGGACGTGGCCTTGGGTGGGACACCGGGTGGGACAGGGAGTGAGACACCGCCTCCAGCTCCGTGAGCCCTCCCAGCGGACGCCATCCAAATCTCTCTGTATTCCCCACAAGTCGGTCAACTGAGGATATGGTGGGTAGGCATGTACCTGCGCAGCCTCACGCTCCAGAATCTGAAACTCCTGCGAGATGTGGCCCTCTCCTTCACCCGTCCCGATGGGGAAGTGAGGCCGTGGACCGTCTTCGTGGGGGAGAATGGCGTGTGCAAGACGGCCATCCTCCAAGCCATCGGACTCGCGGCGAGTGGATGCTCGCTGGGCAGTGAGCTCGCGGACGTCACGAGCCTGCCGGACCGGCGGCAGCCCACCACCGAGCTGATGCTGATCGGCGCCGAGTTCACCTTCGGGCAGGAAGGGCACAAGGCGCGCCAGTACCCGGGACTGGAGAAGAAGCATTCGCTGCCGCCGTACGTGCGCAGCTCCATCGCGGCCAAGAGCACCTGGCGCGAGCTGGTGGGCAGCTCGCGCTACGTGGGCGTCGAGCACACGCAGGTGTTCGATCCCATCCGCGAGGCGCGCCGCACGCAGCTGCCCGGCTGGTTCGTCGCGGGCTACGGCACGGCGCGCACCCTGCCCCGCCCCCACTCCTTCCACGCCGACGGCCTGTCGGATCCCCTGCGCCAGCGCATGGCGAACCTCTTCGATCAGGGAGGACTCATCGCCACGGGCTTCGCCGACGTGTTCGAGCCGGCGCAGGCCAAGGCCTATGTCAAGCTGCTCAAGCAGGTGCTGTTGCAGGGCAACCTGCTGCCGGGCGTGGTGGACCTGGAGCTGCAGAGCCACGGCATCGTGCGCACCCGGCAGGATCTGCTCGAGGCGCACCGCTTCGAGTTCGACCTGGGGGGCCAGCGCGTGAAGCTGCCCGCCACGTGGCTGTCGCGCGGCTACCAGGGAGCGATCGCGTGGCTGGCGGACCTCATCGGCCACATCCTCTTGGAGGCGGGCAAGCCGGTACCGCCCGAGCGCATGGAGGGGCTGGTGCTCGTGGACGAGCTGGATCTCCACCTGCATCCGCACTGGCAGACGACGCTCATCACCACGCTCAAGCAGGTCTTCCCCAAGCTCCAGTTCGTGGCCACCACACACTCGGCGATGCTCTTGCCGGGACTGGAGCAGGATGAGGTGTTCGTGCTGCGCCAGGACGACGAGGGCAACGTCTACGCGTCCCCGGCGCCCTCGACGCCCTCGTTCCTCACCGGCAGCGAGCTGCTCGACGCGTTCTTCGATCGCAAGGGCAAGCCCGTGAAGGCGCCCAGCCGCAAGCCGCCCCCGTCCCAGAAGAAGCCCCGCGCCGCCTCGCGCCCGGCGGGCCGCTCCAAGCGCAAGTAACGCTCACGCGCCGCGGGCCGTGCCACACTCGGAACAGAAGCGCGCCTGGGGCGCCAGCTCCGTCCCACACTGCGTGCAGAAGGCCCGGGCCGCCGCGAGCGGCTTGCCACATTCGGAGCAGAACTTGCCCCCCGCGATGCGCGCGGAGCAGTGCGGACAGGCCGACAGCGCCACCGAGCGCGGGGCCTTCATGTCCAACGACTCCACCTGATCCACCGCGCGTGCCTTCGTCCACGCCTGCTCCACGGACACCTGGGCCTGGATGTGCGCGGCCTCTTCCTGGAGGTTCGGGGCGCAGGCCTCGCACAGGCCACGGGCCTCGTTCCAGCACGCCTGGGGGCAGACCCACTGGCCGCAGCGGGTGCAGTGCTTGAAGTGCTTCCGGGCCGCCTCCACCGCCTCGGCGTAGGCCTCGTCCCAGGCACTGCCGCGCAAGGCATCCTTCACGTGCTCCCCCGCGTAGGCCGCCCGCGACAGCGTGCCCCCGAAGAACGAGCCCGCCGCCTGGAGCAGTCCGGTCGCCATGCCCACCTTGCTGGCGATGAAGGGCGACAAGTGCCCGTTGTGGCACTTGTCGCACTTGAACTCGAACTGGAAGCCGTAGTTGTTGGAGCGATCGGTGTAGTTGCGGGTGAACGGAATCATCGCCCCCGCGACGCTAGCACGCTACTTCGTCCACACCGCGTAGTTGGTGCCCGAGGTGCCCAGCGTCCAGCCCGCGCCCGGCGACCAGTCGCCCGGGCCGATCTTCATCGCCACGCTGCCCTTCGTCCCGGTGATGATGGCGGCATACCGGCTCGAGTCCGCCACCTGGATGCTCACCGCCGAGCTGGAGTGGATGCCCTTGGCCCTGCGGATGGACATCAGCGTCTTGATGGCCTCCTTGTGGCCCCAGTCGTAGAAGTGCACCCAGTAGACGCACGGGACGCCCGGGTGCGTGAGGATATAGGCGTAGCCCTGCATGACCTTGTCGCTGGGGAAGGGCCAGTGGTTCTGGCTCGTGCCCGAGGTGCTCGGCCCCGTGTCGTGGTTGTCGATGAAGGTCACCGACTTGGCCGCCCACCACCCGATGGCGCCCGAGGGCTTGCCCGCGCTGTCACGCAGCCGCCAGAACTCGTTGTACTGCACGGCCTGCTGGAGGATGCCCTTGGTGGTGAAGTCGAACACGGTCGACTTGCCACCCGTGGCGTCGATCCAGTTCATGAGCTGCTGCCGATGGGCATCGGGGTTGGCGAGGTTCAGGTCCGTCCAAAGCTCGCCCACGGAGAAGTAGGGCACCGTGGCGGTGTTGTAGTTGCCCACGTACGAGCCGTTGAAGCCCTTCACGTAGTCGTAGCGCCACCCGTCGTAGCCGATGCTGGACTTGAGCCAGTTCATCCAGCTCTTGAGGTCGCCCTGCACCGTGGCGTTGGTGTGGTCCAGGTCGCGCGCCGCCCCATAGCCATCCCCGGTGTCCGTGTTGCCCGTGGCCCCCGTCCACTCGTCCCCGCGCGTCACCGCCCACGAGCCCCAGGTGGGGTTGGTGAAGTCCGCCCAGTTGGTGGTGCCCACGCGGTGGTTGACGACGATGTCCGCGATGGCCTTCACGTTGTAGGTGTGCAGCGCGCCGATGGCCGACTTGAGCTGCGCCTCGGTGCCGTAGCGGCTGTTGAGCACGCTGAGCTGGCGCGGCAGGTAGCCCTCGTTGGAGGCCGCGTCGCTGGAGGGCGGCAGCCACACCATGGTGAAGCCGCTGGCGCCAATGTCCGAGGCCTTGCCCTGGACGATGCCCCACCAGGGAGACGTCTGGTACGAGGTCCAGTGGAAGCCCTGCAGCATCACGTCGCCGCTGTTGCCATCCATGGGCCCCGCGAACACGGCCGGCGCGCCCAGCAACGCCAGGGCCCACGACAGGGACACGGCTCCGCCAAACACTTTCTTCTTGAGCATCGGGTTCTCCAGGAGAGAGGGGTGAGGCGGCATGGCGCTCTACTGCCTTTCCCCCCGGCGGAGGAGAGACGGGGGGTCACGACGCGCCGGGACAAGACAGACCCGCGGCCCGGTGGAAAGAGGTGGGGGACGTGCCCGGGAGGCGTTAGGATCGGACAATGGCCGAACAGTCCCCCCCCTATTGGGTCCTCATCTCGGTCTTGTTCAGCTCGCAGCCGTTGACGCCCGCGCTGGCCATGACCCTGCATCAGGCGGCGTATGACCTCTACCGGCGCGGAGACTCGGAGCAGCCGGTGGCGGGAGACCTGCTCACCGGACGGGTGCGCAACCTGCGCAAGGACGTGCAGATGGGCACCCTCGTGGGCCCCGCCTTCGAGGCGGAGATCGAAACGGAGCGCGGCTCCGGCACGGTGCGCTTCCTGCTCACCCGCCAGGGCCTGGAGCTGATGAAGGACCAGCCCGCCGAGCCCTCCATCCCCCCGCGTCCGCGCTACCTCAACTGACGCGCGCGAGCGGGTGGCTCAATGCACCCGCTCCTTCTCCACGCGCTCCTTGCGCCGCGGCTTGGCGAGCTTCACCTCGGGACGCTTGTGCGTCACCATGCGGACGATGCCGTAGTAGAGCTGCTCCTCGGTGTACACCGTGCGCCCGCGGAACGTGCCGGGGATGTAGGCGGGCCCGGGGCGCTCCAACCACTGCAACACCCGCACCTCCTCCGAGCGCGCGAGCGCCTCGAGCAGCTCCGGGGGACACTGCTTGAGGTAGCGGCGCACCAGCGGCTTGAGCTGACGGTAGAAGTCCTCGCCCAGCACCGAGTGCCGCCGCCCCGCGTGCAACGTGCCGTCGAACCGGCGCGACATGTGGAAGAGCTCGTGCATCACCGTCTGGACGCGGCCCTGGGGCGTGGACGCGCGGAAGAAGCGCGGACGAAGGGTAATGCAGTAGAGCATCCGCCGGCCGTGGATGCGGATGACCGGCTTGCGGCGGCCACTGGGGTCCGTGCAGCGTCCGCCCCGGAAGCACAGCGGCTTGACCGTGCCGCGGGAAGCGCGCCGGGCCTCGCCCGCCACCACGAGGATGCGGCTGGCCTTCACGTGGGAAAACTCCGGCATCTTCGCGGCGATGTCGCGGATGAGCGCGCGGACGGCCTTGTTGAGGTTTTGGCGGAGGTAGGCCACGGTGTAGTCAACAGTGTACCGCAAAATGCCTTGAGACCAGACGCCCCCCGCTCCACCTTGCTCTCCATGCGTTTCGCCCCGCGTGCCACCGTCCACCTCCTGACGTTCGCCGCCTGGCTCTCCGGGTGTGCTTCCACCCCGCCCGCCGTCCCCCTGGGTCCCGTCTCACTCGCCCAGGAGGAGACGCGCGTCATCGCCCAGGACCTGGCGAGCATGGAATTGCGCTACTCCGGCGAGCTCACCAGTCCCCAGACTGCCACCCTGGAGAAGGCCGACTACGAGCTCGTCTCCAACGGGCAGGTGCTGGAGAAGGGCACGGCGGCGCTGGGGGTCACCCTCGTGCCCGGCTCCCCCACGGCCTTCTCCTTCATGGCGAGCACCCCCTCCGTGAAGAGCCCGGAGGACCTCCAGGCCCTGAGCGACAAGGGCGGCTCGCTGCTCGTGGCGGTGCGCGGCACCCTGACGGTGCGCTCGGGCGAGTCGGAGCGCACCCTGCCCTTCGCCGCGTCCCGGCAGGTGCGCGTGCCGAGGCTGCCGCGCGTGAAGGTGCTGGCCATGGAGGGCGCGCGCTATTCGGACGAGCAGGTGGACCTGGTGATGCGCCTGGGCGTGGAGAACCCCAACCCCTTCCCGGTACGGCTGGACGGGCTCACCTGGACGCTCGGCATCCAGGGCCGGCGGCTCGGGGAGGGCACGCTGGGCAAGCAGGACATCGTGGACGCGGCGGCCACTGGGGTGTATCCCGTGGAGGTGGCGGTGACACGGGAGACGTGGGGTCCGGAGGTCCGGGGGCTCATCGCCAAGGGCACGCTGCCGTACCAGGTCGCGGGTGAGCTCACCGGCCCGCTGGTGCGCGTGCCCTACTCGCTGTCCGGAGACGTGAAGCTCAACGTGTCGCGGTAGTGCCCATCTATCTGCTCGGAGACGACCCGCTTCTCTTCCCCCCGCCCGAGCGCGCGGACCGCACCGGTCTGCTCGCCGTCGGGGGAGACCTGCGCCCCGAGCGTCTGCTCGCCGCCTACTCCCGGGGCATCTTCCCCTGGTACAACGAGGGCCAGCCCCTCTTGTGGCACTCGCCCAACCCCCGCTTCGTGCTGGAGCCCGCGAAGCTGCACGTGGGCCGTTCGCTGCGCAAGACGCTCAAGGCGGGCGTCTACGACATCCGCTGGGACACCGCCTTCGCCGACGTCATCGCCGCGTGCGCCCGCGTGCCGCGTCCCGGCCAGGACGGCACGTGGATCACCGACGAGATGCAGCGCGCCTACGTCACCCTGCACGAGCTGGGCTACGCGCACTCGGTGGAGGCGTGGGCCGGGGGCGAGCTCCAGGGCGGCTTCTACGGCGTGTCCCTGGGGGCGGCCTTCTTCGGCGAGAGCATGTTCGCGCACGCGCCGGACGCCTCGAAGGTGGCCTTCGTCACCGCCGTGGAGCGCTTCCAGGCCTGGGGCTTCCACTTCATCGACTGCCAGGTGGAGACGGAGCACCTGGCGCGCTTTGGCGCCGGGCCCTGGCCGCGCAAGCACTTCCTCGAGGCGCTCGCCCGCGCCCAGCGCGAGCCCACGCGCCGGGGCCGGTGGAGCACGACGGACACCCCCGCCGGCTCAAGCCCTTGATTCGGGAGGCGTCAGCTTGCCCAGGGGCAGCTCGAGGGTGAAGGTGGCGCCCCGGTAGCGGCCCTCGCTCGCGCACGACAGTTGGCCACCCATCTCCCGCGCCGCCAGGGCGCTCGCGTGCAGGCCGAAGCCGTGCCCGTCCTTCTTCGTGGTGAAGCCCTGGCTGAAGAGCCGGGGCACCACCTCCGGGGCGATGCCCACCCCGTTGTCGCTCACGGAGATGCGCAGCCGCTCGTCCCTCGGCTCCACCCGCAGGGTGAGCCGGCGATCCTCCACCCCCTCCTCCAGCAGCGCATGGCGTGCGTTGCTCAGCAGGTTCACGAGGATCTGCAGCAGCTTGTGCCGGTCCACCAGCACCGTCGGCACCTCGGCGGCGTACTCGCGCCGCAGCTCGATGCCCAGCCGATCGAACGACACGGCGAGCAGACGCAGGGCATCGTCCAGGAGCGCGGGCACGGCCACCTGCTCCATCGCCCCACTGAAGCGCGCATGGCGCTGCTGCATGCTCACCACGGACTTGATGTGGTCCACGCTCTGCACGAGCCGCCGCATCTCCTCCTGCATCGTCTCGCGCTCCTGGGTGAGCTGGAGCGAGAGCGCCTCCAGGTAGGCGGGAAGCTGCCGTCCCCGCGCGTCCTCGCCCAGGAAGGCGCCGAGCCGGGATTCGTTCTCGCGCAGCAGCGCCACCGCCCGCCCCAACCCGGACACGCGCGAGTCGCGCAGCCGCTCCATCACCAGGCTGGCCGACACGTTCACGCTGTTGAGCGTGTTGCCCACGTTGTGCAGCACCCCGGTGGCGATCTCCGCCATGCCCGCCTGGCGCGACACGTCCAGCAGACTGCGGTGCATCTCCCCGAGCTGGAGCTCGGCGCGCTTGCGCTCGGTGAGATCCCTGCCGAAGAGCGTGAGGCCCACCACCCGCTCCCCCTCGCGCACCGGGTTGAAGAGGACATCCACCGTGCGCGGCCGCCCCTCCACGAGCACGTCCACCTCCGCCCGCACGCGCTGGCCCCCCAGGGCCATGCGGCCGCGCGCCGCCACCCACTCGCGCAGCGCCGGGGGACAGCCCCGCAGAAGCGGATTGCCCGGCACGAGCGCCACCCCATCCGTCATCCGCGCGAAGAGCTGCTGCGCCCCCGGGTTGGCCATCACCAGGCGCCCGCGCGCGTCGAGAGACAGCACCACGTCATCCGTGCTCTCGATGAGGCTGCTCAGCTTGCCCTCGCTCTCGCGCAGCGTCTGGAGCGTGCGCCGCAGCTCGGTGTGGACCTCGTCGCGCGCGGCGCCATGCAGCCAGCTGAGCGCCCAGCCCAGCAGCAGCGACAGGCCCGCCATGAAGTTGCCCCAGGAGGTGATCGGCTCGGCGAACAGGGGGCGCGTCTGACCAAAGCCCGAGCGGACGAACTCGTGCAGGAACGCCGCGTTGAAGGCCAGCAGCGCGGTGAAGACGAAGCCCCTGCGCGCCCCCAGCAGATAGACGGCCAGCAGGGGCACCAACATGTACACCCCGTGCATCACCCCGCCGGGAAACTCCACCAGGAGCGAGGCCAGCAGGAGCGACACGGCGAGCGAGCCGCACAACAGCAGCGACGGCAGCAAGGGCGAGCGCAGACGGCGCACCAGCACCAGCACCCCCAACGAAACGAGCATGCTGCCCCCCAGCACCAGCACCTGGGGCGCGCGCTGCGCCGGCGGGTAGAGGGGAATCATCACCAGGTAGGCCAGGTCGAGCAGCAACATCAGGCCCACCGAGCCCACCACCACCCGGAGCCGGCCCAGTTCCTCCGGAGGCAGCCGGCGCTGCTCCGCCGTCAGGGATTCATCCAGACACCGCAGCAACCGGGAGCGGAGACCCAGGCTCATGAGCCACCTCGCCTTCCCGAGGAGCGCGCTCCGGGCTGGAACGATTCATCCCTCCTGGGGAGCGGCGGGCAGCATCACACGAAAGGTCGTCCCCTGTCCCGGGGTGCTCTCCACCGAGATGTCACCTCCCAAACGGGTCACGATGCCATGGCAGATGGACAGGCCCAGGCCGGTGCCCATGCCCGCGGGCTTCGTCGTGAAGAAGGGCTCGAAGAGCCGCCCCAGGTTCTCCGGGGCGATGCCACACCCGTTGTCCTCGACCTCCACGACGACACGGCCATCCGCCCGCCGCAGGACGCCCAGGCGCAGGAAGGGCTGGGCGCGGCCGCGCAGGGCGTGGGCCGCGTTGACGAGCAGGTTGATGAACACCTGGCTCAGGCCATGCTCGCTGGCCAGCACGCAGGGAACCTCCTGGAAGGCGCGCACCACCCGCAGCTGCGGCCCCAGCACCTCCGCCGCCATGTGCACGGCGCCCTCCAGCACCTCGCGCACGTCCACGCGCTCGCGCGGCGGCTCGTCCACCCGGGCGAAGACGCGCACGTCCTGCACGATGCGCGCGATGCGCTCGGCGCCCCGGAGCGCGTCGCGGCTGGCCTCGCGCAGGTCCTCGCGCAGCTCCGTCGACTCGGGCGTCCACGGAACCGACTCGAGCCCCCGCACGACATGGCGCAGGTTGGACAGGATGAAGCTCAAGGGGTTGTTGACCTCGTGGGCCAATCCCGCCGACATGCGCCCCAGCGCCTCGAGCTTCTGCGCGTGCAACAGCCGGGTATTGGCCTCCGCCAGCGCCCGCGTGCGCTCCTCCACCGCCAGCGACAGCCCCTGCATCCGCTGCTGGCTCGCGCGCAACAGCTCCCACTTCTCACACAGCGCGTGCGCCATCTGCCGCACCTCGATGGTGTCGAAGGGCTTGCGCAGGATGAGCAGCCGCTCGCTCGTCTCCAGCTTGCGCACCAGCTCGTCCCACGAGTAGTCCGAGTAGGCCGAGCAGAGCACCACCTGGAGATCCGACGACTCGCGCCACATGCGCAGCGTCGTCTCCACACCATCCAGCCCCGGGGGCATGCGCACGTCCACGAAGGCCAGCGCATAGGGGCGCCCCGCGCTCACCGCGTCGCGCACGTACCGCACGCCCTCCTCCCCCTCCGACGCGAAGTCCAGCTCGAAGGACGGGGCGGCCGTGGTGCGTGGCGCCGGCGCCTGCTCCCCGAAGAGCCGCGACTCCATCGCGTCCAGCGCGTCGAGGCCCGAGGTGGAGTGCGCGAGGATGCGGTGGAAGTCCCGGTGGATGGAGGGATTGTCATCGACCACCAGGATGCGGTGGCTCGCCTCCGAAGGAGAGCTCATGCCCAGCCCTCCTGTCCGAGGCCTGGAACATCCGTTGGAGAAGCATGGACCCGGAGCTGTCCTCCCGGGTCGCGGCGGCTGGAATGCGGTGGGTTCACCACGATGTCCACTAGTCTACGCTGGCCCCGCGTTCCTGGGCAGCCCACGCGAGAATCCTCCGCCCCCCCTGGAAACGAACCCGAGGGGGGAGGGGGCGAGACACCGGCGCGCTCCTCAGTCGTCAGTCGTCGGCCGAGACCTGGCGGAACACCGCCATGGAGCGGCCCACCAGCTCGAAGCGTCCCGGGGGAACCGGCGCGTCCGGACCCAGCTCGTCCGAGGCCGTGTAGAGCTGGATGACCCACCGCTTGCCCTCGGTGGGAGGAGGCACGGTGAAGGACACGGCCTCGTGGTGGGCATTGAGCAGAACCAGGAGTGCATCCCCGATGATGCGCTGGCCCCGCTCGTCGGGCGAGGGGATGGCGTCGCCCCCGAGCAGGAACGCGAGCGAGCGGACGAAGGGCTTCTGCCAATCCTCCGAGCCCATCTCCGTGCCGTCCGGCCGGAACCAGGTGAGATCCTTGTGCTCCGAGTCCCAGATGTGCTCGCCCTGGAAGAAGCGGCGGCGCTGGAGCACGGGCTGGGTGTCGCGGAAGTGGATGAGCCGCGAGGTGAACTCCAGCAGGGCTTGCCGGCGCTCGTCGAGGTCCCAGTCCACCCACGACAGCTCGTTGTCCTGGCAGTAGGCGTTGTTGTTGCCGCCCTGGGTGCGGCCCATCTCGTCACCGGCCACGATCATCGGCACGCCCAGGGACAGGAAGAGCGAGGAGAGCAGGTTGCGCTTCTGGCGCTCGCGCAGGGAGACGATGTTGGCGTCCTGCGTCTCTCCTTCCGCGCCGCAGTTCCACGCCTGGTTGTCGTCGGCGCCGTCGCGGTTGAACTCGCCGTTGGCCTCGTTGTGCTTGTGGCTGTAGGTGACCAGGTCGTGCAGGGTGAAGCCGTCGTGGGCGGTGATGAAGTTGATGCTCGCCTGGGGGCGGCGCCGGGCGCTCTGGAACATGTCCGAGGAGCCCGTGAGACGGTGGCCCACCTCGCCCGCGAGGTTCTCGTCGCCCTTCCAGTAGCGGCGCATGGCGTCGCGGTACTTGCCGTTCCACTCGCGCCAGGGCGAGGGGAAGTTGCCCACCTGATAGCCCCCCATGCCCACGTCCCAGGGCTCGGCGATGAGCTTCACGCGGCTGAGCACCGGATCCTGGCTGATGATCTGGAAGAAGGCGGCGTTGGGGGAGAACTCGCCCTTGCCGTGGCGGCCGAGCACCGTGGCCAGGTCGAAGCGGAACCCGTCCACGTGCATCTCCTGCACCCAGTAGCGCAGCGAGTCGATGATGAGCCGCGAGGCGTTCTGGTTGGAGGCGTTCACGCTGTTGCCACACCCGGTGAAGTCCAGGTAGTAGCGCGCGTCCGGCATCAGCCAGTAGTAGGAGGCGTTGTCCACGCCCTTGAGCGACAGCGTGGGCCCCATGTGGTTGCCCTCGCAGGTGTGGTTGTACACCACGTCGAGGATGACCTCGATGCCCGCGGCGTGCAGCGCCTTGACCATCGCCTTGAACTCGTTGACGACGGTGCCCGGCGCCTTGCGGCTCGCGTACTTCTGCTCGGGGGCGAAGAAGGCCAGCGTGTTGTAGCCCCAGTAGTTGGACAGGCCCTTCTCGCTCAGGAACGAGTCGTCCACGTACTCGTGCACCGGCAGGAGCTCCACGGACGTCACGCCCAGCTTCGTGAGGTGCTCGATCATGGCCGGGTGGGCGAGCCCCGCGTAGGTGCCCCGCAGGTGCTCGGGCACCTTGGGGTGGCGCATGGTGAGGCCCTTGACGTGGGCCTCGTAGATGACCGTCTTGCGCCAGGGCACGTCCGGCGCGCGATCATTGCCCCAGTCGAAGAAGTCGCTCACCACCACGCACTTGGGCATGCCCGGCGCGCTGTCGCGCTCGTCGCGCATCAGGTCCTGCTTCTCGTGGCCCAGCGTGTAGCCAAACACGGGCTGGGACCAGTCCACCTCACCGTGCAGCGCCTTGGCGTAGGGGTCCACGAGCAGCTTGTAGGGATTGCAGCGGTGCCCCTTCTGGGGCTCGTAGGGACCATGCACCCGCAAGCCGTAGAGCGTGCCCGGCTCCAGGGCGGGCACGTAGCCGTGCCACGTGTACTCGGTCGACACCGGCAGGTCGAAGCGCTCGATCTCCTTCGAGGGGTCCCGGGGATCGAACAGACAGACCTCCACCCGGGTGGCCACTTGCGAGAACACCGCGAAGTTGACCCCCGACCCATCGAACGTCGCGCCCCTCGGATACGGCTTGCCCGGCCACACTTCCCTCGTCATACGCTTCAACGTCCTTTCGACACAGACTCAGCGGTGAAGATGTGTGAAACGATTGGAACCCGCCACATTCGCCTTGGGCTGAACCAGGCAAGCGTCCGCCAGCCATCATCTGCACACCCCGCCGTGCGATACCGCACGCTTGCGGCTCCAAACCCATGCCACCAGCTTCCTGCAACCCCAATGTGCGCGGCCTCGCAGGTCGCACGACGAAAGGAAGCATGCACATGAAGCGGATGATCCAGGGAGTGATGCTCACCGGAGCGCTGTTCGCGGGAGGCACGTCGTTCGCCCAGCCGGCCACCAAGGCAGCGGCGCCCAAGGCCGGCACGGCCGAGTACAAGGGTTTCGTCGTCCCCACGGACACCAAGTCGCTGCTCGAGCGGCTGCACTACGTCAACCAGACGGAGATCAAGCAGGCCAAACTCGCCCAGCAGAACGCGTCGAGCCCCGAGGTGAAGTCGTTCGCCGAGCAGATGATCACCGACCACACGGCGGCCGATGAGAAGATCCTGGCGCTCGCCAAGACGCAGAACCTGAAGCTGGCGGACACGCCCAAGCCCATCAACGACGTGGAGAAGAAGGGCCTGGCGGCCGACAAGGCCTCGCTGGAGAAGCTCCAGTCGCTCAAGGGCGAGGCCTTCGACGGCTGTTACATGACCGAGCAGCTCGGCGCCCATGACGCCACGCTCGGCAAGCTCGCGGCGGGCCGCCAGGCGGCGGGCGCCACCCCGGAGCTCACCACGCTCCTGGACGAGCTGACCCAGAGCGTCGCCAAGCACCGCCAGCATGCCTACGCGCTGCTCGGCAAGCTGAGCCCGCAACCCGCGGCCACCGGCGGCGCGGGCACCACCGGCACCCCGAGCCCCACGGGCGGCAACATGGGCCCCACGGGCGGCAGCACCGGCACCACCGGCCCCGACACGCGCAACTAGGCCGGGCCCGACGCGGTGAGCGGGGCCGGAAGGGAGAGAACCGGCCCCGCGTGAAGAGCACCTTTGCCCGCCGCGTTCCGGATGGTGTAGGGATGAACGGGTCAGCTCTCCGCTCATGAAGATCTCTCCCCGCTCACCTCGGCGCGAACAAGGACTCGCCCGGTGGATGGTCCTGGGGGGCGCGGCCTGCGCCCTCCTCCTGGCCGTCCTCATCGGGGGGCCTTCGTCCAGCGTCCCGCGGCGGAGCGAGGTCCACGAAGTCGCCAGGACCGCGCGACCGGCGCGAAGCGCCTCGGTCTCCGCGACCCGGCGCCCCCAGCCCGAGCGGCTGGTGGGAGACCGTGAAGCACCGCTCCACGGCGCCCTGGAACTGCCGCGCCCCGCGGCCAAACCCCTCCCCGGCTACAAGCGCTTCGACTCCCGGCACGGCCTCGCGCCACGCCTGGAGGCGGGAGTCCCGCCGCTCACGCGGATGCACCGCCCCCGCGAGCCGGCGCGGCGCCATGGGCGCATCGCGGATCGCCCGCTCATCGAGAACTGTCCCGCGCAAGGACCGCCCCGGCTCGCGTGAGGTCGCGATCCCCGAGGTAGAAACGGCGTATGTCCACGGCCCCCTCGTCCCCAGTCGGGAAGGGTCCTCCCTGGCGCGCGCCTGGCTTCATTTTCCCTTTCCGGCGTGCCGGCCCCTGCTGGCGCACCCGAGGCAGTCCCTTGCGCGAAGAACAGAACCCCCCTGCGTCCACCCCCTCTCCCCAACCCCCTTCCCCGGCGCCCGTCGAGTACGAGCACTGGCAGACGGGCCGGCTCATCGTGGCCGTCCTGACCTGTTTGTTCATCATCGGCGCGGCCATCGCCTACGAGGCGCTCGGCTGAGCTGTTGAAGACAGGGGGCCGGTGCCTGGACGGGCATCGGCCTCCCCTTCGAGTTATTCCCGTTGTCTGGCTTCTTTTTCCTGGCGGTGATCCGGCGATGCACGACGCACACGACTTCCTCAAGGCCCTGGCGACGGTGTTGTGCGTCGCGGCGGTGACGTCCGTCATCTTCCAGCGGCTCCGGCAACCCGTGGTGCTCGGCTACATCATCGCGGGGCTCATCATGGGCCCCCATGTGCCCATTCCCCTCGTCGCGGATCCCACCATCGTCCAGACGCTGTCGGAGCTGGGCGTCATCCTGCTCATGTTCTCGCTCGGGCTGGAGTTCAGCATCGGCAAGCTGCTGAAGGTGGGGCTCACCGCGGGGCTCACCGCCATCATCCAGTGCAGCCTGATGATCTGGCTGGGCTTCGTGGTGGGCCGCTCCTTCGGGTGGACCGGCAAGGAGAGCATCTTCACGGGCGCCATCATCGCCATCTCCAGCACCACCATCATCGCCAAGGCCTTCGACGAGCAGGGAATCAAAGGCAAGCTGCGGGAGATCGTCGTCGGCATCCTCATCGTCGAGGATCTCATCGCCATCCTGCTCATGGCGACCCTGACGGCCATCTCCACGGGCTCGGGGCTGAGCGCGGGCCAGCTCACCCTCACCGTCGGCCGGCTGGCGCTCTTCCTGGTGGGGCTCATGGTGGTGGGGCTGATGGTCATTCCGCGCACGGTGCGCGCGGTGCAACGGCTCAAGCGCCCGGAGACGTCGCTGGTGGCGAGCGTCGGCATCTGCTTCGCCGTCGCCCTGCTCGCGCAGGCGTTCGGCTACTCGGTGGCGCTCGGGGCGTTCCTCGCGGGCTCGCTGGTGGCCGAGTCCGGTGAGGAGAAGGAGATCGAGCACCTGGTGCAGCCGGTGCGCGACATGTTCGCCGCCATCTTCTTCGTGTCGGTGGGGATGCTCATCGATCCGGGACTCATCGCCGAGCACTGGGTGGCGGTGGCGGTGCTCACGGGCGTGGTCATCCTGGGCAAGCTGGTGGGAGTGTCGCTGGGCGTGTTCCTCACGGGCAACGGCACGCGCACGGCCATCCAGTCGGGCCTGAGCCTGGCGCAGATTGGCGAGTTCTCCTTCATCATCGCGGGCCTGGGCCTGTCGCTCAATGCCACCGGGAGCTTCCTCTACCCCGTGGCGGTGGCCGTGTCCGCGATCACCACCCTCACCACGCCCTTCCTCATCCGGGCCTCGGGGCCGGTGGCCAACTACGTGGACCGCAAGCTGCCCAAGCCCCTGCAGACCTTCGCGGCGCTCTATGGCAGCTGGGTGGAGGAGCTGCAGAACGCGCCGCCGCGCCAGACCGCTGGCACGAAGATCCGCGCCAAGGTGCGCCTGCTGCTCGTGGACGCGGCCCTGCTCGCCGCCATCATCATCGGCACCTCGATCTTCCTCGGACGCATGAGCGCGGCGCTGCAACTGCGCAGCGGCCTGGGCAACACGGTGACCCGCTGGGTCGTCATCGCCCTGGCCATCCTGCTCGCCACCCCCTTCTGCGTGGGCGTGGTGCGGCTCGCGCGCTCGCTGGGCACGCTGCTCGCGGAGACGGCCTTCCCCGCCACCACGGGCCGACTGGACCGCGCCGCCGCCCCCCGGCGCGCGCTCGTGGTGACGCTGCAACTGGCGAGCCTGCTGGGCGTGGGCGCGCCGCTCGTCGCCATCACCCAGCCCTTCGTGCGCGGATTCCTCGGCGCGGCGGTCCTGCTGGTGCTGCTCGCGGTGCTGGGCTTGGGCTTCTGGCGCAGCGCCACCAACCTCCAGGGACATGTGCGCGCGGGCTCCCAGGTCATCGTCGAGGCGCTCGCGTCGCAGTCCCGGGGCAAGACCCAGGCGCACCACGCCGGGAGCCTGGACACCCTGCACGCCATCCTGCCCGGGCTCGGCGAGCCGACGCCGGTACGGCTCGAGTCCGGCAGTGCCGCCGTGGGGCGCACGCTCGCCGAGCTCAACCTGCGCGGAATGACGGGCGCCACGGTGCTCGCCATCCGGCGCGGCGAGGACAAGGTCGTCGTGCCCACCGCGGACGAGCAACTGCGGGAGGGAGACGTGCTCGCGCTGGCCGGCACGCACGAGGCCATCGACTCGGCCCGCGCGGTGCTCTCCGGGAGCGCACCGGCCGAGCAGCACTCCGCGTCTGTCTGACAAGAGGCGGCGTCGGTGGGGGGGCCGACGGCTGTGCTGGCGACGCGTGCCTCTGGCTTGTTTCCGCTTGTGGGCAAACCCTGGTGTACCCAACCACCGCGGCTCGCTCCTCGCCGTACCGAGTGCACGCCTCGACCAATGTGTTACTTTCAAGTGAATTCTGGCGAGGCTCGCCACGAGCACTTGAGTCCTTTTGGACGTGCCTCACCGAGTCAGAGGTGTGAATGGGATTGGCAAATCCTTTAATTCCTCTAAGCTGTCATGCCAGTCCTGTCCAGGAGGCATTTCCATGGAAATGAAGAGCGGGGGTTCTTGGCGTGGTTCATTCTTGTCCTGCCTGATGTTGCTCGTCGGATGTGGGCAAGCCCTTCAAGATGACGTCGGCTCCGGGAGCACTGAGGTGGGGTCCCCGCCGATGCCGTCCTCGGGCGAAGAGGCCGTGGTCTCACCCACCGCCAACGCGTCCTGGTGTCCCGCGTCCTCGACGGCCTCTCCCCTCACGCCCCTGCCGTTCCGGAGCACCCTCGAGGGAGGAAATGCCACTGGCGTCCATGCGTGTGGCTCGAGCCGATACGTTCAGTACGAACAATCCATGGGGAGTGGAGCGCAACTCCATGTCATCGGCATCTATCAAGCCGCGCTGGGAGCGGATGGCACTCGGAGCGTCCAGGTACGGGTCACGCGTGCTGGCTCCTCGGTGCTTGTCCTGTCCGCGTACACGGCCACCACCTGGAACGTGAAGGTCGAGTCTGGCGCCAGCGTGGAGCGCATCATCGTGAATGGCTACCACGCGCAGAAGGTCTCGGCGCCAGCGGGAGTGCCCGTTGAGATCCGCAGCTACGAGCAGACCCAGGGCTATGTGGGCCCCTTTGCCTATGAGTGGCCAGCCTACGAGTCCACCCAACTCGTCGATGCCGCCGAGGACCTCACCGAGCGGAACCTTTCCTCCTTCCGCGGATGCTATGAGGCGACCAGCTTCGAGATCGGTGAGCCGGGAACGCTGCGGCCCGAGAACACGGTGTCCACCGCCTCCGAGCCAGTCGTGCCCAGAGGGTGTGAGCAGCTCACTACGGAGTCTGCCTATTGCATGACCCTCAACTACAACACCCCCACTGTGGTGGGGCTGGACAGTGGACGGACGTGCGCTGGCGTGCCCTCCAAACTCTCCGGTAGTGTCTCCTCCCTGGCTTGGAATGGCAATTACCTCTACGGCTGTATTCACGGACGGGGACTGGCGCGCATCTCCCTCGTGGATGGAAGCGCGGACATCGCCCCCATCGCTTGCCAGGCGGTCACTTCGTACCGCAATGGTTTGCTCACCCTGCTCGACTACGATGGCACCAACACGTCCGTGTTGAACACGCCCGTCCAGTTCGACACCTTCCGGAACGCGGCGCGGCATGTGACCTCGTGCACGCTCAGCAACCGCCCCCATGCCAGCAGGATGGCGGCCGGGGGAGACCGCGGGTACTTCGCGTGGCACGCCACGGACTCCATCGAGACCTTCGCGCTGAATCGCACGGAGAGCCCCCAAACGATCAAGCTCGAGGGTTACAACGGCTGGATCATGGGGATGGACGCCACGGAGGATGGCCGTCTGCTCATCCTGGGCAACAATCCCGAGCTGCTCTCCTTCAACAGCACGACGGGGGCGGCTCTCGGGAAGAAGACCCTTCCCTTCCGCGCCAACGGTCTGATCTGCAAGACACGCAACGCAACGGCCATCCCCTGAGCCGCAGAGGGAGTTGAGGGTCCCCTCCTTTGGTTTTTTGGTTTTGGGGCCCTCGCTCACCGCGGCGCGGAGCGTGCCGCCTGCTCCAGCTCGGCACGCAGCAAGGGAAGAACGGACTGCTGAAGCGACGAGTCCCTCCCCACCCGCTGCTCGATGGACGAGGGCTTCGCCGGCGTCGCCGTCAGTGTGAACACGAAGGTCAGCAACAAGGACGACCCATCCGAACACCTGGAGTTGACACTCCCATTGAAGCGGAGTTCGAGCGCCGGGTCACCTTCCGTCGCTGTTCCCTTTCCATCCGAGAATCTCCAGACGTACTCGCAGCCCTCGTTCTCGTACGAGGGGCACTCCCTCTCGTCGAGGGTGAAAGCGTTGGCATTCTGGACCGTCGCCGTCAGGCCACATTGGAAGTCCAGGTAGAGCTTGTCGGAGCCGAAAGCATCGGCCACGACCCTCAGGGTCGTCTTGACATCCTGGGTCTGCTTGCGACTGCCGTTGGACAAAATCAAGTTGCCCGACGCATCGAAGGAGCCGACGAAGCTCCTCCGAGGATCTTCTCCACAGGAGCAGAGGCCCAGGAGCAAAAGGAGGGTGAACGGAAGGACGAAGGGGCGCAAGAGGTGACCTCGGTCAGGAGTTCACCCATTGTATGAATGAGGATTCGCTAAAGGTGAAGCTTCTATCAAGATGCATCCAGTGATAGACACCTCATCCACCCAAGGTCGCTTCAGAACTCCAGTTCACCGGCCTCGGACGCCCGCCGTCATGCCACCGTCCGCCACGAACACCCCGCCCGTGCTGTAGCTGCTGTCGTCACTGGCGAGGAAGAGGTTCAGGCGGGCGATCTCCTCGTTCGTCCCGTAGCGCTGCATGGGAATGCGCTGAGACATCCGGCTCTTCACCATCTCCTCGTTGCCGGGCGCGAGCCGCGTGTGGATGCCCGCCGTCATGTCGTTGTCGATGACGCCCGGGCACACCGCGTTCACCCGGATGTTGAACGGCGCGCCATCGTGCGCCAGCGAGCGCGCCAGGCCCACCACGGCGTGCTTGGCGGCGGTGTACGCCGAGTTGGCCGGAAACGCGACCATCCCCATGATCGAGGAGGTGAGGACGATGCTCCCGCCCCCACGCTTGCGCATCTCGGGGAACGCGTATTTGACGGCCAACCAGCAGCCGCGCACGTTGACGGCCATCACTTCGTCGAAGTCCTCCACGGAGTGCTCGTCCAGGGGCTTGTAGGGGCCCTCGGCGCCCGCGTTGCCCACCAGCACGTCGACGCCGCCGAAGCGCTCCACCGCCTGCTGGAAGTAGCGCTGCGTGTCCTCGACCTTCGACACATCCGCGACCGCGTAGCCGAGGTTCTCGTGGTGAAGCTCCTCAAGCGTCTTGCGGAGCTTCTCCTCGGTGCGGCCCACGATCAGCACCCGCGCCCCCTCCTGCAGGAAGAGCTTCGCCGTCGCCGCGCCAATCCCGCCGCCACCACCGGTGATGATGGCGACCTTGTTCTCCAACTTCTTCATGAGCCAGCTCCGTGCGTGTGAATGCCCGAGGCCCACCCGGGCCGACGGTATCTTCGGAAGAAGTGAAGGAGCATCGCAAGACGACGCCCGGCGAGCAGCGGCTCCTCGGACGCCGGGATGAACGCTCGGTACTGCTCACGCCACTCCCGCGGTGGGAGGTCCCCCACGCAGGGTGTCAGGCTCTTCGACACCCTGCGTGGACCTCTCATGAATCATCAGCGGCTCGCTGGCACCTCGAGCTCGGAGATCTGCAGGAAGCCCGTGGCGGACCCCGGAGCGGGGCTCGTCATCTCGAGCCGCAGCTCGGTGGTCCGGACAGGGTCGAAGGAGATGACCGTGGGCTGGTTCGAGGCCGACGCCCAGGTGATGGAGGGGTTGGAGACCGGCACATAACCCTTGCCATCCCAGAAGGAGACCACGAGCGAGGCGGGCAACACGTGCTTGGGGCCGGTCGTGAACCAGGCCGTCACGGAATCGAGGGACTGCTCCTGGGGCCACTTGAGCGAGACCCAGTCCGACGCGTTGGCCGAACTCACCGCGGGCAGGAGCGCGGTGGCCGCCTTCTCATAGAAGTTCGACCAGCCCTCCGAGGCCTTGTTCCCGTCGAGCATCGCCGCGGGCACCGTCGCGGGAGAGCCCGAGAAGCTCGCGTCGGCGGTAGGGGTTCGCGGATCCACTGGCGGCACGGTCCCCACGCGACTGGCCGGACCCGCCGGCGCCACGGCCACCGCGGAGCCAGCCCCGGAACTACTCCCGCCCTCGGCGACAATCGTCGTGGAGCCCGGAGTCAGCCCGTCCGATGACGCGGTGACGGTGATGGGCCCGGAGGTGACGCCGGACTGGATGATGGCCAGTGCCTTGCCGTTGAAGGCCGTCCGGGAAGAGGCCTTGTAGTTCTCCGCGCTCTCCTGACGCCCGTTGTCGGCGCCCACCAGGGCTCCGCCCGTCACCTGGAAGTGGATCAGGTTCGCGGCGCTGGGAACCATCACCCCCTTCGAGTCCACGACCTCGACCGTCACGAATGACAGCGACTTGCCGTCCGCGGTGATGACCTTCTTGTCCGGGGTCAGCCTCAAGGTGTTCGGCGCTCCGGCGGTCCGCAGCACGTCCCGGGCCACCTCCACGCCGTCGCGTTTGGCGATCGCCACCAGTTCTCCCGGCGCGAACGGCACGCTCCAGGACAGGTGCAGCTTGCCAGCACTGCCATTGGGACTGGTGTAGCTGCCCGGAAAGGGGCCCGTGGTGAACGTCTTGTCATCACCGGTGGCCTCCTCCGTCTCCAGATAGGCCCGGCCATCCAGGGTCTTCTTGTGGCTGAACTTCCGCTCGCCCAAGGACTGACCGTTCAGCAACAGCTCCACGGTATCGACATTGGCATAGGCCCAGACAGCCACGGACTGGCCAGGCTCGTGGTCCGTCCAGTTCATGGGGAGCAGATGGACCATGGGCTCCTGGGTCCACTGGCTCTTGAAGAGGTAATACATGTCCTTGGGGAAGCCGGCCGTGTCCACGGCGCCAAAGAACGAGGCCTTCACGGGATAGACGTCGTACGGGGTCGGCTCGCCGATGTAGTCGATGCCCGACCAGAGGAACTCGCCGGCGAAGAACTTCCGATCCCGATCCTTCTTCAGGCCGTACTCCCCACTCATGGTCCAGGAGGCCAGGTTGTTGTCGTAGGAGGACGTGCCCCGCTTGCCCGGGGTGTAGTTCTCACCGGTGTTCAGCAGGTGGGGGTCCTGGTACACGCCCCGGGTGGACGTCTCCGACGAGGACTCCGACTCGAAGAGGAACTTGTCCGGAAACGCGGCCCGGAGCCCATCCACCGACTTCGCCGTGTTGTAGTTCAGGCCCAGGCCATCCAGCAGCCCGAGGATCCGCGCGGCCGGCGACGTCGGTGAGGGCACGCGCCGGTACTTGTCCGAGCCGATGACAATGGGCCGGGAGGTGTCGATGGACTTGATGTCCTCGACCAGCCGCTGGGCCATCGCCAGACCCGCCTCCGAGGTCGAATCCGGAATCTCGTTGCCAATGGACCACATGATGACCGCGGGAGAGTTCCTGGCGGCGTTCACCATTTCCTTGATATCGGCATCACTGTGCTCATCGAAGAAGCGCCCGTAGTCATATGGGTTCTTCCCGGTCCTCCAGGAGTCGAAGGCCTCCACCAGCATGACGATGCCCATCTCCTCGCAGATGTCGATCAGCTCGGGAGAAGGCGGATTGTGCGCGGTCCTGAGGGCGTTGACCCCCATGCTCTTCATGATCGTCATCTGCCGCACCTGGGCATCGCGATGGACGGCCGCCCCCAGCGCGCCGAGATCATGGTGCAGATCGACGCCCTGAATCTTCGTGTACTCGCCATTGAGCGAGAAGCCCTCGTTGGGATCGATGCGGAAGTACCGCATGCCGAAGCGGGTGGAGGTGATGTCCACCTCCTTTCCCTCGGAGACGAGGGTGGTTTCCAGGGTGTACCGGTAGGGATTCGCCAGCGACCAGAGCGTAGGGTGCTCGACCCGGATGCTGGCCGTGAGCCGTTGGGGCACCGGACCCAGCGCGGTGGCGTGTGACGTGGCCTGCGCCACGACCTTCCCGTTGGCGTCCTTCACCAGGGAGCGGACCTCCACGTCCTTGGGTGTGCCGCCCTCGTTGACCACGTCGGTCTGCACGCGGACGTCCGCGTAGCCCGCCCCCACCGTCTTCTCGAGGTCCGGGACGGTGACGAAGGTGCCCCAGCGCGCCACGTGGATGGGGTCCGTCACCGTCAGGTGGACGTGCCGGTAGATGCCACTGCCGGAGTACCACCGGCTGCTCGGAAGCTGGTTCTGGACCTTGACGGCGATGACGTTGGGCGTCACCCCATCCGTGTACACCCGGGGGGACAGGTCCACGTTGAAGGCGGTGTAGCCATAGGGGTGGTTGCCCGCCAGTTCACCATTCACATAGACGGAGGAGTCCATGTACACGCCATCGAATTCGATGGAGAGCTTCTTGCCCGCCATGGACGGCGGCAGGGTGAAGGTCTTCCGGTACCAGCCCAGGCCCCCCTGGAAGAAGCCCGTCCCACTGGTGGTCCCCGGCCCCGGGCTGGGGTCCCGCTCGATGCTCCAGTCGTGAGGAACATTCAGCTTCCTCCACGACGAGTCATCGAAGGACGGCTCGTGCGCGGTCACATAGGAACCGCTCGGGTCGGTGATTCCCTCGGGGTTGACCAGGACGAACTTCCAATCCCTGTCGAAGTCCACGCGCCTGCCAGGGTTCTGCTCCGTGGCGGGGGGAGTGGGCTCTTCGCCCTTCGGGGGCACCGGCTGGTTCGCCACACATCCCAATCCCAGACACACCAGCCAGGCAGCCCACATTCCTGGCGCGTTCCTACCCATCCACTTCCTGTCGTTCATGAGTCCCAGATCCCAGTCGTTCAGCGCACGTGATGGACAGGCGCAGCATGGAAGGATTCGCGGAGAACCGCATCGCTCAAATTTTCCTCCCCCACGCCCTGCGTCTTCCTGGAGGGCCGAGATGTTCACTGCTCCACCGACACACCGCGCAATCCGCACTCCGGGTAGGGCACGATGTGTCGGCACGAGTTCTTCAAGTGACCCGATTCGTCATCGATCGACGAAAAATGTCACTCCCCGCCCCCAAGCCAGCGGGGTTGCTCCTGATTCCGAGGGCCTGGCCGTCCGCCTGCTTTGGTATGGTTCGTGCTGAGCGACCCGGAGCACGACGTGCAACCCCCTTGAAGTGACTCGCTCGATAGGAACCCCATGAACCGTCTCATCCTTCGCAAGCACCGAGGCTTCTCGATCATCGAATTCCTGATCGTGGTGGCCATCCTCAGCATCCTCGCCGCCGTCGCCATCCCGAACTTCAACAGGTTCAAGACCAACGCCCAGCAAGGTGAGGCCAAGGCCAACCTGAAGTCCTGGTTCTCCGCGCAGCGCGCCTACCACCAGGAGAACAGCAGGTACTCGGAGAACGTGCATACGGTGGGCTTCCTGCCCGAGCTTGGCAACCGTTACGCCTACTATTTCGCGAGCAGCCTCAACTGCATCACCCGCGAGGCGTCGGGCGTCACCGATTCCCCGAACGCCAACTGCATCACCGTCGACAGGGCGCAGTTCCCGAACGGCGCCCTGACGCCCAAGGCCATGCTGCCGATCGGCATCAGTTACGAGGGCGAGGGCGCGGACCCGGGCATGCCCGGCCTCAACGCCTGCACCACGGGCACCGGCTGCAACATCTCCGGCCTGGCCGCCGGCAACATCGACAACGAGTACCTCGGCATCGACACCTGGTGGATCTCGACCAAGGACGCCTCCAGGATCGCCGCTTACTGCGGCAACAGTGAGTTCGAGAGCGTCGCCGGCGAGCCGTACCTCTCCTTCAACGATATCGACTGCGACACCTGATGCTCGTCCCCCGCGTGCGCGGCAAGAAACCGTGTCAATTCCCCCAGGGAGGTATGGGCTCGTCCAGACACACGGGTAGAGTCAGGGCGACCGTGTACTGAAACTGGAAGCGGGGACTGCTTGCACGTCATTCATTTCTCCGACACCCACCTGGGATTCGCGGAGTCGTCCCGCGTCTCCTCAGGCTCGGGTGTCAACCTGCGGGAACAGGACGCCTACGACGCCTTCAATACCGTGATTGAAGAGGCCGTCAGGCGCCATCCCGACCTCGTCATCCACGCGGGAGACCTGTTCCATACGCCCAGGCCCTCCAACCGTGCCCTCGTCACGGCCATGGCTGGCTTCAAGCGGTTGAGTGAGGCGGGCATTCCCGTGGTCCTCATCGCGGGCAACCACTCCGTGCCGCGAATGAGCACCACCGCCTCCATCTTCGAGGCCCTCTGCCTCCTGCCCGGCATCAGGGCCGCCTACCAGCAGCGGTACGAGGTCTTCGAGGTAGGCAACGCGGCCATCCATTGCGTTCCCCACGCCCCGACCGACGAGGCGCTCCGCGACGCCCTGTCCCAGGTCCGCGCTCGCGAGGACAAGCGCTTCAACCTGCTCGTCACCCATGGCGCCGTGCGTGGCACCGTGGAGGACCTGTCGCTGGGGGAGTTCAACGAGGTCGCCATCTCCCGCGACACCATGGCCCGGTTCTCCGGGTTCGACTACGTGGCGCTCGGCCACTACCACAAGCACACCCAGGCCGCGCCCAACGCCTGGTACTCGGGTTCCACCGAGCGCTTCTCCGTGAAGGAGGCCGGCTACCCGAAGGGGTTCGTGGAGGTCACCCTCTCCTCCTCCCGGCCGGTGGTGCGCTTTCAGTCCATCCCCGTCCGGGACATCTCCGTGGCGCCGGAGATTGACTGCGGCAAGCTGCGGCCGGACGAGGTCGTCTCGCGAGTGGAGCGGGTGCTCGGCAAGCTGGCGCCCGCCCGGGGGCACATCGTCATCCTCAAGCTCCGGGACATCGAACCGGCCACCTGGAGCGAGGTCCAGCGCGAGCGGCGGCGCATCGAGCGCGAGGTGCTTCCGGAGTGCTTCGAGCTGCGCTGGGAGCGCACCTTCGCGGCGGCCGTCCGGGGCCCGGGCGCGGCGGGAGAGGGCATCGGCTCGCTTCAGGCGGAATTCGCGGCCTTCATGCGCACCGCCCCCGTCGAGGAATCGGCCCGGGAGCCGCTGCGGCGGCTGGGCGAGCAATTCCTCTCCGAGGCCCAGAACCGGGAGGCGGCGAAGTGATTCTCAAGCACCTGGTGCTTCACAACTACCGGAAGTTCCGCGCGCTCGACATCGATTTCCCCGAGGGGCTCATCGCCATCGTCGGCCGCAATGGCATGGGCAAGAGCACGCTCATCGAGGCGGTGGCCTTCGCCCTGTATGGCACCGAGGCCTCCCGCACCGGAGCCACGAGCATCCGAAGGGAGGGCGCCGCCTCCAGCGAGCCCTGCTCCGTGACGTTGGAGTTCACGGTCCGCAACGAACCCTACCGGGTCGTCCGGAAGCTGACCGGTGCTCATGAGACGCAGGAGGTGGCGCTGTACCGCGGTGGGAATTCCCAGCCGTTGGCGAGCCGCACCAAGGCCGTCCAGCAGGCGATCCGACAACTGCTGGGGATGGACTACCTCACCTTCACCCGCTCGGTCCTCTCCCGTCAGAAGGAGGTCAACATCCTCTCGGAGTCCACCCCGGGGGAGCGCAAGAAGGCCATCCGCCGGATGCTCGGCATCGAGTCCATCCAGTCGGCGATCGAGGCGGCACGCGAGCAGCGTCGTGGCAAGGAGCAGTGGCTTCACGGCGTCCAGGAGTCGATCAAGGACTTGCCTGACCTGCGCGACCAGGAAGAGGCGCTGAAGCCCAGGCTGCGGGAGGTGCGCCAGCACGCGGAGAAGATGGGGCAGCACGTGAAATCCACGGTGACCGAGTCGCTGGCCGCGCAGAGGGAACTCGACGCCCAGGAGCAGCTGCGCGCGAAGGACGAGACGCTGAGCAAGGAATTGGCGGGCGCCAAGGTGGAGCTGCGTGCATGTGAACAGACGATCCAGGACGTGCGGCGGCAGGTGGCCGCCAGCGAGAAGGCCGGCCAGGAGCAACGGGCCGTGGAGCCGGCCGAGCGGGAGTTCCTGAAACTGTCCCGGCGAAAGGAACAGCTGGACAAGGCCTCGGGCCAGCACAGCGAGCGTGAGGAACTCGAACGGGAGTGCCACGAACGCACCCTCGAGCTGGAAGAACTCGACAAGACGATCCAACAAGCACGTGCGCGCGTGGAGAAGGGCCAGGCCCTTTCCAAGAAGCACCGGAGCGTGAGCGCGAAGAAGGAGAAGCTCGCGCGCCAGTCACGTGAATGCCAGAAGGTGTTGCAGACCTCGCGGAAGGTCCTGGCCCAGGCCGAAATCCGGGCACAAGACACCCGCAAGCACGTCCAGACGCTGAGAGCCATCGGTGCCCGCGACGGAACGTGCCCCACTTGCAGCCAGAAGCTCGGAGCCGGCTACCGGGAGCTGGTGAAGAAACTGGAGGCGGAGGCGCGCGCCGCCGAGGCCGCGTACAAGAAGCAGTCCGCCCACGAGAAGAGCGCGCGGCAGGCCACCTCCGCCGCCGAGGCCGCTGTCACCCGGGAACAGCGAAGCCTCGACGACCTGGACGCCAGACTCCGGCAGCACCGCGAACAGATCCAGAAGCTCCAGTCCCTGGAGCAACAGCAAGTCACCCTGGCGGACCAACTGAAGAAGAAGGGGGAGCGCCTGGCGCGGCTCGCCACCGTCGATTACGACGTCCGCGAGCACCGGCTCGTGGAAAAGCGGCTCACCGGACTGAAGAAGCAGCATGAACTCTTCGCGCGGCTGGGACAGGAGGCGAGCCACCTCGCCAACCATCAGAAGCGATTGAAGGCCGAGCTGGCCCGGCAGGAGAAGTCGCGGCGGCACGAGGAGCGGCTGCAACAAGAGCGTCGTACGCTGGGCTTCGAGCCCAATCGGTACACGGCGGCGAAGACCCGGCGTCACCAGGCGAACCAACGGGAACGCGCGGCAAGCGAGGCCCATGCCGCGGCCCGGGGACCGCTCGCGGCGTGCGAGGAACAGGCCCGGTCACTGCGCCAGCGCATCATCGCGCTGGAGCGGGATGCCGAGCGCATCCGTGGCGAGAAGGCGGAGTCCCTCCAACTGGCCCAATTGGTGGAGCTATTGCAGGCGTTCCAGGACGAGCTCATGGCCCGGGTGGGTCCGCAAATAGAGGAGTACGCGTCACGGCTCCTCGATCAGATGACACGGGGCCGCTACTCCCGGATGATCCTGGACGACGAGTACAAGATTTCGATTGATGATGGGGGGCAGGCTCACGCCCTCGATCGGTTCTCCGGCGGTGAGGAGGACCTGGCCAACCTCTGCCTGCGCATCGCCATCTCCCAGATGGTCGCCCAGCGCGCGGGCGGAGACACGTCCTCCCTGCTGGTGCTCGATGAGGTCTTCGGCTCGCAGGACATCGAGCGCCGCGAACGCATCCTCGAAGCGCTCAATCGCGTCCAGGGCATGTTCCAGCAGATCCTCCTCATCACCCACATGGAGGACATTCACGAGCGCGTGCCGAACATGCTGCGCGTCACCGAGAATGGTGCGCGCGATGCGAGCATCGCCACCTTCTAGGGTTCCGCCCGCCAGCAAGCGCGGGTAGCAACCCGGCGAGGACTCCCAGGAACGGCGACGCCAGGGGGTCCCCCGTCTATACTCACCGGCCTTCGGAAGGTCGGGTCTCCCCTCATGAATGGTCGTCGCGTCCTCTCTCCAGTCCTCCTTCTTGGCGCCGGAACCGGCGAGGCCACCTGCGGCATCCTCTATCTCGCGGGCTATCTGCGACGCGGCGGGATCGAGGCCTTCGTCCGGCTCTACGACGGGGACCACACCGAGGAGGAGGTCGCTCGCTCGCTCGAGGCCCTGGTGGCCCGCGTGCGCCCCCGGCTCGTCGGCATCAGCCTCAAGTGGTTCCACCACGTCCACCGCGCGCTGCTCCTGGCCCGGACGCTGCGCGAGATCGATCCCACCATCCGGATCGTCGTGGGCGGCAACACCGCCTCCTACTGGTGGCGGGAACTGCACGCGTTCGACTGCATCGATCACATCGTCCTGGGCGACGGCGAGCGGCCACTGCTGGCGCTCTGCGAGGGCGACCCCTCCCCGCCCAACTGCGTCACCCTGGGTCCGAACGGCACCCCACGCCGATTGCCCCTGGAGTACGTGCAAGGCGCCACGAACAGCGAGGACGTCTATTACTCGCACTTCGACGACATCTTCCTGAGCCACCAGGATCGCCATGCCTTCTCCGGGTGGGTCGCGCCCGGCAAGGGCTGCGGCGAGAACTGCCTCTATTGCGGTGGAGCCCGCGGCAACCAGAAGGCGGCCTTCGGACGCGCCAGGCCGTTCCTGCGCTCCGAGGAGAGTGTGCGCCGCGACCACCAGGAGATCGCCCAGCGGGCGTGGCAGCTTCGCTACGACTTCTCGGGAAGCTCGGCGGCGTTCCTGCAAAGCACCTGGGCGGGGGTCGATCTCTCACGCCACTCCTGCATGTACTTCCTGTGGGGGGTGGCCCGCCTGGAGCTCATCGACGCCCTGGCCCAGACCTTCGAGCACGTCCACATGGTGCTCGACATCGGCTGCTTCTCGGAACAACAGCGGCACGAGCAGATGCGCCGCGGTCTGCTCAAGCCGTGTGCCTCGGATCAGCAACTGCTGGAGATCATCGACGGCTGCCGCCGCCACAAGAACCTGGACATCGAGGTCTCTGGAATCGCGGGCCTGCCCTTCGCCAGCGAGGCCACGCTCAAGGAGGAAGTACGCCTGGTGGAGCGGATGATCAGCCTCGACTGCCTGGTGGGCTATCAGCGGCTCGAAGCGCAGCCCGGGGCGCTCGCCACCGAGCACCCCGCGCGGTTCGGTATGGTGAGCGAAGCGCGGACGTTCACGGAGTTCCTCGAGTACTTCGAGCAGCGCGAGCCCGGTGACGTGTCGTCGGTGCCGATGCTGCGCTTCCGCGACGCGGCGCTCGAGCGGGCGGTGCAGCGCACGTCGGAGCACGTGGATGCCCTCGCGAGGAAGCACGAAGAGAAGAAGCAGCGGATCCCACTCAACGCACGCACCCGGCTGAAGAACACCGCGCCCTCGACGCTTCGGTTCGAGCTCGGTGATTGGTTGGGTGCGCATCGAGTCCCCGCGAAGGTAGCGCGGGAACAGGTGACCGTCGTCCGGTCGGTGAACGGAACGGGCATGGCCTGTGCGCCTTCGGTCAGCCCGCGAAGATTCACCGACCCGACGCTGGACCAGGGCGAGGACGGCCGGATCCTCCTGGCCACCCTGGCCGCCTTCGAGCGCCCGACGACGGTCGCCCACGCGGTGACGCAGTTGGGGTCGAAGGTGAAGCTCGACCCGCACTCGGCGCACGAGGTCATCGAGCATCTCGTGAACGGACGCTTCCTCCAGCCGGAGTGAGGCCCCCCCCGAGGTTCGTGCTTTTTATCGCGGACCCCTCCGCGTTTTTGCTACTGAAGCGGCACGGAGTCCTGGGAGGCCCGCGATGCTGAAGGAAGAGCGCCATCGCCGCATCCTCGAGATCCTCGGCACCGAGGGCCGCATCGTCGCCGGAGAGCTGAGCGAGCTGCTCGGGGTATCGGGTTTCACCATCCGGCGGGATCTGGACGAGCTCGCCGAGGCCCATCTGCTGCGCCGGGTCCATGGCGGGGCGGTGGCGCGCTCTCCGGTGGCGCCCACGTACGAGGAGCGCCAGCAGCAGGGCGTGCCGGGGAAGATCGCCACGGCGCGCGCCGCCGCGACGCTGCTCGAGCCAGGGCAGGTCGTCATCCTCGACGGCGGGACGACGGCCTTGCATCTGGTGGATGCCATCCCGCCGGATCACACCGGGACGTTCATCACCCACTGTCCGGCCGTGGCCACGGCGCTGGCCCGCCATCCGGGCATCGAGGTCGTCCTGGTGGGGGGCACGTTGGACAGACGAGCCATGGTGGCGGTCGGGGCCAACGTCATCGAGACATACAGGCGCATCACCGCCGACGTGTGCTTCCTGGGTGTCTGGAGTCTCAACGCCACCAGTGGCATCAGCGGGCCCTATTACGAGGAAGTGGAGGTGCGCCGCGTGCTGCTCGGCTGCGCGGACCGCATCGTCGGGCTCGCCTCGCGCGAGAAGCTCGGCACCGCGGCGCCCTTCTCCATCGGGCCGGCCACCGGGCTGACGCACCTGGCGACCGAGCCGGACGTGCCCGAGGAGATGCTCCGGCCCTTCGTCGAGCTGGGCATCCATATCGTCCAGGGTGGGCGCCCGCCTCCCACGCCCTCCCGGCCGCGATAGCCAGTCACCGCGAAGACGCGCGGAAGCTCAGCGCTGGAGGAGCAGCGCTCTCACCGGGGAGGCACGGCCGGCGATGATGTCCAACCGAGTGGCCTCCGCGTTCGACCCGATGCAAGAGGCCAAGGCAGCGCGGCTCCCCTCGCCGCGCCTCACCGGCGCCGTGGGCCTCGCCGACAGCGGCTTCCTTGCTCCGGCGGAGATGAAGCCTGGTGCACGATGAAGTGAGTCCGTCCTTGCCGGGCCCCTGCCACGCCGCCCGCCCATGCACTTGTGAGCCTCCACCCCACGCCCCAGTTTTGCGGCATCCACGGGATGTGAGGAGGTTCTGGAGATATGGGAATGCGTCGATGGTTGTGGAGCGCGGGGCTGCTGGCGGTCATGGGAATGAGTGTTGGCTGTGCTCACAACGAGGAAAAACAGGCACGCCACCAGACCGAGAAGGTGGGTGAGGCCGTCGCGGAAAAGGTCCGCTTCGCCGACCAAGTCGCTCTGTTGAATCAGGGGCAGATCGCGATGGGCCAGCTCGCCCTGAGCAAGTCCAACAACCCCGAGGTGAGACGCTTCGCACGGGAGCTGATCCGGGACCATCAGCGAAACCAAGCCGACCTGGAGGCCCTGGCCCGGACCAAGGCTTTCTCGCTGGCCGTGCTGGACCTGGGCTGGGAACAGCGGGGAGTCGGTGGCGCGGGCTACGAGGGCGCGCAGAAGGGCGTCGAGAAGGGTGGCCGACGCTACGACAAGAAGCTCGACAAGCAGGTGGACCAGTTCATCGACAAGCGCGACCAGATGGCGGTGCTGAGCAGCAGAGAGTTCGACAGGGCTTTCCTGGACGAGGTGCGCGAGAAGCAGAAGCAAGGCGGGAAACTCGTCGACGAGGGCCTGGACAAATACCGCGATGACGCGGCGATGGCCGTGTTCCTCTCGAGGACCGCGCCGGTGCTCGACAGCCACAAGCAGCGGGCCGAGTCGCTCGAGGACACCCTGCGGGAGTGAGCGCCCGTGGGGATGAACGTGGGAGCGGCGCCCGCCCCTCGCGGCTGGCGGGCGCCTTCCGTGAGACCGCGACCCACCGGGTCGCGGAGCAGGCTCCCGCGGGGCCGGGTCTGGGCACGCAACAGCGTGTGGCTGCTGCCCACCCTGGGAGCGGTGCTGGGAGCCGGGCTGGCCGGGTTCTTCGTGGCCAACCCCCTCGACACCAACCACTGGCTGCTGCGGGGCCTGGCCTGGCGCACCTCCGTCCAGCAAGCACGGGCGGGCCTTGGTTCGGTGTTGGGGGTGGTGCTCACCATCCTGAGCATCGCCCTGTCGCTGTCGCTGTTGGTGCTGCAGAACATCGCCAGCCAGTACTCCCCGCGCCTGCTACGCCTCTTCATGCACGGCCTGGGCTTCCGCATCCTCATCCCCACGTTCGTGGCCACGGTTGTCTACTGCCTGGCCGGCATGTACGCGTTCGGCTTCGTGGAAGACCATGGCGTGGCGCCCCGTCCGGCGCTCTCCATCGCCATGCTGCTGCTCGTCTGCTGCGGCATGGCCCTGCTCTTCCAGACGACGTCCACGCTCGCCCTGGTGCGCGCCGAGCAGATCGTCCACCAGACGACGGCGTACTCCCTGAAGGTGGCGCACAAGTTGGACCAGCGACGCCGCCTGGGCGTGGAGCAGTCCCTCTCCGCCCCAGCCCACTCCGGCACGTGGCGGCCCGTGACCTCTCCTTCCTCCGGCTTCGTGGTGGACATCGACGAGCGGGCGCTGCTGCGGCTGGCCGAGGCCCACGAGCTCGTCATCCACGTGGACGTGGTCATCGGCGAGCCCGTGGTGCGGGGCGGGCGGCTCGGCCGGGTGCTCTCGGAGAGGGGGCCCCTCACGGAGGACCCACCCATGGAGTGGGCCGTGGAGCGCGCCGTGCTCATCGGCCCCTGGCGCGAGCCGGACAGGGACCTGGCGCTCGGGGTGCGGCAGCTCGTGGACGTGGCCATCAAGGCGCTCTCGCCGGCCATCAACGACCCGTCCACCGCGGTGGAGTCCCTGGACCAGCTCACCGTCCTGCTGTGCGAGCTGTGCGCGCTGCCGCAGGGGCCCCGCGTCCTGGCGGATCCGGAGGGCCACCCGCGCGTCTTCCTCCCCGCGCTGGAGCTGGGGGACTACCTCCTGCTGGCCACCGAGCAGATCAGCCGCTACGGCGCCGGAGAGTCGGCCGTGGTGCTGCGGTTGCTACGGTTGGCCGGAGAGGTGGGGCTGAGAGCCAGGCGGGAGCAGGACCAGCGGGCCACCCGCGAGGTGCTCCATCAGGTGCGCACGGACGCCGAGTCGGCCCTGGGCGGCTCCTCGCGCCTGCCGCTGCTGCGGCGCTACGCCGAGGAGGTGGAACGGGCCCTGGAGCACGCCGAGCCCTTGCCGCCCCTGCCCGCGCTCGGCTTCTGAGCGGCCCAGGCCGCCGCCCGCCATCGGCTCAGCGCGCCTTCGCGAGGAACACGCCGAACAGGAGCATGCCGCCCATTCCCGCCGCGAGGACCCAGGGCTCGCGCAGGCGCTCCGCCAACGGGGCCAGGAGGCCACGCGACACCTCCCGGCTCGCCCGATGGAGCACGCTCTCTCCCGCGAGCGATGCTTCCAGGGCGCGCACCTGGCGGACCAGTTCCTCGGAGGCACCCCGCACGCATGCCGCGGCGGCCTGCTCCGTCACCCCCACCGTGGCGCGGCGCACGGCGCCCTCCGCCGCGTCCCGCCGGGCCTTCAGCTCCGTGTCGAGCTGCTCGACGAGCGCGTGAACGAAGCTCCGCCCCGCGCGCTCGAGAAAGGAGGAGAAGACCCCCGTCTGCTCCTCCATCGTCGAGCCGACTCCCTCGACGAAGCCGCGTCCCACCTGGGATGCGAGCCCGGCCACCTCCGGCGCCAGTTGGGGCATGGAGACATGGAGCTGCGCCAGCGCTCCTTCGACCGCTCCAGTGGCCATCATCCGGGCCCGGTCTCCAGGCCTACGGATTTCCACCTGGCGGCTCGCGGCCACCTCCGCCGAGCGCTCCAGCCAGTGGTTCACGCGCTCGAGCAACTCCTGGGAGAGCGCGGTCCAGCCAGGCGTCGAGCGCCGGAGCTCCCCGAGCGCGCCCTGGACCGCCTCCTCGGCGATGACGCGCGCCCAGGCTCCCGGTTGCCAGGCCGGGCGCTCGGCCGCATCGTGCGCCATGCGTCCGAGAATCGCCAACACATCCCGCAGGAGGTCCTGGAACTGTCCGTCGAGTTCCGGAAGTTCCGCCCGCAGCTCCTCGGTGGCACCGCGCACGGCGCCGCTGGCGATTCCCTCGGTCGCGAGACGCCCGGCGGAGAGGGTGAGTTGCCGCAACAGCTCCGCCGGAGACAGGCGCGACTCCTTGCTCATCACTCGCTCCCATCCAGCCCTCGAGATACCCGGGCCCACGTCCCTCCCCGAGGAGACGGTGGGCATCTCACGCTCCGGTGGACAGTGCGCGGCCCCGGGCGTGCCCAGGGGTCCCCCTCTCGCCGCCTCGCTGTCTTCAATGATGGGGCTCGGCCGGGTGATCGCCCACGGACGGCGCCGGACCCGGCACTGCCGGCTCGTCCGGGGCACTCCGCTCCCTCGACGACCTAATACCCCTCCGTGAACGATCCCAGGGCAGGCCCTCGCCCTGGCGCCAGGCCCGTGCCAGCAGCGCCGTGAGCAGAAGCAGGCCCAACAGGAACAACACCAGCAGTCCCAACAGCCAGAGGAAGACGTGATTCACCAAGCCCGAGGCTCGGTCGAAAGCGTGCTCCACCCAGCCCCGGCCAGGGGCTCCGGCTGCACCAACGTCTCCACGCGCTCGACATGGAGCGAATCCAGCACGGCCACGCGCTCGCCCCGGACGCCGTCCAGCACCGCCCGCCGCTCGGAGGAGAGGAAGTCCTGCAGCGACTGGCGCTCACCCGCCACCCACTGGGGGGTCCTGTCGGCCAGCGCCCCCACGCGCACGAGCACATCCACCGAGCGCTCCAGCTCGTGCACGACCGAGACCAGGGCCGGTGCCTCCAAGGCTTCCTGGGTGGTGAGCTCCGCCTGCCAGCGGACCTGCCGCGGCAGGGTGCCGATGTAGAGGTCCACCCGTTGAACCAGATCCCTCGTGTCCTGGAGGGCGGCGGCCGTCGCCCCAGCAGGCCCACCCCGGAGCGGTCCGTGAATTCGGCCAGCAGGGGCACGGTGGACTCGCGCGAGACGAGCGTTCCGGTCAACGGGTGCTCGGAGGCCCACGCATGGACGAGCGCCCGCAGGTTGGACACGTCCTGGCGGCCCGACAGCTCCCGCCAGAGCAGCTCCACCTCCGACTCCAGCTCCTCGAACGAACGCTGGAAGGTGTCCACGACCTCTGGTGGAGCCCGGTCGGGAGCGACTGCTTGAGCTGCGCCAGCAAGGTCCAGCCGTCGATCAGCGCCGCCACCGGATCCGGCTGGAGGAGCGTCGACTGCATGACGGGCACCGCGTTGCTCTTGAAGCGAAGCAGCGCCTCGCGAGTCCCATCCGATTGGGAGCGCTCGGCGGCCACGTCCGCGGTGGCCTCGAGGACGCCCGGGAAGCGGCGCGCCATGTCGCCCATGCGGATGCGCAGCTCGCCCACCAACAGGTTCGATCTGCCCACGCGCTCGAACAGGGGCGAGCACGACTTCAACGCGGCACAGGCCGGCATCAGCACCAAGAACAGGACAGGGAACAGGAGCCGCGGGAGTGTGCGCATGGGGAGGACCGACTCCGCAACCTGCACACGCCCTCCCGCTCCGCCGAGTCGACCCACGATGGGAGGCCGCGTTCCGCGCTGGACGTCTGGCGGCCCTCACGTCTCACCAGATAGCGGAGGATGAGCTGGCCGTAGGTGAGCCTGGGCCGGCCGGACGTCGCGAAACGGCCTCGTACGCCGCGGCCGATATGGGGCGCGGAATCGAGCACGACCCCCCGAGGCCAAGCTGCAAGGTCGGGCCGCCCCGTGTAGTAGAGGCCAAGTGCCACCGAGTGGGTGTGCGGGTTCGTGCGCCCCAGCGCCACCTCCGTCTGACGGCCCACGGTGAAGAGGTACTCGCCCATGAGCGCCAGGGGGACGCCGAGCGGCTTGAAGTCCGCGGCAAGCGCGGCCGCCAGGTCGAACCGGGTGGCGGTGGTATCCTCGTCGACGCGGTCTTCCACGGACGGGTCGAAGGGCCTGGAGGTTCGCCAAGCACGCCTCGCGGACGCGGAGGCCCGCAGCGCTACACCATCCGCCGAGCTCTGCCCCTCCGCACTGGCCCGCGCCCCTCAAAAACCCTCATTTTTCCCATGCTATTCATACCGGGGCCACTTTGCGGAACGATTCCATATCATCAAAGCGATTCAAATATTCGATTTGGGCGGACTCGTAGCGATCCGGGTACAGATTTGACCCCTCTGGTGCGTAGGCGGGATTAACGCTCAATGTTCTCAACATGCGCGCGGGCTTGAAAAAACGCGCGACATGAGCGTAATGGGTGAGTGGTAATCCAATCAGGTTGTCACCCATCTGTGGGTTTGGCCCGGCTTGTACGACAATACCACCGTCAAAAGTATAGACTGGAAAATCCGGCATACCAAAAGCGGACCGCGCCGCAGTATCACCCCCACACAAATCCAACGTTGGCCCATCCACCGCGTTCAACCAGTTGATCGTCGTCATTCCTCCAACGGTCTTTGGATAGAAATGTGAAATTTCGTCGGCGACATAAGAAGCCTCGCCACTGTCTACTCCTGGAAACCGCTTGAGGAATGGGTAGGCGGAGTAGGCCGCATGCATTTGTTTCCCACCCGCGTGAATGGGCGCGCTCAGAGCCAGCCCTGCCGATCCGAAACAGGGCTTGAGAAGCCTGGCGAGTTCCAGGAACAGGTCAATCATGGTGCCCCCCCCCCGCGCCTCAACCCAGGGGAGCGGAACCCGCAGGTGGAAAGATCCGACGCTGTTGGGGGTTGTCCTCAGGTCATCGCGGAGGCGCACCTTGAGGTAGTGGCGGTAGGCATCACGATAAGGGTCACCGCAATCGGTGGCCAGATAATTGAAGGCATCCTTTGCCGCGATGGCGTCCGCCAGAATTTGCGAGGCCGGAGGCAGGTCGCGTGGCATTTTACTTGGCTTTGCTCCCTCGCGCGTCCAAAACCACTTGTACGTCTGGTCGGGAATCAGCTCGCGCAACCGGTCAATCCCGGCCACGGCGCCGGCCCGAACCTCCGGCGAATGCGGACTGCGCATCAAGAACCGCAGCTCGAAGACCAGGACGCCAGCCAGGTACTGCCCTCCCGTTTTCGGCTGCCAATGAATTTCCGCTTCATCCAACTGCTTCCAAAACGACATGAGCTCCTCCTCAATAAGCTGGCACAGCGCGCACACCAGTTTGAAATATTTGCCGAGCCATCTGGGCTGCCGCACTGCGTGCCGCCACGGCCATTTCAGCACTCATCGCCGCGGCACGAACAACACCGGCCGCGGCACGAGCAGTCAACCCGCCTGCCACGACCTCTCCAGCCGGTCCATCAACTGGAACAAGAAACAACGCCGCCGTTGCAACAGCGCCGACGACCGTCAAGGCTCCCAAGCCCACACGTTCCAGAGTAGTAGGTTGAGATTGCTTATAGGTATCTGCCGCCGCGATCAACTCCAATGCAGATTGCCGCTGTTCCTGATTCCCACAATCACACTCTTCATCATCAAGCGTCAATGGAATCCGCCCTCCGCCCATTTCTCGGTAAGCGTTTTCTTGTCCCTCGCTGTACCCCTCATTTCCAAATTTGAAATCCACCACGCGCGCGATGTTATCGATGGTAGGCGCGCGGCTTGGATCTCGTACTATCACGACATCAGGCCTGCGAGTATCCTTGCCATGACGCGGGGTCAATCCCGGGGTCTCCTTCTCAATGCGATTGCCCATGTGCTTCCAGCCACCACCCGTCGGAGGTATAGGGGTGGTACCAAGAGAGCCATCAGGCATCCGCTCTACCAATGGGCTCACCGGGGAATCACGCATATTATAGCTTGTCTGCGACTTGTACCGGCTCTTCCCGTCCATCATCTCGTCGACCTTGCCGATGGTCTCCGAGGCGCACTGATCATACAAGGACTGCCCGCTACTTCCCGCATTGGGATTGGTCTTGCAACAACAGTACACAGCGCACAGGATTTTCTTATCAACCTCAACCAATGCCTCGGCCGTGATCGCACCCGCTCCGGCCTTACACAGGTGCAGCAGAATTGAATCAAATCCTGCGAGTTCACAAAGCTTACCAGCATCAACCATCTCGTTGAACGCCTGGATTCCAGGGGCGAGGACAGATGAACAAACGCTCATACCCGGCCCTCCCGTGATAACTTGTTGCGCAGACCGACCCAGTAGGTCACAGGCAGTCTGCGCATCAGGCATGTCATTGGACCCTCGGGAGCATCGAGGGATTTCGCAATCCAACCACGCAGGGAGGGAACCCGTGCAACATCCCCCCCAGCTCGGAAGCAAGCGACAACAAACATCATCAAATCCCTAGGGTGGCGCAGCCCCAGCTCCCACCCCGACAACAAATACATTTCCAGTTCCGCGTCGCGGTCATTACCTGGCACAAGGGTTCGGTTCAATATCAAGAGGTCACGGAAGCGAGGGAGACTATCCAGGAGGTGGCGCCGCCCCAAAACGTCCATCTGATTCCTATGTATTTTAATCATTCGACCCCCAGTTCTTCCTGCTCAAGAATCCTCGATTCTCTTAAAAGCGCGACGAAATTGGGGCATCTGCCCCCTTTCTCCCCTGATGAGGAACGCGGTGCTCTTCCGCCGGTTTACCAGGTGAATCCTGGATCAGGAGAGATTGAACGATACTCATCTATTTGGAGCGCACGGCTGCCGGACGATTCCTCTCGCGCGCTTGCAGACGACATCAATCGACTTTCGTGACAAATGGAGTGCCACCCGTTGCGGCACTCTTCATGCAATCACATTGGGTATCGGAGCCAATGATGACTGTCGGGCAACCTGCGACGATGACTCCACCATGTGAGGTCGAATCTCCCAATCGAGCAGCAGGCTTGCCTCCAATGATGACGGTGGCTTCCCCCTTCGAGATCGAGTCCTGCGGACCGATACAGGTCAGTAGATCTCCTACCCTGGCCGCGGGCTGTCCGCCGATGATCACGGTGGGCTCACCTGTGACGTCCGGACCGCCCACGTGCGGTACGGGTCCAGGCTCCACCATGGGACAAGTATGCATGTCGGTGATTCGAGCCGCCGGGGGCATAACTCCTCCTGAGTCGAGCAGAACGGACAGATACACCCTAAACAAGGAGGCATACTACCAGTATGAGCCGTCCAGTGAGGGTTGGAATCCGGATGATTTTCTCAAGCACAGGGCGGAGGAGAGACCGGTTGAGAGCGGCCTGGAGATCCCAGAGTGCCCGCACGCAGATGGAGTGGCGTTCCCGCAGGAACTGTTGACGATGAGCTTCCTCCTCGCCAACGATGGGCTTTCCCGGGCCGTCCAGGTGCTGTTCTACGCGCCAGCCATGCTGGTGCATCACTTCCCGCCCGTGGAGCAGAACTGGCTGCGCGAGGTGCCCGCCGGGGACGGGGGGCGCCAGGGATTGCACGACCATCTGCTACTCACCAACTGGTCGTTCTACGGGGTGCTGAGCTTCGCCATCGGCTGGTGGGTAGCCCGGCGGCGCTCGGCGGTTCGCGGGACGCCGTGACTCAGGGAGCGGGCGACGGCGGCGTGCCCGCGTCGGGGAGAGCCGGCCGCTTCACCTCGACCCGGTCCTCCAGGGGCACGCGGCCCACGGACTGGCGGAACAGCTCCCAGAGCGCCTGGCGGTGGCCCTCGGGCGTGGTGGACCCCTTCAGCAACAGCCCCGCTCCGCGGTAGCTCGCCTCGAGGCCCAGGGCCTTGAGCGCGGGAGTCAGGCTCGCGAGCTGCTCCTGCAACAGCGCCAGCTCGAAGGTCAGATCCAACTCGCGCGCCAGGTACGCGTCCGTCTTCAGCACCGCGCGCAGCGCCTCGCGGCAGCGCGCGTCCTTCACCTCCGCCGTCAGCGAGCGCTCGGCGCCCTCGGTGGCCTTCAAGCCCGGGCACGCTTTGCGCGCCGCCTCCAGGAGCGCCGCGACGGGCTCGGCCTCCACCGGCTTGCCCGGCGCGCCCACCACCAGCCGCCACACGGCGAACTTCCCCTCCGCGTACAACAGCAGCAGCGTGCGCCCGGGCTTCACCCCGGTGAGCATCAGCTCCTTGCTCTCCTGGAAGATCTCCGCCGTGGCGATGGACGGGTCCTCCACCTCCACCCAGTCCACCACCGTCAGCTTGTGGAAGCGCTCCTTGCCCGCCTCCAGGTTCACCGCCAGATCCACCGGCCAGGCCCAGACAGGGGGTGCGGCCAGCAGCACGAGCAGGGTGGCCAGGGGCACGAGGAGGGCGGAGCGGCTCACTGGTGGACGCATGAACGGGGCGCCTTGGCGGAAAGGGTGCATGGTCTCTTACCACGGGCTAATAAGGGGTCACCTATGCCTACCTGGGTCCTCTGGACCGCCTGCCTGGCCCTCGTCTTCCTCCGGGGCTTCATCGCCGCCGCCGAGTCCGCCCTCTATGGGACGTCCGATCTCAAGGCGCAGGAGCTGGCGACCTCCCACCCGAGCGCCGGCAAACGGATCCTGCGCCACAAGACCGAGCGCGAGCCCACCGCCACGGCGCTGCGCGTCGGCATGGTGCTCAGCGGCTTCCTGGCCGCGGCCATCGGCTCCTTCGTGCCGCCGCAGATGCTCAACTTCACCCGGCTGGGGGAAGCGCCCTGGCTGAACGTGGCCACGGTGCTCGCCGGGGCCCTGCTCGTGGGCCTGCTGGCCACGCTCGTCGAGGTGACGATGCGCGGCCTGGCCAACGCCGGTCCCGAGCGCTGGGCGCTGCGCCTGTCGTGGCTCGTGTCGCTGCTCGTGATGCTCTTCTATCCGCCCATGCGCCTGCTCATGGCGCCCATCAACCTGGTGGCCCGCGGCTTCGGCCGCACCCTGCGCTTCGAGCCCCCGCCCCCGCCGCTCGAGGAGCTGGAGAAGCTGCTCGCCGCCCAGGCCGCCAAGGAAGAGGTGGACCAGAGCGCCCCCCAGCTCATCCGCTCCATCTTCGAGCTGTCCGACAAGCGCTGCCGGGACGTCATGGTGCCGCGCACCGAGGTGGTGTGCGTGGACCTGTCCACCCCGTCGCTCGAGGTGCTCCAGCTGCTGGCCGAGGAGAACCACTCGCGCATTCCCGTCTACCGGGACGACGTGGACCACATTGTTGGCGTGCTGCACGCGCGCGACCTGATTCCACTGTTGCAGCACCCCGAGCTCATCGTGTTGCAGGACACCATCCGTCCCGCCCACTTCGTGCCCTGGCTCAAGCCCATTGGAGATCTGCTGCGCGAGATGCAGCGGCAGAAGATCCACATGGCCATCGTCGTGGACGAGTACGGCGGCTTCATGGGCATCGTCACGCTGGAGGACATCCTCCGGGAGATCGTCGGCGACATTGGCGACGAGTTCGAGGTGGAGGAGAAGCAGGTGGAGAAGCTGGCCGACGGCGCCTTCCTGGTGGACGCGGCGATGGAGGTGGACGGCTTCACCCAGTCCTTCGGCTTCCCGCTGCCCGAGGGCGACTTCGACACCCTGGGCGGCTTCCTGTCCTCGCTGGCCGGGCACCTGCCGGACGTGGGCGAGCGCTTCACCTACGACGGCTGGGCCTTCACGGTGCATGCGAAGGAGGGCGCGCGAATCGATCGGATACGGATGGTGAAGCTCAAGCAGCCCGTCAAGGAGACGACGCCCCGGGAATCGCCGGGAGAGCCGCCCCCTGGCGAGCCGCCGGGCCCGAGGGAATCCGCGTCCGCCGAGCCCAAGGGCTGAGCACGGGCGCGTCTCAGTCCGGCTCGAGGTGCAGGGGCCGGAAGTGCGCGAGCCGCAGGTAGCGCTCGGCGCGGAAGGGCAGCAGGCGGCGGCGCTCGCCAAAGGCCAGGGCCACCGTGCCGCTCACCTCCACCCGCCACGCGCGCGTGCGCCCCTCGGCCGGCGTGGGCTCGCACCGCAGCGGAAAGGACACCGCAAGCGTGCGCCGCGCGTCCGAGGCCAGGGGCCCCTGGACACCGCGCGTGCCCACCGCGTAGCGCTGCCCGTCCAGCTTCAGCTCGTAGTCCACCCCGGTGAGCTCCGCGTTCCAGAAGGTGGGGTTGCCCACGTCCAGGGTCACCGAGAGCTCCCCCGCGCCCGAGGACATGAAGGACAGGCCCAGGTCCTCCACCCGCACGGCCTCGTCCAGGGCGTCCGGGCGCAGCGTCATCCCGGCGCACCCGGCCACACCCGGCAAGAGGAGCAGGAAGGCGCGCCGGTGCATCAACCCCCCAGCAGTGGCTTGAGGGCCTCCACCGTGAGCGGCCACCCGGTGCGGCGTGACAGCGCCTCCAGCGCGCGGATGAACTCCGCGGCCGACTGGAAACGGCGGGCCTTGTCCGCGAAGAGCGCCTTGCGCACCACCTGCTCCGCGTAGTCCGGCAGCCCCGGCACGAGCGTGGACAAGAGCGGCGCGCGCGCATCGCGCACCCGGTGCATCAGCTCCGCCTCTCCCTCCCCGGTGTACAGGCGCCGGCACGTGAGCAGCTCCCAGAGGATGATGCCCACCGAGAACAGATCGCCGCGCGTGTCCACCGGCTGGCCCAGCACCTGCTCCGGGCTCATGTACGGCAGCGTGCCGCGCAGCGCGCCCGCGTCTCCCCGCGTGCCGCCCTCCACGTCCGCCACCCCGAAGTCGGTGAGCTTCACCTCGCCCGTCACGCTCAGGAGGATGTTGGCCGGGTTGACGTCACGGTGGACGATGGTGGCCCCGCCCTCGCCCGCCTTGGCGCGGTGGATGTAGTCCAGCGCCTTGAGCACGCACCAGGCGATGTAGCAGGCCGCCTCCGGCGGCATCGCGGCGCCGGCCTTCATCAACAGCTCCTGCATGAAGCCCAGCGTGCGCCCCGCCACCAGCTCCTGCACCATCAGGTAGTCCGGCCCCGCCTTGAAGAGCCGGAAGGTGCGCACGATGTTGAGGTGGCGCAGGCGCACGGTGAGCTTCGCCTCGTCGACGAAAGCCTTCACGTAGGCGCCATCGTTGCGGTACGCGGGCAACAGCCGCTTGAGCACCACCTCGTCGGGCTCACCCGGCGAGCGCTGCGTCGTGGGCTTGGCCCGTGCTTGATACACTTCCGCCATCCCGCCTACCGCGAGACGGCCGATGACCTCGTAACCACCCAGGTCCAGTTGTGACGCCACAGGGTTCACCCTATCGCGCTTCGCTTGAAACCCCCACTATTCCGCCAGCAGGGAAGCGAAGAGGCGCTCGTACATCCGGGCCGACGCGCCCCAGGAGAAGTCCTGCACCATGCCGCGGCGTTGGAAGGCACGCAGGCGCTCGGGGTCGGCGTACAGGGCTCGCGCCCGCCCCAGGGCCCAGAGCAGCGCCTCCGGCACGAAGTCGTTGAAGACGATGCCGGTGCCGTCGTCGCTCCCATCCACCGTGTCCGCCAGCCCGCCCGTGGCCCGGACGATGGGCACGGTGCCATAGCGCAGTGAATACATCTGGTTGAGGCCGCACGGCTCGTAGCGGCTGGGCATGATGAAGAAGTCCGAGCCCGCCTCCAGCAGGTGCGACAGGGCCGGGTCGAAGCCGATGAACGCCCCCACCTTGCCGGGGAAGCGCCGCTGCAGCGCGCGCAGCCCTTCCTCGTAGTTCCACTCGCCGTTGCCCACCGCGACGAAGCGGATGTCCTCCTCGAGCGCCGTGGGCAACACCTCCAGCAACAGGTCCACCCCCTTCTGCCAGGCCAGCCGCGTCACGATGCCGAACACCGGCGCGCCCGTGTCCTCCAGGCCGAAGCGGCGCAGCAGCTCGCGCCGGCACGCGGCCTTGCCCGTCAGGTCCTCCACGCCATAGCGCGCTGGCAGGTGGGGATCCGTCTCCGGGTTCCACTCGTCCACGTCCACGCCGTTGAGGATGCCGGTGAGCACCCCCTGGCGATGACGCAACAGCCCATCCAGGTTGGCTCCCGCCTCGGGCCGCTGAATCTCCCGCGCGTACGTGGGAGACACCGTGGTGAGCGCATCGGCGAACTGCAGGCCGCCCTTGAGGAAGTTCACCCCGTCGTAGAACTCGAGCCCCTGCTCGGCGGTGAAGAGATCCCAGGGCAGCCCCAGCTCGTCCATGACGTGTTTGCCGAACTGCCCCTGGTAGGCGAGGTTGTGGATGGTGAGCACGCTCCGGGCCCGCCCGAGCTCCGTGTCCTGGAAGCCGCGCCGCAGCGCCACCGGCAACAGGCCCGTCTGCCAATCATTGACGTGGATGATGTCCGGAATGAAGCCCAGGCGCTGGGCGGCCTGGAGCGCGCCCAGACAGAGATAGGCGAAGCGGCGGGGGTTGTCCCCGTACTCGCCTCCGGAGTCGCCATAGAGCCCCGGGCGCTGGAAGTAGTGCGCATGCTCCAGGAAGAGCAGCTCCAGGCGGGGCGCCAGTTGCAGCGAGAGCAGCGGGCCGCGCTCGGTGCCGAAGGGAAAGCGCAGCTCCACCGTGTGCCCGGTGGGCGTGAGGCGGGCGTCCTGGACGGAGGAATAGCGAGGGGAGACGACCTTCACTTCATGGCCGAGTGCGGCGAGCGCGGCGGGCAGCGCGCCCGACACATCCCCGAGGCCGCCCGTCTTGGAGAAGGGCGTGACCTCGGACGCCACGTAGAGAATCTTCATGGAACGAGACGATGACGTGAGAAACGGGTGAGTCAACACCCACGAGAGGACTCGCACCCGGAGAGTGGATTGGTATGGTGGGCGGCGTGCAGCCACCCGAAAATCCCTTTGAGCGATTCGCCGCCATCTTCGCCGAGGCGCGGCGCGTCATTCCCGTGGACCCCAACGCCATGAACGTGGCGTCGGTGGGGCCCGATGGCCGGCCGTCCTCGCGCGTGGTGCTGATGAAGGACTTCGACGAGCGCGGCTTCACCTTCTTCACCAACTTCAACAGCCGCAAGGGCCGCGAGCTGCTCCAGCACCCGTGGGCGGCGCTCTGCTTTCACTGGCCGCCGCTGGAGCAGCAGATCCGCATCGAGGGCCGCGTGGAGCGCGTGTCCGAAGCGGAGGCGGACGCGTACTTCCAGAGCCGGCCCCGCGGCAGCCAGTTGGGCGCGTGGGCGAGCCTGCAGAGCCAGCCCCTGCCCTCGCGCGAGCTGTTGGAGCAGCGCGTGGAGGACGTCACGCGCCAGTACGAAGGGCAGCCCGTGCCGCGGCCCCCGCACTGGTCGGGCCTGCGGGTGGTGCCGGATCGCATCGAGTTCTGGCACGCCCGCCCGAGCCGGCTGCATGACCGGTGCGTCTACCTGCGCGAGGGCGAGGGCTGGCGGACGGAGATGCTCTACCCCTGAGCGGGGAGTGAGAAGCGGAACCACGGAGAGTGCGAGCGGACATGCGCGTCGTCATCGTTGGAGGCGGAATCAGTGGTCTGGTCCTCGCGCAGGGGCTGCGCGCGCGGGGCACGGAGGTGACGCTGCTGGAGGCGGGAGCGGCGCCCGGCGGCAACATCCAGACGCACCGCCGGGACGGCTTCGTCACCGAGGCGGGCCCCAACAGCTTCCTGGACCGGGAGCCCAGCTTGCGCGCGCTGGCGGCCCGGCTGGGCATCGAGGATCGCATCCGGACGGCGGACCCCTCGGCGAAGCGCCGCTACCTCTACAGCGGGGGCAAGCTGCGCGCCCTGCCCCAGTCGCCGCCCGCCCTGATCAAATCGGACCTCCTGCCCTGGACGGCGAAGCTGCGGATGCTGGGTGAGCCCCTCACCCGCCGGGGCCCCACGAGCGACGAGTCCCTGGCGGACTTCGGGCGCCGGCACGTGGGCAACGCGGCCACCGAGGTGCTGGTGGACGCGATGCAGACGGGCATCTACGCGGGTGACATGGAAGCGCTGAGCGTGGCCGCCGTCTTCCCCAAGGTGGCGCAACTGGAGAAGAAGCACCGCAGCCTGCTGCTGGGCATGGTGCGCGAGCGCAAGGCGGAGCGCGCGGCGCCCACCCTCGCGGGCACTCCGTCCACCACGGGCGCGGTCGCCTCGTTCGACGGGGGCCTCGGGGTGCTGGTGAAGGCACTGGCCGGGGCGCTCGGACCGGCCCTGCGGCTGGAGGCACGCGCGGTGGGACTGCGGCGCGAGGCGGCGGGCTGGCGGGTGGCGGTGGAGGAGCGGGGACAGCGCACGGAGCTGGAGGCGGACCGGGTGGTGCTGGCGGTACCCGCGTTCACGGCGGCGGAGCTGGTGCGGCCGCTGGACGCCGCGCTGGCGACCCAGTTGGACGGCATCGCCTACGCGCCCATCGCCGTGGTGCACCTGGGCTTCGCGCCGGGAGCCGTGCCGCCACCGGACGGCTTCGGCTTCCTGGTGCCCGCGGTGGAGAAGCGGCGGGTGCTCGGCGTCATCCACGTCTCGTCGACCTTCCCCTGGCGCACCGAGGGTGGCCGCGTCCTCTACACGTGCCTCATCGGCGGGGCACGGCGGCCGGACCTGGTGGAGCTGGACGAGGCGGCGCTGGTGACGCTCGCGCGCGAGGAGCTGCGGCTCATGGCGGGCGTGACGGCCGAGCCCGTCCTCACCGAGGCCGTGCGCTGGAAGCGCGGCATCCCCCAATACAACCTGGGCCACCTGGGGCGCCTGGCGGCCATCGACGAGGGGGTGGCGCGCCTGCCCGGGTTGTTCCTCACCGGCAACGCCTACCGGGGCGTGGGACTCACCGACTGCGTCCGCGAGGCCACCGGACTGGTGGACACCCTGGCGCGCTGAGCCGCGGCGTCCACCCATGCAACAAGCCTCCATCGTCCGCGCCACGCTCCGGGCGCTGCTCGTGCCCCGGCGGCTGCTGCCCATCCTCCTGGTGAGCGTGCCGCTGGTGGCCGCCCAGGTGCGCTTCAGCAACGAGGAGCCCATGGCCGGCCCCCTGGGGCTGCTCTTGTGCGTGCTCTGCGTGAGCGTGGCCCCGGTGTCCTACCGCGTCCTCTTCCCCGAGGGGTTTGACCTGAGCCATGGCGGCATCCGCCTGCTGCTCTACGCCACCGTGGGCCTGGGCGTCGTGCTGTCCGCGGGCGTCGTGCTGCCCAAGCTGCTGCGGCTCGGGCCCACCTTCCTCACCGACCGCTACAGCCTCGCCGTCAGCATGGGCCTGTTCCTCGTGGGCGGCTGGGGCCTGGGGCGCGACATCGGCTTCGAGGAGAGCCTCGCCCACGAGCGCGCCCGCGCCGAGCGGCTCGCCCTGGAGGCCGAGCAGGCGCAACTGCTCGCCCTGCGCAGCCACCTGGATCCGCACTTCCTCTTCAACACCCTCAACGCCATCGCCGAGTGGTGCCGGACGGATGGCGCCGTGGCCGAGACCGCCGTGCTGCGGCTGTCCGCCATGCTGCGCAGCGTGCTCGCCGGGGTGCGCGCCGCCACCTGGCCCCTGGCGCAGGAACTGGAACTGGTGCGCACCCTCTTCGAGCTGCACCTCTTGCGCGACCCGGACCTCTTCCAGTTCACCCAGGAGGTGGAGCCTGGCCTGGAGTCCTTTCCCGTGCCGCCGCTCGTGTTGCTGCCGCTCGCGGAGAACGCGGTGAAGCACGGGCCCGCCGCCGGCCACCGCGGCCCCATCCACCTCACCGTGCGCGCGCACGGGGACACGCTCGTCTTCACCCTGGAGAACCCCGGCGCCTCGCGCGGCCCCCGCGAGGGCAGCAGCGGCCTGCCAACGGTGGAGCGCCGACTCGCCCTCGCCTACGCGGGTAACGCCCACCTCACCCTGAGTAGCGAGAACGCGCGCACTCGCGTTACCGTCACCCTTCCGCGTTCCCCTCCCGGAACCGGGCGCATCACCTGAGGAACGGCATGACTCCGCACGACAAGTTGGTCCAACAGGTCTCCGAGTTCCTGGAGCGCAAGCGCAACCGGGAGGCCTTGAAGCTGGTGCGCGAGGCCTGGGCCCAGGGAACGCGCTCGGTGCACCTCAAGCTCCTGGAGGCGGAGGCCTGCAAGGCCCTGCTGCCCCCGGACACGACGGGCGCCCTGCGCGCCTACGAGGAAGCCATCGCCCTGGAACCGGACAACTGGCGGGCCTACAACGACATGGGCCTGTACCTGATGAGCGAGGGCAAGCGCTACCTGCAGCGTGCCGTCGAGGTCCTCGAAGAGGCACGGCGGCGAGCGCCCACCCAGCCCGAGCCCTCGCTCAACCTCGTGCTCGCGTACGCGCGGACCGGCCGGGACAACGAGAGCGTCGAGCTGGCCCAGCAGATCCTGCGGGACCTGCCCGCGGACCACCCCCTCCACCCCCAGGCCACGGCGCTCGTGGAAGCACTGCTCGCCCCCTGAAGCGGCCCCAGGCGAGCGCCGGACCCCTCACCTCGTCTGGAGGTTGTTGAGGTAATTGTCCATGTGGCCCTTCGGATCGACCACCTTCGGCGGGCCGCTGCTGGGGAAGCCCATGAACCCGGACACCTTGGTCTCGGCGGGTGACGAGTAGAAGGGCCGCTCGGGGAGACCACACTCCTTGCGGTAGGTGTTCTCCGAGTAGATCTGGGGCTGGGAGGTCTTTCCTTCCATGTAATCGTTGTCACGGAACTTGCTGACGCCGGTCGCACGAGCCTCGTTGACCTTCATCGCCTTGTTCTTGCCGAGCTGGATGTCATTGGCGTTGTTGATGCCGCGCACGATGTCATCCGCATGGACGAGTTCATGCATCAGCGTCACGTGCGAGGGCTTGTTCGCGTCCGCGTTGAACGCGCCGTACTTCGGCTTGAGCGAGGGCTCCTTCTTCGCCTCCTCGGGGGAGAGACCGAGGCCCGGCTTGCCGTTGATGTCGACCCGCGCCCCCTTGTGCATTTGCAATCCGGGCGACTCCGAGGCCTTGTCGGTCGAATTGCCCAGACCCTCCCGGTGGTAGATGGCGACGTTCTGGGCGGTCTTGCCGTTGGTGCCATCGTACGAGTTGATGCTGTTGAGCATGGCCTTGCCGGAGGGCTTGCTCGAGATCATCGACAGGTCATTGAGCACGCCGTTGGTGAACTTGAGATCGGCGTTCTGGTCCACGATCTTGATCTGGCCCACCTGGGTCGCGTGGTACTGCTCCTTGCCACCCTGAACCGAGTACGTGGTGGTCGGCCCCACGTGGAGATTCGGCTGACCCAGGTTCTGCTTGATGGTGTTCAGGTGCGCCGTGGCCTCCTGCTTCTGCGCGTTGTTCGGAAACTCCTGCTGGGTGACGCTCGCCGGGAGCGCAGGCGGAGGCGTGCGCCCCGTCGGGGCGGCGGCCGTCGTGGAAGGAGCGGGCGATGCCGTGCGCGCCGGGGGAGACGCCGCGGGACCTGTCGGGGTGGGAGTGGGCGATGCCGTAGGGGACGGAGAACGCGGCGTGGTGGGACCGGGCAATGCGGTGCGCACCGGCGCAGGGGACGGAGGACGGGACGAGATAGGGGCCAAGGCAGGAACCTCCTGGATCAACTGGAATATCTCGTTTTAACACCTTCCCCCCATCCGAGCACAACGTACGACATGCCCTCCGAAAGGGTGGCTCCCAGCACGGCGGCATTCATCCCTTCGTCGCAGAAAACGAGAGGCCCCCAAAAGGTGTCAGACGACTTGTGGGGCACGGCGGCGCGGCACAGCAGCCGAAGTGCCCGGTATCGAGCCGATGAGCCTCGCGCGTCAGTGACCTATCCTCCACTCGCGTGGAATGCTTCGACGATTTGTGCTGCGGACATCGTCGGAGTCACCTTCACCTCGCCATTCATCCCTTCGTCGCAGAAAACGAGAGGCACATGAGGGGACACGAGGGATCGGCACCACTGGACGAACTCTGAAATCTCCCGAAGAGGGACACCTTCAAATGTCATGGAGCCCCTCGTCTTGTGGAGCAACCCCTCCAGTCGCGAATCAGCCATGGGGACATGGAACTCCAAGGCATAGCTTCTCTCGGGATTGGAGATTGGCTTCACCGTGGCGCCGGGCCAGTGCGCGTGCAGGCAGGAAGTGAAGTCAGAAGCAGAAGGCAAGCCGCCGTCTTCCGCGATGATGAAGAATTTCATTCGCTTCTCCTCGCCTCAGGGACGAACAACAACGGAACAGCCACGCCCTCGTTGACCATCACCTCGAGACCCATGACAGGAGTATCGGCACCGTCCGTCCAGACATCACTTCCACCTCCGGAAACTTGAACTTCCCCCGGCCCCGCCTCCTTGCGCCGGTACATGGCTTACCCCAACGATAAGTCAGAGGCGGGCGTTCGCACGCGCCACATAAAACCCGATGGACCCGAGTGCTCGTGGAGACACTGGAAAGGGTGGCGAGCGACGAAGGAAATCCCCATCTTCGGGTCCCCTCATCTCATGGAGACCCCATGCGTTCGTTCCTCCTGGCCGTCACCGCGCTCGTGATGGCTTCCTGCGCCCACCAGACCCCTGGTTCCTCGCAGGGCTCGTCCTCCCCCGCCCTGGAACTCGTGGCCAGCTCGCCCCGCCAGTGGACGGGGATCGCCGTGTCCAAGAAGGGCCGCATCTTCGTCAACTTCCCCCGCTGGTCCGAGGATGTCCCCGTCTCCGTCGCCGAGGTGAAGAACGGCGAGGTCGTCCCCTATCCCAACGCCACCTGGAACACCTGGACGCCCGAGACGCAGGATCCCCAGCGCTTCGTCGCGGTGCAGAGCGTGGTCATCGACGACCAGGATCGGCTGTGGGTGCTCGACACCGGCAACCCCGGCTTCAAGGGCGTCATCACCCCGCCCCGGCTCCACCAGTTCGACCTCACCCGCGACGAGCTGGTGCGCAGCTACACCTTCGCGCCCGAGGTCTCCTCCGGCGACAGCTACCTCAATGACGTGACGTTCGACACGAAGCGCAACGTCGCCTACCTCACCGACTCGCAGGCCGGGGGCCTCGTGGTGCTCAACCTCGAGAGCGGCAACGCGCGCAAGGTGCTCGCGAAGCACCCCTCCACGCACGCCGAGGAGCAGCCCCTCACGGTGATGGGCCGGACGATGAAGAAGCGCGTCCAGTCCGATGGCATCGCTCTCTCCCCGGACCGCGAGACGCTCTACTGGACGGCCCTCACCGGCCACGTGCTGTGGCGCATCCCCACCGCGGCCCTGCTCGACTTCCAGCAGAACGACGAGGCCATCGCCCCGCGCATCGAGCGCGTGAGCACCATCGTCGCCACGGACGGCATCATGTTTGACCGCAACGGGACACTCTGGCTCGGCGGCCTGGAGGACAGCTCCATCCACCGCTACGTTCCCGGCGGGGCCTACACGCAGGTCGTCCAGGACAACCGCCTGCGCTGGCCCGACAGCTTCGCCCAGGGGCCCGATGGGAAGATCTACGTCACCACCTCGCAGATCCACCTGCCCCCGGCGGAGCGCGGCCCGTACGAAATCTACCGCTTCACGCCCTGAGCCTTCCGCTCTCCGCCCGGAGGAGTCCCCGTGCCCGACCAGCGTTCCGACACCGCGTTGTTGATCATCGATGTCATCAACGATCTGGAATTCCCGGGCGGGGAGCGGGTGCTCCCCTGGGCGGAGCGGATGGTCGAGCGGCTCGCCCCCTTCGCGCAGCGCATGCGCAAGGCGGGCATGCCCGTCATCTACGTCAATGACAACTTCGACCACTGGCGCAGCAGCTTCAACGACGTCTACAAGTACTGCACCCGGCCAGAGGCTCGGGGCCGCAAGGTGGCGCGGGCCCTCAAGCCCGACCCGGACGACTACTTCATCCTCAAGCCCAAGCACTCGGCCTTCTTCGCCACGTCGCTCGTGCCGCTCCTGCAGCACCTGGGCACCAAGAAGCTCATCCTCTCGGGCATCGCCACCAACCTGTGCGTCTTCTTCAGCGCCCACGACGCGCACATGTATGAGTACAAGCTCACCGTGCTCAGCGACTGCTGCTGCGCCGAGAGCGACACCGACCATGACATGGCACTGCGGCAGCTCCAGCAGTTCCTGCGCGTACGCGTCTGCCGCGGCGACGAAATCAAGCAGGTGAAGACCGGGAACCGGCGCCCGGCCAGGAAGAGCCCCCCGTCGAGCAAGTGATTACTTCGCCCCGGGCTCCACGGGCTCGCAGCGCACGGAGACCTCGAGCTTCTCGCCGCCTCCGCCCAGGAAGATGGTGCCCGCGGTGGGCGTGCAGTCCGAGTACTGCCGGCCCACGGCGACACGCACGTGGTCCGTCTGGGTGAGAATGCCGTTGGTGGGATCGAAGCCCTTCCAGCCCACCTCGGGCAGATACACCTGCACCCAGGCGTGCGTGGCCTCGGACTGGGCGTGGTTGGCGTGCTTGGGCCCGGTATAGATGTAGCCGCACGTGTAGCGCGCGGGTACGCCCAACAGCCGCGCCAGGCAGATGAAGACGTTGGCGAAGTCCTGACACACGCCCTGGCGCGCCGAGTACACGTCGAAGGGCGTGGTGCCCAGGTGGGTGGAGCCCTGGACGTAGCGGTACTCCTTGAAGATGCTGAAGTTGATGTCCAGCAGCGTGTCCAGCAGATCGAAGTCGTTGCGGCGCGCGAAGCTCATCGCGTACTCGACGAGCTCCTCCAGTTGCGTCTCCGGCAGCTCGGGCGGCAGCAGGTAGGGCTGGAGCATGTTGCGCTGCCAGGGCATCCACACGAGCGGCAGCGTGGAGCGCTCGCGCAGCGGGCGGTAGCCCAGCGGATCCGTGTCGCGCAGCTCCACGCGCGAGCGGCCCTCGATGACGAGCTCCGTGTAGGGCGTCTCCACGAGCACCTTGCGCACCCGGTTGCCGAAGACGTCCTCGTACTCGGAGCGCGTCACCCCCGAGGACAGCGTCACCTCGTGCGAGAGCAGGGACTGGAGCCGGTCGTGGTAGGGGGTGAGCCGCAGCTTGTGCGCGCTGCGCTCCACGGGCTGCGCGTAGCGGTAGACGGTGCGGTGGTGCACGTCCATCACCCGCACCGAGGCCTCGGGCGGGCGGCGCAGACGGCGGCGGGCCTCGAACTCGGCGGCGGCGGCGGAGGGGACGGCGCCCGCCTCCTGCGCCCAGGGCGGCAGCACCTCGGCGCGCACCGCGCCCTGGCGGAACACCATCAACGCGCCCGGGGGCAGTTGCGTCCAGTTCGTGGGCGTGTCGGTGCGCGAGTCCAGGGGATCCGTGCTGACGATGAAGCCCTTGCGGCTCTTGGCCCCGCGCCGCGTGAGATCCAGCTCCAGGTCCTCGTCGCCGAGGATGAGCCGCTCGTAGGGCGGAGACACCTGCCACACCCAGCACCGGGTGGCCGAGGTGCGGTCCGCGTAGACGCACAGGTCCAGCCCATCCGAGAGCACGAGCGTCAGCGGACCCAGGCCATTCATCTCCTCCAACCAGCCGCGAAGCTGGGCCGGGTCCACGTCGCCCAGCGAGCGCCAGCCCCGCGTCTGCATCCACTCCAGCAGGCGGCAGAAGAGCGCCTCCGAGTCCGTGGAGCCCACCGGCTGGAAGCGCGCGTCCGGGGGAATGGGCAGCCGCTGCTCGAGGCTGCCGCTGTGGGCCAGGATCCAGTCGCGGCCCCAGGCACTGCGGCAGAAGGGCTGGGTGTTGGCCTCGGTGATGGGGCCCCACGTCGCCGTGCGCAGGTGCAGCAGGAAGATGGAGGACTCCAGCGGATCCCACGTCCGCACCATCTCACTGCGGATGCTGCCCGCGTGCGGAGCGGCCTCCTTGAGGAGGGTGGCCGCGAGCTCGCCCCCCGGGTAGTAGCCCACACCCCAGCCATCCGGCGGCTTGCGGCCTGGAGCCAGGCAGCGCAGGTCGAGGCTGGGGGCGAGCTCTCCTTCGAAGGACAGCGCGAGCAGGTTGAGCATGACGCGCGAATCTAACCAGTCATCACCTGCACGCCCAGCGTTTGGTCGGGGATGACCGGCTTGCGGCCGAAGTACTCCTGGGAGATGAGCGAGCAGAGCTCCGCGGTCCCCTCCACCATGCGGGTGAGCAGGGCGTGCACGGTGGCGTCCGGCCTCGCCAGGAACTGGGGCCGCAGCTCGGCGAGCAAGGGGAGGATGAAGGCGAGGGATTCCCTGCCCGGCTGCCCCTCGACGTCGGGGGGACACAGCCGCACGAGGTAGCGGTACACGGAGTCCAGGCAGTAGTGGACCGAGCGTGGAAAGCGCGAGTCGAACAGGAGGAAGGCCGCCACGGCGTCCCCCGTCACCCGGCCGGAGTGCGTCTTCATGAAGGGCTCGAAGCCGGAGCAGGCCCGGAGCAGGGACAGCCACAGCGTCGTCTCCACCACGGGGTGGCCGGGCTTCATCCCCGAGAAGACGTGGTGGTGCACGTCCAGCAGCCGCGCCGTCTGGCCCACGCGCTCGAGCATCACCCCCAGCCAGATGAAGTCCAGGGGCGTGTCGTGCAGCATGGTGCTGCGGAACAGCCCCAGGCACAGCTGCACCATGCGGCGGATGTGCTGGTAGAAGCCGAAGCGCGACAGGGCGTACTCCTCCTGTCCCGCCCCGCCCACCAGCCACAGGTACAGCTCGTTCGTCACCTCCCAGCACTCGCGGCTCACCACCTCGCGGATGGTGCGCGCGCCCTCGCGCGCCTGGGACAGGGTGCTCACGAGGCTCGAGAGGTTGCTCTCCTCCCACGTCATGAAGCCCTGCACGGCCTCGCCGTCCGACTCCGCCTCCACGCCATGGCGGGCGGCGAAGGCCTGACGCTCGCCGAAGATGGCCAGCACCGGCGTCCAGCAGTGCTCCGAGGCCAGCTCCGCGTCCAGCGAGAGCTGCTCGGTCATCTGCAACACCCGGGCGGTGCTCTCCGCGCGCTCCAGGTAGCGGCCCAACCAGAAACAGTGCTCGGCGATCCGGGCGATCATACGGCCTCCTTCTGCACCCAGGTGTCCTTGGAACCACCCCCCTGACTGGAGTTGACGACGTAGGAGCCGGCACGCAAGGCCACGCGGCTCAAGCCTCCCGGCAGCACCCACGGCCCCTGGGGCCCGGTGAGGATGTAGGGCCGCAAGTCCACCCGGCGCGGCACCACCTGGCTCGAGGCCATGTCCCAGGTGGGGCACGTGGACAGCTCCACCCGGGGCTGGGCGATGTAGCGCCGGGGCTGGGCGAGGATGCGCTGGCGGAACTCGTCGCGCTCGGCCTGGGTCGACTGCGGCCCCATCAACATGCCGTAGCCGCCCGCCTCGTCCACCGTCTTCACCACCAGCTCGCCCAGGTGCTCCACCACGTACTGGCAATCCTTCTCGCGGGCGCACACGTAGGTGGGTACCTGCTCGAGAATGGGCTCCTCGCCCAGGTAATAGCGGATGAAGTCCGGCACGAAGGCATACGTCGCCTTGTCGTCCGCCACGCCGTTGCCCGGCGCGTTGGCCAGGGCGACGTTGCCCGCGGCCCAGGCGCGCAGGAGCCCAGGCACCCCCAGCATGCTGTCCGGCCGGAACGCCTCCGGATCCAGGAAGGCATCGTCGATGCGCCGGTAGATGACGTGCACCCGGCGCGGGCCCCGCGTGGTGCGCAGGAAGACCCGGTCATCCTCCACGTACAGGTCCTCACCGTGCACCAGCGGCACGCCCATGGTGCGCGCGAGGAAGCTGTGCTCGAAGTAGGCGGAGTTGTAGGGGCCGGGGGTGAGCACCACGACGGTGGAGCTGTCGGGGGACTCGGGGGAGACGGCACGCAGCGTCTCCGCCAGCCGCGCCGGGTAATGGTCCACGCGGCGCACCCGCGCCAGCTCCAGCACCTCGGGCACCACGCGCTTGGAGAGGATGCGGCCCTCCATGACGTAGGACACGCCCGAGGGCGTGCGCAGGTTGTCCTCCAGCACCCGGAACGTGCCCTGCCCGTCGCGAATCAAATCGATTCCCGCGATGTGGATGCGCACGCCCCCCGCGGGCCGCACCCCCCGGAGCTTGGGCAGGTAGAGGGGCGTGTTGAGGATGATCTCCCGCAGCTCGGGCCGCTCGGAGAACAGGCGCTGCCCGTCATAGACATCGTCGAGGAACAGGCCCAGCGCGCGGATGCGCTGCTCCAGCCCGCGCTCCAGGTGCGCCCAGTCGGAAGCCGAGATGATCCGGGGAATGAGGCAGAAGGGGAAGATGCGCTCGGTGCCGCGCCGATCCGCGTACACCGAGAACGTCACGCCCTGGTTGAGCAGGGCCCGCTCGGCCAGCGCCTGCATGTGGGAGAAGTCCTCCGGCGAGCGCGCTCCCAATACATTCAAGAGCTTCTGGAAGTCCGGACGGGCGATTCCATCGGCGCCCATCAGTTCATCGATACTTCCCGGCGTGCAGGTGTACCCGGCGAAGAGTCCCGGTTCGGGCGGTGGTTGTTTCATCGAGATGGGGGCTCCGGCTCCGCTGCCCGGACAACGGCGTCCGGGAACGCACGACGCCATGCGTCAAGGCGAAGTGTACAGACGTCCCCAGCAGGCGTACAGGGAGGGGCCCCCCCGCTTCCCTGAATATTGAAGGGCACGCACCGCCCAGGGCGGCCCAAGTCCTCTCATGACGGCCGCAACCCGGGCGAGCCGGGCCGGAGCCGAGGGGGAAGGCTTGCTCGACGCATGCGACGGAATGAGGGTACAAGGCCGCCCGAATGGAGTCCGCGACATTGAGCAAGCCCCCCCTCATCACCGAAATCTCGAAGGAATTCACCTTCGAGGCCGCACACCGCCTCCCCAACGTCCCCCCCGGCCACAAGTGCGCGCGAGTGCACGGCCACAGCTACAGCATCGAGATCACCCTGCGCGGCCCCGTGCACCCCACGTTCGGCTGGGTGGTGGACTTCGCCGAGCTGACCGCGGCCTGGCAGCCGCTGCACGCCCAGCTCGACCACCGCCTGCTCAACGAGGTGCCCGGGCTGGAGAACCCCACGAGCGAGCTGCTCGCCGCCTGGGTCTTCGAGCGCGTGAACATCCCCGGCACGCGCGTGACGAAGGTGCGCGTCGCCGAGACCTGCACGTCCTCGTGCACCGTCTTCGCCGCCGAGGGCTGACGCCCCTCAGGTCTCGATCTGCCCGAGGTTGGCGTGGAGCACCGCGCCGTTGAACACCGGCATCTCGGCGCACCGCAAGAGCACGTCGGCGATCTCCTCCGGAGCGATGAGCCGGCCGTAGGTCATCCTCGCCGCCGTGCTCGCGCGCGCCGCCTCGCTATCCCCCACGTTCTCGCGCATCATCTCGGTGTCCGTGAAGCCCGGGCAGACGCAGACGGTGTGCACGCGGGTGCCCACGAGATCCTGGCAGGTGGAGCGCATGAGGCCCGCGAGCGCGTGCTTGGACGTCACGTACGAGGCCGCGCCCCGCACCGCCTTCTCCGACAGCGTGGAGCCCACATAGAGGATGGAGGAGCCGTCGGTGAGGTAGCCGCGCACGAGGCGGTTGAGCGTCGCGGGCGCCACGACGTTGACCTCCAGCACCCGCCGCAGGTGCTCCGCGTCGAGCGACAGGGCATCGTCATGGCCATAGAGGGCCGCGTTGTGCACCAGGCAGACCCGGCCCGGGGAGGAGCCCAGCGCCTTGGACAGGGCCGGCGTGAAGGTGGCCTCCCATCCCGGAACGGAGAGATCCGCGAGCACGTCCACCACGCCCGGCTCCGGACAGGGCCGGCGCGAGACATTCATCACCCGCCAACCCGCCTGGAGGAAGCGCGCGGCGGCCGCGCGGCCAATGCCCCGGCTGGCGCCGGTGATGATCGCCCAATCAGCCATGGCTGTTCCACTCCCAGGAGCAGTTCTGGCCGGGCTCGGAGGAGCACTTCACCACCACGCGCGAGATGCGGCTGTCCCTCATCAACGAACCATCGCCCACCAGGTTCTCGCCGAAGAGCCGCGCCAGCTCCTCGAGCGACACGTTCTCCACGGGCAGGATCGTCACGTCCCGCGCGAGGAAGCGCAGCTCCTCGCCATTGAAGCGCGCGAGCACGTCCCCGTTCGCGAGTCGCTCCACCTGGAGGTGGCGCGAGTGGGCCGGCAGCATGAAGGTCTCGTTCCAGGCGCGGCACTGCTCGAGCGCCATCCGCTTGAAGATGTCGTAGTCGGCGAGCATCCCATTGCCGAGCACCTCGCCCGTCAGCGAGATGAAGACGGCGAAGTTGTGGCCGTGCATGTTCTCGCGGTGCGTCGCGGAGAAGATGGTGAAGTGCCCCGCGGCGAACTTCATGTCTTCTTTGTGCAGCTCAATCGTCGTCGTGCGTGCCATGGCGCAAACTGTCGGCCTTACCATGAAGGTCCAACCAGCTCAACGCACCGGGCGGGGCCGGCCGGGATGGTAGGTTGCGCGCCATGGCGGTCACTGTCGTGGCAGGCACGGAGGGCATCCGTCACATCGAGCCGGCCCGGTTGCGCTCCTGGTACGCCGTCTGTCCGTCCGAGGCCCTGCGCCCCGGTCAGGTGATCGGCTGGAACCTCGCCGGGCGGGAGTTCGCCATCTTCCGGACGCGAGGCGGTCAGGTCCAGGCGCTCGCGGCCCACTGTCCACACCTGGGGGCCCACCTCGCGCGGGGTACCGTCATCGGCGAGCACCTGCGCTGCCCGCTGCACCACCTGCGCTTCGACGGCAGAGGCGTCTGCCGCGCCGCACCAGAAGGCTCCGGGATCGCGGCCCGCCCCACCCAACGGGCCTTCCCCGTGGTGGAGCGGCATGGCCTCGTGCTCGTCTTCAACGGGCCCGTGGTCCTCTTTCCACCGCCCCAGGTGGGCGCCCCCGAGTTGCGCTGGCGCGCGGGCACTCCCGTGTCCGTGGGCTGCTCCTGGCTGCCGCTCGTGGCGAACGCCTTCGATCTGGAGCACCAGGCCACCGTGCACCACCGCGCCCTGCGTGGCCCCCCTGTCCTCGAGCGGCCCGATCCCTTCACCCTCCGGCTGCGCTTCACGTCGCGCGTCACGGGCCGGGCGCTCCATGATCGGATGATGAAGGCGCTGTCGCGCGACCACATCCAGGTGACGCTGACGCTCCATGGAGGAACGCTCCTCTCGGTGGAGAGCGACCTGGGACGCACCCGGAGTGCCCTGCTCGCCGGATTGCGCCCGGACCCCGGCGGCATGTCGGTGTTGCCGTCGTTCGCCGCGCCGCCGAGCACCGTTCCGGGACTCACCCGGCCACGGCTCGCCCTGTCGCGCTGGCTCTTCACGTCGTTCCTGCGCGGAGACCTCTCCGTGCTCCAGGGGATGCGCTTCCGCCCGGCCGCCGCCCGGGAAGATCCCGTGCTGGCGTCCCTGCTCGACTTCGCCGCCCAACTGCCCGAGGACCCGGATGACGCGCCCGGCTGAGGACTCGTCCGTCCAGGCTCCCCCCCTCCCGGCCCTCCGCGTGGAGGCGCTCTGCGCCCGGGAGGTGTACCGCTTCTCCCGCCGCCACCCGCGCTACCTCCTGGCCGCCCTGGGGCTCTACGCGGCCTGCGTGCCCCGCTGGCGCGCCCTGCGCGGAGCCCGCGTGGGCTTCTGTTTCCTCCAGCTCGTGGACGACGTGCTGGACGGAGACCGGGCCGTGACCGGCGAGCCGCTCGATTGGGTGGACGCCCTGCTCGTACGGCTGGAGGCGGAACGCGGCGGTGGCGAGGACGTGGCCACCGTGCTGGGCCGGGTGTTCCTCGCGGAGCTCCGGGACGAGGGGGCGCGGGCGGACGCGCTCCAGCTCGTGCGCACCATGCGGAGGGACCGGGTGCGCGTGCGCGAGCGCCAGGAGCTCGACGCCGCGGCGCTGCGCGCCCACCACCGGGACACCTTCCGGTTGTCGGTGGACCTGATGCTGCACACGGCCCGTGCCGAGGTGCGCGCCCTGGACGCCCCCTCCCTGCTCGACGCGTTCGGCTGGTGCTCGGCGATGCGCGACCTGCGGGAGGACCTGGACAAGGGCCTCTTCAATGTCCCGTCCGAGGTGGCCCGGGCCGTGCGGGCCGAGGGCGCGGACCCCTGGGACGCCGAGGCCCTGGTGGGCTCGGTGGCCGGACGGGAGTGGCTCGTGGCCGAGCACGGCCGCGCGCGCGTCCTTCTCTCCCAGACGGGCGCGGAGTTGGCCGCGCTCGGAGACCAGCCCGGGGTGGCCCTGTTGCGGCTGTTCCACCGCTCCATCGAGGGCTTCTGGACGAAGCGGCTGCCCCGGCGGCTGCCATTCCTGCGAGCCCCCGCGAGGGTCAGAGAGCCCCTCTCGGGCGCCCCGCCGTGACGCGGCCGAGCACGAAGCCCACCCCCAGCATCACCACCGAGACGGCGGCGCCGATGCTCAATGACACGCGCTCCACCTTGTCGAGCACGGGGTTGTCGAACACATTGGTGGAGTAGTGGAAGGAGGCGATGAGCCACTGCTCGCCCTGCTTCACCAGGGCGCAGCTCCAGCGGCCGTGGACGACGAAGTCCGAGCCATCCGCGAGCACGTAGTGATCCGTCGAGGAGCCCTGGGCAAGGCCCGTGGTGCCATACAGGCGCGTCAGGCCATCCACCTCGAACTTCGTGGTGAGCTTGTCCACCACGCGGCCCGGTCCGCTGAGCATCTTCTCGTAATAGGCGCGGATGGCGCTCTTGCCCACGCGCACGTCGTTGTTCATCGTGGTGAAGACCACGTCCTCGGTGACGTGCGAGAGCAGGCGGTCCACGTCCCGCGCGTTGAGCGCCTGCTCCATGTCGTTCTCGAGCGCGCGCAGGGCCTCGTGCGCGGCCGCGTCACCCGCCGCCTCCGGAGGCACCTCTCGCGCGTGGGGCGCCGCGGGCATGCCCAGCACCCAACACAGCATCAACCCCACGACCATCCGCTTCATGGCGTCTCCTGAAAGGGCGGAACTCTAGCCCACGCGGCACCAGCATCCGCTTGTACACTGACGCTCCACCCCCCGGAGGATGGATGTCCCAGAAAGCCCCCCAACCCAGCCCCCGCAAGAAGACCGTCCGCGAGACCCATGCCACCGGGCCGCGCACCCTGGCCATCGACATCGGCGGCTCGGGACTCAAGGCGCTCGTGCTCGGACCCGAGGGAACGGCGCTCGACGAGCGGCTGCGGGTCAAGACGCCCAAGCCCGCCACCCCCAAGGCGGTGATGCGCGCGCTCGAGAAACTCATCAAACCCCTGGGAGACTTCGAGCGCGTGTCCGTGGGCTTTCCCGGCGTGGTGGAGGAAGGCGTGACGAAGACCGCGTTCAACCTCCATCCCGACTGGGAGGGCTTCAACCTCGCCGAGGCCCTGCACCAGCTCACGAAGCGCCCCGTGCGCGTGCTCAACGACGCCGGCGTCCAGGGCTTCGGCGTCATCGAGGGCAAGGGCTTGGAAATGGTCCTCACCCTGGGCACTGGCATGGGCTGCGCCCTGTACATCGACGGCAAGTACGTGCCCAACCTGGAGCTGGCCCACCACCCCTTCCACGGAGGCAAGACGTACGAGGACTACGTGGGTCAGGCCGCGCTGGAGCGCGTGGGCAAGAAGAAGTGGAACAAGCACGTGGAGCGGGTGCTCCAGCAGATCCAACCCATCTGGAACCCGCGGCGGATCTACGTCGGCGGAGGCAATGCGCGCCTGCTCGACATCCCCCTGCCCCCCAACGTGAAGCTCACCGAGAACATCGCCGGGCTGCTCGGGGGCTTCGCGCTCTGGAAGGACGAGCCCCGGCAGCGCTGAGCATCCGCTCGGCACCTCGCCCGCCCTCCCAGCGGCCCACGTGGGGAGGCGCGGCGCGGCACCCTCGCCATCCGATGCACACCTTGGGGGAACACGCGCCTCCCCTCCCGGGAGCGCGAGCGGGTTCTCACCAAGGGAGCGACGTCATGGACGAGAAGGAATACCTCAACCGCAGGATGGGCATCCCCTTGGACCCGGCCAAACAGAAGGATCCCGAGGAGCACGGCGACCGTGTTCCCGCCGAGGGCCGGGCCGAGCATCTCAACGACATCACGGAACAGAATGGCGGCCAGCGCTCCGAGGTGGGCCCGCCATGGCACGACACCAGTCTGGAGCGCGGCTTGTCGAATGAGTTCGACAAGCACGGCGGACGCGGCAAGCCGAAGAAGAAGTAGCGGGCGCCCTCCAAGCAGGCGGGGGGCCAGGCCATCGCGAAGACGTCCCTTCCGGCGCCGCGTCCATGCGCGGCCGTTATCTCCAGGAGCTGGATGACCATGGCCCGTTCCGCGACCCGACAGCCGCTCGTCACGGTGACCCCCGAGGGGCTCTACTGCCCCCAGGGGGATTTCCATATCGATGCCTGGCGGCCCGTGAACCGCACCCTCATCACCCACGCGCACGGCGACCACGCCCGCTGGGGCAGTCAGCAATACCTGGGCACGAGCCCCTCGCGAGGCCTGCTCCGCAAACGCCTGGGCGCGGAGGCGGACATCACCACGCTCGACTACGGGGAGTGCCTCACCATCGGTGGCGTGACGGTGAGCTTCCACCCGGCGGGACACGTGCTGGGCAGCGCGCAGATTCGCCTCGAATACAAGGACGAGGTCTGGGTCGTCTCCGGCGACTACAAGCGCGACGCGGACCCCACGTGCCTGCCCTTCGAGGTGGTGCCCTGCGACACCTTCATCACCGAGGCCACCTTCGGGCTGCCCATCTACCGCTGGGACGACACGCGGCGCGTGGCCGAGGAGGTGTTGCACTGGTGGGACGCCAACCGCGAGGCGGGCCGGGCCTCGGTCCTCTTCTGCTACGCGCTGGGCAAGGCGCAGCGGCTGCTCGCGGAACTGGCCCGCGTCACGGACCGCGAGGTGTTCGTGCACGGGGCCACGCACGCGCTCGTGGAGCTCTACCGCGAGGCCGGTGTCCCCATGCTGCCCACCCGCCCCGTGTCCGAGGCGGAGAAGGGCACGTCCTACGCGGGAGCGCTCGTGCTGGCGCCGCCCAGCGCCGCGGGCTCCACGTGGATGCGCCGCTTCGGCGAGCACGAGACGGGCTTCGCCTCGGGGTGGATGCGGGTGCGCGGCAACCGGCGCCGCCGCGGCTATGACCGGGGCTTCGTCCTCTCCGACCACGCGGACTGGCCGGGGCTGCTGCGCACGGCGAAGGAGACGGGCGCCTCGCGCGTACTCGCCACCCATGGCTCCAGCGACACCCTCTCGCGCTACCTGCGCGAGAACGTCGGCATCGACGCCGCCCCCCTGGCCACGCCCTTCGAGGGCGAAGCGGAGGATTGAATCCATGCGCCGGCTCGTGGACCTCTACGAGACACTCGACTCCACCACCTCCACCAACGCCAAGGTGGACGCGCTCGTGGCCTACTTCCGGCAGACGCCCCCCGAGGACGCCGCCTGGGGGTTGTTCTTCCTCACCGGCCGCCGCATCAAGCGGCTCGTGCCCTCCAAGGCCCTCAAGCAGTGGGCGCGCGAGCTGAGTGACACCCCCGAGTGGCTCTTCGACGAGGCCTATGCCTCGGTGGGAGATCTCGCGGAGATCATCGCGCTCTTGCTCGACTCGGCCGAGCAGCCCCAGGTGACCGAGGAGCTGCCCCTGTCACGGTGGATGGAGGAGCGCATCCTGCCGCTCGGCGGACTGGCCCTGCCGGAGCAGCGCGAGCGCATCACCGGCTGGTGGCACACGCTGCCGCGCCGCGAGCTGTTCATCTTCAACAAGATGCTCACCGGAGAGCTGCGCGTGGGTGTCTCGGACACGCTCGTGGTGCGCGCGCTGGCCCAGTACGCCGGGCTGCCTCCGGCCGCCGTGTCCCACCGGCTCATGGGCACCTGGGCCCCGAGCCGCGCCTTCTTCGAGCAGCTCGTCGCCCCGGACGTGTCCGATGGGGACCGCTCGCGCCCCTACCCCTTCTATCTGGCCAGCCCGTTGGAACAGCCCGTGGAGGGACTCGGGGACCGCTCGGAGTGGATGGTCGAGTGGAAGTGGGATGGCATCCGGGGCCAGCTCATCCACCGCCAGGGCGGCATCTACCTGTGGAGCCGCGGCGAGGAGCTGGTCACCGAGCGCTATCCGGAGATCGTCAAGGCGGCCACGAGCCTGCCTCCCGGAACCGTGCTCGATGGGGAGATCCTCGCCTACGAGGATGGGCGGCCCCTGCCCTTCGCCCGCCTGCAGCGGCGCATCGGCCGCCAGAAGCTCACCGCCAAGGTGCTCGCCGAGGCCCCCGCGGTCTTCATGGCGTACGACCTGCTCGAGGACAAGGGAGAGGACGTGCGCGCGCTTCCCCTGCGCGAGCGCCGGGCACGGCTCGAGGCGCTGCTGAGCGACAAGCCCCAGTTCCCCATCTCCCCGCGCATCCCCGCGGACACGTGGGAGGAGCTGGCCCAGGCCCGCCGCGAGTCGCGCGAGCGCAACGTGGAGGGCTTCATGATCAAACGGCTGGAGTCGCCCTACCAGCACGGCCGCAAGCGCGGGGACTGGTGGAAGTGGAAGATCGATCCGTTCACCGTGGACGCGGTGCTGCTCTACGCGCACCCCGGCCATGGCAAGCGCGCCGCCCTGTACACGGACTACACGTTCGCGGTGTGGAAGGGCGAGGAGCTGCTGCCCGTGGCCAAGGCGTACTCGGGCCTGACGGACGAGGAGATCTCCCGGCTCGACCGGTGGATCCGCGCCCACACGAAGGAGAAGTTCGGCCCGGTGCGCTCGGTGGAACCCGCCCAGGTGTTCGAGCTGCACTTCGAGGGCATCGCCGCCTCGCCCCGGCACAAGTCCGGCGTGGCCCTGCGCTTTCCCCGCATCGCCCGGTGGCGCTCGGACAAGGCCCCCAAGGACGCGGACTCGCTCGACCAGCTCAAGGAGCTGATCCATGCCCCTACCTAGGCGAGCGCGCACGAGTTCTCCGCGTACGGCCACGCCCCGGAAGCGCGCGGTGCGCAAGGTGCCTCCCGCTCCGCCACCGGAGGAGCGCGTGCTGGGGGTGGACGCATGGTTCGAGTCGCGCGGGTGGGCGCCCTTCCCCTTCCAGCGTGAGGCGTGGGCGGCGTATGCGCGGGGCGAGAGCGGCCTCATCCACGTGCCCACGGGCGCGGGGAAGACCTATGCGGCCTACCTCGGTCCGCTCGCGGAGGTGGCCGAGCGCCGGGAGAAGGGCTTGCGGATCCTCTACATCACGCCGCTGCGCGCGGTGTCGCGGGACATCGAGCTCGCGCTTCTGGCGCCCCTGTCCGCCTTCGACGCCGACATCACGGTGGAGAGCCGCACGGGCGATACCTCCAGCAGCATCCGCCGCAAGCAGAAGGACCGGCTGCCCGAGGTGCTCATCACCACGCCCGAGTCCCTCTCGCTGCTGCTGTGCCATGAGCGCGCGCACGAACTCTTCGCGCCCCTGCGCTGCGTCATCGTGGACGAGTGGCACGAGCTGCTGGGTAGCAAGCGGGGCACCCAGGTGGAGCTCGCGCTCGCGCGGCTGCGCCGCTTCGCGCCGGGGATGCGCACGTGGGCGCTGTCGGCCACGCTGGCCAACCTCGACGAGGCCGCGCGCGCCGCCGTGGGCCCCAACGCCACGCCGAGCTTCGTGAGCGCGGGGCTCGAGCGGCCCGTGCACATGGAGACGCTCCTGCCGGACAGCGTGGATGCCTTCCCATGGGCAGGCCACCTCGGCATGACCATGCTGCGCAAGGTGTCGGACTGGTTGGATCCGGCGCACCCCACGCTGCTCTTCACCAACACGCGCTCCCAGGCGGAGCGCTGGTACGAGGGGCTGCGCTTCCTCCGCCCCGAGTGGGAGGGAATCCTCGCCCTGCACCACGGCTCCATCGACCGGGACACGCGCGAGGCCGTGGAGCGGGGGCTCAAGGACGGGAGCGTGCGGCTCGTGGTCTGCACGTCGTCGCTCGATCTGGGGGTGGACTTCGGCCCGGTGGAACGCGTGGTGCAGATTGGCAGCCCCAAGGGCATCTCCCGCACGCTCCAGCGCGCGGGCCGCAGCGCCCACCGTCCCGGGGCCACCGCGCACCTGCTCTTCGTCCCCACGCACGCGCTGGAGCTGGTGGAGATGGCGGCCGCCCGCGACGCGCTCGCCCACCGCGAGGTGGAGCCCCGCGCGCCCCTGCGCCAGCCACTCGACGTGCTCGCCCAGCACCTCGTCACCTGCGCGCTCGGCGGCGGCTTCGTCCGCGAGGACCTGCTCTCCGAGGTGCGTGACACGCTGGCCTACCGGGACTTGAGCGAGGAGGACTTCGACCGCGCCCTGCTGCTCGTGACGGAAGGCGGCCCTACACTGCGCGCCTATCCGCAGTTCCACCGGGTGCGGCGCGTGGAGGATCGCTACGTGGTGGCGGACGCGCGCGTAGCGCGGCTGCACCGGCTCAACGTGGGCACCATCGCCTCGGACGCCACGGTGGAGCTGCGTTATTGGACGGGCGGGCGGATCGGCACGGTGGAGGAGTCCTTCGTGAGCCGGCTGCGTCCGGGAGACACCTTCCTCTTCGCGGGCAAGCGGCTGGAGTTCAGCCGGATGAAGGATCTCACCGCCTACGTGAAGGTCGCGAAGCAGCGCGCCTCGGCCACGCCCCGGTGGCACGGGGGACGCCTACCGTGGTCGGGCTCGCTCGCCGCCGCCGTGCGCCGCGCCTTCCACGCCGCGCGAGAGGGGCACTTGGACGCCGTGGAGCTGCGGGCGGCCCGGCCCGTGTTGGATGCCCAGGCCCGGCTGTCTCGGGTGCCCGCGCAGGACGCCTGCCTCGTGGAGCTGTGCCGCACGCGTGAGGGCCACCACCTGTTCCTCTACCCCTTCGAGGGGCGGCTGGTACACGAGGGGCTCGCGGCGCTGCTCGCCCTGCGCCTCACGCGGCTGCAAAAGGCCACCTTCAGCCTCGCGGTGAATGACTATGGATTGGAGCTGCTGAGCCCCTCGCCCTTCCCCTTCGAGGAGGCGCTGCGTCCCGGGCTCTTCACGCGCGAGCGGCTGGTGGAGGACATCCTGGAGAGCGTCAACCTGAGCGAGCTGGCGCGGCGGCAGTTCCGCGACGTGGCGCGGGTGGCGGGGCTGGTGATGCCGGGGCTGCCCGGGGCGCGCAAGTCCACCCGGCAGATTCAAGCGAGCACGGGCCTGCTCTATGACGTCTTCGCGCGCTACGAGCCGGACCACATGTTGCTCGCCCAGGCGAGGCGGGAGGTGCTGGAACAGCACTTCGAGCAGGTGCGGCTGGTGAGCACCCTGGAGCGGCTGGAGCGCACGCCGCTGGAATGTGTCCACGTGCCACGGCCCACGCCGTTGGCCTTTCCGCTCGTCGTCGAGCGCATGGGCGCCACCGTGTCCAACGAGACGCTGTTGGACCGGGTGCAGCGCATGAAGGAAAAATGGCTGCGAGAGGACTCCCTGTCCGCCTAGGCGGCACCGAGGTGGAGCTGCGCCCCGAGCGCGCCCTGTACTGGCCCGAGGCGGGCGTGCTCGCGGTGGCGGATCTGCACTGGGGCAAGCCCGAGAGCTTCCACCAGCACGGCATTCCCCTGCCCACGGGCGTGCTGGAGGACGACCTGGCGAGGCTGTCCGCCGCGCTGCACGCCACGGGGGCGCGGCGGGTGCTGCTCGTGGGGGATCTCATCCACTCGCGCCGGGGACTCACGGCGGACGTGGTGGAGCGCGTGGCGGCCTGGCGCGAGGGGCATGATGTGGAGCTGGTGCTGGTGCGCGGCAACCATGACCGGCACCTGGAGGCACTGCCACCCTCGTGGCGCATGCGGCTGGTGGAGTCACACCTGGACGAGGGGCCGTTCCGCTTCGCCCACCATCCCGAGCCCGTGCCGGGGCGCTATGTCTGCGCGGGCCACCTGCACCCCACGGTACGGCTGAGCACGGGGGCGGACCGGCTGCGCCTGCCGTGCTTCCACCTGGGTCCACAAGTCGGGGTGCTGCCCGCCTTCAGCGCCTTCACGGGAGGCATGGACATGCGGGCTGGGGCGGGAGAGCGGCTCTTCGTCATCGCGGAGGACACCGTGGTGGAGTTGCCTCCCACGCGCGCAGCACGCCGGTCGCAGAGCTGAAAGGCGGGCGACGCACAGGCACTCTACATGACGATGCCCACGAGCCCCTCCAGAACAGCCCGGAGTTCCTCAGCCGTCGTGTCGAGCTGATCCGCTATTGAGGGCGCATGGTACGCCAGCGCCACCATACCCTCCTCCTGATCCACGAGGTCATCGATCACGACCCGTCCGAACCTGCCGGGCCACTCCACGCGCCTCAGTTCCTCGGTACGCCGACACGGATCCAAGAGGGTAAAGCAAGGCCAGCGCGGCAGTTGCACCGTCCGCATGTCGCAGCCGTAAAACCGGCAGGCGTCGAGTCGAGCCCCGGAGAAGTCGCAGTCCTCCACGCCCCCGAGTCGCCACTTGTCGAAGTGTTCCTCACGGAAACCAAAGTCATTGCCTGTAAACCGGCCCTCGAAGCGGCACCCCTTCAACCCCATCGTCGTCCAACGCAAGTTCTTCAACTCGCTCTTCGCCTGGATGGTGCAGTCGATCAGCTGCCCCGACACCAGGTTGAGCCACCGCGAGGCGACGCCGAGGACCAGGGTGCAGCGGCGCAGCGTGACGTTCGGGCCGAGCCAGTAGATGGAGCCCTTGGATAGTTCCAGCCGCTCGCCTTCAATCTCTCGGTTCTCGTAGTGGATGTTGGGAGTCACTCGAACCTCAGAAGAAGATCATGCGGAAGAAGGTGCTCGCCATCCGGCGCCCGTGCAGCGTGAAGTTGGACTCCGTACCAGACAGGATTTCGTAGTGGTAGCTCTGCCCCGCCGGGCCCGTGATGTCCACGCCCTTATTGTTCCAGGACAGATGCGGGAACAGGCCGTTCAACTGTCGCTCGACCCACCGCCCGCGCGCCTGACGCTCCAGAAGGGTCGCCCGATGTTCCAAGCCCCTGCTGCGCATGTTGTTGATGGCAGTGCGCTCCGCCTGCGTGAGTTCTCTCGGAGACCACTTCGCCGCCACCTCCCTCGCGGCCTCCTGGAGCTCATCGCCCAGCTTGTCGTCCGCTGGTATGTCCTGGTAGCCCTTGCCCCGCGGGAGGTGCCACCGCTCCCCGTTGCCGAGGACCACCTGCTTGTTGCCGCCGCGGTGCTGAATCACCACGGTGCCTGAGTGCCCTCCAGCAGCACCAGCACCTCCGCTCCGAGCGAGGATGTTGACCGCCGCAGGTGCCTGTGGAGACGTGAGGACCAAGAGCGCGCGGCCCTCCTCTACCACCACCTCCACCGCGGCGGCCTCCTCCAGGGCCACCGCCACCGAGCCCTCGAGGCCCTGAGCCGCCCACTGCGCCTGCATCTGGTTGAACCTCGGCAATGAGCGCAGGTGCGTGGCCATCTCGCCAAGCGTCCGCCCGCTGAGCGTGGCCACAGCGAGAATCATGGCGCGGGCCGCGTCCGTTCCAATGGCCCGGCCGAACTCCTCCCCCGCCTCGCGGAGTTCCTCGAATGTAGTGGCTTCGTGGGCCCGGTGCGCCATACGGGCCCACCCGTCCATGAGGCCCACCCTGTCGCGGTACACTTCCGCGAGCAACTCCTCCTCCGGCATGGTCTGGAGAAGAGCCTGGGCGGATTCCTGCGGCGTCCCCTTCACCTGGTAGCGGTGAGCAAGCCGCGCAACCGCGCTCTGGTACTGCTCCTTCGTGAGCACCACCACTCAGGTGTTGCCGCGCGCCTCAACGGAGTCCTCATAGACGACAACCACCGGTTGCAATTCCCTCGGCACCGATTGGGCCTCGCTCGCCCATGACGACGGCGGACGTGAATGGTCTCCCGCTGCCCACTGTCCGCCCTTCGGTGCGTACGTGGCGCACGCCGCATGAAAGAAGAGAACGAGGAGCGCGAGAGCACCTGTTGGCACCCACCTTGGCGGACCCCACGAATTCCGCTGAACCTCCCATTGCGTACCGCCCCCCTCCCCCACCCCAGGACTCCGGTACTTCTTCGCCATGACGCAGGCCTTTCTCCCAGGAGCAACACCCCTGAAGGATAGCCCTATCGAGCACGTGGCCCGTCAGTTCACGCCAGGTGGCGGAAGACCACGAACCTCCAGGCGGACCGTCTCTTCCCGGAAAGCGCCCTGCCCGGTACCACCACGAGCATGCGCCCGAGAAGCACCCACGAGTGAGAGCACTTCCACTCGCCGCGCCCCTCCTGGAACGGCATACGCTCAGGAGTGTGGCGCCCTGCTTCCCCGAGCAGCGAAGCTCGCCCACGAGGACACGTCTTCATGTTGGACATCCCGGGTTACAGAGTCCTAGGTACCCTCCGGGCCACGGGCTCGAACGTGCTGTTCCACGCCGTGCGCGAGGCCGATGGCGTCCCCGTCATCCTCAAGACGCCCATGACCCCCTCCCCTGGCGCCAGCGAGTACGAGCGCTACCGCCGGGAGTTCGCCATCCTGCAGCGGCTGAGGGACGTACGCGGGGTGGCCAGGCCCTACTCCCACGAGCGCGTTCACGAGCGGCCGGTGCTCCTGCTGGAGCGGGTGCAGGGCGAGCCCCTGTCCGAATCCACGGGTCAGCCGATGGAGGTCTCCCGGTTCTTGAATCTGGCCCTCTCGCTGGTGTCCACCCTGGCCGAGGTCCACGCCCGCGACATCATCCACAAGGACATCAAGCCCTCCAACATCCTCCTGGAGCCGTCCGGCGAGGCGCGGCTCATCGACTTCGGCGTGGCCACGCTCCAGCGGGTGGAGCACCAGGAGGCGGCGCCCGCGCATCTCATCGAGGGCACGCTGGCGTACATGTCTCCCGAGCAGACCGGGCGGATGAACCGCGTGGTGGACTACCGCACCGACTTCTACTCGCTCGGCATCACCTTCTATGAGCTGCTCACGGGGCGCAGGCCCTTTCAGGCCAAGGACGCGCTCGAGTGGTTTCACGCCCACCTGGCCCAGCGCCCGAAGCCGCCCCACGAGCTGAATCCCCAGGTACCGCCCGCCTTGTCCGCGCTCGTCATGAAGCTGCTGGCCAAGGTGGCCGAGGAGCGCTACCAGAGCGCCGAGGGCTTGAAAGCCGATCTGGAGCGCTGCCGCGACGCGCTCGGCCAGGGCGTGCGGGAGGAGTTCCCCCTGGGGACCCAGGACACGCCCCAGCGCTTCCAACTGCCGCAACGGCTCTATGGGCGTGACACCCAGGTGGCCTCCCTGCTCGAGGGCTTCGAGCGCGTGACACGCACGGGCCGGCCGGAGCTGCTGCTGCTCAGTGGCTACTCGGGCATCGGCAAGTCCTCGGTGGTGCACGAGTTGTACAAGCCGCTGGTGCGCCGGCGCGGGTTGTTCCTGCACGGCAAGTTCGACCAGTTCCAGCGGGACATTCCCTACGCCACCCTCGCCCAGATCCTGCGCGGGCTGGTGCAGCAACTGCTCGCCAGGAGTGAAGAGGAGCTCGCCCGGTGGCGCGAGCAGGTGAACCAGGCGTGGGACGGCCAGGGCCAGGTGCTCGTGGACCTGGTGCCCCAGTTGGAAGTGCTCGTGGGCCGGCAACCCGCGCTCCAGGAGTTGCCCGCCAGCGAAGCGCAGCAGCGCTTCTTCCGGGTGGTCCGCCAGTTCACGGCGGTGTTCTCCACGAAGGAGCACCCGGTGGTGGTGTTCCTGGATGACTTGCAGTGGGCGGATCCCTCCAGTCTGCGGCTGCTCGAGCAGATGCTGTCCCATCCGGAGAGTCCCCCGGTGTTGTGGCTCGGCGCCTACCGGGACAACGAGGTGAGCCCCACCCACCCGTTGATGGCGGTGTTGGAGAAGGCGCGCGAGGCGGGCACGCGTCTCACGGACCTCCGGCTGGAGCCCCTGCGCGTGGAGCAGGTGGAGGAGTTGGTGGGCGAGACGCTCCCGGGAGCGGGCGGGGAGGTGGTCTCCCCCCTGGCGGAGCTCGTGTACGAGAAGACGGGGGGCAACCCCTTCTTCCTGCTGCGACTGCTGGTGACGCTCCACCAGGAGGGCCTGCTCATGCGCCTGCCCCAGGGCGGGTGGCGGTGGGATGCCGAGGCGGTGCGGGCCCGGGACTACTCGGAGAACATCGTCGACTTCCTGGTGGGCAAGCTGCGCCAGTTTCCTCCGGACACCCAGCACCTGCTGCGGCTGGCGGCGTGCGCGGGCACCGTCTTCTCGCTCCGGCTGTTGGGCACCCTCTCGGGGCTCTCCGGAGAGGAGGAGGTGGAGCGAGGCCTGGAGCCCGCGCTGCGCGAAGGCATGCTGGGGCGCGTGGGCACGGAGACGTACCGCTTCCTGCATGACCGCATCCAGCAGGCGGCCCATTCGCTCAATTCCGAGGCACAGCGCCAGGAGGCGCACCTGCGCATCGGCCGCCTGCTGCTCCAGCGCCTGTCCCCGGAGCAGGTGCGCGAGTCGCTCTTCGAGGTGGTGAGCCAGCTCAACGCCGGGGTGGCGCTGATGGAGGACCCCGCGGAGCGCCACCAGCTCGCGCGACTCAACGCCGAGGCGGGAACGAAGGCCCAGGCGGCGCTCGCGCTGCACCCCGCCCTCACCTACTTCTCGACGGCCTTCGCGCTCATTCCCGGGGACCCCTGGGAGACGGACCACGCCCTGAGCTTCCAGGTGCGACTGGCCCATGCGCGCACACGACTCCTGAGCGGCTCCCCCTCCGAGGCCCAGCACCAACTCGACGAGCTGCGCCCTCGGGCACGCACCCGCGCGGACACCGTGGCCCTCCACATGCTGACCCAGGACATCCACTTCGCCACGGGTGCGTTCCTGGAGGGCATGAACTCCATCCGGGAGTGCCTGGAGCTGCTGGGCATGCCCGTCCCGTGGCAACCCACCTGGGAGGAGGCCGTGGCCGCCCATGAGGAGGCGTGGGCCCTGTTGGGGCAGCGGCCCATCGAGAGCCTCCTCGAGTTGCCCCTCATGACCGACCCGGACATGAAGCTGGCCGTCGTCGCCCTCTTCAAGCTCTTCCCCGGCGCCTACTCCTCCAACCCCCACCTGCTCATCATCATCCTGAGCCGGATGGTCTCCCTCACCCTGCGCCACGGCGTCGTGGACGCCGCCGTGCCCGGGTACACCTGGTTCGGCGTCATCACCGGCTCGTTCTTCAAGCGCTACCGGGAAGGCTTCGCCTTCGCACGGCTCGCCCTCGGACTCGTCGAGCGCTACCACCTGTCCCCCCGCCGGGGGGATGTGCTGCTCGGCATGCAGTTCAGCAGCTACTGGGTCCAGCCCCTCGCCCGAGCGCAGGAACTGCTCATCAACGGCCTGCGGTATACGCTTCAAGTGGGTGACATCGCGCCCGCCACCTATTGCAGCGTCTATCTCGTCACCAACCGCATGGCCATGGGGCACTCCCTGGACGAGGTCTACCAGGAGTCGCTCGTGCGCGACGAGTTCCTGCGCAAGACGGGCTTCGTGGATCCCCACGAGGCGCTCGTCGTGGCGCAGCGCTACGTGCAACAGCTGCGTGGCCACTCCCTGTCATTCAACACCCTGAGCGGGGAGGGCTTCGACGAGCGGGCCTACGAGGCGCGGATGACGCCCGAGCGACTGGGCGGCTCGCGGTGCCATTACTGGATCCTCAAGATGCAGTCGCGCTTCATGTGCGGCGCCTATGCGGAAGCCAATGAAGCGGCGGACAAGGTGGCCGGGTTGTTGTGGTCCGTCTTCGGAACCCTCAATGCCCGCGAAGGCCACTTCTTTCGCGCCCTGACCCTGGCCGCGTGCTTCGAGGAGGCCTCGCCCGAGCAGCAGCGGGAGTGGCTCGAGGCCATCGCGCGGCACCACCAGCAGCTCGCGGAGTGGGCGGAGAACTGCCCCGAGAACTTCCGCGCGCTCGAGCGGCTCGTCTTCGCGGAGCAGTCCCGCCTGCTGGGGCGCTCGGAGGAGGCGACACGGGCCTACGAGCAGGCCATCCGCTCGGCCCGGGAGAACGGAGCCACCCAGTACCTGGGTCTGGCCAGCGAGCTCGCGGCGAACTTCTGGCGCACGCGCGAGGCCCCCATCGTCGCCCACGCCTTCGCGCGCGAAGCCCGGGCGGCCTACCAGCGCTGGGGAGCATGGGCCAAGGTCCAGCACCTGGAGTCCCTGTGGCCAGAGCTCGCGTCCACACCTTCCACCCAGGACGCGATGACCACCAGCAGCACGGACTCCACCCGCATCGACGCGCTCACGGTGGTCAAGGCGCAGCAGGCCGTCTCGGGTGAGATCGAGCTGGAGCGCCTGGTGACGGCACTGATGCGCGCGGCGATGGAGAACGCCGGCGCGCAACGAGGCGCCCTGCTGCTGCCCGACGGGGACGCGCTCGCGGTGGCGGCCCTCTTCCAGCTCTCGCCGGAGGGCGCCCTGGTGGCCTCGGACGAGGCAGGCCACCACGAGCTGCCGTGGACGCTCCTCGCCTATGTCCGGCGCACGCGGGAACACGTGCTCATCGGCGATGCCTCCCAGCCTCATGCGTTCTCCGCCGATGCGTACCTGGCGCGCGGCGGAGCCCGCTCGGTGTTGTGTCTGCCCCTGATGAGGCAGGAGCAATTCTCCGGGGCCCTGTACCTGGAGAACGACCTGGCCACCAATGCCTTCAGCCCAGCGCGGCTGACGTTGCTGGGACACCTCGCCTCCCAGGCGGCCATCTCCATCGAGAACGCGCGGCTGTACGCCGACGTGCAGCGCGCCCGGACGGAGCTGCACCGGGCCAACGACGAGCTGGAGCGGCGGGTGGAGGAACGCACGCGCGAACTCAAGCAAGCCCAGGCGCGCCTGGTGGACACCGCGCGCGAGGTGGGCATGGCGGAGGTGGCCTCCAACGTGCTGCACAACGTGGGCAACGTGCTCACCAGCGCCGTCGTCAACATGGAGATGATGAGCAAGGCCGTGGGCGCCCTGCGCGTGGGCCGGGTGAGGCAGACCGGAGCCCTGCTGATGGAGCACCGGGGGACCCTGGCGGACTTCCTGACGAAGGATCCGCGGGGCGGCAAGCTGCCGGAATACCTGGTGGCGCTCGGCGACGAGATGATGCGCGAGCAGACGCGCCTGATCGAGGACATGGCGGTGATGAACCGGCACATCGAGCACATCCGCGCCATCGTCCAGGTGCAGCAGACGTATGCGCGCAACTCACTGATGCGCGAGGAGTGCGAGCTGGGACAGCTCGTCGACGACGCGCTGCGCATCCAACTGGAGTCGCTGCGGCGTCACGGCATCACCGTCCACCGGGAGCTGTCGGAGGTGCCCCCGGTGAAGGTGGACAAACACAAGGTGCTGCAAATCCTCATCAACCTGCTGAGCAACGCCAAACACGCGCTGGACGGAGTGCCCGAGCGCCAACGCGACCTCTGGGTGAGGCTGGCGGCGGTGGGGAACGTGGCGCGCATCCAGGTGGTGGACAGCGGCGTGGGCATCGCGCCGGAGCTGACGGGGAATCTGTTCGCCCACGGCTTCACCACGCGCAAGGATGGCCACGGCTTCGGGCTGCACTCGAGCGCACTGGCGGCACAGATGCTCGAGGGCCGCCTCACCCTGGAGAGCGCGGGCCTCGGCCAGGGCGCCGTGGCCACGCTGGAGCTTCCGCTCACCTCCGAAGGGAGTTCCCGCGCGTCGTCGTGAGCAGCGTGGCCTTCCACTGAGAGAGCACTTCTCCTCGCCGCGTCCCGCACGGAACGGCATACGCTCAGGGGTGCTGGCGCCATGCTTCCCCGAGGAGCTGGCCCACGAGGACACGTCTTCATGTTGGACATCCCAGGTTACAAGGTCCTTGGCACCCTCCGGGCCACGGGTTCGAACGTGCTGTTCCACGCCGTGCGCGAGGCCGATGGCGTCCCCGTCATCCTCAAGACGCCGATGACTCCCTCCCCCGGCGCCAGCGAGCACGAGCGCTACCGCCGGGAGTTCGCCATCCTGCAGCGGCTGCGGGACGTACGCGGAGTGCCCAGGCCCTACGCCCATGAAAGGATTCACGAGCGGCCGGTGCTCCTGCTGGAGCAGGTACAGGGCGAGCCCCTGTCCGAGGCCACGGGCCAGCCGATGGAGGTCTCCCGGTTCTTGAGTCTGGCCCTCTCGCTGGTGTCCACCCTGGCCGAGGTCCACGGCCACGACATCATCCACAAGGACATCAAGCCCTCCAACATCCTCCTGGAGCCGTCCGGCGAGGCGCGGCTCATCGACTTCGGCGCGGCCACGCTCCAGCGGGTGGAGCACCAGGAGGCGGCGCCCGCGCACCTCATCGAGGGCACGCTGGCGTACATGTCTCCCGAGCAGACCGGGCGGATGAACCGCGTGGTGGACTACCGCACCGACTTCTACTCGCTCGGCGTCACCTTCTACGAGCTGCTCACGGGGCGCAGGCCCTTTCAGGCCAAGGACGCGCTCGAGTGGTTTCACGCCCACCTGGCGCAACGCCCGAAGCCGCCCCACGAGCTGAATCCCCAGGTACCGCCCGCCTTGTCCGCGCTCGTCATGAAGCTGCTGGCCAAGGTGGCCGAGGAGCGCTACCAGAGCGCCGAGGGCTTGAAAGCCGATCTGGAGCGCTGCCGTGACGCGCTCGGCCAGGGCGGGCGGGAGGTGTTCCCGCTGGGGACCCAGGACTCGCCCCAACGCTTCCAACTGCCGCAACGGCTCTATGGACGGGAGGCGCAAGCGGCGGCCCTGTTCGAGGGCTTCGAGCGCGTGACACGCACGGGCCGGCCGGAGCTGCTGCTGCTCAGTGGCTACTCGGGCATCGGCAAGTCCTCGCTGGTGCACGAGTTGTACAAGCCGGTGGTGCGTCGGCGCGGGCTCTTCCTGAGCGGCAAGTTCGACCAGTTCCAGCGGGACATTCCCTACACCACCCTGGCCCAGACCCTGCGCGAGCTGGTGGGGCAACTGCTCGCCGGGAGCGAGGAGGAGCTCGCCCGGTGGCACGAGCAGGTGAATCGAGCGTGGGACGGCCAGGGCCAGGTGCTCGTGGACCTGGTGCCCCAACTGGAAGTGCTCGTGGGCCCCCAGCCCGCGCTCCAGGAGTTGCCCGCCAGCGAGGCGCAGCAGCGCTTCTTCCGGGTGGTGCGCCAGTTCGCATCGGTGTTCTCCACGAAGGAGCAGCCGGTGGTGGTGTTCCTGGATGACTTGCAGTGGGCGGACTCCGCCAGCCTGTGGTTGCTCGAGCAGATGCTGTCGCAGCCGGAGTCTCCCCCCATCTTGTGGCTCGGCGCCTACCGGGACAACGAGGTGAGCCCCGCGCACCCGCTGATGGCGATGTTGGAGAAGGTGCGCGAGGCGGGGGCTCGCCGCACGGACCTCCGGCTGGAGCCGCTGCGCGTGGAGCAGGTGCGGGAGTTGGTGGGCGACATGCTCCCGGGAGCAAGCCAGGAGGTGGTTTCCCCCCTGGCGGTGCTGGTGCACGAGAAGACAGGAGGCAACCCCTTCTTCCTGCGGCAACTGCTGGTGACGCTCCATCAGGATGGCCTGCTCGTGCGCCTGCCCAAAGGAGGCTGGCGGTGGGATGCCGAGGGAGTACGAGCCCGGGGCTACTCGGAGAACATCGTCGACTTCATGGTGGGCAGGCTGCGCCAGTTCCTCCCGGGTACGCAGCACCTGCTGCAACTGGCGGCGTGTGCGGGTGCCGTCTTCTCGCTCCAGATGCTGGGCACCCTCTCGGGACTGTCCGAGGTGGAGAAAGTGGAGCAGGGCCTAGAGCCCGCGCTGCGCGAAGGTCTGCTGGGGCGCGTGGGTCCGGAGACGTACCGCTTCCTGCACGACCGCATCCAACAGGCGGCCCATTCGCTCAGCTCCGAGGAGAAGCGACAGCAGGTGCACCTGCGCATCGGCCGCCTGCTGCTCCAGCGCCTGTCCCCGGAGCAGGTGCGCGAGTCGCTCTTCGAGGTGGTGAGCCAGCTCAACGCCGGGGTGGCGCTCATGGAGGATCCCACCGAGCGCCACCAGCTCGCGCGGCTCAACGCCGAGGCGGGGAAAAAGGCCCAGGCCGCGCTCGCGCTGCGCCCCGCCCTCACCTACTTCTGGACGGCCTTCGCGCTCATTCCCGGGGACCCCTGGGAGACGGACCCTACCCTGGCCTTCCAGGTGCGGCTGGCCCAGGCGCGCACGGAGTTCATGAGCGGCGACCCCTTCGTGGCACAACGTCTCGCCGAGTCACTCCTCCCCCGGTCACGTTCCCGCGCGGACACCGTGGCCGTCCACGTCCTGCTCATGGATGTCCACCTGGGCACGGGAAAGTTCCGGGAGGGCATGAACTCCATGCTGGAGTGTCTGGCGCGGCTGGGCATGCCCGTCTCGCCGAACCCCACCTGGGAGGAGGCCGTGGCCGCCCACGAGGAGGTGTGGACCCTGCTGGGGCAACGCTCCATCGAGAGCCTCCTCGAATTGCCCCTCATGACCGACCCGGACATGAAGATGGACGTCATCGCCCTCTTCAAGCTCTTCCCCGGCGCCTACTCCAGCAACCCCCCCCTGCTCGTCATCATCCTGAGCCAGCTTCTCTCCCTGACCCTGCGCCACGGCGTCGTGGACGCCGCCGTGCCCGGGTATACCTGGTTCGGCGTCATCACCGGCTCGTTCTTCAAGCGCTACCGGGAAGGCTTTGCCTTCGCACGGCTCGCCCTCGGCTTCGTCGAGAAGTACAACCTGTTCGCTCACCGGGGGGACGTGCTGCTCGGCATGCAGTTCAGCAGCTACTGGGTCCAACCCCTCCCCCGCGCGCAGGAACTGCTCCTCAACGGCCTGCGGCATGCGCTTCAAGTGGGCGACATCGCGCCCGCCTGCTATTGCAGCGTCTATCTCTTCGCCAACCGCCTGGCCATGGGGCACTCCCTGGACGAGGTCTACCAGGAGTCGCTCGTGCGCGACGAGTACCTGGGCAAGACGGGCTTCGTGGATCCCCAGGACTGGCTCCTGGTGATTCAGCGCTACGTGCAACAGCTGCGCGGCCACTCCCTGTCATTCTCCACCCTGAATGGAGAGGGCTTCGATGAACGGGCCCACGAAGCGCGAATGAAGCCCGAGCGCACGGGCGGCGCGCAGTGCAACTATTGGGTCATCAAGATGCAGTCGCGCTTCATGTGCGGCGCCTATGCGGAAGCCCGAGAAGCAGCGGACAAGATGACCGGGTTGTTGTGGGCCAGCCCTGGCCACCTCAATGCCCGCGAAGGCCACTTCTTTCGCGCCCTGACCCTGGCCGCGTGCTTCGAGGAGGCCTCGCCCGAGCAACAGCGGGAGTGGCTCGAGGCCGTCGCGCGGCACCACCAGCAGCTCGCGGAGTGGGCGGAGAATTGCCCCGAGAACTTCCGCGCGCTCGAGCGGCTCGTCTTCGCGGAGCAGTCCCGCCTGCTGGGGCGCTCGGAGGAGGCGACGCGGGCCTACGAGCAGGCCATCCGCTCGGCCCGGGAGAACGGAGCCACCCAGTACCTGGGTCTGGCCAGTGAGCTCGCGGCGAACTTCTGGCGCACGCGCGAGGCCCCCATCGTCGCCCACGCCTTCGCGCGCGAAGCCCGGGCGGCCTACCAGCGCTGGGGAGCATGGGCGAAGGTCCAGCACCTGGAGTCCCAATGGCCGCACCTCACCTCCACCCCGTCCTCCCAGGACACGCCCACCACCAGCAGCACGGACTCCACCCGCATCGACGCGCTCACGGTGGTCAAGGCGCAGCAGGCCGTCTCGGGTGAGATCGAGCTGGAGCGCCTGGTGACGGCGCTGATGCGGGCGGCGATGGAGAACGCCGGCGCCCAGAAGGGTGCCCTGCTACGGCCTGGGGAAAACACGCTCGCGGTGGCGGCTCTCTTCCATCTCTCGCCGGAGGGCGCCCTGGTGGCCTTGGACGAAGGACACCACCACGAACTGCCGTGGACGCTCCTCGCCTATGTCCAGCGCACGCGGGAACACGTGCTCATCGGCGATGCCTCCCAGCCTCATGCGTTCTCCGCCGATGCGTACCTGGCGCGCGGCGGAGCCCGCTCGGTGTTGAGCCTGCCCCTGATGAGGCAGGAGCAGTTCTCCGGGGCCCTGTATCTGGAGAACGACCTGGCCACCAATGCCTTCAGCCCGGCGCGGCTGACGCTGCTGGGACACCTCGCCTCCCAGGCGGCCATCTCCATCGAGAACGCGCGGCTGTACGCCGACGTGCAGCGCGCCCGGACGGAGCTGCGCCGGGCCAATGACGAGCTGGAGCGGCGGGTGGAGGAGCGCACGCGCGAACTCAAGCAAGCCCAGGCGCGCCTGGTGGACACCGCGCGCGAGGTGGGCATGGCGGAGGTGGCCTCCAACGTGCTGCACAACGTGGGCAACGTGCTCACCAGCGCCGTCGTCGACCTGGAGGTGATGAGCAAGACCGCGGGCGCCCTGCGCGTGGGCCGGGTGAGGCAGACCGGAGCCCTGCTGATGGAGCACCGGGGGACCCTGGCGGACTTCCTGACGAAGGATCCACGGGGCGGCAAGCTGCCGGAATACCTGGTGGCGCTCGGCGACGAGATGATGCGCGAGCAGACGCGCCTGATGGAGGACATGGCGGCGATGAACCGGCACATCGAGCACATCCGCGCCATCGTCCAGGTGCAGCAGACGTATGCGCGCAACTCACTGATGCGCGAGGAGTGCGAGCTGGGACAGCTCGTCGACGACGCGCTGCGCATCCAACTGGAGTCGCTGCGGCGTCACGGCATCACCGTCCACCAGGAGCTGTCGTGGGTGCCTCCAGTGAACGTGGACAAACACAAGGTGCTGCAAATCCTCATCAACCTGCTGAGCAACGCCAAACACGCGCTGGACGGAGTGCCCGAGCGCCAGCGCGACCTCTGGGTGAGGCTGACAGCGGAGGGGAACGTGGCGCGCATCCAGGTGGCGGACAGCGGCGTGGGCATCGCGCCGGAGCTGATGGGCAGCCTGTTCACCCACGGCTTCACCACGCGCAAGGACGGCCACGGCTTCGGGCTGCACTCGAGCGCACTGGCGGCGCGGATGCTCGAGGGCCGCCTCACCCTGGAGAGCGAGGGCCCCGGCCAGGGCGCCGTGGCCACGCTGGAGCTTCCGCTCACCCCCGAAGGGAGTTCCCGCGCGTCGTCGTGAGCAGCGCGGCCTTCCAGTAAGCGCCCCCCGCCCGGCGTTGCTCCCAGAGCCGCTCGAACTCCGCCCGGGTGATTTCCAGGGGCGCGGACTCCGTCTCGGCGGCGATCTCCTCCAGGCCGGGCATCGGGACCAGGGCCAGCTCCGCATCGCGCTCCTCGTGCGCGTCCGCGAAGCCCACCCGCCCATCCCGGTAGACATCGATCTTCCGCTGCTCCCAACCCCCACCGTCGTACTCGCCAAGACGCAGGACCGGATACTCCGGATCCGAATGAACCCACCGCACCGCGAAGTACTTCATCGGGGCCTCCCTGGTTGGAGAATGTCCGTGCACCTAGCAAAACACGAATTTCCGTGGAGGCAAGCCCGATAACGGCGTGAAGCGTCCCCCGCCCGACGGAGCACACTCCACCCCCCCCATGGGGCATGGCAGGCTCGCGCCCACTCATGCGTCCCCTCCGACTCCCGCTGCTCCTCGTCGCCCTGCTCGCCACCGCTTGCGCCACGCCCTCCGCGCGAGCCCCCGCCGCCGCCGCCGTGGCCCAGCCCCCCGCCTTCCTCTGGGAGGTGACGCGGCCGGGCGCTCCGGACAAGCCGCTCTACCTCACCGGCTCCATCCACCTGGGCCTGCCGGGCCAGTTCACCTTCCCGCCCTCCCTGGAGGCCGCGCTCGCGCGCTCCCAGGCGCTGGTGGTGGAGCTGGATCCGGACAAGGCCCAAGCCAACGCGCAGGAGACCCAGAAGCTGGTGCTGCGCCTGGGCACCTATGCCCCTCCGGACGGACTCGATGCGCACCTGAGCGAGGAGACCCGGACCCGCCTGCCCAAGCTGCTCGAGCGGGTGGGACTGCCCACCGCGGCCGTCCAGCGCATGCGGCCCTGGTTGCTCTACATCACCCTCTCCGTGCTGGAGCTGCAACGGGCGGGCTACTCGGAGGCGGGGGGAATCGACCGGCTGCTGCTGGCGAAGGCCCGCGACACCAAGCGCATCGTGGAGCTGGAGACGATGGAAGGGCAGCTGGGCATGCTCGCGAGCCTCCCGGAGCCGGTGCAGGAGCTCATGCTGCGCGAGATGATCGAGCAGTCGCCCCTGACAGCGGTCAACATGGCGCGGATGAGCACCGCTTGGGAGGGAGGCAATCCCAGCGTCCTCGCGGACCTGCTCTTCACCCAGGCGAAGGATCCCGCCTTCCAGCCCTTCTACGAGGCCCTCTTCTACACCCGCAACCGGCGCATGGCCGACAAGCTGGCCGGGATGGTCGACGCGCCGGAGACGCACTTCGTCGTGGTGGGCGCCGGGCACCTGGTGGGACCGGAGGGACTGCTCGCCCTGCTCGAGCGCGCGGGCTTCCAGGTGCGCCAGCTTCCCCGCGAGCCCTGAGCGTGGCCTACACTGCGCGTCCGTGAGCCCTCCCCTGCGTATCCTCATCGCGGATGACGAGCTGGTCGCGCGCAAGCGCCTCGCGCGCCTGCTGGCGGCCCTGCCCGGCACCACCGTGTGCGGCGAGGTCTCCGACGCGCAGGCCGTGCTCGACACGGTGCGCGCCGGGGGCGTGGACGTGGTGCTGCTCGACATCCACATGCCCGGGCTCAGTGGCCTGGACGCGCTCGCGCTGCTTCCCGAGGGCGGCCCCCAGGTCATCCTCATCACCGCCCACCCCGACCACGCCGTGGAGGCCTTCGAGCACGGCGCCGTGGACTACGTGCTCAAGCCCGTGGAGGCCTCGCGTCTGCAGAAGGCCCTGGACCGGGCGCGCGTCCGCTTCTCGCCGCCCCCCCAGGAGCCCGTCCGCCTGGACCGGCTGCCCATCCCCACCCGCCAGGGCATCGTCCTGGTGGCGCCGGAGACCATCTCCCACGCCACGCTCGAGGACGAGCTCGTCACCGTCTTCACCGCCCAGGGCGACTACCTCACCGACTTCAGCCTGCAGGAGCTGGTGGACCGGCTGCCCACCGAGGGCTTCTACCGGGTACACCGCCGGGCCCTGCTCAACCTCGCCCAGGTCACGCGCCTGGAGCCCCTGGAGACGGGGGGCTACCTGGCGCGCACGGCCCGCGGCCACACGGTGGAGGTGAGCCGCCAGTCCGCCCGCGAGCTGCGCCGGCGGCTCGGCTTGCGGCGCGGCGGCGAGGAGGAGCCCGGGGGGTGAGCCCTTGAGCGGGAAGCCGTCCCGCTGCGAACATGGCGGGGCTCATGTCCGAAATCTCCGCTCCCCAGCGCCCAGGCGCCTTCTGTGCCCTGCATGCCGAGCAGCGCGCCGTCACCCTGTGCAACCGGTGCGGCAACTACGCGTGCGAGCAGTGCTTCCAGGTCGCGCACGACCGGCAGGACTACTGCACGACGTGTCTGCCGCTCATCCGGCCCCCGCTCGCCGACCGCGGCACCCGCTTCGCCGCGGTCGCCATCGACCAGGTCGCCCTGATCGCCCCGATCTTCGTGTGCATGTTCCTCGGCATCCTGCTGTCGAACAGCGCTGACACCGGCTTGAGCATGCTCGGGTTGGGAGTGCTGGGCGCCCTGGGCGTCGCGGGCTACCAGTTCTACCTGCTCGCCACCGTGGGGCAGAGCCTGGGCAAGCGCATGATGAACATCAAGGTGGTGCGCACCGACGGCACCCCCGTGGACCTCGCCCGGCTCATCTTCCTGCGCAACGTGGTGCCGGTGTTCATCGGCATGTGCACCTGGAACGTCTTCAGCCTCGTCGACGCGCTCTGCATCTTCACCGAGCAGCGCCGCTGCCTTCACGACCACATCGCGGACACCCAGGTGATCGTCGTGAACCACACCGGCGCCTGAGCGCGGCCGGCTCCGCGGCTCACGGCGCCGGGGCGAGGGTGCGCTGGAAGAACTCCACCACGGCCCGCCGCGACTCCCGGGCCGCCGCGGGCGAGGGCGCGATGTCCACCGGCCCGCCCTGGCCCTGGTGCGCGTAGGGATCGCTCACCTGGACGGCCGGCTCCAGCCGATCCCACCCGTGCGTGGCCCCCTCGTACATCTTCAAGGACAGGTTCGCGCGGTCCGCGGGCGACAGGCTCGCGAGCAGCGTCCCGCACGAGTCGGGCGCGTCGTACACGTCGGCCGTGCCCGCCTGGAGGAAGACGGGCGCGCCGGTGAGGTCTCCGAACTCGTAGCCGGGCACGCGGTTGTAGACCCAGCACACCGGATAGAGCGGCGCATGGGCCACGAAGCGCTGTCCCGGCCCGGCCCCCGCGGCGTACCCGCGCGTCGCCGTCAGCATGGACATCACCCCGCCCCAGGAAAACCCCATGATGCCGACGCGCGCGCCATCGATGGCCGGATGCGCGGACAGGAAGCGCAGGGCGCCGTAGGCATCGGGCAGCGTCTCGGAGACGGCCCGGGGCCTGCCTTCCGCGCCTCCGAGCAGGCCCCGGGCGGACCACATGTCGATCTCCAGCGTGGCGATGCCCGCCTCGTTCAACGCCCGCGCGTAATAGCTCCCCCGGCTGTCCACCCCGCCCGAGCCGTGGGCGATGACCACCGCGGGAAGCTTCCCCGAGGTGCTCCGGGGCAAGCGCAACTGGCCCGCCACCTGGAGCGGCGCCGGTGTGCCGAGCGCGGGAAAGGACACGTAGGACGACGTGGCCACCGGCGTCTGGATGGCCTCCTCGTCCGTGGGAGAGGTCTCCAGCTCCGGCGCGGGCGGCGCGCAGCCGCACACGAGCAACGCGAGCGACCAGCGCACGGCCCAAGGCCTCACGACGGGCATCTTCATCATCTGGGCTCCCAGGGATGGGAGAGGGAAATTGAGTCCCCCCTCCCCGGGCGACAACCGTGCTCCCCCCGGCGGTGTCGACCACCGGGCGGAGCGGCCCTCAGCCCTGGTTGGCGATGACCACCCGGTTGGGGCCCACCAGCTTGGAGGCGCGCAGCGCCTTCTCCGCGAAGGAGATGAGATCCTGCTCGGAGCGCGCCGGATCCGGGAAGACGGAGATGGCGGCGCTCACCGTCACCTCGCCCTGCCCGCCGCCCGTGCCCTCCGGGAAGTCGAGCTCCTCCACGGCCTTGCGCAGCTTCTCCGCGTAGGTGCGCGCCCGCTCCACGTCCGCGTTGCACAGCACCACGCCGAACACGTCCCAGTCGTAGCGGGCGGCGATCTCCGAGGAATTGTCGCTGCGCGCGTGGGTGACGGGATCCTCCATCAGCTCCGTCACCAGCTGGGCCACGCGGCGCAAGAGCTTGTCGCCCTCGGCGTAGCCGCGCGAGAGGTTGAAGCGCCGGAAGCCGTCGATGTCGACGAGCACCAGCATCAACTTCTGCTCGCGGCGCCGCGCGCTCAACAGGCCCGCGCTCAGCGCCTCCTGGAAGTAGCGGTGGTTGTAGAGGCCCGTGAGGCCATCGCGGAAGGCAAGCCGCTCGCTCTCCGGAATGAGCGGCTGGTTGCCGCCCTTGGCATCCGGCGCGCGCGGCTCCACCGTCTTGATGCGGGTGCTCGAGGGGGGCGAGCGCCCCGCCGCCGGCTTGGCCGGACGCAGCCCGAGCTGCTCCTTGAGCTCCTGCACCATCTTGTCGCGAATGGCCACCAGCGCGGCGTTGTGCACCGCCTGGCCCACGGTGTTCTTCAGTTCCTGCTCGGTGAAGGGCTTGGTGAGGAAGTGATTCACCCGCGCTTCATTGATGGCCTTCTGGGCGTCCTCCAGCTTCTGGGATGCCGTCACCAGGATGCGCGCGGCATGGGGTTGGAGCTCGGAGACCCGCTTGAGGAGGTCCACTCCCATCAAGCCGTCCCCAAGGTTTTGATCCGATACGACCGCGTGCAGTTGCTCCCGCTGAAGCACTTCGAGTGCTTCTTCAGCGGACCTGGCGAGGAAGACCGTGAAGTCCTTGCTCAGGTAGTACTGCATCAGGGCCAGCATGGTTCGATTGTCCTCGACGACGAGGACCTTCGCGGCAACAGGCTCACTCACCAGGGCAGACCAACGAAACGAGGGGCATGCAAGAGGGTTGGAGCGTCGCAAAGGTCAGGCCCTCGTCGCAAGCGCGGAAGCGCCCCCCACCGCTTTTCACGCTCCCGGCCACTCGTGGACCGGCCTGCCGGACGCCGCATGGGTCAAATAACGCTCCAGCAAGGCCCCCAGGGCATCGGGTCGGGGCATGTGTGCTTCCAGGTAGGCCAACATCTTCCGTTGCCAGCGTGCCCCGGTACACCCGGCGCCCACCCGGGCCTGGATGATGCCGAGGAGCGCGTCCGACTCGTCCGGGTCCACGCCCGCGCCCACCAGCCCCTCGCGGGCCACGGGCAGCAGCCGCCGCACCAGGTCCGGTGCGGGCAGGGCCCGGGGGGCGTGGCCGGGACGCTCGGGCCACAGGAGCACCGCGTCCAGGCCGTGGCGCGCGGCGCGCAGGAAGTTGTCCTGGGCGTAGGCGAAGGGCATGGAGGGCAAGAGCCGCTCCACCTCGCCGCCCAGCCCCAGCGTGAGGCCCAGGAGCAGCGCCCCGTTGGCCAGCATGTCCTCCACCGTGGGGCCCGCGGGCAGCGCGCGCATCTCGATGCGCAGGTGGCCCCCGTCGCCAGGGTCATAGATGGCGCGGTTCCAGTTCCACACCGTGCCCTGGTGCAGGCGCAGCTCCTCGAGCCGCGGCAGGCCGTCCTCGGTCAGGTGCTCCCGGGGAGGCTCCGGCGCCAGCACCGGCAAGAGCGGCGGGTGCAGCGACACCGCCTCGGCGAACAGCTCCCACGCGCCCTCGCGCACCCAGCCGTGGCCGAAGCTCACGCGTCCGGGCCGGGGCGCCTCGGGGGAGCGCTCGCCCCGGTCATCCACCGCCTGGCGGAAGAGCGCCACGCGCGTCTCGTCCCACAGCCGCCGGCCCAGGAGGAAGGGCGAGTTGCCGCTCACCGCCAGCACCGGCGCCGTGGCGAGCTGGCACGCGTTGTACAGGCGCGCGAAGTCCGCCGGCAGCACCCTCAAGTGGTACTGCAACGAGGTGTTGGCCCCCTCGAGCGTCACGTCGTCCCACTCGAGCGAGAGCGGATCCTCTCCCTGGATGACCACGCGGAAGGGCACCTCGCCCCGGCTGCGGCGGATGGAGGTGGACATGGCGCGGTAGCGCGGCATCGCCGTGAGCGAGCCCGGCCGCAGGTCCGCCTCGCGCAGCGTGGGGAGGATGCCCATCACCGCCACGCGCGCGCCCTGCGTGGCCGCCGCGCGCGACACCTCCGCCAGCGCGCTCTCGAACTCCGCGCGCATCGCCGAGAAGGGACGCCCCGCCAGGGGCCCCGGCCGCAGGTTGCACTCGATGTTGAAGCGGTTGAGCTCCACCGTCACCCGCGGGTCCGCCGTCTGGCCCAGCACCTGCCGGTTCACCGGAAGGGGCCGGCCGTGGACGTCCACGAGGAACATCTCCAGCTCGGCGCCGAGTGACGGCGCGCCCTCACCGAAGCCCGGCCGCGCCAGCAGGGCGCGCAGCACCTCGAGGCTCTCGGTGAGCCGTTCGCTGAAGGCCTCGTATTCCTGGGTCTCGAACTTCTCGCAGTCGATTTGAAGGCCCATGGGAAAGAAGAAGTCTCCTCACGACAAGGGGTGGACATCACGGGAAGCGAACGCATCCGGGCGCGCGGCGAGCTCGCGCCGCAGCCGCCATGCCAGCGCGGCGGCCTGGTCGCGAATCTCCGGCACCGCCGTGCTCTCCCACAGCTCGCCCCGGCGCAGAGGCCCGAGGGTGAAGAGCGTCGCGGAGGCCCGGCCCTGGCCGTCGAGCAGCGCGCCCCCCTCGTCCGTGGAGAGCCCGAGCCCCAGGGCATCGCGCCGGGCGAGTCCGGACTCCAGCAGCGAGCGCAGCAGCGGATGGGCCCGGGCGAAGGAGCAGTCGGGGCCGGTGCAGTTGATGACGTGCTGGACGCGGAAGGAGGCCTCGAACACCACCCCGCGAGGCCGCGCGCGGGCCTCCACCCAGCCCTCGTCCAACAGCTGGAAGCCACGCAAGCGCCCCGCGTGGACGTGCAGCACGCCAGCGCGCCGCAGCTGCGCGAGGGTGTCCGCCACCGAGGCGGCCATGCGGTGACGGTGCACGTCCCACAGGGTCCTCAGATGACGCAGGAAGCGGCGCTGGGCCGGCACGGGCAGGCCGCGCCAGAGCGAGGCCGTCACCGGCCGCAACCCATCCACCACGTCCCGCCAGTCGCTCCCCTCGGGCAGGCCCTCGATTTCGCGGCGCAGCTCGTGGAAGAGCGCGCGCGTGCTGCGCGGCTCGGAGAAGCGCGGCGGCGGACGCGGCTGGACGCCGGGACGGTGGACCTGAGGCAGCAGGCCATGCCGGGACAGGGCGTGGATGCGGCCCTCGTGGTTGCGCTCGGCCAGCGAGAGCACCGTGTCCACCATCGTCAGGCCCGTGCCCACCAGCAGCACCGAGTGGTGGGGCTCGATGTGCTCCAGGGCCCTCGGGGCCCAGGGCGAGCGCACGTAGTTCGCGCTCTCGTAGAGGCCACCCCCCTCCACGGGCAGGTCGGCGGGCGGGGCATTGCCCTGGGCCAGCACCACCGCGCGCGCCTCGAGCAACGGACCCTGGGCGAGCGCCACCCGCACCACGCCGTCCACCTCGGAGAGCGCCGAGACCTCGCCCCGGATCAGCTCCAGCACGACGCCCGGCGCCGCGGCGCGCCGGCTCTCCCGGAGCAGCGCCTCGAGGTACTGCCCATAGCGCTGGCGGGCCACGAAGTCGCCCGGGGCCGTGCCGGGTTCGATCCGGCGCATCCAGCGCAGGAAGTGCTCGGGGTCATCCGGAAAGGCGCTCATCCGCCCCGCCGGGACATTGAGAAGATGACTCGAATGGGAGGTGGAGTAGGCCAGCCCCGGTCCCGTCCGGGCCTCCCGCTCCACCAGCGCCACCCGCAACGGGCCAGGTGCGTTTCGCAGGAGCTGGGTCACCAGCAACGTCCCACTCGCACCGCCCCCCACCACCAGGACGTCCCACCGCCGCTCGATTTTCACCGTGGAAATTTAAGTCCCCACGGCAGCTCCCACATCCCCCCGGGGCACCCAGGCCAGGGCAGCCTTCCAATCGACAACAGAACGCGCCCCGGCGCCCGGTCCCGTCCTCTGGCGGACACAGGGCCCGGACCGGAGGAACGGCGCCCGCCCGCTCGTCTGTTCCCGCCCCCCCTTCGTCCGGGGCCGGGGTGTGTTATCCGTCCGACGATGGATGCCTCCCCCGCCCTTCCCCTGGTCAACCTGTACGACCTGCCCCGCGCCGCCCTGGGCGAGCTGCTGGGCCGCTGGGGCTACAGCGCCCACTACCGGGACCTGCTCTGGACGGCGCTCTACCGGCAGCAGGTGGAGTCCTTCGACGCCCTCACCGGGCTGAAGCCGGAGCTGGTGGCGGCGCTGCGCGAGCGCACGCTCCTGGAGCGGCCCACCACCCACCATGAGGTGTTCAGCTCGGACGGCTACACCCGGAAGCTGCTCTTGCGGCTGCGCGACGGGCAGACGGTGGAGACGGTGCTCATGCGGTTCAAGGGCCGGGCCACGGTGTGCCTGAGCACGCAGGCGGGGTGCGCCATGGGGTGCGTGTTCTGCGCCACCGGGCAGATGGGCTTCGTGCGCCACCTGTCGCCCGGGGAGATCATCGGCCAGGTGCTGCACGTCACGCGGCTGTTGCGCGAGACGAACGAGACCCTGCGCAACGTGGTGCTCATGGGCATGGGCGAGCCCCTGCACAACTACGAGGGCACGCTCGCGGCGGTGGACATCCTGGTGGACGCGCTGGGGCTGGCGCTCGGGCCGCGCTTCATCACCCTGAGCACCGTGGGCGTGGTGCCCGGCATCCGCCGGCTCGCGGACGAGGACCGGCCGGTGCAGCTCGCCGTGAGCCTGCATGGCGCCACGGACGCGGAGCGGGGCGCGCTGGTGCCCGCGGCGCGCAAGTGGCCGCTCGCCGAGCTGATGGACGCCTGCCGCTACTACACGGACAAGCGCAAGCGCCGCATCTTCTATGAGTGGGCCCTCATCTCCGGGCGCAACGACACGCCCGAGCAGGCCCACGCGCTGGGCGCGCTGCTCCAGGGCATGGACGCGCACGTCAACCTCATCCCCCTCAACCCCACGGTGGGCTACGCCGAGCAGCCCAGCGGGCCCGACTCCGTGCGCGCCTTCCAGGACATCCTCGCGGGCTACGGCCTGCCGAGCACCGTGCGCCAGCGCCGCGGCATCGACATCGACGCGGGCTGCGGCCAGCTCAAGGCCGCCGTGGAGCGCACGCGCCCCCCGCGCCAGCCCCTCGCCTCCTGATGCGGGCCCGGCGCGAGGGCCGCGATGCCCGGGCCACCCCGAGTGGCTACATCACAAGCAGCGGCGACCTGAAGGGCCTTCGCGATGGTCGAACGTCGGGGTGCCCCCCTAGCGTTCCCCCAGGGAAGGTGAGTGATGAGCCACCATGACGGGTAGGTGTCTGATCGCCGACGCGGACCCGGAACTCCGCTCGGCCCTCCGCCGGTTCATCGAGCCGCGGGGGTGGGAGGCACTGGAGGCGCGCGACGCCCACGAGGCGCGTGAGTTGCTGCGCCGCGCCCGGCCGGACGTGGTGTTGCTCGAGGAGCACCTGCCAGGAAGGCCCCTGTCCGAGCTGCTCCCCGCGTGGCGAGCCAGCCATCCCTCCGTCCCCCTGCTGGTGCTCTCCGCCACCCCCTCCATCGATGGCGCCGTCCAGGCCATCAAGCTCGGAGCGGAGCAGTTCGTGCCCAAGCCGGTGGAGCCCCCCGATCTGCTGCGCCTGCTGGAGCACGTGCTGGAGGCGCAACGCACCCGCGCCCCTCCTCCCCCGGACACCGCTGGTGGGCCCGAGCCGTTCCTGGGCGTCAGCCCACTCATCCGCCAGCTCGAAGCCACCGTCCGCCGGGTGCTCGACAGCGACCGCGCCCTGCTGCTGCTGGGAGAAACCGGCACGGGCAAGGGCATGCTCGCCTCGTGGATCCACCTGCGTGGGCCCCGGGCCCGCGCGCCCCTGGTGCAGCTCAACTGCGCGGGCCTGGCGCCGCAGCTCCTGGAGACGGAGCTCTTCGGCCACGAGCGCGGCGCCTTCACCAGCGCCGTCCAGCGCAAGCTCGGCCTGCTCGAGGTCGCCCACAAGGGCTCCCTGTTCCTCGACGAGGTGGGCGACATGGATCCGCTCGTCCAACCCAAGCTGCTCAAGGTGCTCGAGGAGCGGCGCTTCCGGCGGCTGGGCGAGGTGGAGGAGCGCACGGTGGACATCCGGCTCATCGCCGCCACCCACCAGGACCTCGTCGAGCGCGTGCGGGCCGGGCGCTTCCGCGGCGATCTCTACTTCCGCATCAGCACCCTGCCCCTGCGCCTGCCCGCGCTGCGCGAGCGCCCCGAGGACATCCCCGTCATCGCCCGCAACATGCTCGAGCGGCTCTCGGAGGAATTGGGACGTCCCGGGCTCGGGCTGACGGCCGAGGCCGAGGCGGCCCTGTGTGGCTACACCTGGCCCGGCAACCTGCGCGAGCTGCGCAACGTGCTCGAGCGCGCCGCCCTCCTCTCCACCCACCCCGTGCTGAGAACGGAGGACCTGGACTTCAACGCCGCCCTCGCGGCCATGCTCCCCGACGCGCCCACCGCGTCCCCGTCCGAGCCGGACCTCTCCCTCACCCTGCGGGAGGTCGAGCGCCGCCACATCTCCCGGGTGCTCTCCGCCGAGGGAGGACACGTCGGCCGCGCCGCCCAGCGGCTGGGCATCCCCCGCAGCTCGCTGTACCAGAAGCTCAAGAGCCTGGGCCTCTCGGCCAAAGTCTAGAATCCAGACTCAAAATCTTGGAAACAGGGCCGGGAGCCGCCGCCAGGGCCGAATAAATTCGACCGATTGTGAACAAAAGAATCCTGGCGCGCGGATTGCTGTTGCATTCGGGCCCCATGACTCCCGAGCTGGAGAAGATCCACGCCCTCTTCCTCGCCGAGGCCGAAGAGCAACTCGCCACGCTGGAACAGGGACTGTTAGCGCTCGAGCGCACGTCTGGTCCTCCACCGCTCGCCTCCCTGCTGTGCACGTTGCACACGTTCAAGGGCGGAGCGGGCGCGGTGGGCCTCACCGCGGCGGTGGAGCTGGCGCACCTGCTGGAGGATCTGCTCACGCTGTTGGAGGCGCGGGCCGTCGTCCTGCACGCCGGGCTGGGCTCGCTGATGTTGCAGGCGGTGGACGTGCTGCGCGAGCAGGTGGGCCTCGAGCCCGCGAGCGAGCCCGCCCAGCGGCTGCCGGCCCCGGAGGTGCGACGGCTGCTGGAGAGCACGCTCAAGGCCTCCCAGCCCGTCCAGGCGCGCGCGGCGGCGGAGCGGCCCGCGACCCCGGCCGAGCCCACCGCGCACCGGGAGCACACCCTGCGCGTGGGGCTGGGGCGGTTGGATCGGATGTTGGATCTCACCGGGGAGATCGCCATCGCGCGCGGGCGGCTCGCGGAGATGCTCGCGCAGGCGCACCGCTACACGCCCCAGCAACTGCTGGAGGCCCACCGCGACGGGGACCGGCTCTACCTGGACCTGCAGGAGGTGGTGATGAAGGTGCGGATGGTGCCCATCGGGCGCACCTTCCAGCCCTTCGTCCGCACGGTGCGCGACCTGGGCCTCGCCATGGGCAAGCAGGTGCGCTGCGAGCTGAGCGGCGAGGACGTGGAGGTGGACACGACGATCGCCGAGCTCATCCGCGATCCACTCACCCACCTGGTGCGCAACGCCATGGACCATGGGCTGGAGACGCCCGAGGTGCGCCAGGCGCGCGGCAAGGCCCCCACCGGCACCTTGAGCCTGCGCGCCTTCCACGACGCGGGCACGCTCGTCATACAGGTGGTGGACGACGGCATGGGCCTGGACCGCGAGCGCATCACCGCGCGTGCCCGGGCCCAGGGTCTGCTGGGGCCCGAGGAGACGCCGGACGACGGCGCGCTGCTGCGGCTCATCCTCGCGCCCGGCTTCTCCACCGCCGAGCGCATCACCGAGCTGTCCGGCCGCGGCGTGGGCATGGACGTGGTGAAGCGCAACGTGGAGTCGCTCCGGGGCACCGTGTCCGTGGACAGCGCCCCGGGAGAGGGCACCACCTTCAGCCTGCGCCTGCCGCTCACCCTCTCCATCATCGAGGGCTTCAACGTCGCGGTGGGGGGCGAGACGTACGTCATCCCCCTGCAGAACGTGCTGGAGTGCGTGGAGCTGCCCGCGGCGGAGAGCCGCCCCGGCCGCACCGGCGTCTTCAGCCTGCGTGGCTCGGCGCTGCCCTACCTCCGCCTGCGCGAGCACTTCGGCCTGGGCGGCAGCACGCCCGCCCGGGAGAACCTCGTCGTCATCGGCCACGAGCGCGGCCTCGCGGGCCTCGCCGTGGACACCCTGCTCGGCCAGGGCCAGACGGTCATCAAACCCCTGGGCAGGTTCTGCCAGGGACTGCCCGGACTCTCGGGCTCCACCCTGCTCGGGGACGGCAGGGTCGCCCTCATCCTCGACGTCCCCGCGCTCCTTCACCAGGCGCTCCAGGCGGCTCCTCCCGCCGCCCGCGCCTGAGTCTCCCTCCCCCGAAGCACCCCTCCCTCCATGACCTGGTTCTACAACCTGAAGATCTCCACCAAACTGCTCCTCTCCTTCATCGGCCTGAGCATGCTCAACGTCGTGCTGGGCGTCTTCGCCACCCAGCAGCTGAGCAAGATGAATGACGCGACGGACGTGGTGACCGACACCTGGATGCCCAGCATCATCCACGTGTCGGCCGCCAACACCGACACCTCGGACTTCCTCATCCTCGAGCAGCAGCACATCCTGTCGATCGACACCACGCGGATGGCCGAGCTCGAGCGGCTCATGCGTCAGGAACTGGAGTCCATCGAGGGCAGCTTCAAGAAGTACGAGCCGCTCATCTCCTCCGAGAAGGAGCGGCGCCTGTACGAGGAGTTCACCCGCCTCTGGAAGAACTACCTGGAGGAGCACGACCGCCTCATCGAGCTGTCACGCAACAACCCGACCCTGGATCAGATCCAGGGCATCAACCAGGGCCGCGCGCAACAGCTCTACCAGGCCTCCTCCGACAAGCTGGATGAGCTGGTGCTGGCCATCCAGGAGGCCTCGCGCAAGGCGTCGGTCGACTCGGACAACATCTACGCCATCGCGCGGTCATGGATCACCGCCGTCGTGGGAGCCAGCCTGTTCATCGGCGTGCTGCTGAGCATCCTCATCGCGCGGATCATCGCCCGGCCGCTCACCGAGGCCCTGCAGGCGGCGGATCGCATCGCCGATGGCGACCTGAGCGTGCGCGTCACCGCGGAGACCCAGGACGAGACGGGCCGGCTGCTCGCGTCCATGCAGCGCATGGTGCTCAAGCTCTCCCAGGTCATCAGCGAGGTGCGCGAGGGCGCCAGCACGCTCGCCTCCGCGTCGGCCCAGGTGTCCTCCTCCTCGCAGAGCCTGTCGCATGGCACCAACGAGCAGGCCACCAGCGTGGAGGAGACGACCGCGAGCCTGGAGCAGATGACGTCCACCATCACCCAGAACCGGGACCACAGCCGGCAGATGGAGCAGATGGCCCTTCAGGGCGCCCGGGACGCGGACGAGAGCGGCAAGGCGGTGAAGGAGACCGTGGAGGCGATGAACTCCATCGCGGAGAAGATCTCCATCATCGAGGAGATCTCCTACCAGACCAACCTGCTGGCGCTCAACGCGGCCATCGAGGCGGCGCGCGCGGGGGCCCATGGCAAGGGCTTCGCGGTGGTGGCCACCGAGGTGCGCAAGCTGGCCGAGCGCAGCCAGACGGCGGCGCGGGAGATCTCGGGGCTGGCCTCCAGCAGCGTGAAGGTGGCGTCGCGCTCGGGGCAGTTGCTCTCGGAGCTGGTGCCCTCCATCCGCAAGACGGCGGACCTGGTGCAGGAGGTGGTGGCCGCCTCGGCCGAACAGGCCACCGGCGTCACCCAGATGAACAAGGCCATGCTGCACGTGGACCAGGTCACGCAGCGCAACGCCTCGGCCTCCGAGGAACTCGCCTCCACCGCCGAGGAGCTGTCCGCCCAGGCCGAGGCGCTGCAACAGCTCGTGTCCTTCTTCCACCTCTCGGAGGGCGCCGAGCGCTCCGAGCGCGGCTTCCGCCCCCCGGCCGCCCACCGCCCCCAGACGCACTCCCCCGCGGCGGGGTTGAAGGCCGCGGCGAGCGGGCTCGGCGCCGGAGCGTCCAGGCAAGCCCCCCGGGCCCCCGCTCCCCATCCCGACGAGGATCGGGACTTCAAGCGTTTCCAGGTGTGAGAATGAGTGACATGAGCGAGGAGACTTCCGCCGCCACGCAGTACCTCAGCTTCATCCTCGCCGGGGAGGAGTACGCGCTCGGCATCCTGCGGGTGAAGGAGATCATCGAGTACGACACCGTCACCCGCGTGCCCGGAGCCCCCGTGTGGGTGCGCGGCGTGTTCAACCTGCGCGGCAGCGTGGTGCCGGTGGTGGACCTGACGGTGAAGCTGGGCCTGCCGCCCATCCAGCTCACGCGCCGCAGCTGCATCGTGGTGGTGGAGGTGAGGCAGGGCAACGAGGACATCGTCCTGGGCCTGCTCGCCGATGCCATCGGCCAGGTCATCGAGCTGGGGCCCGAGGACGTGGCGCCCCCGCCCGCCTTCGGCACGCCGGTGCACGTGGACTACCTGCTGGGCATGGGCCGCGTCGGCACGGCGCGCAAGTTCATCCTGCTGCTGGACATCGACAAGGTGCTCAGCGGCCAGGAAGTGCTGTCGGCCACGGCGCTGCGGGCCCCGCCCGGGGAGGACACCGGGAGCCCCACCGGGAAGGTCGCATGAAACCGGAGCGCCCGGAGGAGTCCGGGGCAAAATTCGCCCCCGAGCCCCCGCCGCTGTCCGAGCGGGAGTTCACCGGCATCCAGCAGTTCATCTACCGCGAGGCGGGCATCTGGCTGTCGCCCGCGAAGAAGGCGCTGGTGGTGGGGCGGCTGTCGCGCCGGTTGCGCGAGCTGGGCAACCCCTCCTTCGCGGCCTACCTGCGGCGGGCGGAGGAGGACAGCGCCGAGCGCGTGCGGCTGTTGGACGCGCTGTGCACGCACGAGACGCACTTCTTCCGCGAGCCCCGGCACTTCGACTTCCTGGCGCGCGACGTGCTGCCGCGCTGGCGCCACCAGGGGGACACCGGCAGCGGCGAGGGCAAGCGGGTGCGGGTGTGGAGCGCGGGGTGCTCGACGGGCGAGGAGCCCTTCTCGCTCGCCATGGTGCTGCGCCACCACCTGCCGGCCGAGGAGGGCTGGGAGATCGACATCCTCGCCACGGATCTCTCCACGCGCATCCTCGAGCAGGCCCGGCAGGCGCGCTGGCCGGTGGAGAAGGCCGCGCAGATTCCCAAGCCCTACCTGCGCGCCTACATGCTGCGCGGCGTGGGCAGCCAGGAGGCGTGGATGAAGGCGGACGCCCACCTGCGCGCGCTGGTGCGCTTCCAGCGGGTGAACCTGAATGACGACAACGGGGTGGTGGGGCGCTTCGATCTGCTCTTCTGCCGCAACGTCCTCATCTACTTCGACCCGACCTCGAGGGCCCGGGCCGTGGAGCGGCTGCTCAATCATTTGTACCCCCAGGGGATGCTCTTCCTCGGCCACTCCGAGAGCCTGCTGGGCCTGGGCACGCGCGTGCGCGCGCTGATGCCCACCGTCTACGCGCCGCGCGCCCCCCCGGCCGGAGTGTCCGCCGCGCGAGGGTGAGACGGGATCCCTCCCTCGCGAGCGGAGCCGGCGTAGTAAGAGGGCGCGCCATGTCCCGCCGTGCCTCCGCCCCCCACATCGTCATCGTCGGAGCAGGACCCGCGGGTTCATCGGCCGCCACCTTCCTCGCGCAGCAGGGCGCCCGGGTGACGCTGCTGGAGCGCGGCCATTTTCCCCGCGACAAGACGTGTGGGGATGGCTGCACGCCGCGCACGCTGTGGATGTTGGAGCGCCTGGGGCTCGGCACGCTGGCGAGCACCGATGGGACGCCCGTGGACTCGGTGCACGCCGTCTCCCCGGGCGGCGTGGTGTGGGACGCCGCCATTCCGGCCCGCCTCTTCGGCGGCAAGGCCAGCATCATCCCCCGGGAGGTGCTCGACGAGCGGCTCGTGCACAGGGCCGTCCAGACGGGGGCCACCCTGCGCGAGGGCGTGCGGGTGGTGGGCCTGGAGCGCGAAGGCGGCGTGCCGCGGCTGCGCTGCCTCGGGGGCGAGTCGTTGCTGGCCGACGTGGTGCTCGGGTGCGACGGCTCCCCCTCGGTGATCCGCGGCGCGCTCGGGGCCCCGGACTTCCCCGCGCACGAGTGCGCCTTCGCCATCCGCGTCTATTACGAGAACGTGCGCCTGTCACACCCCCGGGGCATGGGCTTCTTCTGGGACGAGGCGCTGCTGCCCGCCTATGGGTGGATCTTCCCGCTGCCCGGAGGCCGGGCCAACGTGGGCCTGGGCATACGCGCGGACCAGCTCGCAGCGTCCAGCGCGCGGCTGCCCGAGCTGCTCGATCGCTTCTGCGCGAGCCCTCGCGTGGCGGCGGAGCTCGCCGGGGGCCGGCGCCTGGGGCGGCCCAAGGGACACCACCTGCCCTTCGGCTCCTCGGCCCGGCACACCACCTTCGATCAGGCGCTGCTGCTGGGGGACGCGGCCGGCTTCGTCAACCCGCTCACCGGCGAGGGCATCGAGTTCGCCCTGGAGTCCGGCGCCTTCGCCGCCGAGGCGGTGGCCGAGGCCGTGAGCGCGGGAGACCTGTCGGCCCGGGGGCTCGGCGGCTACGCGCGGCGCTGGCGCACGCGCTTCCGCACCGCGTTCCGGCTCAACCGCCGGCTCATGTGGGCCTTCGAGCGGCCACGGCTGTTGGATCGCGTCTTCCGCACGGCGTGCCGGGACGAGCGCACCCGCGACGAGCTCATCGACGTGATCAGCGGCGAGGCCACCCGGCTCTCGTGGCGCTTCCTCGCGTCGGTGGCACTCGGACGTTGAGGCACGGGACGCACTGTGAGTCCTTCCCCCGGGCTCCGCCACACCGCGCACCGCGTTACTGACGAGTGGTTGACGTGTGGAGGACGCGCGGGAGAACTCGCCGCCAGAAGCGTCCCCCGCCCCCTTGCACCCCCTGGGAGCTGGGCACATCCTCGATCGCGAACGGCCACGACAGGAGGTGGGGGAATGCTTTCCATCCATGAGCATGCGAGTCTGGAAGAGGCGAGCGTGGAGCTGTTGGAGTTCGCCCTGGCTCCATCCAACTGGATGGCGGTCCAGGCGAACGGGGCGGCGGTGGTGCCCGCGCAGGACGTGCAGCACCAACGGCGCGTCGGGCCGCTGCGCATCTACGCCGTCGTGGAAGTGACGCCCTCGCTGGAGGTCTTCCTGCGCGTCGCCTTTCGCGCGCCGGGACTCTCGCCGGTGAAGGCCGCGGACCACCTGGAGCTCTTCCTCAAGCAGCGCCTGCCGCTCACGCCCAACACCGAGTGGCAGGTGGAAGTGGATGAGCGCCGGTGGATCCACTTCGTGCGGCGCTACGCCTCGCCTCGTCTTCAGGCGTGAGCCTCGACGGCGGGCGTGTGCGGCCCTCCGGGGACGTGCTGGCGCCCGCCCACCACTTGGCCCTCGTTCACCTCGATGATCCAGTAGCCCTCGCGTCCGGCCTGCGTGGACGAGCCCGCGCAGAAGACATGTGGCCGCTCGGCCGTGGCCGGCAGGTGGTAGCGGTGATGGATGTGGCCGTGCAGCACCGCGAAGCGCGGGCCCCGCAGCAGACGGATGAGCGCCTTCGCGTCCCGGAGCCGATGCAGGGGGTGATCCGCGCCGCCCGCGGGCGTGAAGGGCGCGTGGTGCACCACCACCAGCAGGGCCCGGCCCTCCAGCCGGGGATCCGCCACCACCGCCGAGAGCCCCTCCAACTGCGCCGCGCCAATGAGGCCCGAGGCGATCCCGGGAACCACCGGCACCCGCGCGGACAAGAGCCCCACCACCGCGGCGTCCCGCCCCACCAGCCGCACGAAGGGGAAGGCCCCCTCGCGCTGGTGCTCGGGCAGATCGCTGTGCAAGAGCTGGCCGAAGTGCCGCGCGAAGCGGCCCGAGCGGTGGCTGCCCGGCGTGAAGACATCATGGTTGCCGGGGATGATGGTGCACCGGCCCGGGTCCTCGGCCAGCTCGCCCAGAGCCTGGCGCGCGAGCACGAACTCGGGCTCCAGCGCGTACTGGGTGACGTCACCGGAGAGGATGAAGTGGTCCACGCCCCAGCGCCGCGCGTCGTCCGCGATGGTGGCGAGCGTCGCGGGCGCTCGCGCGTAGGCCTTGCGGCGCCCTCCCACGGTCTGCTCGAACATGGCGAGCCACCGCCGCCAGCCCAGGGGACGCATGGGCAGTGACGGGTAGTCCGCCGTCATGTGGACATCGGAGCAGTGAAGAAAGTGCATCGGGTTCCATCCAGGGCACACCGGGTGGCACGGGCACGCATGCTCGCCCGCCTGAAGACGCATGCTCCCCCATCCGAGGGGCACGGCGGGTGAAAACTGCGCACGCCTCGCGGGGAGGCCAAGCTAGTCTGGCCGCCACCACGTCATGAGCCTTCGCGGACGCTTCGCGCCCAGCCCCACCGGGCGCATCCACCTCGGCAATGCCCGCAGCGCGCTGCTCGGCTGGCTCCAGGCCCGCGCGGCGGGAGGCCGCTTCCTCTTGCGCATCGAGGACCTGGACCGGGCGCGCTGCCGGCCCGCCTTCCTGGATGACCTGTACCGGGATCTCACGTGGCTGGGCCTGGACTGGGACGAGCCCCCCCTGGTGCAGAGCGAGCGCGGGGAGGTGTACCAGGCGGCCCTGGAGAGGCTGGAGCGGGCGGGCCGGGTCTACCCGTGCTTCTGCACGCGCGCGGAGATCGCCCGGGCGGCGAGTGCCCCCCATGGCCTGGGCGAGGAGGGCCCCCGCTACCCGGGCACGTGCGCGGCCCTGACGCCCGAGGCCCGCGTGGCCCGGGCCGCCACGCGTCCTCCGGCATGGCGCTTCCAGGCCGTCCCCGGGGAGTGGTGCTTCGAGGATGGACTGCACGGCCGCTACTGCCAGGACGTGGCCGCGGCGGTGGGGGACTTCGTGGTGCGCCGCAATGACGGCGTGGCGAGCTACCAGCTCGCCGTGGTGGTGGACGACGCGGCCAGCGGCATCACCGACGTGCTGCGCGGCGATGATCTGCTGTCCTCCACGCCCCGGCAGCTCCAGCTCTACGACGCGCTCGGCGTGAGCCCCCCGCGCTTCTGGCACGTGCCCCTGGTGCTGGGCGAGGACGGCAAGCGGCTGGCCAAGCGGGAAGGCGCCTTCGCGGTGGCCGAGCTGCGCGAGCGTGGCATCGCCGTCGAGCGGGTGCTGGGGCTGCTCGCGGCCTGGAGCGGGCTGGGCGATGGCTCGCCGGTGACGCGCGAGGAGCTGCTCCACCGCTTCCGCCCGGAGCTGCTGCCCCGGACCCCGGTGGTGGCGCACGAAACGCCCTTGAAGGAGGCCCTGGGGTTGGGCTGAAAATTTCCACCTGCTACACTCCGCGCGGGATCCCGTGAAGCGGGAGGCTCTTGAAAACCCGGGCGGGGCGCTATGGTGTACATCCTCGCACGCACGCCACATGTCCGTCACCGTTCAACAGCTAGCTGCCCGGGACGCCGAAGCGCTGCGGGCGCTGCTCGCCCGGGATCCGGCCCACAACCTCTACCTGCTGGGGCTGTTGGAGGAATTCGGCCTCACCTCGCCCGAGGGGCAGGGCGGCTTCTCCTATTGGGGGCGCTTCGATGGGCCGACGCTCACCGCGGCCGTGTTCGTGGGGGGCGCGGGAGGGCTGCTGGTGCCCTCGGCGAGTGACGGCACGGCCACGGGGCTCATCGCGGACACGCTGGCCGATCGCGTGAGACTCCGAGGGGCGGTGGGCGACAAGCCCGCGGTGGACGCGCTGGTGCGCAGCCTGTGCGTGGGCCGGCCGAAGCTGTCGCGCACCTACCGGCTCTTCTCCGTCTCGGCCGATGACCTGGGCCCCTTCACCAACCCGCTCTTGCGGCTGGCGCGCGAAGAGGATCTGCCGCGCCTGTTGCCGCTGGCGGCGGGGGCCATCCAGGAGCTGCACGAGCGGGACGCGCTCGCGGAGGATCCCCACTTCGAGGCGCGGGTGGCGCAGCGCGTGCGGGCCAAGCGCACCTACGTGCTGGAGGAGGACGGCGAGCTGGTGTTCAAGGTGGACATCGGCAGCCGCTCGCAATACGGCGCGGAGCTGGAGAACCTCTACACGCTGCCGTCGCAGCGCAAGAAGGGCCACGCCACGCTGTGCCTGGGGCAGATCTCCCGCTTCCTCCTCTCGTCGCTGCCGCGCCTGACCCTGCGCGTGGAGGAGAAGGACGAGTCCCTGGCGCGCATCGCCCGCCGGGTGGGTTACCTCGCCGGCCGCACCCAACGCGTGGTGCTGGTGGATTAGCGCGGGGCGGCTGCCGCCTGGGGATTTCGACTGGAGACACATCGATGATGTCCCCCCGCTCACCTGTCTCCGTGAACGGTTAGGGTGTGGAATGAGCAAGACTCTCTTGTTGCTGCGCCTGTGCATGGCCTTGTGCTTGGTGCTGCCCACATCGTGCATGACGTCCCGAGGCTCGGCAGTCGACGAGGCGAACCCGAAGCCGGAACCCGTGGCGGTGCGGGTGAGCGAACTGCCCGGAGGCAGGCTGCGGCTTGCCTTCGAGCCGGTGGAGCCAGACTTGACGCTAGAGCAAGTGCCGCCGCACGAGGCACAGGAAGTGCTCGCGATCTTCCATGAGTCCTTCCCGAGGGAAAAAGGGCGTCATTTCCGGCTCGTGCGAACCTCGACGGGGCCGGAGCCCGCGGAGTGGGAGCAGCGACTGAGAGAGGAGTTCTTGTCCCGCTACGGAGTTCCCGAGGTGCCACTGCCCGGGGCATTGGAGACGAGCCCCGTCTTCATGGCGTTGAAAATGTCACCCCCCTACATGGGTGAGGGTGCCCGGGATGCGGCACGGGAACTGTTCCGCTCACCCGTGTTCCTCTCTAGCGTCGCGTTGTCGGTGCTGGTGTATTTCTCCGCCTGGCTGGCACCAGAGCCCTTGTTCACCAAAGCCTTTGTGATGGCGTTGACGCTGAGACTGGCCTTGCTGGTGGGCGTGCTGGAACTCAACCAGTTCGCGAGGGCATGCGCGAGGTTGTACCAGGAAGCCGAGGCGGCGAGATCGGTGGAAGAGTTGGAGGCGGTAGCGGAGCGCTTCGGCAAAACAGTGGGAGGAACGGGGCTACGCGTGCTGATGCTGGCAGCCAGCATGGGAGTAGCCAGGGGATTGCCCGAAGTGCCCCAGGGTGGTCTCGGGGCGCTGCTATGGGCGCCTCGGCACGCGTTGGCCGGGGGAATGACCGTAGAGGGAGCGGCAACAGTGCAGATGGTGGCCGATGGCACCATCATCGTAACGGGCATGGCGGCGGGCACGGCGACTTCAGCGGCAGGCAATGCATGCACGGATGGAACCGAGAGCCAGAAGGACTACCACTGGCACCACCTCGCAACGAACAAGAATGAGATTTCATCGCGCTACGGTGGACCATGGACGCCCTTGTTCGAAAAGCTCTTCACAAAGGCTGGGATGAGTCTGGATGCGGCGGAAAACCTCGTCTACCTCAAGGGACATAAAGGCCCCCATCCCGAGGAGTACCATTCGGAAGTCTATCAGCGACTCGAAACAGCACTCAGAAAATGCCAGACCGTTGCACAATGCAGAAGCAATCTGGTGCGAGCACTCCAGAAAGTGGCGGATGAGGTATGTTCCCCCGGAGCCTCGCTCCACCAATGGGTGACGAAGTGAAGCACATGGCCCGGTATTTCGAACTGATGGACGACAGGCGCTCCGAGTCACGGTGGCATCTGGGAAGCCCCGTGAATGAGCAGGGGCAGGAACTAGACCCCTGGCAATTCAAGGATGGGAAATCGCTCGAACCAGGCTGCGTTCCTCGGTTTCCACTCGATACGCCAGGACGTCCTCTGGACTATTGCTGGGCGGCGTTTTCCATTCCTGTCGTCCATGAACGGGTCGTCCAGCTCTTCGAGCGGCTGGATGTCCAAGAAGTGCAGTTCCTTCCCGCGCGAGTCGAGGGCCATGATGCGCCCTACTTCATACTCAACTCGCTTCGCATCATCCGGTGTATCGACGATGCCCGGTGCAGACGGGTGGCCTACTGGACGCCCGAGGATGAACAGCCAGAAAAGGTGGGGGAGTACCGGGTTGTTTCAGGTCTGCGCATCGACCCCGGAAAAGCAGGAGGGGCCCACATCTTCCGGCCCTGGGGCTGGCCGGTCGCCCTCATCGTCTCCGAGGGCCTCAAACAGGCCATGGAGGCGGAGGGCATCACCGGCACACGGTTCATCGAAGTGTGACGCCTGTCCGCCTCGGGCGCACACCAGGGCTCATCCACTTGCCCGCTCCTCCCTAGCGGGACGCGGGGGGATGACCCGAAGCGCGCCTGGAGGTCGGCCCGCACAGGAACCAGGGTGCGCATCCCGTCGCGCCCCCCCCGCTGTACTCCAGACCAACGCATGGTCAAGGTCGATAGGGAGAACCCTTTCAACCCGAGGGAGGCGCATATGGCGAACATCAATCAGAGCGGGATGGATATCAACAACCCACAGTCGCAGAGCACGGAGGAGCCGGGTGCGACGCGACGTGCCTCGGGAGTAGACCTACAAACCCGGCGCGAGCAGCGCCGGGAAACCAAGCGCAACCAGACCTACAAGGCCTTCCTGCGCAACCTCATGGCCATCGGCTCGATGAACGAGGAAGACGCGGAGCGTGCCGCGATCTCGGTGCTCTGCGTCCTGGAACAGCGGCTCTTCGGCGGGGAGCCGGCCCACCTGGAAGCCCAGCTCCCCGGCAAGCTTCAGGATCTGCTGGTCCGCTGCGAGCGGCACACGGGCAAACCCGCGAGCAAGTTCGGCAGGGACGGCTTCATCCAGATGGTGGCGCAAGACCTGGAGGTGGAGCCCCTCGTGGCGGAGCGGAGGATCCGCGCCGTCTTCACCGCCTTGAGGGATCAGGTCTCCGAGGGGGAGATCGACGACGTCATCGGCCAGCTGCCCTCCGACCTGCGCGAGCTGTGGCACCTCACCATCTGACGTGCGTCGAGGCCCGGCCGCCCCCGCGCACGGTCAATCGTGCCCCTCCGAGGTGCGACCGCGTGAGGGGGCCTCGGGCTTGAAGAGAGAGCGGCCCGGGGTCGCCATCCACGCCAGCGAGAAGTGCTTGCCCTGGGGATGGAGCGCCAGCACGGCCCCCTTGCGCAGCTTGCCGGGCAGTTCCTCCTGCTCCAGGGCGCGCGCGCCCGCGACGGCGAGCGAGGGATTGTGCCCCACGAGCATCCAGCCCGGGCCCAGCTCGCGTGCCATGTGGAGGATGCGCTTGGGCGCCTGGGGACGGGGACGCAACTCGGGGAGGACCTCCACGTGAGCGAGTCCGAAGGCCTCGGCGAGGATCTCCGCGGTCTGGATGGCGCGCACCAGGGGGCTCGTGGCGATGCCCACCATGGGCGTGAGGCGCGCGAGCTTGCGTGCGTGGGCACGGAAGGTGGCCCTGCCCTCGAGCGTCAGGGGACGGCTCTCATCACCCAGGCGGTGGTCACCCTCGGCCTCGGCGTGGCGGACGAACATCAGGGGCATCTGGTGGGAAGACATGGCGGGAGTGTCCCTAAAGCCCCGGGGCCCAAGGGACAAGCAACGTTCCCGCGTCAGGACTCCCGGCGGCGAGACACGTTCGTGACGGTGGAACCCCGCGTCCGGCGGGCGGTAGAGTCCGCGCCCATGTCCCGTCCCACGCCTGACCGCCGTCCCCTCTCGGGTGAGGGCCCCGTCATCCTCCGGGAGCCCAGTGATCCGCGCTGGCTGCCCCTCGCGCTCGAGCGCTTCGACGAGGTGCTGGTGGACCATGCCCACTGCGAGAAGAAGGCCGCCGCCAACGCGCTCTCGATGATCCAGGTGTACCCGGATCTGCCGGGCCTGCCCGCGCAGATGGCGCGGCTGGCGCGCGAGGAGAGCGCGCACCTGGCCCGGGTGCTGGAGCTGATGGCCGCCCGCGGCCTGACCTTGAACCGGGACGCGGGAGACCCCTACGCCCAGGGCCTGCAGAAGGCCGTGCGCACCTCGCACGAGGGCCGCAAGGTGGACCGGCTGCTCGTGGCCGCCGTCATCGAGGCCCGCTCCTGCGAGCGCCTGTCGCTGCTCGCCGAGGGACTCGAGGAGGAGTCGCTGCGCCGCTTCTACGCGGAGCTCGCCCAGTCCGAGGATGGCCACCAGTCGCTCTTCTACCGGCTGGCCGTCACGGCGGCGGGAGGCGACGAGACGCCGGTGCGCGCCCGCCTGGAGGAACTGCTCGTCCTCGAAGCCGAGGTGCTCCAGCGCATCGGGGTGCGCGCCGCCATCCACTGAGCGGACGAGCTGCCCTCCGGGGCGAGCCCCGCCCCTCCTCGCGGGACGGGGTCAATGCCTTGCATCCATCAGGGCGGGCGCGGCCCGCCCAATCCCAGACATCCCAGCCACCCCTCGCGACGAGCTGAGTTCCCGGGACCGTGGAGTTCCGTTCGGATCCAGGTTGCTGTGCAACCCGCGCGTGTTCAGGTTCGCCCCCGCAGTCAGGAGCAGGGGTGGGTCCGCGAGCGGCGAGGAGGGGCGAACGAATGCAAGGGCGTCGGCAACGCAAAGGGACCGGAGCGGGAAGGACGAGGGGAAGTGGAAGCATCTGGCTCGTGGGTCTGCTCGTCGGCATGGCCTCGTCGGCGCTGGCCCAGAATCCAGCCACGACGGTGGACATCGACGTGAGCGCCGGGCGGCATCCCATCAACCCCTTCATCTATGGCGTCGCCCATGCCACCCGGGCGCAGTTGGAGGATCTCAACGCCACCCTCAACCGCTGGGGAGGCAACGCCACCAGCCGCTACAACTGGCGATTGAACGCCGCCAACCGCGCCAACGACTACTTCTTCGAGAGCCTGCCCTACCCGAGCGCGCAACCGGGTGGCCAGGTGGATGCCTTCATCCAGAGCACCCGGGAGGCGGACGCCGAGCCCCTCGTCACCATTCCCATCCTCGGCTGGGTGGCGAACCTGGGGCCGGACCGCTCCAGGATGTGCAGCTATTCCATCGCCAGGTACGGCGCGCAGCAGGACAGGGATCCCTACTACCCGGACGCCGGCGATGGGGTGCACGTCTCGGGGAAGGACGTGGCCAACGATCCCCGGGACGCCAACGTGCCCGTGGACGCGCGCTTCCAGAAGGGCTGGGTGGAGCACCTGCGCCAGACCTGGGGCACGGCCGCGCGCGGGGGCGTGCGCCACTACGTCATGGATAACGAGCCGAGCCTCTGGCACCAGACCCACCGGGACGTGCAGCCCACGGGTGCCACCATGCGGGAGCTGCGCGACAAGTTCCTCGCGCACGCCGCCGCGGTGAAGGACGCGGAGCCGGACGCGCTCATCCTCGGCCCCGAGGAGTGGGGCTGGAGCGGCTACTTCTACAGCGGCTATGACCATCAATACGCGCCCCAGACGGACTACACCCGCTACCCGGACCGGGAGGCCAACGGGGACTGGGACTACCTGCCCTGGCTGCTGAACCAATTGCGCACGCACGAGCGCACCACGGGCCGGCGGCTGCTGGACGTCTTCACCGTCCACTACTACCCCCAGGGCGGTGAGTTCAGTGGCAACACCTCCCAGGCGATGCAGCTGCGGCGCAACCGCTCCACGCGCTCGTTGTGGGATCCGGACTACGTCGACGAGACGTGGATCAACGACACGGTCATGCTGGTGCCCCGCCTGAAGGACTGGGTGAGCACCTGGTACCCGGGCACGAAGGTGGGCCTCACCGAGTACAACTGGGGCGCGGAGGCGCACATCAATGGCGCCACCACCCAGGCAGACCTCCTCGGCATCTTCGGCCGCGAGGGGCTGGACTACGCCACCCGCTGGGAGACGCCGGCCGCGGCCACGCCCACCTACAAGGCGATGAAGCTCTACCGCAACTACGACGGGCGCAAGTCCACCTTCGGGGACGTGAGCGTGGCCTGCTCCGTGCCCGAGCCGGACCACCTGTCCGCGTTCGCCGCCCAGCGCACGAGCGATGGCGCCCTCACCGTCATGGTCGTCAACAAGGTGTTGACGGGCTCCACCCCCCTCACCTTGAACCTGTCTGGCTTCAGAGCGGGATGGATGGCGCAGGTCTGGCAGCTCACCGCCACCAATACCATCACCCGCCTGAGGGATGTGTCCGTGTCCGCGGGCGCTTTGCACACCCGCGTTCCCAGCCAGAGCGTCACCCTGTTCGTCATCCCCCTGGCCTCGCGCCCCAGCAACCAGCCTCCGGTGGCGAAGCTCACGGCGACGCCCACCTCGGGCAACCCACCCCTCACGGTGGCCTTCAGCAGCGCGGGCTCCACGGACCCCGATGGTCCCCTCGTCACGTATGCCTGGGACTTCGGGGATGGACAACACGCCACCGGCGCCACGGTGAGCCATGTCTATACGCGAGGGGGCTCCTTCACCGCCACGCTCACCGTGAAGGACAACAACGGCGCCACCGCCACCGCCTCCGTGCCCATCCAGGTGACCGCCACCTCCCTGGAGGCTCCGACCAACTGCTACACCCAACGCGCGGGCTCGGACGTGACGGTGCGCTGGACGGACAACTCCCAGACGGAGCAGGGCTTCATCGTCGAGCGCGGCCTCCAGGTCTCGCCCATCACCTACCAGGAGATCGCCCGGGTGGACGCCAACACCAGGATGTTCGTGGACAGGCAGGTGGCCCCAGGCAGGTACTACTACCGGGTCATCGCCTTCGCTGGCGCGCTCCGGTCCACTCCTTCGAACATGGATGGCGAAAAGATTCCCTGACCCGACGCGACGCCAGAGTGTCACCCGGTTCATCATTCCCCCGGGTCCCGCGCCCCACCGGTGAACGGGTCTGGGACGGCGATTCCCGGGCGCGTATAGATGGCGCCGCCCATGAGTGCCCCGACCACGTCCTACCCGCCCGCTCCTCCCCGCCCGCTCCTCCTCGCGCTCGCGTACCTGGCCTTCGTGAGCCTCGGACTGCCCGACGCCGTGCTCGGCGTCTCCTGGCCCTCCATCCGCCACACCTTCGAGCTGCCCCAGGCGGGCATGGGCATCATCCTCGCCACGGGGGCGGCGTCCTACTTCGTCTCGGGCCTGCTCGTGGGCCGGCTCATGCGCGCGCTCGGGGTCGGCCTGCTGCTGGTGGCCAGCACCGTGCTCGTCACGCTCGGCATCACCGGCTACGCCACCCTTCCCTACTTCCCCCTGTTCCTGATGGCCTCGTGTGTCATCGGCTTCGGCTCGGGCGCCATCGACGCCGGGCTCAACACCTACGCCGCCCAGCACTTCGGCGCGCGCCACATGAACTGGCTGCACGCGGCCTACAGCACCGGAGCGGCCCTGGGTCCCGTGCTCACCACGGCGCTGCTCGCGCGCGACGCGGGGTGGCGCGCGGGCTATGCCGTCATCGCCGCGCTGCTGGGCACCCTCGCGCTGTGCTTCGTGCTGATGCGCCGGCAATGGGACGGGGCCCCCGGGGGCTCCGCCTCCACCTCCAACGAGCCGGGCGGGGCGGGCGACGTGACGCCCACGGTGGGTGCCCTCGAGGCCCTGCGCCGCGCCCCGGTGGGGTTGCAGATCCTCATCTTCTTCTTCTACACCGGCATCGAGGTCACCGCGGGCCAGTGGAGCTACACGCTCCTCACCGAGGAGCGTGGCCTGGGCACGGCGGAGGCGGGCACCTGGGTCAGCGTCTTCTGGGGATGTCTGCTCGCCGGACGCATCTCGCTCGGCTTCGTCATCGAGCGCGTCGGCACCGTGCGGCTGCTGCGGCTGAGCACCGCGCTGGCCGTCGTGGGCGCGCTCCTCTTCGCCCTGCCCTCACTGCCTCCCGCACTCGGGTTGGGCCTGCTGGGATTCTCGATCTCCTCCATTTTTCCAGCCCTCATGTCCGAGACCCCCCGAAGGGTGGGCCAGGACGCGGCCGCTCACGCGGTGGGCTTCCAGGTAAGCGCCGCGACGCTGGGGATCGCCGTCCTGCCGAGCCTCGCGGGCCTGCTCGGGGCGCGCTTCGGCCTCTGGGTCATCGGGTGGCAGATCCTCGGATGCGTGGTGCTGCTGACGGTGCTCCACGAGATCCTTTCCGTCCTGACTGACCGCGCCTCCGCTCCCGCTTCACGCGAAGTGATGACGCGGCCCGTGAGCCAAGAGAAGTAGGGGCGCGCGCGCGTTCTTCGCGTTAGCGTGCGGGCCGTTGTCTTCCGAATGGAGCAGCAATGACGGACCCGAAGAACACCTCTCCGGACGCTTCCACACGTCCGGAGACCCCCACCTCCGAAAGCGCGGAGGGCGCCACCCGCCGGGAGTTCATCGCCACCGCTACCGTAACCGTCGGCGGAGCCCTGTTGTTGGACGGTTGCAGCCATACCCCCACCACCCCCGACACCCCCACGCCTCCCGGTACCCCGTCCTCGCCCCCGGCCACCGGTGACGTGGACGTGTCGTTCACCCTCAACGGCCAGCCCCGGACGGTGAAGGTGGACACGCGCACCAGCCTGCTGGACGCGCTGCGTGAGCGCCTGGACATGACCGGCACCAAGAAGGGCTGTGACCACGGCCAGTGCGGCGCGTGCACGGTGCTGGTGAACGGCCGGCGCGAGCTGAGCTGTCTGTCACTCGCCGTCATGAACCAGGGCGCCGAGGTGCGCACCATCGAGGGCCTCGCCCAGGGTGACAAGCTGCACCCGATGCAGGAGTCCTTCATCACCTGTGACGCGCTGCAGTGCGGCTACTGCACGCCGGGACAGATCATGAGCGCCGTGGGCCTCATGTCCGAGCCCTGCGGGCCCGCCGACGACGACGTGCGCGAGGCGATGAGCGGCAACATCTGCCGCTGCAGCGCCTACCCCAACATCATCGCCGCCATCCAGCAGGTGCGGCAGAACACCAAACAGTAGCCTCCAGGTCTCGCGCATGAATCCCTTTCAATATGAGCAAGCGCAGGAGCTGAACTCCGGCGCGGAGCGGGTGCTTCGCACCCCCGAGGCCACCTTCCTGGCGGGCGGAACCAACCTGCTGGACTTGATGAAGCTGGGCGTGGAGAAGCCCGCCGTCCTCGTGGACGTGCGCAAGCTGCCGCTCGCCCAGGTGGAGGAGCTGCCCGATGGGGGCCTGCGGCTGGGCGCGCTCGCGCGCAACAGCGACGTGGCCTTCCATCCGCTCGTCAAGGAGCGCTACCCCCTGCTGTCCCAGGCCCTGCTCGCGGGCGCCTCGGCGCAGCTGCGCAACATGGCCACGGTGGGCGGCAACGTCATGCAGCGCACCCGCTGTTCCTACTTCCGCGACACCTCCACCCGCTGCAACAAGCGCGAGCCCGGCACGGGCTGCTCGGCGCTCGAGGGCATCAACCGCGGCCATGCGGTGCTGGGTGTCAGCGAGGCGTGCATCGCCACCCACCCCTCGGACATGGCCGTGGCGCTCGCGGCCCTGGGCGCCACCGTGCGCGTGAAGGGCGAGAAGGGCGAGCGCTCCATCCCCTTCACCGACTTCCACCTCCTGCCCGGCACCACGCCCCAGCGCGAGACGCAGCTCGAGCACGGGGAGCTGATCCTCTCGGTGGACGTGCCCGCGCTGCCCGCCGCGAAGCAGTCGCTCTACATCAAGGTGCGTGACCGCGCTTCGTACGCCTTCGCCCTGGCCTCGGTGGCCGCGGCGCTGGAGGTGAAGAACGGCCGCATCGAGCAGGCCCGGCTCGCGCTCGGTGGCGTGGGCACCAAGCCCTGGCGCGTGCCCGCCGCCGAGGCGAAGCTCGTGGGCCAGGCCCCTTCGCCCGAGGTGTTCCAGGCGGCGGCGGCGGCGGCGCTCGAGGGCGCCCAGCCGCGCGAGCACAACGGTTTCAAGGTCGAACTGGCGCGGCGGCTCGTCGTGCGTGCCCTGACGGTGTTGGGAGGTCGCTCATGAACGGCAAGCTGATTGGCAACCCCGTGGACCGGGTGGACGGCCGGCTCAAGGTCACCGGCAAGGCCACCTACTCCGCGGAGAACCACCCGGAAGGCATGGTCTACGCCGCCATCGTGCAGAGCACGGTGCCGCGCGGCAGCGTGCTGCGCATGCATACGGACGAGGCGGAGAAGGCCCCGGGCGTGCTCAAGGTGCTCACCCCCCGCAACATGCCCAAGCCCGCGGGGCTGGCGCAGTACAGCGCCATCCCCATGTTGCCCAAGCTCCCCGTCATGCAGGACAGCGAGGTGTTCTACAACGGCCAGCCCATCGGGCTGGTGGTGGCCGACACGTTCGAGCGCGCCGTGCACGCCGCCTCGCTCGTGCGCACCACCTACGTGGACAAGCCCGCCATCCTCGACATCGAGAAGGCACGGGCCAACGCCCAGCCCGCCCCGGGCATCTTCGGCGGTCCCCCGCCCGGGCACACGCGCGGCGACGTGGAGGCCGGGCTCAAGGCCGGCCCCGTGCGCGTGGAGGCCACCTACGTCACCCCCGCCGAGACGCACCACCCGATGGAGCCCCACGCCACCGTCGTCGTGTGGAACGACCCCGAGCACCTCACCCTGTACGACACCACCCAGGGTGTGCACTTCTCGCGGCAGTTCCTCGCCCTGCTGCTGGCCATGCCCCAGGAGAACATCCGCGTGCTGTCGCCCTTCCTGGGCGGAGGCTTCGGATGCAAGGGGCTGCCCTGGGGGCACGTCGTGATGAGCGTCCTCGCGGCGAAGGAGGTGGGCCGTCCGGTGAAGGTGGTGCTCACGCGCCAGCAGATGTCCATGATGGTGGGCTACCGGCCCACGACGGTGCAGAAGCTGGAGCTGGCGGCCAGCCCCAAGGGCCAGCTCACCGCCCTGCGGCACACGGGCATCTCGGAGCTGTCCGAGCAGGACTCCTTCGCCGAGACGTTCACCGCCGTGAGCAACATGCTCTACGCGTGCCCCAACGTCACCACCGCCCAGCAGGTGGTGCGGCTGAGCACGTCCACGCCCACCTTCATGCGCGCCCCGGGCGAGGCCCCCGGCACCTTCGCGCTGGAGAGCGCCATGGACGAGCTGGCGCACCAGCTCAAGATGGATCCGCTGGAGCTGCGCCGCCTCAACCACGCGGACAAGGATCCGGAGCACGGCCGTCCCTGGTCCAGCAAGTCCCTGCTGGAGTGCTACCGCGTGGGCGCCGAGCGCTTCGGCTGGAAGAAGCGGCCGCTCGCGCCGCGCTCCCTGCGCGAGGGCGACAAGCTCATCGGCTGGGGCATGGCCACCGCCACCTTCCCCGCCATGCGCGGCCAGGCCGCCGCCGTGGCGCGCGTGCTGCCGGATGGCACCGCGGTGGTGCAGTGCGGCGGCGCGGACCTGGGCACCGGTGCCTACACCGTGTTCACCCAGGTGGCCGCCGACGCGCTCGGCATGTCCCACCAGAAGGTGCGCATGGAGATGGGCGACAGCCAGCTGCCGCTCGGCCCCCTCGCGGGCGGCTCCATGAGCACCGCCACCGCCTCGCCCGCCATCCAGGGCGCGGCCGCCTCGGCGCGTGAGCAGCTCGTGAAGCTCGCCGTGGCGGACAAGGCCTCGCCCCTGTACGGGCTCGCGGAGAAGGACGTCCTCACCGAGGACGGACGGCTCTTCTCGCGCAAGGACAAGTCCAAGGGCGAGACGTACGCGCAGCTCCTCACGCGCCAGCAGTTGCCCCACGTGGAGGGCAAGGGCGAGTCGGCGCCCAAGGAGGAGGAGAAGAAGTACAGCGGCCACGCCTTCGGTGCCCACTTCGTCGAGGTGCGCGTGGACGAGGCGCTGGGGACCGTGCGCGTCAGCCGCATCGTCTCCACCATGGCCGCCGGCCGCATCCTCAACGCCAAGACGGCCAGCAGCCAGATCAGCGGCGGCATCATCTTCGGCCTGGGCATGGCGCTCACCGAGGAGACCCTGCGCGACCCCCGCAACGGGCGGGTGATGACGGCGGACCTGGCCGACTACCACGTCCCCGTTCAGGCCGACGTGCCGAAGATCGACGTGCAGTTCATCGAGGAGGAGGACAAGTTCGTCAATCCCCTGGGCATCAAGGGCATTGGTGAAATCGCCACCACCGGCGTCGCCGCCGCCGTGGCCAACGCCGTCTTCCACGCCACCGGCAAGCGCATCCGCGAGCTGCCCATCACCCTGGACAAGCTGCTGTAAGAGGGCCGGGCGGAACGCCTCCCGCGTTCCGCCCCCCTCTCCCGGCGCTTCCAGTGCTGGCGGAAATAACCGTCCTTCCTTGATTTGCCGGGAAAAAGGGCATGAGATGCGGCTCCCCCCTCGCTGCCGGAGACGCCGCGTCATGTCCAGACACCCACTGACCCTGTTGTCGTCACTGCTGTTATTGCAGGCCTGCAACCCGGTGATGGAGTCGCCGGAAGAGCCGCCCGAGCCCGTGGCCGCCCCGGCCCAGCAACCCCTGGCGGCACCTGGCTTCGCCGAGCTGCACCACCACATGTTCGCCGAGGAGGCGTTCGGCGGTGGCTGGTTCCATGGCAGCTACACCGGCACGCTCGCGAGCTGTGATGGGGGGGAGCCCGAGAGCGACCATGCGCGGGTGCGCATGGACCTGAGCAACATGCTCAACCTGTGCCCCAACTCGGGCAGCGTGGACCTGAGCGGCGTGCCCCTCTTGTCGTCGCTGTTCGGCGTGGGCGGGGCGGCGGCGTCCGAGTTCATCGGGAAGATCGAGGGCACGGAAGGGGACACCGGCCTGCACCTCGGGCGCAAGAACGTGAACACGCAGTGGCCGCGCTGGGACACCATCGCCCACCAGCAGGCGTGGGAAGGGTGGCTGAAGCAGGCGCACACGGGGGGCCTGTCGCTGGTGACGGTGTCGCTGGTGAGCAATGGCTTCCTGTGCAGCGCCCTGCCCTACGCCAACCTCAACCGCCCCTGCGACGAGATGGCGGACGTCGAGGTGCAGATTCAAATGGCCAAGGACTTCGACGCGCGCACGGACTGGGCGGAGATCGCCCTGTCGCCCGCGCATGCCCGGCAGATCATCGCCTCGGGCAAGCTGGCGATGGTGCTCTCCATCGAGGTGAGCAAGCTGTTCGGCACCAAGGACTGGCGCTCGGAGCTCAACCGCTTCCATGACCTGGGCGTGCGCTCGCTCCAGCCCGTGCACCAGCTGGACAACCGCTTCGGCGGCCCGGCGCTGCACAACGCCATCTTCCAGGTCGCGCAGTTCCTGGAGAACTGCCACATCGACACCGACTGCGGCGCCACCGGCAACGGCTTCACGCTGGGCTTCGACGTGGACGCCAACTGCCGCAACACCAAGGGCCTGACGGAGGAGGGCAAGGCGCTGGTGCGCGAGATGATGGCCAAGGGGATGCTCATCGACATCGCCCACATGTCCGAGCGCAGCGTGCAGGACACGCTCGCCCTCACCCAGGCCAACACGTACTACCCCGTCTATGTCTCCCACGGGCACTTCCGCGAGGTGATGAACCCGGAGCTGGCCGCCACGGAGAAGACGACCCCCGCCAACGTGGTGCGCGCCCTGCGGCAGAGCGGCGGCATGTTCGGCCTGCGCACGGCGCATGACGAGACGCGCGCGTACACGCGCACTTCCATCGCCAACAACTGCCAGGGCTCCACGCGCTCCTTCGCCCAGGCGTACGAGTTCGGCCGCCAGGGACTCAAGGTGCCCATGGCGTTCGGCGCGGACCTCAACGGCTTCATCCAGCAGACCCGGCCGCGCTTTGGCTCGTATGGCGCGTGCTCGGCGGGCTTCAAGGCGGAGGCGGATGCGCAGGCCGCCCAGCAGCGCCTGTCCGGGCCCCCGCGCCTGGGCACCGACTTCGACCAGTACGGCCTGGCCCACGTGGGACTCCTGCCGGACCTGCTGCGCGACCTCAAGCAGCTGGGCGCCAACACCACGGGCCTCGAGGGCTCCACGGAGAGCTTCCTGCGCATGTGGGAGCGCGCCCAGTCCACCCGCGCGGGCATGGCGGACGCCGCGGCGGACATCGACACCAGCGGCGTGGCCCCCTACGTGGACAAGGCCACCCGCGAGGCGCAGTACCCCCAGGTGTGCGGCAAGGCGTACGCGCCCGCCTCCAAGGTGCTCGGCGAGACGTGCCGCTTCAACGAGGAGTGCGTGAGCGCGAAGTGCACCTCCATGGAGTGCGGCGCCATCACCGGCACCTGCATCTGCGACGGCGACAACGACTGCGGCACGACGCAGTACTGCGGCTGGGGCCTCAACACCGGCGTGTGCCAGAACAAGAAGGCCAAGGGCGCCCTGTGCGCGGAAGGCCGGGAGTGCCTGTCGGGCACCTGCCGCTGGCTCACCTGCGGTTGAGCCCGGGACCCTCCGCCGCGAGGGTGGCCCCCGGCGCGCGCACGGCGGCCGCCGGGGTGCTCCCCTTGCCCTGGAAGGGCCAGCGCATGGGCACCAGCACCACGAGCAGGGCGAGCAGCACGGCCGTCAGGGGCGTGCCGAGCCGGAAGAAGTCCGTGAAGCGGTAGTGGCCGGGCCCGTACACGAGCACGCAGCTCGGCTCGAGCGGGGTGATGAAGGAGCAGCTCGCCGCGAGCGTCACCCCCATGGCGAAGGGCCGGGGATCCACCCCCAGCTTCGCCGCGGCGCTGATGGCCACCGGCAGCACCACCAGGGCCGCGGCCTGGTTGCTCATGGGGGCCGACAGCACGATGGTGAGCACCATCATCAAGAGCATCACCAGACGCGGGCCCCCATAGGCCCCGAGCCGCGCCGCGTGTTCGCCGAGGAAGCGCCCCGCGCCGCTCGTCTCCATGGCCACGCCGAGCGCCATCATGCAGCCGATGAGCAGCACCACCCGCCAGTCCACCCGGAAGGCCCGGCCCGCGTCCACGCACCCGGTGGCGATCATCCCCAACATCCCGGCGAGTCCCGCCACCGCCAATGGCACCACCTCGAGCGAGCCCAGCAGCAGCGCCCCGAGGAACAGCGACACGGCCAGCAGGGCCTTGGCATGGCGGGGCGGCTGGTACTCCACGCCCCCCAGCACGAGCAACTGGGCGCCCTCGGTGAGGTCCTGCACCCGCTCACGCGCTCCCCACAGCATCAGCACGTCCCCCGCCGACAGCTCCAGGGTGGACAACGAGCGCCCGCCCACGCGCCGGCCCAGCAGCTGCAACTTGGTGAGCCGCTGGACGACGGGCCTGCGGTGCAGCGCCAGCGCCACCAGGCCATAGCGCTCGAGGAAGTGCGTCTCCTTGAAGCTGCGGCCCACGAGTGGACTGTCCGGGGTCACCGTCGCCTCCACCAGGATGGTGTCCTGGGGGCGCAGCTCCGAGTCCGACAGCTTCACGTCCGGCCTCAGCTCGATGCCCTTCAGGTCCTTCACCCGGAGGATGTCCTCTCGCTTGCCCTCGATGATGAGCCGCTCGTCGCCCTGCAGCCGGAACGTCGGGATCGCCGGCAGGGGCTGCCCCCCGCGGCACACCCCGATGACGCGCAGCCCGAGCCCCGTGGTGATGTCCGCCAGGGTCTGGCCCACATAGGGGGAGTCCGGGGGCAACACCACCTCGGTGAGGTAGTCGCGCAGGGTCCAGTCCGTCATGGAGCCGTCGCCCTCGCGCGCCGGCAGGAGCAGCGGCCCCAGGAACACCACGAGCAGCATGCCGATCACCGCCAGCGGCAGGCCCACGGGCGTCAGCTCCGTCACCCCGAGCGGCGCGAGCCCCAGGCGGGGCAGCGCCGCGGACACCACCAGGTTGGTGGAGGTGCCGTAGAGCAGCACCATGCCCCCCAGCATGGAGGCATACGCCATGGGCAAGAGCACCTTGCTCTTGGGCACCTTGGCGCGATGCGCCGCCCCGATGGCCACCGGCAGGAAGGCCGCCGTCGTCACCGTGTTGGACACGAAGGAGGAGAACACCGCCACCGCCCCCATCATCGCCAGCACGAACGTCTGGTGGCCAAAGCGCGCGAAGAAGGACAGCCGCTGCCCCACCAGCAGCACCACCCCCGTGCTCGCCAGCCCCTGCGTCATCGCCAGCAGGGTGAAGATGAAGACGACGGTGTCGTTGCTGAAGCCCGCGAAGGCCTGCTCGGGCGTCAGCACCCCCGTGAGCGCCAGCAGGCACACGATGGACAGCGACGTCACCTCGATGGGAATCGCCTCCAGGGAGAACAACACGAGCGCCAGCAGCACGGCGCCCAGGACGATGGCGATGGTCATGGAGGGTGCGCAGACTGGAGCTTGCCGGACGTGGAAGGAAATCTTCCGGTACTGAACGTCGGCTTCTGAATAGACACGATTCAATTAGTAAAATTGAATGAACAAGGCAGTCCCCGAGGGAGGCGAGGAAGCGGGCGTCGTTGCTTTTACAAGCAGGAGCCAGAAATGTAGCCGGACCTTTTACAAGGAGATGTCCACATGGCCTCGCTCCAAACCCCAGGGACCCAGGGCAGTGCTCCCACGAAGAACCCGGAGCTCCTGGCCTGGGTGGCGAAGATGGCGCAGATGACCCAGCCGGATCAGATCGTCTGGTGTGATGGGTCCGAGGAAGAGAAGAAGCGGCTGACGGAGCAGGCGGTGAAGCAGGGCATCCTCATCCCGCTCAATCCGCAGAAGCGCCCGGGGTGCTACCTGCACCGCTCCAACCCCAACGACGTGGCGCGCGTGGAGCACCTCACCTTCATCTGCACCACGAACAAGGAAGACGCCGGGCCCACCAACAACTGGATGGAGCCCGAGTCGGCATACACGAAGCTCTCCCACCTGTTCACCGGGAGCATGAAGGGCCGCACGATGTACGTGGTGCCCTACGTGATGGGCCCGCTGGGCAGCCCGTTCGCCAAGGTGGGCGTGGAGCTGACCGACAGCATCTACGTGGTGCTCAACATGCGCATCATGACGCGCATGGGCCGCGCGGCGCTGGAGATGCTGGGCGACGCGGGCGAGTTCAACCGCGGCCTGCACAGCACCGGGGACCTGGACCCCGAGCGCCGCTTCATCTGCCACTTCCCCCAGGACAACACCATCTGGAGCATTGGCAGCGGCTATGGCGGCAACGCGCTGTTGGGCAAGAAGTGCATGGCGCTGCGCATCGGCAGCTATCTGGGCCAGCACGAGGGCTGGCTCGCCGAGCACATGCTCATCCTCGGCGTCACCAGCCCCCAGGGCGAGACGACGTACGTGGCGGCGGCCTTCCCCTCCGCGTGCGGCAAGACGAACTTCGCCATGATGATTCCGCCCAAGGAGTACGCGGGCTGGAAGATCGAGACCGTGGGCGATGACATCGCGTGGATGCGCGTGGGCCCGGACGGGCGCCTGTGGGCCATCAACCCCGAGGCCGGCTACTTCGGCGTGGCCCCCGGCACCAACATGAAGAGCAACCCCAACGCCATGACCAGCGTGGCGCGCGACACCCTCTTCACCAACGTGGCCCTGACGGCCGATGGGGACGTGTGGTGGGAAGGCATGGACGGCGAGGTGCCCGAGGAGCTCACCGACTGGCAGGGCCGGCCCTGGAAGAAGGGCAGCACGGAGAAGGCGGCGCACCCCAACAGCCGCTTCACCGCGCCCATGACGAACAACCCCGTGCTCAGCTCCAAGGCGAACGACCCCATGGGCGTGCCCATCTCCGCCATCATCTTCGGCGGCCGTCGCTCCAACACCGTCCCGCTCGTGCTCCAGGCCTTCAACTGGACCCATGGCGTCTTCCTGGGCGCCACCATGGGCAGCGAGACCACCGCCGCCGCCACCGGCAAGGTGGGCGTGGTGCGCCGCGACCCCATGGCCATGCTGCCCTTCTGCGGCTACCACATGGGTGACTACCTCCAGCACTGGCTCAACATGCAGAAGGCCATCGCCCACCCGCCGAAGATCTTCCAGGTCAACTGGTTCCGCCAGGACAAGAACGGCAAGTTCATCTGGCCGGGCTTCGGCGAGAACATGCGCGTGCTCGAGTGGATCGTGAACCGCGTCCACGGCCGCGTGCCCACCGAGGAGACCCTGCTCGGCTGGGTGCCGCGCTCGGATCAGGGCCTCAACACCAAGGGGCTGGACCTGCCCCGGGAGTCGCTCGCCGAGGTCACCTCCATCAAGCCGGACGAGTGGAAGGTGGAGCTCAAGAACCAGGAGGTCTTCTTCGAGTCCCTGGGACTCAAGGCCCCCGAGGCGCTGACGTTGCAGCGCAAGCTGCTCATCTCGCGGCTCGAGAGTTGACAGACCTGACACACGGCAGGTGAGCCCCGCTCGACGGGGCGCGGGGCCGCCCTTCCACATCCAGGAGGGAGCGGCCCGGATGTTTTGGAGTAGACTCGGCCTTCATGAGATTGGTCCTGCTTCTGTGGACGGCCCTGCTGCTCACCCCCTTCGCGGCACACGCCAAGGGCCCCTCCGCCAAGGAGCTCGTGAAACAGGCGGAGCGGCTGTATGACCAGAAGAAGTACGTGGAGGCCGCCGAGGCGCTCGAGAAGGCGAACGAGCAGGCCCCCGACTCGCGGCTCGTCTACAACATCGCCCGCGCGTACGACCAGGCGGGCCGGGCACGCGAGGCCATCAGCTATTACGAGCAGTACATGACGGACGGCGAGGACGCGCAGCTGCGCAAGCGCGCGCGCTCGGCGGTGGAGCGCTTGCGTCTACAGCAGCAGAAAGAGGAGGCGGCGGCGGCGGCGGCCGAAGCCGAGCGCAAGCGCATGCAGGAGGAGGCCGAGGCGGCCCAGCGGCGCATGGAGGCGGAGCGCGAGGCGGCCCGGCAGGCCGAAGCGGCCAACCAGCTGCGGCTCGAGGAGGCGCACCGGGACGCGCTCGCGGAGCGCAAGCGCACGCAGATCACCTCCTTCGCCCTGGGAGGCCTGGCGGTGGCGGGCGTCGGCATGGGCGTCGTCTTCGGGGTGCAGGCGGCGAACGCCCGCGCGAACTTCAACAACGCCCAGGACCTGGACACCAAGGTCGCCGCGCGCACCGCCACCCGGAGCAACGCGCTGCTGGCGGACATCGGCTATGGCGTGGGCATCGTCAGCGCCGTGGCGGCCGTGCTGCTCTATCCCCGGCAGCCCGCGCCCGTGGCGGGACAGGCCCGGTTGATCTCCGCGCCCCGGGGCTCGGGCGCGGGTGTGGAGGTGAGCTTCTGATGCGCGCACTGTGGATGACGGGAGTGTTGTCGGTGCTGGCCAGCGGGTGCAGCTTCATCTCGGCGGCGGGGCTCGACGAGTGCGAGACGAGCGCGGACTGTGGCAGCGACCGGGTCTGCACCCCCGAGAAGCTGTGCCTGCCACTGCCCGTGGGCTGCGGCACCGTGTACGGCTCCCAGAGCCGGGATGCCATTCCCATCGGGGGCCTGTTCCCCGTGCACTCCGGCCCGGCCGTGGACGCGCCCATCGACGAGTCGGATGAGCAGGCGCTCAACGCCGCGGTGCTGGCGGTGGAGCAGATCAACCAGCGAAGCATTGGCGGCAAGCAGTTCGCCCTGTACTTCTGCGACACGGGCAACGACGTGGGGCGCGCCCAGCGGCAGGCCGAGTGGCTGGTGAAGGAGAAGAAGGTGCCGGCGATGATCACCGCCGGCAGCAGCCAGACGCTCACGGTGGCCCAGTCGGTGGCCATCGCCGCGAACGTGGTCACCATGAGCTACAGCGCCACCTCGCCCGAGGTGACGGATCTGCCGGACAAGAATGGCGGGCAGGTGGGGTTCGTGTGGCGCACCTCGGCCTCGGACGCCATCCAGGGCAGCGTCATCGCCAACCTGCTGCGCACCGACGCCCGCTTCGGCGCCCCCAAGCGCGTGGGCATCTTCTACGTGAATGATCCCTACGGGCAGGGGCTCTTCAACATCGTCTCCGAGCGCCTCGACATGGCCCCGAAGGTGGACAACGAGGGGGACTCGTATACGCGCCAGGGAGACGTCAAGGCCGCGCTGGACACGCTCAACCAGTTCGATCCGGACCTCACCGTGCTGGTGGGTTTCGCCAGCGACGTCACGAACATCCTCACCGAGGCCGCCACCCGGCCCAACCTCCAGCGCAGCGTGCACAAGTGGCTGTTCTCCGACAGCGTGAAGGACGTGGCCGTGCTGGCCAATGGCACGGCGTCCGCCCAGGCGCAGGGCTTCTATGGCACGGCGCCGGCCCAGGGCACGGGGCAGGCCTTCCGCGCCTTCCAGAGCAGCTTCAAGGACCGCTTCAACAAGGACCCGAGCGCCTACGCCTATACCTCCAATGCCTATGACGCCATGTACCTGCTGGCCCTGGGCGCCGCCTACTCCCAGGGCACCAGCGGCGCCGTGACGGGCCCGAAGCTGGCCGAGGGCCTGACGAAGGTCTCGTCCGCGACGAACAACCCCATCCAGCTCACCAGCAGCAGCTTCACGAGTCTCGCCGCGGAGCTCGCCGCGGGCCGGAGCGTCAACGTGGATGGAGCCAGCGGCGCCCTGGACTTCAACAACGACACCGGCGAGGCCCCCGCCCCCGTGGAGTTGTGGCAGGTGGTCGGCAACAACTTCGCGACCATCGAGACCATCCCGGCGCCCAAGACCACGCCGTGACGCCCCCTCCCCCGCGCGAGCGCTCCCCCGAGGGACGCGGCGCGGGGGGAGCGGCACGCTACGCCCAGGACGCCGCCCCGTCCGCGCCCGGAGCCTCCGCGTGGAACCAGGCCGCTACCGGCTCCCCGCCCTCGAAGTAGAGCAGGCTCCTCACCCCATCCCGGTCCTCGATGCGGATGCACTGGAGGTTGCCCTCGTCATCCATGAGCAGGTGCACGTGCTCCGGCTCACTGACGTGGTGGGTGAACTCCCGCCGCAGCGTGCCCACCGTCACCTCCAGGGTGCCTGGCTCCCGCGACTCCACGTCGATGCCCACCAGCGGCAGCGCCTGCTCCATCCGCCACGGCGACCCCTGCCCGTCCTCCACCTCCAGCCGGAGGGGATGACTCGACGCCCGCTCGCTCAGCAACTCGAAGTAGGCGAACCAGTTCCGCCTGGGAATCTCCGCCACATAGCCCATGGTCTGCCTCCTCCCCCGAAGGTAGGTCCGCGAGCGCCCCGGCCATCCACCCCTTCATGAATGGCGCGTTCTGGCGATTCCCCAGGCCGTGGGGCGGGCAGGCGTTCATCCCCCTCGTGGCTCGTCAGGAGCCCGTCCCGGCGTCCGGGTCCGGATCACACGAACACAGGTCCGCGTCGATGTCCTCTCCGCCCGACGTCCCATCCCCCCCATAGGAGGTGATGCGCGGCTTGCCCCCTTCATTCACATAGACGTACTCGTTGCCCCAGGGGTCCTTGGGCAGCGCTTCCAGGATGCGGTTGTCCACCAGCCCGCGCAGCCCCGTGGCCGTGTCTGGGAAACGGCCTTTCTTGGCGTAGTACACAGTGAGAGCGTTGCGCAGCGCGTGGAAGTCCATCCGCGCCCGGCGCTGCCTGGCCTCATTCAACCGGGGAATCACGGCCACTCCCACCGCGGCCATGATGAGGCCCAGGATGGTGATGACGACCATGATCTCGATGAGCGTCATGCCGCGTGCCCGGCGGCGCCGCGCCCCCGTCTTGAGTTGTTGCACCTTGTAGCTCCTTGTCTGGCCCCGCGTGGAGCCAGACATCCACCTGTGCAACCCGTGCGCCGGACGGGGCGGCGCTCGTGGCGCCGAGGAGCGCGGAGCGGACGCGGGGCGGCCAGAGTCAGCGGGCAAGCCAGGCTGTCCCGGACGAGGACGCGCTCCCGGGACAGCCTGTCCCGACAGGATGGCGGGACACTTTGTCGCTCCGAGCGCCAAGTCTTCTGGCTGCTCCTCGAGTAGCCATCCACGAAGGCATGCACTCATGCGAGTGGAAGCCGCCCATACCCCCAGCACTCCGCATGGGATCCGATGGCCGTGCTACAATTCAATCCCCGTTGAAGTTCTCGCCTGAAGCCCCCGCTGGGTTCGACCCGGTCTAAAGAAAGAGCCTGAATGGATGCCATCGCCGTGGTGGGATTGGGTTGCGTCCTGCCGAACGCGCACCGCGTTTCCGATTTCTGGACCAGCATCTCCACCGGAAGGATTTCACTCGCGAAGGTGCCCGCCCGCGCGTGGGATCACTCACTCTACTTCAGCCCGGATCGCACGATGCCGGACCGGGCCCACGCGGACGTGGGTGGCTTCATCAACGACTTCGTCTTCGATTGGCGCAAGTACAAGGTGCCGCCAGCGGACGCGCAGAACGTGCACCCCCTGCAGTGGATGATTCTCGAGGCCGGCACCCAGGCGCTCTCCGAGGTGCGCGTGCTGCCGCGGGAGACCACCGGCATCCTGCTCGGGGCCACCAGCCTGGGATGGCAGCGCGACAGCGGCATGCACATCCGGCTGGAGGACATGCTGGACGCGGTGCGCACCACGGACGAGTTCCGCGCGCTGCCCCTCACCCGGCAGCAGGAGGTGCTGGAGATCACCGCCCAGCGGCTGCGCGCGCGCCTCAAGGAGTGCAGCGACGACAACGTGGTGGGCTCCTCGGCGAGCGTGGCCGTGGGGCGCATCAACATGCAGTTCGACCTCAAGGGGCTGCACTACTCGGTGGACGCGGGCTACTCCTCGGCGCTCGCGGCGCTGGACCTGGCGGTGCGCGGCCTGCGCGACGGCGAGTTCGACCTGGCGGTGGCCGGCGGCGTCAGCGAGATGCTCACGCCGCTGGAGTTCATCGCCTTCTCCAAGCTGGGAGGGCTGTCCTACAAGGGCCACGTCCGGCCCTTCTCGGATGACTCGGACGGCACGCTGCTGGGCGAGGGCGTGTCGCTCTTCGCCCTCAAGCGGCTGGAGGACGCGGAGCGGGATGGGGAGACCATCTACGCGGTGCTGCGGGGCATCGGCGGCTCCTCGGACGGGCGGGGCAAGTCGCTGGTGGCGCCCCGGCGCGAGGGCCAGGCGCTCGCCATGCGCCGCGCCATCGAGGACGCGGGGGTGGACCCCACGAGCGTGCAGTACGTGGAGTGCCACGCCACGGGCACCCAGGTGGGGGATGCCAGCGAGGTCCAGGCGCTCGCGAGCATCTACACCGGCGCCCCGGGCTCCATCGCGCTCGGCTCGGTGAAGGCCAACATCGGCCACCTGCGCGCGGGCGCGGGCGCCGCCGGTCTGCTCAAGGCGGTGCTGTCGCTGCACCACGGCCAGATTCCGCCGCAGCCGGGCGTGGAGCGCGTCAACCCGAAGCTGGAGCTGGAGCGCACGCCCTTCTTCGTGCCGCGCAAGGCGCAGCCGTTCCGTCCGGGCACCACGCCGCTCGCCTCCGTGAGCTCCTTCAGCTTCGGCGGCAACAACTACCACGCGGTGCTGGAGGCCTACCGGCCGGGCCATGGCCGCACGCCCCAGCCGCGCCGCCACCAGGCCGAGCCGCTGGCCATCATCGGCATGGGCGGCATGTTCCCGGGAGCCCCCAGCGTCGAGGCCCTGTGGAAGCGGCTGCTCGAGGGGTACGACGCCACGCGCGAGGTGCCCCCCGAGCGCTGGAAGGCCGAGCGCTACTCGCACCCGGATCGCAAGGATCGCACCTACACGAAGCTGGGCTGCTGGCTGGAGAACCTGCCCTCTCCCACGCTGGAGATGCGCATTCCCCCCGCGGCCTGGGCCTCGTTGGACCCGTCGCACGTGGTGACGCTGCTGAGCGCCGAGCAGGCCCTCAAGGACGCGGGCTACGCCGCGGACAAGTGGAACCGGGAGCGGGTGGCGCTCGCGCTCGGCTTCCTGCCCTACCAGGGCATCAAGTTCCTCGCGGACACGCGCGTGCGCTGGGCGGAGTTCGCCCGCGAGCTGCGCGAGACGCTGGAGAAGTCCGGCATGCCCGAGTGGATGCGCAACGTCATCCTCAAGGGCGCCGAGGAGCGCTACAAGGCGGGCCTGCCCCCCATCAGCGAGGACAGCCTCACCGGCTACCTGGGCAGCCTCAACGCCGGGCGCATCTCCTCGCTGTATGACTTCCACGGCCCGCATATGGTGATGGACTCGGCGTGCGCCAGCTCGCTCGCGGCGCTCCATGCCGCCGCGAAGCTGCTCAACCACCGCCAGGCGGACGTGGTGCTCACCGGCGGCGTGTGGGCGGACATGTCCCCCGAGTTCTTCATCGCCGGCTGCCGCTTCAACGCCCTGTCCTCCCGGGGCAGCTCGCCCTTCTCCGCCAACGCGGACGGCTTCGTGCCCGGCGAGGGCGCGGGAGTGCTCGTGCTCAAGCGGCTGTCGGACGCCGAGCGCGATGGCGACCGCATCCACTCCGTCATCCGCGCCATCGCCGGCTCCAGCGACGGCAAGGGCCGCTCGGTGCTGCCCCCGAGCGAGATGGGCGAGACGCTCGCCATGCGCCGCGCGCTCGCCGCCGCGAACGTGCCGCCCACCAGCGTGGACTACGTGGAGTGCCACGGCACCGGCACCGCGCTGGGCGACGTGGTGGAGACCAAGTCCACCCACAACGCCTATGGCGAGGGCCGCACCCGGCCCCTGCTCATCGGCTCGGTGAAGAGCAACATCGGCCACCTCAACGCCGCGGCGGGCGTGGCGGGGATGATCAAGGTCACGCGCGCCATGCAGGAGCACCTGCTGCCCCGCTCGCTCAAGAGCGAGCCGCGCAACCCGAAGATTCCCCAGGGCCTGGAAGTGGTGACCGAGCAGCGCGAGTGGCCCGTGCCCATGGGCGGGGGCCCCCGCCGCGCCGGGGTGAGTTCGTTCGGCGTGGGCGGTTCCAACTTCCACGCCATCCTCGAGGAGTATAAGGCCCCTTCACTGCGGACCGCCGGCAAGGAGCCGGAGCCGGGGAAGAAGGAGACGGCCAAGAAGGAGGCCGGGCCGGTGAAGGAAGCCGCGCCCATGAAGAAGGAGGAAGCGGCGGTGAAGAAGGAAGGCGAGCCGGTGAAGAAGGAGACGGAGCCCGCCGACGCGGAGCCCCGGCTCATCGCCGTGGCGGGAGCGGACGCGCGCGCGTGCCTGACGCAGTTGGACCGGCTGTGCGAGGCGACGGGCCCCCTGGAGGACACGCGCCGCGTGCCCGAGGGGCCCTACCGCGTGGCCGTCACGGCGCGCACCCGCGAGGAGCTGCGCAAGAAGCGCGACTTCCTGCGCAAGGCGGTGGAGACGGGCGGGGACATGGAGTTCCTCGGCCAGTCCGGCATCTTCGCGGCCGGGCCGGACGCTCCCCTGCGCGGCGCGCCGGTGGCCATCACCTTCCCGGGCCAGGGCGGCCAGTACGCCAACATGCTGCGCCCGCTCGCGCGCGCCTACCCGGTGGTGCAGAGCACCCTGGACGAGGCGGACCGCGTCTACCTGCACCTCACCGGACGCACGCTCACCTCGAGCTTCTACACCGAGGACGCCAAGGGCTACCGGCAGAACGACGAGGACATCCACGCGGCCGTCTTCCTCGTCAACGTGGCGCTCTACCGGCTGCTGCGCGCCCATGGCATCCGCGCGGACGTGCTCGTCGGCCAGAGCGCGGGGGAGCTGGCGGCGCTGGTGGCCGCGGGCACCCTCACCCTGGAAGAGGGCCTGCGCGCCATCCACTCGCGCACGGTGGCCGTGCTGGAAATGCCCACGGTGGACCCGGGCCAGATGGCGGCGCTCACCTGCGCCTCCGAGCAGGTGCCCGAGCTCATCGCGGGCCTGCCCGGCTACGCCACCCTCGCCGCGGACAACGGGCCGCGCGCCTGCATCGTGTCCGCGGATCGCGAGGCCCTGCCCGCCCTGGTGGAACGCTGCGCCGCGCGTGGCATCGAATGCACCGTGCTCGCGGTGTCCCACGGCTACCACTCGATGCTCATCGCGGGCGCGCGTCCCGCCTACCAGCGGGTGCTGGAGGGGTTCGTCTTCCGCGCGCCCACGGTGCGCCTGGTGTCCACCATCGACGCGGCGGAGTATGGCGGCCGGCCCGCGCGCGACTATCCGGCCTTCCTGACGAGCCAGTTCGTCGAGCCTGTCCGGTTGCGTCAGGCCCTCGCGGAAGCACACCGCCTGGGCGCTCGGATCTTCATCGAAGCCGGACCCAAGTGGTCTCTCACCCAGTTCACCCGGGAGATCCTCAAGGGTCAGTCCCATGGTGCCATCGCATCGATTCACCCCAAGGTAGGTGACATGGAACAGTTCAAGCGAGTCGTCGGATATTCGTACGTCAATGGCGTCGGGCAGCTCTCGGCGGACGCCGTGAACGGCGAAACCGTGGAGCAGGTGCTGCTCGGACTGCCCCTGGACGGGGTGCTCGAGCCCGCCACCGCGCTCAAGATCGCCATCGCCCTGGGCCGTGAGTTCGGCGTGGACGCCTCGGTGGCCCGGCCCGAGAACCTGGTCACGCTCGATGCGATCATCGCCCTGGTGGAGCAGCTGCGCACGGGCCAGAGCGCGGCCGGCCTCGCGGCCCCCGCTCCCCGGGAGGCTCCCGCCCCGGCCCCGGTGGCCGCGGCTGCCCCCGCCGCCCAGCCCGTCACGACGGTGCAGAAGTCCATCGCGCTGGAGGAAGAGGTCCGGCGCGTGCTGATGGACACCGTGGTGGCCAAGACGGGCTACCCCGAGGACATGCTGGAGATGGACCTCGATCTGGAGGCCGACCTCGGCATCGACACCGTCAAGCAGGTGGACATCTTCGCGCGCACCCGCGAGGCCTTCGGCGTCTCGCGCGACCCCAACCGCGCCCTGCGTGACTTCAACACCCTGCGCAAGGTCATCGAGCACATCGTCGAGCGCGTCCTCTCCTCGCAGGGTGGCGCCGCCGCGGCTCCGGCCCCCGCCAAGGCCGCCGCCCCCGCTCCCGCCGCCGCGGCTCCGGCCCCCGCCAGGGCCGCCGCTCCGGCTCCCGCTCCGGCCCCCGCCGCGCCCGCGCCCCTCGTCGCCAGCAGCGTCCCGTCGGTGCCCACCGCCCTGGCCGCCTCGCTGAACCTCTTCGAGCAGGTGCGCGAGGTGCTCATCCGCACCGTGGTGGCCAAGACGGGCTACCCCGAGGACATGCTGGAGATGGACCTCGACCTGGAGGCCGACCTCGGCATCGACACCGTCAAGCAGGTGGACATCTTCGCGCGCACCCGCGAGGCCTTCGGCGTCTCGCGCGACCCCAACCGCGCCCTGCGTGACTTCAACACCCTGCGCAAGGTCATCGAGCACATCGTCGAGCGCGCGCAGCACGCGAGCCCGCCAACCGCGGCGGCTCCCGCTCCGGCCGCGTCGGCCACGGCCGCGGCCGCGGCGGCGCTCGCCAAGGCCGCCGTGCCCGTCACCGAGGAGTCCTCGAAGCGCGCGGGTGGTGGGGGCGGTTCGCGCTCGGTGCGCGACGCGCTCTTCGCCCTGGACCTGCGGCAGGTGGGCGCCAAGCAGGACGAGCTGCACCGGCTGGGCGAGGCGCTGTCCTTGAAGGTGGGCGCCGCCGCGCCCGACATGGGCCAGGTGCGTACCTTCGGTGACCTCCTCCAACATTTCGCGAAGGACCGCTAGTCCGTGCAACCCGACACCTCACAATACCCCCTGCTCGAGGAAGTGGCCGAGGTCTTCCGCGGGGAGAGCGCGGTCGCCAAGCGCGACGTGCGCCTTCCCGTGGAGCTCGACGAGGAGACGCGCCCGCTGTCCGCGTCCCTGGAGTTGGAGTTCCTCGCCGAGGTGGGCGCGCTCGTGTACCCGGACCGGGTGCTGGTGGGCATGCGGGACGTGCGCTGGTTCCTGCGCGCCCCGGTGCCCGCGGCCGCCGCGCGGCTGGTGGGGCGAGCCCGCCGGGAGCAGGATGGTGAGGTCTCGGTCTTCCTGTCCCTGGAGCAGGAGAGCAGCGAGGAGCCCATCCCCGTCTGCCGTGCCATCCTCCAGTTCGGCCAGGCCTATGGGCCCGCCCCCTGGCCCCAGCAGCAACGGCAGCTCGCGCCCCGCACGGAGAACCTCCAGAACGGGCGGCAGCTCTACACGAGCGTGGGCGGCCAGGGCGACCGCGTCCCCGAGTCGCTCCAGGTCGTCTCCTGGGCCCGGCTGTGTGAGCTGGGCCGCATCCAGGGCGGGCTCATCCACCCCCGGACGCTCTCCAAGGTCCTCCCCGCCAGCCGCATCCAGGTGGCCCCCGCCGCGCTCGAGGGAGCGCTGCACCTGGTGAAGTGGCTCTGGTACGCCTTCTCCGGCGAGGGCTCGCGCGAGATGGCGATGACCGACGCCAACTGGTACCGCATGCCCCGGAGGGACGAGCGGCTGCTGTGCGACGCACGCCTGTGTGGCGCCGGCAGCGGCCTGGCCTCCTTCAACGCCCAGCTCCTCGGGCAGGATGGCATCCCCGTGCTCGAGTTGCGCGGCATCGGCATGGCCTCGCTGCCCTCCGAGGACACCTCCCCCACCCTGCCCCGCGTCACCTGGCAGTCCTTCGTCAAGCTCCTGACCCCGCGATGACCTCCTCCGCGAACATCCCCCTGGCCATCATCGGACTCGGCTGCCGACTGCCCGGCGCCGACACGCCCTCGCGCTTCATGAACCAGTCCCTCGAGGGGATGCGCGCCCTGACACAGGCCCCGGAGGACTGGAACGCCGGCCTGCCCGTGCGCCATCCGCTCCTGGGCGGCTTCGTCCCCGAGGAGGGCAAGGACTGGAAGCAGTTCAAGCTGCCGCCCGCCCACGTGGAGAAGATGCACCGCATGGAGCGCCTGCTGCACCTCACGCTCCTGCAGGCCACCCAGGACGCCGGCTATGGCCCCGACAAGAGCCCGGGCAGCCGCTGCGCCATCTTCCTGGGCTCCACCGGCCTGGGCGTGGACCTGAAGAGCGATCAGGCCCTGCGCCTGCGCGCCCCCGAGCTGCGCGATCACCTCGCCCCGCTGCTGGCGCACAGGCCCGACGGCGCCCGGTTGCTGGCGGCCGTGGAGCGGCACGTGGAGCAGCACGCCCCGCCCATCATCACCGAGACGGTGCCCATGACGGCCACCATGGTGGCCAACCGGCTGTCCACCCTGCTCGACACGCGCGGCGGACACCTCGCGGTCGACGCGGGCACGGCCTCGTCGCTCGCGGCGCTGCGGCTCGCCTCGCTCTCGCTCTCGCATGGCCAGTGCGACGTGGCGGTGGTGGGCGCGGTGGCGCCACTGCTCAGCCCCTCCTCTTTCGCCCTGCTGGCCGCGCGCGGCTGGTTGGCGGAGCGCGAGCTGCTCGCGCTCGATGGACGCTCCGCGGGCACGCTGCCCGGCGAGGGCGCCGTGGCGCTCGTGTTGTGCCGGCTCGATGACGCGCTGGCGGACAAGCAGCGCATCTACGCCGTGCTCCATGGCGTCAGCGCCGAGGTGAACCTCAAGCAGGGCCTGTCGCGCCTGTCGCGCATGGTGGATCGCGCCGCGCGCGCCTGCCTGGACATGAGTGGAGTGGAGGCCGAGCAGGTGCGGCACGTGGAGCTGCAGGCCTGCGGCGTACCGGGCCTGGAGGACCAGGAGCTGCTCGGGCTCAAGGCGGCGCTCTCCGCGACGCGCTCCGAGCCCCTGACGTTCTCCACCGCGACGCCCCAGGTGGGCTTCCAGCAGGCGGCCAGCGGGCTCGTGTCGGTGATGCGCGCGGCGCTGTCGCTGCACGGCAACGTGCGTGCTCCCGTGGCCGGACTCACCTCGCCCCGGCAGGGCGCGGACGCGCTGCTGCAGTGCCTCACCCGCCCGGAGCCGCTGCCGCCGCGCGCCTACGTGGGGGTGAGCAGCCTGGGCTGGAGCAACATGGCCTATCACGCGCTGCTCGGGCCCGCGCCCACCCGCGAAGCGTGGACGGACATCCGCCCCGTGCGCCCGGCCGTGCAGAAGTTCGCCATCGTCGGCATGGGGGCGCTGGCCCCGGGCGCGCCGGATGCCCAGGCGCTGTGGACGAACACGGTGTCCAAGGCGGACGCCATCGGCGACCTGCCGCCCTCGCGCTTCGACGTCAACCGCACGCTGGGCGCCCTCCTGGCCAAGAACGAGGTGGTGCCCCGGCTGGCCGGCACGGTGGAGATTCCGACCGCCGAGCCACGCTGGCTCAAGCTGCCTCCGGCGCAGGCCGCGGCCCTGGATCCCTCCGTGCCCATCTTCGTCAAGGCGGCGGAGGAGGCGCTCGGCCAGGCGGGCCACGAGCCCGGCGCGTGGAATGGCAAGCGCGTGCAGGTGGTGGTGGGCCAGTTGCCCGTGCGCTACAAGGAGTTCGAGATCGAGGTGCGCTTCGTGGGCGAGCGCTACCTCAAGCTGGCGGCGCAGGCCCTGCGCGCCGAGGGCCTCACCGACGCCCAGGTGGCCCCCCTCATCGAGGCCGCGCGCGCGAACCTCGTCTCCAAGCTGCCCCCGCTGGATGAGAACACGTCCCAGTACTACTCGGGCATCGCCTGCGCGGCGCGGCTGGCCGCCCTGCATGACTTCAATGGCGGGGTGATGGCGGTGGACGCCGCGTGCGCCAGCTCTCCCGCGGCGCTGCACGCGGGCATGCTCGCGCTGAGCAACCGCGACGTCGACATCGTGGTGGCCGGTGGCGTGGCCTTCAACCTGGTGCCCGAGTACGCCGCCGCCCTGGCCGCGCTCGGCATCCTCTCGCCACGAGGCACCTTCCCCTTCGACGATCGCGCCGACGGCTTCGTGCCGGCCGAGGGCGCGGGCGCGGTGGTCATCAAGCGCCTGGAGGACGCGGAGGCGCAGAGGGACCGGATCATCGCCGTCATCTCCGGCATCGGCTTCTCCAGTGACGGACGGGGCACCAGCGTGTTCGCGCCCAACCCCAAGGGACAGGCGCGCGCGGTGGAGCGCGCCCTGGAGGACGCGAAGATCCACCCGGATCAGATGGGCCTGCTGGAGGCGCACGGCACGGGCACGCGCATCGGGGACAGCGCGGAGGCCACCGCCTATGGCGAGGCCTTCCAGTCGCGCGGGCGCGACAATCCCGTGCCCATGGGCACGCTCAAGTCGCAGATCGGCCACACCTCGTCGGCCAGCGGCATGCTCGCCCTCATCAAGACGGCCTTCGCGGTGAGCGAGGCGTACCTGCCGCCCATGAACGGCGGCGAGTTCCCGAAGCAGGAGATTCCCTTCGACAAGCTGCCCATCGCCCTGTCGCTCGAGGGCCGTCCGTGGCCGGCGCCCCGGGAGGGCAAGCGCTACGCGGGGGTGAGCTCGTTCGGCGCGGGCGGCACCAACTACCACGTCATCCTCGAGGAGCACGGCAACGTCCACCGCAAGCCCCAGACGGTGGACCCGCAGAGCCTCACATCAGGCCATCCCCTGCCCAGCCGCGGCCTGTCCGCGCAGCGCTGGAGCGTGGACCTGGTGCCGCTGGCGCTCTCGTCGGAGAAGCGCTACCCGCTCGCGGGCCGCAAGCTGCTGTTGCTCGGGGACGAGCCGGGCCTCGTCGCCGCCTTCAGCCGCCTCCTGGTGGGCAAGGGCGTGCGCCTGGCCACGGTGCAGGTGTCGGGCCTCACCGACGCGCTGGAGGTGGAGCGCCGCGTGCGCATGGCCAGCGCGGAGCTGGGAGGAGCCGACGGCGTCATCGACCTGGGCGCCTTCGGTCCGGTGGAGTACTTCCTCACGCTGGGCAGCGCCCGCTTCGCGCGCCGCATGGCGGAGACGACGGCGCGCTGGCACGGCACCGGCCGCGCGCTCTACGAGCGGATGCGCGACGCCAAGGGGCGCAACGCCTGCTACGTGGCCGTCACCACCATGGGCGGTGACTTCGGCTTCGTGGGAGATGGCGGCAACGTGATGGGCGGCGCGCTCGCGGGCTTCCTCAAGGGGCTCAAGCAGGAGCTGCCCTCCACGGTCGTCAAGACGATCGACTTCGAGCCCCGCGTGTCGCACTGGGTGGTGGCGGAGACGGTGGCGCGCGAGCTGGAGGAAGGCAGCGACCGCACGGAGATCGGCTACCTGGCGGGCCGCCGCTTCGTGGTGGGGCTGCGCCGCTCGGACTTCTCCCTGGAAGACAACACGGTGCTGCGCCGGGTGGACCCGAGCTGGGTGCTGCTCTTCTCCGGAGGCGGGCGCGGCGCCGTCTTCGAGGTGGCCAAGGCGGTGGCGAGACTCGGCCCCAAGGTGATCGTCACCGGACGCACCCCCGCGCCCACCGGAGACGAGCCCTACCTCGCGCTGGACGACAAGGACTTCGAGAACTACCGCAAGGAGGAGATGGTGCGCCGCAAGAAGGCGGACCCGTCCCTCACGGTGGTGCGCTTCAACGAAATGTTCGAGTCCTACGTCCGGGCGCGCGAGCTGTGGCGCAACCTCCAGGAGGTGTACGCCCAGGGCCTGTCCATCGAGTACGAGACGTGCGACGTGCGCAACGCCACGGACGTGCGGGCCATGGTGGACCGGGTGCGCGAGTACCACGGCCACATCGACGGCATCGTCCACGGCGCCATGGTGGAGTCCTCCAAGAGCCTGCCCGACAAGACGCCCGCCATCGTCGCCTCCACCATGGAGGTGAAGGTGCTCGGCCTCATCAACCTGCTGGAGGCCACGCGGCGCGATGACCTGAAGCTCATGATGTGCTTCGGCTCGGGCGCGGGCCGCTTCGGCAACAAGGGCCAGACGGACTACAGCGCCGCCAACGACTTGATGAGCAAGTGCGCCATGGCGTACGCGCACCGGGCCCGGCCCCACATGCGCTGCGTCACCATCGACTGGACGGCGTGGGAAGGCGTGGGCGCCGCGGCGCGGCAGATGGACGTGGTGCAGAACACCGGCGTGTCCTTCATCACCCCGGCGGAGGGCGCCTACTGGTTCATCAACGAGCTGATGCTCGGCCGCTCCGAGCGCGAGGTGGCCATCTTCGACGAGCGGCTCTTCCGCGAGTGGCCCTTCCTGGGCGCCTCCGCGGACGGCCCGGACGCGCGCACCGTGTACGACGACCGCGGCTTCCTGCTCGTGCGCTCGGACTACCCGATGCTCGACTGCGTGGAGCGCCATGACTCCGAGGGCCTCATCGCCACGCGCACGTTCGACCTGAGGACGGATCCGTTCGTGCTCCAGCACCAGCTCGACTCGGTGCCCATCATGCCCGGCACCTTCGGCTTCGAGATGCTCGGCGAGACGGCCTCCCTCTTCCGCCCGGACCTGACCGTGCTGCGCGCGGAGAACCTGCGCATCGAGACGCCGCTCAAGTTCTTCAAGGCCCCGCTCACCGGCGAGCGCGCCAAGGGCAAGCCCGTCCACGTCACCCTCACCGCCAAGGTGCTCAAGCGCCAGGGCGACGAGGTGACGCTCTACGTGGAGTCCAGCAGTGATCTGGCGCTAGGCGGGCGCTCCGAGCAGACCCAGCGGCGCATCCACCAGCAGGGCATCTTCGTGCTCGGACCGCAGCCGCCCGTGGAGACCGGCCAGGGCAAGCTGCCCGAGGCGCTTCCCGGCGCGCGCGCCCGCTCCATCTTCCACCTGGCCAAGGAGCCCTTGTACCTGGGTCCGCTCTTTTGCCGCGCCGAGTGGGTCTACGTGGGCGAGCGCGAGGTGGAGGGCATCATCCGCGCGCCCCGGCAGCGGGAGATCTTCACGCACGTGGCACGGCCGCGCTTCCAGTTGGATCCGCTCCTGCTCGACGCCGCCTTCCAGGTGGCGGCCAACTGGGACGGACACCACAACAACCTCGTGTCGGTGCCCATGGGCGTGGATCACCTGGTGCGCGGACGCCAGCGGCGGCTCGGCGAGTCGGGCCACGTCAAGGCGCGGATGATGCGGGTGGAGGGCGAGGACGTCATCTACGACTTCGAGGTGCGGGGCGAGGACGGCGCGCTGCTCCTGGGTGGCAGCGGGCTGTGGTTCCGGCGGCTGCAGCGGGGTGAGCGGCGGAGTGACGACAGCTGAGCGGCTCCAGCTCCCCGGCGGACGGGAGCTCTTCCTGGGCTGGGCCGAGGTGGGGGCGGAGGACGACGCCACCCTCTCTGGCCTGGAGCGCGAGGGGCTCGCCCGGTGCCGCACGGCCAAGCGGCGGCGGGAGTTCGTCGCGGGCCGGCTCGCCGCGCACCGTGCCCTCGAGCGCCTGGAGCCCGGCGCCCGGGCGGAGGTGACAGCGCGCACCGAAGGGCTGGACGCCGGCCGCCCGGTGCTCGTGCCCGAGCGGGGACTCGCGCTGTCCATCTCCCACTCCACGGGACTGGCGGTGGCGGCGCTCGCACGCGGCGGCGCGCTGGGCGTGGACCTAGAAGAGCGGGTGGAGGCGGGCGAGGCCTTCCTCGAGGAGGCCTTCGCTCCGGGTGAGCGCGCGGGCTACGCCGCCGTCTGCGGAGCGTGGGTGGACGCCACCACCGCCGCCTGGGCGATGAAGGAAGCGGTGCTCAAGGTGTGGGGCGTGGGGCTGCGCGCCCCCCTGCAGAAGGTGGCGGTGCGCCCCGTGCTGCTCCACGCGCACGCGGGGCTGCTGGCCCTGCGGGTGAAGCTCGACACGTGGGAGTTGCCCCCGGGGCTCGGCGAGCCCCCGTCCGTCCTGGACGCGCTGCTGCTCACGGACGGCACGGGGCGGGTCCTGGCGGCCGCCGGCTGACGGCCACCAGGGGTGCTCGGGCCCGCTAGGCGCGCTCGCCCCGCTCCGCCCGCTCGGCCGAGGAGACCTCCTCGGCGGTCAGGGCGGTCTGGAAGTCGTACTCCTCGACGAAGGACGTCACGCGCGAGGCCACGATGCGCATGTGGTCCGCGGCCTCGTCGCTCGTGCGCAGACTCGTCATCGTCTGATCCATGATCTTCGTGAGGTCATTCACCGCCTGGAAGATCTGCCCGATGCCCTGGTTCTGCTGGGTGACGGCCGCGGAGATCTGCCGCACGGAGTTCACGTTGTCGCGCACGATGCCCGACAGCTGCTTGATGTTGTCGCCGAAGGAGCGCAGCTGCTGCACGCTGCCCTGCACCTTGCCCGAGCCGCTCTCCGTCATGTCCGCCGTGGTGCGGATGGACTCGCTCAAGTCCTGCAGGATGTTCTGCACGTTGTAGGTGGCCTTGACGGACTGGTCCGCCAGGCTGCGGATCTCCCGCGCCACCACGCTGAAGCCCTTGCCGTGCTCGCCCGAGCGCACCGCCTCGATGGCGGCGTTGAGCGCCAGCATGGTGGAGCGGTCCGCCAGGCTCTTCACCGTGGTGGTGATGTTGGCGATCTGCTGCGCGCGCTCATCCAGCGAGCGGATGCTCTGCGCCATCTGGATCACCTGCTGCTGGATTTCATGCATGCCCGCGAGGCTCTGCTCGAGCGCCGCCTCGCCCGCGCGGCCGATCTGATCCGCGCGCTCGGCCTGCTGCAACACGTCCTCCGCCTTCTGGGCGGCGACCATCGACGTCTGGCGGATCTCCTGGGCGGTGACCTGGGTCTCCTGCAGCGCCGCGGCCTGGATGGAGAGCGCCTCGGTCTGCTCCTTGTGCGAGCTGTTGAGCCGTCCGGCCGAGTCGCCCAGCGTCTGCGCCGAGTCGCTGAGCGACGAGGAGAAGGTGCGCAAGCGCTCGAACGCGGAGGCGGTGGCCATGGACAGATCTCCCACCTCGTCGGTGGAGACCCAGAAGGGCAGCATCGGCTTGCCCGAGGCGATGGAGCCGATGGACTTCTGCACGGCGCCCGAGCCCGCGCTCTGGTGGCGCGCGATCTCCCAGGCGCACCACGCCGCGGAGAAGGTCATGAAGCCACCGACGCCCACGATGGGAATGATGAGCGAGTCCAGGATGCCGGCCACCTGCGTCTGCACGAACGAGAGGAGCGTCGGAGCGATATTCGCCAGCTCCGCGAACATCTTGTCGTAACCACTGGCGCTCTGCTTCGTGATGATCATCCCCGTCACCGTCAGCGTGGCGAACACGAAGATGGCGAAGCAGTAGGGCAGGAACCAGCTCTGCTTGGGCCACAGAAAGCCGCGCTCGTCGTCGATGCGCAGCTGCGGGTACTTGTGCAGCTCCTCGATGGCATGGGGCCGCAGCACGCGCTCCATGCGCAGCGCCATGCGGATGCCGACGACCATCGCCAGCAGGCCGAAGGCGAGCATCGACTGGGGGATGATCCACGGATTCAGGCCGTACTTCACCACGGGCCAGGTGGCCCACGTGATACAGGAGCCCTGGTAGGCCAGCATCACGCCGATCTCGATCTTGCGCGGGGCCTTGAGGATGCGCCGCAACCGGTCACCCGGCAGATCCTCGGGCCGCGGAGTCACGGCCTTCGTCACGATCGCGCGGATCAAGAAGAACGTGATGACGTTGCCGAAAATGGGCGTGTTGCACGTCGCGTTGATGAGGAAGACCTTCAGGGCGAGGGAGGACTCCAGCCCCATCACCAACGTGAGCAGGTAGGCCACCGGCACCAGCGCGGTCAACATCGCGAACTGCTGCTCCAGGTAGCAACGCCAGACCAGACGCTTCAACTCAGGCTTGTTCATCGCCGTTTCATCCTAGCACCCTTTTTTCCCGCGCCGCTGTTTCACGCCTCGGATCATCCCGCGCGGGGAAGATCCCGGCTTCCTCGGGCGGAGGGCAGGAGAGGAGCCTGTGAGGTCCCCCCCTCCCGACCCGATTCCACAGGACGGGTCACGCCCGGCGGCCGGGCGCCGCGAGGCTCCCGGGAGGCCTACTTCATGAGGTAGCCGCCGTTGACCCCCAGCGTCTGCCCGGTCACCCATCGGGCGTCCTCGGAGGCGAGGAACGCGACCGAGCCGCCGATGTCCTCGGGGCGGCCCACCTTGTCCAGCAACGTCTGCGACGTGATGGTGCGCCGGACCTTGAGGGGCACGTCGCTCACCATGTCCGTGGCCACCAGGCCGATGATGAGCGCGTTGACCGTGATGCCCCGCGGGGCGAGCTCGATCGCCGCGGTGCGGGTGAGCGACTCGGCCGCGGCCTTGGTGGCCGCGTACATGCCGTCCCAGGCGATGTTCTTGTGGGCGCTCACGGACGAGAAGTTGATGATGCGCCCCCGGTCCGACATGTGGCGCCCCGCCAGGCGGCAGCCCACGATGAGCCCCCAGATGTTGACCTCCACGAGCCGCTGGAAGAGCGCCCGGTCGAGGGTGTCCAGGGACGCCGGCTCCTGCGCCGCCGCGTTGTTGACCAGGATGTCCACCTGCCCGAAGCGCTGGAGGGTCGTGTCGAAGAGCGCCTGCATCTGCGCCTCGTCCGCCACGTCCGCGCGGAAGGAGAAGGCCTGCCCCCCCGCGGCCTGGATGGAGCGCACCACCTCCTCGGCCGCCTCCGCGCTCCGGGCGTAGTTGACCACGACCCTGGCGCCCTCGGCCGCCAGCCGCCGTGCGACCGCGGCCCCGATGCCGCGGGCGCTTCCCGTGACGATGGCCACCTTCTGATCGAGCCTGGGCATGCGCGTGATTTCCTCGTGATGTGGATATTTCCGCGAAGGCTATCCCGTGCCACTGGCGAGCGCAGCCATCCACACACCGGCAGCGAACCGTCCTTCACCCGGGTGGAGAGGAGCCACGCGAGCCATCCGAGTACCCTCCTGGATTCTCATATATCGTCTGGCCCCGGACGGTCCGGCGAGTCGACCATCGACAAGGGGGAAGTAGATGAAGCCCAGCACTCACAGGTTCGGACAGGCGGTGATCATCGGAGGCAGCATCGCGGGGCTGTTGAGCGCCCGGGTGCTGGCGGATCACTTCGACAAGGTGCTTGTCCTGGAGCGCGAGCCGTTTCCCGACGGGCCCGAGGCGCGCAAGAGCACGCCCCAGGGGCGCCACATCCACGCGGTACTGGAGGCCGGGCTCAAGGTCATGGAGGGACTGTTCCCCGGTCTGCGGCGGGAGCTGGAGGCGGGGGGCGTCGAGTACATCGACATGGCCCGGGACGCCGCCTGGCTCCAGTCGGGAAGCTGGAAGGCGCGCTATGAGGGAGACATCGAGACCGTGCTCGTGTCGCGGCCCTTCCTCGAGTGGAAGATCCGCGGCCGCGTCGCCGCGCTGCCCAACGTGGAGCTGCGCACGGGCTACGCCGTCGAGGAGCTGGTGTTGGACGCCTCGCGCACCCGCGCCGTGGGCGTGAAGGTGAAGGGCCCGGAGGGAGAGCAGGAGATTGCGGGCGCGCTCATCGTGGACGCCAGCGGACGGGGCTCCCGGGCGCCGCAGTGGTTGGAGGCGCTGGGCTTCGGCCAGGTGGAGCAGGAGCAGGTGCGCATCGACCTGGGCTACACGAGCCGCCTCTACGAGCGCCCTCCGGGCTTCGACGCGTGGAAGATCCTCGTGCTCAATGGCAAGGCGCCCGAGAGCCAGCGCTCGGGCTTCATCTCCAACGTGGAGGGAGGGCGGTGGATCGTCAGCCTCAATGGCTACTTCGGCGACCACGCGCCCACGGATGACGCGGGCTTCCTGGAGTTCGCGCGCGGCCTGCCCACGCCCGCCATCTACGAGTACATCCGCGACGCCAAGCCACTCACCGCCCCGGTGGTGCACAAGATTCCCTCGAGCCGGTGGCTGCATTACGAGCGGCTGGCCCGGCGGCCCGAGGGCTTCGTGCTGCTGGGGGACGCGGTGTGCGCCCTCAATCCCGTCTTCGGGCAGGGCATGACGGTGGGCGCCCTGGGCGCGAAGTTCCTCGGCGAGTGCATCGCCCAGGCGAGGGTCTCGCCGGAGGGCCTGCCCCTGGAGGTGGCGCGGCCCTTCCAGAAGAAGCTCGCCGGGCTCATCGGGCTGTGCTGGACGCTCACCACCACCATGGACCTGGCCCACCCCCAGGCCGAGGGCAAGCGCCCCTTCGGCTTGAAGTTCCTGCAGTGGTCCTTCCAGAACATGATCGACCTGACGTCGGAGAACGTCTCGTCGTGCCGGACCTTCTACGAGGCGCTCCACCTGCGCAAGGGCATCCTGGGGCTGCTCCAGCCCGGCTTCCTCGCGGCGCTGGTGGTGTACAACCTCAAGAGCTTCTTCGTGCCGAGGCATAAGCGGGCCAACCTGGACCAGATGCCGGCCCGGCCCAGCCACAGCCCGTCCCCGGGCATGAAGCGGGTGGACGCCGCCGCCTGAGCCCCTGGGGCACCCAGTCATTTGGAGGAGCCGGGAGGCGGTTGTAGAACCCTCCCCGACCCGGCCGTCCCCCTCCTGGGAGCCCCATCACATGAAGCCTGATTCCGCTGGCCCCGCCGCGACACAGTCCCTCCAGCCCGCCACCGACTTCCAGCCCTACATCCCCGCCGAGCGGATGGACGTGGCGGAGTTCACGCCCAAGGCCGTCATCATCGGGGTGTTCTTCGGCATCGTCTTCGGCGCCGCCACGGTGTACCTGGCGCTCAAGGCGGGCCTGACGGTGTCGGCGTCCATTCCCATCGCCGTGCTGGCCATCTCCCTGCTCAAGAAGCTGGGGGGCTCGACGATCCTCGAGAACAACGTGGTGCAGACCATCGGCTCGGCGGGCGAGTCCATCGCCGCGGGCGTGGTGTTCACCCTGCCCGGCTTCCTCTTCCTGAGCCCCGAGAGCCAGGGCGCGAGCTTCTTCGAGTACTGGACCATCTTCACGCTGGCGCTGCTGGGCGGCGTGCTGGGCACGCTGATGATGGTGCCCCTGCGCCGCTCGCTCATCGTCAAGGAGCACGGCAACCTGCCCTACCCGGAAGGGGCGGCGTGCGCCTCGGTGCTCATCGCGGGCGAGAAGGGCGGCGACCTGGCGAAGATCGCCTTCCAGGGCGTGGGCTTCGCGTTCGTGTACGCGCTCTTGCAGAAGATCGTGAAGCTCATCGCCGAGACGCCGGCGCTGGTGACGAAGCAGACCAACCGCTTCTTCCCCTCCGCCACGCTCAACGGCGACATCACGCCGGAGTACCTGGGCGTGGGCTACATCGTGGGGCCCAAGATCGCCGGCGTGCTCGTGGCCGGTGGCGTGCTCGCGTGGCTGGGGCTCATCCCGCTGCTGGCCACGCTGGTGCCGGGTGACACCATCGCCGAGCAGCTGGTGAAGCTCGGCTATCTGCAGAGCCTCACCACGGCGGGAGGCCCCGGCGGGTGGGATCCGGCGACCCACACCTTCCGCGACACCGCGGCGGCCATCTACCGCGCGTACGTGCGGCAGATTGGCGCGGGCGCGGTGGCCGCGGGCGGCTTCATCACGCTGCTCAAGACGCTGCCCACCATCGTGTCCGCCTTCCAGGAGAGCCTCGCGTCCTTCAAGGAAGGCGCCGGGAAGGCGGTGCAGAAGCGCACCGAGAACGACCTGCCCATCACCGTGGTGCTCTTCGGCAGCGCGGCCCTCATCCTGGTGCTGGCCGTGCTGCCCTTCCTGCCCGGGAGCGTGTTCGGCCGGCTGATGCTGGGCATCCTCATCGTGGTGTTCGGGTTCTTCTTCGTGACGGTGGCCTCGCGCATCGTGGGCATCATCGGCTCGTCGTCCAACCCCATCTCCGGCATGACGATCGCCACGCTGATGGCCACCTGCCTCATCTTCATCGGCATTGGCTGGACGGGGGACATCTACCAGCCCATGGCGCTGTGCGTGGGCGGCATGGTGTGCATCGCGGCGGCCAACGCGGGCGCCACGTCGCAGGACCTGAAGACGGGCTACCTGGTGGGCGCCACCCCGCGCGCGCAGCAGATCGGCCTGATGATTGGCGCGGTGGCGGCGGCGATCGTCATCGGGCTCACCATGAAGCTGCTGGACACGCCCACCGAGGCGATGCGCGCCCAGGGCATCATGCACCGCATCGGCACGGACGCGTACCCCGCCCCGCAGGGCACGCTCATGGCCACGCTCATCAAGGGCCTCTTGTCCTTCAACCTGGACTGGCAGTTCGTGCTCGTGGGCGCCTTCCTGTCGGTGACGATGGAGCTGTGCGGCGTGAAGTCGCTGTCCTTCGCCGTGGGCGCCTACCTGCCCCTGTCCACCACCGCGCCCATCTTCGTGGGTGGCGCCATCAAGGGGCTGTCCGACTTCGTGGCCCAGCGCAAGGGCGAGCACGTGGAGGAGTCGGAGCTCGGCCCCGGCAACCTCTTCTCCACGGGCCTGGTGGCCGGTGGCGCGCTCGCGGGCGTGGTGGTCGCCATGCTGTCGGTGTACGGGCCCATCAACGACGTCATCTCCCGGCTGTCGATGGAACACAAACTCACCGAACTGCTGGGCGCGGGGGGCTACCAGCTGCTCGGCGTGTTCGCCTTCGCCTTCATGAGCTTCGTGCTCTACCGCGTCTCGCGCCGCCCCTCGCGGGTGTGACGCACCGCATCCCCGACCCCGCCTGGTGGGCCAAGCGTGTGCTTGTCACCAGTGCGGGGGCATTCCCGGCGGATTATTGAAGGGTGCAGGACGATCGTCGGCCCGCCCGCATGAAGAAGGAGCGGGCACTGCACATCTTTGTCACCGAAACGGCGAAGCGCTGTCCGCATCACTCCATCTAGGTAGTGGAGAAGGACATCGCGTAACCGGAACGGTTCCGGGAGAGGCGACCATGGCCATGACCGTGACGAAGCTGGTGGAAGGACGAGAGGCACAGAACCGCGCCCTCGAAGCACGGGAGCGCCGCAACAAGGCGCGGCAGGCGGTGGCGCGGAGCATGTCGGGCCGATCGCTCGTCGAGCTGTCCCTGGACGAGGCCCGGGAGAACGCCCTGGAGGATGACCGGGAGCGTCGCTTCCTCACCGCGCTGCAGCATCTGGAGACGGAGCTGGGGGTGGCGCCCTCGGAGATGGTGGAGGACGAGACGGGCTTCTATGGCCTCTTCGTCACCCCCATGCCCGCCCTGCTCGCCCGGCGCCGGGCCAGCCGCATCGAGGCGCGGGAGGCGTGGGATCAACGCCTGAGCATCGAGTGCTACGGGCTCGCCGGAAGCCAGGTGGCCACGGGCAAGGTGCCCCGCGAGACCGTTGGCTCACCCACCCTGCACTGACGCTCGGAGACCCTAGCCGCCCGCGGCCAGCACGCGCGCGAGCGGCCCCAGGGCGGCGGCGAAGACGTCCGGGTGCGTCAACAGCGACAGCACGAGGAAGGCCCCTCCCCGGAAGTCATAGAAGTACCCCGGCTGCACGTTCACCCCTTCCTCCAACAGCGCCAGACACGTGGCCTCCTCGCCGGGCTCCAGGGGAATGCGCAACACGGCGCTCCAGCCGCCCTGAGCGGGCACCACGTCCCAGCGCGCGCCCGACGGCCGGGCCTCGAGCAGCCGGCGCCGGTTCTCCTTCACCCGCGCGAGCACCGCGCCCTGGAAGACAGGCGCGTGGGCCAGCCACTCCGGCAGGCTGAGCTGCACGGGCGTGTTCACCGGCAGGTACGTGTCCGCCACCAGCTCCAGGCGCGCCAGGGCCTCGTCCCGCGCCGCCTCGGGCCCCCCCACGTGCATCCACGCGAGCTTGAGGCCCGGCAGGCCGGCGACCTTCGACAGCCCCGACAGGCTGAAGGTGGGCATCGGCAGCTCCCGCCCGGCCACCGAGCCCACCCGCCCCGGCTCCGCGTCCCAGGCGAAGTCGGAGAAGACCTCGTCCGACACGAGCGCCAGCCCGGCCCGCGCGCACAGGGCGCTCAGCGCCTCCAGCTCGCCCTCGCGCAGGTAGTGGCCCGTGGGGTTGCCGGGATTCACCACGAGCACCGCCCGCGTGCGCGCGTCACGCGCGGCGTCCACCGCGTCCACGTCCAGGCCAAAGCCATGCGCGCGGGGCAGGCGGTAGGTGCGCGTCTGGACGCCCTCCAGCCGCGCGAGGTACTCGAAGAGCGGGTAGCTGGGCGCGGGGACGAGCACGTTGTCCCCCGGCTCGCACAGCAGCTTGAACAGCCAGCCGTAGGCCTCGCTCGTGCTCGACGAAAGGACGAGGTGCTCGGGGCGCGGCGCCCTTCCCCGCGTGCCCAGGAAGGCCGCCACCGCCTCGCGGGCGGAGAGCAGCCCCAGGGACTCGGGGGAGTAGCGCAGGGCGTCCGGGTGGGCCAGCGGCGCGGGCCCGGGCAGGGGCAGGTGCAGCTCCACGCGCGTGGGGTTGGTCTCCGTGAGGTCCATCACCGGCAGTCCCCGGGCGCGGCGGCTGGCGAGCGCCAGGGCCAGGGTGTTCCACGTCCGCGCGAACCCCGTGCGCGCGGAGAAGGGACTCACAAGCCCGTCTGGAGCATGGCGGAGGCCACGCGCCGGATGAGCTCGCGGCGGATCTCCTTGCGGCAGTGGTCGATCGCCTTGGGGTGGGGCTTGGGCAGTGTCCCCTCCCGCGAGCGGAGGGCGGTGCGCAACACCAGTTCGACCTTGGATGGCTCGAGGTGGAAGAGCCGGGCTCCCTCCTTCTGCAGGAAGTAGGAGAGACCGCGCGTATCGAGGAGCTTGGAGAGGTATCGCCTGGAGTCAGCGAGGAGCGAGAGGTCGATGATGTCGGCCATTCGCCGAGGTTTCTCACCCGGATCGAAACATGCGTCCATTTCGCGGCCGGACGGTGCGAAAATTTGATCTCCGGCGCGCATGCGAAACGCGGCGGAGGCCGATTTATCGGGCTCGCGCGCGATCCATCCCGAGCAGCGGGGCGAGTGCCGCGCGGAACGCCGCGTGACGGCGTACCGGCTGCAACAGGTAGGGAACAGGGCCCAGGACACGGACGCCATGACGCTCGGCGATGAGCGCCGCGTTGTCGCGCTCGGAAGGGTCGCGCGTGGGGGTGCTGCGCGACAGCAGCACCGCCGCGACAGGGATGTTGCGCGCGGCGAGGGCCTCGAGCGACAGGGCCGTATGGTTGAGCGTGCCCAGGCCCGCGCGGGCCACGAGCAGCACGGGCAGGCCGAGCGTGGAGATGAGATCGATGACGTCGTGGGAGGAGTCGAGCGGGACGAAGAGGCCGCCGGCCCCCTCCGCGACCACGGCGCCCTTCCCCACCCGCTCCCAGGCGGCGAGGGTGGTGCCCCAGTCGGGCTCTCGGCCGAGGCGGCGCGCGGCGATGCCCGGGGCCAGGGGCGCTCGGAAGCGGTGGGGACAGACGAGGTCCAGGGGCAGGTCGCTGCGCGCGGCCTCGCGCAGGCTCAGCGCGTCCGCGGGGGCGCGCAGCGAGGCACACCCGCTCTCGTAGGGCTTGAAGCCCTGGGGGGACAGCCCCGCGTCGGCCATCAGGGACAGCAGGGCACGCGAGGCCTGGGTCTTGCCCACGCTGGTGTCCGTGCCCGTGACGAAGAAGCGGGGGACGGGGGGAAGCGCACGTCGACGGGCCATGGGGCCTCCGGTGTCAGAGATTGAGGGAGCGCAGGGCGGCGAGCGCCAGGTCGAGCTGACCCTCGGTATGCGCGGCGGACAGGCAGAAGCGCAAGCGGCTGGTGCCCTCGGGGACGGTGGGGGGGCGGATGGCCTTGACGAGCAGGCCCCGCGAGCGCAGCGCCTGGGACGCCGCGACGGCGCGCTCGGGCTCGCCCACGATGACGGGGAAGACGGCGCTGCGCGGCTCCGCGGCGAAGCCGAGCTCTCGCAGCCCCTTGGAGAAGCGGTGGATGTTGCGCCACAGCCGGGCGCGCAGCGAGTCATCGCGCTCGACGATGTCCACGGCGGCCTCGGCCGCGGCGCACAGGGCGGCGGGCAGCGCGGTGGAGTAGACGAGGGGCCGGGCGCGCTGGAGCACGAAGTCCACCACCGGGCGGGACGCGGCGATGTACGCGCCCAGCCCGCCGAGCGACTTGCTCAACGTGCCCATGCGCACGTCCACGGCCCCTTCCAGGCCCAGCGCCTCGCACAAGCCCGCCCCCCGCTCGCCGAGCACCCCCGTGGCATGCGCCTCGTCGACGAGGAGCGCCGCGCCGTGGGCCTGGCACACCTGGACGATGTCGCGCAGGGGGGCGACGTCTCCATCCATGGAGAACACGGTGTCGGTGACGACGAGCCGGCGGCGCGCGGGGGTGGAGGCCAGGGCGCGCTCCAGCGCCTCGACGTCCGAGTGGGGGTAGACGACCGTGCGGGCGCGTGACAGCCGGCAGCCGTCGATGAGGGAGGCATGGTTGAGGGCGTCGGAGAAGACGGCGTCCTCTGGGCCCACGAGCGCCTGGAGGGTGCCCACGTTGGCCGCGTAGCCCGAGTTGAACAGGAGCACGGCCTCGGCGCGCTCGAAGGCGGCGAGCCGGGCCTCCAGCCGCTGGTGCGCGGAGGTGTCGCCCACCACGAGCCGGCTCGCGCCGGAGCCCACGCCATGCACCTCGAGCGCGGCGGCGGCCGCGGCGCGCACGGTGGGCGACGCGGCCAGACCCAGGTAGTCGTTGGAGGCGAAGTTGACGAGCGTCTCGCCGCCCAGGCGCACGAGTGGCCCCTGGGCGGAGTCGAGCGGCTCCAGATAGCGGCGCAGCCCCCGGGCCTTCAGGGCGGAAAGCCCCTCCTCGGCCCAAGCGGTGGCCACGCCCGTGGCACGCGCGCTCACCGGGACGTGTCCGGCTCCAGCGGCCGGATGCCCGCCTTCTCCAGCAGGGCCATGTCCTGGGCGTACTCGGGGTTACCCGTGGTGAGCAGCTTGTCGCCGAAGAAGATGGAGTTGGCGCCCGCGAGCATGCAGAGCAGCTGCGCCTCCTCGTTCATCTGCTTGCGGCCCGCGGACAGGCGCACCATGGACAGGGGCATGAGCAGACGCGCCGTGGCGATGGTGCGCACCATCTCCACCGACTCCACCGGCTTCTGGTTCTCCAGGGGCGTGCCCTTCACCGCCACCAGCGCGTTGATGGGCACCGACTCCGGGTGCACCTCCTGGTTGGCCAGCGTGAGCAGCAGCCCGCAGCGGTCCTCCACGCTCTCGCCCAGGCCGATGATGCCGCCCGAGCACACGGAGATGCCCGCCTTGCGCACGCGCTCGAGCGTGCGCAGCCGATCGTCATACGTGCGCGTGGAGATGATGTCGCCGTAGTGCTCGGCCGAGGTGTCCAGGTTGTGGTTGTAGGCGGACAGGCCCGCCTCGCGCAGCCGCGCCGCCTGGCTCTCGGAGAGCATGCCCAGCGTGGCGCACGCCTCCATGCCGAGCGCCTTCACGCCCTTGACCATCTCCAGGACGCTGTCGAACTGGGGACCGTCCTTCACCTCGCGCCAGGCCGCGCCCATGCAGAAGCGCGTGGCGCCCGCGGCCCGGGCCTGCGCGGCGGACTCGAGCACGGCCGCCACCGGCATGAGCTTCTCGGCCTTCACGCCCGTGTGGTGACGCGCCGCCTGGGGGCAGTAGCCGCAGTCCTCGGGACAGCCGCCCGTCTTGATGGACAGGAGCGAACACAGCTGCACCTTGTTGTCCTGGAAGACGGCCCGGTGGACGGTCTGCGCCTTGTGGATGAGCTCCAGGAGCGGCAGCGCGTAGAGGGCGCGCACCTCGGGCAGCGTCCAGTCATGGCGGACGGTGACTCCGGGAGGCGGCGTGGCGAAGTGGGCGTGGCCGTGGAACGAGTCGTCGGAAGGGGCGTGGGCGGACATGGGCTCCTCGGAAGAGCGCCGAACGTCGTGGATGGCCCCATCGTTGTCAACCACGCAGCACGCCCGGGTTGACAACCCCCGGGCGTGCCGAAAATCAATCTGAAATCAGGAACTTACGGAGGTCATCCCCCCGAAGGCCCGCCCTATCAGGCGTGGATTCTGCGTCCGCGGCCCGCCCAGCCCGCCAGGAACAACACGACGATGGAGCCAATCACCGACATGATGAGACCCGAGGGCTGCAGGTCGAGCACGCTCCGGCCCGGCGAGAACAGCGCGCCGATGAAGCCACCCACGAACGAACCCACGATGCCCAGGATCATCGTCATGATGAGACCCATGGACTGGCGGCCCGGAACCAGAGCACGCGCGATCAGACCCGCCACCAGACCCACCACGATGAACCAAATGATGCTCATCTGTTCTCTCCTCGATCGGGCACCGCCCCGTGCGGCCCCAGTGGTCTGCAACTTGGGGAGCCCCTCCCCGGAGCACAACTTGATCCGGCGGATTCCGATGAATCCCCACGCCTCCCTGCTCGCTCTCCATCCAGCCAGGAAATGAAGTGGGGCGGCGTGGGAGGGGTGCGCTAGAGAACAACCTCCATGGCGAAGGCGAAGACGCATTACGCGTGTCAGGCATGCGGGTACCAGTCGGCGAAGTGGTTGGGGAAGTGCCCTGACTGCGGCGCGTGGAGCTCGCTGGTGGAGGAGACCGAGACGAAGGTGGACGAGAAGCGCCCGGCCTGGGGCGCCTCGGGCGGAGCCTCCAAGCCGGTGCGGCTGCGCGAGGTGAGCGGCGAGCAGGAGCAGCGCCGGCACACGGGCATCGCCGAGTTCGACCGGGTCCTCGGCGGCGGAGTGGTGGACGGCTCGCTGGTGCTGCTCGGCGGAGACCCCGGCATCGGCAAGTCCACGCTGCTGCTCGCCGCGCTGGATCGGCTGGGCCACGCGGGCCCGGTGCTCTACGTGTCGGGCGAGGAGTCGCTGCGGCAGACGAAGATGCGCGCCGAGCGCCTCCGGGTGGAGGGCGAGGCCATCCACCTCTTCGCGGAGACGGACGCGGACCGGGTGCTCTCGGTGGCCGAGTCGCTCAAGCCCCGGGCCCTGGTGGTGGACTCCATCCAGACCATGTACCTGCCGGAGCTGGGCAGCGCGCCGGGGAGCATCTCCCAGGTGCGCGAGGTGGCCGGGCGCTTCATGGCCTACGCCAAGCGCAGCGGCGTGCCCACCTTCCTCGTGGGCCACGTGACGAAGGAGGGCTCCATCGCGGGCCCGCGCGTGCTCGAGCACATGGTGGACACCGTCCTCTACTTCGAGGGCGAGCGCGGCCACCCCTTCCGGATTCTGCGGGCGCACAAGAACCGCTTCGGCTCGACGAACGAGATTGGAGTCTTCGAGATGAAGGGAGCGGGGCTCGTGGAGGTGGCCGACCCCTCGGCGCTCTTCCTCGCCGAGCGCCCGGCGGGCAAGGCGGGCAGCGTGGTGACGTGCACGCTCAATGGCACGCGCCCCCTGCTGGTGGAGGTGCAGGCGCTGGTGGCACCCACGGGCTACGGCACCGCGCGGCGCACGGCCATCGGCGTGGACGGCAACCGCGTGGCCCTGCTCGCCGCGGTGCTGGAGAAGAAGGAGGACATTCCGCTGGTGGGCTGCGACCTCTTCGTCAACGTGGCCGGAGGCATGCAGTTGTCCGAGCCGGCGTGTGACCTGGCGGTGTGCGCGGCCCTGGTGAGCAGCCTGCAGAACCGGCCGCTCGAGGCGCATACCCTGGTGCTCGGCGAGGTGGGACTCGCGGGCGAGGTGCGCGCGGTGGGCCAGGTGGAGCCGCGGCTCGCCGAGGCGGCGAAGATGGGCTTCCAGCGCGCCGTCATCCCCAAGGGCAGCGCCCGGCGGCTCGAGGACTCCAAGCTGGAGGTGGTCGGCGTGGAGACGCTGTCCGAGGCGCTCGGCGCCATGTTCGACTGAGCGGGCCGGCCCCCTTCGAAAGACGACCGGCCCCGCGCCGCGTCCCCCTTCCGGAGGACCGCGCGAGGCCGGTACGGATGAGCCGCTCGAGGAGCGGGAATCAGCCGCCGATGTTCTTGAGCACGGACATGCCCATCTCGTGCATCTGCTTCATCATCTGCGCGATGAGCTGGTTGAGCTCCTGCTCCTTCTGCATCTTCATCTGCGCCTCGAGGAAGGGCTTCATCTCGGCGGGAGCGGTCGCGAGCATCTGGTTCTGGGCAGCGCTCAGACCACCCATGGCACCCTGAGCCGAATTCACGATCGAAGAGAGAGAGGACATTTGATTTTCCTTGGGCCCGCTCGGGGCCGAAGCTGAGGTTTGAATCCAACTGCTTGATAAATTGGTTATCGATTCTTGAGAGCCGGAGTTTCCTCCCGGATTTTCGGAACCATTTCCGGGCGGTTTCCGGGGAAGCCGGCTCAGCCCGCCTTGCGAATCTTCTCCGCCGACGGCACCACCTCGAGGAAGCGCACCGGTATCCTCTCCACCAGCCGCTCGGTGTACTGGGTGAACAGGCGGTAGAGCACCGGCAGCAGCACCAGCGTCAGCACGCACGCGGAAATGGTCCCCGCCACGATCACCACCGCCAGGGGCTTCTGCGTCTCCGAGCCGATACCCCGGCTCAAGCACGCCGGCACCAGGCCCAGCGCCGCCAGTGACGCCGTCATCAGCACCGGCCGCAGACGCTCCATCGCGCCGTTGAGGATGGCCGACTCCAGCGGCTCGCCCGCCTCGCGCCGCTCGGCGATGGCCGACATCACCAGCACCCCGTTGAGCGCCGCCTGGCCGATGAGCGCGATGAAGCCCACCGCCGCCGCCACCGACAGCGGCATGCCCGCGAGGAACAGGCCGAAGACACCTCCGATCAGCGCGAAGGGCACGTTCATCAGCGTGATGACCGCGCGGCCAAACGAGTTGAACGCCTTGAAGAGCAGCAGCAGCGTCAGCACGAGCGCCACCGGCACCACCGTCAGCAGCCGGTGCATCGCGCGCTCCTTGCTCTCGAACTCGCCGCCCCACTCGATGCCCACCCCTTGGGGCAGGGGCACGTCCCTGGCCACCTTCGCGCGGGCCTCCTCCACGAACGAGCCCATGTCGCGCCCACGCACGTTCATGCGGATGCCAATGTAGCGCCGGCCATTCTCGCGATTGATGGACGCGCGGCCCTGGCCATTGCCCACCTGGGCCAGCGCCTCGAGCGGCACCGTCACGCCACCGTCCACCGGAACACGCAGCTTGCGGATCTTCTCCACGTCGTCGCGGCTGGAGGAGGGCAGACGCATGACGACGTCGAAGCGCCGCTCCCCGTCCCAGAACTCGCTCACCGGCTGGCCGCTGAGCGCCGTCTGCAGCACGTGCTGGAACTCGCCCATGTCCATGCCGTAGCGCGCGAGCGCCACCCGGTCCGGCGTCACCTGCACCTGGAGCACCGCCGCGCTCTTCACCAGGCCCAGGTCCGCCACGCCCTCCACGTGGGAGATGCTGTTCTTCACCTTCTCCGCCAGCTCCTGCAGCGCCGCCAGGTCGTCACCGAAGAGCTTCACGGCGATCTGTCCCTGCTGACCGGAGATGCTCTCGTTGACGTTGTCGCCGATGGGCTGGCTGAAGTTCACCTCCAGGCCGGGGATGCCATCGATGGGCCTCTTGAGCGCGTCCATCACCAGGTCGAGCGTGGGCGTCTCCTTGGGCCACTCGTGGGGCGGCCTGAGCTTGACGAAGAACTCCAGGTTGTTGGCCAGCTTGGCGTCCGTGCCGTCCTCGGGGCGGCCCAGGGCGGAGAGCACCTGCTCCACCTGCGGCGCCTGCTCGATGAGCTGGGTGATGCGCGGCACCAGCTTGCGGCCCTCGGTGAGGGAGACATTGGGGGGCAGGCTGAAGGTCATGTAGATGCTGCCCTCGTTGAGCGCGGGGAGGAACTCGCTGCCCAACCGCGGCACCATCACCCCCGCCACCACCAGGCCCGCCGTGGCCACGCCCAGCACCAGCGCGGGCCGCTTGAGGGCGAACTTCAGCGTGGGGCCATAGGCGCGCTCGGCCAGCTTGAGCACCGGGCTCTCCTTGTGCCGGGCCCCCTTGCGATAGACGAACGAGGCGAGCACCGGCACCAGCGTCACCGAGAAGATGAGCGCGCCCACCAGCGCCGCCACCACCGTGTTGGCCATGGGGCTGAAGATGCGCCCCTCCACCCGCTCCAGCATGAAGATGGGCAGATAGGCCGCGATGATGATGAGCATGGAGAACACCGTGGGCCGCACCACCTGCGAGGTGGCCTGGCGGATGCGCTCCTCCACCGGCACGTCCTCGTGCGCCGCCCCAGGGCCATGCCCATGGTCCAGCGCCAGCTTGAGCAGGATGCTCTCGATGATGACCACGCCACCGTCCACGATGACGCCGAAGTCCACCGCGCCCAGGGACAACAGGTTGGCGGACATGCCTCGCATCTTCAGGTAGATGAACGAGCTGAGCAGCGAGAGGGGAATCAGCGTCCCCACCACCAGCGCCGCCCTCAGGTCCAACAGGAAGATGAAGAGGACGAGCGTCACCACGATGCCGCCCTCGAGCAGGTTGTGGCCCACCGTCTTGAGGGTGGTGTTCACCAGGTCCGTGCGATCATAGAAGGGCTCCACCTTCGCCCCGTCCTGCTCCAGGCGGTGGTTGATCTCCCCCACCGAGTCGCGCAGGCGCGCGAGCACCTCGGAGGGATTCTCCCCGCGGCGCATCAGCACGATGCCCTCCACGGAATCGAGGTTGGTGCCACGGCTCACCACGCCCTGGCGCGGGGCCCAGCCGTCCGCCACCTCCGCCACGTCCTTGATGAAGACGGGCGTGCCATCATGCGTGGCCACGCGCACGTCGCGGATGTCGTCCAGGGTGGAGAAGAGGCCCTGGCTGCGGATGACGAGCTGCTCGGCGCCGCGCTCCAGGACGCCGCCCGAGGCGTTCTTGCTCCCGCTCTGAAGGGCCTTCTCCAGATCGTCCAGCGTCAGGCCAAAGGAGGCCAGGCGCGCCGGATCCGGCTGCACGTGCACCTCGCGCAGCAGGCCACCGATGGACACCACGTCCGCCACGCCGTTGACCCGCAGCATCATCGGGCGCACCACCCAGTCCTGCAGGGTGCGCAGCTTCATCGGGTCCCCCTTCGCGCCGCTGAGCGTGTAGCGGTACACCTCGCCAATGGGCGTGGCGTAGGGCCCCAGCTCCGGGGTGATGCCCTCGGGCAGATCCACTTCGCGCAACCGCTCCAGCACCTGCTGGCGCGCCGCCAGTCCGTCCACCCCGTCGTTGAAGGTGAGGGTGACGAAGGACAGCCCGAAGAGCGACAGGTTGCGAAGCCGGTTCAAGCCCGGGGTGCCGTTGAGCGCGCGCTCCAGCGGCAGGCCAATCTGCCGCTCCACCTCCTCCGAGGGCTGGCCGGGAAAGAGGGTAATCACCTGCACCTGCGTGTCCGTGGGGTCCGGGAAGGCCTCCACGGTGAGGCCCTGGAAGCTCACCCAGCCCCAGATGGCGACCAGCACCGAGAAGAAGACGACAGCGGCCCGGTTCTTGAGTGAGAAGTCTACGAGTTTGTCGAACATGGATGCGTCTCCGGTCCGCGGTTAGTCCGCCAGCTCGATGGTGTTCTCCAGCAGCAGCGCGCCGCGGGCGACGTAGCGGCTGCCCGTCTCCAACCCGGCGCGCAGCTCGACCTCACCGTCCCTCCGGCGGCCCGTCGTCACCGCCACGCGCTCCAGCCTTCCGGCCTCCCGCGCCACGAAGACGACCGAGCGCGCTCCATCCGTCACCACCGCGCTGGCCGGCACGCGCACGCGCCTCACGTCCGCGGGCGCCTCGGGCGTCACCTCCATGAAGGCGTTGGGACGCAGCACCCGGTCCTCGTTCACCACCCGCACGCGCACCTCCACCGTGCGCCGCCGCGGATCCACCACCTCCGAGACACGCTCCACCGTGCCGCGCCGCTCCACCGCGCCCGACTGCGTGCGCACGATGGCCCTCTGGCCCTCGCGCAGGTCCGCGGCGTCCGACTCCTGCATGTCCGCGATGACCAGCACCTCGCTCAAGTCCGAGATGCGTGCGAGCGGCTTGTCGCGATCCGGCGTCACCTCCTGGTTGGACACCACGTCCAGGTCCACCACCGTGCCCGCGCGCGGCGCCGTCACCCAGAAGAGGTTGTCCCCCTCGGCGGACACCGAGAGGCTCGCGCGCTTGGCCCGAGCCGCCTCCAGGGCCAGCTTCGCCTGGCGCAGCTCGGCCTCGGCGGCCAGGAGCTCCTTCTCCGGCGCGGCCTGCAGGCTCACCAGCTCGCGCAGCCGCTCCGCCACGCGCTGCTTGTCCGCCACCTCCGTCTCGGCGCTCTTCTGCTCGCGATCCAGGTCCGCGTAGGCCGCCGAGCGCACGGAGAAGAGCCGGTCTCCCGCCTTCACCCGATCTCCGATGCGCACGCGCACCTGATCCACCCGGCCCGCCAGGGGCGCGCCCATGGAGGCGGTGCGGCGCTCGTCCAGGTCCACGCGGCCGGGCGCGGGCAGCGGCGCGAGCGCGGACGCCTCCGCGGCCACCGCGAGCTCGATGTACTGCCACTGCGGCCCCTCCGGGGGCAGGTGCACGCTCTCGCCCTTGACGACGGGACCAGACGCGGGCGTGGGCTCGGCCTCGGCGATCGATGGGCGGCCGAGCACCAGGCCCAGGGAGATGGCGGCGCCCACGCCGAGACCGGCGGCGGCGAGCAAGACGGGACGGCGGGGAGGACGGGAGGAGGAAGCGGTCATGGGGGGGATTCCGAAGGGGGGAAAGGGGTGGGAAGGGGGGTTAGAAGTGCTCGCCGAGCTCCGGCGGCGGCTTGGGACCGGCCGAGCGCACCCGGTCCAGGTCCAGCGAGAGGCGGAAGGCGGCGAGGTCGATGTCGGCGGCATCCAACAGGAGCTGGCCGTAGGTGCGCCGGGCGAGCAGCAGGTCCTGCAGCGAGGCCCCACCGGCCTTCACCGCCGCCTCCAGCCGCTGCACCAGCGAGGAGGCCAGGGGCAGCGTCTGCTGGCGCACGCGCTCGCGCCGGGCCGCCACCGCGTCGCGCTGGGTGGTGAGGGATTGGGTGTCGCGCTCGGCCTGGGCGGTGAGCCGCATCCGGGCCTGCTCGGAGGCCTCGGACTGGGCGCTCGCGGCGAGCGCATCCGCCTGGCCATGATCGAACACGGGCAGGGGAAAAGACAGACTGACGCCCAGCGAGTCGCGCTGGTTGCCGGAGATGAGGAACTGGTCGCGCAGGTAGCCCACGCGCACGGTGGGGTCCGGAATCCAGCGCCGCCGGGCAAGCGTGAGCGAGGACTGAGCGCTGCGCCGCTGGGCCTCCAGCGAGAGCAGATCCGGCCGCTGTTCCACCTCGGAGGGCGGGAGCGGACGCGACAAGCGGGAAGAGAGGAATTGGCTCGCGGCCTCGCGGCCACCGAAGGGAGAGCAGGACAGCCCCACCGTCCGCGAGCACTCCAGGAGCGCTCCAGCCAGCCGGCTGTGCTCCTCGACGAGCTGCCCCTGGAGCTGCGTCTCCTCCAGCGTGGCCCGGTCCACGTCCAGGCCCGCGGTGTCACCCCGCTGCGCCCGGACACGCTGCAGCTCCGTGAGCCGCGCGGCGTCCTCGGCCAGACGCTCCAGCTCGGCCAGACGCACCTCGGCGGTGGCCACCTCCGCCGCGCGCTCCAGCACGTCATAGGTGCGCTCGCGCAGGCTGGATTGCACCTCGAGCGCGGTGGAGGCCAGGGCCGCCTGGGCCGCGTCACGGCGGGGGCCGCGCTTGCCCAGCTCGATGAGCTCGGAGATGCCCACGCCCGCGTTGGGCACCTGCGTCAGCCGATTCAGCCCCGGCGGGTTGGTGGGCCCCACGGCGATGGTGCCGACGGAGAGATCCAACTCGGGATTGGGCAGTTGGCGCGCGCGCACCAGCTCGGCGCGCGCGGCGGCGATGCGGGCGCGGGCGGTGGCGAACTCGGGCGAGCGTGCCCACAGCAACGCGGCCATGCCGTTCTCGTCGGGCAGCGAGGCGAGCGTCAGGGAAGCGGACGAGGCGGCGGGCGCTGGCGCGGCGCTGGGGGAATCGGACTGGGCCGGGGCGGCGGTGGCCCCCAGCAACAGGCAGGAGACGAGCAGAGGTGGAACACGACGCACGAAAGGGGCTCCCGGTGGGGTTCGGGGGAGTCCCTGGGCAAGCCGCGTGCCCACGCCACTTCCAGTGATTCCGAGGGGTTGGGCCGAGGAGTCACTGCAAGGATCTTGAAGTGGCGGCCGGACTTCAAAATCCTTTCATTGAAGATTCTTGAACCGCCTGGTGCCGGGCGCGTGGGGAGTGGGAACACCGGCAGTGACATTCGCCCGTGGAGGGGACGAAATTGCGCGCGTCCCTTGCTGGAGTTCACACATGACCGCACGCCGTCCGCTGTTGGCCGCCACCCTCGCCTTGGGCCTGCTCGCTGGATGCAGCCGCAATGCGCCGCCCCCCGAGTCCAAGCCTTCCGAGTCCGGTGGAACGCCCGCGCAGGCCGACAAGCCCGCCACCGAGACGCCTACCCCGCCGCCCGCCGACACCCCGCCAGCCGGGAGCAATGCGGCGGAGACCGCCGCCACCCAGCAGAGCGCCACCTATTACGTCCGGGACAGCGGCATCCGCTGCATCGCCCCGCCCTGCCCGGCCTTCATCGCCACGCGGGTGGACAAGCCCGACGAGGATGGGCTTCAGGTCACCGAGTTGGATCTCAACGCGCTGGGCCTCAGCCAGGAGAAGCAAGACAGCCTGATGGAGGCGACCCACACGGCTCCCGGAATCAAGGTGGAGGCCATCCTGGGCATCGGCGCGAGCGTCGGCCCCGCTGGCCACGCCAAGATCCTGCGCATCAGCCGGGTCATCGACAGCAAGTAGTCATTGGCTTCACGGTGGATGACCTCCGGCCCCGGTACGCGGGCACGGAGGTCTCGCACCGGGTCACCCCCCCTCCGGGGTTGGCTCGGTGTCCATGTCCCATTGCTCCGGCGAGAACATACAGACACCGTTGCCCGCGTCATCGGTGCTCACGCAGAACTCGTTCACACACGGGGAGGGGCCCGACAAGGAGCAGCGTTGGCGGCACCGGCCCTGGACACACGCGGAGTCTTCCGGACAGCTCGCCTCCCCCTCGTGTCCACAGGGCTGGACGCACTGGCCCTGGGCACGCCCCACCAAGGTGAGGAAGGGCTCCGTCTCGCAGACCTTACCGTCGGGACAAGGCAGGTCGCTGAGGCATGATTGACCCAGAACCACGAGGCACGCCGACACGCCGCCCTCCAGGCGAACACACTCCTGGTCCTCGGCGCACTCACGGTCCTCACACGTGGGCAGGCACACGGGCCCTTCGGGGTCACCGCGAGCACAGAAGAAGCCCTCCGAACACGTTCCCTCCTCACCAGGTACACACCGCCGGCCGCACCAGCCAGAACCCGCGCAAACGAGTCCCTCCCCACAAGCCCATTCCCTCGAGGCCAGCAGAGGCTCCCGAATGCATCGTTCCCCCTCCTTGCGCGAGCCCACGAAGACACACTGGCGCAAGGCCATCCGCCGTCCACGCACGGGGATGGCACGGCAGACGTTCCCATAGGGCGCGCACCACCGATCGGATTCGCATCCACTGATCGTGCACCTCCGCATCTGGTAGCGCGGATCGTGAAAACACACGAGCGGAGGATCACACTGCGCATCCCCCTGGCATGGCTGGAGCAGGGTCAGCCGTTGACGGGCCTCCGCGGGCGGCAACCAGGCAGCGACGTGCCACCCCTCGACAAATTGCTCAGCAGGGGCCCGGTGCCAGAGCAGGAGGATTCCCACCAGTGGGAGAATCAACAACGATGCGGCGGAGATCCCCAGCACAACGCGCCACTTCGTCATCGACGCGTCCTCTCGCTCGAATCCAACAGTCCATCCCTATCTAGCGGCTGTGCCCGTCCGTGCTGGTACATCACGCCGACCATGTTACCTCTCCAGTCAGCCCGGCGCACCATTTCACCGCCGGAACCGGAAGCCTCGCGCGGTAGCATGTGCACATGGCCACAGGACGCAAAGCTCCCAAGGTACGGCGGACCAGCACTCACCCTGTGGCTGCTCGAGCCCACCCCACCAGAAGGTGCGAGGCACGGACGGCATCCCTGATCATCCTGCTCGCCAGCATGGGCACCAACGGTTGTTACGCGGGCGCCAATTGCACGCCCGCCGATACGACCCATAGCTGCTGCGTGAAGAACCACCCCGAGGAGCCTGAAGCATGCGACGGGATCGAGGCAGTGGAAGGCACGGCCTTCCGGAGTTCCTCCACCCCTCAACAGGTCAAGGCCTCCAGCAGCAAGGGTCCAATGATCGCCGTCGCGACCGTCGCGGCGACTGGGACAGCAGCGGTGTTGGTCAACATGAACGATGCCGTCCAGTTCAAGAAGCTCCAGGAGGAGTTGGACAGGGTGATGGAGGAGTGTGTGGATCTGGCGGATCGAACCATCGATTCGAGACGGCCCAAAGGCGAAATCCTCGACTCCGTCAGGTGCAACGAGGAGGTGGGGAAAGACGCCAACGGGAAACGAGTGACCCGAGCCATGCAGTTGGGCAATGAGAAGCACCAAGAAGCATCCAACTGCGTCAAGGAGAAGCTCAGCAGACTTATCAAGGGGCAATTCAGCATCGAGCAGCGTTACCAGTACAATTCGTCGACGAAGAAACTCAGGCGCGTGAGCACAGAAGAAGAACAACGCTTGATACGGCAGGGGCGGAAACACGAACTCAGGGGCACGTTGAAACCGGATGTCGTCATCCACTCAGGAGATCCAACACAAGCCCGGCTTGTCTACGACTTCAAGTTTCCCTGCGGGGACGACAAACCTCCCACATGGCGCATCTACGAACAAGGCCCTTACCGAGACAAAACACAAGGGCGAATATACGAGGATGCGTTCGGTGTACAGCCTGGGCGCGTCGCGCCCGGTAGAAAGGGCGTCATTCGATGATCGAGCAATACCCGAGGATCAGACAATACGACGATCATGGCCAGTTGGATCTACGTGAGGGGCTGATCCTCTGCTTTTTCATGCGTCGTCCGCACAATGAAATATCACAAGCCGTCATGCGCGCCCTGGACATCTACCTCGATGCGGTAGGACCCGAGAAGCTAGGCTGGTCCCTGGAGCCAGAGAGTGACGACGACCCCGATGAAGAGGGCGTCGAGACGGTCATGCGACCACTGGACAGCGGGCAGTGGGCAAGAGTTCGAGAAAAATTGCGTGATCCCATCAGTTGCCTCCTCCAACTGGAAGAGCATAAAAGCCAGGTGGGGGGATTCCATGTCGAGTACTACGGCAGACAACGCGCCACCTTCGAACGCCCTGCCTGGGCACAAGCCGTCAGCGCGCTGTCCTTCTGGTTGCCCACGGAGTACCTGGAGGAGCAGGGCCCCTCGCGAGTCAGGGACATGGCCGTGGCGATGGCTCGCGAGCTTCCCATCAACTCCGGCTATGTCAGTCTCGCCTTCAACTACCTTTTGCGATACCGAGATGTCGTCCGTGCGGTACACGAGAATTGCTTCCGCTACCCGGGTCTGGATGTGCATGACCTGAGCGACGCGTCCATGGAACTCGGCACACGGGTTCGCGGGGCGTACTGGTTGAACTTCTACGGACAGCCGCTGCTCGGACAACTCGGAGGGGCGGAACGTCTTCGCCAGCAACTCGATTCACCCCAGGTCTCCGTCGAAGAACTCGGGGAAGAAAAGGTGCTGGTGGCGCTCGGGGCGGAACCAACGACAGGGGAAGTGCAACGGCAGGGCGAGCTACATCCGTATCGGGCCCTGGCCCGGGTGCTGGAGCCCTTCCTGCATCAGGAGAAACCGCGCTGGTTCAGCTTCTCCCTGGAGCAACTGCGTCACTGGGAGCGCCGATTCATGACCTGATAGGCCGAGGCACCCTCGAAGTCACGTGGCCCGCGCACGCGCGAGGGTCGCAGACCGCGCCCCTCCGCGCCATGCTTCCTACGGGGTAGCGACCATCTCGAACGAGACACATAGGGTGCGCGCCCTCACCCGCCGATTGGGAGTCCCCATGCGTCTCACGTCCCTCGTCCTGCTGTCCCTGCTCGCCACTGCCTGCGGCCCCGGCGAACCCGGCCCCGCGGGCCCTCCCGGCCCCCAGGGTCCCGCCGGTGCCCAGGGTCCCGCGGGCGCTCCGGGAGCCCCGGGTGCCACCTTGAGCACGAGCTACGTGTGCACCGGAGCGGCCAACAACGGCACGGCGAATTTTGCTCTCGTCCACACGGTCTACGTCATGTCGGACGAAAGCGTGATGGCCACCTGCAACCTGGCGGATGGCAGCCTATGGACCACGGGCATCAACATGTGGCGCAAGGACCAAGATGGCGCCGCCGTGGGCGGATGCCTCGTGTACTTCGACATCGATGACACCAAGAACGCGGGCGCCTGGACGATGGAGATCAACGCCCAGCGCACGTCCAGCTCGGCCACCTACCGCAACACGGGAAGCCCGCTGAACGGCCGCGTCTTCTCCCTGTCCTGCACCGCCGGCTGACCGGGCACGGGCGCCACCCGATGGAGCGCGCCCATCTCCAGTAGAGTGGGGTCCCCGCCCATGGCCCCCTGGACCCCGCTCACCCCCCGGCTGTCGGACGCGCTCGGCTCGCTCTCGGCGCGCCTGCTCGTGGCCTTCCTCCTGCCCACCCTGCTCTTCCTCGCCCTCACCGGCACCGCCGTCTACGCGCTCGCCCGCGGCATCCTCGAGGACGAGCTGGGCACGAGCCTCACCGCCATCGCCGCGGCCACCGCCACCCAGGTGAGCGGCGAGCGCATGCTCACCATCGAGCCGGGGGACGACACCACCGGCACGCGCACGTGGCGCAACCTCGTGCGCCTGCTCACCGACGTGCGCGCCGCCAGCGGCGTGCGCCGCGTGTACGTCGTGGACACCCGCGGCCAGGTGCGCGCCGACGTGGGCGGCGGCCTCCCCGTGGGCACCGAGGTCCCCGAGCTCGCCCGCGACCGGCTCGAGCTGTCGCGCGTCTTCTCCGGGCAGCGCGCCGCGAGCCAGGTCCTCTTCCAGGGCTCGGACGGCCTGCTCTACAAGACGGGCTACGCGCCCGTGCGCCGCGAGGGCGAGGTGGTGGGCGCCGTGGCGGTGGAGGGCAGCGCCGCCTTCTTCGGCCCGCTCGCGCGCCTGTCCCGGGGCTTCGCGGCGGCGAGCACGGGCGCACTCGGGGTGCTCGCGCTCGTGGCGCTCTTCACCGCGCGTGGGCTCGCCCGGCCCCTGCGCCGGCTCATGGACTCGGCGCTGCGCATCGGCCGGGGTGACCTGACCACCCCCGTCCCCCCCGAGCCCACCCGGGAGATTGGCGTGCTGGCGCGCGAGCTGGAGGTGATGCGCGGGGCGCTCGAGAGCCGCGACCGGCAGCTCAAGCTGATGCTCGCGGGCGTGGCCCACGAGGTGCGCAACCCCCTGGGCGGCATCTCGCTCTTCTCGGGCCTGCTCACCGAGGACCTGAAGGCGGGCGCCACCCAGGAGGCCGCCGGGCACGTGGCGCGCATCCAGCACGAGGTGGACTACCTGCAGCGCATCGTCGAGGACTTCCTCGCCTTCGCCCGCGAGCAGCCGCTCTCGCGCGCGAGCGTGGCGGCCTCGGAGCTGCTCTGGGAGGCGCGGGGCCTGCTCACCTCGGACGCGGCGGCGCGGCAGGTGGAGGTGCGCGTGGAGGCGGAGGAGGCCGTGCTGGAGGCCGATGGCAGCCTCTTGACGGCCGCGGTGGTGAACCTGGTGAAGAACGCCGTGCAGGCCACCCCTCCCGGGGGCCTCGTGCGGGTGACGGGCCGCGGCGAGGGCCCCCACTACACCATCCGCGTCGAGGACCCCGGCGCGGGCGTGCCCGAGGCCGAACGCGAGCGCATCTTCGAGCCCTTCTTCACCACCCGGCAGAAGGGCACGGGCCTGGGCCTGCCCCTGTCGCGCAAGATCGCCCGGGCCCACGGCGGCGACCTGCGCCTGGTCCCCACGCCGGGGGTGACTTGTTTCGAACTCACCCTTCCCCGGGCCGCTCCACTGCCTCCTCTTTGACCCGGCGGGCCAGCACCTGTCCGCCCTGCCATCCAGAGAGGAAATGAAGTAGGGAAAGGACCTGTTGCGCGGACGACAGCCTGTCCCACGCGACGACCACCCCCCCACCAGAGGTTGTAAAGAAGGATCCAAGGGGGGCCGGACAGGCAATAGGTGGGTGGCTGCTCGGTGAAAACCATCTCCTCAACCCAGCGGAGGCCTCCTCCTCGTGTCCCTGCCATCGGATAACGATCTCTCCTCGCCCGGCGCCCTGCACGCGCTCTTCGGGGGCGGGGGCCAGGAGCAGCGGCTGGATACCGAGCGGGAGCAATTCCGGCTGCTCGCCGAGGCCCTGCCGCAGATCGTCTGGACGGCCCGGGCCGATGGCGTCCAGGACTACCTCAACCGGCGCTGGTTCCAGTACACGGGCATGTCCGCCGAGGAGTCCCGCGGGGACGCCTGGATGCGTGCCTTCCACCCCGATGATCTGCTGGAGTACGAGCAGCGCTGGCGCCACAGCCTCACCACGGGCGAGCCCTTCGAGGCCGAGTCGCGCTGCCGCCGGCTGGACGGCGTCTGGCGCTGGTTCCTCGCCCGCGCCATCCCCGTGCAGGACCCGCAGGGCCGCGTCATCCGCTGGTTCGGCACCTGTACCGACATCGACGACCAGAAGCGCACCTCGGACGTCCACAGCTTCCTGGCCGAGGCGAGCTCCCTGCTGGCGGTCACGTTGGATCCGGAAGAGACCCTGCGCAACTTCACCCGCCTGGCCGTGCCGCGGCTGGCGGACTGGTGCACGGTGGACCTGGTGGGAGCGGACGAGGGCGTGGAGCGCGCGGCGGTGACCCACATCGACCCGGCCAAGGAGACCCTGGCGTGGGAGCTGGCGCGCAAGGCGCCGGCGGACCTCCAGAGCACCTCGCCGGGGGTGGGCCAGGTCATCCGCACCGGGGAGTCGGAGCTGCTGGAGCTGGTCTCCGACGAGCTGCTCGCCAGCCTGGTGCGCACTCCGGACGAGCTGCGCCTGCTGAGTGAGCTCGGCCTGCGCTCCTCCATCATCGTTCCCCTGGTGGTGCATGGGCGGACGCTGGGCGCCATCACCCTCGTGCAGGCCAGCGGCACCCGGAGCTTCTCCGCCGCGGACCTGCCCCTGGCCGAGGAGTTCGCGCGCCGGGCCGCGCTCGCGCTGGACAACGCGCGCCTGTACCGCGAGAGCCAGGAGGCCGTGAGCCGCGCCCAGCACGAGCGCTACCTCGCCGAGCAGGCCCGCGCGATGCTCGACACGCTGCTCGACGCCGCCCCCGCCGGCATCGCGCTCTTCGACCGGATGCTGTGCTTCGTGCGCGTCAACCGCACCCTGCGCGACATCAACCGCCTGTCCACGGATGACCCGGCCTTCTCCGAGGCCATCTCCACGCAGGGCCCCGGGGCGACGCTCGTGGTCAAGTCGCTCGTCAAGGCGCTCGAGACGGGAGAGACGCAGACGGTGGAGTCCACCACGCGGCTGCCCAATGGCGAGGAGCGGGCGTGGCTGGCGCGCTACGCGCCCGTGCGCTCGGCGGAGGGCAGCACGCTGGGCGTGGCCACCGTGGTGCTCGACATCACCGAGCGCAAGCGCGCCGAGGCCGAGCGCGAGCGCCTCATCGCCGCGCTGGAGCGCAGCAACCAGGATCTGGATCAATTCGCCTACGTGGCCAGCCATGACCTGAAGGCGCCCCTGCGCGGCATCGCCAACCTGTCGCAGTGGATAGAGGACGACCTGCAGGAGGTGATGACCGCGGAGACGCGCGAGCAGATGCGGCTGTTGCGCGGGCGCGTGCAGCGCATGGAGGCGCTCATCAACGGCATCCTCGACTACAGCCGCGCGGGAAGGATGCGCGGGCGGCCGGAGCGGGTGGACGTGGGGCGGCTCATCATGGAGTGCGTGGAGCTGCTCGCGCCTCCCGAGAGCACGCAGATCGAGGTGGCGCCGGGCATGCCCACGATGCGCACCGAGCGCGTGCCCCTGCAGCAGGTGTTCCTCAACCTGCTGAGCAACGCCCTCAAGCACGCGCAGGGGGCCGAGCCGCGCATCCGCGTGGGCGTGCGCCCGGCGGAAGGCTTCTGGGAATTCTCCGTGGAAGACAACGGGCCGGGAATCGCACCGGAGTACCATGAGCGCATCTGGGGCCTCTTCCAGACACTCCGGGCGAGGGACGAAGTGGAGAACACGGGAATCGGGCTGTCGGTGGTGAAGAAGAGCGTGGAGGCGCGCGGCGGACGTGCCTGGCTGCGCTCCACGCCGGGGCAGGGTGCCACCTTCCTCTTCACCTGGCCCGGCCACATGCCGGATGAGGGAAGGTGATGCTGCCCCTGAAGATGCTCAACATCCTCCTGGTGGATGACGACTCGGTGGACGTGATGAACGTCCAGCGCGCCTTCAAGAAGAGCAACATCCAGAGCGCCCTCTACGTCGCGAGCGACGGCAAGCAGGCGCTGGACATGCTGCACGAGGGCCGGGTGCCGTCGACCAACCGGCTCATCCTGTTGGATCTCAACATGCCGCGCATGAATGGCCTGGAGTTCCTGCGCGCCATCCGCGCGGACCCAGACCTGTCCAGCACCCCTGTGGTGGTGCTCACCACATCCAACGATGACCGGGACCGGGTGCAAAGCTACGCCCACCATGTCGCTGGCTATCTCCTCAAGCCCGTCACCTCCCCAGCTTTCGTGGAGTTGATGAGCGCGCTCAACGCATACTGGGTCCGAGTGGAGTTGCCGTGAGAGCCGAGGGGCACATGGAGGAGCAACGGCTGCGCCTGCTGGTGGCGGATGACGACGAGGTGGACAGGCTCGCGGTGCGGCGCGCCCTGCTCAAGGCGGGACTGAGCGCGCAGCTCGTCGAGGTGGCCGACGGTGCGTCCGCGCTCGCGGCGCTGCTGCAGCAATCCTTCGACTGTGCCCTGCTCGACTTCCAGATGCCGGGCCAGGACGGGCTGCAGGTGCTGCGCAAGGCGCGCGCCGCGCTGGTGGAAACCCCCATCATCATGCTCACCGGCCAGGGGGACGAGCAGACGGCCGTGGAGCTGATGAAGGCGGGCGCCACCGACTACCTCGGCAAGTCGTCGCTCACCGCCGAGCGGCTCGCGCACCTGCTGCGCCAGGCGCTGCGGCTGCACGAGGCCCAGCAGCAGTACCGCACGCTCGCCGAGGTGCTGCCCCACACCATCTGGACGAGCCGCCCGGACGGGCAGGTGGACTACCTCAGCCGCCGGGGCTTGGAGACCATGGCGGTGCCCGAGGCCAACCCCTCGCGATGGATGGAGGCGGTGCACCCGGACGATCTGCCGCGCCTGAACGAGCTGTGGCAGCGCAGCCTGAACACGGGCGAGCCCTTCGAGGTGGAGAGCCGCCTGCGGGGCCCCGAGGGCGGCGACCACTGGCACCTCATCCGGGCCCACCCCATGCGCGACTCCCGGGGACGGGTGCTGCGCTGGTTCGGCACCAACGCGAACATCGACGGCCAGCGGCGGGCCCAGGAGCGTATCTCCCGGCTCCAGGCCGTCACCGCCGCGCTCTCCGAGGCGCTCGCCCCGCGCCAGGTGCTCGACGTCATCGTCACCCAGGGACTCGTGGCCATGGACGCCCAGGCGGGCGCGGTGTGGCTCGTGTCCGAGGACAACCAGTCGCTCGAGGTCGTGGGCCCCTCGCCCCAGGCGCGCGAGCTGGCCCGGGGCCTGGAGCGCCTCACGCTCGACACCGCCGTGCCGGTGGCCGAGGCGGTGCGCCAGGATCGGCTCGTCACCTACTCCACGCGCGAGGAGCGGGACCGGCGCTATCCGCTGCTCGCCCGGCAGGGACTGCCCTTCGAGGCCTCGGCGGTCATCCCCCTGCGCGGCAGCCGCGGCGTCATGGGCGCCCTGGTGGTGGACTTCACGCGCCGGCGCGTGCTGCCCCAGGACGAGCAGGACTTCTTCCTCGCCCTGGCGCGGCAGGGGGCCCAGGCGCTCGAGCGCGCCCGGCTCTACGAGGCCGCGCAGCAGGCGCGCGCCGCCGCCGAGGCCAGTGAGACGCAGCTGCGCCACGTGCTCGCCGAGCGCGAGCGCATGGAGGCCACGCTCCAGGAGCGCGACGAGCGGCTGCGCGCGGCCCTGTGGGCGAGCAGCACCGGCACCTTCCGCTGGGACCTGCGCACCGGGGCCCTGGAGTGGGACGAGAACCTGGATCAGCTCTTCGGGCTGCCGCCGGGGCGCACGGTGCAGAGCATCGAGGACTTCCTGTCGCTCCTGCACCCCGAGGAGCGCGACGAGGCGCGGCGGCGCAGCGAGGCGTGCGCGCGCGAGGGCGCGGACTTCGACATGGACTTCCGCGTGGTGTGGCCGGACGAGCGCCTGCACTGGCTCAACTGCAAGGGCAAGACGTTCGTGGACGCGGGCGGGCGGCCGCTCTACATGACGGGCGCCTGCGTGGACATCACCGTGCAGAAGCAGCAGGAGGCCGAGGCGCGCCAGCTCGCCGAGTTCGAGCGGCAGATCCTCGGCATCGTCAGCCATGATTTGCGCAACCCCCTGAGCGTCATCCGCATCTCCGCCTCCACCCTGCTCGCGCGCGAGGGGCTGGACGAGCGGCAGAGCAAGAGCCTCACCCGCATCATCACCGCCACGGACCGCTCCACCCGCCTCATCCGAGATCTGCTGGACTTCAGCCAGGCGCGGCTCGGCGGCGGCATCCCCGTGGAGCGCAAGCAGATGGATCTCTTCGAGCTGACGCGCGGCGTGGTGGAGGAGCTCGCCGCGAGCCACCCGGAGCGCGAGGTGGAGATGAGCCAGGAGGGCGAGGGCGCGGGCGACTGGGATGGAGACCGGCTCGCGCAGGTGCTCGGCAACCTGGTGGGCAACGCGTTGCAGCACAGCCCCGCGCACACCCCGGTGCGCGTGCGCTGCCAGGGCGAGCCCTCCACGGTCGTCATCGAGGTGCACAACGAGGGGACGCCCATCGATCCCGCGTACCTGCCGGAGCTGTTCGAGCCCTTCCGCCGGGGGCGTCACGCGGGCAGTGGCGCGGGCAGCGTGGGGCTCGGCCTCTACATCACCCGGCAGCTCGTGCTGGCCCACGGAGGCCGCATCCAGGTGACCTCGCGCGAGGGCGAGGGCACGCGCTTCGCCGTGCGGCTGCCACGCGGCCCCCAGACCCCTCCGCCCCTACCGGGAGTGTCGGGCCGCCCCTTCAGCGGTTGAGCGGGGGGCTCACTGCGCGCGCGCCACCGCCCGGGCCTTCTCCAGCAGGCGCCGCAGCGGCGCGTCCTCGCCCACCCGCGCGAGCGCCTCGTCCCACGTCAACCACTGCGCGCCCGTGGACTCGTTGGGATCATGCACCAGCGCCTCCGGGTTCTCCGCCACCACGAGGTAGCGCACGTCCAGGTGCTGGTGCTCCGCTTCGTCCTTGCGCGCGGGAATGGTGTGCACGTCCACGTCCAGCGGGCGGGGAGCGCGCGGATGGAGCACCACGCGGCAACCCGTCTCCTCCCGCGCCTCGCGCAGCGCCGAGTCCTCCATGCGGCCCGCGTCCGCCTCCTCCGCGTGTCCACCGGGTTGCAGCCAGCGCTTGAGCTTGCCGTGCAGCAGCAGCACCACCCGCGCTCCCGCAGGGTCCACCACCACGGCGCTCCCGGTGAAGTGCGCCCGCGGCTGGGCGCGGGAGAAGGGCTGCTCCAGCTCCTCGGCGAAGCGGCGCATGCGCTCCAGGTCCTCGCGCTCCCGCTCGTCCGCGGGAACGTGGTGGGACAGCAGGGCGCGCAGGGAATCCAGGGAGGCATTCATGGGGGGCGCATTGTGCCCACTTCGATCCCGAGTGCCAGGACGATATAGGTTCGCCTCCATGGCCCGAATCCTCGTCATCGACGACCACGACACCCTTCGAGAGGGCATGGCGGTCACCCTCACCCGCTCCGGCCACGTGGTGACCGCCGCGCGCTCGGGGACGGATGGCGTCGCCGCCTACAAGAAGACGCCGTTCGATCTCGTCGTCACGGACTTGAAGATGGATGGCATGGACGGCATCGCCGTCACGCGCACCCTCAAGGCCCACGACGCGGCCGCCGTCGTCATGGTCGTCACCGCCTTCGGCACCATCGAGACGGCCGTGCAGGCCATGCAGCAGGGCGCCTACGACTTCATCACCAAGCCCTTCACCCCGGACGTGCTGCGCGCCAAGGTGGACAAGGGCCTGGAGCTGTCGGCCACCCGCCGCCAGGTGGAGAAGCTGTCGGCCCGCACCGAGGCGCTCGAGTCCGACGCCGCGCGCGCCAGCGGCGGCCTGCTCGTGGGTGACAGCGAGCCCATGCAGCGGCTCGTCGCGCAGGTGCGCAAGGCGGCCGCCACCGACGCCACCGTGCTCGTGCGCGGCGAGTCCGGCACGGGCAAGGAGCTCGTGGCGCGCATGCTCCACCAGTGCTCGCCCCGCAAGGACGGGCCCTTCGTCGTCGTGCACTGCGCGGCCCTGGCCGAGACGCTCCTGGAGAGCGAGCTGTTCGGCCACGAGCGCGGAGCCTTCACCGGCGCCATCAAGCGCAAGCTCGGCCGCTTCGAGCTCGCCGACGGCGGCACGCTCTTCCTCGACGAGATTGGAGAAATCCCCGCCTCCGTGCAGACGAAGCTCTTGCGCGTGCTGCAGGAGAAGGAGCTGCAGCGCGTGGGCGGCGAGGAGACGCTCAAGGTGGACGTGCGCGTGGTGAGCGCCACCCACCGCGACCTCCAGGCCGAGGTGAAGGCGGGCCGCTTCCGAGAGGATCTCTACTACCGGCTGCACATCGTCCCCCTGATGCTGCCGCCGCTGCGCGAGCGGCCCGAGGACATCCCCACGCTCGCGCGGCACTTCGTGACCCGGCATGGGCCACGGGTGAACAAGCGCGTGCGGGGCCTGGAGGACAGCGCCCTGCGCGCGCTCACCCGCTACGCCTGGCCGGGCAACGTGCGCGAGCTGGAGAACGTCATCGAGCAGTCGCTCGTCTTCGCCGAGGGGGAGACACTGGCCGCCACGGACCTGCCGGCCCACCTCTCCCAGCTCCCCCCGCGCGCCGACGCGGGCCTGCCCGTGCCCACCGGCGACCGGCCACTGCCCGACATCCTCGAGGACCTGGAGCGCCAGCTCATCGCCCGCGCCTACGAGAAGGCCGGCGGCGTGAAGACGGAGACGGCCCGGCTGCTCGGCATCAAGACGTCCGCGCTGTACTACAAGCTGGAGAAGTACGGTTTCATCTCCAAGGGTGAGCGTCCCGAGGAGTCCTGACGCGGGGCGCCGGCGGGCCCCTCCCCTCGAAAATCCATCGCCCCCGGCCTCCCCTGGCGGATTTCCACGGGACGGCGCCCCGGCCCCGCCCGTCCCGCCTGGCCGAACCCCCTGGAACCACGCGGGTTGAACGGGAAACGGCTCGCCTCGCCGTGCAGTGGCCCTGGCATCCGTCTTGCTGATAGGAATCGGGTGATGAAGCGCGTCCTGCTCGCCCTGTGGCTGTGTCTCGTGCCGGGAGCCCCCGTATGGGCGGCCTCGGGCCTGGACACGCCGCGGACGCAGGCCCAGGAAGCGCGCGCCCGGGTGCGCGAGCTGCGCGAGCAACAGCAGGTGCTGCGCGCGGAGTTGAACACCCTGGCCGGACGCATCGAGCAGCTCAAGACCGGGCAGAAGGGCCGGCTGGTGGCGGGCTCGGAGCTGGAGCAGGCGCTGCAACGCTCGCAGGAGCTGTCCGGACAGCTCACGGGGCTGGCCCAGTCGCTCGCCGGGGCCGAGTCCGAGGCGGAGCGGCGCCACCTGGCGTTGCACACGGCGCTCTCCGCGGAGCTCGACCGGGTGCGCGCGGCCTGGGACGCCACGAGCGACCGGCGGGCGCGGGCCGGACTGCTCGAGCGCATGCGCACCCTGCGCGCCGAGCGTGATGCGGTGCGCACCGCGCTGCCCCCCTCCCAAGTACCGGCGTTGCCCGAGGCGGCCACGAGCGATGACGCCGAGGATCTGCTGGAGCAGGCGGACGCGCTGCGTGACACCGAGGACAAGGTGAACCAGCGGCTCCAGGCACTGCGCACCCGCCTCACCGAGGTGCGCGAGGAGCGGGAGCTGGAGCGGCGCATGAGCGACTTCCTCGGCGAGGAGTCCATGTTCGACGAGCAGGACCGGCGCCTGCGCTTGAGCATGGACTCCACCACGAAGAACATCTCGGTGAGCGCCACCCCGCGCACCGGGAGCCCGGCCCTCGTGACGAGGGACGAAGCCCCTGCCGGGGGAAATGGGTCGGCGGGAATCCCGCCCCCGGCGCTGCCAGGCAGCAGCCCGGACACCCCTGGGGACTCGACCCCTGGCCCTCCGAGCGGCCCCGGCAACTCGGGCGACCCCTACAACTACAACAACGGGGCTCCCCCCACCCGCCCGCAGGCCATCGACAGCCGCCCGCAGGTGGGCACGGTGCGCGCCCAGGTCCTCGCCAGTGACTTCCCGGAGGATGTCCGGGGCCTGGAGCAGGAAGCCGCTCGGCTCGAGTCGCTCGCTCGGGAGCTGGGCTCACGCGCGGACTCGCTGGAACGCCGCGCGCGCGAGCTGCGCTAGCTCATCCTCCCGCCACCAGGAACCCCGGACCTCGGTTCGTGGCCGGCCCGCTCCGGCTCCAACGCCCCCATCAACGAACATGTTCGTTAAGTACTTGTTCGTGACGAACATGTTCGTTAGATTGGGGGCATGAGTTCGACCCCACCGCGCACCAGTCGCCGCGAGCGCCCAGCGAAGCCGGCGCTCACCCGCCACGCCATCGTGAGTGCCGCACTGGACGTGGTCCGCGAGGAGGGACTGGAGCGGCTGACGATGCGCCGGCTGGCCACCGAGCTGGATACCGGCGCGGCGTCGCTCTACGTCTACTTCCGCAACGTCGCCGAGCTACACGCCGGCGTGCTGGATGAGTTGCTGGGCACCGTCGACCTCGGAGGCGGGGACGGCGACTGGAGGACCCGGCTCATCGGGGTGCTGCGCTCCTACACCCAGGTGTTGCTCGAGCAGCCGAGCCTCGCCCGCTCCGCGATGGTGTCCCGGCCCTCGGGACCGCACTACCTGGCGCTGCTGGAGAAGCTGCTCGCCCTCCTCGCCGAGGGTGGCGTTCCCGACGGCCAGGCGGCCTGGGGCGTCGACCTGCTCCTGCTGTACGCCACGAGCACGGCGGTCGAGCACGGCGCCCCCGATGGGGAAGCGAGTGGAGAAGACGAGTTCAACACCCTGGCCGCCGCGTTGCGCACCGTCTCGGCCACCAGCCACCCACGTATCGCCGCGCTCGGTGACGATCTGTTGTCCGGCACCGGCTCCGACCGCCTCACCTGGGGCTTCGACGTCCTGCTCAACGGGCTCCCGCGCACCCCCAGACCGCGGCGCTGACGTTCCTCCCCACGACCCGACCCACCCCCACGAAGAAACCAAACCATGACCGCGACCCCCTCGATCACCATCGTCGGAGCCGGACTGGGCGGATTGACCCTTGCCCGCGTCCTGGCCCGCTCCGGAATCCACGCCACGATCTACGATCTCGACGCCTCACCCACGGCCCGCCCCCAGGGCGGAATGCTGGACATCCACGAGGACTCCGGGCAGCGAGCCCTGCGCGAGGCCGGGCTGTTCGAGCGGTTCCTGCCGCTCACCCAACCTGGCGGCGAGGATCTGCGCGTCCTGGACAAGAACGCGACCGTGCGCCTGGACGAGCAGGGGGAAGGTGGCCGGCCGGAGATCGAGCGCGGCGCGCTGCGCGACCTGCTGCTGTCCTCCCTGCCCGAGGGAATGGTGCGCTGGGGATCCAAGGTCACCGCCATCCGCGCGCTCGGCGACGGCCGGCACCAACTGACCCTGGGCAACGGGGACGTGGTCGACAGCGATCTGCTGATCGGCGCCGACGGAGCCTGGTCGAAGGTCCGCCCCCTGGTCTCGGCGGCCGTGCCGGTCTACTCGGGACTGTCCTTCATCGAGGCCCACCTGAGCGAGGCCGACACCCGGCATCCCGCCAGCGCCACCCTCGTGGGCCGAGGTTCGATGTTCGCGCTGGGCGCGCACCAGGGAATGATCGCCCACCGTGGAGGCAGGGGCGAGCTGCACGTCTACATCGCGCTGATGAAGCCGGCCGGCTGGGCGGCGTCCCTCGACGTCACCGACCCGGCCGCCATCAAGGCCCACCTGCTGGAGCACTTCGCCGGCTGGGACGAATCGCTGCTCGCGCTGATCTCCGACGCCGACGACCACCTCGTGCCCCGGCCCATCCACGCCCTGCCGGTCGGGCATCGCTGGCCCCGGACACCGGGAGTCACCCTGCTCGGCGACGCCGCCCACCTGATGTCGCCCTTCGCCGGGGAGGGTGCCAACCTGGCCATGCTCGACGGTGCCGAACTCGGACGGGCACTCCTCGCCCACCCCGGCGACGTGGAAGCAGCGCTGGCGGCGTACGAGCGGGAGCTGTTCCCCCGGAGCGAGAAGTCGGCCGCCGAGTCCGCCGCCAACCTCATCACGCTCTTCAAGCCCGACGCCCCCCAGGGCTTGTTGGACATGATGGCCCGGTACGCCGTGATGAGCGCGTGAGCCGCGCGGACTCACCGCCCCACGAGCACGTCCAGCGTCACGTCGGCCTGCAGGCGCACCTCGCGTGACGGCATGCGGCCCTTGCCCCGTACGAGCAGGCTCATGGACGGAGCGGCGAGGAAGGGCTGCAGCTCCGCGTGCGTCAGCTCCAGGAACAGCACGGGATTGGGCGCACTCAAGTTCAGCGAGGAGATGTTCTGCTTGTACGCCACCCGGACCTCCCGATCTCCCGAGCGCGCGTAGCACTCCACGGTGTCCAGGAAGGAGAAGTCCTGGTCCGCGGGCGCGAGCACCTTGAGCTGGAAGGAATGGATCCGCGCGGACGTCACGCGATCCTTGGTGATGTCCTGGTTCTGGAAGTCCTGGTTCCGGTTGAAGTCGAGGTTGGTGAAGCTGCCAAAGGCCGGGAAGGCATCGAGCGGGGTATCGGTGTCGCTCGGGGGAGCGGCGGGAATGGTCGTCTCGCCCTTGAGATTGGCGACGTAGGAGGGGGGCGCGCAGGCCACGAGCGCGAGCAGGGCACACATGGGGAGCACGAAAGGGGGGCGCATGGGGCGGGAATCTACCGGCCCGCCGGGGAGACGTCACCGAGCCCCCGTGGAGGCCGCTGCTCTCGTGGACAGGGCGGGCTTGGCCCGGAGTATGGTGCGCCCACTTGAAACACATCCTCTCCACGCTCCTGGTGCTGGTCGTGGCGCGGGCCGGTGGTGCGCGGGCCGCCGACGTGGAGGGACGCCTGCGCGTGACGGGCCGGTTGCTGTGGGATGGCAACGCGCCGCGGGACTTCTCCCAACGGGGCATCTCCCGCGACACCTCGGACGGGGTGTTCGGCCTGCTCGCCTCGGCCGAGGGCCGCTACACCGCCGAGCGCTGGCAGCTCGTGGGCCGCTACGACGGGGGCGCTCGCGCCTACCTCGGCTACACCCAGGAGAACACGCTCGTGCAGGCCGCCGCGCTGGAGGGCTCGCACGCGCTGGGCGAGTTGCTCGGCCTGGGCGTGGAGGGACGCGCCAAGGACCGGCGAGGGGGAGGCCGGGAGTACACGGACCTGGCGGCCTCGGCCTTCGCCGAGTACGTCCCGGACGCGCGGCTCGCCCTGCGCCTGCGCCTGGGCGCCCACCGCTTCCTCTACCGCCCGGACTCCGCCGCGAACTTCGGCGGCCCCGAGCTGGGAGTGCTCGCGCGCTACCGGCTCGACCGCCGCCATGCCTTCAGCCTCACCGGAGAGTACGGCGCGCGCCGCTACGACTCGTTCGCGCGCCTGCCCCCGGCCGAGCCCCCGCGGCTGACGGATGGGCGCGCGGACACGGCCCTGCTCGCGAGCGTGGGCTACACCTACAAGGGCCCCCTGACGCTGGGGCTCGCGTACTCCTACGCGGAGAACAACTCCAACAGCTTCGGCGAGTCGGTGCACCGCCACCGGCTGAGCGCCACCCTGGGAATGCGCCTGCCCTGGAAGCTGACGCTGCTGGCCCAGGGCGCGGTAGGGCTCAACCTCTACCCGGATGGCGTCTACCTCTCGCCGGAGATCACCCTGCTCGAGGAGGACGAGGCGCAGAACATGCTGTCCGTGCGGCTGGTGCGGCCCCTGAACGATTGGCTCGACGTGGAGCTGTCCTCGGCCTTCTATGGCAGCAGCCGGATGCCCAGGTCGGGCCTGTTCTACTTCCGCCCCGTGGTGGGCGTGGGCCTGACCTGGCGGCCCTGACGCCCGCTCACTCCAGCCCGGCCAGCCGCTCGTCGATCTCCTCGGCGAGGCTCGCGTGGCTCTGGGCGAGCGCCGTGTCGCGGGCGCGGGTGAGCACCTCGCGCGCCCGGGACGTCTGCCCCGCTCCGGAGTAGGCGTCCCCCAGGGACACCAGGGCGGCGGCGTACTGGGGATCCAGCCGGACGGCGGTCTCCAGGGCCTCGGCCGCCTCGGCGTAGCGGCGCGCCTCCAGCAGGGCCTTGCCCAGGGAGAAGTGCGCCATGGGGGCATCGGGGAACTGGGCGGCCATCTTCTTGAACTGCTCCAACCGGGCGTCGCTCATGGAGGGGTGATAGAAGAGAGGCATGTCCGTTGCCAAGCAAGACGTGCGCTCCCTCGCCGAGGCCGCCCGCAAGGCCTCGCGCGTACTGGCCTCCGCCCCCACCGCCCAGAAGGACGAGGCCCTTCGTGCCATGGCCCGTCATCTGCGCGCCGCCCTGCCCGCGCTCCTGGCCGCCAACGCGGAGGACCTGGCCGCCGCGCGCGCCGCGGACAGACCCTCGGCCTTCCTGGACCGGCTCCTGCTGGACGCCGGACGGGTGGAGGCCATGGCGCGGGCGGTGGAGGAGGTGGCGAGCCTGAAGGATCCGGTGGGCGAGCGGGCGGAGGAGTGGGACCGGCCCAACGGCCTGCACGTGAGCAAGGTGCGGCTGCCGCTGGGGGTGGTGCTGATGATCTACGAGGCCCGGCCCAACGTGACGAGTGACGCGGCGGCGCTGTGCCTCAAGAGCGGCAACGCGGCGCTCTTGCGCGGGGGCAGCGAGGCGGCGCGCTCCAACGCGGCCATCGCGGCGGCGCTGGCGGCGGGGCTCACCGAGGCGGGGCTGCCGGCCGCGAGCATCCAGCCGGTGCCTCCGGGCGAGCGCGAGACGATGCTGGAGCTGCTCAAGCTCGACGGCCTCATCGACCTGTGCATTCCCCGGGGCGGCGAGAGCCTCATCCGCTTCGTGGCGGAGAACGCGCGCATTCCCGTGGTGAAGCACTACAAGGGCGTCTGCCACGTGTACGTGCACGCCGCGGCGGACCTGGAGATGGCCACGCGCATCGTGCTCAACGCCAAGGCGAGCCGTCCGGGGGTGTGCAACGCCGCCGAGTGTCTGCTGGTGGACCGGGCCATCGCCGAGCGCTTCCTGCCCCAGGTGGGCCGGGAGCTGGTGGCGCGGGGCGTGGAGCTGCGCGCGGACGCGGCCTCCAGAGGTGTCCTGGAGCAGGCCGACGTGGCGGCGCGGCCCGCGACCCAGGAGGACTGGGGCCAGGAGTACCTGGACCTCATCCTCGCCGTCCGGGTGGTGGACGGGCTGGAGGAGGCGATGGAGCACATCGCCCGCTATGGCAGTGAGCACACCGAGGCCATCGTCACAGCGGACGCCGGGGTGGCCGGGCGCTTCATCCGGGAGGTCCTGGCGAGTGGGGTGATCTGGAACGCCTCCACGCGCTTCAACGACGGGAGCGAGCTGGGCCTGGGGGCGGAAATCGGGGTTTCCACCAGCCGACTGCACGCCTTTGGACCCATGGGCCTGAGAGAATTGACGACTCAAAAGTACGTCATCCACGGACAGGGCCAGGTGCGCTAGGGTGCGCGCCCAGACACGTATGGCGACCAAGAAGACGACGAAGAAGCCGGCGGCGAAGAAGAAGAGCGCGACGAAGACGCCCGCCGCCCGCAAGAAGACGGCCGCGAAGAAGACGACGGCGAAGAAGCTGGCCGTGCGCAAGAAGCCGTCCGTCCGCAAGAAGAAGGCGCCCGCGCCGGCGGCGGCGGCTCCGGCCATCGCGGAGAACCCACGCGCCCATGCGCTCGCGCGCAAGATCGCCAACCTGCTGTCGGACAAGAAGGCCGTGGACATCGTCATCCTCGACGTGCGCGGCATGACGTCCTACGCCGACTACGTCGTGGTGGCCTCGGGCGAGAGCGACCGGCAGGTGTCCTCCATGGCCGAGCACGTGCTCGTCAAGCTCAAGGAGAGCGAGGGCCTGCGCCCCGTGGGCCACGAGGGCATGGACACCGGCCAGTGGGTGCTCCTGGACTTCGGCGAGGTGGTCGCCCACATCTTCTATTCGGAGATGCGCGCCCACTATGACCTCGAGGGCATCTGGGCCGACGCGCGCCGGGAGAAGGTGGCCTGAAGGTCCGGCTCGTCTCGGTGGGCAGGGATCGCTCGGGCCTCTATGAGCCCGCGGTCCAGGAATACGCCTCGCGCCTGGCCCACTACACCCGCTTCGAGCTGGTGGAGCTACCCGAGGCCGGTGGAAAGAAGGGCAAGGCCACGGACGCCCGCGCGCTCGAGGCCGACGCCCTGCTCGCGCGCAGGAAGCCGCAAGACTTGCTGGTGGCGCTCGACGAGCGGGGCAAGCTGCTCGACTCGGTGGAGTTCAGCCGCTACGTGGGCCGGGCCCGGGATGGCGCGAAGGATCTCCTCCTCGTCATTGGGGGGGACGAGGGCCTGGACGATCGGGTGCGGCAGTCGGCCGACCTCGTGCTCTCGCTGTCGAAGATGACGCTGCCTCACCGCCTGGCGCGCGTGGTGCTGGTGGAGCAGCTCTACCGCGCCTTCACGCTCCTCAAGGGCGAGCCGTACCACAAGTAGCCCGCCCCGGCCCGGCACGTCAGACGGCGCGTGCCGCGCGCGTCCAGGGGCGGCATGAACTCCACCCTTCCCCGCGTCCGTGTCATCGCCTCGCCCCAGTCGTGGGTGGAGGGAGAAGCCCTGCGTCAACTCGAGGCCGCCGCGCGGCTTCCCGGCATGCGCTCCGCGGTGGGCCTGCCAGACCTGCACCCGGGCAAGGGAGCTCCGGTGGGCGCCGCGTTCACCTCGCAAGGCGTCTTCTATCCCTTCCTGGTGGGCAACGACATCGGGTGCGGCATGGGGCTGTGGGCGTTGGACCTGCCCGCGCGCAAGGCGAAGCCGGAGCGCTGGGCCGCGCGGCTGGACCTGGAGGGCCCCTGGGAGGGCGACGCGGAGGCGATGCTCGCGGACGCGGGCGTCAGGCCCTGCGGCTTCGAGGCCTCACTCGGCACCGTGGGCGGCGGCAACCACTTCGCCGAGGTGCAGCGGGTGGAGGCGGTGCACGACGCGAAGGCCTTCCAGGCGCTGAAGCTGGAGATGAACCAACTGCTGCTGCTGGTGCACTCGGGCTCACGGGGCCTGGGGGAACACATCCTGCGCGCGCACGTGGACCGGCATGGCGCGGGAAGCCTCGCGGAGGAGTCGGCCGAGGCGCGCACCTACCTCGCGCGGCATGATCAGGCGGTGGGCTGGGCGCGGGCCAATCGCGCCGCCATCGCCGAGCGGGTGATGCGGGGCGTGGGCGCGGCGGGGCGGCGGGTGCTGGATGTGTGCCATAACAGCGTCACGCCCAAGACTTGGCAGGGCGGACGGGGCTGGCTGCACCGCAAGGGCGCGGCGCCCTCGGATCAGGGGCCGGTGGTGATTCCCGGCAGCCGTGGCGCGCTGAGCTATCTGGTGCTGCCGCTGGGGGACGGCGAGGACCATGCCCACAGCCTCGCGCACGGGGCGGGCCGCAAGTGGACGCGCACCCATGCCCGCGAGCGCCTGCGCGAGCGCTTCACCCCCGATGCGCTCCTGCGCACCTCCTTCAAGAGCCACGTCGTGTGCGAGGACCGCGACCTGCTCTTCGAGGAGGCCCCTCCCGCGTACAAGGCCATCGATCGCGTGGTGGGCGATCTGGTCGATGCTGGACTCGTGCGTGTGGTGGCCACGCTCGCGCCGCTCCTGACCTACAAGACCCGGAGCCGGCGGGAGTAGGCTCACGCCCGCCATGATCAAGCTCTACCAGTCCCAGCCCTCGGGTAATTGCTACAAGGTCCGCCTGCTGCTGCACCAGCTCGCCATTCCCTTCGAGACGGAGGAGGTGGACATCGCCGCCGGGCAGACGCGCACGCCGGAATTCAAGACGAAGAATCCCGTCGCCAAGCTGCCCACCGTGGAGCTGGAGCCGGGCGTGTTCCTCGCCGAGTCCAATGCCATCCTCTGGTACTTCGCCGAGGGCACGCCCTTCATCCCCTCGGACAAGCTGGAGCGGGCGCGGATGCTGCAGTGGATGTTCTTCGAGCAGTACAGCCACGAGCCCTACATCGCCGTGGCTCGCGCGTGGGTCTCCCTCTTCGGGATTCCCGCGGGCAAGGAGCAGGAGTTGGAGGAGCGCATCCACAAGGGCTACGCCGCGCTGGACGTGATGGAGGGCGAGCTCAAGAAGCGTCCCTTCTTCGCCGGAGACACCTACAGCCTCGCGGACATCGCGTTGTATGCCTATACGCACGTGGCGGACGAGGGCCGCTTCGAGCTGGGACGCTACCGGGCCATCCGCGCCTGGTTCGAGCGGGTGCAGGCTCAGCCGCGCCACCTGCGCCTGCGCGACCCGGTGGCCTGAGAGAGCAATGGTGCTCGCGGCGGTGACGCATTGACCCCGGGGTGAAGGGGCCCGTCCTCATCCTCGAGGCTTCTTGCCTCCGAGGTGGGCCGCGAGCGCGTCGATGAAGACCCGCACCTTGGCCGAGAGGCTTCGATGGCTCGGGTACAGGGCATTGACCTCGGTCGTGTCCGGTCTCGTCTGGGGGAGCACCCGCACCAGTTCGCCAGCGGCAATCGCTTTCTCGGCCATGAAGCGTGGGAGCCTGCCAATGCCCGCTCCGCCCATCAGCATCACCAACCCGACCGCGGGTTCCGGGCAAACCGAACGGGGGTAGATGGCGATGTGCTCTTTTCCACGACCGGGGGTATCGAACGTCCACTCCGTCGTCCCGTCGATCCTGTCCATGAAATCGTGGCCCGCGAGGTCCGCGACCGTGGTGGGCGTCCCCCGTGCCTTGAGATAGGAGGGACTGGCGCAAAGCCACATCTCCAGTGATGGCAGACGGCGTGCGACGAGCCCGGAATCGACGAGTGAACCCATACGGATCGCCACGTCGATCTCCTGGGCGATCATATCGACGTTGCGATGGTTGAGGTCGAGCACCACCCGGACCTCGGGGTAGCTCGCGAGGAACGCGGGCAGCATCGGCGCGATCAGGGTGTGGACGTACGAGAGCGGCGCGCTCACCCGCAGGGTGCCGCGCGGTACGCCGACGAAGCCCCCCAGCGCCGTCTCGGCCTCGTCGACGTCGTTCATGATTCGCAAGGCATGCGGATGCAGCAGCGCGCCCGCGTCCGTGAGCCGCACATGGCGATTGGAGCGTTCCACCAGCGCGGTGCCCACGACGGCCTCCAGCCGGGCGAGCGAACGGCTGACAGATGATTTCGGCATGTTCAACGCTCGCGCGGCGGCCGAGACACTCTTCAAGTCGGCGATGCGCGCGAATGCACGCAGATCAGTCAGGTCCAGGTCGAACATGGCCTCGAGCGTTCCAGAACTGGAACATCATGTCCACACCTGGCAACCGCGCTTCCAGTTGGAACAACCCGGGCATCCACCTAGAGATGATTGGCAACAGGAACCCAGCAACAGGAACCCGGTATGACCTCAATCCTTCATCAAGACAGACTTCTGTCCCCAGTCACCCTTGGCGCGCTGACACTGCGCAACCGGGTGATCATGTCCCCCATGTCCCGCGTGCGAGCGGATGCGGACCTGGCGCCCCCGGACTTCGTCGCGAGGTATTACGCCCAGAGGGCCAGCGCGGGGCTGATCATCACGGAATCCACCGCCGTCGCTCCCTACGGCGCTGGCTTCCCACCACTGCCCGGTCTCTTCACCGCCAGACAGGTCAATGGCTGGCGCAAGGTGGTCGAGGCCGTGCACGACGCGGGCGGCCTGATCGCCGCCCAGCTCTGGCACACCGGACGCGAACGCACAGAAGACGAAGCCCGGGGACGGCCACCCGGCTGGGCCATGATGGAAGCGATCACACCGGCTGATCTCACGACATCCGAAATCGCCGGCATCGTGAAGGGGTACGTCAACGGCGCACGGGCCTCCCGGGAAGCCGGCTTCGACGCCATCGAGCTCCACAACGGAAATGGCTTCCTCCTCGATCGCTTCCTCCGGGCTGGAACCAACGGTCGCGAGGACAGCTACGGGGGGAGCCTCGAGAACCGCACACGCTTGACGCTGGAAGTCCTCGCGGCGGTCTCGGACGTCTACGGTGCCGATCGCGTCGGAGTCAGGTTCTCGCCCAGCGCCACCATCGCGGGTGGCCCGGATCCGCGAGTGGAGGAGACCTTCGCCTATCTTCTCGAGCGGCTCCGTCCACTGGGTCTCGCCTGGGTCGATGTGACCCGTGTCACCGCGCAGGATCTCGCCCATGGGTCTGGACCGGGAATCCCGCTGGAGTGGATCCGGTCGCACTACGCGGGCCGACTGATCGGGGCTGGCGAGTTCGACCGCGAAAAGGGCGAAGAGGCGATCGCCCAGGGTACCCTGGACGCGGTCGCCTATGGCCGGCTGTTCCTCGCCAATCCGGACTTGCCGAGGCGCTTCGCCAGGCGGGCCCCGCTGAACAATCCCAACCCTCAGACCTTCTACGCGCCGGGCGAAATTGGCCTGACGGACTACCCCACGATGGAGGCGGCATGAACACCCAGCTCATGACAAGGGGAGTGGCTCCGGCCGCTCCCCAGGCGGACAGCTCGGTGAAAGGACTCGACGGGTTCACGCACCGCTACGCCGAGGTGAACGGTACCCGGATCCACTACGTGGTGGGCGGCAAGGGCCCGGCCATCGTGCTCATGCATGGGTATCCGTACACCTGGGCCTCGTGGCGCAAGCTGATGCCGCTGCTCGCCGATGCCGGCTTCACCGTCATTGCCCCCGACCTTCGCGGCCTCGGCGATTCCGACAAGACCGAGACGGGTTACTCGAAGGTCAACGTCGCCGAGGACGTGCGGCAGATCGTCCAGTCGCTCGGCTTCGACACCATCAACCTGGTCGGCACCGACATCGGCACGATGGTTGCCTATGCCTACGCGTCCCGCCATCCCGACGAGGTCCGCCGGCTGATATTGGCCGAGTCCCTCATCCCCGGCTTCGGCCTCGATGAACTGATGAACCCGGCAACGGGCGGCTATTGGCACTTCGGCTTCCACGCCCAGGTCGATGTCGCCGAGCTGCTGACGGCCGGGAAGGAAGTGGCCTACCTGCTGCCCACGATGAAATGGGCGTCCACGTCCAAGGACGCGGAAGACGTGGCGCTGAAGCTCTTCCTTCCGTACTACCTCGCGCCGGGTGGCATGCGCGCCGGCTTCAAACATTACGAGACGATGGTCGAGGATGGCAGGGAGAACCGCGCGGCCTTCCGCGCCAAGCTGAAGATGCCCGTGTTGGTACTGAACGGCGACAAGGGCATCCCTCAGGCCCAGACACTCGGATGCGTGTTCCAGGTCGCGGAGAACGTCGAGGCGGAACTCGTTCCCCAGAGCGGCCATACCTTCGCCGAGGACAATCCGGCCTGGGCCGGGGAGAGACTCGCTCGCTTCTTCGCCCCCTCTCGCCGGGCCAGTTCAGCCCTGGGTGAAGGAGCCCATCACGTCGAGGCATCGAGGGCCTTCTTCACCTCGTCCGCGAGCGGATCATCCGAGAGGCTGATGACGGCGAAGCCGTAGCCGTCGCGGAACCAGTAATGCGTGAGCAGCACCCCATCCCGACGCAGCCCCTTCGTCCGGCCGGGAACCCGGCTTCCCGGCCGCATGTAGAAGCCGAGACGCCGCCCGTCCCGGGCCTCGTAGAGCAGCAGGGCGGCCGCGCCAACGTCGGTCGACAGCAGTTGCCCGCCGAGCAGCGTGAAGCCGTGCGCTTGGAGATCCGGTACCGCAGCCCGGGGGCCCAGGTTCCTGACCAGCCAGAGCTTCAAGTCGTCGGACTTCGACGCGTCCAGCTCGAGCGCGTGCGTCTGGTCCATCGCGAACAGGCGGTAGGCCTGGAGCGCGTCCTCCATGGGTGGGAGCGTGGCGGCCATCGTCATCGAGCGGGCCACCCACCCCCCCACGGCGCCCACACCCGCCGTGAGCACCAGGGCCGCCGCCAGGGCCACGCGCTGGCGCGTCCGGGCACGCAACAAGCGGCGGATGGCGGAGGGCTCGAGTTGGGGGGCGGGCGGGAGGGCATGGGGATTGGCGTGCGCCGCGCGCAGCCGCTCGGCATCGCGCTTCCATGCGGCGACCGTCTCCGCCCACTCGGGAGTGGCCTCGAGCCAGGCCTCGACTTCCCGCCTCCGGCCATCGTCCAACTGGCCATCGACATAGGCGTGCAGTTCGTCCTCGGTCGGAATGAGCGGCGTCATTTCAGCACCCGGAGAGAAGGAGGAGACACATCATTGTCCGTCAACTCGCGCAACGCCTTGCGCGCGCGCGACAGGCGGGACATCACCGTCCCGATGGGCACCCCGAGCGCCTCGGCGGCCTCGCCATAGCTCAAGCCCTCCACGGCCACCAGCAGCATCAACGCCCGCTGCTCGGGTGGCAACCGGCCAAAGGACTCCAGCGAGGCGCGGGCGATGACCACCTCCTCGGCCGAGGGCGCCACGTCCCGGGGACCCCGGAACACGTCCAGCAGCCGCGAGAAGCGCCCCGCGCGCTTGCGCTCGTCGAGGAAGCGCCGGTACAGAATGGAGAACAGCTAGGCCTGGAGGCTGCCCGCCTCGTGCCGGCTCTTCCATCTCGACACCGCGCGCTCGAGGCTCGCCTGCACGAGGTCGTCGGCGGCGGTGGAATCGTGGGTCAAGGCCCGTGCGAACCGCCGCAAGCGGGGAATCAAGTCACGGAGTTCGGCTTCGTCGGTCTCGGTCATGGGGCGCTCGTGAGACGACCGGATCCTGTCCCTATTCCGCACCGATCCGAAAGCCGGGGAATAGGTGCGCGCGAGCGTCGTCTCACGGGCTCTTCAAAGGACACCTCATGATGATCCTCAACCGCCTCGCTTCTGCTTTCGCCGCCTTCCTCCTCCTCGGAGCGGCTTCCTCTCCCGTGCTCGCCGCCCCGGTGAAGAACATCGTGCTGGTTCATGGAGCCTTCGTCGACGGCTCCGGCTGGAAGCCCGTTCACGACATCCTGATCAAGCACGGGTACAACGTCAGCATCCTCCAGCACCCGATGACCTCGCTGGAAGACGATGTCGCCGCGACGAAGCGTCTTCTCGACCGCCAGCAAGGCCCGGTCCTGCTGGTCGGTCACAGCTACGGTGGCACCGTCATCACCCATGCGGGAACGGATCCACGGGTCGCCGGGCTCGTCTACATCGCGGCCCACATGCCGGACACGGGTGAGAGCGGCGCCTCCAACAAAGCGAAGACGCCAGGCGCCTCGAAGGCGATCGCACCCACGCCGGACGGTTTCCTCTTCATCGATCCCGCGCGCTTCCATGAGGACTTCGCCGCGGACCTGCCGCGCGAGCAGGCCGAGTTCATGGCTCGCTCGCAGATGCCCACCGCGCTCCGGGCGATGTCGACGCCCATCGTCAATCCCGCCTGGAAGACAAAGCCCAGTTGGATGCTCGTGTCGACGGAGGACAAGATCATCCATCCCGAGCTGCAACGGATGTACGCCGCGCGCGCCCACAGCCACAAGGTCGAGGTGAAGGGAAGCCATGCGGTCTACGTGTCGCACCCCAAGGAGGTCGCGGCGCTGATCGAGGACGCCGCGAAGCACGCCGGGGACTGAAGCAAGGCGAGAAGGTCGCGTGAGATGATAGGAAGCCAGCCATGATGCGAATCATCCCAGGCGACCTCGGTGACCCGCGCGTCATCGAGCTGCTCCACATCCATCACACACGAGCCCGGGCGGAGACAGCACCGGGCAGTGCGCACGCCTTGGACCTCACCGGGCTACGATCGCCCGACATCCGCCTCTGGACGATCTGGGAGGACGAAACGCTTCTGGGTGTCGGCGCGCTGAAGCAGCTCTCACCGGAGCATGGTGAGATCAAGTCGATGCATACGGCGCAATCCATGCGCGGCCGGGGCGCTGGAAGCGCCATGTTGCGCCACATCATCGAGACCGCACGGGCCAGCGGTATGTCGCGCCTCAGCCTGGAAACGGGCTCCTGGGATTATTTCCGGCCCGCACGGGCGCTCTACAAGAGCCATGGCTTCGTGGAGTGCCCGCCGTTCGCCGACTATGTGCTCGACCCGAACAGCGTCTTCATGACGCTCGGGCTGTCAGCCAACAAGTCCGGAATCGACGATTGAACCCACACCACACGACTACAGGCGGCACCCCGGACCTCCGGTACAACTCATGTCGTTGAAGTCGTAGACCTCGGAGTGACCTGGATTGCCACGTGGGCGCTCCGTGCCTTTCCGTACGAAGAACACCGCCGAGCGCGCCCCATAGAGGCCCGCCGGAAACGTCATGGGCCGCAGCACAACGTATGCATTGCGCATCATGTGCGACGACCTGAACCTGGAGACCCGCCCATCGCCCGGGACGGATGTCGCTCCGCGCCCAGGCGCCACGCGCGCCATCTGCGCTTCCCACTCATTGATGTCGCCAATGTTCGCGCGCCGCAGCAGCCCCTTGCGCAAGGCATCATCAAGGCCCGCCTCCCCCGCCAGCGGCGCCGTCTTGTCGGCGTACGACTCCACTGGCGCGTCGCTCCCCCCCACCCACTTGGAGGGCGTGCCCTTCGCCTCACCCAGAGTGACCTCACCTCCGCTTGCCGGGTAGACCATGTCGACATCACGCCCGAAGAAGCGCTGGGCCATGGGGTTCAGCGTCTCGAGGCGATTCGCATCCACGTAGAAGTAACCGCACTCACTCCTGTTCTCGGCCGTGAGAACGGTGACCGGCGTGGTGGCATCCAGGCCCGCGACGATCTGTCGATAGGAACTGCTGACCAGCACGGCCAGGATGGTCGTCTCTTGAGAGCGTCGGATCGACCAGAGGGTCGGCTCTTGGGAACTAAGCATCAGCACGACGGGCTTGCCCGGGTTGTCGACACTCACTGTCATGGTCGTGGCGGCGCTCCCGCTCTGATCGATCTGCACCGTGCTCCTCTTGCCCCCGTGGCCGCCACCCGCCAGGACGGCGAAGTCGGCGGGCAAGGTCAGGCCCCTGAAACCGCACGCCGGCGCGACGGGTGGCGTCTTGATGGGCGGTTCTGGCACGACATCTGCCCTGGACAGGCTTCGCACGGCGACGAGCGGCGTCTTGATGGAGGGCGGTGCTGGCGGGAGATACTCCCTGCCTCTGCTCTGCTCGCGCGACGGAGTCTTGAGAACCGTCCACGATGAGAACGTCATCGACACCTCCCCCTCCTTGATTTCCACGAAGGTGAGCGCCCGCTCTTTCCGATCATCGATGAGCAACGAGTCCTCCGACATCCAGACCATGCGTGGAGACAGCCCGGGGGACAACGTCACTTGCTGCAAAGCCCTGGTCGCGCAGTCCAACGCTCCACCCGAACGAACCACCTTGATCAAAGTCATTCGCTCACTCGGGCCGTTGCGGCAATCCAGCACGACGGCCTGGTAGGTCCCATCGGGCGAAGGGATGAGCTGCAACATCTCCCCTGCCGGATCACAACCCAACAACGCCATCGAGCCCAGCACGTACAGCACCAGAAGCCGCTTCATGACCGCCCCCGACGTGGACACACAATGCGTGTATCCATCGTCCTCCGAGTCTTCACTTAGCGTCAACTCGCACCAGGGTAAGCAGTGGTGCGGGCATTCACGCCTCGTGCCGTGCGTACTCCCACACCACGGCCCGAGCACGCTCGGCCAACGCGTGACTCTCGGACAGCTCCCGCCCGAGAAGCCGCGGAACGGCGAGCGCGAGGCTGACGGAGTTGGTGAGGACACAGCCCCGGACGGCCTCCAGTTGCTCCCGCCCCACCGGGCGCTCCACGACTGGCATGTCCCCGAGCCGTCCTTCCTCCAGCAGCACGGAGCGGATGATGCCGGGAAGGCAGGGAGCCTCCAGGGGCGGAGTCACCACCGCGTCCCCCAGGAGGAGGAACAGATTCCCGTTCGGCGCCTCGCAGAGTTCCCCGGCCTCGTTGGCGAAGACCACTCCCCGGCCAAAGTGCGCGTACTGTCGCAGGTACGAGACGCTCTTGTGTTTCAAGGAGGGGTCGCCCCTCCGGTAGCCGTGCGCCTCCCACTCGTCGAGGACGGTGTGCTCGTGTGGAGCTGGCAGGGCCCGAAAGGACAGCAGCAGCCGCCCATCTCCCGCCACCAGCTTGCCCACGCCGGTGAAGCTCGGGCCCAGGCTGGCATCCACCTCCAGGCACCGGTGCAAGGACTCGCGAACGGCGCTGACGGTGAGGACGTCCTCGGGTGGTGCGCGCACGCAACCCGCATGGGCCTCGAGGCTCGATCGGAGCCGCGCGAGGTGCCGCCCGAGGAACATGGGCGAGCCCCCGGTGACGAGGAACGTCTCGAAGAAGCCCGCGCCGAAGAAGAACGACTGGAGGAAGTCCTGGAGCCGCAACTCCTCGAGCCGCCGCACCTCTCCGTTCACCGCGACCGTGTCCATCATCCGCTTCGCGCCTCCAGGAAGTTCGCGAGCAACGTGTTCCCGTGCGGGGTGAGGAAGGACTCGGGATGGAACTGGATGCCCTCCACCCACGGGTACTCGCGGTGGCGCAGCCCCATCACCAGGTCGCCGCACCAGGCCGTCACCTCCAGGCAGTCCGGAAGACTCGCCCGCTCCACCACCAGCGAGTGATAGCGCGCGGCGACGAACGGGTCGGGCAGGCCCCGGAAGACACCCCGGCCATCGTGGTGGATGTCGGCCGTCTTCCCGTGCACGGGCACCGGCGCCCGCACCACGCGCCCGCCGAACACCTGACCGATGGACTGGTGCCCCAGGCACACCCCGAGCACCGGCACCCGGCTCGCGAAAGCGCGGATGACCTCCAGGGAGATGCCGGCCTCGTTCGGCGTGCACGGGCCCGGTGAGATGACGATCCGCCCGGGCCGCAGGGCTTCCACCCCGGCGAGGGACAGGGCGTCGTTGCGCACCACCTTCAGCTCCGCCCCGAGCCCGCCCAGCACCTGCACGAGGTTGAAGGTGAAGGAGTCGAAGTTGTCGATGAGCAGTATCATGCCGCGCCCTCCACCGGTCGCGCGGACAGCGCCAGCAGCAGTGAGCGGGCCTTGTGCAGCGTCTCCTGGTATTCGCGCCTCGGCTCCGAGTCATGGACGATGCCCGCCCCGACCTGCACCCAGGCCCGGCCATTCTTGAGCACCATGGTGCGGATGACAATGTTCAGGTCCAGCTCGCCCGTGAAGCTTACGTACCCGAGCGAGCCCGTGTAGAGGCCCCGCGCGTGGGGCTCCAGCTCGGTGATGATCTGCATGGTGCGGATCTTCGGCACGCCGGTGATGGTGCCGCCCGGGAACACCGCCGCCACCACGTCGAGCGGCTCCACTCCCGGCGCCAGCCGGCCCACCACCTCGGACTCGATGTGGAGCACGTGGGCGTACTCGATGATCTCCATCAGCTTCGTCACCTGGACACTCCCGTAGGCGCAGACGCGCCCCAGGTCGTTGCGATCCAGGTCCACCAGCATCGCGTGCTCCGCCCGCTCCTTCTCGCTGGTGCGCAGCTCGTGCGCGAACCGGGCGTTCTCCTCCGGCGTGCCCTTGCGGCGCGTGCCCGCGATCGGGCGGGTGATGGCCCGGCCATCCTCCACCCGGACCAGACGCTCGGGCGAGGCACTCACCACCTCGAAGCCATCCACCTCCAGGTAGCTGGCGAAGTGCACCGGGCTGATAGACGCGAGGGCCTCGTACAGTTCCAGAGCGGGGAGTCTCGGCTCCACCTCCAGCCGCTGTGAGAGATTGACCTGATAGGTGTCTCCCGCGCGGATGTACTCCTGCACGCGCTCCACCGCGCGCTGGTAGCCCTCCTGCGTGAAGTTGGAGCGCCAGGGCACGTCTGGCGTCTGCCCGTCCGCGAGGTGCCAGGCCGGTGCCCGCGGCCCGGCCGATGCGACCGTGCGCACGACATGCTCCAGCGCCTCCACCCGTTGAAGGCAGTCCTCGTAATCACGGCCCGTGGCCACCACGAGCGCCCGGTCCTCCAGGTGATCCACCGCCACGAAGGTGTCCACGAAGTCCAATGCGATGTCCGGCAGGCCCAGGTCGTCATTCGAGTGGCGTGGCAGGGACTCGAAATGGTGCGCGGCCTCGTAGGCGAAGAAGCCCACCGCCCCGCCGCAGAAGAGCGGCATTCCCGGCAGCCGCACGCCCCGCCAGCGCCTGAGCAGCCCACGCAAGGTCGCCAGGGGCTCGCCCGGCTGGGCCTCGCCGTTCACCTCGCATCGTGAGCCCCGGGCCCGGAACGAGAGGAAGGGTTTGGCACCCACGAAGGAGTAGCGGCCCTCGCTGGAGACGCGGCTGCTCTCGAGCAGGAAGCGGTGCCCCGGGGGGAGGGCTCGCAGCAGGTCCACGAGCCGTGCGCCTTGCAGTTCCACCGAGCGGACGAGGGGTACCTGGTCGTACCCCTCCGCCACGAGCACCTCGAAGCGCTCGCGGTCCAGCGGAGAGGGAGGCGGAATGGGGACGACTGACATGGGCGGGCTTGTAACAGAGGAGTGAAGCGGAAGCCCGTCAGGGGTGGTCCATCAGGAGGATCCCGCTCGTATGCCAGGCGGGCCTCGTGCATCCGCTTCGCGCGCGTCCTCCCCAAGGAGCCTGTTTGGTAGGACCCACGTCATGGCATCAGGACAGACCTCTTCGCTGCAACTGCCATCGTTCCTACATGGCACCTTCCGCTCGGTGCAGCAGAAGACGAGACGGGATGGCTCGCGGTGTGGCGAGCAGTACCGTGAATGTCCTCCTGCGACTGGGCCATGGATGCGTGGTGCCCGTTGGGAGAAGTCTCGGTGCGCGAGCGCCTGGAGATGGCGGCGCAGCGCATGGAGAAGGCAACACGGGAGGACTGCGTCAACGCCATCTTCCGGGAGATGCCGCGAGCGCTCGCACATGTCGGCGAGTTGAAGCATTGGAAGGTGGTGGCCGACCCTGAATTCCAGCGCGAGCGCCTCACCACACTCGACCCGAGGTCCTTCGAGCGGGTATCGGCTGCATGTACAGCGGACCTGCTCTGGCTGTTGACTCGCTGGGACCGTGAGATGGAGAAGCAGTAGGAGGCACTCCCGACACGTCCACCCCCCACCGCTCCCCCTCCCCAGGTTCCTGCCGCCGCGGGCATGTCCCTTTCACCCTGATGAGCCGGTTTGTGAACTCCCGCGCGTTCTCGAGCGCATAGCCCTCCCGACCATTGTTGAAGTACCGCGGGCGGCGGAACCCTACTTCGTCTGTCGTGAGGTCAGCCGGGCGGGAAAGCGCTCCTCGACGCCGGGCAGGAACAGGGGCCGACCCTCGCGGGCGGCCTGGATGGCCAGGGGGAAGTCAAGGTCGCCATAGCGGTCGAGCACCGCCGGGTCGAAGAAGTCTGTTCCGTTCCCCTCCCCTTCGTTCTCGATGTCCGGCTCCAGCGTCTCCCAGCCCGCGCGCGACGCGTAGAGCAGCGAACGCACCCCTCCGTCCGTGTAGATGAAGGTGTGCGTGTCGAGGAAGCTCGCCCTCGCCCTGAGCCCGCCCGTGGCGCTGAGGACGGCGTTGTGGTCTCCGTACTGGCCGAAGAGCCAGTCTTCCACGAAGACCGAGCCTTCGACGAAGACCCGCGCCCCGTTGCCGAACGAGAGCGTCCGCGCCTGGAGGTCTCCCCGGACAATGACGAGCCCGGGGAGATACTCGTAGGTCCACAGGTCGAGGTGGCCGGACGTCTTGAGGGGACCGTCGACCAGGACGACATAGGGGCCTTTGCCCGTGTCGATGTCTCCGGAACCGTCGACGCCCCCGTCGATGATGCGAAGCTTGCCGGGAGGAGGGCCACCGGGGCGGCGCTCGAGGTCCCAGAGCTCCGCCTCCTGCGGGTGGAGGTGGAGGCGCGAGTGGAGCTCCGCGAAAGTGGTCTCCCGGCCAAGGTCTTCGAGTCGAGTGGTGGGCATGAAGTGCATCATGCCTCTGGTCTTGCCGAGACCCACGGTCGATTGGCTCGCGGCGTGCGCAGGGCCGGGCTCTCCTCCTCCCGCCCGCGCTGGCGCTCAGCGCTGGGTGCGCTGGAACGAGGCCAGCAGCACGCCGGCGAGGATGAACAGCGTGCCGAAGGTCTTGTTCAGCACCGACAGGTGCCGTGGCGAGCGCAGCAGCCGCAGCGCGCGCGACGCCAGCAGCGTGTAGCCGCCCATCACGACGAGGTCGGTGAACCCGATCGTCGCGCCGATCGCGAGGTACTGCGGGCCCAGCGGTTCCGACAGCGCGACGAACTGGGGCACGACGGCGAGGATGAAGACCGTGCCCTTGGGGTTGAGCGCATTGACGATCCAGCCCTTCAGCACGAGCTGGCGGCGCGGCACCACGCCCCGCCCACCGGCAGGGCTGGCATCGGAGTCCGCGACCAGCGGCAGCGCCGACGCGCGCCACTGGCGCACGCCCAGCCAGACGAGGTACGCCACACCGGCCCACTTCACCACCGAGAACGCGAGTGGCGAGGCGGCGATCAGCGCGCCCATCCCCATCGCGACGACGAGCACCTGCGTGACGATGCCCAGCACCAGACCGAAGGTCACGAAGTAGCCGCGGCGAAAGCCGTGGTCGAGACCCGCGCTCATCGCGGCGACCGCGCCCGCGCCGGGCGACAGGCTGATCGCCCAGGAGGCGGCGAAGAAGGTGAGCCAGACGGACAATGCCATGTCGGCGTTGTAGCACGGCCCTGTCCGTCCCCGTTCACTGGGGCAGCCTTGGACCTGCGGCCCTGTCCCGCGACGTGGGGCTGTCGATGCGCCCAACGCCCTTGCACGTCACCGCGCCACACCTCCCCCTGCCAGCCCACCGGCGGTGAGCGAAGGGTGGCGTGGCGGCTCGGTTACTCCGCGCCGAGCGCCTTCCACCACGCCTTCCGTCGTTGGACGGGCCAGTCTCCACGGGAATGGCGACGGGGCAGATAACCCTTCAAAGACCGTGCGAAGAGAGTTTCCTGGTACATCAGCCTCCGCATGAAGATCGAAGACATCCAGCCAGAGTGGCTCACGGAACTTCTTCGGGCCGGGGGCACACTGCATTCGGGAGCAGTGGCCGCGGTGCAGGTGAACCGCTCGTCACGTCCTTTCTCCTCGGTGGCGCGGTTGCAGGTCCAGTACACCGCCGACGCGCCGTCCACCGTGCCCACTGCCCTGTTCCTCAAGAGCAGCAACCGTCCCTCCGAGTGGGTGTTCCATGCCGAGGTGAAGCCCACGCTGCGAGACGCCCCCGCTCTTCGTTGCCTGGGCAGCCAGGTGGATGAGGAGGTGACCTGGCTGCTTTTCGACGACGTGAGCGGGACGCATCTCTCTCTTCCCGAGAACGTGCCACCCACACGGGCCATCTATGAGCAGATGGTGGACTGCCTGGCGGGGCTGCACGTCCAGCACTGGGAGGACGCTCGGATGCGCGAGCGGTTCGCCACCCGGCAGGGGGATCCGTCCTACGGCTTCCTCTTCAAGCAGACGCTGGGGGCTTTTGGTGCGTTCGTGGACGCGCTGGAGGATCGCCTCTCCGGCGAACGCCGCGCGATCTACGAGCGGGTGCTCGAGGTCTGGCCTCGCATGTGCCTGGAACGAATCCAGCAAGGACGCGGCGTGACCATGCTCCACGGCGACTGCCATCCGTGGAACTTCCTGATTCCCCGGACAGGTCAGGCGGGGAAGCTGTTCCTGGCTGATTGGGCGGACTGGCGCTTCGACTCAGGCACTCACGATCTGGCCTTCCTCGTCTCGCTGCCCTGCTTTCCGGAGCAGCGCGCGCGGATGGAACAGGAGCTGGTGCGGCGCTACTGGCAGCGGCTGAATCATGGCGGCGTGCGTTACGGCTGGGAGGAGTGCTGGCTCGATTACCGCAAGTCGGTGATCGGCAACCTGCTCTGGCCGGTGTTCTGGTGGTCGCTCGGCAGCCCCAGCAGCATCTGGTGGCCCAACCTGGAGCGGGCGGTGCTCGCGTTCCAGGAGCTGAGCTGTGCGGAGCTGCTCTGAGCGCATGGGTGAATGCACGTAACCCCGGAGGGTTCAACCCGGAAGGGGAGGGGCAAGGGTCAGGACCGAGGGAATCAGCTCGGGGCATGCCAGCCGGAGATGGCCGTAGCCGATGCCAGCCAGTCCCGTCATCAATCCGGGAGTCTCGACGCCCAGGGGAACTCCGCATTGCCATCCCCGCTCGTGGGCGTTGTCGAGGACCATTCGAGCCAGTCTGTAGGTGCGGCTCCGGAGCGCGCTGTCCCCAAAAGCCATGCTTGCCATGAGGGGAAGTTCGAGGTTGCCGAGGTCACCATGACAGATGGAGTGGTTCCTCCCGAAGCCTTGCTCCAATGTCGTCTGGAGGGCGACCTCCGCATCGGCTCTTAGTCTGGGATCCTCCAGATGAGGCATCGACCTGATGCGCGCCATACCGATGCCGGGAGCGCCATGACACCAGCCGATCGAGAAGCGGGAGTTTCGCAGCTCGGTGGGAGTAGTGTCGGGGACGCGCAGGTCCGCCCAGTTACGAGCCTGAGCGGAGAAGAGGCTCCGCTCGTATTCGAGCGCCCCACGGGCGGCCTCCCGGAAGCGTGAATCTCCGGTGGCGGTCGCCAGTTCCAGCAGCGACAACGCGATGCCGGCGGCGCCGTGGGAGAATCCGGAGAGCGGCCATGGAGCGATGTTCTTGACGTACCAGGCGAGTCCCTCATGCATGGGCTGAGCCGTGGCCAGTAGCCGCTCGCCGCAGCGGACCGCCGCGTCGAGCGCCACGCGCGAGCCCTGGGCGGCATGCAATCCGAGCAGGCTCAGGATGGCTCCCGCCGCGCCATCGAGGACATCCAGGAGTTCGTCCCTGGCGATCTGAGGACCAAGGTACTCGATGAAGGCCTCCGCTTCTCTCGATAGGGAGGGATCCCGCCAGAGCCGGCCAAGGTGGGTCATCGCGTAGATGAATCCCCCCCAGCCAGCGTACCCACCGAGCAGTTTCACATGCTCCCGATCTTGCCAGGCCAGGCGGCGAGCCGTGCTCAGCGCCAGCTTCGCGACTTCCGTGTAGCGCGATTCACTTGTCACATGCCCCAGGTAGCCGAGAAAGAGCGCGATCCCCGTGTCCCCCGAGTACAGATCGATGTGGGTCGGGGTGAGGCTCCAGTGGCGGTCATTGATGAGCGTCAGTCCGACCCAGCCGATGTCCTGCGCTCCCCGCACCGCGAGCTGCTCCAATCGATCGCCCAGGGCGCGGGCCGCCGCGAGCAGTTCTTCTTGGGACGCTTCCCGGGAAGGCTCATGTGGCGTGTAGTGGCTCCAGACCGTTTGCTCCCCACCCATGGCCAGGGTCGTGAAAGAGGCCTGGATGAACCAGAGTTGCCTTGAGAGATCCTCCTCGCTGAACGCGCGAAGACGCTGCTGGACGTGCTCCAGGGCCGTGGAGTCGAAGAAGTTCCGGATGCACCCGTGGCCATGGTTCCAGAGATCGCGCGAGCTGGGCCGCGTGGTGAACATCGGAATGTCATCGTTATAGAGGTCCGCGCGCTCCGCGGAAAGCACCTGGTCCATGGTGGTCAGGTCCGCGATGCCGACCCATAGCTTGTCGAAGAATCGCTCCCGGTCGAGCGCATCGCGGAGGAGCTCGGGATGATAGCTTTCGTCGAGGATGCGCGAATAGGAATTGGTGGTGCGCAGGATGACGCGAACCTCGTCATTCGCGAAACGGGACAGAGGTCCGTCCGCCGCGCAGAGGGCCTGAGCGTGTTGCCACAGGAGCCGATAGAGCCGGATGAATCCCTCGGTGAAGGAGCTGGCGTATTGGGCGACGTCGACGTGCTGCCCCTGGAGGGTGGGGCGGTTCGCCGAGGCCTCGCTCATGAAGTGCAGGTTGGCGAGCCGCATTCTGTCGGTGCCCACTTCGGTGATGACAGGCGAGGCTTTGGGCCACATCTGCGGTAGCCCTCCCGCCAGGCCACTCATCTCGAGCCCCTCCGAGTCGATGTCCAGCCAGGCACGACCAGGAAGCATCCCCACTTCCAATACAGAGGAATCCATCAACCGTGCGACCCGGGGCTCGAATAGACCAGGAATGGACAGGAGCCGCGGGTGGAACAAGGCTTCCAGGTCGGTCAGGATGGGGTGCTCGCCAGAGGCGATCAGGTTTTCCGAGTGGAAGTCTGTCGCGCTGAGACCATGGAGCAGTGCCAGATAGGCGCCCTGGCGCTTGTAGAAGCGTTCGACCTCGTCTGGACTCCGGCAGCCCTCCTCCGTGACGAATTCGACCCAGCCGTAGGTGTCCCGCCCCAGGACCTTCAAGGTCCGGAAAGCGGGGTCCATCCCGTGTTCGTTGAGCCAGGTCAGCAGTTGTTGGAAATGTAGTTCCACGGCGAGGGAGCGTGGCTTGTAGACCAGCCTGGCCCCGGAACCAAACTGGCTCACGGTGACCGTCCTGCCGCCGTTGTGCGGGTCTCCCGCTCCCGCGTTGACGGCCGTGAGTTCATCCCGAGGAGAAAACCCCATGAGGGCACACAGTTCCATCCAGTCCTGGGCGAGGTGGGTGAGGAACTCGAGACCGCAGCGCACCCATTGACGGATGGAATTGACGATCTGCCGCGCCAGGACGGGATATTCCTCCCACAATCCCAGGGCGACATCACGCCGCGCGAGCAGGTTCACGAAGTGTTGGAACCGCTCCTGTGGCGTATCTCCCGCCAGCTTGCCCTGGATTCGGCAGATGTTGAGCTCGAGGATGAGGGTGCGGTGAATCATCGGCAACAGGCGCGCCGGGAGGGCGGCCAGCAGGAGGTGCTCCACTCCCTCCGTGAAGGGCGCCTCGTCGTGTTTGCGCCGGAGTGCCTGGATGCCCTGCCGCAGTTGCCGCCGGCCATGGTCGATGAGTGGCACGAGCGGGTTGAAAAAGCCCGCGACTGCCCGCTGCGACTCCGGGAGGGCCGCGGTCATGAGATGCAGGGTGTCCTGGTTGGCGAGAGAAGGGGCCGCGAATGCCTGTTCCAGGATGAGGAGCCATTGAGGACGCCGGGCTCCCATCGGGGCCACGAAGGACTCCGCGGAATTCTCGAGCAGGGAGAGCAGGCCGTCTTCCGTCAGGCCGTCCAATGCCAACCGGCGCTGGAAGACATCCACTCTGTCGAAGGGACGCTGGGATTTCCAACGCCGGAGACGCTGCTGTCCTTGCGAAGAGTTCGAGTGGCTGGCGGCCATGGGCCTCCCCGATGACCGATCGAGCGCGAGGCGTTCCGTCAGGGTCTGGGTCCGGTACCAGGCGGCATCGCTGAAATGGGGAGGGGTCATGATGGAGGCCGACGGTGGGAAGGGAAAATCGGAGAGGCCCTAACAAGACGTTGTGCCTGCTAGGGCCTCGGCTCTGAATCGTCTCGGTTGCTTTGCGTGTTTACGGGGAACCCGAGACATCAGCGGGGGCCAACAAGACAGTGGCACCGGCATCGCGGCTCCCTGCTACCTGTGCCAGTGCTTGGCGGGTGGGGGCGGTGCCGATGGGCGGCTCCGACGATGAGGGAGAGTTCGTCCTCGGTCAGCTCAATCCCGCCGGCAGGATTCGAGGGAACGAGCGCGCGCTCCTCCTCGCTCAGGCTTTCCCGGTAGGTTGGATCCCTCCACGCCCGGGCAATATCGATGCTGGACATCGTGACATCCTTTCTTCGTCCGCTTCTCGCGCCCCATGGGTCGAGAGCGGTCAATCAGTGGAAACGGGGAGTTCGTCTCCCCGCCGCATGGTCGCTGGCGCTTGGATCACCTCCTTTTTGCTCTCTCAAAAAAGGTGTGGTGCGCACCCGGTGGATGTGATGGGAAAAGTTGATCAGCCGGCTGGTGCCACGTCGGGCAGACGAGCAACTGAGAGCCCATTCCAGCCGAGCCCCAGCATCCTCCAGAGATAGCAACCGTCGAGCCCCCGACAGGACGGCAACCCATGCAAGCCTTCCATTCACCTGGACCAAAGAGCCCGAGGAGGACGAGGCCGGCTTGGATACGCGGGGAACCTGGCGATCGAAGAGGCCTTGTGTCGTCCAGCCTCCCTTCACGGGAACTCAACACCCTGCTCTCTGCTCAGGCCCCTGCGCCGGGGCTAGCTGAGCTGACCGCGTGGGTCGTTCCAGCTGCTCCAACCTGGCGCGCTCCCTCCAGCAGGGTGTCAGACGACTCGTAGGGAGGTGTCAATACGAGTCCTTTGCCTCGACTTTCGCCATTTTGAGGAGGGCGAACGAGGGAGCACGGGAGCCTTAGGGAAGGGACGTCCACCGGACTGGTTGTGAGGTCGACCAAGACTTCTCTCGTCCAGTACACGATGACCGCCCCTCCTATAAACACGCTGCTGTCGCTGCTTCTACTCATCCGTCCCGTTTTCACTCGGCCCTCGTTCTGTCGCTTCCTCACCTTGTCTGCAGGCTGGGTGGGGACGCGTGGGTTGCATGCAGTCACCGAGGCCTTGGTGTCCGCGGGTGTCTCTGGAGTACGTCACCACGCGGGCTTCCATCGCTTCTTCTCGCGAGCACGCTGGAGCATCGACCAGGTGGGCCGGCTGCTCTTGCTGCACCTGGCGGCACTCGCGCCGGGGCCTGTGCGCCTGGCGCTCGACGACACCCTGTGCACCCCCAAGGGGCCCAAGGTGTTTGGCCTGGGTGTACACGTCGACCCCGTGCGCTCGACTCGACGCACGCGCCTGCTCACCTTCGGCCATGTCTGGGTGGTACTCTGCGTGCTGCTCCCCGTGCCTTTCTCCGAGAGGGTCTGGGCCCTGCCCGTTCTCTTCCGCCTCTACCGGACCCAAGCCGACGGCCAGAAACGAGGGGGGACGCATTTGAAAATGGCGAAAGTCGAGTTCGACACCTCTTCCGCGTTGCGGCCCATCACCTTGACCGCTCCCCGGCCTCGCGCAGCTCGCTGAGCGCGGCGGCCTGATCTGCCTCATCCATCAGCCACTTGAAGCCCACGACCCGGGCATTTGGCGCTTACTGTTCCGGTGGGTCACCCCACGACAGGATGCCCGTAGAAGTAGCGCACACCATTTTGATACGGCTCCAGGTCCTTTCCGTTCAGCAAGGCGCCAATCAACGCCAATGCGGCCTTTGGCCGAAGCTCACCACTCGAGTAGAAGCCGCTCAGATCAATACCCGTCGAGACCTGAATGAGATGGCGCTCGCGCGAGATCTGGAGCTGAGCCGGTGTGGAGGCCTTCAGGTGATCTTGAAGCAGGAGCGCCACCTGCTTGACGGAGAAGGGTCGACCATACACAACAGCTACTTCGTCCGTACCCAACAAGTCCCGAAGCTCCCGGTATCGAGTCATGACGCGTCCGATGTACGCATCATCGGGTTTACCAGCACCCAGAACCATCCATCCTGATGGTCCCTGTTCGAGCAGCCCCGAAAGAAGCCTTCCAATCGACAAGGCTTGCTCCTGGCTGGAGGCGCATCGAAGGATCTCCAGCATGATGGGGATCGCCCAGAGCATCCTCGATTGATGAAGTGCGTAACACACGAACTCTTGAACGCTGGCCTCGCGCTGGTCGAGAAGCCTTGGACGCAAGCGCTCCACTATCTCGCGGATGACACCAGACGGACCCGCGTCTCCCAACAAGGAGGCGCAAACCCACCAGAGCGTGGAACCCTCTTGAGCCTCCACTCCAGCCAAGCCAGCCGCGTCAATTGCCGTGAAATCACCCCGCTGGGCACGCTCGAACGCAGACAACACAGGGGACCAGGACTCCGGGTTCTGCCGCGGGCAAGTGGCTACCGAATCGTAGACGAACCAATCCCACCCGGGAGCCGCCTCCTCTTCTGCGGCATCCTGCTCACTCTGGTGCTCGTCCTCTGCCGCCTTGCCGCTTGCAGCGCCGACGAGCACGGGGTGGCGCAGCAGCCGCTCCAAGGCCAGGTTGCGAATAGCCCCAGTGGCTCCGTGGTGCCCCTCTGCGGGGAGTGGATGGCCATAGAAATAGCGCCTGCCTGGCTCGAAGCGGTCTGCCTCGGAGCTCCCGAGGAAGAGTTCCATCTGTGCGGCGATGGCCAGGGCACGCGGTCGCTCGTTCTTGAAGAAAGAGCGGCAGTCCCGACCTGTTGATGCCTCGAAGCCGTGGCGCTCATTGCGCATGAGTACACCTGAGGGATTGCCTTCCGCCGCCTGGGCATGCATGAGCTGAGCGAGCTGACGCACAGAAAACGGCCGACCGTGAAGCACCCCGGTGTCGTCCGTGCCCAAGCGCTGCCGGAGTGAGTGATATTTCTCGACAGCAGTCCGGATGAACTCCTCACCAGTCGTCCGATGGAGCACGCCTTTGCCCCATTCGGTTTCCTCCTCGAGCATACGAGCCACGGCGAACTCGACCCATTTGAGCTGGCGGCGCTCACAGGATTCCAGATAGAGCGCCAGCATGATGGGAACCGTCCACAAGAGCAGGGACTGGTGCATCATGCCACACATCCCAAGTGAAATGTGCCACTGGCGCTCTTCGAAGAGCGCACCACGGAATTGCTCCAGTACCTGTTCGATGGTTCTCGGCGACCCGGCGTCGCCCAGCAATTCCGTGCCTGCCCCCCAGAGAACAGCGTTCTCCGTACGCCTCAAGCAATTCACGATCAGCGGCAGCTTCTCGAAGTCCCCTTGCTTGGCACGCTCAAGCACAGCAATGAAGATGATGCCGGGGTTGGAGTGGGTCAGTGCTTGCCGCGACAGCGGGGAGATATCCGGGGGCAGCGAAACACGATACCCATTCGCGGCCCAGTCAAGATCCCCGTCCTGCAGGAAGCGCAGCTCCTCGAATTCCATCTTGATACCCAGAAGTTCTTTCCAACCGCTGACCGAGCGGCTTAGACAAAAGGATTACCGGCGAAAGGTCCCTTGCTTGGGTCCCAGGCATTCATCGCATTCGACCATTGAGAATCCACTTCCGCCTGCACCTTGGTCAACTCGGCATCCACCTGCAGACACGCGGGGCTCAACCTACTATCTGGAACCAAGTTCCCCTCTCCATATTTGTTGCCCGGACAGCCGCCAGCGGATTTTGGAACCCGATGATTCACCTTCTCTCCCGCTGGGATACCATGCTTGGCCTGATAGGTCTTCCTGTAGTTGTCCCATTCGTCTTCAATGAGCTGAGCACTGCCCGGAGGGGTGATTCGGTATACATTGCATGGAGGCTCGGGCAGACTCGCGCATTTGAGCTCCCTTGCTCTCTCCATTAGAGCCTTACGATTCGCGAGCTTTTCATTTCGCTCGAAAAGCTTCTTGAAATCATCGTTCCATTTCTTTCTCGCACTCCCCTTGTTGAGGGGATGAGGTTCCGAGGCGCCGAGCCGCTCCAGCTCCTTTTCGAGGGCGGGCCCCTCATTCAGCCCGTACCAATCGTCCTCGCTCACGATTGGCGCTGGATCACCATCCGACCCCTTCTGGCCATCATGCATCGACTGGTTGCAGCACTCACACAACTCCTGACCCTTCACCGCATTCGCGCGCTGGGCCTGAGCCGGGTTGGGTTTCGACACGTTCGGAACCGCGCCCGTCGCCCCCGGCATCGCAGAGTTGTGATTGGATGTGGTCAAGTCGATGTGCCGGACGACATTCTTGCCGTCGAACTGGACGTCCATCGACCACGAGACAAAATACGTCTTACCCGTCAGGGTATGAGTGACGACGCTGGCACCGAAACTCCGGGTCGCGGCCTCGTTCCCAAGTGGAGAACTCTTGTAGTAGGACTGATCCCGCAGCATCACTGGCTTGCCGTGAATCATCACGGTCTTGCTCCCATCCTTCATGTCCTTGGAGAAGGACGAGTTCGGATAGGGCACGGGGAACGGCCCCGCGGGCGGAGCCGGAGGGCTCATGCAGACGTCAGGAAACGCCGCTATTACCTTCCCATCCCCTGCCTCGCAGGCAATCTCGTTACCATCAGCATAGACGTTGATTCCCATGCATGTACTCCTGGATTCAATAGAGCCTATATCCCCACCACGGCCACGGCCCTGTCACCGGAGGCAGCCGCCGTGTAGGCGATGGCACGTGTGCCGGGAGCATGACCTCGATCCATCGCCATGGAGGCCATCACCAACGCCGTGAGTCCCGAGGCTGCCCCGGTTTCTCCCAGTGACTCCGCCGGTAGCCAAAGTGGCATCGACTCCTTGTTCACCCGCAGCATACGGGACAATGCCAGCGAAACCTCCTTGAAGGAGTGACTCTCCCCCGCTGCATCGGACAATCGGAAGTCGATGCCAGAGATAGAAAGCCCGGCCTCGACGAGTGCAGCGCGAGAAGCCTGGACCAAGCCATGGGCCCGGAGCGGCTCCTCCGACTGAGGGAGCGCCGTCTCCCGAGCAAAGCCCAAACCAAGCACAGCCATCAGCCGACTTCCTCTCAGCCGGGGCTTGCGCGTCACAAGCACACATGCCGCGGCTTCCCCAGGGATCACTCCATCCGGGAAATCCGACCGCTTGAGGCGTTCGTTCTCGTCGAGCCACCAGATAGCGGGTGCATTCACCAATGAATCGACGCCAGCCACGAAACATCCGGGAACCCACGGCTGCCGCTCCAGCAAGGACCGAGCCTCAGCCAGCGCGCGCAGCCCCGCGGTATTTCCAGTGGAGATACCGTGAGAAAGACTTGCGTTGAGAAGCAGCCCCTTCTCGCGCTGGAGCCGGACAATCACCTCGGCATGCAGATCGGATATACATCCCGGACGTTCCGGCTCCGACGTGCCGACAAGCAACGGCATATGCGCAAGCTCTGTCTGATCGACTCCCCGAGCCGCGTCGGCCACGGCCAGGCCCAACAAGACAAGGAGACGCTCCCGGTGGGTCGAATCCACGGGAAGTAGCGATAATTCAGAGCAGATGATGGGCTCCCCGTTGTCATCACGGTAGCGGCTCTCCTGAAAGCACTTCACTCCGGCACGCATCGCCGCATACGCCGTTTCGGCTCTCAACCCGAGCGGACACACCATGCCCACGGAGGTGACGTACAAGGGACTGACGGTCAAGGCGACCCTCCACGCTGCTTACGGCGAGTCCATGCAACAAACGCCCCGAGTCCCTGGAAGTATGGCTTTCCCTTCCTGTATGACACTGGCCCGAAAGAACTGCTCGGGGGAGGCGCACCCACTCTCACTTCCCGCAGATTGATCAGCTTTTTTCCAAGTGGGCACGACGCCCGCCATATCACGACAGCCTCCTGCGCATCACAGTCGAGGAGCACGGTGTCCAGGCGCGACTCCACTTCGAGCCGTCGATCCCGGAAATGAAACGACACAGGCACTTGCATACACGGTAGCGTAACTGTCCAGGTGCCGGTCTCGGTCATCCCGATACAGCGCAGCACCTGTCCACCCTTCAACTCAGGAACTTGTTGGTCCTCAGGAGCGGATTGGAAGTAGCGAGGCTCGAAATCCGCCGGCAAGAAGGGACAGACATCGTGAAGCCAACGTTCGTCATACGTACCCGCATAGCCTATTCGTGGCTGCCAATTACGGCCGATAGATCCAAATCCCACGGGTGTAGGGGTGTCGCGCCAGCGCTCGATGCGCTGTCGCGGGTCCTCGATGTTGGGGAGTAGAACGCCAAGGGCGTCGCTGGCGCTGGGATTCTTGCAGAAACCGACCCCCACTGGGTTTCGAAGTTCCGTTCCCTGATGGCGAGCTTCCGGGTGCGAATAATCTGAACCTCCGAAAGCATGCTCGAAGACCATGGGCATCCGGTTGAAGGGCTTGGGCTGCGTAGAGCTTAACCCAAGGAGCCCCTGATCCCAGTAGCGATCTCCGGTGACGAGGAGTTCCTTGCTGCGTTCCGGCAACTCCAGGCGAACCAGCATGGACTCGACCGGGCGCCCCCTGCGGGCAATGGCATGCCCATGTACGAGCACCTCGGCGCGCGGCTTTCCCAGAGCGAAGTCGCACTCATAACGAATGCTGGTCGCTCCGGGGTCTCCATGGTGCTCATCCGCGAAGACCAACGGGCGTTGAGTTTCAGCCAGACGCGGCTCATCTCCATCGTCACACCGGAAGGTGCCCTTGATCACGACAACACAGTGCTCGCGAGCATCCTTGTCCATGGCGACCGAGAGCCCTGCTTGCATACCTGTAGTATTGCTGGAGATGTGCATATCCGCTTGCTCCTACTCACCCGGTCCAAAAAACGGCGCAACAACATCAAGGCCCCGTTCTTTCAGCACCGTCACCTGGCTGAACTCAACGAGTTGTCGTTGGCTCAGCGCACGCGTATTCACGGTATACCGCCCCTGGGTACGCAACATCAGGAGCAAGGCGAGTGAATGGCGTTGGCGCATGGGTGCATCCCGGAGCGCCGAGAGCAAAGTCGTGAGGTTGAGCGGCACCCCTCGAAGGTACCGGATCTTCGCGTCGAAGCGGCTCTTGTGACCAGCCCACCAACGCCGCACACCTTCCGCGTCTGGCATCAAGAGCTCATCCTCAGGACGAGGCATCAAGTTCGCGTCATCGGATTCGTACGGATCGAGTTCCTCATCCTGGGCGTCAATGACAAGTTTCCGCTCACCGAGATCCAGTCCTGTAATCAAGCAGAACGCCTCTCCGGCAATCCTGGCCAGCGACTTGTCACCCAAATATGGGACACAGACCTCAGCGGCTGTCGTTGTGCCGGAGAAACCGAGGGCCCAAAGCGCATCAGCACGGGTATCCGGCCGAGCGACAGCATCCATCAGCCATTCCTGGTCACGGGAGGTACCTAGCAGCGCCAACAACAACATCGCGATCCGCTCCCCCTCCCGGGCGGCCTTCCTGCAACTCTGCCATACGTCCGGTATACCCAACGCGACACCCGTAACGATCGCGGAGAGCCGGACGGTGGCCTCCGGCGATTCGAGCGCCCGCAGTATGGCCCGGAGGTGAATCTTGGGTTGGGCCTCGTGAAGTACGGCATGCACTGCGAGCGCGTGGAGTTGAGGAAGTGGATGCTCGAGAAGCGGAGTCAAGTTGTTTGCAATGGGGATGCGCTTGAAGCACAAGGCTCGCGCCGCCGCTTCCACGGATTCAGCAAGCGGTGATTGCAGCAACGCCCGGAGGCGCTCCTCCAGCTCTCGGCGCTCACAGAGTTCGAGCGCACGAGCCATGACGGAATGCCTCAACCCAGGCGTGGAAAGCGCGTCGAATACGGCCTGGAGGCCCTCCTCACCTGGAGAATTCAACAGCGCCAGGGCCGCGGACCCAACTCGTGAGGGCTCCGCCTCCGCGTCGACAATCACGGGACGAAGCAATCGTTCCGCCGCCCTGGGACCATTGGCGACAAGACCGTCGAGATGAGCCATCAGCCGTAGTTCCGGGCCCCTCGCTACTTCACCCAATGTGTAATTCGGCGCGTCGAGGCTGCGCTCCCACCTCGTCCAGAAAAACTCCGCTTCGTCCACATGCACTTCGACGATGTCCCACAAGGGCTCAAGCTGATCGATGTTCACGCGGCAAAGCCCCCCCGGGACAATCTAGCACACGCCGTCAAAATTCCAGCCCGGTAGCTTGGGCGATGGCAACGCCTCGAAACGCACGCCGCCGTCTCGCGGCACGAAGACACCATCCGGTACCAGCGAATGGAAGTGCGGCGTGACCTTTCAAGGCCCCCTCATCCACGGGTTCAAGTCCCGTACACTCCCCACCATAAAGAAGAGCCCGAACCCCAGAGGGAAACCTCGCAAACCCGCTGCTACTCACGGGGGTCATCCTCTGCAGGCTCGGCGTAGAGTCCGAGAACTCAAGCCGCGCTTGTCTTGAGCAAGTGTGGGCCCTGCCGCGCCACCTGAGCATCCACGAACAGGTGGCAGGGGCGCCTGACCCAGCGCCGCCACCAGGACATCAGGTGGCGGGAGGACCGCCCTCCTGGCTCTCTCCGCTCTCCGCGTTGCCTCCTGGAGTGGGCGTGGCCGCCAGGGCCTGGCCGACGTCCACTGCGATCTCCGGCTCGTCCTTCACCAGGTGGAAGAACTCGCGGCGGAACGCCTCGGGGGTGAGCTGGCAGGTCACCGCGAAGCGCGCCAGCTCTCCCGGCCGGGAGAAGTCCTCGCGCTTGAGCCGCAGCATGAAGCTGCGCGCGATGCGGTAGCGATCCGAGTCCACGTCCACCATGCGCACCCGGGGCCGCCCCGTGGCCGGGTCCTTCATCTGCTGGAACGAGATGGGCTGGAAGCGCCCGTTGATCATGGCCACCACCGCCTCGGTGCCCCCCTCGATGATGTAGCGCGCCGCGCAGTGGCCCAGGTCCCGCGTGTACTCCATGTCGAACGGAATGGGATCCGCGCAGCGCACCTCGTAGCCGATGTATTTGGAGACGATCGTGGACTTGATGCCCAGGACCGCGAGCCGCGCCTTGACGGCCTTCTCGAGCACCTCGGCCAGCGGCACGTCCGCCACGTGCAGGTTGCCCATGTGGTCGCGCGGCAGCTCCGTGTAGCGCGCCAGATCCTCGGGCTCGATGCAGTCGGCGATCCCCTCGGCCAACAGCGCGATGCCATCCGGGCGCCCATACGCGAGCCGCTTGATGACGGAGCCGGCGAGCAGGTCCACCACGGTGGTGAAGGGCACCTTCTTGCCGCGGAACTCCTCGGGGATGACGGTGACGGTGGCGCCCACCGCCTTGCCGATCGCCAGGGCGAGGTGTCCCGCCTTGCGCCCCTGGGCGACGACGAAATACCAGCGCGACGTCGTCTTCGCGTCCACCATCAGGTTCTTGACGATCTCCACGCCCACGTGGCGCGCCGTCTGGAAGCCGAAGGTGCTCGTGTCGTCGGGCAGGTCGATGTCGTTGTCGATCGTCTTGGGCACGTGCACCACGCGGATGCGGCCCCGCGTCTTCTCGGAGATGATCTGCGCGAGCGTGGCCGTGCCATCACCCCCCACCGTGACGAGCATGCCCACGCCCAGGCGCTCCAGCCCGTCGATGGTGCGCTGGAGGTGCTCGGGAGAGCGCGTGGGGTTGGCGCGCGAGATGCCGATGTACGAGCCGCCGCGGAAGTGGATGCGGCTGGTGTCCTCGATGGTGAGGGGAATGACGTGGGAGGTGTCTCCCTCGGCGAGCCACTTGAAGCCATCCTGGATGCCGAGCACCTCCACGCCCGCGAGGCAGGCTCGGATGGTGGCCGCTCCAATCACGCTGTTGATGCCCGGGGCAGGCCCCCCGGCGACGACGATGGCGAGCTTCTTCATGAGTGCGCGTGTCTCCCGTGATTTCCTGGCCGCATCCTCCCCCGGAGCGGCGGCTGAACCCAGTGAGAAAAGGTCATGAATCGCGCATGAGGTGCAGTTGGGAGCCGACGAGCCGGATGCCCGCGGCGTCGAGCATCCTCGACTCGGGCGTGTTGCGCGTGATGACCGTCTTGCCACTCGCGATCCAGTACCACCGCTTCACGGTCTGGCCCGGCTTGAGCGCGGAGCGCAGCACCGCTTCGGCGGCACGCTTTTTCGCGATGAGGACTTTGACCTCTCCGGTATTCGCCGGATGGACCTCGACCGCGATGAGCGGAAGGCCCGCCTGGCTCGTTCCCAGTAGGTAGTCCCATCGATTCTCATTGCCATGCTCGACCGCGGTTTGAGTGTCGAGATCGAGCGAGTCGACGACCCGGGCGGCAGCGGACTCGACGATGCGCTCGCGATCGGCCTTTCGGAGGGCTCGTTTGCCTGGGTGGACCGCAGTAACGAGCACGATGCCTGGCGCCAGTGCTTCGCGGACGCTCACGAGCCCTCCTCGTTGACCGCATCGGAGATGGCTTTTCCAAATCTCCCACTGAAACCGGTCAGCCCACCCCAGCCCGACGTCGCCGCGTCATCGGCGCCTGGATCGAGGCTGGAAATGTCCCGGCTGTGGACGCGGAGTTCCTCATCGAACTCCAGAGCGTAGGTCCTCGTGGACTTATTGAGTGCCTCGCTGATGAACCGCGCATTCTCCGCCCCGGCGGGGAGCCCGAATGCCTCGCGCAGTCTCCGAGCGCCTTGCTTCTTGTCCCGCAGGGACTGGATGGCGAAGACGACATCCAGCACGACGGGCGAATGGGTCGACAGGACGACCCGGTAGCCGCGCCACAACAAATCGAGGACCAGGGCCATGACCGCCGTCAAGGCCTGGGGATGAAGACCCATTTCAGGCTCTTCGATGATGACCCACTCGATGTCCTCTTCCTTCCTTTTGCGCCGCTCGGGAAGAACCCGGTAGAGGCCCAGCAGGAGCGGCGTGAACTCACGCTGACCCGCGGTCCAGGTCATGAACGGGAGCTGTGTCTTGCCGTAGCCGAGCTGAAGCCGGGTCTGCAATCCGGCCTTCTCCAGCCGCACCGTGCCTCCATGGAAGACGGCATCGTCGATCAGCGTGCGCACCCCCTGCTTCAACCGTCGCTCCACCGGAAACAGGTCTCCCGCCTGCTTTCCGGTGAACCGGTCATACAGGCTCTGGCTGAACAGGCGGGCCACGGCCGGGGTGTCCGCCTTGAGCCGCATGAAGGGCGATGGCCAGCCCTCCGCCATGAGGAGGGCGCGGTGAGCCGGGACGAAGAACACGCGGCCCTCTGCCTTCCTGGCATGCAGCAGTTCCTCCGGGCGCAACGGCTGGCCGTTGATGGACACCCGGGTCTTCCCCACCCACGCCGTGCTCATCCCCTCGCCGTAGTACGCGTCCAACAGCTCGTTCTTGTTCTCCAGGGAGGTCCCGGCATCACGCAGCGCGGAGACGATCTCCCCACTGTCGAGCCCCAGCTTCCACGTCTGCAACAGGAGACTCTTCCCCGCCGCTTGAGGACCCACCAGCACGGTCAGGTCTCCAAACTCGATGCGAGCATGTGCGATCTGCCCGAGATTGCGGACCTCCAGAACATCAGCAGCCACATGTCCTCCCAGAGGCGGGGGACGCTGACACAGGGCGGGAGACTTCAACAAGCATCCTCGACCCACCCACACTCCACTGGCCCCCGGGTTGCACGGTCCGCCCCGTGTGCTCCAGGCCCTCCTCGAACTGCTCTACCCGCCCGCGTGCATCGCCTGCGCGAAGGTGATGCCCGTGCGCGCCGCCTTCTGTGAAACATGCGATCTCGCCGTGGAACGGCTGCCCACCGCGCGCTGCCGCACCTGCGCCGAGCCCGGCACCTTCCCCCGCCACACCTGTCCCCGCTGCCACGACGCGCCGCCGCCCTTCTCCCGCGCCTGGGCCCCCTTCGCCCACGAGGGCCCCGTCGCCCGCGCCATCCACCGCTTCAAGTACGAGGACCACCCCGAACTCGCCCCCGTCCTCGGGGAGCTGCTCGCCACCGAGTGCCGCCACTTCCTCTCCCAGGCCCCCACCCTGCTCGTCGCCCTGCCCCTGCACGGCAAGCGCTTCCGCGAGCGCAAGTACGATCAGGCCCAACTGCTCGTGGAGGCCCTGGCCCGCGCCACCGGCCGCGAGGCCAGCCTGGGACTGCTCCACCGCGCCCGCGAGACGCGCCGCCAGGTGGGCCTGTCCGAGGCCGAGCGCGCCCTCAATGTCTCCCAGGCCTTCCGCGCCTCCGCCTCCGTGGCGGGACGGGACGTGCTCCTCGTGGACGACGTGCTCACCACCGGCGCCACCGTCCGCGCCGCCGCCACCGCCCTCCAGGAAGCCGGGGCCCTCCGCGTGGAGGTCCTCACCCTCGCCCGCGCCTTCTCCCTCGCCTGAACCCCGGCCCCCGGACACCGGGCCCGCCCCCTCGCACGTTCCTCGACATTTCAGTTGCCTGCCCGCTCCCAACAGCGCATGCAGGGAAGGCTGCCCGAAGTCCGGCTGTTCACCGGCGCCGGGAATGACACCCCGGTCCCCCCTTCCGACGGACGAGGAACACGGATGTCTCGTACCCCACGGCTCGCCCCGCGCTCTCCCGCTCCCTGGCTCGCGACACTCCTCGTGCTCGCCTGCCCGCTTCTCGCACGGGCCGTCTCCAACCCGAGCGCCGCCGAGGCCCAACAGGAGGCCGAGCAGGCCCTCTCCCTCGCCTCGTCCCCCCGGGGGGCCGCGCACCTGCTGCGCATGCAGGCGCTCGAGCCGGACCTCGACGATCTCACCCTCCTGGCGAAGACCTATACCGAGGTGGCCACGAGCCGGAAGTTCGTGGACCCCGGCACCCGCGCCACCGCGCAGTTCCTCATGCTGGACCTGGAGCGCGCCCGCGGCCGGCTCAACCGCGCCGCCGAGTGGCAGGATTCGCTCGGCTTCGTGCGCGACTTCTACGTCGTCGGCGGCTTCGACAACGAGGGCAAGGCCGGCTGTGACACCGACTTCGGCCCCGAGGCCGCCGCGATCGATCTGTCCGCCCGCTACTCCGGCGCCAAGGGCCCCGTGTCCTGGCGCCCCCTGTCCGTCACCCCCAACGACGGCTACATCGACCTGGGCGCCGCGCTGCGTCCCAACCGCGAGGCCGTGGCCTACGCCGTCACCTGGCTCGAGTCCCCGGCCGAGACGCGCGTGGCGCTCGGCGTGGGCACCTCCGGCGCCTTCCGGCTGTGGGTGAATGGTGAGAAGGCCGCCAGCAGCGACCACTACAACCTGCCCCGGCCGGATCAGACGCGCGTCTCCGTGCGCCTGCGCAAGGGCCTCAACCGCGTCCTCGTCAAGGTGTGCCAGGAGTCGGGTCCCCTCGGCTTCTACCTGCGGCGGGATCCCCCCGGCCGACTGCGTGTCACCCTGCCCTCCAGCGCCCCCGCGATCGCCAAGGGCACCACCCCCGCGCCCCAGCTCCTGCCCACCCTCACCTCCTCCTTGAGGGACGCGGTGGCCCGCGCCCCCGCGGACGCCGCCCTGCGCGGCGAGTACGCCACCGTGCTCGACTACTTCCGCGCCTTCGACGAGCGCGAGCACACCGCCACCGTGGAGGCCGAGCGCGCCGCCCGCGCCGCCCCGAACGACGCGCGGCTGCAACTGCTCGCCGCCTCCACCGCCCGTGAGGATCTCAACCAGCGCCGCCTCTTCCTGGAGGCCGCCGTGCGCGCCGCGCCCTCGCTGGTGCGCGCCCGCGTGGCGCTCGCCGAGTTCGAGCTGGAGCGCGGCCACCCCGAGCGCGTCCTGGAGCTGCTCACCCCCGACCTGACGAGCTCCCCCGACTCGGCCGGTGTCCGGCTCACGCTCGCCCGGGCCCACGAGGCGCTCGGGGAGACGGCCCGCGCGCACAAGCTCGTGGAGGAGACGCTCCTGCGGCTGCCGCGCATCCCCCGCGTGGTGCGCGCCGCCGCCAGCTCCGCGCGCGCCCTGGACCGGCCCGAGGAGGCCGCCTCCCGGCTGCGCGTGGCGCTCGCGCTGCGCCATGACGACCGCACCAGCCGCACCCTGCTCGCCTCGCTGCTGGCGGACCGCGGCCAGCTCGAGGCCGCCGTGCGCGAGTACACCCAGCTGCTCTCGCTCTACCCCTTCGACAACGGCTCGCGGTTGAAGCTCGCCGAGCTGCGCGCCGCCAATGGCCAGCTCGACGCGGCCACCACCGGCTTCGCCGAGGCGCGCGCCCTCTCCCCGGACGAGCCCGAGCTGTACGAGCGCGAGGGCCGCGCGCTGCTCGCCGCCAGCCACCGCGAGGAGGCCATGGCCGCCTTCGAGCGCTCGCTCGCGCTGCGCCCGCAGAACCCCACCCTCAAGGATGCCCTGCGCGCCCTCAAGGGCGAGGCCGCCAGCGCCGGCGCCCAGTACCTCCTGGACCCCAAGGCCCTGGTGCGCGAGGCCGACGGCTACACCAACGAGGACGCCGTCTACCTCACGGAGACCACCTTCGTGCGCGTGCAGAAGAGTGGCCTGTCCGGCCGGCTGCACCAGTTCGCCGTGAAGGTGCTCAACGCCCGCGGCGTGGACGCCTTCCGCACCTACCCCGTCACCTACTCGCCGGACCGGCAGGAGGTGCGAATTCTCCGCGCCCGCATCACCAAGCCGGACGGCTCCGTGGTGGACAGCTACGGCGAGAGCGACCGCAACATCAACGAGCCCTGGACGGGCATGTACTACGACGCGCGCGCCAAGATGCTCTCCTTCCCCGCGCTCGCCGCCGGGGACGTGCTGGAGTTGCAGTACCGCGTGGACGACACCGCCCAGGACAACCTCTTGTCCGACTACTGGGGCGACGTGGAGAGCGTGCAGGGCGTCTATCCCAAGGTGAGCTACCAGTTCCTCGTGGAGATGCCCCAGGAGCGGCCCCTCTACTGGAACGAGAAGAAGCTGCCCGGGGTGGCCTACGCCCACGAGCCCGCGGAGGGCGAGCGCGTGCTGCACCGCTGGAGCGCGAAGCACGTGGCCAAGGTGGTGCCCGAGCCCGGCATGCCCGGCTGGGCCGAGGTGGCCGCCAACCTCCACGTCTCCACCTACCGCACCTGGGACGAGGTGGGCCGCTACTGGTGGGGCCTCGTGAGGGATCAGCTCACGCCCAACGAGGAGCTGCGCCAGACGGTGGAGACGGTGCTCAAGGGCGTGGACCGCAAGGATCAGCAGGCGGTGATGCGCGCCATCTACAACTTCGTGGTGACGAACACGCGCTACGTGGCGCTGGAGTTCGGCATCCACGGCTTCAAGCCGTACCGGGTGGACCGGGTGCTGTCGCGGCGCTTCGGCGACTGCAAGGACAAGGCGAGCCTCATCCACGCCATGTTGAAGGTGGCGGGGGTGGACAGCCGGCTGGTGCTCCTGCGCATGCGCGACCTGGGCTCCATCGGCGAGGAGCCGGCGAGCCTGGCGGCCTTCAACCACGCCATCGTCTACGTGCCGCAGTTCGGCCTCTACCTGGACGGCACCGCCGAGTTCCACGGCGCGCGCGAGCTGCCCAGCGCGGACCGGGTGGCCAACGTGCTGGTGGTGGAGCCGGGTGGCAAGGCCTCGTTCCTCACCACCCCCGAGGCGAAGCCGGACGACAACGCCACGCGCCTGGCCATGGACGTGACGCTGCGTCCGGATGGCAGCGCCGAGGTGGGCGGCGCCACGACGGTGGGCGGGCAGATGGCGCCCGAGTACCGCCGCGCCTACAGCTCCGTGTCCTCGCGCAAGTCCACCTTCGAGCGCGCCTGGGCGCAGAGCTTCCCCGGCCTCACCGTGCGCGACGTGAAGCTCAACGACACCACGCGCCTGGACGACGACGTGAAGGTGGACTTCCGCATGGCCATCCCCCGCTTCGCCGAGGCGCTCCCCGGTCAGCTGCGCTTCCTGCCCTTCGGCACCGGGCGCGCCTACACCCAGACGTATGCCTCGCTCGCCGAGCGCCGCTTCGATCTGATGATGAGCGGCCCGTGGGTGAACCGCTTCACCTTCCGCTACACGCTGCCCGCGGGCTACTCCGTGGCCGAGCTGCCCCCCTCCCTCCAGGAGGAGACGCCCTTTGGCCGGGTGCGGCTCACCTACAAGCAGGAGGGCCAGCAACTGGTGTGTGATGGCGAGGTGGCGCTCACCTCCGCCCGGGTGAAGGCGGATGACTACGCCGCCTTCCGCGCCTTCCTCGGCCGGGTGGACCAAGGCTTCTCGCGCAAGGTCACCCTGCGCGGCCTCGCATCGCCCACCGCCCAACGCTGATCTCATCCCAGGGGGCCGCGTGTAACGCTCCCGGGGTTGGCGCATCCTGACCTCTTCGCGCGACCGCCTGGACGAGCACTCCAGGCCCGCGCAGGGGGGGCGCTCATGGTGAAGCTGGCGTTGTTGGGAGATAGCTATCCGTCCCAGGTCCGGGTCAATCCCCGGGCCCTCGACGAGCTGGAAGTCGTGTGGGTCGGACAGTCCCGTGAGTCCTTCCTCCGGGAGGTGCCCAGGCTCCGGCCCCAGGTGCTCGCACTGGACTTCATGGACCTGGGTCAGGTGCCCACCGAGCTGGTTCCCGGGATGATGGAGAGCACGGGCGCCCGCCACGCGCTCATCAGCTACCGCCTGCCCCACTCCCCCCTCATCGACGCGCTCCGCTCACCGCGCGTGAGCTTCCTCCGGGGGCCGGTGCCCCTGAGCCTGCTGCGCCTGCGCTTGCACCGGAGCCTCGACGACCTCGAACGCGCGGGCAGGCCCGCGAGTCAGGCCCCCGCCGCCCACGCCCCGCGCTTCAGCCCCGAGCAGCTCGGCCGGTTGATGGAGCTGTCCACCCAGGAGGGGTGCGAGTGCGCCCCCCAGCTCGCGCGGCTCGTCAGCGGCCTGCGCGGCTTCTGGGAGTACACGGCGGGCTGCGCGCAGCGCGACGAGAAGGACCAGCGCCTCCACGAGCTGCTCGACCGGCAGATGACCCGCGCCCGGCAAGCCCTGGAGGAGGGGCTCGTGGCGCTGCTGGAGCACGGGAACATCCGGCTCTGAGTCAGTCCAACAGCGCGGCGAGCAGCCGCCGCACCTCGGCGGGGCCATTCACCCGGTAGCCGGCGCGCGACTCCTTGCCTCCCGCGTGGATGGCGATGCCGTCCTCGGGGAGCGCGGCGAAGAGATCCTCGTCCGTGCGGTCATCGCCGATGGCCACCACCCGGGTGCCGGGAGCCATGCCCTCGGTGACACGCCCCACCACGCGGCCCTTGTTCACCCCGCGCGTGCGCACCTCCACCACCTTGTCGCCGGGCAACACCTCCAGCGGGCCCTGGGCGAAGACCTCGCCCAGGTGCAGGCGCAGCTCGCGAGCCAGGCGCGCCCCGAGCACCGGCTCCACCTGCCGGTAGTGCCAGGCGAGCGACGCGTACTTCTCCTCCACCAGGGCGCCGGGCACGCGCGCTGCGAAGGACTCGAGGATGGGACGCACCAGGCTCTTCCACTCCGTGGACACGCCTCCCAGCGACTCCCAGGTGGCGCCAGGCGTGGACCGGGACCACAGGCCGTGCTCGGCGTACAGGCCCACGTTCAGCCCGCCCACCCAGGCCTCCAGCACCTCGCGGCTGCGGCCACTGACGATGGCCACCCGGGTGTGGGGCCGCTCGGTGAGCCGCCGCAAGAGCGTGAGCAGCGCCTCGTCCGGAGCGGCCTGCTCGGGCCGCTGCGTGAAGGACACGAGCGTACCGTCGTAGTCGAGCAGGAGCAGCAGTTCGCGCGCCTCGCGCAGGAGGGGGAGCACCTCCTGAGCGCCCTGGGGCTTCACCCGGGGAGGCGCCGTGGGCGTCGCCTGGAGCGCCGACAGGAAGGAATTCACCCAGTGGTGCACGTCGCACTCGAGCACCCGGGTGCGCAGCGCGCGCATGCGCCGCTTGCGCTCCTCCTCGGGCATCTCCAGCGCGGCCTCCAGCGCGTCCGCCATGCCCTCCACGTCGTAGGGGTTGACCAGCAGCGCGTCGCCCAGCTCGTCCGCGGCCCCGGCCAGCTCGCTGAGCACGAGCACGCCGTCCTCGTCCGGGCGCGAGGCGCAGAACTCCTTGGCCACCAGGTTCATGCCGTCGCGGATGGGCGTGACGAGCATCACGTCCGCGGCGCGGTAGAGGGCCGCGAGCTGCTTCTGGTTCAACGAGCGGTAGAGGTAGTGGATGGGGACGTTGTGCACCGAGCCGTACAGGCTGTTGATGCGTCCCACCAGCTCGTTCACGCGCTCGCGGTAGGTGGCGTAATCCTCCACGGTGGTGCGGCTGGGGACGGCCACCTGGATGAAGCGCAGCTTGCCGCGCCAGGCGGGCTCGCGCTCGAGCAACCGCTGCACCGCCAGGAGCCGGCGGGGAATGCCCTTGGTGTAGTCCAGCCGGTCCACGCCCAGCACCAGGCGCTGCTCGGCGGCCTTCTCGCGGTGCCCGCGCACCTCCTCGAGCACCGCCGGCTGCTGCACCAGCTCCTCGAAGGCCCGGGCGTCGATGCCCATGGGGAAGGCGCCCAGCCGCACCCGCCGCCCATCCTGGTCGACGTGGTCTCCCACCTTCTCCAGCCCGAGCAGCTGCGTGAGGGTGCTGGCGAAGTGCCGCACATAGGAGCCCGTGTGGAAGCCGATGAGGTCGGCGCCCAGCAGCCCACGCACCAGCTCGATGCGCCGCGGCACGGTGCGGAAGATCTCGCTCGAGGGGAAGGGAATGTGGTGGAAGAAGCCGATGCGCGCCTGGGGCAGGCGCTCGCGCAGCAGGGCGGGCACCAGCATGAGCTGGTAGTCGTGCACCCAGATGGTGTCGCCGGGCTGGTAGTGGCGCACCACCAGGTCGGCGAAGCGCTCGTTCACCTTGCGGTAGACTTCCCAGTCCCGATCCTGGCGGGGCACGCGCTCGAGGAGGTAGTGGCACAGCGGCCAGAGGACCTGGTTGGAGTAGCCCTCGTAGAAGCGGCTCACCTCGCTCGAGCTCAGGTAGAGGGGCACGCAGCGCAGCTGGGCGAGCTGCTCCTCCACCGAGGCCTTCTGCGCCGGTGTCAGCCGCGAGACATCCCCGGGCCAGCCCACCCACAACCCGCCCGAGTTTTCATGCGGACCCTTCAGCCCGGTGGCGAGCCCTCCGGCACTGGGAACCACGGAGACCCCGTCCTTGTCCGCTTTGACGGTGACGGGGAGCCGATTGGAGACGAGCAGGAGTCTGGACATGACCCCCGCGTCTCTAGCTGGCCGGGCGCGGATGGGTCACCGAGGAATCTCGGGAGGTGCCTGCTTTAGAACCTTCAGCCGCCGCGCCCCGAGGGGCCCACCCCAGCCGCACGAGGAGGGCCGGCTCGCGGCCCGGCTTCCAGATGAACGCGTCCAGCAGGTAGTGCGTGGCCTGGGGCAGCGCGAGCAGAGGCACCACGAGCGCCAGCACGTCCGCGGGCAACACCAGGCCCGACTCGCCGAAGAGCCGGGGCCGCTCGTGCCACACGAGCCCGTCCCACAGCCACTCCTCGCCCAGGGCGAGCACCACCAGCACGCCCAGCACGGCGGGCGCTCCGGCACGCACCACGGGGGCGAGCGCGCCATAGCCCCCTTCCGCGAGCCGGCCCCGCGCGTAGCGCAGCAGCAGCGCGAAGTAGGGCACTCCGTGCAGGAGGACGTTCATCACCGTGAAGGAGAAGTCGTCCCGGGCGAGCACGATGCCGCCGAACCACGTCACCGCCGTGGCGAGCACGAGCAGCACCTTGCCCACCTGGAGCCCCTCGCCGCGCAGGGCCCGTGCGCCCTGGAAGCCCGCCCACGTGGCGAGCACCCCGCCCTGCACGGCGAGCGCCGCGGTGCCCACCCAGGCGGGAAGTCCGGCGAGGAAGTCCTCCTCGACGAACCACCAGAAGGCGCGAGGCAGGTGGGCGTGCCACCACACCACGGGGCCGAGCGTGGCGGCGTAGATGGCGGCGGCATCGAGGGCGCGCTCGGTGGAGGAGGCGCGGGCCTTGCGTCCGTAGAGGGCCACCCAGCCGTACTGCTGACGGATGAAGTGGAACAGGGCGGTGTACGCGAAGAGGCGCCAGAAGAGGCCGGGGGACTGGCTCCAGGCGAACACGCCCAGCAGGTACGCGGCGAGGGGCGCCGCCGTGTAGAGGCCGGGCCGGCGGCGCAACTCCTCCCCATCCGCGTAGGTGCGCAGGAGCGTGGACCAGACGTGGGCCACGTCCACGCCGACGACGAGCAGCACCCAGGCCCACAGGGGCGTCTCGCCCACCGCGCCCAGTCCCGGCGCGGCGAGCACGAGCCCCACCGACACGAGCGCGCTGCCCGCGAAGACGGCGAGGTCCACACCACGGCCGAAGAGCCACGCCTGGGAGGGAGCGAGGAGACGGGGCATGGGCGGCTCAGGGCCGGTAGTGCTGGATGCGAGAGCCTGGCACCCGCTGGGCCAGCCGCTCCATGCCGCTGGCCACCTCCGCGAGGACGCGCTCCTTGTCGATCGTGAGCAACCGGCGGTCGCGCAAGAGCAGTCGGCCATCCACCATGACGGTGTGCACGTCGCTGGCGCGGGCGCTGTAGACGAGGCCGGCCATCGGATCGTGGAGCGGCTGCCAGTGGGTGCCGCGGGTGTCCACGAGGACGATGTCGGCCTGGTAGCCGGGCGCGAGCGTGCCGAGCCGGTCTCCCATGCCCAGCGCGGCCGCGCTGCCCCGCGTGGCGATGTCGAGCACCTCGGCGAGGGGCATGACCTCGGAGTCGAGCGCGTCGTGCTTCTGCGACAGGGCGAGCAGGCGCAGGGCCTCGAAGAGGTCGAGCGTATTGCTGCTCACGGCGCCGTCGGTGGCCAGCCCCACGGGGACACCCGCCTTGCGCAGGGCGCGCACGGGGGCCAGGCCCATGCCCAGCTTGAGCGACGTCTTGGGCGCATGGGCGATGCCCACGTGCGCGCGGTGACGGGTGAGCAGCTCGATGTCCTGGGGCAGCAGGCCGCCGCCGTGGGCGATGAGCGTGGGCACGCCGAGCACGCCCGTGTCCTGGAGCACCTGGATGGGCGAGTGTCCCCGCCGGTTCACGCTGGCGAGCGTCTGGTTCATGTCCTCGGCGGCGTGGATGTGGATGCCCACCCCGAGCCGGTTGGCGTGCCCCACGCACGCGCGCAGCAGGCCGTCATCGCAGGTATAGGGCGCGTGGGGGGCCATGCACGTGGTGATGCGCCCCTCCGCTCCGCCCTTCCAGCGCTCCGCGAAGGAGGCGGTCCGCGCGAGCTCCTGGTAGCCCCGGCTGGAGAACGCCGTCCACCCCAGATGCGCCCGCGTCCCCGCGCCTTCGACGGCCCGGGCCACCTCGTCCATGGAGAAGTAGTGGTCGGCCACGGTGGTGATGCCGCCCTCGATCATCTCGATGAGGCCGAGCATCGCGCCCCAGTACACGTCCGCGTCGGTGAGGTTGTTCTCCAGGGGCCAGATGAAGTCGTTGAACCACCGCTCGATGGACACGTCCTCGGCCAGTCCGCGGAAGATGACCATGGACACGTGCGCATGGGTGTTGATGAGCCCGGGCATGGCGATCATCCGCTGGCCCTCGAGCACCTCCACCCCCGGCGCCAGCGGTGCTCCGGTGGGGCGGATCTCCGAGATCCGCGAGCCCTGGATCAGGATGTCCTGATGGCGTGCCAGGGTGAGCACACCACTCGCGTCCGGAACGAGGGCGTGACAGTCACGGATGCACGTCTGGCGTGCCTCGGGAGTGGGTGCGCTCATGGGGTGGTCTGGACGGGGCCGTACTGCGCGGGCACCCAGGTGTAGCCCTTGCCCTCGGCGCGCACATGTCCCAGGCCGGGGAACGGCAGGTGGGCACCGGCGATCCAGTGCTTGCTCTTGGCCGCCTCGGCGAACAGCCGCTTGCGGGTGGCGATCGCCTTGGGGCTGTCGACGTCGAACTCGACGGCGATCTCCGGCCTGGGGAACTGGAGCGCGAAGTTGTGCACGATGTCGCCCCAGACCAGCAGGCTCTGATCCTTCGAGGTGAACAGGTAGCCGCTGTGGCCGGGGGTGTGTCCCGGGGCGGGAGCGATGGAGACGCCCGTGGCCAGCGCCTCGCCCGGCTTGAAGGGCTTGAACCGGCCCGCGGCCACGTAGGGCGCGACCGCCTCGCGGGCCATCTGGAACATGGGTTTGGCGGCGTCGGGCGCCTCGCTGGCCCGCTTCTCATCGAGCCAGTAGTCCGCGTCCTCCTGGGCGGCCCGCACCACGGCGTTGGGGAAGAGGGGCTGGCCCTCGGGGGTGAGCAGCCCCCGGGCATGGTCCGGGTGCAGGTGGGTCAGCAGCACCAGGTCCACCTGCGCGGGATCGTACCCCGAGGCGCGGAGGTTGCCCGGGATGGCCCCCAGGGTGGGACCGAAAGCCGTGGCCGTGCCGGTATCCACCAGGATCAACTGCTCGCCCGTGTGCACCAGGAAGGCATTGAACGCGCCCAGAGCGGGGTTCGGCAGGAACATCCGCTCGTACAGCTTGTCCATGTCCTTGGCGCTCGCGCCCTTGTACATCTTCAGATCGATCGGGAGGAAACCGTCGTAGAGCGCGGTGACCTCGAACGCCCCGACCTGCATGCGGAAGTAGCCGGGCACCTGGCTCTGCTTCTGCGCGGGCGGGGCCGCGTCCGCCGCTCCGGGCGTCAGCGCGGAGAAGGCCGCGGCGCCGGTGAGCGACAGGGACACCAACGCGCGGTGGAGAGACAGACGCGAACGGCTCAGGAACTTCGTCTCGTGTTTCATGGCGGGAGTCTATCCGAGCCTCCGCCCGTGCGCGCCCCGAACCCCAGCCCGAGAGAAACCCCGGGTGCAAGCGGGCCCGGACGCGAAGTCCAGGCCAGCGGCTCACCGGCCTCGCGAGCCCGCCTCGCGGAAGGTGTCACACGCCTCCAGCGAGCCCTGTTCGAAGCCCCGGCGGAACCAGGAGACGCGCTGCGCCGAGGAGCCATGGGTGAAGGACTCGGGGACGACGTGGCCGCCCGCGCGCCTCTGCAGCGTGTCATCGCCAATGGCCGAGGCCGCCCGCAGTCCCTCCTCGATGTCCCCCTGCTCCAGCACCTGGCGCTGCTTCTGCGCGTGGTGGGCCCAGATGCCCGCGAAGCAGTCCGCTTGCAGTTCCTGGAGGACCGACAGGGCATTGGCATCCGCCCGGGACCGGGCGCGCATCGACTGGACGCGCTCGGAGACGCCCAGCAGGTTCTGCACGTGGTGGCCCACCTCGTGCGCCACCACGTAGGCCTGGGCGAAGTCCCCCGGCGCGCCGAAGCGCTCATCCAGCTCCTGGAAGAAGCCGAGGTCCAGGTACACGCGCTGATCCCCCGGACAATAGAAGGGCCCGACCGCGCTCTCCTGGAAGCCACAGGCCGACTCCACCGCGTCCGAGAAGAGCACGAGGCGGGGCTCGGCGTAGCGCACCCCGGCGGCGGACAGCAGCGCGGGCCAGGTGTCCTCGGTGTCGGCGAGGATGACGGACACGAAGTCCCGCAGCCGCGCCTCGGCGGGACTCTCCGCCTGGGCCCCCGCCCCTCCCGTGCCCACCTCCACCGAGGGGCCCTGGGAAGACGGCGGGAGGACGTCCTCGGGATTGCCCCCGAGCAGGTACACCAGCAGGGCCACCACCAGGGACACCGCCCCGCCTCCGTAGGCCAACGGGCGCCCCACGCCCTGACCGCGCCGATCCTCGACGTTCGAGCTGCGCCGTCCACCTTGCCATCTCATCCGCGTCCCCTCCTGACGACCCCCGTGACGCTGCAAGGTAGGCAGCCTGGCCCGTCCCATCGACCCTGTCCCGCCCCGAGCCTGGAGGTCAGGGGAGCGAGCGGGGAGGCAGCCCACGCGAGAGCCCCCAAGCGGGCGCTACCCGGGAGCGAGCTTGCGCACGAGCTCGGACCACTTCTCGTCCAGGAAGAAGGTGTGCTCCCGGACCTCGTCGAGCAGGGCTCGGCGGACCTCCTCGCCCCCCTCGCGCACCAACTCCTCGAGCCGCGCGTGGGCCTCTTCCCACCGGCCCTGGAGGAAGGCGAGGTAGGCGAGGTTGCCCCGGACGATGGGCTCGCGCGGTGCGTGCCGCAGGGAGGCCTCCAGCATCTCCTGGGCGTGACGCAGACAGTCCTCCACGGCGCTGGCGGCGCCCCGCTTCCAGCACTGCCTGGCCTCGCCGATCCACATCCGGCCCGCCTGGTTGAGCCCCACGGCCACTTCCTGGAGGACGGCCGCGTCGGTCGACTCGCCGAACCGGCGCACCAGCTCCGTGTAGAACGGCTGGGACTGCTCGGCGAGCCCCCGCGCGCCGAGCGCATGGCCCCGCGTGCGCAACGCCCGGGCCACCTGCTCCTGGAGGACCGGCTCGGACGACTCCCCGTAGCGGACCACCACCTCGTGCAGACACCGGTGGGCCTCCTCGAAGCGATCCTGCTTCACGTAGAACAACCCCAGGTTGGTGAGCGCGCGGCAGTGCTGCTCCCGGCACCGGGGCGAGGGAAGCGCGGCGTAGCGGCGGAGCGCCTCCTGGAAATGCGACTCGCTCTCCGCCCACCGTCCCTCGTTCCAGTCCAGGAGCGCCAGACCCTGGTGGGTGTCGGCGATCATCTCCTCGTCGAGCGAGTACATGGGCAGCTCGGCGCCCCCGCGCAGCACCTCCTCGTAGTGGGTCCGCGCCCGTCCGGCGTCCCGAGAGGATTGATACATCCACCCCAGGTCGAAGAGCGCCCGGAGCACCACGCCCCGCGTGGCGGTGTCCGTCGAGTCGCCATGGCGCCGCGACAACTCGACGAGACTGGCCAGGGCCTCCTCCATGCGGCCCTCCGCGTGGAAGACATGCGCCAGCCCCCGATGCGCCTGGACGGCCTGCACCCGCAGCCAGTCCTCGGGGGCCTGGCCATAGCGCAGCATCATCTCCTTGAAGGAGGCCCGGGCCCGGTCGAACCGGCCCTGGAAGCACAGCAGCCAGCCCATCCGGTATTGAGCGGCCGGCACCGCGTCGTACGGCGGGGGCCCCTGCCTCGAGCCGAAGCGATGAAGCACCTGCTCGTAATGGCCCCAGGCGTCGTCCCTCCGCCCCTGCTGCTCGGCGATCTCCCCCAGCTCCAGGAGCGCGCTCGCGATGTCGGACTCCCAGCGCTCCTCGCTCCCGCGCATGCGCCGGAGGAACTCCTCGTGACAGCCGCGCGCCTCCTCCCAGCGCCCCTCCGCCTTGAGCAGCTGCCCCATCCGCACCAGGAAGACCACCGACTCGGCGGCCTCGCTGTCTCCGGCGAGGGCATCATCGCGGCGGATGAGCTCCCGCCAGTCCGCCAGGGTCTGCTCCACCAGACGTACCCGCTCCACCCCCGGGGCGCTCCCGTCCGGGAGTTCCCGGGGTGCCGTCTCCGCGTCCCGCACCAGGTTGGATGGCTGTTCGGGAGGTGGCTGCTCGGGACCCATCCACCGAAGCGTGACGTGTCCGCCAGGGACGGGCAAGTCCTCTCCAGGTGCCTCGTGCCAGGGACGGGGCCACCCGAACATCCCTCATGGGCAGCCCTCGGCCAGGACCGGAACCGGCGGGCTGGAGGGCATCCGGGGGAGCGGCATCCCAGGCGGCGATGCATCAGGGCCGGCGGGAGCGCTCGTCCAGCTCGCGCAGGGGCAGCAGCCGCTCCAGCAGCGGGCCGCCGTGCTTGAACCGCGCGATGCGCTGCGCCGGGTAGATGCCCCGTTGCCCCGTGAGCAGATACGCGGTGACGGTGACGATGACCACGTGGGGTAGCACGCCCGCGCCGAGCAACTCCACCGCCATGAGGGACAGCGCCAGGGGCGTGTTGGCGGCGGCCCCGAAGAGCGCGGCGAGCCCCACGCCCACGGCCAGCTCCAGCGGCAGGCCCAGCAAGCGCGCCAGCAGATTGCCGAGCGTCGCGCCCACGACGAACAGCGGCGTCACCTCCCCGCCCAGGAAGCCCGTGCCGAGCGTGAGGACGGTGAAGAGCAGCTTGAGGGCGAAGGTCTCGGGCGGCAACGAGGGGTCCACGAAGGCCCGCTCCAGGAGGGGCACGCCCAGGCCGAGGTAGTCGCTCGTGCCCACCACCTTCCAGAGCCCCACCACGAGCGCGCCGCCCAGGGCCATGCGGAGCGCGAGCGACGGAACGGCCTTCTCCAGCCGCTTCTTGAGCAGGTGCACGCCCTCCACGAACACCACGGCCACCGCCGCCACCGCCGCGCCGAAGACGAGCCACCTGCCCATGACGCCCGGCGACAGCGCGAGCGAGGAAACCACTGGGAACTCCGTGTGGTGGATGCCCAGCGAGCGCGTGACGAAGTCGCCCACCAGGGCGGCCACCAGCGCGGGGACGAGCGCCTCGTAGTTGAGGCGGCCCACGCTGACGACCTCGAGGCCGAAGACGGTGCCCGCGATGGGGGTGCCGAAGACGGAGCCGAAGCCTCCGGCGATTCCCGCGGCGAGCAGCTCCCGGCGCGTCGTGGGCGAGACCTGGAGACGGTGGGCCACGGCGTCGGCGAGGCTCGCGCCCATCTGCACGGCCGTCCCCTCGCGGCCCGCGCTGCCGCCGAAGAGGTGGGTGAGCACCGTGCTCAGCAACACCATGGGCGCCATGCGCGCGGGAAGACGCTCACCCCCCTCGTGCACGGTGTCGATGACGAGGTTGTTGCCACCCCGGATGGACGCGCCCCACCGGTCATAGAGGGCGCCGATGACCAGACCCGCCACCGGCAGGAAGTAGACGATGACCTCGTGGCCGGTGCGCCAGTGCGTGGCTTCTCCCAGGAGGAAGAGGAAGAGCGCCGAGGCCACCCCACACACGAGGCCCACCAGGGAGCCCAGCACGAGCCATTGGCCCAGGGCCCGTGCGCGCTTGTCCAGGCTCATCTCCCGCCGTCTCCCCTCATTTCAAGGTCAGCAGGGCACCCGTTACCATGAGGACGACCCCGAGGCCGAGCCGCCAGTTCATGGGCTCCTTCAACAGGAGTACGGAGAGCATCACCGTCAGTGCGAGGCTGAGCTTGTCGAGGGGTGCCACCCGGGAGGCGGGGCCGAGTTGGAGCGCCCGGAAGTAGGCGAGCCAGGACAGGCCGGTGGCCACGCCGGAGAGCACCAGGAAGAGCAGCGTCTTGCGGCTCAGGGAAGGCAGGGCGTGGTGCTCGCCCCGGGCCAGGACGATGCCCCAGGCGAAGACGAGGATCACGACGGTGCGCAAGGCCGTGGCGAGCGTGGAGGGCACGCCTTCGACGCCCACCTTGGCGAGGATCGCGGTGAGCGCCGCGAACAGGGCCGACAGCAGGGCATAGGACCACCACGTCATGGCCGTGTCCCTCGGGAGCAACCTCTCTTGGAGGTGTTCTTCTTCATGTCCTACCCGGCCACCGAGGATTGCACACCACGCCCCACAGGGCGGGAGTGTTGAAAAAACACGAAAAATCACCAGCCGCGATGGTTTTGCCCGCGGATGACGTCTTTGAAGGAAGACGAGAGAGCCGCGCCTCGTCTTCCTGGAGGCGCTCGAAGGGGGAACCCATGTCGTGGGTGGATTTGAATGGCTGGTGGAGACGCACCCCGCGGGGATGGAGGGGGCTGCATCCGCCACCGCTCGGACCCGCGGAACTCTGGAGCGACCTGCGCTGGCACCGGGCACTGTATGTCGAGGATGGCTTGCCCTTGAGGCAACAGGCCATGTTCCTCGCGCTCCGGGTCGTCCAGCGCGTGTCCTACAACCTGGGCTGGCGAGCCGGAGGCCGACCATGAGCCCGCCGCCACCCGAAGCCCATGCCCTCGTCCTCGCCCAGCGCAACTTCGACGCGCTGAGCGAGGACGAGCGCCTCCACTGGAGCGGCCAGTTCCCGAAAGCGAAGCCCGCGCCCACGCTGCCCTATCCCGAGCGGGTCATCATCGAACTCGCCAATACCTGCAACCTGGATTGCCCCATGTGCCGCATCGGCGCCAATGGGGTGAACCTGGCGCGCGTCATGCCCCTGGCAGCCTTCCGCGAGCTGGCCACCCAGCTCTTTCCCCGCGTCCGGCAGGTCCGGCTCAACGGCCTGGGCGAGAGCACACTCATTCCGGAGTTCGGTGCATACCTCGACGTGCTCGCACGCCATCCCGTCCAGGTGGAACTCATCACCAACGCCACGGGAAGCGTGCCCATCTACACCCGCATGGTGGATGAAGGCGCCACCCTGCTCTTCTCCTGGGACGCCGCCCAACCCACGCTCTTCGAGCGGCTGCGGCGCCCCGCCCGCTGGGACGTGCTCTCGAGAACCGTCCAGGCCGTGGCGGAGCATGCCGGGCGAGCCCGGCGCGAGCGGCAGCTCTTCCTGCTCTTCACCCTTCAGGGCGCCAACCGCTCGGAGCTGCCCGAGCTGGTGGAACAAGCGGCGCGCTGGGGCATCCCCCACCTGCTCGTCAACGTGGTGAAGCAGCGCAGTGAGGCATGGATCCAACCGTGTCTGAAGGAGATCCTCGCCGTCTTCGCCGAAGCGGAGTCGCGGGCCCGGCGCACCGGGGTGCGGCTCTTCCTTCCGGACACCCTCGCCGGGCATCGCGTGGCCCTGGGCAGCGCGTCTCCCACCGCGGGCTCCGGATGTGATCGCCCCTGGAAGGAGGTCGTCATCCGGTGGGACCTGGATGTCCAGGTCTGCAACATGTTCAATCCCTACACCTATGGGAACCTGGCCCTGCGTCCCTTCGAACGAATCTGGAGGGGAGCCTTCGCGCAGCTCTTCCGGGAGAACATCAACGGCGCCCACTGCCACCCTTACTGCCGGGGCTGCTACTACCTGAAGGACGTCCATGTCCGACGGGACTGAGCTGCCCCCACCTCCGCGCAACCTGTTCATCGAGGTGACGACGGAGTGCAACCTGCGCTGCCGGCAGTGCCACATGTGGCGCTCCCAGGAGCCGTCCACGTCCCTGAGCACCCGGGAAAAGACGGCACTGCTTGCCCCCTTCGCCGCCTGGTCTCCCCAGGCCCTGGTGGTGCTCACCGGCGGCGAGCCCCTGCTCAAGCAGGAGGAGTTCTTCTCGTTGACGCGAACCTGCCGCCAGAACGCGCTGCGCGTCTCGGTGAACACCAACGCCACCCTCGTGGAGGAAGACACCCTGGAGCGGCTGATCACCGAAGGCCCCCACTATCTGGTGGTCTCCCTCGACTCGCATCGTCCCGCCCTGCACGACTGGGTACGCGGGAGACCCGGCACATACGCGCGGGTGCTCTCGCTGCTCCAGCGACTGCTGCACCGGCGCAACGCCTCGAGGAGTTCGGACCTGAGCATCCTCGTCAACACCATCATCTTCGAGGGGAACGTGGAGGAGCTCGACGCCCATGTAGCGTTCCTTCGGCGACTGGGCGTGGATGGGGTGAGCTTCCAGATGCTCGCGCGCACCTTCATGCGGGCGTCCCGCGAGGACGTCTTCTTCGCGAGACACTTTCCGCGAGAAGTCTCCCGCGTGGAGGCCGCCATCGAGCGGCTGCTCGAGCTGAAGGCCAGGGGCGCCCCCATCGTCACGACCGAGAACGACCTGCGCTGGATGAAGCTCTACGCCCGGGATCCGGACTTCCTGGGGGAGCAGGTGTGTGGCAGCGCGGAGCGCAACATGATGGTGGACCAGCAGGGAAATGTTCAGCTGTGTTTCTTCATGCGCGAGCTGCTCGATGGACGCGTGATTGGCAATGTCCGCGAGAAGAGCCTGCGCACGCTGTGGGAGTCGGACCTCGCCCGTCATGCCCGTGGCGTGATGGAGGGCTGCCGCAAGAACTGCGGAATGCTGAATTGCCACCGGAAGCAGGAGCTCTCATGAGTCAGAACCCCTTGCCCGCACTGCCCCTGTCCGTGGTCGTGCCTTGCTACGGCCGCGTGGAATTCACCCGGAAGCTGTTGTCCTCGTTCTCGGCCGCGCCAGATCGCTTCCAGGTGGTGTTGGTGGATGACGCATCCCCCGAGCCGCTCGGCCAGCTCGTGGACGAGTTCCGCGCGCACCTGGACATCGACTACATCCGGCAGCCGCGAACACGAGGCCCCGCCGCGGCCCGGAATCGAGGACTGTCCGCGGCCCGGCACCCCTTCGTGGCCTTCACGGACAATGACTGCATCGTGCAGCCGCACTGGGCCCGGGAGCTGACCACCCACCTTCGAGATGCCTCGCCCCAGGTCGCTGGCGTGGGCGGCCGTACGCTCGCGGTGGGCACGGACATCTTCAGCCGCTATTACAGCTACCACAAGCTCCTGGATCCCCATGCGCATCAGGGCCGCTACCTGTATGTCGTCACGGCCAACTGCGCGTTCAAGCGGAGCACCCTGGACGAGGTGGGTGGCTTCGATGAAGACCTCCGTCGGCCGGGAGGAGAAGACCCTGGATTGTGCTTCAAGCTCCTGCGGCGTGGCTACGTGTTGAACTACCGGCCCTCGGCGATCGTCCATCATCATTACCGGCCGGGCCTCGTCGACTTCGCGCGCACCTTGTTCCAGTACGGCAGGGGCTGCCGCATGCAGACCGACCGGTACATGCCCGATCTCGCAACAGCCCCCACGCCGGCTCCGGCGGGCCCCCCGATGAACGCGATGTGACCTCCAGGTCCGCCTGATGGCCGCCAGCCACGGACGTCCGGAGCAGCGCGCCCTCAGAGGTTGGCCTCCAGGGTCACGAAGACGCGCCGGCCCTCCATGCGGTAGTCGAAGGGATAGTCGTGCGTCTTCATGAGGTAGCTCTCCGTGTCCAACAGGTTGGACACCTTGAGCTCGGCGGCGGCCCATGTGGTGATCTGGTAGCGCACGTTGGCATCGAGCTGGAACCAGGCGGGCACCCGCTCCGGGCGTAGGGAGCGGAACAAGGGATCCACCCTGTCCTCCTCGCGGCGCAGCACGCTGCCCTGGTAGCGGCCCTGAAGCGCGAGGCTGAAGTGCTCGCGCTGGTAGCTCGCCCCCAGCTTGGCCAGACGCGCGGGCGCCCAGGCGAGGTCCCCCTCCCGGCCCACCTCCTCGAGCAGGTGCACGTAGGTGTAGTTGCCGAAGGCCGACAGACGGCCCATCCCTCCCAGGTCCACCTCCGCCAGCAGCTCGGACTCCACGCCCACGTTCGTCTGGGACAGGAGGTTGTCCAGCACGTTGCTGGCGGAGAAGCCGATGAGGTTCTCGTAGCGCGCGTGGAACAGGGTACTGCGCCAGCTCAGCTGTGGGCTGATGCTCCAGTCGGTGTTGAGCTCGAAGGTGGTGACCTGCTCGGGGCGTATCCTCTCGACGTTGGCTTCCAATATCCAGGTGTTGGAACCGAAGAGTTCCCCGGGCGCGGGAGCCCGGAAGGCCCGGCCGCCCTGGAGCTTGAGGCTGAACACGGGGCTCGGCGCGAACACCAACGAGAGCCGAGGGCTGACCTGCTCATAGGACTTGAAGCGGCGGGGCGTCCCGGGCTGCTCGAGGTCGCGGTAGTGGAAGAACTTCAAGTCGTAGCGCAGCCCCATGGTCAGCGAGAGGGGAAGCGACAGCAACCGGGTCCAGGCGAGCTGGGTATAGGCGCCCACGTTGCTCAAGGGCTCACCGAGCATGGACTCGTAGATGGGGCCGAGCCGCACCGGGGTCGGGGGGAAGGGAGGATCCCGCGACTCGTCGGAGAGGTCGGCGGTGGCGTAGTGCACGGAGTCCCCGCCATACAGCGTGGCGGAGTACTCCACGCCGCCCAGCAGGTTGAGCCCCTCGCCCGGGGAACCCGAGAGCTGGGCGCGCCCGAAGAGCTCGTCCAGCGCCGTCCCGAGCACCTCGGTCAATCCAAAGGGGTAGAGCCCGCCCTTGGCGCCGCTCGGATAGAAACGCACGTGGCTGTCGTACTCGTGCCGCTGGTACTTGAAGACGTATTCCTGCGCCAACGGGCTGCCCGGCCGCGAGCGGTAGCTGGCCACGGCGATGTGCCGCCGGTCCCTCATGGGGCCGTCGATATCGGGCACCCACTGCCGCCAGCCGTGGCCGCTGCCGTGGTTCCAGTCCTGCAGGTGGTACTGCAGGGACAGGCCGCGCAAGACACTCGAGGGCTCCAGCTTGACGAAGAGGTAGGAGCTGTCGCGGCGATCTCCCACCAGGAAGCGCTGGAGCGCTCCCGTGGCATCGGTACGTCCCGAGCCGTCATAGGAGAGATAGGAGAACCCGTTCGTGCGCTGGTGCTGGAAGCCGACCACCGCGGACAGGTGCCGGGTGCGGGTGACCGCCACCGCGTCCACCGCCGCCGTGCCCAGGTTGCCGGCACGCACCCGGGCCTCGTTGTTGATCTCCAGCCGCTGGTCATCCTCCAGGGTATGGGACGAGGAGAGCGTGTTGAGGGCGATGACGCCGTTGATGGCGCTGGAGCCATACAGGGCGGAGGCGGGGCCGCGGAGGATCTCCACGCTCTTGACGAGGAAGAGCGGGGAGATCTCCCAGGTGAACGCGGTGGCCAGGTCGTTGTCGTTCATGGGAACGCCATCCACCAGCAGCAGCAGGTGGTTGTTGTTCCACCCCTCCCAGAGGCCGCGGGCGCCCACCGTGGTGCGCTCGAAGTCATGCGAGGGGAAGAAGCCGGGCTGGCTGAAGAGGATGTCGTCGATCGTCGCCCAGCCGAAGCGGCGCATCTGCTCGCGCGTCACCACCGAGGCCACGCCAGGCGCCTCCCGCGCCAGTTCGAGACGCTTGGAGGGCGTGGACAGCTCCACCCGCAGCAACTCCTCCAGGGAGAGGGACTGGGTCCACTCCGGAGGGGACTCCTCCTCCTCGGGGACCTCGTGCGCGAGGGTGGAAGTGGAGCACAGGACGGAGGCCAGGAGCATCCCGCGGCGGCGGGACGCGAGGGAAGACGAACGGGGCATGAGGGTTCAACCCGAGACGGTGGGGTGGGAATGGAGGGCGGGAGACTCGACCAGGGCGCGCAGCCGCTCGCGCAGGGCGCGCATGTCGATGGGCTTGTCCAGCGCGCGCTCGTGGTGCTTCTCGATGAAGGCGCGCGTCACCTCGGTGAAGGCGCCTCCGGTGATGAAGAGCACCCCTTGGGCCTGCTCGGGGTTGGTGCGCTGGAGCTCCGTGAAGAACTCCATGCCGCTCATCTCCGGCATCATCAGATCGCACAGGATGAGATCGAAGGGCGGACCCTCGCGCACCCGGAACAAGGCCTCGTGCGCGCGCGTCGACACCAGCACCTCGTGCTCGCTGCCCAGGGCCCTGAGCAGCGCGGTGCCCACGAGGGGCTCGTCATCCACCACCAGGATGCGCGCGCGCCGTAGCGCCCTGGGCGAGGACTCCTCCCGGAGCCGTTGGCTCACCGGGGCGGAGCAGGCGGGGAGCACCACGGTGAAGGTGCTGCCGCGTCCCGGCTCGCTCTGCACCTCGATGCGCCCCCCCAGGTTGGTGATGATGCCCTGGCAGACGGACAACCCGAGCCCGGTCCCCACCCCCACCGGCTTGGTGGTGAAGAAGGGGGTGAAGAGGCGGGCACGCACCTCGGGCGCCATCCCGCTGCCCGTGTCGGTGATGGACACCCGCACCCGCCCATCCTCGCCCAGGCGCGTGAAGACACGGATCTCGTTGCGCTCCGAGGCGCCCGCCTCGATGGCATGCGCGGCGTTGATGAGCAGGTTGAGGAAGACCTGGGCGAGCCGCACCTCGTTGGCCTCGACGGAAGGCACGGCCTGGAAGTCGCGCACCAGCCGGGCCCGGTGGCGGATCTCGTTGCTGGCCATGTTGATGGCGCTCTCGAGCGTGCGCCGCAGATCCGTGGGCTCGCGCTTGCCATCATCCCCGGCCGAGAAGGACTTGAGGCTCTGGACGATGTGCTGCACGCGCCCGCAGCCCTCGCGCGCCTCGGACAGGGCGCTGAACACCTCGTTCCACTCCTCCTCCTGCGGGCAGGGCTGATCATCCGGGGTGCCCTGGCGGGAGAAGCGGCGCAGCTGGGGAATCTCCCGGAGCGCGAACTGGATGTTGGCGGTGACGTAGGCGAGCGGGTTGTTGATTTCATGCGCCACCCCCGCGGCGAGCGTGCCCAGGGAGGTGCGCCGGTCGGCGACGATGAGCTGATCCTGCGCGCTGCGCAGCTCGCGCACCTGGGACTCGATGAGGGAGCGCTGCTCGTACAGCCGGTCCAACATGCGCGAGAACGCCGCGGCCAGGGTGCCCATCTCATCGTGCCGGGAGAGGTCCAGCTCGCCCCGGGCCTCGTGCTCGCCCTCGGAGATGCGCAGGGCCACGCGGGTGACGCGCTTGAGCGGTCTCACCACCAGCGTGCCCACCACGAAGGCGGCCAGCACGCCACTGGCGAGGATGAGCGCGGAGATGCCCGCGGCGAGCTGCTGCGTGCGCAGGCTCTCCTGCTTGAGACGGGCGAGGTTGAAGCCCAGCAGCAGCATGCCCCGTTGGCCTCCGCGCGTGTGGATGTCCACCCGCGCGAACACCTCGTCCCCCCAGATGAAGGACTCCCGGGGATCCTCCAGGGAGTGACTCGGCACGCGTTCCGGATGCCACGCGGCCAGGGGCGAGCCGTCCTCGCGCAACAGCAGGCCGAAGAGCGCCTCCGGACTGGAGGCGAGGGTCTCCAGGTGACGCTGCCCGTTGGCCTCGTCCCCGAAGTCGAGCGCGGGCTCGGTGGCGCTGGCCAGCAGCCGGGCGATCTCCAGCGTCCGATCCATCATTCCCCGCCGCGCCTGGTCATTCATGCGCGCGGGGAAGAAGAGCAGGAAGAAGATGGAGAAGGACGCGAAGAGCAGCACCACCAGGGTGACCAACCGGGCCCTCAGGGAGGAAGGACGAAGTTGAAGCGTCATGGTGTGCTCCGTGCGGGTTCGACGAAGTGGGCGAGGCTGAGCAATCCCGCATCGAGGTCCGCGCCCTCCGCGCGGGCCGCCGCGCGTTGGATGAGGATGATGGGCGAGTTGCCCTGACGGCCGAGCCCGATGGCCAGACCCTGCTCCAGCTCGGTCCTGCTGCCGGCGAAGGAGAGGATGGACAACTGCCGCGTCACCCGGGCGATGCTCGTCGTGTCGGCCTCGAGTCCCTCGCACGCGTAGAGCGCCACCACGCGTGCCAGGGAGAGGTCATCCCTCAGTTGCGTCGGATCCCGGAAGCCCACGCGGATGATCCGCACCGGCCGGCCCAGCACACTCCTGCCCCGCGAGGCAGACTCCAGTGCACGGGTGAACTCCTGGCCCTGGCCTTCCGAATCCGCATTGCCCTCGCGATAGAGGACGGCGATGGTGAGAGGCGGAGGCCGCATCTCCATCCGCCGGTCATAGGCGAGGATTCGCACCAGCATCGAGGCGCGCAGGTTGGGCGGCAGTCCCTCGGCGTGCGAGGCCTCGCTGATGAGCAGCACGACCATCAGCCCCAGGGCCGTCAGCCACGCGCCGGGACTGCTCCCGCGGCGGCCCGTCCCTGACTTCGTGCCCGATGACCCCCGCTCGCGATGCATGCTCCCCCCCCGAGGGCAAGCCCAGTGATTGGTACTCAATGTCTCACGAGGACTCACGGAGGGCGTGATACCGGCGGCCTCCGCTGTTGCATTCCGGAATCAACGACAAGTGATGAAACGTGGGTCCATCGGTCTCCGGCCTGGAAGATATCGTTTTCCACGGCCAGGCGAACGACCGCTCGCCGTTCCGCCTACTCTCCACATTGCATGACATGGCCTTCTGGCGATTGCGCTGGAGGTCAATCTGTCCGCTCGTGGCAGACCCAGGCGGTGATGCCCATGCGCGATGTGTGCGATTTCATGTCTTCACGGGCCTGAGCGCGGGGTGTTCCTGCCACCCCAGCGCATGGGACGGGGAGTAGATGGCGATGGCCTGGCTCATCATTCTGTTGCTCATTGTGGGCGCGTATGGGCAAGCCACCGTCGCGCAAACCCGTGGCGGCGCACTCGGTGGCGGCGCTCGTCGTGCTCGTGCTGCTCACGGTGTTGCAGGTGCTCCTCGGGGAGAAGGAGCTGCTCCAGTTCGGACCCACCGGGGTAGAGCCCCGTCCAAGCCTCAGTGCAGGCCCGGCGTGGACTCCGCTTCGAACGCCTCGTCGCGTCGCGCCGTGGCCTCCCGGGTGGGCTGATAGAGCCGCGTCAACCAGAGCGACTTCCAGGACTCGTTCTTCTTCTTGGCCCACGGCATGGCGGCATCCCGGTCGAGCTCTGGCTCCAGGTTGGCGAGCCACTGCTTCAGCGCGGGGTCGGGTTCCGAGAAACCTTCCGCGTGATAGAGGTGCAGAGCATCCGCCCACCGCTTCTGCCAGGCGGCCGTGGCCTCGCGATCCACCTGCAGCCGCACCGCCAGCACGCTCCCCGGCTCCACGATGCCCGGCAAGACCGGTTCCTCGGTGATCAACCGCAAGAAGTCCTCGCCAATGCCCGCGCCCCCCAATCCGGGCGGCACGTAGAAGTCATCGCCCTGCCACAGCACCACCCGCCTCTCGGGTCCCCCGCCGCCGGACCAGAGCAGCGGCCGTGCCTCGCCCTCCCGGTCCTGGTGGGTGCGCACGAGGAGCTGTGCGGCCTGGATGTGGTACTCGGGCCGTCCCCCGTGGGGCAGATGGAGGATGTATGAGAGGAGGCGCTCGTGGGGCCTGGGCTTGCGTCCCCCCTGCGCCACCCAGCAAGACATCGCGAAGCCCTCCTGCCTCCCACTGAGCTGCCCGACATCCTCGCGCTCCATGGTGGGCAGGCTGAAGCGCTCCTCGAGGAAATGGGTGAAGCGTGGGGAGTACAGCGTCTTGAGCAGGGGCCACCACGTCCGCAAGAGCGGTGCATAGCCCCAGCGCGCGAAGTAGTTCACCACCCCGATGTAGGCCGGGTGGTTGTAATAGGTGGCCAGTTGCTCGGTGAGGAAGACCTCCTCCATGAAGAGCAGCGCGCGCCGGATCATGTGGAGCGCCTCGGTCAACTCCTCGGGCGTGGGCCTCGAGCTGGCCTCGAGCACCAGCGGGTGCGCGCCGGAGTCCGGTGACGGGGGGTTCGCCTTGGCCTGGCGATCCAGCTCGGTGATCTCCTTGAAGATCTCCCGGAACAGCTTCCGGGCTCCCGGGCCTTCCAGCAGTTGATCGAGCGCGGTGGCCCGCTCCACGAAGCGCGGGAAGCGCTCCTCGTACCCGGAGGGCACGGGCAGCCACTCGTGGCGCGCACGGGCGAAGAGCCTCGCGGTCGCGAGCATCCGCCCCGACTCCAGCTCCCCGCGGACGGACTGGAAGATCGTGAGCGCGGCGTGCTCGCCCAGCCGGCGGTACGCCTCCCACTGGGCCTCGTCGTAGAACTGGTCCCCGGTCGTCTCGTGTGGGAAGGCCGCGTTGCGCGTCTTGTATTGCAGGAGGTCCGGCGGCTCGTTGCCCAGCAGCGAGGGCTTGATCAGCAGCAACACGCCACTGCCGCCATCCGGGTACTCGATGTCCCCGGCGACGACGGTGCGGCGCGACAGGCCCGTGCCGCCGTCCGGATGCAGGGGGGAGAGATCGATGCGCAGTTCCACCCCGAAGTCCTCGCGGACGCGCCGCACGGCATTGGCGAAGTCATCGAACGAGGTCTCCGCGTCCATGCCGCAATCGGAGACGATGATGAAGCGGCACCTGCGGCGAACCAGCTCGTAGAGCGCCAGGTTCTCGAAGTGGGCGCCATCCGAGAGCAGCACGTCGCTGCCCTTGGCGCGCGAGCGGCCCAGCAGTTCCTTGTAGAAGGGAAGCCCGGCACACAACCGCTCATACCAACGCCGCCGGGCCCGGGTCGGGTGGGGCCACCACAGCCCCAGCCGGAGGTTGAAGGCGGTCATGAGGAAGGTGACGACCGGTCCCAGCCGCATGGACATGGAGCCCATGTGGGAATTGAAAGCCGCCGCGGAGGCGGTCATGGCCGAGGCGAGCGTGGGCGCGCTTCCGCGCTCCTGACGGATCTCCTCCCAGCTCTTCCATTCGGGGCCCACCGAGAAGCCCATGCTCGAGAGCACCGCGCTGTCCGCGCCCCGGTAGAGATTGGCCATGGGATCTATCGACGCGAGATCATTGGCCGCGCAGCAGATCAGGTGGAGCGGTCCGGGTTGGGGCTTGAGCTGATCGAGCGGCAGGTCATCCAGGGAGTGCAGCTCGGTCTGGCCGGGACCCTGTCCATGGGCCGCGCCAATGAAGGTGCGCGCGATGCGATCCCGGTAGAAGGCGTGCAGCCCCACGGAGTTGGCATCGAAGAAGAGCAAGGTGAGCCCCGTCAGGACGGTGGCCGTCGCCACGAGCTGGGGCAGCCACTTCCAATGCTCCGCCTGGAGCACGAGCAGCACCGCGCCGAGAAAGCCCAACGTCAGGACGGTGTACGCCAGGAGTTGGGGCAGGCGCGACCTGAGCCGGCTGCGCACGGTGGGGCTGACCGGCCGGGTCGCCCGCCGGCTGAAGAGCTGTTGCAGCCTGGCGAAGGCGGCCGAGAGCGCCATCACGGTGGCCGCCACTCCCGTGTGCAACAAGGTAGAGGCGTCCTTCAGGTCCGACATCAGGAAGAACACCCCGGCCAGCCAGAAGCTCGAGAGGACCAACCAGAAGCTCGAGAGGAGCAGCAGACGGCTGATGACCCGGCCGATCGTGCCCCGCTCCGTCCGCTGCATCCAGGCCGTGGCGAACCGGGAGAACAGCCATCGCAGCAGCACGAGGGCTCCGACCGCCCCCACCCAGGCGATGGCGGGGTCGAACACATGGAATCGCTCGCGCCAGGGAGGAGCGTCCTTCGCGTCATGCCACCACAGGGAGTGGAAGGTCTGGCCATTCGCATGGTGGGCGTGGACGAGCCATTGCCAGAAGAAGAACACGGCGCCCACCGCCAACAGTGAGGCGTAGAGGTAGTAGCCGAACCTGCTGCTCCCGCGCGCCTGGGTGCCTTCGGGATTCGCGCTTGGGTGACCGCGGTTGAGCATCACCCGGTCGTCCTGCTGGCACAGGAGCAGCTCCCAGGCGAACAGCACCCCACAGGTGACCCCGAGCATCAGGGCACACGAGACGGCCCGGGCCGCCCACGGAGGCGAGCCCTGCCATCCGAGCAACAACAGCCAGGCCAGCAGCAGCCAGAGCGACAGCGCCAGGATGAGGAACGAGAACGCCGCGAGGAGAGAGGGAAGGACGGCGCTCAGGGCCGCGGCGAGCAGCCGGCCCGTGTCGAGACTCAGCAATCCCAACCGGGGATTCAGGAAGTTGCTGAACTCGCGCAGGTGACGCACCTCCGCGAAGCGTGCTCCGCGAGAGCCCTGCTCCTGGGTCGTGGGGAAGAGCGCGACCTTGTCCTGGGAGGCGGGCTGCACCGGGTGGTAGTGACGCCACGCTGTCCAGAAGCCCCCGATGTACCCCCCGCCCGAGACGGTGGAGAGGTAGTCGAACATCTCCAGCAGCCCCAGTTGTTGCAGGCATTGCAGCAGACCCAGGTTGAAGGTCGCGCTGCGGATGCCGCCTCCGGACAAGGCGAGTCCGCACAGGTCACGCCGGGGACTGGTGATGCCGGGCTCCGCGGGGGCCGGGGCTCCGTCCGAGGAAGGCTCCCGCCGCGCCAACCGGCGAGCCTCGTCCAGGTACTGCCTTTCATGCGCCAGGAGTCGGTCGAGCCGCGAGGCATCGTCCTCGAGGGGAGCTGCAGGGGGGCCATCCATGAAGTGTCACGGTAGGCGTCTCGAGGACCCGGGCCGAGTGTACCGGAGGGCCGGAGAGCTTACGGCACCGAACGCTCACCCCGCCTCGAGAGGCCACCACGGCCTCGGCCACCGCGAGTCGGCGGCGACGCCTTCGTGACGGGAAGAACAGCGCCTCGCCAGAAGAGCGGTCACGCCGCCGTCACCGCGGGGTGGCACTTGGCGGTCACTGCTTGGGGAGCACTGATCTTCAGCATCCCTCCATGGCGGCTCAAAGGAAAAGAGATGTCGATGCTTGGCAAGGTAAGTGAATTGAATGGGCGGGTCCTGGCAACCGGAAACCGCTCGTTCCGCTCGAAGCTCGTGGGCATGCTGATGGTGGCACTCTGTGCCGCGCTCCCCACGCCCTCCTTCGCGCAAACGCAACTCCCACCGATCAGCGCCGAGGTGCCAAGGAGTCCGGACTGCCACGGGTGCTTGAGTTCCACGACGGGGACCGTGACCATCAACTACACGTGGAACTACACGCCCCCGGGCTCCGTCACCGTGACGGGCTCGGCACCCGATAACGCCAAGGTGGTTTCGGTGTATCTTGCCGGAGTTCCCACCGGACAGGGCGTCTCCATCAACAAGATCGAGCTTTCCCACGGGGGGTGGTATGACACCATCTTCCAGTCCTTTACGGATGGGACGGTCACGTATCCGACCGCGAGCTGGCCGAAGCTCTTCCCGTTCGCGGGTCAGTCCGTCAGTGGGGAATGGATCGCGACCCCCACGGTGATCGAGTCATTCCCCTCCGCGAAGCTGTTCATGAGTCTCGTCATCAAATGGCAGGTGCCGGATGACGGCGGCGGCACGGGTGGCACTCCTCCGAAGCGGATGCCCGACTTCAACGGCGACGGGAAGACGGATACCGCCGTCTTCACGCCTGGGAACGCCTGGCTGGTGAACCTCGCCACCTCCACCCCCGGCTCCTACGTCGCGCAGAGTTGGAGCAGCGGAGCGGCCGGGCTGTGGGGTGAGATTCCCCTCATCGGCGACTTCAACGGTGATGGGAAGACGGACACGGCCGTCTTCACGCCTGGGAGCAAGTGGCTGGTCAATCTTTCCACGGGCACGGGCTTCGTCGCGCATGACTGGACCACCAGCACGTCTGGGATGTGGGGCGGGCAGCCGCTCACCGGCGACTTCAACGGCGATGGAAAGACGGACACCGCGCTCTTCACCCCGGGCAATGCCTGGTTGGTGAACATCTCCACCGGCTCGGGCTTCGTCACCCAGAACTGGACCAACGGCTCGACCGGAACCTGGGGCGAGATCCCGCTCACCGGCGACTTCAACGGCGACGGGAAGACGGACATCGCCGTCTTCACGCCTGGGAACAAGTGGCTCGTCAACCGCTCCACCGGCTCGGGCTTCGCCTCGCTCGACTGGACCAGCGCGGCATCTGGCTTGTGGGGCGAGGTTCCGCTCGCCGGCGACTTCAACGGCGACGGGAAGACGGACACCGGTGTCTTCACGCCCGGGAACAAGTGGCTCGTCAACCGCTCCACCGGCTCGGGCTTCGCCTCGCTCGACTGGACCAGCGCGGCGTCCGGCCTGTGGGGCGAGATTCCGCTCGTCAGCGACTTCAACAACGATGGCAAGGCGGATACCGGTGTGTTCACCGGGGCGAACGCCTGGCTGGTCAACCTCTCCAACGGCTCGGGTTTCGCGGGGGTGGACTGGAGCACCGGTACGGCCGGAACGTGGGGCGAGATTCCGCTCAACGCGCCCCAGCACCTCATCAACAATCGCGTGTTGAAGGGCTCCTGGTATCCCTGAGTCCTCTCTTCCCTTCAGGCCAGGGTTGAAGCTGGCCTGAAGGGCGTCTCGTCCCACCCGTCCACGGCCCAGCGCTCGCGGAACCTTCACAGGCGGCCGGGGTGAGCGGTCACCGAGCCCGCCCCGTCACCACGCCCTCCACCACCGCGAAGTTGTGCGGCCCTCCGGGCACGAGGCTCTCGACCGCCAGCGTCAAGGTCGCCGCTGTCCCGGGCGACACGCTCCGGGGAATCTCCCAGTGCACGGTGAAGGTGCCTGTTTCTCCCGGGCCCAGCACCAGCGACGTGGGAGTCACGCGCGCGGGCAGGCGCGGATCCGCCAGGAGGACGGGACGGAAGGTATTCGATGCACCGGAGTTCTGGACCTGGAAGGACAGGGACGCTGGTGCACCGGGCGAGAGCGTCGGGGTCGGGGGCGCGAGGACCCGCACCGGCTGGAGCCGCGGCGTCTTGCCCAGGGCCCGTTGATAGGGCTCGCCCCGGTGCGTGGAGCCCACGGCGTAGACGACGAAGGGCTCGGAGGGCAGGTCCACGGACCCGAAGAACTCCAGCGACGAGCCCCCCTGCTCCGGAGCCAGCACGAGCGGCTGGAGGAGCGTGCCATTCCGGGAGCGCAGCTCGAACCGGGTGGACGCCAGGTCTCCGGAGAGCCGCGCCCGCGCGAGCGCGCTGGAAGTCAGGGGAAGACCCGCCAGCGGAACGTAGCCCTGATGTCCGGGACGGCCAGAGAGCTCGACGAGGTCGAAGCGTTCGAACCGCGCGGAGCTTTCACCCGAGACCCGGAAGGAATAGCCTCCCGAGGGATTCACCGCCGCGGTCCAGGTGCCGGGCGAGGGGTTCGACACCGTCACCAGGACGCCCGTCGAGAACGGGACGAGCCGCACACCGGGCTCGACGCCCAGGACGGGCGACCCATCGGGCCGGGTGAGGCGCAAGGACCGGCCGCCACTCAGGGAGAACGTCACCTGGGACAGCGAGGAATCGATGGGCACGGACAGGGTCCTGCTTCCCCCCTGGGAGTCCGCGACGGACAGGAGTTCCACCGCGTTGGCGCGAACCGTGGCGTCGAGGAAGTGGAGCAGGGAAGGAGCATCGAGCGTCTGGAGTTGGAAGAACTGTCCGCCCGTCTCCGAGGCGAGGCGGCGGTAGAGCGCGTCACCGCCACAGGAACCGAATTGGAGCACGTGAATCCGCGCGTCCCGCTTCTGGGCGAGGCCACTGACCGCGGAGGCCAGGGCCTCGTCCCGAGCGCTGGAGCGGGTGATGAGGAAGAGGTCTACGCCCTGGCCGGAGGTGCCGAGCACCTGGAGCGCCGCCATCATGGACGAGCCAGAGCAGGCCCCCTCCCCGCTCGTGCCGAGGGACGCGAGGGCGCGTTTGAACTCATGCGAGCGAAACAGGGAAGGAGCACATCCACGTCGAGAGCTCATGTACTGGCATGGGTAGGCCCTCGTCCCCGTGCCGTGCACGGACCGCCCCGTCGCCCGGGCCATTGAACGTTCAAGGCCCGACGCTCTCCTCCGAGCGCCGTCCGCCACGACACCTTCGGGAGTCCGAGGCCGTCATTTCAGCATCCTGTCTCGCAGCTCTGCTTTCATCCGCTCCAACGCGGCGTTGGGCCGCCCCATGAACGCATCCAGCAAGCGCTTCTCGACTCCATGCGGCTCCCAAACCGCCGAGGGCTCAAGCCCTATACACTCGTGAGGCTCCGCATCTCTCACATTGCCGAGGGTGTCGAAAATCGTGCAGCGGCCGAAGGGTCCCACTTCTTGCCTGTATTGGACGACAGGTTGAGTGAAACGCTCTTCAAGCGATCTCCACCCGATGAACTCCCATGAGTCCGGGTAGGGGCTGCGAACGACTATCCTGAAGAGGATTGGCTTTGATGCGATTCTGCCCAGATCCGACTCTGGAGTGGTGGTTCTGTAGTCATAGAAGGCATCGAACGGTGGTTCGAGCGTCCTCGCATGGCCGAATGAGCCATCTGGCAACGGAATCCTCAAGAACGACCCTGGCTTGTACTTGGATTTCATCCCTTAGTGTCCTGTGTAGGGGTGGAGTTGACCCCAGCGCATGGTAGCGGCGTCGTGGAATCGTCGGCTCCGCGGGTTGTCCTTCGCCACGGCGCGCACGACATTCTCGGTTCGATAGGGCTTGCCAGTGTCGGATTGGGCGCCCCCATGGAAATCAATCAACTGCTGCTCTCTTCCTCGGATACGCCAATATGATGAATCATCATATCTTTGCTCATAATTGATGGCAGCACCGACGTCGAACACGTCAAGCTGCGCGGAGTCGAGCGGGGCACCTGGTGGCTCCTCGCTCTCGTCGATGTGATGACTCATGTCTCGGATCTGAACGGCCAACTGTGCCTGGATTTCGAGGGGTGCGTTGAAGTCGACGACCATGCTGGTGCGACCTGAGTAGTAGCGTTGGGTTGCCGTGTTGAATTTCCTATAGGTCGCATAGAGGCGGCCCCGGTTGACTTTATCTTCCTTCCGGCGTTGCGAATCTGGCCATCCATTGGGAGCGACATGGGAGGAGGGCTCCTGCTCGGCCTGGGGCCCGGGTGCGCTGGTCGACACCGTCACCTCGCCGTCAGCGGAACGGTGAATGGAGACATGCAGCTCAATGGCTCTGGAGGGCCCGGTGTCCCTCGCCGCATATCGGCCCTGCATCCAACCCAGGGCATCGCCGAAGTGTGTCCCGTAGAACCTGTCCGCGATGTCGATGGGGGTCTCAGTCCCGTTGAGGGCCGCCGTGACGGTCAGGCAGACCAGAACCACGCTACCGGCTGCCGCGAGGGCGGCACCCCCCGTCACGAGGGCCTCCGTTGCCGCTGCGCCGGTTGCGGCCTCTCCTCCTGTGGTGCCGCCCTGTGGCACCAGCCGGAGAGCGCCGCGGGCAACGCCATTGCCCAGCCCCTCGCCAGCGACCCCTCGCAGCGGCGACGGGGGCGAAGGCGGGGTGAGCGGCACTGCGGGTGAACCCACTGCCCGCCCCCCCGACGCAAGCACGGCGGCCTGACCGCCGTTGCCTTCAGCCCGTGCAGCCGAGGCCTCAGGGTGCGGTACGTAGACGCAGAAACTCTGCTGGAGGGGGGCGGGGCGGACTGATTGCGTGGCGCCGCTACACCCCACGAGCAACAGGAAGAACAGCAGCGCCAACCAGCGTGGCATGCAACGGCTCCTGGAAGTAGCCCCCCTCGGAAGGGCCCCATTCGACATTACCAGTACCTCAGGGGACCCGCCTGCACGCTCGACAAGCTGCTGTAGGCGCTGGAGCGCGCGGAGGGGGCAGACGAACCAGGCCCGCGCTGGGAGTGCCGTACCTTTTCGCCAGCGGCTCCGAGCGGCGGGTTCGATTCCCGCCGCCGCCACACCCAGAAGCCCAGAGTCTCATCGGATTGCTGGGCTTTTTCTTTTCCGCAGTGGAGCCGCGACGGTGGCGGGCGTATGGAATCCCCGGCTTGGTCCGCGGCGGCCCCAGTGGGATGATGGGCCTCCCGCCGGTCTCACAGCGCCCTCATGAAACGCAAGCTCGTCGACTACTTCCGCCGGATCGCACCTCTGTCGGACGAGGAAGCCCAGGCCATCCTGGACAGCATGGTGGTGAGGACCTGTCCGAAGGGCACGCACCTGCTCATGGCGGGCCAGGTCAGCACCGAGGCCTACTTCGTCCTCCAGGGCTGCGTCCGCCAGTACTACGTCGTCGATGGTGAAGAGCGGAGCAACGGGTTCTTCACCGAGGACGATTGGGTCCTCTCGATTCACAGCATGATGAACGGGACCCCGGCGGATCACTTCCTGGTCTGCGCGGAGGACACCACGGTGGTGGTGGGCACCGAGCAGCGCGAGCAGGACCTGTATCGACGCTTCCCGCGCTTCGAGAGCATCTCCCGGATGGTGATGCAGAAGGTCCTGGCGGAACAGCAGGGGCGGTTCGCCGCCTATCTCACCGATGACCCGGAGCAGCGCTACCTCAAGCTCTCGAGGACGCGGCCGGACATCTTCCAGCGGATTCCCCAGTACCAGCTGGCCAGCTACATCGGCGTGAAGCCCGAGTCGCTGAGCCGGATCCGAAAGCGCATCGCCACGCGCGGCAAGCCGGTTACGCCGCGACGGAAGGCGTGACCGTCCGGAACCCCTTGGCGATGAGCCAGCCGCCGAGGAACAGCTCGAACAGGCCTCCAGGCCCGGAGAAGAGGACACCCCACGGCAGCCCGAAGAGCTCGAGCACGGACCCCAGCGCCAGAAGCCCGTAGCCCACCGCGCCCACCAGCGGGAGAAACGAGGGCAGAAGCCGGGACTGGTACAGCGAGAGGCAGAACGCCACGCTGCCGGCGCCCAGGATGATCATCGCGAGCTGGTACGCCCAGAAGTTCCCCCTCGAGAGAAGTTTGAACAGGAGCACCAGCTCCGGCGTCACCTGCCCTTGCGCGACTTCTCCGAGCTGCAGGATGGACAGCAGGAACACCACCCCGACGAGGAGGAGCAGCGCCTCCATCACCCGCGTGCACACGTACGCGACGGCGATGCTCGGGCTCCGCGCGTGGAGTATCGGAAAGAACAGCACGCCAATCCCGACGACGGTGATGGAGTTCAACAGGAGCAGCAGCGCGCCCCCGATGAACGGCGTCCTCTGACCGACCACCGAGGCCAGGAGCGACGGATCCTTCAGGACGGAGGTGACGAGCGCGGTGCCGATGCCGTAGGCGAAGAACGGAAGGAGAAAGAGAATTCCCAGGGAGCGGGAGTGAAGACGGGTGGTGTTCATCGCGAGGGTTCCAGAACGTTCAGCAACGTTGTGGCCTCGAAAGTAGAGAGGGGCGCCCTCGTCCGCATTGACGAGGGTTAATAAATGCGAGGCCCAAGGACAGCGCAGAGCCAGCTCGGGCTCTCGCGGCCGAGGCCCTTCAAGGCCCGCTCCGCCGCCTTCACGCCGAACCCGTTGGCCTCCTCGAAGAGCGCCAGTCCTCCCTGGTCCGAGTGCGCGAAGTGGAGATGCTCGCCCAGGCTCTCCCAGACAAGGTGTCAAGGATCTCGTCTGGCCTCAGTCATGTGGACCCCTCACCCCAAGGATTCTGTGCCTCAGATTGACGTGATGGGTTGAATCCGCTCCGCTGGGTGCCGGCCAGTGGGCGCTGGCCCCGCGCTCGCTGCCGGGCAGTGCTCTGCGCAAGGCGCTCGAGTACATGCTGAAACTGTGGCGCGGGCTGACCGTCTTCCTCTCCAACCCCTGGGGGCCGCTGGGTAGAGTCGAGCACTGGCGCGGTGAATCGGAAGGAGTGGGGAGTCGCTGGTGCCGGCCGCTTTCGCGTGCTGCCTACCGATGCCATCATACACGGCAGCCTATCGATGACGGACCTGCTTGTTTCATGCGGTTTTCGATGGGATCGATAGGGTGTCGCGGTTCATCCCGGCGCGCCACACGGGCGTCCCCGCGCGAACGGGGATCTGCGTCGACCACGGATGGAGCGGGAGGTAAACGGATGTCGTTGCTGCTGCGATTGCATTGGGGCGTGTGGGGACTGCTGTGCCTGTTGCTGGCCGTTGGTACGTGGGCCAACCACGTGGCGTCGCGCACCGAGATCGTTCCGGTGGTGCTGGAGCCCGGGCAGTCGTTGGCGATACCGGTGTACCGCTTCAAGCCTGGCTGGATCCAGCTGAGCCTGAAGTTCGACAAGGGCCCGGCTGGCGGCGAACGCCCGGAATTCGGGAGCTGGCATTCCCTGCGGCGCGCCGGGCAGCAGGGCGCCGGGCAGCAGGACGTGCTGGTCTTCGACGAGCCGGGGGCGCCGATCGTGCTCCGGGTAGAGAGCGGCGGCCACAGCGAAGTGTTCGAAGCCCTTCCGGATGGCACCGGCCATAACGGCTGGCGCGACCTGGTGCCCTATGTGGACGACGGCGACCCCGCGCGGTTCCGCTGGCGACAGGGCGGGCCGCCCCGGATCATCGCCGCCGGGCACTCGACCCTGCAGGTCACCGTGCTGGAAGTGGGCGCCTCCGTCCGCGGCGAGCATGCCGAGCTGTTGCTGCGCCCGCCGCTGGGTTTCAAGAACCTCGACCCGGGCTACAGCCTGTACAGCCTGCTCTGGTTCTTCTTCTTCTGGCCGTTCCTGGCCGGGCTGCTGGTGCTGCACGGGTTGGCGCTGCTGCTGTGGACCCAGTGGCAGCATCGTCGGCGCCGCCGGCGGCAGGCCTGAGCCGATCAAGAGGCGCCCTCGATGCGTCCGTGCCTCAGGGGTCGCCGACGAGCATAAGAAGTTGGAAAGAAGAGGGGCTCTGCCCGCGCAAGGGCCCGAGGACGCGCTGCGGGCATATCAGGCGCACTCGCTGCGGCAGCGGCTGCGCTGGACGGAGGCAACACTACCCCAATAGCGCCCCTCTCCTTCCTATGCTCCGACGATGTCCAACTATTTGCCGGACACTCCACTAGACTGCGGCCCGTGACCGCCGCGTCCCTGTCGTCTCCGCGCTCCGAGCTGGGGCACTTTCTCCGGACCCGCCGGGCGCGGCTGCGGCCGTGCGATGTGGGGCTGCCCGAGGGCGCGCGGCGGCGCACGCCGGGGCTGCGGCGCGAGGAGGTCGCGCAGCTCGCCGACGTGGGGGTGAGCTGGTACACGTGGCTCGAGCAGGGACGCGACATCCATGTGTCCGAGCCGCTCCTCGAGCGGCTGGCGCAGGCGCTGCGGCTGACTCCGACCGAGCGAGCGCACCTGTTTGCGCTCGCCCAGGGGCGGCCGGCGGCGAGCCCGCTGATCGCCCCGGCCGGCGTGAGCGAGACGCTGCAGCGGGTGATCGACGTGCACCCGTTCCCGGCGCTCGTGGCCACGATGCGCTGGGATTACCTCGCCTGGAACACGGCCGCGGTGAGGCTCTACGGAGATTTCTCAAAGCTCACGCCCGCGCTCCGCAACGGGCTCTGGAGACTGTTCACCGACCCGGACAGGCGCCGCATGATACCCGCCTGGGAGCAGAACGCGCGAGCCAGCGTGCAGCGCTTTCGCCTCGACGCGGCGCGCTCGGCCGACCGCTCGGCCTTCGACGAGCTGGCGGCCGCGCTGTCGCGGGTGAGCCCCGAGTTCGCCCGCTGGTGGGGCGACCATGACGTGGTCGAGGTGGGCGAGGGCTCGAAGGAGCTGATCCATTCGGACGTGGGGCTCGTGCGCTTCGAGTACGTGACGCTCACGCAGGCGGAGCCCGACGGGCGCGTGCTTCGTGTCACGTTCTACTCACCGCAGGCTGGCGAGAGCGAGGAGCGCACGAGGCGACTCTTCGGGCCGATCACAAGGTGAACGGCGCGCCGGTCCAGCGCTCGCTCACCGCCCAGAGCCGAATAGATTTCGGGATCCACCCTACCGAGGTCTCGGTCGCGAACGCGTCAACGTCGTCGAAGCCCACGAGGTCCGCGAGGACCGCGGGCTAAAGAAGCCCCAAGCAGCTACGCCTTCAGTCTGGTGGTGGCAGTCCCAGGATAAAATCTCCCTCTGGCAATCCTTTACGCCGGTCATATCGTGAGCGCCATGAGCAGGCCGACCGGGGCGTCCGGTGGCCTGCGTCAAGGAGAATTTCGCATGCGTTATAGACTGTTCGGCCGCACTGGCCTTTACGTCTCGGAACTCTGTTTCGGAGCGATGACATTCGGCGGGAAGGGCTTCTACGAGCCCATTGGTAAGACAGCCCAGGCCGAGGCCGACGAGCTCGTGTCAATCTCGCTCGAGAGCGGCATCAATTTCTTCGACACCGCTGACGTCTACTCCGAGGGCGAGTCCGAGAAGATCCTCGGCAAGGCCCTCGGCGCGCGCCGCAAAGACGTCGTGCTCGCCACGAAGGTGCGCGGCAAGGTCGGCACGGGTCCGAACCAGCAGGGCCTCTCCCGCGCTCACATCATGAGCGCCATCGAGGGCAGCCTGAAGCGCCTCGGGACCGACTGGGTCGATCTCTACCAGATTCACGGCTTCGACCCGGTGACCCCCTTCGACGAGACGCTGCGCGCCCTCGACGACGTTGTCCGTTCTGGCAAGGTGCGTTACGTCGGCTGCTCGAATCTCGCGGCATGGCAGCTCGCCAAGGCCAACGGCATCGCGGCGCGCCATGGTTGGGCTCGCTTCGAGTCATTGCAAGCCCACTACACGATCGCCACCCGCGATCTCGAACGCGAACTCGTGCCTCTCCTGAACGACGCGCAGATGGGCCTCATGGTATGGAGCCCGCTCTCCGGGGGCCTGCTGTCCGGAAAGCATGGTCGTGACGGCAAAAGCCCTGACGGCTCGCGCCGAGCCAGCTTCGACTTCCCGCCCGTCAACAAGGACCGCGCCTTCGACTGCATCGACGCGATGCGGAAGATTGGCGACGCCAAGGGCGCGAGCGTCGCATGCGTCGCGCTTGCGTGGCTGCTCGCAAAGCCCCACGTCTCCGCGATCATTGTCGGCGCGAAGAACGAGGAGCAGCTCAGGGACAACCTGAAGGCGAGCGACTTCGTGCTCGACCCCGCCGAGCTCGCCGAGCTCGACAAGGTGAGCGCACTGCCCGCCGAATACCCGGGCTGGATGATCGAGTTCCTACGCAACCAAGGCAGAGCGCCGAAGAACGCTCGCTAACGTCAACGTCCGTGTCCCTCACCTGGAAGCAGCGGGAAGCGAAGCCGCTACGGGCGGATCCGCATCCACTCGGGACCAGAGGCACATCCCCATTTTCCCTCTGAAAAGGAGAATCGTCAATGCAAAAGCGCAAACTTGGAGAACTCGAAGTCTCTGCCATGGGTTTGGGCTGCATGGGGATGAGCTTCTTTTATGGCTCGCCGCCCGACTCGACAGAGATGACACAGTTGCTGCGCGCTGCAGTCGATCGTGGCGTGACTTTCTTTGACACTGCCGAAGTCTACGGCCCATTCCTCAATGAGGAGTTACTCGGTTCGGCGCTAGCGCCTGTACGCAACCAGGTTGTGATCGCAACGAAGTTTGGTATCAAGCACGGCGAGCACGGGCCAAGCCCGCTCTCGGGCGTCGACAGCCGACCCGAACAGATCCGTCGAGTGACCGAAGCGTCGCTCAGGCGTCTTGGAACCGATTGCATCGACCTGCTTTACCAGCACCGTGTCGATCCGAACGTGCCTATCGAAGATGTAGCCGGGACAGTCAAAGACCTGATTACAGAGGGCAAGGTCAAGCACTTCGGTTTGTCAGAGGCCGGTGCAACGACCATTCGCCGCGCCCACGCCGTGCAACGTGTGACTGCGTTGCAGAGCGAATACTCGCTGTGGATGCGAGAGCACGAACTGGAAATCATTCCAACGCTTCAGGAGCTGGGTATTGGGTTTGTACCCTTCAGCCCGCTCGGCAAGGGTTTTCTTACTGGCAAAATGGACTTCACCACACCGTTGGCCGACAACGATCTACGCCGTCTGCTGCCCCGCTTCGCGCCCGAAGCCATGCGAGCCAACCAAGCGCTAGTCGACTTGCTCCAGCACATTGCTACCGCCAAACAGGCGACCCCGGCGCAAATCGCGCTTGCTTGGGTGCTGGCGCGGAAGCCGTGGTTCGTGCCGATCCCCGGCACCACCAAGCTGCATCGACTGGAAGAAAATCTGGGCGCTATCGACCTTGAGCTGACGTCTCGAGACCTGCAGAGCATCGAGGAAGCAGCCGCGCACATCCAGATCCAAGGAGCGCGCGTCCCAGAGAGCCTGCAGTCCCAATTCGGCCGATAGAGCGACAGAGCCATCTGCCAGTCCATACCCTGCGAACGCCGAGTTGTACTTCTTGTGAATCCGCGGCCCGCCCTCGCCCGGCGTTGGATGCGGCGGCGGCATCAGCTCCGGCGGCATCAGCGGACGCAAAGCGAGCCGCCCGCGCGCGGTCGATCGGCCGCGTCAGGGCGCCGCGCACTCGAACGATGCAGCGTCGTTCGGCTCTCCCGTCCCGCGATATCTCGCAAAGGTCGGATACCTGCAGAGCGGTCGAGTGCGCCCCGCCACGCCCGCCAGGTCCGTGACGACCTCGTCGTCACCAGGGTCCTTGCCGGTCTCGACCCACTTCTCGAGCGCGCCGAGACCATCCCACGACACCTGGAAGACGGTGCTGGCGGCGTGCTGGAACCCAGGAACCTCGTAGTAGCGCAGCATCGCGTCGGTGGCCGTCGCGCCAATCGACGCCTGCACTTCTTCCACGTAGCGCTCCGTCGTCCGCGGGCTCGTCAGCATGTCGCCCGTGCCATGAAGCAACAGAAGCTTTCCGCCCCGCGCGGCAAACCCACCCATATCGGCATCGCCCACGTCGAGCGCCGACAGCGCCTGCACGCGCGCGGCATAGGGGCCGAACGTCCGCACGTCGAAGGTCCGGTAGTCGAAGGACTGATCCTTGACGATGACGTGGCGCATGAAGCTGTCGACGAAGGCCGCCGCGAACGAATGGGTGAGCGGATCGACAGGAAAGCTCGGTGCGTGCGAGCCAAGGTCGACGGACTGTACGTGATGCTCCAGCGGCGAATCGGTCCCGACGCCCTGTGCAGCCGCGTACACGTTGTAACCAGCGAACTCGGTGTCGCCGTTGGCGAGCGGCGACGCCAGCTGTACGGGGGCATCGATGGTCGCGAAGGCGTGAATCTGCGCGTCAGACAGGCACGCGTCGCTGGTGTCCGCACCGCCCGCACACCGCAGCGCCGTCACATCGAACTGCTTGCTGCAGCTCACGACGTCGCCGACCACGCCGTCGGCCAGACCGTCGAGAGCATCGCATCTGGTCAGCACCGCGTCCCATACGAGCTTGCGTTTTGCCGCGTTCGGGAACGCCCCTGGAGCCGACAACGCCTCGACCATCGCGGTGAGGCCAAGCATCGTATTCATCACGTTGCGCGCCGGGTACAACACGAGCGCTCCATCCCAGTCGGTTGGAAAGCGCGCCGTCGCGAACAGCGCCTCGCGTCCGCCCGTCGAGCTTCCCACCGCGTAGAAATGCGCGGCGTCGCTCCCGTAATACGTCCGGATGATCTGGCCCGCGACGTCACGCACCTTCTTTGGGGCATCGGAGAGCCAGTTGCGGTATGCCTCCTCGTTTGCGAGCGCGGAGGCATCCGTGCCGGGCGAGGCGGCTGTCGATTGGTGTCCACCATCACTCGCGAACACGGCGTATCCGCGCGCGAGCGGCGCCGGTGCAAGCGTGTTGAGTGAGTTGCCCGTGACGTCGGGAATGACGCCGTCGAAACCACCACCACCGAGCCACACCGCCTTCTCGTTCCACTGAGTCGGTAGGGCTACTGCCAGGAGAATAGACGGTGCCCTCGAATCGACGGGGAACACCTCTGCGGAGACCAGGCAATGCTCCGGCTTCGTGACCTGCCCGTCGGTGCGCGCTGGAACCTCCACCGCCGATACGATTTTTGCGCCACTCGTGGGCAAGCCAATCTTGGCCGCTGTCAAACGCATCTTCGCGAGCCTGGCGCAACTTCTGGACTGGTCGTTTTCTCCAGACTGGTCGTCTCCGCATCCCAGGAGCTTGCCCGTTGTCATCCATACAGCGCACAGCACATGAATCCCGCGTCCGATCTTCATGCCGCCACTATTGCTTTGGAGCCAGTGGCCCTCAATGCGCATTCATGGTAATCTGCTTTTCATCCATGAAAACCGAACAGGCTGAACCGCGTGTCTTGATCGACATGATGCGCGCGGCTGCCCTGGCGCTCGCGGCGCCGCTCGAGGCGGTTCGGCCGTGACGCTTCAGCCGAGATGACGGCGAAGCTCGGCCTCAAGCTCGCGCACCACCACGCGCACCCGCGGCGTCTTCTTGGCGTCACGGTGAAAGACCAGATAGACCTCGACTGAAGTGAACCCTGGTCCATGAGGAAGATCACCGGATGGAGACCGACCCGGCGGCGTCTCATGACCGGGGGACGGGGGTGATATCCACTCCCTCCCAGGGAGGGGCGCCAGGGAGCCTGGGCCACATGGCTGTCTACGGCAGTACGACGACAGGACCTTCCACCACCCTCGGTTCCAAGGACTCCGGCTCTTCAGGGGTGGGATAAGAGAATGGCAACTGGACGCGAATCCCGTAGCGCCCCGGCGGCAGGGCGCCAGCGAGATGACTGACGCACCCGTCCCCTTTCTTGTCCCACCGGGAGACACGAGCGGCAAGGCTGAGGTTCGCCCTCAGGGTGCCTTGTGGCTCCAGGGTGACCCGGACAGGAAGAACCGGGCCACAGATCCCGCCCATGCCCAGGCACTCCTCCACATACTCCTGATCCACGCGTGCCTCCTGGCCCTCGCGATACACCTCGATATCGAAATCCATACAGCCCAATGGAATGTCGAGCTCCATGGGGGCACTCGTGAGGTTGGTCATCTTCACCGTCACGGGCGTCTCCGCACCCGAGCGTACCGAGACTCTCGTTGGAGAGAGTTCGACGCGCATGGCGGAGGCTGGAGGCGGCGGCTTCGGTCGCTCCCGGACGCTGCAGGCATCCACGATTTGATTGAGCTCGAGATCGGCCCCACGGCAGGGTCCCCGCTCCCCGGCGTCTCCCGACGCGACGCGCGGTGCTTCGCGTACGGACTGACTGCAGGCCATGCCGGAGAGGGACAGCAGCGCCGCACACAGCACGCTGAACACGGAGGGGGAATCCCAGACACCGGACAGTGGGATGGAGCTTGGACTGCGGGTCATCGACATGCATGCCTCCGGGTACTGCCCCTCGAATGGGGCGAGGAGGGAGGAGTACCCGACTGGTCTGACATGCGCTTGCTGTCCCTTCCTGTTCGTCAAGGCTCGCTCCGTGTCGCCGACGCATGGGTCCGGCCACGGAATCGGGACAGGCCCAGTGCCCTGGCGAGGCGGAGCTCCGGGAAGGTGTCAAAGGACTCGTGCCGACAACCTCACTCCCTACGAGTCGCCTGACACCCCACCCGCCAGAACGTGGACTGCGTGAGTCGATGGGACCAGCCACGCCTCCATCGTCGTCTGCATGCATGTGCCGATCACGGAGACGAGTTGGCCGTAGAAGAAGAGGCAGTAGTTGGCATTGGTCAAACGCCCTGAGATTCAGCCATTTCACTTCTTGTTAGCGTCCCATTTGGATTCCATGTCTTCCCGCGTGAGGATCTCGAACTGAACGCCGCCCGGCGTCCGTCCGAAGAAACGAGAGCCGCGTCCCATACGGTTGAACACTCCGGTTTCGAGTTTCACGCCAGCGCGCTTCAGTTGCTCATAGAGAGCGTCGACTTCGCGCCTGGTCTCGAATTCGAACCCGAAGTGGAAGTCCCTGTGCCAAGGAACCGTGTCCTTCATGGCTTCCAGTACGATGTCGTTCTCCCCGTGCTTCAGGAGAGCGCTTCCCGTGGCGGCGTCGACGAATTCGATCCTCGCGCCGAAATGCTCTTCGAAGAACTTCGCCTCCGTCGTGACGTCCACGGTGGGGAAGCTCATGTGGTTCAGTTTCATCTTGGATTGCAGATTCATCGTGTCCTCCGTAGGCGCGAAGTTTCCCGGTTCATCCGAGTTCGATGGCATCCCGCGCGCCCACACCGGGCGCGGGTTTCGCGACACGAATTGCAGGTGGAGCCGCGTCGGGTATGGCGGCGGCATGGGCAGTCAGGGTGGTCATGTAGGTCTCTGGTTGAGTTCAGCGCGTCCTTGCGCCCGAGTAGAAATACGACTAATCATTCAGGTTCGCGATTCGCATTGGGTTCGCCCGCCATGACTGAACGACGAAGTCCTCGAATTTCCTCGAGAAAAGAGCCCAAGCAGGCCCGCTCGACGGGACTCGTCGCCGCGGTTCTGGAGGCCGCAGTTCAGGTTTTGGCGAAGGAGGGGGCGCAGCGCTTCACCATGGCGCGGGTGGCCGAGAAGGCTGGCGTCAGTGTCGGGTCGCTCTACCAGTACTTCCCGAACAAGGCGGCGCTCCTGTTCCGGCTCCAGAGCGACGAATGGCGGGAGACGACCGAGTTGCTGCGCGTCATCCTCGAGGACGTCGAGAGACCTCCGCTCGAACGATTGCGCACCCTGGTCCACGCCTTCATCCGCTCAGAATGTGCGGAGGCCGAGGCGCGCGTGGCCCTCAATGACGCCGCCCCGCTCTATCGCGATGCGCCCGAGGCACAGGAGGCGAGAGCGTCGGGAGGCCGCACGATCCAGGTCTTCATGCAGGAGGCACTACCCAACGCATCCGAAGCGACGCGTGCCTTGGCCGGCGACCTGCTCACATCGACGCTGAGAGCGGTGGGGAAGCACTTCTCGGAAAGTCCTCGAACCCCTGCCGAGATCGAGGCCTACGCCGACGCCATGGCCGACATGTTTTGCGCCTACCTACGAGGCATCGAGAATGGATGAGATCGCCGCCCTCCGTCGGCACGAAAACACCGTCCGGCACCAGCGAGTGGAAGTGAGGCGTCACTTGCAAGGGAGCCGTTGGCCAGCACGCAGGCAACTACGAACGTTGTCAACCGCAGGCCGGGGTGCTTTGGTCGGGGCCTGCACAGCCCCTGCACCCGCGCCCGCAAGGGCAGCGGTGTAGGCCCGCCCCCCCCCCACGACTCCCGCGACCTTGACCCACGACGGCTCAGGAGGCCGACCGATGCGCTTCGAACCGCCACACCCCACGGCACCGCGACGCTCCCGAGCCGGCGCCCGCAGGCTCCTCGTCGCCGTGGGCATCGTGGGCATCGCGGCCCTCGTCGCCCCCCTCGCCGCATGCCGGCCCGCGGACCCGACCGGCCCGACCGGCCCGACCGACCCGACCGACCCGACCGACCCGACCGGCCCGACCGGCTCGGCGTGGACCCTGAGCACCACGGACCCGACCCGCGACTACTCCCCCACGTTCGTCGGCAACGGCTACCTCGCGGCGCGCGTACCGGCCGAGGGTGCCGGCTGGTCCAGCGCGCCGGTCCCCACCCAGGCGCAGGTGGCCGGGTTCTACGCCCACCCGCGGGGCGACGTCGAGATCCGGGCCAGCCTGCCCATGTGGACCTCGCTCGGCTTCTCCGACGGCAGCGGCAGCTACGGCGGCGGCCCGCACGCGGCCCTGTGCCGCTACGGCCTGGTCTGCGAGGCCGAGAGCGGGGAGCTCGCAGGCGGCGCGACCCGCGCGACCGACCACTCCGGCGCCTCGGGCGGCGCGTTCGTCGCCGGCTACGGCGACCAGGGCCACCCGGTCGTCGGCGCGCGCATGACGCTGCAGGTCACCGACGTGCCGACGACCGGAACCTCGACCCTGTGGGTGCGCTACGCCAACAGCGACGGCGGGGACGGGGTGCGTACGCGCAGCCTCAGCGTGTGGGTGGGCGGCACGAAGCAGGGCACGGTGGCGCTGCCGCCGACCGACGGCTGGGACAGCTGGTCCACCGCGACCGTGCAGGTCCCGCTGAGCGCGGGGACCGACACCGTCGCGCTGTCCTGCGAGGCCGGCGACGGGTGCATGGTCAACGTCGACTCCCTCGCCCTCACCACCGACGGCACACCTGCTCCTGCCCCTGGCAGCGGCAAGATCAGCGACTACCGGCAGACCCTGGACCTGTGGCGCGGCGTCCTCACGACCTCGCTGACCTGGACCTCCCCCGCCGGCCGCGTCACCGACCTGCGCTACGACGTCGTCGCCGACCGGGCGCGGGCGCACGTGGGAGCCGTGCGCCTCACCGTGCGGCCGCACTGGAGCGGGACCGCGAGCGTCACCGACGCCTTCGACGGGCGGGCGGTCCACGCGGCGGCGGTCTCCGGGACGGGGCTCGACCCCGCCCGCGGCCAGCTGCGGGAGACCGTGACGGCCGTGGGCACCGGAGCTGTGGCAGGCCTCGTGTCCACCCTCCGCGTCGGGGATGCGGTCACCCCGACCGCGCTCGTCGACGGGCTCGCGAGCTCGAGCGCCGCGCAGCGGGCCAGCTTCGAGGTGCGCGACGGGAGCACGTACACCGTCACGAAGTACGTGGGGATCGCGACCAGCGTCGACACCGACCGCGTCGACGGGCTGGCGCCCGTGGCGGCCGCGGCCCAGGCGTCCGGCGACGCCGCCACCGCCGGCTGGGACTCGCTGCTGCGCGGCCACGAGGCGGCGTGGGCCGACCTCTGGGCCTCCGACATCCGCGTCCCCGGCGACGACGCCCTGACGCTGCAGGCCCGCGCCAGCATGTTCTACCTGCTCGAAAGTGTCCGGTCCGGCGTCGACTGGAGCACCTCGCCGGGAGGCCTGTCCTCCGACGGCTACTCCGGCCACGTGTTCTGGGACATGGAGACCTGGATGTACCCCGCGCTGCTCGCCCAGCATCCGGACCTCGCGGAGGGTGCCACCGCGTACCGGCAGCGGCTGCTGCCGGGGGCCGAGGCGTACGCGACGGCAGGCGGCTGGCAGGGCGCGCGCTTCCCGTGGGAGAGCGCCTCGACCGGTGACGAGCAGACGCCGACGTGGGCCGACACCGGCAAGTACGAGATCCACGTGACGGCCGACGTCGCCCTGGCCCAGTGGCAGTACTACCAGGCGACCGGCGACGAGCAGTGGCTCGCCGACAAGGCTTGGCCGGTCCTCGAGGCCGCCGCGGACTTCTGGGCCAGCCGCGCCACCCGCGCCGACGACGGCAGCTACCACATCGACGACGTGATCGCGCCGGACGAGTACGCGGTGCGCGTCGACGACAACGTCTACACCAACGTCGCGGCCGCCTCCACGCTGCGCATCGCGACCGCCGCCGCGAAGACCCTGGGCCGGACGCCCGACGCGCGCTGGTCCACCGTCGCCGACGGCATCGTCGTGCCCTTCGACTCCGCGCTCGGCATCCACCCGGAGTACGACGGCTACCGCGGGCAGACCATCAAGCAGGCCGACGTGGTCATGCTGCAGTACCCCTGGGGCTACCCGATGCCGAAGTCGGTCGCGCAGGCCAACCTCGACTACTACGTGGGGCGCACGGACCTCGGCGGTCCGTCGATGACGGACGCGATCCACGCGATCGACACCGCCGAGCTGGGGACGCCGGGCTGCGCCTCGTACACGTTCCTCAAGCGCAGCGTGGACCCGTTCATGCGGGCACCGTTCGCCCAGTTCAGCGAGACCCGCGGCGGGGGCGCCTTCACCTTCACCACGGGCGCGGGCGGGTTCCTGCAGGAGTTCCTGTACGGGTTCCCCGGCCTGCGCTGGGATGCCGACGCCCTGCGGCTGGACCCGATGCTGCCGCCGCAGCTGCCGGGGCTCGAGCTGACCGGGCTCGCCTGGCAGGGACGCCGGTTCGACGTGAGCGTCGGGCCGAGGACGACCACCGTCACGCTGGTATCGGGGGCTCCGCTGCCCGTCGCCGTCGCCGGTGCCGCGGCGCGCACCGTCCAGACGGGCGGCTCGCTGACGGTCCCGACCCGTCGGCCGGACCTCGAGCCCACCTTCGACACCGCCCGCTGCGCAGCGGTGTCCGCGAGCTCCGCCGACGCCAGCTTCCCCGCGGTGGCAGCGGTCGACGGCAGCGTGACCACGCAGTGGCGACCGAGGACCGCCGGGGCGTCGCTGACCGTCGACCTCGGCAGCGCGAGGACGGTCCGCCGGGTGCGCGTGGTCTCGGCCACGGGGCGCACCACCGCATACAACCTCGCTGTCTCCGCCGACGGCAGCACGTGGACGCCCCTGGGCACGGTGGGCACCGCCGCCGACGCCACCAGCAGCGTCGTCACGGCACCCACGACCGCGCGCTACGTCCGCTACACGGCGGTGTCCGGCGTCACGCCCGAGGTCGCGAGCCTCGAGGTCAACGACACCTCGGTGCCCGACGCACCGACCGGTGTGACCGGCGTCCCCGGTGACGGGCAGGCGACGGTCTCGTGGACCGCACCGCGGTGGGACGGCGCCGAGCCGGTCGACCACTCCACCATCACCGCGTACGTCGGCGGCTCGGCGGCGGCGTCGGTGACCACGAGGGACGCGTCGACGTCGGCGGTGGTGCCCGGGCTGGTGAACGGCGTCGCCTACACGTTCGTCGTCACCGCCCACAACCGCCTCGGCGACGGGGCTGCCTCGGTCGCCTCGGCACCCGTGCAGCCCCGGGTGGCGCTGGCAGGCATCGACGCCGCCGTCGACCGGCTGGCCGCCTCCGGGCATGTGGCCGCGGGCACCGCCCGGAGCCTGCACGAGCTGCTCGCCGCGGCGATGACCGCCGACGCAGCAGGCGATGCCGCGACGACGCTGCAGCGCCTGCGGGCCGTGCGGACCGCGGTCGACACCGCGCCGGAGAGCGAGCTCGACGGGACCGCCCAGGCGCAGTTGGAGGACCTGCTCTTCCAGTGGCTGCACTCGCCGGCCGGGCTGGACGCGGTCGTGCACGAGCTCGCCGCCCTGACCCGCGGCGGGGAGGTGGCCTCGGCCACGGCCCGCGACCTGCAGGCGCAGCTGGCCTCGGCCACGGCAGCCCAGCAGGCAGGGGACTCCGCGCAGGTCCGCGCGGCGCTCTGGTCCGTGCGCGGCGTGCTGGCGGCGGCGAAGCCGAGCAATGTCAGCACGCACGCCCGCTCGGTCCTGCTCGCGCTGGTCGAGCCGCTGCTGGACCGGACCCTGGAGGCCGAGGACGCCGTGCTCGGCGGCGGGGCGTGCACGGCCACCGACCACGGGGGCTACACCGGCAGTTCCTTCGCCGCGTGCTTCGACCGGAAGGGCGCCGCCGTCGGGTTCCAGGTCGAGGCCGCCCAGGCGGGCACGTACGAGCTCTCCCTGCGCTACGCCAACGGGACGGGGTCGGACAAGGCACTGACCCTCACCGTGGGCGCAGCGCCGGCACAACAGGTCACTCTGCCGTCCACCGGCGTCTGGGACACCTGGGGCCTGCAGACGGTGCGGGTGGCGCTGCCCGCGGGAGTGACCACGGTGTCGTACGCGTACGGGCCCGAGGACAGCGGCCACGTCAACATCGACAGCCTCACCGTGCAGCCGCGCTCGGCGTCCTGAGCAGGACGGGCGGGCCGCGGGGACCGCTCCCCCAGCAGCTGCACCGGTTCTTCGGCAGCCAGGGCGGGCGCAAGGAGCGCTACGCGACGCTGCTCGTCGAGGCCCTCGCCCCGTCGGCACTGCCGGCACCGCTGCTGCACGCACTCGCCGGAGCATAGGAAGGACAGGAGCCCTCTTGGGCGTAGCGGGCGGGAGCAGAGCGGGAGGTGAGGGACGGTGACGGGGAGCCCATGAGCCGCACGCCGGGCCAGCGCAGAAGCCTTTCATCTCCAGCAGACACACGCCTGCCCAGCCCAGCCGCATTCCCACGAGGGGCGAGGCAGGGGCCTGGCTCTCTTTGCTGGCTGGGGCGGCTTGAGCTTCAACACCACACGCTCTGGGGCGGCCCTCGCGCAGGGGCCAGGTGCGCACTCGCCTTCGGCTACCCCAGGTGCTCCACAATCGCTCTCACCCCTGCTGCTCCCTTCACCTCCGCCAACACCCGCCGCCTGCCTCCACACATCTCTCAGGCGAACACTTCCACCGCGAAGGTCCTGCGCAGTCGTTCTGCCTGGTCCACTCGCAGCGTCCTCTCCCTCCTCGCTTCCTTCCTCGTCGCTGCCTCAAGCGCCACTCTCGCCTTCTCTCCTGCTTGGGGGACCTCGACGAGCTGTGTCTCCAGCGGCGTGCGCGGCGCGACGTAGCCGCCGAGGGCCGCCGCATCAAGCGCGTGGACTTGGCGGCGGCGTGTGGCCTGGGACGTCGTGCGGCGACGCTGTGTGGGTGGTGTGGAACACGCTGGCACTGTGCTGGGACTGATGCCCTGGCTCGGCAAGGCGGCGAGACCGCATGGATGAGAACATGGACAGATTTGTCCAGTAGGCAGGGTCACTGTTGACCAGGGGGACTGGTCTCACATGGCCAAATAAGAACGAGAACTTGAATAACATTGAACCTTAGGCCCCATGAGCCCAAGGATGCCCCTAACGGGTAGACACCGCTGTCCACGTTCCACCGCTTGGAAGGCGTCCCCCTGAGGACTATCAAGGGACCTGTTGGCGCACCACTCGCGCCGGCAGAGAGCTTTCGAGGAGCGAGATGGGAATGCCGAAGGAGAAGTTGACCAGGAAGAGGACGATGCCCACGCGCAAGGTCGTGGCTCCCGAGGCGGAGGCGAAGGCGGAGGCCTCCGCGCCCCAGAGCGCTGCGGAGGCCAAGACCCCCGCACCGACGGAACCTGCCCCCTCTACCGGCAAGGGCCGCGACAAGCGGAACATCGAAAAGTGGGGCCCGACCGCGTGGAAGAGCGGGTGGATGGGCGTGCCGAGCATTCTCATCACGCACCAAGCGCGCCTCGGGCTCGAGCCCAGCGACCTGAACGTCCTGCTCCACCTCATCGTGCACTGGTGGGAGCCCACCCGAAAGCCCTTCCTGGGCAAGAAGGAGATGGCCAAGGCAATGGGAGGCGTGAGCCTGCGCACCGTGCAGCGGGCGCTCTCGCGCTTGCGCAAGGCGAACTACATCGTCCAGCGCCCCCGGATGCGCGCCGACGGTTCGCACACCACCCCGGAGTACGACCTGACCGGGCTCGTCACGCGCGTAAGCGAGCTCGCCGAGGAAGAGATCAATCGGCGCACGGCGGAGGCCAACAACGCGCAGGGCGCACGGACGCGCCGAGGTCTGCGCAACAAGGCGTCCTCCAGCGCCCGGAGTGAAGACGCAGTCGCCGCATGATGTGAACAGGCCAGCGAGAGAGGGCTGTCCGGCCCGTTGAACCCTACGCGCTCACGGAGCCAAGCCTGAGCGGTTCAGCGCCAGGACGGACTGAACATGGAGAAGCGCAGGCGCCCGGCCGGAACGCGTCCCACGCAGGCTGGCGCTCACCTGCAAATTACCTCGCGGGAGTGGTGACTCGACGAGACCCGCAGACAGGTGAGCACCCATTCCAGAAAGGTGGTCAGCGAACGGCACCGCATCGGGAGCCGTGCGCCTTGAAGTCGCTTCATGGACACGCAGTCGACGAGTCGAAGACGTAGGACGGAAAGAGTCTTCCACGAAAGGGCAACGCAATGACGAAGAAGAAAGAGCGTGCGGTGACCGCGGCATCGATGAAGGTGAAGACGACCGCGCAGCAGGAAGGCGCCATCGGGTGGGCGAAGACGGCGAAGACGGTGTTCTGTCGGCTGACGCGACTGGTCCCGTGGGGGCTCGCTTTTGGAGCCATCCTCTACGGTGGAGTGACGTGCTCCGGCAGGGGAACCAAGAATCCGGATGGCCACCTCTCGTGGGAGTTCCTGGCGAAGGTGTCCGCTGGCGCGGAGGTTCATGGCGCCGCCGAATCACAGCCGCCTCAGGCGTCGAAGGAGCCGTGAACCGGGTGGAGGGCGGGCCCTGCTGAGCCCGCCCGTGCACGGCGTGCCGTGCTCAGCTGCTCAGAATCATCTGGATGTAGTCGACGGAGGAGTCGTCCCGAGGAAGGGTGTCCGAGGAAGGGTGTCCGAGGAAGGGTGTCAGACGATTCGTAGGAGACGAGGTGTCGGATCGAGTCCTTTGACACCTTCCCGGGAGCACTGAGCGAGTTCAGCCTCCAGCACCTCCGGGGAGCGTTGTATGCGTGCAACGTCCACCCGGGTGTCCACCACCGTGGGGTGGGAGACGAGCGCGAAGACGGCGAATGCGGGGGAGACTCCGTCCTTGTAGCGCACCCGCACGCCCAGCCGCTCTCCGTCCCCTGGAGGAACGAGGGGCTTGAGGAAGAGGGTGCGCTCGCCCACGTCCACCAGCCGGAAGCGCGTCCGCTGCCCCTCTACCTCCACTGAGGCCCTGTCGATGGGGACGTTGAAGACGAGGGTGGTGGCGATGCCGGCCGCCACCCTCACCTCCGGCACCGGCTCGTCAGGGCTGCTGGAGACGACAACTTGCCGCTCTTGGCGCTCGCGGGCCGGGGGGGCTGGGCCGCCGCGACCTCGTGGACGGCCAGGGTAAGTAGAGCCAGGAGATGAGCGGGCGATAGTAGTGCCAGGGCGGATGACCTCTGGAGTCGCACCGTAGCAGATACTCCCCCAGGACAGTGCTCACCAGAAACGCCTCTGGCCCTACGAAGATGCCGCGAAGCGGCTCACCGCTGCTCACCGAGCACATCCCCTTCCCGGGAGCTCTGGAGAAAAAGTCAAGACCAAACGATGATTGGACTTGACAGATATCTTCAGACATGAGAAGGTGCGCGCCCCCAAAAGGAGGGGACACAGTGCAACAAAAACCAGCTGTAAGGCTGGCTTCCGCGGCGCGGCAACGCCGCGGAAGCCTAATTAATCGGGAACCTTCACATACCAGGGACGGATGTGGATCGAGCCGATTTCGGACTAGTTATACACACGATTGGGGTACCGTCAAGCACCCCGACGGTATCGGGTGGTGGCTCCTTTCGCAGGCACGAAAGGACGGCCCCTGAATGCCACCGAAGAATCTCGCCGGTAAGCGCCTACGTCAGACGCGGGCGCGGGCCTTCATCGCCTGCATGGAGGCCTGCGGCTACGCCCCCATCCCCTACCGCGGCTGGACTAGGCGATTCAGGGCAGAGGGCGTCCGCGTCAAGCATGGGCCCATCTCCATCACGCACACCGGAAATTGGGCGCCCAAGCTGTACGTCGAGTCGCTCATCGCGAACCGCCGCCACGCGGGGTTCCGGAAGATCCCCTTTCACCTCCAGGTGAAGGCGGTGGTGTTGGATGTGATGATGGAGGAGCTGCTTACCCAAGCGCCCTGAGCTGCTGACCGGCGACGTCCACCGTGGCGTCGCCGGTCCCTCACGACCAAACGCCCCGTCCCGGCGCCTGGATGGGGCCTTCCTTCGCGTCCCATGGGCTTCCTACGGGACGCTTCATGCCCTTCCTAATCCCCTTAGGGGAATGGGTGGGCCCACCCTTTCGAATTCATCAACCGTTGGCGTTGACCGGTACGATAGATGACCCAGCCCACCGCACCCCGAATCCGCGACACCCTCAAGCGCTTCTTTCAGGAACTAGGCTTGCCTGCCATCCCCGCAGCGCTGTGGACCCTCGCCAACTGGTTCACGGCCACACCGCGCCCAGCTGTTACGACCGTCATCGGGCAGTTCGTAAGCGCTTTGTTCATCGTGTCGTGGTTCTCGGGCCACTTCCTTCGAATCCACAAGCAGCTTCGGGTCGACAACTCCCTGAAAGAGATTCTGAGCGGGGTGGACCAGATTCGGGACGTCGACAACTCCCTGAAGGAACTCCGAAGCGGGGTGGACCAGATTCGGGACAAAGTGCTGTCCCAGGAAGCAATCCCCACGAAGGAACTCCCGGCGACGGCAGCGACGACAGGTGCAGCAGCGATGACCGCCCGGGCCAGCATGACTACGGCGCCAGCGACGACGGAACCAGGACTGACGTCTTCGGCGGGCACACTACCGGTTCCGCCCCAGCCCGTACCAAGCGACGGCAAGCAGACTCAGCGGAATGTGGTCGTGACGTCTGCCCGTGGCCCGTCCACCGCTGACGAAATCATCGAACGGACTCTGCTCGCGGAAGCTGAGCAAACGATGATGTCGGGGCACGTTCGGTCGGCGTTGGTCATGGCGGGTGCGGCACTCGAGCAGGCGCTTCACACGTTCGCCGAAGCTCATAGGATTCCCGTCGGGAGGACCGATAGCGTCCCGGTGCTCCTCGACAAGGCTCGGAACCTCCTCGCTCCAGGCATGCGCGAGAAACTGAGGCAGGTCTGGCAGTTGCGGAACGCCGCCGCACATGGCTTCGAAAGGATCAGCCTCTCGCCGGTAGAGGTTTCTGAGCTCCTGCAGATCATCAAGAGCTTGTCGGGAACATTGATGTCGGCATCAGCCGAAAAGAACGAACGGTTCACCGGCGTCCCCTGCTTCCGATGCAAGCAGCCCACGATGGGATCCGGAATGGGTTCGAATCAGTGTGGGAACTGCGGGGCCGTCTCCGATGACGACTAAGCCCCCGGACATGGTTTCTGCCCACGTCGGAGTAGGCGCTGGCAGTTGCGCGCTAAAGCACATCGCCCACACCCAGCGGCCTCATGGCGGGGGTGGACAATATCTATGTCCGGGAGCTTAAACGCTCTCAGCATCGCTCCGTCTTACCTTGCGGCGCTCGCCTCCGACCTTGGGCGAGCGCCATTTTCTTGGCGGGTGGCGCTTCGGAGACCTCTTTGGTCGCGAGCCCTTACTCAACCAAACATGGTGGGGTGGACCGGCGAAGTCCCGTCGGGATGCGTACTTACGGTGTTGAATAATTATCTTTCCGTGAACGATTGTCCTTCTCGTTCACGGTCTGGGCCTGCCGCCTCGGGCCGGCGAAAAAATGGGTAAGGTCGAACTTCGAGTCCTTTGACACCGTCTCCGGACACCTCAGCGGGGACACCTCAGCGGGGCTTCGAGTCCTTTGACACCGTCTCCGGAAGCTCCGTCAGGGCGAGTGTCGGGGAAAGAACCCGGACCACGTGCTCAAGCTTGTGCTGGGGTCAGCGCGCGCCGGTAGTGCATGGCGACCGCGCCGCAGCGGAGCCAGAGAAGGTGTCAAAGAACTCGTCGGCCTGCCCACGTCGAGGGCGTGCTTGGCTCCAGCGCAGGGGCTCGCCCGGCGCGCGGGGTGTTGAGGCTTACACCACCCCAGAGCCAACAGGCCCATTCCTCTACCGCGCCCCCGTGCGGGTTTCACATCGTTCGGCGCCGAAGGCCCTCGAGTGCGGTCCGGAGGATTGGCTCCACGTAGCGGGTGTCGCCGTGGATTGTCGCGATGGCGTGGATCATGTCGAGGATCTGCTCAAGGGAGAGGTCGTCGCGGAGCTCGTTGGCGTGTTGTGCTGCGGCGAGCAGTGGATGGCCGTCGGCAATCACATCTGTCTACTCGCCCACGCTGGTGGGCGCGCGCTTCTTCTCGACGATGGGCACGTAGCACCGGCCCTCGGACTCGTAGAAGTCGCCGCAAGGCGGAGGCTGCTCGAGTCGCGCCCAGCAGGCGTCGTTGAGCGCTACGTTGGGCACCTCGCACGGTGGCGCCGCCTGGCCCTTCATCCGCTTGCTGGGCATCTTCTTGGCCACCACCCCGGCGTCGCCCTGGCCGGTGAGGATCCACTCCGGCACCGCCGTGTCCTCCACCTCCATCTCCGCGCGCGGGGCCGGGTCCTCGCTGAGCGTGAGCACGCCCCAGAGGGCGAGGCCCACGGCGATCGCCCCTACAGCGCGCGGGCCCCGCGTTGGAGGCACGTGCCACGCCGCGCGCACCACGCGGCCTCGAGTGGGTGCAACCCGTGGCACGACACGCACGGCCACGAGGAAGGGCACCAGGGTGCCCAGCTGACTCGCGCACTCGACCGAGACGAGGATGAGTCTCAGCCCGCTAAGCCCCTGCCGCCTGGCACTGATAAAGACGCGGGCCCACTCCCGCCTTTTCTTTGGAGTCATGTTGGCGAGGTGACTTAGCTCGTCGTGCGCGCCGGCGTCCACGGTCCACGCCCGCGGACACCGGCATTCAACAGGAGGGAGATGGGCCTCCGTGCGTCTCTCCGCTCCACGATGTCCGAGAACACCACGGAAGAACTGGCCGGAGACTCCAACTCCGAGAATCCGGAAGGGTGTCAGACGATTCGTAGGGCGGCCGCGAGGCCAACCTGGGGCGGGAGACCGGCGACGTCCGCAAGCTCCTGAAGCAACTGGCCCCCATCGACGCCAGCCTCCGCGCGCGGGAGGTGCCGAGGTTCACCACGAGCGACGAGGCCTGCTGGACGCGGTTCGGGCAGGGACTGTCGGCGGCGGAGCGGGCGCAGTTGCGGGGGGTGTTGGGGCGGTGAGTGAGGACGTAAACGCCGCGTGCTCCGCTCAGGGCGCCGGCGCGCTGAATTTCGGCAGTGCGAGAACGACCTCCGCCGGCAGGCCCGTCATGTCCCCCGTTCGGAGGTAGTCGAGAAACCGATCCAGCAGGTCCGGATTCTGGTCGGCCAGATCGTAGATCGCCCCATGGCCGCCGCGCCGGACGACGACCAGGCGGCTGTTCGGGAAGTAGGGCTGAATCTCCCGCGAATTTTCGATAGGCGTGGAGGTGTCCCAGTCCCCGTGAAGGAAGACTACGGGGATCGGGCTCTCTGCCGGAAGTCGAAGCGCGTCCCCGACGTCGGGCGTGGGCCACAGGGAAGCGGCGGCCATCGACGGAGCGAAACCCCAGGTTCCCAGGTATCGGACCGCAGGGTCATTGGCAAGGAGCCGACCACGGGTCTCCGAAACGTTCAAACTGGTGTCGATCAACGGACCGATCAGCGCGGACGGCGTGGCCTTCAGGGGCCGCCGACTGGCCGCGACCTCCTCGGCCCACGCCTCATACCGCCCCCGATGGATGTCGATGATGCGCGCCGGCCACTCCGACGGGCGGGCGACGAGGCTCAATCGGAAGTCCTCCGGGCCGAGCACGACCTGTTCGCCGGACTTCAGCCGGACGGTGACCGCCGCTTTCTCGAGGCGGGCCAGGATTTCGTCGACGGCTTGCCGGAAGCCGCCCCGCGGAAGCGACGCCCGAAGGCGTGGATCGGCCTCCGCCTCCGCGGCGATCCGCATCAGGGCTGCCCAGACGTGGGACGGCATGTCGTAGCCGTTGTCGAGCGGCTCGACGCCCGACAGGAGCACGCGGCTCACCGTCTCCGGATGAAGCCGCATGACCGCGAAGCTCCACTGCGATCCGTAGCTGAGCCCGAAGAGGTTGATTTTGGCGTAGCCGAGCGCCCGGCGCAGGTCGTTCAGGTCCTCGACGCACTGGATGACGGTGTAGCCGGCGAGGTCATGATCCGGATAGCGGGCCAGCGCCCGGCGAACCACGGATGGAGCGGCCTCGAGTTCATCACCCAGACGCGCCGGCCGATCCAGCGGCTGCCCATCGGGGTTGTAGTTGAAGCCCAGCCGCTCCGAGGGGCCCGACGCGCCCCGTTGGTCCATGACGACCACGTCGCCCGCGCGCCGGAAGCGAAGGACGTCGCCGCGTTGCCTGCCCGCGCCGAACCAGTCCAGCCCGGACTTCGTGAAGGCTTCGATATAGCTGTCGCCCGGACCGCCCGGCAGCATGAACACCGGCGGCGTTCCCCAGGGGGCCGTTCCCTTGATCCGCATGTAGCGGACCGCGATCAGCCGGCTGCCCGGCCGGGCGCGGTTCTCTGGCACATAGATGTGGCCCAGCTCATAGCGGACGATCGACAGGCCGGAGAGCAGATAGCGGGTGCTCGTGATGATCAGCATCGCCGCCAAGGCCAAGGCCATCGGCCACCGCCTGGTCCTCACGCTCTCATTCATGCAAGCCCCCACGGCGCAGGTTCGGCGCCGCCATCACACGGAATCGGACGACACGCCCGAGCTTCGCCAGCCTACAGCGCGGGATAGGTGTCAAAGAAGTTGAAAGACTCAACCCGGCACCACTCGAGGAGGGAAGGCGAACCGAGGGAAATGAGCCAAAAAATCCCCCCGTCTCCACCGAGCCGCTGCCTCGCGGAACACCGCGACGAAGGCACGGTACTGCTCACGCAACTCTCTCAGCGCCTGTCGCGTGGAGGCATGCCCCAGTGGCCGCGGGCTGCGTTTGAGTCGCTCAGGCCGGGTATGCGGGTGCTGCGCCTGCACGGCCTGAGCCCCCAGGGCCGGCTTGCCTCGCGCACGCGCTTCGGCTTCCACCTCCTGGAGCAATTCCCGCACCGCGCCCTGCCTCTCTTCTTCACTCTTCCCCACCCAACACGGCAGCGGCGCTACCTCCAACTCCACCGGCTCGGCCCACTGCTCGGCGAACCGCCCCTCCCCCTCCTCCCTGCTCCCACTGCCGCGTTTGCTCCAGCGCTTCGTCCAGTTGAACCCATGGAAGAGCCGCCGCGCCGCTCCCTGCAACTGCGGCAGGCACGTGAGGCCCGGCCACTGGGCGCACTTCTCCACCCATCCTTCCTTCACTCCATGGGCGAGCACGTAGCGCAGCCGGCCCACCAGCGCCGTGTCGTCCAGTACCGGCTCGGCCGAGTAGCGCCTCTCCCAGAAGCCTCCACTCCAGTCCACCCACCGCCCCACCTTCTTGGAGAGATTGGCTCTCAGGTACTGCATGAAGGAGGCGAGGGACGCACCACGAGCCCACACCAGCAGGTGGAAGTGATTGGAGGCGAAGGTGAAAGCGTGTAGCCGCACGCCGCCCGCACTGTGTTGCACCGCTTTGGCCAACACGCCTCCCACCACCTCGTTCACCTCCAGGCTGGGGCGCAGCAGCATTCGCCCCTGGAAACACCTGGACGTGACGAAATAGTAGCCTTCCTCCTGGAACATCCTCAGCGGCCAACCCATCCCCTCCCCCGCAAGACCTCGGAAAGACTTGGAAGGCCGTCGTTTGCCCCGTCCAAGCCGAGTCTCATTCCCCACTCGAGTCCCGGTTTCGAATCCCTTGACACCTCAGCGGCGCGAGAATCGCGGCCTTGCGACAGGGCGGTTCGAAGCGTGGCCGGGATGGCGCTCAAGCCAGCGGGCAATGGCCTGACCGATGTCGTCGGGCAGATCCTCGCTGGCGTGGTGGCCAGCCGGGCCGAGCGCCACCACCTCGAGCACGGCGAACGTGTTGCGAGCCCACTCGACGGTGGCGGGGGAGCCGAGCGGCGTCGGGCTGTCGAAGGTGAGTAGCAGTTTGGGCACCGACCGCGACGCCGCCATCCAGTCGACGTAGCGGTTCAGCACCGCCATCATCTCCGCCGGCTGTCCCTCGATGGGGAGTTCGCGCGGCCACGCCAGCAGTGGGCGCCGCGAAGCCGGGTCGGGATAGGGCGCGTAGTACACCGCGACCTCGGCATCGGTGAGGCCACGCTTGACGCCCGCGCCCAGCGAGCGGGCCAGGAATTGGTTCTGCTCCAGCACCAGGGTCTCTCCCACGCCGGCAGTGCGCAGGTTCTTGAACAGCTCGGCGCCCCGCGGCGGGTAGTCGCTCCACTCGAGCGAGCGCAAGAAGGTCTCGAACACGACCAGGCCGCGCACCCGCTCGGGGTGGCGGGTGGCCCAGTCCATGGCCAGAGAGCCGCCCCAGTCGTAGCCGACCAGCACGACGTCGTGCAACTCGAGGGCGTCGAACCAGGCGTCGAGGTAGCGGGCATGGTCGGCGAAGCGGTAGGCGATGTCGGGCTTGCCTGAGTCGCCCATGCCGATCAGGTCGGGTGCCAGCACGCGCTGGCGCCCGGCGAGGTGGGGGATGACGTTACGCCAGACATAGGACGAGGTCGGGTTGCCGTGGAGCAGGACCACGGTGGGGCCGTGGCCGGCTTCGCGGTAGGACATGTGGGAATCGAGGACGTTGACGTCACGCATGGTGGTCTCCGGAGGCGGGGAAGCGGGCGAGGTCGCCGCACGCAGACAAGCCGTGAGGGCGACCAGGAGGAGCAGGGGGAACAGCTGCATTTCGCGCATGACCACACCCTGGGGCCGCTCGTTATTTTCGACCAGTGATGATTCGTGACGTCTATCCTCACCAACCGTGAGCCTTTCCGCCCTCGACCTCAACCTGCTCCTGGTGCTCGACACCGTGCTCGCGGAACGCAGCGTGGTGCGCGCCGCCCGCCGCCTCCACGTCACGCCCTCGGCGATCAGCAACTCGCTGGCCCGCCTGCGTGCCGCGCTCGGCGATCCGCTGATCGCCCGCAGCGGCCGCGGCATCGTGCCCACCCCTCGCGCCGCCGAGCTGGCGCCAGCGCTGGCCCGCGCCCTCCGCGACCTCGAACAGGCCGTGCACGGCGCCACCTTCGAGCCCGCCACCACTACCCGCCAGTTCTCGCTCGCCATCGCCGACGCCGGCCAGGTGGTGCGGCTGCCCCGCCTCGCCACGCTGATGGCCGCCGAGATGCCGCGCGCCAGCCTGCGGGTGGTCGGCATCGACACACTGCTCTCTGGCGGCGGCCTGGCCAGCACCGAGGTCGACGTCGCCGTCGCGGTCGGCGAAAAGGGCCCCGGCATGCACCTCGAGCCGCTGTACCGCGAGCGCACCGTGCTGGTGGCGCGCCGCGATCATCCCCAGGCCGGCGACCGCGTCTCCAAGAGCGTGCTGGCCGGCCTGCGCCACGTCGAGGTGCAGGTGGCGCCCGGCAAGGGCTACCGCGAGCTGCCCGGTGCCTATGCTCGCCTCGGCATCGCCCGCGACGTCGCGCTGATCGTACCGAACTTCACCGCCGCCGCGGCGGTGATCGCTGGCAGCGATCTGGTTGCCACTCTTCCCGCCTCACTCGTCGCCCGCCTCGGCCCACGCCTTGGCCTGCGCACCGTGCAGAGCCCGGTGCCGCCGCTCACCCTCACCCTCAACCTGTGGTGGCACGAGCGCACCCACACCGACCCGGCCATGATCGCCTTCCGCGACCTCATCCGGCGCGCCGGACCAGGAACGCCGTGAACGTCCCACAATCTCTATTTGAGCATAGGAAGGACAGGAGCCCTCTTGGGCGTAGCGGGCGGGAGCAGAGCGGGAGGTGAGGGACGCTGACGGAGGCCGCCCGAGCACTGCTGCTCAGGCCGCGCTCCCCTCAGGGGAGAGGCAGTGGGCTTGGGCCTGTGGGCAACCGCGGCCTGGCGCTCAACACCACGCGTGGGGGAGCTCACGCTGCACGAGGCCCTCACGGGACGGCGTGTCTTCCAGGACGAGGATCTCTCCAACACGGTGCGCGCCACCCCACCCCCCTTCCTCGTCCCGCCCTCGGTGCTCCGCCCGGACGTCCCTCCCGCGCTGGATGCCGCCGTCATGGGCCTGCTCGAGTGGAACGTGGAGGCGCGCACGGAGCGGGGCCAGTGGGTGCGCGAGCAGTTGTGTGCCCTGACGGGGAGCTTCGCGCCCTTTCCCCACGGGCAGCGGGAGCTGGGCCAACTCGTACAGGATGCCCTCGCGCGCAAGGCGGGCCTCCTGGCGGAGCGGAGCACGGCGCCGGAGCGCCGCACGGAGGGCAGCGATCCCCCGGCGCGAAGCGAGGAGCCCACGGCGAAGATGCCGGGGAAGGTGTCAAAGGGTTCGTAGCCTACAAATCGTCTGACACCCTTCTCTGCGCTGAGCGCGCCCCACGGACTGGCGTCTACTTGGACTCCACCCGTCCGAGCGGGCTGGCCGCGTCCGCCAGTGCGTTCTGGGCCTGCTGCCAGGCGGAGTCTCCGGGGTAGAGCGCGGTGCGGAGAAAGGCCCAGGAGAGCCGCTGAACGACGGCCACCCGCTCGGGACTCTCGTCCGTGGTCTCGGCGACGTCGTAGCCCGAGACTCCGCCCAGTCCGTGCTCCCCGTCGAACAGGGTGAGCAGGGACTTGGGGCCCGGGGCGAGGACATAGGGGTCGGCGTGCCAGGGGGCGCCCGCGACCGTCAGGTGGGTGGAATCGTCCTTGTCTCCGGCGACCACGAGCGCGGGCGCCGTCATCGACGAGAAGTCGATGCTCTTGAAGAAGGGGTAGTTCTCGGCCGCGAACGGACTGAGGGCGTCGCCCCGGCCGGGCGCGGCGAGCAGCACGCCCGCCTTGATGCGGGGCTCGGTGAGGCGCACCTCCTTTTCGCCCTCGACATCCAGGAGCCGCGCGCCCAGCAACACGCTCGCGGTGTGTCCGCCCATCGAGTGCCCGATGACGGCCACCCGGCTCCGGTCCACGCGTCCGGCGAGCGTGGGGACGGCGCGCTCGAGCGTGTCGAGCTGGTCGAGGATGCGCGTCATGTCCTGGGCCCGCGAGCGCCAGAACAGGGGCGCCTCGGGGTCCTTGGAATCGCGGGTGACCGCCGCGAGCGTCTTCGAATCGAGGTGGGTGGGCTGGATGACGACGAAGCCGTGGGCCGCGAAGTACTGGGCCAGGGGCGCGTAACCGTTCAGGGAGGAGAGGTGGTTGGAGCGGCCGTGGCCGTGCGACATCAAGAGGATGGGCAGGGAGTCGCCGGTCACGGGCGCGGAGACCCGCACCTGCAGGTCGACGACGCGGCCGGGCGCCGGCAGCACGAGGGGGCCGACCGAGAGGACCGGCGAGGGGGTGTGGGAGGTGGCAGTAGGTGCGCTCATGATTCGTAGCTCCTGTCGTGGGCTCGGCCCGGTGAAGAGGCGTGGGAGTCGAGTGAGCGAACAATGCCGCGCGGCGGGAGCCCTTCATTGGAAGGAACGGACATTTTCGGGGCGCGCCTCGTGGGGTCGGATTGAATAGCCGCGGCGGGCACGCGAGAATATGCGGGTGCACCACACGACGGACACCGCCACCCCGAGCTTCTCCCTGTCCCGCTACGTCGAGGACGTTCGTGAATTCGAGTCCGCCGCTGGAAGCACCCGTCACGACTGGCTGCCCGACGGAAGAACCGTCCTCGTCTTTCGAACGTTCGAGGGAGGCCTGACCGGGGACGTCTGCGTGGCGGGGCCCCGGACGCGGGCGATGTTCAAGAACACCACCGGCGTCTCGCGGGCGCTCATGCTCCAGTTCAAGCCGGGCTGGTCGGCGCAGTTGCTGGGCGTGAGCGCGAGCGCGCTGACGGACCACATCGTCCCGCTGGAGGAGCTCTGGGGCCGTCCGGGTGACGCGCTCCGCCTCGAGCTCCTCGCGGCGCGAAGCCCCTCGGAGGTCGCCGAGCGCCTCTCCCAGGCGTTTGCCCTTCGTGCCCACCACACCTCCGACCCGGCCTCGGCGCGGCTCGCGCGCCGTGCGATCCGATTGCTCGAAGGAGACGAGGTCCGGGTGGAGCGCGTGGCGGAGCAACTGGGCGTCACGGCGCGGCACCTTCGCCGGGCCTTCACGGAGAGCGTCGGCATCGGGCCGAAGGACTTCGCGCGCTCCGTTCGCCTGCGGCGCGCCATGCAACTGGCGGCGACCTCGAAGGAATGGGGACGCATCGCCCTGGAGGCGGGCTACTACGACCAGGCGCACCTCATTGGCGACTTCCGGGAGCTCGTCGGCTTCACCCCGAGCGCCTTCGTGAAGCGCGCGGAAGGGGGGGGCGTCCGGTGCGGCCCCGGAGGCCTGGAGGCCAGCGACTTCCAGCCCTCCGCGTGAGCGCGCCGTGGCGCTCCACCCCTCCGCGGGCTTGCCTCGCGCACGCGCTTCGGCTTCCACCTCCTGGAGCAATTCCCGCACCGCGCCCTGCCTCTCTTCTTCACTCTTCCCCACCCAACACGGCAGCGGCGCTACCTCCAACTCCACCGGCTCGGCCCACTGCTCGGCGAACCGCCCCTCCCCTCCTCCCTGCTCCCACTGCCGCGTTTGCTCCAGCGCTTCGTCCAGTTGAACCCATGGAAGAGCCGCCGCGCCGCTCCCTGCAACTGCGGCAGGCACGTGAGGCCCGGCCACTGGGCGCACTTCTCCACCCATCCTTCCTTCACTCCATGGGCGAGCACGTAGCGCAGCCGGCCCACCAGCGCCGTGTCGTCCAGTACCGGCTCGGCCGAGTAGCGCCTCTCCCAGAAGCCTCCACTCCAGTCCACCCACCGCCCCACCTTCTTGGAGAGATTGGCTCTCAGGTACTGCATGAAGGAGGCGAGGGACGCACCACGAGCCCACACCCTCAGCACGCTGGAGACGCCCGAGCTCCAGGCGTTGCTCGCCGAGTTGGAGACCCTCCGGCCCGTGCGCTGAGGGCCGGGACTCACTCGCCAGAGGACGCCCGCGCCGCGAGCGACTCGCGCCGCACCTGGCTTCTGGGGCATGCCTCCACGCGCCAGGCCCTGCGGGAGTTGCGTGAGCAGTACCGGACCTTCATCGCGGCGTTCCGAGAGGCGGCGGCCCGCTGGGGACGAGGGGATTTCTCAGCGCCCTTTCCGCCTTTCTCCTTCCCGCCGCGGGTGGTGCCAGGTCGCGTCGCTCGAGTTCTTTGACACCCTCTCTGGCTTCGACTCGGGAGCGCCCTTGAGCCGCTCCACGTCACGGCGCGGAGACAGACCATACATCCGGCGGTACTCCCGACTGAATTGGGATGAGCTCTGGTAGCCCACCTGGTAGCCCGCCGACCCCGCGTCGAATTCCTCGAACAGCATGAGCCGCCGCGCTTCGTGAAGCCGCATCTGCTTCTGGAATTGCATGGGTGTGATCGCGGTGGAGACCTTGAAGTGATGATGGAAGGACGAGACGCTCATCCCGACGTGCTCCGCGAGTTCCTCTACGTGCAGGGGCTCGGTGAAGTTCGCGCGGAGCCAGGCGATGGCCTTGGCGATCCTGCTGCTCTGGCTGTCGACCAGCGCGAGTTGGAAGAGCCTCGGACCAAAGGGTCCCGTCAGGAGCCGATAGAGGATCTCCTGCTCTATCAACGGGGCCATGGCCGGGATGTCCTCGGGCCGCTCGAGCAGGCGGAGCAGGCGCAACGTGGCGTCGAGCAGGTCGGATGACGCGGAGAGAACGGCCACGCAGCGAGCGCCGCCTCGGGGCTCCGGGGGCGTGACGTCGATGCGTGCCAGCAACTCACGAAGCGTCTGGCTGTTGAGGGTCATCCCGAGTCCCAGGAAAGGCTCGGCGACACTGGCCTTCGTCGTTCGAGAGAGCACCGGGAGGTCGAGCGCCACCACGAGATAGTCGCCCACCCCATACTCGAGGTCCTGGCCTCCAAGGGTCAGGCATTTCGCGCCCTGCACCACGAGGGCGAAGCAGGGCCATTGGGTCGTGTGCTGGGGCTGTGTCAGGGACGTGCATCGACTGAGGAACAAGCCATTGATGGACGTCTGGACCTCACCTTCCCGCGTGGCGAAACGGTCGATGAGCCCCGCGAGTTCTCGATAGGCCATGGTCGTCGAAGTCATTGGATTCCGATGGGAATCATGCCCGATGCCTCGGCGCGCGTCAGCCGCTCCGGATTGGCCCTGGAGGATCGTACACAGGTCCTGGAGCATCGGGATACCGCACCGAAGAGCGCCGCGCGTAGGGTCCAGACCATCACCCAGGCGCATCACCGGGCCACATCTGGCTTTTCGAGTCGACGCCGGGAAACTGGAGCGGGAAATGACAGGCAAGCTTCTCATCTATGGGGCCACGGGCTACTCGGGACGACTCATCAGCCAGCAGGCGTTGGCGTCACGTCTTGACTTCGAGGTCGCCGGACGCGATGCGGCCCGGACCCGTGCGCTGGCGGACCGGCTCGGCGTGGGCTCGCGTACGTTCTCCCTGGATGACGCGGACGCGCTGCGCCGCGGCCTCGAGGGCGTGCACTCCGTCCTTCTCTGCGCGGGGCCCTTCAGCCATACCGCGCGACAGGTCATGGAGGCCTGCATCGAGCTCAAGGTCCACTACCTGGACATCACCGCCGAGCTCGGCGTCTTCTCGTTCGCGGAGTCGAAGTCGGAGGCGGCGTCCTCCGCGGGAATCATGCTCCTGCCGGGAGTGGGCTGGGACGTGGTGCCCAGCGATTGCCTGGCCCTCCACACGTCGAGGCGCGTCCCACGTCCTCACCGTCTGCGCCTCGCGCTCAAGCACTTTGGTGGCATCTCACGCGGCTCCGCTCGGAGCGCGGGGGCCATCCTCCAGCTCGAGTCGCTGGTGCGAGAGGAGGGGCAGCTCGTCGCGTCGACGGCGCCCGCGCGGGAGTCGTTCGATTTCGGAGAAGGACCCGAGGATTGCCTCCGCATGCCCATGGGAGATCTGATCACCGCCTGGAAGTCGACGGGCGTGCCCAACATCGAGGAGTTCGCCCAGGTCGGGTTGACAGCGCTCGCGGCGCCCCCCGATCCGATGACCATGCCCGAAGGCCCAACGGAGGAAGAACGAAACGCGGGCCGCTCGAAAGTCGTGGCCGAGGTCACGGACCGGGATGGGACCGTGGTGCGCTCACTCATCGACACGCCGTCGGGCTACACGTACACCCAACTGTCCGCAGTCGAGCTCGCCCGGCGCGTAGTCGGTGGCGAGTACAAGCCCGGCTTCCAGACCCCCGCGTCCGCTTTCGGCTCCTCATTGGCCACCCAGATTGGTGATGCGCGGATCATCGATCTGTAGTGAGGGGCGAGCGCCCTCCCATCAGGCGGACTGCTCACGAGAGAGGGCCGGAGACAGCTCGGCCGCGCCCGCCCCGCGTTCTCGTAATCGCCAAGTCGGGGGCGTTGCGGCCGGTGAGCAACACGAGGAACTCGTCGTCGTCGTCCAACTCGACGGCCGTGGTGCCGCGCCCGTTCTGCGTCAGCCGTCCGCATCTCCGGGCGTCACCGATTCCGAAAGAGCCGCGCGGGGCCCCTGGAATCGCTTTCGGTACGAGGAGTCGTCCACCAGGTACGGCGCGGACCACTGGGGGAGCATCTCGACGAGTCCGCGCGTGTCGCGGCTGAACAGGCCGGCGATGCGAAGGAGCCAGCCGGGCATCGCTCGTACCTCGATGGCGGTGCCGTGCGTCCTGGCCTCGCGCTCGACGAGGTTCCGCGTCGTCTCGTGAACGACGGGCGCGTGAAAGACTTGCCCCTCGACGTCGTCCGGCGCGAAGGCGAGCTGCACGAGAGCATCGATGACGTCGTCGCGCATCGAGAACGCATGCGGCACGTCCGGATCCCCAATCAAGAGGGGGCTCTTGCCCTGCTTGATGCGCTCGATGGCGCTCGCGTTGAGGAGAGAGCGCGCCAGACCCGCGCCGAGGAAATCCGACGCGCGGAGCGAGACCGCACGCACGCCTTCGCGCTGGGCGGCGACCACCATGTCGGCGAGGGCTTTGCGAATCTTGCCCTTTTCCGTCGCAGGCTCCTGCGGCGTCGCCGGTCTGAGCGGGCCGCGGTCGAGTGCGTACATGTACAGGCCGTCGAGCAAAACGAGGCGTGAGCCCGAGAGCCGGGCGCCGTCGAGGAGTCCCGCCGTGAGCGGCACGAGCTGTTTCTTCCACACCGCCGCGTCGTAGATGGGCGGGTTGGCTGCGGCGATGATCGCGCGCGCGCCGGTCGCGAGCCTGGCGAGCTCCGCGCCATGCCGTGCGTCGAGCGCCACGTGCGTGACGCCGTTCGGAATGCGGCTGGGCTTCGAGCGGCTTACCCAGACGACCCGGTGACCTTCGCGCGCCAGGCGCTCCACCAGGGGCGTCCCGATCTGGCCGGCTCCGACGACGACGAGCTTGCTGTGATTCATGGCATGGTTCTCCATGCACCCAAGATGGCGCCGCGCAAGCCTTTGTTCCAATCGATAGAACCGATACGATGCATGCATGCAGAGCATGAGATACACGCCGACCGAGCTGCTGCCGGCGCTGGTGGCACTGCTCGATACTGCGAGCGTGACCAGCGCGGCAAAGAGGCTCGGCGTGGGCCAGCCGGCGATGAGTCGCACGCTCGAGAAGCTGCGCGCGGTGACGGGAGATCCCCTCCTCGTGCGACAGGGCAGGAGGATGGTGCGCACGCGTCGCGCGGAGCAGCTCTTGCCACAGGCGGAGGCCATCCTCGCGGGCGCGCGGCGTGTTCTCGCGCCGGAAGAAGCGTTCGACCCGGCGACGGCGACGGGCATCGTGACCCTCGCTCTCGGGGACGACCTGCAGGTGATGCTGTCCGGTGCGCTGCTCACGCGTTTGCGCAAGCTGGCTCCGGGCATCGACGTGCGGGTGCGTGCACTCACCGAGGAGACGCCGCGCGACGCGGTTCGCGGCGTCGTGGACCTCGGTGTGGTGCCGGACATCCTCGAGGACTACTCGGTTCCCGGGGTGGACGATCTCGTGGTCAAACGAGTGTACGCGCGCAAGTTCGTGACGGCGTCACGCGAGAAGAGGCCTGCGTCGCTGCGAGCGTTCCTCGCGGCAGAGCACGTTCTGGTGTCACCCCGGGGGGAAGGCGGTGGCTACGTGGACGAGATGCTGGAGAAGCTCGGCCAGCAGCGTCGCGTGGCCGTGACCGTGCCTGGGTTCATTGCCGCCCTCGAGCTCGTGAAGCAGACCGAGCTGATCTCCACCTTGCCGGACGACGTCGTGCGCGTCCTCGGGGGCAGGCTCCACGTGCAGAAGTGTCCCGTGGAAACGCCGACGCTCTACATGAGCGTGTTCTGGGCCTCGCGCTTCACGCAGGACGGACGCCACGCCTGGCTGCGTGGCGTCGTCACGGATGTGGTCCGCTCCCTCGGGCCACGCTGACTCGTTCCAGTCCAGGGGGTCAAAGAACTCGAGCGACGCGGCCTGGCACCACCCGCGGCGGGAAGGAGAAAGGCGGAAAGGCTACTTCCAACTCCACGGGCTCGGCCCATTCCTCGGCGAAGCGTCCCTCCCCCACTGCCAGTTCCTGGCGTCCCCTCTTGCTCCAGCGCTGCTACCGCTACGAGTGATGGTGCACGGGCGCATCCGTGCTTCCGCTGGACCGGGTTGGGTGCCAGTCTGCGCCTCCCAACCCGGAGACACCGGCATGGTCACGCTGTGCGGCTTCCCACTGTCGAACTACTACAACAAGGTCAAGATGGTGCTGCTCGAGAAGGGCGTTCCCTTCCAGGAGGAGCGCGTCGGCACGGGCAAGACCGACGAGGCGAGCCTGAGCGCGTCGCCGCTCGGCAAGGTCCCGTTCATCCGCACCGAGCACGGCCCGCTGTGCGAGAGCCAGGTGATCGTCGACTATCTCGAGGCCGCGTACCCGAAGCCGTCGCTGATGCCGGCGGATCCGTGGGCCCAGGCCAAGATGCGGGAACTGATCACCTTCATCGAGCTGCACCTGGAGCTCGCCGTGCGCCAGTTGTACGCCCAGGCCTTCTTCGGCGGCACGGTCAGCCAGGAGACGCAGCAGCGCGTGCGCCAGCTACTCGACAAGAACATCCCCGGCTTCAAGCGGCTCGCGAAGTTCTCGCCCTACGTCGCGGGCGACACCTTCACCCTGGCCGACTGCGCCGCGTTCGTCAGCCTGCCGCTGGTCGCCATGGCCACCAAGAACATCTATGGCGAGGATCTGCTCGGCGCGGCCGGCATCGACTGGAAGAGCTACACCCAGAAGATCGGCGAGCGCCCGAGCGCGCAGAAGGTCACCGCCGACCGCGAGGCCGATCCGCTCCTGCCGAAGTGACCTGACCTTCCACGCCCCCGGTAGTTCGAGTCTCGGAGGGGCCTGGACACGCCCTCCACGGCGCGTCTTGGGTTTGCCCGGAACCAGCCCCCCCCGGCGAGGGAAGGCGCCGGGGTTGACTGGAGGAGCGGGCGGGGCTTGCTCAGTATCCCCACACCTGCATCTCGTAGAGCGAGTAGCCCCACTGCGTGGCGCGCTGCGTGCCGAGCATGCGCACATAGCGACCGCTGCCATTCAGGTTGGGCAGCACCACATGGCTGTACGAGACGCCGTTGGTGGTGGAGTAGAACGTGGTCCAGTTCACGCCGTCGTTCGAGGCCTGCAGGTAGTACACCTTGGCGCCGGCGTCCCAGTACAGGTCGACGCCATTGATGGTGCGCACCGAGCCCAGATCCACCATCAGCCACTGCGTGCCGGCGGCGCTGCCCTCGATCGAATTCCAGCGCGTGCTGGTGGTGTTGCCGTCGAAGGCATTGTTCGGGCCCAGGCTGGCGTTGTAGCTCGACGAGGCCGAGGCCGGCTTGCCCTGCGACAACAGCACCGTCTGCGGCACCGTGACGGCGGTGCCCGGATGGTAGCTCGAACCGAGCTTGTTGCGCGTGCTGTCGGCATTCACCCCGAACCGCGACAGGCTCCAGCGCTGACCCGTGCTGGTGTCGCCCAGGTAGAGCTGGTAGCCGCCCGCCGTGGTGGACGAGAAGAACACGTAGTTGGTGCCGTTGACGGGCCAGGGATCGGAGTTGTTGCTGTTGCAGTCGTTGATGCTGAGCTGGTTGGGCGTGTCGCCCGGGTTGACCTTGGTGTAGAGCTGGTCGAGTTGGGCAGCGTCCTTCCAGCGTGCATAGAACACGGTGCCGTCGGCGCGCACGATCGGGTAGTAGGTCGCCAGCCCGGTCGGCGTGTCGAACGCGACCTTGGTGCGGGTGGCGACGGTCTGCTTGTACAGCCCCATGCCGGAGCCCGCACCGGTGACGAAATAGACAGCGCTGCCGTCAGGGCTGGCGAACGGCATCGAACTCTCCACGTTCGGTGCCGTGTTGGTGAGGTTCACCACCGAGGTAAACACCGGACCCGAACTGGTGTACGACAGCGTGGCTTGCATGATGTCGCCGTTCTGCTTGAACAGCAGCGACTTGCCATCGGCGCTGAACTTGGGGTCCTCGTTGCGCGTCTCGCCAGTGCTGTTGGTCAGGTTGACGGGTAGCTCGCTGGAGCCGACCTGCCAGAAGAAGACGTTCCACGCACCATTCGCGATGCCCATGAAGGCCAACCATTTGCCGTCGGGACTGAACACCCCGTTCATCGGATCCTGGATGCCCCAGGTGCTGTTGGACACCTGCGTGAGCGTGCGGGCCGCGAAGTCATAGATGAAGAGCTGGCTGGTGCCGTCGCCGTAGCCGACGTAGCTGTGATACGCGAGCTTGCCCGTCAGGCTGGCCGGAAAGGTGGAGTCGGACTGGGTCGGCGGATTGGCCACGCAGGCCGCGTGGGCCGCCATGCCCAGGGTGGCAACCAAGGCGCCCGCGGCAAGGCGCAGTGCGAGAAAGCGGTGAGGCATGGGTTGAATTCCTGTGCGAATGCGTCGATGGGGAGAGGCCACCGGGTTGAGCCTTCGCCGCACCGGCGGTGAGCAGGCAAAGCTCCGCCCGCTCGGGTTTGACGAGGCTTCATGAAGCAACAACTCGTCTACCACGAAAGGCGTGAAGATGACGAAAAATCTGAAGCCATCCGAGAGCGTGAACCGGGATGGGAATGAGCTGTCTGGACCTGGTTTGATGTCCTGCAACAGCCGCGCGCCCTGGGGGGAACCACCGCTCACCCAGGGCTCGGAGCCGTGCTCCTGCTCGGAGGCGACGAAGACGATACGGCCATCTCCCACCGGCTGGTGCAGAGGGGCCGAGAAGGGCCGCTGACGGAGGCCGCCCGAGCACTGAGCCAAGCCCGTGGAGAGGCCGCACAGCCCCCTTTGGGTACACACCTGCGCAGGCCGCGCTCCCCTCAGGGGCGAGGCAGTGGGCTTGGGCCTGTGGGCCACTGCGGACTGGCGCTCAACACCAGTGAATCCTTCCCAGGCGGACACGAGCACGGCGTCAGGATTTGGCTTCATTCCCTGGAGGCTCTTCCTGGCCTGGCCAGGACATGCGGTAGGCTCACCGGATTGAGCCCCATTTCCTCGAAGCAGCGACTCACGAACGAGAGGGTCTCGGTGGCGACGTACTTCCTACGTCCCCTCCGCCGGGCCCTTGATGCGCACGGGTGCGAGCCGTCGTCGGTCCTCGCCCCGCTCGGGCTCGCCGATCAGCCAGCGGCGCGCATCCCCTTTGAAACCGCGGCGGCCATCTGGGCTTCGGCGGCGGCGCTCGCCGAGCCGGGCATTGGCCTGCACGCGGCGCGCATGCTGGTCCCTGGCGACTATGGCGCTCTGGAGTTCGCGGCGCGCTCGAGCCCCACGCTGCGCGCCGCGCTCGAGCGAAATGCGCGCTACCACCGCCTCCTGAACGACCGGAGCGAGGTGCTCGTCCAGGGACGCTGCGTGCGCTATGTGCGCCCGGGCATGGAGGCGTCGATGCCCGCTCCCTACGTGGAGTTCGTCCTCGCCTCCTGGGCGAGAATGGCCCGCGATCTGGCGGAACGCTCCTCGCTGCTCGAGCGCGTCTTTCTGCCCCACGGCCCTCCTCCGGACGACACGCTCCATCGCGAAGTCTTCGGGTGCGAGGAGGTCCGGTTCGGGAGGGACGAAGCGGAGCTGCACTTCGCCGAGGGTGCGCTCGACGCGCCACTCCCTCGCGCCGACGGGGCGCTCGCCTCGGTGCTCGACCGGCACGCCGAAGCCCTCCTCGAGGAGATCGCTCGCGGCGCGCGCTGGACGTCCCGTGCGCTCACCCACATCGAGCGCCGCCTCGCCGATGGGACGCCCCGGCTCGAGGATGTCGCGCAGGACCTCGGGATCTCGCCGCGCATGCTGCGCCGGCGTCTCGAGGAAGAGAACACGACGTTTGCCCGGGTTGTCGACGATATCCGCCGACGGCTCGCGCTGAAGATGACCGCGGACGCCACCCTCTCGCTCGGAGAGATTGCGTTCTTCCTCGGGTTCTCCGAGCCGAGCGCCTTTCACCGCGCATTCCGCAGATGGACGGGCCGCACGCCCCGAAGCGAGGAGCCCTCGCCGCCCTAGCGGTGGTCACCCGGGTCAGCCGGGGGGTCAGCCGAGTCACTGCCTGAAACGAAGCCTGGCCGCAGAGTGGGAAGCGAAAGGTGCTTCCCATGAACCCTCCCCTCTCGCCTCACGCCGCGCCGCCGCGCCCGGGCCTTACGGCGCGCCTCGGTCCTCACGTGCGGCTCGCGCTCGCCGGATTGGCGCTCGCGCTCGGAGGAGCGGCGTGGGTCCTTGTCCCGTACCGTCCGATCGCCATGGCCGGTGCGACACCGGCTCCGCCACCGTATGGACGGCCCGTGGCGGTGCCTGGCCTGCGTCTCCACGTCTTCAACACCGGGGCGAACCGGATGTCCTCGCTGCTCGTGGGCGATGTGCGGCCCTGGCGCTCCGCCCCCGCGTTCGTCATCGAGCATCCGCGGCACGGGCTCATCGTCTTCGATACAGGGCTCTCGCCAGCGGTGGCACGCGACGGTGAGCGCGCGTTGCCCCTGCCGATGCGCTGGCTCTTCGAGAGCCGCGGGCGGCCCGAGCGCACGCTGCCCGCCCAGATGCGCGAGGCCGGTCTCGAGCCGGCGCGTGTCCGCCAGGTGGTGATCTCGCATCTGCATGACGATCACGTGGGAGGACTCGCCGCCTTCGAGAACGCGCCCATCATCGCTGGCCCGGCAAGCGCGTCCCAGGCCAGCGCGTACGGCCTCGAGGGGCGGTGGCATGAGGTCCACTTCGCGGGTGGCACCGCGCCTCCATTCGACGCCGCGGCCGATCTGCTCGGAGACGGGAGCGTGGTGCTACTCGGGGGCGGCGGACACTCGAGAGAGGATCTCCTGATGCTGCTCGCGCTTCCGGGAGGCCCGGTGCTCCTCGCGGGCGACGCCGTGGTCCATTTTGACTGGCTCGAATCCGACGACGTGCAGCGGATCGCCGTCGATGCCGAGCGCGCGGCGGCGGTCCGCAATCAGGTCCGTGCGTTCCGGGCAGCGACTCCGGACCTTGTCCTCATCCCTGGGCATGACCTCGACGGGCTGCCCACGAATCGCACGGACCTCGTGCTGCACCACCCGGAGTGGTTCGCGGTGGAGGCCTGGCCGATCTCCCTCGAGGGGTGATGCCCACGGGCCTTCGTGAACCCAAACCCCGAAGCACTGACCATGAACCCGACGCCAAAATATAACGGTTTTGCCCAACTGGAGAAACCATGAAGAGATCCACCATCGTCTTGAAACCGATCGTCGTCGCCGTCTCCGCCCTGTTTGCCGGCACCGCGCTGGCCGGGGTGCCCAGCGGCGTTTCCGTCAAGACCTCACACCCGCGCCTGTATGCGAGCGCCTTCGACTTCACCCTGCTGGAGATCGAAGCCGCGGTGGGGCCGAAGACGTTCCCCACGCAAAAGGGCGAGTTGAAGTTCACGCTGACGCCGGTGCCCAAAGGAACGGGCGACACCGCGACCACGACCATCTTCGGCGACCAGAATGCGCCGAACTCGCTGTACGTGCGCCATGCGGACAGCGCCACGAGCGCCGGCAGGACCCTGGTGCAGGTGGTCTTACAGCGCACCGCGCGCGTCGGGACGACGGAACCCATCAACGCGTTTGCCGCCACCTTCGAGGTGACGACCGGTACGCCCCATGAATTCGTCGTCACCTGGGATGCCGGCGCGAAGACCGCGGTGCTGAAGGTCGACAACGTGCAGCACCCGGCGAAATGGCAGCCGGTCGGCGACGGCTGGACCGCGTCTGGCCAGAAATTCGTGCTGGGTGGACATAAGGGCGACCAGCTGAAAAACCTCAGCGTGCGCAACCTGGCGACGAACGAGGTGTGGTCGTCGCTGCCGGAGCTGCCGGTCGAGATCGCGCTGCACGAATCGTGGCAAGGTTACCTGCGTCGCAGCACGACGCTGGCCAACTTGATCAACAATACGTGCGACCTGAGCAAACCGCTGGCCGATCAGGTCGACTACTGCAATACGACGAAAGGCGGCCGCGGCAAGATCACCGAACCGGCCAAGTGGCTGGCGCTGGCTTACCGGCTCACCGGCAAGCCGGAGCTCCTGACGGCCGCGAAAAAGCACATCAAGCTGCTCCTGAAGGCCGACCTTGGTGCGGGCGAAGTGGACGGCCCGGAATGGAGCATGGGCGGCCGCGTCGGCGCGATGGGGATCTATTACGACTGGCTGTTCGACGACCTGAAAGGCGACAGCCCGGACGGCGTACTGACCTACCACGAGGCGCTCGCGCAGCGGATCAAAGCGACGATCGCGTTCGACGTCGTGGGTAAGAACACCGACCTGCTCGGTTCCGTGTGCGGTGCGCCGGCGCAAAATGCCAGCGGCCAGTGGGTGACGCCGACCATCACGGCCAACCCGTTCGACTGCGCCGTCAAGCCCGTCTTCACCACCGGTGCCGGTCCGAATATCCGCACCAACTACCTGAGCGGCCACACGGCCAGCGCCAACACGGGTTCCCTGCTGGGTCTCCTCGCGATCGCCGATGCGTACCCCGAGGTGAAGGGCCTGATCGACACGATCTACGACCACTTCAAGTTCGGCTACTTGCGCGCGCGCGACTTCGTTGCCGAGAACGGCGGCAACCAGACGCTGTATTCGTACGCGTCCTCCGCTGGCGAGACGGCCGACCGCCTGCTGCTGTGGAACCGGGCGCTGACGAGCAACTCGGGCCTGCAGATGGTGTCGGCACCGTACATGATCTACCCGTACATCTACGGCGTGCGCGCCGACGGCAGCTTCCCGGCGGGCGGCGACAACTTCACGTTCAGCCTGGGCGAGCGCAGCGTGGGCAGCATGGCGCTCGTGGGCGCGGCGGCCGGCGACGTGCATGCGGCGAATTACTACTGGAACGACATCATGCGCTACCGTAGCGCCTCGCACGTGGGCCTGTTCGAGGAGCGCCTGCTGTATCCGAAGCCGACGACAGCCGCGCCGACGACCGCGCTGCCGCTGTCGCGCCACTTCAAGACGGCCGGCAATGTGCTGATGCGCGACACGTGGACCCACGCGGAGGCGACGCTGCTGGACTTCAAATCGTCGTCGTTCATCAGCGAGAACCATCATCACCTGGACCAGAACGCCTTCTCCCTCAGCTACAAGGCGCCGCTGCTGCTCGATTCCGGCCGCTACGACAACTACGGCAGCGTGCATTGGCTGAACTACTACACGCGCACGATCGCGCACAATACGATCACGGTGTACGACGAGGAGACATTCGGCGGCCGGTCGCTCGACGGCGGCCAGTGGTTCGGCACACGCGCGACCTATCCGACGATCGAACAGATCCAGCCGGGCGGGTCGAACGTGCTCGATGGCGTGGCCAGCTACGAGGAGGGGGGCGACTACGCCTACGTGACGGGTAATGCCAGCAAGGCTTACGTCAACAGCAAGATCGATCCGAACACAGGCTTCCTGCGCAGCATCGTCTACCTGCGTTCGCAGGTGCGCGGCGAGCAGCCGAAGATCCTCGTGTTCGACAGCGTACGCCCGACCAAGCCCAATATGGAGATCACGTCGCTGCTGCACAGCGTGAACAAGCCCACCAGCACGATCGTACCGACGGACGAGCACAACGGTCGCTACAAGTTCGGCTTTGTCGGCGCCGCCGAGCCGCTGACGATCCGGAACGGCAACGGCATGGTGACGGTGCAACCGCTGCTGCCGGCGCAAAGCGACATCGCGCTGGTGGGCGGCCTGAATGAAGGCAGCTCGTGCGTGCAGGCGGCCGTGCCGGGCACGACGTCGTTCGAGACGCCCCGTGCCGAGTTCACGTCGCAGGATTGCCGCTTCATGGTGCGCACCAGGCTGCAGGACGGCACGATCGGGTGGCGCAACTTCGCGCTCATGGATGAACCGCCAGAGCCGTCGCGCGACACCGATATCGGCGCCTGGCGCGTCGAGATCAAGCCACGCACCGCGCCGGCCGTCGGGACGGCGCAGTTCTTCCTGAACGTGCTGCACGTGGACGACAGCGATGGTGCGACCAGCGGTGCCGCCGCGATCGCCAAGGCGCGCCTGTTGTCGTCGGATGGCAATGCCGTGGCGGTGGCGATGGCCGACGGCCGCGTGGTGGTGTTCCATGGCGGTGTCGCGCCATCCGCCACCACGGACGAAATCAGTTGGACGGTCGATGCGGGCTCGAAAGCGCCGACGTTGGTGGTAGGGCTGCAGAAGGGCGCGACCTATACGCTGACGCCGGTCAGCACGACGCGCATGAAGCTCACGCGCAGCAGCACCGGTACGCTGACGGCGCCGAACGGCGTTCTGAAGATCAACCGTAGCTGACAACAGGTGCCCCGCGCGCGGGGCCATGAAAAAAACCCGCCGCGGCGGGTTTTTTTCTTTTGGCCGGCTACGCTCAGGCGAAGTTCTGGTTCACGAAGTCTCAGTTGACCAGGTTCCACCACGATTCCACGAACTTCGGACGGGCTCCATGAGCCTGCCCCCGTGCGGGGCAAGGGCCGCATGCCCTCGCGCGAGGTGCGTCTGCAGGCCAACGTGATGCTGGACGTGCTCGTGGAGCGGTGAGTCGGCGCGCGGCTTCCGCGCGACCGGAAAGTGAATCCGTGGGTGACACTTTCCGGGGGCCGTGGGGTTTCAGGGAGCCAATGAATGAAACGCTAGAAGAGGCAACCTTCTCCCCCTCGCATGACTCGCCTTCGCCCGGTTCGCGGTGGGCCCTGCTCTCCGTGTTGCTCCTGACGGCCGTGGCGGGTTGCTCGGACGACGCCCCTCCCGACACGGCGCCGGAGGGGCCCAGGCCCCTGGTCTGGGGGAATTGCCCGGCGCTTCCGGAAGGCGCCACCCGAGACCCTCGTCAGACGTGCGCGACCCTTCAGGTCCCACTGGATTATCAGCACCCGGAAGGGCGCACCCTCGAACTCACGGTCTCGCGAATCGCCACCGCCAGGCCGGACTCCCGACGAGGCGTTCTCCTGTTGAACCCGGGTGGACCGGGGCTCGAAGGACTCGATCATCCGAGCCTGCTCGCCACCGTGTTGTCTTCCGAGGTCCTCGACCACTACGACCTGATTGGATTCGACCCCCGCGGTGTGGGTCACAGCTCTCCGGTCACCTGCGGGCTGACCGACGTCGGTTTCACCGACCTCTTCCCGTACCCCGCCGCGGATGGCTCGATCGACGCGAACGTCGCCCTCGCTCGCGAGACCGCGACTCGATGTGCCGCATCCACCTCGGGCGATGTCCTGCCTTTCATCACCACCGCCAACACCGCCCGCGACATGGATCGGATCCGTCAGGCGCTGGGGGAAGGGAAGATCTCCTACTGGGGCCAGTCCTACGGCACCTACCTGGGGGCCGTGTACGCGTCCTTGTTCGCCGAGAACACCGACCGGATGGTGCTCGAGGGCAATGTGGATCCCACGAGTGTCTGGTATGGCTTCGCCCGCTACTGGGGGGTGGGCATGGCCAGCCGGTTCCCCGATGCCGCCCGCCTTGCCGCGGCCAACAACGACACCGTCCACTTCGGCACGAGCATCGAGGAGGTGACGGCGACGTACCTCGAGCTGGCGAATCGGCTCGACGCGACCCCCGCGTCCGTTCCCGGAACGAGCGCGCGCATCACCGGGGGTCTGTTCCGCTCCGTCACCTACGTCCTGCTGCAAAGGGATGAGCAGCTTCCGCTCCTCGTCCAGTCCTGGCGAGCCATTGCCCACCTCGCCGCCGGAGCTCCCACCGCCGAGGATGCCGCGCTGCTCCAGCAGGTCTTCGCCCAGGGCCCGGCCAGGACGGACGTCCCCGCCGACAATCAGACGGCTGTCTTCCTGGCGCTCATGTGTGGCGACGCGAGCTGGCCCACGGACCTCGAGGTCTACAGGAAGAACACCGCCGAGGACCGGGCCACCCATCCGCTCACCGCCGGCATGCCGTTCAATATCTGGCCGTGCGCCTTCTGGAAGACCCCTCCGCGCGAGGCCCCGGTCGAGGTGACCCGCCAGGGAGCGCACAACATCCTCCTGCTGCAGAACCGGCGCGACAACGCGACTCCATGGGAATCCGGGCTGGGCATGCGAGAGGCGCTCGGAGCGCGCGCGACGTTCGTCGAGGTCGACGCGGGTGGCCACTATGTCTACGGTCAGGGCTCAACCTGCGTGGACGGCGTGTCCAACACGTTCCTGCTGAACGGACGACTTCCCCAGGAGGACGTCTCCTGCGGGAACTAAGTAGGTCGCCAGAAGTTCCGAGACAAATTCCGGCCGCATGCACAGCTTCTGGAGCATGCGACCGGCAAGGAGCCCTGCCGAACTGGGGCTGACAGCATACGACAGGCGGAAGCTGGAGCGGGCGTTGCGGCAGGCGCGCGACGCCCGCTACTTCCGTCGTCTTCTGGCCATCAAGCTCATCGCCGAGGGCAAGGGCCCGGGTGAGGTCGCGCACCTGGCAGCCCTGAGTCGACCAGCGGTCTACTTCTGGCTTGAGCGCTACCTTGCAGCACGCACTCCATCAGCGCTGTTGGATGCCCCGCGCTCAGGCCGGCCCAGAAAAGCCCCGCGCCTCACCAGCAGGCGCCTGCGTCGAGTAGTGCGCAGCAGTCCAGAGAGGGCTGGCTGGGCGAGCCATGGCTGGACGGTGCCGCTGCTCCGCTCGCACTTGCAGAGGCAGGGCTTCGAGGTATCCCCCGCACGCTGCGTCGCCGACTGCACGAGGCGGGGCTGGCGTGGAAGCGACCCCGGTATGTGTACGTGACGGCGGCGCCCCATCCAGGGCAGAAAAAGGGGGCCTTGTCCGCCGTTTGAAGCGCCTCAAACGCCAGTTCCCCCGTGCGGTGCTGCTCGTCATGGACAGCACGGTGCTGCGCTGGTTTCCACCGCTGCGCGCCGTATGGGCTCCTGTCGGTCAGCAGGCAGTGGTGCCCATTACAGGTGAAAATGCCAAGCGCACGCTCTGGGGCGCCATCAACCCGCGCACCGGCAGGCGTGTCGTCATGGCCACCAGGCGCAGCCGGCAGGAGGACTTCATGGCCTTTCTGCGCACGCTGCGCGCCGCCTACCCCGGCCGCCCGCTGCTCTTGGTGCTCGACAGGGCCAGCTGCCACACCGCCCAGAAGTCCCAGCAGCTGGCCTGCCGCCTCGGTATCCATCTGCTCCTGCTGCCCAAGCAGCACTCGGAGCTCAACTGCATGGACCACTTGTGGCGTCCACTCAAGCAGCTCGTATCGGCCAATCGCCAGTACCCTACCGTGGAGCAGCACGTCGACGCCGCCATCCAATGGGTACTGGGCCTCTCTGCCCAGGAAGCCCTCCGCAAGGCGGGCTGCCTCGCCGAAGGCTTCTGGCTGCGCGATTTGTTAGAGAACTTCTGGCGACCTACTTAGCGCAGTTCCCGCGCGCGGCGCTCCAGCGAGTCCGCGCGTGAGTCCAACTCCCAGGCCAGGGACTCGAGCCGCGCGGCCTCCTGCTCCAGGCCCCGCATGTCCAAGTCGAACGTCCTCCTGAGCAGCTCGGCCCCATTCACTCGCGGCGTCCTCTCCTTCAGCACCTCCTTGCTGGCCGCTGCTTGGGGCGCCTCGTTCGCCTCCTCCGCACCTGCTTGGGTGAGAGTACCCATCATAGACCTTCCCGATGCCGACCATTCCGTGCGAGTCGAACTCCGCCGCCCGGAGTGCCCCCATGCTGGAAGCGCCAGAGTGTCGGGGAAAGAACCCGGACCACGTGCTCAAGCTTGTGCTGGGGTCAGCGCGCGCCGGTAGTGCATGGCGACCGCGCCGCAGCGGAGCGGCTTCGCCGAGACCAGCTCGAGCCGTCGTGTGCTGGGCAGCCCGCTCTGGTACAGGGTCGGGCCGTGGCCGGCGATCCTGGGGTGGACGAGGAACTTGTACTCGTCGATCAGATCCAGTCGGTCCAGCTCGGTCGCGAGCTTGCCGCTACCGAGGAGCACGCCGGACGGGGTTGCATCCTTGAGCTTCTGCACAGCCGTGCGTAAGTCGCCGACGATGTGGTGGCTATTGGTCCACGGGAAGTCCTTTCGCGTCGACGACACCACGTACTTTGGCTTGTCCTCCAGCTTGAGCGCCCACTCGCGCATCGCTGGCGGCGCCGACTCATCGCCCCGGGCGACCGCCGGCCAATAGCTCTCCATCATCTCGTAGGTGACGCGGCCCCACAGCATCGCCCCGCCCTCGTCCATGAGGCGGGTGAAGAAGGCGTGTGTCTCGTCGTCGGCGATTCCCTCCTGGTGGTCGACGCAGCCGTCCAGGGTGACGTTGATGCTGAAGGTCAAGAGTCCCATGCGGCCAGTCTAAGCACACAGCGGGCTGAATCACGGCTCGAACGATGCGAGTACGTCTCGCCCTTCGGGCAGCGGTCCTCCAAAGCGCACGTGCACGTCCACGCTCCGAATCTTCCGCTCCCCGGCTTCTCCGAATTGAAACCGACAGGACATGCCCACCGAGAGGCCCGCGTCCGACGTGGCCGCCCATGAGTCGGAGCGCTCACCACGTCCGCCGTGTTGCACGTCCTGGGTCATGTGCCGGTGCGGACGCGGCGCGGTGGACGCGGCACGAAGCGCGGCACTCGCTCGATGACGGCCGCGTATGCCGGCCGGCGCTCGAGGCTCCGCTGCTCCATCATCGGGATGCTGGCGAGCTGGAACATCGCGTATATGCAGGCGGCTCCCGCGAACACCCACCACGCATCCGGGTCAGCGGCGATGCCGAAGATCGCGAGCGAGACCCAGAAGCTGACCTCGCCGAAGTAGTTGGGGTGCCGCGACCACGCCCACAGACCCTGGTCCATCACCTGGCCGGGCTTGCGGGTCCGAATGAACCGGTGCATTTGGATGTCGGCCACGAGCTCGATCGCCACTCCACCCACGCCCACGACGACCGCCAGCGCGTCCAGCCACCCGAGGTCGCGGCCGGTGCGGGTGAGGACGACGTAGACCGGCAGCATGCCGAGGAACACCTGCAGCGTGGGGAAGACGTGGATGCCCATGAGGTCGGCCGCCGCCTCGGCCCTGCCGGCGCGCTCGCGCACCATGGGGTAGCGCCAGTCCTCGTGGTGCAGTCCGGGAAAGGTCTGGACCCAGTTGGCCGTGAGCCGGACCGCCCACAGCACGATCACCCCCATCACGAGCCAGGCGCGGGGCTCGTCGGCCGGTGTCCCGGACTCGACCCACCAGGCGAGCATCAGCAGCGGCGGCAGCACGCTCCAGTACGCGTCGTAGAAGCTCGAGTTGTGGTGCAGCCGGCTCGCGCCGAAGATCACCAGCGTCGCGATGAGGTCGGCTATCAGCCCGTCGAGCCACAGCCACGCGGTCTCGGGACCCCACGCGAACCACGCAGCACCCGCGGCGATCGCCACGATGTACGCGATCACGATCCGCACCATGGACTCGGTCCTGCTCGCCTGCGCTGTGGTCATCCCGCAGACCGTACCTAGAACACGTTCCAGTTCGCCAGCGTATAAGCGGGATGGGGGACCTGTTGAGGGGGAGGGCTGGAACCGAGAGGTGGAGGAGGACTGCTGACGGGTGACAGGCGGGCTGTGCGCCGTGCTGGTGGAGAGACGGTGCAGCCCTATTGGGCACACGTCGGCCCAGGTGGCCCCCCAGGGGGAGGCAGCAGGGGCGTGGGCGTCCTTGGCAGCGTGACTGCTCGAGGCTCAACACCACGCCTGCTGGGGTGGCCCCTGGGCTGCAGCCAGCGGCAGCAAGCCGCGTAGGCAGTGCCAGGTGCTGCGGAATGGCGCGCACTGCGTTGGGTGCCGTCAGGTACGCCAACACCCGGCGCTTGCCTCCACAGCACGCACAGGTGAAGACGTCCCACGCGAACGTTCTCCTCGGCAACTCCGCCTGGTCCGCTCGTGGCTTCCTCTCCTTCTTCGGCTCCTTGCTGACCCCTGCCTGGGATGCCTCGCTCGCTCCCTCCTCTCCTGCTTGGGGGAGCATGGGCACGCTGGTGCGCGTGCGCTCCTGCGGCACGTGCACCATGGACAGCGCGCTCGTCACCTGCGCGCCGTGAGGCCGCGGCTCACAACCCCGACAGGAAGCGGTCGAGCGCGGCGTTGAAGTGCTCGGGCTGCTCCTGGTTGGGCAGGTGTGCGGCGTCGGGAACCGTCTCCAGGTGGGCGCCGGAGATGAGGTCCGCCATCTGCCGGACCTCGTCCGGCGTGGTGAGAGGATCCTTGTCGCCCACCACGACGAGGGAGGGACCGGCGTAGCGCGCCAGGAGATCCCGGCTGTCGGAGCGCAGGGCCATGCCCCGCTGGGCCGCGGCGATGCCCTCGGGCCGGGCCGCGCGGATGAGCGCCGCCACCTCGCGGCCCACGACGGAGTCCGGACCGGCGGCCACCAGGCGCGGCAGCAGGGTGCGCAGGACGGCATCATGGCCCTCGCGCAGCACGTCCTGGGCCAGGTTCTCGCGCCGCGTGTGTCCCGCCGCGTCGTCCGCCTGGGGCAAGGTGTCCACCAGCACGAGTCCCCGGACGCGGCCCGCGTTCTCACGCAGGAAGGCCATGCTGGCGTAGCCGCCCATGGACACGCCGCCCACCACCACCGAGTCCAGCCCCAGCGCGTCGAGGAGCGCCAGGCCGTTGCGGGCGATGCGCGACATCTCCGTGGGGACCTCGCCCAGGCCGCTGCGTCCGTGCCCCGGGGCATCCGGCAGCAGGAAACGGTAGCGGTGCGACAGGGCCTTCACCTGGGGCAGGAAGGCGTCGGCGTTCAGGGAGTAGGCGTGAAAGAGGAGGACGGGCAGGCCCTGGCCCTCGTCTCGGTAGTGCAGGGGGACGCCATCGACGCTCAGGGTAGGCATGGACGCTCGTGGGCAGGAGGGAGGCAGCGCGGGTCACAGCCAGCGCTTGCGCCGGAACCAGAACATGAGCCCCGTGGGCAGGGCAAACACGAACACCAGCATCAACCAGAAGAAGCCCCGGTGGGAGAGGACGTCGAAGTTCTGGCCGAAGAAGCCCGTGATGAAGGACAGCGGCAGGAAGATTGGTGGAGAAGATGGTGAGCTGTTTGGTGATGTCGTTGGTGCGGTTGGCCACCATGGACAGGTAGCTCTCCTGGCCCGCGGTCACGCGCGGGCGGGACGCGGACCACACAGCGCGCGGAGCGCGTCACCCTCGGCCGTGGAGAGCACGGTGACCGGGTACTTCGGACCACCGCTCGCGCGGTCGAAGAACGGATGGGGCCACGTCCTGCCGCGGAGCTTCCAGCCGAGCACCATGCGCATCGCTCGCGCGAGCAGGCGCACGTTCGGTTTCACCAACCCGGGCGGAGGGTTGCCGATCGCGAACTTGCCGAGGAGCCCACCGCGCGGCGCGCCGAAGACCTCGTCACACGGGCGTGCGTTCGGCGCCTGCTGGAACAGTTCGGTGACGATCCCGACGAACGGCAGCCGCGACGACACCGTGTTGCCGAGCGGCGTCTTGCAGCAGCTCGCGTACCAGCGATAGAGGCCCTCGGGCGTGAGGCGCACGGCAGTGGCGAGTTCGATGCCACGATCGAACGAGAGCATCGAGGGGGCGACCTGCACGATATCCGAGCCGCCGTGCTCGTCGAGCAGCTCGGCGCGACCGAGGTGGTGCAGGAACGCCTGACAGTCGTCGCAGTAGCAGACGACGCGGTTCACCGTGTCTGGCGCTGCCTCGCGCAGCCATCCGTGTATCTTTCCGCAACGACACTGCAACTCGACGTCTCGAGACATGGGAGCCCCCGCATATTCCGGCCTTGAAAGACTTTTCTGCTTTTCCTGATTAATTTTGATTATTTCACGGTAAGTGTGCTCCTCTGGGTCTCGGCAGTCCGCCCCGCTCCCGGGGCGTTCACCCCCAGTGCTGGAGCACGCCATGTCTACGGGTCACTTCCGGAAGCGCCTTGTCCCCGCCGTCGTCCTCACGGGGGCCCTCGCGGGCTCCAGCGCGCTGGCCGTCGCGCAGGACGAGCATTCCCGCGGCGAGGAGCGCCACCTCGACGCACGCAGCGCGTACAACGCCCAGGCGCGGTTCGGTTTCTCGCGGGCCCAGCAGTCCGCGGCGGCGGCGCTGCGCCAGCGCGTACCGGAGCTGCTGGTGGAGGTGGATGAGTCCAACGGACTGGTGCGCTCGCTCACCAACCCGGTGGGCGCCCTGTCCGAGCCGCAGAGCGGCGAGGCGCTGGTCATCGGCCTGGACTTCGTCATGAAGCACAGTCAGGCCCTGGGCCTGGAGCAGCGTGACCTGACCCAACTGGAGCTGACCGACCGCGTCTATTCGGAGGACAGCGGCATCACGAACCTCTATCTGCGGCAGACGCACAAGGGCCTGCCCGTCTACAACGCCCAGCTGCAGATCAACGTGGACCGCGAGGGGCGCGTGCTCAGCGTGCACAGCGACTTCCTGCCCTCGATGGACACGTCCATCGCCGGCGTGGAGCCGCGCCTGGGCGCCGAGCAGGCGGTGGCCAGCATCGCCAAGCACCTGGGCGTGCGCCTGGAGCGCGCGCCGAAGTCGCTGAAGGCGCAGCCGGGCGCGCGGCAGCGCACGCGCGTGGAGGTAGAGGGCCTGTCGCGCGAGCCCATCGACGCGCAGTTGGCGGTGCTGCCGGTGCGCCGGGGCGAGGCGCGGCTGGTGTGGCACTTCCAGGTCCACACCCCCGACCAGCAGCATGACTACGACGTGACGGTGGACGCGCAGACGGGCGAGGTGTGGACGCGCTTCGACTGGGTGGCCTCCGACTCCTACAAGGTCTACCCGGCGCCGGTGGAGAGCCCCAACCACACCTCGCCGCTGCCGCCCTCGGACGGCCGGGTGGTGGTCACCAACCCCGCCAACACCGTGGCTTCGCCCTACGGCTGGCATGACACCAACGGCGCCGCCGGGGCCGAGTACACCACGCTGCGCGGCAACAACGTGCACGCGTACGAGGACAGCAACAACGACGGCCTGCCGCCCACGACTCAGCCGAGCTGCGGCTCCACGCTGGAGTGCAGCTTCACCCTCAACCTCTCCAGCGCGCCATCCACGTACATCCCGGCGGCCGTCACCAACCTGTTCTACTGGAACAACATCATCCACGACGTCACGTACCAGTACGGGTTCAACGAGGCGGCCGGCAACTTCCAGGTGAACAACTACGGCAAGGGCGGCCTGGGCAATGACGACGTGCGCGCCGAGGCCCAGGACGGCAGCGGCACCAACAACGCCAACTTCTCCACGCCGCCGGACGGCTCGCGCCCGCGCATGCAGATGTACATCTGGACGGCGCCCACGCCGGACAAGGACGGAGACCTGGACTCTGGCATCATGGTCCACGAGTACGGCCACGGCATCTCCAACCGCCTGGTGGGCGGCCCCAGCAACGTGTCCTGCCTCTCCAACCGCCAGCAGCCGGGCGAGGGCATCAGCGACCTGCTGGCGCTCTGGTTCACCGCGCGCTCGACGGACACCGGGGCGCTGGGCCGCGGCATGGGCACGTACGCGCTGAACCAGCCCACCACGGGGGTGGGCATCCGCACCCAGCGCTACAGCACCAGCTCGACCGTCAACACCTGGACGTACTCCAGCATCAACGGCATGGCCGTGCCGCACGGGGTGGGCTCGGTATTCACCCAGGGCATGTGGGAAGCGTACTGGGCGCTGGTGAACCAGTACGGCTTCAGCAGCGACCTCTACGCGGCCACGGGCACCGCGGGCAACCAGCGCTTCATGCGGTACTTCATCCAGGGCCTGAAGAACACTCCGTGCAGCCCCACCTTCACCCAGGTTCGTGACGGCATCATCCAGGCGGCCACCTCCATCAATGGCGGCGCGGACGTCTGCACGCTGTGGAAGGCCTTCGCCGCCTTCGGCCTGGGCACCGACGCCGTCTCCGGCGGCTCCACCAGCACCACGCCGACCAACGGCTTCGCGGTGCCCGCCGCGTGCCAGTGAGCGGCACGCGCTAGCCCCTCGCGGTAACGGCCCGGAGCACTCCCTCGTGGAGGCTCCGGGCCCTCATCATCTCGCAGTGGAGTGACCCGCCCCCGAGCCGAGGCCCTGACGGCCTGGCTGCGCTCTCTGCAGGGACGTCAAGGCCCCCACTCCACATCCATCCCCCGAGCCACGGTAGATAGCAGCCATGCACATCTCCTCCTTCCGTGGCGCTAAGGCTTTGTCCCTGTCACTCCTCTTCTGCGTGCGGCGGCACAGCCCGAGCTGACGCTCAACCTGCGTGACATCCCCAACGGCACCTTCACCGGCAAGCTGCTGGGCAAGTTCCAGATGAGCGGGGACCTCGAGGGAGAAGTCACGCTGGACCTGGTCATGAACGGGCGGACCGAGGACGACGGGACCGGCAAGGTGCGGCGTGTGGCCCGAGAGGGTGTCAAAGAACTTGAGCGACGCAACCTGGCACCACCCGCGGCGGGAAGGAGAACGGAGGAAAGGGCGCTGAGAACTCCCCTCGCCCCCAGCGAGCCGCCGCCTCTCGGAACGCCGCGACGAAGCCACGGTATTGCTCACGCAACTGCCGCAGGGCCTGGCGCGTGGAGGCATGCCCCAGAGGTCGCGGGCTGCGCTTGAGGTGCTCAGGCCGGGTATGCGGGTGCTGGGCCCTCACCGCTCTCGCCCCAAGCACGGGCTTGTTCCTCGCGCGCGCCTCGACTTCCACTTCCTCCACCAGTGCCCGCACCGCACGCTGCCTCTCTTCCTCCCGCAGTCCTTTCCAGCACGGCAGGGGCGCTACTTCCAACTCCACGGGCTCAGCCCATTGCTCGGCGAAGCGTCCCTCCCCCACTGCCAGCTCCTCGCTTCCCCTCTTGCTCCAGCGCTTCGTCCAGTTGAACCACCGGAACAGCCGCCGCGCCGGCCCCAGCAACTGCGGCAGACACGTCAGGCCCGGCCACCCGGCGCTCCTCTCCACCAGCCCCTCCTTCACCCCGTGGGCCAGCACGTAGCGCAGCCGGCCCACCAGGGCCGTGTCGTCCAACACCGGCTCCGCCGAGTAGCGCCTCTCCCAGAAGCCGCCACTCCAGTCCACCAGCCTGCCCACCTTCTTGGACAGGTTGGAGCGCAGGTACTGCATGAAGGAGGCGAGAGAAGCTCCCCGCGCCCACACCAGCAGGTGGAAGTGGTTGGAAGCGAAGGTGAAGGCGTGCAGCCGGACGGTGCCGGCGCTGCGCTGGACGGCTCGCGCCAGTACGCCTCCCACCACCTCGTTCATCTCCGCGCTGGGACGCAGCAACAGCCGTCCCTGGTAGCACCTGGACGTGACGAAATAGACACCCTCCTCCTGGAACATCCTCAACGGCCAGCCCATCCCCAACCCCCACGTGCACTCCGCCCGGCCAGATGCACCCCGTGGGCCAACTCCAAGTCCTCCGTTGAGTCCTTTGACACCATCTCGCCATCTCGGCGCGCAGACACCATCTCGGCGCGCACCGCCGAGGCTCGCGCGGGCCTTCTCTCCTGCCCTCCGTGCCCGAATCTCAGCTCGCGCTCGCTGCCTGAGTCGGTGAACGGTTACCATCGCTCGAGCACGACTCTTCCAGGAACTCTCAACTCCTGCATCAGAGGCCACCGGTCCCGACATCCTCCACCTACAGCAAGTCCTCGATCCGGATCGGCATCTTGCGCAGGCGCTTGCCGGTCGCGTGGTAGATGGCGTTGGCGATCGCACCGGACGCGCCGACCATCGACACCTCGCCCAGCCCCTTGGTGCCGATGGGGTTGCTCAGCGGGTCAGGCTTGTCGATGAAGGCGACGTCGATGTCGCCCACGTCGGCGTTCACCGGCACGACATAGTCGGCGAGGTCGCAGTTCAGCCAGCCGCCGAAGCGCGGGTCGACCTCGGTCTCCTCGCGCAGCGCCGCGCCAATCGCCCAGATGACGCCGCCGCGCACCTGGCTCGCCGAGGTCCTGGGGCTCACCACCCGCCCGCAGTCGGCGACGCTGACGACCCGCGGCACGCGCACCCGCCGCGTACGCGGCTCGACGCGGACCTCGACGAAATGGGCGATGTAGCTGAACGTCGTGAACGACGGATAGTGCGGCCCCCAGATGCTGAAGCCGCCCTGCTTGAGCACGTTCAGCACGCCGGGATCCTGCCCGGGCCCGACCTGCGACGCCTCGATCTGCAGGAACGGGCGCCGCACTGTGGCGAGCCGGCGGTGCAGGTTGCCAGAGAGCGCGCGACCCGCGAACAGCGCGTCCGCCGCCTCCCGCATCTTCGCCGCGGCGGTGGCGGCGGCGGAGACGACGCTCGCCGTGCCCCAAGAGCCAGCGGTGAGGTGCTGCGGCGCGGCACTGGTGTCGCCGATCACGATCTCCAGCCGGGCGGGCTCGATGTCGAGTTCGCGTAGCAGCACCGCGGCGATCGCGGTGCGCAGCCCCTGCCCCATCTCGTGGCCCGAGGCGGCGTAGCGCGTCGTGCCGTCGGCGCAGACGCGCAATGTCACCAGTGACGGCGTCGTCATCGACGGATAGGCGCCGCAGGCGACCCCCCAGCCGACCTGCGTCCCGTCGGGCAACGTCATCGACCCGGGCGCCGCGGTCCGCCGCTCCCAGCCGAAGCGTCGCGCGCCCTCGCGGATGCAGTCATTCAGGAACCGCGACGACAGCGGCTTGCCAGTGATCGGGTCGACCGTCGCGTCGTGCCGCAGGCGGAACGCGACCGGGTCCTCGCCGAGCTTGTAGGCGAGTTCGTCGACCGCGCTCTCGAACGCGAAGTTGGAGGGCTGCGGGTGCGGCGCGCGCATGTGGCCCGGGGCCTGCGTGTCGATGCGGATGTTGCTGGCGGTGCCGAGATAGTCGGCGATGCCGTACATCTGCACTGGGGCCTCGTGGTATTGGGGCGGGAACTCGCCCTTACGCGACTGCTGGTGGTCGGCGTCGTAATGGACCGCGACCATCTTGCCCGCGTCCGCGCCGAGCTTGACGTGGTGGCGGCTCCTCGGCCGGAAGGTCGCGTTGTGGAAGATCTGCGCGCGCGGCATGACCAGCTTCACCGGCCGCCCGATCAGCATCGCGGCGCGCGCGACGAGCGCGGTCTGGCGCTGCGACGCACCCTTCTGCCCGAAGCCACCGCCAATCGAAGAGCTTTTCACCTCGATCAGCGCGGGATCGATCCGTAGCGAGCGCGCGAGCGTGCTCTTCACCGGGCCTGCTTGTTGCGTACACTCCCACACGGTGAGCTTGCCATCCGACCATTGTGCGGTAGTGGAGAGCAACTCAATCGGGTTGTGGTGCTGCGCCGGGCTCACGTAGGTGCCGGCGTGCAATGTCGAGGCGGTCTCCATCGCGAGCCGGGCGTTGCCGACCTCCACGCCCTTGAACGGCTCGCGCGCCGCGCCAACGCTGTCGATCAGCGGGCTGAACGTCTGGCCGGCGTAGGTCGCGCGTACCGCCTCGGCGCCCTCGATCGCGGCCTCCAGCGTCTTGGCGACGACCAGCGCCACCGGCTGGCCGCGGTAGGCGATCTCGCGGATGATGGTCGGCGGCGGGGGGGGCGGCCCCTCGCCCTGGGGTGGCGCGGGGGGCGGTGGGAAATCGTCGGCGGTCAGCACGCGCACCACGCCGGGCACGCGCGCCGCCGCCTCAAGCGACAGTGCGGTGAGCTGGCCCTTGGCAACCCGCGCTGGCACGGTCATCGCGTAGAGCAGGCCCGGCAATGGCACATCGGCGGCATAGGCGGTACGGCCCATGACCTTCTCGCGCGCGTCGACGCGGGCGCGATCAGCAAAGGGTGCGGTGGTCATCAGACATTCCTCCCAGCGGCGATCATGAGCGCGTCGGCGACGGTGCGCGCGCCGAGTTCGATCTTGAAGCCGTTGAAGTGACCCGGTGTCGCGCCGGAGAGCGCCGCGCGGCCGGCGGCGAGCGCGGTCTCGAGGGTGAGTTGCTGGCCTGCGAGCGACTGCTCGGCGGCGGTGGCGCGCCACGGCCTGGTCGCCACCCCACCCAGAGCGATCCGTGCGCGGACCACCCGGTCGCCGTCCATCTCGAGCGCGACCGCGGCGGAGGCGAGCGCGAAGGCGTAGCTCTCGCGATCGCGGATCTTGTGATAGGTCGACGCGCGTCCGGCGGGGGTCTTGGGCACGACGATCGCGGTGATCATCTCGCCTGGCTGGAGCGTGAACTCCAGGTGCGGGGTCGTGCCGGGCAGGCGGTAGAGGTCGGCCACCGGCAGCGTGCGCGAGCCGGTCGGACCGAGCAACTCGATATAGGCGTCCATCGCCACCAGCGCCACCGGCCAATCGCCGGGGCTGACCGCGGTGCACGCGCTGCTGGTGCCGAGCACCGCCTGGCCGCGGTCGAGCCCGCCGATCGCCGCGCAGCCGGAGCCAGGCTCGCGCTTGTTGCAGGGGAAGACGCCGACCGCGGACGGGTTGCCGGTGCCGTTGCGGAAATACAGGCAGCGCGTACGTTGGAGGAGGTTGCCCCCCACCGTCGCCATGTTGCGCAGCTGCTGTGAGGCGGCCTTCCACAGCGATTCGGCGAGCAAAGGATAGTCGCTCTGCAGCGTGCGGTCGGCCGCTACCGCGCTCATCGGCGCCAGCGCCTCGAACCGCAGCTGGTCGCCGCTGGTGTCGATCCGGTCGAGCCCGCGGATCGCGGTCACGTCGATCAGGTGGCGCGGCCGGTCGATGTCGAGCTTCATCATGTCGTACAGCGACGTGCCGCCGGCGATGTAGCGCGCGCCCGCGCCGACCCGGCCGTGAGCGGCCACCGCCTCGGCGGCCGACGTCGGCCGGGTATAGGTGAATGGCTGCATCAGCCCCTCCCCATCTTGGTCGCGGCGTCCTCGATGGCCGCGACGATGCCGACGTAGGCGCCGCAGCGGCAGATGTTGCCGCTCATGTACTCGCGGATGCGCTCGCGTGACGTGGCGTTGCCCTCGCGCACGCAGGCGACCGCGGCCATGATCTGGCCCGGGGTGCAATAGCCGCACTGCAACGCGTCGTGGTCGATGAACGCCTGCTGCATCGGGTGCAACTGCTCGCCGTTGGCCAGCCCCTCGATCGTCGTCACCTCGCGTCCCTCGACCTTGGCCGCGAGCGTCAGGCACGACGCGACGCGCCGGCCGTCGACGTGGACTGTGCAGGCGCCGCACTGGCCGTGGTCGCAACCCTTCTTGGCGCCGGTCAACCCGATCCGCTCGCGCAGCAGGTCGAGCAGCGACGTGCGCGTGTCGATCGCGACCTCCACCGCGTGGCCATTCACCGTCGTTCGCAGGTCGAGCCCGTTGCCGCCCACCGGAGGCGAGGGCACCGGGTCCTGCCGTGGCTGGACATGCTCGCAAGCCAGCGACAGCGTCAGCAACGCCGCGCCGCCGCCCAGCGCGCCCCGGCGCGTGACTGCCAGGGAATCCGTCGTGTTCTCGTCGTCAACCATGGTTGCCAAGGTGCGCTCTCGTCGAGCCGCTTACAAGCAGCTTGCTCGGCATGCTAAGCATCACGAAAAGTATGACTCGTGGATTCGACAGACATACGCTCGACGGGCTCGGCATCCTCCGCGCCGTCGTGGAGGCGGGGAGCTTCATGGGCGCGGGAGAAGCACTCGGCCTCACCCAACCCGCCGTCAGTCGCGCGGTGGCACGGCTCGAGGCACGCATCGGTGTGCGCCTGTTCCGTCGCACCGCGCGCTCCATCTCGTTGACCGACGAGGGCAAGACCTTCTACGAATCGGTCGCGCCCCATATCCGCGCCATCGAGGAGGCGACGAGCGGGGCGGGGGAGTCGAAGGCCCAGGTACGGGGCCGCTTGCGCGTGAACATGGACCCGGGCACCGCGCGATTCCTGCTGATACCTCGCCTGAATGAGTTCCTCTCGAGGCATCCCGAACTCTTCGTGGAGATCGCCGTGCGTGACCGCATGGGCGATCTGGTCCGCGAGGGCGTCGACGTCGCCATTCGGTTTGGCAACCCGGAGCCGTCGGCGCTCAAGGCCCGGTTGCTGCTGCGCACGCGCATCATCACCTGCGCGTCACCCGAGTACATCGCGCGGCACGGAGCCCCCCTTCGTCCGAAGGACGTCGAGAAGCATCCCTGCATCCTGATGCGCGACCCCTCGACGGGAATCCCCTTCGCCTGGGTGTTCCAGCGCGGGAGGAAGACAGTCCCCGTGAACGTGACGGGGCAGTTGATGGTGAACCATGGCGAGACGATGATGGCCACGTGTCTCGCGGGACTGGGCATCGCGCAGGTGGTCGAACTCTACACGCGCAAATACCTCGCCGACGGGCGGCTCGTCCAACTGCTCCCGGAGTGGAGCGACGAGATGTACCCGCTCTACGCGTACCACCACTCGTCTCAGCTCATGTCGGCCAAGGTCCGAGCCTTCCTGGAGTTCGTCGTCGCGCTGACGCGCGAGTAGGACCCCTCGGCTCCAGCCCTCTCCCTCCACATGGCCCCCATCCCGCCTATACGCAAGCATGTGCCGTTCGTGCTCGGGCTCGCGCGTGCCCCCGCCGTCTACAAGCGCAACTACCTGCGGCGCGGCGACCCGTTCAACCTGGAGGACGCGGCGCATGTCTTAGAACCCTGGGCAGGCTCCCAGTCCACCTCCTCTCCACAGTCCTTCAATCCTTCCCATGCTCCGAGCTGTTTGAGCGTCAACTCCCACTCACCGACGGGCCGCTCCAGGCGGGTGAGCAGCAGGCCGCCCGCGTTGGCCGAGCAGTCCGCGAGCACGGCGGCGTGCTCCAGCGACACGCCGTGTCCACACCGGGGGATTGTCTGATTTCCAGGGGCACAGCGAGCAATGGCCGGGTGCGTCAGGTGCGCGCGAGAAGGGGGCGCACGGCGCGGTGAGGCCCGGGATGCGCTGGCGTGCAAGCTGGACGGGGCATGGGCGTCATGATGACGACTGAAGTCCGTTCGTCGGGAAGGAACCCATGCTGAAGCAGTCCCTCACGCAGGCCGCGGCCAACGGTGACTGGCGCACCGTGCTCGCGCAGCTCCTCGACGCCTGGCGGGCCGCGCCGCACCGCGAGCTGGCGGACCGCATCGCCGCCGTGGGCGCGAAGCTCGGCGCCGGGACCTGGGACACCGTCGCGACGAAGCCGGACCCCACGGTGCTGTCGGCTCTGCTCGACACCCTCCTCGACAAGGGCTCCGTCAAGGCACGCGCGCGGCTCGAAGCGATGGAGGCCTGGCCGGAGGACCCGCGTATCGACCGCTGGGTGGCGGACCGGTACGCGGACCCGCCCTTCACGAGCACTGGCGCACGTCCCTTCTGGACACGGCTGCTGCCACTGGCGCGCCGCGTCCGGGATGCACGGGCCGCGGAGACGCTCGCCAAGGCTCGCACGGGCTTCGACCGCTCGATTCTTCATGAAGAGTTCCTCGGCCGTCACCTCGACAGCCTCCAGTTCCAACTGAGCGCCGTGACGGACGCGGAGCTCTCTGCCGACCTCCGCGAGGCCCTGCCGGGAATCGACGCCGCGCTCCGCTCGGAGACCGAGGCCGCGAAGCCCCGCCGCTCGGCAGATGCCGAGGCGCTGCTCGCACAGGTGCTCGCGAAGCCGGAGGACGACGAGGCGCGCGCCGTGCTCGCGGACGTCCTGCAGGAGGCCGGACATCCTCGCGGAGAGCTCATCGCCCTCCAGCTCGAAGCGACCCGCCGCACGCTCACCCCCGCCGAGGCGAAGCGCGAGCGGCAGCTCATCAAGTCGGCGCGCAAGGAACTGCTCGGCCCGCTCGACGAGGTGCTGAAGCCCGACTGCGCCTTCTCGCGCGGCTTCCTCTCCCGCGCGGCGCTGAAGCAGGGCAACTCAGGTGCGCTCGCGAGCGCCATCGAAAAGACCGCCGGCCACCCGCTGTGGGCCACCGTCGAGCACCTCGAGGGCAAGGGCGACTCCAGCATCACCCCGCACGAGGTGATGAGCTCACTGCGCTCCCTCGCGCACAGCAGCGTCGGCATCAAGAGGCTGGCCCGGATGCCGAAGCTGGAGGCGCTCGTCGATGACAGTCACTCCGAGGACTGGCTCGCGCTCGCCCAAACGCAGGAGGCCTTCCCGCGGCTCCGCAAGCTCGACGTCCAGCTCTTCCCGCGACAGGCGCGCGACTTCCTCCTGTCGCCTCTCGTCGCACGCCTGGAACGGCTCCAGGTGCGGCTGGACCTTCCAGGTCATGACCCGTCCATCGCCGAAGCCGCGCTGCAATGGCTTGCACTCGTGCCGAGGCTGAACGTCCCCGACCTCACCTTCCGCATGGTCCGCTACAGCACCAAGGACTGGAGCAGCGGCTACCAGTTCGTCCGGGACGCCTCGGGACAACTCTCCGTCCGCGTCTTCACCACCGCGATGAACGAACCCCACGAGGCGCTCGTGCAGGCCGATGTACTGCGCGGCCTGGATGAGATTGTGAAGCTGAAGCCCGCGAGCCTCGTCGTCGCCCATCAACTGCGCACGGACGTCCGGACCGCCGTCGAGGCGCGGGCGCGCGAGCTCGGGGCCACGCTGGAGACCTGAGCTGCGTATAAGCCGAGAAGGTGTCGCCGAGAAGGCCGAGAAGGTGTCAAAGGACTCGAAACGAGGGACGCGCGCGGGAACGGAGGACTTGGAGTTGGCCCACGGGGTGCATCCGGCCCGGCGGAGTGCACGTGGGGGTTGGGGATGGGCTGGCCGTTGAGGATGTTCCAGGAGGAGGGTCTCTACTTCGTCACGTCCAGGTGCTACCAGGGACGGCTGTTGCTGCGTCCCAGCGCGGAGATGAACGAGGTGGTGGGAGGCGTGCTGGCGCGAGCCGTCCAGCACAGCGCGGGCACCGTCCGGCTGCACGCCTTCACCTTCGCTTCCAACCACTTCCACCTGCTGGTGTGGGCACGGGGCGCCGCGCTCGCCTCCTTCATGCAGTACCTGAGAGCCAACCTGTCCAAGAAGGTGGGCAGGCTGGTGGACTGGAGCGGCGGCTTCTGGGAGAGGAGGTACTCGGCGGAGCCGGTGTTGGACGACACGGCGCTGGTGGGCCGGCTGCGCTACGTGCTGGCCCATGGGGGTGCCACGCTCGCCCCCTCCTCACCTGCTTGAGGGACCAGAAATGGCCGCAATTTCGAGCCTGGAGCGAAGACGCCGTGGAACCTCGTGAGGTTCGTTCGAGGCGCAGGTACCAGGGACGCCACACGCCGTAACAGTTCCAGCCCGGTGAAGAGCAGGTGCGTGGTGCCGTCCGGCAGCGGGCGCTTCATCCAATAGGGGATGCGGCCGTCCTCCGCTCGTGACAAACGCTCCAGCGCCAACGCTCCGCGTGCTCCATAGCGGCACAGCCGCTCCAGTCCCTGTCTGTCGTTGGCGTGAAGGTGCGTGTTGGCATGCAGGGAGAAGCCCTCCAGGAAGGCGCACCGGGGCTGCTTTCGGGGAGGGGGCCGGACGCCCACCTCCATCCAGCGCAGCCGCTTCTGTAGTGAGTGCGCCTGGTACGCCTGCTGCGCGTCCTCGGGCCCTTGCGCGGGGAGGGCCCCTCTTTTCTCCAGAAGGCGCAGCACCCGGTGCCGCACCACCCAAAGCAGTCGCTCCACCTCACCTTGCGTGGGCGGGGGCAACGCCTCGAAGCGCACGCCGCCCTCTCCCGGCACGAAGACGCCGTCCGGCACCAGCGAGTGGAAGTGAGGCGTCACTTGCAACGCCGAGCCGAAGAACTGGATGAACGACACGGCCCCGACCTGCCCACGACGAATACCCTGCCTCCGCGCTCGCCGACGCTGTAGGGCGAACACCGCGCCCAGGAAGACGGTGAAGACGTCGGTGAGCAGCCCCGCATCCTTGAGCAGCACCCACCGCACCCGGTGCGGAAAGGACAGCGTCCACTGCCGGTAGGGCACGTGCGGCAGCACCCGCTCCTCCAGATGCGCCGCCGTCACATGCGCCCGCTTCGCATTGCAGGACGGGCACACCCCTCGTCCTTTGCACGAGAAGGCGACGAGAAGTTCGTCCTTACAACTCTCACAGCGCACCCGCGCGAAGCCGTGCGCCAACACTCCACACTCCAGGTACCTGGCGAAGTCCCGCTCCACGTACCGGGGCAGGCCGCGCCCCAGTTCGCTCGCCTCCGCCAGCAGCGTGGCGAGGTTGTCCCTCACCGCCGCATACAACACCGTCCTCTCCGGCCGTCTCCGCCGGTACTCCCACCCGTGCGCCCCCACCAGCCCCTCCCCGGCCACACCTCGCCAGGGCACACGCTACCGCCAGGCTCCCACGAGACTCCGCCAAGCCCCCTTTGTGAGTGCCAGACGGCGGGTTCGCTTCCCACCGCCTCCACTGTTTTGCTCTGTACTTGCAGGTGGTTAGCAGTTTCCCTCCATCCACGTTGCACATCTGTCGCACGCGGGCGCAAAAGGTATCCCATCAACTCCTGAATGACCTTGAGCGGGACACCCCGCATCGCGAGGTGGCTGGCGAGGCTCACCGTCTACCTCTCATTGCGCTCCCTGCCACGCCTCGCGGCAGAGAGCGCTCTTATTCCAGGAGCACCTTCAGGTGCTCCACCTCATAGTTGGGCCGTCCCATGAAGGTGTCGAGCAGGCGTTGCTCGACGTTCTCCTCTTCCCAAACGGCCGCGCGCTCAAGCCCGACACACTCTTGGGGCTCTGCACTTCTCACATTGCCGACGGTGTCGAAGATCGTGCAGTCCCGGAAGTTTCTTCGGTCCTGCATGAACTGAACAATGGGTTGGGAAAACTGCTCCCCCAACTTCCTCCACCCAATGAGTTCCCATCCCCTCTCTTCCATGTGGCGGGCAGAAATCTTGAAGAGGATGGGCTGGGAGGCAATCCGATCCAGGTCGGAATCCGGAGTCTCGGTTCTGTAATTGTAATAGGCGTCGTGCGGCAGCTTCAGCACTCGGCCGTAGCCAAAGGAGCCGTCGGCGAGGGGAATTCTCAAGAACGAGCCTGGCTTGTAGAGTCGCGGCATTTCTAGTATCCCGTGTACGGGGAAAGTTCGCCCCACAGCTCCGTGGCGGCGGCGTGAAACCGTCGGCCTCGCGGATTGTCTTTCGCCACACCGCGCACGGCATTCTCGGTCTGGTAGGGTGCTCCTGTGTCAGAGCGAGCGCTCCCCAGGGAATCCATCAACTGCTGCTCTCTTCCGCGAATCCGCCAGTACGCGACGTCGTCGTATCTCTGGCCATAGTCAACGGCGTTCCCAACATCAAATCGATCAACCTCAGGAGATAAGAACACAGCGCTCCGAGGTTCCAGGTTCTCGTCCAGATGACGATTTTTATCGCGAAGGAGAACAGCCACCACGGCTTGAAGTGGTAGTGACTGAGTGAGATCAACAACCATGCTGGTCCGCCCCGCGTAGTAGCGGTGGGTTGTCTTGTTGAGCTTGGTGTAGGTGACGTAGATGCGCCCCATCCGTTTCTTGCCACTCTTGTCAGGCTCAGACTTGGGGGCCGCGCCTGGAGGAGCCTGGGTTGGGTATTGACCTTGGACCCACCCCTTCACATCGCCGAAGTGAGTGCCATAATACTTGTCCGCAATATCAATGGGAGTCTTCTCCCCATCCGCAGCTGCACTGGCGGTCAGGCAGACGAGAAGGACGCTGCCGACCGCAGCCACCACCGCACCTCCCACTACCACCACCTCTCCCACCGCGCCGCCAGCCCCAGCCTCCGCGGCAGGGCCGCCTTCGGGCACGAGCCGCAGCACGCCCTGAGGGATGCCATCTCCCAGGCCCTCGCCCGACAGCCCCTCCAAGGGAGGTGCCGAGCGCGGGGCGAGTGGAGCCACGGGTGAAGCCCCCGCCGCTGTCGCCACAAGCACCACGTGCACACCCGCGCGAGCGGAAGGAACCGCCTCCCTCCGAGTCCCGGCCGCCTCCTCTCGGCGCGGGACATAGACACAGCGCTGGGGCTGCTCAGGAGCCTCTCGGACGCTGGGAGCCGTGCCGCTACACCCCACCAGCACCATGCACAGCCACACCACCCACCCACGCGACACGCAGCGCCTCCAGGCGTTGGCTCCTGCCGACAAGGTTCCGAGCCTACAGACACGTCCTGCGTTCCTGTCAACGCACCCCCTGGGGTGAAGACCCTACGGAGGACTTACGCGAGACCCACGTCCGACGCGGCCGCTCTGGATGGTGGCCACGAGCCCCAGCGCTCCCCACGAGGGCGCTTCGATGAGGCCTGCGTTCAGCCTACCTCTCCATCCCGAGAAGCTCAGCAAGGGCAAGGGCAGCTCAGAGCCAGCTCGGGCTCTCGCGGCCCAGGCCCTTCAAGGCCCGCTCCGCCGCATTCACTCCGAACCAGTTGGCTTCCTCGAAGAGCGCCAGTCCTCCCAGGTCCGAGTGCGCGAAATGCAGGTGCTCGCCCAGGCTCTCCTGGGCGGCGAGGCGCTCCGGGCCCCACAGGAAGCCCGGCACGGGGCGCACCATCGCATGCCCCCAGCGCATGACCTCCAGCCGCCGGGCCTGCCCGGCGATGCCGGGGTGCGCGGGCATCAGGTCGGCCATCACCAACCCCTCCCAGTCGCCGTAGCTCGCGGAGAGCACCTTCTCGCGCTCGGCCTTCACGTCCAGGCCCGCCATGGGCAGATACCAGGTGAGCACCGTCGGCCCCTGCTCGTCCATGCGCAGCCGCTGGTGCGTGGCCACCACGTAGCCCAGGCTGCGGCTCTCGTAGAGGACGTTGTCCCAGGACAGGGGAAAGCCCCGCGACAGCGGCGCCTCCGACAGCGTCAGGTTGGCCACCACCCACGGCCCGTAGTGGAAGGCCCCGAGCCACTCGGGACGCCGCTCGCGCCAGGGCGCCACCAGGTGCGCGGCCACGAAGCGCGGACACGCCAGCACCACCTGCCGCGCCCGCCACGCCCGGGGCCGCCCCGTGCCCGCCTCCACCGCGTCCACCCGGCAGCCGTCCGGCCCCGGCGTCACCGTGTGCACTAGCACGCCCGGCTCCACCTGCCCCGCAGGCAGCGCCGACAGGAGCTGGTGCACCAGGCGGCCATTGCCCTCCGGCCAGCTCAGGAAGCCCTCGCTGCGCTCCCCCTGCCCGTTCTGCCGGGCGGCGAAGTACCAGATGCCGGCCCACGCCGACACGCCCTCCGCCGTGGTGCCGTAGTCATCCCGGCACGCGTAGTCCACCAGCCACTTCAGCCGGGGCGAGCGGAAGCCCTCCGCCTCCAGCCACTGGGCGAAGGAGAGCTTGTCCAACGCCGTCCACTCGGCGTCGTCGCTGGAGAGCGCCGTGGGCACCGCGAAGGCCTTGCGCCCGCGCCCATCCCGCGCCGCCGCGAAGGCGTTCATCCGCGCCTCGAAGCGCCGCAGTTCCTCCAGGTCCCCGGAGCTGGCTCCCGCGCGCAGGTACAGGCCCTCGTACCACTCGCCCCGGTAGAAGATGCGCTCCTCGGGCTCGCTCACGAGCAGGGTCTCGTCGAAGAGGGGCTGGCCCTGGTCGTCCACGCCCGTCACCGCGTCCATCTCGCGCAGCAGCCGCATCACCGGGCCCGCGTCCACCAGGGGCGCCGGCAGGTAGTGCGCGCCCCACGGGTAGGCGGACACCGCGTTCTTCCCCGAGCGCGACGTCCCCCCCGCCTCCGCGTCCAGCTCCAGCACCCGCACGTCCTTCACGCCCGCGGCCGCCAGCCGCCACGCCGCGCTCAGGCCCGCCACCCCTCCACCCACCACCAGCACGTCCACCGGTTGGGCCTCGGCCGCGAGCGGGAGCGGGCCCGCGCGCAACCGGTGGCCCGTGTCCACCACCCGGTCCACGAGCGCTCCGGGCACGGGCTCGCGCGGGGCCGTCTTGCGGCACGCGCTGGCCGCCACGGCCGAGCCGAGGAACGCGGCCACCAGCTCCCGCCGCGTCAGTTCCACCGCCGCCACTCCTCCTCGTAGTAGTGGACGAGCACCTGGTTGTTCAGCCGGTTCACCTCCGTGGGCAACGGACCCATGTCCGGGGGGAACAGGAAGAGCGAGGCGTGCGTCTCCTCGGAGAGGAAGCGCAAGCCCTCCACCAGCGGCCGGCGCGGCAGCACCCCCTCGTGGGCGACGAGCACGTAGCCCCACTCCCCAAACGAGGGCACCAGGGCGTGGTAGGGCTGGGTCCAGAAGCCCGCCGCCGCGAGCGTGGTGTTCACGCACCAGAAGGAGCGCCGGGCGTAGAGCGGAGAGGTGCTCTGGATGACGGCCACCCCGTCCGGCGCCAGCCGCTTCTTGAGCAGCCGGTAGAAGCCCGTGGTGTACAGCTTGCCCAGCGCGAAGTTGTTGGGGTCCGGGAAGTCCACGACAATGACGTCCCAGGGCTCGCCGTGCTCGCGCAGGTACTCCATGGCGTCGGTGTTGACGACGTGCATGCGCGGATCCGCGAGCGAGTGCGCGTTGAGCTCGGCCAGCTCGCCGTAGCGCGTGGCGAGTCCGGTCATCGCCGGATCCAGGTCCACCAGGGTGAGCGTCTTCACCTCGGGGTACTTGAGGATCTCCCGCGCCGCGAGCCCGTCCCCACCCCCGAGCACCAGCACGCGCTCGAGCTTGCCCGCGCGCACCAGGGCCGGGTGCACCAGCGCCTCGTGGTAGCGGTACTCGTCCACGCTGGCGAACTGGAGGTTGCCATTGAGGTAGAGCGAGAAGCCCCGCTTGCCGCGCGTGAGGACGATGCGCTGGTAGGGCGAGCTCGTCGCGTGCACCACCTCGTCCGAGAAGAGGTGCTCCTCGGAGAAGTTGCTCAACCGGTCGCCCAGCACGAGCCCCACCATGAGCAGCAGGCTGAGTCCCACCGCCTTGACGCGCAGGCGCCCCGGGTGGGCGAGCACCGGCGCGAGCAGCCACGTGCTCCACAGGCCCACCAGGGCGTTGAGCAGCCCGAAGAGCAGCGACGTGCGCACCAGGCCCAGCCTCGGCACGAACAACAGGGGGAAGCTGATGCTCGCGGCGAGCGCGCCCAGGTAGTCGAACGTCAGCACCCGGCTGACCAGGTCCTTGAAGGCGAGCTGATCCTTGAGCAGGCGCAAGAGCAGGGGGATTTCCAGCCCCACCAGGGTGCCGATGAGCAGCACGCTGCCGTAGAGCACCACGCGGAACACGTCCGTGAGCGCGAAGGTGAGGAAGAGCAGCGGCGCGCACGCGCCTCCCACCAGGGCCACCCCCAGCTCCACCTCCACGAAGCGCTGGGCCACGCCCCGCTCGATGAAGCCCGACAGCCAGCTGCCGATGCCCATGGCGAACAGGTAGCAGCCAATCACCGTGGAGAACTGGGTGATGGAGTCGCCGAGCAGGTAGCTCGCCAGCGCGCCGATGATGAGCTCATAGATGAGCCCACAGGTGGCGATGACGAGGACGGTGACGAAGAGGAGCGTCTTGTTCACGGTGGAAACGGCCCGCCGCGGGACTTCAACCCGAGATGGCCGCGGCCACGATGATGGCCAGGCCGATGATGAAGGAGCCCATCACGATGCCGAGCGCGGTGTTCTGGTCGACCTCGATCTCCTTGTGCACGTCGAACGGCATGATGAAGCGGAACACGTAAAGGCCCGCCACGAACACCGCCAGCCCCACCAGCGAGTACACGACGCTCGCCAGCAGGTTGTCCACGTTCACCAATACGGCCAGCACACCCATCCGCATCACTTCCCTCCCATGAAACCGCCACTGCGGTAGCGCGATCCACCCACGAAGAAGCCGCCGCCCGAGCCGCGAGAAGAAGAAGACGTCACCGTCCCCCGCTCCGCGCGGGTGAACGGTTCCCAGCCCCGGTACGCCATCAGCGCGTAGAGCACGACGATGATTCCACCGATGTACTTCATGACGCCTCCCTCACTCTCCCGAGCCGGACTCCAGGTTGCTCTCCGCCCAACGTGATGTCTCGAAGCTCGAGGCGCGGAAGACCGCGAACAGGGGCAGCACCCACAACACCACCAGCGCCCAGAAGAACCAGAGCGCGCGCGGGGTGTCGCTCACGAGCTTCAGCGTATAGCTCTGCCCTTGTGGCGTGCCGTCGAAGAGCGCCTGGGTGCGCAGCACATAGCGCCCGGGCGGCACCGAGGACAGGTGCTCGGTCTCCGTGCGGTTGCCCTCGCTCCAGGAGCCATCCGAGTCGCTGCCGGAGTAGTAGCCCACCTCCTCGTAGAAGCCGATGACGTCGCCACTCTGCTCGTTGACGAGCTCCGCCTGCACGCCCAGCCAGGAGTTGTTCACGGGCGAGGTCAGTTCGGCGCGCACGTTGCCGTGCTTGTGGATGTCGAAGGGCTTGCTGAAGTGGATGGCCGAGGGTGTCCCCGAGCGGGCATCCAAATCCAACCGCACGGTCTCCTCCAGCACGACCTCGTTGGCGGCGAGCACGTTGAGCACCAGGAAGACGGCGAGCAGGGCCACGCTCCAGATGCCGGCCCACATCCAGGCGGGGCCGCTCGCGTGGGGATTGGGCTGGCTGGGCGCGATGCCCTGGGGCGCGGGCAGGGGCTCCTTCAGCCCGAAGGCCTCCTGGATGACGCCGGGCGCCAGGTACTCGCCGCGCGTGTACGTCACCTCGTTCTCCGTCTCGTCCACGCTCACCGAGTACGGCGGCGCCACGTACTCCTCGGCGCGCGACCGCTCCCCGGCGCGCACCTCCCAGTAGAACTCGCCGAGCACGGTCTCGGTGACGGCCTCCACGCCCTGGAAGGCCCGGTAGCGCTGGCCCTCGAGGTGCGCGGCGGCCCCCGGAGCCACCGACACCTCGCCCGCGTCCAGGGGCGTGAGGAACACCCAGTGCCCGTTGGACTCCATGAGCCAGGTGAAGCCCCGCTCCCGGTTGAACAGGAGGTACTCCTCCCACGGGTAGCGCACCCCCTCCACCGTGCACGAGCGCACCAGGAAGCCGATGCAGATCCACTCGGTCCCATCCAGCTTGCCCCGCGCGCCCAGGGGAATGCGCGGCCCCGGGTCCGGCTTCTCCAGCAGTTGGAGGAAGGCGAGCTTGCCCTGGCGCACGTCCAGCAGCGCGCCGCAGTAGGGGCACGCCACGCGCTTCGTCTGATCCGGCGCGCGCAGCTCCAGGGGACCGTTGCACTGGGTGCAGCGCGCCTGTTGCAGCGCGACCTTCTTCACCCGGGGCCGGAGCTGGTCCGGCGCGATGCCCAGCTCCGTGAGCTTCAGCTTCTTGCCGACGTAGACCTCGGGGTCCGTCGACCACGTCCCGAAGTCCAGCGTCACGAAGACGCCCTTGGGCCCCGTGGCGTCCACGTAGTGGCTGTCCGCGCTGGGGTCCACGTCGTCGGGCAGCTGGCCCTCGGCGGCCACCACGCGGCCATGCCCCCGCTCCTCCACCACGAGCCGGTGCCCCGCCAGGCTGAAGCGGTGGCCGGGCGGGAAGTCCTCGAGCGACAGGCCCTGCTCGGTACCGGAGGCGATGAGCAGGTGGAAGGCGCCCTCGGACTCGGAGAGCCAGCCGGTGCGCCCGTCGTCGAACTCCACGTACCACTCGTCCCAGGGGCCCGCGCCATGATCCTTCTGCAGGTGCCCCACCAGCCGGTACGCGTCGCGCCCCAGCCGGCCCTCCGCGCCGAGCCGCAAGGGCGAGTCGGTCTCGACGATGGCGCCCACCTTGCCGTGGGCCTCGAGCGACACGCCCTTGCGCGCCACCACCGTCTGGCAATGGCCACACACCACCACCTGCGCCGAGCCCGCGGAGAACTCCACCGCCGCCCCACACGAGGGACACGTCCCCTGCGTCACGTCTCCACCTCCCGGCGCAACTCCCGCACCCGGCAGGAGACCGCCCCCAGGTGACGCATCGTCAGATCCTCGAAGTCCGGGCACAGCCGTGGCCGGCAGCAATAGACGTTGAGCGCGGCGAAGCCGTGCTCGGGGAAGGTGTGGATGGTCAGGTGGCTCTCCGCGAGCAGCGTGAGGCCCGTGATGCCACCGGGCTCTGGAAACACGTGCCACTGCGGCTGTCCCATCACCTTCAGCTCCAGCAGCACGATGAGCTCCTCGAACAGGGCCTCGAGTCCTCGCGCGTCCTTCAGGCGCTCGGGCACGCACCCGCTCACGTCCACCAACCATTCCTGTCCGGTCGTCAGGGCAGTCCTCCCCTTGCAGCCCCTACCTTCTACCACGGTGTCCTCCCCTGGGGAGGGGGTGGGAAGAAACGCGGAGCCCGGCCCTGGTACACTGCACGTGCGCATGGCCCCGAAGGATCTGCTCCCCCCGACCCCGCCCCCCACCGTTCTTCCCACCAACGAGCCCGCGCCGAAAAACGTGCCCGCGCCGAGCGCGGTGGCGCGGCTCTTGCGCTCCCTGCGCTCCCTTCCGGAGGCCCGTCACGACACCCCGGCGGGTGGCAGCGCGGGCCTCGCCGGCTGGTTCAAGGCCGAGACGGCTCCGCCCACGGACATCACCGCGCGCTTCCACGAGCTCCATGCCCGGGTGCGTCAGGACGAGCCCGTGCTGCCCGACGAGGCCCGGCGCCACCTGTACCTGCTGGTGAAGGGGATGCTCGGCGACGAGCTGCCCGGCTATCTCGAGGACAACCAGCTGCGGCTGGAGCAGCGGGGGCTGGAGACGCGCGAGGTGGCGGTGGACACCGAGGGGCGGCTCGCGGACAACGTGGCGGTGGTGCGCGAGGCGCTGCTGGACGCCATCCACTTCGGCCGCACGGTGGTGCTGGTGGGCCACAGCAAGGGGGGCGTGGAGGCGATGAGCACGCTCGCGCTCTACCCGGAGCTGCGCCGGCACGTGCGCGCGGTGGTGGCGATGCAGCCGCCCTATGGGGGCTCGGTCATCGCCAATGATCTGGTGTCGACGCCCGCGCTGCGGCAGATGCTGGACGTGACGTTCCCCTCGCTCTTCCAGGGGGACGCAGCCTCGGTGGAGGACCTGTCCTACGCGCGGCGGATGGAGTTCGTGCGCCAGCACCCCTACCCCCTGGACATCCCCACCGTGGCGCTGGCCACCTCGCGGCTGTCGCGGCGCTCGTTGATGCGGCCCCTGTGCAACTACGTCCAGGAGCGCTACGGCTGGGCCTGTGACGGACTGGTGGCGGCGCTGGACGCGGAGGTGCCCGGTTCACGCGTGGTGCGGCTGGCGGACATGGACCACGCCGAAGCCGCACTCACGGGCCTACCCGGCTTCGCCAACTACTTCCCCGGCTCGCTCACCGAGACGCTGATCGCCCTGGCGCTCGACTCGCGCGTCCAGGGGACCTAGAAGGCGCCGCTTCGTATGAGTCAGGGCAAGCCCGCCGAGACAGGTGTATCCACCAGCAACGAGCCGGCCCCGAGCGAGCGAGCCCCCACGGACGCGCCTCTCCTCACGGACGTGTCCATGCGCGAGCGGGACTCCTCCGGCATCGGGGAGGCGCCCACGCTGCGGACGCTCACACCAACGCGTCTGGAGCGGCTCCGCCCCAGTCACCTGCTGCCCGTGGTGGACCCCGCGCACTACGCGCTCGCGGGGGAGCTGGCGCACGGCGGCATCGGCCGCATCCTCCGCGCGCGGGATCTGCGGCTCGGCCGGCCAGTGGCCATCAAGCAGATGCTGTCCCCCACTCCGGGGACCGAGTCGCGCTTCATGACCGAGGCGTTCGTCACCGCGCGGCTGCAGCACCCAGCGATCGTGCCGGTGTACGAGGCGGGACGCTGGCCCAACGGCGAGCTGTTCTACTCGATGAAGCTCGTCTCCGGACGCTCGCTGGCGGACGTGCTCGCCGAGCGCACGACGCTGAAGGAGCGGCTGGCCCTGCTGCCCCACGTGCTGGCGGTGGCCGAGGCCATGGCCTACGCCCACTCCGAGCGCATCATCCACCGCGACCTCAAGCCGGCCAACATCCTGGTGGGAGGGTTCGGCGAGACGGTGGTCATCGACTGGGGCCTGGCCAAGGATCTCTCGCGCGAGGAGAACACCGCGCTCGCCCAGGCGCTCGTTCCCGAGGGCTCCTCGCCAGACGATGGCCTGACCCGGGTGGGCACGGTGATGGGGACGCCCGCGTACATGCCGCCGGAGCAGGCCGCGGGCCAGGCGGTGGACGAGCGCGCCGACGTCTACGCGCTGGGGGCCATCCTCTACCACCTGCTCGCCGGCACCCGTCCGTATGAAGGGAACACCTCGGATCAGGTGCTGGCGAAGGTGGTGAGCGGCCCCCCACGGCCACTCCTCCACCTCCAGAAAGGCATCCCGAGGGATCTGCTGGCCATCGTGAGCAAGGCGATGGCGCGCCGCCCCGATGAGCGCTACGCCACGGCGCGCGAGATGGCGGAGGATCTGCGGCGCTTCCAGACGGGGCAGATCGTCGAGGCGTACGAGTACTCGCCCGTTGAGTTGCTGCGCCGTTTCGTGCGGCGCCACCGGGCCGCGCTGCTGGTCACGGCGGTGGCCCTGTTGCTGCTCGCCACCCTGGGCGAGGAGAGCATCCGCCGGATTTCCGACCAGCGGGATGCCGCCCAGAAGGCCCGGCAACAGGCGCAAGACCGCACCGATGAGCTCCTGCTGACGAAGGCGCGTGATGACGCGGCGGATGCGCCCAACGAAGCCATCGAATCGCTGCGGGAACTCCCGTCCGGCTTCGAGAAGTGGTCCGCGGCGCGCACGATCGCCGCGGATGCCCAGGCCCATGGCTTCGCCACCGTGTTGCGCGACCATACCCAGCACATCAACGACATCGCCTTCACGGCCGATGGCCAAACGCTCGTCTCCGCCAGCGACGACTCCACGTTGCGTGTCTGGAATCTCGAGCAGGGCAAGCAACTGCGCACGCTGGAAGGTCACGAAGACGAGGTCTGGCGCGTCCGGATACTCCCGGGAGACCGGGGCTTCATCTCCAGCGACAAGCAGGGGATCCTGCGCAAGTGGACTCCCACCTCCGAGAAGTCCACTGTCTTCGCATCCCTGGGCAGTCCCGTGTCGGCGCTCACCGTGGGCTGTGGGGGCCGGTGCCTGCTCGCCGCCACCCAGGCGGATGACGTCCTCCATCAATGGGACCTGTCCACGGGGGAGGCCCGCACGTTCCACACGGGCGTGCAGGGCATCGAGGAGCTGTTGGTGTCACCGCTCGGCCCCTGGGTGTTCGTGCGGGGCCACCGCAACGCGGCCTCGGCCTTGGGAAACCTGGAGCAGGGCTCCTTCCAGGTGTTGAAGCAGACCCGGCCCACCGCCGGGGGGTTCTGCCCGGACGGCCGCCTATTCACGGTGGACGCCCAGGGTGAACTTCACGCCTGGAAGCCCGGGACGCCCGAGGGGCAACTGCTCACGCGCAACCTGGGCATCGGCACGGCGCTCACCTTCGTGCCGGGCACGGCCTGGGTGGTGATCGGGACCCAGGAGGGGGTGATCCGGCTGTGGAACTTCGACACGGGCCGGCTGCGGGAGCTCCACCATCACCAGGGGCTCGTCAACAGCCTGGACGTCACCTCGGATGGCCGCCATCTCGCCTCGGCCAGCGCCGATCGGACCGCGGTGCTCTGGGAGCTCGCGACCGGAGAGCCCCGCGTGCTCCGAGGGCCCCGGCAACAAGCCCACCTCGTCCTGTTCTCGCCGGATGACCGGCGGCTGGCCGTGGCCAGCTACACCGGGCAGCTGCGCTCCTTCTCCATGGAGACGAAGCTCCACCACGTGCTCTCGGCCGGCGCCGCCCCCCAGGTCTCGCTGGTGCTCTCCTCCAACGGCCAACGGCTGGCCACGATGTCCGAGCAGGGCGTCCTGCGGCTCCTCGATGCCTCCTCGGGCAGGACCATCCAGGAGGTGCCCGGCTTCGCCCCGGAGGCGATGAGCTTCTCCCCGGACGGCAGGTGGCTGGCCGCGGGTGGACTCGATGGACGGGTCCACCTGTACGCCTCCGGCACCGGGAACGAGCGGCCCCTGCCGCCAGGGCATGAGACCCGCGTCACGGCCGTCACCTTCTCCGGGAAGGAGCAGCACCTGGCGACGGCGGACGAGCACGGGGAGATATGGCTGTGGGAGCCTGGCGTGGGCCAGGGACGCCGTCTCGGAACACACGGGGCCAAGGTGTGGCAGCTCGCGTTCTCGCCCCGGGACGAGAGCCTCGCCTCGGCGGGCGACAATGGCGAGGTGCGGCTGTGGAACGTGGCCACGGGCGATGCCCGCTCCCTGCCCGGCCGCAAGGGCGCCGTGCGCGCCGTGGCCTTCTCTCCGGATGGCGAGCGCCTCGTCATGGGAGGCATGGATCAGCTCGTGTTCTGGGACCTGCTCAATGGCCAGCGCCATGAACAGGACACGAAGAAAGGAGACGTGCTGGAGCTGCGCTACTCACCCGGGGGCGACGTGGTGGCCAGCCGCAATCACAAGGATGGCAACGTGATGCTCTGGGACGGACGAACGGGGGAGCCACGACAAACGGGGGAGGGGGAGTCACACGGCCTGCTCCGGGGACACCAGGGTGATGTGCTCGGACTGGCCTTCTCTCCGGACGGGACGCGCCTGGCCTCGGTGAGCCTCGACAAGACCGTGCGGCTGTGGGACCTGGCCACCTTGGAGAATCGCGCGCTGCGAGGCCACACCGGACCGGTGGGGGCGGTGGCCTTCTCCCCGGACGGAAAGACGCTCGTCTCCGCCGGCCACGACGGCACCGTCCGGCTCTGGCCGGACGACCTGCCCCTGGAACCGGAGGCCCTGCGCGCCTGGATGAGTACTTTCAAACAGGACCAACTGCCCCGCGAGAAATCCTGGCCCTGAGGCGGAATCTGTCAGACAGGGGGCGTAGAGGGTGGGGCTCACCCAGGAGACTTCCGCATGCTCCAACCCCGACAGCTCCTCGCCTGTCTCGTCCCCCTGTTGCTCCTCGTCCCATCCGCCCGGGCGGAGGAGACCCCCACCCCGGCCGGAGGACACACGCCCTCCGCCGCGTACCGGTGGCTGGACATCGTGCTCGAGGCCACGGCGCGCGAAGTGGAGCGGCGCGGCGCACGGCCCACGGTCATCTCCCGGGCCCACGCCATCTCGGTGACGGCCATGTACGACGCGTGGGCGGCCTATGACGCGCGCGCGGTGGGCACCCGGCTGGGAGGCAGCCTGCGCCGGCCCCTCGCCGAGCGGACCCTGGCCCGCAAGCAGAAGGCCATCGCCTACGCCACCTACCGCGCCCTCGTGGACCTCTACCCGGAGGATGCCGCGTGGCTCGCGCAGCAGATGAGCGGCATGGGGTACGACCCCAACGACACCTCGACCGACCTCGCCACGCCCCAGGGAGTGGGCAACACCGCCGCGGCCGCGCTGCTCGCCTGGCGGCGGAACGATGGCGCCAACCAGCTCGGTAACGAGCCCGGCTCCAGCGGCGTCCCCTACTCCGACTACACCGGCTACGCGCCCGTCAATCCGCCCGACGTCATCCTCGACCCCGACCGCTGGCAGCCCATCTCGTTCGATGACGGCCAGGGCGGCACCGTGACGCCCGGCTTCCTCACGCCCCACTGGTACAAGGTGCGGCCCTTCGCGCTCACCACCAGCTCCCAGTTCCGTCCGCCGCCTCCTCCGAAGGTGGGCTCGGCGCAGCTCGCCCAGGACGTGCAGGAGGTCATCGACTACAACGCGAACCTCACCCCGGAGCAGAAGGCGCTCGTCGAGTTCATGCGCGATGGCCCGCGCTCCACGGCCCAGTCCGGCCACTGGCTGCGCTTCGCCCAGGACGTGTCGCGCCGCGACCATCACGGCCTGGACCGGGACGTGAAGCTCTTCTTCACCGTGGGCAACGCGGCGCTGGATGCCTTCATCGCCGCCTGGGAGTCCAAGCGCTACTACGACTCCTCCCGGCCCTGGACGCTCGTGCGCTACTACCACGCGGGTGACACGCTGCTGGGCTGGGTGGGGCCGGGCCAGGGCGTGGACTGGATTGGCGCCGAGCAGTGGCACCCGTACTCGCCCTCCACGTTCATCACCCCGCCCTTCCCGGGCTATGTGTCGGGCCACAGCACGGTGAGCGCCGCGTGCGCCCGGGTGTTGGAGCTGTTCACGGGCAGCGACGCCTTCGGCAAGGTGGAGCAGCTCACCGCGGGGGCCCTCACCGAGCCGGGCTTCGCGTGCAACATCATCCAGCAGCGCGAGGGCGTGCCCTCGCAGGACACGCCCGAGGATTGCCAGGTGACGCTGGAGCTGCCGACCTTCAGCGAGACGGCGGAGCTGGCGGGCATCTCGCGCGTCATGGGCGGCTACCACATCCAGGCGGATAACGTCGCGGGGCTTCAGCTCGGACGCCAGGTGGCCGACTTCCTCTGGCCCCGGGCTCGGGCCTACTGGGCGCCCGGAACGAACTGACGCACGCTCAGGACAGCTCGAGCGAGGCGGAGGGCCGCTGGTTCTCGCGGGGGCCCTCCACCGGCAGCACCAGCGTGAAGGTGGCGCCATGCCCCAGCCCGGAGCTCGCGCAGGACAGACGCCCGTGCATCTCGGTGGCCGCCAGCGCGCTGATGTGCAGCCCGAAGCCGTGCCCGTGCTTCTTCGTCGTGAAGCCCTGGGAGAAGAGGCGCGCCAGATGCTCCGGCGCGATGCCCACGCCATTGTCGGAGAACTCGATGACGAGCTGGTCGCCCCCGGCGCCCAGGCGGATGCGGATGCGCAGGCGCTTGTCCGGGGCATTGCTCTCCATGAGCGCGTGCCGGGCGTTGCTCAGCAGGTTGACGAGGATCTGCAGCAGGTTGTGGCGGTCCACGAGGATGGGGGGGACGTCGGCGTACTCTCGCACCAGGAGGATGCCCTGGCGCTCGATCGATCCGGCGTGCAGGCGCAGAGCCTCCTCGATGAGCTGGGGCACCGGTAGCCGCTCCAGTACTCCACCGGCACGCGCGTACTGCTGCTGCATGACCACGATGGACTTGATGTGCTCGATGCCCTCGGTCAGCGCCCCCACCTCCTGGCGCAGCACCACGCGCTCCTTCTCCAGCTCCTCCGCGAGCGCGAGCAGGTAGCCCGGAAGCCGATGGCCGCGTGAGTCCGTGGCGAGGAAGGCCTCCAGTTCCTCGGAGTGTTGCCCCAGCAGGGTGGCGGCCTTGCGCAGGCCGGACAAGCGTGAGTGGCGCAGCTGCTCGTTGAGGATGCCCGCCGAGATGTTGACGCTGTTGAGGGTATTGCCCACGTTGTGCAGCACGCCAGTGGCGATCTCGGCCATGCCCGCGTAGCGGGAGACATCCACCAGGCTGCGGTGCATCTCGCCCAGCCGGGCCTCGGCCAGCTTGCGCGCCGTGATGTCCCGCGCGGAGACGGTCAGCCCCATCACGCGGCCCTCCGCTCCCACGATGGGGCTGATGGAGATGTCCAGGACGACGTGGACGGGCTCCTCCAAGGGCTCCTCCGAGTGCTCCTCCTGCTCGAAGCGCAGGCGCTCCCCCGCGAGCACCCGGTTGAACCTCGGGTCCCATTGCTCCTGGAGCTCTGGAGTGCGTGGGAAGCAGAAGCGCTGTCCGGGAACGAGTTCCTGTCCCTGCATCCGCCGGTAGAACCGGCGCATCGCCGTGTTGGCGGTGATGACGCGCAGCTGGGTGTCGAGGGAGAACACCAGGTCATCGGAGCTCTCCACGAGGCTGCTCAGCTTGCCCTCGCTCTCGCGCAGGGTCGCCAGGGTCCGCTCGAGCGCGTCGTGGGCGGTGTCCCGCGAGGTGCTGTGCAGCGTGCTCAGCACCCACGAGCCCACGAGGGCAATGGCCGCGGAGGCGCACATGACCGTGAACTCATCCAGGGGGATGGCCGTGAGGCCAGGGGTGAAGCGCACCCGGTACAGCGGATGGAGGATGCCCAGGCACACGACGAGGCAGACCGTGACGAAGAAACCCAGGCGGGGTCCCAGCAGGTACACCGCGAACGCGGGAATCATCATGCTCGTGGCGTGGAACCCCCCTTCGGGATGGGAGCTCAAGAAGACGGACACCACGTAGCTCACCACCATGGACAGGCACAGGAACATCGCCGGCACGGTCAAGGAGCGGGCCCTGCGCGCCAGCAGCAGCGTCGCGGCGTAGCACCCGCTCGAGAGGAGCGTGGGGACTTCCGCGGCCGTGAAGGGCACGAGCAGCAGGAAGAACACCCCGAAGGGGAGCGCGAACAGGCAGGCGGCGATCAACACCCGCTGGCGGTGCAGCTCCGAGGGGGGAGCCTTGCGCAGTGCATCCGAGAGGAACGCATCCAGCAGGGAGGTGAGCCAGAGGTACCCCACTCGCGGCCCCCCTTGCCCCGATGACGTGGATGAACCGGAGCCTACGTGCTTCGAATCGGATGTACTCGCCATGTTGATGTCGCGCTCGCCGCGAACCCCCGTCTGAGAATAGCGCATGGGCTTGTGCAGTAGTGGACACACCCAGGCCAGCCAGCCACCGCTCGTCTGCTCCAGACCAAGGGGGGTCGGGGGTGCACCGAGGCCTCGCCACCCGAGGCCCTCCGCGCGTGCTCATTCGTTCGAAATGAATGTCCCTCTCGGTCGATTCGACCGACCGCGCGAGACCTCTCGCCGCGACGAAGCCACCGCTCCTCGGAAGGCCGAGCGCTCCGGTGGTGGCACGCACCTTGCCCCTGGCACGGACCCGAGCCGTCCCACCCCGTCCCAGTCCGAGGAAAGCAACCCATGAGCGCTCCGCTGAACCTGATGGCACCCGACGTGCGGGCCAATCCCTACCCTCTCTACGCGCGGCTGCGGCGCGGGCCGGTGTGCCAGGTGGAGCCGGGAGGAATGTGGGCCGTCAGCCGCCATGACGACGTGGTGGCGGTCCTCAAGGACACCCGGCGCTTCTCGTCGGTGGGGCTCGGCCGGAGCTTCCTGCCGCCCTGGTTGGAGCGCAACCCCGTGGCCGCCTCGCTGGTGATGAAGGATCCGCCCGAGCACACCCGGCTGCGCGGGCTGGTGAGCAGGGCCTTCAGTGGGCCGGCCCTCCAGCGGCTGGAGGCGCGCGTGCGCGCCATCGCGGAGGAGCTCGCCGAGGCGGTGGCGCGGCAGCGCGAGGTGGACTTCGTCGCCGCGTTCTCCCTGCGGCTGCCGGTGCGGGTGCTCAACCTCTTCTTCGGCCTGGAGCCGGAGCTGTGGCCGCGCATGCGCGTGTGGGCGGATGATCTGCTCAGCATTCCCGCGAGCCAGCCCACGCCCGAGCGCATCGAGGAGATCCGCCGGAGCCTCGAGGAGATGGAGAGCTGCTTCCAGGCCCTCATCGCCTCGCGCCGGGCCGTGCCGGGGGAGGATCTGGTGAGCGAGCTGCTCGGCGCGGAGGGGCTGACGGACGACGAGCTGATGAGCTTTCTCTTCAGCCTGTTGCCGGCCGGCTTCGAGACGACGGCCCACCTGCTCTCCAACACCGTGCTCGTGCTCGCCCGGCATCCGCGCGAGGCGGAGCGCGTATTCGCGGAACCCCGGCTGATTCCCCGGCTCATCGAGGAGGTGCTGCGCTACGAGCCACCGGCCCAGTCCAGCCTGCGGCTGGTGACGGAGGACACGGAGCTGGGCGGAGTGCGCGTGCCCCGGGGTGCCCTCGTCGCCGTGCTGCTGGGCTCGGCCATGCGGGACGAGCAGCGCTACCCGGAGGCGGACCGGTTCGACCTGGACCGGGAGGGCCAGAGCCACCTGCCCTTCGGGCATGGCATCCACTTCTGCCTCGGGGCGCAGCTGGCCCGGATGGAAGCCCGCCTGGGATTGGAAGCGCTCCAGGCCCGCGTCCGCGGCGTCTCCCTCACCCGGCAGGAGGTGTCCTGGTCCCAGTCGTACATCGCGAGGGGCCCCCTGAGCCTGCCCGTGCGCTTCGAGCCCCGTGCCGGAACGTAAAGCGCGAAAGCGCTGGGAGCCGCCGGGCCGTTGTCCGATGTACGGTTTGGATCCAGAACTGTTGGATCATGCCCTCCTCATTGGAATTCCCGGAAACAAAGAAGGCCGGTTTGCGGGAATTCAGGCACTGTTTGTTTGCGCCTGATCCGCTTTTGAAGATAGGAGGGGGGATTGAGCCGATGGCAGAGCAGAGGAGAGAGGCACGCCGGTGTTGGCATGTCGTATGCGCGGCGCTCACCGTGAGAGCGGCCCTGAAGCCCGTGGCACGACGGCGCGCGCCTCCCTGCTTTCCGCCAGGAATGTATCGACCCGATACGGAGAATCCATGAGTCACGCGAAGCCGACCCTCGCCACGCGACGGGTGGGGTACATGCGGCTGTCCGCCGTCGCCACCGGGCTGATCGCCGCCCTCGCATCCGCCCAACCCAAGGGCCTGGTGAGCTTCGAACTGGAGCGCCTGGAACTGAACCCCAATGGCCGGGGTTCGTTGGTGATGAGCACCGGTGAACTGCTGCCCGGAGGCGCCTTCCGCCTCTCGGTGGCGGGGCATTACGAGAAGAACCCCCTGGTGCTGTACTCGGACATGAGTCCGGTGGGCGCGGTGGTGGGAGACCGGGCCACGGCGCACCTGTTGCTGGCGTGGACGCCGCTGCGCTGGCTCGAACTGGGCGCGCACCTGCCCCTGGTGGCCTGGCAGCGCGGAGATGACCTGAGCGGCCGGGGCATTGGCACTCCGGCCACGACGGGCCTGGGTACGCCCTCGGCGCAGGTGCGCGTGGGCCTGCTCGCGCAGCGCCGCGAGGCCCCGCTGGACCTGGCGCTCGAGCTGGGCGTGGGATTGCCGGTGGGCAGCGTGGACACGCTCTCCCGGGACAATGCTTTCCGGCTGTCGCCCAAGCTGTCACTGGGCCGGCGCTTCGGCGGGCTGCGCGCGGGCGTGGAGGCGGGCGTGCTGGTGCGGCCCCCGCAGGTGCTCATCGACGACGGCGCCGTCCAGGACGAGCTGGGCAACGAGGTGCGCCTGGGCGCGGTGGTGGCCACCACGGGCAAGGGGCTGCGCGGCGAGCTCAACGTGCGGGGCACGATTCCGCTCACCCAGCAGCAGAAGTCCATGGAAGTGCTGCTCGGCCTGCGGCTGCCGCTGGGCTCCGCGGCGGAGTTCTACGCCCTGGGAGGCCCGGGCTTCGGCGACACCACGGGCACGCCCTTCTTCCGGGCGCTGCTCGGCGTGGCCTTTGGCGGAATGGAGCCGGAGATCGAGCGGGGCGGCGTGCGCGACGACGATGGCGACGGAGTGCCCAACAGTGAGGACCAGTGCCCGAATGAGCCGGGTCCGGCCGCGCGCCAGGGCTGCCCTCTGAAGGACACGGACGGCGACGGCATCCTCGACAGCGCGGACAAGTGCCCGAAGGAGCCGGGTCCGGCCGAGTTCCAGGGTTGCCCCACGAAGGACCGGGACGGGGACGGAGTCCTCGACACCGAGGACAAGTGCCCGACCGAGGCGGGTCCGGCCGAGCGCCAGGGCTGCCCGGTGAAGGACACGGATGGCGATGGACTGCCGGACGAGCAGGACAAGTGCCCGCGGGAGACGGGCCCGGCCTCGCGCCAGGGCTGCCCGGTGAAGGACACGGACGGCGACGGCGTCGTGGATGAGCGTGACGCCTGCCCGACGCAGGTGGGCCTGGTGGAACTGCGCGGCTGCCCGGCCAAGGACACGGACGGCGACACGGTGTCGGACCACCTGGACAACTGCCCCACGGAGAAGGGTCTGGCCTCCAACCAGGGTTGCCCCGCCCAGCAGGAGCAGTTGGTGGAGATCCAGAAGGACCAGCTGAAGATCAAGCAGTCGGTGTACTTCGCCACCAATAAGGCGGTCATCAAGCCGCGCTCGTTCAAGATGCTCAGTCAGATCGCCAGGATCATCCAGCAGCACCCGGAGATCGAGCAGATCGTCATCGAGGGCCACTCCGACTCCGTGGGCAACGCCGATGCCAACCGCAAGTTGTCGCTGGCGCGCGCGGAGTCGGTGAAGACGTACCTCGTGGAGAAGGGCGTGGAGGCCTCGCGGCTGCAGGCGAAGGGTTATGGACCCGACCGCCCCATCGCGCCCAACACGAACGCCAAAGGCCGCGCGGCCAACCGCCGCGTGGTGTTCACCATCGTCAACGAAGAGCACAAGTAGAAGCCGAGGGAATCAAAAGTCATGAGGAATCCATTCATGAAGCAGTGGCTCCCCGCCGCCGTGTGCGCGCTGGGCCTCGGCTCGACCACGGCGATGGCCGCGGCGGACACGTTCGGTTTGGGCAACGGACAGGACGGGCCGCTCACGGTCCCCGCGTATGGCCACGTCATCAACAGCTACGCCCAGGTGACCGCAGCGTTGGCGGCTCAGGCCACGTCCATCCAGATCGGCACCTGCAGGGGGGGGGACTCTGCATGCTTCGCGGAGGGAGATCTGGTGCTGGTGTACCAGGCCACGGGTCTCCAGCCAGAGCCCGTGTCGGGAGAACAGAGGACCATCGACCTGAGCAACAATCCGGTAGGTCGGTGGGAGTTTGCGCGTCTGGCCGCAGGGACGATAACCGGGCGATTGGAACTGACCGAGCCGCTCATCTACGACTACGCGCCGAACGTGACCCAGGTCATTCGGGTGCCAGAGCACACCAAGGTCACCATCGAAGCCGGACGGAGCATCACGGCCCCTGCCTGGGATGGGGCCACAGGCGGAGTCATCGCGTTCCTGGCCACTGCGGAGGTGGACAACCGGGGGGAGATCAACGCGGATGCCCTTGGGTTTCGGGGTGGTCAGTACACCAAGGGGGATCCCGCCGACAGGGGCTGCTCAGACCTGGATGAGGCGACTCCCCGGGGCGCTCAAAAAGGTGAAGGTATTGGCACGGGGCGCTACGGAGCCACGCAAACCGGGAGAGGCAACGTAACCAATGGTGCTGGAGGCGCCGTCTGCTACAGATCGGGAGGCGGAGGCGGAGGCAACGGCGGAACTGGCGGCCAGGGAGGACACTCGGAGGCAACTGACGGTTCGCGGCCTGTGGGAGGAATGGGAGGCGCAGCCCTGTCCTACGGGAACAAGGCGACCTCCGATGCATACCTGCGGCGCCTCACGTTCGGCGGAGGCGGAGGAGCCGGACATGGCACCGCCACCACGAGTTTGGGCGGCACGGGCGGCGCGGGTGGCGGAATCGTCTTCCTGCGAGCCAGTCAACTCCAGGGCAGCGGCAGCATCAGCGCCACAGGAGCGCCGGGAGGATTGAACAACACGAGTATTGAGGGCGGGGGCGGAGGCGGAGCAGGTGGCACCATCTATGTGCGAATTGTCAGAGCCGCCGCCTGCGGCCAGATCCTCGCCACTGGCGGTATTGGGGCGACTTCGTCCTCTCCACGAGTGGGACCTGGAGGTGGAGGAAGCGCCGGACACGTGCTGTTTCAGGCCTTGGCAGGAGGAAGTTGCGATACCGACGCTATCCTCGCGACTGGGGCTAATCCCGGAACCCAACAGAATCCCGGGGACGGTTCTTATGGCGCGACGGCCGGCAGTCTGAAGTCGGATGACCCCAGCCCCGTCAACGAGCTGACGTACGGTTTCATCATCCCCGCGCCTCCGGTGGTGACCACGCCGGCCAACGGCAGCTTCATCAACAACGTCCGTCCCCCCATCACGGGCACGGCCCGGCCCAACACCCCGGTGATCGTCTACCTGGATGGACAGGAAGTCGGCCGAGTCACCACCAACGCTGCTGGTGAATACTCCGTCACCCCGACCCAGGATCTGGCCGAAGGCCCCCACTCAGTGGTGGCGATCGCGGCGATCGATGCCGTGCAGAGCCTCAACAGCGTGCCCGACACCTTCACCGTGGACATCACGCCCCCGGACACCAGCATCGCCAGTGGTCCGGGACGGTTCACGCGTGCTCGCGACGTGACGTTCGAGTTCGGCGCTTCGGAAGAGGGCGTGACCTACCAGTGCAAGATTGATGACGCGACTGACTTCATCCCTTGTGACCCAAGCAAGACCTTCACCGGACTGTCCGATGGGCCTCACAGGGTGGAGGTGTATGCCGTTGATCGCGCCGGCAACCGAGATGACACCCCTACTGTCCACGAGTTCCAGATCACCGTCGCGGATCTCTCGCTGCTCGGTGATGGCATCGGCGGGTGCTCGGCCTCGGGGCAGGATGCCTCGCTGATCGCGCTGGGCCTGGGCGCTCTCGTGGCCGGGCTCCGGCGTCGCCGCCAGAGCCAGACCCACTAACACCACTCAGTGCTGGATGCGGGTGCCCAGCACCTGCAGGAAGCCCGCAATCCAGCGCGGGTGGCCGGGCCAGGCCGGCGACGTCACGAGGTTGCCGTCCACCACCGCCTCATCCGCGGCCACCTCGACGAAGGTCCCCCGAGCCAGTGTCACCTCGGGGCCGCAGGCCGGGTAGGCCGTGCAACGCTTGCCCTCGAGCACTCCCGCCGCCGCGAGGATCTGCAATCCATGGCAGATCGCGGCGATGGGCTTGCGCGTCTCCCCGAAGTGGCGAACCACCTGGATCACCTTCGGGTTGAGGCGCAGGTACTCCGGCGCCCGGCCTCCGGGAACCACCAGACCATCGTATTGGGCGGCCTCGACCTCGGAGAACGTGGCGTTGAGGATGAAGTTGTGCCCGGGCTTCTCGCTGTACGTCTGCGCCCCGTCGAAGTCATGCACCGCGGTGCGCACGAAGTCGCCCTTCTTCTTGTCCGGACAGACGGCATGCACGGTGTGTCCCACGGCCTGCAGGGCCTGGAACGGCACCATCACCTCGTAGTCCTCCACGTAGTCGCCCACCAGCATCAGCAGCTTCTTGCCTTGAGCCATCGTCTTCTCCGGGTTGGGGGGTGAATCGTCCGGAATCATACCGTCCGGAAACGGGGCCTGGGCAATGGGCGGTGTCTTCGCGCGTAGGGCGCCCCAACCCGCCCTGGAGGCCCCATGCAACGCCCCGCCCAAGCACCCCGAGCCCGCGGCCGATGGATGAAGCTCCTCGTCGATTTCTCTCCCCTGCTCCTGCTGCTCGTCGGCCGGGCCAGCCTCGCCGACCACTACCACGTGCCTTCCGGCTCCATGGAGCCCACCCTCCAGGTGAAGGATCACATCGTCGTGGACAAGCGCGCCTATGGTCTGCGCGTTCCGCTCACCCACCTCTGGCTCACCGAGCACGAGCCTCAACGCGGCGACGTCATCCTCTTCGACTCGCCCGTGGATGGACGCGTCATGGTCAAGCGGCTGGTGGGCCTGCCGGGTGACCGGATCGCCTTCGATGGCGAGTCGCTCCTCATCAATGGCGAGCGCATCCCCCAACACCTCACCCCGGACGGCACGCGCCTCGAGTTCCTCCCGGGCGCCCTCCACGCGCTCCACCCCGAGACGGACCAGGGTCCGCCCTTGAGCGAGGTGGAGGTGCCCGCGAGAAACTACCTCGTCCTCGGAGACCACCGGGGCAACTCGGCCGACAGCCGGTACTGGGGCTTCGTTCCCCGCGAGAACCTGCTGGGCCGGGCGGTGGCCGTCGTCTACAGCCAGCGCGAGGGGCTCTCCGCCAGCGAGCGCTGGTGGCTGCCGCTGCTCCCGGAGGAAGGCACCGGCCTCGACCCGCGCCTCACCCGCTGAGCTCCCGCATGAACTTCACGAGCGGGGGATTGAGCAGTTCCGGATGCGTCAGGGTGGGCGCATGCGCGGCGCCCGGAATGGGCACGAAGCGCGCGCGGCCCCCGAGGGCGTCGACGAGCACCTGAGCCTCGGTGACGGGAATCGCCGCGTCGGCGAGGCCATGGAAGACAATGGCCGGGCAGCGGATCTCCCCAAGCCGGGGCTCGATGTCATCCCGCTCGAGGAGGTTGTTCGTCGCGGCGACGAAGGCGGCCTTGGGCGTCTGGCGCCACCGCTCGACCCAGGGGCCGTGGAAGCGCGGGTCGCCAATGATGACCCCCGAGTAGAGCCGGAGGATGTTCTCCATGGCGCCGGGAGTCCCCCACAGGTCTCGCACCTGCCGGTAGCCGGCACGGCCCTGCTCTCCGTCCATGCTTCCGCTGGTGCTCATCAATACGAGGCCGAGCACACGCTCGGGGTAGCGCAGCGCGACGCGCAGGGCGCAATAGCCCCCCTGGGACAGGCCGCCGACGACCGCCCGCTGGATGCCCAGGTGGTCGAGCAGCGCGATGCAGTCCGCCGCGGAGTCATAGAGACTGAAGGGCTGGCCGTCCCACCGCGTGCGCCCGAAGCCCCGGGCGTCCCAGCGGATGACGCGGAACTCGGGGGCGAGCGCCTCGGCCTGCGCGTCGAACATGCGGCCATCCATGAGGAAGCCATGTCCCAGGATGAGCGCGGGACCCGGGCCGCCAGAGTCCTCGAAGTAGATGCCTTGGTGGTTGAGTTCGGCGATGGGCATGGAGCCCCACGCTACTCCACCCCCCACGTGCCTCCGAGGCTACACGCGGCCCGGCGAGGACTCCGGATGCCGCGGACGAGCGCCGGAACTCCCTGGCCCAGAGCCCGGCCGTGAATTGAAAAACAACAGTGTACCTGGAAGCTGTGGTGTTCCAGACAACACCGCAAGAACGGTCTTCACTGACCACAGAGGGAAACACGCGTTGGCCTGCTTCCTGCTCTGGGGTCAGGGCACGCTCCGCGAGTCCGCGGAGCCACCGTGAGGCATGGCCTCGCGGTCCCCTCCCCCGGAAGAAGAGGACTTCATGATCCGCACCCTGCTCCGCCCCTCCTCCCTGCTTCTCGCCTGTGTCCTCGCCTCGGGTTGTGGCCCCGCGCCCGAGCCCGAGCCCATGCCCACGCCCGAGACCACCGCCGCCCAGCCCCTGCGCTGGCCGAAGTGGATCCGGGTCATCGGCGCCGACATCGTGGGAGCGGTCGAGGGGGCGCAAACGGGCGGTGCGATCGGCGCCGTCTTCGGCCCCGAGGGCGCCGTCATCGGGACCGTCGCGGGTGCCGTCATCTACGGGACCCAGGCCTCCGTCGAAGCCGCCTCCGCGACGACCACCACCCAGGGAGTGTCCGCGGGCAGCCGCGCGTCGAGCGATCCCTCCAACGCCCTCAACCCGTTCGATCACATCGGCAGGCACCACAACGTGGAACTGGACAACACCGTGTCCATCATCGGCCCGGGAGGCTGCATCCCCAACCCCTTCCCGTTCCCCTTCCCGCGTGATCTCACCCAGGGCCCCCTCTGGGATTACGCGGCCAAGGCGTTGAAGACCCCTCAGGAGTTCCTGGCGCTGCCCGAGTTCAAGGAGGGCTGGTACGACTCGCTCGACTTCGTCGCCTCGACCGCGAACGACGACATCGAGACCTCCATCAAGAAGCGCGTGGAGAGCGGAAAGATGACGGCGGCCGTGGGCCAGCGGCTCACCCGCTACTTCACCACCGTCGCGCCCCTCGACACGGACAAGCTGATCGCGGCCACGAAGTCCTTCGAGAAGGAGACGCTCGCGGACAAGACCCTGACGGAGCAGGACCGCTCCACCCTGCTGAGCGGCTACTCCGTCGCGCGCCACAGCGCGGCGTACTGGGCCGACCAGGCCGCCCGGACGACCGCCTCGCCCTGGTGCGGCTGCAGCAAGTAATCCCTCACACCATCGGTCCGCCCAGGACATACGGAGAGCAGAAAAGCCGTTCATTCCAGAAATCTTGGAATCTGATAATTGTTTGTGCTAACAGGTAAAGCCTGTTCAGCCCATGCAACGTCCCAACTCCAAGGCTATCGGCATCCTCGGTGTCCTGCTGCTCATTGCCCTCGGAGCGGCGCTGATCTCGCGCACTCCGGACTCCTCCCGGAGTGCCTCCGCGGATGCTCCGCCCCTCCCGTCCTCCGCCCCAGGCGGCGCGCCCACCGCCGCCACTTCCCCAGGAGCCAGAGGCCCCGCCGTCCCCCGGGAGCCCACGCCGAAGGAGGACATCCTGCCCATGCCCGGGTGCTGGGAGGGCGTGGCAGAGTTCGACAAGAACGGCTCGCTGGACACCTTCCGTCAGGCGTTGAGCGCCGCGGCGGGAGCGGGGGACAGCGAGCTGATGCTCTACCTCCAGGAGCGGCTCACGGAGCTCATCGCGGATGACGCGGGCAAGGCGCTCCAGGTGCTCGAGTGGGCGGAGAAGTCCGCGCCGCCGGAGCTGGGCGTCTACATGGAGGCGATGAAGCGCGCGCCCGCCGTCCACCAGCCCCAGGTGGTCGAGCGCCTGCTGAAGATGGGCGAGGACCCGGGCGCGCAGCTGGGCAACCGCGCCGCCGCCGTGGACGCGCTGGAGACGCAGAAGCGCCTGTCCCCCACGAACATCCAGCGCCTCAAGGCGCTCGCGATGGAGCCGGCCACGGACTCGGCGGGCTGGGTGGCCACGCGCACCATCGGCCGGGTGATGAAGGAGGACTACGAGCGCACCGGCACCTTCGCCCCCTATTGGAACGAGCTGCTCGACGTGGGCGAGAAGTCCGAGGACCTGGCCGTGCGTCTGCTGGCCCTGGAGATGCCCTCCTACTCGGATCCCCTCATCGGCGACGAGACGATGGACAGGCTCGCGAGCATCATGCGCAAGGATCCCGAGCGGGACGTGCGCGAGATGGCCGCCTTCCGGCTCGCCGTCACCGGAGAGCCCCAGAAGGCCCTGGAGGCCTACCGCACGGCCTTCCCGCTGGAGAAGGACGAGTGCGTGCGCTGGGCCCTCTTCCGCTTCGCCGCCCGCGCCGCCGGACCCGAGGCCCTGCCGCTGCTGCAACAGATGGCCGCGCAGGACGCGCGCTTCGCGCAGGACTACCAGGACTTCAAACGCCTCTATGCCGAGGGCACCGTGGACTTCGCCCGGATCTGGCTCGGCGTCCAGGAGCGCCACCGCTGCACCATCGAGGAAGGGGCACCCCACCAATGATCTCCCCTCTCCCCCGCGCTCTCCTGAAGCGCGCGCCCCGATGGCGCATGGCGCTGCTCGCCTCGGCCACCTGGCTGCTGCCGGCCCCCTCCCCCGCCGCCGATGCCGCCACGCCCTTGCGGCAGACGGCGTGCTCGTTCACCGGGATGATCGACGAGCTGCGCGAGGCGTTGAAATCCGGCTCGCCCGCCTACCGCAAGTACGCCCGGGAGCGGCTCAAGGCCGCCGCGCGCGTCATGCCCGCGGACGAGCTGCGCGCGGCCGTGCAGAGCGAGCGGGACCCGGACACGCTGGAAGCACTGGGCATGGCGCTCGCCAGCAAGTCCTCCTTCACGGAGGACGCCACGCTCGTGCAGCCGCTGCTCACCCGCGCGGCGGGAGACGCGGACCCCAAGGCCCGGGCCGCGGCGATCCGCGGCCTGCGCGGCACCGGCTCCGTGGACCTCATGACGAAGAACGACGGCGTGGTGACGTACGAGCAGCTCATCCGCGACAGCACCCCCGAGGTGCGCCAGGCCGTGGTGGACAACCTCATCCACGAGAGCGCCAAGGTGTACTTCGGCCACGAGCGCACCGTGTCCGAGGCGGCCGTGTCCGCGGCGCTGGCCTCGAAGGATCCCCAGGCGGCCGCGAAGCTGCTGTCCGAGGTGTCCATGGAGGCGGTGGGCCACGACACGGTGGAGCGGTTGCGCAAGCAGTTGCGCTCGGAGGACCCCGCCCTGCGCGGAGCGGCGGCCACGGCGCTCGGCGGCGTGCCAGGAGCGGAGGCCCCCTCCATGAGGGACGCGCTCGTGTCGCTCTATCGCGACGAGAAGGATCCCGCGGTGCGCAAGGCCGCGCTGCAGGGGCTCGTGCGGCTGGGCATGGGGGGTGCCCGCTCCACGCTCGAGTCCCTGCGGGGCGTGGCCCCCGGGATGGATCCGGAGATCGACGCCTGGCAGTCCGCGCTCAAGCTCGGGCTGCAGGAGTGGCACCTGTTGCTGCGCGAGAAGGAGCGCCTGCGCAGGTAGCGGCTGTCTCACCCCGTAGTCCCGCAGCGCAGTGCCCCCCGAGGAGGACGTATGAACATGAAGAAGGTGATGTACACCGCCAGCGCGCTGCTGGCGGGCTGGGCCGGAGTGGCCATCGCGGCGAGCGCCAAGGGCCCCATCTGCGAGCCCAACGCACGCGTGAACTCGACGACGTACTACAGTTGCAGCGGCGGCAGCCACACGGCGCTCGACATCAGCAACGGCACGTGCGGCGAGTGGAACCACCGCGGCATGCTCGCGGGCAGCTTCGCCTACAAGTACTACGGCGGCTGCGGCGCGGCGTGCTACGGCTCCACCTGCAACGGCGGCGCGGGCAACTACTACGTCGTCTCCGGCGGCAGCGGCTGGGAGTTCCGCCAGCTGCACATCTACGCCAACGCCAGCTCCGGCACGAAGACGTGCGACGGCTGCGCCCTGGGCCTGGTGGGCGGCACCGGCGACGCCACCGGTCCCCACGTGCACGCGGACAACCGCCAGTACGGCACCCGCAAGTCCGCCTGGTACACCAGCAAGGGCACCACCTGCGGCACCACCGGCAACTGCACCACGGTGATCGGCGCCCCCACGCTGTAGTCCCCGCGCGCCCCGTTCCGCTCGCCGTTGCCGGGCGGAACGGTCTTCCGGGCAGTCCTGGCCCCGTTCATCACTGCGCGTAGGAGAACGTCGTGGTGGAACGGACGCGCCGCCGGATGAAGAGCACGCCGCCCTCCCCGGTGGCGAGGATGCGCGACAGCTCCCGGCCCTGCGCTCCAGGCGCACCGAACTCCAGGGTGATGTCCACCTTGTCCGCGAGCTTCGGCAGTTGCGTGGGACGGGTGCTGATGCGCAGCAGCTCGCCCCGGCTCCCATCCACCAGGGCCTCGCCCACGAGCCCATCCGGGCACTTGCCGCCTTCCTTGGGCGCGAAGGCGATGCGCAGCAGGTGCGGCTGCCGGGAGTCCGGGCCCTTCACCTCGAAGCGGTAGCGGCCCTGCTCCCGCGGCGAGAAGGGAAGGTAGTCGAGCTGGAATTGCTTCTCCTTGCTCTCGGCCCGGTCCTTCTCCTCCTTCGCGCGCTGCTCCCGCACCTTGCCGGTGACGTCCTGTCCATCCTGCGTGGCACGCACCACCGTGGAGGCGCGCTTGCCCTGGCGCCACTCGTTGCGCTCCACGGACTCCAAGCGGGACTTCGTCTTGCCCTCGTCGTCGAGCTCTTCCCACACCGTGGTGGCGAGGGTGGTCCGGCCCTGTCTGCGTTGCTCGCGCGCCTGTTCCGCCGCCGCCAGGCGCGGGAGCAGCTCCGCCAGGGGATCCTCATTCGCCAGGACGGAAAGCGGCAGGAAGAAGGACAACGCCATGGACCAGTAAGGGAAGCGCATGCGCGAAAAGCTACTCCTCCCCCTGGAAACGCCAGCCCCCCTGGAGTCTGGGTACGCCCAGGCACGTGACAACTGACACGCAGACAACGCCCCATGGCGGAGCTCTTCGTCCATTATTGAATCACCCGGAGGAGCAGCCCAAAAACGAGCCATGGATCCGACGAACCGTCCGCCGCCCAGCGACCCGTCGTACGACCTGCTGCACCAGAGAGATCGCCATCCGCTCGACGCCCTCTTCGCGCCGCGCAGCGTGGCGGTGATTGGCGCGAGCGAGAAGCCCGGGAGCGTGGGACGCACGCTGCTGTGGAACCTCATCAGCAGCCCCTTCGGGGGCACCGTCTACCCCATCAATCCCAAGCGCAAGAACGTGCTGGGCATCACCGCCTGGCCCTCCCTGCGCGCGCTGCCCGAGCCCGTGGAGCTGGCCGTCATCGCGACCCCGGCGGCCACGGTGCCCGACGTGATGCGCGAGTGCGCCGAGGTGGGGGTGAAGAACGCCCTCATCATCTCCGCGGGCTTCAAGGAGGTGGGCGGCGAGGGCGCGCGGCTGGAGCAGGAGGTGCTGGAGCTCGCCCGGCGGGCGCGCATCCGGGTGCTCGGCCCCAACTGCCTGGGCGTGATGCGGCCTCCCAACGGCCTCAACGCCACCTTCGCGGGGAGCGTGGCCCGGCCGGGCAACGTGGCCTTCATCAGCCAGAGTGGCGCGCTGCTCACGGCCATCCTCGACTGGAGCCAGCGCGAGGCCGTGGGCTTCAGCGCCATCGTGTCCCTGGGCTCGATGATGGACGTGGGCTGGGGCGACATCATCGACTACCTCGGGGATGACCCGCGCACGCGCAGCATCCTCATCTACATGGAATCCGTGGGCGACGCGCGCTCGTTCCTGTCGGCGGCGCGCGCGGTGGCGCTGCACAAGCCCATCATCGTCATCAAGGCGGGGCGCACCGCCCAGGCAGCCGCGGCGGCGGCCTCGCACACGGGCTCTCTGGTGGGCAGCGACGAGGTGCTCAGCGCTGCCTTCCGCCGCGCGGGCGTGCTGCGCGTGGACTCCATCGCGGACCTCTTCTACATGGCCGAGGTGCTCGCCCGGCAGCCGCGCCCCGACGGACGGCGCCTCACCGTGCTCACCAACGCCGGAGGCCCCGGTGTGCTGGCCACGGACGCGCTGGTGATGGGAGGCGGCGAGCTGGCGCGGCTGTCGGACACCACGCGCGAGCAGCTCACCACCTTCCTGCCACCCGCCTGGAGCCACGGCAACCCGGTGGACATCCTCGGCGACGCGGACCCCGAGCGCTACGCGCGGGCGCTCAAGGTGACGGGCGCGGACGAGAACAGCGATGGCCTGCTCGTCATCCTCACGCCCCAGGACATGACGAAGCCCACGGAGACGGCGGAGCTGCTCAAGCCCTATGCGCGCATGGGCAAACCCATCATCGCGAGCTGGATGGGCGGCTCGGAGGTGAGCGCGGGCGAGCGCATCCTCAACGACGCGGGGATTCCCACGTTCGGCTACCCGGACACGGCCGCGCGCATCTTCAATTACATGTGGCGCTACTCGTACAACCTGGCGGGCTTGTACGAGACGCCCGTGCTGACGGAGGAGCCCGAGCGGCGCGAGGAGGCCGAGGCGCTCATCCGCGAGGCGCGCCGCGCGGGCCGCACGATGCTCACGGAGTACGAGTCCAAGCGGCTGCTGGCGGCCTATGGGATTCCCACGGTGGAGACCCGGCTGGCGTCGAGCGCGGACGAGGCGGTGCGCGAGGCCCGGGCGCTGGGCTTTCCCGTGGTGGTCAAGCTCAACTCCCAGCACGTCACCCACAAGACGGACGTGGGCGGGGTGCGGCTGGACCTGCGCACGGAGGAGGCGGTGCGCGAGGCCTTCGACGGCATCCGCCAGAAGCTGGAGGAGCTGGGACAGCCGGACGCCTTCCAGGGCGTGACGGTGCAGCCCATGGTGAAGCTGGACGGCTACGAGCTCATCCTGGGCAGCAGTCTGGACGCGCAGTTCGGGCCGGTGTTGCTGTTTGGCACCGGAGGCACGCTGGTGGAGGTGTTCCGGGATCGGGCGCTGGGCCTGCCCCCGCTCAACACCACGCTGGCGCGGCGGATGATGGAGCAGACGCGCATCCACGAGGCCCTGCGCGGCGTGCGCGGACGCAAGCCGGTGGACCTGGCGGCCCTGCAGAAGCTGATGGTGCGCTTCAGCCACCTGGTGGTGGAGCAACGCCTCATCAAGGAGGTGGACATCAACCCGCTGCTCGTCTCGGAGGAGCGGATGATCGCGCTGGATGCGCGCGTGGTGCTGCACGAGCCCGAGGTGACGGAGGCCGGGCTGCCCCGGCTCGCCATCCTCCCCTATCCCCAGCGCTACGTGGACCGGTGGCGGGCGAGCGACGGCGAGGAGCTGCACATCCGCCCCATCCGGCCCGAGGACGAGCCGAAGATGGTGGAGTTCCACCACACGCTCTCCGAGCAGTCGGTGTTCCTGCGCTACGCGGGGATGATGAAGCTGGACCAGCGCGTGGCGCACGAGCGGCTCGCGCGCATCTGCTTCATCGACTACGGACGGGAGATGGCGCTGCTGGCCACCCGGGCGGATGGCACGGTGCTCGGGGTGGGACGGCTCACGCGCCTGCCCGGCACGGAGGCCGCGGAGTTCGCCCTGCTCATCAGCGACGTGGTGCAGCGCCAGGGCCTGGGCTCGGAGATGCTCCAGCGGCTGGTGACGGTGGGCCGCGACTGGGGCCTGCGCTACATCGTGGCGGACATCCTGTCGCGCAACGGCGCCATGCAGCACGTCTGCCGCAAGCTCGGCTTCCACATCCGCGAGGGGGAGCTCGGGGATGATATGGTCAAGGCCGTGAAGAAGCTGGACTGAGGGTCCCTCCCCCAGTCCGCGCGGGAGCGGGGTTGCTGCCCACCTGGATGGGCACCCCCGCGGTGCCTTTGCTGACTCGATTCATCAAGCGGCCCTGGCTAGCCGACTTGTCGGTTACGAGACAGCCAATGGCCCCGGTGTCCCTGTATTACGCACCGCGTCCAGCTATCGAATTCTCATAAAAACATTTCAATAGCTGGACTTAACCCTAAAAATCTTTTTTCTTCTTCCTCTGCTTTCGCGGGAATCCGTTTGGTTTCTGCGCAACCTGGCTGAGGAGGACGAAGCGCCACCATGAAATACAAAATCACTGGACTCGCCGTCGCGATGATGGCCACCGGCCTATGGGCGGGTGAAAGTCTCGCGGCCCCCGCCTCTGGAGTGCAGGGCTCGGGTTCCTCCGCCGTGGCGTACATCAACACCACGTCCTGGGCGGACATCCATTACCGTGTCAACAACGGCGGCCAGATCAACGTCCGGATGACGGTCATCAACGGGCGCAACGAATACACGATCACCAACCTGACCAGCGGCGCCACCGTCGACTACAACTTCACGTATTGGGACACCGCGTGCAACTGCGCCTATGACACGGCGGCGGCCCGGTATGTCCATGGCGGCACGGCGCCGGACGCGGGCACTCCCGACTCGGGAACGCCGGACTCGGGAACGCCGGACTCGGGGACGCCCGACGCGGGCAACTCCCAGGACGCGGGAACGCCGGACTCGGGCACCTTCGACGGCGGCGGCACCACCAGCGTGGTCCCCCTGTTCAACAGCGGCACGGCCCTGGAGCCCGTCCTCGTGGAGAACACGTCCACGGCGATCATCACCCACGTGGGTGACCGCGTGCGCGACCGCCATGCCCGTGAGGCCCAATTCCAGGCGTACGATCACTTCCTCAGCTTGTATTTCAACAACCGCACGTTCTACCTCGACATCATCGACGAGGTCGCCAAGGGAGGCACCCAGGTCAAGGTCAACATGACGACCACCTACCCCCATGACGGCACGAACTTCCGCGCCTTCTTCCGGGGCATCAACACCACGGCGGAGTACTGGCACAACGGCACCTTCACCCGCACGACGGACGACTATCACTACACCGCCAGCGTCGGTTACAACGCCAAGGAGGGCCGGGCGATCAAGGTGGGCGATCGCATGGAGATCGAAGTGGGCGTCTTCCTGAAGCAGCCGGTGGAAGGACGCTTCAACTACTACTCCAGCACCATGCTCTACATCGTCGGCACCGGCGGCATCGTCCCGTTCGAGGGCGTGGGCTCCACCCTGGACTCCTACCCGCTGCCGGAGACCGCCTGGAGCGGTGGCCGCACCACGCTCAACTACCCCTACTCGAACGAGCCCTCCAAGCGCTTCATGCAGCTGGCGACGAACCTGGCGCCCGTGAACGCACAGCCGTTCGTCGAGGGCCGTCGCATCCACCACACCCACTTCGGGGACGGCACCCACTCCGAGTCGGGCAACCCCGTGTTCACCACGCAGGTGGGCAAGCTGGGGGTCAACTACGTGGCGGAGTCCTGTGTCGCCTGCCACAAGAACAACGGCCGCGGCCTGCCCCAGGCCACCAACACCACGCTCACCAACATGGTGGTCAAGGTGGGACGCGTCAGCGGAAGCACCGTCACCGCGGATCCGCAGATCGGCGCCAAGCTCCAGCCGCGCAGCACCAGCGGCACGCCCGAGGCCGACGTGCGCATCTCCGGCTGGACCACCACCAGCGGCCAGTTCGCCGATGGGACGGCCTACCAGCTGCGCAAGCCGACCTACAGCTTCACCAACGTCATCCCCACCCACTTCTCGGCGCGCGCCACCCCGCAGCTCGTCGGCATGGGCCTGCTGGAGGCCGTGCCCGAGACCGCCATCGCCGCCCTGTCCGACCCCAATGACAGCAATGGCGACGGCATCTCCGGACGCATGAGCAACGTGAAGGATCCCCAGACGGGCGAGCTGCGCATGGGCCGCTTCGGCTGGAAGGCGGGCCTGGCGCGCGTGCGTCACCAGGTGGCCGATGCCTTCAATGGCGACATGGGCGTCACCACGTCCGTCTACAAGTCGCTGGACTGCGGCGCGTCGCAGCAGGGCTGCGCGGGCACCAGCACCGAGCTGAGTGATCAGGACCTCGACAAGCTCGTCCGCTACATCTCCCTGCTGGGTGTGCCGGCCCGCCGCAACCTGAACGACACCCAGGCCCAGCGCGGCGAGACGCTCTTCCAGAGCGCGGGCTGCGCGAACTGCCACAAGACGTCCCTCACCACGAGCGCCTACCACCCGAACGCCGAGCTGCGCGGCCAGACGATCCGCCCCTACACCGACCTGCTGCTGCACGACATGGGCGCGGGCCTGGCCGACAGCCTGCCGGAGAACAACGCGTCGGGCTCGGAGTGGCGCACCGCTCCGCTGTGGGGCATCGGCCTGACGGCGGGCGTGAGCGGCGGCGAGGCCTACCTGCACGACGGCCGCGCGCGCACCCTGTCCGAGGCCATCCTCTGGCACGGCGGTGAGGCCGAGGCCTCCAAGCAGTCCTTCGTCAAGATGTCCGCCGCGGACCGCGACGCCTTGATCAAGTTCCTGCAGAGCATCTGACGCACCCGTCGTCCGCGCCGCCGGGGGGCACGCTCCCCGGCGGCGTCTGTCCTACCGGGGCGCGTCGTCGTCTGGAGGCCGGCGTACCGGCACATCCCCCACGTCGAGCGTCTGGCCTCGCACCAGCTTCACCCGGTGCTCGTTGGGCTCGCTCCCGGCGAAGATCTCCAGGGTGCCCTCTCCCGGGGACAAATCCTTCAACGCGAAGCGTCCATCCACGGTGGTCTCGACGAAGAACTCCTGCTGTTCCTTGAGGCGGAGCGCCGCATGTGCCAGCGGAGCATTCGTGGTGGCATCCACCACCCGGCCCCGCACGCTGCTTCCCGGCGCGACGGACACCTCCACCTCCGCCGTCTTTCCCTCCACCGGAGAGACGTGTGCCGTCCCCACCGCGCCATCCACGGTCCGCACCATCAGCGTCAGGGGCTCCGCGGGGACGTCCGGCAAGTCGAAGCGCTCTCCGGAGAATTCACGGGTGAACCTGCTCGGTGCAGACGACTTGAGTGGAACATGAACGCCCACGGTGAAGCCTCGGACCGGTTGACCATCCGCACGCACCACCCGGCCGCGCACCGAGGCCCCTGTCCGTAACTTCACCACCACCTCCTGATCGCCCTGCGCGATTGCTTGCCGCGTCTCTCCCGAACGTCCCCCATTCCTCGCGGTCACCGTCAACAGCCCGGCCTTGGGCGACTTGTAGAAGCGGTAGACGAAGCGTCCCTCTTCGTCCGTGGACGTGCCCATGCTCCCGCCTTCGTCCGGGAACAGCTCGCCGGAGAGCACGACCCTGGCGAAGGGAGAAGGCGCGCCATCCGGCTCGAGGACAAGGCCCTTGATGAGGGGGCTCGACGCTTCCCGCCAGACCATCTCGAGCTGGACGGTCCGCCCCGCTTCGATCTTCACCTCATGAGTCCGGCGCTCGCCTTTCAGCAGGTCAGAGTCGGACACGAGCACTACACGGTAGGCGCCCACCGGTAACGTCATCCGGAAGCGTCCGGTGGAGTCCAGCGCGCTCCGGGCGTGGGGAGGGAGCTCGACCGAATAGACCCTCACCGACAACGGCTCGGCAGGCGGCGAGCCCTGCTCCGTGCGCACCACGCCCTCCAGAATACCCGTCCGCTCGAAGGTGAAATCCACCCGGGCCGTCTCATCCTCCTTCACGTCCACGAGATGGCTCACCCCCAGGGCCACGCCCTCCAGATGGGCGGTGAGGTACATCTGGCCGAGGTTCAGCCCCCCGAGGCGGTAATACCCTTGAGCGTCGGTAAGGGCCTCGGCGGTGGAGCTCCCCCGGCTTCCCGCCCAACGCAGCCCGCCCCCTACCCGCGCCCCCGCCAACGGCGCTCCCGCGGTGTCCCGCACATGGCCTTCCACCGTGCCCGTGCCCTCGAGTTGGAGTTCGAGCGGGAAGCGCTCACCCGCGGCCACCATCACTCCCTTGCGCGTGAGCCGGGAGTAGCCGGGCGCATCCACCACCAGATCGTAGCCGCCGGGAGCCAGGCTCTTCAGGGCGAAGAGCCCCGAGGCATCCGTGACCGTGCGTCCCGCGTCTCCGTTGCTCCCCGTGGAGCCGGCGCGCACGAAGTGGCTATTGGGCATGACGCTCACACTCGCACCCGCCACGGCGGCCCCCGTGGCCCGCGCGACGACCCGGCCCTCCAGCACCGCGCCCGCCCCGAGCCGGATCCGCACGTCCCGCACCGTCTGCCCCGCGCGCACGAACAGAGGCTTGTCCACCGAGCCCGCCTCGTCACCGCGCCGCGCGGAAAGGAAATGGGAGCCAGCGCCCACCTCGACGGAGAAGCCACCGCCCTCGCCCGTGGTGGCGCTCTGGGGCGTGGACCCGCGCACCTCCACCTCGGCATTCGCCACGGGCCGCTCCTGGGCATCCACGACGAAGCCCTCGATGACTCCCGCCACCTGCAACGCCACCGTCAGCGGAGCCGCCGCGGGAATCACGACCTTCCGCAGCACCTGGCGCGCATGCCCCGGGGCCCGCGCCTCCAGCAGGTACTCTCCCGAGGAGAGCCCCTCGACGCGGAAGTCTCCCCGCTCGTTGCTCGAGGCGTACACCCGCTCCTCGGCGGGAGCATCGTGGCGGAAGAGGATGTCTGGCGAATCCGGCCGCACCGACAGGACGAGTTCCACCAGGGGCAGCGGCTCGTTCGTCCCCGCCACCACCGTGCGGCCGGTGAGGGGATGGCCGGGCTCCAACACCAGGCGCACGCGCGTGCGCTCCTCCCCATAGGGGCGCTGCACCTGCCGCCGCAGCGGCGCATGGCCCTCGGCATGGACGGCCACCAGATAGCTCCCTGGCCGCGAGGCGAGCCGCGCCTGGCCCCGTGCATCCGTGGTGCCCGTGCTCGCCAGCCGCCACGCCACCTCGTCGAGGATGGGATCTCGCGCACCGCGCCAGTACAGCCGGACGTTGGCGCCAGGCACGGGACGCTCGCCCGCGAGCACCTCCACCTCCAGCACGCCTCCTTCCTCGGTGGGAACCTCGGCCAGCAGCGGTGTACTGCCCGCCTCCGCGCCACCGCGTGCGCCCACGTCCTCGGGCCGCTCCCGCTGCAACTCCAGACCCGCCCGGCTCCTCGGCTCCCGCCCTGGGGAAGAGGCGTCCTCCATGGGCTCTCCGCTCCCCCGGAGTCCGAGCCAGAGCAGGAGGAGCACTCCCATCAAGACCACCGCCACACGTGTGAGCCCGCGCATACCCGATGTCCGTTCAGTGAGGGGACCCCACACTACCCGGAGCACGGCTCCACCCGGAGCCCTCCACGACAGCCTCCCCTCGGACCGCACCTCCACGGTGCTTCTTCAACCATACGGTCCGCCCCCCTTCCCGACCTGCCAGGCACGAACATTCCCTGGCCGGAAGCGATTTGCCTGTCATATATTTTGCCAGGTAAATCATCGGATAGCCCATGCGACAGACCCTGACCCCCCATCCCGCCAACGCGTACGCGCTCCAAGCGCTCCAGCTCATCCCCCGGCTGTACCGGTGGGCGGTGGCGAGCATGCAGGCCAACCACCTGGGCCGGGACTTGAGCCTGCGCCAGCTGGGCGTGCTCTACGCGCTCCGGGAAGGCGCGTCCTCACCGGGACAACTGGCGCGCCGGCTGCGCGTCACGCCCGCGGTGGTCACGGGGTTGATCGATCGTCTGGAGCGACAGGGCTACGTGCGGCGCGAGGCCGAACCCGCGGACCGGCGGCGCTTCCGGCTGGTGCTGACGGAGACCGGACTCGCGGTGAGCCTGGAGGTCCAACAGGCACTGGCCTCCGAGTTGACGGCCCAGTTCGCGAGCGCCTCCCCGGAGCAGCTCCAGGAGCTGGGCCGCTCGATGCAACTGGTGGAGCGGGCCCTGCTCGTCCTGGAAGAGCGCACGCCGCCCTCCCTCCTCGACGAGGAAGAGACGACGAAGAAGCCGAAGGCAGGACGGAAGTAACACCAACGAGGAGGACACCATGGCGACGAATCCCGTGAACCAACAGACGACGCAGGCGGCGGCGAGTGGGCCCACGCCCCAGGCCACCTGCCCCATGAAGGCCCTGCGCGAGGCACCGCGCTGCCCCGTGCTGCTCGACAAGGAGAGCCCGGAGTTCCTCGCCCGCGCGTACGCCGCCTACGCGGAGCTGCGGGAACAGGCCCCCGTCGTGCGCGCCTCCTTCGGCCACGGCTTCGCGGACGCGGTGCTTCCGGGGGGCGCGAAGCGGCCGGAGTCCGGCAGCTTCCCCGCCAAGGAGCGCCTCTTCGTGACCCGCTACGACGAGGTGGTGGAGGCCCTGCTCGATGATCGCCTCTCGTCCGACTTCCGCACGTCCCTGACGCCGGAACAGCGCGCCAACCTGCAGTACATGCCCGAGGAGATCCGCCCCCTCGCCTACAGCCTGCTGATGTTGGATCCGCCCGACCACACGCGGCTGCGCAAGCTCGTCCAACCCAACTTCACCGCGCGCACCATGGAGACGCTCCGGCCGCGCATCCAGCGCATCGCCGACACCCTGCTCGACCAGGTGGAGCGCGCGGCCGCCGAGCGCGGAGAGCGCGAGGGGGAGCGCCGGATGGATCTGCTCCACACGTTCGCCTACCCGATGCCCATCACCGTCATCAGCGACATGCTCGGCATTCCCGAGGAGGATCGGCAGCGGGTGCACGGCTGGGCGGAGAGCCTGCTCGGCGCGGATCGGCGTGACGCCGCGATGGACGAGCTGCGGCGGGGCAGCCTGCGGGAGTTCGCCCGGTACCTGGATGGCTTGTTCGAGCGCAAGCGGCGCGAGCCCACCGAGGACATGATCAGCCAGATGGTCCACGCCCAGGACGAGGGGGACAAGCTCAACCACCAGGAGATGGTGTCCATGGTGTTCATCCTCTTCTTCGCCGGGCACGTGACGACCGTGAACCTGATTGGCAGCGGCGTGGTGGCGCTGCTCACCCATCCGGATCAACTCGAGCGCTTCCTCGCCGACCCCACCAACCTGTCCAAGGGCGCGGTCGAGGAGACGCTGCGCTACTGGGGCCCGGTCGACTACATGTCCACGCCGCGCATCGTCAAGGAGGAGATGGAGCTGGCGGGCACGCACCTGCCCCAGGGGGAGAAGCTGTCGGTGGGGCTCGCGTCGGCCAACCGCGACCCCCAGCACTTCCCCAACCCGGACGTGTTCGACATCACGCGGCCCAACGCGCACCGCAACCTGGCCTTCGGCAAAGGCATCCACATCTGCATTGGCGCGCCCCTGGCCCGCCTGGAGGGGCAGATCGCCTTCGAGACCTTGTTCCGGCGCTACCCGCGCATGCGCCTGGAGGTGCCCTTCGAGTCGCTGCGGTGGAACACCGGCTCCGGCCTGCGCGGCTTCGACCGGGTGCCCGTGCGCTTCTAGTCAGCGCCCCGGCTCCACCGCGTCCGCCCACCCGGGAGGACGCGGTGAAGGAGCAGGCGCCTCACGCCATGGGAGGCGCGTGCGGCGGGGAGAAACGCGCCATCACGTCCCCCACGTACACGTAGGACAGAAACGTGGGAGACGTCTTCGCCTCGCGCTCGCGCAGACGCCGCAGGGACTCGCCCACGCTGAGGTGCTTCTCCAGCAGGTCCGCCACCAAGGACTCCACCGCACTGCGCGCGTGCGCGTCCTGCACCGGCCACAGGGGCGCGATGAAGCCCGCGAAGCGCTCGCTCACGAACGCCTCCGCCCAGCCCCCAATGCCTCCCAGCAGCTCCGAGGCGGCGCCCACCTCGCAGGCGTTGAAGATGACGAGCGGCCGGGACTTCCGCCCCAGCAGCATGCGCGAGTTGCGCACCTCGAGCGTTTGCAGGACGCCATCCTCGAGGAACACCCGTGAGGGCGACACCTCGTTGTTCGCGCTGTACTTGCCATGTCCCGCGAAGTGCAGCAGGCCCACCGCGCGATTGTGGCCATTCTCCAGCAGGCTCAGGATGGGCTGGCGCCTTCCGGCGAACCGCACCGCGCGAAAGCGCTTGGACAACTGCCGCGACTCCTCCTGCGCCTGTGGCAGGGGTGCCAGGTGCGGGTGGAACTGGTAGTCCGGCGCCACGGTGAGGATGTCCCCCTGCGTCAGCCGCGCCGACATCGACGTCTGGTAGTCGAGCAGCCAACGCGCCACCGGGTGCTCCATGCACAGCAGCTCCGCGCCCGGCACGTCCTCGGGCGCCATCAGCTCCCAGGGCACGTGCGGATCATCGGTGATGAACTGGATGGGAAAGCCCGGCCCATACTGCTGACGCAAGGCCTTGAACGTCTCCCGGAAGACGCTGGGCGTGCGCTGGTAGAGCAGCTTGCCCAGCCCGAGGAACCAGGCGTAGTGCTCGCCCGAGCGCAGCTCGCGCGCCGTGGTGGCCACGCTCTGGAAGAACGCCGCCGGATCCGAGCCCAGGTTGAGGTCTCCGGACAGCCGGGCCGGCAAGCCCTCGCACGGCACGCCCACGTGGAGCATCCAGTACAGCCGCTGGGGGTTGGAGGAATCCAACCGGTGGATCTGCACCGTCAGGTGGGGCTTCTGCGCCCCCGCGTCCAGGGAGAAGACCCCTCGCTCCTCCTCGCCTTCGCGCGCGGAGGCCGACACACCCCCGCCGGACGAGGACGTCGAGGGGGCGCGCGACGGACCCGGACCCGGGTTGCCCGTGCCGGTGGACTCGATGAGGACGCGCCGGCGGGCCGCGCCGCAGAAGCGCCCCTCGTACTCGAAGGTGGCCACCAGGGAGAGTTCGCCCGAGGCCCCCGCGTTGATGGTCCCCGTGAGGGTGGCGGCGATGGAGCTGTCATCGCGCCGCACCAGCACCACGCCCGTGTCCGCCCCCGGCCGGAACGTCATCTCCGCGCACAACAGGCGCACCTTGACGGGCAGCTCCTTCCAGTCCTCGGCGAGCCCGGAGAACAACACCCCCGCGGACTGCGTCTCCGCGCCTACCTCGGCGAGCGCCAGGTCCACCGTCACCGGCAGCGGCTGCCCCGGGCGCGCGGGGATGAGCGGCTCCAGCGAGGGGTAGCGGGTGATGGTGCGCCCCTCGACCTCCACCGAGAGCCCCGTGGGGTACATGTCCAGGAGCGAGATGGGGTACGAGTCGTCAAAGCGCCGCTCCGTGCTCGAACTCGTCCCCGGGACGAACTCCAACGGGGCCTCCTCGTCCTCGGGCAGCTCCCCGGCGCGGTGGAAGACGGCGAAGACATCGCTCACCGGGATGACCTCGGGGCCTCCCTTGACGCTCACGCGGTAGAGCCCGGGTGGCAGCGGAGCCAGCGTCCCCTCATGCCTGCCGTCCGGCCCCCGGACGAGTGGCGTCGAGTAGGACTGCGCCGTCTTCACGTTGGACACGTACGCCCGCAGGGACACGGTCTCGGTGGAGGGCCGCACGCGGATGACCACGGGCTCGTCGTGCGCGAACGCATCCTCGATGCTCAGCGACAGCATGCTCGGCGCGGGTCCGAACAGCGAGTCGCGGTACTTGTCGAGCGCGAGGTGCTGGCCGGTGATGAGGCCCTCCACGTGCGCCAGTACCTCGAAGGCGTTCTGCAACGAGGCGTGGGACGTGGGGCTGTACATGGCGCGCAGCTGGCCGCGCTCCTCCAGCGGCAGCGCGGACACGCGCGGCACCGTGCCATCGCCGGCATGGTCCGGGCCATCCGGCTCGCTCAGCAGCATCTCCACGGCCCCGGACGCGCCGACACGCGCCCCCTGCAACGTGGGCTGGAAGGTGCCCACCACGGGGTAGAGGTCGTAGCCCCGCTCGAGGTACTCGGAACTCTTCGCGTTCGCCGCCAGGGCGCTTTCGATCTCCCGCTGGAAGGCGAGGCCCTCGGCGGCGCGCTTGGGGTCGAGCTGGCCCAGGCCCTGGGTCTCGCCCGGACGCACGAGCCGCCCATCCGCCAGCCGCACGCAGGGGTAGATGGGCAGGAGCTGGTATGCCGAGGGCAGCGAGCGCACCATCTCCGACAGGTCAACGAGGTTCACCGGCCCCAGGTCCTTGCGGAAGCCCAGCGCGAGCGCCTGCAGGGCCAGGAGCGAGCCGCGGTGGGGCGTGCCGAAGGTGATGAGCGCGCGCGTGTCCTTCCATCCCCCGAGGCACTCGAGGAAGTAGCGCGAGACGATGCCGCCCATGGAGTGGCCCACGAGGATGAGCCGCGCGTCGGACGAGCCGCCATTGCTATTGCGCCACTTGTGCAGCCAGCGCGCGGACTCGCGGGCGAGCCGCCTCGCGGTGTGGCGGATGTCGCGCCGCCAGTCATAGGGGAACTCGAAGAAGTTGGCACCCCGGATGAGGCCGAGCGCGCCCACGAGCGTATCGGCCACGCGGGTGTAGCCATCCACCTTCCAGAACCCGGGGATGAGGTGCGTGTCGGGGAGCACCGCGGTGGCCTCCACCCCGTCATCCGCGAGCTCACCCCCGCTGTCGGACTTCAGGGTGAGGGACTTCACGCTGCCCGCGCCGCTGAAGAGGGCCCGGAAGATGGCACCACCGGACAGGCCCCAGATCTCCTTGCCGTCCCGCTTGAGCACACTGCCGAGCAGACCGGGCAGCAACACGACGACATCCCTGATGACGGCGGCCATGGCTTCCTCCTGAGGGAGCGGGGCTCCTGGACCCGAGTACGAAAGGGACCCAGGAGGTCTGACGATAGCCGGAATCCTATGGTTCCCCTCCGACCCATCCATACCCGGGGAGCGTGGGGGACTGAACGCTTGCGCCGCCACGCCCCGGCGTCTTCCCGGACCGTTCCGGTTGCGAGCGCGGCTTCGCTCTGTAGGATGCCCGCCCCATGCGCACGAAATTCCTGACGACGGGACTCCTCCTCCTCACCACCCTGACGGCCTGCAAGGACAACCCGCCCCAGAACACCCCTCCGGCGGCGCCCCCCGCCAACACGGCGGCGCAGCAGGCCACGCCGCCGCCCGCGGCCCCGCCGCCCGCCACCCCTCCCCCCGCCGAGCCCCCCGCGGGCACGCAGGCCGACGCGGCGCCCCAGGAGCACGCCGCCAGCGCGGCGCCCCGGACCCAGGCCCCGGCCGAGAACCCCGGCCCCTGGCAGAAGAAGGCGCTCAGCGGGCAGGAACTGTTCGCCACGTTTCAGACCAACCAGGGCGACATCGTGGTGAGGCTCTTCTCCAAGGACGCGCCGCTCACCGTGGCCAACTTCGTGGGCCTGTCCAACGGCGAGCAGAAGTGGACGGATCCGCGCACGGGCGAGTCGAAGGAGAAGACGCCGCTGTACCAGAACGTCATCTTCCACCGCGTCATCCCCGAGTTCATGATCCAGGGAGGAGATCCCCTGGGCCAGGGCATTGGCTCGCCGGGCTACAACTTCGAGGACGAGTTCAAGAGCGGCCGCACGTTCGACAAGCCGGGCATCCTCGCCATGGCCAACCGCGGTCCGGGCACCAACGGCAGCCAGTTCTTCATCACCGTGTCCACGCCCCAGCATCTCAATGGCCGGCACACCATCTTCGGCGAGGTGGTGAAGGGCTATGAGGTGGTGGAGAAGATTTCCCGCGTGGAGACGGCGGGCGGGAACAAGCCGGTGAAGGACGTGGTGCTCAAGAAGGTCGTCCTCAGCGACCAGCAGCCCAAGTAAGGGAGGGCACGCACCATGCGACGAGTGAGCACGAAGCTGGGCGAGTTGGACTGCCAGGTGTTCGATGCGGTGCCGGAGGGAACGAGCCCTGAGCTGGCGGTGGTGCTGTGCCACGGCTACGGGGCCCCCGCGACGGACCTCGTGCCACTGGCGCGAGAGCTGGTGCAGTTGCAGCCCGAGCTGGGCGCCAAGGTCCGCTTCGTCTTCCCCGCGGCGCCCCTGTCGCTCGCGGCCATGGGGATGCCGTCCGCGCGGGCGTGGTTCCACCTGCCCCCGGAGGTGTTGATGGGGCAGCAGCGGGACTGGAAGAAGTTCGCGGTGTCCGTGCCCGAGGGGCTCGCGCAGGCGCGGCGGGGACTGATGGGCATGCTGTCCGCGCTGTCGGCGGCGACGAAGCTGCCCTACGGGCGCATCGTCCTGGGCGGCTTCAGCCAGGGCGGCATGGTGACGACGGATCTGGCGCTGCGGCTGGAGGAAGCTCCGGCGGGGTTGTGCATCCTGTCGGGGGCGCTCATCTGCCAGGATGAGTGGAAGCAGCGGGCCGAGCGGCGCAAGGGCCTGCCGGTGTTGCAGGGGCACGGGCGCCACGACGACATCCTGCCGTTCCATCAGGCCGAGTCGCTGCGCGAGCTGTTGAAGAACGCGGGCCTGCTCGTGGACTTCGTGCCCTTCGACGGACCGCACACCATCGATCCGGACGAGCTGGCGAAGCTGGCGGAGTTCCTCCACGTCCGCCTGTTGAAGCGCTGAACCGAGAAGCCCCGGAAGAGGAGCGAGCCATGTACCACGCCAGGGAATTGAAGGTGGCCACGCGAGGCCGGGGCTTCTACGACATCACGGACGAGGTGCAGCGGGCGGTGGCGGCGAGCGGCGCGCGCCAGGGCCTGTGCACCATCTTCCTGCACCACACGAGCGCCTCGCTGCTGCTGTGCGAGAACGCGGATCCGGACGTGAGGAAGGACCTGGAGTCCTTCTTCTCGCGGCTGGTGAAGGATGGGGATCCGCTCTTCGTCCACGACGCGGAGGGCCCGGATGACATGCCCGCGCACGTGCGCACGGTGCTGACGCAGAACTCCATCAGCGTGCCCATCAAGGACGGCGAGGCCAGCCTGGGCACGTGGCAGGGCCTCTATGTCTGGGAGCACCGCACCGCGGCCCACCAGCGCCGGGTGACGGTCTCCGTGGTGAGTTGAGCGGGAGCCAGGGCCCTACTCCGCGGGCTCCTGGGCCTCGAGGAGCTTGTAGAGCGTCTTGCGGTCCACGCCCAGCAGGCGCGCCGCCTCGCTCTTGTTGCCCCCCACGTGCTGGAGCACATGGGCCGCGTAGCGACGGGACAACTCGGCCAGGCTCGGCATGTCTCCGGCGAGGCCACTGAGCTTCTTGGGCGCGTCACCAATGGGCTCGGGAAAGTCCTGGGGCCCCAGCACGCCCGTCACGTTGAGCGCGAGCGCCCGCGCCACCACGTTCTCCAACTGCCGCACGTTGCCTGGCCAGTCATACGCCGCCAGCCGGGCCATCGCCTCGCCCGCCACCACCGGCGCCACCCCGCCCCGCGCGTGCAGCGCCGCGAAGTGCTCCACCAGCGCCGCGATGTCCTCGCGCCGCTCGCGCAGGGGCGGCAGGTGCAGGTGCACCACGTCCAGGCGGTAGAGCAGGTCCTCGCGGAACAGCCCCTCGGCCACCCGCGCCTTCAAGTCCTTGTTCGTCGCCGCCACCACCCGCACGTCCACCTTCACGGGCGCGCTCTCGCCCACGCGGCGGATCTCCCCCTCCTGCAGCGCGCGGAGCAGTTGCGCCTGCACCTTGGGGCCCACGTCGCCAATCTCGTCGAGGAAGAGCGTGCCGCCGTGTGCCTCTTCGAAGAGGCCCCGCCGCGCCCCCGTGGCGCCGGTGAACGAGCCGCGGGCATGGCCGAACAGCTCGCTCTCCATGAGGGACTCGGAGATGGCGCCGCAGTCCACCGGAATGAAGGGCCCGGCCGTGCGCGGCGAGCGCCGGTGCAGCGCCCGCGCCACCATCTCCTTGCCCGTGCCCGTCTCGCCGGTGATGAGCACCGGCACCGACGTGGCCGCCGCTCGCGCCACCTGCTTGTACACCTCGAGCAGCCCCGGGCTGCGGCCCACCATGGCGCCGCGCTCCACCTGCTTGCGCAGCGAGCGGTTCTCCTCCACCAGCCGCTTCTGCTCCAACGCCCGCCGCGCCACGCGCATGATGGCGTCCACGTCGAAGGGCTTGGACAGGTAGTCGAAGGCGCCCTGCTGGATGCTGTCCAGCGCGCCCTCGATGTTGCCAAACGCCGTCACCACGATGACGGGCGTGTCCGGCAGGTGCGCGCGCACCTCGTGCAACACGAGCAGTCCGTCGCCCGCGTTCGGCATCGCCATGTCGGTGAACACCAGGTCGAACGGACCCTCCTCCGCCATGCGCGCCGCGGCCATCTTCGGATCCGAGGCCTGCATCACCTCGCCGAGCATGCCGAGCAGGCGCTTGAGGAGATCCCTCGCGTGGGGATCATCGTCGACGACGAGGATGCGCGCGGGATTCATCTAGGCCGCTCCTCGCTGGGCAACGGGCGCCGCCTCGGCCACGAGGGGAAAGCGCACCGTCACCCGGGTGCCCGCGCCCGGCGCCGAGTGCAACCGCAACGTGCCCTCGTGCGCCTCCACCAGACGCCGGGTGGTCGCCAGGCCCAACCCGTGCCCGGGAATGCCCCGCGTATCCGGCGAGCGGAAGAAGGGCTGGAAGAGCTTGCCCTGGGTGTCCTCGCTCATGCCCATGCCATTGTCGACGACCTCGAACACAGCCTCGCCTCCCTCGCGCGCCACCCGCACGCTCACCCGCGCGTCGGGCCGGCCCGCCGTGTACTTCACCGCGTTGGATAGCAGGTTCTGCGCGATGATCTGCAAGAGCTGCGAGGGGCACATCACCTTCACGCCAGAACTCAACTCGCGCTCCAGGGCCACGCCCTGCGCCGCCGCCGTCTGGCTCACCTCCAACAGGAGCGTGCTCACCGCCGTGTCCAGCTCGCCCACCACGGGCTCGCCCCGGGTGCCCGCGCGGCAGAAGCGCAGGAGCGCCTCGATGAGCTCGCCCATGCGCACCGCGCTCGACTCGCACAACGACACGAGCTCCAGCGCCTGCGGCTCCTTCACCGCGCCCGAGCGGCGCAAGAGCGTCAGGTAGCCCTTGAGCGGCGACAACGGGCCCATCAGGTCGTGCGCCACGCGCCGCGTGAAGGCGTCCAGTTCCTGGTTGCGCCGGTCCAGCTCCTCCATCTGCGCCTGGATCGTCTTGCCCTGGCGCTTGATGACCGAGGTGATGCGCCACACCACCGACAGGGACACCAGCATCGCCAGCAGCGTCACCGCGCCGCCGAAGGCCAGGTTGCGCGTGCGCAGCGCCGCCAGATGATCCAGCAGCAGGCGGCCCTCCTCCGCGTTCTCCCGGTTGAGATGGCCCGCCAGTCCGTCGATCTCCTCGGCCAGCGGACGCACCTGCTCCACCAGATGGTGCCGGGCCCGCTCCGCCTCCTGACGGTTGGAGAGCACCGCCGCGGCCCGCACCTGCTCGGCCAGGCGCGTGCATGCCATGTTGAAGCGCTCCCACACCACGAGGCGTTCTCCCTTGGGCAGGCCGCGCGTGTACGCGAGCGTGGCGTCACGCACGTCCGCGAGGATGTCCTCCATCACCTCGTTGGCCGCCTGGCGCTCCTCGTCGTTGGTGGCCCGGATGTGGGCCTCGATGGCGGACTCCAGAGAGAGCGCGTCCACGCGGATGCGGCCGATGAGCCCCGCCCGATCCAACGACTCCTGGAAGCGCGCGGCCACCTCATGGCTCGTGCGCACCTCCGTCCAGAGGAAGAAGGCAGCCACGGCCGACAGCAGCATCACCGCGAACAGGAAGCCCGCGCGGTAGACCCGGATCGAAGGAGAGGACTTCACGGCGTGCTGACGGACTCGGCGGAAGGAGGCACGGGCGGAGGCAAGGGCGGCATGGGAAGCGGCTGAGGCTGGCTGCGCCGACGCGCCCGGGACAGCGCCGACTGGTACCACACGTCCTCCAGCTCCTCCTGGATGGCCGTCAGCTCACGCTGCTTCGTCACCAGCTGCGCGTTGTGCTCCACCAGCGTGTGCCGCTCCGCCTGCACCCGCTCCAGCTCGTCCTGCCACAACGGCGGAAGCAGCGCCTGCTCGGAGCGCTCCAGGTTCACCACCTCCAGCGCGCTCTCCACCGCGGCGAGCCGCATGGCCAGCGCATCCAGCCGCTCGCGCTCTTCCTCATACCGGCGCTTCCACTGCTCCATGTCCTCCGACACAGGAGGTGGTGCGGTTACCTTTGGGGTCACGCACCCGACTTCCAACCCACACATGACCACCGCGATGAAGAGGTACCGCATGCCTTCGCTCCCGTCCTCCGCCGCGCGTCATGCGCCTCAGGGCTAGACCGGGCTCTACCTTGGCCGGCTGACAAGGCCAGCATCCCCAAGATGGAGGGTCACGTCAAAGAGCGAGGTGGGTTTGTGGGGAGGGTGCCCCCATGCCGGGCAGGCGACATGGGGAGAATCTCCGCAATCCAACCCCGCGGCCCCTGGGAAGAGGCCGTGGCACGGCGGGTGCTTCGTGACATGGATGAAACGTCGCATTCCCGCGACGCTTCTTCGTCCTTCCGGAGCCCGACCATGAAGAACGTCCTCGCCGCCGTTGTGCTGTCCGCGTCGCTGTCCGCGTTTGCTTCCGAGCCCACCAAGGCCGCTCCGGCTCCCGCCGCTGCTCCCGCTCCCGCCGCCGCTCCCGCTCCCGCCGCCGCTCCCGCTCCCGCGCTGAAGGCCGAGGCGCAGGCCGAGGGCATCAAGGCCGAGGCCCAGCCCGAGGCCGCCCCCACGACGGAGACCAAGACCGAGACGAAGACCACCAAGAAGACCACCAAGAAGGCCGAGAAGAAGGCCCCGGCCACCGAGACCAAGGCCGCCGAGACCAAGTAGTTTTTCTCCTCGAGCCGCATCGTCCGAGGGCGCCCCCCATTCCGGGAGGCGCCCTCGTCGTTTTCAGCTCAAAGCGCCCGCCGGCTCACCGCGCCCCGAGATCGGTGGTGCTGAAGTACTCCTCGCGTTGCACCGTGAAGGCCACCTCGGTGCCGTCCTCGAGGAGCCCCGTCCAGGCGGCGCCCGCGAGGGGCCGGTGGTCCGCGTCGTTCGGGAGGCTGGCGGTCACGGGCACGCCCGCGCTCCCCCGCGCGTCACCGAGCGCCGCGGAGCGCGTCTCCAGGCGGAGGATCTGATCGAAGTCCGGAGCGCGGCTGGCGACGTGGACGCCGAACCATTCTCCGTCCCGGCCGAACACCCGGTAGCTCGCGCGGGAGGGCGCCGGGTCGGTGGGATTCAGCGCCTTGACCATGAGCAGACGCTGGACCGTGAACGACACCTTCGCCGCGCGGTCCGCGGAAGGAAGCGGCGTTCCGCCCTGCTCGAAGTGACCGTGGTGGAGCGTGCCCTCCAGCGTGAAGCCCGGCTTCAGCGAGGCCAGGGCGAAGGGCTCCGGCTCGAAGGTGACGAGCGGGCTGCCCGCGGCCCGGTCCGAGTCGTAGAGGCGGCGTCCCTCCTCATCCGGGCGGGCCTCGATGACGATCTGCCAGGCATGGAGGCCATGCCACATGGGCAGGTGGTAGAGGTAGAGGCCCTGGTCTCCAAAGACAACCATGCCATGCACGCCCGTGCGCGTGGACACGGCCAGGGCCGAGGGTTCGTCGGCCTCCCGTGCGCGCGACGCTCCAGGCGCGGCCCGTTCACTTCCACGACAGGCCAACAGAGCCACGCACAGACCCATCACGCACGCCTTGCCCGACCGCCACGGCACCCACTGAGACGACATCCGGACTCCTCGCGAAGCGCGCTCCTGCACGGAGCCACGACGGGGCCCGCGCGTAGCATTTGTCCTCGTCCGCGGCCAGAACCCCCGGGTGGAGGGCGGGCCGTTCCCCGGATTGCCTGGAGCTGCTTTTTCTCCCAACATGCCGCCGACTTGCCGTTGAACCCCCTTCACCCCACGAGACCGCCCATGTCGCAGACGACCCCGAACGCCTCCACGCTTCCCCCCGAGCCCCCCGAGCTGGCGGTCAGGCGGGAGCAGTTGCTGGCAACCCTGGAGAAGGAGGCGAAGGTGGCCACCGGCACCGCCGAGCCCGTGCTGCGCAAGATGCACGAGCTGCTCGCCAGCACCCAGCCGGGCGCGCCGTTCAACCCGGCCCTCTACGAGGACGTCAAGACCGCGTTCGTGAACTTCACCCGGGCGCCCGTGTTCCCGCCTCCCACCATCATCATGGAGTGTCTGGCGTTCATGCAGGAGCGGCAGGTGGCGTTCATGTCCGCCACCCAGCGGTGAGCCTCCCAGGTACACCGCCCCACCCCGTGGCGTAGACTGGTCACGGGAGGGTCGATGAACATCCGTTCCAATCGCCGGGTCACGCTCGGCATCGCCGCGATCGTCATCCTGCTCGGCATCTGGTGGGTGGCCGTGGACGATTGCGTGTCCACCTGGATCTTCCAGGGGGTGAAGACGCCGCGGTGTCCGGACGGACGCCTGCGACAGACCGTGACCCTGGACGTCCAGGGACTCGCCCGCGAGGCCACGGGCAGCGTCACCGTCGGGGCCCTCGCCCATGGCGTCACCCGGGACGGCGGCACGCTGCAATCCGCGGTGCGCCGCCTGGAGCCCACCCTCTTCCTCGTGGATGCCGAGGGCAAGGAGACTCCGCTTGCCGTCGAGAGTCCCTGGGAGCGGCAGAAGCCCGGCTTCGCCCAGAGCGCCCGGGTGAAGTTGCCCGCCCTGCCGGACGGGGATTACCGGCTGCGTGCCCGCGTCGACTCGCCGCTGGGCACGGACACCGTGGACGCCCCGCTTCCCCTCTACGCTCCCGCCCGCGTCCAGGTGCTCACCGACCGGCCCCTCTATGAGCCCGGCCACGTGGTGCGCTTTCGCGCCGTGGTGCTGCGCGCCCGGGATCTGGCTCCGCTCGATGGGCGCCCGGGCTCCTGGTTCGTGAGAGATGCCTCGGGCGAGGTCCTGCTCGAGCAGCGCATGCCGGCGGGCCCCTGGGGCGTGGTGTCCGGAGAGTTCCCGCTCGACCGCGGCGCGGCCACCGGCTCCTGGAAGGTGTCCTGGACGAGCGGAGACGCCGTCGGCGAGGCGTCCTTCCAGGTGCAGCCCTTCACCCTCCCCCGCTTCCAGGTGGAGGCCCAGGGCACGAAGCCCTTCTGGCGCGCGGGCGAGTCGCCCCTCGTCGAGGGCCGTGTCCTCTACACCTCGGGAGCCCCCGTGTCCGGCGCCGCCGTGAAGGTGGACTGGCGCGCCTCGGGCCGCTGGCCCCCTCCCACCGCGTGGCTCGACGCGAGCGCCCGCGACGGCCTGCCCCGCGAGGCCCGCACGGACGCCGCGGGACGCTTCCGCCTCCAACTGCCGCGCGTGCCCTTCGACCTGCGCGGCCAGGCCACCCTCTCCGCGGCGCTGTCCGCCACGGACCCGGCGGGAGACCAGGTACAAGGCGCCACCTCGGTACTGCTCGCCGAGGACGCCCTCTCCGTGTCGGCGGTGACGGAGCAATCGGACGGCCTGGTGGACGGCTACAGCAACCGCGTCTACCTGCGTGCCACCACCGCCGCCGGCCGGCTGTTGCCCGGCGCCGAGCTCACCGTGCGCCGCGCGTGGGACCCCAACGACGAGGGCGTGCGCGCGGTGACGGACGAGGACGGCGTGGCCGCCTTCCAGCTCGACCCGGGCCCGCCCATCAACGTCGTGCTGCCCGCCATGCCGGTGCGCCCCGCTCCCCGGCCGCCCCCGGTGCGGCTCGAGGGGTTGAAGGATCTGCTCGCCGACGAGGGCGACGCCTCCCTGGAGGATCAGCTCGCCGTGGAGCGGTGGTTGGAGCCCCTGCGCCCCTGCGCCCGCTTCGTGTCGCCCGACGGAGGTTCCTCCGAGATGGAGTTCGGCCTGCGTGTCACGGCGGGAGGCGCGGTGGTGGACGTCACCGCGGAGGACTCGCCGCTGGCCGCCTGCGCCGCCGCGATCCTGCGCGCGCGCACCCTGCCCCCCGGCCGCGAGCGCATGCTGGGGCTCTCCCTGTCCCTGACGGAGCCGGGACTGCCCTCGCTCGGCTTCGAGGTGCTCGAACTCTCCGGCGCCAGCGAGGGACTCGAGGAGGCGCTGCACCGCGCGGCGCTCGATGCGCGCGAGTGCCTGCCCGCGGACTTGTCGCTCTCCGCGCCGCTGCCCGCGGTGCTCACCTGGCGCACGCGTCCGGGCAAGCGCGAGGTGGAAGTGGGCTGGACGTCCCCACGCCCCCAGGAGGACTCGCTGCCCACCACGCACCTCTCCTGCATCCAGTCGCGCTTCACGGGGATGCGGCTGAGCGAGGAGCCCGGCCACGCCATGGGCATCGTGCGCTTCACCGCCGAGCCCGCTTCCCGGGCCTCCGAGGGCGCCGCTCCCCAGGAGACGACGATGCTGGGCTACGAGCTGAAGGTGAGCGCGAAGGACGCGACGGGGGAGCTCGGCTCGACGACGTGGATCGCATCGCCCACGCGGCTGCCTCCCACGCGCCTGCGCGCCTCGCCCGTGCTGGCCCAGGCCGGAGGAGACGTGAGCATCGAGCTGCTGCGCGGTCCGGACTTCGTGGGGGGACTGCCCGAGGAGCTCGATCTCCAGGCGGGAGACAGGACCCTCCGGGCGAAGGTGGAGCGGACGGGGGCGGTGCCGGTGGCGCGCTTCTCCCTGCCCACCAGCTTCGAGGGCTGGGCCGAGGCCTCCTGGAACGGGGCCGTGGCGCGGGTGTACGTGGCGCCCCAGGCGCGGCTCGCGCTGGAGGTGGCGCCGGACAAGGCGGCCTATGCCCCCGGCGAGCTGGCCCACCTCCAGGTGAACACGTGGGTGGACGGCCGCAAGGGCCCGGCGGCGGTGGGCCTCTTCGGCGTGGACGAGAGCCTGTCACAGCTCGTGGCCCTGCCGGACGCGGACGCGCTGGATGGAATGCGGCCGGCGCCCTCGGTGCCCTCGCCCGCCTTCGGGGTGCTGGACAGCACGGCGCTCGTCATGGGGCGCATCCGGGGCGCCAACGCCGCCGCCGCCACGCTGCTGCGCGTGAGGGGCGTACCCGCGCGCGACGAGGGGGAACGCACCCTGTCGTTCTCGGCGCGGACGCCCTTCGAGCCCGACGTGGAGTTGACCGAGCCCTTCTACCGGGTGCTCTCGGAGCTGACGGTGCGGGTGCGCGCCTGGGAGGAGTCCGCGCCCCAGGGCGAGACGCTGTCGCCCGAGGGCCTCGCGCGGCAATGGGAGCAGGCGCTCGCGGCCTGTGAGCAGCGGGGCGAGAAGGTCACGGACGCCTACGGCCGCCGGTTGCGGTTGTCGCAACTGCCCCCGGAGCTGCTCGCCCTCACGGATCCACGCGCGGTGGTGGTCAACGGCACGCGGTTGCCGCAGGACATCGAGAATTGGGGCGCATGGGTCGCCCGGGAGTTGCCATGAAGCGCACCATCCTCGTGGGAGTGGGGGGCCTCGTCCTGGGCGCCGTGCTGACCCTGTTGCTCATAGGCCTCTCGGTCATGCCGCGCCTCTCACCGCAACCGGAGCCCGAGGCGGCGATGGCGGAGATGCCCGCCATGGCCCAGGCCGCGCGCCCTCCCGCCGCCGATTTCTCCGAGGCGGATGAGTCGCTCAGGGGAATCGGCGCCGCGCCCGGACGCGGAGGAGCACGCAAGCAGCGAGCCCCGGCCGCGTTCGGGATGCAGATGGACAAGGCAATGCCCGCGGGAGCGATGGCGCCCCCTCCGCCCCCCCCTGCCCCCGCGCCCATGCAGGAGGAAGCGGCGGCCCCCTCGGGACGGGCGTGGTTCCCCGAGACGTTCCTCTTCGAGCCCCTGGTGGTGACGGACGCATCGGGCGAGGCCTCGGTCCCCGTGAAGGTGCCGGACAGGCTGACGCGCTGGCGGGTGCTGGCGCTGGCGCATTCGCGCTCGGGGGCCCAGGCCGGAGCGGTGAGCACCTTCGCGAGCTCGCTGCCCACCTACGTGGATCCGGTGCTGCCCGCCTTCCTGCGGGCCGGAGACGTGGTGCGCATGCCGGTGCAGGTGGTGAACACCACGGGCGCCGCGGTGACGCGCGCGCTGAAGGTGGAGGCCCAGGGAGTGGCGGTGGAGGGCGGCACGCGCACGGTGACGGTGCCGGCGGCGGGCAGCGTGGTGGAGTACGTGACGCTGCGCGCGGCGAGGCCGGGGCCGGTGACGGTGCGGGCCGCGCTGGAGGGAGCGGACTCGGTGGAGCGAGGCTTCGACGTGTGGCCCACGGGGCAACTGGTGCGCGAGACCCGCGGAGGCACCCTGGCCGCGCCGCGCACGCTGGAGCTGGTGGGGGCCGCGTCCCCGGTGGAGGGCAGCGAGCGGGTGCGGCTGCTCGTCTTCCCCGGGGCGCTGGGCGTGCTGCGCTCGGAGCTGGCGGCGGCTCCCGGCCGCACGGGCGGGGCCGAGGATGCCTATGCGCTGCTGCTCACCGGGCGCGCCCCGGCACTGCTCCAGGGCCTGGGCGGGACGGTGGAGCCACGCGCGCTCGAGCAGGCGTCGGTGCTCGCGGGCCAGCGGGTGCTGCGGGCCGGACGCGCGCCGGACGTGGCGACGGCGGCCCTGCTCGCCGAGGCGGCGCTGGCGCACCCGGGCAACCCCGTGCTGGCACGGCTCGGCGAGCGCCTGTCCGAGCAGGTGGCGCGGGCCCAGCGTCCGGATGGAACGTGCCAGGGCGGCGAGGGGTGGACGTTGCAACGGCTGCTGGTGGCCACGGCGGAGTGCACCCGGGTGGTGCGCGCCGGGATGGGCACGGACGCGGGCAGCCGGCGGGCCTCGGCCTTCGGGGCACGCGCGGCGGGTGCCTTCGAGCGCTCCCTGTCACGCATCCGGGACGGGTACACGGCGGCGGCGGTGCTGGCCAGCGGAGGGGTGTCCGGCTCGGTCCGGGACACGCTGCGCGGGCGGGTCCGTGAGGCGCTCCAGCGGCGGCCGGATGGCGCGGCGTACCTCCCCGTGCCCGCGGGCGTGGTGCGCGCGGATGGACAGGTCCCCTCGGAGGCCGAGGCCACCGCGCTCGCGGTGCTGGCGCTCGTGGAGGACAAGCAAGCGCCGCTCGCGGACCTGGGCACCTCGCTGCTCGCGGACTACCGGCCCGAGTCCGGCTGGGGCGACGGGCGCGCCAACCTCGCCGGGCTCCAGGCCGTGCTGGCCCTCTTCAAGGAGCCACTCCCCTCGCAGGTCCGGGTGGTGCTGGAGCGGGATGGCCAGCCGGTGACGGAGGGGACGTTCGACGCGAAGGCGCTGCGCGAGGTGCTCGCGCTGGAAGCGGAGGCGCCCGGTTCCGTGGGCCCGCACACCTGGAGCGTGCGCGCGGAGCCCGCGGTACCAGGGCTGGGCTTCTCCCTGACGCTGGCCGCCCGCGTGCCCTGGCGCGCGAGCGAGCCGGGCCATGGGCTGGAGCTCGCCATGAAGGTCGCGGCGGACGCGAAGGTGGGGATGCCCGTGGAGGTGACACTCCAGGCGGCCTCTCCCGCGGGCCTGGAGCTCACGCTGCGCCAGGAGCTGCCCGCGGGGGTGCAGGTGGATCGCCCGAGCCTGGAGGAGCTGGTGCGGCAGGGCCGGGTGACGGCCTACGACGTGGAGGACGGAGCGGTGAGCCTCACCCTGCCGCCACGCGGCGCCGCCGAGCCCTTCACGGCCCGGTTCCGGGTGGTGCCCACGCTCGCCGGTTCGCTGCAGGCGGGCGCCTCCAGCCTGTCGCTCGTGGGGAGCGAGAACACGGCCTTCCGCGTGGCGCCCACCACCTGGACGGTGCGCTGAGCCTACGGCTTGGAGACGAGGACGAGATCCTCGTCCTGCGTCAGGCGGTACACCCCGTCCGGCTCCCGGCAGCCCTCGGCGTGCTCGCGAATCCTGGCATCGAGCGCGCGCGCTTCGTCCTCGCTCAGGGCGGCGAGCTGCCCGGCGGTGTAGCAGTCCTCGAACACGAAGAAGCGGCAGAGCGTGTACATCTCTTCGAAGGTGGTCGCGGAGAAGCTGTTCTGGGTGTCGGCCACCTCGTACGACAGCTGCTTCTGCTTCAGCACGGCCTTGAGCTGCTCGCTGGAGATCACCGTCTGGGTGAAGTCGCGATGCAGCTCGTAGTTCTGTCCATGGGCCGAGCCGAGCACGAGCAGGCAGTACCCTCCCGGACGCACGAACGAGAGCAGCCGATCGATGAACCCGCCCCATGCGGACACGGGCACGTGGTACAGCACGTGCGAGCAGAGGACGACATCGTACTGCTCGGATGATTGAAGGCTCTCCAGCGTGCCGTGGATGAGCCGAGCCCCCGGGAGATCGAACGCGCCGAGCTGATCCCGATTGGGCTCGAGCAGGGTGAGCGAGCCGAAGTGCGCCGCGAGCCGCCGGGAGACGGTGCCCGGCCCCGCGCCCACATCGAGCAGCGAGGGACGCGCGGGCAGCCGGGAAAGAAGATTCCGCTCGACCCACTGCCCGATGTTCTCGTGGTGCCGGGCCGTCTTGGCGAGCAGGTGGAAGGCGGTGGCGTAGTCCTGGGGCGATAGCGTGATGTTCATGGCGTGAGTTCCTCGGAGGTCAGCCTAACACCCACCACGCGCTCGACCCGGAGCACACGGCATTCCCCGAAACCCATGCGTGTAGGAGAAGGTGACGCCTCCGCGACACCCCTGCCTGCTCCCCTGCTGGCGAGGCGGCCACGGCTTCTGGCGTCCGCGCGCGATCGGTTCTGGTAGCCTACGCGCCCGCCTGCCATGTCCTCGCTCGACGCCACCGCCACTTCCATCAGCCGGACGTTCGATCCGGATCTCATTCCAGGCTACCGGCTGGAGAAACTCGTTGGAGCCGGCGGCATGGGCGAGGTGCACAAGGCCACCCAGCTCTCGCTCGGCCGCACCGTGGCGGTCAAGCTGCTCAGCCAGCAGCTCGCCCAGGACGAGAGCTTCGTCGCGCGCTTCCAGAAGGAGGCCGCGGCGCTCGCCACCCTGCACCACCCGCACATCGTGTCCATCGTCGACAAGGGCAGCACGCCGACGACGTACTACCTCGTGATGGAGTTCGTGGACGGGCCCTCGCTGCGCGAGCGCATGCGCCAGCCGCCCGAGGATCCCTTCGAGCACCTGCGGATCATGATGCAGATCTGCCGGGCCATCGAGTACGCGCACAACCGGGGCGTCATCCACCGCGACCTCAAGCCGGAGAACATCCTCTTCGACATGCAGGCGGGGGATCTGCCCAAGGTGACGGACTTCGGGCTCGCCTCGTTCCTCGAGGACAGCAGCACGCGCTTCGCCCTCACCAGCACGCACGTGGCCATGGGGACGCTGTCCTATATGGCGCCCGAGCAGCGCGTGGACGCGAAGAACGCGGATGGCCGCGCGGACATCTTCGCGCTCGGCCTCATCTTCTACGAGATGCTCGTGGGGGAGCTGCCCGCGGGCCACTATGATCCGCCCTCGCGCCGCAAGCCGGGGGTGGACCCCAAGCTGGACGGCATCATCGACCGGTGCCTCAAGCAGCAGCCCGAGGAGCGCTACCCGAACGTCACCGCGCTCATCCGGGACCTGGAACCGCTCATCCCCCACTACACCACCATCGCGCCGGCGAAGCTCAGCCGCGTGCAGCGCGCCAAGCGGGTGGCGGCGCGCGTGGTGCGCACCTGCCTGCAGGTGGTCGCCACGGTGATGGTGATCGCGTCCGTGGGCATCCTGGGCGTGGCGTGGATGCGCAGCGGGGAGAAGCGCGTGGAGCGCACCCCGGGCGCCGCGCTCACCTCGGACCTCGGACTGCCCGCCGCGCAGTCGCTCGCCGGACGGTTGATGACGGTGGAGGGCGAGACGCGCCGGGTGACGCTCGGGGAAGGCCCCGACAAGCCCTCGGTGCTCGTGTCGGGCCGGCCCGTGGAGCTGGAGGATCGCACGATCGTCTTCCCCTCGGTGAAAGGCCAGTCCCGCGTGGGGCTCATGCGCGTGGACGTGCGCAGCATGCGCGGCAGCCGCGCCCGCTTCTCCGCGCGCGTGGATGCCCGCGACCCCGAGCCCACCCTCGACAACCGCCTGCGCTCCTTCAAGCGCGGGGAGGCGCCGGACCCCGAGGTCGCCCTGCTGCTGCTCGGCAGCACGGGCCGCTACGTGGCCCTGGTGTACAGCGGCGCGGGGGCACCGCTGCGGCTGGAGTGGAACCTCGGCGAGAAGCGCGGAATCATGCTCGGCGAGGATTCGCCCGACGGGCCCGTGCAGCTCTCGCTGGAGGTGGATGAGGAAGGCGTGCTCGTCGCCTCGGTGGGGACCAAGGAGGATCAGCGTCCCATGGGCGAGCCCCTGCACCTGGGGACGGACTGGCAGAGCAGGCGCTTCGGCGACGAGCCCGTGCCGGCCCTCGGCTGCATCGAGGGCAGGTGCCAGGCGGAGAACTTCACCTATCAGGTGTGGCCCGCGCCCAAGCAGTCCACCACCGCCCAGCTCACCCCGCCGCCGCAGGTCTCCCGGCCGCCGCAGGTCTCCCGGCCGGCCGCCGCCCCGGCGAAGCGCGCCCCCCCCAAGACCACTTCCTCGAAGGGCAAGCGCTCGAAATAGAGAAGTGCGCGGCCCTCCGCTGCATGCGGATGTGGCCCGGACCCGGGCTTTGAACTATCCCTGGGTCCTCTATGCGCACGACTCCCCGCGCCCATCTCGCGCTCCTGCTCGTCACCGGCCTCGTGGCCGGCTGTGCCGCTCACTCCCCCGCCTCCTCCGAGGTGCTCGAACGGGCCGCCACGGCGGCGCGCAATGGGGCTTCCGCTTCGCGCACCCTCGCCTTCGCGGGTTTCCACTCCTGGCTGGTGCAAGGGGACGTGGCGGCCGCCCAGGGCCGCTTCGACGAGGCCATCTCCAAGGACCCGGCCGAGCCCTACTCCCTCTACGGCCAGCACCTGCTTGCGCGCCGCGCCGCCCAGCCCCGCCGGGCGCTCGACGCCGCGCTGGCGGTGGTCACCCGGGCGCCCCGTCATCCGCTGGCGGTACCCTCGGCGCGCTACGTGCTGGAGTCGGTGGGTGTCTCGCCCGCGCTGGATGAGGTCATCCTCACCGGCCTGCTCGCCGCGCTCGACGCCGGCGCCGCGGGGGAAGCCGCCCAACTGCTGCGCGCGGCCCAGCTCTCTTTGCTGGCCCTGCGGCCGGACCGGGCCGCCCAGACGCAGGTGCTCCAGGATCTCGGCGCCGCGGACACGGCCACGCTGCTCGGGCCCTTCTCCGCCTGGCACCTGCTCACCTTCGACGAGCCGCTCGCGCCGGAGAAGGACGGCTCGCTCGTGGGCCCCTTCACCGGCCCCTTCGGAGCGCTCGCGCCGCGCATCCTCCACGCGCCCGACAGCCGCCTGGACATCGCGGGTGAGCCGAGCACGGGAGACGTCTACCTGATGGCGGCGGACGTGGAGGTGCCCGAGGCGGGCGTCTACGTGGTGCGCGCCGCGTCCGCCTCCTCGTACAAGCTGATGCTGGATGGGCAGCCCGTGCTCGATCGCCGGGCCTTCGCGCGCGCCGCGTCCACCGTGGCCGCGCGCCCCATGCAGCTCGGCGCGGGCCGGCACCGCGTCCTCGTCAAGCTGCTGCGCGATCAGCGCCAGGCCTCCGTGTCCGTCACACTGTCGCGCGCCGACGGGCGCCCCGCCGCCCTGCGCTACAGCGCCGCCACCGGGCCCGCTCCCGCCCCGTGGGGCAGTGGCCCCAAGGAGGCGCGCGCGGAGCTCGTCTACCCGCGCGCCGAGGACCTGTCCGCGGCGCTCGCGGCCGAGGCCGGTACCCTGCTCGCGGACTTCATCGCGGTGCGCGACGGCATGTCGAGGGATCCGGACGGCTCCTGGCGGCTGATGACGCGCCTGGCGAAGCTCTCGCAGACCCCGGCCGTGCTGTCGCTGCGCGCGGAGCTGGCCGTGCAGGACCGGACCATCCCCAGCAAGGTGGCACGCGGACGCGCGACGCGGGACCTGGAGGCGGTGCTGGCCAAGGACGCGAGCGACGTGGTGGCGCTGATGGTGCGCGCCGAGCTGTCCCTCGGCGACAACCAGCCCACCACGGCGCTGGAGACGCTCAAGACGGCGCGCAAGGCGGCGACTCCCACGGGCTGGCCCGTGCTGCTGATGGAGGCGCGCGCGGCGGTGGCCCTGGAGCTGGACAGCACGGCGGAGGAGAGCCTGGCGGCGGCGCTCCAGGTGCAGCCGGGCCTGTGCGAGGCGCAGGGGCTCCGCTACAACCTGGCCAGGCGCCGGGACGCGGTGGCGCGCACGGATGAGCTGATCACCTCGCTGGAGGGCTGCCCGGGCTCGCTCGGACGAGCGGCCGAGCACGCGCGGATGCGGGGCGACATGGAGCGCACCGCCGCCCTCTACCGGGAGCAGCTCGCGCGCAATCCTGGGGACGGCACCACCGCCCTGTCGCTGGCGGCCGCGCAGGTGGCCCTGCGCCGCTTCGACGACGCCACCGCCACGCTCAAGGAGCTGAGCCTGCTGTGGCCGCGCAACCCCCGGGTGCTGGAGAAGTGGGCGGACGTGCGTGAGCTGGCCGGAGACGCCGCCGGGGCGCTCGCCCTGCGCGAGCAGTCGCTCTTGTTGGCTGGGGACAACCTGTCGCTGCGCCGCGCCGTCACGCGCGCGAAGACGGGGCAGGAGGTGTTGCAGGCGCACGCCATCAACGGGCGCGAGGCCATCCGCGACTACGAGCAGAACCACGGCCCCGAGGACAGCTCCGCCGCCTACGTGCTGGACGCGGCCGCCACCCAGGTCTTCCCCGATGGCTCCCAGGTCAGCCGCATCCACATCATCCAGAAGGCGCTGGAGCAGAGCGGCGTGCAGGAGATCGCGGAAGTGAACCTGCCCGCGGGCGCGCAGCCCCTCGCGGTGCGCACCCTCAAGGCCAATGGCACCGTGCTGGAGCCAGAGAGCATCGAGGGCAAGGACAGCGTCAGCCTGCCGGGCGTGCAGGTAGGCGACTACGTGGAGATGGAGTACCTGGTGGCGGAGCCCTCGCGCGGGCCGGCGCAGCCGGGCTTCAAGGCGTCGGACTTCTACTTCAGCGTGGCGAACATGCCGGACCACCGCGCCACGTACACGGTGGTGGCGCCCAAGGGCACGGGCATGAAGGTGGACGCGCACAACGTCCGGGTGCCGCCGCCCACGGTGAAGGGCGACGAGGAGATCTTCACCCACGAGGTGCGCGGGGTGCCGCCCCTCATCCCCGAGCCGGATGGCCCCTCGAGCAAGGAATACCTGCCCTTCGTGGTGGTGGGCGCGGGCACCACGGGCAATGACAAGCTGGTGGCGGTGTACGCGGACAGCTTCCTGGAGCGGGGCGCGCTCAACTGGGAGCTGGAGGCGTTCGCGCGCGAGGCGGCCGGGGACAAGCGCGGGCTGGAGGCGGCCCAGGCGCTGTACGCGGCGGTGATGAAGCGCTTCAGTGGCCGGGACGCGGGGCTGACGCAGTCGGCGGCGTCCACGGTGGCGCAGGACCGGGGCAGCCGCATGTGGGCGCTCAAGACGGGGCTGGAGACGTTGGGGATTCCCACGCGCCTGGCGGCGGTGCGCACCTTCTCGGTGGATCCGGCGGAGTACCTCTTCCCCGAGGAGTCGCTGCTGCCCTACATCGCGCTGCGCGCGGAGGTGCCGGGCTCGGGGCCGGTGTGGCTGGACACCACCACGCGCTACGCGCCCTTCGGCGTGCTGCCCGAGACGGCGCTGGGCGAGCGTGACGCGTACCTGCTGCCCGAGCCGGGCCGGGCCCTGGAGAAGGTGAAGACGCCGAAGCTCGAGCCGCAGCCGGGCAAGCAGGTGAAGCTGGAGCTGGAGCTGGACGCGAACGGCCACCTCGTGGGCCGCGGCGAGGAGGTCTACACGGGCTACGACGCGGCCCAGCTCGCGGAGGCCTTCGAGGCCATCTCCGGCGACCGCCGGCAGCAGGCCCTCCAGAACGCGGTGGGCCGCTACTTCAACGGGGCGGAGCTGACCGAGCTGAAGTTCGATCGCGAGGAGCAGGTGGGTGCCCCCTTCACGGTGCGCTACGCCTTCAAGGCCGCGAACTTCGCGCGCGCGAGCGGCGGGACGCTGGTGCTGCCGCCCATCACCATGCCCGCGACGCTGGGACGGCAGTACGTGCAGCTGAGCACGCGCACCGTGCCCCTGCTCATCGACGACACCGAGGCGAGCACCACGCGGGTGAGCCTGAAGATGCCCTCGGGCTACCGGCTGGCGGACCCCCAGGCGCAATTGAAGACGGAGAGCCCCTTCGGCCGGCTGCTGCGCACGGAGAAGCAGGAGGGCCACACGCTCACCATCGACGAAACACTGCGCGTGGAACGAGGCCGCATCGCGGTGAAACAGTACGAGGACTTCGCGCACTTCGCGGGCGAAGTGGACCTCATCCAGTCGCGTGATCTGGTGCTCGTGAAGCAATAGCTGGACGGCACCGGCGGCCTACCTGCTCCCTACTGACCTCCTTTTCAATCAATATGTTAAAAACCAAGAAAACGGGGAAAACCCACCTATTGGCAAACCAATGAGTTATCCTGCGCCCGCTTGACGATGAGCCAAGCCGCGCGTGTGTCTGTCTGAAAGACACCCGCGACGACATTGCATCCATCTCGAGAGGCGCGAATGAAGAGGAATCAGGTTTCAGGCGGTAGGGGTCTGAGCGGCGGGTGGGGTCTGTGTCTGGCGGTCCTCCACCTGTCGCTGCTCGGCGGGTGCGGGATCGAGGAGCCCACTCCTCCAGGGGAGCAGCCTCCGGTGGTCGTGGAGCCTGGCCCCACGATCCCCACATCGCCCGCCACACCCACCAACCCCGCTCCGGCCCAGCCCCCCAACCCGGCTCCGGCGCCGCTCGCCTCGCCCGTGGCCACGAATGGCCAGCTCAAGGTGGTGGGCAATCAAATCCAGAACCAGAATGGCGTGGCCGTCCAGCTCAAGGGAATGAGCCTCTTCTGGAGCCAGTGGGGCAGCGCGTTCTACAACGCCTCCGTCGTCAACTCGCTCGCGGACAACTGGAAGGTCACCGTGGTGCGCGCCGCCATGGCCGTGGAGGAAGGCGGCTATCTCACCAATCCGGCGGCGGAGAAGGCCCGGGTGAAGACCGTCGTCGACGCGGCCATCGCCAAGGGCATCTACGTCATCATCGACTGGCATGATCACAGCGCCACGCAACACACCGCGCAGTCCAAGGCGTTCTTCACGGAGATGGCGCAGCTCTACAAGAACACCCCCAACGTCATCTTCGAGATCTTCAACGAGCCGGACAACGAGTCCTGGGGCGAGGTGCGCGCCTACGCCGTGGAAATCATTGGCGCCATCCGCGCCGCCGGCGCTCCCAACCTCGTGGTGGTGGGCACGCCGACCTGGTCGCAGGGAGTGGACGCGGCCGCCAGCAACCCCATCACCCAGTACCCCAACGTGGCCTATACGCTGCACTTCTACGCGGGCACGCACGGGCAATGGCTGCGCGACAGGGCGGCCGCGGCGCTGTCCAGGGGCATCGCCCTGTTCGTGACGGAGTTCGGCACCTGCGACGCGTCCGGCAATGGCAATCTCAACCTCAACGAGAGCCAGCAGTGGATCGACTTCATGAACAGCCGCAAGCTGAGCTGGGCCAACTGGTCGCTGCACGACAAGCCCGAGACGGCCTCCGCGCTCGTCCCCGGCGCGAGCACCACCGGCAACTGGCCTGACTCGGCCCTCACGCCCTCCGGCGCCTTCATCAAGCAGAAGCTGTTGCAGTAATCCGCGACGGGCGGGAGGCCTGAAGCTCCCGGGGCCTCCCGACCGCACCGGCTTGATCCGAAAGAACGCATGGTTCGTGCGTTCCCTCCTGACAGGGTATCCACATGAGAAAAGATACGGCAGCTCGTCAACCCGCCCAAGCTGAAGCCCTCACCCGCACGAAGCCCTCGTTTCACGCCGCTTCGGCCCTCCTCCTCTCCGCCGCCCTGGCCGGCTGCGGCGGCTCGCCCGGCGAGGCGGGCGTCGCGGGCGCGAGTCTGGAGGAAGGCCAGGCGGAGAGCGCGCTCGAACTCCGCAAGGGCTCAGGGGGCGACACCAGCTCCGCCCCCACGCTCGCGTGCGCGCCGCTGTGCAATGGGAGCTGCACCCCTATCGATCTCGCGACCATCAACACCAACGGCGCCATCAATATCGCGCTGACGGACCAGTACGTGTACTACGGCGGCGGCTATGGCTCCGAGGTCAGCAACGACGAGGTAGGCAGGGTCCCCAAGGCCGGCGGCGCGAAGACCGTCCTCATCAATCGGCTCACCTACGTGACCGAGCTCGTGGGAAGCGGCCCCTACGCCTACTTCTCCGGCAGTGGTCCCGGCCTCGGGAGCAAATTGAACAGGGTGAACCCTGACGGCACCATCACCGCGCTGCCGGTCACCGGCGGCTACCCGTCGGGGGTGGCGGTGGACTCGACCCGTATCTACTGGATCGGCAACAATCAATACAACATCTACGCCCAGCCGCTCTCGGGCGGGACCGCTTCCCTGGTCGTCCCTCGTGATCCTGTTTCGGGCGGGCTGCGGACGTCATTGTTCGCGGACGGCGATAGCCTGTACTATCGCGAACTCGGCTCCCTCTCTTCCACCATGAAGGCGCCCAAGTCTGGCGCCGGGGCGCCGATCAAGCTCACTCGTACGAGCTGGTATCTCGACTTCGACGACGCCAACGTCTACTACGCCGCGAGCGGGGTCTACAGAATTCCCAAGAGCGGTGGCACCGCCGTCCAGCTCGCCGCCACGGGGACGAGGGTCGTCGTCGATAGCGAGAGGATCTACTGGCTCGATGGAACAGCCCTCCGGGCGATGTGCAAGGACGGCACCGGCGCCCAGGTCCTGGCGTCCACCGGCGAGTCTTATAACCTCGCCGTGGACAGCACGGGGGTCTACTGGGCTGGCGAGGGCAAGATCCGGAAGATCGCGAAGTAGCCGGACAGGGCACGTCGGTCGCAATGGTGGGCGCGTACGTTCTCGCCGGTGAACTCGCCAGGCACAAGGATGACCTGGCGAGTGGAAGGAGAGAACGGCGCTGCGGATGGCCTCCCCAACTTCGGTGCACTGACGCTGCCGTTCGAGCTCAAGGACTACGAGGAGTTGGTGAGGCAGTCATGAGTGCCTTGAGACCAGACTCGCAGAAGCCCCTGAGAAGATGGGCGCGGCGAGCACGCCCACGACCCCGCCGGGCGGTGACCGCGCTCCCGTGACAGGAGCGGGGGCATTCACGCGGCCCGGGCCATAGAATGCATGGCATGGACCTGGTCCCAAGCAAGCCCCCCGCTCCCACCTGCCCGGAGTGTGGCATTCCGCTGCACGGCCGGCGCACGCGTGAGGGCACCCTGCAGGTGTGTCCCCGGTGCCAGGGCCACTGGGACGCCCGTCCCCAGACGTCCCTCCCCCCCCTGCTCACCCAGGCGCTGGAGCAACGCTCGCGCTGGACCCGCGAGGGGCTCTGCGCCCGGGGTCTGCACGAGTCCCGGCCTCCCGACGAGCACTGTTCCCGCTGCCCCGAGGCCTCCCATCGCTGCCCCTCGTGTGCCGCGCGGCTGTTCCCCAGCGAGCCGCGGGGTCAACCGATCGAGGTGTGTCCGCGCTGTCCGGGCCTGTGGATGAGCGCGAGAGCCTGGGTCGCGTTGCGCCAGGAACCCGCTCCGGCCTCCCTCGCCGTGAACCTGGGCGCCGGGGGCAGCATCCAGCGGGGTCCCTCTCCCTGGCCCCAGCGGGTGGCGGTCCTCGTCGGCCTCGTGGGCTCGGCCGCCGTGTCGGGCGCCTTCGAAGGGCTCCTCCACCTGCTCTGGTCCCTCTTCCGGGGTGGTTGAGTCGACGCATGCCGTCCTTCCACGCTCTGGCGCTCCAGGAGGTGTCAGAGAACTTGTTCCGCTCCCTCGCCGCCTACGAATCGTCTGACACCTCTCAGCGGGCCTCGGTTCAGCCCGTCCGTCCGTAGACGAGCCACTCGGAGTGACGCCGGATGCGAGCGGCCTGCTCGGAGAGCCCCGCGGCCTCCAGTTGTCCGAGGACCCAGTCCAGCGCCGCCGCCATGGAGGGAGCGACGTAGTACGGAGCGGGCATGGGCTTGAGGTGGAAGATGACACTCACGACCAGCCGGATCACGGGCGAGGTAATGAGGAGGCAGGTGCCGAGCCCCACCTGCCGGAAGAGCGACTCATGCTCCCGCAGGAACTGCGCCATGCGCTGGCGTTGCGCGGGCGGAATTCCAGTGAAGGAGCGCATGTCGATGATGCTGACGTACTTCTCCCCGCGCCGGAGGCATGCACTCAACCTGGCCTGGTATTCCTCCTGCTGCTCCGGCGAAGGACTGCCCACGTAGCCCACCAGGAGCAACGGCCACAGAGACTCGTCATCGAAATCAACCCTGCCCATGGTGCTTCCCCGCACTTTGACTGCCCACGGTGCCCCATGCAATGGGGCCCCCGGGGAGGTGCCCTGCACGGCTCGCTCCAGGAGGTGTCAGAGAACTTGTTCCGCTCCCTCGCCGCCTACGAGTCGTCTGATACCTCTCAGCGGCCGACGGTCTTCTTCTCCGCGCGGTCGAATGCGTCGCGGGCCTGCTGGACTTCGGGACGATGGCGCTGGGCCCACAGGGCGAGCTCGGCCACGGGAGCGAGCAGGGTGTGTCCGAAGGGCGTGAGGTCGTAGTCGACGCGCGGCGGATTCGTCGGGGTCACGGTGCGCTTCACCATGCCGTCGCGTTCCAGGCCGCGCAGGGTGAGGGTCAACATGCGCTGCGAGATGCCCTCGATGGCGCGCTTCAACTCACTGAAGCGCTGGGGGCCCTCCCCCAGGATGACAATCAACAGAACGCTCCACTTGTCGCCGATGCGCGTGAGGATCTCACGCGTCGCCAGACAGTCCGCATCGAAGCGCCCGGTAATCTTCCCGTTCCCTGGTGACTTCAATGTGCCTCCTTGTCGAGCGGTGCCCGGAACCGCAACATGCCGCCGCTTCCGAAAAGTAACCAGGAACACGAAAGTAACCAAGTCCTCTCGAGGAACCCCCATGTCCATTCGAACCCGTGTCGTCCTCGCCCTGTCGTCCCTGTTGCTCGCGCCGCTCGTGCGGGCGGAGCCTCCGCCGTCCGCACGGCCCGTCATTCGCGAGGATCAAATCAAGAAGCTCGGTGAGCAGCGGCTTGCGGACCCCCTCGTTCGTGTCGATCAGCTCAAGAAGCTCAGCGCGCACGTGTCCATCATCCCGGACGGTGGCGTCCCCCTGGTCCCCAACGTCGGCTTCATCCTCGGGGACAAGGCGCTGCTCGTGGTGGACACGGGCCTGGGTGCTCGCAACGGGGCCGCGGTGGCCCGGGTGGCGGAGCGGCTCGCCGGCAAGCGCCGCATCTACCTCGTGACCACCCACGCCCATCCCGAGCACGACCTGGGCGCCCAGGCGTTCCCGGCGAACATCACGATGATCCGCTCCGAGGGCGAGGAGAAGGACATCGCGGAGTCTGGCCTCTCCCTGGCGCAGATGTTCTCGCGCATGTCCCCGGTCAACGCCGAGCTGCTCAAGGACGCGCGGTTCCGTGAGGCGGACATCACCTTCCAGGACACGCTGGACCTGGATCTGGGAGCGTTGCGCGTGCGCCTGCTGGCCTTCGGCCCGAACCACACGCGGGGCGACACCGGCGTTTGGATCGAAGCCGACCGGGTGCTCTTCTCCGGCGACGTGGCGATGCAGTACACGGCCGCGTTCGCCAGTCCCTCGTCCACCTTCGCCCACTGGCGCAAGACGCTCGACGAGGTGGAGGCGCTCAAGCCCTCGATCATCGTGCCCAGCCACGGCCCCGTGGGCGGCCTGGAGTTCGTCGCGGGCTACCGGGACTTCTTCACCGCCATCCAGGAGCGCACGGTGGCGGCCAAGAAGGCGGGCCGCACCGAGGATCAGGCCGTGGCGGAGATCACGAAGGACCTGTCCGGCCGCTACCTCGACCCGATGCGCCTGGATTGGGCGATTCGGGCCGCCTACGCGGAATTCAACTGACCGTCCAGGTGCTCGGAGGGGCCCTCCACGAGGTGTCCCCAGGAGGCCCCAGGAGGTGTCAGAGAACTTGTTCCGGCCTACGAGTCGTCCGCCTACGTCGCCGGGACTGGACAGCTCGATGAGGCCGAGGACTACTTCATCCATCAACTGGACCATGCCCCGATGGCCATCGCGCACTTCACCAGCCAAGAGGAAGCCGAGGCCTGGATGAAGAGCGTCGCGGAACCACCGAGCCCGGTCCGCATCCTCATCGGCGATGCGTATTACCAACTCTGGTATACGCGTGAGGACAATACGCGCGGGATGTATCGCGAATATTGCATGGAGCCGGCGCTGGAGGCGCTGACCGCCAGGGGAATCCCCCCGCGGACTCCTTCGTTCGCCACACGCATGGAGGCGGAGGAATGGTTGATGAGCCACCCAGCCAATCCCTATGCCTTCGTGGTCATCGCCGGGGAGCACTACTTCGCGGTGCATCACCCGAGGCTGAAGCGTCACTCCCTCCACCACGTGGCGTCAGCCCTGAAAGACTGGGAGGAACGCAAGAGGGCCGTGGAGCTCGATACAGCCCTGGAGGCCGCGGCTCCGTCAGATGGAGCCGATGAGTAGCTAGACGCACGGCGGCTCGCTGGGCGGGGCCACGGCCCGAAACGGGTGTGTCGTATTCGATATGATAGCGGCGGCCGTTATGGTCGAACTGCCGGTCCGGTCGATTGACTCCCACGCGCTGGCGGTTTTCCACCCGAATCGGGGCCAGGCGTATCCCGTTGACGACTCCAACGGCAGCGCCATCCGCACGGGAATCCGGAGTCAGACCGCCAATTACCAATGTGGAGCCGTGTCGGTCTCCTACGGCGTGCAGACCATCGACAACATCTCCGATGCCCAGGTGGCCGCGTGCGGCGATGCCATCGCGGCCGTCGGAGGGGCCTTGTGCCACAGTCGCCGTGCGGCGTGAACCGCCGGCGTCCCGCCCTACCAACGACTCCGCCTGCTTCTGAGCGGTTCATCCACCCGAGGCCGGGAGGCGCCCCGCGGGCGAGGCGCCTCCCCGGCCTCATTCCCCATCCGCGCCCACAACCCGCCCAGCTCGGCGGTGCTGCCCACCGCCAGCTTCTTCATTGCCCGGGCCCGGTGCTTCTCCACAGTCCCCTCGGAGATGTCCAACTCGGCCGCGACCTGCTTGTTGAGCAGCCCCCGCGCCACGAGCGCGCACACCTCGCGCTCGCGCGGCGTGAGCAGGGAGATGCGCGCCGCGACCGCGCCTGCCTCGTTCGCGCTCGGCGATGGCGGTAATCTCGCGAGCGCGGCGGTCAGCGTGGAACCCCGATGATCGCGGAACGCCTTGTCTATCGAGCGCCCGCTCGCGCCGGTGATCCGGCAGAGCTCGCGCATCGACACCGGGCGGGGCCCGGCGGCCTCGACGTATTCCTCGACCCTGCGGACCGCGCCCATGCCGGCGCTCGGCGTGGGGGTCTGGAGCAGATGGGAGTAGTCGTGCGCCTGGCCCAGGAGGAGCGCGCGCACGACGCTCTCGCCGAGAGGGGCTATGAGCCGCGGATCCTGGAACATCACGGATCCCTTCTCGATCTCTCGTCCCAGGAAGAGGCACATTTGCCGGAGGGACTCGCCGTAGCCGGCTTGGGTGTCCATGGAGAGCGCGAACCGCGGCGGCCCATGCACGGTCTGGCCCGTGAGCGCCTCCAGCTCGGCCTGCAGATGGGCGGGGTCGATGCGCAAGGTGACCGAGCGGACGCCATCCGCCAGCTCCAAGACGAGAGGGTGTCCTGCCGTGAATACGACCGCGCCGCCGTCCTGCGTGATGTCGGCTGCGTCCTTGTGTGAAGCCGCGTGCCCGCTTTTGTCGGTGAGCAAGACCACGACGTAGCTGTCGGGCATGACGCGCATGATGGTCCCACCGCTGCTCCCCCCGCGGGTGAAGACGACGGGGCCCGTGCCGGCGAGGTTGACCCGCCACTCGAAATGCTTTGAGTCCACGGCATCGAGCTTCGACTCACCGTACGTACGGCGGAAGATGTCGCGCGCCTCGTCAAGATGGCGCGTTTCCACGAGCTTGTATGGGCGAGGGCCCGACGAAGAGGTTTCGCTGGTCATGAAGAGCGACGCGAAGTTACGTAATCTCCGGTACGGAGCAAGCTCTGCGTTCACTCTCGGGAAGATTTTGACCTCGCAGGTCGCACCCGGAGCGGGGGCGGGGACGGGCGTATAGGAGGGAGAGGGGACCTGTTGAGGGGAGGGCTGGAACCCAATAGAAAGGCCGGTGCCGAAGCTCATGGCTCTCAGCACCGGCCTACGCTTCTCTTGGTACGGAACTACGTAGCGCCATTACTCCGGACCTGCCAGGACCCACGCTGAAGCTCCAGCGACTTGCACTGCTGAGTAGCGACGTCCCAGGTGAAGGTCAGCTTGTCATTGTCCTTGAGTGCGTAAACGAGATCGACAAAGGCCTGGGGTGGGTTGTTCAGGATACAGATCCCGTCGTTGCCGCTGGTATCCCTGGCATGGCAATACAATCTCTGGGTTGCTGTTCCCAAGGCCGTAAGGTCCACCTTGATCTGGCACTGAATGACGGAGTTCGTATCAGACGAGTTCTGCACGCCAACGAAAGAACCCGCCGCAATAGCCGTGCCCGACGGGGGAATGGAGAGGTAGATCTCAAAATTCGTCTTGCTGCCTGCGACGGCGGCTGTAGACAGAAGGGCAATACAAGCAAAGGCCAGTTTCGCGACGTTCATGTTTCCTCGATGTGGGCTGTGGGCTGTGGGCGAACCATCACAGCGAGTGAATTTTATTTCACTCCCAGAGACCTGTCAAACAAGATCAGTCCAGGCATCCAGCCCAGGCATCCAGAGAAAGTGTCAAAGAGTTCGTTCTGACACCTCTCTTCCCGCAGGCGGGCCCACAGAAGCAGAGCCTCTCCTTGGCCGCGGCGATAATGTCACTTCACCGAGCCCGTCAGGGCGGCCTGGTACCAACGAACGTCGTCGATGATGCCCGCGAAGAATGAATTCGAGCCAGTCGACAACGGAGTATGCTTGGCCCTGATTTGGATGGGATCCATCTCGACATCGGTGTTCGCGATGTTGTTGGCTGTGATCGCCACCGTGCCGTCGGCCTCCCCGTCCACGAAGAGGCGGAGCAGTTGCGCGGACGTGTCACGAACGTAGGCCACATGATGGTACTGGCCGTCGTTGATCGTCTTCGTCCCGGTCACGTAGGTGGCCACATTGGAACTCCCGCGAATCGACCCCATGAGCTTGCCCGTCACCGCGTGGAAGGTAATGCCGGGGAGCATTCTGTGGAGGGGTGGGTTTCCACCCCTTGCAAGGCGGGCCGAAGTATGGGGAGGGGGAATGGAGCGCTGCTCGCGTCTTGCCGATCAGGCCCCAACCCGTCGGCCGCATGGCATGGGCACGAAGGAAACGGGCCTGCGCGGTAGCTTCCATTCCGCCCGCATCTCGCACTTTCCGCAGGCTGGAGTACCATCTGGTCCGCGTGGATGGTGTCCGCTACGAGCCCATCTACACGGGGAGGGGATGTGGCGAGGAGTCGCTCATCTTCCGGGCCACGTTCAAGGCTGGTCGCGTCGCCGAGGCCTTCACCGACGGTCGTGAGCGTCAGTACCCCGTCGACCACGTTCGTGGCGTGGTGCGCGAGTTCGGGAAGAGAGTGATCTGGTCGGACTGGACATACCACCGTGAGCGGTACTTCCCCCGCCTCCGGCCCAGCCACCCAGGAGGACGTCGCGAATCAGTGGAAGTGAAGCCCCCGCGCTCGGGTGATACCCATCAACGGCCCTTCTCGGGCCTTGCCGCGCGGGGCTCGCCTCTTGCCGCCTCGGCTCTACCCACGCTTGGGGGACTTCCGGCGGAACAAGGCATCGGCTCGAAAAGGTGTCAGACGATTTGTACGGACGATTTGTAAGCGACCCCCTTCCCGGCTCGTTCACGGGACAAGCCAATCCTCGGGGCGCGTGCCGTGAGGGCCCAGCACCCGCCTACCCGGCCCGAGGCAACCCGCGACCGTTGGGGCATGCCTCCACGAGCCAGGCGCTGCGAGAGTTGCGTGAGCCCCTCGGAGAGCGAATCCGAGGGCACGGCCAATGTCGGATGGACGAGCAGGGACGAGCGAAGCCGGTTGCCGGGCGCCCCGCGCTCCTCACAGCCCGAGCGACGAGGGCGGGGGTTTGGCGGCGCTGAAGGTGGGCGAGTAGCACTTGCCCTGGTGCTCGTAGAGCACGTCCGGGCACGGGGCCTTCAACTCGTGAGGCATCCAGCAGGCACCGACCAACTCGACCTCGGCGTAGCGATGGCAGGGAGGGCGCCTCTGTCCCTTGAATGGCTCGCGCGGCAGCGGACGGGCGAGTACGGATTGCCCCGCGTCCGGGAGGGTTGCACCGCTTCTCCACTGGCCCGGCGCACAGCCCTGACAGCACCCATCCGCGGCCTTCCTCTCCCCCTCCGCTCCAGCCCGCCCCCCTCCACAGGGCCCCCATCCCTCCTATACGCCTTCGTAGTCCCGAGCATGTGTCATCCCCCGCGGAGGCGACGTTGCAAACCATACGCGGAGGGAACGAACGTAGTTCTCGTGGTCGCCATTGAGACGATCAGCGCTTGCCGTGACGTTTTCGCTGGGCGGCCTTGGAGGAGCGCCCTGAGAAGGTGTCCCTGAGAAGGTGTCAGACAATTTGTACGGGACGATTCGTAAGAAACTCCAGGAGGTGTCAGAGAACTTGTTCCGCTCCCTCGCCGCCTACGAGTCGTCTGACACCTCTCAGGGGGACACCTCTCAGGGGCCTTGGTGTACATGGGGCCGAGACACCGCCCCCCCCTCCCCCCCCGCTCGGGCCCTTCTTCCAATTCTCTCATAAGCCGAATATCGCCAAATATCGCAACTTCGAATTGCGGTGAGTGAAATCCAATTCTATTCATCATCGCAACTTGGAGTTGCGGTCCATCGCGTGTGCGGAGGGGACCGTTTGCGACTTCTTGGGGGAGAACGACCATGGCATCCACGAATGATGTTTCCCGGAGACCCGCGACCTTCCTGCTGGCGAGCTCGGGGGCGCCGGGGCATCTGCTTCGCGTCCTGGACCTCGCGCAGCAGCTCACCGCTCGGGGCAACCGGGTGCTGTTCAAGGCGAAGGCGAGCCTGGCGGCCGATGTGAAGGCCGTCGGCGCGGAGCACCTGCCTCATGAGCGGATGCTCGACGTCCAGGACATTGGCGATCTCGCCCAGCTCACGAGTCTGCCGCCCTGGATGCCGTCGGTCCCCTTCGGCATCACGATGTTCCGGGGCATCGGCCAGGCGAACAACGTCCAGCTCGCGCGAGAGCTGGAGCCTGTCTTGAAGCGCGAGAAGGTGGACTGCGTGGTCCACGACTTCTTCGAGCTGGGCGCGGCCTGGGCCGCCGAGCGCGCCGGCATTCCCTGGGCGAGCGCCGGGAACATGGGGACGGTCCTCACGGCGGATGAGCTGCCGCTGATCTTCAGCACGATGCCGTCCATGAAGCCCTTCTTCCGGTTCCCCGCGCTGACGCACCTGCTGATGGGCCAGCTGATGCCGTTGAACGAGGCGAGGGCCCAGCTCGGTCTGTCCCCCTATCGTGGCCGCTCGGCGCACCTCGTCCAGGCCGCGGCCTCGCCCAAGCTCCACATCATCATGGGCCACCGGGGACTCGCCGGGAGCATTCCGCTGCGCGACAACCAGCTCTTCGTCGGGCCGACGACCGCCAACAGCTCCACGAGCCGCAAGGAAGCGCCGCGCATCGAGCCCGGGACCGTGGTCGTCAGCACGACGACGACCCATGCGGACAATGGCTTGTTCCGGCGCGTGTTGGAGGCGGTCGCGCCCATGAACGTCCCCGTGCTCGCCACGGCCGCGGGGGCCTCGGATGTTCCCTCCGGGCTCGGCTCCCACATCCGCATCGAGCGCTACGTTCCCCACGACGAGGTATTCCCCAAGGCCCGGGCGTTGATCACCCACGGGGGTTGGGGCGCGGTGGGCCGCGCCCTGTACACGGGTCTGCCCATGCTGGTCATCCCCCTCGTTGGAGACCAGACCCTCAACGCGTCGCTGGTCGAGCGCGCGGGGCTCGGGCGCTACCTGCCCCTGGAGAAGGCGACCCCCGAGCGGATCCGCTCCGAGTTGCAGGCGCTCCTGGCCGACGAGTCGCTGCGGGCCCGCGCCCGGAAGGTCTCCTCGGAGATTCAGCAGCTCAAGAGCGGGCAGGTCGCCGCGCGCGCCCTCGAGAAGCTGGCCTTCGAGGGGAACGTGGACGTCGAGAGCATTTCCGCCGCGGCCTAGACCCCTCCCCCCATCCCTCTTCTGGGAGGGCAAGCCAGGCAATTGACGAGGCTTGCGATGCTGGCTCCCAGAACTTCTCCGGCAGGAAGGTCATCGCGTCGCCGATAACGACCAGTGCCAGTATTCCGTGGTGGCCCGCCGCGAGCAGTTCCGGCTGGGCCCCCTCTTCGTCCGCCAGCAGCCAGGGCCAGGTCGTCGCCCGGTACCCCTTCCCCGAGGAGCAACTCCGCGACTCGGGCACGCTCCGCCACCCGGGGCGGCGTGGGCCATGTGCATTCCTCCGACATTGAATTAGTTCAGGCTTATCGGAGATGCTAGGCAGGACTCGTTCCTTGGAAGCTGGAGGTTTGCTGTGAAGTTGTTCCGATTGTGCCTGACGTCGCTGATGGTCCTGCTGACCGCCTGCGGTGATTCGACGGATCCAGAAGGGCCCCCTGATTCCGGTCAGTCACGACCGGACGCGGGCACGCAGCAGCCGGACGCTGGCACCGAGGTGCCGGATTCAGGCACGGAGCCTCCGGACTCCGGGACGGAGACGCCCGACTCGGGCACGGAGCCTCCAGACTCGGGCACCGAGGTTCCGGATGCGGGCGCCGAGACGCCTGATTCGGGGACCGAGACGCCGGACTCGGGCACGGAGACACCCGATGCGGGCTCCGACGCCGGGACGAGCGTCCTCGACAACTGGAGCTTCGAGGAATGGCCCGGCGCGCTTCCCTCCCAGTGGCTGGGCAGCCAGTCGAACTTCACCAGCGACGCGGTGCAGAAGGTGACGACGAATCCCTACCAGGGCCTCAACGCGGTCCGGCTGATCAATGACACGGGCACGCACAAGCGCTTCACCACCGTCGCCAGGTCCATGCCCGCTGGCCGCTACTCCTGCACCTACCAGGTGCGGGGCGCTGGTGAGATCCGCAACGCCTTCTTCAGCACCGATTACTCCTCGTACTCGAGCTACACCACGGTCGAGACCCAGGACTGGACCCGGGTGTCTTACTCCTTCAACCTCGCCAACCCCGTCTACGACACCTTCGAGTTCATCTTCAGCCTCCGGAACACCCGGGGCGACCACCTGCTCATCGACGACGTGCGCTGCGCCCGCGCCCCGGAGCCGTGTGACATGGTCAGCTGCCAGTCCTGGGAGCGCTGCGTGAACGCCACCGCGACCTGTGAGCCGCTCTCCGGCCGCTGCGACAACGCCACCCAGTGCAGCGAGTGGCAGAGCTGCGATGCGTCCCACACGTGCGTGACCGCGGCGGACCGCTGCGTCCGCCACGCGGATTGCGCCGGCACTCCGCGGACGCCCGTCTGTGATACCGCCTCGCACCGCTGCGTGGAAGGTGACCCCTGCGCGGGCGTCGTCTGCAACAACCCGGCGACGAGCTGCAACCCCACGACGGGCGTGTGCGAGCTGTCCCCTGGGGCCTGCTTCACCACCTACGACTGCCGCGGCGACCTGCCCGCCTGTGACCCGGCGACCCGTCGCTGTGTCTCCGCCGAGCACCCCGCGAACATCATCCGCAACGGCGGCTTCGAGAACTGGAGCAACACGCCCATTCCGTACCACGGCACCCCGTACATTCCCGACTACTGGTACGGGTTGGACAACGGCGTCGCGGATCCGGGCTCGGAGATCAAGCCCTCGCGCCTCGTGCCCTACACGCAGGCGGTGCACGGTGGCTCGCGTGCGCTCCAGTTCGTCGTCCCCATCCAGATCGCCGAACGCTTCACGCTCCAGAAGTTCAACGTGCCGACCGGCAACTACTCCTGCTCGTACCGGGTGAGAGGCCACGGCACCATCCGCCACCGCATCTACTCGAGCGCCGGCTGGAGCCCTCAGACGGACTTCATCACGGTGGACAGCGATACCTGGGAGCCGGTGTTCTTCCGCTTCACCGGCAACGTGCGTGACTGGCGCCTGTTCTTCTACCCCGGCCGCAGCGTGGCGGACCGCGACCACCTCCAGGTGGACGACGTGGTCTGCACGAAGGACTAGCACGACTGCGCCAGGGCCCGGAGGGGTGAGCCGAAGAGGCCAGGGGCGCACGGGACGAGGTCTGGCACCTCCGGTGGCATGTGGGGCACCGGGGCTCCTCGTTAGGAGTGGGCTCGGCTCAGAGCGGCGGATTGCAGGTGACTCCGCACTTTCACTCGCTGCGCGTGTGGTTTCCTTTTGCCCGGGCCAGCCACTCCATGCGCTCGTGCCGGGCGCTATTGGACAACAGCCCGGCGAGGAATCTCCCGATGTCCTCCAGTGCCTCGGCGGCCGCATGTAGCATCGTGAAACTCGAGGGAAAAACGTGAGTCATTCCCTCCCAGACGTGGACCTCGCAACTCCGTCCGGCTTGTTCGGCCTTTCGCGCGAACCGCAGCGAATCATCCAGCAACACCTCGGCGTCGCCCACATGGATGCGCACCGGTGGCAGCATCGAGAAATCGCCATCCAGCGTGGCCAGCCGCGGATCCTCCACACGATGTCCGCCGAGATAGGTCGCCGCGGCTTCAGCGAGCGTCGCTCTGGACAAAAGGGGGTCTTCCTCCGCGCGAGAGGCCATGGATTCTCCGGAGACGGACAGGTCGATCCACGGCGACATCGCGACGACGCCGAGGATCCGCTCGGATTTCGCCGTGCCGTCCGTCAGGAACGAGAGCGCGAGACCGGCGCCGGCGGAATCACCGCAGAGCGCGATACGCTCGTAGCCACGGGCCAACAGGCCTTCATGAAGCGCGCGGATATCGTTCGTCGCGGCGGGAAACGGCCGTTCCGGAGCAAGCGCATAGTCCGCGACGAATGCCGCGGCGCCCGCCCGCTCGGCGATGTGCCCGACGAAGTTCCGGTAGGCCGCCGCCGAACCGATCACATAGCCGCCGCCGTGCAGGTACAGAACGACAGCCGTGTCGTCCGCATGCTTGGGACGGCACCACCAGCCTGGTACGCCGCCCACCTCTCCCTGCTCGAAGCGGACCGTCTCGGGTGGGGGCGTGCGGGCGATGATCTCGTCGAACGCGGCGCGACTCGCGGGCTCGAACTTGAGCTTCGGCGCCCCGGCGAACATGGCGCGCATCGCCCGCAGGGCCTGCGCGTCCGATGAACTGATTTCGTGCTTGATGACAGACATGTGGGTCTCCATTCCTGCAATCTTGGCCGCTGCTCCCGTGGTCACTCGCAGAGAGGGACCACGGGGCTGATGGCTCGCTGAGTTGCTTTCACCAGGTGATCAACGGGGAGCGATGCACCCAGGTGTCGTCGCGCACCTGGTCCAAAGCAAACCTCGCGACGTCTGCTCGCGAGATGGATCCACCATGGAAGCTGGAGAGATCCGTGAGCGCGCGGATCGTGTCGCGGCCGGGCTTGCTGGTCAGAACGGAGGGGCGAACGAGCACCCAGTCGAGCCCGCTGTCCCTGACGATGGCCTCCTGCCGATTCTTGTCGTCGTACACCTTGCGCAAGAGGAGCGGGAAGATCAGGTTGTCGAAAAGAAAGCCGCCGTGCCCAGCACTGTCACCGGCGCCAATCCCCGTGATGCAGACCAGACGTGAGACCTGCTCGCTCTTCATCGCGCTCACGAGCGCCCGCGTCGCGGTCGAGAGAAGTGTCACCTCGCGGAACGGGCTCGCCGGTGTGCCGAGGACACTGACGACGGCGTCCCGGCCCTTGAGCGCCTGGCGCAAGGCCATCTCGTCGCGGGCGTCTCCGACGATGAGCGTCGCCCCCTTGAGCCCACTCGCCTTCTCGGCTGAGCGCACGAGCGCGGTGACGTCGTACCCTCGCGCCACGGCCTGGCTGACGATCAGGCGGCCGGTGCCGCCGGTCGCGCCAAGGACCAGTATCTTCGGTTGGGGTGTCCGGATGTTGTCGGTTACGGAATCTCGCATGGTAGCTACCTCGGAAAGAGGGACGCCTCCTGGGAGGCAGTCCCGTCGTTCATGTCCCTGGTGATGATCAGAGCCGGCCCTCCGCGAGCAGGCCGCGGGTCCGTTTCAGCGTTGACAGCAAGGCGCTCTTGTAGCCCTTGTCGCTGTTCATCCATTCTTGTTCGGCCTGCTCTTCGGGGCCGTTCGGCTTCTTGCCGCGCAGGCCGAGATAGCAATAGAACCGAAGTTGAAGCGCGCCGGCTTCGTCCTCGAACAACTCGTTGATGATCGCGCCTTCGCGTGGACCGGTGACCTGGAAGAAGGTCACCTTGCTCTCCGGCTCGAAGGTGATGATCTCGCGCAAATCATCGCCTGCGATCGTGGCTTCACGCACGATGTGCGTCACGCGCTCCTCCACGACCTCGCAACGGGTGCAGACGTTGGGCGGGAGAAACAGGCGGGCGTCGCGGGCCTTGAGGACCAGGCCTTTCCATGCCTGCGCGCGGGTCAGTGGGGTCTCACCCTCCGGATTCACCGGAACAGTGGCGGTTGAATAGATCATGATGGAATTCCTTGTTGTTGGGGTTGTGTATGGCCTGTGCCGTCAGGCCGAGGCCGCGCTCTTGGAGGCTGTGCCGGTTGCGCCGGTAACGAGGAGGGTCATGGGGCTCACTCCGGGTTCGAGTCAGAAGACACCGTGTAAATTAGCGATCCACGCGTGGGCCGACAGATGGTATCTTTGGACGGACCGTCTCACTGGTGGAACGGTCTCCCGGGTGGAACGAATGGATCTGCTTGCCCTCGCTGATTTCAATCTCGTCGCCCGGCACGGAGGGTTCGGACGAGCCGCACGCGCCGCTGGGCGCCCGAAGGCGACCCTGTCCCGCCGGGTCGCGGAACTGGAGGCCAGCCTCGACCTGCGCCTGTTCGAGCGCGGGGCGCGCACACTGAAGCTCACCGAGGAAGGACGGGCGCTCTTCGAGCGAGCGGGGGCATTGCTTACCGAGCTCGACGAGACCGCGGCGGCGATCGCTTCGGGTGGGGAAAAGCCGCGAGGCAGGTTGCGGATCAGCGCGCCGCTGCTCTTTTCGCAGACCGCGATGGGTAAGCTCGCGGCCGGCTTCGCGCTGAAATATCCGGAGGTCCGGCTTGAGATCACGACGGAAGATCGGGCCGTCGACATTGTAGAGGAAGGTTATGACCTGGTGATCCGGGTCAATCCGGATCCAGATGAAAGCCTTGTCGGACGAATCCTTCTGCGCGATCGGCTGGTGGTCGTCGCGAGCCCGGGCCTCGCTCGACCGGCGGCCAATGTCGCTGTTCCGGCTGTGGTGCGGGGGGCGGGCGACCGGACCGCGGGCTGGGATGTCAGGGTGCCCACTGGAAGATCACGCATCGCGATAGAGCCAGTCCTTCACCTGTCATCGCTCATCATGGTCCGCGATGCTGTCCGAGCGGGCGTCGGCGCCGGACGCCTTCCCGTGTCACTCGTCAGTCACGATCTGGCTGCCGGCACGCTGGTGCATTGGGGTGATGCAGAAGGGCCAGACATCGCCCTGTGGACGCTCTATCCATCGCGGCGGCTGCTGAGCGCTCGTGTATCCGCCTTCCTCGACTATTTGAAGGAAGCTTTTCCCATGGGAACGCCTGACGAGCTGGCGGCCTATATCGGGACGTAAGACGGGTATCGATCGGGCTCTGCCGGCCTTCGTGCGGAACAAAGGCCGAAGGGATTGATGCCGGCCACCCCTGCCAGCGTCAGGGCTCTGTCGCCCTTGCCACCGCGAAGCTGTCCTCGAAGAGGCGGTAACGAACGATCAGGCCGTTGCGTATCGTCAATCCCGGCTACAGAAACAGGGCCGACATGACGAAGCGAGGAAGACCCCGGAGTTTCGATCGCGATCTCGCACTGCGGCGCGCGTTGGAGGTGTTCTGGGCCAAGGGGTACGAAGGCGCACAGATCGCCGATCTCACCTTGGCCATGGGAATCAATCCACCGAGCTTCTACGCGGCCTTCGGTTCGAAGGAGGCCGCTTTTCGCGAGGCGCTCGAGTTGTATCTGGGCACGTCCGGTGCCGGCAGCATGCGAGTCCTGGACGAGGTGGCGACAGTCCAGGAGGCCATCGAGGCCATGTTGAGGGAGAGCGTGGAGAGCGCATTGGCCGCGCCCCTCGCGAAGGGCTGTCTGGTTGTCCTGGGGCTCGTCAACTGCGCTCCGGACAACGCGCCGCTCGGCGGCCACCTCGCGGAAATGAGGCACACCACCTTCAGGCGGATCCAGCAGCGAATCGAGCGGGGAGCGCGGGACGGAGACCTGCCCGCCCACGTCGACACCAAGGCCCTGGCCGCCTTCTATTGCACCGTCATGCAGGGCTTGTCGCTACGGGCCAGGGATGGAGCCTCTCGCGAGGAGCTCCTCGGCACGGTGACCTTGTCGATGGGCATCCTGAAAGCCCACAAAACCGTCAGGGGGCGGCCGTCGGCTCCTGGCTCATGATGTCGGCCAGCCTCCGCATCAACCGGACCAGTTCGTTGAAGTCCTTGAGCGTCCAGTCGCGGAACAACGTCAATGCCATTTGCTCGCGGGCGGCATCCAGGGCGTCCGTCGCCGCCTTCCCACGCGGGGTGATGATCGCCTCGCGTACCCTCTTGTCGGCCGAGCCCGCGCGGCGGTCGACGAGTCCGAGTTCCTCCAGCCTCGCCACCTGGCGGCTGACGGTGGTGTAGTCGCGCCCGACGCGGCCGGCGAGATCGCCCACGCCGATCGGCCCCATCCGCTCGACCAGGACGAGGAGCGGGAAGAGCGCACGCTCGAGCTTCAGGCCCGCCATCTCCAGCAACGCCACGTCGCGCTCAGGGCGGTTCATCACGATCACGATGTCGAGCAGCGCTCGATGCAGCTCGGGTAGGGACGCCTTGATATGTGCATCATGCACATTTTTCGTTGACACTCGCTCATCTCCTGTAGATAAGTGCATTCTACACATAGGAGGTGACTGTGGAAGAGCAAAGCCCGATCGCGGTATTGGTCTGCGGTGCCGGTGCCGCGGGTCTCACCCTCGCCATCGACCTGGCACGGAGGGGGGTACCATTCCGGCTGATCGAGAAGATGGATCGTCCGTTCCCCGGTTCGCGGGGCAAGGGGATCCAGCCGCGGACGCAGGAAGTGTTCGAGGATCTCGGCATCATCGACCGGCTCGTGGCGGCCGGCGGAGTCTACCCGCCGCCGCGGGAATATCGTGACGACGGCAGCCATGCCGAATCGGACATGGTCGAGCCGCACGAGCCGACACCGGCCGAGCCCTACCAGCTCGCGCTGATGGTCCCGCAGTTCCTGACCGAGCGGGTGATGCGCGAGCGGCTCGCCGAGTTCGGCCATCATGTCGAGTTCGGATGCGAGCTGGTCGGGTTCGAGCAGGACGAGGGCGGGGTGACGGCGCGCCTCGTGGGACCCGAGGGCGAGGAGACCGTGCGCGCCCGCTATCTCGTTGGGGCGGACGGAGGGCGCAGCTTCGTGCGAGGCGCGCTCGGCGTGGATTTTCCCGGCAAGACGCTGGGCGTGCGCGCCATGGTGGCGGATGTCCTGCTGACCGGGTTCGACCGTGAGGCCTGGCACCAGTTCAACAAGGGTGACATGGAGCGGCAGGTTTCTGTCTGCCCGCTCGCCGGAACCGACCTCTTCCAGCTCCAGGCCCCCATTCCGCTCGAGGGCGAGGTCGACCTCTCGGCCGAGGGGCTCGAGCGGATGGTCGCCAGTCGCACCGGTCGAAGCGGCATCCGCGTGCAGTCGATGTCGTGGGCGTCGGCCTACACGATGAATGCGCGGCTCGCTGAGCGCTATCGCGTCGGCCGGGTGTTCCTGGTCGGCGATGCCGCCCACATCCATCCGCCGACGGGAGGGCAGGGCCTCAATACCAGCGTCCAGGACGCCTACAATCTCGGATGGAAGCTCGCGGCGGTGCTCGGCGGCGCTTCGGAGCGCCTGCTCGACAGCTATGAGGAGGAGCGGCGCCCGGTCGCGGAGGCGGTGCTCGGCCTTTCGACCCGCCTGCTCGACGCGATGAAGCGCGGAGTGAACCGTCGAACCCGAGACGTCCATCAGCTCGACATCGGTTATCCGAAATCGTCGCTGGCCCTCGGGTCATCCGCGCGTCCCGGTGGTTTGTTGGCCGGAGCTCGTGCACCGGACGCGCCCCTGCGCGGAGCCGCTGGCTGCTCCCGACGCCTGTTCGAGCTGTTCGCTGGCCCGCACTGGACGCTGGTGGGTTTCGAAACAAAGCCAGACATCATCGCGCCACGACGCGGACTGCGCATCCACGAGGTCGGGGCCGGCCGCGAGCTGTCGGACGAAGCGGGGCATCTGCGCGAGGCCTACGGTCTTGCTCCTGGCGAGTGGGTGCTCGTGCGGCCAGATGGCTATGTCGGCGCGATCGTCGCCTCCGAGGACGCCCCTACGCTCGACAGCTATCTCGCGCGGGTGGGTCTGGCGGAGCAAGGAGCAGAAGTGAGGACGGCATGAACCTGGAACTGGCAGGCAAGGTGTTCATCGCCCAACCTTTTCGCGACCGACCGCATCAAGCACATCCTCTGCGACAAGGAACCGCCCGTGGCGGGATCGCCTTGGAGCGCCTCGGCGAGCCCGCGAAGCTGGGGCGGATGGCAACCGTCCTGCTGTCCCCGGTCGCCGCCTACGTCACGGGGGCGGTGATCTCGATCGACGGTGGGCAGTTGAGGTCGCTCTAGCCGCTTCAAGCGTCGTCCTTGTCCTCCGGGGAGGCGGTCACGGCGGGGTGGCGGCGGCCGAGCTTGCGATAGAGCGTCTTGCGATCCACGCCGATGTGGGAAGCGACGCATAGGGTGAATAGAAGGCCTCTGCGGGCAAGCAAGCTTCTCTCATGCGGCCAGCCGAATGCCCGGGGATGCACACAAACTGCGGGAGAGCCACTGAAACGGCTCAGGCCCAGGAGTAGCTCGCAGGCTCGCGCGAGGGAAGGTTATGCTTTCGCCATGGGCGTGACCTTCTTCTGGCTATCTCTCTGCATCCCCCCCGAGCACTCCTCCGGAGTTGCCTCACGCTTCGCCGCTGCTGTTGCCGCCTCGCCCGTGAGCCCGACTGCGCGCCAGGTCCTAGACCGCTGGCGCAAGACCCCAAGTTCCCTTTCTCCCAAGGCTGTTCCCGATCCTGCCCATCCTGGCTATTGGACGGAATCTGAAGGGACCGAAGAGTTCGAGGAACTCTTCCGCCCGGAGGCGCTGAATGCATTCGGGCAGGGATTCATCAGAACGGGCGCGGAAGCGAACGGCTGGGGCATCGAGTTCAACGCGGAGAATGGCGGCCTAATCATTACCGACCGCATCCCAGCCGCCGCCGCCTTGTACTACGGGTTGGGGGCAGAACAAGCGGCATGCCTGCCCGGCCACTTCGGCGCCTTCTTCGTAGCCCCGAGCAATATTAGCGAACTTCTACCAGCCTTGGATGCCGTGCTCGAACGCCCCTCCCCGGAGATGCTCGCGCGGGCCCAGAGCTGGCTGAAACGAGGGAACAATGAGCGCGTCCGCCCCGAGGCCCTGTTCTCCTTCGTTCCCCGCGCCCTCCGGACAGCCCAGGTGCGGCGAGAAGGAGTATTGCTGCTCACGGCCAAGGGATGACGAGAAGGTTGTCTTCGTCCCCCGGAGACCCTGCGCGTGGCCGCGCAGCTAGTGCGGCCGTCAGCGTTTACACCCCGTCACGACGACTCTGATCCGCAGGCCCGCCGCTTCCAGCGCCGCCATCAGCGCGGCCTTGTGCGCCTCGGTGCTAACCCCGACCGTGAAGTCATACCCACAGGCCAGCGCAATTCGGCTCTCTTCCTCAAATTCCTCTAGCTCGTCTGCAACCACCTGCTTTTTGACGAACTCGTTGTACGTGTCGAACTCGTCGGTCTTGATCTCCCACAGCCCCCGGACCCCGACTTGCAGCGCGTCGAAGGCCTTGCCGTCTACAACCGCATCCATTCCGGGGTAGCGGTTGGGCGGATACCAGTCCGCGCAGTCGTTGTGAGCCTTGTCACCGCCTCGGTGCTTCTCCGGAATGACCTCGCACCTGCGGCGGCGCTCCTTGTCCGTGGGCTCGGGTGGCAGCGGGGGTGGCCAGTTCTCTCCCGTCGGCTCTGGCTTGGGCCGCCGCTTCTTCTGCGGCTCCTGTGGGGCGGGCTTCGTCTCTGCCACCGGCCGCGCTTCCGGCACCGGCCGCGCTTCCGGCACCGGCCGCGTAGGCAAGGGCCGCACCTGGGGACGGCCCCTCTTCTCGTACGCCTCCAGCGCCTCTGAAATCGCGAAGCCCACCACCACCACGCCCGTAATGATGACGGCTCCCACGACGATTTCCGGCGCCGCCAAGACGCAAACGCCGAGCCCCACCGCCGCAGCCCCAGCGGAGGCCACGGAGCACCGCCCCATGGTGTCCCTGAACTGGACTCGCTCCTGGTCGAGCGCGTGAAAACACCGCTCCACCAGCACAGACCACGGCTGGGAGGCCTTCTCGACGACGCACTGCCCTCCGTCCGTCCAGGGCAGCGTCGCCGCCCGTTGAAGGTTGGCGAGCCTCGGGTCTCGGGCCGCTGGCTCTCTTGGGCTCGGCGCTGACGTAGCGCAGGCGGAGACATAGAGCAGAAGTGCGATGCACGCGCGGAAACACATGGCTACATCCTCCAATCGGGTCCTGGTGGGGCCGTTCGGAGCATGGAAGCGCGCCCCGACAGCGATGGACGAGCACGCGGGGAGAGTGGCACACGGCAGCCGCAGCTCGGGCTTGTGGAGGGCTCCCTTACCGTGGTTGGGTGATAATGAGATTGTAGACAGCCCAGAGGAAGGGAAACAGCGCGGCGCTGCCTCCGAGGAGCCAGTGGGCCAGCAGTTTCTTCATCATCGGGTCGAACATGGACACGTCCTTTCGCCAAGCGAGGTAGGGAATTCGATCTGCCGTACACCGCGCCTGTGCCATCCACGTGTGCCACGACTCGTAAAATCTGTCGCGTCTACCTCCCTGCTCCAGCCCGCCGCCCAGCAACAGGGCCCCCATTCCGCCTATACGCGAAGCGCAGCACAGAGAAGGTGTCAAAGAGTTCGTTCTGACACCTCTCTTCCCTCAAGCGGGGACGGAGGCGGGCCCATAGAAGGAGAACCTCTCCTTGGCCGCGGCGGTGGAGGAGCCGAGGAAGCAGAGGACAGCGCGGGTGGATGGGGCCGGGCTGCTGCGCAGGACGTTCGCACGGGACATGTTCGCCTGTCCGCAGTGTGGAAACGCGGCGTCGGGCGGAAACACGAAGGGCGCGACGGCAGGCGACGGCCCCTTCGGGGCAGCGGCGGGTCGGCGGGGGCGGTCCATGACCCTGGGGTAGCACGTCCGTGCCCCACCGTCGCGCACCCGGTAGGCAGCGCGGTGCGGGCAGGAGACCTGCCTCTGTCGACAAATCGTCTCAGGGACTGTTTTAACTCGAAGTCTCCACACCCCGAAAGCGTGAGCCCCATGCGCCACCTCTCCCTGGCAGCGACTCCGTCGCGCGCCGCAGCCCCGGCCCCCTGGCATCGTCCCTGCCCAGGCCCCCTGGCAGCAGCGCTCGCGCTCGCGCTCCTCGCCTGCGGGCCCGGGCCGGAGCACGAAGGAGATGGGAAACAGGCTGGGGTGATGGGGCGCCCCCTCACGGCTTCCATGGGGTCGGTCCGGACGGAGCACGCGGCGACGCTGCTGGCCGACGGCCGGGTGCTCGTGGTGGGCGGGACGGGCCCCAGCGGCGAACTCGTCACGGCCGAGGTGTACGACCCGGCCACCCACACGTGGTCCGCCACCGGCTCGCTCGCGGTGCTGCGCCGTCACCACACGGCGACCTTGCTCAACGACGGCAGGGTGCTCGTGGTGGGCGGGACGGGGAGCAGCGGCAACGTCGCCCTCGCGGAGCTGTATGACCCGGCCACCGGGACGTGGTCCCCAGGAGGTGTCAGAGAACTTGTTCCGCTCCCTCGCCGCCTACGAATCGTCTGACACCTCTCAGGGGGTCTGACACCTCTCAGGGCTCAGGGAGTCAGCAGGTCCGGCAGGACGACCCGAGCCGGGGTGGTATGCAGGGTCGAGCCACCATCTCCCGCCTGGCCATGGATGGCACCGCCCCACGCGCGCAGCGTGCCATCCGCGAGCAGGGCCACTGACCCCGAGCGCCCCGCCGTGAGTGCGCTCGCACCCGACAGAGCGCCCACCGGCCCGGGGACGGCACGATCCACCGTCGTGCCATCTCCGAGCTGGGCGTTGAGGTTGTTGCCCCAGGCCCACACCGAGCCATCCCCCAGCACCGCCAGCGTATGGAACATTCCCGCCGCCACGCCCACCACACTCGAGAGGCCCGGCACCAGGATGGGGGAAACGCGGTCCACCTTCGTGCCATCTCCGAGGAGTCCAAAGGCGTTGCCACCCCAGGCCCACAGCGTGCCGTCCTCGCGCACCGCGAGGGAGAAACCACCTCCCGCCACGAGGGTCCGGATGTCCACCAGCCCTGGCACCTGCACGGGCGAGAGCCGCTGCTGCCGCGTTCCATCCCCGAGCTGTCCGGTGCCATTGGAGCCCCAGGCCCACACCGTACCGTCCGCGCGCAGTGCCAGTGCGTGGCTCCCGCCCGCCGAGATCGCCACCACGTCCGTGAGCCCCACCACCTGCACGGGCGAGAGCCGCTGCTGCCGCGTTCCATCCCCGAGCTGTCCGGTGCCATTGGAGCCCCAGGCCCACACCGTGCCGTCCGCGCGCAGCGCCAGCGAGAAACTGGCGCCAGCCGCGAGGTCCACCACCTGGGAGAGCCCCGGCACCTGGAGCGGCCGGGACCGGGACGTACTCGTTCCATCCCCGAGCTGTCCGGTGCCATTGGAGCCCCAGGCCCACACCGTGCCGTCCGCGCCCAGGGCCAGCGAATGCACGCTGCCCGACGAGATCGCCACCATGTTCGTGAGGCCCGGCACCTGCACGGGCGTGTGATTCGGTCCCAGCCGGCCAAGCTGCCCGAATTCATTGGAGCCCCAGGCCCACACCGTGCCGTCCGCGCGCAGCGCCAGCACGTGGACATCGTTCGACTTGACGGAGAGCACACCCGAGAGCCCCTTCACCACCACGGGAGCGAGCCGCAGCTCCGAGCCCGTCCCCAGAACGCCCATCGTGTTGTGGCCCCAGCTCCACACGGCTCCATCCGGACGCACCGCGAAGGTGCCCACCTCGCCCGCGGCGATGGCGCGCACGGCATGCAGGCCTTGCACCTGCTGGGGCGTGGGGCTCGAGCGCACCGTTCCATGCCCGAGCTGTCCGTGGACATTGCTGCCCCAGGTCCACACCGTGCCGGGCCAGCGCAGCGCCACCGAGTGTGACTCTCCTGCGGCGATGGCCGTCACGTCCATGAGCCCCGGCACCCGCCCGGCAGAGGCGCTGCGCGGCACGGATGCGTCCTGTCCGAGCTGGCCTTTGCCATTGCCGCCCCAGGCCCACACCGTGCCGTCCGCGCCCAGGGCCAGCGAATGCACGCCGCCCGCCGAGATCGCCACCACGTTCGTGAGGCCCGGCACCCGCGCGGGCGCGAACCGGCTCACCCACGTGCCATCTCCGAGCTGCCCCTGGTTGTTGAGACCCCAGGCCCACACCGTCCCATCCTCATGCAACGCCAGGGAATGGGAGCCTCCCGCCGACACGGCCACCATCCCGGAGACCCCGGGAACCTGGGCGGGCGTCATCTGGTTGGAGCCGGACGGGAGGCCAAGCTGACCGGAGCCATTGCCGCCCCAGGCCCAGACGGTGCCATCCTCGCGCAGCGCCAGGGCATGGACCCTCGACATGGCCACATCCACCACGTCCACGAGGCCCGGCATCTGCCCGGGCGTGGGCCGAAAGAAGATCCCCGCGCTTCCGAGCAGGCCCGAGAAGTTGGAGCCCCAGGTCCAGACGGTCCCGTCCTGGCGCAAGGCCACGGAGGCCTCGACCCCCGTCCCCACTTCCACCACGCCCGTGAGCCCCAGAACCGGCACGGGAATGGAGGCAGAGCGCATGCTCCCGTCTCCGAGCTGCCCGAGCGAGTTGTTACCCCAGGCCCAGACCGAGCCATCGGAGCGCACGGTGAGCGTATGGTATTGATTGGAGGAGATGAGGCTCCCCGCCAGGGGATGGCGCGCATGCGGGGGTCGGCTCCAGGCGCTCCCCGCGATCATCAAGACTCCACACAGGAGCGCCCCCAGGGCGTTCCCCCCGCCTCTCATCAACCGAAGCATCAGCTCTCCAATCGGGTTTGGACTTCCCCCGGCTCGAAGCAGCGGGCGTGCCAACCGACTGCCCGCCTCCCCTGCCCTCGGAGGAGCCGCGTACGAAGACCGGGCCAGGCGGAAGAAGTGACGTTTTGCGTCCGACACGTGACGCATTCGGACACCTGGCTCCTGAACCTCCGAGGAGAACCTCATGGACGGTGGTGGAGGTGGATTCCGCCTACCACCTCCCGCCCGCGCGGTTTTCAGGGTTCGCTCGGGCCGAAGCGTGCCCGACGCAGCGCCTGCACCACCACCAGCCCCGGACCGTCCAGCCGGACCGAGCCCCCCGCCTCCACCACGGTGTCGCTCGGGTCCCCCTCGTGGGTGAGCCAGAGCAGGCCCTCGCGGCAGGTGAGCCGCAGCCCCCCCGCCCGCAGGCGGTGACTCCACACCGAGCCCTCGTCGAGCACCACCTGCTCCAGCCCCTTCGTTTTTCCTCGCGTCGTCCGGTGCGGCCTCACTGCCTGCCACAGTCCTCGGAGCATCGCTGTTGCCATCACTGTTCCTCCTTCAATGGAGAACCATGCGCCCGCGGCCTGGATCAGAACAGATTCAGACAGGTTGAATTGTGAGGGGTACAGTTGTGGCGGGATGAACTGTACTGGTTCCCCGCCTGCTCAGCTGTGTCTGGGCGGGCGAGGCCCCACTGGCTATGTGTTCGCGGTGGGACACGGTCGTGAGTCCCGGAGGAGGGAGGACCCTTGGGCATGGCAATGGAGGAGGCCTCGCGGCCCCGGCGTTATGAGCAGGTCGCCGAGCGGCTCGCGGAGGCCATGGCCGCCGGCACGCTGCGACCCGGGGACAGGCTGCCCTCGGTGCGACAGCTCAGCCTGCGCGAGCGGGTAAGCATCTCCACCGTCCTCCAGGCGTACCTCCACCTGGAGTCGCTCGGCCTCGTGGAGACGCGGCCCCAGTCCGGCCACTACGTGCGCCGCCGCGAGCGCCCCCGCCCCGAGGAGCCTCGCGTCTCCCGTCCTCCCACCACCGCCAGACCTCCCAGCAACAGCGCCCTCGTCGCCCGCGTGTACCGGGCCGCCCGTGACGAGCGGATGGTGCAGCTCGGCGCCGCCGTGCCCACGCCCGAGCTGCTGCCCGGCCCGCGCCTGCACCGCGACATGGTGATGCTGTCGCGCCAGCGCCCCGACGCCATCGGCTACGACATGCCCCCCGGCTGCCTGGAGTTGCGCCGCCAGGTGGCCCGCCGTGCGCTGGATTGGGGCTGCTCGCTGTCCCCCGACGACTTCATCACCACCTGCGGCGCCACCGAGGCCGTCTACCTCAGCCTCGCCACCGTGGCCCGCGCGGGCGACACCGTCGCGGTCGAGTCCCCCGCCTACTACGGCACCCTCCAGGCCATGGAATCGCTCGGCCTGCGCGCGCTGGAGCTTCCCACCCACCCGAGGCATGGCCTGGAGCTGGACGCGCTGGAGGCCGCCCTCGACAAGCGCCGCGTGGCCGCCGTGCTGGTGGTGCCCAGCTTCAGCAACCCGCTCGGCGCCTGCATGCCCGAGGAGAACCGCGCCCGCCTCGTGGCGATGCTCGCCCGGCGCGAGATTCCCCTCATCGAGGACGATCTCTACGGCGACCTGCACTACGGCCTGGAGCGCGCCCGCACCTGCAAGTCGTTCGACCGCGAGGGGCTGGTGCTGCTGTGCGGCTCGGTGTCCAAGACGCTCGCGCCGGGTTTCCGGGTGGGGTGGGTGGCGCCAGGTCGATTCCAGGAGCGCCTCGAGCTGCTCAAGTTCGCCCACTCGGTGGCCACGCCCACGCTGCCGCAGCTCGCGGTGGCGCGCTTCCTCGCCAGTGGCGGCTATGACAAGCACCTGCGCACGCTGCGGCGGCAGCTCGCCTCGCAGGTGGAGCGGATGACGGAGGCCATCTGCGAGCACTTCCCCGAGGGCACCCGCGTCTCACGCCCCTCGGGCGGCTCACTGCTGTGGGTGGAGCTACCGCCCACCGTGGACGCGCTCGTCCTGCACGCGCGGGCGCTGGAGGCGGGCATCAGCATCGCGCCGGGGCACATCTTCTCCGCGCAGCCCCGTTACACCCACTGCATCCGCCTCAACTGCGGGCAGGCCTGGAGCCCCCGCCTGGAAGCCGCCATGGCCACCCTCGGAAGTCTCGCGCGCGCTCTCACATAGAGCCTGGCCATGATTGCCATTGAACGCGCGCGATTGCCGTCCGACCTGCCGCTCGTGCGGGAGTTGGTTCGCGAGTACGCCGAAAGCCTGGGCATCGACTTGGGCGTTCAGGACCACCCCTTTCAAGGTCCCTTGAGCACGCGCGCTGTTGCCACATGTTTGCGCGCGACTACCCCGGCACATAGCCTTTTTTCACCTTCTTCTTGGCTGCTCGGGGATGTTCGCGCAACGTAGAGAGCCTGACCTTCTTCGCCAGTTCCAGAAGTGTCTCACTCAACTGCTCGGCGGACTGGATTTCTTTCTCTCTCCAGTCCTCCGGTTCCACCACCATCATCATCCCACCGTAGGCGAACTTCACTTCGGTCGCGATGTAGTAGGTAGACACTTGCACGTTGGCTGCTTCCAAGTCATGGCTGGCCTCCACCGCTGACTTCACCACCGACAGCACGTTGTAGGCCAGCACCGCCACCCCAAAGGCCAATAGCGCAGCTCGCGGCCGTCCCAGACTCCTCACCTCGCTCTCGAGCACCGCCTCCAACTCTCCAAACATCCCCTCAATCTTCCAACGCTTCCTGTACAGCTCCGCTACTTCCAGAGCGTTCAGCTTCTCCTCGGGCACATTCGTGAGCAGCCGGATGACTGTCTCCCCGTCCTCCGTTGGCTCCTCCAGGTGCACCTCAATCCGTCTCAACTCCAACGGCGCATCCCCCTCCACGCGCACAGCTTGCTCGAAGACACGCCCTGTCCCTCCTCGTGTCTTCTCTTGCTTCTCTCCCCGCGCGGTCGGATTGGGGGGCACTCCATGCTCTCGGATGATGAAGGCCGCTCTCGTCTCATGCACCGCGCGTAGTATCCGGCTCGTGCAGAAGTTCCTATCGGCCAGCCACAACTCGCCCTCCCGCACTCGCTCCAGCACCGGCCCCATCAAGGCGCGCTCCTGAGCATGTGCATCCTCCGCGGGCACTACATCCACCACCAAGCCCACCACGGGCGCGTACATCACCAAGGACTGTCCGGGCAGGGCCGCTCCTCGGAATTCTCTCAACGCCTTGAGCCGCTTCTCGCTGGCCGGCAGGTGGTTGCCATCCAAGACTCGCACCTGGTAGCCCGCTGCCCATGGCTCCTGCTTCTTCATGGGCCGCACCACCGGCAACAGTCTCTCCGCGCTCCCTTGTACCAGCGCTCGCACCACCTGGGGCTCGGTGCGATTGACTTTGTCGTAGAGCGCCGCCAGCGAGACGGTCAAGTCTGGGTTGGACTGCGCCGCGGCGTGCAGCGACGGCCGCAATCCCAGCGCCACCAGCCCCATCAAGTCCACCACCGAGGAGAAGAGCAGCTCTCGCGTGTACTGCCTGTCTCGCTGTGCTTCAAATACCTCATCAATCCACTGTGAACTCAACGCATGCTCGAGCGTGCGGCGCACCATCACCGTGACGGGACTGCGCTGCGTGAAACGCTCCACGAGTTCGTTCAGGGCCACGTTCATTCCTCCTCGTACGGGCGCGAGGAATTCGTCTTGGCCGTCCGCCGCTTCGGACCCACCTCCGCCCAGGTGGGCAGTCACCTTCCCACTTGACCGCTATGGTAGCACCCTCCACATGACCTTGAAAGTGGTGGCTTTCAGGACTTCCACGTCGAACGTCCTCCTGAGCGCCTTCACCGCGCCGTACAGCCCGTCCCCGTCCGCGCGCGATCGCCGAGAGACCCCGCGCGGCCGCGGCGAGGACGAGCTCCTCGGTGTGCGAGGCGCCCCGGAGGAACGAGAAGTTCGATGGCACAGCAGCTCGGCGTACACGTCCGCCACCCTACTGAGCAGCCGTTCAGGATTGGAAGGTCCGCCCCAGTAGGTATGGACAGGCGACCCGAGGTGTCTGATCACCCCCAGGTGGGTCGGGGGAGCCGACTTCGCGAGTTCCTCGGGAGGGAATGCACCTTGGAGTTACTGGACGCTGACGGTGCCCGGAGCCTGCACGGCGGTCAGGCTGCCATAGGGGTAGTCCGGGTTGCCGAGTTCAGCGCCCTGGCCCCCCCACCCCCATACGCTCCCATCCTGCTTGATCGCCACGGTGTGGTCGAGGCCACTTTGGAGCGCGACCGCGCCGGACAACACCGTCACGCGCGTGGGAACGGTACGGGAGTTCCTCGTGCCGTCGCCCAATAGACCCGTACCGTTGTAGCCCCAGGCCCACCACGAGCCATCCGAGCGCAGGGCGAAGGATGACCCATACAGGGACGCCTCAAGGTGGCTCACGCCGGTCAGTCCAGGAATCTGCACGGGGGTGCTTCGCATGGTCGTGGATCCATCACCCAGTTGCCCGGAACCGTTCACGCCCCACACCCAGACGGTTCCATCCTGTTTCAGGATCATCGAGTAGAAGACGCCCGCCACGAGACCCGTCACTCCCGAGACCTGGGTGACCTGGATGGGCACGCCAGACGCACTCATGGAACCATCGCCCAACTGGCCGTGGGCGTTATGGCCCCAGGTCCAGACGGTCCCATCCGACTTCAAGGCCATGGAGTGATCGGCCCCCGCGGAGATGGCCGTCACACCCGAGAGGGCCGAGACCTGGACCGGAATGGCGCTATTCTGCCAGCGTCCATCCCCAAGCTCTCCATAGCCACCGAGGCCCCACGCCCAGACAGTTCCGTCCCGCTTCAAGGCGAGGGAGTGAGAGTCGATTGCGATGGCCACCACGTCCGACAGGCCGATTACCTGGACCGGGGTGCTGCGATTGACCGTGGTCCCGTCTCCCAGCTGGCCATATGAATTGTCTCCCCAGGACCATACCGTTCCGTCCTGTTTCAGCGCGAGGGCGTTGGACCAACCCGCCGCCACCGCCTTGACCTGGGTGAGCCCGGCCACCTGGACCGGAGACTTCTGGGCGACCCCCGAGCCATCTCCCAACTGGCCGGACTCACTGCTTCCATAAGCCCAGACCGTGCCGTCCTGCCGGACCTGGAGGCTGAATGCCCCTCCCGCCGCGATGCGCGTGGACAACTGGGCGGCCGTGGGGGCCGGGACATGCACCGCGAAGGCGAGGTCGTCGCGGTCATTGTACGCCCCCAGCGAGCAGCTGCCCGCGGAGCTGCCATAGCGGAAGGCGGCGCGCACCGCCTGGGTGCTCCCTCCGGAGGGCAGGAGGTAATTGAACTTCAACGTCTGCGCCCCCGCGCCCGCCGGCACCAGGGTGGTGAGGTGGGTCCATACGGGATGGCTCGCATCCGCCGCGGCGTACAAATCCAGGGCGTCGGACGTGTAGCCACTCCAGGCCCACACCTCCACCTCGAGCGTCACCTGCTTGCCCGGCGCCAGGGGGGCGCCATCCACGGTGTAGAGCTTCACCCGCTCGATGGACTCATCGCTCCTGTAGCCGCCACTGGAGTCATCCGCGCAGGAGCTCCCCAGGGTGTTGGGCGCATTGCGCTCGGGCCCCACACCGCCACGTCCCGTGACGAGGCTCACGGTGTCGCAGCCCGACACCACCCCCGTGCACCGGGGCACCTTCAACTCCGCGTCATAGACCGCCCCGGCCATCAACGGCGCCACGGTCCCCCCCACATCCTCCGCCGGTCCCGCCTCCACGCTCCCCATGTCTTCTGGCTGTCCACACGCCACGGCCATGAAGGCAGACAGCACCACCGCCCCCGCTCCACACTTGTTGTTGCGCTTCATGAAAGTACTCCCCCTTGGAAAAGCAAATAGCCTTTGCTGCGCGCAGGATCGCGGCTCTCCCCATCGAGACTCGAATGACAAGGAATTGAGCGCATTCGTCCGCGCGAGTGGGCAGCCTTGTACAGAGCTTCCGCCCGCGTGGCTTCCGCCAGTCCGCCAAGACATTCACTCGACGCGACAGGGGCGCGGGTCGAGTCTCTACTGCGGAGGGGATCGGGGACAGTGCTTCAAGGGGGCGTTCACCCCGGGCTATTGCCTCTTCCCCGGAGCGCTCCGCGCCGGGTCCCGTGAAGGGGCGTAGCGGGCAAGCCAGAAGAGCAGCACCCCGCCGATCACCCAGGGGCCGATGAACAGCAGGACGAGGCCGACGAGCAGGCCCCGCTTCGACTCGCGGGCGGCCACGAACGCCGCCAGGACATCGAGGCTCGGCTCGGGCAGGGAGCCGAGATCCATGAGGACGTGGTGCTGCTCCTCGGAAGAGGCCGGGGCGGAGCCCGGATTCGACCTGGACCTGGTGACGTACTGCCGGAGGCGGCCCTGCTCCTCGCGACCCTTCGAGCATTGGGCACGAAAGCCTCCATGCCTCCGTGACGGAAGGCGTGAGGTTGGCGGCTCCAAGTCCTTGGCGACCTGGGGGACGCTCTTGCCTCCTTAGCGCACCAGTCGGACCGCCTCGGCCTTGAACTCCGCGTTGAAGCTCCGCCTCTTCCTTCTCTCCATGGACACTACCTCCCGTGCAGCCGACTTACGAGGTATGTCCACAAAAACGGCTCAGGCCCAGAACTACATCCAGCCCAGCTCCAGGCGCGCCACGTCGGACATGCGGCTCTGGTCCCACGGGGGATCCCACACGAGCTGCACGTCCGCCTCCGCCACCCCGGGCAGGCCGCTCACCTTGCGCCGCACGTCGTCCACCAGCACCGGGCCCATGCCACACCCGGGCGCCGTCACCGTCATCTGGATCTCGACCTTGTTCCCACCTTCCGGCAGGGGCGTGCTCTTGCACTCGTACACGAGCCCCAGCTCCACGATGTTCACCGGAATCTCCGGATCGTACACCGTGCGCAGCTGCTCCCAGACGCTCTCCGGGTCGAACTCCCCGCTCTGGGGCTGGGCCTCGGCGGGCTTCGCGTTCTGCTTCTGGTAGTCCTCGCCCAGCACCTCGACGTCCTTCTCGTCGATGCGCATGAGCTGCCCGTAGTCACCCTGCACGGTCACGTTGCCGCCGAGCGTCTGGAGCACCCGCACCTCGGTGCCGGCGGGAACCACCACCCGCTCGCCGCTGGGGATCATCGTCACCTCGCAGTCGCGTGCGAGCGGTGTCTGTAGCCCTCTCATCTGTCCCTCCCTATTCCGTCGACACCGAGGCGTCCTTGCCCTCGAGCGCCGCGCGCAACGCATGCCAGGCCAGGCTCGCGCACTTCACGCGCGAGGGGAATTCACTCACCCCGGAGAGCACCGCCAGCTTGCCCAGCGCCTCCAGGTCCAGGCCCTCGGGGCCCTCCGTCACCAGCCGGTGCACCAGCTCGAAGAGCCGCTCGGCGTCCGCCCGCGACAGCTCCTTCACCGCGCCCGTCATCAACGACGCCGAGGCGCGGGAGATGGCACACCCCTGCCCCACGAAGCCCACGTCCCGGATGACGTCGCCGTCCATGCGCAGCGTCACGGTGAGCTGATCCCCACACAGCGGGTTGTAGCCATCCGCGCGCCGGTTGGCGCCTTCCACCTCGCGGAAGTTGCGCGGACGCTTGCCGTGCTCCAGCACCATCTCCTGGTAGAGGTCCTGCAGTTCCGAACTCATGCGAACACCTCCCGCACCTTGTGCAGCCCGCGCACCAGCGCGTCGATGTCCTCGCGCGTGTTGTACAGAGCCAGGGACGCGCGCACCGTGGCCGCCACGCCGAAGCACGCCAGCAGCGGCTGCGCGCAGTGGTGCCCCGCCCGGATGGCCACGCCCTCGCGGTCCAGGATGGTGCCCACGTCGTGCGCGTGCACGTCCTCCATCAGGAAGGACAGCACCCCCGAGCGCTCCCGCGCCCGGCCCATGAGCCGCAACCCCGGCACGCTCTCCAGAGCCTTCGTGCCGTACTCCAGCAGCTCCTGGTCGTGCGCCGCGATGGCCTCGCGCCCCACCGAGTCGAGGTAGTCCAGCGCCGCCGCCAGCCCCACCGCGCCCGAGATGTTCGGAGTCCCCGCCTCCAGGCGGTAGGGCAGCCGGTTGTAGACGGTCTTCTCCATCGTCACGGTGAGGATCATGTCCCCACCGCCCTGCCAGGGCGGAAGCGACTCGAGCATCTGGGCCTTGCCGTACAACACGCCGATGCCCGTGGGGCCGAACATCTTGTGCCCGGAGAACGCGTAGAAGTCGCAGTCCAGGTCCTGCACGTCCACGCGGAAGTGCTGCATCGCCTGGGCACCATCCACGAGCACGGGCACGCCCCGCGCGTGCGCCCGCCGGGTGATGTCCTTGATGGGATTCACCGTGCCGAGCGCGTTGGACACATGCGTCACCGCGAGCAGGCGTGTGCGCTCGGTGAGCAGCGTGTCGAGCTGCTCCAGCCGCAGCTCCCCGTTCTCGTCCACCGGCACCATCTTGAGCGTGGCGCCCACGTGCTGGCAGAGCATCTGCCAGGGCACGATGTCCGAGTGGTGCTCCATGGCGGTGATGAGCACCTCGTCGCCCGGGCCCACCTTGGAGCGGCCATACGTCTGCGCCACCAGGTTGATGGCCTCGGTGCAGCCGCGCACGAAGATGATCTCCTTCGTCTCGCGCGCGTTGATGAAGCGGCGCACCCGCTCGCGAGCGCCCTCATACGCCTGGGTGGAGCGCTCGGAGAGCGCGTGCACGCCGCGGTGCACGTTGGCGTTGTCGTGCGTGTAGTAGCGCACCAGGGCGTCGATGACGGCCTGGGGCTTCTGCGTGGTGGCCGCGCTGTCGAGGTACACCAGCGGCCTTCCCCGGACCTCCTGGTGGAGGATGGGGAAGTCGGCGCGGATGCGCGCCATGTCCAGGGTTGATCCACTCATGCCCGACCCTCCTTCGCTCCGGGGAGCTTCCGCGTCAGCAGCTCCTCCACCTGGGTGCGCAGCGACGCCAGGGGGATGGCGCTCACCACCTCCGTGGCGAAGGCGAGCGTCAACAGCCGCTCCGCCTCGCCCCGGGGAATGCCTCGCGAGCGCAGATAGAACAGCGCCTGCTCGTCCAGCCGGCCCACCGTCGCGCCGTGCGCGCACTTCACGTCATCCGCGAGGATCTCCAGCTGGGGCCTCGCCTCCGCCGACGCCGTCTCCGACAGGAGGAGGTTGCGGTTGTTCTGCCGCGCGTCGGTGTGCTGCGCGTCCGGGCGCACCATCACCTTGCCGTGGAAGGTGCCCCGGGCGTTGTCGTCCAGCACGCCCTTGTACAGCTCGCGGCTGGTGCAGTCCGGCTGCGCGTGGTCCAGGTTCGTCCACTGGTCCAGGTGCTGCGTGCCATGGCCCACGTACAACCCGTTGAGCGTGGCCTCACCGCCCCGGTCCTTGAAGAGCGCATGCACCTCGTTGCGCGCGAGCGCGCCGCCGAGCGAGAGCACATGCGAGGCGAAGCGGCTGTCCCGTCCCTGCTCCACGTGCAGCGAGCCGATGTGGAAGGCCACCTCGGACTCGGCCTGGAGCTTGAGGTGCGTCACCCGCGCGCCATCCCCGAGCACCACCTCCGTCACCGCGTTGGTGAAGGACACGCCGGGCGACACGCCCACGTAGCTCTCCACGAGCGTCAGCTCACTGTTCTCCCCGGCGCGCACCACCACCCGCGGGCTCGCCAGCGACAGCGTGGCCACGCCGCGCGAGAGGAAGAGCAGCTGCACGGGATCCGCGCACACCGTGCCGGGCGCCACGTCCACCCATGCGCCCTCCTCCAGCAGCGCCACGTTGAGCGCGGTGAAGGCACTCGACGCCGCGCGGGCCCGCTGGCCCACCAGCTCCTCCAGTGGTGCGCCCTCCCCGAGCGCCTCGCGCAGGCTGCGCACCTGGAGCCCCTCGGGCAGGCCGTCCAGCCGGGACAGCTCGCGCACGAAGCGCCCATCCACGAACACCAGCCGCGCACCGGGGCCCGGCAGGCGTTGCAGCTCCACCGCCGCCTCCATGCTCGCCTCGTGCACGGTGTGAACGGGGCAGAAGGACTGGCAGCTCACGGGGGACACGTTCGTGTACTTCCAGTCCTCGTTGCGCGAGGTGGGAAATCCCTGGCGCGCGAGCTGCTCGATGCCGTCCTGCCGCAGCGCGCGCAGCCACGCGGGAGCCCCCGCGGCGCGCTCCGCCTGGAAGCGCTCGGCCAGGTCGAGGTAGTAGCGCAGCCCCTCGTCCGTCACGGCCGGGCCTCCTTGCCCACCGGGGCCTTGCCGTCGTTAAGCCACGCGTAGCCCTTCTTCTCCAGCTCCAGCGCCAGCTCCCGCCCGCCCGTGCGCACGATGAGCCCACCGGCCAGCACCGACACCCGGTCCGGCACCACGTACTCGAGCAGCCGCTGATAGTGGGTGATGACGAGCATGCTGCGCTCGGGCGTGCGCAGCGCGTTGATGCCCCCGGAGACGATCCGCAGCGCGTCGATGTCCAGGCCCGAGTCCGTCTCGTCGAGCACCGCCAGCTTCGGCTCCAGCACCGCCATCTGGAAGATCTCGTTGCGCTTCTTCTCGCCGCCGGAGAAGCCCTCGTTCACCGAGCGCTGCATGAACGCCTGATCCAGCTCCACGAGCTTGGACTTCTCACGCGCGAGCTTGAGGAAGTCCATGGCGTCCAGCTCCTCCTTGCCCTCGGCGCGCCGCCGGGCGTTGAGCGCCGTGCGCAGGAAGTGCAGGTTGCCCACGCCCGGAATCTCCACCGGGTACTGGAAGGCCATGAACACGCCCGCGTGGGCGCGCGCCTCGGGCGGCATCGCGAGCAAGTCATTCCCGTCGAAGAGCACCTCGCCCTTCGTCACCTCGTACGTCTCGCGGCCGGAGAGCACCTGCGACAGCGTGCTCTTGCCCGAGCCGTTGGGCCCCATGATGGCGTGAACCTCCCCGGGCATGAGCTCCAGGTTGATTCCCTTGAGGACCTCGCGACCCGCCACGCGCACGTGCAGGTCCTTGATGCTGAGCAGCGGCTTCATCCCACGCTTCCTTCCAGGCTCACACTGAGCAGCTTCTGCGCTTCCACGGCGAACTCCATGGGCAGCTCCTTGAAGACCTGCCGGCAGAAGCCATTGACGATCATCGATACGGCGTCTTCCTTCGAGATGCCCCGCTGCTGGCAGTAGAAGAGCTGGTCCTCGCCGATCTTCGACGTGGACGCCTCGTGCTCCACCTGCGCCGAGGCGTTCTTCACCTCGATGTACGGCAGCGTGTGGGCGCCGCACTTGCTGCCGAGCAAGAGCGAGTCGCACTGGGTGTAGTTGCGCGCGCCCTCGGCGCTCTTGAGCACCTTCACGAGGCCCCGGTAGGTGTTCTGCCCGCGGCCCGCGGAGATGCCCTTGGACACGATGGTGCTCTTCGTGTTGCGGCCCAGGTGGATCATCTTCGTGCCCGTGTCCGCCTGCTGGCGGTGGTTGGCGAGCGCCACCGAGTAGAACTCGCCCACCGAGTCATCCCCCTTGAGGATGACGCTCGGGTACTTCCAGGTGATGGCCGAGCCGGTCTCCACCTGCGTCCAGGAGATCTTCGCGCGGTGGTGCGCGATGCCGCGCTTGGTGACGAAGTTGTAGATGCCGCCGCGGCCCTGCTCGTCCCCGGGGTACCAGTTCTGCACCGTGGAGTACTTGATGGTGGCCCCGTCCAACGCCACGAGCTCCACCACGGCGGCGTGGAGCTGGTTGGTGTCGCGCTGGGGCGCGGTGCAGCCCTCGAGGTAGCTCACGGTGGAGCCCTCGTCGGCGACGATGAGGGTGCGCTCGAACTGGCCGGTGTTCTCCGCGTTGATGCGGAAGTAGGTGGACAGCTCCATGGGGCAGCGCACGCCCTTGGGGATGTAGACGAACGAGCCGTCGCTGAAGACGGCCGAGTTGAGGGCCGCGAAGTAGTTGTCCGAGTGCGGCACCACCGTGCCCAGGTACTTCCTCACCAGCTCCGGGTGCTCGCGCACGGCCTCGGAGAAGGAGCAGAAGATGACGCCCGCCTTGGCCAGCTTGTCCTTGAAGGTGGTGGCCACGGAGACGGAGTCGAACACGGCGTCCACCGCCACGTTCTGCAGGCGCTTCTGCTCCTCGAGCGGGATGCCGAGCTTGGCGTAGGTCTTGAGCAGCTCGGGGTCCACCTGGTCCAGGCTGTCGAGCTTCGGCTTCTGCTTGGGCGCCGAGTAATAGATGATGTCCTGGTAGTCGATGGGCGCGTACTCCACCTTCTGCCAGCGGGGCTCCTTGAGGGTGAGCCAGTGGCGGTAGGCGCGCAGACGCCACTCGAGCATGAACTCCGGCTCGTTCTTCTTGGCGGAGATGATGCGGATGATGTCTTCGTTGAGCCCGCGGGGGATGGTCTCGGACTCGATGGCGGTGACGAAGCCGGCCTCATAGGGGCGCTTCGTGAGTTCCTGCAGGGTCTGGGTGCTCATGATGGGGTTCCTCGCAGGGAGACCGGGATGGGAGCCGGGGAAGGAGCGGCGGGGTGATCCGCCATGGGAGAGAGGCGCGAGACGGGGGCGCAGAGGTCGGCGAGGGTCAGCCGGCCGAGCGCGTCCTGGAGGGCACGGTTGATGATGCGCCAGTGGCCACGGACCCGGCAGACGGTCTCCAGCTCGCACGGACCGCTGGCGTGCGGGATGCCATGGGCACCGCACTCGGTGAAGGCGACCGGGCCCTCGAGCGCGGCGATGATCTCCGTGAGGAGGATGCCCTGGGCGGGCCGGGACAGACCGTAGCCGCCGCTGGCACCCCGGTGGGACACGAGGAGCCCCGAGCCCTGCAGGCCCTTGAGCACCTTGCTCACCGAGGGCAGGGGCACATGGGTACATGCCGCCAGTTCCTTCGCCGTACGCGTCTCGCCCGAGGCACGTGCCAGCTCGGTCAGCAGCACGATGCCGTAGTCGGTCATCTTGCTCATCCGGAGCATTCGGAATCTCTCCCACCAGGGGGGCGCCCGGACTGCCCGGGGGACACCGCCGCGTCACGGGCTTTTAAACAGGACCAATCTGGTCCGCATTAAAAATCGTACCCGGACGAGGGAAGGAGCGCCCGCTTGGGGGTGGGGGCTGGCGACCGGCCAGCGGACCTACTTCCCGCCCAGCCAGTACACCGGGCGTCGGGAGCGCATCACTGCCTCCAGGAACTCCGCGAAGGAGCCGGCCACTTGCCCGCAGTACTCCGCGTTCGGCCACGCCTCATGGTAGCCATCCATGAGGGGATAGCGGCCATTCTCCTGCCGGCTCACGTCCAACAGGACGTAGTCCCCATCCTGGACGTCACACAGGGTGTACAGCGAGGAGGGACCGTGCTCGTCATCATCTCCTCGCTCTCCGAAGATGGCCACCCGCGCCCGGACGATCTCCGCCAGCGGCAGGATCTGATACGGCGAATCTGGCAACTGCTCGATCAGCTCCGCCCCATTGCAATGCAGGTAGAAGGCCCGTAGGTCCGGGTCCAGCCGCCAACCCACCCGTCGCTCGAAGTCCTCGAGTTCCTCGGGCGTGGCGGGAGGATACGGGAAGTGATCGCGGGAAACCTCTTCAAGCAAGCTGCTCATGGGAGTAGCCATCGTCAGTTGTCCGTATAGGGCCGGTCGACCCCTACTGTGTTCCAAGGCGCCTTGCCCTCGTAACAAACAGGGTATTGCTCGTTGTACACCTCATGGACGTCCGGTTGGGCGGGGAAGACGTTGTTGGGGTCCACCGGAGCACCACCGTGCCAGAGGTCCCAGATATGATGACCTGGCCACGACTTGCCTCTCTCCATGGGCCACTCCCCAAACCTTTCGCTCCAGTTTTTTCGAAAGGACTTCATCGCGTTTTTCCACGACTGGCGCGCGGCATCGTTCTCGACCTTCGTCAACGTGGGGAACTTGCAGCAGCAGTGATAGATGCCGTAGCGACTCCCGCCCTCTACGGGAACAGGTAGGAGCAGAAGGCGTCCCTCCCAATCGAACTTGAGGTCGGCCAACCAGATGCAGCCCATGAGTGGGTAGCCCGTGCTGGCGCACTCCACCTGACACCCATTCATGAACTCCTCGCGGCACTGCCAAGGGCCATAGAAAAGGGTCGTCTTCATGCGCCCACCCGGCACCATCAGCCATGGCAACTCCTTTTTCGTCGCGGGTTTCGCTCCAATAGATGGAGTGGGCTTCGTTCCGAGGGAACCACTCGCACCATTGGTTGAACCACACCCAGCGAGGAGCATTAACAACAGCACTTCCTTGGCTGATTTCATGGGAACTCCCACGTGGTGATGGCAGAAAAGCCCCGCACCCAGCGTACCATGACCCGACAGGCCATCTGGGGCTTGGACACAGGAATACGTTGACAGCACTGCACCACGGCCCTGAGTACACCATCGAGTCCAGGTCATTGGAGACCTGGACTCGGTACCCAGCCATATGATACCCAACGTGAATTTGGACCACGAGCTATCGAGAACATCAGGAACGGAGCGTGGAAATAAAACCAGAGCAACTGGCGGAAGAGTTTGCCCGGAACGTATCAGCACAGACGGATGCAATCTGGAATGGAGAAGCAAGAACGGGGAACAAGCACGCCAAGCGTTACCTCGCGGCCTTCAAGAAGTTGCATGACCACGGCGACGGGGGGAAGGATGCGCTGGCTGCCCTTCTCAATCACCCGCGAATGGATGTGCGCGTGAAAGCAGCAATCTACCTGCTGTAAGCGCTCACCGATTCAGGGCGGAGGTGGGGGCTGCTCGTTGGCCGTGAACGGGAGAAGGGAAGGACATGGCAGCCTACGTCGATGGGCGGTGTTTCCATCCTGGCCCAGGCCTTCGACGCCTCGGACACCCCGCGCTACGAGGGATTGTAGGCGCCCGGGGGTGGCCTTGCCTGGGCGATGGAAACGGGGGTAGAAGCATGGGGCATGACGTTTCGAGTAGGTGTCTTCGGAGTGACCTCCCGTGTAATAGGGCTCGGCGTGCTGGTCGCCACGGCGGTTCATGCCCAGGCGGTGGCGCCAGTTCCACCTCCAGCGCCGTCCATCCCAGTGCCTGTTCCCCGGTACGTCCCCGCGGGAGCGGGGGCACCCAGGGTGGGCCAGCCGGGCGAGCAAATCGCGCCCATCGACCGCTCGCCGAACACGCGAGTGCTTCCTCCGACAAGGGAACCTGGAATCTGGGCCGCGGACGAGACGCAAGCGGTCAAGAAGCCCGTGCCGGCGTCCCCGCCAGACATTGACGAGCTACTGGCTGCTCGACCGAGTCCTGGCACTCCTGCACTGCTGAGCTGTCGTCAGCGAGTCTTGCGTGCCTCCAAGAGTTCCGGCCAGGAGGAGACTCGACGCAACCTCCCACAAACCCCCAGGGAATGTCTCACGGCGCGACTCCTCCTCCACTGTGCGAACCATGAATTGAGAGACCTTGAGGAGCAAGAGCTGTTCACGCCTGACATTGGAGGCGATGACCCGCTAGCGGACAGGCGCCGCGAAGCTCATGCGACTTTTTATTGGCAGATGCAACGTTGCGAATCTTTTCGCAGTCTGCCGACGATTGAAGCCCTTTTCAGCGACATCCTTTCCGCGCTTGAGAGACAATTCAAGAGGAGTGCCAGATGAAGACGCGAGCCAGCTCAAGGTGGTTTTTCGCGAAGATTGACGCAATTCGCGCCGAAGCGGGACATGACGCCAAGAAGCTTGAAGCGCTCTCCCAGGACCCAACAGTGGAGCGCGAGGCACGGGAACTGTTTCCCGAGGACCCAGATCTGTTCGCACAGCTCAAAACGGCCATCGAGCTGGAGCTTCCACTCGCAAGGCGAGGGATCTTCCTGGTTGACGGGCCACCGACCGATGAGCAGGTCGCCGAGTTGAAGCGAATCAACCGAGAAGCCCTCCGGTTCCTGAAGAAGTCTTGAGCACCGCCTGGGGGCTCGGTCAGCGGTTGGAGAGGTTTGAGATGGGTGCCGCGGCTCCAGGTCCAGTCCAAGCGGCTCGGCCCAGCCTTCGCGCATTTGCTCTTGAGTGATCGCGCGGCAGCCCATTGCTTTATCGGACATTCCGCATCTATCCTGTCTCCCTTCAACGCCGTAGCGGAGGGACACACATGAAGAGCGCGATCCGTGTTGCGGGTTTGTCGTTGGCGATGGGCCTGATGATGGTGGGCTGTGGCGGAGCCGTCGCCGAGACCGAGCAGGAGGCCACCCTGGAGACCCGGGAGGATGCCATCCCTGACTGCTCGGCCAGCGGAGCCACGTATAACATCTATTACAGCGACGCCACGTACACCACGCAGGTCGGCGGCAGGGGATGCGACTGCGGCTTCTACGGCTATTGGGGCAAGTCGACCACCTTCCGGCAGACCTTCTACGATTACTGCAGCCCCTAAGACACGGTTCCGCCTGGAAGCGGGCCCCCCGCTTCCAGCGGCATCACGGCCGCTCCCGGGAGGTCCGGGACAACAACCCCACGTCGAGCCCCACCCCGAGCGCCACGCCCACCGCGTAGCAGAAGAGATCCGACACGAGGAACCCGCGCCCCAGCACCAGGGCGGCGAAGGGGTTGGCCCGGAGCGCATCGAGCCAGGGAGTATGGATGAGCTGGCTGAACTCAATCACCAGCGAGAAGCCCAGCGCGCCCGCCGCGGCTCGCCCCACGGAGAGCCGAGGCCAGAGCAGCAGAATCCCCACGTAGACGAGGGTGGCCCACAGCGTGTCGCCCGCGTAGTCGGTGACGAAGCCTGGCAGCACCTGCCGGCCCACTGCGGAGCGCGAGCCCAATCCCAACATGACCAGGAGCAGCAAGCACGGCACCAGCAGCACGCGAGAGCGCGAGGGCGGGCCGTGCGGGAAAGGATTCGGCATGCGCCGCAGTGTACTCCGGCGGCGGAGGCTATCCCGGTGCCGCGGACGAACGGCGCGGCGCGCGGCCCGACCCGGCGTAGGACTTCCCCTGGGCGAAGGAGGCGATCCGCGTCCACACCTCGCGGAAGGCCTCCGCGTCGAAGCCCGCGGAGGAATTGAGCAAGTCGTAACGCTTGAAGGCACCGTGCGTATCCCCGGCGGTCTCCGCCTGGTAGTGCCCGATGACGTCCGCGTGGTCCGCGTCGACGAGGTAGCACGACGCCGCGTCCGGCCAGACCTGGGACACGGTGTTGACGAGCCCGTCGTTGTCACCCAACGCGAGCATCTGCGTGGTCCGGGGATCCAGCAGCTTCGGCACGGCCCGCGGCGGGCCCAGCCGCGCGTCCGGTGACTCGGCCGTGAGCGCGTGGAGCCGGTTGAAGAGATCGAACCAGCGCTCCGACCTGGGCCGCGCCACGGTCACGATGGAGGCGTAGCGGATGCCGTGCTCGACGAGGAAGCGCCGCTCGCCCTCGGGATCGTCCGAGTGCGCGGGGCTGGGCGGAGCGTCGCCGAGGTGCACGGGGCTCAAGTCGCTCAAGGCCGAGGAGTCGCTGGCCATGTGCAGCAGCCAGCGCAGCAGCTCGAAGTACGAGGCGCGGGCCAACGCGCGCGCGTGTGCCCCGTCGTGCGAGTAGCAGCCCTCCAGCGTGTCGAGCAGCGCGTCGATCCAGTTGTCCGACTCCACCCGCTTGCCGCGCAGCAGGACGCGGCGCAAGAGCCGGCCGCTCTCCGAGGTGCCACGCTCGCGCAGGGCACGCGAGCTCTCGTAGATGGCGCGCAACAAGGGGCGGATGAGCAGGGAGCGCACCAGTGGCTGGTTCATCCGGCGCACCAGGTTCGTGCCCCGTTGAGGCGTGGAGAGGAACTGCACGGAGCGGATGTGGCTGAGCACGTCCAGGGCGGAGTCCGCGCGGCGCAGGTCCTTGGACTCCTCCAGCTCCCGGTAGCGCAACAGGAGCTGGCGCAAGTCGAGCCCCCCGGTGGAGTGGCCCACCAGGTGGATTTCATCTCCCGAGCGGATCTCCTTGCGCCGCCAGCGCTCGTCGAGGAACGAGAGCATCTGCTCGGCGCGGGTGCGCACGCTGGCGGTGGGCAGGTTGGGAAAGTAGTGCAGGACGAGTGGTGTCTCTTCCAGCACTCGGGTGACACCTTCGTAGTAGCGCAGGGTGCCGAGGGCATCGAACCCGCCGAAGCCCGGCACGAGCACGAGATGAAGGTTCATCGGGGACCACCTCCCGCAGCCGCTCCCCGGCATGGGGATGCGCGCCAGCGCCCTCAGTCAAGAAGAGGGGAGGACGCCCCGGCAATCGCCCCCGGGGGCAACGTTCAGCGTCCACCATCTCACCCCGCTCCGCCCTACGCGCGCATCCCACCGTCCACGCGCATGACCACTCCCGTGACGTAGGAGGCGCGATCACTGAGCAACCACGCGGCCGCCTCGGCGATCTCGTGGGGCTGGGCGGCGCGGCCCAGCGGCGTGCGGGCCTTGAGCGTCTGGAGGATGTTGGGCTCCGCGTCGACCCAGCGCTGAATCATCTCGGTCATCGTGGTGCCGGGGGCGATGGCGTTGACCCGGATGCCCTCGGCCCCGTACTCGATGGCCGCGGTCTCGGTGAGGCTGTTGAGGGCCCGCTTGGCCGCGCCGTACGCCCCCAGGGTGGGATTGCCCCCGAAGCTGCCAACGCTGCTGTTGTTGACGATCGCCCCGGTCCGCGCGGTGGCGCGGATCGCCTTGATCTCCTCCCGCATGGCCAGCCAGACGCCCTTGTAGTTGACGGTATTGATTTGATCGAAGAAGTGCTCGTCCATGTCGACCAGCGGCCCCGGCGGAGTGGCGGTGCCGGCGTTGTTGAACGCGATGTCCAGGCGGCCGTAGCGCTCCACCACGGCCCGCACGGCCTTCTGGATGCTGGCGGCGTCGCCCAGGTCGGCCACCACGTAGTCGGCGGTGCCCCCCCGCGGCGCGGATCTCCTCGACCACCGAGCGCAGCTCCGACTCGGTCCGCGACGCCAGCATCACGGACGCCCCCTCGCGGGCGAAGAGGTGCGCGGACGCGGCTCCAATGCCTCGTCCCGCGCCGGTGATGAAGGCGATCTTGTTGGCGAGCAGGCCGCGCGAGGCAGGGTGGGTTTCAGCGTTCATCGTCATGGGACTTCCTCCAGGTTGGACTTGGACCGCGTTGGACTGCGACTTCCTTGGAGTGAGCGCTCACTCCGCACAAGAGCAAAAAAAGAGACGGCTAGAGACGGATGGCATTCCAGCAGCCCTCGAGGACGCGCTCGAGGATGGCGTCATCGAGCACCACCTGACCGAGGTGGTGCCTGCGCACCAGGCTCATGACCGGCTCGAAGAAAAGGGCCTCGAACACGGCTGGGGGCATGTCGCGCACCACCTGGGCGCGAATGGCCTCCGCGAGCAGTTCCTCCATGCGCCGGGCGAAGCGCGCGAGCGTCTCGGGGGGTATCTGTTTGACGTAGGGCGAGTTGTAGAACTGCGCGAGGAAGAAGCAGGCGTCGCGGTTGGCGAGCTGCGAGCGCGCGGTGTTGCGCCACGCGCGGAGCAACCGCTCTCGCAAGGGCTGGCCGGGCGCATCGCCCTGGAAGACGAGCGCGGCCCCGAGCGTCTTGATGCGGTCATAGACGCGCAGGACGAGCTCGTCCTTGGTGGCGAAGTAGCGGTAGATGGTGCCGGCGCCCACACCCGCCCGCGAGGCGATCATGTCCGTCGAGGTGCCGTGGAACCCATGCTCGGCCACCAGCGCCAGCATGGCCTCGAGGATGGCCTCCTCCTTCTCCGGCACCTGGGGTGCGGACGAGGCGTCCTGCTTGGAGCGGCGTGGTGAGCGGGTAGTGACCATGGAGTGAGCGTTCACTCCGTTATACGGTCCATCCCCCGCCCCGTCAACGAAGAGTGCGGGGCCCCTGGTTCAGCTCAAGGGAGCGGGCTCGGCGGACGGAGCCGGAGCGCGCGGGCGCTTGTCCCGGTCCAGGCCGTAGCGCCGCGCCGCCGTCTCGACGATGCGCTGGATGAGCTGGGGATAGGACAGGCCGATCTCCCGCGCCCCCATGGCCACCTCGCACTTCGCCTCCAGGTAGGGATTGGGGTTCACCTCGAGCAGGTAGGGCTCGTTGGTGGCGCTGGACACGCGGAAGTCGATGCGCGCGTAGTCGCTCAGCTTGAGCGCCCGGAAGGCAGTCACCGCGGCGCGCTCGATGCGCCCGCGCAGCTCGTCCGACAAGTCCTTGGGCATCACGAGCTGGGGCTCGCCCGGGCCCTCGGGACCGAACTTCACCTCCCGGTCGGCGATCTTCATGCGCTTGCGGCTCCACTTCTTGCCGAAGTCGAGCTCCACCACCGGCAGCACCTGGGGCCGCGCGTGGTCGCCGAGCACGCCCACGTACACCTCGCGGCCCTCGATGAACTCCTCCGCGAGCGCCTCGTCGTCGTACTGCTCGCGAATCATCCGCACCCGGCGCGCCAGGCCCTCCATGTCCCGCTCCACGCCCAGGCCCATGCTCGCGTCCGAGCGGGCCGGCTTGACGATGAGCGGGAAGGACAGGTCGCCATGGGCCTCGAAGGACATGCCGTCGAAGGTGGCGAAGCGGGGCGTGAGCACGCCGTGGAACTGCAGCAGTTGCTTGGTGAGGATCTTGTCCTGCGCGAGCAGCAGCCCCGCCGTGCCCGAGCCGGTGAAGGGCATGCGCGCCAGCTCCAGCACCGCCGCCACGTTCACCTCCAGCCGGTAGTCGTCGGCGAACGTCTCGCACAGGTTGAAGACGAGGTCCGCGCGGCTGCGCGCCACCTGGCGCACCAGGTCCGTGATGCTCTCGTCGACGCGCAGGAGCACGGGTGTGTGACCCGCGTCCCGGAGCGCGGCGGCCACCTGCTCGGTGACCACGTCGGCGGGCTCGTCCTTGGGCTGGTAGTGCAGGACCGCGATGCGCAGGGAGGGCAGGCTCATGGCGTCATTCCTCGAAGAAGCGGTCGGTGTAGAGGTAGTTCATGGACAGCACCGTCACGAGCGACACGAGGCGGCAGATGGCCTCCCGGCTGTCGTCCGGATGCAGCGTGAGGTTCATGTCGGAGGTGCGCTCGAGGAGATGGTCCACCAGCGCGCGCACCACGCCCCGGCTCACCCCCGAGTACTGGCTCACCAGGGACATCAAGCGCTGGCGCTCGGCGCGCACGAGCGTCTCCGCGCGGACGGGCGCCTCGCCCGGGCCCTCGAAGATGTCCTCCAGTGACTGGTCGAAGGCGTTGCGCAGCTCCAGGTCCACCTTCTCGTCCAGCTCGCGCTGGCGGTAGTGGTCGAGCACCGTGCCTTCCATCTCCTCGGTGGTGAGGTCCGGCGTGTTCAAGTTCACGAGCGGCTCGGTGCGGCCCAGGCGCTTGACGATCTCGTCCACGTACTGGAGCTTGCGCAGCGCGCCCCACCCCTGGTAGCGCCGGGCCCAGTCACTGCCGGGCGTGAGCCAGACGGCGAAGGTCTCCGCGAAGTCCTCGTCCGGGTGCTTCTGGGCGTACCAGCCGGAGATGTGCGTGACGTAGCGGCGTGAAAAGGGCTGGGGTTTGTAGTCGTCGCGGTAGGGCCGCGAGTAGTCGCCGAACACGCGCAGCCACTCCTCCGACTCGTAGAGCCGGTAGGCGTAGTTGAAGGCGTGGCCCGCCTCGTGGCGCAGATACATGAGGATCTCCGCCTCGCTCTCCGCCCCACCCCCGAGGTCCGCCTCGATGGACAGCAGGTTCGGGTCGGCCAGGTAGAACGGCAGGCCGATGACCGGCACGCCCGAGGGACAGCCCCACTCGTCGGACAGGTAGCACTGGGGTTTGAAGGAGATGCCCCGCGCCTCCAGCTCCGCGTGCAGCTGGGCGATGTGCCGCTCGAGCGGCGTGCCGGCGAGGCGCAGCGAGAGATCCTTGATGCGCGCCTGGAGCAGGGCCTCGCGCTGGGGGGACAGTCTTCCCCGCCCCTCGCCATGCTCGGTGGAGTGCTTCTCCCGCATCAGGTCGGTCTGGACCGGTGGCATCATGCTCCCTTGAGGTAGGGAGCAGGGGCCCGGATGAACAGGGCGGCCGGGCATGGTGGCGGCCAGGGAGGCGAGCCCTCCCAGGTCCCCTCGCCCGGAGGAATGGCCCGGGCCTAGAAGTCCGCGATGCGGTCGGCCAGCAGGGCGTCATCCACGAACGGGTTGCGGTTGCCCTGATAGCTCTCGATGGCGGTGTTGCGCGCCACCTCCGCGGCGTCCACCCCGTCCAGGTGGTTCCACTGCTTGAGCACCGCCTCGTCCCCGGGGGGAATCGGCTTGCCGTAGACGGTGGAGAAGTAGAAGAGGGCGCGCGCCACGTTGCCCTTGTGCGCGTCGGGCGGCTCGAAGACGGTGTTGCCCTTGGCGTCCTTGCCGAACTTCGCGCCGTTCTGGCTCCACTTCACCTCCTTCACCTCGCCGAACGGGTAGCTGCTCCGGATGGAGTTGGCCTTGCTGTCCGTGGGGAAGAGGTGGTGCAGGTCGCTCTTGGCCGGGCCCGTGGCGCCCTTCGACTGCGGCCACGTGTGCTCGGTGTTCATGTCGTTGGGGCTGGGAATCTTGTCCGTGGTCACCTCGCGGCCCGTGTACACGCACGTCACCTGGCCATCGTGGTTGTCCAGCGTGGTGAAGATGATCTTCCGCGCCTGGTTGTAGCCAAGGTCCTTGTGCTGGGCCGAGGCGTCATGCAGCGCCTGGATGAGCGCCTTGTCCTTGAGCCCGTCATACGGCGAGGGCGACGTGGGCGGGGGCGTGGAGCCGGTGGTGTCCGTTCCCAGAGAAGGCAGACCCCGGCGCGCCGCGGGCTGGAAGCTGTCGAGGCTCGCCTGAAGGGGCCGCGCCGGAACCGGGGGCGGAGTGGGCCGGCGGCTCTCCGACACGGCGGCCGGGATGACAGGAGAAGGACGGAGGGGGGCGGTCGTCGAGCGCGGCATCATCGGAGCGGTCCTTCCAGGAGGCCCATATTGGTGGGCGGACTCCCGAATTGTCGCTCAATGACTCCACGAGTTGCCTGTCATCATACTTTTACCGCACCCCACCTCCAATGTGCGACATGCCCATACTCACTGTGCCTCCGCAGCCTCCATCCAGCACATGGACTAGAAGGCTCTCACAGCCCCCCGTCACCTGGAGTGTTCGTCCCATGCGCCGCACCTCGTCACTGCTGCTCACCGCGATCGCCGTGCTCGTGGCCGCCTGTGAGAAGAAGGCACCGCCCGCCGCGCCCCCCGCCGCCACCCCCGCCGAGGCCTCGAAGCAAACCCCCTCGGACGCGGCGCCCATCCTCGTGGGACAGGTGGGCAGCCTCACCGGCAGCGAGGCCACCTTCGGCGTCTCCGCGCGCCAGGGCATTTCCATGGCCCTCCAGGAAGCCAATGCCGCGGGCGGAGTGAAGGGACGCCCGTTGGCGCTGCGCACCTATGACAGCCAGGGCAAGCCCGAGGAGGCGGCCCAGGCGGCCGCGCGCCTCATCAACCAGGACCACGTGGTGGTGATCCTCGGTGAGGCCGCCTCGTCCAACTCGATGGCCATGGCGGACAAGGCGCAGGCGGCCGGGGTGCCGATGATCAGCCCCACCTCCACCAACCCCGCCGTCACGCAGAAGGGCGACTACATCTTCCGCGTCTGCTTCATCGATCCGTTCCAGGGCGAGGTGATGGCCCGGTTCACCCACGACCACCTGCACCTCAAGCGCGTGGCGGTGCTCCAGGACAACAAGAGCGCGTACTCGGTGGGACTGGCGGACGAGTTCCGCCGGAAGCTCACCGAACTGGGCGGCAGCGTGGTGGCCACCGAGAGCTATTCCAAGGGAGACACGGACTTCCGCGCCCAGCTCACCACGCTCAAGAAGACCAGGCCCGAGGCGCTCTTCCTGCCCGGGTACTACACCGACGTGGGCATCATCGCCCGTCAGGCGCGGGAGCTGGGGCTGACCCTGCCCCTGCTCGGCGGAGATGGCTGGGACTCCGCCCGCCTCTTCGAGCTGGGGGGCGAGGCGCTCGAGGGCAGCTACTACTCCAACCACTACTCGGAGGAGAACCCGGATCCCGAGCTCCAGGCGTTCATCACCCGCTACAAGGCCGCCTACGGCCAGGTGCCCGACGGACTGGGGACGCTCGCCTATGACGCCGCGCGGCTGGCCATCGACGCGATGAAGCGCGCGCCGGACCTGTCGGGCCCCGCCCTGCGCGACGCGATCGCCGCCACCCGCGACTTCCCCGGCGTGGGCGGCAGCATCACCCTGGACGCCAACCGTGACGCGGTGAAGCAGGCGGTGATCATCAAGGTGGAGGGCGGCAAGGCGCGCTTCGTCACCGCCCTGAAGCCCTAGCCTCCCGAGTCCCAGGTGAGGTGGTGACAGACGTCACCAGGGGATGACAGACGTCACCACTCTCCCGACATCTCCCGCCCAACGGCAGTCACCAGGGAGCCCTCGGTCCTCACGTCATTTCAAGGGGTTACGCACTCCGAGGGGGCTTTGGGGGATTGGCACACGCCCTGCTATGGTCTCCCTCGTCACCGAGAACGGTGGTCGAGAAGTCCCCCCCAAGCACACGAGGCATACCATGGGCGTTTCTGGCGTTGGTCCCCGCGGCAATATCTACACCCCCACCACCCCCGAGACGGGCAACACGCAGCAGACGCCCGAGACGCAGCTGCTGTCCAAGGCGCTGCAGGGTGACCAGAAGGCCATCGAGCAGCTCGCGCAGAAGCTGGGCATCGATCCGCAGCAGCTCAAGCAGCTCATCGAGCAGCTGAAGGCCGCCGCGGGTGGTGGCAAGCCCGAGGGCGCCGGTGGTGGCGAGGGCGCCGGTGGTGCCGAGGGTGCCGGTGGTGCCGAGGGCAAGGAGGGCGCCCAGGGCAAGCAGGGCATCGAGCAGCTGCTCCAGGTCCTGATGGAGGCGGTCAAGCAGCTCAAGGAGGGCAAGGGCGAGCCGGGTAAGGAGTTCTTCCAGGACAAGTTCGAGGCGGCCCCGGGCCAGGGTCCGGTCAACCTGGACGGCGGCCAGACCGGTGGCAACCCGGTGCCTCCCCCGGTCGAGCCCCCCAGCATCTGAGCTGAGTCACACCGCCTCGTGAGCCTACACCGCGCTCCGCTGCTTGTTGCGGCGGCAGAGCGCGGAGGCCGCCAGGAAGCCGTAGCTGAAGCCAGGCCGGAAGAGGGTCTTGTAGACCCAGCCCACCCCGGGCACGGCCTCGATCATGTCGCCCAGACTCCACATCTCCTCGTGCCGATGGATGAGGGGGTGGGGCTCGCCGCCGGTGGAGGGGCGCTCCAGGGAGAAGTCGTAGGCGAGGAAGGTGCGCAGCGGGTAGACGTAGAGCCAGTCGAACTGCCTCAGGTTCATGGTTCCGTCGACGAGCACCCGCCCCTTCTCGTGGCCCGGCTCGAGCTGCACGTTGAGCTGGAGGATGTCGAAGTCGAAGCGGAACATGCAGTGGAAGCCCGCGGCGCCGCGCCGGTAGGTCTCCCGCCCCGCTCCCGTCTGCCAGGGGTCGATGAAGCGGATGTCCTCCGCCAGGTAGGGCGCCAGCTCCTCGTCCAATACATGCTCGGGAATGCGCGTGTCGTAGAGCAGGTGCGTGAGGTGCCGGAAGCGCTCCTCCAGCTTGAGGATCAACTCCCGCTCGCCGCCGATCTTGGACTGCCCCTGTTCTCTGCCAGACGTGGACGCGGTCGTCTTCATGGGTGCCCAGGGTAAGCATCACGTCCAGACCCGGGAAGCGTGCCACGCCGGACACGGGGCGGGCGTCCAGGCCCCACGAGCCGCCGCGGCGGTAATGAACGTGTTACGAAGACACACGGCCCCAGAGACAGAGTGCGCGCGCGCGTCGGGATTCACCCCATGCGGCTCGGACCCCCGGTGGACCGAGAGCGGGTGGATGGTGGTGAAGGACGAGAACGGCGAGCGCATCCGATTCGGACGGGCACAGAAATTCCGGCTGTCCCTCAAGGGGAGCGAGGCCGAGGCGGCCTATAACCTCATGGTCGCCAGGGCCCGGGACGGAGAGGGCCGGGCCCAGTTCGACTCGGCCCGCGCCGCCTGGAGCACGCCCCTGGGGCTCACCCCCGAGGATGGACTCTTCCTCGTGGAGTTCGGCCAGGGAGAGCGCACCATCGCCGAGGCGGTGCGCAGCCTCGACAACTGCGCCACGCCCAAGGAGGTCAAGGTGGCGGTGGAGCGGCTCCTGGAGTGCGGCATGCTCGAGCCCGTCCCCGCCGCCCCCGTCGAGCCGGCCGCTCCGCCGCGCCGTTACTGGTAGTGGACTCCGGGCCAGCCCCGGACACGGGGGCGAGTGCTTAGGTTGAACACATGTCCGCTCGCATCCAGGCCCGCCGCCAGACCCCGCGCCGCCTTCGCTCCCTCCGGGCCTCGCCTCCGGTGGAGGTCGAGCACGATCTGACCGAGCCCGAGGCGGGGCCCGCCCTCGTCCCCGAGCACATCCCCGTGCGCGCCGAGCGCAAGCTCATGGGGCGCGCCCTGCGCGAGAAGACGCCGCGCGAGGCGCATGCCTTCTGGAAGGCGGACAAGGCGCGGCCGGATCCCATCGCCCTGTTGGAGGCGTCCAACGTGGGGCGGCTGCCCTCGCTGGTGCCCATCCGCCACGCGCGCATGGGGGTGGACCCCTTCGCCTTCCTGCGCGGCTCGGCGATGCTCATGGCCAACGATCTGGCGCGCACCCCCAGCGTGGGCATCAAGGTCCAGGCCTGCGGCGACGCGCACCTGGCCAACTTCGGCATGTTCGCCACCCCCGAGCGCAACCTCGTCTTCGACGTGAACGACTTCGACGAGACGCTGCCCGCCCCGTGGGAGTGGGATCTCAAGCGACTGGCGGTGAGCGTCTGGGTGGCGGGCCGCTCCAACGGCGACACCGAGGCGCAATGCGAGCAGGCGGTGGAGGCGTGCGTGCGCGGCTACCGCCGCTGGATGCGCACCCTGTCCAAGTGGTCCTTCCTGGACGTGTGGTACGCGCGCGTGGACGCCGAGGAGCTGCGCCACACGCTCTACAAGAAGGAGCCGTCGAGCGCGGAGAAGACGCTCGCCCAGGCACGCCGGCGCACGCAGCTGGCCACCCTGCCCAAGCTCACCGAGCTGCGCGAGGGCCGACGCTGCATCATCGACGACCCGCCCCTGGTGGTGCACCCCCCGCGCGAGCACGCGGAGCTGCTCGCCGAGGTGCTCCAGGTGGTGGGCGAGGGCTATCTGTCCTCGCTCCAAGGGGACCGCGGCACGCTCGTGCGGCGCTACCAGGTGGTGGACGTGGCGCGCAAGGTGGTGGGCGTGGGCAGCGTGGGCACGCGCTGCTACCTCGTGCTGCTGCTCGGCGCGCACGCGAGGGATCCGCTCTTCCTCCAGGTGAAGGAGGCGGGCCCCTCGGTGCTCGAGCCCTTCGTCGGCGCGAGCCCCTACCCCAACGCCGGGCAGCGCGTGGTGGAGGGGCAGCGGCTCATGCAGGCCGCCAGTGACATCTTCCTCGGCTGGTGCCGGGTGGGCGGCCGAGACTTCTACGTGCGGCAGCTGCGCGACATGAAGGGCTCCACGGACGTGGAGCGGCTGTCACCCCGGGGGCTGCGCGAGTACGCGGCCCTGTGCGGCCGGACGCTGGCCCGGGCCCATGCGCGCGGAGGAGACGCCGCGGTGCTGCGGGGCTACATGGGCCGGGGGGACGTCTTCGATCGCGCCCTGTGCCGCTTCGCCCGCGCCTACGCCGACCAGAACGAGCGCGACTACCAGCTCTTCCGAAAGGCCGTGCGCGACGGACGCCTGCCCGCCCAGGACGAGGGCGAGTAAGCAGACGAATCCACCGGCGGACACTGGCAATTCACCCCGGGATGTGGGATATAGGCGAAGTCACGCTCGAGAAGAGTGGGGCTTCCGGTGCAACTCATGCGGCCGGACAAGAAAGAAGACGCGACGAAATGGCAACTGGTACCGTGAAGTGGTTCAACGACGCGAAGGGCTTCGGTTTCATCACGCAGGAGGGCGGGGGCGAGGATCTCTTCTGCCACCACACCGCGATTCAGACCGAAGGCTTCCGTACCCTGGCCGAGGGCCAGCGGGTCGAGTTCGATGTCGCCCGTGGCCCCAAGGGTCTGCAGGCGCAGAACGTCCGCCCGATCTGATTTCGAGGCGCTGAACCCGCATCAGGCCTGGTCTCCTCGTGAGGCCGGGCCTTTTGTATTTCGGGGGTATGGCGAACGCCTCCCCGCCCCGCGCTCGGGGCGGCGGACCCTGGCCCGCTCCCCCGCTTTCTCCTCCACGGTCCGGCTTGATCCTGGCGCGCCCCGCCCCACCCTGTGAAGAGGGGCCCCTTGGACCCGGGCGCCTCATCACCGCAGGAGGGCGGACGTGATTCAGCACATCCTCGTCGCGATCGACGGCTCGGACACCTCGCGCAAGGCGGCCCGCTTCGGGCATGACCTCGCCCAGCAGACCCGCGCCCGCGTCACCTTGCTCTTCGTGCTCGAGCCGCCCCGCGTCCTGCCCTTCGGCTTCATGGACGCGGAGCTCATCTCCGGCGCCCCGCGCAGCCCCGAGGAGCTCGCCGCCGTGCGGCGCCTGCTCGACGAGGTGGCCGCGGATCTTCCCTCGGCCCAGGTGGAGAAGGTGGTGGAGATGGGCCGCCCCGCCGACACCATCGTCGCCATGGCCGACAAGCTCGGGGCGGATCACATCGTCGTGGGCGCCCGCGGACTCAACGCGGGCGGCAGGTGGTTGCTCGGCTCGGTGAGCGACCGGGTCATCCAACTCGCCGGCCGCCCCGTCACCGTCGTGCACTGAAGCGGGCACTGAAGCGGGCACCTCAGCGCTTCACGCGCTTCATCGTCTCCTGGACGAGGTCCACGTACTGGCGGTTCTTCGGGTTGATCTTGAAGGCCTTGCGGTAGGCGTCCTCCGCCTGCGCCCACTGGCCCTCGCCCCGGGACACCTCGCCCAGGAAGAACCACCCCTCCTCGCACCCGGGCTCCTGCTTGAGCACGTCCTGCAGCTCCTGCATCGCCAGCTTGCCGTGGGACTCGGGCTTCATCAGGTAGCGCGCCCACGCGCGGTGGGCCCGGTACAGGGGCTTGGGATCGATGTCGCAGGCATACTCGAAGTACTCGAACGCGCCGGCGAAGTTCTCCGCCTTGAGCCGCTTCATCGCCTCGTCGAACTGGGTGCTCGCGTCCAGCAGGTCCGTGCGGATGCGGAACTGCTCCGCCGTGGAGGGCCGGCCCGTGTTCACCTTCTTCTCGCGCGCCGCCTGGCGCCGCTTGCGCCACAGCGTGGCCTGCTCCACCTCGCTGAGCGCCCCGTACGCCCGCGCGTACGCGGTGAGCAGTCCCTCGGCCTTCTCCTTGAGGTCCGCCGAGTGGAAGCGCAGGGGGGAGAACTTGTCCGCCAGCGCCAGGAAGGCCTTGCGCAGCGCCACCGGCTGCACGTTCTCCGGCACGCCCAGCAAGTCGAACGGATCCTGGCTGCGGTGGGACAGGAAGACGCTGAGCAGCTCGTTCTTCACGGCCTCGTCCTCGTCGGAGAAGGGGATGCCCGTGGGCCGGGCCTCCACCGTCTCCAGGGTGCCGGGCAGGGGCGTGAGGGCGGGACCGGGAGGAATGAAGGGCACGGCGACGGGCCCCGCCGCGGCGGGCCTGCGCGCATCCACCTCCTCCACGAAGTCCGCGAGCCCCAGCACGCAGAAGGCGTAGAGTCGGCGCAGCGTGGAGTCCGTGTCCATGCCCGAGCGCTCCATCAGCTCGGGGAAGGTGGGCCGGAAGCGCAGCGCCTGGAACAACCGCGCGTCCTTGGCGGACAGCTTCGGCCCCTCGATGCCCGGCACCTGGGCGAAGCGGCGCTCATCCGTGAAGGTGAAGTGCGTGGCCACCTCGTCGAAGGGCATCACGTTGGCGATGCCCGTGAGGATGAGCTGCGCGGTGTTCATCCGCACACTGGTGTCCGGCGGCTCGATGTCGGCGATGAGCCGGTAGCGCGCGTCCGTCCAGCGGAAGCAGTCCAGCAGCGTCATCGCCATGTTCGCCTGCATCTGCTTGTACAGGTCGAACGGGCTGATGAGGCCCTTCTGCACCACCAGGCCGCCGAAGGGCACCTCGGTGCTCACGCTCTCGGCGAGCGTCTTCTGGTAGTCCGTCTCCGACAGCTTGCCCTTGTCCACCAGGAACTTGCCCAGCGTCTCGTGCAGCAGGTTGCTGGAGCTGGCCACGGGCGCGCCGTCCTCGAAGGTGATGCGCTTCTCGCGCTGGCGGACCTTGAGCTCCAGCGTGCACGTGCGCTCCTCCACGGCCAGCGCGTGCAACAGCAGGGCGAAAGGTGTCTCGGCGAGCGCCCCCTCGCGCTGCCTCAGGACCTGGGCGGGGGTCGAAAACATGGTTCCTCAGCCTAGCGGGTTTTCAGGAAAACCAAGGAGCCCTCCGCGAAAGACGCCCGCCTACTCCCCGGTGCCGGGTTCGTCCGAGACCCAGGCCTGCTCGTCCGCTTCCCATCGCGAGGCGGAATCCGCCATCCGGCCGAGCAGCGAGCCGACGAGGACGAGGCCCACCGCCAGTGCGACCCCGTAGGCCAGGGGCCGGCTGGGGCGCGCCCGCCAGGCCCACAACCGCTCGCGGCGGCGCTGGAAGGAGGGCGCGGCCACGTACTCCTTCCAGGCCTCCTCGCGCACCAGGGCCGCCTCGCCGTCCTGGCCCCCGCGCTCCAGGGCACGCGCGAGCAGCACCCGCCCCTCCACCGTGCCCGGACGCACCTCGCGCAGGCGCTGGAGGGCCTCGATGGCGCGAGGAAAGTCCCCGCGCGCCAGGCGGAAGCGCCCGCGCTCCAGGTCGATGGCCCCCAGCTGGTGGCGGGGGTCGAGCTTCTCGGCCTCGTCCAGCAGCAGCTCGCCCCGGGCCGTATCGCCCGCGCCCAGGTAGGCCACGCCCAGCAGGTAGAGCGTGGACACGTCCTCGTCCCCCGCCTCCAGGTTGGGCTTGAGCACCTCCACCGCCGCCGCGTACCGGCCCCAGCCCACCCACAGCTCCGCCAGCTCGTAGCGCGCCCGCCGGTCATGCGGATTGACGTGCAACGTCCGCCGCAGCGCCGCGGCGCGCCGCCACCGTCCCAGCAGCCGCAGGGGACCGGGAAGGATCATGCTGTAGCGCCCTATTGCCCACAGCACCCCCAGCACGCCCAACGCCGACAGCACCGGGCTGCCCGTCACCCGCGCGAGCACCATCCACAACAACCAGCTGTAGCTCATGAGCGCGGTCTCATATCAGGTGGCCTCGCCTCGGCGCGCGGTGAGACCAACCGATGGGTCCCCAGGACGCGTGGCGATTCGCCACAGGGGCGTTCCGCCACAATCGCAAGCCCGGCGGGCATCCCGCCTGGATTCCATACAATGCGCGGTGTCCAGAGGGAGCCCTGGGAAAAGAAGGGGGACCAGGCCCCGAATTCGCGGCCCGGGAGGGGACTGACATAGGCTGAGCAGTGAAATGGCCGGTGGCGTTCGCCTTGCAACAGGAGCGCCGCGAGCCATCCTTCTCCCCGATTCAACCTCATTGCCTTCATGAGAAATCCCTCCCTCCCCTCCCCGACTCCTCCTCGCGCACTCGCGTGGGGCGAGCGCGCCTCGGCACTGGTGCTCGCCGTCGCGCTGTCCCTGGTGGCTGGAAGCACCCAGGCCCAGCCCAAGCACAACGATCCGCCGAAGCTGCGCTTCGCGCAGGACCTGCGCGGCGACTTCGCCCTCATCGGCAACACGCTCGCGCAGGACTGCCGCCCGGGAGTCACGCCCCGGCCCCTGAGCGGCCGGATGCCGCCGATGGGCAGCGGCCTGCCCGGAGATGCCGCATGCAGCAGGCGCGACACCTCTCCGGACTTCTTCTGGACCCTGAACGACTGGACGGTCGAGAGCACCGGCGCCGCCACCCAGCCCGCGGCGCCGATCACCAGCACCACCGTCGGCATCACTCCGACGAACGCCCGGAGCCAGGCGGCGCTGTCGCTGCCCGCGGGCGCCCAGGTCGTCTACGCGCGCCTGTACTGGGCGGCCACGCGCTTCAACACGAACAGCGGCGACAAGCGCCAGGAGGCGGACCTCACCGCCCGGCTGTCCCGGCCGGGTGTGGCCGGCTTCGACAAGGCCCTCTTCGCGGATGACTACGCCTTCTATTACCCCCCAGCGGGGACCTCCGAGTACCACTACCAGTCCACCGCGGACATCACGGACATCGTGCGGCAGTACGGCGCGGGCCGCTACCAGGTCAGTGACGTGCAGGCCATCAACCTGGACACCCTCGCGGGCGGCGGCGAGTTCATCTTCGACGGCTGGTGGATGGCGGTCTTCTACGAGGTGCCGGGCTCGACCAAGCGGCACCTGAAGCTCTTCGACAGCATGCGCGTCGTGACGGGCAACAACGCCACGAACTTCACGCTCAACGGCTTCTACGTGCCGAGCTACGCCACGGACGCCAAGCTGGGCGTCATCGCCTTCGAGGGTGACGAGCCCGACAACGACAACGGCGACACCTTCTCGTTCAACGGCAAGATCCTCAGCAACGATCTCAACCCGGCGGACAACTTCTTCAACAGCACGCGCTCGTGGACCACGAAGGGCGGCAAGACCACCACGGACACGCCGCTGTCGCTCGCCAACCCGGGCACGGACGGCGTCTTCGACGCCTATCCCATCAGCCACCGCAACGACCGGCCGCAGCTCACCGGCACGCCCAACAGCATGTCCGGCATGGACCTCGACGTGGTGGATGTCACCCTGGCCTCGGGTGACCGGACCGCCACCGCCGCCGCCGCCACCAAGGGAGGTGGCGACACGTTCTGGCTCGCCGGCTTCATCACCTCCATCACCACCCAGGCCCCGGACTTCGTCAACACCATCAAGTCGGTCAAGAACCTCACCCGCGCGGACGGCACCGTGCGCCCCGGCGACGTCATCGAGTACACCATCTCCACCGAGAACATCGGGGATGACATCTCGCGCGACACGGTCGTCAACGACAAGCTGCCCACCGACAAGCTCGACTACGTGCCGGGGTCGCTCAAGCTGTTGACCGTGGCGGCGAGCGACACCCAGACGCCAGGAGCCCTGACGGACGCCAAGGGCGACGACGTGGGCCACTACGACGCCACCACGGGCACCGTCACCGTCTACCTGGGCAAGGGGGCCACCCCCACCAAGGGCGGCCAGCTCAAGGGCGTCCTCGTCCCCGGGGACCTGCCCGAGCGGACCAGCATCTCCTTCCAGATGAAGGTCAAGGCCACCGCCTCCAATGGCAGGGTGGAGAACCAGGCCATCATCACGGCTGGCGGCGTGCTGGGCATCGAGCCCGTGAACACGCCCTCGCGCAACCCGGATGGGCAGGGACCCACGGACATCGAGATCGCCATCGTCCCGAAGCCCGTCATCCAGACGCCGGCCGAGGGCTCCATCGTGCCGACCGCGCGGCCCACGTACACCGGAACCGCGCTGCCGGGCACCACGGTCACCGTCTACGAGAATGGCATCGCCCTGTGCACCGCCACGACCACGGCCTCGGGCACCTGGTCCTGCGTCTCGACGAGCCTGGGCGAGGGCGGCCACAAAGTCACGGCGGTGGCCACGAACAGCGAGGGCACGAGCGAACCGACGCTGCCCCGCTCCTTCTCGGTGGACACGCAGAAGCCGGCGGCCCCCACCATCACGGTCCCCACGGCCAATGCCGTGCTCACCACGCAGCGCCCCACCTTCGAGGGCACCGCCGAGGCCAACTCCACGGTCATCGTGAGCGTCGATGGTCAGGTGATTGGCCGCACCACCGCCGACAGCTCGGGCAAGTGGTGGCTCCCCTCGATCCTGCTCGCGGATGGCCCCCACACCGTCAGCGCCACGTCTCAGGACGCGGCGGGCAACCGCAGCGACGCCACGAGCGTCCCCTTCACCATCGACGCCAAGCCGCCCGAGACGGTGATTGACACGGGGCCGGCTTCCAACAGCACCACGGGAACGGCCAACTTCACGTTCACGGGAACCTCGGCGACCAGTGGCATCCACAGCTTCGACTGCAGCCTCAACGGCTCCCCGTTCATCAAGTGCGCGGACGCGAACACGAGGAAGGGCGCCTACGCGTACACCAACCTGCCCGAGGGCCGGTACACCTTCCGCGTCCGTGCCCGCACCCAAGCGGGCGCCGTGGACCTGACCCCGGCGGTGTGGACCTGGGTGGTGGGTCTGGATACCGACAAGGATGGCATCCCCGACAGCATCGAGGACAAGAACCACAACGGCACCGTGGACCCGGGCGAGACCGACCCGAACAACCCCGACACCGACGGGGACGGCATCAAGGATGGCCTCGAGGACGCCAACGGCAACGGCACCCTGGACCCGGGCGAGACCGACCCGCTCAACACGGACTCCGACGCGGACGGCCTCCCCGATGGCGTCGAGGACGCGAACCACAACGGCACCCGCGACCCGACCGAGACCGACCCACGCCTCCCCGACACCGACGGCGGTGGCGTGCCGGATGGCCTCGAGGACAGGAACCACAACGGCACCGTGGACCCGGGCGAGACCGACCCGCGCGACCCCAAGGATGACGACACGCGCGACAGCGACGGGGACGGCATCCTGGATGTCATCGAGCAGGCGACGGGCACGAATCCGAACAACCCGGACACCGACGGGGACGGCATCTCCGATGGCGTCGAGGACAAGAACCACAACGGCTCCGTCGACCCGGGCGAGACCGACCCGCGCAAGGCCGACTCCGACGCGGACGGCCTGCCCGATGGCATCGAGGACAAGAACCACAACGGCACCCGCGACCCGGGCGAGACCGACCCGCTCAACCCCGACTCCGACACGGACGGCCTGCCCGATGGCATCGAGGACAAGAACCACAACGGCACCCGCGACCCGGGCGAGACCGACCCGCTCAATCCCGACACCGACGGCGGTGGCGTGCGCGACGGCGCCGAGGACAAGAACCACGACGGCATCCACGATCCGGACGAGACGGATCCGCTCAACCCCGCGGATGACGACCCCACGCGTGACTCCGACCAGGACGGCATCACCGACAACGTCGAGGCCGCCACGGGCACGGATCCGAACAACCCGGACACCGACGGGGACGGCATCCCCGATGGCGTCGAGGACAAGAACCACAACGGCTCCGTCGACCCGGGTGAAACCGACCCGCGCAAGGCCGACACCGACGGCGGCGGCACGCCCGACGGCGTCGAGGACAAGAACCACAACGGCACCCGCGACCCCGGCGAGACCGACCCGCTCGACCCCACGGATGACGACCCCCTGCGTGACTCCGACCAGGACGGCATCCCCGACGACATCGAGAACACCACGGGCACGGATCCGAACAATCCGGACACCGACGGGGACGGCCTGCTCGATGGCGTCGAGGACAAGAACCACAACGGCTCCGTGGACCCGGGCGAGACCGACCCGCGCAAGGCCGACACCGACGGCGGCGGCGTGAGCGACGGCGACGAGGACAAGAACCACAACGGCACCGTGGACCCGGGCGAGACCGATCCACTCAACCCCGCGGATGACAAGGACGCGGACGGGGACGGCATCCCCAACGACGTCGAGACCAACAACGGCACGGATCCGAACAACGCGGACACCGACGGGGATGGGCTCTCCGACGGCGAGGAGGACGCGAACCACAACGGCACCGTGGACGACGGCGAGACGGACCCGCGCAAGGCCGATACCGACGGCGGTGGCACGTCCGACGGCGAGGAGGTGAAGGCCCACACCAACCCGCTGGATGGCAACGATGACCTGCTCCTCGGCGGCCGGGGTTGCAGCACCTCGGGCGGCAGTCCGCTCGCGTGGCTGACCATGGCCCTGCTCGGCCTGCCGTGGCTGCGCTCGCGGCGCGCGCCCCGTCCGGGCATGCTCGGGGGTCTGCTGGGGCTGGCGGGCGTGCTGTCCGCTCCGGCGGCGGACGCCCAGGTCGTCTCCCCCTCCCCGCTGTCGCAGTCCATCGACGTGCAGCGCTACAAGCCCGGTCCCGGCGCCACGGACATCCTCGGCGTGCACGGCTCGCGGGTGGACAACCACCTGGGCTGGCACCTCGGGGCCTCGGTCAACTACGCGAGCAACCCGCTGGGCTTCTACAACCCGGCCACGGACCGCTTCGTCTACGAGCTCGTCGCCCACCAGGCGACGCTGGACGTGATGGGCTCGCTGTCGCTGTGGAACCGGTTCGAGCTGGGCGTGGTGCTGCCCATCACCTACCAGGCCTCGGAGTCGGAGGCCGGCTTCACGCCCTCCTTCGCGCAAGGGGTGGCGGGCGCGGGCCTCGGCGACGTGCGGCTGGTGCCCAAGCTGAACCTGGTGTCGTCGGAGAACTTCGGCCTGGGCCTCGTCGTCCCCGTGCTGCTGCCCAGCGCGGGAGGCGAGGCGTTCCGCGGCGGCGCGGGCGTGAGCGCCCGGCCCCAGCTCGTCGTGGAATGGGGCCGGGACAGGGGCGCGCGGCTGGTGGCCAACCTGGGCGCCAACATCCAGCGCGAGGAGCAGCTGCGCAACCTGCGCACCGGCACCGAGCTGATGTACGCGCTGGGCGCGCAGATCCCCTTCTCCGAGAAGCTCGCGCTGCGGGCCAACCTCGCGGGCTCGTACGGGTTGAACTACACGGGCTTCGGGGCGCTGCCGCTCGAGGTGCTCGCGGCGTTGCAGTACCGCTTCTCGCCCGGACTGTCGGCCCACCTGGGCGGCGGCCCGGGCCTCACCCGGGGCTACGGCACGCCGGCCTTCCGCGTCTTCGCGGGCATCGACTGGCACCAGCCCGGCGAGCGCGCCTCGACCGCTCCCAAGGCCGCTCCCACGGAAGAGGCCACTCCCGCCGCTCCAGCCGCTCCCGCCGCCGCGCCCGTCGACACGGACGGTGATGGCATCCCGGACACGGCCGACAAGTGCCCCACGAAGGCCGAGGACAAGGACGGCTTCGAGGACCAGGATGGCTGCCCGGATCGGGACAACGACAAGGATGGACGTCCGGACGTGACGGACCGGTGCCCGAACGAGCCCGAGACGATCAATGGTTTCCAGGACGAGGACGGGTGCCCCGATGCCTCGACCAAGGATTCGGATGGGGATGGGCTGCTGGACTCGAAGGACAAGTGCCCCCTGCAGGCCGAGGACAAGGACGGCTTCCAGGACGAGGATGGCTGCCCGGATCCCGACAATGATCAGGACGGCGTGCCGGACACGAAGGACCAGTGCCCGAACGAGCCCGAGGTCATCAACGGCGTGAAGGACGAGGACGGCTGCCCGGACGAGGGCAAGTCCAAGGTGCGCCTGGAATCCAACCGCATCGTCATCCTGGACAAGGTGTATTTCGCCACGGCCAAGGACGTCATCCTGCCCAAGTCGTTCAGCCTGCTGAAGCAGGTGGCCTCGGTGCTCAAGGCCAACCCGCAGATCGAGCTGCTGCGCGTGGAGGGCCACACGGACAACCAGGGCAATGACGCGAGCAACCTGCGGCTGTCCCAGCGCCGCGCGGACAAGGTGCGTGCCTTCCTCATTCGCGAGGGCATCGCCGGGGAGCGCCTGGATGCCATGGGGTTTGGCGAGACGCGGCCGGTGGACGACAACAAGAAGGCGGCGGGCCGGGAGAACAACCGCCGCGTCGAGTTCAACATCCTGAAGATGAGCGGGCAGGACGTGCAGAAGAACCCGTAGTCCTCCTTCGGACCCGCTGGACAGGGACGGCGCGGACAGGCGAGATGGCCTGCCCGCGCCGTTCGCTTTTGTGTATGGACCCCTTGTGAGGAAGAAGCCATGCCGTCCCCCGCCCCCCGCCCAGGCCTCCTGGTGTTGATGGTTCCCTTGATGCTCGCGGCGACCCCCCCGTCGCTGCCGTCGCGCGCGAAACAAGACGCCCCGGAGACCTTCTCCGGCGTGGAGCGCGTGGTGGCGGTGGGTGACGTGCATGGAGACGTGGACGCGCTGAAGGCCGTGCTGAAGCTGGCCGGGCTCATCGACGCCCGGGGGCGCTGGAGCGGCGGCAAGGCGCACCTGGTGCAGACGGGAGACATTCCGGACCGGGGAGACCAGACGCGCGAGGCCTACGAGCTGCTGATGCGGCTGGAGAAGGAGGCGCTCGCCGCGGGCGGCCGGGTGCATGCGCTGCTGGGCAACCACGAGGTGATGAACATGCTCGGGGACCTGCGCTACGCCACGCCCGGCGAGCTGGCCTCGTTCGCGGACCTCGCGAGCGGACCCACCGAGGGGGGACTCGCCGGGCACCGGGCCGCCTACGGGCCGCAGGGGCGCTATGGGCGCTGGCTGCGCACCCATGCCGCGGCGGTGCGCATCAACGACACCCTCTTCGTGCATGGCGGCATCTCCCCCGAGGTACCCGCCCAGACCCTGGCCGAGCTCAACCGCTGGGTGCGCCAGGACCTGACCGAGGGCCAGCCCCTGGGAGGCGCGAAGTCTCCCGAGGGGCCGCTGTGGTTCCGGGGCTACGCGCTCGGGGACGAGGGCACGCAGGCGGCGCTCGACACGGTGCTCGCCCGCTTCGGCGCCCGGCGCATGGTGATGGGCCACACCACCGAGCGCGAGGGGAAGATCCGCACGCGCTGGGGCGGCAAGGCGGTGTTCATCGACACCGGCCTGAGCACCGGCTACGGCCACCACCTCGCGGCGCTGGAGCTGCGCGGCGGCAAGCTCACCGCCCTCTACCCCGAGGGCCGCGTGGAGCTGCCCGTCAGCGCCCCCTGAAAAGCACCGGGGCAAGCACCGGGGCCCACACGGCGGGACTCACAGCAGGCGCGCGCAGATGGCGCTGTGCACGTCCGCGCCCGCGTCGGTGAGCACGAGCCGGGCGCCCTCGAGCCGGGCGAGGCCATGGCGCACCAGCCGCTCCACCTCGGCCCGGCGGGGCTCGGGGGACTGGCCGTAGCGCGCGCACACCGCTTCCCAGTCCACGCCGGAGCGCAGCCGCAGCCCCATGGACAGGCGCTCGGCGAAGAGCTCCTCGGAGCCCAGGGCTTCCCGGCTCGCCTCCACCGGCCGGCCCTCCTCCACCGCGCGCAGGTACGCCCCCGAGCCGCGCGGGTTCACGTAGCGCGAGCCCTCGAGAGGGGCCCCCGCGGGTGAGGTGAGCCACATGCCCGTGGCCCCCACGCCCAGCGCCAGGTACTCGCCCCCGGTCCAGTACAGCGCGTTGTGGCGCGAGCTGAACCCCGGCCGGGCATGGTTGGAGATTTCATAGCGGTGCAGTCCGCCCCCGGCGTAGACGTCGCGCACCGTCTGGGCCATCTCCACCACGGCCTCGTCCGAGGGCAGCGCCAGCACGCCCTGGTCGAGCTGCCGGGACAGCGGCGTGGCCACGGCCAGCACCTCGCGCTCCACCGTCAGCGCGTAGGTGGACAGGTGCTCGGGCTGAAGGGCCACCGCCTGGCGCGCGTCCGCCTCCACCTGCGCGCGGGACTGGCCGTGCACGCCATAGATGAAGTCCATGGACACCACGTCGAAGCCCGCGCGCCGGGCCGTGTCGAACGCGGCCACCGCCTGCGCGCCCGAGTGCTCGCGCCCCAGCGCCTGGAGCGTCTCCGCCTGGAAGGACTGCACGCCCAGCGACAACCGGTTGACGCCCGCGGCCCGGTAGCCCGCGAAGCGCCCGGCATCCGCGAGGCTCGGGTTGGCTTCCAGGGACACCTCGGCGCCCGGCGCCACGCGCAGCCGCGCCGCCACGCCCTCCAGCACGTGCGCCACCCACCGGGGATGCCACAGGGACGGCGTGCCGCCACCGAGGAAGATGGACTCCAGCGTGCGCTCGCGCAGCGACGGGTCCGCCGCGAGCCGCGCGTCCAGCTCCGTGAGCACCGCGCGGGCGTAGCGCTCCTCGGGCACCTCGCGCACCACCGCCACCGCGAAGTCGCAGTAGGGGCACTTGGACACGCAATAGGGGAAGTGCACGTACAGCCCGAAGCGCGCCGCGGGCGTGCCCGTGAGGGCGTCGATGGGACCCGCGAAGTCCATCCCCTACTTCGCCTTCTTCAGTTGCGCGAGCTCCGCCTCCAGCCGCGCCACCTTCATCTTGTTGCTGGCCGCCGTCTCCAGCGCCAGCTCCGCCACCATCAGCTTGCGCTTCATCGAGGCGACGTCTTCCCGGAGCTGGTCGCGCTCGGCGATCACCTCGGCGTCCACCGCCGGGGCCGGCGCCGGGTTCTTGCGCCGGGCCGCCTCCAGCGCGTCCTCCAGCGTCTTCACCCGCTGGCGCAGCCGCTCCGCCTGGGCCTCGGCCTCCAGCGCCCGGCTCTCGGCGCTCTCCTCCTCCGCCCCCTCCTCCCCGGACGGCGCCTGCTTCGCGCTCCGGAGCGACTCCAGCTCCGCCTCCACCTCGGCCAGCGCGCGCGAGAGATCCTGCCGGTCCGCCGTCACCGTGCGCAGCTCTTCCTCCAGCCGCGCCACGTTCGCCTCGGCGGACTCCACCACCTCGCCCAGCGCCGCCACCTCCGACTCCATCCGCTCGCGCAGCCGCTCCACCTCCGCCTCCGCCAGCGCCAGCTTCTCGGACAGATCCCCGCTCTCGGCCAGCGCCCCATCGCGCTCGGCTTCCAGCTCCAGGGTGTGCGCGCGCACCTCCTCCAGCGAGTCGTTCGACCACTGGGCATCCGCCAGCAGCGACTCCAGCTGCCCCACGCGCACCGCCAACCCCGTGCGCTCCGCCGCGGCGAGCTCCCGCTCCCGCTCGGCCTCCTGCAGCCGCTCCGCCGTCTGCTCCAGCTCGGCCAGGGTGGCCTGGTACTCGTCCCGGACGGCCTCCAGCGCGCCTTGCGTCTCGAGGTGCTCGGCCACCAGCTCCGACACCCGGTCCTGCGCGAGCGACAGCGCCTCCTTCGCCCCGATGAGCTCCTCGGCGAGCGCGCCGCGCGATTCCCGCTCCCGCGTCAGCTCGTCCGACAGCCGCGCCAGCTCCGCTTCCACGTCGGCGAGCGAGCGCGAGAGATCCTTGCGGTCCTCCTCCACCTGGAGCAGCTCGGCCTCGAGCCGCGCCACCCGGGTCTGCGCCGCCCCGGAGTCCTTCGGGGCCGGGCGCGTCTTGAGCGAGGCGAGCTGCCCCTGGGCCTCCACCAACTGTCCGCGCAGCGTGGTCTCGGAGATGCGTACCGTGCGCAGCTCCGCCTCCCGCTCCGCGTACAGGGTCCGGGCGCGCTTGAGCGTCTCCACCTTCTGCCGCAGCACGGTGCGGAAGTAGTCCAGCCGCTCCGGGAGGGAGCCCTCGGGGGGAGCGGGTGGCTCGGTGGGCTCACCGAACGGGTCCGCCGCCTCCGTCGAGGCGGAGGGACGCGTGGGCATGCGTACGGCGGGCAGGGTCATCGCCGGCCGGAGCGCCACCGACGTGGACCGGCGCGGAGGGAGCGGAGGAGGCGCGGCCGTGGCGGCCGCCTCCGCGTCCGAGCCTTCCCCCTCCCGTAGCTCGGCAAGTGGATCCACTTCCTCTGACGACCCCATGTCTTTCCAGGTTACCGCCCGCGCCACGGCTTCTCCACCGAACACCGCTCCCGGCCCGCTCCCCGTCCTCCTGATTGGTCTCCAGGCATACGTCGGGGGGCCTTGAGGGCACCGGGCGCCTTGCCACCCCCTCCTACCAGTGCCAGGGTCGACTGTTCCATGGCTCAACGCTACACACTTCCTAACGGACTCACCGTCGTCTTCGAGGAACAGCACGCCGCCCGGGTGGCCGCCTTCCAGGTGTGGGTCAAGGCGGGCAGCGCCGACGAGCGCCCCGACCAGGCCGGACTCGCCCACCTGCACGAGCATATGCTCTTCAAGGGCACGGCCCGGCGCGCCCCCGGGGAGATCGCCCGCGACGTGGAGGCCCATGGAGGGGAAATCAACGCCTGGACGTCCTTCGACCAGACCGTCTACCACATCGTCATCGCCAGCCAGTACGCCCGCATGGGGCTGGACATCCTCGGCGATGCCATCCGCTCCTCCGCCTTCGACGAGGGCGAGCTGTCGCGGGAAATCGAGGTGGTGTGCGAGGAGATCAAGCGCAGCCAGGACACCCCGAGCCGCCGGGCCTCGAGGGATCTCTTCTCCACCGTCTACCAGGAGCACCCCTACCGCCTCCCCGTCATCGGCACCGCGGAGAGCGTGCGCGGCTTCAGCCGGGACAAGGTGCTCGAGTTCTACCGGCGGCACTACACGCCGCGCAATCTCGTGCTGGTGGCCACCGGGGACTTCACCGAGGCCCAGCTGCGCGGGTGGGTGGAGGAGTTCTTCGGGGGAGACTGGGGCCAGCCCTACGAGGGCGGCGTCGTGCGCCCGCGCGAGCCCCAGCTCACCCAGCGCCGCGTCCTCTTGCGCCCGGACGAGGTGAAGGAGGCCTACCTCAACCTCGCCTTCCCCATCCCCCAGGGCAACCACCCGGACGTGCCCGCGCTGGACGCGCTCGCCATGATCGCCGGCCAGGGCGAGGCCTCCCGGCTGGTGCTGGAGGTCAAGCGCAAGCGCGGCCTCGTCAACGACATCCACACGTACGCGTACACGCCGAGGGATCCAGGCCTCTTCGCCGCGAGCCTCACCCTGCCCCCGGGCAAGCTGCCCCAGGCGTTCGAGGAGACGGTGCGGGGGCTCGCCGCGCTGCGCACGGGGCTGGTGCCCGAGGAGGAGCTCGCCACGGTGAAGGCCCTCATCGAGTCCGAGGCCATCTACCAGCGCGAGACGGTGCAGGGGCTGGCACGCAAGCTCGGCCACTACCAGTCCTCCATGGGGGAGCTGGAGGCGGAGGCGCGCTACTACGAGGCCATCGCGCGGCTGGCTCCCGAGCAACTGCGCGAGGTGGCCGAACGCTACCTGCGCTTCGAGCACGCCATCGTCACCGGCCTGCTGCCCCCCGGCACCGCCTTCAGCGCGGAGCAGGCCGAGGAGATCCTGGACCGGGTGCCCCGCGAGCCCTCCGCGCCGCCCCCCGAGCGCCGCGCCCCCAAGGCCCCCCCCGCGGCCGGGCGCGCGCCGCGCGAGGAAGACAGGAGCCCGCGCGCCACCCCGGGCCGGGTGGTGGAGGAGCGGCTGCCCTCGGGCGCGCGCATCCTCGTGCGGGAGGAGCGGAACGTGCCCGTCTTCGCCATGCGCGCCGTGTTCCCCGGCGGCCTGCGCTACGAGACGGCGGAGACCAACGGCCTCACCACGCTGCTGGGCCGCTCGCTCACCCGGGGCACGCCCACGCACGACGCGGAGGAGATCTCCCACCTCGTGGATTCCTTCACCGGCGCGCTGTCCGGCATGGGCGGGCGCAACACGGTGGGCCTGCGCGGCGAGTTCCTCTCGCGCCACTTCCAACCCGCCTTCCGCCTCTTCGCGGACTGCCTGCTGCACCCCCTCTTCCCCGAGGCCGAGGTGGCGCGGGAGCGCGCGCTGCTCGTGCAGGACATCGTCACGCGCGAGGACAAGCCCAGCGGCGTGGCCTTCGATCTCTTCAACCGCGCCCTCTTCCAGACGCACCCGTACCGGCTGCCCAGCCTGGGCGAGCAGGCCTCGGTGGAAAAGCTGGGGCCGGAAGCGCTGCGCGCCTATCACGCCGCGCACATGGACCCGTCCCAGCTCACCCTGTGCGTGGTGGGGGACGTGAGGGCGGACGAGGTGTTCGCGCTCGCGCACGAGGCCTTTGGCGCGTCGCGTGGCCAGGCACGGCCCCCGCCCGAGGTGCGGCCCGAGCCCCCGCCCGAGAGCGCCCGGACGGCGAAGCGGGAGCTGGCGCGCGCGCAGGCGCACCTCGTGCTGGGCTTCCAGGGCGTGCGGCTGGATGACCCCCGGCGGTATGTGCTGGAGGTGCTCTCCACGGTGCTCAGTGGCCAGGGCGGGCGGCTCTTCGTGGAGCTGCGCGACAAGCGCTCCATGGCCTACAGCATCAGCAGCTTCTCCGTGGAGGGCGTGGACCCGGGCTACTTCGCCGTCTACATGGGCACCAGCCCCGAGAAGGTGGACGCGGCGCTCGCGGGCATCCGCGAGCAGCTCACGCGCGTGCGCGACGAGCCCATCCCCGAGGGCGAGCTGGCCCGGGCCCGGCAGCACCTCATCGGCACCCATGAGATTGGCCTGCAGCGCAACGGCTCGCGCGCCGCGCTCATCGCGCTCGATGCCTGCTACGGCCTGGGGCGGGAGAACTTCCTGCACTACTCCGAGCGCGTGGCGGCGGTGACGGCCGCGGACGTGCGCAAGGTGGCGCGCGAGCTCATCGACCTGGAGCGCTGCGCGCTCGCCATTGTGGGACCCTGAGCGTCGGACCCAGAGCACCGGGCCCTGAAAAACAAAACCCCCCTCCCCGCGGTGGGGGAGAGGGGAAGCGCGAGTCCCGGGCCTCGGCGCGAGGCCCGGTCCAGCGAGGGGACTACGGCGTCGTCACCGCCGTCTCCTCGTTGTTGCAGGCGGCGGAGTTCTCGTGGCGGCACTCGTGGAGGTTGCGAGGCACCTCCATCCACGAGATGTCGGGCGCCGCGTTCTTCTTGTTGCCCAGCGTCTCCGTGCTCGGTGCCGCGCCGGCGGCGCTGATGGCCACCTCGTAGCGGATGCCCTGCGTCGCCGACAGGGAGATGATGGGCGCGGGGTTGCCCGGAGGCGCCGCCGTCGGCTGCTCACGCGACAGGATCCACCCCAGCCCCGGCACCTCGAAGCCCGAGGCGTAATCCGGCCTGCCGGTGATGGCATCCGCCTGCCACGAGTAGGACCTGTCACCCAGTCCCGCCAGCGAGCAGGCATCCTTCCCCGGCGTCGTGGACGGAGAGAAGGAGGACCAGAAGACGACGCCCGCGAGCACCGTCGCGCCCGTCGCGGTCCGCTCCGCCACGGTGTTGGTGTAGCGCACGAACCAGCCCGCATCCTCGGACGACGGCCACTTGATCTTCTCCAGGTTCGCCTTGGTGATGTAGCGCTGCTTCACGCCACGCACGTCGGCGGGCGTGTAGGCGTAGTAGTCCGGCGGAACGGTGATGTCCGTCAGCGAGCAGTTCAGGGTGTCGCACTTGACGCCCGGCTTGTCCGTCACGCGCATCTTGTCGAACGCGATCGCGCCCAGCTCGTCCTTGAAGACACGCTTGGGGCCACCGTAGGAGAGGAAGCCGAAGAAGCGGTTGGTGCCCACGGTGACCTTCTCGTCGGGCGTGAGGATCTGATCATGGCGCTCGCTCGTGTTGAGCGGGCTGCTCGCACACGTCCAGTCGCCGTTGGCACCCGAGCAGGACGCCGTGGAGCTATACACCCGCGAGCCACCCCCCACCGGGAAGACGGCGGTGCCGTAGGCGGCGGTGGGGCAGCTGAGCGACAGCTCGGTCAACTCCATCTTGGAGCCCGAGCAGGCCGAGCCCGCGGTGCTCGCCCAGCTCTCCGAGTTGCTCGTGAGCACGCCGGCCTTGTACTCGACGACGCTGGTGCGCTGCTGGCCATTCACCTCGCCGGAGAACGAGGCCTTCACGTCACACTTGAGCCGGATACACGCGAGCAGGTCATCCGCGTTGCAGTCCGAACCCGGCGAGGTGCGCAGATGCTGCCGGTCTCCAGTGCCCATGAAGCTGCGCAACCACCCCGTGTCCGGCTGCAACACCGTGGCGGCGACCTGGAAGAAGGGCGCCTTCTGGTGAGCGTTGACCACGGCGTCGTCGCGCTGCACCTCGAGCGAGCGGGCGCCGAACCAGTTCTTCACCAGCCCCGTGCTGCCGTCCACCTCACCCGGCTGATGGAAGCGGAACGTCCACACCTGGCCGCCCATGTCTCCGACGATCATCGTGTCGAAGAAGCCGTCCATGTCGCGCTGCAGGTTCTCTCCCTTGCCAATCTCCACCAGCGCGGGCGCGGCCACCACCGGCTGCATCGTGTTGATCACCTTCTGGTAGGCACTGGCGGCCGCGTTACCCGGCTGGGCCTCCACGGACCACAGTTGCTCACCCGTCCAGGCGTCCAGCATGTACACGCCGCGGCCGCGCGTCAGGTCCGGGCTGAAGCCGCCATTGAGCACCGCCACCCAGCGCTCCTCCCAACCCCGATCCCGATCAGTCGCGGGAGAGGTCGCCGAGGCCTTGAGGCGCACGGGTCCGATGGGCGGGGGCTTGGGCGCGAAGTTCGACCAGGACTGCCCCATGCTCAGTGACTCCTTGTCGCAGGCGTTGGGGAACATCCAGCGGAACGGCTTCTGGGTCGTGTCCGTCGGGTTCTTCACCGCCTTGAGCATGGAGTAGGGATCGGTCACGTCGAGCGCCATGTAGCGCTGGCCGCCGCTGCGCTCGCCGATGACGGCGATGGTGCGGAACTCCTTGAGCTGCTTGACGCCGTCGCGGCCACGGGCCTGCAGCGTGCCGTTGGGGGAGCCGTCCGCCCAGATGTCACGCACCATGGGCGTGCCGTCCACGTAGTACTGGTGCTTCGACACCATCAGGCCCAGCTTGGGCATCAGATCCGGCGGCACGAAGGCCCACATCTCCTGGCCCGTACCGATGTCATGGATGCTGTCCAGCGCGTCCTTCCTCGTCTGCGTGGCCGTGCCCACGTGCACCGCGTGCAGCATGCCGCCGTTGGAGCCCACCAGCGCGATGCGATCGCGCCGCGCCACCGGTTCGTGCTTCATGTACTCGTCATAGACGCCGTAGCGGTTGGTGTTGTCGCGCGGCGTGGCCATGGGCGTGGGCGCGTAGCAGGGCTTGGCGCTTCCACCCGCCGAGCACAGCGGCTCGCTGGTCACCGAGGACGAGAAGTCCTCGTAGAGCGTGGACACGCACTGGCCGCTCAGGCCCAGCGAGCACACGAAGGGATCCACGGGCGGCTCCACCGTCACGGGGGTGGAGTGGAAGATGTCCGCGAGCTTGCAGGACTTCGTGTCCTTCGCATCCAGGTTGTCCGAGCACGGCCGATCCTCGTCGCGATTCGAGTCGCCGTCGTAGTCGAAGACGTCCACGCCGCGCACGAAGCGCACGAGCTGCTGGGCACATTCCGTCTGCTGCTCGGGACTCGCCACCCACGTGCCCTTGCGCTGATTGGCGAAGAGGATGCGGCAGAAGTCGAGATCGCCCGCCAGCAGGTAGGGCTTGAGCAGGGTCAGGTTGTCCTCGTGGAACTCGATGGGCGGGTTGTCCTCCGCGGTGAACTTGCCGTCGTTGTCCCGATCGATGAGCGTGAAGATGCAGCGGCCGCTGGTCGGATCCAGCGGGTTGTCGAGGTTGCACTTGGCGCTCGCCTTGCGCTTGCCCACCGTCTCCCCCAGGTTCCAGAAGGGCTCCGCGGGCGTGCCGCCCTGAAGAGCACCATCGACCACGGACGCGGTGTTCACCTTGACCCAGACGCCGTCGGCGTTCTCCTGGACGATGTTGGAAGCGGTGAAGGAGGCGATGTTCGGTACGCCGCCCGAGAAGCCCGCCGGCTTGTCCAGGAAGAACGTGTCGTCGCAGTCTCCATCCTTGTTGAGGTCGAGTGGGTGCTTCGTCGTGCTTCCGGTCGGCATCGGCGTGCAGCCCTGGGCGAACTCGCTGAAGTAGAAGAAGCGGAAGAGGCTGCCTTCGTACGGACGGTTGCCACGCGGCACGAAGCGCGGCACGAACACGGAGGACTGCATGCCACCCGTCTGCACGCCGGAGATGTTGGCGGAGGCGAACGAGGTGGACAGCTGCTTGATGTCGCCCAGGGCGTCCATGAGCGACTTGCGCAGCTCTTCACCGTTGTTGGCACGGTAGAACTTGCCCTTGCCCGCCAGGGCGATGCTCTGCAGCATCGGGCTGTTGTCACCGTAGCCCACGGTGTACGTGCGCATCGACTGCATGCCCTCCATGTCTCCGCGCAGGTCGGAGTGGGCCAGGAAGTAGGCCACGTCATCCATGAAGTTCTTGTTCTTGGGCAGCAAGCCGGTCGGCCAGTTGTAGTCGGTGTAGTCGCAGTCCTCCTTGGTGGCCTTGACGCCCGGAGCCTTGTCGAACTGGTCGCAGTAGTTGATGCCACCCGGCTCCGCGGTCGGATTGGCCCTGGGGTCGACCGGATTGAACGTGACGGGCGTCTTGTCCGTCACGTGCTTGGCGTTCTGGGCGATCAACAAGGACATCATCTTGGTGATGGGCACCGAGTTGTCATAGACGGGCTCGCCGTCGGTGAGCACGATGACCGAGCTGACCTGGCAGCCGAAGCACACGGACCGATCCTGGCCGCCCACCTCGAAGCGCTGGCCCGGAAGGGTCACGTTCGTATTCGTGATGGGATCCAGGTAGGTGTAGGGCGCCTTGAGCCACTCATCCGCGGTCTTGCCGTAACCACCACCGGTCTGGTTCTTGCCGTAGGGGTTGTCGATCGTGCCGCCACTGGGCTGGCCCGGCCAGCCCCAGGTGGTGTTGCCGATGGGCTGGGCAAACCAGGTGGCCCACCTGCCGTCCGAGGTCTGCGAGGAGAAGTAGCCGCCCAGACCGAAGAGGGCCTCACCGATGGCGCGCTCGTTGTGGCGGAACTTCGCGTCGTTGACGGCCTTCATCAACGTGGGCCGGTCGAGCTTGGCCTCGTTGATGGTGGGGTAGGACGCGTCGCAGGTCGGCCGGATGTACGAGAGGATCCAGGGCGGATCGTACCAGCCGCGATCGCCGCCGAAGGTGGCCACGCCCATGCGCACGTTGGTGGCGTCCCGGATGACGTCCTTGAGCACCTTGCGCGCCACCACGAACTTGGGCGGGTGCAGGTTGAGGATGCGGCCGCTGACGACCCACTTGCGCTTGGCGTGGGCGGTCAGGGGTCGCTCGTCATCGGACTTCGGAGGACCCAGCTTTCCACTCTTGTCATTGATGTTCGCGGGCACGAGCGGACCACGCCACCAGCCCTTGGACTGCAGGCAGCTGATGCACTCGTTCCAGATGGGCGTGTCCTTGTACTTGCTGCTGAAGTCCCACACCTGGCGGCAGGCGTACTGGGCATCGGAGGTGCTCGCCAGCTGCGTGAAGTCCGGATTGAGCGAGTACGGAAGCTCTTCCGTCTGCCAGGCGATGCGCCGGCCACGTGAGTGATAGAACTCCGCGGGGTTGAAGAACGGAGAGCCCAGATCGCTGTCGCTGTCGTAGACGATGGAGCCGTTCTTGCTCGTGTCCGGGCTGTTCTTGTCGAACCAGCTCATCTTCGCGACCAGCGCCGGATCCTCACAGCCCGTGTTGAAGAAGTGGCCGAGATCCGGGTCGTTGTACCCGCGTTGCCCCGGCCCACTCCCCGTCGCCGGGTAATAGCCCTCGGTGTAGTCCTCGGGCAGCAGGTGCTCGGTGGGGTAGTCCTGCATGGACTCGTTGTTGCCCAGCAGGAACATGGCGCTTGGCGGGCTGGAGGGGATCTCGAAGAAATCCTTGTCCGCTCCGATGGCCGGGCTGATCATCGTGTCGCCCACGGCCACCGCGCTCGAGCAGCACGCGCCCTTGGGCGGCGTGTCGATCGAACCGGAACGGCTCTCCATGGCCGCCAATCCCGCGGCCCCCACCACCACCACTCCCGAGGCCAGGGCCATCCTGCGCGAGAAGGAGTGCTTCCACGCACGTCGAAGGGTGTCGAAATTGATGCGCATCATCAAAGGCTCCTAGAGACCGAACCGCACCACGAACTCCACTTCGGTCCCTCGTCCGTTCTCATCCAGACAGTGGACTGTAATCTTATAGGGCACGCCATCGCCCAACGTAGGATCCCCGATAAGGTTGGCCGAATCACGAAGCGCGCGGCGATTGCCACCCGCGGACGCCTTCACGGCCTTGACGCCCGTGACGACCGACGTCCCGAGGTGGCCAGTGCGCATACACCGGGCGTCCGCGGGGACGCTCTTGTCTTCCGGGCACTTGGACAGCAGCTCGTTGCTGAGGTCGGCGTTGAGATTGACGTTCACCTCCACGCGCTCGGGCGAGCTAGCGTTACTGAACTTCGAGAGCACGTACTGACGGCCCGCGTCCGCGCACGACAGCAGCTCGTCTCCCGAGCGCTCGTTCTTCACCGCGCCCAGCTCGCTGCGGGAAAAGGACAGGGCGGCGGCCGCCAACAGGCTCAGCACCGCCAGCAACACTACCACCAGCAACAGCACCGAACCGCGTCTGCCGAGGCGTCTTCTCATGGGAAAGTTCTCCTAGCCGCCAGCACAGTTGTAATAGTCGTTGGGAACGCCGCCCGTACAGGAGCCCGTCGCCAGCGAATAAATGGGTAGAGGCATCTCCGAGGAGCGCATGTTGCGCACCTGCACGGTCATCTCGGACACCACCCGCCGGATCCCCGGCGGACTCTGGGTGGTGCCCCGAAGCTTCGAGATCTTCGGCTCCATCTTGATGTCCTGCGCTCGAGAACTCGACGACGGAACGAAAACCGCCACCTCCTCCTCGAGCTTGCTGAACGAGGGAATGCTGTTGTCCACGGTCGTGGAGAGATCCCGGGTGCTGCTGCGCGCCGCCATGCCCACGATGACGGCTCGGATGTTGGCCGGGTTGTTGTTCCGACGGTCCGCATGATCCGCGGCCGTTTCGTAGGTCGGGGCCTTGTCCGCGGGATTCGGGATGAAGGGCGTGCCATCTTCCCGGAGGAAGGTGACACGGAACGCCTCGATGTCCTCGGCCACCGGTTCGCCATAGGGATCGATCGAGGACATGGAGCCGAGCCCATGCTGGCGGAAGAGGTAGGGGCGGTCCTCGATGAACCGGATGGAATAGTCGTAGACGTCGATCTTGAAGATGTGGACCTTGTTGCCTCCGGACGAACCGAAGCAGGACACCTTGTCGAATTGGTCGTTCTGGTTGGGGAACGTGCCGTTTCCGGGCACCAGTTTCAGCGTGGTACTCCCCGCCAGCGCATCCGCGCTCAGCTGCGCATAGCGCCAGTTGGCAGCTCCAATGCACACGGCCTGGATGATCTGTCCCTGACGCAGCCTCTCCCTCAACGGCTCGGCGAGGGTGATGGTCGCGTTGTCGAGGTTCGTGGCGATGGTGTTGAACGCCGGGTTGCGCATCCGGAAGACGAGCCGGTTGGACCTGTTGTTCGCATCGTTGCGCCGCCAGCCAGCGGGGAAGTCGAAGGCCAGGTGGGGATCAATGCCATAGCCCGCCATGCGCAGGTTGCGGATCACCATCAGGTGGGTCTGCCGCAACGAGGCCTGGCCCCCGCGAATCCCCGCCTGCGTGTAGAAGGACTGCGAGTAGTTGAGGAACGCGGCGGAGACCGTGAGCACCGTGAGGAAGGTCACGGCGGAACTCACCAGCAGCTCGATGAGGGAGAAACCTTGCCGTTGTCGCATCGCTAGAGCCCCTGATGAATGCGCATCGCCTGGGTGGTCACGACCCGCGGCTCGCCCACGTCGTCGTAGCGAACCTTCACCCAGATCTGCAGACGCGTGACGGCCGGATTCACCGTGGTGTCGACGTGCTTGCGGATCATGAAGTAGCGCCAGTAGGTGGTCGTGATGCCCTGCTCGTCCGTGAACTCGGGCGTCGCCAGCCCCGACCACTGCCGGTCGTTGGGCTTGATGTCGAAATCGTCTCGCATGCACTTCGTGTAGGCCGTGTAGTCGCCGTTATCCCTGGGCTTGAGCATGGCGCCCGCCTTGTCCAGGGGATCGCACACGTCGGACTTGGGGACCAGACGTGGGTCGTCGGAGCGCCAGAGTTGGATCTGCTCGACCAGGTCATTGGCGATGTCGGTGGCCTGCATGTACCGGCGCGCCTGGCCCGTGGCGTTGCGCGCCTGGGTGAGCGCGCCCAGCAGACCGGAGAGACCCAGCAGGAACACCACCGCGGCGACGAGCGCCTCGATGGTCGTGAAGCCGTGGCGTGGGCGGAAGGAGGCCCTTGGCAGCATGGAGATCACCTCGTGGACGCCGAAAAGGTCCGCACAAGACCGGTGTTGGTGATGACGACGGCCTGGACATTCTCCAGCCCGCTGTTGGTGGGCCGGAAGGTGATGGAGGCCGCGCCCACGTTGGAAAGAGTCCCCGCCGCGTTGGCGAACCGCACGGAACCATCCGGTTCGAAGAAGATGACGCCGCGCATGGGCTGCGCGACTCCATCTCCGGAGCAGAAGGTGCACCCACTGTTGCTCGGCACGAAGCAATAGGGCGCGGGGAAGATGTCGTCGGAGTTCGAGGGCTGCCCACGAGCGAGACGGATGTCGGCGTACTCCGCCTTGTTGCAGGACGGGGAGGCCATCCCGTTCACCGCGCCGCTGAAGCCGGGCGGATACACCCGCACCGACGCGTTGAAGTACCCGGAGTCGTACATCATGAAGGAATCATCCGTCTTCGACGGAGAAGTGGGCTTGAGGTCATTGAGCCCTGTCCAACCCGGCGTATTGCTCAGCGCATTGGCGAAGTCCGACCACTTGTCCACCACCACCCAGTAGCGGATGGGCTGGCCGATGTTCTGGGTGGCGGCGTTGATCAACACCGCCACGCGCTGGTTGCGGCCGTAGGCCTGGGAGCGGGCACTGGAGATGACGGCGGCGAACTCGAGCGCGCCGCCCGTCAACCGCGTGCGCTGAGGCAACACCTCCAACGCGGCCAGCGACAGCGCGGCGAGAATGCCGATGATGCCCACCACCGTCATCAGCTCAAGCAGGGAGAAGCCGGTATTGCGACGGGTTCGCTTCATACTCCATCCTGAATCACGGGCGCACACGGGGAGGGGCTGGACAACGGGAGCCTGAATAGAGGGTTCGCGGAGAGCTTACCCCAAATTCCGCAAGAGGAAATCGCCTCACCCGCCAGTTCCCTCCAGGGCCAACGAACGGAGCGCCCGCCACCCCGAAATTTCTTCCTCCACTGCAGACCACCCGGCATCTTCCCGGGAACAACGAGAGATGCGAGAAGGGCGACATGACGGGGACGTATCAAACCCTCACGGTGGACTTGCCGGAGGGGGACTCAGAGGCGGCGCAGGATCTGCTCCACGACGTGGGCGTGCTGGGACTGGAAGTGCGGGATCGCGAGGGGCCCACCATGCCCGGAGTCCGGGCGCCCGCGCCGGGCGAGGCCATCCTCGTGGCCTACTTCGAGGACGCCGAGACGGCCGAGGCCGCCCGCGCCCAGCTCGCCGAGAGCTTTCCCTCGGCCAGACTGCAGCTCGCCGAGGAGGCCCAGCAGGACTGGAGCAACGCCTGGAAGGTCCACATCAAGTCCGTCCAGGTGGGCCGGCTGTGGGTGGGGCCCCCCTGGGAAGCCGCCAACGCCCCGGCCGACCGGGTGCGCCTCGTCATCGAGCCGAAGATGGCCTTTGGCACCGGCGACCACCCCACCACCTCGCTCTGTCTGGGTGCGGTGGATGACTACATGGCCACCCATCCGGGCGCGAGCGTGCTGGATGTGGGCACGGGGACGGGCGTGCTGGCCATCGCCGCGAAGAAGCTGGGGGCCGGGCGCGTGGTGGGCACGGACAACGATCCGGTGTCGGTGGAGCTCGCCCGGGAGAACGCCGAGGTCAACGCGACCCCTGGACTGGAGTTGTCCGGCAAGAGTCTCGACGCGGTGGACGGCGACTTCGACCTGGTGGTGGCCAACATCCTCGCCAACACGCTCATCGAGCTGGCGCCGCTCATCGTCCCGCGGGTGAAGGACAAGCTGCTCCTGGCGGGCGTGCTCGCGCACCAGAAGGCAGACGTGGAGGCGGCCTACGTGAAGCTCGGCATGGTGGCCGAACCGGGTGCCCAGCAGGGCGAGTGGGTACGGCTGGACTTCCACCGGGGTTAGATTCTCCCCATGCTCCGACCCCAGACCCAGGCCCTGTTCGACGAGTATTACGCCTCGCACCAGCACCCCACCAACCGCCTCACCCACAAGATCGCCATTCCCGTCATCGTCCTGCACATCGTGGCGATGCTGGACTGGGTGCGGCTGGTGCCGGTGCCCGCGCTGCCCGGCGGCGCGCTGACGCTCGCCATGGTGGCCTGGCTGCTCACCCTGGGGTGGTACCTGCGCGCCGACGTGAAGCTGGGCCTCATCGTCTCGGCCTTCATGCTGCTGTGCATCCCGCTCGGGCGGCTGCTGCCCGTCTGGGCCGTCATCGTCCTGGCCGTGGTGGGCTGGGGCGTGCAGCTCGCTGGCCACTCCGTCTGGGAGAAGAAGTCTCCCTCCTTCCTCACCAACCTGGTCCACGCCCTGGTGGGGCCGCTCTTCTTCGTCGCCGTGCTGACGGGCGACTACAAGCTGCCCGCCGACGCCCATACGTCGTCCACCGCCGGCGGCCGGAACAGCCAGGCGCATACGTAGCCCCTCGGTCTCGCTCGGCCGGTGTGCCGCCATCCAAGCCAGTCCTCCCGGGCTCGGCTCCCCCTCCTTCCACCCTCGCCGGAGACGGCACGGGTTGGCGGGCGCCCGTACGCGCCCGAGATTGTGGGGGGAAGAAGCTCGCAGCGCGAGCCACGCATTCACGCCGAGGACTCATGCCAGGACAGGCCCTTTCGAGACTTCTGGATCGCCTCCCCTTCGGAAGAGGGGTCATCGAGGGCGTTCCCCTCGCTCCTCCCACACACCTGCCACACCGCGAGCCCCTCCATGTGTTCCAGGGGTTCGAGTCGCTCCAGGCGGCCACGGGCCCTCGCCAACTGGGCACGGGCGTCACCCTGCTGGTGCACCATCCCCAGCCCCGCCCGCCCCGGGACGGGTGCCTGCGCGTGATGACGTACAACATCCTCCTGGGCGGCGAGCGCCGCGCCCTGCTCCAGCACTACTTCGAGCAGCTCGAGGCGAGCGGCCGGATGCCGGACGTCATCGCGCTGCAGGAAGCCAGTCAGCCCACGGCCATGGAGCTCGCGCGCCACTTCGGCTTCCACGTGGCCTACCAGGGCCGCGACATCCACGGGCCCGTGGTCAATGGCAAGGCCATCCTCAGCCGGCACCCCATCGAGGAGGCCGTGCACTTCACCTATGACTTCCCCGCGGACGCGCGCGCGGCCGCCGTCGCGCGCCAGGGCTTCGTGGGCGAGCTGGACGAGGACCGGGGTGCCCTCTTCGCGTTGATCGACGTGCACGGCCGCCCCGTGGCCCTCTACAACGTGCACCACACCCTGGGCGACAGCGGCGTCAACGCCGGTCAGCTCTGGCAGCTCCAAGCGCTCGTGCACGCGCGCGAGGGAGTGCCCTCCATCGCCCTGGGCGACTTCAACGCCAACATCAACGTCAAGCAGCACTACTCGCTCTTGCCCAGCCCCCTGCGCAAGCACGAGCCCACCGAGACGATCCGCGACTATGAGTCGCGCTACGGCGACGTGCACCCGAGCGTGGGCGACTGGGGCGTGGGCAACATCGGCGACGTGCGCGTGCGCCGCGCGCTCCATGCGCTCGAGCACGAGCTGCACGATCCGCTGCGCCGCGCCCGCGAGCTGCGCGTGCGCATGCCGGATGGCTCGCACATGAAGCCCGACGAGGCGCGCGAGCTGCTCGTCGCCGGCAAGTACCCGAAGGACTCCGCCCAGTGGATGCGGCTGCAGGACGTGGCCGACATGTCCACCCTCAACTCGCTGCCCAACGGCAACGGCGTCGTGCCCGCCACCGGCAAGCGCTTCGATACCTTCTTCGCCTCGGCCGAGCTCGAGCCCCTGCTGCTCGAGGTGGACCACTCCACCGACGCGTCGGATCACCTGCCCTCGGTCGCCGACTTCAGGCTGCGCGACACGCGGCACTGAACCGGCCCTGGTGGAAGGGGCGGCTTCCTGGTGAAGTCCCTCCCCTTCCCCCCCGCTGGAGGACACCCTCGCCGTGGTCCGACTCTTCGTTCCCCTCCCCGAGCCCGCCCCCACCGAGGTGACGCTCTCGGGCGAGCGGCGCCATTACCTCCTGCACGTGCTGAGGCTCGCCGAGGACTCCGTGCTCGAGGTCTTCGACGGCGCCGGCCGCGCCTTCTCCGCGCGCGTGCTCGCGGTGGAGGAGGACAGCGTGCGCCTGGGGCTCGGCGAGGCCCGGCACGCGCCGCCCTCGCGTGAGGTGCACATCCTCCAGGGCCTGCCCAAGGGGGACAAGCTGGAGTGGGTGCTGCAGAAGGGCACCGAGCTGGGCGCCACCGCCTTCCACCCCGTGGCCGCCGCGCGCAGCGTGGTGAAGCTCGAGCCCAAGCGCGCCGAGGAGCGCACCGCGCGCTGGACGAAGATCGTCGAGGAGGCCGCCCGTCAGTGCCGGCGCAACGACGTGCCCCGCGTCCACCCGCCTCGCGCCCTGCTGGAGGCCGCGCGCGCGCTCTCCCCGGACACGCTCCTGCTCGTGCTCGACGAGGAGGAATCCGCCGTTCCCCTGGGCGAGGCCTTCCGCTCGCGCCCTGGCGGCACTCCCGTGGCGCTCGTAGTCGGCCCCGAGGGAGGACTCACCCGCGAGGAGGTGTCCGCCCTCCAGGCGCTCGGCGCACGGCCCGTCACGCTCGGCCGCCGCATCCTGCGCACCGAGACGGCCGCGCTCGCCGCGCTCTCGGTCATGGCCCACCTGGATGGAGAACTCGGCTAGCAGCCAGGAACTGAAGCCCTCGTCCCCCACCGTCTGACCGCTCCCCGCTCGCGTTCCTAGGTTTGCCTCGTACGGTCGGTCCACCCAACCCCGAGGGGTTACGCGAGGGAGCGTCTTCCCATGTCCATCTTCGTCTACACGTTCATCGGGCTCATCGTCGGTGTCCTCTCGTTCCTGGCGATGCCCGCCACGCGCCTGGTGGGACTCTGGGGTGGAGTGCTGCTCGGCATGGCGGGAGGCACCCTCGGAGGACTCATCGGCACGGCCATCGCGCCCAACACCATGTATTCCAGCATCAACCCCCTGGGCATCGTGCTGGCCATCGTCGGCTCGCTCCTCGTCTCGGTCGGGTTGATGCTCGTTTCCCAACGCCGACCCGTCTCATGAGGTGGGCGGCCCGGTGAGCCACCAGACAGGGAGGCCCCGGGCCCGCGGCGGTTTTCTTGCTCCCGGCACGGGGAGGGCGTTTCATGCTGCTACAGCCTTCTTCAGCCTGGAGGAAACGTTGTCCAAGTGCCTGAAATGCGGAGCCTCGCTGCCGCCCGTCGGGGACTGCCCCACCTGCGCCGCCGCGTCCCAGTCCGCGGCTCGGGCCGTCCCGAACCTGTTGGACCGGGAGATAAACATCGACCGCCGCCGGTCGGAGCGGAGCGCGGACAGCGACAGCGAGGCGGTGACGATTCCGGCGGGACCCCTGCCCCAGCCTCCGGGAATGACCGCTCGCACCACCCCTCCGGGAATGACTCCCGCGCGCGCGGCCCGCACGCCGCCTCCCTCGGCCCCGTCCGCCCCCTGGTCCGGTGTGGCCGCCTCGACGCCCGCCCCCGTGTCCCAGGGCTCGCCCGGCCTGCCCGTCATGCCGCCCCGCGCTCCGTCCCCGGGCCTGCCCGGCGCCGCCCCGCTTCCGTACGCGGCCCGTGAGGAGGACTCCATCCCGGTCGACATCGAGGAGGAGGCACCCGCTCCGCGTGCCGCCGCGCCCGCGGTGAAGCCCGCCGCGATGGCCGCGACGGACGGAGAAGTCCACGCCCGGCCGGCCTCCCTCTGGCGCCGGCTGCTCGCCTTCGGCGTCGACGCGAGCGCCATCTTCGGCGTGGTCGCCCTCTACCTCCTGCTCGCCTCCTCCGTGGCCGGCGTCCAGACCCCCGCCACCACCCTCACGGGACTCGACCTGTTCCTGCTCAAGGTCCGCTCCCTCCAGTCGGTGCTGATTCCCGGGGTGATCCTCCTCGTCCTCCTGTCGCTCGTGTACTGCGCCGTGGCCGCCGTCCTCTGGAATGGCCGCACGTTGGGCCGCAGGTTGCTCGGCCTGAGGCTCGTGGATACCCGCGGACAGGCGCCCGCTCCGGGCCGCGCCGTCGTGCGCGCCCTGCTGGCCAGTGTGTCCTTCGGCTTCTTCCTCGCCGGCTTCTGGATGGCCCTCTTCGACCGGCGGGGCCAGACGCTCCACGACAAGCTGACGTCCACCTACGTCGTCCAGCCGAGCTGAATGACCCAGGGGGGGAGCGGGTTGACAACGGATTAAAGGATTCGTTGTGCCCGCCTTCCGCGGCTTTAAGATGCCGGACCCCCCATGCCTTCTCAACTCGCCCACACCCTGATCACCCAGGGACTCCTCCCCCAGGACAAAGCCGAGGAGGCCTTGCGCCATCAAGCGGCGTACGGGGGCGCTCTCGACACCGCCCTGCTGGAGCGCCAGTGGCTCGCCGAGCCCCAGGTGCTCTACGCGCTCGGTGAGGCGTCGGGGCTGCGTCCGGTGAACCTCGCCGACTTCGAGCCCAACGCGGACGTCGCCTCCTTCATCCCTCCGAAGATCGCCGACCGGCTGTGCGTGGTCCCCCTGTCGCTCGACGGCAGCACCCTGCACGTGGCCTGCGGCTACCCGGTGCCCCGCAAGGAGTTGGAAGAGGTCGGCTTCCTGCTCGGCAAGTCGCTGGAGCTGTGGGTGGCCACCGAGGTCCGCGTGCGCGAGTGGATCTCCGTCATCTACCGGCTGCCGCTCACGCCCCGCTACAGCGCCGTGCTCGGCATGCTCGACCCCGAGCGGATGGGAGTCCAGGCCGCTCCGCCCCCTCCCGCCCCGGCGCTCACCCCGCCTCCCCCGCCGCCCAGGCCCGAGGGAGAGGACGCCGCCCTCACCCTGGAAATGGTGGAGCGGCTCGCGCGCACGGTGGCCTCCGAGCCCGTCCCCTTCGAGCGGACCCTCGAGGCGCCTCCCGCCCCTCAGCCTCCGCCCCAGCGTGCCCCGGCTCCCGCCGCCCCGCCGCAAGTCGCGCGTCCCGCTCCCGCCGCCCCGCCTCCGTCCGCGCCCGCCCGTGAGCCCCTGCGGCTGAACATGACCGAACCCGCGCGTCCCGCGGCGCCTCCCCAGCAGGTGCCTCCCGCCGCGCGCCCTCCGCCTCCGGCCCAGGCCGCTGTGCCTCCCCAGGCCGCGCGCCCTCCGCCTCCCGTCCAGGGCGCTCCGCCTCTCCAGGCCATGCGTCCTCCGCCTCCGGCCCAGCAGGCCGCTCCGCCTCCCCAGGCCATGCGTCCTCCGGGCCCTGCCCAGGCCGCGCCCCCCATGCAGGCCGCGCGTCCTCCGGCGCCCGCCCAGGCCGCGCCCCCCATGCAGGCCGCGCGTCCTCCGCCTCCCTCCCAGGCCGCGCCTCCCATGCAGGCGGCTGTGCCTCCCCAGGCCGCGCGTCCTCCGCCTCCCGCCCAGGCCGCGCCTTCCGCCCCGCCCCAGCCGGCGCGGATCTCTCCTCCGACCATCCTGATGGCGGCCCTTCCTCCCGAGGTGGCCGCGCCTCCCGCGCAGCCGCTTCCTCCGGCCATCACCCCCGCGCCGGAGCCCACCGCGCCGAGAAGTGACGACGTGCCGGAGTGGACGCTCGCCCAGGCGCGCGCCGCCCTCAAGGAGTCCACGCGCGACCGCGACCGGCTCATCGACAACGCCCTGCGCTTCGGCCGCCGCACCTTCGACTACGTGGCCGCCTTCGCCGTGCTGCGCGGCTCCGCCGTGGGCTGGGACTCGCGAGGCGAGGGAATGGGCGGCGACGCGCTCGCGCAGGTGTCCATTCCGCTCGACGCCTCCAGCGTCTTCCGCACCGTGGCCGTCACCCGCGGCAGCTACGTGGGCCCCATGCCGCCCGACAGCCTCACCCGGCACTACCTGGAGCTGTTCGGACGTCAGCCGCCGCGCACCCTCTTCCTCTACCCGGTGGAAGTGCGCGGCCGCCTCGTGGCCGTGCTCTACGGGGACTGCGGCCAGAAGCCCGTCAGCCAGCGCCGGCTCTCCGACTACATCCTCTTCTGCCAGGACCTGCCCGCCGCCTTCCAGGAGCTGCTGCTCTTCCGCAAGCAGCGCATGGGCGAGCAGCGCCACTCCGCCGCGCTGGACTTCGACGTGGACGTGGACCTGTCCGACACCGCCCCGTCGTCGGCCCCGGCCCCGGCGCCCTCCTTCGCCGCGAGCCTCGGCTGGAGCCCCTTCGCCACCCGCTCCGCCAACGTGCCGGGCCGCGCCGCCTCGCTCGCCCCGCTGGTGATGTCGCAGGAGGAGCGTCCGCCTCCGGACTTCGGCCCCCTGCTCAAGCGGCTCACCGGCCCGGACGCCAACCAGCGCGCCAACGCCATGGCCGAGCTGGCACGCTCGCCCGAGGCCAGTGCCCGGGTGCTCGCCATGCACTTCCCCGGCCCCAGCGCGTGGAGCCGGCTGCCCGTGCTGGAGCTGCCCGAGGCGGACGAGCTCGGCCCCATCGCGGGTGCCCTGTCGCGGCTCGGCCGGCCCGCGGCCCAGATGCTCGCGCCCCTGTTGGACTCGCCCGACGCGGACACGCGCTACTTCGCGCTGCTCACCGCCGGCAACCTGCCCTACGTGGAGCTCGTGGACGGAATCCTCCGCGGCCTCTTCGATCCCGAGCCGGACCTGTCCAGCGCCGCGCGCGTGGCCGCCTCCGCCCTCAAGCACCTGCCCCGCATGGACGCGGCCCGCCGCGAGCTGCGCCAGGAGCTGGCCCACCCGGACACCTCGCGGCGTGCCCTCGCCGCGCGCGCCCTCGGCACGCTGCATGACCGCGAGGCCATCGAGGGCCTCATCCCGCTCACCCACAGCACCGACGAGGCGTGCGCCCAGGCCGCCGCCGACGCGCTGCGCGAGGTGACGCGCGCCACGTTCGGCCTGGACACGCGTGCGTGGATGGCCTGGTGGGCGGAGAACCGCGGGCGCCGCCGCGCCGACTGGCTCGTGGCCGCGCTGCGCCACCCGGAGCTGGACATCCGGCTGGCCGCCCTCGAGGAGCTCAGCCGCGGCCTCAACGACACGCTCGGCTTCTACGCCGACGCGCCCGAGGGCGAGCGCGAGGCGGCCGTGCGCCGGTGGGAGGCCGTGGCGGCCGATCCCGTGCGCTCCCGGCGCCTGGCCCTCCTGTAGCCGGCCCGCTCGGGACACGAGAGTCACGAGGGGGGAGTGATGACGACCCAGGCGTGGATCAGCCTCGGGGCCTGCGCGGGGCTACTGGCGCTCGCGGGCCTCGCCCTGGTGCGGGTGGGGCGCAGTCCCATGGGGCTGCCGCTCGCGGTGCTGTGCATCTCGCTGTCCACGTGGAACTTCGCCGACTTCGCCCTGGAGCACGCGGGCGGGCCCGGCTGGCGTCTCATCGCCACGTGCGCGACGTTGATGAGCGTGCCGCCCGCCCTGCATTTCGTCCTCGCCTTCGTGGGCGAGCGGCGCCGGCTGGCGGGGGTGATGTACGCCACCTATGCCGTCTTCGGCGTGCTGGCGAGCCTCAGCCTCGTGGGGCTGGGCTCGCCGCGGGTGGCGGACGAGGTGGACTCGCGGGGCTTCGCGCTGATGGTGCTCGCGCTGAGCGCGCCGCTGTTGCTCGGCAGCTTCGGCCTGCTCACCTGGCACCTGCGCCGCGAGCCGCGCTCCACCGAGCGCGCCCGGACGGGACTGCTGCTCACGGGGCTCGCGCTGCTGGTGACGCTGCTGGGCACGGACGTGGTGGCGGTGCTGGGCCAGGACGTGCCGCGCCTGGGCGGCCTGGGCACGCTGCTGGGACTGCCGGCCATCGCCGTGGTGGCGCTGCGCCTGCGGCTGTTCGGCCAGGAGCTGTCCAACGTCCACGCGATGTACGCGCTGCTGCTCTCGCTCGTGGGCGTGCTGTCCTACCTCACCGTCTTCCGCGTCTTCGCCGCGCGCTACGGCGCGCTCGTGGTGGGCACGGCCGCCATCACCCTCGCGCTGCTGGCCATCACCCGCCGGGGCGTCATCGCCTTCACCGCCCAGCGCGAGCGCCTGGAGCAGATGGCCACCCTGGGCCGCTTCTCCGCCCAGATGGCGCATGACCTGAAGAACCCCATCGCCGCGCTCAAGGGCGCCACGCAGTACCTCCAGGAGGAGCACGCGCGGGGCCGCTCGTGGGACGACAAGGGCGAGTTCCTCGAGCTGCTACTCGAGCAGGTGGAGCGGTTGGACCGCGTGGTGAGCACCTACCAGCGCCTGGGCCGGGTGGAGCCGCTGCTCGCGCCGCTGGACGTGAACCACCTGGTGACGAGCGTGCTGTCCCTCCAGGGCTTCGCCGGGAGCCCCGGGGTGGAGCTGCGCCGGGAGCTCGCCGGGGACCTGCCGCGCTGCGCGGGGGACTGGGACTTGCTGGCCACCGCGCTGGAGAACCTGGTGCGCAATGCCCTGGAGGCCATGCCTCGCGGGGGAGTGCTCACCGTGCGCACGCGGACGGAGGACGCGGGGGTGATGCTCAGCGTGGAGGACACCGGCGAGGGCATGAACGCCCGCACCCGCGAGCGCGCCTTCGACGACTTCTACACCACCAAGACCACGGGCAGCGGACTGGGGCTGGCCTTCGTGCGGCGGGTGGTGGAGGCCCATGGCGGACGCGTGACGCTCACGAGCCACGAGGGGCGCGGCACCACGGTGACCCTGCGCCTCACCGTCTCGGCCACGCGCGTTCCATGAGCGGAACAGTGCATTCCAAAGCAGCTACTACAGCCCAGACAGCGGAAGGGGTTACTTCTGTCCTCGTCACGGTGACTCGCTGTTGGTCCCACGCCGGCGGCCCTCGCCGCCCACCCATCCGAGGTCCCTCATGTCCACGCTCTTCTCCTCCGTCTCGCTCGGCCGCTACACGCTCAACAACCGCATGGTCATGGCGCCGATGACCCGCTCGCGCTCGGATGACCAGACCGGTGTCCTCACCGAGCTCGTCCCGACCTACTACCGCCAGCGCGCGGGCGCGGGGCTCATCATCACCGAGGGCGTCTTCCCCTCCGCCATGGGCAAGGGCTACGTGCGCACCCCGGGCATCGAGACCGACGCGCAGGTGGCGGCCTGGAAGCAGGTGACCGAGGCCGTCCACGCGCAGGGCGGACGCATCTTCATGCAGCTCATGCACAGCGGCCGCATCTCCCACCCGAGCATGCTGCCCGGCGGAGCCACCCCGGTGGCGCCCTCGGCCATCACCCCCGCGGGCCAGAGCTTCACCTCCACGGGACCGCAGCCCTTCGTCCAGCCGCGCGCCCTGCGGCTCGAGGAAATCCCCGAGGTGATTGGCGAGTACCGCCGCGCGGCGCGCCGCGCCCTGGAGGCCGGCTTCGATGGCGTGGAGCTGCACGCCGCCTCGGGCTACCTGCCCGAGCAGTTCCTGTCGAGCAACACCAACACCCGCACGGACGCCTATGGCGGCTCGCTCGAGAACCGCGCCCGCTTCATCCTCGAGACCCTCGCCGCCCTGGTGGACGAGGTGGGAGGCGACCGGGTGGGCATCAAGATCTCCCCGGAGATGGGCTTCAACGACATCAAGGACGCCAACCCCCGGGAGACGTACCGCTACCTCGTCGAGCAGCTCGCGCCGTTGAAGCTCGCCTACCTGCACGTGGCCACGTTCGGCCCCCAGTTCCACGCCTACCACACCACGTTCCGCTCGCTCTTCCAGGGCACCTACCTGCGCGGCGGCATGCTCGACCGCGAGAGCGCGGAGGCGGTGCTGAAGAACGGCGAGGCGGACGCGGTCGTCTTCGGCGCGCTCTTCCTCGCCAACCCGGACCTGCCGGAGCGCTTCCGGACGAACGCGCCCCTGAATGCGCCGGACAAGCAGACCTTCTACTCGGCGGGCCCGCAGGGGTACATCGACTATCCGCGGCTGTCGACGGCGGGCTGAGCCGAAGCGCTCCCAGCGGGCGGGCTGAGCCCCGAGGCAGGCACTGCCCGAGTCCACCGGGGCGCGGTAGCATCCCCAAGGGGGCACGCGCGAGCCACACCGGGGAACGCGGCCCCTCCCCGTACCAGGAGATGGAGCCGCGTGGCCGAGTCGCTCAAGGGAAGCGTGCTGCTGGTGGATGACGACCCCGCCGTGGCCAAGGTGCTCGGCGCGCTGCTGGCCCAGGCGGGGCTCACCGTGCACACGGCCGCGCGCGGGGACGAGGCGCTCGGCCTGCTCGGCCGCAAGCCCATCGACGTCGTCGTGAGCGACGTGCGCATGCCGGGCATGGGCGGCCTGGAGCTGCTCGCCGAGGTGCAGCGCTCCTGGCCGGACGTGCCCGTCATCCTGCTCACCGCGCACGGCACCGTTCCACTCGCCGTGGAGGCCATGAAGGCGGGCGCCGCCGACTTCGCCCTCAAGCCCTTCGATCGCGAGGAGATCCTCTTCAGCATCCGCAAGGCGCTCTTGCGCGCGCAGCAGCACCAGGAGGCCACGCGCCCCCTGGGCAAGGAGTCCGGCGGTTTCGTGGGCCAGAGCACCGCCATGGCCAGCGTGCAGGCGCTGCTCGGCCGCGCCGCCATGGGCACCGCCACGGTGCTCTTGCGCGGGGAGTCCGGCACCGGCAAGGAGCTGGCCGCCAAGGCGGTGCACGACGCGAGCCCCCGGCGCGGCGGCCCCTTCGTGAAGCTGCACTGCGCGGCCCTGCCGGACACGCTGCTGGAGAGCGAGCTGTTCGGCTACGAGAAGGGCGCCTTCACGGGCGCCGCCACGCGCAAGCCCGGCCGCGTGGAGCTGGCCCACGGCGGCACCCTCTTCCTCGACGAGATCGGCGACATCACCCCCCAGGTGCAGGTGAAGCTCTTGCGCCTGTTGCAGGAGCGCGAGTTCGAGCGGCTCGGGGGCACGCAGACGCTCAAGGTGGACGTGCGCTTCGTGGCGGCCACGCACCGCGACCTGGAGGCGCTCGTGCGCGAGGGGATGTTCCGCGAGGACCTCTTCTACCGGCTCAACGTGGTGCCCGTGTGGCTGCCGCCCCTGCGCGCCCGGCCCGAGGACATCGAGCCGCTCGTGCGGCACTTCCTCGAGGTGCACGCCCGGGCCAACGGCCGCCCGCCCTTCGTCCTCACCCCCGAGGGGCTCGCCGTGCTGCGCGCCCAGCCCTGGCCCGGCAACGTGCGCCAGTTGCAGAACTTCATCGAGCGCCTCGTGGTGCTCTCCGACGGTCCCCTGCTCTCCGGGGAGGAGGTGCTCCGGGAGCTGGACCGCCAGCCGGGCATCGCGCCCATGGCCGCGCCCCCGCCCGTGCCGGGCCCGCCCCCGGGAATCCCAGGCGCCGCTCCGGCGTCGTTCCCCGCGGGGGAGGGGCGCACGCTCGAGTCCCAGCGCAAGGGCATGGAGCGGCAGGCCCTGGTGGACGCGCTCCAGCGCGCGGGGGACAACCGCACCCTCGCCGCGCGACTGCTCGGCATCAGCCGGCGCACCCTGTACAACAAGCTCGAGGAGTACGGGTTGGTGTAGTGCCCACCCGTCATGGAGAACGCATGAGCCAGCAGCATGGATGAGCGGGCCTTGGAGAAGCTGGGGTGGGCCCCCCCCTTCGTCGACGCGTGGAGGGCCCGCGCGAACACCGGCGAGCAACCCGCGCGCATCACCGCCGACTATGGCGTGGAGTACATGCTCGGCACGGCGGGCGGCGAGCTGCGCGCCACGCTTCCCGGCAAGCTGCGCATGGCCATCCGCAAGGGGGACTCGGCCCGCCCGGTGGTGGGTGACTGGGTCTCCTACGAGCCGCGCTCCCAGGAGGGCACCACCGTCATCCAGACGGTGCTGCCACGCCGCACGCAACTGGCGCGCAAGGCCGCGGGCCGCACCACCGAGGAGCAGGTGGTGGCCGCCAACGTGGACGGCGTCTTCCTCGTCTCCGCGCTCACCAAGGATCTCAACCCGCGCCGGCTCGAGCGCTACCTCACGGTGGCCTGGGACAGCGGCGCCCAGCCCATCATCGTGCTCACCAAGGCGGACCTGAGCGCGGACGCCGCCGCGGAGCGCGAGCGCATCGTCCAGTTCGCCCAGGACGTGCCCGTGCACACCGTCAGCGCCGTCACCGGCGAGGGCCTGGAAGCGCTCGCGCCCTACCTCGGCCCGGGCAAGACGGTGGCGCTCATCGGCTCGTCCGGCGTGGGCAAGTCCACCCTCATCAACCGCCTGCTGGGCGCGGCGCGCCAGGAGGTGCGCGAGGTGAGCGAGGACGACAAGGGCCGCCACACCACCACCCACCGCGAGCTGTTCGTGCTCGCCAGCGGAGGGCTCGTCATCGACACGCCCGGCATGCGCGAGCTCGGGGTGCTGGAGAGCGAGGAGGGCCTGCGCGACGCCTTCGTGGACATCCAGGAGCTGGCGGCCCACTGCCGCTTCAGCGACTGCCGGCACGAGCGCGAGCCGGGCTGCGCCGTGCAACAGGCCGTGCGCGAGGGGCGGCTCGCTCCGGAGCGGCTGGAGGCCTTCCACAAGCTCTTCCAGGAGGTGGCCCGCCCCGAGTACGACACCCCGCTGCAGACGCGGGGTCGGCAGGGAACGAAACGCAAGGGCCGGTAGCTCAAGAAGAGGACGTCGCGCGCCCCACCTCGCGCACCGCCTGGGCGAGCGCCTCGAGTTCCGCCTCGAAGTCCTCGATGAGCACCCGGGGCTCCGGGACGAGGCCCGCGTCCACGGCCACGCCGAGCGTCACGTGGCCCGCGTAGCGGAAGAGGCTCAGCCCCAGGCCCAGCCGTCCCGCCATGGGTACCCAGAAGGCCATGCCCGACAGCCGCGCGCCCGCCAGGTACACCGGCCTGCGGGGCCCCGGCACGTGGGTGAGCACCAGCGAGGACTTGCGCCGCATCACCTCCACCGCGGCCCGCTCCACCGGCGCGGGCGCCAGGCCCGCCGCCGTCAACATGCCGAACACCACGGACGCCTCGGGTGAGCGCTTGAGGCTGTCCATGCGCCGCTTGAGCTCCCACAGCCGCTCCACCGGCTCCTCCAACGCGAGCGGCAGCGGCAGGAACACCATGCCGAAGCGGTTGCCCAACGTGCGCGGCAGGGGCTCGTGGAGCGAGCGCAGGTTCACCGGCACCACGGCGCGCAGGTCCTTCGGCTCTCTGCCCCGGGCGCGCATGTAGCGGCGCAGCGTGCCCGCCACCACCGCCATCATCACGTCATTCACCGTGCTGCCCGTGCCATGGCCGATGGCGCGCACCTGCTCCACGGGCACCGGCCGCGACCACGCCACGCGCTTGACCAGACCGAGCCGGCCCGTGAAGGGCGAGGGGGGATCCGGCACCAGCGACAAGAGCCGGCTGAGGGCCGAGGCCCCCCGGGCCCCTTCCACCGCCAGGTCCATGAGTTGGATGGGCTCGGCCCACAACTCCCCGCCCCGCTTCAGCGCCGCCTGGGTCGTGTCCGCCACCTTCCGGGCGCCCCGCCACAACCGCGTCCAGGTGCCCGGCGAGGCCTCCGGCTCCTCGAAGGGATCCTCCTGCTCCGGTCCCTCCTCGGCGCTCGCGTCCGTCAGGGCGAGCAACACCCGCCCCAGGGAAATCCCATCCGCGATGCTGTGGTGCACACGCGCCAGGAGCGCGCAGCCCTGCTCGTACCCCTCGAAGAGATGCAGCTCCCACAGGGGCCGCGAGGGCTCCAGGGGCGTGCCCATGGACTCGCCCACGAGCCGCGCCAACGCTTCCCGGCCCCCGGGAGGCGGCAGCCGCGTGCGCCGCAGGTGCTCCTCCACACGGAAGCCGGGCACCTCCTCCCAGTGCGGCGTGCTCCACAGGCCTCGCGTCACCACGCGCTGGCTGAAGCGCGGATGGCGCGCCACGAGCCGCTCCTCCACCCGGCGCGCGAGCCGCTCGAAGTCCAACGGACCGTCGAACCACAGCACCGCCGTGATGACCATGAGACTGGTGGGCTCCTCCATCTGGAGCCACGCCGCGTCGACAGGGCTCATCCGCTCGGCCATGCGCTTACTTCGCCTTCTCTTCCGCCTGCCGGCGGAACTGGAATGTCTGCTTGGCGGTCGTCTGCGCGGTCACCCCGAGCACGTCGCCCTCCAGCTCGTACTTGTAGAGGGGCCGCTGGAACTTGCCCTTGGACAGGCCGACGACACGGGGCTTGCCGCACACCATGCCCACCGCCTGGCCGGACTTCGTGCGCAGTTCCACCGTGTCCTCCTTCTCGTCCACCACGAAGGCGCCCCAGGAGCGCACCTCCAACTCACTGCCCCTGCCCAGCGTGGCGTCCTCCAGCTTCGTGCGCAACAGGAAGCAGCCGTTGGGTGTCACCACCAGGGTGCGCTCGAAGTCCGGGCGCGGCTTGACGTCCTGCGGCGCATCCTGGCCCACCACCTTGGCCTTCTCCTCGGGGCGCACGCTCGCCGCTTCCAGGCTCCAGGTACCCACCATCCCCTTGGGCACCGCGCCCGAGCCCACCGAGCCGTCCGCGCACGGATCCGCGGTCTCCTTCTCGGGGCTGCGGGGAGCGGGCTCGAAGGTGCGCTCACACTGCTTGCCGCACACGCGCTCCACGCAGTCCGAATCATCCGGGCCACAGCCGCTCCGGGCGGCACATGCCGCCAGCGCGTCCAGCGCCTTCTCACACCCCTCGGCCAGACACCGGTCCACGCACGTCACGTCGATGCACTGCGCCACGCACACCCAGTTGGCCGAGCCACACCGGCCCGCCAGCGAGCGCGGGGTGCCCGCCCCCTGGGTCACCGCGGGAGCCTGAGCCCCCGCCGACGAGGTCATCAACAGCAGGAGCGCGACGAGGCACGGGACACGCAGGCGGCTACCCTCACGAGAAGTTCCACCGCCATGTGGTGATGTCCGCCAGGTCCGGCAACGACATCTCCACGCGGATCGTCTCGTAGCGGGCAAAGTCGCGGCTGTCCGTGCGCAGCAGCATCACCGGAGCGCACGCGCGAGGACGCTCGGGGATGGTGTCATAGGACAGCGTGTCATCGAAGTGCGCCCGGTAGTACAGGCACAGGCCGTCCATGCGGCCCCCATGCACCACGGGCCTCGCCAGCTCCAGGCGCCGCGGCAGCGAGCCCGAGCGCAGCGTCTCCAGGTCCAGCGTGAAGGCGGGCCTCGCCTCACACAGCGAGCGCTCCACGTCCTGGGGCCGGATGAGCCGGGTGAAGTACGTGGGATTCAGGGTGTCGCGGAGGATCTGCAGGCAGCTGAAGTCCACGTCCGGCAGGCGCTGATCCCACAAGAAGGGCACCCGCGCCTCCTCGCGCAACTGCACCGGCTCGAAGAAGATGTCGAAGCGGTGGGGCAGGATGCGGCCTCCGGGCACGAGCAGCCGCTCCCTCGCGTCGAGCAACCGGGGAATCAGCCCCGCGTCGAACACCCCCTCGCCCACCAGCTCGTGCAGCAACACATCCACCCGCTCCGGCGGCTGGAAGCGCGAGATGTCGGCGCGCACGAACTCGATGCCCGTGAAGCCGTTGCGGCACGCCACCCACTGCGCCGTGTCCAGGTCACTCGAGACATCCACCGCGTACAGCCTGCGAGGCCCACACCGGGCCGCGAGCATGGCGCGCAGGCCATTGCCCGTGCCCACGTCCACCACCACGTGCCCCGGCTGCACATAGCGCTCGATGGCGTTGCGGTACGCGTCCACCCTCGCCGTGTCCACCAGGGGCATGTACCGCGAACCAGGCTTGGCCAGTTCCGACTCGTCCGCCAACAGGTTGCGCAGTGGCTTCACCCGACGCGGCAGGTCACGCAGCTTCGACTGCACGTCCCCCCAGGCCTGTCGCCGCAGGGCCATCAAACTCGGCATGTCCTCGTCCCCCCCAGCATCATGCGCCGCTCCTCCGGCTCCCTCGGAGCGGAAGATTCGAAGCTAGCCGAAAGACGGAAACACAGGAAGTCAGCCACAACGCGACATCGGGTGTCGGAGCCCGGATGTTTCGAGGAAGAACAGTCCGGAGCACCGGCCCTCGAGCATCGTCGCTTCCTGGCGGGTGCGCTCCGACCCCAGGGGTAGTCCCGAGGGGAGGACGGGAACGTCAGGACAAGGGGTGCAAGCTCACGTGAACCGGCCCCCGTGGGCAGGGACTCCCATCCGCGGCGAGGTAGCCGCGCAGTTGCAGGTGCATCTCGGCCTCCACGCGCGTGCGGAAGATGTGCCAGGAGGCCTGGGCCCTGGTCGCCACCGTGTGGGCCATCATCCTCGGGATGGGCAGGGGAATGGCGCACACCACTTCCATGCGCGCGCCCCACTCACGATCCAGTTCCTTGAAGGCGTTGGCGAAACCGATGCGCGCGTTCACCATGCCCGTCCCCTCCAGGAAGAAGCAGCAGGAGCCGGGGTGAGCGTGCAGGAAGCGACGCAGCTGCTCACACAGCGCCTTGCCGTTGAGCTCATCCCCCTGCTCGGGAAGCGTGACGCACACCAGATGGGCCGCCAGGGGCCGCGAGGAGGGGCGAACCGCGTCGCCTCGCGTCACCGGCGCGGGCTCGGCGACCCGGGGCTCTGGCTTGAATAGGGTGGACATGGAGAAGCAATGTAGAGCACGGCTCCCACGCCTCCCCGAATCTCCGTCCACGGTAGGTATTGGCGGTTAACACGACGCATCAGAGGCGGAATCCTGCGCCCACGCCGCCAGGAGATTTCCGGATTGCTCCGGGAGTGCGTGGCCTCGTGGATCAGGCGGGCTCGAGGCCGAGCCGCTCGTCCCGGCGCCGCAGCCAGGAGACGAGGGGCAGCGACAGCAGCACCATCCACGCCTTGCCCACCACCTGCCCCGCCAGGAAGTCGAGCCCCCCGAAGGCGAGCTTCAGGAAGAGGACGCTGTCCACGACGAGCCCCACGGCGCTGCTGGCGAGCACGGCCAGCACCAGACCGCGCCGCTGCAGGGGCGTGTAGACGGCGAAGTCGGCGAGCTCCGACACGGCGAAGGCCGCGCTCGAGGCCACCACCAGCGCCGACGGCGCCAGCACCCCCGAGAGCAGCGCGCCCAGGGCGATCGCCGCGAGCGTCCAGCCCTTGCCCAGCCGGCGCTGCACCAGGTCCCTCAACACGAAGGCCAGGCCCACCACGAGCACGCCGCTGGGTGCCAGCAGCCCCGGCCCCACGGGCAGCAGGCACGGCCCCGCGTCCGGGCACACCACCCCCACGTGGCCGATCATCCAGTTGGAGAGTGGAATCGAGGCGCCAAAGCCCGCCAGATAGAGAAAACCCTCGGTTCGACGCGAATCCACCAGCCCTCCGGACCCGCGCGCCATAGCACGTTTTCACGGGCCTGTCAGAATGGCTCCCCCCATGGACCCGGACTCCCCCTCACCGGGATCCCGCGACGGATCGCCGCCGGATTCGACCCTCTTCGATGACTCGCGCTGGCCGCTGCTCGTCCTGCGGCTGCCCGGCAACCTCACCTCGCACGAGCAGCAGGCGTGTCTGGACACCTTCGCCGGCTATCTGCGGCGCGGCGAGCGCTTCGTGCTGCTCGCGGACCTCTCCCGGGTGGGCGTGGTGCCGCTCGATCAGCGCTGGCGGCAGGTGGAGTGGTTCGAGAAGCACGAGCGCGCCCTGCTCGCGTGCGTGCAGGGCTCGGCCGTCATCATCACCTCGCCCCTCATGCAGCTGTCGCTCAGCGCCATCCTGCACTTCGTCCGGCTCTACCCGCCGCTGGCCACCTTCGCGAACCTGGCCGGCGCCGAGGCCTGGGCGGCCCGGCGCATGCGGGAGGCGGGGCTCCTCCCCCGGGACGAGCCCTGAGCCGGGCGCGCTAGACGCGCGTCTCCTGCGTCTCCAACAAGCCCGTCTGCTTGAGCAGGGGCTCGGTGCTGGGGGCGCGGCCGCGGAAGGACTCGAACACCACGAGCGGGTGGCGGCTGCCGCCCAGCGCGAGCACCGTGTCCCGGAAGCGCCGGCCGGTCTTCTCCACCGCGCGCGCGTCCGACAGCCCCGCCTCCTCGAAGGCGGCGAAGGCATCCGCGGAGAGCACCTCGGCCCACTTGTAGCTGTAGTAGCCCGCCGCGTAGCCGCCCGCGAAGATGTGGGAGAAGGAGCAGAGGAAGCGATCCTCCGGCAGCGGTGCCATCACCGTGTTCTCCCGGGCCACGCGCCGCTGGATGTCGACCACCTTGTCCGTGCCCCCCGGCTGGTAGCGGTGGTGCAGCTCCAGGTCGAGCGTGGCGAAGTACACCTGGCGCAGCGTCGCGGAGGCGGCGCGGTAGATGCGTCCGGCGCGGATCTTGTCCTGCAGCGCCTTGGGCAGCATCTCCCCGGTGTCCACGTGGCGCGCGAGCCGCGAGAGCGTCTCCTCGTGGAAGCACCAGTTCTCCATGAACTGGCTGGGCAGCTCCACCGCATCCCACTCCACGTTGTTGATGCCGGCGGCCTCGGGGAAGTCCACGCGCGTGAGCATGTGCTGCAGGCCGTGACCGAACTCGTGGAAGAGCGTCTCCACCTCGCGGAAGGTCAGGAGCGCGGGCTTGCCGCCCACCGGCGGCGTGGCGTTGCAGACGAGGTAGGCCACCGGCAGACGCAGGCCCCCCTGGGGCAGGCGCTTTCTGTCCAGCGCGCTGTTCATCCACGCCCCGCCCCGCTTGGTGGCCGGACGGCTGTAGGGGTCCAGGTAGAAGGCGGCGATGTCCTGGCCCGACTCGTCCGCCACGCGGAAGAAGCGCACGCTCTCGTGCCACACGGGCACCTCGCCATCCGCGGCGCGCACGGTGACGCCGAAGAGCCGGTGGGCGGTGTCGAACAGGCCCTCCAGCACGCGCGGCAGCGCGAAGTACGGGCGCAGCTCCTCGTCGGTATAGGCGTAGCGCTCCTCGCGCAGGCGCTCGGCCCAGAAGGCCGAGTCCCACAGCTTCAACTCGAACGAGGCATTGCCCGTCTTGCGGCGGGCGAACTCCGTCAGCTCGGTGAGCTCGCCCTGGGCGCGCGAGCGGGCCGCCCCGCGCAGCTCCCCGAGCAACTGCTCCACGGCCGTCACTCCGGGCGCCATCTTCGCCGCCAGACTCACCTCGGCGAACGAGCCGTAGCCGAGCAGGCGGGCCTTCTCCTGGCGCAGCGCGAGGATGCGCTCGATGAGGGGCAGGTTGTCCACCTCGCCCGAGGAGGCACGGGTGACGTAGGCGCGGTAGACCTTCTCGCGCAGCTCCTCGCGGCGCGAGTGCTCCATGAAGGGCTGGAAGCTGGGGCCATCCAGGGTGATGCGCCACGGACCGTTCTCCGGAGTGGGCTCGGGGGCCCCGGGCTCCAGACCCTGCCGGGCGGCCTGGGCGGCCATGGCGAGCGCGCTGGGCGGCAGCCCCTCCACCTCCTCGCGCCGGGTGAGCGTCATGGACCAGGCCTTGGTGGAGTCGATGACGTTGTTGGAGAAGCGGGTGGACAGCTCGGCCAGCTCCCGCTCGATGGCCTGGAAGCGCTCACGCGCCTCGCCCTCCAGCCCCACGCCGGACAGCTCCGCGTCGCGCAGGGCCGCCTCGATGATGCGGTGCTGGGCCTCCTCGAGCGACTTCCACTCACCGCCCTCGCGCAGCGCCTTGTAGGCCCGGTACAGGGGCACGCTCTGCCCGATGCGCATGAAGCTCTCCACCACGTCCCCCTCGACGGCGGCGTGCGCCTGGCGCAGCTCCGGGCTGTTCTGCACCCCCATCAGGTGGTTGACCACGCCCCAGGCCAGGCCCAGCGGCTCGGTGATGGCGGACAGACGCTCCACCGTGCCCGCCCAGGTGGGCTGGACCTCGCGCTCGAGCTCGTCCAGCTGCGCGTTCATGCGCTGGAGCAGCTCGCGCAGGGCGGGCTCCACGTGCTCGGGGCGGATGCGGTCGAACTGGGGAAATCCTTCGGTCTGAAGCAGCGGATTCTCGGCGACAGAGGCGTTCATGACCCGCAAGGGTAAGACTCCCGCCCCGCGTTGGCAGCATTCTCGGAAGGCGGACCGGACGAGCCGTCCGGGAGTGCACGTCCCCGAGGGCCCCCCTCCCCACGGGACTTCCCTCACCCGCCCCTCCATGCATAGGGTGGCCCGGTTCCACCCCGGCCTCCGCCCCATGATGAGATCCGCATTGATGGCTCCCCTCCCCTCTCGCGTGCCTCCTCCGCGAGCGAGCCTGCTGTCTGGCGCAAGGCACGTCCTCCGCACCCCCCACTTCATCGTCCAGGCGGACGATTTCCTGGGCATCCTGCTCACCGAGCGCACCGACGTCCCCTACGCATCGATCCAGGAACTCGAGGATGTCATGGATGAGCTGTGCGACACCCTGGATGAGCAGGGACGCGCGCGCTACGCCCTCCTGGCGGATCTCCGGGCCGCCCCCGGCCGGAATGATCCCGCCTTCGAGGCCACCATGAATCGCCTCACCCCCCGGTGGTGCGAGGGCTTTCGCAAGGTGGGTGTGCTGGTGCAGACCGTGATCGGGCAGATGCAGGTCCAGCGCTATGCCCGGCAGGACGGCATCGAGCGGTTGATCACCACCAACGAAGCCCAACTGCTCGACTACCTCACCGCTGAGTGAACATTCCCCCGGGGACATGGCCGAAGAGGGGGCCCCGAATCTCGGCCCCCATGCCCCATTCCAGCCCGTGAATGGCGACCTTGAAGAGCCCGGTGTCCACATGCTCCCAGGTGCGTCCGCCATCCTCGCTGTGGTGGTACCAGGTGTGCCCCCCGTCCTTGAACGGATCGCTGGGGAAGGAGAGCACGCGCACGGTGTCTCCCGACACGGCGAGGCCACTCACGTAATGGGGCTGATCCGTGATGGGCCTCCACTCCTCCCCCGGCGCATCACGGCGGATGGCCAGCCACTCTCCCACCCGGCCGGCGAGCATGCCTCCATCCCCCGCCTGCAACTCGGCCTCCGGCATGGGCTCGTACGTCCAGGTCCGGCCCTGGTCCGACAACCGGAAGAGCCCACTGGGACCCAGGAGCCAGACGGTCCCATTCGGACCCGGCACGAGCCGGTCCCGGAGGAAATCCGGTTTGCCAGCAAGCGCCACGGGGGAGAACGTCTGTCCCCCATCCGTGCTGACCACCAGCATCCAGCTCGACAGTGCCCAGACCTCTCGCGGTGACACGGCGAGCAGCTCGCCCCAATCGGGGAGCACCCCTCTCACCTCCCAGGACTCCCCCCCGTCGACAGAGCGGATGATCTGGTGGATGCGCTCGTCACTCCTGCCCACCTCGACGGGTTTGGAGAGCACCCCGAACCAGACACCCTCGGCACTGCTCAGATCCAACACGATCCCGTCGAAGAACGACACGAGGCGCATGCCATGGCGGCTCACCCGCCAGATCGCACTCGACCTGACATCCCAATGCCGGGTGAAGAACGCGGAGTGGTCACCCACATAGAACCTATCATGGATGTCCCACCCGGGCTCTTCCGGCCCCACGGGCATCCACCTGTTGTTGCCCACGCCGATGCCCCACCCCTCGCGCAGCGTGTGGCGGCCCCAGATATAGGCACCTCCTCCCAGGCAGAGCAGACAAGGCGAGAACAGGAGGACCAGCAGCACCTTGAGCAGATGGCGCATCATGATCAGTGCATCCCTCCATCCCACCAGCGCTGGTACATGAATGACTTCACCTCGCGCTCCATCCGATCTGCCTGATCCTGAAGCTCCTGCCGGACCTGGGACGAGGTCGCGTTGACGATGGTCGCCACATCCTTGGACCCCACCCGGTCGAGGACCTTGAGGATCTGCGCCAGCCCATCCTTGTTGAGCAGATCCTGGAGGTCCGGCGTGGTGAGGATGGTCGTCAAATCCTGCGTGGACAGGGAGAGAAGCCCCGCATCCAGATAGGCCTTCACGTGGGTCGAGTAGGCGAACTCCCGAAAGTCCTCCGGACGGCGTTCGAGTTCGGCGAATTCCTTTCCGTTTTCCCGGCGCGCCTTTTCCATCTCCACCTGAAGCAGCTTCAGCGCCTTGTCGCGCCACTTGAGCCCGTCGAGTGACAACTGCTCGGGCCCCAGCGCCGAAAAGGCCCGAACGTACTTGTCGCCGTATTGCAGGTAGTACGGAGGTGGCTGCACACCCGGATTGCGCGCGCGGAAGTCCTCCTCCCTCCGGCGGTAGTAATCCACCCTTCCCGTGGGCACCTCGCGCGGCGAGTTGGCGCTCGGCGAAGCATCGGGAGCCTGGGAGAGGGTGTTGCGCTCGGGCGCGGCCAGGGTCCTGCTCCCCGGTGCTTTCGGGAGAGGCGGAGCCGCGCCCTGGGTCGCGGCGGTTTCATCCAGGGAGGCAGCGGTTGCACCGGCACGGCCGGTCACGGGAAGGGACATGACAGTTCCTGAAGGAGGTGTTCACCCGCCTGGAGCAAAGCGCCTGCCATGGGCCGCTTCCTCTGGTACATCCTCCGCGCCGACCTCCGGCCAATCCACGCCGTGGATGGAGCCTCTCGCGGTGTGGATGGGCTCACGAGACCGGGCGACCTCGACTGAAGGAGCTGACCGCCATGAAGCCCCCCATCGGACGCGATACCCAGCTGTGCATGTCATTGGCGGGAAGGCCCGGCAACTTCGGGTCCCGCTTCCACAACCACCTCTACGAGGCACTGGGCCTCGACTACGTGTACAAGGCCTTCACGACGCGGGATCTGCCCGCGGCGATCGGCGGCATCCGCGCGCTCGGCATCCGCGGCTGTGCCATCTCCATGCCGTTCAAGGAGGCGGTGATTCCGCTGCTCGACGGGCTGGAGGCCTCGGCCAGGGCCATCGACTCGGTCAACACCCTTGTGAACGATGGCGGCCGGCTCACCGGGTACAACACCGACTATGTCGCGGTGCGCAGGCTCATCGAACGGGCCCGGCTCGCTCCGGACACGCCCTTCCTGCTGCGCGGCAGCGGTGGCATGGCGAAGGCGGTGGCCGCCGCGTTCCGGGACGCCGGGCTGCGAGCCGGCACGATCATCGCCCGGAACGAGGCCGCTGGCACCGCGCTCGCCCGGACGTATGGCTACCGCTGGCAGGCCGAGCTTCCCGACGCGCCGGCCCCGCTCCTGGTGAATGTCACGCCCCTGGGCATGACGGGCGCCGACCAGGAGGCGCTCGCCTTCCCCGAGCCCCTCATCGCCGCGTGCGACATCGCCTTCGACGTCGTCGCGCTGCCCATCCAGACGCCCTTCCTCGAGCGGGCCCGCGCGCTCGGCAAGCGCCTCATCTCTGGCGGCGAGGTCGCCATGCTCCAGGCGCTCGAGCAGTTCATCCTCTATACCGGCGTCACGCCGACGGAGGCCCAGGCCCAGGCGGCGGCGGCCTTCGCCCGGGGCTGAGGCCCGCGAGCACGCACCCCTTCAGTAGACAATGCAGTCGAACGTCTCGATGACGGCCCCGGGTGCTTCCGGGGTGGTCTCGTGCCGCCTGGCCATGGCGGGAGCGAACCTTGGGAAACCGCGAGGTTCGAGGCTCACAGCCCATGAAACGGCAATCATCCAGGCGCGCCTCGCTGAAGCCGCAGTCATTGATGGCTCCGTTATACGAGCGTGCAATGACTCAGAATCAGCTTGGAACCCAGGAAGCAGAGCGAGCCCTTATCCATCAATTCCAAACATTCGCTCTCGATCTTCTCATTCCCATGGAAAACCTTATTGAAGATCATTCATCATCCTTGTTCCGGCTGAAGTCGTAAGGGCGTTTGAACTGATTGGAAGTCCGTTGCACTCCAGCAGGGTCCGACGACGGCGGCTTGGAGGAATTGGTGGAGTCCTGCCTCGGGCATGCCTCCAGTTCCGTCACGTTCCGTCACGTTCCGTCACGCGGCGAGTGAGCATTGTCCACGTCTCAACCCAGCCAACCCCGTCCTTGGTCCGCATCAACAGCGTCGCGCATCCGACTGATGATCCATCGTTGGAGCTGCTCATGATTGTCTGACCGCACAAACCGGTGAATGGTTACGGAATATCAACGCTCTCATCCACCCATCGGTCTACATACACGCCATGCGGGACGCTATAAAAACATAGCATCCAACCAAACCCATGACTTGGCTCGAAAGAGCGGAGAGACATCACATGATGCCGCGGAGAACCCATTCCGTCGTCAGATCTGCCTTCTTCGTTTTCGCGCTTGGCCTGCTACATTGGGGGTGCAAGACCCGCCTCGATGAGCAGGAGAAGCCGTCTCCCCCGAAACACTCGCTGGGACAGACCCGAGCGCCACTGGTGAGCAACGGCGATTTCGAGGATGGCGGCCTGAACCACTGGACCGTGAGCAGCTATATCAACCCAGGCATGAGCTCCGTCCCCCCCAACAGCTTTTCCGATCTGCATCTCTACGCTGGGGGAAGCCTCCTGACCTTCGCGGTGAATGGTGCCCAGGAAACGCGAATTCCGGAGGGGCTCAGTGCCGGGTCGACTCTCCGCGCCCCCCGCTACGGACAGTGGGCCGCGGTGGTCAATCAAAACGGTAACAACGGCAACGCCAACAGCTTGAGCCAGACCTTCCGGGTCACCAACTCAGACATCGATCCGGCGGATGGGAGATTCCACCTCCGCTTCGTGCTCGCGCCGGTCTTCGAGAACCCCGGGCACGAAGCCTATGAGCAGCCCTACTTCTACGTCGTGGTGAACAACACCACGAGGAACAAACAATTGTTCTCGAAGTTCGAGTACTCGAATCAACCCGGTGTCCCGTGGAAGATGGACCCCGAGACCCAGGTGCTCTACACCGACTGGCAGATCTTCGATTTCGCTCCCGCCGCCGCGGACATCGACATCGGAGATGAGGTGGAACTCACGGTCGTCGCCGCCGGGTGTTCGCCGGGAGCCCACTTCGGCCACGTCTATGTGGATGGGTTTGGCGCCTTCCTTCCCGGGCTGTCGATCTCCGCGAGTGCACCCGCTCAAGCCAATGCTGGCGACAGTTTGACCTATACCTACCTGGTGAGAAGTTCGGGTCCGGACACGGCGACCCATGTCATCGTCGACCAGCCCCTGCCGGCGAACACCACCTTCTTGGGGCTCAACGCGCCGGGTGCGGTCTGCACGTTCCCCCCGGTGGGCGCGACGGGCACGGTCTCCTGCGACCTGGGCACGCTCAATCCCTCCGCGAGCACGACCTTCCAACTGACCGTGCGGATCGATCCGGGAGCCACGGGGACCGTGAGCAACGGCAGCTACACGGTCCGGGATGACAGGACTTCAGCCCTCCTCGGACCCCTGGTGGAGACGCTCATCACCGAGGGCAAGGTGTTCGCGGATCTGGCGATCACCAAGAGCGATGGGGTCGCAGCGGTCGGCTGGGGCCAGACCCTGCAATACCTCATCGAGGTCACCAACAACGGGCCCGCGGCGGTGAACGATGCGCGCGTCACGGATACCCTGCCAGCCCAGCTCACCTCCGCCACCTGGACCTGCACTGCCTCCAACGGCGGCGTCTGCGCCACGTCGGCGGGCACGGATGACATCGATGCGAAGGTCCACCTGCCCGTCAACGGCAAGGCCATCTTCACCTTGAGCGCGACCGTCGTGAGCGGTTCTGGAAGTGGCCGGCTCTCCAATCTGGCCTCCGTCACCGTCCCCGAGGGAGTCGTCGACAACGACAGCACCAACAATCAGGGCGTCGACACGGACTCGATCGGAAAGCTGTATCTGCTCACCGTGAACAAGGATCCCGCGTCAAGTGGAACGGGCGTCGTGGTCACCAGTCCGGCGGCCATCTCCTGCGACGCGGCCTGTACCCAGGCCGCCGCGCGGTTCCTCGAGGGAACCCTGGTGAGCGTCACCGCGACCGCCGCGCCGGGTGACACCTTCGTCGGCTGGACGGGGGCCTGCACCGGCTCCGCCAACCCGTGCGACATCACCCTCACCGCGGACACGGTCCTCACCGCGCTGTTCACTTCACCCAGAGCCCCCGGAGGAAGCACCTGCTCGGACGCGCAAGACTGTCTCAGCGGCTTCTGCGTGGATGGGGTTTGCTGCAACACCAGTTGCACGGAGCAGTGCATGGCCTGCAACGTCCCGGGCTCGGTCGGAACGTGTTCGCCGGTCACCGGGGCCCCGGTGGGAGACCGTCCCGCCTGCGCGGACGGAGACTCCGTCTGTGGTGGAACCTGCGACGGCACGGGCGCGAGCTGCTCCCATCCCATCTCGAATACCGTCGTCCGCCAGCCCACGACGGGTGCCTGCTGCTTGAACATCGACCTGAATGACTACAACCTGTTCTTGCGCGAGGATTACAACGGGGGACACGATGTCGTGGGCAAGGTGGCGGCGGGTGGCAACATCACCCTGACGAACTTCTCGGTGGGATGGGGATTGCCGGATAATGACATCGCCAATACCCTGGTCGCTGGCGGTTTCCTCACCCTCTCGCGCGGAGGCGTTTGGGGGGACGCCCGGTACGCGGGCGGCTACAGCACCAACCAGAGCGTGGTCTACCCACGAGGCAGCGCGGCCCAGGGCACGCCCATCGACTTCGCGACCCGGTTCAACGAACTGCACGACCTGTCCTCACGGCTCGACCACCTTCCGGCCAATGGCAGTACGTCGCGTGAGTCCTGGGGAGGCCTCCTGTTGAACGGCACCCACCCCACCTTGAACGTCTTCGACATGAGCGCCAGCGCCTTCACCCAAGCCACGCTCTTCCAACTCCACGCACCGGCTGGATCCTTTGCCGTGGTCAACGTCCGCGGCGCCTCGGCGACCCTTTCCGGGTTCGCCATGCTCTTCAACGGCGGCATCGATCTGCACCGCGTGCTCTTCAACTTCGTGGATGCGACGCGCATCGACGCGAGCAGCATTGGAATCCAGGGCACGGTGCTGGCGCCCAACGCGCGGGTCACGTTCAACGACGGATCCTGGGATGGGGGCATCTATGCCTTGTCCCTGACGGGTGATGCCGAGGGTCACATCAACCCCCTGGACGATCACCAGCTCTGCCCCTGAGCCTCCCGGGGCGGCGCCAGAACGGGCCGCCCCGGAGCCTCACCCTTCAGTAGACAATGCAATCGAACTGCTCGATGACGGCCCTGAGTGCATCCGGGGTGGTCTCGTGCCGCCTGGCCATGGCGGGAGCGAACAACGTCACGGCAGCCGTGGGCGCTGGCTGCCGATCGAGCTCCTGAACGGTGACCTCACCAAAGCTGCCGGGCCAGGTCGCGCGACGGAGTTCGCTGGCATTTTGAATAGGGTTCAAGATGGTGAAACATGGCCACTTGGGGAACCGCAAGGTCCGAGGCTCACAGCCCATGAAGCGGCAGCCGTCCAGGCGCGCCTCGCTGAAGTCACAGTCCTCGATGGCTCCGTTCTCCGCCCCGGTCGAGTATTCGGGCCAGTGGCCAAAGTCACACCCCGACAGGCTCCCCTTGAACCGGCAGCCCTTCAAGGAGGCATACACCCACTGCTGATGGTTCTTCAGTTCCTGCTTCACCTCGAAGGTGCAGCCAATGAACCGGGCATCCTTGATGATCAGGTTCCTGGCGGACACCTTCAGGACAATGGTGCAGTCTTTCAACGTCAGGTTGGAGCTAAGGAAATAAAGCGCGCCCTTATCCGTCAGCTCCAATCTTTCATTTTTGATTTCCCTGTCCCTGAAGATGACATTCCTCAACCCTGTCATGGCTGGACCTCTCAGAAGGTAAGCATCCGGAAGAGTTCGCCCGCCATGCGCCTGCCATGCAACGTGAGATTCGACTCCGTTCCGGAGAGAATCTCGTACTTGTGGCCTGTTGCAGGATCAACCACGTCGACCCCCTTGGGTTTCCACTCAAGGAGTCCCTCGAACTGGTCCTGGACCCTGCGATGAACGAAACGGCCCCGAGCTTCGCGCTCCAGCAAACGCGCCAGCCAGTACCTGCCTCGCTTCGTCGCCTTGGCGATGGCATCCCGCTCACCGAAGCTCAGTTTGTCGGGACCCCACTCCCTCGCCGCCTGCGTCACCGCTTCCTGGAGCTGGTCTCCCACTGGATCCTTCGCGGGAATGTCTCCGAGCCACTTGCCCCGTGGCAGGTGCCAGCGCTGCCCATTGCCCAGCAACACCTGCTGATTGCCTCCCCGATGCCGGATGACCGTGGACCCTCCACGTCCAGGAGCACCTCCTCCCGCTCCCTTCTTCAGCATCACCAGCGTGAGCCCACCCTCGGCACTCACCGCCACCGTGTGCACCGACTCCACCGCCTCGACCAGGGCTCGCGCCGCCTCTTCCGCTCGTGCCCGTCCCTGCACCCCCGCACCACCCGCCTGGGCCTCCCACTGCACCCCCGCCTGCACGAAGCCCGGCAATGCACGCACCCGGCTCGCCACCTGACCCAGCGCTCCTCCCGCCACCGCCCCCACTCCCAGAATCAGCCCCCGCGCCGCATCACGTCCCAGCACTCGCGCGAACTCCTCGCCCGCCTCTCGCAGTTCCTCGAAGCTGCTCGCCTCGTGGGCCCGCGTGGCCATACGCGCCCACCCATCCATCAACCCCCAGACGGTGTCCACCCCCAACCACCCCACCAGAATCACCGTGAGCGTCGCCGCCAGCCCCTTCGTCATCATCGGCTCGGGCACCAGCCACAGCGCCAGGTACAACCCCACCGTCCACACCACCAGCGCCACCACCGCCCTCGGATTGAATTCGCGTGCCACCGCCGCGCGTGTTTCGTCCAGCACCGGGCCCAATGCTAGCGCAAGCGCCAGGATGCGCCGGTCATCCGTGCGCAACCAGGGCCCATCATCCAACAAGCCCAGACAGTCTCCCCCTCCCCTCTTCCCGCACCACGTCAGGTAGCGCTCGCGCAGCGCCACCTCGGCCTCGGGAGACAGGGATGCCTCCTTGCCCAGGGGCGCCAGGGTGAGCACCCGGTCGCGATACACCTCCGCCAGCCACTCCTCCTCCAGCCCCAGGTCCAACAGCCTCCGTGCCTCCTCCCGAGGTCCCGCCTCCAACCGTATGGAGCGCACGAGCCGTGAGATGGCCCGCTGGAAATCCTCGCGCGTGAGCGGCACCGGACACGTGGCCACACGCCCCGGCTCGATGACGTCCACGTCGAACACGGCCTCCCGCTCCATGCCGGATGCGGAGGAACGCGCCACGGGTGCCGCCAACAACCCGCGCCCCGTCGCGCCCGTCGCACACGCGGCCTGCAGCACGAGCACCACGAGGAGCACCACGCCCTCCAGCCGGCCCTTGCTCCCAACTGGCTGGTGGTTCAATCCAGGCACCGTGGAATTCAATCCGTTCTCCGGCTTCGCCGCGATTAGCGGAGGTGTGGTCTGGCGCGTTACGACCTCTCGGCCAACAGGCCGCGCGGACAGCAGTTCCACGGAGTGCGCCATCGCTCAGTTGTCGAAGTAGGGCGAAAGCGGACCTGCCCAGAGACTGGGTACGTCTCGCGCGTTGGTGCCAGAAGCAGGGGTCGGTTGATAAGCGCGAAACTCGCCGTTCGCGGTGCCGACCTGTGGAAACAAGAGCCGTTGTGAGTAATCCATCTTCATGATTTCGACGGAGCCAGTGGAGCTCACCGTATAGCTCTGCCCCACGGCCACCGACACGGCGGTGGGCACCGTGCACTTGCGGAAGCCATAGCCTTGAGAGGGCGTGCAGCTCGACTGCGCGCCAGTCGACGTGTTCCTGATCGTCAGGGTGCCCACGTTCGTACCCGATGCGATGAATCCGCCGAGTTCGGTAAAGGTACGGGCATAACGCGCGTTCGGATACGCGACAGTACAGCCGACGCAATCCGTCAAGTAGGCGTAGTAGGGCTGCCCTCCCAGATTCGTTCCGTTCGACAACCGGAAACCGTATTGCGGCAACCGCGTTGCCGGGTGAGCGGTGTCGTTGTCGTTCATGTAGGAACGGTACTGGCCATTGGCGGATCCATATCGCCATGTGCCGCCATTGTCCTCGGACCAGGCCACATGTTCGCGTGGATCGAGTGACAGGAGGGCACCAGTGGCCGTCGCGCTCAACTCATTGCGAGCATGGGGGCCCGCCAGGGCGGTGTCGGCGAGCGGCGCGTTGAACGAGAAGAAGTTGGCCGCCGGGCTGGCGTGTGCATTGCTCACGATCAAGCCGTACATCGTCCCGCCTTGGAGCGTCGCGGGTGTGTTCACCCAGGCGAGAACCGGGATCGCGTCATTGGCCTCCGCCCTGGCCTCATTGTGACGGGTGCAGCCGTTGACGGTTTCCGTGGCGATCACGTTCGCCGGAAGCCCCGTGGTGGGGTTGATCTGCACGAGACTCCCGCGAAGAAGCCCGCCGTCTCCAGCGCCATAACCCGCCTTGTTGGCGTCCCAGCAGGTCGCGCCGCGCAACTTGAAGCCGAAGTAGAACCGGTCAATGGAGATGGTGCTGGTTGGCACGAAGCGCAGCAGCACCCGATAGTTCGCGGCTTTCAACGGCGAGTCGTTGACGTTCTCGATTCCGATTGGAATCGAGGCCGCCCTTCCACCCGCTGCCACGGCCACTGCCGCGACCGCTGCTGGCGCCGGGTTTCCATCCACCCACCGAGGAGTGCCGTCGTCGTTGCCGCCACCACATGCGGTGATCAGGGCCACCGAGGAGGCAAGCGCGGCGCTCAGCGTCGAGGATCGAAATGGAGTCATGATTGGCATGGTAGGCAGGTGCCGGAGAGCGCGTCCGGAAAAGCGGAGAGGTTCCCGCGCTCCCTCCGCCCCCGCCTTGACAGGGCACCGCCCCCCTTGTTCTCACCTGAAGCCATGCTCTGCTTCGTCCTCGCGGCCTCGCTCGCCGCCGCTCCCGCGCCCCGCGCCGCCACCGCTACGGAAACCCTCGTCCACATCCCCCGGCTGGACGCGATCCAGGGTCTCACCGCCTTCCTCGAACGGGCGGGACAGCCCGCCGCGCTGCTGCGGCCCGATGTCTGGTTCGCCGAGCTCCATCCCTTCCTGTCGCTCGACCCCCGCCAGCCCGACACCCTCACCCGCGCGGGCATCGACCCCGCCACCCCCCTCACCCTGTCCCTGCTGCCCTCGGGCCGCATCTCCTGCACCCGCCTGGCCGACCCCAAGCTCTTCCAGGAGCGGGCCGCCGCGATGCTCCAGACCGCCAACCCCAAGGTGACGGAGGTGAAGCCCACCACCAGCGCGGGCATCACCTCCGTGCTCGTTCCCCGCGACTCCGGAGGCGACATCGGCTACGCCCTCAAGGGGAAGGAGGCGTGTGCCTTCGCGAGCGTGAGCGGGGGCTTCGTCGACGACGGCCAGGGCAAGGTGCTGTTCAAGGAGGCCTCGCGGCTGGTGGGCCTGACGCCCAAGGCCGACGCCCGGATGGGCAAGCTCCCTGGCGTCGTCTATGTGTCCAGCGCCAAACGCGGCCTCACCGTGGGCCTGGATGGTTCCGCCACGGCGCTCCAGGTGGAGGGAACGGGCACGAACCTGCAACTGCCCGCCTTCCAGTCCTCGGGCACGAGCCCCTACGGCACCATGATGCCCACCGGCCTGCTCTTCTCGCGCGCCCGCCTCTCCCCCCCGGGCGTGTCCGACGCCATGGACCACGTGCGCGCCCTCCTCCAGCAGGTCTGCTCCGCCTGCCCCCAGGCCGAGCTGTCCTCCATCACGCGCGCGGTGGGCGGGCGGCTCACGGGCAACGTGCTGATCGCGGTGGACGGGGTGCGGCCACGGCCCAACCTGCGCACCCCCGACGGCCGCTTCTTCGCAACGCGTCAAGCGCTCGTCGCCGAGGTGACGGACCCGGCGGCGGTGAGGAGCGCGCTCGCCCCGCTCGCGAAGTTCCCCGGCGCCCGGGTGCTCGAGGATGGGTACGCCCTGGACATGAAGGGAGGCACCCTCCTCTTGCGGCTCCAGGGCCGGCACCTCGCCCTGGGCAATGACGAGACCGCGGCCTCCAGCCTGCTCTCCGTCGTGCCCACACAAGGCGCGAAGCTGCCCCACGCCGCGACCTTCACCGTGGACCCGGCCCGGCTGGCCAGCGGCCTCAAGCAGGTGTCCCTGATGGACGTGGTCGCCGACAAGAGCCTCGCCGGCATCTTCACCGTGGGGCTCGAGCTGGGTCCCCTGCTGTCCCGGAGCGAGGACATCGAGGGTTGGCTCGACAGCCTTCCGGGGGGAGGCCATCGCTTCTCCAGCCGCTGGACGCTGCCCGCCACGCCCTGATCGTGCTAGATGCGCGGACCTATGGACGGAACCTCGGAAACGGATCCCCTTCGCGCCCGGCTGCGGCAGTTGGAGAAGCAGGCGGAGCTGGGCGGCGGCGCCGACCGCATCGCCAAGCAGCACGAGGCCGGCAAGCTCACGGCCCGCGAGCGCATCGACCTGCTGCTCGACCCCGGCTCCTTCACGGAGATGGACAAGTTCGTCACCCACCGAAGCAGTGACTTCGGCATGGGCGACAAGAAGATTCCGGGCGACGGCGTCGTCACCGGCTACGGCACCGTCGAGGGCCGGCAGGTGTTCGTCTTCGCCCAGGACTTCACCGTCTTCGGCGGCTCGCTCTCCGGCGCCTATGCCCAGAAGATCTGCAAGATCATGGACATGGCCATGCGCGTGGGCGCGCCCGTCATCGGCCTGAACGACTCGGGCGGCGCGCGCATCCAGGAGGGCGTGGAGAGCCTCGCGGGCTACGCGGACATCTTCCTGCGCAACACGCTCGCCTCGGGCGTGGTGCCCCAGATTTCGCTCATCCTGGGCCCGTGCGCGGGGGGCGCGGTGTACTCGCCCGCCATCACCGACTTCATCCTCATGGTGAAGGACACCTCCTACATGTTCATCACCGGCCCGGACGTCATCAAGACGGTGACGCACCAGGAGGTGACGAAGGAGGAGCTGGGCGGCGCGCTCGCGCACAACCAGAAGTCGGGCGTGGCGCACTTCGCCGCGGAGAACGAGCAGGCCGCCATCGCCATGACGCGCGAGCTGCTGTCCTACCTGCCCTCCAACAACCAGCAGGATCCGCCGGCCCAGCCCACCGAGGATGATCCCTTCCGCGCGGAGGACAGCCTCAAGACGGTGGTGCCGAGCAACCCCAACAAGCCCTACGACGTGAAGGAGATCCTCCGCGCCGTGGTGGACGACCGGCACTTCTTCGAGGTGCAGGAGCACTTCGCCAAGAACATGGTGGTGGGCTTCGCGCGCATGAACGGGCGCTCGGTGGGGCTCGTGGCCAACCAGCCCGCGGTGCTCGCCGGCTGTCTGGACATCGACGCGAGCGTGAAGGCGGCGCGCTTCGTGCGCTTCTGCGACTGCTTCAACATCCCGCTCGTCACCCTGGTGGACGTGCCGGGCTTCCTGCCGGGAACGGACCAGGAGTGGGGCGGCATCATCACCCACGGCGCCAAGCTGCTCTACGCCTTCGCCGAGGCCACCGTGCCCAAGGTGACGCTCATCACCCGCAAGGCGTACGGCGGGGCCTATGACGTCATGGCCTCCAAGCACATCCGCGCGGACATCAACTACGCCTGGCCCACCGCGGAGATCGCCGTCATGGGCCCCGAGGGCGCCGTCAACATCATCTTCCGCGATGAGATCAAGCGCGCCCCGGACGCCAACGCCGAGCGCACCCGGCTGGTGAACGACTACCGCGAGAAGTTCGCCAACCCCTTCAAGGCGGCGGAGCTCGGCTACATCGACGAGGTCATCCGCCCCGAGGAGACGCGCGCCAAGGTCATCCGCGCCCTGGAGATGCTCAAGAACAAGCGCCAGGAGAACCCTCCGCGCAAGCACGGCAACATCCCGCTCTGAGCGATCCGCCGGGGGCCCCGTCACTCGGGGGGCCCCCCACGACGCGCCGCGTCCCAGGCGCTTGCGCGGCGGCGGGTGAATCGTTAGGGAGGGGCACATGGCCAACCCGCGTCCCCTCCTCGATGATGCCTCCCTGAACGTCCTCTTCAACGAAGCGCGCAGCCACAACGCGTGGCTCGACCGCCCGGTGGAGGACTCCGTCCTCAAGCGCCTCTACGAGCTCGCGCGGATGGGCCCCACGGCGGCCAACGCGCAGCCCCTGCGTCTGGTCTTCGTCAAGAGCCAGGCCGCCAAGGAGAAGCTCAAGCCCGCGCTCTCCGCCGGCAACGTGGACAAGACGATGAACGCGCCGGTGACGGCCATCGTCGCGTACGACACCGAGTTCTACGAGCAGATGCCCAAGCTGTTCCCCGCCCGGGACATGAAGCCCATGTTCCTGGGAATGCCGCCCGAGGCACGTGAGAAGTCCGCCTACATGAACAGCAGCCTCCAGGGCGCCTACCTCATCCTCGCGGCCCGGGGCCTGGGCCTGGACTGCGGCCCCATGGCGGGCTTCGACAACGCCAAGGTGGACGCCGCCTTCTTCCCGGACGGCAAGTGGAAGAGCAACTTCCTGCTCAACCTGGGCTACGGCGACCCGGCGAAGCTCTTCCCGCGCAACCCCCGTCTGGACTTCGCCGACGCCTGCCGGATTGAATGAGGGCTCCCCGGCTTGCGAAAGCAGGCAGGCAGTCGAAGACTATCTCCTGAAAATTCAGGGCGAATCCCCCGGGAAATTTTGGGGGGTGCGTTCGCGCTTCAAGGAGCGCACTCATTAAGGAGCCCCCGTTTGTCTCAACCCCGCCTGGTCCTCTTCCTCGCCGACATCGAAGGCAATCTCACCGCCCTGCGTCAGACGCTGTCCCGGGCGTGTGAGACCGCGCATGTCCCCCTGCCCGACGTGCGCTGGGTCGAGGCCGCCGCGCCCATGACCGACGCGGGCTGGCGCGTGGCCGAGGTGAAGCTGCAGCCCTCCGGCGGCAAGGCCGTCCCCGAGGATCACCTGGACTCGCTGGTGCGCGCCGTGGCGCGTGACTTCCGTGACCAGGCGGTGGGCCTCTACACCGACAAGGCCGGCAGCTACGGCCGCGCCTCGCTGAGCGAGCCCGGCCGTCCGTCGCGCTCGCTCGAGGGCGAGTACATCGACGTGGTGCGTCAGACGGCGCGCTGGCTCGGCGTGGAAGCGCCGGTGCTTGGCCGCCTGCTCGACGGGGGAGCGACCGCGCGCAACCTGCTCGCCGCGGCGGTGGACTTCGGCAACGAGGCGCCCCAGCAGGGCGCCGCCGCCCCGGGCAAGCCGGGCCGCCGGGGTGAGCAGCCCCCCGCGCCGCCTCCGGAGCCGGACGAGGATGACCGCTTCGTCGAGGCGAAGCTCGTCGAGGCCCGCCGGTTGATGGAGCAGTACCTCAGCCACCGCAAGTAGGACGCGTCTCGAAAGGGCCGGGCGCCGCTCCCGTGTGCTAAAGGGGGCGCCCATGGCCAAGATTCGAAAAATCCTCGTCGCCAACCGCGGCGAGATCGCCGTCCGGGTGATGCGCACCTGCAAGGAGCTCGGCATCGCCACGGTGGCCGTCTACTCCGAGGCGGATCGCTCCGCCCTCCATGTGCGCACCGCCGACCAGGCCTTCCTCGTGGGTCCCCCGCCCTCGCGTGAGAGCTACCTCGTGCAGGAGCGCATCCTCGAGGCCGCCCGCCAGGCCGGCGCGGATGCCATCCACCCCGGCTACGGCTTCCTCTCGGAGAACGCGTCCTTCGTGCGCGCGTGCGAGAAGGCCGGCATCACCTTCATCGGGCCTCCCGCCAGCGCCATGGACGCCATGGGCGAGAAGACGCGCGCCCGGCAGAACATGATCAAGGCGGGCGTGCCCGTGGTGCCCGGCAGCACCGAGCCCTTCGCCACCCACGAGGAGGCGCGCGCCTACGCCGAGAAGATCGGCTTCCCCGTCATGCTCAAGGCCGCGGGCGGTGGTGGCGGCAAGGGCATGCGTCGCGTGGACCGGATCGAGGACTTCGACTCCTCGTGGCGCGCCGCCAAGAGCGAGGCGCTCAACGCCTTCGGCAACGACGCCGTCTACATCGAGAAGTACCTGGAGAAGCCCCACCACGTGGAGATCCAGGTGTTCGCCGATGCGCATGGCAACACCATCCACCTCAACGAGCGCGAGTGCTCGGCGCAGCGCCGCCACCAGAAGGTGGTGGAGGAGACGCCCAGCCCCATCCTCACGCCGGAGCTGCGCGCGAAGATGGGCGAGGTGGCGGTGAAGGCCGCCCAGGCGGTGGGCTACGTGGGCGCGGGCACGGTGGAGTTCCTCGTGGACGTGCACCGCAACTTCTACTTCCTGGAGATGAACACCCGGCTCCAGGTGGAGCACCCGGTGACGGAGTGGGTGACGGGGTTGGACCTCGTGGCCTGGCAGATCAAGGTCGCCGAGGGCGAGAAGCTGCCGCTCACCCGGGCGCCCACGCCCAACGGCCACGCCATCGAGGTGCGCATCTACGCGGAGGACCCGGCGCGCAACTTCATGCCGAGCCCCGGCCGCATCACCACGCTGCGCGTGCCCGGCGGCCCCTACCTGCGCGACGACTCGGGCGTGTACCCCGGCTACACCGTGCCCAACTTCTATGATCCCATGATCTCCAAGCTGTCCGTGTGGGCTCCCACGCGCGCCGAGGCGATCGAACGGGCGAAGCGGGCGCTGGACGAGTACGTGGTCAAGGGCATCACCGCCAACGTGCGCTACCTGCACGCCATCCTCTCGCACCCGGAGTTCACCGGAGGCGACTACGACACGGGCTTCCTGCCGCGCCAGCACGAGGCGCTGCTCGGCAACACGGAGGATCCGAAGCTCGCCGAGGCGGCGCTGCTGGCCAGCGTGGTGTACGCCTACCAGCGCGACCAGAAGCGGGCCAAGGCCCTGCCCCAGGCGCCCTCCGAGGGCGAGGCGGGCATTTCCGCGTGGCGGCGGGCGCTCCGCCACGGCCGCTAGAACCGTCAACCCGGGACACGACGACGAGCCATGCGTTACTTCGCGAAGCTGCACGGACAGAAGGAAGCGGTGCCGGTGGACATCGAGCCCGCGGGAGACAACCGCTACAAGCTCACGCACGCGGGCAAGAGCGTGGTGGTGGACGCCCTGGCGCTCGAGGGCGGCGCGCTGTCGCTGTTGCTGGAGGGCCACTCGTACAACGTCGAGTTCGACGAGGCGGGCGACGAGGTGCGGGTGCTCGTGCGCGGGCAGTGGTCGCGCATCGACGTGGCGGACGAGCGGCGGCTGCGGCTGCGCCAGGGCACGGCGGGCTTCACCGTGGAGGGCAAGCAGCTCATCGCCGCGCCCATGCCCGGCAAGGTGGTCAAGGTGCTGGTGAAGCTCGGCGACGAGGTGAAGGAGGGTCAGGGGCTGGTGGTCGTCGAGGCGATGAAGATGGAGAACGAGCTGAAGAGTCCCAAGGCGGGCAAGGTGGTGGAGCTGCCCGCCAAGGAAGGCACCGCGGTGGAGATCAACGCGCGGCTCGTGGTGGTCGAGTAGCCGCCCCCGGAGGGGTGATGGAAATGCTCTGCACGTTGCGCAGTCTGACGGAGACCCAGCGCCAGGCGCTGCTCGCGGCGCCCGGCCAGCTCGAGGCCTTCCTGGATGACGAGGAGGACTTCGGGGACGCGGAGGGCGCGCGCTTCCTGGAGCTGGACATCGGGGAGACGTGGCACGGCCTGCAGTACCTGCTCACGCACACCGCGTGGGAGGGCCAGGCCCCGCTGGACTTCCTCGTGCGCGGCGGCGAGGACGTGGGCGACATCCCCTCGGACGAGGGCACCGCGCGCCTCTTCACCCCCGCCCAGGTCCAGGAGCTGTCCCGGGCGCTCCAGGCACTCTCCGCGAGCACGCTGCGCCAGCGCTACGAGCCGGCGCGCATGCAGCGCGAGGACATCTACCCGGGCTTCTGGGAGGAGCCTCCACCGGAGCTGGATCCCGAGGAGGAGCTGCTGTCCTACTTCGAGGAGCTGAAGAAGTTCGCGGCCAGCGTGGCCCGGCGCGGCCTCGCGCTGCTCGTGTTCATCGGCTGAAGCTCAGGCCGAGAGCACGTCGTGGCTCAGCTTGATCACGAGCGCCACCACCACGCCCAGCACCACCTTGCGCACCAGCCGGTCGCCGCCGCGCACGGCGAAGTGCGCGCCCAGCCACGCCCCGGTGAACTGGGCGGCCGCCATGGGCAGCGCCACGTGCCAGAGCACCAGCCCGCGCCAGGCGAAGAGGCACACCGCCGAGAGGTTCGTCGCGAAGTTGACCACCTTGGCGTCCGCCGAGGCGTGCGTCAGGCTGTGCCCGAGCAGCCCCGAGAAGGCGATGATGAGGAAGGTGCCCGTGCCCGGCCCGAAGAAGCCGTCATAGGTGCCGATGAGGAGCGCGATCAGCGCGCCCAGCGCTCGCAGGCGCGCGAGTGGAGGCTCGGGCCGCGCTCCGGGCGGAGGCCCCCGGCGGAAGGCCAGGAAGGCGGCCACCACCACCAGCAGCACGAGCACCACCGGCTTGAGGACCTCCGGGCGCAGGAGCAGCACCAGCCCCGCGCCCAGCAGCGCGCCCACCAGCCCGAGTGGGAAGGTGATGGCGGCCAGCCCCCCGCGCACCAGCCCCGCCCGCCAGAAGCGCACCAGCGCCGCGAACGCGCCGAACACCGACTGGCCCTTGTTGGTGCCCAGGGCCACGTGAGGCGGCAGGCCGGTGGACAGGAGAGCAGGCAGCGAAATCAATCCGCCCCCTCCCGCGATGGCATCCACCATACCCGCGGTGAGAGCCGCGACACACAACAGGGCAAGCTGAAGCGGGGAGAGGTCCACGAGCGGGCAACTAACATGTCCAAAGCTTGCGCGCGCGCCCACTCTGCGCGTCAATCAGGCCAAGACACCCCCGAGGTCCCATCGTGCTCGCGTCCCTCGTTTCCATGATGACCGCCGCATGGCTGATGGCCGCGCCCACGGAGGCGGCGGCCGGCCCCACCTGCCGCGCCATCGATGGGCACGTGGCGTGCGGCTACCAGTGCAAGTCGGATGGGCAGCGCGTGCGGTGCGCGCAGACGCCCCAGGGCTCCTGCCAGGTCATTGACGGACAGGCCGTCTGCTTCGACCCGCCCGCCTACATCGTCCGGGTCTATGGCTCCGCGCTGCCCGCGCCCGAGTGCAAGACGATCGACGGGCAGGTGGCGTGCGGCTACCAGTGCGTCACGCAGTTCGGCAAGGTGCAGTGCGCGCGCACTCCGGCGGGCATCTGCGGCGGCCGCAACGACGAGATCGTCTGCTTCGATCCGCCCCCCGAGGTGTACGCCTTGTATGGCCGGGAAGCGCCCCGCGCCGAGTGCAAGGGCTACGGCTCGGACCTGGCGTGTGGCTACAAGTGCACCGTGGGCTCCGGCAAGGTGGCCTGCAATACGACGCCCATGGGCGTCTGCAAGAGTGATGGTTTGCAGCTCAAGTGCTTCGATCCGCCCGCCCAGGCACTCTGTGCATGGGGCAAGTCGCTGCCCGCGCTGCAGTGCCAGTCGAGCGATGGGCACCCGGTGTGCGGCTACGGCTGCGTGAAGGCCTACGCCAAGGCGGCCTGCGCGAGCACGCCCAAGGGGATGTGCAAGGTGTTCGACAGCGAGGTGCACTGCTTCGACCCCCCCACCGCCCTGGACGCGGACGCCGAATGTCTGAAGCTCATTGGAATGGCCACGTTGGACACCCCGTGAGACAAGCCCGGCAGCCAGCTTTCCCTGCGCCCATGGCGGGGTTAGCGTGACCCAGGGCACACAAGGAGCCGCACCCGCGATGGCCGAGGGAGACGTCCGGCAGTACTTCGTGAGGAATGATCAGGGCGCCATCTGGGGTCCCCTGGAATTGGCCACCATCGAGTTGCTCATCGACAACGGTGCCATCCAGGGTCGGCTCCAGGTGTCCGAGGACGGCATCCACTTCGCCCAGCCCGGACTCTTCCCGCATGTGCGCGAGGCCTTCCCTCGCGAGATGTGGGGCGACGTCATCGCCCCGGGCCCCAGCACGCCCGTGCCCAACAACCGCCCGCCCAACGCTCCCGCGCCCATGCCGTCCGCGGCCCCACCGCCCGGAAGTGCGGGCGTGCCCATGGCGGGACCCGGCATCGCCCGCGCCCCCGTGGCGGCTCCCGGAGTCCCCGCCCCGGGTCCCGGCGCCCGGCCCATGGCGCCTCCTCCGGGTGCGCCTCGTCCAGGACCCGGTGCGGCTCCCCCGCCCGCTCGTCCCGCCGCTCCTGGAGCCGCCCCCCACGGTGGCCCGGGTATGCCCCCCGGCGCAGGGCCTCGGCCCACGGCTCCTGGTGTGCCCACCGCCGCCGCTCCTGGCGTCGCTCCCCACGGTGGCCCGGGTATGCCTCCCGGCGCTGGCCCCAGGCCCACGGCTCCTGGTGTGCCCACCGCCGCCGCTCCTGGTGTCGCTGGCCCCCGGCCCACGGCCCCTGGTGTGCCCACCGCCACCGCTCCTGGCGTCACCGGTCCTCGGCCCACGGCGCCTGGTGTGCCCACCGCCACCGCTCCTGGCGTCGCTCCCCACGGAGCCCCGGGTGCTCCTCCCGGCGCAGGGCCTCGGCCCACGGCTCCTGGTGTGCCCACCGCCGCCGCTCCTGGCGTCGCTGGTCCTCGACCCACGGCTCCTGGTGTGCCCACCGCCACCGCGCCTGGCGTCGCTCCCCACGGTGGCCCGGGTGTTCCTCCCGGCGCAGGGCCTCGGCCCACGGCTCCTGGCGTGCCCACCGCCGCCGCTCCTGGCATCGCCGGTCCTCGGCCCACGGCTCCCGGCGTACCGACCGCCGCCGCTCCTGGCGTGCCCACCGCCGGTCCTCGGCCCACGGCTCCCGGTGTGCCCACCGCCGCCGCTCCTGGCGTGCCCACCGCCGCCGGTCCTCGGCCCACGGCTCCCGGTGTGCCCACCGCCGCCGCTCCTGGCGTGCCCACCGCCGCCGGCCCTCGGCCCACGGCTCCTGGTGTGCCCACCGCCGCTGCTCCTGGCGTGCCCACCGCCGGTCCTCGGCCCACGGCCCCTGGTGTGCCCACCGCCGCCGCTCCTGGCGTGCCCACCGCCGCCGGTCCTCGGCCCACGGCTCCCGGTGTGCCCACCGCCGCCGCTCCTGGAGCCGCCGGTCCTCGGCCCACGGCGCCTGGCGTGCCCACCGCCGCTGCTCCCGGGGCTCCCCCTACCGCGCCAGCCCCCGCTTCCCCCGAGCCCACGGGCACTCCCGCCGCCTCGGCATCAGACGCGCTCCCCACCCACGGTCAGCTCTCGGCCTTCTCGCCCGTGCGCCTCTATGGCCTCATCGCCGCGGGCAATCACACGGGTCTGCTCTCGCTCACCCTGGCCGATGGCACCCTCGGCATCCACTTCCGCAAGGGCAATCCCGAGCTCGTCGAGTCCTCCCATCCCGAGGACGCCCTGGGCTCCTGGCTCCTCCAGGCGAAGCTCGTCTCTCCGGAGCAGCTCCAGCAGGCCGAGTCCGCCCGGAGCCGCTTCGGCGGCGAGGTGCTCGCGGCCCTCTTCGGCCTGGGACTGCTCCAGCCCGCCTCCGCCTTCGCCCAGCTCGCCCAGCGCGCGCAGAACATCCTGCTCAAGGCCCTGCGCGCCGAGTCCGGTTCCTTCACCTTCGAGGCCAGGGAGCTGCCCGCCGCCAAGGCGATGCCGCTGGGCAACAAGTGGGCCGTGCTCGGCGACCTCGTGCGCCGCATTCCCACCGCCGACCTGCGGCGCCTGTTGCAGCCCGAGCTCGCCCTGCCCGTGATGAAGTCCAACGGACGCGTGTCCACCGGAGATCTGCGGCTCACCCCGCATGAGGTGCGCGTGCTCGCCTTCATCGACGGCGCACGCTCGACGGCCCAGCTCATCCAGGATCTCCCCCAGGACGCCGACCATCTGCTGCGGCTCGTGTTCCTCCTCCGGGAACTCGATGGCGTGTCCTTCGCCGCCGTGCGGACGGCCCCCACGGCCCAGGCGACGCCCCAGCCGGCCCCGGCCTCCGCCGCTCCCCAGGGCCCCGCCACGCCCTCCATGAGTGGCATCCCGGCCGCCAGGCCCGCCGCTCCCTCGGCCCCGGCTCCCGCCGCCAAGCCCGCTGCCGCTCCGGCTCCCGCCGCCAGGCCCGCCACTCCCCAGGGCCCCGCCACGCCATCCATGAGTGGCGTCCCGGCCGCCAAGCCCGCCGCTCCCTCGGCCCCGGCTCCCGCCGCCAGGCCCGCCGCTCCCCAGGGTCCCGCCACGCCATCCATGAGTGGCGTCCCGGCCGCCAAGCCCGCTGCCCCCTCGGCCCCGGCTCCCACTGCCGCCGCAAAGCCCGCCGCTCCGGCCCCCACTGCCGCCACGGCGAAGCCCGCGGCTCCCTCGGCCCCAGCACCCGCTGCCGCCGCCAAGCCCGCCGCTCCCGCCCCCGCCGCTCCCGCGGCCAAACCCGAGGCTTCCGCTCCGGCGGCCCCGTCCGCTCCGGCGTCTGGCGCGAACGACATCGCCGCGCTCCAGGAGCTCGCCCAGAAACTGAAGGATCAGAACCACTTCGAGCGCCTGGGCGTCGGCGCGGACACCAACGGCCCGGCGGTGCGCATCGCCTACTTCAAGCTGGCCAAGCTGTACCACCCGGACACGAATCCTCCCGGCGCGCCTCCCGAGATGGAGAAGCTCAAGGCCGACATCTTCGCCTACATCGGCGAGGCCCATCGCGCGCTCGCCGACGAGAAGAGCCGCGCCGCGTACATCGAGGAGCTCAAGTCCGGCGGCAGCAAGGAGGCCGAGGTCGACGTGGTGGCCATCCTCAAGAGCGAGGAACTGTTCCGCAAGGCCGGCGTCTACATCAAGGGCCGCAAGTTCGCCGAGGCCGTCAAGCTGCTCGACGAGGCCATCCAGCTCAACGCCGAGGAGGCCGAGTTCTACGCCTGGCGCGGCTACGCCCGCTTCTTCACCTTCGAGGACAAGAAGGTGGGCTTCAACGAGGCCTACAAAGACATCCAGCTGTGTCTGAAGAAGAACGAGAAGGTCGCCGCCGGGCACTATTTCCTGGGCGTCATCGCCAAGCTATGCGGGGACATGAGCGGTGCGCTCAAGCACTTCCAGAGGACCGTGGAGCTGCAACCCAACCACATCGAGGCCCAGCGCGAGCTGCGCATGGCCGCGCAAAAGAAGTAGGGTGCGCCACCCCGGGAGCGCCACCGCGCGCCTCCCCACTTGAAGGAGAAGCATCTTGCCGTTGACCGGAAAGCAGCGCCGCCAGCTGCGCGCGCTGGGACATCACCTCGAACCCGTGGTCATCGTGGGCCAGGCGGGCGTCAGCGAGGGCGTCATCGCCGCCGTGGCCCAGGCGCTCCACGACCACGAACTCATCAAGGTGAAGATCAACGAGGGCCCGGAGGATCGCCACGAGGCCGCCGAGAAGCTCGCCCAGGGCACCGGCGCCGAGCTCGCCCAGCTGCTCGGCCGCACCGTGCTGCTCTTCAAGAAGCGGGACGAGGACTCGAAGTTCGAGAAGCTCTAGCGCCCCCTCACGGGGTGAAGCCCGCCGCCCGGGCCGCCACTTCCGCCCCGGCGCCCAACTGCTCCAACAACGTGGCGCCGAAGTACTGGCGGCGCGCCTCGCCCTCGCGCGCCCGCACGGCCTCGGGTGTCTCCACGTAGCCCACGTACCCGTCCGCCAGCCCCAGCACGTCGCGAGCGCCCGTGCGGCGCGCCAGGGACGAGCCCGCCGCCACCGTGGGCTCGCCCGGCACCAGCAGCCACTCGAGCGGCCCCAGCCGCAGCGCCCCCACCTCGGTGCGGCGCGCGGACGAGGCACACAGGAAGTTGTCTCCCGCCGCCCGGGCATACGAGGGCACCAGCCGCGAGGCGTCCGGCCTCGGCAGCGCCACCTCCACCCGCGCGAAGCCCAGCTCCGGGCGCTCCACCGGCACCGGCGTCACCCGCGCCGCCAGCTCCGCCACGGCCCGCGCGTACCCCTCCACGGTGTCCATCCCCTGGCTCCCCTCCCACACCGCCATGGCGTTGCCACTGGCCCCCTGGAGCAGGAGCGTCACCCCGCCCTCCGCCTCGCGCAACTCACTCACGCGGCCGGGCCAGTCCGGGTCCACCACGTCGCGCTTGCGCGGCACCAGCGTGGGGTGCGAGGCGAACAGCAGCAGCTCCGCCACCGGCCCCCGCTCGCCGCGCAGCACCGCGCGCGTCAGGTTTCCATCCGGCGACTCGCCCCCCGAGCGCGAGCGCACCAGTCCCGGCTCGCGCGCCTCCCCCACCTCCAGGGAGACGTCGGTAAGCTGGGAGGCCGCCTGGCGCAGGGCCTCGCTCGCCCCCTCCACCGCCGCCTTCAGCGACGCCTCGCGAAAGCGCCCCGTCCCACCGAGCTGGGCGGCCAGCCGGGCGTCATACCCTCCAAAGGAGGAGTGCGTGTGCGTGGCCACCACCACCACCGCGCCGAGCCCCAGGCTCGCGGTCCGCTCGCGCACCGCGGCCACGAGCGCATCGGGCACCAGCATCAGCTCCAGCGACACCAGTCCCACCTTCATGTCGCCCGCGGCCAGCACCACCGCGCGTGCCCGGGGCACGAGGCCCGCCCCGGCCGCCTCGGCAAGCGGCAGCCCGTAGCCGGCCACCACCACCGGATAGGGCGGCGCCAGGTCCACCCTCGCCGCCCCGGCCCTCAGGGGACCCCCGGCGCGCGCCTGGCCCACCAGCGCGGGCGCCCCCTGGCCCCAGCGTCCACACCAATTCCAAGACGCGAGTGCATAGGCGCACCCGAGGGTCAACAGGGTCATCGCCAGCAGGGCACGCAGCCGTTGTCGCCAGGAGACGGACATGTGACGCAAGAGCCTATCCCGAAGCCGGGAAATTCCCGGGGATCCTCGCGGGAGCCAGGGATTTCGGTGTCACCTCGCGGAATACCTTCGAAGGAGGCAGCCGTTCTCCGTTCCGTTCAGCACCCGAAGGGGGTAAGGCACGCCGCATGTGTGGAATCTTCGGAATCGTCGGTCACCCAGAGGCTTCCAACCTGGCGTACCTGGGTCTGCATGCCTTGCAGCACCGTGGGCAGGAGTCCGCGGGCATCGTCGCCTCGGATGGGGAGCGCCTGCGCGCGCACCTGGCCATGGGGCACGTGGCGGACATCTTCACCGCGCCGGTCATCGAGTCGCTGCCGGGAGGAGCCGCCATCGGGCACGTGCGCTACTCCACCGCGGGCGGCAGCCGGTTGAAGAACGCCCAGCCCTTGAGCGTGGAGTACGTGGGCGGCCAGATGTCGGTCGCGCATAACGGCAACCTCGTCAATGCCGAGGAGCTGCGCAAGTCGCTCGAGGCCGATGGCGCCATCTTCCAGTCGGACGCGGACACCGAGGTCGTCATCCACCTCATCGCCCGCTCCAAGAAGGCCACCTTCGAGGACAAGGTCGTCGAGGCGCTCTCGCGCGTGAAGGGCGCCTACAGCCTGCTCTTCCTCACCGAGAAGAAGCTCGTGGCGGTGCGCGATCCGTTCGGCTTCCGTCCGCTGGTGCTCGGCCGGCTCAAGAACAGCTGGGTGCTCGCCAGCGAGACGACGGCGCTCGACTTGATCGAGGCGGAGTTCATCCGCGAGCTCGAGGCCGGGGAGATGGTCGTCATCGACGAGGGCGGGCTGCGCACCAGCAACCCCTTCCCGCCCACGCGCCTGGGCCGGTGCATCTTCGAGCACGTGTACTTCGCCAAGCCCGACTCGGTCCTCTTCGGCACCAGCGTGTACGAGACGCGCAAGGAGCTGGGCCGGCAGCTGGCGCGCGAGCAGCCCGTGCCGGGGGCGGACCTGGTCATCGCGGTGCCGGACTCGGGCGTGCCCGCGGCCATCGGCTACTCGCAGGCCAGCGGCATCCCCTACGACGTGGGCCTCATCCGCAGCCACTACGTGGGCCGCACCTTCATCGAGCCCCAGCAGTCCATCCGCCACTTCGGCGTGAAGCTCAAGCTGTCCGCGGTGCGCCAGGTGCTCAAGGGCAAGCGCGTGGTGGTGGTGGATGACTCCATCGTGCGCGGCACCACCAGCCGGAAGATCGTGAAGATGCTCAAGGCCGCGGGCGCCGTGGAGGTGCACCTGCGCATCTCCTCGCCCCCCACCCAGTGGCCCTGCTACTACGGCATCGACACGCCCAGCCGCCAGGAGCTCATCGCCTCCAGCCACTCCGTGGAGGAGATCGCCCGCTACGTGACGGCGGACTCGCTCGGCTACGTCTCGCTCGAGGGCCTGGGCACCGCGGTGGGAGACCGCGAGCGCACCACCTTCTGCACCGCCTGCTTCTCCGGCAAGTACCTCACCGGCAACTTCGGTCCGGCCTCCTCCGAGGAGGAGAAGAAGCCCGGACCCAAGCTCGTCAGCGCCTGAGGCGCCCCCCGCCCCCGGGACATGGCGAGCCCCTCCCATCCCGACCTGAGAAACGCCGAGCGGCAGTTCACGCGCTCGGTGCTCGCGGGGCTGTGCCTGCTGGGCCTCGTCGCCGTGGTGGGGCCGCTGCTGTCCTACCGCGGGGACGTGCACGAGATGCACGACCAGTTCCGCTCGCGGCTGGAGCGCGAGGGCCGGGTGTACGCCGAGGCGCTCGGCCTGCACATCCAGCTGCTCGAGTCGGAGCTGTCCCGCGTCGCCCTGGGCGTGGGTCCCGAGCTGCTGGAGGGACGGGCCATCGAGGACATGCAGGACCTCACCGCGCCCGACCTCGGCCTGTTCCGCCAGGGCATCCTCCTGCTGGACACCGAGGGCAACGTGCGCTGGAGCGAGCCGCTCGTGCGCACCCCGGGTCACGTGGTGCGCGCCCGCGCGTGGTTCCAGCAGGTCCTCCAGCACCAGGAGCCCGTCGTGGACGCGCTCGATCCGGGCTCCTCCACCTTCGTCGTCGCCGTGCCGGTGATGGGCGAACACCGCCCCCTGGGCATGCTCGTCGGCCTGCTCGACGCCAGCATGGAGCTGCCCGGCTCGCGGCCCATGAGCAGGCACCTGAAGCTGGTGGTGCTCAACCGGGGCGGCGACATCCTCCTGCCCTCGCCGCCGCCCTCGTGGGCCACCCTGCCCGGCTTCGCCGCCAAGGTGGACGAACTGCTCGCCCGGGGAGGCCAGGAGGTGGACGGCGCGGACGGGGACGAGCTGTTCGCCTGGGCCACGGTGGTGCCGGGCACGCGGCTGCGGCTGGTGATGGCCGCGGACGAGACGGCCACCGTGGCCGCCATCCGCGAACGGCTGCTCGCGCAACTGCTCGTGCTCGCGGGGCTGCAGGTGGGCACCCTGCTGCTCTTCAGCCTGCACTGGCGGCGCGTCTACCGCCTCTTCCTGGAGATGGAGCGGCGCGCGGCGGAGAAGGAGACGATGGCGGCGCTCGGCTCGGCCGCGGGCCTCATCGCCCACGAGGTGAAGAACTCGCTCAACGGCCTCAAGGTGGCCACCGGCCTGCTGTCGCCCGGAGAGGAGCAGGCCCTCGCGGTGCGCGCCCTGCGCGGGCAGATCGATCGGCTCGCGCACCTGGCCACCTCGCTGCTGCACTTCGGCAAGCCCCCGCGCGTGCAGCGCATCCCCGTGGATCTGCCGCACCTGGTGCGCGAGGTGCTCGAGGGCCTGCGCGTGCTGCCCGAGGCCGAGGAGGTGCGCCTCACCGCCCACCTGCCCGAGGCGCTCGAACTCCACGGAGACCCCCTGCTGCTGGCCACCGCGCTGGACAACCTGGTGCGCAACGCCATGGAGGCGGCCGTGGCGGCCAAGGACCTCGGACAGGTGGCCACGCCCGAGGTGAGCGTGCGCGTGCGCCAGGAGGAGGGCCACGCCGTGGTGGACGTGGAGGACAACGCGGGCGGCCCGCCGGAAGGCTTCGAGGCGCGGCTCTTCGAGCCCTTCGTCACATCCAAGCCCAAGGGCGTGGGACTCGGGCTGTCCATGACCCGGCGCGCGGTAGAGCAGCAGGGAGGCCGCGTCTCTTTCACGCGCATTCCCGGCGGCAGCCGCTTCACCGTGACGCTGCCCCCACCCGACTCCACCGCCTCGTCCGACAACCAGGAGCCGCCCCATGAGCATCCCCCTGCTCTTCATCGATGATGACCGGGCCTTCTCGTCGCTGGGCGCGGCGGCGCTGCAGCGCGAGGGCTACGCCGTCACCCTGGCGCGCTCGCTGCACGAGGCCCGCGCCGCGCTCGCGCGCCTCACGCCCGCGCTGGTGGTGCTCGACCGGAGGCTGCCGGATGGAGACGGCCTCACCTTCCTGCCCGAGCTCAAGGCCCAGGCGCCCGGCGCGGCCGTGGTGATGGTGACGGCGCACGGAGACATCGCCAGCGCGGTGGACGCGGTGCGCGCGGGCGCGGCGGACTACGTGGCCAAGCCCGTGGAGCTGGCGGACCTGGTGCTGCGCGCGCGCCGGGCCCTGGACACGGGCCGCTTGAAGGACCGGCTGGCCGCGGCCGAGGCCGAGCTGTCCGGGCGGCGGCGGCTCGTGCCCCCCGCGTCGGCGGCCATGCAGCGGGTATTCGCGGCGCTCGAGCGCATCGCCGCCTCGCCCCGCAGCGCGGTGATGCTGCTGGGGGAGACGGGCACGGGCAAGGAGATGCTCGCGCGCCACCTGCATGCCTTGTCCTCCCCGGGCGGCGACGCGCCCTTCGTCCACGTCAACTGCGCGGCCCTGCCCGAGCAGACGGTGGAGAGTGAGTTGTTCGGCCACGAGAAGGGCGCCTTCACCGACGCGCGCACCGCGCGCCGGGGGCTGGTGGAGGTGGCGCACGGGGGCACGCTCTTCCTCGACGAGGTGGGCGAGCTGCCGCTGGGCCTGCAGGCCAAGCTGCTCACCTTCCTCGACTCGGGCCGCTTCCGGCGTTTGGGTGGCACCACGGAGCACTCCAGCAGTGCGCGCATCGTGGCCGCCACGCACCGCGACCTGCCGGGCCTCATGGCGCGCGGCGAGTTCCGCGAGGACCTGTGGTTCCGCCTGGGCGTCTTCCGCATCGACATCCCGCCCCTGCGCGAGCGCCCCGAGGACATCCTCCCGCTCGCCGCGGGCATCCTCGCCGAGCTGCGCCGGGAGCTGGGGCGCCGGGACGCCTCGCTCGGGCCCCATGCCCGCGCCCGGCTCGCCGCCTATGCCTTCCCCGGCAACGTGCGCGAGCTGCGCAACCTCCTCGAGCGCGCCCTGGTGATGGAGCCCGGCCCCGAGCTGGAGCTGGACGTGCTCGCGGGCACGAAGCCCGTGCCGGCCGGAGCCCCGGCGGCGAGCCCCTCCGAACCGAATGCCTTCGTGATCTCCGGACCGCCACGCGCCCTGGAGGAGGTGGAGCGCGCCTATACCCGCTGGGTGCTGGAGCAGATGGGGGGCCGGCGCATGGAGGCGGCCAAGGTGCTCGGCCTCTCCTACCCCACCTTCCTCAAGCGGCTGGGCGAGGGGACCTGAAGAACCGAGGCACCGCCGGCGTCCCTCACTCCTCGGGGATCCGATAGGGCAGCTCCAGCGTGAAGGTGGCGCCCTGCCCCGGCTCGCTGTCCACGGTCAGGCATCCGCCGTGGGACTCGACGATTTCCCGGCTGATGTAGAGCCCCAGTCCCAGACCCCCGTAGTGCCGCACCGTGACGGCGCGCTCGAAGCGGCTGAAGATGCGCGGCAGGTCCTCGGGGGCGATGCCCACGCCCTCGTCGCGCACGATGAACCGGGCGTGCACGCCGTCCGACTCCAGCCGCAGGGTGATGGGCTTGCCCGCGCCGTAGCGGGCCGCGTTGGTGAGCAGGTTGACGATGACCTGCTCCAGACGGAGCGCGTCCCAGCAACCCACCACGGGCGAGGGCGACTGGAACGTCACGCCGCAGCCCGCGCGGGTGAACACGTCGCGCAGCCGCTCCATCACCTCCTGGATCAGCCGGGTGAGATCCATCTCGGCGCGATCCAGGGACACGCGGCCGGTGACGATGCGGCCCACGTCGAGCAGCAACGTGATGAGCTGCGAGAGCCGCCGCGCCTGGCGTTGGGCCTCGTCCACCTTCGCGCGCATCCGCTCGCTGGCCTCCGGAGGCAGGTGCCGCTCCAGGGAGGACAACTGGAGCCGCAGCACGGTGAGCGGTGTCTTGAGCTCATGGCTCGCGATGGAGAGGAACTCGTCGCGCAGCCGGATGGCGTCCTGGGCATCGCGGTACAGCCGCGCGTTGTCCAGACACAGGGCGGCCCGGCGCGCCAGCTCCTCGGCCAGCGTCAGGTCCGCGCGCGAGTAGTGACGGCCGCTGTCGCCCTGCGCCAGCATGAGCGTGCCGAGGATCCGGTCACGTGCCACCAGGGGCACGCAGATATAGGAGCAGAGCTGGAGCGCGTTCAGCGGCGCCTCGGCCTCGGAGCTGCGCGCCATGTCGGCGAGCTGGCCCTCGGAGAACTCGGGGATCCACTCCGACTCACCCGTGCGCAGCACCTTGCCGACGCCATGGTCGGCGGACAACTCGACGGGCTGGAGCCGGAGCACCTGGAGCGCCACCCGGGCCTGTTCCGGCTCCCGGTGCAGCCCCGCGAGCTGCTCCACCCGTCCCTCCTCGGTGAGCACGTGCACCGCGCAGCAGTCGGCGAAGCGGGGCACCACCAGTTCCATCAAGCGCTGCATCGTGGAGACGGAGTCGAGCGAGCCGCCCAGGAGCGTGCTGGCCTCGTACAGGAAGTGCTGCCGCTCAGCGAGCGCCTCCACCTCGCGCCGCGCGCGCACGTGGTCCGTCACGTCGTAGGAGAAGAAGGCCACCCCATCCACGTGGCCCGCGGTGTCGCGCAGCGGCTCGTAGGAGAAGTTGAAGAAGCGCTCGTCGCGAGGCGCCCCCGTGCGCGGATCCTCCGCCACCCGGTATTCGCGCGCGACGAAGCGCTCCCCCCACATGTAGACGCGGTCGAGCACGTCGAGCATGCCCTGGCGCATGTGGTGGGGCAGGGCATCGCGCATCTTCTGGCCCACGAGGCCGCTGTCGCCCTGGTGGGCCTGGTGCAGGGGGTTGTCCAGTTCGATGACGTGCTCGGGGCCGCGCATCAGGCAGACCGCCAGGGGGGCCTGCATCACCACGGCTTGCAGTCGGGTGCGTTGGAACTCGGCCTCGGAGCGCGCGGCCTGCTCCTTGTCGAAGAGCCGGGCGCGCTCGAGCGCGAGCGCTCCCTGATGGGCGAGCGACAGCAGGAAGTCCCGGTCCGCCGAGTCGAAGACGTGCAGGGGCGCGAAGGTGAGGGACAGCACCGCCAGGGGCGTGCCCTTGGCGAGCATGGGCAGACAGGCCAGGGCACCGGACCACTCGGGCCGGCCCGAGCGGAAGACCCGGGTGATGGGCAGGTTCGACTCCATGGGCACCTGGGACAGCCGGTAGCCGGGACCTCCGGACATGCTCTCGCGGCTGAGCACCCGGAGCGAGCGGCCATCCATCTCGGGCAGTGCCACGGAGAGCCGCCGGGCATCCATCGCCTCCAGGGCGCCGCGCGCGATGACCTCCACGACCTCGGCGGCGGAAGCCACCGCGCACAACTTCGTCGTCATCTCCTGCAACAGGGCGAGCCGCCCGACGCTCTTCTCCCTGGCTACTTCCGCTTCCCGGCGCGCCGTCACGTCGCGCAGGAAGATGATGAGCCGGGAGCCATACGGGACGGCACACGCCTCGTAGGAGGTCTCCCCCAGGGGGGCGATCCACTCCGCGGTGGTGGTCACCCCCTCCGCCCGGGCGCGCAGGTAGGCCGTGCCGAAAGCGGTGTCGAGCAGCGTGGGGAAGAGCGACCACAGCACCTCGCCCAGCAACTCCTCGCGCGGGTGACCGAGCAGGCGCGCCGCCACCGGGTTGAGCGCCACGATGCGCCACTGCTCGTCGAGCACGAACGCCCCATCGGGAAACAACTGGAGCGGGATGTCGAAGGGCAGTTCCTCCTCGAGTTCCATCCGTTCACGCGACGGGGCCTGTCCGAGGGCGTCCTCGGGAGAGGAGGGGGCTTCACTCATGCGCGAAAGTTATGCACCGTCCGCGCCAGGGAAGATCAGCCCGGCCGGTATCCGGTTGGCGATGAAGTCCCGGAGGTCTCCGGGGAGCGGGGACTCGAACGTGACGCGCTGGCCGGTGGCCGGGTGGGGGAAGGACAGGCGCGCGGCGTGGAGGGCGTGGCGGGGCAGGCGCAAGCGCACCCACGCTTCGGGCTCGAGGCAGCGCTTGCTGAACCGATCGAAGTAGCCGGGGTCCGGCCCGTACATCTTGTCGCCCACGAGTGGAAAGCCCGCCTCGCGCAAGTGGATGCGGATCTGATGCTGGCGTCCGGTTTCGGGGTGGCAGCGCAAGAGGGCGAAGGGCTCGCCCTCGAGGGTGAAGCGACTGAGCACCTCGAAGCGCGTGTGACTTTCCTTGCCCTGGATGGGGTCGATGCGTACCGCGATGCGGATGAGCTCGGTGCCCTCGGCGATGGGGGCATCCACGCGGAAGGAGTCCTCGGGAGGATGGCCCTCGCAGATGGCGAGGTACTCCTTGTGCACCTCGCGCGAGATGAAGAGCCGGCCGAGCACGCGGCACGCCTCGGTGGTGCGTCCGCAGACGACCAGGCCACTGGTCTCGCGATCCAGGCGGTGCGCGGGCTCGGCGGAGGCATGGCCCAGACGCTCGCGCAGCAGGGAGACGAGTGTTCCCTTGTGGTAGCGGGCGGTGGGGTGCAGCGGCAGCCCGGCGGGCTTGTCGAGCACGAGCAGCCAGTCGTCCTCGAAGACGACGGGCAGTTCGGTGGGCGTGTCGGGCTCGGCGCTCGCGGGCCGGCGGATGCGGAAGGAGAGGCCCGGGTAGACGGGCGTGGAGGGCTTGAGCCGGTGCTCCTCGCAGAGGACTCCGCGCTGGATGACGCCGAGGAGCCGCTCGCGTGGCAGCCGGCGGAGCTTCTGGGCGAGGTAGCGCTCGAGCCTCCAGCCGGCGTAGTTCGGCTCGACGACGAAGGAGATGTCGACGAAGCCCTCGGGGGTCTCACTCATGAGGCCCCTGGCATAACACGGCGCGCGGGGCGGCTAGACGGCGGCGCGGCGAGGCGGAGCGACGGCGCCGAGCGTCTCCTCGTAGAGCTGGGCGATGCGCTCGCCGCTGTGGCCGTCCCAGCCGTCGGGCACCCGGCCCTTCTTCTCGTGCCCGTCGAGGATGCGGTCCGCTTCGCGCTGGATGTGGGCGGGGTGGGTGCCCACGACGAGGTTGGTGCCCACGTCCACGGTGATGGGCCGCTCGGTGTTCTCGCGCACGGTGAGGCAGGGAATGCCGAGCACGGTGGTCTCCTCCTGGAGGCCGCCCGAGTCGGTGAAGACGAGCCGGGCCTGGGAGGTGAGCGCGAGGAACTCCAGGTAGCCCATGGGGTCCACGAGGCGCAGGCCCGGGGTGCGCTCCAGGGTGGGCCCGAGGCCCAGGTCCGCGATGCGCTTGCGGGTGCGCGGGTGGACGGGGAAGACGACGGGCAGGCGGCTGGCCACGTGGCCGAGCGCGGAGAGCAGCCCGCGCAGCGTGCCCTCGTCATCCACGTTGGAGGCGCGGTGCAGGGTGCACACCGCGTAGCCGCGCGGGGTGAAGCCCATGTCCTTGAGGGTGGGCAGGCGCAGGGCCTGCTCGCGCGCCGCCAGGAGCGAGTCGATCATCACGTTGCCCACCATGCGGATGCGCTCGGGCTCGATGCCCTCGCGCAGCAGGTTGGCGTCCGCGTCGGCCGAGGGCGTGAGCAGCAGGTCCGAGATGCGGTCCACGAGCAGCCGGTTGAGCTCCTCGGGCATGGTGCGGTCGCCGCTGCGCAGCCCCGCCTCCACGTGGGCGAGCTTGATGCCCATCTTCACCGCCACGAGCGCCCCGGCCAGGGTGCTGTTGACGTCGCCCACCACGGACACGAGGTCGGGCTTCTCCTGGGAGAAGACCTTCTCCAGCTCGAGCATCACCCGGGCGGTCTGCTCGGTGTGACTGCCCGAGCCGATGCCCAGGTGGACATCGGGGGCGGGCATGCCGAGGTCGGTGAAGAAGACATCGCTCATCTTCACGTCGTAGTGCTGCCCGGTGTGGACGAGGATCTGGGCGAGCACGCCGCGCTCGCGGATGGCCCGGTGGATGGGCGCGACCTTCATGAAGTTGGGACGCGCCCCGACGATATGGAGAACCTTCTTCATGGGGAGCGAAGCTAGGCACCCTCCCCGCATCGGCCAGGGGGGCTCTGGCCCCGGGGGCCTCGCAGCGTCGTGAATCTGATAGACAGCGCCGCCATGTCCGCCCCCCGTCCCGTCGCCGTCATCCCCGCGCGCTACGCGAGCACGCGCTTTCCTGGCAAACCCCTGGCGCCCATCGCGGGCCGGCCGATGATCGAACACGTGTGGCGCCGCTGCCAGGAGGCGCGCGTCTTCGGGGAGGTGCTGGTGGCCACCGACGATGTGCGCATCCAGGAGGCGGTGGAGGGCTTTGGGGGCACGGCGGTGATGACCTCGCCCGAGTGCGCCACGGGAACGGACCGGGTGGCCGAGGTGGCCCGGGCGCGTGCGGACGTGGACGTGTGGGTGAACGTGCAGGGAGACGAGCCTCTGGTGGACCCGGATACCCTGAGGGTGCTCGCGGGCCTCTTCGCCGACCCGGCGGTGGAGATGGGCACCCTGGTGCGGCCCCTGGAGGCGGCCGAGCACACGAGCCCCCACGTGGTGAAGGCGGTGCTGGCGCTCAACGGGGACGCGCTGTACTTCAGCCGCGCCCTGCTGCCCTTCGTGCGCGAGCCGGGCGAGGCCAGCGCGGTGCGGCACTGGGCGCACCTGGGCCTGTATGGCTACCGGCGCGCGACGCTGCTGCGCCTGGCGGGGCTGAGCCCCACCCCGCTGGAGGGGGCGGAAAAATTGGAGCAGCTACGAGCCCTGGAGCATGGGGTGCGCATCCGCTGTGGCCAGGTGGCGGGACACACGGTGGCGGTGGACGTGCCCGGGGACGTGGCGCGGGTGGAGGCGGTGTTGCGCGGCGGCTGAGGCGGCCTGGCGGGCGGGCGGGCGGACGCGGGAAGAGAGAGTACGGGCCGGACGGCCTGCCACGAGGTAGGCTGCGCGCGTGTCCGACGCCAAGAACAAACCCGACGCCTCCAAGAAACCCCGGTTCTCCCGGGCGACGTTCCGCCGCCTGATGGGGCTGGCGCGCCCTCAGGCCCGCCGGATCATCGCTGGCACCTTCTTCCTCGTGCTCGCGAGCGCCCTGGGTCTGGTGTACCCGAAGATCATCGGGGACATCATCGACCAGAGCCTCAAGTCGGGGAACCGGGAGCACATCGACCGGGTGGCGCTGGCCATGGTGGTCGTCTTCCTCTTCCAGGGCGCGGCGATGGCGCTGCGCTACTACCTCTTCACCACCGCGGGCGAGCGCGTGGTGACGCGGCTGCGGCAGAACCTGTTCGCCAGCCTCATGTCCCAGGAGGTGGGCTTCTTCGACGAGCGCAAGACGGGAGAGCTCACCAACCGGCTGTCCTCGGACACCACGGTGCTGCAGAACGCGGTGAGCGTGAACATCTCCATGGCGCTGCGCAACGCGGCCCAGGCGTTCGGCGGCATTGGCCTGCTCTTCTACACCTCGCCGGTGCTCACCGCGCTGATGCTCGCCATCGTGCCCGCGGTGGCGGTGGGGGCGGTGTCGTATGGGCGCAAGGTGCGCGGCCTCTCCAAGGAGTCGCAGGACGCACTGGCGGTAGCCAACGAGGTGGCCGAGGAGAGCCTGTCGGGCATCCGCACCGTGCGCTCCTTCGCCGCCGAGCGCCACGAGGTGGAGCGCTACCAGACCGCCACCGAGCACGCCTACGATGTCGCGCGCCGCCGGGCGAAGCAGTCCTCGTTCTTCCTCGCGGGAGCTTCGTCCGCGGGCTACCTCGCCTCGGCGGTGGTGCTCTGGTACGGCGGGCGGATGGTGCTCGACGGGAGGATGACGGTGGGCAACCTCACCTCCTTCCTCATCTACTCGCTCATGGTGGCCTTCGCGCTGGGAGCGCTCGCGGACCTGTGGGCGGACTTCATGCGCGCCTCGGGCGCCGCCGAGCGCGTCTTCGAGCTCATCGACCGCGAGCCCGCCATTCCCTCCTCGGGGGGCGAGCGCCTGGCGGCCGTGCAGGGCCGGGTGGAGTTCCAGGACGTGCGCTTCGCCTACCCCACGCGGCGGGACGTGCCGGTGCTCAAGGGCATCCACCTGGCGCTCGCGCCGGGCGAGGTGGTGGCCATCGTGGGCCCCTCGGGCGCGGGCAAGTCCACGCTCGCCGCGCTGCTCGCGCGCATGTATGACCCGCAGGAGGGCCGGGTGCTGCTGGACGGGCGGGAGCTGAGCACGCTGGACACCGAGTGGCTGCGCCAGCAGGTGGGCACGGTGGCGCAGGAGCCCATGCTGTTCGCCACCTCCATCGCGGACAACATCCGCTACGGCCGCAAGGACGCCACGGACGCCGAGGTGGAAGCCGCCGCGCGCACCGCCAACGCCCACGAGTTCATCTCCCGCTTCCCCGAGGGCTACCAGACGATGGTGGGCGAGCGCGGCGTGCAGCTGTCGGGCGGGCAGAAGCAGCGCATCGCCATTGCCCGCGCGGTGCTCAAGGATCCGCGCCTGCTGGTGCTCGACGAGGCCACCAGCGCCCTGGACGCCGAGAGCGAGCACCTGGTGAAGGAAGCCCTGGAGCGGCTGATGCGCGGGCGCACCACGCTCATCATCGCCCACCGCCTGTCCACGGTGATGGGGGCCGACCGCGTGGTGGTGATGGAGGCGGGCCAGGTGGTGCAGAGCGGTGACCACTCCACCCTCATGGGCCAGGAGGGCCTCTACCGCCGGCTGGTGGAGCGCCAGTTCGTGGCCGCCTGAGCCGCTCCCGTCCTCCCGTCTGCCCAGGGTACGGCCTCGCCCCACACCTCCCGACCAGTGGCGCGGGACAGCAAGGGTTGTTAAAACAGGCTCCGCAGACGAAAGGAGGTGATGCCTTGACTGAAAGCAAGAGTCAGGCGTCCACCTCCGTCGGTACGGCGCGCTGATAAAGCCACCGTCCGGCGGAGACGTTGACGCCGAAGGTAGATTGGCCCGCCCGGGCCCACGCACCCCACCATTCGACGGGGCCGTGGACCGGGCGGGCCTTTTTTATCTTCCCTCCGGGAATGCGAGCGGGCGGACCCTGTTGCAGCCCGTCGAGGGGGGAAGGCTCGTTTGATTCGCTGGAGGCCCGACCTTGTCCATCACACCCTGCCCGAGTCCGCTCCCTTGCGCCCTGCGAGACGAGTCGGTGGTGGAGGTTCAACGCAATCTGTTCTGCGCCAACTATGACGCCTGTCTGCACCTCGCGGTGAAGCAGGGCTGGGACGGGTGGACGTGCCGGCACTGCCCGCTGCGCGAGCACCGGGGGAGCGTTCCCCAGGCGCGCGACTACGCCGAGAGCCGCCCCCGCAGTCAGGGCCAGGACTGACAGCCCCGGACTCACCGTGAGTCAGGGCCTCGACGGGGGCCGGGGGACCGACAGAAACATTGACGCATCCGGCCTCTCTTGGCAGGAAGGGCCATGCGCTCCAAGAAGACCAAGTACATCTTCGTGACCGGCGGCGTGGTGAGCTCGCTCGGCAAGGGGCTTGCTTCGGCTTCCATCGGTACCCTGCTCGAGAATCGCGGGCTGGAAATCACGCTGCTCAAGCTGGACCCCTACATCAATATCGACCCGGGCACGATGAGCCCGTTCCAACATGGCGAGGTCTTCGTCACCGACGACGGGGGCGAGACCGACATGGACCTGGGTCACTACGAGCGCTTCACCACCGCTCGGATGTCCCGGCTCAACAACTTCACCACCGGCCGCATCTACCACTCCGTCATCCAGAAGGAACGGCGGGGCGAGTACCTGGGCAAGACGGTGCAGGTGATTCCGCACATCACCGATGAGATCAAGTCCTGCATCCGCCAGGCGGCGCAAGGCGTGGACGTGGTCATCGTGGAAGTGGGCGGCACCGTGGGTGACATCGAGTCCCTGCCCTTCCTCGAGGCCATCCGCCAGATGCGCTACGACGTGGGGGCGGGCAACACGAGCTACATGCACCTCACGCTCCTGCCCTACATCGGCGCGGCGGGCGAGGTGAAGACCAAGCCCACCCAGCACTCGGTGATGAAGCTGCGGGAGATCGGCATCCAGCCGGACTTCCTCCTGTGCCGCACGGACCGGGAGATCAGCCGCGAGCTCAAGGACAAGATCGCCATGTTCTGCAACGTGGACACGGGCAACGTGTACACCTCGCCGGACGTGAAGAGCATCTACGAGCTGCCCCTGGAGCTGCACCGCCAGGGCCTGGACGAGCGGCTGACCGAGGCGCTCAACATCTGGAGCCGGGCGCCGCGGCTGGAGCGCTGGGAGGACATCGTCCGCAAGGTGTACTCGCCGGGCCGGGGCGAGGTGACGGTGGCCATGGTCGGCAAGTACGTGGACCTGAAGGAGAGCTACAAGAGCCTCAACGAGGCCCTGATACACGGCGGCATCGCCAACGACGTGCGGGTGAACCTGCGCTTCGTGGACTCGCAGGACGTGGAGGACAAGGGCGCGGAGGCCATCCTGGCTGGCGCGGACGCCATCCTCGTGCCGGGCGGCTTCGGGGTGCGGGGCACCGAGGGGAAGATCTCCGCGGTGCGCTATGCCCGGGAGAAGCGGGTGCCCTTCTTCGGCATCTGCCTGGGCCTGCAGATGGCGGTGGTGGAGTTCAGCCGCAACGTGCTGGGCTTGAGTGGAGCCAACTCCCTGGAGTTCAATGAGCACACGCCGCATCCAGTGGTGACGCTCATGGAGAGTCAGGTGAAGGTCCAGGACAAGGGAGGCACCATGCGTCTGGGCACCTATGCCTGCGCGCTCAAGCCGGGCTCGCTCGCCCACAAGCTGTATGGCGAGGACTCCATCCAGGAGCGCCACCGCCACCGCTACGAGGTGAACAACAGCTACCGCGCGCGCATGCAGGAGGCGGGGCTGGTGGTGTCCGGACACAATCCGGAACTCAACCTCGTGGAGATGATCGAGCTGCCGGACCACCCGCACTTCATCGGCTGCCAGTTCCACCCCGAGTTCAAGAGCAAGCCCTTCGCGCCCCATCCGCTCTTCTCGGGCTTCATCCGGGCGGCGCTCGCGCAGCGCGAGGCGGGGAGGACCCAGGCGTGAGCACCATCCAACTGTGCGGTCATACCGTGGGCGAGGGCCACAAGCTCTTCGTCATCGCGGGCCCCGACAGCATCGAGTCCGAGGACATGGCGCTGCGCCACGCGCGGATGCTCAAGGAGATGACGTCCCGGCTGGGCGTGCCCTATGCCTTCAAGTGCTCCTACGACAAGGCCAACCGCACGAGCGGCAAGTCCTTCCGGGGCCCGGGCCTGAAGGAGGGCCTGCGCATCCTCGCGCGCATCAAGCGCGAGGTGGGCGTGCCCATCCTCACCGACGTCCACGAGACGAGCCACGTGGGCCCCGCCGCCGAGGTGGTGGACATCATCCAGATTCCCGCCTTCCTCTGCCGCCAGACGGACCTGGTGGAGGCCGTGGCGCGCACCGGCAAGGGCGTCAACCTCAAGAAGGGCCAGTTCGTCGCCCCCAAGGACATCGTCCACTCGGCGCGCAAGGCCGTGGAGACGGGCAACCCCAACGTGCTCGTCACCGAGCGCGGCGCCACCTTCGGCTACAACAACCTGGTGGTGGACATGCGCGGCTTCGCCCAGATGCGCGAGGCGGGGCTCGTCGTGTGCTTCGACGCCACCCACTCCGTGCAACTGCCCTCCTCCGGGGATGGGCAGACGGGCGGGGAGCGCAAGTTCGTCTCCCTCCTCGCGCGCTCGGCCGCTGCCGCCGGAATAGACGCGCTTTTCACGGAAGTGCATGAAGACCCGGACCGTGCCCTGTGCGACGGTCCGTGTTCGCTCTCCCCCCAGATGTTCGAGGACGTGATACGTCAGGTGCTCGCCATCCGACGTGCGCTGGGGCACGAGCCGTCATGAGAGAATCGAAGTCGTGGGGAGGGAATCCGAGGGACACGACATGACGGACCTGCCGCCAAAGCCCAGCCGGGACGAGCTGACGGAGCGCGCCGCGCGCGTGCGCCTGCTCGTTTTCGACGTGGACGGGGTCCTCACGGACGGCGGCCTGTATTACGGCGATGGCGGCGAGGTGATGAAGCGCTTCGACGTGAAGGACGGCCACGGCCTGGTGATGGCCCGGCTGGCCGGCCTGCGCACCGCGCTGCTCACCGCGCGCTCCTCCTCCATCGTGGAGGTGCGGGGCCGCGAGCTGGGCATCTCCGCCGTCTTCCAGGGGCGCAAGGACAAGTCGGCCGGCCTGGACGAGCTGCTCGCCCAGCTCGGGGTGGCCCCCGAGGCGTGCGCCTATATGGGGGACGACCTCAACGACCTGGGTCCCCTGAGCCGGGTGGGACTGTCGGCCTGTCCGGCCGACGCGGCGCTCGAAGTCCGGCAGGAAGTGCATTACATCGCACGCAACCGGGGAGGTCACGGCGCCGCGCGCGAACTGGTGGAACTGTGCTTGCGGGCGGCGGGGCATTGGGAAGCCACCGTCCGACAGATGAAAGCCGCCGAGGCCCTACAGGCTGTCAAGTTGTGAAAGCAAAGAATTTTCGCTTCCCGGTTAGGTGTCCTATCCTATGAGTGCCGGAATGAAGCAGGGCAGAGATGAGGAAAGTTCGATGACGGATCAGCTCTACACGACCCACGACATCAGCCGGTTGCTCCAGGTGGACCCGTCCACGGTGAGCAAGTGGATCGACCGCGGCATCCTCATGGCGTTCCGGACGCCAGGCGGCCACCGGCGGGTGCGCTCGGCGGACCTGCGCACGTTCCTCATCACGCACCAGATGCCGGTGCCCGAGGAGTTGGGCAGCAGCACCGTGCGCCTGCTGGTGGTGGACGACGAGCGTCAGGTGCTCGACGCCATCAAGCGTGCGTTCAAGCCCTACGCCAACCAGGTGGAGCTGCAAACGACCACCAGCGGCGTCGAGGCGCTGCTGCTCGTGTCCGAGCAGAAGCCCCATGGCATGCTCATCGACCTGAACATGCCGGACATCGACGGTATCGAGGTGTGCCGCCGCATCCGCGCCCGCAAGCAGATGGAGGGTGTGCGGCTCATCACCATGACGTCCGCCCACTCGCCCGAGGTGGTGGAGCAGTCCAAGCAGGCGGGCGCCGTGGCGTGCCTGCCCAAGCCGCTGGACGTGCAGCAGGTGCTCGACCTGTTCCGCGTGCCGCTGGCGCTCGGGGGCACGACTCCCGCCGCCGTCAAGCGCTAGCCACGCGACGAAGGGCGGTGCCCATCAGTGGCCCCGCCCCCCGTCTCACTCCCGGCGTGCCCGGATGGACGAGCCGGACCCCAGACCTCGGGGCCCGTGCCCATCGGGTGCGCCGCGCGTGCGTCAGCCATTCACCTTCACTTCGATGACGCGCGGCTTGGTCTCCTCACGCCGGGGCAGCGCCAGCGTCAGCACGCCATTCTCGTAGCGCGCCTCCACCCGGGACGGGTCCACCGTGCGCGGCAGCACGAAGGAGCGGGTGAACACACCGAAGTTGCGCTCCAGGCGCCGGGTGCCCTCGTCCTTCTGCGACTCCGGACGCTTGCGCTCGGACTTGAGGGTGAGCGTGTCGTTCTCCACCTTCACCTCGATGGACTTCGCATCATGGCCCGGCAGGTCCACCTGCAGGGTGATGCCCTCGGCGGTCTCGTAGATGTCCGCCGCGGGGGCGAACTCACGCGCGCCGGACGGGCGCACGGGCAGGTCGCGGAAGAACTGGTCGAACTCCCTCATGACCAGGGGGCCCAGCGCCACGGCACCATTGTTCATCAACGGGTTCCAACGGCTTTGCATGGACGTCTCCTGTGCACGCCAGACTCCTCGCGGAGCCACGGCGCGTGGTTGTGGTGAAACAGAAAAGGGTTGGTTTGTTCGTGCGCGGCGCCCTCGTTCCCGGGGGCGCCGCGCCTCTCACAACTCCAAGAGAACCATGCTTTGAAGCGTGTCAAGGAAGCGCGCCGCGCGCCCCCGGACCGCCGCCTCAATCGTCCTCGCGCCCGAGGGAAACGAAGACCTCGTCGTCCTCACGGGTGACGCGCACGACCCACGGCCGGCAGCACACCGGGCAGTCTTCCACGTACGTCTCCGAGGAGGCCCCCAGGGCATCGGCGGTCACCTCCACCTGCTCCCCGCAGTAGGGGCAGAGCTGCAACGAGTCATCGGCGAAGGGCTGCATCAGCGCTCTCCTCCCGGGACGTCCAGTGGCCAGACGAGCAGGGGTCTGCCAGCTCCCTCGCCCGCTCGCCACCGGGTGATGTCCCGCCTCAACCGGTCCACATCCACGCCCTCGCACAGCGGGGCCAGGGACTCCAGCCGCTCGAGGGCCCGCGAGAAGAGTGTCCACGCGCCCCGGGTGTTGCCCACGTCACGCTTGAGCCAGCCCGCCGCGGCTAGGATGAGGCCCTGAAGCAACAGCCGGCGCGGGCCCTGCTCGTGCCGCCAGGCTTCCTCCCACGCCTCATGGGCCGCGTGGAAGGCGCCCGCGTTGAAGAGCGTCATCCCCTCCTCTAGACAGGTAGCGAACGCACGAGGCATCGAAACGCGACTCCAGGCTCCTTCCTTCGTAGACTGGAGGGCATGGCCGCACCTCGCAACCGGATTGGAGAAATCCTCGTCAAGGCCCGTGTCCTCGACGAGATGCAGCTGCGCAGCGCACTCGCCCAGCATGATCAATGGGGTGGGCGCCTCTCGCGCATCATCAGCGACATGGGGATTGCCTCGGAGGAAACCCTCACCCAGGCGATCGCCGAGGGCTTCGGCATGCAGCGCGTCCAGCTGGGCACCGCCAAGGATCCCGGCGCGCTCGCCAGGCTGGACGTCCACCTGGCCGAGCAGAAGGGCATCTTCCCCGTGTCCCTGCGCGACAACGGCAAGACGCTCGTGCTGGCCATGGCGGACCCCTCCGACCTGGCGACCATCGATCAGGTGGCCGCGCTCAGCCGCACCCGCGTCATCCCGATGGTGGCGGGCGACCAGGAAATCCAGAACGCCATCCAGCGGCACTACCGCAATCAGGAACCCATTGTCTCCCCCACCGCCCGCACCGCGCCCACCGGACGAACGGGCACGTCCGGGGACGAGGACGAGTTCAAGATCGTCGACATGGCGGGCAAGACGGTGAGGAAGTCCATCGCCGAGATCGCGCCGAACCTGGCGCGCGAGAACGCGGCCCGGCAGAACTCCGCCCCCATGCCGCCCCGTCCGAGCATCGGCTCGAGCGCCGCGGATCTGCTCGATGAAATCCTCAACGCCTCTCCCGCCGAGACGTTCTCCGCCGAGGAGATGCAGCGGTTGCAGGCCGTGCAGGTGAACCAGGAGAAGAGCTCGAAGATCCTGCGCGCCCTGCTCGAGCTGCTGCTGGAGAAGGGACACATCCAGCAGCGCGAGCTGGCGGCCCGCATGCGCGCGCCCTGAACCGCCCTACTCCCCCACTTCCCGCAGCTCGCGGGCCGTGAGCCCCAGGAAGTAGAGGATGGTGTCCAGACCGCCCGCGGAGATGGAGGTGTCGGCCGCCTGGCGCAGCTTGGGCTTGGCGCGAAAGGCGATGCCCAGTCCCGCGCGCTCCAGCATCAACAAGTCATTGGCGCCATCGCCCACGGCGATGACCTGGTCGAGCAGAATGCCCTCCGCCCGGGCGATGTCCTCCAGCAACTCCGCCTTGCGACGCGCGTTGACGATGGCCCCCAGGGTGCGGCCGGTGAGCTTGCCGTCCGCCTCCTCCAGCAGGTTGGAGTGGGCATAGTCGATGCCCAGACGGGCCCTGAGTGCCTCGGCCGCCACGGAGAAGCCTCCGCTGATGATGGCGGTGCGGTAGCCCAGCCGCTTGAGCACGCGGATGAGGGTCTCCGCGCCCTCGGTGAGGGGAAGGCGGGCGGCGAGCTCGTGCAGCACCCGCGCGTCCAGTCCCTTGAGCAGCGCCACGCGCTGGCGCAGCGACTCGTCGTAGTCCATCTCGCCGTGCATGGCGCGCTCGGTGATGCGCGACACCTGCTCGCCCACGCCATGGGCTCGCGCCAGCTCGTCGATGACCTCGATGCGAATGAGCGTGGAGTCCATGTCCATCACCACCAGACGCTTGGCGCGCCGGTAGAGGCTCTCGCGCTGCAACGCCACGTCGAAGGCGCTCGTGGCCATGGCCAGCTCCAGCAACGAGCGCTGGAGTTCCTCCGGCTCCTTGCTCGCCGGCAGGGCGAGGTGGATCTCGAACGAGCCGGGCTCCACGTCGGACAGTCGGTGGATCCGCTCGATGTTGGCCTCGTGCCGGGCCAGGCACTCCGTCACCGCGTGCAGTTCGCGCGCGCCGAGGGAGCGGCCCACCACGGTGACGACATGACGGCTGGGGGACGTGACGGCCTGGGGGCCCGGCTCGCCCACCGCTCGGGATTCCAGGGACACGCCCAGCGCCTGGGCCGCGGAGTGCAGTTCCTGAAGGACGCCTCGCCCCTCGGGCACACGCACGAGCAGGCACAGGGTGAGCTGGCCCCGCACCACCACCTGCTCGATGTCGAGCAGCACCGCGCCCGCGTCGGCGAGCAGGCCCGTCAGCCGGGAAGCGATACCGGGATGGTCCCTGCCGGTGAGGGTGAGGAGAAGGGACTCGTGCGAAGCGGAGGGGGTGGTCATGGTGTCACGGCCCGGGGAGTACTACCGCGGCTCCGAGGAAAGGATGAGATCGCCCTTGGCGAGGAACTGCGCCTCGGGGAAGGACTTGTAGAAGTCCTCCAGCATGGCGTCGAGGTCCGGATAGCGCTGGTCCACGCGGTCCTGAGTCATCTTGTCGAAGAGCGCATCCAGACCGGAGGGTGCCTCGGGATTGACCTCGGAGGGCAGGGGCGAGCGGCGGCCGGGAATCTGCCCGGTGAGCATCTCGTAGAGGAGGATGCCCAGCCCGTAGACATCGGAGGCGGGACCCGCGTCCTTCGCGCGCTGCGGCTGGAGGAGCTCCGGCGCCAGGTACACCATGCCGCTGGCGCCCACGAAGACCTGGGGCAGGCCCTTGGAGGCATCCTGCTCCACCACGCGGCTCAGCCCGAAGTCGCCGAGCTTCGCGTTGCCGTGGATGTCGAAGAGGACATTCTCCGGCTTGAGGTTGTGGTGGGAGAGGCCCACGGCGTGCGCGGCGCGCAGCGCGTAGGCCAGTTGCAGGAAGCAGCGCAGCGCGAAGGGCACGGGCACGCCCTTGCCCCCGCCCTCCTCCAGCATGGTCTTGAGGTTGCCCTGCAACAGCTCGAGCACGTAGTAGGGGCGCGCCGCCTCCACGTTCTGATCGAGCACCTGGACGATGCCCGGATGGCGCACCTGGGCCTGGGCACACAGCTCACGCTTGAGCCGCTTGAGCACCTCGCCACGCTGCAGGAAGGAGAAGTAGCCGAAGATGTCCTTGAGCTCCTTGATGCAGACGTCCAGCCCGAGCGCGTTGAAGCGGCCCTTGCTGGTGGTGCCCAGCGGACCGGAGCCGAGGGCCTCCTGCTTCTGGTAGCGCTGGTCCAGCACCTCCACGGCCTTGGAGCTGGGAGTCGAGGCGGGGGGCGGCAGCGGCACGGCGTCGTTGCGCGCGCTGGCCACGGGAGGCGAAGCCGGAGCCGGCGGCTCCACCGCAGAAGACGCGCTCGCGGTGGAGACCGGGGCGGGACGCGCGCGAGGCAGGGCGGGCGGCTCCGCGGACGCACGCACCTCGGAGGCAGCGGCCTCCGACTCGTCCTCGGGAGGAGGGGGCGGCTTGAGCGCCTGGGCCTGGGCGACCGTGTCCTCGGTGGTGAGCGACTCCAGACCCAGTTGCTCGGCGAAGAACTCCCCCACCTCGGCGATGAACTGGTCCTGCATCCCGGTGTCCACCACGCGCTCGCCCATGTCGGTCAGGCGCAGCTGCGCCTCCCGGGGATCCAGGGCGATGTAGTGGTACTTGCGCAGGAAGAGGTAGTAGCTGTCGAACTCCAGCGAGACGGACGGCTCGAGCGAGGCCTTCACATCGGCCAGCTTGTTCGAGCGTCCCAGACGGCCGTTCTCCCTCAGGCTCTGGAGGATGAACAGCGCCTCGCCGCAGATGGTGTCGCGGTGGATGACGGGCGTGGGCATGGGGGCGCGACTCTACGCGCTCACGCCACCAGGACCAACGAGGGAAGAGGGACGTCAGGGGATGTGGAGCAGCTGCTTCACCGTCTCCAACACTTCCTGGAAGCGCACGGGCTTGCGCAGGTAGATGTCCACCCCGAGCTGCATGGCACGCTCGCGCGCCTCGGGGCCTCCCGCGGAGATGGCCACCACGGGAATGGACTTGAGCGCCTCCTCGGCGCGGATGCGCTCGATGAGCGCGAAGCCGTCCATCACCGGCATGTACAGATCCGTCATCACCAGGCTGAAGCGGCTGGAGCGCAGCGCCTGCAGCGCGTGATGCCCATCGGGAGAGAAGTGCACCTCCAGGGGCACCCGTCCCGCCAGCTCGCCACTCGCCAGCTTCTTGAGCACGTAGCTGTACATCTCGATGATGTGGGGATTGTCCTCGACGATGAGGACGCGATAGCCGTCCGCGGGGGCGGCCGTCCGGTCCGACGCGCGGGTCTGTCCTGGCGCACTCAAGATGTCACCCAATCGCTGCCGGTCCTCCGCTTGGAGCACCCGGATGCCGACACCCCCGGGTGCTTCGGGCGACACGGGCCGGACCCATGCCACCGTTCCCACGACTTCTACCGGATCCAGAAGCCCCGGGAAAGAAAGTGCCAATCCAACGGACTCACCCACGGTGAAAGGACGGTCGGTCTGCACGAAGATTCCTCCTCGTGACAGGTTCTCCGTCACCTCCGTCATCCGGGCCTGGTCCGGAAAGCGCACCCGTAACACGAGCGGCACTCGGGGTCCTTCACGCTGGTCGTCTGATCCCCGATTCATAACAAGGGGTTGAAATCGCTCGGAATTTTGCTGGTGCCGGCGCAGTGTAGCGCCGAGGGTTTATGTTGACAACGCGGGCGTCAGAGACTTACGAACCCCCCGCCATGGCGGAGTCCCTGTTCACCCCCGAAGAGCAGAAGAAGTTCGACACGGAGATCGCGGAGATCCTGTCGCACTATCCCGCGGACCGGAAGAGCGCCGCGATGCTTCCCGCGCTGCGATTGATGCAAGAGATCAAGGGGTGGCTGCCGCCCGAGGGCATCAAGCTCGTCGCGCAGGTGCTCGGTGTCACGCCGGAGCGCGCCTATGAGGTGGCGAGCTTCTACGTGATGTACCACCTGAAGAAGCCCGGCAAGTACGTCATCGACGTGTGCACCAACCTGCCCTGCGCGCTCCGGGGAGCCGAGAAGATGCTCGCCCACCTGGAGAACAAGCTCGGGTTGAAGGCCGGAGAGGCGAACGAGCGCTTCACCCTGCGCGAGACGGAGTGCCTGGCCTCGTGCGGCACCGCGCCGTGCCTGCAAATCAATGAGGACCACCACGAGAGCCTGTCGAGGGCCAAGCTCGACGAGCTGATCGACAAGCTCTCCTGACCTGCTCCATCAAGGAACCTGATTTCATGGCGACAACGGCATTCGAACCCGTCATCTCGACCGCCTGGGGCACGCCCCAGTCGTGGACGATGGACGCGTACAAGAAGCGCGGGGGCTACCAGGGCCTCACCAAGGCGCTGGAGCTGACGCCCGCGCAGATCATCGACGAGGTGAAGAAGTCCAACCTGCGCGGGCGCGGCGGGGCGGGCTTTCCCACCGGGCTCAAGTGGAGCTTCGTCCCCAAGGACAACCCCAAGCCGAAGTACCTCGCCGTCAACGGCGACGAGTCCGAGCCGGGGACCTTCAAGGACCGCAACATCCTCACGCATGACCCGCACATGCTGCTCGAGGGCATCGCCATCGCGGCCTACGCGCTCAACGTGCACACCTGCTACGTGTACCTGCGCGGCGAGTTCAAGTTCCCGGCGGAGCGGCTCAACCAGGCCATCAAGGAGGCGTACGCCGCGGGCATCTTCGGCAAGAGCCTGATGGGCAAGGACTACGCGCTGGACTGCTATCTGGTGCGCGGCGCGGGCGCCTACATCTGCGGCGAGGAGACGGCGCTGCTGGAGAGCCTCGAGGGCAAGAAGGGCTGGCCGCGGCTCAAGCCGCCCTTCCCGGCGGTGGTGGGCCTGTTCGGCTGCCCCACGGTGGTCAACAACGTGGAGACGCTCTCGAGCGTGCCGCACGTGTTCACCCGGGGCTCGGCCTGGTACGCGGGCCTGGGCACGGACAAGTCGGGCGGCACGCGCATCATGTGCCTGTCGGGCTCGGTGAACCGGCCGGGCGTGTACGAGGTGCCGCTGGAGACGACCTTCAACCAGCTCATCTTCGACGACAAGTACGGCCAGGGCCTGCCCGCGGGGCGCAAGGTCAAGGCGGTGATTCCGGGAGGCTCGTCGGCGCCCATCCTCAGCCCGGACGAGCTGGACATCGCCATGGAGTTCGAGGCGCTCAAGGTGAAGCAGAGCATGGCGGGCTCCGGCGGCGTCATCGTCATGGATGACACCACCTGCATGGTGCGCAGCCTGTGGCGCGTGGCGCGCTTCTACGCCGAGGAGTCGTGCGGCCAGTGCACGCCGTGCCGCGAGGGCACGCCGTGGCAGGCGCGCATCCTGCGCAAGATCGAGGAGGGCCGGGGCGAGCCGGGCGACGTGGAGCAGCTGAGCAACGTGGCCTCGTCCATCGCGCCCTACCCGCCCATCGGCCTGGGCAACACCATCTGCGCGCTGGGCGATGCCGCGGCGCTGCCGACGCATTCCTTCCTCATGCGCTTCCGCGACGAGTTCGAGGCGCACATCCGCGAGCACCGCTGCCCGTTCGGCGACAAGCCCTGGGGCGCGTTCGGAGACTGGTCTTGAGCATCGAGCACGTCCTCTTCGGAGTCTTCGCCCTGCTGACGGTGGTGTCGGCGGTGATGGTCATCGTCGCCAAGAGCCCCATCAGCTCCGCCATGTCGCTGGTGGCCACCTTCTTCTTCCTGGCCGGCATCTACGTGCTCTTGTGGGCGCACACCGTGGCGGTGCTGCAGGTGCTCGTCTACACGGGCGCCATCATGGTGCTCTTCCTCTTCGTCATCATGCTGCTCAACCTGGGCGAGTCGAGCACCCCGGGCCCCCGGGTGACGCTGGCGCGCGTGGCCGGAGGCGTGGCGGCGGCGGGACTGCTGGCGGTGCTGGTGACGGCCATCTGGCGCATCCCGTCGGCCAGCACGTTCACGGGCAGCCAGGCGATGAGCCAGGGCTTTGGCACCCTGGCGGTCATCGGCCAGACCATCTTCACCAAGTGGCTGCTGCCCTTCGAGGCCGTCAGCCTGCTGCTGCTGGTGGGCATGGTGGGCGCGGTGGTGGTGGCCAAGTCGCGGATTTGAGCGCGTCCCCTTCAACCCTCTGCTAGAAGGCGGGCCGCGTCCGCCCTCCTTCCCTCGGCGTCATGGTCCACTCCGTCGACATCAAGTACTACCTCGTCCTCGCCGCCATCCTGTTCTGCCTGGGCATGTTCGGCGTGCTGGTGCGCCGCAACGCCCTGGTGGTGTTCATGTGCGTGGAGCTGATGCTCAACGCGGCGAACCTGACGTTCTTGTCCTTCGCGCGGCTCAACGGGGACGCCACGGGCCACGTGTCCGCCTTCTTCGTGATCGCCGTCGCGGCGGCGGAGGCCTCCATCGGACTGGCCATCGTCATCGCCGTGTTCCGCAGCCGCGGCACCGTCAACATCGAAGAAATCCGGACCATGAAGCACTGACACGGTCCCCCTCCCCCTCCTTTTCCGCCCTACGAGAGCCCTCAGAGCAATGGATGCCCTCAAGTCATTCTTCATGACCGCGCCGGTGGAGCCCGCCGTCTTCGCGCAGTCGTTGTGGCTCATCATCGCGTTGCCGCTGCTGGGCGCGTTCGTGTGCGGCGTATTCGGCAAGAAGCTGGGCCGCGCCAACGTGCACCTCATCGCGTGCGCGATGGTGGCCGGCTCCTTCGCGCTGTCCGTGCTGGCCTTCTGGTGCGTCAACCACGCGCCGCAGGGCGGCACGCCGGTGGCCATGGAGAACGCCTTCTCCTCCAGCGCCCTGCGCTACTCGCTCGGGTATGACTACGGCATCTGGTTCGCCGCCGGTGACTTCCGGGTGAACCTGGGCCTGATGGTGGACCACCTGTCGGGCATCATGCTGCTGGTCATCACCGGCGTGGGCTTCCTCATCCACGTGTACTCCACGAGCTACATGGAGCACGACGAGAGCCCCTGGCGCTACTTCGCCTACCTCAACCTCTTCATCGCGGCGATGCTCACGCTGGTGCTCGCCGACAACCTCGTCCTGCTCTTCGTGGGCTGGGAGGGCGTGGGTCTCGCCAGCTACCTGCTCATCGGCTTCTGGTACACCGACGCGGCCAAGGCATGGGCGGGCCGCAAGGCGTTCATCGCCAACCGCATCGGCGACTTCGCCTTCCTCATCGGCTCCTTCCTCATCGTGTTGCTGGTGGGGGCGTTCAACAGCCAGGCGAACACGAGCAACTTCGCCTCGGGCATCAACGCCGAGGCCGCCCAGGCCCGCTTCCGCGAGGGCCTGGAGCTGAAGGGCCCGCTGACCTTCCAGGGGCTGGAGGTGATGGCCAACGCGGTGCCCGTCTCGAGCGACAAGGCGCCCAACGCGCTCACCCTGCAGACGCCCATCCAGGCGGGTCCGCTGGCGGGCCGCACCTTCGGCGGCGTGCTGACGGCGGCGCTGCTCTTGTTCCTCCTGGGCGCGGCGGGCAAGAGCGCCCAGTTCCCGCTGTACGTGTGGCTGCCGGACGCCATGGCCGGCCCCACGCCCGTCTCCGCCCTCATCCACGCGGCGACGATGGTGACCGCGGGCGTCTACCTGTTCTGCCGCATGAGCTACCTGCTGGTGCTCAGCCCCACGGCCATGCTGGTGGTGGCCAGCATCGGAGCCTTCACCGCCCTCATCGCGGCGCTCATCGCGTTCGCGCAGGACGACATCAAGAAGGTGCTCGCCTACTCCACGGTGTCGCAGCTCGGCCTGATGTTCATGGGCGTGGGCATGGGCATCTTCTGGGCGGCGGTGCTGCACCTGGTCACCCACGCCTTCTTCAAGGCCTGCCTCTTCCTGGGCGCCGGCAGCGTGATGCACGGCAACGGCGACGAGACGGACATCAAGAAGCTGGGCGGGCTGCGCCACGAGATGACGTGGACATGGTCCACCTTCCTCATCGCCACCCTGGCCATCACCGGCATCGCCCCCTTCTCCGGCTTCTTCTCCAAGGACGCCCTGCTGCACGGCGTGCACCACAACCACCTGCACGGCTTCGAGTCGGCCTCCACGCTGCTCTACGCGGTGGGGCTCCTCATCGCGGCGTGCACGGCCTTCTACATGACCCGCCTGTACGTGCTCACCTTCGAGGGCAAGCGCTCGGCCGAGGCGAAGACCGAGCACGCCCACGAGAGCTCCGGGTACATGACGGTGCCCCTGGTCATCCTGGCCATCCTGAGCGTGGTGTCGCTCGCGTACGCGCTGCCCCTCATGCCCAGCCGCAACGGCCCGCAGCCGGTGATGGAGAACTTCCTCGGCCCGGTGTTCGCCAGCGCCGAGCGCATCGCCCTGCGGGGCGCGCAGGTGACGCTGGACCACAGCCTGCCCACGATGGCCGACTACCTCATCGCCTGGGTCGTGGCGCTGGTGGGCGGCGCAGCGGCGGCGTTCGCCTACCTGAAGTACTACCCGAGCCGGGTGGGTCAGCCGGCGCCGGCGTTCGCCCGCGCGGTGCGCCGCTTCACGCAGAACAAGTTCTATGTGGATGAGGTCTACACCTTCCTGATCATCCGGCCGGTGAAGAACCTCGGTGTCCTGCTGTTCAAGCTGGTGGACACCATGCTCATCGACACAGTGTTGGTGCGCGGCACGGCGTGGGTCACGGCCCGCGTGGGCGGCGCGCTGCGCTACGCGCAGACGGGAGATGCCCAGGCCTATGCCGCGGTGATGGCCCTGGCCCTGCTCGGCGGTGCGGTTTACGCGATCATCCAGGTGCTGCAGTGAGCCTCTTCGACACCCATCTGCTCAACATCGTCGTCTACCTGCCACTGCTCTTCGTGGCGCTCCTGTGCCTGCTGCCCGCGGGTGAGCGCGGCCAGGTGCGCGCGGTCACGCTCATCGGCATGCTGGTGGACCTGGCGCTCGGCGTCTGGGCCTACCTGCGCTTCGAGCCCGCCGGTGCCGAGTTCCAGCTCGAGTACCGCGTGCGGTGGCTGGAGCAACTGGGCGTGAGCTACCACGTCGGCGTGGATGGCCTGTCCATCAGCCTCGTGCTGCTCACCGTGTTCATCGGGCCCCTGGTGGTGCTGGCGTCGCGCACGGCCATCACCGAGCGCGTGAAGGAGTTCCACATCGCCCTGCTGCTCTTGCAGGTGGCGATGATGGGCGCGCTGGTGTCGCTGGACGTGCTGCTCTTCTACGTCTTCTGGGAGGCCATGCTCATCCCCATGTACCTGCTGGTGGGGGTGTGGGGAGGCGAGGATCGCCAGGCGGCGGCGGTGAAGTTCTTCCTCTACACGCTGGCGGGCTCGCTGCTGATGCTGGTGGCCATCGTCGCCCTGTACTTCATCAGCGGCACGGGCAGCACCCGCTCCTTCGACTACGCGGCCATCTACAACAGCCTGGCGGATGCCAACCGGCAGCTCGCCACGTGCGGCGAGGACTGTGGACGGCTCACCGGCATGGCGGGCGCGCTGTACCGCTGGGGCCCCTGGATGTTCGCGGCCTTCGCGCTGGCGTTCGCCATCAAGGTGCCCATGTGGCCGCTGCACACCTGGCTGCCGGATGCCTACGTGCAGGCCCCCACCGGGGGCACCATCCTCTTGTCCGCGGTCATGGCGAAGATCGGCGTCTATGGCTTCTGGCGCTACGCCATCCCCTTCTTCCCCGCGGCGATGCACCAGGTGCGGCCCGTGCTGGCGGCGCTCGCGGTGGTGGGCATCGTCTACGGCGCGCTCATGTGCCTGGCACAGCGCGACATCAAGAAGCTCATCGCCTACTCGTCGGTGAGCCACCTGGGCTACTGCATGCTGGGCCTCGTGGCCCTCACCAGCGAGGGCGCCAGTGGAAGCGCCTACCAGATGCTCAACCACGGTGTGGCCACCGGCGCGCTCTTCCTCCTGTTCGGCCTGCTGCACGAGCGGCGGCAGACGCGCCTGATGTCCGACTACGGCGGCATCGCCAAGGTGGTGCCGGTGTACACGGCGGCCTTCCTCATCATGACCTTCTCGTCCGTGGCGGTGCCGGGCACCAACAGCTTCGTGGGCGAGTTCCTCGTGCTGCTGGGCACCTTCAAGAGCAACCTGGGCGTGGGCTTTGGCGTCTTCGCCACGCTGGGCGTCATCCTGGGCGCGGCGTACATGCTGTGGATGGTGCAGAAGGTCTTCTTCGGGCCCCTCACCCACCGCGACAACCAGAACCTGACGGACCTCAACGCGCGCGAGCTCGTCACGGTGCTGCCCTTCCTGGTGCTCGTGGTCGTCATGGGTCTCAAGCCCCAGCCCTTCCTCGACCGCATCAACCCCGCCACCGAGCGCTTCGTCAGCCGCGCCAGCCTGGGCGCGCCCGGCAGCCAGGTTCAGCCCGTCGACGTGCGCATCAACGTGATGGGCCTGCCCCCCTCCGGCGAGGCCGCCGCCCCTCATGCCCAGCCGGCGGGTCCGCTCGCCGACCGGCGCTAGCCGAAAGCCTTCCATCATGAACCTGCCCACCCTCACCTCGGCAGACTTCCTTCCCCTGATTCCCGCGTTCATCCTGGTGCTGGGCGCGTGCATCCTGCTGCTCTCGGAGGTGTTCCTCTCCGCGAGCTCCACCCGCGGCTACCAGGCCGTGCTGGCCAGCATCACGGCCGTCATCGCCGGCGGCGTGTCGCTGCAGCTCTTGTTCGAGCCCGCGCGCGAGGTGTTCCTCGGCTTCGGCGCGTTGGATCCCTTCTCCAGCTTCCTGACCTTCATCGTCTGTGTGTCGCTGGCGCTGGCCACGCTCACCTCGGCGGGCTTCCTGCGCCGCCGGGGCGCCGAGCGCGGTGAGTTCTACGCGCTGATGCTCTTCGCGGGCGCGGGCATGAGCCTGTTGGGCCTGTCCAACGAGCTCATCACCGTCTTCGTCAACATCGAGGTGCTGTCCATCTCCACGTACGCGCTCACGAGCTTCCTGCGGCGTGGCACGCGGCCGAGCGAGGCGGGCTTCAAGTACTTCATCCTCGGCGCCTTCTCCTCCGCGGTGCTGCTCTACGGCGCGGCGCTCCTGTACGGCGCCACGGGCACCACGCTGCTGTCGAACATGGCGCAGCCGCTGCGCGACGCGATGGAGTCCCACGCGGCGCTCGTCTACGCGGGCGCGGTGCTGGTGGCCGCGGGCTTCGCCTTCAAGGTGGCCGCAGTGCCCTTCCACATGTGGACGCCGGACGTCTACGAGGGCGCGCCCACTCCCGTCACCGCGCTCATGAGCGCGGGAGTGAAGGCCGCCGCCTTCGTGGCGCTCGTGCGCGTGTTCGTCACCGTGGGCAGCGGCATCAACGGCAAGCTGCCCTTCGCCCTGTTCTCCACGCTGGCGTTGCTCACCATGGTGGGCGGCAACCTGCTCGCCATCCCGCAGCGCAACGTCAAGCGCATGCTGGCCTACTCCTCCATCGCCCACGCCGGCTATCTGATGCTGGGCGTGGCCGCCCTCTTCGTCGTGCAGCCCGGCCAGCAGTTCGAGCTGCTCGGGCCCACGTCGCTCACCGGCGCCAGTGTCGAGGCCACCGCGCGCGTCGAGGCCCTGCGCAGCATCCTCTTCTACCTGCTCGCCTACGCCGTCACCGCGATTGGCGCCTTCGGCATCGTCTCCCTCCTGGAGCGCCGCGAGGACGAGGAGCGGGGCACCGCGTGGGACCTGGAGCGCCTGAGCGGACTGGCCCAGCGCCGGCCGGGTTGGGCCTTCGCGATGGCCGCCTTCATGCTGTCGCTCGCCGGCATTCCGCCCACCGTCGGCTTCATCGGCAAGCTCCTGCTCTTCCGCGCCGCGGTGGACGTGGGCCTCGTCGGGCTCACCATCGTCGCGGTGCTCTCCAGCGCGGCCGGCGCCTATTACTACCTGCGCGTGGTCGTCTACATGTACATGCGCCCGGTCCCCGAGGGCGCCCACCCGCTGGAGCGGGCCTGGATGACGGAGCTGGTGCTCATCATCTCCACCGCCGCCGTGGTGCTGCTGGGCATCCTGCCCGGGCCCCTCACCGAGTGGATCACCCAGGCCGGCAGCCTGCTCAACCGCTGAAGTCGCACGGCTTCCGGTTCACCCACGCCCGGGCGGCTCACGCCCGGGCGTTTTCGTTCCGGCACTCGAGCGCGCGGCCGGACGCCGTTTCCCCGTTCCGCACCGCCCGGACACCGCGGAGCCGTCAGACGCCACAGTGAGGGCGTGAACGGATGCGAGGGGAATCGATCCAGCTTGGCGCCAATCCGACGAAAGGCGTCCACCACGGGCAGACCCCGCCAACAGCCTCACCTCGAGCACCAGGAAGGGCCGGAGCAGCGCGGGTGAATGAGCCCTCCACGGCAAACCCAGGAGCGATGAAAAGAAGACGGCCCGGAGCCCTCAGAAAGGGCTACCGGGCCGCGGGTTCTTCTCAGGAAGCCATCTGGAGGGCTGAAGGCGGTGGGGGGGAACCTCCTTCGACCAGCTCCGACATGCTCCGAGTCCATGCTTTAGCACTCCCCATGCCATCTCCGCGCTCCACCGAAACACCAAGGATTCCAGTGGGTTGGCTTCCAGGGGGAAGGCACGGGCGCCGGGCTGCTTTCAGCCCTGCATTGCAGCCCTGCAATCGCCTTTCACATGTGAAAAGCCCCCAGCCCTTCTCTCCCGGGAGGCAGGGCTCCACCTGGCGGCCAAGGCCCAAAAAAGAAGACGGCCCGGAGCCCTCAGAAAGGGCTACCGGGCCGCGGGTTCTTCTCAGGAAGCCATCTGGAGGGCTGAAGGCGGTGGGGGGGAACCTCCTTCGACCAGCTCCGACATGCTCCGAGTCCATGCTTTAGCACTCCCCATGCCATCTCCGCGCTCCACCGAAACACCAAGGATTCCAGTGGGTTGGCTTCCAGGGGGAAGGCACGGGCGCCGGGCTGCTTTCAGCCCTGCATTGCAGCCCTGCAATCGCCTTTCACATGTGAAAAGCCCCCAACCCTTCTCTCCCGGGAGGCGGGGCTCCACCTGGCGGTCAAGGCCCAAAAAGAAGACGGCCCGGAGCCCTCAGAAAGGGCTACCGGGCCGCGGGTTCTTCTCAGGAAGCCATCTGGAGGGCTGAAGGCGGTGGGGGGGAACCTCCTTCGACCAGCTCCGACATGCTCCGAGTCCATGCTTTAGCACTCCCCATGCCATCTCCGCGCTCCACCGAAACACCAAGGATTCCAGTGGGTTGGCTTCCAGGGGGGAGGCACAGGCGCCGGGCTGCTTTCAGCTCTGCATTGCAGCCCTGCAATCGCCTTTCACATGTGAAAAGCCCCCAACCCTTCTCTCCCGGGAGGCGGGGCTCCACCTGGCGGCCAAGGCCCAAAAAGAAGACGGCCCGGAGCCCTCAGAAAGGGCTACCGGGCCGCGGGTTCTTCTCAGGAAGCCATCTGGAGGGCTGAAGGCGGTGGGGGGGAACCTCCTTCGACCAGCTCCGACATGCTCCGAGTCCATGCTTTAGCACTCCCCATGCCATCTCCGCGCTCCACCGAAACACCAAGGATTCCAGTGGGTTGGCTTCCAGGGGGAAGGCACGGGCGCCGGGCTGCTTTCAGCCCTGCATTGCAGCCCTGCAATCGCCTTTCACATGTGAAAAGCCCCCAGCCCTTCTCTCCCGGGAGGCAGGGCTCCACCTGGCGGCCAAGGCCCAAAAAAGAAGACGGCCCGGAGCCCTCAGAAAGGGCTACCGGGCCGCGGGTTCTTCTCAGGAAGCCATCTGGAGGGCTGAAGGCGGTGGGGGGGAACCTCCTTCGACCAGCTCCGACATGCTCCGAGTCCATGCTTTAGCACTCCCCATGCCATCTCCGCGCTCCACCGAAACACCAAGGATTCCAGTGGGTTGGCTTCCAGGGGAGAGGCACGGGCGCCGGGCCGCTTTCAGCTCTGCATTGCAGCCCTGCAATCGCCTTTCACATGTGAAAAGCCCCCAACCCTTCTCTCCCGGGAGGCGGGGCTCCACCTAGCGGTCAAGGCCCAAAAAGAAGACGGCCCGGAGCCCTCAGAAAGGGCTACCGGGCCGCGGGTTCTTCTCAGGAAGCCATCTGGAGGGCTGAAGGCGGTGGGGGGGAACCTCCTTCGACCAGCTCCGACATGCTCCGAGTCCATGCTTTAGCACTCCCCATGCCATCTCCGCGCTCCACCGAAACACCAAGGATTCCAGTGGGTTGGCTTCCAGGGGGAAGGCACGGGCGCCGGGCTGCTTTCAGCCCTGCATTGCAGCCCTGCAATCGCCTTTCACATGTGAAAAGCCCCCAACCCTTCTCTCCCGGGATGCCGGTGGGATCAGCTCCCGAGGCCCGAAAAGAAGGCGGCCCGGAACCCTCGAAGAGGGTACCGGGCCGCGGGTTCTTCTAAAGGAAACACACCGGAGACACTGAAGCGGTGGGGGGGAACCTCTTCAGCGCCACATCAGCGCATTCTGACTTCAACCTTTAGCACGCTGCATGCCAGCCCGCCCGCCAGTTCAAAGCCCTGTTATTTCAAGGGTTTGAACAGAGGTGCCTCCCCGGGGAACGCCCTTGTGCATTGCACGGCTGCAATGCGTTTTCAGCGCTGCAAATCCGCTGTCATCCCGGGGGGTTCCAGTTTTCATCATTGAACGGCCCTTGCAGCTCCGCCCTCACTCCCGATGTTCTCCTCCAGGTGGACGGAGGTTGAGGCGCTTCATCTTCCGCCACAACGTGGTGGAGGAAACGGCCAACTCCTCGGCCACTCGGCCCAGATCCATCGCGTAGCGCTCCAAGGCCTGGGCGATGGCCCGGCGCTCGGCCTCTTCCACCGCCTCGGCCAGCGTGGGGACGCGGGAGCTGACATCCGTGGTGAGCGGCGCGGGCGGCGCATCCAGGGCCCCACCCACCCGGGTGAGGGGCCGCAGGGGAAAGTCCTCCGGAAGCAGCTCCTCACCCTCGGACAGCGCCGCCGCCTGCTCCACCAGGTTCTCCAACTCCCGGACGTTGCCCGGGAAGTGGTGGCCCATCAGGTGCTCCACCGCCGCCGCCGACAGGCGCTTGGGGTTGGGGCTGCGCGCATTGGCGCGCTTGAGGAAGTGCTCGGCCAGCGCGGGCACGTCCTCCAGACGCTCGCGCAGCGGAGGCACCCGCAGGGTCACCACGTTGAGCCGGTAGTAGAGATCCTGCCGGAAGCGCTTCTCCTGAACCTCCAGCTCGATGTCCCGGTTGGTGGCGGCCACGATGCGCACGTCCACCTTCACCGCGGTGGACTCGCCCACGCGCCGCACCTCGCCGTCCTGCAACGTGCGCAGCAGCTTGGACTGGAAGGCGGGCGTCGTCTCCGTCACCTCGTCGATGAAGAGCGTGCCCCCGTCCGCCTCCTCCACCAGACCCCGGCGGGCCCGCACCGCGCCGGTGAAGGCGCCCTTGGCGTGGCCGAACAGCTCGCTCTCCAGCAGCGACTCGGAGATGGCGGCGCAGTTGACGGGCACGAAGGGCATCCCCTTGCGCCGGCTGTGCGCGTGCACCGCGCGCGCGACGAGCTCCTTGCCCGTGCCGCTCTCGCCCTGCACCAGCACCGTGGCGTCACTCTGCGCCACGCGCACCAGCCGCGACGTCAGCTCGAGCATCGCCGGACTGCGGCCCACCAGCGCGCTCAAGCCGTGACGCTCGTTGAACTCGCCCGCCAGCATGTCCACCGTGGCCTGCAGTCGCGCCCGCTCCTGCGCCCGCTCCACCCGGTAGCGCAGCTCCCCTTCCTTGAAGGGCTTGGTGACGTAGTCGAACGCCCCCTGGCGCATGGCCTCCACGGCGCTCTCGATGGAGCCAAACGCCGTCATCATGATGACCTGCAGGCGAGGCGACACCTCCAGCGCCTTCTTGAGCAGGGTGAGCCCATCCATGGGCTCCATCTTGAGGTCGGTCAGCATCAGCTCCACGCGGCCGCCCGACAGGATCTGCAGTGCCTCCTCGCCCGTGGCGGCCTCGAGCACGAAGTAGCCCTCGGAGCGCAGGAGCAGCGCGGTGGTGGCGCGCATGTTGCACTGGTCATCCACCACCAGGATGCGGCCACGGGGAAGGGTAGTCGTCGATGGGTCTGTCACGGCGGACTCGTCGGCTGGTTGAGGGGGAGACGGATGGAGAAGGTCGTGCCACGGCCCGGAGTGCTCTCCAGGGAGAGCTCCCCGTGGTGCTCCTCGATGATGCGTTTGACCACCGCGAGCCCCAGGCCGGTGCCCTGGGCCTTGGTGGTGAAGAAGGGCTCGAAGACGCGGTGGAGGAGTTCGGTGGGAATGCCGCACCCCTGGTCCACCACGTCGATGCGCAAGAGCTCCCGGTCCTCATGCAGCTCGCGGCGGGCGAGCACCCGCACCCCGCCGCCCTGGGGCATCGCCTGCATGGCGTTGATCAGCATGTTGATGAGCACCTGGCGGATGTGGCGCCGATCCAACGGCACCCGGGGCAGCTGCGGTTCCACCTCGATGGAGGGCGTGATGTGGCTCGGGCTGCCCTGCTGCTTCCACGCCGCCTCCACCGCGTCCTGCAGCATGCGCGACACGTCCTCGAGCTGGCGGATGGGCTCGCGCGGCCGCGTGTAGTCGAGCAGATCGCTCACCATGCGATCCAACCGGTCACTCTCCTCGGCGAGGATGTCCAGGAGCATGGCCGTGTCGCCATCCGGCTTGAGCAGGTGGCGCAGCGACGCCACGGCGTTGAAGATGGCGCCCAGGGGATTGCGCACCTCGTGGGCCACGATGGCCGACAGCTCGCCCAGGGCCGCCAGGCGCTCGCGCTTGACCATCTCCGCGCGCGCGGCGGCCAGCTCCGCGTAGGACGCCCACAGCGACTCGTACAGACGCGCGTTGGTGATGGCCAGGGCGATCTGCCCGCACGTGGCCTCGGCCAGTTCGATGAACGCCGTGGGGAAGATCCGGGGCCGGCGGGTATCGTCCAGCAACACCACGCCGATGAGCTGCTCGCGCGAGGTGAGCGGCAAGGCCAGCATCGCCTTCTCCCCGAGCTGCTGCACGAGCGTGCGCCGCCCGAGGCCCTGGGCCTTCGACAGGTCCGGCACGGCGATGGACCGGCGCTCGCGCGCCACGCGCGCCGTGAGACTCTCGGGGTCATCCACCGGCACCACCAGGCCCCGGAAGAAATCCCGATGACTGGCGGAAGCCGCGGCCCCCCGCAGCACCCCCGCCTGCTCGTCATGCAGGAGGATGAAGCAGTTGGAGACGTCCAACAGCTTGACGAGGAAGTCCGAGGCCACGTCCAGGATGCTCGCCACCTCCAACGTGGCGGCGGTGGTGCGCGCCAGATCCAACAGCAGGCGCGAATCGGTGAGCTGGCGCGCGGACTCGGCGCGCAGGCGGCGCTGCTCCAGCAACATCATCAACAGCTCGGCCAGCGTGGCCAGCAGCCGCAGCTCCTCCGCGCTGAAGGGATGGTCCGCGCCGCGCAGCACCTGCAAGAGCCCCCCGGGCTGACCTCCCTGCAACAGCGGCACCGCCGCGCTCCGGACCAGACGGCCCGCGGACAGCGCGCTCCACTCGCGCTCCTCCGCCTCGCTGGAGAGCATCACGCCCCGAGCCGGCATCTCCGTCGACAGCCACTCCCCCCGCGGCCTGGGGAGCGCCTCCACCAGGGCCGGCGCCAGACCCACCTGCGCCACGAGCCCGAAGGGCCCCTCCGGCGAGTCCGACCCGTACAACACCACGGCCTCGGCGCCCACCAGCAGCGACAGCCGCGCGAGGAAATCCTCGGGCGAGGGAGGCTCGGGCAGCGCGACGAAGCGCGCCACCTCGGCCACGGACGACAGCTCCCAGCGGCTGCGCTCCACGTCCGCCAACAGCCGCGCGTCGGTGAGCGCCGCCCCCACCACCTTGGCGAAGAGCTCCAGCACCGGCCCGTACGAGGGCCGCACCTGCGAGCCCGCCACCCACAACACCTCCGGCGACGGAGTGCCCAGCGCGAGGTAGACGGCCGTGGACTCATTCTCGAAGTGGCCGAAGACGGGGCGTGCCTCGGACAGCGCCCGCTGGGCGAGCACCTCCTCGAGTCCCTCGAAGGGGCTGAAGCGCTCCCCGTCCCGCACCAGGAAGCGCGCGGCGAGCCCCACCCCCTCGAAGCCCTCCAGGGCGATGCGCCGCACCGCCTCCTCGGAGCGCGCCGCGACGAGCTTCGCGGACGTCTCCACCAGGCGCTCGGCCATCTCCAGCTCGTTCGGACGATCGCCCAGCACCAGGTGGTTGCACAGCAGCGCGAAGCCACTGCCCTCCAGCTCCACCTCCTGCACGTGCACCGCCAGCTCCCGCGGCCCCACGCCCGGACGCGCCGGGAGCACGTAGCGCCGGGGATCGCTCTCCGCCAGCATCCCCTGCTCGCGCAGGCGGTAGCGCGTGCGCAGCCTCGCCAGGTCCTCCGGGTGGAGGAAGTCGAAGAAGGAGCGGCCCTCGACCTGCTCGCGCGCCAACCCGTGCATCTCCAGGTAGGCGTCGTTGGCCATCCGGATCCGACCATCCTGGACCACGGAGATGGGATTGGTGAAGTTGTCGATGAGGCTGCGCAGGGTCGCCTCGTTGTAGAGATTCCTCGTCATGCGCGCCGCAACACCCGTTTCTCTCCGACACGAAGCGTGACCTTCTCGCGATCGAAGTACTCCGAGAGGGGAATGACGAACTTCCGGCTCTGCCCCACCAACTCCTTGAACGCCTGGGTGGAAATGTCGCTCTTGTCGCGCAGGTAGGCAACGAGCCTCTCCTTGAGACCGGCCAGCGCGCCCGCGTCGAAGTAGAGTTCCTCACTCACCCCCACCACCCGGCCCTCCGCCACCGCCACCCGCAGCAGCTCCCTCACCCGGGGCACGGGCAGGCGCAGCCGCTCGGCCAGCTCGTTGAGCGTGGGCGGAGCGAGCCCCGCCGCGCCCAGGTCCGCCACCAGCCGCGTGCGCGCCGCGTCCTCATCCAAGGACAACGTGCGGCCCCGCCCCACCCGCCTCACCGTCTCGCGCTCCACCTCCACCTTGCCCGCCTCCACCAACGTCTGCACCAGCCGGGAGAACACCCGGGCCTCCAGTTCGCCCGACAGGCGCTGGCGCAGCTCCTCCCTCGACAGCCCCTCACGCAAGGGCTCGCGCTCATGGAAGGCGTCGAGCAGCGCCAGGGCCCTCGCCCGCATTCCCTCGAACACCTCGCCCGACAGGTACAGCCGCCGCTCCTTGTCCACCAGCAGCGCCGCGCCCCGCGCGCCGAGCGTCTCCAGTACCCGCGACAGCACCCGGGACGCCAGGGCGGAGCGGGCGAAGAGCTCCTTCCAGGTGAGGCCCCGGTAGCCCGCCTGTCTCAAGAGCCACGCCACCTGGGTGCCCGGGTCCGCCTCCAGCAGCGGCGCCACCACCCCGGCCCCGCCCTTGCGCCGGCGCGGAGGCGAGATGGACAGCACCCGTCCCCCAGCCAACGTGGCACCCCGGCCCGGCAGCGCGCGCGGGCCCCGGAGGATGAAGCGCTGGCCGGGCAGCGCCGCCACGGGCGTCGCCAGCCGCAGCTGCGCGAGCCCCGTCTCGCCCGGCTCCAACCGCTCCAGGTCCAACAGGGCCACCGTGGCCTCCGTCTGCGCCGTGCCCAGGTGCAAGAGGAGCTTGCGGCGCCGGGGCAGCGCCTCGGGCGCCGCGGCCAACAGGCTCAGCTCCACATCCAACATGGACGTCTCGGACACCTCGCCCGCGTGCACCAGCACCGCGCCCCGCTCGATGGCCTCGGCCTCCACGCCCACGAGATTCACCGCCGCGCGCTGCCCGGCCACCACCCGTGGCACGCCCTCACCATGCCGCTGCACCCCCCGCACGCGCCAGGGTCCGGCGAGTCCCGGCAGCAGGGACACCGAGTCCTCCGCCGCGAACGCCCCCGACAAGAGCGTGCCCGTCACCACCGTGCCAAAGCCCTTCAAGCTGAAGGCCCGGTCCACCGGCAGCAAGGCGGGGCCGTCCACGCCACGCGCGGGCACGTCCCGGGCGGCCTCGACGAGCGCGGCCCGCAGCGCCTCGAGCCCCTCGCCCGTGCGCGACGAGACGGGCACCACGGGACGGCCCTCGAGGAAGGTGCCCGCCACCAGCGTGGCCACGTCCGCGTCCACCAGCGCGCGCCACTCCGCGCCCAGCCCCGGAAGCAGATCCGCCTTGGTGAGCGCCACCACCCCGGCCTTCACGCCCAGCAGCCGGCAGATGTCCAGGTGCTCGCGCGTCTGGGGCATCACCCCCTCGTCCGCCGCCACCACCAGCACCGCCAGGTCCACCCCGCCGGCCCCCGCCGCCATCGCCTTCACGAAGCGCTCATGGCCGGGCACGTCCACCACGCCCGCCACCTGCCCCTCGCCCAACGCGAGGTGCGCGAAGCCCAGCTCCAGGGTGATGCCCCGGCGCTTCTCCTCCTTCAGCCGATCCGTGTCGATCCCGGTGAGCGCCTTGACCAGGGACGTCTTGCCGTGATCGATGTGCCCCGCGGTGCCGATGATCATCGCGCTCCGCGCCCCCCCGCGGCCTTCACGCCCCCGCCTTGTCCGGGTCCACGTCGAAGCGCCCGTCCTCGGCGACGTCCTCGTAGTCCCACGGAAAGACGACCAGGGCGTCGGTGGACAGCGCGCAGAAGTCCGGCTCGAAGCCATCCGGCCGGGACACCAGCGCCGCGGTGTGCACCTCCCGGGCGCCCACCTTGCGCGCCAGCGCCATGGCCAGCGCCAGCGTGTCGCCGCTGGACGCCACGTCGTCCACGATGAGCACCCGCTTGCCCTTGAGCTCGCGCGGCATCTCCCCGCTCAGCTTCGGCTTGGCCTGGCCCTTGTCCCGGCTGCGGCGGCTGATGCGGACCGGGAAGAACTCGGCGCCCAGGGCGCTCGACAGCGCTCCGCCCACGAACACGCCCCCATGCGCCACGCCCACCACGGCCGTGGGCGAGTACGACTGGCGGATGGCGAGCGCGAGCGTCTGCACGGCGCGATCGAACTGCGCCCACGTCAGCTCCTGCACCTGGGTCCTGGCACGCGACTGGTCGCGTCCGGTGGCATGACGGGGGGCTTCCACCTGGGGCGCGAGCACCACGTCGGGTGGAATGGAGACGAGTTTCTCCACCTGTTTCTGGGAGGGCTTGCCCTTGGTGACCTTGGGTGTTGCCCGCTTGGTGGCCACGGCGCGGACTCCAGTGTGAGAGGCGGGGCCCGCGTCATACCCCGGGCCGTGCGCTGCCGCCACTCCCGGCAGCAAACCCCGCCCGCCTCCTCGCTCAGCTCGTGGAAGCCTCCATCTCCCCGAGCAGGCCCTGAATCTCCTCCCCGGTGATGACGTAGTGCATCGTGCAGAAGTGGCAGTCCGCCTCGGCCTTGCCATCCGTGGCGAGGATGTCCTCCAGCTCCGCCCGGCCCAGGGTCGTCAGCGCGCGCTTGACCCGGTCCTTGCTGCAACTGCACGTGAAGGACACCGGGTAGCGCGACATCACCTCCAGGTCCGGCTGGGACACCAGCGCCTTGAGCAGCGCGCCCGTGCCCTGGGCGGCGTGCGCCCGGACCGCGAGCTCGAAGTCCCGGGCGAGCCGGTCCCCCAGCTCCCGGAAGGCCTCCATGTCCCCCTGCGGCAGCGGCTGCAGGAGCATGCCCGCCACCAGTCCCAGCGGCTCGGGCTGCTCGCCCTGGGACAGCGGCTGCACGGAGAGGTAGACGCGTGTGGGGAGCTGATCCGAGATGCGGAAGTAGCGCTCCAAGTCCCGCCCCAGGTCGAAGCTCTCCAGTTCCACCGCCGAGCGGTACTGCTCGCCGCCCCCCAGGTCGCGCAGCACGGACAAAAAGCCCTTGTTCCCGAGCGCCGGACGCCAGTGGTACTCGCCCTCGGCGCCCACGTGCGACACGAGGGGATTCTTGGCGTAGCCCCGCACCACCCCCGCCCCGTCCCCATCCACGAAGAGGCCGCGCAGGGGGCCATCGCACTCCACCTGGAGGTTGATGCGCGAGTCATTCTTCTGCAACGAGCCGAGCAGGGCCCCGGCGGTGAGGGCCTGCGCCATCAGCGAGGCCGACGCCGACGCCGAGCGGTGCAGCTCGCGCGCCCGGCGGGCCAGGTCACTCGTGGTGACGAGCACCACGCGCAGGTCGGTCTCCTTCAACAAGCCACTGACGAGTTCATCGGCCATGAGAGGCAATAGCCTGCCGCCCCCGGAGGCGCTCGCCAATGACAATGCGCACCCGGGCGCTCCCCCGGTGGCCCCCCCGCCAGGGACCCGGACAGCGGGACCGGACCCAGTCATCACCCCCGCTGATACCTCCCGGTTACCGCCCTGTGCCCGGGAGGTGTCTTCCCATGGCGGAAAATCCTACCCCGGCCCCGGGACGGGCTATAACGCCCCGTCCGACTGACTTCCTGGCGCGACCCCCCAGGCCGCGCGACGTCCGGAGTTCCGATGAGCACCCAAGCCGCTGCCGCCGACGCCCTCCCCCAGAAGACGCCCTTCATCCAGTCCCGTCTGGGCTCGTTCCTCGCCGTGGTGCCGCTGAGCATCTGGGTGGTGAACCACCTGTGGGACAACCTCGCCGCCTTCCAGGGCGCCCAGGCCTGGCAGTCCGCGGTGACCGAGTACAAGCACCCGTACTCGATGATCTTCACCTTCATCATCGTGCTGCTGCCGCTGCTCATCCACACCGCGTGGGGCGTGGCGCGGCTGTTCAGCTTCCGGCCCAACCTGGGCGCCTACCCCAACTACGGCAACCTCAAGTACATCCTCCAGCGCGCCGCGGCCGTGGGCGTGCTCGGCTTCCTCGGCGCCCACATCTGGCTGGCCTTCCTCCAGCCGCGGCTGGTGCACGGCGCGGCCGAGCCCTTCGCCGTCATCGCCTACGAGATGCACTGGCACCTGCCCACCATCATCGTCTACACGCTGGGCATCCTCGGCACCGCGTACCACCTGGCCAACGGCCTCCAGGGCTTCGCCATGGGCTGGGGCCTGCTGGCCAGCGAGCGCTCCATGCGCCGCTTCGAGCCGTGGTCCATCGGCCTCTTCTTCGTGCTGCTCGCCATGGGCTGGGGCGTGCTCTTCGCCATGTACCAGGCCGGCGGCACCGAGGCCGTCATCCAGGCGCGCAACGCCATCGTCCAGACCAAGGGCGACATGCACTGAGTCCCTTGGGGGCGCTCCCTCCCGAGCGCCCGCAACGACAACGGCCGCCCCGGTCTCCCGGGAGCGGCCGTTGGTGTTTCAGGGGGAAGAAGCCCTAGAACGGGATGTCGTCGTCCCCGCCGTGGCCACCTCCCATGGGGCCACCGCCATCGTCCATGGGAGGCGCGCCGTAGTCGTCGTAACCGCCGCCCTGGGACTGGCCACCGCCACCGCCACCGCCGCGCTGCTGCGAGTAGCCCCCACCGCGGCCCCCGCCCCCACCGCCGCCGCCGCCACCACTCATGCCGACGCCGTCACGGCCCCCGAGGAAGGTCACCGCGTTGGCCACCACCTCGGTGGTGTAGTTCTTGCGGTTCTCCTTGTCCGTCCACTCGCGCGTCTGCAGACGGCCCTCGATGTAGCACTGGCGGCCCTTCTTCAAATACTCACCGCACAGCTCCGCGAGCTTTCCCCACACCACGATGCGGTGCCACTCGGTGCGCTCCTGCTTCTGGCCGCTCTTGTCGGTCCAGTTGTCGCTGGTCGCGATGCGGAAGTTGGCCACCGCCTGTCCGCCCGGGGTGAAGCGCACTTCCGGGTCCGCCCCCAGATTGCCAATGAGGATGACCTTGTTGACGCCTCCAGCCATGATGCCGTCCTTTCTCGAGCACCGGCCCACCACGGGCCGGTTACCTACATCCAAGAGCGGGAATGCCGCTCGCGCCACTTCCCTACCATAAGGGGCTGACAAGCACCTGAACAGGGCTTCAGCCCCCACCCTTCCCGGACGGTCGGAGGAGGGGAAGGAGGGCGGGCGAGTGGGCGGGCTCTCACCCGCCGGGACGGGTCTCCGACAGGCCAGCGCCGATGACGGGCGGCGAGGCCAACACGGGAGTGCCCAGGGGCGGCTCGGCCCGGGGGGCCTTGGCCTCGGCGACCTTGCGCGACAGCAGGCCCTCGAGCGAGCGGGAGAACTCCGCCACCTTGGGATCCGGCGCGGCCAGGCTCTTGCGCAGCGCCTTCCAGAAGGGGTGATCCGCCTCGCCCGTCTGCACGAGGCCGCGCGCGAGCAGCGTGGTGGCCGCCTCGCGATCCTTGTCGCTCGCGGTGCGCAGCGCCAGCACCAGGTCCTCGGGCGCCGAGCGGGCGATGGCGCCCAGGCCCTCGGCCATCTCCCCCTCGGCGAGGTTGTCGCCCGCGGAGGCCCCGGCCAGCTCGGCGACGCGCGAGAGCGCCTCGGCGTTGCCGCTCGCGGCGAGCTCCACGAGGCTGCCCAGTCCCGGCACCTCCACCGACAACTCCCGCGCCACGGTGCGCAGCCGGCCGTACACCTCCGCGCCCGACGAGTAGCTGTCCAGGAGCGTGCGCACCCCGAGATAGTCCTGGGGGTTGGACTGGTAGAGGCCCTCGGCCACCACCGCGCGCACCGCCGGGTCGCGCTCGCTGCGCCACGCCGTGCGCAGGAAGCCGATGTTGCGCGGGTCATGCTGGCTGCTCAGCGCGAGGTACGTCTTCACCCGGCTGCTCATCTCGCCCATGGGGCTGCTGGACTTCTCGCCACTGGCGAGCTCGGCCACCGCGCGTCCGGGGCCCATCGTCGAGCCCACCGAGGCCACCGCCGTGCCCAGCGCATCCAGGCCCCGCACCACCGGCCCCGAGCGGCCCGGGTAGTCGTTCACCATCATGGAGAAGATGAACTTCTCGCCGCCCGCCGCCTGCACGTAGCCGCTGAGCGCCGACACGTTCTCCAGCGTGCCCGTCTTGGCGCGCAGCCGGCCCACCGCCTCGGTGCCATCGAAGCGGTAGCGGAGCGTGCCGTCCTTGCCGGCGATGCCCAGCGAGGACAGGTACTCGGGCGCGAGCGGGAAGCGCTCGTACATGTGGCGGAGGATCCGGTCGAGCTGCGTGGCGGAGAAGCGGTTGGCGTCGTTGAGCCCGCTGCCGTTCTTCATCACGTAGGTGCCGCGGGGGATGCCCACCTCGCGCGCGAGGAAGTCCTCCACCACGTCCAGCCCCTTGGCGAACGAGCCCGGAGCACCCCGCGCCTCCGCGCCCATCGTCTTGAGGAGCGTCTCGGCGATGAAGTTGCTCGACAGCTTGTTGAGCCGCTTGAGCACGACGTCGAAGGTGTCCGAGTGCGCCACGAACACGAGCTTCGCGCGCTGCGGCGTCAGCCCCGCCTTCACCTTGCCCTTCACCTTGACGCCCCGCGCCACCAGCATCTGCTTGAGCGTCTGGCCGAAGTAGAGCGGCGGGTTGTCGATCTTCTTGTACACGCTCATGGCGCCACCGGCCTCGGGCACCTGGCCGCGCACGATGATCTTCTGCTGCGCGCCCGCCGCGTCCGACGACACCGAGAAGCGGCGCGCCCGCCGGTCGCCCGTCGTGAGCGTGTTCTCCACCACGAAGTAGTCGCTGGGCGGCTCGACCTCCACCACGCCCTTGGCGCCCGCGCGCTCACCGGGACGCAGGAAGACGCCCACCGCGTTCCAGTTCAGGCTCAGGGCTCCCGTGGGGGCCATGTACGCCCGGTCCGAGTCCTCCTGGTCATACCCCGGCGGGGTGCGCTCGTCGTCGAACCACGCCTCGTCCACGACGATGTCCTGCACCTCGCGCAGGCCCGTGTGGAACAGGTCACCCACCATGCCGTACAGCCGCTCGGTGGTGATGGAGGGGTCGCCCTTGCCGCGCACGTAGAGCGTCTTGGCCTTGAGGCCATCGGACTCCGTCTCCACGAGGAACTCGGTCTCGAAACGGAACTCGGGCCCGAGCGTGGAGAGCGCCGCCGCCGAGGTGACGAGCTTCACGTTGGAGGCGGGGTTGAGCAGCTCGTCCGCGTTGTGGCTGAACACCACCGAGCCGTCGTCGAGGCTCATCATGTGGACGCCCACGCGGCTGGCGTTGAGGGGGTCGCGCTGCAGCACCTGCATCAACGACGCCTTGAGGGCCTCGCGCTCGGCGCGCTTCTTGTCATCCGCGGCGGCACTCACGCGCGGATGGGCGACGAAAAAGGCAATCGTCACGGCCAAGAGGGTTCTGGCTCGGGGGACCTGCACACACTCTCCGGGGAAGGTGATGGGCATTATGAAAGGGGGACTCTGGGGCGGCAAGAGAGAGACTCCCGAGCACCCCGGCTCCGGGGTGCCCGGCCTTCCACCAGGCGGCAAAGCATGCTCGCGCGAGGCCGGGAATTGATCGCTGGCCAACGCGAGGGGCCCACCGCCGGGGGGGAAGGAATCGGCTACCAGGCGATGGGCTGGCGATCCCGGAAGAGCCGTCCGGTGGGGCCCTCTGGAGGGAGGAGCGCCGCCCACACGAGGGTGTCGGCCCCCTGCTCCACATCCCGCGTGGCCCGGGGTCCGCCCATGCGCGTGCGCACCCAGCCCGGACAGACGGCGTTGACGAGCACGCGCCGGGGTCTCAACTCCTCGGCGAGCAGCCGGGTAAGCGCGTTGAGTCCCAGCTTCGAGACGCGGTAGGCCGAGCCCGGCCAGCCCTTCTGCTCGTACTGGCCGGCGCGCACCTCGGCGGCGAACTCGTCCACCCAGGCGCGCAGCGCGTCCTTGGAGGGGGGTGGATCGATGCGCTGGCGCAGGGCGGAAGGCAGGCCCTCCAGCGCGCCCAGTCCACTGGACACCATGACGATGCGACCGTGTTCGCGCATGAGCGGCAGCAGGTGTTCGGTGACGCGCAACGCGCCCGTGAAGTTCACCGCGAGCGTTCGCTCGACGACTTCCGCGTTGAAGCCCTCCAGGGCGATGCCCGCGTTGTTGACGAGCGCCGCGAGCCGCAGCTCCTGACGTGCGAGCCGATCGGTGAGCTGGGCGACGCTCTCCTCGGAGGTGACGTCCAGGGGCTCGAAGCTCACCTCGAGGCCCTCCTCACGCAACGCGGCGGTGGCCTTGGCTCCCTCGGCGATGTCCCGAGCCGAGAGCAACACCCGCATGCCCCGCTGACCGAGCTGCCGGCAGACCTCGAACCCCAGTCCCCGGTTGCCGCCCGTCACGAGCGCCACTCCCGTTGCCTTGTCCATGGACCCGCTCCTCTGGTGAGAAGGGGAAAGTAATGACGGACGCAAGCACGGGTAGGGGCACGCGCGTGACGTGTTCTGTGTCACAACACGCCTTCCATGCTCCCGCCACTCCGATCCGCCCACCTGGGGCTCGTCATGGCGCCCGTCATGGCGCTCGTCGTCGCGCTCGGGAGCGGATGCCGCGCCGAGCCCGCCCCCGAGGGCATCACCGTGCTCATCGAGGCGCCGCCGGACAGCCTCGACAGCCGGCTCGCGCTCACGGCGATGGGCCAGCGGCTGTCCCAACTGCTCACTCCGGGCCTCGTCACCGTGGATGACCACGGCAGGCCCGTGCCCGACCTCGCCGAGTCCTTCCAGGAGCTGAGCCCCACGCTCGTGGAGTTCACCCTGCGACCGGGACTCACCTTCCACGACGGCGGCCCCCTCACCGCCTGGGACGTGAAGGCCACCTATGACAGCGTGAGGGAGCCCGCGCTCGCGAGCCCCCGGGCCGAGCGCTACGCGGCGCTCGAGTGGGTGGAGGTGAAGAACGCGCGCACGGTGCGCTTCCACCTGCGCCAGCCCTTCGCGCCCCTGCTCGCGGACCTGTCCCTGGGCATCCTCCCGGCCCGGCGCGCGTCGGCCGCCTTCAAGCAGGCCCAGGACGCTTCGCCCGTGGGCGCCGGCCCCTTCCGCTTCGAGTCCCAGCCGGACGAGGAGCACCTGACGCTCGTGCCCTTCGCGGGCTACTTCCGGGGCGCGCCCGCCATCCCCCGGCTGCACTTCCGCGTGGTGCGCGACGAGACGACACGCGTGCTGGAACTGCTCAAGGGCCGCGCGGACCTCGTGCTCAACGCGCTCTCCCCCGCCACCCTGCCCGCCCTGGAGCGCGAGCCCTCCCTGCGCGTGCTCACCCGGCCAGGCACGGGCCTCGCCTACCTGGGCATGAACCTGCGCGAGGGAGCCCTCGCCGACGCGCGCGTGCGCCGCGCCCTCTGCCAGCTCATCGACGTGGAGCCGCTCGTCACCTACAAGCTGCACGGCCTCGCCCAACCCGCCCAGGGTCTGCTGCCACGCACCAACTGGGCCTGGGCCCCCGTCTCCGGCTGCCGGTATGCCCCGGAGGAGGCCGCCCGGCTGCTCGACGAGGCGGGCTACCCGGATCCCGATGGCTCCGGAGGCACGCCCCGGCTCACGCTCCAGCTCAAGACGAGCACCGACCGGCTGCGCCGCTCCATCGCGCTCGTGCTGCGCGAGCAACTGGGCCAGGGCGGCGTGGCCGTGGAGGTGCGCTCGCTCGAGTTCGCCACCTTCTTCAACGACGTGCGCCGGGGCAACTTCGAGCTCTTCACCCTCAAGTGGGCCTCCGTCGTCGAGCCGGACCTGATGCGCGGCGCGTACCACTCGGCCAACGTCCCCTCGGAGAAGAACCATTTCGGCGGGCTCAACCGGGGCGCGCTGGAGGACGCGGCGCTCGATGCCCTGCTCGACGAGGCCAGCCGCGTCCCCACCCCCGAGCGCCTGCGCCTCTACGCCCGCGCCCAGGAGCGCCTGGACGAACTCGTCCCCGTGGTGCCGCTGTGGCACGAGGACTCGGTGGCCGTCGTCTCCCGGCGCCTCCAGGACTTCGAGCCCAGTCCCCATGGCTTCTTCACCCCGCTCGCGCGTGCCCGCCAGGTGGGGCCATGAGGCGGCTCCTCTCCACGCTGCTCTCGGGCGTGGGCGCGCTGCTGCTCGTCTCGCTCTTCCTCCACCTCGTGCCGGGAGACCCCATCGACGTGATGCTCGGCGAGCAGGCCACGCAAGTGGACCGCGAGGCGCTGCGCCGCGCGGTGGGCCTCGACGAGCCCATCCCCGTGCAGCTCTGGCACTTCACGCGCGACTTGTTCACCGGTGAGCTGCGCACCTCACTGCCCCCCTTCCAGAAGAAGGTGATGCCCGCCATTGGACAGGCCCTGCCCTTCACGCTGGTGCTCGCGCTCGCGGCGCTGGGCGTGGCGCTCGTGCTGGCGCTTCCGCTCGGGGTGCTCGCCGCGTCGCGCCGGGGCTCGTGGGTGGACGCCGCGGCCATGAGCGCGGCGGTGGCGGGCGTGGCGCTCCCTCGCTTCTGGCTCGGGCCCGTGCTGCTGCTCGTCTTCTCCCTGAAACTCGACTGGTTGCCCGTGTCCGGCGCGGGCTCCTGGCGCCACCTCGTGCTGCCCGCCTTCACGCTGGGCACCGCGCTCGCCGCCTTCCTCGCGCGCATGACCCGGGCGAGCCTCCTGGAGGCCCTGCGCGAGGACTACGTCACCGTCGCCCGGGCCCAGGGACTCAGCGCCCGGCGCGTGCTCTGGCGCCATGCCCTGCGCAATGCGCTCCTGCCGCTGCTCACCGTGCTGGGGCTCGAGTTCGGCGCCCTGCTGGGCGGGGCCATCGTCACCGAGAAGGTGTTCGCCTGGCCCGGCATGGGCACCCTGCTGCTGTCCGCCATCGAGCGGCGCGACTACAACACCGTGCGCGCCACCGTGCTCGTCTTCACCGGCTGCTTCCTGCTCGTCAACGCGCTCACCGACATGGCCTACGCGCTCGCCGACCCCCGGCTGCGGAGGCGCGCATGAGGCGGCTGTCCCCCGGTGGACGCCTGGGCCTCGCGGTCACCGGCACGCTCGTGCTCGCCGCGCTGCTGGCCCCCGTGCTCAGCCCCTCGACGCCCGAGGCCCTCGACCTGGCCGCCGAGCTGTCCCCGCCCGGCCCCGGCCACCCCCTGGGCGCGGGGGAGAATGGGATTGATCTGCTCACCCACGTGCTCCACGGCGCCCGCCTGTCGCTCACCGTCGCCGTCTTCACCGTGGCGCTCTCGGCCGCGGTGGGCACCGTGCTCGGGGGGATCGCCGGCTGGGTGGGCGGGCTCGTGGACGAGGTGCTCATGCGCCTGACCGACGTGCTGCTCGCCTTTCCCGGCCTGCTGCTCGCGCTCTTCCTCACCGCCGTGCTCGGGCCCTCGCTCGCGCACGTCGTGCTCGCCTTGAGCCTCACCGGGTGGACCGGCTACGCCCGGCTGGCGCGCGCCCAGGTGCTCACCCTGCGCGAGCGCGACTACGTGCAGGCCGCGCGCGCGCTCGGAGCCAGCGACGCGCGCATCCTCTGGTACCACCTGCTGCCCAACGCCGCGGGGCCGCTGCTCATCCAGGCCACCTCCGCCCTGCCGGGCACCCTCCTCGCCGAGTCCTCGCTCAGCTTCCTCGGGCTCGGCGCGCCTCCGGGGACACCGTCCTGGGGAGCGCTGGTGGATCAGGGCACCCAGTACCTCCTCGTGGCGCCCCATGTGGCGCTCTTTCCCGGACTCGCCCTGGCGCTCGCGGTGCTCGGCTTTCACCTGCTCGGCGACGCGGTGCGCGATAGGTTAGATCCCCGGCATGCGGAACGCCGATGACAGGAGAGCCATGCTGACGTGGAAGTGGAAGAACTTCGCGGAGCTGACGCCCGACGAGCTGTACCTGGCGCTCGAGCTGCGCCAGCAGGTGTTCGTGGTGGAGCAGAAATCCATCTACCTGGACGCGGATGGCTATGATCGAAGCGCCTACCACCTGCTCGGGATGGAGGATCAGCCGGAGGCGCCCTGGCTCGCGGCCTACCTGCGCGTGTTGCCCCCCAAGACGAAGTACCCGCAGGCGAGCCTGGGCCGGGTGGTGGTCGCCCCCGAGGCGCGGCGTCATGGCCATGGACGGGTGCTGGTGCAGAAGGGGATCGACTTCATCGAGGCGCGCTACCCGCGCGTGCCCATCCGCATCGGTGCCCAGAACCACCTGCGCGCCTTCTACGAGGACTTCGGCTTCCGGGCGATGGGGGACGTCTACGACGAGGACGGCATCCCCCATGTCGACATGGTGCGCTGAGCCGCGCCGCGAGAGGGAAGGAGAGGCACGATGAAGGCAGTGGTGCAGCGGGTGCTCGAGGCCTCCGTCACGGTGGCGGGCGAGCGCGTGAGTCAGATGGGGCCGGGGCTCCTGGTGCTGCTCGGCGTGGGCCAGGGCGACACCGAGGCGGACGTGGCGTGGATGGCGGACAAGCTCGCCACCCTGCGCATCTTCGAGGACGCCGCGGGCAAGATGAACCTGTCGCTGGAGGACACCTCGCGCGAGCTCATCGTCGTCAGCCAGTTCACCCTCTACGGCGACGCGCGCAAGGGCCGCCGGCCCAGCTTCATCGAGGCCATGGAGCCGGTGGGGGCCAAGGCGCTCTATGAGCGCATCTGCGAGGTGCTGCGCGCCCGCGGCCTCACCGTGGGCACCGGCGTCTTCGCCGCGGACATGAAGGTGGCGCTCGTCAACGACGGCCCCGTCACGATCCTGCTGGAGACTCCTCCGAAGGCTCCCCTTCCGGCGCCTCGTTGAGCGGGCGGATCACGTGCGCCACCAGGCCCGCTTCCTCCCGGGCCGCCTCGCGCACGAGCGCCGCCAACAGGCCAATGCGCTCCACCCACGCGCCGCCCTGGGGCCCCGCCAGCGGCTCCGACAGCGCCGGACACTCGGTGGAGTGGCCCAGCAACCAGGCCCGCACCGCCTCCCACTCCGGAGGCCGCGCCGACTCGAGCCGCTCGCGCTCGCGCTCCAGCAGCCGCTCCAGCTTGGACTCCAGCTGCGCGCTCCATTGCGCCACCGTGCTCGCCGGCCGCCACGCCCAGTCCGCGAAGGCATACTGCTGGCGCGACGCGTACTCGCCCCGTCCCAGGGTGGAAAAGACGCGATCCGGTGGGAAGGAGGGGAAGGGCTCCCACTGGCCACCAATCAGCGACGCGAGTCCCAGGTCCGCCACCGGGTAGCGCCGGAAGCCCTCGCGCCGGCCATGCGAGGCACGCGCCTGGGCGTAGGGATAGGAGGGATCCTCCAACATCAGCGCCAGGTGCAGGGCCTCGTCCCAGTCGCCCACATAGCCCGCGCGCTCGCCGAGCACCCGCCAGCCCGAGGGGCCAGGTGCCCACTGCAACCGCGTGAGCCTGTCCACCAGCGCCACCCAGGACGTCTGCTCCACGCCCCCGAGCCCGCCACCGATGTGCGACGCGAGCAGCTTGCCAGCCAGGAGGCTCGACTGGTCGTCGTCGAGCTGCCCCAGCAGGGTTTGCAGCGCGCTGGCCGAGTCACTCATCGCGAGCGACAGGAAGGACAGCACGTGCTCATGGAAGAAACGGTCGTTGACCGGCCGAAGGACCAGATCCATCCCCGCCAGCCTACCACGGCCCCTCAGGGCCGAGCGTCTTCCTGCACGATGAGGGCGTGAATGGCCTCGACGGTGGACGCTTCGAGGATGGAAGCGCGGAAGCGCGGATTTTTGAAGAGACGCGAGATCCGCGCGAGTGCCTTGAGGTGCACACCGGCGCTGTTCTCCGGGGCTACCAGGGCGAAGAAGAGGTGCGTGGACTTGCCGTCGATGGCCTCGAAGTCGACGCCCTGACGGGACACGCCGAAGGCGGCCACGAGCTGACCGAGCCCCGGCAGCTTGCCGTGGGGAATGGCCACGCCCTCGCCGATGCCGGTGGAGCCGAGCTTCTCGCGCTCGCGCAGCACCTCCACCAGCCGCTCGGCCTTCAGGGTCGGATGGGCATGGGAGAGTGCCGCGCTCAATTCGCGCAACACCTCTTGCTTGTCGCGGGCCTTGAGGTCCGAGACGACGGCTGGTGGGCTGAGGAACTCGGAGATTCGCAAGCTGGCGCTCCCGGCGGTGGCGCTCCCTGCGCGGGCAATTACTCCTGGCCCTTCATTCGCGCAAGGGTCGCATGCCCTCCTTCGCAACTCCTTGTCCGTCTTCGTGTGTTCCCGTGCTTCGGCGGCCGGAAGATGGAGGGGGTGGAAGGGCTCGTCTACTCTCCATGGGAACGTGTCCCTCCGGCCCCCGCACGCCCTCGCGCTCCCCCTCGTCCTGCTGCTGGGGGCGTGTACCCTGGTGCCGGCCCCGCTCCCGGCCCCCTCCCCCCCTCCCCCGCCGCCCGCGCTCCCCCTCGTCGTCCCCGTCCCGGTGGACGCGCTCGCCGACGAGGTGGAGCGGCTGCTCGCCGGCCTCTCCGTCGAGGACAAGGTGGGACAGGTGATGATGGTGGGCATCGGGGGGCGCGAGGTGGATGGCGCCGTGGAGGCGCTGGTGCGCGGCCACCGGGTGGGCGGCATCTGCCTCTTCAAACACAACATCTCGGACGGCCAGCAGGTGGCCCGGCTCAACCAGGAGCTGCGTGGGCTGCTCGCCGATGCCATCCCCCCCTTCCTCGCGCTGGACCAGGAGGGGGGCAACGTCGTGCGGGTGAAGGATGACGTGGTGGTGTTGCCGGGCAACATGGCCCTGGGGGCCACGCGCTCGGCGGAGCTTGCCTACGCGGCGGGGCATGCCCAGGCGGAGGACCTGCGGCGGCTGGGCTTCAACATGAACCTGGCCCCCGTGCTGGACGTCAACCTCAACCCGCGCAACCCCGTCATCGGCAGCCGCTCCTATGGAGACTCGATTCCCCTCGTGTCCGAGCTGGGGCGCGCCTTCGTGCGCGGCCAGCAGGACGCGGGGCTCGTCACCGTGGCCAAGCACTTCCCCGGCCATGGCGCCACGGACGCCGACAGCCACCGCGCGCTGCCCGTCATGCTCGAGTCGCGCGAGGAGGTGCTCGCCCAGATGGAGCCCTTCCGGGCCGTCATCCGCGAGGGGCTGGACGGGTTGATGACCGCGCACGTCGCCGTGCCCGCCCTCACCGGAGACGACGTGCCCGCCACCGTCCACCCCCGGGTGCTGCGCGGCCTCTTGCGCGAGCGGCTCGACTTCCAGGGTCTGGTCCTCACCGACGAATTGGAGATGGAGCCCATCGCCCGACGCTACGGCGTGGGTCAGGCCGCCGTGCTGGCGGTGAACGCCGGCGCGGACATGGTGCTCGTGCCCTGGCACTCGGAGAAGAAGCGCGAGGTGCACGCGGCGCTCCTGTCCGCGGTGCGCAGTGGCGAGCTGTCCGCCGCCCGCCTGGATGAAGCGGTGCGTCACATCCTCGCCACCAAGGTGCGCCGGGGACTGTTCGCTCCGCCCCTGCCGGTGGAGGAGCGTCTGGCCACCCCGCGCTCGGCCGAGCACGAGGAGGTGGCCCACCGCATCGCCCGCGCCGCCGTCACCCTGCTGCGCACCGACGGCGAGCACTTCCCCCTGCCCTCCGGCATGCGCCTGGGCGTCATCACCGCCGAGGACTCGCTCGGGCAGGCCATCCGCGAGCGGATGCCGGGCGCCCGGGTGCTGGACGTGCCCGCGTGGCCCTCGCGAGCCCAGCGCGCACGCGTGCGGCAGCGCGCACGTGCCCTCGCGCTCCAGTCGGACGTGGTGGTGGTGGGGATGATCAACTCGCGCCAGCTGGAGCTCGTCACCCTGGCCGCTTCGCTCGGGCGCCCCGTGGTGCTCGTGTCCATGGGCCTGCCCTACCTGGCCGAGCGAGCCTCCGCGGCCCGGGCGGTGCTCGCCGTCTACTCGTACCAACCCACCGCCACCGAGGCCGCCGCGGCCGCGCTCTTCGGGGAGATTGGCACGCCGGGCCGGCTGCCCGTGGGACTCAGCCGGCTCACCTTCGGGTACGGCCTGGAGGTGCCACGCCGTCAACAGGCCGCCGCGCCACCCGCCCCTCGGGGAGAGGCGGGAGGCGGCCGCCCGCGCTAGCCGGCGTTGGGCGGCGCGTGCACGCCGATGAGGCCGAACTGCCCGTCGTCCTTGCGCCGGTACACCACGCAGACCTCGTGCGTCGTCGCGTGCTGGAAGACGTAGAAGTCCTGGTTGAGCAGGTTCATCTGCATCACCGCCTCATCCACCGACATGGGCTTCACGGTGATCTCCGAGGTGCGCACGATGCGCTGCGCGGGGGCCTGGGCGGCCGGAGCGGCCGCGGGCGTGGCCGAGCGCAGGGCCCCGGCGGTGTCCGCGGCGTCCGCGAACGCCTCCTCCTCGGGCAGCTCGAACACCTTGTGGCGCACCTTGAAGTTGTTCACCAGTTCGTGCCGGTGATGCACGCGCTCGCGCCCGTGGTGGTTCTTGATCTTCTCCTTGTACTTGCGCAGCTGCGCCTCGATCTTGTCCATCGCGCTGTCGATGGACGCGTACATGTCCTCGCTCTTCTCCCTGCCGCGCAGCACCCAGGCGCCCGAGTGGATGGTGATGTCCGCGTGGTGCAGGTGCCGCTCGAGCGACAACACCACGTGGGCCTCTCCGGCACGATCCAGGTACTTGTTCACCCGCTCGACCTTCTCCTTCGCGTACTCCTTGAGGGAATCGGACGAACCGAACTGGCGGAAGGTGATGTTGAGCTGCATGCGTTTCTGCCTCCTTGTTGGGGCCGAAGTGAGACGACCGGGACCGCACCCCGATCAGAAACGCTCCACCGCATCGAATGCAACCCACCCACTCCACAGGATGGCTGCCCGTACACCACCCGACAGGCAGTGTCGTCCCGACTTTCCAGTTGGGCTGGATTTCCAACACGCGGTGTATGGGCGAGGCCACCGCGCGTCGGAGCCGGGGAGCGGCGAGGGATGATTAGAGGGGTAGTTCGACGACGAACGCCGCGCCTCGCCCGCCGGGTCCGGGCTGCACGTACACGCGGCCCCGGTGGCCCTCGACGCACTGGCGCACGATGAAGAGTCCCAGGCCGAGCCCTCCCGCGCGCGCGCGCCCCTGCACCTGCTCGAAGCGCGCGAAGATGCGCTCGCGATCCGCCTCCGGCACGCCGGGACCCTCGTCGCTCACCACCAGCCGCGCGCCCCCGGCGTAGCGCTCCAGCACGACTTCCACCGGGTGTCCCCCGCCGTGGCGCAGGGCGTTGAACAGCAGGTTGACGAGCACCTGCTCCACCCGCAGCCGATCGAAGCGTCCCACCACGCGCGGCTCGATGAAGCCGGCGAGCGACACGCCGGCCGTGCGCGCCTCGTCCTCGGTGCGCGCCACCACCTCGGACACCAGCGCCGACAGGTCTCCGGTGGTGAAGATGAAGTCGAGCTGGCCATGGCGGATGCGGCTGACGTCCAACAGGTTGTCGCCCAGTGTCCCCAGGCGCCGCAGACCTCGGTCGATGGCATCCAGGCGCGCCTGGACCCGGGGCGCCATCAGGGGCGTGGTGACGTCCTCCTCGCCCAGCCGCCGCAACATCTGCACCTGCAGGTTCAGCCCCGTCAGGGGCGTCTTGAGCTCATGGCCCGCGAGCGACAGGAAGTCCTCGCGCACGCGCACCGACTCCTGCAGCGCCAGCTCCGTCTCCTTCAACTGGGTGATGTCGAGGATGGCGCCGCGCACCACCACGGGCCGGCCGTCCCCATCGCGCAGCACCCGGGCCCGGCTGGTGAGCCAGCGCCACGAGCCCTCCACGCCCCGGACGCGGAAGGTGGAGGTATAGGCCTTCACCTCGGAGGAGAAGACGGCGGCGACCTGCGCCTCCACCTCGGGCCTGTCCTCCGGATGCAGCGCCTCCAGGAAGCGCTCGTGCGTCCACGTGGGCAGGGGCTCGGGGTAGCCGTAGAGCCGATCATGCCCCTCGGAGCGGAAGACCTGGCCGGTGGCGAGGTTCGTCTCCCAGACGGCCATCTGCGCGGAGTCGAGCGCCACCTGGAAGCGCTCGCCCAAGAGCCGGAAGCGCTTCTCCGTCTGCTCCACCAGCGCCTGGGCCTCCTCGCGCTGGGTGATGTCGGTGGCGAGCACCCACAACTCCTCGCCCACCGGCACCACCGACACCTCCAACCAGGTGCGCGGGGGCAGCGAGGCGAGAAAGCGCGCGGGCTGGCGCGACTCCAGGGCCGCCACGAGCCGCTCGTGCAACGTGCGGCCCATCAGCCCGGGTGACGCCGCCCACGGCTCCTGGCCTCGAAGCCGCTCGGCCTCCACGCCCAGGAGCGCCGCCGCGCGCGTGTTGCAGCGCAGCACCCGGCCCCGCTCATCCAGGGACAGGAAGGCCTCGGCCATGTGCTCGAGCAACAGCGCGAAGCGCTCGTCCGGCGGAGGACGCGAGGTGTCGGAAGCGGAGTCAGGCGCCGGATGCGAACCGGGCACGGGTGAAGCAAGGGGCGCGCTCACTCCCTCACGGTCGCTGGAGCGCCTGTTGCCGTCAAGCACCGCGACAGGTCGGGTAGGAAAGAAGACGCCGCGGGTGAGCCGCACCGCCTGGATTCAACAGCCGGTGCGGCCAGCCCGGGGCGTGGCACTCGGCCCGCCCCGGGGGGTACGCGAGGCACCCGGTGCCTCAGACCCGCCTGTACGTCGTCCGGTGGATGGCCCGCAGAATCAATAGCAGGACGACCGCGCCGACGAAGGCCACGATGATGGTCGAGACGATGCCGCTGCCCGGAGCGCCCACCCCCATGGCGCGGAAGAGCCATCCGCCCAGGAACGCGCCCACGATGCCCACGACGATGTCGCCCACGAGGCCATAGCCCCCGCCCACGACCGCCGAGGCCAGCCAACCCGCGATGAGACCGATGAACAGCCAGAGCACCAGTGTTTCGAGACCCATGTGAGAACCCCTCCAGCTCCAGTTGGTGACGACTGAAGAGGTATGCACCCTGGGGCCCAATGGGAGGGGCGGCCGGGCGGGCGAGCCCTCCTCCGAACCTTTCATCCGGGATGGCGAACTTCCACCCCCCGGGAACCGGCCACGATGAGCTCCGAGGTCATCCCGAGGAACAGGCCATGCTCCACGAGCCCGGCCCGGGCCTGAAGCCGCGCGGCCAACGCCTCCGGGTGCTCCAGGGCCCCCCAGGCGCAGTCGAGGATGAAGTGGCCCTGATCCGTCAGGAAGGGTGAGCCCTCGGGTCCCAGGCGCTGGGTGACCCGGGCGCCCAGTCCTTCCAGGTAGAGTGCCTGCGAGCGCCAGCCAAACGGCAGCACCTCCACCGGCACCGCCCAGCGCGTGCCCAACCGGGGGGACAGCTTGCCCTCGTCCACCACGATGATGAGCCGGCGGCTCGCCTGGGCGACGATCTTCTCGCGCAACAGCGCGCCGCCCCCGCCCTTGATGAGCCGCAGCGCCGGGTCCACCTCGTCCGCGCCGTCGATGCAGAGATCCAACACGGAGTGTGCCTCCAGCGTGGTGAGGGGGACGCCGAGCGACTCCGCCAGGGCCTCCGTCCGCTGCGACGTCGGCACGCCCTTCACGTCCAGCAGCTTCCCCTCGCCGCGCAGGGCGGCCAGCCGGTGCACCACGTGGGCCGCGGTGCTTCCCGTGCCCAGCCCCACCACCATGCCCGGCTGGATGGACTCCACCGCGCGCTCGGCCGCCTCGCGCTTGTGCCGGTCGGCATCGTGGACGGCACCCTTCTCGATGGATGGGCTCATGGCGGGGCTCCTCGTGGCATGGAGGGGAAGTCCTTCAGGCAAGGCGTGCAGCCTGCCCCGGGCCTCGCGCTCCAGCCCGCAAAAGGTTTGGGGAGGAGCCGCCCCCCAGCGGCTCCTCCCCAATGAACAACGAACAACCCCCCACTACCGCCCCTGACAGAGCACTCCCCTCCAACGACCCTTCGACCCCCCGCCCCCGACCTGCCCCACGCCCCTCGACCCGACCTGCCCGCCCCCCACCGACCCGCCCTTCCCCGTCACTGCTCGAGCGGACATAGAGCATCGCGCGTGCCAAGGGGTCCACGGCGGGAAACTCCTGGGATTTCAAGCACTTGGGTTCCAGAAGAGGAACGGCCCGTCCCCGAGCCGGTAAGACTTACGCGGACCCGGGGACGGGAAGAGCACCCAGCGCAGGACACTCAGGCGAGCAGCTTGCCGCCGGTGACGCCGAGCACCTCGCCGTTGACGTAGGTGGACTCGTCCGAGGCGAGGAACACGTAGGAGGGCGCCAGCTCGACGGGCTGACCGGCGCGGCCGGTGGGGTTGCCCTCGCCGAAGGACTTCACCTTCTCCGCGTCGAAGGAGGCGGGGATGATGGGCGTCCACACGGGGCCCGGCGCCACGCAGTTGACGCGGATGCCGCGCTCGATGAGCTCCTGGGCCAGGCCCTTGGTGAAGGTGACGATGGCGCCCTTGGTGCACGCGTAGTCGAGGATGCTGGGCGTGGGCTGGTAGGCCTGGATGGAGGCCGTGTTGATGATGGTGGAGCCCTTCTTCATGTGCGGCAGCGCGTAGCGCACCAGGTGGAACATCGCGAGGATGTTGGTGCGGAAGGTGCGCTCGAGCCGCTCGGCGGAGATCTCCTCGAACTTCTCCACCGCCTTGCCCTGGTAGGCGGCGTTGTTGACGAGGATGTCGATGCGGCCGAAGCGCTTCACCGTGTCCTCGATGAGGCGGCGGCACACGGCCTCGTCGGTGAGATCTCCCCGGAAGGACACCACTTGGTGACCGGACTCCTCGACGGCGCGCCGGGTCACCTCGGCGTCCTGGTCCTCGTTGAGGTAGCCGAAGGCCACGTCGGCCCCCTCGCGGGCGAACGCGAGGCACACCGCGCGGCCAATGCCACTGTCGCCACCGGTGACGAGCGCCACGCGGCCCTTCAACCGGCCGAGCCCCTTGTACGAGGTCAGCCCGTAATCGGGCGCGGGCGTCATCTTGGACTCGAGCGCCGGTGCGGACTGCTCCTGCGGCGGCTGCGGAGGCGTGTTGCCAGCGGAACGCGGATCTTTCTGAGCCATGTCTGGAAGTCCTCGGGTTGGGTGTACCCAGCCCACGGTGGGGAGGCTGGGTGCGGCTGGCAACCACCGCCCCCCGCGAGGACTCCACGCCCGGAAAGCGGGCGGGCTCAGCGGGCGCGAGGCTAGAAGTAGCGCTTGCGCTTGCTGCTCGGGAGGATGTTGAGCACCTCGCGGTACTTGGCCACGGTGCGCCGGGCGATCTCCGTGCCCTGGGCCTTGAGCAGCTCGACGATCTTCTGATCCGAGTAGGGGTTGCGCGGATCTTCCTGGCTGACGAGCTGCTTGATGTGGTGCTTGACGGCCTCGCTCGCGGTGTCGTCGCCGGACACGCGGGCGATGGACGAGTTGAAGAAGTACTTCAGCTCGAAGATGCCCTGGGGCGTGTGCACGTACTTGTTCGTCGTCACGCGCGACACGGTGGACTCGTGCATGCCGATGTCCTCGGCCACGTCCCGGAGGATGAGCGGCTTGAGGTGCGCGATGCCCTGGTCGAGGAACTCGCGCTGGAACTTCACGATGCTCTCGGTGACCTTGTAGATGGTGCGCTGGCGCTGGTGGATGGAGCGGATGAGCCACTGGGCGCTTCTCAGCTTCTCCTGGATGAACTCCTTGGTCTGCCCGGGGCCCACCCCGCCCGCCTTGAGCGCGTTGCGGTACATGCCGGAGATGCGCAGCTTGGACAGGCCGTCGTCGTTGAGCACCACCGTGTAGTCGTCCTCCATCTTGTAGACGAACACGTCCGGGGTGATGAACTGCGCGTCGTCGCCGCTGAAGTTGCGGCCCGGCTTGGGGTCCAGCCGCGGCAGGAGCTTGGAGGCCTCCACCACCTCCTCGAGCGACACCTTCAAGTCCTTGGCGATCGCCGGGAGGTTCTTGCTCTCCAGGTACTTCATGTGGCGCTTGATGATGAGGCCGAGCAGCGGCGCGTGCTTCTCCTTGAGCGCGGCCACCTGGATGAGCAGGCACTCCTGCAAGTCGCGCGCGGCGCAGCCCTTGGGCTCCAGGTTCTGGATGCGGCGCAGGGTGCGCTCGGCCACGCTCATGGGCACGTCCGCCTCGTTGGCCAGGCGGATGAGGGGATCTCCCTCCACCTCCTCCAGCTTGAGGTAGCCGTCGTTGTCCAGGTTGCCGAGGATGAGCATGCCGATGCGACGCTCGGCGTCATTGAGCCGCAGCGTGCCCAGCTGCTCCTGGAGGTGATCGACCAGGTCCTCCTTCTCCACCATGTTGGCTTCGAAGGAGGGCATGTCGTCCGTGGCCACGTTGCCCTTGTTGGACGCCGTGGTCGGCTCGTTGAACTGGTAGCTGTTGAGGTACGCCTCCCAGTCGATCTCCGGCGGACCGTCCTTGTCGGCCTTGAACTCCGTCGCCGTGTCCGGGGTGCGGGGCTCCAGATCCCGGGGAATCTCGGTATTCGCGGCTTCCAGCGAGGCCTCGCCAGGCTCCTTGTCGGACAGGTCGCCAAAGGGCGCCTCGTCTGGCTGCTCGAGGAGGGGGTTCTGGTCCATCTCCTCCCGGACCTGCTCCAACAACTCCATGCGCGAGAGTTGCAGCAGCTTGATGGCCTGCTGCAGCTGGGGCGTCATCACCAGCTGCTGCGAAAGCTTCAGGCTCTGCTTGAGTTCCATCGCCATTTCTGGGGTCTCCCGCCCTTTTCAATGCTCGACTTGACGGCGACCCGCCATCAAGGACCGTGCCAAGCTAACAAGCCCCCCCGACTTCGTCCAGTGCCCCCGGGTCCGGCGCATCCCTTGCAGTGAGTGAATTTCTCCTTTTATTCCGCGAGCTTAGACAATCTCGCGGATCGCGGGAGACGTTCACGAATGGACGTGCGGACACCAGGCGGCGAGGCGGGCGCGGGCGGGGGCCACGGCCTCGCGGGGGCGGACGACTGGCCCTCACCCGGACTGCAGGCGGAAGCGCTCGCCGAGGTACACCGCTCGCGCCCGGGGTGAAGCGACGAGCTGTTCGGGCGTCCCCTCTTCGAGGATCTGCCCCTGTGCGATGATGTACGCCCGATCACAGATGCCCAGGGTCTCCTGGACGTTGTGGTCGGTGATGAGCACGCCCAGGCCGCGGGACTTGAGCAGGGAGATCTGCGCCTGGATGTCGCCCACGTTGATGGGGTCCACGCCGGCGAAGGGCTCGTCGAAGAGGATGAAGCGCGGCTCGGGGATGAGGGAGCGGGCGATCTCCGTGCGGCGGCGCTCGCCTCCGGAGAGCACCTCGCCGGGGGCCTCGGCCACGTGGCCCAGGTCGAATTCCTCCAGCAGTCGCGCGGCCCGGCGCTCGCGCTCGGCGCGGTTGAGGCCCTTCTGCAGCTCGAGCACGGACAGGAAGTTCTGCCGCACGGTGAGCTTGCGGAAGATGGAGGACTCCTGGGGGAGGTAGCCCAGGCCGTGCACGGTGCGCCGGTGCATGGGCAGCCCGGTGAGATCCGCGTCCTCCATGCGCACGCGGCCGGCGTCGGGCCGCACCAGGCCCACCACCATGTTGAAGCTCGTCGTCTTGCCGGCGCCGTTGGGGCCCAGCAGCCCCACCACCTCGCCCTGCGCGACCTGGAAGGACACGCCCCGCACCACCTGACGCTTGTTGAAGGTCTTCTGGAGACCCTCCGCGAACAACCGGCCACTCATGGTTGCCTGGTACTCCCCGACTGCGAGTTGTCAGGCGACTTGCCTGGAGGCCCCTTGCCCGCCCCCTTGCCCTTAGGCACGGACGGCGCGGACTCGACCGTCACAACGGCGTCCTTCACCTCGAAATTCGCGTCGCCGATCGTCATCCGCACTTCCGAGCCACGCAGGTGGGTGGTGGCGTCGCGCGCCTCGGGGTTGCCCGTCAGCCACAGCACCCCGGTGGGGACGTTGAGCTCGGCCCGCTCGCCCCGCGCCTGCCGCGCCCCGTCCTGGGCGCGCACGTGCCCCACGCACTCCGCCCGGCTCACCTCCCGCGTCGCGCTGAAGTAGGTGATCATCTTGTCGCAGCGCAGATCCAACGTCCGGTGCTTGACCACCACGTCTCCCGTGAAGACGGCCTGGGTGGACGAGCCGACGACCCGGCGGGCGGTGATCTCCGCGGGAAACCGCTGCGCGCCGCCCTCCTTGCCCCCGCCCTTGCGCGGCGTGCGCAGCGGCGCCGCCTCGAGGGTGACGACGGCATCGTCCACCTCGTACTCCATGCCCCGCGCGCCCATGAGCAGGCGCACCTCGGAGCCGCGCAGGGCCGTGGTGGGATCCCTCGCCTCGGGGCTGCCCGTCACCACCAGCCTGCCGCTGGGCACGTCGAGCACGGCGCGCTCGCCCTGGGCGGTGCGCCCCTCGTCCACCAGGCGCATGTTCCCCGCGCACTCCACGCGCGTCACCTCGCGAGGGCCCGTGTAGGAGGCGGTCATCTCGTCACAGCGCAAGTCCATGGTGCGCTGCTTGACCACCACGTCGCCGGAGAAGATGGCCTGATCCCGCGAGCCCCTCACCCGCTTGGAGGTGATCTCCACCGGATCCCTCAGCCGCGGCTTCTCCTCGCGGGGCGCGGGGGCGGCCCCCGGGGCGGCGCTGGCCACCGGCACGGGCTGGGCCACGAAGAAGGCCGTCAGGAGGTACTCAATCATCCGCGGCCTCCAGCACGGTGTGCACCGAGCCCTCGAAGGTGAATTGCCCATCGGGCAGGGAAATCAGGAATCTCTCGGCGCTCAGGCGGTAGTCGGGGCCCTGGACCTGGACTCCCTCGGAGCCGCGCGCCGTTTGTTGGACCGCGTCATAGGCGACCCGGGGGGTGCGCGCCACCATGCCGGAGGGGTTGCGCACCACCACGTCCCCGGTGGCTACGAGCTGCCGGGTGCCCAGGTGGCCCTCCAGCTCCCGCGCGGTCACCACCGTCACGTCCCCGGGCGTCTTGCCGAGTACCCGGATGGTGGCCTCGGCGGCGGTGAGCTCGCCGGTGCGCTCGTAGGTGGCGCTGCGCGCCTGGCCCTCCAGCGAGGGAGTTTCCCCCTCGAACGAGCGCAAGCGCACCCCGTGCATCACCACCGCGGGCGGCGCGGAGCCATCCGCCTGACCTTGAGGGGGAGTACAGGCCGACCCGAAGGCCAGGAAGCAACCCATGAATATGACGGCACGTGTCACGTCCCCTGTCTACCACCCCATGAGAAAAGGTTGTGGCATCCGAGCGCTCGACTGGTGGTCCGCTTCAGGAATGATCCAGGTGGGGGTGCACGAACTCCCTGGACATTTGGCTGTCCCGTCCATCACATCTCGGCGCGCTCTCCGACCGCGGCCGGCCCCCCGTCCGTACCTCCGGTCGGAAGCCCCCCTGGGCCGGTCTTCCTTCTGGATCTTATGAAACGCATCCTGCTCGCCACCATGCCTGTTGGAGGAGGCCACACCGCACTGCGCGACTCACTGCGGACGGCGTTGGCCTCCCTGGATCCCGGAAACCGCGACTACGAACTCCTCAGCTTCGACAGCCAGGACACCCGGGTCAGCGGCTTCTATGACTTCTGCATCCACCGGGCGCCCTGGATCCAGGCGCTCCTGTTCAGCCTGGGCCATACCCGGTTCGCCCTGACCCCGAGCGTGCTGTTCAATCCGCAGCTGGAGGCCGAGGCCCGGCAGGCCCTGGTGCAGCACCGGCCGGATCTCGTGGTCTCCACGCACTTCCTCCAGTCGGCGATGTTCGTGCGCGCCCGGCGCCAGCTCGGGCTGGACGTGCCCATCGTCAGCGCCATCCCGGACTATGGCGAGCCGACGGAGATCTTCGCCCCGTCGCAGGAGGCCTACCGGCTCGATGCCCTCATCGTGATGGTGCCCCAGGTGCGCGAGCGGCTCCGGGTGCGCGGCCACTATCCGCTCTCGCGCGTGCACCTCTCCGGGTTCATCCCCAAGGCGCCCTTCCTGGAAGTGGGCCGGGAGATGGGCGCGCGGGGCCGGCTGTCGGAGACGCGCCGCCGCGCCCTGCTGGAAACGCTGCGCGCCGAGCACCCCCAGCTCGAGGGCGTGGATCCCTCGCGCCCGACGCTCTTGTTCCTCGGAGGCTCCGCCTGGACGAGCAAGACGATGCCCGTGCTGGAGCGGCTGCTGCGCACGCCCGCGCTGATGGATCGCCTCAACGTGATGGTGGTGTGCGGGCGCAACGAGCGCTTCCATGACGCCTTGAAGGCCCGGGTCCAGGGCCAGCCGCGCGTCGCGCTCTTCGGCTTCGTCAACGCCTCGCTGATGGCGCGGCTGATGGCGCTGGCGGACGTGCCCGTGCTCGGCAGCCTGGCGCCCGCGTCCATGCACGAGCTGATGGAGACGCGCTGCGGCCCGCTCATGCTCTTCCACATCATCCCGGGCAGCGAGGACGCCCATCCCGCCTACATCCAGGAGCAGGAGATCGGCGTGTACGAGACGAATCCGGACGCCATGCTCAACCTGCTGGCACAGGCCACGGGCATCACCCCAGCGGGGCCCGCCATGGCCCGGCTGCTGCGCGTGTGCCCCGAGCGCATGCGCACCCTGCGCTCCACCCACATGGAGCGCGCCTCGCAACTGGGCACGTTCCTGGAGCGGCTGACGGGGCGCGAGCCCCAGACGTCCCTGATGCTCGAGCCGGCACGCGCCCGGCGGCGCGCGCAGGCCGACAGCGCGTCCTGAACGCGGCGGCCCGGCGGGCTCACGCGGCGCCGGAAGGTGCCCCGGGCCCGCCCGGCTCCTGCCCATGGGTCTTGGACACGCGGAAGACGATCCGCCACGCGGGGTAGCTGAAGCCCACGTAGATGACGAACGTCACGATGAGGTTGGCCAGCTCGAGGGGCAGGTGCAGCGACCTGATCAGGAAGCGGAAGAGCAGCCAGTTGAGCGTGAGGGTGATCGACTCGACGCCGCAGAACAGCAGGGCCTGGCGGCGCAGGCTGCCGCCAGTGGCGTGGAAGGCGAACGTGCGGTTGCCGAAGAACTGGACCGCGAGCCCCACCAGGAAGGAGAAGATCTTCGCGGTGGAGGGCTCGACGTGCAGCAGCCGTACGCAGATCTCCAGCACGGCGAAGTCGGCCACCGTGGCCAGGATGCCGACGAAGCTGGAACGCAGGAAGCGGAAGAAGCGCGAGAAGAACGACATCACGCGCCCGACCCTAACAGTGATCCACGCGCGTCACGGCTGTGAAACAGACTCCGGACTCGACGTGGGAGCCATTTCGTCGTCGGGGGTCGTGAAATCCCACGCGCCGTCGTGCCAGAAGGACGAGGACAGCACGAACTCCACCTCTGGCTCCTCGCACCCGTCGCTCAAGGGCAGCCCCAGCGCCTCGGCGAAGGCCAGGTCATAGTCGAGGAAGAGGGCCTGGAGCGCGGGGGCCGCGCTCTTCGGGTAGACGGAGAACGGCACCAGGGTGTCGTCCTTGGAGATGGCGAGCAGTTGCCGCGCGAGGACGCTTCCCCGCGAGTCCCGGGCGTAGAGGACGCGCTTGTTGATGTCGAGCGCCACGGCGGCCGCGGACTCCGCCTGGAGGCCATTGAGGCCGAAGCAGCTCCCCACGTAGGTGCCCATGCGGAGCACCTCCAACGCATCGCGCTCCAGGGCCAGGGTGACGCGCCCGAAGCCCGGCAGCTCCCGGCACAGCACCGGGCCAGTGAGCCAGGTCTTCGGCTTCACCCGGGGATGGCGCGCGAACCAGGACTGGGACTCGGGGTGGTGGACGATGAAGTCGCGCTCGCCCGCGAAGTAGTGGTTCAACAGCCTGCGCAGCCCCCGCCGATTGCTCCCCTCCACGAGGCGCGCCATCTGCAGGGCATGCCGCACGCGCGTGTCACTCACGTCGGCCTCGAGGCTTCCTCGCAGGAACTCGAGCACGCCGCGCGCCAGCACCTGGAGCCGCAGCCGGGGCAGTTGCGTCGAGGCAAGGCGCAAGGCCCGCTCCGTCTGTCCCGGCGTCAGCGCCTCACCCGCCTCCCAGGCGAGCCGGGCCTTCCTGGGCAGGGGGCTCTCCACCCCGTCCACGCAGTGCTCGCGCAGGCTGGCGGCGAGCACCCCGGGCGGCCACTGGAAGGGATCCTCGCGGACCCACGGGTGCCGGGCGAAGTCCGCCAGCAACGCGGCCTGGGCCTCCTTGTGCGGAGTGCCCAGCAGTTGCGCCGTGCGCACCAGGGTCTCGGGGCAGGCGTCCATGGCCTCGAGCACCAGCGGCGCGTGGCGGGCGACCAGCAGCCGCATCCCATCGCCCACCAGGCCCACGAGGTCTCCGCGCGAGCAGCCCTCCTCGAGGCGCAGCAGACTCCGGACAGAGACACGCGAGAAGCGCTCACGCACCTCGGGCGAGGGGTGGAACAGCAGGGGCTCGAGCACGGAGACGAAGCGGTCGACGGTCGCGAACGGGGGCCGGCACAGGCGTTCGACCAGCGCGAACGTGGTGGACTCCAACCAGTCGGGACCCGACCACTTCGCGCCATGCTTGCCCAGGACCTCGAACACCATCCGGACGGCGCGCGGCTGGTGACTCGCCGGAATCCGTTCCAACAGCCGCAGCAGCCGCGGATGGAGGCGGCGGACGGCCCCCCACTCCCGAGCGCGGCCCTCGAGCGAGTCCCAGAAATAGGAGAGTTCACCCGCCAGAAGCCTGGCGGCCTCCGCGCTCAGGGACCTCCACGGCGTGGCGACGAGGAGTTCGGCGAACCCCGGAACCTCTCCACACAGCTGCCACAACCAGACCAGGATGTAGGCGTTGGACAATCCCGGCCCCACGAAGTCGAAGAGGTCCAGGAGGCCTTCTTCCGGGACGGGACCGCTCGACCTGGGAAGCACGTGGGGCAAGCCGTCCCTGGACATGCCGAGGGTGTCCAGGAGACGGAAGACACTCAGCAGGAAGTCACTGGAGAGACCCGACGCGCGCCCACGCAGGTAGTACACCCGCCAATCGGCCTGGAGGGACGCGAACGCCTCGATGCGCGGGTCATAAAGGCTGGCATCGAACGGGGACGTCTTCGCCTGGAAGAGGGCCGTGAGCAGGGCCGTCTGGGATTCGGGCACGAGCGACGCCGCGATCTCCAGCCAGCCCAGGCCCTTCTCCGGACCCCAGTCGGCCAGCAACCGCGCCGCGAGGCTCATCACCTCCGGATGCGTGTCGAGCGCCAACCGTCCCCGCAGCGCGAGCAACCGGCCGAAGTCGGCGGCCGAACCAGGAGTCAGAAGACACCCGAGCCGGACGAGGGACGCGGGCAGTTCGGCGCCGCGCTCCTCGAGCACGCCGTGGCGCCAGGCCAGGGCCACCTCGGCGCGGCTGGGAGACAGCAACGCCTGGCGCACGAGCACCAGGCGCTCCCGCGACAGGCCCTCGTCCCCGAGACGTTGGAGCGCCTCGTCCACATGGGGGAGCAAGGGCTCGAGCAGGGCCCGGACCGTCGCGCGATGGAGCAGGTAGGGACGGACGTCGAGCACCTCTGGAGAGGCGCGCTTGGGCGGCTGATGGATGGTGCCCCGATAGCCCCGTGGGTGGGCGGCGGTCCTCCGATGCGGAGGAGGAGGAGACTCCAACCAGGGGTGGGCCAGCGACGGCGCGGGGCCCGGCTCACCAGCCACGGTGTGCAGCAGCACGCGGAGCACATGGGTGAGCGTGTTCACGGTCGCGCCACGCGCCCGGCCCAGGTGCTCCCAGGAGGTTCGCAGGCACGCGCGCTCCGCGGCCCCGGGTCCGGAGAGCTGCTCCAGCGGGACCCGGAGCAGACGGCTCGCGCCCTCCTCCTCGGGAAGCACGAGCCCCATGAGCCCTTCGGACTCGCGCGAGACGCAGATCAGGCGTGACATGGGGTGCTCTCCTCCCCGTCACGATAGCAGAGGAGCACGGGAGGCCTTGCCCCCTGGGTCCTGCCCGGGCTTCACCCCACGCGGGTGTGAGGGAGCACTCGAGCGGCGTGGTAGAAGCGAGGCACTCCAGTCATGACCTCACCCACCGAGAGAACCGGCGCCTCCAAGAGAGACACGGGCCGCTCCCCGCTCGGCACCTGGCGGCTGCACCTGCTGGGAACCCCCTCGCTCATGAATGGCGGGGCCCCTGTCTCCCTGCCAAACACCACGGCCCTGGCACTCGCCTATGTGGCCCTGGAGGGCCAGGTTCCCCGCGCCGTGCTCTCCGCGCTGCTGTGGCCGGGCTCCCCCGAGCCCACGGCGCGCAACAACCTGCGCCAGCTCAAACGCCGCCTGCGCCTGGCCTGCGCGGGCTTCGAGGCGCTGGAGGGAGAAGAGGCCCTCCAGCTCTCCACACAGGTGGAGGTGGACGCCCTGCGGCTCAAGGACTCGCCCCTGTCCGAGGACACGCCCGAGGGTGAGCTGCTCGCGGGCCTGCAAGCCGATGACAGCCCGGAGCTGGCGCGCTGGCTCGACGGAGCCCGTACGCGCGTGGAGAGCTGGCGGAGGCGGGCCCGCGGCGTGGAGCTCGCCCGGCGCGAGGCGGCGGGGGACGAGAGGGGAGCCCTCGCGCTCGCCGAGGCGTGGGCGGCGCGCGAGCCGGAGTCCGAGGAGGCGGGCCAGGAGGTGATGCGGCTGCACTACCTGCTGGGACAGCGCGGCGCCGCGCTCAAGTCCTTCGAGCGTCTGGAGCGCACCCTGGAGCGCGAGCTGGGCGTGACGCCCCTGCCGGAGACACTCGCGCTCGTCCGCGACATCGAGCGGGGCACGCGGCTGCCCGGGGCCCTTCCCAAGCGCGCGCCCCTGCCCTTGAGCATCCTGCGGCCGCCGGTGCTCGCCGGGCGCGAGGCCGCCTGGCAGGCGGTGCTGGAGGGAGCGGAAGCAGGCCAGGTGGTGGTCGTCGTGGGTGAGCCGGGCGTGGGCAAGAGCCGACTCATCAACGACTTCGCCGAATCCCGGGGCAGCTGGACGCGCGGGGATGCCCGCCCAGGGGATCACGACGTGCCCTTCTCCAGCACGGTGCGTTGGTTCCGCGAGTGTAGCGCGACCCGCCCGCTCACCGGGCTTCCGGAGTGGGTGCGGCGCGAGATGTCGCGACTCATGCCCGAGCTGACCGAGCCCGGAGAGGCCCCGCCGCTCGTGCCCCGCGAGTTGGACCGGGTCCGGCTCTTCGATGCCCTCCTCGAGGCAACCGTCCACCTGACCACTGGCATCGACACGTTCGCCACCGACGACATGCACTACATGTCCGAGGCGGATGTGGCCCTGTGCGACTACAGCTTCAGCCGCCTGTACCCCTCGAGCGAGCGGAGGATCCAGCCCATCCAGGGAGTGCGGCGCGGCGAGGGCTCACCGACCTTGTGGGCACTGGTGCGGCGACTGGAGGCGGCGGGAGTGGCCCGGGTGGTGGAGGTGCAGCCACTCGGACTGGAGGGCGTGCGCACCCTGCTGGAGGGGTTGGAGCTGCCGGGAGTGGAGCGCCATGCCGAGCGCATCGCGCGCTACACCGGTGGCAATCCGCTCTACGTGGTGGAGACGGTGAAGCACCTGGTGGAGTTGGGCCTGCTGGAGGGCGAGTGGCCCGAGCGTCTGCCCGCGCCGGGCCGCGTGGCTCCACTCATCCAGCGGCGCATGGAATCCCTATCGCCCGCGGCGCTCCGGCTGGCACGCGTGGCGGCACTGGCGCGCACGCAGTTCACCTACTCCCTGGCCTCGGCGGTGCTGGAAGTGGGCGCGCTCCAGGTGGGTGAGGCCGCCGTGGAACTGGAGGCCGCACAGGTGATGGCTGGCGAGCGCTTCACGCACGATTTGATTCACGAGGCGGTGGCCGGCGCCATCCCCGAGCCCCTGCGCCGGATGCTCCACCTGCGTCTGGCCGAGGTGCTCGAGGGCCGAGGAGCACCCCCGGTGGTGCTCGCGCACCACTGGTTCGAGGCGGGAGAGGCCCAGCGGGCCATCCCCGCGCTCATGAGGGCGGCGACGGACGAGGAGGTGCTCCAGCCGGGGGCGACCGCGGACCTGTACGCCCGGGCCGCCGCGCTGCTCACCGAGGCCGGCCGGCATGACGAGGCCCTCCAGGCCCGCGCCCGGGAGGCGCGCTGCCGTCAACGCACCACCCCCCGGGATCCCGGGCCGTAGCGCCAGCGGCGAGTCAGCCCGTCTTGGCGGCGTCGGCCTTCCAGTCGTAGCGCATGCGGAACTTGCTCAACTGGGCGGACGCGACCTGGACCCGCTTGCCGTCCTCCACGAGCTTCCAGGCCTGGCTGTGCGTGAAGATGAGGTTGCGCCCAGAGCGTACGACCTCGGCTTCGAACAGCACCTCGGTGCCCAGCGGCGTGGCCGACATCATCATGCTGTTGAAGCTGTTGGTCAGCGCGTACTCGTCCGGCCCGAGCATCGGCAAGGTGGCCAGCATGCTCACCACATCGAGCATGGAGTACAGCACTCCGCCGTGCAGGGTATGGCTGAGGTTGTCGATCGCCTCCGTCACCCGCAGTCGGCACTGACAGAAGCCGGGACGCTGCTCGATCAGACGCAGGCCGCAGTAGCGTTGGTACGCATGCTCCAGAAGCGCCCGCGAGTGTGCCTGGGCGTGCTCACTGATCGTCGTCACGGGGTGCTCCATCACAAAGTCCTTCCGATGATTTCCAACATGACTTCCCGGGCGCCCCCACCGATGCCGAGCAACCGCGCATCGCGGTAGATGCGCTCGACCACCGAGGGCTCCACGCAGCCGTGGGCGCCATGCACCTGCACGGCGTCGTGGGCGATGCGCTCGAGGACGTCCACGGCGGTGTTCTTCGCGATGGCGGCCTGGGCCGCGCTCAGCTCGCCGGAGGCCTGCCAGCGCACCGCCTGCTCGACGTACACGCGCACCAGACTCAGCTCCGAGTGCCGCTCCGCGAGCCGCTGGCGGATGACCGACTTGTCCAGCAACGCCTCTCCACCCACCTGGCGCCCGCGGCAGTGCTCGATGGCCGTGCGCAGGGCCAGCTCCGCCGAGGCCATCGCCATCACCGCCAGGTTCAACCGCTCCTGTTGCAGGCATTGCTGCAGGAGCCGCCCCACGCCGTTGCCCTGGGTCAGACGGCGCGCGACCGTCCGCTCGAAGCGCAGATTGGCCAGGGGCAGGCAGCGCCAGCCGAGGCAGGCCTGACGCGTACCGCGCGACCCCTCCGCATCACCGTCCACCAGGAACAGCTCCAGCTTGCCCTCGAGGAGCGCGCCCACCAGGAGCCAATCCGCGCGGGTGCCATTGCAGATGAAGACCTTGTCACCCGTAAGCCGGTACTCGCCGTCGATGAAGTCCGCCCGGCACTGGAGCGCCCGGAGATCCGAGCCCGCCTGGGGCTCGGTGAGCGCCAGGACGATGCTCCGCTCCCCCTTGAGCACGGCGGGAACCACCCGGGCCGCCACCTGGGGATCGCCCCCCTGCACCGCCTTGAGGCTGACGAAATGCGAGGCCAGCCCCATGGTGATGCCCTGCGAGCCTCCCAGGGTGAGCTGCTCCACCAGCACCGCCAGCGCCGAGGGATCCTCCGGAAGCCGTTCCGGCGAGCGCCCCAGCGCCAGCAGACCGGCCTCGCCGGCCCGCCGGTGCAGGTCCATGGGATAGGCCCCGTCGCGCTCCCACTCCGCCACGTGGGGCCTCACGAAATCATTGACGAAGGCGCGGACGGCGTCTCGAAGATGTTGAGTCATGGCCCTGGCCTAGAACACCGTGCTCTGCGCGAGGTGATGGAAGCGCTGGACGATGGGGGTGAGCCGCGCCTTGCTGACCTCGCCTTCGCGCTCGAAGTAATACAGGTCCGTCATGTCCCGCATCACCTTCAACATGTCGCGCGAGCGCTGCGCCGCGCGCAGCTCGTAGCGCTTCAAGGCGGACTCCAGGCTGTTGTCGCAGTGGCCGACCAACGCCTGGGCCAGCATGAAGCCGTTCTCCAGTCCGAGCGTCAACCCATAGCCCAGCGTCGGCAGCATCGCGTGGATGCTATCACCGAGCATCACGACCCGTCCCCGGAACCAGTGGCCCTCACCCGTCAGGGCCTTGAGCTTGTGGGTGAGGATCTCCTTCTCCTCGGTCGCCCCGATCATCCGCAGCAGTTCCTCCGGCAGGGCGGCGAACAGCTCCAGCAGGCCCGCCCGGTCGAGCAGCGGCTGATTGCGATGCTGGTAGGCGGCGAACCAGTAGCGCAGCGAGGTGGCCTCGTTGAGCGGATAGGTGACCACCCGGGAGTGGGTGGAGGTGAAGATCTGGCACCGGTCGGAATGCAGCAGCGGCGAGCGGAAGGCCACCACGCCCCGGCTCGCCACCAGCCCGGTGTCATAGGGCACCATGCCCGGGTCGACGAAGCTCCGCACGGTGGAGGAGACGCCGTCGGCACCGATGACCAGGTCGAAGTCCGCCACCTGTCCATTGCCGAAGGTGACCCGGACCTGGTCGCCCAGATCCTCCAGCCGCTCGCAGCCCATGCCGTAGCGGATGTCCTGCGCCTCGAGGCTGGCCGCCAGCAGACGGAACAGCTCCGTGCGCAGGAACATCATCGCCGGCGCCGGAATGCCGAGCCCCTCCGGACGCACCGGCTGGCTGTGAATCAGCCGGCCCTGCTTGTCATGGGTGTCCAGGAACTCGATGGGCTGGCCCCGGCCGAGGAAGTCCCGGTTCTTCAACACGAAGCGCAGGACCTGCATGGCTTGCGGCCAGACATAGATCCCCGTCCCCGAGTCGCGAGGCCCCTGCCCGCGCTCGAAGACGGTGCACTCCAGACCGAAGCGCTTCAACATGATGGCGCAGGCCAGGCCATTGAGGCCCGCGCCAATGATGGCGATTCTCATGCCGCGACTCGCGAATTCCAGTGAGCGGAAGCTCCGGAAGACCCCATGGCGAAGCGGCGCTGCAACAGGCAGAGACTCGTCAGCTCCATCAACATCGGATCGAGCAGACCCTGCTCCTGGGCCGACAGTCGCGGCAGCTTCTCCAGCAGCGAGCGGACCTTCGCGGGCTCGAAGAACGGCAGCGCGTCCAGCTCCCCACCGCGGAGCACGTCCTGGACCAGCTGGTACAGCCGGCCCTTCTGCTGCAGGGTCGCGGGCGGAGCGCGGAAGTAGTGCTTCTTGCGCTTGTACAAGGCGTCCGGCAGGTACGGCCGCATCGCCTCACGGAACACGTACTTCTCCGTGGAGCCCCGCACCTTCATCCACACCGGCAGCCGGCAGGCCAGTTCGACCACGTGGTGGTCCAGCAACGGCACGCGCCCCTCGATGCTGTTGGCCATCTCCATGCGGTCGCCCAGCGTGGTCAGCACGAAGTTGGGCAGGTAGGACTTGGCCCACAGGTACATGGACTTGTGCACCGGATCCCGCCCCTCGAGGTTGCGGTGATCCAGCCGATCGAAGAACTGGCGGTAGGGGTCCACGCCCTGGAAACGGTCGTGGAAGTCCGCGCGGTAGAGCGACTCCAGGGCCTTGAACCAGCCGGCCTGGTTGTCCAGCCAGGAGACGCCATGGCGCAGCTGCTGGATCATCCAGTGGATGTCCTGGGGCATGTCCGGCTGCACATAGCCCTGCTCGCTCTCCTGGATGCGCTGGCGCAGCTTGTTGACCACCTCCGGATCCTGCTGCTCGGAGTTGTACAGCAGCATGTCCCGGCGGAAGTGCGGGTAGCCGGCGAACACCTCGTCGGCGCCCTCGCCGGTGAGCACCACCTTCATCCCGGCCTCGCGCACCTGCTGGCTCAGGATGTACTTGGCCACGCCGTGCGCGTTGAAGAACGGCGTCTCGTTGTGCCACAGGGCCTGCTCGAAGAAATCGGCGAGGTTGTCCTGGGAGACGGCGACGGTGTGGAAGCGCGCGCCGTTGTGCTCCGCGGCGAGCCGGGCGAACCGGTTCTCGTCATAGTCATCCATGTCCGTGAAGGACAGGTTGAAGGCGTTCAGCGGCTGGCTGGACAGGTGCGTGGCCATGCCCAGCATGGCCGAGGAGTCGATGCCGCCACTGAGATAGACGCCCATGGGCACATCCGCCCGCAGGCGCAGGCGCACCGACTCCTCCACCGCCGCGCGCACCGCCTCGATCATTCCCTTCTCGTCGGCCGGATAGACGGAGTCCTGGCGGGCGAACTCCATGTCCCAGTAGCGGCCGTTGTGCAGGCCGCCGTTGTCGACCATCACCCAGCAGCCCGGCTGCACGCTGCGCACGCCCTTGAACAGGGTGTGATCTCGCAGATAGAAGGCACGGCTCGCGTACGCATCCTCATCCCACTCCGCGGGGATGCCGGCGGCCAGCAGCGCCTTGATTTCCGACGCGAAATACCAGGCGCCACCGTGCTGGGCATAGAACAACGGCTTGATGCCCATCCGGTCGCGCACCGCCATCATCAGACGGCGCCGCCGGTCGAACAGCACGATGGCGAACTCGCCCCGCAGCTGCTTGAGCCCCGCCACGCCGGAGCGGCGGTAGAGATGCAGCGCGATCTCGCTGTCCGAGGCGGTCTTGAAGACACACCCCTCGGCCTCCAGCTCGCGGCGGAGCCGCTCATGGTCATAGAACTCCCCATTGACCACCAGGGCCAGATCTCCCTGCTCCGCGACAATGGGCTGACTGCCATTGTTCAACCCGATGATGCTCAGACGGACATGTCCGAGCGCCGCACGGCCCGCCGGGTCATGCCACACATTGCGCTCGTCGGGACCCCGGTGGCTGATACTGCTCAAGGCATTGAGCAGGGAGTGATCATCAATGACAGCGGGATTGCGTTGGTAGACGCCAATGAAGCCACACATAGATGTCTCTTCCTCGCGAATGCAGATGTTCCATCGGCGCCAGGGACGCGAGGCTGGTGAGCACTCACCGCCACGGCGCGGCCATGGTTGACAGCTCAGACACAACAAAACAGGACGGGGCATCCCATCCAGCCAGCACTCTATTGAAATGAATGGATGACCGAATCAGCGCCTAGCGCGGACACGCGCTCAGATGCTTATTCCACAGCAGTTGTTCTCAGGGCAGGACATTGTGGACCCCTAGACTCCGCAAAGGCGCCTCTACAACTCTCGTGGAACTCTGCTCGAGTGACACATACCGCGACGTGTCGTCCCCAAATGATTCGCGGCGTACATACCATTCTTTAGGAGAAGTTTAAAGCGCAAAAAACTGTAACAGAACCACCTCGATGAACTCCCCGCAATTGACACACAAGAACCCGTGACACGGCCGAAGCCATGTCCTGGCGAATACGGCGGTCTCCCGTCAACGAACGGTGTGTCATGGAATCCACTGATTGCCTTGTTTCGGGGGATGGCCGCTTTCATCCAACCGCCAACCGCTTCCACCAGGGCGCCAACCTATCGAGCAAGCAACCCCTCTCACCGAGCATGCCATGGACAGACCTCGTGGTGCCGCCCACCCAGGAGCCAGACAGCACGTGTGCAAGCATGGCCGTGCCCTCCCGAAGCCGGGCGGCCCATGGATTCCGTCAGGTATTCGAGACACGTGCCGCCCATGCGGAACACCGGCCGCTCTCGCGAGCGGGACGGGCGCGCCACGGGGGAAGCGGGCTCATTCCTGGGGTGACAGGGGGAGATCGAAGAACAGCACTTCGCTCACCTCTTCCGCCACGAGTTCCACGAAGAGGGTCTCCACCAGCTTCAGCGCATCGCCGGCGCGCAGGAGCAGCGGCTGCTCTCCCTCGGGACGAGCCTCCAGCCGGCCCCGCGCCACGTGCAGATAGCCACCACGTCCCGCCGCCAGTTCGCGGGAAAGACGGACGCCGGGCTCCATGATCGCGGCGGAGATGCGCGCGTCCTGATGCAGCTTGACCGAGCCGTCCTGACGATCCGGCGACGCGATCAGACAGAAGCGGTTGTGTTTGGCGGCGTCGTCGAAGTGCGCCTGCTCGACGCTCGGAGGCAGACCGCGCACGGAGGGCAGGAGCCAGATCTGCAGGTGGTGATCCAGCTTGCTCTGCGATGCGTTCATCTGGCTGTGCGTGATGCCATGGCCCGCGGTCATGCGCTGCACGTCACCGGGGCGCACGAGGGCGTGGGTGCCCAGGCTGTCACGGTGCTCGATGACGCCGGACAGCGGATAGATCACGATCTCCATGTCGCTATGGCCATGAGGACCAAAGCCGGTGCCCGGAAGAATGACATCCTCGTTCAGCGCACGCAGTGGGCCGAAATTCTCGTGCTCCGGATCCTGGTACGAGGCGAACGAGAAGCTGAAGCGCGCGTCGAGCCAGCCGAAGTTGGCGTGTCCGCGGTCCTGCGCGCGCCGCAGCACCACCCGCCGCGACTCAGGAGGAAGGGAAACAGCGGTGGCGCTCATGTGCGTGCCTCTTGGGGTCGCAGATTGACCAGCCAGATCCCCGCCATGATGATGGCGATTGCCACCAACGTTGGGACCGTCAGGTGCTCGTTGAAGAACAGCAGTCCGGAGATCACGCCCGTCGCCGACAGGACATAGCCGAACTGGCTGAAGTACACGGGATCCGCGACCCGCTGGAAGTGGAAGTACACCAGGTAGCCCAGGCTGGTGAAGAGGCACTGGGCCAGGAGCACGTTCCACCCGGACAGGCCTGGCGCGAAGAGGCCGCCACTGGCCACCAGCAGGGGCAGGAGCGCGAGCGCCCCTCCCAGCAACATGCCGCCCGCCAGCAGGCTCGAATGCACGCCCCGAGGCATGCGCTGCTTGCGATACAGATTACCCACGGCGATGCTGATCGGCGTGCACAGCGCCAGTCCCAGCCACCACATCGAGCCAGTCCCGCCCGACTGACGTCCAAGCACCAGCAGCGCCGCGCCACACAGCCCGAGCAGGATTCCGGCCAGACGCAGCGGCCGGTAGCGTTCAATGCCGATGACCCAGGCGAACGCATAGGTGAACAACGGAGGCAGCGTGTACACCAAGGAGGTCAGGCTCGTGCCCAGATTGGGCATCACGATGAACGTCACGCTGTTGGGAATGGCGACGCTCAGCACACCGGCGATCAGGTTGTACAAGAGCACGGGCCGAGCGACCTGCACCCGGGCGCCGGCTCGCAGCCCCGCGAGCGCCAGGAGCAGTCCACTCCCGAGCGCGGGCCAGAACGCGAAGGCCAACGGCGACCAGCCCGAGGCACGGGCCAGGCGAGACATCGGCAACATGCTGCCGAGCAACGCCCCCGTGACGAGCAGCAACAACAGCGGCGAATCGCCGAGCTGACGCAGCCTCGGGTCTAGACGAAATCCGGATTTCAACGAACTCCCCTATCGAGCGGAATTCACTGTACCGGCTTTCGCAACCCAAAATTTGGCTGAAAACGAAAACAATCAATTTCCAAGAAGAAACAATCACCTCTTGACGGAGAGGAGCCACACACCGGTCCGCGAGGTGGGAGCGGCGCATGAAAAAGAAGGGGCCCGTCACCAGGCCCCTTCAGACAACCCACGTCGCTCGCGGCGGACTACTTGGCGTCAGTGGCCGCCTTGGTGGCCGGCGCCTGCTTCTTCGTGAGCTGCAGGTCGATGGTGATGGAGACCTCCTCGCCCACCGCCACGCCGCCCGTCTCCAGCACCTTGTTCCAGCCCAGGCCGAAGTCCTTGCGGTTGATCTTCGTGGTGGCCGTGCCGCCGCGCTTGAAGTTCCCCCAGGGATCCTTCGACTCGGTGGTGAAGCCCTCCACGTCCAGCACCACCGGCTTGGTCACGCCGTGCATGGTGAGCTGACCGGACACCTTCAGGTTCTTGCCCGCCTTCTCCACCTTCGTCGACTTGAAGGTGAGGGCGGGATACTTCGCGGTGTCGAAGAACTCCGGGCCGCGCATGTGCTCATCCCGGGCGGTATCGTTGGTGTTGAAGGTCGTGGCGTCGATGCTCGCCTCGATGGTGGACTTGGTGATGTCCTTCTCGTCGATGTTGGCGGTGCCCGTCACCTTCGAGAAGGAGCCGCGCACGTTGGACACCATCATGTGCTTCACGGCGAACTGGGCGCTCGAGTGGGTCGCGTCGATGTCGTACTCGGTGGCGAAGGCGAACGACGGGGCGGCGAGCACGAGGGCGGCGACGGCGGACTTCAGGGACGACTTCATGGGGTTCTTCTCCAATTGAGTGGGAACGGCGGGGAAGGAAGGCGCTTCAGCGCCGGGCGTAGGAGCCGCTGCGCAGCTCCTCGATGATGCTGGGTCCACGGGGCGCCCAGCCCAGGGTCTGCTCGGCGCGGCGGGCGGAGAACTTCTGGTCGAGCGCCAGCGCATCGGCGAACGCACCGAACTGCGTCCGGGCCTCCTCCAGGGGCCAGGCGACCGTCTTGCCTCCCGCCCCGGCGCCCTCGCTCGCCGCGGCGGCGATCTCCTTCACCTTGAAGGAGGGGCCCTGGACGGCCAGGAGGGTGGTCCCCGCGGACGCCCGCTCGACGGCGCGCACATACAGGTCCGCGAGATCATCGATGAACACCACCGGCCAGTGGTTCTCCCCGGTGCCCACGAAGCGCGCGGCGCCCCCCTCGCGCGCGGACGCGCCGAGCATCCCGGGGATTCCACCGGCGCGCCCGTAGACGATGCCCGGGCGGATGATGATGCCCCGGATGCCCTGCGTGGCGAGCACCCGCTTCTCCACGGCCGGACGCCAGGCGACGAGCTCGGCCGCGTTGAGCGGGCTGTCCTCATCCGCCACGCCGCCGCGCGTGCCACCATGCACCCAGACGCCGCTCGTGTAGAGGAAGGTCTTGCCCGTGCCCGCCATCTTGTCGAGCACCGCCGCGACCGCGGGCGCGTCCACGGCCTCGCTGTTGGAGGTGGCGGTCCAGACGATCGCCTCGAAGTCCTGCACGAGGGAGGACAGGCCCGCGGCATCCGTGAGATCGCCGCGCACGGGCTGGATTCCCAGCGACTCGAGCTTGCGCTTCGCGTCGTCGGAGCGGGCGAGTCCCTTGACCTGATGACCGGCCTTGGCGAGCGCCCCGGCGACGGCCGAGCCGATGTAACCCGTTGCTCCAGTGACCAGAACCTTCATGTTCATCCTCTTTCGCGTCTGTTGAATCAATCGACCTGGACGTCCACGGCCTGACCCTCACGGGCCCAGACATAGGAGCGCAACAGCAGTTGCCACACCACCTCGAGCTCGGCCGCGTCACGTGGCCCGAAGACCATGGGCGTGCCGGAGCGGGGATGAGGCGCGCCCCAGCCCTGCTGATACACCTTCTGCGCCACGCCGGGAGGAAACTTCATGTGAAGGCTTCCATCGTGCGCCGGGTGGATGTGAGCGAACTCGGTTCCCACCTGGAAGGCCTCGCGGGGCCCGAGGACCGCCGCGGGCCGGAGCCAGAAGGCACGGGCGCCCGGGACCGAGATGCCGCTGGGTGCCACCACCACATCCGCCAGGGCCGCGGCCCGGGCGAAGAGCGCCTCCTGCATGTCAACGGGGGACTGCTGGCTGAGCTGCCGGTGCGCGAGCGGGGTTCCTGGCGGCGCGTCACTGACCTCGGGCGCCGGTCCCGGCCGTTTGCCCAGGCGGAAGGCCGTCTCCAGGAGGACCCCCCGGGTGGCGGGCGCCGCGGGGGCCTCTTCCTTGGCGGGGGGCTCGCGCGTGGCCGAGGTGCAAGCCACCAGCGCGAGGAGCTGGGCCGCGACGAGCGTGAACACCCACCTCTTTGAGGTCATATCTTCATCTCCGCCGCGCCGCGCGAGGGTCTGGGACGTCACCTTTCCAACGGCGTTTATGTGTTTCCCCGGGGTAGAAACAATGAGGGGAATGGAAAAGGATTGTTTCCAGGAGAAGACCAATGAAGGACGTGGGGTGTTACTTCACCTTCGCGGAGGTCGTGCGAACTGGAAGTTTCACAGCCGCCGCCCGAGCGCTTGGGGTCACCAAGGCAACGGTCAGCAAGCAGGTGATGCACCTGGAGAACACGCTGGGCATGCGGCTGCTGCACCGCACGACGCGCAAGCTGTCCCCGACGGCCGAGGGCGAGGCGCTGTACACGCGCTGCCGGCGCATGGCCGAGGAGCTGGAGGCGGCGGAGGCCGAGGTCATGCACCTGAGGAGCAAGCCCCGCGGCCGGCTGCGCGTGAACGTGCCCATGACGTTCGGGCTGGTGCATATCGTCCCGGCCGTACCGGAGTTCCTCAGCCGCCATCCGGAGATCGAGTTCGATCTCCAGCTCGATGACCGCGTGGTGGATCTCGTCGAGCAGGGCTTCGACATGTCGGTGCGGATCGCCGAGCTGCCGGACTCGTCCCTCACCGCCAAGAAGCTCGCCACCAGCCGCCGCGTGGTGTGCGCGACGCCCGAGTACCTCAAGCGCCACGGCACGCCGCGCAAGCCCGAGGACCTGCGCCAGCACCGGTGTCTGCAGTACACCTATCTCGCCTCGGGAACGACGTGGCGGATGAGCGGCCACGGAGAGGAGTTCCTCGTCCCGGTCGGAGGACCGCTGCAGGCCAACAGCAGTCTGGCCCTCAAGGCCGCGGTGCTCGCGAACATCGGGATTGGCCAGTTCCCCCTGTTCGTGGTCTTCGAGGAGCTGCGCAGCGGCCGGCTGGTCCCCGTGCTCGAGGACTACACACTGCCGCGGCTGACCATCTGGGCCGTTCACGCCTCGGGACGCACCGTCACGCCGAAGGTCCGCGCGTGGGTGGATTTCCTGGTGCGCCGCTTCGAGAAGGAGCTGGGCTGGAGCGAGGGGCCCGGCGGTTCAGCGCGCGAGCATCCCCATCCATGACTTCACCTCGGCCGCGCGCTGGGAGCTGCCCGCCCGGGTGAAGCGCTCGAGGGCCCGGGCCGCCTCGACCCGGGCCTCCTTGACGCGGCCGTCGCGCCACAACGCCTGGGCCAGGACGAAGCCCGTGCCACCGAGGACCTTGTCGGGCATGTCCTCGAAGGTCCCGGCGCGCCGCAGGATGGCGATGGCCTCGCGCGTGTGGCCCAGGGCGAGCAGCGCCTGGCCCACTCCGTCATAGGAGTACTGCAACTCGCTGTCCTCGGGCCCCAGGTGCTGGATCTTGAGCCCGAGCGCCTCGCGGAAGACCCGCAGGGCGTCCTCGTTGCGCCCCAGGGCCAGCAGGCACATGCCCTGCGACTCCAGGGCATCGGCCAGCGCCAGCGGATCCACCGCGGAGGACCGGTAGAGATCCGCCGCGAAGCGCGCGTGCTCCAGGGCGCGCGAGGGATCCGCGTTCCCGCGCAGCGCGCGCGACAGCTCTGCGTGAAACCACGCCAGCTCCAGGTGCCGCGGGCCCACCGCCGATTCCATCTGCCGCAGCGCTTCCTCCAACATCTCCACCGCCTGCCGCGTCTCGCCCAGGTCCAACAGCGCCCGCCCGAGGGTGTACGTCACGCGCGCCCGCTTCGGATGCCCGGGCGGCAGCCCTCCCAGCAGCGCCAGCGACCGCTCCAACAAGACGCGCGCCTGCTGGGGCTTCTCCTGCCAGAGGGCCAGGTTGGCGCGGCTCATCAGCAAGTCGCTCTCCAGGAGCGAGTCTCCGCCGAGCCGCCGCACCATCGCCTCCCCCAGCCGGCCCCAGCGCTCCGCTTCCGCGTAGTGCTCCAACTGCCCCGTCACGAAGAGCAGCTTGTTGAGGATGGACACCTGCAGGCGGTCCGCCCTTCCCGCCGCGGCGTCATACACGGCCTGCTCCAGCAGCGAGGCGCCCTCCTCCGTCCTGCCCATGAGCGCCAGGAGCCAGCCCTGATGCAAGCGCATCTCCGCCAGCAGGGGCAGATAGCCGCTGGCCACCACGCGCGGCGCGAGCGCCTCGGCCTCCTCGAGCGCCGCCGGGTAACGGCTCACGTCGAGCAGGGCCTTGAGCTCGGCCACCCGCGTTTCCAACCGCTCCAGATCCGCGCGCCGGGAGGGATCCGCGGGCCGGGGCTGCTGCTCGGACAGCGTCCCCACGTTCGCGCAATCCGAGGGGGCGGGCAGCGCGTACACCGCGTCCAGCGACTTCTCCACGCCCCGGGCGTCCACCTCTCCCAGCACCTTCACGAGCGCGCGCAGGCTCTCGCGCCGCAGCTCCAGGCACACCACCTGCTGGGACAACAAGAGCTCCGTGCGCTCATCGCGCAGGCGCGTGGCCTCGCAGGCCTCGGTGCTCTGCCGGGACCACGCCGCGGCGTACGCATCGAGCACCGCCGACGCCCGGCGGAACATCTGCCCCGCCGCGGCGCCTCCGGCCTTCTGGAAGGCGGCCTCCACCCGTTGACGCTCCGGCGCTCCCCACACCTCCACCATCTGCCGCTCGGCGCCCGTGCACAGCCGTGAGCGCCAGACGGCCGCGCCTCCCACCGCCGCGAGCGCCAGTCCCGCCAGGGCCCCCACGCCCAGCCAGCGCCGCCGCACCAGCCGCCGCTCCTGGGAGAGCGCCTCCAGCAGCACATCCATGGAGGCGAAGCGCGCACCAGGCTCGAGCGACAGGCCCCGCATCACCGCGCGCCGCACCCAGACGGGCACCTTCACCCCGCGCGGCGGCTCCTGGATGATGGACGGCGAGGCCCCCCGTTGCGCCGCGGCCCGGGACATCTCCTCGGGCTCGAAGGGGCGCGTGTTGAACAGCGCCCGGTAGAGCGCGGCGCAGAAGCTGAACTGGTCCGAGCGCGCGTCCAGCGCGTCCCCCCGGAACTGCTCCGGTGACATGTAGTGCGGCGTCCCATGCACCACGCCCACCTGGGTGAGCGACCGCCGCAACACCGACACCGGCCTCGGCAGCGGCAGTTCCTCCTGGGTCAGTCCCCGCGAGGGAGTGAACCGGGCGTCGCGCCGGGCCAGGCCGAAGTCGGTGACGTAGACGCGGCCGTTGTGGCCCACCAGGACGTTGGCGGGTTTGAAGTCGCGGTGGACCAGTCCCGCCGCGTGCGCGGCCGCCAGGCCCTTGCCCGCCGCGACGTACTTCTCCAACACCTCGCGCCAGGAGCGCGGCCGCTCGCGCAGCCATTCGCGCAGCGTGCCCCCCTCCACCAGTTCCATGGCCACGAAGACCTGATCGTCCCAGGAGCCCACCTCGAAGACGGGGATGACGTGGGGATGGGAGACACGGGCCATGGCCTGGGCCTCGCGCACCAGCCGCTCCCTGCCCTCCTCCAGGTTCGTGCCCTCGTTCTTCACGAGCAACAGCTTGAGGGCCACCTTGCGATCCAGGTCCGGATCATACGCCGCGTACACCATGCCCATGCCGCCCTGTCCCAACTGCTTGAGCAGCAGGAAGCGGCCCACCTGCCGCGGCGGCGGCCGCGCGGGGAGCGGCTCTCGCGGAGCCTGCTCCACGGGCGCGACCCCGGTGGAAGCCGACATCGGCTCCGTCTCGGTCTTCTCCTCTCCGGCAGGCACGGGTGGGGGCGTGGCTTCGTCGCGGTGGGACATGGCGGCTCCCCCGCATCCTAACGACTTCTCCACCCCTCCACGCCAGGGGCCGCAACTCCACCCGGGCACCTGGCGATAATGGGGAAGGTCTCGATGGATTCACCCCGGCTTCGGAGGGCGGATGAGCGTCTGACCGATGCTCAGGTCCGTCCCCGTGACGCGGCGTCCGCACGCGCGGCACGTCAGCTGCGCGTGCAGGGGCTGCCCACAGTCATGCACGAAGGACCCCGGCGTGGCGGGCGCCTCCGACGTCCACCGCTGCCCCCACTGCAACAGGCAGAGCAGCGTGGGCGCCAGATCCAACCCGGCCTCGGTGAGGTGGTACTCGCTTCTGGCGGGCCGCTCCGAGTACTGCACCCGGCGCAGCACGCCCGCCTCCGACAGCTTGCGCAGCCGCGCGGTGAGCACGTCCCGCGGCGCCCCGGTGTTCCGCGCGATGCCCTCGAAGCGCCGCACGCCGTAGAACACCTCGCGCACCACCAGCAGCGACCACTTCTCTCCCACCACTTCCAGCGCATCGGCCATCGAGCACACCCGAGGACCGGCCTCCTTCTTCGGCATGCGCGCATCCTAACGAATCAGTTGGAAATCCCAACCCATGTGCTACGGTACACCCAGTTGGAAAATCAAACCGACCCCGGGAGACGTCCGAGAACGCCCCGGGGCCGCTCGAGGAAAGCCGCATGAGTCTGCTCGCCGTGCTGTTCGTGGGACTGGTCGCCGCCATCCATGTCTACATCGTGGTGCTGGAGATGTTTCTCTGGACGAAGCCCCGGGGGATGAAGGTGTTCAGGATGGAGCCGGCCTACGCCGCGCAGACGGCGACGCTCGCCGCCAACCAGGGGCTGTACAACGGCTTCCTCGCCGCGGGCCTCATCTGGGGACTGGTGGCCGCGGAGCCGGTGGCGTTCCAGGCCAAGGTCTTCTTCCTGGCGTGCGTGATGGTGGCGGGCCTGTACGGAGCGGCCACGGTGAGCCGGCGCATCCTCTTCGTGCAGACGGTGCCCGCGGCCATCGCGCTGGTGCTGGTGGTGCTCGCGCGCGCGTGAGTCAGGAGGCCGGAGGAGGCCGGGTCTTCCAGCGCTGGTGCATCCACACCCATTGCTCGGGAGCACGGCGGATGGCGGCCTCGATGCGCTCGGAGAGCGCCGCGGTGAGCGCCAGGGCGTCCGCCTCGCGGTCCGTCCCCGCCCGCCACGCCACCTCCTCCATCCACAAGCGGTAGCCCTCGCCCTCGCGCTGGCAGAAGCCCACCACCACCGCCGCGCCCGTGCGCAGCGCCAGGTCGGCCGCCGCCCGGGGCGTGGCCGCCAGCTCCCCGAAGAAGGGCACGAAGAGCGACTGCACCCGCGTGTCCTGGTCGATGAGCAGCCCGAGAATCTCCCCCGCCTTGAGCGCGCGCAGCATGGCGCGCGCCGCGCCCTCCTGGCCGCGCCAGATGCTGCGCACCCCGCCCAGTTCCCGGAAGCGCCCCACGAGCGCGGTGAGGCGCGGGTCCGTCGTCTCCTTGGCGATGCTCTGGCTGGGGTAGCCCGCGCGCGACACCCGCCGCGCCAACAGCTCCCAGTTGCCCACGTGCCCCGAGACGAAAACCACTCCCTTGCCCCGGGCGAGCGCCGCGTCGAGCACGCGCCGGTCCGCGTCCTCCCAGCGCACCAGCCGCTCCAACTGTCGATCCATGGACGAAGTGGCCCCCACCTCGAAGGCGGCCATGCCCAGGTGGCGGAAGGAGGCGCGGGCGAGCGCATGACGCTCCGCGTCGGGCTTCTCCGGGAAGGCGCGGGCGAGGGACTTCAAGGCCTTGCGCCGCTCCCCCCCGGCCACGGCGAAGGCGAGACGGCCGAAGCCCGCGCCGAGCCACCGGGCGAAACCGAGCGGCAGGGCCCCCACCAGGGCGAGGGCGGCGCGCACGAGGAGGTAGCGGAGGAAGCGCTTGAGGCGCTTTGTTAGGGGAGGACGCTCCACGAGCGTGTCCATACCTCATGCGCGAATACAACTTCGACGGCCTCGTCGGTCCCACGCACAATTACGGCGGTCTCTCGCCCGGCAACCTCGCCTCGGCCCAGCATGGCGGCACGGTGAGCCATCCCCGCGCGGCGGCGCTGCAGGGGTTGGAGAAGATGCGCTTCGTGGCGGGCCTGGGCGTGGGCCAGGCGGTATTGCCCCCCCATCCCCGGCCCTCGCTCAAGACGCTGCGCGCGCTGGGCTTCACCGGCACGGACGAGGAGCTCATCACCCGGGCGGCCCGCGAGGCGGAGCACCTGTTGCGGCTCACCTCCAGCAGCGCCGCCATGTGGACGGCGAACGCGGCCACGGGGGCGCCGAGCGAGGACACCGCGGACGGGCGCATGCACCTCACGGTGGCCAACCTCCAGCAGATGTTCCACCGGGCCCTGGAGGCGGAGACGACGCACGCGGTGCTGCGCGCCATCTTCTCGGACGAGCGCCACTTCGCCATCCACGCGCCGCTGCCCGGAGGCGGGCACTTCGCGGACGAGGGCGCGGCCAACCACACCCGGCTCGTCACGCCCGGCCACCGCGCCGTGCACCTGCTCGCGTGGGGCCGCAGCGCGTGGCGGAGCGACGTGCGCGCCCCCTCCCGCTTTCCCGCCCGGCAGACGCTGGAGGCCAGCGAGGCGCTGGCGCGGTTGCACCAGCTCGACCCGGCCCAGGTGCTCCTGCCCCAGCAGGCCCCCGAGGGCATCGACGCGGGCGCCTTCCACACGGACGTGCTGGCGGTGGGCAGCGGGGGATTCCTCATGCTGCACGAGCTGGCCTTCGTGGACGCGCCGGGGCTGCTGCGAACGCTGTCCGAGCGGCTCGGCGAGGGCTTCACGTACGCGCTCGCCACCGAGGACGAGCTGCCCGTGCGCGACGCGGTGAAGGCCTACCCGTTCAACTCCCAGGTGCTCGCGCTGCCGGACGGCTCGCTCGCCATCGTGGCCCCCCAGGAGAGCCGGGAGACGCCCACCACGCGGCGCTTCCTCGAGCGCGTGGTGGCCGGGGACAACCCGGTGAAGGCGGTGCACTACCTGGACGTGCGCCAGTCGATGAACAACGGCGGTGGCCCGGCGTGCCTGCGCCAGCGCGTGTGGCTCACCGACGCCGAGCGCGCCGCGGTGAAGACGAACGTCTTCTACACGCCCGAGCTGCACGCCTCGCTCGCCGACTGGGTGACGCGGCACTACCGCGAGGAGCTGCGCGCGGAGGACTTGAGGGATCCCCGGCTCGCGCGCGAGACGATGACGGCGCTCGACGAGCTGACGCGGCTGTTGCACCTGGGCCCGGTCTACGACTTCCAGAAGTAGCCCACGCACGCTCCCCCGCCGCCCAGGTGGCCTCCGCTTGCATCCGGGGCGCCATCTGGCATCTTCGGCCCCCCCATGCGCCGATCCGCCGTCCTCTGCCTGAGCTTCTCCGTTCTGCTCGCCCTCGCCGGTTGCAAGAATCCGTGCCGGGAGCTGTCGGAGCGCTACTGCGACTGCCTCGATGAGTATCAGCGCGCCGACTGCGTCCTCGAGGTGGCCAATCGCGAGCGCAACGTCGAGCCGACCGACGCGGATCTCGCGGCGTGCGAGCAGCGGCTGGAGACCTGCACCATCAAGGCGAACGATCGCGCCAGCTGCGACATCCTCCAGACGGACGAGGGCAAGCAGGCCTGTGGGTTGTCCCGCTAGCTCACCTCGACATCCCGCAGGCCTGGCGGGGAGGCGCCCTGGAGCTCGCCTTCCCCGACTGGCCACCCGGGTGACGGCTACCGGCGGCCCAGGCCCATGTACGTGAAGCCCAGCTCGCGCATGCGCTCCGGGTCGTAGATGTTGCGGCCGTCGAGGATGACGGGCGTCTTCATCAGCTTCTTCATGCGCTCGAAGTCCGGGTGGCGGAACTCGTTCCACTCGGTGACGACGAAGAGCGCGTCCACGCCCTCCAGGGCCTCGTAGGGCAGCTGGGTGTAGCGGATGCGCTCACCGAAGACGCGGCGCGCGGTGCGCTCGGCCACCGGATCATGCGCCGCCACCTTGGCGCCCTTGGCGAGCAGACCCTCGATGACCTCGATGGAGGGCGCCTCGCGCATGTCGTCCGTCTTGGGCTTGAAGGCCAGGCCCCACACCGCGAAGGAGCGCCCGTCGAGCGAGCCGAAGTGCTTGAGCGCCTTCTGCACGAGCGTGCGCTTCTGCCGCTCGTTGGTGCGCTCCACCGAGCGGAGCAGATCCAGCTCCAACCCCAGCTCGCGCCCCTTGGCCACCAGCGCCTTCACGTCCTTGGGAAAGCAGCTGCCGCCGTAGCCCACGCCGGGAAAGAGGAACGGGTAGCCGATGCGCTTGTCGGCGCCCATGCCCTTGCGCACGAAGTCCACGTCCGCGCCCACCTTCTCGCAGAGCGCGGCCATGTCGTTCATGAAGGAGATGCGCGTGGCGAGCATGGCGTTGGCGGCGTACTTGGTGAGCTCCGCCGAGCGCGTGTCCATGAAGAGGATGGGGTTTTCCGTGCGCACGAACGGCGCGTAGAGCTGGCCCATCACCTTGCGCGCCCGCTCGGACTCGGTGCCGATGACCACCCGGTCCGGCTTGAGGAAGTCCTCCAGCGCGGCGCCCTCCTTGAGGAACTCAGGGTTGGAGACGACGTCGAACTCCACCTGGGTCACCCGGGAGATGGTCTCGCGCACCTTGTCCGCGGTGCCCACCGGCACGGTGCTCTTGTCCACCACCACCGTGTACTGCTGCAGGGCCCGGCCGATCTGCTCCGCCGCGGACAGGACGTACTGGAGATCCGCCTCGCCGCTCTCGCCCTCGGGCGTGCCCACGGCGATGAACACCACCTGCGAGCGCGCCACCGCCGTGGACAGCTCCGTGGTGAAGGACAGGCGCCGCTCGCGCGTGTTCGTGCGGATGAGCTCCTCCAGGCCCGGCTCGTAGATGGGAATCTCACCCCGCTGCAGCTGGGCGATCTTCTCCGCGTTGATGTCCACGCAGACGACGTCGTTGCCCGAGTCGGCGAAGCACGTCCCCGCGACGAGTCCCACGTAACCTGAACCAATGATGGCGATGTGCATGCGCGTCCTTCTGGGCGGAAAGATGTGCTCCCGCTCTTACGCTGACCGACGCTCCGAGGGAAGGGGGTGCACCCTCACTGGCCGGTCAGCAACCGGCGCAGACGATCCGATCCCCGCGTATGACTCATCTTTCCGGGTTCACTGGAGGGGAGGACGACGAGCCGATCGAGCAGTTCCCGGGTTGCCCGGCGCAGGGGCGGGAGAGCGGGGGCGATGAGGGCGGCCGTCTCGGGGAAGAGCCGCGAGACGATGGACAGCGAGGTGTAGAGGGCCCGCTCCAGCCGCCACGCGCGGGCCCGCTCCAGCAGCGCCGCCACGTCCAGGGGACGCGAGTAGACGCCCCCCATCGACGGCGCGCCCAGCACCAGCTCGCGCAGGTCCACGAAGGACAACCACGGCACCTGGTAGCCCTCGCGCGCATGCTCCAGACACACGAGCAGCAGCGCGTCCTCCAGGTCCGGACGGAACAACGACGGGCCGTACATCTTCATGGGCCTGGCGCGCTCGAAAACGCCCCGCAGCTCGGCCTGCCGCTGGGAGCCGAGCACGTCGGCATAGAGGAAGATGGGGGTGCGGGTATCCGACAACACCTTCTGGGCACCGTGGAGCGGCTCGTCGGGCTCGGGACGGAACTCGTGCTGGGCGAGGTAGCCGGTGAAGCCCTCCACGTCCATGCGCCGCAGCAGCACCTGGATCTCCAGCACGGGGCGGAAGCCCACGTGGGGGTAGAGCGAGTCGGCGAAGGACGCGGCGCCGATGAGCAGGAGCTGGCGGCCCTCGAGCTCGTCCACGCACTGCTTGAAGTTGACGAGCTTCATGACGTTGTCGTTGACCGAGCCCGAGTAGATGCTCAGCAGCCGATCCCTCGCCCACTCTGGAGCCCCCGAGCCGGGCAGGCGGTACTCGAGGTTGTAGGACGCCAGCGGCGCCAGTCCCTGGGCGATGGCCCAGTCGACGTATTGCTCCCACGGCGCCCCGCGCAGCGAGCCCCGGGGCGGATCGAACGAGGAGAGGACGCGGAAGGTGTCGAGGAGACTGATGGCCATGGGAGCGCTTTAGCGACTCCCGCGCCCGGGACGCAATCGGAAGACCACGGCCCCGCCATCCTCCGAACGGTATAGAAACCAGGGGCCATGAACCCACCCCCCTCCCCTGCCCTCGTGGACGAGGCCCGGCCCATCGACGCCGGCGAGCGGCTCGTCCTGCTGGACGTGCTGCGCGGCTTCGCGCTGGGCGGCGTCTTCGTGTCCAACGTCTTCGGGTGGTTCACCGGCCGCGCCTTCCTGCCGCGCGCACAGCTCGAGGCCCCCCTGGCGGGGACGCCCTGGTGGGACGTGCTCGCCGTCCAAGGCATCGCGGCCCTGGTCAACGGCCGGTTCATGACCCTGTTCTCGTTCCTGTTCGGACTGGGCTTCTCCGTGCAGTTGCTCCGGGCCGAGGCGCGCGGGGCCTCCATCGCTCCGCTCTACACGCGGCGGTTGTGTGTGCTGTTCCTCATTGGCGCCGTGCACCTGTTGGGGGTCTGGTACGGCGACATCCTCACCACCTACGCGCCCGTGGGCCTGCTGCTGCTGCTGTTCCGAGGACGCTCGGACAAGGAGCTGCTCGTCTGGGCCACCCTGCTCATCCTCGTGATTCCCATCGGGGTGGCCGTCGGCATGCAGTGGCTGTCCGGACCGGGACCCGCGGCGGGGACGGAGGCGGCCCGGGTGCTGAAGGAACAGGCCGATGCGGCCCGGGCCGAGCGGCTGGACACCTTCCTGCACGGCAGCTACCCCGACGTGGTGCGCGCCCACGCCCGGTTCTACTTCGGCGAGTTCGTCCGGCGGCTGCCGCCCATGCTGTGTGCCCTCTTCGGCCGGTTCCTGCTGGGCTTCCTCGCCGGACGGCGGCGCCTGTTCCACGACGTGTCCCGGCACCTGCCCTTCTTCCGCTCGCTGTTGCGCTGGAGCCTCGTCGTGGGAGCGCTCTGCACGGCCGTCGCGGTCGCGGCGCCGTTCCTGATTCGCCAGAAGCTGCTGGACGCACAGGGGCCCTCCCAGTACTACCTGCGCCCGGTGCGCCAGCTCGCCGAGCTGGGACTCGCCGCCTTCTACGCCTCGGGCTTCGTGCTCCTCTTCCAGCGCGAGGCATGGCAGCGGCGGCTGCGGGTGCTCGCCCCCGTGGGCCGCATGGCCCTGACGAACTACCTGGGCCAGAGCGTGATCAGCCTGCTGATGTATTACGGCTTCGGCCTGGGACTGATGGGCCGGGTGGGCCCCGCGGCGAGCATCGCGCTCACCCTGGCCATCTTCGCGGTGCAGGTGGCCTTCAGCCATGTGTGGCTCGCCCGCTTCCGCTTCGGTCCAGCCGAGTGGCTGTGGCGCTCGCTGACGTACGGCAAGGCCCAGCCCTTCCGCCAGGACAAGGGCGTGGTGGCCCCCAGCCCTTGAGCCGAAACGGGAGAAGGCCGCGGCGCTCCGCCCTCACGGGACAAGAGCCGCCGTGGAACCGGGCGGCCGCGGATGTCGCCTTTCCGAAGAGTGCGTCCCCTCGCCACGCGGGAGCCCGGGGTGTGATAGGCACGAGGCCGTGAGCCCCTCCGTATCGATCGTCATCCCCTATACCCCCCTGTCCGCACCGGCCGCGTCGCGCTTCGCGCGGGCGCTCGCCCAACGGAACGAGACCGAGGTCATCCTCGTGGGAGACGGGCCCCTGGACGCGCCTCCCGCCCCCAACGTGCAGGTCATCCCGGGCGTGGCCGGCAAGGGCGTGGCCATCCGGACGGCGCTGGACCGGGTCAAGGGCGGCATCACGGTGCTCCAGGACGCGGATGGGGCCTACTCGTTGGAGTCCTGCGAGGCGCTGTGCCGTCCCATCCAGGAGGATCGGGCGGACGCGGTGTTCGGCAACCGCGCGGGCACGGGGCTTGGCGCGAGCGTGCTGGCGGACCGGGCGCTGGGCCAGGTCACCCGCTTCGTCACCGACGTGCCGCTCGCGGATCCCCTCTGTGGCCAGCGCGCCTTCCGCACCGAGGCGCTCAAGTCCGTGGCGCTCACCAGCGACGACGACGCGGTGGACGCGGAGATCGTGGTGAAGCTGGCGGCGCAGCTCTACCGGCTGACGGAGGTGCCGGTGGGGTTGGACACGCCGCCGCACCAGCCCCTGGCGTCTCAGCTCTCGCGGCTGCGCACGCTCGTGCGCTACGCCACGGTGCGCGACGACGCGGACAACCAGCACGAGGGCTACACCACGCTCGAGCGCATGGACGGCGCCAACAACTACAACGCGTGGCTCGGCCAGCGCTTCCGCGAGCACCTGGGCCGGCGCGTGCTGGAGATCGGCGCGGGCATCGGCACCATCACCGAGAAGCTGGAGCCGGGGCTGGAGTTGCTCATCGCGCTCGAGGTGGACCGCTTCTACGTGGACCGGCTGAAGAACAAGTTCCGGGGCCGCCCCCATGTCCGGCCCTACCTGTCGGACGTGGCGCTGGCCGACTGGGAGTCGTTGAAGGCCGAGCGGCTGGACACCATCGTGCTGTCCAACGTGCTGGAGCACATCCCCGATGACGCCTCGGCGGTGCGCCGCTTCCGGCAGATCCTCCCTCCGGGGGGACGCGTGGTGGTGCTCGTGCCGGCGCTGCCGCAGCTCTTTGGCAGCATCGACGAGGCGGTGGGCCACCACCGCCGCTACACGAAGGCGGGGCTGCTCCAGGTGCTGGAGGGCAACGGCTTCGAGGTGGAGACGTTGGAGTGGATGAACCTGGTGGGGGTTCCTGGCTGGTTCATGAACAGCCGGGTGATGCGTCGCCGTTCAGTGCCCAAGTTGCAGCTCAAGGTCTATGATCGGCTCGCCCCGCTGTTCGCCAAGGCCGAGAGCCGGGTGACGCTGCCCGTGGGAATGAGCCTCTTCGCCGTGGCGCGGGCCACGGGAGGTGCGCAATGAAGAAGATCGAAGCCATCATCAAGCCGTTCAAGCTCGACGACGTGAAGGACGCGCTGCACGAGGTGGGAGTACGTGGCCTCACCGCGATGGAGGTGAAGGGGTTCGGCCGGCAGAAGGGCCACACGGAGCTCTACAAGGGCGCCGAGTACGTGGTGGACTTCCTGCCCAAGGTGAAGGTGGAAGTGGTGGTGGACGACGACCTGGCCGAGCGCGTGGTGGACGCCATCGTGCGCGCGGCGCGCTCGGGCACGGAAGGGAAGATCGGCGACGGGAAGATCTTCGTCACCCCCGTGGACGAGGCCGTGCGCATCCGCACGGGGGAACGCGGCAGCGACGCGCTGTGAGCGTCCCGTCCCGAGCGGCCCTCGCGGCGCTGGTGGCGCTGTACGTGCTGCTCTTCCCGTACCACCCCGGCCTGCGCTCGCCCAACGAGCTGTGCCGGTTGTGGCAGACACGCGCCCTGGCGGAGTACGGCACGCTCGACATCAACCGGGTGCTGCGTGACTTCGGCTACGTGGGCGACCTGTCGGTGAAGGACGGGAAGTACTACCCGTCCAAGGCGCCGCTGTTGTCCTTCGCCGCGGTGCCGGTCTACGGGGTGCTGCGCGCGGCGGGCGGAGGCACCCCGCGCGCCGTGGGCGAGGTGCCGCTCGTCTTCTTCAGCCGGCTCGTGCTCACGGTGCTGCCCACGCTGCTCATGCTCGGGCTCTTGCGCCGCTTCCTCGGGGCCTACGTGTCCGCCGCGGTGGCCGACACGGTGACGGTCACCTACGGGTTGGGCTCGCTGGCGTTCAGCTACTCGCTGCTCTTCATGAGCCACCAGACGACCGCGGTGCTGCTCTTCGGCGGCTTCTACGCGCTGTGGCGGGTGGCGCGCGACGAGTGGAAGCCGTGGGGCTACCTCGTGGCGGGAGCCTGCGCGGGCGCCACGCTGGCCGCCGAGTACACCGGGGGCCTGGGCGTGCTGGGCCTGGTGCTGTACGCGGCACTGAGCGTGCTCTGGCGCGAGGAGCCCCCCCGGGCCCGCGCGCGCCGGTTGCTCCAGGGCACGGGGCTCGCCGTGCTCGGGGCCCTGCCCTTCGTGGCGGGGTTGATGCTCTACCACCAGGCGGCCTTCGGGCACCCGCTCGAGACGGGGTACAAACACCTCAACGACGCGGCCTACCAGCCCTGGCACCTGGGGGGCTTCCTCGGCATCCGCTACCCGGATCCGCGCGCCTTCGCCCTCTCCTTCTTCTCCCCGCTCCGGGGCCTGTTCACCCTCTCGCCCTTCCTGCTGCTCGCGCTGCCTGGACTGGGCGTGCTCGCCCGCGAGGCGCGCACCCGCCCGGAGATGCGCGCCCACCTGGGGCTCACGGTGGCACTGCTGCTCGGGTACACCTACTTCACCTCGTCCTTCTCCTATGACTCCTGGGGCTGGACGACGGGCCCCCGCCACCTGACGGGGCTCGTGCCCTTCCTCCTGCTGCCCGTGGGCCTGCTGCTGGAGCACGCACGGAGCGCGCAACGCAGGGCCTGGACGGGCTTCGCCGCCGCGCTGTGCACCGCATCCATCGTGTTCACGGGACTGGCCACCTTCGTCAACTACGTCCCGGACGACGTCTCCAACGTGGTGCTCGGGCTGGCCACGCCGCTGCTCCGGGCGGGCTACGTGCCCCCGAACGTGCTGAACCTGCTCGGCCTGCCCAACCCGGTGGCGGGCCTCGCCCTGGGGCTCGTGCTGCTCGGCGTGGCGCTCTGGGTCTTCGTTCGTCTGGCCGGGAATGGGCAGCTGCCCGGACGTACTCCCCTGCTCGCTGGGCTGGCGGCCTTCGCCGTGCTGCTCGGCTTCCAGGCCGTCACCGTGCGGCATGACGCCCCTGACCAGGGCGCGGTGAACTTCCTGGAGAAGGTGTGGCTCGTTCCCCCCGGCCGGACGCTGTCGTTTTGACCCTCCGTGAACGTCCACGCGGAGGGAGCGGGGAAGCCTCCGCCCGGCCGGCATGCCGCCTCCACCGCCATCCGGGGAAACCCCGGGAGAGGGTGGGATTCTCCCTGGCCATCTCCGGCCCGATGAGTTGACATCCACACATCGCGCCGGGCTGACGCCCGACTGGAGGTCCCACATGAAGTTCCGGTTCGCCCTGTTGATGCTCTCCCTCGCGGCCACCGCCGCCCAGGCCCAGGAAGACACCGTCGCCGAGACGTGGACGGCCAAGTGCAAGTCCTGCCATGGCCCGGACGGCAAGGGTCAGACCCAGATGGGCAAGAAGGAGGCCATCCAGGACCTGTCCCTGCCCTCCTGGCAGAAGTCCTGGACGGACGCGCAGATCCGCCAGGTCATCGCCGAGGGCTCTCGCGACAACAAGAAGATGAAGGCCTACAAGGACAAGCTGACCCCTCAACAGATCGACGCCCTCGTGGCGTACGTCCGCGGGTTCCAGAAGGGCTGATCCACCCGGGGCTGAATATACCCAGGAAGCCCGGCGTCCCCGCCGGGCAGGAGGCAATCCCATGCGCACCCTGACCTTCGCCCTCGTCTCCCTGCTCGCCCTGACCTTCGCCTCGCGGTTGTCCGACCGCCCGACGGCTCGCCCGGATCCGGAGGGCGCCCAGCCCCCGGGGACCTCGCTGTCCAAGGGGGGCAGCGGTGGCAAGGACGGCGGCAGCGGCGGGGACGACGACGATGACGAGGACTTCAAGGTGGTACACGCGTAGCCAACCAGGCGCCCGGGCTCCCGGGTGACCTGCACTCGTCGCTTCCCGCGCTCTTCCGTTGACCCCCTGGGGTCCGGCTCCTAATTACCGGTAGGCGCCTCGCGGCGTCTCCGGATGGACACTCCTTTTACCCAGAAACTCGATGCGGAGGGCCTGCGCGCGCCTCCAGTGGCCGGTGACCCCGTGGCGCGCCTCGTGGAGCTGCTGCGCCCCGGCCAGCGCGTCCGCACCCAGGGACTGCAGGGGGCGGGACGGGGCTATGCGCTCGCCCGGCTGCTGCGCACCCTCAAGGCGCCCCTGGTGTGTATCGCCCCCGATGAGGAGGCCGCGGACGCCCTCGCCCACGATCTCGCCTTCTTCCTGGGAGGCCCGGGCACGCCCCGCGAGCCCCGTGTCCTGCGGATGCCCGCGGACGAAGTCCTCCCCTACGACGAACTCTCCCCGGACGCGGACGTCGTCGCGGACCGGCTCGGCGCGCTCTTCCACCTCAACCAGGGCACCCGCGCGCCCGCGCTCGTGCTGTCCCTGCGCGGACTCTTGCGCAAGGTGCTGCCGCCCCAGGTGATGAAGGAGCTGTCCGAGCGGCTGAGCGTGGGCCAGGACTTCGACCGCGACGAGCTCGCGCGCAAGCTCGCCCACATGGGCTACCAGTCCAGCCCCCTCGTCGAGGACCTGGGCACGTTCTCCGTGCGCGGCGGCATCATCGACGTCTTCAGCCCGCTCTACGACAAGCCCGTCCGCATCGAGTTCTTCGGCGACACCCTCGAGTCCATCCGCGTCTTCGATCCGGAGACCCAGCGCACGGTGGATCCGCTCAAGGAGATCATCCTCCTGCCCGCGCGCGAGGTCATCTTCTCCGAGAAGACGCGCGTGCACGCCGAGGCGGCCGCGCGCGCCGTGGCCGATCGCATCAACCTGCCCACCTCGAAGCTGCGCGAGCAGCTCGACGCCCTCCACGAGGGACTGCCCGGCTTCGGGCTCGAGGCGCTGCTGCCCGGCTTCTTCCCGGGGGGACTCGGCACCATCTTCGACTACCTGGCGCAGTGGAGCGCGGAGCCGCTCTTCTACCTGGATGATCCGCTGAGCCTTGAGCGCGCCGCCGAGGACCTGTGGGCCGACATCACGCGCTCGGCCCAGGCGGCCCACGAGCGCCAGGATCTCGCCCTGCCGCCCGAGGAGCACTTCCTCACCCGGGAGCAGGCCGAGCAGCGGCTGCGCGCCTTCCGGGTGATGGAGGGTGGAGGCCTGTCGCTCTCCCAGGGCGAGCCCCCCGTGCACTTCTCGTACGGCACGACCCAGGACGTGCGCGAGGCCATCCTCGCCCACCACGGAGAGGAAGGCGCGCTCACCCCGCTCATCGAGCGGCTGCAGCGCTGGCGCGACAGCCACATCCCCTGCGCCGTGGCGTGCGGCACCCTGAGCCAGGCGGACCGGCTCAAGCGCCTGCTGCTCGACCGCAACGTCATGGTGCGCGTGCACACCGATCCGCTCGCGGACGCGGCCCGGCTCTACGATCCCGCCATCTCCGCCCACCTCTTCGCGCTCGAGGTGAGCCACGGCTTCGTGGACCCGGCGCCCGGGGGCTTCGCGCTGCTGTCGGACGAGGAGATCTTCGGGGCCCGCTCGCGCCGCCGCGCGCGGCGCTCCAAGAGCCTGGATGCCTTCGCGGCGGGCTTCAAGGATCTCAAGGAAGGCGACCTCATCGTCCACACCGACTTCGGCATCGGCCGCTACCAGGGCCTGACGAAGATGCAGGTGAACAACGTGCCCGGGGACTTCCTCGTCCTCGAGTACGCGGGCAAGGACAAGATCTACCTGCCGGTGGGGCGCATGCGGCTCATCCAGAAGTTCACCGGGGGAGATCCCTCCCAGGTGACGCTGGACAAGCTGGGCACGACGTCCTGGGAGAAGACGAAGAAGAAGGTCAAGGAGCAGCTGCTCAAGATGGCGGCGGATCTGCTCAACATCGCGGCGGCGCGGCGCGCGCACCCGGGCCACGCCTTCTCGCCGCCGGACCGCTACTTCGCCCAGTTCGAGGCGGACTTCGAGTTCGAGGAGACGCCGGACCAGGCCAAGGCCATCGAGGACGTGCTGGCGGACATGCAGAAGAGCGAGCCGATGGACCGGCTCGTGTGCGGCGACGTGGGCTATGGCAAGACGGAGGTGGCGATGCGCGCCGCCTTCAAGGCGACGTTGGATCGCAAGCAGGTGGCGGTGCTGGTGCCCACCACGGTGCTCGCGCAGCAGCACTACCTGTCGTTCAAGAAGCGCTTCAAGGACTACCCCGTCACGGTGGAGGTCATCTCCGGCCTGAAGAAGCCGCCCGAGGTGCGTGAGCTGCTCAAGCGCGCCAAGGAGGGCAAGGTGGACATCCTCATCGGCACGCACAAGCTGCTGGGTGGGGACGTGGCGTTCAAGGACCTGGGGCTCTTGGTGGTGGACGAGGAGCAGCGCTTCGGGGTGAAGCACAAGGAGCAGATCAAGCGGCTGCGCTCGCAGGTGGACGTGCTGACGCTGTCGGCCACGCCCATTCCGCGCACGCTGCACATGGCCATGTCGGGCGTGCGCGAGATGAGCATCATCGCGACGCCGCCGCAGGACCGGCGCGCCATCCGCACCTTCGTGATGAAGTACGACCCGGCCACCATCAAGGAGGCCATCGAGCGGGAGCTGGCCCGCGGCGGCCAGGTCTTCTTCGTGCACAACCGGGTGGAGTCGCTGCCCGCCACGGAGAAGCAGCTGCGCGAGCTGATGCCGCAGCTCACCATCGGCGTGGCGCACGGGCAGATGGGCGAGGGGCAGCTGGAGAAGGTGATGCTCGACTTCACCGAGAAGCGCTACCAGGTGCTCCTGTGCACGAGCATCATCGAGAGCGGCATCGACATCTCCAACGCCAACACGATGATCGTGGATCGGGCGGACACGTTCGGCCTCGCACAGCTCTACCAGTTGCGCGGACGCGTGGGCCGCTCGCGCGAGCGCGCGTATGCGTACCTGCTGGTGCCCTCGCGCCGGACGGTGAGCAAGGACGCGCAGCGGCGGCTGGAGGTGCTGCAACGCTTCACCGAGCTGGGCGCGGGCTTCTCCATCGCCAGCCATGACCTGGAGATCCGCGGCGCGGGCAACCTGCTGGGCGCGGCGCAGTCGGGCTCCATCTCGGCCATTGGCTTCGACATGTATGCACAGTTGCTCGAGGAGGCGGTGGCCGAGGTGCGGGGCGAGCCACCCCAGGTGCGCATCGAGCCCGAGGTGACGCTGCCCATCGCGGCGCTCATTCCCGACGACTACGTGCCGGACGTGCACCAGCGGCTGGTGTTCTACAAGCGCTTCAGCCAGGCGGGCACGCCGGACGAGGTGCAGGACCTGCGCTCGGAGCTGGTGGACCGCTTCGGCGAGGCGCCGGACGAGGTGGACAACCTCTGCGAGCAGGCGCTGGTGAAGATCGACATGCGCGAGCTGCGCGTGCGCGGGCTGGAGGGCGGGCCGGGCCGGCTGTCGGTGATTCTGGGTGGGGACGCGCTGCTGGATGGCGCGAAGCTGCTGGCGCTGGTGCAGCGCTCCAAGGGCTACTACCGGCTCACTCCGGACATGAAGCTGCTGGTGAAGCTCGGGGCCGAGGTGAAGGGCCCCGCGCTCATCGCCGAGGCCAAGAAGGTGATGAGAGACCTCTTCACCTGCGCCCAGCCCCAGCATTAGGCGATTGACGCACAGCTCAGGCGCCACCCGTCAGCGGCTCTCCTCGGCCCTTCTTAAGCTTACCCTCGTTCCGGTCACATACGCCTCGGGTGGCATTCCGAAAGCGAGAGGCTCTCGATTACTCTGGGGCTCCTCACTGGAGGTTCGATGCCCGGCCACTTCAAGTTCGTCCATTACGACTCAAAGGAGCTGACCGCTGCGGGTGCTCAGTTGGTAGATGCCATGGCTCGCGGTTACGACCGGAACATGGAACCGCCCACAGAGGTGTGGACCGAGTTGGTCCTCGACTGGTTCGCTTGCGCTGCAAGTACATTCTCTGGCCAGCCCGTACTCGTAGATGCACGCGCACGGGAGGTCCGTGAGGACTGGCGTCCCTTCTTCGCGAGCCTGCGCGACATCCCCATGCGCAACACGCGGGCGGAGTTCCTTCTAGACCTCACGCACTCGACCTACCCTGACTTCACCGGTCGGTACTATAATGATGCTTATTGGGATGAAGTGCTCCTCAAGGAGCGAGAGGTCCTGCTTGGCCTGGAATCTGAGTGGGGGCGGTTCGGCGACGTGCGGCACACGCGGGTGAAGGTCCTCGAGGAGGCCGTCAAGCTCGCGGCCATTCGCGCGCGCACCAAGGTCCTCGTCTTCGGTTCCAACAGTCAAAAGCAGTGCGACCACCTGCTCGCTGATGTTGCTCTCCTGCGGTATCAAGCACGAGACGCAGCACCCTGGCTGCTGATAGATGTGCCATGGACTCAGAGGGGCCGCTCCTGGCAGCCATCCTCCCATGTCCTGGTAGGTACCGAGCGCCCCACTCATCGTCTGCTCGGCTCCGACACAGTCACGTGAGGCTGTCGGTGAACGAGTTTCACTCATTCATCCAGGATATCCATCTCGCCGCGGAGATGGCTCGTGACGAACTGGCGCGGCGTGACACACTCAGACCGCACATCGACACGAGTCGCTCCATTCCGCTTCCGTTCGTGGGTGGCGGTGACATCCGACTGGTCGTCTTGGGACAAGACCCCACCATCAAGAACGAGGCCAGTAGAGAGAATATCCGTACTGTACTGAACCTCGATAAGCCCGGTGCGTTGCGCCGGTACATCGAGCAGATCGCCAAGGCATTGGGGCTGGAACTGGAAAACGTCTACGCGACCAACGTCTGCAAGCACTTCTTCCGCAATCCTCCCTCAGTCATCCTCAAGTCGCATGGTCAGAACGTCCTTCAGCAGGGCTCAGAGCTGACGCTTCCCATCCTCCAGAGGGAACTTGCCCGATTCGCCGATGCAACCGTGGTGAGCTTAGGTGAACCAGTGTTGAGTGCCCTCGTGTGCAACGGAGGCTCCCTCTTCGTGCGAGTCTACTGGGGATACGATGAGCCTCGGAGAATGATGTCTGCTATTCCGGCCAGACACTCACGGCTGGAGCGCACTATCTATCCACTACCACATCAGCCTGCGCTCAGGCTCCACTTCTACAAAAGCAACCTCGACCAATTCCTCCGATTCATACGGCAGGACGCCGAGAGAGCTGCACTCTCGTCCCATCAGGCCCCCATGCGCGAGGCAGTGCGAGAACCGCATGAATAGTAGTTAGCTACGAGTCGTCTGACCCCGTGCCTGTCTGAGGCGGCAATCCACAATCCAGATGGTCGACTTCAGCGCGTGGGCAGCTCGCGGAAGTCGACCTCCTCCAGATCAAGGCGCCTGACCGTGTCGATGAAGCGCTCAGTGGCGATGAAGATGGTCTCGAAGTCGCTCAGCCGGAACAGGTCGGTGTGAGCCGGAAGCGACGCTGCATCCAGGATCGGGTCCTCCGGAAAGGCGAAATCGTCCCAGCCGCACTTGGGGCACCTGGGGGGCCGCTCCGGCGTGCAGTCCGGATGCAGCCGGCCATGGGGAGGAATCTCCAACTCCAGCAACTCGGGGGGATTCCGCTGCCGGAAGCGCAGCTCCGTTCGGAATCCTCGCAGGCCCCGCACTCCCGCGACCCGCAGCCGCTCCAGTGCCTCGGGATGCACCAATGGCATCTCGGCGTAGTAGAAGAATAGCGGGCTGAATGTACCGGTGGCCGTGCCTACCAGTGGGCCGAATTTCGTTCCAGGGAGCAACGGGCTCTCGGGAGGCACGAGGGGCCGCACCCGCTCACGTAGCCGCGTGAACTCGTCGAATGGCTCCGGTCTGGGTACCTCGTACTCGCCGCGCTCGGTGAGGGCAGACACGTCCACGCCCGGATACGCGGTGAAGCCCCCCGCCCAGGTGGCTTTGCATTCAGGACAGCGAAGCCCGGGAAGGGCCCACTTGTGCGTGGCGCTGAGGTGACCTGTGTACCTTGATTGTCTTGGTGCCCGGAGCCGATAGAACTTCGTCATCTCATCACCTCACCTGACCGCCGTGGCGGTATGGCACGATGGGGCCCGTCAGTTCAAAGCGGAAGATGAGCACCCCTGCATGGCGGTAGATCGCTTCGGGTGTCGCATTGGGACGGGCCTCTTTGAAATCCGCCCAGGCTTGGTTCCACAGGCCGCCGCGAGGTCCTCCGCTATAGAGGCGGATGTGGACGTATTCGGGAATGACGATGGTGAATTCGTGAATGTCCCCCACGCCTTGTCGCTGAAACCACTCCCGGAGTTCCTGGGCCTGGGGAAAGACGTGGTGCTTGACCCAGCGGCCTGGAGGCAGTGCGAAGGGCGGAGGCTTGGGGTCGAAATGGCGGTTGAAACGGAAGGTGAGGACGGGCTCGCGATCTCGCGGCCAGCCACCGGGTTGGCCCCACCATCGGCGCGGGGAGGCGGGTGAGGCGCCCGGGATGTAGATGGTGCCGCCACCCCGGTACGCCAGCAACACCTCGCGGGGCACCACGTCCCGACAGATGAAGAATCCGCACTCGTCTCCATCCTCGCGGCACAAGAGGACGAGACTCCGCTCGTCCTCGCAGCCGGCCTCCCACGAGTCCACCACCATCGGTGGCTCAGGGTCTTCATGGACAAAGCGGCTCGAAACCGCACACGCGCTGAGGAGCCCGAGCAATAGCAACCAGGATTTCGACAGGATTCGCATGCGTCATCGGAGCCTACTGTGCAGCGGATCTCCGAAGAACTGCTGGGAGGAGGCGGAGGGGCCTCTGGTCCGGAAGAACTGTGCGTCGCTCAACATCTCATGATGAAGCTCCCTCTGAAGCCAAAGCGAGCCGCAGGTTCACGTGGAACGAGGTCCTGGACATCGTCGCGTATCGCATGAGGAGCTATGGTGTCTCGATGGAGTTCATCCGAGGGAGAGGACAATGAGCGGCGGACAGGCGTGGCGGGGAAACTGGACGGTCCGCCTGTACGAGCGGGTCCGTGAACGCGGCTACGATTCGCTCACCGCCTTCGCGAACGCTCGCCCCACCGCCTCACTGGTGGCGCTAGCCAGGGAGCTTGGCGAGGACGACGTCGCTGGGGTGCAGGTGTTGCGCGGGCTGCTCGCCGAGGCGGAGCAACGCAAGCAGGTCACACGCTTTGTACGCGATGTGCTTGTGCGTGAACTGTCAGAATGTCTTCCCGACGGCTGGCCAGCCGTGCTGGATGACGCCAATCGATTCAAAGTGGCCAAGGCTCTCGGCTCGTGGTTTGCGGACACTCCAGAAACCCATAGGGACCGTGCCGACAAGGCTAGCGATGCGCTCCTCGCCACACCACCACCGCCTGGCTGGCGTCCGCTCGGACCCGACGACGAGTTGCTGCGCACGCTCCTGCCTGACCAGGAGGCTTGAACTTTGTCTTTGTGCCTGCGTCCTCACCCCATACGTGCGGGGCCCACCCTCACACCGACAGGAAGGCGTTGACGTCCCCGGCGACCTCCACCGGGTACTGGAACAGGAAGGCGTGTGCCGAGTCCGGGTAGATCTTGATCCTGGCGTTGGGGATGAGCCCGGCCATGAGGTGGCTGAGCCGGGTGGGGCTCATATGGTTCAGCCGCGCATGGTGAGCAAGCCCACCAGGGAGACGAGGAAGTAGGGCACCAGGCCCGCGGCGCCCGCGTAGTCCTTGGCCATGCGCTGGCCGAAGAAGAGAGCCACGAAGGACAGCCCCGAGAGGGCCGCGCCCCACATGGCCACCCGCGTGGCGCCAGAGAGCACCAGGAACACGACCCCGGCCGCGCTCAGCGCGCCGGCGGCCAGCTCCAGCACCGTGAGGGTGGCCAGCAGCAGCGGCACCACGCCACGCAGGGGGCTCTTGGCGAAGTGTCCGGTGAGCCACCCCAGGTTTCCCTTCCAGTCGATGACCTTGTCGAGGCCGGACTGGAGGAAGGTGATGGCCAGGAAGAGCGCACACAGAATCTGGACGAGCCAGAGAGAGAAGAGGTTCGAGTCGAAAGACGGCATGGGCACGCACTCTATCCCGGCTCGATACACTGGAAGTGCATTCACACCACGCATGGTGTATCCTCCCCATCACCGGTGGCGCGGCCCCCTCGAACCCGGGGTGTGGGCCCCTTGTCCGATTGTCGGGCACTCTGTCCGAGACTCGGACGGTCCGGTGCCGTGCGCGTAAATCTTTGCACCCACAAGCGATTCACCAGGAAACGTCAGGACTCTTTACAAGAAGTCCCGGGACGATGGGTGCAGCCATGCTCCAGGGCTTCTCGGGGATGGCTCGCCAAGTCCCTGTTTTCCGGTTTGCCCAGGTGTTGGTCCGAGGGTTGCTCCTGGAAAGGGGCGCGCGGTCGCGGCTGGGTCTCTCCAGGCGGCGGCGCTCAACCCCTGTCGTCCCTCGAAAAGGAAGCCCCCATGCGCAAGCTCTCCATGGCGTTGCTGGCCGGTGTTGCCCTCGTCGGTTGCGGTGTCGACCCGCAGGCCGAGCAGCAGGAGATCATCTCCAACCTGGTCGAGGCCGGGTTTCCCGCCAACGACATCATGGTCCACGAGGATGCCGTGTACGTGGGACTCGACGCGCATGTGACCCTCGAGGCGTCGCGCGAGATGCTCCAGCCCGGCAGGGGGAGCGCGGAGCAGTACCGGACGACCAATCTCGTCGACACCAGCGTCGTGAAGAAGATCTGCGTCGTTCCCACCTCCCAGTTCAACAGCTACAGCCAGCTCAGCGCCGGGCTGGATGCGGCCATCGCCAATTACAATGGCCTGGGGCTCAGCTTCACCCTGGCGCGTGGCTCGGCCTCCGACTGCAGCGTGACCATCAGCGCGAAGACCACGTCGGGCGCCGGCGGCTCCGCTGGATTCCCCCAGGGTGGCAAGCCCTACGGAACCATCAACATCGGCACCGGGCTGCAGAGCTACAGCGTTGACGTGAACGAGCACGTCATCACCCACGAGCTCGGCCACACGATCGGTTTCCGCCACTCGGACTACTACGACCGGTCCATCAGCTGCGGCGGCTCCGCCACCAACGAGGGCGCCTCCAACGTGGGTGCCATCCTCATCCCCGGGACGCCGAGCACGGCCAAGGTGGGCGGGTCGATCATGAACTCCTGCTTCCGCTCGTCCGAGACCGGCGAGTGGACCAGCTCCGACAAGACGGCGCTGGACTACCTCTACTGAGCGGTTCTCGGTGCGGCACCGAGCGGAACACGAGCGCCGGGCCCGCCCTCACGCCGACAGGAAGGCATTGACGTCCCCGGCGACCTCCACCGGGTACTGGAACAGGAAGGCGTGTGCCGAGTCCGGGTAGATCTTGATCCTGGCGTTGGGGATGAGCCCGGCCATGAGGTGGCTGAGCCGGGTGGGGAGCATGAGGTCATCATCCCCCTGGATGACGAACGTGGGCTGCTGGATGGCGGTCAGGCGCTGCAGCTTGCCATGGTCGGGAATGCCCCAGTCCAGGACCGCATCGTACTGCGCATCGCGGGCGGCCAGCGAGCTGGGCTGGTCGCGCTCCACGCCGCGCTGCATGAAGCGGCCGAGATCCATTCCTTGGCGCCGTGCGTGGACGCCCCGGAAGAGAGCCGTTAGCGCTTGCCCTGGCCGCCCATGTCGAGGGCCTGGCCACGCTGGATGGCGCGCTGATAGGCGGGGCGGGTGTGCAACCGCTCGAGATAGGCGCCGAGATTGGGAAAGGGCTCCAGGGCGCCCGTGGACCGCGCCACTTCCAACACGAAGCACATCTGGATGTCGGCGGCGCTGAAGCCGTTGCCCACCAGGAAGTCCCGCTCCCCGAGCGCTCCCGAGATGTAGCCCAGGTGATTCGTCACCTCGCTGGAGATGCGCGGCTTGAGTGGCGCGCCGGCCTCGCCCAGACGGCCCACGTACACCCCGAGAATCAAGGGCAGCATGGCCGAGCCCTCGGCGTAGTGCAGCCAGTGCACGTAGGCGTCGTACTCGGCTGAGTCCGGAGCGGGCGCGAGCCGGCCCTGGCCATGGCGGCGCACGACGGAGTCGATGATGGCACCGGACTCGGCGAGCACCCGTCCGTCGTCTTCGAGGAGCGGGGACTTGCCGAGCGGATGGATGGCCTTGAGTTCAGCGGGCGCGAAGTTCGTCTTCGGGTCGCGCGGGTAGATGACGAGTTCGTAGTCGAGCCCCAACTCCTCCAGGAGCCAGAGGATGCGCTGCGAACGGGAATTCACGAGGTGGTGCAGTTTGAGCACGGAGCGACTCCTTTGCGGTTCACGTCCAGGATATGCGAGGACCCACCTTGCCCCACCGGACGAAGTTCACGAGCTGCGAGACCGCCGCTCGAGGAGCCATCACGGGTCGAGGGTTGCCGCGCTCATCCTGACCGGACTCCGGTGACTGCCCGCGCCGCGGGTGGGATGACGCGCCGCGAAGACGACGGCGTGGCACGGCCACACGCCAGCAGCAGGGAAAGACATACGCGCAGAGAGGTGGGAGCACTCATCGGGTGCGGCTGACAGCCACGTTCTTCCGGAAGGCACGGCGTCAAGAGGCGCCGGGCGCTGAGCGACCAACACCGCCCGCGAAATGATTGCCTTTCCGATGTTCAACTCCGGCTTCAGCTTTGATGTCAAACATTGCTGCACCAAGGCATGAGAATTTGAGAAGGGGGGATTGTATTGGATATGTGTTTGGGGCTATTCCGTTGTTCCCAACTTTTTTCAAGGAGCGGGGAATGTCGCGAAACCTCTTTTCGAAGAATGGCCAATTCGCCCTGGTGATGGGCTCGCTGGTTGCCTTGAGTGGGTGCAACGACAGCACCGAGACCAAGGAGACGGCTCAGGCGGAGGTGGTCACGCAAGACGTGAGAGGCTGCGCGACGCCCCGGCTGAGCCCCGAGCAGCAGGCCCAGGTCGAGAGCCGCTTCGCGCAGGAGCTGGCCGGCCGGACGAGGGAGCTGCGCACGGCCCGCTCGGTGAACATCCCCGTCTATGTTCACGTCATCAACAAGGGCACGGGCGTGACCAACGGTGACATCACCTCGACGATGATCACCAATCAGATCAGCGTGCTGAACAACGCGTATGCCAACACGCCGTACTACTTCACGCTGGTGTCGACGGACCGCACCACCAACTCCACCTGGTTCACCGCGCAGCCCGGCACGACCGCCGAGGCCCAGATGAAGAACGCCCTGCACAAGGGAACCCAGAAGGACCTGAACCTCTACTTCAACGGCATGGGTGGCGGCCTGCTGGGGTGGGCGACCTTCCCCTGGGACTACGCCTCCAAGCCGCTGATGGACGGCGTGGTGGTGCTCTACAGCTCGGTGCCCGGCGGCACGGCGGCTCCGTTCAACCTGGGAGACACGGCCACCCACGAGGTCGGCCACTGGGTTGGCCTGTACCACACGTTCCAGGGCGGCTGCGCGGCCCCGGGTGACTCCGTGAGCGACACCCCGGACGAGGCCTCCCCCGCTTCCGGTTGCCCGACGGGCCGAAACACCTGCGCCACCACGGGGAACGACCCCATCACCAACTTCATGGACTACTCCGACGATGCCTGCATGAACACGTTCTCCGCGGGACAGATTTCCCGCATGGACAGCATGGGCATCACCTACCGGTAGCACGAGCCCCGTAGCCGTCGAAGCGGCTCGAGCCCAACAAGGCCACGGCCCTTCGACGGCACCTGCCTCAGGCGGGGATGAACCGGAGCGGCAGGCGTTGGGGTCCACGAACCGTGATGGCCTGGCCCCAGCTCAGCTCCGTGGAGGTCCGCGTGAAGCCGCTGAAGCGGGAGAGCAATGCCTCCAGACCGCAGCGCGCTTCCATCCGGGCCAGCTGCGCGCCAATGCAGTAATGGACGCCATACCCGAAGGAGAGGCCGGGCTGCCCGCGGTGGACATCGAAGCGATCGGGCTCGGTGTAGTGGCGCTCGTCCCGGTTGGCCGAGGCGAGGAGGGCGAGCACCACGTCCCCCTGGGGAATCCTCACCCCGGAGAGCGTCACGTCTGAGGTGGCAACGCGCAGCAAGGCCTGGACGGGAGCCTCGTAGCGCAGCATCTCCTCGACGAACCCTGGCACCAGCGAGGGCTGCGCGCGCAACCGGGCCTGTTCCTCCGGACGCTCGGCCAGGAAGAGCAGGGAGTGGCCCAGCAGATGGACCGTCGTCTCCAGGCCCGCGATGAGCAGGAGCACCAGGAAGTCGACGATCTCCCGATCCGTCAGGGATTGACCGTCCACCTCCGCGCGGATCAGATCACTGACCAGATCATCGGCGGGGGAGCGGCGGCGGACTTCGATGACCTCGGAGATGTAGCGTGTCGCGTCCGCGATGGCGGTGAGCGTGCGCTGGGCGTGCTCGGGACCGTGGGGCACGGGCGTGACACTGGTGATGTCGTCCGACCAGTCCTTGAACCGATGATGGAGGGAGGCGTCCAGCCCGAGCAGCTCGCCGATGACGAAGGCGGGCAGTGGCATGGCGAACGAGGAGATGGCGTCCGCCTCGCCCTTCTCCGCCAGCTCATCCACGAGCCGGTTCGCGAGCTTCCGGATGCGAACCTCCAGCCGGCTGATGGCGCTGGAGTTGAAGGCCCGGCTCACCAGGGCACGCAGCCGGGAGTGCCCCGCCCCATCCAGCACGAGCATCGAGTTGGCAAGCGGGTTGTACCCCACCCACTCCGGTTGCCATGCCGCCTTGAATCCTTGCGAGGAGAAGAGCTGGGGATTCTTGATGACGAAGGCCACGTCCTCGTAACGGGAGATGGCCCAGAACCCGGCGGGCTCTACCTGGACGACGGGGGTGTCGCGGCGCAGCTCGGCATAACGGGGATGGGGGTCGGCCCGGAACTCGGGCGCGAGGATGTTCACACGTCGAGGCGTCACGGAGGGTCTCCAGTCCATGCACCGTCGAGTTGATTCGAAGGGTGCACGGGAAGACAATCCTCACACACTTTTCAACCAGTTGGAGGGTGGGCACGGCGCCCTGCCCAGTGTCACGGGCGGATGCCAGCGAGAACGATCTCCACGTAGCGCTGTGCGGCCTCCCTTGGCTGCGGACCCACCCGTGCCGCGAGCTCGATGCCGCAGACCAATCGCTTGAAATCACCTACCTCCATATCGGGTCTGATCACCTTCGCCTTTTTCGCGCGAGTGACGAGGGCTTCCACCTTCGCTTCCATCGCGCGGAATTCGTCCTTCGAGCCGGCGAGCACCCTGGCCACCAGCGGCCGGTGAACGACGAGCTCGACGGCCGCACGAAACAGCTCCTCGACAGCGGCGGTGACGTCTTCGTTCGCCACCGCGTGCTCGATGAACGCTCGAAAGTCCTCGAGCTGCTCTTCCACCAGACCAGCCAGCAACGCCTGTTGATCCGCGAAGTGCCGGTACACGGTGCCCACGCCGACCTCGGCCTTCTTCGCCAGCTCGTTGAAGGAAGGCACCTCGCCGTCCTTCGCCATGGCGCGCGCCACGGCGAGCAGGTGCGCCCGGTTCTGCTTCGCGTCCGACCGCTTCGAGGCCATGGCTGGAGGTTAGCACGGAAAGCGGATACGAAATCCGTTTTCGTTGCGGCGCGCGCGAAGCGGATTAATTATCCGCTCATGAGAACTCATCTCGTCACAGGGGCCAACAGCGGCCTCGGTCTGGAAACGGTGCGCGCGCTCGCGGGGAAGAACGAGCGCGTCATCATGGCGGTGCGCGACCTTGGCCGTGGAGAAGCAGCACGGGCGGAGATCCTCCGTGAGCACCCGAAGGCCGTGCTGGAACTCGAGCAGGTCGATCTCGCCGACCTCGACAGCGTGCGTGCGCTCGGCGCGAAGCAGCTCGGGCTGGACGTGCTGATCAACAACGCCGGCCTCGGCACCGCGCCGCTGCGCAGGACGGCCGAGGGCGTGTACGCGCAGTTCGGCGCGAACCACCTCGGGCATTTCCTGCTCACCGCGTTGCTGTTGCCGCAACTCGAGAAGGGCACCGACCCGCGGGTGGTGACGGTGTCCTCCGGCTTCGGCCGCAAGGGGAAGATGAACCTCGACAACCTCGACGCGAGCCAGGGCTACAACCAGGGCACGGCGTACATGCAGAGCAAGCTCGCCAATGCGCTGTTCGGCGCGGAGCTCGACCGCCGGCTCCGCGCGAGGGGCTCGCCGGTGAAGAGCGTGCTCGCGCACCCGGGTGTGGCGGCGACGCCGATGCAGCAGAAACCGACGGGATGGATGGGCGTCGTGTCACGCGCGGTCAGTGCGTTGCTCGGCCGGCCCGCGGCGAACGGTGCGTTGCCGACCCTCGAAGCGGCGGATGGCGCGAACGTGCGGAGCGGCGAAGTCTACGGCCCGGGCAAGGGGAAGACCGACCCCGCGCGCAGAGAAGAGCCCTGGCCATCCATGCGTGACCTCGAAGGCGCGCGCGCCCTGTGGGAACGCTCGGAGCAGCTCACGAAGACGCGCTTCCTGCCCGCCTCCCCCTGATGGATGAAACGAGACGAGCCCGCGCGATTGCTCCGCGCGGGCCCGCTCCGTCCTGCATCGACCTTCGTCAGTACCGGCGGATGACATCACCCGTGTATTGGTTCACGTTGAGCACCCACACCGGATCCTTCGAGTGGCAGTACGTGCAGGAGTAGTAGTCCTCGAACTTCAGCACGTTGTCCACGAAGACCTTCAGGCGAACCCGGCCCTGGTAGGACTTGAGGAAGCCGGGCTGGCCGACCGTCATCGTCACCTTGAGTTCGTCATCGGAGCCGATCAGGTGCTGGTTGATCTCCCCGGACGCGTAGCCGTTGGAGTACATGACCTCATTGAAGACGGTGCTGCCGGTCTTGCGGACATAGGCGCGGCTCTCCTTGTACGAGTCGGACAGTTCCACGCGGATCTTCTTCACACCGGGGCAGGTGCGCTCCGTGTAGCTGGTGGTGCGCGACATGGTGGCGAACTGATCATCCCAGCGCCGCAGCTCGTAGCCCACGGGCTTGAGGGTGACGAGCGGCACGTTCACCAGGGTGAAGTAGTCCTGCCAGTTGCCGGACTTGATGGTGGCCACCTGGGGCTCGGCCGGGCCACCGTACCCGAAGACGCGCAGCGTGCTCTCGTTGATGATCTTCTTCTGATCGGCGCTCGCGGAGGCGCTGGTGCTGCCGTACACCGCGTTGACGGCGGCCTGAAGATCCTGCTTCGAGGAGGTGGACGTCACGGAGAAGATGAGCATGCGGCCGTAGGTCACCGCGCGGACGTAGGTGGGCAGGTTGTCGTAGCCCAGCTCCCCCATGTTCCCCAGGGTCTCCAGGTCCGAGGTGCCGAAGTAGCTGTTGAACTGGCCGGCGGCGGGCGTGTAGCCGCCCAGGTCCTGGAAGACGGTGAAGAGGCTCTGGGTGAAGCGGACGAAGACGGTGTTGCTCTGGCTGGTGTTGAGCGAGCTGAAGGTGGCGTTGATGTTGCCGCCCAGCACCTTGGCGTCCAGCTTGAACTTCACCGCGGCCTCCTCCAGCGTGGAGGCGCTCTGCATGTCGAAGTACACCGTGGACTGGGTGACGCCGCCCTGCGCCTGGGCCGACTGGATCATCTGGCCGACGGCGCCATACACGTCCGTCGCGGTGGCGGCGGGAGCCGTGGCCGACTGGAAGAAGGTGGCCACCAGGTTCACCGGCTTGCGCTGGGTGTACGGCACATGGATGGGCGACAGCGAGCCCACGCCCAGGTTGATGTACCGGCCCTGGTTGAGCGCGGACGGGAAGAGCAGACCCGCGCCCGCGTCGAAGTTCACCAGCTCCTCGGGGTTGTAGCTCGCGTCCACCTGGCGCAGCTGACAGCCGTTGGCATCAGGCGCCAGGGGCGTGACCGTCTGGGTGGGGCCGCTGTTGGCCCAGATGCCACTCTGGAACAGCTTGTTCACGAAGTCCTGCACGCCAGAGGTGCCCGTGGGATAGGCGAACGAGCGGAGCCTGTAATTGGTTTGCAGGTACGTGTCGATGTTCGGGACACCCGCCACCATGGGCGACACACCCAGCTGCTGGGACTTCAAATACAGGTCACTGATGGGCGCCTTCTGCGGCGTGCCCGGCACGTTCAGGATGTCCGGGTTGTAGCAGGTGCCGCAGTCCATCTCGCAGCTCGAGCAATCCTCACCGTAGGACGCATCACAGTACCCGTCACCGCAGTAGGAAGAGTAGCCACAGTCCTGGGGGCACCAGCCCTGCTCGTCAATCGAGCACATGTAGTCGCCGCAGTAGCCATAGGGATCCATGGGCTCCGCGTAGCGCTGCTCACTGACCTCGCCGCCCTGCCGGGCCATGAACTCGCGGCCGGCCTGGGCCATCTTCTGCTGCGGAGAGGACTCCTCCTGCTCAACCCCACCACAGGCCGTGAGGGCACCTCCCAGCAGTACAGTGAGAAGCAAGGCTCCTGGTTTCAGATGTCTGCTCTGTCTCATGGTCTGTGGACGCACAGCGGCCTCTCGGCAACGCCGTCGCGCATGCTCCATTTCGGGGTGAGAGGACGGGCTGCGTGGCGGAAACCCGCGAAAGCCCGATTCAGGGTTTATCACAGTTTCCGAGAAAGTAACAACCGGCCTGGAAAATTACACCGGCCGTCCTACTCGATGCGCCCCGTGTGATTCGAAGGTCCGGCGCGTGCCCCCTCCAGTTGGATGGGATGCCGACACGTGACAGCGCCGCGTCCAGACGGGAGACGATGGCCTCCACCGCCAGGGACAAGCGTGAACTCCAGTTCGGGGCCGTGGACGCCCGCCCTCATCGTCGAGGACGAGCGTCCCTGAACCTACAGGCGCCCGATCAGAGGCACGCCCACTTCCGCGCGGAAGCCGTGCACATACAGGTCTTCCCCGCGGAGGAATCGCTGACACAGCAGGTTCGCGTGATGCCAGGCTGCGTGCAGTCCTGCCAATGGAGATACGAGCACGAGTCGCTCGTGGCACAGAGGGCACTCTCGCCTTGCGCCGCGGACTCCTCGCCTTGCTCGACCTCCGTTCCTCCACAACCCGCCACGACGGAAACGACAAGTGTTGCGAGAATGAGCAGCGAGCGCTTCATGTTGACTCCGATGTCCAAGGGTTTGTCCGTCACCGTACAGACCTCGTGAAACACCGTCAATCCATTGCATTCGCTCGCGCTGCACAGGGCCCCAGGCCGCGCGGAACCTGGGGCCTTTTGTTTCTTCGGTTCAGCAGCCGGTGTTGCCACCGGGGCTCACGCCGAGCATGTCAGTGAAGCGCAGGTAGTTGTTCACGCGGCTCTGGACCTGGGCGGGATTGCGGCCATTGCACTCGAGGAAACCGTTGATGGTGCGAATGGTCTCACCGAAGCCGGCTCCGGAGACGATGGCGTCATGCGCCGTCCTGGAGCCCGCGCCCGTCTGCGTCATCCAGAACCAGAGGGCGCTCCGCCAGGCGGCGACCGCATCCCGCGAGAGCAGGTCCGGGTCGTTCTTGAGATCCAACCCCAGCGCGTTGCCCGCGGCGCAGTAGTTGCCATTCCACGACAGCTGGATGGGACCCCGGCCATAGTACGACTTACCCGGCGCACAGCCGCAGCCCGGGGGACCCCAGCTCGTGTCACACATGACGCTCTTGTTGATCTCCTCGATGTACACGAGGTGACCGGTCTCGTGCGCGACGTTGGCGAGGAAGGCCGCCACCTCGCGCTTGCGGGTTTCGACATCACCCGTGGTAGCGAACGTGGGGAAGGTCCGCGCCGCGTCGAACAGCGACTCGAACGAGTAGAACGGGTTGCGGCCGGGGAACATGTTGTGGAACATGGCCGGACTGAGCACCCCACCCACCCCAGGGCTGGCAGGGCCACCGCCTCCGTCACCTCCACCGCCGCCATTGCCTCCACCATCGCATTGACCGCCCGTCGACCACAGCGACGGCGCCGCTACGGGATTCCAGCCGCAACCCGCGCAAGGGGTATGAGCGACCAGCGCCGTATAGCTCGCGCCACCGTAGGTGACGACATCTCCCGCGCTGTAAGCCGTTCCTTCCGCCCAGGCGCCTCGACACGCCGCCGCCTCCGCTGCTCGCGGAACAAGTACCATCGCCATGGAAGAGAACAGCAGCGCCGCGAACAAGAACTTCTTGGCGATGTCACAAAACCCCTGACGCATATCCAGCTTCTCCTCTGCCGTTGAGTGTTGGGACGCGGCCCGGGACGGTGGGCCCGCCCGAGCCGATGACGAAGCTACGGCGCCTATGAGTGGCCCCTTTATTTTTTCGGGTTTTATGGCGTTTTGGAGCCCAACCTCTGGTGACCTCGTCTCCCCTCCGCGCCAGGGCTCCTCGTTTTCTCATACTCTACTAATTCCTCATGTTTGCTTGAATACATGTCTGATTTTGGATGGGCCCATTGTGGAGGTGACAGCATCACGGAGTCGCGGTGTTCCAGGGCGAGTTGGAACACAGGAGCGACTCATGAACCGCGAACACACCTTCACACGCAGGCAGACACTCTACGGTTGCACGGCGCTGCTCGGCTTCGGCCTCCTCGTCGCTGGCTGCGATGACCACCCTCTCCCCTCCGAACCCCCCAAGGAGACCTACGCCGAGGTGAAGGCGGAGCTCAGCCGGCTCATCGATTCTGGCATGGCGGAGGGCAAGGTCCCCGGGTTGAGCATCGCGCTGGTGGATGACCAGGAGGTGGTGTGGGCACAGGGCTTCGGCTTCGCGGATGAGGTCGCGCGGCGTCCCGCCACCGCCGAGACCCTCTATGAGATTGGCTCGACCAGCAAGGTCTTCACCGCCACGGCCCTGATGCAGCAGGTGGAGCGGGGCCGCGTCGCGTTGGACAGGCCCATCCAGGAACTCATCCCGGACTTCACCCTTCAGTCGCGCTTCCCGGAGAGCGGCCCCATCACCCCACGCAACCTGCTGACACACCACGCGGGGATTCCCGAGCAGTACGTCGGGGGATTCACCCCGAAGGTGTTGACGCTGCCAGAGCGGATGGAGTTGCTCCGGGAGGATCACCAGGCCTATCCGGCGGAGCGGATATGGGCCTACTCCAACACGGGCCTCGTGGTCGCTGGCCGGGCGCTGGAGATGGCCTCGGGCATGGAGTTCACCGCCGCGATGAAACAGAACCTGCTGGGCCCGCTGGGCATGAGCCAATCCTCGTTCCGGGTGGAGCCTCACATGGAGCCCAACATGTCGGTGGGCCATGGATCACTGGCCACCAGTGACGCTCCGCCGCACTGGCTGGACGGCGAGGGCCCCGCGGGCAGCATGCGCAGCTCGGTGCTGGACATGAGCCGCTTCATCAAGATGCTGCTGGCGAACGGCAAGGCGGGCGAGACGACCCTCTTGCGGCCGGAGACCTTGCAGGAGATGTGGCGGCAGCAGAACGCCGGCGTTGCGCTGGACCTGGACACCCGCGTCGGCATCACCTGGTTCCTGGACGATCTGCCGCTGACCAACGGCCAGTCCGCGCGGATCGTGCACCACGGTGGCGCGACCCTGTTCTTCCGCTCCATGCTGGCGCTGCTGCCCGAGCACAAACTGGGCGTGATGGTGCTCTCGAACACCAGTGCCGCCCAGGCGCTCACGCCGACCATCGCCGAGGAGGCGCTCGCGCTGGCCTTGAAGGCCAAGACGGGACTGGAGGTGGTGGCCCGTCCGCGAGAGCCCCAGGTGCAGCCTGTCACCCGGCCAGTGGAGGAGCTCCGGGCGCTGGAGGGCTTGTACGCCACCGATCTCGGCCCGATGAAGGTGGCCGTGGAGAATGGAGATCTGGTGGGCAACCTCACCGAGCTCCGGCTCGTCCTGGCGCCACACCAGCAGGGCCTCTTCAAGACCGAACTCCAGGGCACGCCCCTGTGGCTCTCGTTCGATCGCATCGACGGTCATGATGTCGTCCTGATCCAGGGCTCCGAGCCCAGGTTGTTGTGGAGCGGCCGCCGGTTCCTGGGCGAACGCATCACCCCCTCCGAGCTGCCTGAGTCCTGGAAGAGCTGGCTGGGCCAGTACAGCGTGCCGCAAGGCGCCCCCCGGGAGTTCTTCGAGAGTGCCAGACTGAGCCAGGGGGAAGGTGTCCTCGTCCTGAATCTTTCCAGCGCGATGCTGGGAGAGACTTCCACTTTGTTGCTGAAGCCGGACGGTGAGGAGCATGCCATCGTGCTCGGGCTGGGCCGTGGCAAGGGCGAGGTCGTGCGCTTCCAGAGGCAGGGAGAAGCACGGTTCCTGATCACCAAGGGCATTCGCATGCAGCTGACATCGCTAGAAACAAGCCGTTGAAGCGGGGAGTAACGCTTCGCCGGGTCTGGGGTGTTCCGTTCGGGACTTCATTCACTTTCAACCCCCGCCCCCCCGCGGGGAAGAGGTCCCCCGATGCTGAAACGCTCCCTTGTTCCCCTGGTGCTCGGCTCCCTCCTGAACTCCGGGTGCTCCGAAACAGCTCATCCGCCCCCGGGACAGTGCGACGCCCTGCCCACCGCGATGAAGGAGCGAATCGATCCCTTCGTCACCGAGAGCATGCGAACAGGACACATCCCGGGGCTCTCGCTCGTCATCCTCCAGGGTGGCCAGCCTGTCTGCCTCCAGAGCTACGGCCTGGCCAACGTGGAGAAGAACCAACCGATGACGCCGAATACACTGGTGTCCATCGGCTCCACCACCAAGGCGATGACAGCCCTGGCGCTCATGCAGCAGGTGGAGGCGGGTGCCGTGGACCTGGATGCTCCCGTGACGCGCTACCTGCCCTGGTTCCGCACGGCGGACGGACTCCAGAATCAAATCCTCGTCAAGCATCTGCTGTCACACACCTCGGGCCTGCCCAACGGCATGGCCTGGGATGGCGACCATGATGACGAGGCCCTCGAGCGCATGGTGCGCTCACTCGCCGAGGTGAAGCTCCACTTCCCGCCGGGTCAGCAAGAGGCGTACTCCAACGATGGACTCGCGGTGGCCGGTCTCATCGTCCAGACGGTGGCGGGCAGGCCCTTCGAACAACACATGGCCGGCTCCGTCTTCGAGCCGCTGGGCATGAGCCGCACCTTCATGGGGGCGGTCCCCGAACAAGAGCAGGACGTGGTCCAGGGCTACACGTGGACGCGGGGACAGTTGCATACGATGGCCCCGCCCTGGTCGAGAGCACACGTGCCCGCGGGCTCGGCGACCCACACCACCGCCGAGGATGTGTCCCGTTACTTCTCGGCCCTGCTCGCCCGGGGTGAAGCGCCTGGAGGCCGGGTGCTCTCCGCGCAGGGCATCGAGCGGATGTGGCAGCCCGCGGTGATGACCAGCAACGGGCCGTCCGCCAACGGGCTGGGCTGGGTGATCTCCGAGGAGTCCGGCCGGAAGCTTGTGTCGCATGGAGGCAACACCATCACCAGCAGCTCCAGCTTCAACCTGTTTCCCTCCGAGGGTCTGGCCGTGGGAGTACTCAGCAACCTCAACACGCCGGTCACGGAGCAGGTGGGCGCGGGCGTCGTCGCGCTGCTGTCCGGAAAGGAGCCGGTCAAGCCCGTGTCGAATGAACGGGCACCCAGCACCTTCGTGCCGGACACCTCCGTATGGCGGAACTACGTGGGCACCTACGACACGGCGATAGGCCCGCTCATCGTCTCCGTGGAGGCGGGCCACCTGTGGTTGACCATCGAGGCGGCCAGACCGCCCGTCCGCGGGGAGCTGGAGGCCTACGGCGACAATGATTTCGTCGAGCGGGATGAGCTCGGCCTGCTCGAGGGCATGAACGTGAAATTCAATCCCTCGCCGGACGGAGGCATGCTCCTGCTCCTCAACGACCAGCCCATCGGCGGTCGCGTTCCCTAGCCAAGGTCGGCGTTCATCAACCCACGACGGTGAAGCTCCCCAGGTCAGAGGCCCGGCCATTCACGAGCGCCTCGACCCGGTGCGTGCCCGCGTAGTGCTTGCGCGTCGTCATCGCGGCGAAGGAGATCGTCTTCTCGAGGGTGCAGGACGCTCCGGGGAGGAGATCCACCTTGCCCCCCTTGAAGACCTTTGGACTGGCCGAGCCATTCGATTTGATGAAGTGCACGGCGAAATCGACGATGGCCTGTTGTCGCGTCTCCGAGCGGTTGGTGACGGACAAGGCCATTTTGATGCTCTCGCCGATCCGGACCCGCTTGGATTGGAATGAGGCCGTCACCTCGAGCGCTCCGCCACCGCTGAACCCGAGCACCGAGAGCGCGCGTGTGTCCCCTCGTTTCACCGCCGAGCGGAGCGCATGGCGGATGATCCACAGCCGCTCCGGTGAGGCGCCTTGCTTCCACCGTGCGCAGGTGTCCACCAGGACATCCGGGTGGTCCTTGCCAATGTCATTCAGGTTGTTGGCGACGGAGCGCCGGACGTAGAGCTCCGGATCATCCTTGAGCAGCTCGAGCAGCTCGAGCACCGGACGTGGATCCTCCTGGAACGCGCGGAGCCGGGAAGCCCAGGGCAACCGGGGCCGCGAGCCCTCGGAGACGAGCCGCCGGACGTGGACGTTCGGATCTTTCGCCCACTGGGAGAGCCGCTCCAGGGTCTCTCGAGGATGGCGCTCGAGGAACGGCCGGATGGAGAACTCCGCGGTGAAGCGTTTGGTGAGCTCGTAGTGGGCTCGCATCGACGTCTCGAAATGGCCGAGGCCATGCTCCGCGACGTACATGGTGTGAGGAAGGTAGATGAAGACATCCATCCCCTGGCTGTCCGCGCCTTCGCGCTCCGGCCCGAGCGACCGCAGGAGGATTCCAGCCGCGCCCTCGAAGTCAGCGGGGAGCGCCCGGTGCATCGCCCGCATGATGTGGCGGGCACGGCCCAGGAGCTCATGTGTCTCGAGTCCCTCGGTGGCCTCGGCCAGGAAGCGCTGCCTCGGGAAGGAGGGATGGGCGGCTCGCAGCATGGTGGCGATGCGCTCCACCACGCTCCGGTCGAAGAAGGTCTTGAGCTGATCCGGCATGGGAATGGGGAGTTAGCGCGTCTCCGCAGCTGGCACCATGCTCGTCAGGGCTCCACCACGTCCTGCCCAAGGAGAAGAAGCGCGGCTTCACCAACGAGCTGGATATCGACCAGTTCTGCGTCAAGATGGAGCAGGCGCACCATGAGGCCATCCATGATGGAGAGGGCAATGAGCGAGGGACGCTCCTGGGACGGCAACTGGAAGGTCCGCCTCTACGAGCGGGTCCGCGAGCGCGGTCATGATTCACTCACCGCCTTCGCCGAAGCACGCCCCACCGCCTCGTTGGTCGAGCTGGCTGAGGAGCTTGGTAAGGATGATCTCAACGCAGTACAGGTGTTCAGCGGTTTGGTCGCCGAGGCGGAGCGGAGTAAGCAACTCACTCGTTTGGTGCGCGGACAGTTCGTTCGCGAATTGTACGAAACTCTCCCCGAGGGTTGGCCCGCCGAGATGGACGACGCAATTCGTTTCAAGATTGCCAAGGCGCTTGGCTTCTGGACCTCCTTCACCCCAGAAACCCATAAAGAGCGGGTCAGACAGGCCAGGGCAGTGCTCCGCGCCACACCGCCCCCACCCGGGTGGCGACCGCTCGGCCCCGACGACGAACTCCTGCTCACGCTCCTGCCAGACGAAGAAGCCTGAACTTCACCTCTGGAAAGCCCGTCTGACACGTGATGAAGCGCGGTCGAGTCACGTCTTCGCGACGGGACGTCACTCCTGAGGAAACGTCCGCATATTCGGACTACTTCCTCTTCTGGGTGGCAGCTCTGGTGGCGGGACACCTGTTCCATCAGGTCAAGCCCCGAGGTTGACCTCTCCGGTCATCCATTCCTTCCCTTCCACCTTTCATGGTGTTACCGTTGGAGGACCTTCAAGTGGAGCCTTGGACCCAACAGGTCCTCTCCGCGGCGCCGGAGCATCTCGCATGTCCTCGCGGAGGGAGCAGCGGTGAAGAACGAGCCGATGACGAAGAAGAAGCTGACCGTGCACCTGGGAGAAACGCTGCGAGCCGCCCGCGCCCGGGCGCAATGGACGCAAGCGGACGTGGCCGAGCGCGTGGGGGTGGCCACGGAAGTGTACGGGCGGATGGAGCGCGGCAACCTGACTCCCAGCGTCCCGATCCTGCGGGCCTTGTGTGGGGTGTTGAGGATGGATGCCGATGAGGCCCTGGCCCTGGAGTCCCGGAGGTCGACGGCCTGGTTGAAGGAGCAGTCCGCCCCCTCGGGGGAGGAATCGCCGCGGATGCGCCGCTTGATGCGCACGCTGCGCCAGATGGACAACAAGCAGTTGGTGGCCCTGAGCGTGGTCGCGCACACCCTGGCGTCATCGGCGGACGAGTAACTCCCCATGAAGCGCCAGCTTTCCGCCCCATGACACGGCAAGGCTTCATTCCCGGCGTGGTGAGTGTCCTCCTGGGCGCATGGGTGGCGGTAACGCCGGGCTGCCGGAGCGAGCCACCTCCAAGCTACCTCCGGCTCTAAGGAGCCGCCCCCGCGCTCGAAGCCCCACCGGATGCACGCGCCCGGCTCCTCGTCTTCTGGGCCTCGTGGTGCCCCTCGCCCTCGCGCTCGTCTTCACCCTGCTCTACCTCACCTACCGCCGGGTGCTGGATGCGCTGCGCATCCTCGCCAGCGTGCCCTTCGCCTGGGTGGGAGGTGTCCTGGCGCTGCTCGTGCGCGGACTGCCCTTCTCCCTCTCCGCGGCCGTGGGCTTCATCGCCCTGTCGGGGGTGTCGGTGCTCGGGGACATGGTGCTCGTCAGCCGCGTGCGCCAGTTGCTCGAGCGGGGCCTGCCACTCGGAGAAGCCCTGCGCGAAGCGGCCCTGTCCCGCCTGCGGCCGGTGCTGATGACCGCGGCCGTGGCCGCCATCGGCTTCCTGCCCATGGCGCTCAACACGGGAGTGGGCGCGGAGGTGCAGCGCCCCCTGGCCACCGTCGTCATCGGCGGCCTCCTGTCCTCCACCGTGCTCACCCTGCTCGTGCTGCCCGTCCTCTACTCCGTCTTCGGAGCCGGACGGGCCCGCGCGGACAGGTGAGGCGTCCTAGCGCGCCGCGGTGGCCTGCTCGCCCGGCGCGAGGACGATCTCGATGCGCCGGTTGAGGCTGCGGTTCTCCGGCGAGTTGTTGGCGGCGATGGGCTGATAGGGCCCGTAGCCCGCGGCGGACAGCCGGGTCGGGTCCACGCCCGCGTCCTGCAGCGCCCGCACCACCGCCATCGCCCGCGCCAGGCTCAGCTCCCAGTTCGTGGGGAACGGCCCCTTGGGATCCGTGGGCACGTCATCCGTGTGCCCCTCCACCCGGATGATCTTCCCCTGCACGCCCTTGAGCGCCTCGGCCACCTTCTTCAGCGCCGCCTCCCCCTCCTTGCCCACCCGCGCCGAGCCCGAGGCGAAGAGGATCTTGTCCTTGAGGTTCACCGTCATCCGGCCCTTGAGCTCCGACAGCTCCACCTTGCCCTCGGCGATCTCCTGCTCCAGGCTCTTGGAGAGGTTCTCGTACTCGGCGCTCTTCTTCTCCAGGGCCTCCTTGGCCTCGGCGAGCTTCTTCGTCGAGCGCGCCAGCTCCTGGTTGAGCGCCGTCAGCTCCGCGTTCTTCTGCTCCAGCGCCCGGCGCTCGGCCGTCCCCGCGGACAGTCCCGCCTCCGCGGTGTTCAGGCGCGTGTTCAACGCCTCCTTCTCCGCCTCCAGCCCCTTCACCTGCTCCTCCAGCTCCCCCACCTTCTGCTCGGCCGCCGTGCGCCCCGCCTTCTCCGCCTGGAGTTGTTCATCGAGCGTCCGCGCGTTCTGCATCGCCAGGTCGTACTTGCCCTGGGTGACGCAACCGGTGGTGAGCATGAACGTGCAAAGGGAGATCAGCAGCCTGGACCGCATTCGGGTTCTCCTGGAGTAGAGGTTGAAGCTCCAAGCATATGCCCGAAAGGCTAGTGGGAGTCACGCCTGGACTCGAGGATGTTGCGGGACAGCTCGTCCATGAGCGCGAGCAGTTCCTGGCGGACAGCGTCGGAGGACTGGCGCAGCTGGGCGGTGAGGATGTGCAGCGCATCACCGGGAGCACTGGCCTCATGCAGCATGCGAGCAGCCGTGCGCGTGGCCGACAGCGGGCCGTCCAGGTCCTCGGCCACCAGGCGGCGCAGCCGCTCCAGGGGATTGGGTGGCGGAGCCGACGGCGGAGCGGAGGCCGCCGCCGGAGCCTCGGGGGCGTTGGAGACGGCGCACACGCGGTTGCGGCCCTGGCGCTTGGCCTTGTAGAGCGCCGCGTCGATGAGCTCGATGAGCTCGGTGACGGACGAGGCGTGCGCGGGGTAGCAGCCCACCCCGGCGCTGATCGTCAACGCGCGGCTGCCGCCCCGGGCGCCCTTCACCACGGCGCCCTCCACCGCGGCCCGGAAGCGCTCGGCGGCGAGCAAGCCCTGCTCCAGGTCCGTCTCGGGGAGGATCATCGCGAACTCCTCACCGCCGTGGCGGGCCACCACGTCCGTGGAGCGCGCCGTCTGGCGCAACCGCGTGGACACCTCGCGCAGGGCCTGATCTCCCGCGGTGTGGCCGAGCGTGTCGTTGACCTGCTTGAAGTGGTCCAGGTCCAACAGCACCAGCGCCATGGGGTGCTTGTAGCGCTGGGCGCGCCGGAACTCGACGCCGAGCGCCTCGTGGAAGTAGGCGCGGTTGTACAGCCCGGTGAGCGGATCCGTCACCGCCACCAGCATGGCGCGATCGCGCGAGGTGCGCAGCTGGCGCTGGCGGCGCTGACGGCGCAGGGCCGTCCCCATGCGGGCGATGAGCTCGGCCATGGGCGTGTTCAGCGTGAGGTAGTCGTCGGCGCCGGAGTCGAACGAGGAGACACGCCGTGAAGTGGATTCCACCTCGTCCACCACGAGGATGGCGGGCGCCTCCTCGTCGAAGCCGAAGCGCTTGAGCAGCGGCTGATCCCCCTCGAGCGCGACCGGGTAGCTCACCACGAGCAGGTCCGCTTCCGTGGTGGTCATGCGCTGGGACGGGGAGCGCAGGGTGAGGTGGAAGTCGCCACACAGGGGCGAGCCGCGCAGCGCCCGGGCAAGCCGCTCGCCCATCACCGGCGTGTGGTGGATGATCTCCACCCGGGCCTGGGGAGGCAGGGGGGCCTCCGGCTCGCGCATGACGCGCGCCATGGCCTCGTGCTGGGCCTGGAGCTGAGCGCGCATCTTGCCGAGCGAGATGAACGAGCGCACGCGGGCGATCATCTCGGCGTCGGGAGCCGTCTTGGTGAAGAAGTCGTCGGCGCCCGCCTTCAACCCCGTGACGCGGTCATCCGTGGAGTCGAGCGAGGTGAGCAGGAGGATGGGCGTGTTGAGGGTGCGGGCATGGCCTCGGAGCTGGCGCGTCAGCTCGTGGCCGTTCATCTGCGGCATCATCACATCCAGGATGAGCAGATCGAAGAGCTGGGGGCCCTCGGTGGCGAGCGCCAGCGCCTCCAGGGGCGAGGTCGTCATCGCCACCTCCAACCCGCTCTCCCGCAGGCGCGAGCCGATGGTTTCGAGGGCGATGATGCTGTCATCCACCAGAAGGACACGACCGGTGGTGCTGAGGCTGTTCGTGAATGCAACCATGGTCCGCTCCGAGCTCAAGCAATCAAGCGGGATCGCCAAGGAGGGGAAGTGGCCGGGAACACGCGCCCCCGCGCTCCTTCCCCTCGTCGTCCCTTCCATCCCAAGAGGAACCCTCTTGTGCGGATGCGCTCCCCCACACCCCCGCCCCGGAACGAAGCATACGCGGGGAGCCCACCCGCCAGACATGCCCCCCGGCTCATTCACGTCATGGGATGTACCGGACGCCTGGGTGCCTATTCACCGACACGCGAGGAGCCGTCCCCACAGAAGTGCGCGATGGCCTGGGAGAGGTAGGCCTCGCACCGCACCAGGTCCTCCACCGGCACATACTCGCCCGTCTGGTGCGCCACGCGGATGTCTCCCGGGCCGAACACCACCGCCTGCGCCCCGAGTTCCGTGAGTTGAGGGGCTTCCGTGCCAAAGGGGACGGTGATGGGGGCATTGCCGGAGAGCTTCGCGAGCACCCGCACCACCTCCGCGTCCGCGCGCGTGTCCACCGCGGGCTCGGCCCGTACCAGGCGGATCCGGGCCTCATAGCCGGGCTCGTCCCGCACCAGCTCCTGGCGGATGGACTCCAGCAGCTCCAGCACCCGCGCCTGGGGCTGACGCGGAATGGGCCGCCACTCCACGATGAAGTGGCACGCGCCGGGGATGATGTTGGACGCCTTGCCGCCGCTGATCCGGCCCACGTTCACCGTGGTGAAGGGGGGCTCGAAGGAGTCGTCCCGATCCTCGCGCAGGCGCGTGCGCGCGAGCGTCTCCAGCTTCTGCAGGAAGCGCCCCGCGCGGAAGATGGCCGAGGCGCCCTCGTCCGGATAGGCGCTGTGCCCCTCGTGGCCCAGCACCTCCACCTCCGCCAGGCAGTACCCCTTGTGCGCGCGCACCGGCACCAGGCGCGTGGGCTCACCGACGATGGCATGCCGCGCCCGGCCCTTGCCCAGCGTCACGAGCTGCTTGGCGCCCTCGCACCCCACTTCCTCGTCCGCCGTCAGCAGCACCATCAGGGGCGCGCTCGGCGGACGCGGCAGATGGGTCACCGCGTGCAGCGCGCAGGCGATGAAGCCCTTCGTGTCACACGCGCCCCGGCCGTACAGCCGTCCCTCGCGCTCGGTCAGACGCAGCGCGTCCGTCCACGCCGCGTCGTACGGCACGCAGTCCGTATGCCCCACGAGCACCAGGGCGGCCTGCTCCCGCGGCGAGCCGCCCAGCACCGCGAGGAGGTTCACCTTCTCCACCCCGGCGGCGTCCCGGTAGGGAACCAGTTCCACCTGGAAACCAACCGCTTCCAGCTTGCCCCGCGCCAGCTCCACCAGGGGCGCGTTGGAGCGGGAAGACGTCGTGTCCACCGCGACCAGTTCGGCCAGCGTGGCGCGCAGCGCGGGCAGGGTGTCACTCATCGGGAGGGCCTCCGAGGGCTCGGGCCACCGCGCGTCACGCGGCGCCCGGGCTGGGACTGTAGAACCCTCGGACGGCCTTGTCCCAGGGGAAGAGCGCCCCGGGCGGAGCGCTCCGCCCGGCGCAGCGCATCAGACGTGGGCCCCGGCCTCTTCTCTCGTCCAGGGACGCAGGCGCACCGCCTCCTTGATCCACGTCAGGTGCCGCTCCTCGTCCTTGCGGTTCTTCTCGATGAGCTGACGCACCTCGGGGCTCCAGTCGAAGCTCAGCGCCAGCTCGTAGGTGCGGTTGGTCAGCTCCTCGTTGCCGAGCATGGCCACCAGCGCGGCCTCGGTCCCCATCATGCTCGTGATCGCCGTCATGCCCTTCATCACCGCGCCCTTGAAATCCGGCCGCAGCTCCACCGGCTCTCCGCCCTGTTGACGGATGAACACGTTGAGATCCTGCACGTGCCGCACATGGTCCACGCGGAACTCGTTCAGGCGCTCGCGCACCAGTTGATCCTTCACGCGGGCGATGGCGGCCTCGTAGGTCCCCGCCGCGTCCACGTCCAGTTGAGCCAGGCTCCTGAGCTTCTCCACCTCGGGAATGATCGCCATCTCGAGTCCTCCCCCATCCAGAATTCGCGGTTCGCGCAAATGTGTTTCGGGGTCCCCGTCCGGCCAATCCCACCTCCCTGGCGCCCGTCCGGACAGCGGGCGGACGGACGGGGCCCCGACGTGCGCCCACCCCGGGGGATGGCGGGGCGAGGCCTCGGGAGGCTTGGCATTCCAGGAGAGGAGGGCCACCTTGTGGCCGGGAGCAGTTCTTGCGCCGGGCGCGAGGTGTGCAGTGAAGATTCATGAGGTGATGATCCCGGACGCCGTCTCCGCCCACCCGGAGACGACGCTGATGGCCGCCGCCGAGATGATGCGGCTGCTCAACGTGGACACCCTCCCGGTCGTCGAGGACGAGCGGGTCGTCGGCCTCGTCACCGAGCGCGACATCGTCGTGAGGGGGCTGGCGCTGGGGTTCGATCCGCGCGCCACGCCCGTCGTCCGGGTGATGGCCCGGCACGTGCCCGGGTGCGAGCCCCAGGAGGACGTGCTCGAGGTCGCCGAGCGGATGCGGCAGTTGCGCGTGCGCCGCCTGTTCGTCCTGGACGCACAGGAGCGGCTGCTGGGCAGCGTGGGCCTGGGTGAGCTCCAGCGGGGGCCGAGGACCACGCCCCCGGAGGACGAGGAGATCTTCGTGCACCCCCATCGCTGACGGACGGGGGGCGGGGCGTCAGAAGGTGAGCGGCAACATGAACGCCGTGCCGTTCTCCGCGCCGGTGCGGTAGCTGAGCGGCGCGCCGATGACGAGCGTGGGCGGCGTCTTGCTGTCCCCCGGGGTGAGCGCCAGGGACTGGCCGAAGTTGGAGCGCTCCGCCGTGTCACCCGTGACCAGGAGCCAGGGCGAGGGCGCGCCCTTGACGGCCGGTCCGCCCGCGTACACGAACACCGCGCCCCCACCGTCCGAGGACACCGAGGCGCCCGAGGCACTCACGATCAGCTCCGGCACCCCATCGTTCGTCAGGTCCACGTTGCCGCGCACCACCGCTCCGAAATTCACGGCCCGCGTCGGGCTCACCACCATGATGGGATTGAGGTCCACCGCCTTCACGTTCACCTCACCCGTGGTGGGCCGGCGCTTGCTCACCTCCGCCACGTCGATCAGCAGCACCGACGGCTGCGTCACGCCCTCATAGGGAATGTTGGTCGCGGTCACCGCCAGATAGTCCGCGCCGCTCTTGCCGAGCACCCGGCCCACGCGCGCCGTCGAGCCTCCCAGCCCGGCGTAGAGACCCGGGGCATCCGCCTGGCGATCCGCCAGACGCACGGTCGTCGCGACCTTGCGCCCGCACTTCGCGCCACTCGCGTCATAGCCGAACAGGATGATGACGTTCGACGCCGAGCCATCCGCGGAGCGCCACGCCACCTCGTCGCACCCGTCACCATCCAGGTCACCCAGCGCCGCCGGAGCCGAGGTCTGCCGATCGTAGTACGGCGACGAGTAGACGGGATCGCACCCCATGGACAGCTTCGCCAGCAAGACGTCATCCGGAGCGCGGCCCAGGAAGAGCTCGAAGCCGTTGTTGCGCAGCACGCCGATGTCCTGCTTGCCGTCGCCATTGAAGTCGAAGCCCCCCAGCACCGAGCGCCCGAGGGCGCGGCGCTCACAGGTGGAGCCCGTGCCGGTGCAACCGGCGATGTCCCCCGGAGCCCACAGCCAGTAGGCCTGCTTGAAGCTCCCGTCCGCCTGGCCGAGCGACACCAGCACTCCCCCCGCGTTCTCCAGACTCAACGCCGGCACGCACGCGGCCTTCTCCATGAAGTAGGGAGTGATCTCCGCGGCGCGCACGTTGGCGCCCGGCTGGATGAAGCTGCTCGCCCCCACCACCGTGTCCGCCCGCCCATCCCCGTTGAAGTCCGTGAAGGCCACGTCCGAGCCCACCCTGCGCCCGCGCCACAGCGGCGAGGAAGCGCCCTCGGCCGCGAGCGTGGCCCGCGAGGCATCCCGCACCCAGGCGCGGCCGGCGTTCAGGTCGTTCCCATCCTCGTAGGGCCCCGGACCCCCCCAGCCCTGCGCGCCCACCAGCGCCACCGCGCTCCCCTGGGCCCCCTTGGCCACCGCCACGCCCTCCCCATAGCGCTCCTTGCTCGGCCGCGCCGGCACCAGGGCGCTCGTGCGCGTCCACTCGGAGAGCGACGCGCCCGCCTTGAGGTAGGCATCCACGCGGCCGGTAAAGGCCTGCCCGGGACCCGAGGCCCGTCCCGAGAAGGCCACCAGCGCCGAGGTGCCGGGCAGCGACCACACCGCGAGCCCCGCGCCCAGGGTGTCCGACTTCGTCTTCCCCTGCAGGGTGAGCAGGGGTTTGTTGAGCACCGCGCCCCTGGTCAGGGTCGCCAGGGGGTAGACAATGATCCTCCCCGCCAAGCGCAGCGGCGTGCTCGGGGACGCGTAGGGCTCGCCCAGCAGCAGCTCCGGACCGGGATTGCCATCCACGTCCATCACCGCCCAGCTCCGCCCCGCGGTGCCGCCAGACGCGTCTCCATACAGACGGGCGAAGGCCGCCCCGAGCTTGAGCTGCACGGGAGCCGCCGCGGGCGCGCCCTGGGGCTTGTACGTGCTCAGGTCGAAGAGCAGCGCGCCCCCCGCGTCGGTCATCGCGACCGACCCACCGCTGGTGCTCAGGTTCGGTGCGTCCGTCTTGTCCGCCAACACCATCAACAGCGGAGGCCGGGAGCCCTCACCCGGCACCGCCGCCAGCCGCCACGTCCCCTCGCCTCTGTCTGTCGGGTGGTTGGAGGGCAGCACGATCAGGTCCGGCGCGGAGCGGAAGCGCTCACCGTCCCCGCGCGCGAAGAACACCGCCACGGTCTGCTGCGCCACTTCCTCGATGGAGCCATCCGCGTTGAAGCGCGACGCCTTGCTGAGCGCCGCCAGGTCTCCCAGCCCATCCCCGTTCAGGTCCGCCACCACCAGCGCGCGGCCCAGCTCCGTGCTCTTGCGCGACTCGAGCGTGCCGTCCTTGCCCAGATCCATGCCGCCCAGGCGGATGGCCGGCAGCTGCGGCACCGTCTGGCCCGGAGTGAGCAGGTAGATGTCCACGACGCCACGGCTGGACCCCGACCCGGGCACCAGGTCCGCCAGGGGCGAGCCCACCACCAGATCCAGATCCCCATCCCCGTCCATGTCCGCGAGCGCCAGGCCCGAGCCGAAGTAGCCGCGGCCCGTGGTGGTCATGGGATTGCCGATGCGCTCCGGACCCTTCGCGCCGAAGCGGTACAGGTACACCGCGCCCGAGTCGGCGATGGTGGTGTCCGCGCCCGGCGAGGACACCACCAGCTCCGCCCGGCCATCCTTGTCCAGGTCTCCCGCGAGCACCGTGTCGCCGAAGAGGGCCGAGTTCGTCTCACCGAGGAGGACCCAGGTGGGCTGGGCGGGCAGGCCCTCGAGGCTGCCCTTGAAGATGAACACCGCGCCCCCGGACGGTTTGCCGAGGTCGCTCTCACGCCGGCCCACGGCCACGTCCTCCACCCCATCCCCATCGAAGTCCGCCGTCACCACCGAGGCCACGTCCGTGAGCTGCCCGTGCGCCTGCGTCTCGCGCGTCAGCTCCGTCATCACGTGCACCGACACGGTCGCCTTCTCGCCGGTGAACGCGTCCGTCGCCTCCACCTTCGCCGTGCCCGTCTCCTCCGGCGCGCTCACGAAGCGCCCACCCTCCACCCGGCCCGGGCCCGACAGCTTCGCCCAGAGCACCCGGTCGGTGCCCCCCTCGGCCCGCAGCGGAATGGACGAACCCGACGGCAGCCCCAGGAACTCCGGGCCGCCCCGCAGCCGCGCGTCCTTGCGCACCTCGAACTGGAGCTGGGCCACGTCGCCCGAGCGATCATCGCGCACGCGCACCAGGTCCACGCCCTCGCCCTGGCCGGCCGTGTACACGCCCGTGGGCGACACGGTGCTGCCCGTGGGCCCCGCGTCCAACGAGAAGATGGCCGAGCCCAACACGCCCGTCACCTCCACCTGGAAGCTCGTGCCCGGCTTGAGCGTGGCCCGCGTGGGCGCCACGCCGAAGGCCGCCACCACGGACACCTGCAGCCGCGCGTCGCCGGGGCAGCGCAGGTCCTCCACCACCACGGTGTCCGTGCCGGGCGTGGGGCCGGCGACGAAGCGCGAGCCGTTCACCTGGCCCGAGGAGCCGCCCGGCTCGAGGCGGTAGGTGTAGTAGCCGCTGCCGCCCGTGGCCTTGAGGTTGGCGCCCGCGTTCACGCGCACCTGGGTGCTGTCCGCGGTGAGGGCCAGGGGCGCGAGGCCCACGCAGGCATCCAGCGGATCCTCGCCGGGGTCCTGGCAGGCAGACAACAGCAGCGCGAGCGCGAGCGAGGCGCGGAAGGCTCGATTCATGGGGGAGCGGCTCAGGGGTTGGCGCCGGTAGCGGCCCAGCGCTGGATGAGGGTGATGAGCTGTGTATCCAACGGACCGTCCGCGGGCATGCGCTGCTCGCGCACCGCCGCGATGATGAGGGAGGAGTTGTCCTTCCACAGCTCGTACGTGGACAGCGGCCGGCCCGGTCCCGTCGATTCATGGCACTTGGCGCACCGGGCCACGTGGATGGGGCGGATGTCCTTGTCCCAGCCCAGCACCACCGTGCTCAGCGGCTCGTAGGAGAAGGCCACCGAGCGCCGGGCCCGGGTGCCATCCGCGTAGGTGGCCACGGCGCTCAGCGTGTGCGGGCCCGCCTCCAAACCCGCGAAGGAATAGGAGCGGGGCGTCCCGTCCGCCTCCACGCCGCCGAGGCTGTAGGCCGGCCCCTCCGCGGACACCTCCGCGCCCCCCAGCTCGAAGGACATGCGCTCGGGTGGCGTCGTGCCCGGGGCCACGCGCGCGCTCACCACCAGCGTGTCCTGCACCACCGTCATGCCCTCGTACAGGCCAATCACCCGGGGAACCGGGCCCCAGCTCAGCGCCAGCGTGTCCGCGCCCAGCTGCACCCACGCGCAGCCGCTCTCGTCGGCCGCCAGGAAGCGGAACTCGCGGGTGTCCACGTTGGCGGCGCGGCCCCACGTGTCCGCGTCCGCGTCGTAGGACAGCAGCGCGTCGCCCGACTTCACCCAGACGAAGCGGCCCGCGGCCAGCACCTGGGTGGGCGGCCGCTCCAGCAACACCGCGCGCCAGCCCCGCGCCGTGTGGCGCAGCAGCCGCTCGGACGTCATCACCCACGCCTCCGCCCCACCCTTCTCCGAGGCCCCCAGGCCCACCAGCGCCACCACGTGCTCGCCGTCCTCGAGCGGCACCGTGGCGGGACGCACCTGCCACGCGTCCGGCGCCGTCTGCACCGCGACGCGCAGCTCCCCGTCGCGCAGCAGCCACAGCGCCGAGGCCGCCTTGTCCACCGGGGCCGCCACCATCGAGCTGATGCCATCCAGCGTCTGCCCCTCCACCTTGAGCGCCGCGAGCTGGCCGTCGCGCAGCCGGTACAGGCCCGACTCGTGCGCGAGCCACGCCACGCCCTCGCTCGTCGACGCGGTGGCCTTGAGTCCCGGGCCGAGCAGCTCGCGCCAGGGCGGCGCGATGAGCCAGCCCGCCTGCGCCAGGAAGAGGCCATTGGCGGCCTCCACCAGCGCCGAGTTCGTCCCCATCCGGAAGGCGGCGTGCACCCGCCCCGGGGCCACCCGGTTGCCCGGGTGGTTCTCCAGCGCGCCCCGCGTCCCGTCCAGCCGCAGGCGGATGGCCTCGCCCGACGCCGTCGCGAAGATGCCTCCCCCCGTCTGGTCCGCGAAGCCCGGCGCCGCCGCCACGTCCGCCTGCGCCTTCACCAGCGTGGGCTGGAAGGGCACGGGGCTCGGACGATCCACCGCGGGGCCACACCCCCACAGCCCCAGCCCCACCAGACACACCAACCGCCGCCCCCACGACCGCCAGGGCACACGGGACTCGAAGTTCGAGGCTTGGCTCTTCATCACGTCACGCCAACAGGGACCGCAGGGGCTCGACACGCGTGATGCTGTAGTCCAGCCCGGCGGATGCCAGCACCGTCGCGATGATGTGATCAGGAAGGATGTTCTGGCCGCTGACGGGGTCCGACTCGCCCGTGCCCAGGTTCACCACGGCCGGCGCCATGGCGATGTCACCGCTGCGCCCGAACACCGTGTTGTGCTTGATACCCGCCCCCATCAGCAGACAGCTGTTGGTGAGGTGGTGGTCGCGGCCGGACGCGGCGTTGAGCAGCGGCGTGCGGGCGAACTCCGAGTAGACCAGGATGGTGGTGTGGTCCATGAAGTTGCCGCCAGCCCAGTGTGGGGTGGCGCGCAGATCCTTCACCAGCAGGGCGAGCGATTCGAAGCCCTTGCGCAGATTGAGCGCATGCGTCGTCTGCGAGCCGAAGTGGGTGTCCAGGCCCCCGGCCAGGTTGATGGACACGCACTGGCTGATGCCCTTCTTGAGCGCCGTGGCCACCAGCGCCGCGCGCCCCGCCGCGTCGTCGTACGGACCACTGTCGCCCAGGCCGTAGGCGGTCCGCACCGCGCTGGCTTCCGGGGTGTTCTGTTCGAAGCGGAACGCGTTGTCCAGGCGGCTGGAGATGACCTGCCGCATCTGGCCGCGGCTCGACGAGTACATGGTGCCCACCCCACCGGCGCCATAGGCCGCCGCCTCGCAGGAGATGGGCTGGCCGCTGAAGTCCACGAGCTGCTTCTCCAGCTCGCTGTCGAGCTGGGTGGAGCTGGGCGCGAGCGCGAGCAGCAGGTCGCTCGACTTGCTCACCTTGAGCGCGTTGGCGGAGCCCGGGTAGCGGTCGTTGTACGTCTCCACGTTGTAGGCGATGGAGGGGATGGGCACCGGGGGCGCCATCTGCCCCACCACCTCGGTGGCCGTGGACGAGCCCCGCGCCGCGGCGCCGATGGGGCGCTTGCCGGTGATGAAGTAGCGCCTGCCCTCCTCATGCGCGAGCGTGGTCATGTTGATGCCCCGCACCACCGTCATGAGATCGTAGTGCTCCGCCAGGGTGCTCACCGCCGGACCGAAGGTGATGTTGGAGGCGGCCGCGCCCGGGCGCCTGGCCGGCACGATGGGCCGGGTGGGGATGCTCGGATCGGTGAAGCTGTAGCCCGGTTGGATGCGCGTCTGGGAGACCCGGTCCGCGGTGAAGACGGTGGGATCCCTCGGATCGAGGGCGAGGAGCTGGTCCCACCCGCCATCGAAGTAGACGAAGACGAAGCAGCGCTCGGAGGGCTTGAGCGCGGTGCTCTGCGCGAAGGCGCGGAAGGGCGTGCTCCCGAACAGGGTGGTGCCCATGAAGCCCGCGGCGGCCTTGAGGAAGGTGCGGCGCCCGTGGGACGTGTCGTGGTTCTTCTTCATTGGTGCGTCTCCCCGGAGCGGTCAGTAGGTGAGGAAGCGGGTGTCGGTCATGAAACCGATGCAGAGGGCCGCGAGGGCCTGATCCCGCTTCTTGATCGTCTCGGCGCGAGCGGCCGCCTTGGTGAAGAAACCCGCCCAGCGCGTCAGCTCCTCGTCATGCAACGGCGAGCCCCAGAAGCGGGTGGACAGGTACACGAGCAGCTCGCGCACCTGGGCATCGGTGAGCTTGCGCAGATCGCCCACGGTGCCCTCGGGCAGCGTGCGGGCCAGCACCCGATCCTTCGCCACGGTGAGCTTCAGGTCCGCGCTCGCCCGGGCCACGCACACCTCGCGCGCCCCGTCCTCGAGGAACTTGGCGAACACGAGGTTGGCCTCGGTGCTCTCCGCGTTGACGAGCGCGTAGTCCGCGCGGCCCAGCGAGGCCGCCCGGCTGTTGAGCTTCGACCAGGGCTGTCCCAGCGCCGTCTGGATGGAGGCGTCGAGCTGATCCACGGTGAGGCGGCGCGCGGAGCGTCCCACGCGGCCGTCCTGCTGCTCGGGATCCGGCAGGGGAACCACGCCCCCGTTGCCATGAAGGCCGTCGTCAGGGGGTTGCTGGACGTCCACGGGGGTGAGCGTGCCAGAGGAACCGCTCTGGTCACACGCGGCGGTGCCGAGCGCGACGAGCGCGAGCAGGAACAGGCGGCGCATCAGTCGATCCTCCGGTAGGCGTCCGACAGCAGCAGACGCTCGATGAGACCCTTGAGACGGTGATTGTCGGCGGCGAAGTCCGCGGCGAACTGCTCGAGATAGAGCGCCTGCTCCTGTCCCGACATGGGGCGGCCGAGGAACTCCTCCCAGATGCGCCGCACCGCGCAGCGCTCCAGGTCCCCGCCCTGCAAGAGGCGCTGCACGAGCAGCTGGGGCCCGCCCTCGATGTTCTGCTCCTCGGAGGCATTGCGATAGAGGAACGAGGTGAGCGTGCCGAGCGAGCGCGCGCCCTCCTCGTCATAGGCCTGCATCACGTACTGGGAGCACTCGCCGTTGCAGGACGTGTTGCCCGCGATGGCGCAGTCGTAGCACTTGGGATCGAAGCGGGGAAAGCGCGAGGGCTCCAGGTAGAGCGCGGCGCGCTCGGCGAAGCGGCCCCAGTGCGCGCCCGTGGGCTCGATGGTGGCGTGGCAGTCCTTGCAGGCGCAGCGCGTGGAGAGATTGTTGTCGCGGTTGCATGCGTCCTCGGCCGCGGGCGGACGGTTGTTGGAAGGCACGAACGCCTTGCACAGGAAGGCCGAGTAGAAGTGGTTGACGCGCGCGCGCTGGGTGGGGAAGCGGTAGAGCCAGGCCGGCGTGGTGAGCACACCCGAGTGCTGGGGGCCGCGCACGTACTCGCGCCACGTGTTCGCGTCCGCGAACGGCAACACCGGCATCGACTCCGCGGGGGCGGGCGAGGACAAGGAGAAGACACCCACGCCCTGCTGGGGATCGCGGTACAGCTCGGACAGGGGGCCATTCACGAAGGAGCGGCGCGTGGTGAGGATGTTGAAATAGGGCTCGTCGTTGCGCAACACCGAGTCGGCGATGAGCTCGGGCTCGGTGTTGATCGCCGCCACGCGGAAGGGGTGGGTGACGGCGGCGGTGGTGGACGTCGCCGAGTCCTCGCAGCGGCGCATCTTCTCGCCACACCCGCAGCTGCGGTCATTGTTGAAGCGCGCCGTCGTGCACGACTCGAGCGTCCAGGGGTTGACCGAGCGCTCCTGCGCCTCGATGGCGCAGATGCGCACCTCCGGCCCACCGAGGTTCCAGAAGGGCGCGGGCCGCGTCACGTACCCCTCGCGCTGGAAGCAGCCGCGCTGCGGGACGTAGGTCCCCTCCACGCCGTTGCGCGGACTCATCGTCAGCGTGCACCGGTCCAGCCGCGTGAGCGTGGTGCTGTCGGACGGATTGGGATTCTTGAAGGCCACCACCTTGCCCGAGCCATCCGTCTCCTCCGCGGTGAGCGCGGACGTGGACGCCTTGGTCGGGTGCGGCTTGCACAGGTGCGGCACCAGCGCGGTGCCCACCCGCCGCATGTCGCAGAAGTACATGTACTTGGGATCCAGGCGGTCCCCCACCGTCTTCTTCGTCGCCGCGTCGCACGAGTTGATGGCCGGATCGGGGACGGGCTCCTTGGTCGGGTCGGCGTTGGGCACCAGATCCAACCGGCTGCACTGGTAATAGGAGGTGGTGTCGTAATCCCAGCTCACCGGCAGCGGCACGCCCCGCGCGTCGTAGCAGGCCTTGGTCGTGGTGGGCTCGGCGTGCGGATCCTGCCGGAGGGCGGTGGCGCACGAGTCCTGGGGGATGTAGCTGTCACAGCCAATGCCATTGGCCCCGCGCAACGAAACGCTGCTGTTGCCGCGCATGGACAGGGCGTCCGTCGCGTCCCCCTTGCCATACAAGCGTGAGTTGGTGTTGTTGTTGACGCTGCCGTTGACGTTGCTCCAGAGCAGCGCGCGGTGATAGCCGCGCATGCGCGTGTAGAACTGCTCCGAGTTCATCATCGAGCGCACGTCCTCGACCGACACCTCGCCCTTGGTCCGCACCGCCGTGTACTCCTCCACGGTGGGCGGGCGGCCGAGCAAGTCCAATGACAGTTGGCGCAGGTAGCGCTCCAGGGGAAGCTTCGTGACCGGCGCGCACACGGGCCCATCCTCGGCCAGAACGGGCGTTGGCCCGAGGATCAATATGGCGGCCAGGGGGACGAGGACGCTGCGTGCAAGGGGCACGGGCACCTCCTAGGACTGCGGGTGGGGGAAAACCGCGGTTGGCCTTTATGCCATGAATTCAAACTACTGAACAAGTGGCCTTTTCCCATTAGACGGGAAAATCACGTCCCCGCTGTGCGGTTGCATCGGGGGCGAGGCCGGGTCAAAAGACGAGCCATGTCCAACGCCGCCGGTGCCCCCCTGTCTCGGGGGGAGAACGATCGTCCCTTCTACATCTTCACCGCGGTGGTCTCCACCGCGGCGCTCGCGTTCCTGGCCTGGCTGCTGCTCATCCGCAGAGGGGGCGCGGTGGGAGGGGTGGACCTGCGCTTCCTGCCCGCGGTGAACGCGAGCCTCAACGCGCTGGCGGCGGCGTTCCTCACGGCGGGCTGGGTGGCCATCCGCCAGAAGGCCCGGCGCGCGCACCAGTACTTCATGGTGTCCGCCTTCGCGTCCTCGTCGCTCTTCCTGGTGTGCTACCTAGCCTACCACTACGTGCACGGGGACACGCGCTACGCGGGCGGCGGCGCGCTCAAGGTGGTGTACCTGCTCATCCTGGCCAGCCACGTGCTGTTGTCCACCGCCGTGGTGCCGGGCGCGCTGCTGGCCTTCTACTTCGCGTGGCGCAACGCCTTCGAGCGGCACCGCAAGGTGACGCGGTGGCTGGCGCCCATCTGGCTCTACGTGTCCGTGACGGGCGTGATCATCTTCTTCATGCTGCGCGGCAGCCTGCCCTCCTCGCCCTGAAGCGCGCCCGAGCGGCTCAGGGGTGGGCCTCGGACTCGAGGCTCGAACCCCGTGCGAGCGTCTCGCGGGGCAGGCGCACGGTGAAGGCCGAGCCCCGGCCCTCCTCGCTCTCCACGGAGAGGGTGCCTCCGTGCATCGTCACCATCCGGTAGGCGCTCGCCAGACCCACGCCGCTGCCGGAGATGGCCGGCGCCACGTTCCGGCCGCGGCGGAAGCGCTCGAAGATGTGGGGCAGGTCCTCCGCGGGGATGCCCATGCCCTGATCCCTCACGCACAGCCGCACCCAGCCCTCCGGGCCGGAGGACTCCTCGCTCAACGACACGTCGATGGTGCCTCCGCGCGGGCAGTACTTCACGGCGTTGCCCAGCAGGTTGTCCAACACCCGCTCCAGGCTCGACGCATCCCACTGGCCCCGGAAGTCCATGCCCTCCACGTGCAGTTGCACCGGGTGCGTGGCCGCCAGCGGCCCCAGCTCGCGCACCTTGGTGCGCACCAGCGCGAGCAGATCCACCGACTCGCGTTGCAGGGGGCGCTCGCCTCCCTTGGACACCGCGAGGAAGTGGTCGATGAGCTCGCTCATGCGCTGCGTGCCCCGGAGGATCTGCGCCAGCCGCGCCTCCACGCCCGGCGTCTGCGCCTCCTGGGGGAGCTGGCGCCGCAGGAGCTGGGTGCTCAGGAGGATGCTCTGCAGCGGACCCTTGAGGTCATGCGTGGCGATGGCGAAGAACTCGTCGCGCACCGCCAGGGCCGCCCGGGCCGCCCGCTCGGCGACTTCCGCCCGCCGGCGCCGCTCCTCCAGCTCGCGCGTCATGCGCATGGACTCCACCGCGTTGTGCAGGCTGTGGCGCAGGCGCTCCGGGGAGAAACCGTCCTTGAGAAGGTAGTCATGGGCGCCCGCGCGCATCGCGTCCACCGCCACGCGCTCGTTGCCGCTGCCCGTGAAGACGATCACCGCCGGCATCTGCTCGCCACAGCGCTCCTTGAGCCCCTGCAACAAGGAGATGCCATCGATGCCCGGCAGGTGGAAATCCAGCACGAGGGCATCGGGCATCGGGGGGTGGTCGAGCCGCTCCAGCGCTTCCTCGGCCGAGCCCGCGAGCTCCACCTCCCAGCGCGTCCCGGTGTCCTTCTCCAAGGCTCGCCGCAGTGCCCGCTGATCCGCCAGGCTGTCGTCGACAAGGAGTACGCGCAAGCTCATCCCGGGGACAAGCCTCCGAGCCCGGGAAGCCGCGCGACGTTGAACCAGAAGTGCTGCAAGGCGTTCACGACGTCCTCGAGTTCCTCGAGCCCGCTGGGCTTGAAGAGATAGCTGTTGGCGCCCAGCTCATAGGCACCATCCACGTCCTCCACGAGCTTGGAGTTGGAGAAGACGATGACGGGCAGCGAGCGCAGGTGGGCATCCGCCTTGAGCGTGGAGAGGATCTCCCGTCCCCCGACTCCGGGCAGGTGCAGGTCCAACAGGACCAGCATGGGCCGGGGCGCATCCACGTACACCCCTCGCTGGAACAGATAGTCGAGCGCCGACTCCCCGTCCGCCACCCGCGTGATGGGCCAGGAGAGCGAGAGCTTGCGCGCCAGGCGCTGCAATGCCTCGGCGTCGGGATCACTGTCCTCGACGAGCAGCACTGGCCGTTTGAGCTCATCCATCATCCGGGCCCCTTGCCCAGGGTGAAATAGAAGGTAGAGCCCTGGCCGGGCGCGGACTCCACCCACAGATCGCCGCCATGCAATTGAATGAGCCGGCGCGCGATGGACAATCCCGCCCCGTTGCCTCCTCCATATGCATGTGCGGGGTGCAGGCGACGGAACATCTCGAAGATGGTCTCGTGGAACCGCTCGGGAATGCCGATTCCGTTGTCGCGCACGTAGAAAACGTACTCATCCGCCCTTCGACGTGCCGGGCGGGACAAGGGTTCCTCGGGGGTGATGAAGCCCGCCTCCACCCAACGCGGCTTGCCTGCCTGGTGGTACTTGGCCGCATTGGTGAGCAGGTTGGACCAGACCTGGTGGATGCGCACCCGGTCGCACGCCAGCTCGGGGAGCCGGCGAGGGACCCTCACCTCGATGCCATTCTCCTGGATGCGTGACGACACGATGGTCAACACGTCCTCCAGGATTTCCTGCATGTCCGCCTGGCCCCAGGACAGCTCCACGCGCCCGACGCGGCTGTACTCGAAGAGGGCCTCCATCTGCCCCTGGGTGCGCCCGGCGAGCCAGCGCACCTCCTCCAACTGCTTGCGCCCCTCGCTGCCCACCGCGTCCCCCACGTCCTCCAGGAGGAAGCTCACGTACTGCTGGATGCCGCGCAGGGGCTCCTTGAGGTCGTGCGCCACGGTGCCACCGAAGGCATCCAGCTCCGCGTTGGAGCGCGTGAGGGCGGCGGCATGGCGCAACAACACGCCCACCAGGGCCCCACGCAGTCCGGCGGCGGCGGTCCGGTCCTCCGGTGTCCACGGCAGGCTCGCCCCCTGCACCGTCTCCTGCCAGGCCGTGAAGGAGGCGCGCGGATGCAACCGCTGGGTGCCGGGGCCCTGGACGACGGGCTTGAGCGGATTGCCCGCCCAGGTGACGGTGCGCGTGACTTCCGGGCGGAACCAGACGACGAAGCGGGGAGCGCTCGGGTCCAGGCGCACCGCGAGCAGGCCACTGGCCACGTCCAGGTAGGCCTGCGCGGGTTCATACACCTGGCCGAGCCGCTCGGTGTGGAAGGTGGTGCCCTCGAAGGGCTGCCGGGCGAGCCACTCGCCCAGGGCCTTCACCTCGTCCAGGGTGGGCGTGGCCCCCATGAGGATGGGCGCCTCGCCGAGCAGGAGGGCCGCGCCCGTCGAGCCCGTGAGCCCCAGCACCGAGTCCGCCTCGCGCGAGAGCGACACCGGCAGGGAGCTCGAGTCCGCCGACAGGCGCTCCATCAACTGCGTCTGGAATTGCGCCCGGCGGGCGATCTCGGCGGCCATCGTGGCGCGCTCCTCGGACGCCAGTTGCAGCGACACCAGCCGGGCCAGCACGTCGCACGCCCGGCGCGCGGCGGCCGGCACCTTCAAGGGAGCGCGGTGATGGCACGCGATGAGGCCCCACAGCGCGCCCTCGCGCAGCAGGGAGATGGACATGGACGCGCCCACGCCCATGTTGGCCAGGTACTCCAGGTGCACCGGCGACACGCTGCGCAGGGCCGCGCCGGACAGGTCCAACGGCCGCCCCAGCTCGGGGAGCACCGCGGGCACCAGCGGCACGGGCCGCGCGCGCGCGTCGGCGATGAGCCGCAGGGTGTTGCGGACATAGAGGGCCCGGGCCTGCACGGGGATGTCGCTCGCGGGGAAGTGCATCCCCAGGAAGCTGTCCGTCGCGGGCTCCCGGCTCTCGGCCACCACCTCGCCGTGCCAGTCGCTGTCGAAGAGGTACACCATCACCCGATCGAAGCCGGAGAGCGTGCGCACCGCGCCCGCCACCTCCTGCAGCAGCGCCCGCGGCCCCTTGGCCCGCGTCAGGGGCGAGAGGATCTGATCCACCATGACCAGGGCCCCCTCCTCGCCGGAGTCGCTGGTGATGGGCTCCAGGTCCAGCACCGCCAGCCCATCGCTGCGGTGCAGGAGCCCCACGAAGGCGTGCCCCGCGGCCTCGATGCGCAGGGTGCCACTGGGGCCCTGCTGGGACAGGGCCCGTCTGAGCAGGGCGAGCGACGTGGGGTGCAGGAACTCCGCCAGGGGCTGGCCCAGCAGGGCCTGGGGCGCCCGTCCCAACCAGGCCTCGATGTTGGCGCTCACCACCCGCAGGGTGAGGTCCGGCTCGGAAAAAGCCACCAGGGCGCCGTGTGGTTGGATGCCACCCAGCAGGTGGATGGGCTCGCGGTCACATTCCGTAAGTTCGGTCTGGGAGACAGGAGGATTCATGAACGGGAGACCTCACGGAAACGGGCTTCGAAAGCGTCGAACGTGGCCTGGGCCCCCCGGATGACGCGGGGAGCGAGCGCGGGCTCGGGACAGGCGCGCAGCAGGGCGTCGCCGAAGGACTTCCACATGGGGCCCACGTTCTCTCCATAGGCCCGGAAGAAAGCGAAGTGCCCCACGGGCATCCCCTCGAAGTGGCGCACGAGGTGGCGCAGGATGAGTTGACCTCCAAGCGTCGAGCCCTCCAGCACGTAGAGGGCCCCGAGCGCCTCGGGTACCCCGGGCAGGGCGGGAGGGTGCGCGAGGGGCGGCAGCCGGGCCAGGGAGTCTTCGTCGTGGCCGAGCGCCAGGAGATCCTCGCGCAACAGGTGCAGCTTGCGGCGTTCGTTCACTCGCAGCTCGGGGTGGGACGGCTCCAGGAGCCCGGCCACGGCCGGCTCCAGGAAGGCATGGAGCGCGTGGAGCGCCTCCAGGTGCGCGCGGTAGCCGGACACGGAGAGGTCCGGCGCCATGAGACGCACCACGCTCTCGGCGCGCTCATGGTGGGGTCGGGTTTCGGTCTTCAACGACTGCAACAGGTGGGGGGATTCGAGGGAGAGCAACACCCCTCCAAGCATGGATGTGGGGAGCAGGCCGGGGAACCCGCCCGGCCCGCAAGTGTCCACCTTTCGCCAGGGCGGCTAGTCGGGGGAGGACTCGGTGGGGGTGAGGGCGAAGTTGATGCCGTTCACCGTCTGGGACACCTTCACCTCGATGGGCTCGATGTTGGCGGGGTCACGCCAGGCGCCCACCCGCTCCCCGTCCTCGAAGAACTCCTCGTCCCCATCCTCGTCGATGGTGGCGATCGCCAGGTAGGTGCGCGGAGTGAGCTTCATGCTGTAGGAGTAGCCACTGGACGCGGGCACCAGCGTCAGCCCCTCATCCTCGAGGTCCAGCTCGCCCGCGGCGTTCTCGAAGAAGAAGGCGAGGATGATGTCCTTGTCCTCGACGCTTCCCACCTGGATCTTCACCGCCACGGTGGCCGTCTGCCCGTTGTCGCCCGTCAGGGTGAGCTGCGCCGGGTACTCGCCGCGCGACAGGTTCGCGGTGTTGACGGCCACCGGCAGCGAGACCGAGCGATAGGCGGACACGGTGACGGTGTTGCCACTCGGGAAGGACAGCGCGGAGGCATACGTCCCCGAGGCCTTCGCGGTCACCTTGAGCGAGCCGCCGCCGAGGTTGCGCACCGCGAGCGACTGGGTGCTGGCGCCCATGAAGGAGATCTGGTTGGCCCCCACGCCGAGCTTCGACGGAGCGTTGGGATCCAACCCGTTCTTGGCCCTCAACACGGCGGCCTGGGCGTTGACGAGCCCCGCGCCACAACCCTCGCCGCACTGGCTCGCCGGATCCGCGGTGGCGGTGAGGATCTGCTCGACCTCGTCCGAGGTGAGGCTCGGGTTCTGCGCCTTCATCAGCGCCACGATGCCGGCCACGTGCGGCGCGGCCATGCTGGTGCCCTGGTAGTAGGCCCATACGGGCGTGTTGTCATCGTCCAGGATGGGGGAGAGCACGCCGTCCGGCTTGCCATCCCCATCGAGGTCCTCCGAGATCTCACCGCCGGTGGCCATCACGTCCACGTTGGCGCCGTAGTTGGAGTAGCTGGCGCGCTTGCCGTTGAAGCGCGTGGCGCCCACACAGATGACGTTGTTCTGGTTGCACGGAGAGAAGGCGCTCGCGTCGACGTTGTCGTTACCCGCCGCCACGACGATGATGACACCCTTGGCCACAGCGGCGTCGATGACCTCCTGGAGCGCCTGGCTCGGGGGAGACGCGCCGCCGAGGCTCATGTTGATGACCTGGACGGGATTGGCGTTGGTCCTCAATCCGGGAACCGGATTGCCCACGGCCCACTGGATGCCCGCGGCGATGTCGGCGAACGAGCCGCCGTCCCTGCCCAGCGCGCGCACGGGAACGAGGGGGCCCGACCAGGTCACCCCGGCCACGCCCGCGCCCTCGTTGGACACCGCGCCGATGGTGCCCGCCACGTGCGAGCCATGCCACGAGGAGCTGCCGTTGGGCTGGTCCTTGCCCATGTCCGTGGCATCCATGTCGCGCCCGTCGCCGTCTCCCGAACTGGCGACATCGGAGATGAGGTCCACGCCCTGCACGACGCGGCCGTTGAGGTCCGGGTGCCGGACGATGCCCGAGTCGATGATGCCCACGGCGACACCGGCCGTGGTGATGTCCCAGGCGGCCGGCAGGTTCATCATCCGGTAGTGCCACTGACGCGTGTAGCCCGGATCATTGGGCGTCTTGAAGGCGTACACCCGGGCGTTCTTCTCCGCGTAGCGCACGCCGCGCATCCCCTCCACCTCCTGGGCGAGCGACTCCGTCGCCAGTGCGCGCATGACCCCGGGATACAGGGGCGCGTAGCCGATGAGGTGCAGATGCTGGGTGACGGCGCCCTTGTACACCGCGCGGTAGCCGGGGAGTTGCACGCGCGCGAGGGCCTCGGACTCGGAGAGGTTCGCCTCCTCGAAGCGGACGATGACCTCACCCGGCACGCCGTCCACGCCTTGCGTCCCTGGCGCGGACAGGGCCGAGCGCCGCGCCGCCCTCTGCTTCGTGACGGCCTGCGTCAGGGAGGCGGACAGCCGCCGCCGGACCGCCGGATCCTTCAACTTCTCGGGCCAGGCGGCCGGGGACGTGGCGGACTGGAGACGGAAGGGCGTCAGGGTGCCCTTCACCGTGCCCGTGGGAGTTTCCGGCTCGGGCTCGAGAAGATCCTCCAGGTTGCAGGCGGAGACGGACAGGAGCCCCAGCAGGGCGAGACGGCGGAGCACGCGGGTTTTCCTTGGACGCATGAGGACCCTCCAACAATCTGGACGACGAGAGATTCCGCCTCCTTACTCGCCTGACCCTGGACCGGGCGAGAACCTTCTCCCTACAGTGCGCGCGCGATGACACCGGCCTGGAGCAACGAGGGATACATCTGGTGAAGCAAGGCATCGAGCTGGACGCAATCACGCGCGTGGTCGGCGGAGAAATCCACCTCGCGAACATTCACTTGACGCTCGAACCCGGCTCCTTCCACGTGCTGCTGGGCCGCACGCGCGCGGGGAAGACGTCGCTCCTGCGTTTGATGGCGGGACTCGACAAGCCCACCCGGGGCACGCTGCGCGTGAACGGCACCGACGTCACCGGCGTGGACGTGCGCAAGCGCGACGTGGCCATGGTGTACCAGCAGTTCGTCAACTACCCCTCCCTCACCGTCTACGAGAACATCGCCTCGCCGCTGCGGCTGGCGGGCAAGCTGGACGCGAAGGAGTTGGACCGGCGCGTGCGCGACACCGCCGCGGCGCTGCGGCTGGATCCCTTCCTGCAGCGGCTGCCCGCGGAGCTGAGCGGAGGCCAGCAGCAGCGCACCGCCATGGCGCGCGCGCTCGCCAAGGACGCCTCGCTGCTCCTGCTCGACGAGCCCCTGGCCAACCTGGACTACAAGCTGCGCGAGGAGCTGCGCACGGAGATCCGCCAGCTATTCCAGGACCGGCCCGCCGTCGTGGTGTACGCCACCACCGAGCCCACCGAGGCGCTGCTGCTCGGCGGCCAGACGGTGGTGCTGCACGAGGGGCGCGTGCTGCAGACGGGCCCCACGCTGGAGGTGTACCAGGCCCCCGCCACCGAGCACGTGGGCCAGGTGTTCAGCGATCCCCAGATGAACCTGTGGGACGCGGAGGTGACCCAGGACGCGCGCCTGCGCCTGTCCCCCGAGGTGCACTTCCCCCTGTCCGGCCACCTCCAGGGGCTCGCGCCGGGGCGCTACCGCCTGGGCCTGCGCGCCCACCACCTGCGACTGGCCCCCTCCTCCCCCACCGACATCCGCATCCCCGCGCACGTGGAGCTGGAGGAGGTGAGTGGCTCGGAGACGCTGCTGCACGCGGCGCACGCCGGGCTCGCGCTCGCCGCCCAGGTGGACGGCGTGCACCGCCACCACTCCGGCGCGCCCGTGGAGCTGTTCGCTCCGCCCTCGCGCCTGTTCGTGTTCGACCCCGGAGGCCGGCTCGTGGCCGCGCCGCCCCTCGCCCGCCAGGAGGCCGCGCATGGCCAGGATTGAGCTTCGCGGCGTCGCCCACGCCTACCGCCCCTCGCCCACCACCGACGCGGACTACGCGCTGCGTCCCCTCGAGCTCGTCTGGGAGGACGCAGGCGCCTACGCGCTCCTCGGCCCCTCGGGATGCGGGAAGACGACGCTGCTCAACATCATCTCCGGGCTCTTGAGGCCCTCGCGCGGCCAGGTGCTCTTCGACGGCGTGGACGTCACCGCCGCCCCGCCCCAGCAGCGCAACATCGCCCAGGTGTTCCAGTTCCCGGTCATCTACGACACGATGAGCGTGCAGGAGAACCTGGCCTTCCCGCTGCGCAACCGGGGCATGAGCCCGGGCGAGGCGCGCGCGCGGGTGGAGGAGGTCGCGGAGCTGCTGGAGCTCACGGGCGACCTGCCCCGGCGCGCGAGCGGCCTGTCCGCGGACATGAAGCAGCGCGTGTCGCTCGGCCGGGGCCTGGTGCGCCGGGACGTGGCGGCCATCCTCCTGGACGAGCCGCTGACGGTCATCGATCCGCACGTGAAGTGGCTCTTGCGCCGCAAGCTCAAGCAGGTGCACGAGCAGTTGAAGATGACGCTCGTGTACGTGACGCACGACCAGGTGGAGGCACTGACGCTGGCGGACCGGGTGGTGGTGATGAACCAGGGCCGGGTGGTGCAGGTGGGCACGCCGCGCGAGCTGTTCGAGCGCCCGCTGGACACCTTCGTCGGCTACTTCATCGGCAGCCCGGGCATGAACCTGCTGCCGTGCGCGGTGGAGGACGGCGCGGTGGTGGTGGAAGGACAGCGGCTCGCGCTGGACGCGGGCGTGTGCGCGCGGGCGCGGACGGCCGGGGGCGAGTTGCAGCTCGGCATCCGGCCCGAGTTCCTCCGGCGCGTCCCCGAGGGCACCCCCTCCTCGGTGCGTGTCGAGGTGACGCAGGTGGAGGACCTGGGACGGCACAAGCTGGCCACCGCCCGGCTGGGCACGCGCACGCTCAAGGTGCGGCTGCCCGAGGACGAGCGGGTCGCCCCCGGAGAGACCTGCTGGCTGGAGCTGCCGCCCCCCTGGACGACGCTGTACGCCGCGGGCCGCGCCGTCTCCTGAAACCCCGAACGAGAACCCCCCTTCTTCTCAGGATCCCCCTTCATGGAAAAACCCACCCGACAGAGCGCCTGGCTCCTGGTCGCCCCCGTGCTGGTGGCCGTCGCCTTCAGCGCCGTCATTCCCCTCATGACGGTGGTGAACTACTCGGTGCAGGACATCCTCGGCCCCGACCAGCGCGTCTTCGTGGGCACGGAGTGGTTCCGCAAGGTGCTGAGAGATCCCGAGCTGCATGGCGCGCTGCGCCGGCAACTGGGCTTCTCGCTGGCGGTGCTGGCGCTGGAGATTCCGCTGGGCGTGGCGCTCGCGCTCGTGCTGCCCAAGGCGGGACGGGCCGCGTCCGCGAGCCTCGTGCTGGTGGGCCTGCCGCTGCTCATCCCCTTCAACGTGGTGGGCACCATCTGGCAGATCTTCGCCCGGGGTGACATCGGCCTGTTCGGCGTGGCCATCAACGCGCTGGGCATCTCCTACAACTACACGGCGAGCGCCCTGGATGCCTGGCTCACGGTGCTGCTCATGGATGTCTGGCATTGGACACCCCTGGTGGCGCTCTTGTGCTACGCGGGCCTGCAAGCCATTCCCGAGGCCTACTATCAGGCGGCGCGCATCGACGGCGCCACGGCGTGGGCCACGTTCCGCTACATCCAGTTGCCCAGGCTCAAGGGCGTGCTGACCATCGCGGTGCTGCTGCGCTTCATGGACAGCTTCATGATCTACACCGAGCCCTTCGTGCTCACCGGCGGCGGGCCCGGCAACGCCACCACGTTCCTGAGCCAGTACCTCACGCGGCTCGCGGTGGGCCAGTTCGACCTGGGCCCCGCGGCGGCCTTCTCGCTCGTCTACTTCCTCATCGTGCTGCTCTTCAGCTACGTCTTCTACACCGCCATGACCCACCAGAAGGAGGCGCGATGAGACGCCTCGCCGTCCCCCTCTATCTGGCCCTGAGCTTCGTGCCCATCTACTGGCTGGTGTGCATGTCGCTCAAGACGAACGAGGAGATATTGGGCGACTTCTCCGCCTGGCCCCGCTCGCCCACGCTCGACAACTACACCACCATCTTCACGGACCCCTCGTGGAGCATGAGCTACGTGCACTCGCTCACCTACGTGAGCATCAACACGGTGCTCTCGGTGCTGCTCGCGCTGCCCGCGGCGTATGCCTTCTCGCGCTTCCGCTTCCTCGGCGACACGCACCTGTTCTTCTGGCTCTTGAGCAACCGCATGTCGCCCCCGGCGGTGTTCCTCCTGCCCTTCTTCCAGCTCTACTCGAGCATCGGCCTGTTCGACACGCCCTGGGCCGTGGCCTTCGCGCACATGCTCTTCACCGTGCCGCTGTCCGTGTGGATCCTCGAGGGCTTCATGTCCGGCGTGCCCCGGGAGATCGACGAGACGGCGTACATCGACGGCTACAGCTTCCCGCGCTTCTTCCTGCGCATCTTCTTCCCGCTCATCCGCTCGGGCGTGGGCGTGACGGCATTCTTCTGCTTCATGTTCAGCTGGGTGGAATTGCTGCTCGCGCGCACGCTCACGTCCGTGGAGGCCAAGCCCATCGTCGCCGCCATGACGCGCACGGTGAGCGCGGCGGGCATGGACTGGGGCGTGCTGGCGGCGGCGGGCGTGCTGACGCTCGTGCCGGGCGCGGTGGTCATCTACTTCGTGCGCAACTACATCGCCAAGGGCTTCGCCCTGGGAAGGGTGTGAGCCCCATGGACATGGAATGGATGGCGTGGACGGGCCCCACGGCCGGCTTCTTCGGCTTCATCGTGCTCGTGCTCGCGGCCTACACCGTCTGGGGAATCCGCTCCCCTTCCCTGCCTCGCAAGGGCCTGCTGCCCATGAGCACCACCCGGGGAGACCGCCTCTTCGTCGGGCTGCTGGGCAGCGCCTTCGTGCACCTCGCCTGGGTGGGCCTGACGGATGCGTCCGTCTGGGTGGCCACCGCTCTGTCGTTGCTGTTCCTCGTCTTCGTTTCTCGCTGGGGGTAGACCGTTGAAGAAGACCTTGTGGACGTTGGCCTTGGCACTGGCCGTTCCGGTGGCGGGCTGCAAGAAGGAGTCGAAGCCGGCGGAGGGCGACAAGCCCGCCGCCACCGCGCAGCCGCAGCAGGTGGACCTGGCCGCCCTGGAGAAGGCCGCCGAGAAGTGGGTGGACGAGGAGTTCCAGCCGAGCACCCTCACCCGTGAGCAGCAGCTCGCGGAGATGAAGTGGTTCCGCGAGGCCGCCGCGCCCTTCCGCGGCCAGACCATCAACGTGGTGTCCGAGAGCATCGACACGCACGTGTACGAGTCCAAGGTACTCGCCAAGGCGTTCTCGGAGATCACCGGCATCAATCTCAAGCATGACATCATCCAGGAAGGCGATGTCATCGAGAAGCTGCAGACGCAGATGCAGTCGGGCCGCAACATCTATGACATGTATGTCAATGACAGCGACCTGATTGGCACGCACGTGCGCTACGGGCACGTGGTGCCGCTCACGGACTTCATGGCGGGCGAGGGCAAGGACGTGACGCTGCCCACGCTCGACATCGACGACTTCATGGGCAAGAGCTTCGTCACGGGCCCCGACGGGAAGATGTACCAGCTGCCGGACCAGCAGTTCGCCAACCTGTACTGGTTCCGCCACGACTGGTTCAGCCGGCCGGACCTGCGCGAGCGCTTCAAGAAGAAGTACGGCTACGAGCTGGGCGTGCCGGTGAACTGGTCGGCGTACGAGGACATCGCGGACTTCTTCACCAACGACGTGAAGGAGATCGACGGCGTCAAGGTGTACGGCCACATGGACTACGGCAAGAAGGATCCGTCCCTGGGCTGGCGCTTCACGGACGCATGGCTGTCCATGGCGGGCGCGGGCGACAAGGGCCTGCCCAATGGCAAGCCGGTGGACGAGTGGGGCATCCGCGTGGAGGGCTGCAACCCGGTGGGCGCCTCGGTGTCGCGCGGTGGAGACACCAACGGCCCCGCGTCGGTGTACGCGCTCACCAAGTACATCGAGTGGCTGAAGAAGTACGCGCCGCCCCAGGCGGCCGGCATGACGTTCTCCGAGGCGGGCCCGGTGCCGGGCCAGGGCAACATCGCCCAGCAGATCTTCTGGTACACGGGCTTCACCGCGCCGCTGATGAAGCCGGGCCTGTCCGTGGTGGACGAGAAGGGCCTGCCCAAGTGGCGCATGGCGCCCTCGCCGCACGGGCCGTACTGGGAGGAGGGCATGAAGCTCGGCTACCAGGACACGGGCTCGTGGACGATGCTCAAGAGCACGCCGCTGGAGCGCCGCAAGGCCGCGTGGCTGTACGCGCAGTTCGTGGTGGCCAAGACCACGTCGCTCAAGAAGTTCCTGGTGGGGCTCACGCCCATCCGCGACTCGGACATCCGCTCCGAGCACGTGACGAAGGTGGCGGACAAGCTCGGCGGCCTGGTGGAGTTCTACCGCAGCCCGGCGCGCGTGGCGTGGACGCCCACGGGCACCAACGTGCCGGACTACCCGAAGCTCGCGCAGCTGTGGTGGCAGAACATCAGCCTCGCCGTCGAGGGTGAGAAGACGCCCCAGGAGGCCATGGACACGCTGGCCACGCAGATGGACGACGTGCTCGGCCGTCTGGAGCGCGCGGGCATGAAGAACTGCCCGCCCAAGCTCAACGAGGTGAAGGACGCGAAGTTCTGGTTCGACGCGCCGGGCGCGCCCAAGCCGAAGCTCGCCAACGAGAAGCCCAAGGGCGAGACCGTGCCCTATGAGCAGCTGCTCCAGGCGTGGAAGGAAGGCCGCGAGAAGTAGTTGTCATGCGAGGGGGAGGCTCCGTCCGGGGGCCTCCTCTTCGAGTCGGACGTGGAAAGGAGCGAGGATGAGAGCCGCGTCGTGGATCCAGATGGGCGCCCTGCTCCTGTTGTTGGGAGGCTGCCGGGAGCCCGCGCCCGCACCGCCCCCTGCGCCTGGGACCCCCGAGAACCCGCTGCTCACCGTGGAGGGAACCACCGTGCGCTACAACGGGCAACTCCTGCCCTGGGAGGACACCGGGGCCTGGCGGCGGGTGCTCGGTCCACCCAGCCGGGAGACGGAGGGCATCCTCACCTGGGATGAGCTGGGTCTCTTTCTTTACGATCAGGATCCCAAGGTCCCCGGACCCGAAGCCTTCGAGATACTTCTGGGCCGCGCGAGACTTTCCCCTCACTCGAAAGGAGAGCCCGACAGCTGGCCGCACAAGACCTTCACGGGCCGGCTCCTCGTGGATGGCGCCACCGTCACCAGCCGATCCAAGCTCCATGAAATCAACCGGGACAAGAAGGGCACCGATTTTAGCAGCGGGTACATGAGCGGGATCTACAGCTACACGGTGGAAGAGTTCGACGTGTGGCTCGAATATGGCCATGACCGCACCCTCACGACCTTCAGTGTGACGAAGTGGTTGCCCAAAGCGCCTTGAGTCATCCAGAGCCCCGTCCGTAACGGGGATGCCTTGGAGCCAGGGTCACTGCAACCCGGGCGGTCGTACCATGGGTGCCCAAGGACACTCGTGCGAACCGCGCCGTCGTAGGCGCTTGCCCCTCCGCTCGTGCCTTGCCACAGTAGCCGGGCAGCCGGTGCGCGCAGGTGCGCACGCAAGGGGGGAGCATCCATGGCGGGCAATCCACGCAACCACGCTTTCATCCAGAAGCCCCCGCCCAACGCGTCTCACCCCTCACCACCAGGGCTCCCGCCCCGAACACATCGGATCCGCGCAGGGGATACCCTCTCTCGACTGGCACAGGACTATCAGGTCTCGCTGGAGTCACTCGTCGCCGCCAACTGCATCCAGGACGCTCGTCTGCTCTGGGTGGGGCAGGTGTTGACCATTCCGCAGACAAACTCTTCCACCACCCAGCCTGCACCGCCCCCAGCGGCCCCCTCCACTGCCGTTACCCCGCGACGCAACACGGTGATGCCTCGGCCTCGCACCAGACCTTTCGGGAGTTCCTCGGTCACTCCTACATGGGTCGCCGTGGAGGGTGAAGCGCTCCAGAGCACCATGGCCCTCGAGGAATTGCACTCGCTCATCACGTCGATGACGCCGGACGAGTTGCTGTCATGGTTCCAGCTCATCTTCGGGGAGGACATCCCTCCGACCACCATCCAACGCCTGCGCTCCGCCGTGATCACCGGCTCCCTGCCTGCACCCCAGGTTGTCCTCGTCCGCGATGAACTGGACGGGCACCCGGCCGCCTACCACGGTCCGAGCCGCTCCATCCTCATTTCTCGCGAACTCGTGCTCCAGGCGAAGAGCAACAACAACGAAGCATGGAAGCTGCTCGTGTGTCTCACCGAGGAGTTTGGCCATCACCTGGACCGGCTGCTGCGCACGCACTACTCCTCCATCGGAGGAGATGCACTCCTCGATGAGGGGGCTCGAATGGCCTATGCCCTTATCGACTTCGGATACAGCCAAGGACTGCGGCGGCGCGAGTTCGCCCGCTACACCACGGCCAAGGGTCTGGTGGCCCTGGAGGTAGAGTTCGCGGACATGACGGCGGCCGTCCAGCGCTTCCTGAACGCGACAGAGCAGCGGGAAGACGCCCGGTCGGGAGATCTGGAGTACTTCGGCGCGGGGCGTGGCTCCGGACGCGAGGGCTCCTTCGGACACGAGTCCATTGAGGACGCATTGAAAGAAGCCAATTTCTCTCTCGCACAGCGCAAAGCCATTTATTTCGGCAACTGGCTGCGCGACCACTCGCAGCTCGTCGACCCCAAGCTCGTCCGCAAGAAGGGTGCCCGGGTCGCCGCGAAACTGTCCCGGGAGTCCGGTTCCGGGTGGATGCCCAACGTCTGGGCGTCTACCGCAACGAGGAGCACATCGATAATCCAAACGGCATCACGGACGCTCGCGCCATCGATCCTGCCTTCCGGGTTGCCTGCCGCGCCGAGGAACTGGCCATCAACTCCCTACGGATGAAGAACTTCATTCGCACTGGGGGATTGCCTGGAGGCCGATCGCCACGCCTCCATCGTGTGAAGGACGGAGAAACGCTGGACAGCATCGCCCGCGCAAATGGCCTTACCTGGCAGGCATTGGCACGTCACAACTTCGGTACCGACGTCAAGGATGAGGTCACCCGGCAGCTCTACACCCAGGTGGGCTGCCGAAAGAGGACTGGCGATGGCCGCAGCTACATCTTCACGAGCCAGGACTCGCCCGGCCTCATCCAGATTCCTGGCGCTACGGGCGACCTCGTCCCGGAAGCGTCCTACAGCGCCTTCCACTACATGAGCACCCAGCTACGCACGGCCGTGAAGCTGGGGCGCACGGATGACGGCTTGCGGCACTTCGGTCACGCGCTCCACACCATGGAGGACTTCTTCAGTCACACGAACTTCGTGGAACTGATGCTCATCGAGCTCGGCGCCTGGGTGGAACCCTGGGTGCCCACCCAGGGATCAAAGGCGGGTGATGCCTCCTCCCTGGTCCTGACCAGCGGTCAGTTCGGCGGACTGGACACCATGGCGAGCCTTACCCTGGGCATCGCCGAATCGATGCAGAAGGAGCACGCGTGCATCCCGGGCGAGACGAGTTCGGCAACGAAGATCGCCCTGATCATCCTGGAGGATCAGGGATACATGGAGACCCGCGACGCGCTGGGCGGCCTGTCCACATGGTGGAATGGTTTGGAGAAGGCGCACCCCACCCTCGCCACCTTGAGCTGCGAGACGGTGGGCATGGTGATACGCTCCCTCCAGGCCAGTCTGGGAGGTAACATCCAATCCGCAGCCAACCTCCTCGATGATGCGCAGACAGTCTTCCTGAGCGATCCCTCAAGCACCAATCCGACACACACGCAGTTGGCCAAGGACCATGATGACCACCCCCTGCACGCCCTCGCGGCCGCCCTGGCGGCGGGCGCCGTGCAGGACGTGGGCAAAGTCATCCAACGCGCGTGGAGCGGCAAGGCCACCGCGGACGATGTGGTGCTCACCGCTTCCCACTACTTCCTGCACCCCGCCCGGATTGACCCCCAGGGCAACGCCGGATGGATGAGGAACCACGTCCAGGCCTGGATCCCTGGCCATCGGGCGGCCATCACGCGCATGGGCTCGAAAGGCTGGGCAGTGGAGTGGACAAAGCAGGCTTCTCGGCACATCCATGAGTTGAAGGAACGCGCCACCAGGCTTATGAAGAGGAGCAAATGAGGGCATTGTCGTGAAGCCAGATATGGGCGTCCTGCTCCTGCTATTGGGAAGCTGCCGGGAGCCCGCGTCCGCTCCTCCACCTGCACCCGGGACCCCCGAGAATCCGCTCCTCACCGTGGAGGGCGCCACCGCGCGCTACAATGGGCAACTCCTGCCCTGGGAAGATACCGAGGGCTGGCCGGCGAGTGCTCGGTCCGCCCAGCCGGGAGGGCGACGGCACTCTCACTTGAGATGATGGTGGCAGAACATCAGCCTCGCCGTCGAGGGCGAGAAGACGCCCCAGGAGGCCATGGACACGCTGGCCACGCAGATGGACGACGTGCTCGGCCGTCTGGAGCGCGCGGGCATGAAGAACTGCCCGCCCAAGCTCAACGAGGTGAAGGACGCGAAGTTCTGGTTCGACGCGCCGGGCGCGCCCAAGCCGAAGCTCGCCAACGAGAAGCCCAAGGGCGAGACCGTGCCCTATGAGCAGCTGCTCCAGGCGTGGAAGGAAGGCCGCGAGAAGTAGCCGTCACGCGAGGAGGAGGTTCCGCCTGGAGCCTCCTCCTTGAAGTTCCAATGTGGTCGTGAGCAAAAAGCGGTTCGCTTACGTATCCGGGCCACAAGCTGGCTGTGACCACGCTCACTTATTGGGAGTTAATTGGGTCACAGCGGCTGCCACACGCATGAAGCACTCTGCATCCATCAACGGCGAGGAGCAGGCCTACCAAGACTGTCCTCACCATTGATGCCCCCCCCGCTGAAGAAGCGGGACTTCCGAGGAGATGCAAATGGCTTCGCGTTCCGTGACCGTGACCTTCACCAACAATACCTCTCAAGCGCTCGTGCTCGCGAATGCCGCCCTTCAGGGCGGCACCTGGTCGCAGAACATGTACCCTCCGAGCCAGATCAACCCTGGTCAGAAGGTGACGTGGGAGTCGGAGTCGAATGGCTTCGCCACCGGCACGCAGGGCACTGTCACCTACAACGTCCAGAACGGAGCCGGGCAGGCCATGATGTCGTGGAACGACCCGTTCTCTGGCAGCAACGCGTACACCCAGTCGGCAACGGGTCCGTATCGGATCTCCCCTCCGTCCGGCGGTGATGGCAACAACGCCAACGTGGCCTTCACGTTGTCGCCGGCCTGAGGGTCACGCTCGGGATGAGCGATATCGACGCGGACCTGGCGAGAAGGAACTCGTCCGCGTGGTGACGCACAACACACGGTCACGCCCTCCCCCGCCTCGAGCCCAGCGAGTGCGGCGTCCACGAGCTGAACGGGCTACTTCTTCTCGCCCTGGCGCGGGCCGGTCCAGCGCAGGCTGACCTCGACGGACCTCTGGAAATCGGAGAGGAAGGCGCGCTCCGCCTGTCTGGCGAAGGCCTCGTCGTCGACGATGAGCGCCCCCTCCTCCAGAAACCGGAAGGAGAGGATATCGAAGTTGATGGAGCCCACCATGACCAGGTGGTCGTCCGCGAGGATGACCTTGGAGTGCATCATGGAGATGGGCCACTCCCAGATGCGCACCCCCGCGGTGGCGAGGTCCGGGTAGGACATCCGCTGGGCGGTGGTGATGACGGGCTGGTCATTCTTGTCGCCGGGGGTGAGCACCCGCGTGTCCACCCCCGCGTGCGCCTGCTCCACCAGGAGCGAGAGCAGGGTGGAGGTGGGCGTGAAGTACGCCTGGCCGATCCACAGCCGCTCGCGGGCCGCCTTGCACATCAGGAGGATGCTGCGCTCGGCACGGGTCAGCTCCGGGCTGGGCGAGCTGCTGATGAAGGCCGCGCGCGCGCCTCCGGGCTCGTGGGGCGCGTACATGGCCGCGAAGTCCGAGGCGGGCAGCAGCACTCCCCCCATCTCCTGCCAGTTCTCCGCGAACGCCTGCTGCATCTGCGCCACGACGGGCCCCTCGGCCCGTACCGCGACGTCCCGCCACTCCTTCTCGTTGCGCGCGTCCCCGAGCCAGCTCGTGTGGACCCCGAAACCGCCCGTGTACCCGACGCGTCCATCCACGATGACGAGCTTGCGGTGGTTGCGCCCCAGCGTCTCGTCGGCGGGCAGGGGCCGGAAGACGCGCACGTCACACCCCGCCCGCTCCAGTTGGGGCTTCACGATCTCCAGGTCGGTGCTTCCAAACGGATCGAGCAGCACCCGGCAGACGACGCCCGCCTTCGTGCGCACGGCGATCTGCTCGGCGAGCGAGTCCCCGGGCTGACCGGAGCGCCAGATGAACAGCACGATGTTGATGGAGGACTTCGCTGTGCGCACGTCCTTCTCGATGCGCTCGAAGAGCGCGCCGTTGTCGATCCACTCCACCTGGTTGCCCGTGGTGAAGCGGGTGCCCAGGGTCTCGTAGAGGGCCAGGTCGAACCCCTCCGGGTCCGTGGGAATCTCGCCTCGCAGGGAGAAGTCCGACGTCCGTGCGCCATTGGAGGACACACAAGCCGACAACCCCAGGGCCAGCATCAGGAGACACAGCTTCTTCGTTCCACGCATGGCCTCCGACCCTAGCGCGAGCGGCCGCGCCGGCCTCCGGCCTGAGCCATCCCTGGGTTCGTCGCAAAACAGAGGGAAAAAGAGTTGCCGGTAATTCTTGACCCGGGTCCGAACCCGCTGTTCCATGGCCGCTCCACCCGCGAACGGAGTTCAACTCATGGTTCTACGTGTGCTCGCGCTTGTGTCTGTCGTTTCCATCTTCGGAGTGGGCTGCGGCGGAGGCGAAGTGCCGGAAGGCTCCACGGAGGTCTCGGAGCAGCCCGGCCAGGTCTCCGCCGAGCTCATCAAGTCCTGTGGTGAGGTCATCGGCAAGATCTGCACTCCGGAATCGGTGATTGGATGTGTCATGCCCGACGGCGCGATCGCCGAGTGTCTGTGCCAGCAAAGGCCCGCCAACAAGTGGGTCTGCTGGGTCGAGTGATGCTGCGCCGCATCGGCCACTGCCCCCTCTGCCTGCGCCGCGTCGGCTCCCGCGTTCCTCCTCGGGGGCCGTCGCGGCTCTGCTCAGGTAGGACTATGGCACGTAGACGGTGTTGATGGCCGGAGCCGCCGGGTCGTAGAGCACGACAATGACGTCGCGGCTGGGGAGGAAGTCGAACTCGGACGCGTAGTCCAGGGAGAAGCGGCCCTCGTACCGCTCGCCGCGCACGATGAAGCTCCAGCGCAGTTCGGTGGGCGGCGGCCCCTTGTTGCTCACCGACCTCGCGTCGCCGAAGTACGTCACCCGCGCGAGAATGGGGATGCCCACGCGGGCCGCGCGCGACTCTCGGTGGTTCGTCCACAAGACAAGCAGCAGGCCCACGCCGCCAGCGAGGGGGAACAGCAGGAAGAGCCCTCCCAGACGCCCCATGGGTGTGAGGGTGGATCCACGGATGCGGGCCAGGCCTTTGCGGTGCTCGAGGAGCACGCGCTGGCCCGGTTGGAAGCTGCCGCCCGGCTCACAGCTGCGGCCCACCAGCCCGCCGTCCTCCGAATGGAAGCGCGCGCAGTACACGGGCGGACGAGGCTTGCGCTTGCGACTGCCCACCTCCACCGAGTCGACGACGCCGAGGACCTCGAGGGAGTGCTGGTCCAGCAACAGGTCGCCCACCGCCCGAGGTGCCTGGAAGATGGCGCACAGGAGCAGGCCCACGAGCAGGAAGCCCAGGCTGGAGTAGAACGTGACGCGCTGGGGCCCCGCGAGGGCGAGCACCAGGCGGCGGGCCTCCTTCGAGGGTTTGCGCGGCGCCCTGGGGACGCTCGCCAGCAGCGCGCGCGCCCGCTCGAGGTCGCCAGCCGGGACGTCCGCGAGGGCGGCGCGGTTGTGCTCGGGAGGCGAGTCGTCCATCGGTACCGAAGACATGGGCGGACATCAACCCAGACACTGTGCCCCCTGCCCGGAACCGAATGCGCCCCCCACCCTTTTCGTTGCTCTAGACCGCCATGACACCGCCATCCACGAAGAGTTCGACGCCCGCGACGAAGCTGCTCTCGTTCGACGCCAGGAACAGCACCGCATTCGCGACGTCCTCCGCCTGACCGATCCGCCCGAGCGGCGTCATCTGTTTCAGCACGTCCTCCATCCCCGCGTTGTCATGGAGGTACGTCTGTATCGCGGGCGTTTCGATCACTCCCGGCGAAACCACGTTTACACGGATGCCTCGGCTCTTCAGGTCGGTCGTCCAGGTTCGCGCGAACGAGCGAATCGCGGCCTTGGTCGCGTTGTAGACCGACAGCCCGGGGAGTCCTTTGCTGCCGCTGGCCGATCCGGCGAGAATCACCGTACCTCCGCTGGTCATGAGCGGCAGCGCCTTCTGCACGCTGAAGACCACGCCCTTCACGTTCGCGCCAAATACGCGCTCGAAGTGCTCCTCGTCGAGCGCACCGAACGTCACGGTTTCGGAGATTCCCGCGTTGGCGAAAACGACATCGACCCTGCCGTGGTCGCGCTTGACCCGCTCGTAGAGGCGTTCGAGGTCGGAGAGATGACTGACGTCCCCTTGGATGCCAACGGTGGCGCCACCGATTTCGTTGACCGCCTCGTCGAGCCTCTCTTGCCTGCGCCCGGTGATGTAGACATTGGCCCCTTCCGCGGCGAAGGCCTTGGCCGTCGCGAGCCCGATGCCGTCACTTCCACCGGTGACGACCACGACTTTGTCTTTGAAACGCGTCATATCGATTCATCTCCTTCAAGAACGGCTCATGTCGTGACGATGAACTGGCCGGGGATGTTCCCTGGCCCCGCGACAAGCTGCCTCCGCCCGCACGGCCTGCGCGCATGAGTGGCCACAGGCAAACCGCCACTCGTTGGGAAGAGAGGCGAAGTGGTCACGCCACGGAAGGTATCTCTTGCATACCAGGGGTCAAGAGCGTACCTTCAGCATCCTTGGTATGCTGAACGATACTGAAGGCGATCCCATCTACCGGGCCGACTGCCCCAGCCGCACGATCCTCGATCAGATCGGCGACAAGTGGTCGATGATGGTCCTTGCCGTGCTGGTGCGCACGCCGAGGCGGTTCAACGCAATCAAGCGACAGCTCGAGGGAATCACCCAGCGCGTGCTAACGCAGACGCTGCGAAAGCTCGAACGCAACGGGATGGTCCGCCGACGCGTCATCGGCGGCTCGCCGCCGGGCGTCGAGTACGCGATCACCCCGCTTGGCAGATCGCTCCAGGAGCCGTTCGCGGCACTGTACGATTGGACCCTCGCGCACATCGACACGATCCAGAAGCACCAGGAAGCCTACGACCGCGAGCGTCCCCCTGGAGCGCCCTGAGCCGGGCATGCGCGGGGAGCGGCGCGGTGTCCGTGACGATGGCGGTGACCTCGTGGCCATGTCTGACGACCTATATCAGGGCGGACATCGTACGGGCTGGGACAATGAGTTGGCTGCCGCCGCTCGCCCCTGATCTGTCCAATGCGTGAGCCAGGCGGCACTTCGCCTGGATACGGCGCGTGACGTCCGTTGGGGTCATTGTTCCTCGGCCATGGGACGTGCCACGCTTCGCGGATGGCCGACACTCCGAAGCCAGACACGACCTTTGTCGAGGTCCACATCGACCGGCGACGGCTGCTCACCTGGATGGTGGCCGCGCCCACGCTGGTGATCGCGGCGCGGCTGGGGCCCGAGGCCGCCGCGGCCCAGACCGCCGCCGACGCCGCCACCTTCGATCTCTTCCTCGCCCTGCACCCGGATGGCCGCATCGCGCTCACGATGCCCCGCACCGAGACCGGCCAGGGCATCTCCACCGGCATGGCCATGCTCGTGGCCGAGGAGCTCGACGCGAACCTCTCCAGCGTGGACGTGCGCTCGGCGGACGCGGACCCCCGTTGGCTCGTGCAGCTCACGGGCCTGTCCACCACGATGCGCTACCTCGCCGACCCCGCGCGCGCCGCCGCCGCGTGCGCCCGCGCCCGGCTCATCACCGCCGCCGCCCACCGCTGGCACCTGCCCGCCTCGAGTCTCACCACCGCCCAGGGCGAGGTGCTCGCTCCCGACGGGCGCCGGGCGGGCTATGGGACGCTCGCCCACGAGGCCGCCCGGATACTCCTCCCCGAGGTCTCGCCCCGGCCCAAGTCCCCGAGCGCGTATACCCTCGTCGGCCAGCCCACGGGGCGGGCCGATGCGCGCGCGCTCGTCACCGGCGCCGCGCGCTTCACGCTCGACCTGCCCCACCCCGAGGCGGTCTGTACCGTGGTGGCCCGGCCTCCCACACTCCGGGGGACGGTGCGGTCCTATGACGCCTCGGCCGCGCTCGCCCTGCCCGGCGTGGTGGGCGTGGTACCCCTCCCCCATGGCGTGGCGGTCGCCGCGGGCAACTTCGCCCAGGCCCTGGCGGCGCGCGACGCCCTGAACATCTCCTGGCAACCGGGTCCCGCCGCGGGCCTGTCCGACGCGAACATCCGGGCCACGCTCGAGGCCCGGCTCGGTCCCCGGCCCCTGCCGCCCCTGTTCACCACGCGCACGCTCGAAGCCCGCTTCGACTTCCCCTACCTCGCGCACGCGCCCCTGGAGACCCAGGACTGCGTCGCCCGCGTCGTGGGCGACAGCGCCGAGGTCTGGCTCGGCGCGCAGGATCCCCAGTTCACCCAGCGCGAGGTCGCCACGGCGCTCGGCTGGGCCCTGACGCCCGGGCGTGTCCAGGTCCACCCCCAGCGCGCGGGCGGCGCCTTCGGCCGGCGGTTCTTCTCCGAGCCCGCCATCGAGGCCGCGCTCGTGTCGCGGGCACTCGGCCGGACGGTGCGGCTGATGTGGACGCGCAACGACGACATGCGCCAGGGCCGCTACCGCCCCGCCAGCCATCACCGGCTCCTCGCCTGGGTGGGCCCCGCCGGCCTCGTGCTCGGCTACAACCACCAGGCCGTCATCCCCACCCTGGATTTCTCGCATGGCTTCGGGGACCTGGCCACGTCCCTGGGCAGCGAGCTGTCTCCCGAGCTCGCCAGCGAGGCCTTCTTCCTGCTCACCCAGCAGGTGCCCTACCGCCTGGGCCTGGTGAGCCAGCAGCTGCTCCAGGTCTCGCTGCCCATCCCCACGGCCTCGTTCCGCTCCGTCTACAGCAGCCAGGTCGTGGTGGCCAACGAGGTCTTCCTGGACGAGGTGGCGCGCGAGCTCGGTGTGGACGCCGTGCAGTGGCGGCGCTCGCGGCTCACCTCGAGCCGGCTCCTGGCGGTGCTGGACACGGTGGCGCGCGAGGGCGAGTGGGGCCGTGCGCTGCCCCCCGGGGTGGCGCAGGGCGTGGCCGTGCACGAGGAGTGGAACAGCGCCGTGGCCCACCTCGTCGAGGTGGACACCCGTGGGCCCACACCCCGCGTGACGCGCGTCACCGTGGCCGCCGATGTCGGCCTGCCCATCAATCCCCGGAGCGTCGAGGCCCAATTGCAGGGCGCCACCGTGGACGCCTTCTCCACGACGCTGAGCGCGGGACTGCACCTGGACGCGGGCGCGGTGCGCGAGGGCAGCTATGCCGACTACAAGTGGCTGCGCATGAGGGACACACCCGCGGACATCCGCGTCCACCTCGTGCGCTCGGATGACCGCGTGGGCGGAGTGGGCGAGCTGGGCTACCCCACCGCCGCCGCCGCCCTGTCCAACGCCCTCGCGCGGGCCACGGGCGTCATGCCCACCCGCTTTCCCATTCTCGATTCCGGAGCCTGAACCCATGGCCCTGCACCACTTCCTCCTCAATGGCCAGACGGTGTCCCTGGAAGCCCCGGAGGACATGCCCCTCTTGTGGGTGCTGCGCGACGTGTTCGGTGTCACCGGGCCCAAGTACGGCTGCGGCGTGGGCGTGTGTGGGGCCTGCACCAGCCACCTGAACGGGCACGCCTTCCGCCCCTGCATCCAGCCCGTGGGCGGCGTCCACGGCCAGCGGGTGACCACCATCGAAGGGCTCGGCGGCGGCGAGGCGCCGCACCCCGTGCAGCAGGCGTGGATCGATGAGGACGTCGCCCAGTGCGGCTTCTGTCAGCCGGGGCAGATCATGGCCGCGGTGGCGCTGCTCCAGAGTCACCCTCAGCCCACGGACGCGGACATCGACGCGGCCATGAGCGACAACGTGTGCCGGTGCGGCACCTATGTCCGCATCCGCTCGGCCATCAAACGCGCGGCCTTGCTGTTACGCGCCTCGCCTCGGCCCTGACGTGGAAGCGGCGGGGTCCCGACACGGAGCCATGGTCCTACGAATCGTCTGACACCTTTCCAGCGATGCTGCGCAATGCTCACGGAGTGGTGTACGAGCCGTCATGGCCAACTGGAAGCGACTCGAGCAGCTCAACGGTGGTGACCGCATCTCCTACTCCGACCCATGGCTCGACACGAAGAACGAGGTCTGGTTCTTCGCCGAGTCCTACCAGCTCCGGGTGTGGAGTGATGGCGTCCTCCACAAGCACGACGAGAAGGCGGACGCGCTCACCGCTCCCATCTCGGGGCGCTTCACGCTCTACAAGCAGCGCGAGAGCCTCTTCGTGGACGTGGAGCTCCGGGGTGACCAGGCCGTCATCCGCCGGGGAGTGTTGAACGGCCATTTCCTCTCGACACTCGTCGCGCCCTCGGAGGTCGAACCACTGCTCGCGCGCTACCGGGCGCTCGGCTTCCGGGATGGCTTCCCATGGAATGCGACGAAGACACTCGCGACCCGGCGTGAGTACGTCAAGGCCGACATCGCCCGTTGGTCGGTGGAGGTGCATGGCAACGTCCTCAAGCAGGAAGTGCACGAGAACACCCCCGCCGAGAGCCGCGAGGCCGCCATCGCGCTCGCGGAGAAGCGCATCCGCGCCAAGGAGAAGACTGGATTCAAGCTGTACCGCATCGAGCTCGTCACGTCCGAGCACCCCAACCCCGAGCCCATTCCCGCGAAGGGAGCGCCAGAGCGCAAGCCCCTGCCGAAGAGGGCCCTGGTCGCGAAGCCGAAGAATGCCTACGAGGCCGTGGATGCGGCCATCGCGATGCTCAAGGACCTGCACGAGCGAATCCCGACCGCGCACTTCGTCACCGAGTGTCTCGACCCGAAGAAGGACCGCGCACGCGTCGCCTCGGTCGAGTCGAGTGCCGCCTTCTTCCTGCGCATGCACAAGGCGCGCGTCGGACGCTGGGCGAAGGCGAAGCCCCGCAAGCCGAAGAAGAACGAGTCGAGCTGGGACTACTTCGCGAACGAGTATGGCTCCATCACGTGGATTCTCGACGGCGCGGCCGACGAGGGACTCCAGATGTTCTACTGCGGCAACGTGACGGGAGGCGGCTGGAGCTGCCTGGAAATCGATAGCGACAGCGACTACTCCCTGGACGATCAGGTGGAGGTAACAGGCAACGAGGAGCTCGAGGAGCTCTTCGTGTTCCACGGGGGCTGGCACCAGGACAGGTCCTGGGCCTTCGATCGGCGCGTGAGCTCACCCGCTGGCGAGCACGCCGTCATCCCGTTCAGTGACACCCTCGAAAAGCTGCCGAGGCCGATGAAGCCCGAGCGAATCGTCCCATTCGGGCTCTGGCTCTACAAGCGCGTCGCGGCCCTGACGAAGGTCGCGGAGAAGAACCTGCGCGAGCTGAGCTGAGAGGCCGCGGGGCCCCCCGGCTCGCAAGGGCGGGCCCAGAGACGGTGTCAAAGGACTCGAAACGAGGGACTCGCGTGAGAAGGGCAATCAAACAATCGTGCACACTTCCTCGAAAGCCAGGCGCGGTCCCCGTGGGTAGAGCTTCGAACTGTCACCGTACCCGAGCGTGCAGATGAAGTTCGATTTGAGGGCCATGCCCGAGAAGAAGACCCTGTCCACTTCCGCATTGTCGAAGCCGGACATGGGGCAGACGTCCAAGCCCAGCGCGCGGGCCGCGAAAATCAAGTAGGCGCCCTGGAGGGAGCTGTTGCGGAAGGCGGTGTCGTAGCTGAACTTGGGATCATTGGTGAAGAAATGTCTCGCATCATAGCTCGGAAAGAGCCGGGGCAGATCTTCGTAGAACTTCTCTTTGTAGGCGATGATTGCCGTCACGGGGGCCGCTTTCACCTGCTCGCTGTTGGACCCCATCAAGGCGGGATAGAGTCTGGCCTTCTCCGACTCACTCCGCACGAACACGATCCTCGCTGGCGCGGAGTTCACCGACGTGGGTCCCCATTTCATCAGCTCGTAGAGCTCCCGCAGGGTCTGCTCCGAGACGGGCTTGTCCTGCCAGAAATGGTGGGTGCGGGCTTCGGTGAAGAGTTGCTGGATGGATTCCTTCGCAATGGTCTTGGTCATCGGGGTCTCGCTCATTGGATACCCCCATTCTTGGGCCCGACGAACTCCCTTGAGAAGGGCGAAGAATCCCAATATATTTTCCGGATAGGCGAAAAATGAATCCGGATCTGAATGCAGCGCTGATCTTCGTGAACGTGGTGAGGGCGGGGAGCTTCAGCAAGGCCGCTCGGAGCCTCGGTCTCTCCGTCTCCACCGTGAGTGACCGGGTGGTTGGCCTGGAAAGGGCCCTGGGGGTGAGTCTCCTGACCCGAACCACCCGGAAGTTGAAACTGACGGACGAGGGCGCCGCCTTCTTCAAGGAATCCGAAGTCGCGATCCAGACCCTGCTGGGTGCCTTCGAGGGAGCCACGGCGACCCGGCGGCAGCCCACCGGTACCTTGAGGATCAGCGCGCCCGCGGATTTTCCGTCCTCGGAGCTCTCCGCCGCCGTGAGCGAGTTCCGGAACAAGTATCCTCAGGTCAAGGTGGAGACCCATATCAGCAATCGCTACGTGGACATCATCACCGAGGGATTCGATATCGCCATCCGGGGAGGGCACCTGGAAGATTCCAGCCTGCGCTCCAAGCGCCTCGGGGTGGGAAACTCGGTCGTGGTGGCGAGCTCCCGCTATCTCCAGGGCGCCTCGGCCATTCAGCACCCGCGAGACCTCGTGGCGCATCCGTGCATCGGCTTCGTGCTCAAGGGGGGCAACAAGGGCGACATGCCGTGGCACCTTCGCTCGGCGGGCGGAGAGGCCGTCCGGTTGAAGCCGGATTTCGTGGTCTCGTCCACGTCCTTCTACTGGATCCTGAGCCTCGTGAGGCACGGGGCGGGGTTGGCCTTGGTGCCCCAACCCCTGCTCAAGGAAGACTTCACCAGGAAGAGGCTCGTCCGGGTACTTCCGGATTGGGCCACGGAGGATGCGCCGGTGCACCTTGTCTATCCTCCCCAGCGCATTTCTTCGCCCAAGGTGAGGGAAATGATTCCCATCCTGGAGAGGCACCTGCGTGGGCTGTTCGCGTAGAGCCAGGCCGGCGGAGCGGGCGCCCTGCCTTCCGCAGTAGCTTCTCGGCGGACACCGACCGATCGCCCCCACGGCGCGCGGCCCACGTTGGAGGCACGTGCCACGCCGCGCGCACCACGCCCAGCCGCAGAGGGTGTCAAAGAACTCGACGCACCTGCTGAGCTTCCGTCCGGGTGGACCTGACGAGGCATTTGGTCTAATCTTCGAATAAACTCCTTCTCGCCCTTTTTCACGTGCCGCCTTCCGGACATGCAGAAGCCCTGACGGGCAATCAGAGCCTCATCAAGCGAATCAACAGTGCAGCGATACTCCGGTTGGTGAGGCAGGAGGCGGGCCTGTCGCGGGCGGACCTCGCCAAGCGCAGCGGGCTGACGAAGTCCACCGTCAGCCTGCTGGTGCAGGACTTGATCGACGAGGGCTGGTTGTGCGAGTCCGAGGCGCCCGCATCCAGCGCAGTGGGCCGGCGCCCAACGCCCCTGCGGCTCGACCCCTCTCGCCTGGCGCTCATCGGTGCCGAGATCGGCGTGGACTACCTGAACGTGGTCGCGTGCAACCTCCAGGGGGAACTGCTCGGCTCTCGTCAGCAACCGTATTCGCCCTCGGACCTGGGCTCCACGCTCACGGCGCTTGCCGGGCTCATCGCTCAACAGGACGCTTCGCTGTGCGCCCAGGGCCGGCGCGTCCTGGGGATCAGCGTCGGAGTTCCAGGAACCGTAGATGTACACGGTCATCGGGTGGGCGTGGTGCCAAACCTCGGCTGGCACCACCAGGACATCGAGCAGCCGCTGTGTGAGGCGTTGAAGAGAGCCGGCGTACGCCAATCGCCGGTGAAGGTGCTGAACGAAGCCAACGCCGCGGCGTTGTCCGAGTACGTCTTTGGCACTGGCGCCCAGACGAACTCACTCGTCTACCTGAGCATGGGCATTGGCGTAGGCGGGGGGATCGTTCTCGGCGATCGGCTCCACCTCGGTCATGACGGCACGGCAGGGGAAGTCGGCCATACGGTGCTGCAACTCGACGGACCGCCGTGCCGGTGCGGTAGCCGCGGCTGCGCCGAAACCTTCATCTCACAGCGGGCAGTCAGTCTTGATATCACGGGCACCCCAGACCCCGTGCTGCCAATCGACGAACTGGCGCGTCGGGTAGCCAGGGGCGATGCGACGGCAGTGTCGGCCGCGCGTCGTGCAGGGCGCTATCTGGGCATGCTGATGCAGAACATCTGCAACATGCTCGACCCGGCGGTCCTCGTGCTTGGCGGCCCCATGGTACAGCTCGGCCCGGTCTTTCTCGATGCGGCCCGCGAGTGCTTCGCAGGGCTGCAGGCGCGGTACGCCTTCCACACCACCGAAGTACGGCACTGCCGCTTCGGCATCAATGCTTGCGCTGTGGGCGCCGCGGGTGCGGTGCTGCATGAAGCCCTGATGGCCTGACGTCATCCCCCCGCGGGTCGTCTGGGCCTCGGGGGAGCGCCGATGTGCTTTCACCATCGGCAGTGCACCAGAAAATACAACCGCAGGTTGAAAAGCGATTGGGTACGCTTTTTCATCCTGCTCAAAATCGTCCAGTCGAGCACCACCACTGCTTCGGCGCGCTGCGTCAGCACCATCGGCACTCCTGAGACGAACAGTCGTGAGACGCCCCTCCCTCATTGGAGAGCAGCCAGCCCATCTGTTTGATGGTGTACTCCAGCGCCCCTCCCCCCGGGCCCGTGCGCACTCACGGCCGATGGTTGCCACGGCCACGCAGGCAATGAATGACGCGCTATGTCGAATTCGCTAGCTGCTGATTCCCATGACTCTCCTGATTGACGGGCCTGGCATTCGGCTCTATGGTTTGTTCATCGAACAAACCAATTCGGCGATATCAACGCGAAGGCGCCAGGGGGCGCGCCAGAGGAGACGCACATGAGACTGAACCGCAGGGCCACCCTGTTGTGGCTCGCCGTCATGGCAGCCGTGCCGAGAGTCGCAAACGCAGAGAACCTGGTGGTAGGCGTCTCCTGGTCCAACTTCCAGGAAGAGCGCTGGAAGCGCGACGAGGCCGCGCTCAAGGCGACCTTGCAGAAGCTTGGTGCGAAGTACATCAGCGCCGACGCGCAGGGCTCCAATGAAAAGCAGCTGTCGGACGTGGAGGGCCTGATTTCGCGCGGCGCCAACGCGCTGATCGTGCTTGCTTATGACTCCGACGCCATTCTGCCCGCTGTGCAGCGGGCTCGTCAGGAGAACATTCCGGTGGTGGCGTACGACCGCCTCATCCAGGATTCGGGGGTGCTGTATGTCACGTTCGACAACGTCGAGGTGGGCCGCATCCAGGCCCGCGAGGTGCTGAAGGTCAAGCCACAGGGGAACTACGCATTCATCAAGGGCTCGCCGACCGATCCCAACTCGGACTTCCTGCATCGCGGCCAGCTCGAGGTCCTGCAAAGCGCCATCCAGGCCGGAAAAATCAAGGTGGTGGGCGAGCAGTACACCGAAGGCTGGTCGCCGGAAGTCGCTCAGCGCAACATGGAGCAGATCCTCACGCGCAATTCCAACAAGGTCGACGCGGTGGTGGCCTCGAATGACGGTGCTGCTGGAGGCGCGGTCGCGGCCCTGAAAGCGCAGAACTTGACCGGAGTCCCGGTCTCCGGCCAGGACGCCGACATCGCAGCGCTGAACCGGATTGCCCGCGGTGAGCAGACGGTCACCGTGTTCAAGGACACCCGCGTGCTGGGCGAGGCGGCGGCCAATTTCGCGGTCGCGATGGCCAAGGGCACGAAGCCGTCGACCATCCAGGGCGCGACCCTCTGGAACGGCGGTACCAAGAAGTTGCCTATTCCAGCGGTCTTCCTGAAGCCGGTACCCATCACGGCGGACAACCTCGACCACGTCCTCAACTCGGGTTGGGCCACCAGGCAGCAGGTGTGCGCAGGCGCGAGCGCCGCGAAGGCGCCGAAGGCCTGCAGGTAGGAAACCGCTCGGCCTCGCGGCGGCGACGAGCGCCGCGAGGCCGTCTCTCCCAGAACACGCCCTCGCGATGCAAATCCTTCTCCGCAAGACGGGCTTTGACCCGCGCTTCAGTTCAATGGTCCTGGTGCTGCTCATGGTCTGGGCCGTCCTGGCGGCTCTGACCGAAGGCACCTTCCTCACGCCGCGCAATCTCTACAATCTGTCAATTCAAACCTGCGTGACCGGCATCATGGCCTGCGGCATGGTGTTCCTGATCGTGGCCCGGCAGATCGACCTGTCCGTGGGCTCGCTGCTCGCCTTCACCGGCATGCTGATCGCTTACAGCCAGGTGCAATGGTTTCATCCGGAAGCCAACTGGGGCTGGCTGCTGAGCATCGCGCTCGGCGTGGCGGCGGGCGTCGCCGTCGGGGCCTTTCAGGGGTGGTGGGTCGCCTATCGACAGGTGCCTGCCTTCGTCGTCACGTTGGCCGGCTACCTGATGTATCGCGGTGCGGCCTTCCTCGTCGCTGACGGGCAGACCATCGCGCCGCTGCATACCAACTACCAGGTGCTCGGTGGCGGCTTGTCCGGCTCGATCGGCGTGGGTTGGAGTTCGGCATTGGGCGTGCTCACCTGCATCGCCGTTGTCTGGTATCGCTGGCATGTGCGTCGCACGAGCGCCCGCTACGGCGCCGAACAACCCCCGCTGTGGGCCGACGTGCTGCGAGTGGTGTTGCAGTGCGGCGCGATTGGAGCGTTCGTCGCGGTGATGAACAGCTATGTCGGCCTCGATGCACAGCAGAACCGGGTAGGAAAAGGGATCGCGGTGCCGGTCCTCATCTTCATCGCCGTCGTGTTCGTGATGAGCTTCATCGCCGAGCGCACCCGTTTCGGACGCTACGTGTTCGCACTGGGCGGCAATCCGGAAGCCGCGTTGCTCTCGGGCATACCGACGTTCCGCGTGATGCTCTACCTCTTCATGCTCATGGGTGCGCTCGCCGCGCTGGCGGCGATGATCACGACGGCGCGCCTGAATTCGGGGGCGAATTCGATGGGGCAGATGGCGGAGCTGTACGTGATTGCCGCGGCGGTGATCGGCGGCACCTCGCTCGCGGGCGGCGTGGGCTCGGTCGCGGGTTGCGTGGTGGGGGCACTGCTGATCCAGAGCCTGGACAACGGCATGGTGCTCATGGATGTCTCCAGCGCGAAGCGGCAGATCTTCATCGGCCTGGTGCTCATTGCCGCGGTGTGGTTCGACGTGGTCTACAACCGACGGAGCAATCGATGATTGGCCATGAGGGTCGCCGGCCCCTGGTCGAAGTTCGCCAGGTCACGAAGCATTTCGGCGGCGTCATGGCCGTCGATGGAGTGAATTGCGACCTCTACGCGGGAGAGGTGGTGGGCCTGCTCGGCCACAACGGGGCCGGCAAGTCGACGCTCATCAAGATGCTGTCCGGCGTGTACCCCCCGGACAGTGGCGAAATCCTCGTCAATGGCCAGCCGCTGCGTTTCGGGAGTCCGCGAGAGGCACGTGCCGCGGGCATCGAAACCATCCACCAGACCCTGGCGCTCGCCGACAACCTCGATGCCGCGGCCAACCTCTTCCTCGGCCGCGAGCTGATGACCCCGTGGAGGACCCTGAACACGCCCCGGATGCGGCACGAGGCGCGACAAATCATTCAGCGGCTGAATCCCCATTTCACCGAACTGCACAAGCCGGTGCGCGCGATGTCCGGTGGGCAGCGGCAAACGGTGGCGATCGCGCGAGCGCTCTACTTCAATGCGCGGATCCTGATCATGGACGAACCGTGCGCGGCCCTCGGCCCGGCGGAGACACGCATGGTGATGGATACGATTCGCCGCCTGAAAGCCGATGGTATCGGCATCTTCCTCATCAGCCACGACATGCCGGACGTCTTCGAGGTTTGCGACCGCGTGACCGTGATGAAGAATGGCAAGGTGGTGAGCACCGAGCGTGTGGCGGACCTGACGCAAGACGACGTTCTGAGCATGATCATTCTCGGTCGCCCGCCGCAGCGGCAGCACGCCACCACGCTCTCCCCGGTGACGCCCACTTCCTCCGTAGCCTCCATTGGGCCTGCATGGGCCGACCGTGCTCGTTGACCGAGCAGAGGGCAAAGCATGTTCATCGGAATAGACCTCGGCACCTCTGAAGTGAAGGTGCTGCTGCTGGACCGTGACCAACGGATCGTGGCCACCGCTCGCGAACCGCTCGCTGTCTCGCGACCGCATCCGCTGTGGTCGGAGCAGGCCCCACAGGAATGGTGGGACGCGACGTGCCGCGCCCTGGATGGGCTGGCCGCTGACCAACCGGCGGCCCTGCGCGCTGTCGAAGCCATTGGGCTGTCGGGCCAGATGCACGGCGCGGTGGTGGTTGATGCGCACGACCGGGTGCTGAGGCCGGCCATCCTGTGGAACGACGGACGCAGCGGCGCCGAATGCGAGGAGTTGATGCGCAAAGCGCCACGCCTTACCGAGCTCGCGGGCAACCTGGCAATGCCAGGGTTCACGGCGCCGAAGTTGCTGTGGCTGAGGCGCCATGAACCCGAGGTATTCGCGCGAATCGCCACCGTCTTGCTGCCAAAGGACTGGCTGCGCCTACAACTGACAGGCGAGAAGGTGAGCGAGATGTCGGACGCCGCGGGGACACTGTGGCTCGACGTTGCCCGTCGCGGCTGGTCCGATGAGCTCCTCGCGGCCTGCGACCTGCACCGGCATCAGATGCCCACGCTGGTCGAGGGGAGCGAGCCGAGCGGGCGGCTCCTTCCGCAATGGTCCAGTCGTTGGGGCATCCCGCGGACCGCGGTGGTGGCGGGAGGCGCCGGAGACAACGCGGCGAGCGCGGTGGGTATTGGCTCCGTGGAGCCGGGCCAGGGCTTCTTGTCGCTCGGCACCTCGGGCGTGCTCTTCGTCTGCAATGATCGCTTCCGGCCCAACCCGCGGTCGGCCGTCCACGCATTCTGCCATGCGCTCCCGCGGCGCTGGCACCAGATGAGCGTGATGTTGTCGGCCGCCAGCTGCCTCACCTGGGCGGCGAAGCTCACCGGACACTCCGACGTGTCGGCATTCCTCGCACAGATCGATTCGCTCCCCCCCGACGCGATGCACCATGCGCCGCTCTTCCTTCCGTACCTGTCCGGCGAGCGCACGCCTCACAACGACCCGAATGCCAGTGGTGTGCTGTTTGGCCTGTTGAACGAACACGCGGCGGCATCGGTGGCGTATGCGGTGATGGAGGGCGTGAGCTTTGGCCTGCGCGATGGCCTGCTCGCCCTGCAGCAGGGTGGCACCACGGTGGAGCGCTTGTCCTTGGTGGGCGGCGGTGCACGCAGCGAACGCTGGGCGCAACTGCTGGCGGACGTGCTCGACCTCGAGCTCGTGACCCATGAAGGCAGCGAGGCAGGTGCGGCCCTCGGTGCAGCCCGTCTGGCCTGGCTCTCCGTGGGTGGCGACGAGGCAGCGGTGTGCCGCCCTCCCCCCGTGGCGCAACGATGGCGGCCTCGCGCGCCCGAGCACCGGCAGTACCTGATGCAACGCTACGAACGCTTCCGCGCGCTGTACCCCGCGCTCAAGCGCCTGAACCCCCGATGAGTTCATCCCGCTGAAAGCAGGAGACCTACTGATGAGCAGCAGCTATTTCGCCGATATCAAGCCAATCCGTTACGAGGGGCCCGAAAGCGACAACCCGCTGGCCTTCCGCTGGTACGACAAGGACCGCATCGTGCTTGGCAAGCGCATGGAAGACCATCTGCGGTTCGCCGTGTGTTACTGGCACAGCTTCGTGTGGACAGGGCTGGACCCTTTCGGGGGCGAAACCTTCTTGCGGCCCTGGTTCACCGGCGGGAGCCCCATGGAGCTCGCGGTGCGCAAGGCCGAGGCCGCGTTCGACTTTCTCAGTCGGCTCGGCGTCCCGTACTACTGCTTCCATGACCGCGATGTCGCGCCAGAGGGCGCCACGCCCCGTGAAAGCCTGTCCAACTTCCGTCACATGGTGGAACACCTCGCCGCACACCAGCAACGCACCGGTGTCAAGTTGCTGTGGGGCACGGCGAACCTCTTCAGCCATCGTCGCTACATGTCGGGGGCCGCCACCAATCCCGATCCGGAGGTGTTCGCCATGGCCGCCACGCAGGTCAAGGCGGCGATCGATGCGACCCTACAACTGGGCGGCGAGAATTACGTCCTGTGGGGTGGGCGCGAGGGCTACGAAACGCTGCTCAACACGGATCTGCGGCAGGAGCTCGACCAGCTCGGGCGTTTCTTGAGCCTGGTCGTGGATTACAAGCACCGTATCGGCTTCAAGGGCACGATCCTCCTCGAACCCAAGCCGCGCGAGCCCACCAAGCACCAGTACGACTTCGATGTGGCAACGGTCTACGGCTTCCTGAAGCGCTACGGACTGGAGAAGGAGGTGAAGGTCAACATCGAGGCCAACCACGCGACCTTGTCCGGCCACAGCTTCGAGCACGAGATCGCCCTGGCCCAGGCGCTCGGCATCTTCGGCAGTCTGGACATGAACCGGGGCGATCCCCAGCTCGGCTGGGACACCGACCAGTTCCCGAACAACCTGCCCGAAACCGCCATCGCGCTCTACTCGGTGCTGCAGGGTGGCGGCTTCACGACCGGCGGGTTGAACTTCGACGCCAAGGTACGGCGCCAGTCGATCGATCCGACCGACCTGTTCCACGGCCACGTCGGAGCCATGGACCTCTGCGCCCGGGCACTCCTGGTCGCGGCGCGCATGATCGAGGATGACCGGCTCGCCAAGGCCGTTCGTGAGCGCTACGCCGGCTGGCGGACATCTTTCGGGCGAGACGCGCTCGAGGGTCGCCTCTCACTGGAAGCGCTCTCCGAGCGCGTGTTGAGCCGTAATGAAGACGTGACTCCGGTTTCCGGACGGCAGGAGGCGCTGGAAAACCTGGTCAACCGTTACATCTGATTGCACCGATCCGACTGAGCTCATCAGTCACAGAGGAGAGAGACGACATGCTGACCAAACTGCGTGCCGCTGCGGTAACGGGGCTGCTGGGCGCCACCGCGGGCGGTTGTGCCACGACCCAACGAGCGACGCCCGCCGACCCGCAATTCCTGAATCAACCGCTGATTTCGAGCATCTACACCGCCGATCCCTCGGCCCACGCCTTCAACGGCCGCATCTATCTCTATCCGTCCCATGACATCGAGGCGGGCGTGCCCGAGGATGACCTCGGCAGCCATTTCGCCATGCGCGACTACCATGTCTTCTCGATGGAGCGCGTCGGGGCGGAAGTCACCGACCATGGCGTGGTGTTGCGGCTCGAGGACATCCCCTGGGCCGGCCGCCAGCTCTGGGCTCCCGATGCCGCATACAAGGACGGCAAATACTTCCTGTACTTCCCGGCCAAGGACAAACAGGACATCTTCCGCATCGGCGTAGCGGTCTCCGACCGGGCAGAGGGTCCGTTCAAGGCCGAGCCGGAGCCGATCCATGGCAGCTTCAGCATCGACCCGGTGGTGTTCAACGATACCGACGGGCAGTCCTACATGATTTTCGGCGGCATCTGGGGCGGCCAACTGCAGCGTTGGGCGACCGGAACCTACGAGCAGAACGGCTCGGTGACCGACCTGAAGCAGCCAGACAAGCCCGCGCTGATGCCCAAGATCGCGCGCATGAACGCCGACATGCTGACGTTCGCCGAGGCGCCACGTGACCTCTCCATCGTCGACGAAGCCGGCAAGCCACTGCTCGGCGGCGATTCCGAGCGGCGCTTCTTCGAGGGCTCCTGGATGCACAAGTACCAGGGCCGCTACTACCTGAGCTACTCCACGGGCGACACCCACCGGCTGGTGTATGCGGTCGCCGACAACCCATACGGACCCTTCACCTACCAGGGTGTCCTCCTGGAGCCGGTGCAGGGCTGGACCAACCACCACTCGATTGTCGAGCACGATGGCAAGTGGTGGCTGTTCTACCACGACACCCAGCTCTCGGGTAAGACGCACCTGCGGAACGTCAAGGTGAATGAGCTGAACTACAATCCTGACGGTTCGATCCGAACGCTCAAGCCGATGCGCTGACGGCGCGGGAACGGGGAGCCACCTGGCTCCCCGTTCTGCTTTCAGAATCAACAGGCTTGACCACGCGGCAAAGCGCATGTAATTGATTGACGGCGCCCTCAAGAGCCACGAACCGACGGCGCCGAGAACAATCAAAAACAGACGTCCTGGGGAGACAAAAAAATGACGCTCACGCGGCTGAAGAAGTTTGTGCTTTCATACGCTCTGCCTGTCGTATTCGCCCTGGCTTCTGCTGGAAGCGCGCAGGCGCAGAGCATTTGCAACAATCAAACGGGCACCCACAACGGGTACTTCTATACGATGTGGAAGGACTCCGGGTCGGGCTGCCTGAACCTGGGTAGCGACGGCAACTACAGCATCAACTGGAGCCTCGGCTCGAGCGGCAACCTGGTGGTTGGGAAGGGTTGGGCCACGGGCTCGACCAACCGGGTGGTCGGCTACAACGCCGGAGTCTTCAACCCCGGCTCGAACGGCTATCTGACGCTCTATGGCTGGTCGACGAACCCGCTGATCGAGTACTACGTCGTCGACAACTGGGGCGGCTTCACTCCGCCCGGCAGCGGCGCCACGTTCATGGGCACCGTCAACACCGACGGCGGCACCTACAACATCTTCCGGACCCAGCGGGTCAACGCCCCCTCCATCGAGGGCACCCGCACCTTCTACCAGTACTGGAGCGTGCGGACCTCCAGGCGCCCCACCGGCACCAACAACACCATCACCTTCGCCAATCACGTCAACGCCTGGCGGAACGTGGGCATGAACCTCGGGACCATGAACTATCAGGTCCTGGCGACCGAGGGCTTCGGCAGCAACGGCAGCTCCAACGTCACGGTCTGGCAGCAGTAGAGCGTGACGTATAGCGGTGATGAAGCGGCTGGTCGGCCACGTGCGTGGAGGGTTGGGGGCACGAGGTGGTGGTGGCCGACCATCAGGTGAACGAACATCTGGCAAGAGTAGACCGAAAGTTGTCAATGACGCCACTGGCGGGGAGCGTCTGTCGCTGCGATATTCAAGCCACTCCACTCGGAGAAAGTTGAAAGGCTAAAATGAGCAGCAAGAAAATGAGCAACAAAGAAATCGTCCTCGCGGCAATGACCGGGCTGTTCATCGACAGGGATCTGTCGGTCCTCGACAAGTATTGGGATCCCGGGTACATCCAGCACAACCCGAGCGGGCCGAACGGGACTGACTTCTTCCGCAAGATGATCCCGAGCCTGAAGGCTGACTTCCGCTACGAACCCGGCCTCGTCATCGAAGACGGCCAGTTCGTGATGATCCACGGTCGATACGTCGGTTGGGGCGACAAGACCATGATCGGCGCCGACATCTTCAAGGTCGTGAACGGGCGCTTCGTGGAGCATTGGGACGTGATCCAAGAGGAGGTCGCCGCCGAAAGGACGGCCTCCGGGAATGCCATGTTCCCGATCAAATAGCCGCGGCCGTCGGTTTCGGCGGGAGCCCTGGCAACTTTCGAATACCCTTTCTTGGGAAAACCAATCGTAGAAGCTCCAGCAGTCCCTCAGACCCGCCGCGGAGCATGCGTCGAAGACCTGTCCACCTCGCGGCGGACCCCTGTCCGCACGACCATCGGCGGCTGACCGGTGAGTCTGACGAACGCGCGTCTCATCCGATCGCCGTTTCCAAACCCGGTGGTCCTCGCGACCTCCTCCAGCGAGGCGGTGCCCGCCTCGATGGACGCGCGCGCGGCCTCGACACGCAGGCGCTCGATGGCCTTGGCGGGAGAAACGCCCGTCTCCCGCGTGAACGCGCGCGTGAATTGCCGCACGCTGAGCGCCGTCTGCTCCGCCAGCGTTTCGACGGAGAGGGGTTCCGACAGCCGTCCGCGCGCCCAGGCCAGCAGGGGCGCGAACCTGTTGTCCGGCGTCACCATGTCCAGCAGCGCCGAGTGTTGGGATTGGGTGCCAGGTCGCCGATGGTAGACGACCATCATCCGGGCCACCTTGCGCGCGAGCTCATCGCCATGATCCCGCCCGATGAGGGCCAGCGCGAGATCGATCCCGGCCACCACTCCCGCCGAGGTCCACACCCCCCGGTCCTCGACGAAGATGCTTTCGGCATCGACGGTGGTCCCCGGGTGACGTCTCTTGAGGTCCGCGACGGACCCCCAGTGGGTCGCGGCACGCCGCCCCTCCAGCAGACCCGCGGCGCCCAGGATGAACGCACCCGAGCACACGCTGGCCACGCGACGACCAGACCGCACCGCGTCCACGAGCGCCGCGAGCAACTCCGGCTGCCGGGCCGCTTTCAGCGGATTCTCCGCCCCCGGGATGAGCAGCAGCTCGCACTGCAGCGCCTCGGCCAGCGGCACCGCCTCCACGACAATCCCTCCCGAACTGGTGACCCGTCCCCCATGCACGGCCGCGAGCTTGACGGAATACGGGGCACCAAAGCGGCCGGCGATCTCGAATGCAGTGGCTGGCCCGGTGGCATCGAGGATCTGGAACCCGTCGTAGACGAGGATGGTGATGCGCGACATCGAGCATGTCCCAAAATGACGGAAGTACGTCCTTTAGGACACGAGCGGGAAGGATTAGTCAAGGTGCATGCCGCGACGGTCGGTGTCGCGCTGAACCAGGAGCGCTGCCCCATGATCAATCGAAGGACGTTGTTGACCCGTCTCGCAGCCGCCGCCGCGCTGCCCGCGACCCTGTTCCGGGCCTCGCCGACGGCCGCGCGCGAGATGGACTCGCAGGTCCCTGGCCAGAAGGCCCAGAAGGGCCAGGAGCAGATCGCCATGTTGCTCTATCCTGGCTTCACGGCCCTGGACTTCGTTGGCCCGTATCACTTCCTGGCGGGCATGGGGAACGTGAAGGTGCATCTGGTCACCAACCAGCCCGACCTTCGCCCAGTCCCGAGCGATGGCGTGCTGGCTATACAGCCAACAGTCACGATGGCCGACTGCCCGACCCACCTGACCGTTCTCTTCACCCCCGGCGGCACGAAAGGAACGCTGGCGGCGGCTCGTGACGGAGCGACGATCGACTTCATGCGCCACGGCGCGTCCCGGGCCACCTATGTGACCAGCGTGTGCTCCGGCTCCCTGATCCTCGGGGTCGCTGGCGCCTTGCACGGCAAGCGAGCCACCTCGCATTGGTCTGTCCTTCCGTTGCTGTCCCAGTTCGGGGCGACGCCGGAAAGGAGCCGGATCGTCCAGGACGGCCATGTGATCACGGCAGCAGGAGTCTCGGCCGGCATCGATTTCGGCATTTCGCTGGTGATGAAGCTCCGGGGAAAGAAGGTGGCCGAGCAGAGGGTGCTGCTGGCCGAGTACGCACCCGAGCCGCCCTTGAACGGCGGTACGCTGGAAACGGCGCGTCCGGAGATCAGAGAGTTGTCGACGGCGAGCCTCGCGGAGTTCGTCGCGGACGCCAGCACACTCCGTCGCTGGACCGGTGAACCCTCCAAATAAGCCACGAAGGGCCGGAGGGCCTCGACGAAACGCCTGTATTTCAGACCTCGGCAGTACTCTGTTCGAACGAACCAAGACCCAGGAAGACATCATGAGCGAACGAAGCAAGATGAAGCAGAGGGCGGTGCCAGTGGTGGCGGTGACACTGATGCTCGGAGGCTGCACCACCCCGCCGCCAACGCGCCCCGAGGAAACAGCCCAGCAGCGCTGTGATCGCCTCGGCGAGAAGACCTTCGAAGGCGCCAGCATCACCGAGGCCACGCTCGTCGCCGCCTCCAGCACCCTGCCCGAGTACTGCAAGGTCACCGGCAAGCTCCCCGCCGATCTCCAGTTCGAGGTGCGCCTGCCCACGGACTGGAACGGGAAGACGCTCTACTCCGGAGGCGGTGGCTTCGACGGCGTGATTTCCCCCACGGATGTCTATACGGCGCAGGGCTACGCCGCCATCGCCTCCAACGGCGGCCACACCGGCGAGGTCTTCGACGGCTCCTTCGCCCAGGACCCCGAGAAGCTCGCGGACTTCGCCGACCGCTCCATCCACCGGGTGCTGCCCTTCGCCAAGGACATCATCCGCGAGCGCTACGGCAGGAACTCCGAGAAGACCTACTTCGAGGGCTGCTCCAACGGTGGCCGCGAGGCCCTCATCCAGGCCCAGCGCTGGCCCGACGACTTCGACGGCATCATCGCCCGCGCCCCCGCCTACAACTTCGTGGAACTGATGATTGCCTTCAACCGGAACTTCCAGCAGTTCTCGAAGCCCGGCGCCCTCCTCTCCACCGCCAAGCTCGCCACCCTGGGCAAGGCCGTGCTCGACGCCTGTGACGACAAGGACGGTCTCGTCGACGGCATCATCTCCCACCCGGCCGCCTGCCAGTTCGACCCCGGCACCCTCCAATGCACCGGCGCCGACCAGGACACCTGTCTGACGGCGGAGCAGGTCGCCTCGGCCCGCACCCTCTATTCCCCCATGCGGCTCAACGGCTCCGTCATCAACGAGGGCTGGCCCGCGGGCGGTGAGGCGGACCCCGGAGGCTGGGCCCCATGGATGACGGGCGACGGCAATCCCTCCCAATCGGCCGGCGGCATCTTCGGACGCGAAATCGTCCGCTACTTCATCACCCGGGACCCCAATTACGATTCCCTGACCTTCGATCCCCAGGCGTGGCAGCCGCGCATCGCCGAGGTCTCCGCGCAGGTGTCCGCCCACAGCGCCAACCTCGAGCGCTTCCGTGCCCGGGGCGGCAAGCTCATCCTCTGGCACGGCGGCACCGACGCGGCCATCTCCCTGAATGGCACGACCGCCTACTACCAGCGCGTGGTGCAGGCCTCCGGCGGACAGGCCGCGGCGGACTCCTTCGTCGAGTACTTCCCCGCCCCCGGCGTCAACCACTGCATGGGCGGCGCCGGCGCGGACACCGTGAACCTGCTCCCCGCGCTGGAGAACTGGGTGGAGAAGGGCGTCGCGCCCTCCAGCGCGAACCTCGTGGCGACGAAGGTGGATCTCCAGACCGGTGCACAGCTCCTCGCCCGGCCCCTGTGCAAATACCCCCTCTATCCCCGCTACAAAGGAGAGGGAGACCCCGCCTCCGCGGCGAGCTTCACGTGCGTCGCTCCCTAGGAGCTTGTCGGCGAATCGGCTAGGAGCACGTCCGAGCGTAGCAGGCACCAGGAGGTGCCTGTCTCCGCGGCTCGACGGGCGTGGGGCCCCGCCCGTCAGGCGGGCTGCGCCACCAGCACGGGCAACTGCCTGCCCTTGCGCCACAGCTTCTTGAGGTTGTGCACTGCGCACGCCAGGGAGAATTCTCCGCTTACCTTGTGCAGACCCCGCAGAGAGAAGCGCGGCAGCGTCCCATTCTTCACCTGCCCGATGACGGGCTCGGCCGTCACCTTGCGTCGGGCATAGGCCGCACGGCCTCGCTTCGTCAGCAGCTTGCGCTGCATCCGCCCCTTGAAGCTCAAGTCCTTGGGCGGGCGTCCGCGGGGTGCCGCTTCTGGCTCCTGTCCGTGCTTGGAGCGGCCCGTGGCGACAAAGCACTCCACTGCCTGGGCCTGCACCTTCTCTATGTCTTCCTGGCACAAGTAGCCCGAGTCCGCGCTCAACTGCACGGGCAACAGCCCCGTGTTGTCGCGCGTCTGCTCCACCATCGGCTCGAGCTGCCGCGCATCGTTGCCGCTCTGCCCCACCTGCTGCGCCACTATCAATTGGCTGTCCGCGTCCACCGCCACCTGCGCGTTGTAGGACTGCTGGAAGCTGCCTGCCCGGGGCATGATTCTGGAGTCCGGGTCGGTGAAATTGCGCTGCGCCTTCTCGCCAGGCCTGGCCTCCTCGGGGTTTTCTCCCGGGCCTCGGCCTTCTCCCGGGCCTCCTTCTCCAAGTCCTTCTTGGCCTGGCCAATCTTCTCCCGGCGCTTCTTCTTCTGCGCCGCCAGCTCGCGCTTCTTCTCCGCCTCCAGCTGACGTGCCGCCTGCCGCAGACGCTCGGCCCGCTTCTCTGGATTCTTCAGCTCCTCGGGCAGCTCGTCCCCGCGCCTGCCCTTGCCGTAGCGCTTGTCCTCCTCGGCATCCAGTGCCGCGGCCTGCTCCAATAGCCTGTCAATCTGCTCGTCCAGCTTCTTCATGGCCTCCTCCATGCGTCCGTAGCTCATGGCCTTGTGCTTGCTGGCATTGGCTTTCACCTTCGTGCCGTCCACCGACACATGCCCCAGCTTCTTGAGCCCCGAGCCGCGCGCCAGTCTCAGCGTGTCCACGAAGAGCGCGCGGAAGGCTTCCAGGTGCCTCACCCGGAAGGCGCAGACCGTGTCATGGTCGGGCCTCCCTCCTCCCGTCAGATAGCGGAAGGCGATGTCCGTCTCGCACCGCCTCTCAATCTCCCGGCTGCTCGTAATGCCTCGTGCGTACGCGTACATGAGCAGCAGCGCCATCATCACCGGGTGGTAGGCCGGCTGGCCGCACTCCTTCGTGTACGCACTCAGGATGGGGCTGAAGTCGAGCGCCTTGCGCAGCTCGACGAAGAAGCTCGCCAGGTGTCCTTCTCCCAGCACCTCCCGCGCATACTGCGGCAGCAACTGCCCCTGCTCCGGTTGCCACTCCCGGAACGGCCTCGGCGAGCTGAACCGGGCGGAGCTCTTCGTCTCCTCCCGCCTCGGCTTCTCCTTGGTGGCTACTTCCAACAGCGCGGCCTGCTCCGGCTTCTTCGTCGACGGGGTGCTCACCCTCCACCTTCAACCAGAACTCGCCTCCCCTCTGAAGGACCACCTGGGGCATCACCCCTCCGGCCCACCCTCTACGGTGGGATTCTCCGACAAGCTCCTAGAAGAGGAGCCCACGCTCGCTCCTCTGCGCTCCTCCTGAGATGGCCCCGATCCCGCCGGGTTGCTTCACGACCGGGCGGGAGCGCGGAGTGACTCCCCGTCAACACGGGGTGCCTACCCTTGCCGCATGGGTAGCCAGGACTCGACGCGTACCGCCAAGACAGCCCCTGGACCGGGGGCCCTTGTACCGGAGGCCACACCCACTCCCGAGCCATGGGCGGGAGTGGCGGAGGAAGCAGCCACTCCCCTCCGCGGTTATCCCCGCCCTCAATTAAGGCGCGCGGCATGGTGCCCCCTCAATGGCACCTGGGACTTCGCGATCGATCCCCTCGGGCGATGGACCGTGCCCTCGGAGGTGAGCTGGAACACGCGCATCCGCGTGCCCTTCGCTCCGGAGACGGAACGCAGCGGCGTGGGCGACACCGGCTTCTACCGGGCCTGCTGGTACCGCCGCGCCTTCGAGCCGCCCACGCTCGGCGCCCAGGAGCGGCTGGTGCTGCACTTCGGCGCGGTGGACCACGCGGCCACCGTCTGGGTCAACGGCTCGCGCTGCGCGCACCACGAGGGCGGCTATACGCCCTTCAAGGTCGACATCACCGATCTGCTCCACCGGGACGGCCCCCAGGAGCTCGTCGTGCGCGCGGAGGATGACCCGGCTGACCTGGCCAACCCCCGGGGCAAGCAGGACTGGCAGCTCGAGCCCCACTCCATCTGGTACCCGCGCACCACCGGCATCTGGCAGACGGTGTGGCTCGAGCGCGTCCCCACCACCCGCGTCGAGGGCCTGCGCTGGACGCCCAACCTCGCCCGCTGGGAGCTGGGACTCGAGGTGCACATCGAGGGCGCGCGCCCCGATGGGCTGCGGCTGGACGTGAAGCTGAGCGTGGGGGACACCCTGCTCGCCCGGGACTCGTACACCGTGGTGCTCGGCGAGGTGTACCGCCGCATCGCCCTGTCCGACCCCGGCATCGACGACTTCCGCAACGAGCTGCTGTGGAGCCCCACCTCGCCCACGCTCATCGACGCCCGCATCGAGCTGCGCGACGCCAACGGCCAGCTCATCGACGCGGTGGACAGCTACACGGCCCTGCGCGCCATGTCCGTGCAGGGCGACCGGTTCGTGCTCAACGGGCGGCCCTACCCCATGCGGCTGGTGCTCGATCAGGGCTACTGGGACGGCTCGGGCATCACCGCGCCGGACGACACGGCGCTGCGGCGCGACGTGGAGCTCGCCCGGGCCATGGGCTTCAACGGCGTGCGCAAGCACCAGAAGATCGAGGACCCGCGCTACCTCTACTGGGCGGACCGGCTGGGGCTCATCGTCTGGGAGGAGATGCCCAGCGCCTACCGCTTCACCCGCCAGTCCGTCGAGCGCGTCACGCGCGAGTGGCTCGAGGTGCTCGCGCGCGACTACAGCCACCCGTGCATCGTGGCGTGGGTGCCGCTCAATGAGTCCTGGGGCGTGCCCAACCTGCCGGACAACGTCGCCGAGCGGCACTACGTCCAGGCACTCTTCCACCTCACCCGCACCCTCGACTCCACCCGCCCGGTCATCGGCAACGATGGCTGGGAGAGCGTGTCCACCGACATCATCGGCATCCACGACTATGACTCCGACCCGGAGCAGATCGCCCAGCGCTACCACTCGCACGAGGTGCGTCCGCACCTGTTCCAGCGCGAGCGTCCCGGCGGGCGGGTGATCGTCCTCGACAACCATCCGCACGTGGACCACCCGCTCGTGCTCTCCGAGTTCGGCGGCATCGCGATGGCGCGGGGCGACCAGCGCGAGTGGGGCTACACCCAATGCCGGGGGCCCGAGGAGCTCGAGCAGCGCTACACCGCGCTGCTCGCCGTGGTGCGCTCGCTCAACCTCTTCGCGGGCTTCTGCTACACGCAATTCGCCGACACGTACCAGGAGGCCAACGGGCTGCTCTACTCGGACCGCACGCCCAAGTTCCCCCTGGAGCGGATCGCCGCCGCCACGCGGGGCCCGCGCTTCTCGAGCGACATCCCCATGCCTCCCGCCCCGTCCGGGCGCCCCCGTCCCACCACCGAGTCGGGCGAGCCCGCCGGAGCCTGAGCCCACGAGAGGAACGGCGATGAAATCCCCCCAGGCTGATGCCCCCCGCTTCGAGTCCCTCTTCGGCCGGCCGCCCAAGGTCCAGGTCCGTGCCCCCGGCCGGGTGAACCTCATCGGCGAGCACACCGACTACAACGGCGGCTTCGTGCTGCCCATGGCCATTCCCCAACACACCGAGGTGCACCTGGCCCCGCGCGAGGGCCACACGGTGCGCGCCTTCAGCGCCAACCTCGGCGCCCAGGGCCAGGTGGACGCGTACGAGCTCGGGCAGGAGAAGCGCGGCCGGGGCTGGCTCGACTACGTGCAGGGCGTCACCCACGTGCTGCGCGCGGAAGGCCACGTGCCCGGGGGCTTCGACCTGTGGCTGCGCTCGGACGTGCCCGTGGGCAGTGGCCTGTCCTCGAGCGCCGCCCTCGAGGTGGCGCTGCTGCGCGGGCTGCGCGAGGCCTTCGGCCTGCCATTGGACGACGTGCGCATCGCCCTGCTGGGACAGAAGGTGGAGTGCGACTTCGTCGGCGCCCCCGTGGGGGTGATGGATCAGATGGCCTCCAGCCTCGCGGACACGGGTGCGGCGCTCTTCCTCGACACCCGGAGCCTGAAGTACGAGCGCGTGCCGCTGCCCTCGCGGGTGGAGCCCATCGTCATCAACTCGGGCGTGACGCACAGCCACTCGGGCGGCGACTACCGGGTGCGCCGCGCCGAGTGTGAGCGCGCCGCGAAGCTGCTCGGCGTGGAGCAACTGCGCGACCTGCCCGACGCGGAGCTGCCCCGCGCCCTCGCCCTGCCCGAGCCGCTCGGCCGGCGCGTGCGCCACGTGCTCACCGAGAACGCGCGCGTGCTTCAGACCGTGCGGGCCCTGCGGGAGGGAGACGTGGCCGCGCTGGGACCCCTGCTGTACGCCTCCCATGCCTCGCAGCGCGACGACTACGAGGTCTCCGTGCCGGAGATCGACTTGTTGGTGGATCTCGCCCGCACCGAGCCCGACGTGCTTGGGGCCCGGCTGACGGGGGGTGGCTTCGGCGGCTCGGTGGTGATGCTGGCACGCACGGGCACGGGAGCTGACGCGGCGGCTCGCATCGCCACCCAGTACGCGAAGCAATCCAAACACCAGGCAACCGTGCTCGTCCCAGAGCCCTCGTCCGGTCGCTGATCCCCGACAAGCACCAGGCAAGAGGGCGAACGCCACTCGTCCTCATGGCCAGTAGGTGTGCCGAAGTGGAGTGCCCACTGTCTCCCGCATGAACCGACTGGTGATGGGTGCATGGAGGGGCGCATGACGTTCAAATGGAACACCGATGGGGTGGACAGCGTGGTCAGCAGCCACGAGCTGCCAGATCTGGTGTGCCTGTCGCACCTGCGCTGGAACTTCGTCTTCCAGCGGCCGCAGCACCTGCTCAGCCGCTTCGCGCATGAGCGCCGGGTGTTCTTCTTCGAGGAGCCCCTCTACGACAGCCAGGAGCCCCAGCTCCACGTCACCCGCTCGCCCGAGGGCGTCTGGGTGGCCGTGCCGCACCTGCCCGAGAGACTCGACGAGCAGCGGGCCATGGCCATGCAGCAGTTGCTGCTGGACGAGCTGCTCACGCGCCACGCCGTGCGGCATTACGTGAGCTGGTACTACACGCCGATGGCGATGGGGTTCTCGCGCCATCTCGAGCCGCTGGCCGTGGCCTACGACTGCATGGACGAGCTGTCCGCCTTCCGGGGCGCGCCTCCCGCGCTGCTGCACCGCGAGGCCGAGCTGCTCGTGCGCGCGGACGTGGTCTTCACCGGCGGCCAGAGCCTCTACGAGGCCAAGCGGGACCGGCACCCGAACGTGCACGCCTTCCCGAGCAGCGTGGACGTGCCGCACTTCGCCACCGCGCGCGGCAACGTACAGGAGCCGGCGGACCAGGCGTCCATTCCCCATCCACGGCTCGGCTTCTTCGGCGTGGTGGACGAGCGCATGGACCTGGAGCTGCTCACGGCCGTGGCCGACGCCCGCCCCGACTGGCAGCTCGTCATCATCGGCCCGGTGGTGAAGATCGACCCGGCCAGCCTGCCGCGTCGGCCCAACCTGCACTTCCTGGGCGGCAAGAACTACAAGGAGCTGCCCACGTATCTGGCCGGTTGGGACGTGGCGCTGCTGCCCTTCGCGCGCAACGAGTCCACGCGCTTCATCTCACCCACCAAGACGCCCGAGTACCTCGCGGCGGGCAAGCCGGTGGTGTCCACGTCCATCCGCGACGTGGTGCGCCCCTACGGGGAGATGGGACTGGTGCGCATCGCGGACACGCCCGAGGACTTCGTGCGCGCCTGCGAGGAGGCCCTCGCCGAGAACCACGCCACGTGGCTGCCCCGGGTGGACAAGCACCTGACGACGATGTCCTGGGACAGCACCTGGTCCCGGATGAAGGCCCTGCTCGACGCGGCCACGCGGCAGCGGCGCGAGGAGACCCCGGTTCGAGTGGAAGCGTTGAGCGAACAGACAACCTGACGAACAGCGAGGACGGCAGACATGTTCGACTACATGGTGGTGGGGGCGGGGTTCGCGGGAAGCGTGATGGCCGAGCGGCTCGCGAGTGTCCATGGCAAGAAGGTCCTCATCGTGGAGAAGCGGCCGCACATCGGCGGCAACGCGTACGACCACTACAACGACGACGGGGTGCTCGTGCACAAGTACGGCCCCCACATCTTCCACACCAACTCGCAGGACGTCTTCGACTACCTCAGCCGCTTCACCGCGTGGCGGCCCTATCAACACCGGGTGCTGGCGAGCGTGGATGGACAGTTGATGCCCATCCCCATCAACCTCACCACCATCAACCAGTACTTCGGGCTCAACCTCACGGCCTTCCAGGTGGAGGAGTTCCTCAAGTCGCTCGCGGAGAAGCGCGAGACGATCCGCACCTCCGAGGACGTCATCATCAGCAAGGTGGGCAAGGAGCTGTACGAGAAGTTCTTCCGCAATTACACGCGCAAGCAGTGGGGCCTGGATCCGAGCGAGCTGGACTCCACGGTCATCGCCCGCATCCCGGTGCGCTCCAACCGCGATGACCGCTACTTCAGCGACAAGTACCAGGTCATGCCGCTGCACGGGTACACGCGCATGTTCGAGCGGATGCTGGATCATCCCAACATCAAGGTGATGCTCAACACCGACTACCACGAGGTGAAGGACCTCATTCCCTACCGGGAGATGATCTTCACCGGCCCGGTGGACGAGTACTTCGACTTCTGCTTCGGCAAGCTGCCCTACCGCTCGCTCAACTTCCGCCACGAGACGCACAGCACGTCCCGCTTCCAGGAAGCGCCGGTGGTGAACTTCCCCAACGAGTACCCGTACACGCGCTGCACCGAGTTCAAGTACCTCACCGGCCAGGAGCACCCGAAGACGAGCGTCGTCTACGAGTACCCCACCGCCGAGGGAGATCCGTACTACCCGGTGCCCCGTCCGGAGAACGCCGAGCTGTACCGCAAGTACGAGCAGCTCGCGAAGGACACGCCGGGCGTCTTCTTCGTGGGCCGGCTGGCCACGTACAAGTACTACAACATGGACCAGGTGGTGGCGCAGGCGCTCACCCTGTGCACGAAGATCATGGGCATGCGCCGCCGGGAGCTGCTCGACATGCAGGTGGAGGGGCACGCGTGAGCCCAGCCTCCAAAAGACCCGCGGGCCTCCCCGAGCTCTGGGGAGGCATCGAGGGCACGGTCAACCGGGTGGGGGACCGGTACTTCGATCAGATGCGGCGCAGCGGCCACTGGGAGCGCATCGAGGATCTGGACCTCATCGCGTCGCTGGGCATCCAGGCGCTGCGCTACCCGGTGCTGTGGGAGCACGTGGCGCCGAACGGCCCCCACCGGGCGGACTGGACGTGGCCGGATGCGCGGCTCGCCCGCCTGAGGCAGTTGGGGGTGCGGCCCATCGTCGGGCTCGTGCACCACGGCAGCGGGCCGAGGCACACGAGCCTGGTGGACCCGGCCTTCCCCCTCGAGCTCGCTCGGTACGCGCGGGCCGTGGCGGAGCGCTACCCGTGGGTGGAGGACTACACCCCGGTCAACGAGCCGCTGACCACCGGGCGCTTCAGCGGGCTGTACGGCCACTGGTATCCACACGGCAAGGACCACCCCACCTTCGCGCGCACGCTGATGGTGCAGTGCCGCGCCATCGTGGAGGCGATGCGCGCCATCCGCGAGGTGAATCCCCGGGCCCGCCTCATCCAGACGGAGGACATGGGGCGCACCTACAGCACGCCGCACCTCGCCTACCAGGCGGAGTTCGAGAACCACCGGCGCTGGCTGAGCCTGGACCTGCTCTGCGGGCGCGTCGATCGCCAGCATCCGCTGTGGTCCCACCTGCTGGACTGGGGGTGCTCCGAGGCGGAACTCGGGTGGTTCCTCGACAACACCATGCCCCCGGACGTGGTGGGCATGAACTACTACATCACCAGCGACCGGCTGCTCGACGAGCGGATGGAGCACTACCCGGAGTGGTCGCACGGCGGCAACGAGCGCGACCGCTACGCGGACGTGCACGTGGCCAGCGTGTGGAAGGACGCCATCTCCGGGCACCGGGACGTGCTCGCCTGGGCGTGGGAGCGCTACAAGCTGCCCGTGGCCTTCACCGAGGTGCACCTGGGCTGCACCCGGGAGGATCAGCTGCGCTGGCTGGGTGAGGCGTGGGACGCCGTGTGCTCGCTGCGCGCGGAGGGAGTGGACGTGCGTGCCCTCACCGTGTGGAGCCTCCTGGGCGCCTATGACTGGAACACCCTGGTGACGGCCGACCGCGGCTTCTACGAGCCCGGCGTCTTCGACATGCGCTCGTCCCGCCCTCGTCCCACGGCGCTGGCCTGGATGACGCACGCCCTGGCCAGACGTGGGCACTATGAGCATCCGGTGCTCGCCTCGCCCGGCTGGTGGCGGCGCGACGAGAGGGCCGAGCCCCACTTCGCCGCGAGCCTCCACGGAGACAACCCGGTGCCCTACAAGACGTATGTGCCTCCCCGGCGCGCGGGCACCGGGCAGCCCCGGCCCGTCCTCATCTCGGGGGCGACGGGAACGCTGGGGCGGGCCTTCGCCCGGCTGTGCACGAGCCGGGGCATCGCCTTCCGTCTGCTCTCGCGCCAGGAGATGGACATCGCCTCACCGCGGTCGGTGGAGAGCGCCATCGCGCGCCACCAGCCCTGGGCCATCATCAACGCCGCGGGCTACGTGCGCGTGGATGACGCCGAGGTGGACGCCGAGCGGTGCTTCCGGGAGAACGCGCTCGGCCCGGAGATCCTCGCCGCCGCCTGCCGCGCGCACGACGTGCGGCTGATCACCTTCTCCTCGGACCTCGTCTTCGGTGGAGAGCAGCGCTCGGCCTACCTGGAGAGCAACCAGGTCCAACCGCTCAACCAGTATGGCCGCAGCAAGGCGGAGGCCGAGCGCCGGGTGCTGGAGCGGATGCCCGACGCGCTGGTGGTGCGCACGGGGGCCTTCTTCGGTCCCTGGGACACCTACAACTTCGTCACCCTCGCGCTCGGGACGCTCGCGCGCGGAGAGCGGTTCGCGGCGGTCAATGACGTGGTCGTCTCACCCACGTACGTGCCAGACCTCGTACACACCTGTCTGGATTTGCTGCTCGACGAGGCCAGCGGCGTCTGGCACCTCACCAACGCGGGCGAGGTGACGTGGGCGGAGTTGGCCACCCATGCGGCCCGCGTGGCCGGGCTGAATCCGAGCCACGTGGAGTCACGTCCCCTGGAATCCTTCGGGTGGGCGGCGCCCCGGCCGCGCTACAGTGCCCTGGCGAGCGAGCGCGCCCAGCTCATGCCACCCCTCACCCAGGCCCTGGAGCGCTACCTCGTGGAAGACGAAATCAAGCCCGCGCGAAGGCCGGCCGGAGGGGGCCGGACAGCCTGCGCGGTCTGTGGAGGAACAGTCGATGAAAGTCATGGTGACGGGCGGTGCCGGCTACATCGGGAGCGTGGTGACGGAGGAGTTGCTGCGGGGGGGTGACGAGGTCGTCGTCTACGACAGCCTCTACAAGGGCCATCGGGAGGCGGTGGTGGAGGGCGCCAGCTTCGTGAAGGGCGACCTGCTCGACACCGAGCTGCTGCGTGGCACGCTCATCCAACACAAGGTGGAGGCGGTGGTGCACATGGCGGCCGACTCGCTGGTGGGCGAGTCGGTGAAGGCCCCCGCGAAGTACTACCGCAACAACGTCCTCGGAGGGCTCAGCCTGCTGGACGCCATGCGCGAGGCGGAGGTGAAGTACCTCGTCTTCTCCTCCACCGCCGCGGTCTACGGCGAGCCGGCCAAACAGCCCATCGAGGAGAGCGATCCCACCCAGCCCACCAACCCCTACGGCGAGACGAAGCTCGCCTTCGAGCGCGCCCTGCGCTGGTACGACGGGGCCTATGGGCTGCGCTACGTGAGCCTGCGCTACTTCAACGCGGCCGGCGCCACGGAGCGCTGTGGCGAGCGCCACTCGCCCGAGACACACCTCATCCCGCTCGTGCTCCAGGCGGCGGTGGGGCAGCTCCCCGAGGTCACCGTCTTCGGTGACGACTACCCCACCCCGGATGGCACCTGCGTGCGCGACTACATCCACGTGGTGGACCTGGCGCAGGCGCACGTGCGCGCCCTGCACGCGCTGGCGGAGGGACACGAGAGCGCCATCTACAACCTGGGCTGCGGCGGGGAGGGCTACAGCGTGAAGCAGGTCATCGACTGCGCCCGCCGCGTCACCGGACGGGACATTCCCGTGCGCAAGGGGCCGCGGCGGCCCGGGGATCCCGCGGTGCTCATCGCCAGCTCGGCGCGCATCATGCGCGAGCTCGGCTGGCGCCCCGCGCACCAGAAGCTCGACGCCATCGTGGAGTCCGCCTGGCGCTTCATGCAGAACAAACGCTGACGCACGCGCCCCGGGCAAGGCGAGGGCGTTCCCGTCTGGGAACACAGCGTTGCTCGCGCGAGGGCTAGTGGCCCGTCGGGGGAACGGGCTACTTCCCTCGAACATGACCAAGAACATGACGCGCCGGCAGGTCCTCGAGGGCCTCGGCTTGACGATGATGGCCCTCCCCCTCGGCCAGCTCCTGGCCTGCGGTGGCGGGGCGGCGGAAACGGCCTGGGCGACCGGGGGCACCGCCGCGATGACGGGCGCCAGTTCCTATCCCAACCCGTTCGCCTCCGCCTCGGGCACGGTGTGCAAGCTCACGTGTGAGCAGATCCAGGGCCCCTGCTACGGCGCCACGTTGGTGCGCAAGGACATCAGCGAGGGACAGAACGGCCTGCCCGTGCGCCTCGCGCTGCGCGTGTTGGATGAGGCCTGCAAGCCCATCCCGGGCGCGACCGTGGACATCTGGCATGCCGGACCGGCGGGCGTCTACTCGGGCGAGGACCAGCACCCGTTCTGCAATCCCGACAACGCCGAGGCCCGCGCCGGGCGGTGGTTCCGGGGCGTGCAGACGACGGACGCCGACGGCCGGGTGGACTTCGATACCTGCTTCCCGGGCTGGTACTCGGGCCGGGCGATCCACATCCACTTCATCATCCGCATCGGCGACACCGCGTCCGTGACATCCCAGCTCTACTTCGAGGACTCGCTCAACGACGACATCCTCGACACCCAGGCGCTCTACAACACGCGCGGTGAGCGCGACACGCGCAACACGGCCGACAACATCGTCGACCAGGGTCAACTCGGGGACTTCACCCTCCAGACCCGGAAGATGACGGATGGCGCGCTGCTGGCCTGGAAGACCCTCATCGTCCGCTCGTCCGCCAGCACGCCCTCGTGCGAGGCCAACAGCCAGACCATGAAGGAGCTGATCAACTCCGGCGTCGATCCCAACGACGCCAGCACCTTCCCGCCCGGCTTCCCGTAGGCGCTTCACCTGCGCGAGGCGGAGGCACCACCGGGGTGAAGTGTCGACCATCCCGGAGGCCCCGGCTCACGGGAGCACGGACCCGGCTATGCTGGGGCCCATGACTCCCGTCCGATCGTTCCGCGACCGCTCCTGGCACCAGGCACGCCAGTTGGGCCATGCCCTGCTCGCCCTGACACTGGGGCCCTGGTGCCTCGAAGCGGCGGCGGCCCCCGCGCAGGCCAGGGTCTCCGCCCAGTCCCCCTCGTCCTCCGTGCTCCTCACCCGCGCCTGTGAGGCCCTCGAGGCCGGAGATCTGGACGGCGCGGAGGGCCACATCCTCACCTTGCGCCAGACCCTTCCCGAGCGCCCCGAGCCGCGCCTGCTGGAGTCACTCCTCGCGCTCAGGCGCACCCGGCCCTCCCTGGGCTGGCGAGAGGCCTTCCTCCAGGCCTGGAATGGCATCGGCCGGCCCGACTTCAGGGACTCCCCCCTCCTGCCGGAGGACCCTCAAGGCTCGGATCCGTTCACCGCGACGCCCCTCGAGAAGGTCTGGAAGAAGGAACTCTCGGCCGAACAGCGCTTCCTGCTCGCGATCGCCATGCACCCCGCGGATGCCGAGCGGGCCCGAGCCCTCATCGCCTACCTTCCCGGACTCACGACGCCCGAACTGCTCAACCCCATCGCCGAGCAGCTCAAGAGCGACCGTCTGCCCGTGCCGCTGCGCGACCAGCTCCGAGCCGCCCTGCGCGCTCGCCTCACCGCGCTCATCGCCGAACATCCGGAGTCCATGCAGTTGCGTGCCCTGCTCCTCCTGGAGGGCACCAGCGAACGGGCGCCCTTCACGGCTCGGGAGATCGAGGAACTCGAGACCCTTTCCCAGTTGTCCGACTGGCGCCAGAGCGATTTCCACTCGCTCTACCAATCCACCCTGCGTCAATTCGAGGCCATCGGCGTGTCCCCCGCGGACAACCATGCGTACACGGTCTCCGTCCTCGGGCTGGCCGACACCGCGCCCTGGCTGCTCCAGTCACGCGCCGAGCACTCATGGGACACGCTCACGCCCACCGAGCGCCAGCGCCTGGGCGAGGCCATGTGGCGCGTCGGCTCGCGCCTCGCCGACGAGTCCTCCATCCTCGAGCGGCTCCTGGGACTCCAGCTCATGAAGAAGGCCGCCACCGGGATGGGGGACGAGGAGCGCCTGCGGCGGATCACCGAGTGGAGGACCGAGGAATACGCCACCTACTCCGCCTTCCAGAGCGCGGAGCCCACCCGCTGGCCCCTGCCCTCCCTGTACAAGGCGATGACTGAATCCTCCATTCGCGACGAGGTGGCGCACATGCACGCCTTCCGCGCGCCTGAAGCCGACACGCGGTAGGCACGAACCCGGGAATGGCTCGGAGCTACAGGGACTCCACCGCCCGGACTCTCTCCTCCGCGGCCGGCGCACGGCACTTCTCGAGCAACTGCTTCTTCTCGAGGGCATTGCTCGTGCGCCACTCGGGCAGCTCCGAGGCGACACAGGTGGGCTTCACTGGCTCGTCGTCGGTCTCGGCCGTCACCACCCGGGAGCCGGGCCCGCCGGAGTTCTCCAGCTCCATCTCCACCAACATGCCACGGAGGGTCTCCGCCTCCTCGCGGCCCGTCATCAGATCGAGTCCATTCCACGTGCCGCCGGCGAGCACCTCCTCCTCGCAGCGCGGCACCCAGGCCGGATCCTGCGTGCTGCACACCACGTGACCATCGAGCGTGGGTTTGCCGAACAGCTCCACCTGAGAGACGCTGCTGGCCGAGTGCCCCCATGCTACGGAGGGCCGATGCCAAGCTGGATGCGGACCGTCGCCCTGTGGGTGCTGCTCATCGTGCTGTACGTCGCCTTCTACGCCTTCTTCCGGCAACCCGGCGAGCCGCTGCCGGACCTGTCGGGCTGGATTCCCGTGGCCCTCCTGGTGGGAGGTGCCGTCGTGGTCGGCGTCGTGCTCGGCAATCGGGTCCAGAAGGGCTGGCGCTTGAACGCGGAGGGCAGTGATCTGCTCTCCCGCGGGCGCATCGCCGCCGCGCTCGAGAAGTTCGAGCTCGCGCGTCCCCTGCTCAAGAAGCAGGGACAGGGCGTCATCCCCTTCAACGTCGGCGTGTGCCACCTCGGACTGTGGCATCTGGACGCCGCCGAGCGGGACTTCACCACCGCCGGGGACATCAAGGAGCTGCCCGCCTCCATCCGCAAGCACATCCCCGTGCGGCTCGCCCTGATCTCCGCGCTCCAGGGCGCCCTGGGCGTCGCGGACAAGCGGCTCGCGGAGGCCAGGGCCCTGGACGCCGAGGATCCCCTCCTCATCGTCACCCAGGCCGTCATCGCCTGCCGGCGCGAGGACTGGGCCCAGGCCCGCGCGCTGCTCGAAGGGCCCGCCACCCACGTGCTCGGCGGCCCCATGCGCGGACTGCGCGACGCCCTCCTCTCCTGGAGCGTGGAGAAGCTCTCCGGCGAGCGCCGCTACGTGGACCCCATCACCGTGTTCGGCGAGGCCTCGACCGACAAGCTGCGCGAGTCCTGGCCCGCCCTCGTGAACTTCCTCCTGGAGCGCGCCCGCCAGGCAGCTTGATGGCGAAACGTGTCACCTCGGGTTATTTGACCAGCAAGGAGGCATACCATCGTGCCCCCGCATGGACGCTGAACCCGCATCGTTCACCGCCCCTGTACCGACCCAACACCGCCGTGGAGAGAGTCACATGCGAACCCTGTCGATGACCTTCCTCATCGCCGCCCTTCTGTCGGGCTGCAATGACCAGCCCCCCGACAACACGGGTGGCACGCCGCCAACCCCCGAGGACGCGGGCACCACGCCGCAGGAGCCCACCGACGCGGGCACCACCACCGACGCGGGCACCACGCCGCAGGAGCCCACCGACGCGGGCGTCCCGCCGGAGGAACCCCTTCCCAGCGGACCTCCGGTGCCGACGGGTCCCGCCAACGTGCCCGAGTTCGACCCGGCCTTCCCCCAGCAGACGCGCGCTCCGGAAGTCAAGTCGAAGACGGCCGTCCAGGTCACCGAGGTGGCCGCGGGCTTCAAGAACCCCTGGGCCATCGCCTTCCTGCCCGACCGGCGCATGCTGGTGACCGAGAAGCCCGGCGCCCTCTACATCGTCACGCCCCAGGGCGAGAAGTCCGCCGCCGTCGCGGGGCTGCCGCGCGTGGATGCCCGCAACCAGGGCGGTCTGCTCGACGTGGAGGTCGGTCCCGACTACGCCCAGAGCGGCCTCATCTACTGGACCTATTACGAGCCGCGCGAGGGCGGCAATGGCCTGGCGGTGGCGCGCGCGAAGCTCGTGGACGGTGAGAAGCCGCGCGTGGAGAACGTGCAGGTCATCTTCCGCATGTTCCCCACGCTCGAGTCGACCCTGCACGCGGGCGGACGGCTCGTGTTCACCCCCGACAACAAGCTGTTCGTCACGCTCGGCGAGCGCTCCATCCTCGAGGGCCGCAAGCAGGCGCAGGACGTGAAGAGCCACTTCGGCAAGGTGGTCCGCATCAACCCCGACGGCTCGGTGCCCCAGGACAACCCGTACTTGAGCAACAAGGAGGCCAAGCCGGAGATCTGGTCGGTGGGCCACCGCAACATCCTGTCGGCGGCGCTCGACAGCCAGAAGCGGCTGTGGATCGTGGAGATGGGGCCCAAGGGAGGTGACGAGCTCAACCGTCCCGAGGCGGGCAAGGACTATGGCTGGCCCACCATCGGCTACGGCGAGGAGTACTCGGGCGACCCCATCCACCAGAGCCCCCAGGCACCGGGCATGGAGCAGCCCGTGTACTACTGGGATCCGGTGATCGCCCCCTCGGGCATGACCATCTACTCCGGGGACCTCTTCCCCGAGTGGAAGAACAACGTCTTCATCGGCGGACTGGCCAGCCAGGCGCTGGTGCGGCTCATGATGAGGAATGACCTCGTGGTGGGCGAGGAGCGGCTGCTCACGGAGCGCAAGGAGCGCATCCGCGAGGTGGTCCAGGGTCCCGAGGGAGCGCTCTACCTGCTCACCGACGACACCAACGGCAAGCTGCTCAAGCTCACGCCGCGCTGACGCCCACGTCACCGTTCACGGCGCGCCCGAGCCGCTCAAGCCTCGACGGGCGGCGGAGGAGCGCGGCGCGCCGTGAGCGTGGACCCCGCGGAGGCGGCGCTCACCAGCACCACCGCGAGCCACTGCACCGGGGAGAGGTGCTCGTGCAGGAACACGAGCCCCATGAGGGTCGCCACCGCGGGCTCCAGGCTCATCAGGATGCCGAAGGTGCGGCTCGGCAGGACGCGCAACGCCATCAACTCCAGGGTGTAGGGCAGCGCGCCCGACAACAGCGCCACCCCCAGGCCCGCCGCGAGCAGCATTGGATTCAACTTCGCCACCACGCCGGACGCGAGGGAGAAGGGCAGGATCGCGAGGCTCGAGAACACCATTCCCACCGCGACCCCCGCCCCCCCGGGCAGCACCCGGGACAGCCGCCCGCCCAGCACGATGTAAGTCGCCCAGCACGCCCCCGCGAAGAGCGCGAGCAGCACGCCCACCGGATCGAGAGAGCCCGGGCTGGCACGCCAGGGGGTGATGAGGACGATGCCGAGCGCGGCGAGCACCACCCACAGGAAGTCCAGGGCCCGCCGCGACCCGGCGACCGCGAGCACGAGCGGACCGATGAACTCCAGCGTGACGCCCAGGCCGAGAGGGATGCGGGTCAGGGCCAGGTAGAAGCTGAGGTTCATCGTGCCGAGCACCAGGCCGTACGGAATGGCGGCGGTCCACTGGGCCCGGGTCAAGCGCGTGAAGGGGGGACGGAAGACCACGAGCAGAATGAGCGTGGCCAACACGACGCGCAGCCCCGCGGTCCCCGCCGCGCCGAGCACCGGGAACAAGCCCTTCGCGAGCGCCGCGCCCCCCTGGACACTCACGACGGCGAGCAACACCGCCGGAATCGGCGGCAGGGTCCAACCAGAACGGCCAGCGGGTGCCTCGAGCATGACCCGCCCCCTATCACAGCCTGGGGTCGCGCTCGATGCTCAGCGCGGCGTGAGCTTGAGCAGCCTGCCGTTGCTCGCATCGGTGAGCAGGTAGAGCGCGCCCTCGGGTCCCTGCACCACCTCGCGGATGCGTGCGTCCAGGTCCGTGAGCAGCCGCTCCTCGCCCACCACGCGGTCATCCTTCATGACGAGCCGCACCAACGCCTGGCTGGACAGACCGCCGATGAAGATGTTGTCGCGCCACTCGGGGAAGAGGTTCCCGGTGTAGATGGCCATGCCCGAGGGCGAAATCACTGGATCCCAGTAGTACACGGGCTGCTCCATGCCCAGGCCCTGGGTGCGCTGGTGGATGGGCGCCCCCGAGTACTCCTCACCGTAGCCGATGGTGGGCCAGCCGTAGTCCTTGCCCGCCTCCGGCCGGTTGAGCTCGTCCCCCCCACGTGGCCCCATCTCCACGATCCACAGCCGCTTCTGGCTGTCGAGCGCCGCCGACAGGATGTTGCGGTGGCCCAGGGACCAGATCTCCGGCCTGGCCCCCGCGGTCTTCACGAACGGGTTGTCCTGGGGCACCGAGCCGTCGGGGTTGATGCGGACCACCTTGCCGAAGTGGCTCTTGAGGTCCCGCGCCTGCTTGCGGCCCTCGAGGACGGAGCGCTCGCCGAGCGTGACGAACAGCTTGCCGTCGGGGGCGAACACGAGCCGTCCGCCCGCGTGCAGGGTGGACTCGAGCGTGGGCTGCATGCGGAAGATGACCTGCACGTTCTCCACGCGCGGCTTCTCACCGTCCACGAGCTTCGCGCGCGCCACCGCCAGACCGTTGCCGCCCTGGCGCGGCTCGTAATAGGCCCAATAGATGAGACCACTCTGGGCGTAGTCGGGACCGACCTCCACGTCGAGCAGACCGCCTTGCCCTCGGCCATCCACGCGCGGCAGGCCCGCGACGGCGGGGGATTTCGCCCCCTGGGACGTGACGATGTAGAGCGAGCCAGTGGGCTTCTCGGTCACCAGCATGCGCCGGTCGGGCAGGAAGGCGATGGCCCAGGGGTTCTTGAAGCCCGCGGCCACCTCGGTGACCTGGACGGCCGTCTTCGTCTGGACGGCCGGGGCGCGCGTCTGACCGGGGAAGGCCGGTTGGAACTCGGGCACGTTGGGGGGAGCCGTCTCGACCGGGGCGCCCTGGGGATTGGGCCCCACGCGCGGCACCGACTGCTGGCTGTCTCCCGCTCGCTCGGGAGCCAGATTCCCGCTCTGGTCCGAGCGTGGGCGGGCTCCCTGCTGGCCATGGGCCACCTGCCCCAAGCCAGGCAGGAGGACGGCGAGGACGACGGTCTTCACGAAGGTGCGCATGCGGCCTCTCCACGGGGGCACGAGGGATGGCGAAGCAGGACAAGGATGTGTCGCCCCCGGCAGGCAGAACAGCATGACGGGCAAGGCTCGCCGCCCTGCTCGCCGCGCGGCTGTCCTGGCATCGACAGAACCGAGGGCCGTGCCACCGTCTACACTCGCCCCATGACCGACACGTCCACGGCTCCACGCTCCCCAGAGCCCCGTATCCCCACCGGCCCCCGGGGCCTGCCCTTCATCGGCGTCGTTCGCGACGCCCAGAAGGACATCCTGGGCTGGTTCCTGCGGACGGCGGCCGAGCACGGGCCCGTGGCCCGGTACCGATTCGGCTTCGGGCGCTCCTACCTCGTGAGCCATCCGGACGGCATCAAGCACGTGCTGCAGGACAACGTGAAGAACTACACCAAGGACCACTTCAGCTACGCCATGGTCCGCCGCGTCGTCGGGGATGGACTGCTCACGAGCCAGGGCGACACGTGGATGAAGCAGCGCAGGCTCGCGCAGCCGGCCTTCCATCGGACCCGCATCACGGCCATGGCGGACCAGATGGTGCGCGCCACGGTGGAGCTGTCCGAGCAGTGGGCCGAGGCCCAGCGGACGGGAGAGCCCCGCTTCGGAGCGGTGGACATGATGTCGCTCACCCTGCGCATCGTCGGCGAGGCACTGCTGGGAACCGATGTCCGCGCGGACACCGAGGCCGTGGGTCACTCCTTCACCGTCATCACCGAACAGACCGTCGAGCGCTTCCGCTCGCTGCGATTCATCCCGCCCGTGCTGCCCACCGCCTATGACCGGGCCTTCCGCGACGCCAGCCGCTCCCTGCGGCAGGTGGTGACCCGGGTCATCGCCGAGCGCCGCGCCCACACGGAGGACCGGGGCGACCTGCTCTCCATGTTCATGCTCGCCCGGGACGAGGAGACCGGCGAGCGCATGGATGACACGCACCTGCAGGACGAGGTGCTCACCATGCTGCTCGCGGGCCATGAGACCACCGCCAACGCGCTCTCGTGGACCTGGGCCCTGCTCTCCCAGAACCCGGACGCGGAGCGCGCGCTGCACGCGGAGCTGGATGCGGTGCTCGGCGGCCGGCCGCCGACGGCGGAGGACGTGCCACGGCTCGTGTACACGCGCCGGGTGTTGGACGAGACGCTGCGCCTCTACCCCCCCGCCTACGCGCTGAGCCGCAAGGTGGTGGAGGACGACACCGTCTGCGGCTACCAGGTCCTCGGCGGGTCATCGCTCGACATGAGCGCGTACCTGACACACCGGCTGCCGGAGTTCTGGCCGGACCCCGAGCGCTTCGATCCGGACCGCTTCACGCCCGAGAAGGTCGCCGCGCGGCCGCGGTATGCCTACTTCCCGTTCCTCGGTGGCCCCCGGCAGTGCATCGGCAACAACTTCGCGCTGATGGAGGGGACGTTGATCCTCGCGACGCTCGCGCAGCACCATCGTCCGAGACTGGTGGAGGGCTACAAGCCGAGGCCCGAGCCCGTCATCACCCTGCGGCCCTCCGGCCACCTGCCCGTGCGCATCACCCCGCGCTGAGCGGCCCCCTCAGTTCGCCGACGCCACGCCACCCGCTTCCGCCTCGCCCTCGGCCTCCTCATCCCCATCGCCCTGGTCATCGAAGCCCTGGGGCACGCCGTCCACGTAGGTGACGACATTGCCCACCGTGGCGGGCACGCGAGGCCCCGGCGTCACCACACCCGTGAGGTTGAGCGGATCCACCGCGGAGATCTGCACGCGCACGCCCGCGGGCGCCTGCCGCCGGACCGCTCGCGCCACGTCCACCGCGTCGGGCAGGGCGAACTGCTCCCCCACGAAACCCGCCACGAAGCGGCCTCCGCGAATCTCCCCGCGCGCCTCCATGCGCCGGTACACGTAGAGCAGCTCGCGCCACGAGGGCGCCAGCGCCTCGCGCATCACCAGGTCGCGCCACACAATCCCGTAGCGCTGGAGGAAGAGCCGCGCGAGCGACTCGCGCACCTCGTCCTCGCCCTTGGGCTCCGAGGGCACCAGCAGGCTCCAGCGGCCCGGGCCTCCGCGCTGCAACTGCTTCTGCCGCTTGCGCTGGGCCGGGCTCTGCAACACCCGCAGGTTCTGCACCGCGTCCGCCGTGACGAGCCCCCGGGCGACGAGCTCCCACAGCGCGTCCTCCACCTCCGAGGGCAGCCGCCGCGAGCGCGAGCACAGGTCCGTGAAGAAGCACGCGCCGCGCTGCTCGAGCACCGTCACCACGTCCTTCGCCGGTCCGGACAGGTCCGGAGGGACGAGGATGCCGCCATCCGCCAGCACCGCGTTGGGCCGCGCCGCGGAGAGCATCCAGTCCAGGTCCTCGCGCCGCACGAAGGACAGGCTCGCGTTGCGGTTGGGCGACGCCGCCCGGGAGCGCACGGGCTCGGGCTCGACGGGAGTCGCGGGAGCCCCCCGGCGCGGGCCGGGCACGGGCTTCGCCTCCTTCTGCGTGAGCCGGCCCCAGGCCACCTCGCCCGAGTAGCACGCCCGCTCCAGCAGGTCGCCCAGGTAGTTCTTCATCCGCGCGGGCAGAAGGAAGCGCTCCCAGGCCGACGCGGGCGCCTCGTAGCCCTGCAACAGGCTGATGGCCTTGGACAGGCCCGTGGAGCCGCGCAGCGCGTCCAGTTCCTCCAGGTGGTGCCACCGGAAGAGGAAGCGCATGAAGTCCTGGGCGCTCAGCGGCTCGATCTCCTTGCGCAGCCGTCCCACCGTCAGCCGGTGGATGCGCTGCAACAGGCGCCGGTCACACCACTCCACCACGCCGGGCGGGGCATCGGGCCGGAAGCGGCCCCGGAGGATGCCTCCCGCGGCCTCGAGCTGGTGCAGCGCGATGTTCACCTCGGACTCGTCCAGGGAGAGGATCGCCCCCAGCTCCGCCGCCGTCGTGGGGCCCAGCAGCTCCATCCAGCCGCGCACCACCAGGGCCACCGCCGCATCGCGCTCCACCGGCTTGTCCCCGGGCAGCGGCTCCAGCGCGGGTTGCAGGAGCACGTCGGGGAACAGGGCACGCAGGGCACGCAGCCGCTCGGCGGGCACGAGGTAGCGCGCGTTCCCCACCTCCATCCACGCCACCCGCCGCTGCGCCATGAGGCTCTTGACGAAACTCCCCGGCACCCGCGCCTCGGGCAGGAGCACCAGTTGCAGGAGCGCGTCGTGCAGCTCGTCCTCGTCGCGCATGGGCGGGGCCGCGTCGCGCACCACCTGCTCGATGGCGCTCGCGTCCAGCGCGCCGAAGGCCGCCGAGTCCTCCGCGGGCAGCGTGCGGCGCAGCACCACGTTGCGCACCCGGCGCTCCTCGGCCGGCGCGTCGTCCAGGAAGGTGTAGGGCTGGCTGTTCACCATCTGGTGGGCGAACACGCTCGGCTCGGGCACGTCCCGGGCGACGAGCTGGATGCGGCCCTCCTTCATGCCCCGCAGCACCTCGCGCAGGCCGTCGATGTCCATGGCCTCGCGCAGACAGTCCTGCATCGTCTGATTCACGAGCGGATGGTCCGGCAGCTCCACGTCCGCGCCGCCGTGGTTGTCCTGGCACCCCACCTGCGCGGGGAACACCGCCGCGAGCAGATCCTCGCTCCGGGCGCGCTGGAGGTTGGGTGCCACGCGCTTGCCCGCGGAGAAGCGCGACAGGGACAGCGCCCGCGTCGCGTTCCACCGGAAGCGCGTGCCGAACAGCGGCGCCTGGAGCACCGCCTGCACCAGCACCTCCTCCACGTTGTCCGGGGTGAGGAAGGAGAAGATGTCCTCCAGGGGGAAGGAGTGCTGCTCGCCCAGGGAGAGCAACAAGCCGTCCTCGGTGGCCGCCGCCTGGAGCTCGAAGTCGAAGGTGCGGCAGAAGCGCTTGCGCAGCGCGAGCCCCCACGCCCGGTTGACGCGGCTGCCAAAGGGCGCATGGAGGATGAGCTGCATGCCGCCCGCCTCGTCGAAGAAGCGCTCGGCCACGATGGTGCGGTGGCTCGGCACCACGCCGAGCACCTGGAGCCCCGCGCGCAGGTACGCCATCAACGCGTCCACCGCGGGCGGCGTCAGCTTCAGCTCCTTCTCCAGGAAGCGCGCCGCGTCCGAGCGCTGGAGCAAGTCCTCGCGCAGCCGTCCCACGTGCACGCTCAGCTCGTCCGTGCGGCCCGGGGCCTCGCCCCGCCAGAAGGGCACCGTGGGCGGCTGGCCGTGCGCGTTCTCCACCATCACCGACGAGCCCATCACCCGTTGAATCCGCCACGCCGTCGTGCCCAGGAGGAAGATGTCCCCGGGCGAGGACTCCACCGCGAAGTCCTCGTCCAACGTGCCCACCGTCTTGCCCTCGGGCTCGGCCACCACGTTGAAGGTGAAGGTGTCCGGAATGGCGCCGCCATTGGTGAGCGCGGTGATGCGCACGCCCCGGCGCGCCTTGAGCCGCTGGTTCACCCGGTCCCGGTGCAGGTGCACGCCCGCGCGCCCGCGCCGCAGCGACACGCCCTCCGAGAGCGTCTCCAGCACCTTCTCGTACTCCTCCCAGGTGAGGTCGCGGTAGGGCCAGGCCCGGCGGAACAGGCCGTAGAGGGCACGCTCGTCCCACTCCTCACACGCGCACGCCGCCACCACCTGCTGCGCCAGCACGTCCAGGGGCTTCTCCGGCATGCGCACCGCGTCCAGATCCCCCTCGTACACGGCGTGCAGCAGCGCCACGCACTCCATCAACTCATCGCGCGTCATGGCGATGAGCACGCCCTTGGACACCCCGCCCTTGTAGTGGCCCGCGCGGCCCACCCGCTGCAACAGCACCGAGATGGAGCGCGTGCTGCCCAGTTGCACCACCAGGTCCACGTTGCCCACGTCGATGCCCAGCTCCAGCGACGCCGTGGCCACCATCACCGAGAGCTGGCCCGCCTTGAGCCGCTCCTCGGCCGACAGCCGCATCTCCCGCGACATGCTGCCGTGGTGCGCCGCCACCTTGTCCTGCCCCAGGCGCTCGGACAGGTCATGCGCCACGCGCTCGGCCAGCTTGCGCGTGTTCACGAAGACGAGCGTCGTGCGGTGCTCCCCCGCCAGCGCCACCAGCCGGTCATACACCTGGCCCCACATCTCGTGCGTGGCCAGCGAGCCCAGCTCCGCGTCGGGAATCTCCACCCGCAAATCCCACGGCCGCTGGTGCCCCACCTGCACCAGCCGGCACGTCTCGGCGCGCTCGCCCGTGAGGAAGGCGGCGATGGCCTCCAGCGGCTTCTGCGTCGCCGACAGGCCGATGAGCTGGGGGCGCACCTCGGTGATGGCCTTGAGCCGCTCGAGCGACAGGGCGAAGTGGCTGCCCCGCTTGTCACGCGCCAGGGCGTGGATCTCATCCACGATGACGGTGCGCACACCGCGCAGCGTGGCCCGCGCGCGATCCGCCGTGAGGTAGAGGTAGAGCGACTCGGGCGTGGTGATGAGGATGTGCGGAGGCCGGCGCACCATGCGCGCGCGATCCGCCGCGGACGTGTCCCCGGTGCGCACCTCCACCCTCAAGTCCTGGGGCGAATAGCCCGCTTCCCGCGCGCGCCGCAGCAGCTCCTCCAGCGGCTGGAGCAGGTTCTTCTGCACGTCGTTGCCCAGCGCCTTGAGGGGCGACACGTACAGCACCTGCGTGCGGTCCGGCAGCGCTCCCTCCAACGCCAGACGGAAGAGCCGATCCAACGCGGCGAGGAAGGCGGTGAGCGTCTTGCCGCTGCCGGTGGGCGCGGCGATGAGCACGTCCTCCCAGGCCTGGATGAGCGGCCAGCCCTCCACCTGGGGACGCGAGGGCTCGCCCAGCCGCTCGGAGAACCACGCCTGGACCACCGGGTGGAAGGAGCCAAGGGCCGGGTGCGCGGCCACGGTGGGAGTGAAGGCGAGGGCGATCTGTGGGGCCATGGGTGCTCCCTCGGGACTGAACATCGGTTGCGGTCGGGCGTCAACGCACGCCCCCCCTGGAGTCCCATCCCCGGACAAGGGTTGGACACGCGTTCGGTACGTTATGTCCGGCCTCGCACGACTGTTGTTTCGCCGCCATTCACTCGCGGTAGGAGACGCCGCGCGTCATGGGGAGCGGAAGGCCCGTGTTTACATGCGGAGAGAGGAGTTTCGCATGGTCTCCCCGAGCAGCCCCTACCTCCTGGAATCCCTCAACCCGGATGGGTTTCTCGCGCTCCGTCAGGAGGGGGAACCACACCCGGCTCCCGAGGACTTCCTGTGCGAGTACGCGAATCCGGTGGCCGAGGCGCTCCTGGAAGAGCACCTGCCCGGCAAGTGCCTGTTCGCCGCGCGTCCGGAACTCGCCCGGGCGGGGCTGGCCTGGGGGCAGGTGCTGGCCACGGGGGTGGCGCACACGTGTGTCCTGGAGACGCGGCGTGGGCAGGTGACACGACAGGTGCGGGCCCGGGCGGCGCGGGTGGAGAAGGGGCTGCTGGCGGTGTGGCTGACGGACGTGACGGAGTCGGAGCGCTTCGTCCGGGAGACGGCCTACTTCGAGGAGCGGATGCTCTCCTTCGTGGAGTGCATGCCGGACCCCTTCTTCGCGCTCGACGCGCAGTGCCGCTTCTTCTACGTCAATGGAGCCACGGAGCGGCTGCTGGGCAAGCGGCGCCAGGCACTCATGGGGCGCACCCTGGCGCAGGAGTACATCGAGGGGCCCGGCTCACGGCTGCGCGCCCAGGTGCGGCAGGTGCTGACCACGAGCCTTCCCGTGGACTTCGAGGAGTGCTTCCACGGCCTCGCCTTCCGGGCGACGGCGGTGCCCATGGGCCATGGCGTGCTCGTCTATCTGCGCGACGTCACGGACCTCAAGCGGGTGCGCGAGCGCGGCCACGGCTGAGGACCGGAGCCCCTCAGAGCCCCATGGAGCGGCTGGACACCGGGCGGGTGGCGGCGTGCGTCCAGGTGAGCCGGAAGGTGGCGGACGTGCCGTCGCAGGCCACCGGCTCCACCTGGATGTCCCCGGCTCCCGCGGCGCGCAGCGTCTCCGCGAGGAAGCCACAGGCGAAGTAGGGATTGTCCGCGACCATGTCCTTCATCCACAGCGTGGCGGCGTGGGTGCCCAGCTCCTCGACGCGGACCTCGTTGAAGTTGTTGCCGGCCCGGATGTTGTGCGGCACGCGCTCGAGCGTATGCCGGGGGCCCAGCCGCGTGACGAGCGACATGCTCGCGCGCCCCTGTGCCGTCAGCCGGAAGCCCTGCAGGTAGCGCTCGCCCAGGGAGGACCAGGCCTCGCGCTCGGACAGCCCCGGGAAGACGTCCTTGGCGGCCACCCGCAGGAACGCCTTCCACTGCTCCAGCGAGTACGACGGCCGCAGGGGCTCGCTCAGATCCAGGCCCGCGTCCTTGAGCCGGCGCCGCCCGTCCCGCGACAGGTGCGGCCCCAAGGCACGGATGAACAGCGCATCCACGGATTGCGCGAAGACGCGCTTTTCAGGCGAGAGCGAGGGCGGCATGTCCTCAGGGTGACCATTCACCCTGGCAAGCGGCCATCCCCGCCCCCCTGTTTCTGTGTGCTGGTGAAAAATCCGTCCGCCCTGGAGGCGAGACGAGTGTCCGTCACCCGACAGCCGCCCCGCGTCACACCTGCATTTTCAATCGGGTTTCTTGGACCTCCAATGAGCCGGGAGCCTGTTCGCGCCCGGCCTGACGCATGAGGCGGAGGATGGAGGGGCCGAGCACGTCGACCTCGGTGGAGGCGAAGGTCTCCGAGCCGAAGCGGCGGATGGTCTCCGTCTGGCGCTCGAGGATGCGGGCGTCCTGCTTGAAGATGTGGAGGGCGACGGGGGTGATGAAGGGCTTGATGAGCCAGTGCGGCAGGGGCAGGCGGAAGGTGACGACGGCGTACACCCAGGTGTCCCAGTCCTCGGCGGGCGTCATGGCCGAGGTGACCATCAGGTGGCTGTCCTTGCCCAGGCGGTACTCCACCTGGGCGATGGAGGGCATGAGGAAGCGGTCGAAGTGCTGCAACACCCCGCCGCCCGGAGCGAGCAGGCGGCCCACGAGCCCCTCGGGCCGGGGCTCGCCGATGTACTCGGCCTCCACCTGGTGGGCGCTCCGGCGCACCACCACGTCGATCTCATGGCGTTGCTTCTCGGTGCGGAACAGCCCGCCATGGAGGAACGAGGTGTGGGGCACGTCGAGCGTGTTCTCCAGCAGGGCATGGAGCGAGCCGCCGGCGCGCAGGGTGCGGCGCACGGTGCTGTAGCCCGGGGCGTCCAGCAGGGGGAAGCGGTAGGGCTCGTGCGAGGGCTCGACGCCGGGGGTGGAGTACACCCAGACGAAGCCCTCCTGCTCGCGCGTGGCGTGCCAGGTGGCGCAGCGGCTCTTCGCCTCGGGCTCGCCGATGAGGCCGGGGACGGCGCGGCACTGCCCCGAGGCGTCGAAGCGCCAGCCGTGGTAGCCGCACTGGAGCTGGCCCTGCACCACGCGGCCCAGGGACAGGGGCACGTTGCGGTGGGGACAGCGGTCCGCGAGCGCCGCGGGCTTGCCCTCAGCGGTGCGGAAGAGGACGAGCGGCGAGCCCTGCAGCGTGCGGGCGAGGGGCTTTTGGCCCAGCTCGCTCGAGGTGCAGAGGATGAACCAGCTATGGGGCAGGCGTACCACCGACACGAGCCCCGATGGCGCAGCCGACCCCCGCGCTTCCTCACGAGAAGAACCCATGGCGCGCAATCTAATGCGCTTGCCTGCCCACCAGGAGGGGATTGACCAGGAGGCACTCCGATCCCGGCCGCGAACCTGGGCGGACGGACCTCGGGAACCCACGTTCAAGGGTATGAAGACGACGCCCGAACTGATCGAGGGAGTGCGCGCCGCCGCCCTGGGACTCAAGGGCGAGGACACGGACTTCGATGCGCTCCTGGAGAGCATCGGGGACGCGCGCTTCGTGCTGCTGGGCGAGGCCACCCATGGCACGCATGAGTTCTACCAGGCGCGCGCCGTGCTCAGCCGCCGGCTCATCGCCGAGCGGGGCTTCAGCGCGGTGGCGGTGGAGGCGGACTGGCCGGACGCGCTGCGGCTCAATCAGTACGTCCGGGGCGAGCCCCGCGACAGCCGGGCGGAAGAGGCCCTGGACGACTTCCAGCGCTTTCCCCGGTGGATGTGGCGCAACGCCGAGATGCGAGCGTTCGTGGAATGGCTGCGCGCGCACAACGCCTCCCGGCCAGAGGGGGAGCGGGCGGGCCTGTATGGGTTGGACCTCTACAGCCTGCATGCCTCCATGCGCGAGGTGGTGCGCTACCTGGAAGCGCGCGACCCCGTGGCGGCGGCGCGCGCGAGGGACCGGTACGCGTGCTTCGACCGCTTCGGCGAGGATGCCCAGTCCTATGGGCACGCCACCACCTATGGCTACGCGGACACCTGCGAGCAGGAGGTGCTGGCGCAGTTGAGGGAGCTGCGCGAGCGCCGGGGGCGGGACGGAGCGCGTGAGGAAGACGCGCACTTCCACGCGGAGCAGAACGCCCGGCTGGTCCGGGACGCGGAGGCGTACTACCGGGCCATGTTCGCCGGGCGGGATGAGTCGTGGAACCTGCGCGACACGCACATGGCGGACACCGCGGATGCCCTGTCCGAGTACCTCGGCCGGCGCCGCGGGGAGCCCGCGCGCCTGGTCGTCTGGGCCCACAACTCGCACCTGGGCGATGCCCGCGCCACGCAGATGGGGGATCAGGGAGAGCTGAACCTGGGTCAGCTCCTGCGCGAGCGGCATGGCCGGAAGACGTTCAACGTGGGCTTCACCACCTACACGGGCACCGTCCTCGCCGCGCGCGAGTGGGACACCCCGGGCCGCAGGCGGCGGGTGAGGCCCGCGCTGCCGGGCAGCTACGAGGCGATCTTCCACGAGCTGGGCCTGCCGGCCTTCCTGTTGAGGATGGAGGACCTGGGCGAGGCGGGCTCCGCCCTGCGCGAGCGGCGGCTGGAGCGGGCCATTGGCGTCATCTACGCCCCCCACAGCGAACGCCACAGCCATTATTTTTTCGCGGATCTCCCCGCGCAGTTCGACGCGGTCCTGCACTACGACACCACGAGTGCCGTGCAACCGCTCGATCGGGATGCGGGCCACGAGGAGGAGGACGCGGCGGACACGTGGCCCACGGGGATGTAAAAGCTCTCCGCGAGGAGACTCCAGTAGAATGGGCCCCATGAACCGAGCAGTCCTCTTCCTGTTCTTCGTGCTCGCCGGCTGCAACCGGGGTGAAGCCGTGAAGGCCATCATCCAGATCGACCCCGCGCTGAAAGCGAGCTGCGTCGTCCTGGAAGTCCGCACCCCGGAGGGAGAACTCCGCACGGAATCCGCTCCCCTGCTCCGCCCGGAGGATCAAGTGCTGGAGCTGGCCGTCTTCCGCAAGGACCTCCCCGCGGACGTCCAGCTCCAGGCGCGTGCCCTCTGGGGAGGAGCGACGTGTGAGGACTCGCGGTTCTACAATGGGCGCGGCGAGCCGGTCGCCGTCCACTTCGAGCCAGGCACCCAGGACGTCCATCTGACCCTGTCACCGCCGAGCGCCGCCGAGGACGAGGATCGCGATGGCTTCGTCGCGGCCGAGCTGCGCGGGGCGGACTGCGATGACAAGGAGGCCAGGCGCCAGCCCCAGGCCCAGGAAGTGTGCGACGCGAGCGACGACCTCAATTGCAATGGCCAGCGCGGCTGTGAAGACGCCACCTGCTCGGGCAAGACGTGTAGCCGGGCCCCCACCTCGCTCGTCTTCACCTCGTCGGAGCTGACGACGATAGCGGGTCAGTGCTCGGCGCAGGTGACCGTGGAGCGCCGCGAGTCCGACGGGAAGCCCTCCTTCGCTGGCTTCCCCACGCCCATCACCCTGGCGAGCACGTTCGGCCCCGGCGTGACCTTCCACTCGGACCCAGGTTGCACCTCATCGCCCCCCTCCTCCATTTCCTCGGGCAAGAGCAGCGTCACCTTCTTCGTGCGCAGCACCACGGTCGGCCAGGGCCCGCTGAGCGCCAGCTCTTCCGCGGTGGCGCAGCAGGCGACCCTGACCCATACCCTGCGCCCCGGACCCGTGACGAAGTTCGCCTTCACCTCCCCGAACGCCACCGTGCAGGCGGGTGACTGTTCTGCTGTCTCGCTCGAATGGCGCGACGCGTTCGACAATCCCGCGCCCGTGACGCTCTCCAGCCTCAACCTCTCGCTCACGCCCACGCCCGCGAACGCCGAGGAGGCCGCGCTCTACCAGGATGCGGCTTGTACCCAGGTCCTCAACACCAGCACCCTGCCTCCAGCCGCCACCCTCTCCTTCTATTTCCGGGGCACCCGCGCGACCACGTTCACCCTCGCGGCCAAACTCAACGGCACGTCCCTGCAATCACAAGCAACCCGGCTCGTGAAACCCTTGCCCGCCGCCAGGCTCACCTTGTCACCCACGACCGGACAATCCATGTATGCCGGGCAGTGCTCCAGTCCGGTGAACATCCGCATCACGGACCCATACAACAACCTCTCGGCCCTCCCCGCGGGCCAGTTGCTCTCCCTGTCCACCACACAGGAGGCAAGCTTCGAGGTGTTCTGGGGGCCGGGGTGCGACCCTTCAAAGAAACTGGGCACGAACTTCGACCCGCAGGGAACCACGGAGGGGTCCATGTCTTTCAGGATCAAGACAGGTGGCTCGGTGGAGCTCAAGCTGAGCGGGGCCCCGGTGGGAGAGGCCAGGCAGACCCACACCATCGTCCCCGTGGTCCGGCGGGGCTCGTGCCAGATCGAGGAGGGGGCGAAGGAGAAGAGCTGCCTCATCAGCAGCACCACCAATACCTCGGTCGCGGTCACGCCGTCTCGCAGCTTCCTCGTCTTCCAGGCCACCACCAACAACGATCAGCCCGTCAACTCTTTCGTCCGCTGCTCGTTCTCGACCAACAACACCATCCTCTGCAAGCGCAATGGCACCACAGGGCCCGCGAACATCAACTGGCAGGTGGTGGAACGCCTCCAAGGACTGTCCGTCCAGCATTTCCCCGATTTTGAGTGCGCCACGAGCACTACCCGCCTCCCCACGGCGGTCGACCTGGCGAGCAGCTTCGTGCTCTTCAGTTCCTCCCAGGATGGGGAGGTCGTCGACAACAACGACTTCCCTTCGGTCAGGCTCTCCGGCGCTGGCAACAACATCAACCTCAACGCATTCCTGTTCCAAGACTGCAACTCGAACCAGGTCTTCTCCCTCCAGGTGGTCCAATTCACCGGCAGCCAGGTGCAGCGAGACATCACGGGAGCGATGCCCTCCAACAGTGGACTGCTGACAGTGGGCAACCTGCCCTCGGCCGAGCTCTCCCGGTCCATCGTACTGTCCACCTGGCAGGTCAGCACCAACGGCCAGGACATCTACAAACGGATGACTCGAGGGGAAATCGATTCAGCGAACACCACCCGCTTGCTCTTCCATCGCGGGGCCGGTACCGCGATCACCACCGGCGACATTCCCCAGATCTCCTGGGAACGCATCACCTTCCCCCCGGGCACACTCGTCCAGACGCACCCGTTGACGGCGAATGATGGCGCGGCGAGCACCAACGCCACCCTCGCCACGCCAGTGGATGCGACCCGGACGCTGCTGCTCACCAATTCCCAGGCTGGCGGACAGGGCGCGGGCGAGACCTCGTTCGCCACGAACGACATCCTGGGCACGGCCACCGGGAGACTGTCCCTGAACGGCAATCAGCTCTCGGTGACCAGGGACGCTCCCAACGGAACCACGAGCTGGACGGCCTACGCCATCCAGTTCGAGCCCTGAGCGGTCACGGCCCCCACCCGGGTGGGGCCAACGCCCCGCCCGGGGCCTGGTTCAGGGGCCTGCGTCGGGTCGGCGGATGCACATGTCGCCAACGAAGGTGATGTAGGCACAGAGGGGCAACCGGGGCCCGCAGTCCGTATATCTTCCCGGCATCATGCCTCCGCCCCTGATCAGCCTGCTCACCGACTTCGGCCTGACGGACACCTACGTGGGTCAGATGAAGGCGGCGATCCTCCGGGTCGCTCCCCACGCGCGTCTCGTGGATCTCACGCACGCGGTGCCCGCGCAGGACGTGAGGGCGGGCGCCTTCCTGCTGTGGAGCGCGGTGGAAGCCTTCGCCGAGGGCTCGCTGCACCTGGCGGTGGTGGATCCCGGCGTGGGCTCCACGCGGCGGGCCGTGGCCGTGAGAAGCCACCGGGGCGACGTGCTGGTGGGCCCGGACAACGGCCTGCTGGTGCCCGCGCTCCTGCTGCTCGGCGGACTGGCCGACGCCGTCGAGCTGACCGACCCCACCTGGTGGGGACCCCGGCGCTCGCGGACCTTTCATGGGAGGGATTTGTTCGCCCCCGTGGTGGGCCACCTCGCGGCGGGCGTGCCGCTCGAGCAGCTCGGCCGGCGCCTGGAGCGGCTGGAGACGCCCTTCACCTTCCCCGAGCCCCAGGAGGAAGGCGGAGGCGGCGCGCTCGTGGGCGAGGTGCTGCACGTGGATACCTACGGCAACCTCATCACCAATCTGCCCGTGGCGCGGCTGCCGGCCCGCTTCGACGTCCAGGTCGGCGACCGCCTCATCCCGGACGCGCCCCACGCCCACTATCAGGCCGTCGCTCCCGGGGCGCTCCTGTCCCTGGGAGGCAGCACGGGACTGCTGGAGGTGTCCGTGCGGGACGGCGACGCGGCGCGGGTGCTCGGCGTGGGCCGGGGCACCCGGGTGCGTGTCACCGCGCGCGGATAGCCCGCTCTAGCGCTTGGTGGGCTTCTTCTTCGGCGGGGTGGGCTTCTTCACCGGATTCTTCGTGGGCAGGTTCGGGCCGGAGGCGAGGTCGAACTCGTAGGTGCCGCCGAGCAGGAAGCGGAAGTTGTAGATGTCGGAGAGGTCCGGCGTCACCGCGATGCCCGCCACGGCCTCGAGCACCAGTCCCGGGAAGAGCTCGCGGCGCACCACGGGGATGATCTCCACCTGGTTGGCGTTGTTCGTCCACGTCGGGGTGATGGCGGGCTCGAAGTAGCGGCGGCCGATGACCTCCAGGCCCACCAGGGTCTGGTCGTTGATGTTGTACGTGCCCGCCACGGCGAGCTGCAGCGCGTCCGGAACGTCGAAGGGCTGCCGGGAGCCGCGATCGCGCGTCCCATGGTGGAGGTAGCTCGGGTTGAGCATGAAGCGCAGGTTCCTGGTCACCCGCAGCTCGGCGATGAACGTGCCCTCGATGTCCCACGTTCCGTCCGACAGCAGCGGCTGGATCGCGTCCTGGTCGCTCGGCCCGGTGGGGAAGGTGACGCGGCCGTAGGCGCCCAGCGCCAGGGGACCCGCTTCCAGGAAGGTCCACTGCAGGCCGAGCGGGATGTCACCGAAGGCCACCTGGAAGTTGCTCTCCCCGGGCGTGCCGATGCCCAGGACCTCGAAGTAGACGTTGGCCTCCACGTTGTCGACGATGCCCCAGCGGATGCTCGGGGAGACCTGGTGGTAGGGCAGCGACTTGCCCTGCTCGAGCGAGAAGAAGCCCTGGTAGCGCAAACCAAGCTCCAGGTTGCCCGGCCGGGTTGTCGACGCGGTGCGCGTCACCATGGCCCGGTAGGGCTTGGCCCACGCGGTGGCGGAGGAGAGGAGGCAGACAGCGGTGGTGAGAGCGAAGGAGAAGGACCTGGCGTTCATGCGGCGGGACCATAGTTCGGCGCCCGCGCTCGTGGCGCACGGAGTGAAGGGGTCGGAGGTGTGGTCTTGCCTGCTCCCCGAGCCCACTTCGTCCGCGGCGGCGGTCGCTGGCGCGTTTCCACCGTGAGCGGGCACTCGTCGGGGGCGCCCCTCCGCCCGGCCGTCCATGCCTCGAAATCAAGGCCCCAGTGCCCTCGTTGTCGAGCGCTATACAACCCTCCCCTTTGTGTCGCATATTGTTTCGAGGCGGCTTTCCAGGGGAGCCCGCACCACGTCCAGCCAGCGTTCGAGCGAGGACCTTCGCAGTGAGTGACACCACCGTCGAGGAGTTGCGCGAGGACCTCGAGGCGCCCCTCGAGCAGACCAGCGCGGCGGTGTCGCTCGAGCCGCTGCCCATGTTCGACGCGGCTCCCCGCCCAGATGCGCCAGCTCTCGCAGAAGCGGCCTTCCACATCACGCTGTCCCCGCGGCAGCCCTTGCACGGGTAGAAAGAGCCATGGAGCCCAAACGAGCTGTCACCATCCTGATGGCCGATGATGACCCGGATGACCGGGACTTCGCCCGCTCGGCCATGCAGGAGAGCCGGCTCGCCAACGAGCTGCGCTTCGTCGAGGACGGCGAGGAGCTCATCAACTACCTGCGCCGCCTCGGCCGCTACGCCAACCCCAAGGACTCCCCGCGGCCGGGGTTGATCCTCCTGGACCTGAACATGCCGCGCAAGGATGGCCGCGAGGCGCTCCGGGAGATCAAATCCGACCCGGTGCTCAAGAACATCCCCATCGTCGTGCTGACCACGTCCAAGGCCGAGGAGGACATCCTGCGCAGCTACAACCTCGGGGCCAACTGCTTCATCACCAAGCCGGTGACCTTCGATGGGCTCGTCGAGGTCGTGAAGGTGCTCAACCGGCACTGGCTGCAGATCGTCGAACTGCCTCCCGAAACAAGCTCCGAATGAGACGTGCGGCCGATGCACACGCCATCCGCGTCCTGCTCGTCGAGGACGATGAGGATGATTACGTCCTGACCCGGGACTGCCTGCGGCAATTGGGACCGCGGCGGGTGGAGCTCGAGTGGGTGGCGACCTGCGAGCGCGCCCTGGAGGAGCTGGCGTCCGGCAACCATGACGTGTGTCTGGCCGACTACCGGCTCGGCCCCATGACGGGGCTCGAGCTGCTCCAGCAGGCCCGGAGCAGGGGCTGGGAGGGCCCGTTCATCCTGTTGACCGGACAGGAGGACGACGACATCGACCATCAGGCCCAGCAGGCCGGGGCCACCGACTTCCTCGAGAAGTCCCAGCTCACCCCCACGCTCCTGGAGCGCTCCATCCGCTATGGGCTCCAGCACACGCGCACGCTGGAGGCCCTACGCCGCTCCCAGGAGAGCTTCCGCGAGCTCATCGAGCGGCTGCCCGACGGCGTCTGCGTGATGCACGACACGCGGCTCGTCTACATGAACCCCACCTACGTCCGTCTGCTGGGCTACTCGTCCCAGATGGAGCTGTTGGGCAAGACGCTGCTGGAGCTGGGCCTGAAGTTCCTCCGTCCGGAGGATTGGCTCCCGCTCCAGGCGGATGTGCAGCGCATGGAGTCCACCGGCGAGCCCATCCCGCCCCGGGAAGTCCTGCTGCTGGCGCGCGGGGGCGGCCGTGTTCCCGTGGATCTCTTCCATCTCCCCCTGATGTTCGACGGACAGCCCTCCCATGTGTGGATCGTCCGGGACCTGACCGAGCGCAAGCAGATGGAGGGACGGCTGCTGCGCGCGGATCGCATGGGCTCGCTCGGACTGCTCGCGGCGGGCGTCGCGCATGAGATCAACAACCCGCTCGCCTACACGATGGCCAACCTGGACCATCTGGAGAACCAGGTGCTGCCCCGGCTGGGCTTGTGCGCCACCGGGCGCAAGGAGGTCCAGGATCTGGTGGCGGACACCCGGCTCGGCATCACCCGGGTACGCGACATCGTGCGGCAGTTGAAGATGTTCTCGCGTGGGGACGAGGACGGGACACTGGCGCCCGTGGACGTGCACCGGGTGCTCGAGTCCTCCATCGACATGGCGGTGAACGAGCTCAAGCACCGCACGCGGCTGGTGCGCGACTACGGGGAGCCGGTCCAGGTCCAGGCGAAGGAAGGCCGGCTCGGGCAGGTGTTCCTCAACCTGCTGGTCAACGCGGCCCATGCCATTCCCGAGGGCAACGCGGCGGGCAACGAGGTGCGTGTCGTCACGCGGCGCGAGGGAGCGCGCGTGCGCATCGAGGTGCGTGACACCGGCGTGGGCATCTCCCCGGAGCACCTCGGGCGGATGTTCGAGCCGTTCTTCACCACCAAGCCCGTGGGCGTGGGCACCGGGCTCGGCCTGTCCATCTGCCACGACATCGTGACGAGCTTCGGCGGTCAGATGGGGGTGGAGAGCCGCGAGGGACACGGCAGCACCTTCTGGATCCTCCTCGACGCGCTCAGCCCCGAGGCCCGCGCGGAGGCACCGCAAGCGCCCGCCGAGGCGGCTCCCGCGCGCAGGGGCCGCGTGCTCGTCGTGGATGACGAGCCCATGATCGGCACGGCCATCCGCCGCACGCTCCAGAGGGACCATGAGGTGGTGACGCTGACGAGCGCGCGCGAGGCCTTCGCGCGGCTCATGAGCGGAGAGCGCTTCGACGTCATCCTGTGTGACGTGATGATGCCGGAGATGAGTGGGGTGGACCTGCACCAGCAGCTCGCGCAGCACCTGCCCGCGCTGGCCGATCAGCTCATCTTCCTGTCCGGAGGCGCCTTCACGCCCAAGGCCCGCGAGTTCCTCTCCCAGGTGGGCAACCGCCGGGTGGACAAGCCGTTCTCCGCCCGGGAGTTGAGGGACATGGTGCAGTCTGTACTGGCGCACGCCCCGGACGACTGAAGGCGCGGCGTGCCCTGGCGCCCACCCGGCGAGAAAACCCGCTCGGGGGACTGGCGCGCCCGCGGTCGAGGGTGCATACCGCACCAGACCGTGAAGAAGCCCTCACGGCAGAAGGCAGACTCATGAAACCGAAGTTCGGGACTGATTTGACCACGGGCAGCATCCCCCGGCACATCGTGACGTTCTCCCTGCCGATGCTCATCGGCAGCCTGCTGCAGACGGCCTACAGCTTCATCAACGCCATCTGGGTGGGGCAGTTCCTCGGCACCGGGGCGCTGGCCACCGTCACCGTGAGCTTTCCCGTCATCTTCACCCTCTTCGGCATCGGGATGGGCATGACGCTCGCGACGAACATCCTCGTGTCGCAGAGCTATGGCGCCAGGCGCTTCGACGAGCTGCGGCGGGTGGTGGACAGCTCGACCGTGTTGATCATCGGCCTGAGCCTCGTGCTGACCCTGCTGGGCGAGCTCTTCACGCCCCACATCCTCCGCGCCATGGACACCCCGGAGGACATCTTCCAGCCCTCGGTGGACTACCTGCGCATCATCCTGCTGTCGCTGCCCTTCAGCTTCGGCATGTTCGCGCTGCGCAGCATGCTGCAGGGCATGGGGGATTCGAAGACGCCCCTGTACTTCCAGCTCATCTCCGTGGTGCTCACCACGGTGTTGGATCCGCTCCTCATCTTCGGGCACCTGGGCCTGCCGCGCCTGGGGCTCAACGGCACCGCCTGGGCCACCATCGTCTCCCAGGTGCTCGTGCTGGCTGTGCTGGTGGTCTGGCTGCACCGGCAGAAGTCCCCCGTCGCGCCCGGCTGGCCGCGCCTGAGCCACCTCGGCCCGGCCACCTGGCAGACCCTCCGGATTGGTGTGCCCGCCTCCATCCAGCAGTCCCTGGTGTCGCTCGGCATGGTGCTGGTGACGGGCATCGTGAACCGCTTCGGGGAGATCTCCACGGCGGCCTTCGGCGCGGCCTCGCGCATCGATCAGATCGCCTTCATGCCGGCCATCAACTTCGGCATGGCCATCTCGACGCTCGCCGGACAGAACCTGGGGGCGGGCCACCTGTCTCGCGTCCGGCAGATCTTCGCGTGGGGGTGCGCCTTCAGCGGAGCCATCACCCTCGTCATCTCCGCGATGGCCGTCCTCTTCCCGGAGGCCCTCCTGAAGGTGTTCATCACGGATCCCGTCGTCGTCGAGCTGGGGACCTCGTATCTGCACATCGTGGGCGCCTGCTACGTCCTGTTCGGCCTCACCTTCGTGAGCAACGGCATCATCAACGGCGCTGGCTCGACGATGGTCACCACCGTCATCTCCCTGCTCAGCCTCTGGGTGGTCCGCGTGCCCCTGGCGTACGTGCTGTCCCGCCAGATGCACGACGTGAAGGGCGTCTGGTACGCCATCGCCATCAGCTTCTTCGTGTCGCTCGGCTGCAGCATGGCCTACTACTTCTCCGGGCACTGGAAGCGGAAGGTGGCCCACCACAAGCCGACCCTCATCGAGCAGGCCAAGCCGGATCCCTCCGAGGTCTTCGCCAACGAGGCCGGCGAGGCTTGAGGGTTCAGGGAGCCATCAGCGCGGCGAGCTTGGACGCCAGCTCCGCCTCGGCGCGCAGCCCGGCGTCGTCCAACTGCTCCGCATGGGTGCGCAGCAGTTCCACCGTCCGCTCCGCCAACTCCCGGGCCCGAGCCTTGTCCCCCGCGTGCCAGGACGTGCACGCCGCCCGGGCGCCGAGGATGAAGTTCGTCAGGGCCGCCGTCTTGCGCACCGTGTCCTCGGAGTACCACGTGCCGGTGGACGAGAGCGGCTCGCTGCCCTCGTAGCTCGCCGTCAGGAGCGTGGGCGGGCTCGCCTCACCACGAGCGGGCGTGAAGGAGAACTCCTCCGACAACATCCGCTGCGCGGGCTGGATGTCCGCCTCCCGGGAGAGGCGCGCGAGGATGGCGCCGCGCCGCCGGGAGAGGAAGACCGTGGGAAGCTCCAGCGAGGCCAGGCTCGCGCCGGGCGCCACCCCGGGAATGCCATACACCGCCTCCACCCGGAAGCCGTGGGCGGGAATGAGCACCATCTTCAAGTCATACGCGATGGGCGTCACCAGGTAGTCGAAGTCCTCGTCGAAGACCGTCCGCGTGCGCTCGGCGCCGCTCAGGTAGAAGGCATTGGCGCCCCGCACCGAGGAGATGGCCGTGACGAAGGCCTGATCGAACGCGAGGTTCACCCCGAAGAGGGTCAGGTCGCGGCCCTCGCGGGAGTGGTCGCGCAAAAGCGTCATGAACGCGCTGTCCTGCGTCTGGCCCACGTTGGGCATCGCGTCCGTGAAGAGGAAGACGCGGCGGGAGCGTGACGCGTCCAGCTCGCGCGTGGCGAGTTGCTGGTAACCATCGCGCAGTCCGCACTCGATGCAGGTCGAGCCGGCCACCTGGATGGTGTCGATGGCGCGCAGCAGGGCCTCGCGGTCGCGCACGGGAGTCTGCTTCACCAGCACCTGGGAGCGGTCATCGAAGATGACCAGCGAGAAGGTGTCGTTCTCGTCCAGCTTCGCCACCAACCGGCGCGCCGCTTCCTTCACGGCCGCCATCGGCTCGCCCGCCATGGAGCCGGAGTGATCGATGACCAGCGCCGCGTCGAGCGGCTGGCGGCGGAAGGTGGCGGGATCCACGTTGGACGAAAACCCCACCTGCACGAACACCTCCTGGCGGTCCGTGTCGATGGCCGTCGCGATGCCCGTGGCCGTGCGCAGACACAGCACCTGCTCACAGGGCGGGCCCTCCAGGGGAAGATCATGCTCCGCGTAGAGCCCCTCGGCGGTGAAGTCTTCCGCGAGGGGAATCTGCCCCGCGTCGATCTTCCGCCGCGCCAGCGCGATGTCCTGGATTCCGCCGGGAGTCGCCCCCATGTCCCCACCGGGAGCGCCTCCCACACCTCCGGGAGAACCTCCGATGTCCATCCCGGAACAACCCACCAGCGTCAGTACCGCCAGCCCTGCGATCCACAACCGCCGTGTCCTGCTCATGTCCATGCTCCGGGTGAAGGGGTGGACCCGGGCCCAAAGCAAGACATGTTCCAGCAATGAGCCCGACGGAGGGCGGCGCTTGCCCTCCTCCGGGCCCCACCTCACCCTGACACCCGTGTCATGCTCCAGGGGGAACGTCGACGCGGGCGGGGAGGCGACGACGCCAGTCCCTCAGTGCTCGAACAGGCGGTTGAGTCCGTTGAGCGCCGCCACCCGGTAGGCCTCGGCCATGGTGGGGTAGTTGAAGGTGGTGTTGATGAAGTAGTCGATGGAGTTGCCCGGCCCGTCCTGGGACATGATGGCCTGGCCGATGTGGATGATCTCCGAGGCGTTGTCCCCGAAGCAGTGGATGCCGAGGATCTCCCGCGTGTCGCGGTGGAAGAGCAGCTTGAGCATGCCCACCGTGCGGCCGGTGATTTGAGCGCGCGCCAGGCTCTTGAAGAACGCGTGGCCCACTTCGTAGGGCACGCCCAGGCGCGTGAGCTCCTGCTCGGTGCGGCCCAGGCTGCTGATCTCCGGGCTGGTGTAGATGCCGCTGGGGATGTCCTTCACCAGCTTGTGCTCCAACCGCCCCTCGACGATGTGCGTGGCGGCGAAGCGGCCCTGGTCATACGAGGCGCTCGCCAGCGAGGGAATGCCCACCACGTCGCCCACCGCGTAGATGTGCGGTACCACCGTCTGGTAGGCGTCGTTCACCTGGATGTTGCCGCGCGAGTCCAGTTGGATGCCCAGCGCCTCCAGCCCGATGTCCTGGGTGTTGCCGGTGCGCCCGTTGGCCCACAGGAAGACGTCCGCCCGCAGGCGCTTGCCGCTCTTGAGGTGCAGCACCACCCCATCGTCCCGCGTCTCCACGCGCTCCATCTGCTCCTGGTGGCGGATGAGCACGCCCTGCTCGCGCAGGTGGTAGGACAGCGCGTCGGAGATCTCATCGTCCAGGAAGGACAGGAGCCGCTCGCGCGTGTTCACCAAGTCCACCTTCACGCCCAGCTGCCGGAACATGGACGCGTACTCGCACCCGATGACGCCCGCGCCGTAGATGATCATCGTCATCGGCGTCTCGCGCAGGTTGAAGATGGTGTCCGAGTCGAAGACGCGCGGGTGCTGGAAGTCCAGGTCCGGCGGGTGGTAGGGCCGCGAGCCCGTGGCCAGCACGAACGCCTTGGCGGACAGCTGCTCACTCGCGCCCCGGGGCTCGTCCACCTCGAGCGTGTGGGCATCCAGGAAGCGCGCCCGTCCCACCACCAGCTCCACCCGGTTGCGCTCGTAGAAGGTGGTGCGCAGTTGCACCTGGCGCGACACCACCGTCGACGCCGAGCGCATCATGTCCTTGAACTTCCACTTCTGGCCCAGCTCCACGCGCAGCTCGGGATGGTCCATCTGCACGTCCACGAGGCGTTGGATGGCGTGCCGGAGCGCCTTGGAGGGAATGGTGGCCGTATGGGTACAGGCACCGCCCACCAGCGGACGCTGCTCCACCACGCACACCCGCTTGCCGGACTTGGCCGCCTTCATGGCCGCGCCCTCCCCGCCGGGGCCCGAGCCGATCACCACGATGTCGAAATGCCGCACGCTCATATTGGCTGGATACTTCTCCACCCCTGGCGCATCGGGAAGAAATCATTCCCGTGCTTGCTTAGGATGAGGGCGGAACAGGACGGGGCGTACGCCCATTCCACCCACCCACGAGGAACCCTTCCCCATGGCGTTGCGCTTCAAGAACCTGGATGGCAGCGGCCCCCACCCCATGTCCACCGTCTTCCAATGGGCGGTGGCGGACAAGGTGGCTGGCAGGCGCCGCAAGAGCGCGGCCACCTGCACCATGCGCCGCGTGGAACCGGACCTCGCCGTCCTGGCCGTGCCCCCCGCCCCCGGCGAGGGCGCGCGCCTCACCTGGCTGGGTCACGCGAGCTGGCTCGTCCAGCTCGAGGGGGTGTCGCTGCTCATCGATCCCGTGCTGCGCGACAGCATTCCGGGCTTCATCCGCCGCAACGTGCCCCCCGGAGTGCCGACCGGCCAGCTGCCCCCCATCCAGGCCACGCTGGTGTCCCACAACCACTATGATCACCTGGACCTGCCCACCGTGCGCCAGGTGGGCGCGCCCGTCATCGGGGGACTCGGCCTGACGCGCTACTTCCAGCGCACCGGCCTGTCCGTCACCGAGCTGGACTGGTGGGGCTCCACGCGCGTGGGCCCCGTCACCGTGCACTTCGTCCCCGCCCAGCACTGGAGCCGCCGCGGCCTCGCGGACGTCAACGAGACGCTCTGGGGCGGCTTCGTGGTGGAGGGCGGCGGCACGCGCGTCTACCACTCGGGCGACACCGCCTACTTCGCGGGCTTCCGGGAGATCGGCCAGCGCTTTCCCGGCATCGAGGCCGCCCTGCTGCCCATCGGCGCCTATGATCCGGAGTGGTTCATGGAGAAGCAGCACATGAACCCCGAGCAGGCGGTACAGGCCTATGAGGACCTCGGGGCCCGGCGCTTCCTCGCCATGCACTGGGGAACCTTCAAGCTCACCGACGAGCCCCTCGACGAGCCGCCCCAGCGGCTGGACGCCGAGTGGAAGCGGCGCGCGCTCCCCGTGGAGCCCCTGCACGTGCTCGCCGTGGGCGAGAGCCTCAGCGTCCCGCCCGGCACCCCACGACAAGGTTGAGCGGGGCCGGGCGGTGTGCTCAACAGGCGGCCGACATGCTCCTGTCCGCGCTCCTCGCCCTGACACTCCACCAGACGCCCCTCACCACCGTCGCCGAGCAGAGCGGGTGGCTCCGCACCGGCCGCTACGCCGAGGTGGAGACCCTCTGCCGCGCCTTCCCCAAGCGCTACCCCGGCAAGGTGCGCTGCGACTCCTTCGGCACCACCCCCGAGGGCCGCCCCCTGCTGGTGCTCACCGCGAGCGCGGACGGCACCCTCACCCCCGCCGCGGCGGCGAAGAAGGGCCGCCCCGTCGTCTTCTTCCAGGGCGGCATCCACGCCGGGGAGATCGACGGCAAGGACGCGGGCTTCTGGCTCTTGCGCGACCTGCTCGACGGCAAGGCGCTGCCGGGGGTGCTCCAGGGCGTGACGGCCGTCTTCGTGCCCGTCTTCAACGTGGATGGCCACGAGCGCTTCGGCCCCAACCACCGCCCCAACCAGGTGGGCCCCGAGGAGATGGGCTGGCGCGTCACCGCGCAGGGCTTCAACCTCAACCGCGACTACGTCAAGGCGGACGCCCCGGAGATGGGCGCCCTGCTCACCCTGCAGCATGCGTGGGATCCCCTCGTCGCCATCGACCTGCACGTCACGGACGGCGCCCAGTTCGAGCACGACGTGAGCGTGCAGCTCGAGCCGCAGAAGACGGGCCCCGAGCCGCTCCGGGCCGCTGGCGAGAAGCTGCGCCAGGAGCTGTTCACCGCCCTGGAGGCTCAGGGCCACCTGCCCCTGCCCTTCTACCCCTCCTTCCGCGAGGGGGATGATCCCCGCTCGGGCGTGAGCTACGGCGTGGCGCCGCCGCGCTTCAGCAACGCCTACTGGATGGTGAACCGGCGCTATGGCGTGCTGGTGGAGACCCACTCGTGGAAGCCCTACGCGCACCGCGTGGCCACCACGCGCCACGTGCTGGAGGGGCTCCTGCGGCTCTTCGCCCGGGACGGCCAGGCGCTCATGAAGGCCCGCGCGGCGGTGGACGCCGAGGCCGAGGCCGGCAAGGCGCGCGAGGTAGTGCTCGCCTGGGAGAACACGGACAAGAGCCGCCCCATCGACTTCCGCGGCTATGCCTATGAGCGCTCGCCCTCCGACCTCACCCAGCAGCCGTGGATCCGCTACGACCCCACGAAGCCCCAGGTGTGGACCATTCCCTACTTCGAGGAGCTCCGCCCCGCCCTCACCACCACCCTGCCCGCGGGCGGCTACCTCGTGCCCCCGGCCCACGCGGAGTGGGTGGCCCGCAAGCTCACCATCCACGGTCTGCGCTTCCAGCGGCTCGGCCAGGCCCAGCCCTCCACCGGGGTGGAGGTGTTCCGCGCCACCGAGGCCACCTTCCGCCCCGGCTCCTACGAGGGCCGGCAGCCCCTGTCCGTGAAGGGTCAATGGACGAAGGAGACCTGGCCGCTGCCCGCCGGCACCCTCTATGTCCCCGCCGCGCAGAAGAGCGCTCCCCTGCTCGCCCACCTGTTCGAGCCCCTCGCGCCGGACTCGCTCCTCTCCTGGGGCTTCTTCAACAACCACTTCGAGCAGAAGGAGTACATCGAGGACTACGTGGTGGAGCCCTTCGCCCGGGAGTTGCTGGCGAAGGACCCCGCCGCGAAGGCCGCATGGGAGGAGCGCCTGAAGGACAAGGCCTTCGCCGGGGATGCGCGCGCCCGCCTGCGCTTCTTCGCCGAGCGCCACCCCGCCTGGGACTCGCGGCTCAACCTCTACCCCATCTTCCGCACCGACACCGCGCCCACGGGCCTGAAACCCGGACGGTGAGAAAGAGCGGAATTTTCTTCCGCCACTCGACGTCACCCGCCCTGATTGGTTGAATGGCCGGGGCCCCGGCCCGGCTCCCCACCGGAGGACGATGAGCAACGAACGCGACCTGCTCGAGCAGGCCATGGCGGTGTTGGAAGCCCAGCGCACGGTGCTCGGCCACGAGGCCACCGAGGCCGCGCTGGCCGCCTTGCGCGTCCGGATCGCCGCCCTCACCTCGCACGTCCCCTTCGAGCGCCGGCACGTCACCGTGCTCTTCGGCGACCTGTGCGGCTTCACCGCGCTGAGCGAGCGGATGGATCCCGAGGACGTCAGCGAGCTGATGAACCAGCTGTGGGAGCGCGTGGACGGGGCCATCCTCCGGCACGGCGGGCGCATCGACAAACACATCGGGGATGCCGTCATGGCGCTCTGGGGCACGGAGGGCGCGAGCGAGGACGACGCCGAGCAGGCGCTCCACGCGGCCCTGGACATCCAGGCGCAGCTGGCCACCTTCCCCGCGGCGCCCCCGGAAGGGCTGCACATGCGCATCGGCATCCACACGGGGCCGGTGCTGCTGGGCGTGGTGGGCACGCGCGGGGAGCTCACGGTGATGGGCGACACCGTCAACACCGCGAGCCGCCTGGAGCAGGCCGCGCCCGTGGACGGCATCCTCATCTCCCACAACACCTGGCGCCACGTGAGCGGGGCCTTCGCGGCCGAGCCCCTGGCCCCCCTGCGCCTCAAGGGCAAACAGGAGTCCCTGCAGGTGTACCGGGTGACGGAGGCCAAGCCCCGGGCCTTCCTGCGGCGGGGCCGGGGCCTGGACGGCGTCTGGGCCCGGCTGGTGGGACGCGAGCACGAGACGCGCCACTTGCGCGCGGCGCTCCAGGCGGTGCTCGCGGGCAACGGCAGCCACCGGGTGACGCTCACGGGCGAGGCGGGCATCGGCAAGTCGCGGCTGCTCGGCGAGTTCGAGACGTGGCTCGAGTCGCTGGACGTGCCCCCCCGCTGTCTCCGGGGACGCGCCAGTCCGGAAATGCGCCGGCACCCCAACGCCCTCTTGCGCGACCTGTTCTCCTTCCACCTCCAGGTGCAGGAGAGTGATCCACCCAGCGTGGTGCGCGCCCGGCTGGAGGAGAGCTTCCACGAGGCGCTCGGCCCCGGAGAGTCGAGCCGCATCCGCGCCCACCTCGCCGGCTCGCTCATCGGCTTCGACTTCAGCAACAGCCCGCACCTCAAGGGCACGCCCATGGACGAGCAGAGCCTCCGGGCCCGGGGCCTGGAGTCGCTCGGCGAGTACTTCCGGGCCCTCTTGCGGCGCGAGCCCATGGTGCTCTTCCTGGAGGACATCCACTGGGCGGACGACAGCGCGTTGGACCTGCTCGAGCGCCTGCACGAGACGCTCGCGCCCGAGCAGCTACTCGTGGTGTGCACCGCGCGGCCCGAGTTCTTCGAGCGGCGTCCCGGCTGGGCCCACGCCCCCGCCCATGTCCGGCTGGAGCTGCGGCCCCTGTCCCCGGACGACAGCCACCGGCTGGTGGCGGAGCTGCTGCGCAAGGTGGAGTCCATTCCCCCGGCGCTCGAGGAGCTCGTCATCACGCGCGCCGAGGGCAATCCCTTCTACCTGGAGGAGCTCATCCAGATGCTCCTGGAGGAGGGCGTCATCCTCGCCGGCAAGGAGCACTGGCGCGTCGAGCCCCACCGGCTCACCTCGCTCAAGGTGCCCCCCACGCTCAGCGGCGTGCTCCAGGCACGGCTGGACAGCCTGCCCGCGCACGAGCGCGAGGTGCTCCAGCGTGCCTCGGTGGTGGGCCGCGTCTTCTGGGACGAGCCCCTGTTGACCATGGGCAGCGCCCTGCCGGATGGGGTGTCCCTGCACGACACGCTGGCGGCGCTCCAGGAGCGCGAGCTCATCTTCGAGCAGTCCAGCTCCGCCTTCGCCGGGGCACGCGAGTACACCTTCAAGCACGCCATCGTGCGCGAGGTGGCCTACGACACCGTGCTCAAGCGCGAGCGGCGCGCCTTCCACGGGTGGATCGCCGAGTGGTTGCAGGCACGCGGAGGCGAGCGCTCACGCGAGCACCTGGGACTGCTCGCGGATCACCTGGAGGCGTCCGGCCAGGGCGAGCGCGCGGCGACGTTCCTGCGGCGCGCCGCGGAGGAGGCCCTGTCCCTGTTCGCCCACGCCGAGGCGCGCGCCTTCCTCCAGCGGGCGCTCGCCCTGAGCTCCGAGGACAACATCGCCGAGCGCTACGCCATCGTGGCGGCGCGTGAGCGCGTCCACGCCATCCAAGGCGAGCGGCGCGAGCAACGCGTGGACCTGGACCACATGGAGACCTGGGCCGAGCGGCTCGACGACGATCGGCGGCGGACCGAGGCGGCCCTGCGCCGGGCGCTGTACGCCGTGGAGGTCGGCGAGTTCGCGATGGGGGAGCAGGCGGTGCAGCGGGCCATCCGGCTCGCCCAGCAGCAGGGGGACATGGCCAGCGAGGCGCTCGCCCATCTGAACTGGGGCCGGCTGCTGCGCCACCTCCGGGGAGATTTCGCGAGCGCCCGCGAGCACCTGGAGCGCAGCCTCGCGCTCGCCGAGTCGGCGCGGCTGCCCCATCTGGAGGTGGAGAGCCTGCTCAACCTCAGCGCCGTCATGCACGAGGTGGGTGAGCTGACGGCGAGCCTCCAGCCCATCCAGCGCGTCCTTCCCTTCTGCCAGTCCATGGGGGACCGGTGGCTGGAGTGCTCGGCGCGGCGCTACCTCGCCTACGTGCGCAAGAGCCTGGGAGAGTTCGCCGCGTCCCGGGCCGGCTTCGAGCAGACGCTCCAGTTCAGCCGGGTCATCGGCTACCGGTTCTGGGAGGCCATGGACTACACCAACCTCGCGCGGATCCACTACCACCTGGGCGATCCCGCCGGCGCGCTCGAGCTGAGCGAGCAGGGCCTGCGCATCAGTGAGGACATTGGCAGCCTGCGCTACCAGGGCTACGCGTGGATGAGCCGGGGCCTCGCCCTGGGCGCCCTGGAGCGCCTGCCCGAGGCACGCGAGGCCTACCAGCGCTCGCGCGACATCCGGGCGCAGATCCGCATGCCCCACCTGGAGCACGAGGCCATGACGGGGCTGGCCGCCGTGGCGCTGATGGGCGGGGAGCTCCACGAGGCGCTCGAGCTCGTCGAGCAGCTCCTGCCCCACCTGGAGGGCATGCACCGGGGCGTGGAGGAGCCCTTCTGGATCTGGCTCACCTGCTTCCGGGTGCTCCGGGCCCACCAGGACGCGCGCGCGCCCCGCCTGCTGGAAGCCGCCCACCAACGGCTCCAGGCCCATGCCGACAAGCTGCGCGACGAGGCGCTGCGGCGCTCCTTCCTGTCCATTCCCACCCACCGGACGCTCCTGGTGGAGTGGCGCCGGCACCAGGACGTCCGGGGCTCGTCCGGTCGCGAGCGGCTGTTGCTGGAGACCTCCTAGGTTCACATGACGGTGAGTCCACACGGCGAGGCCACTCGGACGGGGCCGGACAAGACGACCCTCTTGTTCGCGGCGGTGCTCCCGCTGCTATCCGTTCTGGACGTGCTCATCTTCTCGCACGTCAACCTCGAGGCGCTCGGCGTGCGCGTGCTGTGGGCGATGGAGCTGGTGCTCAGCGCGTTCCTGGTGACCCGGCTCTCCGGGTGGAGCCGGCGCCTGTTCTTCCTGGCCAACAGCGCGATCGGCTCGGTCTTCTACCTGGCCATCGTCGCCTGCACCGGGGACGTGGACAGTCCGTATGTCCACCTGGTGATGTGCCTGCCCCTGCTGGTGGCCATCGTCTACCCGGAGGAGGCGGGCGCGGCCATCGTCAGCGGCGTCGTCTGCATGCTGGGCATCGGCACGCTGGTGGTCCTCACCGGGCACCCCCCGGCCCAGGCCATCACCTGGGCCTCCCTGGTCGCGATGACCAGCTTCTTCGGCGTGGTGGGCTCCACCCAGTTCCGCCGGGCGCTCGAGGCGCGCAACGAGGCCCGTCTGGAGCGCACCCGCCGCGAGGCCGCGGAGAAGCTCGCCCGGACGCTGGCGGATCAAGCCCTGTCCGAGCGGCTCGCCACCGTGGGGCGGCTGACCGCCAGCGTGATGCACGAAATCAACAACCCGCTGGCCTTCGTCCACGCCAACCTGCGCTTCCTCCAGGAGGAGCTGCGCACCCAACGCCTGTCCTCCGAGGTCCCCGCGGAGCTGGAGCAGGTGCTCGCCGAGACGCGCTCGGGCGTGGAGCGCGTCCAGCAGATCGTCACGGACCTCAAGGGCTTCTCGCGCCGGGACGCGGAGGAGGCCACCGCCTGCGTCCTGGCGGACGTGGTGGCGGACGCGGTGCGGCTGGCGGCGGTGCGGCTCAAGCACATGGCCCATGTGACGGTCGAGCTGCCCCCCGGACTGCCGCCGGTGCTCGCCACGCCCCGGCGGCTCGTCCAGGTGCTGCTCAACCTGCTCGTCAACGCGGGCGACGCCATCGAGGAGTCGGGCCGGGTACCGGGGCAGATTCTCGTGCGCGGCGAGACGCACGGGCAGCGCGTGGTGCTCGTCGTCGAGGACAACGGCCCGGGCTTTCCTCCCGAGGTGCTGACGCGCCTCTTCGAGACCTTCTTCACCACCAAGGGCCCGGAGAAGGGCACGGGCCTGGGGCTCGTCATCTCCCGCGAGCTGCTGGAGCACTGCGGCGCGACACTCACCGCGGAGAACCGGGAAGAGGGCGGCGCCCGCCTGCGCATCGAATGGCCCGCGCACGGCCAGGCGCCGGACGCCGTCAACGGGTAGGCGCGCTCACGGACGCGAGGGCTGCGGCGCCGCGGGCTTGTCGATGTCGAGCTGGAAGCGGTAGCCCGCGTCCCGGACATAGACGCTGTTGCCCTGGAGCGCCTCGACGGGGGTGATGTCTCCCTGGGCATCGAGCGCGCCCACGCGCACGTAACGCGAGTCCTGGTTCACCCGGCGGGCCAGACGCACGAGCCAGCTCGCCGCCGGACTCACCTCCTCCGTCAGGCGCAGCTCGTGGCGCTCCACGTCCCGCCCGGCCGCGTCGAAGACCCGGAGCGTCACCGTGCTGCCCGCGCGCAGCTCCTCACGGGCCCGCACCGGCTCGGCTTCCTTCCACTCGGAGGCCGCCAGCGTGGTGCCGATCTCCACGTCCACGCAGGCGTAGAAGGCCTCCGGGCTGTCGGAGCGCTGCCAGATGTTGTAGATGACGTGCCGGCCCGTCCTCCCCGTGGGGAAGGGGCAGTTCAACGTGTAGCGGTTGTTCTGCAGGGGCACGGTCCCCACGGTGCAGAAGGGCGTCGCCTCCAGGTCCGACCACTTGAGCGGCTGCGTGGGATTGTAGCCCTGCTTCGTGACGAAGAACTGGAAGCTGCGCGCGGCGTGGGGCGCCGTCGCGTGGTAGACGAAGTCGAAGCGGCCCTGGGCATTGGGCGCGATGCGCTTGGCCGGCCAGTCCGACCGCGCGAGATCCAACCCCTTGTGTGATTCATTGGCCGCGCTGCACAGCTTCCCATCCGGGATGAGGGTGCGGTGCTGGCCATTGGCGTTGCCCTGCCGGACGCCATTCCAATCATAGAAGGCCTGGGTGCCGCCGTAGGCGATGGCGGCCTTGCACGCGGCGGACTGGGGAGTCTCCGGACCTTCCTTGTAACAGTTGTACACGCGGCTGATGGGAATCTCGATGGAGCCGTGTGCGAGGGATTGCCCGGCGGACAGCGCGGACACCAGGGCGAGGGACGGCGCCAACATGGACTTGAGCATGAGGACGAACTCCTGTTCCGGCAGGGGGACGGACCCGGGATTCACCGCGTTCGCGCGGAGTACGGGTATGGAGTTCATCGCGTGATTATTCGGGTCATCGCGGGACCCGGAAAAGGACCGGGGCCGGGAGCCGCTGACGGATCAGCGGCTCCCGGCCCCGGCTGGCTCATCCCCGGAGGGCCTCAGGGCCCGCCGGGGAGTGACTCATTCCAGAATCGTCTCGCAGGCGCAGGTGCTCGTGTTGCACTTCTTTCCGGTCGTGCAATTGCCACCGCAGTTGTCCTTGCAGATACAGGCGCAGGCGTTGGCATCGGCCTGGTAGTTCGGGCCGCAGTTGAGCGCTCCCGTGTCACAGACACAACCACACGCCGCCGCGTCGAACCTGAAGCCCGGCGAGCAGGTGGCCTGCTGCACGCAGGCGCACGCGCAGGTGGACGGGTTGCACGTCTCGAAGCTGCCGCAGGCACCCGCGCATTCCGCGCCGCAGGACCAGCTGCACACGTCCCGGTTGGTGTTGCACACCTGGCCGGGCTTGCCACCACCGCCGCAATCCGCGGGGCACTCGCACAGGTTCGTCTGCCGGTTGCACACGAGTACGCCCTTGCAGAAGTCCGCCTGGCTGGGGTCGTAGTACCCCGAGTGGGTGGAGCAGGGCGCCTGGTTGCCATCCGCGCCGGCCGTGAGGTCGCTCCAGTAGCGGTAGGAGATGGCTCCCTGGGTGGTGCCCGTCTCGGGCGGACGGCACGCACCATAGAAGGACAGCGTCTGGCTGCGGCCGTCCAGGTCGAAGCCATTCGTGCGGCTGCGCGGCAGGTCGCTCGGGTTGCAATTCGCGGAGTCACGCACCTTCGCCAGCGCCACGCGCACGGACGCACCGATGGGCGGCTTGAGGGTCTTGTAACCCGCGGAGCCGATCACGCTGTCCATGATGCTGTTGATGGCCGTCTGGATGCCCGCCGTGGTGCGGATGCTGCCCACGATGCCGCCCAGCGCCTGGATGGCGTCCTTGTGCACCGGGATGAGGTGATCTTCCTGGCTGTTGCACTTGGTGGCGCTCTCGGCGGGATCACAGATGATGCCGTGCATCTGGATGGCCTTGCCCGTGGGGTTGCCGCTCTTGAAGTAGTTGATGAACTCCGGGAGCGTATTCCCAGACCCGGCCACGGCATCATCCGTGGACTGATCGCGCGTGTCCGTGAGGATGATGACGACCAGGCGGGCGCCATCACGGTACCTCTTGTTGGGATCCGTCGTGCTGGCGGAGGTCATGTCGTTGATCGCCTTGCGCGCCGGCCTCAGGTGCACTTCGTCGGCGATACCGCTGGTGCCAATCCAGCAACCCTGCGTGGTGTCCGGGCACGTGGCGTTCTGATCCAGCCAGGCCTTGAACTGGTCGATGTTCCGGGTGAAGCCGCGGAAGACGTTGCGGTTGTTGCTGTAGGTCGCGCCGTAGGAGGTGGTCACCAGGGCGATGCGCCAGTCGAGCTGGGAGTTGCTCAGCCGCGAGGCCACGGCATTGGCCGCGTTGGCCAGCGCCTGCTGGGACGAGCCCATGGAGCCACTGTCGTCCACCACGAACAGGAAGTCCGTGGGGCCGCTGCCGGCGGAGGCGAAGGCCTCGCACTGCACCGCGTCCGCGTCACCGAACTGGGCCAGCGCCGTGCCACCCGCCGTGTCGCCCACGACGAAGAGCCCCGGCTCTGCCTCGGCGCGCGTCACGGAGGTGATGGCCAGCACCACGAGCACGCTCGTGTTGGAGCGGTGCACGTACTGCGCCTGGATCTTGAACGGACCCGCGACGTCCACGCCACCCGAGAGCGTCCCCGCCCCCGTGCCAACGAGGCTGTTGGCCACCGAGTTGGTGTAGGTGCTCAGGTTGGCGGTCGACGTCTGCTGGTAGAAGGCCTGCGAGGCGGGATGACCGTCCCAGGTGGTGAAGAGCTGCGTGGTCTGCGTCACCGTCGGATTCAACTGGCCACGCACGAACAGCTCGTCACCCGCCGGCGTGGTGGAGGTGCCCGCCTGGGGGCGCTTGTAGGCGATGAAGGCCACCTTGTTGGTGCTGTCGTAGCCGATGAAGCCCTTGATGTTGCCCGAGGAGATCGTCTTCACCTCATTGAAGGTGGGGCGGAGCGCCAGGCGGATGTCACTGCCGTTGTCCTCCTTGAAGGTCACCTGACGCAGGTTCTGCGCGGCGCACGCCTGGCCCGCGGGAGAAGTGCCGGTACCGTCCGCGCCATTGTTCGGGTTGAGCTCGCCCTCATCCACGCGGCCGTTCTGGTTGGAATCCTCGGCGCCGTCGGCGATGCCATCGCCGTCGCTGTCCGCGTTGGTGGGGTTCGTCTTGGAGCCCGGGTCCGCGTCGCCGACATAGCCGCAGGTGGTGATGGGCGCCGCGTTGGTGGCCACGCCACGCTCCACGCCGTCCACCAGACCGTCTCCGTCCGTATCGCGGTTGGCGGGGTCCGTCTCGCCCGAGTCGCGCCCACCGCTGGCGTTCAGGTCCTCGCCCAGGAAGGTGCCCTGGTTGGGTCCATCCAACAGGCCGTCGCAGTCCGAGTCCTTCGACTTGGGATTCGTCTCGCCCGGGTCCACCTGGCCATTGCGGTTGCGGTCCTCCTGACCATCGCGCAGCCCATCACCATCCGTGTCCGCATTGTTCGGATCGGTGCCATTGGCCTTCTCGACATCGTCCGAGATGCCGTCGCCGTCCGAGTCCGTGCCCGTGGCCCCGCCGCAGTCGCCCGCCTTCTTCGGGTTCGACTCGCCCGGATCCACGATGCCGTTGCCGTTGCGGTCCTCGGCGCCATCCAGACAGGTGTCGCCGTCCATGTCGGCGTTGAGCGGATCCGTCTTGCTGTTGTTGAGCTCCACGAAGTCCGACAGGCCGTCGCCGTCCGTGTCGCGCTTGCGGGGATCCGTCTCGCCCGCCTCCACGATGCCGTTCTTGTTCTTGTCCTCCGCGCTGTCCGACAGGCCGTCACCATCCGAGTCCTGGTTGGTGGGATCCGTCTCGCCCGGGTCCAGCCGGCCGTTCTTGTTGCGGTCCTCCACGCCGTCCGGGATGCCGTCGCCGTCCGTGTCCGGATTGGTCGGGTTGGTGCGGCTGGTGGGATCCGCGTCCGCGATGAAGAGCGAGGTGCACAGCGGGAGCGTGTTGAGGGTGGTGGTGCGAGCGGCTTCCACGCCATCGCGCAGGCCGTCGCCGTCCGTGTCCCACATGTCCGGGTCGGTGCGCTTGTCGCCCGTGTAGATGTTGCCCCACTCCTCGGCGTCCGACAGACCGTCACAGTCGGTGTCGATCGTCTTGTTGTTCGGAGCGCGGGGACCTGGGGGCTTCTCGAAGGGATCGTCCGTCGGCTGCTCGATGCCGCCGTCGGTGCCAGCATCGTCGGTACTGGGGGTACCGCCGTCATCCTGAGTACCGGGAGTTCCCGAATCGGGATCTTCGATGTCCGGCGGCTGAGGACAACCAGCGAGGAACGCGACCAGGGCGGCCGCGAGTAAACGTTTGGGGGCTCTCATGAACAGCCTCACGGGGAAGGGGGGGCGAATTTGGGACTGGGGTTGTCTGTTGCCTAGTGGGTGATTGTGTAACCTGCCCTCCTGTTCCATACGCCGGCCCGTATGGAAACAGAAGAGTACGAAACTCCGCCCCCGGGTGTGCAAATGCGACGGGGGCGTTCACTCGTGAAGAGTGCAGAAGGGTCGAAGAATTTTTCCATCGTCCCAATCTGAGTCACACCCCGGACAATCCGGAGTGGGGGGAGTCCATCCACTACCATTCTATCCCATCGCCAGCGAGCGCCGGGACGCGGACGCCCGGGAACCTGGCAAGCCCGCTTCGCCCACGACCTGGAGGCGGCTGCGACCCGCGCCCTGCTTCACCACGCGTACCTGCACACCGATGCGCTCGGCGAGTCCCGACACGTGGGAGATGATGCCCACCTGCCTGCCCGTGGCCTGGAGCGCGTCGAGCGTGGCCAGGGCCACTTCCAGGGTCTCGGGGTCCAGCGTGCCGAAGCCCTCGTCGATGAAGAGCGTCTCCACCTGGGTCGTCTCCGAGGAGAGCGAGGCGAGGCCGAGCGCGAGCGCGAGCGAGACGAGGAAGCTCTCTCCGCCGGAGAGGCTGGAGACGGCGCGCACCTCGTCACCCATGTCTCGATCCACCACCTGGAGGTCCAGGTCGTACCCAGGCACACGCATGAGGTGGTAGCGGGGCGCCAGTTGCTCCAGGTGTGCGTTGGCGTGGTGCAGGAGCGCATCCAGGGTGAGGCTCTGGGCGAACACCTTGAACTTCTTGCCGTCATGCGAGCCGATGAGTTCACTGAGCGTGCGCCACACGCCGCTCTTGCGCTGCTCCTCCTCCAGCAGCCGGGCCTGCTCGCCGTGGCGGCGCCGGGCATCATCGTCCTGCGCGAGCCGGGCCCGGAGGCGGGCGGCGGCGTCCACACGCGCCTGGGTGTCCGCGGTGGCCCGCTCGAGCGCGGACGCGGCGTCCTCCTCGGAGAGGGGAGGCCGCGCGGAGGACTCGTGCTCGAGGCGCTGGCGCTGGCGCTCCTCGACGAGCAGGAGGGACTTGTCGTGGGCCTGCCGCAACTGGCCCAGCGCCCGCTCCTCGTCCGCGCACCACGCGGCGCCCCGCGCGAGCAGGCCCCGCGCGGTCTCCAGGGAGAGGCCCCGCTCGGACAGGCGCGTGCCCAGGGAGTCCTCGGCCCTGTCCCGGGCGGCGCTCGCCGTGTCCCGTGCCGCGAGCGCGGCCTCGGTCCGGGCGAGGGCCACCGCCATGGCCCGTGCCGCCCGCGCGGCGTCCTCGCGCCGGGACTCGAGAGCCTGGGCGAGTGCCTCCCGCTCCTGACGAAGGGCCGCGCGCACCTCGGCGGTGGCACGCCCCGCGAACAGCGCGCCCCGTGAGGCACGCACGCGCGCGAGGGCCTCTTCCCGCTCGGTCGCCGCCTGGGCACGGGCCGTGCTCTGCGCGTGCAGCAGCTCCACCGTGGCTTGCACCGGGCCCCGCTTCTCCGCCGCGCCGCGCGCCTCGGCCTCGGCCTGGCGCAGCTCCTCGTCCTTCGCGTTCCACTCCTTCACGGCCTTCACGCAGCGCGCCTGGAAGGCCGCCGCGTCGGTGGACAGCTCCTTCTCCCAACGGGGCCAGCCCGTGAAGGCGGCCGACAGCGCGGCCAGCAGCGCCTCGCGGCCATGCGCCGCCTGCTCCACGTCCCGCAGGTGCAGGGCCTCGGCATCGACGTTCTTGCGCCACGCCTCGTCCGCCTGACGCCAGAGCTTCTCCGCCGCCTCCGCGCCCGTGCGCGCGGCCTCCCTCCGGGCCCGGGCCTCCTTTGCCTCGCGGGCCTGGGCCTCGGCGAGTTCCTCCTCGGCCCTCAACCGCTCGGAGTGGACGCGCACCTCGGCGAGCGCCTCCGCCAACCAGGCCTCGGCCTCCGGGGCCTCCACGGACTCGGGAGGAAGCGCGCCCGTGAGCTTCGCGCGCAAGAGGCTCCAGCGCTCGCGGGGCGGGGTGCTCCGCCTCGCCGCGGCCTCCCCACGCTCCCCGGCCCGTGCCGCGCGCTGCTCCGCGCCCTGGGCCCGGGCGATGGCGGCGGACTCGGTCCGCGTCACCTCCTGGAGCTCGTTCTCCAAAGACGCCACCCGGCCGCGTCCCTCCTCGAGGAGTCCCGCCAGGGGCCCGTCCTCGCGTGCGTAGGGGTGCTCCTTCGCACCACACAGGGGACAGGGCTCGCCCTCGCGCAGGTCCGCCCGGCGCGCACTGAGCTCCAGCGCGTCCCGCGTCCGGTCGAACGCGCGCCGTGCCTCCTTCAGCGCCGGGTCGAGCCCGGTGCGCCGCGCCTTCGCGGCCTCCGCCTCGGCGTTCGCGGTGGCTTGCTCCTTCCGGGCCTCGTCCACCTCCCGGGTGGCCTCGCTCAACGCCTGGGCCGCTTCGCGCGCTTCCTTTCGCGCGAGCTCCAGCTCCTTCAACACCTCCTGCCGGGTGCCCAGCTCCTCGCGCCGCAGCCTCCGCGCCGCGTCGGCTTCCGCGCCGAGCGCCGACTCCGCCCGCGCGGCCTCCTCCTCGGCCCCACGCAGCGCCTCGGACGTCTCGCGACGCGCCACCTCACGGCGCTCCGCCTCGAGGCGAAGCGGCTCGGCCTCGGCGCGCGTGCGCGTGAGCAGCGCCTGGGCCGCGGCCTCCTGGCGTGCCTGTTGATGATAGCGCTGGAGCTCCGTCTCCCACCGGGACCACTCCCGGGCCACGGGCTCCACGGGCCCGCGCTTGTCCCGCCACGCCTGGATGTCCTCGAGCCGCTTGCGCGCGGAGGCTTCCTGGTCGCTCAGCACCGAGAGCTCGGCCCGGGCGCGCTGCTCGCTCGCGAGCGCCTCGTCCCGCGTGCGCGCCGCGTCCCGCGCCTGCTCCTCGGCGCGTTGGATCTCCCCATCCAGCGCCTCGGCCGCCTCCAGCTCCGGCCGTGCGGCCTCCTCCGCCTTCACCGCCGCGTCCCGCCGGGACTCCGCCTCGAACCGGGCCACCTCGGCCCCACGTTCCACCTCGCGCGCCACCGCCTCCTCGGAGCGCCGCGTGGTCAGCTCCGCGTCCCTCGCCGCCAGGGCCGCCGTGGCCTCGTCTAGCGCCGAGACCGGAGCGCGCAGATCCTCCGCCGCGCGAACCCGCTCCCATTCGAGCCGCCGGGGCTCAGCGTCCTGGAGGGCCCGCCCCGCGCGCTCCCGCTCCGCTTCCGCCTCGCGCTCCCGGGCGGCCAGCTCCGCCCGCGTCCGGTACCAGCGCACCGCGTGCTCCGCCCGGGACTGCACCGCCTGGGCCTCCGCCCGCGCCGCCTCCTCGCGCGCCAGTCCCTCCTCCTGCTGCCGGCGCTCCTCCTCGCTCATCAAGGAGATGGCCTCCACGCCCCGCGCCAGCTTCTCCAGCGCCGCATCCACCTGCTGCTTACGCTTGTGCGCGGCGATCGACATGCGGCTGTACACCTCCGTGCCCGTCATGCGCTCGAGCAGCTCCGCGCGGTCGTCCTTCTTGGCACGAAGGAAGGCGGCGAACTCCCCTTGCGCGAGCAGAGCCGAGCGCCGGAACTGCTCGAAGGACAAGCCAAGCTTCTCCTCGATGGCCTTGAGCACCTCGCTCTTCTTGGCGCCAAAGCGCTGTCCGGAGGCCACATCGACGAGGCTCATCTCAGGCAGCTGGATGGTGCCATCCAGGCGTTCGCGCGCCCTATGCACAGACCATTTCGCGCGGTAGCGCCGCCCATCCCGTCCGAGAAACTCCACCTCGGCGAATCCCTCGACAGCACCACGCCGCAACATGCCGCGCGCATCAGTATCCTTGACGCGTACCTTCTCATCCTCACCGGCGCGCCCCACGAGTACCCCACTGCCCTGAACCAGCCGGGGCGTGCAGTCGAAGAGGGCCAAGCACATGGCGTCCAGCAGGGTGCTCTTGCCCGCGCCCGTGGCGCCGGTGATGGCGAACAGCCCCATCCGGTCGAGCGGCGGCTGGTCCATTTCCAGGGCGAAGTCGTCCACGAGGCTCGCCAAGTTGCGACCGCGGATGGCCAAGATCTTCATGACGCGTCCTCCTGCACCTGGGTGAGCAGTTCGTGGAAGGCCTCAAGCAACGCCGGCTCGGGTGGCACTTCGTAGTACCGGGCGTGACGGGCGCGGAACACGTCCTCGGGGGTGCGATCCTTGAGCGAGGGCCCGGGCCGTGACTCCGCGAGCGACAGGCCCGTGCCGGTGTACTGGGGGGTGATCTTCACCAGCCGCGCGGCCTTGCCCTCCAGCGCGGCCTCCACCTGCCGGCGCAGGGCGGGCTCGGGCCTGGGCAGCTCCACGCACACCTCCAGATAGGGGCGCTTCCACTCCACCATTCCGGCCTCGGCGGGGGGCAGGGCCTGGAGCGCCTTCACCACGGCGGCCAGGTCCATCGCGGGCGCGCCGCGCTCGGGCACCCGGAGGATCTCCGCCTGACGGGGCACGCGCACGGACTCCACGGAGGCGAGGTGCTCGCCCTCGAGGTCCACGAGCAGCACCTGATGCACGTAGCTCGCCTCGGACAGCGACAGCGGAAGGGGCGAGCCGCTGTAGCGCACCCCCTCGCGCCCGCCCACGCGCTGGGCCTTGTGCAGGTGCCCGAGCGCCGCGTACGCCACGTCCTCGGGGAAGAGGTCCACCGGGAGCGCGTGCTGGTTGCCGCCGAGGATGCGGCGCTCGCTCAGCTCGCTCAGCTCGGTGCCCACCATGTAGCAATGGCCCATGGCCACGAGCGCCTGTCCGGGCTGGCGCCGCGCCCGCGCGCCGTCGAGCACCTCGGCGTACACCGCGCGCACGCCCTCGATGAGCCGGTCGCCGGCCTCGTCCGGGAGGAGGGGGAGATCCGCGGGCCGCAGGTAGGGTACCGCCGCCACCCACGCGCCCACCTGTCCCCGGGCGTCGTGCAGCGGAACCAGCAGCCGCTCCAGGCCGCGGTCATCCCGGGAGCGCGTGAGGCCGCCCACCACGCGCACCCCGAGCGCGGTGAGCAGGGGGTCCGGCGCATCCAGCCGAGCGGCCGAGTCGTGGTTGCCACCGATGACGACGACATCCAGGTTCGGGCAGCGCTGGCGGGCCTGGGCGACGAACTCGTACCAGGAGGCCTGGGCCTCGGCGCTGGGGTTGGAGGTGTCGAAGATGTCACCGGCCACGAGCAGCGCGTCCACCTCGCGCGCCGCCAGGGTGTCGAGCAACCACGCGAGGAAGGCCGAGTGCTCGGCCTCGCGCGAGGTGTCGTACAGTGAGTGACCCAGGTGCCAGTCCGACGTGTGCAGCAGGCGCATCCGTGCGTACCCCTCCAGGAGCGATGCGAGCGGGACGGGAGAGCCCTTGCCTGCTCGCACGTTCAGGCAGCGCCAGTGTGCCCGTTGGCGCGCGTGGAGCCAAATGCGGAATCCCCTCCCCTCGTTCTCTCCCGCGCGGAGCAGGCGGGCAGGCGGCTTCGGGCGTGCGGTCCGGCGTCCGGGCGGGCATCATGACGCGCCGCCTTCCGCTGCCGGGGGGCCGCTGTGCCCCCGCTGACCGTGAGACACCGAGAATGAGGTACCTGGCCACCCTGTGGTTCTGGCTCGTCTTCCTGAGCACCGCCCCGCTCTGTACGGCGATCGGAGCGCTGATCTGGCTCGTCACCTGGCCCTTCGACCGGAACCGCAACGCGCTGCACGCCTTCGTGTGTGGCTGGTGCCACGTGCTCTACCTGTCGTGGCCGGGCTGGCGGGTGCGCATCGAGGGCCGGGAGCACCTGCCCCCGGGGCCCTCGGTGCTCGTGGCCAACCACCAGTCCGCGTCGGACATCCTCGCGTCCATGGGGCTCAACCACCCGTTCAAATTCGTCGCCAAGGAGGCGGTCTTCCGCACGCCGTGCGTCGGGTGGCTGATGCAGTTGATGGAGTACATCCCGGTGAAGCGGGGCCATCCCCAGGCGATGGAGCGGATGCTGGAGGACTGCCGCGGGTGGCTGCGGCGGGGGGTGGCGGTGTTCATCTACCCGGAGGGCACCTATGCGCGTACGCGCGAGCCCCTGCCCTTCAAGCGCGGCGCCTTCCAACTGGCCATCGCGGAGCAGGTGCCCGTGGTGCCGGTGGTCATCGAGGGCACGACGGACGTCATCGCGGGGGACGGGCCGTTGATGGGAGCGAGCGCCCGGGTGCGGGTGCGCGTGCTGCCGCCGGTGCCGGCGCGGGCGCTCGGGGAGGATCCGGTGGAGCTGGCCGGACGCGTGCGCGACATGCACCTCGAGGCGCTGGGCCAGACCGCGAAGCAGGGTGAGGCGCCCGAGCAACGGGTGGCCTGAGCCCGGGAGGGCTCACAGCGTGATGTGGCCCTCGAGGTAGAGCACCGCCTGACCGCTGATGCCCACGCGCTCGCCGCGCTCCTCGCACTGGAGCACACCGCCGCGCGCGGAGAGCTGATGGGCGAGCAACTGGCGCTTGCCCAGCACGCGCGCCCAGTAGGGCACCAGCGAGCAGTGCGCCGAGCCCGTCACCGGATCCTCCGGCACACCCACGCGCGGCGCGAAGAAGCGCGAGACGAAGTCCGCCTCCGAGCCCCGCGCCGTCGGCACCACCGCGAAGTACTCCAGCGCGGCGAGCCTGGCCATGTCCGGCGCGAGCGCGCGCACCTGCTCCTCGGTGTCGAAGACGACCAACAGGTCGCGCGTCACCAATGTCTCTCGCGGCTCGGCGCCCAGGGCCTCGGCGAGCCCCTCCGGCATCGCGCACGGCTCGGGCACCCAGGAAGGGAAGTCCATCTCCATCCACTCGCCCTCCTGCTGCGTCACCACCAGCGGACCCGAGCGGGAGTGGAACTCGGCCTTCTCCAGGCCCGGCGCCAGGCGCGTGAAGAGGATGTAGGCCGCGGCCAGCGTGGCATGGCCGCACAGGTCCACCTCCTGGGTGGGGGTGAACCAGCGGATCTGCCAGCCGCGCACCTCGTCGCGCAGCACGAAGGCCGTCTCGGAGAGGTTGTTCTCCGCGGCGATCGCCTGGAGCACCTCATCCGGCAGCCAGGCGTCCAACGGACACACGGCGGCGGGGTTGCCGCCGAAGACCTGGGGAGAGAAGGCGTCGACCTGATAGAGGCGCAGACGAGTGGGCATTCGTGGTCCCCTATCTACCCTACCCCGGAGGCCATGCGAAGCCGGGGGGGGTTCACTTGGAGGACGAGGTGAGAGCGCTGGCGAACTGCATGGCGTAATTGATCTCCAGGCCGCCATCCACCACCAGTGTCTGGCCATTCACGTACGAGGAGCCCTCGGAGCACAACCACTCGATGGCCTTGGCGATCTCGTCCCCGTCGGCCACGCGGCCCACGGGCACGGTGTCGCGCACCTTGGCCTCGAGCGTGGCCCAGGCATCACCCATGTAGAAGCGGCTGGAGTCGGTGTCGATGTAGCCCGGATTGACGGCGTTGACGCGGATGCCATTCGGGGCCAGCTCGGCGGCGAGGTACTTCACCAGGATTTCCATGGCGCCCTTCATCGAGCCCAGGAAGCCATGGAAGGGCAGCGGCATGCGCGAGTCCATGCCGGACACGGCGACCATGCGGCCCTTGCGCCCCTCCATCAGCGGCACGGAGCGCTGGGCGCCCAGGAGGAAGCTCTTCACCGTGACGTTGAAGGTCTTGTCCATCTGGTGGAGCTTCATCTGCATGAGCGGCGTGAAGGCGGTGGAGGCGGCGTTGGCCACGAAGACGTCCAGCGCGCCGAACTCCTGCTGAACCAGATCGAACGCGGCATGGAGGCTGGCGGGCTCGAGCTGATCCGCCACGACGGTGCGGCAGCGCCGGCCGAGCGCCTCGACGTCACGGGCGAGCAGGGAAGCGGCCTCGGCATCACGCCGGTAGGTGGACACGATGTCATAGCCCGCCTTCGCGAGCCGCAGGGACAGCGCGCGGCCCACGCCTCGCGAGCCACCAGTGATGAGCGCCACGGGAGCAGTCGTCATACGAGCGGGCATAGCACCTTCCCCCCCAGGGAGTAGAGTGCGCCCCCCTATGACTGTTCCCCAAGGACCCAAGTGGCTCTATCTGCACGGCTTCGCCTCGGGCCCCGAGTCCGCCAAGGGCGTGAAGCTCGCCGCGCACTACGCCCTCCAGGGAATCCACCTGGAGCGGCTGAACCTGCGCCAGCCCTCGCTCGAGCACCTGAGCTTCGGCGCGATGGTGGGCACGGTGCGCGAGGCCCTGGGGGGAGAGCGGGATCGGGCCATCCTCTTCGGCTCCAGCATGGGGGGGCTGACCGCATGCCACGTGGCGCAGGAGGACGCGCGGGTGTGCGCGCTCGTCCTGCTCGCGCCCGCCCTGCGCATCGCGCGGCAGATGCGGCGCACGGTGGGCGAGCCGGGCCTGCGCCGGTGGCGCGAGACGGGTTGGTTGGAGATCCAGGACTACGCGCAGAAGCGGCAGACGCGGGTGCACGCCGGCCTCCTGGATGAACTCGACGCGCTGGAGGCCCGCTCGGAGGGAGTCCCCGACGTGCGTGTGCCCACGCTCCTCATCCACGGCCGGCAGGACACCACCACGGAGATTTCCTACTCACGCGAATGGGCCCAGGGCCGGCGCCACGTGCGGCTCGTCGAGGTGGACGACGGCCATGAACTGGTGGCCTCGCTCGAGCGCATCACCGCGGAAGCGGATGACTTCCTCCGCCCCTTCCTCGCCAGCCCGGCTGCCCGGTAGACAGGCTTCAGAATCCTCGGCAGGGATTGGAATGACGCGGGTGCGTCATCTCTTTGTGCACCCACGATGCACAAAGCCAATCCGTTGATTTCGTCCGCTTGTCTGCTGGGCGTGCTGCTGGTCACGGCCTGTGAGCAGTCCTCCTCCTCCCCGGTGAAGGAGCCGTCCGTCACGGAGCCCGCCCCCGCGGCGCCTCGCGATGACGTGGGGTCGGAGAAGAGCGAATCCCTTCCGCCTGGAGCGACCACCGGAACTCCCGCGCCGGGCTTCTCCGCGAGCAATTGCCAGGCGATGACCACCCTGAGCACGTCCGCGAGTGGGGATGACGGCGCGGGCAGCGTGGCCGCCAATACCCAGGACGACAACCTGGCCACGCGGTGGAGCGGGCCGGGCAAGGGGGCCTGGCTCACGCTCGACCTGGGCAGCGCGCAATCACTCTCGGGCACCGCCATTGCCTGGCATCAGGGAAGCACGCGCCAGAACCACTTCACGCTCGCCACCTCCACGGATGGCACCACCTTCACCCAGGCGTACGCCGGGGACAGCGCCCTGACGAACGAGGCCCAGACGTACGCCTTCCCCAGCGCGCGCCAGGCGCGCTACGTGCGCGTCACCGTCAACGGCAACACCGTCAATGACTGGGCCTCCATCGCCGAGGCGCGCGCGTGTGCCGGAGGGACGACGACGCCCACGCCCACGCCCGCGCCCACCACGGACTCGGGCCCGGCGCTGCCCCGCCAGCCGTACCTGCAGAGCGTGGGCACCACCAGCGCACTCGTGGCCTTCCGCACCAGCACCTCCTGCACGCCCTTCGTGCGCTTCGGCGAGGGCGCGTACCTGTCGCGCTCGGCCTCGGCCACGGTCACGGGCTACCGCCACGCGGTGAAGCTGGACGGACTGACCCCGGGCCGCACGTACAGCTATGTGGTCGAGGCGTGTGGCTCGGTCACGGGCGCGCGCACCTTCCAGACGGCCACGGGCCCGGACGTCACGCGCGTGCACTTCACCGCCATGGGGGACTTTGGCACGGGCGGCTCGCTGCAGCGCAAGGTGCTCCAGGTGCTCACGCCCGAGCGCGCGGGCGAGTTCCTCCTCACGCTCGGCGACAACGCGTACTCCTCCGGGACGGACGCGGAGTTCCAGAGCAACATGTTCACCCCCATGGCGGCCCTGCTGCGGCGCACGCCCCTGTTCCCCACGCCGGGCAACCACGAGTACATCACCAGCAACGCCCAGCCCTACCTGGACAACTTCTACCTGCCGGCCAACAACTCCGCGCGCACCGAGCGCTACTACTCGTTCGACTGGGGTCCGGTGCACTTCGTCTCGCTCGACTCCAACTGCCTGAGCTACCCCACCACCGAGTGCACCAAGGCAATTCAGCAGGACTGGGTGGCCAAGGATCTGGCCGCCACCACGCGGCCCTGGAAGATCGTCTTCTTCCACCATCCGCTCTGGTCCAGCGGCGAGCACGGCTCGAGCACCTCCATGCGCAAGGCGTTCGCCGCCCTCTTCGAGCAGTACGGGGTGGACCTGGTGCTCACCGGGCATGATCACAACTACGAGCGCTCCAAGCCGATGAAGGGCGAGGCGGTGGCGGCCTCGGGCACGAAGGGCATTCCCTACCTCGTGGTGGGCAGCGGTGGCGCCACCATGCGTCCCTTCGAGACCTCGCAGCCGAGCTGGTCCGCCTTCCGCGACGACACCAACGTGGGCTTCCTCGACGTGACGGTGGACGGCGGCACGCTGACGGCGAAGTTCATCACCTCCAGCAACACCGTGCGCGACAGTCTCACGCTGACGAAGACGGTGGGCTCCAGCCTGAAGTCCGCCCTGAGCACCGCGGCGCCGGCGTCGGACACGCCGCCAGGCCCGGTGGACAGTCCCTACCGGCAGCCCGCGTTCCTCCAGCAGGGGCCGGTGCCTCCCGCCGACACCGCGGAGTCCGTGGCGGATCAGCCCGAGCCCGCGCACCAGTTCGTTCACGATCAGCCGTGACGGCGCTCCCCGCCCGTGTCCGGAGGCTTGCCGGTTGGCAGGCCGTCCGGACGCGGCGAGGATGGATGGATGAACCGCATGCACTGGCTGGACGCGCTCTGCGCGAGGTGGGTGGTGGCGCGCCAGCCGCGCTTCTTCGAGGACGGATGGGGCTCGTCCGCCCTCCTGGAGAAGCTCACCCGGGGACCCCAGGGCTTCGCCTTCCCGGAGTTGTCCGACGTGCGGATGAGCCCGCGCCGGCGCGAGGGGCACCTGCTCGTCCAGGAGGGACGCTTTCCGAGCCCCGCGGCCGTGGGCTCGCTGCCCGCCGCGTGCCAGGAGGCGCGCTTCCAGTTGCTGCTCCCCCACGGGGCCGGTCCGCTGCCTCCGGTGTGCGTCTTCCTCGCGTCCTCGGGAGACGAGGGCTTCGGCCTGCGCCGCTTCATCGCCGGGAAGCTGGCGCGCTCGGGCGTGGGCGCGCTGCTGTTGGAGAATCCCTACTACGGCTCGCGGCGTCCGCCCTCGCAGAAGGGCCCCGCGGTGCGCACCGTGGCGGACCTGCTGCTCATGTTCCGCGCCACGGCGGTGGAGGCGACGGCGCTGCTCGGGTGGCTGCTCGCGCGGGGACACCCCAAGGTGGGCATCTGCGGCTACAGCATGGGGGGCAGCATCGCCGCCTACGCCGCCGCCCTGTTCCCCCTGCCCGTGGCCGTCATCCCCCTGGCCGCCGCCCACGCCGCGGCCCCCGTCTTCACCGAGGGCGTGATGTCCGCCCTCCCCGACTGGGAGACCCTGGGCCGGCCCCTGGGAAGCACCGAGGCGGCGCGCCAGCGGCTCCAGGAGTTGCTCTCCGCCACGGCCACCACCGCGCTGCCGCCCCTGCCCCACCCCAAGCGGGCCATCTTCATGGCCGCGCGCCAGGATGGCTTCGTCCCCGCCGCCTCCACCCTGCGCCTGCTCCAACACTGGCGGGGAGCCGAGCTGCGCTACCTGTCCGGGGGGCACCTGAGCGCCTTCGTCACCGGCCGCGGCGCCATCGTCCGTGCCATCCTCGATGCCTTCTCGCGCGTCGAGGCCCTTCAACTTCCCCCCGACGGCGAGCTGCCGCCGGGTCCCCCGTGAGCCCGGGCTCCCTCAGCGCCCGTCTCCCGCCGCCTGCCCCTGCCCGTCCCCGCGGTCCCGTCCACCCCGCCGCTCCTCGCGGCGCATCTGGTCGTACTGGGCCTGCTGGGACTCATCGAGCAGGGCCTTGATCTGCGTGTCCGTCTGCTCGCGCAACTGCCGCAGTTCCTGACGCGTGTTGCGCGGCTCCGAACCGCTCTGCATCGCCTGGAAGAGTTCCTGGCGCCGGGTGGACTCGTTCTCCAGGTGGCGCAGGACATCGCGCTCCTGGCTGGAGCTCAACCGCGCCTCGGTGGCGAAGCGGCGCACGCGCTCGGCCTGCTGCGCCTGCGCCTGCGCCATGTTCTGCACCATCTGCTGCTGCCGCTGCTGCCGCTGCTCGGTGCGCATCTCGTCCTGCACCGAGCGCATCACGCCCTTGAGGTACTCGCGTCCCCCCTCGGACTGCAGCGCCTCGCCCGCCACCATGGAGCGCACTTCCGAGCGGAGCTGCTCCACCTCCGTGGCCAGCCCTCCCGGAACGGCGGCGTCCCCACCCGCTCCCGCGACCGCCGGCCGCTGCTCCAGCAGCATCAACCGCCGCGACAGGCTCAGCGCGTTGTCCTCCAGCATCTTCACCCGGAGTTCCAGGTCCTTCACCGCTTGAGGAGAGGACGCGGGGGCCGGGGAGGCAGGCGGCGGGGCAGCGGGCGCATCGTCCCCTCCTCGAGGGCTCCAGAAGGCCACGGCGAGGGCCAGCAGGGACACGGCAAGGGACGCGGGGCCAAGATACCGGTTCATATGTCTCCCAGACGGGTCAACGTCCCTTGTATTCGATGACCTTCCCGGATGCATCCCACGGCAAGGGGTGGGAGAGGACGACACACGAAAGATGACCGTGGGCGGAGACGGGCGGATGTGCTCCAGATCTCCCATGCGCTCGTTCTCCCGGATTCTTCTCTCCAGTTGCCTGTTGTTGCTCACCCACTGTGCCCACTCGGCGGGGCCCGAACTGGCCAAGGGACCCGCGCCGGTGGTCGAGACCGGCCGGGGACCCGTCCAGGGCCTGGCCTATGCGGATGGCAGCGCCGCCTTCCTCGGCATCCCCTTCGCCCAGCCCCCCACGGGCGAGCGCCGCTGGCGCGCTCCCGAGCCCGCCGAGGCGTGGAGCACCCCGCGCGATGCCTCGCGCTTCGGCTTTCCCTGCCCCCAGGCGGACATGCGCAACGGCAAGCCCGTCGAGGGCACCAGCGAGGACTGCCTCACCCTCAACGTGTGGACGCCCGCGCTCAAGCCCCAGAAGCCCGCGCCGGTGATGGTCTACATCCACGGTGGCGCCTTCACCCTCGGCTCGAGCCGGGATGAGCTGTACGACGGCTCGGCCCTGGCCCACGCGGGCGTGGTGGTGGTGAGCATGAACTACCGGCTGGGCGCGCTGGGCTTCCTCGCCCACCCCGCGCTCGGCGCCGGAGCACCCGCGGGCGCCTCGGGCAACTACGGCCTCATGGACCAGCGGCTCGCGCTCGAGTGGGTGCGTGACCACGTCTCCGCCTTCGGAGGAGACCCCACCAACATCACGCTCTTCGGCGAGTCCGCGGGTGCCATCTCCGCGTGCCTGCAGATGGTCTCGCCCGCGGCGCAGGGCCTCTTCCACCGCGTCATCGCCGAGAGCGGCACCTGCTACCTGGGCACCACGCCGCTGAAGGATCCGGGCACACCCGAGCAGGAGGACAGCGCCGAGGAGCGCGGGGTGCGCTTCGCGCGCGAGGTGGGCTGCACGGAGGGAGACATCGCCGCGTGCCTGCGCACCCGGACGCCCGAGCAACTGCTCGCCGCGAGTGGGGCCGCGCTCGATCTGATCAAGCCGCGGGTGGGCTTCGGGCCGGTGGTGGATGGGAACGTCATTCCCGCGGCGCCGCGCCAGCTCCTCGCGGAGGGCAAGTACGCGCGGGTGCCCCTGCTGCTCGGCGCCAACCGGGACGAGGGCACGATCTTCACCCTCCAGGCGAAGATCGACACGCCCGAGCAGTACGAGGCCGCGGTGAACGTGCGCGCGCCGGGCAAGGCCGAGCAGCTGCTGCGCGCCTATCCGACGAAGGACTTCGCCTCGCCCAAGGCGGCCTTCAGCCGGCTGCTGGGGGACGCGATGTTCGTGTGCCCCACCCGCCGGCTCGCGCGCACGCTGGTGGAGCAGGGGCAGCCCGTGCATGCCTATTTCTTCACCTACGAGCCCAAGAAGGCCTTTGGCAGCATCTTCGGCAGCTTCCTGAAGCTGGGCGCGTACCACTCCGCCGAGCTGCCCTTCGTCTTCGGCCTGAGCCGGGGCCGCTTCGCCCTGGACTCCGAGTCCGAGCGGGAGCTGTCCACGAAGCTCATCGGCTACTGGACCCGCTTCGCCGCCGGGGGAAATCCGAACACCGAGGGCGCGGTGCAGTGGCCCGCGTATACGCGGGAGGAGGAGAAGTACCTCGAGATCAACCTGGAGCTCGGGCACGGCTCGAACCTGAACGCGCAGCGCTGCGACGCGCTGGACTCGCTCGGGCTCTGAGCGGCTCGGCACGAGGGGACGACACGCATCACCGGGTGGGGCGCCAGAAGAACGTGGTGCCCCCGACGCCCGCCACCGTGAGCCGCTGGAAGCCCAGGCGCTCGTAGAAACGCAGCGCCCGGGTGTTGTCGTTGCCCGTGCCCAGATGCAGGGAGGGGGCGCCGGCGGCGGCGGCGGCGGCGAGGAAGGTCTCCACGAGGCGCCGGCCGTACCCGGCCCCCTGCGCATGCGGGAGCAGGTCGACGTGCAGGTGCGCCGGGTGGGGGGCCAGCTCGGGAGAGAGCATCCGCTCGGGGTGGTGCAGCGTGGAGATGAGCCGCTCATCCGGGGTGCGTGCCGGCTCGACCGGAGGGGGATGGCGGCCGGCCACGAGGGGCAACCACCGGGCGCGCCAGGCCTTCACGAAGGACGGCGTGTCGGCGGTGCCGAGCACGTACCCGACCGCGCGTCCGCCCTCGTCGAGCACGAACGCGAGGTGCGGCTCGAGTTCCAGGTAGGGGCCGGCGTAGACATCGGGGAGCAGGTCGTCGCTCCGGTAGTGGCCCCGGGCGTCCTGACCGGACGCACCCGTGCGCACACAGATGTCATACACGGCCTCGCGATCCTTCGGGTGGTAGGGACGCACATACATGGGTGGGCTCATCCAGGGTGCTTCCACACGTCATCCGGCGAACGGTTGTCCCGGCCCCCATACCACAGTGGACATTCACATGCGGCTGGCGGTCAGCGCGCTCCCCGATATATGGCCGCCTTCACGGACGCACGAGCATAGCGCTCTATCACCCCTACATCCGGAATCCGGAGGGCGACATGGACGACAAGGGCCTGCACATCGAGACCCATCCCCGCGAAGGAGATCCCCTGCTGCGCGCGGGGAGACCCGACCCCTGCATCATCGTGCTCTTCGGCGCCACGGGAGACCTGGCCCAGCGCAAGCTCTTCCCCGCGCTCTTCGAACTGGCGCGCCAGGGCTCGCTGCCCGAGCAGTTCGCCGTCGTCGCCTTCAGCCGCTCCAAGCACAACGTGGAGAAGCTGCGCGCCCAGGTGAAGGAGGGCCTGCAGAAGTACGCCCGTACCCAGCCCCTGGACGAGGCCACCTGGGAGAAGCTCTCCTCCAAGCTGGAGATGATGTCGGGCGCCTACGATGACCCCGAGTCCTTCATCCGCCTGCGCGAGCACCTGGACGACACGGCCAAGCGCCTGGGCACGCAGGGCAATCAGCTCTACTACCTGGCCACGCCCGCCTCCACGTTCTCCACCATCCTCAATGGCCTGGCGCAGTCCGGGCTGCTCTACCGCGAGGACGCCGAGGTGAAGAAGCCCTGGCGCCGCATCATCGTGGAGAAGCCCTTCGGGCGGGACCTGGCGAGCGCCAAGGCCCTCAACCGCGAGCTGGCCTCGGTGCTGGAGGAGAGGCAGATCTTCCGCATCGACCACTACCTGGGCAAGGAGACGGTGCAGAACATCCTCGTCTTCCGCTTCGCCAACGCCATCTTCGAGCCCTTGTGGAACCGCCAGCACATCGACCACGTGGAGATCACCGCGGCGGAGAAGGTGGGCGTGGAGGGACGCGGCGGCTTCTACGACGAGACGGGAGTCATCCGCGACATGGTGCAGAACCACCTGTTGCAGGTGCTGGCCCTGTGCGCCATGGAGCCGCCCATCTCCTTCGGCGCGGAGGACATCCGCGACGAGAAGAACAAGGTGTTCCGCGCGCTGCGCTCCATCGAGGGCAGTGAAATCTCCCGCTCGGTGGTGCAGGGGCAGTACCAGGGCTACCTCGACGAGGAGGGCGTGTCCAAGGACTCCAAGGTGCCCACCTACGTGGCGCTCAAGGCCTATATCGACACGTGGCGCTGGCAGGGCGTGCCCTTCTACGTGCGCGCGGGCAAGAGCCTGAGCAAGCGCGTGACGCAGGTGTCCATCCACTTCAAGTCCGTGCCGCACTGCCTCTTCAACACGAGCGACACCTGCCAGCGGCTGCAGCCCAACGTGCTCACGCTGCGCATCCAGCCGCGCGAGGGCATCGCGCTGAGCTTCGAGTCCAAGGTGCCCGGCGAGGACATCAACATCGCGGGCGTCACCATGGACTTCGACTACGCCGAGAGCTTCGACAAGCCGGTGCCGGAGGCCTACGAGCGGCTGATGCTCGACTGCATGCGGGGCAACACCACCCTCTTCGCCCGCCAGGACAGCGTGGAGCAGGCGTGGGCCTGGGTCACCCCCATCATCGAGGCGCTGGAAGGGGGCAAGGGTGGTCCGATGCACACCTACGCGCCCGGCGGCGTGGGCCCGGATGCCGCGAAGGATCTGCTGTCGCGGGATGGCCGGCGCTGGATGGAGCTGAAGTGATGAGCGCCACGCCCCTGGTGGTGCGAAAGGACGAGCTGGGCCGGCGGGGCGCGGAGTGGATCTCCCGCGCCCTGCTCGAGGCGGTGGCGGGAGGCCAGCGCGCCAGCCTCGCCCTGTCGGGTGGAAGCACGACGGGGCAGGTGTACCGGGAGCTGGCGAAGCAGGACGTGCCCTGGGCGCTGGTGGACTTCTACTTCGTGGACGAGCGCTTCGTGCCGCCGGACAGCCCGGACAGCAACTACCTGCTGGCGAAGCAGACGCTGCTCGAGCCCCTGGGCATCCAGCCCCATCAGGTGTTCCGGATGCAGGGCGAGCGCGAGGATCGCGAGCAGGCGGCGCGCGACTACGAGAAGCTCCTGCCCGAGGTGCTGGACGTGGTGGTGCTGGGCATGGGCGAGGATGGCCACACGGCCTCGCTCTTCCCCGGGCACGCCGCGCTTGAGGAGAAGGAGCGGCGGGTGCTCGCGGTGGTGGGCCCCAAACCGCCCCCGTGGCGCATGACGCTGACGCTGCCCGTGCTCCAGTCCGCCCGGAAGGTGCTGGGGCTGGTGAGTGGCGCGGGCAAGCAGGACATCGTGCGGCGCTTCCGCGCGGGTGAGGACCTGCCGGCGGCGCGGGTGAAGCAGACGCAGTGGATGATGGACGAGGCCGCGGCGGGACAGACGTCCGAGCCCTCGGCGAACACCGGAGCCAAGAACATGAGCACGACGACACAGCCCCTCGCGCAGTTCGGCGTGGTGGGCATGGGGGTGATGGGACAGAGCCTCGCGCTCAACGTGGCGGACCGGGGCTTCCGCGTCGCCGTCTGGGACATCGAGCCCAAGCGCTTCGACGACCTGCGCCGCAAGGGCGCGCCGCCGAGCCTCCAGGGCCACGCGGCGCTGGAGGACTTCGTGGGCGCGCTGGAGCGGCCCCGCCGCATCCTGATGATGGTGACGGCCGGAGCGCCGGTGGACTCGGTGATGGAGCGCCTGGCGCCGCTGCTCGCGCCGGGGGACATCGTCCTGGACGGCGGCAACTCCTGGTTCCAGGACACCCGGCGGCGCGAGGCGGCGTGGAAGCAGAAGGGGCTGCACTTCCTCGGCGTGGGCGTGTCCGGCGGTGAGGAGGGCGCGCGCCATGGCCCCTCGCTCATGCCCGGCGGCCCGGCCGAGGCGTACGCGCTGGTGCGTCCGGTGCTCGAGGCCATCGCCGCCCGGAGCGAGGAGGGCGCGTGCGTCACGCACGTGGGCCCGGATGGCGCGGGCCACTTCGTGAAGATGGTGCACAACGGCATCGAGTACGCGGACATGCAGCTGCTCGCGGAGACGTATGACCTGCTGCGCCGCGGGCTCGGGCTGTCGGCGGACGCGCTCGCGGGGCTCTTCGAGCAGTGGAACCAGGGCATCGCCGAGTCCTTCCTCCTGGAGACGACGATCCGGGTGCTGCGCAAGAAGGACGCGGAGACGGGCAAGCCGCTGGTGGAGCAGGTGCTGGACAAGGCGGGCCAGAAGGGCACGGGCAAGTGGACGGTGCAGGTGGCGCTCGACCTGGGCGTGTCGGTGCCGTCCATCGCCGGAGCGCTCGACGCGCGCAACCTGTCGTCGCTGAAGGACGAGCGCGTGGCGGCGGGCCGGGTGCTGGCCGCGCCCCAGGGCGAGGCGCTCAGCGCGGAGGAGAAGGCGAACCTGGCGGCGTGGGCGCATGACGCGCTGTACGCGGCGCGGGTGGCGACGTACGCGCAGGGCCTGCGCCTCATCCAGGCGGCGAGCCAGGAGTACAAGTGGAACGTGTCGCTCGCGGAGATGGCGCGCATCTGGCGGGCCGGCTGCATCATCCGGGCGCGGCTGCTCACGCCCCTGCGCGAGGCCTTCGAGAAGACGCCGGACCTGAAGAACCTGATGGTGGCCGACGGGCTGGCGCCAGTGCTCGGGAAGATGGCGCCCGCGTGGCGGCGCACCGTGGGAGTGGCCACGCGGCTGGGCATCCCCGTGCCGGTGCTCGGCGCGAGCCTCGCCTACTTCGACAGCTACCGCAGCCCGGAGCTGCCGCAGAACCTCACCCAGGCCCAGCGTGACGCCTTCGGCGCCCACACCTACCAGCGCCGAGACAAGCCCGACGCCGGCTTCGTCCACTCCGACTGGAGCTGATGCTTCGCCGTGCCCCGGAGTCTCCTCTCGTGGGGAGTTCCGGGGCGGCTATCCACATGACGTTGCCCGCCACCACAAGCCGCGTCTCCTGCTACCAAGGGGGCGCGGTTTGCTTTTGGGGACCAGCTGGTGGCGATGCCAGCCAGACACCGCAGCAGACCCAGAATCGCCACCACCACCCATCGACGTTCATACCGTCGCGCCGCCGTGCCTCCTGGCCTGTGGTATCGTGGGTCTCATGAATGGGGGGAGCTCAAATGAAAGTGCGGCACTTTATCATCCTCGTCGGTGGTCCTGGTTTGTACGACGGAGATGATCCAGCTCACGACAAGGCCTGGTACAACTATATCGACCCGGTCATGGCTGCGGCCAAGTCCGGCCAGCTCTCCCGCTCAGATGAACAGGTCCATTGGTACGTCTACGGACCAGCTTACGAGCACCGGTGGGCCGACGACATAACGGAACCTTCCTTCATCGAGAAGTACATCCAGGATGGCGATCTCAATGTAACCAGATACGACCACACGCGAAAAGTCATCGCCGAGGGCGCGTCCGACTACCTCGACTACATAAAGAAGAAAGCAGCCAAGTACGCCAAGCCAGGCTCCAAGAAGATCAATGTCATCACCAACTGGTGGGGAGCTTCTTCACTTTTCGCAGCGGATAGGTTCTGGACTGCGTTGGGGTCATATCCAGATCAGAGTATCAGCCGGGTGTGGTTCCTCGGGCACGCAGCGGGCGACCTCTGGCTCTCGCTTCGACACGAGGGGGACGATGCGGTCAGTCCTGTTATGGGTGAGATCGTAGAACGAACAGGCATCTCGAAACATGGAGCACTCGTCAAGAAATTCGCGTTCGCCAATGCTCCCATCGTTGCCGATCAGACGCCTTCCAAATTCTATGGATGTAATACCATGGAATTTGCTAGACTCTGGTCTGAAACCTTCAAGGTGCGTGCCGAAGGGGCAAATGGGAAGGTGAACTTTAACAAGACCAGCCTCAAGGACATTGAGACCTCGGCACAATTTGGGTGGAAGAAGTTCTGACCATGAGTATGCACTTTGGCGCGCGAGACTCTTGCTTGAAGGCTTGTTGGGCAGGCCTTCTCCTCCTCTGCTCATGCTTTCGCCCCAACTCACAGATATTCGAGGATCTCTCACTCATTGAGGTCGCGCTGGAGTTTCCGGCTACCTCCCAGCAGGCAGCCCAGTGCTCGCGAGGGAATCCCCCCGAGTGCCAGAACTATGAGCGCGCCGTTCGTGCGAAGAAGGCACTCCTGAGCCAAGGCGCGGCGGCCCTGGACTCCTCGCTGGAGATCATCCAGCACGATTGCAAGGTGAGCCTACCGAGCCGCAGCTCTCCAGACAAGACCTGGCGCAGGTGTATTGGCGGATTGGCAGCACTGTATTTCTTTTCTTCGCGCGAGCAGGATGAGCAACTCTTCGCCTTCTTCGAGAAGGACCCTGTGCTTCTACGCCTTGTCGCAGCGGAACGGGACTTCGCCTGGTTCCACAACCGGTTCCATCAGGAGCGCTGGCAAAAGCTGTTCGACACATTGGCTTCATCGCAGATGAATCCGTTCGCCCCCACCACGCAGCAGATCCAGTATCGGATCGAACTGCTGCGGTAGTCCGCTCTCATTTTGAGATCGCCGTGCGCGTTGCTCTTGGGCACCGCGTCCACCGAGCATGAGCCAGGGCAGAAGGCTCAGAACATGTCACCCAGGCCCAGCGCGACGCCTTCGGCGCCCACACCTACCAGCGCCGCAACCAGCCTGACGCCGGCTTCATCCACTTCGACTGGAGCTGAGGCCCCACCCCGCCCCGGAATCTCCTCTCGTGGGAAGTTCCGGGGCACGGCTTGGCCCGTCGTCGGCGGCGGCTTGGAGTCCCGCCGCCTCCACTCCGCATCTCCCGGAAAGGTTCAGCTTCCGGAATGGACAATCACCTGCTCCGCGCCTTCTCCTGCGCTGCAATTCTCTCCTGCTCCCTCCTCCAGTCTTCCACGATGGAGATGGGGTGCAGCGAGCGGTAATCGATCTTCTTGTGATACAGCGCGAGATGGTGCCCGCCCGCGATCTGCACGAAGACCGACAGGGGCGGAACAGGGTGACTCTTCCACCAGACCGCTGCCTCCGCGAGGGTGTCGAACGAGGCCGCCGAGGCAGGCAACCCGCGTGACGTGACGGCCTCGATGAATCGTTCCAGTGCGTAATCGCGTCGGAGGGCACGCACGCCTCTCTCACGAGAATAGAAGACCTCCAGATATTCATTCCCCACCAGGATATACGCGCTGCTCGGCGGCTCGGGGAGGTTCCTCAACCAGGTTTCCGCCTCGTCGCGCGTCTCGAATCGGGCGATGACTGGAGGAGGATTGCGGTAGAAGGTCTTCAAGTAGTCGTGAAATTCCTCGCATTGGCCTGTTGATGCAATGAATTCGAGCTGAGCCCTGGCGACCTGGATGAGTTTCTTCTTCTTCGCGGCTCGCAGGGTGTCGCCAATTCGAGAGAGAGTCTGCCAGGCCCCGCTGGCCTCCTCGCCATTCTCGCCACGCCAGGAGGTTCTCACATCGACAGCATGCTCTGCCGAGGGGCATGCGAGATAGTCCTCGAAGCGATAGAGCTGGCCTGTTCGCCAGATGAAGAAGCCTGCCTCTCTCAGGAGAAGGTATGCCTTGGCGTCGCCGGGCGGCTGGAGCTTCTGCCACTGGTCGGCAACCCGTGCTTCCGATACAGAGAGCAGTTCGGAGATCGTTAGCGCCTTCAGGCTCAAGATGCCCTCGCGTCTTCAGGCTGACCACTTCCAAGGTGGGAAGGGTGATACTACTCCCCCCGGAAAGGTGTCAAAGGACTCGTTCCGCCCCCCACGAGTCGTCTGACACCTGGAAGTGGAACCGCACCCAGGCCCAGCGTGACGCTTGGAGCATGCACCGGCCGGTTCAGGGCCGTGGCCGAGCAGGGAGAGCTTCACCGAGCTGGGGAAGTTCTTGCCGGACATGGAAATCCGAGGCAACGGCATCGTGCTCGTGGACGATTGGATGGGCTTCTGGCATCGGCGCGACAAGTACGTGCTGGAAGCGAAGAAGGGCCAGTTCCGGGAGGTGGAGCAGGATCTCTACGGGGTGGGCCGGGAGGCCAAGGTCATGAAGTCCTTCCCCCTCCAGCGCAGCCTCACGGACAGCTCCGTCGTCGCCAACCTCGCTCCTGACACGGAGGTGCTCGTCATCGCCGCGGCCAGAGCCAGTAACTGGTACCTCATCAAGTCCTCTACCAGTCTCATGGGCTGGGCCCGCATCGATATCAGCGCGAAGCTGCTGGACGGCCTGCCCTGGATGGACTGAGTGTGGGAGAGCCACGTCATCGGGGCAGGCTCATTTTTCGGCCATGAGAAAATGAGACTTTCGCAGCGCCCCCATTCGTTTCATGTGTCGGCAATTGTGTTGACTACTCCACGTAATCCATGCGAACCAGGATATTCCCGCATGGCTGAAACATTTCGGCCACATTGCGAATAGGAGAAGTCACATGACGTACCGTCGAGCCGACGTTGCATCCTCCAATGCGTGGCGGTGGGGCGTGGTTCTGCTGACGGCGGTAGTGGGATGTGGCCGGGAGACACAAGCTTCGGCTCCCACGCAGGATCCCATACAAGCACTCGAGCAAGAGACGTTGCAGCTGCCGCCTCCCGCCGGGTGTACGGAGATCACCCTGGGCGAACTCCGCAATGGCATCGATCTGTCGCCCGTGACGTACGGACAACAGCCGACATATCGCGGAGAGTTCTCGAACCTCGGGGATCCCGCGCGCGCGGATCTCGCGCAGATCCGATTGGACGTGAACACCGCCCTCGGGCGTCATGACCTGGCCAACGGCGGCACCAACCTGTTCAAGTGCGAGCAATGCGTCTATGGCACCCAGGATGCCGGTGCGCCGACCGCGAAGACCTTCGTCGCCGAGTCGGGCATCTTCCTGCTCGCGAGCAAGGTCTCGCCCCAGCAGACCGTCGGCGCACTCGGCAATGTGCTCTTGCGCGAGTCGGTGGCCGCGCCGCCGCTCCGGGTGCCGTACCCCGGAACCGCGCCGGTGGCGGGCGGTGAGTGCCGTTGGATCCGGTTCGCGAAGTGGGACACGACCCGCCACGGCGGCTGCGATCCTCGCGAAGGATCGCCCACCACGACCCCACCGAACCACACCTGCGTCGCCGACGACAACGTGGGCAGCGACGGAACAATCGAGGAGTCACTGGGCACCAAGACGCAGGGCGAGGCGTGCACGTACACACCCGCGGCGAGCGAGGACCAGTTCGCCTCGACGGACTGCGCGCCCGGCTACGCCTGCTCCAGCGCCTACAACGACACGCGGCAGTGCCTTGCCACGTGCGACTTCATGGCGGCGGATCCAGGTTGTCCGAGCGGCACGGTATGCGGCGTCTATGGCCTGTGCATCGAGCAGTCGATCATGGAGCCCATCGGCTATCTCTTCGATCCGGCACGCATCGGCGAGACCTGTAGCGTCAACTGGGCCGAGTACTGCGGCGTCGAGGGTGCGCGGGGCGTTTGTGTCGACCTGACACGCTCGGGCCGTGGCACCTGCTACCGCTACGCACGTGCCCGCTCGGAATGCGGCGAGGGAGAAGAACTCGGCTATGTCTCCTACCCACTCGCCAACGGCGGGGTCGATAACACCTCCGGATGGTGCTACCCCGACGGACTCTGAGTCGAGTTCCCTGGCGCCCGCGTGGCGGCACAGCAACCTGTCCTCGCGGCCCAGGCCCTCCGACACAGTCTAGACAGACCCTACGAGTCGAGGCAGGCGTGCCCGGTCCACGTACCCGTTCGTGGTGAACCACTGCACGGTATCCGTGAAGGTCTCTTCGAGCGGCCGGAAGCGGAGGCCCAGCGTCCGCTCGGCCTTGGACGAATCGAAGGCCACGTTCGTCCGCTCGCGGCGCAGCGTGCGGAAGCTCTGCCAGCTCAACAGCACCGGACGCCCGGTGAGCCGTGCCCAGGCCTCGTTCATCAGCGCCAGCGTGCCCAGGAGCGCGTCCGGTACCTGGCGTTCAGGTGCCGGGAGTCCTGCCACCGACGAGAGCACCTCGAGCGCCTCGCCCACATGCAGGTCCCTGCCCGCCGCCAGGTATCGCTCGCCTCGCTGTCCCTTCTCGGCAGCGGCCACCAGCGCCGCGGCCACGTCCCGCGCGTCCACGTAGGAGAAGCGCGTGTTGATGACGCCGGGAAGCCGGCCGTGCAGGAAGTCCAGCACCAGCTGTCCCGCTACCGTGGGGCCCGCGTCGCCCGGCCCGTTCATGAAGCCCGGCAGCACCAGCGAGGCGTGCAGGTCCGGGTGGCGCTCCAGGGCGGCGTCCACCTCTCGGTCCGCGAGGATCTTCGAGCGGTAGTAGGCGTCCGGCTCGTGCTCCGCGTCACGTCTCATCGTCTCGTCGGTGAGGCGGTGGCCCTGTCGAGCCGCCAGCACGGCGACGGAACTCGTGTGCACCACTCGCCGCACGCCTTGTCCGTACGCCGCCTCCAGCAGCGCACGCGTGCCCTCCACGTTGATGCGCATCAGCCCCGCCTCGTGACTGCCTCCCTTGTAGCTGTCCCGGAAGTAGGCCGCGGTGTGGAAGAGCACGTCCGCGCCCCGCATCGCGGGCGCGAAGGATCCCACGTCCTCCAGGTCCCCTTCGACGAGCTCCACCGGCACGCCGGCCAGCAGCTTCCGGGCCCTTTCGGGTGATCGGACCAGCGCCTTCACCGTCACTCCGCGTGACGTGAGCAGGCGGACCAGGTTGCTTCCAAGCAGTCCGGTGCTGCCGGTAACGAATGCCGTCTTCATGGATGGGACCTCCGAGAATGCGGGTGCCCGGCGCGGGCTCCCTCGTTGACACCAGGGGTACCCCTCTGTTGCGCTACACGCCACACGGGCAAACGGGTGTTGCATCCATGCAAGGGCCACTGAATGAACTGGGATGACCTCCGCTACCTCCTCACCGTGGAGCGAGCCGGCTCGCTGTCCGCGGCGGCTCGCGCGCTGGGCGTCGTCACCTCCACCGTGGGCCGCCGGATGACGGCGCTGGAGCGGCGCCTGGGCACCCGGCTGCTCGCCCGCGTCCCCGAGGGCGTCCGGTTGACGCCCGAGGGCCGCGCGCTGGTTCGCACCGCCGCGTCCATCGAGTCGCAGCTCCACAGCGCCGAGCGCGGGCTGAAGCACGAAGAGGGGCAGCTCAAGGGCCCGGTGCGTCTGACCACCGGGGATGGATTCGTGGCGTTCCTCAATCCCTGGCTGGCGCGCTTCCGGGAGAGCCACCCGGGGGTGCGCGTGGAACTGTCCCTCGACACGAGGCTGGTGGACCTGGCGCGCCAGGAGGCGGACCTGGGCGTGCGCACCGTACGTCCCAAGGGAGACTCGTTGGTGGCGCGCAAGGTGGGCCAGCTGGCCTGGAGGCTCTATGCCAGCGCCCGCTACCTGGAGCGCGCCGCGCCCCTGCGCGCACCGGAAGATCTGGCGGGGCATGCGGTCGTGGGCTTCGACGCGGCGCTCTCGCGCATGCGGCAACTCCGCTGGTTGGAAGAGTGGGGAAGCGGGCGCTTCGTCTTTCGCAGCAACGCGGCCGTGGCCGTGGCGGGCGCGGTGGCCGCCCACCAGGGCATAGCGGTGTTGCCTTGTGCGCTGGCCAGTCTCTATCCGGAGCTGCGGCCCGTCCTCCCGGAGGTGGAGTTGCCCCTGGAGGACGTGTGGCTCGTGGCCTCGCGCGAGGCCCGGAAGGTGCCGCGGGTGCGCGCGTTGATGGGCTTTCTCGCCGGGCAGTTCGAGGAATCACGCTCCGTGATGCTGGGCGTGCGCTGAGCGGTGCAAGGGTATTCGCGAGCGGCCACCCCAGCGTGATTGGAAAAACAGGCATCTCCTCCAATCGCCGCCTTCTCAATTGCTTGAAAATCAATTCCCAGCAATTGTTGCGGTCCCGGCCGCCGCGGCCGGTTGCCCACTCGAACAGCCAGCCTTGAATGCATGATCAGGTGTCCAATCAGACCCCGAACGTCCGAACTCGAGACAGGGCGAGGGAGAGCGCGAAACCCGGCGTTTTCAATGAAATTCGAAGCGTGTGTGTAAAGTTTGTTTTCGCGTCACGCGCACGGAAGTACCACCTCCCGGCGTCAGTATGTCTTCGAGCGGAATGTGGCTCTCATTGGAGACGTGAGGATGGGAGGGGTCCGGCACGTATCCTGCTCAGCATCCAGCTCGAGCGCGGTGGCGCCTCGTCACCGCCGAGCTGGAGGTCCTACTTGACTCGTCATCGCATTCTCGCCGCACTTCTCGCCCTGCCGCTCGCGGCATGCACGGTGGAAGACGTGGAGACGACGCCGCCGGAGAACAACGGCGGCGTTGCCCTCCCCACCCCCTCAGACGTGAAGGCCGCGTTGAGTGCGATTCCAGGCGCCCGGGTGCTCGGCTCGCATGCCAACGGCCTGCCCTTCATGGTCCGGGGCGAGTTCGGTTCCACGGGGCAGCCACCCCGGGCACTGGCGGTGCGTGACGCCCCCCCACACCTGGGTGAGGCGCTCGGGCGCATCGCGCCCGTCTTCCGCTTGAACGCGGCGGACCTGGTGAGGGTGCGCAGCCGCATCGACGAGCGCGGCCATACCCACGTGCGCTATGCCCAGATGAAGAATGGGCTGCCCGTGGTGGGCCACGAGCTCGTCGTCCATGCGAACGAGTCCGGCCTCGTCTACGCCGTCAACGGCTCCGCCCGTGACGGGGAGCAGGTCTCCCCCGAGGCATCGCTCTCCGCGGAGGCGGCCACCCGGTTGGCCCTGAGCACCACCGGCGGCACGGGGCTCGCCACCGAGAGCACCCGGCTCGTCTACTACCGCCCCGAGGCGGAAGGTCCACTCGAGCTGGCCTACGAGGTGGTGGTGACGGGCAATGGGCCTGAGCTGCCCATCCGCGACCATGTCTTCCTGAGCGCGAGGAAGGGCGCCCTGCTTGGCCGCACCAGCGACATCCACACGGCGCTCGAGCGGGCGGTGTACTCGGCCAACAACAGCTCCAGCCTCCCGGGAACGCTCCTGCGCGGCGAGGGGGACCCGGCCACGGGTGACTCCCACGCCGACGAGAACTACGAACACCTGGGCACCACCTACGACTGCTACCAGGCGAATTTCGGCCGCGACTCGCTCGACAACCAGGGCATGCGGATCAAGAGCTCGGTCCACTTCAGAACGGGGAGTGCCCCCAGCAACAACGCCTACTGGAACCGCACCCAGATGGTGTACGGCGACGGCGATGGCGTGGAGTCGGGGCCGTTGGGCAAGTCGCGGGACATCACGGTGCACGAGCTGACCCACGCCGTGACGCAGTACGAGTCCGCGCTCCTCTACGTCAACGAATCCGGCGCGCTCAACGAGAGCCTCAGCGACATGTTCGCCGCCTACTGCGAGAGCTGGACGAAGGGCTGGTCCACGGACGCGCCCATCTGGCTGGTCGGCGACGACATCTGGACTCCGGCCACGCCGGGCGATGCGCTGCGCTACATGGCCAACCCCACGCAGGATGGCTCGTCGAGGGACTACTACCCCGAGCGCTACACGGGCACGGCCGACGCCGGGGGCGTGCATCGAAACTCGGGCATCCCCAACCTGGCCTTCAAGCTGCTGTCCACGGGCGGCACGCACCCGCGCGGCAAGACGACCCTCCTCGTGCCAGGGATTGGCGTGCAGAAGGCCGGCGCCATCTTCTACAAGGCCAACACGGACTACTTCACGGCCTCCACCACCTTCCTCCAGGCGAAGACCTACACCGCGCAGGCCGCGACGGACCTCGGCCATGACGCGGCGGCCGTGACGGCGGCCTGGGATGCGGTGGGCGTGGACGGCACGGCGCCGCCGCCCCCTCCTCCCTGCACGTCCATCATCGCCAACGGCGTGGAGGTCACCGGCATCTCCGTGGCCGCGGGGGAGTGGAGCTGCACCTACACGCTCAGCGTGCCCGAGGGGGCAAGCCACTTGAAGTTCGAGTCGAGCGGGGGCACGGGTGACGCGGACCTGTACGTGAAGTTCGGCTCCGCGCCCACCGCGTCGTCCTACGACTGCGGCTCGTACGGGGTGGACAGCAACGAGAGCTGTTCCATCACCCAGGCGAGCGCCGGCACGTACTACGTGAAGCTCCAGGCCTACACGGCCATCTCGGGCGTGAGCCTGAAGGGCTCGTACACCGAGGGCGGCTCCGGGGACGAGGACGTGCCAGCCCAGCGCGTGAAGGCGGCACCCACAGCGACCGCGAGTGAACTGTAAAAAGCGCGGCGTCACCTGCAACACCTGGATCGCGCCGGATAGCAAAAAAGGACTCCTCCTCGGTACCGTCTTGCGAAGCTGGGAGCATGGAACGCTTCGTCGAGGTCGCCGAGGGAGTCTCGCTCTGGGTCGAATCACGAGGTCCGGAGGAGGCACCCGCCGTTCTGCTCATCATGGGCTCCACCGTCTCGGGACGGGTGTGGCCCGACGAGCTCATCGAGCGCCTGGCCCGCGAGCACCGGGTCATCCGCTATGACCACCGGGATACGGGAGCCTCCACCTGGGCCTTCGACAGGGTCCCCTACTCCGCGGTCCGGATGGCCGAGGACGCGCTGGCCATCCTCGATGCACTCGGCATCGAACGCGCGCACGTCGTCGGCCTGTCGCTGGGAGGCCTCCTGGTGCAGTGGCTGCTGGTCGCGCATCCCGAGCGGCTGCTCAGCGCGACGGTCATCGGGGCGCCCGCCCTCGAAGGCGCTCCCACCCGCGCCAACGTGACGGCGCGAGCCCCCATCGACCCGGACCTGTACGCGTTCTGGAGCCACATGTTCGAGCCGCGTGAGCGCGAGGCACAGATTGAATGGCGAGTCGAAAACTGGCGCAGACTCAACGGCAAGAAGATTCCCTTCGACGCCGAGGAGTTCCGTGCACTCGAGCGGCGCATCATCGCCCACGCTGGCCGTCACGACACCTCGGATGCGCACGCGCGGGCCGACGCCTCCGGACTGGCGCGGGGGGCGGAGCTCGTTCACGTCACCGTGCCCACGCTCGTCATCACCACCCCGGAGGATCCCACCAATCCCGAGTCCAACTCGCGGTTCCTCGCGGAGACCCTGCCGCGCTCGACCCTGGTGACGATCGACGGGATGGGGCACGCGATTCCACGCGCCGTCGTGCCCCCGCTCGCGGCGGCGCTCCTGAAACACCTCGAGACCGTGGAGGGCCAGACCGGTTGACGCGAGAGGATTTACCGTGCCTGACCGCGCAACCCCACGGTCAGTACTCCTTCGGACAGAACTCGACCATAAACCCCAAAGATGGGGTTCTTTTGTTGTCTCTCTCTGCTGAGGGCAGCCACCGCGGCCAGCGGTTCACGGTCCGCCGTGGCATCTTTCGGACTGATATTGGGCATGATGCAGCGAATACAGTGACCTGAGAACTGGATCTCTGGAGCCCCCTCACTCCACCGCAAGCTGGAAAATCCCTCTTCAACAAAAGGTGCGAGCTCCGCATCGTCCACCACCAGATTGGGGCGGAAACGCTCGTATTCCACCGGAGCATGCCCCTGAGCCGCGAGCCGCTGGTTGAGTTGCCTGAATGAAGCCAGGGAAAGGACATGCAGGGGCATCAGGGCTTTGCGGGTCAGGCCATCTTGTCCGAGTCGAACCAGACGCAGAGGCTGGCCCAGCACGGCTGTCAGCCATTCGCTGGCTTCATCTCCAGCATCCTGACCGGAGAATGTTTCATTGACCTTTTCGTCATCATTCCAGATCTCCACCTGACAGGGCTTTCCTGGCAGCTGACCAGGGACCGTCAGAGCACTGAACCCCGAGGCCTGAAGCACCATGGAGCCACCTTCGAGCCTGGGTTGAACCAGTGCCATCCGGTGAAGTTCACCCATCCAGACCTGATGGTTCTCACGGTTGATGATGACCCACTCCCGGTCTCCAGCCAGACCGGACTGAGGGAAGACCCGAGCAGACGAGACCTGAATCCCCGCACAGGATTTGATGGGGTAGATCCACAGGCCGACCAGTTGAAGGGCAGAGGAGAAGGTCGCTTCGGTCATGGGCATCCTTACTGGGCCGAGACGTACGCTAACACACCCAGCAGAGGCGCGTTTACGACACCTATACCCACACCGACCACCGCGATCAGTTCTGTTTCGGACGCCACACACGCACGCACCTTCCAGATGAGTGGCAAACCCAGGAAGCGCGAGTCCTCCAGCCCGTTTGAGGGTGTGATTCATTCTTGAGAATCGAGAGGCCAATCCTCTCGGAACATGCGCAATTATGTTCCTCGTGAATTCGTGAATTCATTGCCACCCTCGCCCCTCAATCATGGTATTACGGCCGACATCCCAATTCGGCGCTTTCGCCCGTTTTGGGAAAGGAAACCGCGTTGTCTCAACCGTGGTTTCCTGCGACTCAACCTAAACATGGAGTTCCATCATGCGTCGCGTGCCACACTCGCTCCTGCTGCTGGCCGGCCTCACCGCCACCCCGTGCGCCTTCGCGCAGAGCACGCCGGTCAACCTCGCGCTGAACCGGCCGATCAGCGCCAGCGGCACCGAGAACCCCGATGCGCTCAAGGCGGCCAACGCCAACGATGGCCGCCTGGACACCCGCTGGGGCTCGGAGTTCGTCAACCCCTCGTGGATCACCGTCGACCTCGGCAGTGCGCAGTCGATCGGCCGCGTTGTGCTGCGCTGGGAGAACGCGCACGCCACCGTCTACACCATCCAAGTGTCCAACGACGGGACCAACTGGACCACCGTGTACACGAACGCCAACGGCCAGGGCGGCACGGAAGACATCTCGTTCAATGCCGTCTCGGCGCGCTACGTCAGCATGCACGGCACGCAGAAGAACACCCAGTACGGCTACTCGCTGTTCGAGTTCGAGGTCTACGCCCCCGGCAGCGGCGGTGACCCGACCGATCCGGGCGGCGATCCGGATCCGCAGCAGCCGGCGCCGGGCACGGCACCCACCGTGTCGTACAACGCGCGCATCACCGGCAACCAGACGGAACCCGCGGCGCCGTTCAACATCACCGACGTGGCAACGTTCAACAACCCGTGGGGCCTGGACTTCCTGCCCGACGGCCGTGTGGTGGTCACCGAGAAGAGTGACCGCATGTACATCGTGACGTCCGCGGGCGCGAAGACGTCCATCGGCGGCCTGCCGGTCTCGGTGGGCGCCAACGGTGGTGGCGGCCAGAGCGGCCTCCACGACGTGGCGACCTCGCCGACCTTCGCCCAGGACCGCAAGCTGTGGTTCAGCTACGTGGCCAAGGGCGCGGACAACAACAACCACCTCACGCTGGCGTCCGCGCGCCTCGACGAGAGCGCCGGTACCGCGACCCTCGCCAACCTCCAGGTCGTCTGGCAGGAGCCGTCGAGCTATTCGATCCGCGGCCAGCCGGGCGCGCGCATCGCGTTCGCGCCGAATGGCCAGCAGGTCTTCCTCGCCGTCGGCGACGGCGACATCCCGGCCGCCAATGGCGACCGCGGTCACGTCGCGCAGCAGACGGACAGCGCGCTGGGCAAGATCATCCGCCTGAACCTCGACGGCAGCACCCCCAGCGACAACCCCGAGGCGTCTTTGGGCGGCGTGCGCGGGCAGGTGTGGGCCAAGGGCTTCCGCAATCCCTACGGCCTGGCGTTCGACAGCGGCGGCAACCTGTGGCTCAATGAGATGGGCCCCGCCTCCGGCGACGAGTTCAACTTCATCACCAAGGGCGCCAACTATGGCTGGCCGCTGGTGAGCAACGGCAACCACTACAACGGCGATGCCTACATGCCGGGCCAGCCGTATCCGCGCCACGACACCGCGCCGCAGTTCACGCCGCCGGCGGCGTACTGGGGCTGGTTCTCCACCACCAACTCCATGTCGCCCTCCGGGCTGGCGTTCTACAACGGCAACCTCTTCCCGCAGTGGAAGGGCTCCGCGCTGCTCGGCTCCACCTCGTCCATCGCGCTGTACCGCGTGGTGATCGACCCGGCGACCAACAACGTCACGGGCGTCGAGCGCTACGGCCGCGCCGCGAACGGCGTGTACACCGGTGCGGTGCGCGCGCTGAAGGTGTCGCCGCTCGACGGCAGCATCTGGTACGTCAAGGGCGGCAGCGACGGCGCGCTGCGCAAGCTGACCCCTAAGTAGTCATCGTCACGATGGGACCGGGATGCACCCGGTCCCATCGGCAGGTCGAATGGGCACCACCTCGCCACGCTCGTAGCCGGGGTCCCGTATGTCTCAGGAGCCCCTGGCCGCGAGATGTTAGCGGTAGTCCCACTTCTGGTTGGAAATGCCCAGGCAGTCCCAGAGATGCAGCTTGGCGCCGCTGTCCGGGTTGATGTCCTTGATGTCCACGCACTTGTTGGCCAGCTGGCTGACCAGCTCACCCGCGCTGTTCAGCGTGAAGTTCTGGGCGGCGGTGCCGTTGCAGGTCCACAGTTGGATGGGCGTGCCATTGGCCGTCGCCGCCCCGGACACGTCCAGGCACTTGCCACCGATCCGCACGGTGTTGCCCACGAAGGTCCACTGCTGGGCATTGGTGAGATTGCACTGCCACATCTGGACCTGGGCGCCCTCGAAGAAGTTCGCGTCGGGTACGTCGATGCACTTGCCGTTGAAGCGCGAGACGAACGCCCAGCTGCCGCCGCCCGTCCGCAGCGTGAGGCCGTAGGTACTCAGGATGGGGTTGATGGGCTGGTAGTACGTCTTGGGGCTGCTGGAGGAAGTGCAACTGCCGGAGATGCCAGACGTGACCCCCTGGGCCTGATTGCCGGAGAGGACCGAGCCACCCGAGTCACTCTGCCTCTCACGCCGGGAATGAGCCAGATCACAACCACCTCGAGCCGCGCTTCGTCCAGGGCGGCAAGCTCCAGGTGAACGTCGCCGCGGGGGACCACCAGCGGCCCTTCAGGAGTTGCCCGTCTCCGGCCCCTGGGCCGGGATGAGGGCGGCCTGCCAGGCTGCCAGTTCACGCGTGGGCCTCCCTCGCGGGAAACCCAGCGCCGAGGGCGCACGCCGCCCTGCCTGCCCGGCTGCTGAACACACTCCAGGTCCCAGCGGGGCCGTGCACCCCTCGCCTGGTCGGCGTTCTATTTGGGGAAGAGCCCGCCCCCCGCGCACAATCATCCCGGATCCCGTCGCGAGCCCCCCCTCTCGACTGTTTCCCCACAACCATGGCGAACCATCCCACCATCGAGATGTCTCCGTTCGTCCCCTCGCCTCCCGAGCCTTCTCGACAGGCCTCCATGCCCCACGGGCGCCGCCCCTGGCTCATGGCACGACTGGACTCCCTGCTCTCGGAGTCCCTGCGGAATGCCACGCCCACGGACCTCATCCGTCACCGACTGATGGTCGGGGCCGCCTGCATCCTCCTGCTGTTCAACTCCCTGTTCCTGCTGTGGTCCATCATCCAGGGCAGTCTCCCACTCGGGGTCATGGCCACCGTCGCCGGCCTGGGCTACCTGGTGACGCTTCTGCTGGCACACAGGACCACCACGTCCACCCCACCCGCCATGCTCCTGTTGGTGACCATCAGCATCGGGCTGGTGGGCTCCAGCTTCGTGGACAAGAATCCTATCGGTGGCGCGCATGCCATCAACATGATGCTGCCCGCCCTCGCGGTGTACCTGGTGGGGCCACGCATGGGGCTGTCCATCACCCTCTTGTTGTTCGCGGCCCTGGGCCTGGCCCATCCGCTCTACCGAGCGGATATCGGCATCGACACCAGCGCCATCACCCTCGAGTTCATCTGGTTCATCCACCTCTTCGCGGGCATCTCCTTCGTGGGGGCCTGGGGCCTGGGCTCACTGCACAGCACCGCGCGCGAGGCGGCGCAGACCTCGCTCGAGCGGACGCTCAAGGAGCTGCGGGAGAGCGAGAGCAGACTCAACAGCGTCATCGAGAGCACCGACGATCTCGTGCTCTCGCTGGACCGGGAGGGACGCCTGCTCACCGTGAACTCGGGCGCCAGGCGCGTCTACCTGCAGCGCGCTGGCATCGTGCTCGAGCCGGGACAACTGCTCTTCCATCATGACAAACCAGAGGAGCGCAAGGCCTGGGAGGCACGCCTCGCCCAGGTGCTCCAAGGCCAGCGCCTGCGCCTGGAGCAGACGTATGTGGAGGGGGGTCCCCGCCTCGTCCTGGACATCAGCATGAATCCCATTACCGCCGGGGACGGCCGGGTGGTGGGGGTAACCCTCTTCAGCCGCGACGTCACCGCCCGCCGGGAAGCCGAGACCCAGCTGGGAGAGATGCACCGCACCCTGGTGGACGTCTCGCGGCAGGCGGGCATGGCCGAGGTCGCCACGGGCGTGCTCCACAACGTGGGCAACACCCTCAACAGCGTCAACATCTCCACCAACCTCGTCACCGACCGGCTCCGCCAATCACGCGTCTCGGGCCTGGCCAGGGCCACCCAGCTGATGCGTGAGCACACCACGGACATGGCCTCATTCCTCACCGCGGATCCCCAGGGCCAGAAGCTGCCGGCCTATCTCATCGCCGTGTCCGGCCAGCTCCAGGAAGAGCGGGATGCCCTGATCCAGGAGATGCGCTCGCTGGCAGAGAGTGTCGAGCACATCAAATCCATCGTCAGCATGCAGCAGAAGCACGCGAGGGCCGCGGGGGCCGTGGAGCAGGTGGTGGTGCCGCGGCTCATCGACGAGGCGCTGCGCCTGCACGCCGTCTCCTTCGAGCGCCTGGGCATCCGCATCGAGCGCGACTACGCCAAGGTGCCTCCCGTCTACGTCGACCGGCACAAGCTGCTGCAGATCCTCATCAACCTGCTGAGCAACGCGAGGCAAGCGCTGGTGGACAGCGTGACCCAGGACAAGCGGCTGGAAATCCACGTGAGGCGAGCACCCGAGGAAGGCCCTCTGCTCATCGTGGTGGTGGACAATGGGGTTGGCATCGCGCCGGAGAACCTGGCGCGGATGTTCACCCAGGGCTTCACCACCAAGAAAACGGGACACGGCTTCGGCCTGCACATCAGCGCCCTGGCCGCCGCCGAGATGAATGGACGGCTGACCTGCTCCAGCCCTGGCCCCGGGCAGGGCGCCACCTTCACGCTCGAGCTGCCGATCAGCGCTGGGGAGCAGTAACGAGGCGATCGTCGGCTGCGAGTCAGGCTACCCTCGCCAGGCCGATTCCCGAATGACACGGCAGAAGTTGCCGCGGACGAACCGCGGCTCCTTGTCCGCGATCACGTCCGCCTTGACGTTGCCAAAGGTGGTCCGCGGCTTGTGCTTGATGCCCTCGTAGAACGCCTGAAGGATGTCTTCCTTGAAGTGCTCGGTCCGGGGATGGGCGGCGACCACCGCCTCGCGCTCGTCGTCGGGGTACTCGGCGTAGGTCAGGCCCAGCACGTCCATCTCGACGCCAGCGGTGACCAGCGCGACCACCGGATGCATGTGCTCCGGAATACCCGGCGTCGTGTGAAGCGCGATCGCGGTCCACACCACGTCGAGGTCGGACGGAGAGATCCCTCGGCTCTTCAGGAAATCGCGAGCGGCATTGGCGCCGTCCACCTCGAAGCGCTTGTCCGGGCTGGAGTACCGAGGGGTCAGGCCCATGTCGTGGAACATCGCGCCCGCGTACAGAAGCTCTGGATCGAACTTCAAGCCCCGCCGCACACCCGCCAACGCACCGAAATGGTAGACGCGGCTCGAGTGGTGGAACAGCAGCGGCGACTCGGTGTCTCGGACAAGCTCGGTGATGTCTCGGACGAGCTGGGTGTCGGGAATGCGGACGCTTTCACGACCCGGCCGAGTGGGTGGAACAGGTCCGAATCGCCACCGCCCGGACGATGCTGGAGTCCGGGCAGTGGGCTCCCAAGGAGGTGGCGGGGAAATGCGGCTTCCACGACGTCGACACGCTCCGGCGCGCGTTCCTACGGCGAGTGGGTATCTCACCGTCGGAGTACCGCAAGCACTATGCGGGCACCGCGCGCCAGGCGCCGTGAGCCATGGCATGGCGTCAGAGCGATGCGCTTCTGCCCTCCAGGTAGTCCATCGTTTCCCGGTCGAGCCGGACGTCGAGCGCGGCGAGATTCTCCCGGAAATGGTCGAACCGGCTGCCGCCCAGGACCGGGATGATCGCTGGCTTGCGGTGCAGCATCCACGCAAGCACCAGGGTGTTGCCGTCGATGCCCAACCGCTTCCCCACCACCTCGAGCCGTTCGAGGCGCGCGGCGGAATCCGGCGTATCGTAGAGGTGCCAATTATAGTACCCGAGCCGCTTTTCCCTGCTCGCGTAGATCCCCTTCAACAAGGGTGAGTACGCGAGCAGGGTCATCGAGGGGTTCTCCGCGAGATAATCGAAGAACTCGTCGTCCGCATGAACCGCGACCCCCTGATTGGCGCCAGCGGCGGGCCGCAGGAAACTATACTCCTGCTGGACCGCGACCGGTTGTGCCCAGCCATTGCGCTCGCAGAGCGCGCGTATCCGCTCGAGCCGCCAGGTACGGACGTTGCTGTATCCAAGATGGCGAACCACGCCGGAGGCAACGAGCTCATTCAGCGTGCCGAGGGTTTCCTCGAGCGGCGTCTTGCGGTCATCGACATGGACATAATAGAGGTCGATATAATCGGTACGCAGCCGGCGGAGGCTGTCCCGGACCGCCCCGAGGATGACCCGGCGCGACGCGCCCTCGTAGTTCGATGGGACCTCGGCCCAGCGTGGGTTTCCGTCCGCGTCGCGGATCGCCCGCGAGTCGGGAAGGCGGGCGCCGAACTTGGTCGCGAGGAATACCCGCTCCCGGTTCTTCCGGGCATGCATCCACTCCCCGAGCATGGCCTCGCTCTCATCCCCGACGTACTCCCCCTTCCCGACCCACCAGGAATAGCAGTTCGCCGTATCGATGAAATTTCCGTTCTGCCCAGCGAAGAGGTCCAGCGTGCGGAATGATTCGTCCCTGTCCATGAGGGTTCCCATCGTCATGGCCCCGAGACACACCCGGCTCACCTCCGCCCCCGTCTTGCCCAACCTCGTGATATCAATCATTTCCATTCTCTCCATTCCGACACGTGCACCGCCGGTTCCGCCCCACTCCGCCCCAGGCGCCGCACCAAATAAATTCGTTCCGACAACCGCATCCCCCGCGAGCCGTCCACCCCACGCGCCCGGCCCCGCGCCGGCTCACGTCGTCGTGGGTCGGCGACGGAAGAGCACACTGGCGAGCTCCGTCATCACCACCTCGCCCTGCTGGTTGCGCACCTCCATGCGCGTCTTGACGCTGCCGCGATCCGGCTTGCTGCGCGAGGGCGAGACCTCGAGCACCTCGATGCGCGCGGAGAGCGTGTCCCCGGGCCGTACCGGCCGCAGCCAGCGCAGCTCGTCCAGGCCCGGCGAGCCCATGCTGGCGGAGTCCTCCAACACGGCGCGCACCAGCAACCGGTGGCAGATGGCCGCGGTCTGCCAGCCGCTCGCGATGATGCTCCCGTAGATGGAGCGCCGGCCCGCCTCCTCGTCCAGGTGGAAGGGCTGCGGGTCATACTGCTGGGCGAACGCCAGGAGCTCCTCGCGCGTCACCTCGTACGTACCGAGTTCGTGCACCTGACCCACCTGGAAGTCCTCGAAGTAACGCATGTGTTCCTCGGGGGGACGAAATGGACCCCGCTTCTCCTCGTCCCTCCTTCTGGCATATCGCCCCGGGAAGGTGTCCCGGGAAGGTGTCCCGGGAAGGTGTCAGAGGACCCGTTCCGGGCCCACAACGAGTCGTCTGACACCTGGGAGGAGGCCCACAACGAGTCGTCTGACACCTGGGAGGGCCCTACGCCTCCGTCTCCAGGCGGGTGACGTAGGTGGCGGGCGTGAAGCGGTCGGTGGTGACGAAGCCCGGGGGCGCGGCCAGCAGCTGGGGCAGGCGGTTGAGCACGGTGGCGCACGTGAGCGCGGGCGTCGCCGGCTGGCGGATGGTCACCGTGGTGTCGGGCTCGCCCCGCAGCGTCCACTCGTTGAGGTCCACCTCGCCGGGCGCGTAGAGCTTGCCCACGCAGTGCGTCTCGATGCTCGGCCCCTCGTGCGTCTCCGTCACCACCACCGCCTTCATGCCCGTGGCATGCCCGGCGGGAACCTCACGGCCGAGGCTCGCCGAGCGCAGCGTCCCGGTGTGGGTGGTGGGCAGCAGTTGCTGGCGGATGTCGCGCACGCGCCAGCCCAGCTGGGCACACAACCACTCATTGGAATTCCACACATAGGAGGGCGAGTTGCTGGCGCCAATCCTGGCCGCGAAGGTCTCCAGGTCGAGCCCGACGCCATGCTTCTGGGCCAGCGCGCTCCCGTAGTCGTCGGCGTTGTACTGGGTCAGCCCCACGATGCGGTCGATGCGGTGGGTGGCGCCGGCCAGCACGGTGATGAGGTTGCCCCAGAACACGTCCTGGAAGCCCGAGCCGGTGAGGGTGCAGTCGTTGGCCTTGGCGAGCTGGTCCAGCTCCTTGGTGAGTTCCTGGGAGGTGGTCCAGGGATAGAACGCCTCCTCCCCGATGGTGATGGCGTTGACGCCATGGCTGGCGGCCACACGCAGGGCACCGGCCAGCTCGCTCATGACGCTGCGCGTGCACAGGATGCACACGTCCGCCCGGGCCTCGCGGAAGACGGCATCCGCCTCCTCGGGATGGTGGATGCGCACGCCGAGCGCCTGGCCGAGCCCGGCCACCTCTCCCGCATCCCGGCCCCGGCGGGCCGCGTTGTGATCGATGGCCCCCACCAGCTCGGCGCCCTTCTCGCGCAGGGTACGGATGAGGGTCTGGCCCATCAGGCCGCAACCCCACTGGATGATCCGGATCGGTCTCTTGCTCATTCACTTCTCCTGTAGAGGACTTGGGAAGGCACCTTCTCCCCTGCCGGGCAGGGTATGACAAGCCCCCCTGCCGCCGTGACATCCTCACCGGAGTCTCGGGGGGCGATCCCTTCTCATGCCCTCCCGAAGACACACGGAGGTCACATTGGTCACGTATGACTTGTTCGCGCCCACCACCCAGGAAGAGCGCCATGCCATGTTCGCCCGGATGCGAGCCGAGCCAGGACTCTGCCGCGTCGAGCCCTTTGGGGCCTTCGCGGCGGCCCGTTACGAAGAAGCCTCCGCGCTCCTGAAGGATCCGCGGACGTTCTCGTCCGAGGCCCTCGCGGTGACGGCGGAGCCGCCCTGGATCGGACCCAATCCGGTGGCGCAATCCCTGCTGACGAAGGATCCACCGGTGCACTCCGGGCTGCGCGCGTTGCTCACCCGGGCGTTCGGCGCCCCGATGCTCTCCCGGTTGGAGGTCCGGGTGCGCGAGCTGAGCGAGCATCTGGCCGAGGCCGCCGTGCGGCAGGGCGAAGTGGATCTCGTCGACGTATTCACCCACCTCGTGCCGCGCGACATCATCGGGGAGCTGCTCGGCCTGGATCCGAGTCTCTTTCCGAACTTCAAGCGCTGGTCGCAGGGCATGGCGGGAATCACCTCCGCGGTGACCTCCGCGCAGCAGGAAGAGTGCCGGTCCGTGGTGCGGGAGATGAAGCTCGCCCTGAGGGAGGTGCTCGAGGCGCGCCGCCGTCATCCCGCGCGGGACATGGTGAGCGAGCTGCTCCAGGCGGAGGTGGATGGGCGGAAGCTCTCGGATGACGAGCTGCTGTCCTTCCTCTTCCTGCTGCTGCCCGCGGGCATGGACACGACGACGCAATGGCTGGGCAACGCCATGTTGACCCTGGCGTGGCGGCCCGAGCAGCTGGAACAGGCCCGGGCGGACAGGGCCCATGTGCCGCGCTTTCTAGAGGAGGTGCTGCGCTACGAATCCCCCTCGCAGCTCAGCTTCCGCATGGCCACGCGGGACGTGGAGCTGGCGGGAACGCGGATTCCCGCGGGAAGCCTCGTGCTGGGGCTCATCGGCTCCGCCAACCGGGACGAGCGCGTGTTCGAGCAACCCGACCTGTTCCTGCCGGGCCGGAGCAAGGGCAACCAGCACCTGACGTTCGGGTATGGCATCCACTTCTGCCTGGGCGCGCAGCTCGCCCGGTTGGAGGCGCGCGTCGCGCTGGAGGCGTTCGTCTCCCGGGTGAAGGGCATTGAGCTGCTCTCACCCACCGTCGATTGGATTGCCAGCTTCGGAAGCCACGGCCCCGCGACACTCCCAGTGCGGCTGCTGCCCGCCTGACGCGCGGACACCTCGCGGCCCGAGCCTGACGGGTTCAGCGTCTCACGAAATGCTTGCACTGGCAGGATGAGCCTTCCTACTTCCTGCCTTCTGAACGGTAAGCATTGTTCATACGCCTGACCCGGTCAAACGCTTGCCGACGAAGTACCCACACCGGCGCTCGTCCGCACACCTCCGTGCCATTTCTTGACGAAAAAGAGTTTCGCCAGAGCCCGCGCCTCCCTCTCCGCGCCTGCGCCTTGTCTTCGATTGTATTTGTATGTATCGGAAACAGGCGTTAGTCTGAACTCGGCTGGATTCCAGCCGCCGTGGTATTTGTTTTCAGCACCACCAACAACAATCCCCCCGGAAAAACACACCCATGCATCTCTCGATCCGACTGCGCGCCCTGGGCGCGCTGTTCTCGCTTGGAGTCTGTGCACTGTTCGGAGTTCCCACGGCGCACGCCGCCAACTCGACCGCCTGCTCGGGAGGCGGCTTCGCCCTGACGCTGCCCAATGGCTCGCCCCTCGTCATCCCCAAGAGCAAGGGTGGGGGAAACAGGGTCGACGTTCCCAGCCAGAGCCTGCCCTCGCATGGCATTCTCAAGGTACGCGGTACCTACGTCGACTTCGACATCGATGTCTCGACGTTCGCCGTCTACAACTACACGCTCAAGGCCTCGAACAACCCCCTGGACATCACGGGAGGGGTGACCACGATGCTCTTCACGCGCAAGGAGCCCATCCTCGGGACGACGACGCTCGATGGCAGCTCCATGCGGGTGGAGAACAAGGACGGTGGCGTGCGGCTGATCCGCGAGGGTCAGAGCCTCAAGATGAAGATCCAGGCCAGTGATTGCGCCCAGGGTGGCATCTTCCAGATGGAACCCGAGTGGGCCACCGAGACGGGGACGATCGACTTCGTCCACACCCTGGGTCCGAACGTGTTTTATTTCACCAATCCCTACACCGGGAAGATCAACTTCGGCAACCTGGATCTGATCCGCGGCAAGGACAGCCCTCAGGTGGCCGCGAAGCTCGTCCAGGATGAGCACGAGACGGTCTGGCGTGTCACGTCCGGTGGCCGCATGGGCGGCGTGCTGGGAGAGGACGCGGTGGAGAACTCCCCCGCCGCCACCCCGTGCACCAAGAACTGCCAGGCGCAGAACCAGGTCCACGGCAGGTATGACGTGCCGGATCCCGTCTACGAGAGCGATGGCGACGGCGAAGACTAGCGGTTTGCTCCAAAATTCCTCTCGGGCTGTGCTCCCCCGAGGGGAATTCTGAGAGTTTTTTAAGTCAGACGCCGGCGGGAATCCTGAAAGGATTCTCAGCCGGCGAGTGCGTTTCTGGATGGAGCTGGGGCATTCCAGCAGGGTCATTTCTCAGAGAACTCTCAGCCAGGGCCGCGCGCCTGATTCCACTGCCAGTGAGTTCGCGTGGTTACGGACAGGCTTTACTTCGCTGGCTTGATCTCCTTAATGACTCACCGCCACTCACTGTCGCCAGGAAAGCACTTGCTATGGCCTGCAAGGGTTTTCTCCGAAGAGACACATTCCCAAGAAGACGCTCAGCTTGAGAAAGCTCTCAGGAATGGCGGGTACACGGCTCACTCAGGATGGAACCAATGTCGGCACGACAAAGACTCGATAGGGCATGGCGGCCCAACCGGCATCCGGTGTCACACCGGGCGCTTCTGGCCGCGCTATTCGCGGTGGGGTTGGCCTGCCAGGGCGACACCACCGGCACCGGACAGGAGGAGGCGGTCTCCTCCGGACTCCAGCCCATGGCCTCGCGGGACATGCCCCTGGTGGTGCCAGCGCCCGCGGTGGGCACGCGGGTGTCGTGCGTGCGCACCCTCACCGCGAACGTGGTGGCGTTGGATCAGGTCTACACCTACAACCGGTTCGGCGCGTACAACCCCTCGGGGATGATGTACGCCCTGAAGCGGGACGTGGAGGCCATCGACGCGTCCAAGCCCATCGGGCCCGGCAACGCGCGGCTGCGCTTGGACAAGCGCCCGCGGCCGCTGACCCTGCGCGCCAACGTCGGGGACTGTCTGCGCATCCAGTTCACCAACTGGCTCGCGCCCACGCGCGCGGAGATTCCCAACCCCGCTCAATCCCAACCCACCCCCAGCCAGGTGGCGCAGCCCACCGCGGGCTTCGGGATGGTGCGCAAGATGCTGCCCACGTGGTTGCCCACGGAGTCGTGGAATCCGCTGGCCTCGCTGGTGACGGGGCACGCGGTGGGCGGGAAATGGTTCGGCGCCGCGCCGGAGGTGGAGGAGCCCGGAGAGGGTGAGGAGCCCGGAGAAGTGGAGGAGCCGGGCGAGGAGGAGCCGGACGAGGGCGAGGAGCCAGGGGACATCGACACCGCCAACAAGGAGGACTCCCCCTTCACCCGCCGGGCCTCGGTGCACGTGCAGGGCTTACAGTACCTGAGCATCCAGGACGACGGCGCGAACGTGGGCAAGAACCCCAGCACCCTCGTGGCGCCCGGCGGCAGCGCCACGTACACCCTCTACGCGGACCACGAGGGCGTCTTCTTCATGCACAGCATGGGCGCCACCTTTGGCGGCGAGGGCGACGGCGGCTCCACCGCCCAGGGACTCTTCGGTGCCGTCAACGTGGAGCCCGCGGGCTCGAAGTGGTACCGCTCCAAGGTATCCGCCGAGGTGCTCCAGGCGGCGACGCGCAAGGACGCCCAGGGCAACCGCCTGTCCAACCCGGATGGCACCCCGCTCATCAACTACGAGGCGAGGGACGCCAATGACCGGCCCCTCTTGAACATCCTCGACACGAAGACGAACGAGATCTGGCACGGCGACCTGGAGGCCATCATCACCGATTACGCCCACACCAACGTGGGCACCTTCACCTCGAAGGACCAGGGGCACTTCCGGGAAATCACCGCCATCTACCACGACGAGATCAAGGCGGTTCAGGCCTTCGACGAGCTGGAGTGGAACCCCACCCTGCACGGCGTGCGCGACGGCTTCGGCATCAACTACGGCGTGGCCGGCCTGGGCGCGGAGCTGATGGCCAACCGGGCGAAGGTGGGCCCCACCAAGGAGTGCGCGGACTGCGCCTTCGAGGAGTTCTTCCTCGAGTCCTGGGCCAATGGAGATCCCGCCCTCAACGTGGAGAAGGACTGGCAGGGCAACGCCGTGCGCGCGCTCTACGCGGATGACCCTTCCAACGTGCACCACAGCTACCTGGGCGATCCGGTCCGCATCCGCAACATCCACGCGGGCCCGGCCGAGACGCACGTCTTCCACCTCCATGCCCACCAGTGGAAGTACAGCCCGGGCGAGGACAACTCCAACTACCTGGACTCGCAGACGATCGGACCGGGCGCGACCTTCACCTACGACATCAACTACGGCGGCTCCGGCAACCGCAACCTCACCCCGGGCGACTCCATCCACCACTGCCACCTCTACCCGCACTTCGCCCAGGGCATGTGGGCGCTCTGGCGCGTGCATGACGTCTTCGAGGCCGGCACGCAGGACCGCCACCTGCCGGATGGGGAGATCTCCGGTGGCACGCCCAACCCCGCCGTCATCCCCATTCCGTCACGGGCCATGCCGCCCATGCCCACCTACGCGGACTCGGTCATCACCGACGCGAGCGGCAAGCAGGTGCGCCGGCCCGCCTTCCCGGGCTACCCCTTCTACGTCGCGGGCAAGGCCGGCCACCGCCCGCCCCAGCCCCCGTTGGATCTGGAGCAGGACGGCGGACTGCCGCGCCACATCGTCACCGCCGCCGTCGGGACCTCCACCTATGGCCAGCCCGGCAAGCGCTTCTACGTGGACCACCAGGCGCTGGACGTGAAGCTGCTGCCCCAGGACGGCACCACCCTGGAGAAGAAGGCCATGTCCTTCCACGGCGGTGAGTTCCCCGGCGCCAGCCACGTGCCGAGGCCCTACTACACGAGCGACATCGTCGCGGCCTATCCGGCCTACACCGCGACGGGCGCCCGGGGCTTCTTCTACGTCAACGGCCGCAAGCCCGTGGCGGGCGCGCCCTTCGCGGACCCCTGCCCCGCCTCCGCTCCGCGCCGCGAGTACCGCGCCAGCTACGTGCAGATCGACATGCAGAACATCAACCGCGAGGGCTGGCACGACCGGCAGGCGCGCCTCATCGTGCTCGATGGCGACGTGGCGGACACCCAGAAGGGGCTGCGGCCTCCGGAGCCCTTCTTCTTCCGGGCCGAGTCCGGGGAGTGCATCAACTTCTACCCCACCAACCTCATGCCCAAGGAGCTCGAGGCGGACGACTTCCAGGTCTACACCCCCACGGACACCGTCGGGCAGCACATCCACCTGGTGAAGTTCGACGTGATGTCCGCGGACGGCGCGGGCAACGGGTGGAACTACGAGGACGGGACGTTCTCCTTCCAGGAAGTGCTGCATCGCATCGAGAAGATCTCCGCCGCGGGCGGCGCCTTCGCGGCGGATGGCACGGTGGACACCCTGGGGCCACGGGTCCAGCTCGCGGCCCGGATGCACCCGCGGCTGGGGGTCATGGGCGCGCAGACCAGCACCCAGCGCTGGTGGGCGGATCCGCTCGCCGACGCCAAGGGCCGCGAGCGCCCCATCGAGACGGTCTTCACGCACGACCACTTCGGGCCCTCCAGCCACCAGCACCACGGCTTCTACGGCGCCCTCCTCGTGGAGCCCAAGGGCTCGAAGTGGAGGAACCCGGAGACGGGCGTCTTCTACGGCACGCGCTCGAGCGATGGTGGCCCCACGAGCTGGAAGGCGGATGTGCTCACGGCGGACCCCGCCAACAGCTTCCGCGAGTTCGCGCTCGCCCTGGCCGACTTCGTCCCGGCCTATGACGAGTGCGGCCAGCCGGTGAACCCGCCCAACCACATCGAGGGGGAGCTGCCGTCGACGGTGGCCTTCCAGACGACCCCCATGCCCGAGGCCATCAGCGTCACGGACCCGGGCACCATGACCATCAACTACCGCAACGAGCCCATCCCCCTGCGCATCGGCCAGCGCACCGCGAGCTGCGCCCAGCGCACGCAGCGCACGGACGAACGGGGAGACATGGCCAACGTCTTCCGCTCGGACCTGCATGGCGACCCGTACACCCCGCTGCTGCGCGGCTACGAGGGAGACAAGGTGAAGATCCGCCTCATCCAGGGCTCCCAGGAGGAACAGCACTCCTTCACCGTCCACGGCACCAAGTGGCTGCGCGAGGGCGCGGACCCGAACAGTGGCTACCGCAACGCGCAGGCCGTGGGCATCTCCGAGCACTTCGAGTTCAACCTGACCAACGGCCTGCCCGCGCTCGGCGGCACCTACGACACCGCCGACTACATGTACCAGAGCGCCGCCACCGACGACCTGTGGAACGGCGCGTGGGGCCTGATGCGCACGTACAAGAAGAAGCAGACGGGCGAGAAGACCCTGGGCCACCTGGCGCTCCAAGCCGCGGAGCTCTCCACGATGGATTCCTCCGCCCTGTCCTTCCGGACGCAGGGAAGCACCTGGGCACCCGCGCCGCTGCTGGAGCTGCCCACCGAGTCGGTGCTCGGCAGGATGAATCCGGAGACCGAGGAGACGCTCCAGCGCTCCTACGAGGTGGACGAGTCGGGCCGGCAGGTCAAGGAGCGCAAGCTGGAGTACGCCATGACGTATCCCGAGAAGATGCGTCAGCTCGACTCCCGGCTCGTGCAGGCGGCGGAAGCACAGGGGAGGTTCGGCCAGAAGGCCGCCGCCGTGGACGCGTGCCCCCGTGGCAGCGCGGTGCGCCTCTACCGGGTGTCCGCGATCGACGCGGCCCACTGGTTGCCGGGAGGCGCGCTCGTCTACAACAGCAAGTACGGCCTCTATGACCCCGACGCCATCCTGTTCGCCCGGGACGAGTACCTGACGAGCCTCCAGGATGGAACGCGTCAGCCCGAGCCGCTCATCCTGCGCGCCCGGGCCGGCGAGTGCCTCCAGGTGGTGCTCACCAACCGTCTGCCCGCCCAGCTCAGCAAGACGCCGCAGTGGGCCTATCAGCCGCCCATCACCCCGGGCTTCAACGTCAACCAGGTGACGCCCTCCAATCACGTCTCGCTGCATCCGCAGCTCGTCCACTACGACGTGAACACGGACGACGGCGCCAACGTGGGCCTCAATGCCCTCCAGACGGTGCCTCCCGGCGGCCAGCGGACCTACCGCTGGTACATGGGCGACTACCGCAGCTACAGCCACGGGTCGGCCACGCGGCGCGGCGTCTACACGCCCGTGGAGTTCGGCATCGTCAACCTGCGCAACATGGCGGATGTGGTCAACCACGGCATGCACGGCGGCATCGGCGCGCTCATCGTCGAGCCGCCCAACGCCATCTGGACCACGGACGTGGGCACCGACGCCCAGGCCCGCGTGAAGTACCCGGTGGGTGGCGGCCAGCACGACGACGAGGACGACGACGACGACGACAAGGCCGTCCGGACGGAGACGTTCCGCGAACTCGTGCTCGTCTTCCAGGATGACCTGGGTCTGCACTCGAGCCAGGAGCGCTTCTGGGACACGAAGCCGCGCAACAGCGGCACGGCCTTGTGCAACATCGGGGACACCGACGACGCCGAGGACTCCGGTCAGAAGGCCTTCAACTACCACACCGAGCCGCTGTGGGCCCGGCTGGGCCTGCCGCCCCAGACGGATCCCAATGACGTCAATGATCAGGAATTGGGCGACCTGCTCAGCTCCTCGGTCCACGGAGATCCGGCCACGCCCCTGTTCACCGCGAACGCGGGCGAGCCGCTGCGCATCCGCGTGGCACATCCCTCGGGACACGCGCGCCAGCACGCCTTCGCGCTCCACGGCGCCGAGTGGCAGGCCAATGCGTGGGCCCAGGGAGCCTCGTCCCTGCGCATGGGCTCCAATGCCACCTCGAACATCATCTCCAGCCAGAGTGGCATGTCCGTCATGGAGTCCTGGAACATCAACCCCCTGTATGGCGCGGGCGGCATCTCCCAGGCTCCAGGTGACTACCTCTACCGCGACGTGACCAGCTACGAGTGGAGCGGTGGCGGACTCTGGGGCGTGCTCCGCGTGCAGTAGTCCTCTCTCGTCTCTCCGGGGCGGCGCGGGGCCCACCGGCATCCCGCGCCGCCCTCCCCTCCTCCTGAAGCAATCCCTCTCCATGCGAAAGCTCATCCTCCTCTCCGTGGGCGTCGTGCTCGCGGCACTCGTGACCCTCGTGGGATGGCGGTTGTCACACCGTGGCGCGCCGCCCCCGGTGCCCCGTCCCGAGCCCGTGGACCTGCCCGCACAGCCCTCCGTGACGGTGACGCGTCCGGACGTGGCCGTGAGCTTCGATCTGCGGCTGCATGCCCGAATCCCCGGCGCCGAGCGCGGCACGCCCCTGGAGGGCACCGCGCGCTTCGCTCTCACCAATCCCCGCACCGGCGAGCCCCTGCGCGGAGTCCGCCCCCTCGGGTGGCTCAACCGGCGCGCACGCGGACAGGCCGCGCCCGACGAGGCGACCTGCAAGGAGCGCATCCAGACGTACCTGGGAGGCTTCCTGGCCGCCCGGGCCGACGCCAACCTCAACTCCTATCTCTTCCTCACCCTCAACCATGACCAGACGCTGTCGGTCATTGATCCGCAGATCTCCCTGGACCGCACCAAGCTGCAGAACCTGGTGTCGCTGGGAGGCGAGCCCGCGGACTGGGCGCTGCCACCGGACATGAAGGCGCTCTTCCTCTCCATCCCCGTGCACGGGACGGTGTCCGTGGTGGACCTGCGCCGCTTCGTGGTGGTGCGCAACGTGCACGTGGGGAAGAACCCGGGCCGCCTGGCCGTCAGCCCGGACGGACGCACCGTCTGGGTGGGCAACGAGGGAGATGGCACCGTGTCCGTCATCGACACGGCCTCCTACCAGGTGCTCCGCACGCTCGAGGTGGGCGGTGGCGGACACGCCTTCGCCTTCAGTGACGGAGGCCGGACCGCGTGGATCTCCAGCTCCGAGGGCGAGGCACTGGTGGCCGTGGATGTGTCCTCGCTCGAGGAGACCGGCCGCATGGAGGTGGGCCCTGGCGTGGGCAGCCTCGCCTACAGCGAGGTGGCCAAGGCGCTCTACGCCGTGCAGGAGCGCACCCACGAGGCGCTGGTGGTGGACACCACCCACCGCGAGGTGGCACGCCGCATTCCCCTGGCGCCCTCGCCCGGCCCGCTGCGCTTCGACAATTCCGGCCGCTGGGCCTTCGTCCTCTATCCGCATGGGGACCGCGTGGATGTCCTCGACGCGGCCTCCAACCAGCTCGCCCACACCCTCACCGGCTTCTCCCAGCCGGATCAACTGCTCTTCACCAGCGCCTACGCCTACGTGCGCAACACCGAGGACGCGCGCGTGTCGCTCATCGAGCTGGCCTCGCTGGCCAGGGAGGGCAAGCCCTCCGTCGCCCAGGTGGCCATGGGTCAGAAGAAGCCCTCGGAGTCCAGGGGGCTGGGCCGCGCCCCGCCCTTCGCCGTCATGCCCGAGGGAAACAGCGCCATCATCGCGGGCACCGCGGACCGCGCCCTCTTCCTCTACAGCGAGGGCATGATGGCGCCGCGAGGCAGCCTGCTGAACTATGGCCGCGAGCCCAAGGCCGTCCTGGTGTTGGATCGCTCGCTGCACGAGGTGGAGCCCGGCGTCTTCACCGCCGAGGCCGTGGTGCGGGACAACGGCCCGTATGACGTGTACTTCCTCCTGGACAACCCACGCACCGTGGCCTGCCTGGAGTGGGAGGTCCGGGACGTCCCCGAGGACGTCTCCGCCTCGGAGAAGCGGCCCCTCGCGCTCACTCCCGAATTCAATCCCTCCACCCCCCTCTCCCCGGGCGTGTCCACCCCGCTGCGCTTCCGGCTGAGCCCCCTGCCGGACGCGAAGGACTCCCGCCCGGTACGAGCCGAGGAGGTGCGGGTGCTGATGTTCCGCCCGCCCTCGGGACGCTGGTTGCAGCGGCCCACGCCCCGGCGCGTGGAGGAGGGGCTGTTCGAGATCGAGGTCTCCCCCTCCGAGCCCGGCCAGTACCAGCTCCTCGTGGGCGTGGAAGGCCGAGGTGCCCCCTTCGGCGTCCTCCCCCACTTCACCTTGAGCGTCCAGCCCGCGCTGGCCGCCCGCCCCTCCCCCGAGGCCCCTCAATGAAGAACGCCCTCCGCCAGGCCCTGGCCCTGCTGCTGCTGCTCACCGCTCCGGCGCTCGCGCAGGACACGGCACGAGTCCCCGCTCCCGACGCGCGCTTCCTCCACCTCCAGGTGCCCGACGTCCCCCTGGTGGATCAGTACGGCCAGCAGGTGCGGCTGTGGTCCGATCTCGTCCGTGGTCAGACCGTGGCCATCAACTTCATCTTCACCCGCTGCAAGACCATCTGCTCGCCGATGACGGCCACCCTGTCGCGCGTGAGCAAGGAGCTGGGGCCCGACAACCCCGTGCGCTTCATCTCCATCACCCTGGACGTGGCCAACGACACGCCCGAGCGCCTCGCCCAATTCGCCGCGCCCTTCGCCCCCGGGCCCCGCTGGTCCTTCCTCACCGGCGAGCCGGCCCGGGTGAAGGAGGCCCTGGTGGCGCTGGGCGGCTACACCTCGGACAAGGAGGCCCACCGGCCCTTCGTGCTCGTGGGCGATGCCACGGCGGACAAGTGGCTGCGCGTGGAGGGACTCGGCTCGGCCTCCGCCATCCTCGAGGGCATTCGCGAGGTCCGCGCCGCCTCCGAGCCTTCCCCCGAGCTCGATCCCGCCTCCGCCCGCTACTTCACCAACACCGAGCTGGTGGACCAGCATGGCAAGACACACCGCTTCTACGAGGATCTCCTCCGCGGCCGGAAGGTGCTCATCAACTTCGCCTTCACCTCGTGCCAGGGCATCTGCTCCCCCATGACGAGGCACCTGGCCGAGGTGCAGAAGAAGCTCGGCGGCCGCGTGGGCAAGGACATCACCATGATCACCCTCTCCGTGGATCCCGCCAACGACACCCCGGAGTCGCTGGCGCGCTTCGCGAAGAAGTTCGACGTGGGGCCCGGCTGGTACTTCCTCACCGGCGCCCCCGAGAACGTCTCCCTCGTGCTCAAGAAGCTCGGGGGCTACACGAACGAGCCTGGCACCCACAGCTCCACCCTGCTCATCGGTGACGCCGCCACGGGCATGTGGGTGAAGGCCGCCGCCATGTCGGACGTCGATCACCTCGTGTACACCGTGGAGCACCTGGATGATCCCCGGTAGGGGCCCGCGAGGCAGGGCACTCCACGGGGTGCTCGTGGTGGGGTTGGCGGTGCTGCTGGGAGCCGCCTGCCGCAAGGAGGCGCCCCCCGCGCCCTGGGATGCGGAGACAGCCAGGAGGGGAAGGAGTCTCTTCCAGCGCGGCATGAGCGCCCGGGACACCCCGCTCGTGGGTCTGCTCGGGCCGGAGCGGATAGAGCTGAGCGGCTCCGTGGCCGCGTGCGCGCGCTGTCACACGCCGTCCGGGCGCGGCAGCCAGGAAGGCGGCGTGGACGTGCCGGACATCCGCCCCGAGGCCCTGCGGCATCCGCGTCCGCGCGCCTCCGTGGACGTGGAGGATCGCTCGCGCCCCGCGTATGGACGCGACACCCTGATGCGCGCCGTCACCGAGGGCCTCTCCGCCAGCGGCCGTCCCCTGGGGACGACGATGCCGCGCTACGTACTCGGGCCGGCCGAGCGCGAGGAGCTGCTCGCCTACCTGGAGAAGCTGGGCGAGACACCCGACCCCGGCATCACCCCCACCACTCTCACGGTGGGCGCGGCGCTGCCCCTCGAGGGGCGGTTGGGCGAGGCCGGACAGGACGTGGCCCAGGTGCTGCGGGCCGCCTTCGAGGAGGTGAACGCGGAGGGAGGCATCTTCCGGCGGCGCCTGGAGTTGGTGGTGGAGGACGACTCGGCGCTCCATGGACCGGCACCCGCCCCGGGAGGACGGGACGCCACCACGCGGTTGCTGGAGCGGGGAGTGCTCGCCCTGGTGGGCAATCCGCGTGAGGGCTCGCCCGACTCGGATGCCTTGCTGCGACGCGAGGGGGTCCCCCTCGTGCTCCCCATCGCCATCGGCGAGCAGGCCGCGGGCGGCGACAGCCCCATCTTCTTCCTCTACCCCGAGGAACCCACGCAGGCCCGCCTGGTGGTGCAACACCTGGCGCGAGAGGAGGAGCACCTGCTGCGCCACCACGCCCTGGCGGTGGTGCGGACGGAAGACGCCGCGGGCCTCGCCTGGGCCCGCGCGGCGCGCGAGGAGGCCCTGCGGCGCGAGCTGCCCGCCCCCGTGGAGCTCCCCTTGAAGGACGGTACCGCCAAGCCCGGAGCGCTCCAGCGCCTGCGCCAGACACCGCCTCCCGCCATCCTCTATGCCGGCCCCGCCGCGGGGCTGAAGGCGCTGCTGGAGACGTTGGAGGCCTGGAAGCTGGAGACGCGCGTGTACGCCCCGGCCCGCCTGGCCGAGCCCTCGTCGGTGACGGGCGGCCCGCTCCCCGTCTTCTTCGTCTACCCACCGGGAGTGGACGCGCGAGAGGAACACCTGCGCGCCTTCGCCGCCTTCCTCGAGCGCCACCACCTGCGCCCGCGCCACGTGGCCTTCCAGCTCGGCGCGTATGCGGCGTCACGTGTGCTGGTGGAGGCCTTGCGCCGCTCGGGCGCGGACGTGACGCGCGCGGACCTGATGCTCCGGCTGGAGGAGCTGCGAGACTTCGATACCGGGGTGACGCCCCCGGTGACGTTCGGGGTGAACCGCCGCGTGGGCGTGCAGGGGGCCCAGCTCGTCCGCCTGGACGCGGTGAGTGGCCGGCTGGAGGCGGCCTCCGCCTGGATTCCACTCTCCCCGTAGCTCAAGCGGACTGGGGCCGCGTGGGCAGCTCCAACACCAGCTCCGCCCCCCGGTCCTGGCGCGGCTCCACCCAGGCGTGGCCTCCGTGCCGCCGCGCCACCTCGCGGACGATGGCCAGGCCGATCCCCGCTCCAGGCAGGCCCTCGGACAACCTCCGGAAGGGGGCGAACACCGATTCCCTCTCCGAGAACGGAATGCCGGGGCCCTGGTCCACCACGCTGATGCGCGCCCACTCCCGCTCCCGCCACAAGCGCACGTGGATCTCCCCTCCGCTCGGGGAGAACTTGAGGGCGTTGGCCAGCAGGTTGTCCACCGCCCGCCGCACCCCGCCCGGATCGAACCAGAGCTCCTCCCGCGCGGGGGCCTCCAGTCGGATGATGAGCCCGCGTACCTCCGCCTCCGCGCGTGCCGCCTCCACCGACTGGCTCACCACCTCGGCCAGGTCCGCCTTCTTCCTGTCCCACTCCCCCCGCCCCGCCGCGGCCAGTTCCAGCAGCTCGCCCGCCAGCACGGCCAGCCGCTCCACCTCGCCACGCGCCTCGCGGAAGGAGGCGCGCAGCTCCTCGACGCCCCGCTCGCGCCGCAAGGCGAGGTCCATCCGGGTCCGCATGAGGGAGAGCGGCGTGCGCAGCTCGTGGGCAGCGTCCGCGATGAGCCGGTCCTGCGCGTCCCGGGCACCGCGCAACTTGTCCGTGACCTCGGCGAGCACCTCCCGCACCTGGCCAATCTCATCCGCACCATCATCCAAGGGGGGCGCCTGGGAGAAGTCTCCCTCGCGCAAGCGCGTCAGGTGGCGGGTGATGGCGCTCAACCGGCCCGCCATTCGCCGGGCGAGGAACGTCTGGAGCACCAGCAGCGTCACCGCCAGCAGCGCCGCCACGGAGAAGGCCCTGCGGTAGTAGCCGTTCACCGAGTCATCCACCTGCTCCAGCGACGCGGTCAGGCGCAGCGCATACAGCTCGCCCTGGGGCGAGCGGACGCTCACCACCGCCTCGCGCTCGCGCGTTCCATCCGGCAGGGTGCGGGTCGATAGCTGGGGCGGAAGCTCGGGGTCGCCCGGCTTCAGCGAAACCGTGGCGGCCTCCTCCTCCGGCATGGGTGGATGCTGCATCAGCAGCCGCCCGTCCTGGCCGAAGAGCTCACCCCGTGGAGCGAAGGGCCGCACGTGCTCGAGGAGCGGGTACATGGACATGTTCAGGCTCACCCGCTTCTCTGAGCCCTCGAAGAGGTTGACGCTGAGGCTCTCCACCGCGGCCTGGGTCAACAGGGCATGATCCAGCGCGGTTTCCAGGTCGTACCGGAAGAGCTGCCCGGCGACGACGAGCGCGCCCAGCGAGGCCAGGCACGGCACCAGGACGCCGAGCAACCAGAGGCGCCGCGCGAGCGTCATGGCTCGCGGGGCCCCTGCTCGACGAGCAGGTTGTAGCCCACCCCTCGCACCGCGCGGATGGAGACGTCCCTGGCACCCAGCCGCTCCAACTTCGTGCGCAGATAGCCCACGTACACCTCCAGCACGTTGGGGCTGCCCTCGAAGTCCGGACCCCAGGCCTGCGCCATCAGCCTCGCGCGCACCTGGGGCGTGCCCTGCTGGCGTGCCAGCGAGGAGATCAGGGAGAACTCACGCGCGGTGAGCGACTCCTCCTGGAGCCCCCGGCGCAGCACCCTGCGGCGGGGATCCAACAACACCGAGCCCATCCGCACCGGTCCGCCCTGCTGCTCACCCCGGCGGCGCAGGGCCTCCAGCCGCGCCAGCAGCTCGTCGAAGTCGAAGGGCTTCACCAGGTAGTCGTCCGCCCCGGCCCGCAGCCCGATGACCTTCTCCCCGGTCGTGCCCCGGGCCGTCAACATCAACACCGGCGTCTGCAGGCCCGCCTCACGCCACTGGCGCAGGACGGAGACGCCGTCCAGGCCCGGCAGGGACCAGTCCAGGAGGATGACGTCGAAGTGCTCGAGTTCATCCTGGCTCGGGGTGGTCCGGCCGCTATTGCAGACGCGGACCTCGTGCCCCTCTTCTTCCAGGCCCTGCTTCAGCAGGGCCACCATCTTCTCTTCATCTTCGACAAGTAGGAGCTTCACGGCGGTTCACCAAGATGGACATCTTCCCGAGCCCCCTGTGGAGGCAGGCCCGAGGAGCTGGCGTACGTGACGGCATCGCCACGGCAACCACCGGATGCCCATGTTTCAAGATTGAAACAAAGAGCATGTCTCACTGCCTCATGGCAGCAGGGACCCAGACCCGCGAGAGTGGGCGGGAAGAGACTCGGCACCTGCGCTGGGGCGCGGCGCGGGGCCAAGGCGGGCCAGGCTGGACAGCAGCAGGTGTCGTTTCATTCCCGAGGCCCCCGCACAAGGAGGAAGGATAAGCAGGTTTTGATTCGCTTACCATCTATTCCGTAAGCACCGTCTTCGCAAGGCTGTTGTTGTTGCAGCTCCTAGCTCCACGACACCGCTTGGAAACGACTTTTCGGGAGGTGTACCGGTGCCTGTTCCCCTCACTGGAGGTTGCACTTGCGGGGCCATTCGTTATGAGGGCTCCGCCGCGCCCATCGCCGTGCTCACGGGAGTTCTGCGGGGAATGTGGCACTCCGCTGTTCGCGGGCGGCGGCATTCCGTCGTCCTTCATCGCCATCCAGGTCGGCAGTCTCGACAACCCCAGTGAGTGCGCGCCGATGCTCGACATCTGGACCCGGAGCGCTCAGCCCTGGGACGTGATGAACCCCGCGCTGCCGAAGTTCCCGAAGAACCTTCCGCCCCGTTGAAACCAGACGGTTCAAGGCCGCGGCCCCACTCGGATTGCCGGCTCAGACTCCACGAACAACAAACCAGACAGGAGCACCCGCCTCATTGGAGGGAGAATTCACAGCCATCCCGTTGCAACACCCGACAACGGCGCGAGCGGGTGAGTATGGCCGTGGCTTCGTGGTGGTGGCCGCCGAGGTGCGCAAGCTGGCCGAGCGCAGCCAGACGGCCGCCCGGGAGATCCTCGGCATGGCGTCCGCGAGCGTCGAGCAGGCGGAGCGCACCGGCCAGGTGCTCGGCGCGCTGCTGCCCTCCATCCAGACGACGGCGAGCCTCGTCCAGGAGGTGGCCGACGCCTCTCGGGAACAGAGCCAGGGCGTGGCGCAGAGCTCCAAGGCCATGTCCCAGGTCGAGCAGGTGACCCAGAGCAACTCCTCGGCGGCCGAGGAGCTCGCCTCCACGGCCGAGGAGCTCGCCGCGCAGGCGGAGGCGTTGCAGCAGACGATGTCGGTGTTCCATACCCGCCCGAGCGAAGCGGGCCCGGTGAGATACATCCGGGACGATTCCCCCTCCCATCACGCGCCCCCACGGGCCCCGGTGCCACGCCCGCTCCATTCGCGGGAGGCATAGGGCGTTGCGCACGTCAGGTGGCGCGCGCCGGGCTCGCGCGGGAGGGAAGTGGGGCGGTACGCGACTCCTTCGCCTTCGTATGCACGACCCACAGCACCCCTGAGAGGACGAGCAACACTCCGGCCAGTGTGTAGAACGACAGCGCGATGCGGTCATCCAGCAGTTGGATCACGAAGGTGAGGATGGGATTGAGGTTCGTCATGACCACGACGACGAACGGAGCCACATGGCGGATGCCGATCTGCAGGAACAGGAGCGGAACCGTCACGCCGACGAAGCAGAAGGGAAGGACATACCGCCAGTCCAATGCCAGCTCGCGCGGGTTGATGCCCATCCCCAGGCAGAGCAGGACCGACGCGATGATCGTGACGTAGAAGCGGTGTCCGAGGATGTTGAGATTGGACCAGCCGAGCTCCGTCAGGCGCCTGGCACAGAGGGTCAGGAACACGGTCGACACCCCCGAGATGACGACCGACACGAGGCCCATGACGATGCCGAGCGTGTCACCCCCACCCAGTCCCGACCTGCCCGTGAACGAGACCCAGGCCAGGAGGATGCAGCCCGACAGGATCACCAGACTGCCCCCCCACTCCGCCACCTTGACCTCCCATCTCCCCGTCGTCGCACCGAGGATGAGAATGGCCGAGACGGGAGTCGTTCCCGCCTGGAGCGCGCTCGCGATGGAAGGCTCCAGGTACTTCAGCGCCGTGTAGAGGAAGATGAAGACACACGCCGACGCGATGTTGAGCCCCAGGATGTTGCGGAAGGCCTCCTTGTCGAGCCGAGGGAGGCGGCCCCGGTTGAGACCGCCGAACACCAGGGCCGAAAGGGTAAAGGCGACCAGGGTCAGCAACACGGGAGGCACGTGCTGCACCATCCGGGCGAAGGCGACATTCGCGGACGCGATGAAGGTGGATGCGAGCGCCAGTGAACCGATTCCGATCGGGTAGCTCGTCTTCATGTCTCAGGGTCCTCCAGTGGCGCTGTTCTTCGTCATGGGGACTCAGCCCCAGAGCTCCGGCGACGCGGGATGCAGCCAGCCATTGTCATAGGCGAGCGCGGGCTGGATGTCTTCCTTCAACCAGAACTGGTTGTCCAGGTCCACGAACTTCGCGAATTGAGCCGCGAGCATGCCGACCGCGGATGACAGCGAACTGGCTGGCAGGCACCCGAGCATGATGTACAGCTTTCTCCGCCGGGCCTCTTCGATGATCTTCAACGCGGTCGTGAGGCCTCCGCATTTGTCCAGCTTGATGTTGACCCCATCGTAGAGGTCCGCCAGCCGGCCGAGATCCCGCAGGGAGCCAAAGGATTCGTCGGCGATCAATGGAATGGAGCGCTCCACCTCACGCAGGCCGGCTTCATACCTGGGGGCCACCGGCTGCTCGATCATCTTCACCCCGTAGCGCTCGAGCACAGGCAACATCGCTCGCAGCGTCTCGATATCCCAGCCGCTGTTGACGTCGACGACCAGCTCCGCATCGGGCCGGATCCCGCGCGTCAACTCGAGGCGCGCGAGGTCGTCCTTCGAGCCGAGCTTGAGCTTCAAGATGGGATGTCTGCGGGCATCCTCCAACTCCCGAACGAGCTGGTCGTGCTCGGCCATGGAGATGGTGTACATGATCCGCACGGGCCTGGGCTCCGGCAGGTCGAGCAGTTGCCAGACCCGCTTCTTGCGCCGCTTGGCCTCCAGATCCCACAGTGCCGCATCCAGGGCGTTGCGGGCTGGACCGGGCGGCAGCAGCGTGAGCAGCTCCTCTGGCGTCAGCCGGTCGTGGACCTCGCCGGCGACGGCGTGCAACTGCTCGAGGGTTTCGCTGGCGGGCGCCTCGAAGAAGCTCTCGAACGGGGCACCCTCTCCACGTCCAACGGCCTCACCGTCGCGAAGCTCGACATGCACCAGGGTGCACTTCAGGTCGCGGCTGCGCGAGTAGGTATAGGGGGAGATCAGCTCCACGTCCTTCCGCTTGATTTCAATGCGCATCACTTCCTCCGGGAGGGCTCTTGGCGAACGGTGAAGAGGGTCTGGTTGTCGATCATCCGCCTGGCGCGTTGGACGTCCCCCTCGAGCGCGCGTCTGTCCTCGTTGAGCATATAGATGAAGCCACCACGGCCAGTCGTATCCTTGGAAGGGCCCACCTGGGTGCCAACCTTCGGCTTGTTGACGTAGCAGGCGAAGGAGGGCAGCGACTCGAGCTGCTTGCAGCCCTCGTCCCCGTCGATGATGCCGGCGTGCGGGAAATGGACCCAGAGGACCGTCAGGTGCTTGTGCTGATGGTAGGACTCACGCAGGTAGCCGCGGAAGCGGGCGGGATCACAGATGGCCATCGCGGTCAGCTCCACCTGGGTGATGCCCCGGGCGGACACGATCGGGCCCCGCTCGATGGTCGCGCCCATGAGCCTGGCAGCGGTCTCGATGAGACGGGGGCCATTCCGGGTGAATTTCAACTCCGAGTGGGAGGGTCCGTTGCGGATGCCCACCGCATCCAGTGCCTTGTTGTTGTACTCGACGAGCGGCTTGAAGGCCTCGCTGCTCGGATGCAGGAGCGAGTGCTGGGTGAAGTTCAAATGCCCGTACTCGTTCTGGACGAACTCCCAATACCACACATCGCTGGACAGGTGCTCGCCGTCCAAGCTCACGGAGTTGACCACGTAGAACTGTCCATCCAGATAGGTCTGTGCCAGGGCGGCCTCATTGCGAATGCCGAGGTAGTTGGTCTTGCCAACGATCTTCGGAACATTCTGGTGGATCTCCTCCACGCCGCGGCAGAAGTAGACGTCCTCCGAACTGGTGGACAGTGGTGGCTTGAGGACGATCGGCCACTCATCGAGGCTCCGCGCCCAACGGGCGATGGCTTCGCTGTCGGCGCTGGCCATTTGCCTGGCGGTTGGCAGGCCCGCGCGCTGGAGCGCCTCGATCATTTCATACTTGTTCCGGCGCGCCGAGGAGAGCGAGGGCACGTTCCACCTCAGTCCCATGCATTCGGCGAGTCCATCCGCGTACAGGACGCCCGATTCCGCCCCCGCGATGACGACTTGAGGCGCGTAGGGGCGGAGGGCCGCCGCGATCTCCTTCAGCTCGGCGTATGGCAGGCTGAGATCGAAATTCTGGGGATGGTAGGAGCGCTGGAGGATCTCGGGGATCTCCGGGCTGCTGTGGATGTGGATGACCTTCTTGCCATACTGACGAAAGGCCGCCGGCAGGTGCTGCGCGGTCGAATAGCCATCTACAATCGCGATATATTCTGGCATTTCTTCCTCTCGGTTCGGGTGGGGTCCTCGGGGCGCGTCTCAGGATGCGAACAGACGGGCGACGCGCGCGGCCTGACGCGCGGTGGAGTTCATGTAGTTGGTGACGGCGAGTGCTTCCCCGAGGGGTGGCCCCAGGAAGAAGAGCCGGGAGGAATCGGACTGCCGGACGCTGAAGGTGAAGGGGTCGATCTGCTCGGAGAAGTCCCCGAGTGGCGTGGAGGCGATCGTCAGGGGAGCACCGCCGCGGGAGACCATGAAACCCGAGGCGTTGATGACCCGGTCCGGGGTATGCCGCTGGCCCTCGCTGTCCTCGAAGACCCACTGGCCACGGTAGGTCGAACAGCGGGCAGGGCCTCGGACGACGCGCAGCCTGCCCTCGGCGTGGAGCGCCAGGATCTTCCGGGCGTTGATCGCGGGAATCGCGGAGACGAACCTGCGGATGATCGGACCGAAGGTGTGGCGGATCTCCCGGCGTTGGGGCAGTGCCAGCTCCGGCCAGAGCTGATTGGTGACCGTGATGATGCCGCGGTCGATCTGCTCCCACCCGCCCCCGCCCTCGATGGTCGCCTCCAGATCACGCCCAAGCTGCACCGTCGGACAGGGGTCCACCCGCAGGAGTTCCTCCAGCAGGGAGTGGGCGCGCTCGGGCCCGGAGACCGCATACAATTCCTCGCGCAGCAACCGGCCATAGGTCCGGGCGAACTCCTGAGGGGATTGAGAGAGCGCGGCGCGAAGACGAGCCGTGGTGAAGCACCGCGTTTCCTGTTCGACCATCTCGCTGCGAACCGAGGGAAAGCACCCGCTCCTCGACATCATGACGACCGAGCAGCCGGGACGGGCCTGCGCCACGAGCAGCGCGGCATCAATCGCGCCCTGGCGGGAGCCGATGATCAGCACGGACGCGCAGTCTCCCAGGAACTCATCATAGGAGGTGATGTCGTACGGAGACTGGGCGAAGCCGGCCCCCATTACCCGCCCCGGAAGTGGAGCATTGGGAAGGCTGAGTCCCGTGCAGACGGCCACACTGCGGGCGATCAGTTGCTCCTCCCGGTCGTCCAAGATGACGTAGCCGTCGCCGGTCCGCTCGACGCGCCGCGCCTTGGCCGGGATGTGGTGCAGGCTGATGCCCAGGGCTCGAGCCCTCGTTCGCGCCTGGGTGAGAAACGCTTGCAGATACGTCTTGAAGAGCCCCCGCGGCACGAATGACGAGAGGGTGAGTGTGGCCGTATCCACCCCCCAGGTGCGGCACAGCTCTTGATTTTCCCTCAGCCAGACGAGGAAATGCGTGGGGTCGGCCGCGAAGAGGCTGTTGACGCCAACACTGGTGTTGCAAAGGATGAAGCGCTCTTCCCGGTTGAATGCGATACCATTCCCCAATCCCGTTGAATCCAGGAACGCGATGTCGTGAATGGAATTTTGAATCTCCTGCGCCATCAAATGGATGAAGAGACTCGATCCCGCGGCACCCGCGCCAATGATGACGAGGTCATACATGGCGACGCCCTGGATGAACCGGGCCAGGCCTGTCGGCGGGTAGCGCCGGCTGAGCGCGGGGTCCAGATCGGGGGAAATACCACCGCCTGACTGGAAAATGGGGGACGCAGGCGGGGAGCAGCCCGCCGCCATGCGGGCTCCTGGCCGTGCTCCCCGGAAACATCCAATCCATGTTCATTGGAAACACCTCCGCACCTCCAACCTCACGGGGTCCCAACCTACGCATATGGAATCAAGACAAGAACCATTGTGACGGCTCATCCATCGGGCCTGATCGAGGAGTAGCCAGGGGAGGGTTAGCCTTCCGCCCCATGCACGAGCAGGACGAAGCGATCGCCGAACCCGAGGAGGTCCCTCCCCTGCCCGCCTGGGCACTGTGGAGCGGGGCCCTGGGCTGGTGGCTGGCGGACGCACTGGTCGCGGTCAGCCAGGTGCGACTGCTGCAATACGCGGGAGAGGCCCGTCAAGGTGGATGGCCGCATCCGCTTCGTGGATTGCGCCGCCATCACCCACGTGGAGGCCGAGGCCAACTACGTGCGCGTGCACACGGGCGGCTTCGGAGGCTGGGACCTGTGGCGCTCGCGCTGGCGGGCCGATGGCTCCTACGGCCCCGCGGAGAACCTCGGTGCCGCGCTCAACACCGCCTACTGGGAGTTCAACCCCACCGTGACGGCCGATGGGAACAGGCTGCTCTTCGCCTCCATCGACCGGCCGGACGGTTTCGGCTCGGGAGACCTCTACGTGGCCGAGCGCCCGCGCGGCGGACGTGCCCGTCTGGGGGTGGCTCCGCGCACCGGCAGACGGACTGACTCGTAGGATGGTCTACAAATAACCTCGTCCGCATGTCTGTTTTTGGACGGACATGCACAATCCTGGACCGGAAGTGGGCAGGTCAGATGTCTTATTAAACTGAAACAGGCAGCCGGGTATTACCCAGCAACAGGGGGGAACAATGCGTCTCCGTACAGTGTCTTGGATGGCCGTGTCCGTCGTCTCCGTGTCCTTGCTGGCGGGTTGCGCGGCCAGGAACATTCCCCTTCCCCAGCCCCCTTCCGACGCGCCCTGCCCCCAGGCCGCGACCGGGTCCGAGGCGCGCACCGGGAAGTTCGTCACCGTGACCCATGCCATTCCGGGTGAGTACATCGTCGTCCTCAGAACACCGCGTCCGGGGGAGACGCCGCTCGCGCCCTCGGTGATGGCGGACAACCTCTCGGCACGCTACGGGGGAAGTGCCTTCCTCTCGTACGCGCATGCGCTGCGAGGGTTCGCGAGCCGGATGACCGCGAAGCAGGCCCACGCGATGGCCTCCGATCCCGAGGTGGCGTACGTGGAGGAGAATGGGGTGATGCACGCCATCGGTGAGCGCCAGCCCGGGGCCACCTGGGGCATCGACCGCGTCGATCAGCGTGACCTGCCACTGGACAACACCTATCTCTACAACACCATCGGCAAGGGCGTGCATGCCTACATCATCGACACCGGCATCCGCGTCTCCCACGCCGACTTCGACGGGCGCGCGCAGGCCGACCATGATGTCTTCTCGGATGGCAAGCAGGGCATCGACTGCCATGGGCATGGCACGCACGTGGCCGCCACCGTGGGCGGCCGCGTCTACGGCGTGGCCAAGGGGGTCCGGCTCCACGCGGTGCGCGTGCTCGACTGCGGGGGCTCTGGCTCGACCGCCGGGGTGATCTCCGGCGTGGATTGGGTGACCCAGAACCGGCAGCTCCCCGCCGTGGCCAACATGAGCCTGGGGGGCGACAAGAGCCAGGCGCTCGATGACGCGATCCGCCGGTCGGTCGCCGCGGGGGTCACCTACGTGGTCGCCGCGGGGAACGACAACCAGGACGCCTGCTCGGTGTCTCCCGCGCGCACCCCCGAGGCCATCACCGTGGGCGCCACCGAGGGCAGCGACAAGCGCGCCTCCTTCTCCAACTTTGGAAGCTGCGTGGATGTCTTCGCTCCTGGCCGCGACATTTCCTCGGCCTGGCTCTCCGATGACAACGCCACCAAGGTCCTCAGCGGGACCTCCATGGCCTCGCCACACGTCGCCGGCCTCGCCGCGCTCGTCCTGGAGCGCAACCCCACCGCCGTTCCCGCCGATGTGGCCGCCGCGCTCGTCGACAACGCCACGCCCGGCAAGGTGGCCAACGAGGGGCGGTGCTCGCCCAACCGGCTGATGTTCTCCGGCTTCCTCGGGGACCCCGCGTTCAGGATCCCCACCGTCCAGACGGTCAAGGACACGCCGTAGACGAGCGCCGCCCCCCCGCGCCGGCAGCCACCCGGCGCGGGGACGGACAGCTAACGGCTCACCGGCCGGTACTTCATGCCCAGCTCGTTGAAGAGGAAGGCGTGGACATCCACCTCCTCGGCGATGGTTTCCGACAGCGGCGTGCCCATGCCGTGGCCCATGTCGTTGGTGCGCAGCAGCACCGGACGCTTCGAGCCCGTGGCCTCCTGCAACCGCGCCACCATCTTGCGCGAGTGGAAGGGGTCCACGCGCGGGTCGTTCTCACCGGAGGTGAAGAGCACTGACGGGTACTTCGTCCCATCCTTCACGTGGTGGTAGGGCGAATAGGCATACAGTGCCTGGAATTGTCCGGGGTCCTTCACCGTACCGTACTCGGTGGTGTTGAACTGCCCGTTGGGCGTGAGTTCCACCCGCAGCATGTCGTAGATGCCCACGTGCGCGAGCACCGTGCGGAACAGCTCCGGATGCTGGGTGAGCGCGGCGCCCATCAACAGGCCGCCGTTGCTGCCGCCCTCGATGGCCAGGCGCTCGGGCTTCGTCCACTTCTTCTCCACCAGCAGCTTCGCGCAGGCGTGGAAGTCATCGAAGACGTTCTGCTTCTTCGTCAGCGAGCCCTGGGTGTGCCACTCCTCGCCGAACTCCGAGCCACCGCGCAGGTTGGCCACGGCCACCACCCCACCCTGCTCGATGAAGGCGAAGTGGAGCACCTGGAAGCTCGGGGACAGGGAGATGTTGAAGCCACCGTACCCGGTGAGCAGCGTGGGGTTGTTGCCGTCCCGCTTCGTGCCCTCCGCGTACAGGAGGTTGAGGGGCACCTGGGTGCCGTCCTTCGAGGTGCACATGACGCGCTCCACCCGCACGTGGCTCGTGTCCACCGGCGAGGTGCGTCCCAGCGCCGTCTTCGCCAGCGTCCCGTCGCCAGCCGAGTAGCGGTACACGCTCGTTGGCGCGAGGTAGCTGATGGAGCCGAAGAGGATGTCGTCTCCTCCCAGGCGCGTGGGCCAGCCCACCGAGGACACCGGCGGCGTGGGCACCAGCCCGAGGTCCTTTCCATCCAGGCCCACCATGCGCATCCGCATGGGGCCACCGAGCTGCTCCGTCACGTAGAGGCGCGAGGCGGTGGCGAGCAACCCGGCGATGGAGGCCTCTGCCTGGGGGAGGAAGACGGTGGCCTTGTCCAGGCTCGGCGCGGCGAGCGGAATCCGCAGCACCTTGCCGCGCGGCGCGTCCCGGCGCGACAGCGCGTAGAGCGCCCCGTCCTGACCGAAGGCCGCGGAGACGAGCTTGTCCTCGAACCGGGAGAGCTGCGTCCAGGCGCCCTGCCGGGGCCGGAGGTAGACGGCGTACTCGCCACCGTCCCCGTTGCCCAGGATGGCCATCACGTACGCCCCATCCTCGGAGGTGGAGAGCGCGTAGTTGGCGATGCGCGGCGCCCCCTTGCCCAGCTCGTAGGTGTCCTGCGCCGTGGGCGTGCCGAGCTCGTGGAAGTACACCTGCAGGAAGAAGTCCCGGTCCTCGGGCGGACGCTCCTCGCCACGCGGGTAGCGCGTGTAGAAGAAGCCCGTGCCGTCCGCGTTCCACGTGAGCGAGCCGCCCGCCGTGCCACCGTTCACCCGAGGCACCGACTCGCCTGGCAGGGGCTTGCCCGTGGCCACGTCGTAGACGGTGACATCCCCGCTCTCCGTGCCGTCCTTCGACAGCGACACGGCCACCTTCTTGCCGTCCAGCGAGGGGACGAAGAAGTCGATGGAGGTGTGGCCGCTCGGGTCCAGCGCCATCGGGTCCACCAGCACGCGAGCCGTGGAAGGGTCCTCCACGGACGGCAGGACCACCAGGAAGGACTGCTGCTTGGGGGGCTGGGACTTCAGCGCGAAGAGCGTGCCGCCACGCTGCCGCAGGGCGAAATACGACGGGGACTGGTGGGTGAGGAGCGTGGTGATGCGGGCGCGGATGGCGTCGCGCGAGGGCAGCCTGTCGAGCACCGCCCGCGTGTACGCCGTCTCGCCCTGGAGCCACCGGCGGACCTCGGGGTCGTCACCCTTCTCGAGCCACTGATAGGGGTCCTCCACCTTCACCCCGTGGTAGGTGTCCACCACGGGTTTCCTCGCCGCGACGGGTGGGGCGGGTACGGCGCTGCCCTTGCTCGCGGCGAACGGCTTCAACGGAGCGAGCAGCGACAGCGTGGCGAGCGCCAGCTTGATGCGTGGGTGGTGCACGAGAGCCCTCGGGTTGAAAGGAGGGCTCGCAGCCTGCCACGCGGCTCCGGGGTTTGCCTCCGAAAGCGGTGCTGAGCACCACGAGCGCGGTTGACCTTGACGCAACGTCAAGGTGTAGCTTGGTTTCAATGACTCCAACGAGGAGGGAGCCCGATGGAATGGTCCATCCAGGACATCGCCCGCCTGGCGGGAACGACGAGCCGCACCCTGCGTCATTACGACGACGTGGGGCTGCTCAAACCGAGCCGCATCGGAAGCAATGGCTATCGTTATTATGATCAGGCGGCGCTCGTCCGCCTGCAACGCATCCTGCTGCTGCGGGAGCTCGGCCTGGGTCTGCCCGCCATCGCCGAGGTACTGGAAGGGCAGAAGGACACCACCAGGGCCTTGCAGACCCACCTCACCTGGCTGAGGCGGGAGCAGCAACGCCTGGCGCGTCAGATCACGTCGGTGGAAACGACGATTCGCAAGTTGAACGGAGGAGAGCAGATCATGGCCGAGGAGATTCTCGATGGCTTCGACAACAGCCAGTACGAAGAGGAGGTGGTCCAGCGGTGGGGACGGGACGCCTACGACAAGAGCCAGCGCAAGTGGACCGCCCTGGGCAAGGACAAGCAGCGCGACCTGATGGCCGAGCAGGAGCGGCTCGCCCAGGCACTCGCCGAGGCGAGCGTGCGCGGTGAGGATGCCGCCAGTGACGAGGTGCAGGAGCTGGTGCGCCAGCACCACGCGTGGGTGTCGTTCTTCTGGGTGCCCAACCGCGAGGCCTACATCAACCTGGGGGAGATGTACGTGGCGGATCCGCGCTTCACGGCCGTCTACGACAAGCACGCCCAGGGCGCGACGCGGTTCATCCGGGACGCCATGCGCGTCTTCGCGGAGAAGAACCTGGAATGATCGAACGAAGCACCCGCCGGGGCTCGGGGGAGGGCCGGCCGCCCTCCCCCGCCCCTCGTTTCAATGGCTGTCGAGGGCGCTGACGGGCTGGGTGTAGCCCTGAATCCAGGACACGTACCGGCTCACGCGAGTGAAGACGCCGTAGCCCTGGCAACTGCCCCCCAGGGCAATGCCATGACTCACGATGCCAATCTGTTCCCAGCCTCCGCCGTAGCGGGGGCTCCTCACCACCAGGGGCCCGCCGCTATCCCCGTGGCAGACACCCGTGGCGCCATCGACGAAGCCCGCGCACACCTTGGTGTCCCCCAGGAACGGTTCGATTCCCACGGCGTTGCAGGTCTCGTTGTCCCGCACCGGCAGCACCGTCTCCCGCAGCACGTCCGAGGACTCACCGTTCGTCACGGTGTCCCCCCATCCGCTGATGCGTGTAGCCGGGAACGACGATCTGGGCCATCCACGGGTACTCGCCGGCATCCGCTGGATTGCCATTGAGGATGGCCGAGGTCTCGCTCGACAGGTCGCTCTCCTCCACCCGCTCCGCCTCCTCCCGCATGGAGCAGCCGGGCTGTGGCACCACGAGGGACAGACACAACAGGGCCCTCCCGAGCCACGGGAGTGGCCCGCGGCTTCCTTCATCGTCCGGGGGGTTTCCCGCCAGCTCGAAGGCTGTCCTGGATGAGGACAGCCTTGTCTTCATCCGCGACAGCCACTCCACCGCGCCACGCCAAGACGGCGTGAGCTTTATTATGACAATCCATCAGTCTGTCTTTGCGGCCCCACCGAGCCCGGGTTCCCCCGGGCACCCGCGTCAGAGCCGGCCCGCCAGGGTGGCGATCATGAGCAACAGCTCATCGGCTGGCACGGGCTTGGCCAGATGCATCTGGAAGCCGGCGAGCAGCGCCTTGCGCCGGTCCTCCGGACGCGCGTGGGCGGTGATGGCCAGGGCGGGGATCCGCCCGCCGCGCTCCACCGGAAGTGCCCGGACGCGCCGCAGCAACGTGTAGCCATCCTCCCCCGGCATGCCGACGTCCGAGATGAGCACATCCGGCTTGTCCTGCAGCAGGCGCTCCCAGGCCTCGGCGGCGGAACTGGCGGCCGTCACGTGAAGCCCGCAGCGCTCCAGCAAGGTCACGAGCAGCTCACGCACGTCCGGCTCATCCTCGACGAGCAGCACCCTCAGGCTCGCGATCCCCTCCGGGCAATCGAAGGGGAGCGCCTCGGCCCTGGCCGGGTCCGCGCCCTGCTTCGTCAGGCGCAGCGGAGAGATGGGCAGGCTCACGACGAACGTCGCGCCCTTGCCCGTCCCCTCGCTCGACACGGAGACGTTCCCCCCGTGCAGTTCCACCAGGTGGCGCACGATCGACAATCCCAGCCCCAGCCCGCCATGGCGCCGGGTCGCGCTGGAGTCCGCCTGGCGGAAGCGCTCGAACACATAGGGCAGGAAGTCCGGAGCAATGCCCTGCCCCGTGTCGCGCACCGTGAGTTCCGCCGAGGAGCTCACCCGGCGCAAGGTGACGTAGACACGTCCGCCCTTGGGCGTGAACTTCACCGCGTTGGTGAGCAGGTTCCAGGCGACCTGCTGCAACCGCTGCGCGTCCCCCATCACCGGGCCCAGGGTGTCGTCCAGCACCACCTGGAGGCGGATGTCCTTGGCCTGGGCCGCGGGCGTGACGGACTCCACGGCGGCCCGGACGACGTCCTCGAGCTGGAGGGAGGCGACCTCCAGGCGCAGCTTGCCGGAGATGATGCGGCTGACGTCCAGCAGATCCTCGATGAGCTGTGCCTGTGACTTCGCGTTGCGCTCGATGATCTCCAGCGCCCGGGACTGCTTCTCGGGGGAGAGCGTGCCGTTGCGCAGCATCTGCACCCAGCCCAGCATGGAGGTCAGGGGCGTTCTCAGCTCATGCGACGTCACCGAGAGGAACTCGTCGCGCATCCTGACCGCGGCCTCGAGCTGTTGAAGCAGTCCCTCGCGCTCGCGCTGCAGCTTCACCTGCTCGGTGGTGTCCTGCAGCACCAGCAGGAACCCGCCCGGCCCCGTCGCGTCTTCGGGCAGGGGCGCCAGGGAGGCCGCGAGGAAGCGCGGCCCGTGCGAGCCCTCCGGTTCGAGCAGCGCCTGAGCCGGAGCGCCGGTCGCCCGCACCTTCTCCAGGAGCGCCTCGAAGCCCGGCGGCAGCAGCAGCGCCAACGGCGCCCTCGCGAGCCGCTCCTCGGCCTGTCCCAGGATTCGCCGCGCCGCCGGATTGATCACCCGCGCGTGGCCCTCCGCATCGAGCGCCAGGATGCCCAGGGGGGCGAGCTCCAGCAGGCGGTCGAGGACGGCCGAGGGCCTCGGCCGGACCGGCTCCGAGGCCAGGAGCCGTGAGGAGGCGCCCTGGAGCGTGCGCTGATGCTCGCGCCGCAGCCGTGTCTCCCGGACGGCCCGCTCAAGATCCCCCGCGAGCTTCGCCACGCCCTCCGCGCCATGGAGGCTCGTGCGTTGACCGATGAAGGGGGTGTACCTGAAGGTGGCCCGTAGGGCCTCGAGCTGCTCGGGGGAGGCCAGCACCAGGACGCTCACGTCGCGATCCAGCCTCGCCACGCGCTGGGCCAGGGAAAGGGGCTGCCGCTCGAACGGGCCGATCACCAGCGCGTCGAAGGCCCCCGGGTTGCGCTCCAAGCGCGCCAGGACATCGTCCGCCGAGGGCACCTGCTCCAGGGTGACGTCATGCGCTCCACACCGCTCGCGGAGCACTCCCGCGCTGTCGGTGTCCATCGCGACCAGCAGAGCCCTCGCCGTGCCCACGATCAGTCCCCCAACAACGGCAGGTCGAGGAGGGCGCGCCCCACCCAGGTACGGAGGATGTCGGTGGTGGGCGACATGACGTGGGCCGCGCGCGCGTCACGCAGGTGGCGGAAGAGGGGCGAGCCACTCTCGGAGTAGCCCTGTCCCCCCACGAGCGTCATCGCCTCGTTCACGACGTGGACGGCGCAGTCGGCGACCTCGGCCTTGGCGGAGCAGAGCGCCGCGAGGGCGGTGGCCTCGCCCTGGTCTCCCCTCGCGGCGGCACTGTGGATGAGCAGCCGCGTGCGCTCGACGACGGCCCAGAGCGTTCCCAGCCGGTGCTGGAGCACGGCCTGGCTGGAAGGAGACGCGCCGCCGTGGGCGTAATGTCGGCGCTTCAGGTGCGCGGTGGCCTCCTCCAGCGCGCTGCTCGCGATTCCCAGGTACGTCCCCGCCATGGCGATGAGGAAGTACGGCGCCACGACGTTGAAGACGTACCAGATCTCATCCCCCTGCTGGCCGAGCAGATGGGTGGCCGGGACGAAGACATCCTGGAGCCGCAGCGTCCGGGCCGAGTTGCCTCGCATGCCGACCCCTTCCCAGGAGCCCTCCCACGCCAGGTGCTCCGCCTGGGCGGGAAGGATGACGCAGGAGAAGTCCCCCGGCTGGGCGGCCTCGCCCGAGGCCAGGGTCGAGACGACGTAGGAGTCCGCGTGCCCGCCATTGGTGACGAAGGACTTCGCGCCCTCGAGCCGGTAGCCCCCGGGGACGGCGGTGAGCCGCGTCTGGGGCAGGTAGAAGTGAGCCCCGGTGCCCGACTCGCTGAGCGCCAGGGTGGTGAGGTGCTTGCCCGCGGCGATGGGCTCCAGGAACGTCCGTTGGTGGAAGGAGGTCGCCTTGGCGGCGAGGACCGCGGACCCCACGCAGTGCATCCCGAAGCAGATGGCCGTCGAGGCGCAGACGCGGCCGAGCACCTCGCAGGTCCGCGCGAGCGCGACGAGCCCCTGTCCCTGACCACCGAAGGCCGCGGGGACGACCAGGCCCCCCAGCCCCGCGGCCTGGAGGGCACGAAGGCCCGTCTCCGGCCAGCGTCCTTCGCCGTCGACCCGGGTGACTTCGGGAGCAACCACCTCACGAGCCACCTGGTCGGCCGCGCCGAGCAACTCACCGAGAGACAACCGCTTCAAGTCCACCTCATACCCGGGCCCTCGTCTCGAGCTGCCCGACGAGGGCCACTGCTGAAAGCGCCAAAGTTGTGCCCCCAATATGGGTCAGGGCCACGGGATGAACAGCATTCGCTCGTGTGCCTGATGGCCACAGGCGGGGCCAAGCGTACGGGGGTGGAACAAAGGCTCCTGGGAGGAATGCCCTGGTGTTGACTGCGTGACGCGAGCCAGGCCTGTGCGAGCATCGCGGGCCCATGCGAAAGCCCCTCCTGCTGTCCTGTCTGCTCCTGTCGGTTGGTTGTGCCACCCCGTCCGGGCCGCGCCCGGACGGCGGCGATTCACTGCATCAGGTGAAGCGCGTGAAGGTCGCGGAAGGCGTCGAGCTCGAGGTGCTCGACTTCGGAGGCCAGGGCCCGGCGCTCGTGTTCCTGCCGGGCATGGGCAACACGGGCCACGTCTTCGACAAGCTCGCGCCCGAGTTCATCGCGAATCACCACGTCTACGCCTTCACGCGCCGTGGGTTCGGCGCCTCGAGCTGGCCCGGCACGGGCTATGACACCGCGACGCTGGGCCTGGATGTCGTCCACGCGCTCGACGGCCTGGGAATCCAGAAGGCCGTGCTGGCGGGCCACTCCATGGCGGGGGACGAAATGACCTGGGTGGGCGGCCACCACCCGGAGCGCGTCGACAGGCTCGTCTACCTGGACGCGACGGATGACCGGGCTGGGATCGCGGTGTTCCTGAGGGACCTGAGCCACCCGCCCATGCCCACCGTCGAATTCCCGGCGGGGGCGTCACGCGACGCCGTCGTCGCCCTGCTCACGCGAGACCTGGGCGGTCCCTACCCCGCGCACGAACTCGATCGAGGCCACGAGTTCGACCCCACCACCGGCGGCTACGTGCGCCCGCACCGGCGCCCCGATGTGGTGGAGCAGCTGCTCCGGGGGATGGCCAAGGCGGACTTCTCCGCGCCGCGCGCGCCCGTGCTCTCGCTCTCCGATGGACAGGGATTCGCCGAGTGGATGGAGGCCATGATGGGGCTCGAGAGCACGCCCGCCGACTTCCGGGAGAAGGCGCGCGACTTCCTGCCCGGGCTGCGGCGGGACACGGAGGCCGCGGACGCCGCGCTGCGGAAACTGCCGAACTGGAAGCTGGTGAAGCTCGAGAACGCACGGCACTACCTCTGGCTCACGAACCAGGCCGATGTCGTGCGGGAGATGAACGCCTTCCTCGCGCCCTGACGGCCGTCAGGATGCCACGCGTGTCGCGCGCTGTCCGCGAAGGAGCGACTCGACGTGTGCCCGTGTCTCCGCGTCCAAGATGAACACGTGGGTGCCCCTCATCCCGCGCGTGAGCAGCACCCGGTAGACGTTGCGCAGCTTGGTCGCGGCATCCTCGCCACTCGCGCGGACGTCGCGCTTGAATGTCTTGTCCTTGTTCTTCGAGAGATCCGCCACCCACCGGTCCGTGCGCCAGACGAGATCCTCGCCCCAGATCACTCCCACGTAGTCGAACTCGAAACCCTGCACCGAGTAGATGGACCCCACCTGCTCGTAGTATTCGTCCTCGTTGGCCCAGCGGTAATACTGATTCTCCAGGGGTTTACGCCCTTGACCCGTCTTCTCGATCCACGGCGCGCTCCACGCTCCGAAGCGCTTGTCCTTCACGTCGCGCACCAGACGCTCCGGACCCGTGCCCACCGGTGACCACGGCCAGCAGTAACCCGCGACGATCCGGCTACGATATCCCTGGTGGCGGAGCGCGCGCAGCCGCCGGTCCATCCGGACCATGTCCGGCTCGACCTCGAGCGCATAGGTCCCCTGCTCCTTCCACACGAGGTCCGCGCTGTCACGAAAGCCCAGCAGGGTATCAACCCACCGGACATAGCTCTCGCTCCCACCACAGCGGAACTGCAGATCCAGTTCCAGTTCCACCAGCCGGACCCCGAGACGCTTCGCCGCCTCACGCACCACCGACGCCTGGCCGATCTCACCAGCGCGCACGGCCTGGTTGTCGTCGAGGAAGAACGCCGTGACGCGGCTGGCGCGGATCACCTCTTCAATCATGGGCGTGTCCGAGAGCCGCCGGATCTTCCCGTTCGGGAACTTCACCCGGCGGAAATCCCAGAGCCGGTGAGCCTCGTCGGCCACCACCAGGTCCAGCACATCGGCCTGGCGTGCACCCGCCTTCGCGACATCCGCGAAGGTGCAGAAGATCTGTTCGATGGGCAGTTCCTTCTTGAAGCGCACTCCTTGGAGCTCCTTGTGGAGCCGCTCGGAGAAGGCGAGCGTCTTGCCCTGGAGGTTCGTCTGGAAGGCCTGGGAGCCCGTGGCATGAACCACGCGCCAGTGCTTGTTCGCACCGTGTGCCAGGAGTTGAATCGCCAGCACGCTCTTGCCCGTGCCCGGGCCGCCCTTCACCAACACCACCGTACGAGACCCGTCCGAGCGGCCCTCCTCCACGGCGGTGATGATTCTCAGATAGGCCTGCCGCTGCACGTCGAGCAGCCGCCACTCGAACTCCCCCTGGATGGTGCGCACGACCATGTCGAGGAGCTTCTCCGAAGGCCGTGTATGACCGGTGGCAATGAGCTCCGCCGCTCGAGTTCCCTCCCCGTGTCCGAGCTGATCGTGGAGCCAGTCGGCGAAACGACGCTGCTCCCGTTTCACGAACAGGGGGTACTCGCGGAAGAGATCACCGAAGGCATCGGGATCCCTCAACAACAAGATGGACCTTGGCTCCTCCATCCCATGCAACCAGACGCAGCCGGTGATGTGGACCCCGTCCTGGACGAAAGCTGAATGGTAGTACCGGAGAAAACCCACGTAGTCCCGCACCTGAGCCGAGGGGTGGGGACGACTGTCGTTCATCACGAAGACTTCTTCCCGCCAGGGGGACTTGCGCACCGTCGTCCATTGCTTGAGTTCGACGACCACGGCCGACAGAAGGCCCTCGAGGTTCCTCCCCGTCAGCAGCGCATCACACCGCCGTCCCCGGATGGGCATCCACAACTCGACGAAGATCTCCGAGCGCCGCAGCCGCTCGTCACGCAGGACCTCGGCGAGCGCACGCAGGGAGTGCTTCCAGGCCAGCACCTCTCCTTCCGACGGTGCTTCCCCTTCGAGCGCCTGGAAACGCTCCTTGAGCAGCCCTGGCAGCGAGTCCGCATCCATATCGTCGAGGAAGCGCGGGACCGGAGCGCGGTACAGGTGTTGCGTACCCAGGACCGCGGAGGACATCGCCTCACTGTTGGGGCGCTCCTCGTGGGACACGTCCTCGGATGCCGGCCGCTCGTTGCGATTCTTGCGTCTGCCCGCCACGGGTGACTCCCTCGGAAATGGCTCGAGTCTATCCGAGTCAGCGAGAGGCGATTCGCGGGGAAGGAACCTGCCAGGGCCCCCACCTGCCTGACGACCTCATACAAATACGCATCGGGAAGTGGAGGAAGAGCCCTCCACCTCCCGAGGCACGCACCCACCAGGGAGAGGGGGGGAACCCCTGGGAGTACGCAGGCCGTTGATTGCAGCGCATGTGCCAGGGCGTCTTCTCTCGGAAGGAGGCCCCGCATCCCCAGGATGGGGCGAGGCAGGGCGCCTCACCCGAGGCACAATGCCCCACGCCCCCCTACTGCTTGGGCTTCAGGAAGGTGAGGACCTGGGTGAACGTCCTGTCTCCGTTGGGAGTCGTGAGCAGCACCCCACTCGCCCCCACATAGGCGCCCGTGCCACCGATGATGGGAATCGAGGAGGGGCCGTTCTCGGCCTCCCGGCCCGCGACAGTGATGGTGCCGTCGGCCATGGTGAGCGTCCACTGGCACTCGCTGAACTGGCCGGGCAATGTCCGGATGCAGAAGCCGCTGTTGGAGCCGATGTTCTCCTTCGCCGCGTTCAACAGGGGTTGATCAAACACAAACATGTCGCCCGGCGAGTCACCCGGCGGTGCCAGGTCCACCGGCGAGGCGATCCCGCTGCGGGCATCGGCGATGGTGGTCAGCGTCCAGGACTCCTCCGCCTGGGCGTTGTCGACACAACCCAACATCGGGGCGGTCAGGGATACGACACTCACTGCCACGAACATGGCCTTGCGCATCTCGTTCTTCCTTCGGGTGTTGCCCAGTCTAGAGCAGTGCAGACTTGTAGCATAATGCCGCAGGTCTTCCACGAACTGCTTGCCAAGCATACAGCAGGCACGTCGCTCTCCCACGCATTATGTTGTCCCAGCGACAATGAGCAGCGACGAGTATCTGACGTCCATAACAGGCCTCATACGAAGCCACCGCCACCAACGCCCCCATCAGCCATTAACATGAACCGAGCAACCGATGACACAACAGAATATTACAGTTCTATGTGCGGCTCGGCGCCACGGGATTCAAATTCACAACAACCGTATTCACAACCCCAACAGGCAGCACAAACCTCTCTTGAACAAAAGCTTGTCTTTTCTGTGGTCGAGCATCCAAAACCACCAACCATGCCTCTTGACGAGACTCCATCTCCATATAAGAGGCAAGCTGACTGGGTCCCTCAAACCGTCCAGTCAAAACCTTTACTTCAATCAAATGAACAACACGAGAAAGAACAACCAACAAATCAACGTATCCAGTGCCACTTCCGACCTCTCTAAAAATGGCACCATTACCATCCAGCACGGCATACAAAAAAACTGCCAAATGCGATTGAGCTATCGACTCTGGTCGTTGACGCAACCTGCCTTTTTTCCTCGACACCCAAAAAGAGTCCACAGCTTTACTTCTCAGAGCAAGACTAAATTTCTCCAACAAGACGCGCATGCTTTTTCGCTTCAACCTTTTTACGGCACGTCTTTCAGCCTTCAGTCCTCCAGCAAAAACAGCATCAGGATCTACTTGGTCCTTTTTTTTTAGAAATTTGCGATCCAACTCACACAGGAGCACACGCCCAAATTCTTTTTTATCCTTGATCTTATTACGTTTATAAAAAACCGTTCTAAGCCTTCCAAGCAGAACTAAAAATTCGACATCCCTCACATCCCAACGTCTTGAAGCATAAAGATTCGCGATAGCGACAGCAAATTGATCGTCATCGTCCCACGATCGCCGGGAGAAATAATCTTCAACGAATCGTTGGATGGAAAATATCATCAATCACCATCACTTTTCACCACGCCCGGAGCGACTTGAAGTACCTATCCTCTTTTTCTTTTTCCTATCAGGCGTTCGCCTCTCTTTACCACTGGACTCCAAACCGAACTCGCCAGTCAAAAACCGCGAGATCCTCAAAGATTTATCCAGGGACTTTTTGTTCCACACAGTACGTCCTCCTGTACCATCACGAATCTCTAGCAACCCCTCCTCTTCAAGTGCCTTCAACGCAGCACTCACATTCTGTCTTTTCATCCCCAGGAAGGCGGCAATCTCCTGCACACCTCGGACACCATCGGTGGCCAAATAAACCTGGGCTTTTCTCTTACTATCCTTGAAAATCCGCTTCACCGTGCCAAAATGCTTTTCCTCCTCTGCCCGCAAGGCAAAAGCATTTGTCTGCTCTATCGAGTCAACTTTATGCTCGATCTTCGAGAGCCGACTCAGTATCTGCTGATCACGATCCAATTTCTCTGAAGAGCCCCCCATCAATCACGCCTCCGGCTGCGGCTCACCTTCCTTGATTTTGATTTTCCATCCTGCTTTCGGGCTTTAGACAACGCCGGCGCTACAGATGACATGGGTACACCAGTAAGCACTGAAATCTCAGTTGACGTGCACCCCAGTCTGCCGAGGGACTCTATTATTTCTTTCTGAGTTTTATCTCCCCAGACCTCCTGCAACTTCAATTTCACCAACAGAAGCAGTAGCCGTTCTACGGCCTCATCTCGATCAGCAGATTTACTCTCAGCCATACACAATCACCATCCTGGCGTTACTGCGTTCGCCTTCCTGGCTTCCGCCCCTTAACACCATCAATCTTGGAACCACCATTCTTTCGAGCTCTGAGAAGAGCCATACTGACTCCGCTCAAGCCAATACCCAAAACATCCGAAATTTCTTTCTGAGGAACCCCCAACCGATGGAGCATCTGGATCAAGTCACCGGATTCCGTTTTTTCCTGAAGCTGACACATCATCAACCCAATCAGTATATTCAAACGAACAACAACCTGTTCTTCTGAAGCTTTGTTCACTGGATGCCCCAATCAGCGCCGAGTTCGGATTTTTACATGCCTCTGCTTTTGTGCCCTTTTTTCAACACCTTTAGACTTTTCGGCACGACGCTTCAGCACCCTCAGTGAGTCCTCGCTAGTTCCAAGTACCCGAGCAGCTTCACGCCGCAACAAACCAAGCCGCTCCAGAAAATCAGCTTGAGTAGCCAAGTCATCTTCGGTCAGTCCCACCCTATGCAGAGCCAGAACAGCGCTCGCACGCCCAATAACCCCTAGCCACCGCACTGCTTCTGAATCATCTGGCTTCTCCACGACCACTCCCAAGCAGGCAAGAATTCTCCATCACAGTTCTACTCGTCACCGCGAACCATCCCACAACAGGAGGTACATCGGCACTTCCCTACACGCCATATATTGTAGAGCCAAGCTGATTCTTAGCCCTACCTGAACAAGCGGCCATGTCCTTACTGATTATCAACATTACCGAGCAGAAAAACCCAATCCCAGTGACATAGAGCACAGATCTGGCCCGTCGCTCCATCATCCATCAAAGGAGATCCGCTCAGTCACCAGACAGGTTGTCACATAAGGGACAACCGGCAGTACGCCGCAGTGTATGATATGCGACAGGGAGGAGTGTTCCAGTGACCGACGGACTAAACCGGAGAGAAAGGCCACTTTAGGCTCAACCTCACAGACTGGGCTTACCTCCGCAATAATGCTACTCGCACCCAAGCTAGTCTTATTGATGATGGGGTTAACAACGGGTGCTGATTGGGGTCTTCTAGCGGAATGACGAACCCCACCGACACGCTGATCGTCGACACGAGCAACGGCAAGCTCCGCGGCAAGCGCATGGGCGGAGTCCATGCATGGCTGAACATCCCCTACGCGGCTCCACCCGTGGGCCCCCTGCGCTTCCGCGAGCCCCAGCCCGTCCAGCCCTGGACGGGCATCCGGGACGCGACCCGGTTTGGCGCCTCCGCCCTCCAGCCGCCCCTGCTCCCCGGCCCCCTCAACACGGTGATCAGCTCCGCGAGCCAGTTCAGCGAGGACTGTCTGTACTTGAATGTCTGGTCGCCCGCGGCGGATGGACGCAAGCGCCCGGTGTGGGTGTGGATCCACGGCGGCGCCTATGACCTGGGGGGCGGCTCGCAGTACCTCGGACACGAGCTGGCGAAGCAGGGGGACATCGTCTTCGTCAGCATCAACTACCGCCTGAACGCGTTTGGCTTCCTGAACCTGGGCGGACTCTTCGAGGACGAGCGCTTCGCGCACAACGCCGGGATGCTCGATCAGGTCGCGGCGCTGCGGTGGGTGAAGGAGAACATCGAGGCGTTCGGCGGAGATCCCGGGCGCGTCACCATCGGGGGCGAGTCGGCCGGCTCCGCCTCCGTCGTGACGCTGATGGTGATGAAGGCGGCACGAGGCCTCTTCCACGGCGCCATCGCCCAGAGCGCGGGGATGAGCCTGCACGCGGATTGGAACAGCAGCCTGGACATCGCCCAGGAGTTCGCCAGCCAGTTGGGCGTGGGCCGCGACAACCGGGACCAGCTCTGGAGTCTCCCCGCGCCCCTGCTCTCGCGGGCCATGGAGCGCACCAAGAAGACGCGCCCGGAGGGACTCGCGACCCGTCCCTACTTCGATGGCCAGGTGCTGCCCTCGTCCCTCGAGGAGGCCCGGGCCATCCGGACCCCGGACATCCCCCTGTTGATCGGCACCAACCTGGACGAGCACCGCTTCTTCACCGTGCTCCGCCTGCCCATCATGCCCTTGAAGCGTCCGCGCCTCGCCAACCTGCTGACGCGCCAGTTGGGAGCGGAGCGGACCGACAAGCTCCTCGCGCTCTACCCCGACACGGACCGCGGCCTGACGGACCTGGGCAGCCACACCATCTTCACCATGCCCAGCATCCACTTCTCCGAGCAGCATGCCCAGCACGCGCCCACCTGGCGCTACCGCCTGGACTATCCCTCCCCCTTCCTCAAGCTGGGGGCGATGCACGCGCTGGACCTGTTCCTGCTCTTCCCCTTCCCGCCCCGGCTGACCCGGCTGCTGCTCGGCAAGCCGACGCCGGAGCTGGAGGCGCTCGCCCAGCGCATGAAGCGGCATTGGCTGCGCTTCGTGCGCGAGGGGCGCCCCGAGGAGGGCTGGCCCGCGTACGACCTGGAGAAGCGAAAAACCCTCCTGCTGAACCTGAAGGACGAGCTGGTGGAGGATCCCGAGGGCGCGCGGCGCCGGGCCTGGGCGGAGCGCGACGTGATGCCGAGCTGACCGGAGTCCAGGAGGTGGCGAAACGGGCCCGGTGAGCTAAGCCGGAGATCCATGCCCCCTCTGCCGCTCCAGAAGAAGGTCGTCCTGGGCCTCCAGCACACCATCGCCATGTTCGGCGCCACCGTGCTGGTCCCCCTGCTCACGGGCCTCAATCCGAGCGTCGCCCTGTTCGGCGCCGGGCTCGGCACGCTGCTCTTCCATGCCCTCACGGGCCTGGGCGTGCCCATCTTCCTGGGCAGCAGCTTCGCCTTCATCGCCCCCATCCTCGCGGTGATGAAGGCCGAGGGCCCCGCCGCCGTGGGAGGCGGCCTCGTCGCCGCGGGCGCCATGTACGTCGTCTTCTCCGCCGCGGTGAAGGCCGTGGGCGTGGGCCGCGTCCAGAAGGTGTTCCCCCCCATCGTCACCGGCCCCGTCATCATCGTCATCGGCCTGAGCCTCGCCGGAGTCGCCATCAACCAGGCCCAGAGCCACTGGGGACTGGCGCTCGTCACGCTGCTGGCCGCCATCCTCACCAGCGTCTTCGCCCGGGGCCTCTTCAAGATGATCCCCATCCTCATCGGCGTGCTCACCGGCTACGGGACGGCGCTGGTGCTCGGCGGCGTGGAGCCCACGCGGCTCGCCGCCATCCGCGACGCCGCCTGGGTGGGTCTACCCCCCTTCCATGCTCCCCACTTCTCGTGGACGGCCATCTTCGTGCTCGCCCCGGTGGCGCTCGTCACCTTCATCGAGCACATCGGCGACGTCATCGTGAACGGCCGCGTGGTGGGCAAGAACTTCCTCGAGTCGCCCGGCCTGCCCCGCACGCTGTTCGCCGATGGCATCGCCAACATGGCGTCCGCCGCGCTCGGAGGGCCCGCCGCCACCACCTACGCGGAGAACACGGGCGTGCTCGCCGTCACGCGCGTCTACGACCCGGCCGTCATCCGCATCGCCGCCGTCTTCGCCATGCTCTTCGGCCTGTCGCCCAAGCTGGCCGCCGTGTTCCAGAGCTTCCCCCCAGGCGTGCTGGGCGGCGTGAGCATCCTGCTCTTCGGGATGATCGCCTCGGTGGGCATCCGCACCCTGTCCGAGGCACGCATCGACTTCGCCCACAGCCGCAACCTCATCGTGGTGAGCCTCATCCTCGTGCTGGGCCTGGGGGGCGCCAAGATACCGGTGACGCTCGGCGAGGTGCACCTGGAGCTGCACGGCATGGCGCTGGCCGCGCTCGTGGGCCTGCTCGCCAACGCGCTGCTCCCCGAGTCCCTCAACCGCGAGGAGCACGACCCGCACTCCACTTGAGTGCGGGCCGGCGCATGGGCCCTCTCAGTCCTTCGCGGGAGGCCGGTTGAGGGCCAGGGCCCTCAGCTCGTTGCGGCGGATCTTCCCGCTCACCGTCTTGGGCAGCTCGGTGACGAATTCAATCTCGCGCGGGTACTTGTAGGGCGCCGTCGTGCGCTTGACGTGCTCCTGCAGCTCGCTCGCGAGCGCCTCCGAGCCCGTGAACCCCCGCGCGAGCACCACGTAGGCCTTGAGGCGCTGCCCGAGGCGCTCGTCCGGCACGCCCACCACGGCCGACTCCACCACGGCCGCGTGCTCCAGCAGCGCCGACTCCACCTCGAAGGGCCCCACGCGATAGCCCGATGTCTTGACGACGTCGTCGCGCCGGCCCACGAACCAGAAGTAGCCGTCCGCGTCCTTCACCGCCCGGTCGCCCGTCACGTACCAGTCGCCGCGGAACGCCGTCTGGTTGGCCGCATCGTCCTCGAGGTAGCCGTCGAAGAGCCCCACGGGCCGCTCCGGCTTCACCCGCACCGCGATGTCACCCTCCTGCCCCGAGGGCACCTCCTGGCCTGCATCGTCGATGACCGACACGACGAAGCCCGGCGTGGGCTTGCCCATGGAGCCCGCGCGCGGCTCCAGGCAGGAGAACATGCCCACCACCACCACCGACTCCGTCTGGCCATAGCCCTCGCGGATGGTCAGCCCCGTGGCCTGCTTCCAGGTGTCGATGACCTCGGGGTTGAGCGGCTCGCCCGCGCTCGCCACGTGCCGCAGCGCGGACAGGTCATACGCGGACAGGTCCTTCTGCACGAGAGCCCGCCACGCCGTGGGCGGCGCGCAGAACGTCGTCACCCGCTGCCGCTCGAGCATCCGCAGGAAGCGCTCCGGCTCGAAGCGGCCCCGGAAGTCGTACACCACGTTGCACGCGCCCTGGCTCCACGGGCCGAAGAGCTTGCCCCAGGCGCACTTGGCCCACCCCGTGTCCGACAGCGTCAGGTGCCGGTCCTCCGGCGTCAGATCCAACCAGTAGCGGCCCGTCACCTCGTGACCCAGCCCATAGCTGGCCTGCGTGTGCTGCACCCGCTTGGGCATGCCCGTGGTGCCCGACGTGAAATAGAGCAGCATCGGATCATCCGCCCGCGTGCGCTCGAAGGCGTCGCCGGACGCGTCCTCCGGCGCCGCCGCGGACGCGTACGCCACCCAGGGCGAGGGCGCCGGCCCCACCGACACCCAGTGCCTCACGGCGCCCGTGCCCGCGAGCCCCTCGAACCGGTCCAGGCAGCTCGCGTCCGCGATGACGCCGTGGGCGCCCGCGGCCTCCAGCCGGTAGCGCACGTCCTTGGGGGTGAGCATGGGGGTGCCCGGCATGAAGACGATGCCCGCGCGGATGCACCCGAGCACCAGGAACCACCACTCCGGCACCCGCGGCATCATCACGAAGACGCGATCGCCCTTGCGCAGGCCCAGGCCCGTCAGGAAGCGCGCCGCGTGCAGCGAGCGCCGCCGCACCTCGCTCCAGGTGAAGCTCCGCTCCGCCCCCCCCTCGTCGCTCCATTGCAGCGCCACGGCCTCGGGGCGCTCACGGGCCCACCGGTCGGTGACATCCCCGGCGAAGTTGAAGAATTCCGGGCGGTTCCACCGGAAGCCACGCCAGGTGGCTTCGTAGTCGGTCATGTTACGAGGGGGTGACAAGGCCATGGAACGCTCCAATCGAAAGGCGGCGTGTGAACCCGGCCGCCACGCCTGTCCCCACACAATATTCATGGGTTGGCGCCCTGGTGGAAGCGGTTGGCGGCCGCAGGAAAGCAGTCATACCCCCAGTCAAGGCAATCAGTGGACTCCCACGACACCGCTCCGTTGACGGGAGACCTCCATGAACGCGAACGCGATTGCGCTGACTCCAACCACCCCCCACCGGTCGTTTGGCGTCTACGCCCGGGTGCTCGCCACGCAGATCCTCTATGTGGCACCGCTGCTGTGGCTGCTCGAGCTGGCCCAGAACCAGGCCTGGAAGGCCGTGAACGGGACCTACGGCTGGCTGTACCCGGACTCCCCCTACGGCTGGTTCTCGTTCGGGAGCATGGTGCTGTGGGTGGGCTCGGTGTTCCTGATGTGGACGATGCACTACTACTGGTTCCACCCCCGGCAGATGAAGGCCTGGTCGCGAGTCTGCATCGGCTCGGTGGTGTGCTGGGTGGGAGAGTGGGTCGGCGGCTTCATGGCCGTGGCGCTCACCGGCAAGCACCTGCATGTCTGGCCCGGCGCGGCGCTCGTGTACGTGAGCGTCCCGGCCATCTTCTTCTGGGTGAGCAACGTCATCGTCTACCACCTGCTCACCGTGCACGTGGTCGACCTGACGCCGCGCTACGACGTGCCGGCGGACGAGTGAGGTAGGGCGCGGGGCGGTACCACGTCCCGCGCTCGAGGATGTTCCCGCAGGTCAGGTTCCACACCGCGTCCATCCTGGCGCGGTAAGGCTCGCCCGCTTCGATCTCCGCCTCGCTCCTCGAGGCGTCGAGCACGAGCGGGCTCCGGCCCTCCACTCCCGGCGGGCACACCCGTTCCCAGGCTGGCGAGACCCACGAGGGCTCGGCGAGCACGGTTCACGGCATGGTCCCCACGCGGACGGTGGACGTGGTGGTCCAGGTGGTGGACGCGAGCGTGCCGTTCCAGTCCACCTCGGACCCGCTCACGGTATCGCCCCACGGGCCCCATCAGGGGCTCGCCCGCCAGCGTCCCCGCTCCTGGGGAGAGCCGCGTCAGGCGTCCACGCCGGGCGAAGGCGTACGAGTGCTCGGGACGCGGAGCACCGGCTCCTGTCCCTCCCTTCACCCGTACCGTCGCCAGGGCCCCTCCAGAGGGGAGGAGCCCCCACCCACCTGCATGGGCGGGCCCTCGCCTTCCGGGAGCACCCCCGGAAACGAGCCGTTGGGCTCGGCCTCCCCCTCCCTCGGGGGAAGGCACACGACTCCCTCGAGCGCACGGCACCCCGTGGCCCGAGTCACCGCACTCCCCTTCGAACGAGCGTCTCCCGCTGCCGACGAGCAGCTCACCTCGCGGTGCGAGCGAGGCTCCGGGCAATGGAGGGAGCTGGGGAGGGCGGCGCAACGCATCAAGTCCCCGCGAGGCGCTGAGCGCCCCCCGCGCGAGGACAGGGTCGGGCGGCACGACAGCCGCTCCTCGAGAGTCGCCACTCGTCAGCGACAACGCCGCGACGAAGGACCTTGGTGACACGCTCTCCCTGCCGCGGACGACTCCGGGCATGCTCACCTGCCCGCGGCGGACTGTTCGCTCCACTCGCATGACTCCGGCAACCGCCTCACGGAGCCCATGCGCGTCATTCCCTCTCGAGGAGGGGAGCACCTGGTGTACCCACGGGTGCTCGGTTCTTCTGGCCAGCGCCGGAGACGACTCCTCCGGGCGGGGAGCGGACAGCGGGAGCCCCGGCTTCACCGCGGGGGGCGGTGCAACCTCCGGGCGGACCGCGAGGCCCACCAGGAGCACTCCCCGGACACGGGCGGAGCGCTGGGGTGACACGGTCTTCCGCGCGGGAGCGGGGGGCCTGGGGGCCGGACCGTGCGTGTGCGGGATGTTCTCCTCCAGATAGAAGGAGAGCGCGTCGAGCGAGGAGTCCACCCTCGCGCAACCGGAAGCCAACAGGGAAAGACACAACGAGGCCACGAGGAGCCGCGTCCCGCCGGGCCCCGTGCTTCGCCGTCCGCTGTTGACTTCACCTCTCATGCGTACCGCCTGTGTTACCGCGCCGCGCGGCAAGCGCAATTCTTCGGCCGATGAAGAAGATCTCTGGCGGAGGCCGCGGGCCCCTCCGTTACGCTCCGCCACGTCGCGCTACACCCCTCCCCCCACCCACGAGGCATCACCCATGGACATCAAGGCCGCCATCGCGTTCGAACCCGGCAAGCCCCTGCGCATCGAGACGGTGCATCTCGAAGGACCCAAGGCGGGCGAGGTGCTCATCGAGCTCAAGGCGACGGGCATCTGCCACACCGACGCGTACACGCTGTCCGGCAAGGATCCCGAGGGCCTGTTTCCCAGCATCCTCGGCCACGAGGGCGCGGGCATCGTGGTGGACGTGGGCCCGGGCGTCACCTCTTTGAAGAAGGGGGACCACGTCATCCCGCTCTACACGCCCGAGTGCCGCCAGTGTAAGTCGTGCCTGTCGCGCAAGACGAACCTGTGCACGGCCATCCGCGCCACCCAGGGCAAGGGGCTCATGCCGGATGGCACCAGCCGCTTCCGGCTCGGCAAGGAGCCCATCCACCACTACATGGGCACGTCCACGTTCGCGCAGTACACGGTGCTGCCGGAGATCGCCGTGGCGAAGATCCGCGAGGACGCGCCCTTCGACAAGGTCTGCTACATCGGCTGCGGGGTGACCACGGGCGTGGGCGCCGTCGTCTACACGGCCAAGGTGGAGGCGGGCGCGCGCGTGGTCGTCTTCGGCCTGGGCGGCATCGGGCTCAACGTGGTGCAGGCGTGCCGCATGGTGGGCGCGGATCAGATCGTCGGCGTGGACCTGAACCCCGGCCGGCGCGCCATGGCGGAGAAGTTCGGCCTCACGCACTTCGTCAACCCGGCGGACGTGCCCGCGGGCGAGCTGGTGCCCTACCTCGTCAACCTCACCGGTGGCGGCGCCGACTACAGCTTCGAGTGCATCGGCAACGTGAACACCATGCGCCAGGCGCTCGAGTGCTGCCACCGCGGCTGGGGCGAGAGCATCATCATCGGCGTGGCCGCCGCGGGGCAGGAGATCAGCACCCGGCCCTTCCAGCTCGTCACCGGACGCGTGTGGAAGGGCAGCGCGTTCGGCGGCGCCCGCGGCCGCACCGACGTGCCCCGCATCGTCGACTGGTACATGGAGAAGAAGATCAACGTGGATGACCTGGTCACCCACACCCTGCCCCTGGAGCGCATCAACGAGGGCTTCGACCTGATGCACAAGGGCGAGTCCATCCGCACGGTGGTGAAGTACTAGCCATGGACGCGCTCAAACCCCACGCCGAGAACCGCTGCTTCGGCGGCACCGTCGGCGTCTACAAGCACACGTCCCAGGAGTGCGGCGGTGAGATGCGCTTCACCGTCTACCTTCCGCCCCAGGCCCAGGCCGGCAAGGTGCCCGTCCTCTATTACCTCTCCGGCCTCACGTGCACCGAGGACACCTTCCTCATCAAGGGCGGTGCGCAGCGGCTCGCCGCCGAGCTGGGGTTGATGCTGGTGGTGCCCGACACCAGCCCGCGCCAGACCGGCATTCCCAAGGAGGACGCCGACTGGGAGGTGGGCACCGCCGCCGGCTTCTACCTGGATGCCACCCAGGCGCCCTGGGCCTCGCGCTTCCGCATGTACAGCTATGTCACCCGGGAGCTGCCCGAGCTGGTGGGCAAGCACTTCCCCGCCCGGATGGACCGCGAGGGCATCTTCGGCCACTCCATGGGAGGCCATGGCGCGCTCGTCTGCGCGCTGCGCCAGCCGGGCCGCTACCGCTCCGTGTCCGCCTTCGCCCCCATCAGCGCGCCCATGCGCTGCCCGTGGGGACAGAAGGCCTTTGGCACCTACCTCGGGCCAGACACCGAGGCGTGGCGCGCCTGGGATGCCACGGAATTGCTGCGCGGCGGGGCTCGGATTCCTTCATTGCTCGTGGATCAGGGCACGCAGGACAAGTTCCTCGCGGAGCAGCTCAAGCCCGAATTGTTGCGCGCCGCTTGCGAGCAGGCAGGGCAGCCCCTGACACTCCGCTCCCAGGACGGGTATGACCACGGTTATTACTTCGTTTCCACCTTCATGGCGGACCACCTGCGGCACCACGCCGCGGCGCTAAACGCCTGAAACCTTTCAGCTCAATGATTGCTCACCCCGAGGGCCCTCACACCAGCCCTCGGGGGGCTCCTTCCTGGGCAGGCGAGCCAGCCTCGATTTCCCAAGGGGGGATGACGGGGGGACGTCATCGGGAAGTTAAAAAGCAAGTCACTTGTCCCTTTTGTCCCAACGACGAAAGGACACAGATTGAAGCGACTGCTGAACATTGCCGCCCTCGCGCTGCTGGTGCCCACCCTGGCCTCGGCCTCCGTCGTATGGAAGGGCGACCTCGAAACCGGAAATCTCTCTCAGTGGGACGCTGAGCAGAGTGTGTCCTCGAACCGCCTGATGGTGGTGACCTCGCCGGTGCGAGAGGGTCGTTACGCGTTGAAGACCACCGTGCGCCAGGGGGACAACCCCATCAAGGCGAGCGGCAACCGCAACGAGGTGGTCTATCTGAGCCGCGAGACCTCGGGCTCTGAGTACTTCTACAAGTGGAGCTCGCTCTTCCCCTCCAGCTTCCCGAGCTCGCCCAGGTGGGCGCTGTTCACCCAGTGGCACCAGGAAGGGCACAGCGGCTCCCCCCCGCTCGAGCTCTACGTGGTCAATGACCGGCTCAACCTGCGGGTGGGTGGCAGCAGCGGCAAGGTCGTCTGGACGACCCCCCTGCAGCGCGAGCACTGGAACGACTTCATCCTCCACGTGAAGTGGTCCTCCGACAAGAAGGTCGGCTTCATCGAGCTGTACCACGATGGCAAGGTGGTGCTGCCCAAGACGTACATGGCCACGCAGTTCGGCAGCCAGCGCAACTACCTCAAGATGGGTCTGTACCGGGACGCGTCCATCAAGCCGGAGGGCGTCGTCTACCATGACGGTTTCGTGCAGAGCACGGCCCTGGAAGACGTGCTGCCCGCCGTGGCCACCCAGGAGCCCCAGGCGCCCTCCCCGGAGCAGCCGATCGACACCGCGCCCGACATGGACGATCCGACCAGCGGCCCGCCCGATGAGGCGGCCCATGATGGTGCCATCACCCAGGGCCCCTCGGACAACTCCCCGGGAACCTCCGGCCTGGTGCCTGGCTCGCCCAACGCCTACGAGGACGGCCTGCAGCCCCAGAGCTGCGGCGGTGCCTCGGCCACCGGCGGCACGCCCCTGCTCATCGTCGGCATGTTGAGCCTGCTCGTCATGGCCAGCCGCCGCCGCAAGACGGCGCACGCGCTCGCGCGCCGCTCCTCCCAGCGCTAGGAATCACGCGAGGACCCTCCTCGTGCGCCACCGCACCCCCGGGCCCCACGGCTTCGGGGGTGCGCGCGCGAGGGCTCCCTCTTGACGCGGGAGAGCGTGCACCTTGCACTCTCCGTACGGGTCGGATGGCCGGAGCCCTCCCCTTCAAGTCCAGTGATGGCGCACGCTGAACAAAGGGGATGTACCGGGGCAGGAGAGGATGTCCACCGTCCGGGGTCATTTGGAGGAGGATCGCCCAGAGGGTGGTAGACTGCCGGCCGTGCCGCGGTGCGTGACATGCGGACAGCGTTGGGAGGGGGCCCACGCGCATTGTCCCCGAGGAGCTACCCCGACCGACTCACCCCGCGGGGGGGACGGCCGGGCGGTGCCATGGCGTCATATCGTCGGCTATATCCTGGACGAGGAGGTCGCTCGCGGAGGGTTCGGCTCGGTCTACTCCGCCCGTCGCGAGTCCGATGGCGAGCACGTGGCCATCAAGATCGCCCACCCCGAGATTTCCCTCGCGCGCGCGCAGCTCGAGCGCGAGGCCCAGGTGATGCGCGCCATCGGCCCGCCCACCGTGCCCGCCGTGTACCACACGGGGGTGCTGCCCGATGGGGCCGCCTACCTCATCATGCAGTTCATCCCCTGGCCCACCCTCGCCCAGCGCATGGCGCGGCTGGCGGGCCCCATGCCCCTGCCCGAGTTCACCTCCCGCGCGCGCTCGCTGCTCGACGCGCTCGCGGTAGTGCATGAGCGGGGCGTGCTGCACGGGGATCTCAAGCCCGAGAACATCTTCCTCGACGACACGGCGCACACCGCGGGCTTCTTCGACTTCGGCCTCGCGCGGCCCGTGGGCGACCTCGTCGTCACCGCCTCCGCGGACGACGCCACGCCGCCCCTGGGGCTGTCCTTCGTCGGCACCGCCGAATACATGTCCCCCGAGCAGTGCGTGGGTCCCCACGGCCTCGACGCCCGCTCGGACCTCTATTCGCTCGGCGTGCTCTTCTACGAGATGCTCACCGGAAGGCCGCCCTTCTTCGGCACCTCGGTGGACGTCATCCAGGCGCACCTGTCGCGCCGGCCCCTGCGGCCCTCGGAGCTGGCGCCCGTCCCCGCGCCACTCGAGCAGCTCGTGCTGCGCTGCCTCGCCAAGGAGCGCAAGTTCCGCCCCGACTCCGTGGCTGGGCTGCGGCGTGAACTCCAGGAGGCCCTGACCCAGGCCGAGAAGCCTCCCAGTCCCGTGCAACTCCCCGTGCCCGCGGTGGACAGGCCCGCCGCCTCACCGCCCGCGGGCGTGCGGCGCTCGGTGGCGGTGCTCTTCTTCCGCTCGGGCGCCAACCCCGTCACCGTGCAGAGGGCACTGGCCAGCTGCGGCGGGCAGATGGCCTTCCATGATGGCACGCGCTTCGCGGGCGCGTTCGATCCGGACGCGGGCGAGAACCCCGTGCAGCGCGCCCGCCAGGCCGCCGAGGGGCTCGCCTTGCAGAACCTCGCCCCCGCCGCGCTCGTGGACGTGGCCACGGTGACGGTGCAGCGCCGCGCCGGAGGCCCCGCGCGCTACCTGAGCCCCATCTTCGCGCGCCAGGACCGCTACCCGAGGGACCAGGACACCTCGGCGCTGCTGCTCACCGGCGCGGCGGTGGAGGCGCTGCCGGATCTGCGGTGCGAGCCCGTGCCGGAGCGCGAGGGCATCTTCCGCATCGCGTCCACCACCCCGGGGCCCGAGGACGTCACCATCCTCCAGCACGGCAGCGGGGTGCTGGTGGGCCGGGGCAGCGAGCTGGCCGAGCTGCTCGAGAGCGCGGGCCGGGCGCTGGTGGATGGAGCGCCCACGCTCGTCACGGTGCTGGGTGACCGCGGCCACGGCAAGACGCACCTGAGCGCCGCGCTCGCCCAGCAGCTCCACATGTCGCTGACCCATACGCGCATCGCCTCGTGGCGAGCCCGCGAGCCCGTGCAGGGAGACCCCGAGGGCACCCTGCGCATGCTGCTGCGCGGCGCGCTCTACGGCTTCCGCAACGAGCAGGAGCTGACGGGCTCGGAGACGGAGGGGCGCGCCACCTGCACGGAGCTGCTCGGTCCCGCGCTGGCCCAGGAGCTGTGGCCCGGAGTGGCCTCCACCCTGGGTTGGCTCGCGCCGGGCGCCGCCGGACTGCAGAACTGGGCCGCGGCCCCTGGCGCGCTGCGCACGCTGGCCATGCGCGCCACGGGCGAGCTGCTGGCCGCGCGCGCCCGCCGCCAGCGGCTGTGCCTCATCCTCGACGACGCGCAGTACGCCGAGGAGACGGCACTGGACGCGCTGGAGTACGCCGCGCTCGCCGAGTCGCGCCTGCCCCTGTGGATCTGCGTGTTCGCGCGGCCGGGCTTCGAGCGCATCCGCCCTTCGTGGGGCACGCGCGCCGCGCGCCGGCACGTGCTGCCCCTGGGGCCCCTGACGCCCCCGAGCGCCATGGAGCTGTGCCGCACGCTCCTGCGCCCGGTGGAGAACGTCCCCGCGGCCGCGCTGGAGCGGCTGACCGAGCGGGCCCAGCGCATCCCCCTGTTCCTCGTGGAGCTGGTGCGCGGCCTCAAGCGCCAGGGGCTCGTGCGCCAGCGCGCCAGTGGTGGCAGCTGGTTCCTGGCCACCGACGAGCTGGAGCGCATGCCGGAGATGCGGCTGGTGGACTGGCTGGCGGATCGCGAGCTGGGAGCGCTGCCCGCGGAGCTCGCGGCGCATGCGCGCCTGTGCGCCCTGCTCGGTCCGGACTTCACCGCCGCCGAGGCCGAGGGCGTGGTGTCCAAGCTGGAGGAGACGGACTTCCCGTTGGATCCCCGCCACGCCACGCGCCGGCTGGTGGACCTGGGCCTGCTCGTGTCCCACCGGCAGGAGGGGTTGAGCTTCCGCAACGAGCTGTTGCGCGTCACCGTGGAGCGCTCGCTGCCCGAGGCGGACCGCGAGCGCATCCACAGCGCCGCCTTCCGCTACTACCTGAGCTCGGCGGGCGCCGCCGAGCGTCAACGCCTGCCGCGTCTGGCCCTGCACGCCGCCGCGGCGGGCCTGCGCGACGAGGCGGCCGCGCTCTACATCGACCTGGCCGAGTCCGCGCGCGGCCGGCACGCCTACATCGAGGCCGAATCCACCTATACGCGCGCCCTGGAGCTGCTCGACAGCGGCGACCGGCGCCGGCGGCTCACCGTGCTGCGGGGCCGGGGACTCATGCGCTACCGCGTGGGGCGCTACGAGGACTCGCTGGCGGACTTCGCCGGGGCGCGGGAGCTGGCGCGGCACATCGGCGACTCCGCCGCCGAGGTGGACCTGATGCTGGAAGAGGCCATGGCCTACGACTGGATCAACGACTACGCGCGCTCGGAGGAGCGGGTGTACGCGGCCCAGCAGATGGCCGACGCCGGCAACCACCACTCGCCCCTGTTGCAGGTGCGGCTGCTGCTGGGCCAGGGGCGCGCGCAGTTCCGCAATGGCCGCTGGGAGGAGTGCTGCGCGCCGCTGCAGGAGGCGGCCGCGCGCGCCCGGGAGCTCGGAGACGCGGGCTACGAGTCACGGATCGTGGCGCAGCTGCTGCTCGGCGTCATCCTGCCCAACATCGGACGCATCGACGAGGCCGAGCAGCTCTTCGAGGAGGTCATCGCCGCGTGCACCGAGCGCGGGGACCGGCTGCACCTGGGCAGCGCCATCTGCAACCGCCGCAACCTGTGGGTGGCGCGCAACGACTTCCAGGGCGCGATGCAGGACCAGGAGCGCTTCATGCAACTGGGGCGCGAGCTGGGCATGGTGGGCTGGGAGTACTTCGCCGAGCACAACATGGGCGAGCTGCTCTACCAGGCGGGCAACACGCAGGAGGCGGCGCCCCACATCGCCCGCGCCATCGAGCTGGAGCGGCACCACCCGGAGATGGCTCCGCGGCCCTGGGCCCTGCTGCTGCAGGCGCGCTCGCTCGCGTATAACGGCCAGGACGCCCAGGCGCGCGAGCTGCTCATGGACATCCGCCGGACGCTGAAGCAGAGCGGCGCGGAGTTCACCCCCTCGGAGGAGGTCATCTTCTCCCTGGTGGAGCTGGCCACGCGCGACGCGAGCGCCGAGGAGTGGGACGCGCTGCTCGCGCGCTCCAATGAATTCTCGGTGGAGCAGGAGCCGCTGGAGGTGCTGGAGCTGCGGGGCCTGGACTGGCTGCGGCGGGGCGAGCGGGCACAGGCGCAGCTCATCCTGGAGGAAGCCCTGCGCCGCGCCGAGACGATGCCCAACGTGATGCGCGATCGTCTGCGGCGCAGCCTGGAGCGAGCCCAGCTCACTCCCGCGGCGTGAGCGCCCAGGCGGTGGGAGGGAAAAGGTCTGCCCGTGCCGAGCCCTGGCATAGAGTCGCGGACGTTCATGAACGGTCCTCCCTCCCCCGTCGCATCCTCCCCGCCGAACGGACGTGTCACCGGGCTCGTGGGCGTGCTCTGCGTGCTCGCGGTGCTGATGAGCACCTTCGCGCTCGTGCCCGACTACTGGTGGGAGCGGGGCTTTCCGCTCGATGACGCGTGGATCCACGCCGTGTACGCGCGCAGCGTGGCTCGGGGCGAGGGCCTCAGCTACAACCCCGGCGTGCCCGCCACCGGCGAGACCTCGCCCCTGTGGGCGATCGTCCTGTCGGTGGCCTACCTCGGGGAGCCGGGCGTGGAGCGCGCGGTGCTCCTCACCAAGCTGATCGGCTTCCTGCTGCACGCGCTCACGGCGGCGGGCTGCTACCTCATCTTCCGGGACGCGGGCCGCCGGTGGGCCGCGAGCGCGGCGCTGCTCGTGCTGGTGAGTCCGCACCTGGTGGCGGCGAGCCTCTCCGGCATGGAGGTGCCCCTGGCCACGCTCGTGGCGGTGGGCTGCGTGCTCGTGCTGCGCGGCCAGCGGCCGGGCCTCTACGCGCTGTGTGGCGCGGCCGGCCTGCTGGCCCGTCCCGAGGGAGGACTCTTCGTCTTCCTCCTGCCGCTCGTCGTGCGCCCCCAGCCCGGCCTCCGGCCGCTCGTGCGCCGGTGGGTGGAGGCGGGCGTGGGCGTGGCGATCGCGGGCGGCGCGTGGGCCGCGTGGAACCTCCAGGCCTCGGGCAGGCCCCTGCCCGGAACGTTCTACGCCAAGGTGACCACCACCTCGGGCGAGCCCATGTTCCTGTCGATGCTGCGCGCCGCGACGTTGGGACTGTGGAAGTTGCTGCCCGAGGTGGCCCTGCCCTGGCCCGTGCTCGTCCTGCTCGCCGTGCTCGCGCTCCGCGCCGTGGTGCTCCGCCGGCTCACCACGGACCCGGAGCGGCGGGCGGCCGGACTGCTCGCCGTGGGCCTCGTGTTCTTCACCGTCTCCATGGCCCTGTTGCGCCTGGCGATCGTCCAGATCTTCTACCTCCAGCGCTATGTCCTGCCCGCCCTGCCCTTCATCCTGGCGCCCCTGCCCATCCTCCTGGGGGCCTGGATGGAGTCACGGCTGGCCAGACAGGGTCCGCGCCTGCCCGTGCTCGTCGCGGTGGCGCTCCCCCTGGTGGTGGCCACGGGCCTCCTGCCGCGACTGGAGCGGTTGGAGAACGACGCGCACAACATCGACGACCAGCAGGTGCAAGAGGGCCTCTTCCTCGCACAGGCCGCACCCGAGGACGTGGCGTGGGTGCTCGACGCGGGGGCCTCGCGCTTCTTCGGGCGGGCCTTCGTCGTGGATCTCCTCGCGCTCAACTCGCCCCGCATGTTGGACGACGCCCAGGCGTTCCTCGCCGAACACCCCCCGCGCTACCTCGAGTGGACGAAGGGCTGGGCCGCCATCGTCTCCGACACGCCCTCGGGGCTGAGAAACGTGGGGACCTTCCAGCCCACCACGCCCTTCACCGTCACCCTCGTGCGGACGATGGCGACGCGGATGTTGTTCGAGTGCGCCCCCGGCAGCGGGGGCATCTACGCGCGCGCCAACTACCGCTGGCGCTACCAATGCGCGACGCCCGCTCCGTCATCGTCAGGGCTCACCCCGGAGGGGGAATGAGACCGGAGGCGATCAACACCGCGACGAGCACGCCCAGGAGCGTCTCGCCGAGGATGGCACCGGTGCCCATCGCCTGCACGGGCTGGAGCGCGGAGGGCCGCAGCCGGCCCACGGCGGAGACCAGCAGGGAGCCCAGGCAGATGGTCACCGCGTAGTAGGCCGGCACGAAGAGCCCGATGGCCATGGCCGCCGCCGAGGGCAGCACCCGGGCCCAGCGCTCGCGCGAGCCCGCCACCGACAACAGGCCGCCCACGACGAAGGCCCCGCCCATGGCCAGCGCGGAGCCGGGCGGCAGGCCCGCGAGCCCTTGGGAGGTGAGCTGCGCCACGGCCTTGAATTGCCTCGCGGTGGGCACGGGCAGCACGTTCGACTCGAGCCCATACACCGACACCAGCACGAAGTAGGTGGGAACGGCCACCGCCACCCCCCACAGCAGCCCCGACAACTGCGCGAGGAACTGGCGCGAGGCACTGGCGCCCAGCAGCCGGCCCGCCTGGAGCGACCACAGGCTCGCGCTGGTGTGCGACGCGGCCCCGGACACCACCGTTCCGGCCGCGATGTTGAGGCCCTCCCGCCCAGGCGCCACCACGCCGAAGCCCACCTGCGTGAGCTGGCCCACATGGCTGATGGGCGCGATGTCCGACTGTCCCGTCGCCCGGGCGCACACCGCGCACAGCGGGAAGGTCACCCCCAGCGCCAGCAGCAACTCGAGCGGGCCCAACCCGAAGGCCCAGGTGCCCGCCAGCAGGCACAGGAGGATGACGGGAAGCACCGCCCGCCCCACCCCACGGCCCACCGCGGACTCCCAGCCCTCGCGGTGCGCGCCGAGCGCCCGCACGTCCCCCACCATCGCCGGCAGCGCGCGCAATTGGGACAGCAGCGACGTGGCCGACGCCCCCACCATCAACCCCACGCCCGGCCACAACAGCCAGGACGACAGCTCGCCATACTCGGCCGCCGCCATCCCGGAGTGGACGAGCCAGGGCGCCACCCCGCCCCAGGCCAGCGCCGAGCCCAGCAGCAGGCTCAAGCCCGCATGGGGACCCGCGAGCACGCCAATGCCCAGCAGCATCGGCATCCACCCCACCCCCAGCATCAGGCTGTCCGCGCCCACCCCACCCAGCCGCACGCTCGCCGGCAGCAGCGACGCCCCGGGAATCACCCCGCGCGCGTCCCTCAGCCAGGTGAGCGCCGCGGAGACGACACCACTCACCCACAAGCCCCGTGCCCGCGCCGCGTAGGCCGAGCCCGTGGAGTGCAGCGTGGAGATGAGCTGCGAGGTGGCGACCCCGGTGGGAAATGGCAGCGCCTCCTCCTCCAACAGCCGCCGTCGCGACAGGTAGGCGAAGAGCACGCCCAGCGCGCCCAGCCCCACGCCCCACGCCGCCACCGCCCAACCGGGAGGTTGCGTGCCCAGCAGCGCCAGCGCGGGCACCGCGCCGATCAGCCCCGCGCTCGCGGGCGTCGCCCCCACCGAGACCGCGGTCGTCTGGGCGAGGTTCGTCTCCAGGGGCGACAGTGGAGCGCCGCGCCGGGAGAGCAACGACAGGCCCCCGAAGGCCAGCAGCGCCGACATCAGGCACCCGGACTCCCAGAAGCCCGTCTTCAGTCCCATGTAGACATTGGTGACGGCGAGCATCGCGCCAATGCCCGAGCCCACCAGCCACGCGCGCGGCGTCCACTCGACCGGCGCGGAGGGCTCCGGCGCAATGGTCTGGAACGGGGGCCGTGGCGAATCCAGGGACGGACGCGAGGCTTGCTCTCGCGCGAGGTCCGCCTGTCGCTCGCTCACCTCGCACCTTCCCGGAGCAGGGTCACCGGCGGACTCGCCGCGTCGTTGGACGCGGAGCCCTGCAACTGGGCGGAGCGGCCCACCAGGGCCCGGAGCTGGCGCAGATCCAACGGCTTGCTGAGCTTCGGGTTGGGCACCTCCTGCAGGAAGCTCAACGCGCGCGGGGTGAAGGCGCCGCCGGTCATGAAGACCACGCGCTGGGCCTGATCCGGCGCGCTGCGGTTGAGCTCGGCGTACAGGTCCATGCCCGTCATCCCCGGCATCATCACGTCACAGAGGATGAGATCGTAGCGATTGCCCTGCTCGAGCAGCTTGAGCGCGGCGCGCGCCCCGTTGACGGTGGCCACCTCGTGCTCGGGTGACAGCGAGCGCTGCAACGCCCGCGTCACGTACGGCTCGTCGTCCACCACGAGGATGCGCGCCCGGCCCACCGCGGCCAGGGGCTCCGGCTCCGAGCGCGCCTCCATGGGCGTGCCCGCGATCCCGAGGAACACGCGGAAGGAGCTGCCCTTGCCGGGCGTGCTGTCCACGCCGATGCGGCCCCCCATGGAGTCGATGATGCCGTGGCAGATGGACAGCCCCAGTCCCGTCCCCTCGCCCACGGGCTTGGTGGTGAAGAAGGGATCGAAGACGCGCGCGCGCACCTCGGGCGTCATGCCCACGCCCGTGTCGCGCACCTCCACCACCACCTCGCTCGCGCCATGGGAGCGGATGACGACGCGGATTTCATGCTCCTGCGCGTCCCCCTCGGGGATGGCATGCGCCGCGTTGAGCAGCAGGTTGAGGAACACCTGGCACAGGCGCGACTCGCTGCCCTGCACCGCCGGCACCGGCTCGAACTGCGTCACCAGCCGGGCGCGGTGCTTGATGACGTTGTCCGCCATCTTGCACGCCAGCTCCACCGCCTTGCTCGCGTCCACCGGCCCCAGCTTGTCCTCCTGCTGGCCCCGGGCGAACGTCTTCAAATCCCGCACGATGGAGGCGATGCGCTCGGCGCCCTCCACCGTCTCGCGCACCACCTGCTGCAGCGGCTCCACCTCGGAGCCCACCGCCGAGTGCTTGAAGCGCTCCAGGCGCTCGGACACCAGGTGCAGGTTGACGAGCATGTAGGCCAGCGGGTTGTTGATTTCATGCGCCACGCCCGCGCCCAGCGTGCCCACCGACGCGAGCCGGTCGGCCACCTGCAGGCGGCTCTGCAACAGCCGGCGCTCGGTGGTGTCGCGGTGCACGAGGATGTGCGCGATGGTCCGCCCCTCCGCGTCGCGCAGCGGCGCCACCACGGACTCGCACGAGCACTGCGTACCGTCGGGCCGCTGGAAGTCCAGCTCCCCCGTCCACCGCCCCTGGGCCTCCAGCGCCGCGAGCACCTCGCCCGTGCGCTTGTCCTCCTGTCCCGGATGCAGCAGCGCCGAGAGCGTCTGCCCGAGCGCCTCGGCCTTGCCCCGGCCGAACATCTTCTCCGCGCTCGCGTTCCAGTCGATGATGCGCCCGCCCCGGTCCGTGATGACCACGCCCTCGCACAGGCTCTCGAAGATGAGCGCCTGACGGCGCAGCTCCTGCTCGGCCAGCTTGCGCTCGGTGATGTCCATCACCGTGCCGGTGATGCGCACGGGCGCGCCCGTCTCGTCGCACAACACGTCGCCCTTGCACGACAACCACCGGCCGCGCGCCCCCGTCACCTCGATGCGGTACTCCACGTCCAGGTGCGCGCGCTGGGCGAGCGCCGTGGCGAGCGCCTCGCGCACCCGCTTCAAGTCCCCCGGCTGCACCACCTCGCCCAGGTCCGTGGGCCTGCCCGACAGCGAACCGACCGGCAGACTCAGGAGCCTGTCCACCTGCTCGCTCCACGTCACCGCGCCCGTCACCGCGTTCCAATCCCAGATGCCCACGCGCGCCGCGCTCAGCGCCTGGCGCAGCTGCTCCTCGCCCTGCTCCACCAGCTCGCGCATGGAGAAGCGCAGCACCGTCACGGTGCCAATCTGCACCCGGTCCCCCTCGTGCAGCTCGGCGGACGCGATGCGCACGCCATTGAGGTAGGTGCCGTTGGTGGAGCCGAGGTCCGCCAGGTGGAAGCCGCCCTCGGGCGTGCGGGTGATGCGCGCGTGCCGGCGCGACACCCCATGGTCATTGATTTGAAAACCCGCGTCCGCGCCCCGGCCGAGCACGTGCTCGCCAGCCTCGATGCGGAAGACCTTGCCGATGGCCGCCGGGGTGGTGGTGCTGGTGAGGATGAGGCATGCGCTCTCCGCGGCGGCGAGTGGCTTCGCCGGCCCTCCGCACATCGTGAGGTCGTCCACCATCTTCATGAGCATGCGCCTTACCAGGATCAGGGTTCATCCACCGGAGGGGGCAGTATCCAGCAGACTCGGGTCCGGTCACATCACCCCCACCCGGACGCGGGACACCTCATCCATCAGCCACAGGACAGCCCGCCATCGCAGGTTAGCTCAACTGCCCTCCGCTCGACAGTGGGGGGGGACCCCCCCTGTGAGAACACTCCATCCGAAGTGCTAATCTTGAATGATGGCGGACCTGGATAGCACCTTCCACATCCTTCCCCACAAAGAGCATACACCGTCTCGGGAGGTACCAGCCCGAGTACAGGTCTCACCTGGAGTGCTCGCGGGGGAATACGTTCTCAAGGCGGTCCTGGCTTCCGGGGGGCACGGAGCCGTGTACGAAGCGGAACACCGCATCCTCGGCCGGCGCGCCGCGGTGAAGGTGTTGCATCCGCACCTGACGGATCAGGGCGAGATGTTGCAACGCTTCGTGCGCGAGGCGCGCGTCGTCAATCAGATCCGCCACCCGCATATCGTCGACGTGTACGACTTCGGCATGCTGCCGGATGGCAGTCCTTATTATGTCATGGAGCTCTTGCCGGGCCGCACGCTCAGCCAGCTCCTGCACGAGCGGGGACGTCTGTCGCCGGAGCGGGCACTCGCCTTCCTGGAGCCGGTGTGCGAGGCGTTGGAGGCGGCCCACCGCGCGGGCGTGGTGCATCGGGATCTCAAGGCGAGCAACGTGGCCGTGGTGTCCGAGGGCGAGCCCCCGGTGGTGAAGCTGCTCGACTTCGGCATCGCCAAGTTCATCCACCCCGAGCCGGGCCAGGAGGGGCTGACGATCGCCGGCCAGCGCCTGGGCACCTCGCAGGCCATGGCGCCCGAGCAGTTCCGCAGCGGCAACATCGGCCCCACCACGGACGTGTACGCGCTGGGCGTGCTGCTCTACCAGATGCTCACCGGCCACTACCCCTTCCAGTCCGATGACCGGCTGGAGGTGGAGCGCATGCACCTGGAGGCGCCCCCGCCGCGGCCAAGCACCGAGGCGCCCGTGCCGCCCGCGGTGGACGCGGTGGTGTTGCGCTGCCTGGAGAAGGAGGCCGAGCACCGCTACCCGGACGTGGACTCCTTCCGCACCGCGCTGCGCGAGGCGGTGTTGCCCGCGTCCACCACCCGGCTCACCGCCATCAGCCGCAGCGTGCGCGCCTTCGCCCTGCATGCCGAGGTGGTGCTCGAGGAGGGCGCCGAGGACGACGCCGCCTACACCACCGTCTCCGAGGTGCTCGACGGGCTCGAGCAGGATCTGCGCGCCGCGGGCTTCGTGCTCGCCGTGCAGACCGGCATGGCGCTGCTGGGGGTGCGTCCGCTCGACGAGCCGCCGCGCACGGGCGCGCGCGAGTTGCTGGAGACGGCGCACCAGCTCCACGAGCGGGCCCAGGCCCGTGCCCGAGGCACCCCCGTGAGCGTGCGCGCCTGCGTCCACGTGGGCCAGGTGGATGCCCGGCGCGGCCCCGAGGGCATCGACATCACCGGCGGTCCCCTGGCGGACATCGCCGGCTGGGTGGTGCGCGACACGAACGGGTTGGGCATCACCCCCGCGGCCGCGCGCGCCTGACGTCCCCCGCTTCCCTTCCCCTGCCTGCCGCGCGTGCGTTGAACACCGGGGTGTGGCCCTCGTGGGCCCCCCGTGTGTCCGCCCGCGCCTCGTCCCCGGTACGAGCCGCGACCCAGCGAAAATGACACTTCCACACCTTTCGGACCTGCCCCGGGGTCCAGGTGTTTTCATCTAAACTGTAAATAACCGGTTACATGAAGTTTCCCTTCTACACAGCTTTATCTTTTGTCACAGTAAAGGCGTGGAGAACGGGTTGTCGGGGTTTTTCCGAGAGTTCCCACAAGGAGGAGTTGCTTCACCGAACATCAACATCCGTTTTGGGGGGGAGGAAGTCCATGCTGATGAAGACCTTCGAGTCTCGGAGCAGTGATGGAAGCAATGGCCCTGCGGGATGGCGGTGGTGGGCGAGCATCCTGTTGGTATTCACCATCGGGTGTGGACCCGGAGAAGAAACGTTCTCGGAAACGGAGACATCCGAGGAAGCGCAACAGCTGCTCCTGCTGAACAACGGACTGAGCCTCAACGGACTGAGCCTCAACGGCCTGAGCCTCAACGGCCTGAGCACCAACGGCCTGAGCCTCAATGGCCTCTCCACCACGAGCTTCCACAACTGGTTCCAGGTGAACGCGGCGCTGCGCGCCGAGGTGATGAAGTACCTGGTGGAGTGCGCGGTGCCGGTGGGCATGACGCGTACCTACACGGCCCCCAGCACCGGGACGACCTACACGTGGAACGGCGTGTTGGGACTGGCCCCTGGCTGGAGCAGCGGGCTGGCGGCCTCGACGGTGGAGCTCCAGGTGGTGTCCGCGTGCATGGCGGCGCATGCCAACAAGTACGGCCTGCACGTCTCCGTCTCCCTGCGGGGCCTGGACGGAGCCAACAATGTGATCGCCACCACCTCGCAGGAGGTCACCAGCCACACGCTGCGCGAGGCGTGCTTCTTCGGCAACCTCTTCGATGGGAGCACGGGCGTGTTCGGCGGCAATGACGGCCTGTCGCTCTCGGCCCAGCAGAGCAGCCCCCGCGTGTGCGGCCTGCCGGGCGCGACCTCCACCACGTCGCAGTGCTCGCCCCTGGTGTACGTGGGCAGCTGCTCGCTGTACTGCACCCGCGACAGCAGCAATACCTACTACACCTCCTGCGTCTACAACGGCGTCACCTACCGGCCCGTCACCACCCGGATGAAGCCGTCGGACATCGCCACCTGCGGCAACGGCGTGTGCGAGCAGACGGAAAAGAGCGGCCTGCCCGCCTACTGCTCCGCCGACTGCGGCAGCTGAGCACGCGTCAGCGCACCACGCGCCGCAAGCGGAACACGTCCACGTCCACGCCCTCGGAGAAGTGGGCCAGGGGCGCCTCGGACGGGCGGGACAGGCCCGCGGCCGCCAGCAGCGTTTCCTCCAGTCCCTCCACGTCCGCGCCCCGCACCTCGTAGGGCGCGTGGTGCACCTGCCCGCGGTAGAGCTCGCCGCGAGCCTGGGAGTAGAGGAAGTAGCGCTCGACGAGGAAGTGCTGGAGCGTGCCCGGCGTGGACGTGGACGCGCTCCCCTTCGGCCTGCACCGCACCGCGCAGGTGGCGGGCGTGGGCGGAGGCCAGCGGCGCTCGGAGCGGTAGGCGTAGGAGGAGCCCCCGGGCGCCGCCGTCAGCTCCATGCCCGCATAATGGTAGGGCAGCTTGAACCACGCCCGGGCCAGCCGCACCGCGATGGCGTTGGCGGCCTCGAGGCTGAAGAACCAGACGCCCGGGTCGCGCCCCTGGAAGTGCACGTAGGTGCGCACGTTCGTCTCGTGGAAGTCCGACAGGAAGCCCACCGCGGGCAGGCCCCGGGGCCGCACCCCGCGCATGGTGAAGGGCACGAGCCCCACGAAGGCCCGGCCCTCGAAGGTGTCGAGCGTGAGGCCCTCGGGCAGCAGCGGCGCCACCTCTTCCACCGGCAGCGACCAGTGCAGGAAGAGCAGGTGGCGCCAGCTCTGGTACATCACCGGCCGCTCCTCCGGGCGGCGCGTGGGCGAGAGGCGATCGATGTCCGGCGAAGACATGGCCCGCACCTCAACCCCCCTGCGCGCGGGGCGGGGGCGGCAGGTCCGGGTCGATGCCGTGGGCGAGCCAGTCCACCGCCTTGCGCTCCCACTGCGGCTCCTTCAACGCATCCAGGTAGCGCTCATAGGAGTAGACGCCCGTGGACTTGGCGATGCGGAGGATCTGGATCAACGCCACGGTGCTGTCCAACACCACCACCGAGCGCTGCATGCCATGGGCACGCAACCACACCATCGCCTCGCGGATGACCTCCTGGCTCTCGGGGGGATTGGACTTCTGGGTGCGTGAATCCACCAGCAACCCGAAAGGCCGCCCCTCGAGGCGAAGCACCCGGGCCTTCAAATCCTCGAACCACAGACGCGCCTCCGAGGGAATGATGTACCCGGGGGCGGTCGAGCGGAAACCATAGTCCGTGGCCACGTTCTGGGGGACGGTCATCTCCGTGTCTCGTCTCGTCGAAGGGGACCACGCACCAGGTTCTCCGGCCCGTGGGCGGGACGACTCTAGCGTGAACGCTCGCGCCTCCGAAGATTCGTGGGCCCCTCCGCCCGAATGCGAGTGCATCCAATGGCCCTGAAAAAGTCCAAGCGATAGAGTCGGGGGTCGGCTGGACACACGCCAGCCGTTCCCCCCTGGAGTTCGGAATGACGATGACCCCGGCCCCCTCACTTTCTGGAGAACCCGCGGCCCCAGCGCTCGCGGCCCGGGGCTTCTTCGGCCATCCGCGGGGACTGGCCACGCTGTTCTTCACGGAGATGTGGGAGCGCTTCAGCTTCTACGGCATGAAGGCGCTGCTCATCCTCTTCATGACGGAGACGGCGGCGCGCGGAGGACTGGGCTTCGACACGGCGAAGGCGAGCGCCATCTATGGCCTGTATGGCTCGGCGGTGTACCTCACGGCGCTGCCGGGAGGCTGGCTCGCGGACCGGTTCATCGGCCAGCGCAGGGCGGTGCTCGTGGGCGGCATCATCATCGCGCTCGGGCACTTCAGCATGGCGATGACCGGGGTGGCGTTCTTCTACCTGGGGCTCGTGCTCATCGTGACGGGCACGGGGCTGCTCAAGCCCAACATCAGCGCCATGGTGGGCGGGCTCTACCCCGAGGGCGGGGCGCGGCGCGACGCGGGCTTCTCCATCTTCTACATGGGCATCAACATCGGCGTCTCCGTGGCGCCCATCGTGGTGGGCCTGCTGGGCGAGCGCGTGAGCTGGCACGCGGGCTTTGGCGTCGCGGGCGTCGGCATGGTGCTCGGGCTCATCCAGTACGTGGCGGGCGGCAGGCACCTGGGCGACGTGGGACTGAGCCCGCGCGAGCGCGCGGAGCCGTCCGCCGAGGCGCCGCGCAAGGGCTCACGCGGCCTGGTGCTCGGAGTGGGAGCGGTGCTGGTGGTGCTCCTGGGCGTGTTGCAGGCACTGGGCGTCGTGGACATGACGAACGCGGTGGGCCTGGGCGACGCGGCGGGCTTCGTCATCGTGGCGCTCGCGCTCGCCTTCTTCGGGTACATGTTCGCCGCGGGGGGGCTCGACGCCGCGGACAAGCGCCGCCTGGCCGTCATCGGCGTCTTCTTCCTGAGCTCCGCCATCTTCTGGGCCGGCTTCGAGCAGGCGGGCTCCTCGCTCAACCTCTTCGCCCGGGAGCTCACGGACCGGGACGTGTTCGGCTGGAACATGCCCGCGAGCCTCCTGCAGTCCATCAACGGGGTGTTCATCATCACCCTGGCGCCGGTGTTCGCCTGGCTGTGGGTGTGGCTCAACCGGCGGGGCCGCGAGCCCTCCAGTCCCGCCAAGTTCTCCCTGGGATTGGTGATGCTGGGGGCCGGCTTCCTGGTGATGGTGGGCGCGTCGCTCGCGGCCGCGGGTGGCCACCGGGTGAGCCCCATGTGGCTGGTGCTCACCTACCTGCTGCACACCTTCGGCGAGCTGAGCCTGAGCCCCGTGGGACTGAGCACGGTGACGAAGCTCGCGCCGCCGCGCACGGTGGGCATGATGATGGGCGTGTGGTTCATGTCCATGTCGCTCGGCAACCTCATCGCCGGGCGCGTGGCGGGACAGTTCGAGGCCATGCCCCTGCCGCAGCTCTTCGGCGCGGTGGCCGCCGTCGCCATCGCCGCGGGCGTCCTGCTCGCCCTCTTCGTCAAACCCTTGCGGCGGATGATGGGCGGGGTGAACTGAAAGGCATACCCGGCTACGGAGCGGCCGGGTGCGCCTTCTCCGGAAGCTGGTAGTCGGCGAGCCAGCCCTTGGGCGATTTCACGAACACGAGGGAGTGGACGGACGGCTCACCACGGGCGGGGTTCTCCTCGGCCCATTGTTCGAGCGCCTCGAGCCGGTCGATCGCCTCACGAGACTTGAGCATCACCTCGGAATTGAGCAGGTTGCTCGGAAGAGCGTCCCAAGGGGGAGAGGACCGGCGGAGGGAGACCACCGCCGTGTCCCCGGAAACGCGTACGTCCGTGGCCTCGCAGGAGACGAAGTGGGCCAGGTCCTCGTGAAGGTCCCGGCGATCCAGCTCGGTGAACGGCGCCAGGTAGGGCTGCCTCTGAAGGAAGAGAAGGTCCTCCCGCCGGATGAGCAGGGAGGGATCCACCAGGGTGGGAAGCCGCGAGGTCGCGGGGAAATCGAGCAGTTGATGCGTACAGAGGCATGTACAGCGTCGCCAGTACCATGGCCTCATCTTCCGAAATGGTTTCGGAGACACGGCAGCGGGCGACGGTCCCTCGCGTCGTGATGAAACATTGGACACGCATCAGGGCCGGGGTGGAATCCTCAGGCCGGCTCGCCTCGCGCCCAGCCGTGCACCCCGCCAGAATGAGCTGCGCCCCCAACAACAATGAACGACCCGTCCTCGCCAGACATGAAGCTCTCGACATGGCGAAGCAGGGTACTCCACAAGCCCGGGGGCACCTACGGCGCCCTGATGCTGGCGATGGGCCCCGACCTCCGTCCTGTGGGAGGAGGAATGGCCTCCTGCAAGCTCAGCGCAGGGCACAACCGCGCGATGCCCGGTGTGCAAGCGTCGGTCGAAGGAGTGCTCGCGCCCCGCCGCACCCAGGAAACCACGGTGGCAAGATTCTTCCGAACACCTCTTCTTTGAAGGTCACCATGTTCACGCCTCATGGCCGCGCCCTGAACGCTCCCTTGTTATTCGTCGCCGCGGTCCTGGCGCTGGCCGTGCCCTTCTCTGTCCAGGCAACAAGTACCCGCCTCCATCCGGAGCCGACCTCGTCGCTCGAGGCCCCACTTACATTCGTGGCGGTCGAAGAACAGTCGGAACACAGGAGTTCTTGGAGCCAGCTCAATTCCAGGACGAGCGAGTCCATTTTCGTGGCCGGCAAGACCACGAGGGGGGAGTTCCGGGGGGGCCCGCTCAGGGAAAGCCTTCACTCCCGCAGGGAAGAGGGAGATTGATGCGGCGAACGCCGCGAAGAACAACGGCAGCAACAAGTGCGAGAACTGCGGGGAGGATGGATACGAAATCGATAACATCCCGTTCTACGCCAAGGAGGTCGCGCTCGGGGACGTGGTCGCGGCCCAACCAGACGCCAGTGGAGTCCTCTGGTATTCCGAGCTGGTGCGTCCCAGCGGACACAGCACCCTTCAGCTCTGGTTCTCGCGCCAGGAGGATGTCGAGTCCGTTCGCGAGGCCCTCCGCCAACGGGGATGTGCCTCGGAGCTCAGCGACCTGCCCCGCCTGGTGGCGGTGGATGTTCCCCCCCACGTGCCCTACGCGAACATCAAAGCATTACTCGAGCAGGGAGAGCAGGCGGGGCAGTTCGAATACCAAGAGGCGTGTCTCGGCTTCAATTAGAGACGTGACACAAGAAGGCAAGGGAGTCGATGTCCGCGTCCCTCATGGCGTACACGTCCGGCGAGGTTGAAGCGCGGATCATGGTGCGGCCGCCAGGTGCTGGCGCCCGGGCTGCCAGCACCCAGGTCCGAGCCATACCCCGGATAGAACAGCACCGTCGTGCGCAAGAGGGTGTTCGCCGGCTTCTCCGCCGTCTCCACCATGGCGGCCTGCGCGCCCTGGGAACAACCCAGCAGACCCATCCGCGGCGGGTCGATGCGGCTGCCCGCCGCCAGTCAGGCCCTTGCCCAAGCACTGCTCCTGCCACAGGGCGCTGTCCGAGTCAGCAAGACACGCCGTGCGTCCAGTGCATACGCGTGACCCACGCTCATCCACTGCGGTTGAATAATTCACTCAACACCATCAGGGTAATCAGCCCCCCCACACCCGGCCCCCGCTGTCTGATCAATCGCAGACGCCCGTGAGGGTGGAGGTTGTCTTTATGGCGGCACCCGTTATCATCCCGCTCCCCGATTACCCCGGAAGGTTCCACCATGGACGCCACGAAGACCCGCCAGTTCTACGAGGAGTGCCTGACCGCTCTCTACATCCAGCGCGACACGGGACGCATGGCAGAGTTCTACGCGGAGGACATCGTCAGCCACCCCTCTTTTCCGGGGCAGACCCCCGGCCTCAAGGGCGTCGAGATGACGGCCCGTTACTTCCTGGACACCTTCGCCGACATCAGCTTCCGCATCGAGTCCTTCAGCCAGGAGGGGGAGACGTTCTCGTGCCACCTGGTCACGACGGGCACGCACGTCGGCAACTTCATGGGCATTCCGGCCACGGGCCGCAAAGCGGAGATCGTGGACAAGCTGCGCTGCCGGATCAAGGACGGCAAGATCGCCGAGCAGTGGAGCAACGTGGACACCGAGTCGCTGCAGCGCCAGCTGGGCGCGGCCTAGCAGGACGCTGAAGCCGGCCCCCTCCCGGAGGGGGCCCGTGTCCGCCCAGGCTCACTGCTTGAAGGACTCGGCCACCTTGTCGCGCATGCGCTGCAGTTGCTCGCGCGTCAGCCACTGGCCACGCACCATCACCCCGAGCGCCTGCCCCGCCTGCCCGACATCCTCCAGGGGATTGCCCGGCAGGAGCAGCAGATCCGCGTGCTGGCCCACCGCCACCGTGCCGAAGCGCGCCGCCGGCTCCACGTGCTCCTCGATGAAGGCCGCGGGGTTGCGCGTGCTCGTCGCCAGGGCCTCGTAGGGAGACAGGCCCGCCTGCACCAGCTCCGCCAGCTCCAGGTGCACCGTCTTGCCAGGAAAGAGCCCGGCGTCCGACGCGTTCGTGCCCAGCACCAGCCGCACGCCGGCCCGCTGCAGCGACAGGGTGAGGTGCCGCACGTAGGGGTACGCCGCCCGCTGCCGCTCGGAGAACTGCCGCACGTCCACCCGGCGCGTCGGGTTGGAGTAGCGCCAGTCACTCATCACCTTCGGGGACAGGTAGCGCGCCTCGGGGTCCGAGAAGACGCCCTCCAGGTCCTCCATCATCCGCAGCGAGGTGTGGACGTGCGACAGGTCCGGCACCACCGTCGTCCCGGCCGCCTTGGTGCCGAGCGCGAAGCCGGCAATGCGTGACTCGTCGCGCGAGCCGGCGAGGAAGTACTCGATGCCGTGGGAGATGAAGGCCTGGCGCGCGCGCAGCACCGCGTCCACGCCCACCGTGCGCGGCACATGCCCCATCACCGGCAGCTTCTGCTCGCGCGCCGTGGCCACCAGTTGCTCGTACACCCCCGGCGCGACGTTGTCGTAGACCTTGATGGCGTCGTAGCCCGCGCGCTTCTGGCGCACCACCGCCTGGCGCGCCTGCTCCGGCGAGTTCACCGACACCACGATCCCCCCCTCGGGGCCTCCATCCATGAGCGGACTGCTCGTGTAGAGCCGGGGGCCGAGCACCTCGCGCCTGGCGATCTGCTCGCGCAGCTTCAGGTGGCGCGGGGTGCCGTTGAGCTCGAAGACGGTGGTGACGCCGTGGGCCAGGTACGACAGGAGCTGCTCGTCCGAGTGCAGGTGGATGTGGAAGTCCGACAGGCCGGGCATCAGGTAGCGGCCCTTCGCCTCGATGCGCCGGGCGCCCGCCGGCACGGTGATGGCCGAGGCGGGACCCATCGCCGAGATGAGCCCATCGCGGACGACGACCGTCTGCTCCGGCAGCACGCGCTCGGAATCCATGGGGACGACGTTCACCCCGATGAAGGCCACCGCCTCGTCCGACCCGGCGGGCCCGGACCCGGAGCCGTGCACGCACCCCGGCAGTGGCAACGCGATGGAGAGCAACAGGAAGCAGACACCCAGGAGCATCCCGGCGCTCGGGGTCTTCAGGACAGGTCTTTTCACGAGTGGCATGGCCGGCGCGGAGTATAGAGGAGCGCGCTCACGCCGGGAGCCACCCTCGCCCGGCGCTCGCCTAGTCCTCCAGGAGCCGTGGCCAGTCGGCGGCGTGCTCGAAGACGCGCACGCCCAGGCGATCGCACAGCGCCCGGTACTGGAGCGCCGCCCGCCCTCCCACCCAGATGGCCATGCCCGCGGCGAGGCCGCTGGTGACCCGGGTGAGGATCTCCTCGAACTCCCGGGCCCCCGGGTCCAACACCGACGACAGGCCCACCAGGTCCACCTCGAGCGCCCGCGCCATGCGGACCACCTCGTCGGTGGGCGTGCGCTGGCCCAGCAGCGTCACCGTCATCCCGGAGTGGCGCAGCCGCAGCGCCATGCCCAAGAGGCCCAGCTCGTGCTGCTCCTCCGGGAAGCACGCCAGGAGCGCGTGCCGCGGTCCCTTGTTGGGCGCGGAGTGCAGGAGGCTGATGAGCCGCGCGCGGATCTCCTGCGTCACCAGGTGCTCCTGCCCCACCGTGAAGACGCCCTGGTGCCAGAGCTCCCCCACCTCCTGCTGCAGGGGCACCAGCACGTCCTCGTAGGCCTTCAACGGAGAGAGCGCCGAGAGTACCTCGTCCAGCGTCTCCGACACCCGGCGTTGATCCAACGCCTTGACCGCCGCCAGCACCTCCTCGCGCCAGGTGGCCACGCTGCCGTCGCTCGGCTCCGGAGGCGGGGACTGGGAGGGCCGCGCCGCGTCGATCTCCGCCAGCAGTTGCGGCAGCATCTTCGCCGCCTCGCTGATGGACACGCCCTCCTCGGTGAGTTGCTTGAGGCGCTTGAGCAGCGCCACGTCCCGGTCCGTGTACACCCGGTAGCCCGAGGGGGTGCGCTGGGGCGAGAGCACCCCATAGCGCCGCTCCCAGGCGCGGATGAGCTCCACCCTCACGCCGGAGAACTCGGCGGCGATGTGAATGCGGTAGGTGCGCTCAGCCATGGCCGCGCACCGCGTCCCAGCGCTCGGCCACGCCCCGGGCGCCGGACACCACCTGGGTGAAGCCTTCCAGATTCGTCGCCGCCTCCAGCCGCCGTGCCGCCGCCTCCAGCTCCTTCCGGTAGCGCTCCAGGGGGGCCGCCGCGTGCGGCTCGCCCACCTCCACCAGCACGTCCGGCCGCTCGTGCTCGAAGAAGGCGTAGCGGATGCAGAGCGGAACGCAGCGCGCCCCGCTCACCCGCGCGAGCAGTTCCACCCCGCGCTCCAGCTTCAGCGAGCGCACGCCGTGGGGCCTCAGCTCTCCCTCCGGGAAGATGCACACCGCGGCCCGGGGCCGCGCGAGCAGCGAACTCGCGTAGCGCAGTGTCTCCAGCGACGAGGCCGCCTCACCCCGCCGGATGCTGAAGGCACCGATGCGCGACAGGAAGCGATAGCGCGCCAGGTTCTTCTCCTCCATGACACAGTATGTGTCCCAACCCGCCGCCCGGCCAAGCTGGTGCAGCACGAAACCATCCCACCAGTTGGAGTGGTTCGCATAAACGAGGCGCCCGGCCACGCCGTCCTCCAGCGCGCCGCGCACCCACAAGCCCCGGAAGGACGAGCGGAACTTCCAGCCCACGTAGGTGTCGACCATCCATCCCGGAAGCCCGCCCTTGGCCGCGTGTATCACGGCACGCGCGCCTCACGCCGGGCCAGCAGGGCGGCGAAGAGGGTCAGGCCCAGCGCCACCATGACACTGGTGAGCACGAAGAAGAGCAGCTCCTCGAGCGGCACCGCGCCGAGGTAGATGCCCAGGTGCTTGCCCTCCCCGAAGCTCCAGATGCCCTCGCGGATGGCCAGGTGATCCGCCACCGACAGGTAGACGCCCATGACGCCCGCCGGCACGAGCGCCGCGCGCAGCACCGTCCAGGAACGCTCGCGGAAGTAGAACACCAGCACCCCGAGTTGCAGCGCGATGAAGGGGCCCGCCCACGCCATCAGGTGGATGAGGTACGCCCAGCGCGACTCCATCATGACACCACCTCCTTGGAGCCCAGCTTGTTGGAGCCCAGCTTGTTGGAGTCCAGCCGGTGCTGGCCCGCGGGCACCGGGGGGCTCGCGGGGGACTTGCGGGCAGCGGGCGCGAGCGACACCCCGCGCAGCCGCGCGAGCACCCATACCCCCACCAGCAGCGTCTGCAGGCCGAAGAAGAGGTACTCCTCCAGGGGCAGGTAGCCCACGGTGATGCCCCAGATGAGCTCCGGCTTGAAGCGCCACAGCCCCCACTTCACCGCCAGGTTGTCCCAGGGGCACGTGGCCACGTAGACGATGGCCAGCAGGGGCACCAGGGGCAGCAGGGCGCGCCGGGTGAGCACATGGCGGTAGCGCACCGCCAGCAAGATGATGGGCAGCACGACGAACAGGCCCAGGAAACGTGCGTACGTCATACCCCGCCCTCCTGCTTCAATTCCGTCCATCCGGGTGACATCCGGCCTCCTGGGTGCAACGCATAGACACGCCCCCGCCAGGTCACCCGAGGGGGGTGCGCGAGGGAGCGGACGAAGGCGGCGAGCAACAGGGCCTCGCCCAACAGCCAATCCAGCGCGAAGCGGAGCGCTCCGCCCTCGGGGCGCCCTGCCCCCGGGAGGGCGCCGGGAGCACTGAGCCGCGCGAGCCGCCAGGACAACAGGGTGCGCACGGCCACCAGCGCCGCCACGCACCCCCGCAGGCCCGGCGAGCCCGCCGCCATGCCGAGCACCAGCAGCGGCCACGTGGGCGTGAACAGCAGGGGCACCGTCGGGTACAGCCCGGGCCGGTGGCTGCGCAACACCTGCATCCAGCGCGTGAAGCGGGCCAGGGCCGCGTCCCAGTCCCCCGCGGCCAGGGGCACCACCGCCGGCACCTCGCAAAGCGCCACGCCGAGACCGCGCGCGTGCAGCCGCTTGGACAGCTCCAGGTCCTCGCCGATGTGGTCCACCAGTTCCGGCAACTCCTCCACCGCCCGGCCGCTCAGCCCGAGCGCCTTGCCACACACCGCCGCGGCCCCGGCGCTCATCACGTGCAGCGCCCGGAAGCTGTGGTGCGTGCGGCGCAGCAGCGCGGCCACGGCCCGCCCGGCGAGCCCCCGCGCGTCCACCGGCGTGGGCACCGCCGTGCTCAGCGCCGCGCCCGCCGCCACCGGTGCCGCCAGGCCCGCCACCAGCTCGCCCGTCACCACCACGTCCGCGTCCACCACCAGCACCACCCGGCCCTCCCGGGGCAGCACCCTCAGCGCGTGCAGCAGGTGCCCCACCTTGCGGTTGGGCGTCGAGGGATCGCTCGGCACCCACCGCACGTGCTCGGGCAGCGGTGGCCGCTCGGGGGCGAGCACCACGTGCTCCAACGGGCCCGCGTAGTCGATGGGCGTGGCCAGGTTCTCCACCTCGCGGGGCGTGGGCGCGTCCACCGGACGCAGCAACAGGACCGGCACCCGCGTGGAGGCCACCGCCGGACGCCGCCGCATGAGGCGCGCCAGCGCCACCGCGCTGAAACCACCGGCCAGTCCGCTCCAGGCCATTCCCAGCGCCGCCCACGTGCTCATGCCTGGCGCTCCACGCGCGTGCGGAAGTGCGCCATCCAGCGGATGAAGGGCGAGTGGAAGCGCTGGAAGTCCGCCACCTCCCCCATCACATCCAACCCACCCTGGCGTGCCTCCAGCCGGGCATAGAAGGGAGAGGACTCCAGCAACCGGGGCTCGGTCGTCCCCCCGGGGCCCGACACCAGCCGCTCCGGCACACGCAGGCCCCATCCCGTCATGCGCGTGCTCAGCGGCTCCGCGCGCACCGGCCACCGCTCACACGACGTGCCCCGGGCACTCGCCGTCACGCGCAGGGGAGCCACTCCACCCGGCAGGTGGTACTCCACCACCGTCTCCTCCGGCCCGTGTTGCCGCGCCCAGTACCAGCCCGGCAGCCGCGCGCCCAGCAACTCCTCGCCATGGTTGGTGTCGTGGTAGCCGTGGCCCTCGACGCTCACGCCCTCGGAGTCCACCGACAGCCACGCCCTCGCCCGGGGCGCCAGCGCCCGCCAGTAGTGCGGCACACCCGGCACCAGTTGCACCTCCTCGGTCGAGAAGGACTCGGGCTGGAGCACCAGCCGCGCGCGCACCGCTCCGCCCAGGGGCGCGCACCGCTCCTCCACCTCCAGGCACACCCGGCCATCCCGCGTGTACTCCAGGCGCGAGCGGCCGATGCGCAGCTCCCGGCCCTCCTGGAGCACCGATGCCCGGGGATACTCGCTGAGCACCCAGCGCACTCCGCGGCCTCGGTGGTAGAGCGCGAAGTTCACCGCGCTGTGTTGCAGGGGCAGCGCGCCCCGCGGCGCCCCCACCGAGTAGCGCGGCGAGAAGAGCGAGCCGAGCATGAAGATGAAGACGGCGCTGTACTCGCCCGCCGTCACGTCGGCGTAGAACCAGCGATAGGCCCCGGCCGTCTCCGGCAGCCTCGGCAGCGCGTCCAGCCACGACTCGCCCCGGAGGGCGCGCGGCGTCAGGAAATCCAGGCGCCTCATCCGCCGCTCCTCAGGTGCGCGGACGCCATGCGGGCGGCGAACTGACCCGAGAGCATCACCAGGGGAACGCCTCCGCCCGGGTGCGTGCCCCCGCCCGCGAAGAAGAGTCCGGGCGTGCCTCCCCGGATGCGCGGACGGCGGAAGGGGCCGAAGCGGCCATGCGGCAGGAAGCCGTAGATGGAGCCGCCGGGCGCGCCCAACGCCGCGAGGTCCACCGGCGTGCGCTGGGCCACCACGCGCATGCGCCCCTTCAGCTCCGGGTAGTGGGTGAGCAGCTTGTCGAACATCTGCGCCTTCACGCGCTCGCCATGCTGCTCCCACTCCGCCGCGGCGCGCTCGGCGGCACCGGGCTCGCGCGGCAGCGCCGGGGCATTCACCATGACGAACAGGCCCGTCTTGTCCGGCGGCGCCACCGTGTCATCCGTCGCCGCGGGGTTGCAGAAGTACACGGTGGGATCCGCCGCGAGCTGGCCCGCGAACAGCTCGTCGAATTCGCGCCGGTAGTCCCGGCTGAAAAGCACGGTGTGGTGCGGCAGGGCGGGACGGCCATCCACCTCCAGCAGCAGCACATGGCCCGACAGCGACAGCGGCTCGCTCCCGCGGCCCAGCTTGTCCAGCGGATCCGCGTTCACCACCACCGAGTCGAAGCGCTCCTCGCCACCGGACGGACCCACCCGGTAGCCGTGGCCCTCGCGCTGGTAGTGCACGCGCGTGTTCAGGTGCACCTTCACGCCCAGACGCGCCACCGCCGCCCCGAGCGCATCCACCAGCGCGCCAATCCCGCCCCGCACGTGGTGCACGCCGTACGCGCGCTCGATGTGGGGCACCAGGGCGTAGGCCGCGCTCGCCGCGTAGGGCGATGCCCCCGCGTACGTGGCGAAGCGGCCCACGAATTGCCACATGTGCTCCGTCTTGAAATGAGCCCGCGCCAGATCATCCAGAGTGGACAGCTTCATGCCCCGGGCCACGGCCACCATGCCCCGGCGCATCACCCGGGACATGAAGCCCGCCATGCCCTCGAAGGGGGCCTCCAGGTAGGGCTCGCCCGCGGCGCGCCAGATGTGCTCGGCCTCCGCGTAGAAGCCGTGCACGCCCTTGCCTTCGCTGGGACGCAGCCGCTCGGCGCTGTGCGCGGTGCGCTCGAGGTCCTTGTAGGCCACGAAGCCGCACCCGTCCGCGAAGTGGTAGGTGCACTGCGCCTCCAGCTCGAGGAAGGGCGGCAGCAGGTCCGCCGCGCCCAGCGACTCGAACAGCCCGCGCACGACGTCCGGGAGCGTGAGCAGCGTGGGCCCGGTGTCCAGCCGCAGTCCGCCCACCTGCACGGACTGCGCCTTGCCACCGAGGTGGGGACCGCCCTCGAAGAGGGTGACGTCATGACCCTCCTTGGCCAGCAGTCCGGCGGCCGTCAGTCCTCCGATTCCACCACCCACCACCGCGACACGCATGGGCTTCATCTCCCGACTCCCGGACGCTCGCGCGTCATGGCATGGATCCCGTCGTGACAGCGCGCGCGGACGGCAGCAGGGGAACCACCGCCGCTCCCGGCGCGCGCACGTGCATGAGTGGCACCGTCGCGGGCCGCACGAGCGCGTGGGTGGCCAGCGCGAACTTGCGCGACTTGGTCACCGCCGAGCGGCCCGAGAAGACGTCGAAGTCGCGCTCCTCGATGACGCGCAGGATGTCTCCATAGATGGAGCCCATGAGCATCACCATGCGCTGCGAGCCGAAACCCGACAGCGCGGGGATGCCCGCCGCGGCGCGCTCGTAGTAGGCGCGAGCCCGGGCGATCTGCCAGCGCATGAAGTCGCGCCAGCGGTCATCCACCACGCCCCGGCGCAGGTCCTCCAGCGACAGCCCGAAGGCCGCCAGTTCCTCCGTGGGCAGATAGACGCGGTCGCGCTCCAGGTCCTCGCCCACGTCCCGGAGGATGTTGGTGAGCTGCATGCCCCGGCCCAGGTCCGCCGCGGGCCCCAGCGCCCACTCCTCGGAGCACCCGAGCATCGCCGCCATCATCAGCCCCACCACGCCCGCCACCCGGTAGCAGTACAGGTCCAGCTGCGACCAGGTGTCGTAGCGGCGGATCGTCAGGTCCATCTCCATGCCGGAGATGAGCTCCTGCATGGGGTACTCGGGCACGCGGAAGCGCTGGATGCAGTCCACGAGCGCGGCCAGCTCCGCGGGGTGCCACGGCCCCTCGCCCCCAGTGGCGCGCGTGGAGGGCGGAGGCAGGCGGGGGTCCGCCAGCTCGGGCGTGTCCAGGAAGAGCTCGGCCACGGCGCGCCGCGCGCGGGTCAGCCGCTCGGCCAGATTCGCGGGCACCGCGCCCTTGTCCGCCCCGTCCGCCACGTCCACCATGTCGTCCAGCCGCCGGCAGAAGGCGTACAGGGCGAAGGCCGCCTTGCGCCTCATGCCGAACAACATGAACGAGGCGAAGAAGAAACTCTTGGCATGGTGCCGGGTCACCTGCTCCGCCATCCGGTACCCGCTCGCTACCAGGCTCTCGTCCCGCGACTTCATGCCGCTTCCTCCATTGCACCGGGCCCGGTCCCCCCAGGCGCGCGCACGACGTTGTCCACTCCCGCCCACGTGAGGATGCGCTCCACCGCCAGACGCGCGGAGATGAGCACCGTGGGCAGTCCCGTTCCGGGCTGCGTGGAGGCTCCCACGAAGAAGAGGTTCTTCACACGCGGATCCTGATTGGACGGACGGAAGGGACCAATCTGGAAGAAGTTCTGCGCGAGCCCGAAGGCGCTGCCCCGCGCCAGGTTGAACGTGGACGCCCAGTCGTCCGGGGTGAGCACGCGCTCCACCTCGATGTCGCGCTCCAGCTCCGTGTGGCCCAGCTCCGCCAGCCGCTGGAACACCTTGGCGCGCACGCGCGGGCCCTCCGTCTTCCAATCCAGTCCCTCGTGCTGATGGGGCACGGGCACCAGGATGTAGAGCGCGTCCTTGCCCGGCGGCGCGAGGCTCGGGTCCGTGTGGGCGGGGGCGTTCACGTAGAAGCTCGGATCCTCGGGGACACGGAAGCGCTCGAAGATGGAGTCGAACGAGCCCTTGTAGTCGTTGCCGAAGTAGACATTGTGGTGGAGGAATTCGTCGTAGCGTCGGCGCATGCCCAGGTAGAGCATGTAGCCGCTGGAGGTGTAGCGGAGCTTGTCCGCGCGCTTGAGCCGCGTGACGTTCTTGTCGAGCAGCTTCTCGTACGCGTAGGGCAGGTCCGCGTTACACACCACGACGTCGGCCCGCACCACCTCGCCGCCCTCCAGCTCCACGCCCGTGGTGCGCTTGCCCTCGGTGAGGATGCGCCGCACGGGCGTGCCGTAGTGCAGGTGCACGCCCTCCTCGCGCGCCACCTTCTCCAGCGCCAGGGGAATGGCATACAGCCCGCCCTGGGGGAACCACACCCCCACGCCCAGCTCGGTGAAGGGCAGCAGCGCGAACACCCCCGGCGCGGCATAGGGAGACACGCCCAGGTACATGGACTGGAAGGTCATCCCCGCGCGCAGCCGCTCGTCCTTGAAGAAGCGGCCAACCTCCGAGTACATGCGCCGGTGCGCGCGCACCTCGAGGATGCGCTTGAACACCGAGGGCACGAAGTAGTCGGACAGGCCCGCGTAGTTGCGGCCCACGAGGTGATCCAACCCCGTGCGGTACTGGGTGCGGCCGAGCGCAAGGAAGGACAGGTAGCGCTGGAAGCTGCCGGGCTCCACCCGCTCCAGCTCGCGCCCCATGGCACACAGCTCGGAGGTGAAGGTGATGGCCGAGCCGTCGCGGTAGTGGATGCGGTAGTTGGGATCGCACCGGTGCAGCGTGAGGTAGTCCTCCATGCGCCGGCCGAGCGAGGTGAACGTCTCCTCGAACACCTCGGGCATGAGCACGATGGTGGGGCCCAGGTCCCAGGTGAAGCCGTCCACCTTGAGCTGATTGCAGCGCCCGCCCGGGCCGTCCGTCTTCTCGAAGAGGTGCACGCTGAAGCCCGCGTGGGCCAGCCGCGCCGCCGCCGCGAGCCCACCCACGCCCGCGCCCACCACCACCGCCTGTCGCTTGCCACGCTCCACGGTGCATCTCCTCTCAAACCATTGGCTGGGACGACGGACCCACGAGCGCGCGCATCAGGTCGCGCAGGCCCTGGGGATTGGGCAATGCGGCGAGCGCCCTCACCGCGCCTCGCGCCGCCCGCGCGGCGATGCGCTCGGTGGCCAGGCGGCCCCCGGCTTCGTCCACCAGGACGCCCACCCGGGACAGCACGGCGGCGTCCTTCTGCTCGCGGGGCAGGTTCCACAGGGCCTCGAGTTCCGCGCGCGCCTCGGGTCGCGAGCGCGACCAGGCGGCCATCAACGGGAAGGTGCATCGCCCCAGCACGAAGTCGCCAGGGCCACCCCAGGGCACCTCGAGCAGGCTCGCGGACTCCTGACGCAGCAGGGTGGCGAGCCCCAGGCCGCACCCCACGCGCGCCAGGCGCAGCCGCAGGGAGTCCTCCGCGCCGGCCAGCATCGCGCCACACACCAGGGAGGTGGCGAGCCCCTCGCGCACCATCCGCAGGCGGGCAAGCTTCAACGCCTGACGCACGCCGCCCTGCTCCGCCAGCACCCCGCCCTGCTCGCGGCGGAAGAGGCCCGGCACCGTGGAGCGATCCATCCGCAGGCAGTACTGGCTCGCCTGCACGGCGCCCGGCACATTCGCCTCCGTCATCACTTCCAGCGCGCGGGCGAAGAGGTGATCCCCCACGACCACCGCCAGGTGTCCTCCCGCGGGGCCCGGCACGAGCCGCGCGTGCAGCGGCACCCCGTCCGGGCGCGTCCGCGAGAACGCCAGCACGTCGTCATGAAGCGCCCGCGAGGCATGCAGCAATTCCATGCCCGCGACGAAGCGCCACAGGCCCGCGGGCACCGTCGTCGAGCCCCGCGCCAGGCAATAGCCCGCCAGGAGCAGCGCCGGACGCATCCGCTGGGTGGAGCGGGACAGCAGAGCCCTCGTCTGGCCGAGTGCCCTTGCCCAACCTTCGTCCAACCGGGCCTCGTCCGGCAGCTCCAACAGCTCGGCCAGGGCGCCCTCCACCTGGGCCTGCACCAACGCCAACCACGCCCGCTCCACGGACGGAGCCAACCTGGGCGCAGCGGCGATGAACGGCGTGGGCCCCATTCGGCACTCCTCCAGACGCGTGGCTACCTTCGTATGTGGAGGTAACCTTTGCGTCCAAGGTTTGTCAAGGCTATGTTCAGGGTTTGTACATGCTCCGTCCAACATCCTTCCCCCTGAAGACGTGGTTCGCGGGAGCACTGGTGGCCGCGGTCCTGGCCACCGGCTCCGTCCTCGCCGCGCCACTGGAGGCCGTGCCGATGAATGCAACCTTGTGGGATTCCCGTGGAAAAGAAGTGGACCTGTCCCAGTGGCGGGGAAAACCCGTCATTCTGTTCTACGAGGACCGTCACTCGACGACACTCAACGCCTCGCTGAAGGACGCGCTGTTCAACCGGGGACGGGAGATGGGGCTGTTGCAGGCGGCGTGGGTGGTGGCGGTGGCCAACCTGGAGTCCTTCAACTTCTTTCCCGCGCGGGACATCGCGCTGTCACACGTGCGCGGCGAGGAGAAGAAGTGGGGCGTGCCCATCCTCGTGGATCTAGAGGGCGTGCTGGGCGAGGCGCCCTGGAAGCTGCCGAAGAAGACGTCCTCGGTGATGCTGCTGAGCGCGGACGGCCGGGTCGTCTACAGCTACTCGGGCCGCTTGGAGCAAGCGGACATGGACGTGTTCTTCGGACACCTGAGCACGCTGCTCGGCGTGAACATGACGGGCGCGCCGCGGGACACCCATCCATGAAGGTGTCCCCATGAAGGTGGCTCTCAGTGGCGCGAGCGGGCTGTTGGGCCCGCCCCTGGTGCGGCGGCTGCTGGACGCGGGGCACGCGGTGCACGTGCTGGCGAGGGACGTGAAGCGCGCGCTCGGGCGGCTCCCGCCGGGAGTGACGGGCTCCTTCTTCGACGCCACCACGCCCCTGTCGCCCGAGGCCCTGGCGGGAGCGGAGGCCGTGGTGCACCTGGCGGGCGAGCCCGTGGCGCAGCGTTGGACGGCCGCCGCGCGCCAGCGCATCCAGGACAGCCGGGTGGTGGGCACGCGGCTGCTGGTGGAGGCCGTGCGCACGGCGGGCACGGTGCGTGGCTTCGTCTCCGCCTCGGCCATCGGCTATTACGGGGCGGACCGCGGCGAGGAGCCCCTGACGGAGACGGGCACGCCCGGAGGCGACTTCCTCGCGCGGGTGTGCCGGGGCTGGGAGGCCGAGGCACTGGAGGCCGAGCGCGCGGGCATCCGCACGGTGGTGGCGCGCATCGGCGTGGTGCTGCATCCTTCGGGCGGCGCGCTCAAGGCGATGCTCCCCGCCTTCCGGCTGGGCGTGGGGGGGCGCATGGGCTCGGGGCGGCAGTACCTGAGCTGGGTGCACCTCGAGGACGCCGTGGGGCTCTTGCACCACGCGCTGGAGCGGGAGGAGCTGCGAGGGCCCCTGAACGTGACGGCGCCCGAGCCGGTGACGAACGCGCGCTTCGCCCAGGCACTGGGGGCGGCGTTGGGACGGCCGGCGCTGGTGCCGGTACCCGCCCTCGCGCTGAAGCTCGCGCTGGGGGAGATGTCCGTCACGGCGCTCGGCGGCCAGCGAGTGCTGCCCGAGCGGGCCCGGGAGACGGGCTATGTCTTCCGCCACCCCGAGCTGTCCGAGGCACTGCGCTCCCTGCTTGGCTGAGCGGGCGCCCGCTTCACGCTTCTTCATGGACGGAAGGGTTGCGACGGTCCGGGGTGCCCGTGAGTATGCGAGGGCACATGGCCATTCCGACGCGGCTCCTCGTCTTCTTCGCCCTGATGTCCCTCATCGTCGTGGGCGGTCACCTGTACCTGTACCGGCGGCTCTTCCGGGACACGGGCAGGTCTCCCCTCTGGCGGCGCACGGGCGCGATCCTGCTGGGCGTGCTCGGCGCGAGCCTGATCCTCTCCCGGCCGCTCATGGCGCTCGCGCCCTCGGCGGCCATGTCCGCCTTCGCGCAGGGCAGCTGGTACTGGATGGGCGTGGCGGCCTACCTGTTGCTCACGCTGCTGGCGGTGGGGGGCGCGCGCTCTCTCGCCGGGTGGATCGCACGCCGGCGCGCGGCCCCGGCGGCCCCGGTGGGCAACGCCGCGCCGGTGTCCGAGGAGCGGCGGGAGTTCCTCGCGCGCGCGGGCGCGGGAGTGGCGCTGGTGGCCACGGGAGGCATCACCAGCCATGGCACGTGGCGCGCCTTCCATGCCCCGGTGGTGAACGAGGTGACGGTGAAGCTGCCGGGGCTGCCCAGGGCCCTGGATGGAATCACGATCGTGCAGCTCAGTGACATCCACGTGGGCCCGCTCATCCAGCGCCGCTTCATGGACGAGCTGGTGGCGCGCACCAACGCCCTGAAGGGCGACCTGGTGTGCATCACCGGCGACCTGGTGGACGGCAGCGTGGAGGAGCTGGGCCATGCGGCCGCGGCGCTCCGGGAGCTGCGCTCGCGCTTCGGCACGTACTTCTGCACGGGCAATCACGAGTACTACTCGGGCGACCGGGAGTGGACCGAGGCCCTCACGCGCATGGGCGTCACGGTGCTGCGCAACCGCCACGTGCGCGTGGGCGACGCGGGCGCCTCGTTCGATCTCGTGGGCGTGGATGACTGGGGGGCGGCGCGCTCGGGCTACCCGGAGCGTGGCTACGACTTGTCGGCGGCCCTCGCGGGGAGGGATCCCACCCGGGCGTCGGTGCTGCTGGCGCATCAGCCGGCGGGCTGGCGCGATCAGGCGCAGAAGGCGGGCATGGGGCTGCAGTTGTCCGGACACACGCACGGCGGGCAGATGTTCCCCTTCACCCTGGCGGTGTCCGCCATCTGGGAACACGACGCCGGCTTGTTCCGCGAGGGCGAGCACTCGCTCTACGTGAGCCGGGGCACGGGCTTCTGGGGGCCTCCGGTGCGGGTGGCCGCGCCGCCGGAGATCGTGAAGGTGACACTGCTCGCGTGAGGCCGCTCGGATTTCACGCCACGTAAACGCGCACTCCTGGACAGCCCGGCGTCCCCAGGAAGCGTCAAGATGGGAATCCCCTCGTGAAGATGATTGTCTCGGAGCCATGGCACGATCCCTGTTGATGTCCCTACTCGTGCGCCAGCACCTGGCCCTCAAGGAGAAGTTCCGCGCCCGTTATCCCCACAGCTGGTTGGTCTGGGAGGCGGGGGTGTGGAACGTGCCGGAGAGCAGCGAGCAGAACCACGGTGCGACGCGGCTGCCCACCTCGGATCTCCGGGACTGTCTGCCTCCGGGCGACGCCATGTGCTTCGAGCTCTCCCCGGGCCGCGACGTGCTGATGATCGGCCGGGCCTCGCACAACGCCTTCGTCATCAACGACGCGACGGTGTCACGCGAGCACCTGATGCTGCGCGCGCGGCCGGACGGAGGCTGGACGGTGGAAGCGCTGAGCCAGGGCGGACCGGCGATGCTCGGCGGCCAGCTGCTGCCGCCCGGAGAACCTCGGCCGCTGGAGAGTGGAATGCACCTGCAGCTGGGCGATGTGCGGCTCACCTTCCACGACGCCGAGAACTTCCACCAGCGCATGGGCCACACGGCCGCGCTGGTGATGGCCCAGGCGCGCGGCTCGCCGAACAGCCCGGCCTGAGCCCCGGCCCCGTGAGGAGCGTGGCTAGCGGATGGTGCCCAGCGTGGTGGGACGCGGCTGGGGCGCGGTGGCGGCGTAGACGATGCCACCGGCCGCGATCGCCACGGCGCCCGCCCCCGCCCACACCCACCACTTCTTCGCCAGGCTCTCGCCCTTGACCTCGGTGTGGGCCGGCGTGGACTTGGACGCCACGGTGCGCGAGCGCTCGCTGTCCTGACGCGCGCGCCGCTCGGCCACCTCCGCCGTCTGCTTGCGCAGGGAGGAGTCCTTCTGCTGCGACTTGCCCACCGCCGCGTCCATCTCGGCGATCAACTCGCGCACGAGCGGGGCGTTGGCCGGCGGTTGCTTCGATTGGGCCAGGTAGCGGCGGTAGAAGGTGGCGGCCTGCTCGGGCTGCTCCAACTGCCGGTAGCACTGGGCGATGTTGAAGAGGAAGCCGGGCAGCGGCAGCAGCCGGTACGCCTCGACATAGGCGTCCAGGGCCTTCTGGAACTGCGACTGCTCGTAGGCGGCATTGCCCTCGAGGAACTTCGCGCGGGCCTGGGCCTGCGCACGCGCCTCTCCACTCTGGGCCTGGGCGCGCGCGGACAGGGGCGCGAGGGCGAGCAGCCCCACGACCACGGCCACCCACCACCCGGAGCGCTCAAGGAGCGAACGGATCAATGACGGCATCACGGTTTCCCATGGGCGGTTTGCGCGAGAGGGACGAGCGCGAGAGGGACGAGCGCGAGGACGCGTTCGTCGCGCGCGCGGGCTTCGTCCCCGCTCGCACCAGGGGCACCTCGAGCGAGGAGGAGGCGTCGAGCCGCAACTGGTGCTCGCTCGGCACGTAGCCAGCCAGCTCCACGCGCACGCCCAGGGAGCTGGCCGAGGAGGGCAGCTGGGCCACCCACGGCGTCACCCCGAGCGTCTCGCCCGTGTCGGCGCGAACCACCCGCGCGCCCGAGGGCACGGAGTTCACGGTGAGGGAGATGGGCACCGGCTCGGGCTTGGGGGCCTCGGCCACCCGTGACTCGGCCACCACGGCACCCGGCGCGGAAGCGGCGGGCTCGCCGCCTCGCATCAGCACGAGTCCCACGCCCGCCAGGGCCAGCACGCCCGCCAGGGCCATCCAGCCCGCGCGCCGCGGCATCCGCAGCGCGAAGGGCATCGGCATGGGCCGGGTGGGGCGCTCCTCGGGAGGCACGACGGCCAGGGTGGCCGCGTCCGAGTCCATCAGCAGCGCGGTGATGAGCTCGGCGAGCTGCGCGGGCCGCCCCTCGGGCTCCTTGGACAGGCAGCGCAGGGTGATGGCCGCCAGCTCCGGTGGAATCGCGTCGCCCGCGGGCGTGTGCGTGGGCAGCTCCGGAGGCGGCTCGGTGAGGATCTTCACCATGAGCTGGCCGAAGTTGGGCGCCACGAAGGGCGGCTGTCCGGCGAGCAGCTCGTAGAGGACGGTGCCCACGGCGTAGATGTCCGCGCGCGCGTCCACCGGCAGCCCCGCCGCCTGCTCGGGCGACATGTACGTGGGCGTGCCGATGATTGTGCCATCCAACGTCCCGTTGACGCCCTCGGCGGTGAGCAGCTTGGCCACGCCGAAGTCGAGCACCTTCACGAAGTCCGTCTGTCCGCTCTTGTGGGCGATGAAGAGGTTGTCCGGCTTGATGTCGCGGTGCACCACCCCGAGCTGATGCGCCGCGCTGAGCGCCGCGCACACCTGCACCATGATGCGGCGGATGCGCGCGAGGCTCAGCCGCTCCTCGCGCAGCAGCTCCGACAGGCTCTGGCCGCGCAGCAGCTCCATCACGCAGTAGACGTGACCGGCCGCCGCGTCCTCGACGAAGTCGAAGATCTCCACGATGTGCTCGTGGTTGATCTGATTGACGGCGTGCGCTTCCTGGAAGAAGCGCCGCACGAAGTTGCCGTCATGGGCGTAGGTGGAGCGCAGGACCTTGAGGGCCACCTGGCGTCCCAGCCGCACGTGCCGCGCCTGGAAGACCTGCCCCATGGAGCCCTCGCCCAGCAGGCGCTCCAGTTGATAGCTGCCCAGGATGTCGCCTACCTGCAACTGCGTCTCCAAGATCGTGGAACCGCCGGGTCCGGCGTTGCGCGAGCCAGTGGAGAGTACAGTACCTGGGATGAGGTCGTCGCCGCCCATGAGAGGACCAAACTCTCCACGGAATCTGTTCCCGGCAACCCATACGTGAACAGCGCCGTCAGCTGGGCGACTTTTGTGCTCCAGGCCTGCCCTCCCGTGGCACCGGGTTGGCCCGGCGTGTGAACAGCCCTTCTTCCCGGAAGAAGAAGGGCTTGAGACAAGGCATCACCTGGGTGGATCAACTACACGTGCCGTTGCTCTTGCAGGTCTTCCCAGTCCCGCAGGCCGTACCGGTGGGGCAATCGGTGGTGTCCGCGCAGTCGACCTTGTTGTCCTTGTCGTTGTCGACATTGTCGTTGCAGGTGGTCTCGGCGGCGACGTTCGACTTACAGGTGCAGCCCGTCCCACACGCCTGATTGGCACAGTCCGTGTCCGCGCAGTCGATCTTGGTGTCCTTGTCGTTGTCGTTGCCATCGCCGCAGGCGGTCTCGGCGGCGACGTTCGACTTACAGGTGCAGCCCGTCCCACACGCCTGATTGGCGCAATCCGTGTCCGCGCAGTCGATCTTGGTGTCCCTGTCGTTGTCGTTGCTATCGCCGCAGGAGATCTCGGCGGCGACGTTCGACTTGCAGAGGCAGCCCGTCCCACACGACTGGTTGTTACAGTCCGTGTCCGCGCAGTCGCTCTTGGTGTCCTTGTCGTTGTCGACACCATCGGTGCAGGTGGTCTCGGCGGCGACGTTCGACTTGCAGGTGCAGCCCGTCCCACACGCCTGATTGGCACAGTCGGTGTCCTCGCACCCCACGAGCCCATCCCCGTCGTCGTCCGAGCCCTCGGTGCACGTCTGCTGCACGCGTCCCGTGCACTTGCCCGCGAGGCACGTCTGGCCCGCCGAGCAGGCCGTGCCACACGCGCCGCAGTTCTCGACGTCCTGCTGGAGGTCGAAGCCCTCGTCCGTCACGCCGTCACAGTTGTCGTCGACGCGGTTGCACAGCTCTTCGGTGGGCAGGACCTCGCCCTCGCACAGCTGCTCGTTGTTGGCGCCGCACTTGGGCGTGCCGGCCTTGCAGAGCCCCTTGCCCGCGGTGCCCTCGGGGCCGCCATAGCAGGTCGCGGCCAGATCGTCCTTCTTGCCATTGCAGTCGTCATCGACGCCATTGCACACCTCGGTGGCGTTGGCGGAGGGCATGCAGCAATAGCCGCTCAGACCTTCCCGGGGCACGCACTTCTCCCCGGCCAGGGCGCAATCCTCGTTCGAGGCGCAGCTGAAAACAGTGCCATCCGGAAGCTCCGGCACCCAACACGCCGAGGCCGCCACGGCCATCACCAGGCCGAGCCCCAGCGCACAAACGAGAGAAGAAATCGACTTCATGATCAGAAGCTCCCACCAAACACGAGATGAAGGGCCATGCCATCGCGCCCCGAGCCGCCCGTCCCACCGGCCACCGGAGCCACCGAGGAAGACGCCGGCGCGGAGCGCTGCGGCACGATGATGAGCCAGGCCAGGCTGCCGGCCGCCACCGCGCCTCCGCCCGCCATGAGGGCCGTGGAGATCAGCGCGCTCTGCCGCATGGACTCGTAGTCACGCCGGTGGATGTCCACCACGCCCTGGCGGTCAATCTTCAGCGTCCGCTGCTGCAGGGGCAGGCCCATCGCCACGCCCGCGCCCACCGCCGCCAGTCCCAGCACCGTGGTGTAGAGGGCGGGGCGGCTGAAGATGGTGGGATTGGAGGAGCCCGACTTCCTCTTCTTCGCCGGCGTGCGCTCGTCCAGCTCCGCCAGGGGGCTCTCCGGCGCGGCGCCACTGAACTCCAGCCGCACGGTCAGCTCCTTCGTCTCGCCCGGGGTGAGCGTCACCGTCTTCGTATAGGTGTTGTAGTCGTCCGCCTCCACCACGAGCTGGTTGTCCCCGGGCGGCAGCTTCGCCTCCACGTTGCCCACGCCCAGCACGCGCGAGCCCACGCGCACCACCGCGCGCGACACGTTGCTCGCCACCTTGAGCATCGCGCGGGGCCTGGCCAGGGCCGTCACCCGCTTGGCCAGCGTCTCGCCCGCCTCGCGGATGAAGGTGCTATCCGTCGGCTTGCGGCCCGTCACCACGTCCGTCTCCACCACGCCCCGGTCCCGATCGAACGTCCACAACCGCAGCGTCCAGCCCTCGTCCTCCAGCGACAGGCGCGCGGTGGTGAGCAGGTCCGCGTCCAGCGTGTCCGCCGCGCCGCTCAGGCACGAGGCCTCCGCGCAGCGCAGCGTGGTCGCGTAGTCGTTGCCGAGCTGCTGGCGAGCCTCGGCCGGAGTCGCCGCGCGCACCACCTTGCCGGTGCGGAACGCCACGCCCTGCAACCACCCCACCCACCTCTTGGCGGCCGCGGCGCCGGCGCGCTCGGGTGTGTCCAGACCCACGAGCCCGAAGCGCGGCATGAGATCCGCCCCGGGGCCCGAGCTGAGATCCAGTCCCATGGAGCCCTCCTGAGGTGCTTCCTCGGAGGACTCCTCGGTCTGCTCATTGGACTGCGGGGCATTGGAGTCCGAGGAGAGATCCAACCCGAAACCACCCTGGGCCCTGGCCGGACCGGAGGCCAGCGCGACCAGGACGGCGGCGACGACGAAAGGGGTACGCATGGGGCCCCGTTCTACCCTGAACAGCGCCCGTTGCGGAGCACTCCGCGCGTCACGCCCCGCGCGAGGCCAGATAGCGCGCCAGGGCCTGTGCCTTGGGCACCAAGGTTTCCACCTCGATGAATTCCTCCACCGTATGGAAGCCCTTGCCCCGGGGGCCGAGCCCATCGATGGAGGGGATGCCCATGGAGGACGAGGTGCTGGCGTCCGAGCCACCTCCCACCAGGGGGGACTCGCCCCGGCCCAGCCCCGAGGCATGGGCACATGCCCCATACGCCTCCATCAGCGCCGCCGAGGCCTCGGTGCGCTCCAGGGGCTCGCGCGACACGCCCCCTTGCACCTCGATGCGGGTACCAGGCACCCCCGCCGACGCTTCCTCGGCCGCCTGGTGGAAGCGCCGCACCAGCTCCTCGCCGTCCGCGCGGGTGCAGAAGCGCAGGTCCACCTCCGCCACCGCCTGGTCCGGCACGGTGTTCTTGCCCTGTCCCCCCGTCACCTTGCCCACGTTGACGGTGAGGCCGCGCGGGTAGTCGGTGAGCTGCTGCACCCGGTCCACGAAGCGGGCGATCGCCCAGAGGGCATTGGCGCCCTCGTGGTGGGCGTTGCCGGCGTGGGCCGCCTTGCCGCGCGCCGTCGCCACCGCCATGCCCGTGCCCTTGCGCCGGGTGATGATGGCGTCCCCGGCCCGGCCGGACTCGAAGACGAGACAGGCCTCGGCCCCGGCGATGGCCTTCCGGATGACACCGACCCCCTCGGGCGACCCCACCTCCTCGTCCGACACCACCACCAGGCGCAACGGAGGCAGCCGCGCCAGGCCCCCCGTCGTCGCGAGCGCCTTGAGCGCCCAGGCGATGACGACGAGCCCGCCCTTCATGTCCAGCACGCCCGGGCCGCGCCGCAAGGAGCCCTCGCGCCGGTACCCCTCGAACTTGCCGGGGGGAAAGACCGTGTCCAGGTGCCCCACGAGCGCCAGCGGCCGGGCGCCCGGCCGTCCCTCGGAGCGGAAGACGAGATGATCCGCGTAGCGCTGGCTGGGCACCACCTCCGCCACCAGCCCGGGCATGGCGAACTGCTCGCGCAACAGGGCCCCCACCCGGCGTCCGCCCTCCGGATTGTCCGTCCAGGAGTTCACCTCGACCAGGGCGGCGAGCGCCTCCTCCATCTCGCCCAGTCTGCCCACCAGCCAGTCCGCCGCTGCTTGACCACCCTCGTGCATCACCACACCTCCTCTGCCCCGGGAACATCCCTCCCGGGACGCTCCCACGCCAGCACCCCGCCACGTCCCGGTCACCTGAACGACGCTCGAGCCCCCCTCACCTTCCCGCCTGCCCGGCGGGCCTCCCGGCGCGCGCCATCCCTCTGGTCTGGGGGTGCTTGCCGGGAACCCGGATGCTTCGCACCTCAAGCACAGGAGGAAGCACAATGGCGGACGCGCTGTGGATTCTGGTGGCCAATGCAAGCCGGGCCAGGCTCTTCTCGACGGACGAGCGGGCCGAGAAGTGGGACCTGCGTGAGGAGTTCTTTCACGAGGAAAGCCGTCAACGCTCCACTGAACTGTTCCAGCAACCCGACAACCCCAACGCGGGCGCCCTGAGCAAGCCCCAGCCCGAGAACCAACCCGATGCGCGCCAGCAACTGGAGCATCAGCGCTTCGCCAAGGAGCTCGCCGAGCGGCTCGAGCGCGGCATCAATGACCGGGCCTTCGACCGGGTGGTGATCGCCGCGCCTCCGGAGTTCCTGGGCATGCTGCGCAAGTCCATCAGCCCCCGCGTCCAGCAACGGCTGATGCTCGACATGCGGGCGGACTACACGCACGTGCCCGTCAAGGACCTGCCCGAGCGCATCCCCCTCACCTAGCAGGGCGGACGGCCAGGCGGCACCCGTCGGGGAAGGGGCCCGACGGGAAGGGGCCCGACGGGAGTAGGGGTTTTCGGAGCTTTCCCGGCTCGCGCCTCCCTCCCATGGGACCGGGGGGGCGCCCAGGCAGGTGGACGGGACGGACTCCGTGGTACACGGGGGTGGGGCGCACCTGGGAGGCAGGAAGCGCCGGCTCTCTTCCCCGCGCCAAGGTTCCGAGATTCATGCGAGTTCCCCTGATCGATTCCCTCAAACTGCGCGGCCGGTTGACCTTGTACGTCACCCTGCTGGCCCTCCTCCCCCTCGGGGTGACCTCCATTGGAGGGGTGATCTCCACCCAGCGGGCGATCAAGGCGCAGGTGCACGAGATGCTGCGCATCGAGGCCGAGGGGCTGAAGGATCTGGTCGAGGCGTCGCTGGTGGAGCGCGAGGCGAGCGTGCGCAGCTGGGCCGAGGACGCGCTGGTGCGCGAGGCGCTGCGCTCGGGCACGCCCGAGCAGAGCGACGAGGTGCTCGCCCGTCTGCAATTGCACTACAACACCTTCGCGGGGCTGGTGCTCTTCACCGACGAGGGCCGCGCGGTGTCCGCGAGCACGTCGGCGCTGCGCGACTCGTTCCTCGGCCAGGACGAGACGGTGCGCGAGTCGGTCTGGTTCAGGGCCGCCCAGCAGGGCCAGTTCACCAGCTCGACGCTCACGCGGGAGGACCCCATCTTCGGCATGCCGGTGCTGCACCTGGCGGCGCCCGTGGTGGACCCCCGCGACGGACACCGGCTGGGCGTGCTGCTCGCGGCGTATGACTGGGGACAGGTGGGCGAGGTGGTGAAGGCGGCACTGGCGCGTGCCCGCGCGCGCAAGAACAACAGCTTCGCCCTCGAGGTGCGCACCGGCTCGGGCACCGTGCTGTTCAACTCGCGGGGCCAAGAGGCGTGGAACGTGCCCGATGCCGTCACTTCCGAGGCCATCGATGGCGACGAACTGCGGGACGTGGGCGACGGCTGGCACTTCGTGGCGATGTCGGATCCCGCCGAGGTCTATGCCCCGGTCACCCGGATGCACGTGCTCTTCATCATGAACCTGTTCATCGTCGGCGGCATCGTGAGCGTGTGCGCGTTCCTGCTCGGCCGCACCATCACCCGGCCCATCGTCCACCTGAACCAGGTGGTGCGCCACATCGTGCGCACGGGAGACCTCGCCCAGAAGCCCGAGGTGAACTCGCGTGACGAGGTGGGCGAGCTGGCCGAGTCCTTCCTGCAGATGGTGGACAAGCTGCGCGCGACGACGGACAGCCTCCAGCGGGGCACGCGCGTGCTCACCGACACCGTGGCCGCGCTGACGCGCGCCGCCGAGCAGGAGGAGAGCAACATCACCCGCCAGGCGGCGGCGCTGCAGCAGACGCAGGTGACGGCCCAGGAAATCAAGCAGACGTCGCTCCTGGCCGCGGAGCGGGCCGGGGCGGTGCTCCAGGTGGCCACGCGCGCCGAGGAGCTGGGCACGGGCGGCGCGCGCGCCCTCACCGAGAGCATGAGCGGCTTTCAGACCCTGCGCGAGCAGGTGGACGAGATGGCGGTGCAGATCGGCCAGCTCAACGAGCGCGCCCAGCGCATCGGCGGCATCACCCTGACGGTCAAGGGGCTCGCGGACCGCTCCAACATGCTCGCGCTCAACGCGGCCATCGAGGCGGTGCGCTCCGGCGAGCACGGCAAGGGCTTTGGCATCGTGGCCAAGGAGATCCGCACGCTGGCCAACCAGTCCATCCAGTCCACCGGCCAGGTGGGCACGCTCCTGGAGGACATCACCCATTCCATCCTCAAGACGGTGGAGCTGAGCGAGCAGGGCCAGCAGCGCATGGACAGCGGCCTCGCCCAGGTGCGCAGCAGTGGTGACAGCATCCAGGCCCTCAGCCGCATCGTGCAGGACAACATGACGGCCGTGCGGCAGATCGCCAGCGCCGTGAATCAGCAGAACGCGGGCATCCAGGAGATCTTCAACGCGCTCACGGACATGTCCGCCCTGATGCACGAGACCATGTTGGGACTCCAGGCCACCCAGCGCGTCACGAGCGAGCTGCGCGACGTGGCCCAGCAGATGGAGAAGGTGGCGAGCAGCTACCGCGTGTAGCCGTCGCGATGGTACGAGGGGGACCCATGTCCCCACGCCTCCACGCGGTCATCCTGGATCTCGGCAACGTCCTCGCCTTCCACGACAACGCCCTGCTCTTCCGACGTCTGGGAGAGCGCGCGGGCTTGAGTGCCCAGGACGCCGAGCGCCGCCTGTCCGGCGCGGGCTGGACGGCGGCCAACCGGGGACAGCTCGACGCGGAGGGCATCCGGAGCGACGTGTGCGGGGCGCTCGGGGTGGAGCTGCCCATGGACGAGTTCAACGCCCTGTGGAACTGCCACTTCACGATTCACGAGGAGGTACTGCCCCGGGTGGAAGGGCTGGTGGGGCGGGTGAAGCTGGTGCTGCTGTCCAACACCAACGTGCTGCACGTGGAGTGGCTGCGGCCCCGGCTGCCCATCCTCGAGCGCTTCAATCACCTGGTGCTCAGCTGCGAGGTGGGCCTGGTAAAGCCCGAGCCCGCCATCTACCAGGAGGCCCTGCGGCACGCGGGCTGCGCGCCAGAGGAGGCCGCCTTCTTCGACGACGTGCCCGCATATGTCGAGGCCGCGAACGCCGTGGGCATCCAGGGCTGCGTCTTCACCACCGCCGCCGCCTTCGACGCGCAGCTCCGGGCGCTCGGGTTGTAGCGGGCACTACTTCGCGTAGCGCCCCACGGGCGGCTCGTGACGGGCACAGCCGCGCCTCCGGGAACTGCTCCGCGAGGTACTCGCAGATGGCCAGTGTGGGCGAGCGCGAGATAGGGCCGCAGCGACCAGGAGGAGTAGTTCTTCGAGCCGACGACGAGGGAGAGCTCGTTCATGGGGGCGGACCTTAGCGCCCCCACTCCCCGAGAGAAGGACTCAGCTTCGGGCGCGGCTGGGCAGCAGCCCGCGCAAACGCGCCACCCACGAGCGCGAGCGGCGCACGGGCGGATCAATCCGGTAGACGGGCACCGGCAGGCGGATCTTCTTCAAGTCGCTCCGGCCCAGGCGCACCATGGAGGCCTCGACCTGGAGGCCGCGCACCTGCCGCGCCACCGGCTCACTGACATAGAGGGTTCCGGGCCGCGCGAGCGACTCCAGGCGGGCGGCCAGGTTGACGCCCTCGCCGAACACGTCTCCATCCTGGTGCACCACCGAACCCAGGTGGATGCCGATGCGCAGCTGCACCCGGCGCTCGTCCGGCACGCACTCGTTGCGCGCGTTCAGCGCCGACTGCAACTCCAGCGCGCAGGCCACCGCCGGAAGTGCTTCGTCGAACTCGACGAGAAAGCCATCCTCCAGCCGCTTGATCTCCCGCCCGCCATGACCAGACAGCAGGCTGCGCACGAACCGTCCATGCTCCTCGCGCAATTCGTTGTTGAGCGACTCATCCCGACGAGCCTCGGTGCTCAGCTCCACCATGTCCGTGAACATGATGGCCGCGATCTTGGGGGGCTCCGCTTGTTGCGCATCCACCATCATCCGCGATCTCCCTCCCCCCCAGACCTGACGAATGTTACCTCACGAACACTCGCCTGCATCCACCGGCACTCCTCCGAGGAGCGAGCACCGGAGCCTGCCCATTGAGGCCGGAACGGTGCGAGCCCGTCCCGCCAGCAACCCACCTTTCGAGTACGATGAGGCTAGCCCATCCTCCGCGCGAGCAACAACCGGGGGACCGCACCTGGAGTGGGGAGCCGTCGAAGACGTGACAACCCGCGTCACGCACATCCTGTGATTGTTGAGCCGCCCACCATGTCCGTTCCCGACAATCCCCAGGACGATCGGACCCCACCGTGGACGCCCATGTTGCTCGCACTGGGCGTGTTGTTGATGGCCACCGCGGCGCGTCATGAACGAGGAGTGTTGGCCGCGCTCGCCACGCTCGTGCTGCTGCCCAGCTTGTGGCGGGTGCTCACACGTCGGTGGGTGCGCGGGGATGTGGTGCGCGGGCTCGGCATGGGGTTCATCACGAGCCATGCGCCGCTGCTGCTGGGCGCGTGCTCCACGCTCGGCCGGCCCGAGTGCCGCATCCACCTGTGCATGGAGGGAGTGCTCGCGGGAGTGCCTTATGTGCCCTGGGCGGGCATGCTCGGCACCCTGCTCTACTGGGCCTGGACCACGCCGCCTCCGGAGCCGCAGGATCCGCCGATGCTGCCTCCGGACTGAAGTCCCTGCACGATCCATGAGGCATGAACAGCTCATTGCGTTGCAACTGCCGTCATTCCTGCATGGCACCTTTCGCTCGGCGCAGCAGAAGGCGAGGAGAGAGGGCCTGCGGTGTGGTGAGCAGTACCGAGTGAAAGGAACCTTCCCCGCTCCTCGGCAGATGGTGGATGTCCCCCCAGGCGAGGTGTTGGTAGCGCACGATGTGGTGGACTTCCAACACGAGCGCCCGGCCTGGCGGCTGTACCTGGTGTCGGATGTCATGGACGCTCTGCTCGATACCGTGGATCAGCAGAACACGTTACCCACGAGGGATGCCTGCGAGGCCTTCTTCCTGGAGACAGCCTGGGGCGCGCTCTACTTCGCGCTGGCCCAGATGGGCCCGGTGAGTGCGCAGCGAACGGCGAAGCGCCTCCAAGCGGTGCTGCGCTTCTGGGAGCCGCTCCAGTGCTCACGCTATCTCTTCAAGAAAGTGGGGGTGGCGCACACTCTGGAGGAACTGATGGTGGCCTCCTACGACTGGGCCATGGATGCGTGGTGCCCGGAGGGAGACGCTTCCGTGCACGAGCGTCTGGCAATGGCCGCGAAGCGCATGGAACGGGCTACACGAGAGGACTGCATCGAGGCCATCTTCCGGGAAATGCCGCGAGCCCTCGCGCATGCCGGCACGTTGAAGCACTGGAAACTAGTGGCCGACCCTGACTTCCAGCGAGAGCGCCTCACCACACTCAACTCATGGTTCTTCGAACGAGTCTCCGCCGCACGCCCGGGGGATCTCATCTGGCTGTTGACCAACTGGGATCATGAGCTTGAGGTGCAGTAGGGCGTATAATTGAGATCCTGGTCGGTGCTGCTCTGTATGGGAGTTTGCTGTCGGAGGGTTCCCATGGAGAAAACGCATCAGGAACGGGATGCGCCACGGCCGTACAGTCCAGGTTCCTTGCGAACCACCAACTCATGGGCCGCCAGGTAGTAGTCCTTCGCCTTCGCGGGATCGCGCTCGTACAGGTCGAGGAAGGCACGAGCGCATCTTGAATGCGGAAAGCGGTTGCCACGTGCCGCCGCGAGTACTTGCTCGGCAAGCCGACGCTGTTCCGGTGTGCCGTTCTTCGCCCGCTCGAGCTTCTCCCACAGCATCACCAACAGGTGAGCCCGTCCATCGCGCAGGTCGGTCCGGAGGTGCAGCCGGAAGAAGTCGATGGTCACCTGCGCTCGTTTCCGGTCATAGCCGCCGCGCTTCGCGGGCACGGGGAGGACGCCCTCGAAGGTGATGAGTTCGTCAGGGGAAGGATCCGCCATGCCGAGCGGGACAATGAGCAGTGGCTTTTCCTCCGCATTCAGCTTCGCGATGTCACTGCCCTCAGCCGAGAGTTCGCCATCGATGGGGAAGTGGTCGGCCTTGAGAGGCGAATTGCAGACCTTGCAGGTGACGACGTAGTTATGCGGTTCATGCGCGAGCAGTGGGTAGCCCTTGGGGTTTCCGCTGCGGACCTTGTACCGGATGCGAAGTTCCTTGGCGGTCTTCGCATCGGGCCAGGGAATGACGCGACTCTTTGGCCGGAAGTGCTCGACATCGTACTCGATGTTTGCATACGGGCTTTCGGCCATGGGTCGTTCGCAGTAGGCACATTTGTGATGCTGAAGCGCCATGTAGACGCCTTTCACCTCACTCCAGAGGCCCTCACCGGAAAAACGCTTCTGCTTTCGTACCTGCTGCGTTTGCTTCGCCGCGCGTTCGCGCCAGTCCGGAACTTCCTGATCGATGAGACGGACCAGTTCCTGAGGAGTAACAGGAATTCGGATCATCGGTCACTTCCGGCCCGGTCGATGGGATGCCTTGCGTTGGGCTTTCGCGCTCTTCGTCGACGTTCTTGAGGAAGGCTTTCTCACGGTCGATTTTTTCGCAGATTGCTTTTGTGGCTTGAGAATTCCTGGTTTCGAGCTGATCTCCCATACTCGTACCATCTTGTCGCTGGAGGCACTCGCCACCCTGAGGCCTGTTGAATCCCACGCCATGCCAATCACCATTTCCTCATGGCCTCGTAGGACCGACAACTCCCTGCCCGTCTCCCCGTCCCACACTCGCACCGTCTTGTCTCTGGAGACACTGGCCACCCTGCGGCCCATTGGGTCCCACGCCACACCAACCACTGCTTCCTCATGGCCGCTTAGAACCAACAACTCCCGGCCCGTCTCCCCATCCCATACCCGCACCGTCTTGTCCCAGGAGGCACTGGCCACCCTGCGGCCCATTGGGTCCCACGCCACGCCAACCACCGCTTCCTCATGGCCGCTTAGAACCAACAACTCCCGGCCCGTCTCCCCATCCCATACCCGCACCGTCTTGTCCCAGGAGGCACTGGCCACCCTGCGGCCCATTGGGTCCCACGCCACGCCAATCACTTCGTTCTCATGGCCGCTTAGAACCAACAACTCCCGGCCCGTCTCCCCGTCCCACACCCGCACCGTCCCATCGTTGGAGGCACTGGCCACCCTGCGGCCCATTGGGTCCCACGCCACGCCAATCACTTCGTTCTTATGACCGCTTAGAACCAACAACTCCCGGCCCGTCTCCCCGTCCCATACCCGCACCGTCTTGTCCCAGGAGGCACTGGCCACCCTGCGGCCCATTGGGTCCCACGCCACGCCAACCACCGCTTCCTCATGGCCGCTTAGAACCAACAACTCCCGGCCCGTCTCCCCATCCCATACCCGCACCGTCTCGTCCCAGGAGGCACTGGCCACCCTGCGGCCCATCGGGTCCCACGCTACCTCAGCTATACTGTTTTCATGGCCTCGCAGAACCAGAAGTTCGCGACCTGGGAGTTCTGACACCGGAGCATCCCCAGCCACAGGCCCTCCCGCGACCATCCGCATGAAGCGCAGCGCATCCTCCGAGCCCCCATCACGTGCCTGGTCGGCGACCTCCTTGAGCTGCTCGAAGAAGCGCTCGTCCCGTGAGGACTCAAGCCCAAAGGACTGGCTCGTGAGGATCTGGTCCGCACTCAACCCGTAGAGTTCCTCACCGGGCCGCAGCACCTCGGTGGCCATCACACCGCCCGCACGCTTGCGCTCTTCCAACAGGAGCACGTTCTGGGAGGAGAGCGTGCTCACGACGAGCGGACTGTGCGAGGTCAGGACGAACTGGAGCCGAGGAAACGCACGCGACAAGCTGGGCACCAGATGGCGCTGCCACTCCGGATGAAGGTGCAGATCCACCTCATCCACGAGCACGACCCCTCTCATATCCACCAGCCGCTGACCTTTCTTGCAGATCAGATGAAGGTGGTACAACACATCCCCCACCCAGCAAAGAAACGCCCGATAACCATCGGAGAGCGCAGGGAAGGGCAACACGGAACCGCCCCGCTGAAACAGGCTCTCCGGGTCCTCGCGATCCTCCCACTTCCCAAGCATCTTCGTGCCCTCGGGGAGGAGCTCGTTCATCAAGTTCACGATTTCCTGGTGCCGCTTCTTGTCCTTGCGCGCCACCTGCGGCAACCAGGCCGCCAGGGGCATGAGCGTCATGTGCTCCTCGAAGAGCCCCGCCACCCGGCGGTAGCGAAGGATGCGCTCCTTGGCGCGGCCCTCCACGCTGCTCGCTCCCGTCTCCACCCGGCGCGTCGCGCCATAGCCCAGCACCAGGAAGGCAGGAGACTCTTCGTCCCAGAGACGGATGTGCCAGGACGGCGGCTTGCTCTCGATCAGGAAGCGATCCGTGTAGCCACGGGGCGGGGCCATGAGGGTAGCCGCGATCTCCTCCTCCTTCCCCTCGCCCAGTCCATCCTGGTCATGCAGGACGACGTGGGCCTTCACCCGCGCTTCGGTGGGACGACCCTTGACCCTCCGGACCAGCGCATAGGGGACGTAGCCCGACCCCATGGCGAGGACAGGCGCGAGGGTACTCAGCGCCACAGCCCGGAGCACGCTCGTCTTGCCCGACCCGTTGCTGCCGAGCAGCAACGTGACGTTGTCCAGGTACGGCACGCCCGTGGGGGCGGGTGGGGCCCCATCGCCCGGATGGCACAGCGGCAGTTCCACCGACTCGAAGCTGCGAAGGTTCTGGATGGTCAGCGAACGGACGTACATGGCGCCCTCCACTGCCGCTTAAAACCTCAGTGACGGGTCCATGCAAGCCGCAAGCACGCTCAGGCCCGAATCCAGAGGCCCAAGTGCCCAGTAGCCCCGCTTCCCGCCGCCCCATCCGACCGAGCGGGCGAGCCTCAATCGTGGTGCAGGACCGCACTCAGATCCCCAAGGGCTGGCGAAGGGCATCCTCAGCGGGCTCGCCGCGACCGTGCCGCACGGTCGATCAACGCCTGGTAGGCGAGCGCTCCGGGCACGGAGCCCACCATCCAGCAACCAACGGCCTCGATGAAGAAGAAGCGCTCCCGCCCGGCGATCCAGAAGTGGAGCAGCACCATCCCACCAACACTGGCCAGTGCACCGCCGAGCAGACCCGCATACGCCGGGGCCCGGCCCAGACCGAAGAGCATCCCCCCAAGCGCACCGCCGAGCGTGCAGACCCCAAGAACGAACCATCGGTCCACATCCGGGTCGCCCCCGAAGCCCGCCACTTCCTGGGCTCCGAATATCGCGGGCAGGAACAGCAACAAGAACCCCACCTGGTTGAGGCGGGTGGCACCGTCCTCACGGTGCATCGCGAACGGATGAACGGGGTCTTTCAATCAGGACTCCTCGAAGCGCATCTCCATGATGCTCGGCTCCACCGGCATCCTCGTCAAGAGACCGGACGTCACCAGGCCCGTCGGCAAACGAACGCGCTGGCGGCTCCCCACCCGCCTTGATAAGTTGACCCGCCCATGCGCCTGCTCCTACCTTTCCAGTCCGCACTGTTTGTCGTCCTCGTGGCGTCAGCCGCCCTGGCTGGCGAACGAGAGAAGCGCGCGCTCCGCACCGTTTTGCTCTCGGAGCACGCCGAGGAGGACACTCACCGCATCTACGTGAAGGGACAGGTCATCACGACACTCCGGTTCGAAACGCCTGTCGATCCAGACAAGACAAAGATGATCGGCTGGGAAGGCAGGATCGAACCCTTGGCGGTCGTTCGGAACAAAGTCATCCTGGAGCCCCTCCACGATCTCAACGACGACGAAGCCATTCCCATGGTCGTGACGTTGATGGATGGAACAGAAGTGCCGTTTCTCCTGAGGCCCCCGCGTCATAAGGACTGGGGTTGGTCAGACCAGCAGGTGGACGTGTTCAAGAATCGCGAGAGCCATGCGGCCATGCACGCGGCCCTGCTCGACGCGCTTGAGAAGAACGCGAAGCTGAGCAGCGAAAACGAGCGTTTCCGAAAGGAAGAAACCTCCGAGGACCACGCCCTTGCCGCCCTGCTGGCCTCGGGTGCGCTTGAGCAGACGCCGTTCATACCCAAGGAAACGTTCTCGGGCAAGGACGAGGACTCAGACGTCCGAGCGACAGTGTTTCGTGGCAAAGACAAAGTCGCCGTCATCTTCAAGGTCAAGAACATCCACGCGGAGAACCCGTGGAGCGTGCAGCGGGTCCAGCTCTCCACCCTACCTGACGGCAAGGAGCGGTCCGTGGCCGTCCGCTCCTCCGTCCGAGAAATCCCACCCGGAGGCTCTGGAGTGGTCGCGATTGTCGCTGACGGAAGCGCGTTCATGGACGAAGGTGTCTTGAAAGACCTCTACCTCGAGGTCTACCGCCAGGACGGCCGACTGCAAGCATACGTCGCGCTGGCTCACCGGCTCATTGCGAGATAGGAGCGGAGAACATGGCATCCAACAAGTTCGCGATCCTGGGCTGCGCCCTCCTCCTCGTCATGTCCTCCGGCTGTCCTGGAACCGCGACGGGGGGCGTGGCCCTTCGTCCTGACGGCACGCCGGGACCCGAGAAGTGCCCGGAAGAATCCAAGAAGGCGATGAGCTATCTCCGCATGTTCGTGGGGGAAGGGGGCTGGGTGCAGATCGATGCGAACCAGTCGAGCGCTCGGACCATCACCCTCTACGACGGCCCCATCGAGAGCGTGCTGGATGAAAACATCGGGCTGCTCGAAGCACCGGCCCGGCTCTATGGCCGGGTCTGGACCAGCGGGCCCCAAGCCACCCTCCGCTACTACGAGGCGCAGCCGATGAAGGGTGGAGCCAAAATCCCCATCTGCGCGGTGGCACGGCTCGGCTTCGAGCAGCTCCGGAAGCGGCCCGAGTCCAAGCCTGGAACGGCCCTCCTGGATACCTCCAGCGCGTTCGTCTTCATCGTGGACGACTTCCGCTAGACACCCGCCGCTCACTCATTGACGAGGATCCGGGAAGGCGTCAGTCCCGGGGTGGTTCGTCCGCGCCAGGCACCGGAATCTCCTCGCCCCGAAGGCGAGCCCGGAACACCGCGGCCCGCATCAGGAACAGGGTGGTGACCGGCACGGTGAGCGCGATGAACACCGCGATGAGCAGCGCATGAAGGTAGAGCTGGCCGCGTTCGAAGGAGACCTGCACCGCCGTCGCGAGCGTGAAGCCCCAGGTTCCCAGCGTCGTGCCCAGGGTGGGCGCGTGGACGCGCTGGAAGAAGCTCTTGAGCCGCAGCACTCCGAACGATCCAATCAGTGCCGCCAGGGCGCCCAGCACCACGAGCAACGCGGTCAGCGCATCCACCCACGCGGGAGCCCACGTATTCATTCGATGATCTCCCCGCGCAGGAGGAACTTGGACATCGCCGTGGAGCCCACGAACCCGAAGAGGGCGATCAAGAGCGCCGCCTCGAAGTAGGAGCTGCTGCGATAGACGAGCCCGAGCGCGAGGATGACCAGCATCGTGTTCTGGTACAGGCAGTCGAACGCCAACACGCGGTCCTCCGCCCGGGGCCCGACAATCATCCGAGCCAGCGCCAGCATCATCGCGAGGGCAAGACAGCCGAGGGCGAAGACCAGCGCCCAGGAGAGCAGAGGGCTCATTCGAAAATCTCCCGGAGCGGACGCTCGTAGTGCTGCTTGATCAAAGCCACCAGGTCCGCCTCGCTCTGAATGGCGAACACGTGCAGGAGCAGGACGCGATTGTCCGCCGACAACTGCGCCCAGGCGGTGCCCGGCGTGAACGTGACGATCATCGCCAGCACGGCCAATCCGTTCGGATCCCTCAGCTCGAGTGGAATGAGGACGAAGCCGGAGCGGATGTCGCGCGAGCGCCGGGTGAGAATCACCCACGCCACCTCGGCGTTCGACCGGAGCATCTCGAGCAGCACCCGGCAGAACAGACGGACCATGACGAGGGGCCCGCGCAACCGCACCGGGGTTGGCCTGAGCTTGAGGGTCACCGCGGGCCAGAACAGCGCCAGAGCGGCGCCCAGCACCAGCGTCCCCGCGCTCAACGACTGCATGAGCAGGATCCACAGCAGGAGCAGCGCCACCGAGAGCGCGGGGGAAGGCAGCAGCCTCCTCATCGCCCTGCCTCCGGCGCCGTGACGGACGGCCGCACCTGGGCTCCGAGCACCGCGTCGATGTACCCGCGGCGGTCATAGAGGGACTGGGCCGTCGCGCGCGCGAACTCCATCGCGGGTCCCGCCGCGAGCGTCAGCACCGCGCACGCGGTGAGGAGCGCCACCACGGGCAATCCCTCCGGCGCGCGGACTCGCGGTGGCTCGCGCTGCATCTCCGACCAGAAGGTCCGGATTCCCGTGCGCGTGAGCGCGACGAGGGTGAGCAGGCCGCAGCCCAGGAGCACGCCGGTGAACAGCCAGGCACGGGCGGAAAAAAGCCCGCTCCCCTCACGCGACCCGAGCGCCGCCGACAACATGCCGAGCTTGCCGATGAAGGTGGGCAGGGGAGGCAAGCCGGAGGTGAGCAGCGCGCACGCGATGAAGGCCATGCCCAGCAATGCGGTGGAGGCGGGGAACGGCAGGGCGACGAGCGGCTCCTCCGCGTCGTCGAGGTTGACCTCCTGCGTTTCGAGCGTCGCGCTCAAGAAGGGCGCCTCGTCCACGACGGTCGCGCCCGCGCGCCAACGCTCGACGAGGTCGACGAGCAGGAAGAACACGCCGGAGGCCAGCGTGGAGCCCACCAGGTAGAACATCGCGGAGCCGAGGACGGCTTGCTCGCCCAGCCCCAGCGCGGCCAGGAGCGTCCCGGCGGAGACCATCACCCCCGCCGCCGCCTGGACCGCGAGCCGCTGCGAGGCGAGCATCCCCAGGGCCGCGAGCACCGCGGAGACCACTCCGAAGACGAGCAGACCGTCCGCGCCAAACCCCGCCAGCGGCCCCCCGGCGAACATCAGCGTCCAGAGCCGCACCAGGGCGTAGACGCCCACCTTCGTGAGCACCGCGAACATCCCCGCCACGGGCGGAGTCGCCGACGAATAGGCGGGAACGAGCCAGAAGTTGAGCGGCCAGATCCCCGCCTTGGCTAGGAACGCCACCGCGAGGATGGCCGCTCCCGCGTCGATGAGGTGCCGGTTGGCCACCTCCCCCTCGGACAGGCGCGCGGAGAGCTCCGCCATGTTGAGTGTCCCCGTGACGCCGTAGATCATCGACACGCCGATGAGGAAGAGGGACGAGGCGGCGAGGTTCACCGCCACGTAGTGCAAGCCCGCGCGGACCCGTGACCTTCCGGAGCCATGCAGCAACAGGCCGTACGAGGCGGCGAGAAGGATCTCGAAGAAGACGAAGAGATTGAAGATGTCCGCCGTCAGGAATGCGCCGGAAAGCCCCATGAGCTGCAACTGGAAGATCGCGTGGAAGTGAACACCCGCGCGGTGCCAACGCGTGAAGGCGAAGCAGAGCGCGCAGGTGCCCAGGCTCCAGGTCAGCACCAACATCCCCGCCGACAGCCGGTCCACCGCGAGGGTAATCCCGAACGGCGCGGGCCAGTTGCCGGGGAGGTAGGCCACGACGCCGTATTCGTCCACCCACGCCAGGAGCGCCGCCGAGACGGCGAGTCCCAGCAGCGCGGAGCTCATCCCCAACACCAGCTTGGCGGGGCGCTTGCCCTCGCCCATGAGGAGCATCACCGCCGCGCTCAACATGGGCAGGAGGATGGGAACCACCATCAAGTGCGGCATCAGGCCTTGAATGAGCGCGCTCATGCTTCGGTGCCATCCACGTGGTCGGTCCCGGTCATCCCGCGCGAGGCCAGGGTGATGACCAGGAGGAGGGCCGTCATCGCGAAGCTGATGACGATGGCTGTCAGCACGAGCGCCTGAGGTACCGGATCCGTGTAGTGGGCGAGGTCCCGAGGGACGCCGTCCACGAGGATGGGTTCCTTGTCGATGGCCAGGCCGCCGATGCTGAAGATGAAGAGGTTGACCGCGTAGGAGAGGAGCGACAGGCCAACGACCAGCTGGAACGTGCGGGGCCGTAGAAGGAGCCAGACGCCCGAGCCGGTCAAGATGCCGATAGCGATCGCGAGCACCACTTCCATCAGTCACCTCCCGAGGCCCGGTGAGCGCGGATCGACTGGTGGGCAATCGCCACGAGGATGAGCAACGTGGAGCCCAGCACCAGACAGAACACGCCCAGGTCGAAGAACATCGCGCTTCCGATGTGCAGCTCGCCCAGCACCGGCACGCTCACATGGAAGGTGTGCGAGGTGAGGAGCGGATACCCGGCCACGAACGCTCCCGCGGCCGTGCCGAGAACAAACAGGAGACCGGCGCCGATCAGCACGCGCGGCGCGAGGCGCAACCGCTGCTCGACCCACTCGGTCCCGGAGACAATGTACTGGAGCAGAAACCCCACCGACATCACCAGCCCCGCCACGAAGCCACCCCCTGGCGCGTTGTGCCCCCGCAGGAAGAAGAACGTCGCCACGACTCCCGATACGGGCAGGAGCAGGCGGACCAGCACCGCCGGGACCATCAGGTACCCCACCGCCGTGTCCCGCGCCATGCGTGGGTTCACCAGGTCCGTGCGCAGGTCCTTCGGCAGCGCCTGCTGCTGGGGCGGAAGCTCCATCACCTCGTTCGCCGGCCGGAAGCGCCGCAGGAGCGCGTAGACCGTGAGCGCGACGAGTGCCAGCACCACCCCTTCCCCGAAGGTGTCGAACCCGCGGAAGTCCACCAGCATCACGTTCACCACGTTCCGCCCGCCTCCACCGCTCAGCGCGTTCTCGAGGAAGAAGGAGGTGCGCTCGGGGAGTTCACGCGTCATCACCGCGTAGGCGAGGAGCGCCATGGCGCAACCGGCGCTCACCGCGATGATGAAGTCGCGGGCTCGCCGGCCCCTGGCAATCCGCCGGGTATGCGCGTCGTACACGCCACGAGCCGGCTCTCGCGGTGGGAGCCACCTGAGCCCGAGCAGGATGAGCAGCGTCGTCACCACCTCGACGGTGAGCTGGGTGAGCGCCAGATCCGGAGCGGAGAACCAGATGAAGGTGACACAGCTCACCGCGCCCGCGGTGCCCGAGAGCATCAGCGCGGCGAGCCGGTGGAACTTCGCCTGCCATGCCGCCCCCAGCGCCGCGATGCCGCCCACCACCCAGAGCGCGATGAACACCGGAGAGAGCGGCACCCGTGGACGATCCCCCTGGCCGAGGCCTCCCCAGAGCGCCACGACGCCCACGAGCAGCGTGACCAGAACCATCGCCAACAGCTGCCGCTGGAGCCCCGTGGTGAGCAGCCGGCGGCGAAGCCATCTGCTCAGCGCGGTGAGCCACGCCAGCAGTGACGTGAAGAGCCTCGCGCCATCGAACCGCTCCACGAAGCGGCCTCCAACGCGCACCCGCCCTGCCTCCAGCCGCTGGACCAGCAGGTACAACACCCCGCCACCACCGAGCGCCAGCGCGCTCATGAGGAGCGGGGGAGTGAACCCATGCCAGATCTTGAGGCTGTACGGAGGGACCTGCCCCCCCACGACCGACCGGGACGCGGCCTCGAGGATGGGACCGATCGACATCGCTGGCGCCACCCCCACCACCAGGCACATGAGGACCAGCACCCCGACGGGGACGCGCAGCCAGATGGGTGGCTCCTCCGGGGCACGTGGGGTGTTCAGCGCGCTGACGGGCCCGAAGAACACCTTCACCGAGAACCGGAGCGAGTAGGCGACGCTCCCCATGCCAGCCAGGGTCGCCGCGACCGGCAGGCCCCACTGGACGGCCGGAATGGCGTCGATGAAGACGGTCTCGGCGAAGAACATCTCCTTGGACAAGAAGCCATTGAGCAGCGGGACTCCCGCCATCGCCGCCGTGGCGACGAGCGCGAGCGTGCCGGTGATGGGCATGAAGCGGAAGAGCCCCGACAGCCGCCGGATGTCCCGCGTCCCCGTCTCATGATCGATGATCCCCACCGCCATGAACAGCGACGCCTTGAAGGCCGCGTGGTTCATGAGGTGGAACACCGCCGCCACCGCCGCGAGCGGGCTGTTGAGCCCCAGCAGCAACACCACCAGCCCGAGGTGCGAGATGGTGGAGTAGGCGAGCAGTCCCTTCAGGTCGTTCTGGAACAGCGCCGCCCACGCGCCGAGCAGCAGCGTGACGAGCCCCGCGGAGCCGGTGAGCCAGAACCAGGTCTCCGTCCCCGAGAGCACCGGCCACAACCGCGCCAGCAGGAACACGCCCAGCTTCACCATGGTCGCCGAGTGCAGATACGCCGACACCGGCGTCGGGGCCGCCATCGCGTTCGGGAGCCAGAAGTGGAAGGGAAACTGGGCGCTCTTGGTGAACGCGCCGAGAAGGAGGAGGCCGAGCGCCACGGGGTAGAGCGGGTGGGCCTTGACTCGCTGCGCGCTCCCCAGGAGTACCTCCAGCTCGTAGCTGCCGGCCATCTGGCCGAGCACCAGCAGCCCCGCCAGGAGGCACAGGCCGCCCATGCCGGTGACCGTGAGCGCCATCCGAGCCCCGCGCTGTGCGTCCTTGCGCTGGTTCCAGTAGCCAATGAGCAGGAACGAGAAGAGGGAGGTCAGCTCCCAGAAGAAGGCCAGCTGCAGCAGGTTTCCCGAGAGGACCACGCCCAGCATCGCCCCCATGAAGGCCAGGAGGAACGCGAAGAACCTCGGCACGGGATCCGATGGCGAGAGGTAGTAGCGCGCATACAGCATCACCAGCGCGCCGATGCCCAGGACGAGCACGCAGAACGTCCAGGACAGGCCGTCGAGCCGCAGCACGAGGTTGAGCCCGAGCGAGGGCACCCACGCGAAGTGCTCGACCCGCGAGCCTCCGTCCTGGACGCTCGGGAAGTGGAGCGCCACGCCCACCAGGCCCACCAGCGCGGTGAGGCCCGCGAGCCCCGCCGCGCGGTTCCGGGCGCTCGTGGGCAGCAGTGCCGCGATGACACCGGAGACCCAGGGAATGACCAGGAGAGCGAGCAGCGTCATCAGGGGCCAACCACGGTACGCGGCACGGCCTTGACGCTCTCCGGGAGCCGGGGCGCCAGCTCAACAGGGATGAGCAATGAATGAAAGGCGTGGGGCCTGCTCCGCCCAGCCACGAGCCAGGCACGGTGGTCGCGAGTCATCTGGGGCATCGCGCCAGACTGTCCGTTCCCACCCGAGAAAGAAAGGCAACAGCCCTATGGCGTTGGGTACTTGGCACATGGAATGTGTCCCAGCGCCGCGATGCGTGCCTACTTCGTGCTGGCGGGCGACATCCCCGGAGGCAATCCCTCCACGAGCAGCATGTCCGTGTGGCTGCTCGCCTGACGCATCGCCCTGGCGGAGGCGTACTCGGGAGAGTCCCACCACTCCCGGGCTCGTTCCACGGTGGGGAACTCGAGGAGGATGATCCTCGTCGGGCTCCACGCGCCCTCGAGCGTCTCCGTCGCGCCCCCCCGTACCAGGTATCGGCCTCCGTAGGCGGCGACCGTTGGCGGCGCGAGCTGCTTGTACCGCTCGAAGGTCTCCGCATCCTTCACGGTAATGTCGATCATCAAATAAGCAGGCATTCGTTGTCCTCTTGTCAGGTCGGGAGCCCATGTTCCGGGTGGCTGACGCCGTCAAGATAGCCGCGGTAGCTCGTCGTACCCGTGTCAGGCCACCGGGACCGGTGCGTCCATGCGCGGTGGGGAGTCCTCTCCAGCGCCCGTGGACATCGGTCCGGGGGTGTCCTGGGCTCGGGGTCTCCCCTTCATGGAAGCTCCAAAGAGCCGGGGTTCAACTCCCCAACGAAAGCTCCGGGAGCCAGCGCCTTTCGAGGCGCACCGTGCGGAACGGCCATGCGGGTGAAAAGCCCCCGCCGCACCGCCGGGGCTCCCGGAGCCGTCGTCTTTGGCTGAACGAGGTGGGACCGGTGGACATCTTTCGAATCTTCCCGCTGTTGATGTTGGCACTCGCGATGGGGGTGGTTGCCTACTGGCTGCTCGTGCTCAAGGTGGTCGTCCCCGAGGGCTTCACGGCCCTGCTCTACCGCCAGGGCCGTTTCGTGCGCCTGTTGAACCCAGGAGCCCATTGGCTGCCGCGCTGGGGCCACGACACGCAGCAGGTGGACATGCGCCAGCGCAACCTCACCGTGCCCGGCCAGGAGGTGCTCAGCCAGGAGCAGGTGGGCCTCAAGGTGAGCATCGCCGTGCGCTTCGTGGTGGCCGAGCCCGAGCCCGCCCTGCACCGCGTGCAGAACTTCACGGAGGCGCTCTACCTGGTCGTGCAACTCGCGCTGCGCGAGGAAGTGGGCCGCCATCCCCTGGAGGAACTGGCGGCGGGCCGCGTCGACCTGGGCCAGCGGCTGCGCGAGCGGGTGGCCGGCGAGGTGCGCGCGTTCGGCCTCTCGGTGGAGGCGGTGGAGGTGAAGGACGTGATGCTGCCGGCGGATCTGCGCCGCGCCTTCTCCGAGTTGCTCAAGGTGAAGAAGGAGGCGCAGGCCATGCTGGAGAAGGCGCGAGGCGAATCGGCGGCCCTGCGCAACCTGGCCAACGCGGCGAAGCTGGTGGAGCAGCATCCCTCGCTGCTCGACCTGCGCATGCTGCAGACACTCGGCGGCGCGAGCACCACGCCCGGCAACACCTTCGTCCTGGGCGTGGGCGCGGAGCTGTCACCCCGCGCGCGCAAGCGCCCGGCCCCGGGTGGAGCGCCGGTGCCGCCTCCCGAGGAGGACGAGCCCGGGTCCACCTGAGCGTGGGGCCTCACTTCCCACGACGGGTTCCCCCTGAGGTTGTGTCAGGCTCGATGGAAACGGCGGGATCGGCAACATCGACCTGCCGATCGCGGCGGAGTTCCGGTTGCCCGGCGATGCGGCGGGCACGCCTCGGGTGCATGTGGAGCAGGCCGTGAAGACCATCACGAGACCGGTCCAACGGTGAGGCGGCCGGTGGCGACGGCAAGAATTTCGACCACGCCGACTGGGCGAACGCCCGGTTGTCTTGCGACGAATCCGAGTCACCAGCCTCCGGCGGCGGGTTCGATTCCCGTCGGGGATACACAAGCCGAGGAGGGCAGGCGCACAGCGGGGCGCCGAGCTGCCCAGTCCCCGACTCCTTCCCGGTCGCTGCCTCAAGCGCCACCCTCCCATCCTCCTCACCTGCCCGGGGAGCGTCGCACCGGTTGTAACGTGCTCGCAGCTGAGCTTGAGAGTTAGTCAATCGAAAGCAGCATCTCGGCGCACGGTGAGCGCACTGCTCCGGCGCCGGCAAACGAGAGGGCAAACACATGGGCACAGAGACCCCATCGGCGGCGGTGCACCAATACCTCGATGCCTTCAACCGAGGTGACGTGCAGGCAATGGCAGCGACGTTCTCTGTCCCTGGCCAGATTCTCGACGGCATGGCGCCGCACGTCTGGCAGGGGCCGACGGCGGCTCAGGACTGGTACAGGGACGTCCTGAGCGAAGGCAAGGAACACGGTGCTTCCGGCTATTTCGTCAGTGTTGGGGAGCCGCTGCACAACGACGTCACCGGCGATACTGCCTATGTCGTCCTGCCGGCGACCATGACATTCGACCTGAACGGCACGAAGGTCACGCAGTCCGGAGCGATGTTTACGGTCGCGTTGCGGAAGACGGCGGAAGGCTGGCGCGTGGCGGCCTGGGCGTGGACGAAAGGCACCCGATAGCGAGTCCGTGGGCACATGCTACCGCCAGGCTCCCACGGACTTCTCGTGTCGGACCGGATTTGGACCAAATCAGGAAGCGTGCGCACATCATGCGCATTCACAGCGCCTTGGTCACGTCACCTCCCCCCGGAGGATGGACGGCCCATGGATAAGGCGGAGGCCGTGACCCACCTGTGATGCGCCGCGACGGCTCGGGAGGGGCGTTTGTGACACGGGAGTGACGGCGGGCGCGGGACGGCCGGGTTGTCAAGCCCCGCCGCCCGTACCGCCTCGTCGCCGAGCCGTTCGGGTCCGAGGCGCTCCTACGCGCTCTGCTACCGAAGCCTGCCATCCCGCTCCGCGACGCTCTCACGTATGATTTCAAGCAGCCGCCGGCAAGCCGGCGTGGGAGCGGCCTCGGCTCGATGAATGGCAAGGCCAAGCTCGGGCAGCGCCGGCAAACCGCATTCTTCCGGGCTCAGGATACGTAAGCTCGGCGTCATGCCGAAACGCGTGCGCACCGTGATGCCAAGCCCCGCGGCGACGGCCGCCCAGACGCCGCCAAGGCTCGGACTCGTGAACACGATCCGCCACGGAATGCCGGCGCGGTCCAGCGCCTCGGTCGCCATGCTGCGCACCAGGCACGGCGCCTCGAAGGCAACCAGCGGCACCGGCTCGTTACGTTCGCACCAGGGTCCAAGCGGCCAGTCCGCGGGTCCGATCCACTGCAGCGGATACGCGCCGACCGGCTCCATGTGCGGGGTACCTCCTCCCGCATGCCATGCGAGCGCCAGGTCGAGCTTCGCCGTCTGCACCTGCTTCATCAGCTCCCCATTGCGCGCGACCTTCGCTTCGATGCGCACGCCCGGATGGCCGCGCGCGAAGCGCCCCAGCACATCGGACAACAGGTGTTCGCAGAAGTCCTCCTGCAGGCCGAGCCGCACCCATCCCTCCAGTTCCAGGCCGCCTACCGCCATACACGCCTCGTCGTTCAGCTCCAGGATACGGCGCGCGTAACCGAGGAGCACCTCGCCAGCGTCCGTCAGGCCCAGACCTCGCCCTTCCTTGCGCAAGATCGGCGTGCCCGCCTGCTCCTCCAGTTTTTTCAGCTGCGCGCTGACGGCGGAGGTCGAACGGCCCAGCTTGTCGGCGGCCCTGGCGAAACTGCCGAGCTCCATGCCGACGCTGAAGCTGCGCAACGCATCCAGATCGAAATTCACCCTGTGCATGCAACCATCCCGCTTTTTCGAACGGTCGATTCGGAACTTCCCGATTTTATCGATGATCATGGTTCGCTACCATGGCGCTGTCAATCAACCCAAGGAGCCAACGCCATGAGCACTTTGGTAGGAACAGGCCACAAAACCATGGGCTCGGTGGCGCCCAAGCTGGCGGAGATCTCGGATGCCGTTCTGTTCGGCGACATCTGGGAGCGCGCCGCGCTGTCCAAACGCGATCGCAGCCTGGTGACCGTGGCCGCCCTGATCGCGCTGTACCGGCAGGAACAGCTGCCTTTTCATCTGAGCAAGGCCGTTGAGCACGGCGTCACGAGGGAGGAGCTGACCGAGGTCGTCACACATCTGGCCTTCTATGCCGGCTGGCCGGCCGCGGCCAGCGCGGTGAAGCTGCTCGAAAGCCTTTAACGACCTGGACCAGGAGCCGCATGCCATGCCCCTCGCCCGTATTTCGCTGCGCAGAGGACGATCGCCGGCGTTCTTGAAGGCGCTGTCCGACAACGTCCACCGCGCGCTCGTCGAGGCGTTCGAGGTTCCGCCAGACGATCGCTTTCAAATCATTCATCAGCATGAACCGGAAGAACTGATATTCGACCGGCACTATCTGTGCGGCCCGCGCTCCGACAACTACGTCCTGGTCTGTATTACGGCGGGCAGACACCGTACGAGCGCCGTCAAGCAGGCTTTCTATCGGCGGCTGGCCGAACTGCTGGCTGATGCGCCCGGCATCCAGCCAGAGGACGTCATGGTGGTCGTCAACACCACCGAGGCCGAGGACTGGTCGTTCGGTCGCGGAATCGCGGCGGTGCCCAAGGTCTCCATCCAAGAGGAATCGCGATGATCGCCATGCAGTACGGATTCATCCTGCCCGCCGACTACGACATGTCGATTGTCGACCGTCGCATCGCCGAAAAGGGCCACCTCATGGATGGCTTCCCAGACCTGGTATTCAAGGCCTATCTCAGCGCCCGGAAGACAGCGCGGCAGCCGCCGGACTCCGAGAACCTGTATGCCCCCTTCTACCTTTGGAAGTCGACCGCGGGGATGAACGATTTCCTGAGTGGACCGGGCTTCGTCGGCCTGACGCAATCGTTTGGCTGGCCGTCCGTGAAGACCTGGTCGGTGTGGCACGCGGAAGTGCCACCACGGATCGCGGATGCGCGTTTCGCCACGCGCGTATCGGTTCCCATCCGGCCCTATGCCGCGCTCGATGCCCTGCGCGCATCCGAAATCGAACGCGCGAAGGCCTGCGTGCACGATGACGGCGCGCTGGCGGCGCTCGTCGGATTCGAGCCGACCACCTGGACCCTGGTGCGCTTTCAGCTTTGGGCCGAGCATCCCTCCAGCGACCGGCTCGAGGACCGCCGTATCTACTCAGTCGGGCACGTGTCCACGGCGTAAGGAGCAGTCCGGGGCCAGGCGTGCGCCCCGCCCAAGGGGGCCGCACGGCCCTGTGCTGGCTCGGGGCTGGATGCTGCACATCCGCCCGCTCGGGCTCGAAAACCACTGACGTCAAAACAGCTCCGCGGTTCCCGCGGTCCCCGCTGCTCAGGTGCCGCCGAGGAGTCCCAGGCTGTGCAGCAGGATGAGCAGGATGAGAACGGGGGTGACGTAGCGGACCAGGACGTGGACCCCAACGTCGTACCAGGCGGGCTCGCCGTGGCCCTTGCTCATCTCGTCGCGGAGGACGGCGCGTGGGACGAGCCAGCCACCCACCACCGTGATGGCCAGACCGCCCAGCGGCAGCAGGACATTGGAGGACAGGAAGTCGAAGAGGGAGAAGACGTCCCGGCCCAGCACGCGCAGGTGCGAGAGCGCCGGCCCCTGCGACAGGGTGGCGGGGATGCCCAGCACCGCCATGAACAGCGCGGTGAGGAGCGCGGCCGTGGGGCGGCGCAACCGGGCGGAGCGGATGAGCCACGCCACGGGGACCTCCATCAGGCTGACCATGGCGCCCAGCGTGGCCACCGCCGCGAGCACGAAGAAGAGGGCGGTGAAGAGCTCGCCGCCGGGCATCTGCGCGAAGACGCGAGGGATGGTGACGAAGAGCAGGCCCGGGCCGCCCGCCGGTGTGTCACCCAGGGCGAAGACGGCCGGGAAGATGGCCAGGCCCGCCAGCAGCGAGACCAACGTGTCGGCGAGCGCCACGCGCGCCGCATTGGGCACCAGGCGCGTGTCGTCCGGCAGGTACGAGCCGTACGTCGTCATGGTGCCCATGCCCAGCGACAGCTTGAAGAAGGCGAGCCCCAGGGCCGACAGCAGCACCGCGCTCGAGAGCTTCGAGAGGTCGGGCGTGAAGAGGTAGGCCACGCCCGCCGACGCTCCCGGCAGCGTGAGCGCGCGCACGTCGCAGGCCAGCAGCAGCAGCAGCAACAGCGGCATGAGTGTCTTGGTCACCTTCTCGATGCCGCCCGACACACCCGAGGCCACCACGCCCACCGTGACGGTCAGCACGGCCAGCTGCCACAGCACGGGCTCCCACGTGCCGCCCACCAGCGTCTGGAACGTGGCGGACGTGAGAGGCGCGCCCGAGACGAAGGCACCCAGCGACTTGAAGACGTAGGCCAGCACCCACCCGGCCACGTCCGTGTAGAAGGCCATGATGAGGAGCGACGAGGCGAGTCCCGCCCAGCCGATGACTGCCCAGAAGCGCTGGCGCGGCACGATGCGCGCGTAGGCTTGCACCGCGTCCACGCGCAGGTGCCGGCCGATGGCGTGCTCCACCACCATCACCGGCAGTGCGGCGAGCGCCACCGCCAGCAGGTAGGTGAGCACGAAGGCCGCTCCGCCGTTGGAGCCGGTGAGGTAGGGGAACTTCCAGATGTTGCCGAGGCCGACGGCGGAGCCGAGCGTCGCGGCGAAGGCGCCGAGGGAGGAGCCGAAGGCATCCCGCTTCGTGGGGGTAGGTTCGGGCATGAGAGCAGGAGCCTCTACCACGCGGAACCCGAGAGAAACAGACGACCGCGCGGACGCAGAGGGCTACCCGCGGCTCGATGCGGCCCTACGGCAGCTCCTTGCACGCGCGGTCCAAGGGGGCGAAGAGATAGGTGACCGAATTCGCGCAGGTGACGTTTCCCGAGACCGAGCCGTAGAGCTCGCCTCCGAGGATCCGGATGCTGGAGGTCGCGGTGACGGCCGGGCCCGGCGGACTCATCCTCGTCAACCGTGAATTCCGCACCTCCACTTTGGGAGCATAGGGGAAGCCACCGTCCGTGGACACCAGCGCCGCATGGGAGCCGGAGAGGGCGCTGTCGAAGACCAGCAGTTCGTGGCCGAGGATCTCCACCCCATGCGCGACACGCGTGGAGCCCGATTCAGTCCGGACCGCGAAGATGGTGCTGCGGTGCACCTCCACGAAGGCCCCCATGACATAAACGCCCCGGCCCGGGCCTGTCTTCGAGACGGCCTTGAAGTCGCTGTCGACGATGCGCACGATGCCGCCATCCACCCTCACGGCGGTGGTCTCGGCCTCGCCAGACATGGACACCGTGCACTCGCGAAGCTGAGCGTCCTGCCAGACAATCACTCCGATGGTGGACGTGTTCGTTCCCGTGCTCTGGCTCTCGATGGACACGCGCGAGAGCAGGGTGCCAGGCTGGGTCGTCCGCAGGGCGAAGCTGAAGGAGGAGGTCGCCAGCGGGGTCCGCCCAGACACGCCGCCCACGCTCTCCCATCGGGCGTCCGTTCGCCATCGGTTTGGCGCCTGGAGCAAAGACGCCATGGAACCTCGTGAGGCTACTTCTTCCTGGCCCGCCATTCCTCACGGCTCTGTCCCCAGAGTTCTATCGGAGAGGAGTCGTAGGGCGGTGGCAGCTTCCCAGGTCCCAGCAGGGGCGAGCCCAGCCGGCGGGCGACCTCTTGCGATGGCTTGTTGTCCGGAGCGATGGAGTGAATCACCCGCGTCCAGCCAAGCTGGTCGAACGCCCAGTCCATGCTCGCCGCCGCCGCCTCGGTGGCGTAGCCGCGCCCCCAGTACTCGCGCAGCAGACCCCAGCCGACCTCCGGCCCCGGCCACCCCTCCGGCATCCAGGGCCCCACCCGTCCGACCCAGCGGCCCGTCGTCTTCTCCAGCACGGAGAACATGGAGAACCCCTGCAGCGCCCACGAGCCCGCCATGGCGCTCATGGCCCGCCACGCCACCGCGCGCGGCTGCACGCCGCCCAGGAAGCGCGCCGACTCCGGGTCACCAATGAGGGCCGCGAAGCCATCCAGGTCTTCCAGCGCGATGGGACGCAGGATGAGGCGCGCGGTTTCGAGGGTAGGTCCAGGGGCAATCACCTTCGGTCTCCAGGGCAGGCGGGAAAGGGCGCCAGGATCCCGCCGGACCTCTGCAGTGGCAAGGATGGGATGCTCGAGGAACTGAAGCGGTCCGTGCGCCATGCCCGGACGATGGCATCATGACCATCCCGGTTTGCCGCTCCTTCGCCGCGCTCCATACAGATTCGTAAGCTGACAAGAACGTCGCGGTTCCGCGCAACGCCGCCGTGCTCCGTCCTCTGGGCGCTCAATGGCATCTCGGTTGCTAAGGCGCCCCGCACACCCTGACGGCCGTCTTTTCCGGGAAGGAACCCCATGATGCAGCCCCCTTCACTGAATCACTCGACGCCCTCGACCGCGCCCGTCCCCCGCTACCGCCGCTGGGCGGCCTACCTCGCCCTTGTCGTGGCAGGCATCGGCTCGGTGGCCACCTCCCCCCCCTCCTCACCGATGGTCAGCTCGGAATACGAGGGCTCGCCCCTGACCATCACGACGCAGGCCCCCACCACGACGCGCCACCTCAAGGTCCGGGTCACCGCGGAGGACTATTCGTTCGATCGAGCCGAGGTGAGCGTGACAGCCCAGGTCACCGCGCGTTGGACGCCAGCGGACCCCAGCCACACGGAGAAACCCTGGCTGCTCACGCGGCTGTACGTCCCGTCCGAAGACTATTCCGGCCCCGGTCCCGGACACGGCCAGGTGCTCGTCCTCGGCGAACCCGGGCAACCCGTGTCGCTGCAGACCTATACGGGCGGCACCTCCGAGTGCAAACCCGACCAGGGTTGTGAATGGACCGTCCCCCTGGAGTTCGAGCTCCAGCCGAATGCCACCGAGGGCTCCGTCGAGGTGGAGTGGAAGGTGACGGCCGAGGCGTACGTCGAGGGCACGAACGATCTGCCCAAGGGCTTCACCGTGCAGGTCTCGGAGCAGTGAGGCGCCGCCCCCGAGCTTCTTCTTCAATGGCGAACCTGGAGACCTCCCCTCATGAAAACCTCCTCGCAGCACCTGCTCCTGGGCGGCCTCACGTTGATGATGGCCGCGTGCACTCCCCCCGACCTCGACATCTCGGCGACTCCCGCCGAAATCGAGAGTGAGGAGATCTCCCTGACATCCGCCGCGCCCAAGGTCGCACAGCGCCTCGTCCTGGTGGCCTCGGTGAAGGAGGGCACGAAGGTGAGGATTGGCAGCGCGTGGCTGTCGCTCTCGGTGTCGCACGGCTGGAAGCAACCAACGGACGACACCGCGGAGGTCATTCCGTGGTTCCGTATCCGGATCGTGAATGAGCGCGACGGCAGTGTCCACGCGGAGAGGTCCATCCTGCCCAATGACATCTACGCCCCCAACCCCATGACGTTCTACGGCCTCGACGACCACGGAGTGTGTCGGCGGGCCGAGGAGCGGTGCGAGGTGCCGATCCGGATCGAACTCGAGCGGCAGGGGCCTCCGTCGGAAGGCACCGTGGACGTGCGTTGGAAGGCCACCGGGTACGCGAACGCGGATGAGGCGGAAGGCAGCAACCTTGAGGTCCGCCTGGTCCGCCCGCGGGAGAACTGAACCATGACCGCCCCCGCTCCGGGCCCCTCGAGGCCTTTTCCCGGCAGCGCGATGCTGCACCCGCTCGTGCTCGGAGCGGTGGCGGTGCTCATCCTCAATGACCACATCCTGAAAGCCCGCTGGCCGTCGTGGTGGACGGGAAAGCTCTCGGATGTGGCCGGGCTCGCCATGTTCCCCCTGCTGCTTCAGGCGCTCTGGGAGCACGTGAGCGCGCGAGGTGAGCGGTCCTTCCATCCATCTCGCGCCGTGCTCGTGGGGTGCGTGCTGCTGACGGGAGTGTGCTTCTCCGCGATCAAGCTCTCCCCGCTCGCGGGGGCGGGATGGCAATGGGGGTTGGGGGCACTGCAATGGCCCTTCCGCCTCCTCCAGGCGCTGCTCTCGGGCCGCCCGCCTCCCCCCCTCCTGCCCGTCGCGCACACACTCGATGTCACCGACCTCCTCACGCTGCCAGCCCTGCTCGTCTCCCTGATGCTGGGCTGGCGCCGGTGCGGTCCGGAGACTCAGCGGATGGGATGTCCGAACTGCTGACAGGAACGTCGCGGTCGGGCTCGACGCCGCCGTGCACCTTCCTCTGAGCGCCCCATGGCATCTCGGTTGCTAAGGCGCCCCGTGCATCCCGACGACAGTCCGCCCCCGGGAAGGAGCCCCATGATGCAGCCCCCTTCACCCGTCCCCCGTTACCGCCGCTGGGCGGCGCACCTCGCCCTTGCCGTGGCGTGCATCGGCTCGGTGGCCACGTCCCCCTCCGCGGCTCCCCTGCAGGTCAGCTCGGAATACGAGGGCCCGCCCCTGGGCCTGACGACTCGAGCCACCACCGCGACGCGTCACTTCAAGGTCCGGGTCTCCGCGCAGGAGCAGTCGTTCGATCGAGTCTGGGTGGACGTGACAGCCCAGATCACCGCGCGCTGGAGTCCAACGGATCCCAACAACCATGAGAAACCCTGGCTGCTCACGCGGATGTACATTCCGTCCGACGACTATTCCGGCCCTGGCCCTGGACGGGGCGAGGTGCTCGTCCTCGACAAACCCGATCAACCCATAACGGTGGAGGCCCACACGGGCGCCAGTTCCGAGTGCAAGAGCAACCAGGGTTGTGAATGGACCGTCCCAGTGGAGTTCGAACTCCTGCCGCACGCCGCCGAGGGCTCCGTGGAGGTGGCGTGGAAGGTGATGGCCGGGGCGTCCCCCGAGGGCGCGACCACGTTGCCCAAGGGCTTCACCGTGCAGGTCTCGGAGCAATGAGGCTCCGCCCCGAGCTTCTCCTTCAACGACGAACCTGGAGACATCCCTCATGAAAGCCCCCTTGCCGCACCTGCTCTCGAGCAGCCTCTCGTTGATGGTGGCCGCGTGCCATCCCGGCTACACCGTCCCGGCGCCCCACTCTCAAGTCGAGAGCGTGGTGATGTCCCTGCCCCCCTCCGCGCCCAGGGTCGAACAGCGCATCGTCCTGGTCGTCGCACCGAAAGAGGGCAAGAAGATGAGGCTTGAATATGCCTCGTTGTCTCTCGATGTGGATTACTCCTGGCAGGGTCTGAAGAGCGACACCTCGGAGAGCACTCCATGGTTCCGTGTCCGGATCGTGGACGAGCGTGACGGCAGCATCTACGCGGAGAGAGCCAATGACCTCGACACGCTCCGTCCCCTCATGAGGATCTACCGCCTCGACCACCCCTTGTGTCAGCAGGCCGAAGAGCGGTGCGAGGTCCCGTTCCGGATCGAACTCGAGCGGCAGGGGCCTCCAGCGCAAGGCATCCTGAACGTGCACTGGAAGGCCACCGGGTCCGCGCTCGTGCATGAAACGGAAGTCAGCAACATCGAGGTCCGCCTGCGAGAGCGCTGACCGGGGGCGGTGCGGTCCGGAGACTCAGCTCGAGTGGCGAGCGCTGGCCGGACCGGGTCAGCTGGCTCACGCCAGGAACTCATCGGTGGACTGGGTCCTGGCATAGGCGAAGCTGAGCGCCGCCATGAAAGCGGCATGAACCTGAGCGGCGGGTACGCGCACGCCTCCGAATTCCAGATCGCGGCTGGCGCAGGCATCGTGGATCAGGGTGCAGCGGTAGCCCAGATCGGCCGCCGCTCGCACCCCGCCATCGATGCACATGTGGCTCATGGCTCCACAGATGATGAGTTCCTCGATCCCGTGGCGCTCGAGGATTGTCTTCAGCTCGGTCTCGCGGAAGGAGTTGACGAAGTGCTTCAGCACCACCGGCTCCGCCGCCGCCGGGGTCACCTTCTCATGGATCGCGGCCCCGCTCGAGCCTGGAGTGAAGAAGGGAGCGTCGGCGGTCTTGAACTCATGGCGGACATGGACGACCAACTCACCCCGAGCCCGCGCGGCGGCGATCAGCCGCGCGGTGTTGTCCGCGGCGGCGTCAATGCCGTCGAGGGTCCATTTCCCGCCCGGGAAGTAATCATTCTGGACGTCGATGACGATGAGGGCGCGCTTGCTCATGGTGCCTTCCTTCTGGTCCTGGCCGTTGGGGTGCCGCGGTGAATGGCCGGAAGATAGAGCGGCGCTGCGTCCCATGGGGATTGGCGGAACTGACAGGATCAGGGGTAGAACTGACAAATGACCACGGGGCACGTCCTGGCCCATATCGGACTGCTGATCTATCCCGGTGCCCAGATGTCGGCGGTACATGGGTTGACGGACATGTTCCGCATCGCCAACCGGCTCGCGGCCCAGCAGGGCGTGTCGGGCGTGCCCTCCCTGCGGGTCAGCCATTGGCGGCCTGGCGATGGCGGGAAGATGGAGCGGGTCTTCGACACCCACGCCCAGGCCGGGGCGTCCCTGGTCGCGTTGATCCTTCCGCCAAGCCTGGAGGAAGAGCCGCGGGAAGAGCAGAGGAGGACGCTGGCCCGCTGGATCGCCGCCCGGCATGCCGCGGGCACCACGCTCTGCTCCATCTGCGCCGGTGCCTTCCTGTTGGCGGAAACGGGGCTGTTGGATGGCCGGCCGGCGACGACCCATTGGAGCCTGGCGGAGCGGCTGGCCGAGCGATTTCCCGCCATCCGGCTGGAGCCGGACAAGCTGCTCGTCGAGGATGGAGACATCATCACGGCGGGTGGCGTGATGGCCTGGGTCGATCTCGGGTTGCGGCTGGTGGATCGGCTGCTCGGTCCGAGTCTCATGCTGGCGACCGCCCGTTTCTTCCTGGTGGATCCCTCCGGGCGCGAGCAACGCTTCTACAGCCACTTCTCGCCCAAGCTGCACCATGGGGACGAGGCCATCCTGAAGGTGCAGCACTGGCTCCAGGCCCGCGGCCCGGAAAAGGTGACATTGCCGATGATGGCGGCGCATGCCGCGCTGGGCGAGCGCACCTTCTTGCGCCGCTTCCAGAAAGCGACGGGGTTGAGCCCGACCACCTATGTTCAGTACCTGCGTGTGGGCAAGGCACGGGAGCTGCTGGAGTTCTCGAACCTGTCCATCGAGCAGGTGGCATGGCGGGTGGGCTACGAGGACCCTGGCGCCTTCCGCAAGGTCTTCTTCAAACGGATGGGCTTGTCCCCTGGTGACTACCGGCGCCGATTCAGCGTCACCGGCCATCGAGGCGCGTGAGCCGTGACGCGGCACTGGCTACAGCCGAGGGGCAGTGTCAGCGCCTTGCCCCGGACCCCAGCACGGCCGGGAATGTGGTGAGATGGGCGCCAGAGCATCCGGGTGCTGGCTCGTCGGCGGTCGGCGGCCCTCTGGAGCCCTGGGGGTCCCGGAGCTGGAGCTACAGGACAACCGCGAGCGCATCCTCAACGGGCGGACCCCGGCCAACCTCCAGGCGCGGCTGGTGGAGCTGCTGCCCGCCATCGCCGAGAAGCTGCCCCAGCCCCAGGAGCTGCGCTCGGTGAGCATTGGCGGTGCGGCAGGCGCCCAGGAGGGCCAGGCGCTGACCACGCTGGTGACGCAGATGCTGGTGCGGTCGAAGGTGTCAAAGAACTCGTTCCGACATCTCGTCTCCTACGAATCGTCTGACACCTTCTTCCGAGATTCAGGTCATCGGTGATTCGTCGGCGGGAGGGGGAGCCGGAGCCACGGGAGCGTGGGCATTCGCCGCGGCCTTGAGTGCGTGCGCCGTGGGCAGAGTCTGCCCATGGGCAGCGCTCCCCACTCCAGGACGGGGCCGCATGAGAGCGCCGCGCTCGTGGCTGTCCTCCACACGGAAGTAAGACACCATCTGGGTGAGCACATCAGCCTGGGCGGAGAGCTCCTCGGCGGTAGTGGCCAGCTCCTCGGAGGCCGAGGCGTTGCGCTGCGTCACCTGGTCCACGTGCTGCATGGCCTTGTTCATCTGGACCACTCCGTCGGCCTGCTCGTTGGAGGCGGCCACCACCTCCTGCACCAGGTCCGCCGTCTTGCGGATGGAGGGCACCAGTTCCTCCAACAGATGTCCCGAGCGCGTCGCCACCGTCACACTGCTCTTCGCCAGCTCGCTGATCTCCTTCGCCGCCGTCCGGCTGCGCTCGGCCAGCTTGCGCACCTCCGTGGCCACCACCGCGAACCCCTTGCCGTGCGCTCCCGCCCTCGCCGCTTCGATGGCCGCGTTGAGCGCCAGCAGGTTCGTCTGGTAGGCGATCTCCTCGATGATGGACACCTTCTCCGCGATGGAGGTCATCGCCTCCACCGTCTTCTTCACCACCTGGCCACTCTCCTCGGCGTCCCTGGCGCCCTTCACGGCCATCTGTGCCATCTGCCGGCTGTAGTCCCGGTTCTGGGTGATGCTGGCCGTCATCTGCTCCAGGCTCGCGGTGGTCTGCTCCACGCTGCTGGCCTGCTCGCCGGTACCTTGAGAGAGGCTCTGCGAGGAAGCCGAGACCTGCGTGGCGGCCGCGCTGAGCGTGGCGGCACCCATCCGGACCTCCGCCATCGCCTCGGAGAGCTTCCTCACCATTTCCTTCAGGGCGAACAGGAGGCTCGTCCTGTCGTTTCCCTTCGTCTCCACGTTCACGGAGAGGTCTCCGTCCGCCACCCTGTGCACCATCTCCGCCGCGTATCCCGGCTCCCCGCCGAGCTGCTCCGCGATCACCACCGTCGTGAGCAATCCGATCCCGAATGCGATGACGACGGCCGCGAAGATGACGCCCATGACGGACCGCCTGAACTCCGCGTAGGAACTCGCCGACCGCTCCGAGAACTGCTCCATCGCCGCGAACTGGTGCGCCTCGAGCTCCGTGATGGCCGCCTCGATCTGGTTCTCGACCGCCCGGACCTCCTTCACGCCCGCGTCGACGTAGAGATCCTTGCTCGTCGTGAGCATCCCGGGCAGCCGCCCGCTCGCCGCGAGCCGCAGGACATCCTGCTGCTCGCTCCGGAGCTGGGTCAGGAGCCGGTCCACCTCCGCGGCCTTGAGCTGCTGAGCCGAATCCGAGCTGAAGATCGTCCGCCGGTATGCCGCGAACGCCTCCTCGAGCTGCTTCCGGCTCTTCTCGAGCTCCGCGGTGCGATCCGAGAGTCGCTCCGTGCCCACGTCCAGCACCACGTTTCGAATGGTGCGAGACATGTGGAGCATGTGTACGTCCGCCTCGAGCAGCTTCGCGAGACCGAGCGCGTGGTGCTCGTGTATCTCTTGGAGGCTCTCGTCTGTCTGCGCCATGCCACGCAGGCCCTGCACGCCGACGAAGACGGCAAGCACCGTGAGCAGCCCGAATCCGAGCGTGAGTTTCGTGACGACCTTCAAGTTGCGGAACCACTTCACGGTGTTTTCCCCCGCGGTTGTCGCATGGGGCCTGGGTGCAGCTCGACCAACGCTGTCAGCACCGGCCCGGGGCTCCTTCATGGAACCCCTACCCAACCTGAATCGAGCATCACATGGGCCCCTCGTGATGGGAACAACGTCAGGTGCGAGGGTTACCCACCCTCCCCGCCCACTGGACACTCCCGGCGCCATGAGAGCACGGCCCCGGAGAGAGAGGTGCTTGGACGCCAGACAAAGGGAGGAGGCAGAACCCTGAGTGCCTGCCTGAAGAGCACCGGGGCGGTGGGCTTGCTCCGATGACGTGGACAGTAGGGTTACGCTGCCAACTTCTGCGCTGGTGACAAAGCGCGGGGTCAGCGCGACGTGCGCACCTTGACGAGCATGTCGTTGAACTTCGTGTAGAAGGCGTCGTACTCCCCGCGCGCCTCGGCGAAGCGCTGCGGCTTGACCCGCTCGACCAGGATTTCGTGGGCGTCGGACGACTCCTGGAGCAGGCGCATCGTCTCCTCCAGGTAGTCCTTGAGCGGCATGGCCATGGGGTCGCGCGCCTGGTGCTCGCCCGTCAGCTCCGTCTGGACATAGGGCGGCACGAGCTCGATGACCCGCACCGCGGTGTCACGCAGCTGGTAGCGCAGCGACTGCGTGTACGAGTGGATGGCCGCCTTGGTCGCGCAGTAGGTCGGGTTCAACGACAACGGCGTGAACGCCAGTCCGGACGAGACGGTGAGGATGGCGGCGTGCGGCTGCTTGAGCAGAGTGGGCATCAGCGCCGCGGTCAGCCGGATGGGCCCCAGCAGGTTGATGTCAATCGTCTCCTCCGCGATCGCCGTGTCGCCCTCCCGCAGGTTCTCCGTCTTCATGATGCCGGCGCTGTGCACCACCACGTTCAGCGCGGGGAAGCGCCTGGTGAGTTCCTTCGTGAAGGCCTGGATGCTCTCGACGCTGCCGGTGTCCAGCGTGAGGTATTGCATTCCGGGGTGGGCCTTCGCCGTCCCGGCGAGCACGCCCTCACGCCTGCCCGCGATGATGACGGTGTTGCCGAGCTTCTGAAAGGCCTCGGCGAGGCCGCGCCCGATTCCAGAACCGCCTCCGGTGATGAGGATGGTGTTTCCCGTCGTCTGCATGGTGTCTCCTCGCGGCGCTCGCGCCGCCTGGTCGTCGTGTGAAAGGAAGGGTCGAACCCGGGACTACCGGCGCTCGCTGTCCAGGTGCTTCATCTGCTGCGCGGGATAGCGATCTCCAGAGATGTTCACGAGCGACTCGAGCGCCCGGGCATCCGCCGCCGACAAGGTGTCTCTCCTTATGGACGCGCGACACCCTGAAATCCAATAAATAGGATGAATTCCTATCATGCACGGCATCTATGAGAAGGACCTGGACCTCAACCTGCTGCGCGTCTTCGTCGTGGTCGCGGAAGCGGGCCAGTTGCAGCAGGCTCTCACCAACAGATGGCGAGGCCGCGCCGGTGGGTCGTCATGTCCACGCGAGGGCCCTCCCCGGGCTCCACCCGGTGGGCATTTCAAGAGTGGATCCCACCGTGCGAGGGGCTCGCCCCCACCCGGCGTATCGCCAATGGTCGCGCGCTCATTCAGTCCCTGGAAGGGGGAAAATGGAGCACCTGAACACGCGGTCGAAGGTGTCAAAGGACTCGTTCCGACATCTCGTCTCCTACGAATCGTCTGACACCTTCTTCCGGACACATTCTTCCGGCCACGGAATTGGAGCAGGCTCACGGCCATTGCGAGCCGTGCTGAGTCTCAAGGGGCTGCGCGCCCGCCAATCTCCGGGAATCGCTCGTAGGCCCGTTTAAGCACGTCCAGGTGGACGGGGTTGTCCAGGTCGAGCGGTGTATCGGTGAGCTGCACGACCCACCCGCCCGTCGCGGTACGCCGCGCACGTGACAGCAGCTCCGCATCGCGTGCTGGGTCCGGAAAGCCGATGGCTTCTGCGGCAGTGGGCGACCAATAGTTCATCCACCCGAAGCGAGCCGGAATCGCGGGTAAACGGATTTCCTCTGTGAGTTTGAGCGGCGGCAGTCCACGGGGTGGAACATGCGGTCCACGCACGGAATGATGCACCTGCTGCGCCATCTTCGCCGCCACGCCCTCCGGCGTCGCCCGCCCCCAGAACGCGCGTGTGGTCTCCCCCATGCTTTCAAGAACATCCGCCGCCGCTGTGCTCCCCACCACATGCAGTGGCAGTTCAGCATGGACTTCAAACTGTGCCTGCCCTCCTGGGGAGATCCCCGCAGGTCTTTCCCATCCCGAGACCGTTACCCGGTAGTCCTTGTCGCCATTGCAAACAAGCCCAAACCCCCTCCCGGTTGGCCGCCCTTGGGCGAGCCATGCCTCGCGCTGCGGTAGCGGGATTAGCTTTCCTTCGTTGGAAATTGTCCACTCCAGGCGCAAGCCGGGAAGCGCTCGCTCCATTCCACGAACGACAGCCAAAGGGCGGCCATCATCACGCGCGAGAGCAGGCGCGTAAACGGTGAGGACGAGAGAACTCTGTGGGTGTGTCATTTCAGCACCAATCCATGACAACAATATCAAGGGTGTCATCTCGGTCGAGCAATGCGATTTTGTGTGCGGGACTTCGCACGCCGACCCGAAAATCAAATCCACAGGCCAGAGCAAGGGCGCGCTCGTACTGCAACTCTAGGACTTGATCGTTGAGCACAATTCTCCGAAGGTCGGGCGGATACGTATCGAAGTTGTCTGTCTTGACTTCCCAAAGTGTGCGCGCGGCCTGTTGCAGCGCGTCGAAGTTCTTCCCATTCACGAACACATCCCTGCCGGGGAAACTGTTGTTCGGAATTCTGTCGGCGCACTTGTCGTGCAGTTTATTTCCCCCAAGGTGACGCTTCGCCGGTACGGGCTCGCACCTGCGGCGCTCTTGCTCAGAGATGTCGGTTGGCCCCACGGGCGGGAAATCCGGTCCTTTAGGCTCCGGCTTGGGCCTTTTTTTCGGCGAGGGTTCCTGCTGGGTGGGCTTCTTTACAGGCACCGGGCGTGTTGCAGGCACGGGTCCTACCTCGGGGCGACCCCTCCTCAGTTCATATGTATCGAGGGCCTCTTTGATGAGGAAGCCCACCACCACCACGCCCGTCACCACCACCGCCCCCACGGCAATTTCCGGTGCTGCCAGGACGCACGGCCCGAGCCCCATGGCAGCAGCCCCAGCAGAGGCCACTGAACATCTTCCTGTGAGGTCGCGAAACTCAACCCGGCCATGGTCAAGGGCCCGATAGCACCTCTCCGCCAGCAGGGGCCAGGGCTGCGAAGCCTCCTGGACCACGCACCGTCCCCCATCCGTCCACGGCAGGGCCGCCGCTCGCTGGAGGTTGGCATACCTCGGGTCCCAGTCCACGGGCTCTTCCGGGATCGGCGCTGAGGTAGCGCAAGCGGAGACATAGAGCAGAAGAGCGAAGCACGCTTGGAGACGCATGGCCGGGTTCTCACTTGGAGCTAGGACCTAGCTAGCGGGTCCTGGTGGGTCCGGTCGGAGTATGCGGGCGCGCCCCGAAAGCCACGAATGAGCGCGCCGGGCCCACGGCAGGGGGTCGGGGTGCAGCAGCTGCAGCCAGGCCCAGGAACTCAGCGTTGGTGCTCGCGCAGCTCCTTCACGAGCCGCCCGGCGCCATAGACATGCTCGAGCGCGCGCAACAGGCCCTCGCCATGGACACCCACCGCGCGGTTGGTCTCCGGCACGTAAGCGTACCGGCCACCGAGCGATGGCAGGTTGCCGTCGAAGATGAGTCCCACCACCCGGCCCTCGCGATCCACCATGGGGGAGCCCGAGTTGCCACCGATGATGTCGTTGGTGGTGGCCACGTCCAGAGGCGTGTCGTCGGGCACCTTGCCCTTGGCCTTGAGCCAGGAGTCCGGCAGCCGGAAGGGCTCCTTGCCCGTGTGACGCGCATAGGCCCCCGCGAACGTCGTCAGCGGCGCCACGGTCTTCGTGTCCTCCCGCCAGCCCTTCACCACGCCGTAGTTCAGGCGCAGGGTGAAGGTGGCATCCGGGTAGCCCGTGGTGCCGTAGGCCGCCAGCCGCGCCTTCGCGAGCAGCTCGCCATTCTTCTTGAGCACCGACTCCACCGTGTCCTCGTAGCGCGTGCGCACCTCGCGTGACAGGCCATCCACCCGGCGCGCCAGGAGGATCATCGGATCCTTCGACGCCGCGATCGCCGCCGCCCCGCCCTCGAACAGCCGCTTGCGCTCCTTCACGTCGAACAGCCGCGTGCCCTTCACCAGCGCGCGCGCCAGATCCTCCGGCGCCTCGCGGCCGAGCACCTCGCGCACGAACGCGTCATCCGCCCCGAGCGTCTCGCGCAGCTTGTTGAAGCCGAAGGTGAGCAGCCGCTCCTCCAGCTCCGGGGTGATGGGCGCCTCGCGCAGGAGCTGCTGGCGCAGGCCGGGAAGCTGGCCATCGGTGTACTCGCGCAGCCGCTCGGCGTTGGGCTTGGGCAGCTCGTCCGCCGCGCGCACGAGCTGCCGGGCCAGGGTGAACAGCTCCGAGGGAAAACCGTCTCCTCCTTCCTTCAACCGGTAGCTCGCGAGCAGGGGCCGGGAGGACTCCAGCGCGCGCGCCATGGCGTCCCAGGCGCCCGCCGTGGTGGCCTTGAGCGCCGGCGTGGCGTTCACCTTCGCGCGCAGGTCCGCCTCCTCCCGGCGCTTGCTCGCGAGCAGCGAGGGCTCGGCCAGGGCCTGATGCCGGCCACGCAGCGCCTTCAGGCCGTTCTCCACGGAGCGCAGCTTCGCCCGGGTCGTGCGCCAGCGCTCGGGCGAGCCCGAGGCGTACTCGCGCAGCAGGCCCCGCATCTCCGCGAGGTGGAGGAGCGTGTACGGCAGCGCCACGTCGCGCTGGAACTCCAGCTCCGCCACGCTGCTCTGGCGCTCGGTGCCGCCCGGGTGGCCGGAGACGAAGACCAGGTCCCCCTCCTTCGCGCCCTCCTTCGCCCAGGGCAGATAGGTGTCTGTCTTCAGCGGCTGGCCCGCGGTGTCCCATACACGCAGGAAGGCCGCGTCGAAGCCGTAGCGGGGGAAGTTGAAGTTGTCCGCGTCCCCACCGAAAGCGGCCATGGAGAACTCGGGCGCGAAGACCAGGCGCACGTCCTGGAAGCGGCGGTACTTGTAGAGCTGGTAGCGCCCCCCGTGGAACAGCGTCACCACGTCGCAGCGCCACTCGGGCCCGGTGGCGCACTCGCCCTCGATGCGCGACATCTCCGCGTTGAGCGCGGTGTTGAAGGCCGCGCCCTCCAGGCCCTTCGTCGCGCCCTGCAGGCGCGCGGTGACGTCCGTCATCTCCACGAGCTGGTTGGCCTCCACCTTGGGGCAGCGCAGCTCGTCCTTGGGCTCCTTGGCGAAGAACCCCGTGGCGAGATAGTCGCGCTTGGGCGAGGACAGGTCCTCCACGCACGAGCGGACGCAGTGGTGGTTGGTCATCACCAGGCCCTCGGGCGACACGAAGCTCGCGGAGCATCCGCCCGCCAGCCGCACCGAGGACAGCCGCACCCGGTCGAGCCAGTCCTGGGAAGGCTCGAAGCCATAGGCGGCCTTCACCGCCTCCCGGGGAAAGGCATCATAGGTCCACATGCCTTCCTCCGCGGCGGCGGGGAGGGCCAACAACGAGCCAAGGGCGAGCAGACGTTTCACGGTGGGTGTTCCCGACTGTCGAGGGGGTGGAAGAGGAGTTCGGTTCTTGCCTGGGAGGGCCGGGACGTCAACCAGAGAGGAGGGGCGAGTGGGTGGCCGCGGAGGGGCGAGCAGCGGCCTCCTCGGCGGAGCGCCCCTGGGTGCCATGGCCAGACGGAGGTGCGCAATCTCGAGTCACGGGAGGCGCACGACATGGACACGGAGGAATACGGCATTGCCCACGCGAGCCGGCTCATGACGCGCTTCGCCGAGCGCACCGGACTGGCCGGCTCCCCGCGCTCGTCGCGGCGCTACCTGTGGACGGACGCCTTCGCTGTCTGCAATTTCCTCGAGCTCGCACGCCTGACGGGTGACTCGCACTACCTGGAGCTCGCTCGCCACCTCGTGGATGAAGTGCACCATGTCCTCGGCCGTCACCGGGCGGACGACACGCGCGTCGGGTGGCTCAGTGGCCTGGGGGAGCGGGAGGGCGAGGCGCATCCCACGCGAGGAGGTCTGCGAATCGGAAAATCCCTCCCCGAGCGCCAGCCGGACGAGCCTCCCGACAACGAGTTGGAGTGGGACCGGGATGGCCAGTACTTCCACTACCTCACGAAGTGGATGCACGCGCTCGACCAGGTCTCGCGCGCGACCGGCGACCCGCGCTTCAATCTCTGGGCGAGGGAGCTCGCCGAGGTCGCCCACGCCGCCTTCACCCATGGCCCGCCCGGACGACGCCGGATGGTCTGGAAGATGAGCACGGACCTGTCCCGGCCCCTCGTCTCGTCCATGGGGCAGCACGATCCGCTGGACGGGCTCATCACCTGCGTGCAGCTCGAGGCCACGAGCACCTTGCTCCCAGGCGCGGCGGTGGGGCCTGTGCCGCGACGGGCCGTCGAAGACTTCGCCGCGCTGCTGCGCGTCACGGACGTGCGGACGGTCGATCCGCTCGGGCTCGGTGGACTCCTCTCGGATGCCGGCCGCGTCGCGCAGCTCGAGGCAAGCGAGGCCTTCCGGGATGGCGCGCTCCTCGAGAGCCTGCTCGCCGCCGCCCTGGAAGGACTGTCCCTGTATTCGCTGTATGGTGAAGGGAGTCAGCCCGCGTCCCGGCGTCTCGCGTTCCGGGAGCTCGGGCTCGCGATCGGGCTCTCGTCCATCGGATTGATTCAGCCCGCCGTGGGCGAAAGGCCCCTCCAACGCCTGAGGAACTTCGCCGCGCTCGGCTCCGAGCTCGTCTCGTTCTGGCTCGCTCCCGAGCACCAGGCCGTGCGCTCCTGGACCGAGCACCGCGACATCAACGAGGTCATGCTCGCCACGAGCCTCATCCCCGAGGGTTTCCTGGTCCTCGAGGGGCCCAGAGGCCCGGTGGGTGCCGGGCGTGATGGATTCCGGCCCGACCCCCGAGGTTGACCAGGACCGCGGCCCCGCCATTTCACGGTGAGTGTTCCAGACAAGCGAGGGGGGTTGAAAAGCAACCCGGCTCTTGCCTGGGAGGCCCAAGACGTCAACCAGAGCAAGGGAGCATGCACATGGGGCTTGAGTTGAGGGCCCGGACCCCTGAAGGTTGGGCGGAATGGCGACGAAGCACTACATCCTCCTGGTTCCCGGCTTCTTCGGCTTCGCCAACCTGGGAGAGCTGCTGTACTTCGGGCACGTGCGCGACTACTTCGTCGCGGAGATGAAGGCCCGGGGCGTGGACGTCGAGGTGGTGCAGGTCCTCACGCACCCCACCGGCTCCATCCGCACGCGGGCGGGGGACCTGCTCAAGTCCATCGAAGCCCACGTGAAGGACGATGACTGCCCCATCCACCTCATCGGCCACTCCACCGGAGGGCTCGATGCCCGGCTCTTCGTCAGCCCCGGGGTGCTCCTGGGCGATGACATGGACGTGGAGCGCTTCGCCCGCCGGGTGCGCACGGTGGTGACGGTGTCCACGCCCCACGCGGGCACACCGCTCGCGTCCTTCTTCCTCGGGCTCTTCGGCCAGAAGCTGCTGCAACTGCTGTCGCTCTTCACCGTGTATGTGCTGCGCTTCGGCCGGCTGCCCTTGAGCGTGGCCTTCCGCTTCGGCAGCCTCATCACCCGGTGGGACGAGCAGCTCGGCTTCCGCCCCACCCTGTTGGATCAGCTCTTCGAGCAGCTGCTGGGCGACTTCTCCGCCGAGCGCCGCGAGGAGCTGGTGCGCTTCCTCGGGGACGTGGGCAATGACGCGTCGCTGGTCCCCCAGCTCACGCCCGAGGGCATCGACCTGTTCAACGCGAGCTGCCAGGACCGGCCCGGGGTGCGCTACGGCTCCGTCATCACCCAGGCCCGGCCTCCCTCGCTGCGCACGCGGCTGGGCGCGGGGTTGGACCCGTACGCGCAGATCACCCACACCGTCTATGCCTTCCTGTACGGGCGCACCCAGCGCATGCCCCTCACCGCCATTCCGCCGCATACGCCCGCGCAGACCGCGGCGCTGGTGGAAGCCTACGGCGCCCTGCCGGGTCCCCAGGCGTGTGATGGCATCGTCCCCACGCGCTCGCAGGTCTACGGCCGGGTGCTGACGGCCGTGCGCGCGGACCACCTGGACGCCATCGGCCACTTCGACCAGCCCGCGCACCGCCCGCCCCATGTGGACTGGCTCATCTCGGGCTCGGGCTTCCGCCGGCTCCACTTCGAGCGCCTGTGGCGCACCGTGGTGGACTTCATCCTCCTGCAGACGTGAGTCAGACGGAGCGCCGCTGCCGCAACACGCCCGCGCCGCCCCCCGACTCCCGGTGGATGCGCGCCACGGACAGGGCCAGGAAGACGAGCAGCCCCACCAGCAGCCCTCCCCCGAAGGCGACGATGAGCAGCACGGGTTGAGCGGCCTTGAACATGCCCCGGACGAGTCCTCCACCCACGGACTCGCTGAGCTGGGACACCCGCGCCTCCCCGCACCCCCGGGCCGCTTCCCCTTCGAGCCCCTGGCACTCGGGGAAGAGGGGGCCGAACTCGTCCTTGGATTGTTGGATCACCGAGGCGGCCACCTGACCGGCCGCCGCCGACATGCTCCGCGCCAGCGGCCCCGAGCCATCCGCTCCGAGCTGGCGCTCGAGTTCCGCGCTGAGCCCCCGGGCCAGCTGCGCGGACAGCACGGACACGGGCCCCCGCCCTCCCAGGCCCGACCCGCCCGTTCCCGTGGAGGCCGCCGCTCCGCCCCCCGCCGCGCCTCCACCCGAGGCCACGCCGCCGGGGTTCTCCTCGACCTGTTGGGCCTTGGGCGGGGGCTCCCCGGTGATGAGCGCGTCCAAGGCGCCCCGGGTCATCTGTCCCGCCGTGCCCCGCATGAGGGAGGCCTCCTGCTCCTGGTCGACCTCTTCCTTCTGCTGGCGGATCGCCTCCAGGGCCCCCTTGGTGCTCTGGCGAACCACCGTGGCACAGCCCAGGACACCCGAGAGCTGCACGAGCATGAGCAGACCCAGGAGGTTCTTCTTCGACATGGCTGTCTCCTCACCGGGGTTGCATCCGACCAGACCCCCCGTGGCTTCAACATACGTACGGGTGTGAGGGAGGATGGGTTGCATGCATGATGGGCCCTCGCCTGCCTGGAGGCTCCCATCCTGGCCCGGAGAACCCCGCATGACTCCCTCCCGACCACTTCCCACGCCCCGTCCCCCTCGCGGGGTGTTCGTGGGACTGCTGCTCGCCACCCTCACCGGCTGCGCCACCATGCCCGCCGTGCGCGCCTCGAGCGAGCCCGTCCCCGTGCTCTTCGTCCCCGGCACGGATGACAACGCCAACCGGCTCAACCCCATGCTCGACACCTTCGTGGCCGCGGGCTGGCCCCGGAACCGGCTCCATGCCGTGGACCTCCACCCCAACAATGGACAGCTCCCCATCGAGGCCATCTCCTACCAGGTGGGCCGCGCCGCCGAGGCGCTGCGCCGGCGCACCCACGCCGAGCGCGTCGACGTGGTGGCCTTCAGCCAGGGCGCCCTGTCCACGCGCTACTGGATGCAGTCCCTGGGTGGGCAACCCCACGTGCGCCGCTTCGTGTCCATCTCCGGGCCGCACCAGGGGACATGGTTGGCCTATCTGCGGAGGGATCCCGCCCTGGTGCAGATGCGGCCGGACAGCCCCTTCCTGCTCGAGCTGAACCGGCGCGAGAAGCCCTTCGGCGACACCGAGGTCTTCTGCTTCTGGACGCCCCTGGACGGCGTCATCTTCCCCGCGGAGAACTCGCGCCTGCCCGGCACGCACGAGCGCGTCTTCCACGTCCCCTTCCACCCGACGATGATCACCCACCCCGGGGTCATCTCCGCGGCCATCGAGGCGCTGGCGAGCCCCACGCCTCCCTGAGGCGCCATCCGTCTGCTCGCCCGCTCCCCTGCCGAGCCAACGCTGGACGAATCCCCGCTTGGCGCCCGCCGCCGCCATCCCCACCCTGTGGCTCTGAAGCGAACCGGCGGGCTTTCCCTCCGGAAACACTCGACCAGGGGCTAGTTCATGACCACCAAGTTTCCCAGCCACATCAACCTGCCGCGCGAGGCCCGCTCCGAGCTGATCGATCTGCTCAACACCTGTCTGGCGACGGCCGTGGACCTGCACTGGCAGGTCAAGCAGGCGCACTGGAACATCCGCGGCAACCACTTCATCAGCCGCCATCTGCTCTTCGACAAGGTGGCCGACCACGTGCGCGAGCACGCCGATGAGTTCGCCGAGCGCGCCGGGGCCCTGGGCGGCTACGCGGAGGGCACCATCCGGCTGGCCATGAAGAACAGCGAGCTGGAGGAGTACGACCTGAGCGCCGTGAACGGGGATGACCACGTTCGCGTCATCGTCGACCGCGTGTCGCGCTACGCGGCCACCATCCGCGACGGCATCCAGCGCTGCGACGAGCTCAATGATCCGGTGTCCTCGGATCTGCTCACGCAAGTGCTCGGCACGGTGGAGGAGGACCTGTGGTTCCTCGAGAGCCACCTGTATGGCTCGTCCAACATCGCCCGCGAGGAGACCGGCCCCTCCGTCATCCGCGAGGAGACCAACTCCTCGACCAACGCCTGAGTTGTCTTGTGCAGGAGAGACCCCGCCAGGGGCATGAGGCGGGGCTTGCACGGTGGACGGGGGCGGTCTTCTGATACGCCCCCATGTCCCCTTCCTCCCCTTCCCATGGGCTGGACCGTGAGAGCCGGCGGACCCAGGCCGCCCGGCAGCTGCTCACCGCGCGTCTGGCCGACGCGCGCCGGGCGGAGGCCGCCCTCACCCGGAAGCTCACCCCGAAGCGCGTCCACGATCTGAGGGTGGCCACCCGCCGGCTGCGCGCGGTGCTCGAGGCGTTCCGCGACATGGGAGACCTGAAGGCGCGCGAGCGCGAGGTGAAGCGGCTCCAGGACGCGCTCGGCGAGGTGCGTGACCTCCACGTCCAGGGGGCCTGGCTGGAAGAGGCGGCCCAGAAGGGCGAGTCCTCGAGACGCGCCGGCTTCCAGGCGATGCACGCGCGCCTGATGTCTCCACTCCCCGACAAGGAACGGCGGCTGCGGCGCGCGCTCGTGCGCTGGGCGGACCAGACCGTCCCCGCGCTCGAGCGGGAGACGCGGCGGCTCAAAGGCCCGGGCAAGTACGGAGGGCGGCGCGTACGCCAGGAGCTGAGCCACCGCCTGCTCCAGTTGGAGTCCCTCATGGAGAACCGCGCGAAGGACCTCACGCCCGCCCTGGCGCATGCACTGCGCAAGGACGTGAAGAAGCTGCGCTACGAGGCCGAGCTCTTCGTTCCCGCCCTGGGCCGCCAGGTGAAGCCCCTGATCAAGGCGCTCGAGCCCCTGCAGGAGTCGCTGGGCGAGTTGCATGACGCGGACGTGCGGCTGCACCTGCTCCAGCACTTCGCCCTCCATGGCGCCGCGGCCCAGCGCGCCGCGGCACGCACGTTGCTCAGGGGCGCGCGCGCGGAACGTGCCCGGCAGGCCGCCCGGGCTGGACGGCACCTCGGGGACTGGCACGACGAGAAGCGCACGCACGCGCTGTGCGCGCTGCTGGAGTGAGCGGTACTCGGCGCTACCCATCTCCGTCATTTGCACGTAGAGGAAGCGCCCCATGCCCGCCTGCGGACTCGACTTCGGAACCAGCAACACGGCACTCGCCCTCCCGGACGGAACGGTGCTCCCCATCTCCCCCGGCTACAGCGACCCGCGCCTCTACCGCTCCGTCATCTTCTTCCCCGAGGACGAGCGCGACGCGTACACGGGCGCCCCCGCCATCTCCCGCTACCTGGAGGACCCCTCGGGCCGCTTCATCCAGTCCGTGAAGTCCTTCCTGCACAGCGCGTCCTTCCGCGCCACGCAGATCCGCGGGCGCACCTGGCTCATCGAGGACCTGGTGGCGCTGCTCTTGCGCCGCGTGCGCGAGGCCGCCGCCCCCCACACCGGCGGCACCGCCCCCGAGTGCGTGGTGCTCGGCCGCCCCGCCCTCTTCTCCACCGACGCCGCCGCGGACACGCTCGCCGAGCAGCGCCTGCGCCGCGCCGCGGAGAGCGCCGGCTTCACCCAGATTCAATTCCTCATCGAGCCCATCGCCGCCGCGCTCTCCTACGAAGCGCAGCTCACCCGCGACGAGCTCGTGCTGGTGGCGGACTTCGGCGCGGGCACCACGGACCTGACGCTCATGCGGCTGGGGCCCTCGCGCCGGGGCAATCCGGACCGGCGCGCGGACGTGGTGGGCTCCACCGGTGTGCGCATTGGCGGTGACCGCTTCGACGCGGAGATCATGCGCCACTCGCTCCTGCCGCGCTTTGGCGCCGGCTCCACCTACCGCGTGCGGGGCTTCAGCGACAAGCGGCTGCCCGTGCCCCAGCACGTCATGGCCAAGCTCCTGTCCTGGCACGAGATGTCCTTCATCCGCGAGAAGTCCACCCAGGAGCTGCTGGAGCTGATGCAGGAGTCCAGCGACAAGCCCGCCGAGGCCGCGGCCCTCTACGATCTCGTCATGGACAACCTGGGCTACCGGCTCTTCCGCGCCATCGAGGCCGCCAAGGTGCGGCTGTCCTCCGAGGAGGAGACCACGCTGGACTTCGAGGAGGCGCGCATCCAGCTGCACGAGCGCATCACCCGCGCGGACTTCGAGACGGCGTGCGAGCCGCTCTTGCGCGAGCTGAGCGAGGTGACCGAGGGACTGCTCGCGCGCTGCGCGGGGGCGGGCGAGGTGGACGCGGTGTTCCTCACGGGAGGCTCCTCGCAGATTCCCTCGGTGCGCCGGCTCTACACCCAGCGCTTCGGCGAAGCGCGCGTGCGCACCCGGGACGCCTTCACCTCCGTGGCCGAGGGCCTGGGACGCGCCTCGGCCTCCCTGTGAGGGGAGCCCCCCTGCTCAGGGATCCGCGAGCCAGCTCGCGATGCGCGGCCAGACCAGCTGCTCCGCGTCGGAGGCGAGGAACAGATCCGCGTGGCCGTAGTCCAGCGCGCGGGCGCCGTCCGACAGGCGCTTCACGATGAAGACGCTGATGTCCTTGTCCTTGGTGCCGAGCTGCGCCAGGGTCGCGAGGCCCAGGTCGCCCATGCCCCCGGCGGCGCCCACATACAACACCGGCACCTTCACATGGTGAAGCCGGTCGTTGTAGGGCTGGCTCGGCGAGCCGCACCACAGCGCCAGCGTCTCCACCTGCTCGCCGATGCTCTGGAAGGGTGAGGCCTGCATCATCACGTCGAACAGGAAGCGCTCGTTCGTCCAGGTCAGGCCCGTGGGAACCGAGCCCGAGAAGGTGCCGCCGGTGAAGTGGTACCCATCCAGGAGGGGAACGGGCTGCAACTTGAAGGTGGCGGAGCCCGCCAGCAGCGCGGCCTCCCGATTGGTGAACCCCTCCATGTAGTCCGAGCTTGCCTTGGGGAAGGAATTGGCCAGGGAAACCAGCTCCAGGAGGAACTGGCCACTGCTCTCCACATAGACGCCCGACTGTTGGAGCGGGGAGAGCATCTTGTACCCCAGGCACGCGGCCGCGCGCTGGTTCACGGCCGTCTTCTCGTCGAGCACATAGGCCATGTCCACGGGGACGAAGGCGCGCACCAGGCGCTGATTCGCCGGCAACTTCGCCTCCGCGTTGAGCACCGCGTATCCGATGGCGGCGCCCCGGCTCCAGCCCAGCAACGGCATGGGCTCCACGCTCGAGAGGCCCAGCGAGCGCAGCTGGCTCGCCAGGACCATTCCGGCGCGCACGTCCTGCAAGTGCGTCTCCAGGTTCCAGCTCTGCATGAAGGTGAAGTCAGTGGTGGTCGCGGGGACGTGCACCCAGCGCAGATCGATCCCCCACACATCCATCTTCTGGCGCGCCAGGTAGATGGCGAAGGACTTCCCGCGCGGCACCGCGGAACTCTCCACGCTCGGCAGGAAAGCACCCCGGAAGCCCCACAGGTCTCCATGCACCAGGAAGACGGGCTTCTGGCCGACCCGGGGGATGCCCGGAAGCAGCTCCGCCACCACGCGGTGGACGGTGATGACGTCGTAGTCGCCAGAGCCCACCCGCACGGTGTAGCTGTACTCGGCGATTCCCTCATCCACCACCCGCCGTGACGCATCCAGCAACCTGCCCGCGGTCAAACTCTCCACGAGGCCCTCGAAGTCCGGGGGCGCGTCCGTGGAGGACACGTCTCCAGGCTCGGGCGGCGGGGCCTCGCTCGCCATCGCCGGGCCCACCACGCACAGCAAGAGACACACCATCCACTTGAACGGAGACCTCATCGCACACCCCTCCAGAGGGGAAAGTCGTCAATGAGGAAAAAATTGTCCTTCAAGTGAGCCTGGACAACCCAACCTGTGAACTTTTCGCGCCCGATTGTGGAGTGGGGCACGGAGGCGCGAACTCACCTCTTGCCGAAGCGCGCCTTCAGGGCGTCAGACCCAAAGCCTGGCGGATGTCCGCCACCTGACGCGAGGCCCAGTGCCGCCGGTGGTTGTCCAGGGTGCTGAAGCTGCGTGGCTCCATCCGGTCGATGTACAGCGTGCCATCGAGGTGATCCACCTCGTGCTGGAGGATGCGGGCGTACCAGCCGCGGGCGGAGCGCGAGAAGGGCTGACCATTCTCGTCGAAGGCCTCCACCCGCACGCCACGTGCGCGACGCACCAGGGCGAGGAAGCCCGAGACGCTCAGGCACCCCTCCTGGAACTCGGCCGGCGTCGCGTCCTCCACGATGAGGCGCGGGTTGATGAGGACATGGAAGTCCACGGGCTCGCGCTCACGCGCGGCCAGGTCCGCGGCGGGCAGGCCCGCCATGTACTCCGCCCGATCCTCGATGACCACCAGCCGCACATCCACCCCCACCTGAGGGGCCGCCAGTCCCACCCCCGGCGCGTCCCGCATGGTGTCGCGCATGAGGGAGATGAGCTGCCATGTGGCGGGGCTCGTCATCTCCTCGGGGGTGAGGTCTCGCGCACGCTGGCGCAAGACCGGTTCTCCGGCCTGGACGATTTTCAGCACCATGGCCGGAGACGATACGCGCAAGCGTGGCGCCCGGGCGCGGGGAATCCGCGGAGGTGTCCGCTTCAATCTCCTGGCGGTGAGCGGCGCTTGCCCGGGCCACGCGTGCGCCAGATGTCCGAGGCGAGCGCCGCCAGGCAGCGCAGCTCGCTCGGAGACAACTGGCGCAGGAGCGTAGCGAGGTGGAGCAGTTCCGCGGACTGCTCCGCGTCCTGCTCCCGCGCGCCGGCCTCCTGCTCCGGCCAGCCGGCGCCCAGCCCCAGCAGTTCGCTCGCCGACAAGTGCAGCGTCGAGCACAACCGGTACAGCGTGGGCACGCTGGGCAGCATCTGCCCGCGCTCGATCCGGCCATAGATCGCCGTGGCGATCCCTACTTGAGAGGACACATCCGCCTGGGTCAGTCCCGCCTTCTCCCGGGCCACCAGGAGGGCCGCCCCCAGGTTGCGCTTCAGCGTGTCGAGGTCGTCCATTCCCCGGGGACACTACTTCTGAAAACAGATGGAGGGAATCAACTTGTCTGGTTGACCTCCCATCCCCCCTTGGATCCCCCTACCCGACGCGCTTCACCCATCCCCCCGCGTGGACGCCTGGGCGGTACTCAGTCGCGGTCGTAGATGGGGTTCTCCTGGAGCCAGGCGTCGAAGAGCGCGTCGGCGAAGGCCTTGCCCGGAATCATCGCGCCCTGGGAGCCCTCACCCGACACCCTCAGCCCCTGGTCCGGCAGATAGGTGATGAGGAGCGAGTCCCCCGAGTTCACGGCGCGCAGCGACTGCACCAGCTGCTCCGACTGCCGCTTCATGTCCGCCGAGCGCATCACCGCGCTGTGGGACAGGAAGCTCCGGAAGGCGTTCGCCAGCTCGTCACGCGGGATGCTGCGCTTGAAGTGCAGCTGCAGCTGCTTGGGGCCCTGGAAGGAGATGGCTTCCCGGGTGGAGCCCGGCGTCTGCTCCAGGTACAGCCCCCAGACGTAGAGCTCGAAGAAGAGCAGCTTCTTGAGCTCGATGTGATCCAACAGCAGTTTCTTGCCTTGGAGCGAGATGGCGTCCGGCAGGCGCACGCCCCCCACGGCCCGGGCCTGGGCCGTTCCCGCGAACAGCACCATCGCCACCACCGCTCCCACCACCCACCGCGCTCCCCGTCCCCCGAACCCCACACCGTCCAGTCGCTTGGGCATCATGTGGTGAAATTGTTCATGGCCCCGAGTGCCGACCAGTCCCGTCTATTCCGGATATGGAACGAGGGCTCGCCTGCCCGCTTGCCGAGGGGAGCCCTGGGCGTTAGGTGGCGGGGGTGATTCTCGCGAGCTTCCAGTTGGGTGAAGGACAGCGGCCGACGGTGCTGCTGCATGGATTTCTCGGCACGGGGCGCAACCTGCGCTCGCTGGCGGCGGCCTGGAGCGCGGCGGACCCGAGCCGCCGCTTCCTGCTGCCGGACCTGACGGGCCATGGCACCTCGCCGCCGCTGCCGCCCGGGGCCACGCTGTCCCATGTGGCCATGGACGTGGTGGAGACGGCACGCGCGGCGGGCTTCGAGGGGCCCCTGGAGTTCGTGGGGCACTCCATTGGAGGCCGCGTGTCACTGGCCGCGAGCCTGGCGACGCCCGGGGACGTGGCGAGCGTCACGCTGCTGGACATCACCCCGGGCCCCATTCCCCCGGGTCTGTCCGAGAGCGGCAAGGTGCTCGAGAAGCTGCGGGCGTCGCCCGCCCGGGCCGCGGATCGCAAGGCGATGCGCGAGGAGCTGACGGGACGGGGCTTGTCGGGCCCGCTCTCGGACTGGCTCCTCATGAACCTGGAGCCCGCGCCGGAGGGAGGCGTGCGCTGGCGCTTCGACCGGGAAGCGCTCGGTGAGTTCCACGCGCGGGTGAACGGCGAGCAGTTCTGGAACGCCCTGGCACGCCCGGAGCTGCCGGTGCGCTGCATCCGCGGCGGCCGGGCCGCCTACGTCTCCGATAATGATGTGGCCCGGATGGAGGCCCTGGGCTGTCCGGTGGACACGCTCCCCAACGCGGGGCACTTCGTCCACGTGGACGCACCGGACGAGCTGCTGCGCTGGCTGCTACGCGGCTGAAGCGGCCCGCGCTCCTGGCGGGCAGAGGAGCGGCGGCTGAACCTGTCATCCATCGCGAGGCCCCCACCCGGTGGTGACATTCGTTCCATGCAAGCCGATTCCAAGCGCATGCTCGGCGAGATCCTGATGGAGCTGGGACTGCTCGATCGTGCTCAACTTCGTCTCGGTCTGGTGCACCACCACGAGATGGGGGTGCCCCTCGGCAGGGCGCTGGTGCGCGAGGGCCTGTGCACCGAGGCGGACGTGTTGCGCGCGCTCGCCCAGCAGGCGGGCTTCCCCGCCATCGACCTGGACCGGGAGCCCCTCCACCCGAAGCTCACCCGGCTGGTGTCCAAGCGCGTCGCCCGGAAGTACCGGGCCATCCCGCTGCGGCTCGACAAGGGCGAGCGCGAGGTGCTGCACATCGCCCTGCCCGCTCCCGCCTCACTGGAGGCCCTGGACGCCGTGCGGGCCGTCTCCGGCAAGCCCCGCGTCGAGCCGTACGTCGCCTCGGACCCGGCCATCTCCCGGGCGCTCTTCGCGCTCTACCGTTTCCAGGAGCAGACCGAGCCGCCAGTGCGCCCGCTCTCCCTGGAGCGGGGACCCAACGCGCCCGTCCTCCTCTATGCGTGGCCGCCCGTCACGGCGACCCTCATCTCCCGCTCGCTCGCCCGCGAGGGCATCCGCACCCGGGTCATCTCCCCGCTGGAGACGCTGCACACCACCGCCTCGGATCTGGTGTTCGCCCCCGTGCAGGCCATGGAGGGACTGCTCGCGGGAGAGGCGCGCATCGGCGGCACGCTGCTGCTCGCCGGCTCGTCGGACGACGAGGACCTCGCGCGGGCCCACCGCATCGGCGCCAAGGGCTATGTGCCCAATCCGCTCGACGGCTACATGCTGCTGCGGGCCATCCGCCGGCTGCGCCCCCGGACCGGAGAGGGCTCGGGCGCCCAGGGCTCGGTGTGACGCGCCCCGGCCGCCCCCATGGCTTCACTCGTTGCTGAAGAACAGCCCGGCGGCACCGCCCCGCGGCCCTGTCCCATCACGGGCAACAGGAACTCGAGCACGGCCTGGGTGTCACTGCCCAGGGTCCAGGCAACGCCCAGCGCCTACACACCAACGCCGAGCTCCACCCACCACAACCCCTTGACGAACCGGTGGGCCACCCAGGCGCCCACGCCGATTCCCATCAGGAAGCCGGTCACTCTCCTCCCCTTCTCCCGCGGCCCACGGACGCGGCGCATGCCCGTCTGGCTGCTCCGCCGTCAAGCTTCTTGCACAAAGGGTGGACGACATATACCTTATTCGTGGAGAGCCACCGAGGCTTATAAAAATAAGGTCCCCCCGCCGACATGGATGAACTCGACTACCACCTGCTCGACTTGTTGCAGCGCGAGGGCCGCGCCACGCAGCTGGAGTTGTCCCGAGCGGTGGGACTGTCCCAGCCTGCGGTGGCCGAGCGCATCCGCAAGCTCGAGGAGCGGGGGGTCATCACGGGCTACGCGGCGCACGTGGACGCGGCGAAGCTGGGCAAGGACATCACCGCCTTCATTGGCGTGAGCATCGAACATCCCAAGTACTTCGAGGGCTTCGCCAAGAAGGTGCTGGCGCTGCCCGAGGTGCTCGAGGCCCACCGCGTGGCGGGACAGGACTCGTACATCCTCAAGGTGCGCACCCGGAACACGAAGACGCTCGACACCCTGCTCGTGGAGACGCTGCGGGTCATCGCGGGCGTCACGCGCACCCACACCACCATCGTCCTCACCTCCATCAAGGAGGGGACGCACGTCCACGTCTCTGAAGATGAGCTGAAAGGAGCCTGAAACATGATCGCCGCCCCCCTCGCCAATGCTCCTCCGCCGTTCCCGCTCTCCCAACGCATGTCGCGCATGAAGGCCTCCGCGGTCCGGGAGATCCTCAAGGTGGCCGAGCGTCCGGACGTGCTCTCGTTCGCGGGCGGCCTGCCAGCGCCCGAGCTCTTCCCGGTGGAGGCCATCGCCCAGGCCCACGCGGAGGCCTTCGCCGAGGAGGGCCGCGCCGCGCTGCAGTACAGCACCACGGAGGGCTACGGCCCCTTGCGCGAGTGGATCTGCGCGCACATGGCCGAGCGCGGGCTGAGCGTGGGGGTGGATCAGGTGCTCATCACCAACGGCTCGCAGCAGGGCATCGAGCTGGTGGCCAAGGTGATGCTCGACCCGGGAGATCTGGTGGTGGTGGAGAACCCCAGCTACCTCGCCGCGCTGCAGACGTTCAGCGGCTACGAGGCCTCCTACGCCGTCGTGGGCAGCGACGATGACGGCATGCGCGTGGAGGACCTCGAGCGCCTGGTCACCTCGCGCAAGCCCAAGCTCATCTACCTGGTGCCCAACTTCCAGAATCCCAAGGGCACCACGCTGTCGCTGGAGCGCCGGCGCGCGCTCGTGCGCTTCGCCCAGCGCCACCGCATCCTCATCCTCGAGGACAACCCCTACGGCGAGCTGCGCTTCCGGGGCGAGCACCTGCCGTCGCTAGCCTCGCTCGACGACGAGGGCGTGGTGGTCAGCCTCGGCTCGTTCTCCAAGACGCTGGCGCCCGGGTTGCGCATCGGGTGGATGGTGGGGCCGCGGGACATCCTCCGGGCGGTCACCGTGGTGAAGCAGGCGGCGGATCTGCACACCGCCACGGTGGCGCAGCGGGCCACGGCGCGGCTGCTCACGCGCTTCGACTTCAATGCCCACCTGGAGCGCCTGCGCGTCATCTACGGGGAGCGCTGCATGGCCATGCTCGCGTCGCTGGAGCGGCACATGCCGGTGGGCACCCGGTGGACGCAGCCGGACGGTGGGATGTTCGTGTGGGCGGAGCTGCCGCGCGGCATGAGCGCGGACGCGCTCTTCCCCCTGGCGCTGGAGAAGCGCGTGGCCTTCGTGCCGGGCGCGCCCTTCTACGCCGCCGAGCCGCGCCACGAGTTCATGCGCCTGAACTTCTCCAACCGCCCGCCGGAGCTGCTGGAAGAGGGCATGCGCCGGCTCGGCGCCGTCATCGCCTCCCAGCAGCAGTGAGCCCGTGAGGGTTTCGTCCGCCCGCCCGCCCGCTCCCCATCCACCCGGAGCGGGGGGGCCGCCGCGCGCTGGACGGGATGCCTAGCTTCTCCCCGCGAACCACTTCGACCGGAGGAGAGCACCATGGCGGCACAGGGCTGGAAGGCACGTGTAGTGGTGGGCCTGCTGGGGATCGCGGGACTCATGGCCGGCTGCACCGAGCGTCAGGATCACGAGCTGCGTCAGGACGCCCGGGAGGTAGGCAAGGCGGTGGGAGACACGGCCCGCGACGTGGGCGACGCGACGCGGGAAGCCGTCGAGGGGTTCAAGGAAGGCGTGGGGGGCTCCGGGACCGAGCAGGGTGACGGCCACATCGGGGACAAGAAGGGCGTCATCGACGACGGCGAGGGCCCGTTCGAACAGCCCGCCCAGCCCGGTGAGAAGAAGACCCTGCTCAATGATGGCGAGGGGCCCCTGGAGAAGAAGTAGCCGAGCCCCACTCCACCCGATATCGAGGGGCCATGCCCGTCCCTGGCACGCCCCTCGATATCGCCCTGGTCACCGCGTCCACCTACCCCCATTGCCGGCCCGACGAGACACTCCTCACCGAGGCGCTCGCCGCCCGGGGGGTGAAAGCCGGACCCGTCATCTGGGATGACCCGGCGGTGGACTGGAGCCGCTTCCGGCTCGCGCTCATCCGCACCGCCTGGGACTCGGACATGCGCCGTGACGAGTTCGTCGCCTGGGCCGAGCGCGCCGGAGCCCAGTGCCCCTTGTGGAATCCTCCCGAGGTGGTGCGGTGGAACACGCACAAGAGCTATCTGCGCGAGCTGGAGTCACGCGGTGTGCCCATCGTGCCCACGGCCTGGCTCGAGCGGGGTTCGACCCCGGACGTGGAGGCCCTGCTCGCCGAGCGCGGCTGGAGCGACGCGGTGGTGAAGCCCGCGGTGTCCGCGGGCGCGCGCGACACGCTCCGGGTGCGCGGGCCCACGGAGCTGCCCGCCGCGCGAGAGTTGGTGGCGCGCGTACTGCCGCACAAGGACATGATGGTGCAGCCCTACATCGCCTCGGTGGAGGGCCATGGGGAGCGCTCGCTGCTCTTCTTCGGAGGGGAGAACACCCACGCCATCCTGCGGCCCGCCGCCCTGTCGGCTCGTCCGGGTTATGATCCCACCCTCGCCGAGCCCATCCCCTCCACCGAGGAGGAGCGGGCCTTCGCCCGGAAGGTGCTCGCCGCCACGGGCTTCGAGCTCCTCTACGCCCGCGTGGACATGGCGCGGGACGAGCAGGGCGCGCTGCGGCTGATGGAGCTGGAGATCACCGAGCCCAACCTCTTCCTGCACCAGGGCGGCCCCGAGGCCGTGCGGGGCCTGGTGAACGCGCTGCTCGCCCGGCTCTGACGTCCGGTGCTACTTGGGCGCCGGCTTCGCGTCCGCGGCAAGCGCGGGCGTGGGCGCGGACTCGGGAAGGCGCGGAATCACCCGCTGGCTGTAGCGGGCGGCGAGTGACTCGGGCGTCAGCTCCTCCTGCGCCTGCTTGGGGTTGCTCGCCCACTCGAAGTCCTCGGGCACCTTGCCGCCACCCTGGGTCTTGTAGCCCATCATGTCCGGGAACTTCGCGGACCACTTGCCGCCGGGATCTCCCTCGCGGGTGACGGGCTCACGGGAGGGACGCGGGGTGTAATAGATGCCTTTTTTCATGAGGTCTTTCTCCTAGCAGGAGTGCGCGCGCTCCGGAACCCCTCGCCCGCCTCCTTGCTCTCCAAGGGAGCACGAAGAGCCGGCCCGTGTCCCTTGTGCTCGCCGGAAGCTGCGTTACCAGTGGATCATGAACGGTTCACCTGAACAGAACACGGGCGAGGGCATCGCCGAATTCGTCCTCCCTCAGGGATGCATGCTGTGTGGCGGCGCGGTGAACATCCGCAAGACACCGGGAGGTGGCGCGCACAGCTATTGCCCCCACTGCCACTGGCTGTCCCGGCCACGGCTGCGCATGCGCGCGGACGGCCTCGAGCTGTCCTTCGCCACGGAAGCCTTCGCCTGAGCCAGGGCTCCTATCCCATCAACCACAGGGCCGCGGGCACCGTGAGCAACGACAGCGGGATGCCCACCCCCACCATGAGGGCGGACAACTCTGGATCCAACCCATGGTCCACCGCGAGGATGGCCCCCGTCACCATCGGCGCCATCCCCGCCTGAAGCACGGTCACCTCGTAAGACAGACGGTCCAGCCGCGGCAGCGCGAGCAGCAGCAGCGCGATGCCGAGCGGGGCCAGCACCAGCTTGTAGCCCAGCCCCAGACCCAGTGCTTTTCCCCGGCCCCGCAGGCCGGACAGCCGCAACTGGTAGCCCACGGAGAAGAGCGTGAGCGGGGTGAGCGTCGAGCCCAGCCGCGCCAGCACCCCATCCACCCACGTGGGAAACGCCCACGGATGGGTGAGCAACGCGAGCACCAGCGCCACCAGGGGCATGAAGCCCACCAGCTTCTTCCACAGCGCCGCCGGGTGGGTCTCCCTCTGCGCGGCGCGCGCGGCGTAGATCGTCGCCACCGTGGCCAGCGCCAGGAACGAGCCCAACTGGTCGATGACCACCGCCACCCGCAGGGCCTCGGGACCGCGCAGGCCCTCGATGAGCGGCAGGCCCACGAACGACGTGTTGCCCAGGCCCCCCGTGAGCACGAGCGCCGCCACGCTGTCGGGCGCCAGCCCCAACCGGGGGCCCAGCGCGTGGAACAGCAGCCAGGCCGCGCCGAAGATGACCCAGGGCACGGCGGCGGACAGCAACAGCTCGGGCGCCAGCGTGAGCCCGTGCACCGAGCGCAACACCAGCGCGGGCAGCGCCACGTTGATCACATAGGCGTTGATGACGTGCGCCGTGTGCTCGTGGAAACGGCCACTGCGCCGGGCGGCCATCCCCAGCAGGAGGCTGGTGAACAGCAGGCCGAGAACGGAAATCATGACACCTGCCTCATGAAGGGCGTTTGAGCACCAGGGGCCACAGTTTCGCCAGCGCGGCACGCAGCTCGGTCGCGTTGCGGTAACGGTCCTCCGGGCGCTTCTCCATCAGCTTCAACACGACGCGTTCGAAAGGCTCCGGCAGCGCCGGACAGAGCAACCGGGGGGGCCGGGGCGCCTCCTGTACATGCAGGAACATCAACGGCACGGGCTGCGAATGGCGGAAGGGAAGTTGCCCGGTGAACAACTCATACGCCACCACGCCCAGGGAGTACAGGTCCGAGGCGGGTGACACGGGGGGAGTGCCCATCACCTGCTCGGGCGCCATGTACTCCGGGGTGCCGAGCGTGGCGCCCTGGGCCGTGGTGCCCGGCACGTGCTCGCTCTTGGCCAGGCCGAAGTCCATCAGCTTGAGCACCCCGGTCCGGGTGATGAAGAGGTTGCCGGGCTTGATGTCCCGGTGCAGCACCCCGCGCGCGTGCGCGTGCTCCAGGGCCACGGTGGCGTGGGTGAGCCAGCGCAGGGCAGCGGCCAGCGTGGGCCTGCGCTCCTGCAGGAGCTGGCGCAGGTCCATGCCCGCGAGCAGCTCCACGGTCAGGAAGTGCCGCTCCCCATCCCACCCCACGTCGAAGACGCGCAGGATGTTGACGTGCTCCAGCGCTCGCGCGTGCTCCACCTCCCGGCGAAAGCGCGTGACCAGCGTCTCCTCCGCGTGGGGCACCGCCAGGACCTTGAGCGCCACGTGCTGGTTCGTCTTCAGGTCCAGCACCTCGTACACCGCGGCGGTTCCTCCCGAGCCCAGCCACTTGCGCACCTGGTAGCGGTCCGCGACCACCTGACCCGGCACCAGGCCGCGCGCCACGACGGGAGCGGGCAGGGGCGTCACCGCCCCCTGGATGAGCGTGCCGCGAGGGGACACCGGTGGCGTCGCCGGCCGCAGGGTCTGCTCCAACGCATGGCTCGGGCGCCCACCCGGAGGCGACGCGGGGTGCCCTGGCGACGAGTCGCTCAGGTAGGTCACGCCACCGCCATCATCATCCGTCGAGTGCACCGCATCCTCCTCCCGCCAGCGCCGCGGCTGGCCCATCCCCGCTCACGTCTCCAGCAACGAGACGTGGGAAGGAGCCCCATTGCCCTCGATGTCCAGGTGGGGCGTGGGCAGGTTGTACTCGGCGGCGGCGGTGGTGGCTTCCACCATGATGGGGCCGGCGATCTCCGGGGGCTCGCCCTGGCACAGCAGCTCCACCACGTGCTCCAGCGTCCACTTGCCCAGCCGCTTCACCACCAGACGCGAGCCCTCGAGCTGGGCCGTGTCCATCAGTTGCTGGCTGGCCGCGAGCTTGGCCTCCGCCGAGTCTCCCAGGTAGCCGCGCGCCAGCGACAGCACCCGGTCCACCACCGTGTTCCACGCCTGCAGGTGCGTGCGATCCTGCGCCTCGTCGATGATGTCCAGGCCCACCTGCAGCCGCTCCATGCGCTCGAGGAACTGCTGCACCAGCGGCCCGCGGATGATGCGGCCGTGCTGCGGGGCGAGGATCTCCACCGCGGGCGTCAGCTTGCGGATGGCCGCCACCGCGCGCACCAGCGCCGTGTTCACCGGCATGTAGATTTGATGGAAGGCGCGGATGCCCGTCCAATCGGACTCGTCCGCCCACAGGCCCTGGGCCTTGGAGTCGGTGAGGCCGCCGAAGAGGTCCCCCGTGAAGAGCACCCGCGTCTGCGGATCGTAGAGCATCACCGCGCCCCGGAAGTGGCAGAAGGGCGAGGGCACGGGCAGCAGCTTGTGGCCGGTGGGCACGCTCAGCCCCTGGGAGAACTTCTCCGTGGGGATGAAGCGGTTGCGCGGCAGGTTCTGGTGGACGATGAGCCGCCAGGTGTCCTCGGAGCACAGGATGCTCGCGCGCGGCGAGTAGCGCGCGGAGATGATGCTCGCCGAGGAGCCCACGTCCGGATCCTGGTGGTTGATGAACAGGGCCGACAGCCGATCCATGCCACCAATGAGCGAGGCCACCTTGGTGTGGATGATGGAGAAGTCGCTGCTCGAGCCCGGATCGATGAGCAGGTTGAACTCCGCCGGCTTTTGCGTCCTCGAGTCCGTGCCGCGGAAGCGGCGCAGATAGGGGTTGGCGTAGAAGATATTGCCGGGTTCGCGCTTGCCCACCCAGAAGGTCTCGGGGGCGATCTCCACGGACACGCGGTGGGGATCCTGGGGGTGGTTCGGCGTCAGGGTACCGCTGCTCATGACGTTCCTTCACGCAAGAGGGGGCTCGACGGAGGCGACATTAACAGCCCGGGCGCCGCCGCGATGGCCGTCGCTCCAGGCAGACGGCCTGGAGGGCGCTCCCCCCTGCTATCTCCTGGCGCTCGCGAGGTCCACTCCCGCAGACTGCCCATTCGACATGAGCGACCTGGGCGAACGGTGGGTGAAGGAAGCGCGGGCGCTGGTGGGCGGCCTGCCGAGCACCTACTGGTACCTCTGGACAGGCACGCTGGTGAATCGCCTGGGCTCCTTCGTGGTGCCCTTCCTGGCGCTCTACCTCACGCGGGAGCGCGGCTTCCGGGTGGAGGAGGCGGGCGGGGTGGTGGCCCTGCACGGCGCGGGTGCCGTGCTCGCGGGACTGGTGGGAGGAACGCTCGCGGACCGCATCGGCCGGCGCGCGACCCTGCTCGTGGGCCTGTGGCTCGGCTCGGCGGCGATGCTCGCGCTGGGCCTCGCCCGGGACACCTGGCAGATCTGCGGGGCCGCCTTCCTCCTGGGCCTGCTCGGCGAGCAGTACCGGCCCGCCGTCTCCGCCGCCATCGCGGACGTGGTGCCCCCCGAGCACCGCGCCCGCGCCTTCAGCCTGCTGTATTGGATCATCAACGTGGGTTTCTCACTCGCCCTGCCCCTCGGGGGATTCGCCTCGCGCGCGGGCTTCCTCACCCTCTTCGTCGCGGACGCCTGCACCACCTTCCTCTATGGCGTCATCGTCTGGTGGAAGGTGCCGGAGACGCGCCCCACCCACCTGCCGCGCACCGCGTCCACTCCCGCGCGCTCGCTCCCCTCGCTCGCGCCCTTCCAGGACACGGTGTTCCTCGGCTTCTCCCTGCCCATCCTCCTCACCGCGATGATCTTCATGCAGTACAACGTGACGCTGCCCCTGGACCTGGCCGCGCGGGGCATGACCCCGGCCACGTTCGGCTTCGTGCTCTCGGCCAACGGCGTGCTCGTGGTGCTCCTGCAACCCTTCGCCGGCCGCCTCCTGGGCTCGATGCGGCGCTCCACGGCGCTCGCGATGGCCTCGGCCCTCACGGGACTGGGCTTCGGGCTGCACGGGCTCGGCGCACAGGTGCCCCTCGTCCTGCTCGCGGTCACGGTGTGGTCGATCGGAGAGGTCCTCCAGGCCCCCGTTGCCTCGGCCGTGGTCGCCGACCTCGCCCCACCCCACCAACGCGGCGTCTACCAGGGCGCGTACGCCACCCTGTGGGCCGGCTCCGCCTGCCTCTCGCCCCTGCTCGGCACCTGGCTGCTCGGACACCTCGGCCGCGCGGCCCTGTGGGGAGGGTGCCTCGCGGTGGGCCTGTTCGCGGCCTCCTGGCACCTGGCCGCCGCCGCCTCCCGCCGCCGCCACATGGACGCCCTGCGCCAGCTCTACCCCGACGTGAGCACCGCGCGCGACTGAGCCCCACCGCGCCCGCCCTCCAGCCACTCGCTCGAACGCCCGCTCGCCCACCCGCCTCGCTGGCGCGGCGTGTCATCCACTTCGCTTCGAGTGAAGGAGTGCTCACCAGTCGGCATCCGAGATGTCCTCGAGTGTCAATGATCCACGGAACAGGCAGCCGAGAGCCCGGACAGTCACCACTGTGAAGTGCCTGTCATGACTTCCTACCTCCTCACCGCCTTCCTCTCACAGGCCATCCTCGTACCTGGAGTGACGCTGGCCCAGGCCAGCCCTCCACCCGCGCCTCCCCAGGAGGCCACCGCGCAGCCACCTCAACCCGAGGTGTCGGACCCGATGCTGGCCCCTGTCCCCCCGGCTCCCGTCCAGGTGAGCTCCTGGGACGAGGCGCTCCAGTTGCTGCGTCAGCGCTCCACGGAGCTGGGGACCGCGCTGGCCCGGGTGGAGACGGCCTCGGGCCAGCGGCGCGTGGAACTCGCGGGCCTGCTGCCCACCCTCAATGGCTCCGCCTCCGTCCAGTACAACCTGCTCGGCCCCACCGTGGCGCTCGGAGGCGCGCCCGGAAACGGAACGGGCGGAGGTGGAGCGGGTGGAGGTGGAGCGGGCGGTTTCACGACGACCTCGCCCCTGGGCACCGCCAACGTGGCGGCCTCCCTGCCCCTGTTCGATCTCCAGGCGGTCCACTCGCTGCGCGCGGCGGACGCGTCCCGCCAGGCCGCGGAGTTCTCCCTCGGCGAGACGCGGCGGCAGCTCACCCGCACGCTGGCCCAGACCCTGGCCCAGGTGGCCGCCTCCGAGCGCCTCGCCGAGGTCAACCGCGTCAACCTGCGCTCCTCGCTGGAGCGGCTGGCGCTCGCGCAGCGGCGGATGGAGCTGGGCGCGGGCACCCGCCTGGATGTCATCCGCCTGGAGCAGGACGCGGAGGCGGCGCGCGCGCAGGTGGTGTCCGGCGACGAATCGCTGCGTCAGGCACGCGACGCCCTGGGCTTCCTGCTGGGCAGCCCCCAACCGGTCGGGCTCGGCGGCGGGCTGTCCCTGGAGGAGCTGATCCACCGGGGCCAGCGGGAGTGCCGCGCGCTGCAGGAGCTCCAACAGCGGCCGGACCAGGCGGCGGCACGCGCGCAGGTCGAGGCCGCGGAACGCCAGGTGTCGGCGGCGCGCTCCCAGTACCTGCCCACGCTGCAGGCGCAGAGCAGCGTGACGGCCCTCACGGTGGACCCGGGCTTCGCGCGCGTGCCCATCTGGAACATCGGCGCGGTGCTCACCCTGCCCTTCTATGACGGCGGCGTGCGCGAGGGGCTGGTGTGGCAGGCACGCGCCCAGGAGGACATCGCGCGGCAGGCGGCGGTGAACGTGGAGCGCTCGGCCACGGTGGAGGTGCGCCGCGTGCGCCGCAACGTGGACGTGACGGGCGAGCAGCAGCGCATCGCCCAGCGCGCGAGGGAGCTGGCGGCGGAGAACGACCGGCTCACCCGCCGCTCCTTCGAGGTGGGAGCGGGAACGAGTCAGGACCTGGTGGTGTCGGCGGCGGCGCTGCGGCAGGCGGAGCTGAACCTGGTGGTGAGCGAACTCCAGTTCTTCCAGGCGCGAATCGAATCATTCTTGGTGGAGGCTGCATGCGACTGGTGAGTCGTGGTGTAGGGGTGTGGTTGACGGTGCTGGCCCTGGCCGGCTGCCAGAGTTCCGGCGGCAACGCGGGCGGTCCCCAGCAAGGCGCGGGAGGTCCGGGAGGCGCCGCCGCGGGCAAGCCCATGCAGGTGGAGGTGCTCAAGCTCGAGCCCGGTCCGGTGCGCGACATCGGCGAGTACCTGGGCACGCTCATCTCCCGGCGCAGCATCAATCTCTATCCGCAGGTGGCGGGCTACGTGCAGCGCATCGCGGTGAAGCCCGGTGAGCAGGTGAAGCAGGGCCAGCTCCTACTGGAAGTGGATCCTCGGCTCGGGCGAGCGGGAGTGCAGAGCGCCCAGGCCCAGCGCAGCTCCGCCCAGGCCCAGCGCCAGTTCGCCCAGAGCACGCGCCAGCGCGCCGAGCAGTTGCTGCGCGAGGGGCTGATGAGCCGTCAGGACTATGAGCAGGCGGTGTCGCAGGCGGCGGCCGCCGAGGCCAACGCGCGCAACGCCGAGGCCCAACTGTCCCAGCAGGAGGTGGAGCTCGGCTTCTACCGGGTGACGGCGCCCTTCGACGGCGTGGTGGGCAGCATCCCGGTGAAGGTGGGCGACTACGTCACGTCCCAGGTGGCGCTCACCAGCGTGGACCAGAACCGCGCCCTGGAGCTGTCCGTGTTCATCCCCGCCGAGCGCGCGGCGGACGTGGAGGTGGGACGCACGCCCCTCGAGGTGCTCGATCAAGACGGCAAGCCGGTGGTGAGCGCCCCCGTCTTCTTCGTGGCCCCCGCGCCCAATCCGACGACGCAGCTCGTGGAGCTCAAGGCCGCCTTCGACAACGCGGTGGGGCTGCGCAACGGCCAGGTAGTACACGCCCAGGTGGTGTACTCCGAGCGCCAGGCGCTGCGCCTGCCCACGTACGCCGTGTCGCAGCAGAGCAGCCAGTTCTTCGCCACCGTCGTGGCCGAGGGGGATGGAGGCATCAGCGTGGCACAGCGCACGCCCGTGAAGCTCGGCCAGCTCCAGGACAACCACTACGAAGTGCTCGGCGGCCTGAAGCAGGGCACGCCCGTCATCATCGGCTCGCTGCAGGCCATCCGCGACGGCCAGCCCATCGACCCCAAACCGGCGAAGCCGAGGCCGGAGCAGGAGGAGCAGGGCGTGGGAGGCGCCGCGAACACCGGCACGGGCGAGCCCGCCGACACGGGCACCGCGGGCCCTCGCGACGCGGGCACGGGCGGCACGGACGGGGGCAGGTGACGGCACATGTTCTCCGACTTCTTCATCAAGCGGCCCATCTTCGCGAGCGTCATCTCCATCCTCATCACGCTGGTGGGGGCCATCTCCATCCCCAGCCTGCCCGTCGAGCAATACCCCAACCTGGCCGCGCCCCAGGTGACGGTGACGGCCAACTACCTGGGCGCCTCCGCCGAGACGGTGGAGAGCGCGGTGACGACGGTGCTGGAGCGCCAGCTCAACGGCCTGGAGGGCATGCGCTACATCTCCTCCACCAGCAGCAACAACGGCCAGAGCACCATCACCATCACCTTCGAGCCCGAGCGCGACATCGACGTGGCGGCGGTGGACGTGCAGAACCGCGTCGCCACCGCCTCGGCGCGCCTGCCCTCGGAGGTGAACGCGCTGGGCATCGTCATCAACAAGGCACAGTCGCAACTGCTCGTCTCCTACGGCCTGTATGACAAGGAGAAGCGCTATGACATCGGCTTCCTGAGCAACTACGCGGACGTGTACATCCGCGACGCGCTCCTGCGCGTCAAGGGCGTGGGCGACGTGCGCATCTTCGGCGAGCGCCGCTTCGCCATGCGGCTGTGGTTGGACCCCACCAAACTCGCCAGCCGTGGCCTCACCGCCGCGGACGTGACGAACGCGCTGCGCGAGCAGAACGTGCAGGTGGCCGCCGGCCAGGTGGGCCAGCCCCCCGCTCCCGCGGGCCAGTCGTATCAAATCAACGTGCAGGTGCTCGGCCAGCTCTCCACCCCCCAGCAGTTCGAGAACATCGTCGTACAGCGCGGTCAGGATGGCTCGCTCGTGCAGGTGCGGGACATCGGCCGGGTGGAGCTGGGCGCGGAGAACTACAACCAGATGCTGCGCTTCAACGGGCAGGAGGCGGTGGGCCTGGGCATCTCCCAGCTCGCCGGTTCCAACGCCCTGGAGGTGCGCGCGAACGTGGAGAAGGAGCTCGAGCGGCTCAAGGCCAACTTCCCGCCGGGGCTCGTGTACGAGCGCGCCTTCGACACCACGCTCGCGGTGCAGTCCTCCATCGACGAGGTGATCCACACGCTGTTCGAGGCCATCGTGCTCGTCATCGTCGTGGTCTTCATCTTCCTGCACGGCTGGCGCAGCATCCTCGTGGTGGCCACGACGCTGCCCGTGTCCCTCCTCGGCACGTTCGCCTTCGTGAGCGCGTTCGGCTTCTCGCTCAACACGCTGACGCTGCTCGGCCTGACACTCGCCACGGGCCTCGTGGTGGATGACGCCATCGTGGTCATCGAGAACGTCGAGCGCGTCATGGAACAAGAAGGAGTGGACGCGCGCGAGGCGACCCACCGGAGCATGAAGCAGGTGGGCGGCGCGGTGGTGGCCACGGCCCTGGTGCTCTCCGCGGTGTTCGTCCCGGTGTCCTTCTTCCCGGGCACCTCGGGCTCCATCTACCGGCAGTTCGCCCTCACGCTCGCCTTCTCCATCAGCCTGTCGGCGCTCGTGGCCCTCACGCTGTCCCCCGCGCTGTGCGCCATCCTGCTGCGGCCCCAGGAGGGCACCAAGTGGCGCGTCTTCCGCTGGGTGGACAAGACGATGAACACCTTCCGCGACCGCTACGCGCGCTTCCTCGGCCGGCTGCTCGGGCCGCGCATGCGCTGGGCGCTCTTGGGCCTGTTCGTGGTGCTCATCGGCGTCACCGCGCTGCTCTACCGCGTCACCCCCACCGGCTTCATCCCGGAGGAGGACCAGGGCTACCTGATCGTCGCGGTGCAGGGCCCCGAGGGCTCGTCGCTGGACTACACCAAGCAGGTGCTCATCCAGGCCGAGGGCATCCTCAAGGAGCAGAAGGAGGTGGCGAGCCTGTTCACCGTCGGCGGCTTCTCGGTGCTGGGCACCGGCCCCAACTACGGCACGCTCTTCGTCAGCTTGAAGCCCTGGGAGGAGCGAGAGGAGAAGGAGCAGAGCCTGGCGGGCATCATCGAGCGGCTGCGCGGGCCGTTCGCCGGCATTCCCGGAGCGCGGGTGCTGGCCTTCCAGCCGCCCACCATCCGCGGCGTGGGCAGCGTGGGCGGCTTCGAGTTCGTCCTGGAGGATCAGCTCGGCACGCGCACGCTCGACGAGCTGTCCGCGGCGACGCAGCAGCTCACGGGCAAGGCCAACCAGGGAGGACAGCTGCGCAGCGTCTTCTCCTCCTTCACCGCCACCACCCCGCTGCTCACCGTGTCCGTGGACCGGGAGAAGGCCAAGGCGCTGGGCGTGTCCCTGGACGCGCTCTACTCCACGCTTCAAATCTTCATGGGCAGCCAGTACGTGAATGACTTCACGCTCACCAACCGCGTCTACCGCGTCTACGTGCAGGCGGCCACGCCCTTCCGCAACGAGCCACGCGACATCTCCGCCTTCTACGTGCGCTCGACGACGGGAGAGATGGTGCCCCTGGAGAGCCTCATCACGGTGAAGCCCGTCACCACCGCGCAGAACATCCAGCACTACAACCTGTTCCGCTCGGCCTCCATCAACGGCCAGGGCGCGCCGGGCACCAGTACCGGCCAGGCGCTCGAGGCCATGGAGGCCGTCGCCCGGCAGAACCTGCCCAACGGCTACACCTTCGAGTGGACGGGCCTGTCGCTCGAGCAGAAGGAGGCGGGCGGCAAGGTGCTGCTCATCTTCGCGCTGGGCATCGTGTTCGTGTTCCTGGTGTTGTCCGCCCAGTACGAGAGCTTCGCCCTGCCCTTCGTCATCATGCTCGCGGTGCCGGTGGCCATGATGGGGGCGCTGGGCTTCCAGTTGATACGAGGGCTCGTCAACGACGTCTTCTGCCAGGTGGGCCTGTTGATGCTGGTGGGCCTCGCCTGCAAGAACGCCGTGCTCATCGTGGAGTTCGCCGAGCAGCTGCGCCACCAGGGCAAGGGCGTGGTGGAGGCGGTCATCCAGGCGGCGGACACGCGCCTGCGCCCCATCCTGATGACATCCTTCGCCTTCCTCCTGGGCGTGCTGCCCCTGGTGCTGGCGTCGGGCGCGGGCTCCTCCTCGCGCAAGTCCCTGGGCACGGCGGTGTTCGGCGGCATGCTCCTGTCCACCTTCATCAACCTCATCTTCATCCCCGTGCTCTACACGCTGGTGGAGACGGCCCGCTCCCGGCTGCTCAAGCGCCACGAGCACGCCAGGCCGCCTCCCTCGCAGCCCACCGGGGGCGAGGGAACGCCGCACCCGGCGTGACGGGACTCGAGTGAAGACAGGCGGCGGCGGGTGGAGCCGAGGAGGCCCACCCGCCGCCGTTCCTTTTTCAGCGGGGCTCAGCGCGTGTAGCGCTGCACGGTGGCACCGGAGGAGCCACCCGTCACCAGAACCTGTCCCGTGTGCAGGAGCGTCGCGGCATGGGCCGAGACCGGGGCCGGCAACGTCCCCGCGGACAGCCACGCATCCGTCGCCGGGTCATACAGCGACGCCTGCCCGGTGGAGTGAGTGACCAGCACCTCGCCCGAGTAGAGCCGCGTCGCGCTGATGGCCGTGCCACCCGAGGGGAGCGAGGGACCCGTGGTCCACGGGGTGGTGGAGCTGTACGGATCGTAGAAGTCCACCTCGTCATGGCCGCCACCGAGCACCATCACCTTGCCCGAATTGAGCCGGACGGCGACATGGCCGGTGCGCGCCCTCGGCATGGGCGCCGGCATCGACCAGTTGTCCGTGTCCGGGTCATACACCTGCGCGTCCTGGAGCACCCAGTCGAAGAACCTGCCACCCGTCACCAGCACCTCGCCTGAGTAGAGCAGCGTCGCGGTATGGCCGGCGCGAGGCATGAAGATAGAGGCCGCCGGGCTCCACGTGTTGGTCGCCGGGTCGTACAGATCCACGGAGTCCGTCTGGAGCGAGACCTCCGGATTGAGCCCATCGGTGGTGTCGCCCCCCACCACCAACACCTTGTCCGAGCCGAGCAGGGTCGCCGTGTGATTGCCGCGAGGCACGCTCATGCTGTCCGCGGACGACCAGGTGCCCGTCTTCTTGTCATACACCTCCGCGGAGTGGCGCCAGTAGAGCGGAAACTTGCCGATCCACCCGCCCGCCACCAGCACATTGCCCGATTCGAGCCGGGTCGCGGTGTGCTGGGTGCGAGCCCAGTAGGGAGACCCCGTGGCCACGGACACGTTGGAATAGGGGTTGAACACCTCGGCGGTGGTGCCACTCACCACCAGCACCTTGCCCGAGGAAAGCAGGGTGGCGGTGTGGCCGGAATGAGCGGAGGTCAGGTCACCCGTGAGGCTCCAGGAGCCCACGGACTGGGGCTCCAGGTCCGCCAAGGCGGCGAGGGAAGCGGCGGGGGCGCTGGACAGCTCCCCGCTGCGAATGGCGAGCTGGGACGGCTCTTCGGCCGCGGGCCCGCCACAAGCTGGAAACAGGAGGGCGACAGCGAGGGAGGTGGTGAGGTTCACGATGCGCATGCGTTCGGCATCCTTTCGCCTCGTCTTTCCGAGGCAAAGCAGACATACCATCAGGGGGTTGGAGGCGGGGGTAAAGGCATTCAGACGCACGCGGCCATGAAACTGCTGCAAAGTTACAGACCCAGCCGTGACGCTGCTGCAAAGTTACAGAGCTGGTGGGCCCGCAAACGTTGCGAAGAATCTCCGATGGGATTGAACTCTTCGTCCTACTTTTCACTCGTGGGAAAGCGCACCAGCACTCGCTGATCGCGCTCGCGCTGGTAACCAACGGTGAGCATTTCCCCACCCACCTGCACGCAAGCGCCATGAGGAGGACGCGGATGTTTTCCCAGCCATGATTCCGCCTCTTCGCGTGTAGCGAAGGAGCAGAGGGGAAGCAGAGGCGCATCGAGGTGAGCCAGGAACCGGGCGAAGTCCCGCGCGCAGCCCGCCTCGTGGACGAAGTGAAGGGCCAACGCGGCGGAGTGGAGGCCCTCCAGATCCTCCGGTGAGGAACTGAGTGCGGAGTGAGCCTCGTCGAGCGCGCGCCAGAGCAGATCCTGTCCCTGCTCTATTTCTGGCCTTCGCAGGGCTTCAAGGGGAGGAAGCCGCAACAGCAGGGGTTGTCCACTCGCGCGGGAGTAGCCAAGGGTATAGCGCTCTCCCGCGATCCGCAGGGACCCGCTGGGAGGAGGCTCGGAGTGAGTCTTCAACCAGGCATCAAGCTCTTCCCGGCTGGAGAAGGAGCCAAGGGATGGAAGAGATGTGCCTGAGAATGCAGCGAGATAATCCTCGAAGTTCTGCCCATGCCCATCGAGCAGGAAGTAGGAGACATTCAAGGCAGGAAGGAGTGCCTCGACGAGATCAGATGAGGCATCGAGACAGTCCTGGGCCTTGCGAATGGCGCCCACCATCCTGTCCACATTGAAAGTCATTGTCACTCCAAGGTGAAGCTCCGCCACATCCTTCTCGCCATGGACACGACCTCCTATGTAGCCGACTTATGGGGTATGTCCACTAAACTCCAAACCAGAACAGACTCACATCTCATCCACTCGGTGAGCTGACGGATGAGCGCCCGCCGCCGTCTCTTTTTCAGCGACCTCCCGGACGGCCTACCGCGAGTGGGCACTCACCGGCCCCGCACGTTCGAAGCCAAGCGCCGCCGGCAGGACGTACTGTCCAAACAAGACGAGCGGCAGCACCGAGCCGGAATCGTTGTAATGGCTGGTGTTGAAGGCGGCGGTGAGGCCGAGTGAGGGCGCCACGAAGAGATACTGGCCCCCCGTACCGCGTGCGAACGTCACCTCCACCGGGATGTCCTGGAGGGTGAAGCGGGCGCTCCACCACAACCGTGCGTAGCGAGCGTCGCCCAGCGTGCTGTGCGGTTGGCCCGACTCGGACACCCATGCCTCGGAAACCAGACGCTCGCCGTGCCACGTCCCGCCATCGAGGAACACCTGGCCCAGTTTCAGGAAGTCGCGCGGACGCAACCGCAGGTGCCCGCCCGTATCCGTCCCCCGTCGGCCCGCTGGCTGCCACTCGAAGTCCGCCACCCCCAACGGGTGGAAGAGCCACTGGCGGGAGAGTTCCGGGATGGACATGCCACTGGCACGCTCCAGGACCGCGCCCAGCAGGACCACGCCCCCCGTGCAGTAGCGCGCCACCGTGCCCGGCTCCTCCTTCATGGGAACGTCCACCATGAAGCGGGCCCAGTCGTCCGCGCGATACATCTTCTCTTCATTCCCTGGCGAGTTCGCATCCCAGTCATCGCACGCCAGACCCGTGCGCATCTCGAGCAGATGGCGCAGCGTCATGCGTTCCTTGCGTGGGTCTGGGTTGCGCACGGGGGCGAGGTCCGGAAGGAACGACAGAACAGGCACATCCAGGTCCGGCAGCAGACCCCGCTCGTGGGCCATGCCCACCAACAGCGAGGTGATGCTCTTGGTGGCCGAGCGCAGATCATGCGCGGTCTCGCGCGCGAAGCCGTTCCCGTAGCGCTCGTAGATGAGCCGGCCATGGCGGGCGATGAGCACCGCATCCGGCTCCTCCTGCCTGCCTTCCGCCACGTCGTGCTCCAGCCACTCCAACCACGAGCGCCGCACGCCCTCTTCTTCCAGTGCCGCCACCGCCCAGCCGTCGTCGCGCGCGTCCGGGGGTGAGCCGGGACCCGTGAGCACGCGCCCTCCCCCACAGGCGCTCAAGAGCAACAACAACAGGCACCGCGAGACGGCCTTCCTGGACATGGTCCTACCTCCTCATGACGGCTCGGCCCACGGGAATACCGGCGAGCCGGGCCCCACACCAACCATGAATCCGCCTCTTCGCGAGTGGCCCCCGCACCTCAGATCGAACTCGAATCCCAGACCCCAGAACTCCTCACCCCCCCACGTCTTCTTGTTGCTCATCTCGCGTCTCCCCTCTCACCGGTACGATGACCGCGACGGTTGTTTGACATTCAACAGCCCACCATGCACGGATGAACCCTGGACGACAGGGCCCGCATCTCGAGAGTTGAGAAAAACGGGCGGCGGAGGGAGGAAGAAAGCCGCGCCGTTTCCCCGGTATGAGACGCTCGCGTGCGGGTGTAGAAGCCCCGCACGCAGGAGGCTTCACATGGTGGTTCGCCCCGCCCGACATATCGAGAACGTCCGCTACGCCATCCGCAACGTCGTGGCCGAGGCGCACCGTCTGGAGACCCAAGGTCAGCACATCCTCTACCTCAACATCGGGGATCCGCTGAAGTTCGACTTCCAGACGCCCCCGCACCTCATCGAGGCGGTGCACCGGGCCATGCGCGATGGCCACAACGGCTACGCGCCCTCGGCGGGCATCCTCACCGCGCGCGAGGCCATCTCCCGCGAGTGCGAGCGCGTGGGCATCCCCAACATCACCCCCGAGGACGTCGTGGTCACCACCGGCGCGAGCGAGGCGCTGGAGCTGGCCCTCACCGCCCTGCTCGATCCCGGCGATCGCGTCCTCCTGCCCAGCCCCGGCTACCCCCTCTACAACGCCCTCATGGCCAAGCTGAACGCCCAGGGCGTGCCCTACTCGCTCGACGAGGAGAATGGGTGGTCGCTGGACCTGGAGGAGATTGATCGGCTGTGCACGCCCGGCACGCGCGCCCTCATCCTCTGCAATCCCAACAACCCCACCGGCGCGGTGCTCGACCGGAACGTGCTCGAGGGGCTGCTGGAGATCGCCCGGCGGCGCGGCCTCGTCATCCTGTCGGATGAAATCTACGACAAGCTCATCTACGACAAGCCCCACGTGGCCACGGCGTCGCTCGCCACGGACGTGCCCATCCTGACCTTCAATGGGCTCTCCAAGGGCTATCTCGCCTGTGGTTGGCGCGTGGGGTGGATGGTCTTCTGCAACGCCCACCTGATGCCGGAGCTGCGCGCCGCGGTGCAGCGGCTCGCCGACGCGCGGCTGTGCGGACCCGCGCCGCAGCAGTACGCCATCGCCCCCGCGCTGGACGGGCCGCAGGATCACATCCCCGAGATGATGGCGCGGCTGCGCCGGCGCCGTGACCTGATGGTCCGCCGCATCAACGCCATCCCCGGCCTGTCCGTGGTGGAGCCCGCCGCCGCCTTCTACGCCATGCCCCGGCTGCAACTGCCCGGGGTGACCTCGGACGAGGCCTTCATCATGTCCCTGCTGCGCGAGACGGGCGTGCTGTTCGTCCACGGCAGCGGCTTCGGGCAGAAGCCCGGCACCACCCACTTCCGCGTGGTGTTCCTGCCCTCCGAGGACGTCCTCACCGCCGCCTTCGACCGGCTCGAGGCCTTCGTCCACGCGCACCACGCGCGCTGACCTCACGGCCCTCCCTCGCCGGGAGGAGGGGCGGGGGAGCGCAATCGGAACCCCGCGCGGGGCTCGCGTGTTATGTGAGGCCCCATGCCTCCCCGACGCCCTGAAATCCTCGCGCCCGCGGGCGACCTCGAGTCCCTGCGCGCCGCGCTCGCCAGCGGAGCGGACGCCGTCTATTTCGGACTCGACGAGGGCTTCAACGCCCGGGCCCGCGCCGACAACTTCTCGCTCGCCCGGCTGCCGGAGACGATGGCGCTCGTCCACCGCGCCGGTGCCCGCGCCTACCTCACGCTCAACACCCTCATCTTCGAGCCCGAGCTGCCCGGCGTGGAGCGGCTGCTGCGCGGCGTGGCCTCGGCGGGCGTGGACGCGCTCATCGTGCAGGACCCGGCCATCGCCCTGCTCGCGCGCGCCATCTGCCCCCAGTTGGAGCTGCATGCCTCCACGCAGATGACCGTCTCCAGCGCCGAGGGCATGCGCTTCGCCCGGGGCCTGGGCGTCACCCGGGTCGTCGTCCCCCGCGAGCTGTCCACCGCGGAGATCCGCCGGCTGGCGGAGCACACGGACATGGAGCTGGAGGTCTTCATCCATGGCGCGTTGTGCGTGTCCTGGAGCGGCCAATGCCTCACCAGCGAGGCGTGGGGTGGGCGCTCGGCCAATCGGGGCCAGTGCGCCCAGTCGTGCCGGATGCCCTACGATCTCGTGGTGGATGGACAGACGCGCGAGCTGGGAGAAGTGCGCTACCTGCTCAGCCCCAAGGACCTGGCGGGCGTGCGCGCCGTGCCCGATCTGGTGGACATCGGCGTCCACAGCCTGAAGATCGAGGGCCGCCTCAAGGGCGCGCAGTACGTGACCACCACCGTGCAGGGCTACCGGCGGTGGGTGGACGGTGTCGTCGCGGGCAAGCCGGACGAGAAGCAGCTCGCGAGCGACCTGGCCGACATGTCCCTCACGTACAGCCGCGGCCTGTCCAATGGCTTCCTCGGGGGCTCGGATCACCAGACGCTCGTCGAGGGCCGTTTTCCCAAGCACCGGGGCCTGTACCTGGGCCGCGTGCGCTCCGTGTCGGGCAAGGAGGTGCTCGTCACCCCCGAGGAGCGTCCGTGGACGGGCGCGCTCGGCCTGGGCGAGGAGCGGCCCCAGGGGCCCGAGGGCAAGGTGTCCTCTCCCCTCCCCGGCGAGCAGCCCACTCCCGCCACCGTGGAGCCCCGTCCGGGCATGGGTGTCGTCTTCGACGCGGGCACGCCCGAGGACAAGCACGAGCCGGGCGGCCCCATCTTCCGCGTGGAGCGGCGCGGCAATGGTTGGGTGCTCGGCTTCGGGCACCCGGGGCCGGACCTGCACCGCGTGGCGCCCGGCCAGCGCGTGTGGCTCAACAGCGACCCCGCCCTCGCCCGCCGCACGGAAGCGCAGCTCGCCCAGGGCGAGCCCGAGGGCCGCGTCCCCCTCACGCTCCAGGTGTCCGGCGCCGAGGGCACCCCGCTGCGCGTGCGCGCGAGCGCCTGGGGCCATGAGGCTTCCGCCGAGAGCCCCACCCCGCTCACGCCCTCCAAGGGCAAGGGCCTGGACGAGGCGCTGCTGCGCGACAAGCTGGGCGCCTGCGGCGGCACGCCCTTCACCCTCGCGCACCTGGACCTCGCCGGGCTGACGCCGGGCCTGCACCTGCCCGTCTCCGAGCTCAAGGCGCTGCGCCGCGACGTCGTGGCCGCGCTCACCCCGCTCGTGGAGAAGGGGCCCGTGCGCACCGTGACGGAGACGCCGGTGCTCGACTCCGTGCGCGGCGCGTTGCTCTCCCGCGTCGCCGGACAGGCCGTGGAGCAGGGAGCCGACGCCGGCCCGCGCCTGCTGCCCCTGTGCCGCGACGACGCGCAGTTGGAGGCGGTCATCGCCGCCGGCCTGCGCGAGGTGGAGCTGGACTGGATGGAGATGGTGGGCCTGCAACGGGCGGTGGAGCGGGCGCGCGCGGCCGGGCTGCGCGTGACGATCGCCACCGTGCGCGTGCAGAAGCCGGGCGAGGAGGGCTACGACGCGCGCCTGGACAAGCTGCGGCCCGACGCGGTGCTCGTGCGCCACTGGGGCGCGATGATGCACTTCCTCGAGCGCCCTTCCGGCCAGCCGCGCCCGGTGCTGCACGGGGACTTCTCGCTCAACGTCACCAACTCGGTGACGGCGGCGCACCTGCTCGGCCTGGGGCTGGACACGCTCACCTGCTCGCACGACCTGGACGAGACGCAGCTCTTCGCCCTGCTGGAGCACGCCCCCGCGCACCGCTTCACCGTGGCGCTGCACCACCACATCGCCACCTTCCACACCGAGCACTGCGTGTACTCGCACACGCTGTCCAACGGGCGCGACTACCGCAGCTGTGGCCGGCCCTGCGAGCGCCACCAGGTCTCGCTGAGAGATCGCATCGGGCTGGAGCACCCGGTCATCGTGGACGTGGGCTGCCGCAACACGGTGTTCAACGCCCAGGCCCAGAGCGCGGCCTCCCTGGTGCCCAGGCTGCTGGAGCGGGGCGTGCGCCGCTTCCGCGTCGAGTTCGTCCGCGAGTCCCAGGCCGAGGCCGCGCGTGTGCTCGCCGCCTATCAGGAGCTGCTCGCGGGCCGGTGCGCTCCCGCCGAGGCGGTGCGGCGCGCGGCGGTGCACGAGCAGTTCGGCGTGACGCGGGGCACCATGAAGGTGCTCGGCTGAGCCTCGCCACGGGGCCTCGGGTGGTGACTGCTGTCACCACCCGATGACGGCGGACACCAGCCCGAGGGGGGCTCACCGCCCATGTACCCTCATGTACTCCCCTGGGCTGCCCGGCGGTTTCCAAGGATTCCAAGAGGATACGACTCTTCCCCCCCATCCTGGGAAGCCACTGGAGTCTGGCCCGTCTCCTGCTAAGGCAGCGACCGCGCGCCGCTCGACGGCGATCCGCTCTCCCCCTCACGAGGAGTCCCCGCCATGGCCGTCAACTCCATCAATCCCCGCTCGCTTCAGGCACTCCTCCTCACGGCCCTGAGCCAGGCGCGCGAGACGACCCCCACCCCGCCTCCTGCCCCGAGCCTCGAAGCGCCTCCGTCGGCGGAGCCGAACCCGTTCCAGGACCTGTTCTCGACCGACGGCTTCGATGCCTCGGGCACGGGAGGCACGCAGGATCTGACCCAGCAGCTCCAGGCGCTCATCGAGACGATGAGCCAGATCACGAACCTGCTCAACGGCGAGCCGGGCGCGGGTGAGGAGGGTGGAGTGCCCGAGCTGGGCGGTCCGTCCGGTGGAAATCCCCTCCCGCAGCAGGCCGGTCCGGCGCCCACCACGCCTCCCGCGCCCACCACGCCTCCCGCGCCCACCACACCTCCGGCGCCCACCACGCCCGAGTCGCAGAAGACCGCGGGACCCCAGGCGCCCAAGGGCAACAACCCGACGGGCGGCGCGGGCAACACGATGGACTTCACCAACGACGGCGACAAGCCGATGACCGTCACCTTCACGACCAACCCGGGTCAGCAGCAGATCCCGCCCGTGACGATCCAACCCGGCCAGACCATCCGGCAGGAGTTCCCCCAGGGCTGGAGCGGCAACTTCCGCAGCGACAAGGGTGATGGCACCGCGGTCACGCTGGGCGAGGTCGCCTTCAACGGCGCCGGCAACCAGACCTTCTACGATGTGAGCTACATCGAGGGGAACAACGCCAGCATGACGATCGCGCCGGAGAGCGGCCCGGGCAAGACGTCCGGCACCCTGGAGAACCTCGTCGAGGGTGCGCCCGAGAACATCCTGGCCCGGGACGCCAACGGCCAGGTCTACGGCATCAAGAAGACCACCACCTCCGAGGTGCGCGACCCGGAGATCATCAACTACTACCGTGGCAAGGTCGGCGCGGACGAGGGCTACGTGGACCCCAAGGACGACCTGAGCACGCTGGGCACCAGCGACACGCACCTGGAAGTGCACCTGAAGGACGTGTTCTAGCCCCAAGCCCCGTTCCAGGACCCGAGGCCCGGCCGCTCCCGCTGAACCCGGGCGCCCGGGCCTCATGTACATTGTCGGCATGATGGTCGGCATCGTGGGATATGGACGTTTCGGCCGTGCGCTCGGAGGACTGCTGGAGGAGGCGGGGGTGCCCTACCGGGCCCTGGATCCCCTGGCGGACATCCCCCAGCCCCACCGCGCTGCATCACTTCCAGCGTTGATCGCGGACGCCACGCACCTGGTGGTGGCGGTGCCCGTGGCGCACATGCGGGCGGTGCTCCAGCAGATGAGCCCCCACCTGCGCCCCGAGCAGCTCGTGCTGGACGTGGGCAGCGTCAAGGTGAAGCCCGTGCACGCCATGGCCGAGGTGCTCGGCGCCCGGGTGCCCTGGGTGGGCACGCATCCGCTCTTCGGACCCCTCAGCCTCGCCATGGCCGAACGGCCCCTGCGCGTGGTGGTCTGCCCCAACCCGCTCCACCCCGCCGCCACGCCCGAGGCCGTGCGCTTCTTCGCGCGCCTGGGCTGCGAGATCATCGAGCAGAGCCCCGAGGGGCATGATCGAGTGATGGCGCATACCCACGCGCTCACCTTCTTCGTGGCCAAGGGCATGGTGGACGCGGGCTCGGGGCTGGACGTGCCCTTCGCGCCCGCCAGTTTCCAGGCGCTCTCACGCACCATCCAGCTCGTGCGCTCGGACGCCGGACACCTCTTCAGCGCCATCCAGCACGACAACCCCTTCGCGCGCGAGGCCCGGGGACACCTGCTCGAGGCGCTCGGCAACGTCCACCGGGAGCTGGACGCGCTGCCCACCGAGGCGCCTCCGTCCGACGCGCCGCCGCTCACCCTGCCCACGCTCGACTCGGGCCTGCCGGAGCTGCGCGAGACGCGGGAGCACATCGATCAGATAGATCAGGAGCTGGTGGAGCTGCTCGCGCGGCGGGCGGAGTTGTCCCGGCGGGCGCTGCGCACCAAGGCCGAGGCGGGACAGCCCGTGCCCGACCCCGCCCGCGAGGACGCGATGATCGCCTCGCGCCGCGCGTGGGCCTCCGAGCGGGGCCTGGAGCCGGACGGAGTGGAGGCCATCTTCCGCGCCATCCTGCGCTTCTCACGGCGGGACCAACATCGCCGCGGGTGAGGTAGGGTGGCCCCCATGCGTTCCTGGTTGCTGCTCGCCGCGCTCCTGCCCCATGCCGCGCTGGCGTCCGAACATGGGCTGTCCCTTGGTGCCACGGCCGTGATCCTCACCAACGGAGCCACCTACAACGTGCTCAGTCCCCGGCCCGGTCTGGAGGCCGCCTATACCTACGGACGCGATGCCTGGCGTCTGGGAGGCGGCGTGCGCTGGGCTCCCGGGGGAGGCGGCGCGCTGCCCGCCGAGCTCTACGCCCGCGTGCTGCTCACCCCTCCGTCGGGTACCTGGCGGCCCGCGGTGGGTCCCGAAGTGGGACTCAGCGGGCTGCCCTTCATCGTCCCGCCCCGAGGGGGCTTTCCCGATGATCTCGCGAACGAGGAGGCCCGCGAGTTCGCGCCCGTCTACGTCGCCGTGCACGCCCAGCCCCTGCGCTTCGTCTTCCGCTCCTTCACCGTGAGCGCGCTGGAGTTGCAGTGGGGCACGCCCATCAACCGGCCGGGAGCGGCCCTGCGCCTGCAGCTCGGCTTGCTGCACCTCGGAGTGGTTCTATGAAGTCCTGGTCCACCGCCCTGCTGGCCCTCGCCCTGGGCTCCTGTGTCTCACGTCCCGCGCTGGACGAGGCCGTGCTCGCGCGTGTGCGCGGCTTCAGCGAGGGCGTGGAGCAGACGCGCCTCATGGCCGACGTGAACGCCCTCGTCGCCGCGCACCTGGAGGACACGCCGCTGTCGTGCGATCTCTTCGAGCCCGGGACGAACTCCGAGCGCCGGCCCGTGTGCCACATCACCCGGGATCGCAGCCGCCAGTGGATGCGCGAGCGCCTGGAGTCGCTCGGCCTGCGCGTCACCCCGCACACCACGGAGGATCCGCGCTTTCCCACCACCAACCTCATCGCCGAGCTGCCGGGCACCGAGCACCCCGAGGAGATCGTCCTGGTGGGGGCCCACTACGACGCGTATTTCCAGGGAGCGGACGACAACAGCTCGGGCGTGGCCGCCCTGTTGGAGATGGCGCGGCTGGCCTCGGGCCAGCGCTTCAAGCGCACCGTGCGCTTCGTCGGCTTCGATCTGGAGGAACTCGGCCTGGTGGGCAGCACGCGCTATGTCCAGTCGCGCCCGGGCGAGCGCATCGTCGCGTCGATCGTCTTCGACTGCGTCGGCTACCGGAGCACGGAGCCGGGCTCGCAGCAGGGGTTGCCGGGCTTTCCCCTGCCCCCCAAGGGTGACTTCATCGCCGTCATCGCCAACGAGGCCTCGCGCGCGCAGATGGAGGAGCTGCACGCGATGGGCGGCCGGCTCGGGCTCGTGCCGGTGATTGGCATCGTCACCCCCGGCAATGGCTCCGGTGCCGCCTCGGGCAACCTCATGCGCAGCGATCACGCCCCCTTCTGGCTCGCCGGCCAGAACGCCCTGTTCCTCACCGACACCGCCAACTTCCGCAACCCGAACTACCATCGGGACACCGACGTGCCCGCCACGCTCGACGCGGACTTCCTCACCGGCGTCACCCGGCTGTCCGCCGCCGGGCTCGCCTACTGGGCCGAGGGCCCCCTGCCATGACACCCGCCACGCTCCTCGTCCTCGCCGCGCTCGCCGATGCCCCGGCGGCGCCGCCCCCCGCGCACCAGCTCTCCGTCTACGCCCGCTCGGGCCTCACGGCGTACCTCTCCTCCGCGCGCACCCAGGGAGGCCTGGGCGGCGGCGTGGGCGTACGCGACACGCTCCAGGGGCTGTGGCTGCTCCAGGCGGACGTGAACGGGCTCACCGGCCTGGGCTCGGTGCTCGAGGTGCGTCTGGGCGCGGGGGTGCAACGTCCGGCGGGCTGGTGGCGGCCCGCGGCCCTGGTGTCCCTCACCGGGCTCTTCGGGGATCAACTCGGCTTCGTCATGCCCGGCGAGTCCGAGTACTCACGAGGCCCCGCGCTGGGCGTGGGCCTGACGCTGGCACCCGCGCGCTTCTCGCTCGGGAGCGCCCAGGTGTCACTGGTGGAGCTGGGGGTGGGCCTGGGCGGCGATGGCGTCGGCCGGGGCCCCCTCTACAGCCTCACGCTGCTCGAGGTGGGCGTGGCGCTGTAGGAAAAGCGCCCCGCCCGGCATCCCGAGCCTCAGGCGCCCGCGAAGCGGACCTGGGCCTTGCTCATGACGTACTCGACCGCCATCAGGTGCCAGGCCGCCTGATCGATGCGGGCGAACTGGTGCGGCTCCTCGCGCAGGGAGGCGGCGGCCTGCTCCAGCGGAATCCCGAGGGCGGCGGCCTCGGCCTTGAGGACCTCCTGCACCTTGGCCTGGGTGAGGGTGACGCCGTCGCGCGCGCAGATGGCGCCCAGCGCCAGGCCGATGCGCAGTCGGTGACGGACCGCGGCCCGGGTGGGCTCGTCCTTCAGCCACGTCTGCAGCGACTCCTCCTGCTGCTTCTCGGTGAACTTGAGCTCGGTCACGGCGCGGCCCTCGCTCGAGCCCCAGCGGCGGCGGACCTCCTCGTCCACGAGCGCCTCGGGGATGTCCACCTGCGTGCGGGCGGCCACCTCGTTGAGCACCATCTCCTGGGCCTGGAGCCGCAGCAACTGAACCGTCTCCTGCTCCAGCTCCTTCAACACGCTGTTCGTGGCCGCCTCCACCGTGTCCCCCCGGCCAAAGGCCTTGAGGAACTCCGGGCTCGTCGGATCCGGGAACTTCACCTCGCGCGCGGCCTGGATCTGCACGGCGAAGCGCGCGGGCTGACCGCGCAGCGACTCGACGGGGTAGTCCGTGCTCAAGACGATGTCCGCCAGCACGGTCTCTCCCGGCAGGTGGCCCACCAGCTGCTCGTACAGTCCGGGCAGCAGGGGCGCGGGCGCCAGGGGAACCCAGACATCGGCGCGCACGCTGAAGGGGATGAGCTTGCCGTTGGAGTAGCCCACGAGGTTGAGCAGCACCTCATCGCCCCAGGCGATGCGCTCGGTGCGCGGACGCATGCGCTCGGTGGCGTGCGCGCGCGCCAGATCCTGGAAGCGCTCCTGGATCTGCTGGGCGGTGATGCGCTCGGGGGCGGGCACGGTGATGGACAGACCCTCCAGTGACGGCGCGGTCACTGGAGGCAGTTGCACCGGACTGCCCTGTGCGGCCTTGCGGGCCAGCGGGAGGGAGAGCGGAACCTCGAAAGGCTTCTTGGCGGGAGGAGAAGGTTTCTGGGTGGAGTCCATGAAGGGTCCTTTCGAGGCCGCAGACTACCTCAACCGCCGAGGAGCTGCTTGAAGCCCTGGGTCGCGTTCTTGAGCGGGCCCGCGAGGCCCTCGATGACGGGACCGGCCAGGCTGGCGGCGGTGGAGACGGCCGCGCCTACCTGCGACAGGACGGGGATGTTGGTGGCGGCGAGCGCGGAGCCCCCGGCGGTGATGCCCGCGGTGACCTTCTGGCCCATGGTCGCGTTGGGATCCTTGAAGGTCTTCGCGGCATTGGCGATGTCCATGCCCGCCACGGCGATGTTGAGGCCCGGAGCGAAACGCCCGGCCGCCTTCGCCAGGGCACCGGTGCCGCCCTTGAGCATGTCCGCCATACCGGCCGCGCCGGAGAGGACGCCCTGACCCGCCGCCATGGCGGAGGACGCCGAGCCGGCCATGGCCGACGGGCTGGAGTGGCCCGCGGCCTGGGTCGACGCGTGCCCCACCTGGCTGCCTGGTCCGAACCCCGGAGCCTGATGCGCGCCACCCAGGCCACCCATGAGCTTCTGCGCGCCGCCCATCAGGGTCGAGGCGATCTGGCCCACGCCGCCCATCAGGGCCGAGGCCATCTGGGTCGCGCCGCCCGCGCTGATCCCACCCGAGGCGGCCGCCTGGTTGATGCCGCCCAGCATGCTGGTGGCCATCTGGTTCAGGCTCGCCAGCGCGCCCGTGGCGGCCTGATGCGCGGCGGCCGGTCCACCCTGGCCTCCCGTCAGGCCCCCCAGGAGCTGCTGGAACGCGGCCATGGGCTGCTGGGCCATCGCGAGGGCCTGCTGGAAGCCGCCCGGAACGGTCCCGGACTGCGCCGCCCCGCCCGCGCCACCCGCCGCGCCCGCGCCACCGGCCCCGCCACCCAGGCTCTGGGCCAGACCCACGCCACCCTGGGCCAGACCGACCGTGTTGTTGGCCAGACCCATGGCGTTGTTGGCCTTATCCATCCGACTCGTCTTGCCAGCCGTGAAACCATCGGCGGGCTTGGCGCCGGGGGTGGCGGTGCCTGCCGTCGGGTTCGCCGCAGCCGGGGTGGTGGGGCTGGTCGTCGGCTTCGACGCGGAAGTGGAAGCGGGGGCGGGAGAGGGAGGCGGAGAACGAACGCGCATGGGATCACCTGAGAGCAGAAGCGATTTCGATAGAATAACCAGAAAAGGACTGCTTCCTGGTAGTGGGCACAAGGGATTATCGCGCCGCGCCTCGGGAAGTTGCGCCCTCTTATTTGCAAGACGTTTGCCAATTCCTGAGAAAGGGAGACCCACCCTCGCCCGGCCGCCTTGCTAGCGGCCCGGAGACGAGGAGGGTGGAGGATCATCCAGGGAGAGCTCGAACAGGGGCGCGACGACGGAGGAGTCATCCGCGTCCGAGACGAGCCACAGGTGCAGACGGCCCTGCTCCACCCGCGCCGTCACGCCCTCCAGCTTCACCTTGCCCTCCACGTGCTCGAGCCACAGGGGAGTGCCGTCCCGGGCCAGCATGCCCACGGCCGAGCCCACCACGGCGCCATCGGCATAGGGGCCATGGGTGTCCTCGGCGGCGGCGGTGAAGACGACGCGGCCGTCCGGCAGCGGCGCCGCGTCCGAGAAGGACAGCCGCACCGAGCGGGTCCGGCCCAGCTTCCAGCGCTTCACGTCGCGCACCAGCTCCGGGCCGGGAGCAACACCGGCCTCGAGGGCGCGCGCGAAGCCCTCGCCCGCGATCATCACCACGGCGTCCGAGCCCTCGTCGCTGTTGCCCCGGTTGAGCAACCACAGGTGTCCGCCCGTCCAGACGGCCCCCTCCACGTTGACGGGGCCCAGCTCCCGGGCGAGCCGGGCATACAGGCCCGAGAAGTCCACCTCGCGCACGGTGCCGCCCAGCCGCCCATCCGCCTGGAGGGGGATCAGCGCCCCACGCATCCGCGCCGGGGCGCTCCCGGAGGGAACCGCCAGCAAGGCCCCCTGGGGCGCCGAGGCGAGGCCCTCCACGAGACAGAGCGCCTCCAGGTCCGGCTTCACGGCCTTGCGGTCCGCCGGGTCCCGGGGCAGCTCGCCCGGAAAGAGTCTCACCCAGTGTCCGGGCCCCTCGCCCTGGAGTGGAAAGGAGGCGAGTGACAGGGAATCGTCCGCGACGACATGCAGCCAGTCGCCCACCCGCACGAGGCCGCTCGCGGCGGAGACATAGGCCGTGCCCCCGGCCATCTCGGGCACCGGGAGGGTCAACATCCGCGAGCGCGTGAGTTGCAGCGGCGGCGCACGCCGGGGCCTTGGCGCCTTGGTGGCGCGCGCTCTCTCCTGGCAACCCGAGGACAGGCACAGCAGGAAGGCGGCGAGGAGACGGGAACGGAGGGCGGAGATGGGCATGGAGCGGGAGGACCTGGGGGCTTTCTATACCGGTGCGCGCCCACCCGGCTGCGCGGCGTGGCTCCGCGAGCGCCCGAGGCCCTCCGCCCCCCCGGCTCAGGACTCCTGGCCGAGGATGACGCGCAGCTCCTCGATCAGCTCCTTCTCCTCGGCCCGAAGCTGGCCGTCGCTCGCGATGAGGGCGCGCACCGCCTCGAAGACCTCGTCCGGACGGTCGCGCAGCAGCGCCAGGTCGGGCGCGGGGGGCGTGCCCCCGTGCGCCAGGAGCTTCTTGAGGGCGGCGAACTCCAACTCCGGAACGTTCCAACTGCGCGCCACGCCCTGGATGAGGCCCGACTCCCGCGCGTCGAGCCGCCCATCACTCCAGGCCAGTTGGATCATCAACTTGAGCACTTCGATGTTGAAGCGATCGTCCGCCGTGATTTGGCTCATAGGGTTCTCCCGGGCCCCGAGCCTCGCCCGTCCCGCCGCGGACCGCCACGACGTTCTTCCCGGTCGCGCCGCCAACAGTCCTTCCGTCGTCTGGTCCACATCCTCCGTCCGGAGGTGTCCACCTCCCGCCGGTCACCTCGGGCGCGGCCTCCCCCCGGGTCCACGTAAACCCTCCATTCCCAGCAATCCCTCTCAGGACGGGGACGCTCGTGCACATCTCCAGCCCATAACTGCGGCGGCGCTGAAGAACCGTCAGTCCGGCAAACTCCTGACAACCTTCGCCGCGCGTCCCTCAAGTCTTTGTTTACACGTCTCCAGGCAGGGTCCGTTCTCTCGGAGAGACAGCGGGCTTCTGGAGTCCTGGCCGGGCGGGGCGGACTTTTCCATCCGCATCGCGATGCCCGCGCGCGGTGAGCAATGAATGGCGAGACCCGCCTTGACGAAAGGGGTCATCGAGCGCTCTCTTTTCCTGCAAGGGATTGAGAGCCGTCCGGGACACCCCTCCTCCTGACGGCCAGGCGCGAGCAACCCGCGCCATCCCCCAAGCGGGAGAAAGCGCCATGCGTGAACATCTGGAGACTTCGACGGGACTGGCCCTCACCGCCGGCACCTACTCGGGCTATTCGCTGCACGCGCACGAGCCCGATCAAGGCATCAACCTCATCCTGTCGCAGCCCGGCATCAGCAGCAGCCGGGTGACGCGGCTGAGCCCCACCGTGGTGTGGGCCCTGCCGGAGCCGGGCACGGAGCTGCCCCCCCGCGAGCGCCCCGTGCAGCTGCTCCTGGACGACAATGGCCGCACCATCGGGCCGCTGCGCGGGGAGATCTTCTGGAGTGATCCGCGCCGCGCCGACGCGCCCTTCGGCATCCAGTTCGTCGACGTGACGCTGGAGCAGGGCCGGCAGATCCTCTCCGCGCTGGACTCGGCGGCGCGCGAGGGACGCGCCCTGCCCGCCGTGTCGCCGCGGCCCATCGAGGAGGCGCTCGTCGATTCCGAGCGCATCCGCTCCATCCTCAAGTCCGTGTGTGTCATGCAACACCAGGGGCTGCTGCGCCAGCCGGGCCGGACGCTGCGCGTGTCGCTCGAGTACTTCGACGTCGAGACCTCGCGGCTCCACTGGCGCCTGGAGGAGCCGTCGGCCCGGTGGGGGCAGGCGCCCCATGACATCGAGGTGGTGGGCTACAACTCCGCCTTCCGCATGCGCGTGCCGGAGCTCGAGGTGCGCGGCGACCGGTTGGTGACGCCCATTCCCCGGCGGCTGTGGCGGGTGCGCCACCGCGCGCGCCGGCGCGTGCCCGCTCCCGCCGGCCTGATGGCCCGCTTCCACCACCCCCTGTGGAACGAGCTGGGCGCGCTCGAGCGGGAAATCCAGGACGTGTCCTTCACCGGCCTGTCCCTGTTGGGCTCGGCGGACGATCTCGCCTTCCCGGGCCTGCTCCTGCAACCGCTCGAGCTCCTCCCCGAGCACGGCGAGCCCTTCCTGCTGCGCGGAGAGGTGCGCTACGTGGGCAAGCCGCGTCCGGACGGCCAGCGGGTGCTGGGCCTCCAGGTGACGCCCCAGACGCCCGAGGACGAGGCGCGCTGGATGCAGCTCGTCTCCCAGGCGCTCAGCCCCGACACGCGCGAGGGCGAGCAGTGGCTCGAGCCGCTGTGGCAACTGCTCGCCGACACGGGCTACCACCAGCTCGCGGGCGACACGCCGGAGGACTTCGAGCAGCAGCGCGCCAGCTTCGTCGACACGAGCCTGCGCGCGGCGCGCGAGCCCCAGCTCTTCTGCCAGGCGGTGTGGCCGTCGGAGCGGGGCGTGGAGGCCACGCTGTCCTCGGTGCGCGCCTGGCATCATGGCTGGCTCGTGCACCAGCTCGCCAAGCGCCCGGGGGCTCCCGTCCCGGAGGTGGCCCCGGGGCGGATCCTGCGCGAGCTGCACCTGCGCGCGCTGGAGCACGCGCAGAGCGCCCCCGACTTCCGCTGGCTGCTCGGCTACGTCGACTCGAGCGTGCCCTTCTTCGAGCGCGTCTACCTGTCCTACGCGCGCCAGCACGCCGACACGGGCGAGGCCCTGGTGCTGCCCGTGCACCTGTGGCGCGCGCGATGCGACGAGCCGAGTGGACTGCCCTCGGACGGCTTCGACATCGGCCCGGCCACCGCCGAGGAGACGGCGTTCCTGGCGAGCGAGCTCGCCCGCACCCGGCCCGCCTGCTACGTGGAGGCGCTGGATCTCTCGCGCGAGCGGCTGGCGATGACGGACGCCACCCAGGCCTGGCACGAGGCGGGTCTGGAGCGCGAGCGGCAGGTGCTGGTGGCGCGCCGCGAGGGCATGGCGGTGGCCGCCATCGTGCTCGAGCGGGGACCGGAGGGAATGAACCTCCTGCGCCTGCTGGACACGGCACGGCTGTTCCCGCTCGCGCCCGGAGGACAGGACGCCTACGTCGCGCTGCTGGACGCGGCGCGCGCCTGGTACGCCGCCCGCGGCCTGCCCTCCTTCGTCCTCGTGTCCGAGGAGGACGACAATGGCCCGCTCGCGGCCGCCCGGTTGCGCGAGGGGCCCGGCACCAGTCCCTGTCTGTGGCTGCTCTCCGCCCATCTGCTGCCCGAGTTCCTGGAACACGTGAGCGAGGCGACGGTGGGCCGACTCCCCTCCCCGGCTCCCACCGCCTGAACCCACACCCCGACTGCACACAGCGAAGGAGCCGACATGAGTCTGGTCAAAGAGCTGTACGAGCCCTACGTCCTGGCCGCGCGCGCCCGCGTCGCCACGGATCCGGTGATGCGAAGGGTGGTGGATCCCGCCATCTCCCCGGAGCTGCTCGAGCGCTTCCTCCTCCAGTTCCACGCCCTCGGCGTCTACCTGGCCGAGCCCCTGGAGGGATGGAACCGCCGCGCCGGCCACCGCAACCTCCTGCTGAGCCTGGACGCGCTGGGCAAGAGCCTGCTCGCGCACGCCAAACAGGCCTCGGGTCTCGCCCAGACGATGACCGAGGACGTGCAGGTGCTCGTGCGCCGGTGGAACCAGCGCTTCCACCCGGTGCTCCACGGCGAGCGGTTGCTCTCGCAATACCCCACCGACGCGATGCGCTCCTACCGCCGGCTCGTCGAGGAGACGCTCGCCGGGGAGTTTCCGGCGGCGCAGATCGCCATCGAGTTCGAGAGCACCCTGCTCATGCAGATGATGGGGCCCCACCTGCTGGCCAACGTGACGCGGGTGCTCGGCCGCGAGGCGCTCGAGAGCCTGTGCGCGCTCAAGGCCCAGTCCCAGCCGGATGCGCCGCGCGCGGTGACCCAGGCGCGGCTGATGGAGGATCTGGTGCGCGCGATGCCGGAGAGCGCCCGGACGTTCGCGGAGCTGAGCGCCGAGGCGCTCGAGCTCCAGCTGCACTTCATCGAGGACTGCCTCGAGTCGGCCGAGGCTTCGCTGGGCACGCCCGTGTCGGCCTCCGTGGCCTGACGCCGCGCACCGCTAGCGCCCGAGCAGGGCCTCGGGGTGCTCCAGCCCCCGGGCCTTGGCGATCGTCAGGAGGATGTCCTGGGGGGGCTCGTCCGCGGTGAGCAGCAGCGCCCGCACCGCCGTCTCCACCACGTCCTCGGAGCTGGGACGCACCAGGCCCCGGCGCGCGTCCTCCACGCGGCGCTGGCGGTAGGCGTCGAAGCGCTCCTTCACCCGCGCGGCGATGGCGGTGATGGCCTTGTCCCCCGCCTCCACGCGCAGCTCCGCCTCGCTGCGCAGCTGCACGGGGTCCGCCAGCACGCCCACCTTGTCATAGGCCTTGTTCGACGAGTCCTCGTGCAGCGCCGCGTAGTCCTCGGTGTGCGGCGAGGCGCCCGCGGCGTCCTTGGCCAGGTCCACCAGGCGCTCGGTGACGGTGGCCGTGAGGGTCAGCTTGTGCAGCTCCACGTCATAGGGGTAGTCCGCGTAGACGGGCTCCTCCACCGTGAGCGGCTCGCGGTACCAGGCGTCCCGGCCGCGCTGCACCTCGCGCCGCTGCGCCTCGGCGCTCTCCTGCGCGCCCTCCAGCCGCTGCTCCAGCTCCCTGGCCGTCGCGGCGCGCTGGGCATAGGCGCGCTCCTCCTGCTCACACTGCGGATTGCACAGCGAGGGGTCGCACTCGCGGGGCACATGCCCGGGCTTCACGCGGGTGATGGCCTCGGTGCACTCGGCCAGGGCCTTGCTGCACGCCTTGCGCTCGCGGTCACGGCAGCGCCCGGCCACCTCGCGCGCCTGCACCAGCTCGTCCTGCCGGCGCAGGTACTCGCGCAGCACGCCTCCCATCTTGCGCTCCACCTCCTCCAGCTTGCGCTCCTCGGCGAGCAGGGCCGTCTCCAGCTCGAAGCGGCGCGGATTGGGCACGGCCTTGTTCGTGAGCAGGTAGCGCGTCGAGCGCTGGCCCTGCTCCACCGACTTCACCGGCAACACCCGCTCCAGCGCCATGCCCAGACGCACGCCCTCGTGGTTCTTGGGCGCCTCGGTGGTGATGACGCGGATGGGCACCTCCTGCGGCAGCATCGCCGCGAGCCGTCCGGGCGACAGCCGCTGCGCCACGTCCGGCGCGCTGGCCTTGTCCTCGGCCGGCGCGGTCACCACCATGAAGGCCACCTCGTCCTGGAGCAGGCGGCGCACCGCCTCGGCGCGCTCACGCGCCTGCGTGGCCCCCGCGAGCTCCTGGTCCGCGCGCACGTACGCCAGGAGCGCGTTGCCCAGCTTGCCCTCGTCCTCCAGCCGCTTCGCCGTGGAGAACCACCGGCGCGCCCACGCCGTGCGCACCGCCGTCACGCCCTTGCGCGCCGCCGCGTGCTCGCCATCCACCGCCAGCACCGCGTCGAACTCCGCCCGGGCCTCCTGCAGCTTCTCCGCCTGGAGCGCCTTCTGGGCCCCCTCCACCCGCGCATCCAGCGTCTGGGCGAGCAGCGCGCCCACCTCGGCGTTGCCCTCGTCCAGTTCGAGCGCGCGCACCAGCAGCGGCGTGGCCGCGGCCAGGTCCCCCTCGGCGTGCTTGCCCTGGGCGGCCTGGAACACCTCGGCGCTCCACAGCCGGCGCATGTCGCGCAGCTTCACCTTCGCCTCCGAGTTGCCGGGCTCCGCGGCGAGCGCCCGCTGGTAGGCGGCCTCCGCCTGGCTCCATTGGCGCTGGGTGGTGAGCGTGTCGCCCTCCTTCACGGCGCGGGCGAAGGTCGAACATCCCACCGCGGCGAGCAGGGCGAACAGCGACAGGGCGAGCAGCCCCAGCCGGCGGGTGGGGGGACACGGCGAGCGGGTAGACGGGGAACGCACGGGCGCATCTTCGGGGAAAGCCCGCGCTGGATGAAGCACGGAGTCTCGGCCCGCCTGCTCCCCGGGCGGCCCCTCGCGTCTCGATTCTCACCTCGAGAGAGGACCCGCCCCGGGCCCTCCCATCGGGAATGAGGAGATGTACCGGAGGGTAGGACCTTTTGCAGAGGGGGGACTCATCCCAACATCAGGAGTTTTCGCCATATGGCCTGCTTGCCACCCAAGCCCAACCCCACCGAGCTCCGCTTGCCCATTTGGGCGGAGCAGTACCGCATCGAGGACTATCGCAACGTGCACTGCCGCCTCTACGCCCGGTGCATCGACGCCGCCGTGCGCGAGGACTGGGAGGGCTTCACCTGTCAGAAGTGTGCCCTGTTCCGCCGGGACGAGGCTCCCCACGCGGCGAGCCACGCCTTCGACCAGCCGGCCGACAACGGCCGGCCGTAGTCCCGCTTCCTCCGGGGCCCGGCCCCGGGATGTGCTCCAGCACACGGGCCCGCGTCCGCCTCCGTGAACTGGCGCACGCACCGTCTTCTCTGGCCCCTCCGCTTTTCCGGTCTCGTACTGGAGGCCCTGGTTTTTTCCGGGAGCACGACCACAACTTTCCAGACCCTTCAAAGGGGGAGCCAGACAGGCTCGGGGGAGGGCGGTGGTGAGGGTGCGACGACGAAGCGGAAGGAGGCCCCGCCATGTGGCCTCCCGATGAATCCCAGCACCAGGTGCCACGGGAGGGCGAGGAGAGCGTGGCCGGAGTGCTCGGACCGCTCCTGCCCGCCCAGGCCCTGCGTGGCTCCGCGCTCTTCGTGACGGCTCATCCGGACGACGCGGTACGCGGGGCATCGTGGCTGTTGCGCCGCAGCCCCCACGCGTACGTCGTCCACGTCACCCCCGGCACGCCAGAGGCCCACGACCAACTCCTCGAGCAAGCCTCCTTCGAGGCCTTGTCGCTCGCCGGACTGGGTCCGGAGCGGCTGTTGTCACTGGGGACGAGGGAGCGCATGGCGAGCCAGGAACTCGCGACCCTCACCGAATGCCTGGTGGCCCTGCTCAAGGCCCTCCGCCCGACCCTCCTCGTCGTCCACCCCTACGAAGGAGGACACCCGGACCATGACGCCGCCGCCTTCATCTCGCATGCGGCCGTGGCCCTGCTCGTGAGGGGCGGGCGCACACCGCCCTCGCTCCTGGAGATGGCCGTCCCCGCCTGCGGGCACCCGGCGCCCCACCCCAGCGGCTTCCAGTCCGCGTGGGACGACCGGCCCGTGGCCACCGTGGCCCTGTCCGCGGAGGATCGCGCCCTCAAGCAGCGGATGCTCGCCTGCCAGGCCTCGCACGGGTGGGACTCGCGCTCCGCGTCGAGCGCGCCGGAGCACTACCGGCTCGCGCCCCGCTACGACTTCACCCGGCCGCCGCGCGCGGGAAGGCTGCTGTATGACGTGCCCACACCGGGGATGACGGCGGTGCGCTGGCGGCGGCTCGCGCGCCGGGCGCTGGAGCAGCTCAAGCTCACGGAAGCGTCCGCTCACTGAGGAGCGTGGTAGGACGAAAACCAACCGGCGGGGACTCACGTGCTCGAACATCGGGTAAAGAGCTGGGTGGAGTTGCAGGAGCTACTCTTCGAGGGCTCGTGGAACGAAGCACTTCATCGCTTCCGCCCCACGCTCGCCTTTCGTGGCATGCCGGACTCCAACATGGACCTGGCCACGGGGCTCAACCGGCGGGGTGGGGATTACTCGCGCCAGGAGCACGTCATGCTGCGCGCCTTCCGCAAGTACGCGCGCGGCACCGCCTACCCCTGCGGCAGTGTCTGGGATTGGTTGGCGCTCGCCCAGCACCATGGCTTGCCCACGCGGCTGCTGGACTGGACGTTCAGCCCCTACGTGGCGCTGCACTTCCTGTCGGAGAACCTGGAGCTGTACGGCACCGACGGCGTGGTGTGGAGCGTGGACTACCGCGAGACGAACCGGCTGCTGCCGCGGCCCCTCAAGGAGCAACTGCGGCAGGAAGGCGCGGATGTCTTCAGCGCGGAGATGCTCGAGGAGGTGGCCCCGAGGCTCAAGGACTTCGATCAACTCACCCGCCGCTCCTTCGTGCTCTTCTTCGAGCCGCCCTCGCTCGACGAGCGCATCGTCAACCAGTTCGCCCTCTTCTCGGTGATGAACGCGCCCTCGAGCCGGCTGGACACGTTCCTGGAGAAGCAGGAGCGGGGCGTGCGCCGCATCATCGTCCCCGCGCAACTCAAGCGCGAGGTGCGCGACAAGCTCGACCAGGCCAACATCACCGAGCGGGTGTTGTTTCCGGGCCTGGACGGGCTATCGCGCTGGCTGCGGCGCTACTACAACCCCAAGCCCCCCGGTCCTCCCGAGGGGCTCTAGGCGCATGGACTAGGGCACCACCGAGGCGCCCTGCTGCGTGGGCAGGCGTTGATCCCGCGTGGGACGCCCCTCCAACGCCACGCGCCGGTCCCCCAACTTGCTCACGCCTCCGAAGACGATGGTGAACAGGATGGCGAGGAAGAACAGACCGAATCCGATGAGGAATCCCATGGAGCGACCTCCTTTTGGAACAAGGTAGGTCCCCCGAGCAACCGGGGCAGCCCCAGGGCCTCCGCGCATTCCGCGACTCAGACGCCCGCCAGCCCCCCGGACGAGGAGCCGAGCGAGGCCGGGGCGGAGGGCCCCTGACGCGGCAGGTTCATCCAGAAACACGTGCCCTCGGCCTCCGTGGAGAGCACCTGCAGGGTGCCCCCGTGCGCCTTCACGATTTCATGGGTGATGTAGAGCCCGAGCCCCAACCCCGTGCGGGCCCGGGACACCTCGGCGCCGCGCACGAAGGGATCGAAGATGTGGGGCATCCGCTCGGCGGGGATGGGCGGGCCGCCATTGCGCACCTCCACGCGCACACCCGGACCCTCGTCGCACGCGCTCACCCGCACCACGCTGTCCTCGGGGGAGTACTGCACCGCGTTGCCCACCAGGTTGGAGGCCGCCTGGGCGATGCGGCCCATGTCCCACGAGCCCCAGCCGGTGCCGGACACGTTCAGCTCGAACTTGCGCCCCGGGTGCGCCACCTCCAGCTCCTCCACCACCTGCCGCAGCACGTCGTGCACGTTCATCTCCGTGCGCTGCAACGTGTAGCCCCCGCCCAGGCGCGTGCGCGTGAAGTCGAGCAGGTCGCCAATCATCCGCGCCATGCGATCCGCGGAGTTGGAGATGCGGTGGACGGCCTTGCGCTGGGGATCGGACAGGCCGCCGTAGCGCAGGAGCAGCGCGGCGTTGCCGGTGATGGCCTGCAGGGGGTTGCGCAGATCATGCCCGAGGATGCCGAGGAACTGCTCGCGGAAGAGCGCCGTCTGGCGCGCGGCCTCCTCGCGCTTGAGCCCCTCCTCCACGCGCTTGCGCTCGATGGCGTAGCGCAGCGCGCGCACGAGCAGCGGCCCCGTCACCTGCCCCTTCACGAGGTAGTCCTGCGCGCCCGCGTGCACCGCGCGCATGGCGAGCTCGTCGTCGTCCGTGCCGGTGAGCACCACCAGGGGCAGCGTGGGCGCCGCCTGCACCATGCGCTGGATGTTGGACAACCCCTGTCCGTCCGGCAGCGACAGGTCCAACAGCACCGCGTCCAGACCGGGCTCGCCCACCTGCGCCTCGGCCTCCGCCAGGCGCATGACGTGGCGCACGTCGAAACTCACGGACGGCACCCGCTTGAGTTCCTCCTTCAGCAGCCGGGCATCTCCGGGGTTGTCCTCCACCAGGAGCAGCCGCAGCACGCGCCCTTCGTCCTTGCTCATGACGGTCTCAATCTCCTCCGGGCAGGCGCACCACGGAGAGCCAGAAGTCATCGATGGAGCGCACCACGGAGATGAACTGGTCCAGGTCCACCGGCTTGTTGATGTAGCAGTTGGCGTGCAGATCGTAGGTGCGCAGGATGTCCTCCTCCGCCTTGCTCGTGGTGAGCACCACCACGGGGATGCGGCGCAGCTTGGCATCCGCCTTGATCTCCGCCAGCACCTCGCGTCCGTCCCGGCGCGGCAGGTTCAGGTCCAACAGGATGAGGTCCGGCCGCGGGGCACTGGCGTGCGCCCCCTCGCGGCGCAGGAAGGCGAGCGCCTCCACCCCATCGCGCGCGACGGAGAGGCGGTTGCTCACCTTGCCCTCCTTGAGGGCCTCGATCGTCAGACGCACGTCGCCGGGGTTGTCCTCCACGAGGAGGATTTCGATGGGACGTCCAAGACTCTCGCCGTTCATGAGCTCGACCCCTTGTTCACGGGGAGGGAGGGAAGCGCGGGCAGGGTGAACCAGAATACCGTGCCCTGGCCCGGGTGGGACTCCAACCCGATGCGGCCACCGTGGCGCTCGACGATCTTCTTGCAGATGGCGAGTCCGATGCCCGTGCCGGGGTAGTCCTCCTTGTTGTGCAGGCGCTGGAAGATGATGAAGATGCGCTCGAAGTACTGCGGCTCGATGCCGATGCCGTTGTCCGACACGGTGAAGCGCCACGAGTCGCCCTGGCGCTCGGCGTCCACCCGGATGCGCGTGGGCTTCGGGCCCCGGAACTTCAGCGAGTTGCCCACCAGGTTCTGGAAGAGCTGGGTGAGCTGGCTTTCGTCCGCCATCACCCGCGGCAGCGGGCCCTGGGTGATGCTGGCGCCCGTCTCGTCCACCAGCGTCTTGAGGTTGGCGAGCGCCTTGTCCAGCGCGTGGCCCGCCTCCACGGGCTTGAACTCGTGGCCCTTGGTGCCCACGCGCGAGTAGGTGAGCAGGTCCTGGATGAGCCGCTGCATGCGGTTGACGCCATCCACCGCGAAGGCGATGAACTCGTCCGCGTCCGAGTCCAGCCGCCCCTTGTAGCGCCGCGCCAGGAGCTGCGTGAAGCTGGCCACCATGCGCAGGGGCTCCTGCAGGTCGTGCGAGGCCACGTAGGCGAACTGCTGCAACTCCTCGTTGGAGCGCGCCAGCTCCGTGGCATGGGCCTGCAGGGCCAGCTCGGCGCGGCGGCGCTCGAGTCCCTGGGACAGCGCCTCCGCCACCGTGGACAGGGTGATGAGCGTCTCCTCCTCCAGCGGCTGCATCCCGAAGAGGGTGAACACGCCCACGAGCTGCCCGCGCACCTGCAGGGGGATGCCCACGAAGGACGTCAGCGCCTGAGCCTCCAACCAGTCGCGTGCGCGCGCCACGCCCGGGTGGCGTGACGCGTCGTTGGAGTACAACAACTGACGGCTCTGGCCCACCCGTCCCGCGACGCCCTGGCCCAGCTCCTGCCGATCCGTCTGGATGGAGGGCGGGACGGACGGCCCCGCGTGCCCCTTGAGCCGCAGCACCTTCGCCTCCCGGTCCCACGCCCAGAGCTGCGAGAGCGGGAACATGGGCAGACAGCGCGTCATCACCTCGGCGCACTCCTGCATCATCCGCTCGGGCGCCACCTCCTGGGAGAGCACCTCGCTCACCCGGGCGTGCAGCGCCTCGAGCTGACGGGTGCGCTGCTCGCTCTCCAGCCGGCGCGAGGACTCCTCCGCGTGGCGCTGGGCGGTGACGTCCAGGCTCGTGCCCACCCACTCGCGCACCTCGCCCGGGGCCGAATACAAGGGCACGGCACGCGACAGGATGGTCGCATGGCTGCCGTCCTTGCGGCGCACGCGCATCTCCACCTCGTAGGGCCTGCGGAGCGCCCGCCCCGCCTCCCAGCCCCGCCGCACCCGCTCCTGGTCCTCGGGGTGCACGGCGCTCAGCCAGCCAAAGCCCCGGTACTCCTCGTACGTCTGCCCGGTGAATTCGCGCCACGAGGGCGAGTCCTCGATCACCAGCCCATCCGGACGCGTCACCCACACGGCCTGGGCCGTGGCGTTGATGAGCGAGCGGAAGCGCTCCTCGGACTGGCGCGCGCTGGCGTACAGGCGCGCGTTGTCCAGCGCCACGGCGGCCTGCGCCGCGATGCCCTCGGCGAGCTGGGCATGCACCCGGGTGAAGCGCCCCGGCTCGGGATGGACGAAGAACAACCCGCCCAGCACCTCGCCCGAGCGGCTCTTCACGGGCACCCCGAGGTAGCTGCGCACGGGCAGGTGCTTGGAGGACAGGCTCTGGAAGGGGGTGCTCTTGCCGTACTCCGGATGCCGCGGCACGTCGTCGAGCAGCAGCGGGGGCTCGCCGCGGAAGATGGGCGCGAAGAGCGGGGTGTTGCGCGGCAGGGGCAGCGTGGAGAGCCGGGAGGGCTCGCCGTTCTCCTCCACGCGCTTCTCGAGGAAGGCACCGAAGGACGCGCCCGTGACGGACACCCCCGCGTCGGTGGCGCTCTTGATGAGCCGGACGGGCTCCAGCTCCGAGGCGAGCGACAGGCCCATGCGGTGGAGCGTCTCGGCGACGCGCTGCTCCTCCTCCTTGCGCCGCAGGGCGGCCTGGGCGTCGCGGTAGAGGCGCGCGTTGTCCACGGCCAGGGCGGCGCGCTCGGCGAGCTGCTCGAAGAGCGAGACATCCGCGGCGGAGAAGGTCCGCTTGGACTCGGCGGAGATGAGCTGGAGCGCGCCCAGGACGCGGCCCCGGGCCTTGAGGGGCACCGTCACGAACGAGCGCAGACCCAGCTCGCGCACGATGCGCAGGTGCTCCGCGTCCCGCGTGGCCTTCACCAGCGTCTCCTCGGAGACGGTGGGGGACCATTCCGGGCGCCCGGTGCGGATGACCTCGTAGACACCCGAGGAGGCGTGGGGATCCGGCGGGTAGAGCTGGTTGAGTGCCCAGGCGAGCGCCACCTTCTCCGCGGCCACGTGCGCGACCCCGAGCAATTGCACCACGCCGTTGTCGCCGACCATGCGCAGGGTGCACCAGTCCGCCAGCCGGGGCACCGCGAGCCGGGTGAGCGCGTCGAGCGTGGCCTCGTAATCCAGCGGGGACGCCAGCAGGGAGCTCGCCTCGGCGAGCACCTGCAGCGAGTCCACGGCCCGCTTCTGGTCGTCGATGTCGGTGCAGGTGCCGAACCACTTGACGATGCGGCCCTCGGCGTCGCGCACCGGCTGGGCCCGTCCGATGAACCAGCGGTACGCGCCATCATGGCGCCGGCAGCGGTACTCCACGTCATAGGGCTCGCCGGTGCGCAGCGAGTGTTGCCAGCGCCGCTGCGCCTCCGGCACGTCATCGGGATGGAAGGGCAGTTGCCAGCCCTCGCCGTCCGTGTCGCCCGGCTTCATCCCGGTGTAGTCGTACCAGCGCTGGTTGAAGTAGTCGTGGTAGCCGTCGGGCCGGGTCGTCCACACGAGCTGGGGAATGGTCTCGGCCATCTGCCGGAAGAGGGACTCCCCCTCGGGACCGCTCGCGACGAGGCTCGACGACGAAGAGACTTCCGGGGCGTATTGCTCGGGGGCGTTCATGACGGGGGGCGCGAGGACGTTAGCAGCGACGCGGCGCCCCCTCACGAGGGCCGTCCATACACCTTCGTCCGATTTCTATCACCCGGCGAAAAAGATGCGGTGGCGGAGCGCCCCGAAGCCGGGCAGACAGGCGCGGCTCCCCCTGCTTCCGAGCAAAGGTGTTCCCGGATGTCCTGGCTCCTCCCTCGCGCGCTCCTGTCCCTCGCCCTCGCCCAATCCCCTTCCCCGGCGCCCGAAACGCCTCCCTCCGGAGGGACTCCCGGCGAGACGATGGTGGTGGCGCCCCGGGTGCCCACGCCCCTGAACCGCACCCCCGCGGCGGTGAGCGTCGTGGAGGGGGAGGACATCCAGACGGGCCGCCCCACCCTGGGCATGTACGAGGCCCTGGTGGGAGTGCCAGGGCTCGTGGTGCAGAGCCGCAACAACGCCTCGCAGGACCTGCGGCTGTCCCTGCGGGGCTTCGGGGCGCGCTCGGCGTTCGGCATCCGGGGCATCACCGTGGTGGTGGATGGCTTCCCGGAGACCCTGCCGGATGGGCAGTCGAACGTGGATCTGCTGGACATGGCGATGGTGTCGCGCATCGAGGTGCTGCGGGGACTGGCCTCGTCGCTGTACGGCAACGCGGCGGGCGGCGTGGTGAGCCTCACCACCGAGGACGGCCCCGAGCGCCCCTACGTGGAGGCGCGCACGGTGAACGGGGAGTACGGCCTGTGGAAGTTGAACGTGAAGGGCGGAGGGACGAGCGGGCCGGTGCGCTGGCTGGTGGGTGCGTCGCGGCTCGCGCAGACGGGCTGGCGGCGGCAATCGGCCACGGAGCAGGTGCTCTTCAACGGCAAGGTGGGCTGGACGCCGAGCGGGAACTCCGAGCTGACGGCGGTGCTGTCGCTGGTGGACGCGCCCGAGGCCCAGGATCCGGGCGCGCTGACGGAGGAAGAGCTGGAGGCCGAGCCCCGGCAGGCCGCGCCGCTCAACCTGGCGGCCCGGGCGGGCGAGGCGGTGCGCCAGGGGCGGCTGGGGCTGACGTACCGGCTGCGCCTGGGCGAGGCGCACGCGATGGAGGCCCGGGGCTTCCTGTCGCTGCGGCGCTTCCAGAACGCGCTGCCGGGGGTGGTGGTGGCGTTCGACCGGACGTTCGATGGAGTCTCCGCGCGCTATGACAACCGGGCGCCGCTGGGGGGCCTGCGCAGCCGCTTCACCCTGGGGGCGGAGGTGCAATCACAGGCGGACCGGAGGAAGAACCTCGACAACGTGGAGGGCCGGCCCGGAGGCGCGGTGCAGCTCGACCAGGACGAGAACGTGCTGGCGCTGGGAGTGTTCGCGCAGGAGGAGCTGGCGCTCGTCGAGCACCTGACGGCCGTCGCGGGGGTGCGCTACGACGTGTCGCGCTACGCGGTGGAGGACTTCCTGAAGGAGGACGGGGACGCGACGGGAGCACGGACCTTCCAGCAGCCCACGGGGCGGCTGGGGCTCATCTGGGCGCCCCGGGAAGAGGCGTCTGTCTTCACGAGCTTCACCCAGGCCTTCGAGGCGCCGACGACGACGGAGCTCGCGCTGCCGCCGGGAGCGGGCGGCGGCCTGTCGCGGGAGTTGAGACCCCAGCGATCCAACGGGGTGGAGGTGGGGGCGCGGGGACTGCTCTGGAGCCGGCTGCGCTACGACGTGGCGCTGTACTCGGTGTGGCTGCGCGATGGACTGGTGCGCTACGAGGACGAGTCGACGCGGGCGTACTACCGCAACACGGCGCGCTCGCGGCACGTGGGGGCGGAGGTGGCGCTGGAGGCGCGGGTGACGGAGTGGCTGCGGCTGCGGGCGGCATACAACGCCCTGAGGGCCACGGTGGAGGGAGGCAAGCGCGTGCCGGGCATTCCCACGCACCAGGTGAGCGCGGAGGCGATGTACCAGCATGCGAGCGGCGCGCTGGCGGCGGTGGAGGTGTTCAGCACCGGAGGGATGTACGCGGACGACGCGAACACGGTGCGGGTGCCCATGGCCTGGGTGGTGAACGCGCGGCTGGCGCACCGCATCCCCATTGGCGGGTTCGAGCTGAGTCCCTTCCTGGGCCTGCAGAACCTGCTGTCGGCGCGGGCCATCGACAACGTGCGGGTGAACGCGAGCCGGGGCCGCTACTTCGAGCCGACGCCTCCCCGGTCGCTCTACGGGGGCCTGGGCGTGGCGCATCGCTGGTGAACTCACAGGTTCGCCATGAGTTCACACAACCTACGGTCTCGACGTACGTCAAAATCATCGTACGTCATTTCCATCGTACATTTTGCGTGTTGAGCCGCGACAAAGCGAAGGTCATCGCTGGTCAGCACGTGATGGGTCATTCTGGGGATGGCATCTGCTACGGTGGAAGAAAAGGTCATCCACCCTGGCAATTCCCCCGTCATTTCATCGTCCTCTTGCTCGTGGACGGGTCGGCGGCAATGACGCACCAGCCGACTTTTAACACCAAGCAACAGGACAGCCCCCTCCTCACTGCTCCGGGAGAGGCTCTCGCGCTACTTCAAAAACCACGTGAACTGGCAGGCGCATCCCTCACTGCCAGCCAAACACAGACACAGCATTTCCATATCAAGGAGCCCTCATACCGATTGCGTCAAAACTTCTTTTTGCACTCAAGGCATTTAGCCTCATCACTGGTCTTGCCAATTGCAACCACAGGTCCTTGCAGCAACGGGAACGGCGGAGTGTTCTTGTCGTTGTGAAGCATGAGATCGAAGGAGCGCGCGACGTTCTTGCCCTCGAACATCACGTCGAAGGAATAATTGACGAACTCAGCCTTGCCTTTCGTCTTGTTCGAGGCAACGCCGCCGCCTGCGGTACCGGCCTCATCCCCGGTGCTAGTACTAAAATTCGAGTCCTTCACGCACACGGGCTTGCCGTCCACCTCCACCGTCTTGGTGCCCTGCGCCGTATCCGCTGAGCGCGCGATGTTGGGGTACGGAATGGGCACAGGTCCAGCAGGACTCGGCGTCTTGCACACGTCCGGAAAGGCCGTGGTGATGCCGTTGGTGTCCTGGTGCACGACGGACATCTTGTTCACGCCGACACTGGTGCTCATGGATCCCTCCTCCAAGTAAGCCTCAGCAGGAGAATGGCATCCTAGCACAAGGAGTCCAGGTCAGGTACACTCCGCGTTGGACATGAGCCACCCCGCCATTGACAACCGCACGCCCTTCGCCTTCGAGCCGATGCTTCTCATGGACGAAGACGGGAGCCCGCTCCTCGTCCCACTTGTGAAAGCCACCTATACCATCGGTCACAACGCCCTTGCACTTGCCGACGAAGGATTGCCGGTGTGTATGGAGGGCGAGTCCTGGGGAAAGCCTGGCCGCTCCAGCTACCGCTATGAGCCCGAGTGCGCCTTCTTCAAGCCAGCCATGGACGTGGTGCTGGTGGGACACGCCCATGCACCGGAGCGCGGCACGCGCGAACTGCTGGTCACGTTGAGAGTAGGCCCCGTGCAGAAGAGTGTGAGGGTGGTGGGCGACAGGATATGGTTCAAGACCCTGGGCAGCGTCAGCATGACAAAGCCCCTGCCGTTTGAACGCGTGCCCCTCGTGTACGAGCGAGCCTTCGGCGGTTGGGATAGGAGCCATCCGGATGCATCGAAGCACGCCCTTGAACCCCGTAACCCCGTGGGCGTGGGCTTTCGCGCGAGCCCCCGGAACTTCGAGGAGGGGCTGCGACTACCGAACCTGGAGGACCCAGAGCAGCCCGTGAAGCAGTTCGGCCAGGCGGTGGCACCCACGGGCTTCGGCTTCACGTCCCCGGACTGGCAACCGCGGGCCTCGTATGGAGGGACCTACGATGCAGCCTGGGAGAAAAACCGTGCCCCCCTGCTGCCCAAGGACTTCGACCGGCGCTTCTTCAACGCCGCATCGTCAGGGCTGGTGGCGCCCGGCTATCTGCGAGGCGATGAGGCTGTCACCGTCGTGAATGCCTCGCCCGGCGGATACCTCGCCTTCAAGCTTCCGGGACAGCCGCCTCCCACCGTTACCGTGGAGTTCGCTCACGGCCCAGACATCCGGCCGGTACTGCGCCTCGACACCCTCATCATCGACACGGATGAGATGCGCGTGCTTCTCTTGTGGCGAGGCAGCGTCCCGCTGCTCCGAGGTCCACACGACGTACGGAGCCTCGAAATCCGCACGGAGGCCGTATGAGTCCAGGGCCCGTGGCATGGAGCCATCCAGGCGCCACAGTCATACTCCCCACCGAGAGCTATTCACCGTAGCATCCCGTACGCAAGACGAGAACCAGATGCTGAGAATCGACACCCTCACAGCAGACGAACTGGTCGGCGCGGAACTCGCCGATGTGGTCGCACTCCTTGTCGCTCGCGACTCCGAAGCCTTCCGCGAGCAGCTTGCAGCCAAAGACCCGGCTCCCCTGACAGAGCTACGCAGCGGCTTCGAGCGAACCTTCGGCTGGGCGCCCCCAGAGGAGTTCCAGAAGTGGTTAGCCATTGAGGGAGCGCTTGGCCTCGATACCGGTGAGGCAGACTACTGGAAGTCTGGAGACCGGTCCCTCTTCCTGGACTTTTTCAACGCCGAAAGCCCCCGTGCACTCGAAGCGCTCACCACCGGAAGCTTCGTGCCCCAGAATGCCGAGGAGTTGCTAGCCGGCCTCTTTCGCCTGAGCGAGGACGCCTCGGGAGACCGCGTCCTCGCAAGCCTTCTGCCAGACCCGCTGGGGCTCCTGCGCGTCCACGCCTTCAGCCACGAACGAGGGAACCTCGGGAAAGCCCAGAGCATCAAGTCGTTCCTCCTCAGCGGGTGGGCGTCGGAGGAGAAACCCGAAAAAGGTGGCCCCCCAGGGGACGTGGGGCGGCCTCGCTATGAGGAACTCCTGGCCGTCGCGGACGCGGCGGATGAAACCCTGGAAACGATGCGGCGCACGAAGCAGCCAGGACAGAGGATTCCTGACAGCCAGACGCTCTACCAGCGCTCACGATGGCTTATCCGAATGGTGTGGGGGCGCCCGAGCCCCTCCCTCGCCGAGCACCTGACCCGGGCGCCAGGAATGACCGATTGGGAGGCCGAGCGTCCGCAGCTGACCCACCACCCCGTGCTGGCGAACTACTGGATGCTGGCCCATTACTTCCTGAGTAATGACGCGGCATGCGCCGAGGCCGTCGCCGCTGGTCGGCAAGCCCCTGGGCTCCTCACCCAGCGCCTTGCGGAACTCGTCGAGAATCTCCGGACTACCCCCCGAGAAGCCCGCCTCGGCGAACTGGGCCCGGAGAAACTCACGGAGTTGCGGCGCATAGCACGAGCTGAGGCCCAACCCGGCCAGCTGGCCGGCTGACGTCAGATGCATCGAGAGAATTCAACAATTGTTGTGTTGCTCGGGGGATGTGCGTGAGCGCCAGAGAGCACCTTGTTGACTGGAAGGAAAATGAGCATAAGAGCAACCCGAAGAGCACGGGTTGCCTATGGCGTCATGCTGACTACGGCTCCAAGGAGTTCCCGCGGTGCGATTATCGCAAGAATGCGCACGACTACTCAAAAGTGGCCGAACTCTACATCTACAATATCCCCAGCATTCGCACTCCTGAGAGCTGGGTGCGTGTCTGGGTGGACCACCTCGGCCCGACCTTCACCAAGCGTGGCACGATCGTGGAGAGGAGTCATGCTCCCGACCCGCTCACCGGCGCATGGGACATCAATCGCCCCGGCAACTTCACCGAATGGAAGACGCCCTACTGGCACAACACCCACCACGTCATCGCCTGCGGGGAAATCAAGGCAGCGTTCCCCGATGACGATGAACAAAGAATCATCCTGGCCAGCCGCTGGAACATCAACGAGATGCCCAACATCATCATCCTCCCCAAGCAGTATACCGTGGCGAGGATTTTGAGGCTTCCCACGCACGTCCCACCAGATGGCGCCGCAGAGCATGACAAGTATAGCCAGGAACTGGGCAAGCTACTCAATAGACTCAAGGCCAAGCTCGCCAAGAACAAGAACCAGACGGACCACAAGCTCACTGACGACAACAAGAATGATTGTCGTCAGGAACTGGAGAAGGCGTCCACCGCCATCCGCAAGTTCATCATCGACTCGGGTGGGAAGAATCCTGGCATCAATCTCGACAACCTCAAACTTGACAGCATCAACTAGTGAGGGTTCTTCGTGCCAGAGCACTTCATCATTACAGCTGATTTCCACGGGGACAGTTGCATCCTGGATCGCCACCCAGAGTACTTTGAGCACATCTGGCAAGCCGCCGAGGGAGTACGGCTCGGAAGCCTGTACCCACCCCAACCGCTCCGCTTGGCCATGTCACGACGCATGGGGGGTAAAGCTGTCTTCGACATCATCGCGAATACGCTCGGCTACCTCATCGTCTCTGAGCGCGTCCGTGGCGTCTTGGAACGGAACGCGACGGCGGACATCGAGTTCCTCCCCATTCAGCTTGTCGACCATAAGGGGCGTGACGAGACGCGAGGATTCTTCATCGCCAACGTGCTGGGACAGGTGGACTGCGTGGATTTGAAGGCAAGCCGCTACGAGGAGAGCGCGCTCTCACCCGGTGAATTCTTCGCCCTGACGAAGCTCGTGCTGGATGAGACGCGCGTGGACGCCAGACGAAACATCTTCCGCATCACGCGCTTGCCGCAGGTCATCCTTGTGCGGGAAGAGCTCGCCGCCGGGCTGCGTGAGAGCGGGGCCACGGGTCTCTCCCTCCTGCAACTGGGTACCGAGGTGTCGCTGTGACAGAACTGGACCTCGCCACGGAGACGCTGGAACTATTCATCTCCATGCTTCTGGAGAAGTTGCCGGAAGATGAAACCTACCCGCCGGATGAAGATGGCCACCTGACCAATCTCTCGCTGTATTACCGGCTACGCAGTATCGCCCGCTACCTCGCCACGGGGGACACGAACAATTATGTCTCGGACCTCCATCGCTCGGGGCAGACCCGGCTCTATTACCTGAAGGGCTGTGCGAACGGCTCCACCGGCAACGAGCGATTCTATCGCACCTCGCGCAACCGCGCCTTCTTTGACTGTATTGCTATCAACGACTTCGCCACGGCGGAGGTACTCGCCGAGCTTTGCGATGGGCGCTGGGTTGAATCGCTGGAGTACGAGGACGACTTCCTTTTCGTGCACTTCCTTCAGGTCCTCTTCCTGACGCTCCGCGGACGGCGCCCGCCGGAGGCCACCCGTGCGGTGTTGCAACGCTTCCGCGTCGTCATCGGCACGGAGGACAGTCCCTTCTTCAATCTCTGTTTCGCGCTCCAGGAGCAGCAAGCAACCGTGGTGGAGAAGAACCTCCAGCACATCATGGAACGGCGTGGGGCCAACTACGCGCGCGCGGCGGAGCTGGGCGATCTGCATGCCGTCTTCCTGCATACTGAGCGATTCATCGACGTACAGGCGGTGGCGATCGTGCGCATGGCGGCTGAGTTGGGACTACCCACGACTTCCTGGAGATTTCCCCGCGTTCCGAGCGAACTTTGTGAACTGGCGGGAGCCCGTCACACCTACCCGTCCGTCGGCTCATGGCGCCAGGGGGCGTGAGGTCTTGCCATGTCTACCATGCCACTCACCATCTCTGGTCTCGGCCTCGTCACGTCAGTGGGGCACTCAGTGGAGGGAGCCTGCGCCGCCATCCGAGCCAACATCACCCGGCCGCGCCCCGTGGATGGGATGCTCGTATGGGACGCGGATGCACAAGAGGAAGTACCGCTCACCGGGCACCCCATTGTCGGCCTCACTGATGGCTTCCAGGGCATCGGCCGCTGGTTCCGGCTGGGGCGCCTCGCACTTTTGGACATGCTGCGCTACGCCGGATTGGTCGAGACCGAGGACTCCTTCTGGCGAACATGTGGCTTCATTCTGTGCACACCTGCGATTTCGCCAGCACGCTTCGCCTTCCCGATCGATGAAGTCCACGCCCTGGCCTCGCGCCTACCGGACGCATTCGGTTTGCCCGTCGCAGCGTCCAACATCGTGTGCCTGCCAACCGGGCACGGAGGACCCTTGCAGGCCTTGCATCTCGCGCGGCAGAAGGTGTCCTTCGGGGCATGGCACCGGGCAGTCGTCCTCGCGGTAGATAGTCTCCTCGACGAGACGTCCCTTCGCTGGCTCCACGGCACCAGACGCTTGAAGACGCCGGAGTACGCGGTGGGCCTCATACCGGGCGAAGCTGCGGCCTGCATCCTGGTGGAAGGCCCGCGCCGGCTGAGCCAGAAGCCCGAGGCCACCCTACAGTCCGTCGCGCTCTCAGAGCCAGCCAGCACGGAGCTACCGGCAACCCACCAGGGACTTGCCTTGGCCACCGCAGTACGTGAGGCCATAGCTGGGACGCAAGGAAGGCCCGTTGGAGACATTCTCGGCAACCTCAACGGCGAGGAGCTACGAGCCATGGCCTGGGGCACCGCACGAGTGCGCATCCCGCGCGAGACGCTGGCGGAGACGATGCGGGAAACATGGACTGCTACCTCATTGGGGGATGTAGGGGCAGCAAGCGCTGCCGTCTCGCTGTGCGTGGCCGTGCGTTCTTTCGTCCGGGGCTACTCGCGTAACGGAGCTGCGCTCGTCTGGAGCCTCTCTGACGATGGAGCAGCCAGCGCGTGTCTCGTGCGAAAGCTGGTTGAGGAAGCAGCGAAATGAGGGAACGGACTGCTGGCAACGGCCCGGCCGTGGGATAACGAGAGGAGCCATGACCGCTCCCGCCTCCAATCCCCTGCTCTCCGACCGTGACGTGGACTTCCAGCTCTATGAGGTGCTGGACGCGGAGTCCCTCTGCAAGCTGCCCGCCTTCGCGGACCACTCGCGCGAGACCTTCACCCTCTTCCTGGACAGCACGCGGCGCCTGGCGCGGGACGTGCTCGCCCCCACCTACCGGCTCATGGACTCCGAGCCGCCCACCTTCCGGGATGGCCGCGTCCACGTACACCCGCTGATGCGCACGCTCTACCCCCAGCTCGTCGACCTGGGCCTGCTCGCCGCCACGCGGCCGGTGGAGGTGGGGGGCCAGCAACTGCCGCTCACCGTGTACTCGCTGGCCTCGGCCTACCTGATGGCGGCCAACCTCAGCGCCTACGCCTTCATCGGGCTCACCACCGGCGCGGCGCACCTCATCGAGGCGTTCGGCAGCGAGTGGCTCAAGGACACGTTCATGGCCAAGATGTACTCGGGCCAGTGGACGGGCACCATGGCGCTCACCGAGCCCCACGCCGGCAGCAGCCTCGCGGACGTGCGCACCCGGGCCACTCCCGCCGAGGACGGCACCTACCGCGTCTCCGGCTCGAAGATCTTCATCAGCGGCGGAGACCACGACTTCGGGGAGAACGTGGTGCACCTGACGCTGGGGCGCGTCGACGGCGCGCCCGCGGGCGTGCGCGGCCTGTCGCTCTTCGCCATCCCCGCGCGCCGGCCCGAGGGCGGACGGCTCGTGGACAACGACGTGCGCGTGACGGGCGCCATCCACAAGATTGGCTGGAGGGGCATTCCCAGCCTGGCGCTCAACTACGGCGAGGGCGGGGACTGCCGCGGATGGCTCGTGGGACAGGCGGGCAAGGGACTGGCCCACATGTTCCAGATGATGAACGAGGCGCGCATCATGGTGGGCTTCAATGGGGTGGCCACCGCCTCGGTCGCCTACCAGGAGGCCCTGGCCTACGCGCGCAACCGGCCCCAGGGCCGCCTCTCCTGGGAGAAGGACGCCGCGCGGCCCCAGCGCCCCATCATCGAGCACGCGGACGTGCGGCGCATGCTCCTGCGCCAGAAGGCCATCGTGGAGGGAGGCCTGTCCCTGCTGTCCATGGCCTCGTGGCAATCAGACGTGGCGGAGCATGGCGCGACGCCGGAAGCACGCGAGCGCGCGGGCCTGCTCGCGGACCTGCTCACGCCGCTGGCCAAGACGATCCCCGCCGAGAAGGGCTTCGAGGCCAACACCCTCGCCGTCCAGGTGCACGGCGGCTACGGCTACTCGACCGAGTACCTGCCCGAGGCGTGGCTGCGCGACCAGAAGCTCAACAGCATCCACGAGGGCACCACCGGCATCCAGGGGTTGGATCTGCTCGGGCGCAAGGTGGTGGCCGCGGGAGGCGGCGGCCTGCGTGCCTTCGTCGAGGAGGTGGAGGCCACGGTGGAGCGGGCGCGCCGGGCGGGCGTGGAGCCCTCCTGGGGTGAATCGCTCAACGAGGCGCTCCAGCGCGTGGTGGCGCTGACGATGGAGCTGGGGGCGGCGGGCATGGCGGGCGACGTGGAGCGGATGCTGCGCCACAGCGCCGACTACATGGAGCTGTTCTCGGTGCTCGCGGTGGCGTGGCGGTGGCTCGCGCAGGCGGCCGCGGCGCGCGAGGGGCTCGCCCGGGGCACGGACGGCCGGGACTTCTACGAGGGGAAGCTCGCCGCGGCGCAGTACTGGATCCACACGGAGCTGCCGCGCGTGGCCGCGCTGGTGGAGCTGTGCCGCTCGGGAGAGGACTCGTACACGCGGATGCAGCCCGACTGGTTCTGAGATGTCCGTCTCCTTCCACCTGTGCCAGCCCGGCCGGGGCGCCTCGTGTGGGGCCTGCTGCGGCCTCTACAACTTCCGCGACCACTCGCGCGCGAGCCTCACCGCGCGCCTGAACGAGCAGACGGAGGCCTTCGCCGCGCTCCCTCCGGAGCACGGCGCGTGGCGTACCCGGGCTCTCGCCCTGCTCGAGTCGCGCCGTGCCTCGCCCCTGTTTCCGGCAGTGCGCGTGTGTCCGCTGCTGGGCTTCGTCGACGAGGGGCGCACCCGGGTGGGCTGCCTGGGCCACCCGAAGGTGACGGGGGGCGTGGACTTGCGCGACTGCGGCGTCTACCACGCCGAGCTGTGCGAGACCTTCACCTGCCCCTCCTTCACCTGGCTCACCGATGCCCAGGCGCGGCTCATCCAGGTGGCGTGCGCGGACTGGTACCTCTACGGCCTGGTGCTCACCGACGTGGAGTTCGTGCGCGGCTGTCTGCGGCTGCTCGAGTGGGAGCTGGCGGGGCCGGTGGACCCCGAGCGGCTCACCACCCATCCCGAGGCGCTCGCCGCCGTGCGCCGGCTCTTCGCGCTCAAGGAGTCCGCGCCGGACCGGGGCACCCACGCCGCCGTGTTCGGCCGCTTCATTCCCGATACCGAGGGCGAGCCCCTCTCGCGCACGCTCGACTACGCGGCCCTGGGCGCACGCACCGCGCCCGAGGACGAAGTGGTGCTGTGCCTGGGGTACGTCCCCACCACGTTGGAGGAGCTCACCCGGGCGCGGGAGCTCGTCCGCTCGCACGTCCGGGCCGTGGCCGACGCGCTGTCCCCCTGAAGACCCGCGGGGGCCAGCGACGGCCCCCGTGCCGCCCCCCGCTCACTCCTCCTCGGGCGGGGCCTCCATGTACTCGGGGGCATTGATGCCCAGCAGCGCGAAGGCACTGCGCAGGGTCTGCTTGAGCGCCGCCACCAGCGCCAGCCGGCCCTGCGTCTTCTCCGCGTCCGTGCTGATGATCGGGTCCGTCTTGTACTTCGTGTAGTAGCTGTGGAAGTCGGTGATCAGCTCCTGGCAGAAGTAGAGCACGTGGTGCGGCTCGAGCCGCTCCGCCGCGCTCGCCACCACGTCGGGCAGCTGGCTCATCTTCTTGAGCATCACCAGCTCCTCGGGCAGGGTCAGCCGCGCGAGCTGCGCTGGCGTGAGCTGCTCCGCCCCGACGAACGGGGTGCCCTTCTCCGCCGCCTTCTTCAGGATGCTCGCGCACCGCGCGTGGCCGTACTGGAAGTAGAAGACCGGGTTGTCCTTGGACTGCTTCTGCACCAGGTCCAGGTCGAAGTCGAAGCGCGCGTTCGCCGTCTTCATCAGGAAGAGGAACCGGCACACGTCCGGGCCCACCTCTTCGATGAGATCCTCGAGCTCGAACACCGTGCCCTTGCGCTTGCTGACCTTGACCTCCTCGCCGCCGCGCATGATGCGCACGAGCTGCACCAGCAGGAAGTCGAGCCGCTTCACGTCCAGCCCCAGCAGGCTCATCCCCGCCTTGATGCGCGGCGTGTGCCCCGCGTGGTCCGCCCCGAGCACGTCGATGATGCGGTCGAAGCCCCGGTCGTACTTCTCCTTGTGGTAGGCGAGGTCCGCCGTCAGGTACACGGGCGTTCCGTCGCGCCGGAGGATGACGCGGTCCTCGTCATCCCCATGCTGGCTCGTCATCAGGAACGTGCCGCCCTTCTGGCGATCCGTGTACTGCGCGGCCTTGCTGTCCTCGCTGCGGACCTTCTCCGTATCGCGCCGGGCCTCCGCCGCCTCGTATGTCGCGCCGCGGCGGGTGTACTCCTCGGCCACCGCCTTCACCTTGCCCGCCGCGTGCAGCGACGCCTCGCTGAAGAACACGTCGTGCCGGATGTTCGCCTTCTCCAGCGAGGCCCGGATGGACTTCATGTTCTCGCGGATGGCCACCGCGATCGCCAGCGGCAGCCACTCGGACTCCGGCGCGCGCAGGTACCTGTCGCCCACCTCCTCCTTCCAGGTTCTCGCGATGTCGATGACGTACTCGGCCGGGTACTCGCCCTCGATCAGCTCCACCTGCTCGCCGAAGAGCTGCCGGTAGCGCTTGTGCACCGTGCGGCCCAGCGTCTCCACCTGCTTGCCGTAGTCATTGATGTAGAACTCGCGCGTCACGTCATGCCCAGCCGCATCCAGCAACCGGGACACCGCATCGCCCATGAACGCTCCACGCGCGTGGCCGATGTGCACCGGGCCCGTGGGGTTGGCCGACACGAACTCCACGATGATGCGCTTGCCCGTCGACTTCGGCGCCCGCCGCCCGAACGTCTCCCCGGCGCTCAGCACCTCGCGCGCCACCTGCTGGATGACCTGCTCCTTGAGCGTGAAGTTCAGGAAGCCTGGACCGGCCACCTCCACCTTGGCGACCATCCCCTCCTTGTCCACCAGGCCCTTCACGATGGCGTTGGCGATGTCGCGCGGCGGCTTGCCCTCGGGCTTCGTGAGCAACATCGCCACGTTGACCGCCCAGTCGCCGTGGGCAGGGTTCTTCGGGGGCTCCACGGTGTAGCCAGGCACCTGCTCCAACTTGAGCGTGCCGGCCGACTTCAGCGCCGCGAGCGTGTCAGCAATGAGAGCGAAAACCTTCTGCCGCATGGGGACGTCTTCTCCGATGGCGAAACTCGAGGGGCGGGCACTCTAGAGCTGAACCGGCGCGGGATTCACGGCTTCCGTGCACCCACCCTCCCAGGAATCCCCACAATGGGGCCCTGTCCCGACCCCGTGGGCGGCCCCGCGGGGCAGGCCTGCTGTCGCACCGGCGACACTCGGGGCACTCCCCTGTCATCCGGGCAGCCGGACGAGCAGGCACTCGAGCGAGGGACCTGTGCCAGATCGCCCGGGCGTCCCCACCCTGTCTGCACCAACGAATGACGGGGGAGGGGTCGGATGGTCGGACGGGTCATGGGGTTGATGATGTTGGGGTGTGTGCTGGGGACCACCGGATGCCGCAAGGCCGAGCGAAAGCCAGCCCCGGAGACGGCCGAGACGGTGGCAACCCGGACGGAGACCACGGAGCCGGCCGCTCCGGTGAGGGCCGTCGAGCCGAAGCCCGAGGCCGCTCCGGTCCAGGCGGCGCCCCAGGAACGAGGGGACGCGATCGTCCTCCAGGAGAGCGCGACGACGGGGGAGCGCGAGAAGCAGGCGCCCGCGCGCCCGGGGAAGGGTGGGCTGCTGGATGACGAGGATCGCATCTGGCTGAGCGAGAGCGCCGAGGCGGCTCGGGCCGCCAACGCGAATATCGCTCCGGACACGGCCACCGAGGACATCACCATCGCCAGCGGCACGGTGGATGGCCGGGTCAAGCGCGTGGGTGCCCGCACCATCGAGGTGAGCGATGGCGAGGGCAACGTCTACGAGCTGCGCATCGATCGTCGCAGCCGGGGGCTGCACCAGGGCCGCCGGGTTCCGCTGCGGGAGATCTCCGAGGGCACTCCGGTGCGCGCGTCGTTCGATCTCGTCGGAGGAGGCGACAGCCTCGCGCGCGACATCGTGCTGCGCCGCTGAAACAGCGGGGCCCGCCCGCGCCACGTGGCGAGGACGGGCCCCGGAGTGCATCTCGGTCCCTGCTCACATCCCGGAGGGCGCGCACGCCTCCTGGCCGCCGTTCTCGTGGTCGTGCCGGCACGCGTGCAGGGTGCGAGGCACGGGCAGCTCGTAGATGTACTGCAGCACGTCCGTGTCGGTGGAGACCTGCGCCTCGGTGGCCTGCGACTTGCCGGGCTCGACGAACAGGGTGCTGTACCTCACCTGCCCCGTCTTCGACACCTGGATGGCCGTGGTCGGCTCGGGCGGAGGGGCCAGCACGAAGCGCGTCTGGTAGCGCACGTAGCCATCAGTGCCCAGCAGGCCCGCCGCGCAGTTGGGGGCGCCGGTGAGGAAGTCCGCCTGGTGCAGGCGGGCCAGTTTGTTGACGGAGCCCGAGCAGGCGCTGGCGGAGCTGGTCGCCTCCGGGTACATGGAGTTCCACATCGCGCAGCTCGCCAGCACCACCGCGCCGCCGGCCGTCTTGTGCTGGAGCCCCTCGTACTCATAGAACCAGCCGGGGTCCTCCGGCCCCGCCAGCAGCTTGCTGGGGCACACCTTTCCGGACGCGCACGCGCATGAACCGGAGGCATCGCACTGGAGGTTCGTCACGTCGACGAGGCCGCCCGTCCCGTTGATGCCACCGGTATCGCTCAGCCGCCGCCCATCGTAGTCCTTGGCCAGGTTGTTCATGGTGGGCGCCGCCGACAGGCTCTCGTCGAACATGCGCGCCGGAACGCCGCCATAGACCCAGAGGCCGTAGAAGCGGTTCTTGCCGAGCGTGCTCGGCGTGGTGGAGGCGCTCAGGTCCAGGTCGTTCATGTTCAGCGTGTTGCCCGGATCACGCACGCGGCAGTCGTAGACCCCCTCCGCGTTCTGACCGCACTCCACCCTCGTCCGGGCGAAGTCGTAGCTGTTCGTCCCGCCGCCGGAGGGCCTGGGGCACGAGTTCGCGTTGCGCGACTCGAACTCGGCCGTGAGCAGGTTCGTGCTGCCCGGCGTGCCACAGACGTTGGAGGCGGCCGCCCTGGAGAAGGGCGTATAGGTGCCCTGCGAGTAGAGCCGATCCGTCCACGCGTTGCTCAACCGCTGGATGTCCGTGCCATTGCGCGTCAGCTTGTAGCTGGACTGTGTCTGGTCGCACCCCAGCTTGGAGCACGCCTGTGGGTTGTCGAAGCGGCAGGTGCCCACGCCCGTCTCCAGCAGCGAGTAGCGGTTGCCCGAGCCCACGAAGGCGCGCAGGGCCTGGTTCTCCGGCTGCACCGCCATGGAGGCCAGGTAGTAGATGGGCGAGCGGTTGCGGATGCTCTGCGCGTTGGAGGCGGACACCCCGTCCCGGTCCATCGAGAAGGAGCGCGCGCCACTCCAGTTGCCGACGAGCCGGGTGGAGGCGTCGAGCACGCCGGGCTGGAAGAAGCGCAGCGTCCAGACCTGGCCGCCCAGGTCTCCCACCACGGCGGTGTCGAAGAAGCCGTCGAAGCGCGGCTTGTCGTTGGCGCCGTAGTCCACCAGGGCCGCCGGCGCCACGAAGCCGTACGTCATGGCCCTGCGGGGCTCGTCCGTGCCACCAGAAGCGGACTCGGAGAACTCCCACTTCCACAGCAGGTTGTCGTCGCGGCCGTTCACGGTGCCGTTCCACACATCCACCATGTAGAGGCCACGCCCCTTCTCGCCTCCGGGAGACCAGCCACCCGACAGCATCGCCACCCAGCGCTCGGAGCTCGTGGGCCCCTTCTCGCCGTGGCGCTTCTGTCCGGTGGTGGAGCTCATCAACACGGGCCCGATAGGGGGCGCCTTGGGGCTGAGGCTGAAGAGCGTCTTGCCGAAGCGCAGCGACTCGTCCGTGCACGGCTGCGGGAACATCCAACGGAAGCCGGGCCGCGGCTTCGCGGTGGCCGTCGCACCGCCCGCCGAGTCCCACAACAGCTCCAGGGCGAAGTAGTGCGTGCCGCCACGGCCCTCGGCCGCCACGGCCACCGTGTGGTACTCGTCCCAGGACTTGCGGCCATCCCCGTTGTCGTCCGCCCAGATGTCGCGGATCATGACGTCGCCGTCGACGAAGTAGGCGTGGCCCTGGAGCATCTCCTGCAACCGCGGCAGCATGTCCGCCGGGATGAAGGCCCACCGCTCCGTGCCGCCCCCGGCCGCGTTGCTCAGGTACTTCACGTCACACGTCGACGTGTCCTCCTGGCCCAGTCCATCACTGAAGGCGTGCAGCATGCCGTCGTTGGCGCCCACCAGGATGAGCCGCTCGCGCTTGCGGTTGACGAACGCGTAGGCGTCGTAGGCATCACGCCGCAGGGGCGTGGCGACTTTGCAGGAGGTGGGCAGGTCCTCCCGTGGGTCCATCGGCGTGGACTCCACGCCGGTCTTCTGCTGGGTGGCGTAGAGGGTGCGCACGCACTGGGTGGAGACGCCCAGGTCGCACAGGAACTTGTCCGCCGGGGGATCCACCACCAGCGGCGAGGAGTGGAAGATGTCGCCCAGCACGGACGGCCGGGTGTCGTCCCGCTTGCCGTTGCCGTTCTCGTCGAACAGATCCTGGCCGCGCACGTACTGGATGATCAGCGCCGTGCAGAGCAAGTCGTAATCGTCCTGGGCGGACAGGCTGATGAGCGGCAGCCCCTTGAGGCCCGCGGCGATCATGAGCGGCACGGCCTTCAGGGTGAGGTCCAGGTACGTGGGCATCTGCATCCGGGTGAGGATGGAGCCCGGCTTGTAGGTGAGGCCCAGGCCGCTGGGGCACAGCGGCGCGCCATTCACGGCCAGGTACTGGCGCAGGTGGGAGATGTTGTCGAGCGTGAAGGCGACGAGCCCATCCTTCTGCGTCAGCAGCCCGTCCTTCGTTCCGCCACCGCCCGCCAAGCCGTTGTCCGTCACCGTCCAGATGTTGCGTTGGGCATGCCCGAGCTTCTCGAGCTCGTCGCTCGCCTCCCAATAAGGCTCGGCGGAACCGCCGAAGAGGGGCGTGCCGTTGGTGCCGCCGTTGGTGGACAGCAGCTTGCGGTACTCGCTCGAGGAGTCCTCCGCGACGATGCTCCCCGCCTTGTCGACGAGGAAGAGGTCGGAGCGGTCGCCATCGCCATTCTTGTCCTGGTCCTCGACGAACTCGTTGAACTGCTCGTAGCGGTACAGCTTGCCCGCCCAGGTGTTGTCCTTGGCGGGCATCATGCGCGGGACGATGGCCGTGAGCGCCGCGTCCTGCGTCTGCAGGGTGCTGACGGCCGCCGTGGAGAACGAGGTGTTGCGCGCGTTGATGTCATCCAGGATGGTGAGCATCGCGCGCTTGAGCTCGCTGGTGCTGCGGGCCGAGAAGAACTTGCCGCCCCCCAGCCGCGCCGTCTCCTGCAAGAGCTTGCTGTCCTTCACGTCCTCGGAGAAGCCGATGGTGTACGTGGCCAGGCGCTGCTCGCCCGTCATGTCGAAGCGCAGATCCTTCTCCCACAGGAAGCGGGCCACGTTGTGCAACTGGCTGGGCGAGCAGCCCTCGCACGGCGCTGGATTGGAGGTGATGGCGGAGGGGAGCTTGACCACCGTCTGCTCGTCCTTGGGCTCGCCGCTCGACAGGAGGATGACCGCGTTGAAGCCGCACTCGAAGCAGACACCATCCGCCGCGCTGAAGTTGGAGCTCGTCGGGTGGCTGCCCAGGTAGGAGGCGAAGGGCGTGGGGGAGGCCTTGGACTCGAAGAGGTAGCCCGCCGCGTAGAGCGCATCCGCGAGCGGAGCGTTGCAGCCATCCCAGCCGAGGCCGTTGCTGTTGTTGGCGTTGACGTTGGTGAGGCCGTTGAGCACCGAGTTGCGGTTGTTCTCCACCGAGCTGCTGTCCAGCGGGTAGGACTTGGCGCACGTGGGGCCCATGGGCTGCTGGAGGCAGAGACACTGGTTGTTGGTGCCCGCCTTCTGACCCCAGCACGTCCTCTCCGCGCGGGTCTGCAAGCCCATCACGCCGAAGCGCACCTCGCGCAAGTCATGGACGACCTCGGTCAGCACCTTCACCGCGCCCGAGTCGCGCGGAGCGTAGAAGTTGAGGAAGTTGCCCTTCACCCGCCGCGTGCCGCCGTCGTGGAGGTAGTAGCCCTGCGTCTCGAGGCAGCTCTGACAGGTGGTCTGGTCCGTGGCGCCGATGTTGTTGATGGACTTGCACGCGTCGGCCGCGCTCGCCCAGGTGGCGGTGTTCTGCGGGGCATTCCCGAAGATGACGCCGTACCCCTGCTTGGGCGCCTCGTAGTAGGTGGAGTTGGCGAACCAGTCGTCGGACTGGCTGCCGATGCCCGTCCTCATCCGCTCGTATGCCTGGTCCTTGTTGTAGCCCAGCTCGTTGAGGAAGGGGTCCGAGCAGCCCCGGGGGCCCGCGGGCCAATCCTTCGGCCAGTCATGCATCGACGAGGAGGTGTCGATGACGAAGAGGATGTTGGGAGGCCCGCCCTGGCGCGAGAAGAACTTCTCGTCACCGCCCCGGACCGGATTCATCAACGCATCCAGGCGGGAGGTGTTCGGCATGCAGCAGGCCGCCTGATCGATGGCGGCCGCCGTGTCCGCCCTGAGCAGTACCACCAGGAGCACGACGAGGCTGAGCGTCAGCTTGCGGAACATGGAGACCTTCCTCACAGACCGTACCGGAAGAGGAACTCGACCTCGGACTCACGGCCCGAGGTCTCCTTGCACTTGACGACCACGCGGTAGTACTGGCCGCCCATGAAGCCGCCCGAGGCGGGAACGGTGTTGGCGATCTCCCGCGCCTGGCGGCCGGAGGCGCCCATGAACACCGGATCCACCCCCACCACCGTGGCCTGCGCGATGTCCGGCGCGCTGTCGCTGTAATGGCCGGTCATGATGCGCGTGCGCGCGCTCGGATCCGGATCATCGATGAGCCGCGTGTCGAGGATCTGCAAGTCGGAGGTCGCGCGGAACAGCTTCAGGCGCGAGAGCAGGTGACGGCGCGCCGCGTCCGCGCAGGCCCCCACGCGGTCGCCCCGCAGCTTCTCCGCCGAGGCCTCGCGGTTGTAGTTGGAGAACTGGATGGCTCCCACCACCAGCAGCAGCAGCACCGCCATGGCGATGACGGTCAGCATGAGGGCGTTGCCGCGCGGAGCCCTCTTCTTGAAACACATGGTGGATCAGCCTCCCCACACGTTGAGACCGGAGGATTCGTCACCCACCGGAGGATTGAAGGTCGAGCGCGACAGCATGTTGGGCACGCGCACGGTGGTGGTCATGTTGGTGCGGTAGTAGCCATCCGCCGGCCCCGCCTCGCCCGAGTCCTCCAGCTCCACGCGCTCGAAGACGCGGCGCCCATTGGACTCGGGGGTGGTCGAGCGGATGCCGATGCTCAGGCGCACGGCGCGGATGTTGGCCGGGTGCCGGTTGTAGCGGGCGGGATCCTCGTAGGGCAGCTTGAAGACGGGCACCGGCAGGGCATTGGGATCCGGGGTACGGTCCGCGACCGCGCTGCCCGTGTCCCCCAGCACCCAGTTGGACACCGGAGAGCTGGAGTCCACCGCCTGCACCCCCGCGTTGGGACTGCCCGGCACCGGCCGGTTCATCACGTAGGCCACCTGGAAGGACTCCACATCCGCGGCCAGCGGCACGGCGCTCGACAGGTCCAGCTCGTCCAACCCCTGGAAGGCCATCAGGAACGGGCGGCCGCCCAGGGCCACGATGCGGATGCGCATCACGTGGATCATCATCAGGTAGGGCGCGCTGCTGCCCGCCCTGGACAGGCACGGCGTGTTGATGGGCACGGACGACAGGGCCGGGTCCAGGACGAAACCGCCGGACGCGTTCGCCTCCGCCGACACGCCCGCCGCGCCGGCCTTCATCACCACGTACTCCCGGCCGCCCACGCACGACACGAGCAGGAGCTGGCCCTTGTTGAAGCTCGCGCCGAACGTGCTCCCGGGGTCCTCCAGCACGACGGTGGAGCCCGCGAGGTGCCCCCGGCGCATCCACGCCGCGTCCCGGTAGCGGAAGGCCAGGTCATCCGTGATGGAGTTGGGCTGGGAACCCCCGAGCACCACGGCGTAGTTGGACTTGGCGCCGTCCGGAATCACCGTCCCGCTGAAGTCGAAGGCGAAGCGCGGATCCACGCCGTAGCCCGCCATGCGCAGCCGCTGCTCGATGAAGCTCGTCGTCGTGCGCAACCCCTCCACCGCCACCTTCACGCGCGACTCGCGCTGGAAGACGCCCTGCACGCCCATGAGGGCGGTGGCCACGGCCGCGAGGATGATCGTCGTCATCACCGAGCCCACCATGAGCTCGACGAGCGTGAAGCCGCGCGGTGCGCGGGCCTGGGGGCGATTCGAATGAGGCATGGGGGACAGGTCAGATCTCGACGTTGATGTCGTTCGCGAAGGGACCGGAGTCGTAGAAGCTCACGTACTGGCGCACGTACCGCCGCTGGGTGACCTCCATCCACGAGACCACGATGATGACCTGGTGGATGGGCACGCCCGTGGCCTCGTCTGGCTTGTCGATCATCACCAGCACGCGCCGGAAGCGGCTGAAGTCCGCGTCCGAGTAGCTGGGGAGCAGCCGGCGGGCGCCCGCCGCGCGCTCGTAGGCGTCCAGGTCGAAGATGCAGCGGACGGCCCAGGCCTCGCCGCTGGCGGGCTGCAGCTTCTCCAGGCCGCCGGTGAGCGCGGCGACCTCCGCGCTGGGGTTGCAGTCCGCACCGGTCAGCAGGCCGGTGTAGCCCGGCACGCCCACCACCCGGTTGCCGCCCAGCGTGTCCAGCGCCCCGCGCACCTGCGAGGCGATGCCCGAGGCGCGCGTCGCCAGGTTGGCGTTCGCGTTCTGCCGGCTCGCCACGAGCAGCCCCTGGAAGACGCCCATCAACCCGATGAGCAGCACCACCGCGGCGATCATCGCCTCGATGAGAGACACACCGCGCGGGGTGGAGCGGCGGCTGCGGACACGGCGGCGGGAGGTGAGATCCACGGCGGTTCCTCCGTTCTAGGTTTTGTCCGGTGAAAAGGTGGCCATGAACCCAGAGGGTCCCGAGATGGCGAACAGGTACTGGCTCCGGCCCTGCGTACTGCTGAAGGCCAGCGACTGGTTGGTGGTGGAGATCCACCGGCCCGTGCCGTCCACGAAGTGCGCGCTCCCATCCGGGTAGAACCCCATGGCGCCGCTCGGACTGTCGGTGCCCGAGCAGAAGCTGCACGTCTGCACCGCGAGCCCCAGGAAGGGCGCGCCGAACGCGTCCGTGCTCCCCGGCGTCAGCGCCCCGAAGCGCACCTTCTTGCTGTAGTCGTCCAGGTAGTAGATGGCGGACACGCCGCCCGTGCCGGCCTTCGCGTCCACCGTGAACGGCAGCGCGAAGAGCCCACGCGGGTTGCGCACGAAGACACTCTGGCGATCCTCCACCACCAGGAACGCGCCCGTGCCGGTGCTCAGCGTGCCGCGCCCCCCCGCCGGATAGAAGACGATCCACACCGGATGGCCCGACGACGCGGCCCGCGTGCGCGCCGTGCTCATCACTCCCTGCAACTCGAACGCGGCGCTCTGCAGCGCCCCGCGCCGCCCCACCGCGTCGTAGGCCATCAGGCCCAGCCCGGCCGTCACGCCGAGAATGGCCATCACCACCAGCACTTCGACGAGGGTGAAGCCTCCCGGGCGCTGTTCCCTCTTCGCTGGCTTCGCAAGGTAGGGCATTTGACTACCCCTCTCCGGGAGAATACGGCCGCCGACTTACACTGTGGGCGAACAATTCTTAATTTATCAAAAAGTGCATTCTCGACACAATCCCCCCCGGAGCACTCGGGAATGCCTGAAAACAGCACGGGCGGCCCTCCTCGTGGGAGAGCCGCCCGCGGTCCATCCGCCCGGCGTGTCGGCTACGGCCGGGTGTAGTTGATGGCCAGGTTGTAGGTAGCCGCCGTGAAACCATCCACCATGATGTACGCGCGGGTCTCACCCGCGGGAACGGTCAGCTCGCACCGCTCGTAGGCGTTGGAGTAGTACGGGCGGCAGTTGTAGGAGGAGGTGGTGGGCGCGGAGCCGAAGCGGACGTACAGGTCGGGGTCCCCCGTGCCCGACATCACTACCTTGAAGGTCGTCCCCGCCACCACGCTGTACGGGCCATGAAGGATCTGCTGACCCTGGCTCGGCGAGCCGCTGACACTCACGGACACGGGGCCCCCCGCCTCATGCGTGGCCTTGAGGCTCACGCCCGAGTACGAGCTGTAGGCGTAGATCAGGACATACCAGGTGCCCGCCGCCGGGCTGGAGAAGGTGCAGTTCTCCGTATTGCCAATCTTGAACGAGCGGCAGTCATAGGAGCCCGTCGTCGGCACCGAGCCCTGTTTCACATACAGGTCCGCGTCGCCCGTGCCGCCGCGCAGGTCGAACACCACGTTGGGCAGACCGGCGGGCACCTCCAGCGTGAAGTACTGCTTGTTGCCCGAGCTTCCCGCCAGACCACTCACGGCGACGCCATTGGTCAGCGGGGTGGTGGTGGGCGGCGGCGGGGGCACCCCCACGGCCAGCCACGCGGCGTTCACCGCGGCGGCCTCGGCCGAGCCCACGCCGAAGAGCGCCTCGGCGGCCTGGATGGTGTACGTCTTGGCCTGCTCGAAGGTGGTGCTGGAGGTGAAGAGATCCGTGTTGGCCTTGTAGAAGATGCGGCCGGCCTTCTCCGGACCAATCGCCGTCACGTTCTGGGCCGTCTTGGCGCGCGGGTGGGTGCCGCCCTTGGACAGCAGCGCGAACACCAGGTTGCTGATGCCCGAGCTGTAGTGCACGTCCACGCCCGGGGAGTAGTCCCCGTAGAAGTCGAGCGAGTCCCCATCCAGGGCCGGATCGTCCATGTAGCGCAGGGCGTCATCCGCCGTGCTCGGCGTCCAGATGTCCTCGCCCACCTTGAAGATGTCCGCGTCCACGGCCCAGCCACGCGACCAGCTCTCGCACACGCTGGCGAAGATGTCGGACATGGACTCGTTGAGGCCGCCCGATTCCCCCGAGTAGACGAGGTCCGACTCGGAGTCCGTCACGGCGTGGGTGAGCTCGTGCACCGTCACGTCCAGATCCAGGCCGAGCTCGATGGAATTCACGCCATCGCCATCCCCGTACACCATCTGGGTACCATCCCAGTAGGCGTTGACGTACTCACTGTCATAGTGGACGGTGCTGATCAGCGCGGCGCCCGCGTTGTCGTACGAGTCGCGATTGAAGAGCGTCTTGTAACAATCATAGGTGGTGCCCAGCATGTCGTAGTTCATGTCGACATGGGCGTCGCCCACGGAGGCCTGCCCCTCGGAACGCTTGAGCGTGCCCGGCGTGGAGGTGCCATTGTTGGCCGAGTACACCTTGCGGGTGAGGGCCGAATGGACGCGGGGATTGACGAGCAGGATGCCGCCGCGCCGCGCGTCCACGTAGACGAGATCATCGGCGGGCATGCCCTCGCGCGAGCCCGTCACGCGGACCTGATAGGCCAGTTGGGGCTCCTGGGCGTGCTCGGGCAGCACGTAGACCAGTTGCGCCGGGCCCTGGGTCGCGGCACCGAGCGCGGACGAGCCCGCCACGGCCGCCTCGAGCGCGGCCTCGGGTGCCACGCTCGCCTTGGGCGCCGCGGCCTCGCCCGGGCGGACGGTGCCATTGAGGGCGTAGAGGTTGCCCGTCTCATCCACGTGCAGCACGAGCTCACCGCCCACCACGCGCAGCCCCCTCAGGGTCTGCTGGAAGCGCAGGTGTTGGTGGCCCCGCTCGTCCACCCGGGAGCGATGAAGCACCAGGTCCCCTCCGTCCACGCGAAAGATGGGGGCGAGGTGAGCCATCACCTCCCGCAGCTCATCCTTCACGCCCGCCGCGTCCAGACGTCCCGCGGACGACAGTTTCCCCAGACGTCCGGTCACGGCATAGGGAACACCCGCCTCGCTGCCCACCACGCGCACATCCTTGAAGCGCGACAGCGCTGCCTGAATGTCCACATCCTTGTCGCCCGCGCGCACCGCCTCCTCGTTCACGGTCTCCTTCGAACCACAGGCAGCCAGGCTCACGCCCAGCCATGTCATACAAAAAATTCTCAGAATCCGATTCGTCATGGCCCCCCCTTCCTTCAATGAAGTGGCCATCTAGTTCTCATAGCAACTCTTCACGAATCAAGGGGACGTCATGGTTTTGAAGTCTTTCATCACATACACATCTGGATGTGTCCGCTGGTATGCGGCGGCTTTGTTTGTCTGTGTATTGAGCGCCCTGAGCGGGTGCGCCCATAGACAGGCCGCGCCGGCCACGCCCCTGCCCCCCCGCGTCAGCGCCGAGGAGGCGGTGCGGCTGGTGCCCACGAACGTGAAGGAGCGGGAGGGTTGGGCGGAGGACGTCCTGGCTGCCCTGGAGGCCCACCGCATCCATCCCTCGCTCGAGGCGGTGTGCTCGGTGCTCGCCGTCATCGAGCAGGAGTCGGGCTTCCAGGCCAACCCGGCGGTGCCGGGCCTGGCACGCATCGTCCAGCAGAAATTGGATACCTATGCGGACAAGCTGGGGCCCTTCGGCCCTCCGGCGATCGCGGCCCTGCTCGGGGGCAAGGCACCTGGAGAGAAGCGGACGTTCGCGCAGCGCCTGGAGCAGGTACGCACGGAGAGGGATCTGGACCGCGTCTTCCGGGAGCTGATGGCGTATTACGAGACGGAGTTTCCCAGCACCTACACCGCGGCGAAGCTGGCCAGCGCCCTCTTCCAGTCCGGGCGGCTGGAGGACCTCAACCCCATCACCACCGCGGGCTCCATGCAGGTGAGTGTGCGCTTCTCCGAGGAGCTGGCGGGAGGAGAGGACGATGAGCGCGCGGCGCGGCGGGTGCGCGAGGAGCTCTACACGCGCGGTGGCGGGGTGTACTACGGCACCGCCCGGCTGCTCGGGTACGAAGCCCACTACTCCGACCCCGTGTACCGCTTCGCGGACTACAACGCGGGCTTCTACGCCTCGCGCAACGCGGCGCTCCAGAGCCAGGTGAGCCGGCTCACCGGCATCGAGCTGGTGGAGGATGGAGATCTGCTCGCCTACGACAAACAGGGCGAGCCCCTGGACACGGACAGCCACACCCTGGAGGCCATCCTCACCTTCCGGCGTCGCTACGCCCCGGACCTGAGCGAACGGCGGGTGCGCAAGGACGTGCGCGAGGAGAAGACGCTCGCCTTCGAGGAGACGGACACCTGGAGCGCCATCAAGCGCACGTACCAGGAGGTGACGGGTCAGCCCCCGGAGTACGCGCGGCTGCCGTCGGTGGTCATCCGCAGCCCCAAGCTCAGCGGGGACCGCTCCACGGCGTGGTTCGCCCAGTCGGTGAACAAGCGTTTCCAGCGGTGCCTGGGGCGCGCCACGCCCGCGACGAAGTAGCGCGCCCCAGCCGCCTCAGCGGCCCGCGGACTGGCGAGGAGCGAAGAAGGGATCGCTCAGGCGCATCTCGGTGACGGGGCCGTACTTGCGCGCCGTCTCGCGGATGTCCGCGGCCTTGCCGATGAGCACCAGGGTGAGGTCCTCCGAGGCGGGCACCACCCGCTGGAGCGCGGCGAGCACGCGCGCCGGCTCCGCGCTGGACACCCGGGTGGCGAAGTCGTCCACGTCCCGCGCGTCCAGGCCGTAGAAGGCGAGCTCGGAGAACTTCGTGGCCAGTTGCAGGCTCGTCTCCAGGGTGGGCGGGAACTGGCCCAGCAGGTACTCCTGGGTGGAGGCGAGCGTGGCCGCGTCCATGCCCTGCTGGCGGTAGCGGGTGAGCACCTCCAGGAGGAGATCCAGGGCCTGGGCGGTGGTCTCCGTCTTCGTGTACGAGGACACGGCGAAGACGCCCGGCTGCGTGGCGGTGATCACCGCGGAGCCCGCGCCGTAGGTGAGGCCGGATTTGATTCGCAGCGCGGTGTTGAGCAGCGAGGTGAAGCGGCCCCCGAGCGCCGTGTTGGCCAGGGACACGTCCACGAGCGAGGGATCCGTGCGCGAGATGCCGGTGTTGCCCACCCAGAAGTACGTCTGCGTGGCATCGGGCTTGTCCACCAGCAGCACGCGCCGCCCCTTCAGGGCCTGGGTGGGAGGCGCCACGGGAGCCGGAGAGGCCGCGCGGGCCCAGCCCCCCAACGCCTTCTCGAGCCGCGACGCGAGCTGCTTCGCGTCGAAGTCCCCCACCACGGAGAGGATGAGCCGATCCCCCCCCAGATGCGCCCGGGCATAGGCCAGCACGTCCTCGCGCTGGAGCGGAGCCAGGGAGGCCTCGCTGCCCCCCAGGGGCCGCCCATACGGGTGCGCGCCGAAGTGGAAGGCCTGGAAGTAGGTGCCGATGAGGCCGCGCAGATCTCCATCCTTCTCCGCGGCGAGCTCCGACACCATGCGCGCGCGCGTCTTCTCCAGCTCGGCCGGGTCGAACCGGGGTCGCTGGAGCAGGTCCGCGAGCAGTTCCACCATGAGCGTGGTGTCGCGCGACATGAACTGCCCCATCACGTCGAGCGACTCGCGGCCCGGGGACACCGCGAGCGAGCCGCCCACGCTGTCCACCGCCTCGGCGAACTGGCGGGCATCGCGCGTGCCGGCCCCCTTCTGGAGCAGCTCGGCGGTGAGCGCGGCCAGGCCCTCCTTGCCCTCGGGATCTCCCAGGGCGCCGCCGCGCAGCCGCGCGGTGAAGGACACGAGCGGCACGTCGTGGTCCTCCACCAACTGCACCCGGGCGCCGTTCTTCAGCGTCAGCACCCGGGCCTTGGGCAGCTTCACCGAGTCGCGCGCCGCGTCGCGCTGGACCGTCTGGGGCTTGGGTGCGGCCACCGGGGGCTGCTGGGCTCCCGCCATGGACGCCGAGAGTCCCAACACGAGCGCCGTCTTCGTCCACGCCTTCATCGCGCCGCCTCCTGCTGCTGCCCCGCCTTGCTCGAGTCCGTCTCGGGCACCAGCACGCCCACCGTGCGGTTGTCCCGGCCGAACACCTTGGCGGCCACCTGCCGCACCTGCTCGCGCGTCACCGCCTCGTAGCGCTCGGGCGCGCGGAACAGCTCCTTCCAATCACCGTGGAACACCTCGTAGGTGCCCAGCGCCTGGGCCCGGCCGCTGTTGGTCTCCAGGTAGCGCCAGAAGTCCGCCACGGCGATGTTCTTGGCCTTGCGCAGCTCCGCGTCGGAGACCTCCGTGGCGCTCACCCGGGCGAGCTCCTCGTCGAGCAGCGCCTCCACCCGGGCTGGATCTCCACCCGGGGGCAAGTCCACGAACACCCAGGTCAACGACGGGTCGAACCCCGCGCCCCGCGAGCCTTGCACGCGGATGGCCACCCGCTCCTCCTCCACCAGCCGCCGGTGCAGCCGCGAGGAGTCCCCCTCGGTGAGGATGCGCACCAGGAGATCCAACGCCGGGGCGTCCGCGTCCCCGCCGCGCAGCCCGTGGAAGGCCATCTGCACGAGGGGCGCCTGCGCGAGCTTGCGCACCACCACCCGGCGCTCGCCCTGCTGCACGGGCTCCACGGTGTGCACGGGCTCGGGCGCGGGCTGGGCGGGGATGGGCTCGAGGTACTTCTCCGCCAGGGCGAAGACGTCCGCGGGCGTCACCGCGCCCACGACGAGCAGCGTGGCGTTGTTGGGCGCGTAGTAGGTGCGGAAGTAGCGCTCCAGATCCTGCTGCGACCACCCCTCGATGTCCGAGGGCCAGCCGATGACGGGAATCTGGTAGGGGTGCGCCACGAAGGCGGTGGCCTGCACCTGCTCCATGAGCAGACCGGAGTTGTCGTTGTCCACGCTGGAGCGCCGCTCGGAGTAGACGACGCCCCGCTCGCTCTCCACCACCTTGGGATCGATCGACAGACTCGAGAGCCGGTCCGCCTCCAGCTCGAAGATGGTCTCCAGCGCCGAGCGCGGAAACCAGTCCTGGTACACGGTGACGTCCTCGGAGGTGTAGGCGTTGTTGCGGCCGCCATGCGCCTCCATGACCCGATCGAACTCACCGGGCCCGTACTTCTTCGCGCCGTTGAACATCATGTGCTCGAAGAAGTGGGACAGGCCGGTGATGCCGGGCCGCTCGTTGCGGCTGCCCACGCGGAACCAGTTGTAGAGCGAGACACTGGGATTGGCGGGCACGGGCCAGACGATGACCTTCAAGCCATTCTTCAGCGTCCGCTCCTGGATTTGCGCCCCCACCTTCGCCGCGGGGGGGGTGGCCTCCGTTCCGGCCGCCGCGGCCCGCCCCTGCGCACACGCCGACGTCCCGGCGAGCAGGACCAACCCCGTGATGTACAACTTCTGTCTGAGCATCCACTCTCCCTTAGAGTCTCGAACTTCCGTCCCCCACGCCCTCATCCCGCCGAGGAGCTGGCTCCCGGCAGGGGCGCGGGCAGGGGCTCCACGAAACGCAACGGCCCATGCACCCGCCGGCGCAGGACCGAGGCCAACCAGGCCAGGTGCGTGCCCCGGACCGCGCCGAAGAGGTAGCGGTCGGGGCGCAGCACGGCGATCTCCACCTGGTGCTGCTGGAACCACGCCTCGAGCGCTCCCTCGCTGTCCACCACCTCGCCGGGCCGGGCCTTGCTGGAGCGCGGCGTGCGGAAGCGCAGACACCGGGCGCCCAGGCTGTCGGCGAGCACCTGCGCGGCTCGCACGGAGGCCTCCTGGGTGTCCGGGTGGACGAGCACCGCGAAGCCCGGGCCGAGCAGCTCGTCGAGCCGCACCCGGCCACCGGGGCCCTCCACCCAGGGCTGGGGGAAGTACGTCCCCTCGGGCGCGTTGCGATGACCCCGGGACTCGCCCAGGATGAAGCCCCGGGGGATGAGGGGCCGGGGCTTGAACTCGAGGTTGCGGATGAAGCGATGGACGCGCGGGATGCGATCGATCGCCTGGAAGACCCGGTCGCGCAGGAAGGCGAGCGGACGGCTGCCGGTGAGCACGAGCCGGCCCATGTTCACGCTGGCCTGGAGCATGGCCTCGGCGTGGGGGCGGCGCTCCAGCTCATAGGTGTCCAGGAGGGACTCGTCGGCCTGGCCGTGGAGGACGGCGGCGAGCTTCCAGGAGAGGTTGGCGGCGTCGCGCAGGCCGGAGCACAACCCCTGGCCGAGCACGGGCGGCATCAGGTGGGCGGCATCGCCGAGCAGGAACATGCGGCCGTCGCGCCAGCGCGCGGCCACGCGGCGGTTGAAGATGTAGGGGGCGGCGCGCAGGACGGTGACGCGATCCGGATCCACGTACGGGGAGATGAACTCGCGGATGCGCTCGGGCCGGATCATGTCCTCGGCCTTCTCGTCCTCGCGAATCATGTACTCCACGCGCAGCTCGTTGCCGGCGCACCGGGTGACGAAGACATGGCGGTGGGGGTCACACACCATGCGGCACACGGCCGGGGGCTCCTCGGGCAGCAGGAGGGAGACGGCCACCATGCCCTCGTCATAGGTGGAGCCCACCATGTCGATGCCGGCCAGACGGCGCAAGGTGCTGCGGCCCCCATCACACGCGAGGAGATAGCGGGCACGCACGGTGTGCTCGGTGCCGTGGCGCACGTCCCGGATGGTGACCGTGAGGCCCTGCGCGTCCTGGGTGTAGGCTTCCACCTGCTGGCCGAGCCGCAGCTCCACGTGGGGGAAGCGCGCCACGCCCTGACGCAGCACGCGCTCGACGTAGGGCTGGCTGAAGAAGCGCAGGGCCGGGTAGCCGTTGCCGAAGTCCGTCTCCTGGATGCCGAGCCGGGCGAAGAGCTCGCCCGAGGCCCCCACGAGTTCCACCTCGGGGCAGGTGTACATGTGGGCATCCATGACCTCGGCGAAGCCGACGGACTGGTAGATGCGCAGGGCCTCGTCGTCACAGGTGATGGCGCGGGGCTGACCATGGTGGACGAGCTCGCGCTCGAGCACGAGCGTGCGGACGCCATGCTGTCCCAGGAGGTTGGCCGTCAGGGCGCCCACCGGACCGCAGCCGGAGATGAGCACGTCTGTTTCTTGTACCGATGGCATCATGGAAGTCTCGACATCGCTGCCCCGGCAGCCCGGGAGTGCGGCGGCGGCAATGTAGCGGATGCGAGGCGTCCCACCACGTTCGATGTGCGGGGCCTACCTCGCTGACACACCGGCGGCGGGTGGGCCGGTGACCCGGAGTGGACAGAAGGGGGTGCCACGCCTCCCATCATTCCTCACCGGTCACGGGGTCCGGACGTCGGATGAGACCGGCGCGGTCGAGCAGTTCACGCACGCGAGAGGTGAAGGCGACGTGCTCGGGGTTGCTCGCGCTCATGGGCTCGGGGGACAGGACGAGGAGCCAGCCGAGAGTCCCCACCGGCTCGATGCGCACGGGGGCGGGCAGTGGCGGCACCGTGCCCAGCCGACGCGACAGGTACGTCAACCAACCCACCCGCACTTCCCCATTCCGCTTCTCCACGAGGTCCACCATCTCGGATGAGCTGACCATGGCGAAGTCGGGGTCCCACGCGGTGGCCACACTGGTGAGCACCTCGGCCAGTAGCGGGGAACGAAGTATCCGCTCCCGCGACGGGCCCACCTGGGGAGGTTTGAACAGGCACGAATTCACGGCCCCAGGGGAGTAAGCACCGCAACTGAATTCAACGCGCGTTCGCTCCTTGGTCTTCGCATTCCAGACGTACTCCATGAAGCCGAATTCCTCGATGACCTTCTTGCCAACATCCGTGCGAAGCCTTCCTCGCAGGAACAACTGCTCCCACTCCGCAACCTCTGGGCGAACAGGATGGCCTGGCAGTGAACGAGGTGCGCCACGCCCCCCCCGATACCACTGGGAGAAAGAGGGGTCACACCGCGCCAGCATGTGAAAAAAGAGTTCCGCGCGCCGGGCACACTCCAGCGCCGTCTCCTTCCGAGGACCCCAATACGCCCCTGCGTAGAACCTCTCGTACATTCATTCCCCTCACTGCGTCGGTGGTGTATGGCGGACTTCAATATTGCCCAAACGACTCTCCTTGAAGGCCGTGCGGAGAAACCTCGCGAATTCGGCCTCGGCCACGTACCACACCAGCGGCAGTTTCAGCGTACCAGCAAGTCGTGACTGCTTCCTGGCTTGTTCCATCAGCCCTCTGAACCCTTTTCCGTTTTCAAACCAGGGTTGGGCCGTACCATCCTTCATGAGGAACTTCTTGTAGCTGGTGCCCTTTGCCTCGAGCAGTTCCTTGCCGTTGAAGCCGTCGAACTCCACCTCGCCAACCATGTACACGTACCAGGCGGGCCGTCCCGTCACCTGCTCCTGATAATCCAAGGCCTGCTTGGACTCGGTGGTGGGTTTCTTGTACGTCCACTTGCCGGGCCCCTTCGCCGCAACCGTCTGGGAGGGCGTCCCAGTCTTGGCGCTCGCGCCACCGCTGCGTCCCGGGCCTTTCGCCGCCATGTGGAGGATGGAGAGGGCTCCCAGGTCCATCCCCGCGGCGGAGGTCGCCGTCCCTCCCGCCACCACGGCGCCGCCCAACACCAGCTCGCCCCGGGCCGAGAGCGACAGCACCGGCAGTTCCGCCCCCAGTCCGCTCATGCGCCCCAGGGAGGCCTTCGCGCCCCCGAGCATCATGAGGACGTGCGTGGACAGGCGCGCCGCCTCGCGAATCTGGTCCTCCCGGGACATGGCGCCGTAGTGCGCGAAGTATTCCGGCGACGAGGCAATGAGGCTCGCCACCGTGCCAGGCAGTTGCGTCAGGTCCTCCACCGTGCGGATGGGATGCAGGATGGACTGGGCGAGCGCCACCGCCATCTCCCCCACGGCATCCTGGGCCCCGTCGAGCGCGGCACTGAGCGGGTCTCTCCCCAGGCCCAACTCGCTCAGGGGCAGGCCATCCCCACGCCGCAGTGCGTCGTTCACCGCATAGAAGACCCCCCCGCGCGAGAAGTAGAAGTCGCCCACCGCGAGAGCACCCACCCTCCACTCGCCCCCTACGAGTCGGAGTGGACCCATGCGCTGAAGGGGCTCTCCGGTGAGCGCGGCCACCAGGTAGCCGTCCGGACGAACCATCACCAGGAACCAGAAGCGCTCGGCCCGCCACTTCAGGTCGGCGTACTCCACGCGCTCGCCGCCCTCGAGCACCTCGCGCAGCAACCAGAACAGCACTCGACGAGGGGCGAAGCTCCGGGTCCCAGGCTGCCGCGCGGATGGCCCGTGGCACACCCTTCGAGAAGCACCCCCACGACCAGGGCCAGGAGAACCGCACCGACCTGACGGTGAATGGACAAGCCGCACCTCCTCCGTTGCCTCGATTGAAAACAGACACCGCGAGTGTGGCCCGGGGATGGGGGCGGGAGCAGTCCCCCGGCGTTCAAAACAGCACGGTCTCCACTTTCCGTGGAGAATCCGGATTATGGGTTGACCCGAAAAAATGGGTCCCACGCTCTTCCTGGTACTCGCTCCGGTCCGCTGCGTCCGGAGCCCCCCTCCCAAGGAGAGCCGAACATGTCCGTCCACCAGTGGAAGGCCCCGCGATGGCTGCGACTGCTTCCCTGTCTCGCCCTGGCGACCTCCGCCTGCCAACCGGACGGGAGCGCCGAAACCGAGGAGACCCGCACGGCCCTCGCGCCCCTGGAGAGTTGCACCGGCGTGTCCGAGTGGAACGCCAGCACCATCTATCAGCCGGGCAGCCGGGTCGTTTACAAGGCCAACCTGTACGAGGCCCTCGTCGCCATCTGGTCCGCGGACCCCGTCCTCGGCACCGCGAGCGGTTGGTACAAGCTCATCGGCCCGTGCACCACCAGCGGCGGTGACACCCTTCCGCCCACCCAGGTGACGGGCCTGAAGGCCACGAGCACGACCAGCACCCAGATCTCCCTCGCCTGGAACACGGCGACCGACAACGTCGGGGTCACCGGCTACCTCGTGTTCCGCAATGGCGCCCAGGTCGGCACGACGACCAGCACCTCCTATACCGACAGCGGCCTCTCGCCCTCGACGCAGTACAGCTACACCGTCAAGGCCAAGGACAACGCGGGCAACCTGTCCACGGTGAGCAGCACGCTCGTGGCCACCACCGCGACCGGGACGACGGAGCCCCCTCCCCCGCCTCCCCCTGGCTCCTGGCACCCGAGCTATCTGGCGCTCGGCACCGTCTACGAGCCCTTCACGGGCACCGACCGGTTCTTCACCAAGGTCAATCCGCTCTTCCCCGCCGGCAAGCGCCTCGACTACGGCTACCTGTACCTCAACGGGGGCTCGCAGATCTCCGAGTGGCATGACCGCGCCGTGCGCCTTGCGAACAAGAGCAAGGAACAGGGCATGACGCCCATCTACGTGGTGTATGGGATTGGTGGAAACACCGACAGCCCCGCGGCCGTCTGGGGCAACCTGCAGAGCGCCGCCTTCCTCACGACGTACTTCAAGGGTCTGCGTGACGTGGGCCAGACCGCGACGGGCATCATCGGAACGGGCCGCATCGGCTACGTCATCGAGCCCGATACGCTCGGCTACATCCAGCAGCAGTACGGGCCGCAGTATGGCAATGACCCCGCGCAGATGCCCGCGGCGACCTACGCCGTGTACGACTCGGGCGTGCTCCAGCGGGGCGTGGATCCCACCTTCCCCAACACCCTGACCGGGCTCGTGCAGAGCATCAACTACACCCTGCGCAAGTACACCCCCCAGGCCTTCCTCGGCTGGCAGCTCAACCTCTGGGCCGCGCCCGGCGCTCCGAGCACCGGCATCGTGCATTCGACCGAGGTGTATGGGCTCGAGGCAGGCAAGACGCGCATCCAGGAGAACGCGCGCGCCAACGCGGGCTTCGCCCTGAAGGCGGGCGTGAAGTACGGAAACGCCGAGTTCATCTCCATCGACAAGTATGGCCTGGATGGGGCCGGGGCGGCGGGCGCCAATCCCAATGATCCGGCGAGCTCGCTGTGGTTCTGGAACGCGGACCTCTGGAACAACTACCTCCTGTTCGTGCGGACCCTGAAGGAGACCCTGTCCCTGCCCGTGGTGCTCTGGCAGGTGCCCGCCGGACACATCAACGGCACCCTGCAGAGCAGCCCCACCGCGTACAACGCCTCGGGCACGTTCCCGCTCCTGTCCAACGCCGTGCAGCAGTACGAGGAGTCCGCCGCGCCCTATTTCTTCGGAGACCGGATCACGCTCTCGGGCAACCGGCTGGCCTGGTTCTCCAAGAACCTGTGGAACGATCCCAAGGTCTCGGTGAGCGGCAGCACGGTGACGTGGGGCTCGCACATCCCCGAGGCCGCCAACGCGGGAGTCGTCGCCATCCTCATGGGCGCCGGAGTCGGCGTGAGCACCCGCGCCATTCCCCAGCCGGGCAGCTACCCGGAGGATCAGCCCACCGAGGGCTACTACTGGATCAGCCGCGTCCAGGACTACTACCGCGCTCCGGTCACCCTGCCCTGACGCCTCTCAATCCCTTCACCTCCACCCCTCACACTTCATCCCTCCAGGAAGGAATCATCCATGTCTTCGTCGAGTCGAACCCGCGGGTCCCGGCCGGGCTCCTTCATCCTGGCCGCCGCCATGGCGCTGCTGTTTGGCCTGTCCCCCACCCTCGCCGCCGCCGCGGCACGCGGTGAGTGGGCCCCCAACGTCAGCTACGCGCAAGGCGACAACGTGACCTACAGCGGCAAGGGTTATGACTGCCGCCAGGCCCACACGTCGCTGGTCGGCTGGGAGCCGCCCAACGTCCCCGCGCTGTGGCTGGAGGGCACCAGCGCCCCCACCGATACCCAGGCGCCGACGGCGCCCTCGAGCCTGCGCTCCACCGCCACGAGCAGCACCAGCGTGTCCCTCGCGTGGACGGGCTCGACGGACAACGTGGCCGTCACCGGCTACGAGGTGTCCTTCAGTGGCGGCGGCGTGTCCGGACTCGCCAACAGCACCACGACGAGCGCCACCGTGTCCGGCCTCCAGGCCAACACCACGTATACCTTCAGCGTGAAGGCCCGGGACGCGGCCGGCAACCGCTCCGCGGCGAGCGCGGCGCTCAGCGTGACCACGCCCCCCAACATCGCCGATACCCAGGCGCCGACGGCGCCCTCGAGCCTGCGCTCCACCGCCACGGGCAGCGACAACGTGTCCCTGGCGTGGACGGGCTCGACGGACAACGTGGCCGTCACCGGCTACGAGGTGTTCGTCAACGGTGGCACGTCTGCGTCCACCACCAGCACCGCGACGAGCGCCACCGTGTCCGGCCTCAAGGCCAACACCACGTATACCTTCAGCGTGAAGGCCCGGGACGCGGCCGGCAACCGCTCGACGGCGAGCAACAGCATCTCGGTGACGACGACCAACACGCCGCCCGTGAGCAGCGGCAAGGTCATCGTCGGCTACTGGCACAACTTCGACAACGGCTCGACCAACATCCGCCTGCGCGACATCTCGCCCAAGTTCAACGTCATCCAGGTCGCCTTCGCCGAGCCGGTGGGCGGCCCCAGCACGGGCAACATGGCGTTCTCGCCCTACAACGCGACCGTCGCGGACTTCAAGGCGGACATCGCCTACCTGAAGAGCCAGGGCAAGAAGGTCCTCATCTCCCTGGGCGGGGCCAACGGCACGGTGGATCTGGCCACCTCCACCGCGCAGCAGAACTTCGTCACCACCATGCAGTCCATCATCGACACGTATGGCTTCGATGGCATGGACATCGACCTGGAGGGCAGCTCGCTGTCCCTCAACGGCGGGGACACCGACTTCCGCAACCCGACCACGCCGAAGATCACCCACCTCATCGCCGGCGTCCGGCAGCTCCTCACCCGCTACGGCTCCGGCTTCCTGCTCACGATGGCGCCCGAGACGGCTTACGTGCAGGGTGGCTACTCCGCCTACGGTGGCCCGTGGGGCGCCTACCTGCCGGTCATCTACGCGTTCCGTGACCGGCTGACGTACCTGCACGTGCAGCACTACAACACCGGCACCGTGACGGCACTGGATGGCCGCGCGTATGCCCAGGGCACCGCGGACTTCCACGTGGCCATGGCCGAGATGCTCCTGCAGGGCTTCCCGGTCGGCGGCAACGCGAGCAACATCTTCCCGGCGCTCCGCCCGGATCAGGTGGTGATTGGCCTGCCCTCCTCTCCCCAGGCCGCTGGCGGCGGTTACACGACGCCCGCCAACGTGCAGAAGGCGCTCGGCTACCTCATCAAGGGCCAGTCGTTCGGCGGCGGCTACGTGCTGCGCAAGTCCTCGGGCTACCCCGACTTCAAGGGCCTGATGACCTGGTCCATCAACTGGGACAAGTTCACCAACTACGAGTTCTCCAACAGCCACCGCGCCTATCTGGACAGCTTGTAGTCGCGCTTCGCCAGGAGCCTCTGGCGGCACGGAACATGGAGACGGATTGACCCGAAAGGGCGGGTTTCAACCTCTCTATAAGTTGTCTGTCTTCATGTTCCCGTGGTCCCGGAGGTCTCATGCGTCGGTCGTCGAAATTCGTCGTTCCTGGCCTGTTGAGTCTGTTCACCGCATGCCAGGGGGTTGAGCCGGAGCTGCCCGCGTCGGCTCATTCCCAGGTGTCCGAGCTGGCGGCCACCGCCACGGGGTTGACCGCCACGGTGTCCACCAGCTCGAGTTGGGAGGGTGGCTTCAGCGGCGTGGCCGTCATCAAGAACACCACGAGCAGCCCCATCACCGAGTGGGCGCTCACCGTGAAGTTCAATGGCGCCGCCGGCATCGTCGGCTCGCCGTGGGGCGCGGGCGGCTCGGCCACCAAGAACAGCGATGGCTCGTGGACCGTGCAGCCCAACACCTGGGGCGGCAACGTCGTTCCCGCCAATGGCAGCGTGACCGTGTCCTTCGATGGCGGTGGGACCTACAGCGGCGTGGCCAGCTGCTCCATCAATGGCTATGCGTGCTCGGGCGGCACCAACTCCACGGACAAGACGCCCCCCACCGTCAGCCTGACGGCCACCCCCACCCAGGTCATGACCGCGGGCAGCGTGAGCCTCACCGCGCCCGCCACGGACAACGTGGGCGTGAGCCGGGTCGAGTTCTACAAGAACGGCGTGATCTTCAGCACCGACAGCACCAGCCCCTTCACCGCGTCGGATGCCTTCAGCAACAGTGGCCAGAATGGCACCTACAGCTACACCGCCAAGGCCTATGACGCGGCGGGCAACAGCGCCACCTCGAGCGGTGTGAGCGTCCAGGTCAACCTGCCGGGCACGCCCCCCCCGCCCCCGCCTCCCGGCGGGCGCATGTACATCGGGTACGCCAGCTCGTGGAACACGAGCATCAATGACCTGACGACGGCGAACATCCCCAGCTACTACACCCACCTGAACCTCTCCTTCGTCCGGCCCGACATGGCGTACACCAAGGGCTCGTACGAGTTCGACCAGGCGGTGGCGGGCTTCGAGTTCGCCGAGGGCGCCACGACGAACAGCGGGCAGAAGAAGTTCACGCGCGAGCAGGCCCAGACGCTCATCAACAACATCCAGGCGCTGCGCACGCGGGGCACCCAGGTGTGGATCTCCGTCGGCGGATGGAGCTACAGCCAGGGGGACCAGTGGTCGCGCTTCAACGCGGGGCACGTGGTGGACCTGGCGCAGGACCTGGGTGCCAGCGGCATCGACATCGACTGGGAGTCGAGCGGCAGCAGCTGCAACAAGCTGACGGCGGACCAGTTCAGCTGCAGCAAGGACGGGGAGATCGCCAACATCATCACCACCCTGGACAACACCATCCGCGCCCGCGGGCTCAACCTGGGCATCTCCATCGCGGGCTGGTCCACGGGCGCCTACTACGTGAAGGGCACCCCCTTCGAGGAGGGCAAGGTGCAGTGGGGTTCGCCCTTCGGTGGAACGATGTACAGCGTGGTGAAGAACCACGGCTCCAAGCTGCACCACATCAACCTCATGTCCTACGACGGGGGCGACTACTACGATCCTCGCGAGGGCTATGAGTCGTACCGGGCCATCTACAGCGGCCCCATCGCCATGGGCCTGGAGATCGCTCCCGAGGGCGCGGGCGGCGCGACGTTGAAGCTCAACGCCGAGCCCGGCACGGTGTACGACGCCGAGATGCTCACCGGTCAGAACAACATGGCGACGAAGTATTACAACGTCGAGACGCTCGCCACGTACATGAAGAACAAGGGCAAGGCGACGGACGGAATGATGGTGTGGCAGATCTGGAAGGAGCGGGTCCACATGCCTGCTCCCACCGGCGCGGCGTCGGTGAACGCCACGGGCCAGAAGGTCTGCCAGATCCTCGGCATCACCAGCAACTGCAACCAGAGCATCCCCAGCCTGCCGAAGTACTAGGAAGAGGGCTCCCCGGGTACGTGGGTGGTTGACGCGTACCCGCTGGGACGTCTACCGGTGGAGCCCGTCAGGGAAGAACCTGTTCGTGGCCCACCTGGCGGAACAGCAGCTCCCGAAGGTGCGCCTTGCCCAGGCGGAGACGACTGCGGACGGTTTCGAAGGGAACCTCCAGCTCCTCCGCCATCTCCGGCACGCTCATCCCCATCACATGGTGCAGCACCAGGGCCCGCCGCTGCTCCTCGGAGAGCTTGTCCAGCAGCTTCTCCATCCGGCGCCGCAGGATGCAGTCCTCGGGCGGCGCGTCGTCGGCCAGCAGCGGAGCCGACTCGTCCTCCTCATCCTGCTTCAGCCGCGTGCGCTCGACACGCGCGCGCTTCGAGGCGGCGAAGGTCACCCGCCCCACCACGCGATCCGCCCAGGAAGCGAAGGCGCCCTCGCCGCGGTAGGAAGGCAGCCCCCGCAGGATGGCGATCAACGCGTCCTGGGTGATGTCATCCACGTCCGAATCGACCCGGACCGAGTAACGCACCAGGTTGCGCACCCGGGGCAGCAGCTGCGCCACCAGGGCCTCGGCGTCTTCACGCCGTCCTTCCATCACCGCGCGGAGGCGAGGCTCCTCCACATGGACCATCACCGGACGACGACCAGGGACATTGGCTCTCATCATTTGCATGGCGGGAACAGGACGGTGGGGGGTGGGGGTCTTGAACTGAAAACCGACGACGAAGGCCGGTGAGGGCATGCATCCCCCCACCGGCCAGTGACAGACATTCAAGGGAGCGCGAGGCGCTCCTACTTCAGCTTCTGGTACAGCGTGTCGAGCAGCGTGCCATCATCCGAGCTCAGCTCCCAGGCCATCGCGCCGCCCAACCCCTTGCTCAGGATGTAGTCCGCCTTGGCCGACATGGACTGTGCGTCGTCGTAGGCGATCCAGATCTTCGTGCTCGGGTTGTAGACGTAGGCCTCCTTGGCCTCCGCGTGGAAGTACTTGGTGTAGCCGTTCTTGCCCTCGTACTTGTTCTTGATGTCCTTGAAGTCGAACACGCCCGTCGGCCCGGAGGTGCCATCATCCCAGGTGCCATTGACCGGGGTGCCGCTCTGGAAGAGGCCGTTGTTCGTGGAGGGCACGTTGCCCCAGCCGCGGCCGTAGAAGGGCACGCCCACGACGATCTTGTTGGCCGGCACGCCCAGCTCGAGCATCTTCGCCACGGAGCCATCGGTGTAGAAGCCAGCGCTCGCCGCGGGGTCACCCGTGACGCGGTTGAGCGCGGACTGGAAGTTCGTCGAGCTCTCGAAGGCCCCGTGGTAGTCGTAGGACATCACGTTGATCCAGTCGAGCACGTTGGCCAGGTTCTTCGTCTCCTGCTTGTTCGCGAGCAGATCCGGCGAGGCGCCCGAGGCGATCGTGAGCAGGTACGACTTGCCCGTCTGCGAGGAGACGGCGTTGAGCTGGTTGCGGAACTCCTGCATCAGCAGCGTGTAGTTCTGCTTGTCCGAGGGGCTGGTGATGTTGCCGGGCAACCCACCGCCCACCGGGTACTCCCAGTCGATGTCGATGCCGTCGAAGACACCCGCGCCGTTGGCCGCGTCGACCCCGGGGAACTGGCCCTTGATGTACAGGTCCACGCAGGACTTCACGAAGGCCGAGCGGGAGGCCGAGGTGGCCGCCACCTTGGAGAAGTACGTGGACCAGCTCCAGCCACCCACGGAGATGAGCAGCTTGAGGTTGGGGTAGCTCTTCTTCATCTCCTTGAAGGCGCGGAAGTTGCCGCGCAGCTGGCCGGGGTCCCACTCGTTCGGGTAGCCACCGCCCTTGTCGATGTCCGCGTAGGAGTCACCGAGGATGCACTTGCCGTCCGCGGAGATGTTGGAGAAGGCGTAGTTGAGGTGCGTCAGCTTGCCAGCGGGGACCTGGGACGGCTGGTAGTTGCGGCCGTAGATGCCCCACGCGGTGAAGTAGGCCACGATGCGCTTGCCGCCAGGAGGAGGAGGAGGGGGCGGCGTGGTGCCGATCGCCACGGTGACGGTGACGGTCTGGGAGCCCACGTTGCCCGCGGCGTCATAGGCCTTCACCGTATAGGTGTACGTGCCATTCTGGCCCGAGGCGAAGGTGCGGCTGTAGGTCTTGCTCGTGGAGACCACGGCGCCGTTCTGGAGGATCTCCACCTTCGTCACGCCCACGTTGTCCGAGGCGGTGGCCGTCAGGTTCAGCGTGCCCGCGGCCGTGAAGTACGTGGAGCTGGCGCTCAGGCTCGTCGTGGGGGCGGTCGTGTCACCCGTCGGGGGGGGATCGGTGGGACCCGTGGAGACCGCCTTCCAGAGCGCCGGTACCGCCGAGGGCTCCCATCCCAGCAGCGAGGTATGGGCCTGGAGGCACTCATAGGAGCTGCCACCATAGGAGACCCGCGCTCCCACCGCGTAGGCCACACCCGGAGCCCAGGCGGGATCCGCGAGCGGGGCCTTCATCACACTGCCAACGCCCTCGCCCGCCGACGACAGGCCTTCCGACCCGCACCCCGCGGACAGCGCGGAAAAGACCAGACCCACGGCCCATTTGTTGAGACGCATGTTCGAACTCCTGGTTGCTTGGAATGAAGCGGGGCGAAGCGCGCGTCCACCGCGCGCTCGCGATGCCCCGCGCCAGAATCGCGCGGGTTCATCTCGATAGAGTGGACATTCTATAAATCCGGGTCAACACGTCCAAAACCCAGATTCATTTTTTTCTCACTCTTCCCGGTCCAGCAGTTCTGTCGGGTCTGGATATTCGATTGTTACTTCAGCGTGGCGACGCGGCTCGTGCGGCCGTCGCTCGCGCGGGCCCGGAGGGACACCGCGCCCGAGACGGCGACGGGCTCCTTGTATGGCTTCCAGGTGGCGCCCGCATCCGTGGAGTACTCGATGTCCAGGCCAGGAAAGAGAACGTTTGCATTCAGCTTTCCGTCGATGATCTTCGCGCCCGGCAGCGGGATGCGGTAGTTCACGCCCACGCGGCTCGGAAACTCCGAGCGCAGGTCCACCGCGCGGTAGCCGTCCAGCCGCGGCAGTACGAACTGGCCCAGACTGTTGGTGAAGTGGGCCCAGAGCGCGGCCGGATCGCCATCGGTCGGGAACTCCGGGTTCCAGGCGCGCTCGGCCACGCCGAGCATCTTCGGGAACGCGAAGTACTCCAGGAGGGCGGGGCTCTTCTGGTTCTCGGCCCAGAGCAGGCCGTGCATGCCGAGGATGTTCTTCTTGCCCTCGGCGGACAGGCGAACCTTGTCCTTCAAGTCCGACGGGTCGATGGGAACGCCCATCCGGTTGTGGGTGGCGTTGGCGTAGACGTCGAAGGGCCGGTACTCGAACGTCTTCTTCGTGTCGACGAAGTTGGCCCAGTAGTAGCCGGGCTCGTCCGGATCCTTGTTGTACGCCAGGTCCAGGTAGAGGTTGGTCGAGTGGGAGAGGATGACCTTGTAGCCCTGGTTGGCGAACTTGTAGGCATCATCCTCGCGGCCCCAGCCCCACACGTTGCTCCAGGGCATGGGCAGGAAGCCGGGGAGATCCTGCCCGTTGTGGATGATGTCGTCCCAGCCCGTCATCTGCGTGCCGCCCGTGGCGGTGATGATGCCCTGCCACTTCTTGAAGAAGTGGTTGAAGAGCTGGATGTCGGTCAGCTCGCGCGTCACGGGGTTCTGCTTGCACAGCGGCGAGCCCTGCCACCACACGTGACCGTTATTCAAGGAGGGCAGCTCGTCACCACCGCCGTGGATGGCATAGAGCGGGGCGCCCACCGCGTCGTAGCGCGCCTTGATCTCCTGGACGACCTTGGTCAGGAAGGCATACGACGAGTCCAGGCAGGGATTGATGAAGTTGTCCGTGTACATCTGGACGCTCTCGTGCTTGGACGTGTCCGCCGGGTCCACCAGCCGGTAGGCGGTGGCCTGCGCGAGGTCCGAGTCCTTGAGCTTGCGGTAGCGGTACTCCATGGCCTTCACGGCGGCGCGCGAGTGGCCGGGGACGTCGACCTCGGGGATCACGTCGATGTGCCGCTCCTTGGCATAGACGAGGATCTCCTCGAAGTCCTTGACCGTGTAGTACCCGCTGCCCTTGCCCAGGAAGTTGACCGTCTCGGGCATGTAACCCTGCGGGGCGTCCTTCACCGGATCCGCGTTGGAGGGCGCGGGCGGCTTGAGCGAGATGCGATCGCCCTCGGCGAGATCGTTGGACGAGCCGAACCCGGCGTGGAGCATCTCCTCCTCGGCCGGGTCGAAGCCGCGGCGGGAGCCGTAGCTCGTCAGCTCCGGGATGCCCGGGATCTCCAGACGCCACCCCTCGTCATCGGTCAGGTGGAAGTGGAACTTGTTGATCTTGTAGTGCGCCAGCACGTCCAGCAGCCGCTTGACGGTCTCCTTCGTCTGGAAGTGACGCCCCACGTCCAAAGCCATACCGCGGTAGGTGAAGCCCGGAGCGTCGGCGATCTGCACCCCTGGCAGGATGATTTCCTGGGGACGCGCGCCCTTCTTCGCGGCGTCATAGACCTCCGTGGGGATGAGCTGCCGGAGCGTCTGGATGCCATAGAAGACACCCGCGGCGTCCTTGCCGCGAATGGTCACCGAGCCGTCCTTCACGTCGAGCTCATAGCCCTCGGCGGTGGCCAGGTCGGGCTTGAACTCCAGGCGGATCTGCTCGCCGCCCCCCGTGGCCCGCGAGGTGATGTTCGCCGCCAGCACATCCTTCAGCGCGGCGGCCAGGTAGGAGGCCTCGTCCTTCAGCCCCTCGACGAAGCCGATGGCGAGGTCGCCCTTGAGCGACACCGTGCCCGCGACCGCCTCGACGGTGCGGGGAGCGGGCAGCAGCCGCGCCTTGAGGTCCAGCGTCTGGTGGGCCGGGTTCTCGTCGTAGCGCAGCCCGGGCGTCTGCACGGGCAGCTTGTCTCCCGGGAAGCGGGTGGTCTGCTTCGGGTCGTTCGCGTCCAGCTTGACCGTCGAGGGAACGGCGAACGCGGTCTTGTCGGAGAACTTCTCCCCGGTGAAGACGATGTGGAAGCCCGCCGGCGCGTCCGTCTTGAGGATGGCCCAATCACTGGCGAGCACGTCGATCGCGCGCCGCTCGCCCGGGGCGATGGGCTTGAAGTCCGGGAGGGGCTCGATGACGTAGTAGTCGCCACTGGCCGGCTTGGAGATCTTCACCCCCTGCTTCGCGAGCGCCTGCACAAGCGTGCCATCGCCCTCGCCCTCGTTCAGGATGCGCCGCACGAAGTTGAAGTAGAGCTTCCAGCCCTGGTTGCCCAGCTCACCGGGGCCCTTGTTCTCCAGGGTGAAGCTGGAGCGGAAGAACTTCGCGTCCTTGTTCGCCAGGTTGTCCGTGGGCTGCCACTCCACCGTGAGCGCGGCCGGAACCTGCGTGGTCGGCTCGTCGATGGGAGGGGTACCCGGCCCGGGCGCCGGCGGCTGCTCATTGGGTTCAGTGCATCCCGAGGAAAGAATCGCCATGAGAGGAAGAGACGTCAGCAAGCGTTTCATGTTGCCTCCGACAAGGAAAATCACACCTGTGGTTGCTTCTTGAGACAGCCCTCCCCCTACCCCGGGGAAATGGCTGACGCCAATTTCCCCAGGTCCCCAGGACGGAGTGCTGTGAAAGAAGGGGCGGTGCTTCAGCGCAGCAGCGCACGCAGCTCATCGGCCACGCGTTCCGCCGTGGGTCCGATGATCACCTGGATGGAACCCGCGGCGGGCTTGGCCACCCCCCGCGTTCCGAGCCCCTTCAGGGCCGTGTCGTTGACGCGCTGATCATCGACGACGATCAGCCGCAGACGGGTGGAGCAGCAGCCCACCTCGCGCACGTTGGAGGCCCCTCCCAACGCCTGGAGCACTCCCCGGGCCAGCACCTGTTCGGCGTTGCCGGAAACCGGGGCGCCCTCCCGGGCACCGCCGCCGCGCAGGACCTCCTGAATCTCGGAGGAGACCTGATCCGCTTGCGGACCGATGATGACCTGGACGCTGCCGGGCGACGGACGGATGACGCCCCGGGAGCCGAGCGACTTGAGCGCCGGCTCGTCGATGCGGGCGTTGTCCGCCACGGTCAAGCGCAACCGCGTGGTGCAGGCATCGACGGTCTGGATGTTGCTCGCACCACCCAGGGCCTTGAGCCAGGCCGCGCCCCGGGAGAGAGCGGGAGCCGGCAGGGAGCCGCCATCGATGGAGGCGGCGCCAGCGGCCGGAGCCGGAGCCTCGTCCTCCCGGCCCAGGGTCTTCAGGTCGAAGCGCGAGATGCAGACGCTGAACAGCCCGTAGTAGAGGGCGAAGTACGCCGCGCCCACCGGCAGCAGCAGCCAGGGCTGGGTGGACTGCTTGAAGTTGAGCACGTAGTCGAACAGACCCGCCGAGAAGCCGAAGCCGAGCTTCACCCCCAGGATGTCCATGGCGACGAGCGCCACGCCCGTGAGCACCGCGTGCAGCAGGTAGAGCGGCGGCGCGAGGAACATGAAGGCGAACTCGATGGGCTCGGTGACGCCGGTGAGGAAGGACGTCAGCGCCATGGACGTGAGCAGGCCGCCCACCTTGGCCCGGTTGTGCGCGGGCGCCGCCCGGTACATGGCCAGACACGCCGCGGGCAGGCCGAACATCATCACCGGGAAGAAGCCCGTCATCATCGCGCCCGCGGTGGGGTCACCCGCGAAGAAGCGCTTCAGGTCTCCCGTCACGCCGTTGTAGTCGCCCAGGAGGAACCACGCGACGTTGTTGAGGATGTGGTGCAGGCCCGTGACGAGCAGCAGGCGGTTGAAGAAGCCATACAGGAACAGCCCGAACCGGCCCGCGCTGAACACCGAGCGGGTCACCGCGTCCAGACCCGCTTCAATCACCGGCCAGCCAAACCCGAACACCAGCGCGAGCACCAGACAGGCCAAGCCCGTGATGATGGGGATGAAGCGGCGCCCGCCGAAGAACGCCAGGTATTCCGGCAGCTTGATGTCCTTGAAGCGGTTGTACAGCATGCCGGCGAGCAGGCCGGACAGGATGCCGGCCGGCATGCTGATCTTCGACTCGAGGCGCGCCTTGTAGCCCGACACCGCCAGGTCCCGGGCCGCACCCACCAGGCCCTCGAGCACCGCCGGAGGCACCTCGACGAGCGCCTTCGTGCCCTCGATGGTGATGAAGAAGCCGACGGCGCCCGCGAGTCCCGCCGCGCCATGGTTCTCCCGGGCGAAGCCCACCGCCACACCCACCGCGAACAGCAGGCCGAGGTGGGCGAAGATGGCGTCACCCGCGGCCGCCATGAAGCGAATGTCCAGCAGGTCTGGCTGTCCCAGACGCAGCAGGAGTCCCGCGATGGGCAGCACCGCAATGGGCAACATCAGGGCGCGCCCTAGCTGTTGGACTCCCGCGAACTTGTTGCTCACCATTCTTCTCTCCGTTGAAGCAATGCGACCGATCACAGGCCCGGCCAGGTATTCGTCACGAGGGCACGCACTTCGTCACCGCTCTCCAGCTCCAGGGCCTTGCGCGCGACTTCCGCGCACGCGGACAGCGACAGCGTGCGGATGAGGGCCTTGTGGCTGGGAATCACCGAGGGAGCCACCGACAGCTCGGTGACACCCAGGCCGATGAGCAGGGGCGCGGCGCGCGCGTCCGACGCGATGCCGCCGCACACCGCCACCGGACGGGAATGCTTGCGCGCGCCTTCCACCGTCTGCGCCACCAGCCGCAACACGCCCGGGTGCAGGCCGTCGAGCTGCGCCGCCACGTGCGGATTGCCCCGGTCCATGGCGAGCCCGTACTGCGTCAGGTCATTGGTGCCGATGGAGAGGAAGTCCGCCTCGGCCGCCAGGCGCTCGGAGAGCACCGCGGCCACGGGCACCTCGATCATCGCGCCGAGCTGCACCGGCGTGGACACCCCCAGCGCCTTGCGCTCCTCCTCCAGCATGACGCGCACCGCGCGCAGCTCGTGCGCGGAGGTGACCATGGGCACCAGCACGCGGCAGACGCCCTCGGGCTTCACCCGGAGGATGGCGCGCAGCTGGGTGCGCATCAGCTCGGGGTAGCGCAGCGACACGCGCACGCCGCGCAGGCCGAGCACCGGGTTCTCCTCGCGCGGCAGGGGCAGGTAGGCCAGGGGCTTGTCACCGCCCACGTCGAGCGTGCGGATGACGAGCGGCCTGCCAGCCAGGGCCGTGGCGATCGTCTGGTACTGCGCGGTCTGCTCGGCCTCGCTCGGCGCGGTGGTGCGCTCCAGGAAGAGGAACTCGCTGCGCAAGAGCCCGCACCCCTCGGCGCCCTGGCTGGCGGCGGCCGCCGCGTCACCCGGACGCCCGAGGTTGGCGAAGACCTCGATGCGCGCGCCATCCAGCGTGTGGCACCCCTCGTGCGCCTGCGCCAGGTAGGCCTCGCGGCGGGTGGCACGCTCGGCGAGTGCCCTCAGGGTGGCCTCCTGCTGGGCGGCGCTGGGGTGGACCTGGACCTCGCCCCGGTCTCCGTTGACGATCAGCGTCGCGCCCGTGGGCACGCGCAGGGCCGCGTCTCCCGCGGCCACCACCGCCGGAATGCCCAGCCCCGCGGCCAGGATGGCCACGTGCGAGGTGGGGCCGCCCTTCGCGGTGCAGAGCGCCGCCAGCCGGCCCGTCGGCACCTCCGCCAGATCCGAGGGCATCAGCTCATCGGCGACGAGGATGGCGTTGGAGGGCAGCTCGGTGGGAATGCGCGAGCCGTTCTTGCCCGTCAGCAAGGCAACGACGCGCCGGCAGATGTCGCGCAGGTCTCCGCCACGCTCCGCCAACAGCTCGTTCTCCAGCTCCTGCAGCACCCCCACGTGCAGCTCGGTCGCCGAGCGCCACGCCCACTCGGCGCTGTGTCCGGCCGAGAGGGCCCGGCCCGCGGCATCATTGAGTTCGGGGTCATCGAGCAGCTCGAGGTGCGCGCGGAAGATATCCGGTTGCACCCCATCTCCCGTGGACCGCTCGATCATCAGCTCGATCTCCTGGCGCACGCCCGCGAGCGCCTCGGAGAGGCGGCGCTGCTCCTCCGCGAGACCCCGGCCCCGCGGGTTGAGCTCCACCTGATCCTCGAGCACCCGGATGGCGATGCCCACCGCGACGCCCGGAGCGGCCGACGTGCCCTGGAACAGGGCCGGACGGTCGGACGGGAAGAAGGATACCGCGGAGGGAGCGGATACGAGCGCGGACGCCTCGACGGGCGCGGAGGGCTCGGCGATGGGCTGGACGGTGTCGCCCAACCCGCTGGTCACCAGGTCCACCAGGGCCTGGACGCGCTGCTCGGCCTGCGCGCCCTCGACGGAGATCGTCAACGTGTCGCCATGGCGGGCGCCCAGGCTCATCAGCCCCACGACGCTCTTGCCATTGACGGTGCGCTCACCACACGCCACGCGCACCACGCCCGGGTGCATCGCGGCGTGACGGCTGAACACGGCGGCGGGACGGGCATGCAGACCATGGGGGATGAGCAGCCGCACCCGCCGCGCGGACGTGTCTCCCGCCGCCTCGGCCACCGGCTGCGCCGTGCCCCCCTCGACCTCCAGCAGGGGCTCGCCCACCGCCACCTCGCGAGCCTCCACCCGCTGCTTGATGGTGTGCGTGTCCCCGTTGACCACCACCATCACCGTCAACAGGCTGCGCGCCTTGCGGGCCAGCAGGTCCATGTCGAAGCCGATGAGCGGCTCGCCCACCCGGACCCGCTGTCCCTCCTGGACGTGGGCGATGAAGCCCTCGCCGCGCAGGTTCACGGTGTCGATGCCGATGTGCAGGAGCACTTCCGCGCCCGTCCCCGTGCGCAGCGTGCAGGCGTGACGCGAGGCGTGCACCGACACCACGACGCCCTCGCATGGGGCGCGCAGCTCGGACGAGGTGGGGTCCACCGCGATGCCATCTCCCACCATGCGCTGGGCGAAGGCGGGGTCCGGAACCTCTTCCAGCGGGGTCGCCCAACCGGCGATCGGCGCGACGAGTTTCAACGTGGACAAGGCTTGCGTCTCCACGGGGGAGCTGACTCTCAGCGAGGACATGTTTCGCCCTTCTCCTTGGATGCGCTCTCCAGAGCGGCGCGCAGGTTACCCCCCGAGCGAACGAGGGCTTGATTGGCTTCGGCCGGGGACAGGCCCGCGAGCCCGAGGACGGCGCGGGGGATGTCTCCATGGCGGGCGAGCGCGTCCGCGGCGGCGGGCTCGCCGACTCCGGCGATGCGGGAAATGATGGTGACGCAGCGCTGGCGCAGCTTGGCGTTGTCCGGCCGCACGTTGCACATCATGTTGTCGAAGACGAGGCCCAGGCCCGTCATGACGGCCGTGGAGAAGAGGTTGAGCACCGCCTTCTGGGCCGTTCCCGCGCCCAGCCGGGTGGAGCCGGCGATCACCTCCGCCCCCGTGTGCACCACCACCGCGTGCTCCGCGGCGGCCACCAGCTGCGAGCCGTCCACGCTGGCGATGGCCACCGTCAGGGCGCCCCGGCGCCGGGCCTCTTCCACCACGCCCACGGTGAAGGCGCTGCCGCCACTGGCGGAGACGCCCAGCACCACGTCCGCCGGACCGGGGTGCAACTCCCCCACCCGGGCGCGGCCCGTGTCCGCGTCGTCCTCGCTCCCCGCGTCCAGGCCACGCGCGAGATCCAACCCTCCGGCCATCAGGACCGAGAGCCGGGTCGACGGCCAGCCAAACGTTCCGGGCAGCTCCAGGGCATCCAGCGCCGCGAGCGCACCGGCCGAGCCGGCTCCCGCGTAGATCAACCGTCCCTGGGTGCCCGCCAGCCGCTCCCGGGCCGCGTCCACGGCCCGTCCCAACGCGGGCAGCGCGGGCAGGCAGGCGGCTACCGCCCGCGACTGACCGCTCCACAGCGTCTCGAGCACCTCCGCGGTCCCCCAACCATCCAGCCCCTGGAATCGCCGGGCCGCCGCTTCCGTCTCCTTCATCAACGTGGCCTCCCCCGGATCAACTGGTATTAGATTGGACTGCTGCACCATACCAGCACGATTCCTGATTTCAACGTCAAAGTTGCCATTTTGGCAGGCAGGCGAGCACGTGAACCGTGGATTTTCACAAAAAGCACCATGATTTCAACGACTTCACTTGTCTAATAGAACCTGGAAGTCATGATTCAGGCTTGCGTCATGGTCTTAAAGTGGTATCTTCATGGTATTACGAGCCCAAGGAAGAAGGAGTCATGTCGATTCATCAGAGCGGAGTGGAAGCCCTCGACCGGGACGCGCTGTCCAACGACCTGCCACTGCCGCTCTACCTCCAGCTCGCGCGCTACCTGCGGGGGCAGATCGTCAGCGGCCGGTTCGGCCATCGGGACGCGCTGCCCGGCGAGCGGGAGATGGCGGAGCGCTTCAGCGTGTCGCGCGTCACGGTGCGCAAGGCCATCAAGGAGCTGCTGGACGAGGGCCTGCTGCAACAGCGCCAGGGCGTGGGCACCTTCGTCAACCGCGGCACCAGCCCCTATGTGGAACAGCGCCTGTCCACGCTGACCAGCTTCTCCGAGGACATGAGCTCGCGAGGCCTCGCCGCGGGCTCGGTGTGGCTCAACCGCACGGTGACGGCGGCCAACCCCGAGGAGGCCCTGGCCCTCGGACTGAGCCCGGGCGCCACCGTCAGCCGCATGCAGCGCCTGCGCACCGCCAACGGCAATGCCATGGCGCTGGAGACGGCGGTCATCCCCACGCGCTTCCTGGCCGATCCCCTGGAGGTCCAGGGCTCGCTCTATGACACGCTCCGGCGCAAGGGCTTCACCCCCTACCGCGCCCTGCAGCGCCTGTCCGCCATCCAGCTGCCCGCCGAACAGGCCGAGCAGCTCGGCGTGCCCGAGGGCTCCGCCGCCCTCTACATCGAGCGGCGCACGCTGCTCGAGGACGGCACCCCGCTGGAGTTCGTCCGCTCCCAATACCGGGGCGACGCCTACGACTTCATCGTCGAATTGAACCTGGCCGCCCCGGCCCGAGAGGTAAACCGATGAGCCTCACTCCCCAAGCCATCCATCCCGTGGTCCCGCAGGTGCCCGCCATGGCGCGCGAGGCCGCCCAGGCGGCGGACGCCGCGCGCCAGCAGATCACCCGCTGCGCGGGCACCTTCGCCGAGCTGGGCGAGCGGCTGCGTCAGCACCCGCCCCGCTTCATCATCACCTGCGCGCGCGGCAGCTCCGACCACGCGGCCAGCTATGGCAAGTACCTCATCGAGACCACGCTGGGCCGCGCCGTGGCCTCGGTGGGGCCGAGCGTGGCGTCCGTCTACAACACCCCGCTGGACTGGAAGGACAGCCTCTTCATCGCCGTGTCGCAGTCGGGCCGCAGCCCGGACCTGCTGCGGCTGACGGAAGCGGCGCGTGAGGCGGGCGCGCTCGTCGTCGGCTTCGTCAACCACGAGGACTCCCCGCTCATGCGCATGTGCGACGTGGGCGTTCCGCTGTGCGCCGGCCCCGAGCAGAGCGTGGCCGCCACCAAGTCCTACCTGCTCTCCGGCCTCGCCTTCCTGCAGCTCGTGGCGCACTGGTCCCAAGAGCCGGAGCTGCGCGACGCGGTGAACCGGCTGCCCGAGGCCCTGGAGGCGGCACGCGCGCTCGACTGGGCTCCCTCGCTGCTGCGGCTCGCCGACGCGCGCGGCCTGTACGTGCTCGGGCGCGGCATCGGCCTGGGCGCCGCCCTGGAGATGGCGCTCAAGTTCAAGGAGACGTGCCGGCTGCACGCCGAGGCCTTCAGCACCGCCGAGGTGCTCCACGGCCCGCTGGCCCTGGTGGGCCCCGGCTTCCCCGTGCTGGCGCTCGGCCAGGAGGACAACTCCGCGGGCAGCACCCGGGACGTGGTGCGCCGGCTCGTCGAGCTGGGCGCCGAGGTCCGCTCGGTGCTCGACGTGCCCGGCACGGAGCCGCTGCCTTCCGTCCCCGGCATCCCCACCGCCATCGCCCCCCTGTGCCAGGTGCAGAGCTTCTACATGGCGGTGCACCGGCTGGCCGTGGCGCGCCGGCTCGACCCGGACGCGCCCCCCCACCTGCGCAAAGTGACGGAGACGGTGTGATGAGACGCGTGCTGAGTGGGGCCCGGGTCTTCACGGGCGAGCAGTTCGTGGATGGCCACTGCGTGGTGCTCGAGGACGGGCACGTGGCCGCCGTGGTGCCGGCCCCGTCCGCGCCCACCGACGCCGAACAGGTCCGTCTGCCCGGGGACGCACTGCTGGTGCCCGGCTTCATCGACACCCAGGTCAACGGCGCGGGCGGCGTACTGTTCAACGACACGCCCACCGCCGAGGCGGCGCTCGCCATCGCGGCGGCCTCGCGCCGCTCGGGCACGACGGGACTGCTGCCCACCTTCATCACGGATGAGCAGACGAAGATGCAGCGGGCGTGCGAGGCCACCCTGGAGGCCATGGCACGTCCCGCCAGTGGCGTGCTCGGCATCCACCTGGAGGGCCCCTTCATCAGCGGCGACCGGCCCGGCGTGCATGATCCGCGCTTCATCCGCTCGCCCGAGGCCCGGGACCTCGACTACCTGGTGAAGATGCCGGAGCGCCTCGCCGCCCACGCGGGCCGGATGGTGATGACGCTGGCGCCCGAGCGCGTGGAAGACGCCATCCTCACGCGGCTCGCCTCGGCGGGAGTGCTGCTCGCGGCGGGCCACACGGCGGCGCCCTACGAGCGCACCCGCGACTCCCTGCGCGCGGGCGTGCGCGGCTTCACCCACCTGTTCAACGCCATGCCGCCCCTGACCAACCGCCAGCCAGGCCCCGCCCTGGCCGCGCTCGAGTCCGAGGAGGCCTGGTGCGGCGTCATCGTCGATGCCATCCACGTCCACCCGTCCCTGCTGCGCCTGCTCGTGAAGAGCAAGCCTGCCGGCAAGGTGTACCTGGTGACGGATGCCATGCCGCCGGTGGGCACCGACGCGCGCTCCTTCACCCTCTATGGGCACACCATCCTGCGCCGGGACGGGCGGCTGGTGACAGAGAACGGCACCCTGGCCGGCGCCGACATCGACATGGTGACGGCGGTGCGCAACTGCGTGCGCCTGCTCGGGCTGCCCCTCGAGGACAGCCTGCGCATGGCCTCGCTCTACCCGGCGAGCTTCCTCGGACTGGAGGGACAGCTCGGACGGATCGCGCGGGGCTACCGCGCGGACCTCGCCCTGCTGCGGCCGGACCTCACCGTGCTCGCCACGTGGGTGGCGGGCCAGGCGCAGTGGTACTGAGCCCCGCTCAGGGGCTCGAGCACCTGAGCTGGAGCGGATAGGACTCCATCAGGACACAACTGGCGCCGTCCGAGCACGACAGCAGCTCGGAGCAGGCGGTCGTCGCATCGAGGCAGCGCGCCTGCCGCTCCCCTTCCAGGGTGAAGGCGATGCAGCTCTTGCCCTCGGCACACGCCGGAAGCTCCGCGCCACACACGGGTGCTTGCTCCAGGCTGGCCCCCGACCTCACGCTCAGGCTCGCCTCGCGCGGCGCCTCCTCCCGCGGCGCGCCCTCCTGCGTGGTCCGGCATGCGCCCAGCAGCCCCAACATCAACAGACCGCCCATCAGTCTCGACACGCTTGAAACTCCTCTCGACAAGGGACGGGTGACTCCGCCCTCACGAGGCTCGAAGCTACCAGCGCGCTCGCCGCGCGGACGCATGGAGTGAGGGGCGCGCGCGGGCCACTGTCCTGGAAGCGTCACGACGAGGCCCGGCGGTCAGAACGTCTGGCTCGTGGGCCGGACGACGAGCTCATTGACGTCGACATCCGCGGGCTGGCCGATGGCGAAGGCAATCGCGCGGGCGATGGCGTCCGCGGGGATGATGTTCTTGCGGATCTCCTCGACCGCCAGGCGCTTCATCTCCGGATCCGAGATCGACTCCGCCAGCTCCGACTCGGTCACGCCGGGAGCCACGAGCGTGACGCGGATGGAGCCGCCGACCTCCTGACGCAAACCCTCGGAAATGGCCCGGACGGCGAACTTCGTCGCGCAGTACACCGCGGAGGTCGGCACCACCACGCGGTCGCCCACGGAGCTGATGTTGACGAACTGCCCCGAGCCCTGCGCCTTGAACAACGGCAGCGCGGCGGCGATGCCGTAGAGCACGCCCTTGATGTTGACGTCGACCATCCGATCCCACTCCTCGACCTTGAGGTGCTCCATCAGGGACAGCGGCATCAGCCCCGCGTTGTTGACGAGCACGTCGAGCCGGCCGAAACGCTCGACGGCGAACCCCACGAAGCTCCGCACGTCCTCCCGGCGGGTCACGTCGAGCTGCCGGTACGCGGCCTCGCCCCCCTGGCGGCGGATGTCCTCGACGAGCGCCTCGAGACGCGCGGTGCGCCGTGCGCCAACGACGACCCGAGCCCCCTGCGCGGCGAGCCTGCGTGCCGTGGCCTCGCCAATCCCACTCGACGCCCCCGTGATTGCAACGACCTTGCCTTGGATTTCCATGACGTTCTCCCTGGATGTGGACCCAGTCACCGGACGTCGCCGTGACGTCCAGACACGCGAAACATAGAAGTCGACCCTCCATGCCACCACCTCATAGGATTCAGTCCTTGGATGACGAGGAGTCATGCATGGCCGTCGATGGAAAACTCCTGGGAGGCATGGGCGTTCTGGCCGCGGTGGTGGACGCGGGAAGCTTCATCCGAGCGGCGGAGAGCCTCGGCATGACGCAGTCGGGAGTGAGCCGCGCGGTGGCCCGGCTGGAGCAGCGTGTCGGGGTGCGGCTGTTCGATCGCACCGCGCGAGCCGTCAGCCTGACCGACGAGGGACGGCGCTTCTACGAGCAGGTGGCGCCCCTGCTCGCGGGCATCGAGGACGCCGCGGCGACGGTGTCCGACGCGGCGGGCGCGGTGCGGGGCCTGTTGCGCGTGAACGTCGATTCCGCCTTCGGGCACAACGTGCTCGCCCCGCGCCTGGGTGAGTTCCTCGCGCGTCACCCGGCGCTGTCGGTGGAGCTGGTGGTGCGCGACCGCATCGGGGACCTGGTCGCCGAGGGGTTGGACATGGCGGTGCGCTTCGGCGAGGCCGAGCCCTCGGGCCTCATCTCCCGCCAGCTCGCGCGCTCCCGGGTGCTGACGTGTGCCTCTCCCGAGTACGTGGCACGGCATGGACGGCCCAAGCATCCGAGCGAGCTGGCCCACGGTCGCCACGAATGCATCCGCGTCCGCAATCCCTTCACGGAGAGCCACTTCGAGTGGGAGTTCCAGCGCGGGGACGAAGTCATTCCCGTGAACGTCCAGGGACGGCTCGTGGTGAACGACTCGGGCAGCCTCATTGGCGCCATGCTGAGCGGCCATGGCATCGGCCAACCCTTCGAGTTCAGTGTGCGCGACCTGCTCGAGTCGGGACGGCTGGTGAAGTTGCTGCCCGCCTGGTCGGACGAGAGGTATCCGGTCTACGTGTACCACCGCTCCCGTGAACTGCCCGCCGCCCGGGTGCGGGCCTTCATCGACTTCCTGTTGGAGATCGCGAAGTAACCGGGCGGACCTGATAGTTACCGGAGCGATGGACACCGCCCACTCCCTCGAGGAACACCGCGCCGCGCTGACCGGCCACTGCTACCGCATGCTGGGCTCCGCCGCCGAAGCCGACGACGCCGTCCAGGAGACGATGGTGCGGGCGTGGCGCAACCTGGAGCGGTTCGAGCAGCGCGCCTCCCTGCGCACCTGGCTCTACCGCATCGCCACCCGCGTGTGCCTCGACGCGCTGAGCGAGAACTCGCGCCGCATGCGCCCCATGGAGACGGGTCCCGTTGGCACGGTGGATGACACCCTCACCACGAGGCCTGGCTCTTACTGGCTCGAGCCCATTCCCGACGCGCTCGCCGTGCCCTCGGATGTGGATCCCGCTGAGCGTTTGATGTTGCGCCAGAGCATCCGTCTGGCCTTCGTGGCCGCGCTCCAGCACCTGCCGCCCAAGCAGCGCGCGGTGCTGCTGTTGACCGAGGTCCTCGGTTGGTCCGCCGCCGAGACCGCCGAGAGTCTCGACACCTCGGTCGCCTCGGTGAACAGCGCCCTCCAGCGGGCACGGGCGACACTCGCCACGCACGATCTCACCCAGGCCCGCGCGCCCCTGTCCGACGCTCAGTCCACGCTCGTGGACCAGTACGTCGAGGCATTCGAGCGGTATGACGTGACCGCGCTCACGCAGCTGCTCCACCAGGACGCGACCCTCTCGATGCCGCCCTATTCGCTGTGGCTTCGCGGTCACGAGGCGATCAGTGCCTGGCTATTGGGGCGGGGCTCGGGCTGCCGTGGATCCCGATTGGTACCGACCTTGGCGTGTGGCTCGCCCGCCTTCGGACAGTACCGGCCGGGGAGCGAGCCGGGGCAGCCCCATCAGCCGTGGGCGCTGCTCGTGCTCGAACTCTCGGACGACCGCATCACCGCGATGAACTCGTTCCTGGACACGGCGGCGCTGTTCCCGCGCTTTGGCCTGCCCAAGGAACTCGCACCGTAGGCCGCGCGCGATGACGTCAAGCCGCCGCGTTGCCAGACGACGGCAAAGGCTCGAAGTAGTGACGCTCGGCGAGGTCGGCGAGCAGCCCTGGGTGCGTCGGCTGCCAGCGCAGCAGTTCCCGCGTGCGCGTGCTGGACGTGGTGTTATCGAGCTGCGCGAAGGTGGCGAGGAAGCCGAGGTGCTTGTTGGCATCGTCCGCCGAGATGCTGGCTGCCGGTAGCCCGAGGCCACGGCCGATGGCTTCAGCGATGTGGCGGAACGGGATGCCCTCGTCGGCGACGCCGTGGAGGCGTGAACCCGCCGGCGCCGCTTCCAATGCCAGGCGGTACAGACGCGCCGCGTCGAGTGTGTGCAGCGCGGGCCAACGGTTGGACCCTTCTCCGACGTAGGCAGCGAAGCCGTTCTGACGCGCCATCGCGATGAGCGACGGGACGAAGCCGTGGAGATCCAATGAGCTATGCACCGTCGGTGCAAGACGGATGACCGAGGAGCGGACACCGCGCTGACCGAGCGCGATGACGGCGTTCTCCGAACCGACGCGCGCGCCGCCCTCGAGGACGTCGTCTTCGGTGCCGATACGACCGCGCACGCCAAACGCCAGCGGGAGCGTTCCCCCCGTGCTCACGAACGGCTTGCCGGAGCCCTCGAGCGCCGCACCGATAGCCTCGATGGCGCGGAGATCGGCCGCCGCCGCCCCCGCGTAGTCGCCGGTGAAGGCCACGTCGTGCTTGAACGCGAGGTGGATGACCCCCTCCGCGGCGGCAGCGGCCTCCCGGAGACCCTCGAGGTCGTCGAGCGAGCCTCTGCGCACCTCGGCGCCGGCGGACGCCAAGGCGGCGGCCGAGGTGTCGGAGCGAGCGAGGGCGACGACCTCGTGCCCCGCGGCGAGCAGTTCGGGAACGACAGCGGAACCAATGTGACCGGACGCACCGGTGACGAAGACGCGCATGGAACCTCCTGATGTCAGGGTCTGACATCAGATCTAGCAGCTGATGTCAGTTCCTGCAATCAGATGATGTCAGTTCCTGAAATCAGCTAGGCTGGAGCGCATGAGCCGCTGGGAACCCAACGCACACGAACGGCTGCAGCAAGCCGCGATGGAGCTCTTCCAAGAGCGCGGGTACGACCGCACGACCGTGGAGGAGATCGCCGCGCGCGCCGGGCTCACCGAGCGGACCTTCTTCCGCTACTTCACCGACAAGCGCGAGGTCCTGTTCTCGGGCTCGAAGGATCTCGAGAAGCTCATCGTCGAGAGCATCGCGGGTGCTCCACAAACGATGGCGCCGCTCGACGCCGTCACCATCGCGCTCGAAACCACGGCGCCCATGTTCGAGGAGCGCCGTGCGCGGTCGCGCACGCGACAGGCCCTCATCGCGGCGCACGCCGAGCTTCGAGAACGCGAGCTGATCAAGCTCTCCTCGCTCGCATCGGCGATCGCCGAAAGCCTGCGAGGGCGAGGTGTCGCCAGGCCGGCCGCCACTCTCATCGCCGAGGCGGGGATCGCCATCTTCAAAAGCGCGTTCGAGCGCTGGGTCGAGGACCTCCAGGAGCACGACCTCTCACATCACGTCCGCGGGGCGCTCGAGGAGCTCCGACTCGTCACGGCCGCAACGGGCGCGGCGTCTTCGGCCCGGCCCCAAACGAAAGCGACGCAACGCAGTCGACGGAGTTCCCCGTAGAGCCGAAGCACGCGAAGACCTCCCGAGGCCGCTCGGCGATGACGTAGCGCTGCGTGCGCAACCTCGGCGTGTGTGTGTGAGCCTGGCCCCGGCACGAGGGCCACCCCAGGCCGCGTGGTGTTGAGGCTCAAGACAGCCCACAGGCCCCTGCCACGCACCTGATAGGAGCGCGGCCTGGGCAGACGTGTACCCCAAGGGCGCTGCGCGGCCTGTCCACTGGCCGGGCACGAGCAGCCAGACGCGTGGCTCGACATTTCTCCGCCCTCCAGCAGGAGGCGCGGGCTCGCACCTTGGCGCCACGCCGCAACGGCATCACCGCGTCGGTGGGGCTGCGGACGTCGCTCGACCCGTCGTGCCGCATGGCCCGGACTTCAGGAGCGCACGAAGACCGACCACACCATCCGGATCGGACGTTTTCGGGAGATGAACTCCAGGCCATAGCGCGCCGCCGCGGGCTCCGTGGTCAAGGCCAGCTCGAACGCTCCCTCGGCGACGGCCTTCGCGGCGCTGCTGGTCGAATCCACGCTGACGATCTCTCCGACCCGGAATCCGCTGGGAAGGAGCTGGGCCACCAGCGGCTTGGGTGATGGATGACTCGCGATGGTCGGCACGGCGGACAGCCCCTCCCGGTCCTGTCTCTTCGCGATGCCGTAGAGAGGGGTGTCCATCACGAACACGTCCGACAGCACGAGCGAGTCATCCATGTAGAAGCGGTGGATTTCCTTGTAGGCATTGGCGACGACCACGTGGGTCAACGCGCCCGAGCGCAGCTCTTCGTACGCCTGCTCGTACGTCTGGTACAGCTCGGTGCGGGACTCCCGCCGCAGCCTTGAGCGGAGCAGATGGGCCGCTTGTTCGCTGCTGGTGCCGGGGGGTCCCAGTGTACCGACCACCACGTCGGCCGTGTGCCTGTCCACCAGGCTCACCCAACCAAGGTTCGTCATGGCTCTCTCACTCCTCGATGTCCGCGATGACCCAGGTGCTGATCTCGCGCCACCGCGCGGCCGACGCCTGGTGGAAGGGGTGAGCCAGGTAGCGCTGCAAGGTCTCCTGGTCATGGAGCAGGCCGATCACCGCGAAGTCATGCGCGATATCCCGGCGGCTGATGTTGCGCCCCGCCTGCCAGTGCAGCAGGTCCGGCACCCGTTCCCCGACCTGGTGCGACGACTGTTCGGCGGCGAGCGCATCGGGCTCCTGCCAGGTGATTCCCGGTTTGAACTTGAACAACACGATGTGTCTGATCATGACAGCTTGGACTCCGCGGCGACGAACCCGGCCAGCCGATCCAGTCCCTCGTCAATCAACTCCGGGGTGAGCAGGCTGAAGGACAACCGGAGCTGATGGGAGTGGTCCTGGTTCGCGTAGAAGTGGTGCATCGGCGTCCAGATGACTCCGTGTTCGCGTGCCGAGCGCTCCAAGGACTTGTCATCCACCGGAAAGGGCACCGTCACCACGATGAAGAACCCTCCGCCCGGCGTGTTCCAGCTGACCGGTCCGCCCGCGGGGAAGCGCCTGGCGAGCCCGGCGAGCACTCGCCGGAGGTTGAGCCGATAGATTTCGATCTCGCGTTTGTTGGCGGCGAGCATGCTGTACCCGTTGCGCAACAGCTTTCCTCCGACGATCGCCTGCGCGACCGGTGAGGTGTTGAGCGTGACATTGCTCTTGATCAACGACAGTTGATCCGCGAGCGACCCCACGACGACGCCCTCCCGCGTCACCGGCTGATCGGCGACGACGAAACCCACACGAGCACCGGGCAGTCCCGTCTTGGCGAACGAGCCGATGTGGAGCACGACCCGCCCGGTGTCGAGCGCCTTGAGCGTGGGCAGCCGGTTGTTGGGGTCGGCGTGGAACAGGCCATAGGCGTCGTCCTCGATCAACAACAGCGCGTGTTCCGCGGCGATGTCGAGCAACCGCCGCCGGGTGGTCAGATCGAGGCTGATGCCGGTCGGGTTGGAGAAATCAGGAACCAGGTACAACGCCCGCGTCCGCAGGCCCCGCTTCCGCGTGGCGGCCAGCTGGCGCCCCAGGTCGTCGAGATCGATGCCGTGGGGGCCGCTGGCGACCGGGATCACGGGCATGTCGAGCAGCCGCGCCGCGCCCGTGAGCCCGAAGTAGGTCGGCATCACGGCCAATACGGCGTCACTCGCATCCGTCCGCAGGGCCCTGAGCACCAGGAACATCGCTTCCTGGGCGCCCACCGTCACCACGATGGACTCCGGATCGACCCGGATGCCCTCGTCGACCTCGAGGTACTTCGCGACCAGATGGTGGATGACGCCCTTGGTCCGTCCATACTGGTACAAGGTGCGCCGCACCTGCGCGGCGCTCTGCTCGAGGTCCTGGGTCAGGTGGGCCACGAAGGCATCCAGGTATTCGTGCAACTGATTCACCTGGAACAGTTCCTCGAAGGGTCTGCCCGCGGCGAATGAAATGGCATCCGGATGATTGCTCGCGATGTCATTGAGCAGATTCATTGACAACAGCACCGGGTCGGCCAGCGCCCCGTGCAGTGTGTCCAAAGGCAATTCGAGCATGACGGCACAATCTCCAGCAGGAGTCGGGAAATGACATCGCGCGGCGCCGGGCGAAATGGATTGCGTGACTTCTCGGACGTGTCCGAGAAGTACATCAAGGCCTGACGTGTCGGCTGAACGAGGGCCGTCCGCACCGCACAGGCCGGCCTTGCCGGTGACGGGGATGCGAGGCCCGATGAGCCGTCACACCCCCGCCCAGGTCATGCTGCCTTGCCGGGCACGGGCGTGTTGAGCAACTGCTGCTCCCACAGGAACGCAATGCCGAGGCCAGCCGCATGCTGCTTGAGCAGGTCGACGAATTCAGCCACGTGCGCCGTCCGAGCGTGATCGCGCTGCCATTCGGACACGAGTGCCAGCCACGTCATCATGTTGGCGCCGGCCGCGATCATGCGTTGGATGGCCACCTGATGCGCCTCCACCGAAAAGGCGCCACACGCATCGGTGATCACCGTCACATCCCAGCCCTCGCCGAGGGCATGGATCACCGGCATGGCGACACAGACCTCCGTATACAGGCCCGCGATGATCAGCTGCTTGCGCCCCGTGGCCTTGACCGCGTCCACGACCTTCCGGTCCTCCCAGGTGTTGATGAACGTCCGGTCGATCACCTTCTGGCCCGGGAAGACATCGGTGATCTGCGGGAAGAGGAGGCCGCCTCGCTCGGCGATCACGCTCGTCAGAATGGTCGGGACGCCATAGGCCTTGGCGGCCTTCGCCAAGGCCGTTGCATTGTTGACCACCAGGTGCGGATCGTGGCTGTTCACGTTCGCGAGCTGGAACGGCTGGTGGTCGATCAGGACGAGGACCGAGTCCTCGGGACGAAGAAGCGAAGAGAGGCCGTTGCGGAAAGTCATCGGAGCATCCTTGTGCCGTTGTGGCGAAGTGGGTGATTGAGTGGTGCGCCAGCGACAACGCCGCTGGGAGACTCAATGTGGCGTTCTGGAGCTCGACGCGGTAGTACGACTCCGTGGCGAGCTGTGTCGCGGAAAGTGGAACGCTGAGTTGGACGTCGAAGATCTGCGAACGTTTGTGGAGGTGGCTGATGCCGGCGGGGTCTCGCCCGCGGCAGTGCGGCTCGGCGTGTCCAAGTCGATCGTCAGCCGTCGGCTCGTCCGTCTCGAAGGGGAACTCGGCGTCCAGCTGCTGACCCGATCCACCCGGGGGGCTGCGCTCACGGAGGCCGGGGCCACGTTCCGTGACCACGCCGCCAGGGTGTGCGCCGAACTCGACGCGGCAAGGGAGACGATCCTTCCCGCCGGTGACCTTCGCGGACGCCTTCGTGTGGCCGCGCCACTGTCTTTCGGCCTGACTCATTTCGCTCCCGTGCTCGCGGAAATGGCGCGACGCCACCCCCAGCTACACATCCAGACCAGCTACAGCGATCGCTTCGTCGATCTCATCGCCGAAGGGTTCGACTGCGCGATACGGGTGGGATACATCCAGGACTCCAACCTGATCGCACGACGCATCGCCACGATCCACGGGAAGCTCGTCGCGAGCCCGGCCTATGTCCAGGCGCACGGGTCGCCCGAGACCCCCCAGGAGCTGCTCGCTCACCAGTGCCTGATGCAGGGCACCGAGACCTGGCAGTTCATGGACGGCGACGAGGTCATCACGGTTCGTCCGCAGGGACGCTTCAAGGCCGACAACGGCGTGGCGCTGCTCGCGGCTGCGACAGCGGGCGTCGGGATCGCGCTCCTGCCCGCCTGGATCACCGACGAACACGTGGCCTCCGGAGCCCTCGTGCCCGTCATGACGCGGCATCCACCACCCGCGGCGGGTGCGTACGTGGTTCGACCGCCGGGTCAGCATCCCGCCCGGAAGATCCGGGTGCTGACCGAACTCCTGATCGAGCATTGCGACCTGTCCATGCGCTCCGCGGGATTCGCCCCTTAGGAGCACGACCACCCTTGCATGTCGTCAGGCGTGGCCCCGAGCCGGCGTCCGCTGGTGGGCTTGACGGTACCGACGTTCTTCATCGCCGCCGCGTTGGCGCTGACGGTGAAGTGGGGGCCGCCATGGCAGTTTGGCACAGCCGGCGGATCCGAACAGACGACTCGTAGGAGACGACTCGTAGGAACGACGAGAAGGGTGTCAGACGACTCGTAGGAACGACTCGGAGAGCGAGAGGTATCGGAACGAGTTCTTTGACACCTTCTCTGGCCTTCTCTGGCTCTTCACCGGGCTGGAGCTGCTCCGCCGGCTGGCCAGCCTGGTGCCTCCTGCGAGGGCAAACCTGACGAGGTTCCACGGCGTCTTTGCCCCAGGCGCGAAAGTGCGTCCATTTCTGCTCCCTCAAGCAGGGGCGGAGCCGGGGCTGGAGGAGGAGAGCCCCGCCTTTGCCGCGACGGTGGAGGAGCGGAGGAAGGAGCCCACACCCCGTTTGGACCAGGCCGGGCTGCTGCGCGGGACGTTCGCCCTGGAGGTGTTCGCGTGCTTGAGGTGTGGAGGCAGGCGGCGGGTGTTGGCGGACGTGAAGGGAGCAGCAGGGGTGAGAGCGATTCTTTAGCACCTGGGGTTGCCCACGGCGAGTGCGCACCTGGCCCCTGCGCGAGGGCCGCCCCAGAGCGCGGGGTGTTGAAGCTCAAGCCGCCACAGCCAGCCATGACAGCCAGGCACCTGCCGCGCCCCTCCTGGCAAGGCGGCTGGGGGAGGCGTGTACCCCACAGTGGCTGCGCGGCCTCTCCACCGGCTTGGCACACTGCCCACATCTCCCCCTCTGCGCTCGTCCTCGGCCCTCCTCCGCCCCTCTGCACCAGCCCTCCCCCTCCACACGGCCTCTCTCCTGCCTATACGCCGGGCCCGCTCTGGGGCGAAGAGGGCGTGCTGACGGCCGAGCTGGACCTCGGGATGCTGACACGGGCGCGGCTCGACTTCGACCCCTGCGGCCACTACGGCCGACCCGACATCTTCCGCCTGGAGGTGAACGAGCGCGAGCGGCCCGGTGCGACGTTCCTCCGTCAGGAGGCTCCCGGGGAGATGGCCTCGTCCCTGGCCTCGCGCGGCAGGTAGCGCCTGTCCCAGGTTCCGGGAGCACCCAGGCGGCGGAGCCCTGACGCGCGGAGTCTCGCCCGCCCGGGACAGGCGAGGACGAGACTCACCGACCGCGCGTGCTACCCGTTGGGCACGCGCTGGATGGAGCCGTTGGGCACGAGCTTCACCTGCTCCGGGTCGTAGCCCGTGGCCGGGTACTTGCGCTGACCCTGCACCTGGTAGACCTGGGTGCCGGTGCGCTCACGCAGCAGGGTGCCATCGGCGGGCAGATCGTCACGCACCTGCAGGGCATCCTGGTTGTTCGTGTCACTCACCAGGAGCGCCGAGAGCGAGCCATCCGGAAGGAGGAGGACGGGCCTCGGAGCAGGCCAGAGATTGAACTCGGTCGGGTCGGGGAAGACGAAGTTGCCGCCGCCCTGGTACACGAAGATCCCGGGGTTGTTCACCTCGCGCACCAGCGTCCCGTCGCGCGGCTTGGTGTCCTCGCGCAGTTTGTACTGCTGGCTGCCGTCACTGGCGTCCACGAGCAGGGCCAACAGGGAGCCGAACGGGATGGACTTGACGCTCGTCACGCCCGTGGCCTGGCCGTAGGCGGCCCAGGATTCGGAACTGGGCGCCCAGAAGCGGCCCCCTCCCTGGTACACCCAGATCGCGGTCTTACCCACCTCGTGCACCGCCGTGCCGTCCCGCGGCGACAGGTCGTCGCGCGCCTGGACCTGAGCACCGCCGTTGACCTCCACGAGGATGTTCGACAACGAGCCCGAGGGGAGCGACTTGACGCTCGTCACGCCCGTGGCCTGGCCGTAGGCGGCCCAGGATTCGGAACTGGGCGCCCAGAAGCGGCCCCCTCCCTGGTACACCCAGATCGCGGTCTTACCCACCTCGTGCACCGCCGTGCCGTCCCGCGGCGACAGGTCGTCGCGTGCCTGGACCTGGTCCACACCGTTGACGTCCACGATGACGCTCGACAGCGAGCCCGCGGGAAGCGGCTTGACGTCCGTCATGCCGGTGGCCTGGCCGTAGGCGGCCCAGGATTCGGAACTGGGCGCCCAGAAGCGGCCTCCCCCCTGGTACACCCAGATCGCGGTCTTACCCACCTCGTTCACGGCCACGCCCACCGTCGGCGCCGGAGTCGACTTGGGCATGTAGGCGCGCGGCAGGAACATGACATTGGCGCTGGTCTTGCCCACCGCGCTCAGGTAGCTGTTCAGCGACGTGGGATCGGGCGCCCAGAACAGTCCTCCACCAGCGGCGACGTAGTGCGCGGCACTGCCGCCAAAGCGCACCAGGGTGCCGTCCCGCAGGCGCCAGTTGGCCGCGAGCGCGTAGAACCCCTCGTTGTCCCGCTGCACCTTGGACAGATCGTAGCCGAGCGACTGCGCCTCCGCGTCATTGGCGAAGAGGAAGGGCGCGCCTCCGGCGATGACATAGAGCCGTCCGTCCGGACGGCGCAGGAGCGTGCCGTCACAGGGACCCACATTGGTGCGGTCGGCATTGGGCAGGTAGCACCGCGTCTTCGGAGAGCCGGGCAGCAACACCTCCTTGCCATCCGACGCTTTCGCATACATGCGGAAGGAGCGCGTCACTCCATCCGCCATGGGGGCGTCGCCGACGTCGCCCATGAACAAAGCGTTGAAGTCATAGGCGTGGTTGCCCTGAATGCCGAGGCGTTCGTTCAAGCTCGGGCGCGCGTGCCAAAAAGAAATAGGATTCTCGCTCACACCATCGGCGAAGGGCGGGCTCCAGACGACTCGTCCCTGGACAGTGCGGCTCTGATTGCTCGGATCATAGGCATAGGACTGGATTGAAAATGTCAGGCCCATGGACTCGAACTCACCCACGACCTGGGCGGGAGGAGGAGGCGGCGGCGGCGTGTTGGGGACTTCCCACTTGATGCCGAGGTCCACTTTCAACTCAGAACTGGAACTGTAACCAATGACTGTCGGCAATACGACCCACTCGCCCTCCGTGACGGACAATCCATTCCAGAGCGTTTTCGGCAACTGGTAGGTAGGGCAGGAAAAACCACTCCCATTGCGACTAGGCTCGATGATGACGTCTTTCCACCCGACGTAGGTCAGCTCGACCTTGCTGAGGGTCACACCCGAACCCGAGATGGAGTCCACGTAGACACCGCGCACGAGGGCGCCAGCCGGAGGCAGAGCCTCTATCGAGCTCTCGGGCTTCGAGGGGGTCCACCTGAAGTGAACGATCGTGGTGCCCGTCGTGGAAGTCAGACAGGACGAGCAGGGGTTGGGGTTGACGGGGATCTGAATCCCGATGGGCGGCAACTCCTGCGCCCGCACCGAGGAGGGAAAAACAGCCATCAGCACCGCGACCATCAACCCCGTGAGCCACGAAACCGGGCTCCCTCGGGTACTCAATCCATTTCCAAAGATACTGCTCACCATGAGTGTTCCTTCGCTGCGATTCGAATCGCTGTCCATCCGGGTCCAGGCTCGCTGGGGCCCCGAGGTGAGCGACGTCTAGCGTTTCGCACCGGACGAACACAATGAAGCCGTTCACACCAATGATGTGAACGGCTTCACACCCCCACGAGCGCGAGCGGCTACGGTGTCAAGGAATTCGAATCACAGGACAGAAGCCAGAGCGAGACTCGGCGTGGACGGTGAACCGACCTGTTCCCAAATTTTCTGAGAATTTGGAATTGGCCAAAGTGACGCACCCGGCTCATCGGCCCGACGCCTGCGCGTCCACGGCGGCCAACTCCTAGTGGTGACGGCGGTACACCAGGAGAGCCGCGGCAGGTAGGGCAGTCCGCGCGTGCACGCCGAGTTGCGCGCCCGAGGTCGGCGCGTGAGTCGCAAGCGCGTGGCCCGTCTCATGGGCCAGCAGGGCCTGTACGCTCGCAAGAAGCGCCGGTTCGTGCAGACGACGGACTCACGCCACGCTCAGCCCGTGGCCCCCAACCTCCTCGAGCGCGACTTCTCCCCCGGCCAGCCCAATAGCACCTGGGCCACGGACATTACCTACGTGTGGACGAGGCAGGGCTGGCTGTACCTGGCTGTCATCCTCGACCTCTTCTCACGCAGGGTGGTGGGCTGGGCGATGAGCGAGAACATCGACCGGCACCTGGTGCTCAACGCACTCGACATGGCCCTGAAAGGACGGCAGCCGGGGCGAGGACTGTTGCACCACTCGGATCGGGGCAGCCAGTACGCCAGCGAGGACTACCAGAAGGCACTGGCTGCTCGCGGGATTCAATGCAGCATGTCGCGCAAGGGCAACTGCTGGGACAACGCCGTGGCCGAGAGCTTCTTCAGCAGCTTGAATGGTGCTGGCGCTGGCGCGGCCCGAGGTGAAGACGCTCTTCCCCGGCCTGTGGTCGCGGCGCTTGCAGGAGGTGACACGGCTCGGACTGGGCCGCAAGGCGGGGGCGCAGTTGGTGCGGGAGGTGCTGGGGCCGCAGGTTCCGGACTCCGTGGTGCGGCGGGCCGTGGAACTGGCGGATGGCAACGTGCTCTTCCTGGAGGAGCTCATCCGCGGAGTGTCCGAGGGACGGGGGGAGGGAGTCCCGGACACGGTGCTGGCGATGCTCCAGGCGCGTGTGCAGCGGATGGACTCCAGGACACGCCAGGTGTTGCTGGCGGCGAGCGTCTTCGGCCGGGATTTCTGGCCGGGGGGCGTGTTGGAGCTGTTGGGCCGGCAGGTCGCGAGCGAGTCCCTGGAGAAGCACCTGCGGATGCTCGTGGAACAGGAGGTCATCGAGCGGCAACCCGACAACCGGTTCTCCTCCGAGATCGAGTACCGCTTCCGCCATGCGCTGGTGCGGGACGCGGCCTATGGCCTGGTGCCCGACCACCAGCGCCCGGTGGGCCACCGCCTGGCCGGCACCTGGTTGGAGCGGAAGGGCGAGCTGGACCCCCTGATGCTCGCCACGCACCACCAGCTCGGCGGGCAGCCGGAGCGCGCCGTCCATTTCTACACCCGTGCCGCCGAGCAGCTCTTCGACCGTTACGACATGCGGGGATCGATGCGGTGTGTGGAGGCGGCCCTGGCCTGCGGCGTGGAGGGCGGGACGTCCGGACGGCTGCGCGGGCTCCAGGCCGTGGTGGCCTTCTGGATGGATGACATGCCGAAATCCCTGGCGCTCGGCGGTGCCGTCCTGGAGGAGTTGGAGCCGGGCAGCCGGCTGTGGTGCTGGGTAATGGGTGGACAGATATTGGGGCGCATCTACCACGGCACGCGCCAGGAGCAGCTCACCCGGCTGAAACAGCTCTTGCGACACACCCCACCAGCGCCCGAGGCCCTCGCCGCCCATCCGTGGGCCCTTGCCTGCATGGGCCTGTCCTTCGTGTTCTCAGGCTCACGTGGGGAGCTGGAAGACTGGCTCGGGCAGATGCGGCAGATGCTCGCGGATGGGCCGTCGCGAGGGTGGCTGCGATACATCGACGGCTTCTTCCATCACCTCTTGGAGCCCAGGCCATGGCACGCCTTCGTGCAGGCCGAGCAGGGGATGCGGGACTTCCGCGAGTTCGGCGCGGAACGGGACGCGCTCACCGTGGAGGCCCTGGTGGGGCTGACCCAGGCCGCGCTGGGAGACGTCGCCGGAGCCGTGGAGCGGATGCAAGCGGTGGTGAGCGCGTGCCGGCGGCTGGAGGCGCATGTCACGGTGGGCACGATCCAGCACCGCTCGAGCCACATCCTGGCTGGCAGCGCCGATCCCGCGCACTGGCAGCAGGCCCATGAGCTGGCGCGCCCGTGGGTGGAACTGGAGAACTTGAATCCCTACCGGCGGGGCAGCGCCCACTCCGTGATGGCGAAGGTGCTGCTGGAGCGAGGCGAGTGGGACGAAGCCGAGGCGCATGCACGCAAGGCCTGTGAGCTGCTGGCTCCCTTCCGCGCGGACGTGGTCTACGCGCTCCGGTTCCTCAGCAACATCCTGCTCGCCCAGGGGAGGGCCACGGAAGCCCGCGAGGTGGCGGCGCTCGGCGTGCGGGAGTTGGAGCAGGCGCGTTGTATGGGGATCAATGCGGTGGGCATGCGCCTGGCGTTGGCGGAAGCCTGCTTCACGCAGGGCGATGACGGAGAGGGCGATGCGGCCCTGCGCGAGGCCCTGCGATGCGTGCGCATCCGCGCCCGTGACATCCCCGAGCCTCAGGCCCGGGAGCGTTTCCTGCGTCAGGTGCCCGAAAACGCCCGTACCCTGGAGCTTGCTCGCCAGCGCTGGGGAGATGCCGCGGCGTAGCGCCCGGGGCGTGTGCTTCCGCGGGAGGCCAGCCTGGGCCTCCGGGCGGTTGCCCGAAATCCATCTCCACGGGTCCCAGGAAAGGGACTCGCGCTTCGAGTTCCAATCAGGCCTGAGTGGAATTCCATCGTGCAGCAGCGGCTGCGCTGGACGGAGGTGGACGTCAGGGAAACCAGACCAGCCCCGAGCCGCTGTCAGCTCGGCTCGCACCTTCAAAGGGCGCGCATTCACCGTACGAAAGACTTTGGATCCTTCCGGAACGCCTTCCGGCAGCCCTCCGAGCAGAACAGGTGGTGCTGCCCTTCATGATCGAGTGTCAGGGCGCGCTTCGGGTCTACTTCCATATCGCAGACCGGGCACAGCGGCTTCTCCGCCGTGGACACAGGCCGCGTCGCGAAGGCCGCGTTGCTCGCGGGATCCTTCCAGCCCAGCCCCTGGTATTCGAGCTGGGTGGCGGTCGCTTCGGCCACCGTGCGCCCGAACGTGCGATCCACCACGTGCAACGCCAGATCGATGCCCGAGGTGAGTCCACCAGCGGTCGCGACCCGGCCAGAGTCCACGAAGCGGGCGCCACGCTTGACGTCGACTGCCGGGTAGCTGGATGCGAGCATGCCCAGTGCCGAATGATGCGTGGTGACCTGCTTGCCGTCGAGGAGCCCCGCCGCCGCGAGCACGAAGGCACCGGTGCACACGGACATGGTCAACTCGGTGTGGGCGCTGACCTTCTTGAGCCAGGCGAGCACCGCGGGCGAGGGCTCCGCCCCAAGGGCCGGGACGACGACCACGTCGGGCATGGGCGCATTGCCAAAGCTGAAATCGGGCAACACCGTGAGCCCCCCCGAGACCTTCAGGGGCTGCTTCACCTCCGCCACGGTGAACAGCTTGTACGCCGGGCCCGAACTGCCGGGCACGTCCACATACTGGAAGACACCCCACGGGCCCGCGAAGTCGACCACCTCCGCGCCTGCCGCGAGCACGAAGGCGACAGAGACAGGGAGTTTTGGCCGCTGCTGGGCGGCGGTGGGCTCGGCGGCGATCGCGGCAGTGGCCAGGCACAGGGCTGGGATCAAGGCATGAAGTCGTTGCATGGGTCTACATCCTACTGGCCTCGGCCATGGACCCTCTTGCGTCTTATTGCCACAGTCCGTACGCGCAAGGGGCGGCCGCGGCCACGCCAGTGCGCTCGCGGCGGTACATCGGTGCCCGCGAGAGCGATTGTGGAGCACCTGGGGTTGCCCACGGCGAGTGCGCACCTGGCCCCTGCGCGAGGGCCGCCCCAGAGCGCGGGGTGTTGAAGCTCACGCCGCCACAGCCAGCCATGACAGCCAGGCACCTGCCGCGCCCCTCCTGGCAAGGCGGCTGGGGGAGGCGTGTACCCCACAGTGGCTGCGCGGCCTCTCCACCGGCTTGGCACACTGCCCACATCTCCCCCTCTGCGCTCCTCCTCGGCCCTCCTCCTGCCCCACGCCGTCCCGCCTCCCCCGCGGTCTCGAAAACTCGAAAGATGGGACTCGAGTGCTGGCACGGTAAAAATATATTTCCAAGCAACTCGGCCGAGCACGAGGAGGATAACTCCGGTAACGCATCTGGCGATTCCCGCCTCGCCGCCCCTCTCTCCCGGATTCCTAGAGACCCATGACTGGAACCATTCGGAGTGGACCCCCCCTCCCCGCGACCCCCGCGCTCACCCGCGCCCGGTCCGCACCAGAGCTCCGGAACACCGCCACCGGTCCGCGGACCCCCGCCCGCTCCCAGTCGCTGCCGCCCCAGAGTGCCCCCCAGCCCAAGGACGCGTCCTCCGAGTCCAACAGGCCCGCGGAGATCCCGGCCCGCGCCGCCCCCGAGAAGCCCGCGGTCCAGGACAACTCCAAGCTGCCCGTGGATCAGCGGTTGACGGCCGCGGCCCTCGACTCGGTGGGCAATCCCTACTCCATCCTCCTCGACACGCCGAACAACAGCGGCCCGCTCGAGTTCAAGGGAGATCGGCTCACGCTGATGGACCACGACGTCCTGGTCGCCCCGATGGGCGAGTACAAGATGGCGCTCGATCCCAGCGGCACCAAGAAGAAGACCTACGGGGTAGGAAGCGCCTCGCAGCCCATCCCCGGCAGGATGGAGTTCAAAGGAACCGGGGCGGGAGCCACGCACACCCAGGGCGATGGGACCCCGGGCATCCACCACCAGCAGGTCAACGGGTACGCCAGCCTCGCCCGGGTGCGTCACGAGCAGACGCACCAGCACGGCAAGCTCAGCGCGAAGACGACGCTGGATGCCGCGCCCTTCCATGCCGAGGGCTCCGCCAGCCTGCGGCTGAACACGAACAAGGGACAGAAGCAGGCCATCGCCTATGTCGGGGGCAAGGCCCTGGTCGGCGCGCACGCGACGGCCGTGGGGCACGTGGGCACCAAGCACGCCAGCGTCGTCGGCCGGGCGGATCTCCGGGCCGGCGCCTTCCTCGAGGGCGAGACCGGTGTCGTGATGGATCGACAGCGCGGGGATTTCTTCGTCCAGGCGCGCGTGGTGAGCCTCGCCGGAATCGAGGCCAAGAGTCAGGCCCAGGCCCAGCTCGGGCCGTTCATCGCCTACGGGGGTATTTCGGCGAAGGCGGGCGTGGGGTATGAGTTCGGCGTGGGCGCGGGCATGAAGGATGGCGTGATCAAGGCGCAGGCCAACATGGGCGCCGCGTTCGCCGTGGGAGGCACGTCGTTCGCGGGCGTGGGCTTCGACACGAACTGGGTGCGTCAGCGCAAACAGGAGCATCGGCTGAGGAAGCAGGAGCGCCAGCAGGCGAGGTTGGACGGAGAGCCGCGTCCTCGGCGCATGCCACACTGGGCGCGCAGCCGCCGCTCCGAGGCGAGCGCCCAGCAGCCCGCCACCACCGCCCAGAAGCCCGCGGAACAGTCCGCACCCGGGCCGACGTGAGAGCGGAGAGACAAGACCATGGACTCCCTGAGCAAGCTGCTGGCGATGGGGCGGATTGAGGAGGCCTCGGAGCAGGCCAAGAAGCGTCTTCAGCAGGACCCCGGCGACGCGCGGGCCCTGTTGGCCCTGGCCAAGATCGCCCTGGTGCGAGGCGGGCTCGAGGAGGCCGAGGCCCTGCTCAACCGCGCCGCTTCCAAGGCGCCCGCCCAGGACGTGACGCTCCTGCGCGCGGGCCTGGCGGGCATCAAGGGCGATTGGGACGCCGCGCGCGGACTCTACGAGTCCCTCACCCGTCAGCCCCAGGCTCCCGCCGAGGCGTGGTACGGCCTGGGCATGGCGTTCGCCGCGCGCAAGGAGCTGCAGGCGGCGTGCGAAGCGCTGGAGCAGGCCGTGGAGCTCAACCCCGACCAGCCCTCCTTCCGCTTCGAGTTGGGGCGGGCGCTCACGCTCCTCGACCGGCCGCGCGCGGCGGTGTACCACCTCGTGCAGGGAGTGCGGATCGACCCCCGGGACGAACGCGGCTTCCGCGTGATCGCCGACATCCTGAGCCCGCGCCACCCCGTCCTGGCGCGGCGGGTGCTGGAGCTGGGCCTGCGCCAGGTGCCCGGCTCCGCCTTGCTGCGCGAGGCGCTCGCCCCCCCAGGTGCGCCCGCGGACGCAGCGGGCGCCAGCACGGAGGAGGAAGCACTCATCCAGCAGGTCAACGGGCTGCTCGACAACAAGCAGTACCGCGAGGCGCGCAAGCTGCTGCGCGAGGCGTCCGAGAAGGGCCTGCGCTCGGCGGGGCTCAAGCTGCTGGAGGCCGACACGTGCGAGGCGCTCTTCCCGCCGGACATCGCCGGGGCCGCGCGCGCCTACGAGGACGCCGTCGAGCTGGCGCCCAGGGAGTGGGTGACCCACAGCAACCTGGGCCTGTTCATCCTGCGCCAGGGCGGCATGCACGAGGTGTCGCGCGCCATCCAGGTGCTGGAGGAGGCCCGGCGCCTGGACCCCACTCGCCCCGAGCCCGCGCTCAACCTGGCGCTGGCCTACCACAAGGGCGGCCGCGACACCGAGGCGGCGGACCTGGCCCGGCGGCTCGTGCACGATCTGCCTGCCGCGCACCCGCTCGCCGTCCAGGCCCGGCAGCTCGCCGAGTCCCTGGCGGGCTAGGCCAGCCGAAGCGGCTCCCGTCAGGGGCGGCCACCGCCGAGGCCGAGAAGCCGGGCTTCGGCGCGGCTCCCCCTGGAACTAGCGTGGCAGGAAGGCCGCGTGGCCGTCGTGACTGGTATGGTCCTCGTTGGGGCTATTGCCCCCGCGCATCCCATCGGCGCCATAGGACTGCAGGAAGGGCCGCTCCCTCAAGCAGGGGCGGAGCCGGGGCTGGAGGAGGAGAGCCCCGCCTTTGCCGCGACGGTGGAGGAGCGGAGGAAGGAGCCCACACCCCGTTTGGACCAGGCCGGGCTGCTGCGCGGGACGTTCACCCTGGAGGTGTTCGCGTGCTTGAAATGGGGGCCGTGTGGAGGGTGAGGGCTGGAGCGCAGGTGCCGAGGAGGACCGCTGACAGGGGCCGCCCGAGCAGTGCCTCCTCTCGGCCCCTCTGCACCCTCTCTCCCCCTCAACAGGGCCCCCATCCCTCTTATGCGCCAAGTAGTAATGAGAGGCGTGTCCTCCAAAAGTAATGGAGCTGAGAGACCCCGCGCAGTGCGTGGGCCGCCCACCGTGGAGGCTCGAAGGCCCCCGTGAGTGAAATACCCGGGCTCGCGGATGAAACACCGTGAGACACTTCCGCGGACACCTGCTCGCCAGTGAGGGGGTCAAAAAATTCGTTCTTCGACACCTTCACGCGCCTGTCCGCTGGAGCGCCGTCGCCAGCTCGGCCAACCGGCTCAGCCCCCGCTCGAGCGGTGCGGTCCAACGGTTTCCGCAGTTGAGCCGGATGTAGTTCCGATACCCGCCGCTGGCGGAGAAGAGAACGCCCGGGGAGATGGAGATGCCCTCCTCCAGCGCCCGGCGGTACAGCTCCACGGAATCCACTCGCTTCGGCAACTCGACCCAGAGCACGAAGCCCCCTCGGGGCTGGGTGAGCCGCGTGCCCTCGGGGAAGCTGGACAGGATCAAGCGCGAGAACCGCTCCATCTGCAGCGAACAGTGCAGCCGGAGATCCCCGAGGTGCCGTTCGTATTCCCTCGAGGCCAGGTAGCTCGCCATCACGTGTTGCGCGAGCGAGCCACACCCCATCGTCGAGGAGAGCTGAAGCGCCTTCACCTTCTCGAGGTACCGGCCCGGCGCGAGCCACCCCACCCGGAGTCCCGGCGAGACGGTCTTGGAGAAGGAGGAGCAGGTCAGCACGCACCCCTGCGTGTCGAACGCCTTCAGCGGCTTGGGGCGGCTCCCCTGGAACGACAGCTCCGCATAGATGTCGTCCTCGATGAGCGGGACGTCGTACCGGGAGAAGAGCTCGACGAGCGCGGCCTTTTTCTCGTCGCTCATCAGCGCCCCCATGGGGTTGCTGAAGTTGGGGATGAAGAGGCCCGCCGAGATGTCGAACTTCCGGAGTGCCTCCTCCACTCGCTCCAGGGCGACGCCATCGGTCGAGTGCGCGGGCACTTCGACGACCCGGAGCTGGAGCTGCTGGAGCGCCTGGAGGATACCGAAGTACTGGGGTGACTCGATGAGGACCGTGTCCCCCGGCGAGCAGGTCGACCGCAGCGCCAGCCCGAGGGCCTCCATCGCGCCGTTGGTCGCGACGAGCTCGGAGGGCTCCACGAAGCAGCCAGACCTCTCGAGCCGGCGAGAGATCTGCCGGCGGTACTCGAAGTGGCCCGGAGGCAACTCGTACGTGCCCACCAGACGCGGCTGTTCCCGGACCACGCGGCGCGTGAACCGGTTGAGGGATTCACAGGGGTAGAGCTCCGCCGCGAGGCACGCGGCGCCCAGCTGGATCCACCCCTGTTCCCTCGCCGACTCGAAGACGCTCGAGACCATCTCCGGAACGGAGACCTCCTTCGGGAGGGACAGATGCAGTCTCGGCGTCGTGACTCCGGACGGCGTGCGCGGGCCCAGCACGTAGAAACCGGACTGCGGCCTGGCGACGATGAGGCCCCTGTCCTCGAGGAGCTCGAACGCGCGGACCACGGTGTTCAGTCCCACCTTCTTGAGGCGGCTCATCTCGCGGACGGAGTCGAGCCGTTCCCCGGGCCCGACCAGGCCACTGGAGATCTGCACTTCGAGCTCGGCGGCCAGACGCTCGTATTTCTTCATGGCGCTCCGAACTGTATCTCACGAAACCCGGATTTCTGCCTCTGTATCTCTCACGAGGGTGCCACTACCTTGCCCGCGGATGTGAGCCCCTCGGGAGACAACATGAACCTGGACTTCGATCTGCAACGCTTCCGCCGGCTGCTGGAGCTCTCCAGCGAGCAGGTGCTCTCGCTGTACGGGTCACTCGGCGAGAGAAAGGTCACCCACGCCAGTAGCCCCCAACTGATTGCAGACAGGTTCTCCGGGCCGCTCCCCGCCGAGGGACGCGAGCCCGAGGAGCTCCTCGCGCGAGATATCCCGTTCATCATCGGGCACTCGACGCTCAACATCAGCCCGAGGTTCTTCGCCTACGTGATGTCCGGAGGCAGCCAGGTCGGAATCCTCGCCGAGCTCCTCGGCGCCGCGCTGAACGTGAACCATGCGAAGTGGCACCTCGCCTCCGCGGCAGCGGAGATCGAACGCGCGGTCATCCGGTGGTTGTCGGAGTTCATCGGCTACCGCGCCGACGCGGGGGGCGCGCTGGTGAGCGGAGGCAGCGAAGCGAACCTGTACTGCCTCCGTGTCGCGAGGGACGAGAAAGCGCCGGGCGTGCGCGAGGACGGGTGCCGCTCCGCTCGTCCCCTGACGCTCTACGCGTCGACCGAGACACACTCCTGCATCACAAAGTCCGTGGAGATGCTCGGGATTGGCAGCCGGCACCTGCGGAAGATCCCGGTCGATTCCCGCTTCCGGGTCGATGTGCGAAAGCTGGAGGAACACATCACCCAGGACCTGAAGGCGGGCCTGCAGCCCTTCTGCATCATCGGCAACGCGGGGACCGTCAACTCCGGGGCGGTGGACGACCTCGACACGCTGGCGGACGTGGCCTCGCGGTGCGGGCTCTGGTTCCACGTGGATGGTGCCTATGGGGCCGCCGCGGCGGCAGTGGACCCCACGAGCGAGATGTTCCGGGGGCTCGAGAGAGCGGACTCGGTCGCCCTGGATCCCCACAAATGGCTCCAGGTGCCGTTCGAGGCCGGCTGTGCACTGGTCAGGGACTGGGCCAGCATCCGACGCTCATTCAGCTACGCCGCGCCCTACCTGCGAGCGAAGAGCGACAGCGCGGAGAAATGGGATTGGATGGGCCACACGTTCCAACTGTCACGCGGCTTCCGCGCGCTCAAGGTCTGGATGCAGTTCCAGGTCTATGGAAGCCGGAAGCTCAAGGCGGTGATCGAGGAGAACGTGTTGCTCATGCGGCGACTCGGGGCGGAGATCGACCGGGCACACGACTTCGAGCGGATGGCGCCGGTGCCACTGTCCATCGTGTGCTTCCGATACGTCCCCGCCCATGGGCCCTCGTTGACCGACGACGAGCTGGACCGGCTGAATGACCGGCTCCTCGAGGAGTGCGAACGGCGCGGAGAGTTCTTCCTGACCGGAACGAAACTGAACGGTCGCACGGCCCTTCGGGCGTGCCTCATCAACCACCGCACGACCGAGGCCGAGACACTGGGCCTGCTCGCCCACCTCCGCACCCTGGGGGAAGAACTCACGGGCGCCCCAGGGCCGGAGCGAGGTGCGGTCAGTCGTTCCGGTTCTGCGCGGTGATGTCACCCGGGAGCGGGGTGTCGCGGTTCGAGCCCAACCTCAACCGCGCCATGGCATCCCCCATCCAGTTGGGGGCGTCCGAGTACTGCGTCAGGGCATTGGCGACGTCACCCGGGTTCTTCATGGCGATGTGGGCCGCTGGACCGCCGAAGGCGGTGAAGCCAGGCCGCAGGAAGAGGAGCGCCACCTCCTTCAAATCCACTCCACGGGCATCTGACACAGGGGCTCTCCTTACGCACCTTGGGTTGCGTTCACCGGGGCCCGGACGCGGACGGCCGCGCTCCGGGGCCTCATCGGGCGTGCACGAGTTCGCTGACGGCGGACGACAGCAATTCAACCAACCAGGTCATCACGGCGCGCACGCGGCGTGGCACCGAGCGCCCATGCGTGTGCAGCAGGGTGATGGGCACCGGCCGGGCGCTGAACTCCGGCAGGATCTCCACGAGCTTGCTCTCGTGCCGCTCCAGCATGGGACGCGGCACCTGCACGATTCCCAGGCCCGCGATGCACGCCGCCTCGTACACGTCGAAGTTGTCGACGGTCACCAGGCTGCGCATCGGCAGCTCCTGGTACGTCTCGCCGTCGAAGTATTCGAAGCCCGGGGCCGGGTCCATGGCGTAATGGACGACGAAGTGGTTGCGCAGATCGTCCAACGTGCGCGGAACCCCATGCTCGCGCAGGTACGAGGGGCTCGCGCAGTTCATCATCTGCGCCTCGCCAATGCGGCGCCCGACGAGCCCCGGCTCATTGACCGGACCCACCCGCAGCACGAGATCGAACCCCTCACGCGCCGCCGCCACGAGCCGGTCGCTCGCGGAGATATCCAACTGGAGCTGCGGATGGCGCGCGAGCAGCTCGGGCACCCGGGGAATGATGAAATCGCGCGCGATGAGGACGGGGACTTCCACGCGCACCCGTCCCCGCAGCGCACGGCTCGTGTGAAAGAGCGCCGCGACCTCCTCGGCCTCCGCGAGCAGGCCATGGGCCCGCTTCAGGAGTTGTTCTCCCTCGGGGGTGGGGCGCACGACGCGGGTCGAGCGCTGGAGGAGTTGCGTGCCCAGCTCCGCCTCGAGCTTCTGCACGTGCGCGGACGCGCGGGCCTTGGGCATGCCAAGCTGGTGGGCGGCTTGCGTGAAGCTGTTCAGCTCCGCCACCCGGACGAAGACCTTCAGGGCATCGAGGTCGAGGCTCATTGTCTCGTTCTACCAGACAGTGTGTCGGCGGTCTCCTGGTTTACCGGCACCCGCGCGACTCGTTAAACAAAGACGCATGAGCCAGTGGACCACTTCCGACATGCCTTCGCAGCAGGGCCGTTCAGCCGTCATCACCGGGACCGGAGGCCTCGGACTCGAGGACGCCCTCGCCCTCGCCCGGACGGGCGGTGAGATCATCATCGCGGGCCGCAACCCGCAGAAGGGCGCGGAGGCCCTCGCGAGGGTCCGCTCCGAAGTCCCCTCCGCGAACGTCCGGTTCGAGCAGGTCGACCTCGCCTGCCTCCAGTCCATCGCCGACTTCGCCGCGCGGCTGAAGGCCCAGCGCGGGAGTCTCGATCTGTTGATCAACAACGCCGCGGTGATGACCCCGCCGGACCGGCAGGCCACGACGGATGGCTTCGAGTTGCAGTTCGGCACCAACTACCTCGGCCACTTCGCCCTGACGGCCCACCTCCTGCCGCTCCTGCGCAAGGGGACGAACCCGCGTGTCGTCACCCTGTCGAGCGTCGCCGCGCGGGCCGGCGCCATCGACTTCGACGATCTGCACTCGATGCGGGACTACCAGCCGATGCGGGCCTATGGCCAATCGAAGCTCGCCTGTCTGCTGTTTGCCTTCGAGTTGCAGCGGCGCAGCGAGGCGAACCAGTGGGGCGTCTCCAGCATCGCCGCGCACCCCGGCGTCTCGCGCACGGACCTGTTGCACAACGCTCCGGGGCGCTGGAGCGCCGCCGGCATGATGCGGACGTTCATGTGGTTCCTGTTCCAGCCCGCGGCCCAGGGGGCGCTCCCCACGCTCTTCGCCGCGACGTCGCCCGAGGCGAAGGCCGGCGCCTACTACGGCCCCGACAAGATGATGGAAGTCCGTGGTCATCCCACGCTGGCGAAGGTGCCGCCGCAAGCGGAGGACAAAACGGCCGCCGAACGTCTCTGGCGCGTGTCCGAGGAACTCACCCGCGTCGCCTTCCACTGAGCGCCCTCCAGGCTTCCCGCGGGGCACGCCATGCACAAATACCTCGTCTACGCGGCATACGGCTTTTTGACCTTCACCGGAGTGATGCACTTCGCCATCGACGTCGTGTCCCAGCACCTGCGGGGCAAACACGCCCCCGGCACCGAGACGACGCTCTACTACGGCCTCCACTCGGCGTTCGCGCTCGGGCAGTTCGTGTTCGGTCTGCTCGGGCTCTGGCTCGCGGGGCGATCATTGGAGATGCTCAAGGAGCTGCCCGTCGTGACGGTGTCCGTGCTCGCCGCCGCCGGGTGGCTCGCCATCGCGGTCCTCTTCATCGAGTACTGGCAGCCCAAGCTCAACGCGTCCCTCTTCTTCGTCCTGATCGTGGCCGCGACGCTGGCCGGGCGTCGCTAGGCACCCGCGAGGGGCGTCCCGAACCAGCGCTCGAGGGCCGGGCGCAGACCGCCCGGCCGGCCGGCCCATGCGACACAGCCGTCGGGACGCAGCAACATCGGCCTCGCCCCGGGCGCCCGCACCACGCGCACCCGAGACGCCCACGGCACCGCCTGCTCCGAGGCCTCTCCGCTTCCGTCGACCAGCAGTCCGCGGCCCTCGTGCAGCAGCGCATACAGACGTGTGGCCGCGCCCTCCACGGTCAACCCGGCGTCGGCGACGAGGCGCCCGACGAGCGGGTCATCATCGCCGAGCTCGTAGCGCGTGGTGATGCCGCTGATCATCTCGCCGAAGTAACGATTGACGTCGGGATGGGCGCTCATCAACTCGGCCACGATCTGGCGCATCGCGGAGGACTGGGGGTCGGGGCGCATGAGGGTGAGCTGGGCGCGCGTGTTGTCGAGCACTCGCGCCGCCACCGGATGGCGCTCCTCGGTATAGGTGTCCAGCAGCCCATCCGAGGCCTCTCCACGGAGCGTGGCGCGGAGCTTCCAGCCGAGGTTGACCGCGTCGAGCAGGCCGAGGTTCAGCCCCTGGCCTCCGAACGGGGGCGAGGGCCGCCCCAGAGCGCGTGGTGTTGAAGCTCAAGCCGCCACAGCCAGCCATGACAGCCAGGCACCTGCCGCGCCCCTCCTGGCAAGGCGGCTGGGGGAGGCGTGTACCCCACAGTGGCTGCGCGGCCTCTCCACCGGCTTGGCACACTGCCCACATCTCCCCCTCTGCGCTCGTCCTCGGCCCTCCTCCGCCTCTCTGCTCCAGCCCTCCCCCTCCACACGGCCTCTCTCCTGCCTATACGCCAGGCCGTCCCGCTTTTTCGTCTTCGCGGATGTCGCCCCACTGAGTCCAAGTCTCAAGTCGTGGGCAGCGTACCGCCGTCGATGACGTAGTCGGCGCCGTGGATGGACGCCGCACGGTCGGAGGCGAGGAATGCGATCAGCTCCGCGGCCTCTTCGGGTCGGCCGGGGCGGCCGATGGGAATGCCGCCGAGCATGTCGATTATTGCCTGGCGGGCGGCAGCGTCGTCGATCCCACGGCTCTGGGCAAGGCTTCGAATGAAGTCCTTCGTGGCCAACGTTTCGATGAAGCCGGGCGACACCGTGTTGACGCGCACGCCCTTGGGACCGAGCTCGCTGGCGAGTCCCTTGCTGTAAGTCCGCATCGCCGCCTTGGCGGCCGCGTAGGCGAGCGTCGAGTCGGTCAGCGGCAGGCGATGCTGGATCGAAGAGACGTGAAGCACCACGCCCTTGCCACGCTCGAGCATTCCGGGCACCAGCGCCCGGTCGAAACGGACGGCCGACATGAGGTTCAGCTGCAGGGAATTCTCCCAATCGTCCTCCGACAACGCCGCGAACCCGCCGCTGGGCGCGTCCGAGCCGCCGACGCAGTTCACGAGCACATCAACGCCACCCCATTCGGCGAGGAGCTTGTCGGCCACGTGTTTCACGCCGCCCAGGGTGCTCACGTCTGCTTGAATGAAGAGGGTCGGCCGATGCCCGTCTTTCGGCACCGATCGCCCGGTCGTGGCGACCTCGCCGCCGCCGGCCATCAGCCGGCGGACGATCGCCTCGCCGATGCCTTTCGTGCCGCCGGTGACGAGGACACGCTTGCCGCGAAATTCACGCTCGTCGATTCCGAAGGCGGCGTCTGGCTTGATCGATGTGATGTTCAACGAGGTGATGAGCGCGCCGGACACGGTGAACTCGTTCCGCAGGTGGGCGACGCCGCCGGGGAAGTCGCCGGTCAGCCGGGTGCGGATGACGACGGTCTGGCCGTCGATTGACGCGCCGAGCGGCTCGACCGTGAGCCGGAATTTCGCGAAGACGTCGCCATACAACTGCCGGATCGCGCTGACGCCGCGGTACTCATGCCCTTGGTCACGGACGACCGCATCCGGCGAAAAGCACTCCGCGAGTTTCTTGCTGTCTCTTGCCTGCTCCGCGGCCAGATAGTCATTGATCGCGCGGGGGATTTCGATGTTCATACAGTCTCCGGTTCTTGGTCCGATGGATCGTTGATTTCCAGCAATGGATATGTTTCAACGATGAATGTAGATTAGACCGGGCGTTCTGGAGTATCCATGCTCAACAGGCCGGTTCTTTGGTCCGAAACGCCAGGCGCATGGAGGTTTTGTGGACGTTCTTGCTGAAGTCATGTCGCTCCTCCGCACGCAGGGCCAGCTCTACGGCCGCTTGGAGTTGTCCGCGCCGTTTGGGTTGAAGTTCCCCGGGAACAAAGGAATCTGCCTCATCGTGACGCGCGGTTCGTGCCTGCTGATCGTCGACGGCCGCGAACCGATTCCGCTCGTCGGCGGGGATTTCGTTTTCCTGCCTTCGCCGAAGACGTACACGCTGGTGAGCGGGCCGCGGGAGCCGGTCCGGCCGGCGACCGACGTCGTGTCACCCGAGACGTTTCATCGAACGCGTCTCTTCTCGCACGGCGGGAAGGGCACTCCCGTGTCGGTGATCGCCGGCTGCTTCACGTTCGAGTCGCCGGAGAGCGAGATGCTGGTCAAGCACCTGCCCGCGATCGTGCATCTGCCGGCGTCGTCGCACGAGTCGCCGTGGTTCGGCGCGACGCTTCAACACCTCGCGGCCGAGACGATGGGCAACCAGCCCGGCTCGGCGGCGATCGTCGACCGCCTGGCGGAGGTGCTGTTCGTTCAGGCGATGCGCAGCCAGATCCATTCGATGATCGGCAGCGGCAGCCCGAGCTGGTTGCGCGCGATCGCCGACCCGCAAATCGGCGAGGCGCTGCGGCTGATGCACGCCGAGCCGGCGCGCAACTGGACGGTGCCGGCGCTTGCTGAAGGCGTCTCGATGTCGCGGTCGGCGTTTGCCGAGCGATTTCGCAAGCTCGTTGGCGAGACGCCGCTGGATCACCTGACGCGGTGGCGAATGGTCCGCGCCGCCGCCATGCTGCGCGAGCGTCGGCCGATCAAGATGGCGGCGGTCGCGAACGCCGTGGGGTACGAGTCGGAAAGTTCGTTCGGCAAGGTCTTCAAGCGAGTCATGAACGTCTCGCCGGGCGGCTACCGGCTTTGTCATCATCAGGGCGCGGAGACCGATTCGGAGTCGAATCCACCTTCGCCGGAGTTTTTGAGTTGATGAGCGAACCGCTCCCTCAAGCAGGGGCGGAGCCGGGGTTGGAGGAGGAGAGCCCCGCCTTTGCCGCGACGGTGGAGGAGCGGAGGAAGGAGCCCACACCCCGTTTGGACTGGGATGCTCCACGCCTCCTCGTTAGGAGTGGGTTCGACTCAAGGCGGCGGGCAAACTCTATTGGAAGCGGCGGGAATCGAACCCGCCGCTTAGCGCTCCCAGAGTGAGCCTGGCGGAGTCTTGTGGGAGCCTGGCGGTAGCGTGTGCCCTGGCGAGGTGTGGCTGGGGAGGGGCTGGTGGGGGCGCACGGGTGGGAGTACCGGCAGAGGCGGCCGGAGGGGACAGTGTTGTATGCGGCGGTGAGGGACAACCTTGCCACGCTGCTGGCGGAGGCGAGCGAGCTGGGGCGCGGCCTGCCCCAGTACGTGGAGCGGGACTTCGCCCGGTACCTGGAGTGCGGAGTGCTGGCGCACGGCTTCGCGCGGGTGCGCTGTGAGAGTTGTCAGGACGAACTTCTCGTCGCCTTCTCGTGCAAGGGACGAGGGGTGTGCCCGTCCTGCAATGCGAAGCGGGCGCATGTGACGGCGGCGCACCTGGTGGAGCGGGTGCTGCCGCACGTGCCTTATCGACAGTGGACGCTGTCCTTTCCGCACCGGGTGCGGTGGGTGCTGCTGAAGGATGCGGGACTGCTCTCGGACGTCCTCACCGTCGTCCTGCGCGCGGTGTTCGCCTTGCAGCGCCGGAGGGCACGGCGGCAGGGCCTGCGGGGTGCGCAGGCAGGGGCCGTGTCTTTCATCCAGTTCTTCGGTTCGGCCTTGCAGGTGACTCCGCACTTCCACTCGCTGGTGCCGGATGGCGTCTTCGTGCCGAGAGAGGGCGGCGTGCACTTCGAGGGGTTGGCGCCACCCACACAAGGCGAAGTGGAGCGGCTGCTGAAGGTGGTGCGGCACCGGGTGTTGCGGCTGTTGGAGAAAAGAGGGGCCCTGCCCGCGCAAGGGCCCGAGGACGCGCTGCAGGCGTACCAGGCGCACTCGCTGCAGCAGCGGCTGCGCTGGACGGAGGTGGACGTGCGGCCCCCTCCCCGAAAGCAACCCCAGTGCGCCGTCCTGGAGGGCTTCTCCCTGAATGCCAACACGCACCTTCACGCCAACGACAGGCAGGGCCTGGAGCGGCTGTGCCGCTACGGGGCGCGCGGTGCGCTGGCGCTGGAGCGTTTGTCACGAGCGGAGGACGGCCGCATCGCCTACCGAATGAAGCGCCCGCTGCCAGACGGCACCACGCACCTGCTCTTCACCGGGCTGGAACTGTTACGGCGTGTGGCGTCCCTGGTGCCTCCGCCTCGGGCGAACCTCACGAGGTTTCATGGCGTCTTCGCTCCGGGCGCCAAGCTCCGTCCATTTCTGCTCCCTCAAGCGGGGACGGAGGCGGGCCCACAGAAGGAGAGCCTCTGCCTGGCCGCGACGGTGGAGGAGCCGAGGAAGCAGAGGACGGCGCGGGTGGATGGGGCCGGGCTGCTGAAAAGGACGTTCGCACTAGACGGGCTTCGCCTGTCCGCGGTGCGGAGGCAGGCGAAAGGTGCTGGCGGATGTGACGGCCCCCGCTGGGGTGCGCTCGATAGTGGAGCACCTGGGACTTCCCACGCAGGCTCTGAAGCGGGCCCCGGCCCGGGGACCACCCCAGCGGGCGTGGTGCTGAACCTGGCGCAGCCGCTGTCCACACGCCCCAACTCCCCTGCCTCTCTCCTCAAGCGAGGGCGGCCAGGGCAGGGGTGTGCCCCAAGGGGTTGCACCGCCCCGTGTCCTGGCGCGGCGCGCGGCCTTGCTCGCCCCGGCAGCGGCCCTTCTCGGCCTCTCCGCTCCAGCCCTCACCCTCCACATGGCTTCTATCCCGCCTATACGCCGAGGCGCGATAGAGGGTGGCGGCTCAGCACAACCTGCCGCCGCAGCGTCACTTCTGCGGCGGCAGGCTCTCTCGCAAGTTTACTTGCCGAATGGAAGGCGCGCAGCTGGGCCGAGCGCCTCTGGGGCTGGGCCGCGAGCTTGTTGCCGACCCAGCTCTGAACCGCAGCATGCCCGATAGGCATGCTAGTCCCTACCAACAAGTAGTGTTCCGGGATTTTCTTCCGTACGAGACTCTCACCCAAGGCAGATCACTTGGCCCTCTGCTGGCCTCCCCATGCAACCCTCTGCCGTGAAAAAGGACCCATGTCTGCACTCCGACTCCTGGCTCTCTCGCACCTGTTGCTCGCCGGCCTCCCTGCGCGTGGAGACGAGCTTCGTCCCGGGGCCGATCTGATCGTTTTCAACGCGAAGATCACCACTCAGCACCTGGCGCAGCCGGCGGCTTCCGCGGTCGCGATCAAAAGAGGGCGGATCTACGCAGTGGGCGACGACGCCGAGATCCTCGCCCTCAAGAACAGCAAAACCCAACTGATCGATGCGGAGGGGCATCGCCTGATCCCGGGCCTCAATGAAGCCCACGTCCACGTGCTGAATGAGAACAACTACAACTACAACGTGAGGTGGGACGGGGTTCCCACCTTGAGCCGCGCCCTCGAGATGTTGAAGGAACAGGCCAAAAGAACGCCCAAGGGCCAATGGGTCAAGGTGATCGGGGGTTGGTCGCCGTATCAGTTCAAGGAGAACCGGTTCCCGACCCCGGAGGAGCTGAACGCCGCGGTACCTGACCGGCCGTACATCGTTCAATACGCCTACAACCAGGCGTTCTTGAACGAGTTGGCGATGAAGGAGATCGGCGTGGGAACCCCCAAGTTCCAGATGCCGCCCGGCACGGAGTTCGAGAAAGACAAGCAAGGCAAGTACACCGGCGTCGTGCGAGGGTTCACCTGGACCTTCGTGGCGCTCGAAGCGGTGGTCCCGTTGCCTTCCTTCGAGGAGAAGGTGAACTCGCTCGCCTACGCGATCAACGACTTGAACCGGTTCGGAGTGGTATCAGCGCTGGAGTCCGGCAGCATCATCCCCTACCCGGAAGGGCACAAGCCCATTGAAGCCCTGATCAAGGATCAGCGTTTGAACGTTCGTTTGCCTTTCATGGATCTCCAGCTCGTCGAGCCCGGCGCTTCGATGGTGGACGCCGAGATCGATGCCATCACCCAGAAGTCTCCGACCAGCCCCGGGGACAACACGCACCCAACCCTGGCGCATGGTCACGAATACCAAACCAACGGAGAAGTGCTGAACGCCCAACTCCACGACCATGAGAACTTCGACCGGCCGGCGGTGGTGATCGATCGGGAACTCATGCGAAAGACCGTCGAAGAGGACGTGGGCAAGCTGGTGAAGCGGCGAAGCCCGTTCCGGATGCATGTCAGCTACGACGAGAACATCTCTCCATTCCTGGATGCTCTGGAATCGCTGAACAAGAAAATGCCTTTCGACGGCCTGCGGTGGAGCATCGAGCACGCCGAAACGATCAGCCCGAAAAACATCGAAAGGATCAAGAAACTGGGCGGCGGAATCGCGCTGGACGACAAGATGGCGCTCCACGGAGACGGCTTCATCAAGACCCACGGCCGCGAGGTGGCCCTGCAGACGCCTCGCTTGCGTCAGCTCGTCGACAGCGGGATCCCGCTGGCCATGACCACCGACGGATTCAGGGCTTCTTCTTACAACCCGTGGGTGGCTATCCAGTGGATGGTCACCGGCAAGTCGGTGTCGGGCTCGGAGATCCTGGCCAAGGACAACCGCCTGAGCCGGGAAGAGGCGCTCAAACTCTATACTTTGGGTGCCGCGTGGTTCACCAAGACCGAGAACGAGAGCGGGAGGATCGCGCCGGGCAACCTAGCGGACTTCGCGCTGCTGAGCACCGACTACTTCTCGGTGCCGGAAGGGGAGATCCAGCACATCACTTCCGTGATGACCGTCGTGGACGGGAAGGTCGTGTTCGGTGCGGGCAAATACAGCAAACTCGCTCCGGAACTGCCGAAGATCATCCCGACGTGGTCCCCGATCAAGTACTTCGGCGGCTACTCTGGCGCGAAATGACGAGCTGTTCCGATGAGAGGCGTCAGACGATGAGCAGACCTGCCGCCGGACGAAGCGACTTCAGCTTCACGGCGGCCAGGGTGGCCAGGAAGTCGGTCCCTGCCGAGGACAGCTTGGCTTGATCGTAGATCACCACGACGGGCAGCCTGGGCGGGGCCGGCAGCACCGGACGGAAGTTGAGCCGGCTGCCCGCGAGCTTCGCCATCGTCTCGAAGCCGATCGCGACGCCTTTGCCGGACTCGACGGCCGCGAAGAGACTGGAGATCCCGTCGCACTCCATCACGATGTTCGGCTCCTCGGTGAACCCGGAGAGGATCTTCCGGATCGCCGAATGAGCCTCCGGGTGCTCGCTCTTCGTGAAGGTGATCAGCCCTTCCTTCGCGACTTCGGCCAACGGCACTTGCTTCAGCTTCGCGAAACGGTGCTCTTTGGGGAAAGCCACGGTGACGCCGTAGCTTCCGAGCTCTTTCATCGCCAGCCCCTCGAATGACTGGGGGGCGACGCCGATGGTGATTCCGAGATCCAGCTTCAGATCCCTCACGCCGCGGACGATCCCGTTGCTCGACAGGTCTTTGAGCTCGATCTGGATCGATGGATGCTGCTTGTGGAAAACCCGCATCGCTTGCTTCAGGATTTCCACGGCCGGCGTGGCGGCGAATCCGATCCTCAGGATGGACCGATGCGAAGGCGATTTCCGTCGCACCTTCTCGACGGCGTCTTCGACCCGACGGAGGATGACCTTGCATTCGGCGAGAAACACCTTGCCCGCTTCCGTCAGAGCGATGGAATTGGGATATCGCTCGAGGAGATCGACTCCGAGTTCCTCCTCCAAGTCGCGGATTTGCCGGCTGAGCGCAGGTTGAGAAACATGAAGCAGTTGCGCCGCGCGGGTCACGCTGATCTGCTCGGCAACCGCCGCGAAATACCTCACGTGTCTGAGTTCCATGATCGCAGCATAACCAAAAGGCATGCTAGCGGCACCCAAAAGGTATTTACCGGCTCAGCGCGTGAGGGCCATGACGAAGATGCGCTGGCTCTGGGGTGTCTCCTCGCACGTGCCATCCACGGCAGGCACGTAGCCTAGCCCCACCACCCGCACTCCGTATCGGGCGTGGGAGGCCACGGAGTGCACCTTCGGCAGGCACAGCTCCGGGACCATGTCTTTCACGGCGCGCTCCCACTGCTTGCTCCCCGTCCAGGACAGGGCCACCACCGAGTTCGCCTCGACTCCTGCCACAATCATCCCCAGAGCGTCCGTGGTGATGGCTCTGGGCTGACCGGGGATCTCCCGGGTAGGAATCCCGGTGGCCACCGCGCCGAGCGGCTTGCCTTGGCCCGAGAACCGCACCATGACGAAGTCATCGCCGAGCGGGATGACACTCGTTCCGAAGGTGAAGCCCTCGGAACGGCTCCGGCGTCCCACCACTCCCAGCTGTCCATCCGGAAGCTCCGCGGGATTCTCCTGTCCGAAGATGGGGAGGACGTGCGACCAGAGCGGCTCGAAGGACTCGGACCGCCGGCTGAGCTTGCCGTCTCCCCAGCTCAGCAGCGTGGACTGGCTGACGTGCGTCAGGTACGGCGGAGGAGGATTCACCATCACATCGGTCAGCACCTGGTTCATGGCGTCGCGGCGCTGCATGGAGGGCCACTGGACTCCCGCGCCATGATAGAGGCAGCGCGAGATCCAGAAGTCCTCGCCCGAGGTGGCGACTCCTGTAGGCACGTATTCGATGCCCAGGCTGCGGGTGCAGGCGCCCTGCCCATCCATCAGAAGCAGCCGGTTGGCTTGCTTGCCGTCGAGCACCTCGGCGCAGCCGAAGTCGATGCTGGTGGTGCCATATTCACGCCCCCCTCCACTCCAGGGTGGACAGAAAGCGCGTATCGGGCGCGATGTTCAGATCGATCTGCGTGAGCACCCCCGTCTGCTGTCAACACGCCCCAACTCCCCTGCCTCTCTCCTCAAGCGAGGGCGGCCAGGGCAGGGGTGTGCCCCAAGGGGTTGCACCGCCCCGTGTCCTGGCGCGGCGCGCGGCCTTGCTAGCCCCGGCAGCGGCCCTTCTCGGCCTCTCCGCTCCAGCCCTCACCCTTTCCCCACTATCGGTGAAGTCAAGAAGCGGTGCGGCATCCCGGTGATGGCCCGAGACCGGCTCGCGCCGCCCGGAGACCGGCTGGCGACAAGCGCATGGAGCCTGGGAGGACCGGGCCCCATCGTGGCTCTCCAGGAGGGACCATGAACCCGATACCGCGACCCGCCACCGAGCGCCGCCCCGACCTGGACTGGCTCCGGGTGGTGGCGATCCTGCTGCTCCACCTCTTCCACACCGGAATGATGTTCAACTCCTGGGACTGGCACCTGAAGGCCCCCGAGCTCCTGCCCGTCCTGGAGCCCTCCATGGAGTTCCTGCACCACGTGCGCATGCCCCTGCTGATGCTCATCTCGGGCGCGGTCACGGCCATGGCCCTGAGACGGCGGGGGCTCGGGGCGTTCGTGTGGGACCGGACGAAGCGCCTGCTGTGGCCGCTCGTCTTCGGCATCTTCGTCATCGTCCCCCCGCAGATCTACGCCGAGCGCCTCTTCCGGGGCACCTTCCACGGCGGCTACCTGGACTTCTACCCGTCCGTCTTCCAGTTCGTGTCCTACCCCGCGGGCAGCTTCAGCTGGCACCACCTCTGGTTCGTGGCCTACCTCTTCATCTACTGCCTCCTGGCCGCGCCCCTGTTCGCGTGGCTGGAGACAGCGAGAGGCCGGGCCTTCTTCGAGCGCGCCGAGGCGTGGCTCGCGCGGGGCTGGAACCCCTGGCTCCTCTTCCTGCCCCTGGCCCTGGGCCGCATCCTGCTGCGGCGCTTCCCCGAGACGCACGCGCTCACCGACGACCCCAACACCTTCGTCTACTACGGCCAGCTCTTCCTGCTCGGGCACATCCTCGGCCGGGGCTCCCGGCTCCAGGAGCGGCTGGTGGTCATGCGCCACCGTTCCCTGGCAATCTCCGGGGTGCTCTTCGCGCTCATGGTGCCCTCCTTCGAGTACCCCTTCCCCTTCGAGCACCTCGGCACCTACGCCCTCGTGTGGTGCCTGCTGCTCACCGCCCTCGGCTACGCGCGGGCCCACATCCCCACGCGCAGCGCCTGGGTGACGTACGCCCAGGAGCTCGCCTATCCGTTCTACATCTTCCACCAGACCGTCATCGTGCTCGTGGGCTTCGCGCTCCTGCGGCCGGCCGTGGGCCCGTGGACCCGCTTCGGACTGGTGCTCACCCTGTCCTTCCTCGTCACCTGGGCGCTCTGCGAGTGTGTGAAGCGCGTGCCCTGGCTCCGCCCCTGTTTCGGCATGGCGGGCCGGAAGCCGGTGGCGCCAGGTGCGGTTCCCACCCCGAGCCCCCTCGAGGCCAGGTCCGGAGCCTGAGTCCCCATGGAAGCGACCCCCACGCGCCAGCCCGCCCTGGAGTCCCGCCCCTGGCGTTGGCCCGTCCTCCGCGCCCGCGAGGCCCTGGCGCTGCTGGGGTTCGGCGTGGCGGTGGGCCTCTGGCTGGGCAGCACGGTGTGGCTCACGATGAGGGCGGACGGCAGCACCGTCCCCTGGACCCGCCCCTTCCTGTGGGAGCTCACCGGAGCCCTCGCGGCCTTCCCGCTGCTTCCCATGGTCCAGACCGCCATCCTGAATGCCCCGAGCCCTCGTGCCTCCGGGAGGAGCCGTGGCGCGGCCTGGGGGCGGTTCCTCGGCATCCACCTGGGCACCTGGCTGCTCTACACGTCCCTGCACATCCTCTTGATGGTGGGCTCGCGGAACCTGCTCTACGCGCTCCTCGGGTGGGGCTCCTACGATTACGGGCACCTGGGCTTCCGGGTGCCCATGGAGGCCCAGAAGGATCTGATCGTCTACGTGCTCGCCTACGCGGGCCTCACCGTCTACGCGGCCTGGAAGGAGCGCCAGGAGAACGCCCTGCGCGAGGCCCGGCTCGAGGGGCAGCTCAAGGCGGCCCAGCTCCGCACGCTCATGGGCCAGCTCAACCCGCACTTCCTCTTCAACGCGCTCAACACCATCAGCTCCGTGATGTACGAGGACTTGGCGAAGACGGACCGGCTCCTGAGCGACCTGGGGCTGCTGCTGCGCGAGAGCCTCGAGCGCGGCACCGGTCCCACCTGGCCACTCGCCGACGAGCGCAAGCACACCGAGCGGTTCCTCGCCCTGATGCAGGCCCGTTTCGGAGAGCGGCTCCGCGTCCGCTGGGAGCTGGAACCCGGCCTGGAGCCCCTCCCCGTCCCCCGCTTCGCGCTCCAGCTCCTGGTGGAGAACGCCCTCAAGCACAACCAGGAGCAGCTCACCGGGCTGGAGGTCCGACTCCGCGCCTGGAGCGAGGGGGGCGCCCTGCTGCTGGAGGTCGAGGACACCGGCCGGGGCCTCGCGCGCCCCTCCCTGGCGACGCACGGCGCCGGCCTGGGCCTCACCGGGCTCCGGCAGGCGCTGGAGCTGCTCCACGGGCCCGAGGGCCACCTGGAGCTGGGAGCGGGCCCCGAGGGTGGCGCCCGCGTCCGCATCCGGGTCCCCGTGACGAGGGCCCGCTCCGAGGAGGCCCTGCCATGACGACGCCCCTCTCCGTGCTGGTGGTGGATGACGAGGCCCCCGCCCGGGCCAAGGTGAAGCGCTTCCTCGCGGACGATGCGCGGTTCACCCTGGCCGGCGAGGCCCAGGACGGCGCCGAGGCGGTGGCACGCATCGAGGCGCTGAAGCCCCACCTGGTGCTGCTCGACATCCAGATGCCGGGGCTCACCGGCTTCGAGGTGCTGGAGACCCTGGGGCCCGAGCACTGCCCCGAGGTCATCTTCTCCACGGCCTATGATCAGTTCGCCCTGAAGGCCTTCGACGCCCACGCCGTGGACTACCTGCTCAAGCCCTACGACGCCGAGCGCTTCCGGAGGGCACTGGACAAGGCGTGGACCCGGCTCGACGGAGGGCGCACGGACACGGAGCGCCTGAAGGCGTTGCTCTCCAGCCTGGAGCCTCCCCGGGAAAAACCCCTGGAGCGCCTGCTGGTGAAGACCGGGGAGGCCTGGGTCGCCCTGCGCGTGGACCGGGTGAGCCGCTTCTCCGCCGAGGACAAGTACGTGCGCGTCTTCTCCGACGAGGGCCAGCACCTGGTGCGCCAGACGCTCAAGCACCTCGAGGAGCGCCTGGATCCGCGGCGCTTCGTGCGCGTCCACCGCAGCGAGCTCGTCAACCTCGACGCCGTGGTCCGGCTGGAGCCCTGGAGCCATGGCGATGGTCTGCTGATGCTCCGGGACGGAGGCTCCGTGGTGCTCAGCCGCACCTACCGCGAGGCCTTCCTGGAGCGCTGGGGCGTGGAGGGATAGGCTCCCTCGAGCCCCGCAAAGACCGCCTCCCTCAAGCGGGGACGGAGGCGGGCCCACAGAAGGAGAGCCTCTGCTTGGCCGCGACGGTGGAGGAGCCGAGGAAGCAGAGGACGGCGCGGGTGGATGGGGCCGGGCTGCTGCGCAGGACGTTCGCACTAGACGTGTTCGCCTGTCCGCGGTGCGGAGGCAGGCGAAAGGTGGGCCTGATCCGCTTTTGTGGACATACCTCGTAAGTCGGCTACACGGGAGGTAGTGTCCATGGAGAGAAGAAAGAGGCGGAGCTTCAACGCGGAGTTCAAGGCCGAGGCAATCCGACTGGTGCGCGAGGGAGGCAAGAGCGTCTCCCAAGTGGCCAAGGACCTGGACCTGACGGACTCAGCCCTGCGCAACTGGATGAAGCAGGCGGAGGTGGATGCGGGCAAGGGCCCCGCGGGCGCTCTCACCACCGCCGAGCGGGAGGAGTTCGCGCGGCTACGTAAGGAGAACCGCCAGCTGACGATGGAGCGTGACTTCTTAAAAAACTCCTCTCGCTCGGTACCGCACCGCCTGTTGCGGAAGAAACTGGAGGGCGTCTGCGACGGCGCGCTCGGTTGCGAGCGGGTCCAAGAAATGGGACGCTTGCGGTCATGTCGTAGAAGGTTACTTCCCAAGTCCCGTCCTAGGGTTACGCTCACGATTCGCTGGGTGGAGCGGCCGTCTACTTTTTGGTGCAGCAGTCGAGCCCGTTAAAAAACATGGTCCGGAGAGGGTTGCGGACTTGCAAGTGGTGATGCCCTCTGGGCAATCCCGTTTAGGAAATTGATTCATTGCGCCCTCTCTCCGCCCGGCACCTGCTGGAGGGAAGCCGAAATGAAGAAGATGGGGACAAAGAAGGGAGTTCAGAGGCGCCGCACCCTCACGTCGCTGCATCCGGATGCGGCGGGCCTCGACGTGGGCGCCACTTTCCACGTGGTCGCGGTGCCGCCGGGACGTGCCGAGAGGTCGGTTCGCTCCTTCCGCAGCTTCACCACGGAGCTCCACGCACTCGCCGACTGGCTGACGGAGGTGGGCATCAAGACCGTGGCGATGGAATCCACGGGAGTCTATTGGATTCCCGTCTACGAGATTCTCGAGGCGCGGGGCTTCGAGGTCCTGCTCGTCAATGCGCGGGACGTCAAGCACGTGCCCGGCCGCAAGACGGATGTCAACGATGCTCAATGGCTGCAGCAACTGCACGAGCACGGACTGCTGCGCGGTAGCTTTCGGCCGCGCGAGCAGGTCGTGCAGCTACGCGTCTATCTGCGCCACCGCGAGCGACTCATCGAGTACGCGGCGAGCCACATCCAGCACATGCAGAAGGCCCTCATGCAGATGAATGTCCAGCTCCATCACGTGGTGACGGACATTACAGGTGTGACCGGTATGAGGATTGTTCGGGCCATCGTCGTGGGGGAGCGGGATCCGAGAGTCCTCGCCTCCTATCGCGACGTACGCTGCAAGGCGTCGCTCGAAACCATCGAGGAGGGTCTCAAGGGCAACTATCGGCCCGAGCACGTGTTCGCGTTGCGTCAGGCCCTTGAGCTGTACGACTTCCATCATCGGAAAGTGGCGGAGTGCGACGCGGAGGTGGAGCGAGTCATGCACGCGCTCAACGCGGGACGCGTAGCACCGACGAGACCTCTTCCAAAGGTACGCCATGCGTCCGGTCGCCATGAGCCCGCCTTCGACGCCCGGGGCGCGCTTTATACATTGCTGGGGGCTGACCTCTCCCAAATCCACGGCTTTGGGCCCTACACCGTGCTTCGTCTCATCGCCGAGTGCGGCGACGACATGCGCAAGTGGCCAACAGCCAAGCACTTCACCTCGTGGCTGTGCCTGGCGCCAGGCAATAAGATATCTGGAGGCCGACTGCTCAGCTCACGTACACGTCGCTCCTCCAATCGCGCGGCCACACTGCTGCGGATTGCCGCTGTCAGCATCGGTCGCACGCAAACCGCCCTGGGTGCCTTCTACCGGCGCCTGGCGGCGCGTACCGGCAAGGCCAAGGCGGTCACCGCCACCGCGCGCAAGCTCGCCGTCCTCTTCTACAATGCGCTCCGCCATGGTCTTGCGTACGAGGACCCGGGTGTCGGCTACTACGAAGAGCGCTACCGGCAGCGCGCCGTGCGCAATCTAGAGCGCAGGGCTCGGCAACTGGGGTACACCCTGGTGACCCCTGAAGCGGCCACGGGAGGAGTTTCTTAGGAAAGCGGCGGCCTTCTTCGCGAAGGAGGGCTCGACGTGAAGTTCGAGCTGATGGACGCGCAGAAGGCCCTCTTCCCCGTGAAATTCATGTGCCAGCAGTTGGGCGTGTCGCGCTCGGGCTACTACGCCTGGCAAGGACGTCCGGAGTCCGCGCGGCAGGCGTCGGACCGGGTGCTGGCCGAGGAAGTCAATCGGGTGCACCAGGAGAGTCGTCGCACGTACGGCAGCCCGCGAGTGCATGCGGAGTTGCGCGCCCGCGGCCAGCGGGTGAGCCGCAAGCGCGTGGTGCGTCTCATGCGTGCGCAGGGTCTGGCCGCTCGCAGGCGACGGCGCTACGTGACCACGACGGACTCGCGTCACCGCCAGCCCGTGGCGCCCAATGTCCTGGCGCGGGACTTCTCTCCCGCGCAACCCAACACCAGCTGGGTGACAGACATCACCTACGTAGGCACTCGCGAGGGCTGGCTGTACCTGGCGGTGGTGCTCGACCTGTTCTCGCGCAAGGTGGTGGGCTGGTCCATGAGCGACAGCATTGACCGGCACCTGGTGCTCGGTGCGCTGGACATGGCGCTCGAGGGCCGTCATCCCCCACGCGGGCTGTTGCACCACTCGGACCGGGGCAGTCAGTACGCCAGCGAGGACTACAGAAGCGCCCTGGAAGCTCGTGGCATGGAGTGCAGCATGTCGCGCAAGGGCAACTGCTGGGACAACGCCGTGGTGGAGAGCTTCTTCAGTACGCTGAAGCAGGAGCTCGTCTACACCACGGACTTCACCACGCACCAGCAGGCCCGATTGGCGCTCTTCGAGTACATTGAGGTTTTCTATAACCGGCAGCGGCGGCACTCGACTCTGGGCTACGTCAGTCCAGCGAACTTCGAGCTTGCAGCCTTACCGCAGAAGTTGGCAGCATAGCCCTACTGTCCACGTCAGCGGATCAAGCCCACGGCCAGCTCGTCCGGCTGCCCCTCGCGGCTTCAGCGGAAAAAGAAAACCCCGGCTCGCCTGATGGCGCCCGGGGCGTTGCTACATCCCTTGCTACAGTCTCCCGGAAAGCTGAGTCCTTTCCGGGAGATACGGAGTGGAGGCGGCGGGAATCGAACCCGCCGCCGAGGGAAGAGGTCCGCAGGGGATCCGAAACGGGCGGAAGTGAAGCGCCTCGACTCAGCCCCCCTCACCGCGACGTCGGCGGAGTGGTGAGCGCGAACGCGGCGCCCTGCGGATCCATGAGCTGCACGATGCGCTGGCCACCGGGGACCTCCATCGGGCCGTTGAGCACCCGCGCCCCCTTCGCCGTCGCGCGGGCAAGCGCGGCGTCCAGGTCCTCGACCGTGACGTAGTACATCCACGAGGCGTGAAGACCGCGATGACCGCCCCCTGCGGGTCCCCAATCACCGCGAAGCGTCCCACGGAGGGGACATCCTCTTTCACGTAGACCTGGCCGCCGAGGCGCTTCACCTCCGCGACGGTTTCGTCGACGTTCGCGACCTGCACGTTCGCCTGCCAGTAGGACGACGCGCCCAACTTCTTCGCGGGCTCGGGCAATGCGGTCACGCCGCCGAGTGACCCCTGGCCGCCGATCCACATCCCAGGCCGGCTACTGGGACGAGCGCTGAGCTCCAGATCAGGGTCCGCGAGCCCTCACTGAGGCTGGGGGATCTCCAGATGGAACGCGGGATCCCCATCCGCCGGGCCCAGGAAACTCGAGACCTCGGGGTTGGCCCGGATGGCGGCGATGAAGGCCTCGTGTTGGCTCTCGGGAATGGATCTCGGCGAGATGTCGATGATGTTGAGGCGCGCGATCTGCTCGGGCGACGCGGCGTGCCGCGAGACGGTGGACGGACCCAGTTCGTTGATCTTGTCCGTCATCGCCCGCAGGGTCTCTTCCCTCGACAGGCCCGCGTTCTGGGCGGCCACATAGGTCTCGACGACGGCATCTCCGGGCGCCCCATAGAGCGCCAACTGACTTCGGACGCCCTTGTTCTGGATGTTGTCATACATCGCCCGGGCCTGCGCCTCGGGCGTCCGAGCCGTGCTGGAGATCCGCAGGTTCGTCACCCCCGCCGCGGCCATGATGTCCTGCACCACCCGCGTCGAGTGGGCGCTGAAGGCCGAGGGGACCACGTCCGCGCCGAGTTGGATGCCAGGGGCCGTCGCGGTCCGTGGGGCCAGATTCGCGGGCCTCGTCTGCGGAATCGGTGCCTGCGGGGCCGGTTGGTCCAAGTGCGCTGGCCGCGGCTGGGGAAGGGGTACGCTCTGGTTCTGCCTCTGGAACGACGTGGTCGGCAATCCCATCGACTTGAGATGTCCCGTCGAGTCGAGCTCCCTGGCCTTGAACGATGTCGGGGGGCCCATCGCGGTGGCCTGCAGCGCGCCCGGCCCGAAGGAGGGGGCCGTCAGCACGGCCTGCTGTTCGAGCGGCTTGGGATCCAACTCCGGTCTCACGGAAGAGCGGGGAGGCTTCGGCGAGAAGCGGCTCTCATCGAAGTTCACCCGCGCGGGGGATGCCGGCTTGCTCTCCACCGGGATGCTGTTCGTCCCGCTGTTGTTCGCGGCCGGGGCGGGCGCGTTGCTGGTGGACGAAGTGCCCGAGGAACCGCGATTGGGACTGGAACCACCAACCGAATCGACCCCCATGAACGACGCTCCTTCTCCGAAAAAAGGTTTGAGTCCCAGCATAGTTGAAAATGTTGCCCGGAGTGAACCAGGGCAGACTCCTCCGGAAGGAACTGTCCTCCTGGCAGCCCCTTACGAGTCGTCTGACACCTGGTCTGAGACACCTGGTCTGAGCCCCTTACGAGTCGTCTGACACCTGGTCTGTCGGCGGCGACGTGGCTGTCGAGAAAGTGCCGCACGACGGTGTGGTAAATTGTTCCGGATGAGCGCCACAATCACCGAGGACCCAGGAGCAGCAGTCGTGCGGAGCGTATGCCCGCACAACTGCCCGGACACCTGTTCCATTCTGACCACGGTCAAGGCTGGCCGCGCTGTCGAGGTACGAGGCAATCCCGACCATCCGACGACTCGGGGCTTCCTCTGCGCGAAGGTCTCTCGGTACCTGGAGCGTACCTATCATGCCGGCCGCGTGCTCCAACCGATGCGCCGCGTGGGCGCGAAAGGTGAGGGGCGCTTCGAACCGATCTCCTGGAAGGAGGCGCTCGACGAGATCGCGCGCCGGTTCAAGGGGATCATCGCGGAGTGGGGGGCGCAGGCCATCCTGCCGTACTCGTTCAGCGGCACGCTCGGGCTGCTGCACAACAGTTCGATGGATCGGCGCTTCTTCCACAAGCTCGGCGCCTCGCTCCTCGATCGCACCATCTGCGGCTCCGCCGGCGTGGCTGGCATGGCCTACAGCATGGGCAGTTCCATGGGCATGGATACAGAGAGCTTCGAGGGAGCGCGCACGATCCTCCTGTGGGGCACCAACACGCTGACCTCGAACCCCCACCTCTGGCCGTTCGTCACCGCGGCTCGCAAGAGAGGGGCGAGGGTGATTGCGATCGATCCACGCAAGACGCGGACCGCGGAGCAGTGCGATGAGCATATCGCGCTGCTGCCGGGGACTGACGCGGCGCTGGCGCTCGGGATGATGCACGTCATCTTCCGTGACGGCCTGGGCGACGAGGATTACATGGCCCGATACTGCGTGGGCCGGGACGAGCTGGCGGCGCGCGCCGCCGAGTACCCGCCTGAGCGGGTGGCGGCCATCTGCGGTATCCCAGCGGCATCGGTCGAGGCCCTCGCGGTTGAATACGCGACGAGCAAGCCCGCGGCCATCCGCATGAATTTCGGGATGCAGCGCCACACGGGCGGAGGGATGGCGGCGCGCGCCATCACGTGCTTGCCAGCGGTGACCGGCGCATGGCGCTCCGCCTCTGGCGGTCTCCAGCTATGGACCTTCGAGACCTTCCCGGTCAATCATGCCGCGTTGCAGCGGTTTGAGCTGATCCCGCCCGGCACCCGCACGCTCAACATGGTCGAGCTCGGGCGGATCCTCACGGAGGTCTCCGACCCACCCGTCAAGGCCCTGTTTGTCTACAATTCCAATCCAGCCAGCGTGGCTCCCGACCTGGAGCGCGTCAAGGCCGGGCTCCGGCGCGAGGATCTCTTCACGGTCGTTCACGACCAGTTCCACACCGACACGGCCAACTTCGCGGATCTCCTCCTCCCGGCGACCACGCAGCTCGAGCACGTGGACATGCACATCGGGTACGGCCACCTGTATGTCATGTGGAACGCGGCGGCAATCGCGCCGCTCGGCGAGGCCATTCCGAATACGGAACTCTTCCGGAGGCTCGCGGCGCACATGGGCTTCAACGAGCCGTGCTTCCAGGACAGTGACGAGGCCATGGCGCGCCAGGCGCTGCAGAGCGAGCACCCATGGCTCGCGGGGATCACCTTCGAGCGCGTTCGAGCCGAGGGCTCGGTGCGCCTGAATGTTCCAACGCCGTTCGCGCCGTACGCCGAAGGAGGCTTCTCGACGCCCTCCGGCAAGTGCGAGCTCTTCTCCGCGAGGATGGCCCGCGACGGCCATGACCCGCTGCCGTCATGGACTCCCCCACGGGAGAGCAGCGCGTCGAGCCCTGAGCTCTTCGCACGCTATCCGCTGGCGCTGATCTCACCGCCCGGTCATTACTTCTTGAACAGCACGTTCAGCAATGTGCTGACGCGCTTCGAGAAGGGCCCGCGGTTGGAGATCCACCCCACCGACGCGGCGGCGCGCGCGATCGTCAACGGCCAGAGGGTCCGTATCCGCAACGATCGCGGCGCGTTCCTGGCCGATGCCGTCGTGACGGAGAGAGCGCGACCAGGGGTGGTCGTCGCTCCGTCGCTCTGGTCGAGCGCGCTCACACCTGATGGGCGGAACGTGAACCACACGACGTCGCAGTCGGTGACCGACATGGGCGGCGGGGCGACGTTCTACGACAACCTCGTGCAGGTCGAGGGCGCGGGCTGAGCGCGCGCTGAAGCCTCCTACGACGACTCGCCCACCACCGCGCGCCGGATGCCCTTCAGCTTGTCGGGGTTGCGCGTGACGTAGAGGGCGACGATCCGGCCGTCCTCGATGGCAAGCGCCGTGGTCTGCAGCATTCCATCCGGATCCAGCGTGACGTACGCGGGCAGGCCGTCGATGGTGCCTTCGTGCACGAGCTGCGCCGAGCCCACGGCTGGAATGCGCCACACCGCTGCGAAGAGGCGCACCAGCTTCTCCCGGCCGTAGATGGGATTGAGGACCGCCTTCGCCTTGCCGCCGCCGTCGGCGTACAGGATGGCGTCCTGGGCCAGCAGTGCCTGGAGCGCCCGCGTGTCGCCGCTCCGGGACGCGGCATGGAACGCCGAGGCCAGCTCGTGGCCCTTCGCCTCCGTCACGGGGAAGCGGGGCCGGGCCTCCTGCACATGCTCCCGCGCCCGGCTGGCGAGCTGGCGGCACGCCGCGGGAGCGCGGTCGATGGCCTTCGCCACCTGCTCGAAGTCCATGCCGAACACGTCGTGCAGGAGGAACGCGGCGCGCTCCAGCGGGGACAGGCGCTCCAGGGCCATCATCAGGGTCAGCGTCAAGTCATCGCCCTCCACTGTCTCGATGATGGGCTCTGGAAGCCAGGTCCCCACGTACTCCTCGCGCCGGACGCGCGCGGACTTCAGGACGTCCAGGCACAGGCGCGTCACCGTGCGGACGAGCACGGCCTCGGCGTCCCGCACGACGTCGCGGTTCGTCTGGTGCCAACGGAGATACGCCTCCTGCACCACGTCCTCCGCCTCCGCGACGATGCCCAGCATCCGGTACGCGATGCGGAGCAGCTGGGGGCGGAGCGGGTCGAAGACGTCCGCGGGATTTGAATCAGGCGGCTTCACTGCGAGGGGTCACCGGGTGCACGGTCCGGAAGCCGAGGACGAGCCGGTTCGCGGTGTTGATGACGCCAATCATGAGGGTCAGCTTCACGATCTCCTCTTCGGTGAAGTGCGGCTTGAGCGCAGCGTAGTCCTCATCCGGGGCATGTGTCGTGGAGACGAGCGTCAGGGCCTCGGTCCAGCCCAGGGCCGCCCGCTCGCGGTCGGTGTACAGCGGCGACTCACGCCAGCCGTTCAGAAGGTAGATGCGCTCCTCGGTCTCCCCATGTGCGCGGGCGTCGCGGGTGTGCATGTGGATGCAGAAGGCGCAGCCATTGAGCTGGGACGAGCGGATCTTGACGAGCTCGCGGAGGCTCGGCTCCAGCCCCAGGGCCTCCACCTTCTTGCTGAAATCCACCATGAGATTGAGGGCGTCCGGCGCGACCGCGAAAGCATTCATCCGGGGCTTCATGTGCAGGTCCTCGTTCTGGGGGGGCGAAGTGCCCTCCCCTCCCCAGGACGACGCAGCCGGTGCCGCGTGTGACATGGCCATTTCAAATGGCTAAAAGGACCCAGGAGGCACCCCCGGATGAAGACCGTGAACGATGTGGAGACGCTCGAACGCCTGTACGGGGTTCCCGGGAAGTCGTCCGTGCTCAAGGAGGTGGACCACCTCCACCCTGCATACCGGCCCTTCATCGAGCGATCTCCGTTCATGGTCCTCGCCACGTCCGGCCCTGGAGGGCTGGATGCCTCGCCGCGAGGAGACCCCGCCGGGTTCGTGGTCATCGAGGACACGCGCACGCTGCTGCTGCCCGACCGCCGAGGCAACAACCGCATGGACTCGCTGCGGAACATCCTGGCGGATCCGCGCGTCGCGCTGCTGTTCTTCGTCCCGGGCGTGAACGAAACCCTGCGTGTCAACGGCCGGGCGAGCATCGTCATCGAGCCGTCCATGCTGGAGCGCTTCACCTTCGATGGGAAGGCGCCGCGCTCCGTGCTGCGCATCACCGTGGAGACGGTCTACTTCCAATGCAGCCGCGCGTTGGTCCGCTCCAGGCTCTGGGACCCGGCCCGGCACGTCACCCGCACCGAGTTCCCAAGCCCCGGCTCCATCCTCGAGGCGCTGAGCCCGGATGACTTCGACGGCGGCGAGTACGACCGCGAGTTGCCCGGCCGGGTGAAGGCGACGCTGTACTGAGCATCGCGCCCGCGTCGAACACCGTGGCCTTGCGCACGCGAACGCGGAGCGTCCGCCCTGCGCGCACTCATTTTCATCAGGGCCTTGACACGTCACCGCCTCGATTGACGTGTCAATGCCACGCCACACCCCTCTGACCGCCGCTGTTTCGTCCGCGAGCCCTCGCTGGGACGACGGCCTGTTTCGGGCGGCATGCCGCGTGCATACGCATCCCCACGGCACTTCAGGCGCACACGAGGAAGGGAGAAACACCGCATGCGCTTCATGGCTGGAATGGTGGTCGCGATGGGCCTGCTGGGCTGCGGCGGGGCGGACACGGACGACGTCAGCGGGCTCGAGGGTGTTGGAAGCGTGAGTGGAGAAATCGTCGGTGGGTATGTGTCCCCGGCAGGCGAGGCTCCGTGGCAGGTTTCCCTGCGGAAGTCTTCTCACTCTTGTGGAGGTGTGATCTACGATTCCAGAACGGTGATCACGGCTGCCCACTGTGTGGCCGGATATCAGCCCTCGTCGTTCTCGGTCAGATATAACAGTCTGTATCATGGTTCCGGGGGAGCGCTCGTTCCCGTCAGTTCGATCGTCGTGCATCCTTCCTACAATTCAACAACCATCGACAACGACATCGCGCTGGTCAAACTCTCCTCCGCGCTGACCTTGGGGTCAACCCAAGCCAAGGCCGTCAAGCTGCCTGCTCAAGGTTCGGATCCAGCGGCGGGCGAGATGGCACTGGCCTCGGGTTGGGGAGTGCTCTCCGCAGGCAGCTCGCTCTTTCCGGCTGCTCTGCAGAGTGTAAAGGTCCCCATCGTCTCGCGTGCGACCGCGAAGGCGGCTTACGGCTCTTCGGCCACCATCACGAACAACATGATCGCCGCGGGGATGACGGAGGGAGGCAAGGATACCTGCCAGGGAGACAGTGGAGGCCCCCTGATCATCAATGGCGAGCTCGTGGGGCTCACAAGCTGGGGCCGGAGCTGCGGGCGACCGAATACTCCGGGCATCTACACCCGGGTCGGCAAATACGTCAACTGGATCAAGGACAACGCCAGGTAGGGATGGGATGGCCTCCGATGTCCTCACCTCTGACCTTCAAAGACAAAACTGGTTGCGTGAGCAAGAATGAATGAGCAGTTGGCATTTGGGCCTCTACCGGAGCTGAACAAAAAATGCGAAAATTCCTGACTTTCTTCTCGCTGGGTAGCTGTCTGCTGATGACTGGCGCCGGAGCGCAGACTCCGCCCGCCGCGCAGCCCCAGACGCCCACGAATGCGTGCTACCTGTGGAAGGGGCGTGGAGGAGCTCCCTCGGCGAGCTACATGGCTACCCATGCGAGCTGCCGTCCATGGAATAGCAATTACGGGTGGAGCTTCTTCAAGAACACCAATGGGGTGGACTACTATCGCGGAACATTCAAGGACGCCGTGGCCTCTCCCTCCACCTGGGCGGTCTATACCGACTTCGGCTCAGCGGTTGTCTCCTCGAAGGCGGACTACGACTCCTTCGTCGCCAATACCAAGCTGTCCGGCTCATGCGGTGAATGCCTGCACTGAGCCGTCCCGCGCTGGCCGGTGCCTGTTCGCACCGGCTCGGTCGCTCCGAGGCGAGTGAAGCGCCTCGACTCAGCCACCCTCACCGCGGCGTCGGCGGAGTGGTGAGCGCGAACGCGGCGCCCTGCGGATCCATGAGCTGCACGATGCGCTGGCCACCGGGGACCTGCATCGGGCCGTTGAGCACACGCGCACCCTTCGCCGTCGCGCGAGCAAGCGCGGCGTCCAGATCCTCGACCGTGACGTAGTACATCCACGACGGCGGCACGTCGCGACCGTCGGGCGTCTTCATCCCCTTCGGCAGGGTCAGCATGCCGCCGAGCTGCTTGCCGTTGCGGCCCCACAGCAGGTACTTGCCCATCGCGCCCATGTCGAACTCGCCGAGGCGCTCCCAGCCGACGATGCGCTCATAGAAGGTGAACGCGGCTTCGTGGTCGGTCGTGTACAGCTCGTGCCACGAGAACTCGCCCTGCCTCGCGACGTCGTGCGACTGCATGTCAGCCGCGGGCGAGAAGACCGCGATGACCGCGCCCTGCGGGTCCGCGATCACCGCGATACGTCCCACGGAGGGCACATCCTCTTTCACGTAGACCTGGCCGCCGAGGCGCTTCACCTCCGCGACGGTTTCGTCGACGTTCGCGACCTGCACGTTCGCCTGCCAGTAGGACGACGCGCCCAACTTCTTCGCGGGCTCGGGCAACGCGGTCACGCCGCCGAGTGGCCCCTGGCCGCCGACCCACATCCTGTAGTCCCCGTCCCCTCCGACTTCGAACGGCTGCGTCTTCCATCCCATGACCTCGACATAGAAGGCGAGCGCGCCCTGCGGGTCGGTCGAGAGGAGTTCGTACCAGACGAAGCGGCCAGTGTCGTTCTTGCTACTCGGCTCGGTCATGGCCCGTGAACCTAGCGTACGGCACCAATGCCCGAAAAGGGTGTCAGACGACTCGTAGGAGCCATGGCTGACCGGAACACCCGCCCAGGGTTGACGCATCGAACCGCCCTGAGCGTCACGGAACAGTGGTAGACTGAAAGACTTTCATCAAGGTGATTCGTGAGTACCTCCCTCATGGCCCTGTTCCTTCAAGGCGATGAAGGACCTTCAGTCGATGATGGACAATGGGCTCATCACGCCGGACGAGTACGCGCGGAAGAAGGCGGAGATTCTCGCGCGCCTCTGAAGGGATGCAGAGCCACCTTCTCTGGGTGGGAGCTAAGTAGGTCGCCAGAAGTTCCGAGACAAATTCCGGCCGCATGCACAGCTTCTGGAGCATGCGACCGGCAAGGAGCCCTGCCGAACTGGGGCTGACAGCATACGACAGGCGGAAGCTGGAGCGGGCGTTGCGGCAGGCGCGCGACGCCCGCTACTTCCGTCGTCTTCTGGCCATCAAGCTCATCGCCGAGGGCAAGGGCCCGGGTGAGGTCGCGCACCTGGCAGCCCTGAGTCGACCAGCGGTCTACTTCTGGCTTGAGCGCTACCTTGCAGCACGCACTCCATCAGCGCTGTTGGATGCCCCGCGCTCAGGCCGGCCCAGAAAAGCCCCGCGCCTCACCAGCAGGCGCCTGCGTCGAGTAGTGCGCAGCAGTCCAGAGAGGGCTGGCTGGGCGAGCCATGGCTGGACGGTGCCGCTGCTCCGCTCGCACTTGCAGAGGCAGGGCTTCGAGGTATCCCCCCGCACGCTGCGTCGCCGACTGCACGAGGCGGGGCTGGCGTGGAAGCGACCCCGGTATGTGTACGTGACGGCGGCGCCCCATCCAGGGCAGAAAAAGGGGGCCTTGTCCGCCGTTTGAAGCGCCTCAAACGCCAGTTCCCCCGTGCGGTGCTGCTCGTCATGGACAGCACGGTGCTGCGCTGGTTTCCACCGCTGCGCGCCGTATGGGCTCCTGTCGGTCAGCAGGCAGTGGTGCCCATTACAGGTGAAAATGCCAAGCGCACGCTCTGGGGCGCCATCAACCCGCGCACCGGCAGGCGTGTCGTCATGGCCACCAGGCGCAGCCGGCAGGAGGACTTCATGGCCTTTCTGCGCACGCTGCGCGCCGCCTACCCCGGCCGCCCGCTGCTCTTGGTGCTCGACAGGGCCAGCTGCCACACCGCCCAGAAGTCCCAGCAGCTGGCCTGCCGCCTCGGTATCCATCTGCTCCTGCTGCCCAAGCAGCACTCGGAGCTCAACTGCATGGACCACTTGTGGCGTCCACTCAAGCAGCTCGTATCGGCCAATCGCCAGTACCCTACCGTGGAGCAGCACGTCGACGCCGCCATCCAATGGGTACTGGGCCTCTCTGCCCAGGAAGCCCTCCGCAAGGCGGGCTGCCTCGCCGAAGGCTTCTGGCTGCGCGATTTGTTAGAGAACTTCTGGCGACCTACTTAGTTCATGGACGGAGCCTTCCACGCGAACGCCCCCAGGTCATACGGACCCGAGCCACGGGCCACGCCGTCGTAGTCGAAGTCGACCACGCCCGACAGGTTCACGCCCGCGCCCACGGCCGGAGAGGTGGCCTGGAGGTGGAAGTCCCCCGCCGCCGGATTCACGAAGCCCGCCGCACTCAGGTTGGAGGTGAGCAGGTTCGGTCCCGTGAGCGATTTCACGCAGGCAGTCGTCCCCCCGTTGGCGGCGTAGGGAGTGGGCACGCCCGCCACCAGGTTGTTGGCGAAGGTGAGCGTGCCCAGGCCACCGCAGAAGAAGTACAGCCCCTCGTGCGCCGAGTTCACCACCGTGTTGTTGTCGAAAACGAGGGTCGAAAGCGTGCTCGCCGCCTCCATGTTCGCGGCGGTGTTGCGCAGGAACATCGCGCCCCACCTGCCTCCGACGATCACGTTGTTGGTGATGACGGAGCCGCCCGTTCCCTGGAAGGCGATGCCCTGCGTGCGGTAGGGCTGGGCCGCCTCGATCCAATTCGAGTCGATCAACCCCTTGCTGCCTGGGTTCACCGTGATGCCGCCCGAGTGGCTCTCGATCTGGTTCAGCCCATAGTTGCGAATCACGTTGTGCTGGACGGTCATTCCCCCGGTCGCCGCGCCGATCTGGATTCCATCGTTGCCGATGTTCTCCACCCGGTTGTCGACTACCTCGAGGCCAATCACCTCCGCCTCCCACTGCCGGGAAGTGCCACAGTCATAGCCCGGGGTGTAGCCATTGGCCGTCACCCAGCCGTAGTGCGAGGGGCCGATGTACATGCCCTCGTATTTCGTGTCATGGACGTAGGTGTCGTGGATCTTCGTGTTGTACTGAGCCCACGTGCCGCGGCTCCAGGTTCCGTCGCACCGCGGGTAGGTACGGAAGGCGATCCCCACTCCACCATTCCCATCGCCGCGCACCTCCACATGGCCGATCTCGACGTCGGAGACCCCTTCCCGGAGATCGATGTGGGCCTGATTGCCGCCCGAGGTCCCCGCCACGAGCCCATGGGGATGGGCCGAACTCCCTGCCCCCGTGAGCTTCAAGTAGCGGCTGCCTCCACCGATGTAGACCGGGCTGCCGGTGGTGGAATTGAAGACAGCCTGCCCACCGCAGTTGGTGATCACCGCGGGCTGCGCCGCCGTTGCCACCACTCCATAGAGGCCGATCCCCGTATAAGTCCCCGGCTTGATGCAGAGCGTCTTTCCCACATAGCGGGAGGCGGGTTGGGACCGGCCATCGATCCAGATGTAACCGGAGCCGTTGCCGATGAACTCCGAGCAGCTCCCTGCCTGGATCGTACAGGCCAGGTCCGCTGCCACGACGAGCTTCGTGGAGTCGACGAGCGCTTGCTCCTGCTCTGGGCCGCCACAAGCCAGGAGACCAAAGGTGAAGAGTGCTACGACGGAGGGTGGGCGTGCATGATGAGCCATGGATGACTCATCATGCGGAAATTCCTGTTTTTCTCAATACTCCAAGTGTGATTAGGCTTCACTCCTATCTGTGTTCCTGCCCCAATGTCTGTCGGAGTAGGACAACGTTTGGAGACCCGAGCCCCGCCGCGTCTACTGCGCGAGGACCGTCACCGTCCGGGTCCGGGTGGTCGTGTGGCCCGCGAGGTCGGTGAGGCTGTAGGTGATGGGATAGGTACCGGGGACGTGGCTGTTGACCGTGCCGGAGATCTGGATCCGGCTCCAGCCGGAGTCCCAGGGCGCATAGCCCCCATCACACGTGTCCTCACCCCGGGCGCCCTGCTCCTGATAGGGCGCGTGCAGAGGCAGGGTGAGTTCCCGCGGGCCATTCAAATACAAATAGGGCGCGAGGGTGTCGACGACCGTCCACTCCGTGAAGCACGCCGTGGCGTTGCCGGAGAGATCCACCGCGGAGACCGAGCCGGTGAAACTTCCCGGAGAGCCGTAATACCGGGGCAGATTGCCGACGTCCGACAGGCCGCAGTTGTCACTGAAATCGACGTCGTCCGTGTCGCTCATGCCACCGTAGGTGCATTCCAGCTGCACGCGCGCGGGGCAGGTCAGGATGGGCGGGGAGACATCGCTCGTGCACGAGTTCTCGGTGACGAGCCGGAAGGAGGTACGGTTCCGGTGCGCTCCCCGAGCGTCATACTGGGTGTAGGCGACCAGGAAGTGGGAAGGCGCCTGGGCGGCGATGCCCACCCAATCCAGTGGCGAGTCCTCGTGGAAGCCGGAGAGCCAATCCTCCGCCTGGGGTTCGAGCGTTCCCAGGGGAGACACCCGAGTGGTCATCAACCTGCGGCGGCCATACTCATCCGTGGTCTGCCAGAGCACCCGGTAGTCCTGTCCGTCGTAGGTCACATCGAAGGGGGCCTTGAACCAGGAGTCCTTCGGCACGGGCAGCTCGACCGGTGAGCCCACGGGGATGTCCGCCGGGTCGGGCAACGCACCGTCCGAGGCACGTACCCGCCGGGCCTTCAACGTGTTGCCCTCGCTCCAGAGCACGAGGAACCCTCCCTCCCGCGCGGCGACGCGGACCGTGTCCGCGCCCGCCGGGGAGATGAACAGGGGAACGGGGTCGAGCACTTGCCCCGCGGCGTCGAGGCGCGCCGCCTTCACGCCTCCTGCTTTCTCGGCCCACACCACGAGGCTGCCGCCGCCATGAGAAGCGGTGTGGAGCGAGGACACCCCGGTGGTGTCACCGATGGCGATGGGTCCCGACTCGATGTACGTCCCGTTCGAGGGGCGGATCCGCACGCCCATGATCTGGCGCTTCACCTCCTCGGCCACGGAATCCCAGTAGTAGCCGGAGAAGGCCACCAGGTAGTTCGTCCCGTCGAAGGTCACGGAAGGCGTTTCGTGGGGCAGGCCGAAGGGGTCCGGTGGGCTGATGACCAGGGGAGAGGAATCGAGGACCACTCCATCCGAGGCTCGTACCCGCGCGCCCCTGAGACGGGGTCCGATGATGGGATCCATCCAGGTGACCAGGAAGTGGGTACCGTCGAAGGCCACCGAGGGCAGGTATTCGACCGAGGGACTCGTACCGATGCGCAGGGGAGTGGCGTCCAACTGCACACCGTCCGAGGCCCGCACCCGGACCCCGAGGATGTCCGGCGAGTCCCCCTCCTCCATCCAGACGACGAGGTAGATGCCCTGACCCGCGGCCACCGTGACCTGGGCGTGATCGATCGCGGAGGAGCTCGGAAGGGTATTCACGAGGGTTTCGGCCCAGGGCTGGATGAGGGAGCCGAAGCCAAGGGGCTTCTGGGTCTGGCTCGAGGAGACGGGCCCCCCGGGCGTGGTGGCCTCCGTTGGACCACAGGCGGAAAGCAGGCCCAGGAGGGGAAGGCCGCGCATCAGCGCACGCCAGGGAGCGTGGAGTCGAGAACCGCGGGGGCAGATCGGCATGGAAATACCTCATGGCCGTCGGGCAGGGGGAGCGACGACGGAAGCCATACCCTACACACGCTCCGTCATCCTCGCATATGCCGGAAGTCATGGATGGTCAGCTCAAACGGGAGCCCTGGCCGCCGCACGGGAAGCGAGCCTCCGCATGGATTTCTTGCCCACCGCGACGTCCACCATCTTCCGCAAGCGCGTCCAGACACTCTCCTGCACATAGGGGATGCCGTACTTCTGGCACAGCGCGCGCACCTTGGGCTGCACCCGCTGGTACTGGAGCATCGACAGGTCCGGGAAGATGTGGTGCTCGATCTGATAGTTGAGCCACAGGTGGAGGAAGTCGTTCAGATCGCCCCCGGTGCGGTAGTTGGCGGTGCCGATCACCTGCTGGACGTAGCGCGCGCCCTTGCCCTCGGGCGCGGAGTCGAAGCGGTACAGATCCTCGCCGGTGTGGTTGGGTCCCCCCACCATGAAGGTGTGCAGGTTGGAGAGGATCTCGGCCATGAGCGAGTTGCACAGGGCGCTGAAGGCGGCCCAGGTGCCCAGCGGCAGGAAGAGCGCGGGCAGCAGGACGAAGTTCCAGGCGATGTAGGGCGCGTAGCCGCGCAGCAGCACCTCGCGCCACTCCTCACGGGTGAGCGGGCCGTCCGGGCGGCGCTTGCGCCGAAGCGAGGCCAGTGTCGTTGGAGCGTAGTAGCTGGCCCGCCAGGTGCTCGCGAGCAGCACGATCCGGACGTAGCGCAGCGCGAGAGGAAGCCCGGTGCCTCGCATGAAGCCCTCGGAGTTGCGCTCGTGCACGTCCGGGTCCCCGTCCTCGCCGGTGTGCGAGTGGTGGAGCACGTTGTGCTCGAACACCCAGGCTTCGGGGAGCATCCAGTCGAACCAGTCGAGGAAGCGGCGCTTGCCCTTGGCGAACTCCTTGCTCGTGCGCTCGACGGGGATGCCCGGGACGCGGTCATAGCAGCGGTGCCCCATATGGTGCATCAGCATCCAGCGCGAGGAGCGGCCAAGGCCCAACGCCGCGGCGCTCAGCGGGTTGGGCATCAGCCAGCACGTGGCCAGGCCGATCACCGCGGCCGTGCGGCCCCAGCGCTCGATGCGCCGCAGGTGTGAATAGTCCGCCTCACTGACAGAGGCGTCGAGTTCGGCGCGCAGCGCGCGAATGTCGGCCAGCAGGCCCTCCAAGTCCACGGAAGCGGGCTCGAAGTCGGCGGTAGCGCGAGACACGCGGGGGGACCTCGGTAGCTCGGGCAGGCACGACGAGGAGAGAGTCGCGATGAGCGGGCCCGCAGGGAAGTACTGGAGAACACACGCTACCCCTGGGCCCGTGGCTCGGGGAACGGGTTCGCGCGGGGAACGTCTCCTGGGACACCGACTGAAGTGGGTTATCGCCCGTCTTTCCTCCGTCCGGGGTGACGTCCTATGACCGGCGTCGCCATGCGCCCTCCTTCCTTTTCCTTCCGTGTGCTCCCCTCCCCCCGCCTCCTGCTCGCCGCCGCGGCAATGCTTCTTCCCGCACCCGTCCTCGCCGATCCGCTCGCGGAACAGATCAAGGCCGATCTGCCGGGCCTGCTCGCGCTCTATCGCGACCTGCATGCCCATCCCGAACTGAGCCTCCAGGAGAAGGCGACCTCGGCCCGGCTCGCCACGGAGGTGAAGAAGCTCGGCTTCACCGTGACTCCCGGGGTGGGGGGCCATGGTGTGGTGGCGGTGCTCGAGAACGGACCCGGCCCGGTGCTCCTGGTGCGCACCGATCTGGACGGGCTCCCCGTCGAGGAGGCCACGGGGCTGCCCTACGCCAGCCAGGTGAAGGCCGTCACGCGCGAGGGCGCGCAGACGCGGGTGATGCATGCCTGCGGCCACGATCTCCACATGACGGCCTGGGTGGGCACCGCGCGCCGCCTCGCCGCCCTGAAGGCGCTCTGGTCCGGCACGCTCGTCATGATCGGACAGCCAGCCGAGGAGGTGGGAGTGGGAGCCCGGGCCATGCTGGCGGACGGGCTCTACACACGCTTTCCCAAACCCCAGTTCGCGCTGGCCCTCCACGACGTGGCGGATCTTCCCGCGGGCACCGTGGGCTACTCGCGGGGCCACATGTCGGCGAACGTCGATTCCGTCGACATCCTGGTGAAGGGCGTGGGAGGCCATGGTGCCTCGCCCCATACGACCAAGGATCCCATCGTCCTCGCCTCGCGCATCGTCGGGACTCTCCAGACACTCGTCAGCCGGGAGATCGCGCCCCAGGAGACGGCGGTGGTGACCGTGGGCAGCTTCCTCGCGGGGAGCAAACACAACATCATCCCCAGCGAGGCCCGGCTCCAGCTCACCGTGCGCAGCTACTCGGCGGAGACGCGCCGCCAGCTGCTCGAGGGCATCGCCCGGATCGCGCGCGGCGAGGCCATCGCCGCCGGCCTCCCCGAGGAGCACATGCCCGTCGTGACGACGAAGGAGGAGGAGTTCTATCCCTCCGTCTTCAACACCGGGCCCCTGACGAACCGGCTCGTCGACGCCTGGACCCGGCGCTTCGGCGCGGAGCGCGTGGTGGAGGTGCCACCCACCACCGGAGGAGAGGACTTCAGCCGCTATTCCCTGTCCGACAAGTCCATCCAGAGCATGCTCTTCGTGGTGGGCGGCGTCCCGCGGGCCCGGTGGGACGCGGCCGGAGGAGACCCCACGAAGCTGCCCTCGCTCCACAGCCCCCGGTGGGCTCCCGATGCCGAGCCCACCCTCCAGACCGCCATCGAGGCGATGAGCACCGCCGCGCTCGATATCCTGACGAAGAAGTGACCCCCGCCCCGATCGCCTCCCTTCCGGGTGGGTACCACCTGTGTTCGACCGTTGTTATAACGGAGTGGAGAGGTGCTCCATGCGGAAGACCCTGACGACCATCGGTAACAGCCTCGGGCTCATCATCGACCGTCCGATTCTCGAGCTTCTCCACATCGACAAGGACACGCCCCTGGAGATCGAGACCGATGGAAAGTCACTCATCATCCGTCCCGTCACCGCCGAGGATCGAAAGAGCCAGGTGCGTGACGCGACGAAGCGGATGATGGACGCGCATGACGAGACCCTGCGCAAGTTGGCGAAATGAACCCGGTCTTCCTCACTCTCGAGGACGTGCTCGAGATTCATCACGTCCAGCTCGAGCGGTACGGTGGACCTCCAGGACTGCGCGATCAGGGCCTCCTCGAATCCGCGCTCGCACAGCCGATGGCGACCTTCGCTGGTGAGTTCATCCACCCGGATCTGTTCACCATGGCGGCCGCGTACCTCTTCCATCTCGTCTCGAACCATCCGTTCGTGGACGGGAACAAGCGGATTGGCCTGCTCGCCGCCCTGGTCTTCCTCGACCTGAACGGCGTGTCCATCGTCACCGCCTCGGATGCGCTCTACGAGCTCACGATGGAGGTCGCACAGGGACAAGCAAGCAAGGAGTTGGTGGCCTCCAGACTCCGGCAGATCGCAGGGGAAGGCTGAACATCACGCCGCTGGTGCTGAGTTCCAGGCGACTCCCGCCATGCCCTCACCTGCCGCGCGCCTCCCACCTGGTGTCCTGCGGCTCTCGTGACACCGAGTGGATCCCCAATCAGACTGGCCTTGACTGATGACCAGCCAATATCCGCGCCTTCGTCTTCGTGGCACGACTTCAGACCGTTGGAAGTTCTACGACGGGGAGCCTCCGCGCCCACCACGGGAGTTGCTCGCACGAGAGGTCATCCGCATCGCCTTCTACATGCCGCACGAACACCCTGAACTCTCCTCGGGGGTGAGCCACGCCATCGATAGCTACATGCGCGCGGTGGGTCAGGGGCCCAGGACCATCAATTACGTCCACTTCTCCCACGACGAAGGATCCCGTTTGACGGAGGAGCGCTGGGGTTGGGCGCACCGCATCCTGCAGGAGGCGAGACGCTGGTCTTTCCCCGATGATTATGAACCTTGGGAGCGAAGAGAGATCGAAAAGAAAGGATTTGAGCGAGGCCTTCTCTTCACCGGGGGCGATAACAGCCGGAATGGTTACCAACTCGAGTACCAGGCACGCATTCCGTGGCGGCCTGAGCCCCAAGAGACGATTTCGAGCTTGCTCACCGCGACGCTTCCCATTGAGTACCTCGAAGAACACGGGCCAGCGCGTGTGCGCGAGTTGGCGCTCGACATGGCCTCCAAGCTGATGTTCGCCTCCGGGCACGCGGGACTGGCCCTTCACCTCTACCAGAACCTTCGGGTCAGAGACGTCGGCTTTCGCTCCGAGGTCATGCGATATCCTGGCATCGATCTCCGGCCCGCTTGGTTCAATGAAAAGTGGGTGGGTCTCCGGGTGGATGGAGTCCATTGGCTCAACTTCCTCGGACCGCCTGTTCTCACACAACTCGGTGGCGCGACGGCCCTTCGTTCCCGGTTGCACTCATCCGAGACGGCTCTGGCGGAACTCGCCGGGGATCGCGTCGTTGTCTCTCTTGGAGAGAGACCCGAGGCCGGAGACCTCACCACTGGCGAGACGCTTCCCGCCTACCGTGAATTCGCCCGGGTGATGGAACCCTGGTTCGAACCGCTGTTCCTACCTCGAACCACCGTGTCCGTTGATCCGCCCCGGTACACCACGCTTCGCGTCACCGAGGACGAGGCCCGGCGCTGGTGGAGACGATTCCTCGACTGACCCACGGAGGTGTTCCATGCGAAGAACCCTGACGACCATCGGCAACGACCTCGGGCTCATCATCGACCGCTCGATTCTCGAGCTTCTCCACATCGACAAGGACACTCCGCTGGAGATCGAGACCGATGGGAAGTCACTCACCATCCGTCCCGTCACTCCCGAGGAGCAGAAGAGCCAAGTGGGTGACGCGACGAAGCGGATGATGGACGCCCACGACAAGACCCTGCACAAGCTAGCGAAATAAGCCCGCGCCCCCGTTCCGTTTCCGTGGAGCAGGCGCACCCGGCATCCTTGGCCTCGTGGCGCCACCGTCGCACGGGCCAGGAGCGATCGCGGGCAAAAAGAAAGGGCGTCAGACCGAAGCCTGACGCCCTCGAACTTTCTACTCTGTGCCCAGGGGCGGAATCGAACCACCGACACGGGGATTTTCAGTCCCCTGCTCTACCGACTGAGCTACCTGGGCGTGCTGGCCAACCGCGCGAAGCGAGGGCCGATTTACGGGGACTCGGCCCCTACGTCAAGCAGCTTCTTCACTCCCCTCGTCCTTCTTCCTCTTCCCCCCTCGCCCGCCCCACCGCCCTCCTTGCTTCCGCCTCCCCACCGCCCACACGCTTGCCCCCTCCCGCCCCCTCCACCCGGCAGGCCCCTCCCGTGAGCTGGCTCAACTACCACCACCTCCTCTACTTCTGGACCGTCGCCCGCTCCGGCTCCATCGCCAAGGCCAGCCAGGAGCTCCACCTCGCCCAGCCCACCATCAGCGCCCAGCTCAAGCTCCTCGAGGAGTCGCTCGGTCACAAGCTCCTCGAGCGCCAGGGCCGCCGCCTCGTCCTCACCGACGTCGGCCGCACCGTCCTGCGCTACGCCGATGACATCTTCCGCCTCGGCAACGAACTCAAGAACGCCATCCACGGCCTGCCCTCCGGCCAGCTCCGTGTCGCCGTCGGCGTCACCGACGTCGTCCCCAAGCTCGTCGCCGAGCGCCTCCTCCAGCCCGCCTTCGACGCCTTCCCCAACATCCACATCACCTGCCGCGAGGGCTCCCTCCCCCAGCTGCTCGCCTCCCTCGCCCTCCACGAGCTCGACGTCGTCCTCGCCGACACCCCCTCCTCCGAACCCGTCAGCATCCGCTCCTTCAACCACCTGCTCGGCACCTGCGGCCTCTCCTTCTTCGCCGCACCCCGCCTCGCCCACCTCGCCCGCGGCTTCCCCGGCTCCCTCGAGGGCGCCCCCCTCCTGCTCCCCTCCGAGGTCTCCTCCCTCCGGCGCGCCCTCACCGCCTGGTTCGACGCCCAGGGCATCCACCCGCGCGTCGTCGGCGACTTCGACGACAGCGCCCTGCTCGAGGCCTTCGGCCAGCGCGGCCACGGCGTCTTCGCCGCCCCCTCCATCATCGAGGCCGAGGTCTGCCGCCAGTTCAATGTCTCCGTCCTCGGCCGCACCCAGGACATCGAGACCGGCTTCTACGCCATCTCCGTCGAACGGCGGCTGCGCCACCCCGCCGTCGTCGCCATCGCCGAGAGCGCTCGCGCCCAGCTCTTCGGCTGAGCGCCCCCCACGTCACCGCTCCCGGTACACCTCGCGGCCGTCCACCACCGTGGCCACCACCCGCGCGTCCACCAGCGCCCGCGCCTCGTCCTCCACCGGGTCCACCGATAGCGCCGTGAAGTCCGCCTCCATCCCCACCTTCAGCCTCCCCCGGCGCCCTTCCGCGAACGACGCCCACGCCGGCCCCACCGTGAAGCCCTCCAGCGCCTCCTCCCCCGTCAGCCGCTCCTCGGGCCTCCACCCGCCCGCGGGCTGGCCCCTCGCGTCCTGACGCGTCCTCGCCGCGTACAGTCCCGCCAGCACGTCCGGGCTCTCGATGGGGAAGTCACTGCCCAGCGCCAGCACCGCCCCCGCCTCCTTCAGGCTCTTCCACGCGTACGCGCCCTCGAGCCGCTCCGCCCCCAGCCGCGCCTGTGCCCACCCCATGTCGCTCGTCGCGTGCGTCGGCTGCACGCTCGCCACCAGCCCCGCCGCCCCCAGCTTCTGGATGTCCTCGGGCCGCAGGATCTGCGCGTGCTCCACCCGGTGCCGCAGCCCCTGCGTCTTCGTCTCCGCCGCGGCGCGAATCAGCGTGTCCACCACCAGCGTGTTCGCCCGGTCTCCAATCGCATGCACGCACACCTGGAAGCCCCGCTCCATGAAGGCCCGCGTGCGCGCCTCCAGCTCCTCGGGCTCCATCAACAACAGCCCCGTCTCCCCCGGCGCGTCGCTGTAGGCCGTGTGCAGCGCCGCGCCCCGCGAGCCCAGCGCCCCATCCAGCAGGAACTTCACCGACTTCATCTCCAGCTGCCGCCCGCCGTACGTCCCCAGATCCAGGTATGTCCGCCGCGCCTCCCCCTGCCCGTCCGCCATCGCGTACACCCGCACCGGCAGCCGCCCCGCCATGTCCCACTGCTGAAGCAGCCGGAACGTGCGCGGGTCCATCCCCGCGTCGTGCACGCCCGTGAGCCCCACCGCCGCGCACCGCTCCAGCGCCGCCGCGAGCCGCGCCTCGAGCTGCTCGTCCGTGGGCGGCGGCACCCGGGGCACCACCAGCTCCATGGCGTTGTCCACCAGCACCCCCGTGGGCTCGCCCCGCTCGTCCCGGAGGATCCGCCCCCCGGCCGGGTCCGGCGTGTCCCGGGTGATGCCCGCGCGCCGCAGCGCCTCGCCATTCACCCACGCCGCGTGGTGGTCCACCCGCGTGAGGTACACCGGCGTCGTGGGAAAGCGCGCATCCAGCTCGGCCCGGCCCGGAAACCCTCCCCCCGGCCACCCGTTCTGATCCCACCCCTTGCCGATGAGCCAGTCGCCCTGGAAGCTCGTGGCCGGTGCGTCGGCGAGCCGCTGCACGGCCTCGTCCACCGAGCGCGCGCCCTCCAGCCGAGCCACCGTCAGGCTCAGCCCCAACCCCGCCAGGTGCGCGTGCGCGTCCACCAGTCCGGGCACCACCACGGCCTTGCCCAGGTCCACGACACGAGCCCCCTCGCCCGCCGCCTCCAGCACCTCCCGCTTCGTTCCCACCGCCACCAGCCGCCCCCGGCGCACCGCCAGGGCCTCGGCTTCCGGCCGCTCCGCGTCCAACGTGCGGATGCGGCGTGCCACGTAGACTGTCGTCTCCACTCGCGCGTCCTCGGGCACCCGGCGCGCACAGCCTGCCCCCAGCGCGAACAGGACCGCCCCCAGGAGGGCGAGCCGTGCCGCGCCTCGGGCCCGGGCACCATCATCAATGTGTTGGGATGACTCTCCCCGCATCGGCGGGCCTGCTTTCCCTGCGTGAAACAGCGCGGCGCACCGTAGCCCCGCCGCCCCCACCCCGCCCACTCCCTCTCGCCGCCCCGCTCTCCGAGCCTCCCTCCCGGACAACGTGACAGTGGCGAATCGACAGCGGCATCTTGACACCATCAGTGTCGAGTCCTACTGTCATGTTCGTGAGTCAGGCGAAAACATCCCGGGAGTGGAAGCTCTCGGAGCTGGCCGAGGCGGTGGGGGTGACCCCGAGGACCGTGCGCTACTACGTGCAGCGCGGCCTCCTGCCGGCTCCGCCCTTCAAGGGTCCCGACACCGTCTATGGCGAGGAGCACCTGCTGCGCCTCAAGGCCATCCGTGTCCTCCAGGCCCGCTTCCTCCCCCTCGATGCCATCCAGGTGGAGCTGGCGCGGCTCACCCCCGAGGCCCTCCAGGCGCTCGCCGAGGCCGAGCCCTCCGCACCGCCCCCCGTGCCTGGCGCCGTGCCACCCCCCGCGGTGCCCGCGCCAGCCCCTGTTTCCCCGCCCGAGTCCGCCCCCCCTTCCGCCGCTCCGACGAACTGGCGACGATGGGAGCTGGCACCGGGACTCGAGCTGCACCTCGCCGACACGGCGGATGCGAAGACCCGGGCGCTCGCGGAGCACCTGCGCGCCCTCCTCCAGCAGTCCCAGGAAAGGTAGAGCCATGCACGACGAGAAAGCGGGGCTGTACACGCGCGGCGGCACCCAGGTGGCCTTGCAGGGAGTGGACGTCACCGGAGAGCTGCTCGGAGGCCATGCCCGGGTGCGCGTGTGCCAGCGCTACCGCAACACCGAGCCGCGGCCCATCGAGGCCGTGTATGTCTTTCCGCTGCCCTCGGACGCCACCCTCAGCGCCTTCTCGCTCGAGTGCGCCGGGCGGCGCGTCCAGGCCGTGCTCCAGGAGCGGGAGAAGGCCTTCCACACCTACGACGACGCGGTGACGGCCGGCCATGGCGCCGCGCTGCTCGACCAGGAGCGCCCCAACGTCTTCACCGCCCAGGTGGGCAACCTGCTGCCCGGGGAGGAGACGCGCGTGGAGGTGGAGTTCCTCCAGGTGCTCCAGGTGGAAGAGGGCAGCCTGTGCTGGGTGCTGCCCACCCTCGTCGCTCCCCGCTACATCCCCGGCACGCCCACGGGAGACCGCACCTCGCACGGCGTGGCCGATCCGACGAGCCGGGTGCCCGACGCGGACCGCATCACCCCTCCCGTGGGTGACGCGCCCTATGGCCTCACGCTCGAGCTGCTCGTGTCCCTGGGCCGCGAGGTGGTGGTGGAGAGCCCCTCGCACGCGCTCCAGCTCTCGCGCACCGAGGGCGGCACGCGCGTGACGCTCGCCCGGCCGGGCGTGGTGCTGGATCGGGATGTCGTGCTGAACATCCGCGGCCCGGACACGGACGCGGCCTTCACGCCGCTCGTCACCCACCGCCAGGGCGACGCGCCGGGCACCTTCGCCCTCACCGTGGTGCCGGACCTGCTGGGCATGGCCGGCGCGGCCCGGCGGCAGGAGGTGGTGTTCGTGGTGGACACCTCGGGCTCCATGGACGGGGAGAGTCTGCCCCAGGCCCAGGGCGCGCTGCGGCTGTGCCTGCGCCACCTGCGCGAGGGGGACCGCTTCAACATCATCGCCTTCGAGAATGCCTTCCATCTCTTCTCGCCCCAGCCGGTGCCCTTCACCCAGAAGACGCTGGAGCAGGCGGACCGGTGGGTGGCGGCGCTGCGTGCCCACGGGGGCACGGAGCTGCTCGAGCCCCTGCGCGCCGCGGTGGAGGCCATGCCGGAGGGTGTGGTGGTGCTGCTCACGGATGGGCAGGTGGGCAACGAGTCGGAGATCCTCCAGGCGGTGCTGGCCGCGCGTCGGACGGCGCGCGTCTACTCCTTCGGCATCGGCACCAACGTGAGCGACGCGCTGCTCAAGGACCTGGCGCGGCAGACGGGCGGCGCGGTGGAGTTCATCCACCCCGGCGAGCGCATCGACGACAAGGTGGTGGCCCAGTTCTCGCGGGCGCTCGCCCCGCGTGTCACGGACGTGGAGGTGCGCTTCGAGGGCGTGGAGGCCACGGAGCTGGCGCCCGCCGAGCTTCCTCCGCTCGTGGATGGCACCCCCTGGAGCCTCTTTGGCCGGTACACCACGCCGGGCACGGGCACGGTGGTGCTCAAGGGCCGCGCGGGGGCGGAGCCCTTCTCGCTCGCCATCGCCGTGAACCTCCCCGCGGCGAGCGACCGGCCCGCGGTGGAGAAGTTGTGGGCCGCCGAGCGCATCCGCGGGTGGCAGGCCGCCGCGCTCGTGGGCCGGCGGGCCGAGGCGCTCAAGGAGCGCATCCTCCAGCTCGCGCTCGCGCACGGCCTCGTGACGCCCTACACCTCCTTCGTCGTGGTGGAGGAGCGCACGGGCGAGCGCCGGGCCTCGGGCCAACCCGAGACGCGCGTCATCCCCGTCCATGCCCCCGCCGGCTGGGCCATGTTCGGCACGGACGGGGATACGGCGAAGAAGGAGCTGAGCAAGCCCGCCCCGCGCCGGGCCATCACCGCCTCCGCGCTCCCGTCCGTCGACCGCATGCGCGCGGCCCCGGCTCCCGCGGCGGCGCCTCCACTGCGCCCAGGGGCTCCTCCCGCGGCGGCGCCTCCACTGCGCCCAGGGGCTCCTCCCGCGGCGGCGCCGCCGCCCCCGCGTGCCCCCGCGCCCCAGCCCCTGCTCAAGGGCCCGGCGAAGAAGAGCCAGAGTGGCGCGGTCTACGGCCCGCCCGGAGAGGAAGAGGTGACGGGCTCCAGGCTCGCGCGCGTGGAGGATGCGGCCGCCTCCCTCCTGGAGGCACTGAGTTCCCCTCCGGAGGCACTGCGTTCCCCTCCGTCCATGCCGGACATGGCGCTGGACGACGAGGGGGCCACGGACGGGGCCACGTCCCGGGAGGCCCGAGTGGATCTGCTCGGCCAGCAGCTCGCCAGTGGGTTGTGGGCGGGCACCGGCCCGGGGAGCGAGCCCGTGCGTCAGGCCCGTGCCACCGCGCTCGCCCTGCTGGAGTTGCTGCGCCAGGGCATCACCAGCGGCCATGCGCTCCATGGCGGCCAGGTGAAGAAAGCCGTGGAGGCCCTGCTCGCGCTGATGCCCTCCCTGGGCCAGGCCCCCGAGGTGGCCGAGCTCGCCCTGGGCGTGGCGTGGCTCGTGTCCGTGGGCCCGCGCACCCGGGGACGCATCTCCCAGGCGGCACGGCCGCTCGCGGGGCTCAGCGCCCGGTTGGAGGACGAGGGGAAGCTGCGCCAGCACGTGGACACCCTGGCCACGCGCTGACGTCCTGCCCCGCGACAGGGCGGGGCCTTTCAGCGCTCGCCGAGCGGAGACCTGCCGGTGCGAGGCGCGTCCACCGGCGTCGGCCACCCCATGGGCTCGGGCCGGTAGTTCTCCAGCTCCCGCTTCATGAACCAGGCCACCCCGGCCAGCACGCCAAGGTCGTCCAGCCAGCCCAGCAGGGGCAGGAAGTCCGGCACCACATCCACGGGGAAGAGGAAGTAGGCCACGGCGAACAGTCCCATCAGCCGCCGCCACTGCGGCACGCGAGGATCTCGCACGTAACGGAAGAACCGCGTTCCCATGACTCGAAGACCGGCGATGTTCATGTCCCTGCTTACGAAAAGGGGCGTGAAATCATTGCGAGGCCCGGTCGTAGGAAGGGCGGGCCGCTCGTGCACCGAGCAGCCCGCCCTCACCTTCCTTCACACCTCAGCGCGCGGCCTCAGCCCTGCTCGGGCTCGGAGCCCTCGGGCGACTCGGAGCCCTCGGCGGCCTCGGACGGCTCGGCGGCCTCGGACGACGGCTCGGACTTGCCGGCGGCCGCGGACTCGCTCGCCAGCGCCTCGACCGTCTCGCCCTCGTCCTCCTCGGACTCGGGCAGCTTGGAGATGCCCGTCACCTTCTCCTCGGCGCTCTCCAGGGCGATGAGCCGCACGCCCTGCGTGTTGCGGCCGATGACGGAGATTTCCTTGGCCTTCATGCGGATGAGCATGCCGCCGTTGGTCACCAGCATCACCTCGTCCTTGTCCGTCACCGGCACGAGGCCCACCACCTTGCCGTTGCGCTCGGTGGTCTTGATATCGATGATGCCCTTGCCGCCACGGCCCTGCTGCCGGTACTCGGCCTCCTGGGTGCGCTTGCCGTAGCCGTTCTCCGTCACCGTGAGGATGGTGGTGTCCTTCTCCACCACGTCGGCGCCCACCACCTCGTCGCCCTCCTCCAGGGTGATGCCCTTCACGCCGTAGGCCTGGCGGCCCATGGAGCGCACTTCCTGCTCGGGGAAGCGGATGCTCATGCCGAGCGCGGTGGACAGGAGGATGTCCTTGGAGCCGTCGGTGATCTTCACCGCGACGAGCTCGTCGCCCTCGTCGATGCCCAGCGCGATGATGCCGCTGGAGCGCACGTTGGCGAACGCCGACAGGTCCGTGCGTTTGACGACGCCCTTCTTCGTCACGAAGAAGACGAACTGGTTCTCACCGAACTCGCGCGTCACCAGCACCTGGGCGAGCCGCTCGCCCTCGCCGAACTGCACCAGGTTCACCATGGCCTTGCCGCGCGAGGTGCGGCCGGCGAGCGGCAGCTCGTGCACCTTGAGCGAGTAGAGCCGGCCCTTGTTGGTGATGGGCATGAGGAAGGCGTGGGTGCTCGCCACGAACATGTCGGTGACGAAATCGTCCTCCTTCGTCGTGGCCCCCGTCTTGCCGCGCCCACCGCGCTTCTGCGCCCGGTACTCCGACAGCGGCGAGCGCTTCACGTAGCCGGTGTGCGAGAGCGTCACCACCATGGTCTCCTCGGCGATGAGGTCCTCGCTGGTGATCTCCTCCACCGCGCCGGTGATTTCCGTGCGCCGCTTGTCGCTGTAGCGCTCGCGGATCTCCTTGAGCTCCGTCTTGATGACGTTGAGCAGGCTCGTCTCGTGGGCGAGGATGTCCTCCAGGCGGAGGATTTCGCGCACCAGGTCCACCAGCTCGCGGAACAGCTCCTCGCGCTGCAGGCCGGTGAGCCGCTGCAGGCGCATCTCGAGGATGTTCTTGGCCTGATCCTCGCTGAAGCCGGCGCCCTCGTAGCGGTGCTCCAGGCCCGAGTAGTTGGGCTCCTCGGCGCGCGCGCGCGACTCGAGCAGCGCCATCTGCGCCTTGGCCTGCGCGTAGTCGATGCGCTGCAGGTTCTTGAAGCGCTCCTGCTCGTAGAGCTCGGGAGACAGGATGTGCATGAGGCCCCAGCGCGCCTCGTCCGGATCCCTCGAGGCGCGGATGAGGCTCACCACCAGGTCGATGAGATCCTGCGCGACGAGCAGGCCCTCGACGATGTGGCGGCGGGCGCGCGCCTTGCGCAGCTCGAAGCGGCTGCGGCGTGTCACCACGTCGCGGCGGTGGGAGATGAACCGGTCGAGCAGCTCCTTGAGGGTGAGCGTGCGCGGCTGGCCGCCGTCGATGGCGAGCATCACCGCGCCGAAGGTGGTCTCCATGGGGGTGTTGGCGAACAGGTTGTTGAGCACCACCCCGGAGATGGCATCGCGCTTGAGCTCCACCACGATGCGCATGCCCTGGCGGTCGCTCTCGTCGCGGATGTCGCTGATGCCCTCGAGCTTCTTGTCTCGCACCAGGTCGGCGATCTTCTCGATGAGCCGCGCCTTGTTCACCTGGTAGGGGATTTCCGTGACGATGATGCTCTCGCGGTCGCCCTTCTTGGAGGTTTCGATCTCCGTGCGCGCCCGGATGGTGATCTGCCCGCGGCCCGTCTCGTAGGCGCGGACGATGCCCTCGCGGCCGGTGATGATGCCGGCGGTGGGGAAGTCCGGACCGGTGATGAACTGCATCAAGTCGCGGACGGTGGCGGTGGGGTGATCGATGAGGTGCAGCGTGCCGTCGATGACCTCGCCCATGTTGTGGGGCGGCACGTTGGTGGTCATACCCACGGCGATGCCGGAGCTGCCGTTGACCAGGAGGTTGGGGAACTTGGTGGGGAGGACGAGCGGCTCGAGCAGCGAGTCGTCGTAGTTGGGACCGAAGTCGATGGTCTCCTTCTCGATGTCGGCGAGCATCTCCTCGGCCAGCCGCTCCATGCGCACTTCGGTGTAGCGCATGGCGGCGGGGGAATCGCCGTCCACCGAGCCGAAGTTGCCCTGGCCGTCCACGAGCAGGTAGCGCAGGGACCACTCCTGCGCGAGCCGCACCATGGCGTCGTAGACGGAGGAGTCACCGTGGGGGTGGTACTTACCGATGACGTCGCCCACCACGCGCGCGCTCTTCTTGTAGGCGCGGTTGTGGAGGTTGCCCAGGTCGTTCATCGCGTAGAGCACGCGGCGATGCACGGGCTTGAGGCCGTCACGCACGTCGGGCAAGGCGCGCCCGATGATGACGGACATCGAGTAGTCGAGATACGAGCGGCGCATCTCGTCTTCGATGTTGACTTGGATGAGTTCTCCCACGGCGCCCGAAGGAGGCGCGGGGGGCGTTGCCGGCTTGTCGGTGGTGTCGTCGGCCATGAATTCGTGGGTCAGGGGAAAGGCCCGCCCGAGGGGGCCTCTCCGAGGGATTGGGTGTACGTAACCCCCGGATTTTCCAGCGTCAACAATGCTGATGCCCGGGGTGTGAAGGGGAGCCAGAAAGAGGACCCGGAGCCCGCCCGGTTGGGGGGCAGTGAACTCAACCCAGGACCTCGCGAACCTGTTGTACCAGCTGGGTCAGACGCGAGGGCGCCCACCATCCGCGCGACACCCGCGTGCCCATTCCATGTCGTTGGATCAACTCCCGGAGTGCCTCGCACACACGCTCGCCGTCCGGGCCATGACGGCCTTCATCCGCCTGCCCGGCGAGCTTGTCCAACCGGGCCCAGCGCGCGGGCGTCCAGCGCTCGTCCTCGGGAATATCCGGCCGCTGCGCGTCCCAGAGTTCGTAGGCCACCTCGAACAGCGCCGCCCGGGCATCCTCCAACACCCCAGGGGCGTGCAGGCGCACGTGGGGCGCGTATTCCCGCTCGAAGAGCCACCACATCACCGCCAGACACTCGGCTGGATCGGGCTCGAGCGGGGCGAGCCGCAGCCGCGCCATGTGCAGCAGCCGACTCCGGGCCTCCTGGTACCAGTACTCCGCGTGAAGCAGACGCTCGGGGCCGGTGCCCGGCGGGCGACGCGGCGCGAGGGCGGCCCGCTCGCGCAGCTCCGCCACCATGAAACCCCGCGCGTCCACCCCGGACAGGCGGCGCCAGAGCGCGGCCAGCGCCGCCTCGCCCCGGGCCCACCCCAGGGACAGCTCCTCGCGCTGCCGGCTCGAGAAGGGCAGCCTCCCGGAGAGCAGCACCGGGTGCGCGAAGAGCGGCTCGAGGCGGGCGGCGAACAGCACGGCCTCGCGCAGCGCGGGCAGCGAGTCCGGCAACAGCTCCGCCGCGGTCTGCTCGCGCAGGTGGGCGGGCACCTCGCGGGGCAGGGTGACGAGCCAATCCTCCAGCGCGCTCATCAGGCCGCCCAGCGGCTCCTGGGCGCTACGCCCGAGCTTGCGCGCCACGTCCCGGGCGAGCTGCTCGCGCAGCGAGTGCACCTCCCACAAGGTTCGCACGGTCGGTTGGCTCGTGGGCCAGTTCTCGGCCTGGGCGCGGCGCAGCGCGGGGCCGAGCAGGGCGTCCAGCGCGTCCTGATGGGCCCGCACCTCGCGCAAGAGGGGCAGCTCCTGCCGCAGGCGCTCCTGCCACCGGGACTCGGCCAGCGCGAGCACCAGCCGGTAGTAGCGCTCCCGGGCGGGCGCGAGCAGCGCGGACTGGCCCTCCAGACGGACCTGGAATTCGTCGTCGATGGGCGCTGCCATGGAGAGGAGTATACCTCCGGACCGAGGCGACGAGCGGGCCCCGGACGTGGGGGTCATCAGGGAAGCTTGAGCCACACATTGAGGGCGAAGTTGGACAAACGGAGGGGCTTGCCGTCCCAGAGCACCGGGCGGTAGCGGCGGCTCTCCAGCGCCCGGATGATGGCCTCGTCCAGGTGCGGCAGGCTCTTGATGATGCGGCAGTGCTCGACCCTGCCCTCCTGGGTGATGGTGCACCGGGCGATGGCCAGCCCCTCCACGCGGGCCGCGATGGCCTCGGGCGTGTAGCGGACTGGATCGCCGGAGAGCAGCTCCAGCGAGGTCGGTCTGTCGAACGAGCAGTGCGTCCATTCCTCGGAAACGCCGTCGTCCGCCAGGGAGGGCTCTTCCGCCCTGCTCATCTGTTCCTCGGAAACGCCGTCGTCCGCCAGGGAGGGCTCTTCCGCCCTGCTCGGCAGGCCCAGCACAAGGGCGAGCACGCCCACCAGAAGCCTCGAGGAAACCTGGAACATCCACCCTCCCTGCCGGGTGACCGGCCACTTCCCGCCGATATTGTCATGGGCGGAGCGGGTCACGCCCACCCGCTTCGGTCACGCCGTCCGGGCGGCGGTGTCCTTGGGCCGCAGTGGGGCGGCGAGCCGCTCGGCCTCCGCTCCCAGGGGGCCCTCGGGATCCAACGCCTTGGCGCGCTCGAAGGCGGCGAGCGCGGCCTCGCGATCTCCCTTCAGCTTGAGGGCCACGCCCACGTTGAGGTGCGCGCCGCCGTTGTCCCGGTCCATGGCGAGCGCCTCGCGGAAGGCGGCGAGGGCCTCGTCCAGGTCTCCGGCGAGCAGGGCCTCCTTGCCGGCCTGCACGCGCTTGTCCGCGTCGTTGACGAGTTCCACCTGGAGCAGGCTGCCCCCGGCCACGGTGACGATGAGCGCGCGCAGGATGCCGCCCCAGTAGAAGGTGAGCCCCTCGGCGGCGGCCACGGCGGCGATGGGCAGGTCCGGCAGCAGTTGCTTGCCGCGGAACTTGAAGCGCACCTTGGTGTAGCGGCCCTTGTTCGCCCAGTGGATGACCTCCCCGCGCAGCTTGTTCAACCCCTCCTCGATGCGCTTGGGATCGATCTCGAAGGGGAACGCGGCGCCTCCCACGGGCTCGCCCGCGGGCAGGGCCTTCTGCTCGGACTCGGCCACGGGCTCGGCCACGAGCTCGGTGAAGGAGGAGGCGGGGGGAAGCACGTCCACCGGAACGGGAGGCGGCACCGGAGCCGGGGCCTTCTTCTTCGCGGCGGACGGCCGCGCCGGGGCCACCGGCTTCTTCACGGACGAGGGGCGCTTCTTCGCGGCAGCGGCGCTCTTCTTCGGAGCCGCGACGGCCTTCTTCGGGCTCGCCGGGGCCTTGCGGGGTGAGGTCTTCGCCATGGTGACGGGACTCTAACCAGTCGCGAGGCAACGCGCTCGCGGGGGGCGCCCCTCACCCAGGCAGCCGCCAATCCACGGGCGCGCGCCCGCGCTTCTCCAGCTCCGCGTTGGCGTGGCTGAAGGGCTTGCTGCCGAAGAAGCCCCGACTGGCCGACAACGGCGAGGGGTGCGGGCCCTTGAGCACCGCATGCCGCCGCTCGTCGATGAGCACCTGCTTCTTCTGGGCATAGCTGCCCCACAGCACGAACACGACCGGCTCCGGCTGCTCGTTCACCGCCCGGATGACCGCGTCCGTGAAGGCCTCCCAGCCGTGTCCCGCATGGGAGTTGGGCTCGGCCTCGCGCACCGTCAGCACCGCGTTGAGCAGAAACACGCCCCGCTCGGCCCAGGGCACCAGCGAGCCGTCCTTCGGCCGGGGCAGCCCCAGGTCCGACTGGAGCTCCTTGAAGATGTTCACCAACGAGGGCGGGGGTTTGACGCCCGGCCGCACCGAGAAGGCCAGCCCATGCGCCTGTCCCGCCCCGTGATACGGATCCTGCCCGAGGATGAGGACCTTCACCTGGCCGTACGGCGTCAACCGGAAGGCCGAGAACAAATCCTCCTCGGGCGGATACACCGTGTGCCGTCGGCGCTCCTGCGCCACGAACGCCTCCAGTTGCTGAAACCCCGGGCTCGCCAGGACGTCCCGCAGCGCCTCGCGCCACTCTTCCGGGAGCAGGTTCTTCAACGAATTCATCGTGCCTCCACGACTCGCGTGTCGATGAGCCCTCCTCTACCTGACTCACGCGGTCAGCTCGCGCCAGAGTGCCTGAAAAGTCGGGTGGAGGACCCTCGGCGCCCCGGGAGGGGCCGAAAACACGACGGGCCCGGAGAGGATATCCTCCCGGGCCCGCGAGTGCGAGTGGCTAGCGCTCTGGATTACTGCAGCAGCATCTGGGCCATGCGCTGGGCGGCGAGCTCCGTCGCGTTGTTCAGGCCGAGCTGGCTCAGGCCCTTCTGCGCGAAGTTGCCGGCGAGCTGGCCCAGCACGTCCGTCACGCCCTTCTTGCCGGTGGCCAGGTTGAGCGCGGCGCTCAGGATGCTGTTGCCACCCGCGCCGTCCAGGAAGCCCGCGGCCCCGCCGAACTTGCCCAGGAGGTTGCCGAACACTCCTGCTCCACCACCACCTCCGGGGATGAAGCTGGAGGCCGCGCTGAACAGCGACTGCGTCAGGCTCTTGCCGCTCGCGAGGTTGCCCGCGAAGCTCAGGGCCGCGCCCGCCAGCGGGTTGACCATGGAGACGATGGGAGCCGCGAAGCTAGCAACCTTGCCGAGGGCCTTACCGATTCCGCCGAGGAAACCCATGATGAAATCCTTTTCGAGGGGCCGCCGCGGCGGCCGTAAGTGCTACTGACAAAAGGATTCTCGCACGCCCCGATTATTTGTTTCCTGATCCCCCGAGAATTTCGCCTTTTTTGAAAATGCCTGGGAGATCAAGGGGATGGGCGCGCTCCCGCGAGGAACTCAGGGCTTGAACTTGGGTTTCGGGCGCTGGAGTTCCAATTCCTGAGACAGTTCCTTGGAAGCGGCATCGCTCTTCGGGGGAACCTTGTAGGGGACGGACTCCTCGGCGCCGAGCGTCCGCCCGTACTGCGACGGCGTGGGGCCCTTGCTGAAGCCATCCTGCGTCTGGCCGGGGATGATGGGGATCTCTCCCTTGACCATCTTCTGCAGGTGGTTCTCGACCTCGGCGACGGTCGGAATGCTGGGGTCCTCCTTCTTGAGCGCCTCGTCCGGGACGATCATGATCGCGGGCGGCTTCTCCGGATGGGAGGCGTAGTCGAGGATCTTCTCCACGTACTGCTCCACCGGGATCTTGAGCAGGCTGGCCTGCTCCTTCACATCCGGATCCTTCAACAGCTCGTCGCGAACGTCGTCGATGGGGCGCCGCAGCTTCTTGCCTTCGGGCTTGCTCTTCTCTTCGGACATAACGAGGTGCTCTCCAGAGGGAATGAAGGCCAGAGCAGGGTCGAGCGTGAATCGCCACGTCCAGGCCCGGGCGGAGGGCCGTATTGCTAGCCCAGTCGCCCCCCGGATTGCAAAAAGGCAACCCTTGTCCATCCGCGCCGTGGGGGTGGTGCGCTACGGTTTTGGTTCGCGCGGAGACTGCAATGCGTCGCTTCGAATTGGTCGAGGGCTCGTCGAGGAAGTTCTGGGAGATTGAGGCACAGGACACCGGCTTCACCGTGCGCTGGGGCCGCATCGGCACGAGCGGGCAGAGCCAACAGAAGTCCTTCCCCACCGCCGAGAAGGCCCAGGCCGAGCAGGACAAGCTCATCGCCGAGAAGCAGAAGAAGGGCTACGCGGAGGTGGGCGGCACCGCCAGCGCCGAGGCACCGCCTCCCGCGAGCCCGCCTTCACCCGCGCCCGCCAGGAAGGCCAAGGCCATCGCGCCCCCGCCCGTCGCCGAGGCCCCCGAGGCGCCTGTCATCCCTCCCGAGGCGCCCGCCCCGACCGCGCCCCCCTCCGACCCGGATGCCCCCATCGCCTGGACCGAGTCGCTCCTGCGCCGCGTGCATCCCCGCCGGGGTGGCGTCGCCACGCCAGTGCGTCCGCTCCCGCCGGTGAAGAAGTCCTGGGCCCTGGTGCGCGAGGACTTCCTCGAGCGCGTCCCCCCCGGGCTCATCCCCGAGGACCCTCACGCGAACAATCTCACCGCCGAGCTCCGCGCCGTCGCCGAGCGCATCAGCCGCCCCGAGCCCTCCCTCGGCACGCCCGAGGAGGACGCCGTCCTGGTCATCTTCCTGCAGTACCAGGAGTCCTGGAACAAGGTCCCCCGCCACGAGCCCATCATCGAGCTGCTCTTCGCCCTGGGCGGGCCCGTTCACGCCACGCGCGCCATGCTCCTGTCCCTCGACCTGTATCTGGCGGGAGACAAGGCGCTCCATGCCCGGCGGGGCGTGAACACCAACCCCCACCACCTGCACTACAACCTGCTGTCGCGCGGCCACCTGCGCGGCCTGCCCCGCCTGCGGGCCCTGCTCGCCACCCAGACGGATGACGCGGGCTACCAGGCCGCTCGCGACGCCGCCGCCCTCCTGCGCGACTCCGAGACGCGCCGCGCCGCCTCCGCCTTCCTCTTCCCCACGGAGACCGCCTGGGTGCGCGCCCAGGCCGAGGAGTTCGTCGCGGCCCAGGAGCCGGGCTTCCCCTTCATCCTGAGCAGCGTCTCGGAGCCCGACACGCTCGCCCCACTCATCCCCCACGTGGACGTCTGGAATCTGCTGCGCGAGCCCAATGGCCACCTGGCCTCGCTGCTCGATGGCATGGGGGTGCACGGCCTCGCGCTCCTGCGTGAACTCCAGCCCAAGCTCATGGGAGCCGAAGCGGTGCGGACCTGGGCTGAGATCACCGCGAGCGTCAACGCGGATGAGGCGATGCAACTGCTGCTCGACGCCGAGAAGGAGGCCCTCCCGTTCCTCATCGAGGCGACCGCGCGCTGGCCCCACCGTGCACTGCGGCTGATCAGCCCCCGGGCCGCCCTCCGGGGCAAGGAGGGCGATCAGGCCCGCTCCATCCTCGGCCACCTGCTGCGCCGCGAGTCCGCCGCCGTCCGGGCCGCCCTCCCCCTCCTGTCCGACGAGGCGCGCGAGGTGGTGGCCCGCCTCCAGGCCCAGGCCGGCCCCGATGTCCCCGACGCGACCCCCGAGCAGCTCCCCCCCGTCCTCGCGACTCCCCCCTGGCGCTCGAGCCAGAAGCCCGAGGCGCTCCCCGTGCTCGACGGCGTGGTGCCCCCGGCACTCCCCGATGCGCTCGTGTGGCGCGAGGGCGAACAGGAGGAATGGGCCCGGCGCAAGGGCTGGGAGTACAAGCCCTACGGCAGCACGGTGCGAGAGCAGGAACTGCTGAGCGGAAAGGTGGACCCCGCCTGGATGCCCGAGCAGATGGACATTCGTTTCTTCGCCTACGCTCCGGAAGCACTCGCCCTCAAGTTCCTCGGCAAGCTCGAGCCCCGCCGGTACACCGAGGAATGGCTCCACCCCATCATCGCCCGCCTGGGGCTCGCCGTGCTCCCAACCCTCGTCGACATCGTCACCACGCACGGCGCCGACACCTACGCCCTGCTCGCGCCCTATGCCGTGACCCGGCTCGCGCCCCAGGTGGCCGAGGCCTTCCACCGCACCAAGAAGGCCCGCCCCACCGCCCGCGCGTGGCTCCTGCGCCACCCCGCGCACGCCACCGCCGGACTCCTCGTCCCCGCGCTCGGCAAGCCCGGCAAGGCCAAGGACGCCGCCTGCGCCGCCCTGCTCATGCTCGCCTCCAACGGACAGGAAGCCACCGTCCTCGACGTGGCCGGCCGCGCGTCCCCCCAGGTCCTCGAGGCCGTGCGGCGCGTGCTCGCCTTCGATCCCATCAACCTCTTTCCCTCGAAACTCCCCGCCCTGCCCGAGACGCTCGGCCTCGACGGGCTGCCCCGGCCCCTGCTCCGGGACCGCTCCGCGAAGCTGCCCCCCGCGGCCGTCCGGGAACTCGCGACCCTGCTCGCCTTCTCCTCCCTGGATGCGCCCTACGCGGGCCTGGAGCAGGTGAAGGCCGCATGCGACCCCGCCAGCCTCGCCCGCTTCGCCTGGGGCCTCTTCGAGTCCTGGATGGCGGTGGGTGCTCCGAGCAAGGAGTCCTGGGCCTTCCAGGCGCTCGGCCTGCTCGGCGATGACGACACCGCGCGCAAGCTCGCCCCGCTCATCCGCGTGTGGCCCGGCGAGGCCGCTCACGCCCGCGCCGTCATGGGGCTCGACGTGCTGGCCGCCATCGGCACCGACGTCACCCTCATCTATCTCAACGGCATCGCCGAGAAGGTGAAGTTCAAGGGCCTGCAGCAGAAGGCCCAGGAGAAGATCGAGCAGATCGCCGAGGCGCGCGGCCTCACCCGCCAGGAGCTGGCCGACCGGCTCGTGCCCGACCTCGGCCTGGACGAGAGCGGCTCGCTCACCCTGGACTTCGGCGGGCGCACCTTCACCGTGGGCTTCGACGAGCAGCTCAAGCCCTTCGTCAAGGACGCCTCCGGCGCCCGGCTCAAGGACCTGCCCAAGCCCGGCCAGAAGGATGACGCGGAGAAGGCGAACGCCGCGGTGGAGCAGTGGAAGGCGCTCAAGAAGGACGCCAAGACGGCCGCGACCACGCAGATCCTCCGCCTGGAGCTGGCCATGTGCGCCCGGCGCCGCTGGAGCCCCGAGGTGTTCCGCCGCTTCTTCGTCGAGCACCCGCTGCTCATCCACGTGGTGCGCCGCCTCGTGTGGGGCACGTACTCGGCCGAGGGTGCGCTCCAGGACACCTTCCGCGTCGCCGAGGACCGCACCTTCGCCGACCCGAACGAGGACACCTGGACGCTTCCCGAGGACACCCTCGTGGGTCTGCCCCATGCCCTGGAGCTGGACGGCAAGACGGCGGGCGCGTGGGGGCAGATCCTCGCCGACTACCAACTGCTGCAACCCTTCGCGCAGCTCGGCCGCTCCACCTTCGCGCTGGAGCCGGCGGAGCGCGAGGCCACGAAGCTCGCGCGGGTGAAGGGCCTCAAGCTGCCCACGGGCAAGGTGCTGGGCCTGGAGGCGCGGGGCTGGCGGCGCGGGCCCCCCCTGGACGGCGGCGTCGCGGGCTGGATGGAGAAGCCGCTGGGGGACGACCGCGTGGCCGAGCTCGATCTCGATCCCGGCCTCTACACGGGCTCCCTCGCCGACTCTCCCGAGCAGACGCTCGGCGAGGTGACGGTGTGCCGGGCCCACACCTGGCACAACGAAAGCATCCAGGCCTGGGGCTCGCTGGATGCCATCCTCTTTTCCGAGCTGGTGAGGGACCTCGAGGGCCTGCGGCCCGCGTGAGGACGACGACCATGGCGACGACCCGAAAGAAGAACACGGCGGCGACGGCGGCGGAGATCCAACGGCCTCCCGCGGAAGTACTGCACGCGGAGGAACTCGCGCGGCTGCGTGACGCGGACAACGCCCCCCGGCCCCCGGGCTGGAACCTGTCGCTGCACGCCGTGCGCCGCTTCATCCTCGGCGACGAGGCGCTGGGCGTGCAGCGCAAGTTCGTGGGCAACCCGAGCCTCGTGGACCGGGCCATGGTGACGCTCGCCACCAACCGAGGGTTGATGCTCGTGGGCGAGCCCGGCACCGCCAAGAGCCTCCTGTCCGAGCTGCTCGCCGCCGCCATCTCCGGCACCTCCACCCTCACCATCCAGGGCGGCGCCTCCGTCACCGAGGACCAGATCAAGTACTCGTGGAACTACGCGCTGCTCGTCTCCGAGGGCCCCACGCCCCGCGCGCTCGTGCCCGCCCCGCTCTACACCGGCATGAAGGAGGGCCGGGTGGTGCGCTTCGAGGAGATCTCCCGCTGCCCCATCGAGGTGCAGGACTCGCTCTTGTCCATGCTGTCCGACCGGGTGCTCGCGGTGCCGGAGCTCAAGGACGCGGACGCCATGGTGTTCGCCCGCGAGGGCTTCAACATCATCGCCACCGCCAACACGCGCGACCGCGGCGTCAACGAGATGAGCGCGGCGCTCAAGCGGCGCTTCAACTTCGAGACGGTGTTCCCCATCGGCGACTTCGCCACCGAGCTGGCCCTCGTGCGCGACGAGACGGCACGGCTGCTCCAGCGCTCGGGCGTGCCGATGGCGCCGCCGGAGGATCTGCTCGAGGTGCTCGTCACCACCTTCCGCGAGCTGCGCACGGGCGAGACGCAAGAGGGTCAGGCCCTGGAGCGGCTCAGCGCGGTGCTCTCCACCGCGGAGGCCGTGTCCGTGGCCCACGCGGTGGGCGTGCGCGGCTACTACCTGCGCGGCGATGGCGGCTCGGCGGCGGACCTCGTCGAGTGTCTGGCTGGCACCGCGGCCAAGGACAACGCCGAGGACCTCAAGCGCCTGCGCGTCTACCTGGAGCAGCGGGTGTCGCGCCGCACCGGCCCCCACTGGCGCGCCCTGTACGACGCCCGCCACCTGCTGCCAGGGTGAGCGCGTGAGCGGGCGGAACGACTCCCGGCTCCACGTCGTCGGCGTGCGCCACCACAGCCCGGCCTGCGCCCGGCTCGTGGCCCACACCCTCGAGACCGTGCGGCCCCGTCACGTGCTCATCGAGGGGCCCGTGGACATGAACTCCCGGCTGGAGGAGCTGCTCCTGCCGCATGAGCTGCCCCTCGCCATCTTCAGCGCCTACCGCGACGAGGAGCGCACCCATGCCTCGTGGACGCCCTTCTGCGCATACTCGCCGGAGTGGGTGGCGCTGACGAAGGGACACGCGGCGGGCGCCCAGGTGCGATTCATGGACCTGCCCGCCTGGGACAAGGCCTTCGAGGGCGTGCGCAACCGCTACTCGGACGGGGAGCGCCGCACCGCCCGGGCCATCGAGGCGCTCTGCCAGAAGCTGGGCCTGGAGGGCATGGACGCCCTGTGGGATCACCTCTTCGAGCAACCGCTCGGAATGGACGTGCTCGCCGAACGGCTGCGCGTCTACTTCGACTCCCTGCGCGGCGAGGAGGAGGCCTCCGAGCGCGACACCCAACGCGAGTCCTTCATGCTCGCCCACGTGGAGGCGGCGCTCGCCCGGGACGAAGGGCCCGTGGTGGTGGTGTGCGGCGGCTTCCATGCCCCCGTGCTCGCGCGGGCCCAGGCGCGGCCCGGGGCCGATTTTCCCCCCGCGCCGAGCCACCCCTCCGCCAAGAGCTACCTCGTCCCCTATAGCTTCCGCCGCCTGGATTCCTTCGCCGGGTACGAGTCCGGCATGCCCTCGCCCGCCTTCTACCAGGCGCTCTGGGAGTCCGGCGCCGAGGCCGCTCCCGGGCACCTGTTGCGCGAGGCCGTCGGGCGGCTGCGCGGGCGGGGCCAGCACGTGTCGTCGGCGGATCTCATCGCCGCCTCCGTCATGGCCGAGGGTCTCGCCCGGCTGCGCGGCCACGCGGTGCTCTCGCGCACGGACCTGCTGGATGGACTCGCCTCCGCGCTGGTGAAGGAGTCGCTGGACGTGGCCCTGCCCTGGACGAAACGGGGCGTGCCCTCGCCCGACACGCACCCGCTGCTCGCCGAGGTGCTGCGTGCCTTCAGCGGCGAGCGCACGGGACGGCTCAGCCCCCTCACGCCCCGGCCTCCCCTGCTCACGGACGTCGAGCACACGCTGCACGCCCACGGCCTCACCCCCAGCCCGGGCCCCCGCACGGTCCGGTTGGAGCTGCGCGAGCCCGGTGACGTGGAGCGCGGACGCGTGCTGCACCGCCTGCGGGTGCTCGGCATCCCCGGCTTCACCCGGAACTCGGGCCCCACCTTCCCCACCGAGCCCGTGCTCCAGGAGTCCTGGACGGTGGCGCCCGCGGAGGACTTCCTCTCCTGGGTCATCGAGGCCTCGGGCTGGGGCGCCACCCTGGAGCAGGCCGCCACCGCGCGTCTGGAGGAAGCCCTCCTCCAGGCGGGGCCGGACCTGGAGCGGCTCACCCTGCTGCTGGCCGAGAGCTTCTTCATCGGCGCGAAGCACCTGGCCCGGCGCGTCCTCACCGAGGTGGCCGCACAGGCGGGCAACGAGCCGGAACTCGCGCGGCTGGGCGAGGCCCTGGAGCAGTTGCTCGCCCTCTGGCGGCATGACGTGCTGCTCGGCGCCCAGGGCTCCGCCGAGGTGGGGCACCTGCTCGCAGCGGCCGTCGAGCGCGGCCTGTGGTTGCTCGAACAGCTCGACGGACCCTCGCTCCCCGCCGACGAGGGGCACCTCCGGGCGATGGCCGCGCTGCGCGACACGCTGCGCTTCGCCGCCCAGCCCCTCGCGCTCGACGTGGCCCGGGCCAGCGCCGTGTTCGAGCGCCGGCTCGCCTCCCCCCATGCGCCGCCCGCCGTGCGTGGGGCCTCGCTCGGGGCGCTCTGGTCCCTGTCGCGCTTCCCCGACGAGGCGAGTGCCGAGACCGCCGCCCTGCGTGCCACTCGCGCCGCCGCGCGCCCCTCGACCCTCGGGGACTTCCTCACCGGGCTGTTCCGGCTCGCCCGCGAGCAGGTGGTGCACACGCCCGCCCTCACCTCGGTGCTGGACGAGCTCATCCGCCAGCTCACCGAGGAGGACTTCCTCATCGCGCTCCCCGCGCTGCGGCTGGCCTTCGGGTTCTTCCCTCCCCGGGAGAAGGAGGGCATCGCCCGGACCCTGCTGCCACTGTATGGACAGGACGCCTCGGGCGCGCGGGCCCTGGTGCAACTGGACGTGCACCCCGCCGTCATCCTCGCGGGCGCGGCGCTGGACGATGAAGTGGAGCAGGTGCTCGAACGCTTCGGCCTGCATGGGCCCGGAAGGAAGGAGGAGCGCGATGCCCCTTGAGCCCCTGGCGCGCTGGCGCCTCGTGTTGGGAGAGGCCTCGGAGGGGGCGCTCGGCGACTGCCTGGACGCGCGCGGACGGGCGATGGACTCGGCGCTCTCGTGGCTCTACGGCCGGGAGGGAGACCTCTCCGGGCGCGGCGTGCGCGAGGGCGGCTCGGGCGAGTCCGTGCTCAGCGTTCCCGAGTGGATCAACGACGTCCACACGCTCTTTCCCAAGGAGACCATCGAGCGGCTCGAACAGGATGCCGTCGAGCGCTACCAGATCGACGAGGTGGTGACACGCGCCGACGTGCTCGAGCGCGTGGAGCCCAACGAGACGCTGCTGCGCGCGGTGCTGCGCACCAAACACCTGATGAATCCCGAGGTGCTCGCGGTGGCCCGCCGCATCGTGCAGCGGGTGGTGCGCGACCTGATGGAGAAGCTGGCCCAGCAGGTGCGCCGCACGTTCTCGGGGGTGCTCGACCGGCGGAGGCGCTCGCCCCTGAAGGTGGCGCGCAACTTCGACTTCCGGCGCACCCTGCGCGAGAACCTGCGCCGCTACTCCCCCACCGAGCGGAAAATCGCCATCGAGCGCGCCGCGTTCTACTCGCGCACCCGCCGCCACGTGGACCGCTGGCAGGTCATCCTCCTGGTGGACCAGTCCGGCAGCATGACGTCCTCGGTCATCCACTCGGCCGTCACCGCCGCGTGCCTGTGGGGACTGCCTGGCATCCAGACACACCTCGTCGCCTTCGACACGGCGGTGGTGGACCTCACCCGGGACGTGACGGACCCCGTGGAGCTGTTGATGAAGGTGCAGCTCGGCGGCGGCACGGACATCCAGCTCGCGGTGGCCTACGCCGCGGGGCTCATCGAGGCGCCCCGGCGCACCCTCGTCGTCCTCATCACCGACTTCTTCGAGGGCGGCCCCCCGGGGATGCTCGTGCGCCGGGTGAAGGAGCTGTGCGACCAGGGCACGAAGGTGCTGGGGCTCGCGGCGCTCGAGCCGGACGCCACGCCGAACTACGACCGCGACCTCGCCCGGCGGCTGGTGGACGTGGGCGCGCACGTGGCGGCGATGACCCCGGGCGAGCTGGCCGCGTGGATCGCCGAGAAGGTGCGCGCATGAGCCGCGCGGATCTGCTCGCGCTCACGCCCCAGGCCATCGCGAGCCTGTCCAATCCGGGGCTCGTCAAGCGCGCCCAGAAGGAGCTGGAGCAGGGCAAGGGGCCACGCCTGGAGGAGCTGGCGGACGGCACGGTGGTGGGCACCTTCGAGGACGGCATCATCGCCCGGCTCGTTCCGGGCAAGGCCTTCAAGGACAGTCCCTGCACCTGCAACGCCACCGCCGTGTGCCGCCACCGCGTGGCCACGGCCCTCGCCTATCCGGCGTTGATCGCCACGAGCGCCGCCCCCCCCACGGCCGAGGCGAAGGCGGAGGCCCCCTGGTCCCCGGGAGCGGTGGACGACGCGGAGCTGGCGCGAGTGCTGCCCCGCCGGGCCCTGGAGCGGGCCGAGGGCTTCCGGGACCGTGGCTACCTCGCGCAGGTGCGGCGCGGAACCTTCGAGGGGGAGGACATCCCCTCGGTGGCGCTCGCCACGTGCACGGTGCGCTTCCTCGTGCCGAGGGACTTGAGCTACGCGCGCTGTGACTGCTCGCTCGGGACGGGCTGCGAGCACCTGCCCCTGGCCATCTGGGCCTTCCGCGCCGCCGATGAGAAGGACCCCACGCGCCGCGAGGTCTCCGTCGAGGTGACCCGGGGCGCCATCACCTCCACCGTGGGGGGAGCGGCGCTGGACACCGCGGGCGACCTCGTGCGCTTCCTCCTGTTGGAGGGCGTCCAGCACGCCAGTCAGGGGCTCGCGGGGCGCTTCGCCGTGGCCCGCGCGGGCCTGGAAGAGGCGCGCATGACGTGGCCGCTCCTGGCGCTCGAGGAGCTGGAGGAGTTGCTCGGCGCCTACGTGAGCCGCGCTGCCCGCTATGACGCCCCGCGCTTCACCTCCGTGCTGACGGAGTTCTTCGCGCGCCAGAGAGCCTCGCGCACGCCGGGCCCGGTGCCCCCCCGGGCGGTGCTGGGCATGGACGAGGCGCCGGAGACGAAGCTCGACTACGTGCGGCTGGTGTCGCTCGGCCTCCGGCTCTTCGCCGAGGGCCGGGAGCGCCGCGCGGAGGTGGTGCTCGCGGATCCGGCCACCGCGGGCCTGCTCGTGGTGCGCCGCGCCTTCACCTACGCGGAGGACCAGACACCCGAGGACGGCGCCCAGCTCGGGCGCCGGCAGGGTGCCCCCGGTGCCACCCTGGAGGCGCTCGCGCGCGGACAGGTGCTGACGTCGGGCGCCACGCGGCGCACCAACCGCCTCATCCTCTTCTCCACCCAGGGCTTGCAGCGCACCTCGGTGACACCGCAGTCCGGGGACTGGAGCCTGCTGCCCGAGCCGCTGCTCGTGAAGGACGTGCGCGCGCTGGAGTCCGCCTGGCGCTCCCGCCCTCCGCGCTTCCTGCGGCCCCGGCTGCTCGCGGAGAACGTGCATGCCTTCGCCCTCTCCCGCGTGGGCGAGGTGACGTACGCCCCGGGCGCCCAGGAGGTGCACGCGCAGTTGGAGGACCCCCAGGGCCATGGCTTCCGCGTCGAGCTGTCCCACCGCTCGGTGGCTCCCGGGGCGCTGGACGCGCTCGCCGGGGCGCTCACGGGCAAGCACGGAGCGCCGCGCTACGTCTCGGGCGAGGTGCGCCGGACGGCCCGGGGGCTCGTCGTGGAGCCCATGGCCCTGGCCTGCGAGAACGGCGTGGTGGCGCTCGACGTGCAACCCGCCGTCACCTCGGGGAAGTTGAGCACGGCGGCGGACGCGCCCGCGCTGCCCCCGCTGGCCGCGGCCCTGAGCGAGGTGGAGGGCTGCCTCGCGGACGCGGTGCACCAGGGCCTGCGCCATGTGCCCCCCGCGTGGAGCACCCGGCTCGACACCGTGGCGTCACGGGCGCGGGGGCTGGGCCTGAAGCGGCTGGCGGAGGACCTGGGCGCGCTCGGCGCGGCGCTCGCGAGGGCCCGGGCCTCGGGCGCCGCCGGGGACGAGGCCGCGCTCGCCGAAACCTGGGCCAGCGCCGCCCTGCGCACCGGGGTGGGACACGAGCAGCTCGGCGGGTAGGAGGCGTCTCGCCCCCCCGCCCGGCCGCTTCCCGGGGCCGCTTCTTGGGCTTGGAGCCCCAGTCGGGCTAGCCTCCATGCCGCCATGTCGATGTACAACGAGTCGCTCCGCGCCTTCCTCAAGCCCGTGCTGCCCCATCTCGACGACCCCACGGTCTCCGAGATCATGATCAACGGGCCCACCGACATCTGGATCGAACGCAAGGGCAAGGTCACCAAGATCGACGCCTCGTTCACCGAGGAGGGCCTGCTGGGTGCCGCGCGCAACATGGCCCAGTTCGTGGGCCGTCTGCTCAACGACGAGCGTCCGCGCCTGGACGCGCGCCTGCCCGACGGCAGCCGCATCCACGTCGTCATCCCGCCCATCGCCCGCAAGGGCACGACCATCTCCATCCGCAAGTTCTTCAAGGACAAGCTGACGGTCGACTCGCTCATCAAGTTCAAGTCGATGACGCCGCAGATGGCGCGCCTCATCGACGCCGGCATCCACACCAAGCTCAACATGCTGGTGTCCGGCGGCACGGGCTCGGGCAAGACGACGCTGCTCAACATCGTCTCCTCGCTCATCCCCGACGAGGAGCGCATCCTCACCATCGAGGACTCGGCGGAGCTCCAGCTCAACCAGTCGCACATCGTCCCCTTCGAGAGCCGGCCCCCGGACAAGTTCGGCAAGGGCGGCGTGGACATGGGAGACCTGCTCAACTCCGCGCTGCGTCTGCGTCCGGACCGCATCGTGGTGGGCGAGGTGCGCGGCGGCGAGGCCTTCTACCTCGTGCAGGCGATGAACACGGGCCACGGCGGCTCGCTGGCCACCACGCACGCCAACACGCCCACGGACACGCTGCGGCGCATCGAGTCGCTCTGCCTCATGTCCGGCATCGAGCTGCCCCTGGTGGCCATCCGCGCCCAGGTGGCCAGCGCCATCAACTTCGTCATCTGCTGCGAGCGTCTGCACGACGGCAGCCGCAAGACGATCGCCCTGTCCGAGGTGCTCCCGCTCAGCGAGAAGGGCGAGTACCGCACCCAGGACATCTTCGTCTTCACGCCGGTGACCAAGGACGAGGAGGGCCACATCCTCGGCTACCACGCGCCCACCGGCATCATCCCCAGCTTCGTGGACCGGGCGCGCGCCTACGGCTTCAACGACCTGGACGAGTCCTTCTTCGATCCGGCCACCTACGGCGTGCCCCCGCCGCCCTCCTTCCGCCTGGGCGAGTCCTACAACGTGCGCTGGGTGCCCTCGCTCAAGCACCGCGAGCGCGGCGAGCCGGATCCCTCCACCTTCAAGAAGGAATGGTTGGCGTTCGAACAAAGGCTCAAGGACGAGGCGCACGACGCCAAGGGGGGCAAGCCCGCCGCGGCGCCCGCCGTGCAGGTGCAGGTGCCCGCCGCGCTGACGCCGCCACCGGTGGCGACCCCGCCGGCCCGGCCCGCGCTCCGGCCCAGGCCCCCACCGCCCGTGGAGTTCGACGCGCCGCTCGGGGACGACGACAAGACGCCGCCGCCCACACCCAACCCCTTCGCCATGGACGGGGACGAGGGTCTGCCGCCCATGGACGAGCCCAAGGTGCAGGTCGCCGCGGACTTGCAGGAGGAGATGGAGGCCACCCAGAGCCGGGCCACCGCGCTCTCGCGGGCGTCCCGTCCCACGCCTCCCGCCCGGCCCGCGGCGTCCGTGCCCCAGCGTCCCGCGTCGACGCCCGTGCGCCGTCCGCTCGCGTCCCGGCCGCCGCCGCCGGTGCCGGACGAGGACCTGGTGGATGACGCGTCGCAAGACAATTCGGAGAAGACGGCCATCCGGGCCATGCCCGAGAAGCCACGCCGCTGATTCGCGCCCCGTGGGGCCGGGCATCCGGAACCCGACCTCACGGAGAGGCCGTGTCCTTGCGGCAAGCACGACATGAGGGGAAAGTGGCACCCCGTGTTCCTCTCCCTTCTCACCACGCTCGTCGTGCTCGGCCAGGCCCCCGCTTCTCCTCCCAGTGCCTCGCCGCTCACCGTGCTGATCGCCCCACCCGATGCCGCGGGAGTGCCGCCCCACATCGTCTCCTTCGCCCAGGAGCACGTGTACGAGCAGCTCAAGACCGAGGGCCTGCAGGTGATCCGCGCCTCGGAGTTGTCCCAGGGGCTGCCGGCCGCGCAAAGAAAGGCGGTGCTCGGCTGCAACCGCCTGGAGGCCGCCTGCCGCATCACACTCGGGGAAGCGGCCGTGGCCGACGTGGTGATGATCGCCGAGCTGGTGCAATTCCTCAGCGGCTACCGGGTGGGGCTCAAGGCCTACGCCACGCGGGACGGGGAGCTGCTCGCCGAATACTACGTGCCGGGCGTGCACGAGGATCAGCTCCTCGACGCCTTCACGGAGGCGAGCAACAAGGTGCTGCCGCCGGTGCTCCGCGCGCTGCGCCCCGCGCAGGAGCCCGTGGCCCAGACACCCCCCGTGACGCCGGGAACGCTGGTACCGGGCGCGACCGGGCCCAAGTCCGGAGCGGCCACCGCCCGCCAGGGCACGCCGGAGTGGGCGTGGATGCCCGCCGCGGGAGGCGCGGTGATGCTGGGCCTGGGGACGTTCTTCACCATCCAGGCGGGCAACAACCACTACCGGCTGACGACGGTGAAGTTCGACAAGGCCGAGGATGCCCGGGCCGAGCGGGACGCGGGCCTGCGCAATCAAGCGCTGGGCACGACGGGCCTGGTGCTGGGCGTGGCCGGGGCGGCGACGACGGGCGCCCTCTACTTTCTGAAGGGCAAGAGCCCGCTGGACTTCCTCCCCGTGCGGCCCACCGCGTCGGTGGGGCCTTCGGGCGGCTCGGTGGGACTGGTGGGTACGCTGCCGTGAGAGAGCACATGCGAGACAACAAGGGCTTGTGGATCCTGGGAGGCGCGGCGGCGCTGGTGGCGGCCTGGGGCTGTTTCGACATCAATGGCGCCTTCAAGCAGTGTGTGGATCGGGGCGACTGTCCGGTGGAACCCGGCGCGTGTGACCCGAGCTACCGGGACGTGCCGGATGACAAGTTCGTGGATGCCAACTGCGATGGCATCGACGGCACGGAGAAGGAGGCCATCTTCGTCGACGCGGCCACGGGCGAGGACGAGCGCCTCAACGTGGGCGAGAAGATGACCCCGTACCGCACGCTCGGGGCGGCGTTGGCCCAGGCCGTTGAGTCCGGCAAGTCCATCTATCTGGCCAAGGGCGACTACACCGAGCGGAGCCTCCAGTTGGACAAGCCCGTTTCGATCTACGGCGGCTACTCGGGCACGAACGAGAACTGGACGCGCGGCCCGCAGTACACCACGCGCATCGTCGTGGGAGGCATTGGCCTGACGGTGATGAACCTGGGCGAGGACGCGGGCGTCACCCTGGACCGGCTCACCATTCAAGCCACGACGCCGGCGGACGTGGCGGGCGCTCCGTGCATTGGCGTGCGGGTGGTGGATTCGGGTGGGGTGCGGCTGCGCAATCTGGCGGTGTCGGCCGGCGCGGGCAGCCCGGGTGCCTCGGCTCCCAGCACGCCTCCGGCCGCCGATGGCGGAGCGGGCTTTCCGGGAACCGCTGGAGCGCAGGGCGGCGATGGGGGCCTGCCCGGCCCGAGTGACTGCAACCCCGCCGGGTTCGGGCAGGGAGGAAACGGAGGCATCTTCACGGCCTACGCGACTCGAGGACAGGCCGGCGCACCGGGCGTGGAGGGCGGGAGCGCGGGTTGTGACGGGGGCTCCGATTCCAACTGTGACAATCTCAAGGGAGGGCCGGGGCAGAATGGCCTGAATGGAGACGCCGGCACCCCCGGCCAGGAAGGCGATGGCCTCGGGCTGGTGGCCCAGGGCGTGTGGAGCGCGAGTTCTGGCGAGCAGGGCAAGCCGGGCACGGGAGGCACCCATGGCGGTGGGGGCGGCGGCGGCGCATTGGCCCTCATCGGCAACGGCTTGAACGGCGGAGGCGGCGGCGGGGGTGGAGCCGGCGGCTGTGGCGGACAGGGCGGCCTGGGGGGCCAGGGCGGAGGTGCCTCCATCGCCCTGCTGCTCATCAACGGGCAGGTCTCCGTGGAACACTGCGCCCTGCGCACGGCGGGTGGAGGCAAGGGCGGAGTGGGCGCACCTGGCGCCGAGGGTGGCCAGGGTGGACCCGGCGGCCCGGGTGGAGGCGGCGAGACCTCGGGCGGAGTGAGTGCCGGAAACGGAGGCAAGGGGGGTGATGGCGGCAAGGGCGGCCGGGGCGGCAACGGGGGCGGCGGCGGAGGCGGGCCCTCGGTGGGCGTGTGGTGCCAGGACTCGTCCGTCAGCACCCAGGACACCGCCATCAACCTGGGCAACGCGGGCGCGCCAGGCGTGTCCTCGGGCAACCCGGGGCTGCGCAAGGATTACCATCAGTGTCCCGGCTTCCCATGACGGTGCAGGGGGACAAGAGGTGGTGGCTCCTCGGCTCCGGGTTGGCGCTGGTCGTGGCCTCCGGCTGTCTGGACTTCGAAGGGGCCCACAGCGAATGTCAGCGCAACGGGAAGTGCCCGGTCTTCCCTCAAGAGTGCGACCCGAACTTCCCGGACGAGCCGGATGACACGTTCGTGGATGCCAACTGCGATGGCATCGACGGCACGGAGCGGAAGGCCATCTTCGTCGACGCGGCCACGGGCGAGGACGAGCGCCCCAAAGTGGGCGAGAAGATGACCCCGTACCGCACGCTCGGGGCGGCGCTGGCCCAGGCCGTTGAGTCCGGCAAGTCCATCTACCTGGCCCAGGGCGACTACACCGAGCAGAGCATCCGGTTGGAGAAGCCCGTTTCGCTCTACGGCGGCTACTCGGGCACGAACGGGAACTGGGCGCGCGGCCCGCAGTACACCACGCGCATCACCCTGCCGGGCATCGGCCTGACGGTGATGAACCTGGGCCAGGATGCGGGCGTCACCCTGGACCGACTCACCATTCAAGCCACGACGCCGGACGCGGCGGGCGCTCCGTGCATTGGCGTGCGGGTGGTGGATTCGAGTGGGGTGCGGCTGCGCAATCTGGCGGTGACGGCGGGCGCGGGCAGCCCGGGCGCCTCGGCTCCCAGCACGCCTCCGGCCACGGACGGCGGGGTGGGCATCCGGGGGAACAATGGAGAGGCGGGCGGCGCGGGGGGCCAGCCCGGCCCGAGTGACTGCAACCCCGCCGGATTCGGGCGGGGAGGAAATGGGGGCACCTCCACGACCCCCTCGACTCGAGGACAAGCCGGCGGGCCGGGCGTGGGGGGCGGGAGCGCGGGTTGTGACGGGGGTTACGGTTCCGGCTGTGCGGATTTCGATGGAGCGCCGGGGCAGAACGGCCTGAACGGAGATGCCGGCACCCCCGGCCAGGAAGGCGATGGCCTCGGGCGGGTAGCCCAGGGCGTGTGGAGCGCGAACTCCGGCGAGCAGGGCAAGCCGGGCACGGGGGGCACCCATGGTGGCGGAGGGGGCGGCGGAGCATTCGCCGCCGTCGGCAGCGGATTGAACGGCGGGGGCGGCGGCGGGGGCGGCGCTGGCGGCTGTGGAGGACGGGGCGGCCTGGGAGGCCAGGGCGGAGGTGCCTCCATCGCCCTGCTGCTCATCAACGGGCACGTCTCCGTGGAACACTGCGCCCTGCGCACCCTGGGTGGAGGCAAGGGCGGAGTGGGCGCACCAGGCGCCGAGGGCGGCCAGGGTGGACCCGGCGGCGAGTGGGGAGTCGGCGCGACCTCGGGCGGTATCAGGGCCGGAAGCGGCGGCAAGGGCGGTGACGGCGGCAAGGGCGGCCGGGGTGGCAACGGGGGCGGCGGCGGAGGCGGGCCGTCGGTGGGCGTGTGGTGCCAGGACTCGTCCGTCAGCGCCCAGGAAACCACCATCACCCTGGGTGACGGAGGTGTGCCGGGCGTGCCCTCGGGCCACCCGGGGCTGCGCGAGGACTCCCACCAGTGTCCGGGCTTCCCATGATGGCGCAGGGGGACCAACCACACCCCTGGACGCCCGCCCGCTTGTGGGAATCCGGCTCAGGTCTGATAACCTGGGAATAACTCCCCAATGGCTGACTCCCGTAACTGCGAAACCTGCGGCGGCACCGTGCCCGTGGACACGGACATCTGTCCGCGCGACGGCACCGTCCTGCTCGATTTCTCGACGGCGCCGCGCCTGGCCGACCCTGGTAGCACCCGGGAGACCTCGCCCGGCAAGAACGTGCACGTCATGGAAGACGTTTCCACGCAGGACACCCTCGTCGGATTGAAGGTCGGTGAGTACGAGCTCGGCCAGCGCATTGGCGTGGGCGGCATGGGGCTCGTGTACGACGGCATCCAGCCCCTCATCGGCAAACGTGTGGCGGTCAAGGTGCTGCGCCCCGAGCTCGCCGCCGCCGAGGAGCAGGTGGCGCGCCTGCTCGCCGAGGCCCGCGCCGTCAACGCCATCCGCCACCGCGGCATCGTCGACATCTTCGGCTTCGGCCAGGTGCCCGACGGCCGCCAGTACATCATCATGGAGTACCTCGAGGGCGTGGCGCTCGACGCGCACCTGGCCGAGCGCGGACGCATCCCCGTGTCCGAGGTGCTCGACATCCTCGACGAGGTGCTCAGCGCGCTCGGCGCCGCGCACGGCGCGGGCGTCGTCCACCGCGACCTCAAGCCGAGCAACGTCTTCCTCGTGAAGCAGCCGGATGGCTCGCGCTACGTGAAGCTGCTCGACTTCGGCCTCGCGAAGATGGGCCTGCCCGCCGGGCGCACCGCCCAGACGCGCACCGACATGGTCGTGGGCACCCCGGAGTACATGGCCCCCGAGCAGGCCCGCGGCCAGCCCGTGGGTCCCATGACGGACCTCTACGCGCTGGGCGTGGTGGCCTTCGAGATGATCACCGGCCGGCTGCCCTTCACGGGCACCTCGCCGGTGGACTTGCTGATGAAGCACGTGGACGCGCGGCCGCCCAAGCCCTCCGAGTTCCTCCCCGGGCTGCCCCCCGCGCTCGACGCCTTCATCCTGCAGATGCTCACCAAGGATCCCGAGGCCCGCCCCGGGTCCGCCGAGTTGCTGCGCCGGCAGCTCCAGCGGCTGCGCGACAGCCTCCAGGCACCCGCCGAGGTCCCCGCTCCCGCGCCCGCGCCCTCCGCGCCCGTGCGCCAGTCCAAGCCCACGGTCGTCGAGTCCCAGCTCCCCTCGCTCCCGGAGCCCCCGCCCCTCGATGCGCAAGAGCCGCTGCCCACGCTCGAGCCGTTGAAGACGACACCCTCCATCGAGCTGCCGCGCACGGCGGGCCACTCGCGGCGCTGGCTGTTGCCCCTGGGCCTGGGCGTGCTCGGCCTGGGCGTCGTGGGAGGTGCCGTGCTCGTCCTGCGCGAGCGTCCGTCGCAGCCCGCGCCCCCGGTCGCCGTCACCGCCCCACCCCGCCCGGAGCCCAAGCCCGCGCCCCAGGTGGCCAACCCGGTGCCCGAGGCACCGGCTCCGGCCGCGACTCCCGACACGGGCCCGTCCGCCGTGGCCCAGGCTCCGGCTCCCACCGGCGAGGCCACCACCACGGTGCCCGCGGTCGCCCACGCCGACGACGCACAAGGCTCGACGCAGAAGGGCCGGACCGTGGCCACCGCCGCCCAGGCGCCCAACCAGGCCACGCTGCGCCTCCGCATCCGCAAGCTCGAGCAGGACATCAACACTCAACTGGCGTCCGGCAACAAGCTCAGCCCCGCCACGCGCCCCACCCTGGAGAAGATCCGCAAGAAGGCGGAGGGGGCGGTGAGCGCGGAGGAGCGCCGCCAGGTGGCCACCGAGCTGGATGGTTGGGAGAAGCTCTTCCTGCGCCGCCGGTGATGGGGCGGCGCGCCCGCTAGTGGCAGGTGACCGGCTGGGCCATCGCGTTGCGGGCCCGCTCCACGGTCACCAGCTTGTAGTCGGCCAGGTCCGCCAGCAGCACGTCCCGGTTCTGGCGGATGATGCTCTCGTTGCGGCACTGCACGGCGTCCACGTAGAAGCCGTGCGGCGGCAGGGTGAGCGACAGCTCGGCGAGCTGCGACAGCTCGAGCGCGTCCAGCTCCTTGCCGAAGAGCTTGTACGCCGCGTCATCCACTCCGACGACGCCCCGCTCGAAGTAGATGCTGGCCAGGTCGTAGGCGATGAGCTGATCCTTCTGGAGGAAGGAGTGCAGGCGGTGGGCGGCCACGGCCTGCTGCAGCGGCTCCTCGATGCCCAGTGCCATGGCGAGCCGCATGGCCAGCTTGCGCTCACAGGAGCCATCCCCCGCGAGGTTGGCGCCCACGGCCACCTTCACCAGCAGACGCCAGGCCCACTTCGGCCCGTCCTCGCGCTCCGTCTGGAAGAAGGTGGGGCAGCCGAGCTGGGAGATGTAGAGGGCGACCAGATCCTTGGGCAGGCGGGAGAAGTCCGGCCGGGGGAACTCCACGGAGCGGCCCTGCTCGAAGGTGCCGGCGCGCATGCTCATGCGCTCGCCCTCGATGGAGTGGCGCAGCTGCTTCTCCAGGTCGAACTCCGTCTCCAACTGCGGCAACTTGCTGGCCGCATGAAGGTAGGCGGCGGGCAGCGCGACTCCCGCCAACCCGATGAGGAACAACACCAACCAGAGCACGGTCTTCACGCCCCCCACGCTATCAAAGGGAGACGGCGGGACGGGTCCACGTTAAACCTTCTTTTCACATGAACGACTGGCACCCCACCACCGTGGCGGCCGTGCTCCCCGCCGCGGAGGATCTCACCGAGCTCGTCCTGGACATCTCGGGCACCCCCCTGGTGGGACACCACCGGATGCCCGGGCAATACGTGCGCCTGTCGCTGCCAGAGGTGGGCGAGGGCATGTTCGCCATCGCCTCGGCGCCCGAGCCCTTCGGCACCCGGTGGGAGTTCCTCCTCAAGGGGGGCAGCCCCCTGTGCGAGCGGCTCTTCACGCTCGAGCCGGGGGCTCGGGTGTACAGCAAGCGGCCCGAGGGCCAGGGCTTTCCCCTGACCCTGGCGCGCGGGCGGGGGTTGCTGCTGTTCGCCACCGGCTCGGGCATCTCCCCCATCCGCTCCGTCATCGAGAGCATCCGTCAGGAGCGCATCGCCTACGGACGGGTGACGCTCTTCTTCGGGGCACGCACCCCACGCGCGTTCGCCTACGAGGACGAATTGCGCCACTGGGAGGAGGCGGGCATCCGCGTGGTGCGCACGGTGAGCCAGCCAGGAGCCAGCGGCTGGCAGGGGCTCACCGGCTACGTCCAGGCCCACCTGAACGAGGAGCCGGTGGAGGACACCGTGGCCTTCCTCTGTGGCCAGTCGAGCATGGTGAAGGGCGTCATCGAGGCGCTGTGCGCGCGCGGGCTGCCCCGCGAGGCCATCCACCTCAACTACTAGCGCCGCTGGACGCTGGGGGCGGCGTAGCGCACGGAGAAGAGGGCCGCGGCGGGATCGCTCTGCTGATCTCCCGTCACCTTCTGCGGCGTCCACGCGGCCACGCCCACGAGCCGCCCGTCCGGGCCGAAGCGGGCCCGGCGCACGGACCAGCCCAGGCGGCGCTCGGCCACGGGGGCCTCCTGGCCCTCGCGCCAGAGCAAAAGCCGCTTGTCCCAGCTTCCACTCACGAGCGCGTGCCCGTCGGGAGAGATGCCCGCGGAGGCCACCACGCCCTCATGGCCCGTCCACTTGCGCAGCACCGCACCCGAGCCCGCGTCCACCACCGCCGCGGCGTTCCAGGCGGAGGGCGGCTCGGCGAGGCCCTTCTTCTCCCGCTCGTACACGGCGCGGGTGCGCTCGGCCTTCGCCGCCGAGAAGGCCACGCCCAGGCGGCGCCCGGCCGCGTCCACGGTGACGTCGTTGACGTGCGCCTCGAAGGAGAACGTGGCGCGCGGGGCGAGCACCAGCGCCCGCTCCTCCACGGCAGCCGGTGGCGCGGGGGCCTTGAGGGTGAGGACGGCCTCGGCCGTGGCCTCGTCGAACGCCACGTCCACGCGCTCGGCGAAGGGCGCGCCCAACACCCCGCCCACGTCCGCGGGGAGGCACGCGTCACACACCGCCACGTCCACGCCCTCGAGCACCAGGCCCTTGAAGCGCAGGCGCTGGGCCCGCACGAGCCGCGCCAGGGTGGAGCCGAGCGCGGTGGGCAGGGACACCGTCTCCTGGACGAAGGCCGTGTCGATGCCCGCCTCGCGCGCCGCCGCCGTGCCGAGCACGAGGGCGGGCATGCGCGCATCCAGCGCGAAGCGCACCGGGGCACCACCGTTGACGGTGCCCACCACCACCGCGTGGCCCGAACGCCGCTCGAAATGCACCCGCGCGCCATCGCGCCGGGGTGCCTCCTCGCGCGTGGCGAGCACGTGGATGCGCTTGTCCCAACCGCCCGAGTACAGCGTCCCGTCCGGCGCGAAGGCGAGCGCGCTCACCCGGTCCGCATGGGGCCGCGCCTCGAAGGAGAAGCCCAGGTCCGCCGCGCGCAGCACGGTGACGAGTCCCCGGGCACTGCCCACCACGAGGTAGCCACCCGCCGGATGGAAGGCCACGGCGGTGAGGGGCTCCTCGGTGCGCAGGCTCGCCCGGGGCGCGCCAGTGGCCGCGTCGAACAGGCGCACCACGCCGTCCCACCCCGCGCTCGCCAGGAGCGCGCCGTCGGCGGAGAAGGCCAGCGCCTCCACGTCGAACTCGGAGGGGTTGAGCGAGGCATCCACCACGCGCGCCGGCGGGGGCCCCAGACTCCAGAGCCCGAGCCGGTAGTCCTGCCCGGCCAGGTGCGTGAAGGCCACGCGCGCGCCGTCCGGCGAGAAGTCGAGCGTCCAGACGAAATCGCGGCGCTCCAGCACGGCCGCGTCCGCGAGGCCCACCGCGTCGCCCGCGAGGTAGCCCCCCGGCGTGGACTCGAGCCGGGAGGAGACGTCGGGGGCGAGCACCGGCGCGGCGTGCTGGCAGGCCGCGAGCAGCAGGACTCCCGCGGCCCACCCGGCCCGCGGCGCGCCCCGGCTCACATGTCCCTCGCGGACGCTCTCTCGTCGGGAGTCACCTCGGTGACGCCCTTGCTGCTCACGGACAGCAGGAACAGGGGCTTGCGCGCCTCGCGCTTGTCGTCGAAGGACGTCTTGCCGGTGGCGCCATCGAAGTCCTTGAGGTTGGCCAGCGCCTCGCGCAGCTCCGCGCGGCTCTGCGGGGCCTGCTTGCTCTCGAGCATCTGCCGCAGCATGCGCGCCGAGTCATAGCCGTAGGCCTCCAGGAGGCTCGGGTCGCCGTTGTACGCCTGGCGGTAGGCCTTCACGAAGCGCTGCGTGGCCGGGCGCTGCGAGTCCACGAAGAAGCCATCCACGTACACCGAGCAGTTGACGAACTTGCCCCCGCGCTCGACGAGCTCGGGCAGGCCGCTGGCGCCCTTGGCGCTGCTCCACGCGTTGGTGCCCAGCAGCATGACCGTCTTGATGGTCTTCTTGCCCGTCGTCTTGCGGATGCGCTCCAGGTCGCGCGCGTCGCACGAGTTGGTGATGATGTCCTCCACCGCGAGCGCCGGGGCCACCAGGCTCACCCGCCGCCACTCGTCGGGGATGAAGATGGCCTCGAAGTCGATGATGGGCTCCACGCTGCCCTTCATCTTCTCCATGGCCTTGCGCTTGCGGAACGCGTCCTGGCCGCTCGTCTGCTGCTCCACCTCGCGCACGCCCTCGTAGTAGTCGCCGCGGTCCTCCAGGTAGTAGCGGCCCACGAGCTTCTTGGCCTCGGAGGTGAAGGTCGTCTGATCATGCGCGTACGTCTCGGCGCCGCGCACCTGGCCGCCGTTGTCCACCACCTGGTCCCAGAAGTCGTTGGCCAGCTCCACGCCGTAGGGCAGGTTCGGATAGAGCATGGCGAAGCTGCGCAGGCCCTTCTCCTTCATGGCGTAGTCGGCGATGGCGCGCGCCTGGGCGGAGTTGGTGAGCATGTTGCGGAAGACATACGGCCCGATGGCGGTGATGTCCTCCTGGCGCGTGAACGTGAGCAGCGGCACCTGGAGCTCCTCGGCCAGGAGCGCCGCGCGCCGCGAGTCATCGGAGGCGATGGGGCCGAGCACCGCGATGGCGCCCTCGTCATAGGCGAGCTGCTCCATCGCCTGGCCGGTGATGTTCACATCGCCCTGGGTGTCCTTGACGATGAGCTCCACGTCGCTGCCGGACAGGGCCAGTTTCACGCCCCGCAGCACCGCCTCGCCCCAGGCCTTGTACTTGCCCGTCATGGGCAGCAGGAGCCCCACCGTCCGGGGCTGCACCACCACGCGCCGTGTGGCGCGCGCGAGCAGCTCGCGGGCCTGGGGCGCGAAGGGATGAGAGGGGGCCTCGGCGAGGAAGCGGTTGAGCGTCTCCTCCAGGCGCGTCCAGTCACGCAGGTGGTAGTGGATGCGCGCCAGCTTGAAGGTGAGCACCGGCCAGGCGGGATGCGAGGCGGGCATGCCCTCCACCACCCGGGCCACGTCCACGAAACCCGCGCGGCCCTCCACCAGTTGCTGCACCCGGGCCACCGCGGCCTGCTGCTCCTCGGGCGTCTGCGCGCTGCCGGCCAGGTCCACGGCGATCTGCAGCGACTGGCCGTAGAGGCCCGCCTTCTCCCCGGCCCTCGCGGCGTCCTGGAGCAGCCGTACCCGCTCGGCACCCTCGGCACGCTCGGCGAGGCTGGAGAGCATCAGGTAGGCGTCGCGGTAGGCACCCACCTCGAGCGCGGAGCGGCCCAACCGGAGCTTGGCGTCCTCGGCCTCGGGATGGAGCGGGTTCTCGAAGAGCAGCTCGTTGAAGGACTTGCGCGCGTTGGCGTAGTCCTGCGACTCGTAGAAGAGCACGCCGGCGCGGTAGAGCGCCTCCTGGCCCGCGGTCGTCTCGGGGTAGGCCTTGCGCACCGCGAGGAAGAGCTCCGCGCCCTTCTTGCCCGGCGCCGACTGGGCCTGCTGGGCCGCCTGCGCGAGCGCCGCGTCCGCCGCGGCGTCCTGGCGCGCCTTCACGGTGGGCTTCGTCGGGAAGGGGTTTTCCTGGGTGACTTCACCCGGAGAGGAAGGGGTGGAGTCGGTGCCGGAGCTCGTGGCGGAGGGCGTCTTGCAGGCGGCAAGCAGCATCGTCAGCGCGAGCAACAGGGCGCGGCACGGAGAAAGGCGGGCATCCATGGTAGGGGCGTGCATAGCAGTGGGGCGCTTCTGCGTCGACAGCCGAGCGGGGGGAAGATTCCCCGGGGAGCGTGGCCTGCCGTGCAGCCAACGTGCCGTCGCGCTTCCCCTCGGGGCCGCCCGGGAGCGCGGACGGGTGTGGAGCGGGGACCACGCGGGTGCGGCCCCTGGGACTCGCCCGCTGGACCAGCAAGGAGGAGAGCGGGCATTCGGGAAGGACGGGAGGGGTCCGGGTGGGGCATTGCGCATCCCGTCACCCGACCCCAACGTCAATGATTCGAGGTTCTCTCCAACCCAGGAGCACACGATGGCGAACAAGCCGACGAGGACGCGAGAGGGGTATGGGAGCACGAGCGAGCAGCGGCAGCGCAATCTGGAGGGAGACGCCTTCCAGGAGCGCGCCCCCCAGACCCCCGAGGAGAGCGAGGCGGCGCGCGGCTCACCCGACAAGGGCGGGCAGGTCATCCAGGTGAACGCCCTGCCCGGGCCGCTCGACGAGCCCCAGGAGTAGGGCGCGACCCCTCCCGCGAGGCCCGCGGCGCGGGCTCATGACGAGACGACCGTCGCGGAGTCCACCGGAGCGGGGACGAGCGCCGGGGCCCGGACGCCCTTGGACTCGGCGGACACCCGCGCCATCACCTCCGTGCGGAGGACATCCAGAACGGGGGCGGGCAGCCGTCCAGCCGTGCGCAGCCGGGCGAGGGCCTGGGACACGTCCGACGCCCCGAGCGTGGCCGGGCCCGCTTCCTCCAGGAAGGCCACCGCGGCGGACAGGGCCAGCACGGCCTTGGGGGCGGTCGCCGGGGGAGGCGGCGCGTCCCGGACGCAGGCGTCGATGAGGCCGTCCAGTTCCTCCGAGCCCCGGCCGAGGATGACGCGCACGGCCTCGCGCGAGGGCCGCGTGAAGCGCGCACCGGACGCCTGGAAGGCCGCGAGCGCCACGGCATACGCCACCGCCGAGGCACTCTCGGCCTCCGTGGGAGCCGCGCCCAGCCGGCCCGCCACGTCCCGGGCCAGACTGGCGAGCACGGAGCCCCACACCCCCGCGCCTCCCAGCATCGCGAGCGCCGCGTCCACCACGCGCGAGTGCCACCGCGCCGCGCGGCTCATCTCTCCAGTCCCTCCCGGGGCCGCCGCCATGTCCCCGGCTCCACCGCCGGAGGTGGTGCCCCCCTGGCGCGGGTCCGAGCCTGCTGGAGGCAAGCGCTGGAACGACTCCCCGGCCCGCTCCACGGCCTCGCCCCGGTAGAAGCGGCCGAGGGCGCGGCGCAGAGCGCTCTGGGTGGCGTAGATGCCGCGCACGGCGTGCCCGGTGATGAGCTTCAGCTCGTCCAGACGCGCCAGGTCGCGGGGCTCGCGCATGGCGCACACCAGCACCCCGGCCTGCTGGGACACCGGGACCACCTCCAGCCGCTCGGCCGTCTCCAGCGGCAGCAGGGGCAGCAGCACGCGGGGCACGGGCATGGTGCGCAGCACCCGATCCGAGATGAAGGGGATGCCGCTCTGCTCGCTCAGGGCGCGCACCACGTCTTCCTCGGAGAGCAGCCCGTCGGCGACGAGCAGCTCACCGATGCGCCCGCCGGAGCACCGCTGCCGCTCCAGCGCGCCCCGGAGCTGCGGCTCCGACACCTTGCCGAACACCAGGAGCATCTCGCCCAGCTTGCGGTGCGCCGGACGCAGCACCCGCGAGGCCAGCTCCAGGACACCCGTGCTGGAGGGGGGCGCCGAAGCGGGAACGCGGCCCGGCTCCGTCTGCGTCCGGATGGGGGCGGGCGTGCCCAGCCGGGGCCCTCCGAGGAACGGCGGGCGCGAGCGCACCGAGGTGAGCGGCGTCGGGCGCTGCAGCCCCACATCCGAGCCCAGGCGGATCTCCTCCCCGAGCGCCTCGTGGGAGCCACCGTCCACGCCCTCCAGGAGCGAGCGCCGTCCCGGGAAGCAGCGCTGGAAGAGCGCCGCCACGTCCTGGGGCCCCACGCGCAACCGGTGCTCGTGGAGGAAGTCGCGCAGCGCGTCCGCGAGCTCTCTCGCCCGGTAGAAGCGCGCCGCCGGATCAGGCGCCAGCGCCCGGGTGATGATGCTCCAGAGCGCCGTCGGCACGCCGGGCAGCGGCACGAGGCGCCTCACGTCGAACTGGGCGATGGCGCGCAGCGTCTGGAAGGAGTCCGTCCCCTGGAAGAGCTGCCGGCCCGAGAGCAGTTCGTAGAGCAGCAGGCCCGTCAGGAAGAGGTCCGCGCGTTGATCCACCTCGGCGCCCTTCACCTGCTCGGGTGCGACGTAGCCCGCCCTGCCCTTCACCACCCCCGCCTGGGTGCCGCTCTGCGCGTTGAGGGCCTTGGCGATGCCGAAGTCGGCGAGCTTCACCTCGCCGCGGCTGGACACCAGCACGTTGGACGGGTTGACGTCGCGGTGGATGATGTGGAGCGGCCGGCCCGCCGCGTCCACGCGGCCATGCGCGTAGGCGAGCCCCTCGGCGAGCTGCTGGACGATGAAGCACACCTCGCGCAGTCCGAGCAGCAGGCCCCGCGCCGCGGCGCCGCGCTGCAGGGCGCGCAGGTTCTCCCCCTCCACCCACTCCATCACCATGTAGTACTGGCCCTCGAGCGCCCCGAGGTCGAGCACCTGCACCACGTTGGGGTGCTGGAGGCAGACGGTGAGCCGGGCCTCGCGCAGGAAGAGCTCCACGAACTCCCGATCCCTCGCCATGGACGGCAGGATGCGCTTGACGGCCACGGGCTTGTCGCACCCCTCCGCGCCCACCACCTTGGCGAGGAACACTTCCGCCATTGCGCCCACCGCCAGTTTGCGGATGAGTCGGTACGTGGCCATGCCCACCCCCCTTCCCAGGGTTGAAGGCTCGGTATGCGCACGCGCCGAGGCGTTGGTGAGTGTCCTTCTCCCGGGGACGCCATGAACGTCCAGACCCGGGCATTGCAACCGAGGGGACCCGGCCACTTCGTTCACCGATGGCCAGCGCGACGCGACTCCAGGTCCGGTGGGGTGAACCGCGCCCAGGGCGGACACCCCAACACATGCTCCCGCATCACCCTCCCTCTCCCCGAATCCCGTCCGCTCGTAGGATTCGAGGAGGGAGCGACAGGCGGCTAGCCGAACAGCTCGCGCACCTTCTCGAAGAAGTTCTTCGACTGCGGGTGCGCTTCCTCGCCGCTGGCCTCGGCGAACTTCTCGAGCAGCTCGCGCTGCTTCTGGGTGAGCCCGGTGGGCGTCTCCACGACGATGCGCACGTGCTGGTCGCCGCGCTGGCCGCTGTGCAGGTGCGGAACGCCCTTGCCCTTGAGGCGGAACACCTTGCCGGACTGGGCGCCCTCGGGGATGGTCATCTTCACCTTGCCGTCGAGCGTGGGCACGTCGATCTTCGCGCCCAGCGCCGCCTGGGTGAAGGAGATGGGCACCTCGCAGTAGACGTCGTAGTCCTCGCGCTGGAAGAGCGGGTGCTCGCGGACGATGACCGTCACGTACAGGTCACCCGCGGGGCCGCCCCGGTCTCCCGGCTCGCCCATGCCCGTCAGCCGCACCCGCGTGCCGTTGTCCACGCCCGGCGGGATGTTGACCTCGATGACCTCGTCACTGGGCACCTTGCCCGAGCCCTTGCACCTGGCGCACGGGTCCGGCACCACCGCGCCCGTCCCGCCGCACTCGGAGCACGGCCGCGACACGGCGAAGAAGCCCTGGGTGAAGCGCACCTCGCCCGCCCCGCCGCACGTGCTGCACGTCTTGGGCGCCGAGGCGCTCTTGCTGCCCGTGCCCGAGCACGTGTCGCACTTCTTCGGCCGCGGAATCGGCACCTTCGGCCGGCAGCCGAACGCCGCCTCCTCGAAGGAAATCTCCAGGTTGAAGCGCAGGTCCGCGCCCCGGTTGCTCGCCCGGCGGCCCCCTCGCCCTCCGAAGATGTCTCCGAAGATTTCCCCGAAGATGTCGTTGATGTTGACGCCCTGGAACCCGCCGAACGGGTCTCCCCCGGCCGCCCCGCCCACCCCCGCGTGACCGAAACGGTCGTAGCGGTTGCGGCGCTCCGGATCACTCAGGACCTCGTAGGCCTCCGAGGCTTCCTTGAACTTCTCCTCCGCCTCGTGGTTCCCGGGGTTGCGGTCCGGGTGATACTGCAAGGCCACCTTGCGAAAGGCGCTCTTGAGCTCCTGCGCCGAGACGGTCTTCTGGACCCCCAGCACCTCGTAATAGTCCCGCTTCTGGCCCGAAACCGCTGGCATTGCTTCAAACCCCTGGATTTATTGGACTTTGGCCGCGCGTGGCGAATTCCGAGTCACTATAACGCAGCGTTGGGGTCCAGCAATCCGCGCCCGCCCCGGCGAGGGAGCGGGCGCATCTCGGGGTGGACGCCTGGGGACGAGCCCTCAGACGGTCCAGATGCGGTTGGCCGTCAGCTCCATGCGCGCCAGACGGCGCTTGAGGATGGGGTCAATGACGCCCCGGCTGACCGACCACTTGGGAACCACGAAGTGGAGTTCCGCGTTGTAGAGCTTGGCGGCGCTCGACAAGAGGCTCCAGCGGTTCTCCGCGGCGGGCTCATCCACCATGCTCGGAGTGACGATCTCCAGGATGATGGGTGTGCGGGCCGAATCGGACTGGCGGCAGGTGAAGTCCGGCCGATGGTCCTCGATGGTCCCCGAGAGCACAGGGGGTGGCAGGAAACCAGGCAGGCGAGCCTTGATGTCCGTGCAGCCGATGGTCCTGAAGTACTCCGCCATCAGCCACAGCAATCGACGACGCTCCTCGTCCTCGACCACTGGCTCACAGCCCGGGCTGTTCAGCACTTCTTTCTCAGTGTTGTTCGTGTCCATGGCTAGCCGAAAGCTGTCCGTCCCGGGCCGCTGAGGCAATGAACGCACCTACATGGTGAGCTGGGAAGGCCGTGGGGCGGGCGGCCAGGCGAGTCCCTTTGCCTGGGCCCTGGCGCGATGACACAGTGCGCGCCTCGCCGTGGCGCCTCGTCCCTCCCCTCACGTCTATCGTCGGCTCCTGGGTTATGTGCGGCCCTACCGCCTGCTGCTCGGAGCGGGACTGGGTGCGTCGCTCGTGGCCGCCGCGGCGACCTCCACCTACGCCTGGCTCGTGGGGCCCCTCTTGCGCGCCGTGCTCACCGGTGGCCCGGTGGAGCTCGCGGGCGTGAAGCTGCCCGGAGAGCGGCTCCTGGGCGTGCTGCCCCTGATGGTGGTGGGCGTGGCGGTGCTCAAGGCGGGCGCGAACTACCTCCAGGGCGGGTGGATGCAGCGGCTGGGGCAGCGGGTGATGGCGGACCTGCGCGCGTCCCTCTACGCGCGCCTGCTGTCCTGGCCCCCCGCCTTCTTCGAGCGCCAGCACTCGGGCGAGCTCCTCACGCGCTTCACCGCGGACGTGCCCCTGGTGGAGTTCTCCGTCACCCAGGCGCTCTCCTCGTACGTGCGCGACGGGCTGCAGATTGTCGCGCTGCTCGTCACGTGCCTGCTCATCGACGCGAAGCTCTTCCTGCTCACCTTCGTGGTGATGCCGCTCACGGTGCTGCCGGTGCGTGCCTTCACCCGCTCGCTCAAGAAGGTGGCCCAGCGCTCGCAGACGAGCCTGGGCGCGCTCACCGCGCTGACGGCGGAGCAGTTGCAGACGCTGCCGGTGGTGCGCGCCTATGGCGCCGGACCCCGGGCGCTCGCGCGCTTCGAGACCGAGGCGGCGCGCTACCTCGGGGAGATGCGCCGCTCGCTCTTCCTGCGCGGCGCGTACAGCCCCACCGTGGAGCTGATGGGGATGGTGGGCGTGGCGGTGGCGGTGGCCTGGGGGGCGCGCGCCATCTCGGGGGACCCCTCGCTCTCCGGACGGCTCCTGTCCTTCATCACCGCCACGCTCCTGCTCTACCAGCCGGTGAAGTCACTCAGCGGCACGCTCTCCCAGGTGGTGACGGGCCTCGTCGGCGCCGAGCGCCTCTTCGCGCTCGCGGACCAGCCCGTGCCAGCGGATGAGGGCGAGGACGCCCCGCCCCTTACCCAGGCCCTGACGCTCTCGGGCCTGCGCGCCACCTACCCCGACGGCCGCGAGGCCCTGCGAGGGGTGGACCTCACGGTGCCCGCGGGGGCCCGGGTGGCGCTGGTGGGCGCGTCCGGCGCGGGCAAGACGACGCTCTTCTCCGTGCTGCTGGGCTTCTTGCCCCCCAGTGGCGGCACGGTGAGCTGGGATGGCGTGCCCCTGTCACGGCTCAAGCCCTCGCGCGTGCGCGAACGCCTGGCGTGGGTGCCCCAGGAGCCGGTGCTCTTCTCCGGCAGCGTGCGGCACAACGTGCTGCTCGGGCGGCCGGACGCCTCGGACGCGGAGGTGTGGGAGGCGCTGCGACTCGCGCACGCCGAGGACTTCGTGCGCGCCCTGCCCGGGGGACTCGAGGAGCCGGTGGGCGAGCGCGGCGCGCGGCTGTCGGGAGGACAACGCCAGCGCCTCGCCCTCGCGCGCGCCTTCCTGCGCCAGCCCTCCGTCCTCCTGTTGGACGAGCCCACCAGCGCCCTGGATGCCCAGAGCGAGGCGGCGGTGGGCGCGGGCCTCGCCACCCTGATGAAGGGGCGCACGGTGCTCGTCATCGCCCACCGGCTGTCCACCGTGCGGGACGCGGACCTGATCGTCGTCCTCGACGCCGGGCGCGTGGTGGAGGCGGGCACCCATGCCGAGCTGTCCGCCCGGGGCGGCCGCTATGCCCAGCTCCTCGGTGAAGGGGCCGTCGCCGCCTAGCGAACAGAGGGAGAACCCGGCGGCTGCCCGCTCGCTCCCCTGCCTTCCAGAGCGTTCACTGTTCGCCGGCTGTTCCGTACTCGGGGGCAAATTCATGATTTCACGGGATTCGGTTTATACTCTTTAAACCATGCTGACTCCCGTCAGATTCACGCCGCTCTCCGGACTGTTGCTCGCCGCGCTTCCCCTCCTGGCGATGGGGAGCGTCGGGCTCGCGCTTCCCCCGCTCCTGGGTGGAGGCAGCGAGGTGTGGCGGATGGCGGGCGCGCCCGGCCTCTACAGCGTCTTGATGTGGCTGGGCATCGGGGGGGTGACGCTCGTGCTCTCGACGCTGCTGTGCAGGGGAGCCGCGGGAAGACACGCGCCGCTGGTGCTGCTGGTGGGGCTGGCCACCCTGCCCTGGCTGCTGGGCATCGCCGGCACGCAGGAGGCGATGCGCCGGGTGCTGGCGGCGCTGCCGGAAGTGGGGGGACGGGACGCGCTGGCCATGCTGGCCGCGGGCACCGGCGAGGCCATGGTGACGCGCCGGCTGGGAGCCTGGACGAGCGCGGCGCTGCTCGGCGCCGTCGCGGTGGGACTCGTGCTGGTGCACAAGAACCGGCGCGCGGGAGAGGACTCCGAGCGGATGCTCGGCGCCGCGCTGGCGCTGGTGCTGGGCTTCAGCGCCCTGCTCGCGGCGCTCGAGGCCCACCTGCTCGTGGATCTGCTCACGCCCCGGACCCTGCCCGACGCCGGGGACCCCGCCGCGCGGCTCGCCACGGACACCGCGCGGCTCACCTCCTTGCAGGAGCTGCGCTGGGCGCTCCTGGGCGCCCTGACGGTCCTCGGCTTCGCGCTCGTCGGCTGGCGGTTCTTCCCACGCCCGAGGGCCGTGGCCCAGTGGGCGGGAAGCCTCACGCTCATGGCGATCGCCGCGGCGGTGCTCGCGCTGGACACGCGGCCCCTGCAACTGGCGGCCTGGGGCGCGTGGAGGGCGGATGCCTCGCACATGTCGCCGTCCTCACGGCTGCCCCACGTCCTGGCCGGGGCGCTGGGCGCGGTGCCCACCGCGCACTGCGCGAAGCCCGCGGTGCGCACCGGGCCCTGAGCAGAACCAGAGCCCCTCCCCAGGCCCCTCAGAGGAGCCAGATCAACAGGGCCACGCCCACCACGAGCCCCACCCCGAGCACGAGGAGCATGGTGAGGCCCTCGCGGCCCTGCCGGCGCTCCAGGTCCGAGGCGATGGCGCTCGGGGGAATGAGGGGAATGGGCGCGGAGGCCACTTCATTGGGAGCGCGAGCGGGGGAGGGAGCCGCCACGGGCGGCGGGGGGGCCGGCAGCGGGTTGCCGGCGAGCGCGAGGCTCTGGCGCGCGAGCGCGAGCACGCGCTGGATGTGGAGGATGTAGCGATCCTCGCCCTGGTAGTCCTCGAGCGCGAGCGCGGCGCGCAGGAGCCGCTCGGGGACGGGCTCGCGGTCGGGGTGGACGACGCTGGCCTCGGTGCGCGCGGCGTCCACCTGCTCCACACGTCCGGTGCGCAGGCCCACGCCGCTCGTCCACACACAGTGCTCGCCCAAGAGCGTCAGCTCCTGGCGTTGCACCCTTCCCTCGGGGTCCACGAAGGACAGCAGCTCGGCGCCCTGGGCGGACAGGTGCCAGACCGAGCGTTGACCGTCGTCGCCGGGAGGCCCCTCCACGGGGCGGGCCAGGGACAGCGCCTGGATGGCGAGCTTCACTTTCTGGGACGACGGTTCGCTCATGGAGGCGGGGGAGCCTAGGGACGGAAGGGCGAAAACGGAAGGCGCTCGTGACAGGGGAGAGGCCGTCCAGGACAGAACGGGTCATTCAGTCCCCCGGCTCCCTGGTGGGTTCTCAGGAGGCAAGAGGGCCCGTCAGGGGCTACGGTGAGAGGTATGAGCCGTTCCCGTTCCAAACAGATGGAGTTCACCCACGAATTCGAGGGCGCGCAGGTGCTCGACGGGCTCCTGGAGCTCGCGGGCGTGCCGCACGACAGCCTCACGGTGCTCGCCCACATGCGCCAGGCCCACGCCGAGGGACGCCCCTCGAGCGAGGTGATTCCGAGCCTCTTCGAGCGCGAGCCCCGCTTCGAGTCCCCGGAGCTCGCGCGCCGCTTCTTCCAGAACCTGCTGGGGCTGTGGGACCTGGTGCAGGAGGGCAAGCAGGTCCGCCTGGAGGACGGCCCCCGCCCCCCGCGCCCGAAGAAGCAGAAGGTAGAGCCCCCGCCCGTCTTCGCCCCGGGCGAGCCGGACACGGCATTCGTGGAGGCCGCCTGGCGTTACCTGGAGGACGACGAGAAGGCACGTACGCGGCTGCACGATTCCTTCGAGAACCGGCAGGACGCGCTGCTGGGAGAGCTTGACGCGGTGGGGCTCACGGACGAAGGATATGCCGTTGCCCGTCACTTGCTCTTCGAGCTGCACGCCATGCTGGAGCTGGGGTGGCCACGAGGAGTGGCGGGAGTGCCCCCCGAGGCGTTGAGGGGGACGGGCACGGAGCTTCCGCCAGTGCCCACGGCGCTCGCCGCGTACGCGGACGAGGCCCTGTTCGAGGCGGAGCACGACGAGGAGCACCCCCTGGCGTCCGAGGAGCTGACACGCGTCCGTTCCCTGGTGAGGAGCGGCCTGGCGGCGCTGTGGGGGGCTCGCAAGGGGAAGTGACGCAATGGCACGTGACAGGGATGACGATCGGGGCGGCGGCGGATTCTCCGGCAAGCGCACCAAGACGTGGCGGGAGCTGGACGCCCAGCGCGGCAAGGGCCGGGGGCACACCTCGCGGCAGGATGACCCGGCGCAGCAGCGCATCGAGCGCAGCGCCTCCTACGAGAAGTACAAGTCGGCCGCGGACGCGCTCTTCAATGGCGGCGAGCTGCCCGAGGGCCTGGCGAAGACCTTCGATCCGGAGGGCAAGCGCAAGGCGCAGAAGCAGGCCATGCAGAAGGTGCTGGAGAGCGCCGAGGACCCCCGCGCCTGGGCCCAGGGCGTGCTGGACTACCTGGAGAAGTACCCCGAGCTGCCCGAGGATCCGTACTTCCTCGACAGCCTGCTGGGCCACCCCAAGGAGCGCATCGCGGACAAGGCGCTCGGCAAGCTGGAGGCGATGGAGGCCGAGGGCAAGCTGGTGAAGGGCAAGCTGCCCAAGAGCCTGGACCAGCGGCTCAAGGGCATCGAGATGACGCACTCGGATCCGGAGACGCAAGAGCGGGCCAAGGCGCTGCGCGAGAAGGTGCGCGCCTGAGCCGGAGCCGGGGGGCTCCCCCCCGGACCCCCAAGCCCCTCAGCGGTTGATGACGAAGCCGCAGGCCGAGTCGAGCACCACCTGGGCCCCGGCGAGCGCCTGGAGCAGCCGCTCGTAGTGCTCGTGCTCGGCGTCGAGCTGCGCCCGCACCGACTTCTCCTCCAGGCCCTGGTGCGTGAGCGACAGCTTCATGCGCGCGAGCGCCGCGTCCCGCTCGGCCTCCACGGCCTTGCGCGCACGCGCCTGGAGCTTGCCCAGCTCGGCCTCGGCGGCCTTGAGCGCCACCGGCACACCCGCGTCCACGAAGGCCGCGAAGCCCGGGAAGGCCCGTGCCACCTCGTCCCCCTTGAGGGACTTGCCCTCCGCCTCCAGCGCGCTCAGCACCCCCGTGTCCGCCTTGGGACCCGAGGGGCCCTCCACCACCGCCACGTGCACCAGCGTGCGCTCCAGGAAGCGCGCGAGCTGACGGCTCGGCACCCGCGCACCCGGCGAGGTGTCCTCGGGCTCGGGCAGCTGCACGTGGTAGAGCAGCTCCACGCCCCGCGCCTTGAGCGGCCCGCGCTTCTCGATGAACCGCGCCGCGCTGCGCCCGTACGGCCCGTCCCGCAGGAAGCCGAACAGCGACTCCACGATGGGGTGGCCCGTGGCGTAGTACTCCAGCTCCTCGGCCTCCACCGCCGTGTCGCGCCAGAAGGTGCCCAGCACCGTGCGATCCTCGTTGATGTCGATGCCCGGCAGGCCCTCCACCTTGAGCGCGTGGCCGAACTGGAACGCGCACTGGAAGGCATCCACCTGCTCGTCCGTGTCCACGCCGATGCCCACCCGGCGCGCCAGCTCCGTCACCGACTCCTCCAGCCGCTCGTCCAGGTCGCGCGCCACGCTCCACAGCCCCTCCTCCAGGCTCGGCGTGTCCTCGTCCTCCTCCTCCTCGTCCAACCCCATGCGCTCCTGCGCCCGCTTCACCAGCCGCGCCACCGCGTCCTTGTCGAACGAGCGGATGTCCAGCAGCGGATCATACGCGCGCTTCACCTGCGCCCGCGCCGCCTCCACCTTCGCCTTGAGCTCCGCGGCGTACGCCACGCGCGACTCGCGCGGCAGCAGCGCCAGCTCGGCCAGCCGCGGCTCCACCTCCTCCAGCACCGCGTCCAGGCCGCCCACCGTCTCGCCGAAGACACCCACCGCGTCCGCCAGCAGCATCAACACGTCCGCGGCCAGCGTGCCCGCGGGATCGAAGACGTGGATCTCCACCGGGTGGTTCTGCCCGATTCGGTCCAGTCGCCCGATGCGCTGCTCCACCGTCGCCGGACTCCACGGCAGGTCGTAGTGCACCAGGTGGTGCGCGAACTGGAAGTTGCGGCCCTCGCCGCCCACCTCGGTGCACAGGAGCACCAGCGGGCCCTCGGGATCGCGGAAGCGCGCCACCTGCCTGTCCCGCTCCACCAGGGGCAGATCACCATGGTAGGCGAGCGCCTCGGTGCCCTCGCGGCCCAGCTCCGTGCGCAGGGTCTCGAGCGTGTCACGGCTCTCGGTGAACACGAGCACCTTGGCCCGGGGCTCCGCGCTCCAGATGCCGCGCAGCACGTCCTGGAAGGCGCTGAACTTCGCGTCGCGCGCGGGCAGCTTGAGCGAGCCCGCCACGCTCGCCAGGGCCTTGTTGCCCTGGAGCGCCTCGGCGAAGGCCGCGGGGCTCGACTCCAGGCGGCGCAACAGGTTGCCCAGGGGCGCGCCGCGCAGGGTGGACGAGGCGAGCGCGGCCAGCGCGGCGTCGCGCGTGCGCAGCTCCTCGGCGGACAGCTTCACCGGGTGCCGGTGCAGCCGGCGCGTGGAGAAGCCGCCCACCACCGCGCGCCGGTTGCGCACCAGCCGGTCCGACAGGCTGTACGTCTCCGCCAGGTGCTGCAGGAGCGCGTCCCGGTCCTTCAGCGCCGTGAGCCGCGGGTCATCGGGGAAGCGCGCCGCCAGCGCCTTCACCGCGCCCTTGGCGTCCTGGCCCTCGAGCAGCCCGCGCACCGCCGCGCTCAGCTCCTCCTGCCGCGCCAGCCGCTGCTCGAAGCCCGCCACCGTGGGCGCCGTCGCCGCGTCGATGAGCGTGAGCAGCCCGTGGTACTCGGCCGGATCCAACTGCATGGGCGTGGCCGTGAGCAGCAGCAGGCCCCAGCTGTTGGCGGCGAGGCCCTCGGCGGCCGCGAAGGCCTTCTCGCCCTTGAGGTGGTGCGCCTCGTCGATGATGACCAGGTCCCAGAACGCGTCCTCGCCCGCCACGGCGCGCCGGTGCTCCTCGCTCCGGGCGAGCATCTCCAGGCTCGTCACCACCAGGGGGAAGCGCGCCCACGGGGACACCTGGGGCTGCTCCTTGAGCGAGCTCGCGTACCGGTCCGAGTCCATGAACGTGAAGAGCTGGTTGAACTTGTGGAACAGCTCCACCAGCCACTGCACGGTGAGGTGGCTGGGGGCCACCACCAGCACGCGCCGCGCGAGCCCGGACAGCCGCAGGGCGCTGAACACCATGCCCGCCTCGATCGTCTTGCCCAGGCCCACCTCGTCGGCGAGCACGAAGCGGGGCCGGCGCGCGCTGAGCACGCGCTGCACCACGCCCACCTGGTGCGGCTTCACCATCACCCGGCTGGCCAGCAGCGCGCCGAGCGCGTCACACCGCCGCTCGTCGTCCAGCCGCAGCGCCTGCTTGCGCAACATGAAGGCGCGCGCCTCGCCCACCCGGCCCTCGCGCAGCGTGGACAGCACGTCCGAGCGCGGGGCGAGCGCGTGCACCTCGGACTCGGGCAGCTCGTCCTCCTCGCCCGTGTCGGCGTAGCGGATGACGTAGCGGCGCAGGCCTCGGCCGCCCTCCTCCTCGCCCACCACGGTGGCGCGCCGGCCCCGGGCCGTCTTCACGGGCTCGCCCTTGGCCAGGCGCTGGAGCACCAGGGCCCCGCCCTTGGTGGACACCAGCACCGGCTCGGCCTCCCGGGCGGGAAAGAGGACGAGCGCCTTGGCGCCCTCGTCCTGCAATTCGAGGAGATGCCCCACGCCCCACTCGGGCTGGGGGAGGTAGCGAACCTTGTTGCCTGAAACGAAGGACATGGTCGGAAACAGACCCTCACGTCGGAAGAAGCAGAAGAAGGGGTTGGCTCATAACCCCGCAACACCCTCCGGGCCATTGTCTGGCGCCCCCCAGGGGGCCTCCGGAGCACACGAGTGCTGTCCTTTAACGGACAGCGCTCCATCCCACGAGGGTGATTTCCTGGCCGTGAAGCCACGACCAAGTTGAAGAGCACCAGCGGCTCCGCCCCAGGGAGACGCTGAGGGGAGACCAACCCATGCCGCCGCGTCACTCAAGCCGCCCGCCGCTCGCGGGCGTGGGCCTGCTCGCGCTCATTCCCGCCACCCTCGCCGCCCTGGGTCTCGCCACCGGGTGGCGGCACCTCCCCCCCTTGGATGGCCTGGTTCCCCTCTCGCTCGGGGTGCTCGGGGGCCTGTTGAGCGGGGCGGGCTTCCTCGTCGGCTACGCCCTGGGCTGGATGCTGCGCCCCCCGCTCGCTCCCCCACCGCCCGCGCAGCTCGTCCCCGCGCGGGTGGATCTCTCGCGGCTGTCCACCGAGCAGCTCTACCTCGAGCTGGAGCGCATGAACCGGGAGGCCCTGCGCTCCGCGCCGGCCTGCCGGGCGCTCGCCCCCTGGCTCAGTGCTGAGTCTGAAAAATGACTTTTCAGCAGTGTGAATAATTCCCTTAGAAGTTGAAATCCATAGGGGAAACCGCTCTAATCTGTTCAGACGCGAATCTTCGTGTTTCCGGGAATAGGGAAACGAACGGGATTTCGCGGGCGCTGGGCTGGGTGGCACGGGCGGGGTCTACGCGAGAACCAAGGCTGGAGGGGTGGCCCCCGCCACCTCTACTGGGAAAGAGGGTCCGCCATGAGCGGTCAGTTAGCACTGGGCGTGCCATCGCCCGCGTCTGTCCTTTTGCGAGGCCTGGGTCTGGCGGCGCTCCTCTTCGGGGCGGGCTTTGGGCGCTCGGCGGCGGCCTCCGAGGTGGCCCCCGGGGAGAAGACCGGGGAGGACACGCGCGTGGGCTCCAAGCCCATCCCCCTGGCGCTCGAGGTGGGCTACGAGGGCCTGGCTCCTGGCAAGGCCCAGCCGCTGCGGGTGAAGGCCGGGCAGAGCTTCTACATCAACCAGATCGACGTGCGCGAGGTGGTGAAATCCACCCGGGACGAGGGCGTGGACGGACTGCGCCGGACGGGCCGGTTCGCGCAACTGCCCTGGCAGGGGCTCAAGCTGGTGGACGAGGAGCCCATCATCCTGGCCAACGCGGACAACACCTATACCCGGCGCCGCTTCTACCGGCAGGCGCAGTGGATGGAGCAGACGAGCGTCTTCACCGTGCTGCCCGTGGACGGGTGGGGCCGCCCCACCGGCCGCCCCATCCTGCTCAACATCGGCCGGGGGGATCGCCGCCAGCCCACGGACGACTTCTTCATCCGCCGGCTGCGCGCGGTGCAGACCACCGCCGACTGCAAGAGCGTGAGTGACTGCTCCACCGCGCGCAACTTCACCGAGGAGGCCATCGTCGAGGTGCGCAACGCGCGCACGGGCGCCACGCCCTTCACGCTCACGCGCAACACCCGCGCCCTGCGCCTGTTCTGGACGATGCGCGCCGGCGCGGACTACTACACCATCCCCATCGAGCAGGAGGACAAGCCCGCCTACGCCTATGGCGCCTCGGTGGACATCAAGGCCCTCACCCCGCCACGCGCCAATGGCACCTACGCGGCCGGCTCGAGCATCACCTTCCAGCTCACCCTGCGCGATGGGGCCGGCAAGCGCCTGCACCCCCAGGGCAGCCTGCCCACCTACAAGCAGTACACCTCGGGGCAGGTCGAGTCGGGCATCCAGTACTACCGGGCCTTCTTCGAGCCCACCACCACCTATTACCTGCGCAAGCACCGCGAGCGCATGCTGATGACGCAGATCATCGGCCCCGCGCAGAAGCTCCAACCCATCCGCAGCATCGTGGACCTGGATGCCTTCTTCGGCGACGACGACGTGCAGACGGTGGGCACGCTCGAGCGCGACGGCGTGTTCGCGCAGTTCCAGACCTTCCCGCCCGCCAATGACTTGTTCGGCGGCGCCTTCTTCCCGGACAAGGGCGGCTGGGACGCGGCCGTGAGCGACACCTGGACGTACACCCTGCCGGCCAACGCCGAGCCCGGCACCTACCTGGTGACGGTGAAGGGCCGCCGCGTCTACCTGGGCGAGGACATCCCCTTCAGCAAGACGATCAACATCCAGGTGGAGTCCGCCCAGCCCACCCAGCCCAGCCTCACCACCGGCCCGTGCAACAGCTGCCACAGCGAGGGCGGCGAGCTGGCCAAGGTGCTGCACGCCAATGACAACCGGGCCGGGTGCAACGCCTGCCATGCCCCGCTGGGCTTCGAGCTGGAGGGCCCCATCGCCGTGCGCACCCACTTCATCCACTCGCGCTCGGGCCGCTACGACTCGCCCCTGCAGCAGTGCGACAAGTGCCACCTGAAGGCCGAGGGCATCCAGCGCACGAGCAAGTCCGCGTGTCTGTCCTGTCACAAGAGCTACCCGGACTCGCACGTGCAACAGTTCGGTGCCATCGAGAGCATGTACGTGGGCGGCGGCCGCGAGTCCTTCCAGCAATGCACGGATAGCTGTCACAAAACCCACCCAGGCAGTAACCTGTAGGCCGCACTGCCCCTACTGCCCCCGCGGGAGGTCCTGGTTGGCTCGAGTGAAGATGCAGACGGCGCGCAGCACATTGGTGGAACCGGTTGCCGTGGCAGAGGATCTCATCCGGCAGCTCGAAGGCGGCGAGACCCCCCGGCTCGTCACCCTGTTCGCCTCACGCGAGCGGGATCAGCTCGCCCTCAACCGCGCGGTGCGCGAGCGGCTGCCCCCGGGCACTCGCCTGGTGGGCGCCACCACCGCGGGCGAGCTGGACAACCGCGGCATCCACTCGGGCAGCGTGGTGCTGGGCGCGCTCTCGGGCGACTTCGAGGTGGGGCTCGGGCTGGGCACCGGCCTGTCCGTGGACGCGGTGAGCGCGGGCGCCATGGCCATGAAGCGCGCCGCCCAGGAGCTGGGCGTGCGCCAGTCGGACATCGATACGCGCCGCTACGTGGGCCTCGTCATCGATGACGGCTTTCGCTACAAGAAGGAAGAGCTGCTGCTCGGCCTGCTCGAGAAGAACCAGGCGCTGATGCTCGTGGGCGGCGGCGCCGCCGACTCGGATCCGGATCCCCAGAGCCAGTCCGCCCAGCTCCACGTGGACGGAGAGGTGACCACGGACAGCGTGCTGGTGGCGCTCTTCAAGACGAGCGCGCCCTGGGCCGCCCTGCGCTCGCACTGGTACCAGCCGCTGGGCGAGCGCCTCACCATCACCCGCGTGGACGACAGCGCCACGCGCGCCCTGGAGATCGACGGCCAGCCGGCCGCGCGGCGCTACGCCGACATGCTGGGCGTGTCGGTGGAGGACCTGGAGTTCGGCAAGCCCCGGGGCTTCGCCGCGCACCCCACCGCCCTCAAGGTGGGCCGCGAGTACTTCATCCGCGCCCCCTGGAAGGTCCTGCCCGACGACTCCATCCTCTTCGCCAACCTCCTGGAGGAAGGCACCGAGCTGGAGCTGATGAAGGCCGGGGACCTGGCCGGCATGACGCGCGCCTTCTTCCAGGAAGAGCTGCCCCGCCGCGTCCTCAATCCCCGCGCCACCCTGCTTTTCCATTGCAGCGGCCGCATGTGGTACGCCCAGGCAACCGGAGCGGTCGGGGGCATCGCCGACTCCTTGCGCCACGCGCCCACAGCGGCTGGAATGAATGTGCACTTCGAGGTCTACTCGGGGTTTCACATCAACACGACGCTGACGGTCTTGGCGTTCGGGGAAAACTGACGGATGAGCATTCCGCCCCCTGTCGTGACGGACACCAGGACACTGAAGTTGCTGCTGATGGCGGGAGCGTCCGAGAGCGCCCGCATCCTCGAGGCCCTGCGGCGCGCGAACCTCGAGGTCTCCGCCGAGCACCCCTCCACCCCCGAGGCGTTGAAGACGGCGCTGGAGCGGGAGTGGGACGTGGCCGTGTGTGGCCCCGGCCTGCCCGGGTTGGGCTTCCGCGAGGCCGCTCCCCTCCTCCAGGAGCGCCAGCCCCTGCTGCCGCTGATCGTCATCGGGGCGGCCTGGGACGAGGCGGAGGTGCTCGCGGCCCTGGAGCAGGTGCGTGCCAACAGCTACCTGGAGATGGACCGCCTGGCGCTGCTCGCGCCGGTGGTGCGCCGCGAGCTCCAGCGCACCCTCGAGCGGCGCCAGCACCAGCAGGCCGAGCAGGAGCAGGAACACTCGCGCTGGCTGCTCGAGCGCATCGTGGACAGCCTGCCCTTCGTCCTCTTCGTGAAGGACGGCGAGGATCGCCGGCTGCGCGTGGCCAACCGCACCTTCGCCGACGCCTTCGGGGTGACCAAGGAGTGGTTGCTCGGCAAGCTCGACCACGACTACTTCCCCAAGGAGCAGGCCGACTCCTTCGTCGCCATCGACACGGAGATCCTCGAGACGGGCAAGCTCAAGACCTTCGAGGAGGTGGCGCGCACGGGCGGGCAGGATCGCGTCTACGCCACGCGCAAGCTGCCCCTGTTGGATGACTCGGGCCGGGCGCGCTACGTGCTCGGCATCACCGAGGACATCACCGAGCGCAAGGCCGCCGAGGAGAGCCTGCGCCGCTCCAAGGCCGAGCTGGAGGCGGCCAACCGGCGCCTCGCCGAGAACCTGGAGGAGCTCACGAAGAGCCGCGCCGTGTCCGCGCGCACGCTCGCCAGCTACCAGCAGCGCGCGCTGCAGATGGAGATCATCCGTCAGCAGAACGAGGACCTGGACCGGCTGGCCACGGAGCTCGCCGCCGCCAAGCGCAACGAGGAGGAGCGGGCGCGCGAGGCGGAGAGCGCCTTCCGGCTGCGCAGCGAGTTCCTCGCCAACTTCAGCCATGAAATCCGCACGCCGCTCAACGGCATCATCGGCTATTGCGACCTGCTCATGCGCGAGGAGGGCAGCCGGCTCACCGCCCACGGCCGGCGCGACCTCAACGTGGTGAAGAAGAACGCGCAGACGCTGCTGGCGCTCATCAACGACATCCTCGACCTGTCGAAGATCGAAGCGGGCCGGATCGAGGTCGTGGTGGAGCGGGTGGATCTGGTGGAGCTGGCCGAGGAGTGCACGGCCACGGTGAAGGAGTACCTCAAGGGCAAGGACGTGGAGCTGCGCACGGACATCGACGAGCACGTGGCCCACGTGCGCACGGACGCGCTCAAGCTGCGGCAGATCCTGCTCAACCTCCTGTCCAACGCGGCCAAGTTCACCGAGTCGGGCGAGGTGTCGCTCACCGCGCGCGCCGAGGGCAACGAGGCCGTCTTCATCGTCGAGGACACGGGCATCGGCATCCCGCCGGACCAATTGCCCTTCATCTTCGAGAAGTTCCGCCAGGTGGACGGCTCCACCACGCGCAAGGTGGGCGGCACGGGCCTGGGGCTCGCCATCGTGCGCGAGCTGAGCAAGATCCTGGGCGGCGGCGTGGAGGTGGAGAGCACGCTGGGCCGGGGCACCACCTTCACGGTGCGGCTGGCGGGCGTGCTCGAGGGCGAGGCCCTGGGCCAGTCGCGCGAGCTGGACAAGCCCGTGGCCGCCGAGGACGTGGGCGCCGTGCTGGCCCCCATGGTGCGCGGGGGCACCGTGCTGGTGGTGGATGACGACGTGCTCGTGCAGCAGCTCGTCGCCGGCCAGCTCGAGCCCTCGGGCTTCGTCGTGGTGACGGCCTCGGACGGCATGGAGGCCTTGCGCAAGGCGCGCGAGCTGCGCCCGCAGGCCATCGTGCTGGACATCCACCTGCCGCGCCTGGACGGCTGGAGCGTGCTGTCCACGCTCAAGAGCGAGGCGGACCTCGCGCGCATCCCCGTCATCATCATCTCCGTGGAGGAGCAGCGCGCGCGGGGCTTCTCGCTCGGGGCGTGCGAGTACCTCGTCAAGCCCGTGGAGCCCGAGCACCTGGTGGACGTGGTGCGCCGCAGCATCGGCTCCTCCGCGGGCGCCGGCGAGGTGCTCGTGGTGGACGACGACGCCTCCACGCGCGAGCTCGTCAGCCGCTCCTTGCGCCGCGCGGGCTTCTCCACCCACGAGGCCCACAACGGCGAGGACGCCCTGCTCAAGGCGCGCGTCTCCCCGCCCACGCTCGTGGTGCTCGACCTGATGATGCCCAACCTGGACGGCTTCGAGGTCATCCGCCGCATGCGCGCGGACAAGCTTCAGGTGCCCGTGGTGGTGCTCACCGGCAAGTCGCTCACCGCCGAGGAGCAGGCCGTGCTGCGCGACGGCTTCGCCGGCTTCGTGCAGAAGGGCGGCCACGCGCTGGAGGACGTCATCGGCCAGGCCAAGGGGCTCTTGCTCAAGCAGAGCGCCCAGCGCGCCAGTCGCCAGCCGCGCATCCTCTACGTGGAGGACAACCCGCAGAACCGCGACATCGTCCGCCGCTACCTCGGCGGCCAGTTCGAGGTGCTGGAGGCCGAGGACGGGGAGATGGGCGTGGAGCGCGCCACGCGCGAGGTGCCGGACCTCATCCTCATGGACCTGTCCCTGCCCCGCGTGGATGGTTGGGAAGCCACCCGGCGCCTGCGCCAGGTGCCCGCCGTGGCCAACGTCCCCGTCATCGCCGTGACGGCCCACGCCGGCCGCGAGTATCAGGAAAAGGCCTCGGCCGCCGGCTGCGACGCCTATCTCACCAAGCCCTTGGATCGCGAGGTGCTCCTCGACACCATTCGCAAGCATTTGGGGAAGACCCATGGCTGAGCGCATCACCACCAGGGCCCGCGTCCTGGTGGTGGACGATGATCCGGACCAACTGGATCTCGTCCGACGTACCCTGGCCCCCCACTTCGACGTGCAGACCCACGACTCGGCCCTGGGCGTGTCCAACCTGGTGCGCCAGGGCGAGCCGGATCTCGTGTTGTTGGACGTGAACTTCCCCGCCCTCAAAGGTGACCAGGTGCTTACCCTGGCACGCCGGTACGCTCCCAAGGGGACCAAGTTCATCCTGTACTCGGCAACGGACGAGTCCCGCCTGCGCTCCCTGGCTCTCGCCGCGGGCGCGGATGGTTATCTCTCCAAGAGCATTCAAGGGGCCGAACTCATCCAGAAACTCAACGCCTTCCGCGGATAGGTCCCCCTGGCTCCTGTCCGAGGCGGCCGTGTCCTCGAAAGGGGCCCCTGTCCCGGATGCCCCCAGGAGGACTCATGGAACAGATCCCCGAGGTCGTCAGCGCCGCCGAACAGTTGAGACGCCAATTGCAGGGCCCGTGGCTCAACCCGCTGCTCAAGAAGTGGGTGGGCCACGGCGAGCTGGACTACGAGAAGTACGTGCGCACCCCCGAGCTGCTCGCGCTCCAGACGCCCCCCGCCCAGCGGGTGACCCCCGACGAGCTGCTCTTCCAGGCCGTGCACCAGTCCCAGGAGCTGTGGCTCAAGCTGCTCGCCCACGAGTCGGTGGAGGCCGTGGATGAGCTGGACGCCAATGCCCTCTGGGCGGCCTCGGCGCGGCTGGAGCGCCTGCCCCGCATGGCGCGCGTGCTCGCCGCGGAGCTGGGCGTGCTGGAAACCCTCACCCCGGACACCTATCAGATCATCCGCCGCAGCCTCGGCAACGGGAGCGGACAGGAGTCACCGGGCTACAACGCCGTGAGCACCGCCGCCCGGGGCCTGGACGAGGCGCTGGAGCGGCTGCTGCGACGGCGCGACGTGCGGCTCGCCGACGTGTACGCGACGCCCCGCCACCCCGACCTCAAGCGCGTGTGCGAGCAATTGCTCGACTACGACGAGGCCTGGCAGAACTGGCTGTACACGCACTTCCAGCTCGTGCGCCGCACCATCGGCGTGGACTCCACGGTGAAGGCGCTCGATGGACTGCCCACGCGGGTGCTGCCCGGACGCATGACCCAGCCCCTCTTCCCCGAGCTGTGGCGGGTGCGCGTGGAGATGACGGCCACCTGGCAGCGCGAGGGCGGCCATGAGCCCGGCGCTCCCCGGGACGCGAGCGGAGCGGGTGCCCCATGAGCGAGCCGACCCCCGGGCCTCGCGCCCTGCTTCACCTGCTCTTCAACGGAGCGCGTGCCGTGGACGTGGTGGAGACGGCGCTGCGCCTGGGGCTGCTCGACGCGCTCGAGCCAGGGCCGGTGACGCTCGCGGCCCTGAGCGAGCGCCATGGCCTCGTGCCCGCGCGCCTGGACAAGTTCCTCGACTGCCTGGAGAGCCTGGGGCTCGTGCGGCGCGAGTCCACCCCGGACGCGCGCGGCGAGACCCGCTACGCGGCGGTCCCGGGCCTGCGCGCCGCGGCCGAGGCGGTGCTGGGTCCCCGCTCGCAGGAGAGGGATCGGGAGAGGTACGCTTGGCGCGAGCTGCACGGCCATCTGCCCGAGGTGCTGCGCGGGGAGCGCAGCGTGTCCCCCCGCTCCTTCGACTGGCCTCCGCGCACGCCCGAGCAGGTGGCCGGCTTCGAGGCCAGCATGGCGGCGGGGCTCGGCCCCATCGTGGAGACCTTCCGCGCCCACGCCAACGCCCTCTTCCCCACCGGCACGCGGCTGCTGGACGTGGGGGGGGGCGATGGCAGCCTCGCGGCGCACCTGCTGGAGGCCCGGCCCGACCTGCGCGTGGACGTCTACAACCTGCCCTCGTGCGAGCCCCTGGTGGAGCGCACCCGGCGGGCGCGTGGCCTCGAGGGCCGGCTCGGCTTCGTGGCCGGGGACTTCCTGCGCGAGCCCCTGCCCAACAGCCACGACGCCCTGTCCTTCGTGCGCGTGCTCCATGACTGGCCCGAGGACACGGCGCACGCCCTGCTGCGCGCCGCCTTCGAGGCCCTGCCTCCGGGCGGCCGCGTCCTCATCTGCGAGGAGTTCCGCACCCCGGAGCGGCTCGCCGCCCAGTTCTTCTGGTCCTACTTCCTCATGGGAGTGGACTCGTGCGGCAGCCGTCTGCGCGACGTCGCGTTCTACACGCGCGCCCTCCCGGCGTCGGGCTTCCGCGAGGTGCGCGTCCTTCCCGGCCCCTTCGAGCTCGTCACCGCCCTGCGTCCCTAGCAGGCGCTACTTGGGAAACTCGGCCTGCTGCGGCGACGGCGGCGGCGGGCGGGCGAAGCCGCTCTGGTAGGCGATCATCGCCATCTCCACGCGGTTCTGCACGCCCATCTTCCGGTAGAGGTTGGAGACGTGGGCCTTCACGGTGCGCTCGGTGATGCCCAGGCGCGCGGAAATCTGGAGGTTGTCCGTGCCGGCCGCCACGAGCTCCAGCACCTCGCGCTCGCGCTGGGTGAGCCGCTCCAGCGGGGAGGCTGGAGCGGCAGGGTTCAGGCTCACCAGCTCCGGGGGAACGAGGCTCTCCCCGCGCGCCACCTGCTCGACGGCGGACAGCAGCGCCGCGCCGCTCGCGTTGAGCTTGCACAGGTAGCCGGCCGCTCCCGCCTGGAAGCAGCGCTCCAGCAGGGAGGCCTCGCGGTGGGCGGAGAACACGATCGAACGGGTGTTGGGGTAGCGCTCGCGCAGCACTTCCACCAGGCGCAGGCCATTGTCCACCGCCCAGTTGCCCGGGTTCTCCAGGCGCAGATCCACGATGGCCACATCCAGCGGCTTGTCGTTCATCTGCGCCAGCAGGCTCTCCACGTCCCCACCCGAGGCACACACCTCCATCCCCGCTCCCTCGAAGAGGGCGACCAGGCTCTCGCGCAGAACCGTCTGATCCTCCAGGATGCCGACCCGAATACGTCCTTGCATGATGTGACTCCCCGCTGAGAGTGGTCCCCGCCCGCTCGGCAACACCTACGATCAACTTGAACTCTACTACCCGGGATACAACCGGCCCCCCCTGCGGCATGATGGACCTGTTGTGTAGCGCCCAAAGTCTCGTGCGGCGCGCATCTCACACACCCAGGGGTGAACGCCTCGCCGAGGGGCGGCGCGGCGACCGGCGCGGGAGCTTGTCCTCGAGTCCAGTTGCGCCGTCGCCCCGCCCTGCTGAAGGGCCGACGACGGACCTCCCGGGATGATTGTCATTGGGCGCCGTGCGGCCCACCGCCCGCCTGCCGCCTCCTGACTTTTCGTCCCTGGCCGGGTTCATTCCTGGAAGCTCTTGCTTGATTTACTCGCTTGACGGGGTTACAGGCGTCCGATTTCTGGCCTCCGGCGCGAGTTCCGGGAGGGTTGAGCCTCCCTGATAGCGGCCGGAGCAGTATTGTTCGGGTGCGCAGCCCCCGCTGCCTCTTGGGGAAGAGTCCCATCTCCGAACAGCCTCCGAAAGGGAGCCCATGTCCGAGATCGAGAACAAGATCCGCGTGCTGGTGGTGGACGACGACGTCGACCAGCTGATGCTGGTCGAACGCACCCTCCACGCCTACGGCTTCGAGATCCGCACCCACCGCTCCTCGCTGGGCGTGTCCAACCTGGTGCGTACGGTGATGCCGGACCTGGTGCTGCTGGACGTGAACATCCCGGCGCTCAGCGGGGACAAGGTGCTGGCGCTCGCGCGCAACCAGGCGCCCTCCACCACGCGCTTCATCCTCTACTCGGCCTCGGACGAGGCTCGGCTGCGCTCGCTCTCCCTGGCGTCGGGCGCGGATGGCTACATCTCCAAGAGCGTCCAGGGCGAGTCGCTCGCCCGCAAGCTCATCAGCATCTACAAGAAGAGCCGGCTGCCCGCCGCGAGCGCACGCTAGGAGCCTGGGCGGCCGGCGGCTCGAGCATGAGCAGCCCCTCTTCGCCAGGCACCCACTGAGCAGGCGCCGGGCCCTCGCCCATGGCTGATGCTCCCTCCGGAGATGACAAACATCCTGGGAGGGAGACCCGCATGCGGCCCGCGCGCATTCACGACTATGAAGCTGCTGACGTTCGGCCCCTCGGGAGGAGTGGTGGCGGCGCCCACCACGTCACTGCCGGAGGTGCCGGGCGGCGAGGACAACTGGGACTACCGCTTCTGCTGGGTGAGGGACTCGGCCTTCACGGCCCGGGCCTTCTACGGGCTGGGCTATGAGCAGGAGGCGGAGTCCTTCGTGTCCTGGCTGCTGCGCTGGGTGGTGGGAGGGAGCGCGGGCACCCTGGTGCTGACGGGGCTGCTGGCGGGGAGCCAGCGGCTGAGGCTGACGCGAATGAACCTGCCCTTCCTGCTGGGGACGATGGTGACGGCGGACCGGGACAGGGCGAAGCTGTACGGGCTGGGCCTGCACCTGCTCAACGGACTGGTGGTCTCCGGGGTGTACCTGGCGGCATTCGCCGCGTGGGGAAGAGCGGGCTGGTGGCTGGGAGGACTGCTGGGCGTGCTGCACGCGGGCCTCGTGCTGCTGGTGGTGCTGCCCGCGATGCCGACGCTGCACCCGAGGATGGCGGCCGAGTCCCAGGGACCAACGGAGGTGAAGCCATTGGAGCCCCCGGGCTTCCTCGGACTGCACTACGGGACGTGGACGCCGCTGACGGTGTTGGTGTCACACGTGGCGTTCGGCATGCTGCTCGGCGGCCTCTACCCACCGTGAGGGGGCTTGAGCAGCCGCGGGCCGCCGAGCAGCAGGCTCATGCCCACCACCACCGCCGCGCGCAGACCCCAGCGTGCCGGGGGCCTGCCCAGGCCATTCGTCACCCAGCCGCGCTCGGGGTACCCGCCCGCGGGGCCCGAGGCCCCGTACACCTTCGCCATCCGCACGACCTGCGCCATGTGCAGGGCCTTGCGGTCGGTGTTCTGGGCGATCTGCTCCCGGCAGCTGAAGCCATCCGCGATGAGGAGTGTGTCCTTGGGCGTCTCACGGACCTTGGGCAGCAGCACGCGCTCGCCCACCTTCTGGGACACCTCGTACTTCTCTCCCTCCTCGAAACCGAACGAGCCCGCCATGCCACAGCAGCCCGTCTCCGGTACCTGGTAGTCCAGCCCCAGCTTGTCGAGCAGGCCCTTCTCGTCGTTCAGCTTGAAGAGTGACTTGTGGTGGCAGTGCCCGTGCACCACCGCCTTCTTCTCCATGTGTGGTGGCTGCCAGTCCTTGGCGTACTTGCCGAGGAAGTCACTGAAGAGGAACGTCTGGCGCCTGAGCTGCGTGGCGAGCCCCCAGTCCGGGAAGAGGTTGCGCAGCTCGTCGCGGAACACGGACACGCAGCTCGGCTCCAGGCCCACCAGCGGCACGCCCTCCTCGATGTACGGCCGGAGCCGCTCGACCGTGCGCCGCAGCATCCACTTCGCCGTGGGCAGCATGCCGAAGTCGTAGAGCGGACGGCCACAGCACAGGAAGCCCTGGGGCACCACCACCTCGAAGCCCGCGTCCTCCAGCACCTCCAGCGCCGAGGCCGCTGTCTCCGGGAAGAAGTGGTTGTTGAAGGTGTCCGGCCACAGCAGCACCCGCTGGTGGCCCTGGTGGCGTGGCACGGGCCGCTGCCGCCCCACCCAGCGCTGGAAGGACTCGGGTGCGAAGCGGGGCATGGGCCGCTTCGTGGTGAGGCCGCCCAGCTTCTGGAGCAACTCCTTGGTGGGTGAGTGCTGCGTGAGCAGGTTCACCAGCCCCGGCGCCAGCATGGCCGCCCGCGCCCAGAACATGATGAGGCCCATGGCGTAGGCGGGCCTCGGGCGCAGGTGTCCCTGGTAGTAGTGCGAGAGGAACTCCGCCTTGTACGTGGCCAGGTCCACGTTCACCGGGCAGTCGCCCTTGCACCCCTTGCACGCCAGGCACAACTCCAGCGACTCCTTCACGTTCTCGTCGCGCCAGCCCTTCTTGATGACCTGGCCCTGCAACATCTCGAAGAGCAGGTGGGCCCGGCCGCGCGTGGTGTGCTTCTCCTCCTTCGTCACCATGTAGCTGGGACACATGGTGCCGCCGCTGTCGCGCCGGCACTTGCCCACTCCCACGCAGCGCTCGGTGGCCCGGTACAACAGGCCGTCGTCATCCGGGAACTTGAAGTGCGTCCGCGGCTTCCACGTTCGTGCCTCGTAGTCCCGTCCAAAGCGCAGCTGCTGGTCGATGGGGTTGGGGTCCACCACCTTGCCCGGGTTCATCTTCCCCAGGGGATCCCAGATGGTCTTGAACTCGCGGAAGGCGAGCACCAGCTCCGGGCCGAACATCCGCGGGAGGAACTCGGCGCGTGCCTGCCCATCCCCATGCTCGCCCGACAGCGAGCCCCCCATGGACACGCACAGGTCCACCGCCTCGTTCATGAAGGCGCGGTACTTCTGGATGCCCCGGGACGACTTGAGATCGAAGTTGATGCGCGTGTGCACGCACGCCTGGCCGAAGTGGCCGTAGAGCGAGGCGTCATAGCCATACTTGTCGTAGAGCTCGCGCATGCCCCGGAGGTAGTCGCCCAGCTTCTCCGGAGGAACCGCCGAGTCCTCCCATCCGGGATGGGTATCCGGCTGGCCGGGCACGCGCGCGGTGGCTCCCAGGCCCGACTCGCGAATCTTCCACGCGTGCTCGATGTGCTCCATGTCCGAGTACAACCGCATGTCCTCGGGGGGCCGCCGATCCTCGCGCAGCTCGTCCATCATCTCGCACGCCCGCTCGATGGCCTCCTGCCTCGTATCCCCTCCGAGTTCGAGCATGAGGTAGCCATGGCCCCGCGGCAGCAGCTCGAGGAACTCGACGTGCGAGCTCCGGGGATGAATGGTCGCCTGCTCGCTCGTATGGCCCTTCACGACGACGTTGTGGATGAGCCGGTAGTCCAGCCCCTCCAGCGCGAGTGGGTGGAAGCGCTCGGCCAGTTCATGGGCGTGGTCTCCCGCGGTGTAGATGTCGGGGTAGCCGAGCATCACCACCACCCGATGGGGCGGGCTGTGAACGAGCTTGAGCTTCGCCGAGAGAATGGTGACGCACGTGCCCTCGGTGCCCACCAGGGCGCGCGCCACGTCGAAGCCATGTTCGGGGAGCAGCGCGTCGAGGTTGTAGCCGGAGACACGCCGGGGAATGCGCGGGTAGCGGCGGCGGATCTCGTCCGCGTAGCGGTCTCTCAGGTCGCGCAACTCGCGGTAGATGTCACCACGCCGGCCGCCGGCCCGGATGATGCTCTGGAGTTCCTCGTCGCTGGTGGGGCCCACCGTCAGGCGCAGTCCGTCGTAGGTGAGGACATCCAACTCCAACACGTTGTGGGAGACGGGTCCGGCCATCTGTGCATGCGAGCCGCACGCGTTGTTGCCCAGCATGCCGCCCAGGGTGCAGTGATTGTGGGTGGAGGGGTCCGGGCCGAAGGTGAGGTGGTACTCCTCGGCCTGGTGGCGCAGCACGTCGAGGATGGTGCCGGGCAGCACCCGGGCCGACTTCGTGGCCACGTCTATCTCGAGCACCTTGCCGAGGTACTTCATCCAGTCGATGACCACGGCCACGTTGCAGCACTGGCCCGCGAGGCTGGTGCCTCCGCCGCGAGACAGCAGCGGAGCGCCGTACTCCCGGCAGACACGCACCGTCTGGAGGACGTCGTCGAGGCTTCGGGGGATGACGACACCGATGGGCACCTGTCGGTAGTTGGAGCCATCCGTGGCGTAGAGCGCGCGGCTGCCATCGTCGAAGCGGACCTCGCCCTCCAGGGCGCGGCGCAGGTCCTCCTCCAGCCCCCGCACGTCCACCGTGCTCTCGCCTCCTTGTGAGCATGGGAGCGCGCGGGGTGCCGGCCGTTTGCGCGCGACTCTCGAGAGTGCGTGTTGGATGGCATCCATGGGCCGCATGCCTGCTTCCTCCCTTGTTCATGCCTCACGATGTGCGGGCTTGGGTTTCAAGCTAGGCACCCCGCGCCAGGCGAGAGTGTTCAAGAGCGCCTGGATGGGGTCTCTCGCACGCATACCCCAGGGCGGATGAGACGAGGGCTCATCGAGTTCTCACCACTCACCTGGGTTCCACTCTCCACACGGAGATACCCAGCTTGAGCGGTGAACGCACCTCGCATGGAGGATGGAACCTCGATGAGTGCCACCGTCAGCGATTACCTGCTCTATCGCCTCGCGCAGTGGGGCATCCGCCGCCTCTACGGCTACCCGGGAGATGGCATCAACGGCCTCCTCGGCGCGCTCGGACGCAACTCCGAGTTCCAGTTCATCCAGGCACGCCACGAGGAGATGGCGGCATTCATGGCGTGTGCCCATGCGAAGTTCACGGGCGAGGTGGGCGTGTGCGTGGCCACCTCGGGCCCTGGTGCCATCCACCTGCTCAACGGCCTCTATGACGCGAAGCTGGACCACCAGCCCGTGGTGGCCATCGTGGGCCAGCAGAAGAGCATGGGATTGGGCGGACACTATCAGCAGGAAGTGGACCTGCCCGTGCTCTTCAAGGACGTGGCGTCCGAGTACACCGTCCTGGTCTCCAACCCCTCGGCCATCCGCCACGCGGTGGATCGGGCGGTGCGCATCGCCCAGTCGCAGCGCACGGTGACGTGCATCATCATCCCCAACGACGTGCAGGAGGAGCCCTATCAGCGGCCTCCGCAGGTGCATGGCTCCATCCACTCCAGCGTGGGCTACAGCGAGCCGCGCGTGATTCCCCAGGAGAGGGATCTGCGGCGCGCCGCCGAGGTGCTCAACGCCGGCAAGAAGGTAGCGATGCTGGTGGGCGCCGGTGCCATGCGCGCGGCGGATGAAATCATCGAGGTGGCGGAGCTGCTGGGCGCGGGCGTGGCCAAGGCGCTGCTGGGCAAGGCGGTGCTACCCGATGACCTGCCCTTCGTCACCGGCGCCATCGGCCTGCTGGGCACCAAACCGAGTTGGGACATGATGATGGAGTGCGACACCCTGCTCATGGTGGGCACCAGCTTCCCCTACTCGGAGTTCCTCCCGCCCGAGGGCCAGGCGCGCGGCGTGCAGATCGACATCGATGGGCGCATGCTCGCCATCCGCTACCCCATGGAGGTGCCGCTCACGGGCGACTCCCAGGAGACGCTGCGCGCGCTCGTTCCCCTGCTCAAGCGCAAGGAGGATCGGAGCTGGCGCGATGGATTGGAGAAGGGCATCCGCCAGTGGTGGAAGGTGGTGGAGGGGCGGGCGATGAACGGCGCCCATCCCATCAATCCCCAGCGCGTCTTCCATGAGCTGTCGCCGAAGCTGCCGGATGGGGTCATCCTCTCGTCGGACTCGGGCTCGGCGGCCAACTGGTTCGCGCGGGATCTCAAGATTCGCAAGGGAATGATGGCGTCCCTGTCGGGCAACCTGGCCACCATGGGCTGCGGCGTGCCGTATGCCATTGGCGCCAAGTTCGCCTACCCGGACCGGCCCGTCATCGCCCTGGTGGGCGACGGTGCCATGCAGATGAATGGCAACGGCGAACTCATCACCATCGCGAAGTACTGGAAGGAGTGGAAGGATCCGCGGCTCGTCATCCTGGTGCTCAACAACCGGGACCTCAACCAGGTGACGTGGGAGCAGCGTGTGCTGGCGGGAGACCCGAGGTACAAGGCGTCGCAGGAGCTGCCGGACTTCCCCTACGCGCGCTACGCCGAGTCGATTGGCCTCCGGGGCATCCGCGTGGACAAGCCGGAGCAGATCTCCAGCGCGTGGGAGCAGGCGCTGAGCGCGGACCGTCCGGTGGTGCTCGAGGCCTACGTGGATCCGGACGTGCCCCCGCTGCCGCCACACATCACCCTGGAGCAGGCCAGGCACTTCTCCGAGGCCATCCTCAAGGGAGACGAGAAGTCCGCCGGGCTCATCAGGCAGTCCATCAAGGGAGTGGTGGAACAGCTCATTCCTCACAAGAAGAACTAGCGCTGGGCGTTCCAGGAACGACGGGAGGGGGGCGGCCATGGGCCAGAAGAGCAGCGAGGTGGTGCCCATCGAGCGATGTGAGGCTCGGGCCTACGAGATACCGACGGACGCGCCGGAAGCGGATGGCACCGCCGAGTGGAACAGCACGACGCTGGTGGTGGTGGAGGTGACGGCGGGAGGCCGGCGGGGGCTCGGCTACACGTACGCGGATGCCACGGCGGCGAGCCTCATCCACCGCACGCTGTCCAAGGAACTCGAGGGGCACGACGTGATGGACGTGCCGGCGCGGATGGTGTCGCTGCTGAAGCGGGTGCGCAACAAGGGACGGCCTGGACTGGTGGCCATGGCGCTCTCCGCGGTGGACGCGGCACTGTGGGACACGAAGGCGCGGCTGCTGGACGTGCCGCTGGTGAGGCTGCTCGGGGCGGTGCGGGCGGCGGTGCCCGTCTACGGCAGCGGAGGTTTCACCTCGTATTCCATCGCGCAGCTGAAGGAGCAGCTCGCGGGGTGGGTGGAGCAGGGGCTGGCGCGGGTGAAGATGAAGGTGGGCAGCCACCCGGACGAGGATGGCGGGCGGGTGCGGGAGGCGCGGGAGGCCATTGGCCCGGACATACAGCTCTTCGTGGATGGCAATGGCGCCTACACGGCGAAGCAGGCGCTGGAGCTGGCCGACAGCTTCGCGGAGGCGGGGGTCGTCTGGTTCGAGGAGCCGGTGTCGAGCGATGATCTGGCGGGTTTGCACCTGCTCCGGCAGCGGATTCCCAGCGGGATGGATGTGGCGGCCGGGGAGTATGGCTGGGACGCCATCTACTTCCGCAGGATGCTGGGCGCCGAGGCGGTGGACGTCCTGCAAGCGGACGCGACGCGGTGCCTGGGCGTGACGGGCTTTCTCCAGGTGGACGCGCTGTGCGAGGGCTTCCAGGTACCGTTGTCGGGGCACTGCGCGCCGAGCCTCCATCTGCACGTGGCCTGCGCGGCGCGCAACCTCGTGCACCTGGAGTACTTCCACGACCATGTGCGAATCGAGCACATGCTCTTCGACGGAGCGCGGAGCCCGGTGATGGGGGCGCTACGACCGGACCTGTCCAGGCCCGGGATGGGACTGGAGTTCAAGCGACAGGATGCCGAGCGCTACGCCCTGTGAGACGGCGGGCGTGCTCACAAGAGCGCGGCGACCTCCTGGTACACCCGGGTGAAGTCGCCCTCCGCGCCGACCAGCCGCAGGTTCTGCACGAGCCCTCCGGTGGAGCGGAAGAACATGACCGCCTCGGCGGGCGGACGGATCTTCAGGAAGCGGGGCGCGTTGCGCGTGAAGTGCGAGCGCAGGTCCCGGGTGATGGAGCAGGTGGCGAAGTCGTACGGAGCCAGGCGCATGGGCCGGCCGACGATCTGGAACACCTCCTGGATGAGGGCGGTCCCCTCCTCGTCGGGCAGCTCGCAGGTGAAGCCCACCTCGCGGCTCAGGGCGAGGATGTCCATGGGCTCCTTGCGCATGGCGTGCAGGAACATGCGCCGGTTGGCGTCCACGAAGTGCGCGCTGAAGCGCTTGATGGAGCCGAAGTCGAGCACGCCCAGGCGCCCATCCTCGAGCACCATGAAGTTGCCCGGGTGGGGGTCGGCGTGCAGGTCGCCCACGGTGAAGAAGGGCCCGTAGATGGCGAGGATGAGCTGGCGCGCCACGCGGTAGCGCTCCTCGGCGGAGGGCTGGGTGACGACCCAGTCCTTGAGGGTACGGCCGCGCAGGAGTTCCAGGGTGAGCACGCGCCCGGTGGTGAGCGCGGTGATGACCTCGGGCACCTTGAGGTCCGGCAGGCGCTCGGCGCTCCGGGCGAAGGAGGCGCACAGCGCGGCCTCGCGCAGGTAGTCCGTCTCCAGCAGCATCTCGTCGCGCAGCTCGCGGAAGTAGGCGGTGCCGTCGGTGAGCTTCGACGCCTTGGAGACCGTCTTCACCACGAGGCCCAGATTGTCCATGTCCCCGGAGAGCGTCTCGGCGATGCCCGGGTACTGGACCTTGACGGCCACCGGCCGGCCATCGTGCAGCACGGCGCGGTGCACCTGGCCGAGCGAGGCGGCGGCGAGCGGCGTCTGGGAGAACTCGCGGAAGAGCTTCTCCGGCGCGTCGCCGAGCTCCTCGCGGATGACGCGCTCCACCAGGGCGTAGGGCATGGGAGGCGCCTCGTTCTGCAGCCGGGCGATGACCTGGCGCACCTCGGGCGAGAGCATCTCCGTGTCCATGGCCACCGCCTGGCCGATCTTCATCGCCGCGCCCTTCATCTCTCCGAGCGTGGTGACGAGCTTCTCCGCGGCGGACATGCTGAGCAGCTCCGGATCCTGCCCCACGAGCCGTTTGGCGCCGCTCTTGAGCACATCCGCGCTGAGCTGCGCGGAGAGGCCCGCGAGCTTGCGGAAGCGGGTGAACCGGCCCTGGGTGGGGAGCTTGTCGTCGTCGGGGGGATTGGAAGCCATGTCAGGACCCGCATCCTAACGGGATGCGGTGGCTTCCGCCGAGTGGCGCATCCTTGCTTGGAGGGCATACCAGCGCTTGAGGGCCTCGAGGTGGAGGGGGTCCACGCGCAGGGCGGCCTCGTAGCAGGCGAGCGCCTCGGACATGCGGCCGGCCGACAGGTAGGCCTCGCCGGAGGCGATGTGCAGGAGCGAGTGGCCCTCCGTCTCGGGGTGGCGCTCGAAGTAGCGGCGGCGGCACGCCTCCAGGACGGTGACGGTGAGCCCCGCGGACAGGCAGCGCATCACCCCCTTCACGTTGCGCAGCTCCGCGTCGTACTCCACGCGCCGCTCGGGGTGGCCCAACACCTGGAGGCACTCGGTCACCCGGGCGAGCGCGCGCTGAACGAAGGTCCGCTGGGCGTCGGACAACGGCAGGGAGAGCAGGGACTCGAGCCGGGCGCGCGCCTCGCGGGCGTGGGCCCGCACGCTGTCGGCGTCCGCGTCGCGCGGCACGCCCAGCACCGCGTACCGGTCTCCCTGGAGCCGCTGGCGGAAGTCGCGCAGCACGGCCTCGGCGCGCGGCTCATCCGGCGTCGGCGCCGCGGGCGCGGGAGGCGTCCCCGTGAGCAGGCGCGAGAAGCGCTGCTGGAAGGCCGGGGTGGCGTCGCGCAGCTCCACGCCGAAGCCCGGCGCCATGTTCCACGCCCGGGCCTGCTCGGCCGACACGTGGCGCACCACCTGGCCGACACAGGGCAGCTCCCCGCCCGGTAACTGGAGCACGAGCGACACGTCGGAGCGCAGCGGGGGCGGCGTCCCGGTGCAGCGAAGGAAGAGGCCAGCGCGGCCCACCCGCTCCGCCGGATAGTCCCGCGCGCTCGCTCCCGGCACCCGCGCGGTGAAGGCGGTGGGGGCGGGCGCCGCGGGCGCCGGAGCCGCCTTGAGGGCGGACTCCAGGGCGGCGCGCAGTTCGGCGGCGGTGGCGAAGCGCTCCTCGGGGCGCTTGGCCAGCGCGCGCATCAGCACGGCGGAGAGCGCCGGAGGCACACCCGGGCGCACCTCGTGCGGAGGCACCGGCTTCTGCGTCAGGTGCGCCACGAGCACCGCCGCGGTGCTCTCGTTGGAGAAGGGAACGCGGCCGGTGAGCAGCAGGTAGCCGAGGACGCCCACGGCGTACAGGTCCGTGCGCGCATCCACGGCCTCTCCGCTGCACTGCTCGGGCGCCATGAACTCGGGCGTGCCCAGCAGCACGCCCGTGCGCGTGGGCGTCTCGCCCTCCATGCGCGCCAGCCGCTTGGCGATGCCGAAGTCGAGCAGCTTCACCCGCTGGCGGCCCTGGGGGCCCGGCACGAGGAAGATGTTGGCCGGCTTGAGATCCCGGTGGACGATGCCGCGCGCGTGCGCCGCCCCGAGCGCGTCACACACCTGGGTGAGCAGCTCCACGGCGAGCGCCGGCTCGATGGGACCGCGCGCGAAGGCGGCGAGGCTCTGCCCCTCGAGGTACTCCATGACGACGTACGGACGGCCGTCGCGCGTGTCGAGATCGTAGATGGTGACGACGTTCTCGTGCTGCACGAGGCTCATCGCCCGCGCCTCGGCCAGCAGACGAGAGACGAGCTCCGGCTCCTCGGCGAGGTGACTGTGGAGGACCTTCACCGCCACGCGCTTGGGCATGAGGACGTGCTCGGCGAGCAGCACCGTGCCCATGCCGCCGCGGCCCAGCTCACGGATCGCCCGGAAGCTGCCGAAGCGTTGACCCACGAGTTCCCCGCCGCGCTCGGCCTTGGGCGGCAGCGTGGGCATGGACGCGGGCACGAACGTGGGGCATTCCGCGCCCTCATGAGGCGCCGGACAGCAGCAGGATGACTGGGAATTGAGTTCCACGCGAACATCCATCCTTGCGATGTTCATGCCGAGGGCTGGAGGGAGTCTCGGCGGCCAGGCTCCCACCTGGGATCAAGCGTGCTTCCCCTCGACAGGACGTCGGCGGCTTCTTCCCCCCTGACGGAGCCCTGCTCCGACAGCAGGCGGACAAGGATGTAAATAAAGCCAAAGTGGGCCGGTAATTCCTTCCGTCTTTCCGATCACCCGTCCGGTGGATGACACGTTTCAACCGTCAGCACCTCGCACCTGACGATCAGGGGAGGAAACCTGGGACGGGAGGAACGCGAAACGCACCACCCCTCACACGAGGAGCGGTGCGGAGCGCACGAGCGGAGCCGAGGCGGGGCGCCGTGGGCGCATCAGTGGTGTTCGCGCGCGGAGAACGAGTCCGCGCCCGGGAAGAGCGATTCGGTCTCTTCCAGCTCCACATCGAGCACGGAGACGGTGCGGCAGGACTCGTCGACCTCGTAGAGGAGCGCGTGGCCATCCACGATGCAGCGCAACAGGGGCCGGTCGGTGGCGCCGAGCTTCAGCCAGAGCGGGTTGAGCGGAGGAGCCACCTCGGCCAACTGGGCGATGCCATCCAGGCGCCGATGAACCTGCTCGACGAGCGCGGGCGGGAGCGATTTGAGGGTGCTCCACAACTCCACGGGGATATGGACGCGGTAGGCCATTGCCAACCAAGTGGCCATTGTCCCCAGGCGCGACAAGGGGGGGGTTGCGCATTGCCGGACACCTGCAACTTTGTGGGACCCCTGTTTGGATGACCGGAGGACATCCCCGCTGCCGGAAGTGTCCACGGGACGCCAGACGCGGCGCGGCGGTGGGAGACGCGCCGCGGAGGGGATTTCTCGGAAGACCCACTGAACCATGCTCAGATGGCGACGGGGGGTGGAAACACCCGCCGATCTTCCCAGGGAGCTCGACGTCGCGTGGAAACCCTCGTTCGCATCGCCGAGGCGCTCGGCCGGTTCTCCGCGCGCTACGTGCCCGGCTCGTTCGCCATCGCGGTGCTGTTGTCGCTCTTCACGATGGGACTGGCGGTGGGGTGGACGGACACGCCCGCGCCGCGTGTGCTGGACGCGTGGGGGGCGGGCTTCTGGGAGCTCTTGAGCTTCTCCATGCAGATGGCGCTGGTGATGTTCACCGGCTACCTGCTGGCGCTCACCCGGCCGGTGCGCGCGCTGCTCGAGTGGCTGGCGGGGCTGGCGCGGGGGCCCCGGGGCGCGGTGGTGCTCATGGCCACGGTGTCCATGGGGCTGGCCTACCTCAACTGGGGCCTGTCGCTCGTGGCGAGCGCCATGCTGGTGCGCTTCGTGGCGCGGCGCCGGCCCGAGGTGGACTACCGGCTGCTCGTGGCGTGCGCGTACTTCGGCCTCGGGGCCACGTGGCACGCGGGCCTGTCCGCCTCGGCCCCGCTGCTGGTGGCCACGCCGGGGCACTTCCTGGAGAAGCAGCTGGGCCTCATCCCCATCGAGCGCACGCTCCTGTCGCCCTTCAACCTCGGGCTCACCGCGGTGGTGGTGACGGGGCTCGCCCTGCTGGCCTGGGCGCTGCACCCCAGCCCCGAGCGCGCGGTGCGGGTGGACCCCAAGGTGCTCGAGCGCTTCCAGGACTTCGAGCCGCCCGAGCGGCCCGTGGGCAACAGCCCCGCGCTCTGGCTGGACTACGCGCCGGTGCTCACCACGGTGTTCGGCGTGCTGGGGTTGGTGTGGTTCGCGCGCGCGCTGTGGTTCGGCGGGGGCTGGAAGGCCCTCAACCTCAACGCGGTGAACTTCCTCTTCCTCACCCTGGCGGTGCTGCTGCATGGCACGCCCGCGCGGCTGCTCAAGGCGAGCGAGGAGGCCGCGAGCGTGCTGCACGGCATCGTGTTGCAGTTCCCGCTCTACGCGGGCATCTACGGCATCTTCAAGGCCACCGGCCTCACCGAGCGCATCGGCCAGCTCTTCGTGTCGCTGTCCACCACGGCCACCTTCCCCGCCATCGTGTATCTCTACAGCGGCGTGGTGAACTACTTCGTGCCCTCGGGCGGCTCCAAGTGGGCCATCGAGGCGCCCTACCTCCTGGAGGCCGCGCGCACGCTCGGCGTGGCGCCGGAGAAGGTGGTGCTCGCCTACGCCTGGGGCGACATGGCCACCGACCTCATCCAACCCTTCTGGGCGCTGCCGCTGCTCGCGGTGGCCCGGCTCGACTTCAAGGACATCCTCGGATTTCTCCTGGTGGCTTTTGTCTTCTACCTGCCACTCGTCACCCTGGCCTTTTTCGTCTGGGGTTGAGGGAAGAGGGGTTGTCCAGCGCGGGTCTGTCTTGTGCTAGACACCGCCGGAACACCCGAACATGGGGGAGGACAACATGACAGGCACCCTGAAGAAGCTGGCGATGTGCGCGCTGATGGCGTGGGGCGGTGGGGCGATGGCGCAGGACGCGGCTCCGGCTCCCGCCGCCGAACCGGTGAAGGCGCCGTCGGCCGACGCGGTGCGCGACACCTGGAACTACTTCTACAAGGCGCAGGGACAGGGCCCGGTGCTGGTGGAGGCCAAGCTGTGCACCGAGGTGGGCAAGGAAGGGCCCAACAAGTTCGAGTGCACCGTGGAGGTGCCCGCCGAGGGCGTCAAGGCCAACACGTCGGTGATGGTGTGGCAGTCCTATCTGGTGCCGCAGGGCGACTCCATCGAGGACCTGATGGTGCAGACCAAGCAGGGCAACGTGGTGCGCGAGACCAAGGACGTGAAGGTCAAGGGCGAGGGCTGGCGGGCCCGGCAGTGGACGGGGGTGCGCCTGAGCAAGCCGGGTGACTGGAGCGTCTCCATCCTGCGTGGCGATCAGGTGCTCAAGACCTTCAATGTGAAGGTACTGTAATCATCACTCCTCTCCGGGAATTCGACTTTCCTCCCGGGGACGTGGTACACGCGGGCCGCCTTCAAGGCGTGCTCTCCGTCCTTGAAGGGCGAGGCTGAGCTGAAGCGTTCGCGGGGGGGGGGACTTCAGGTGACCCACCGCGAGCGGCCAACCCCTCGATACTCACGTTTTCTTCATCAGCGCGCGCCGGCGGGGAGCGCCACGCGCCACGAGATGAGCTTTGAGGAGTTGCATCGAATGATTCCCACATCCCTCTCCGCCAAGGCCGGCAGGATCCTCGGATTCCTGGCGGTACTGGCCAGCAGCACCGCCCGCGCGAGCGAGGCGGATCTCATCCTCCCGGACTTCCGCGCAGTCACCTTCCTGGGTGGCGCGGTGAACGGGGCCACCCTGCTCATGGTGGGCATCGCCATCTGCATCGTGGGCCTGGTGTTCGGCGTGCTTCAGTTCTCCGCGCTGCGCCGACTGCCGGTGCACAAGGCGATGCTGGAGATCTCCGAGCTCATCTACGCCACGTGCCAGACGTACCTCGTCACCCAGGGCAAGCTCATCCTCCTGCTCGAGGTGCTCATTGGCGCGGTGATGGTGGTGTACTTCGGCTTCCTGCGTCACCTGGAGCCGCTCAAGGTCATCGCCATCCTCCTGGCGAGCCTGATGGGCATCGCCGGCAGCTACGGCGTGGCCTGGTTCGGCATCCGGGTGAACACGTTCGCCAACAGCCGCACGTCCTTCGCGTCGCTGCGCGGCAAGCCCTACCCCACCTACGCCATCCCCCTGCAGGCGGGCATCTCCATCGGCATGGTGCTCGTGTCCACCGAGCTGTTGCTCATGCTGCTCATCCTCCTGCTGGTTCCGGCGGACTACGCGGGCTCGGTGTTCATCGGCTTCGCCATCGGCGAGTCGCTGGGCGCGAGCGTGCTGCGCATCGCGGGCGGTATCTTCACGAAGATCGCCGACATCGGCTCGGACCTGATGAAGATCGTCTTCAAGATCAAGGAAGACGACGCGCGCAACCCGGGCGTCATCGCCGACTGCGCGGGTGACAACGCGGGTGACTCGGTGGGCCCGTCCGCGGACGGCTTCGAGACCTACGGCGTGACGAGCGTGGCGCTCATCACCTTCATCCTCCTGGCGGTGCCCACGCAGTACCAGGCGCAGCTGCTCGTGTGGATCTTCATGATGAGCAGCGCCATGGTGCTCGCGAGCCTCGGCTCGTACTTCATCAACGGCATCATCCAGGGCGGCATGTACAAGAACGCCGACCAGATGAACTTCGAGAAGCCGCTCACGGTGCTGGTGTGGCTCACCTCGATCGTGTCCGTGGTGGTGACGTTCATCGTGTCCTATCTGCTCATTCCGGACCTGGGCGGTGACAAGTCGCTGTGGCTGCGCCTGAGCGCCATCGTGACGTGCGGCACGCTCGCGGGCGCCATCATCCCCGAGGCCATCAAGGTCTTCACCTCCACCGAGAGCCGCCACGTGCGCGAGGTGGTGACGGCGTCGCGCGAGGGTGGCGCGTCCCTGAACGTCATCTCGGGTCTGGTCGCCGGTAACTTCTCCGGCTACTGGATGGGCATCATCATCATGGTGCTCATGGGCGCCGCCTACTACTTCAGCCTGGGCATCCCGAGCACGCTGATGATCGCCCCGGCGGTGTTCGCCTTCGGTCTGGTCGCCTTCGGCTTCCTGAGCATGGCGCCGGTGACCATCGCGGTGGACTCGTACGGCCCGGTGACGGACAACGCGCAGAGCGTGTACGAGCTGTCGCTCATCGAGAACATCCCCAACGTGAAGCAGGAGATCCAGAAGGACTTCGGCTTCGCTCCGGACTTCGACAAGGGCAAGGACTACCTCGAGCAGAACGACGGCGCGGGCAACACGTTCAAGGCCACGTCCAAGCCGGTGCTCATCGGCACCGCGGTGGTGGGCGCCACGACGATGATCTTCTCCATCATCGTGCTGCTGGTGGGCATCACCACGGGCACCGACGGGCTGCGCATGCTCAACCCGGCCAACACGGACAAGCTGTCGCTGCTGCACGCGCCCTTCCTGCTCGGCCTCATCGCCGGCGGCGCCGTGGTGTACTGGTTCTCCGGCGCCTCCATGCAGGCGGTGTCCACGGGCGCCTACCGCGCGGTGGAGTTCATCAAGGCCAACATCCGGCTGGAAGGCGTGGAGAAGGCGAGCGTGGAGGACTCCAAGCGCGTGGTGGCCATCTGTACCCAGTACGCGCAGAAGGGGATGATCAACATCTTCCTGGGCGTGTTCTGCAGCACGCTGGCGTTCGCCTGCTTCGAGTCCTTCTTCTTCGTGGGCTACCTCATCTCCATCGCCATCTTCGGTCTGTACCAGGCGCTCTTCATGGCCAACGCCGGTGGCGCGTGGGACAACGCGAAGAAGCTGGTGGAAGTGGAGCTCAAGGCCAAGGGCTCGGAGCTGCACGCGGCCACGGTGGTGGGTGACACGGTGGGCGACCCCTTCAAGGACACGTCCTCGGTGGCGCTCAACCCGGTCATCAAGTTCACCACCCTCTTCGGCCTGCTCGCCGTGGAGCTGGCGGTGGAGCTGAAGCAGGCGGGCCAGGGCACCATCACCCAGGTGATCGCCGCCGTGCTCTTCCTGGTGTCCTTCGTGTTCGTGTACCGCTCGTTCTACGGCATGCGCATCGAGACCCCGATGTCCGTCCTCACCGGCGAGGCGCCCAAGACGGGCGTGAAGCCGGCCTAGTCACCGGCCCCGGGGCCCTCGCGGCCCCGTCTGGGTGACACGAGCGGCGGGAGGCCCCAAGGCTTCCCGCCGCTTCGCTTTTGGGGAGCACGCCGCCCGCGCTCAGCGGATGAGGAAGGCGGGCGGATCGATGCGGGTGGAGCGGCACTCCGGGCAGGAGCCGGGCCGGGACAGGCGCTTGCGGTCGCGGAAGACATAGCCACACGCGACGCACTCGGCGGGCAGCACCGTGAGCGCGGCCCCTCCGGCCTTGAGGGACTTCTCCAGGTGCTCCAGGTGGCCCGCCACGTCCTTCTCGGAGATACCCACGAGGGCGGACAGCTCCTTGGCGGTGAGGCCCGTCTCGGGCGCCGAGGCCAGCTCCGCCTCCAGGGCTCCACGGACGGTAACGCCCCGGGGGGGCGGAACGAACTCTCGAGTCATGCGCCAGGCTCTCCCAGGGAAGAAGCCCGGCACGAGGCCCGGCCTCGGGGACCGGGACCCCTTCCGGAAAGACTAGGTCGTCTCCGCCCCGGCCATGGACGCCGACGCGGCCGACGCGGCCGAGGACGACGGGGAGAAGGTGGGCGGGCGCGCGGGCAGGAAGGGCCGCAGGATGAAGGTGCGGAACATGAAGCCCCACCAGCTCTTCACCAGCAGCTCGGGGTGGATGTTGTGGGCGTGCTCGGCATGCAGCGCGGGCGTCTGCGACCAGTGCACGCCCGGCTTCTGGTGGTGCACCGTGTGGTAGCCGTTGTTGAAGAGCAGCGCGTTGAGCACCGGGGAGACGAAATTGCGCGAGTGGTTCCAGGTGCTGCCCGTATCCACCTCGATGTGCTGCACGTAGTTGAACACCTGGATCATGAACAGAGAGAACTGCTGGGGGATGACGAAGAAGAGCAGCGCCTTGCGCCAGTCGAGCACCAGCAACACCGCCATGGTGCCGAAGTACACGACGAACTCGGAGAACGCCCAGGCGAAGGCCTTCTTGTCGCGCTGGTACAGGTTCTTCATGTAGGCGGAGATCTCCGGCGCCTGCTCCATGCCCGTGAGCGTGGGGTAGACGAGCAGCGCCAGCAGGTGGTTCTTCTTGAAGAACTTGGGGCCGCGCGAGGTGTCACCCTCGGCGAAGTTCAGCTTGTGGTGCGTCTGGTTGTGGGTGGGCACCCAGGCCACCGTCGGCGTGCCGTAGTAGAGCGCCAGCACGTAGTTGGTGAAGGTGTTGGCGGGCCGCCACTTCCAGATTCCCAGGTGGTTGTGGTTGTGGCTGATGACCGCCACCGTTACCCCCATGAAGAGACCCAGGGCGTAGAGCACCGGGTACACTCGATCCAGGTTCCACTGAAGGATGGAAAGGCCCACGGCGAGCGCGAGGTAGGCCACGGTACGGCGATCGGCGGTATAGCGAAGCAGAGGATGCCTCCTCGAAGAAAGGTGAGAGGGTGGAAAACCGCGCGGACTGTACCGTGCGTGAACCGAAAAGGCTCGAAGTCGCTCCCCGGAGCCCTGTCCCGGCAACTCTCGAAGCACGGGACTTCATCCCCGCACTGTTCGGGCATCAACAATCTTTCCCTCTTCTCTCGACTTTTGGATCCGGACGGACTACGCCAGTGCTCCGGCTCAAGTCCGGGCCGAGCAGGCGGCTCCACCCGTCTGGTGACGAAAGAAGAACGAATTATGGCAACCGGTGTGGTCAAGTGGTTCAATGACGCGAAGGGCTTCGGGTTCATCACGCAGGACGGCGGTGGCGAGGACGTGTTCTGCCACCACACCGCCATTCAGGCGGACGGCTTCCGCAGCCTGCAGGAGGGCCAGCGGGTGTCGTTCGATGTGACGCGCGGCCCCAAGGGCCTGCAGGCGCAGAACGTGCGTCCGGTCTGATTCCCACTGCGTGGGATTCCTGGAGCCTGACCTCAACCGGGGTCGGGCTCTTGCTTTTTCATGACCCCGCGATTGCCCCCCCTGCCCCGCGCCGTGGGCTTCGACGATGCGCCCTTCGCGCGGCGCGCGGGCGTGCGCGTCAACCTCGCGGGGGTGGTGTGCGCGGGGACGCGCTTCGAGGGGCTCGTCTGGGGCCACGTGCGGCGCGATGGGTGGACGGCGACGGCTGAAGTGTGCCGGCTGCTGGTGGGAGGCAAGTTCCTGCCCCAGCTCCACCTGGTACTGCTGGATGGGCTCGCCTTCGGCGGCTTCAACCTGGTGGACCTGCCCCGTCTGGCGCACACGCTCGGCAAGCCCTGTGTGGCGGTGATGCGGCGGATGCCGGACCTGGAGGCCGTGGAGCGGGCGCTGCGCAACCTGTCGCGGCCCAGGGCGCGTCTGGAATTGCTGCGGCGCGCGGGCCCCATCCATCAGCGCGGCGGCTTCACCTTCCAGGTGCAGGGCGCGGAGCCCCCGTGGGTGGAGGAAGCACTCCAGCGCCTCACGGATACGGGCCGCGTGCCGGAGGCACTGCGGCTGGCCCACCTCATCGGCTCGGCGGTGAAGACCGGGGAGAGCTCCAAGCGCGCCTGAGCGTCCCCGGTGTCACGGGGACGCGCGGGACTCACCGGGGCGAGGCGGCGTCGTCCGGCTCGAGCGAGGCGGCGATGCGGCCCGCGGCGGCCGCCAGCTCCACGCGGCGCACCTCCAACTGGGAGCGGGCCTGGGCCGCGCTGCTGGCGGCGAGGAAGCGGCGGTTGTCCGCGTCCGACATCTCCAGGCTGGTGGCCACTCCGGCCTTGTAGCCGGCGGCCACCTGCTGCTGCACCCGGGCGGCGAGCTGAGACTGGGACTCGGCCTGGGTCAGCGCCACCCGCGCGGCCTCCAGGTTGGCCTGGGCCGCCACCCAGTTGGCGCGAGCCCGGGCCCGCGCCGACTCGTACTGCGCCCGGGCCTGGGCCAGCCGCGCCTCGTCCTCGTGCAGGGCCGCGTAGCGCTGGCCCCGATCGTACAACGGCAGGCTGGCCGCGACGGACACCTCGTAGGAGGTGTTCTGCCCGGTGAAGCCCGTGTTGGAATTGTAGAGACCCCGGCCCTGGGCGACGACGCTCGGCAGCCACGAGAAGCGGTCATACGTCACCTTGCCCTCGTTGGCGCGCACCGCCAGCTCCGCCGAGCGCACCGCGTAGGTGTCCTCCCAGGGCCGCTGGTCCTCGGAGGGGATCCGCCAGGAGGAGTCCGAGTTCTCGAGGGGCACCGGCTGCACGGGCTCGCCCACCAGGGCACCCAGCAGCGCGAGCAGCTGCGTGTACTGGCCGGACAGCTGCGCCAGTTGCACGCGCGCCTGGGCCGTCTCCGTCTGGGCCCGCAGGAGCGCCGCCTCCACCGTCATGCCCACGTCGAGCTGCGCCTTGGACTCGGCCTCGCGCTGGAGCGCCACCGCCTCCGCCTCGCGCGCCGCCGCCGTCAGCTGCATGATGCCCTGCAACCCCAGGTAGGTGCGCGCCACCGCCAGCAACACCTGCTCGCGCGCCTCCAGGGCGCCCAGCTCCGCCGCCTCCGCGCCCGCCTTGGCCGGGCCGATGAGGAAGGCCCCCGCGGGCGTGAAGAGCGGCTGGGAGATCTGCACCGTCGCGTAGCGCGAGTTCTCCGCGGAGATGACGACAGGGCCCGGGATGATCTGCGGGTTGACGGGCTGAAGCGCGAAGACGCCTCCCATCAACTGGATGATGGAGCCCAGGTCGAACTGCGCCGGAGCGCTGGAGTGGACGAACTGCGCGCTGACCGTCAGCTCGGGCTGCCACGCCGTCCAGGCGCGGTTGACGCCCGCGGCGGCCACGGCGGCCTGGGCCCGGGCGGCGACCACGTCCGGGCTCTGCTTCGCGGCGAGCAGGAGCGTCTCGCGCAGCGTCGCGGTGCGCAACGTGCCCGGGGCGGGAGACTCCCCGGCGGCGGGCGGGGCGGCGGAGGGCTGCTGCTGGACGGGCGCGTCCGCGGGCGTCTGGGCGAGCGCGCCGAGCGGAGAGAGGGAGGCCAGCAGCAGCAGGGAGAGGGGGCGCCGGAGGGAGCCGGCGGAGCGTCGGATGGACATGGGGAACACAGGGGAGATGACGGGGGACGACGCGCCGCGCTCAGGCGGCGCGGTCGCTGTGCTGCCTCGGCTCGGGAATGGGGAGGACCGGGGCGTCGGCCGACTTCGGAGCGCGCTTGGAGAAGCCCAGGCTCTCCATGGCCGCGAAGACCACGGGGACCACCAACAGCGTGAGGAAGGTGGAGGTGATGACGCCGCCGATGACCGCGATGGCCATGGGGGCGCGGAACTCGGAGCCCACGCCCTGGCCGATGGCGGTGGGCACCATGCCGATGGCCATGGCGGCGCTCGTCATGAGGATGGGACGCAGCCGGCGAGGCCCCGCCTTCATGAGCGCCTCGTCCACCGTGGAGCCCTCGCGCAGGTACTGCAGCGCTCCATCCACCAGGAGGATGGCGTTCTTCGTCACCAGGCCCATCAACAGGATGATGCCAATCATGGCGCCCATGGAGACGTGGAAGCCGCCGAAGTACAGGCCCAGCAGCGCGCCCACGAGCGCCAGCGGCAGCGACACCATGATGGTGAAGGGGTGCTTGAAGGACTCGAACTGGCTGGCGAGCACCATGTAGATGAAGACGAAGGCCAGGATGAACGCCGAGCCGAAGGCGTCGTTCTGCTCGGTGAGCATCTTCATCTGCCCGTCGTAGATGATGGAGTAGCCCGCGGGCAGCGGCTGCGCGTCCACCTTCTGGCGGAACTTCGCCGCCACGTCGCCCAGGGGCGCGTCCTGGAGCTGGGCATAGACGGCGATCTGCTTCTGGCGGTTCTCGTGCTCGATGACGCTCGGGCCGTCGCGCAGCTCCACCTTCGCCACGTCCGACACCGGCACCATGCCCCGGGGCGTGGCGAGCAGCAGCTGGCCCACGCGCTCGGGCGTGTCCCGGTCCCGCGAGGACAGGCGCACGCGGATGTCCGTCTCGTCCACGCCCTCGCGCAGTTTGGCCGACACGTCACCGCCGATGGCCAGCCGCATCTGCATGGCCAGCGCCGCGGCGCTCAACCCCAGGTCCTTGGCGCGCGCCCGATCAATCTCGATCGCCAGCTCGGGCTTGGGCGGGTTGAAGTCCACGCGCACGTCCACCGTGCCGGGAATGTCGTGCAGCATCCCCGCGATGCGCTCGGCCTCCACCTTGAGCTGTGACAGCTCCGGGCCGGTGACGCGCACGATGATGGGATAGAAGTCCCCGCCGAGCCCATCGATGATGGGCGGATCCATCATCAGCACGCGGGTGGCGACCAGCTCGGGAACGAGCCGGGCCCGCGCATCCTCCTTGATGGCCTGGATGCCCCGGGTGCGCACGTGCTTCTCCGTGGTGAGCACCCGGATGCGCGCCTTGTTGACGTCGCCGTTCTCTCCCACGATGGAGTAGATGTCCGTGACCTCGGGAATCTCACGCAGCAGCTTCTCCGTCTGCTCCACGCGCTTGCCCGTCTGCTCCAGGTTGGAGGAGTCCGGCAGGATGAGCTGGACGAAGAACTGCGAGCGGTCCTCCGGGCTCATGAACTCCATGCCCAGGCTGCGCGCGGCTCCGAAGGACAGCACCATCGCCACCAGGGTGATGCCCATGGTGGCCCACTTGTGATCCAACACCCAGCGGAGGATGCGCGAGTAGACGCGCTCGCTGCCGTCCAGGAAGCCGCGGATGGAGCGCGCCAGAGCGTTCTCCTGGTGGTGCTCGCCGACCTGGCGCTGCTTGGCCAGGCGCGCGGACAACATCGGGTCCAACGTGAAGGAGATGAAGAGCGAGATGAGCACCGCCACCGAGATGGTGATGCCGAACTGCTGGAGGAACTGACCCACCATGCCGGGCATGAAGGCCACCGGGACGAACACCGCCACCAGCGCGAGCGTGGTCGCGAGCACCGCGAGGCCCACGTCCTTGGTTCCATTGGACGCGGCGGACACGGGGTCCTCGCCCTGCTCCAACCGGTGGGTGATGGCCTCGCGCACCACCACCGCGTCGTCGATGAGCAGACCGATGGCGAGCGAGAGCGCCAGCAGCGTCATCTGATTGAGCGAGTAGTCGAGCAGGTACATCACGAAGAACGTGCCGATGACCGAGGTGGGCAGCGCGAGCGACGAGATGAAGGTGCCGCGCGGATCCAACAGGAACATCAGGATGATGAGCACCGCCATCGCGCCACCGAAGACGAGGGCGATCCACACCTCGTGGGCGTTCTCGCGGATGGGCACCGACTGGTCGATGAGCAGCGTGGTCTTGAACTCGTGGCCCAGCGTGGGCACGAGCTTCGTCATCGCCGCCTTCACCGCGTCGCTCACCGCCACGGTGTTCGAGCCCGGCTGCTTGACGATCTCCAGGATGACCGCGTCCTGGCCATTGAGGCGCGTCGTGGTGCGCCGCTCCTCGGCTCCGTCGGTGACGGTGGCGATCTCCTCCAGCCGCACCTGCGCGCCCGTGCGGCTCTGCGCCACCGGCAACTGCCGCAGCTCCTCCACGCTCTTGAACTGTCCGAGCGAGCGCACCGTCAGCTCCGTGGAGCCGAGCTGCAACCGGCCCGCGGGCAGGTCCAGGTTCTCCGAGCCGATGCGCTGGCCCACGTCCATGGGGGACACGCCCACCGCGCGCGCCTTGTCCAGGTCGATGTCCACCTGGATCTCCCGCACGTCACCGCCGTTGATGCGCACGTCGGCCACGCCCTCGAGCTGCGCGAGCGCCGGCTTGAGCTGGTCCTCGATGAGCTTGCGCACCGTGCGCGAGTCGGCCTGCGCGCTCGCCGCGTAGGTGAGCACCGCCACCGCCGACAGGTCCACGCGGCCAATCACCGGCGCGTCCGCGTCGGAGGGCAGGCGGTTGGACACGCCCGACACCTTGTCGCGCACCTCCTGCACCGCCCGGTCCAGGTTCGTGGACAGCTTGAACTGCACCACCACCGTGCCCACGTTCTCGCGGCTGAAGGAGTGGATCTTGTCCACGCCGTTGATGCCCGCGACGGCATCCTCGATGGGCTTGATGACCTGGGTCTCGATCTCACCCGGGCCCGCGCCCTTGTAGATGGTGTTGACGACCACCACCGGAATGGACACGTCCGGGAAGAGGTCGGTGCCCAGCCGGGTAAAGCCCATCACCCCGAGGACGATGAGGCAGAGGGACATCATGGCCGTGAAGACCGGCCGGCGAATGGAGACGTCGCTGAGGAACATGGGGGGACGCTCGAGAAGGCGTGCGGCGGGAGGACTACTTCACGGAGACGCGCGTCCCCTCGGTGAGGGAAGGCGTGAGGTATTCGACGACCTTGTCCAGCGGCGCGGCGGCCTTCACCACCACCTCGCGCACCCCACGCTCGAGCACCTGGACGTCCACGCGGCGCACCTCGCCCGAGGGCGCCACCACGAACACGTGGTCTCCCCCGGAAGAGGACAGCGCGCTCGTCGGCAGGGCATGGGCCTCCTCGGCCTCGCCCAGCGGCAGCACCACGCGCGCCAGGGTGTTGGCCACGAAGCGGCCGTCCTTGTTCGGCACGAGGATGTCCACCGGGATGCGGCGCGTGGCCGGGTCCGCCGAGGGGATGACGGTGCGGATGACGGCCTCGTCCGTGAAGGTGCTGCCGCCGATGACCTCCACGCGCACGCGGGTGCCCGGCTTGAGGCGCGCGCGCGTGGACTCGGCCACCGTCGTCTTGAGCAGCAGCGTGCCCACGTTCTCCAGGGCGAAGAGCGACACGCCCGGGCCCACGATGGCGCCCACCTGCTCGGGCGCGTCGGTGACGGTGCCTGCGAAGGGCGCCTTGAGGTCATGCCGGCGGCGGCCCGCCTGCGCCTGGGCGAGCTGCGCGCGGGCGGCGAGCAGCTGCGCCTCGGCCTGACGCGCCTGGGTGCTGGAGGTGCGGTTCTGCAAATCACTCACGTTGCCCTGCTGCTGCAGCTTCGCGTTGCGCTCGGCCACGTCCGCGGCCATGGCGGCGCTCACCTCGGCGGCGGCCACCGAGGCCTGCGCCTGGGCGAGCTGGGCGTCGGCGATCTCCGGGTTGAGCTGGCCGAGCGTCTGGCCCTCCTGCACCGTCTGGCCCTTCTTCACCCGCACCTTCTCCAGCCGGCCTCCGACCTCGAAGCCCACCTGCAACGACTGGGAGGGGAAGAGCGTGCCCGTCACCTCCTCGCGGGGCGTACTGCGCACGGCGCGCGGCGCGGCGAGCGTCACCGACTGGAGGCCCGGCGTGGCGGCCGGAGTCGCGGCGGTCGGGGCCGCGTCCGCGCGGCAACCCGAGAGGGACAACGAGGCGGCGGCCATGCCCACGGCGGCGAGCCCGGCGACGAGCGGCGTCCTGAAGAGTTTCACGATCCTGACCTCGGGGTACTGCGAGTGCGGGAAAGCGCGCGGGACGAGGCCCGGCGCGAAGAAGTCGAAGTCTCCGGTGGCGGCGCGCGCGGCGGCTCCACCGGGGCGGCCACGTCACACCGGGGCACGCAGCCCTCGCGGATGAGCAGGTGGATGGAGTTGGCCCAGGCGGCCAGGTCCGGCTTCTCCTGCATCTGGCTCATCCGCTGCGCCAGCAACACGTAGGTACCGACAATGAGCGAGCCGATGACCTCGGAGGGCACGTCCGAGCGCAGCGCGCGGCCGGACTGCAGGCGCCGGAACTCCTGGGCCACCCGCGACACCTCCCTGTCCACGAAACCCCACATCAAGGACTCGAAGTCCGTGCCCTGGCTGCCGCGCATGAGCACCTGCATCACGTCGCGGTAGGCCCACATCAGCTCGAGCGTGCGCAGATCCCCCTCGGCGCTCATCGCCAGCAGGCGCTCGTAGCGCGCGGAGCGCTCGGACACGTCGCGCGCCTCCACCGCTCCCTGCTCGGCGAAGAACCGCTCCGTCTCCTCGCGCCGCTGGTCGATGAGGCCCTGCAGCGCGGACATGAACTCGCTGAGCACCTCTCCGAAGAGGGCCTCCTTGGACGCGGCGTGCAGGTAGAAGGCGCCCTTGGAGAGTCCGCACGCGGCGGTGATGTCCTCGATGCGCGCGCCCTTCAGCCCCTTCTTCATGAACTCCACCCGGGCGGCGGCGATCAGTGCTGCTCGGGCGTGAGGATCCGCGGGACGGGCCATGGTGGCCGCATTCCTAACCCGCCGGTCAGAAACGGCCAAGGGGGATTCCTGAACCCCCGGTCAAGAATACATCCAATCTACTTATGACACCCATCAGTACATCTTGATTCTGATTCCCCGGACTCCGGGTATGTCTGTCTATGAGGGCTGAACCGGAACGAGCTTCGCGAGGGCCTTGCACAGCGGACACGCGGCCACCGGGTGACTGCCCTCGCGGCGATGCAGGTCCAACACCGCGCGCGACACCTCGGCGAGCTCCCGGCGCACCTCGCGCCGTGCCCCCTTCACCCGGGCGATGGAGAGGTTGTCGTAGGCCGTCGTCTGGTGGCGCATCCACGCGATGACGGCCGCCTCGGCGCGCCGCTCGATGGGGATGCGCTCGGTGCGCGCCACGGTGCCGCTGCCCACGGGCGTGGCATGCGCGGACACCGCCACCGCCATCAACTTCGCCTGGGGCATGAAGGAAGGCGCGAAGGCGAGGAAGCGCAGCACCGCGTTGGCGAAGTCCACCTCGTACTCGGACTGCTCGCGCTCGCGGCGGCGCACGTCGGCCTCGCGGCGGCGGGCATAGGCCGGGGTGGCGCGCTCGGCCTCCAGGGCCGCCTGCGCGGCGGTGATGTGGGCCTCGGGTGCCCAGACCCCGCGGGAGAAGATTTTACGGCCCTTCTTCTCCACCACCGTCCAGCTTGGGCCGGCGGCCTTCACCCGGCGCGTGAGGCCCGCGTCGCCCGGGGGCAGCAGGGCCCAGCCAGCGGGCACGGTGAGGACGGAGCCATCGGCCGCGCGCACGCGGCGCGGGTCGCTCGTGGGGGACACGGTCAGGGAGTCGCTCATGGGAAGGGCGCGCCTCTTAGCCCACCCACCCCCCGGGCGAAAAGAGCCCCCACGTCAACCCCCTCGTCCTCGTGGTACATGAGGCGGATCGCGCACACATCCGGTCGCCGCGCCGGGAGGAGTTTCATTCATGGGCAGCGCTGGCATGTCCATCCTCAGGCTCACCTTCCTCGGCACCTCGGCCGCCCAGCCGACGTTGCACCGCAACCTCTCCGGACTCGCGGTGAAGGCCAACACGGATCTGCTCCTCTTCGACTGTGGCGAGGGCAGTCAGCGGCAGATGGTGCGCTACGGCACCGGCTTCAGCGTGGACGCCGTCTTCTTCACCCACTTCCACGCCGACCACTACCTGGGCATCATCGGCTTCCTGCGCACGCTCGGGATGATGGGGCGCGATGGCGCCGTGCAGCTCTATGGGCCCCCCACCGCGCGCCGGCTCCTGCACCAGGCGGTGCACCTGGGCGTGGAGTCCCTGTCCTTCCCGGTGGAGATCCACGAGCTGCGCGACGGCGACACCGTGCGGCGGCGTGGCTACTCGGTGCAGGCCGTGGCGGTGGATCACCGCATCAACGCGCTCGGCTACGTGCTGCAGGAGGACGAGCGCCCGGGGAAGTTCAACCTGGAGAAGGTGAAGGAGTTCGGGGTGCCGTCCGGGCCGCTCTATGGCCAGCTCCAGCGGGGCGAGCCGGTGCAACTGGCCGACGGCCGCACCATCCGTCCCGAGGAGGTCGTCGGCGAGCCCCGGCCTGGACGGCGGCTGGTCATCTCCGGGGACACCCGCCCCTGCTCCGCGATGGTGAAGGCCTCCCGGGAGGCGGATCTGCTCATCCACGAGTCCACCTTCTCCGATGACGAGCAGGCGCGGGCCCTGGAGACGCGGCACTCGACGGCGCGCGAGGCGGCCCAGGTGGCGCGCGAGGCGGGCGCCCGGCGGCTCATCCTCACGCACCTGTCCAGCCGCCACGACACGGACCCGTCCCGGCTGCTCACCCAGGCGCGCGAGGAGTTCAAGGGCCCCGTCGAGGTGGCCTACGACGGGCTCACCGTGGAGCTGCCCCTGCGCGACTGAGCCCCCTACTTGACGGCCGTCTCGGCCTCGGCGCGCAGGGCGCGGGCGCCCTCCGGGTCCACGCGCTGCAACAACTCCCACTCCAGCTCCCGGTCGCGCGTCATGTTGGTGGTGTCCGTGCCCAACGCCTGGCGCTGGCCCGTGCGCGAGTCCACCGGTCCCGGGCCGGACTCGGTGCGGTTCTGCCGGAAGATCTCCACCGCGCTCAGCGCCGGGCTGGGCTGCTTGCCCCGCACGTAGTAGCGCACGTAGTTGGTGCCCAGCGACGAGGGCGCGCCCACCATGGCCCAGTCGGTGGCGATCTCGAACGCGCCCGGTGCCTCGCGGATGGGCAACTCCTTCTCCTTCAGCAGCGAGCGCAGCTGGGGCCACACCTCGGCGAGGGGCTTGCGGTACACGTAGCCGCTCGCCTTCTCCTGGAGGTACATCTCGCGGCGGCTGGAGGCGCATCCAGCGGCGAGCAGGGCGGCGGTGAACAACACCACGAACTGAAACCACGGCGAGTGCTTCGAGGAACGCATGGCAGCTCTCCTGGTGAATGAGGCGGAGAGCGGGCATTTGAAGCATGGGGGCCCGGGGAGCGCTAGACTCACGCGCCATGAAGGATGGGCCCCTTCGCCGGAGCATCAAACGCCTCGCGCGGCTGCGCTACGACTTCGACCTCGCCGTCACGCGGCTGCTCCTGCGAGCCCGGGGGGAGCCCCGCTACCGGTTGACGGGCGCGTGCAACGGGTGTGGCCGCTGCTGTGAGTCGCCCACCCTCGCGGTGAGCCGGCCCGTCTTCTTCCTGCGCTCGCTGCGCTGGCTCGTGCTCACCTGGCACCGGCTCGTCAACGGCTTCGAGTACGTGGGCGAGGACCGTCGGCACAAGCTCTTCGTCTTGCGCTGCACGCACTACGACTCCACGACGAAGCAGTGCGACTCATACGACAGCCGGCCGGGGATGTGCCGCGACTACCCGCGCAACCTCGCCTTCGAGGCCCTGCCGGAGTTCTTCCCCGAGTGCGGCTACTCGGCCGTCTACAAGAAGGCCGAGCCGCTGCGCCAGGCGCTCAAGAACAGCAACCTGTCGCCGGAGAAGTACGAGGAGCTGGTGCGCAAGCTGCACCTGCGCGAGTAGCCCCGCGCAAGCCCTGCCTCACGTCGGGGGAAACTTGCGTTCCTCCCTGATGACTCGATTCGCATCCCCTACCTGCCTGTGAGATCACCACCGCGTGCCTCGTCGGATCTCCAGGTGATTCTCACTCGTCAGGGCGTCCCAGGGTCAGATCGACTTGACCGTGCCTTGCCTGTTGTACGGAGCGCATCCAATCGTCCCAGACTCCGGGATCCGCAGGTGTACCGTCTTCAAGCAGCGACATGCTGCCTAAAAAACCACCCAAGTCGTCCGAGCCTGTCATGTCGTAGAGCATTTTAAGGTAGGCGTACATCGCCGCGTATGCTTCCTTGATCGTGATCTTGTCTTCCATGTCAATCTCAAGGTTTTGAAGGAGCGGATAGACCCATTTGGGAATTGTAGTTTCGCGGAACTTGATTCAATCCACCGTTGATGATCTCACCATGACGCACTTGCACCCATACTTGCGTCCCATCCGGGTTTGTTCTCGCGAACCACTCGTTCCCGAATTTATCTGTCCCGAGTTTCGCTGATTCATCCGCCGCCATCTCTTGTAGCAATTGCCTATTGGTAGGGGTGTCACGAAGATGACCTGGTGTATTGCGAAAGATGTGCTTCGCTCTTCCGTCCGGGATTGCAATGTCCTTTTTCTGATTGCCGCCACCGCTCGGACCTCGCGCTGTCATCGCCACCGCGCCCGGCGCCAGGGCGATGGTGACGGTCTCGGCACTCACGGCGATCATCTCCACTTCCCCCACCGCCGCGAGACGGATGCCCACCTGCGTCTCGGCTTGTACGGCCGCCTGCATGGAGCCGGGCAGCTTCGGCACCTTCGCGGCCAGACCCGGTGCGGTGTTGCCAATGGCCGCCATGGCCAGCATGGCGAATGCTCGCGCCGCGTTCCGGCCCATGAGCTTGCCGTACCGCTCGCCCGCCGCGCGCAGCCCGTTGAACGTGGTGGCCCGATCCGCTTCGTCCATCAGCCGTTTGAATCCCACGACGAGTCCCCAGAAGGTCTCGACCCCCACGTAGGAAATGAGGGTGGCGGTCATCACCGCCGCCAGACCCTTGGAGACTGTCACGTCGGGAAGCGAGTAGCCCCGCACGCCCTGCCTCACGCCGGGGGATGAAGCTCGCGCTCCTGCTCCCGGGCGCGCACGTCCACCCGCTCCACGCCACTCGTGGCCCGCGCGGCGCGGAAGTGTTCGAGCAGCAGCGACGCCACCTTGTCCGGCGCCTCGAGCGGCAGGGTGTGGCCCTCCTCGGGCAGCCGGCGCACGATGGGGCGCTGCTCGAAGTACGGCTCCAGTCCCTGGGTGAACGCCGTGCGCAGGGCGGGATCCCGCTCGCCCCAGATGAGCATCAGCGGAGCGCGCGCACGCGGCGTGGCGAGCAGCCGGCGCCTGCCCCCGGGCGTGAAGAGGAAGCGGAACAGCTCGCGGTAGTAGGTGATGGGCGGGCGCACCGCCTCGGGCCGCGAGAAGTGGGCCTCGTACTCCGCCAGCTTCCCCGGAGGCACGCGCGAGTCGTCCACCATCTGCCGCCGCAGCATCCGGGACACCAGGGCCCCACCCCCCGCGGACAACAGCCGCTCGGGCAGCCACGGCAGTTGGAAGAAGAAGGCGTACCAGGAGCGCAGCATCTGCGCGGGTCTGGCCAGCTCGCGCACGAGCAGCGCCGGGTGTGGGGCGTTGACCACGGCCAGCCGGTCCACCACCTCCGGGTGATGGGCGGCCACGTAGAAGGCAATGATGCCGCCCCAGTCATGCCCCACCAGGTGCACCGGCCGACCCGGGCTCAGGTGTCTCGCCAGGTGCACGACATCCATCGCCAGGGTGTCCAGGTCGTAGCCCGTCTCGGGCCGCTCCGTGTCGCCGTAGCCGCGCATGTCCGGCGCGACGACGCGCAAGCCCGCCTCCGCCAGCGGACCCATCACCTCGCGCCAGCTCTCGGACAATTCGGGGAACCCATGGAGCAGGAGCACCAGCGGCCCCTGGGCGGGCCCCGCCTCCAGGGCCTGCATGCGGAGACCGGGCAGCGAGACGGGACGGGAGAAGATGGCGTTCATGGGCGTACAGTTAAGAATCGCCCCCCGCGCCAGGAAGCACCCCGCGTGCCCGTCCGCTCCCCCACAAGCAGGAGGGAAAGCGCTGCCCCCGCGCGCCGCAGTGGGCATGATGGGGCCCGCGCGATGATTCCTCTCAGTGACGACAACCCCACGCTCCGCAGTCCCGTCATCACCTACCTGTTCCTCGGTGCCATCGGCGCCACCTGGGTGCTCGTCCAGGGAGCGGGCTTGAACCCCACGGTGCTGGCCGCCAGCGTGTGCAACCTCGGGCTCGTTCCGGGCGAGCTCACCGGCCTGGCTCCCGAGGGCTTCCCCGTGCAGATCGGCCAGGGCCTCGCGTGCGTGGTGGACCGCGAGCCCATCAACACCTTCACGCCCCTCACCTCCATGTTCCTGCATGGCAGTTGGAGCCACCTCCTCGGCAACTGCCTCTTCTTCTGGGTGTTCGGCAACAACGTAGAAGACAGCATGGGGCGGCTGCGCTTCATCGTCTTCTACATCGTGTGTGGCCTGGCGGCGGCGGCGGCGCAGGTGATGGTGGACCCCTCCTCGCCCATCCCCATGGTGGGGGCCTCGGGCGCCATCTCCGGCGTCATGGGGGCCTACCTGCTGCTCTACCCGCGCGTGCGGGTGAACATGCTCTTCATCTTCATCATCTTCTTCAAGATCATCCCCCTGCCCGCGTGGATGGTGCTCCTCTATTGGTTCGGTCTCCAGGTCATCACCGGCCTGCCCCAGCTCAACTCCCTGAGCGCCGAGGGAGGCAGTGGCGTGGCGGTGTGGGCCCACGTGGGTGGGTTTGTCGCGGGGCTCGTCCTCATCAAGTTCTTCGAGAAGCCCCGGCTCACCCGTCAGCGCTCGGGATGGCGGCACCGGCTGCACCCCGACCATCCGTGAGAGCGCTCGGGACGCGCCGGGAACGAACGCGCCGGTTCGTCTGTTTCGGCGTCCGCGCCAGGGCATGAAGCTTGCTCCCTGGACAGCAATCACCCCCGGGGAGCCCGCCGCTCCCCAGAGAAGTCCGTGAGGTCGTGGCAAGATGCGCTGGGGCAGGCAGTTGCGGTGTGGCATTGCGCGGCACTCGCCGCTCCTCGTGGCGCTGATGTGCCTGGGGCTCTGGGACTCGCCCCCGCGGGCATCGACCCGCACGGAGACCGATCCCCTGTTCCCCCGGGGCCTCACGCTCGAGCTTCCTCCGCCGCAGACGGTGAACGAGGAGGAGGTGCTGCGCATCACCATCCCCGTGAAGGGCGGCCGTCCAGGCACCCGTGTCTTCGTGGAGGGCCTGCCGCCCGGGGCCATCTGGCATGAGCCCTCGCGCACCCTCACCTTCCAGCCGGACTTCATCCAGGGCGGCTGGCGCCACGAGGTGACGTTCACCGCCGTGGACGGGGAGCAGCGGGTCCGGGGCGAGTTGATGGTGACGGTGCGCGACACCGTGCGCCCGCCCGAGCCCCGCATCGTCCAGCGGGAGGAGGAAGCGGGCAGCCTGCGGCTGACGCTGGAGCAACCCACGGACACGTGGCTGGACAGCCCGAGTCAGGCCGGCCGTACCTTCCCCGCGGTGGTGACGGTGCCGCTGGCCGCCACGGCCCGCCAGCCCATGGCGGTGACGGTGCGCCTGCACGGGGTGGGCAACTGGCCCCCCGCTCCCGAGGTCGCCCGGGATCGCTTCATCATCCAGCCGAGCGATCCGCAGCTCACCTATTGGTACGGCTATTCGGAGGACGTGCTCCGGGGCACCGCGCCCCGGGGCAGCGTGCCGCCGTACACCGTGCGCCGGGTGCTGGCGCTGCTGGAGTGGGTGCTGCGCAGCTATCCCAGCGCGGATCCCAACCGGGTCTTCGTTGAGGGTGACTCCATGGGCGGAGCGGGCGCGCTGACGCTCGGCCTGCTGGACGCCCGGCACTTCGCGGGGGTGTTCGCCCGCCATGCCCAGCCCGTGGCCCGGGCCCACCGGCCCTGGCGGCTGGCGCAGCTCTCGTCCTTGTGGGGCATGCCCGAGGAAGAGGTGCCGGGGCCCGAGGGCCTGGGCGTCTGGAGCCGGCTGGACATGACCCGCGCCCTGCGCGACGAGCCCGAGGCGCGCTCGCAGTTCCTCATCCTGGAGCACGGCAAGGACGATCCCATCATCCACTTCGGCTCCATGGTGAGCCCCAGCACCCTCACCGGCGCCTCCTTCTACGAGACGCTGCAAGCCCAGCACATCGGCCACGTCGCCGTGTGGCACGAGGGCGGCCACATCGAGCCGGATCCCTGGCTCGGGGAGCGCTGGTGGGACCGGGGCTGGAGTCCGCGCACGGATCCGAAGTCCTTCCTGCGGCGGGACGTGGCCTTCCCGGCCTTCAGCCGCTCGTCCTGGGATGGAGATCCGGGCCGGGGCGGCAACGGGCACCAGCCGTGGCGCAAGGAGTCCGGCTACGCGGGAGACCCCAAGGTGGCGGGCGACACGGGCTGGGATGGAGACGTGGCGGGCATGTTCAACCGGGCGCTGCGCTGGGATGCCAGCCGGCTGGTGGACACCCCCCAGCGCTTCGTGATGCCGCTGCGCGCGGTGCTCGGCCCCGGTGTCAACACCACCCCCCAGGTGGATGTGACGCCCCGGCGCGTGCAGCGCTTCCAGTGCCTGCCGGGCGAGCGCATCCGCTGGTCCTTCGGGCATGCCCACGGCACCGTGTTCGCCGCGCCGGATGGCGGCGTCACCGTGCCCCGCCTGAGCCTGCGCGGGGACTGGACGCCGCTCGTGCTCGAGCGCGGCTGAGCCGGCTCACGGCTTGCCCGGCTCCGTGCTGAAGGCGAGCCGCTGGATCTGCCGGTTCACCTCCTCCTGCGCCTCGCGCTGCTCCTGGGAGAGCCGCTCCAGCTCCCGGGCGATCCCCTCCAGCCGATCCTCCTGCTCGTTGAGCTTGGTGACGAAGCGCGCGACCAGCTCGCGCTGCGGCGTGCCGCTCTTGAGCGACTCGATGTTGGCCCGGATGCGCTCCTGATCCTTGAAGAGCTGCGCCCGCTCCTCCGTGCGCTGGCGTACCTCCTCGGAGCGCCGTGCCACGCGCTCGCGCAGGGAGATGATCTCCCGCAGGCTCCGGGCCACGCGCTCGTCAATGAAGCCCGAGCTCAGGAAGAAGCTCACCTCGTCCAGGCCCGTGTTGGCCAGCAGGTAGGTGCGCTGGCGGCCCGAGGACTCCGTCACGGTGAACGTCTCCGACCCCCCCGCGGCCAGCCCCCGCGTGAAGCGCCAGTAGTGGTCCGTCGTCTCGTCGGGCGCGCCCACCTGGTCCAACCGCCACCCCTCCGTGCGCGGATGCTCCAGGAAGAGGATCTGCGCCCGCTTCGCCTTGTTGCGCAGGTGGTAGTGGGTGCGCCGCATCATCATGAACTCCACCGTCAGCACGCCATGGCTCACCATGGCCCGGCGCACCGGCCCCTCCTCGGAGCGATCCTCCACCGACACCACGAACCCGAGCTCCACCGCGTAGGGCACGAGCCGCCGGTCCTCCGGCTTCATGGTGTCCAGCATCGCCTCGCCCACGTACGTGTCCCCCTCCGTCACCGTCACCGGGCCCCCTTCCAGGGTGAGCCCCGTGGTGTTGCGCAGCTCCAGGCACGCCAGGGGGTTCTTCTCGCGCGTGGCGCGGTTGTAGAGCAGCACCCGCCGTCCCTCGAAGGGCCGGTGGAGGATGGGCACCAGCGCGCTCTGGTTGCGGCGCACCGTCACCGGGTGCTGCACGCGGTACTCGAAGAGCTCGCCCACCTCCTTCGTCACCGTCTGCACCGCCGCGCTGCGCTCCTGGGCCTCGCGCCGGGGCAGTCCCCCGGTCGACATGGCCCGCATCATGGGCGCGGCCACGGGAGCGGACGCGGCCATGGGCGCCACCACCGCTTCCGGCTCCGCGGCCATCTCCCGCACCGCGCCAAAGCCCTCCTCGGGGATGACGGGCGCGACGGCCGCCTCGGTGCGCACCTCCACCACGGGCCGCCGCAGGTAGCGCGGGTTGTACAGGTCGTGCACGAAGGACACCGGCAGCCCGGCCATGAGCGTCAGCTCCACCTGCTCCCAGTCCTCGTCCCCGGTGTTGTCCACCACCGCCCAGCCCTGGAGCACCGGCGGCTTCCCCTCCTCCAGGAGCATGCGGTAGCTCGTCTTCCACACCGGCGCTTCCAGCACGTAGGAGACGAACAGCTCGCGCTTGCCCTCGCCCGCGGTGAGCACCGACACGCGCTTGCTGTCCTTCTTGTACGAGGAGAGCATCGTGGACAGGTAGAACTCCAGGTCCGCGCGCACGGCGTCATCCAGGAAGGTGAGCTCGGCCACCTCCAGCAAGTCGAAGCCGCGCAGCGCCGCGCCCACCAGCAGCGTCAGGTAGGGCCGCTCCACCGCCGTGTCGCCTTCGGCCACGGGCATGGAGTCGAGCCCCACGATGACGCCCTCCACGAGCTGCTCCGTGCCCACGCGCACCCGCACCCGCGCGCCCTTCACCTGCCCGAGCAGCGCGGTGAGGCTGCCCGACTCGGGAATGCGCAGGGTGATGTCCTGCAGCCGCTGCTCCAGGGGCCGGGTGGAGTCGTAGCTCACCGAGGACACGGAGCCGCCCGACAGGTCCAACACCGTCATGGACTTGAGGACGTCGTTCATGTCCCGGGCCTTGAAGTCCAGGTGGAGCGTCTCACGGCCCTCCACCGTGCCCCGACGCTCGAAGTAGCCAACGCCATGCTTGTAGAGAACGACGCGGCGGATGGGCAACGACGGGGACATGCAGCGGCTCCAGCGAAAGATGGGAGGGGCTTCACCCCCGGTGTATCAAGTCCCCCATGCGAATGCGTTTCCCTTTCCGCTCCGCCTCCATGACCCTGGGCATGGCGCTCGTCCTCCTCGCGGGCTGCCAGAGCACGAAGTCCGGCGGCCTCGCCCCCACCCCCTCGGAACCCCCCACCGGGACCGCCCCCTCCGCGACGTCCCCCTGGCAGCGCGCCCGGGTGGGCGACGCCGTCACCTACACCTTCTCGGCACAGCAGGGCGCGGCCCCGGGCGGCACGGCGCGCTCGCTGCGCGGCCTGGTGGCGCTCGAGGTGGTGGCCGTGCAGCAGCCCTGGGTGTGGGTGAACGTGTCCTTCACGGACGAGGCCGGCAAGCCCCTGGCCCCGGTGTGGCTCGCCTGGCCGCAACTGCTCCCGGTGCGCTCGGACGTGACGCGCCCCATCGAGGTGCCCCCCCTGGGCGAGCCCGCCGCCGAGCGCCCCACCGTCGCCGGCCGCGCCTGGGACGCCCAGCGCTTCGAGAAGGACTCGCGCCCGGTGGATGGCCCGCTCGTCACGCGCGTGTACGCCACCGAGCCCGGACCGCTCTACCTCACCCGGGGGCTGCTCAGCGCGCGCACGCAGACCGCGGGCTTCCACGTCCCGGGCGGCAGCGAGCTGACGCTGCGCGACTTCCGCGAGGGCTCGTCCACGGCCAGCCCCGCCGCGCCCGCCCTGGAGCGCCCCCTGGGCTCCGGCACCTATTATGACCGGCGCCTGGAGCAGGGCCCCACGCCCACCCTGACGCGCGTGTGCTTCGGCGCCGAGCGCGGCTATCTCCTGCGCACCGAGGCCCCGCTGGACACCCAGGCCGCGCCGTGCACGAACTTCGCCGAGGCCGAGCCCGAGCCCCTCGAGGAGGTGCTGACGGGACTGGTGTGGGAAGCGGTGGCCGTGCCATGGCCCCCCGCCACGGCGGCCACCGGCGCGCGCGGCACCTTCGAGGCCGAGGGCCACGCGGTGCCCGCGCTCACGGCGCAGCGCACGGAGAACGACGGGAGCACCCAGCGCGTCCTCTCGGAGACGTACGCGGCCGACCCGTGGTCCCCCACGCTCGCGGGGCTGGCGCGCGAGGCGCGCTTCCAGCCGCTCGCCGAGAGCACCGAGCGCGTGGAGAAGGGTGGCAAGCGCGAGCCCGAGGGCGGCTCCCGGCTCGTGCGCTGGGGCTCCTGGTTGAGCGGCGCGAAGTAGCGCCCACCCAAAGAGGACGCGAGGGGAGGCGGCATGCCGGAGTCCGTATACTCCCCGGCACCATGAAGCCGCCCTCGAAACCCCCGTCGAAGCCCCTCTTCTTCGCGACTCCCGCCGACTGGCGCGCCTGGCTCGAGAAGCACCATGAGCAGCAACCGGAGCTGCTGGTCGGGTTCCACAAGAGGGATTCGGGCCGCCCCAGCATCACGTGGCCCGAGTCGGTGGATCAGGCGCTGTGTTTCGGCTGGATAGACGGAGTGCGCAAGCGGCTCGACGAGCACAGCTACACCATCCGCTTCACCCCCCGGAAGCCACGCAGCATCTGGAGCAGCGTCAACATCCAACGCGTCCGGGAACTCACCGAGCAGGGATTGATGCGTCCCGCGGGACTCCGGGCCTTCGAGGCCCGCACGGCGGAGCGCTCGGAGATCTACGCCTACGAGCAGAAGCAGGAGGCCGCGCTGCCCGAGGCGTATGACAAACAATTGAAGGCAAACAAGAAGGCCTGGAGCTTCTTCCAATCGCAGGCGCCCTGGTATCAGCGGACGGCCCTCCACTGGATCACCAGCGCGAAGAAGGAGGAGACGCGGCTCAAGCGGCTCGCCACCCTCCTCCAGGACTCCGAGGAGGGGCGCACCCTGCGCCACCTCACCCGGACGCCCCCGACGTCGAAGTGAGCACCGCGCCGCCGCCTACCTGCGCACCTCGGGCGGCACCTGCGCCAACCACCCCACCTCCAGCGCGCCCCACAGCCCGAGCAACACGGCCTCGGCGGCGTCGTGCCGCAGCGAGGTGGGCCGGGGCGCACCGGACCAGTCAATCACCCGGCGCGCGAGCACTCCGGCCGCGTCCTTGGCGACACCTCCGCTGCGCTGCTCGCGGGCGTACAAGAGCCGCGCCCGCCAGTCCTGGGCGGACACGCGCAGCACCGGAAGCGCCCGCCGGAGGGCCTCGCGCTCCCACACCTCGGCGATGGGCCCCCCGCCCTCCAGCACCAGCCACGCGAGCGGCCCGGCCGAGTGCAGCACCGCGGGCACCGCGCGCTTGAGCCGGGACGGGGAGCCAAAGTTCTGCGAGCGGTACCAGCGCAGCCGTCCGTCCTGGCCATAAAAGGCCAGCCCCGAGCGCAACCCGAGGTCCACCGCGAGCAGGCCCGGCGCCGCGGGCGCCTCCGGACTCACCCCGCCTCCGTCCAGGCGATGTCCACGCGCGTGCTCCTCGTCCTCAAGTCCAATTCCATATCTCCGAACACCGTGCATTGAAGCACACCGGGACGGATTGTCTTCTTTCGAGGGTTCATGGCGCTCCACCCCCGGGTCCACTCGACAGCTTGGGGAGCTTGCCGGGATGATCCGGCGGGAGGGAATCGGGCCGATGGCGACATGGGTCCGAGTGGGGGGTTCCACCATGAGCGACGAAAAACCCGTGAACGTGACCCAGCAAGACGCCAGCCTTCTGGAGCTGAGGAATGTGAGCGACTTCCTCCGGCACCAGAAATCGGCGGTCGCCGCGCCAAACATCGTCACGGGCCAGAGCAACTCGGCGAGCTATCCCTGGGCCGTGGGCGGTGACTTCGGCATCGACTCGTGCCTGAAGAACCAGGATCCGCCGCCGGGATGCTGGGTGGACGGAGAGACCGTCCATGGCGACATCTACATCAAGACCCAGAACTGGGGCACCTACACGCGGCCGATCTTCGCCTACCTGAAGTACGTGAGCACGTACACCTATCCGAGCGGCGCCACCCAGCACTACACCACGACCCAGACCGTGGGCCTCACGGAGACCTTCACGAAGGAGGTCAAGGCGAGCTACTCGGTGGGCGCCAACATCGACATCGTCAATGTCGGCTCCAGCATCGAGACCGGGTTCTCCAGGTCGTCGTCCTGGTCCCAGCAGACGATCCAGAGCTGGACCACGACGCTGCAGGGGCCCGCGACCTTCTATATCTATCAGGTCGCACTGGTGTACGCCCACTGCGCCACGGCGGCGGGCAGGAGTTGCGCCTCCAGCTTCAAGTACCAGCGCACCCGTGTCATCAATGATTGGCGGACTGATCTCTATTACCTCTCGTCCATCAGCAAGAAGGACATGGTGATTTTGGGCAAACCCCTCATTCCGCTGAGCTGGGACCAGGTCCAGCAATACGTGCTGATCGACAACTGGAACACCTGGTACTTCGATTACAGCGCCTACAGCGATCCGTTCCGCCGTTACTAGGCGCCTCCCCGCACGGTGGGAACGCGCGGGTGACCCGGGTTGGCCGTGTGCTCGTCCACGGTGGAAACGAGCAGGCGCCCCTTGGTGAAGGCGGCACCGCAACCCCCTGGAATCACGGGGTGACGCTGGAACCTTCCGGAAAAAAGGCCTCGAAAAAAGCGCCGATGTCGAGAACCCTCGTCCCGCTCCGACTCCTGGGTGAAAGCGCGCTCCAGGGAGGAGCGCCCGAACGAAAGGAATCGACCAATGAAGTACCTCCTGATGATGCACACCCCGGGCAAGGGCCCCTACCAGATCACCCAGTGGTCGCAGCAGGACTTCAAGGCGCACATCGCGTTCATGAAGGACTTCGCGAAGAAGCTCGGGGAGTCGGGCGAGCTCGTATCGGCCGAGGGCCTGGCAGGCCCCGATCAAGCCAGGCGCGTGCGTGCCGGAAAGGATGGCAAGCCCATCACGGACGGCGTGTTCCCCGAGGCGAAGGAGTTCCTCGTCGGGTACTGGATCGTGGAGGTCGGCAGCCCCGAGCGCGCCTACGAGATCGCCGCACAGGCCTCCGCCGCCCCGGGTCCTGGCGGCGCGCCCCTCAACATGGACATCGAGGTGCGGCAGGTGATGAGCGGGCCACCTCCCGAACTGCTCTGATGCCCCCGTCACTGGACATCCGCACCCAGCACCTGTTGCGCGACCTCGCGCCGCGGGTGCTGGGCGCCGTCATCCGGCGGTTCCGCGACTTCGCCGCATCGGAGGACGCGGTGCAGGAAGCCTTGCTCGCGGCGGCGACGCAGTGGCCGAGCCAGGGCCTGCCCGGCAATCCACGCGCCTGGCTCATCCAGGTCGCGTCACGGCGCATCACCGATCACGTCCGCGCCGAGGCGGCCCGCCGCCACCGCGAGGCGCTCGTGGTCAGCCTGGTGCCCCCGGAGGAGCAGCTCGCCCTGGCCGCGGATGAGGCACACGCCACGGAGCGGGATGACACCCTCGACCTGCTCTTCATGTGTTGCCACCCCGTGCTCTCGCCACCGTCCGCGATCGCGCTCACGCTGCGCGCCGTGGGTGGCTTGACGACCTTCGAGATCGCCCGCGCGTTCCTGGTGCCGGAAGCGACCATGGCGCAGCGGATCAGCCGGGCCAGGCAGAGCATCAAGGACTCGGGGGTGCCCTTCCAGGTGCCCACGGACGAGGAGCGCGCCGAGCGCCTCGGCGCCGTGATGCACGTGCTGTATCTGCTCTTCAACGAGGGCTACACGGCGACCTCCGGCCCAGCGCTCCACCGAGACGACCTCTCGGGGGAGGCCATCCGCCTCACGCGCATGCTCCATCGCCTCGTGCCCGAGGAGCGTGAGGTCGCGGGGCTCCTGTCGCTCATGCTCCTGACCGACGCGCGGCGCGCCGCACGGACCGGACCGGCGGGAGAGATCATCCCGCTCGACGAGCAGGACCGGACCCTGTGGGACCGGGACGAGATCACCGAGGGACTGGCGCTGCTCACCGCGACGTTGCCGCGAGGCGAGGTCGGCCCGTATCAGGTGCAGGCGGCGATTGCCGCGGTACACGACGAGGCCGCGAGCACCGAGGAGACGGACTGGGCACAGATTCTCGAGCTGTATGGCCTGCTGCGGGGCATGTCCGACAATCCAATGGTGGCACTCAACCAGGCGATCGCGCTGGCGATGGTCCACGGCCCGGCCGCGGGACTCGAGCGGCTCGACGCACTCGACAGGGACGCGCGCCTCGCGGGTCACCATCGCCTCGACGCGGTCCGCGCGCATCTGCTGGAGCGGGTGGGCGACAAGGAGGGAGCCATTGCCCACTACCGGCGCGCGGCGGAGCGAACGACGAGCCTGCAGGAGCGCAACTACCTCCTGACGCACGCGGCCCGGCTGAGCGAGACCCGGAAGTAGCAAGTCTCAGGGCGGTGCTCGCGCGGCCAGTCAGGGGCTCACCCCCGGTTTGTCCGGGTGAGCTCGTGCGTCAGCTCGATGCCCGCGTCCAGGTGCAGATCCTGGATGAAGCCCCGGCCCGCGATGGGCCGGGTGTGTTCGGGCCGGGTGGAATACCGGACGCACTCGGCATGTGAATAGACGGAGCCGTGAGCCATGAGTTCGAGACAGTGGATGTACCGCTCCATGCGGGCACGGTCGGTGGCGCCAAGACCGAGGGTGTCGTAGAGGGCGGCCATCCCCGCCTTGACGGTGAGGAACCGCTGGACCGTCTCGTCGACCAGGGCGGCGGTGCGTTCCAGGGCCTGGGCGGTGGTGAGGTTCTCCGAACGCTCCATGGCGAGGACCACGTTGACCTCTTGTTGATGCCGGTCCTTCGGAAGGGAGAAGACGTCGTTCTGCAGCAGCACGATGTCGATCACGCATTGGCGCAGCGTCTGGATCTGGCTGGTTCCAATGACAGACGCGGGTATCTCGAAGCCCTCCGCGACCTCGATGAAATCAATCATGGCATTCATGCCGATATCGAGGCGGCGGATCTCGAACGCGGTCTGGGTGTCGATCTCACTGAGGCGTTTGCGGAAGGTGGTCATCCGGAGCACCCCGATGAGGTACCATCTCAAGTGGTCGCGGAACCGGGCCATCCAGGTCGTGGACATCATCGGGGTGAGCCGGTGGAGGATATCCGCGATGCCCCGCGCGGCCGCGTTCCCGCCCGGTATCCCGGACGTGGCGTAGAGAACACCAATCATGTTCTCGGTGATGCGGGCCACCCGCTCCGGCTGGTTCCCGAGAGGGCCGGCGAACTGGTCGTCGTACAGGAACCCCCAGGTGATCCACTCCGTGGCCAGGTCCAGGACGTCACCGCGCCCGGTGGGCAGACAGTGTCCGGTGAGACGTCCCCAATTCCACGCCTCCAGTTGCCCGAGCGCGAAATCGGTGGTGGCCAATCCCATCTGGCGGGCCCATTCGACGCTGTGACGTTGGGCCTGTTCGATGTCGGGACTGAGGTCACGAGGGAACGGAAATCGGAACTCGATCGCGGCACGCTGAGTGTCCATCTGCAACGGCGCTCCTAGGAGGCAGGTGTGGAGGAACGGGGAACGGCGGTCATCAGGACCTGGTTGGGTCGCAAGACCGCGCGGGGAACCTCCCGGACACGGTGGCCGGGCACCGGGACGAGCCGCCACCGGGCGGCGATGGTGGCGACAGCGATCACCATCTCGGTGCGAGCGAAGACGTCACCGATGCACTTGTGTTTCCCGTCCCCGAAGGGGATGAAGGCATGACGCGGAATCTTCTGCATCCGTTCCGGCAGCCACCGGTCGGGGTCGAATCGCAACGGCTCCGGATGGAGACGGGGGTCGCGATGGACCATCATCGGGCTGATGATGACCTCGGCCCCCGCCGGCAGGTGGGTGCCCGCCAGTTCCACGGCGCGGGTGGTGCGCCTCGTCAACACCCAGATGGGCGAGTGCCGGCGCAGCGTCTCGGAGATCACGTTCTGGAGGTACTGCAACCGGGGCAGATCCTCCGGGGTGACGGGCCTGCCACCCAGCTCGGCGTCGACCTCGGCGTGGAGGCGCGCTTCCACCTCGGGGTGGCGTCCCACTTCGTGGAAGAGCCAGGTCAACGCGGTCGCCGTGGTCTCGGACCCGGCGACGAACAGACCGGAGATCTCCATCCGGAGCTGTTCATCGCTCATCCCCTGGCCGGTCTCGTCATCCTGTGACGCCAACAACGCGGACAGCAGATCCCCCTGGTCGCGGCCATCCGCGCGCCGCGCTTCGATGTACGCGGCGATGATCTCATTGAACCGGGCTTTCTTGCGCACGAAAGCCTGGTTGATTGGAATTGGCAGCATTTCGAAGAAGCGGCCAGAGAGCAGGGTGTGGAAACCCACCCAGGAGTTGGCGGCGTCGATGTAGTCGCCGATCTCGGCGGCGATGCGCGCCTCGGTGTTCGCGCCGAACAGCGTCCCGGTGACGGCATTGAGCGTCAGACGCTGCATCTCCTCGCGCAGGGAGAGGTGGGCACCCGGCGACCATCCGGCAATCTGCGCGTCCACTTGCCGGTGGATCGTCTCCATGTAGCCGTGGATGCGCGCGCGGTGGAACCCTGGCTGTAGGAGCTTTCGTTGCCGCCGGTGAAAAGCTCCGTTGGAGATGATGAGCCCCTTTCCGATCGCGGCGGCCGCCTTGTCGAAGATGCGCCCCCTCTCGAAACTCTCGGCGTGAGTGACCAGCACCTCATGGATGCACTCAGAAGAAGTAACCACATACAAGGGCGAGGGCCCGACCCGGATCTGGACGATGTCACCGAGTCCACGTAACGACTGCAGATAGTCGAGAGGTGAGCGCAGCAACCGGAGCGCATGGCCAAGCAGCGGCAACCCGCCTGGCGCCCCTGTGAAGGAGGCAGGGGGCGGAGAGGTCACGGTGTTCATGGGGGTGGACGCTCCTCGCTGGATGATTCCCCGCGGCGGCCATGGCCCACGTCGGGAGATCCGAAAGTTGGAGAGGAAAGCCTGGGCGGGAGGCAATGTTTCTCCTAGCGGAATCCCGGGTGGCCAGCAACGCAAGTTTCCCACGGAACATCGAGAAGACCCAGTGATGAGGCCCACGGGCCCAACAGGTGAAGTCACCTCCCGAGCACTCGCGGGGCTCGGCGCACTTCGCTCCGTCCGGGCCAGGCTCCGGTACCTCCGCCGCGAAGGGGTCATGGAGACAAAATGCCCATGCGGGACAGGTCATGTGGGAAGCGCGGTGCCGTCCTCCAGGTCACCGGACGAGCACCCGAGTCCAAGAGCACTTGCGCATGTGGCGACGTGACGACCATGCCCCGCCAGGGACGAGCCGCAAGCGGCTCGACATCCTGGTCGCGATCAGGGCCCTGGTGGTGTTCCGCCCATGCGTGAGCGCCGAGCTGCTGGAAGGAATCAGCGTAGACACCGCACGCCCCCCGGCAAGGTGTCGGGCGAGTGCCCCAACCATGAGTTGACGCGGGTGTGCGTGGAGGTGTCAGCGGCGACGAGGGACTCGACGTGTGGAGCACCTCCAGCGCGGAGCGTGAGCGAGCGGATGGGACCTCCATCCCAGCGGGCGATCCCTTCAACGAAGTGAACCACGTGTTCGACCGGTGACCAGGGCCCTACGGCACCGGCTCGGCCCCCCACACCGTCCACCATTGGTGGCACCACGTCCTCGACGGAGCACACGTCCTCGGTAATGCTTCCCGAGGGCTTGTTGCTGTGTCGTGATGTGGAGGGGCATATGCCGGAGGGATGGTTCGTATCGCGAGGGAACGGAAGTGCGCGAAAGAAGGCCGTGTGCGCACTGGCTCTCGCGGGCTTGGTACTGCTCTCGGGGTGTACCATGAGGCTGAGCGACCCGCTGGAGATGACCCCATCGCTCCAGAGTCAGTCTTGCATGTTCAGCCCCGGGTGCATGGCGCCAGCAGCCAGCGGAGAAATCATACCTGCGACGCCTGCGGTGATAAGGGCCGCGCAGAGAGTGCGGGGACTGCTCACGCTCAAGGACTTCCTGGACGAGGCGGAGGTGGCGCGAGTGGAGGCAGTGCTGGTGCAGTGCGCTCGCGAGGCGGACTTCGAGGTCAACGAGCGCGAGTATCCTCGAGAAAGGTATCCAAGCGACGCGGAGTGTAATCGAGAGGTAGGCCGTGACAGGAATGGTGATCCTATAACCCGCGCCATGAAACTCGGAATCATGAAGCATGAACGAGCGTTCGCATGTGTCGAGCGAGAACTCGGACGGGACTTCTCGGAGCATTTCACCCGCGAGCCTCGTTATGGCAAGGACGCCTCCACGGAAACGTATGTCCTCACTGAAGAGGGCCTGGGCTCGCTCGTTCCCGACATCGTGCTGCACCTGGTGCGAGATGCCACCCGGATCCAATTCCTCTATGACTTCTTCTTTCCCTGTACATCCAAGAGCAAGAGTGATCCGCTGGGTCCAGGCAGGCAGGTACTGATCAAGAAGTTGGTGAAGTATGGACCGCTGGCGAAACGTCAATCCCGTGCCCTCGTCACCCCTCAGTTGGGAATCAGCCGATGAGCCGTCGCAATCCCCGCATCCGCCACTACGCCGCAACGCCTCATGGAGAAGTGCTCGTCCAGCGGGACGTGGTTCGGCTCGTGTTGCACCTGCCTTTCGACCATGCGGACCTCTCCGCGGGAGTGAACCGTGCGCTCGACATGTACTTGAGTGCCGTGGGGCATGGACCGGAGATCCTGTCCGAGTGGTGTGACGTGAAGGGCGAAGACGATCTATTTCCGCTCGATGCTCAGGGCTGGGACTTCATCCGCTCCGAGTTGTCCCCGCCCCGGGGGGAGCGGTTCCTGGATGACGTCCCCGATGAACGGTACGTGCTTCGCCGAGTGAAGAAGCAGTTCGATCGTTCCGTGGAACTCTCGGGTGGAGAGGGGGGCCTGAGCGGCTACGGCTTCTTCTATTGGGCACGGCTACCATGGCGCACTCCACAGGCGGACGAAGTCAGTCTTGTGAGTTTCTCGTGGCCCACCGAGTACATGGAGGCGCGGGGCCCCGGGAAAATGCGAGCGGAGATAGAGCAACTGGCCGCGATGCTGCCCTATGCATCGGGCCACGCGGGGCTGGCGTTCTATTCGCCCAGCGTATGGGGGCCCGTCATGAAGGACATTCACGAGGAGGCACTGCGCTACCCGGGCATGGACGTGACCCACGGGCAGCGAGCGCTGGGCACACGGGTGGACGGGGTTCACTGGCTCAACTTCCTGGGCCCGGAAGTGCTGGCGCAACTGGGCGGAGTCGCGGCGCTCCGCGCCCGGCTGCACGCACCGACCACCACGGTGACAGCCCTGGAGGAAGAACGGGCTTTGGTAGCACTGGGTCCGGAACCCGAAGCAGGAGACGTGAGCCAAGGCGACACGTTACCGGCTTGGCGCGAACTGGCTCGTGTGCTTGAGCCCTGGCTCCTTCCCTTCCCCCACTACCTGTCCTGGCAGGATAGTCCGCCTGACACCGCAAGCCGCTGGTGGCGGCGATTCCTCGACTGAGCTAAACCGCAGGTATCGAGGAAGACTTCCTCTCCTTTAATTTCAACGTGGGCGCCACAACTCGCGTACATCCGATTCACCAGCGCGCTAGAATTTTCGTCAATCAGATCCGAGAAAAGCGACTTCACCCTAGGCAAAAAAATGACATTTGAGCCTGCCTCCCTATGTATTGAATGTGCAAAGCACTCCAGTCTCAAACGATTCATCGAATCTCGCGGCAGCATAGGCTTCCACTGTGCCGTTTGTGGGCAAGCGGACTCGACTGCTTCACGACCGGAGGACGTACGAGACATCGCAATGATTATTCGTGGCCTAATACGCTTCTACTACTCGGAATGGGAGTACAACGGGCACATAGGCGGCGAAGAAATAGAATCACTGCTTTTCAAAGAAAACAAAATTCTAACACTCCAATCAGAACCCGGGCGCAACCGCGACATCTACAACATAGAATCCTTCCTAAAAGAATCCATTTTCAACAATCCTCACGAAGGAATTGCTATTCATGCTGGCTACTCTGATCACGTCCCCCTACCACCACTCACAGCAATCTCAACCCACCCATCTCCTCTGTTAAAAATCAACCAGCTTCACTCCTGACACCCACAAGGAGCGGGTCATGCAGGCCAGGGCAGTGCTCCGCGACACGCCACCATCGCCCGGCTGGCATCCGCTCGGCCCTGACGACGAGTTGCTGCGCACGCTCCTGCCCGACGAGGAAGTCTGAACATCACCCTCACCATCACCAGCTCTTGTCGTGCCGCCCCACCTGTTCGGCGCGATGGGGCTCGACAACCACCGCCGACTGGGTTCTCTTCTCCCAGGTCTGCGGCGTCGACCCCCGCGGACCACCCTCTCCATGCGATGGCTCTCGCTCCTCTTCTTGCTCTGCTCCACCCCAGCCGTGGCTGCTCCGGAGGGGTCCCCCCGCGGAACCTCCCGCAAGAAGCCGAAGGCGCCCGCACGGGAGGTGCCTTCGCGCACCGGGACCCGACCGGCCACAACGCAGCCCACGCAGCAGATGCGCTACTCCCTCGCGCTCGCGGGTGGCGGGTTCTACGGCGGTGGCTTCAACCGAGGCCCCCAGGGCTCGGCGCAACTCACCTTGACGCCTCCCGGCTGGGGTCGCTTCTCCATCGACGTGGAGCTCGGCTGGCGGCTGGCGCGCTTCCGCGAGGACATCCCCGGCACCGGCGTGGCGGTCTCCGCCCTGCACTCCATGCCCCTTCTCGCGGTCGGGCGGATGAACCTCGTGCGGATGGCTCACCTCGGCGCGGACGTGCGCGTCGGCGTGGGGCCGCTCCTGGCACTGCACCACCTCTCCAGCGACTTCTCCGCGAGCTCCGTGCGCTCGGCGGTCGGCTGGGAATTGCTCGCGGGAGCCCAGCTGCGATTCCCGCTGGGGGCGCTCGAGCCGTTCCTCGACGCGCGGGTGGGGTTCGGCGAGGCGAACATCCCCTTTGTCCTCGGGCGCTCGACGGGTGTGCAGGGGCTCCTGGGTGTGAGGTATCAGCTGCCATGAGGAAGCTCGTCTCCATCGCCGCGCTGCTCTTGCCCCTGGCCTGCCGGGACTGGCCGGAGCCGGCCATCCGCTCGGTCTCGCCGTCGGAGATGCGCGCGAGCGAGGCCACGGCGCTCGCCGTCGACACCGAGTTGGTCCTGCCCGCGACGGTCGACTACGACAAGGGGAGCGTCGAGGTGGACACCCGGGCGTCGGTGCGCATCGGAACGCTCGAGGTGCCCACGCTCGCCGTCTCGCCCACGGGCGTCATCTCCACCCGCGTTCCGTCGGTGCTCGCGCCTGGCAGCTACGACGTGAAGGTGACGCTCGGGGACGGCCGCACCGCCGTGCGCCCGGGCGGCCTCACCGTCGTCGAGGGGGAGTGGCCGGAGGGCTACAGCATCGATCCCATCGGCCCGCAGAAGCGCCTGGAGCCCTTCACGCTGACGGTGCGCGCGACCGGCGCCAACGCGGCGGCGTTCCGCGGCAACGTGCGCCTGGACACAGGGGCCGGCGGCACCATCGGCCCGCGTGTGAGCGAGCCCTTCGTGGACGGGGTCCTCACGCAGCAGGTCGTGGTCAACTCCATCCAGTCGGACGTGGTCATCCTCATCACCGACATCGCTGGCCACGAGGGCAAGTCGAACACGTTCCTGGTGCAGTGACGGGGTGACTCGAGAGGACGGCGTCGCACGGCCCCTGCTCCCGGCCGCGGCACCATCCTCCTAAATCTCGATGAACTTCGTCCCCGGGAGAGGACCATGACAGAGGGGAGTGCCTGGCAGGGCCCCTGGAAGGTGCGCCTGTACGAGCGGGTTCGAGAGCTCGGGTACACCTCGCTCACTGCCTTCGCGGAAGCGCGCCCTGCCGTCCCGCTGTACTTGCTGGCCGAAGAGCTTGGCAAGGACGACGTCGCCGGGGTGCAGGTGTTGAGCGGGCTGCTCGCCGAGGCGGAGCAGCGCAAGCAAGTCACGCGCTTCGTGCGTGATGTACTCGTGCGCCTCTTTTCCCAGAGCGTCCCTGACGGCTGGCCGGCCGTGATGGACGACGCCAACCGTTTCAAGGTCGCCGAGGCACTTGGCTCGTGGTCTGCCTACACCCCTGAAACCCATGAGGAACGCGTCGCACGAGCCAGGGCAGCGCTCCGCGCCACGCCGCCACCGCCCGGCTGGCGTCCGCTCGGCCCTGACGACGAGCTGCTGCGCACGCTCCTGCCCGACGAGGAAGTCTGAACCTCAACCCCAAGAGAGGACGGCGTCGCAAGGCCCCTACTTCCGGCCGCGCACCATCTTCCCCTTGGTCAGGTGCCCCACCGCCTCGCCCAGTCCGTCGAGCGTCAGGGGGAACATGTCGAACACGTTGCGCACGGCGGCGATGGTGTTGCCCCTCCACGTCTGGATGGGCTCGGGGTTGAGCCACACGCTGCGCTCGAAATGCCGCGCCAGCTCCATCAGCCACACCAGCCCCTCCTTGCCTTCATCCAGCGCATAGCGGCCGTACACGTCCGTGCGCAGGGTCAGCTCGTAGGGCGCCATCAGCGCGTCCCCCACCATCACCAGCTTGTAGTGCCGCCCCACCTGTCCGATGAGGTCCGGCACGCTGATGCCACCCGTCAGCGTCGCGTTCTCGAACACGCGGCCATACACGCAGTTGTGGAAGTAGTAGGTGCGCAGCTCCTTGAAGTGCGTGGCCTGCTTCGCCACCGAGAACAGCCGGCTCACCAGGTGGGCGTACGGGTCCATCGAGCCGCCCACGTCCATCATCAACACCACGCGCGTGTTGGGCCGGCGCGGCGGACGCGTCACCACCTCCAGCTCGCCCGCGTTCTTCGCCGTCGCCGCGATGGAGCCCTCCACGTCCAGCTCGTCCGGCGCGCCCTCGCGCGTGAAGGCCCGGAGCTTGCGCAGCGCCACCGCCATCTGCCGCGTGTCCAGCACCACGTCGCCCCGGTAGCCCTGATACGCCCGCGCCCCGGCGAGCCGCATCGCCTGTTTGCTGCCACTGCCCGCGGGGCCTCCCACCCGGAAGCCCTCGCGCGGCTGCCCCGAGTGCCCGAAGGGCGACGCGCCCCCCGTCCCAATCCACTTCGGCCCGCCGTCGTGCCGCTCGCGCTGCTCCTCCAACCGCTGCTGGAAGAGCTTCTCCAGCTCCTCCACGTCGAACTGCTCCAACAGCGCCCGCTCCTCCGGCGTCAGCTCGCGCCGCTCCCGCGCCTCCTTGAGCCACTCGAGCAGCTCCTCGGTGAGCTGCTGCCCCGCGGCCTCCACTCCCTTGAAGTGCGCCAGGAAGGCCTGATCGAAGGCATCCAGGTGCGTCTCCGAGTGCACCAGCAGCGCGCGCGCCACGTGGTAGAAGCCATCCAGCGAGCTGTCATGCAGCCCCGCCTTCAGCGCCCCCGCGAGGGAGATCGCCTCGTGCGCGCCCACCGGCACCCCGCGCCGCCGCAGTTCGTAGAGGAAGGGCAGGAACATGGGTCGCTCCGCTCAGGCCTTCGTCCGCCGGCCGCGTCCGAACGCGTCCGCCACCGCCATCAGGTCCTGCTCACGCTTGAGCAGCGCCCCCAGGAACGGCAACTGCTCGTCCAGCTTCACCTGGGTGACACCGTTGGCCTTGAGCACGGCGATCCAATCCACCAGCTCGCTCGTGGACGGGCGCTTGCGCAGCCGCGTGAAGTTGCGCAGCTCGTAGAACACCTTGAGCGACTGCTCCGTGAGCGATGCGTCCAGGCCCGGGTGGTGCACCTCGACGATGCGCCGCATCAGCTCCTGGTCCGGGAAGTCGATGAAGTGGAAGACGCACCGGCGCAGGAAGGCGTCCGGCAGCTCCTTCTCGTTGTTGCTGGTGATGATGACCACCGGACGGTGCGTGGCCACCACGTCCTCGTTCGTCTCCGTGATGCGGAAGCGCATCCGGTCCAGCTCGTGGAGCAGATCGTTGGGGAACTCCACGTCGGCCTTGTCCACCTCGTCCAGGAGCAGCACCACGCGCTCCTTCGAGGCGAACGCCTCGCCCAGCGGCCCCAGGCGGATGTAGCGACGGATGTCGCGCACGTCCCCATCGCCAAAGCGCGAGTCGTACAGGCGCTGCACGGTGTCGTAGACGTAGAGCCCGTCCTGGGCGCGTGTGGTGCTCTTCACGTGCCAGGTGAGCAGGCGCAGGCCCAGGCTCTGGGCCACGGCCTCGGCCAGGAGGGTTTTTCCCGTGCCCGGCTCGCCGCGCACCAGCAACGGACGCTGGAGCGTCAGCGCGCAGTTGACGGCGGCCTGGAGGCCCTCGCTGGAGAGGTAGGTATCGGTTCCGTGGAAGCGGGAAGGAGGAGGCGTCATGGCGTGCCGACTCCTTTAACACCCCCCCGTCCCGCCCGCCCGCCTGGAGGACGAGTCCACCCCCGCCTCCGGCGGCTCACCCTCCGCCCCCCTGGATGCCTGCCCCCATGCCCCTCCCCCCGGGCCCAGGCAGGCCCTACTTTCCCACGGACCTCTCTCTTCCACGCGGTGTGGGTGATGGGCATGACCGACAGTCTCCGCATCGTCAGCTACAACGTCCGCTACTTCGGGCACGCCCTGCGGGGTCTGGCCAGCACGCTGGGCCCCAAGCGGCGGGTGGCCGCCGCGCTGGCCACGTTGGAGCCCCTGCCCGACATCATCTGCCTGCAGGAGGTGGAGACGCAGTCGTTCCGCAGCAGCGTCGCCCACCGCCCCTCGCGCCCCGGCGAGACCCAGCTCGAGGCCTTCATGGGCCGCATGGAGGAGACCTTCACCCTCCTCAACCGCCCCATGCCCTACGAGGCCTTCTACTTCCGCGCCCACCGCTACGGGGTGCGCGACTTCTCGCTCTACACCACGGGCCTTGCCATCCTCGTCAACACCCGGCGGCTCTCGGTGGACACCCACAACGTGGACGCCCCCCACCGCATCACCCACCACCACGTGCAGATGCTGCGCGAGCGCAAGCAGAGCCGCATCTGCGCCCACATGCGCCTGGTGCGCCAGGAGGATGGGCTGCCCCTGCATGTCTTCAACACCCACCTGAGCCTGCCCACGCCGTTCGCCCGCGCCTTCTGGGCCACCCGGGACAAGATGGGCAACGGCATCAACCAGTTGCACGAGGCGCGCGCCCTGGCCGAGCTCGTCCAGCGCCACTCGGGCGGCGAGCCCTTCGTCGTCTGTGGGGACTTCAACTCGCCCCCGGCCTCGCCCGTCTACCAGTTCTTCTGTGACGAGGCGCGCTTCACCAGTGCCCAGGCGGCGGTGGGGCAGATCGATCCGCGCTTCTCCCGGGGCTTCCCCACCGCGGGCTTCATGCACATGCGCATGCACCTGGACCACATCTTCTCCGGCGAGCGCGTGCGGTGGCTCGACACCGACGGCACGCACGCCTTTGGCGACCTGCGCAGCTGCTTCCATGGGCTGTCGGACCACATGCCCCTCATCGCGCGCTTCCAGGTGGAGCCCCCGGCCGCGCGGGCCGAGGCGTCCGTGGCCCCCGCGCCGTGAAGTCCCCGCCCCCGTCCGCTCGCTCGCCGCCCGAGCGGGGACACGATGCTCCGTGGATTCGCCCGGAAGGGCTCACGGCACAGCCGGGCCATCTCCACCCTACCCATCAAAGAGGCCGCCCTTTCGGGAGGAGGCATGTCTGGAGATGACTCACGGCGATGGATGGATGCGCTGGCGGATCCGCTCGTGGCTTGCGACGCGGGCGAGCGCGTGCGCTACCTGAATCCCGCCGCCGAACGCCTGCTGGGTTGGAGCGCGGGGCAGCTCGTGGGGCAGCCCTTCTCGCGCCTGCTGCCCGTGCGCCCGGAGACGTCCGGCGAGCGCTCCTTCCTCCACGCCTTGCTCTCCAAGGACTCCGGCGGGCAGCCCGTGCGGACCGTCCTCCTGCGGAGCGATGGGTCGCGGCAGGAGGTCGACGTGACGGTCGGGTGCTCCGGCCAGGAGCGCGAGGAATACATCAGCGTGCTCGTGCGGCGCCCCGCCGAGGTCACGTCCGGGGAGCGCGCCCACCAGCTCGTCTTCGACAACGCCCCCCTGGGCCTGTTCCACTTCGACGCGGCCTCCACCCTCCTGGCGTGCAATGACTATCTCGCGCGCATCATCGGCGCGGCCCGGCCCCGCATCATCGGGCTGCGCCTGCTGTCGCTGCCGGACAGGCCCCTGGCGGACTGCGTGCGCGACGTGCTCGACGGGCGCCATGCCTATTACGAGGGGGACTACCACTCCAGCACCTCGGACAAGGTGACGCCCGTGCGCGTGCACCTGGCCCCGTGCATCGGGGAGCATGGCGAGGTGGAGGGCGGCGTGGGCATCGTCGAGGACATCACCGAGCAGCGCCACGCGGAGACCGAGCGCACCCGCCTGCTGCGCGAGGCCCAGGAGGCCATCCGCGTGCGGGATGACTTCCTCACCATCGCCTCGCACGAGCTCAAGACGCCCCTCACCCCCCTGTCGCTGCGGCTGGCGGGCATGGAGCGCCGGCTGGAGCGGCAGGAGCCGGTGGACCCCGCCCTGCTGCGCCACGCGCGCCAGCACCTCATGCGGCTCACCGCCCTCATCAACGACTTGCTGGATGCCTCGCGCATCGAGGCGGGCCGGCTCGCGTTGCATTTCGAGCCCACTCGCATCGACATGATCGCCGAGCGGGCCCTGGCCAGCATGGACGCCGAGCGCGGCCAGCACCGCATCGACTACTCGCACCCGGAGGAGCCCGTGCGCATCCGGGGTGACACGTTCCGGCTCGAGCAGGTCATCGCCAACCTGCTGGAGAACGCCCTCAAGTACAGCCCCGGCACCAGCACCGTGCGCGTGGCACTGGAGGTGCGCGGGGACTTCGCGCTGTTGACCGTGTCGGACGAGGGCATTGGCATCCCGAAGGATCAGCAGGAGCTGCTCTTCGAGCGCTACTTCCGCGCGCGCAACGTCTCCATCACCTCCTATGGCGGACTGGGACTGGGGCTCTACATCAGCCGAGACATCGTGGAGCGCCACGGGGGCCGCATCTGGGTGGAGAGCGAGCTGGGCCGGGGCTCGACCTTCTACGTGGCCCTGCCGCTGCTGTCCGCCGTCAACCCCACGCCCCCCGAGCCCCACGCCCTGTCCCAGCACCTGCATTGAGCGGGAAGCAAGAAGGCCGGGCCCCGCTTCCCCACGAGGGAAGAGGAACCCGGCCTCCCGTCACGGCGCAGGGGGACTCAGCGGGCGGCGCGGCGGCGGCGAGCCATCGCGAGCAGCGAGCCCAGGGCCATCAGCACGAGCGAGGAATCACCGCCCGAGGCCGAGCAGCCGAACCCGCCGCCGAGGTAGGCGATGTCCGCCTCGCCCACGGTCCACGTCCGGGAAGCCGGGGTGGCATCCACGACGCCGCGGGCATCACGGGCGCGCACCTCGAACGTGTGCTCGCCCTCCGCCAGGCCGGTGTAGGTCACCGGCGAGGAGCAGGAAGCGAACTCCGCGCCGTCCAGGCGGCACTCGAACGACACGCCCTGCTGCGAGCCGAAGGTGAACGTCGCGTCGCGCTCCGCCGTGGTGCCCGACGGGCCCGAGGAGATCTCCGTGTCCGGCATGCGCGCGCTGTCCAGCACGGTGAAGGAGCGCGGGTCCGACTCGGGGCCGACATTGCCGGCCGCGTCCCTGGCCCGGGCCGTCACCTGGTGGGGACCGGGGGCGAGTCCGCTGGCGGTGTAGCTCCACTCGCCCGCGTCATTCGCCGTCACCACGAACTCCTGCCCATCCAGCAGGAGCGTCACGGTGCTGCCCGGCTCCGCGGTGCCAGTGATGACCACGGGCGAGTCGGACTCCAGCGCGGCACCCTCCGCCGGAGCCACCACCACCGGAGCCTCGGGCGCGACGGTGTCCACGGTCCAGGTGAAGGAAGCCGGAGTCGCATCCCTGTTCCCCGCCGCATCCACCGCGCTGACCGTGAGCGTGTGCACGCCCTCGATCACGATGAGCTCCAGGGACTCCGTGCACGCGATGGGCTGACCGTCCAGGGTGCACACATACGTCCCGGGCAACGACGCATCCTCCGCGCGGAAGGTGAAGGCCGCGTCCGTGGTCGCGGAGAACTCCGGGGGATGGGTGACGATGAAGGTCTCCGGCGCGCTCGCATCCACGGTGAAGTGGCGCACGGGAGCCACGGTGCTGTCGTTGCCCGCGGCATCCGTGGCGGAGGCCGTCACCGCATACGTGCCGTCCTCCAGCCGCGCCGTCCTGAAGCTCCAGTTGCCCACGCTGTCCACCGGCGCCGTGCCCACGGACGAGCCGTTGAGGTACACCGTCACCCAGGTGCCCACCTCGGCCGTCCCCATGATGATGTTGATGCGCGTGTTGACGAGCGCCCCGTCGTCCGGAGCGGTGATGACGGGAGCCGCGGGAGCGGTCGCGTCCACGCGGAAGGTGCGGGTGTTGGACTCGGGGCTGGTGTTGTTCGCCGCGTCCGTGGCCGTGGCCTTCACCGCGTACGTCCCGTTCGGCAGTTCCGCCGTGGTGAAGCTCCAGGCCCCCGCGCCATCCACGGGCGCCGTGCCCACGACCGAGCCGTTGAGATAGACCGTCACCGTGGTGCCCACCTCGGCCGTGCCCGAGATGACGTTGACACGCGTGTTGACGAGCGCTCCATCGGCCGGAGCGGTGAGGACAGGAGCCGAGGGAGCGGTCGCGTCCACGCGGAAGGTGCGGGTGTTGGACTCGGGGCCGACATTGCCCGCCACGTCCGTGGCCGTCACCTTCACCGCGTACGTGCCGTCCGTCAGTTCCGCCGTCGTGAAGCTCCAGTTGCCCAGGGTGTTCACCGGCGCGGTGCCCACGGCGGAGCCGTCGAGGTAGACCGTCACCGTGGTGCCCGCCTCGGCCGTGCCCGTGATGACCGGCGTGCGCGTGTTGAACAGGGTGCCCTCGTCGGGTGTGGACACCACGGGGGCCACCGGAGCCGTCACGTCCACGTGGAAGGTGCGGGTGTTGGACTCGGGGCCGACATTGCCCGCCGCGTCCCTGGCCGTCACCTTCACCGCGTACGTCTCTCCGTCCGTCAGCTCCGCCGTGGTGAAGCTCCAGGTCCCCGCGCCATCCACCGGCGCCGTGCCCACGGCCGTGCCGTTGAGATACACCGTCACCGTGGAGTCGGCCTCGGCCGTGCCGGTGATGACCGGCGTGCGGGTATTGACGAACGCCCCGTCGGCCGGAGTGCTCACGACCGGCGCCACCGGAGCCGTCACGTCCACGTGGAAGGTGCGGGTGTTGGACTCGGGGCTGATGTTGCCCGCCGCGTCCGTGGCCGTCACCTTCACCGCGTACGTCCCTCCGTCCGTCAGCTCCGCCGTGGTGAAGCTCCAGGCCCCCGCGCCATCCACCGGCGCCGTGCCCACGACCGAGCCGTTGAGATACACCGTCACCGTGGAGTCGGCCTCGGCCGTGCCCGAGATGACGTTGACGCGCGTGTTGACGGGCGCCCCCTCGGCCGGAGCGGTGACGACCGGCGCCACCGGAGCCGTCGCGTCCACGATGAAGGTGCGCGTGTTGGAATCGGCGCTGGTGTTGTTCGCCGCGTCCGTGGCCGTCACCTTCACCTCGCGGGGACCCTCCAGCACCGCGCTGATCTCATAGGTCCACTCACCCGAGGCGTTCGCGGTGGCGACCCCCACGGGCACGCCATCGATGACGACCGTCACGGTGCTGCCCGCCTCGGCCCTGCCCGTGATGATGACGGGAGTGGTCACATACGAACCCTCGGTGGGTGTCGACACGACCGGTGCGGCGGGGGCCTGCGTATCGATGGTGAAGGTGCGGGTGTTGGACTCGGGGCTGACATTGCCCGCCGCGTCCGTGGCCGTGACCTTCACCGTGTACGTGCCGTCCGTCAGCTCCGCCGTGGTGAAGCTCCAGTTTCCCGCGCCATCCACCGGCGCCGTGCCCACGGACGAGCCATCGAGGTAGACCGTCACCGTGGCATTGGCCTCGGCCGTGCCCGTGATGACGGGACGCGTGTCTTTGGAATGGGAGCCCTGGGCGGGCGTGCTCACCACCGGAGCGGCGGGCACCAGGGTGTCCACGTTGAAGCCGCGCACATTGGACTCGGGGCTGACATTGCCCGCCGTGTCCGTGGCCGTGGCCTTCACCGTGTGGCCTCCCTGCGCCAGGTCGAAATCCGGCGCATACGTCCAGACCCCCGTGCCGCTCGCGGACACGGTGACCGGAGGCCGGTTGTCCAGGTAGACCGTCACCGTGGTGTTGGCCTCGGCCGTGCCCTGGATGACGGGACGGAGCGTGCTCAAGAAGTCGCCCTCGCCCGGCACCGTCACGACCGGGGCCTCCGGAAGGAGGGTGTCCACGGTGAAGGCATTCGCCGTGCTCTTGAAGCTCTGGACGCCATCCAGCTCCGTCGCGGCCTGGACGGAGTGAGCCCCCTCGGCCAGGGCATCCAACAGCGCCACGACGTAACCACCCGCCGCGTTGGAGATCCCCCGGCCCGCCTCCCTGCCATCGATGTAGATGACCACGGTCGTGTTGGGCGTGGCCGTGCCCGCGACATTGGGGCGCGCGCTGTTCGTGGAGGTACCGTTGCCGGGCGCGCTCACCGTGGGCACGGTGGGCATGACGAAGCCCCGATCGATCGTCTCCACCCGGCCGCCCGCGCCCCTTTCCGCACCGTACGACGCCCCGCCTGGCGCGGAGGGCTCCTTCTGACTGCCCGACAAGCCGCCCAGGACGCTGCTGCTATCGGCCACGCAGCCAGCGCCGTTGGCGGCCTGCAACAGGATGACACCGCCACCACCACCACCACCCGGACCGACCTGCTTGGTGTTGGGGCTTCCTCCGTTGCCACCGCTGGCATCGATGTCACCGCAGGTCGCGCTCGTGGCCAGGCGCAGGTGGATGCTGCCACCCGCTCCACCACCGCCCCCGGCCTCCGTGTTGCTGAAATAGCCCGTGGAGCCCGTCGCGAGCAGGCTTCCCCCGCCTGAGAGGGAGAGGGCACGGATGAAGATCACGCCACCTCCGCTGCCCCCTCGCGGGACGGACGCCGGGCTGCCGTGACCCGCGCCACCCCCACCGCCAGGAATGAACCGACCGAGGAGCGAATAGTCGCGAATGGGCGCTCCGGCGAGGCCACCCACGCTCCGGCTCCCATCCGGGGAGGAGGAGAACCCTCCCATGCCGCCCTTGCCATGGTTGGCGCCTCCGCCTCCGCCAGACCTGAGGCAGACACCCCCACCGCCGCCATTGAGGACGTAGCCGCGTCCCGTATGGCCAGGCCCATGGTAGGCATTGGCGATGCCCTCTCCTTTTTGAGCCCCCTTGGCCGCGGACTCCGCACCCGAGCATCCCGTCGAGCCGCTCCCACCGGAGTCACCGACGAACACGCCCCCCCGGAAGCCCGCCCCGTCCGCGCTGATCATCCCCAGGTTGCGGACAGTGCCCGTGGCCAGGAACGCCAGGACCCCTCCCACCTTGCCATCCCAGGGCTTCGCGATGATGGTCTCCTCCGGACCCACGTTGACGTCGGTGAACTCGGGCACCCGGATGACCTGGGTCACCTGCGCCGCGTACCCACGAACGAGCGGCGCCCTGAGCTTCAGCGTCGTCCCCGACACGGACTCCACCCGCGCCAGCTCCCAGCGGCCCACCTCGGTGCTGTTGAGAGAAGTGGGCGGCGCGGGGTCCTCGACCGGGGGAGGAGTCCCCAGGAAGCCGGTCGTCTGGAACACCATCACCAGATCCCCGCCCGCGAAGCAGGGCGACGCCGTGCAGGCGGTGACCGAGAGCTCCGTGTCCCCCTCCAACAGGGGCGACACCACCTGGGCATAGCTGTTGACGGTGCTCTCGGCGCCCGCCCGGAACGCGCCGTTGTGCCCATCACCCAGATAGAAGGTATCCGGCTCGGCCAGCGCCGCCGTCGAACCGAGCGCCAGCACCCACAGCGCGGCCGCGAGCCACTTCGTGAAGAGTGTGTTCTTCATGGTCTTCCTGTCCTCGTCGGCTACTTCTGCGCGCGCTCAGGGGTGGCGATGATGAATTCCACGCGGCGGTTGGCCACGCGGCCGCTTTCCGTCAGGTTGGAGCGGATGGGCTGGTCGGGACCCAGGCCCTTCGTCTCCAGGCGCGAGGCCTGCACGCCCTTGCTCACCAGATAGGCCTTCACCGCCTCGGCGCGAGCCAGCGACAGCTTGCGATTGGCCGCCGCGTTGCCACGGTTGTCCGTGTGCCCCTCGATGATGACGTGCCCGAACTCCGGGTGCTGGCCGAGGATGCTGGACACCTGATCCAACAGCGCGAAGGAGCTCGGCTGGATGACGGCCTTGCGGTTGGCGAAGGCCACCTGCTCCTTGAGCTCGAGCTTGCCGGACTGAAGGGCCACGAGCTGCGGCTGCCGCGCCGGGCAGCCCTGGTTGGTGGCCACTCCCGCCTCGGCGGGGCAGTTGTCCAGGGCATCCGCCACGCCGTCCTGGTCCCTGTCCCCATTCGCGTTCGCGTTCGCGTTCGCGCGCTTCACCGGGCAGCCCTGGCTCGAGGCCGGACCTGGCTCCTTCGGACACCCATCCACGCTGTCCGCGACCCCATCCTTGTCCGCGTCCGCGTCCACGAGCCGCACCGGGCAGCCCAGGCTTGAGGCCGGACCCGGCTCCTTCGGGCAGTCATCGCCCGTGTCCGCGATGCCATCCTGGTCCGTGTCCTTCACCGGCGCCGGGCAGCCCAGGCTCGAGGGGGGCCCCGGCTTCGTGGGGCACTTGTCGTACTCGTCCGCGATGCCGTCCCGGTCCTCGTCCTTCACCGGGCAGCCCTGGCGCGAGGCCGGACCCGCTTCCGTGGGGCACTTGTCCCGCGCGTCACCCACCCCGTCCCCATCCGCATCCGGACCCACCGGCGCGGAGGCCGCCGAGCGGTCGCGGCCCCCCACGGCCACGCCGAACAGCACGCGGAAGGCCGGCGTGCCCGGGGCGGAACCGAACCCCGGACCGCCCAGCGCATAGGCCTCGGCGGACGAGCCCACCGGCAGGCGCAGGCCCGCCAGCACCTCCACGGCGCCCGACTCACGGGCGGCGAGCGGCACGGAGCCCCGCACGTTCAACTCACCGCGCAGGCCCTCGCCCCGGGTGGACACCGCCGCGCCCAGGCGCAGCTCGTTGCCCACCTCGTCCTGCACCTTCGTCCCATCTCCGAGGATGACCGCGGGGCGCACCAGCACCCCCGCCTCCAAGCCCGCGCGCAGCCAGCCCAGCTCACGGCCCAGCATCACCTTGGGGGCGAGCCGCACGGCGCCATCGCGCGAGAGCGCCTCCGCGCTGCCCAGGGGCAGGCCCGCGCCCAGCTCGAGCGCGAGGTCCACCGGCGCCTGGCGCTGTTGCGCGAGCAGGCCCAGCCGGACGTGGAGCAGGGGCGTGCCCAGGCCCGCGCTCGCGGGCGCCGGGACACCTCGGGCCGAGAGATCATCTCCCCGCTGCCAGACCACCAGGGGCACCTGCGCGCCCAGCTCCAACCAGCGCGTGGGCGCCCACGCCGCCAGCAGGTGCCCGGTCACGCGATCTCCCACCACCGCCCCCAGCCGCTCTCCCTCGCGGTAGAGCGACAGCGGGTTGCTCTCATAATGACCCGCCACCGACAGGCGCGCGCTGCCCTCGGGCAACAACTCGCCGGTGCCCAGCACCAGGGAGCCTCGCGCACTGGGATTCAGCTCCAGCCGCTCCAGCTCGAAGGAGGCCAGCCCCGCCGGTTGCGCGAACACGGCCGGGGAGGACAACAGGGAGGCGGCGACGCACAGGCGTCCAGCGACCGTCGACCACTTCGACGGGCCTCCCTCCCACTTCGTCCCCGGGGGGGAGGACGGTTTGGTGTGGCTCATGATTTCTCCGTGATGGGGTCTCAACGGGTCTCGTCCCAATCGAACCCCGCCATGGCACTGCGTTCCAGTTTTGGAGCAGGAGAGGAAAAACGCCTGGGCGCTGGAACGGCGGGCATTCCAACCACTCAGGCAACGGGGGCCATCCCAGGCCCTCTCCCAGGCGTCCGCCAGCCGGCCCAGCAAGGGGGCGCCCTTGGGAAGCCAGACGCCCGGGAAGGGGCCATCCGTTCCCACCTGCTCATGCATCCGTGAATGCCACCGTCCTACTCCGGGCGAGTAGTCAGGGCAAAAGAATCGTTGCCAGGACGTCATCTGGTGCGCACCCTGGGCGCCGATGAAAGTCCTGGGGCGAATCGGGTACGGTCTGGCGCTCGGGCTGTTCGGGTGCGGGCTGAACCTGGCGGCCCTCGAGGTGCTCCCCGGGGTGCATCTGCTGCTCGGGCCCCTGCTGGTGCTCATCACCGCGGTGCTGTTCGGTCCGGTGAGTGGAGGCATCGCGGGGGCCGTGGCGGGTCTGGCGACCCTGCGGCTGTGGCACCACCCGTGGGGCACGCTCAACCTGGCGCTGGAGGGGCTCTTCGTGGGCGCGCTGCGTCGGCGCCTCACGCCCCTGGTGGCCGATGCCCTCTACTGGCTGATGAGCCCGCTGTACTTCTTCCTCACCTACTACCTGGTGGAGGGCATCCCGGCCGAGGGCGTGCTGGTGGCGGGGGTGAAGCAGGCGGTGAACGGGCTCCTGGCGGCGCTGGTGCTCCAGGTGCTGCTGCTCATTCCCCGCGTGCGTCGGCGCCTCCGGCCGCTCTTGCCGCCGCCGCTGGCGGAGGTCTCCATCGGCCGGACCTTCAGCTCCGCGCTCACGCTGGGGGCGGTGGTGCCCCTGTTGGTGCTGGGCGGGGCCGAGGGCCGCGAGCGCTATGACTCGCAATTGCGCCAGGTGGAGGAGGAGAACCTGCACGCCGCCCGGGTGGTGGCCAACGAGGTGGAAAGCAGCATCGGGCACGTGCGGCATGGAGTGGGACAGCTCGCGCGCACGCTGTCCCAGGGGCTCACCGCCGGGGGCCAACTGCCCGGCCAGCACTTCCTCGAGGGCGAGCTGGACGCGCTCGTCACCTACTCGCCCGAGGTGCACCAGGCCTATGTGGGCAATCCCGAGGGCCTGTCGATCGCCTACTCCCCACGCCACGACCTGTCGGGCCGCCCGCTGGCCGGCTCGGACTACTCCGACCGCGCCTATGTGCGGCTCGTGCAGCAGGCGCGCGGGCCCATCGTGAGCGATGTGCTGAGCGGACGCAGTCACAGCCCCGGACCACTCGTGGTGGCGGTGGCCCCCATCCGCCAGGACGAGCGCTACGCGGGCTACGTGCTGGCGGCGATGGACCTGCCGAGGTTGCGCCAGCACGCGCACGCCCAGGTGCAGAACAGCGATCGGCGCATCCGCGTCACCGATGCGCGCGGCAGCGTGGTCTTCGACTCGGCCACCACGGGGCTCGAGCCCCTGCGCACCATCACCGGCACCGCCCTGGCGCGCGCGCTGGAGGAGGTGACCAGCGGCGGCACGGGCACCTATTCGACCGAGGCGGAGGGCTTGCCGATGTTGCGCGTGGGGCAGCTGCACCACTTCGGCATGGTGACGGTGCCCTCGCTGGGCTGGCGCGTGGTGGTGGAGCAGCCCGGCACCCGGCTGCAGCGCGAGGTGGAACGGGCCTACTTCAGCCTGCTGGGCACCATGGTGCTGGCCATCGGGGCCGCGGTGCTGCTGGCGCTCGTCTTCACGCGAACCATCGTCTCGCCGGTGCAAGCCGTGTCCGACGCGGCGGCCCGGCAGGTGGCCGGAGAGCGCATGGCGCGCGCCTCCGAGGCCGCCCAGGACGCCCCCCGCGAGCTCAGCCAGCTCGCGGAGACGTTCGATCGCATGACCGGGCAACTGTCGCGGCAGATGGAGGCCATCGAGCGCACCAGCCGGGAGAAGGACGCCTTCCTGTCCATCGCCTCGCACGAGCTGAAGACGCCGCTCACGGCGCTCAAGGCGCACGTGCAGCTCTTGCGGCGCAAGCTGGGCAGCGAGCACGGCGAGCGCCTGGACAACGTGAGCCGGCAGGTGGACCGGGTGACGCGCCTGGTGAACCAGCTCCTGGATGCCTCGCAGCTCGGCCTGGAGCAGCTACCCCTGCAGCGCACGCGCCTGGACCTGAGCGAGGTGGTGCGGCGGGTGGCCGAGGAGCTCGTGGCCGCCTCGCCCCTGCACACGCTCGCCTTCACCGCGCAGCCGCTCCTGGGCGACTTCGACGAGCTGCGCCTGGAGCAGGTGGTGCACAACCTCATGTCCAACGCCATCAAGTACAACCCCACGGGGGGAGTCATCGAGGTGGAGCTCCAGGAGGTGGCGGGCTGTGAGGCGGAGCTGCGCGTGAGCGACCGGGGCATCGGCCTGCGCGTGGAGGACGAGGAGCAGCTCTTCGGCCGCTTCGAGCGCGGGGACAGGCGCGAGCTGACGGGCATCTCGGGCATCGGCGTGGGGCTGTACGTGTCGCGGGAGATCGTCCGCCGGCATGGCGGCCGCATCTCGCTGCGCTCACGCGAGGGAGGCGGCGCGGTGGCCACGGTACGGCTGCCCCTGGCGCCCGTCGAGCAGCGCTCCGCCGCGCCCGCCTCCTAGAGCGCGCGCTCAGCCCAGCACGCCCAGCGCGTGCGCGAGGCGCCACGCCACCACCAGCAGGTGCGCATCCATCCCGTCATCCAACCGGGAGATGAGCGTCTCCAGCGGGAGCCAGCGCAGGCGGGAGTCACACGCCGCGTCGGCTTCGATCTCCACGGCGAAGGGCCAGGCCAGCTCCGGGGTGACCCCGGGCGTCGTGTGGTAGGGGCCACCCAGCTCCCACGCGCGGCGCACCGTCACGGAGAACTCCTCGCGCAGGCGCTCGGCCGCGAAGGCGGGCACCTGGGACAGATGGGAGAGCGTGCGCGGCAACCGCCAGGCCGGCGCCACCGCGAGCCCCGCGCCGCCCGTGAAGTGCTGCACCGCCGGCAGCTCGCGGTGCTCCAGACCCACCCGGAAGCCCTCGCGCGTGCGCACCACCGGCAGCGCCACCGCCGTGTTGCGGCTCGCCCCCGCCGGCACGAGGTACTCGCGGGGCACGCTCGCGAGCACGCGCCCCTGGGCGTCCCGCTCGGTGAAGGTGCCCGTGCGCGGAGACAGGTAGCCCGTGGCCCCATCGTCGTGCGCGGAGAAGACGGCGCGGCGCTCGGGGGTGAGCGCGTCCGGCGCCTCCCGAGGCCCGTGGGGCTGCTCGGTGAGCGCGAGCGGGGCGCCGATCCACGGCCCCGGGGAAGCGCCCAGCCGGCGCAGGAGCCGGTGGATGTTGATCTCCAGGCGCGCGTCCACCATGCCGCCCACGTGGCAGGCGCGCAGCACCTGGCGCGCGTCCAGCTCGCGCACCGAGCCCGCGCTCGTGAACGGGCCGTAGTCGAGCGCGGGCGGCACATCCGACGGGAGCACCTCCACCAGGTACGCGGAGACGCGCTCGTTCACCCCGCCGGGCGAGGTGAAGTAGCGCACCGGCTCGCTCACGTGGAGGACATGGCCCTCGCCCAGCCCGGCGCGCTCGCGCAGGATGCGGGCGATGGCCTGGGGCGCGGCCTCCCCCCCGAGGGTGATGGCGGCGAGGGGCTCGGTGACATAGCCCGAGAGCGCCGCGCCACCGAGGTTGGGATGGTCCGCGCACGCGTTGACGATGGGCCGCGGAAAGCCCTTCTTGGCGAGCACGAACACCTGGCCGTCCAGCCGGAACCAGGGCAGCACGTCCAGCGTGCGCCCCGGCCGCTCCACCAGCTCGAACACCTCGCGGGACGCCTCGTGGCGCCAGGTGCTCAACGACAGGAAGCGCGGCGTGGTGAGCGGCTCGGAGCGCTCCTCGCGCAGCTCCACGCCCGCGCCCGGCGGCACCTTCTCGCCCACGATGAGGTAGTTGGTGGGGGGAAACGGCAGGGGCCGCCCGTCCACGCCCGACAGGTGGAAGCGCCCCTCGTAGCGGTGGGCGAGGATCCACGGGTTGCGGATGGGCATGGAGCTGAGGATGCGCAGCCCGCGCGCGCGGAAGGCGGCCTCGAAGTCCGCCTGGGAGAAGTAGGTGTACTCCTCGAGCAGCTCCACGTCCCAGTCGGCGCGGTAGTCCTTGCGGAGGATGAACTCGTTGGCGGCGCGCAGGGCGAGCCGGTAGCGCGCATGGCCCGCGTGGGGCGAGGCGAGGCGCGTGTAGGGCACCGGCCCCGAGCGGTTGACGCTACAGCGGAAGTCGCGCGCGAAGCGCTCGAAGAGCGCGGCGGTGGACAGGCCGGGAACGTCGCCGTCGGCGGCGCCATCCGTGGTGGGCAGATCGAGCCAGACCTCGGCGGGGCCCTCGGGGATGACGAAGTCGCGGATGATGATGACGCCGCCGGTGCGTAGCGCGCGCACCTGGTTGTCCAGACACGTCTCCAGCCGGGCGAGGGAGAAGTCATTGAAGCTGGTGACGTGGTGGAGCACCGACGAGTCGAGCACGCCATCGAGGGACTCGGGCGGGAAGACGGGGTCGGCGATGTCCCCGGCCACGAAGCGCAGGTTGGGGCGCTGGTAGGAGGCCTGGGCCATGTCCACGGACACGGGGTTGATGTCCACGCCCACCAATTCCAAACCATTGTAGAGACAGGCCAGATCGTAGGTGCCCCGGCCCGAACCACTGCCCATATCGGCCACCCGGCCGCGCGTGGGGAAGTGCGCGGTGGTGAGGGCCACCTTCTGCTGCATGGAGGCATCCATGCCCGCGAAGTAGGTGGCGTAGTGGTCCGCATCGCCCCGGTGCTGGGCGGCGTAGAGCTCGGCGGTGTGCTTCGGCTGTGCCATACGGGGCGGGAGTCTAGCAGCGTGGGCTCGGTCCGACGAAACAGGCCCCTTCTCGAGCAGCTTCCCATGGCGCGGCGCCATGAGAGCGCGCCATGCACGACGTCAGACCTTCTGGGTCTTATGCCCCTGTCCATACGTATCAGGGGGTCCCATGTCTTTATTGAAACAAGTCTCCGCGCTGCTGCTCATGGCGGCACTGGGGGGCTGCGGATCGACGAACGAATCCGTCCACCCCGATGCCAACTCCGAGGTGTACGACGTCGAAGCCGATGAGTCCGCCGAGGATCTCTACTTCGAACTGATGCGCCTCCATTCGGCCGGACTGCTGCCACCAGGACGCATGGAGTCCCTCCTGCGCGCCCTGGACGAGGTCGATTCCCGCCATGAAGAAGGGAGCGATGAACACCGCCAGCAACAGCGCGTCGTCCTTGCCTCCTTCTTGCGCCGCGCGCTACGTGAGTTGCGTCACGGAGAAGACGCCGCTGTGGTGGAGGCATGGCACGAAGGCCGTGCCTACGCACGAAAACTGAACCATGCCGGAGTGCACGAAGCGGAGCGCTACGCCGAGAACACCCTCCAGATCGCCGGCATGATGGGGGTGCCCACCAGCAAGGAGGATCTCGTCCTCATGGTGGGTATTCCCGTGGGCGGCTACGTGGTGGTGAAGGCAGGGGGCATGCTGATCCAACGCGCCGCCTTCCTGATGCGCAAGCTCCGCTCGGTGGACGACGTGGTGGAGCACGCGAAGGTGTTGAAACTCCACATGAGTTATGCCGCCAACGAAACCGAACTGCGGCAGGTGGCGGGAGACGTGGCAGCGGATGCCGTGCTCCGAACAAAAGTTCATGTCGGTACCCATCAGGAGAAGCGGCTCCCGGGCAAGGAGAACGCCTGGAACCCCTCCGACCGTGATGATAACTGCAAGGCATGTGTCGCAACCGTCATCCGCAACAGCCTGGAGGGTTACTTCAAATATACGGCTGACGAGATGGAGCAACTCTTTGGTTACACTGGTCGTGAGAGTCGATTGAGCGTGGAAAAATCCTTGAAGTACATCGAGAACGCCACTGGACTGACGGCGGCTCCCACCCCCGTGTCCATGCTGGGAGGAGCACCCGTGAGCCACTACGCCGTCTTCACCTGATGGATTGATGGCAGCTACAATCACGTCGTCTATGGCCGGGTCACGCCAACGGGCCGCGTCGTCATCTTCGATCCTCAGACCATGGAGCACATGACCTATCAACAAATGCAGAAGCGATATGGCAACAGGGCAAGGCCGTATCGGTTGGAGGTAACGAAATGAGCGACGAGCAATTCTTCTGCGAATACTGCGGCTACAACTCCGGCAACAGGGAGCGATGCACCCACTGCGGGCGGGAAATCGCCCACCTGTTCGAGAATCCTCCCCAGTTCACCATTCCCCGCACGGGAAGGATAACGCTCCGCCTCCATGACAGAACTGACTCCGAAAATACCTGGAAGGAACTGGCCGAGGTCTGGCGAGAGAAGGTAGAGGATACGAGGCCCCACAAGCCAAGTCAGCTGGAGAATTTCAACACGAGCGCGGACACGGTGGAGTTGTACGGACTCAGCTACATGGTCAGCCTCATGCAAGAAGCCATGGGCGCACGCGGCTCCGTTGAATTCCAAGAACTCCCCCATGAGCAGATGCCTCACCGTCCAAAGTATCAACTTCCTCGTCCTCCCACCGTCCCTCGGAACAAGCGCTGACCCCCATGCCGACCCAGCCCATCAGGCTATTGCTCGTGGCGCTGCTCCTGCCCCTGTCCGCCTGCAAGAAGTCACCCTCCCAAGATGTGTCCGCCCCGCCGTTCACGGACTGCCAGGAAGACCTTGGCTGCTTCATCGCTCGGGCGCGCGCGTGCGCTCCAGCGTCCGTCCTGCGCCGGGAGCAGGTGGAGATATCCGGCAGCCAGGTGCACACGGTGACACGCCTCGAGGTGGTCGGCCGTGTCCGGGGCCGCTGCCACCTGCGACACACCCGGATGGAGCCACCACCGCCGCCCCTCCGTGAGCAGAAGGATCCCTTCGCCTGGAACGCGGAGCCCCAGGAGGAGGACAGCCCCGAGCAGAAAGCCCTCGACGAGCGCAGCCCACCCCGACTGCAATGCCTCTACCGTGAGACCCAGGCCACCGAGGCCATGCAACGGCTCGTGGAGGGGCACCCCACTCCCGAGGATCTCGAGCCATGCTACCCCGGTGACGGTCGCTGCGGCCCGGTCCCCTTGCTCATGCCCGGCTGCGTGCTGGGCGACTGCTTGCTGGGACGTTGGACCTACACCTGCGAGTCACGCGGAGGCAGGGACATCTTCCAATGTGAGGGGACACGATTGTCGGACACGAGCCCTCCCGAGGTGGTCTGTTCCTCGTGGTGCGGCGCGGATGGCAAGGAACAGGTGGATTGCCGCAAGAGAGACCCAGCCAAGCGTCCCACCTCTCCTTTCGACATGTCCCGTTAGAGCCCCCCTGGAAGACTCCCACCGGGCGTCAGGGGTCATGTTACACTGGCCCACTCTGGAGGTCAGGTGCATGGAGCGGGCAGCGCGAGGGGAGGGGCCACCGGGCGTGGGCGAGGTCGTGGATGGCTACCGGCTGGAGCGTCGGCTGGGAGAGGGCGGCCAGGGCACCGTGTTCCGCGCCCGCCGGGACGGACAACTCCATGCCCTCAAGTTCCTCCCCCTGCGAAACGAGGACCGGGCGTGGCGCGAGCTGGAGGTGCGGCTGCGGCTGCGGCGCATGCAAGAGGTAGGGGTGTCCGCGTGCGGGCCGTGGCCCTCGGCGCGGCCCCACTATCTCTACCTCGTCATGCCCTACGTACATGGCCGTCCCCTCCCCGACTGGGCAAGTGAGCACAACCCCACGGCGAGGCAGACCGCGCGCGTGGTGGCGGACGTGGCGCGGCAGCTCGTGCGGGTGCACCGGGCCGGCGTGGTGCACCGGGACATCAAGGGCGACAACGTGCTCGTGCGGCACGAGGACGGGTGCGCGGTGCTGGTGGACTTCGGCGTGGGCACGTACCGGGGCGCGCTCGACATCACCCACCCCCTGGCCATGCCCGGCACGCCCCACTACCGAAGCCCCGAGACGCTGCACTTCCGGCGCGAACACCTCGGCGAGCACTCTCCCGGGCGGCCCTCGGATGACCTCTGGGCGCTGGGGGTGGTGCTCTACTGGCTGCTCACGGGCGTCTACCCCTTCGACACGGACGTGCCCGACGAGGGAGCACTCGCCAACGTCATCCTTCAACACCACCCCGAGCCCCCGCATGTGCTCAACCCGCGCGTGCCCCGCGCGCTCAGCGAGCTGTGCCTGCGCATGCTGGAGAAGTCGCTCGCCGCGCGCCCCCAGAGCGCCCAGGCCGTGGGAGAAGAGGTGGAAGCGTTGCTCGCGAGCGCGGACGGCACCTGGGACGTGGCGCTGTGTGAAGAGTGGGAGGAGAGCGACGCCACCACTTCCCGGGAGGCGTGGCTCGACTGGGGCGAGTTGCGCGAGCGGGCATGGCGGCTCGCGCGCCAGGCCCTGCGGCGCCCCGTGCGCGGCAGGGCCCTCCCTCCCGAGGAAGCATCCACGGCCGCTGCGCCCCCCACCTTCGCGTCCCGACGGACCCGTCTCTGGTCCGGGACCCTGGCCACCTTCGTCCTCGGGGGCTCGCTGTGCATGTCGCCCCCGGTCTCGGGCCTCGTCCCACGAGGGGTTGCTCGCTCCGGCCAGGAAGTGGCGGCTCCTCACGAGCCACCTGAAGGTGGACGTGGCGCAGCGCCCGAGTGGTGGGCGGCAATCCCTGTGCCCGTCGCCAGCGCGACGCCCTGGAAGGACAGCACGCGCGTGAGCACTTCGACTCCATCTCCCGTTCAATCCCCAGCGCCCTCCTCTTCCCAGACACCGGTGTTCGGCAAACTGGCGTGGGCCTGCACCACGGCCGCCGCCCTGGCCCAGGCGTCCTGCGCCGGCCCGAGCCAGGAGCTGCGGCGCTTCTACGCCGAGCCGCCCCCCGCCGAGTGCCCCGAGGGCGCGGTGGAGACCATGAAGAAGCTGGGCATGTTCGATGTCCGGGTCGAGCCCACCGCGGAGTTCCCCAATCCAGGGTTGAAGAACGCCGAGGTCCGCCCCGGCCCCGTGACGGTCATCAGCCTCATGGACTGGGGAGAACTCCCGTCCCAGAGCACCCGCTTCACGGGAGAGCTGTTCTTCGGAGAGACCCTTGTCCACGGACGATTCACCCAGGCGCACACCGCGGATGGGCACACCTATCCCATCTGCGCGGAGCTCTGGCTCGGCTACATGCGCAAGGGCCTCGTCAAGGAGAAGGGCAGCACCCGGGACACCGCCCTCGTTCGAGCGTGGCCCACGCTGCGGGCCGTGAAGCGATTCGAGTAGACGAACAGCGCGGCCAACGTCAGAAGTCTCTGGTACCCTGACCACTCCGGAGGTCTGACACATGTCGCCGTCCCTTCCGACCACGCTCTTGTCGCTTCACCTCCTCGCGGGTGCACCCGGCGCGGCCGGAGCCTTCCCAGGACAGGCCGCGCCGACAGACGAGCGCCACATCGAGCTGACAGCAGACAGAGCGGGACAACACTGGGAGGTTCGGATCAGCCCCAATCAAGCCTCCAACCTGATGTTCAACGCGCCTCTGCGCAGAGGGAGCGTCACCGTCCAGGAGCGCGAACTCTTCCAGTCGGTGATGGTGGATGAAAGCGCTGGGTTGATCACCCTTCTTCCCACCGCGATGGCGCCGCCGGGCAAGACAGTGATGTTGGTGGTGGGCTTCGCGGACAACAACGTCCCGGAGAACACCACCTTCCGGCTGGTGGTGCGCACCGATCAGGTGGAGCGACAAGTCCGAGTCGACCGGAAACCACGCTCGGCCGCCTTCTTCCAGGAGGAAGCAAGACAGGCACGCGAGCGCGCCGAGCACTGCGAGGTGGCGCTTGCACGACAACCGGCACGAAAATGCCAGGAAGACCTCGTGGGCCTGTTCGGTGCCGGGCTCGTGAAGAAGGGGATTGGCATCCGCTCGCTGGACTTCTTTTCCGACTTCCCCCAGTCGCCCGCGGACAGCCTCTTCGTGAAGGAAGCCTACAGCTACCAGGCCATCGGCCGGGTCGCGGTGGAATTGTGGATGGTTGAATCCCACCAACAGCCCTGGCGGGTGAAATCGGCCGAGCTGGTCACCGAGGAAGGTCACGCGTTGCGAGTGCTCCGCACCTGGCAGTCGCCGGGCGTGCTCCGCCCGGGACAGCTGCGACAGCTCGTGGTGGAGGCAGAGGCCCCCGAGCCCCAATCCCGAGGGCCATACCTGCTGCGGCTGACGGAGTCGGAAGGAACCCGGACTCTCACCGTGCGCGGCGTGACGTTTCCTTGAACACACCCATGCCGCCACGGCCGATGCGAGTGCTGAACGGACTGGCGTGAGAACACGGCCAGTGGAGGAGACCTGAGACCCATGAATGAAGTCGACCTGAGCGAGGTGCTGGGTTGGGAGACGGAGCGGATTCGCCGGGATGCGGCAGCCGTCGCGCGGTTGGTGCACGCCTGACAAGCCCTGTCCGGGAGCGTAACCATGCGACGCACACGAAAAGAGCGCGGGCTGGCTCGCGGGCAGGAAAAGGACCAACTCCTCGTGAAGCTGCTGAAGGCCGACGCCCCATACGAGGGGATCAAGCGCGCATTGCTGGAGCTGGAGAAACGGTGGTTGCGCGAGGCGAAGACCGAGGTCGAGCATCAGCTGACCCGGCGCGGCATCGCGGAGGAGCTCGTCTCCCAGGCGTATGCGTTCGACATGCCGTGGGAGGAATTCGGCCAGTGGCTTCGTCGTATCCAGCGGCTCGGCTTCTCCAACCTCGCGCTGCGCGTCCATATCGCCTGCCTCTACGTGCAATCCCTCCACCTCTTCCCCCGCCGGGCCCGAGAAGCATGGGACATGCTGGAGGACGCGGAACGGAGGGTCCTGCGCCTTCGCAAGGAGCGCTTCCTCCGGAAGGAGAGCCTGAACGCCATTGCCCACGCGAAAAAGGTGGCCACGGTGAGCAGGCCCGCCTCCCGATGAAGGGGAGCAAGGAACCGAGCCAGGAGGAAGCGCCATGACCGCCTCCACAGCAGGAGCTTCGTTTCCGGGAGGTCGTGCGCCCCTCGAGTCACAGCACCCTTCGCCTCATCATCTACGACGAGAAGGACATTCCTCCCGTCAGGCAGTTACTCGAGGAACTGGGCTGCGATATCGAGCGAAGCCACATCCCGGGGCTGATCTCCGTGGACGTTCCCCCCTCTGTCCCCCTGGCGGTATTGAAGAGGCACTTGGACGAAGGCGAAGCCCAGGAGCGATGGGGCTACGAAGAAGCCTGTCTCGCTCCATGAAAGAAGTTCGTACTACGCTCCCCGCGTTCCAAGTGCGGGGAGGAAGCAGATGGCCGAGCAATCACGGGCGACGAAGATGCTGGAAGGCGCGCTCGACTGGGTGAAGCGACTGCCGTCGACGATGTCGGCGGACGTGGCGGTGGACGTGGGGCGCAAGCGGGTGCGCCTGACCCACGCCCGCGTCGAGGCCCTCACCCGCCAGGTGCTCCAGCAGGTGAAGCACCTGGAGCTGACCGCGTGGAGCTCCGGCCCCGCGCTGTACGACGTGCGGCTCTCCATCAAGGGCTGGCGCCTGCGGGTGGAGACCACCCTGGAGCGCGTGGAGCTGGCCTCGGGGCGCTACAAGGTGCGGCTGCGCACGCCCGGCAAGGTGGAGATGGAGGAGACCGCCGCCGCGTCCGCGCTCCTCATGGGCGTGATGCGCACCGGCGCCGGACAGGCCGCCCTGCGCGCCCTCGCGGACAAGCTGCTCCCCCCGGGCCTGCGCTGGGACGGCCAGGTGCTGGACATCGAGGGCAGCCTCCCGAGCGAGGGCGTGGTGTCCGCGCGCCTCTTCGAGTCCTCCTCCCTGGCCATGTCCGCCGAACATGCCCCGGAAGGGCTGTGGTTGTCGGCCGAGGCCTGGCCCGGACTGATGGATCTGCTCCAGGCCGTGTTCACCACGGACCTTCCCCGCAGGGCCCCAGGCACCTGACCCGCGGCGCTCACGTCCTGAAGCCCCAGCCCCCCGCCGGGCTCTCTCCGCGCAGGTGCGCCTGGAGCCGCCACACGCACCGCGCCGCCTCCGGCGCGCCCACCGCCTCCAGCCGCAACCGGTAGGGCTCCAGTTCCTCCGGGCGCCACCGCTCGCGCCCCCGCAGCGCGTGCACCCACTCGGCCTCCCCCGCGAAGCGCTCGAGCAACACCGCCTCGCGCGCCCGCGCGAAGGCCCCGAAGAACGCCACCGGCCGCGCCACCAGTACCTTGTAGGCCCAGGAGAACCACTGCTCCGCCTCCGGCGGCGACGAGCGATCCCTCCCCGCCGCCTCCACCCGGCTCAGCACCACCTGCTGCACCCGCGCGTCGAGCACTCGCAAGAGCGCCAGTCCGTCCGCGGCCGGCGCCCGGTCCGGATCCAGCGGCTCGCGCAACACCGCCGTCATCCACAGCCACTCCTCGCCATGGAGCACCTCGGGCGTGCGCCCCGCGAGGATGCCTCCCAGGATGGCCACCTCGAACTGGCCCAACAGCTCCATCAGCTCGGGGTCCACCCGGGCCGCCCGCTCCAGTGCCGCCTCGAGCACCTTGGGCTCCGTCACCACGCCCCCGATGAACCCCGCGTGGAGCCCCGCCCCGCGCGTGTTCCCCAGCGCCTCGTCCACCACCGTCTGCACGCGCTGACGGCGCGCCACCCACTCGTCCACCTGCGACATCAACAGCCACGACACCACCGACAGCCCCTCCTTCGGGTAGGGCGGATGCCGCGGCGCGGACAGCAGCTCCATCACCGCCACCGCCAGCGCGCACTTCTCGTCCGCCGTGCGCTCGGGGGACATCAACGCGCGGCGCAGGCCCTCGTTCAGCCGCTCCAGCCGCTCGGGATCGATCAGGTCCGGCGCGCAGCGCTCGAACAGCCGCTCGTGCCGCTCGTCGATGCCCTCCACCTCCGCCATGACCCGGAAGATGTGCCGCTCGACGGGCGGCACGAGCTCCTCCCAGGGCCAGCGCAGCGACGAGAGCGGCCCTCCCTCGCGGAACATCTCCCGCAGGAGCTCCATGCAGTCGGACATGCGCTGGAAGGCGTCGGGCGCGCCCAGCACCCGCTGCGCGTGGAGATAGGCCTCGGTGAGGACCGGATCCAACCCCGGCGGAGGCTGCTGGGGAAAGAGCGTCGCCCTCGCACAACACCGCGTGACTTTCCGTCCGCTACCGCAGGGACACGGTATCTCGCTCATCGTCATGACCCACTCATAACATAGGATTCGGGACATGACTTCCCCAGTCATGCGCCCCAGGGGCTGCGGATATTGGAACCCCCGGGGCCGTGGTAGCGTCCAAGGCCCATGCGTCCCCTTCCGGAGCCGCCGCCCCTGTCCACCCGCGCCCTGCTCGCGTGCCTGGTGCTCGCCGCGGCCGCCAGTGTCTTCCTGTGGCAGACGGTGTGGCTCTACCCCTTGAGGCTGCTCGTCACGCTCATGCACGAGAGCGGACACGCCCTCACCGCCTGGGCCCTGGGCTCACACGTGAGCAGCGTCACCATCAGCCCTGCCACCGGCGGCCTCACCTACCACTCCCTCACCGGCTCGCGCTGGAAGGAGATGCTCATCGCCTCGGGCGGCTACGTGGGCTCCTCCGTCGCCGGCGCCCTGCTGCTCGTGGCCGCCGGGCGCATGCGCAGCGGACGGTTGCTGTTATGGGGTCTCGTGGCGTGGATGGTGGGCGTCGCCGTGCTCTGGGTGCCCCTGCTCCCGCCGGATCCCGGCGGCTCCTACGCGCACTTCACCGGCTCCTCGCGCTCCGACGGCCTCTTCACGCTCGGCTTCATCGCCGGCATGGCCGCCCTGCTGGGACTCATCGCGTGGAAGGGGCCGGTGTGGCTGCGGCGCGGCGTGGTGCTGTGGATCGCCGCGCTGTCGTGCCTGCTGGCACTCCAGGACATCAAGGGTCTGTTTGGCTTTGGCCTGGAGGTGGGCGTCTCGGATGCCCACGCCATGGCCGAGCTCACCTGGCTGCCCGCGCCCTTCTGGGCGGCGGTGTGGATGGCGCTGTCGCTTCTGGCCATGGGGCTCGGGCTGCGCTCCATCCTCCGGCGGCGCGAGCGGGTGCGCTCGCGCATGCCGTTCGGTCAGTTCAGCGGGGGTTGAGCCGGACGATCTCCTCGTTGAGCGCGCTGGCGAAGCCCACCCACGCGAGGTAGGGCACCATCATCCACGAGGCCCCCCGGTCCACCTGGCGCGCCGCGCCGGTGTACGCGGCGAGGCTCACCCCGAGCGCCGCGATGTCCAGCAGCGCCGTGCGCGGGCGGTGCTTTCCGAAGAACAGGGGCGACCACAGGGCGTTGAAGCCCAGCTGCACGCCCCACAGCGCGAGCGCCCAGGAGCGCCGGGGGCCCGCGGGCCGGTTCCACACGCGCCACGCCGACAGGGACATGAGGCCGTAGAGCGTCGTCCACACCGGGCCGAACACCCACGCGGGCGGCTGGAAGCGCGGCTTGCGCAGGCGCTGGTACCACACCTGGGTGCTGCTGGAGGAGCGCGCGCCCAGCAGGGCCGCTCCCGCGGTGAGTACTCCGAAGGTCCCCAGGGCCGCGAGGGACTCGGTGCGCAGTGTCGGGTTGCTCAGCGTCGACAGCGAGGGGCTGTTGAGTGCGTGGTGCTCCGTCATCGTCCACCTCCAGTGGGCAGTGCCGGGCAAAGGTGCGGACGCCCCCATCCGAGGGCCACCCCCGCATAGGAGGGATGCTAGAAAGGAGTCCCTTCCAGGAGGCCCCATGGTCCGCGTGGATGACGTCCTCGGTTTCTGGTTTGGCCCACCCTCGGATCCCGCCCACACCCGGCCGCGGGGCGCGTGGTTCGAGCGCGACGAGGCCTTCGACGCCGAGTGCACCCGCCGCTTCCAGGAAGCATGCGAGCAGGCGGCCGCCGGAAAGCTCGACTCCTGGCGGGACGAGCCCCGGGGTGCCCTGGCCCTGCTGCTCTTGTTGGATCAACTCCCGCGCAATGTCTTCCGGGGTTCGCCCCGGGCATACGCCACGGATGAGCGGGCGCGTGAGGTGGCGCGGCAGGCACTCGCGCGCGGGCTCGACGTTCCCCTGCCTCCGGTATGGCGGTGGTTCTTCTACCTGCCCTTCATGCACAGCGAGGACCTCCAGGACCAGCGGCGGTGCGTGGCGCTGACCGAGCCCCTCACCTGGAAGAACGCGGACAGCGTCATCACGTACGAAAGCGCCCGGCGCCACCACGACATCGTGGCGCGCTTCGGGCGCTTCCCCCACCGCAATGCCGCGCTGGGCCGGGAGTCGACTCCGGAGGAAGTCGCCTTCCTCCAGGAGCCGGACTCCGCGTTCTAGCGGGACGGACTACGCCGGGGCGCCGGCGGCCTCCTCGCCGACGCGCGCCTCCAGCATCGTGCCCGTGGAGATCCAGCTGCGCACCAGCGCCAGGTGCTCCTGCTCCGCGTCGAGCGCCCGCTGGAACTCCTCGGCGATCTCCGTGTGCCCCAGTTGCTCCGCCAGCTCGATGAGCAGCTCCCAGCTCGCGTTGTCCACGAGCTCGGCCGTCAGCAGACCCTCGAGCGACTGCAGCAGGTTGACGTGCGGGTCCACCAGCATCCGGGGCACGCCCTCGGACATGTTGGCCTGCAGCTCCGCGGCGGGCGTGAGCGCCGTGGCGTCACCGCCGAGCTTCTCGATGGTGCGCACGACGAGCGCGAAGTGCGCCAGCTCGTCCAGGCGGATCTTCTCCAGCTCGACGCGCGAGGGTCCTCCCTCCCACGTGCCGAACACGTCCAGCTTGGACAGGGCCGCCTCGTACAGCCGCACGCCGGTGCGCTCGAAGCCGGCGCGCTGGCCCAGCTTGTCGATGAAGACGGTGGCCCGCCCGCCCTTGAGCAGGTCCACCGCGGCCTTCACCATGCCCTTGGGCGTGGGCGGCGGCACCGAGCCGAAGTTGCCCACCTCGCGGGCGAACTCCTGGCGCACCCGGGCGATGGCCGTGGCATCCCCGAGGCTCGTGGCCCCGCGCTTCTCCGCGCCCTCGATCTCCTTGGCGCTCTCCACCGGAGAGGTCTTGATGCCGGTCCGGTTCATCCCCATCTCACTCGCCTTGCGTTCCATTACTGAATCCTCCCTTCGGACACGACGCCCTCACGTTTGGCTTCGACCGACAGCTCGGTCCCCGGACGCCAGATGTACCCGGCGGAGGCGATGTCGGACGGCGAGCCGTCCGCGTTGAGCTGCTCGCGGTAGAGCAGCGTGCGCTCGGCCTCCTCGGCGCGCGGCACGAACTCGGTGCCCTTGGCGCTCAGGCCCTCCTCGTCGCGCAGCACCTTGCGCACGAACTGGCGGTGCTCGTGGAAGCCGATGGGCTCGGGCAGCTCCTTGGGCAGCACCTCGGCCGCGTCGCGGCCCTCGATGCGCTGGAACAGCTCCTTCACGTAGTGCAGGTGTCCCAGCTCGTAGTCCACGAAGCGCTGCCACACTTCCTTGAGGACGGGGTTCGTCTCGGATTGCAGGCAGCTGTAGTAGTTGTAGACCTCGTTGGCCTCGTGCAGCAGCCACTTCTCCAGCCACGTCTCGCTCGGGTCGCACAGCGCCTCGTACTGCGTGACGTGCTGCTCCTCGATGGCGGCGATCTCCGCGTAGAGCATGCGCGCCACCGGATCCGTGAACTGCGGCCCGATGTTCATGTAGTACGTGTGGACCTGGTTCTCGGCCGACACGATGGTGAGCGCGTTGAGCTTGGAGATGGGGTCCGCCGTGCGCGAGGCATAGGGGCGGCGCACGTCATCCAGCGGGTGGCGGTGCTCGAGCACCGTGGGCCGGCCAGGAATGATGTCCGAATAGCTCTGGACGATGTAGTTGGGATCCTTGCCCGTCAGCCGGTCGTACAGCGCCGAGTAGCGGTAGAGGTGATCGAAGTCCTCGAGCATGCCGAAGCGGTAGGTCTGCGCGAGGTAGGGATCCGGCTCGTGCAGGGCCACGCTCGCCGTCACCTCGATGGCCGTCTGCTCGTAGCCGAGCGTGGTCTCCAGCGGCGACTGGTTGCCCGGGTTGAGCCAGTTGACCAGCGTCTGCTGGAAGTGCTCCACGCGCCGGATGAGCGCCAGGGGCTCGCGCAGGTCGAGGTTCATGCGCGCGCACGCATGGCTGAAGCGCACCGATTCCGACTCGATGCCATTCATCAGGATGACGCGCACGCGCGTGAACGCGTCGTCATCCAGCTTGCTGATCATCCGCCGCGTCAGATCCTTCCAGGTGAACTTCTGGCGATCCAGGGGAACGCCCTTTTCCTTCAAGAGGTCCAAGCCCACGTGTAGCTCCTTCGCGCCCTGGGGGTGCACCGGTGGGCCGGAAAGGCCTTACCCCACCCCCTTCGCGTCGCGGGTAAAGGTCCGGCGCACCCACAGTTCCGGCAACCGGACCCAGGGCCAGCGGGGGTTTACGCTCGCGAGACGTCTGGAGTTACGAAGGCTCGACTGGCCGCCTGCCTTGGACGGGCGACCAATACAGCGCACGAGGGGCTCAGCGCGCCACGGCCTGACTGAGGGCGCGGTGCACGGCCTCGAGCGCCTTGCGCGCCTCGAGCAGCTCGGCGCGCTCGGCGGTGAGGGAGGCCACCTGCTGGGCCAGCACGTCGCGCTCGCCCTGGAGCGTGTCGACGGTGCGGCGCATCACGGCCACCTCGTCCTTGCAGGCCTCCAGCTCGCCGGCGAGCCGCTCCTCCTCGGAGAGGCTGTCGGCGAGGGCCTTCTTGGCCTCGGCGACGGCGGCCTCGAGCGTGGAGCGCTCGTCGGCGGCGGCCTGCATGGCCTGACGGGCCTCCTGCAGGGACAGAAGGGCCTCGTCGCGCTCGCCCTCGAGCGCGGCCAGCTCCCGCTCCAGGTCGGCCAGGAGCTTCACCCGGCCCTCCACCTCGGTGGCGAGCCGGCGCGCCTCGTCCATGCGCAGGCGGGCCTCCTCGGTGGCCTTCTCCGCCTGGCGCCGGGTGACTTCCAGGTCCTGGGTGAGCGTGAGGTTGATGGCCTTGACCTTCACCAGCTCGGTCTGGAGGGCGGAGATGCGCTCCACGGCGCGCATGCCGGCCTCGGCGACGCTGGCGGGCAGGGGCTCGGGGCGGGGGTTCTCGCGCACCGCCTTGAGGCGCTCCTTGAGCCGCTCGCGCCGGGCGTGGGTGTCCACTTCCTCGCGGGGCGGGGCCGGCGTCTGCACCTCCACCTCGGGCTCGGGCGCCTCGGCGCGGGCCATGGGCGCTACGGGCGCCTGGGCCACGGCGGCGACGGTCACCCGCGCCGGCTCCTCGTCCTGGGGGTCCTGGCCCGGCGGGGGCGTGGTGGAGGCGCGCAGGGCGGCGTCGAGCACCTCGGCGGCGGTGGGACGGGGGGCGCGGGCGCGCTCGATGCGGGCGCGCACCTCGGCCGACAGGTCATGGGCGGCGGGCACGGGCTCGGGGGCGCGCACGGGCTCCGAGTCCAGGGCCCGCGCGGGCTCGGCGGCCCGGGCCTGCTCGAGCTCGGCGTTGGCCCCCTCGGAGCCATCGGCCCCGTCGGGCGCCGCGGGGTCGACGGCGCCGGTGAAGGCGCCCAACCGCAGGCGCGGCTTGGCGCGGGACACGTTCTGTTCGAAGGCCTTCTTCATGGGCGGACTTGAAAGCGGAAGAGAGGAGGACGTCAACCGGCCTGCTGCGCACCCGTATCGCTACCGGGTGCCGCGCCCGCCCGCAAGCGCGGAAGTACATGCTGGATGAGGGATTCGATGTCCGTGGCCCCCTTGGAGCTGGGGTCGGCCACGAAGATGGGGCGGCCCTCACTGGCGGCCTGCGCGAATTTGGTGCACTGGCGGATGATCGTGGGCAGCAGGTACTCCGGGTAGTGCGTCTGCAGCGCCTCCAGCGCCTCCTTGGCGAGCCGGAAGGTGGCGTTGAAGGAGTTGACCACGATGAAGACGTGGTCCAGCACGTGGTTCAGGTCCTCGTCCAGGCCCTGCACCGTCTCGAAGAGCAGCTTGAGGCCGTGGAAGGACAGGAAGTCGGCCAGCACGGGGACGAACAAGTCGTTGGCCGCCATGAGGGCGTTGAGGTTGAGCAGGCCGAAGGAGGGCGGCGCGTCGAAGACGATGACGTCATAGCGGCCCTCGACTTCCTTGAGGGCGTTGCGCAGCTTGAACTCGCGCCCCGCCATGGGCATGAGCGCCAGGTCCACCGTGGACATGGTGAGGTTGGAGGGGACGAAGTCCAGGTTGGGCAGGCTCGTCTTCTGGATGACCTCGGACAGGGGCGCCTTGCGCACCAGCACGTTGAGCAGCGTCTGGTCGAAGTCCTCGCCCTCGTAGCCCAGGCACTTGGTGGCGTGGCCCTGGCTGTCCAGGTCGATGATGAGCACGGTGTAGCCCAGCTCCGCCAGGCGCCAGGCGTAGGAGGTGGACAGGGACGTCTTGCCCGTGCCGCCCTTGAAGTTGAGGAAGAGCTGCTTGCGCCGGCCGAGCGGCGCCGGAAACCGCCCGAGCCGCTCACGCAGGGCCCACACCTCGGCGCCGGTGTAGCTGTCCTGCTCGAGCGCCGGCGTGAGGGACTTCAGGGGCACGCCGAGCATCTCGGCGACCTGCTTGGGGCTGTACGTCGGCGCATCCATGAAGAACCCTTCGTCGAATCCGGGGGGGTCTCATACCTTGCCCTAAGCGGCGAAGTATTTGTGACCCCGGCGTATGACCGAGCCCCTGGCGACCAGCAAGGCGAGCGCCTCCTGGGCCAGCTCGGTGGTGGCCCGGATGCCCGCGGCGAGCTCCCCCAGGGAACGGCCCCGGATGGCGGCCCGGACCTCGGTGAGCAGGGGGCCACAGAGGGCCTCCACGGGAGAGGCGGCCGCCCGGGCGGCGGCCCTCGAGGAAGAGACGGGAGGAGGGGCGGGGGCGGCCGGCGGCGGGGCCCGGGGCGCGGGCCGGGGGGACGGAACGGCGGCCAGGGCTGGAGCGGGCCGGGGGGACGGCACGGCGGCCAGGGCTGGAGCGGGGGCCGGAGCGGGTTCGGGGGCCCGCGCGGGCGGCGGCCGGGCCAGGAGCGAGGCGCGCACCGGCTGCACGGGGAGCGTGGCGAGCCGACGGATCTCCCGGCGGCGGCGGCCCTCGTCCAGGTCCACCACGGCGGAGACGTCCTGGCCGAGGATGCGCCCGAGGCTCTGGGCGGCGGAGCGGCGCACGCGGACCTCGGGGTCCTTGAGGGCCTCCAGGAGCAGGCTCCGGGCGGACTCGCCACTGCCCGCGCCGAGCGCCAGGGCGGCGAGGCTGCGCACCTCGGCGTCGGGGTCGTGGATGGCCTCCTCGCCGAGCCGCCGCGCGCTCTCCCCCTCCAGGCCGAGCGCGAGGAGCGAGGCGCGCCGGCGCACGCTGCGGTCCGGATCCTTCACCGCCTGGGCGAGGTGGGGCGCGGCCTCCTGGGGAGAGAGGGACAGGAGCGCCTTGAGGGCGGCGATGCGCACCTCGGGGACGCTGGAGGACAAGAGCGGGGACACCACCGAGACGCCCTGCTCCTTGCCCACCTCGGCGAAGGCGGCCAGCAGGGCCACCTGCACACTGGGGTCGTCCTCGGCGTGCAGGGCGCTGGCCAGGGCGGGGGCGGCGGCCGGCTGGGCGAGGGCCTTGAGGCGCTCGGCGGCGCGCACGCGCGAGGTGGCGTCCGGCGCGGACAGCTCGCGCACGGAGAAACCGAAGAGCGACTCGTCTCCACCCCCTCCGCCACCGGCCAGCTCCGCGAGCTGCCCGGCGCTCACCGCCAGACGGCCCTCCTGCTGCAGGCGCCAGGCGTGCTGCACCACGGGCGAGGCGGTGGAGGCGGCGGAGGCCGAGGCCCCCACCACGGCGAGCGCGGGCACGGTGTCCGAGGCGGGCACGCTCTCACCCTGCGCGGGCCAGGGGAAGGCGGGAGCGGCGACACCTGGAGTCGCGGAGCCCGCCTGCGCCGGGCGCTCCAGCACCTCGCTGCGCAGCTGGGAGATGAAGGAGGCCAGGTCGATGCCCAGGCCGTCCTCGTCGTCCTCCTCGCGCTCGGGCCGGTCCGAGGCGCGGATGCGGCTGGCCTCCAGGAGCTTGCCGAGCAGTTGGCCGCGCTCGGTGCGCAGGGCCTGGTTGAGCCGCAGCAGCTCCTCGCGCTCGGTGCCCAGCCGGCCCATGCGCACCTCGAGCTGCGCCACCTCGCGCCGCAGGTCCAGCTCACGCTGCTCGGACAGGGTCAGCTCGCGCTTGAGGTGCTCCAGCTCCGCACGCGTGGACGTCAGCTCGTGGTGGAGCTGCTCGGCACGGGCCTCGAAGTAGACAATCTTCTCGAGTGCGCTCTTGAGCAGCGCGTCCGGACGCTCGTCACTCACGACCTGAACAGCCCTCCCTCGTTCCGGGGCATACCGGGTCGTCTGGTCCGTGCCTGGGAACACGGGGGGACCACCCGTTTCCCGGCCAAGCCGGGAGCGCGCAACCTATGTCAGAACGATCCGCGAGGTAAACCCCTGAAATGGTTGGGGGTTTTCCCACGAAGCGCCCGGTCGGGGATTGACAATCGCGCCGGGGCCGAGTTTTCGGCCCTCGCGGCGCTCAGCACCCCCACGACCGAGGGAGGGAATCAGGGAGGCAGCGTGCCGTTGCCGGACTCGATGATGTTCCAGAAGTTGCTCACCTTGTCCACGTAGGTGGCATCGCCGGTGCCGGCGGGCAGGGCGTTGAGGTTGCTCTTGTCCACGCCGTTGGGGCCGGAGTTGTAGGCGCGCAGGGCCGTCTTCCAGTCGCCGAACTGCTCCTTCATGTCCTTCATGTAGTAGGCGCCCGCGAGGATGTTGTTCTCGGGGGTGGACAGGTCCTTGCCCTGGAGCTCGGGGTGCTTGGCCTGCAACTCCCCGTAGGTGTTGGGGTTGACCTGCATCAGGCCGGTGTCCGTCAGGCCATTGCCGCCGTTGGTGGAGACGGCCGCCAGGTTGCCGCGCGACTCCTGCCAGATCTGCGCCGCCAGCATGTTGGCCGGCACGCCCGTCTTGGCCGAGGCGGACTCGATGGCGCCGCGGTACGGCTCGAGCTCCTTGGCCAGCCCGGGGCCCAGCTTCGACGAGCCGGAGCCCTCGGTGCCCGGGTTGGCCGACACGCCGTCCGGCGTCGTACCGCCCGGGATCTGGCCCTGGGGCGGGGTCGGGCCCTGGGGCGGGGTCGGGCTGAACAGCTCCTGCGGCGTGTTGCTCGGATCGCCCAGTTCGGGCGCCAGCAGTTCCTGGAGCTGACCGAGCGTCTCCATGAGCTGATTGGCCGTCTGGAGGAACTCATTCCACTGACCGCCCTGCGTGCCGTCGGTGAAGCCGTCGTTGAACAGGGAGGGCGGGTTGGATTCCAGCGGAGTCGGGGAAGGCGTCGTGGGGCTCGACGGGCCCTCGGTCTTGCTCTTCTCGGCCAGAGCGATGAGCGCCAGCAGGGCCGCGGCCTTGTTGCCTGAAACGGAGGAGACGGACATGGAGGTATTCCTGGGCGATGGAGGGATGACGTACTGATTCGTACCACAAACTAGACATGACAGCTACAGGGGTAGGCAGGAAAAACACATTATTTTTATCCCAGACATTGAGACTCAAACTCAGAAGTTGAGAATCCCGGTCCCTCGGGCCGCAGCGGGGGAGCGCTCTCCAGGAGCGCCATGGCCAGTCATGCCGGGCTCCAAACCAGACACGCCAGACGCGGTGTCTGTCTCGAAAGCAGAGGCCGCCCCCCTCTCACCCCGGGTCCGCTCGTCCTTGGACTCCCGGCGCGGGCGGCAAGAAGTCCAACGCCGCCGGAGGCACCCCGGCTATCTTCCCCCGCCATGACCCCGAGCCGACCCGCAGCCGCGTCCTACGTCCTCATCGATGCCGAGAACATCGACTGGGCCGTGTCCAACGTCGTGGGGCGCAAACCCGAGCCCCAGGATCGCGTGCAGTTCGACCGGCTGGTGGCCTTTTGCGAGAGCCGCTTTCCCAACCCCGTGCGCTGCATCGTGGTGCTCAACGCGCGGGGCGAGCAGCTACCGGACATGATGATCGGCTTCGTGCGCGCCCTGAAGACCGCGGGGTGCGAGGTGGTGCTGCTGCACGGCCGTCCCGAGCAGAAGGTGGTGGACATGGGCATCCTCAAGCTGCTGGAGGCCATCCGCCAGCAGCGGCCGGGCGCCGCCGTCGTGCTCGCCAGCCACGACGGCAGTGACTTCGCCGCCGCCCTGCGCCCCCTGCTCGAGGAGAAGCGCAAGGTGACGCTGCTGGGCCTGCGCGAGTACGTGAGCCAGCGCTTCCGCGAGTTCGTTCCCGCGGGCCTGGAAATCCTGGACCTGGAGATGGACGCCAAGGTGTTCCAGCGGCCCCTGCCCCGTCTGCTGCCCATCCGCGTGGACGAGTTCGACCCCTCTCCGTTCCTGTAGGCCCCCCTCCCCCGCCTCGCCTCCGCCCCCCTCCGGGTGTCCGCCACCCCAGGGGGGCTTCTTCTTTCCGCCAGCCCACACTCGATCGCACTACTTTTGAAGTTAGTCGCTGACACCTGACTTCATGAGTCATATAACCTCCAAAGTCGGTATGGAGGCGAGGTCGAGCCATGGCGTCGAAGACTACTTTTCCAGGCCCCCCCGAGAAGACCACCCCACCTCGGAGGTGGTCTCGCGGCAAGGAGGGGGCTCCCCGAAGCAAACACGAAACCCGGCAGCACCTGGCGAGGAGCCTGGGTGACACCGCGCGTGAAGCCCGCAAGCGCGAGGGGCTGACCCAGGCGGACGTGGCCGAGCGCATCGGCGTGGCCACGGAGGTCTATGGACGGCTGGAGCGCGGGCTGCTCATGCCGAGCGTGCCCACGCTGCGGCGGCTGTGCGTGACCCTGGGGCTGGCGGCCGATGCGCTCCTGGCGCTCGGCCCGGCCGAGCCCCCCGCCTGGGCCCGGGCCGCGCCCCCGCCCGAGCAGGAGTCCCCCCAGCTGCGGCGGCTCTTGCGCCACCTGCGCAAGCTCAGCCCCGAGCAGCTCCGGGCCCTGGGCAACGTGGCCGCCACGCTCCGACGTCAGGAGTGAACGGTCTCCAGACGAACCGGGCCCTCCGGCTCGCGGAGCGGTATGCTCCGCGCCGTGCGCTCCGCGGATGGACTGGACGACTACCTGCAGGATCCCATTGGCCGCTACTTCGTGGGGGAGAGCTTCCTCCACTGGTACGCCTCGCCCGATGTGTGCGGCTTCACCGTGTGGGGCCGTCCGGGCGAGGCGCAGATCTCCCGGCTCACCCAGGTGCTCAACGTGGAGCTGGCCCCCGCCGCGCCCCACGTGTCGCTCGTGGACGCGCGCCGCGTCGAGTCCCCGGACGCCAACGGCCTGTCCGTGCTGGTGAAGTACATGGCGCCGCGCATCTCCGACTTCTCCCAGACGGTGCGGCGTCAGGCGCTCGTGCGCCCCGAGGGCATCGCCGGCGCCGTCGTGGGCGGCTTCTACAGCCTGGTGAGCTCCAGCTACCCCACGCGCGCCTTCGCCGATCCGCTCGAGGCCCTGGGGTGGCTCGGCCGGCCCGAGCCCGAGGCGCGCACCCTGCTCGTGGAGCTCAACGAGCTGGTGATGCGGCAGCAGGGCCAGTCGCCGCTGCTCGGCGAGCTGCACCGCGTGCTGCGCACCCGGCTGTGCGACGAGCTGGTGCTCGCGGACATCGCGCGGGAGATGGGCATGTCCGAGCGCACCCTGCAGCGGCGGCTGCGCGAGTCGGGCACCTCCTTCCAGGCCGAGCTCAACACGGTGCAGGTGCGCACCGCCCAGGCACTGCTGCTCAACAGCGACGCCAAGCTCACCGCAGTGGCCGCCGAGGTGGGGTGCGCCTCGCTCCAGCACTTCAGCAGCCTGTTCCGCAAGCTGACGGGTGAGTCCCCCAGCGCCTGGCGCGCCCGGCACCGCCAGGGCCCCTGAGCACCGCTGAGCACCTCCGGCCTCACGCCAGCGCCGCGGCGGGCGCGCCAACCACGGGCAGCCGCAGCACGAAGCGCGCGCCGCCTCCCGGGCGGTTCTCCGCGTGCAGCGAGCCGCCCGCGCGCGACACGTACTCGCGGCACAGCGCCAGCCCCAGCCCGGTGCCCCGGCCCGGCGGCTTGGTGGTGAAGAAGGGCTCGAAGAGCCGGGGCAGCACCTCCTTGGGAATGCCCGGGCCGTTGTCATCCACCTCCACGCGCACCCCCTCCTCCACCTGCCACGCGCGCACGGTGATGTGGGCCTGGCACGTGGGGTCCGCCAGCTCCACCGCGTCCGCCGCGTTGAGCAGCAGGTTGAGCAGCACCTGCACCACGCGCCGCTGCTCCAGACGCACCGCCGGCAGCCCCGGGTCCAACGCCAGCGACACCTCGCCCCGCTCGCGCAGGCGCACCGACGCCAGCCGCCTCGCCTCGAGCACCGCCTCCTCCAACACCGCCCGTGCCTCGTCGCCCCCATTGCCCGCGCGCGAGAAGTCCTTCAGGTCCGTGACGATCTGCTGGATGCGCAGCACGCCCTGCTGCGTCTCGGCGATCACGCCGCGCAGCTCGTCCCGGTCCAACGGCCGCTGCGCGTCCTCCACCTCGCGCTCGAGGAAGCTCAGGTTGGCCTTCACGTAGGCCAGGGGGTTGTTCACCTCGTGCGCCACCCCGGCGGCGAGCTGCCCCACCATGACGAGCCGCTCCACCTCCGCGCGCTCGCGCGCCGCGTCCCCCCGCCGCCGCTCGCTCTCCGCGAGCTGCTCGAGCGCCACGAGCCGCGCCTGATGCGCCACGCGCTGCGCCTCCGCCATGCGCCGGTACGTGCGCGTGCCGAAGAGCGCCAGCCCCAGCAGCATGGCGAAGCCCACCAGCTGCAACACGATGGTGCGCGAGGGCACGCCGGCCAGCACGTCCACCACCGCCACCGCGCCCAGCGTCACCGCGCCGCCCACCAGCGTGGGCAGGAGCGTGGCGGGGGTGAACATGGCCAGCAGGAACGGCAGGGCGGCGAACACGTGGAAGTAGGGGCTGTCCGGCCCGCCGCTGAGGATGACGAACACCGTGGCGCCCACGATGGCGAGCACCGCGGCCGCCGAGTCCATGATGCGCGTGGGAATGCGCCCGGAGCCCAGGCTCCACGCCATCACCCCGAAGAGCGCGCCCACCGCGAGCTGCGACACGACGAGCCCCACGGGCAGCGTCCGCGTCACCAGGCAGTGCACCAACGCCACCGCCGGGAGGAACGCTCCACAGACGAGGTAGTTCTTCCGATCCGCGCGCAGCAGGGCCTTGGCGTCATCGGTGGCGTTGCCCATCATCACACTGGGAATCCTACTCCAGCGGCCCGGGCCGCACGGCGGGCAAGCCCTACCGGGAGGACTTCGCGCCCCGGCGCACCAGCCGCCGGGCCTTGCCGAGCTGGACTCCGCCCGGCGCGCCCTTCTGCGCCCGGGCCGCGCCCGCGGGCAGGATGGGATCCGGACACACCTCGCGCAGCCGGCAGCCCCGGCACGACGCGCCGCTCCACACCGACTCGTAGAACGCCGTCACCCGATCGATGACGTCGAAGTCCTCGGTGACGAAGCCCATCTCGAAGTTGCGCGCGTGCTCGCCCTTGGCCCCCAGCCCCGCTCCCGTGAGGTTGGCGCTGCCCAGGTAGGCCCAGGCCCCATCCACCAGCACCGTCTTGAAGTGAACACGCGGACACACCTTCAGCTCCAGGCCCCCCTTCACCAGCCGCGCCCGCCGGTCGAACTCCTCCCGGAAGGGCCTGCTGGGCAGCTCCGCGTGCAAAAGCCGCAGCGCCACTCCCCGCGCCGCCAGCCCGTCCAGCACCTCGAGCAGCGGCACGAAGCGCCCCGAGCGCTCCACGTACATGGCCTTCACGTTCGCCGTGGCGATCCACACCGACTCGCGCGCGTGCGCCAGCTTGCCGAGCACCACTTCCCGGTACAACGCGCCGCCGTCGAGCAGCTCCGCTTGGATGGGACGCATGCCTACATGCTCGCACATCCACCCTTCCACGTCCAGGCGTGGACATTGTCCTCGCGGGCCCGAGCGGGGGACGGGAGGATGACGTAGAGGCTGCGAGGCGTTGAAGCCAGGACGGCCATGGGCGCGGGCCCGGGAGGCAAGCGATGCACGTGGTGAGCAAGAGCGAGGCGAGCCGGACGAATCCCTTTCAGGACACCTTCGAGCGGCTGCGGGCGCGGCGCTGGGAGCAGGCGCGCACGAGCGCGAAGGAGCGGGTGGCCCGGTTGCGCAAGCTGCGCGAGGCGATCGTCACGCGGCGCGAGGAGCTCTATCAGGCGCTGTACGCGGACTTCCGCAAGCCGGCGGCCGAGGTGGAGAGCACCGAGGTGCTGGTGGTGCTCATGGAGCTGGACCACGCCCTCAAGCACGTGGCCCAGTGGATGAAGCCGCGCCGGGTGCCCACCCCGCTCCTGCTCGCCGGCACGCGCAGCCAGGTGCGCTACGAGCCCAAGGGCGTGGTGCTCATCATCTCGCCGTGGAACTACCCCTTCCAGCTCACCCTGTCGCCGCTGGTGGCGGCGGTGGCGGCGGGCAACTGCGTGTGCATCAAGCCGAGCGAGAAGACGCCGCACACCGCGCAGGTCATGGAGCGGCTCATCCGGGACGTGTTCGACCCGTCCGAGGTGGTGGTGGTGCAGGGCGGCGGGGCCGAGAGCCAGGCGCTCTTGGAGCTGCCCTTCGACCACTTCTTCTTCACGGGCGGCGCGCGCGTGGGGCGCAAGGTGATGGAGGCGGCGGCGCGGCACCTGGCGGGCGTGACGCTGGAGCTGGGGGGCAAGTCGCCCGCGGTGGTGGACGGCACGGCGGACCTGAAGGCGACGGCCGAGCGGCTCGTCTTCGGCAAGTTCATCAACGCGGGGCAGACGTGCGTGGCGCCGGACTACGTGATGGTGCCCGCGGCGCGCGAGGAGGAGCTGCTCGGCCACCTGCGCGAGGCCATCGAGCACGCCTACGGCAAGACGGAGGAGGCGCGCCGCGCCAGCCCCGACTTCTGCCGCATGGTGGATGACGCGCAGTTCGGCCGGGTCAACGGGCTGCTGGAGCGCTCGGTGTCGCAAGGGGCGCGCGTGGTGCTGGGCGGCACGGTGGACGCGGCCAGCCGCTACATCGCGCCCACGGTGCTCGCGGACGTGAAGCCGGAGACGGCCATCATGGAGGAGGAGATCTTCGGCCCGGTGCTGCCGGTGCTGCGCTACGACACCCTGGACGACGCGGTGCGCTTCATCCGCGAGGGGACCAAGCCCCTGGCGCTCTACATCTTCAGCCAGGACGACGCCACGGTGGAGCGGCTGCTCGCGGACACGACGGCGGGCGGCACGTGCGTGAACACGGTGGTGATGCACCTGACGAGCGCGGAGCTGCCCTTTGGCGGCGTGGGCGAGAGCGGCCTGGGCAACTACCACGGCGAGTTCGGCTTCCGCACCTTCAGCCACGAGCGCGCGGTGCTGCACCAGGGGCCCCTGTTCCTGCTCAAGAACTTCTTCCCGCCCTACGCGGGCCGGGCGGGCAAGCTGGGGCGCGTGGCCAGCCGCCTCTTCGAGTGAGGAGCCCGGCGTGTTCACCCAGGACGCCCACCCCCTGCTGGAAGCGGTGGCCTTCGAGACCCGCTTCCCCGCGCCCCTCTCCCAGCTCCCCTCGCCCGAGTGGCTGGTGGCGCTGCTGAGACCCGACGCGCCCGCGCCCCTGAGCGCCGACGACGCCGTGCGCGGCGCGGTGCGCGACCTGCTGCGCCACGGCGGCTACAAGCCCACGGGCCGGGGCAAGCCCGCCTCGGAGTACCTCGTGCGCGCCGCGGGCGAGGGCGCGCTCGGCACCATCAACGCCGCGGTGGACGCCTGCAACGCGGTGTCGCTGCACAGCGGGCTGCCCATCAGCGTGGTGGACCTGGAGCGGGCCCGGCCCCCCTTTCGCGTGGGGCTCGCCCCCGAGGGCGCGAGCTACGTCTTCAACGCCTCCGGCCAGGGCATCGACCTCGGGGGCCTGTTGTGCCTCTTCGACGCCGAGGGCCCGTGCGCCAACGCAGTGAAGGACTCGCAGCGCACCAAGACGCACGAGGCCACGCGCCGCACCTTCACCGTGCTGTGGGGCACGCGCGCCCTGCCCGGCCGCGCCGAGCGGGCCTTCTCCTGGTACCGCGAGCTGCTCGAGCGCCTGGGCGCGGCGGTGGAGCGCGCCCCCTGAACCCGCCGGAGCCGCTCGCGGACCTGTTGATGCGGGGCGCGCGGGCCCTGTCGGCCGTCTGGAGCCGGCCCGTCCTGCTCACCGCGCCCGAGCCCCTGGAGACGCGCCCCGGGCTCACCCTGGTGCGTGCCCAGGTACGCGGGGGCCTGGTGCCGGGCGTGCTCCTCAAGTCCTTCCCGGACGAGCCCGTGCGCGGCTTCGACGATCAGGCGGGCGCGGAGTTCCTCACCCGGCGGGGCCTGGACGCCGCGCCCCGCTTCCTCGCGGGCGACGTGGAGGCGCGCCTCTTCCTCCTGGAGGAGCCCGGGCCCGGCCGCACCCTGGAGGCCCTGCTGCGCGCGCGCGATGCACGCGCCGCCACCGCGGGGGTGATCGCCACCGCGCGGCTGCTCGGCCAGCTCCAGGCGCGCACGCTGGGCACCGCGTCCGACTACGAGCTCGTGCGCCAGGCACTGCCGCCCCGCCCCGAGCGCGTGCGCCTGGAGGAGGCCCGCGGCCTGCTCGAGCGCGAGGAGCGGCTGACGCGCTGGCTCACCGCGGTGGGCACGCGGCCCTTCCCCGGCACCCACGAGGAGCTGGAAGCGGTGGCGCGCGCCCTGGCGGACCCCGGCCCCCTGCTCGCCTTCACGTGGGGACACCCGTCCCCGGCCGGGGTGTGGTTCACGCTCGGGGGGCCGCGCCTGCTGGACCTGGGCGCCTCGGGCATGCGCCACGCCTTGTGGGACGCCCTGCCCTGGCTCGTCTCCCTGCCGCTGCCCGAGGAGCTCACGGCTCGCGCGGACACCACCTACCGCATCGGCCTGTCCCCCCAGTGCCAGGCGGCCCAGGTGGACTCGCACTGGGCCCGCGCCCGCGCCACGGTGGCGCTCGCCCGCACGGTGCACGTCCTCCAGGGCCTGCACCCGCGCGTGCTGGAGGAGGATCGCCCCGGCGCCTTCCCGGAGCTGTCCGCGCGCGCCACCGTGCTGCACCACCTGGCGCGCTGCCGGCAGTGGCTCGTCCCCGTCGACGACTTCCCGGGCCTCACCCGCACGCTGGAGGAGCTGGAGACACGGCTGCGCGAGCGCTGGACGCTCGCCCCCTTCACCTGGCCCGCGCTGCGTCAGACGGACGGCTGAAGGCCCAGGCCCCGGAGGATGCGCGCCACCACCTCGTCCGGCGGCACCGACACCTCCACCGAGCAGACGCCCTCGGGCTCTTCCAGCACCGCGAGCTGGTTGTCGAGCTGGCTCGGCGGCATGAAGTGATCCCTCCGGGAGGAGAGCCGCTGGGCGAGCAGCTCGCGCGAGCCATGCAGGTACACCCAGTGCTGCCGGGCCGGCTCCACCGTCAACCGCTCCCGGTAGGCGGACTTGAGCGCCGAGCACGCCAGCACCAGCCCCTCGCCCGACTCCAGCGCCCGCTGGATGACCTGGCGCATGCGCTCCAGCCACGGCGCCCGATCCTCGTCCGTGAGCGCGCCGCCCGCGGCCATCTTCGCGATGCTCTCGGCCGAGTGGAACTCATCCGCGTCCCGGAAGCTCCACCCGAGCACCCGGGCCAGCCGCGTGCCCACCGTCGTCTTCCCCGCCCCAGCCACTCCCATCACGATGACCACCACGCGCGCTACCTCCCAACGCTCCTGGATGCGCATGCACTTGCAACGGAGACGGGCACCCAGAACAGAAGTTCCATCAAAGCCGTGAAATGTGGAAGTTTTGAGCAATTCCTGTCTCACCGACTGAACGAATTGAACATTCCGTACAACACTTCCCGGCCCGTTCAGGAGTGGACGTTCCAAGGCCGCGTCTTCACGAGGCCAGAAAGGGGGGCTGCCCTCCAGGGCGGTGCATGGGGATTGCAAGTCGTTGACTGCTCCTCATCGCCCCACCTGGCCAACACTCATGAATCGAGAGCTTTGTTTGTCAGAAGACGCGGAGTCGACATGGACGGGGGCCGACATCACGGATCGGGTGTCGCGCCGACAGCCCAAGCTGAGGCCGGCCCCGGTGGACCTGTGTGGACGCGTGCTCGGGCACTACCGGCTGCTGGAGCCGCTGGGCAGTGGGGGCATGGGCACGGTGTACCTCGCCGAGCAGCGCATGGGCGAGCGCCGGGTGGCGGTGAAGGTGATGCACCCGGAGCTGGCGCGGGACGAGGCGCTGCGCGCGCGCTTCTCCGCCGAGGCGCGCACGGTGAACCTCATCGGCCACCCCAACATCGTGCGCATCTTCGAGATCGACGAGTCGCGCGAGGGCCTGAACTACTTCGTCATGGAGTACCTGGAGGGCACGCCCCTGTCGCGGCTGCCCCGGCCCATGGATCCAAGCCTGCTCGCGTGGCTGCTCGTCCAGGCCTGTGACGCGCTGGAGGCCGTGCACCGCAGCGGCGTGGTGCACCGGGATCTCAAGCCGGACAACCTCCTCATGGTGGAGCGCCCGGGCGAGGCCCCGGTGCTCAAGGTGCTCGACTTCGGCGTGGCCCACGCGCGGCACGAGCCCCTGCCCCCGCTGGCGAACCTGAGCGGCCAGGTGATGGGCACGCCCGCGTACATGGCGCCGGAGCAGTGGGTGGGCAAGCAGGTGGATGGACGCGCGGACATCTATTCGCTCGCGGTGACGGGCTACCTGCTCGCCACCGGCCAGCTTCCCTATCCCCGCTGCCAGCTCGCGGAGCTGGTGCTCGCGCCCCGGCCCCCTCCGCCGCCCATCGCGCCGCATGAGCTGGCGCCCGCGGTCCCCGAGGCGCTGTCACGGGCGCTGCTGCGCGCCCTGGCGAGGGATCCCGACGCGCGCTTCGCCAGCGCGGCCGAATTCAAGCAGGCCCTGTTCACCGCCGTGAGGACGGCGCCGCGCCCCGCGCCCCGCGTCCCGCTGCGCCCCTCGGGCCGCCTGCCCATTCCCACCTTCCCCTCGCGGCCCGAGCCCAATGATCCCACCCCGCCGCCCACCTGGACGGCGCGCGTGCACCTGGGCAGCGGCGTCAACCAGGTGGTGGTGCACTGCAGCGAGCTGCACCACGACGGCCTCTTCATGTGCTGCGCCGAGCCCCTGCCCGCGCTCGCCACGCGGCTCGAGTTCACCCTGCAGATGGGAGGCGAGGAGGTGGAGTGCGTGGGCGAGGTGGTGCGGCAGGTGGATCCGCTCCAGGCCCGCTCCCGCCGCCAGCCCCCGGGCGTGGGGCTGCGCTTCCTCCATCCCTCGCCCCGGCTGCGCGAGCTGCTCACGCGCCTGGGTCCTCCCCGCCTGGCGTCCCCCCAGGAGCTGCGCTCGCGGTGCTCCTGAATCCCGCGCGCTGTCCGCTTTCCATCACTCGGCCACACGCAGGGTGTCTGGCGTGGCATCGTGAGCGGCAGGGAAAAGGCGGTCCGCGGAGGCAGGGGTTACGCTCGTCTCCGACATGATGCACGGCGCGGCTGAATCAATCCGATGGGGCTGGAGACTGGTGCTCGTGGGCGCCGTACTGTTGGGGGCCTGCCGGGATCCGGCGAAGGCCTCGGGGACGGCGCTCTACGTCACCACGGAGTTCGATCCCTCGCTGCTCCTCACCCAGGTGCGCGTGTGGGGAGACGTGGATGGGCAGCCCCACTTCGGCCCCCAGGTGCTGCCCGAGAAGGCGCAGCGGGTGCTCAACAGCGGGGAGACGCTGCGGGTGCTGCTCGGGGACGTGCCCAACGGCGTGCGGGCGGACGTCAATGTCGAGGGACTGCGCGACGGCGCGGTGGTGGCGCGCGGGACGGGCGGCGCGGACATCCGCGATGGGTACGAGGTGGAGGTGACCCTGCGGCTGGAGCCCACCACCACCCCCGACCCCGGCACCTTCTGCGTGGGGTGCGAGGGGTGCTGCATCCAGGGCCAGTGCACCCCGTCCACCTTCAACACGTGTGGCACGGGCGGCATCGCCTGCACCGCGTGTGATCCCAACTTCGCCTCGCACTGTGACGGCCGGGGCTTTTGCGCGTGTGGCGGCAGCCCCGCCTGCTCGTCCCGGACGTCGGACCGCTGCCTGCTCGGGCAGTGCCGGTGTGGCAACAGCCCGGCGTGCGGCCCGGGGCTGCAGTGCGTGAGTGGCCAGTGCGTCTGCTCGCCGGAGAGCTGCGCGGGCTGCTGCGCGGGCAACGTCTGCGACGTGGGCACCACGTCGGACCGGTGCGGCCGGGGCGGTGTCGTCTGCCAGAAGTGCGACAAGAACAGGAGCTGCACCGCCGAGGCCGTCTGCGGCTGAGCGGCGCCCGTGCCGCCCCGCGAGACGTCCCTGGACTTCCTGGGGACGGCCTTCAGGAGACGCCGGGCAGCGTCACCCGGAACGTGGTGCCCCGGCCCCGCGACGACATCACCTCGATGTCCCCGCCGAGCTCGCGCACGATGTCGCGGCTCACGGAGAGCGCCGGCCCCGAGGCGTGCCCGTCCCCCGCGGGGAAGAGCGGCTCGAAGACGTGGGGCAGCAGCTCGGGGGCGAGGCCCGGGCCGGTGTCATGGACCTCGATCACCACGTGGCCCTGGCCGTCGTCGCGGGTGACGATCCGCACCTCGTGCGACTCGGGATCCTCTCCGTCGTCCGGCAGCGACAGCACCGCGTGCAGCACGAGGTTGAGCAGCGCCTGGCGCAGCGAGCCCCCGCCTCCGGGCACGAGCGAGCGGGCGCCATGGTCACGCACCAGCCGGCCCCGCGAGCGCAGCACGCTGGACACCAACTGCCCCACCGTATCGAGCAGCAGGTTCACATCCACCGGGCCCTGGCCGGGCTCGGGCCGGAAGCCGCGCAGGTGGCCGAGGGTGCGCCGCAGCCGCTCGGAGCCCTCGATGATCTCCTCCACCGCCTCGCGCCACGCGGCCACCTCGGACGAGGGGGCCCCCGCCGCGCTCGCCTGGCCCATGCTGGTCAGCAGGTAGTCGAGGTTGGCGGCCATGAAGGCCAGCGGGTTGTTCATCTCGTGCGCGAAGCCCGGCACGAGCATCCCCAGCGTGGCCAGGCGGTCCGCCTGTTGGAGCCGGGCCTGGAGCTGCCGACGCTCGGTGATGTCGGTCAGCGTGCCCAACAGCTCGCCCTGGCCGGTGGGTGAGCTGAAGGCGGCCAGTTCCACCCACTGCGTCCCCTGTGACGTGAGCAGCCGCACCTCCAGCCGGAAGGAGGCCTGCACCCGCGCGGCGATCGACTCCAGCAGGCGCTGCACGTCCTTCTGATCCTCCGGGTGCACCCGCTGCATCAGGGACTGGCCGAGCGCGCTCTCCACCGACACGCCCGTGAGGGATGTCCAGGCCGGGCTCAAGAAGGTGAAGTGCCCCTGGCGGTCGAGGTGGAACACCACCTCGTTGAGCCGCTCGGCCAGGAAGTGGTAGCGCAGCGCGTCCGCGGACAACCCCGGGCGGGGACTCGCGGCGGGTGCCAGCCGGGCCCGTCGCGAGGACTCCCGCGCCTCCCCGATGGCGGTGACTTGAGACGGTTGCGGGTATGACATGACCTCGCTCCTTTTCCCCAGTGAAGAAGGGGGACCCCCCGTGAGCCCACGCCGCACCCCACACCCCCCGCGGCCGCGGGCACTCCAACGCTCCGAAGAATAAGTCCGCCCCCGTAAAACGCGCCTTTCCGGAGAAGAATCCCGACTCCCGGACACGTGAGTGGACAGAAGGACGAGGGTGCCCCGGAGATCCAGGCGCCTGAAATGTCCAGTGGAGGTCACCCGTCGCTGGGGTCACCGGAGGAGGGGCTCCCAGAGGAGGGGCGCTCGCGGCGATCACCGATGACGCGCGCGGGAGCACCGGCGACGATGGCCCAGGCGGGCACGTCGCGGGTGACGACGGCGCCCATGCCCACCACGGCGTGATCACCAATGCGCACCCCGTCGGTGATGCCGGCGTTGGCGCCCACCCACACGTCCTTGCCCAGCACGATGCCCCGGGAGGTGACGGGCTGGGAGCGTACGGGCCGGTCCGGCGCCAGGCCATGATCGAAGGCGTAGAGCGTGGCACCGGTGGCGATGCGGCTGCCCTCGCCGATGTGGATGCCCGCGGCGCCCCCATCCAGACTGACGCGCGCGTTGAGGCTCACCCCGGCCTCGAGCACCACCGGGCCGTGCACGAAGGCGTTCGCGGCGATGCTCACCCCGGGGCCGGTGAGGCGGATGGGCCGGCCCGGCTCGGCGAACAGCCGCGCGTCCGGGGAGATGAAGCAGCCCTCGGCGATCTCCACCGTCTCCAGCTCGAGCAGCCGCGCCTGCACCTCGCGCTGCCAGGCCTCGGCCCACGCGCGGTGGCGCGGCTTGAGCGTGAAGTACAACCACGGCATCCAGGAGAGGCGCTGCTTGTGCTGCTCGCGCCGGAGTGCGTCCAGATCGTCCACGGCCCCTGCCTACCATGAGTGGCCACCCGGAGCGGCACGCGGCGGGCTCACGGCGGGGCGGTGTCGCCACGCGCCTCCTCGCGCAGGCCGGCGCTCTTGCGCCGGGCCACGCGCGCCACCAGGGCGGCGACGAGCGCCCAGCCGAGGCCGGCGATCCACCCGCCCACCACGTCCGTGGGGTAGTGCACCCCCAGGTACACCCGCGTCAGCCCCACGAGCAGCGTCAGCCCGAGCGCCACCGTCAGCAGGTACACCTTGAGCCAGCGCTTCTCCACGAGCTCGGACAGGATGGCCCCCAGCGTCAGGTAGACGATGGCCGAGAGCATCGCGTGCCCGCTGGGAAAGCTCTCCGAGAGCACCGAGGTGAGGTGCGGCACCACCGAGGGCCGCGGCCGGGCCACCAGGTTCTTCAAGAGCGCGTTCACCCCCGTGCCCCCGAGCGTGGAGCCGAGCACCAGGACGATGGTGCGCCAGCGCCGCACGAGCACCAGGAAGCCGCACACGGCGATCACCACCAGCGTGAGCACCGTCAGGCTGCCCAGCGCCGTCACATCCCGCGCCGCCTCGGCGAGCCACCGCGGCCCGAGCGGCTCGGCCGGATCGTCCGCGCGCCGCAGGGCGCGCAGCACCTGCTCGTCGAAGGACTGGGTATCCTGTTCGCGCACCTCTTCCAACAGGGTGAGGAAACCGCCGCCCAGCAGCAACAGGACGAGCAACAGTCCGAACACATCCGTGCCGCTCCACCGCACCAGATGCGCCCGGAGTCGATGAAGCGTGGGTCGCATGCCCACAACACCCTAGACGCCCCGCCATCCCGGAGGCGGACGCGTCCACGGAGTGTCGGCGGGCCAACGCGCGAGCCGTGCACCACTGGACGTTGGCGCGGGGCCATTCGTGTTCTCGAAGGCAGAGAAGGCCAAGAGGCCTTGGGAAAGGCCCAAAAGCGCCCCAGATTGCCCTCACCCTGTCGTCGCCGTGCCGGGCGCGTCAGCCCGCTCGAAATGCTCTTTCGGGCTCCCGTACGGCCGTTCTCGGAGTGATGGTCATGTTCGCTACCGCAACAACTACTACCACTGCTACCGTTGCCCCTCCGAACTACAAGACAGCCCTCATCAATCGCGTGTTCTTCATTCGGTGGGAGCAGCCGCCCAGCGCCCAGGACATCCAGCTGGTGACCACGCGCTTCCGCGAGGCCTACGAGGCGCACCGCCAGCAGCTGTGCGTGGTCATCGTCACGGGCGCCAAGGCGCGCGTGCCCAACGGCGAGCAGCGCAAGGCGCTCTTCAAGATGCTCGAGGACCACCGCAAGTACATCTGCGAGCTGCACCTGCTCATGGAGGGCAACGAGCTGCAGCACAACCTGCAGCGCATCATCGCCTCGGCGCAGCTCATCGTGACACGCATCTACGACAGCAACTACGCGCGCCTGCACAAGACGCCCGATGCGATCGCCCCCTTCCTCACCAGCCGACTGAAGGCGGACGGCAACCGCATCATCAACGACGCGCGTCTCCTGGGCGTGCTGCACTGACGCCCCGCGCGGGCGTCAGGCGGCGAAGGCGAGGGGCTCAGCGCGCCATGCAGACGTAGTAGTTCTCTCCGTAATAGTCATCGCTGTCCGCCGCGATGACGCGCGAGAAGCCCAGACGCCGCAGCGTCTCCACGAGCGCCTCGGGCTCGAAGAACGTCACCATCTCGTTGGGGTCCGTCACCAGCCGGCGCGTGAGGTCCACGTGGTAGGCGGTGGTGGCCTGGAGGGCCTCGTCCCAGCGGCCCTCGGCCTGCCATTCCTCGATGGACTTCGTCATCACCTTCTGGAGATCCGGCCGCTTCCGGGGACCCGCCGAGATGAGGCGCCCGCCCGGCTGCAGGTGCGCGAGGCTCTCGCGCAGCACCTCCTCCGGCTCGCGCACGTAGAAGAGGACGTTGTTGAGCACCACGGCATCCGCGCGCGCCGGCACCCCGGGGGGAAAGGAGCGCACATCGCCCTCCAGCACCGTCCAACGCCGGCGCTCCTCCACCGGACAGGCCGCCTGCTTGCGCAGGGCGAGCGAGAGCATGCCCGGGTTGTTGTCGAAGCCCACCACCGAGAGGCCGCGAGAGACGAGCGCCTGGCTCACCAGTCCCGTGCCGCACCCGGCGTCGATGACGGTCTCGCACCCCTGGGTGTCGCGCAGGATCTTGTCGACCATCCGCCGGTAGCAGTTGAGCTGGGAGCAGATCGCATCGTAGCTCTGGGCGAAGTCCGTCCAGATATTGTCGACCATGGTGGCAAGGCCCTCGGTGCCGCCCGGGGAAAGTCCCGGAGCGCGAGCCCTCCTCTATGGCACGAGTCCCCCGCCCAACGCCCCGGGCATGGCGCGGTTTGGTCGGAAAGACAAAAGACGAAAAAAACGAGGGGTCCCGCGCATGGCGCGGAGCCCCGGACTGGCTCGAGGGCCGCGAAGGCCCCGCGCCCCGTCTGCTAGTGCTTCTTCATCCACTTGTAGATGGGCGCCCACACCTTCTCCTGGGCGTCGCCGGCGAGCCACAGGTCCGCGTGGCCGTACTCGGCGGCGCGGCTCAGGTCGCGCTGGGCGCGCAGGATGGTCACGTCCTTGCTACCCAGCAGCGACTTGACCGTGTACTCGCCGTAGGTGCCGAAGCCGCCCGCGGCGCCCACGTAGAGCACCGGCACCTTCACGTCGTCGAGGTGGTCGTCATAGGGCAGGCTCGTCGTGCCGCACTGCAGCGCATCCCCTTCCACCTGCTCGCGCAGACTCTGGTAGGGGTTGGCCGAAGCGAGGAAGTCGAAGAACCGCGGCGAGGACACGTACCTCAGCCCCACCGGCGCGCCGTTGGCGAACTCGCCCGCGGTGAAGTGGTAGAAGGGCACGGGCGCGGAGATGAAGGAGTAGGTGGCCGCGCCCAGGGCAACACCGAGCTGGCCGTAGGGCAGCGGCGGCAGCGGCGCCTGGGCCGGGGCGTCGGGCGAGTTCAGGGCGCCCTGCCCCACGGCCAGGATGGCCAGGCCCGCGCCCGGACCCCCCAGGTTCCCCTCGTAGCGGCCCTGGGCGAGGATGGCCTCACCCGCCTGCGCGCGCTCGCACGCCGCCTGACGCTCGGCCTGGGCCTCGGGGCCGAACTTGAACACCATGTCCACCGGGATGAAGCCACGCACGTGGCGCTCCGACGCCGGCGCGCGCGTCTCCGCGCTCATATAGGCGTAGGCCACCTGCGCCCCGCGGCTCCAGCCCAGCAGGTTCATCTTGCCATTGCCGCTGCCCGTGAGGGTGCGCACCCGGCGCGCCACCGCCATGGCCTTGCCCACGTCCTCGGCGTGGGTGCCCAGGCTCCAGTCCTTCATGAAGGAGAAGTCCGCCGTCTGCAGCGGCACCTGCGTCCAGCGCAGATCAATGCCCCACACGTCCACGTCCTGCTGCGCCAGGTACACGGCGAAGGAAGACTCCGCGCGCGCCGTCTTCGTCTGCGTACCGGGCAGGAACGCGTCCTCGAAGTCCCACGCGTCCCCGTGCACCAGGAAGGCGGACTCGGAGGCGGACACCGGCTGCCACGCGAAGCGCTCCCGCACCACGCGGTGCAGGCCGATGATGTCGTGCCGCGCGTCCGGGCCCACCTGCACGCGCACGCTGTAGTGGTAGATGTCGCCCGTCACGTGCTCGCGCGTGAAGTCCCCCAGCAGGCGCGCCTCGCCCGACTCCACCAGGCAGCGCAACAGGGGCAACCACCGCATCGACAACGCCTGCTCCTGCTCCCCGACCTGCTCCTGCTGCCCGACTTCCGTCCCCACCTCGGACTGCTCGGGCAAGGACGACTCGACACCGCATCCCGTCGACAGCAGGGCGAGGGGGAGGATGTGGCGGAAATTGAAACGCATGGGTCCCTCTTCGAAAAATCTTATAAACCAAAAAAGCAAAACCGATACCACCCGTCCGTCCTATCTCGCCACCCAACAAAGTGGAGACAGAGCAGGAAATGGGCCAAGCCGATAAGCCCTCGGAAGAAGGGAAATACCTCAAAAAGCTCACCGTCAGCAGTGAAACATCACCGCCCCATCAAACAAAAGAAAGCCCTTTTGTCCGAGGAGGCCCCGCGGATGCGTCAAAAGTGAACTCCTGGATTCAAAAGTGAAGCAGAAAACCCGTGTTTCCCGGCGGGCAGGACATGTTTGTCAGGGCGTGGGGAAACACCCCGCTCTCCCGGCTCAACCCGGACGTCGGGCCGTGAACGGGGCAGGTGCAAGCGCCTTGTCGGCGCGCGGAGCGCGGACCCACACTCCGAGCCCCTCCCGCCAGGAGAGCCCCCTGCCCTTCGCCATGATCGATCCCCGCACCGGTGAGACGCTGCGCACCTTCGCCCCCCACACCTGGGAGCAGGTGGAGGAACGGTTGGAGCGAGCCGAGCAGGCCTTGCGCGCCCTGCGTGGCACCTCGTTCGCCGAGCGCGCCGGGTGGATGCGGAGGGTGGCCGGGCTGCTGGAGGAGGAGGCGGAGCGGCATGGACGGACGATGACGCAGGAGATGGGCAAGCCCCTGGAGGCCGCGCGCGCCGAGGCGCTCAAGTGCGCCGCCACCTGCCGCTACTACGCGGAGCACGCCGAGCGCTTCCTGGCGGACGAGCCCGTGGACACCGCGCCCGACACGAGCTTCGTGCGCTACCAGCCGCTCGGGGCGGTGCTGGCCATCATGCCGTGGAACTTCCCCTACTGGCAGGTGGTGCGCTTCGCGGCGCCGGCGCTCATGGCGGGCAACGTGGGCCTGCTCAAGCACGCCCCGAGCGTGCCCGGGTGCGCGCTCGCCCTGGAGGAGCTCTTCGCGCGCGGGGGCTTTCCCCCCGGGGCCTTCCAGACGCTCTTCGTGGAGGTGGCCGAGGTGCGCCGGCTCATCGAGGAGCCCCGCATCAAGGCGGTGACGCTCACGGGCAGCGAGGGCGCGGGGCGGGACGTGGGGGCGCGCGCGGGCGCCCAGCTCAAGAAGGTGGTGCTGGAGCTGGGCGGGAGCGATCCCTTCGTGGTGCTGCCTGGCGCGGACCTGGACGCGGCGGTGGAGACGGCGGTGAAGGCCCGGCTCATCAACACCGGCCAGTCGTGCATCGCCGCCAAGCGCTTCATCGCCCCCGCCTCCATCTACCCCGAGTTCGAGCGCCGCTTCGTCGAGCGGATGCGGCGCGTGGTGGTGGGAGATCCGCTGGAGGCCGGCACCGAGGTGGGGCCGCTGGCGCTCGCGCACATCCGCGACGGGCTGCACGCGCAGGTGGAGAAGAGCGTGGCCGCGGGCACCACGCTGCTGCTGGGCGGACAGAAGCCCCCGGGGCCCGGCTTCTGGTACCCGCCCACGGTGCTCGCGAACCCGCCCCCCGGCTGTCCCGCCCACCGCGAGGAGCTGTTCGGCCCGGTGGCGGTGCTCTTCCGGGCGAAGGACACCGAGGACGCGCTGCGCATCGCCAACGACACGCCCTATGGCCTGGGCGCCACGGTGTGGACGCGGGACGAGGCCGAGCAGCGGCTCTTCATCGACGGCCTCGAGGCGGGCACGGTGAGCGTCAACGGCTCGGTGGCGAGCGATCCCCGCCTGCCCTTCGGCGGGGTGAAGCACTCGGGCCACGGGCGGGAGCTGGCGCGCCACGGCCTGCTCGAGTTCCTCAACATCAAGACGGTGCGGATAAGCCCCTCCCGCGCGCCCGCCAGCACCCAGGCTAACGAGTAGGCACGCGCCCCCGCGGGGCCCCCAGGGGGACGTCGGACGGCTCGCCGTGGACCTCCTCCAGGGCGCTGGCCACCGCGTCCATCTCCAGGCCGAGCTGCTCCACGCTCCGGCGCAGGCCCGCGCCCGCCACGTCCGCGCTCGCCGCGTCCGCCGAGCGCACCCGCAGCACCTGCGTGTAGAGGTTCTCCAGCGTGTAGAACAGGCGCATGTGCTCGGCCTCCAGGCGCGAGGCCGCCGTGGCCAGCTCCGCGCGCTGCTGGCGCTGCTCGTCGAGCAGCCGCAGCGTCTTCTCCAGCCGCTCCTTCACCACCGCGTCCGTCTCCGACTCCACGCGCGCGCTCAGCCGTGCCCGCTCCTCCTCCAGCCGGCGCTCCTCCTCGGGAGGCGAGAGCGAGCGCAGCTCCCGCTCGCGCCGCGCCAGCTCGTGGCAGCTCTTGCGCAGCCCCTCCACCGTCTGCTCCGGCTGGTGCACCACGTCCCGCAGCACCCCGGGCCCCGAGCGCAACTCCCCGAGCAGCTTGTCGCACAGCACGTCCACCCGTGCCCGGCGGGGATCCTCCCCCTCGCGCGCCGGCGCGGGGGCCGCGGCACGCACCGGCTCGGCCACGGGCGTGCCCTGCTCCAAGCCCTCGCCCAATCGTGCCCGCTGCACCACCTCCAACTGCCGCGCCCGCCAGAAGGTGCCCGCCGCCGACGAGCCGAGGCCGAGCGCCACGAAGATGAGCCACCACATCTCCTCGAAGGAGTAGATGGCCATCCCGGCCATCACCAGCGCCGCCAGCGCGAACACCACCCCCTGGAAGGGATTGGCGCGGGCCTCCTCCTTGCGGCGCTCCTTGCGCGCGCGCTCCCGCTCCCGGCGCTGCTCCCGCCGCTCGCGGCGCAACTCCTTGCGGCGGTGCTGGCGCTCCACCCGCGAGGCCCACTTCTCCGCGCGCTTGGAGCTCTTCTCCGCCCACGCCTCCACGTGCCGGGCCTGGCGCTGCGCCCACTGCTCCACGCCCCCGACGTAGCGCTCCGCCCACTTCTCCCAGTCCGCCCCGCCCTTGCCCCCCTCGCCCTCCAGGCGCTCCCAGCGCGCCCGCTCCCGGGCCTCCATCCGCTCCCACTTCTCCAACCACTCGGCATGACGCTTGCGGCCCTCGGCGAGGGCCTCCAGCATGCGGCGCAAGTGTTTCTCGATGGGAGACTCGGGAGGAGAGGGAGCCATGGGGCTTTCATCCTGCCCAAGCGGCCCCGCGTCCACCAGATGCGCCGGCGCACCGCGCGAGCCCTTGGCGCGCCGCGAAGCCAGAACACATCCGAGCCGTGGGACGAAAAAGTGCGCCCGTGGGCCGAGGTGGGGGGGATCCTCGGCCCACGAAGCGCTTCGAACGATACTCCGTCCGAACCTGATACCGCGTGCGCCCACCGTTTCCGGGCGACGGCTCGACCATACCCTGGCTTTTACGCCTTGGCCAGAAATTTCCATCGTTGCTGTTAGCCGTACTGGGAGGGAGGGCTGGGAGGCAGGCGGGCGGAGGAGCGCGCCAGAGGGGCAACCGGAGACGAAGTGGGATAGGGAGGGAAGCCTCCCCCCGCCGAGCCAGGGAGCGTGATTGTCGATGAGCGCCACCGAGTCGTCCCGTGCCTTCCGAGTCTTCAGCTGGTTCTCCCTCGTGTGCACCCTGGGCGTGGTGCTGTGGGGGGCCTACGTGCGGGCCACGGGCTCGGGCGCGGGCTGCGGAGACCATTGGCCGGTGTGCAATGGCCAGGTGGTGCCGCGCGAACCCAGCGTGCAGACCCTCATCGAGTACACGCACCGGCTGACCAGCGGGCTGGTGATGATCTTCGCGGTGGTGCTGTGCGTGTGGGCCCTGCGCGCGCACGCCAAGGGCCACCCGGTGCGCCGGGCCGCGGTCTTCTCGCTCGTCTTCATGCTGACGGAGGCGGCGGTGGGCGCGGGGCTGGTGCTCTTCAAGATGGTGGCCCACAACGAGTCGATCGCCCGGGCCTTCTGGATGGCGACGCACCTGCTCAACACCTTCCTGCTGGTGGGAGCGCAGGCGCTGACGGCCTGGTGGGCCGGGGGCCGGGAGCGGCTGGTGCTGCGGCGCCAGGGCCTCACGGGGTGGCTGCTGGTGGGCAGCATCGTGGGGCTGCTGGTGCTGGGGGTGAGCGGGGCCATCGCGGCGCTGGGGGACACGCTCTTTCCGGCCACGAGCCTCACGCACGGCCTGAGCCAGGACGTGTCGCCCACGGCGCACATCCTCTTGCGGCTGCGGGTGCTGCACCCGGTGCTCGCGGTGCTCGTGGGCGCGGGCGTGGTGTTCAGCGCGGCGATGGTGGCGCGGCTGCGGCCTTCCCCCTCGGTGCGGCGCTCGGCGTGGCAGCTCGGGGTGCTCTACGGCCTGCAGTTGTTCGCGGGCATGTTCAACGTGGTGCTGCTCGCGCCCGTGTGGCTGCAGCTCGTGCACCTGCTGCTCGCGGACCTGGTGTGGATCGTCCTGCTGCGGCTGGGCGCGGCGGGACTCGCGCTGGGCGCGCCCCGGGCGGACGTGAAGGTGCGCTCCGTGCTCTCCCCCACCTGAGGCCCCGCGGGCTCACCCCCGCGCGAGCTCCTCGTCGAGGGCGCGCAGGGCCTCCAGCGCCCGCAGGGGCAGGCCTATACCGCCCTCGGGCACCTGGGGCTCGCGCACGTTGACGCGGATGAGCGTCCCACACCGGGCCGCCGCGCGCTCGCAGAAGCGCCGCACCGAGGGAACCGCCGTGCCCGCGCCGCACTCGATGACGGCGAGCGAGCTGGGATCCACCCCGCCCAGCCACCGCGCCAGCCGCGCCTCCTGCTCCCGGGTGCGCGAGTCATCCCACTCCCCGTCCCCGAACATGAGGATGTTGGGCCGCAGGAGCGCTCCGCAGCGGGCACAGGTGGGCAGCGCTCCCCGGGCCCGGAAGGACTCCGGCTCCACGTCGACGGAGAGAGACGCGGCGGACTCCACCCCGGCGCAGCCCTTCAGGCACTGGGTGAAGTGGATGGAGCCGTGCACCTCGAGGACACGCTCCTCGGGGAAGCCCGCCTTCTGGAACTGGCCGTCGACATTGGAGGTGAAGACGAAGGCGCCCTGGGGCATGCGCTCGGCCCAGGAGCGCAGGAGCGCGAAGCCCGCGTGGGGCAGCGTGTCGCGGTACAGGTGGAGCCGGTGGCCATAGAAGCCCCAGGCGAACGGGGGATCCTGCTCGAACCAATGCGGGTTGGCCATGGAGGCGAAGTCGAGCCCGAGCTTCGCGTACGGGGGGTAGGCCCGCCAGAAGCCCTCGGTGCCCCGGAAGTCGGGCAGACCCGAGTCCACCCCCATTCCCGCCCCCGCCCCGATGAGCAGGGCACGCGCGGAGCGGAGCACCTCGGCGGCACGGCGCAGTTCCTGGTTCATGTCACCAGTGTAATCCCCGGAGCGCTCCGCGACCCAGCGCCGCGGGCTGAAGACAGGCATGCTGTGAACCCTTGGGAAGGTCCGCACACGGGAGCACTTCATGTCGACGGATGACAAGCACACCGGCACCACGCCCACCGCCGCGCCGGAGGCCGGGTCCAGCCAGCGCCTCGCGGTCCCGCGCTGGGCGGAGCTGCTCGCCGTGCACCAGGCCGCCCTGCGCCGCTGGCAAGAGGTGCTGACCGGCCCGGACGACTCGCTGCGCCTGACGGTGCTCACCCTCTACGTGAAGCTCGAGCACCTGGGCTTGTGGGGCTTCGTCGGGGAGCCGGTGGAGAGCACCGGTGGCGGCCGGCTCGAGTTCAGGTGCCCGGATGTCCCCGGTCTCAAGCAGGCCCTCCGGATGCGGGAGGACTTCACCTCTCCGGAGGACTCGCCCAAGGACTGGTCCTGCCGCGAGCTGAGGAAACGGGGCTCGCTCCACTTCAAACACTTCAGCGGGTGGACCGACGAGGTGGTCCAGGCCCACATCGACAAGGAGGGCCTGTACCTCAAGGGATGGCGCAACCTCTTCCTCCCCATCCAGGCGGTGCTGCACCTGCTCGACGCGCGCGCCAATGGCTATACGGATGTCTTCGGCATCCGCGACATCCTGCTCGCGCAGGGCCTGGATCCGGTGGCGCTGCGGGGCAGGTGACGGACAGCGCCGAAGCGCATGCAACGGATTGAAAACCCATCGGGTCCAAGCCAAAGAAAAACAAAGGAAGCATTTCCTGTTCTCCCCGCCTCGCTCCTCCCCTTCTTCACCTTTTCCCAGACACCAAGAAAACCTCCGTGTTTCCCGTGAGGAGTATCCGCCGAGGTGCTCTTCAAACAGCCTGGGTTTTCCGTTATAACTATCATCTTCCCGGCGCGTGCCGGGATGGCTGTCTTACATGGGAAGGAGCAGCAATGCGGAAGCCCCCCTCCTGGCTGGCCTGGAGTCTCGTCGCGTTCGCCGCGCCCGCCGCGTACGCGGAGCGAGCCTGGTATGAGAAACCTCAACCCGATATCGCACCGCCATCCACGTTCCTGCGCAAGCAGGCCGAGGACCTCTCCGACAACCTGCCCCACCGGCTGGGCGAACAGCAGAAGGAGCTGCGGGCCCAGGCCTTGAAGGAGCGCCTCGAGGGTCGCGGCCAGGGCAAGGTGCACCGCGTGGGCCGCGGCAAGTTCGTGGAGCTGGAGCTGGAGCGCACGGATCGCGTGTTCGTCATCCTGGTGGAGTACGGCACGCAGGTGCACCCGGTGCTCGGCGACCCCGCCACCAACCCGGGCGGCGACGCCCCCGGACCGGTGCACAACCTGATTCCAGCGCCGGACCGGGTAAAGGACAACACCACCATCTGGCAGCCCGACTACGACCGCGCGCACTACGAGAAGCTCTACTTCGACACGACCCCGGGCGCCGACTCGGTGGCCAACTACTACCGGGCGGCGTCCTCGGGCCGCTACACCATCGAGGGCGCGGTGTCCGAGTGGGTGCGCGTGCCCTACAACTCCGCGCGCTACGGCAACAACCTGTGCGGCTCGACCAACTGCTCCAACTCCGTGTGGCCGCTGGTCAGCGACGCCCTCAAGACGTGGACGCAGAACCAGCTCGCGGCGGGCAAGACACCGGAGCAGATCAAGGCCTACCTGGACACGTTCGACGTGTGGGATCGCTACGACTTCGACGGTGACGGCGACTTCAACGAGCCGGATGGCTACATCGACCACTTCCAGCTGGTGCACGCGGGCTCGGGCGAGGAGACCGGCGGCGGCGCGCAGGGCACCAACGCGGTGTGGAGCCACCGCTGGTTCGCGTACAGCAACGGCCTGAGCGCGGACGGCCCGGGCCCCAGCTACAACCCGAACGGCGGCACGCGCTTCGGCGCGGGCATCGACAAGTGGGTGGGCGACTACACCATCCAGCCGGAGAACGGCGGACTGGGAGTGTTCGCGCACGAGTACGGCCACGACCTGGGCCTGCCGGACCATTACGACGGCCAGGCGGACAATGGCACCGGCTTCTGGAGCATCATGTCCAACGGCTCGTACCTCAACGATGGCACCCAGGACATCGGCTCGCGGCCGGGTGACTTCTTCGCCTGGGACAAGCTGCAGCTGGGCTGGCTGGACCATGAGGAGGCCAGGGCCGGCAAGCGCTCCAATCACAAGCTGGGCCCCGCGGAGGTGACGTCGCGCCACGCGGCGCAGGCGCTGCTGGTGAACCTGCCACCCAAGCCCCGGCCCCAGGTGACCACCCCGCCCTTCGCCGGCCAATACTCCTGGCAGGGCGGCGCGGCCAACAACCTGGACCGCACGCTGGTGAAGACGCTGAAGCTGCCCTCCAAGACGCCCATCACGCTGTCGCTCCAGACGTGGTTCGACATCGAGGAGGACTGGGACTACGGCTACATCGACCTCGCCGTGGACGAAGGTGACTTCATCCACCTGCCCAGCAGTGTCAGCCGCACCACGAACCCCAACGGCAACAACCTGGGCAATGGCATCACCGGCCTGTCCAACGGCTGGGTGCCGCTCACGTTCGACCTGAGCGCCTACGCGGGCAGGAAGGTGACGCTGAAGCTGCGCTACAAGACGGACGGCGCGGAGTTCGGCAAGGGCTTCCTGGTGGACGACGTGCGGGTGACGGCCCGGAACAAGACGGTGTTCGCCGACGGCGCGGAGGACGGCGAGGACGCGTGGGACGAGGCGACGTTCTTCCTCAGCGACGGCGCCAATGTCTTCTATGACCACTACTACCTGGCCGAGTACCGCCAGTACCGCGGCTACGACGAGGGGCTGTTCACGGGCCCCTACAACTTCGGGTTCTCCGCGGACGGCCTGCCCGACTACGCCGAGCGCTACGCCTACAACCCCGGCCTGCTCATCACGTACTGGGACACGTCGATGTCCGACAACCGCGTGTCGGTGCACCCGGGCGAGGGCCGCATCCTGCCCATCGACGCGCGCCCGCGGCCGATCATCCGCGCGGATGGCCGCTACTGGTCCGGCCGCGTGCAGACACATGACGCCACCTTCGGCCTGGAGGCCAGCCTCCCCCTGTCGCTCAAGCCCAATGGCCAGCCGCGTGAGGACTACCCCTCGCAGCCCGCGGTGCGGGTGTTCAACGACCTGAACACCTTCTGGTACCCCGAGCAGCCCTACGCGGGCGTGAAGGTCCCCCCCACGGGAACCCTCATCGAGGTCCTGAGTGAGAAGGACGAAGCGACGGTGTTGCACGTGCGCGTGCGTCCGGTGAACTGATTCGCCCAGGGGGAGCGGGGCGGCCACGTGGAGGCCCGCCTCGCTCCCAGCCCTCACCCCGCCCTCCCGCCTGTCTGGGTAGAATCAACCCCACTTCCCTCCCGCAGGGTGTTGGACGTGAGCCAAACGGGCCCGCCCGGGTGCCGTCCAAGGCCCGCCCGCCCTGCTTGTCTTCGAGCGGAAGAGGCCCAGGGTCCTGCCGCCGCCTCCGTAAACTTCCAGGCGAAGGGCGGCCCTTCGCGCAACGCAACTGGTGAATTCCATCTCGAGCGTGCTCTTCCCGCACCGTCACGAGAGTCCGAATCGTCAAGGCCAACGCGAAACAGAGCGCCCCCATCGCGGCGCCTGGGTACGGATGACCTCAGGAGGCACCCATCGAGGCATCTGGACCCCCCCCTTCCACCCTCTCCGCCCCCAACCGCTCGCGCCATTTCCCGCCCCGGGAAACAAGCGGAATGCTCAACCAGACGTGTCCGGGATGGCCCTGTAAAAACGGTAATTCCTCCTCTGTAGAAAGGGGGGTCGCGGACGTGAAGCCCGGAGGCGAAACCGGAGCGGGAGGCCCGCCCGACGCACGCCCAGGCGCCAGGACTCCAACGCGCAGGCCCGGCTGTTGCAATGGAACCCCGCCAACGTTCCACCTTCGGAGAGACACCATGGCTCATCAAAATCGGCGTGAAACCTGGCTCGTGGCTCTCTACGGTTCCGTCCTCCTGGGCCTCGTGAGCTCGTGCGGTGGCCTCCCGGAGCAGGAGTCCGCTCCCGCCACGCAGAGCCTGGCCTCGCGCGCGGCGGCGATGGGGGCTGCCTCGATGATCGTCTACTCCCCGGACGACACCATCGATCAGTCGACCCTCGCTCCCCTGGGGGCACCCGAGTCGCTGGGGGGCCGGGTCCTGCAGGGCTCCCCCACCCTCTCCGCCCGCATCGACTACAGCGCGCAGGGCCTGACGGCGGGCATCTTCAAGGCCACCACCGGCCGCATCGAGATCACCTTCCCCTTCACCGAGCACGCCACCATCCTCGTGGGCGAGGTCACCATGACCGACGAGTCGGGCCAGTCCCGCACCTTCAAGAAGGGGGACAGCTACTTCATCCGCCAGGGGCAGGTCGTCCTCTGGGACGTCAGGACCCCGTACGTCATCAAGAGCTTCTTCAACATCACCGAGCCGGCCCAGCCGTGAGCCGTCTCCCCCGGGCGCCACCCGCGCCCGAGGGACCCCGGATGCCGGCACGCACCGGGAGTATGAGAGGATTCCCCCACCGTGGACTCCCCACGGAGGCTCGACGCGAGCCCACTGGAAACCCTCCATGACCTCCCCCCGCGTGAACATCCTCGCGCCCGAGTTCCGGGCCAACCCCCACCCCGGCTATGCCGAGCTGCGCCGCAGCGCTCCCGTCACCCAGGTGGAGCCCGCCGGGTTCTGGGCCATCTCCCGTTACGAGGACGTGGCCTTCGTCATCAAGAATCCCCAGCTCTTCGCCTCCCAGGGCTTCAAGGCGGCGTGGCAACCGGAGTGGGTGGGCTACAACCCCCTGGCCAACTCGATGATCGCCTCGGACGGAGCGGGGCACACCCGGCTGCGCACCCTGGTGAGCCGGGCCTTCAACGCCAGCGCCATCCACCGGCTGGAGACCCGCATCCGCCAGCTCGCCCACCGGCTCGCGGAGGGGCTCGCGGAGAAGGGCGAGGCGGACTTCGTCTCCGCCTTCGCCATGCCGCTGCCCGCCTTCGTCATCGGCGAGTTGCTCGGGCTGGACGTCTCGCTCCACTCCCGGTTCAAGGGCTGGTCGGACGACATCGCCAGTGTCACGCCCGTGCCCCTGAGCCCCGAGCACGCCCAGCGCACGCTCACCTCCATCGCGGACGCGACACGCTACATCTCCGAGGTCATCGAGGCCCGCCGCCGCTCGCCCGCCGATGATCTGGTCAGCGATCTGGTTCGCGCGGAGGTGGACGGTCAATCCCTGACGGATCGGGAGATCATCGACTTCCTCATCCTCCTGCTCATCGCGGGCCTGGAGACGACGGTCCACCTGCTGGCCAACTCCCTGCTCTTCCTCGCCGAGCGTCCCGAGGAACAGGCGCGGCTGCGCGCCCAGCCCCACCTGGTGCCGAAGTTCATCGAGGAGATGTTGCGCTACGACTCTCCGGTGCAGTCCCTGGTGCGCATCGTCACCTCCGACGTGACGCTCTCCGGAGTGCGCATTCCAAAGGGAGCTGTGGTGCTCGCCATCGTCGCCTCGGCCAATCGGGACGAGCGCCACTACACCGAGCCCGATCGTTTCGATCTGCACCGCGACGATCCCGGCCTCTCCTTCGGGTACGGCGCCCACTACTGCATCGGCGCGCAGCTCGCCCGGATGGAGGCGCGCTGCGGCCTGGAGGCGCTGCTCTCCCGCTTCAGTGGCTTCCAGCGGACCTCCGCCGAGCTCACCTGGAGTCAGGCCATCACCGTGCGCGGCCCCCACACCCTGCCGCTGCGCTTCATCCCCGCCTGAGGCACGGCACCCGCCGTCACCAGGAGCACTCCAGGTCGAGGCTGAGCGGGCCCGTCCAGCGCGCGCGGACACTCACGGGCGTCAGGCCCATGCGCCCGGAGATCGCCCAGGCACCGCCCTCGTGGTACGCGAGCGGCATGAAGGAGGCCTGGACGGAGAGCACCCCCTGGTCCAACCGGGGGAAGGACAGCGCGGGCTTCCCATAGCTCGTCAGGCCCTCGTAGAGCGTCTGCAGCGCGAACATCAGGCGCTGCGGACGGGTTCCCGTCTGTTGCAGCACCGCGCGCCCGACCGGGGTGTCCATGTAGCTCTCGCCCCCCCTGGCGCCCAGTTGCCGCAGCACCTCCTCGACACTTCCATACCGGCCACTCAGGGCCTCGGCCGCGGTGGAGATCAACAACAGGAGCGAGCGCGTGGGGTAGTGGAAGAACTCCACGAAGGACGTCTCCCCAGTCGCCTCCAGGCAGCGCCGCACCACCTCGTCGTCACCACCCAGCTCCCTGACCGCCTTCAACATGGAGGGGAACAAGAAGCCACGCGTCGTGAACTCCGGCGTCGCAAGCCTCAATCGCTCTTGGAGATCCTGCTCCGCGGTCCGCGCGGAGTCGCTGCCCGAACTCGATCCGGTACTCATGTGCACGGGGGGCACCCAGGACAACACGGTGCCATGGCCTCGGATGCTACTACGAATCCCCACGCCCCCAGGACCCCCCTCCTCCGTCTCGAAGTCTCTGACACCTTCCCGGTCTCGAAGTCTCTGACACCTTCCCGGGGGGTCTCGAAGTCTCTGACACCTTCCCGGAGGCTATGCTGCCATCCCATCATGGCCACTCCCCTCTACCTAGGGATCGACCTGGGGACCACCAACTCCACCGCGGCCGCCTTCGACGGAGAGCAGCTCACGCTCATCCGCACGGCCCAGGGGGGCAACCTCACCCCCTCCGTGGTGCGACTGGATGCCCGCGGCACCGTGACCGTCGGAGAGCGAGCCCGGCGCCTGCTCGATTCGGATCCACAGAACACCCGCTCCGAGTTCAAGCGCCTCATGGGCACCACCCAGACGCTCGAGTTCACCGCCGCGAAGCTCTCCCGCCGGCCCGAGGAGCTGTCAGCCGAGGTCCTCAAGTCCCTGCGCAAGGACGTGGAGCAACAACTGGGCGTGGCCCCCACCTGCGCCGTCATCTCCGTGCCCGCCCTCTTCGAGTTGCCTCAGAACGCCGCCACCTCCGAGGCCGCCCGCCTGGCGGGCTTCTCCCGGGTGGAGCTCATCCAGGAGCCCGTGGCCTCGGCGCTCGCCGCCGGGTGGCGCGCCGACGCGGACGAGGGCAGTTGGCTCGTCTATGACCTGGGTGGGGGCACCTTCGACGTGTCGCTCCTGGAGACGCGCGACGGCCTGCTGCGCGTGGTGGGCCACGATGGCGACAACTTCCTGGGTGGACGTGACTTCGATCAGGCGCTCGTGGACGAGGTGCTCGCCGAGCTCCAGCGCACACAAGGCATCGACATCCGCCGCGCGGACCCCCGCCATGCCACCGCCCTGCGCAAGCTCAAGCACGCGGTGGAGGAGGCGAAGATCGAGCTGTCGCGCGCCAACGAGGTGCCACTGCTGGTACCCGCCGCCTTCGAGACCGACCAGGGCCCGGTGGACGTGGACATGCTCCTCACCCGCGAGCGCATGGAGGCCGCCTGCGCTCCCCTGGTGAAGCGCTCCCTCGACGTGTGTCTGCGGCTGCTGTCCTCCCAGGGCCTGGAGCCCTCCCAACTCGGCAAGGTGGTGCTGGTGGGCGGACCCACCGTCATGCCCTTCCTGCGTGCCCAGGTGCAATCCGTGCTGGGCGCTCCGTTCGCCGTGGGCCTGGATCCAATGACCCTGGTGGCCCAGGGCGCCGCGCTCTACGCCGCCTCCGCGGGGCTCGATGGCCGCCCTGCCGCGAGCGACCCCGTCCCCCAGCCCACCGGCCGCAAGGTCTGGCTCCAGTACCCGGCGATGAGCTCGGATCTGTCCCCGCACGTCGTGGGCCGGATGGTGGAGGGAGACCCGGGACCCCGGCCCACGCACGTCCGGCTCGTGCGGACCGATGGCGCATGGAGCAGTCCCGAAACCCCCTTGTCCGCCGAGGGCGCCTTCGTGCTCTCCGTGGAGCTGGTGCCGCGCAAGCCCAACCACTTCCAGTTGGAGGGGCGCGGTGCCGATGGCAAACCCCTGCCGCTGTCTCCCGCCCGATTCACCATCGTCCAGGGCCTCACCCTGAGCGATCCGCCCCTGTCCCGCAGCATCGGCGTGGCCCTGGCCAACAACACCGTGCGCGTCTACTTCGAGCGCGGCACGCCCCTGCCCGCCCGCCGCACCTTCCGCCAGCGCACCGTGGAGGCCGTGGCCAAGGGCTCCACCGGCCACGCGCTGCGCATCCCCATCGTCCAGGGCGAGCTGGAATGGGCCCACCTGTGCCGCCTGGTGGGCGCGCTGGAGCTTCGCGGGGAACAGCTCCAGGCCTCGCTGCCCTCGGACGCGGAGGTGGAGCTGACGCTGGAGCTGGACCGGGGCGGCCGGCTGTCGGCCCGTGCGCTGGTGCCCGCGCTCGGCCAGGTGTTCGAGCAGGTGGCCCAGCTCCAGGTGCCGGATGCCACGCCCGAGTCCCTCCAGGAGGGGCTCACCGCGGCCCGCGAGCGGCTGGGCCTGCTGCGCGGCTCCGCCTTCCGCCGGGGCGCATCCCAGGTGGTGGCCGGACTGGCCCACGTGGATCAATCGCTCGCGGAGGTGGAACGCGACCTGGAGGCCGCCCGGGGGGGCGACGCGGACGCGGCGCAGAAGGCCCGGCGCGGGCTGTTGGATCTCGACGCGCAACTGGAGCAGGCGGAGTCCGGCCTGCGGTGGCCGGAGTTGGAGGAGACGGCGCGTGAGGAGCTCGCCCTCGCGTCCTCGTGGGTGGCGCAGTTCGGCACGCCCGTGGAGCAGCGGCTGCTGGACGACGCCATGCGGGCGTGTGAGCGGGCCAGCGCGGGCCGCCAGGCGGTGGAACTGCAACGCAACCTGCGCAGCGTGCGCAAGCTGTGCAACGCCGCCTACTTCCGCCACCCGTCGGTGTGGGAGTGGCAGTTCGAGTCCGCCGCCAGCCGCGTGTCTGAGGCCTCCGACGTGGCCCGGGCCGAGGAGCTGGTGCAGCGGGGCAACCGCGCCCTGGCCCAGCAGCGCCGCGAGGAGCTGCGTCAGGTGGTGGAGCAACTCTGGCGCCTGCTGCCCGAGGACGCCAAGGAGCGCCGTCTGGCGCACGACTCGGGGGTCCGGTGAGCCTGTCCGAGCAGGAGGTCTTCGCGCGGCTGAGGGAGAACGCCTTCCACGTGCTGGGCCTGCGCCCCACCTGCACCCGGATGGAGGTGGAGCGCGCGGGCCAGAAGCTGCTGGCCATGCTGGAGCTGGGGCTCGCCGAGGCCGCCCACTACGACACCCCCCTGGGCCAGCTGCCGCGCACCGCCGAGACGGTCCGCGCCGCCATGGCCACCTTGAGGCAGCCCCAGGCCCGGCTGCTGCACGCGCTGTGGGCGCAGCTGCCCGCCCAGGGCCCGGCCCCCCTCGCCGCGAGGCCCGAGACCGAGCCGTGGTCCGAAGCCCTGGTGCGGCTCGGCTGGCGGAGACGGACATGACGCCCGCGCTCGCGGGCCTCATGCTGATCTTCCTGCTCCGGGCATTCAGCAACCGACGGAGCGGCCGGCAACGGAGCAACCCCTCCTACTCGCCCCAGGTGGGCTACTTCGGAATCACCCTCTTCTTCCTCCTGCCCCAGGCGCTGTTCCAGCTCGTCTGGATCGTGCAGGGGCAGTGGTGGATCACCCCCTTCTTCCTGGGCCTTCTCACCCTGTGTCTTCCCTGGACCACCACCCGCTGGGTGTTCATCCCCCTGGGCTGGCCCCGAGTGGCCTACGGCTTCAGCTACCTGGCCGCGTGGAGCTGGGGAGCGGATCCCAAGGGCGGTCGAGTGCTCGCCGCGGCCTGGGCGCTCCTGCGCGCACGCACGCCCCCCACCCAGGAATATGACCACTGGCTGCGACAACACCTGGAGACCACGTGCACCCCGAAACGAGGCGCGGCCCTCGTCGCCTCGGCACTTCTGGCCGCCTCGCGCGGAGACCTGGAGACCGCCCGGCTCATCTGCCGGGGCATGAATCACCTGGATCCAAGGGTCGCGCCCCGGCTCGCCCGGAAGATCGCCTTGGAGTGGAGCCTCGCCGATGCCGCCGCGCACGGACGGTGGCGCGAGGTGATCGAACTCGCCCGGAGCGGCAGTGGCTCCTTCCTGCTCGCCGCGTTCTTCCGCGACTCGGCCCGGCGGCTGCTGGGCGAGCCAAGCGTGGGAAGGTTCGTCCTGGGCATGGAGTGGGTGCTCGCCCGGCGCTGGGTGTCCACCTGGCCCCTGCTCGAGCGCGCGTGGCGGGCCACCCCACACGCCTCCTCACCTGGAGAGACGCCCGTGGCCACCGAGCCCCTGGAACACGCGCTGGCGTGCCACGCGGCCCTGGCCCGGGTCACCCCCGGCCACGAGGAGGCGGCGTTCTCCTCGGCCGTGAGCGCCTGGGAGCAGGCCCTGGACTCCGAGCGGGTGAGGGAACTCGTGGAGGAGCGCGCGAGGGGAGCGGGCCCCGGCGTGGACGCCCACGAGGCCCTCGAGACACTCCGGCACGAGGTCACCGAGGAGCTGGCCGCCTGGGCACTGGCGAGGGAGCTGCCCCTGCATTCGCTCGCGACGGGGAGCGCCTTGCTCGAGGCCGTGACGTACCAGGCCTGCAACGAGCAATTGGAGCGGATCGAGTCCATCGCCTGGGACATGTCCCGCCGGATGGAGGAAAAGCAGCCCCTGCCGTCTTCCGACGTGTACGAGCAGTGGCGCGACTTCCTCGCGCTCCAGCGGAGGTGTGCCCGGGTGACGGCCATGGGCGGGCTGGACGCGCGGCGGCTCGCCTTCGAGGCGGTGAACGTCCCCTTGTGCAACCTGGGCGCGTGGCTGTTCAACGTGCGCGAGGAGCGCGCCGTGGCGAACGGGATGTTCCGCTGGCTGCTCGCGGAAGCACGCGTCGTGGGCAGCCAGGAAGACCAGCAGCGCTACCTCGACAACGTGAACTGCGGACCTTGAGAGGGCGTCAGTCCCCCAACGCTCGGCGCCGCAGTCCCCGGGGCACCACCACCCGCTCGACGAGCCCGAACAAACCGCTGACGAGCAGCGCCAGCCCCGCGGCGGGAATGGCCCCCTGGAGGATGAGCGCGGTGTCATCCAACCGGATGCCCGTGAGGATGGGCTGGCCGTAGCCTCCCGCGCCAATGAGTGCGCCCAGCGTGGCGGTGCCCACGTTGATGACCGCCGACGTCTGGATGCCCGCGAGGATGGAGGGGGCCGCCATGGGCAGTTCCACGAGCCGCAGCCGCGCGCCGGACGGCAGGCCGAGCGCCTCGGCGGACTCGCGCACCTCCGGGGCAATGCCCGACAGCCCCGCCGCCGTGTTCCGGATGATGGGCAGCAGGCTGTAGAGGAACAGCGCCACGATCGCGGGCCGGGCCCCGATGCCCAGCAGCGGAATCATGAACACCAGCAGCGCGAGCGAGGGCACCGTCTGGATGATGCCCGCCAGCGCGAGCACTCCCCGTCCGAGCCCCGGCCGGCGCGCCACCAGCACCCCCAGCGGCACCGCCACCGCGATGGCCCCGAGCAGCGACAGGCCCACGAGGAACAGGTGCTCGCGCGTGTGCCCCCACACACTCCGCAGCACGCTCTCCCCCCGCACCGTCACCGCGAGGCCCAGCTCGCGCGCGAGGAACGAGGCCGCCACCTGGCGCTCGGGCACCCGCTGGAGCTTCGCGCTCGCGTTGAGCGCCACCATCTCGGACGCGGAGACGCGGCCCTCCAACCGCTCGAGCGCGGCCACCACCTGCGGGGCCCGCTCCGCGAGCTCCGCCCGGTACAGCAGCACGGCGTCATAGGCGGGGAAGTGGTGCAGGTCGTCCTCCAGCACGCGCAGGCCGTAGTAGGCGATCTCCGCGTCGGTGGAGTACAGGTCCGTCACCTGCAGGGCACCACTCTCCAGGCCCCGGTACGCCAGGTCATGGTCGAGCCCGCGCACCTCCGTCTGGGGCAGCCCGTAGCGCGCGCGCAGCGAGGGCCAGCCATCGGCACGGTCCATGAACTCGTTGCTGAAGGCCAGGCGCAGCTCCGGGTGCTGGCGCAGGTCAGACAGCGTGCGGATGTTCAGCCGCGCGGCCTCCTCCTCCTTCATGCCGAGCGCATAGGTGTCATTGAAGCCCAGGAACACGCCCAGGCGCACCCCCTCGGCGGCGAGTGCCTCGCGCAGCGCCTCGTCATTGGGCAGGGCGCGGCCGGCGAAGAGCTCCTGGCGCAGCGTGCCGGTGTACTCGGGGTACACATCGATGTCCCCGCGCCGCAGGGCCTGCCAGAGCACCTGGGTGCCCCCGAGCTCGCGCCGGTGCTCGACCCGCGCGCCGGTGCTCCGGGCGAGCTGCGTCGCCATGTCTCCGAGGATGACGGACTCGGTGAACTTCTTGGAGCCCACGCGCACCGTGGGGCCATCCGCGGAAGCCTCCGAGCACGCGCACAACACCAGCAGCACCCACGCGGCGAGCCACCTCATCGGGAGACACCCTCGAGGGGCAGGCGCTGGGCCTGGAAGAAGCGGGTGACGAAGGGATCGGCCGGCGCTCGCGCGAGCTCGGTGAGCGGCCCCTGCTGCACGACGCGGCCCTCGCGCAGGAGCACCGCGTGCTCGCCGAGGAAGGCCCCCTCCGCGAGATCATGCGTGACGAGCACCACCGTCTTGCCGAGCCGGGAGAAGATGTCGCGCAGGTCCTCCTGCAACTCGTAGCGGATCATCGGATCCAACGCCCCGAGGGGCTCATCGAGCAGGAGCACGTCCGGCTCGAGCATCAACGCGCGCATGAGGCTCACGCGCTGGCGCTGGCCTCCGGAGAGCTGGCCGGGGTAGCGGCCAAGGGCCTCGGCGGGAAAGCGAGTGAGGGCCACGAGTTCCTCCAGCCGCTCGCGCACCCGCGCCCGGGGCCACTTCAGGTAGCACGCCATGAGGGTGGCGTTGCCCTCGGCGGTGAGGTGAGGGAAGAGGCCGCCGCCCTGGAGCACGTAGCCGATGCGCCGCCGCACGGTGAGCAACGCCTCCTCCCGCAGGGGCTCGCCCCGGAAGAGGACGCGCCCCGAGTCGGGGCGCAACAGCCCATTCATCAACCGCAGCACGGTGGACTTGCCGCAACCGCTCGGACCCAGGAGGACGGTGGTGCGCCCCTCGGGCACCCGCAGGTCGAGCGGGTGCAGGGCCCACGTGTTACCGAAGCGCTTGGAGACCTGCTCGAGCTGGAACACGCGCCACCCTTCTCCGCCCCAGGCAGGGGCCCATGGCCGTGTGTTACTCCGCGCGTCCCCCGGGGGCCACCACGTTCCGGCCTCCGGTCGAGGGAAGCACCGGGGCCGTTCGGGACTCGACGGCCTCCGCGGGGAACAGCGCCTCGGCGCGCACCACGGGCAGACCCGCGGGCTGACGCTGGAGGAAGGCGATGAGCCGCTCGCGCACGATGCACCGCAGGTCGAACGCCTTGCCCGCGTCCGGCGCGCTCACCAGCGCGCGCAACGTCATCGTCCGCTCGCTGAAGCCCGTCACCTGCAACCCCTGCACCTTGCCATCCCACAGCGCGCGGCCCTCGTCATTGAGGATGCGCGAGAGCTCGGCCCGCACCGCCGGCACGTCCGTGCGGTAGTCCACGTACAGCTCCGCCGTGCCGAGGATCTCCGGCGACACCTTGCTCCAGTTCTGGAAGGGCTTGTCGAGGAAGTGCGTCATCGGCACCACCAGCCGCCGCAAGTCCCACACCTTCACCACGACATAGGTGAGGGTGATCTCCTCGATCCATCCCCACTCGTTCTCCACGATGACGGTGTCGCCGATGCGCACTGGCTGGGTGAGGGACAACTGGATGCCCGCGAGCAGGGTGGAGATGGACTTCTGCGCCGCGAGGCCCAGCACCAGGCCGGCGATGCCCGCCGAGGCCAGCAACGACACGCCCACGTTGCGCACGGCCTCGAACTGCAACAGCAGCAACGAGGCGGCGATGACATAGGTGGCCGCCTCGACGATGCGCCGCATCACCACGAGCTGGGTGCGCAGCCCCCGCGCGCGGCCCACGTCCTGGCCCGCCTGCTCCGCCACCTTCTGCTCGAGGAAGCCCGCCGACAGCTTGACGAAGCGCAAGACGAACCACGCCGCCGACACCAGGGCGAGCGAGCGCGCCCCCAGGTCCACCGCCTTCTGCGCTGGCGGCGGCAACAGCAACAGCCGCGATCCCGCGGCACCCAGCAGCGCCACGAGGGCGAAGCGCATCGGCCCCCGGCCCGCCGTGAGCATCTGGTCATCCCACCCGGACTTCGTCAGCCGCGCCGCGCGGCCTCCCAGCCAATGCGCCCAACGCTCCAGCACCTGGCTCGCCAGCAACACCACGCCCGCGAGCAGCACGAGCCCCAGCCACTGCCACAACTCCAGCACCCACGCCGGGCGCACGAAGAAGAACGACGGCAGGCGCTCGAGCAGCGGCGAGCCATGCTCCTCGAACAGCGCGTCGATGGCGCGCACCGTCCCCTCACTGAACACCCAGATGGGTGTGCCGTCCGGCCCCTCCACCCGGCGCAACCGGATGTCGCGTGTGCCCAGGCCCAGGGACACCTGGCCCAGCGACACACTGGCCGCCCCGGGCGCGTCCCCCAGGGGCTCCTGGCCGATGCGCGCGAAGTCGAACCACATCGCCCGGTCCAACACGAACATCAGCCGCCGCCCGAGCCGCTCGCCTTCCGCCCGCTGCTGTTCGGGCGGCAGATGCGACAACCACAGGTAGTGCGGCAGCAGCGCCATGTACCGGGCATGCGAGGCCTCCAGGAAACCCGTCACCGTGGCCGAGGGCGTCTGCCGATCCACCTCCGGTGGCGGCTCGCCGAGCCCTTCGTTGAGCCCTCCCGCGAGCGCGGACACGGGCGAGAGCAGCAGCAGCAGGACGAGGAGGTTTCGGTGCATCAGGGTTCCCAGGACAGGGCCTCACGGGAAGGAACCACCACCGCGTCCCCTCCACCGACAGCGTTCCCCTCCCCTTAAACTAGTTTGAGGGCAAATAAAACCCATGGTCACACGGAGCGACTCGCCGCGTGGGCGGGCAAGCAGGCGTCTCACTTCTCATTCGCACGCGACCTGGGCGCACTGGCCCCACATCCCCCGCCGGGCGCGCCGGGCCGCCGACTCGAGCGCCTGGAACTCCGAGCGCCGCGAGCCTCCCGCCGGAGGCACGTAGAGGACGCACGCATAACCCTCCTGGGCGAGCACGCTGTTCACCTCGCGCCCGTCCACGCTCACGTACGCGAGCAGCCGCCCATACCGGTCCGTGCAGGCCTCCCCGTACGTCAGCCGGACCACGCGCCCCTCGACGAGCGAGCGGTTGAAGTCCCGGGACTCGGCGCCGAAGCAGTCGTGCTTGCCCCCGGTGCTCTCCGGCGTGTCCACGAGCAGGTAGCGCACGCGCTCGCCGCTCTGGAGCACCACCGTGTCCCCATCCACCACGCGCGACACCACGCCCCCACCCGGGCCACAGGCGGACTCCGAGCCGCACCCGCTCCCCGCCCCGAGCCCCCACACCAGCACTCCCAGCCGGCGCCACCGTCCGCTCACGGCACGCATGGAAGGTTCTCCTGTCCGGGCGTGCCCCGCTCCCCCGCCGTGCCATAACGCCCCCCCTCTGGAGTCAGACACTCGCGCGTGCCCTGCCATTGCCTGGACACGCCCGGCACCGCCGCCCCCGTCCACGTCGCCTCCGCCAGCACCCCCCCGTCCAGGGACAACCGGAGCGCGTGAGGTCCCGCGGTGTTGCTCAACCCGAAGCCGAAGGTGCCCAACACCGGAGGCAGGCCGCCATTGAGCGAGGGCTCCTCCCCATGCGCGAGCACGGCGTAGGTCCCGGCCCGCATCTCCAGACACCTCGGCGGAGCATCGAGCACGCTCCGGCCACCGCCCTCGTTCGCGAGCGTCACGCCATTGAGGTCCACGTCCCTCCGCGCGTACACCTCCACCCATTCCCCCTGCGCATCCGCGACGGCCTTCGGATCGGCCATCACCTCGGTGAGCACGAGGTCTCCGGGAAGCGGTCGCGACACGCTCCTCGGCAAGCCCGTGCGTGGAGACAGACACGTTCCCGGGGACACGCCCGCGTCCGCGCCAGAGGGCTCCGGGCACGCGGGATTGGGAGCACCGGGGCTCACCCGGACACCGCCATCCGGGGACTCCGGCGTGTCACACCACCTGTCCGGCGCGTCGTTGTCGAAGGCATCCGGAACACGCCGGCCGTCATAGCTACGCGACACTCCGGCCCGGCTCGTCTTGGAATAGCGCACCTCATCCACCACCACCTCCGCGCATCTCAACCCCACGACGCCCCCCGCGTTGCCCAGCACGCGCAGGGCATCGCCATACGAATGATCCACGTGCACCGGCAGCTCCCCGGCGCGCACGTCCCCGAGCACCACGTAGTCCTTCGCGGCCACCGGCACGGACTCCTCGAAGAGGTACGCCCGCTCCTGCGTGCCGTCCAAGCGCGCCGAGTAGAGCATCAACCCGCGCAGTTCCACGTCGGAGCGCCCGGGGTTGTACAGCTCCATCCACTCCTGCCCCGTGTCCGTCCCCTCGGGGTTCGGCAACAGCTCGGTGATGACGAGGTCTCCCGGGCGCCAGCCCTCGCACGCGGGCTCCTCGCTGCGCGCGGGCTCCTCACAGCCGCTGAGCATCAGGGCCGCGAGGACCCACGACATGCGTTCCATGGGCGTCATCAGAAGCGGCCCTCCATGTCCAACCGGGCGGCGTGCCACGCAGGCTCGGGAGGCGTGACCGCGCCCACGGGCGCCTTCAGGTCCAGGACGACCTCGTAGCGGACGCGCGTGCTCCACCCGGACAGGAACGACCAGGCCACCTCCAGCGACGTGCGCAGGGTCTGGGACAACCGCGTCGCCTCGGCGAGGTCCTCGTCCCGCCAGCTCACGCGTCCGTGCAGTCGCAGCGAGGACATGGGACGCACGATCAAATCCACCAGCGCCTGCCCATCCTGGCGCACGCCCTCGGGGCGTTGGGAACTGCCCATCCAGGTGTGCTGGTACTGCGCCGCCAGGGCCCACTCCTCGACGGGCGCGAACCGCACCCGGGCCGCGATCCGGGAGCGCTCCCCCGCGCAAGGTTTGGGCTCACCGTCCGGAGACGTCCCCTCATCGCCCTCGAAGCACAGCCCGGGGCCATCGCGGCCCAGGTGCTTGTTCTGGTGCTCCACCCACACCGAGGGCCGCAGCTCCGGCACGCCCTGGAAGTCCACCCGGACCGAGCCCCCGTGGTTCACCGGCTCGGGGGTGCTCGCTCCAGGCGGTCGCGTCCACACATCCCACTGACCCACCAGCCGCCACGCGTCATCCGCCGTCGAGAAGAGGGAGCGCAGCCGGGCCCCCATCTCGTTGCTCGCGCGCAGTCCACGCCACTCATCGGGGCTGGAGAGGGCACGGCTGTAGGGATTGTCGAAGTCCCGCCCGTAATACCGCAGGGACACTTCCAACTCCCGGGAGCGCTCACCAAGCACCGTGCGCTGGAGCACCCCGACCCCACCCGCTCCCACCGGCCCCGAGAAGCTCCGAGCGCCCTCGAGGAAGAGGTTCACCGGCCCGGTGCCCCAGGCGGCATCCACGCCCAGCGCGCCATAGGCGCCTCCCCCGGGATAGCGGGCCTGCTCGCGGAAGTCGGGCGACAGCCCCGTCACCGCCCATCGCGGCCAGGCGCCCCACCCCGTCACGCCCACGCGTGCTCGCGGCGAGAACCCCACGCTGGCATGTCCTCCTGCCGCCAGCTCATGAAAGACATCCGGCAGCGTGCGCGAGACGAAGCGCGCGGTGCCAGACGTCTTCGTCCCGGGCAGCACCACGTCCGGCGCCTTGCACGTGCGAGCGTCCTTCGTGGACGGACACGTCTCCGGCTCGAACAGCTCGTATTGGGAGAGGCCTCGCGACTGGTAGGAGCCGAAGCCCGTGAACGACAGCGTCACGTCCTCCACCCGCCCCTGGACCTGGCCCACCGCGCCCCGGAAGCCCTCCGTCCAGCCGAAGTCCGGCGTGACGCGCCCCTGGAACTCCTCGGCCTCGCAGGCCCCCGGCCCCGTCAACACACACCGCCGCTCGGGCGCCCCCGGAGGAGCGAAGTCCTCATCGGGCACGAAGCCATCGGGTGCCGGGCGGCCCGTGGTGTCCAGCGTGAGGCGCTGGCCGAAACCCAGCCGGTACGTTCCCACCAGCACCGAGGCGTGCGCGCCCTCCCACCGCGCATACAGCTTCGGCAGCCGCACCCCCACCGAGGGCAACTCCGTCACCAGGGCCCGGCGCTTCGAGTCGTAGCGCACGCCCTCCAGCTGTCTGCGCGTGAGCGAGACACCGCCTCCCGCGCGCAGGCCCCAGGGTCCGTCCACCCGGGCGAGGAGCAACAGCGGCGGCACCCACGCATCCGCCGCGCCCTGGGCGCCCATCAGCCGCACGCGCCCGGAGAACTCCCGCGCTCCCCGCTCCGGCTCCACGAGAAAGGCCCGGAGCTGGCGCAGCTGCGTGGAAGTCAGCAGTCCCGCCTCCACGAGCGCCGCGCCCTCCATGGAGCCCCCGCCCCGCTCCCGGTACGCGAGCAGCTCATCCACCTGCGCCCACGTCAGTCCAGGCAGGGCGAACACCACCTCACGCGAGGCCGTGCGGAGATCGACCCCCGTGCGCAGCAGCTCTCGCAGCACCTCGAAGTCCTCGTCCGCGAGGGCGCCCTCCTCATTCAGCGCGCGCAGCGCCGCTTCGTCCTCGATGGGACGCGCATCCGCGTACGTCTCGGCGGAAGCGCGTTGGGGAAGCAGGGAACACCACGTCGTCACCAGGAGCAGGAAGTGGACACGTCGCACGCGGGCGGCGCTCTGCACGAAGGAGACCAGCGAGGACACCTCGGCGACCCCACCTCCGAGGTGTCCCGCGCGACGTCACCCCGTCCAGCCCGCGGACGTGGGAGGCCAGACGGCGCCAGGCTCAGGCGCTCACGCCGCGAGGCAGCTCGCTCCTCATGACGGGGTGGCGTGCGGGGGTTCTCGCCGCCTCCCGGGCGGAAGGCTCGGCCTCGCCCTTGGTGGTCAGCTCCCCGGCCAGCCGCCGCCCCAGGATGATGCCCAACGTCAGGCTCACCAGCAGACCGGCCACCGAGGCCACCGTCGTCCACGTCTTGCCCTGGCTCAGCGAGCTGCCGAAGAACGTGGTGAGCAGGGTGCCCGGCACGCTGCCCACGACGGCGCCCAACGCCAGCGGCCAGAACCGGGCCCCGGCGGCGGACGCGGCGGCCAGCATCACATCCGCGGGAATGACCGAGTTGATGCAGGCGAGGAAGCCCACCTGGAAGCCATGTTTGCGGGCCGCGCGTTGGATGCCATCGTGCCGGTGCCCGGCCAGCCGCTTCATGGGGCCCCGGCCGAAGCGGCTCGACAACAAATGGATGAGGGCGGTGGCCAGCAGGCTGCCCACGAGCGCGTAGACGGTCCCCATGAGCGTGCCGAAGAGGATGCCGCCCACCGCCGCGAAGAGTTGTCCAGGCAACAGTGTGACCGGGCGCGCGCCCAGCAGGAGCACGAACACCAGGGGAGCCCAATGTCCCAGGGGCCGCAACACCCCGGACAGATGCTGTTGATCCAGGTACTGGGGCCCCACGATTCGGAGGCCGACGAGCAGACCAACGGAGATGCAGAGCGGAGCCACGAGCTTGAGCCCGAGCTTCAACTTCCCGCCCTTGGTGTGTCCGTGCATGAGCATGGCGCAAAGGTGGCGGCCCTTCGCGCCCCCGGCAATTCCCACCCTCCGAGTGATTGGCCGCTGAGCAGCCGGGCGTCCCCCCAGGCCTTGCGTCATGCGCCGTTCATTGCCGCACGGAGACTTGACCGGAAGTGTTTGACGCTGACCGGAAGTGTTTGACGCGGGGTATGACCCATTTATCGTGAATGTCCCCCTTTTCACTGGTGCCCTCGCCCCATGGGTCACGTCCACATCATTCGCGACTTCTACTCTCCGTCGGAGGGCTTCTCCCGAACGGTGCGCATCTACACGCCGGATGGATACGACCAAGGCTCCGCCCACCGCTACCCCGTGCTCTACATGCAGGACGGGCAGAACGTCTTCGCGCACCCGGAATCAGCACGCTTCGACACCTGGTGCGCCAACACGGCCCTGGAGCAAATGGTGCACGAGCACCGCCTGGAGCCCTGGCTCATCGTGGGCATCGACTCGGGCATGGGGCGTCTGGACGAGTACTCGCCCTGGAGCCGGGGTGATGCCTACGCGCGCTTCCTCGTCGATTCGCTCAAGCCCCATATCGATGGCACCTACCGCACGCGCCACCAGCCCGAGTGGACCGCCGTCATGGGCTCGTCGCTGGGCGGGCTCATCTCGCTCTATCTGGGCATGCGCTACCCGGATGTGTTTGGCCGCATCGGGGCGCTGTCGCCCTCGGTGATGTGGAACGACTACCGGATCTTCCAGCACTGGACGGCCCACACCCACCGCTGGACGCGCATCTACCTGGATGCCGGCACCCACGAGTGGATCAACCCCGCGGGCACGCCCCTGCCCTACGGCGAGGCCACGCGCGACTTCTACCTCCACCTCAAGCGGCTCGGGTACGCGGACCACGAGCTGCGGCTGGTGTTGGACGAGAACGGCATCCACCACGAGAAGGACTGGCAGCGGCGCCTGCCCGACGCGATGCAGTGGCTGCTGAGCTGAGCACCCCCTGGGAGCCCGCTCAGAGGGTGGCCTGCACCAGGCGCACCGCCGCGCGCATGGAGTCCAGGTCCTCGTGGCGGGTGAGATACATCTCGTTGCCCATGCCGGCGTGAAAGACGGCGGGCATCTCCTGGTGCATCAGGAGCGAGCCCCCCAACCGGGACACCAGCTCCGAGTGCGAGTGACGGTATTGACGCATGGCGCGCCGGGAGCTGTGACAGACATGGTAGCGGGGCGAATAGGAGAAGCCCCGCACGTCGTCGCCGGTGAGCAGCCGGGCCCAGAGCCGGTACACGTCGATCTCACATGCGTAGTTCATCATGTCCGTCATGAAGGCGCCGGGGGGACGCAGGTTGGCCTCCAGCACGACGAAGCCGCCATCGGACAGGCGGAAGAACTCCAGGTGGAACCAGCGCTCGCGCAGGCCGAGTGCGTTCACGGCGCGGCGGCCGAGCGCCTCGAGCGCTGGGGGGATGTCCCGGAGGCTCCAGAAGGAGATGTCGCGCTGCTCGAGCACCACCTCCATGACGCCATCGCTGTACTCGTGGCTGAGGCGGAAGATGATTTCGCCGTCGCGGTCCACGAGTCCGTCATAGGTGACGATGGCGCCGCGCACGAAGGCCTGGGCGACGTAGCCAGTGAGGGAGGAACCGGAGAAGGCATGGTCGACGTCCGCGTCGGAGTTGACCTTGAAGGTGCGGGCGGCGCCGACGCCGACGTCAGGCTTGAGGACGAGCGGATAGCCGACGTCATGGGCGAAGGCCTTCACCCCGGCCGCGTCGCGCACGCGGATGCAGCTCGGGTGGGGCACGCCAGCCTGCTTGAAGACATCATGCATCCCGAGCTTGCTGCGCAGCCGGTCGATGTCGGCGGGACGCAGGCCGGGGACATTGAAGTCCTCGCGCAGCTGGGCCTCGATGCCGAGCCACGTCTCGTTGAGTGAGTCGATGCGATCGATGCGGCCATGGCGCCAGGTGAAGTAGGCGACGGCGCGCAGGACGGCGTTGTGGTCGTGGAGGTTGGGGACGAAGAAGTACTCGGAGAGGGCCTTGCGCAGCTCGGGGCGGAGGGTCTCCTGGGGGGTGTCGCCGAGCCCCAGCACGTTGACACCGCGCTCGCGCAGGGCGGTAACGAAGTGGAAGAACTGGGGCGGGAAGTGGGGCGAAATAAAGACGACGTTCATGGGCGGGAAGGGGCGGAGGACGCGCTCCGCGACCATAGCGCAACCCCGCCCCCGGCCTACTTCCCCGCGGGGCAGCTTGAAGGCGAAAGGTTGACTACTTCAGCTCCGATGCCTTTCGGCGACGCGGTAGAGCCAGGTGAGGGAGTAGTCCAGCAGCGCCTGTCTCGAGCCCATGTAGTGGCGTGCCCGGACGAAGGGAAACCACACGCGGTTGCCCACGAGCACCTGGGCTTCCTCGAGCTTCTGGCGCGGTATCCAGCTCCCTCCCAGGTGGCGTACCAGCACCTGGCCGAGGTACGCGCCGATGGCGGGTATCGCGTATTGCTCGATGGCTTCCGGCAGACGGCTCTTCGGGAACTCCTCGCGCCAGAAGTAGAAGTCGACCTCCGTGAGCGACTCGGGCGTCTCCTTGAACACGGAGGGGACCTCGGTGTGCAGCAGGGCCACGAGGTGCTCGGCGAGGGTGTCGTAGTGCTCGCGAGCCGCATCCGGGTCCTCCACGTCCGAGGGCAGAGCGGAGTCGGCGGGGCGCCACTCCTCGGGCTCGGGCGGGCGCCAGACGTTGAACTCGGCGATTCTCCGCTGGCGCTCGTGGCTGGCGGCGCGGTCCACCACGCGGGAGAGCAGCGGCGCCATGTCGGGGTCGAAGCAGGGCTCCACGGGAGCGAGCATGGCGCTGCGCTCCTGGAGGGTGCGCAGCACGGTGTCGAAATCCAGGTCGGGCCGGAGGTGGACGTGGGCGCGGGCCTGGGCGAGCCGTGCCTCGGGGCTGGCGAAGTCGGTCACCGTGGGCCATGTCACCAGGAGGATGGAGCCGTTGGGGAGCTCCTCCACCCGGTGGGCGGGAGTGGACAGCATGCGCTCGCGACCGACGGTCTCCACCAGCTTCGGACCGAAGACGTTGAGCCAGAACACCTCGTAGATTTTGTCGAACCCATCCCTGCGTCGGGTCTCGTCGTCACGGCCGAAATTGGGAGAGCCCGTCAATTCCTTGTCATCAGAGCTGTGGGCCGCGGCATGAGTGACCACGTAGCGGGAAGCCCAGGCACGCACCATCTCCACGAATTGGTGACAGCGCTCCACCTCCGAGAAGAAGGAAAGTGGCTTAACACTGACCATGATGTCCAGCATGGGAGGAAGAGGCGGCAACTTGACACCGAGAAATATATCCAACGCGGGCCACTTCGTGCGAGAGAAGCCACAAAATGTGTACCTTTCGTAGCCCCGTTCCTCCAAGGCCTTCCAAACGGCAGCAGTGGTATATTTGCGTCGCCGCTTGCCGTTGACGACGTCCGGCATCCACTCGCCGGCGTACGCTTCCAACGTTTGGAGAAAGGGCTCCAACTCACGTTGCAACTCCGTCTGCCGGGTGAAGGCAGCTTCAAGCATGAGTCTGAGGCTGTCCTCTGGCTTCACGCCATAAAACTCCAGCACCTTCATTGGAAGGACACCTCCACGCCCGGAACGATTGCCCGGGTCGATTCTACGGCTGCATTCAACACGTCTGCCTCATTGGGCCTGAGATCGCCCCCCTCGTAGATGAGGCGAACCCGTTGGACCGGCACCTCACCGCCCTCACGGAGAAGAGGCTGGAGAGAGTCTCGGCGGATGTCCAGGGTCTCGCCGTATTTCCGCAGAGCTTCCTTCGCATCCGCAATCATCTGCGCCGTCAAGGCTTCTTGCCTCAGCCCGGAAAAGTTTCGGCTCTTGAAGCTCAACGTCTCGACACGACGTGGCCGCCCGGCGAGTTCACCTTCTTCGATGATCAGTACATCCGCGTAGCGCAGGCCGATGCCTGGCTTTCTCACGCCCACGTAACTCTCGATCCGAGGCTTGTCGAAGTCCCCGAGGAAGCGGCGCTGTGTCCGAGGCAGTCTCGCGTCGGCCCTCAGCAGCTTCACCATGAAACGCTCGAAAACCAGTCCCCGGGTGAATCCTCCCCACATCGTCTCATAGGAAACCCAGCGCAGCGGCCCCTTGACTGTTTTGCCATCCTTGATCTCCCCCATCCTGTTCTCGTAGTAGGCGACGTACTCGCGCCAGCGCGGATTGTCCTGGGCCCCAGGCGGCGGAGCATCGAGGGTGGGACGCTGCTTCTCCAACACCGCCACGTTATTGGGCAGGCGCGGGCTCGTGGATTCAAGCTCAGCCGCCGCGAGCTTGGCCTCCACCACCTGCTGCGTGAGGCCAGCCTCGTGGTCCACCAGCGAGGCCAGACTTCCGGAGTGCTCCGCGGCACTGACTGTCTTCAGTCCAGGGCGTGAAGCTTCGCCCACCGCGCGGGCCCCTTCCCCTGTCCTTTCCGCCGAACCACTCCCTACCGCCGAGGAGAGCGTGCTCTCGGGTCTGGCCTTGGACATCATCGCCTGGGCCCTGGCCACGTCGCCCCGGGCCTCGCGAAGGGCCAGGGCGGCGTCCACTCCCCCCACGGCCACGAAGCGGCCCGCCTCCCGGCTGGCTTGGATGTCCCGAGCCAACTCTCGCAGGCCCTCCACACCCAGTCTGGCCTTCCACTGCCGCCCCAGTTCCTGGAGGCCCTTGAAGCGGGACTCCATCACCTCCAGCCCGCTCGGCACCCGCGCTCCCCCCGTGCTCCCCCGAGCCTCGGACAGGAAGCGCGCCCCCTTTCCCCCGGCGTACACAGTCACCAGCAGGACAGCGGGCGTCAACTCACGCACGGCCTGCTCGTAACGGCCCTGCCCCAGCGCATACACGCCGTGACCCGTTCCGGCCACCAGGCTGTAGAAGCCCAGCGGCACACCGAAGGTCATGTGGTCCAGCAAGCCCACCGCCAGGTGGCCCTTCGAGAACCGTCGCGCGAGCTGCTCGCGCTCCACCACGTCCAGCGCCTCTTGATAGGGCGGCGGCAACTGGGCCCGAATCGTGGAGAGTTCCATGAGCCGCGACTGGGCTCCGTCCACCAGGGGACTGGTGGAAAGCGCATCCCTGCCCGCACGAGCCAGACCTCGGCCCACGTCGCTCCATTGGAAGTCCCGCTCCGCGTGGGCCGAAGGCTTGATTTCCCTCGCCCCCAGCGCCGGACTCAGTGAGGGCAACAGCTCCAGCACTTCCTGGAGCCGCTTGTCCCGAGCCAGCAGGGTGAGGATGTCGCGCACGTCGTCGTCATGGGACGAGTCGAGGACGAAGTGGGCGAGAACCTCGGCGTTGGCCGCGCCGTAGCGCTCGGGAGACTGGAGCAGGAAGGAGGTGCGCTTGCGATTGAGCACTCCGGCGGCCTCCTCGCGTACGGGCCCCAACGAGCCGAGCCGTACGGCGCTCCAGTCGTCCAGCCGCATTACCAGCCGGGGCATGTCCACGCGCTGCTGCAAGGCGAGGAAGTCGGCGGGGGAGGAGCAGGCGAGGAAGGGCGCCAGCAACTCCTGACGGTCATCAGAGGAGAAGTCGGGCCAGCCTGGAGGGAGGGCCTGTCCTGCACAAGAGGACACTGTCCCCGGCATCTCAGCCCTGGAGGACGCGGCCACCTGCGCGGGCAGAAGCAGGAGCCAGGCCAGGACGAGGAACGCCAGGCCAACGCCTTGCGCGGTGAAGCAACGCCTCACCTCGTGGCCACCGAAGTGGAAGAACCGGGGCGGCAAGCGGGGCGAAATGAAGACGACGTTCATGGGCGGACAGAGGCGGAGGACGCGCCCCGCGACCATAGCGCAACCCCGCCCCTGGCCTACTTCCCCGCCTGGCCTCCTGGGGAGGAAAGGTTGACGACTTCGGCTCCGGCGCCGTCCGGCGACGCGGTGCGGAGTTCGCATATGCTCGCGCGCCATGGCACCTCACGCATCGCAGACCCGGGCTGTCATCGGCCCTCAACACAAGCTCGCTCTTTCCTCGAAGCTCCGTCCTACCGGTCCACGCTCCACGAGAGAGGCAGCGGGTCTGAGCCAGGAGCGCCTCGCCGTCCGCCCTTCGCCTGACGCTCCGCCCATCACGGTGACGTTCGTCCTCCGCCGCCGCAACCAGGTGCCCGCCCTCGTCGAGATGGAGCACAAGCTCCCGGCGGAACGAAAGTACCTCTCCCAGGAGGACATCGTGGCGAAGTACGGCGCCACGCACGAGGACATCCTCCGGGTCATGGGCTACGCGATCGTCGCCGGGCTCAAGGTCCTCGAGTGCAGTCGTCGAGGCGCTTTCGTCAAGGTGTCCGGCAGCGTGGAAGCCCTTCGGGCCGCGTTCCAGGTCACGGAGGATGCGCGGGGGTTCTTCACCTTTCGTGTTCCCGCGGACGTCAGTGAATGCGTGCGGTGGATCCTCGGCCTGGATGACCGGATCATCACGCGTCCATCCTTCCACTACAAGGCCCAGCCGCACACCAAGAAGACCACCGCGCCTCTGGAAACGGATGCCGCCCTCGCTTCCATGGGGTGGGCCCCCGATCCGCTCCAGCCCATTTCCTATACGCCTCAAGAGGTTGCCAGGCTCTACCAGTACCCTCCCCTGACAGGCCATGGACAGTGCCTGGGCATCATCGCGCTGGCGGGCAGCTACTCCGACCAGGACATGAAGGCATACTTCATGGCGCTCGGGGTCGAGATGCCGAGGATCATCAAACTCGGCGAGGGCACGCCCGACGACTCCTGGCTGCCCAACGCGGAAGTGACCCAGGACATCCAGATCGCGGCGGCGCTCTGCCCCCAGGCGGAGATTGTCGTCTACCATGCGCGGGGTACGGGGATCCGGGAGTACTTCGACATCCTCCAGTACGCCATCTTCGATGGCAAACACAGACCATCCGTGCTGTCGGTGAGCTGGTCCTTCCCCGAGGTGGACGGCCGGGGGCCCACCCCCGAGGAGGCTGAAATCTTCGACGAGCTGTTCCGGCTGGCGGCCCTCCAGGGCATCACCGTCTGCTCCTCCTCCGGAGACTATGGCTCGGTGACGCCTGTCATCCAGCAAGGCAACCCCTGCATGACTCCCGCGGCCAACTTCGCCGCCACGAGCCCCTATGTGCTGGGCTGTGGTGGAACGACCCTGCATGCGAGCCACGGCCACATCCTGGAGGAAGTGGTCTGGAACAGGCTCCATGAGCACACACTCTGGAGCGCCGACGAGGAGCAGCAGGGTGACGCCATCCACTTCTCCATGGCGAGCGGTGGAGGCATCAGCAAGATGTTCCCGCTCCCCAACTACCAGCGGAGCGCGCAGGTACTGCCCGCCATCACCCGGCGATGGAACAAGTTCACCCTCGCCGAGACCAGCAGCTACGCGGGCCGAGGCACTCCCGACGTCGCGGCGAACGCGGACATGCTGACGGGCTACCAGATCTTCTTCGATGGCCAACCCGCCGTCGGCGGGGGAACGAGCGCGGCGGCGCCCATGTGGGCGGCCCTCGTGCTGCTCATCAACCAGGGCCTGGCCCTCAATCACGGTCCGAAGGTGCGAGTGGGCTGGCTCAACCCCCTGCTCTACTCGCTCTGCGTGACGCAGAAGCTGAAGGTCATCCGGCCGGTCACTCAAGGGAGCACCGGTGGCTACTCGGCCTCCAGCAAGACTCCCTGGAATGCGTGCACCGGCCTCGGAACGCCCATCGGGGATGCACTGGCGGAGGCCCTCGGCGCCTGGCCTCTCGCGGACACACGGAAACACGCGAACACGGGGAGCTGACTCAAGGCGGAGCGAGCAGCCGCGGAGAAGAAACCCGAGGCTCGTGCAGGCGCAGGAAGGCGTGCGCCACGGCGGACAGCCCCCAGATGGCTGATAGCTGATGCGCATCCGCCTCGAGGCGCTCGGGAAACCAGCGTCCTCGGAGGCGGCGCCTCGCGAGCAGGGCGGCCCCGAATCGCCGTGCGCATGAGGTGAGCGCGGCGTCCTCCCACGTCTGGGCCGCGTCCAGGGCGAGCTCGATGGCATCCAGTTGGACGGCCACCGCGGACGCGGCTCGAGCCTCCTCGAGCGCGCGCAGCACGCGAGGCCGGAGCGAGCCGTCGGGTCGTTCTTGTTCGCGCACCATGGCGAGCCGGGTCAACAAGGCGCCAGGGGTATCACGCTCCCCTGGCGCGAAGCGCCGCCACCGCGGCACCGAGCCGAGCCGCTTCTCCACACGTCCGGCACACAGCCCCAATCCTTCGGCCAGGGGAGGCAGTCCGTCCAGGGTGTGAGCGCCCGGCCACGGCGGGGGCGCGGCGCCCGTCGCGAGCCGCTGCTCCAGCACCTCCACCACGAGCCGGGCGGCCCCGAGTTCATCGGAGGCGAGCAGGACCAGCAGCAAGCCCGTCATGCCCGACACCACGTCGAGCGAGGTCTTCGCGAGGAGAGCCTCCAGTGGAAGCGCGGCGAGACGAGCCCTCGCCAACGCCTGAAGCTCCGGCGCATCCAGGACGAGGCCGCATTGGTGCAATGCATGGAGCTGCGCTCCGAGGCCACGGAACGCACCGGTCTCGAGGAAGGGCGGAGGGGTGGAGCCGGCATGTGCCATGGCCCACCGCACCGGCTCGAGCGCTCCAAGCGCCGCGGCCCGGAAGCGCTCGAGGCCGCTCACCCTGTAGAGGTTCGCGAGCACGAGGGCGATCCCCGCGGAGCCCGTCAGCACGTCCGCGGGCAGGACATCCAGTTGCCAGAGATCGTGGAGTGGCTGGTAGGTCATTCCCAACCAGGCCAGCGCGCCCCCCTCGGAGATCGCCTCACCCAGCAGGGTGTCCCCGACGCCGATGGCCTCCGCCAGCCAATCCGGGGAGTCCTCCGCCTCGGCCCAGACCGGCTCCAAAGGTGCCAGGGCATGCCGTCCGGCCGCGAGCGTCGAGCGCAGCAAGTCCTCATGCCGCCCGAGCGGAAATCCATCCAGCTCCCGGATGCGCTGCCTCAGACGAGTGAGCGCATCGCCTTCGAAAAAGCCCTCCTGGAGTGGCTGCCCGTCGGCGCCGAGCAGCACATCGCCGCCGACAGGACAGAGGAAGTAGGGCACATCCAGCCAGCGCATGGCGTCCACCTCCGCATGCACCACCCGGCCTTCCGCCTCCGCCTCCGGGTGGGCACGGGCCCCGCGGAGCAGGCTGGAGAAGGACTCCTCGCGACGCTCCTGCTGGCTCAGCAACGCCGGCGCCAGCCCTGCCTGGATGAGCCGGTGGCACGACCAGGTATTCCGGTGGATGTACCGGACTGGCAGCCCAGCCATCCGCGCGAGCGGACTTCCGGCCTCGAGCAACTCCTGGCGGCTCGCTCGCAACCGGGCGTGCATCGCCCGGTACCCTTCCAGGAGGGCATCGAGGTGCTCCACGGCCCTCACGGGCTCACCCGCCAGCATCGGAGCATGCGCCTCATGCGTCCAGCGGGCGTGGCCCTGCCGCAATGGGCTCATGAAGACACGCGGCGGCGTCAGCGCTCCGACATCCTCCGCGGGGACACCCGGAGCAATGGCCAGAGGCGCGGCGAGGATGCCGAGCAGGGCCACCGACTCGCGAAGGTGCTCCTCCGCCAACCGCGAGACCGGTGGCTCCGCGGACATGCGCCGGCGGGGCTGCAACACCATCTCCAGGTCCACGAGCACCGGGAACTCCCCCGCCGCCACCACGTTGTCGAGCCAGAAGTCCCGTCCCTCCAGCAGTTGCAGCAGGCGCACGAGCATTCCCATGCGGAAGTAGAACCGCCCGGCCGCGGCGGCGCTCTCACAGGGTCGCGGCGGAACGAACTCCTCCCACGTGTAGCCCTCTCGGCAGAGGACCTCGCGGACGTGCAAGGACAGGGGGAGCCCCCGCTCGTTCAGGAAGGCGCAGAACTCCTGGACCTCGCGCGTGATGCGCAGATCCTTCGGCTTGTAGACGGCGTGAAGCCCTCCCTCGAACTGGAGGACCGCCACCGAGCGGCCACCGTGCAGGTCGCCGAGATCTCCCAGGACACCAGCGAGAACTGGCACGGGAGCACCGTGGAAGAGCCTCTTCCCCAACAGCTCCGAATCCACGGCGAGCCGCGACAGCATCTCGAGGACATGCACCCGCCAATCCAACATGCGCCGTGTCACAAGAGCGGCGAGGACGGGGTACGCCTCCAGCCGCTGCAACCACCCCTTCGTGCTCGCATCGAGCGCAGCGGGGCCGCTGGACACGGCCTCGATGGCCCGGCGCTCGTACGCCAGCACCTGGGCGCACGCGGCCACGAGACGGCGGGAGAGCAGCCCCACGAGCGCCCCGTGCGCGGAAGGAAGCATCCTCACGTCCACGTGCGCGAGCTGGCGCGTGAGGGCTGCCCCGGCGGCGGCGAGGAGCGGGCCCAGCACGGCCTCTTCCGGACTGGCGTTCCAGGCCATGACGGCCTCGCCCTCGGCCCGTGCGGCCTCCTCCAACCAGAGCGCGAGCTCACGCTCCCAACCCGGCACGCCGCCCGCCAGGGCCGCCCGGGCGGCGAGTCGCGCCACCCGGGCATGCAGCGCGGCCGAGGGCTCTTCCCTCATCGCCTGGGGAAGCCGGGTGCGAACACGTCCACCCAGCGCTCGGCGTGGCGGATCCCCTGCTCATGCATCACGGCCTCCGCCTCGGCGACGAGCGTCCGTCCCTCGTCTCCGCCAAGCAACCGCCCCTTGTGCCAGCGCGCGCACGCGGCATAGAGCGCCATGTCCGCCTCGGTGAAGCCCGCGAGCGCCGACTCCAGCTCACGCAGCGCCTCCTCGGGCTGTCCTCGCGTCATGGCCAGGCCCCCCAGGAGGAGCGCGGCCGATGCGCGAGCGTAGTGCCGGCCCTCTTGCCGCATCTGCTGCGTCTCCTGGGAGACGATCGCCAGCAGCCGCTCACGCTCCGAGGGCCGCTGACCCGCCAGCGCCAGCGCGGCTCCCGCGCGGAAGTGCAGCCCCTGCACGCGGGTGAACTGCCAGCCCATGGCATTGGCGGCGAGCGCCGTCTGCCACGCGCCCTCGATGAGCGTCCAGGCCGCTGCGGCATCCCCCTTGTACAGCTCGCACTTCGCCGAATCCACGACCCCATAAAGGTTCTGGGGCGTGAACAGCTCCGAGGACCACTTGGAGAGCGCCCTCCGGAGCTGCTCGAGCGCGGCCTCCGGCTGGTCCGCCGCCAGCAAGGCATCGCTCGTGTGGATCTCCAGCGAGACCCCGCCGAACAGATCTCCCGTCTCCTCGGCGAGCCGCGACCAGCGGTTTCCCCGGCTCGCCGCCTCCCGGAGCAGCCCCAGCTGCCCGAGCGAATAGACGTCGCACATGCGTGCCTGGCTGATCTCCCACGCGATGCCGGCGCAGCGCTCCTGCAACAGCTGGTCACCTTCCGTGAGCAGGCGATCCGCGACACGCCAGTGGCCCAGCGACATCTCCGCCGTGCCACGCGTCACCTTGTACAAACCCGTCAGATAGGGATCGTCGCCCCCGGCGCTCAGGATGCGCTCGCCCTCGGCGAACATGAGGTTGCCCGCCTCGACATCCGCGGGCGTACCGCGCGCCACGGTGACCAACCCGAGGACGGCCAACCCCCGCGCGGTGCGCCTGGCGTCTCCCGCCTGGGCGGAGAGCAGCGTGCTACGCGTGCTGTAGTAGCCCCCCCGCAGGATGTCCACCGAGCCCAGTCCCTTGGACGCGCTCCAGGCCACATCCGCCTGACGCAGCAACAACGGCGAGCCCGCTCCGTCCGGCTGCTCCTTGAGCCGGTAACCTCCGCTCTGCAACTGGATGGAGTGCTCGATGATTCCTTGCAAGGCCTCCTGAAGAGTCGCCGGGTACGACAGCCCCAGCTCGGTCACCAGCGGCCTGAGGACCTCGGTTCCCTCGCGCATGCACCCGCTGACCAGGTACTGCTCGGCGGCGCGCCGGCGCAACTCGAGAGCCTCCTCGGACGGGGCACTCCGCGCCGCCTCCAGGTACAGCGGCGCGGCCTCCGCGCACCGGCCCGCGTTGACGAGCGCGTCCGCCCGCTTTCCCACCAACGCCGTCTCTCCGGGCAGGCACTCCAGCGCGTCCCGGTACAGTTGAGCGGCACGCTCGAACGCGAGCGCGTTCGCGGCGCGGTCACCGGCCAGGGCCGCGTAGCGCCCGGCCTTCTCACGCACACCGGCGCCCCGGAAGTGCAGCGCCAGGAGTTCCGGCTCCGCTCCGCCCTTGTCCTCGAGGAGCGTGGCGAACTTCAGGTGATGCGCCGTGAGCACTGGCGCCGCCAGGTGGTTGAAAACGCTCTCACGGATCCGATCGTGATAGCACTCCACCAGATCCTCCACCCGCGCGCCCCGGGTGCGGACCAGGTTGGCCGAGCGCAGGAGGGTCCACGGGGCATGCGGGTCCGTTTGAATCCCGGCCGCGTCCGACACGAGCCCCTGCTCCACCGGCCTGCCCGCCACGGCCACCAGCTCCAGGAGGCGGCGCACGTGCTCGGGCAGTTGCCCCACCCGGCTCAGCACCACCTGCTCCAGCGTCACCGAGGTCAGCTCTGGCCCCCGCGCGCCCCGTGAGCGCGTGTACTGAACCAGCTCCTCGACGAAAAAGGGGCTCCCGTGCGCCTCTCGAGCGATGGCGTGGACCCGGGGATCCGCCACGTCCACCTGAAGCAGGGATGCCGCGAGCTGACGTGACTGCTCCTCCGTGAGGGGACCGAGGACCACCTCGCGCACATCGAGCGGGTTCTCCAACACGGCGCCGCGTGCACGGTGCGCCACGAGCAGTCCCGCGGCCTCCCCCTCCCCCGTGCGGTAGCCGCACAGCAACAGCAGCCGAGGAGCGTCCGGCGGATCGATCAACTCGCCCAACGCGATGATGCTGTCTTGATCTCCCCACTGGAGGTCATCGATGTGGAGGACCACGCGGTTGTTCCGCGCCAGGCGCGCCAACAGCTCCTTGAAGCCGCGGAAGGCGCGCAGGCGGAGCTCTTGTTGATCCCGGCTCGAGTCCGTGGGGCTGGGCGCCACGCGCGAGAACGCCTCCACCTGGCGCAGCACGGGGAAGATGCGCAGCAACTCGGGGAGGTGCTGGGGCGCCAGCGCCTGTGCCTCGGCCAGGGGCAGGGTCTGCAGGTAGCGGGCGAGTGCGTCGATGAGCGGATCGAAAGCCTTGTAGGGGACGGATTCACGCTCGTAGCACCGCCCGCTGAGGACGATGGCGTCCCGCTGCTCGCCGATGGCCGCGAAGAAGCGGTGCACGAGCGCCGTCTTGCCCATGCCGGAGAGGCCGTGGACGTGGACGACGACCGTCCGGCTGCCGATTCCCACGGCCGTGTAGGCATCCCACAGGGCGGCGAGGTGCTCCTCGCGGCCGATCAGGCCACTGTCCCGAGACGCCACCGCGAGCGGCGCGTCCGTGGCCTGCCCTAGCAGGGACAGCACCTCGTGCCCCTTGGGCCGCAGGGACGGGTCGCGCTGCAGCAGCGCACGGCACAGCGCGCCCAGATCCTCCGGCACCTCATTCGAGGGGGGAAGAGAGGGCGGATCGATCAGGACCTTCCCACTCAGCAGCCGGCTGCGCGAGAAGGCCTTCCTCCCGGTGAGCGTCTCGTAGAGCATCACGCCGAAGGAGAACCAGTCGCTCGCCTCGGAGGCGGGCAGCCCGGCGATCTGCTCGGGTGAGATATAGGCGGGGGTGCCGGCCAGCTCGCTCACACTCGGCTCCGCGCGGTTCTTCGACAGGCCGAAGTCCACCAGCACCACCCGCCCGTCACGCGCCAGGAGCACGTTGCGAGGCTTGATGTCGCAGTGGAGCCTCTTGGCTGAGTGCAATGCTTCGATGGCGAGGGCGATCTGCCGGAAGATGCGCCGGATCTCCTCGGCTGGCAGCAGGGGCCGGGGCGGAACCACCGCGAACGCCGCGGCGCCCAGAGCGTCCTCCGAGCTGGACGAAGCCTCCGGGACGCTCGCCATGGTGGCGGTCGCGCCCTCGTGGGTGTTCCTCACGGAGGTGACCGTGTGGGAGGGCTGGAAGGCGGTAGCCCCCGCGTTCTCCTGGACGGCCCGCTGCAGCCGCACCCAGAAATCCTCCCCGTCGATGTACTCCATGGTGAAGAACCAGCGATCCTCCACCGACATCAGCTCATGGAGCGACACGAGGTTCGGGTGGTTCACGTTCGCCATGAACCGGAACTCGTTCTTCAACCGCAGGAGCGCGCCAGGCTCCAGCCGGTGCAACGTCTTGAGCGCCACGATGGTGCCGCGCTCGAGATCACGCGCCTGGTAGACAACCCCCATGCCGCCGACGCCCACGCGCTGGAGGATCTCATACCGGCCGAGCCGGTATCCCGGCGGGAAGATCTCGTCAGGCGTGCTCACGTTGCTGGAACTGGCACCCTCTCCAACGCTCCCCGCGGTCATCATTCGCTCCGTTGTTGGGCGGCGCCGGACGTTAGGGCCTGGAGTGTGGCTCTGCCAAGGGTGGCCCCTCGGGAGTACATCCGTGGATCGCGAACTCCGCGACCGAGGACTCCGCCGCGCCCTCCGTCGCGGCAGCCTGCTCGAAAAGTTCCGGGTTGCCACGCCCCACCACACAGGTGGCGAGTCCCATGGCCGTGGCGGCCAGTGAGAGGGACTGGAGCAGGACACCCGCTTCCTTGAGGATGAGCGCGTAGGCGATGGACTCGTACTTGAAGGAAGTCCGTGCGAACCGGGCCGCGAGGATCAACAACACCCGCGGCGGATGCGAGCCCACCTGGGCATCCGCGAGCAGCGCCCGCACGGTGGGAGTCATCCCGCAGCGCTGCTCGAGCCGGTGACCCGCGGCATCATGATGATAGAGGCCGGGCTCCAGCCCCTCACACTGACCCACAACGACGTAGGTCTCCAGGGGATAGCGGGCACCCCCGGAGGGATGGGGACGGCTGGATTCCTCGTCGCGCTCGCCTGGATGCACCTGCCTCACGCGCGCGCACCGGAACAGAAGCTCTCCCAGGTGGGCGAGCATGAGGCCCCGCGCTCCAGGCTCCCGGTGGGAGCGGCGGCGCTCCATGGCCTCGACGAGGGGTAGATCCCTCCGCGCCAGCAGCGCGAGGTCGGGGCGGGGCAGCACGATGGCTGGCTCGGAGGGAGGAGGGACCACGGGAGGCGGGGCGAGCGTGCCCGCCAGACGGTAGGTGCCCCCCACGCGCCGCCCGTAGAGCCGTCGGCGGGAGGCCGCATGGAAGAGCAGATCGTGAAACTCCCAGGGGGCCAGGGCGGGGCGGTGCTCCTCCTCGGTGTTCCCATCGGACTCCGCGGCCAGGACGAACCCCGTGCGGAAGAGGAGCTCCAACAGGGTCAGGGCGGCGGGGATTTCGTGAGGAGCGAGCCGCTCCACCGCGGCGTCAGGCGTCGTGGGCATCGCGAGCCCGGCCAGGAGCACCAGGGCGGCCGCATGACCAAACACCACCCGGCCATGAGCGCGAGGGCTCTCGAGGACCAGCGCCTCCCCCTCCCTCCGGACGTGCGCGAAGCGCGAGAGCCGGAGCCGCCGCACCGAGGCCAGCGGCTGGGACGACAGCTCGAACCGCGGAGAGAGCGGCTCCAGGGTGGCGAGTGTTCCCGCAGGACCCTGGACGAGGTAGCGAAGAGCGCCCCGCCGCGCGAGCTTCGCCAGGGCGACATGCAGGAACACCACGGCCTGGAATCCCCCCGCCTTCTCCACCTGCCCGACGAGCGCGTCCTCGGAAACACTTCCTTCCGCGAGCCATGCGAAGGCCTCCCAGAGCGCCCGTGGCAGGACCCCCAGGGAGAGGAGTTCATCCCGAACCCAGAGCCGGGGGCCGTCCTCGCCCTGTTCGATGCGGATTCCAGCGGGAAAGGCGACGTGGAGGAACGAGGAACTGGAGTCAGACATGGCCTTCACTCGGAGGAATGCCTTCAGATGAAGATGCCCACCGGGTTGAGCTGCTCCTCGGGGGTGAGCTGGGACAACCATCCCAGACGCACGGGGACATCATAGAGACGCCCGGGGCCCAGCCGCGGCCACATATGGCGCAGCCCGGGCACGATGACCCGGGCCACCGAGAGCCCGACATCGGGCCGTGTCTGGTCGAGCACCAGCGTCTCCAGCCCGAGCCGCCGCGCCCTCTCGACACAGTGCTCCACGTCCTCGCGAAGATCCTCGCTCCCGGGGTGAGCCCGGTACGCGGCGGTGTCCGCGAGCGCCCCCTCCGCCGGAGCCAGATGCGGGTGCTGGGCCAGGGTGGCCGTCTCAAGCCACCGGGTGAACTCGGACTCACCAGGAGCGGCGCCCGCGGCCGAGTGCTCCAGCAACGGAAGGAACTGGTTCATCTCGGTCAACGCCCGGAGGATGCCCATGCGGGCCTCCAGGTGGGCGCCGAAGCCCATGCTGATCCGCTCGGGCGCCCGTGACACATCGCGCGAGAGGGCCGCGAACGTGGGGATGCCCAGATCATTCGTGAGGTCCAGGACCCAGAATTCGCGGCCCATGCGCTGGTAGGACTTCGCCAGCTCGTGGCAGTACGGCTCGTCGAAGTCCTCCAGACGCACGCGCGGGCGGCGCACCCGGTTGTACCACCAGAGGGCCACCGCATCCCGCTCCGCCAGCTCGAGGAAGCCCTGGAGGATGGCCTCTTCCAGGCTGTTGCCAGCGGCGCACCCGTTGGAGTCCGCCCAGCAGAAGGCGGGAGCACCGTCCGAGTAGCCGTAATAACAATAGGCGGTGGGCACGTAGCGCCTCTTCCGCTGCGTGAGGGACCACACGGGCGACCACTCCACCCGTCGGCCCTCGTCGAAGGGATGGGGAACCTGGTGGATGCGCGGGGTGCTCGTGGCGTTCCATTGCTCCCGGATGCGGTACTGCCGTTCGCTGAAGCCGAGCAGGAGTTGGGGAGGGAGCGCCTCCTCCCCGAGCCCCCGGAACGTGTCCCAGCGCCGGGCTTCATCTCCCTGGAACACACCGCAATAGCGCTCGATGGCCTCGCACAGTCCGCTGGCCCGGGCCTGGGCCCACGTCTTTCCCTTGCCGGTGCTCCGATTCCGCAGCGTCTGCTTGAGCAGCTCCAATTCCTGACTCCGACGGGCGAAGTTGGGCCCGGAGTCGATGATGGGCGCGAGTTCGCCCTGCCCGGTGTGGATGGGTTCGAGCTGTTGGACCACCCCCGTGAGCCGGCTGACGTGGTGTTGGTGGAGGCGCAACGTCTCCTCGGGGCTGATGAGCCGATGCCCCCCATCCTGGGTGAAGCGCTTGCGCTGGGATTCGAGCTGAAGGGGACGGAGCTGCCGCTCCTCCATGAGTCTGGGATTGCCACACGCGGGGCACTGCGGGCGATGGACCACCGTGTGGTGCTCCGTCCGGAGCGCCCTCATGTCCAGCGTGACGAGCACCTCCTCGAGCCCACTCTTCCCGGTGACGAGGCCTCGGACCATCGCCATGGCCAGCAGGGAGGCCGCCGCGCGCAGGGAGCTCTCGCTCGAGCCACGGCCCTGCTGGGAGAGGAAGCCCTGGCCGCGGCGCTCCTCGATGAACTTGAGGACGAGGCGGTTGGTGCGCAGGCGCTGGGCCAGACACTCCCAGCACGCCGTCTTCCCTGGCACGAAATAGGGGCCGAGCCAGGCCACCTTGCCCGTGAGCCGGGCCAGCACCCAGGGCCCGCCGGAGCGCAGCGCCCGCTGGTTCAGCTCCGCGAGGGAAGGATTCAAATAGTCATCGGTGACGACAAGGGTCAAACCACCGCCATGCTCGACGAGCGGGATACCCGCCGCCTCGAGCGCCTCTTCCAGGATCGTATCGAGCGTTGCATTCCCGGACCGCACCAGGGACACCCGCGACGAAGCCAGGGCTCTGGCTCCGCTGGCGGCGTCCACTCCCAGTCCATTCCAATACTCGACATTTTCGGGAGGGATTCCAGGAGCCGCCTCGACGAGCCAACCCTTCCGTGTCAGGCGTTCCAGCGCGTAATACACCTTCGCGGCCGTGTAGCGGGGCTCCAGCGCCGTGACGATGTCTTCCTGTGTTCTCCGGCCATCGGCCAGGGGCACCAGTGCCTGGTAAAGCTCTCCGCCAAGCCAGACGACATCCTCGTCGGTGATCAGGAAGACACCGACGGAGTCGACGGACTCGATCTGGAGATGCCGACTGAAGACAGGAATCCGGGGAACAGCCATGCGGCGAGGATACCACCTGCGACAACCCTCAAGCCGTGCTCGAGTTGGCGCAGCTGTGCCTCTCGGCGTACTCGGAGAGCGTCTCCAGGCTCTCGTCCTGCAGATCCCCCGGCTTCGGAGGAATGCTCAGGACCACGGAGATCACCGAGGCGGGATTATCGTAGACGACGACCTGATAGGCGGCGTCCTCGATGATGGGCAAGTCATACTCCTTGGCCACACTCAGCGGATCCCGCTTCAGCCGCTCCATGAATGCGTCGTCTGCCCATGCCCGCGCCACGATCTTGGGCCACGTCCGCTTCCAGGATGCATTCGCATCCGACACGCTGCGATCCGTCATCTGACCACCGTAGAGGGTAGCGCGAGAGGACCCGACCTAACCACGCCCTCCCCCTACCTGTCAACGCGGGAAAACTTGAGCTGTTTTCGCGTGCGGTCGAGGAAACTCAAGTCATGGCATCTCAACTGCCCATCCTGGATTCAGAAGCACACGTGATTGAACCCCTGGACCTGTGGAACAAATACCTGGAGCCCGCCTTCCAGTCGCGCGCGCCCACGTTCCGCGAGGCTCAGCGCTCCCAGGGAGAGGAGGGGATGAGCGACGTCGTGAACCAGGCGCGTTTCCATTATGCATGTGCCAGGCAGGGGCTCTCCCCCGAGGCGGTGCAGCGGGCGCTCGACCTGTCGAGCCCTGGCTTCCACAACATGGAGATCGACGGCGAGCTGCTGCTGGGACCCGTGGCCCAGCGTGTCTGGCATCGCGGCGCCATGCAGGCGCTCGTGCACTATCTGCCGCAGATGTTGGCGGGGTATGACGCGGCCTCGCACGTGGACACGCTGCGCGCCATGGGCGTGGAGCGTGCCTATCTGTACCCGACGAAGGGGCTCTTCCTGTTCGCCGTGGACTCGTTGGAGCCAGCGCTGACCGCGGCGCTGGTGCGCGCGTACAACGACTGGCTCCGGGAGTTCAGCGCCCATGCTCCGGAGTTCCTGCGCGGGGTGGGGGCGCTGTGCCAGCATGACCCGGAGCAGATGGTCTCCGAGCTGGAGCGGATCGCCTCCTGGGGCTGGAAGGCCGTGATGCTCCGTCCCAATCCCGTGCGGGGGCGGATGTTGAGCGATCCCGCCTACGAGCGCTTCTGGACACGCTGTGAAGCGCTGGACGTGGCGGTCGGCGTGCATGAGGGAACCCACGCCCGGGTGCCCACGCTGGGGAGCGAGCGCTTCCAGACGCACTTCGCGAGGCACGTCTGCTCCCACCCGTTGGAGCAGATGACGGCCCTGCTGGCGCTCATCGAGGGGGGCGTGCTCGAACGCCATCCCAGGCTTCGCGTCGGGTTCCTGGAGGCGGGCTGTGGTTGGCTTCCCTATTGGCTGTCACGCATGGACGCCAAATACGCGGACGTGAAATGGGAGGTCCGCGACAACGTCCGGATGAAGCCCTCGGACTACTTCCGGCGGCAATGTTTCATCACCTGCGAGGCGAACGAGCCGGGAATCGAGCTGGTCATCGACATGGTCGGCGAGGGGTGCGTCCTCTTCGGCTCGGACTACCCCCACGTCGATCATCCCCCCCGCATCCGCGAGGACAGCGCCCTGCTCGTGGAGCGGCTCACTCCCGCGGTCGCCAGACGGGTCCTCTGGGACAACGGCTGCCGCTTCTACGAAGGGCGGAGCTGAAGCGTCCGACTCAACTCCAGACACGCCCCCCGGCCCCTCCCCCCTCCGGGAGAGGAGCCATGGCCCCTCCCCCGCTCAGCTCTTGGTGAGCGGGCGTCAGGCGAACGCCTTGCTCGGAGAAGGAACTCCTCACGGGGGCGAGTGAGCTCCGGGTGCGCGGTGGCCACCCAGGATAGGGACAAGCCGTTCACGAACGTCCTGGAGATAGGCCGCGAGACCCGTTTCGCGTCCAAGGGTCGACAGAGTGCCCAGGGGAGTCTCCTCCAGACACACGCGCTCGCGCTCCGGGTCTCCTCGAGTCAGGGCCTCCAGTGCCTTCTTCGCGTCCTTCTTGGCACCGTGCTCACGCGCGGTCAGTTGGTGCGCGTCGCGAACGGGATGGAATGAGAGCCGCCGCTCTTCCTTTTGCAGTTGCGCCTTCTCCTCCTCGGTCCTGGGCTCGAACCCCACGAGCACCCAGCACTCACGCTTGGGCTCGGCCAGACCGATGACGACCGGGAAGGGCCACTTCCGTGCATCCCTCGCCTGTTCGAGTCCGGTGCGCCGCTCAGGGTTTCCATCGCTGTCACGAACCAGGAGCACGGCATCAGGGAGATGCTTGGACGAAGCCAGCAACAGGAGCGCGCGCCGCGCGGCGTGTGCATCAAGCGCCCCGGGCTGACCACCAAACCCGCCGAAAATCCCCTTGATGCCCGTGCTCTGGAACTCATCTCGCACGGAAGCCCACCTCAAGAAGGGCTCTTCCGAGGTGCGGCCCCTCCATTTTCGACAAGAGTCCAGCGTCTCGGGAGCGAGCCAATCCACCTCCTCGAGGAGCACGCGATCCGCGAGCCCACACGCGGCATCCCGGTCGGCCCGCGCCTCGCAAACCACCGCGAATTCGTGTGCGGCGTCACTCATTGCCCGCCGGAGTCTCCACCTTCTCCACCCAGGACTCGCCCACGGTGCTCCAGAACTCTCCGGGGCTCATGAGGTCCTTCCAGCGCTCGAACTCGGGGTGGGCCGTGAGCTTCTCACACCGAGCGAAGCCGTTTTCCGCGAGGAAGGTCATCCGCACCTCCTCGGGCTTGAGGTAGTTCAGGATGAAAGGCGAATGGCTGGTCGCGATGATTTGCAATTCAGGGTCGCGCTCTTGGAGTTTGCGCAGGGCTTCGATGAGCTTGCCTTGCGCCACGGGATGAAGATTCAGCTCGATATCATCCAGAAGAACCAACCGTGGCTTGCTCGGCCCCATCAAGACGGTGAGCAGCCCGAGCACCATGAGGGTGCCTTCGCCAGCGGAATCAGCGGCAACGCCCTTGGCCCCCTTCATGTCCAGAACGACCCTGTTCCCCCAGAGTGTCTGCTGTTCGGGAACCTGATGGCGTTGCTCATCCAGGGCAATGGTTCTGAACATGGTTCGCTCGACCGCCGCACGTTCGATCCGAATGCGACGAACCGAAGGAACGACCTGCTTGAGCGCTTGTTCAATCCCGTCGAACACCTCATCCTGGCTCAATTTCAAATAAGCCAAGACCGAGGCGAGTCCCTCTCCGCTTCCGCCAATGTCAGGGATTGGATCTTCACTGTAGGAGGCCTCCGCCAAGGCTTGCGCCTCGAAACGAAGGATGGAGGTCGACAGCAACGCATTCTTGAAGTCCAGGGGCCCAAGATATGGAATCGGCGCTCCTCTCCCAAAGCCTCCGGCTCGGCGCCTACCCAACTCAATACTGCTTTCGAAAGTCTCTCCCGCCCACATACCAGCCACCGTGGCGTCCTTCACATTGGACGCAATCGCGACTTGCACGGCCCCGGCCGTACCAGCCCACATCCCTGAAAGACTCCAGTCGATAGGACGGGTCGTTCCGTACGAATTCAGCGCGACTTGCGCCGAGGGGCTCACGATGTCTCCTCGTCCCCCCGCCAGACTCGTCGCGAGATGCAATCCCTGCAACAGCGTCGTCTTGCCCGACGCGTTGGGACCCACCAGGACGGTGAGCGGCTCCAGCTCCAAGTCGAGCGAGCGGTACGCCTTGAAGTTCCGGAACGAGACCTTCTGGATCATGACCACCCTCCCACCTGGAGCGAACAGCCCACCCGGCCCCTCCCCCGTCCGGGAGAGGAGCCGTGACTCCCGTGCCTCTCAGCTCTTGGTGAGCGGGCGGTAGCGGATGCGGTGCGGCTCGAGGGCCTCGGGGCCCAGGCGCTTCTTCTTGTCCGCCTCGTAGTCCTCGAAGTTGCCCTCGAAGAAGAACGCCCGGCTGTCGCCCTCGAACGCCAGGATGTGCGTAGCGATGCGGTCCAGGAACCAGCGGTCGTGGCTGATGACCACCGCGCAGCCCGCGAAGTTGAGCAGCGCCTCCTCCAGGCTGCGCAGCGTCTCCACGTCCAGGTCGTTCGTCGGCTCGTCGAGCAGGAGCACGTTACCGCCGCTCTTGAGCATCTTCGCCAGGTGCACCCGGTTGCGCTCGCCGCCCGACAGATCCTTCACCCGCTTCTGCTGGTCCTGCCCCTTGAAGGCGAAGCCCGCCAGGTACGCGCGGCTCGGCATCTGTCCCGCCCGACCCAGGTCCAGGAAGTCCAACCCACCGCTCACCTCCTCGAAGACGCTCTTGTCGCCGTCGAGCGCGTCGCGGCTCTGGTCCACGTACGCCAGCTTCACCGTCTCGCCGATGCGCAGCTCGCCCCCGTCCGGCTTCTCCGCGCCCGTGAGCATCCGGAACAGCGTCGTCTTGCCCGCGCCGTTCGGTCCGATGATGCCCACGATGCCGCCCGGCGGCAGCTTGAAGTTCAGGTCGTCGATGAGCAGCCGGTCCCCGAACGCCTTGCGCAGCCCCTTGGCCTCCACCACCAGCCCGCCGAGCTGCGGTCCGGGCGGAATCGTCACCTCGCCCGTCGGGTCGCGCTTCTCCTGCGTCTGGTTGAGCAGCTGCTCGTACGCCGCGATGCGCGCCTTGCTCTTGGCCTGACGCGCCTTGGGCGAGGCACGCACCCACTCGAGCTCGCGCTTGAGCGTCTTCTGCCGCGCGCTCTCCGTCTTCTCCTCCAGCTCCAGCCGCTTCTGCTTCTGCTCCAGCCAGCTCGAGTAGTTGCCCTTCCAGGGCACGCCCTCGCCGCGGTCCAGCTCCAGGATCCACTCGGCCACGTTGTCGAGGAAGTAGCGGTCGTGGGTGATGCAGACGATGGTGCCCTTGTACTCCTTGAGCGCCTGCTCCAGCCACGCCACGCTCTCGGCGTCCAGGTGGTTGGTGGGCTCGTCGAGCAGGAGCAGGTCCGGCTTCTCCAGGAGGATGCGACAGAGCGCCACGCGGCGCTTCTCACCACCGGACAGCTTCGTCACGTCCGCGTCCCCGGGCGGCAGGCGCAGCGCGTCCATGGCCATCTCCAGGGTGCGATCCAACTCCCAGCCGTTGCTCGCGTCGATGGCGTCCTGCAGCCGGCCCTGCTCGGCCAGCAGCTTCTCCATGGCGGCGTCGTCCATGGGCTCGGCGAACTTCGCGCTCACCTCGTTGAAGCGATCGAGCAGCACGCGGATGGGCTTGAGGCCCAGCTCCACGTTGCCCTTCACGTCCAGGGTGGGGTCGAGCTGCGGCTCCTGGGCCAGGTAGCCCACGCGCGCGCTCGGGTCCGGCTTGGCCACGCCGAAGAACTCCTTGTCCACGCCGGCCATGATGCGCAGCAGCGTCGACTTACCGGAGCCGTTGGGGCCGATGACGCCGATCTTCGCGCCCGGGAAGAAGGACAGGTAGATGCCCTTGAGGATGTCCTTGCCTCCCTTGACCTTGCGCAAGTCCTGCATGGTGAAGATGAAGTTCTGGGCCATCGTGCTCTCTCGCTCTCTTGAGGCTGGGTAACGGGACGCTGGCGGATACTAAGGAGCCACGGCGGGCGCAAGACGCACGGATGGTGCGATGGCGTCCAGCGGGCATCAAAACGCTGCCAGGACGCTCGGCCAGGGTGCTAAAGCCCCTGCCATCATGTCCTCGCCTCCCGCGCTCGAGCTCCGAGGTCTCTCCAAGACCTATGGCGGTAACAAGCTCACCGCCCTGTCCGATGTCACCCTCAGCATCCGCCCCGGGGAGATCTTCGCCCTCCTCGGTCCCAATGGTGCCGGCAAGACGACGCTCATCGGCTCGGTCTGCGGGCTGGTGAAGAAGACGAGCGGCAAGGTGCTCGTCTTCGGGCAGGACCTGGACGAGGATCCGGTACGGCCTCGCTACCAGGTCGGCCTCGTGCCCCAGGAGGTGAACTTCGATCCCTTCTTCACGGTGGCCGAGTCGCTCTACATCCAGCAGGGCTACTACGGGCTGCCTCGGGACGAGGCGCGGGTGAAGGAGGTGCTCGCCGCGCTCAACCTGAGCAACAAGGCGGACTCCATCACCCGGGCGCTCTCGGGCGGCATGAAGCGCCGGCTGCTCATCGCCAAGGCGCTGGTGCACCGGCCGAAGCTGGTCTTCCTGGACGAGCCCACCGCGGGCGTGGACGTGGAGCTGCGGCGCGACCTGTGGACCTACGTGCGCCGGCTCGCCGCCGAGGGCACCACCATCGTGCTCACCACGCACTACCTGGAGGAGGCCGAGGAGCTGGCCGACCGGGTGGGTGTCATCAACGAGGGGAAGCTCCTGCTCGTGGAGGACAAGACGACGCTGTTGCGCCGCCTGGGCGAGAAGCGCCTCATCGTCACCTTCACCGAGCCGGTGACCACGCCCCCCGAGTCCGCGCGCCAGGCGGGCGCCACGCTCTCCGCGGACGGCCTCACGCTCACCTACCCCGAGCGCGAGGGCGGTCTGCCGGGCAATGACGTCCTGCGCCTGCTGTACACCCAGGGCTTCCCGGTGGGCAACGTGGAGACGCGCAGCTCCCGCCTGGAAGACATCCTCATCGAGATCCTCCGCGGCAAACCCGCCGCCAGCGCCGCCGCCGCGCTCAACGCCCTGCCCTCCCCCGCCACGCCATGAACACGACTGGGATGAAGACGCTGTTGGTGAAGGAGGTCCGCCGCTTCATGCGCGTGCCGGGCCAGACGGTCCTCTCACCGCTCATCAGCACCTCGCTCTACTTCCTCGTCTTCGGCTACTCGCTGTCCGGACGGGGGGCCCACGCGGTGGAGGGGGTGCCCTACCTGTCCTTCATCGTCCCGGGGCTCGTCTTCCTGGGCCTGGCCAACAACTCCTTCCTCAACAGCTCCTCCTCGCTCTTCATCAACAAGATTCAAGGCACCATCGTGGACCTGCTCGTGGTCCCCCTGGGCCCGCTGGAACTGCTGGCCGGCTTCATCGGAGGCGCCATGGTGCGCGGGTTGATGGTGGGCCTGCTCACCTGGGGGGTGGCCACGCTCTTCACCGGCTTCCAGCTCGCGCACGTGCCCGCCACGCTCCTCTTCCTGCTGCTGTCCTCCTACACCTTCAGCGTGCTGGGCGTGCTCGCGGCGGTGTGGGCCGAGAAGTTCGAGCAGGTGAACTTCTTCCCCACCTTCGTCATGCTGCCGCTCACCTTCCTCGGCGGGGTGTTCTACTCGGTGCGCGAACTGCCTACGCCCTGGAACCACGTAAGCCTTTTCAACCCCATCGTCTACATGGTGGAGGGGCTGCGCTACGGGATGCTGGGCAGCAGTGGCTTCTCGCCGCTGTGGGGGGGAGCCATCCTGCTGGGGGTGGCGCTGGTGGCGACGGCCCTGGCCTGGGTGGCGTTGCGCTCGGGTTACAAGCTGAAGGCCTGAGGGCCCGGTGCCGGACGCTTCTCTTGCTCCGCCGGACGAGGAGCAAGCGGGGGCGTTCGCGGATTCTCGAAAGCCACGCTATGTTGGCGAAGCATGGCGGTACCCCTCGGTAAATACCATTTGCTGCGCAAGATAGCGTCCGGCGGGATGGGGCAGGTGTTCCTGGCGCGCGAGCACAGTGGGGGGATCGAGCGGCTGGTGGTCATCAAGCGGGTGTTGCCCCACCTGGCCGAGGACGAGGACTTCCTGGCCATGTTCCAGGAAGAGGCCCAGCTCGTGGCGAGGCTGCGCCACCCCAACCTCATCACCATCCTCGAGTGGGCCCAGGTCGACGGCCGCTACTGCCTGGCCATGGAGTACGTCCAGGGCGAGGACGTGCGGCGGCTGGACAAGTTCGCGCGGGCGCGGGGCACCCCCGTGCCGGTGGGGCTGGCGCTGCGCATCGTGGCGGAGGCGGCCGCGGGGCTGCACTACGCCCACCAGGCGCGCGACGCCGAGGGCCGGCCGCTCCACCTCGTGCACCGGGACGTGTCACCGCAGAACATCCTGGTGGGCTTCGATGGAGGGGTGAAGGTCATCGACTTCGGCGTGGCCAAGGCCGCCGGGAGCGCCGCGACCACGGCCACCGGAGTGCTCAAGGGCAAGTACCCCTACATGTCGCCCGAGCAGGCGGATGGCCGGCCCGTGGACGGGCGCAGTGACCTGTTCGCCCTGGGGGTGGTGCTGTGGGAGCTGCTCACGGGCCACCGGCTCTTCAAGGGCGAGTCGGACCTGATGACGCTGCGGCTGGTGCGCGACTGCCAGGTGCCCCCGCCCTCCCTGCTCAACCCCGCGCTGCCCGCCGGGCTGGACGCGCTCGTGCTCCGGGCGCTGGGCCCCACGCCCGAGGCGCGCTTTCCGGATTGCGGCGCGTTCCGGCTGGCCATCGAGGACTTCATCGTCCAGAACCGGCTGTCCGCCAGCAGCGCGCACCTGTGCGCTTGGCTGAGGGAGCTGTACGCCGAGCGCATCGCCAACGAGGCCAACCCCTCCTCCCTGGATCAGCTCACCGAGGACTCGGACCTGGACGCCCGGTCCAACACCTCGCGCAGCGGCAGCGACGCGCGCTCACTGTCCCTGACGTTCGCCCCCCTCACGCCCACCACCCACACCGGCGACTCCGGAAAGCGGGTGTATGTCACGCGCACCGTCTCACCCGAGGTGCCCCGGCGGCACATGAGGTGGGGTTGGGCGGCGATGGGCCTGGGCATGTTGCTGCTGGCCGGCGGAGCCGCCGTCATCCTCCTGCGCCAGCAGAAGCCCGCCCCGGCCCCTCCTCCCATCACGGCCTCGGCCCCGCCGCTCGCGGTGCCTTCCGAGCCGCAGCCGCTGCCACGGCCGGTGACGCTCACGGTGCGCTCGGAGCCGGCGGGCGCGCGGGTCGCGGTGGAGGGGGCGCCCTACGGCGAGACGCCGCTGGAGCTGCCCCTGGAGCCCAACGCGCCACCGGTGACGCTGGCCCTGACGCTGGAGGGGTATGAGCCCACGTCGCGGCGGGTGTCCGCCGGAGACGCCCCCGAGCTGTCCGTGAAGCTGCGCCCCCGGCAGGCGGTGCAGAAGCCTCCGCGCCGGGGCAACACCCCCCCGCTCGACATCAAGCTGGGCCGCTGAGCGCCGCGCGGCCTAGCGCATGAGGGGCAGCCGCAGGCTGAAGGTGGAGCCCTCGCCGAGGCTCGACTTCGCGCTGAGCGAGCCTCCATGCAGCCGGGCGATCGCCGAGGCGATGTACAGGCCGAGTCCGTGCCCGCTGCCTCCCGAGCCCTCCGCGCGGTGGAAGCGGTTGAAGATGTTGGGCACCTCCGAGGCCGCGATGCCCTGGCCCCAGTCCCGCACGTGAACGACGGCGAGCCCGGGCGAGAGCGACAACACCAGCTCGACGCGCTTGCCCGCGCCGCCGTACTTCACCGCGTTGGACAAGAGGTTGTTGAGGACGCTGCGCACGCGCTCGGCATCGAAGGAGAGCGGGAGCGGCTGCTCCGCGCCCTCGAGGGAGAAGTCCACCTGGGGCTGAAGCTCCCGCCACTCCTGCACCACGCCCTGGAGGAACGAGGCGAAGTCGCCGGGCTCCTGGCGCAGCACCATCTTCCCATCGGAGAGGCGGGCCGCATCGAGGATGGAGGTGACGAGGCCATTCATCCGGTCGAGCTGCCGCAGGATGACCTCGGCGTGTCTGCGCTCCTCGGGGTCCGCTCGCGCCGCCTGCCTGCGCAGCAGCATCTGGGCATTGAGCCGCGCGGAGCTCAGGGGCGTCTTGATTTCATGCGCCACCCAGTTGAGCATCTCCTCGCGCAAGGCGCCGCCGGGGTCCGCCGCGGGGGCCTTGGCCCGCGGCTCCACGTCCGGGGGACGCACGCGCAGCACCTGGCGCACCGCGCGCTCGAAGGTGTCGAGGTCCACGGGCTTGGCGAGAAACGCGGTGGCCTCTTCCAGGCCCGGCGGGCGCGCGGCGCTCAACAGCAGGAAGGGCACCTCGCGCAACGCCGCGTCCGCGCGCAACTCGCGCAGCAGCTCCATGCCGGTGCGCCGGGGCATCATGTGGTCGCTCACCACGAGATCCGGCGGCTGCGTCCGGGCCAGCAGCAGGGCCTCTTCTCCGTTGTGGGCCCGAAGCGTGCGGTGGCCCATGTCCTCCACGATCTGCGCGAAGATGTCGAGCATCGCGTCCTCGTCCTCGGCGATGAGGACGAGGCTCATGACGACGCACCACCCATGCTCGTGCCCACGGCTCGGGCCTGTCCCGTCAACAACCCCTCCGCCGAGCGCATGGGCGCCAGCACCCGGATGCCCTCGTCATTGATCTCGAACTCGCGCAGGTCCCCGTCGTACCGGCTGTCGCGCATCTTGAGGATGGACAGGACACGATGGATGCGCCCACGCAACTCCACGTAGCGCAGCAGCACCAGGTTCTCGCCGAGCATCGCGATGGGCGAGTCATTGAAGTCCAGCTCGGTGCCAGCCACCTTCGACACCTCCTTGGTGAACAGCGACGTCACGCCGGCGTGGCGCAGGTGCACGCTGAGCGCGGCCATGAAGATGTGCCGGCGCTCGGGGTCGCTGATGGACCGCTCCAGTTCCGACAGACCGTCCACCACGAGCCGCTGCGCGCCCAGCCGTGCCACCTCCTCCAGGAGGCGCTGGGCGATGGCATCGGCTTCCTGCTCGGACGGAGGAAAGTGGAGCATCTTGAGCGCCCCGCGTGACAGGTCCTCCGCCACATCGAGGCCAATGCGCCGCGCCCGGACGACGGACATCACCGGGGACTCGAAGAAGGACGCGAAGAGCGTCTTCTCCCCCTGCCGGGCCCCTTGCGCGGCGAAGTGTGTGGCGAGCAGCGTCTTGCCAATGCCCATGCTTCCCGCGAGCAGGGTCGTGCTCTGCACGGGCAGGCCTCCATGCAGGAGGGCATCGAACTCGGGCAGGCCAAAGCCGCACCGGCTCGAGGACGGGGCGCGCTCGGAGTCGGAAGGCACCTGGGTCTCCAGGCGGGGGATGACTTCCACGCCCCCGGCCCCCAGCCGCATGAAGTGCTCACCGGTCAGGTGCTCCCGGCCGCGCAGCTTGACCACCTCCATCCGGCGCAGGCGCTTGCCTCCCTGGCGCAGGACATCCAACGCCACGATGCCATCCACCGTCGTGGCCTCCGGCAGCGCCAGCAACTGCTCCAGGGAGTACTCGGTGGTGAACAGCCCGATGCAGTCCATCGCGGCCAGCCCGATGCCCAGCTCGTAGAGGAACTCGCGCAGCTTCGCCTCGTCCTGCCACAGGTCGCGGATGGAGCGAAGTCCGTCGATGAAGAGCAGCTTGGCGCCGCGCTCGCGCACGGTGTGCAAGAGGATGTCGCGCGCCTCCTTGGCGCCCTTCTTGAGCGAGGCATAGGCGCTCATGAGGAAGAGCTTGTCGCCCAAGAGCCCGCGATCGAAGAAGGAGAAGCCGGAGAGGGCCTGGACCAGCTTGTCGTGGGGCTCGGAGGTGACGGTGGCCACCACCACGGGGATGCCGCGCGCGGCGGTGTGGAAGGCCATCTGACCGCAGAGGATCGTCTTCCCGCAGCCGGGGTTTCCCGTGATGATGACCGACTGGCGCCGGGGGATGCCGCCACCCAGCAGCAGATCGAAGCTCGGAACGCCAGAGGAGAAGATCTGCTGGGAAAGGGATGTGTCCATCATGGCTTGCTCGCCGCGAGCAGGAAGGGGGATGCCGGGCTCCAAACCTCCTAGCATGGAACAGCACCCCTCCCATGCCCGTGTACGCCTGCCCGGCTCCCCTCCTCGCGTCTCGCCTTTCGTTCAACCCGCCAGACGCACCAGCGCGGCCGAGGGCCCGTCGAGCCGGAGCACTCCCCCGCTCAACGGAGCGTGAGTGGAGGCGCCCCCGAACCGGGACTCCTCGCTCCACAACTCCAGGCGCGCGCCGTCGGGCAGACGGTGCTCCAGGCCGCCCTTGACGTTGACGATGACCTGGAGCACGCCTCCCGGTCCCCGGCGCTCGAGCACCAGCGCGTTCTGCCCCAGGGGCCTCGCGTCGAAGGAGCCCCGGCGGTTGGCCTTGAGGATGGGCTCCTGGGCGCGCAGGCGCAGCAGCTCCCGGTAGAGCGCGAGCACCCCGGCATGCTCGGGCTTGCCCGCCTCGTTCCAGTCGAGCTTCGAGCGGGTGAAGGTCTCCAGCGCCTGGGGATCCGGTACCTCGCTGCCGGAGAACTTCGAGAAGCCGGCGAACTCCTTGCGCCGCCCCTCGGTCACGAGCTTGCCCAGCTCGGCGTTGTGGTCGGTGAAGTAGAGGAAGGGCGTGCTCGCGTTCCACTCCTGCCCCTGGAAGAGCAGGGGCGTGTAGGGCGAGAGCAACAGCAGCGTGCTCATGGCGCGGAAGGCCGCCGGAGAGACATCCGCCCCCAGCCGCTCGCCCTGCGCCCGGTTGCCAATCTGATCGTGGTTCTGGATGCAGTGCACGAAGTGCCACGGCTCCAGCTCGCTCGCGGGCGTGCCCCGGGTCTTCTTGTGCACCTGGGACGTCTGCCCCTCGTAGAACCAGCCCTGGCGCAGCGTGCGCGCGATGTCCTCCACGCTGCCCGTGTAGTCGGCGTAGTAGCCCTCGCTGTCCCCGGCGAAGGCCCGGCGCAACTGGTGGTGGATGTCATCCGCCCAGATGCCATCCAGCCCCAGGCCCTTCTTCTCCACGGGGCGCGCCAGGCGCGTGTCGTTGCGATCGTCCTCGGCGATGACGACCACGCTCCGGCCCCGCGCCGCGGCCCGCGCCCGCCGGGGAATCTCCTCCAGCAGGTGCGGCGAGCTGTCGTCGATGATGGCGTGCGCCGCGTCCAGGCGCAGGCCATCCGCGTGGTAGTCGCCAATCCACATGTCCACGTTGGAGAGCACCAGCTCGCGCACCACGTCGGAGCCCTCGCCGTCGTAGTTGATGGCATCGCCCCAGGGCGTGTGGTGGTGGTCAGTGAAGTAGTGGGGCGAGTAGCAGCGCAGGTAGTTCCCGTCCGGGCCGAAGTGGTTGTAGACGGCGTCGATGAGCACCCCGAGCCCCTGCGCGTGCGCCGCGTCGATGAAGCGCCGCAGGCCCTCGGGGCCGCCGTACACGGCCGAGGGAGCGAAGAGCGACACGCCGTCATAGCCCCAGTTGCGCGTGCCCGGAGCGCTCGCCAGCGGCAAGAGCTCCAGCGTCGTCACCCCCAGTTCCTTGAAGGCGCGCAGCCGGGGGATGAGCGCGTCGAAGGTCCCCTCGGGCGTGGCCGTGCCCACGTGGATCTCGTAGATGACCTGGGACTCCGGGTGGATCCCCTTCCAGTCGCCGTCCTTCCAGGCGAAGTCGGGCACCACCACCTCGGAGGGACCATGCACGCCCTCGGGCTGCGAGCGGCTCCAGGGATCCGGGAAGGGGCCCTCTCCATCCACCCGGAGCTTGTAGCGCACGCCGGCGCCCTTCCCAGCGAGCGTGGCGGTGAAGAAGTCACCGCTCTCCCGAGTCATGGGCAGCGTGTCGCCTGGCTGCCCCTGGGGCCCGAACAACACCACTTCGAGCTTCTGATGTCCGGGAGCCCAGACCCGCCAACGCACGCCCGCCCCCTGCTCCACCCACGCGCCCAGACGAGGCACCGCCGTCCGCGCCTTCTTCGTCTTGTCCATGGAGGGCTACTTACCCACCCGCTCCGTGCATGGAAGGCCCGAGCGAGTCCATCCCCGTGGAAGATGTTCACTGGTCACCCTGGAGAACGTCCGGTGGATGCCCCCTCCGAGAGCGGGCGGGCACTGGCGGCCAGAGCAGGCAACGCTTGTCCCCGACGGGGGCTACCGGAAAGATGCCGCCCACCGCATGAGCCTCCGCCCCGAACGTCGAGTCCTCCCCTTCGAGCCCAACGCATCCGTTCGCGATCATGTCGCCGCCCTGGAGGTGCTCTCGCCTCGGGACATAGACCGGCGCCTGTCGGAGCTGGGCTACCGGGGACAACAGGAGGCACGGCGCGCGGCGTCGGTGCTGGCCTACCGGCACCTGCAGCGGCTGCGGCGCATCCACCTGGAGGGCATTCCCCCCGAGCCGGGGATGCGCGAGAACTGTCTGTTCCTCGGGCCCACGGGCAGCGGCAAGACGTTCCTCGTGGAGCTGCTGTTCCGGGAGATATTGGGCGTGCCCACCGTCATCGTGGACGCCACGCAGTTCTCCGAGACGGGCTACGTGGGGGACGACGTGACCACGATGCTCTCGCGGCTGTACGAGGCGGCGGGCGGAGACGTGGAGTGGGCGGCCTGTGGCGCCATCTGCATGGACGAGTTCGACAAGCTCGCCACCAGCCGCTCCGACGCGCGGTTCGCCGGGCAGCAGACCACCAAGGACGTGAGCGGCTTTGGCGTGCAGCGCAGCCTGCTCAACCTGCTCAGCGCGCCCCGGGCGGACTTCCCGCCGGACTTCGGCTTCACCAGCCGCACCCCGCCCGTGCCGCTGGAGCTCTCGGCGCTCACCTTCATCGCGTGCGGGGCCTTCAGCGGGCTCAAGGGCACGGCGGAGGAGCTGGGCGGCCAGAAGGAGCGGCTGGGCTTCGGCCGCGAGGCGCGCAAGCGCGAGGCGGCCATCGCGGAGAAGGTGACCGAGGATCAGGTGGAGCAGACGGCGGCCTTCGCGCGCTACGGCTTCATCCCGGAGCTCATCGGCCGCTTCAGCCGCATCGTCTCCTTCGCGCCCCTGGACGAGACCACGTTGGGCAGCATCCTGGAGGACAGTGTGCTGCGCGGCTACCAGCGCGAGTTCTCCCACGAGGGGCTGGAGCTGGTGGTGGAGCCCGCGGTGCGCGAGTGGGTGGTGGCCCGGGCGCTCAAGCGCGAGACGGGAGCGCGCGGCCTGCGCGCCGCCCTGGTGCCCCAGCTCGAGCGCGCCGCCTACGAGCACTTCGGCGAGCCCGAGGTGTCCACCGTGCGGCTGGTGCTCGCGGGCGACCAGGTGGCGGTCGTCACGGACTGAGCGCTCCAAACGACGACGCGGTGCCAGGGAGGCTCCCCGGCACCGCGCGAGTCCTTCCAGAGCGTGGGCTTTCTCAGCCCTGGTACTGGTGGATGGACATGATGGGGTAGTTCATCGACGTCATGGTGATGCGCTGCGAGCCATCGCTGTTCACGTTGTTGGAGCCGATGAACTGGGGCTTGCCGTCCTTCATGCCGGCGTACATCACCACGTGGTGGCCGCCCGGGGTCTTCATGCTCACCACGTCACCCGGCTTGGCATTCGCGAGCGACACGCGCTTGAAGTTGGGATCCTTGTCCAGGTTGGCCTGCAGGCCCACCACCGCGTTGTGGTGCTGGCCGTTCTTGATCTGCCCGGCCTGCTCCAGACACGCGGAGACGAAGTTGGCGCAGTTGACGTTGTTGGGCACCCAGTCATCCATGTCCGCGCCCACGCCGTTCTTCTCCAGCTTGAGGCTGCCGGCGTTCTTCTGCAGGTGCGACCTGGCGATGTCGAAGGGGCTGCCGCCCGGACCGCGCGTCGCCGGGCCCGTGCCGCCCGTGCCCTGCGCGGAGCCCGTGCCACCCGTGCCGCCCGTGCCGCCCGTCTTGCCGCCGCCCTTGGCCGGCTCGAAGCTGTCCACCCGGCCCGGGATGTTCAGGCCCTTGCCCGCGTAGATCTTGTTCGCGTCCTTGATCTGCGGATTGGCCTTCATGAGCGCGTCCACCGTCGTGCCGTTCTTCTTGGCAATGCCCGACAGGGTGTCGCCCCACTTGATCTGGTAGTTCTGCGACCGGACGGGGGAGATGGAGCTCATGGGGATTTCCTCAGAAAAGGGGGTTCAAATTCGCAAACTCGAAGAAATTATCGAGTCCCCCGGGCGGAAGTTGCGGCCCCTGGCTCCAGATTCCCGACATGACCCCCGATAATCCCGTGACGCGGCGCGGCGAGAAAACCCCGCAAAGACGAAGGGCCGGAAGGCCCCGCCCCCGTGCTGGGAAGCGAGAACCCCTCCGGCCCTCGTCATGTCCCGTCCTCCTCCCGAGCGGGAGGAGGAGCTGGGAAGGGGCTTACGGGTAGAGCGCGCGGGCGCCGGTCTTGTCCGAGGACGTCAGCACGAGGTCACCCTTCTGGGTGCCCTTGCACTGGGGGTAGTGCATGACGGAGGAGGCGTCGTAGCTCGTCAGGGCGCGCCAGCTGGCGTCCTCGTAGCAGCCGGTGCTGGAGAGGCGGGTGTGCTCGTGGCGGAAGCCGAGCGTGTGGCCCAGCTCGTGGCGCAGCACGCCGGTGAGCGTCCAGACGCCCAGGTTGCCGAAGGCGCTGCTGTCCACGAGGACGTTGCGGCTCGCGCGGCTGGAGTTGGGGAAGAAGGCGCGCGCCGTGTAGGACTGGCCGCTCACCATGCGCACGTCGAACACCACGCCCGTCTGCGACGCGGTGCAGTTGGTGTCGAGGGAGCTGTTGTGCACGAAGTTGACGTTGGCCGTGGCCTCCCAGGCGGCCGTGGCGCTGTTCATCGCGCTCACCACGGTGTTGTAGCGCGTGCCGAAGGAGGACTTGCTGATGCAGTAGGTGATGTTCTTGGCCGCGGTGGCGCTCCACTTGATGTCGCTGCCGGTGTTGTACACGGCCAGGCCACCGGTGCTCTCGCCCACGTCACCACGCGCCACGACGGCGTCGTAGTACGCGCGCAGGTCCTCTACCGCCTCGTCGCCATTGACGATCCACACGTTGCCCTCGTCCTTGATGGCCGAGGCCTGAAACTCTTCGAACGACGGAATGCGAGCGCTCTCCTCGACGGACTCGGGACCGCCGCAACCAACGAGAGCCGCACCAGCCAGCAACGCCATGGAAATCTTGCGCATTGAACTTCCTCAAGGGGGACAACGAGGGGGCGCGAGCCGCCGGAGGTCACCCGCCGCGGCTACGCGCCCCGGGCCTTGAGCAACTCGCGGGCCAACGCCCTCGCCCCTCGAAGACGCCCCCCTCCTCCCTCTTTTACGCGGTAAGCCTGGAGTGCTCTTGCTCCAGGAAAAACTGCCAGACATGTAAACCCCCCTGACATCCCCCGCCCGGCGGGTCCACTTTCCGAGGGGTTGGAGGGCCCCCCTCGCACTGTCTGCACTCAGGACAGGGGTGTCCGACTTTCGGGCAGGGGCGGTTTCGTCATCCGAACAGGGCGCGGGAAGGGGCGTCGCGCCAGCGGATGAGGAAGGTGCCGGCGGTGCCATCGAAGGACCACACATCCACGAACACGTTGCGCGCGCCGGCCATCTGCTGGGCGCGGAGGATGAGACCGGCGGCGAAGGAGGAGTAATCGTCGAGGACGTCGTTCATCCACAGCTCGACGTAGCGGGGGGCGTGCTCCACCAGGCGAACCTCGCTGAAGTTGTTGCCGCTGCTCAGGTCCGCCCCGATGCGCTCGAGCATCCGGCGGGGGCCGAGCACCGGCGCCAGCTCCGCCAGCACGCGCCCCATGGACGTCTGGAGGTAGCCTTCCACGAAGTGGATGCCCATCCACCAGTGGGCCTCGGCGGAGGGCAGGTGCGGGTAGAGCACCTGGGCGGCGATGTGCAGGAAGACCTTCCACTGCGCCAGGGGGTAGGCGACCTCGAGGGGGCGCTCCAGGTCCAGCCCCACGTCGCGCAGCAGCCTGCGGCCCACGCCCGACAAGGTGGCGCCCAGCTCGCGCACGAACAGCGCCTCGACAGCGGTGGCGAACACCAGCTTCTGCGGCGGCATGGACGGCCTCCCTGTCACTCCAGCGGCGCTCCGCCCGACAGAAAAGCGGATCCCCGGCGAAAGTGCTCTCCCTCCCACCGGGCCGATGCTCACTTTCCCATAGACACACGCCCGTCAGCGGCCGTCCCGCCCCGACACAGGACACACGGCTCCGACTGGAGTCTCAGACGGGCATGCGCCCCACGAGCGCGAGGATGGTTTCGCCATAGCGCTCGGTGAGCGTGGGACCGACCCCGTGGATGCGCTGCAGGGCGGCACCATCCCGGGGACGGGCGCTGGCGATGGCCCCGAGCACCCGGTCGGTGAGGATGCGGAAGGCGGGCACGCGGCGCCTGCGCGCCTCGGTGAGACGCCAGGCCTTGAGCGCCTCCACGAGCTGGGGCGGGGCGCCATCCACGCCCGGAGCCGTCCCCGCGCGCCGCGAGCGAGAGCGCTCCAGGGCGCGCGACAGGGCCTCACGGCCGCGAGGGGCCTGGGGGGTGGATGGCGACGGCTCGGCCGCCTCGTATTCGAGCTCGGACCGGGCCGGGCTCTTGCGGCGCGAGCCCCGGCGGCTGGCCCGGGGCTTCCTGGCCGGGGCGCGGGAGTTCCGTCGTCCGCGAGCGGGAGCCTCCTCGGGGGGCAGCGGCAGTTGCACGAGGCCCGCGGCGGGAGCATGGGTCCGGCGGCCCTCGGGGGTGAGCGCCACGCGCTGGAAGGAGATGCTCTGGCCGTCCTTGTCGAAGGTGTCCTCGGACAGCCGCACGAGCCCGGCGCGCACGAGACCCCCGAGCAGGCGCTCGAAGTCGCGGCGGGGGAGCGCCTCGCCGAACAGCTCCCGGTGGAGCCGGCCGGTGGCCTGGGCATCGCGCTCGTGGAGCGCGCCGAGGATGCGGGTGAGCGCCTGGGTCTCGGCGGCGGAGGGCGCGCCGAAGCGCAGGGTGGCGCAGTCCTGGGGGGCGCACACGTCGCACAGGCCGCAGGCGGCGCCCGAGTCCTGCACGTCGCCGAAGTGCGCCACGAGGTGTTTCATCCGGCAGCCGTGCGCCTCGGCGTAGCGGGCCATGTGCTCGAGCTGCGCCTGCTTGTGCGCGCGCTGCGCCGTGTAGGACGTCTTCCAGCCGGGCTTGGCCTGGCGCACGGACTCGTCCGGGGACAGCTCCAGCCCGCCGTGGATCCACAACTGCTCGAGCGCCTTGTCGAAGACGTCCGACTCCATGCGCACCCGGGCCGCGAGCGCCTCCTTGGGCTCGGGCTCCTCGCGCGCGGCGCGGTAGAGCCGCTCGAGCACGGCGGGCTCGGGGTAGTCGCGCTGGTGGAAGAACTCGTGGGTGCGCCGGTCGATGAAGCCGTGCAGCAGCACCGCGCGCGAGGGCAGACCATCGCGGCCCGCGCGGCCCAGCTCCTGGTAGTAGCCCTCGAGGCTGGCGGGCAGCGCGGCATGCACCACGGTGCGCACGTCCGCCTTGTCGATGCCCATGCCGAAGGCGGTCGTCGCCACGATGACCTCCAGCCGCCCGCCGAGGAAGGCCGTCTGCACGGCGTCGCGCTCCGAGGCACTCATGCCCGCGTGGTAGGTGCCCGTGCGGAAGTCCGCGCCGAGCCGCTCGGTGTACAGCTCGGCGTGCTTGCGCGTGGCGGCGTAGACGATGGCGGGACGGTGGGAGGGCTCGGCGAGCAGCTCGCGGATGGCGTCGGGGCGCTGGCTCGGGTTGAGCTCGCGCACCTCGATGGAGATGTTGGTGCGCCGGAAGCCGTGGATGAAGGTGCGGGCGGGCGCGCTGCCGGCGCCCTCGAGGCCCAGTTGCTGGAGGATGTCGCGCTGGACGTCGGGGGTGGCCGTGGCGGTGAGGGCGATGACGGGAGCGGGGCGCAGCATGGGCAGCCGGGCACCCAGGAGCCGGTAGTCGGGACGGAAGTCATGTCCCCACTGGGAGATGCAGTGTGCCTCGTCCACCGCCACGAGCGCGGGGGTGCGCCGGGCGAGCAGCTCCACGAAGCCCGGCACGCCGAGCCGCTCGGGAGCGATGAAGAGGAAGTCCAGCCGGCCCTCGAGATAGTCCGCGCACACCTGGCGCGACGAGGCGCGATCGCGTCCGGAGTGGATGCGATCCGCCGCGAGCCCCAGGGACTGCAAGCGCGCCACCTGGTCCTCCATGAGGGCGATGAGGGGGCTGATGACCAGCGTCGTCCCGGCGCGCGCGAGGCCCGGCAACTGGTAGCACAGCGACTTGCCCGCGCCGGTGGGCATCACCAGCAGCAGATCCTTGCCCTCGGTGGCCGTGCGGCACACCGCCTCCTGGTACGGGCGGAAGTCCGGGAAGCCGAACACGGCCTTGAGCAGGCCGCGCAGCTCGGAGGGAGGCGTGCGCGGACGCACCGTGCGCTCGGGCCGGACGGTGCCGGGCAGGGCGAGCGCGGGCTGCCGGAGCGGGGAGGACGCGGGGGGGTCGCCCGGGGTGCTCGCGCGCTTGCCCTTCTTCACGGGGGCGGCTCTGGGAGCCGGGTCGGAGGCCACGGCCAGGGAGGGGCGCGATGGAGGGGAGAGGGCTCCGGGCGGCAGGGAGATGGAGGGAGGCACCTTGCCCACCACCTCGATGACATAGGCCTCGATGCCGCGAAGGAAGGAGTCGAGGTCCCCGCTGCCGCCCTCGATGCGCCGCAACCAGGCTTCCCACTGGCCCGTCATCGCCGGGCTCTTCACGTCCGGGTGCACCACGCGGATGAGGCCGATGCCCTTCTCCGTCGCCTCGAACGACTTGCCGCGCCGCACGAGGTAGCCCCGGTCCAGCAGCGTCTCGATGATGGCGGCGCGCGTGGCGGGGGTGCCCAGACCCGACTCGCGCATCGCGTCCGCCAGCTCCTTGTCGTCGAGCGTGCGCCCCGCCGTCTCCATCGCCGTGAGCAGGCTCGCGTCCGAGAGCCGGGGGGGAGGCCGCGTCCGCTTGGACACCGGTTTCACGTCGCGCACCGTGCGCGCCAGGCCCTTCACGAGCCCCGGGGGCAGTTCCTGCTCGTCCTCGGGCTCCTCCGCCTCGGCCTCGCCGTCCTTCTTCGCCTTGGCCGCCTCGCGGGGCTTGGGCGCGCGCTGTCCACCGCCCACGTCCAGCACCTTCCAGCCCTGACGCTCCACGAGGGTGCCCGCGCTGTGGAAGCGATCCACCGTGGGCACGGCGGGGTCCACGCCCGGCGAGGAGACGGCGGTGATGACGGTCGTCACCGACCAGACGAAGTCCTCGTGCCATGCCGCGAGCAGCCGCCGGCAGACGAGCTCGTAGATGTTGCGCTCCTCCACGGACAGCCGCGCGTCCCCGGGTGGGGTCGTCGTGGGGATGAGGGCATGGTGGTCCGTCACCTTCGCGTCGTCCACGAAGCGGCGGCCGAGCGCGCGCGTGCCGGTGCCCGGCGCGAGCTGGGCCTCCCAGGGGGCGCGGATGGCGTCCACCACCTGCGGCAGGGTACGGGCGATCTCCTGGGACAGGTGCCGGCTGGAGGTACGGGGGTAGCTCAACAGCTTGTGCTTCTCGTAGAGCGCCTGCGCCAGCTCCAGGGTGCGCTGGGCGCTGTAGCCATACAGGCGGTTGGCGTGGCGCTGCAGCTCGGTGAGATCGTAGAGCAGCGGCGGCGCCATGCGCTTGGTCTCGGAGGTGATGGACTCCACGACGGCGCGGCCCGTCTTCACGCGCGCCACCACCGCGCGCGCCTCCTCGCCATCCGCGGGCAGGCGCCGGGCCTCGCGCGCGTCCCACTCCTTCTCCTTGCCGGGGAGCGCGGGGCGGAACCAGGTGCCCTGGTAGCGGCCCGGCGCCTCGGGGCCCGCCGGGTCGAAGGTGGCGAGCACCTCCAGGTACTCCTGGGGGACGAAGTCGCGGATGGCCAGCTCGCGCTCCACCACCATGGCCAGCGTGGGCGTCTGCACCCGCCCCACCGAGAACGTGTCCCCGCAGGCGAGCGTGTACAGGCGCGACAGGTTCATCCCCACCAGCCAGTCCGCCCGGCTGCGGCCCCGGGCCGCGTCCGCCAGGGGCTCGTAGTCCCGCCCCGGCTTGAGCGTGCGGAAGCCCTCGCGGATGGCGCCCTCCGTCAGCGAGGACACCCACAGCCGCCGCACCGGCTTGCGGCACCCGGCCGCCTCGTAGATGTAGCGGAAGATGAGCTCGCCCTCGCGCCCGGCGTCCGTCGCGCACACCACGCCGTCCACCTCGGGGGCGTTCATCACCCGGCGCACCACCTGGAACTGGCTCGCCGTCTTCTCCTCCACCACCAGCGGCCAGTCGCCCGGCAGCATGGGCAGCAGCTCGCGCTGCCAGCGCTTCCACTCGGGCCGCATCTCGTGCGGCTGCGCCAGTCCCACCAGGTGGCCGATGGCCCACGTCACCACGTAGCCGTTGCCGCGGAAGCACCCCTCCCCCTGCTCGCGCGCGCCCAACGCCCGGGCGATGTCGCGCGCCATGGAGGGCTTCTCCGCCACCACGGCCATCACACCCCGCGCTCCCTCACCCATGCTCATCCCACCTCACTGGCGTCTCCCACCGGCGTCCCGGTCCCCCCGACCATACCCCGCGCCGCTCCCTTTCACCTGCAAGTCCGTTCAGCCCAGGGGTCTTCCCGCTGGAGAGCAGGCAAGCAGGCCGCCAGAGGTCCGCTGAGAGTGAAAATCGAGGGCCTCGCCCCTCCAGGATGGCGCTCGGTTCCCGGGTTGGCGCCTTCGCGCAAGCGGTTGTCGTCCGCGTGGAAAACTCGCCGGCGCGTTTTGGTCAATATCCGCGCCTGTCACCAACGCGCTCACGAGCAAGCCACGGGGTCGGGACACCATGCAGCTGCAAGTGGAACAGGGGATGGGGGCTTCGCGTCACGGAAGCCAAGGGGTGGTCGAGGGACGGGCGGGAGGCGTGCTGTACCGGGGGGGTGAGCACTCCGCGTCGGTGGCGAAGACTCTGACCCGGCTGTCCTGGACGGCCGGGAAACACGAGCCCGATGGGAGCCATCGGCTGGAGGTGTCGGCGCTGGCGTCCTTCGCGGGGGCGAAGCGAAGCCAGTTGGCGGCACTGACAGAGGCCGAGGTGACGGCTGGACTGCGCGGCGTGGTCACGGGGGTGACCACTCTGGCGCGGCTCCGGTCTCGCGCACCGCGGCTGGCGCTGGCTCCCATCGTGCTCGTCAGAGAGCGTGGTCTCGGCCCGTCCTCGTTCGAGCACGGTGCCGGGATTCACGAGGTGGACGAGGGCGGTATCTACAGCTGGTAGAGCCTCCCACCACCAACGACATATGCCGTACCAGGATGCCGTCAGGAGGACCCGCGGGGGCGGGGAGTCCTGGCGGACGACCCAACGATGCCCATCCGCCGCAAGGGGGAGGATGGAGCGGTCGGGGTCAAATATGGTGGGGGGTGTCTCGCTTTCAAACGAGGCACCCCCCATTTTTTTCTGGGCTCGCGCGTGGGGCCTACTTCACCACCTCGCGCAGCACCGCCTCCACGCGGGGCAGCGCCGCCTGGATGTCCTCCACCGACACGGCCCCGACCGACAAGCGGAACCACCCGGTGTCCTCCATGAGGCCGAAGGCCTGGAAGGGCACCAGCGCAAAGCCCGCCTTCTCCAGCAGGAGCTTGCGGATGTCGGTGTTGGTGCGCAGCCCCGCCTTGCCGATCAGCTCGAAGCGGACCGACAGGTAGATGGCGCCCTGGGGAGCAATGGACAGCACGGGCAGACCCGCCGCGCGCATCGCGGAGAAGCCCTGGTGCAGCGCCGTCAGCCGCTCGTCCACCCGCCGCCGCATCGTCTCCAGGTAGGCCGACACGGCCGGGGCGTCATCCAGGAAGCGCGCCACCGCCACCTGCTCGGCCTTGGGAGCCCAGGCGCCCACATGGCCCAGCACGTCCTTCATCCGCGAGATGATGGACGGGGCTCCCACCGCCCAGCCCACGCGCACGCCCGTGGAGGCGAAAGCCTTGGAGATGCCGTCCACGAACACCGTGTAGGGCGCCAGCTCCGGCACCAGCTCCACCGGCGTCACATGCCGCGACTGGCCGAAGGTGAGCGTCCAATAGATGTGGTCGAACAGCACCAGGAGGGGCCGGGCGCCCCGCGCCTCGCGCTGGCGGTTCTCCTCCACCACGCGCTGGCCAATGGCCTTCATGGCCTCGGGGGAGAGCATCGTCCCCGTGGGGTTGAGCGGACTGCACAGGCACAACAGCCGGGCCTGCGACAGGTGCGGCGCCAGTTGCTCCACCGTGGGCATGAAGCCGTGCTCGGCGTCCGTCTTCACCTCCACGGACCGCGCCCCCATCATGTGCGCGTAGTGGTTGTTGTTCCACGAGGGCACCGGGTAGACGACCGTGTCGCCCTCGTCCAGCACCGAGCGGTAGACGCCATAGATGATGGGCCGCGCGCCCGCGGTGATGAGCACGCCCTCCAGCGGGTACTTCAGGCCCAGCGCCCGCTCGTAGAAGCGCTGCACGGACTGACGCAGCGCCGGCATGCCGTCCGAGGGCGGATAGTTCGTCTCGCCCGCCTTGAGCGCCTGGGCGATGCCCTCGCCCAGGGACGCGGGGATGGGGAACTCGCGAGGGCTGAAGTCGCCCACGGTGAGGTTGCACACCTGCTTGCCCTGCGCCACCAGTTCGCGGATCTCCGCCGCAATGCGGAGGATTTCACTGCCCTGGAGTCCTCGCGCCATCGTGCCGACGGTGTCGTCCCGCCGGGGGCCAAACAGGGGATTGAGATCAAGAGCCATGGGTTTCACACTCCAGGGAAGCGCCAAGTGCGACGAGTCGCGGCGACGATATACGCGCCACGTGGCCTCCGCCCAAGCAGTCCGTGCGCTACCGGGCACTTGCCCGCACACCGAATCGATGAAGGCCCGCAAGTCCTCTAGACACGGACCGACACTCAGGGTCAGGGTCCCCGGCCCATCCCGGGCACCCGCCCGGACCCAGGTGGAAGACAGAGGAGAAGCAATGAACATGCGTTACACGATGCGTCAGGCGGTGCGGATGCTGGTGGGAGTGGGACTCGTCGGGCTGGTCGGCTGCGGAGGAGCGCCCTACGTCGCCACCGCCCAATTGTCGGGTGCCAACGAGGCGCCCGCGGTGAACACCAACGCCACGGGCGTCGCCACCGCCGAACTCGATGGCAGTGAACTCAAGGTCCAGGGCACCTTCAGCGGCTTGTTGAGCGACCTGCATGAGGTGTCTGGCAGCTCGGTCCACATCCACCAGGGCGCGCCCAGCGTGGCGGGAGGCATCGTCTTCGGCCTCCAAGTCACCACCGGCACCGACCTGCGCATCGGCAGCTTCTCGGGCACCCGTAAGCTCAGCTCCGAGGAGCAGGAGGCCTTCAAGGCCGGGCAGTTCTACGTGAACGTCCACACCGTGAACAATCCGGGGGGCGAGATCCGCGGCCAGTTCGTTCCCCGTCAGCAGGACTGAGTCCCCTCCGGCGGAACGGGCGCCAGGCCCGTTCCGCCTTCCTTCTTGGCTGCCGGACGTCCCCCGTGACACACCGGGCCTCCACTTGGCCCCAGGGGCCACCAGGAGGACGTGCATGAAGCGCAGGGGATGTTCGCTGTCGGCCGTGGGACTCGCGGCCTGTCTCGCACTCGTGGGCTGCAAGGAAGCGGCGCCTCCCGCTCCCGCGACTCCTCCCGCGAAGACCCAGCCCCCTCCCGCCACTCCCCCGCCGAGCGCGCCAGCCCCGGCCGCCGAGCCCGCCTCCCCCCCTCCTCCCGCCACGCCCACCCCGGCGGAGAAGGAGCCCGAGTGGATCCAGGCGAAGACGAACGTCCCGCGCTCCGGCCAGAAGGCCGCGACACTTCGCGAGGTGCGCGCCGCGCGCAACGAGGGCTTCGACCGCGTCGTCTTCCAGTTCGACGGGGAGACGCTGCCCGGCTACCGCGTCGAGTACCTCGACGGGCCCGCCATCCGCTGCGGCTCCGGAGACCCCACGGAAGTCGCCGGACAGGGCCGCCTGCAGGTGAGCCTCCAGCCCGCCCAGGCCCACGAGAACGGCCAGGCCACCATCGCCAGCCGCGAGCGCACCGCCGCCCTCCCCGTGCTCCAGGAGCTGGAGCAGACGTGCGACTTCGAGGGCGAGGTCACCTGGGTGCTCGGCGTGAAGCAGCCCCAGGCCTACCGCGTCCTCGAGCTGCACGCCCCCACCCGCATCGTGGTGGACGTGCGCCACTGAGGGTGCCACGCCCTACCCGTGCCGCAAGCGCGCCGCCAGCCGCTCCAGGTTCTCGATGAGCGGCTGCATCTCCGGCTTCACCGCGCGCAGCGCCAGCGCCAACGCCCCGGGCAGGTTCAGCGCCTCGTCGCGCCCGAGCTTCTCCCCATACTCGCGCCGGTACTCCTGGGGAATGCGCAGACTCCAATTCTCGTCGCTCACCGTGCCGGGCGCGTTGTACGTCTCCTTCAGCCCCAACAGGTCCGCGAAGAACACCATCACGTTCTCCGCCCGGCTGACGAACAGGTCCGCGAACTTCGCCTGCACCAGCATCCCCCGCTCCTCCACCAGCCGCCGGGCGAATTCCTCCCGTCCCTCCTCCTCGGGATGCAGCCGCCACGCCAGGTAGTCCGCCTGCGCCTGGGCCTCGCCCACCTTGAACCACCGCTCCGCCAACGCCCAGATGGACTTCGTGTCGTGGTTGCCCAGCATGATCCAGTCCGTGGGCTCGGCGTTCTCTCCCCGGTACACGTCCCGCGGATTCGTCAGGTCCGCCTTCTGCGTCACCCGGAAGCGCCCCAGCCCGTACTGCTCCAGCACCCGCCGCAGCGGATACGGCATCGTGCTGAGCACCTCGCACAGCAGGTCCGACACCTGGCGCCCCTGCGCGTGTACCGCCGCGATGATGGCGTCGAAGAGCGCGCTGTAGCGCGTCACCTGCTCCGGCGTCAGCTCGCGCACCCACCCGTCCGCGTAGCGCGCCACCGAGCGGTCCAACCCCTCCGGCGGCACGAGCGCGTAGCGCGCCAGCTCCGGATGATCCGCCAGGTCCGGTGACGCGAACAGCCGCGCCCCGTTCTGCACCGCGCGCACCGGCTCCAGCTCCCCCGCCCGGTACACCCAGGGACACACCAGCCCGTGCGGATGATCGATGCGCAGCCCGTCGTACTCGGCCAGCATCTTGTTCACCCGCGCCGCCATGAACCACAACACCGGGCCGGGCTTCGCCACCGGCTCGTAGGCATGGGGCTGCCCGGGCGGCTCGTGGTAGCGCGAGGGATCCAACACCGGATAGTTCCACGGTTGGCCCTCGGGATTGGTGCGGCTGGGCGGCGCCCCCATCAGATACGAACCCAGGAACAACCCCTGCCACGCCCACGCGTCCCGCGGCGAATAGCCAATCTGCAGATCCCCATACAGCTTCAGGCCCCACTCCGCCGTGCGCTCGCGCAACGTCCGATGCTGCTCGTGCACGAGGAATTGCCGGAAGGCATACGCCTCCACCCGCGCCGCGTGCTTCGTGCGCAGCACCTGCCGGCGATGGGCGAACGCCCCCTCCTCGCTCGGACGCGGATTCCACAACCTCCGGTCCCACTCGCTCGACCACTCCCGCCAGTACGAGCGGCCATGCTCCAGGCACAACACGTCATAGAGCGCGTCCCGCTCCAACCACTGCCCATGCTCGCGCTGGAAGTCCTCGAAGCGCTCGGCCACCCGCGCGATGACACTGCCCGGCTGCGCCTGGGCCCGCTTGAACTGGAACGTCTCCCACGCCTCCTCCAGAGCCTCCTCCTGCACCCGGAAGACATGGCGGTGCGGGACACGAGACTCCCCACCGGGCCGGGACGCGGCGACGGCGCGCACCCGCTCGGGCCGCAAGAGCGCCCCCCAGGGCTCCTCCCGCATGAGCTCGCCCAGCGCCACGTTCAACACGTTGCGCGAGAAAAGCGTCCCGTCATACGGCGAGGGGTTGTCCTCCGTCGTCTGCCCCTGCGGGCCCAGTTGGATGCCGGTGAAACCCAGCTCCCGCGCGAACTCGAAGAAGCGCTGCCCCCCCGCCGCATAGGGCGAGCCCCGGCCCACGTCCTCCCCAGGCGCCCCCGGCAGACTCGGGTCGTGCAGGCTCAGCACCAGATTGCGCACGTCGAGCGCGGCCAGGGCCGCCGTCACATGGCGTCGGTAGTCTTCGGGAAGAGTCACGGGAGGCATGGGCGCGCGAGAATACACCGCCCGCTCAGTGCCGCACCGTCCCCCCGACGTTGAGCACCACCACCCCCGCGATGATGAGGCCAATGCCCACCAGCCCGCTCCAGTGGAACGCGTCCCGGAAGTAAAACCAGCCAATCATGGCAGTGAGGGCCGTGCCCACGCCGCTCCACACCGCGTACGAGAACCCCAGTGGCAGCGACCTCAACGCGTGACTCATCACGTAGAAGGCCGTGCCATACCCGATCACCACCACGACGCTCGGCACCAGCCGGGTGAAGCTCTCGCTCGCTCGCAACGAGGAGGTCGCCACCACCTCCATGAGAATCGAAATGCCCAGCAACACATAGGGGTTCACGCGGACGATCTCTCCAGCAGGGATTCGTGCTCCTCGCGCATCCTCGCACGCTCCTCGGAGCCACGGACCCGCCAGGACTCCTGCAGCACCTCCGGAATGCGGAACGGCGGCCGGTTGCCACCCCCCCGCCCCATCCACACCAGCCCCTCCACCAGCTTGCGGCCGAACAGCCCGCACATCCTCGCCGTCAACTCACTGCACTCGCTGCCCTCCACCAGCCACCCCAGCAACCACAACGGCTTCATCACCGAGTGCGACCAGTCCGAGGGCGGCACCGCGAGCAGATCCGCCGTCTCGTCCCCCACCAGGTGACGGATGAGCGTGGCCGCCAACCCCTCGAACACCTGGCCCGGCACGAGGTGATCCAACCGCTCGATGAGCACGCGCGTCATCTCCCGGCCCTGCACGCTGGGGGCGAACACCCGCCCGAAGATGAGGTCCGCCAGGCGCTCGCCCTCCTCGAGGCTCGCGGGCAGCAGGCGCTCGTCCACGCCCATGAGGAAGCCCACCACCCGCCACGTGTGGTAGTACGCCTGCGCCTCGCGCGCCGAGGGCGTGTAGCCCAGCTTCCTCAGCGCGCGCAGCGTCACCACCGAGAAGGTCAGCAGCGTGCCCGCCATGTCCTCCTGGTTGACGGGCTGGCCCCACGCCTCGTCCCACCGTCCACTCCTGCGCACCAGATGGCGCACGGCCGCATGCATCAGCCGCACCCGCTGCGCGTCCCGGATCCCCCACCCGTTCTCCTCCAATCCTCCCGGGCCCATCACATCCACCACCATCTGCGCCGTCTCCACGATGCGGCGGTAGATGTCCGTCTCCATGCGCGACGTCAGGTGCAGCACCTGCACGCCCTGCGCCCCCGCGTAGCACGTGGGCAGTGCCGCCCCCACCAGCGCCACCACCGACAACGGCCCACACCGGTGGAACAGCGCCTGGCCCTCGCTCAACAGCTCGCGGTCCACCCAGGCCGGCAACCGCCCGCTCCGCTCGCAGTAGCTCCGCAGCGGCTCGGGCACCCGCTCCATCCCCGTCGAGCCCTGCCTCATCAGATAGGACATCCACACATTCGCCGCGCCCACCTCGCCCCGCGCGAACAACTCCTGGATGACCTCGTCCGCCAGCGGATCCACCTGCGCCCTCATGGCCTCCAGCAGTTGATTCGTCTTGTGTACGTCCATCATCTGGATGTCCCTCGACATGGCCCGGCCTCCGCGCTGAAGGGAAATGGGGAAAAAACGACGTTGTCAGTGTGACATGGCCCTCCAGTGCTCTTTGTCCAGAGCCGCACATCCGTGGGAGCTTTCCTCGCGAACTCTTCAATCCCTTACACTCGCGGACAAGCGGCCATGTCCGCCCCCGGGTCCACCGGGCGCGCGTCGCCGCATCCCCGAGCCGTCCGCCCGGTAAGCACCTGCTGGCCCCGCCGGACCCCGGCCGCAAGCCGCCGCCTTAAGATTCTCTTACGACTCGTCCGCTAGGAGACAGGACCCATGGGAGAACGACTCCTGCTCATCGAGGATGATCCCCAACTGGGCACGCAGATCTCCGGCTGTCTGGAGCGCGCCGGCTTCGAGCCCACCTGGTGGACCGTGGGCCGCCCCCTGCCACCTGGCGAGGCGTCCACGTATCGCCTCGTCATCCTGGACCTCATGCTGCCGGGCACCTACGGCCTGGACATCCTCCGGGAGCTGCGCGAGGGCGCCTCGGACGTGCCAGTGCTCATCCTCAGCGCGCGCAACGACACCGCGGACAAGGTGCGCGCCCTGAAGCTCGGCGCCGATGACTACATGACCAAGCCCTTCTGGCCCGAGGAGCTCGTGGAGCGCGTGCGCGCCCGGCTGCGCCGGCCCATGCTCCAACGCCAGAGCCTCGTGGAGGCCGGCTCGCTCCAGGTGGATCTCGACTCGCGCGAGGTCCGCGTGCTCGGCAAACCCGTGGAGCTCACCCGCGTGGAGTTCGATCTGCTCGCCGCGCTGGCCCGGCGGCGCGGCGCCTCGGTGACGCGGCAGTGGCTCGCCGAGCACGTGTTGGACCCCGAGCGCGAGGGCACCGAGCGCACCCTGGACGTGCACGTGTCCCGGCTGCGGCGCAAGCTCGGCCCCGGCAAGCACATCGAGACGGTGTGGGGCATCGGCTACCGGCTCGGCGAGGGAGACGACACGTGAAGCTGCGCATGCGGCTGGCCCTCACCACCGTGGCGGTGGCCATCCCCGTCGCGCTCTGCATGGGGTGGATCCACCTGGTCCTCGAGACGCGCGCCGTGGAGACCGCCCTGTCCGAGTACGCCCTCGCGCACATGACCGGCGAGGGACGCGAGCAGTGCGAGGCCACCCCGGACACCTGGAGCGTCGAGGGCTCGCGCGCCCCGCGTCCTCCCCCACCCGAGCGCCCCAAGGGCCCTCCTCCCGAGAGAGGCTGGGGGCCCCCACCCCGGCTCCGCGGGCCCCGGGGCAACACGCGGCTGTTCGCGTACGACCCGAACCTCACGGCCCGCAACGCCCAGGCCCCCCCGTTGGAGCCCTCGCTCGCGCGCGCCATGCGGCAGGGTGAGGACGTGGCCGGCCAGGCCCTCGGCTGGGGAGGACCCAATGACGCCCGGGACGTGCTCGTGCGCATGCCCTGGAACAGCGGACCGTGCGCCTTCGTGCTCGTGCGGATGTCGGAGCGCCCCGGACCGGGGCCTTCCTGGTACTCGCCCATTCCGCCGGAGTTCTGGCTGCTGCCCACGGTGATGTCGCTCGTGGGCGTGCTCTTCGCGCTGGGTCCGGTGGTGCGCCGCCTGCGCCAGCTCACCGGCGAGGTGAAGGTCTTCGTGCGCAGCACCTACCAGGGCCCCATCACCGTGCACGGAGACGATGAAATCTCCGAGCTGGCGCTCGCCTTCGACGAGGCGGGCCGCGCCATCCACGCGCAGATCGATCTGAAGGAGAAGCGCGAGCAGACACTGCGCTCCTTCCTGCAGAACACCACCCACGACGTGATGATCCCCCTCACGGTGCTCCAGGGGCACCTGGCGGAGATGCAGCAGCGCGCGGCGCGAGGCGAGCCGGTGGAGCGCGAGGTCATCGCGGCGGCCAGCCAGGAGGCGCACTACATGGCGGCGCTCCTGCACAACCTGGGGGCCGCGGCCCGGCTGGAAGCGGGCGAGCCCGGGATGCAACGCGCGCCGGTGGACCTCAACGCCCTGGTGGGCCGGTGCATCGGCCGCCACCGCCCCATCGCGCGCCAGCAGGGAGTGCAGTTGGAGCACGCCGTGCCCGAGCCGCCCGTGCTCGTCCTCGGGGATGACACCCTCATCGAGCAGGCGGTGAGCAACGTCATCTACAACGCCGTGCGCTACAACGCGCGAGGGGGCCACGTGGCGGTGGTGCTCGAGCGCGAGCCCGGCGCCACCTTCCGCCTGCGCGTGTTGGACGACGGGCCCGGCATCCCCGAGCACGAGCTGCCCCACATCCTCGAGCGCCACGTGCGCGGCGACGCGGCACGCACCCGCGGGCCGGGAGGACACGGGCTGGGGCTCGCCATCGCCTCGCGGGTGACGGTGCTGCACGGCTGGAGCCTGAAGCTGGGCCGCTCCGAGTACGGGGGACTCCAGGTGGACTTCCTCGGCGAGGAGTCGGCCCCCGGACAGAAGGACGCGTGAGCGGCGGCTCGCCGGAGCGGGCCGATATAACCGGGCGCTCAACCCCCCTTTAGGGAGGCGCGGGATGAGTGGAGCGAGTCAGGTGCGGTGCGTGCTTCGGGCCCGGGCCCTCAATGGCGAGAGCCCCGTCTGGGATGAGCGCTCGGGCCGCCTGTTCTGGGTGTGTCTGCGCGAGCCCGCGCTGCATGCCTTCGATCCAAGGACGGGCGAGGACACCGCCTGGAAGATGCCCGCGTGGATCGGCTGCTTCGGCCTGACGCCCACCGGGGCCGTGGTGGCGCTGCGCACCGGCCTGTTCGAGTTCACCCTGGGCGACGGCTCGCTGCGCTTCCTCGCGCCCGCGCCGTTCGATTCGCGCCGCTTCGTCTTCAACGATGGCGGGGTGGATCGGCAGGGCCGCTTGTGGGCCGGGCCCATGTACGAGCCGCTCGAGCCCGGAGACGCGAGCGACGCGCCGCGCGCCCTTCCCTTCTGGCGCTACGACGGCGCGGGGAAGTGGCACCCGGGCACGGCGCCCGTGCAGACGGCGAACTCGATGACGTGGAGCCCGGACGGGCGGACCATGTACCACGGCGACACGTCACAGAAGACGATCTGGGCCTCGGACTACGACACGGAGACGGGCACGCCGTCGAACTTCCGCGTCTTCGCGCGCATTACCGAGGGCACGGGTCCGGATGGCGCCACGGTGGACAGTGAGGGCTTCGTGTGGTGCGCCATCCACGGGGCCGGGAAGGTGGTGCGATTCGATCCCTCGGGCCGCGTGGAGCGAGAGGTGCGCATGCCGGTGCAGTACCCCACCATGCCCGCCTTCGGAGGCGAGGGACTGCGCACGGTCTTCGTCACCTCGGCCAATCACACGATGAGCGAGGAGGAGAAGCGCCAGCGGCCCGAGGAGGGAAACCTGTTCGCCTTCGAGGCCCCCGTGCCGGGCGTGCCCCGCGCCGACTTCCGCCCGCTCGGGACGTGAGGGTCACGGTGTTCATGCGCCTTGAAGGAAACGCGGCTCGACGACCCGCCTGCTCACACCTCCTGGTCCTGGTGGCGCTGGTGCTGTGGAGCGGGTGCTCCGCCAGACGCGCGAGCACCTCGTCACGCGTCCCCTCCGGCCAGCAACAGTCGGCCACTTCCTTGGAGATGGTGGGACGCACGGGTGGGTTTCTCCTCGACGATGGGCCACTGTCCTTCTGGCTCCGACCAGGAGACGGAACACCGCCCCGAGGATGGCTTGACTCATCCTCTCACTGCCCTGACAAGCTCTTTGCTCCCGACCCCGAGAAGCCCCTCTCCCGGCTTCTCGCGTGCACCTCGCCCGCCGCCTTCGTCGAGTTGCAGCGCGGTGTGGACATGACCCGGCTGGTGGAGAGGCTGGACGACTGGAACGCCGTCCGGCTTGGCTCGCTAGGACCCGTGCTTCCGGAGGCCGCCCAGGCCCTCAACCGCAAGCGAGCTTCATTCCTCGTCACCGCCACCCAGCAGTACGGCGTCGTGCTCGCCGAGGTGTTTGCGCTCTTCATCATCCACTCCGCGTTCGACAAGGACCTGGAGCAAGTGCTCCGCCAGCTCGCCCGCGACAAGCAATTAGGGCAGACGCTGGGGCAAATGGCCGTTGCTCGCGAGCACTTACGCCGACGAGGCCTCAACCTCACGGACTATCCGGAGCGGCCTGAACGTCCCATGAGGGATGGCGGCCGGGGTGCTCGCCAGGGATTGAGCGATCTCCTGTCATCCGCCCCAGTCCATGAAATGGGCGTGACCACCGAATACATCGCGCAGAAAGGGCAATTGCCTCCGCCCTACCGGCAGGCCCTCGACGAGGTGGAGAACTCACTGGCGAAGCAGACCCTCGAGCCGGGCAACGTGGCTCTGGGAGTGTTGGACGAGATGACGTTCGGTGTGCCGCTGGGCTTCTACCATCTGGCGGCTGGAATCAGCCACGGCGCGTACACCCTGTCGCAGGGACAGTACGAGCAGGCCACCCGCGAGCTGACGCCAGCGGCACTCATGGTGGCTTTGTACGCGAGCGGCAAGGGCGTCCGCTACCTCTCCGAGGTCCGGGGTGCCCCGGGCGATGCCATGCGAACACGCCAGGGGCTGGAACTGCGCCTGGAGGAGTTGAAGGCAACAGCGGAGCGCCTCCGGGAGCAACTGGGAAGCGGAGGCTTTCAGGAACTGGCTCGCTACATCCGGGCAGACCCGGAAGCGGCCCTCCTCGTTACCGAGGGAGGAGAAGCCGGTGCAACGGCCCTTTACGAGGCTCGCGGCAACGTGCCGAAGACGCAGGCCTGGTTGTCCCAAGCCAGGTCCGACCGCCCTGGCCCGCTCCGGACACAGGGCGGGGGAGGAAAGGGTCCGAGCGGCGTGCTCTCCCTCACGGACGAGGTAGCGGGCCTCCCCAAGGAAGTGCTGGACGCCAAGCGCCTGGAAGTGGAGTTCGACATCCCAGGCCCACGCCTGTCCGGGGACGTCGAAGTGCTGGAGAAGCAACTAGCGGCCCTGGAGAAGACTCCGCCGACCGGGGCCATGGACCACCCGCTCTGGAGCGAGTACCTCGACTACGGCAAGGGGCGAATCGCGGACCTCAAGCAAGGGACGAAGGTGAAACATGGAAGAAACCTCGAGCCGCCCCTTAAGTGGGAAAGCTACCAGACGATGCGTGGGCTGGTGTCCCGAGGACTGGCCTTCGAGCGCGACATGGCGAAACTGCTGCGCGAGGATGCGGCTCTCCCTCGTGCGCAGCGACGCTTCCTCCAGGACTTCAACAAGCCCCCATCGACGCACCCCCTCATTGTCGCAATGGTCGCGAAATTCGGTGGTCATCACCCATCCACTCCATCCGTTCGCAGGCCGTAGGCTTCCTCTGCTACAGCACATCCGGCACCTCGGACGCCCTTGTGTCGTGCTGCTCTTTCCTGATGGCCGACCCGCCAAGCTCCCCGAGGACTGGACGGACTTGAGGCCCTGGCCCACTCCGGTCGAGTTCCGAGGGAAATGTCCGAAGCTACACCCTGAATCGCTCCGCGAGCTGAGTGCCCTTCTTGACGACTTGAAGCATAGGTCGCAGCCTTATGACCAGAAAAGTAGTACGTCGAACGAGAAGCCCCCACGGTCGGCCACCGCCGGGCACGCTCTACGCCGCACTGACTGCGGCGGCCCGGCACGAGCTGCTGGGCGTGCTGGCCGACGTGCTGCTCAAGGCCACCACCGAAGCTCCCTCAAGACACGAGACAAGCGATGACCACCAAGATTCGGCCCGAGCACCTGGCCAGACCCGCTCTGGTGTACATCCGCCAGTCCACCCTGTTGCAGGTCCATGAGCATCGCGAGTCGACCGAACGCCAGTACGCCCTGGTGGAGCTGGCCAAGACGCTCGGCTGGGACGCCGCCCAGGTCGAGGTCATTGATGAGGACCTCGGCCAGAGCGGCGCCAGTGCAACCCAGCGCAAGGGCTTCCAGCGGCTGACGGCCGAGGTCAGCCTCGGCAAGGTGGGCGCCGTCTTGTCGCTGGAGGTGTCACGCCTGGCGCGCTCCTCGGCGGATTGGCATCGGCTGCTGGACCTGTGCGCGCTCTCCGACACGCTCATCATCGATGACGATGGTGTCTACGACGCCAACGATTTCAACGACAGGCTGGTGCTGGGCATGAAGGGCACCATGAGTGACGCCGAGCGCCACTCCATGCACCTGCGCCTGCGAGGCGGCATCCTGCACAAGGCCAAGAAGGGAGAGCTCGTCTTCCCCCCTCCCACCGGCTACGTCTTCGACAACGGCGCGCTCGTCATCGACCCCGACGAGCAGGTGCAGAAGGCCATCCGCCTTCTCTTCGAGCGCTTCCGCCTGGAAGGCAGTGTCAGCGGCACCGTGCGTTACTTCGCCCGCAACAAGCTGCTCTTCCCCTCGCGGCATGCCCACCGGGGCGCTCCCGCCGAAATCCGTTGGCATGCGCTGGACGTCCCGCATGCCCTCTCCATCCTGCGCAATCCGGTGTACGCCGGTGCCTACGTCTGGGGACGCACCCATGAGCGGCGTGTCCTCGTCAAAGGCGAGGTGCGTCGCAAGCAGGAGAAACTCGAGGCCCGTGAGCAGTGGCATGCATTCTTCCGCGATGCACACCCCGGGTACATCACCTGGGAACAACATCTGGAGAACTTGAAACGGATAGAAGAAAATGCGGTCAGGAGCGGGTATGTCCATGGACGCGGCGCTCCTCGCAATGGACAGGCGCTCCTCCAGGGGCTGGTGCTGTGTGGCAAGTGTGGCCGACGGATGAGCCCTGTCTACCCCGTCGCCCACTCCCCCAGTTATCAGTGCAGCCGGCACAACTACGGTGAGGGAAACTGCTGGTCCACCGTCGCGCGCCGCGTTGATGACAAGGTGGTGGAGACCATGCTCGCGGCATTCGCGCCGCCCGAGCTGGACCTCTCATTGGCGGTCCTCAAGGAAGTCGAACGGCAGGCCGCGGATGTGGACCGCCAGTGGAAGTTGCGCCTGGAGCGGGCGCGCTACGAGGCTCAGCACGCCGAGCGCCAGTACAACGCTGTGGAACCGGAGAATCGAGTAGTGGCCCGCACGCTGGAGACACGCTGGAATCAGAAGCTCCAGGAACTCGCTCAGGTGGAGCACGAATACGAGCAGGCCAGGAGTACGCGCAAGCTGGAACTGTCGGAAGAGGACAAGAAGAAGATACTGGCGCTCGCTCGTGATCTGCCTGGCCTGTGGAACGCGCCGACCACGACCAACTCGGACAAGAAACGGATACTGCGGCTGCTCGTCCAGGAAGTAGTGCTCTTGCCGGTGGAAGTGCCAAAGCGCGCCATCCGCATCCGAATCCTCTGGAAGACGGGGGCCATCACGGAGTTGCTGGTACCTCGGCCGACCATGCATGAGGCCAGAAGGACGCCGCCACAGGTCATCGCCGAAATCCGGCGCCTGGCCCAGCAGCACTACTCCGATACGCAGATAGCCGAGGACCTCAACCGGCGTGGCTTCAAGAGCGGCCTGCGCCGCGCCTTCAACACGCGGCTCGTGGCGGTCCTTCGTACGCGACGCAACATTGCTGCTGGGCGACGCCCGGGAGGATGCAACACGCAAATGCCCGAGCGCGACGAGCAGGGGCTCTATTCCACCAGAGGACTGGTCGTGCATTTCGGGGTGACGGTCGCGATGATCCACCACTGGGTCAGACGCGGCCTGCTCATCCCCGTGCACAGCCGCACGCCCATGCCCAAACGTGGGACGGAGCCCTTCTGGTTCGAGATGACGCCCCAACTGGAGGCGCTGCTGGCCAAGGCGCGCGCCCAGGGCTACGAGCCGGGCAAGCCACCGCCCGGCCTACACGTCAGTGGCCGCCCGCGCCCGCCGAGCCGTCTGCCAGATGGCCGCTACTCCACTAGCGGCCTCGTCGAGAAGTACGGAGTAACTTGGAACACCGTGCGGTACTGGATAAGGAAGGGCATCCTCACGCCCGAGCGCACTCTGCCGGGGGGCAGTTTCTGCTTCCGGCTGACACCCGCGGTCGAGCAGCGCATCCAGGCAGCCCTCACTCGAGGAAGGCGGTCACGTGGGTCCAAGCAAAACCACCGTCGTCACATCGATTCCCACTAACACAGGTGTTCTGATGCCAGTTCCAACAAGCCTCGTGTCGAGACGTATGTGGGAGTCCGCAAACTGGAGGCGGATCTGCGTTTCGCGGACGTTCTCGTCATCGAGCAGAAGCCGATTCCCGGACAATCTCCTCGAGTGGAGACGTTCAGTGTCAAGAGTCGCGACTTCTCGAGGATGGGATACCAGTCACTGGAAGCGCAATTGAAGGCAGATTCGAGGGAAGCCCTGCGGAAATATGGCGAGACACTCGACATCCGTCGGCCCGGTCTCGAACTCCGCGTCAAGGTCCAGCGGGTCCGCCTCATCTACGAAGGTGGCAAGCTCAAGCCCCTTGATTCAGACATGAAGAGAGCTGTGCGCACAACGGAACAGAAGATTCCGGGAGTGGAGGTGTTGTTCCAATGAAGGTGTTGAGTGTGCATGACCTGGAGCCAGAGGACAGCCTCTTGCTCACCTTCAACGGCGTCCTGGATCCACGGGCGGCATTGACGAGCGAACTGGAGCCATTCCGTGAAGCGCTGGAGAAGTACGCCGACGGATGGATGCCGGACGTCGTCAATGGCAAGCGACGACGCAAATACTCCCGCGATTCCCTCTGGAAGGCACTGGAGGAGGGGCACGATGAAGGGAGCACTGATCTAGGGCTTTACCGAACGCAGTGGCCCGCCCTGGACAGTCGACTCGGGGTCCGGCTCGCACCGCGGCCTCCTGAACTGGATCTCTTCCTTCGTGTGAAGCCACTCTCCTTCTTCGCGGAGGAAGAGCGCTGCCGCCAATTCATCGAGATGGTGCGCGCCTGGGCCCTTCGTTACCCGGTCTCCCATGCAGCGGCCCACAGTACGGCCGATAGGGAGCTGGCGGGCGATCCCGACTTCGGCCGGAAGAAGGAGGTCTGGCACAGAGACGGGTTCGACAAAGTCTACGAAGTGTCCTGGCTCAACGTCTTCGGCCCCAAACTGGTGGAGACCGTCGGCCGCGAGCACATGTTGTCCACACCCGCGCACCGGATAGAGGAACTCCCCAATGGCTCCGTCCTCCTGGTGACATGGCCCACGGCCACGGACTTCGCCAGCGACAAGGCACGCATCGCCCAAGCCCGGGCGCATGCCCACCTCCGACCGGACCTCGACTTCGACACCGTTCTGCGCGGCCTGCGCGAACGCAGCGCCACCCTCGCGCCTGTCGAGCCTCGCTTCCACCCAGACGTGGCCCCGCTCCTCGCTCGCGTGGTGGACCGCATCCCCATTCACGAGCGCCAGCGCAAGATTGCCGAGTTCAACGAGTGGCGGCCGCCCGAGCCGAAGGAGTGGCTACCCGCTGACGCCGCCCTCCCCTCGGATGTAGAGAATCCGGAGTGCGCTCGCGAGCAGTACAGCCTCCACGGGGAGCACCTCGTGGCGATGTTGCACACGGAGGTGCCCTCCATCTCCGACAAGACGTCCGAGTCGCTCACGGATACCGACTTCTACTTCTGGCGCGAGGACTTCCCCAAGACACGTCCACGAGAAGTGCTCGACGAGTACGTGGTACCGGCCGTGGGCGCTCATCTGGGCCAGGTGCTGGTGCATCACCTGGGCGGGCAGTGGATACCTCGCAAGAAGCTCATGGAGGCACAGGTGCTCGTCGGCAACCGCGTCTGGCTCCCCTTTGTCCGGGCCCACCACTACCTGCGCTCTTGCGAGTCACTGCTGGACTACTCCCTCACGCAGTTCTTCCGCGAGGCCGAGCACCACCGGGCCACCGGAGGGGAAGGAAAGCGCGGGGGACCAGGGCCCACCTGAGAAGGGCAAGACCTCGCCGCGGCCCGTGGAGGCGAAGGTTGACGTCGAGTTCAAGGCGTGAGGTGACGAGCACCGCGACGATGCAGGCCGTCGTGGCGTCCAATCGAGAAACCAGTGTAGTGGCTCCGCTCCTACTCCTCTTCCTCCGCGTCCAGAAGGCAGCGCTTCTCCATGTCACGGCATTGCGGCTCGCCGAGGAGACTGTTCGGCGCGATGTTCAGCCCCTCGATCCACGCGATGAAGCGGTCGACGACTTCTGGGTCGTGAATCCGCAAGTGCCCCTGTCCAGCCCTGATGATCTTGTGGAGGTCCTCCGGCAACTCGATCGGCTTGTCTCCGAAGTAAAAGAAGTGCGTCGAGAGGAGCGCATACTTGCCGCCCAGGTCGCGCTCGCGGTTGCGCTCATCGTGGACGCTCTTGCGTATGACGTACGGGTAAACGGTGAAGTCGTAGATGGAATCACCGAGTCGGCGGCGATGGTCAGCGTTGCCCCAGTCCGGGATCTTCTCGGGGAGTTTCTGCCGCGTCCACGCATTGTACGCCTGCATCGTGAGCTTCTCGGTCACACACATCGCGTAGACGACCTTGGTGGCGACGTCGCCGATCGGCGATCGGCGTGAACCAGTGCCCACGATCCAGTCGCCAACCTGCGCGACTCGACGAATGGCAGGCTTACAAATGACGAGCGTGCACACGCCCCAGAATGGGTTCGGCGCCGCGCCATCGTCGATCGGGATGCAGTAGCTGAAGAGATAGGCCACCCTGCTGCTCTCCGCGCTGGATGGCAGATGCTACACGCAAGTCGGGCTCCCCCAAGAGAAGGAGGAGGTGTTACCGAGCACGATCGATGAGGAAGAAGTGGGCCAAGGCCAGCGGGAAGAATGTGGAGGGACGACACGCCCCGGGGGATCAGGGCGTGTCCGCCTGGAGCGCCAGCGAGCGCATCACGTCGAGCAGACACGCGCACAGCACCGGCGGCAGCTCCCCGAGCGTGGGCTGGCCCTCCTGTGCGAGGCCGTGGCGCTGCCGGTACCGCGGCTCGAGCGTGTACTCGAGCTGCCCCAACTCCACCCGCTCTTCCAGCTCGAACCGCCGCTGGATGGGGGAGTGGAGCACGCGGAAGGCCACCCCGTGGTTCGGCAGGGCGCGCGCGTGCTCGTGGAGCATGCCGCTCTCCCCCACCGGGGCCCTGCACCCGAGCCGCTCCAGGGTGTTCCTCAGCCGGCTGGCCCACAGGGACACGCCCTGGAAGCGGGTAATGGTCGTGGCCCCGCGCTCCGCGTCGGTGGGCAGGAGGGCCTCTCGCTGGAGCTGGCGGAAGGGCTGCACGAGCCGGTAGTCCGCCAGGTGATCCCCCCACAGCACGTGCGTGCGCGCATCCTCCAGCACCGGGTGCCAGAGGCCAACGCGCTCGGAGGGGTGCAGGCGCACCTCCGCGTTCTGCACGTCCACCAGCGTCCCGTCCTCCGCGACGCGGAACGAGCCCACCACCTCGCCCGTGGGCGTGAGCCGGGACCAGAGCACGGGCTGGATGCCGAGCCGCAGCACCGGGTGGCGCAGGAAGAGCCGCTGCCAGCGCTCCCATGGGTAGTCGTCCTGGACGAAGAGCACCTCCTCGAGCCGCGCGAGCTGCGCCTTCAGCACCGGCTGGAGGTTCTTGCGGAGCACGTCGAAGCGCTGCTTGCCCTCCGCGTGCTTCACCGGGTCCTCGTCCTTGCGGAGGGCCGGGAAGGACCGCGTCACCCTGCCGCCCTCGTGGTGCACCTCCAGCGAGAGGTCCGCCCGCACCTTCACCCGAAGCCTGCGCGGGCCCAGGTCCACCACCAGGCCCTCCAGCGTGAGGCCCAGGTCCGGCACCAGCTCCTCGCGCAGCTGCTCGGGTGTCAGGCCACGCGCGGCCGCGGCCTCGGCGAGTCCCTCGCGTGCGTTCTGCACGAGCGACTCGGTGTACCGCCCGCCCGCGGAGGCGATGCGCTCCAGCTGCGAGAGGGCGAAGACGGTGCCCATCCTGCCGAGGGCACGGATGGCGGTGTTGGCCTTGGACTTCTGGTGGCGGCGCCACACGTCAATCTCGCGGCAGATGGTCGTCACCGCCTCGTCCCCGCCGTACTCCGCGATCAGCGAGAGCATCCAGGCGGCGCCCGTCTTGCCCTTCACCGAAAGCCAGCTCTCCAGCGCGTGCCGCCCGAGCGATGGGAGTGCCTGAGGAGGGAAGTGTCGCTCGAGCAGGTGCCGGAACGGGCGGGGCAGCCGCGCCTCCCCCAGCTCCTTCGCCTGCGTGAGCAGCCACCGCACCGGTAGCTCCCCGAGCGGCGCGAGCGCGGTGACGAGTGGGAGCCCGCGCAGGTCCTTCGGCACCACGTCCGCGCCCTCGACCCGGGCGAGCTCCGCCCAGCCCTCGAGCGGGAGCGTGCGCTCCCGGTCCAGAAGAGAGACGTCCTCGCCGAACGCCTCCAGCCGGTCCAGGAGGAGGCCCCGATCCAAGGCCGTCAGCTCCGGCCGCGTGCAGAGCTGCCGGAGCACCTCCATGGCGCCGTCCACGCGCGAGCGGCAGAGCGCCTGGAGAACCGCGCGGCGAACGCGGGGGGACGCATCCGTGGCGAGCCCCGCCTCCACCACCTGGCGCGGCGCTGCCCGGGCCAGGAACGTCTGCACGGTGCGGATGGGCTCGAGCGCCTGCGTCGTCGCGAGAAGCGCGCGGACTGCCGGCACCAGGGCCGGCAGGGACTCCGCGGGCAGCGCGGCGAGCGGGGAGCCGTCGCGGACATATGTCGAGGTCGTCTGCGCGAGCAGCTCCGGGTGGTGCGCGAGCGCCTCCAGCGCCAGCGGGCGCAGGCGCTCACGCTCCGCGCCCGCCTCCTCCCGGGACTCCGGCACCCCGGCCGCGCGCGCGGCCAGCGCCGCGTCCTCCACACCCGTCAGGACGGCGTGGACGGCCTCGAGCCGCCTGAGCAGGGTGAGCGCCGCCATGCGCGAAACCGCCGCCTCCCCCTGCAACTGCTCGCCCAACTGCACTGAGGAGAGCCGAGAGAGGTCGGTGCGCTCGGGCTCGGAGGAAGGCGCGCCGGGGATGGGAGCAGGAACAGGCGTGGGGGGACACATGGGGGACCTCCGCTCTTATACCAGCCGGGCGGGGGCCCCTGGACGGCGGCACTCTTCACCAGGCTACGTCAGCCCAGTGGAGAAACCAGCGCATCAACCGCCCGTGGGCACGTCGGCGCACACGCGCAAGCCCACGGTGATGTCGCGCAGGGTGCGCTCGGGCAGCTCGCGGTTGGCCACCCGCGCCGAGCCGGCGGCGAAGTAGTACGCGCCGCCCCTCGCCACCACGCGCCCCGGCTCCACCGCCGAGCGCGTCCACTCGAACGCGTTGCCCGCCAGATCCTCCACGCCAAAGGGACTGCGCGACGCCGGATGCGAGCCCACCTCGTCGGGGCCAAAGCCCCCGGGCTCCTTGCCATACGTCATGTCCACGTTCGCATCGTCCGGCGCGAGCGCGTCCCCGTGGGGGAACTCGCGTCCGTCCTCGCCCCGCGCCGCGCGCTCCCACTCCAGCTCCGTGCACAGCCGCGCCCCCGGCACCCGCCCCGTCCGGCCCAGCCACGCCACGTACGCCTCCGCGTCCTCGAAGGAAATGCCCGTGACGGGAAAGCGCAGCCAGTCCTGAGACCCCCGCCGCTCCCGCTTCGCGTAGAGCAGCCGTTGTCCGGCGCGCACCCGGTAGGGCACTCCCCCCGGCTGGAAGTCCAGGTGCCAGGTGCCTCCCACCCACTCCAGCGCGAGCCGCCCATGGTAGGCCGTGCTCGTGCGCGGCAGGCGCCGCGAGCGCTCGTCCGGAGGCAACTCGGCGAGATACTCCATCCACTCCGCGTAGGTCGTCTCGTGCCGCGCGATGAGGAAGTCCTCCGCGTGCCTGGGGTGCAACGGCAGGGCGTTGAAGAAGCCACGCACGCTCGCGTCCGCCGCGCTCCCGAACAGCACCCGCCCCGCCGGCACGTGGACGAATCCCCGGGGCAGGCTCCCCTCGGGTAGCAGCCTCGGCGTCAGGCTCCGGCGCTCTCCCCGCGCCAGCCGCAGCGGGAGGATCACCGGCTCGTGGCCCCGCGCCCGCACCACCAGCTGCCAGTCTCCCGGGGAAAGCTCCCGCTCCACCCACGGCCCCGGCTCCACCGGCACCGGCGCGCCGAGCACCTCACGCCCCTCCACGTCCCGGGACACGGGCCGCAACACCACCACCGCCTCCATCGGCAGCGCGAGTGTCACGCGCGCGGGCGCCGTCCAGTGCCTCCAGCGCTCCCCACGAGCGTCGTACAGCCGCAAGCGCCGCAACAGCGCCGGCAACGCTCCCTCCTCCAACGCCTGCTCGGCATGGAAGGCCCGCTCCAGGAGGAAGTCCGCCAGGGCCTCGTGCACGTCCTCGCGCGATGGATCCAACACGAGCGCGTGCTCCAGCTGGTCCCCCACCTCGTCCAGGCGCTGATGCAACGCGCTCTCCGCCAGGAGCGAGCGCGCCCACGCCGCGTCGCCCCGCTCCCGCTGCCCGGTGCCGTAGAGCGCGAAGGCCTCGCGCCGCGCGCCGGAGAAGACGTCGCGCTCGTGCCGCGCGGCCTCCAGGGCGCTCGCGGCCCCGTCCAGCCAGCCGCGCACCACCGCGTTCCGCTCGGCCGCCTCGCGCAGTTGCAGGCCCGCGTACACGAGCACCAGCGAGAGGACGAATCCCACGGCGAGCGCCCGCCGCAGATGTCGGCTGCGCACCAGCGTGCGGCGCGAGGCCTCCAGGAAGGCACGCTCGCGGCGGGTGAGCTCCGCGGGCTCCAACAGGCGCGCCTCGGCGAGCTGCCACGAGCCCCAGAGCAGGTCGCGCGCGTGGCCCACCTGCTCCCAGTGCGCCGAGTCCGCCTGGAGGCGCGCCTGCACCTCGCGGCGCTCGGCCGCCTCGGCCAACCAGCGCGCGAGCGTGCCCCAGTCGCTGAGCAACACCTCGTGGGCCACCTCGTAGCTCGTGCCCCCGTCCACCTCGCGCGCCACGAGCAGGCGCGCGCGCACCAGCGCCTCGAGCACCGCGCGCTGGCGGGGATCATCCCCCACCAGCTCTCCGTCCGTCTTGCGCGCCCTCGTGCCCTCCGGGGTGATGAGGCGCAAGAGCACGCCGCGCGCCACAGCGCGTTGATCCGGCAGCAGGCGCGCCACGGCCGCGTCCGCGTGCCGGGCCAGCGCTCCGGCCACCCCGCCCAGGCTGTCGAGCGCCGCCTGGGTGATGACGCTTCCCTCGCGTGCCTCCCACAGCTCGGCGAGCGCGAACTGCAACAGCGGCAGTCCGCCCTCCGTGGCCGAGATGGAGGCCACGAGCGCGTCCACCAGCGCCTCGGACTCGAAGCGCACGCCCTTGGCGCGCGCGGGACCCACCACCGCCTCGTGGCTCTCCTCGGGGCCCAGCGCCCTGAGGAGGTAGAGTGCCCCGGGCACCGCCGCGCCCAGGCCCGGCACCGCCGTGAGCCGGGTGAGGAAGTCGCTGCGGCACGTGGCGAGCAGCCGCACCCCGGGCACGCCCCCGGCCAGCTCCCCGAGCGCGCGCCCCACCCGCGCCGCCTCCCCGCCGTCCGAGAGCGTCACCAGTTCCTCCAACTGATCCACGTAGACGGCGAGCCCCTCGTCCGAGCGCAGGCGTACGCGCAGCTGGCGCGCCAGGCCCGTGGGGTCCGCGCGCAGCAGGTTGCCCAGGGCCTCCTCGTCCATTCCCAGCATGGGGGCGAGGGCGGCGGTGAGCGCGGGGAGTGGATGCCGTCCCGGAATCAGCCGCACCCCGCGCCAGCGCCGTCCGTCCTCCAGCGCGCCCTCGCCCAGGCGGGGCAGCACGCCCGCGAGGCACAGCGAGGACTTGCCCACCCCGGAGTCGCCGGTGATGAGCAGGAAGGACTCGGCGCGCAGCCGCTCGAGCACCTCGCGCTGCTCGCGCCGGCGGCCGAAGAAGAGCGCGCGGTGCTCGGCCTCGAAGGGTTGCAGGCCCCGGTAGGGGTTGCCCTCGGGCAACGCGTCCGCCGCCTCGTCGCGCGCGAGCTGCCCCAGCGCGTCCAGCAGCGACACGGCCGAGGCGAAGCGCTCCTCGGGCACGAGCCGCAGGCACCGGTCCACCACGGCGGCGAAGTCCGCGTCCACGCCCGGCACGGCCTCGCGCAGGGGCCGGGCGTCCTGGGTGCACACCGCCAGCGCCAGCTCGCGCGGGGGCACGTGCCGGAAGGGGCCCTGGCCCGCGCACAGCTCGTAGAGCACCAGGCCCAGCGAGTACACGTCGCTGCGCGCGGTGAGCTCCATGCCCGCCCAGGCCTCCGGGGACATGTAATAAGGAGTGCCCACCAGCATGCCCTCGGGCAGGGACGGCAGCGTCACCCCATCGAGCGAGCCCGCCACGGCCTCGGGCGGCAGCTCCAGGGCGGCGAGCGCCGGCTCACGCGGCGGCGGCGTGTCCTCGCGCGGAGCCGGACCCTCGTCCAGCAGCTTGGCCAGCCCGAAGTCCAGCAGCTTTACCTCCCCCGTCTCGGTGAGCAGCGCGTTGGCCGGTTTGATGTCCCGGTGCAGCACGCCCCGCCGGTGCGCGGCCCCCAGCCCCCGGGCCAGCCCCCGCCCGAGCGCCAGCACCTGCTCCCAGGGCAGCGGCTTGGGGAGCCGCTCCAGCGAGGAGCCCCGGACGAACTCGGAGACGAGGTAGGGATGGTTGTCCAACTGTCCCACCCGGTAGAGGGTGACGACGTTGGGGTGCTGGACGCGCGCCGCGGCCCGGGCCTCCACGAGGAAGCGGCTGAGGGCGCCGGGGCCCAGGGCGCGCACGAACTTCACCGCCACGGGCCGCTCGAGCAGCGTGTCCTGGGCGAGGTACACGCGTCCCGTGGCGCCGCGTCCCAACAGGCGCACCAGCCGGTATTCGTCGAACGCCTCGGGTGGACTCCACCCATCGGCGCTCTCGCGCGAGGTTGGAAGGGTGCCCACGGTCTGTCCTGGGGGACGACGAGGGAAGGGCCGGGTGGATCAGGGCTGGCTGTTGGACTTGCTCGGCTTGAGCATCCGGCGGATGCGGTCCTCCAAGTCTTGGGGCAGGCACGGCTTGGCGACGAACTCGTCCGCGCCCGCCTGGCGCGCCTGCTCGGCGTTGCCGGCCAGCACGTGGCCGCTGAGCGCCATGACGGGGATGTTGCGGGTGCGCTGATCCTGCTTGAGCCGGCGCGTGGCCTCCCAGCCATCCATCACCGGCAGGGACAGGTCCATGAGGATGATGTCGGGGAGAGCGCCCTGGGCCTTCTCCACGGCCTCTACTCCATTCCGGGCCACATCCACCTGGAACCCAACGAATTCCAGGTACTCCGCATACATCTCTCGGGCGTCATCGAAGTCATCGACTACGAGCACCCGCTGGCGGTGCGTGAGGGGTACAGTCATGGCGCGGGGCCCTCGTACAAGGTGGGAACGCCACACCATGCTATGCACGCCCCTGCGGATGCGCTCGTCCCCCCCGGGATTCGCCGAGCCTCCGTCACGCCCCGCCTGTTGGCCCGCGAACACTCCCCGAACGACGAGAGTGACGAACGACCTCCGGGCGGCGGGGGGCTGTCCCGGAGGTCGATACGACAGACGCGCGGCTAACGCGCGGGCGGCGTGATCGCCTTCTCCAGCACGGTGGTGGAGAGCACGGGGGCGCCCCACGCCGTCTCGTAGTACTGGGCGAAGTCCACCTTCTGGAAACTGCTGAAATCCACCCGGAGGCGCGCCGTGGGGGTGTTGGGGTTGATGGGAGGCAGGGTGGTGTCGGCCGGCGTGCCATACGTGAAGTAGAAGCGTGGGGTGGCCACGAAGCTCGCCGTGTCGATGGGAATCTTCACGGCCTCACCGGCGAAGCAAGTGCCCGGGGTGGTGGAGTTCGGGCCGGGGTAGGGCGCCGGCAGGGGCTTGTAGACCTTGTCCATCCCGCTCAACAGGAAGGCGTCGAGCTGGGCGGCGGTGGTGGTCACGACCTGGTTGAAGGTGAGGATGACGCACTCCCCCGGATCCAGGACGCCCACCGTGCCGGTGGTGCCGTCCTTGAAGGTGACGGACTCGAGCTGGAGCGGGCGCGGGGTCTTCACGTCGCCGCTGACGAAGTAGCCCTTCCACGTCTGCACGGCGCCGGAGTAGGCCGAGGTGGCGCGCAGGATGAGGTTGTACTCCTGGCCCTCGAGGGTGTTGGTCACCGAGGGGGTGAGCATGTACGCGTCGCCCGTATCGTTGGACTTCACGGTGAGCTCGATGGCGGTCTGCCCCTGCTCGCCGGTGAGGACGGCGACGAGGGAGTCACGCGCCACGGGCTGGCTGAAGCCCAGGTAGATGGGCTCGCCGGGCCGCAGCAGGTTGCGCAGGGGCTTCTTCGCCTCCGCGGACGACAGCTGGAGGCTGGGCACGTTGGTGGCCAGCAGGGTGAAGGTGTTGGCGCCGCCGTTGTTCTTCGCCGGGTTCAGGGTGATGAGCTGCGAGCCCGACTTGAGCAGCACCGAGGCGTCGATGGGAGCGGCGTAGCCACCCGAGTCGATGATGCCATCACCGTTCACGTCGACCGGATCCACCCAGAGGCGGTAGTACGCCGTGGAGGTGTTGCCCGAAGGAGGGGTCCCGATGCGGGTGAGCTCCGAGGGCGAGGGCATGTTGTTGAATTTGACGACGCCCATCTGGTCCGCCACGGCGGGAGCCGCGGTGACCGTGCTGGTGGCCTGGACGGTGGTGCCCGCGGCGGCGATCAATCCGGCGGGATAGGCCTCGAGGAACGCCTGGGCGCCCACCGCGGGCTGGCCCTTGTCCGTGAGCAGCGTGAAGCTCACCTCGCTCTGGGTCTTGGCGAGCATGACGAGGCCGAGGCTCGCGTTGCCGTCGTTGATGGGGATGTTGCCCGCGGAGGAGGGCACGATGGCGCTGGCGCGCAGGGTGGCGTAGCCCTGCTTGGAAATGGTCGCCAGGACGGTGGAGCCGGCCGGCACGTTCTTGATCATGAAGTTGCCCAGACCGTCGGTCTGGACGCCGTACTTGCCCTCCGTGGTGTCGCTGCCGATGGTCAGCCGGACCGAGGCGTCCGCGAGCGGCTGCATCGCGGTATCGAGCACCTGCCCGGAGACGGTGCCCTTCGGGTTGGCCGGAGCCACCACGGACACGGAGTCCGGATCGCGGATGCCATCGGCGATGCCGTCGCCATTCTCGTCCTTGGGTCCGCACGCCAACACGAGGAGCGGCAACACGACTGCCCAATGCTTCTTCATCTGTCCACCTTGGAATGCAATGCTTGGAGTTCGCCCGCGCGTGGCGGTAACGAGACAGTCTCCGACCGGGCCTATTGACGTCAAGCGGACGGCGGCGGATGGGCGCCCTGATAGGCTCGGGCGCCATGAACGACGTGGACGTGAACGACCCCTGCCGAGGCTGTGCCCTCGTGAGCGGCAGCCTCCGCCCCGTGGGAGGGGTGCTTGCCCGCTCGGCCGGGCTGGTGCTGCATGGTCTGGCCGGGCCGAGCCCCCTGCCCGGCTGGGTGGTGCTCACCAGCGTGCGCCATGCGCGCGCCCTGTATGATCTGGACGAGGAGGCGGCGCGGGAGCTGGGCCCCTTCGCCGCGCGGGTGATGCGCGCGCAGCGCGAGGTGCTCGGCGCCGAGCACGCCTATGCGTTCGCCATCGGGGACGTGCTGCGCCACTTCCACCTGCACCTGGTGCCGCGCTATCGGGACACGCCCGCACGGCTGTGGGGGCGGGGAGCCTTCGACGCCGCCCTCGGCGACTTCCGCCCGGACGCGGAGCTGGAAGCGGCGGCACGGGCCCTCGCCGCCACCCTGTGATGTGAGAGGATGGAGCCGCCCATGCGCGTGTTCCGACTCGGCCTCCTGCTGTCGCTGCTGTTCGGGTCACCGTGCGCGTGGGCCGGCAACACCGCGGACGAGGCGGACGTGGCGTTCGAGCTGGGCAACGAGGCCTATGCCCGGCGTGAATACGTCCAGGCGTTGCGCTCCTACTTCGCCAGCTACCGCCTGGTGCCCAACCGCAACGTCCTCTTCAACATCGCCCGGTGCTACGAGGCCCTGGGCCGCTACAACGAGGCCTACCGCTACTACCACGACCTGGCCCTGGAGGATCTCCCGGAGGTGGACGCCACCAAGGTGAACCACTCGCTCACGCGGCTGCGCCCCAAGGTGGCCCTGGTGCGTGTCACCACCGAGCCGCCCGGCGCCGAGGTGCTCGTGGATCGGGAGGATCTGGGCAGCCGGGGCCTGTCACCTCAGACACTCGCGCTGCCCCCCGGCGCCCACACGGTGGTGGTGCACAAGGAGGGCTACCGCCGCGCCGAGGCGACCATCCAGCTCACGCGGGGCCAGGCGGTGGTCCAGGCCTTCACGCTGGAGCTCATCACCGGCACGGTGCGGCTCACGGGCACCCCCGGGGGCGCGGAGGTGCGCGCGTCGCCGGAGGGCCCCGTGCTCGCACAGGTGCCCGGGGACTTGCGCTTCACCCCGGGGCCGCACGTGCTCCACGTGAGCGCACCCGGCCATGTCCCGGCCCAGTTGCTCGTGGACGTACCCGCAGATAACGAGGTGACCCTGGGCGTGGCGCTCGCCCCGCGCGAGGAGCCCACCGGACGCCTCATCATCACCGCCAACCGCGACAACGCCTCGGTACGCGTGGACGGCCGCCCCGCGGGCTTCACCCCCACCGTGCTCACCCTCCCCCACGGCGATCACTCCCTGGAGGTGGAGAGCCCCAACCTCAGCGCCCTGCGCCAGAGCGTCCACGTGGTGGCCAACCAGGAGACGCGCATCCACGCCGAGCTGCGCTACCTGCCGCCCTCCGTGCGCGCCGCGTCCAAGAACCTGGTGTCCGTGGACGAGGCACCCGCCTCCACCACCGTCATCACCCAGGAGGAGCTGCGCGCCTTCGGCTACACCACGCTCGCCGAGGCGCTCGCGGCCGTGCGCGGCATCTTCGTCTCGGATGACCGGACCTACACCTACCTGGGGGTACGGGGCTTTTCTCCCCCGGGTGACTTCAACACCCGCGTCCTCATCCTCTGGGACGGCCACCCGCTCAACGACATGGTGGCGGGCCAGGGCTACGTGGCGAGGGACCTGGCGGTGGACCTGGAAGAGGTGGAGCGCATCGAGGTGGTGCGTGGCCCGGGCAGCGCCCTGTACGGCACGGGCGCCTTCTTCGCCGTCATCAACGTGGTGCCGCGCGACACGCTGGGAGGGGATCAGCACGTGGAGGTCACCGCCGGGGCGGGGGCACTGGGCACCACCCGGCTGCGCGCCACCACGGCGTGGGAGTCCGGGTCCGGCTCGGTCCTGCTGTCAGGAGCCTGGGTGGGGATGCGGGGCGCGGAGGTGACGCGGCTGGGCGGGGACTTGCCAGCGGTGGTGGGCCTGGATGGAGAGCGCGCCGCCACCGCCTCGCTCCGGGCGCGCCTGGGCGGCCTCAGCTTCCACGCCCAGTTGCACGGACGCACCAAGGAGAGCCCCGCGGGGCCCTTCGGCACGGAGCTCGGGGTTCCGGGCACCAGGGTCCAGGACGTCCGCGGCTTCGCCGAGGTGCGCTACGACAAACAGCTCGGCGAGCGGATGAGCCTGTCGCTGCGCGGTGCCTACGACGCCAGCCGCTACCAGGGCTACTGGATATACTCGAGGCCCACGCTGGCCGGGGAGCGGCTCGACACCGACGCGGCGCGCGCCGACTGGCTGTCCGCCGAGACCCGGCTGCGCCTGCGCTTCTGTGACACCCACCACTTCACGCTGGGCCTGGAGGGCCAGGCTCAGCTGCGCGTGGAGCAGGAAGTCGACCCGCTGGGCGAAAACCTCGTGCTGAGTGATCCCCGCGGCAGCTTCTCCGCCTATGTCCTGGACGAGTGGCGGTTGCACCCCCGGCTGAGCCTCAGCGCGGGCCTGCGCCTGGACCGCTACTTCAACAATCTGAAGACGCTGCCCTTCACGCCGCGCCTGGCCCTCATCGGACGCCCCTACGCGCGGGGCCTCACCAAGCTGGTGATGGGCAGTGCCTTCCGGGCCCCCACTCCTTTCGAGCTCGACTACCAGGACAACGGCAGGACCCAGATCGCCGCGGGCACGCTCGAGCCGGAGACCATCACCACCCTGGAGCTCGAACACGCCCACAACCTCACGGACGAACTGCGCCTCACCGTGGCGGGCTACGCCAACAACATCCGCCACCTCGTGGCGCTCAGCGAGCAGCCGGGGCCCCCCCAGTGCACGGGCGGGCCCCTCGGCTCCATGCCATGCATCGTCTTCGTCAACCGCCCTGGGGAGACACGCGCCTTTGGCGCCGAGGCGGGCCTGCGCTGGCAGCCGGGACGCTTCATGCTCGTGGACCTGAACTATTCCTTCGTCACCCTGGTCAATGCCGCCGAGAAGGAGGCCCAAGCCACGCCGACGCACCTGGCGTCGGGACGACTGCTGATGCCCCTGGCCGATGGCAACCTGCGCCTGTCCACCCAGGCCACCTACCAGAGCGCCCGTGGACGGCGGAGCGACGACGGCACCGAGTATGGCAAGGCCCTGCTCCTCGACGTGGGTCTGTCCGGAGAGCTGCCCTACCTGCGCTACTTCGCCGGGGTGCGCAACCTGCTGGATACCCAGTACGCCCTGGCGCTCGGAGAGGAGCGCGCCGCGGGGCCCGTGCCCCAATACGGGCGCACCTTCACGCTCCAGCTCTCCGGCTCCTTCTGACACGCACTACCGGAAGGGAAACTCCCGCTGGCCCTCGGCGCAGAACAGGCCCAGGCGATTGCTGTTCACGAAGGGCACCTCGCGCCCGCCCTTCTCGAACGCGTTCAGGAGGATCTCCCGTGAGCCCCCGGGCGCCATGCCCCCGAGCTTGAACATGTCCCGGCCCTGGATCACGAGGATGCAGCCACTCCAGGTGATGGTGTCCGTGTTGGTGAGTTCGATCTTCTTCCCGAACGGGCCCGTGCGCTGCGCGATGCGTCCCTCCAATTGCCGGGGCGCCGTCGGCCTGGTGGGCGTCGCTGGCTCGGTCTTGGTGCTCGAGGTACGCGGGGGCTCCTCGGGGGTCTGCTTCGGCTCGGGAAGCACGACGAAGAGCGCGGACTTCGCCGCGCCGCGTGCGCGCTCATCGAGGCTTAGCGCCGCGCGCCGGGGGAACACCTCGCGGACGGTGGCCTCACCGAGCACCTTCGCCTTGCCATCCCGCGTGGGCGCCTCCACGACCTGAAGGACCATGCCGGAGGTGAGTCCCGAGTTGCGCCCCTGGGGAACGAAATAGGAGGACCCCACGGGCCGGATCGCCGCGACATTCTCCGCGGAGATGAACCGGGCCGCCGCGGGTGTCACCGCGGAGGGTTTCGTGACGGCCGCTTTCGGCTTGGGCACGGTGGGAGCGGTGGGCTCCTGGACTGGAGTCTCGCCAAAGGGGGGAGGCGGCTCGAACGAACCGGGCGGAGGTCCGCGAGGTCCCGGGGGTCCGTGAGGCGCACCGGGCTCACCCATGAACGGAGGTGGATTCGGTGGGAAGGGAAACCGGCCATCCGGGCTCGCCCGGGGCGGTGGCCGCCGGTTCGACATCACGACGGCGGTGATGCCCGCCGAGGCTCCGACCAGGCCGAGCGCCGCGAGGGAGAGCGCCACCAGCCACCCCTTGCGGCTGGGACCCTGGAGCTGGAACGCCTCGGGAGAGGCCCCCACGGTGGGCACCTGGGTGCTGCTCGGCCGCATCAGGGTGTCCGCGTAGCCCTGCGCGGGAGGCAGGGTCATTGGCATGAGGGTCTGAGAGGCGACCCCGTCCGCGGGCGGTGCGAATTGAACCCCCGTGTGCATGGGCAACACGACGGCCGGAGGCAGGGGGGTGCGGCGGGTGCTCGAGGCGGTGGCGAGCCGGCTGATGATCTCCCGCTGCGAGGCGAAGGCCTCGGGACAGATCTCCCGCACGAAGTTGCCCACCTCCTCGGCGCCCACGGAGGAGCCGGTGCGCAGGAAGTGCTCGTTGAGGGCGCGGGCGAAGTCGTCCGCGCGGGCATGGCGCTCCTCGGGCAGAGGGGCCAGGGCGCGGCGGACCACGGCGTCGAGCGCGGGGTCCACGTCCGCGCGCAGCTCGCTCAACGAGGGCACCACGGGCTGGGTCATGGCGGCCATCATCTCGCCCACGGTGCCAGGGGCGATGAGCGGCCGTCCCGCGAGCAGCTCCCACACCACCACGCCGCACGAGTAGAGATCGGTGCGGTGATCCACCGACTCGGCGCGGACCTGTTCGGGAGACATGTAGCCGAGCTTGCCCATGACGGTGGAGGGCAGCGTGTACTTGCTGCGCGCGGCGCTCTTGGCGAGGCCAAAGTCGATGACCTTCACCTCGCCCTCGTACGAGACCATTACATTGTGGGGAGACACGTCCCGGTGGACGATCCCCAGCGGCGCCCCGTCCGGGCCCATCTTGCGGTGGGCGTAGCCGAGCCCCTCGGCGATGCGCTGACCGAGGTAGAGCGCCACCGGGACGGGGATGGACCTGCCCTGGGCACGTGCCTGCTCCTGCAGGTAGGCCAGATCCACGCCGGCCACGTACTCGAGCGCCATGTAGTAGGTGCCCTCGGCCTCGCCCATGTCGTAGACCTGCGCGATGGACGAGTGCGCCAGGTGCACCAACACCTTGGCCTCATGGTGGAAGCGATCGAGGAACTGCCGGTCCTTGAGCAGGGCGGGCAGGACGGTCTTGACGATACAGGGCTTCTCGAAGCCCGCCGCGCCGGAAATCTTGGCCAGGTAGACCTCCCCCATGCCGCCCTGCCCGAGCAGCTGGACGAGCTCATAACGTCCGAGGGCACGAGGGGCGGGCGCGGAGAGATTCGAGAGGGAAGAATCCATGGCGAGGTGCGCCATTGTAGCCCGGGAGCCGCGAGGCGGGGGCGGGGCCCCCCACCCGTCGGAGATCAGGCGGGCGGGCTTGCGGGAGGAGGGGTCTCCTGGAGTAGGGTCTCCTCCATCCGCGGGTTGTCCGCAGGAGGTGGGGCGGTCAATCCGTCCACGGGGCCGGACTGTACTGAACTTTTGTACAGCCCCCCCCCCCCCCCCCCCCCCTCCCAAATACCCGTTTTTACTGGGTTTCGTCCAGGATGAGCCTTCCGTTGTCGCACCGAGCCGAGGGGCACTGGCCCCAGGGACGCCCGTCGCCCATGACGAAATACAACGTGAACTTCGATGTGGACTCCGTGCTGCGCACCGTGGAGGCGCTGAGCAGGAATCAGCCCGAGGGAACGCTGGAGGAAGAGTCGCTCCGGGTGTGTGCGGCCGCGCTGCTCTTCGTGCGCGATGACCAGCACAAGCTCGGCGAATTCCGGGAGTACTTCCGCAGGCTCACCACGCCGGCCGTCGAGGGCGTCAAGGTGGACCACGTCTTCGCCACGCGCGAGGCGGCGGAGACCTGGCTGCAGGAGGGGGACGCCCGTGCGGGCCAGCGGGTGCGCGTCGCTGGCCAGGGCTTCACCGTCATCGACCTCGGCGTCCGGGGGCTGAAACTCGTGCGGATGCCGCTGCCCGAGGCGGTACCGCCCCACAAGCCGTGAGGCGCCCCACCTGTCGAGTCACTCGGCCTTCCGGGGTACCGGCCCCCCGCTCACCACGCGGTGTACGGGGTACAGCTCACCCACGGTGATGTCCTTGTCGAGGAACTGCCAGCGGCAGAAACCGTCGTCGGAGTGGGGCTCGAGCAGGTACACGGCCAGCGTCCCGGCGCGCTGGGCGGTGGGGACGAGCAGCGTGCCCTGGGGGAACTCGCGCGAGGAGCGCTCGGGCGACACGGTGAGCACGGTCTCGAAGCGCACGGGCTTGGGCTTCTGGCTGAGCGGCACCTCGGCCTCACCGGGCGGCGGCACGTTGGCGGCCACGTCGGGGCTGAACGTCTCCTCGCGCCGCGCTACCCGGTAGCTGTCGACGGTGAAGCGCTGGGCGGCCGCGAGGCGCTCGAAGCGGATGCCATGCCCCTCCAGCCGCGAGGCGAGCGACTCGGGCACGAGGTACGCGGACGGCGTGCTCACCGCCTGGGTGGGCACGAAGGTGCGGTAGTGCGGCATGCGCCAGGTGCGCGGGCGCTTGCCCGGGTAGCGCCGCGCGGTGATGCTCGCCTCGTCGAAGGAGAGGATTTCCGCCTCGTCGCCGGGCTTCGCGTGGGCGGGGTACTCGAAGACCAGCGCGCCCTTCTCGTCGCGCGTGGCCACGCCGTAGTTGATGCCCACGAGCGCCGTGACGTCCGGGGACTCGCCGCGCGCGAGGATGCGCTCGCCCTCCGCCTCGGTGATGGCGAGGTAGGACCTGGCGTTCTTCGCCGCGTCCCGGAACAGCTCGATCAACCATGCCCGCATCACCGCGCAGCGGCGCGGGAAGTCGATGTAGCTGTAGGTCTCCAGCAGCACGTCGATGCGCCCGAGCAGGCCCCGGTAATGGCTGCCAAAGCGCGGGAGCGCGGGATAGGTGTGCCAGCCCGAGCGCGGGTTGCCCTCCTCCTTGAAATTGCCATACCAGAAGCTCTGGAAGTCATGGCGCTTGGACACCGCCGCGGCCACGCGATCGAGCATCACGCGGTTGAAAGCGCGCAGCTCGGAAAAGAGCGGCTCGTTCGAGTGAGACGTGTCATACGTCAGGTCGAAGGCGTGGATGCTGCCGTCGGTGGTGTGGCAGTCGATGAAGACGTGCGGCCACCACTCCTGATGGAGCTTCGCCAGGCAGCGCGTCTCGGGGGCCTCCTGCTTCATGTTGTCGCGGTTGAGGTTCCACCCCTCGCCCGTGTAGCGCATGCCCACGCCGCCCGGAGGGTTCACCTGCCCCTCGAGGTTGGCCAGGTCGAGCTTGCGGTTGTTCGGGCTGATGCGGTCGTTGCCATCGGGGTTGAAGTTGGGCACCAACACCAGACACAGCTTGTCGAGCAGCTTCTGGCCAAGCTTGGTCAGGGTGAGGTCACGCGCGAGCGCGAGCACGGACTCCTTGCCCTCGACCTCGCCCGCGTGGATGTTGGCCTCGACCATCACGATGACCTTCTTCTGCTTGCGCGCGAGCGCGGGGGTGAAGCAGTTGCGGTCACTGACCACGAGCGCGACCAGGGGCTGCCCCTCGCCGCTCTGTCCGAAGTCCACGCGCCGCGCGAGCTTCGTGCGCGCGCAGAGTGCGTCGACGAAGGCGAGCACGTCGGCGTGCCGGGAGGTTTCCTGATACTTCGTGGCTTCGGCGCGGGTGAGTAAATCTTTCATGGACGGGCATCCGAGCGCTCCGGCCCGGCACCGTCAAGCACTTCCCCCGGGACAGGCCCTGGTTCGCGCCGCCAGGCGATGACTCGCAAACCAAACCGGGGCCGCAAGGTCACCAGCGCCTGGGGAACGACGGGGTGTTCCGGTACGAGCTGGAAGCGGTAGCGCCGCGCGAGCATCGCCAGACAGAGCTGCCCCTCCAGCAGGGCGAGCCCACTGCCGATGCACATGCGCTGTCCGGCCCCGAAGGGCAGCCAGGCGAAGCGCGGACGCGTCCCCGAGCGCTCGGGCAGGAAGCGGTCCGGGTCGAAGGCATCCGGACGCTCCCAGAAGGCGGGGTGGCGGTGGATGACATACGGCAACATGACGACGATGGAGCCCCGGGGCAGCGTGTAGCCCCCGAGCACGTCGTCGGCGAGCGCCACCCGGCTGATGAGCCAGGCGGGGGGATAGAGCCGCATGGACTCATCGAAGACGCGCGCCGTGTAGCGCAGGCGGGGCAGGTCCTGGAACGTGGGTGTCCGCTCGCCCAGCACGCACGTCACCTCCTCGACGAGCCGCCTGGCCGCCTCGGGGTGCTGGTGCAGCAGGAGGAAGGTCCACGCGAGCGCGTTGGCGGTGGTCTCGTGCCCCGCGAGCACGAGCGTCATCACCTCGTCACGCAACTGCCGGTCGCTCATGCCCTCGCCGGTGTCCGCGTCGCGCGCCGCCATGAGCATGGAGAGGAGATCCCCGCCCGCGTCCGTGCCCCGGTGACGCCCGTCGATGATGCCGTAGACGATGCGATCCAACACGCGGATGGCCGAGCGCAACCGCAGGTGGCCCGGCAGGGGCAGGAGCCCGGGCAGCGGCAGCGCGGACAGGACGCGGTGGTTGAGCTCCTCCAGCACGGTGGTGACCGCGCGCGCCATGTCGTTCGCGGCGCCGCTCAAGTCCGTGCTGAAGAGCACCTGGCCGGTGATGGACAGCACCAGCCGCATCAACTCCGCGCACAGGTCGAAGGGCTCACCCCGGGCGGCGAGCGCGTCCCAGCGCGGCAGCGACTCCTCGACGAGCCGGGTGATGAGCGCGGCGATGCCCTCCATGCGCTCGCGGTGGAAGGCGGGCTGGGCGAGCCGCCGCTGGCGCTTCCAGAAGTCCCCTTCGCTCAAGAGCAGCCCCTCGCCCAGCACGGGCCGCAGCCGCTGCATCAGCGCGGTCTTCTGGTAGTTCTGCGCGTTGTCCACGAGGACACGTTTCACGTCGTCCGGGTGGCTGAGCTGGTACATGAGCAGGGGGCCCATGGGGTAGCGCACCACGTCCCCGTAGCGCTCGCGGCCCCGCTGGAAGAGCGTGAGCGGGTCGGATCTGCGCTCGGGAAGATTGCCGAGGAGCCAGTGCCCCTTGGGGCCGGGAGGAACGCGGGCGGTGGCGGCGTCTGTCATGGAAGGAGTGTTTCCAAGGTGGGTGCTCGGGGGTGCCCTGCGCAAGCGTAGCGGGTCCGCTAAGGTGTCGCGCGTGAGCCCTCCCCGATTCGTTCCTGGATTCGACGCCCCCGACCGTCCGCGTGACTCCGCCCTGCTCTTCGCCGCCCGTGGTTTCGACCTGCTCGTCACCGAGGGCGAGGGCGAGGGCAACGCGCTCCTGCCCACCGTGGGCCGGGTGTCCTCCCTCGCCACCCAGACCCTCTTCCTCGGCACGCTCGATGGCGTGGACTGCTACGTCACCGCCCTGCCCAAGGACACCGAGGCCCCCGCCGGCATGAAGTTCATCCCCGGACGCGCCCTCTACTCGCGCGTGGACGAGGACACCTTCGGTGTCGTCGGCCGCTCGCTGGCGATCGCCGAGTGGGATCTGCTGCACCGCTTCTGCGGACGCTGCGCGCAGCCCACGGTGCACACGCCGGGCGAGCGAGCACGCCGCTGCTCCGCGTGCCGCACGCCCTTCTATCCGCGCATCTCCCCCGCGGTCATCGTGCTCATCAGCCGGGGGGACGAGATGCTGCTCGCGCGCAACGCGAGCTTCCCCGATGCCTTCTTCAGCACCCTGGCCGGCTTCGTGGACGTGGGCGAGTCGCTGGAGGAGACGGTGGCGCGCGAGGTGCGCGAGGAGGTGGGGTTGGAGCTGAAGAACCTGCGCTACTTCGGCAGCCAGCCCTGGCCCTTTGGCCGCTCGCTCATGGTGGGCTTCACCGCCGAGTACGCCAGCGGGGAGATCCGCGTGGATGGCCAGGAGATCGCCGAGGCCGGCTGGTTCGGCGTGGACCGGCTGCCCCGCATCCCTCCGCCCCTGAGCATCGCGCGGCGGCTCATCGACTCCCACATCGCCCAGGTGAAGGGCCGCGCCCCCTCGCCCTGAGCCTCCTGCCTCCGGGCGCCCGCCGCGCCGCCTGGGGGGCGGGCCTGGCGCGTGGGCCAGCTCCGCGCTTGCATCGCCCGCGTGGGTGGGGTTGAAGCAATTCTCTCCTGGATTCTCGCCCATGCCCCTCGCGCGCCCCCACATCGAGCCCCGTCGTGTTCCCACCGCTGACTCGCTGGTGGTCAAGGAGATCTACCTCTCGGTGCAGGGCGAGTCCTCGCATGCGGGACTGCTGTGCTCCTTCGTGCGGCTCACCGGCTGTCACCTGCGCTGCTCCTACTGTGACAGCGAGTTCTCCTTCCATGGCGGCCAGCGCCGCAAGATCTCCGAGGTGGTGGACGAGGTGAAGGCGCTCGGCTCGCCGCGCGTGGAGGTGACGGGTGGCGAGCCCCTGTTGCAGCCCGGGGTGTATCCGCTGATGGAGCAGTTGCTCGGCGCGGGCCTCACCGTGCTCCTGGAGACCAGTGGCGCCATCGACGTGCGGCTCGTGCCCCCCGCGGTGCACAAGATCGTGGACATGAAGACGCCCTCCTCCGGCGAGAGCGATCGCAATGACTACCGCAACCTCGAGTCGATGAACGCCAACGACGAGCTCAAGTTCGTCATCGGCAGCCGCGAGGACTACGAGTGGAGCAAGCGGCTCATCGCCGAGCACCGCCTGCTGGACAAGCCCTACGAACTGCTCTTCTCCACCGTGCACGGGAAGCTCTCCACGAAGGACCTGGCCGAGTGGGTCATCGCGGACAGACTGCCGGTGCGCTTCCAGCTTCAGATGCACAAGTACATCTGGGATCCGAACGAGCGCGGGGTGTGAGCCTCAGGGCCCGCCCGGGGCGAGCAGGCCCAGGACGAGCCGCAGCACGAGGAAGCCCTGGAGCAGGACGAAGCCGAGGTTGAGCCACGCGAGCGCGCGGGTCCACCGCGCCAGCGAGCCCGCCGGAGTGGAGCGCGCGCCGGACCCCAGGCGGCGCAGTTCACGCGACGCCAACACCCCGCCCACCCCGGCCGCCAGCACGTTGAGCACGGGCAGGCGGCGCAACAGGGGCAGCACGATGAGGGCCCGCTCGGGGTCCACCTTCACGTGCAGGGGCAAGAGCAGGGCAAACGGCGAGGACATCATCGCGGCCACGCACAGGCCGAACGCCAGCTTGAGCGGGAGCGAGGCCGAGCCGTGGGCCCGGAGCAGCGGGAGGCAGGACGCGCAGCAGGCCACCTCGCCGAGCAACTCGGTGCACTCGCCGCACAGGAAGGTGCCGCAGCGCACGCAGGTGGTGACCGCCGGACGCTGGTGCGGCGGACAGCGGGGAGCGCTCGAGGCGAGCGGCTCGGCGGGGGGGACCACGGGCGCCACGTCGCGGGGCGGCTCAGAAGGGCGCGGGCGGAGGCGGACGCACCATCACCTGTTCCAGGGCATGGGCGCCGAGCCCCAGGAAGACGGCGGTGAGCAGGGTGCTGCCGAAGAAGCCCGCGAGGATGAGGTTCTTGCGCGAGTGCTCGAACTGACTGAAGGCATACACGGGCAGGTAGAACGGCACCAGGAGCACCATCATCCCCGTGCCCAGGCTGCGGCGGAACGCATGGACGAGCAGGAAGAGGGCACACACGAACGTGATGACCCCGAACAGGGCGGCGAGCGGAAGGAGCGGCACGGGTTTCCAAATAACACGCGCGCCGCCCCGTGCTAAAGGACGCTTCCCCGTCTCCTGACCGAGGTTCCTGGATGATCGCCGCCCTCAAGACACTGCTCACCTTCATCCTGGCGGGAGCCTTCGGGGGACTGGCCACCGCGTCGTGGCTGGGCCCCAAGTGGCTCGAGTGGGACAACACCACCCGCATCCAGGCGACCCAGACGATGTGCAACCTGCCCGAGGTCATCCGCAGCGTCACCGCGCAGCTCCTCGGCTACCAGCTCACCGGCACCGGCGTGGGCGCGGGCGCCGGGCTCCTGCTGGGCATCGTCTTCCTGGTGATGCGCTCGAAGAAGCAGAAGGCGCCCCAGGTGCCGCCCGCCGTGCCGCCCACCGCGCCCCCCTCCGCCACGGCCTGAGCGCGCCTCCGGCCCCTCCCCGAACTCACCGCCCGTTTCGCATCCAGGCATCCCAGGGAAGGGGCTCGGCGATGCGCTCGACGAGGAAGTCGACGAGGGTGCGCACCTTGGGCGACAGGTAGCGTCGGCTCGGATAGACGGCGTAGAGGGTGAGGGGTGTCACCGGGTGGTCCGGCAACAGCCGCACGAGGCGGCCTTGCCGCAGGTCCTCGCCCACCAGGAAGCTGGGCTCCAGGATGATGCCCCGTCCCGCCACCGCCGCCGCGCGCAGGGAGTCCCCGTTGTTGGTGGCGAGCCGGCCCTGGACGGACACCCGGACGGGCCCCGAGGGACCCTCGAACTCCCAGACGCCGGGCAGCGCGTCGTACGTGTAGCACAGGCACTCGTGGTGACGGAGCTCCTCCGGCGTGCGGGGCACCCCATGGCGCTCGAGGTAGGCGGGCGCCGCGCAGGCCACCAGGCGCGCCTGGGCCAGCGGCCGGGCCACCAGCGTCGTCTTCAGTTCATGGGTGATGCGCAGGGCCAGGTCATAGCCCTCCTCGACCAGGTCCACCATGCGGTCGGACAGCGACAGCTCCAGCTTCACCTCCGGGTAGCGCTCCATGTAGTCCAGGAACAGCGGCGTGAGGTGCTGCACGCCAAAGGACACCGGCGCCGCCACCCGCAGCAGGCCCTGCGGCCGCCCCGCCGCCGAGGAGATGGTCAGCTCCGCCTCGTCCAGGTCGTTGAGGATCTGCGCGCAGCGCTCGTAGTAGCTCCGCCCGCTGTCGGTGAGGTACAGCCTGCGCGTCGTGCGATGCAGCAGCCTCACGCCCAGCCGCGCCTCCAGCTCGGCCACCTGCCGCGACGCCGCCGTGGCCGAGATGCCCAGCCGCTCCGCCGCCCGCGAAAAGCCTTCCAGCTCCACCACCTTCGCGAACACCCTCATCGCTTGAAAGACATCCATCCGCTCATTATCCCGCTTCTCGGGATAATGATTTTACCAGAACCCCATTTTTCACCTCCTCGGGGAGTTGTATCGATTCAGCGAGCCGCCGTTGTTCGCTGTGGCCCAGCCCCCACCCCCGCGAGGAGTCGATCATGCAAGAAGCCCTGGGACACCTGGACGCCCTGTCGCGCGAACTGGAGGGGCACGCCCTCTACCGTTGGATTGGCGACTCGCACCTGAGGGACACGCGGCGGCACTACGACTGCTTCATTCCCCTGCTCGGCTTCGTGATGTCCTTTCCCTTCTACAACGAGCGTTATCTCGCATTCCGCAAGAATGAGAAGGAGTCCGAGCAGGACGCGAAGCTCAAGGACACCATCAACGGCCACGTCCTGGAGGACCGGACGCACGCGCGGCTCTTCCTGGCGGACTTCCGCCGGCTGGAGTTGGACGAGCTGTGGGGGACCCGGCGCGCCAGCTCGCTGATGTGGGCGTTGTGGCTGTCGCCCATGCTCGACCCGGGACGCGCCGTGGAGAGCCAGCGCATCCAGGAGGTCGTCGGTGACGAGGCGGCGGTGCCCGCCTACCGCTACCTGCACGTGGAGCAGCTCGAGAAGGATGGTCACCTGCTCTTCTCCGCCACGACGAGCCAGGCCCTGCAGGTGAGGCAGCAGACGGGCATCACCCCGGTCTACTTCGGCATGCACCACCTGGAGCGGGAGTCGGGGCACGTGGGCAGCTCGGAGTCCGAGCCGGTGACGTTCTCGCCCGAGCAGAGCGAGCGGGCCCTGAGGCTGGTGGAGCGCAAGCATGCGCTCTCGGTGGAGATGAACGACTTCATGCACCGCTTCGTCCAGACGGCGGAGCGGGCCGGTGGGCCGGGGCCGCTGCTGAAGCACGAGCGCGATGAGCGCATGCGGCTCGTTCGCGAGCAACTGGACGCGTACCAGGCCGGCCGGCTTCCGGCGCCGGCGTGGAACCCCCGGCCCGACAGGTTCACCGAGCAGGGTGACCTCATCGCCGCCTGGCACCGCCACCACGCCGACTTCGTGGGCCACCCCATCTCCACGATGATGCGCGAGGCGCAGGGCAAGGAGGCGCTCTTCATACTGCGCTGCGCGGCGCTGCTGTTCGCCCCGCGCATCAACGCGCTGCATACCTTCTACCTCCAGGACTGCCGGGTGCAGGAGCCCGCCACGGGGCCCGGCACCTCCACGGTGGACTTCCTGCGCCGCACGTTCTCCACCGAGGCCGAGCTGTTCCTGCACGACTGGAAGGTGCTGGACATGGATGCCCGCATCCCCTGGACGCCCGCGGAGCTGCTCGAGTGGTGGTTCTTCGACAAGGTGTATGGCCGGCCGGAGATGGAGGCCCTGCACGAGTTCCGGCGCGAGACGCTGCGCGCGCCCAACGATCCCCTGCTCAAGTACTGGGCCATCATGTCCGTGCACTTCATGTCGCGCGCCTTCTTCGGCAACCTGCGCGCGCTCACGGAGCGCTTCGCGGCGGACCACCCGGAGAGCCCTCCCCTCATCTACCTCGAGGGCACGCACCACCTGCTCTACGGACAGCAGGCGCCCGACTGGCGGGAGCCCACCTGCCCCACCTCGCTCGCGCACCTGCCGGCGACCTACGCGCAGCGGCGCGCGGTGCTGCGGATGATGGACACGTTCGCCAGGTATGGCCGCCAGCAGTTCGACAACCTGGCGCGCGCCCTGAGCACGGATCGCGAGCACTTCTCCTTCCTGCTCGACGAGGCGGAGGAGAGGATCTCGCTATGAAGACCCGGCTCACCCAACAATACGGACTGGACGTCCCCATCATCAGCGCCGGCATGGCCTTCCTGGCGGGGCCCGCCCTCGCCGCCGCGGTGAGCAACGCGGGCGGACTGGGCACGCTGGGTGGGGCGATGCTGCCGCCGCCCGCCCTGGGCGCCATGATCCGGGCCACCCGGGAGCTGACCGCGCGCCCCTTCGGCGTGGACCTGATCGGCGACTTCGTGGAGGACGCCCACATCGAGGTGCTGGCCGAGGAGCGGGTGGCGGTGGTGGTGTTCTTCTGGACCCTGCCCCGGCGCGCGCACGTGGAGCGGCTGCGCGGCGCGGGCACGCGGGTGTGGCTCCAGGTGGGCTCGGTGGCGGAGGCGCGCGAGGCGGCGGCCCTGGGAGCCGACGCCATCATCGCGCAGGGGGCGGAGGCGGGCGGACACAACCGCGCGGAGGCGAGCACCTTCGCGCTGCTGCCGGCGGTGCGCGCGGCGGTGGCGCCGCTGCCGGTGATCGCCGCCGGTGGAATCGTGGATGGCCGCGGGCTGGTGGCGGCACTGGCGCTCGGGGCGGAGGCGGTGTGGTGTGGCACCCGCTTCCTGGCCAGCGAGGAGGCCCAGGCCCACGACGAGTACAAGCGCCGGGTGCTGGCCGCGGGCGTGGGCGACACGGTGCGCACCACGCTCTTCGGCCCCGAGTGGCCCGGTCAGGCCATGCGCGTGCTGCGCAACCGCGCGGCGCGCGAGTGGGCCGGCCGGGAAGCCGAGGCCCTGGCACTGCCGGCGTCCGAGCCCATCGGCCACACGCTGCTGGGCGGCCAGCGCGTGCCCCTGCCCCGCTTCTCCGCGCTCCTGCCCACGGTGCACACCGAGGGCGACTTCGAGGAGATGGGCCTGACGGTGGGGGAGGCGTGCGGCAACGTGCACGAGCTGCGCCCGGCCGCCGAGCTCGTCTCGAGCATGGCGGCGGAGGCCCGCGAGGTGCTCGCCACGCTCGGCCAGACCGTGGGCGGCTGAGTCCACTCAGGCCGCGGGCAGCTCCACGATGAAGCGCGCGCCGCCCTCGGAGCGGTTCTCCGCGCGCAGCGTGCCGCCAAAGGACTCCACGTACTGCCGCGACAGCGCGAGCCCCAGCCCCGTGCCCTTGCCCGGCGCCTTCGTGGTGAAGAAGCTCGTGAACAGCCGCGAGAGGTGCTCGGTCTGGATGCCGGGCCCGTTGTCCTCCACCAGCACCCGCACCCGCTCCTCGTCCACCTGCACCCGCAGCGCCACCCGCCCGTCGGGCACCTTCGCCTCCTCGATGGCGTCCGCCGCGTTGAGCAACAGGTTGAGCAACACCTGCCCCAGCCGGCGCGGCTCGGCCCGCGCCCACGGCGTCTCCGGCACCTCCACCGCCAGGCGCACCAGGGTCTTGAGCCGCACCGACGCCAGCCGCACGCTCGTATCGATGACCGGCCCCAGGTCGCACGGGCTCACGGGCGTGGGCTCCTCCGAGCGCGACAGCGCCGTGAGATCCTTCACGATCTGATGGATGCGCTCCACGCCGTGCATCGTCTCCTGGAGCGCGGCGGCGTATTCGGAGTCGCTCGCGCCCTCCGTGGGCCGGGCCTCCTCCTGGAGGAAGCGCAGGTTGGCCTGGATGTAGGCCAGGGGGTTGCGCACCTCGTGGGCCACACCCGCCGCCAACTGTCCCAGCTGCGCCATCTGCTCGGCGCGCAACGCCCGCTCATTGGACTCGTCGAGCGCCCGCCGCGCCAGCTTCTGCTCCGCCGCGGCCTTCGCCCGCTCGAGCAACAACCGCTGATAGAAGAAGGTGAGCTGGATGCCCATCGACTCCACGATCAGCATCGGCATCCACGACAGGAAGCGCTCCTGGGGCGCGCCTCCCGCCCACAGCATCGCGCCCGCCACCAGCAGCATCAGCAGGGTGCTTGCCGCCCCATGCCACAGACCCCTGCCCATCAGCAGGGTGACCGCGGGCATCAGACACAGCCAGTGGAAGATGGGGCTGTTCAAGCCCCCCAGCCGGTAGATGATCAGGCCGAAGAACACGTTGGGCAGGATCACCCCGGAGAGGATCCGCAGCATCGAGCGCCACACCGGGCCCACCCGGGGCAGCAGCCTGCCCGACAGCACCGTCAGCCCCGCCCACACGAAGCGCAGCGCCAGCGTGTCCCAGGTCGGCCGGAGCACCGACAACATGTCGGCGCTCCAGAACAGCATCCACGTCAGGGACGCCGCGTAGAGCAGGCGCTGCTCGTCCACGAGCCGCGCATCCTGAACACGTGTCGCGGGCTGCTGCACACCCGGAGTAGACCCTTCGTACGCCGCTCGCATGTGCATCCCATGACGCCCAAGTTTCCCGGGAGAGGAACGCGTCGGGACGCAAAGTCACATGACCCGGGGTCAGGTCTAATTGGACCCGGAGTCATTTGATGCTTGGTGAACAAGGCGCAACTTCGCGGCGCGCGACAGGCGCTTGAGCGCCGCTTCCCGGCGCAGGGCGGCGCCCCGATCCACCGCGGGCTCGCTCCACACGAGCGTCACCGGCAGGCGCGCCCGGGTGTAGGCGGCGCCCCGGCCCCGGTTGTGGGTGGCCAGACGGCGCTCCAGGTGGTTGGTCGCCCCCGTGTAGAGCGTCCCATCCCGACAGCACACCATGTAGACGACCCAGGCTCCGGACACGGCGCCGGTCAGCATAGCGCACGCGCCTTCCCACCTGACCGCCCACTTTTCCCACCCCATGGCTCACCGGGGCACCAGCCGGGGTCCCAGCGGGCGCGGGGCCTCGCACGCCGCCATCACCAACGACACGGGCAGGAGCGGATCCACCTCCCACGCCGACATCACATGCTCCCGGCTGAGCAGCCCCACCATCCGTCCCGCGTCTCCCAGCACGGGCAGCAACCGGACACGGTAGCGCTCCATCACTCCCAAGGCCCTCAAGAGGGTATCCGTGGGCACCAGAGCGACCTTCATCGTGGACAACTTTTCCGCAAAGCTCGGCTTTTGCCGCATCTACCTGCCTCCCGGTTTGAATGGGTAGGACACCCTGCAACCCGCTTGCCGATTGGGGGGAGTGTGTAATTTTCCACGGAGCCCACCCTGGAAGGGCGTTAGAGTTCCCAGGTGACGAACCGAAACGGACCCAGGCTGACGAGGATGGCCGACCTGTTCTCGCGTGCGGTGAATCGCGAGGGCGAAGGGTTGCTCACGCTGCCCTTCAAGCCGGACGAGCTGTACCGGGTGCCCACGGACGACGGGGCGGCGGTGGCTCTGGGGCGCTACCACGCGCGGGGCGAGCGCCGCTTCGCCGAGCCCGTCATCCTCTGCCACGGACTGGGCGTCAACCGCTTCCACATGGACTTCGACGAGCGCTACAGCCTGGCGCGCTACCTGGCCCGGGCCGGCTTCGAGACGTGGGTGATGGAGCTGCGCGGCCGGGGGCTGGCGGGCCCCTGCGGGGAGTTCTCCTTCGATGATCTGGCCGAGCACGACGTGCGCTGCGCGGTGCGAACCGTGCTGTCCACCGGGGCCAAGGAAGTTCTCTGGGTGGGACATTCCAAGGGTGGGCTGACGCTCTACGGCCATCTGGCGCGAAACCCGCAAGTGCCCGTGCGCGCCGCGGTGGCGATCGGCAGTCCCTTCACCTTCGCGGTGCAGCCGGGTCTCAAGCAATTCATCCAGCGCATCGAGCCGCTCCTGCGGCTCAAGTCCATTCCCGTGCGCCGCATCACCGGCATCGCCCTGTTCGGCGCGCCCCCGGGGCCGCTCACCCGGTACATGATGCTGGCGGACAACATGGACCCGGACGTGGTGCGCCGGTGCCTGGCCAACATGCCCTCGGACATCTCCGGAGGAGTGGTGCGCCAGTTCGCCCAGTGGATCTCCACCGACTCCTTCTGCATGGCGGACGGCACCTGCTACCGCAAGCCCCTGGCCGGGGCGAAGCTGCCGGTGATGCTGCTGGCCGGAAGCAAGGATCTGCTCGCCCCGCCGCTCGCCGTGGCACGCGCCCAGGAGTACCTGGGTGGTCCGGTGAAGCTGGTGGTGGCCGGGCGGGGGCATGGCTTCGCCGAGGACTACGGGCACGCGGACCTGGTGCTCGGACGCCGGGCCCCGGACGAAATCTTCCCGCTGGTGGAAGCGTTCCTGTCGACACACGCGACCCGGGTCTGAAGGGCGGGAAGAGGCCGGAACTGGACCGTGACAGGGCCGGAAGGGCCGCCCCGTTGTCCCCTCCTCCCGGGCGTGCTACCCACCCGGAACCCCTTCCATGTCCCCCGCCCTCCGCCTCTCCACCCTCGCCGTGCTGGCCCTCGCCGTGCTGGCCTTCGTCGGCTGCGAGCGGAGTCCCGCCCCAGGCCAGGCCCGGGTGGACCTGCGCCATACCCGCGCGCCCGGAGGCACGTCCGTCGTCGCCTGGAGCGGCGACCGGGTGACGGCCGAGGAGCTGCGCCAGCGTCTGGAGGAGATGAGCCCCGCGCAGCGCGAGCGCTACCAGACCCTGGAGCGCAAGCGCGAGTACGTCGAGGGCCTCGCGCGCTACGAGCTGCTCGTCCAGGAGGCGCTCGCGCGCGGGTTGCAGGATGACCCCGAGGTGGTGGCGGCCACCAAGCGGGCGCTCGTGTCCCGGCTCATGCGCGCGCGGCTCGACGACGCCCTGCCGCCCGTGTCCGAGGCCCAGCTCGCCGACGCCTACGCCCGCCACCGTGAGGACTACGTGCGCCCGGAGCAGGTGCGGCTCTCCCACCTCTTCCTCGCGGCGCCCCGCGCGGACGCGGCCCGGGTGGCCCACGCGCGCGAGACGGCCGGGAAGCTGCTCGCCGAGGCCCGCGCGCTGCCCCCCACGGACTTCGCCGCCTTCGGACGGCTCGCGCGCGCGCGCAGCGAGGAGCCACGCACCCAACCCCTGGATGGGGACCTGCGCTACCGCTCGTTCGAGGAGCTCGCGCGGGACTTCGGGCCCGAGGTGGCCGAGGCCGCGCGCCTGCTCGTGCCCACCGGCCCGGGGACGCTCAGCGGCGTGGTGCAGACGGACACCGGACTGCACGTGCTCCAGCTCACCGGCCACCAGCCCGCGTTGAACCAGACGCTCGAGGACGTGCGCACCGCCCTGTCCGGCCGGCTCGCCCAGGAACAGCGCGCCCACGCCTGGACGCAGTGGATCTCCGAGCTCGAGCACCGCGCGGCCCTCACGGTGGACGCCGCCGCGCTCGCGCGGGTGCATGTGGACCTGAACGCCCCCGTGCGGCCCGCGAGCGGCCCCGCTCCCGGTAGCCTTCCCGCCCCCTTTCCGTCCGTCCAGGTGACGCCGCCATGACTCTCCCGAGCCGTCTCCCCTTCCGCCCGGCCCTCCTCCGCGCTCCCCGTGTGCTCGCCACCACCCTGGCGCTCGCCGTGGGGCTCGCCGGCTGCACCCAGAAGGACAAAGAGGAGCCGGACGCGCTCGCGGTGGCCACCGTCAATGGCGAGGTCATCTCCCGCGCCGACTTCGAGCGCGAGCTGGAGCGGGAGTTCATCGCCACGAGCTCCGAGTCCGGCCAGCAGCCCTCGCCCGAGGAGGTGGAGCCCTACAAGCGCGCGCTGCTCGACACGCTCATCGCCCGCACGGTGCTCCTGCAGGAGGCGCGCGCCCACAACATCACCGTGACGCCCGACGAGGTGGACCGGGGCGTGCTGCGCTTGTCGAGCGACTACCCCGCGGGCAACTTCAACGACGTGCTCGCCGAGGGCCAGCTGTCCATGGCGGAGCTCAAGAAGAACGAGGCCGCGCGCCTCACCATCGAGAAGCTCTTCACCAACGAGGTGTACACCCGCGTGGCGGTGACGGAGGAGGAGCTGCGCGACACCTACGCCCAGCACGAGGCGGAGTACTCCTCGCCCGAGCAGGTGCGCGCCGCGCAGATCGTCGTGAAGACCATGGAGGAGGCGCGGCGGCTGCAAGTGCAGCTCAAGGCGGGCAAGAAGTTCGCGGACCTGGCGCGCAAGTACTCGCTGAGCGCGGACGCGAAGGTGGGCGGGGACCTGGGCTTCTTCCCCCGCGGGCAGATGCCCCCCGCGTTCGACGAGGTCGTGTTCTCGCTCGCGCCGGGCCAGGTGTCGGACGTGGTGGAGACGGAGTACGGCTACCACCTGTTCCGCGTGCTGGAGAAGAAGCCGGGGCGCAAGCTGGAGTTCGTCGAGGTGCGCGCCCAGGTGGAGGCGAAGCTCCTCGCGCAGCGGCGCGCGGAGGCGCAGACGAAGTACGAACAGGAATTGCGGAGCAAGGCCCAGGTGTGGGTGAACGAGCCCACGCTGCAGGCCATTCGCGGCCGTCCCGTCACCCAGACGACGACCAGGCCCTGAGCGAAGGCTCCCCACGAGAGAGGCACGGAGGACAGGCGATGAAGAAGTGGCTTGGAACGATGGTGGCGGTGCTGCTGCTCAATGGCGCGGCGGCGCGCGCGGAGCTGGTGGATCGCGTGGCGGCGGTGGTCAATCGCGACATCATCACCCAGTCCGAGGTGGAGAAGCGCGCGGCGCCGGAGCTGGCGCGGCTGGCGGGCGAGCGCGACGCGCAGAAGCGCGCCGAGGCCCGCTCGGTGGTGATGAAGAAGGCCCTGGACTCCCTCATCGGCGAGAAGCTGATGGAGGAGCAGATCAAGGAGCTGGGCCTGGGCGTGACGGACGCGGAGCTGGAAGCGGCGGTGGCGGACGTGAAGCGGCAGAACAACGTCACCGACGACGCCCAGTTCAACCAGCTGCTCTCCGGCGAGGGCTTCAACGTCGCGACGTACAAGGAGTTTTTGCGCAAGCAGATGTCGCGCATGAAGCTCGTGCAGATGAAGGTCAGCTCCAAGGTGAAGGTGTCCGAGGAGGACCTCAAGGCGGCCTACACCCAGTACACGAAGATGGAGTCGGGTGACGCCGAGGTGCACGCGCGGCACATCCTCGTGCAGGTGGACGCCAAGGCGACGCCCGCGCAGGTGGAGGCGGCGCGCGTCAAGGCGGTGGCTCTGGCCGAGCAGGCGCGCAAGCCGGGCGTGGACTTCGCGCAACTGGCGCGCGAGAAGAGCGAGGGCCCGAGCGCGTCCGACGGCGGCGACCTGGGCTTCTTCCGGCGCGGGGTGATGGTGCCCGCCTTCGAGCGCGTGGCCTTCACGCTCGGAGAGGGCGAGGTGAGCGAGCCGGTGCGCACCCAGTTCGGCTGGCACGTGCTCAAGGTCGAGGAGAAGCGCGCCGTGGACGTGCCCGCCTTCGAGACGGTGAAGCAGGAGCTGGAGACGCGGCTCAAGATGCAGAAGACGGAGAAGTACGTGGAGCAGTACGTGCAGGAGCTGCGGCAGAAGGCGTCCGTGGAGACGAAGATCTGAGCGCCCGGGCCGAGAGTCCCGAGGGAGCGCGTCCCGTCGTCGGCATCTCGCTCGGGGACGTGTCGGGCATCGGCCCGGAGGTAACCGCGGCGGCGCTCGCGCTGCCCCGGGTGCGCCGCGCCCTCGTCCCCGTGGTGTTCGGCGATGAGCCGACGCTCGAGCGCTTCGCCCTCTTCGGCACGTACGCGCGCGCCACGCCCGAGACGCTGGAGCGTCCGTCGCGACCCACGGTGTGCGTGGTGACGCGGCTCGGGGAGAAGGATCGCCAGCCCGGCAAGCCCACGCGCCAGGGAGGAAAGGCCCAGTACGCCTTCATCCAGGCGGCCATCGAGGCGGCGCGCGCGGGACGGGTGGACGCGCTGTGCACGGCGCCGGTGTCCAAGGAAGGCATCTCCCGCGCGGGCATCCCCTTCATGGGCCACACGGAGGTGCTGGCGGAGGCGTTCGGCCGCGAGGTGCTCATGCTCATGGATGGTCCGCGCGTGCGCGTGGCGCTGGCGACCAACCACGTGCCCCTGGCGGACGTGCCCCGGCTGCTGACGGTGGAGCGGCTGGTGGCGCAGCTCAAGCTCCTGTCCACGAGCCTCGCGCCCGTGGTGGGCCACGCGCCGCGCATCGGCGTGCTGAGCTTCAACCCCCACGCGGGCGAAGGCGGCCTGCTGGGACGCGAGGAGGTGGACGTCATCACCCCCGCCATCAAGCTCGCGCGCCGGCAGCGCCTGGATGTGCACGGCCCCCTGGCGGCGGATGGGCTCTTCGCCCACGTGGAGCACTTCCCCTATGACGTGGTGCTCGCCATGTACCACGACCAGGGCCTCATCCCCGCCAAGGCCCTGGACTTCGAGCGCACGGTGAACGTGACACTCGGCCTGCCCGTGCCGCGCACCTCGCCGGACCACGGCACCGCCTACGACATCGCCGGCAAGGGCCAGGCCAACAGCGTGCCCATGGTGGAAGCGCTGCTCAAGGCCGCCCGGCTCGCTCCTCCTGGAAGAAGCGCTCGAGCGCGCGCAGCACGTCCCGGTCGGACATGAGCGCCACGTGCTCGGCGGCGCTGTCCAGGCGCTGATAGGGGATGGGCAGCACCGGCAGCGCGCTCGAGCTGAGCACGGCGCCGTCCCCGTCCGCGTGCGGCGCGTTCTTCAAGTCGAGCTTTCCTTCCACCACCCGCACCCCGCTCGTCGAGGGACGCCCCGTGCCCACCACCACGAGCGTCTCGAAGGGAGGAGGCGGCGGCGCCTCGCGGGGCGCGAGCGACTCGTGCAGCTCCCGGTTCGCCTGGAGCATGCGCCGAAGTTGCGCGCGGTAGGCCTCGTTCTCGCGCAGCGCGGGGTCCGCGAACGGGCCCCACCCGCGCGTCCACCAGCTCTCGGGCTCGAACAGGTTCCACGCCACGGGCTGGCCGCTCGCGTCCACGAAGACGTCGCCGCCCGGCGTCAGGAGCTGGAACACGGAGGCGAAGGAGAAGAGGGCCTCGGGCGACAAGAGGGCCCGGTTGCGCACCGTCTCCGTGCCGAGGAGCAGGTCATCGAAGAGGCCCGGCCCCCCCTGGAAGGGCGTGCCGATGAAGACCACGCGCTTGACCGCCGCCGCGCCCGCCCAGGGCTGTCCGCTCCCCGCCGCGCCCCCGTGCAGCAGACACCGCATCGTCACCAGCCCGCCCATGCTGTGGGCGACGATGTTCACCTCGCGCTTGCCCTGCGCCACGAGCTGCTCGATGCGCGCGCACAGCTCGTCCGCGCTCCGCCGCACGTCCTGGCGCCAGTCGTAGGAGAAGGGAACGAGACCCGGGAAGTGCTCGCGGCCGTACTCGAGGAACGAGCCGTACACGTCCACCGAGTAGAAGGGCACGGCGATGCGGGTGACGGGGCCCGCTGGCCGCAAGGGGCCGTAGGATGGCACCGGTCGCTGTCCTGGAAATGACAGGGCGAGCGAGCGCTCTCCCCGGGACAGCGCCTGGCCCGCGGTGACCCAGGCCCGCTCGGGCTCGGGCGCGTCGGTGTCGAGGAAACTGCCCCGGTAGCCGGGAACGAGGATCGTGACGGTGTCTCCCGCCGGAGGAGGAACGGTGACCTGGGTGGCGGCACAGCCCGCGAGCGACAGGCCCAGCACCAGCCACGAAAGACGGAGAGGGAAGCAAGTCATGGCGCACGAGCTTCCCGGAGCCCCCGGGACTCGGCAAGGGTCTCGCCCCGCCACCGAGCAGCCGAGCACGCCGCGCCCCCCGGACCGCGGGCCGTTGGCTGACGGATTCGCGGAGTCATCCGCAACTTGGACACCAGGAGGCACCACATGGTGAACGACCCAATGGAGAAGCTGCACCAGCGGGAGCGGGAACAGGAGCGGCGCCGTCTGCGGGAGCAGGAGGCCAAGGATCTGGAAGTGGAAACGCGGCATGGGCCGCGTCCCCTGGAGGGCTTCGCGGGCGGACACACCACGTGGGCGAGTCAACAGGACGACCGCGCCGCCGCGCAGGAGTACGAGTTGAATCCGGACGAGAGGGCGCCCTTCAGCATGGAGGAACAGACGCCCCAGGTGCCAGCTCCGGATGACGAATCCCCGTGACGTTCGCGCGAGGGGGTCGTGACGGACAGTATGAATGGCGGGGCGTGACTTGAAGCGCCATTCCGGTTCGGGGTACCCAGGAGAGGCGGTCCTCCTCCAGGCGAGCCCATGCGCACTCCTCCACGTCTCCCTTTCCGCCTCTCGCTGCTGCTCACCCTGCTGTGTCCGCTGCTCGCCGGGGCGCAGCAACTACGGTTCACCACCCTGGACATCGGCCAGGGGGATTCGGCGGTGCTCGTCGCGCCGGGAGGCTGCGCGGTGCTGTTCGACGGAGGCCCCACCGGCTCGGGCGACACCATCAAGGCCTATCTGAAGCAGTTGGGGGTGACGCGCATCAACCTGGCCTTCGTCTCGCACATGCACGCGGATCACATGGGCGGCATCGACGAGGTGGACGTGGGCACCGACGCCGTCCCCATCACCGCCGTGTATGACCATGGCGGCGCGTATGACTCGAAGACCTTCACGGAGTACGACACCCACTTCGCGGGCCGCCGCTTCACGGCGCACCGGGGAGACACCTTCTCGCTCTGCGGACAGGTGACGCTCACGGTGGTGGCGAGCAATGGCAATGGCGTCTCCACCGATGACGAGAACGCGAAGTCCGTGGTGGTGAAGGTGACCTACGGCGCGTTCGACGCGCTGGTGGGCGGCGATCTCACCTCCACGCCCGACGACATCGAATCCACCCTGCTCGAGCAGGTGGGAGAGCTCGAGCTGTACAAGGTGCATCACCACGGCTCGCGCTACTCGTCCGGCGACGCGTTCCTGGACAAGACCGTGCCCCTGGTGTCCTTCATCTCCGTGGGCTGGAACAACACCTATGGCCATCCCACGCGCGAGTGCCTGGATCGGCTGACGGCGCACCACTCGGACATCTGGCAGACGGAGGACCCCGCCACCAGCCAGGAGCGCGGCCACATCGAGCTGCGCTCGCAGGATGGCGCCACCTTCGTGGTGGAGCAGGGCGCGCGAAGCGTCTCGTACACCTCCCGCGGCGACACGCAGCCGCCGGGACCGGACACCGAGCGCCCCACCCCGCCCCGCTCCCTGGCGGGCAGCGCCGCTCCCGATTCGATCGAGCTGAGCTGGAGTCCCTCCCTGGACAACGTGGGAGTGGCGGGCTACCGGGTGTACCGCAACGTGTATGGAACCACCGGCTACCGGCTGGCCGGGACGACGGTCACCCCCGGCTTCGTGGACCTGGGTCTCGCTCCGGGCAACACGTACACCTACCAGGTGCTGGCCTTCGATGCCGCGGGCAACTCGAGCATGCCCGCGTCCATCACGCTGCGCACGCCCCTGCCCCGCGTCACCCTCACCAGCCCCGACGGCGGGGAGCGGTGGATCCGCGGCTCCACCCGCACCATCACCTGGATCGCCATCGGCTACACCCGCGTGAACCTGGACTTCACCGCCGACAACGGCGTCACCTGGACGAGCATCGCCACCAGCCTGGACGCCAGCACGGGAAGCCACGCCTGGAAGGTGCCCGACTCGCCCACGGCGCTTGCACGCGTGCGCATCCGGGACGTGGACGGGAAGAGCTCCGACGTGAGCACCGGTCCCTTCTCCATCACCGAGCCCCCCCCGCGCGTCATCTTCAACGAGATCCTCGCCAACGAGCCCGGCTCCAACACCAACGGCGAGTTCGTGGAGTTGGTGAACACGGAAAGCACCTCCGTGGACATCAGCGGCTGGGTGATCATGGACGCCACCGCCGTGCGGCACGTCTTCCCCGCCAACACGGTGCTCGGCGCGGGCAAGGCCATCGCGGTGTTCAGCGGCACCAGCGGAATCCCCGCGGGCACCCCCAACGCGGTGGCCGCCTCCACGGGCACCCTCAGCCTCAACAATGGCGGCGATACGGTGACGCTGCTGACCTCCACCGCCTCGAACGCGGCGACCGTCAACACGTACACCTATAGCGGGACCCAGGCCTCGAAGGATGGCGTGTCGATCAACCGCGACCCCGATGCGACGAGCACCGGGAGCTTCGTGTTCCACACGGCCCTGTCCCCGCTCGGGGCGTCACCGGGCACACGTGTGGATGGAAGCGCGTTCTGAAGAAAGAGCGTGTCCAACACGGGCTCACCCCCGCCCGCCTGACCACCATTCCCAACCATCGACCGGCACACCCTGCTCGTCCATGCCGGGCACGCATCTGAAACCTAAGGACGTGCACCGGGAACACCACCCCCGGTGTCCGCGCCCGGTGGCCCGGCGAACGGGGAGCCAGACACCGGGCGGAAGCGTCAGTCCTCGAGCTGGGACTCGAACACCAGCTCGCCCCGGAGCGTGAAGACGAGGCCCGTGCCGAGCTCGCCCTCCTCGTCGTCCCGGCCCACCTCCAGCTCCTCGCGCTCCTCGTCCCACTGGCCCATGTAGTACTCGCCGCCCGCCGCCATCCACGCCCGGCCGTCCGCGACGACCGTCTCCACGGTGTCGCCCTTGTCGCTGGTGGCGCGGTGCACGGTCCACTCCACGCCGTCCTCCTTCAGGTTCGCCACCACCTCGACGAGCTCCTCGTCCTGGGGCTGGCCGCCCTCCTTCGCGGGCTCCTGCTTCCACTTGCGCTCGTCCGGCTTGGGCTTCTGCGCCGTCCACGCGCGCACCAGCTCGCGCATCGCCTGCTCGGCCTTCTCCCGCTGTGCCTTCATGTTCGCGGGCAGTCCCACCTCGTCCAGCGCCATCAGCGCCGTCTCCAGTTGGATCGCCTTGAGGGCCCACTCGTTCATCGCCGTGTTCAGCATCGCCATCTCCTCGGGCCCCGTGCGGCCCAACCCACCGCGGGCGGGGAACCTCCCGCGCCCGGGCGCGGCTGCCTAGCACGTTCCCGTTTCGGGTGGCACCTCGCGTGGCCCCGGACGGGATTAGACTCGGCGGCTTCTTTGCTGGGAGGGCTGCCCCTGACACGAGCCGTGTGCCTCCGTCTCCTCCTCGTCTGCCTGTCCGTGCTCGCCTGGCCGCACGCCGCCCTCGCCACGTCCCCGGGGCTCGAGGCCGTGAAGGCCCGGGGGGAGCTGCTCTGGGGCGCGGACGCCCAGGGCGGTGCCCCCTACGTCTTCCCGGACCCGAGGGATCCCAACCACCTCATCGGCTTCGAGGTGGAGCTGGCCGAGGCCCTCGCCGCGAAGCTGGGCGTCCGGGCGCGCGTGGTGCTTGGGCCCTGGGACAGCCTCCTGGAGCTGCTCGCGCGCGGGGACTTCGACGTGGCGCTCAATGGCCTCGAGGCGACGGAGGAGAAGAAGCGCGTGTGTCTGCTCACCCGCCCGTACTACGCCGCCGCCGAGCGGCTCACCGTGCGCCGGGGAGACGCCCGCGCGCCGCACTCGCTCGCCGAGCTGAAGGGGCGCGCGGTGGGCACGCTGCCGGGCAGTCTGGCCGAGCGCATCCTCGTGCGCGAGGGCGCCCAGGTGAAAACGTACGAGGGGGGCCAGGACGACATCTACCGGGACTTGAAGCTGGGGCGCACGGACGGCGTGCTGCTCGATGAGCCCATCACCCAGTACTACGGCGCCGTCGAGCCGGAGCTGGACGTGGTGCCGGGCGGCTTCGGCGAGGTGCGCTACGCGGCGGCGGTGCGCCTGGGGGAGGAGTCCCTGCGGGACGCGCTCGACACGGCACTCGAGGAGCTGGCGCGGGAGGGCACCCTGCGCGCCCTCTACGAGCGCTGGGGCCTGTGGAACGCCGAGACGGCGGCGCTGCTGGGAGACCCGGACCCCACCCCGCGCGACGTGCCCGAGCGCTACACGGCGTGGCGCGCCGCGGTGGGCAAGCTGCCGCCCTTCTGGGAGCGCGTGCGCGAGCGCTACCCGGCCACGCTCTCGCTCTTCCTGCGCGGGGCGCTGATGACGCTGGCCGTGTCGCTGCTGGCCATGGCGGTGGCGATGGGGGTGGGCCTGGGGCTCGCGGTGGCGCGCGTCTTCGGACCCTGGCCCCTGCGCGCGCTCGCCCTCGTCTTCACCGAGGGGGTGCGTGGCACGCCCCTGCTCGTGCAGCTCGCGCTGGTGTACTTCGGGCTGCCCCAACTGGGCGTGCGGCTCGCGCCCTTCACCGCGGGCGTGCTCACGCTGGGGCTCAACTACGCGGCGGCCGAGGCGGAGAACTACCGGGCGGGACTCTCCAGTGTGCCCGCGGGCCAGTACGAGGCGGCGCACGTGCTCGGCATGTCCCGCTGGCAGACGCTGCGGCACGTGGTCTTCCCCCAGGCCCTGCGCATCTCGCTGCCGCCCATGACGAACGACTTCATCGCGCTGCTCAAGGACAGCTCGCTCGTGTCCGTGGTGACGCTCACCGAGCTCACGCGCACCTATCTCAACCTGGCCAACGCCACGCGAGACCATCTGGGCCTGGGGCTCGTGGTCGCCCTCATCTACCTGCTGCTCGGACTGCCCTTCGCGCATCTGGCGCGCCGGGTGGAGGCGCGGCTCGGCCAGCATCTCGAGGGGGCTCCGCGATGAGCCGCCCAGCAAGACGACTGACGCGCGTTCAGTACTCGAGCGCGGGATCGTACCGGGGTGCCAGCAACGAGGGCAGCACCAGGTCCGTCACGTCCTTGCCCCCCTGCAGGTTGGTGGCGAGACAGCGCGGCGTGTAGATGAAGCCCCAGGGCAGGCCCCACCAGCCAAGCAGCAGCGACAACAGCGTGTAGCCCAGGCTCAGCCAGAACGTCCCCTTGCCCGCGCGGACGAAGTACACGTCCGACGAGCGCCTCCGGGTCGTCAAGAAGAAGGACACGCAGTACTCGAACACGACGAAGCGTCCTCCGCGCTCGAGCTCTTCCTGCACCTGTAATGTCGACAAACCGTCCATGCCAAAGATGCCAGCCATTCCGCCCCCGGTACCGAAACAGCGGCCATCGCCGCGATGAAAACCGCGCCGCAGAGTACATGGATGACGCGCGACTGCACAGTCATGTCATCAAGAAATTCCTGGCCATACGGTAAGCAAAGAATCCACCAACCCTCCGCGTGGCATGGGCAGACGAAGTGCACTCGCGGATGAAGAGCACTCCGCTCGCGGTCCGTTGCGCGGCGCTCGCGCTCCAGAATTCTCGTCTATGTGTTGTCTTCCACGAAACACGCACTCGCCCGCGAGTGGTGTTGCCGCCCATGCAACACTTTTGCCTCCAACCTCCCCGCCGGGCGAGCGAGGGGACGACGAGCGGTCCGTGCCCCCACTGCCCGTCAGGGGGCCCCTGCTTAATGTGAGTTCTCGGGAGGCAGGAATGACCACGAAGAAAACCGAGAAGAAGGACGCGGTGGCGCACCTGGCCGAGCTGATCCAGGGCATCAAGGTCGCGATGATGACGACGGTGGAGGCGGACGGGAGCATCCGCAGCCGGCCCATGTGGACGCAGAACACGAACTTCGACGGGGAATTGTGGTTCTTCACCCACGACTCCGCCCCCAAGGTGGACGAGGTGCAAGGGGACCACCACGTCAACCTCTCCTACTCGGACTCCAGCCGGGACCGCTATGTGTCGGTGAGTGGAGTGGCACGCCTTGTGCGCGACAAGGAGAAGATCCACCAGCTGTGGGATCCCACCCTCAAGGCCTGGTTCCCCAAGGGCGTGGACGACCCGGACATCGCCCTCTTGTGCGTCAGGGTGAACAAGGCCGAGTACTGGGACACCCCCAACAAGCGCATGGTGCAACTGGTGGGCTTCGTGAAGAGCGTCCTCACCGGAGAGACCTATCGCCCGGGGGGCCACGAGAAGCTCGACCTCGAGGATACCCATTCGCCCATGCATTGATGGCTGTGTTGAATAATTCCAATACCGGCGGAGGTTGATGGGGAAATCAATTCCTCACATCCTGAGAATCGAGAATTGGCATATGAGAGTGGACGGGTTCCGGGCGGGGAGGCATTCCCTGTCCGGGGCCCGTTGTCCTTTGCGCCCCCAGGCGCGCCGGAGGCCGCTGGCGAGCAGCAAAGCCAGACAGGCGGCCTCCCCACTCCGGAGCCGAGAACCGCCATGATCCCATCCGTCGCCGAGCACTTCCCCGCGTTGCGCTCGGGCTTCAGCTACCTCGACAACGCCTCGGGGGCGCAGGTGCCCACCCACTGCATCGAGGCGCTCACCGACTTCCTCACCCAAGGCAGTTGCAACGTGGGCCAGCCGTACGCCGCGTCCGTGCGCGCCACCGAGGTGAAGGCCCGGGCGCGCGCCGCCACCGCCGAGTTCCTCGGCTGCGCGCCCGAGGAGGTCATCCTGGGCACCAGCGCCACCGCGCTCACCTTCCAGCTCTCGCGCGCCTTCTCGCGCCTGTTCCGCGCGGGCGACGAGGTGGTCATCTCCGAGCTGGAGCACGAGTCCAACGCCAGCCCGTGGCGCTGGCTGGAGGCGCAGGGCGTGGGGGTGAAGGTGTGGCGGGCGCGCTGGCCCGAGGGGCGGCTGGAGCCGGCGGACCTGCGCGCCCTGCTCACCCCGCGCACGCGCCTGGTGGCGGTGACGGCCGCGGCCAACTCGGTGGGCGCCACCCCGGACGTGGCCAGCGCGGCGCGGCTCGCGCGCGAAGTGGGGGCGTGGACGATCGTCGACGCGGTGCACTCCAGTCCCCACCAGTTGCCCGACGTGCGGGCCTGGGACGTGGACTTCGCCACGTTCTCTCCCTACAAGGTCTTCGGCCCCCACCTGGGGTGCCTGTACGTGCGCGCGGGGCTGCTGCCCCAACTGCCCGCGGACAAGCTGTGGTTCGTGCCCGACGACAGTCCGCAGAAGTTCGAGCCCGGCACCGCGCCCCACGAGAGCCTCGCGGGGTGGCTCGGCGCGCTGCGCTACCTGCGCGAGGTGCTGGGCGACGGACAGGCCGGGCGCGCGGGGCTGCAACGGGCCTTCGAGCGCATCGAGTCCCTGGAGCGTCCGCTGCTCCAGTCCACGCTGGAGCGGCTGCTGCGCCACCCGCGCGTGCGGCTGTACGGCCCTCCCGAGCCCCAGGGCCGGGTGGCGACCTTCTACTTCAACGTGGCCGGCCACGCCCCGCGCGCGGTGGCCGAGCACCTGGCCCGGCACGAGGTGGGCGTGGGCGCCGGCCACTACTACGCCACCCTGGCCGCGCAGGCGCTCGGCGTCATGCCCGAGGGCGCGGTGCGCGTGTCCCTGCTGCACTACAACACGCCGCGGGACGTGGAGCGGCTCCTGGCCGGCCTGGACGCCCTGCCCTGAAGCACGAGCGGCCCGAGGGCCCACCTTCCCCGTCAGGTTGGACAACCTGCCCTGGGGGGAGCGCCCTCAGCGCGTGAGCGCGGTGGCGATGACGTTGAGCACCTTGAGCTGGGACGGGGTGAGGTTGCGCAACGAGCGCGCGAGCCGCCGCAGATCCGGGGAGCGCTCCTCGCGCGAGGGGAGCGAGTCCACCCAGGCCGTCACCTCCGTGTGGCTCAAGCTCAAGAGCGTGTCGGAGGGAATCTTCAAGGCGATGCTCAAGCGTCTGAGCGTCGGGACGCTGGGCATCATGCCGCCGCGCTCGATGCGGCCGTAGACGCCCGGCGCCAGCCCCACCTTGGCGGCCGCCTCCGCCTGGGTGAGCCCCGCGCGCAGCCGGGCGGCGCGCGCCGCCGCCCCCAGGGCCAGGGCCAGCTTGTCGTCCATGCGCTGCTGCGAAGAAGGGGGCGGAATGCGTTTCGATGCCATGGTGCCTGACGTCCAAAGAGACGTTGGAGGACATTACCCGAGAGGCCAACCCGCGCCTAGGGACTTGCTGCATCTCTTCTCCTCCGAGGAACAGCCCTCCGAGCCCCCAGGTCGTGCCCCCCACTTCTGACCAGGGGCGTCACCCCGAGGGGATGCCAGGAAGGGCAGGAGGGCGGGCGGGAGAGCGGGCTTTGCGTGCACCTTCGAACAACGTCCCCAGGTTTCCGCGAGTCGCACAGACAACACCTCACGCAACACCTCACGGAGACGGCCATGACTGGAAAGAACACCAAGCGGTTCGCCCTGGTGGGCATGCTGGCGGGAGCGATGCTGCTGAGCGCCGGCCAGGCGGGGGCTCAGGCGCAGTCCGGCGCGCAAGGCACCCAGCAAGGAAGCAGCACGACCCAGGGCACGGGCGGCTCCACGACGAATGATCAGAACATCCTGCCCCCCGACGTGATCGACTCCCAGGGCCAGGGCACGGGCGGCTCCGGCCCCACGGGCACCCTGCCCTCGCAGGGCGACGCGATCGATCCCTCCCAGGGCGGTGGCAACACCACGCTGAACCCCGGCACGCAGGAGCCCAACACTGGGACGAGCGGCAGCACGGTCACCCCGGACGCGGACCGCAACACGACGCTCGATCCGGGCACGGGTGGCTCGGGCACGAGTGGCACCGGCACGGGCTCGGGCAGCCTGGGAACGGGGGGCTCGGGCACGACGGGCTCCGACCTCGGCACGGGTGGCACGGGCTCCGGCCTGGACACCAGTGACTCAGGCACGGGCGGTTCCGGCTCCGACCCGGGCACGGGCAGCACCGGCACCGGCACCGGCTCCAACCTCGGCACGGGCGGCTCGGGCACGGGCGGCACCGGCTCCGACCTGGGCACGAGTGGCTCGGACGACGTGAGCGGCTCCGACGTCGGCCAGAACCAGGATCAGGTGAATCCGGACAGCATGTACAAGAGCGGCTCGAGCTCCTCGACCCGGTAGCTAGTTCACGCCCCTCACGGAAGCAGCGGGCGACACGACGCCCTCGCCCCCGGACGGGGGCAGGGTCATGCGCAGGATGAGCGCGCGCCGGCGCCGGGCCAGGTCGAGCCGGCGCTCGAGTTCCCGGCGCTCCTCGCGGACCTTGCGCGGCGGACCGCTGGCGGAGAACGCCAGGAGTCGGCCGCTCAGGGTCTTCAGCTCCTCGTCGAGGAGCACGGGCTGGATGCGATGCTGCCCCTGGCGCTCGCGCAGTGCCACCACGTGGTTGGTGTCGATCCACACCGGCAGCACGGACGTGCCCGCGAGTTCCACGGGCGCCCCCGGCTGGGGACGTGACAGCGACAGCCGGAACAACATGGAGTCCCGCTTGCGGCCCCGCGCCTCCGCGCCCGCCCCATGGACGTAGTGCCCATCCTGGTTGGCGATGAGGTTGCCCAGGGAGAAGGCCACCACCGTGTCGCGTCCCGCGCGGGTGCGGTAGGACTCGACGGGCTGCAACACATGGGGATGGTGGCCGACGACGGCGAGCGCTCCAGCCTCCAGCAGGCTCTGGGCCAGCCGACGGTCCTCGGGCTTGGGGCTGTGGGAGTACTCCGTGCCCCAGTGGACCATGACGATGAGCGCGTCACAGCGCCGGGCGGCGGAGCCCACCAGGGCCGCGGCCGCCTCGGGCGTCAGGCCCAGCCGTTTCTTCGTGGGGTAGGGCACGTAGGCGACGTGGGGGGAGCGGTCCGGGTCATCCGGGTTGCTCGCCCCATTGAGCCAGCGGGTGATGGACAGCAGGCCCACGCGCATCCCCTTGCGCTCGACCACCAGGGGCTCCCACGCCATGGCCTCGGTGGGAGCCGAGCCCACGTGCTTCAGACCCGCCGCATCCAGGTGCGACCAGGTGGAGGGAATGCCCGCGCGGCGCTGATCGAAGGCGTGGTTGTTGGCGATGGACACCACGTCCACGCCCGCGGAGACGAGCGCGTGCGCGAGCTGGGGCGGCGCGTCGAAGATGAGGGGCGCGGTGGGCGCGCGGGGATTGCCGCTGATGGGCGTCTCCAGGTTCACCACCGCGATGTCCGCGGCATGCAGTTCCCGGGCGATGGGCTCGAGGACGAAGTCCCAGCCCTCGTGGTTGAGCGACACGGCGCGAGCGGCGTCTCCCGGCTGGCGCAGCGCATGTTCGGCCGCGGCCTGCTTCACCCCATCATGGGGGATGATGTCGCCACCAAAGACGAGGTCCACGCGTTCGGCGGGAGCAGCACCCACCAGGGACACGACGAGAAGCACTGGAACGAACACGCCGCCACGCTAGCCGATGAGTCCCACCCTCTTGCAACCCCCTGGCTAGAGTGGGCGACCCCCGTTGGAGACGCTGATGACGTCTACGTTACTGGTGTTGCCGCTGGCGTCGCATGGGGAAATGCCCGGCAATCTGCGGGCAGGCGCTCTGCGGGCACGGTGTACGGGCCTGCTGCTCGCCCTGACCCTGCTGACCAGCGGCTGCGCGACGATGATTGCACCTGAACTTGCGCTACACACGCTGCACGAGGCGGCTCCAGTTGGGTCAGCGGAGGGGCTCAGCGTTGAGCCTCCGCGCACCATCGCCTCCGAGCGGATGTTGACGCGGAATGAAATCCTGAGCCTCGTAGCGAAGGCCATGAAGCAGTACAACCTCCCGATGAATCTGACCCCTTGGAGAGGGCGATGAGCAACGGACGTACTTGGGAGGGCAACTGGAGCGTCCGCCTGCGTGAGCGGGTCCGCAAGCGGGGCTTCGATTCCGTCACGGCCTTCGCCGAGGCGCGCCCTGCCATCCCACTGTACGTGCTGGCTGAGGAGCTGGGCGATGACGTCGCTGGGGTACAAGTGTTGAGCGGGTTGCTCGCCGAGGCGGAGCAGCGCAAGCAGGTCACGCGCCTTGTGCGCGATGTGCTCGTGCGTCAGCTGTCCCAGAGTCTCCCCGAGGGCTGGCCGGCCGTGCTGGATGACGGCAACCGTTTCAAGGTCGCCGAGGCACTCGGTTTATGGTCCGCATTCACTCCAGAAGAATACGAGGAACGCGTCAGGCGGGCCGGTGATGCGCTTTTCGCCACGCCGCCACCGCCCGGTTGGCGTCCGCTCAGCCCCGACGACGAACTGCTGCGCACGCTCTTGCCCGACGAGGAAGTTTGAACCTGGGCTTCTTGTGCAGGGAGGCAACTGCCCGGAAGCCCACCAGCCGCACCAAGGAGGACGGGTCAACGCATGCGACTCGAGGATGTACAGGCCCTGCTGGATGCCTCCTTCCAAGGAGTGGAGGAAGGCGCCGCTCGGATGAACGAACCCGGGGACTCCCGGTTCGACGGTCGGCAGAGCGCCGTGTGGCTGGAGTACCGCTGGTACGTGGAGGGACGGGGACTCGCCGAGGTCTTCGTGAAGTGGAAGCGGGTGGACAAGGAGGCCTGCCCCGACGCGCAGGTCGACGTGCTGCGCATCCACCTGCTCGGCCAGTCGGACGTGCTCGCCGAGCGGGCCCGGCGGGTGTTGCGCGTGGGAACACCCTCCGCCGGGCGGCTGCTGGAGCTGCTGGACGGGGACGGCGTGCGCCGGGAAAGCAGCACGGCGGGGCCCACCGGCATCACGCTCGAATACTGGCCACCTCCCGAGCCACGGGCCCCCGTGCTGCCCACGGAGACCTTCCAGGCGCTCGCCTCGGTGTTGGGCGACGCCACCGCCACCTTCGAGGAGCGCCACGAGGCGGTGGACCGGCTGTGCCGCGAGCGCAGTGCGCGCGTGGTGGACACGCTGCTGGCCGCGCTGGAGGTAGGCACGTCCCTGTCCGCGCTGCGCCGGCTGTCGGAGTGGGGAGAGACGGAGGCCCTGCCCCACCTGGAGCGGGCCCTGGCGGGCCTGGCTCCCGACAACGCCTCGGACTTGTGGACGCTGCTCGCGCTGCAACGTCGATTACAGGCGTGGAGCCGCATCGCCCGGGTTATCTAGGAGGCATGCGAATCCTCCATACGATGCTGCGCGTGGGCGACCTCGAGAAGTCGCTCGATTTCTACACCCGCGTCCTGGGGATGAAGTTGCTGCGGCGCAAGGACTACCCGGACGGCAAGTTCACCCTGGCCTTCGTGGGCTACGGCCCCGAGGACACCCACCCCGCGCTGGAGCTGACCCACAACTGGGACACCTCGAAGTACGAGCTGGGCAACGCCTATGGCCACATCGCGCTGGGCGTGCAGGACATCCGCGCCAGGTGCGACGCCATCCGCCAGGCCGGTGGCAAGGTGGTGCGCGAGCCGGGCCCCATGAAGCACGGCACCACCGTCATCGCCTTCGTCGAGGACCCGGATGGCTACCGGGTGGAGCTCATCGAGCAGGGCACCTGAGCCCTACGGCAGCTGGCGCTCCAAGAGGTCCCACCGCTGCTCCACCCACTGGCGCAGGTAGGCCACCTCCTCCGCGTGGGTGGTGAAGTCGGTGCGATCCGCCCAGCGCGTGAAGGTGAGGTACTGCTCGCGCCAGCGCGCCTCGTCCCGCGCGGCGGGGATGCGCAGCTCCCGCGCGTACCCGTCGATGAGCGCGAGCACCTCCTGCTTGCTCAACGGGCCATGCAGCAGCGAGCGGTAGCGCTCGCGCAGGGGCGTGGCCACCCGCGGATCCGCCAGCAGGAGGGCGAAGATGCGGTTGTCGCCGGTGAAGTCGGGCAGGGCCCCGGCGTCGATGCGGCGCGTGTCCCAGAGCTGTCCGAAGCTCGCGTCGAGATCCCACGGGATGAAGCGCCAGGGCGCCCGGCTCACCGGATCGAAGTAGTGGTAGGCGTTCTTCGCGCTCGAGTCCGTGCCGAGGATGGCGGTATTGAAGATCCACCAGTCCTCGTAATCGAGCGGGTGGAGCCACTCGCCCCGCCGGGCGACGAAGGTCTCCGGGTCCGCGTCGGCCATGAAGGCGGTGAGGGCGTTGATGGTGTCGTAGGCGCCCACCCAGCCATCCTTGGGTTTGCCCTCCTTCTTCTCGAAGCCCGCCTTGAGCTCCGTCTTGGCGGCGCCGCTCTTGGTCACGCGCGAGAAGTTGGCGTCCGCCGCATCCGCCTTGAACAGGTCGCCGTCCTTCGACAACCCGTGGCGCTCCATGAGGTCCTCGTCCACGTGGTCCGCCACGGTGAACACGCCATGGAAGCGGCCGTTCACATAGAGGATGGCGCTGAAGGTCTTGATCTGGATGTGGTCCGCCGACATGCGGTTCCACAGGTCGAAGGCGAGCCGCGGCCGCATGTATGAGTTGTCATTGAAGGACGTGATGAGCACCAGCTTCCGGCGGCCGGTGAAGGAGCCTCCGGCGAGCTCCGGCTCGGAGAACGGCTCGTCCTTGGGGAACTTGAAGGTGTAGTTGCGCTTGGGGAAGACGCTGGAGGTGGCACCCCGGTACTGGGCCTCCATGGTGTAGCGGTGCCCCCGGTAGACGACCTGCACGGGCCGGTAGCCACCCGCCGTGAGCTCGCCCTCGAAACTCAGGTGGAAGACCGGCAGGCCGTACTCCTCGGTGTACGTGAGCGGATCCAACATCTGGACGGCCCGGGGAGACACGAGCCGGACCGCCACGCCCAGCTTGAGCGCGCCCGTCTCGCCCGTGCTCCGCTCGGTCACGCTCAGGTTCCAGACCGCGGCCTGACCCTTCGCGGGCGTCCAGCGCAGCAGGCCCTCCACTTCGTCCACCGTGGCCCCGGGAGGCAGCGGTGACACGGTGAAGCGCAGCCCCGGCGCGGTGTGGCCCGTGCCACACCGGAGCGTGACGGTCAGCGGCTCACCCTCCTGGAGCCAATAGGGTCCCGCTCCCGTGGGCGCGCACACCGTGGGAGTCGGCGGAGGCGGCTCGGTATCCGGAGCCGGAGGCTGCCCGCCACCCGGGGGCGGAGTCTCCCCCGGAGGCGGCGAGACCGGCGCGGAAGGCACCGGGGGCGGGGCGGAATCCTCTCCATCCCGAGAGGAGGCCTCCGGCCCCACCGGAGTCCCACAGCCCGCCATCATCAGACACAACAGCCCGACCCGAACGCACCGCGCCCACGCTCGCCCACCCATCCTGACCCCTCCACGAACTGCCTGGAGAGGTAAGCATCGGGCGAGCGAAGCGCCGTCACACGCGGCGCGTCATGGGCAAGGCATGTCCGCATGCCCGAAGGGCAGACAGGCGGCCTGGGACGGGCTCGCCGGGCTCAAACCCCGAGCGTGTCCGCCTCGCTCAGCGCCAGGTGCCGGCGCGCCACGGCCGCCAGCGCGTCGATGGAGATGGGCTTGCGCACGAACTCGGAGGCGCCCGCCTGCAGGGCCTTGGCCTCCAGGTCCGGGGCCTTGCCTCCGGTGAGCAGCACGATGGGCACCTGCCGCACCCGCGTGAACTCGCTGGCGCGTATCCGGCGCACCAGCTCCACCCCATCCATCGAGCCCGGCAGGTTGAAGTCCGCGATCACCAGATCCACCGGCTGGGTGATCAACAACCGCAAGCCATGATCGGCCTTCTCCGCCTCGAGAAAGTCCAACTTGAGGCGCATCAGGTACACCTTGAGGATGTGCCGGATGGTGTTGCTGTCTTCCACGAGTAGCACGCGCTTCACGGGAACCCCCTCAGCCTGGACCAGACCATTGTCGGCCCAGTTCTGTTCTCTCTCGCTATTCGCATTACCCTGGAAGCCTGGGGTACGACGAGCATCGAACAGATTAGCGCGGCGGGTGTGCACCATCCAATAGCCCGGGAGTCTCTGGACAGCCCCGGGCGGGGGAGGTCGTGTATGTCCCCCTCCCCCACGAACGAGCAGGCTCAGCTCGCGCGGAAGCGGGCGTCGAAGCGGCTGGAGCCCGGCTCACGCCGAACGCCCGCGGGCGCGTTGGCCGCCAGGTGCTCGAGCACCTTGAACACCGTCTCCACCTCGTCCGGAGCACCCACGGCGCGGGCCAGCTCCTCGGCGGACTGGGCCTTGGTGGGCTCCGCGCGCAGCCGCGCCAACACCTTGCGCTGCAGCTCCAACACCACGCCCGCGGCCTTCTTGCCGGCCTCCACGCCCGGCTGGTGGTAGGCGTTGATGTTCACCAACGACGCGTAGAGCCCCACCGCGCGCTCGTACAGGGCGATGAGGGCGCCCAGCGTCCGCCCGCTCACGTCCGGCACGGTGAGGGTCATCGACTCGCGGCCCTTCTCGAAGAGCGCCCGCCGCGTGCCGAGCAGGAAGCCCAGGAGGTAGTCGCCGCTGGTGATGTCCGGCTCCACCTGCATGGACTCGCCGTCGCGGTCCTTGAGCACCTCCACGAAGGTGGCGAAGAAGTTGTTCACGCCCTCGCGCAGTTGCTGCACGTAGGCGTGCTGGTCCGTGGAGCCCTTGTTGCCGTACACGGCGATGCCCTGGTTGACCACCGCGCCCGACACGTCCAGCTCCTTGCCCAGCGACTCCATCACCAGCTGCTGGAGGTACTTGGACAGGAGCATGAGCCTGTCCTTGTACGGCAGGATGACCATGTCCTTCTGGCCCCGGCCCCCTCCGGCGTGGAACCACATGAGCGCCAGGAGCGCGGCGGGGTTGCGCAGCCCGTCCCGCACGCGCGTGGCCACGTCCATGTCCCGCGCGCCCGCGAGCATCCCGTCCGTGTCCAGCCCCTGCAGCCGCGCGGGCAACAGGCCCACCGCCGACAACACCGAGGTGCGTCCGCCAACCCAGTCCCACATGGGGAAGGTGCGCAGCCACTTGCCCTGTTTGGCGACACGATCCAGCTCGCTGCCCTCGCCGGTCACCGCCACCGCGTGCGCGCCGAAGTCCAGCCCCTGGCGCTTCCAGGCGCGCTCGGCCTCCACCATGCCGTTGCGCGTCTCCTTCGTGCCGCCGGACTTGCTGATGACCACGGCGAGCGTCTCGCGCAGCGAGTCGCCCAGCTGCGTGAACACGCGGTCCATGCCATCCGGGTCCGTGTTGTCGAGGAAGAACACCTGCAGCTTGTCCGCGGCCGAGCCGAGCGCGTCCGCCACGAGCTGCGGCCCGAGCGCCGAGCCGCCAATGCCCACCAGCAGCACGCGGGTGAAGCGCGCGGCGCCCGGAGGCTTCACCCGGCCCGCGTGCACGTCCCCGGCGAAGGCGTTGATGGCCGCCACCGCGTCCTGGATGTCCTTGGTCAGGGCGGGCTCGGGCGCGAGCTCGGGGGCACGCAGCCAGTAGTGGCCCACGCGGCGCTTCTCGTCCGGATTGGCGATGGCGCCCTTCTCCAGGGCCTCCATCGCGTCGAAGGCCTTGTCCAACGGGCCGCGCATGCGCGCGAGGAAGTCATCGGTGAAGTTCATCCGAGACACGTCCAGCGTCAGCCCCACGGACTCCACCCCGCACAGGTGCTTCTGGTAGCGCTCCCACAATTGACGCTCGGTCATCGCAGCTCCTTCGACGGCTGGGCCCGGAAGGTCCCCGGGTGCGGCCCGTTCCTACCGCCCCCTCGGCGGCCAGAAAACCGTTTTGATCACCGCCGCGATCAGCTCCCGACATCCCGGGGGTACCCCGCCCCCCTCCCGGCTTGCTCCCCCCACCGTTGCTCCCTCATGCTCCGCCCCTCATGAGCCCCACCTGGATGCTGGAGACCCCCGCGCCGCCCGCCGACGAGCGGATTGCCTACGGCGGCATCACCCACCAGTTCGGCGACCTGCGGCTGCCCCCGGGCAAGGGCCCCCACCCCGTGGTGGTGGTGGTGCACGGCGGCTTCTGGCGCGCGCGCTATGACCTGGAGCACGTGGGCCACCTGTGCGCGGACCTCACCCGGCGGGGCCTGGCCACCTGGAGCCTCGAGTACCGGCGCGTGGGCCATCCGGACGGCGGCTGGAAGGGCACCTTCGAGGACGTGGCGCTCGGCACCGACTTCCTGCGCACCCTCGCCACACGCCACCCCCTGGATCTCCAGCGCGTGGTCATCATCGGACACTCCGCCGGAGGCCACCTGGCGCTCTGGCTCGCGGCACGGGGACGGCTCCAGGCCGGACAGCCCCTGCACACGGACCAGCCGCTGCGGCCCCGGGGCGCCGTCTCGCTCGCGGGCGTGGTGGACCTGGAGCGCGCCTTCGCCCTGCGCCTGGGCGACGGCATCGTCGAGTCCTTCCTCGGGGGCACCCCCACCCAGGTGCCCGAGCGCTACCGGCTCGGCTCTCCCTCGGCGCTGCTGCCCCTGGGCGTCCAGCAGGTGCTCGTCCACGGCACCGAGGACGACACCGTGCCGGTGAGCCTCAGCGAGGGCTACCAGCAGCGGGCCGCCTCGCTCGGGGAGAAGGTGCGGCTGGTGCGCCTGCCCGGGGCGGGACACTTCGAGGTCATCAACCCGAAGGCCCGCGAGTGGCCCCGGATCGTCGAGGCCATCCAGTCCCTGCTGTGAGCCGCGGGGCTCAGCCGCGCGCGTAGCGCTCGAGCACGCTCACGAAGCGGTGGACGTCGAGGAAGCTGTTGTAGAGGGGCACGGGCGCGGCGCGGATGATGTCCGGGTAGCGGAAGTCACAGTGGATGCCCTCCGCGCGCAGCGTCTCCAGCATGCGCTGGGGATCCTTCGTGAAGCGCAGCGACAGGTGGGCGCCGCGCTGCCTCGGATCCCTCGGAGTGAGGCTGCGCACGAAGCCCTCCGGGAGCCGGTCGATGAGGAACTCCAGGTAGCCCGTGAGCTTCTCGCTCTTGGCGCGCAGGGCCGGCATCGTCGCGCGGTCGAACAGCTCCAGCGAGGCGCGCAGGGCCGCCATCTGGATGATGGGCGGATTGGACAGCACCCAGCCCTCGGCGCCCGGCGCGGGCTCGAAGTCCGGCTTCATCTGGAAGCGCGTCCGCCTGTCGTTGCCCCACCAGCCCGGCAGCCGGTGCAGGGACGCATCGCGCAGGTGGCGCTCGTGGATGAAGACGCCGCCCAGCGCGCCCGGGCCGCCATTGAGGTACTTGTACGAGCACCACACGGCGAAGTCCGGCCCGTCCTCGTGCAGGGACAGCCTCAGGTTGCCCGCGGCGTGCGCCAGATCGAACCCCACCCGGCAACCCTGCCGGTGCGCCGCGCGGGTGATCTCCGCCATGTCGAAGGCCTGGCCGGAGAGGTAGTTCACGTTGCCCAGCAGCACCAGGGCGATCTCCTTCCCGTGCCGCTCGAGGGTGTCGAGGATGTCCTCGTGGCGCAGCGTCTCCTCCCCCGGGCGGGGCGCGAGCGGAATCACCGTCTGCTCGGGCGCGTAGCCATGGTGGCGCACCTGCGCGGCCACCGCGTACTGGTCCGAGGGAAAGGCACTCGCCTCCATGAGGATCTTCGAGCGCTCGGGCGTGGGCCGGTAGAAGGACACCATCATCAGGTGCAGGTTCACCGTGAGGGTGTTCATCACCACCACTTCCTCGGGCCGAGCGCCCACCACCCGCGCCATCTGCTCGCCCAGGCCCACGTGGAACTCCATCCACGGCGGCGAGCCCTTGAAGTGCCCATCCACGCCCAGCCGCGCCCAGTCCTCCATGGCCGCCAGCACGTACTCCTTCGCCTTGCGCGGCTGCAGGCCCAGGGAGTTGCCCAGCAGGTACAGCTCGTGCCCGTCGCCATGGACGGGAAAGAGGAACTCCTCGCGGAAAGAGCGCAACGGATCCTCCGCGTCCATGCGCCGGGCGAACGCCTCGCCGGGCTCGAACCGCACCGCCTCACCGCTCATCGGCCTGTCTCCTCGCGTCCAGCCGGGGACTTGCCGCCCCCCGGAGTCACCTGCTCGACCTTGCCAGAGTTGCTGACCTTCAGCGACAGCGGCGTGCCCTTCTTCCAGGAGAGGAACTCGGCCTCGGTTTTCGGCTCGACAACGTGGGTCTTGGTGGCGCCATCCGTGTACTCGACCTGGACGCGGTACTTCGCCTCGCGCTCCAGCCTGTCCAGGGCACCCGCCTGGAGCTCGGGCCAGCGCGGGGCGTCTTCGTGGCCGGACAGCGTGCGCTCATCCACCTGCTTCCACTGGTAGGTGTCATAAGCGCACTTCTGCGCGAAGACGGGCTCGGTGCGGTACTGCGTCTCGTCATGGCAGTCGCGGTACGTCTCGTCGCAGTACTTCGTCACGTCGTGACACGTCTCCTGCGCGTAGCCATTGCCGAGCTTCTTCGTCGTGCACTTCTCCTCGGTGCCGCACGCCACCGAGCGCGTCTTGTTCGAGCACACCTCGCGGGTGCCGACGGCCACCTGGCGGGTGCCGCGCTGCCGGCTGACGCAGTCGCGGATGTTCTCCACCCCCGCCACCTCTCCCTGCCCGTTCACGGGCATCCGGGCAGCGGCCTGGCGCAGCTCGTCCCGCCACCCCTCGAGCTTCACCCGCTGGAAGCTCTGACGCCGCACCGTGTGGGTCCAATCGGTGGACACCACGCGCCCCGGATAGTCATGGGTGATGGAGCCCCAGATCGCCAACCCCACGCAACTGCCGAAGAGGACGAACACGCCCACGCCCGCGTAGAGCAGCCACCGGGGAAGGGAGCGCTTGCGCGCGACGGGAGGCGGCGCGGCGGCGAGCAGTTCCTCCTCCGACAGCGCGCGCGAGGCACTGGAACGCTCGGCGCGGCAGTGATGGCACACCGCCGTGTCACCCCGGTTGGAGGCCTGGCAGTACTCGCAGAACCAATCCGCGCCCGCACCGGCGGCGGACAGGGCCTTCTCGTCCTGGGTGCCCCCGCGCTTGAGCCTGCCCGAGGCCGCGTCCACCTCTCCGAAATCGAACTCGGATTCCTGGCCGGACTCCTCACGCGGGTTGTTGCACGTGGGGCACTTGCGAAACCGCGCGGGGATGTCGCGGGTGTCGCACGAGGTGCAGTTCCAGGTTCCCTCGATGATGCGGGTGCGCTTCGCCATGTGCCCATCCTACCCGTTCAGGAGGAGAGCTCACGGTCCGCTTCGCTGGAGTGCAGGGGCAGGCGGACCTGGAAGGTGCTGCCCTCGCCCTCGATGCCCGAGGACTCCGCCCAGATGCGTCCACCATGCTGCACGACGATGCCCTGCGAAATCGTCAGCCCCAGCCCCAGCCCGCCATAGCGCGCGCCATGGGCCTGACCGAAGCGCTCGAAGATGAGCGCCAGCTTCTCCGAGGGAATGCCGACGCCCTCGTCGCTCACCCCCAGCGCCAGCTCGCCCCCCTCCACCCACGCGCGCAGCCGCACCGTGCCGCCTTGCGGCGAGTAACGCACGGCGTTGGACACCAGGTTGGTCACCACCTGCTCGATGCGTCCCGGGTCGCCCCACATGGGCAACCACTCGGGGACATCGAGGAGCAACGAGTGCTCGGAGGTGAGCATCTGCAGGCGCTCGCACGCGGTGCGCAGGAGCGGCACCAGGTCGAACTCCTCCTCTTCCAACGACAGACGGCCCGTGAGCAGCCGGCTCACGTCGAGCAGATCCGACACGAGCTTCGTCATCCGGTCCACCTGCCGGTTGAGCCCCGCGAGCGCCCGGCGCGGCCCCTCACCCATCTCCTCGCCATACTTGCGCTCGGCGAGCTGCACCTGCATCTTCGCCGCCGCCAGCGGCGTGCGCAGCTCGTGCGAGGCCGCCGCCAGGAAGGCATCCTTCGCCGCGTTCGCCCGCGCTAGGGCCTCGCCCGCGCGCTTCGGGTCATCGATGTCCGTGGCGGTGATGATCCACCCGGTGATGAGCCCCTGGCCGTTGCGCTCCGGCACGGCCCGGCCCAGGAACCAGCGGAAGGCACCGTCCTCGTGGCGGCGCATGCGGAACTGCACCTCGAAGGACTCGCCGGTGAGCACCGAGTGGCACCAGGCCGCGTACGCCCCCTCGCGGTCCTCGGGGTGCACGGCCTCCGAGCGCCATAGGTCCTCCACCTCGCCGGCGGGCAGACCGGACAAGTCGCACCACGCGCGATTGCCCTGGCGCAGCCGGCCCTGGGCGTCCGCGAAGAACACACACAGGGGCATGGCATCGGCCAGCACGCGGTAGCGGTACGCGCTCTCACGCTCCAGGGTCTCGCGCTCACGCTGGCGCAGCAGCGCTTCCTGGCGCTTGAGCTGCTGCTCCTTGAGGAACAGCTCCACGAAGACGGCCACCTTCGAGCGGAGGATCTCCGGCGCGAAGGGCTTGAGGACGTAGTCCACCGCGCCCTGGGCATAGCCCCGGAACACGTGCGAGGCGTCGCGGCTGCGCGCGGTGAGGAAGACGATGGGGATGAAGCGCGAGCGCTCGCGCTCCTTGATGAGCCGGGCCGTTTCGAAGCCATCCATGCCGGGCATCTGCACGTCCAGCAGGATGAGGGCGAAGTCCTCGCGCAACAGACGCAGGAGGGCCTCTTCTCCGGATTGCACCTTCACCACCTCGCCCAGGTCTCCCAGCGTCGCCTCGAGGGCGAGCAGGTTGGGCGAGTGATCATCAACGGCCAGGATACGGGCCCGGGAAAGGCTCGCGCGCCCCTCCCGAGAGCCGGTCATGCGGCCGTCTCCCGTCCAAGTCGTCGCTTCCATCATCAGTTCCCCCCGCGAGGTGATACCCAACGGCAAAGCAGCTCCAGGAGCCGATCGATGTCCACCGGCTTCGAAAGATAGTCAGAGGCTCCCGCTTCGAGGCACTTCTCGCGGTCGTCCTTGAGGGCGCGGGCCGTGATGGCGATGACCGGCAGCGACGCCCACCGGGGGTCGGCGCGGATGGCGCGCATCGCCTGGTAGCCATCCATCTCCGGCATCATCACGTCCAGCAGGACCACATCCAGTCCCGGGTTCTTCTCCAGCAGCTCCATGGCGGCACGCCCGTCCTGGGCGAACGTCACCCGCATGCCGTGGTTCTCCAGGACGCTGGTGAGGGCGAAGATGTTGCGGGCGTCATCGTCCACCAGCAACACCTCGCGGCCCGCGAGCAGGCGGCGCCGGGTTTCCCGTGCATCGGCGATGGCTCGTGACTGTTCACCCACGCGGCGCATGAACCGCCCCATTTCGGCGAGCATTCCCTCGGGTGAGCGGGCGAAGGATTCGAGCAGCACGGACTCCGCCGAGCGCCGCAGGCGCCGCTCGTCATCCGGCGGAAGCTGTGCGCCGCTGTAGAGCAGCACGGGGGGCAGGCGGCCAGGCCGGCGCACCAGCTCCACGAGCAGCTTCAGTCCCCGTCCACCCGGAGAGGACAGGTCCAGTGCCACCACATTCACCTCGCCCCGGTCCAGCGCCTCCACGACGGCGGACGGCTCCAGCACCGTCATGTCCAGGGCCCCCCCGCTCGCGGAGAGCTGCCGCACGCACTCGCTCAACTCGGAGCGGGGATCCACGAGCCCCAGCTTCCGGGGCCCTCCGTCCTCCGGGAGCACCAGGTGGCTGAAGGCGCCCTGGAGCGCCTCGGGCGAGAAGGGCCGGTCGAGGTAGACGAAGCAGCCGACGCACGAGCCGCCGCGCAGCCGATCCACGCTCACCACCTGCACCGGAATGCTCCGGGTGCGCGGGTCGCGCTTGAGCCGGTCCAGCACGCTCCACCCATCGAGGATGGGCAGATCCAATTGCAGCACGATCGCCGAGGGCTTGAGCCGCTGGGCCAGCGACAGCGCCACGTCGCCGCGGGGGGCCACCAACGCCTTGAGACCCTCCTGGTGCGCGATGTCCACCAGGCCCCTGGCGAAGTCCCCATCCGCCACCGCCACCAGCATCACCCGATCCTCCGGGCCCACCTCGTTGCGGTCGTCCACCCAGGTGACGGACGACGCCGGGAGGTCATGCACCTCGCCCCGGGGCAACAGCTCGCGCAGCATGGGCAGGTAGCCCACGTCCGCATCGGCCGGCGCCTCCACGCCCCGCTCGAGGCCGTTGTAGCTGCGCGGCAGGTAGAGGGTGAAGGTGCTGCCCTCGCCCCGGGCGCTCTTCACCCGGATCTCCCCGCCGAGCAGCCGCGCCAGCTCGCGGCTGATGGACAGGCCCAGGCCCGTGCCCCCGTACTTGCGGCTCGTGGTGCCATCGGCCTGCTGGAAGGCCTCGAAGATGAGCTTCTGCTTGTCCTCGGGGATGCCGATGCCCGTGTCGATGACGGAGAAGGCCAGCACCTGCTCGGCGTCCACCAGCTCGGGCGCGGAGAAGCGATCCTCCTCGTCCGCCCCGCGGATGCGCAGCGTCACCTGGCCCGTGCTGGTGAACTTGAAGGCGTTGGACAGCAGGTTCTTGAGGATCTGCTGCAGGCGCTTGGGGTCCGTGAAGACGGTGGCCGCCACGTCCGGATACACCTCGGTGATGAAGCCCAGATCCTTCTGCTCGGCCACGGGCCCGAAGGTGCGGCGCGCGAAGTCCACCAGCTCCACCACCGCGGCGTCCCGCGGCTCCACCTGCATCTTGCCCGCCTCCACCTTGGACAGGTCGAGGATTTCATTGATGAGCGAGAGCAGGTCTCCCCCCGAGGAGTAGATGGTCTCGGCGTACTCCACCTGCTTGGCGTTGAGCAGGCCCTCGGGGTTGTCCGCGAGCAGCTTGGCGAGCACGAGCATGCTGTTGAGCGGCGTGCGCAGCTCGTGGCTCATGTTGGCGAGGAACTCGCTCTTGTACTTGGAGATGAGCGAGAGCTGCTCGGCCTTCTCCTCGAGCGAGGCGCGTGCCTGCTCCACCTCGCGGTTCTTCTCCTCCACCTTGATGTTCTGCTGCACGAGCAGCTTGGCCTTCTCCTCCAGCTCGAGCGCCTGGGCCTCCAGGGCCGAGTTGGAGCGCTTGAGCTCCTGCTGCTGCTGGGTGAGCTCGCGCGACTGGCTCTGCAGCTCGTTGGCGAGGCTCTGCGACTGACGCAGCAGCTCCTCGGTGCGCATGTTGGCCATGATCATGTTGAGCACCACGCCGATGCTCTCGGTGAGCTGGTCCAGGAAGATCTGGTGGATGGTGCTGAAGGGGTGGAAGGAGGCCAGCTCGATGACGGCCTTCACCGCGCCCTCGAAGAGCACGGGCAGGACGATGATGTTGAGGGGCGTGGCCTCGCCCAGGCCCGAGGTGATGCGGATGTAGTCGGCGGGCACGTGCGTGAGCAGGAGCGTCTTCTTCTCCAGGGCGCACTGGCCCACGAGGCTCTCGCCGAGCCGGAAGCGGTTGGCCACCGTCTTGCGCTCGCGGTAGGCGTAGCTGGAGGTGAGCTTGGCCACGGGCACGCCGTCCTCGGTGTCCATGAGGAAGAAGGCGCCGTGGTGGGCGGAGACCAGGGGCGTGAGCTCGGACATGATGAGCTGGGAGACGGCCTCCAGGTTCTTCTGGCCCTGCATCATGCCGGAGAACTTGGCGAGGTTCGTCTTGAGCCAGTCCTGCTCGGTGTTCTTCTGGGTCGTCTCCTTGAGGTTGACGATCATCTGGTTGATGTTGTCCTTCAGGGCGGCCACCTCGCCCTGGGCATCCACCGAGATGGAGCGCGTGAGGTCGCCCTTGGTCACGGCGGTGGCCACCTCGGAGATGGCGCGCACCTGGGTCGTCAGGTTGCCAGCGAGCTGGTTCACGTTGTCGGTGAGCTGCCGCCACGCGCCCCGGGCTCCGGGCACCTTGGCCTGTCCGCCGAGCTTGCCCTCGATGCCCACCTCGCGCGCCACGCTGGACACCTGCTGGGCGAAGATGCCGAGCGTGTCCGTCATGCTGTTGATGGTGTCCGCGAGCGCCGCCACCTCGCCCTTGGCGTCCACCACCAGCTTCTGGGTGAGGTCGCCATTGGCCACGGCCGTCACCACGCGCACGATGCCGCGCACCTGGGTGGTGAGGTTGCGCGCCATGAGGTTCACGTTGTCCGTGAGGTCCTTCCACGTGCCCGCGACGCCGGGCACGCGCGCCTGTCCCCCCAGCTTGCCCTCGGTGCCCACCTCGCGCGCCACCCGCGTCACCTCCGAGGCGAACGCGTTGAGCTGATCCACCATCGTGTTGATGGTGTCCTTGAGCTCGAGGATCTCGCCCTTGGCGTCGACGGTGATCTTCTTGCTCAGGTCACCCATGGCCACGGCGGTGGTCACCTTGGCGATGTTGCGCACCTGGTTGGTCAGGTTGGAGGCCATCGAGTTCACGCTGTCCGTGAGGTCCTCCCACACGCCGGACACGCCCTGCACCTCGGCCTGGCCCCCGAGCTTGCCCTCGGTGCCCACTTCCTTGGCGACGCGCGTCACCTCGGCGGCGAAGGAGCGCAGCTGGTCCACCATCGTGTTGATGGTGTCCTTGAGCTCGAGGATCTCCCCCTTCACGTCCACGGTGATCTTCCGCGAGAGGTCCCCATTGGCCACCGCCGTGGTCACCAGCGCGATGTTGCGCACCTGGCTGGTGAGGTTGCTGGCCATGAAGTTCACGTTGTCCGTGAGGCCCTTCCACGTGCCGGACACGCCGGGCACGTCGGCCTGACCGCCCAGCTTGCCCTCGGTGCCCACCTCGCGCGCCACGCGCGTCACCTCGCCGGCGAAGGAGCGCAGCTGCTCCACCATGGTGTTGATGGTGTTCTTGAGCTCAAGCACCTCGCCGCGCGCGTCCACGGTGATCTTCTTGGACAAGTCGCCCCGGGCGACGGCGGTGCTCACCTCGGCGATGTTGCGCACCTGGGCGGTGAGGTTGTTGGCGAGCAGGTTCACGTTGTCGGTGAGGTCCTTCCACGTGCCCGCGACCCCCGGCACGTCGGCCTGGGCACCCAGCTTGCCCTCCACGCCCACCGTCTTGGCGACGCTCGTCACCTGGTCGGCGAAGATGCCCAGCGTCTTCGTCATGCTGTTGAGCGTGTCGGCGAGCGCCGCCACCTCGCCCTTGGCGTCCACCACGAGGCGCTGGGACAGGTCGCCATTGGCCACCGCCGTCACCACCTTCACGATGCCGCGCACCTGGGTGGTGAGGTTGGTGGCCATCAGGTTCACGTTGTCCGTGAGGTCCTTCCACACGCCGGACACGCCGGGCACATCCGCCTGGCCCCCGAGCTTGCCCTCGGTGCCCACTTCCTTCGCCACGCGCGTCACCTCGCCGGCGAAGGAGCGCAGCTGGTCCACCATGGTGTTGACGGTGTTCTTGAGCTCGAGCACCTCGCCGCGCGCGTCCACGGTGATCTTCCGGGACAAGTCACCGCGCGCCACTGACGTGGTCACCTCGGCGATGTTGCGCACCTGGGCGGTGAGGTTGTTGGCGAGCTGGTTCACGCTGTCGGTGAGGTCCTTCCACGTGCCCGCGACCCCGGGCACACGCGCCTGGCCGCCCAGCTTGCCCTCGGTGCCCACCTCGCGCGCCACGCGTGTCACCTCGGCGGCGAAGGAGCTGAGCTGATCCACCATGGCGTTCACCGTGGTGCCGATGCGCAGGAACTCGCCCTTCACGGGCTGACCCGGCAGGTCCAGCGCCATCTTCTGCGTGAGATCTCCCCGGGCCACCGCGCCGAGCACCCTTGCCACCTCGGTGGTGGGCTGCACGAGGTCCGCGATGAGCGAGTTGATGGAGCCGAGGCTCGAGGCCCAGCCACCACTCACGTGGCCGAGCGAGGCGCGCTCGGCCATCTGGCCCTCGCGGCCCACCACGCGCTCCACGCGGACGAGCTCGTCCTGCATGCGCTGGTTCATGGCCACCATGGCATTGAAGGCATGGGCGAGCTCCTCCATCGAGCGGGGCTGGGCCTCGGGGGTGAGGCGCACGGAGAAATCCCCGGCGGTGACGGCACGCAGGGAGTCGAGCAGGGTCTCCAGGGCCCGGGTGGACGCACTCCTGCGGGGGCGGGCCCGGGCCTGACGCGCGGCGGGGCGGGCCTTGCGCACCTTCTTCTTTCCGGTCTGGGGGCGGGCGGAGGAACGGGTCCGAGGATTCACGGCGGCTCCTGTCGAGAGTGAGGCTTGTTCCCAACCCCGTGGAGCCGTGGGTTCGTTCCTGCGCCGTGAGTGCCGGGTGCTGTGCGGACGGACGGACGGGCGCTCGCCCTACTCCCCGTCGGCTACGAACTTTCGCCGGAGTTCAGGGGGCGGGAGCGCGCACTGCTCGTACTTGCCGACGAGCCGGTAGCGGTTGCGCGCCACCAGGCCATAGAAGAAGTCGCCCACGCGCGCGGGGAGCAGGCCCATGAGCACGGACAGCCCCTTCCACACGCCGCCGAGTTGACCCAACACGAACCGCACGGCGGCATATTTCCAGAGGAGCCGCTCGTTGGGGGAGCCCCGGTCCGCCAGGAGGTACACCCCATCCAGGGCGGCCGCGTCCTTGCCGTGGCGGGCGAGGAGGTCCCGGGCGAGCGCTCCCTGGAGCTGGGCGAAGAGGAAGACGTCCTGACGGTCGCGCGCGTGGATGAAGTGGACCGTGTGGTTGCACAGCACGCAGACGCCGTCGAAGAACAACAGGTGATTCGAGGTGCTCACTCACGCCTCCCAGGGAAACCGGCTCGCCTCGGGGTTGTATGTACACCAGGGCGTGTCGTCGCCACGCGGGATGTCACCCGGGAGCGCGGTGCCGCTCGGCGACGCGGTAGAGCTGGGTGAGGGAGAAGTCCAGCAGCGACTGACAGGTGCGCATGTAGCGCCAGGCCCGGACGAAGGGGAGCCAGACCCGGTCGCCCACGCGCACCTGGGCCTCCTCGAGCTTCTGGCGGGGGATCCACTGGCCCCCGAGGTGGCGCACCAGCACCTCGCCCAGGTACGCGCCAATGGCGGGCACGGCGAGCGTGTCGATATTCTGCCGTTCGAAGACGCGCGGGAACTCCTGACGCCAGAACTCGTAGTCCACGTCCGAGAGCGACTCGGGCGTCGTGTCGAAGACGGAGGGCACCTTCGTGTGCAGCAGCGCCACCAGGTGCTCGGCGAGGTAGCGGTAATGCGCGCGGGCACGCTCCACGTCCTCCACGTCTGGAGGAAGGGCGGCATCGGCGGGGCGCCATTCGTCCGGTTCAGGCGGATGCCAGGCGTTGAACTCGGCGATCTTGCGCGAGCGCACGTGACTGGAGATGCGATCCACCACGCGCGAGAGGAACGGCTCCACGTCTGGAGGGAAGCGGGGTTCCACGGGGGCGAGCAGGGCGCTGCGCTCGCGCAGGCCGCGCAGCACGGTGTCGAAGTCCAGGTCCGGACGGAGGTGGACATGGGCACGGGCCTGGGCGAGGCGGGCCTCGTCGCTGGCGAAGTCCGCCGGCGTGGGCCGCGTCACCAGGAAGATGGAGCCGTTGGGCAACTCCTCCACCCGCCAGGCCGGCGTGGACAGCATGCGCTCGCGGCCCACGGATTCCACCAGCTTCGGACCGAAGACGTTGAGCCAGGACACCTCGTAGATCTTGTCGAACCCGTCTCGAATGGACGTCTGCATATCCCGGCCAAAGAGAGGAGCGCCCGCGACTTCTCCGTCATCAGAGCTATGGGCATCCGCATGGGACACCGGGTAACGAGAGGCCCAGGCGCGAACCATCTCCACGAATGGCCGACAGCGTTCCTCCTCATTGAAGAGGGAAAGCGGTTTTACATCGATCGTGCAGAACAATTCGGGGCTCCGCGGCGGCAACCGGAGCCGAAACGCCATGTCCAGGGCGGGCCATTTCGTACGATAGAAGCCAATTGTTACGAAGTCCCCGTCACGTGCCTCCTCTAATGCCTTCCAGATGGCGGCGCGGTTGTATTTACGTCGCCGCTTGCCTTCAACGACGTCTGGCATCCACTCGCCCGCGTACTCCTCGAGCGCTTGGAGAAAAGGCTCCAGTTCGCTCCCCGGCGAGGCCCATGAGCCCAAAGCACCTTTGAAATCAAGTCGGAGGTAATCCTCCTCCTTCACGCCGTGAAACTTCAGTCTCTTCATTGGAACGACACCTCGACTCCGGGAATCTGCTCCTGGGCCTCGCTCATGGCTCTATACAATTTGGCTGTATTCGTGGGATCGAGATGACTGTGCTCGTAGATGAGGCGGACCCTTTGAACCGGCACCTTGCTCCCCCCGCGCAGAAGGGACTGGAGGGAGGGCCGACGGATGTCCAACGTCTCACCGTAATAACCCAGGGCCTCCTTCGCGTCCGCCATTATCTGCGCTCGCAGGGCGCTTGCACTCAATCCGGTCAGATCGCGGCTCTTGAAACTGAGTGTCTCGACGCGAGGGGACCGTCCAGCACTCGGACCTTCCTCGATGACAAGTACATCCGCGAAACGCAGGTTGCTGTTGGGCTTCCACACGCCCACCCATCTCTCGATGCGTGGCCGGTCGAAGTCCCCGAGGAAGCGGCGCTCGGCCCGAGGTAAGGCCGCGTCGGCCCGCAGCCTGTCCACCATGAGGTTCTCGAAGACCAGCCCCCGGGCGAACCCCCTCCGCATCCGATCGTAGCCCTCCCAACGCAGAGGCCCTTTGGCAGCCTTGCCCTGCTTGAGTTCCCCGAGGCGATTCTCGTGGTAGGTGACGTACTCGCTCCAGAGCGGGTTGCCTTCCGCTCCGGGCGGCGGAGCCTCCAGTGAAGGCCGCTGCCGCTCCAACACCGCCACGTCCCTGGACAGGCGTGGGCCCTCGGCGTCGAGTTCCACCCACGCCAGCCGAGCCTCCACCACCTCCCGGGTGAGGCCCTCCGCCTCGTCCACCAACAAGGACATGCTCCCGGAGCGCTCGGCGGCCAGGGCCCGCGTCGGCGCGGAGCGTGTCCCCGTGCCGCCCTTCGACTCCCAAGGGACAGGGCGCGGAGGTTTCGCCTGGGACAGCCACACCTGCGCCCGCGCCACATCCCCCCGGGCCTCGCGCAACGCCAGCGCCGCATCCGCGCCTCCCATGGCCACGAAGTGGGCCGCTTCCCGCCGGGCCCGGATGTCCCGAAGCAACTCCCGCGTCCCCTCCACTCCCAGCCGGGCCTCCCACTGCCGCCCCAGCTCTCTCAGGAGCGAAAGACGCACCTCCAGACGCCCCCACCCCCGGGCTTCCCCCAGGGCGCGAACGCCCCGCCCTCCCGCGTACAGGCCCACCAGCAGCGCCGCCGGAGCCAGCTCGCGTGTGGCCTGCTCGTACTCGCCCCGCGTCAGCGAGGACAGGCCCTCGCCCGTGCCCACCACTAAGTAGGTCGCCAGAAGTTCTCTAACAAATCGCGCAGCCAGAAGCCTTCGGCGAGGCAGCCCGCCTTGCGGAGGGCTTCCTGGGCAGAGAGGCCCAGTACCCATTGGATGGCGGCGTCGACGTGCTGCTCCACGGTAGGGTACTGGCGATTGGCCGATACGAGCTGCTTGAGTGGACGCCACAAGTGGTCCATGCAGTTGAGCTCCGAGTGCTGCTTGGGCAGCAGGAGCAGATGGATACCGAGGCGGCAGGCCAGCTGCTGGGACTTCTGGGCGGTGTGGCAGCTGGCCCTGTCGAGCACCAAGAGCAGCGGGCGGCCGGGGTAGGCGGCGCGCAGCGTGCGCAGAAAGGCCATGAAGTCCTCCTGCCGGCTGCGCCTGGTGGCCATGACGACACGCCTGCCGGTGCGCGGGTTGATGGCGCCCCAGAGCGTGCGCTTGGCATTTTCACCTGTAATGGGCACCACTGCCTGCTGACCGACAGGAGCCCATACGGCGCGCAGCGGTGGAAACCAGCGCAGCACCGTGCTGTCCATGACGAGCAGCACCGCACGGGGGAACTGGCGTTTGAGGCGCTTCAAACGGCGGACAAGGCCCCCTTTTTCTGCCCTGGATGGGGCGCCGCCGTCACGTACACATACCGGGGTCGCTTCCACGCCAGCCCCGCCTCGTGCAGTCGGCGACGCAGCGTGCGGGGGGATACCTCGAAGCCCTGCCTCTGCAAGTGCGAGCGGAGCAGCGGCACCGTCCAGCCATGGCTCGCCCAGCCAGCCCTCTCTGGACTGCTGCGCACTACTCGACGCAGGCGCCTGCTGGTGAGGCGCGGGGCTTTTCTGGGCCGGCCTGAGCGCGGGGCATCCAACAGCGCTGATGGAGTGCGTGCTGCAAGGTAGCGCTCAAGCCAGAAGTAGACCGCTGGTCGACTCAGGGCTGCCAGGTGCGCGACCTCACCCGGGCCCTTGCCCTCGGCGATGAGCTTGATGGCCAGAAGACGACGGAAGTAGCGGGCGTCGCGCGCCTGCCGCAACGCCCGCTCCAGCTTCCGCCTGTCGTATGCTGTCAGCCCCAGTTCGGCAGGGCTCCTTGCCGGTCGCATGCTCCAGAAGCTGTGCATGCGGCCGGAATTTGTCTCGGAACTTCTGGCGACCTACTTAGGTAGAAGAACCCCAGCGGCACGCCGAACGTCGCCGCGTCGAGACTCCCCACCGCCACGCTGCTTGGGGCGAAGTGCCTCCACGCCAGTTCCAGTTCCACCTCGTGCGACGCGTCCTGGTAGGGCGCGGGCAACTGCCCCCGCCGCTCGGCCATCTCCGTGTAGCGCAGGCCCTCACTCACCTGACTCGTCGCCAGCGCATCCCGCGCGGCGCGGCCCAGCCCTCGCAGCACGTCACCCGCCTGCTCGCCCCGCTCCGCATAGGCCGAGAGCGGCATGCCTCGCCCCGCCAACTCCTCGCACACGGAGGGCATGAGTCCCAGCGTCCGCCCCAACTGCTTGTCGCGGGCCAACCACCGCAACACCGCGTCCACTTCGTCATCATGGGCCGCGTGCAGCACGTAGAGGGAGAACACCTCGGCGAGCACGAGGCCGTAGCGCTCGGCGGCGGCGAGCAGGAAGGAGACGCGCTTGGCGTTGAGGACTCCGACGGCGTCCGCGCGCACGGGACCCAGGGCCGCGAGCCGCATGGCGCGCCAGTCATCCAATGCCTCCACCAGCCGGGGCATGTCCACCCGCTGCTGCAACGCCACGTAGTCGCCAGGCGAGGGACACTTCAGCAAGGGAGCCAGCAGCGCCTCGGCATCGCCTGAGGACAGGTCGGGCCAGCCCGGAGGCATGGGCACGCCGCCACACGCGAGCGCTTCTCCTCGCCCACTCGTCTGGACGGAGAAGCCGCCCGCGCCTCCCATCGCCGAGGACAGTCCCCAGCCGCCGGTCAGTCCGCCGAGCGGAGCACCCGTGGCGCACCCCGCGAGGAGCAACAGCGCGGCCAGGGCCCACAGCATCAGGCCGAGGCAGGGGCTCGTGACGGGCAGCCCTCCGGTGACGGGCGCATGGGTGGTTCTCCGCATGAGAACCCTCCATTGGGATGCATCACCAGGGGCGAATCAACCACCCGTCCGGGGAACGCGCACGGTGAACGTCGTGCCCTCCTCGCACGTGGACCGCACGTCGAGCGCGCCCCCGTGCGCATCCACGAGGTGCTTCACGATGTAGAGCCCGAGCCCCACGCTGCGCCCGGCCTTGTCCACCTCGGCGGTGGCGCGCTGGAAGGGTTGGAAGAGCCGCTCCATCTTCCCGGGCGCGATGGGCGTGCCCCCGTTGTGGACGGAGAGCACCAGGGCCTCCTCCACGCCTCGGGACTCCACCCGCACGGGCGTTCCCTCCGGACTGTACTTCAGGGCGTTGGTGACCAGGTTCTGCATCACCTGGGCGATCCGGTCCGCGTCCCATTCCCCCAGGCCACAGCCCTCGCGCACCCAGCGCACCTCGCGGCCCGGATGGGCCACCTCCACCTCGTCGAGCACGCCGCGCACCACCTCGTGCATGTCCACCCGCTGGCGCTCGAGCAGGATGCCGCCGCCCAGGCGCGCCTGGGTGAAGTCGAGCAGATCCCGGATCATCCGGATGGCGCGCTCGACCGAGCCCTGGATGCGCTCCACGCCCCGGGTCTGCCCTTCGTCCAGGCCGCCGCGGCGCAGCAGGCTCCGGGTGGTCAGGAGGATGGCGTTGAGGGGATTGCGCAAGTCATGGCTGACCATGCCCACCAGGTGTTGCTCGGAGTCGGCGCGGCGTTGCAGCTCCTGCTGGGCCTGCCGCGACTCGTGCACGTCCGCCGACAGGCCCACCCACTTCACCACCCGGCCCGCGTCGTCCCGGACGGGCACGCCCCGCACGAGGTGCCACCGGTAGCTCCCATCCCGGCCCCGCACCAGGTGCTCCACCTGGAGGGGTGTTTCCTCCTCCATCGCGCGCGACCAGAGCTGCTGGGAGCGCGCCCGATGGTCCGGATGGATGATGGAGAGAAAGCCCATGCCCAGCAGCTCGTCCACGGCGAGGCCCGTGAAGCCGGGCAGCGCGCCATTCACGTAGATGAGACCGTGGGGGGGCTCGGCCATCCACACCGTCTCGGGCAGGGCCTCGGCGAGCGTGCGGAACTGCCGCTCACTCGCCTCGAGCCGGGCCTCCACCTGCTTGCGCTCGGTGATGTCGAGGAAGGAGGCCACCACCCCCGTGGGTGTCACGCCGTCGGACCCGAAGATGGGCTGGGCGTTGACGCACAGCCACACGAGCCGCCCGTCGGGCTGATGCACGCCCAGCTCCGCCCCGGTGACGGCCCGCCCGGTGCGCAGCGCCACGAGGGTCGGCAGTTCCTCCGCCGGGCAGGGACGGCCATCCCCGTGGAGCGAGCCCCAGCGCGGATCCTGCGACGCCCGTCCCACCATCTCCAGGGAGGAGAGGCCCAGGAGTCTCTCGGCGCTCTGGTTGGCGAGCAGCACCCGGCCCTGGTCATCATGGAGGATGATGCCCTCCAGGAGCGCCGAGATGACGGCCCGGAAGTGCTCCTCTCGCTCGCACAGGTTCGCGGTGGCGACATCGAGCTCCCGCCCACAGTGCAGCAGCTCCCACTCCCTCTCCAGGTGGGGCTCGTCGCGCACGGGCTCCCCACCCGGACGCGAGGGGGGCCGCACCGTGGGCCTCATCCGGGGCGACTCCAGCAGCTCGCGCACCCGGGCCCGGAGCAGCTCCGGCTCGACGGGCCTGGCGACACAGTCCACCGCGCCCGCCTCCTCGCCCTCCGTCAGGAAGAGGAGCGGGACATGACGGGTGCGCTCCAGCGCATGGATGAACAGCGCCGTCTCCCGGCCATCCAGCCCGGGCATCCGCGCGTCCAACAGGATGCACGCGAAGTCCTCGACGAGGATCTTCTTGAGGGCCTCCTGGCCGGAGTGGGCCCGGACCAGACGTTGGCCGAGCGGCGCGAGGCTGGCCTCCAGCGCCGCGAGCTCCTCCGGGCTGTCATCGACGAGGAGGATGCCCTGCTGTGGCGCGTTCACGGCCCGCATTCTCCCTCCTGGCCCGGGCGCGGAGGCTGTCCACCCCCGTGCCATCCCATAGCCCCCTGGCTTGAACTCCGGGTGGGGGTCATGCACTGTCGGCGTGATGATCCGACCGAAGCGGGAAGCATTGACGGCGGCGGCCTTCGCGGGATTCGGCGAGGTGGTGGAAGTGCCCGAGCAGGGCGGGCGCCTCATCAACAACGGCACGGCCTGGCGCTTCGATGACGTGGCGGCCCTGGCGCTCGACAAGAATGGCGGACGCGCGCTGCTGAGCCTCTTCCGCGTCCAACCCGCGCGCCTGCCGTTGCGCTGCACCCGGCTGGAACGCCATCCGGTGTCCTCCCAGCTCTTCCTACCCATCGGAAGCCGGCCCTTCCTCGTCGTGGTGGCCCATGGTCATGCCGCTCCAGACCCCGCGACCCTGCGGGTGTTCGTGACCAACGGACATCAGGGGGTGAACTACGCGCCGGGGACCTGGCATCACCCGGCCATCGCCCTGGACACGGTGACGGACTTCCTCGTGCTGGGCCGCGCGGATGCACGGCCGGACGACAACTGTGACGAGCTGCCCTTCCCCGGCGAGGCCGTCGTCGAGATCTCCTGAGCCCTAGCGGGGCACGAGCGTGAGGCGCGTCTGGGACAGCACCCGGCCCCGCGCATCCGAGAAGCTCGCGCGCACCTCCAGGGGTCCGGACAGCCAGCCGCCCTGGACCGGGGTGCTGTAGGGCAGCGGCACATCCACCCCCGCTTCGATCTCCTGCTCGCTGCCCTCCGCCGGGAAGAAGCGCAGGGGCTCACCCGAGGCGGAGAGCGTCTCCACCGTGAGCAGCGCCGCCTCGGGCGCCGTGTAGCTGAACTGCACCGCGCTCCCCTCGCCACACGCCAGCGTCTCGCCGGAGCGCGCCTCCTCGCGCACGTCGCCCTCCGGCCCCACACAGAAGGCCCGGACGCCCCAGGCGCTCGGCACCGCGCTTCCCCGCGCGCTCCACTCGGAGTCTGGAGCGGCGCGCAGGCGGGGCACCACCAGCACCAGCGCCACCGAGGCCAGCGCCAGGCCCGCCAGCGACGGCCCCCAGAACGAGGGCAGCGAGAAGCGCCGGCGCGCGGGCGCGGGAGTCCGGACGGGCTGGGGCGCTTGGGACAGCCGCGCGAACAACTCCTGCTCCAACAGGGCCTGCCGGTTCTCGGGCAACGCGCGTTGCTCCAGCGCCGACTCCACGCGCGCCAGCCGCTCGTAGGCCTCGCGGCACTCGCCACACCCGGCCACGTGCGCGCGCAACCGGGCGAAGCCCTCCGCGTCCAGCGTCTGCTCGAAGAGCGCCCGCAGCGCCTGCTTCGCCTGTCGGTCTCCACACGTCGTCATCACTGGTCCCGCCGCTTGAGGAAACTCCACCCCTTCACCTCCAACCCCTCCAGGTAGCCGCGCGCCCGCAGGAACTCGAGCAGCCGCGTCTTCAACCCCAACTCCCGGCGCCGCACCTGGATGCGCGTGAGGCCCAGGCGCTCGGCCGCGCCCTCCTGGGCCATGCCCTCCTCGCCAAAGCGCAGCTCGAAGAGCTGGCGCTCCTCCGCCGACAGCTCCGTCTTGAAGCGCGCGAGCAGCTCCTCCACCTCCCGGTCCTCCCAGGCCCGCGCCGCGCCCTCGCCCTCCTCCGGCACCTCGCCCACCTGCTCGAAGGGCTCCAACCCCACCGCCACCTCGCGCCGCCGCGACTGCTCCAGCAGCACATTGCGCGCGATCCCCACGAGGAAGTGCCCATAGGGGCGCACCCCGTCATAGGCCCCGCGCGTCCTCGGCTCGAAGGCCCGGGCGAAGGTCTCCAGCACCGTGTTCTCCACCTCCCATGCCCCACCCTGGTCTCGCGTCCGCCAGACCATGCCCCGCAGCACCCGCGCCAATGCCTCCGCGTGGGCCCGGTACACCCGTCCCATCGTCTCCGGGTCCCCGTCCCGAAAGGCCTGCAACGTCCGTGTGTCCCACTCCATCCCTCGGCGACTTACCGTGCCCGGCCTCCCGCGTCACCCCTGACGCTCTCTTCCTGTTGCGCGTGGACACCTGGATTGGATCGCCCCCGCGAGAAAAAAACGCCTGCCCGCTCGCCAGCCTACAAAGGCTTGTCGCCATGACACGGGGTCCCTTGCCCCGCCCCCTACCTCCCAGGGACACTCCGCGCGCATGCGATTGCTCCGATGCGCTCTGGTGATGGGGTGGGCGACGCTCCTGGTTGGAACCGCCGCGAGTGCCGCGCCCGAGCGCGTCACCTACGCGCTCATCATCGCCAACAACATCGGGACCGAGCCCCGGCAGGCCCCGCTGCGCTACGCCGATGACGACGGGGCGCGCTACTACGAGCTGCTCTCCCCGCGCGCGAAGGAGACGGTGCTGCTGAGCGTCCTGGACGCCGAGACCCAGGCGTTGCGCCCGGGACTCGCCGCCCGCACGGCGCCGCCCACCCGCGCCTCGCTCCAACAGGCCCTCGGCCGGCTCAACGCCCGCATGGCCGAGGACAAGGCGCGGGGCGACCTCCCGGTGCTCTACTTCATCTTCACCGGCCATGGGCAGCGGGGCGCCGCCGGCGAGGGCGCGGTGAGCCTGCTGGATGGGGCCTTCACCCGCACGGACCTCTACAACCAGGTGCTCGCGCCGAGCCAGGCGTCGCTCATCCACCTCATCGTGGACGCGTGCGACTCGTACTTCTTCGTCCACTCGCGTGGCGCCCTGCCCATGGCCCCCGCCCGGTTCGAAGCGGTGCGCGAGCGGCTGGCCATGCGCGAGCTGGCGCGCTACCCGCATGTGGGCGCCGTGCTGTCCACCTCGCGCGAGCAGGAGAGCCACGAGTGGAGCGCCATCCGCTCGGGCGTCTTCAGCCACCAGGTGTTGTCGGCGCTCGCGGGCGCCGCGGACGTCAACGCGGACGGGCGGGTGGAGTACTCGGAGTTGCAGGCCTTCATCGCCGCGGCCAACCAGGGCGTGGACGACGTGCGCGGCCGGCTGGAGGTGTCCATCCAACCGCCCGCGCTCGACCGGGCGGCGCCGCTGGTGGACCTGAGCCAGCGCACGGGCCTGGGCTTCCTCCTGCTGGCGCCGGGCCTGGAGGGCCGCGTGTGGGTGGAGGACGCGCGGGGCATCCGCGTGGCGGAGCTGAACAAGGAGCGCGAGCGCTCGCTGGTGCTGGGGCTGTCCCCCGGCCGGGGCTACTTCCTGCGCGCCCCGGGACGCGAGGCGCCCTTCCAGCTCACCCGCGCGGGCGCGGTGGTGGACGCGCGGGGCCTCACCTGGCGCGAGCAGTCCTTCGCGGCACGCGGCGCCCTGGAGGACGCCTTCCGGGACAAACTCTTCTCCGTGCCCTTCGGGCCCCACTTCTACGAGGGCTACATGGCCAGCCTCGGCGAGTCCCCCGTGGCGCCCGAGCAACAGGCGGACCTCACCCCATGAGCCTCGTGGCCCTGGCGCTGGCGCTCACGCTGGCCCAGACCCCCTGCCGGGGTGAGCGCGTGGTGCTCGTGCCCTTCCAGCCAGTGGCGTTGTCGACGGCCGAGGCCCGGCGGGCGGAGGACCTCGTGCGCCGCACGGTGGAGGCGCTTCCCGGCGCGTGCCTGGAGTCGCGGGCGGACACGGTGGCGCGGATGCGGGCACGGGGGGGCCGGCTCGCCAGCTGCTCGGACGCGGCGTGCCGGGGGGCGCAGGTGCTGGCGCTCGGCGCGCAGCGGCTCGTGCGCGGCGTGGCGCTCGGCGTGGGCGGAACGCGCAGCGTGGCACTCACCCTGGTGGATCTCGAGGGCCTGGAGTCCCACGCCACCCTGGAGCTCGCCCCGGAGGAAGCGGTGTCCGGCCAGGACGAGACCCGGGCCCGCGAGGCCCTCGGAGGCCTGTGGGCGGCGCGCACGGGACGCCGCGTGGACGAGCGTCCGGCGCGGGTGCTGCCCACGGTGCTGGTGACCGCGGGAGGCGTGGCGCTCGCGGTGGGCGTGGGCTTCGGGCTCGCCGCGCGCCAGAGCCAGAAGACCCTGTCCACCGGCGGCGCGGACTGCGGGGGCGAGGGCCAGGCGTTCCGCGACTGCTTCGCCGCGCGGCTGCGGGAGGGACGCTCGCGGGCCACCACGGCCAACGTGCTGCTGGGCGCGGGCGCGTTGCTCGGGGCGGGGGGAACCGTCCTCTTCCTCTGGGAGCTGCCATGAGCCGGTGGGTGCCAGGACCGACGTCGCGCCTCACGGTGCCGCTCACGTGGCTCCTCTGCCTGTCCGCGTGCGTCTTCGTGCCGGACCTCTCGCGCTTTCCCCCCTGTGATGACCAGGGAGGGTGTCCGGCGGGCTCCTCGTGCCTCGGCCCCGAGCGCATCTGCCTGCCGGACTGTGGCGCGCGGGGGCCGTGCCTCCCCGACGTACCGGCGCGAGACGACGCGGGCACACCTCCCCCGGAGCAGCAGGGCGACGCGGGAGTCGACCCCCTCCTGCTCGAGGAGGAGACCCTGGGCGATGGCGTGGAGGGGGTGGACTACGCCTTCCAGTTCCGGGCCCGGGGCGGCACGCCGCCCTACACCTTCTCGCCCCGGGGCGAACTGCCTCCGGGCCTGCGGCTCGATGGGGGCGTCCTGTCCGGCAAGCCGACGACGACGGGGGAGTTCCAGTTCACGCTCGGCCTGGTGGACAAGGAAGCACGAGCCACCGAGCGCGCGTTCTCCGTGCGCATCCATGCACCCCTGATCCTGGCCGGGCCGGGCGTGCTCGCGGACTTCCCCAAGGGGGAGGCCTATACGGAACAGTTGTCGGCACTGGGGGGCAGGCCGCCCTACCGCTTCGAACTCGTGCAGCCCAACTCGCTCCCCGCGGGCCTCGTCCTGAGCGCCAACGGGTACGTCCAAGGAAAATCGAGCGCCGCGGGCAACTCCTTCGAGGTCAAGGTGACGGATGACGCCCGGCCGCCCCAGACGGTCACCCTCCTGCTGCAACTCACCGCCAGCTCCTGCTCGCTGGGGGACACCTGCATCCGCACCCGCTCCGTGCCCATGGGCAAGGTGGGCGTGAGCTACGACTACTCCATGCAGGTCACCTCCCCCTACTCCGGCACCTGGAAGGTGAAGCCCGGTGGAGTGCTCCCTCCGGGCATCGGGCTCGACGCGTCCACGGGCCGCCTCTCCGGCACGCCCACCACGGCGGGTACCTACGACTTCACCCTCTCCCGCACGGACGTCTTCGACACCATCGAGTCCCCGGCCCTCAGGCTGCAAATCCACTGAGCGGAAACCGCCCGGAAAAAACTTTTTAAATCCGAGCGATCCAATCCTGGGGGGTTTTTCCAATTAATCGATGAAGGCGCGATGGCGCGGCGGGGAACTCCCTCCCCGGCCCAGCGCGGCTCTTCCCTCGACCCGGAGAAAAACCATGATCGCTTCCCTCAAGCGTTTCCTCGTTGGCGCGGCGTTCACCAGCATGGCCCTGCCGAGCATGGCGATGGCTGGCACCACGTGCGTGTATGTGCTGGGACACACGCCGGGTGGCACGGTGACCACGCCCGCGGTGCCCATCGTCATCCCCGCCAGCGAGGCGCTGACGGAGCCCGTGCGCGTCCACCTGGACGAGACGGCGCAGAACATCATCGGCTACTCGCTGAACCTGCCCGGCCTGGACCTGGGCACCGAGGGCACGCCGCTGTTCTCCCTCCCGGAGATCAACGAGGAGATCCCCAGCTTCAGCCTCACCATCCCGGCGGTGGACCTCACGCGCTACCGCTGCGTGGATGCCTCGGGCGTGACCGTGCCGGCCATCCCCTACTACATCCCCGCGTCGGCGTTCGTGCTGCCGGGCGGCTTCGTGGACGTGGGCGCCATCTACTTCAACATCACGGGCCACCAACTGACGGTGCCGGGCAAGCTGCTCACCTTCGACGGCAAGCAGATCATCTTCCCCGAGCAGAGCGGCAGCACGCCCAGCATCCCGGTGACCACGCCGGACCTGAGCGTCACGTTCAACGTGAACAACGCCACCGTGCTGGTGAAGTACCTGCAGCCCCTCTGAGTCCGGGCCGCGCGCCCGCTGCGCGCTCCCATGCCCGTGGCTCATGCTACGGGCCGCCTCACGCCCGTGTCCCCGGGGCGCCCCTGGCGATGGCACGCCGCGTCGTCCACAATGCGGGTCGCAGCTCTCCCGACCCCCGTGGTGGACCCCCATGAACAACTCCGCACCCCTGCCTCCCATGCCCCCAGGCCATTGGCTCTGGGGCCACCTCCCCGAGCGCACCAGCGATCCGCTCGGCCTCTACCTGCGCGGCCGTGAGCAGCTGGGAGACGTGGTGCGCTTTCGCATGGGGCCCATCTACGTGGAGCAGCTCACGCACCCGGATCACGTCAAGTACGTGCTCGCGGACGCGCCGGCGCGCTACACCAAGGGCCCCATCTTCCACAAGACGAGGCCCCTGGTGGGCAACGGCCTGGTGACGTCCGAGGGCGACTTCTGGAAGCGCCAGCGCCGGCTCGCCCAGCCCTCCTTCCACCGCGAGCGCCTGGCGGGGCTCGCGGGCGTGATGACGGAGACGGCCACCGAGGTGCTCGAGCAGTGGGAGCCCCGGGTGAAGGCGGGTGAGCCCGTGGCCATCTTCCCGGAGATGATGCGGCTGACGTTGCAGGTGGTGGTGCGCGCGCTCTTCGGGGTGGACGTGGCCGAGCACACCCGGGAGCTGGGCGAGGCCTTCACCACCGCGCTGGAGATCACCAACGAGCGCATCATCTCCCCGCTGCCCTACAAGCCGTGGCTCTACCGGATTCCCACCGCGAAGAACCTCGCCTTCCAGCGGGCCATGGTGCCGCTCAACCGCATCGTCGAGGGCATCATCGCCCAGCGCCGGACGCGGGGGCCCGCGGGTGAGTCGCAGGACCTGCTCGGCATGCTGATGGCCGCGCGTGACGCGGACACGGGAGACACCTTCGACGACGTGCAGCTGCGCGACGAGGTGATGACGCTGCTGCTCGCGGGCCACGAGACGACGGCCACCGCGCTCTCGTGGGCGTTCCACCTGCTGGAGAAGAACCCGGAGCAGGAGGCGCTGCTGCACGAGGAGGTGGACCACGTGCTCGGCGGGCGCACCCCCACGCTCGAGGACGTGCCGAAGCTGCGCTACACCAACTGCGTGTTCGAGGAGACGCTGCGCCTCTACCCGCCCATCTGGGCCATTCCGCGCGTGGCGGAGGAGGAGGACGTGGTGGGCGGCTACCGGATTCCCAAGGGGGACCTGGTGCTGCTGGTGCCCTACGTCACCCACCGCCACCCGGACTTCTGGCCGGACCCGGAGCGGTTCGACCCCACGCGCTTCCTGCCGGAGAACAGCAAGCAGCGGCCGCGCTGGGCCTACCTGCCCTACGGTGGCGGACAGCGCCAGTGCATTGGCAACAACTTCGCGATGATGGAGGCGCAGTTCATCCTCGCCATGGTGGCCCAGCGCTTCCGCCTGCGAGGCACCGGAGCCCCCGTGAAGGCCGATGCCCACGTCACCCTGAGACCGCACGGCACCATGCCCATGCACGCCACGCGCCGCGAGAAGCAACCCCAACTGCAGAGCGCGTGAAACCGGGAGCGCGGCCCCCCCCCCGGCCGCGCGTCCCTCCTCCCGGCGGCTCAAGAGCCGCAGTCGACGCCGCAGTTATCGGCGGTGTAGCCCGTGCCCTTGCGCTCACCCACCTGGCACACGCCATCGCCGCAGGTATTCACGTCCGAGAGGCGGATGCGGGTGGTGAGCGGCTTGTACGTCACGCCGTTGTAGGTGCACTCGCTGTAGAAGTTGCCATTGGGCTCCAGCCGGCAGTGCTGCATGCACTGACCGATGCGCTGCATCTGGGTGCAGGCCGGGTTGCTCATCGCGCCCAGGCCGAGCAGACCGCATGGCCGCGGAGTGCTCTGCTCGGGCGACAGCGCGTCCATGTGGTTGCCGGCGAAGAGCGCCGCACCGCCCGGGGTGAAGAGGTTGCCGAAGAAGCACGCCTCGCGCTGGGCGAAGTTCACGAGCTCCTGACGCGTGAAGGGGATGACGTCACCCGTCGCGTCCTTGCCCAGCACGGAGATGGGGACGTGCACCCCATAGTTGTTGGCGTGGGCCGCCAGACACGCGGAGATGACCTGCTGCTCGTCCAGGGTCGCCGGGCTGCCGTCCGACCAGAGGGGAGCCAGCCCCATGCCGCCTTCCCAGACATGGCGTACTCCCGTGGCCGGATTGACGAAGACACGGACCTGGCCCTCGGGCACCGCGCAGCGCACCAGGTACTGCATCAGCGATTCATGGCCCGCCAGGTTGCCGCCATCGGCGCTATTGAACCAGGTGATGAAGTCCGCGCTGTTCAACCCATTGAGCGACAGCCCATTGAGCGACAGCCCATTGAGCGACAACCCATTGAGCGACAGCCCATTGAGCGACAGCCCATTGTCTTCCTGAAACGTTTGCGACATCGACTCCAGGACCTGCGGCTCGTCGGGCGGTTGCTCCACGCCACACGCCACGACCGCAATCAATGACAGTACCAACGACAATCGACACGTCACCCCCCGTGACGCGGCCCCACGCCCGGCCATCCCGCTCCAAAGACTCCTGAAAGACGTGAACCCCATGGCGCAACCTCCGGCTCACGGCCAGCTGGGTCTCACCAGGGGCCGTGAACGCAGAATGCGGATGTACGGCCTTCCTTGCATCCACCGGAACTCAAGAAAAGCCTTAGCGGTGAGAGGTTTGACATCCAGGCCGTGTAGAGCCAGACGTTCGCGAAAGGGCGCGTCGGGTCTTCAACAGACAGGCACGACCGCCTGTCTGACGAAACCGAATGCCATACACGGCGTCTCAGCGCGCGGAGACGGTGCGTTCAAGCGCGCCAGCGAACGCGAGCAGGGCCGCCGCGGTGGAATGCGCATCACCCACGGCGCCATCGGGCCGCTGACACGCGGCGAGCAAGGCCAGGAGGGCCTCATGCGCGCCGCCTCCGGACTCTCCCGCGCACTGAAGGCAGAAGACCACTTCGGCCGCCAGGTCCAGGTCCATGCCCTCGATGAGCTCGGGCGTGGCCGCCAGCAATTCCTCCGTCCACGCGCTGGCGTCCGGGGCGAGCAGCGGGGCACGCAGGTAGCGCGTGTCCAGCAAGAACAGGTGGGTGAGCCAGTAGAGGTCCGCCCGGCGCGACACACCGCGAAACACCCGCTCGGGGATGGACAAGCGCACGTCCACACCGCGAGTGGCGGCGATTTCACCCAACAGCCACCCATGAAGCCCATACCCCTCGTCATCGAGGTGCAGCAGGTAGTCACGCAGGGCCGCGGGTGCCAGGGGTGCGGCCGACAAACCGCGCTCGCCCCGCACGTACCAGGCATCCACCCGGGACATGCCCACGTCCGGGGACAACCCGGCGGGAAACTCCAGGGACACCTCCGTGAGGGCCTCCACCGCCTCCTCCACGCGGGCGCCCAGCCCCCAGCGCGCGAAGACCCCCGGGGCGTGACCTTCCAGCATGTGCAGCGTCAGCGCGCGCAGCGCTCGGGACGCGTCATCCGCCCCCGCTGTCAGCGTGAGGAACGCGCCCAGGGCGCGCTCCGCTTCCCGCTCCCGCGCCGGAGGCGGGAGCCCGGGAGGTGCCGGCAGCCGCAGGAGGGCCAGCGCTTCCGGGGTGAAGACGAAGGAGCCCGGCCCCGCCCCGGGCAGCACCCGGCAAGCAGCCGCCACGGCCCGCCGGGCATGGGTATAGCGCTCCCGGAAGGTGCGGCCCGGCACCTCCACGCGGTACGCATCCAGCCGGCGGGCGCCGGTGCGCTCGGCGAGCGTCGCCTGGTGTCCGCTCTTGAAGCAGAGGACGAGCGGAGCGTCCGGAAGCGGCGCCTGGTGCTGGCCGGGCCGGGCGGCCGCGCGCCGCAGCTCCTCGAGGACCTCCTCGGCGGCGCGCGACACGGCCCGCTCGGTGGACACGGCGGTCTTGGTGCACACATAGCCCACCCGCCCCTCCAGCCCCGCCCGCAGCACGTCGTCCCCCGAGACGAACACGGCGGGCACCCCCGCCTCCGACGCCAGCGCCAGCACGAGCTCCGCCTCGGACAGCGTCCGGCCCGCGCACGTCCAGACGCACACCGGCCCTCCAGTATGCGCGCCAAAGCCCCCCGTCCCGGCCGCCGCGTGCATGCCCACGCACGCCACCGCCTGGACGTCCTCGAGCCACGAGGGCGCGAAGGGGTCCTCCCCGGAGCACGGCTCGGCCCCGGGGAGGAGTGCTTGCTCGCCTGGGAAGGGAGCAGCGGAGCACGAGGCATCGCTCACCCGCACGCGCGTGAAGCCCGCCGCCAGCAGGCCCTCCACGGCGGCGTTCACCTCGGCCATCATCCAGGCCCGGGCCTGGGCGGCCCCAGCAGCCCCGGGAAGGAGCGCCCCGAGGGTGTCCACCCCCGCCACCCCCACCACGTCCACGACGAGCCACGCCCCGCGTCCGGTCATCCCTGCCTCCTCGGGGCCAGGATGCCGTGGCCCGATGCTCAGTGGGAGACACCTTCCGGCCAGGCTTCTCCCCCCCCGTTTCGTCACGAGCCCTCTTGACCCCGGGCCTTATAAGGAGGATGGCGGTGTTTTGGCCGGGGGCTCACCGCCCCCGACCTTCCATCTTCCCTGCTGGTACGCCCATGAAGACCGAGTACGAGCGCCACGCCTCCGCACGGATGTTCGAGAACGACTTCCTCGAAGCCGCCTCGAAGATCCATCCCGCCACCCCCTTCGCCTTCTACATCCCGCTCATCACGGGCCTGCTGGCCTGGGCACTGTGGAGCGGGACGACCCAGGTGAAACAGGTCGTCCTGTTCGCGCCCCTGGGCTACCTCACGTGGTGCTTCATGGAGTACACGCTGCACCGCCACCTCTTCCACTGGGAGGGCAACGGTCCGCTCACCCGGCGCTTCCACGCCATCATCCATGGCTACCACCACACGTACCCGGATGATCCGCAGCGGCTGGTGATGCCGCTGGGCGCGAGCATCCCGCTGGCCATCGTGATCGCCGGGCTGTTGTGGCTGGTGGGCCGGCCGGACGCCACCATCCCCTACTTCTTCGGCATCGTCGCGGGCTACCTCGCGTACGACTACCTGCACTGGGCGGTGCACTACAAGAAGCCGTGGACGGCCTGGGGCAAGGCCCTGCGGGCGCACCACATGGCGCACCACTTCGCCTGCCCGGACAAGAACTACGGCATCAGCCACCGGTGGATCGACTCGCTGGTGGGCTCGCTGCGCGTGCGCGAGCAGGCCGCCAGGCCCGAGGCCTCCTCCAGCACGGCGGAGTAGTCCCGGCGGCTGGTCGCGGGCGGGAGTCCAGACCCGCCCGCCAGGGTGCTCAGCGGGTGCCGAAGAGCCGGTCGCCCGCGTCGCCCAGGCCCGGCACGATGTAGCCGTGCTCGTTGAGCTTCTCGTCCACCGCGGCGGTGATGACGTGCACGTCCGGGTGGTGCTCGCGCAGGTTGGCCAGCCCCTCGGGACAGGCCAGCAGGCACATGAAGCGCAGACTGCCCGGCTTGCTGCGCTTGATGCGGGTGAGCGCCGCCACCGCCGAGTTGCCCGTGGCGAGCATTGGATCGCACACGATGACGTCGCGGTCCGCGAGCTGGTTGGGCACCTTGTAGTAGTACTCCACCGCCGAGAGCGTCTTCGGGTCGCGGTACAGGCCGATGTGGCCGATGCGGGCGCTCGGCACCAGTTGCAGCATGCCGTCCAGGATGCCCTGGCCCGCGCGCAGGATGGCCACCAGCACCAGCTTCTTGCCCTCGAGCACCGGCGCGTTCATCTGCGCCATCGGCGTCTCGATGGTCTCCTCCGTCAGCTTCAAGTCCCGCGTCGCCTCGTAGGCGAGCAGCAGGGAGATCTCCTGGAGGAGCGCACGGAAGGACGCCGTGCTCGTGTCCTTGCGGCGCATCAGCGTCAGCTTGTGCTTCACCAGTGGATGGTCCACCACGGTGCAGTTGTCCGCGTATTTCATCGCGATCTCCCCTTCCCTGTTGCCGTTGACACTCAGAACACTGTTCCGTCGCTCTCGATGCGGATGGGCGGTGGGCCCCCCGGGCGTTTCTGGGCGGCCAGCTTCCGCCCCGCGCTCCACGTGCCGCCCTGGAGCACCTTGGCCAGCGGGAGCTGCTCGGCCGTCATCCCGAGCCGCTCGCGCACGCGCTGGCCCACCTCGTCCAGCAACGCCACCGTCAGCGCCCGCCATTCCACGATGGGCTCCGAGCCCGGCTGGTACGCGTCCGTGAAGAGCCGCTCGTCCCGGGGCACCAGCACGCCCCCGTCCACCAGCAGCCCGCCGTTGCGGTACTCGGGCAGTCCGGTGAGCGCCTCCAGTCCCGTCACCTGGAGACCCCCTTCCTCCAGCGGCTCCAGCAGCGAGTAGGTGAGCCACTGCGACAGCTTGTGGAAGGGCACCAGGGAGTCGGGATGATCCAGGGCACCCAGCGCCGAGTGCGGCCACACGTCGCCCAGGTTCACCCCATCCAGGGTGATCCGGCCCGGCCAGATGGGACCCAGCGACTGGAGCACCTGCCCCAGCACCTGCGTCGCCGTCACCTCCCGCCGGCCATGGGCCGCGAGGCGGTCATAGAGCGACCCGGGTCTGGGCAGCACCCGGCCGAGGCCGTGCAGCAGCGACAGCCGGCCCTCCAGGCCCTCGAGCGGATTGTCCTCCGTCACCTGGAAGCCCTCCGCGAGCGCCTCGAGGCTCAGGTTGCGCAAGCCCTCGGCGTCCGCGCGCAGGGGCTGGGAGGCGTCCGAGGAGAACGCGCCCGCGAGGAACATGCGGAAGCTGGCCACGGCGAGGCCCTCGGAGCGCGCGTAGGTGCCGCCACCGGGCTCCTGGTACTTCCACCGGGGTCCGCTGCCCGCGTCCAGGAGCACGCTGGTGACCACCAGGTCCAACTTCGCCCGGGCGCGCTCGGCGGGAGGCAGCGCGGAGAGCCGCGCCTCCAGCTCCGCGTTGCGCCGCACACCGCCCACGTCGAAGTGGCCCCAGCGGCTGTGCACCGGAATGTCGAGCGAGGGATAGGCCTCGCGCGTCACCTCCAGCACGTAGTCCGCCACGGCGGGCAGCCGCGCCGTGTCCACGCGGAAGTGCTCGAGCCGGCCCTCGAGCCCCAGCTCCAGCAGGGCCTGGCACCGCTCGCGGATGGCGCGCGGGCCGAGCAGATAGGAGACAGCGGCCGCGGGCGCCTCAGGCATCGAGCGCCCTGCCCTTCACCGCCTGCAGCTCCGTCTCGGTGGCCACCTTGCCGGTGGTGAAGTAGCCGGCGGCCTTCTTCGCCTCCATCTCCACCTTGGCGTCCGCGGGGATGAGCTCCTCGGGGATCGGCACGCGCTCGAGGATCTCGATCCCCGAGTTGACGATGGCGTCGTGCTTCATGTCGCTCATGGACACGAAGCGGTGGATGCGGGTGATGCCCAGCCAGTGCAGCGAGTCCGGCATCAGCTCCTGGAAGCGCATGTCCTGCACGCCCGCCACGCACTCGGTGCGGTGGAAGTAGGTGGCGGCCGAGTCGCCGCCCTCCTGGCGCTTGCGCGCGTTGTACACGAGGAACTTCGTCACCTCGCCGAGCGCGCGGCCCTCCTTGCGCGAGTAGGCGATGACGCCCGCGCCGCCCTCCTGCGCCGTCTGGATGCAGACCTCAATGCCGTGCGTGAGGTAGGGCCGGCAGGTGCAGATGTCGCTGCCGAACACGTCCGAGCCGTTGCACTCATCGTGCACGCGCACCGCGAGCGGGATGTCGGGGTTGGGAATGGTGTCCATGTCCCCGAAGAAGTAGAGCGTCTGGCCGCCGATGGGCGGCAGGAACACGTCCAGGTCCGAGCGGGTGATGAGCTCGGGGAACATGCCGCCCGTCTGCTCGAAGAGGCCGCGGCGCAGCGCCGCCTCGGTCAGCCCGAAGCGTTTGGCGATTCCCGGCAGGTACCACACCGGCTCGATGGCCGCCTTCACCACGGTCACGTCGCCGTTGGCGCAGAGGATCTTCCCATCCGGCTTGAGGCGGCCCGCGGCGATGGCGTCGCGCAGCTCCGGCATGTTGATGTGCGCGCGGGTGATGGCGATGGAGGGCCGGATGTCCATGCCCTGCTGCACGTAGGTCTGGAAGACCTGCGGCGCCACGGCGCCCCAGGGATCCAGGGACACGATGCGGTGGGGATCACTCCAGGACTTGTGGGGGCCCACCTGCACGGCGGGCGCCGTGTTGGTGAGGTCCGCGCGGTGGTCCTGCGTGAGCTGGCCCGCGGCCACGGCGATGGCGCGGTAGATGGCGTACGAGCCCGAGTGCGTGCCGACGACGTTGCGGTGCGCGGGCTCGGTGAGCGTGGCGATGACGGGGCCCCGGCGCAGGGGGTCCGGGTCTCCCCAGCGGATGGGAAGGACCTGCGTGTCGCTGTCGGGGTGGGACGTGAGACGAATGTGGTTGCTGGCCTTCTTGTCGGGCATGACTCGCCCTCCTTGGAACTCGAGATGCGACTGGCGTGCGTCAGCTCATCCAGCTGCCGTCGGTGCGGGTGCTCCACTTCCGGGTGACCTTCTTGAGGTCCGTCCAGAAGCCGAGGCTCGCGACCCCGGTGATGTCGCCATGGCCGAACTTGGACTCGCCGGTACCGCCGAAGGAGAAGGGCTCGCGGGGCACGGGCACGCCCACGTTGACGCCCACCATGCCCACGCGCGCGCCCTCCACCACCGCCTGCGCCACCGCGCCGTTGGTGGTGAAGATGGAGGCCGCGTTGCCGTAGGGCGAGGCGTTCTCCACCTCGAGCGCCGCGGACAGCGTGGGCACGCGCACGATGGACAGCACCGGGCCGAACAGCTCGCGCTGCGCCGCCTCCATGTCCGGGCGCACCCCATCGAGGATGGTGGGCCCGAGCCAGTGGCCCCCCGCCCATGGCTCGCCCGCGGGACGCTTGCCGCGCCCATCCAGCACCACCCGCGCGCCGGCCTTCTCCGCCGTGGCGATGGCCGTCTCCAGCCGCGTGAGGCTCGCCCGGTCGATGATCGCGCCCATGCCGGGGCCACACTCCAGCCGCGAGGCGCGCTCGCGCACCTGCTCGAGGATGTGCTCCACGTCGCCCACCGCGAGCATCACGCTGGCCGCCATGCAGCGCTGGCCCGCGCACCCGGTGAAGGAGTCCACCACGGCCTGTGAGGTGAGGGCCTCGTCGGCGTCCGGCGCGACGATGAGGTGGTTCTTCGCGCCGCCGAGCGCCAGCACGCGCTTGCCCCGCGCGCTGCCCTCCGCGTACACGCGCCGCGCCACCGCGGACGAGCCCACGAAGCCCACCGCGCGCACGTCCGGGTGGGCCACCAGCGCCTCCACCGCCTCGCGTCCGCCGTGCACCACGGAGAACACGCCGCGCGGCAGGCCCGCCTCCACCAGCAGCTCCCCGAGCGCGCACGCCGTGAGCGGCACCTTCTCCGAGGGCTTGAGGATGAAGCAGTTGCCCACCGTGAGCGCGATGGGAATCATCCACATCGGCACCATGGCGGGGAAGTTGAACGGGGTGATGCCCGCCACCACGCCCAGGGGCTCGCGGCGGAACTCGCAGGTGATGCCGCGGCTCACCTCCATGGCGCCGCCCGCGTCCAGGTTCTGCAGCGACAGCGCGAAGTCACACACCTCCAGGCCCTTGAGCAGACCCGCGCGCGCCTCGGCCACCGTCTTGCCCGCCTCGCTGGCGGCCAGATGGGACAGGCGCTCCAGGTGGGACTCGAGCAGCGAGCGGAAGCGCGCCATGAGCACGGTGCGCTCGCGCAGGGGCGTGGCGCGCCAGCCGGGCACCGCCGCCCGCGCCGCCTCCACCGCCTGGGCCACCCCCGCCTCGGACGTCATCGGCACCCGGCCGATGACCCCTCCGGTATAGGGACTGACCACCTCGGCGAGCGGAACGTCTCGCGGAACCAGCCACTCGCCACCCACGAGGTTACGGCAGGTGATGAGGCTCTCGGGCAACTGGACGAAGGACACGCACTCCCCCACGGCGACGAGGATGTCTTGGAAAACGCAGCCTAGCAGGAGGTCCGACCCATCCTGAAATCAGCCCGGGTCCAGCCCCCCTGTGAGGTATGTTAACCGACAGCATCCTGTCCCGCGGGACATGCCCGGCATCGGCTCGTGCACGCTCCACCAGCCTGCGGCCAGACAAGGGCCCCGTCCGCCCGAGCGTCCGTCACCACCGCACGGGCAGTGTCTCGAAGCCTCGCGCCAGCGGACCGTGGCGCTTGAGCCGGGGCAGGCGCTCCTCGTCCAGGCGCAGGCCGGGGAACTCCTCCAGCAACACCTCGAGGACGCACTCCAGTTCGTGACGGATGAGCCCCGCGTCCAGACGGTGGTGCAGTCCAAAACCAAACGTCACGTGCTTCTGCCGGGCGGCGTCCCGGTGGGGCTCGAAGCGCTCCGGCGTGGTGAAGACCTGGGGATCCCGGTTGGCGGTGGCCACGTCCAGGAACACCGCCTCGCCCGGCCGCAGGGCGCGCCCGCGCAGCGTGAGGGACTCCCCGACGGCGCGGTACAGCACGGGCCGCGCGGGCTGCAAGCGCAGCGCCTCCTCCACGGCCGGCCGGATCCTCGAGCGATCCACCCGGAGCATGCGCCAGAGCTCGGGACGCGCGAGCACCTCATGCAACACATTGCCGAGCTGATCCGTCACGAACCCGAGCTCGCAGACGAGCAGCAGGGCGAGCGTGGACACCCGCTGCACCGCGGTGCGCGCTCCCGGCTGCTCGACCTGGAGCATCCGGCTGAGCAGATCCTCGCCGGGTGCGCGGCGCCGCGCCTCGAGCAGGGGGGTGAGCCAGGAGAGGAAGCCACGCGTCGCGTCCAGGGCCGCCCGTGCGAGGGCGCCCCGATCCGCATCCGCGGCCGGGGAGTGGAAGTCCGCGAGGTGCCAGGCCCAGGCGAGGAAGGACTCCCGGTCCCGCTCGGGAAGGGCGAACACCTCGGCGAGCACGCGCGCGGGCAGGGGCGCGCACACGGCCCGCACCAGGTCCATCCGGTCCTGCCCGCCCCGCCGCACCAGCCGCGCCGCGAGGTCGCGGATGACCGGACGACAGGTGTCGAGCACCTGGGGCGTGAAGCCCGGAGCGGCCTGGCGGCGCAGCGGCGCGGCCTCGCGCCCATCCCACGGATGCGCGGCGAACGTCTCGCGCAGGGCCCCGGCCAGCTCGGGGCTCAGCCCCCGCAGCCGCACGTCGAGCAGATCCTCATGTGAGCTCCCCAACCGCGAGTCGCGCAGGCAGCCCAGCACGTCCTCGTGGCCGCGGATGATCCAGCCCCGCGACGCTTCCGACCAGGACACCGGCTCCTCTTCCCCCAGCGCTCGGCGCGGCGTCGGATCGAACAGGGTCTCGCTCTCGAGCGGATGGTGGTGGGGCTGACGGGCCGCAATCGACATGGTCTTCCTCGCTGGCATCCATCGGGTTTTCACAGAACTCGCCTGCTATTCAGGCAATCCTCGAATGTATTGATTTTAAGTGCATGGGTTGGGCCAGAAGCGGAAACCCCCTCTGGAAAGCAAGGGGGCGGTAAAGCAATGAGCCTGGCTGTAACCGGAGCGCTCCGAACGTGGGTCGATGAACAGCCGTCCCTCCCAGCAGGGCCACTTGAGGTGGAGTGGAGGAGGACCCAGCGGGTCATATGTCACCCCTGGAGTGGGCTCCCGGAGGGGGACATGGCGGGTGGTGGACGGAGGAGGGAGCTGGGAGGGAGGGCAAGCGAGGAATCCGGTGGGGATGAGCCCCCGGGGTGTCGGCGCGGGGACAGTCCGCGCCCCCGTGGGAGGCGGGTGCCGCGCAACCCATGCCCCCTCGCGGGGGTGTCAGAGGCAGGGGTCATAGTCCCGGCCTGCTGGCGCCCTCGGGCCAGACGAGACCACCATGTCCCACTATCGCCTCGCGCACGGTGACGCCGTCGAATGGCTCCGGACCCTCCCGGCGGCCTCGGTCGATCTCGTCGTCACGGATCCCGCCTACGAGTCCCTGGAGAAGCACCGCGCGGTGGGCACCACGACACGTCTCAAGCGGGGCAAGGGCTCGACCAACGCCTGGTTCCCCATCTTCCCGAACGCGCGCTTCCCGGAGCTGTTCCGGGGGCTGTGGCGGGTGATGAAGCGCGACTCGCACTTCTATCTCTTCTGTGACGCGGAGACGATGTTCATCGCCCGGCCGCTCGCGGAGGCCGCGGGCTTCCGGTTCTGGAAGCCACTCGTGTGGGACAAGCAACACATTGGAATGGGCTACCACTACCGGGCCCGCTACGAGTTCATCCTCTTCTTCGAAAAGGGCCGGCGGCGCTTGAGCGACCTGGGCGTGGCGGACGTGCTGAGCGTGCCGCGCATCCACCGGGGCTACCCGACGGAGAAGCCCGCCGGCTTGAGCGAGGTGCTCATCCGCCAGAGCAGCGAGCCAGGGGACGTGGTGGTGGACCCGTTCATGGGCTCGGGCTCGGTGGGCGTGGCGGCGGCTCGGCTCGGCCGGGACTTCCTCGGCACGGACATCTGTGTCGAGGCGCGGGTGCTCACCGAGGCGCGCCTGCGCGCGGAAGGAGCGCGGCCCGAGGAGCGCACCGAGCCCGCGCGGTTCATGCTCCAGAGCGGCTGAGGGGCTGGGCGGCTCACCGCGCGCCGCCCCGGCCCCCCCGTCCGGAGAGGGAGGCCAGGACGGCGAACAACTCGAGCGGCTCCACGGGCTTGGGCACGTGGCTGTTGAAGCCGGCGCGCAGCACCCGCGTGCGGTCCTCCGCGAGCGCGAAGGCGGTGAGGGCCGCCGCGGGGATGCCGCCCCCGGCGTCCACGGGCAAGGAGCGCACCCACCGGATGAGGGCCTCGCCCTCCCCTTCAGGCCCCTCCAGGTCGGACAGCAGGACGTCGGGGGACAGGCGGGCGAGCGCCTCCAGGGCCTCGCGGGCGGAGGCGGCCACCGAGACACGGGCCTGACAGGACTCCAGCCACGTGCGCAGCAGCTCCCGGGTGTCCGCGTCCTCCTCCACCACGAGCACGTGCAGGCCGATGAGCTCGGGAGGGCAGGACTCGGAGGCCCGCGCCCCTTCCAGCCACGTGTCGCCGGGGAGCGGGGTGTTCGCCCGGCGCGAGGACGAGGCCTCGGGCAGGTCCACCGTGAAGGTGGCGCCCCGGCCCACGCCGTCGCTCGCGACGGCCACCGTGCCCCCATGCATCTCCACCAGGTGGCGCACGATGGACAGGCCCAGTCCGAGCCCGCCGAACCTGCGCGTGGTGCTGCCATCGGCCTGACGGAAGCGCTCGAAGACATGCGGCAGGAAGTCCGGGGAGATGCCCTCGCCGGTGTCCGTCACGGTGAGGTGCACGAGCGCGCCCCGCCGGGCCAGCTCCACCCGCACCTGGCCCGACGGGGGCGTGAACTTCACCGCGTTGGCGAGCAGGTTCCACGCCACCTGTTGCAGCCGCTGCGCGTCCCCCATCACCCGGCACGAGGCGTCGAGCGCGAGGTGCACCTGGATGTTCTTCGCATCCGCGGCGGGGCGCACCACCTCGAGCGCCTGCGCCACCACGGACGAGAACTCCACCGGCACCACGTCCAGCTTGAGCTTGCCCACCATGATGCGGCTCACGTCGAGCAGATCCTCGATGAGCTGGGCCTGGGCGCGCGCGTTGCGCTCCACGGTCTCCAGGGCGCGCTCGCGCTTGTCCCCGGACAGGCCGCCCATGCGCAACAGGCGCACCCAGCCGAGCATGGCGGTGAGGGGCGTGCGCAGCTCATGGCTCACCGTGGCGAGGAATTCATCCTTGAGGCGGCTGGCCTCCTCGGCGGCGGTGCGCGCGGCCTTCTCCCCGGCGAACAGGCGCGCGGCGTCCTCCTCCGCGCGCAGCCGCTCCAGCCCCAGGGCGATGCTGTCCACGGCATGCTGGAGGGTGTCGAGGCAGCCCTGGGTGAAGGGGTTGCGTGACACCACCACCACCACGCCCAACGTCTTGTTCCCCACGCGCAGCGGATGGCCCGCGAAGCCCCCCAGGCCCTCGCGCTCCACCCACTCCAGCTCCGCCTCCCGCGCGCCCTCTCCCGGGAGGGTGAACACGAGGGGCGTGTGCGTCCGGGCCAGCCGGCCCACCAGCAACGGCGAGTCGAGCGGCACCTGGCCGAACAGCTCCTCGGGGGGAGCGGACGGGCCCGCGCTGGCCTCGGGCACGAGCAGCTCCACGGGCTCCTCGAGCAACCACACCCGGGCGAGCGCCGCGTCCAGGTAGCGCGCCAGGGCCTCGACACACCGCCCCAGCATGTCCCGCCGGTGCGAGCCCCGGGTGAGCGCCAGCCCCACGTCCGCCATCAACTGGCCGAGGCGGGCCTGGCGCGACAGCACCGCCTCCACCTCCTTCTGCGCGGAGATGTCCTGCATCACGCCCACCATGCGCACCGGCCGGCCCGAGGCGTCATGGGAGACGTGGCCCCGGTCCACCACGTGGGTGTAGCGGCCATCCTTGCGGCGGAAGCGGAACTCCTCCTGCCAGCGCCGCGCCCCCGATTGGACGGCGGCCTCGATGCCCCGCTTCACGCGCTCGCGATCCTCGGGATGGATGGCCTTTTCCCACCAGAAGACGTCCTGGCGGATCTCCTCCCGCGAGTAGCCGAAGAGCGTCTCCACGGCGTCGTTCCACTGCACCACGTGGGTGAGCAGGTCCCAATCCCAGACGGCATCCGAGGTGGCCAGGGTGGCCAGGCGGTAGCGCTCCTCGGACTGACGCAGCGCCACCTCGGCGCGCTCGCGCTCGAGCGCTCCCTGGGCCTCGCGCAGGGCGCGCTCGACACTGGGCACCAGGCGCTCGAGCCGGTCCTTGAGGACGTAGTCCGTGGCGCCGCTCTTGAGCAGCTCGATGGCCCGGTCCTCGCCCAGCGCGCCGGAGACGAAGAGGAAGGGCGTGTCGGGGCAGGCCTGGCGCGCCGTGGCGAGCGCGGCGGTGCCGCCAAAGCCCGGGACGCTGTAGTCGCAGAGGATGACATCGAAGCGCTCACGGCCGAGCGCGGCGGTGAACGCCTCCTGGGTGTCCACCCGCACCACGTGCGCCTTGAGGCCTCCGTCCTCGAGGCGGGCGTGGATGAGCTCGGCGTCCAGCGCACTGTCCTCCAGCATCAGCACGGCGAGCGGACGCCCCGTCCTGGACGGAGCCCGCGCGGAGGCCTCCGGGTCCGGAACGCGCATCAGAGGTTGTCCTTGCGCACCGTGCCCGGAGGTGGCTCGTTGAGGATGGCCCAGAACAACCCCAGCTCCTTGAGCGCGGAGGTGAAGGCGTTGAAGCCCACGGGCTTCACCACGTAGGCGTTGACGCCCAGACCATAGGCGCGCTTGAGGTCCGGCTCCTCCCGGGACGAGGTGAGCATCACCACGGGAACCGTCCTGAGCTCGGGATCGCCCTTGAGCCGGGCGAGCACCTCGAGGCCATTCAACTTGGGCAGCTTCAGGTCCAGCAGCACCACCGCCGGGTGCTCCTCGCCCCGTGCCTCGAAGGCCCCGCGGCGGAAGAGGTAGTCGAGCGCCTGCTGGCCGTCCTTGACCACGTCCACCTCGTTGGCCAGGTGCGTCTCCTCGAGGGCGGCGAGGGTCAATTGCACGTCGTTGTCACTGTCCTCGACGAGAAGGATGCGCTTGAGGGTGCTCATGTCGTGGGGGTCTCCGCTTGAGGCGGGCTCGCCTTGGGCAGGGTGAAATGGAAGGTGGCTCCCTCGTCCACGGCCCCCTCGGCCCAGACGCGGCCGCCGTGCCGGGAGACGATGCGCCGCACGTTCGCCAGACCGATTCCCGTTCCCTCGAACTGCTCGGACGTGTGCAGGCGTTGGAAGACGCCGAAGAGCTTGTCCACGTACTGCATCTCGAAGCCCACCCCGTTGTCACGCACGTGGATGACCACCTCGCGGGGGGACTCCTCGGCGGACAGCTCGATGAGGGCCTCGCTCCGGGGCCGCGTGTACTTGAGGCAGTTGGACAGCAGGTTCTTGAGGACCAGCCGCAAAAGCGCGGGGTCGCCCAGCACCAGGGGCAGGGGCGCCACGTGCCAGAGCACCCGGCGCCCCTCGGCCTCGGGCGCCAGCTCCGAGCGGAGATCGTCCACCAGGGGCAGCAGATCCACCCGGCTGCGCTTGAGCTCGCCCCGCCCCAGGCGGCTGAAGGCGAGCAGATCATCCACGAGCTGGCCGCCCTTCTGGGCCGATTCCATGATGGTGCGCAGGTAGCGGCGCGACTTGTCGTCGAGGCCCCCCCCGGCGCTCTTTCCGAGCAGCTCGGCGAAGCCGAGGATGTGGCGCAGCGGCGCGCGCAGGTCGTGGCTCACCGAATAGCTGAAGCTCTCCAGCTCCTGGTTGGACTCCTGGAGCTGGGCGGTGCGCTCGATCACCTTGAGCTCGAGCTGCGCGTTGAGCTGACGGACCTGCTCCTCGTTGGCGCGGCGCAGCCGGGAGATCTCCAGCCGGGCGCCCACGCGCGCCAGCAACTCGCGCGCGGAGAAGGGCTTGATGAGGTAGTCATCGGCGCCCGCCTCCAGGCCCTCCACGTGCGCCTCCTCGCCGGCGCGGGCGGACAGCATGATGACGGGCACCGAGCGCGTGCGCTCCTCCGCCCGGAGCGCGCGCAGCAGCCCGAAGCCATCCAGCCCCGGCATCATCACATCCGTGAGGACCAGCTCGGGCGGCTCGCGCAGCGCGGACTCCAGGGCCCGCCGGCCATCCCCCACGGCCTCCACACGCCAGCGAGCGCCCAGCAGCCGGGAGACGTACTCGCGCATGTCCGCGTTGTCGTCGGCGAGCAGGATGCGCGCGCCCCCGGTGGACAGGGGTTGGGCGCGCTCCCCTGGGGAAGCGGTGACCGGCACGGAGGACGGCCCGCCCTCGGCGCCCACCCAGCGCAGCGCTTCCTCGACATAGGCGTCGGCCCGGGAGACCGTCGAGGCGAGCGCGCGGGGAGCCCCGAGTCGCTCGGGCGGCAGGTGCGCGTGCCCCATGGGCAGCGAGACGAAGAAGGCGGTGCCCTCGCCCAGGGTGCTCTCGGCCCGGACGGAGCCACCATGCAGCGCCACGAGCTCGCGTACCAGCGCCAGACCGATGCCGCTGCCCTCGTGGGTGCGCGAGCGCGCGCCCTGGACGCGATGGAAGCGCTCGAAGAGCCTGGGCATCGCCTCGGGCGGGATGCCGGTGCCCGTGTCGCGCACGGTGAGCTCCACGTGCGTGCCCCGGGCCTCCAGGCGCACGGAGATCTCCCCGGCGAACGTGAACTTGAGCGCGTTGGAGAGGAGATTGAGCACGATCTTCTCCCACATGTCGCGGTCGACGTAGACGGGCGCGGGCAACGGCGCGCACTCCACGCTCAGGCGCAGTCCGGCGCGCTCCACCGCGGAGCGGAAGATGCTCGCCAGCTCACACGTCAGCTCCGCCAGGTCCATGGGGACGAAGGAGGCCTCGAGGCGGCCCGCCTCGAGGCGGCTGAAGTCGAGCAGCGTGTTGACCAGCTTCAACAAGCGCAGCTCGTTGCGGTGGACCATCTCCAGCGCCGGCCCGCGCAGCACCGGGTCCGGCGAGGCGAGCGCGTCCTCGGTGGGACCGAGCATCAACGTGAGCGGCGTGCGGAACTCGTGACTCACGTTGGAGAAGAAGAGCGTCTTGGCCCGGTCCAGCTCCGCGAGCGCCTCGGCCCGCTTGCGCTCGACCTCGAACGCCGTGGCGGTCGACACGGCGCGGGCCACCAGCGCCGCCGCGCGCTCGGCGAACTGGAGATAGTCCTCGTCGACGGCCCGGCGAGGGCTGGCCCCCATGATGAGGAACCCGGACGCCTCGCCCGCGCCACCCGGCAGGAAGGGAGCCACCAGCGCCGTGTGCGTGGGCTCCGGCCAGTTACCGCCGGGGGGAGCGAAGCCGATCCGCTCGGACAGTCCCATCACCTGCTGCACACGGCCCGTGCTCCGGGCCTCGGTCAGGGGCCAGGCCACGTGCGGCCCGGACTCCAGCGGGAGCCGCTCGGGGAAGGTGCCCGTGGGAAGTCCCGCCTCCGCGACGAGCCGCGCGTCGGAGAGCCCGTCCTCCACGAGGTAGAGCGCGCAGAAGGTCACGTCCGCGAGCGACGAGCCCAGCGTGCTCGCGGCCAGGGTGCAGGCCTCCCGGGCCGAGCGCGCCAGGACCACCCGCTCTCCCAGCTCGCGCAGCACCTGGTTGCGCCGCGCGTTGATGACGCGGTAGGTCGTCTCCATCACCGCGTTGAAGATGCCCTCGACCCGGCCGCTCTCGCCCCGGATGGGGCTGAGGGTGTAGTTGAAGTAGCACTCCTCGGTGTACCCATGGCGGTGCATGAGCAGGAGGCTGTCCTCGAGGTACGTGGCCTCGCCGGTCGCCATCACCCGCGCGAACGCCTCCCCGATGGAGTCCCAGATCTCCGGCCACACCTCGCGCCCGCTCCTGCCGAGCGCCCACGGGTGCTTGCCTCCGGCGATGGGGGCGTAGCCGTCGTTGTACAGCATCACGTATTCCGGGCCCCAATAGAGGTTGATGGGGAAGCCCGAGCCCAGGCAGATGCTGATGGCCGAGCGCAAGCTCTGGGGCCAGGACTCGACGGGACCCAGGGGAGACTTCGACCAGTCCAGGGCGCGCATCAGCGCCCCCGTGTCTCCACCTCCCGAGAGGACCTCCGCGGCGGAGGCGCGGTCGCGCGAGGGGGCCTCGCCGACGGACGCCTTCATCGGGACATCTCCCGCCAGCCGCGAAGCTGCTCGGTCCACGCCATCACGCATTTCCTTTCCGGACACCCCGGAGCCTGTCCGCCGGCGCATCCGCGCACCACGCCCGTGCCTCGCATCATCCCCCGTGTCGGGTCACGAAGAGAATCCAGGAGAAGAGCGGGAACCGAGCAGTGAATGCCCGGGAGAACACATTCCCCTCCCGGAAAATGCGTGTTGCTGGCGGCTCGTGGGGCAAGCGTCCGGAGCCCCCGCGTGGTGGGCGCGGCTACGTTCCGGCGACCAAGCCCGGGGCGCGGGTCCGGCGGGCACGGCGCTGCTCACGCTGGGCGCGCTGCCGAGACACCATGCCGTAGGTGATGCGGTAGCCGAGCCAGGCGGTGGGCACGCCCAGCATCAGACTGCCGAGCACCAGGCCCAGCACCACCTCCAGCGCATCGGGGCCGGAGAAGGACAACGTGGACAGCTCGAGCGCCGCGGACTCGGTGTTCGCGGACCGGAACGAGACGGGCAGCAGGTAGTGCGCCAGGGGACGGCCGACGACGTAGCACAGGCCGTAGAGCGGCGCGGCGGTGAGCGGGTTGGTGAGCCACACTCCCGCGAGGGCGGCGACGCGCGACACGTGGATATGCGCCAGACGGCGCAACAGCTCGGCGATGAGGACCACCAGCGGCAATTGCAGACCCAGCAGGGGCAGCATCGCCACGAACAGGCCGAGCGCCATGCCTCCGGCGATCTGTTCCGGTTGACCCGCGCTTCGCAGCAACCGCACCCGGGCCCGGCGCAGCTTCCTCTTCACGTGCTTCCACCACGACGACACGGTGCACCACTTTTCGCAGGCCGAACGGCTTCGGCGGCGTCGCCACATTAACGTGGAGCGCGCGCGTGTGCAGGCCCTGCCCGAGCGACATGTCTGGCCGCCCGCCAGAGCACGACATTTGGAGAACGAAGGGTCCAACCGTTGGGGAACGAAGAATATGTCGCGCGGCGTTACACCCCCCGCCGGGCACGGCGCACGCCGCCTCCTTATCCTTCCGCCATGAAGCCCTCGAACAGGAAGACAAGGGGCCAGGTGCTCGGGGTGGCCGCCGCCGCGCTCGCGTGGGGGACGGCCGCCACGGCCCAGCCACAGGAGCAGTACCTCACCTTGCGCACGCCCCAGAGCGCCATCACCGCCCGGATAACGGGGGACAGCATCACCAGTGCCGACATCCAACTCACCCGCCAAGGCCAGGAGCTGCGGGGCAGGATGTTCGGCCGGGTGGTATTCCTCGGCCTCGAAGCCGACGAGGTGGGGGGCACGGTGGGAGACCAGCTCACCCGGTTGCACCTCCAGGAGCGGGACGGCGTCACCCAGGCGCGCGGCAACTTCCTCGGCACGCTCATGAACCTCAGCCTGGGCCCCCAGTCGCTCACGGGCAGCGTGGGCCGTTGTGGGTATAACCTGAAGGTCACCCCGGAGGGGACGTACCAGGGCTCGCGCAGTTGTGGGGGCACGCCCCAGCGGCCCGTGGTGCTCTCCCTGCCACCGGCCCTCACCCAGCAGGGTCCCGCGATGACCCTGACCACCCTCGCGATATTGCTGGGGAACGCCTAGGCCCGGCGGCCCGCCCCGGAGCGCGGAGGGGCGGGAGGCTCCACGGCCACGGCATGGGCCCGGAGGAAGGTGTCCAGGTGGTCCTCCAGGAAGCGCTCCACGTCGAGCGGGCGGCAGCTCGCCCCCGACAACTGCAACTGGTGCAAGAGGCCGAGCACCACCGGACACACCAGCTCCAGCGCGGCATGGCGCACATCACAGCGGCGCAGCTCCCCATCGGCGATGTGGCGGGCCAGACGAGCCTCGGCGGCCTGGAGCGTGGGCTCGAGCAACTCCTTCACGTACGCCGGCCCCAGCGTCGCATGGCCCAGGCCCGCGGACAGGCCGAAGGCGTGCACCGCGCCCACGCCCAGGCGCCAGCCGGTGAGCAGGGTCTGGAGGAACCACTGGAGCGACTCGCGCACCGGGCCATGCGGCTCGGTGGCCGAGGCGAGCAGGTAGGGCAGGCCCCGCCGGTGCATGTCCGCCATCACCTCCAACACCAGCGCCTCGCGTGAGCCGAAGTAGTGGCGCAGCGTGGCCACGCTCACCTGTGCCGCCTCGGCGAGTTCCCGGAAGCTCGCCTGGGCTCCGTCCGGCGCGAGCAACCGCAGGCGCGCCGCCTCCAGCAGGCGCGCCCGCTCCTTCTCGTAGTCCGCGTTGCGGCTTCCCTTCACCCGGGCCATGTCGCTTTGAATAAGCCGGATGTCGTACGGAATCTAACCTTCCTCCACTCGCGACACCCACTCCCTGCCATCCGGCTTGAAATTAAATAAACCACTCGTGATATTCTATCCAGAGAGATTGGCGCGGGAGGAACGATGTTGGATGGATTCGCCCAGGAGGGCCTGACGGAGGTGTGGACGCCCGTGGCGATGTCACGCGAGGTGCAGGGCAAGCCGCTGGGGCTGACGCTGGCCGGCGAGCGCATCGCCTTGTTCCGGGATGGGCGGGGCACGCTGGCGGCGCTGAGGGACCAGTGCCCGCACCGGGGGGTGAAGCTGTCGCTGGGCAAGGTGGGGGCGGACGGATGCCTGGAGTGTCCCTTCCACGGGTGGCGCTTCAGCGCGAGCGGCTCGTGCACGCACATCCCCCTCAACGCGCTGCCCGAGGAGAAGCGCCAGCGCTACGCCGTCACGGCCTATCCGGTGCGCGAGCGCGGGGGGCTCATCTGGCTCTATACGCGCCCGGGCGGCGAGGCCCCCGACGAGCCCTACGTCCCCGAGGCCCTGGAGAAGCCGGGGGTGCACGTGGGGTTCTACGCGGAGACGTGGAACGCGCACTGGACGCGGGCGATGGAGAACATGCTGGACTCGCCGCACCTGCCCTTCGTGCACCAGCGCACCATCGGCCGGGGGCTGCGCCGGAGGATGAAGCCGGAGTCGACGATGGAGGTGGAGGTGGAGCCCACGCCCACGGGCTTTCGCACCTACTCGAGCATGGATGGAGTCCCGCCCCAGGGCTCCCTGGACTGGCTGCGTCCCAATGGCATGCGGCTGAACATCCCCATTCCCGGGCGCCTCATGCAGTTGCACATGTGGTGCATCCCGGTGGACGCCAACCACACGCGGATGCTGCTGGCGGCCGCGCGCGACTTCGTGCGCATGCAGCCGCTCGCCGCCCTGGTGGACCGCTACAACACGCGCATCCTCCACGAGGACCGGGCCATCGTGGAGTCGAGCCACCCGGTCGAGGCGCCGCCTGTGTCCGAGGAGCGCAGCGTGGCGACGGACCGGGCCACGCTCGCCTTCCGCCGCTGGTACCACGAGCGCAAGAAGCAGGCGACACGCGCAGCCGCGGACGAGCCGGCGGCCACACCGCTCGCGGTCTGACTCAACGCCGCGGGACGAGGCGCTCCAGGACGTCGCGGTTGCGCGGGGCGAAGAAGGGCTCGCGCAAGAGCCGAGGCAGGGAGGACTTGCTCACGCACAGCAGGTGGAGCGCATCGTTCCACTCCCCGAGCACGGCGATGGCGCGCACGTCGGGCGCCTCCCGGTAGAGGTCGTTGAGGTTGTGCGCGAGCGCGGCGAGGTCCTCCACCTCCCAGCGCTCGGACACGTCGCCGGCGAGGATGTGGAGTTCCAGGAAGGGGCGCTCGCGCACGTCGATGACCTTGAAGCGCCGGGCCGCACCTCCCATGGCGAGCGTGAGGGGCGCGATGAGCTCCTCGGGCTGAACCCCGAACGACACGGCGAGTCCACCGGCGAGCAGGCCCGCGTCCGACAGCCGCAAGAGGGCGAGGTGGGGCGGTTCGTCGGAGCGGAGCACCTCGCGCGCCGCCTCGCGGTCCTTGAGGAGGCGCGCACGGTCGAGCGAATCCAGGAGGGAGGCCATGAGCCGCACGAGCCTACCTCACCGCCTCTCCAGAAGCTCCGATGTCCGGTCATGACTCGACAATGAATCGAGTCGAGTCGACACTCCCCACGGGGAGCCACGGGACATGGTCAAAGGGAGAGCCACACCGGCTCAATCTCGATACGACAGTCGACATGAAGAGCTGGTGTCCGCGCAGCAGGCGGCGGAGCTGCTCGGGGTGAAGCGGGCCACGCTCTACACCTACGTGAGCCGAGGGCTGGTGCGGTGCGTTCCCGAGCCCGGGACGAAGGAGAAGCGGTACGTGCGGGCGGACCTGGCGCGGTTGAAGGTCCGGCATGACGCGCGCGCGGGGCACGCGGCGGTGGCGGCGGGCGCGCTGCGCTGGGGCGAGCCCGTCATCGACTCGGCGGTGTCGCGGGTGGGCGCGGAGGGGCTTGCGTACCGGGGGCACTCCGCGGTGCGGCTCGCGGTGGAGGGCCGGAGCCTGGAGGACGTGGCGGAGCTGCTCTGGACGGGCAGCCTGCCGGTGAGTCCCATGCAGTGGCCCTCCCCCGAGCCGCCCCTGCCCCCCGCCTCGGTGGCGGCGCTGCTTCCCGGGGACTCCCCCCCGCTGGCGGTGCTGCTGGCGGTGGTCCCGCTGCTCGGCGCGTGGGACGCCGTGCGCTTCGCGGCCCCCGCGGAGCAGGAGCGGATGCGCGCCCGGCGCCTGCTGCGGCATCTGGCGGCCTGGGTGGGAGGAGGCCGTGCCCCGTCGCGGGTGGGCCGGGCACTCAAGGAGCGGAGCGTGGCGGACTCGCTGGCGGTGGCCTGGGGCGTCACGGAGAAGCGCGCGCCCGAGCTGTTGAATCGCGCCCTGGTGTTGTGCGCGGATCACGAGCTGAACGTGTCCACCTTCGCGGCGCGGGTGACGGCCTCGTCGGGGGCGGATCTCTACGCGTGCATGAGCGCCGCGCTGGCGGCGGTGTCGGGGCCCCTGCATGGCGGCGCGAGCGATCGCATCGAGGCCCTGCTCAACGAGGTGGGCACTCCCCAGCGGGCGCGCCAGGGAGTGCTCGAGCGGCTGCGGCGGGGCGAGAGCGTGCCGGGCTTCGGACACCCGCTCTATCCGGAAGGAGACCCGCGCACGCCACCGCTGTTGGAGGTCGCGTACGCGCTGCGTCCGGAGCCCGTGGCGGTGCGGGCGTTGCGCGGGGTGGAGGAGACGATGCGGGAAGCGGGCTACCCCGAGCCCGCCGTGGACTTCGGCCTGGTGGCGCTGGCCTCGGCGCTGGGGCTGCCGGCGGGCGCGGCGGCGGCGCTGTTCGCGGTGGGGCGCGCGGCGGGCTGGGTGGCGCACGTGCTGGAGCAACGCGAGCAGGGAGAGCTGTTGCGTCCACGGGCCCGCTACGTGGGGACGCCGGGCACGCCCGAGGCGTCGAAATGACAGAGGGTGCCGGGACCCGAGCCTCGGTCCCTCCGGCACCCTCGCATGCCCTTCGATGGGGCGAGCCGCTCAGACGTTGAAGCGGAAGTGCATGCAGTCGCCGTCCTGCACCACGTACTCCTTGCCTTCCACGCGCAGCAGGCCCTTCTCCTTCACCGCCGACTCACTGCCGAGCTTGATGAGGTCTTCCCACCGCATGACCTCGGCCTTGATGAAGCCGCGCTCGAAGTCCGAGTGGATGACGCCCGCCGCCTGCGGCGCCTTGTCGCCCTTGTGGATGGTCCACGCGCGGCACTCCTGCTCGCCCACGGTGAAGTAGGTCTGCAAGCCCAGGAGCTTGTAGCCCTCGCGCACCACCTTGTGCAGACCCGGCTCGGTGAGACCCGCGCTCTCCAGGAAGCCCGGACGCTCCTCCTCGGGAAGCTGCTGGATCTCCGACTCCATGGCGGCCGCCAGCACCACCACGCCCGCGCCCTCCTTGGCCGCCATGTCGCGCACCTGCTTCACGTACGGGTCGGTGTCTTCCTTGCCGATCTGCTTCTCGCCGATGTTGGCCACGTACAGCACCGGCTTGTCCGTGAGCAGGAAGAGATCGCGGATGACGGCGCGCTCGTCGTCGGTGAGCTTCTGCGCGCGCACCGTCGTGCCCGCGTCCAGCCCCGCCTTGATGCGATCGAGCAGCGCGAGCTCGGCCTTGGCCTCCTCGGCCGCCTTGCCACCCATCTTCGTGTTCTTCTGGGTGCGCTCGCGGCGCTTGTCCACGGTCTCCATGTCCTTGAGACACAGCTCCGTGTCCACCACGTCCCGGTCGCGCACGGGATTGACGCCCCCCTCCACGTGGGTGACGTTGTCGTCCTCGAAGCAGCGCAGCACGTGCAGCACCGCGTCCACCTGGCGGATGTTGGCGAGGAACTGGTTGCCCAGGCCCTCGCCCTTGGAGGCGCCGCGCACCAGGCCCGCGATGTCCACGAACTCCAGCGACGTGGGGATCTTCTTGAGCGGCTTGATCAGCGCGGAGAGCTTGTCCAGGCGCTCGTCGGGCACCGGCACCACGCCCACGTTGGGCTCGATGGTGCAGAACGGGTAGTTGGCCGCCTGGGCCCCCGCCGCGGACACCGCGTTGAACAGGGTGGACTTGCCCACGTTGGGCAGACCGACGATGCCGATGGAGAGCGCCATGGTGGACTCCTATACGTCCTGACGGAAGGGACTACGAGCGGCGCTCGGCCACGCCCTTGGCGGGCAGGCCCTGCACGAACTGCTCGGCCAGGGCGCGGTGCTTGGTCTCGTCCAGCCGCTCGTTGAGCAGCTTGCCAGCCACTTCCATGGCCAGGTCCACCGTCATGGCCTTCACCTCGGCGATGGCCTTGGACTTCTGCTCCTCGATCTCGCGCTGGGCGGACGCCTTGAAGGCATCGGCCTCCTTGCGGCTCTTGGCCATCAGGTCCTCGCGGAACTTCTCCACTTCCTGCTGGTTGCGGCGCAGCAGCTCCTGGGCCTCGCGGCGGGCCTCGGCGATGGCCGTCTTCTGCTCGGCGAGCAGCTTCTCGGCCTCGGCGCGCTCACGCTTGGCGGCCTCGATGGAGCTGGAGATCTGCTTCTCACGCTCCTCCACGAGCGAGAGGATGGGACCCCAGGCCTTCCAGCGCAGGATGATGGCGACGATGATGAAGGTGACGAGCGTCCAGAAGATGAGGCCCGGGCGGACCTCCACGAAGCTGCTGGCGGCGAGAACGTTGGGCAGGAACATGGCGGCCTTCAGGGGTACGGCGTCAGGGTGGCGGCCGGCGCCCCCCGCGGCATGCGGAAGGGCGCCAGACCAGGAACTGCTTCAACGCGCCCGGCTCAGGCCTTGATGGCGAGCAGGATGCACACGACCAGCGCGAACAGCGTGGCGCCTTCGATGAGGGCCGCGGCGATGATCATGGTGGTGCGGATGTCGCCACCGGCGGCCGGCTGACGGCCCGTGGCGTCCATGGCGGCGGCGGCGAGCTTACCGATGCCCAGGCCGGCACCGATGATGGAGAGGCCGGCACCGATACCGGCGGCGAGGAAGGCGAGCGCGAAGTTGGTCATGGGAGTGCTTCTTCTTTCTTGCGGAAGGGGACCCACTTATTGGGGGGGTCGTGACAGCCCTGGGGACTACCTCCGGCGGCCTTTCGAACCGCCAGGTTCTTTACATGTGGGCACGGCCGTGGTCGTGGCTGTGGCCCAGCTCCTTGCTCTCGGCGCCGTGGTCGTCATGGTGGTGCGCCATGGCGACGCCCATGCCGATGAAGAGCGCGGAGAGCATGGTGAAGACGTACGCCTGCACGAAGGCCACGAACAGCTCCAGCAGGTAGATGCCGATGGCGAAGGGCACGCTGACCAGGGCCACCGCGGGGTGGCCGAGCATGAAGATGAGGCCGAGCAGGAAGAAGATGACGATGTGGCCCGCCAGCATGTTGGCGAACAGACGGATGGTGAGCGCGAAGGGCTTGGTGAACAGGCCGAGCACTTCCACCGGAATCATGATGGGCCAGAGCCAGGGCGCCACGCCGCCGGTGAGGTGCGCCAGGTAGCCACCCAGGCCCGCGGCGCGGATGCCGGCGATCTGCGTGAGGATGAACGTGCACACGGCGAGCGCCACCGTGACGCCGATGTTGCCCGTGGCCGTCGCCATCCAGGGGAACAGGCCCAGCAGGTTCATGAAGAGGATGAAGAAGAACGCGGTGAGCAGGTAGGGCGTGTAGCGCGGGCCCTCCTCCTTGCCGATGTTCTTGATGGCCAGCTCGTCGCGCACGAACAGCACGAGCATCTCGAAGAGGTTGGCCGACGTGCCCCGGGGCACGAGCTTCGACTTGTCGCGGTTGCTGAAGAGCAGCACCGAGCCGATGAGCAGCGCCGCCGCCAGCCACATCATCAGCGTGTGCTTGGTGATGGACAGGTCCAGGCAGCCCTCGCTCCAGCCGGGAACGACCTTGCCGTGCCCATCCGGCGTGGGGCGCGGCTCACAGGAGACGCCCGCGCGCAGCGGAATGCCGAACTGCGGCAGGTGGATGAGGATGTGGTTGTCGCTCAGGGGAATCTCGAACTCGTACTCGTTCGAGTCGGAGACGTGGTGGAGGATGTAGCCCGCCACGTCCTGCTCCTCTTTCTCGAGGTGCGACTGGGGCGCCGCGTGCCCGGACGCCGCGTGCTCGTCCTCCGTGGGAGCGGCGAACGCCATGCCCGCCATCAGGCTGGCGAGAAGAACCATTGCCTTGCGCATCACTCGTCTCCGCCCGCCGCGTTCCGCGACGCGGCCATGACATAGCTCAGTTCAATCCACTGCAGCACGAAGTAGGTCCCGAAGAACCCCGCCACGAACGCCACCACGTCCCACTCCCGCCGCACCACCCAGACCAGCCCCACCACCACCAGGGCCGCCCGCAGCCCGAACACCACCGCCACCACCTTCAGCGCGGCCACCATGTCCCGCCGCAACGCCCGCCGCTTGAGCCACAACCCCAGCGCTCCCGTCCCCACCGCGAACAGCGCGCCCAACAACGCGCCCCGTCCCCACCCCACCTGCCCCGGCACCCAGAGCGCCAGGCCCACCGCCAGCACCGCCACCCCCGCCGACAACCCCGCGTAGGTGCGAAAGGACCGCTCGCCGCCGTTCACCGCTTCCTCTTTCCCAGCCGGGCCATCTCGTGCAGGAACCCGTAGAAGCCCGCGGAGATGCCCACCAGGCTCAACCCCAGCAGCCCCCACGGCCCCGTCCCCAACCCCTTGTCCAGGAAGTAGCCACCCAGCACCCCGACGACCGCTCCACCCACCAGCTTCCACACCGCGGCGATATATGGCTCGGCCGCCCGCATCTGCCGGGCCGTCTCCGACAGCTCGCCGTCCTTCGTCTCTTCCCCGGGCTCCTTCTCCGCCATCGCCTCGACCAGCCTCGGGAAACCACGGGTTCGCCTGCCCTCACCCACCCCGCCGTCCTCACACGCGGGCGCCGCTTAGCACTGAAGGAGCACACCGCGCAACTCAGACGCGCCGGGGGGTCCAGGTCTAGAAGGAAGGCAAATGCCTGGGTCAAGCCGAAGTCCAGGCCCCCTCCGCTCCGGCTCCGCTTCCCTCCTCCAGGCCGGAGTGTCATCGTCCTCTCCGTGACGAAGCCTGAAACGGCCCGGGGGGGCACCTACGACCATCTGGATGCCCTGCCCTACGCCATGGTCGTGGTCCGCGACAGCCACATCATCCATGCCAACCCGGCGTTCTGCACCTTGATGGGCTACCCGCGCGAGCAGGTGCAGGGCGCGTGCATCGAGGATTTCTCCACCCACGAGGCCCCGCTCATGACCGAGCGGCACCAGCGCCGGATGCGCGGAGAGCGCGTCCCGGAACTCTACGAGACCTCGCTGCGCGCCGCCCGGGGGCAGTTGCGCGTGGAGCTGAGCGTGTCCGTGTCCGGGCCGGACGTGCTGGTGTTGGTGCGCGACCTGTCCGACCGCCTGCTCCAGCGCCAGGTCCTGCAACGCATGGCCACCCTGGGCGCCTCGCTGCCGGGCCTGCACTCCGAGCAGGAGGTGCTCCACCGCGTCTTCGAGGGGCTCGCCGCGCTGGGGCTGTCCCATGGCTACCTGGTTCCCGAGGGAGACCGGGTCCGGCTGGCCCATGCGTTCATCGCCGAACACACCACCTCCCAGGAGACCCGCTTCAACGGGCAGCACCTCGTGGATGCCCAGGGCTCGTGGAGTCCCCTCCTGCGGCGAGCCTGGCAGGAGGGGGCCGCCCATGCGGAGAGCCTCGCCTGGGAGGCGGAGCAGTTCGTGGGCAAGGAGCGGCAAGAGCCGGTGCGGGCCTTCCTCGGGCTGCTGGCCCCCCTGCCCGCCGTGTGCGCCCGCATCGATGGAGAGCGGGAAGGGCACGCCCTGCTGACGGTGGCCGCGCGGTGGCTCAGTGAGGAGGAACTGCCCGCGGTGCGCCTCTTCGCCGCCCAGGTGTCCGCCGCCCTGGCCTCCGCGCGCATCATCTCGCGCCTGTCCACGCACAACACCGCGCTCGCCGCGCTCAACCGCCTGGCCGCGGTGGCCGCCACCGCCCGGGAACCCCAGGACATCTTCGAGCCGGGCGCCGCCGAGCTCTTCGCCCTGCTGCGCTGCGAGGCCGTGAGCTTCCTGCTGTGGCTCGAGCAGAGCCATGAGATGCAGCTCGTCTGGCAACGGGGCCTCAGCGAGCAGGCGGTGCAATACTACTCGCGCTATCCGCTGGGCGGGACCATGGCCGACGCGGTGCTGCGCCAGGACTACCCCCAGGTGCGCTACATCGAGGAGTTCCCCGAGCCCACGCGCACCTATATGCGCAGCGGGCAGCGCTCCGCCCTGGCCATGGCCCCCCTCAAGACGGGCTCGCGCATGGTGGGCACGCTCGTGCTCGCCTTCAAGGAGCGGCGCGTCCTGACCCACCTGGAGCAGGAAACCCTGCGCGCCATGGGCGTGCACTTCGCCGCCGCCATCGAGTCCCACCGGCTGCTGCAGGAGGTGCGCGGACGCGCCGAGGAGCTCGCGCGCCTGCACGAGGAGTTGCAGCGCACCCAGCGCCAGCTCGTGGAGCGCGAGCGGCTGGCCGCGCTCGGCGAGCTGTCCGCCGTGCTCGCCCACGAGGTGCGCAACCCCCTGGGCGCCATCTTCAACGCCCTGGCCGCCCTGCGCCGCTACCAGGAGCCCGACAGCCCGGGGCACCTGTTGGTGGGCATCGTCTCGGAGGAGGCCCACCGCCTCAACCGGCTCGTGGATGACCTGCTCGACTTCGCCCGTCCCGCTCAGCCCCACCCCCAGCCCGTCCCCCTGGCGCACCTGCTGGAGGAAGCCGTCAACGCAGCCTCCCCCGCCCAGGCCCATGTCCAGGTGGAGTGGGCGCTGGCGCCGGACGTGCCCCCCATCCCCGTGGACGAGCGGATGATGCGCCAGGCCTTCCTCAACCTCGCCCTCAACGCCGTGCAGGCCATGCCCCAGGGCGGCACGCTGCGCATCTCCGCGCGCCGCCGCGCCGAGGGCCCCGGTGCCACCGTGGAGTTCACCGACACCGGCCCCGGCATCCCCCAACACCTGCGCGCGCGCCTCTTCGAGCCCTTCTTCACCACCAAGGCCACCGGCACCGGCCTCGGCCTCGCCATCGTCCGGCGCAACCTGGATGCCCACGGCGGACAGATCTCCATCGACTTTCCCGCCACTGGCGGCACCACCTTCCGGTTGGAGCTCCCCACCGCCCCCGAGCCCCAGAGTCCGCGGCAGGGCTGAGCTCCCCGCCCGTCCGTTGGACAGACATTCGCGCGCTCGTCCAGCCGCCTGCACTCCTTGCGTCCCAGTACGTTGTCCGGGAGTCATTTGACACACTCTGTCAAGAGATTCTTCCGGGGCTCTCTGGTCATCCGCGCATGGGAGGAATAAGAAAGAGCGGCCCAGGTTCCGTTCCCGCTCGTTCGGTGTGATCCGGTGCCCCATCGCCCTGGGAACCATGCATCCGGGCGCGATCGCGCCGAGCCTCGTGTCCAAATCCGGAAGGTGTCGTCATGCGTCTACGGCTCGTAGGGAGTGTCGTGGTGTCCACGCTGCTGTGGGGGGCCGCGGCCCAGGCGGAGGAGGGGTGTGGCTCGACCGCCGCCGGATGGAACGCGCCCAATGGAGCGGTGGTGTTCAACCGGGGCCCCGGACCCATCCGCTCCGTGCTGGATGCGATTGGCGAGTACCGCACCCACTCGATGCTCTCGCATGGGCCCGGCGCGAGCGTGACGCACGCCACCATGGCAACCCCCAAGCAGACGGACTGGCCGGGCGTGTGCACCAAGCCGATGAATGGCCAGCAGTTGCAGTACGGCTACCCGGGCCTGGAGCAGATCAACCAGGGCGGCATCTACAGCTACATGTACACGAATGACGGCACCGAGTGGGCCGGCTGGCAGCAGGGAGATCCCACCCAGGCCGCCATCATCGGCGACGCCATCTGGTACAACCACCCCTACACCAGTGACTTCTCCCACGTGGATAAGGACCAGGCCATCGACCGGCCCCTGCGCCATGGCCAGCGCGTCAGCTACTCCCTCTTCCAATACCGGGACCTGCAGGCCGCCCATCAGGTGCCGGGCGACTCGGTGAACAACGGCATGGTGTGTTCCACCTTCCTCGCCTACGCGCACAACTACGCGGGCCGCGGAGTGGTGACGCCCCACACCTACTCGCACGAGGCGATCGCCAACGCCTCCAACTCGCTCTACACGGGCGTCTACAACCAGTGCAAACAGTCGCTCGGCTGGTTCATCAACGCGGCGCTCACCGTCGCCTGCCCCTTCTACAACGTGTGTGGCAACGCCGGAAACCAGGCCGCCAACTGCATGTCCACCAACCTGTGCGACAACACGGAGAGTGGCTACTGGAAGAGCGTGCGCGATGATCCCAACGCCACCGCCACCTCCATCAGCCCGGATCGCATTGGCGGCTGGGGCGTGCACCCCCTGAGGAACACCGTCTGGGGCGTGGACTACACGCACGAGCTCCAGTGGAACTCGGGCGGCAACGTCTACGGGTGCTGGCAGTAGCTCCCCCTGCGCACAGGACGCTCCCCCCGAGATGACCTCGACCCCCGAGAACCGTTCCCGGCGTCCCGGACGCCCGACGTGGGTGCTGCTCGCGCTCCTCGCCCTCGGAGCCGCCGTGGGCTGGTGGTTGTCGCGCGCGGAGCCAGACGCGCCGCCAGCCGTGGCCCAGCCCCACACCCGCGCCGCGCCGTCCCCCGGTGACACGGCCGCTCCGCCGGCCATCGCCGCGGGCCCGGCGGCCCCCCTGGCCGCGGCCCCGGAGCCCCAGGCTCCCACCCCCGCGCCTCCCATCGTCGACGAGGTGCGCGTGGAGAAGGAAGAGGTGTGCTCGGGCGAGGAGAACCTCGTCTCCGTGCGCGCCCACACCCCGGACGGCAACGACGCCTACCTGCACTACACCGTGGGCGACGGCACCGGCCAGCGCATCCCCGTGCGCGTGTGGCGCGACGACACCGGCGCCTACGAGCTGCCCCGCGTCACCGTCTTCACCAAGGACAACGTGTCCGTCACCGTCCCCATCCCCGCCTACCGGGTGAAGGACTGCGAGCCCGAGCGGCTCGTGCACGTCATGTCGCGGCGCCTGCCCAACTCCGAGGCCGACTACGAGTTCTTCGCCCGCGTGATGGACAAGCCCGTCGCCCCCGGACAGCCCGCCCCCAAGCCCTTCGTCCCCACGCGCTACGTGTGGACCTTCGACGACTCCGCCCCCGAGACCACCTCGGGGCCCCTCGTCTCGCATGCCCTCGCCCCGGGCCCGGGCCTCGGCGGCCAGTACACGCAACACCTCGTGCGCGTGGAGGTCTTCGATGCCTCGGGCCGCAAGGAGACGGGCCGCTCCTCGCTCCAGGTGCTCAACACCTCCTTCGAGAACTTCGACAAGAAGGGCATCGTCACCCTGTTCGCCGCCGGCACGCCTCGCTTTCCCGTGCTCGACGCGGACGGCGTGGTGCGGCAGACCTTCCGCCTCTCCCACCACTTCCGCGGAAGCGTGCGCCTCACCCGCGTCACCACCACCCGCGCCTTCATCGGGGACAAGGAGGGTCCGCCGCCCCCGGAGCAGGTGGAATCCGCGACCCTGCCCGTGTCCGAAATCCCCGAGGGCCCGGGCACCGAGGTGAAGCTCGCCTTCGACACCCAGGCCGAGCCCGGCGTCTTCTCCATCACCTACGCCCTGGAGGGCGTGAGCGCCGACGGCCACCCCGCACGCGGCACCTTCTCCCTCATGCGGCCTCCCCCCCGCCCCACCCGCGACAACAGCACCCCCATCACCAACCCCGTGCTGCTCGCCAAGGTCAAACGCGCGCGCGAGCTGCTCAAACAGGAGTTCGTCACCGACGAGGATCTCCTCCGCCTGGAGCGCGAGGGTCGCTTCGCCGACCTCCAGGCGAGCGCTCCCCCACCCGCCACGACGCGGCCCCCCCCTCGCAACCCCGGGCGCTAAGGGCCCTCCCGGTGGCGCGGCGCGGGGGAACGCGCCATGCTCCGCGCCCTGGAGGCCGTTCATGTCCCTCTTCGATGCCGTGGTGGCGGGAGATCTCTCGCGCGTGGAGTCCCTGCTCGCCGGGGGCGCCGATCCCAACCCCTTCGACGCCGAGGGCCGCACCCCCCTCATGCTCGCCGCCGAGCGGGGCGAGGAAGAACTCGCGCGGGTGCTGCTCGCCGGGGGCGCGGATCCCTCCCTCACGGACCGCCTGGGCGAGTCCGCCCTCACCAAGGCCGCCGCCCACGGCCACCGCCGGCTCGCCGCGCTCTTCTATCCCCATGCCTCGCCGGACGAGCAGGACATGGCGCGCGCGCTGCTCCAGGTGGGCTCCGACTTCTTCTCGATGCCGAGGCAAGCGCCGCCTCCCCCCAGCGGGCTGATGCGCAAGCTCGCCTCGGCGAGCGCCTACGTCTCCCAGAAGCTCGGCGACGACGTCCCCGCGCAGCGGCTCGAGCGGCTCGAGCGCGCGCAGAAGAACAACAAGAAGTCCTGAGCGGACGACGGGCTCAGAACTGGTTGGCGCGTGCCTGCTCGAAGGGCACGCGGTGCTTGAGGTACGTCTCCTGGATGCTGTGGTTCTTCACGAGGTTGAGGCCCCCGTCGCCGAAGCGGTGCACCACCGCGCCCTTGCCCGCGTCCTTGAGGAAGCTCAGCGGATCGAAGCTGCCCCCGAGCCCGGTGAGCGTGGGCACGGCATCGCGGTTGTTGATGTAGTGCACGTACTGGGGCCCGTCCGGGTACTTCGTCGAGGCCGCCCCGAAGGTCTCCACGTTCACGCGGCCCATCGTCTTCTCGACGTCGGCCTTGCTCATCCCATCTTCGATGCGCAGCCGGTTCTGCACGTCGAACAGGGCGCGGGCGGTGATGAGGCCACCCTGGCTGTAGCCCATGAGGCTCACCTGCCGGCCCGCCTTGATCTCCGAGTAGACGGTGTCCGCCAGCGTGTCCACGGCCGGGTTCTTGCCCTTGTCCAGCTTGTCCTTCACACACTGCGCCAGGTCCGCGATGGCCCCCCCGGTGGAGTTGTGGATGCCGATCGCCTTCGCGCCCGACTTGTCGGCGATGGCCTGCAGGTCGCTGGACTGGTTGGCCAGCGGCGTGAGGATGCCGTTGACGTAGATGATGGTCTTGTCCGGGTTGGGGTTGTTGCGCGGCGTGACGCCCGGAATCTGGCTCAGCGGCGTGCCCGGCGCGAAGACCTGGCCCCCGGCGCCCACGAGCATGCCGTCCAGCTCCTTCTCCTTGGGCTTGCCCGTGCCCGACAGGGACAGGGGCTGCGCCGTCGGCGCGAGGAAGGCGTCCGACTTCGCGGCTGGCGCCTTGGCGGTACCGGCCACCGGGGGCTTCACCGTGTTCGGCGTGGGGGCCACCGTCGAGGGCGTCTTTTCGAGTCCCTGGCGGGCACCCGTTCCAATCGGAGAGGGGAGATTGCGGTTGCGATCGATGCTCGACACGGGGGGCTCCTGCGAAGTCGCTGAGAAATCCGTCTCCTGATTCTCTTTGAAAACGAGAAGGAGTTGCGTGGGGCCCCGCTCTTTTTCCCGATCAGGCTCGGCCTGGCGGGCGAGCGCTCCCCGGAGCCCTCCCCCGGAGTCCCTGGCGGGGTCGGGGGCCGGACAATCCGGACAGACGAGACCACTCGGGCGGTCGAATGCCTCTCCCCAAAACCAGGGGAAATCCCATTTTGGGACACCTCCCCGCCTTGGCGGCTGAAGGTGGAGGACACACCTTTAACGAGACGCACCACCCCGACTCCGGGGCACAAGTGCCAGGGCGGAAGCGGAAGGAGAGCGGCCATGTACGAAAGCCTCAGCGGTCCGTGGCAGACCCGGGACGCGCTCTCGACCCGACGGCACGACAACACCCTGGCCACGGCCCCCTCATCCCTCGCGCACTACATCCACCGGCTCCGGCTGGCCCACGCCCGGGGAGGCATGCAGGCCATCGAGCAGGTGATGCGCGAGAGCCGCCTGCCGCGCGCCCTGGTGGAGCCCTATGCCCTGCTGCAACCGGGCCGGTACACGCGCACGCTCGTGTACCGGGACGAGGACATGGAGATCCTCGTGCTCGGGTGGGGCCGTGGTTCGCGTGCGCCCGTGCATGGGCATGACGGCCAGGACTGCTGCCTGATGACGGTGGCCGGTGAGCTGGAGGTGGAGGACTACCGGCTCGTGGCGGGAGGGAGGGAGCCGGGCTACGCCCTCATCGAGCGCGTGGGACCGCGCCGGACCCTGCTGCCCGGAGCCCTGGACTCCCGTGGCGCCCTCCAGGACCTGCACGCGGTGCGCCCGGGCGCGCGCAGCGGCCACGCCATCTCGCTGCACGTCTACTGCCGCCCCATCGATGCATGCCTCGTCTATGACCCCCTCCACTCAAGCTGTGAACTGCGCCAGTTGCGCTACGACCGAGCCATGAGCCTCGCCGACCCCGCCGCCTCGCGCACGACGCCCTCCCCGGCCGCCCCACCCACGCCGGGGCCCCTCTCCCGCCTGTGGCACACCCTGTTCCGGCGCATGCGCCAGGTGAAGGAGACCGTGAAGGAAACCCTGGTCCCCGCCCGCGTGGGCGAGGACTCGGCGAAGATCGCCGTCAAGGGCATGCAGCACCGCTATGCCAACAAGGTGGTGGCGCTCCAGGACGTCAATCTCAACATCCGCTCGGGCGAGTTCGTCTGCCTGCTGGGCCCCTCGGGCTGCGGCAAGTCCACCCTGCTGTACGCGCTGGCGGGCCACATCCGCCCCACCGGCGGCCACGTGCGCCTGGACGGCAAGGAAATCCAGGGCCCCGGGCCGGACCGCCTGCTGATGTTCCAGGAGGCGGCGCTCTTCCCGTGGCTCACGGTGCGGCAGAACCTGGAGTTCGTGCTCGCCGCCCGGGGCCTGTCCAAGGCCGAGCGCGCCGAGCGCGCCCAGCGCTTCATCCGCTACGTGCAGCTCGAGGGCTTCGAGAACACCCTGCCCCATGAGCTGTCGGGCGGAATGCGGATGCGCACGGCGCTCGCCCGGGCGCTGGCGGTCAACTCGCAGGTGATGCTGATGGACGAGCCCTTCGGCTCGTTGGACGCGCAGACGCGCCAGCACATGCACGAGTTGCTGCAGCGCGTGTGGATGGAGACGCACAAGACGATCGTCTTCGTCACCCACGACGTCACCGAGGCGCTGATGCTGGCCAACCGGGTGGTGGTGATGGCGCCCCGGCCCGGACGCATCCTCCAGGATCTGGAGGTGCGGCTGCCCATGCCCCGGGGCCCGGACGATCCCGCCCTGGTGGAGCTGGCACGGCGCATCCGCGTGATGCTCAAGGCGAGCGAGTCCATGACTGGCCCGGGCGCTCCGGGAGAACGGCGAGAGCACCATGAAGGTGTGGCACCTGGGACAAAAGCTGGTGGTCCTCGTGGGGTTGTTGGGAGCGTGGGCGCTGGTGGCCCACTTCGGTCCCTGGCCGCACCACCTGTTCCCGGGCCCGAGGGCGGTCGCTGACAGCCTCTGGGCGATGGTGCGGGATGGGCGGCTGTGGGACGCGCTCGTGCGCTCCATGGGCCGGCTCGCGCAGGGCTATGGCATCTCCGTGCTCATCGGCGTTCCCCTGGGACTCGCCATGGGGCGCATCGCGCTCGTGCGGCGCACCCTGCGGCCCCTGGTGGTGGGCCTGCAGGCCCTGCCCTCCATCTGCTGGCTGCCGCTGGCGCTGCTGTGGTTCGGCCTGACGGAGACCTCCATCATCTTCGTGGTGGTGATGGGCTCGGTGCTGGCCATCTCCATCGCGGTGGAGGACGGGGTGATGAGCGTGGACCCGCTGCTCCTGCGCGTGGCCTCCACGTACGGCATCCGCGGCGGGCGCTTCTATGGCGGCGTGCTCTTGCCCGCGGCCCTGCCGGGCATCGTCACCGGGCTCAAGCTGGGCTGGAGCTTCGCCTGGAGGGCGCTCATGGCCGGCGAGCTGTTGTACGTCTCCGGGGGCCTCGGCCAATTGCTCACCATGGGACGCGAGCTGATGGAAACGGCCCAGGTGATGGCGGTGATGGTGTGCATCATCCTCGTGGGCACCCTCATCGACCGGGTCCTCTTCCAGACCGTGGAGACGCGCGTGCGGCGCCGCTGGGGTCTGGTCTCGGGATGAGCGCTCGCGGTGGTTCTCCGTGGAGGGGCCTCATGGCCCGCTCCACGCTCGGAGGCATATGCGCGGTGGACTTCTGGCGGTAGGTCTCTCGGTCCTGTGTGTGGCGGCGGCCGGTTGCAAGAAGGAGCAGCCGGCACAGGGGGTGGCGAAGCAGGACGCGGCGCATCCTCTCCGGGTGGGCTTCTTCCCCAACATCACCCATGCCCAGGCCCTGGTGGGCAATGACTCGGGGGCCTTCCAGCAGGCCGTGCCGGGCGTGGAGATGAAGATGTTCAACGCGGGCCCCGCCGCCATGGAGGCGCTCACCGCCGGCTCGCTCGACGCCTCGTACGTGGGCACCGGCCCCGCCATCAACACCTTCCTCAAGGGCGGACGGGAGCTGCGCGTCATCGCCGTGGCGGTGGACTCCGGCGCGGTGCTGGTGACGAAGACAGCGCGCACCCCCGCGGAGCTCAAGGACAAGACGCTCGCCAGCCCCCAGCTCGGCAACACCCAGGACATCGCGCTGCGCCACTGGTTGGGACAGCAAGGATTGAAGGTCAACCGGGACGTCACCGTCACCCCGCTGTCCAATCCGGACATCCTCGGCCTGTTCATCCACGGCAAGCTCGAGGGCGCCTGGGTGCCCGAGCCGTGGGGCGCGCGCATGGTCGCCGAGGGCGGGGGCCACATCCTCCTGGACGAGCGCCAGGTGTGGCCCCAGCGGCGCTTCCATACCACCGTGCTCGTGACGACCCGCGAGGCGCTCGAGCAGCAGCGCGAGCCCCTCAAGAAGCTGCTGCGCGTCCACGTGGAGCTCACCCGGCAGTGGCAACGAGAGCCCGAGACCTTCATCCCCCGCGTCAACGCGGCCTTCGGCAAGGTGACCGGCAAGCCGCTGGCCGAGACCATCCTGCGCGATGCCTTCTCCCGGCTCGAGCCCGCGATGGACGTCATGCCGGATCAACTCCAACAAGCCGCCGAGCACGCGCGGCAGTTGCAGTTCATCCCCAGCTCGGACCTCTCGGGCCTGGTGGACACCTCGCTGCTGGAGGAGGTGCTGCGCGAGAGCCCGGCGCCCTGAGCCAGGGGGTGAGGGGACATGAGACGGCACGTCCTCCTGGCTGGTCGTCTCGTGAACATTTCACCTATGCTTGCGTGAGAAAGCCTGCCCTTCCATCCGGAATGACCCGGAAGGACGAGGGGGTGCCCCTTGCCCGCTTCCCGGAACATCGAAATCGACGATTCGCTCTGGCCCCTGCTGACCATCCGGTACAGGGGCGTCACGACGACTTCGCAATACGCGGAGCTGCTCGCCGCGAGGAGCCGGTACCTCGATCGCCGCGAGCGGCACCTGATTCTCCATGACATGAGCCAGTCGAGCAGCACCAACTCGGGAGAACAGCGCCGCCTCCAGGTGGAGTGGATGAAGCAGGAGGACATGCGGATGCGCCAGTGGGTGGTGGGCATCGCCTTCGTCACCGACTCCCTGCCACTGCGGCTGCTGTTGAGCGTCATCCAACACGTGCGCCCCCTCACCATGCCTCATGCCATCTTCCCCCGGATGTCCGAGGCGCTGCCCTGGATCGCGGCCCAGATGCGGCAGTCCGGACTCGACATCGGGAGCCCCTCGCTCCACGAGCACCTCGGCCTGGAGCACGGCAGGAGCCTGGGCTGAGAAGAGGTGCGCCCCCGGGGGAGGCGAGGTAGGAGGGGCCCATGAACGACAAACCTCGAGTCCTGCTCGTGGGGGCCGGAGCCGTGGGCCAGGTGTTCGGCAAGTACCTGCGGGCGGCGGGCTGTGAGCTGTCCTTCCTCGTGAAGGAGAAATACGCGGAGGAGGCCCGGCGGGGCTACACGCTGTACGAGCTGGGCTCCCGCCAGCGCGCGCCCGAGCCCACCCTCCTGTCCGGCCTCGACGTCCTCGTGTCGGAGCCAGAGGCCGCGCGGCGGCGCTTCGATCAGGTGTGGCTGTGCGTCTCCTCCACGGCCCTGCGCGCGGGAGACTGGGTGGAGCAGCTCGCCCGGCACACCGGGGAGGCCACCTGGGTGATGCTCCAGCCCGCGCTCGATGACCGCGACTTCCTCCTGCGGTTCATCCCCCCCGAGCGGCTCGTCTCCGGGATGATTCCCTTCCTCAGCTTCCACGCGCCCCTGCGGCCGGAAGACACCTTCCCCCCCTCCGGCACGGCCTTCTGGTTCCCCCCCCTGGCGCGGGGACTGTTCAGTGGCCCGCCGGAGCGGCTGGGGGCCGTGCTGCGCACGCTCCGGGCCGGGGGCTATCCGGCGCGCGCCACCGGGGATGCCACCCGCGCGGCGGCCATTCCCACCGCGGTGCTGACCGTGACGGTGGCCGGACTGGAGGCGGCGGGGTGGCGCTTCGAGCGCTTCCTCCACCCGGACTCCCTGGAGCGGGTGCATCGCGCCGCGCGGGAAGCCGTGCGCATCGTCGCCCGGCACACGGGGGCCTCGGCCACGCTCGTGCTGCCGCTGCTGCGGCCCACCCTGTTCAAGGCGCTGCTGCCAGTGGCCTCCCGGGTCGTGCCCATCGACCTGGAAACCTACCTGCGCGTCCACTTCACCAAGGTGGGCGACCAGGGCCGGGCCATCCTGCGCACCTACATCTCGCTGGGAAAGAGCGCGGGGCTGCCGGTGCGCTACCTCCAGGAGTTCCAGGGCTGAAGCGCTCAGTGCACGGCGGACTGGGGCACCAGGGCGGGCGCGTCCTGCCGGGTGTAGAGCCGGTAGAAGGCCGGCAGCGCGTGGATCGGGCCCTGATCCAAGCGCTTGAACACCTTGCCGATGGGATTGCAGTACCTGTGGCCGTCGAGCTGGATGACGAGCGGGAAGCCGGTGACCCCTTGCATCGGCGAGCCCTCGGTGGCGCACCACGCGCCGCCCGCCCGGCGCACGAACACCTCCCCCATGTAACAGCCGAACGCGAAGACGACCTCGGCCATCCGCTCCGACGTCAGGCCCCCCTGGCGTAGGTACTCGAGCAGGCCGTCCAGCCGCATCACGCTGTCGACGGAGTAGTCCAGATCGATGTCGTTGAGGAGCAGGGCGGCGGAGACACACAGGGCCGCGTGCCGGGGCGCCGCTTCGGGTGTGGGGGGGTACTTGAGCCGCAGTTGCATGGGCGGATGTTCCTTGTGCTGGGAAGCAATGGGAACGATGACATGGAGGGTTCGCCGTCGCGACCGCCCCCAGGTATGAGACGCACCGCGCCCAGGGGGCAGCGCCGCCGCCCGTCCACCCGCCTGCTGGGAATAGCGCCCGCGCGGGGAGACTTTTCCAGGGAGCCCCCTGCCTCGGCCCTGGACGTCCCGGAGCCGTTGGGCGAGTGTTCGCTCCTCAGGAGACCGATTCCAGCATGGCCGAGACCGAGTCCAACAAGCCCGTTCACTTCATCCGGCAGATCATCGCGGAAGACAACCAGTCGGGAAAGTTCGACGGACGCGTCCACACCCGCTTCCCGCCCGAGCCCAACGGCTACCTGCACATCGGGCACGCCAAGAGCATCCACCTCAACCACGGCATGGCGGTGGAGCACGGCGGGCTGTTCAACATGCGCTTCGACGACACCAACCCGTCGAAGGAGGAGCAGGAGTACGTCGACTCCATCCTCAAGGACGTGAAGTGGGTGGGCGCGGACTGGGGCGACCGGCTCTACTTCGCCTCGGACTACTTCGAGCAGATGTACGCCTACGCCGAGCAGCTCATCCAGAAGGGCAAGGCGTACGTGTGCGACCTGAACGCGGAGCAGATGCGCGAGTACCGCGGCACGCTCACCGAGCCCGGCCGCAACAGCCCCTTCCGCGACCGGAGCGTGGAGGAGAACCTGGACCTCTTCCGCCGCATGCGCGCGGGCGAGTTCCCCGACGGCTCGCGCACCCTGCGCGCGAAGATCGACATGGCGTCGCCCAACTTCAACCTGCGCGACCCCGTCCTCTACCGCATCATCCACGCCCACCATCACCGCCAGGGCGACAAGTGGTGCATCTACCCGATGTATGACTGGGCGCACGGCATCGAGGACTCCATCGAGCGCATCACCCACTCGCTGTGCACGCTCGAGTTCGAGAACCACCGGCCGCTCTACGACTGGTTCCTCGACGAGCTGGGCGTCTACCACCCGCAGCAGATCGAGTTCTCCCGGCTCAACCTCACCTACACGGTGATGAGCAAGCGCAAGCTGTTGGAGCTGGTGCAGGGCGGCTCGGTGCGCGGCTGGGATGATCCGCGCATGCCCACCATCTCCGGTCTGCGCCGGCGCGGCTGCACCCCCGAGGCCCTGCGCGCCTTCTGCGAGGACGTGGGCGTCACCAAGTTCGACGCCATCATCGACGTGGGCCGGCTCGAGAACGCGATGCGCGACGACCTCAACCGCCGCGCCCCGCGCCGCATGGCCGTCTTGCGCCCGCTCAAGCTCATCATCGAGAACTTCCCCGAGGGCCAGGTGGAGATGCTCGACGCGGTGAACAACCCCGAGGACCCGTCCGCGGGCTCCCGGCAGGTGCCCTTCTCGCGCGAGCTGTACATCGAGCAGGAAGACTTCATGGAGAACCCGCCCAAGAAGTTCTTCCGGCTCGCGCCCGGGCAGGAAGTGCGGCTGCGCTTCGCCTTCTTCGTCAAGTGCACGAGCGTGGAGAAGGACGCGGCGGGCAACATCACCGCGGTGCGCTGCACCTATGATCCCGCCACGCGCGGCGGCGACGCGCCGGATGGGCGCAAGGTGAAGGCCACCATCCACTGGGTGTCCGCGCAGCACGCGGTGAACGCCGAGGTGCGGCTGTTCGACCGGCTCTTCAACGTGGCCGAGCCGGACCGAGCCCCGAAGGATCCCAAGGCCGCCGCGGGCTTCAACTACAAGCAGAACATCAACCCGAACTCGCTGGAGCTGCTCACCACGGCGAAGCTGGAGCCCGCGCTGGGCTCGGCGGGCGAGGGCGAGCGCTTCCAGTTCGAGCGCCTGGGCTACTTCTGCGTGGACTCCGACTCCAAGCCCGGAGCGCCCGTGTTCAACCGCACGGTGACGCTCAAGGACACCTGGGCCAAGGAGCAGGCCAAGGGCGGCTGAACCCAGACGTCACGGAAGGCTTGAAACCCAGTCACCCTTCGAGGTGGCTGGGTTTTTCTTTGCTCTCATGTGGGCTCGCAATCCCATGGGCAGCGCTTGTGAGCGGACTGGTGAGCGTCTGACTTCATGTGATTCCACAGCGGCGAGCAGGCGAGCCCCCGCGGATGAACAACCCGGACAAGGCACCTGTTCACCCATGAATGCGTACAATCTGACGTGTTGGCGCGACGACGTCATGGGGGCGGGTTCTCGCCAACGGGTGTGATCATCCATGTTGGAGCTTCCGGGGTACAAGGTTCTTGGCACCCTCCGAGCCACGGGCTCGAACGTCCTGTTCCAGGCGGTACGCGAGGCGGATGGCCTGCCCGTCATCATCAAGACGCCCACGGCGCCATCGCCCGGAACCAGGGAGAGCGAGCGCTACCGGCGCGAGTTCGCCATCCTGCAGCGGTTACAGGACGTGCGCGGGGTGGCCAGGGCCTATGCCTGCGAGCGGCTCCACGAGCGTCCCCTTCTCCTGTTGGAGCAGGTGCAGGGCCGCACCCTGTCCGAGTCCACCGGCCAGCCCCTGGAGCTCTCCCGGTTCCTGAGTCTGGCCGTCTCCCTGGCCTCCACCCTGGGGGAGATCCACTGCCGCACCGTCATCCACAAGGACATCAAGCCCTCCAACATCATCGAGGCGTCCTCGGGTGAAGCCCGAATCATCGACTTCGGCGTGGCCACGCTGCACAAGGTGGAGCACCTGGACGCGGCTCCGATACATCTCGTCGAAGGCACGCTGGCCTACATGTCACCGGAGCAGACGGGGCGGATGAACCGGGCGGTGGACTACCGCACCGACTTCTACTCCCTGGGCGTCACCTTCTACGAGCTGCTCACGGGACAGCGCCCCTTCCAGGGCAAGGACGCGCTCGAGTGGTTCCACGCCCACATGGCGCAGCGGCCCCGGCCCCCGCACGAACTGAACCCACGGGTGCCCCCCGCCTTGTCCGCCCTCGTGATGAAGCTGCTGGCCAAGGTGGCCGAGGAGCGCTACCAGAGCGCCGAGGGACTCCAGGCCGACCTGGAGCGCTGCCGCCAGGGCGAGCAAGAGGTCTTCACGCTGGGCACTCGGGACACGCCCACCCAGTTCCAACTGCCACAACGGCTCTACGGACGTGAAGCCCAGGTGGCCACCCTCCTCGAGGGCTTCGAGCGGGTGGCTCGCACTGGCCAGCCAGAGCTGCTCCTCGTCAGCGGCTACTCGGGCATCGGCAAGTCTTCGGTGGTGAACGAGTTGCACAAGCCCGTCGTCGAGCGCCGTGGCTTCTTCCTGAGCGGCAAGTTCGACCAGTTCCAGCGGGACATTCCCTACGCCACCCCGGCCCAGACGCTCCGGGGCCTCGTGCAGCAATTGCTCGCGGGCAGCGAGAAGGAACTGGTTGGGTGGAGGGTGCAGGTGAATCGGGCCTGGGGAACCGAGGGCCAGGCGCTCGTGGACCTGGTGCCCCAGCTCGAGGTGCTGGTGGGCCCCCAGCCCGCGCTCCAGCAGGTGCCCCCTGGCGATGCCCAGCGCCGCTTCCATCGAGTGGTCCGCCAATTCCTCTCGGTGTTCGCCACCCCGGAGCACCCCATGGTGGTGTTCCTGGATGACTTGCAATGGGCGGACCTCGCCAGCCTGCAATGGCTCGCGCGAATGCTGTCCCAGCCCGAACGCCTCCCGGTGCTCTGGATTGGCGCCTACCGGGACAACGAGGTGAGTTCCACCCACTCGTTGATGCAGGTGTTGGAGGAGGCACGCAAGGCGGGGGCGAGGATGACCGACCTCCACCTGGGGCCGCTGAGCAAGGAGCAGGTGGAGCACCTGGTGACCGATACGCTGCCGGGCGCGGCGAGAGAGGTGGTCGATCCCCTCTCGGCCCTGGTGCACGAAAAGACAGGGGGCAACCCCTTCTTCCTGCTGCAACTGCTGGTGGCGCTCCACCAGGATGGCCTGCTGGTGCGGGCGCCCGGAGGCGGCTGGCGGTGGGACGCCGAAGGGGTACGGGCCCGGGGCTATTCGGAAAACATCGTCGACTTCATGGTGGGCAAGCTGCGCCAGTTTCCACCAGACACACAGCAGCTGCTGCGGCTGGCGGCGTGTGTGGGCAACGTCTTCTCCCTTCAGATGTTGACCACCCTCTCCGGTCTGTCCACGGAAGGAGCGGTGGAGCAGGGAATCGAGCCCGCGCTCCAGGAAGGCATGCTGGTGCGTGCCGGCCCGGAGCAGTACCGCTTCCAACATGACCGCATCCAGCAGGCCGCCCATGCCCTCATTCCCGAGGAGGAGCGCAAGGCCGTCCACCTGCGCATCGGACGCCTGCTGCTCGCGAGCCTCTCCCCGGAGGAGTTGCGCGAGTCGCTCTTCGACGTGGTGAGCCAGCTCAACACCGGGTGGGAGCTCATCGAGGAACCCGCGGAGCGCCGCCACCTCATGCGCCTGAACACCGAGGCGGGGGACAAGGCCCGGGCCGCGATGGCGCTGCGTCCCGCCATCACCTACTTCTCGACGGCCTTCGCGCTCATCCCGGGAGACCCCTGGGAGACGGAGCCCGCGCTGGCCTTCAAGCTGCGACTCTCCCAGGCGCGCTGCGAATTCATGGACGGCAACATCGTCGAGGCGCGCCGACAGGTCGAGGAGTTACACCCCCGGGCGCCAACCCGTGCGGACGCCGTGGCCGCCTACCTCCTGAGGATAAGCATCCACTTCGCCATGAGCGAGAGCCAGCAGGGTCTGGCCATCATGCGGGAGTGCCTGGCCTTGCTGGGCATGCCACTTTCCCCAACGCCCACCTGGGAGGAGGCGGTGGCCGCCCACGAGGAGGTGTGGTCCTTGCTGGGGGAGCGCTCCATCGACAGCCTCATCGATCTGCCAGCCATGACCGACCCGGACGTGAAGCTGGCCGTCAGCACCCTCCTGGAGTTCTACCCGACCGCGCACGCCACCAGCAACCACCTGTTCATCATCATCGTGAGCCGGATTGTTTCCCTCTCCATCCGCCACGGCTTCGTGGATGCCGCCACGCCCGGATACAGCTGGTTTGGCTTCATCTCTTGCGCATACTTCAAGCGCTACCGGGAAGGCCTTGCCTTCTCCAAGCTCGCCCTCGGGTTCGTCGAGCGCTACAACCTGACCGCCCACCGCGGAAGGGTTTTCTACAGCATGCAGTTCTGCAGCTGTTGGAACCGGCCCCTGCCCCAGGCGCAGGAGCTCGTCATCAAGGCACTCCACCACTCGCTCCAGGTGGGCGACATCCTGGGCGCCGCCTACAGCAGCTGGTACATCGTCTACAACCGGCTCTTCATGGGACATCACCTGGATGAGGTCCACCGGGAGACGCTCGTACGCGGCGAGTTCTTGCGCGAGACGGGAATCAAGGAGCCCCAGGACTATGTGCTGATAGAGCAGCGCTACGTGCAGAACCTGCGCGGGCTCACCCACGCGTTCGGCACGCTGAACGGGGAGGGCTTCGATGAGCAGGCCTTCGAGGCTCAGCTCCCCAAACGCCATGCGGCCCTGAAGAGCAACTATTGGCTCGCCAGGCTCAAGTCACGATTCATGAGTGGTGCCTACGCGGAAGCCCGGAAGGCCGCGGACAAGGCCACCGAGTTCGTGTGGGTCATGCGCGGCACCCTCCCCCACTGTGCCTTCCACTTCTACCGCGCCCTGACCCTGGCGGCGTGCTTCGAGGAGGCCACACCCGAGGAGCGGCCACGGCTGCTCGAAGCCCTCCAGGAGCATCAGCGGCAGTTCGCGGAGTGGGCGGAGAACTGTCCCGAGAACTTCCTCGCGCTCGAGCGGCTGGTGTCCGCGGAGTTGGCCCGCATCGAGGGATGCTCCGAGGAGGCCACGCGCGCCTATGAGCAAGCCATCCGCCTGGCCCGGGAGAAAGGGGCCGCCCACTGCGTGGCCCTCGCCAGCGAGCTCGCCGCGAACTTCTGGCGCACCCGAGAAGCGCCCATCGTCGCGCAGACCTTCGCGCGAGAGGCCCGGGTGGCGTACCAACAGTGGGGCGCCCTGGGCAAGGTGCAGCACCTGGAGTCTCTCTGGCCCTTCCTCTCCGCTTCGGCTGCACCCCAAGACGCGCAGACCACCAGCAGCACGGATTCCACCCACATCGACGCGCTCACGGTCGTCAAGGCCCAGCAGGCCATCTCCAGTGAAATCGAGCTGGGGCGACTGGTGAAGACGCTGCTGCACGCGGCCATCGAGAACGCCGGCGCCCAGCGAGGCGCCCTGCTGCTGCCCGATGGGGACACGCTCTCGGTGGCTGCCATCTCCGACACCTCGGCGGAGGGAGCGGCGCCCGCGCTGCCGTGGACACTCCTCGCCTATGTCCGGCGCACCCGGGAGCACGTGCTCATCGGCGATGCCTCCAAGCCCCACCCCTTCTCGTCCGATGCCTGGCTGGCGCGAAGCCAGGCGCGCTCGGTGTTATGCCTGCCCTTGTTGAGACAGGAGCGGTTCTCCGGAGCGCTGTACCTGGAGAACGACCTGGCGGCCAATGCCTTCAATCCCGCGCGCCTCGTGCTCCTGGGACACCTGGCCTCCCAGGCGGCCATCTCCATCGAGAACGCCCGGCTCTATGAGGACGTCCAGCGCGCCAGGACGGAGCTCCACCTGACCAATGAAGAGCTGGAACAGCGGGTGGAGGCGCGCACGCGCGAGCTCAAGCAGGCCCAGGCCCGGCTGGTGGATACGGCGCGCGAGGTGGGCATGGCGGAGGTGGCCTCCAACGTGCTGCACAACGTGGGCAACGTGCTCACCAGCGCCGTCGTCAACCTCGAGGTGATGCGCAAGGCGGTGGGCTCGCTGCGTGTGGGCCGCGTGAAGCAGGCGGGCACGCTCCTCGTGGAGCATCAGGAGGACCTGGCGGACTTCCTGACGAACAACGCCCGGGGCAGCCACCTGCCAGACTACCTCTCGTCGCTGGGAGAGGAGTTGATGAAGCAGCAGACGCGCCTGATGGAAGACATGGAGGCGATGAACCGGCACATCGAGCACATCCGCGCCATCGTCCAGGTACAACAGACGTATGCGAAGAGCTCGCTGATGACCGAGGAGTGCGAGCTGCCCCTGCTCGTCGACGACGCGCTGCGCATCCAGATGGCGGCCTTGCAACGCCATGGGGTCACCGTGCACCGGGAGCTGTCACAGGTACCTCGGGTGAGGGCGGACAAGCACAAGGTGCTGCAAATCCTCATCAACCTCATCAGCAACGCCAAGCAGGCGTTGGATCCAATGCCCGAGGGTCAGCGCAACCTGTGGGTGAGGATGAAGACGGAGGGGCCGGTGGTCCGCATCCAGGTGGTGGATGATGGCGTGGGCATCGCCCCCGAGGTGAAGGGCAAGCTGTTCTCCCACGGCTTCACCACGCGCAAGGAGGGCCATGGCTTCGGACTGCACTCCAGCGCGCTGGCCGCCCAGCTCCTCCATGGCCGCTTGACCATCGAGAGCGAGGGACCGGGCAAGGGCGCCGTCACCACCCTGGAGCTCCCTCTCCCCTAGCGCAAAGCACCTGTTCACCCACGAACGCGTACAATCAGGCGCGTTGGTGCGACGACGTCATGGGGGCGGGTTCTCGCCAACGGGTGTGATCATCCATGTTGGAGCTTCCGGGGTACAAGGTCCTTGGCACCGTCCGAGCCACGGGCTCGAACGTCCTGTTCCAGGCGGTGCGCACGGCCGACGGCCAGCCCGTCATCATCAAGACGCCCATGGCGTCATCGCCTGGCTCCAGGGAGAGCGAGCGCTACCGGCGTGAGTTCGCCATCCTGCAGCGGCTACAGGACGTGCGCGGCGTGGCCAGGGCCTATGCCTGCGAGCGACTCCACGAGCGTCCCCTTCTCCTGTTGGAGCAGGTGCAGGGCCGCACCCTGTCCGAGTCCACCGGCCAGCCCTTGGAGCTCTCCCGGTTCCTGAGCCTGGCCCTCTCCCTGACTTCCACCCTGGGGGAACTCCACTGCCGCAACGTCATCCACAAGGACATCAAGCCCTCCAACATCATCGAGGCGTCCTCGGGTGAAGCTCGAATCATCGACTTCGGCGTGGCCACGCTGCACAAGGTGGAGCACCTGGACGCGGCTCCGATACATCTCGTCGAAGGCACGCTGGCCTACATGTCGCCGGAGCAGACGGGGCGGATGAACCGGGCGGTGGACTACCGCACCGACTTCTACTCCCTGGGCGTCACCTTCTACGAGCTGCTCACGGGACAGCGCCCCTTCCAGGGCAAGGACGCGCTCGAGTGGTTCCACGCCCACATGGCGCAGAAGCCCCGGCCCCCGCACGAGCTGAACCCGCGGGTGCCTCCCGCCTTGTCCGCTCTCGTCCTCAAGCTGCTGGCCAAGGTGGCCGAGGAGCGCTACCAGAGCGCCGAGGGACTCCAGGCGGACCTGGAGCGCTGCCGGCAAGCCCTGAGCCAGGACGAGCCAGCGGTATTCACGTTGGGCACGAGGGACACCCCCACCCAGTTCCAACTGCCGCAACGGCTCTACGGACGTGAAGCCCAGGTGGCCACCCTGCTCGAGGGCTTCGAGCGGGTGGCTCGCACCGGCCAGCCGGAGTTGCTCCTCGTCCGGGGTTACTCGGGCATCGGCAAGTCCTCGGTGGTCAACGAGTTGCACAAGCCCGTGGTGGAGCGCCGCGGCTTCTTCATGAGCGGCAAGTTCGACCAGTTCCAGCGAGACATCCCCTACGCCACTCCGGCCCAGACGCTCCGGGGCCTCGTGCAGCAATTGCTGGCGGGCAGTGAGGAGGAGCTTGGCAGATGGAGGGAGCAGGTGAATCGCGCCTGGGGAGTGGAGGGCCAGGCGCTCGTGGAGCTGGTGCCCCAGTTGGAAGTGCTGGTGGGCCCCCAGCCCGCGCTCCAGCAGGTGCCTCCGAACGAAGCCCAGCAGCGCTTCCATCGGGTGGTCCGCCAATTCCTCTCGGTGTTCGCCACCCCGGAGCACCCCATGGTGGTGTTCCTGGATGACTTGCAATGGGCGGACCTCGCCAGTCTGCAATGGCTCGCGTGGATGATGTCCCAGCCCGAGCTCCTCCCAGTGCTCTGGATTGGTGCCTACCGGGACAACGAGGTGAGCCCCACCCACTCGTTGATGCAGGTGTTGGAGGAGGCGCGCAAGGCGGGGGCGAGGATGACGGACCTCCACCTGGGACCGCTGAGCGCGGAGCAGGTGGAACACCTGGTGGCCGACACGCTGCCAGGAGCGGGACAAGAGATCGTCGGTCCTCTCTCGGCGCTGGTGCACGAGAAGACGGGGGGCAACCCCTTCTTCCTGCTGCAACTGCTGGTGGCACTCCACCAGGATGGTCTGTTGGTGCGAGTGCCCGGAGGAGGCTGGCGCTGGGACGCCGAGGGGGTACGGGCCCGAGGCTATTCGGAGAACATCGTCGACTTCATGGTGGGCAAGCTGCGCCAGTTCCCCCCGGACACGCAGCATCTGCTGCGGCTGGCGGCGTGTGTAGGCAATGTCTTCCCTCTCCAGATGTTGAGTACTCTCGCCGGTCTATCCGCGGAAGGAGAACTCGAACAGGGAATCGAGCCCGCGCTCCAGGAAGGCATGTTGGTGCGCGCCGGCCCGGAGCAGTACCGCTTCCAACATGACCGCATCCAGCAGGCGGCTCACTCACTCCTCTCCGACGCCGAGCGCAAGGCGGTCCACCTGCGCATCGGCCGGCTGCTGCTCGCGAGCCTCTCCCCGGAGGAGTTGCGCGAGTCGCTCTTCGACGTGGTGAGCCAGCTCAACACCGGGTTGGAACTCATCGAGGACTCCGAGGAACGCCGCCACCTCATGCGGCTGAACACCGAGGCCGGTGACAAGGCCCGGGCCGCGATGGCGCTGCGCCCCGCCATCACCTACTTCTCGACGGCCTTCGCGCTCATCCCGGGAGACCCCTGGGAGACGGAGCCCGCGCTCGCCTTCAGACTGCGACTCTCCCAGGCGCGCTGTGAATTCATGCACGCCAACGTCGCCGAGGCGCGCCGTCTGGCCGAGGAGTTACACCCCCGGGCTCGCACCCGTGCGGACGCCGTGGCCGTCTACCTCCTGAGGATGGACGTCCACTTCGTCATGAGCGAGAGCCCTCGGGGTCTGGCCTTGATGCGGGAGTGCCTGGCCTTGCTGGGCATGCCACTTTCCCAGAATCCCACCTGGGAGGAGGCGGTGGCCGCTCATGAGGAGGTGTGGACCCTGCTGGGAGAGCGCTCCATCGAAAGCCTCATCGATCTGCCAGTCATGACCGATCCGGACGTGAAGCTGGCCATCAGCACCCTCCTGGAGTTCTACCCGACCGCGTACGCCACCAACCACCACCTGTTCATCATCATCGTGAGCAGGATTACATCCCTCTCCATCCGCCATGGCTTCGTGGATGCCGCCACGCCCGGATTTGGTTGGTTTGGCTTCATCTCCAGCTCGTACTTCAAACGGTACCGGGAGGGCCTTGCCTTCTCCAGGCTCGCCCTCGGGTTCGTCGAGCGCTACAACCTGACCGCCCATCGGGGCAGGGTTATCTACTGCATGCAGTTCTGCAGCTATTGGACCCAGCCCCTGCCCCAGGCGCAGGAGTTCGTCATCAAGGCACTCCACCACGCGCTTCAGGTGGGAGACATCCTGGGCGCTGCATTCAGCAACTGGTACATCGTCTACAACCGTCTCTTCATGGGGCATCACCTGGATGAGGTCCACCAGGAGACGCTCGTGCGCGGCGAGTTCTTGCACAAAACGGGGGTCAAGGAGCCCCAGGACTATGTCCTGCTGGATCAGCGCTACGTGCAGAACCTGCGCGGGCTCACCCACGCGTTCGGCACGCTGAACGGGGAGGGCTTCGATGAGCAGGCTTTCGAGGCTCAGCTCCCCAAACGCCAGGCGACCCTGAAGAGCAACTATTGGCTCGCCAGGCTCCAGGCGCGGTTCATGAGTGGTGCCTACGTGGAAGCCCGGGAGGCCGCGGACAAGACGACCGAGTTCCTATGGGTCATGCACGGCACCCTCCCCCACTGCGTCTACCACTTCTACCGCGCCCTGACCCTGGCGGCGTGTTTCGAGGAGGCCACGCCCGAGGAGCGGCCACGGCTGCTCGAGGCCATCCAGTCACACCAGCGGCAGCTCGCGGAGTGGGCGGAGAACTGTCCCGAGAACTTCCTCGCGCTCGAGCGGCTGGTGTCCGCGGAGCTGGCCCGCATCGCGGGACGAGCCGAGGAGGCCACGTGCGCCTATGAGCAAGCCATCTGCTCGGCCCGGGAGAACGGGGCCACCCACTGCGTGGCCCTCGCCAACGAGCTCGCCGCGAACTTCTGGCGCACCCGGCAGGCGCCCACCGTCGCGCAGACCTTCGCGCGCGAGGCCTGGGCGGCGTACCAACAGTGGGGCGCCCTGGGCAAGGTGCAGCATCTGGAGTCCCTCTGGCCCCTCCTCTCCCCTTCGGCTGTGCCCCAAGACGCGCAGACCACCAGCACCACGGATTCCACCCGCATCGACGCGCTCACGGTCGTCAAGGCCCAGCAGGCCGTCTCCAGTGAAATCGAGCTGGGGCGACTGGTGAAGACGCTGCTGCACGCGGCCATCGAGAACGCCGGCGCCCAGCGAGGCGCCCTGCTGCTGCCCGATGGGGACACGCTCTCGGTGGCCGCCATCTCCGACACCTCGGCGGAGGGAGTGGCGCCCGCGCTGCCGTGGACGCTCCTCGCCTATGTCCGGCGCACCCGGGAGCACGTGCTCATCGGCGATGCCTCCAAGCCCCACCCCTTCTCGTCCGATACCTACCTGGCGGGTGGCAAGGCGCGCTCGGTGTTGTGCCTGCCCTTGTTGAGACAGGAGCGGTTCTCCGGAGCGCTGTACCTGGAGAACGACCTGGCGGCCAATGCCTTCAATCCCGCGCGCCTCGTGCTCCTGGGACACCTCGCCTCCCAGGCGGCCATCTCCATCGAGAACGCCCGGCTCTATGAGGACGTCCAGCGCGCCAGGACGGAGCTGCGCCGGGCGAACGAAGAGCTGGAACAGCGGGTAGAGGCGCGCACGCGCGAGCTCAAGCAGGCCCAGGCCCGGCTGGTGGATACGGCGCGCGAGGTGGGCATGGCGGAGGTGGCCGCCAACGTGCTGCACAACGTGGGCAACGTGCTCACCAGCGCCGTCGTCAACCTCGAGATGATGCGCAAGGCGGTGGGCTCACAGCGCGTGGGCCGCGTGAGGCAGGCGGGGATGCTCCTCGTGGAGCATCAGGAGGACCTGGCGGACTTCCTGACGAACAGCCCCCGGGGCAGACACCTGCCGGAATACTTCGTGGCGCTGGGGGAGGAGTTGATGAAGGATCAGACGCACCTGATGGAAGACATGGAGGCGATGAGCCGGCACATCGAACACATCCGCGCCATCGTCCAGGTGCAACAGACGTATGCGAAGAGTTCGCTGATGACCGAGGAGTGCGAGCTGCCCCTGCTCATCGACGACGCGCTGCGCATCCAGATGGCGGCCTTGCAACGCCATGGGGTCACCGTGCACCGGGAGCTGTCGCCAGTGCCTCGGGTGAAGGTGGACAAGCACAAGGTGCTGCAAATCCTCATCAACCTCATCAGCAACGCCAAGCAGGCGTTGGATCCGCGGCCCGAGGGTCAGCGCAACCTGTGGGTGAGGATGAAGGCGGAGGGGCCGGTGGTCCGCATCCAGGTGGTGGATGATGGCGTGGGCATCGCCCCCGAGGTGAAGGGCAAGCTGTTCTCCCACGGCTTCACCACACGCAAGGGGGGCCATGGCTTCGGACTGCACTCCAGCGCGCTGGCCGCCCAGCTCCTCCATGGCCGCTTGACCATCGAGAGCGAGGGACCCGACAAGGGCGCCGTCACCACTCTGGAGCTCCCCCTCTCCTAGTACTACCTGGACAGCTCAACCCTTTGCCCGACCGTGGTAGATGCTGGGGCTTATGACAGCACTTTCCGATCCGGAGCGTCATCAACCATTGGCCGGCGCGGCGTGGGACGCCACCATCGCGCGGGCCGCCATCGAGCGAATCGTCCAGGAGACGCGCGACACGTTCACACTTGAGAGCCTGTGGCCGACCCACCCCAACGACGAAGAGGCCGGAGACCCTCCCGGCCCTCAGGCATCCCTCTATTTTGGCGCGGCGGGCGTCATCTGGGCACTGGATCATCTCGCGCGCGAGGGCGCGGTGAGCCCCGGCCCCTCGTTCGCGGACCACTTCCTCGACATCCAGCGCCGGAACCGGCGGCTGTTCGACTCCGAGGCGTGGCGAAAGATGCTCGGGGCTGGCTGGCAGACGCGCTCATGGCTCCTGGGGGACGCGGGCGTTCTCTTCACCTGGTGGAAGACGGCGCCGTCCGAGCCAGTCCTGTCCGCCCTGGCCGAAGCCATCGCGGAGAACACGGAAGACCCGGCCCTGGAGCTGATGTGGGGAGCGCCGGGGACGATGCTGGCGGCGCTCGCGCTCTACCGGGCCAGCGGCTCGGCACGTTGGGCGGACCTCTACCGCGCGGGCGCACGGGCACTGGAGGCGTCCCTTCAATGGGACGAAAGCCTCGGCGCGGATATCTGGACGCAGACCTTGTATGGGGAGCGCGCCCAATACCTGGGACCGGTGCACGGCTTCGCCGGCAACGCCTTCGCCCTGCTCCAGGGGCGCGAGCTCCTGGAACCCGGACAATGGGCATCATTGTCCTCGCGCATCGTGAGGACCCTGGAAGTGACCGCGATCCGGGGCGCCCAGGGAATCAATTGGGCCCCACACACCGGCTCGCGGCGTCCCGGAGCGCCGCTGCTGGTGCAGCACTGCCACGGCGCCCCCGGCATGGTGACGGCCTTGTCGGCCCTGGAGGCGCCGATCGACGAACTGCTGCTTGGAGCGGGGGAGCTGACCTGGGCCGCGGGCCCGCTGGCCAAGGGCGCCAACCTCTGCCACGGCACCGCTGGAAACGCCTATGCCTTCCTCAAGCTCTTCCAGAGGACCGGTGACGGCGAGTGGCTCGATCGGGCACGTTCCTTCGCCATGCACGCCATCCTACAAAGTGACGCCGAGGCCTCCCGGCTGGGACGCCGCCGCTACTCCCTCTGGACGGGAGACCTCGGCCTGGCCTGCTTCCTGTGGGAATGCATTCGCGCGAGCGCGAGATTCCCCACCATGGATGTCCTGTGAATCTCCCGAGCCGCTCGGCGGCCCGGGCCCGGACGAGGGGTCTCGTTACTTCCGCTTGATCCGGAACGAAGAGGTGAGATCGTTGAAGTTGTGCGTCACCAGGTTGGGAATGTCACAACCACACCCCAGACCACTTCCGCCGAAATTGATGTCGTTGAACAACGTGAACTCGAAGCCAGGGCTCACCTTGACCGAGGAGATGCGGTCGTTCCATTCCGCCCCGACCCAAGAGTTGTCGCTGGTCGCGCAGAAGCTCGCTCCCTTGTAGTCGACGTCAGAGTAGAAGCAAACGCCAGTGGCCGTGCCACCGCCGTAGATGGCGCTAATGGCGTTGAGGTCGCCAGCGGTGAAGGTGTTGACGCGGTCGTTGCCAACCCACTCGGGCGGAAAGCCATTCTTGGGCACGTAATCCCAACGGCCGTTCACGAAGTAATTGCGGTAGTGCATCATCGACTCGAAGTCATACGCTCCGATGGGCGTGCCCGCCGACCCCCAATCGATGGCGTTCTGGCTGCCGCCCGCGTTGACCGTGACCCATGTATCGCGGTCTTGCCGCACCTGCTCGTGCGCCAGCCCGACCGCGTGGCCGAGCTCGTGCCGCGCGGGGTTCACACCGCAGCCGTTGCCCAGCGACAAGTCCTGCCGTCCTCCGATCTTGCCGACGTAGCTCCAGCATCCGTCGCTGGTAACGATCCGAACGTAATCGGCCTGATTGGTCCGGGGAACCCAGCGGATGGAGGTCTTCGCATGGTAGTCGGCCTTGGCGCCCTCGAAGGCCGTACGCGTCGCCGCCGACGCGGCGGGATCGATCTCGTACGGAATCACGCCCCCTGGCCACTTCTGACCGTTGGCGTTGACGATGCCAGAGCCCATGGCCCTGACTCGCGCTTCACCATCCAGCTCCAACAACACCTGCTTGTCCACGCTGAGCACCTGCGTGCCAGAGACCTGACCGATCACCTGGTCGCCGACAAAGGCATGGTCACCCTTGAGCACCGCCGTGACGGGGTCTTTCAGGCCAGCCAGCCGCACCTGGAAAGACTGACCCTGGGGGTACTGTGAGTTGTACACGGCGTCGTTTTCCAACTCGCGCTCGTGCTCCGTTGCCGCCTCTTGATCTCCACACGCGGAGCTCAACAAACCCAAGGCAAGAAAAGCCGCATGACGCATTCCACGGTTGAACATTTCGCCTCCTTCGAGTTGTGCGGTACGGCGCGTCGCGTCGAGTGCAGGCCACGCACCTTCCCGAACCCTTTGCCACTACAGAGGCAGCCATTGGCAAAACCGGGTTAAACGAAAAATAACGGCTTATACCGCCACAAAGGCTATAACCGTTTTATTCGTTTTCTTGGAAAATTTTCTACCTGAGGCTGAGAGTGGGCTTGGCGGTCTGAAGGCCCGTGAGGGAGTCCTGACGCGTGGCGGCATACCCCCATGGCCATGGGCTTCTCTTGGGAAGTCGCGGGTGACGGCGGGGTCCACGAACCAGGGGAAGAGGGCCCTGGGATCATACAGGCCGTCGATCAACGCCGCGGCCACCGCGGGCACCTGGTGCGGGGCGATGTGCAGTCCCACCGAGCCATCGGGGTTGAGCAGCTCGAGGATAGCGCCTTCCCCCCGCGTCATCACGAGCAGGCCAACGCCGAGGAAGAGCCCGGCCTGACCCGCGCCAGTGATCGCGATGTTCGCCATGCCCTGGAGCATATCCGCCCTCGGCGGGTAACCGATATGTCACCGATATGTAATCAATAGGCCATGGTCTTGATGCAAGGGTGTGGGCCTGGATTCGAACGATTCTGCACGGAGTTCAGTAATGGGAATCAAGATGAGGTCGCGCCCGGCACACACTGGCGCGGCGATGCTGGCGGCACTGTCGTTGTCCTCGTGCCACCACGACGTCCCCCCGCCAGAACAGGAAGCGCCCGCGGGCAGCCCCAGCGTCGCCTTCATGTCGGATGTGCACTTCGCGAACGTCTATGGCGATTTCAAGAGCGCGCGGTTCGCGGGCATCCCGACCCAGAAGGGAAGGAACGCGACCATCCGCACCATGTATGCGCAGCTGACCTCGACCCGCTTGTTCAACGAGAACTACTTCGCCTTCCGCGCCGCGCTGGATGATGCGTACGCGAAAGGCGTGCGGCTGGTGGCGCTTCCTGGCGATTATTCCGACGATGCCCAGCCGATCAACGTCAACGGGCTCGCCGACATCCTGCATGAGTACCAGGCCAAGGGCATGCGCTTCTTCCTCGCGCCCGGCAACCACGATCCCAACGAGCCCCATGACGATGAGGAGGCCGGCAAGAACGACTTCCTGACCCAGGAGGGCAAGGAACAAAAGATCTACGCTCCCGGCAACGCCGCCTGTCTCGCCAATGACCCGAGCGTGGTCTGCACCCAGGAGTTGATGGAGCAGGGCTACGAGAAGTTGCTCGCCACGCTGGGCGATTTCGGCTTCATGCCGAACAAGGCGGACCTGTACTGGGAAACGCCCTTCAGCCACTACGAGGACGGTGGGTACAGCCATGAGGAGGCCGTTCTCCAGGCCGAGCTGAAGAATCGCCAGTTCGAGATGTGCGCGGAAGGCGAGGGCGGCAGCTACAAGGCGGCTGGCGAGGCCGCGCTGGGCAGGGCCTACACCCGATGCAGCAACATCATCGACTCCAGCTACCTGGTGGAGCCGGTCCAGGGATTGTGGCTGCTGTCGATCGACGCCAACGTCTTCATCCCCAACGGCAAGTTCGATCCGGCCAACCCGAAAGCCTCCAAGGGGTTCGATGGTGCCGGCAACGCGGGCTGGAACAAGGTGCTGACGCACAAGAAGCACCTGATGGATTGGATCAAGTCGGTGGCCGAGCGCGCCAGGGCCCAGGGCAAGCACCTGATGGCGTTCTCGCACTATCCGACCATGGATTTCTATGCCAACCAGACCGATGCGATGAAGGCGGTGTTCAAGCCCGGCGCCTTCCAGACCGCCCGTGTCCCGGAAGCGGCCACCACGGCGGCGTTGGCCGCCACCGGCCTGCGACTGCACATCGGCGGCCACATGCATTTCAACGGCACCAATGACTACCAGGACGCGGCCGGTCATTTTCTCGTCAATGTCCAGTCGCCGTCCCTGGCCGTGTACGGCGCGGCCTACAAGCTCGTCACCTACACGGACAAGGAGACGGTCGAGGTGCGGACCATCGGCCTGAACTCGGTAGCGCGCCATGACGAGCTGTTCCCGCTCTACCAGGCCGAGTACGACTACCTGCAGGGCAGCACCGCCAGCGGCGATGTGGCCAAGAGATGGAACCGCGCCATCCTGGACACCCGGTCCTACGGCGAATTCACGCGCTACTACTTCGGCGAACTGTCGCGCCTGCGCTTCATGGACGAGTACTGGCCGTGCGAGATGAAGGAAGCCGCGACGTCATTGGACGCGAAGCAGATGCTGATCCTCTCGCAGTTGCGGACCCAGGTGACGCTGGCGCAGCTCAAGGATGCACCGGGCATCGTGCCGCTCAGCGCGGCCTGCGCGGCCAAGGGCACGGCGACCACGGCAGCGGTCCCGGCCAGCCAGTTGAGCGCCGACTGGGCCGAGGCCACCACCAAGGCCGACAAGCTCGCTAGCGCCGCGGGCCTGAAGCTGGACGACTTCGCCAGGATCTCCGCCTATGAGTTTCATGGTGACTTCCACCGCACCGTGTATGCGGGCGAGCTGGCGCTGCGCGACATGGGCGCCGAGCGCGTGAGTCAGTACAAGGTGTTGATGGGCGCGTTCCCGGCCAGCCCGGAGGAGATCCTCGAGATTGGCGGGAAGCCCTCGGACCAGAATGCCGTCCATGTGCTGTTCCAGCACCAGTTCAAGCAGGTGTTCGCGATCTTCAAGGGACTCGGTTCGGCCAAGCCGAGCGGGCACTTCACGATCGACTTCAAGGGCCAGAAGGTCAGCAACGCCGAGGACAGCGCGCTGAGCTTCAATTGAGCGTCCCCCCTGAGGGATGCGGATGGGTGCACCGAGGGCCGCTGCTATCTGGCGCTCAACGCCCAGCCCTTCTTCAGCCAGAAGAAACTGTCTCCGCCGCGGAGGGCCCGCTCCAGGAAGTCCTCGAAGGAGCGGGCGATCTGCTTGCAGTGCTTCGGGTTGGGCCACGCCTCATGCCAGCCATCCACGATGGGGTACGCGCCGTCCTCCTGCCGCCCTGTATCCACCAGAACGTAGTCGCCATCTTGGAGATCACAGATGACATACATCGAAGAGGGGCCGTCTTCGTCCTTGTCCTCTCCGAAGATGGCGACTCGGGCCCGGACGATCTCCGACAGCGGAAGGAAGCGGTAGTTCGCATCCGGTCCGCGCTTGAACAAGGTCCCCCCGTTGCAATGCAGGTAGAAGGCACGGAGAGCGGAATCCAGCCGCCAACCCACCCGCCGCTCGAACTCCTCGATCTCTTCAGGAGTGGCGGGAGGACTCGGGAAATGGTGGCGCGAGATCTCTTCGAGCAGGGACTGGAGGGACATGGGCTTCAATCCGTATAGGGCCGGTCGAGACCGACTGTACGCCACTGGTTCGCGCCCTTGTAGCAGAGCGGGTACTGCTTATTGAGCACCTCATGCACACTGCTGGGAGTCGGGAGCAGATTGCCCTCGGCGATGGGCCCACCGCCGTGCAAGAGGTCATGAATGTGATGCCCCGGATAGTGTGTGTCCCCGCTCTTTGGCCAGCCTCCGAACTCCTCCCCCCATTTCCGCCGGAAGGAATCTCGTTTGTTCGTCCATTCATCTCGGAGTGAAGCCGCATCTTCTACTTCGGGGTAGTCACAGCAGCAGTGCGTAATGGCGTACCGGCCTCCCGCGTACACGGGGAAGCTCAAATACCGCCCCTTCCAATCCGTCTTGATGTCCGCGATCCAGATACAGCCCATCAACTTGTGACCTTGCGAGGCACACTTGCGCTGGCAGCGATTCATCCACCGTTGGCTGCACTGCCATGGGCCGTAATAGATGGTCGTCTGGATCTCGCCCCCGCCAGGTCCTGGCACCGGCTTTCCCATCCACTTTCCGGACGCGGGACCTGCTCCAGGAGAAGCACCCACTCCATTCGTCGTCCCGCAGCCGACCAGGAGCACGGCTGGCAGCAGCCCTACGGGAAGCAGTCTCATTGAAGCGCACTCCAGGCCATGGGTCCTCATTAGAGCGCGCCATTGGCCCCGAGGGGTAGTCCAACAGAGGGGCGAGTTGCTCCCCCGGGCCTCGCGCTGGGCCGATGGAGAGTCAGTTCGCAGGATCTGGCTGGACATCTGGCGCGCGGAGGGAGTGTCGCTCGTCTGTACGGACGCCCTACGGCCAGGCGGCCCTCCTCCACTTGGTACCACGATCCTCGGAACACCCAACCCTGTTGGCACGCGGACACTTGCCAGGCCTCGGCGCTGCGTTACTGGTGAGGGCGTGGAGGTACCGATGATCGAGGTGAAGGCGGATTCGGAACAGCAGATGGCGGATCTGAGCGTGGGTGGGGGCTGCCCCAGCTGCGGCGGCGCGTTGAGCGTGCGCAAGACACCGGGACAGGTGTGGGGCTACTGCCCGAGCTGCCGTCGTTTGTCCCAGCCCCGTATGGCTGTCGGCCCGCAGGGGATTGTCCTCATGCACCGCACGGCCGCGGCCTGAAGTGAGAGGGATTGGCTCGCCGGAGCGACTGGACAACGCCGCGAGCTGGTTAGATTAGAGGCAAGAGAGAGTTCTTCCGCGAGGGATGCCGGGATGACCGTCTCGGACTCCCTCCCCAATCAACAATCAACCGTATTCCATCCAGGAGGTACTTGGTTATGTCGCTCATTCGTCGGAACAACAATGACCGGGGTCTCAGCCAGAACCGTGGGGTGGACCCGTTCGAGGTGATGAGGGACTTCCTGCAATGGGACCCCTTCCGGGAGCTGTCCCGGGGCGTGCCGGGCAGTGGCGCCGTGACGGGCTTCCTCCCCTCCTTCGAGGTGAAGGAGACCAAGGACGCGTACGTCTTCAAGGCGGACCTCCCCGGCGTCAAGCAGGAGGACCTCAACATCTCCCTCACCGGCAACCGCCTGACCATCTCCGGCCAGCGCCACGAGGAGAAGAAGGACGAGGGTGAAACGCACTTCGTCTACGAGCGCAGCTTCGGCTCCTTCTCGCGCTCCTTCTCCCTGCCGGAGGGCATCGACGCGGAGCACGTCCAGGCCGACCTGAAGGACGGCGTGCTGAACGTGGTGGTGCCCAAGAAGCCGGAAGTGCAGCCCAAGCGCATCCTCATCAAGGGCGCGCACGAGGGTGACACGAAGGCGAATGCGTAGTTCCCCCCTGGGGCCTGCCTCGAGTTCGGGGCAGGCCCTGTTGCGTTTCGGAGCCTCACGGCGTGGGCGCGGGCGCCACGGCCTTCTCCTCCTGTCCGGAGCGTGGCTACGCTCGGGGACATGCACACCAAGGCCGCTCCCTCCTTCGCGCTGCTCCAAGGCCGGCGCACCCCGCCCCTCATCGAGGCCTATTTCGAGCTGCACCACCTCAAGCAGCTCTACCGTCAGGGCTGGCTGCGCGTGGGCATCCCCCGCGAGAAATGCGAGAGCGTGGCCGAGCACTCCTTCTTCGTGGCGCTCCTGTGCCTGTTCCTCGCCGACACCTGCTTTCCCGAGGCGGACGCCTCGAAGCTGGTGCGCATGGCGCTCCTGCACGACGTGGGCGAGGCGCGCGCCGGAGACATCACCCCCCATGACGGCGTGAGCCGCGAGGAGAAGCAGCGGCGCGAGCGCGAGGCCGTGCAGCGCATCTTCTCCGGGCTACCCCGCAGCGCCGACTACCTCGCCCTGTGGGAGGAGTACGAGCAGGGCACCTCCTTCGAGGCCCGGCTCGTGCGCCAGGTGGACCGGCTGGAGATGGGCCTGCAGGCCACCGTCTACGAGCACCAGGGCGCCGGAGACCTGTCTCAGTTCTTCGCCTCGGTGCACAAGGCGCTGGAGACGCCCGAACTCCAGGCGCTGCTCTCCGAGCTGGAGACCCTGCGGCCTGCCCGCTGAGGGGAGGGGCTCACTCGCGGGAAGACGCCCGCGCCCCGAGCGCCTCGCGCCCCCAGTTGCTCCCGTGTTCTCCACAGCATCCACACTGCCCGGCGCTCCGCCGCATTACTGTTTGACCACCCCGATCGCGAGGCTTAGCAGGACAACGCTGATCGGGGCGATGAGCGCGGGCCAGAGCAGGTTGGCGCGCGCTCCTCCGTTCTTCTTGTGACGCGCATACACCACATTCACATCAAAGCTGGCCAGGAAGGTGGCACAGCCATTGATGACGAAAACCAAGAAGGGTCGTTCGAAATCCGACAATGAATAGAGCACGGTGAGCACTGCGCCCAGCGCGGCGTAGAAGGAGGCATAGCGCATCAGGGACCTTTCGCCCAGCCGCTTCCAGTTGATGGCGGAGAGAATGCCCGCGAAGGTGAAGTTCAAGCAGAAGCCAAGCAGGATGATGAACCACGAGGGGTAGAGCCTGATTTCCTTGGCTGGGAGGACGGAGGGTTTACTGCTCCTCTCCAGCCGCATCCCGAGCTCATCGGCCCACTGTCTGCGTTCACCCATGACGAAACGGGATTCGCCGTCCGCCGCATCGATGGCGAGCGCGTTGGGTACCAGCGGCAACACGCCGAAAAGCTTTGTAAAAACGAGCCGCGTTCCCCGCACGGTGTCAAGCGCAATCTCCTTCGGTCCCAGCTGCGCGTTGAGGTTGAATCGGTGGGGCTGGAACACGAGCCGCCGGTCGGTGAGGAACAGCCACCCGCCCACGGCTCCGATGCCATGCTGAAGATTCGCAGGAGACTTGCGAATCAATTGCTCGCCTTCTCTCAGTTCAATATTTTCCATTTGTATCCCGATATCATCAGTGCACTCGAACCCCTAGAGCGACCCTTCGGTATACACGCCGCCCAAGGCGAGCAGGACCGTCGCCTTCTTGCCCGTGACGAGGCCCTGCCCGTCGTGGCCCAGCGTCAATCCCTTGCGCACGATGTGATCCACTCACGCCTTCAGGGCGGCCGGCACGTTGTAATCAATGATCGCCACGCGGACTGGTTTCAATGACGAGAAGCCTGGGCATCGGAGGTCTCCTGGAGAGAGGACGGGGGTTGCTCGAATGACACCAGGCTACGCGCCATCTCTCCCTTGCGGGAGTGACGAAATCATGATGATGTCCATCGGCGTGGATGATGGATCATGCTGAGCAACCTCACCCTGGATCAACTGCGCGTCCTCGTGACGATCGCCGACACGGGCAGCTTTTCCGCGGCCGGCCGTGAACTCAGACGTGCGCAATCGGCGATCAGCCAGGCCGTGGCGACGCTCGAGAACCTGCAGGGAGTCCTGCTCTTCGACCGGAGCGGTCACCGGCCACGGCTGACCGAAATCGGGCGCGTACTCGTCGAGCAGGCACGTCTGGTGTTGGCGAGCGCGACCCGGTTCGAGGCGGTGGCGGCGAGCACGCGCGCGGGGCTGGAGCCCGAGCTCGCGCTCGCGATCGATCCCCTGGTGCCAACGGCGCCGCTGATCGACAGCATTCGCGCGCTCAGCGGCACCTTTCCCGATCTCCCCGTCAGCTTCTCCACCGAGGGGCTTGGAGGCGCGGTGCGACGCCTGCGAAACGGTTCGGCCGCGCTGGGAATCTGCCTGCTCCTGCCCACCATCCCCGAGGACATCGCCGCCTCACCGCTGCTGCGTATTGGATTGCAGGCCGTGGTGGCGCCCACGCATCCGCTCGCCACGCTCGGACGACCGGTGACGCGGGGAGACCTGGAGCCCTATGTCCAGCTCGTCCTGTCGGACCCGATGGATGCCGGTGGCGCGAACTACGGACTCTTGAGCTCCAGGCTCTGGCGCTTCGTCGACCTCGGGCGGCGTCTGGACTTCCTGCTGGCTGGCTTTGGCTGGTGCCGGATGCCCGAGCACCTCGTCGCCGGCTTCATCGCCGCGGGGCACCTGGTGCCGCTCCAGCTCGACGACGATTCGACTCCAGCCGGAGGGCTGACCATCTACGCGGCCCACCGACGCGACCGCGTGCTGGGGGTCGCCGGCCGGTGGTTGCTCGACGAGCTGAAGCGCCGTTTGTCTTCGGAGTCAGGTCCGGGGCCCTATCCCTCGGCGCCGGGCCGCCAGACCTCCCAGGTGGTCGACAGGGCCTCGGCGGCGTCCCGGGTGGCGCCCACGACGAGGAAGGTGCCGCGCAAGCCCTCCACGAGCTGATGGCCCGCCCGGGGCTCGGCGAGCGGAGGCCCCGGCGGGAGACGGGGGGAGCGGACACGCTGCTCCGGGGCCGGCGCCCCCCGGAAGACGTGTGAGAGCGCGCGCTGCGCGGCGGGACTCACTCGCGGGAGGACGCCCGCGCCGCGAGCGCCTCGCGCCGCACTTCGTTCACCAGCCGGTGCGCGTGCCGCGTCGTCTCCGGCTCCCGGTAGCGCGACGTCATCCGCAACACCCACTCCACCGCCGTGGGCAAGTCCATCAGGTGCCCCGGCGACACGTAGACAGGCAACACGCCGCGCCGCGTGCGCACCGCCCGGCCCACCACCTCGCCCTGGTGGAGGATGTCCGCCACCGCGCCGCGCTCCTCGCCCAGGGGCCCGTGCTCGCCCACCAGCAGGGACTTGGCGCAGCCGATGGACGGCACCCCGAACAGCAGGCCCCCATGACATGCCAATCCCAGACGCCGGGGGTGCGCCGTGCCCTGGCCATCGAAGATGAGCAAATCCGGCCGCACCTCCAGCCGCGCCCACGCCTCCATCAGCACGGGCAGCTCCCGGAAGGACAGCAGCCCCGGTACGTAGGGAAAGCCCAGCCGCGTCACCGCGCTCGCCCGGGCCACGGGCTCCCGGCTCCCCGCATCCAGCACCACGAAGCCCCCGGAGGCCCAGTCCTCCCCCCGGCTCATGGAGATGTCCGCCCCCGCCACCCGCTCCACCTTCCACCCCCTCGGCGGACGCAGCACCACGCGCTCCTTCAACTCCCGCTGCAACGCCACCGCCTGGGTCGGCGTCAGGTCCCAGCCATGCAGGGAATGCCGTTCCATCCCGCCCTCCTCGTGAGGTCAACCCGCTCGCACTACCTCCCAGATTAGTGCTTCCCCCGCCGGAGCACAGCCGTCCCCCGTTGAAGACCCGCGGATGGGCAGGCAAACCGCTCCTGGCAGTCAGGCGGGCAAGCCCCTTCGCGCCACGCTGGGAGGGGTAGACCTCCGCCCCGTGGGTCCGCCGTAGCGCTCTGTGCTGCCCTATCTCCCGCGCCGTGGGCCCCCTGAGCTGAACCTCAGGTCAACGCCCCGAGCGAGGCGGGGTTGAAGCCCCGCAGGCTGGCCAGGTCGCCCACGCGCACCTTGGCCACCCACCGGGGGTCATCGAGCAGCGCCCGGCCCACGGCGATGAGATCGAACTCCTCGCGCTCCATGCGCCGCAGCAGGTTGTCCAGGCTCGCGAGCTTGCTGCCCTCGCCGGCGAAGGCGCCCATGAAGTCGCCCTCCAGGCCCACCGAGCCCACGCTCAGGGTGGCGGCCCCGGTGAGCTTCTTGGCCCAGCCCGCGAAGTTCAGTCCGTCCGCGCCGTCGAGCTCCGGGAACTCCGGCTCCCAGAAGCGGCGCTGCGAGCAGTGCAGGAGGTCCACGCCGGCCTCCACCAGGGGCGCGAGCCAGTCAGCCATGGCCTCCGGAGTCTCCGCGAGCCGCACGCGGTAGTCCTGCTGCTTCCACTGGCTCACGCGCAGGATGAGCGGGAAGTCGGGGCCCACCGCCGCGCGCATCGCCCGCACCACCTCGGCGGCGAAGCGCGAGCGCTCCTTGAGCGTGGCGCCACCGTAGCGGTCCTCGCGCAGGTTGGTGCCCTTCCAGAAGAATTGATCGATCAGGAAGCCATGCGCTCCGTGGATCTCCGCGGTGTCGAAGCCCAGCCGCTTCGCATGGGCCGCGGCGCGACCGAACGCGGCGACGGTGTCCGCGATGTCCTCCTCGCTCATCGCCACGCCGCGCGGAGTGCCTGGCGCCAAGAGCCCGGAGGGGCTCTCCACCGGACTCGCCGGGACCCAGTCCGTCGTCGCGTTGATGGTCGAGCCCGTGTGCCACAACTGGGGCCCCATCTTGCCCCCCGCCGCTTGCACCTCGTCGATCACCCGTTTCCAGCCGGCCAGCGCGGCCTCGCCATGGAAGAAGGGAACCCTGGCGTCGTTGCGCGACGCGGGCCGCTCCACCACCGTGCCCTCGGAGAGGATGAGCCCCACGTCCGCCTCGGCCCGGCGGCGGTAGTAGGCGGCGACGTCCGGACCGGGCACGCCCTCGGGCGAGAAGTAGCGGGTCATCGGCGCCATCACGATGCGGTTCTTGAGCTCCAGGGACTTGAGCCGGAAGGGGCGGAACAGCGGGTCGACATTCGAGGCGAGCATGCGGTGGACTCCGGGGGGGTTGAGTCCAAGATATATTTTGGATATCTGGTGTCAATCAGGCACTTTGAAGCCATCAAGTATCCTCGAGGAAACTGCTATGCGCTCACCCAAGGTCTTCGCGGTGGATTGTCCGAGCCGGCTGCTGTTCGACGAGATCGCGGACAAGTGGTCGATGATGGTGCTCACGGTGCTCGACACGGGGCCGTTGCGCTTCAACGAGATCAAGCGGCGGCTGGAGGGCGTGACGCAGAAGGCGCTCACCCAGTGCCTGCGGCGGCTGGAGCGCAACGGTCTGCTCACGCGGCGGGTCCTGCCGCTGTCCCCGGTGGCAGTGGAGTACGAGATCTCGCCGCTGGGGCGCACACTGCAGAAGCCCTTCAAGGCGCTCTACGCCTGGACCATGGAGTCCATGGACCAGGTGGAGGAGGCACGGCGGGCCTTCGACGCCCGCGCGCGTGCCACGACGGGCTGAGCGCGACCGAGGGCGCGGAAGTCCTCGTCGGAGAGCTTGATGTGGGCCGCGGCGGTGTGCTCCTCAAGGTGGCGCACCTTGCCCGTGCTGGGAATGGGGAGCATCAGCGGGCTGCTCTACCACTGGCAGACGTGGCGCTCACTGCCGGCCAAGCATCAACGACAGCAATCCCGCCGCAATCAGTGGCCCGACCGGCACGCCCCGGAACAGGGCCACACCCAACACCGTTCCCACCAGCAGCCCCGCCACGATGGTCGGCTGGCTGCTCATCAGCGTTACACCGCGCCCACCCAGCCAGGAAACAAACACCCCAACCGCGATCGCCACCAGCGATTTCCAGTGAAGAAAAGATTGAAAAAGTGTCGATGGAGGCAAAGTTCCACTGGCGATCGGCGCCATCACGCCGATAGTAAGAATAGTGATACCGATGATCAGCCCCTTTTTTTCCACCCAGGGGAAGAACTGATTCAGCGGCGTCATGCGGATGACGATCAGTACGAGGATGGAGACGGCGACCGGCCTGTTGTGGCTGATAAACCCCAGCGCGGCGAGCGCGAGCAGGATGAGCAGCGTCATATCGAACATTCAAAGCTTCTTACCAAAAAAGCAGTAACGGGAGCAGCCGTCTCATCTCTCCACGAGCCAATGGAGGCGCGGGTGGCACGAGAGTGGGGGCAGTGGAGCAAGACGACGGTTTCGGGCAAGTATTGGCTCGAGGTTTCAACATCCCATCACTCGCCATGCGCGAGCGGCTCGCCACTGGAGCTGGAGCAATGGTTGTCGTTGTCGGGATGGACAGACAGCGTGAGCTTTATCAACCGCGAATGGCTCCTGCCGTGTGAGGGCAATTTCATTGATGGCCTCCTGGAGGAGATTGTCGCGAGCGACCTCAATCAGGTTTCATCCAAAGAGGTGGCCTCCAGGCGGGGGGCTGAGTTGATCGGTCTCTTCGAAGATCTTCAGGCGCTGCTTGGACTGGACGAAGTGGAGCCCTGGCGCCGCTACGAATTCGCCCGCTGGTTTCGGGGACAGGGCCAGTCGCAAGGCAGGAGGTACTCACCCGAGACCGACGTGTTTTTCTCTCGCGAGCAGTCGCTCTACCAGGGCGCCGTCTGGAAGCTCACGACGCTCATCAGTGGGCACCTTGTCTGTCCTGACGTGGGTCTTCATTTCAGGAAAGGGTGGGGCTGGTGAAGACACGCTGATGGGCAGGGAAACCGCTCCTGGCAGCCAGGCGGGCAAGCCCCTTCGGCCCGCTCCGGGAGGGGTAGACTCCCAGCCCCCTGGGTCCGCCGTAGCCCCTGTCCCGGACCCACGAGGAGGAGCGCATGGCGGCCACACCCCCATCGGCACGGACGGCGCAGTCCCACGAGCACGGCCCGACTCCCTCCGAGCCGCTTCCGAGCGCCCAGCCCCCCATCGTCCCCGAGCCGCTGCGCATCGGCGCGCCCTCGACGGCCGCGGGCGGCGTGCCGGCGGTGCTCTCCTCGATGAAGCACGCCTGGGAGGAGATGGGCGTGGCGCGAAGCACCCAGACGCTCCTGCGGGTCAATCAGCCGCACGGCTTCGACTGTCCCGGCTGCGCGTGGCCCGACCCCGCCCACCGCTCGGCCTTCGAGTTCTGTGAGAACGGCGCCAAGGCCGTGGCCGAGGAGGCCACCACCGCCCGGGTGACGCCCGAATTCTTCCAGCAGTGGAGCCTCGTGGACATGGCCGCCCAGACGGATCACTGGCTGGGCAAGCAGGGCCGGCTCACCCACCCCATGGTGCTGCGCGAGGGCGCCACGCACTACGCGCCCCTGTCCTGGGACGAGGCCTTCGCGCTCATCGCCAGCGAGTTGCACGCGCTCGGCTCGCCGGACGAGGCGTGCTTCTACACCTCGGGCCGCACGAGCAACGAGGCCGCCTTCCTCTACCAGCTCTTCGTGCGGCGCTTCGGCACCAACAACCTGCCGGACTGCTCGAACATGTGCCACGAGTCGAGCGGCACCGCCCTGAACGAGACCGTCGGCATCGGCAAGGGCACGGTGACGCTCGAGGACTTCGAGAAGGCCCGCGTCATCGTCGTCATCGGGCAGAACCCGGGCACCAACCACCCGCGCATGCTCACCGCGCTCGAGGCCGCCAAGCGCCAGGGCTGCCGCATCCTCAGCATCAACCCCCTGCCCGAGACGGGCTTGCAGCGCTTCAAGCATCCGCAGACGGTGCGCGGCGTGCTCGGCTCGGGCACGGCGCTCGCGGACCTGTTCCTCCAGGTGCGCATCAACGGGGACGTGGCGCTCCTACAGGGCCTGGGCAAGGCGCTGCTCGAGCGCGAGGCGAAGCAGCCGGGCTTGGTGGTCGCGCGCGACTTCGTCGAGGGCCAGACGCTCGGCTTCGAGGCGTACGCGGCGCACCTCGCGGGCGTGTCCTGGGACGACGTGGTGGAGCAGAGCGGCATCCCCCGCGAGAGCATTGAAACGGCCGCGGGGTGGCTCGCGGAGACGGACCAAGTCATCTGGTGCTGGGCCATGGGGCTCACCCAGCACCGCAACGCGGTGGGCAACATCCAGGAGATCGTCAACCTGGCGCTGCTGCGCGGGAGCATCGGCAAGCCGGGCGCGGGCCTGTGCCCGGTGCGCGGCCACAGCAACGTGCAGGGGGACCGGACCATGGGCATCTGGGAGAAGCCCCCGCCCGCGTTCCTCGACGCGCTGGAGCGGGAGTTCGGCTTCACCCCGCCCCGCCACCACGGCCACGACGTGGTGGGCGCCATCCAGGCCATGCACGCCGGCGAGGTGAAGGTCTTCTTCGCCCTGGGAGGCAACTTCCTGTCGGCCACGCCCGACACGGAGCTCACCGCCGAGGCCCTGCGCCGCACCCGGCTCACCGTGCACGTGTCCACCAAGCTCAACCGGGCCCACCTCGTCACCGGACGCCGGGCACTCATCCTGCCGTGCCTGGGGCGCACCGAGCGCGACAGCCAGGCCGGTGGCGCCCAGTTCGTCACCGTGGAGAACTCCATGGGCGTGGTGCACGCCTCGCGCGGCACCCTGCCCCCCGCCTCCGAGCACCTGCTGAGCGAGCCCGTCCTGGTGGCCCGGCTCGCGCGCGCGGTGCTCGGGCCGGCGGATGCCATTGCCTGGGAGTCGCTCGTGGAGGACTACGACCGGGTGCGCGACCTCATCGCCCGGACGATTCCCGGCTTCACGGACTTCAACCGCCGGGTGCGCGAGCGGGGAGGCTTCGCCCTGCCCAACGGGCCTCGCGAGGGCCGCTTCACCACGAAGAGCGGCAAGGGGCACTTCACCGTGCACCCGATGCCTCGGCTGGCGTTGGAGCCGGGCCAGTTGCTGATGATGACGATCCGCACGCACGACCAGTACAACACCACGGTGTACGGGCTGCATGACCGCTACCGGGGCATCCACAACGGCCGGCGCGTGGTGCTGCTCAACGCCGAGGACATGAAGGAGCTGGGCGTGAAGGCCGGGCAGGAGGTGGACCTCACCAGCCACTTCGAGGGCCAGCGGCGCGTGGCGCGGAAGTTCGTCGTGGTCGCCTACGACATTCCCCGGCGGTGCGCCGCCACCTACTTCCCCGAGGCCAACGTGCTGGTGCCCCTGGGCAGCGTGGCGGAGAAGAGCCGCACGCCGACGTCCAAGTCGGTCGTCATCAGCCTCGCCCCCTCCGTGGAGCTGCCCGCCCTGGCGTCCGGGGCCTAGCCGTTGTCCAGCACCCGGAGCACGATGCCCGTGATGTTGTCCGTCCCGCCCCGCTCATAGGCCCGGGCCACGAGCCGCTCGGCGATCTCCCGCGCCGAGCCACCCTGGGCGAGCAGCTCGACCATCATGTCCGGTGGCACCAGTTCGTACAGGCCATCACTGCACAGGAGCAGCACGTCGCCGGCCCTCAACGGCACCCGGCCGCAGTCCGGCTCCACGCTGTCCTCCATGCCCACCGCGCCCGTGAGCGAGTTGCGGTGGCGCAGCGCGAAGGGCGTCTTCGTGTCGAGCCCCGCCGCCTCCATCTCCGCGATGACGGTGTGGTCGCGCGTGAGCCGCTGCACCGCCCCGTCGCGCACCAGGAAGGTGCGGCTGTCGCCGATGTTGCACACCACCGCCTCGGCCTCCTGCAGCAGCACCCCGGTGAGCGTCGAGGCCATCATGGACAGCTTGCCGCGCTGCTGGGCCCGCACCTCCTCGTGCGCCAGCCGCACCGCATGGAGCAGCATCTGCTCGGGGGTCTCCGCCTCGAGCGGGGCCGTGGCATCCTCCCGTGAGGCCAGGAAGTCCGTCACCGCGCGCAGCACGAGCTGGCTGGCCACTTCCCCACCCTCGTGGCCGCCCAGTCCATCGGCGACCGCGAAGAAGCCCAGCTCGGGCCGCTCGCAGAAGGAGTCCTCGTTGTTCGAGCGGCGGCCGATGTGGGTCGCGGCGCCACTGTCGATTCGTGGTGTGACGGGCATTGAATGCCTTTTAGACGAGATGATGCCCCTCAGGGGGCGGGAGCGACCGTGGGCTTCGACTGGGGGACGGGGGCCGGGGGCTTGACGTCCGGCGCCGCGGCAGCGGGGGTCCCGGGAATCGCCAGCTTGGGGCCCGCGTCCTTCACGATGGTCCGGTACCACGAGTCCGGGTACCTGGGATGGTTCACCTTGCCCGCTTCGTCGCGCACGTTGCCGTCGATGTACTTCACCAGGAGCTGCTCGCCCAGCTTGCGCCAGCGCGTGTGCACCTTGGTGCCCTGCTGGGAGGAGTAGTCGGTGAGGTAGGCCCGCGCCTGCTCGGGCGAGTTCTTGTACAGCTCCAGCGCCGCCTTCTCGATGTCGCCCTGGTCGGCGAGGAACTGGCCCTCCAGCTCCCCCTGGACCTTCTGCACGTCGACGATCATGTCGCTCCAGCGCCCATAGGCCTGGTTGGACACCCAGTTGAACACCCAGAAGGAGGAGTCCCAGGAGAACTGGCCCCGGCTGGCCACGCCCTGGGCGAAGTTGGCTGGCGCGCGGCGCACGCCCGCGTACATCGGCGTGTAGACAGTCGTGAAGGTGTCATCCACGCCGAACCACAGCACCCCGCCCACCGGCGCCGGCATCCACGAGCGCATCTGCGCCACGAACGAGAAGCCCGTCTGCTGCGTGGAGATGGCCCGCTCGTGAACGTACTCCTTGCCATCCACCTTCCACGTCATCGGCCGCCAGCGGTAGGGCGCCGCGTAGGGCCCCGCTCCCACGTCCTTGGACATGTCCAGCGGCGTGCCCTCGAAGTGGTCGCGCATCAGCCCCATCACGTCCTGCACCGACAGCTTGCGGTCCGGCTTCACCCACAGGGGCAGCCGCTTGTCCGGCGCCGAGCCGTCCGCGTACTCCACCCCCAGCCCGAGCGACGGCGCCGCGCGGCGGAAGATGCTCCACACGCGCCCCTCGGAGAAGCGGGTGCCGCCGAAGTCGAGCGGGTGGTAGGTGTCCGCGAAGCTGAAGTCCTTGTCCGCCCCACTGAACCAGCCTTTCTCGCGCGCGAAGGAGATGACGTCCTTGGAGTACAGGGCGTTGGCCGGATCATTGAGCGGGAACTGGCGGATGCGCGCCTGGTTGGCGTGCGCGGAAAGCGTCCCCTCGGGCAGCCGCCGGGCCACCCATACCGCCCCCTTCTGCCCCGCGCCCTTGCCAATCAGCTCGAGGATCCACGCTTCCTTGGGGTCCGCGATGGAGAAGGACTCGCCCGTGGAGGCGTAGCCGTACTCGGCCACCAGGTCCGTCATCACCTGGATGGCCTCCCGGGCCGTCTTCGCGCGCTCCAGCGCGATGTAGATGAGCGAGCCGTAGTCGATGATGCCCGTCGGCCCCTTCAACTCCTCACGCCCGGTGAAGGTGGACTCACTGATGGAGAGCTGGTGCTCGTTCATGTTGCCCACCACCGACCAGGTGACGGGGGCTTCCTTGATGCGGCCGAGGAACTTGCCCGTGTCCCACTCGAAGATGTCGCGCTGAGCACCGGGCGCGTTGCGGCGCGCCGGGGTGTAATACAGCTCGCCATACAGCTCGTGCGCGTCCGCCGCGTAGGTGATGAAGGTGGAGCCATCGGCCGAGGCCCCCTTGCTCACCAGCAGGCTGGTGCAGGCGAGGGCCGCGGGCGCCGCCAGCCCCGCCGCGACGGCCAGAGGGGGGAGGAACTTCGAGAAGGAGCGGATCATGGCGGCGGATGCTACCAGGGAGCTTCGCGTCCCGGTGGGCCGGAGAGGAGTGCTTCCCCAGCACTCGGGCGAGCCAGGAGCCCCGGCTTGCCTCTACAATCACTCGTGACTCGCATGAGGGCAGGTTCTCGGCGCGTCCGCGCCCGTCCGCCGGGGGGATGGCACCCGGTGGACAATCAGGGCATGGCAACCCGGGCCCCCGCGGCCCCGCCCCCCATCTTGGAGAAGGCCCACGATGAACGACTTCCAGTTCCAGGACATGCTTCCGCTCGGCAAGGACGAGACGCCCTACCGGCTGCTCACCCAGGACGGCGTCTCCACCTTCGAGGCCGGGGGCAAGAGCTTCGTCCAGGTGGCCCCCGAGGCGCTCACGCTCCTCACCCGCGAGGCCATGCGCGATATCTCGCACCTCTTGCGGCCCGGCCACCTCCAGCAGCTCGCGAACATCCTCAAGGATCCCGAGGCCTCGCCCAATGACCGCTTCGTGGCGGTGGAGCTGCTCAAGAACGCCAACATCGCCGCGGGCGGCGTGCTGCCCTCCTGCCAGGACACCGGCACCGCCATCGTGATGGGCAAGAAGGGCCAGTACGTGCTCACCCAGGGCGGCGACGAGACGGCCATCGCCCGGGGCGTGTTCGACACGTACCGCACCGCCAACCTGCGCTACTCGCAGATGGCCGCGCTCGACATGTACAAGGAGGTCAACACCGGCAACAACCTCCCCGCGCAGATCGAGCTGTACGCGACCGACGGCGACGCCTACAAGTTCCTCTTCATGGCCAAGGGGGGCGGCTCGGCCAACAAGAGCTACCTCTTCCAGGAGACCAAGGCGCTGCTCAACCCGCAGAGCCTCTTGTCCTTCCTCGACGCGAAGATCCGCTCGCTGGGCACCGCGGCGTGCCCGCCCTACCACCTGGCCATCGTGGTGGGTGGCACCTCGGCCGAGTTCGCGCTCAAGACGGCCAAGTACGCCTCGGCGCGCTACCTGGACACGCTGCCCACCGAGGGCAACGCGCTCGGCCGGGGCTTCCGCGACGTGGCGCTGGAGCAGGAGGTGCTCAAGCTCACCCAGCGCACGGGCATCGGCGCCCAGTTCGGCGGCAAGTACTTCTGCCATGACGTGCGCGTCATCCGCCTGCCCCGCCACGGCGCGTCCTGCCCGGTGGCCATCGCCGTGTCGTGCTCGGCGGACCGGCAAGCGCTCGGGAAGATCACCCGCGAGGGCGTCTTCCTCGAGCAGCTCGAGACGGATCCGGCGAAGTACCTGCCGGAGACGGCGGACGCGGACCTGTCCGGCGAGGTGGTGAAGATCGACCTGCGCCGCCCCATGGCGGACATCCGCGCCGAGCTGTCGCGCTACCCCATCAAGACGCGCCTGTCGCTCTCCGGCCCCATGGTGGTGGCGCGCGACATCGCCCACGCGAAGCTCAAGGAGCGGCTGGACAAGGGCGAGGGCATGCCCCAGTACCTCAAGGACTACATGGTGTACTACGCGGGCCCGGCGAAGACGCCGGAAGGGTACGCCTCGGGCTCGTTCGGCCCCACGACGGCGGGCCGCATGGACGCCTACGTGGACCAGTTCCAGGCGGAGGGGGGCAGCTACGTGATGCTCGCCAAGGGCAACCGCTCGCCCGCCGTCACCGAGGCCTGCAAGAAGCACGGGGGCTTCTACCTGGGCTCCATTGGCGGCCCCGCGGCGCGGCTGGCCAAGGACTGCATCACCAAGGTGGAGGTGCTCGAGTACCCCGAGCTGGGCATGGAGGCCGTCTGGAAGATCGAGGTGGTGGACTTCCCCGCCTTCATCGTCGTGGACGACAAGGGCAACGACTTCTTCGCCAACATCAACAAGCCCACGAAGAAGTGAGCCGCTCGGGGGCTCCGGGTCAGCACCCGGGGCCCCGCGTCAAGCGCGTCAGTGCTTGAGCCCGGCCACGTGCTGGGTGGGCATGTTCTCCAGCCCGTGGGTGAGCTGGAAGGTGTAGCGCACGCGCGGCGCGGACTTGGTCCCACCGAGCACCTTGAAGAGGAAGTAGCCCCGGTCCACGTTCTCCGGATCCGCCAGCACCTGCACGTGCATCAGGTCCGTGGTGTCGAGCACCATCTCGCCCACCAGGCGCTTGCCCATGATGAGCTGCACCACGGGCGTGCCGTTGTCCTCCGAGAACAGCACCCAGTGGAGCGCCTCGGTGTCGTACAGCCAGGACTCCTCCGTGCCGACACTGAGGAGGCAGTTGGTGTGGTCCAGGATCCAATCCCAGAAACGTTCGAAGGGGAGCGTCACTCCCGATTCCGTCTCGATCGCCATGGTCCCCCACATAGCGCAGGTCGGGCCGTGGGGGGCATGGCCAATCGCGCGGGGCTAGGCCCTGGGCTTGCGCGCCGGGAGCTGGTTGAGCAGCCGCTCCAGTTCGTCCGGTTTCACCGGCTTCACCACGTGCAGGTCGAAGCCCGCTTCCACCGCGCGTGAACGGTGCTCGCCGCTGTAGCCCGTGAGCGCCACGAGGTAGACGTCCTGGCCGCCCTCGCTCTCGCGGATCTTCCGCGCCACCTGGAACCCGTCCATGCCCGGCAGGCCCAGGTCCACCAGGGCCACGTGCGGCCGCAGCGCGGGGAAGCGCTCCACGCCCCGGAAGCCGTCCTCGGCCACCGCCACCTCGTGGCCCCACATCTCCAGCAGCTCGCGCAGCACCTCGCGCGTGTCCTCGTTGTCCTCCACCAGCAACACCCGCCGCGCCGCGCCCGCCTCGGGGGGAGCGATCCGCGCCTCGGCGGGCGTGGAGGCCACCGCCTGCGCCGTCAGCGGCAGGGTCACCACGAGTTCGCTGCCCTTGCCCTCGCCCTCGCTGAACGCCCGGACATGGCCCCCATGCAGCTCCACGAGCCGCCGCACCAGGGTCAACCCGATGCCCAGGCCCCCACGGGAGCGATCCAACTGCTGCTCGCCCTGCACGAAGAGCTCGAACACCCGCGCCTGGAGCTCCGAACTCATGCCGATGCCCGTGTCCTTCACGCGCAGCACCACCTGGCGCTCCGGGCCCCGCGGCTCCACCGTCACGCCGACGAAGACGTGGCCACCCACCGGGGTGTACTTGCGCGCGTTGTCCAGCAGGTTGGACACCACCTGCTCCAGCCGCGTGGCATCTCCCTCCAGCCACAGCGCCTCGGGCGGCAGCGTCAGCTCCAGGTGCAGCCCCTTGTCCAGGAGCGACTGACGGCGCGCCTCCACGCCGTGCTGCACCACCTGGCGCAGGTCCACCAGCGCGCGCCGCAGCTCGATGTGGCCGCGGTTGAAGCGCGACACGTCCAGCAGATCATCCACCATGCGCGCCATGTGCTGGCTCTGCCGAGTCAGCACGCGCATGGCCCGGGACTCGGCGCCCTGGGGCTGGGTGGCCTCGGCCAGGTGCAGGGAGTTGACGATGGCGGCCAGGGGATTGCGCAGCTCGTGCGCCAGCATCGCGAGGAACTCGTCCTTGCGCCGGTCCGCCTCCGCCAGCTCCGCCGCGCGCCGCCGCAGCTCCTCCTGGAGCTGCCGGTGGGGCGTGATGTCCGTGAGGATGCGCACCGCGCCCGCCACCCCGCCCCCATCGCCCTCCACGGGGTTGGCCGCCACGCGGTACCAGCGCGAGCCCAGGCACACCGTGGCCTCCTCGCGGCAGTCCAGCGCCTCGCCACAACTCGCGGGCAGCGCCTCCTCGCCGCCCGCCGCCTCGCGCAGCAGCGCCGCGAAGGACCGGCCGAGCACCGCCTGCTCGCTCCCGCCGAACAGCGACACGAAGGAGCGGTTGGCGCGCATCACCCGGCCCTGTCCATCCAGCAGACACACGCCATCGCCCAGCGAGTCGAAGGTCGTCTTCCACTGCACGGCCGCGCGGCGCGCGTCCTCCTCGGCCCGGCGCAGGCGCAACAGCGAGCGCACCGTGGCCAGCAGCTCCGCGGTGTCCACCGGCTGCGTCAGGTAGCCATCCGCGCCGCTCTCCAACCCCTCCACCTTGTTCTCGGTGCGGATGTAGTTGGCCGACAGGTGCATCACGACGATGTTGGACGTGTGGGGATCCGACTTGAGCCGCCGGCACACCTCGATGCCATTGATGTCCGGCAGCTTCACGTCGAGGATGATGAGGTCCGGGCGCAGCTCGGCGGCGAGTTGGAGCGCCTCGGCGCCCGTGCCCCCCTCGGCGACCTGGAAGCCCGACGCGCGCAGGATGCGCGACACCGCGTACCTATTCGCTTCATTGTCGTTGATGTTGAGCAGGATGGGTTCGCGGTGAGGCACGAGGCGATCTCCAAGATGGGCGTCAGGACCGCCGTTCCGGGCCGGACAGGGCACGTTGCAGAAGGTCGAACGCGGCGTCCCGGGTGAGTCCACTCTTGGAGAGGATACCCAGCACGTGGGGGAGCAGGCGTCCACGCTCCTGCTCGGTCAGGGAACGGCTGGTGTGGATGATGACGGGGATGTCGCGCGTGGTGCGCTCGCGCCGCAACGTCTCCAGGACCTCGAAGCCATCCATCCCCGGCAACGACAGGTCCAACACGATGGCGGAGGGGTGGAGCTGGTTGGCCAGACGCACGCCCTCCACGCCCGTGGTGGCCTCGCGGAACTGCAGCGAGGCGTCGGCGAGCAGGCGCTTGAGCAGGTAGCGCACCACCTCGTCATCGTCCACGAGCAGCACGGTGCGCGGGCGCGATGCGTCCCGCGGTTCCTCGGGCTCCAACGGCTCGTCATCCACCAGGGACTTCTGCCGCTGGGTGTAGTCGAGCGCCACCCGGGCCCGGAAGGTGCTGCCCTGGCCCTTCTGGCTCTCCACGGTGAGCGAGCCCCCCAACAGCTCCGCCAGGCGCCGCGACAGGGGCAGGCCGAGCCCCGTGCCCTTGACGCCCTGCTGGTGCGGACCCTCCACCTGCACGAACTCCTCGAAGATGCGCTCCTGGTCCTCGGGCGCGATGCCCACGCCGGTGTCGCGCACCACGAACTCCACCATGCCGCGAGGGCCGGCCACCACCGACACCCGCACCTCGCCCCGCTGGGTGAACTTGAGGGCGTTGGAGACGAGGTTGCGGAGGATCTGCGACAGCTTGCGCTCGTCGGTGTGCAGCTCCGGCACTCGCACGGGCTCGTCGAAGACGAGCGCCACGCCCTCGTTCACCTTCAGGGGGCGCAGCATCCCGCGCAGCGAACCGAACAGCTCCCCCACGGAGAAGCGCGTGGGGAGCACCTCGGAGCGGCCGGACTCGATCTTCGCCAGGTCCAGCAGATCATCGATGAGCTCCTGCAGGGCCTCGCCGGACTTGCGGATGAAGGTGACCTGCTTCTCCTGCTCGTCGTTGAGCGGCCCGTCCAGCCGGTCCAGCAAGAGCCGCGACAGGTTGACGACGGAGCTGATGGGCGTGCGCAGCTCGTGGCTCACGTTGGAGATGAAGCGCGTCTTCATGTCCGAGGCGCGGCGCAGCGCCTCGGCCTTCTCCTCCAACTCGGCGTAGAGCGCCACGACGCCGCGGTTGGTCTCCTCCAGCTCCCGGTTGAGCCGCTCCACCTCGGCCTTGCGCGCCTGGAGTTCCTCCAGCGTGCGCAGGAGCTCCTCGTTCTGCCGCGACAGCTCGTCCACGGCGTTGGAGCGCCGCTGCCGCTCCAGCTCGGAGCGCAGCGACTGCAACATGTGCGAGGGGGGCGCGGCACGCGGCAGGCGATGGGCCAGCTCCAGCACCAGCCAGCCCTCTCCCTCCAGGTGCAACGACACCCGGTCCATCAAGCGCTGCGCGGGGGCGAGCGCGGGGCCGGGCCGGGGCGCCGCCGGGGGCACCCCCGACATGAGCCCCGGAGTCGACACCGGAGCCCGCACGCGCACGAGCAGCGAGGGCGACTGCGTCTCCTCCAGGAGGAACTCGATGTGGCCATTGGCCTGGGAGGCCGCGAGCCGGGCCACCTCGGAGATGGCCGTGGCGATGCGCACCTGATCCTGTCCCTCGAACCCGAGCACCTGGGCGATATGGCGGCCCCGCTGCCGGGTGTTCACCACGTCCTGCCCGGTGCGCAGCTCGGATTGAAAGAGGGAAACACTCACGGAACGCTCCGCGCGGTCTCTCGGGCCACCAGCACCGTCACGTCATCCCGTCCCCGGCAGAAATCCCGGTAGAGCACGCCCGCCACCAGGGAGGGGTGCCGGTGGAGCAGCCCGGGGGAGCCATCCACCCGCCACTGGGTGAGCAGACCATCCGAGCACATCACCAGCACCGAGTCCGGGCTCCACGTATAGGCGAACGACTGCACGCGGTGCATCTGATGGCCCAACGTTCCATTCATGGACACCATGCGCTGCACGCCGCCCTGGGGCGAGAGCACGGAGGCGGAGATGTTGCCCACCCCGGCGAAGTCGAGCCGCGCGTCCCCGGGACGCAGGGAGGCCAGCGCCACCGCCGCGCCCCGGGTGCTGTGCAGCTCCCCATGGGCGCCCTTGAGCAGCGCGGTCACGTCCGACGTGCCCTGTTCGAGGAAGGAGACCACCGCGGCGCGCGAGGCGCGGGCCGCCTCGGGCCCATGGCCCAGGCCATCGGCGACGAGGAACACGGAGCGGCCGTCCTTGGTGTCCAGGCTCCAGGCATCCCCACACACCTCCTCGCCCCGCATCGGCACACATACCGCGCCCACTTCCACCTCGGCGCGCGGCGGCTTGCTCAACCAGAGCTGGGCGAGCAGCGCCGTGCCCACGCCAGGCTGGGAGTAGATGTCGAAGACGGAGGACATGCGCCGGATGGCGCCCAGTCCCGAGCCCCCCGTGCCGGCGGTGGTGTAGCCATCGCGCATGCAGCGGTCCACGTCCGCCATGCCGGGCCCCTTGTCGAGCGCGAGCAGCTCCACGCCCACGTGGGAGCCGGCATGCAGGGTGCGCAAGAGGAGTTGGCCCTCGCGAGCATGGGCCACGAGGTTCTTGGCGGCCTCGCTCGCCACGAGCGCCACCTTGCCCTGGGCCTCCTCGTTGAAGCCCAGCTTGGAAGCGAGCGCGGCGGCCGTCCGGCGGGCGTGTCCCGCCTGGCTGCTCTCCGTGACGGCGAGCGCCGTGGTGCTCACTTCCATCGCGTCACCGTGACCCGTGTCCCCTCCCCCACCTTGCTGACGATCTCGAAATCATTCACCAGCCGCTTGGAGCCACCCAACCCGAGTCCCATACCGCCTCCCGACGTGTAGCCATCACGCAGCGCCAGTTCGACATCGGGAATCCCTGGCCCTTGATCTTCGAAAGACAACCGCAGACCGCGCCGGATTCCATCCTGGACCTGTTGCAGGGTGACGTTGCCTCCCCCCCCGTAATCCAGGGTGTTGCGCGCCAGCTCACTGGCCGCCGTCACCATCTTCGTCTGCTCCACGAGGCTGAACTTCAGTTCAGCCGACCAGGTACGGACCGCCTGGCGCACGAGCACCAGGTCCTGGGAGGAGCGGATGGGCATGGTGTCACTCCTCAAGATAATCATCCGAGACCTCGATTCGAGCCTCGTCCTCCTCCATGGAAGCCCGTAGGAGCGCCATTCCCTTCTCGATGTTGAGGGCGGTGCGGATGCCGGGCAGGGACATGCCCAGCTCCACCAGGGTGATGGCCACCGCGGGCTGCATGCCCACCACGACAGTCTGGGCGTCCAGCACCCGCGACATGGTCGCGATGTTGCCCAGGATGCGGCCGATGAAGGAGTCCACCACCTCGAGCGAGGAGATGTCGATGAGCACGCCGCGCGCGCCCGTCTCGACGATCTTCGACGTGAGGTCGTCCTGGAGGTTGACGGCGACCTGATCGTGCATGTCCATCTGGATGGTGACGATCAGCACCTGCCCCATGCGGAGGATGGAAATACGCTCCATGAGCTGGGGCCCCCCTAGACCTTGCCCGGGGCCTGGGAGCCGGGGGCCTGGACGTTCTGGTTGAGGCGCCGCAGGGCCCAGCGGAAGGCTCCCGCGAGGCTCGACTTGGTCACCACGCCGGACAGGTCCACGCCCAGGTGGACGATGGTCTGGGCGATCTGCGGCCGGATACCGCTGATGACGCACTCGGCGCCCATGAGGCGCGTGGCGGTGACGGTCTTGATGAGGTGCTGCGCGGTGAGCGTGTCCACGGTGGGCACGCCGGTGATGTCGATGATGGCGATCTCCGCGCCCGTCTCCACGATGCGCTGCAGGAGCGTCTCCATCACCGTCTGGGTGCGCCCGCTGTCCAGCGTGCCGATGAGCGGCAGGGCCACGATGCGATCCCACAGCTGCACCACGGGGGTGGACAGCTCCAGCATCTCCTGCTGCTGGCGCATGATGACCTCCTCGCGCGTGCGCTGGTGCACCTCGGTGGTGAACAGGCCGAGCTTGTCCAGCAGCTGCGTGGCGGTCCACATCTCCTCGGCCACCTGCTGCGGCTGGCTGGCGGACTCGCGGCGCAGCCGGTCGAACAGGGGCTGCTTGAAGCTGAAGATGAAGGTGGCCGTCTCCGAGGGGGAGAAGCCCTGGAGGCTGCGCGAGCGCGACAGCCGCTCGAGCTGCTCGCGCACGGGCGTGAACGCCGAGGCATTGATGTCGGCGACGTTGCCGTTCTGGGTGGCTTGCGTGAGCAGGCGGAGGAACTCCGCGCACTGCTCACGCAGCTCGCCTTCCTTCATCAGGGCATCGCGCCGAACACCGCTGTTGGACAGGTTGGAAAACCATTCCGTCAACAGCTCGGACGAGTGGTTCTTGAGGATCTCGTGGATGCGGTTGGTCAACAAACTCCTCCTGACGAGCAGCCTGTACCACAAGGGGTCGCACCACGAGCCAGCCACGAACCGGGCGCCGGAAGGCCCGGAGACGACTGTTCAATGCCCAATAACCCCCGGGAGCAGACGGGCCATTCCCCGCTTCCCTGGAGGAGCGGCACGCACGCGGCGACGGGGTTTCAGGCCAGCAGCCACACCAGGAGGAAACCCAGCACGAGCGCGGCGAGGAACAGCACCCCGGCGCGCCAGCCCGTCCAGGACGGAGCGGCCGGGGCGGCGGGAAGCACCTCGTCCCCGTCTTCCTCCACGACGGCGCGCACCAGCCCGGAGCCCTCGTCGCGCCGCGCCACCTCAGACTCGTGCGTGGTGAGGTCCACGTCGAAGGCCACGCGCACCTCGCGCGAGGTGGGCGAGTGGGCGAGGGGCGGCCGGGTCTCCTCCACCAGGGTCACCGCCGAGGAGGGCAGGAAGTCCGCGGGCGCGTCGAGCGCGCGGTGCTCGAAGGCGAGCGCGGTGGGGGGCGCGAAGGCGGGCAGTTCCTTCTCGGTGAGGGGACGGCGCAGGGAGGAGCGGCCCCGGAGGAGCTCGCCGAGCACGCCATCCTCCACCCGCTTCTCGCGCGCGAAGGCGTCGCTCATCAGCCGCGCCAGGTCCGAGTCGCCCAGGCCGGGCGACACCTCCTCGCGCACCGAGCGCAGCGCGCGGGCGAACGCCGTGGCGTCCTGGAAGCGCGCCTCGGGCTCGGTGGCCAGCGCCTTCATCACCACCGTGTCCACGCGCGGCGACAGGCCCTCGCGGTGCTGGCTGGGGAGAGCCCACTCGGGGTAGGCCGCGCGGCGCCAGCGCTCGACGACGTCACCCTGCTGGGCCAGGGGCTGCCAGGAGAGCAGTTCCCAGAGCACCACCCCCGTGGCGTACACGTCCGCGCGCCGGTCCACGCGCTGCTTGCGCGCGTGCTCCGGCGCCATGTACGCGAGGCTGCCCATCACCACGCTGGGCGCCGTCTGGGCCTCCTTGAGCGTGGACTGCGCCGCGCCGAAGTCGATGATCTTCACCTCGCCCGCGTAGGAGATGCACACGTTGGCGGGCGACAGGTCGCGGTGCACCAGGTGCAGGGGGTGGCCATGCTCGTCCGTCACGTCGTGCGCGTGGGCGAGGCCCTGGCACATGCGCTCGGCCACGAGCAGGGCGAGCCCCACGGGCAGCACCCGGCCCTGTTTGCGCAACCGCCAGGCGAGCCGGTTGAGCGTCTTGCCGGCCACGTACTCCATGGCGAGGTAGAGCTCACCGGCCACCTCACCCATGTCCCACACACGGGCGATGTTGGGGTGGGACAGCCGCCGCACCACGCGCGCCTCGTCCCGGAAGCGGGCGAGGAACTGCGCGTTGCCGGCGAGTCCCGGCAGGACCTTCTTCACCACACAGGCACGGCCCAGCGCCTCCTCGCGCGCGAGGAACACCTCTCCCATGCCCCCGTACCCGATGCGCCGCACCAGGGTATAGGGGCCGAAGGAGACGGGCCCTTGGGCCTGTGGCTCAGGAACCTTGTCCAAGCGCGCGGAACGCCCGGCGAGCCGCCCGGAGGATGTGCGCCACCTCGGGCTCGTTGATGGACAGCGACAGGAAGGCGGACTCGAACTGGCTGGGCGGCAGGTACACGCCCTCCTCCAACATGAGGTGGAAGAAGCGGCCGTAGCGCGCCGTGTCGCTCTTCTTCGCGCTCGCGTAGTCGAACACCGGCCCCTCGGTGAAGAAGACGGTGATCATGCTGCCCACACGGTTGATGGTGACGGGCACGCGCGCCTCCTCCGCCTCCGCGCGCAGACCCGCCTCCAGCTCCCGGCCAATCGCGTCCAGGCGCTCGTACACGCCCGGCGAGCGCAGGGCCTGGAGCGTCGCCAGGCCCGCGGCCACCGCCACGGGATTTCCCGACAGGGTGCCGGACTGGTACACCGGCCCCTCGGGCGCCACCTTCGCCATGACGTCGCGCCGCCCGCCGTAGGCCGCCAGCGGCATGCCGCCGCCCACCACCTTGCCGAAGGTGCTCAGGTCCGGCCGCAGCCCGTACACCTCCTGGGCGCCCCCGCGCGCGAGCCGGAAGCCCGTCATCACCTCGTCCAGCACGAAGAGCACCCCGTGCGCCCGGCACAGCGCCTGGAGCCCCTGGAGATAGCCCTCCTCGGGGATGAGCACGCCCATGTTGCCCACCACCGGCTCGATGATGGCGCAGGCGATGTCCTTGGCGCGGTCGGCGAACAGCCGCTCCACCGCCCCCAGGTCATTGAAGGGCACCGTCAGCGTGAGCCCCGCCACCGCCGCGGGCACCCCCGGCGAGTCCGGCAGCCCCAGCGTCTCCACGCCGCTGCCCGCCTTCACCAGGAAGGGGTCCCCCGCGCCGTGGAAGCAGCCCTCGAACTTGAGGATGTAGTCGCGGCCCGTGAAGCCCCGCGCCAGCCGGATGGCCGCCACCGTGGCCTCCGTGCCGCTGGACACCAGCCGCACCTTCTCCACGCTCGGCACCGTGGCGCAGATGAGCTCGGCGAACTGCACCTCCACGTCCGTGGGCGCCCCGAACGTCGTGCCCCGGCGCGCCGCCTCGGTGACGGCCGCGACCACCGGCGGCCACGCGTGGCCGAGGATGAGCGGACCCCAACTGCCCACCAGGTCCACGTACCGGTTGCCGTCCACGTCCGTCAGCCACGCGCCCGACCCCTCCTTGAAGAAGACGGGCTCGCCACCAACTCCACGAAAGGCGCGCACCGGCGAGTTCACCCCTCCCGGAATGAGCTCCTGCGCACGCGAGAAGAGAGCCTTGCTCTGCGAGTGGTTCATGAGCGCTCCATACCACGCGCCCCCCTCCCGTCGGCTCTCTTCACTCCAGGTGGATCGCTTGATTCTCAACGTGTAATCGTTTACAGATTATCAACGCTTACACTCGCGGTCATTGTTATAAGCAGAAGGAAAAATTCCGCGACGCCGGGATGGGACTCCGCCCGCGCGCGCCATCGGAATGGGCAGCACTGGTGGCTCTCCCGCTCCTCGCGTCCATGAGGACGTCGCGGTCGAGCGAGAGCAACCGGCCTCCATCGACTTCATCCGGAGGCCGGGCCGGAGCGCTGAACGAGAGCTGGGGTGGGGGTATCCGGGGGAAGTCCCCCGCCCCGGCTCTCTCCCTGGGACGGGTGAGGGACGGTTGGGGTAAGCCCCGCCCATGCTCCACCTCCGCCAACGCCGGACCCTCACCCTGCGTGCCCCCGAGAGCCCGGGAGCCGCGGCACATGTCTCCGCCGCGAGTGGCCTCGTGCGCGTGGGGCAATGGCTCCACGTCATCGCGGATGATGCGCTGGCCCTGGCCTCCTTCCCCCTCCAGGGAGAGGAGCCGGGAGCGCTCGTGCGACTGCTACCGGGGGAGCTGCCGCTCGAGCACCGCGAGCGCAAGGCGCGCAAGCCGGACTTCGAGGCGCTCTGCCTGCTGGGAGCACTGGCCGGGGCGCCCAGGGGAGCGCTGCTGGCGGTGCCCTCGGGGAGCACACCGGTGCGCGTGCGGGGCGCGCTGGTGCCACTGGAGGCGGACGGGAGCCCGGGAGGAGCGGTGCGCGAGGTGGACTTCCAGCCCCTCTACGCGCAGCTCGAGCGGGAGCTGGGGCCGCTCAACATCGAGGGGGCCGCGGTGACGGGCACGCGCCTGCGCCTGCTCAACCGGGGCAACGGGGACGCGGGCACGGACGCGGTGGTGGACCTGGACCTGGCTCGGGTGCTGAGCGCGCTGGAGGCGGGACGGCCGGCCCTGCCGGACGTGGTGCGCACCGTGCGCCGGTGGGAGCTGGGCCGCGCGGGCCCGGTGCGCCTGTCCTTCACGGACGCCTCGCCCCTGCCGGACGGGCGCGTCGTCTTCACCGCCGCGGCCGAGGACACGCGCGACGCGTACGCGGATGGCGCGGTGACGGGCTCGGCGGTGGGCGTGCTCGCGCCGGATGGCACGCCCGTGTTCCTCGACGGCGTGGACGCGAAGGTGAAGCTGGAGGGCGTGGACGCGCGCGTGGAGTCGGGCCGCATCCACCTGCTGCTCGTGTCGGACGCGGATGACCCCGCCCGGGCCGCGCCCCTCTTCGAGGCCGTGCTGGAGGGCGTCGCCGGCTAGCTCAGTCGCCGTGATCCCTCGCGGCTTCCTCGGCCGAGCCGCCCACCGCCTCCACCGAGGTGCGCGCGGGCCGCGCGGGCACCTTGGCGAAGGCCGACACGCGCGAGCCGATGTTCTCCGGCGTCGTCGCGGCGAGGCGGCGGCGCGCCCGGGCGATGGCGTCCTGCACCATGGCCGGGTCCGGGTGGCTCTTGAGGGCCTGCACCCACATCTCGATGGCCTTCTCGTTGTCGCCCGCCTCGGCCTTGAGCTTGCCCGCCTCGAACATGGCGTGCGGGGCCAGCTCCGAGTCGCCAAAGCGCGTGAGCAGGGCCGCGTAGGCGAGCGAGGCCTCCTGCCGGAAGCGCTGCACGTCGGCGGTGCTCGGGGTGCCCTGGACCGACTGCATGTGCAGCGCCTGGGCCTGCAGGAAGAGCGCGTCGTCCACGAAGGCGCTGGTGGCGAAGCGCTCGGCCAGCTTGCGCGACTCCAGCACGCACTGGCTGTAGTCCTGCAGCTCGAAGTACAGCTTGGCCACCTGGTAGTGCAGCTCGGCGCCCTGGGGCGGATTGCGCGCGAGCGCGGCGGTGAGCTGATCAATCGCGCCGCGGGGGTCGCGGAAGTGCACCCGCAGCAGCTCGGCGAGCACCACCCGCGACTCCTGGGCCTCGGGGGACTCGGGGCACTGGGTGATGAGCTCCTTGTAGACGCTCACCGCCTCCTTCACCTTGCGCAGCTCCAGCCAGTACACGTCCGCGGCGCCCTTGAGCGCGCGCGCCCGGAGCACCGGCGCCTGCGGCGAGTCATCCAGACGCAGCGCATCCAGCGCCTTGCGGTACTCCACGAGCGCCTCGTCGGGACGCTTCTCGTAGACGGAGTCGCGGGCGCGCTGCAGGTGATCGGTGGCGCCGTCCCGGGTGCAACCCGGGGCGAGCACGAGGGCCAGGAGGAGAAGGGAACGCCGCACTAGCAGGTCTCCGGCGGGACGCGGACACACTCGGTGTTCAGACAACGGATGCATTCCAAGGGGCCCGGGATGTCCCTCACGCACAACGTCATGGTCGAGGAACGGGGACAATCCTCGGAGGCGACACAGCGGTAGGCCTGGCCCTGGTCATCGCGCACGGGTACCGGGCGACACGCCTCGGAGTCGGAGGGGCCACAGCCCGCGAGTCCCGTCACGGTGGCGAGGATGAGCGCTGTGATCCGGGTTCTCACGGGGCCGGAGTTCTAACCGGATTCAGCCGCTCCGTCACGCGCGCGACACCCGCCAGGGGACTAGCGGCTCATCGCTCCCTGGAAGGCCGAGGAGAGGACCGTGCCCGCTGACGCCATGCGTTGAGCGCGCGCCTTGTCCTCCTGCCGCTTCAGCAGGTTCGCCATGCCCCGGAGGTGCTCGTCGGACACCTGGCACTGGATGGCGGACACCTGGCCGTGCCGCTGCTCCAGCTCCTGCCACAGGTGCATCCGGGCCTGATTGCCCAGCAACCGGACCTCCACGGCGTCGAACGCCGCGTCCATGCGCCGCTCATCCTCCTCGAGCAGCGCGAGCCGCGCCTGGGCCTCGTCCGGGGGGAAGTCGACCGCGCATCCACTCGCCAGCCAGAGCACCATCATCGCCCCCGCGAGCCTCCAGCGCCGTGTCCCTCCAGCCATTCTCCCACCTCAGGTTGTTCCAAATGCCCGTTCGCGTCCACGAGGGCCGGGAGGCTCCTCGCGCGGCGCGCAACCTAGGGACCCGCGCGCCCGGGGGGAACCATCTCGTGCGACGGGCGGGCGTTTTGGGAGGGGAGAAGGCTCAACACCCGACAAAGTCAGGGCACGCGGCGGTGTCGGAGGATGAACTCACACACCTCACGCGCCGCGCCAAAGCCCGCCGCCCGCTGCGCGACATAGTGCACCCGGGAACGCACCTCGTCCGGGGCCTCGGGGGGCGCCGCCGAGAAGCCCACCGCCTGGAGCAGCGGCAGATCCACCAGCTCATCCCCCATGTAACCACATCGCTCCGGCGTCACCTTGAGCAGCTCCAGCAGCGTCTCGAAGTGCGCCACCTTGTCCTGACTGCCGAAGTGCACGTGCTTGATGCCCAGCGACTGCATCCGCATCTGCGCCGAGAGGCTGTCCCCGCCGGAGATGGCCGCCACCTCCATGCCCGCCTCCTGCAGCCGCTTGATGCCCATGCCGTCGCGCACGCTGTACATCTGCGTCCAGCCCGAGTTGGGCACCCAGAAGATGCGTCCGTCCGTGAGCGTGCCGTCGATGTCGAAGATCATCACCGACAGCCCGCTCACCCGCGCCTTGAGCGACTCGAGGTTCTGGTTCATCCGCGCGGGCGCCTACTTGGGCACGGCCTTGAGCACGGCCTTGCCATCCTTGATGACGACCTTGAACTCCACCGAGTTCGCCTTGTGCTGCTTCATCAACTCCGGCACCTGCTTGCGCAGCGAGGCGGCCACGGAGTCGTAGTTCATCTTGGAGGTGTCCTCCTTGTTGTTGCGCTTGGCCGCCACGTAGGCGTCGTACACGGACTTGAGCCGGGCATCGGACAGGTCGCTCGAGCCGGACGCGGCGGGACGCGCCGCGGGCGGAGCGGCACGGGGCGCCGCGGGACGGGCCGCCACGGGCGCCACGGAGGGCACCAGGGGCTTGACCGCGGGCGCCACCGGCGCCACCGCCGGCACCAGGGGCGCGATGGCCGGAATGACGGGCGCCACGGAGGGCACCAGGGGCTTGACCGCGGGCGCCACCGGCGCCACCGCCGGCACCAGGGGCGCGACCGACGGCACCAGCGGGGCCACCGACGGCACGCCGCGCACGGGCAGCGACGGCCCGTCCAGCGCGTCCAGCTCATCGTCGGGCAGCTCCAGCGAGCCATGGGTGCGCGGCCTGTCGGAGCCCTTCTTCTCGACACGGCGGCGGGCCTTGACCACATCCCGCTTGTAGGTGCCGTTCTCGATCTCCTGCATCGTGCGCTGCCACAGCCGCTCGTAGGTGACGAACTTGCCGTGGATGGACTGCACGCGGAACTTCGCCGAGGTGTTGCGCACGAAGCTGCCCTTGAGCCGCATCACGCGCTTCTTCAAGTCCTCGTACTGCCGCGTCGGCGGGACGCGCTCGGTGCCCAGGAAGTAGTGCTCGTAGGCCACCTTGAGCGCCGCGATCTCCTCCTCGATGGCGTCACACTCCTGGAACGTCACCTCGCTGCCCGACATGGTGGGCATGCCGGACTTCGTGTCGCCGCTGGTGGCGGCCAGCTTGGCGGCGGACTTGGCCGAGGTACCGACCTTCGTGGCCTGATTCTTCGTGGATGACTTCGCGGACTCGTACGCCATGGGCACCCACGAGTGTCCCCAAGACGCGCTTTCCGATCAACCTCGCAGCCTCACGCGGGGCTGGGAGTCGGTCCCACGCCCGGCAGCTCACCGGCCTGGCGGATCCGCCGGTACAACAAAGTAGCGCCAAAGGTGAACATGCACAGCGAGATGAACTGGCTGGTGGAGATGTTGTACCAGGCCTCCAGGGGCACCGCGTCGGCCAGACGCGCCGCGCCAAGCGACTCGAGCAGGCCGTGCAGGGTGCCGCGCTCGGTGTCCCCGCGGAACAGCTCCACCGTGGTGCGCAGCACCGCGTAGCACATGAGCCACAGGGCGAAGATCTGCCCGTGGAAGCGCCGGTAGCGCCGCGCGTACAAGAGCACACAGAAGAGCACGAGCTGCCCGACGGACTCGTAGAGCTGCGTGGGGTAGACCGGCAGGGTGGTGCCGTGCTGGGCGACCCACTCGGAGATGCGCAGCGCGCCCGGGACGGGATAGTGGAGGATCAGCCCGGAGTCCGGCAGGACGAAGCGTCCATCCTGGGCCTGGGACTGGAAGGCGAGGCTGGAGGAACCCGAGAGCCGGCCGAACAAGTCCTGGGCGAGCCCCGCGCCCGGAAAACGGGCCATGAAGCGCGCGCCGGACGCGGCGACATCGCCCCAGCAGCACCCGGCGGAGAAGCACCCGAGCCGGCCCAGGCACTGGCCGAGCGACACCGTGGGAATGGCCAGGTCCGCCAGGCGCAGGAAGTCCATGCCGTGGCGGCGCGCGAAGAGCCACGCCGCCAGGGCCGCGCCGATGAGGCCGCCGTAGAACACGAGCCCGCCGCCCAGCGAGAACACCTGCGTCCAGTCGCGCGCGTAGTCCTTCCAATTGACGAGCACGAAGAGGACGCGGCTGCCCACCAGGCCGCCCACGAGCACGTGGAAGCCCAGGTCCAGCACCGCCTCGCGCTTGCGCGGCCCCTCGGTGTCCACCCACTGGCCGCCCCCGGACGCGTCCGGCACCCACGACATCGAGCGCCACTCGTCCTGGGCCAGCCGCGCCGCCACCGACATCGCCGTGAGGAAGCCGGCGGCCAGCAGCAACCCGTAGGTGTGCACGGGGATGCCCTGGCCCTGGCCTCCGGGGAGGGCGTCCGCGGGCAGGGCGTAGCGCAGACCGACGAAGGCCAGCCCCGCCGCGACGGCGCCATAGCCGAGCGCGCGCGTGAGCCGCTGTCCGGACGTGGGCGGCGAGGCCTTCCCACTCCCCTCGGGCGAGGGCCCCTCGGCGCCGAGCCAGCCATTCCGGGCGATGGACACCACCGCGACGAGCGCCACCGCGTACAGCAGGAGCTGCGAGGCGAACGAGGTGAAGGTGAAGTGGATGAGGACGGGGAGCATGATGGGGGAGCCTCGGGAAGCGCGCGGCCCGACAGCCTAGCCGCTCAGGGCATCCGGAAGGAAAAGGGCCGCCCGGCGGCTCAGGAGCCGAGCTCCGCGGACTTGCGCTCCGCGGGCGTCTCCTTGCGCACGAAGGCATCCACCAGCAGCAGCCCCACGCCCACCACGATGGCCGAGTCGGCCACGTTGAACGAGGGCCACGCGGCCTTGTCGTACCAATGGGCCTCGAGGAAATCGATGACGAAGGCCCGGGCGAGCCGGTCGATGTAGTTGCCCAGCGCGCCGCCGAGCACCAGCGGCAGGCCCCACAGCGCCCAGCGCTCCTTCGGATCCTTCCCACTGAGCTTGCTGAAGTACCAGGTGATGAACACCACGGCGCCCAGGCTCACCACGTGGAAGAGCGGTCCCCGGATGTGGGGCGGCAGGCTGCGGAACATCCCCCAGGCGGCACCTGGGTTCTCCGCGTAGCGCAGGCGGAAGAACGAGGGGGAGATCTCGATGTGCCGCTTGGACCGGAAGTGCAGGCCGTCATAGCCCAGCGGGGGCGGATCGCCATACATCGCCGACAGCCGCTCGCCCAACGTGGGCCGGTCATCGAAGCGCGTGGTGAGCTCGCGCACGACGAGGTACTTCGTCCACTGATCCAGAACGATGACGCCAAGCGCCACCGACAGCAGGAGAAGGTATTTACGGGGCACGGCAGGCGGCTTACACCACCTGGCCCCCCGGCGTCACGGATTCCACGGGCTGGCGCGTCTGGAAGGAGTCGAGCAGCAGCAGTCCCACCCCCACGCAGATGGCCGCGTCGGCCACGTTGAAGGTGGGCCAGCGCATCCCGGGCTGGTTGCGCCAGTGCCAGTCGATGAAGTCGATGACGTAGCCGCGCAGGAGCCGATCCACGAAGTTGCCCAGCGCGCCGCCGGTGACGAGCGCCAGCGCCCAGCGCGACCGGGTCTGCTCCGGCGTGAGCTTCAGGTACATGTAGAGGATGAAGCCGAGCGCGATGAGGCTCACCCCGTGGAAGAAGGGCCGGCGCACCCCCTCGGGCAGGTTGGCGAACATCCCCCACGCCGCCCCGGGGTTCTCCACGTAGCGGAAGTGCCAGTAGTCCTCGATGAAGCGGTAGGGCCGGGTCGAGCGGCGGAACGCCCCCTCCACCGGCGGATCGTTGTCCAGGTTCTGCTCGGACACGAAGCCTTCCAACCGGGCCAGGCCCGTGCGCCCGTCGAGCGCCTCCGTCAGATGGGCCACGGCCAGGTACTTGGTCACCTGGTCGGCGGCGAGGGTGGCGAGGCCCACGAGGATGAGGACACGAAAGCGTTTCACCATGAGACCCCCACCTCTACCCCGGCCGCCCGGATCCTGACAATCCACGCCGCCCTGGGGACGGACAGGCGTCAGGCTCGCTCGCTGGCTTCCCGGAAGTGGGGCATGGTGGGGGCAATGGCGACTGTTGAACCTCCCGTGACCCCGAATCCAGACCTGACGCCCACTCCCCCGGCCTCCTTGAAGCCCAAGCCGAAGCTCATGGAGCGGCTCCAGGAGTTCATCACCCGCTACGGCATGCTGGCCATCGCGGTGCACTGGGGCCTCTTCACCCTCTTCCTCCTGGGCTTCATGCTGCTCATCCGCGCGGGCTTCAAGGTGGAGAGCGCCGCGGGCGCCGCGGGCACCTTCGCGGGCGCCTACCTCGCCTGTCAGGCCATCAAGATTCCCCGCTTCGCCCTCACCTTCGCCGTCACCCCGCTCATCGATCGGCTCATCCAGCGGATCCGCCAGAAGAAGCAGCCGCCGCCCGTGCCGTGAACCCCCTCCGGCTGCGCTTCCACGGCCCCCTCAACGACTTCCTCGCCCCGGAGCGCCGGGGCGTCGAGTTCGTCCATCCCCTGCCCGCGCCGTGCTCGGTGAAGGATCTCATCGAGTCGCTCGGCCCGCCCCACCCCGAGGTGGACGTGGTGCTCGTGGAGGGCGAGGCGGTGGACTTCTCCCACCGCGTCCAGCACGGACAGCGCATCGCCGTCCATCCCCCCGGCTGCCCTCCCGACGAGCCGCCCTCCCTCCGCGTGGGCCCGCCCGCCCTGAGCGAGCCCCGCTTCCTGCTCGACGTGGGCCTGGGCCGGCTCGCGTCCCTGCTGCGCATGCTCGGCTTCGACACCGTGTGGCGCAACGACTTCGCGGATGACGTGCTGGCCCGGCGCTCGCGCGACGAGCAGCGCATCCTGCTCACCCGGGACCTGGGGGTGCTCAAGCGCTCCGAGGTGGTGCACGGCTACTTCCCCCGCGAGACGGACCCCTCGCGGCAACTGCCCGAGGTGGCGCGGCGCTACGGACTCGTCTCGCGCATGCGCCCCTTCACCCGCTGCCTCGCCTGCAACACCCCCCTCGCCCCCGCCTCCCCCGACGAGGTGCGCGGACGTGTGCCCGAGCGGGTGCTCGCGACGTTCCCGAGCTTCCAGCACTGCCCCGGCTGCCAGCGCGTCTTCTGGGCGGGCTCCCACCACGAGCGCATGCGGGCACTCATCGACTCACTGCGCGGGGTGTAGTAGTCCCCGTTCGTCGTCGTTGTCGCACCAAGGAGCTGGTCCTCTATGAAGAAGTACCGCTGCATCCCCTGTGGTCACATCTATGATCCCGCCGTGGGCGACCCGGACTCCGGCATTGCTCCCGGCACCGCCTTCGAGCAGATTCCAGACGACTGGATGTGCCCGGAATGCGGCGCGTCGAAGGCGGACTTCGAGCCGCTCGACGACTGAGCCACACCTCGAGCTGGCGCGGGCTCAGCCCTTGGAAGTCCCCTCCAGGAGCCAATCCCGCACGGCGAGGAAGCGCGCGGTGGGCGCCGCGGCCCGGCGCCACGCGACCCAGAGCGTCCCCCGCGGACGCCGGCCCGGGCGCCGTCCGGACTCCGGCGAGAGCACCACCACGCGCCCCGCGCGGACCGCCGGCTCCACCAGGTAGTCGGGCAGCACCGCGATGCCGCTGCCCGCCTCGGCGAGCGCCAGCATCTCATCCAGGTTGGCGATGCGGCACACCACCTGAGTGGGCAGTGGCTCGCGAGCGCCGAAGGCCGCCCGCCACCACGGGCCGAGCATCGCCAGGTCCGCGTCGAACGCGATGAAGCGCTGGGCGGCGAACTCCCGGGCCGTGCGGGGCGTGCCCCACCGCCGCACATGGGCGGGCGAGGCCACGGCCACGAACTCCTCCTGACCCACCGGCCGCACCTCCAGCCCCGGGGCCTCGGGAGGCACCCCCACGAGCGCCACGTCCAGCTCGCCCGCGAGCAGCCGGCGCTCGAGCAGGCTCGGCACGTCGAAGCGCACGCTCAAGCGCAGCTCCGGATGGCGCTCCAACAACGCCGGCAGGCGCGGACGCAACCAAAACCGGAAGAAGGGCCAGGGCCCGCCCAGGGACACCTCGCCCCGCACGGCGCGCTGGGCCTCGGAGGCCTCCTCGAGCGCCGCGTCCAGCGCGGGCAGGTGCTCCCCGAGCCGTGCGACGAGCGCCGCCCCCGCGGCCGTGAGCCGGGCACGCCGCCCCACCCGCTCGAACAGCGCCACGCCCACGCGCGCCTCCAGCGCCTTGAGCTGCTGTCCCACGGCGGACGGGGTGATGCCCAGACGCGCGGCCGCCGCGGCATGGGTCCCCGCGCGGCTCACCTCCCAGAGCGTCCACAGCGCCTCGTGATTGCCAAGCATGGCTTCACATTATGCGAAGAGCCCCTCGATTTTCTTCAACCTGGGGCGGCGGTACTTGTTCGCTCCGTTGGCCCCCGAACCCGGTGGGCCCGATGAAGGAGCACGCACCATGAAGGCCCTGACCGCCGTGAAGATCCTGCTGATCGTCACCAGCCACACGCAGCTGGGAAACACGAAGGAGCCCACCGGCTTCTGGCTCGAGGAGCTGACGGCGCCCTACGCCGAGTTCACCCAGGCGGGCGCGCAGGTGGACATCGCCTCGCCCCTGGGTGGCAAGGCCGTGGCGGATCCCAAGAGCGAGAAGGAGCCCAACGAGGCCACCCGCGCCTTCCTCGCGGACGCCGAAGCGAAGAAGAAGCTGGCGAACACGCTCGTGCTGGAGAAGGTGAAGGACACCTATGACGCCTACTTCGTGGTGGGCGGCCACGGCGTGATGTGGGATCTGGCGACGCACAAGCCGCTGCACTCGCTGCTCACGGCGGCGTATGCCCGGGGCGCGGTGGTCTCGGCCGTCTGCCACGGGCCGGCGGCGCTCGTGGGCGTGAAGGCTCCGGATGGCAAGCCCATCGTGGCGGGCAAGCGCGTGGCGGCCTTCACCAACGAGGAGGAGAAGGCGGGGAAGCTCGACACGGTGATGCCCTTCCTCCTGGAGACCCGGCTGCGCGAGCAGGGTGCCCGCCACGAGTCCGGCCCCATGTGGGGCAGCTTCACGGTGCGTGACGGCAACCTCATCACCGGACAGAACCCGGCCTCGTCCGTGGCCACCGCGCGCGAGGTCATCACCGCGCTGCGTGAGAAGAGCGAGAAGAAGTAGTCCCCGGCTTCCACCACGGGGGGAGCGGCATTCCCCCTGGCGTCCGGCTCGTGCCGACGTAGCATCCACCGCGCATGAGACGACTCCGCCCGCTGCTCCTCTTGATGCCTCTGCTGGCCGGCTGCGAATGGGTGGCCGACCCCCTGTCCTTCACCCGGGAAGACGTTCCGCGCTTCAAGGCCCACGCGGACCACCCCGCGCCGGTGGACAACCCCACGTCGCTCAAGGTGATGGCGTGGAACGTGAAGTACGGCGCCTGCCGCATCGACTTCTGGTTCGACTTCTGGGGCGACCGCGTCCAGATGTCCTCCACCGAGGTGACGGACTGTCTCACCCGGGTCGCCGCGCTCATCCGCGAGTACGACCCGGACATCCTCATGACGGAGGAGATCGAGGTCGACTCCAAGCGCAGCGCCTACATCGATCAGGTGCGCTTCCTGCTGGAGAACACGAACCTGCGCTACGCGGCCTATATGTCCACCTGGAAGGCGCGCTACGTGCCGTCCGAGGGCGTGGGCCGCATGGACCTGGGCAACGCCATCCTCTCGCGCTACCCCATCCTCAAGGCCGAGCGCATCCGCCAGGAGGATCGCACGGATCAGGATCCGCTCACGTCGACCTTCTACATCAAGCGCGCCATCGGCCGGGCGGAGCTGGACGTGGGCCAGGGCCGCAGGGTCGCCACCTACGTGGTGCACACCGAGGCGTATGACCAGGACGGCACCAAGCAGAAGCAGATCCAGCAGATCCACGACGTCCTGAAGGCAGAGACGCTGCCGTGGGTCATCGGCGGAGACTTCAACGAGCTGCCCCCCGTGTGCGACGAGCGCGCGCCCCGGGGCGCTCCCGAGTCGTGTGAAGGCAAGCTGCGGCTGAGCGGCTTCCTCGACGAGCGCGAGAGCAGCAAGGGCACCGACTTCGAGCAACCGCCCTACACCCCCAGCGTCATGAAGCAGTACTACGACGACTTCGAGCCCTACATTCCCCTCTCCCGCTACGGCGTGGGCGAGGAGAACCAGCGGCGCTACTTCACGCACACGGTCCTCGGCCCGGACAGCGTGAACGACCAGGGCGTGCCCGGGTCTTGGAACCGCACGCTGGACTACCTCTTCATCCGCAAGGGCGAGCAGTGGACGGACACCGACGTCATCCAGGGGCCCGGCCCCTTCGGCATCCAGAGCGACGCCCTGCGGTTGTCGGATCACGCCCCCGTCGTCGGAACCTGGAGGCTGCCATGAGGGCGCTGCTTCTCTCTGTACTCCTGGCCGGCACGCTCGCCGCCGCCGATCCCCGTCCCGCGAGGAACACCGCGGACGTGGGCCCGCGAGGCTCCTGGAGCGTGGGCGTGTTCAACCCGTTGCGCCTCGCCCTCCTCGACGGCGTCGAGCTCCAGACCCATCCCCTCGTCTTCCTCGTGGCCCCCAACCTGGACGTCCGCCTGGGCCTGGTGCGCTCCTCGTCGGTGCGGCTCACGGTCGAGGCCGGGGTGTCGCTGCCCACCTTCGGCCTGCGGCTCACCAAGGGCTACCTCTTCCCGGCATGGGCCACGAGCGAGAACGACATCGGCTGGATGCTGATTCCGCGCGCGGGGCTGCTGCTGTCCGGCGACGTGGGCCGGCACGACGTGTGGACGCTCAAGGCGGACGGCGCCTGGCGCGCGCCGCTCGGACCCAACAGCGCCACCCAGCTCCACTCCTTCCTCGCCCCCCTGGACCTCCTGCTCGCCGCGCCGCTCACGGGCTCCTGCTACCGCGTGGGCGGAGCGTACGACCACGCCCTCTCCGAGCGGCTGCGCCTGCGCGGTGAGCTCAACCTCTACGCCACCGGACCCCAGGGCCGGCTCACCGTGTCGGGAACGGACGTGGGTCCCATCGCCGAGCTGTCTCCGCTCATCGTCACCGCCCACGTGGGCCTCGACGTCGCCGTCTTCAAACACAGCCGTTTCACCGTGGGTGTGTTGTGGGCCAACGCGGACCAGGGCGCCACGCGTCTGGTGACGGGCCCGGACGGCTACTCGGAGCGCGAGCGGGTGCGCGGCAACAACATCGTGCCGACCCTGGACTTCATCTGGGCGGGACCCTGAGCTCCTTATCGGTGGTTTGATTCCGCCCCTGGGCGAAATGTAAAGAGTTCAAACGCCACGAGGACCCATTGAGTCGTCGTGGCGTTTGTCGTTTCGAAACGAATATTAAGCACGACGGAGCGGCTCAGGCAGTTCTCCATGCATCTGCGGCAGGCAGTGGCGTTCCGATTGGAACCCTCGCCAGGAGCGGAACCATTTCGAGCGCGGGTGGTGGCGGTACGGCCTCCAGTTCGGCCACCCTCAAGAGGGCCAGCCCATCCATGTAGATCTTCCCGGTCGTCGCCCCCACCTCGGGATCGAAGTCGAGTTGCCGACGGTACTCGCGAAACTGCTGCTTACGTTCGATGATGAGCGTTTCGAACGCGCGATGGAAGCCGACAGCATTCTTCTCCAGAAGGGCCAGGCACGCATCGAGCCGCGGGTCGACCCCGCCCTGCAGTACTTGCGCCCACCGTGCCAACACGCGATGCAACCCCTCGGTATCTCGGGGCTCAAGCATCATGCGGTGGAGAAAGTGAGAGAAGAGGAAATCCTCTTCGTACTCCACACCCTCGAGATGGTGGCTCGCCGACAGCCGGGCGATCGCTCGAGCGGTGGCGACATCACCCGAGGCCAGCGCATCGCTGAAACCAACGTTGTCGCTTCCTGGCAGGCTCTCCGGGGTGACGCGCTGTGTCCCAGAGGTAGTGAGGGTCAGGAGTTGGAGCCGAGCCTGACCCGCCCTGCACAGCAATCCGGCGAAACCCTCTACATCCGCTTCCTGCAACAGTGCGCAAATCCCCAACACCCGGTAGGCCACGCAGACGTTCGAGGCGTGCTCGGCCAGTTGCTCGTGCATGTGCGCCATCCCCTCCAGGCTGGAGCGAAGGGTCTGGGACATGTTGTACCGGGCTACTTCCACATAGTCGTGGCTCATAGGGTGATGGCCACTTCGGAACCCACCGCGTACCAGGTGGCACCCGTGACGCCCTCTTTCTCGAATTGCTCCTTGAGGTCTCGCCGAACGATCATCATCCGAGGTGCCGCGGTGGGGCGGAACAACTTCGCCGCCGGGTCGAGCATGTCCTCCCTCAAGACCAGGCGCCTCAAGTACATGAAGCGGTCCGGCTTCAATGCGTCCCGATCTCCCTCACTTCGCTCCATGTCCACACAATCCAGCATGCCAATGACGTTCGCGATGTAGCAGTCTTCACTCGCAACCCGCCCGCGGTGGTTCAGCAGCACGAACCGGAGGAATTCGATCTCGGCACCGGAGTGTTGCTCGAGAATTCCTTTCATCCGATTCGAAACCATCAGGTAGTTCACGGCATTCGGAATGATATCCGCGATCTTCATCCCACGTTCTTCTTTGGCCATGCGGAACCGCAGCCCGTCCGGATATTCACTCCCCATGCGAACGCCGCGCGCGGGCTTGTGGATCTTCGGCATCGTCTCTGGCAAATCGAAGATGGCGCAATACCCGTCGAGAACATCCCATTCCAACATAAAGTAATTGCTCATCCCCTCCCCAGTCGTCTCCATTTTCGGCTCCACCATCTCGTTCACCTGCTGAACACATCGTTAACTCTTGTTGCACCCTTTTTCAAGATCGCTGTGGCTCGACCAAAATCGACGATCTTCTTATACGTATTGTCTTCCCAGGTTTCTATGTTGGTACGAATTCCTGTTACATTTTCTTCTGTGATTTCATGTTCCTCCTCCCCCTCCGAGAGCGACTGTTTGTAGCTGATGAGGAGATTGATGCACTCCTTGTTGTAGGTGCGGTGCCATCCCTTGTGTTTCGGCAGCATCAACGCGTAGGCAACATCACTGGTGATGGGCAGGATGATGATATTCTTTCCAGCGTTGATATTGTAACCAGCGGCTTGCAGCACCTGCGCTTCGCTCTCGGTCAGCTTCTCGGAGATCGCTTCCTGCGGCATGATGTGGTGATATTCATTACCGAATGGAAGATGGCCCACTTTATAGTTTTGGCCATTTTCACCCTTTCCGAAGCACCATGCCTCGCGGTTTGATCCCGGATAGATATTCTGGTGCTTTTTTCGGGATAGCCCTTGCTCCTTCTCCGCCTTCTTCTGCCGCCCGGTGGACGAGAAGGTCTCCATCTTCATCATTGGAGGTAAACGCGCACGATGGTTCTTATCGATAGGGGTCTCAGGGGGATGTGGGCGGGTGAAGTCGTACTCGTAGAGGGAGTTCTTCGCAGTGGTTGTGCCCTTTACCAGTTCGCTCAAGGTGGCTTGGTACCCGTTTGGCTTGTAGGCGCAGTTGGGATACGTCGGTGTCGGATCTTCGAATCCGAGTTCGTGTTTGTTCACGCAGCCTTTCTGATCCTTGTGGTCCTTTTCTTTCCAGAGTGCGACGTGCTTGCTGGCCATCACATCCTCCTTTCTTCTGACGATTGCTTGTCCGGAGCCCTCACGTAGAACGCGCCCCGGCTCCCGTCATCCCCTGCGCTCCATACGAGGACGCCGCGGGTCTTGGCATAACCCCGGGCGAAGCCCCGGATTGCCATGCAGAGCCCAACCAGTGCTGTCGCGGCACCGATTTCCCCGAAGCTCTGGGCAGGGTACCACTGCCGCAACTCGCCCAGGTTCCGCTCCCGGAGGCGAACGAGCGCGGTCCCCCAGTCGTGGGCCCGGTACACATCCCCGTTCAGGGCTCCGATGACGAGCCCGATCTCCCGCCCACCGTCTGGGAGTGCCTCCACGGTGTCACTGATGCACTGGGACAGCGCTACGCCCATGGCGGGCTGCCGGGACAGTCGATGGAAAGGTTCAGCCGCGGCCCGGGGGGCCTCGATGAGGGCCTCGATCCTGGCGCCACGGCGAGACGCCGCTGTGGGCAGTTCGAGTACCGCGAACGCAGCGGCTTCTCCCGGGAGCACTCCGGCGGGTCGCTCTGGACCCTTGAGGAGTCCAAGCCGCTCCAATGTCCAGGCGACCTGGGGCTCCACCAGGCTATCCAGCCCGCCGATGATGCAGCGATCCACGAGTCCGGAGCGGAGCCGCTCGGCGGCGTCTCGTATGGCATCGATGATACCGGTCTCGCCGAACAGCACGGTCTGCAACTTGGGCGGAACTCCGACCTTCAGGAGTTGAAGGACAGTGGGGACCAAGCGCTTCGCATAGACCTCACGCCTCGTCTCATGCTCCTCGGGTAACAGGCCCAGCTCCTCGAGTAGTCGGCGATGGAAATCGTTCGGGGCAACGAGATAGAGCGCGCACCTGGACAGATCGCTGACCTGCGCGCTCCGTCCAAGATCCCGAAAGCCCGCGACCGCCAGGGCGGCAAGTCGACCAAGACCGGTGAAGCCCCCCGTTACCTGCGGCAGGCTGTGTCCGCGCGCCAGCTCGCCCTCGCCGGTATCCGGATCGAACAACCGGGGTTCATCAAGCGGTAGGATGCGCACGATACCCGCCCGGCTGGCCGCGCAACTTCCCACCACCCCCTCCCCGAGCGCCGAAACCATGCCTACTCCCGTAACGGCGAGCATTTCCATGTCCTCCGCACACAAGGGCTATTCCAGGGGCACTGCGCGAAGAGAGGTACTCTTCGTGACCTGGACTCCTGATGTCCATCGCGGCATCCGCTTATACCGTATACTCTCCTCTTCGAGGTAGGGACGAGAGCCCCCGACCACCATAAGAGACAACTACCTGCGTGGTGCATGTCAGCCGCCATGGAGACGTGGTATCGTCCTACCAACTGGAGTGCTGCCGCGGGGGAGCCATGGCGAACACGGTAGGCGTCAACAAGCTGTCGGTGGTTACCAAGGACAGCAATGGGGTGACCATCGCGTTCCCCGATGTATGCAAGACCCCGATGCCAGCCGGACCGGTTCCCATCCCGTACCCCAACATCGCCAGATCCTCGGACACCGCCTCCGGTAGCAAGAACACCACTGTCGAGGGTAATCCGGTCTGCTTGTCGGATTCCAACTTCAGCACCAGCACCGGCGACGAGGCGGGCTCGGTCGGCGGCGTGGCCTCGGGCAAGACCAAAGGCAAGGCCGAATTCGTCAACTACTCCTTCGATGTGAAGATCGAGGGCAAGAACGTGGCCCGTGCGCTGGACCCGATGCTGCATAACGACAAGAACACGCCTCCGGCGCCTCTGATTCAACCGCCTGTCATCGCCGAGGGCAAGAGGGCCGGGCCAGCCAAATGCCTTACCTGCAAGCACGACATCTAGTCAGGAGACCTCTCAAGATGCGTGTTCCTCTCAAGAACCTGGGAGGTGCTCCAACACCCGGGCCGGAGGCATCCATCCCCGGTTCGTGGGTGGGGAGGGGCGTTGGCTACGAGCCCTCCTGTGGCCTTCTTCTGGACCTCAGTGGCCATAGGGAAGGCCCGCTACCTGCCCGCTCCACGCTATCGTTGGTCGAGGGCGGCAATCCCTCGCCCTCGGCGATGGGGGTCCACCGCATCAAGGATGGTTCGTTCCAGTTCCAGCAGCGGCCATGACGACCCCTTGGGATATCTACGAGGAGCACCTGGAGGAGGCTTCATTCCTCTGGGGACAGCGGGACAACGCGCTCATGTCCGCCTCGGCTGGAGGACGCCAAGGCGCGAGGCACGGCCCTCTGGGCGCTCGGGTTGAGCGGGCGAGTCGCCGCCGCGAACGCCTGCCTGTCATACCTGGGAGACGGGAACAAGCTCGTGGCGCGGCTGGCGGCGGAGGCTTTCTGCGCCATCACGGGACTGGTGCTCGAAAACGACTACCTCGCGGAGCCCAAGCCGGAGTCCGAAGAGCCTATTCCCTTGGAGGAGGAGGACCTCGACGCATCGCTGGTTCCAACCCCGGAGGAGGCGCTTCCGCTGGCCAACCCCGAGCAGGTGGAGGAATGGTGGAGGGACGCCCAGAAGGGCTTTTCGCAAAATGGTCGCTACCTCTACGGGAAACCATTCGAGGCCACCTGGTTCCTCCAGGTCCTGGCGCGGGCCCCCATGCGCCGTCGGCATGTGCTGGCCTTGGAGTTGGCCGTGCGGACTCGAGGCCAGCTCTGGCTGGAGCCGCGGGACACGGTGGCACGGCAGTTCCGGCGGATGAAGGCACTCGGTGAGCTTCAAGGCGTGCGCTTCACCCTGCCTTTCAAGAGCCTGCTCACGGTCGCCTGAACGCGAAACCGTCCCTCAAACTTAGGTAGCACACTCCCAGGCCATCCAAAACCGAGACCCATGGGCCAATTCACCACTGAAAACGAAACGCCGTTCGCCGTCGAGGTGCTCGCGCTCTCCGATGAGGAAATGCGACCGATCCTCACCGTCGTCGTGAAGGCGACGTATTCGCTCGTGGAGGGTGCGCCGCGGCTGGCAAAGACACAGATGCCGGTGAACGTGGCGGGAGAGTTCAGGGGAGTTCCAGAGACGTCCAGTTACAAGTTCGAGCCTGAGTGCGCCTTTATCAAGCCGGCCACGGACGTGGTGTTGACAGGCCACGCACATACCCCGATGTCAAAGGTGTCGGAGGTGCTGGTGGACCTCCGGGTGGGAGCACTACGCAAGACAGTGCGGGTGCTGGGCGAGCGCACTTGGTTCAAGAGCGTGGGGCAGGTACTCATGACGAAGCCCCTGCCCTTCGAGAAGATCCCCCTTTCCTACGAGCGGGCTTTCGGCGGCTGGGACAAGACGGACAAGGACCCGGATAAGCACCGCTACGAGCCGCGCAACCCGGTGGGCGTTGGATTCCGGGCCAGTGCGCGCCACTTCGAGGAGGGATTGCGGCTCCCCAATCTCGAGGAGCCGGAGCAACCACTGCGCTCCTTCGGTCAGGTGGTTCCGCCTGCGGGCTTCGGCTTCGTCTCTCCCCATTGGCAGCCGCGCGCCGCATTCGGGGGCACCTACGACAAGAACTGGGACATGACGCGCAAGCCGCTGCTGCCGAAGGACTTTGATCGGCGCTTCTTCAACGCTGCCTCGACAGGCTTGGTGGCGGCCGGCTACTTACGCGGCGACGAGCCAGTGCTCGTCGATAACGCCTCACCCCGGGGGCGGCTCTCCTTCCGCTTGCCCGGACAACCTGCGCCGAGGGTCACGATCACCCAGGCAGGAGCCAAGGACGTGACGCCCGACATGCGGCTGGACACCGTCATCCTGGACACGGACGAGGACCACCTCCTGATACTCTGGAGAGGACACCTTGCACTTCCGGGTACTCTCCATGACGTCCGGAGCATTGCCATCCATGCCGAGGGAGTGTCCACGAAAGGTGCTTGAGCCCGGAACATCCCACGTGTCCAGGCACTCAGCTGAAGCACTCCGCCCAACGGAGTTGGAAGGGCTCCCGGCCCTTTTATGGACTGAGGCTCCATGGCGGGGGGTGGGAGGACACGTTAAGATCCCGCCGCCTTGGCCGAAACACCTCCGTCCCCCCGCCCCCTCCCTGACGAAGGCGACCGCACCGTCATCCGTCCCCCTTCCCCGGAAGACGGGGGGGGCGCGTTGTTCGCCGGACGCTACGCGCTCCTGCGGACGCTGGGCCGGGGAGGCATGGGCACGGTGTACCAGGCACGAGACAGCCTGGTGGGCGACCTCGTGGCGCTCAAGATGCTGCAACTCGGCGAGCACGCGGGCCCGGAGGCACTGGAGCGCTTCCGCCGCGAGGTCCGGCTCGCCCGCCGCATCACCCACCCCCACGTGGCGCGGATGCACGACCTGGGCACCCACGAGGGCCAGGCCTTCCTCACCATGGAGTACGTGCAGGGCGAGGACCTCCGCTCGCGGCTCGCCCGCGAGCGCACGCTGAGTGCTCCGCACGGCGCGCGCATCGCCCTCGCCGTCTGCGAGGGGCTCGCCGCGGCCCATGCCGCCGGCGTGGTGCACCGCGACCTCAAGCCCGCCAACGTCCTGCTGGAGTCCGAGGGACGCGTCGTGCTCACCGACTTCGGCATCGCCCGCGCGCTGGCCCGGGAGGCCGCCTCGAGCACCCAGGGCGCCATCGGCACGCCCATGTACATGGCACCGGAGCAGGTGGCGGGAGAGCCGGTGGATGCCCGCGCGGACCTCTACGCCGTGGGCCTGCTGCTCTACGAGATGCTCACGGGCCAGCCGCCCTTCGGCTCGGACGAGCCCTGGGCGGTTGCCATGGCCCGCCTGCGCCAGCCCGCGCCCGATCTCCGCCAGCATCCGGGCATCCCCCCGCCGCTCGCCGAGCTGGTGAACCACTGCCTGGCGCGCGCACCCGAGGATCGGCCCGCGAGCGCGAGTGAGATCGCGTGTCGGCTGCGCGACTGGCTCGCCAGCGAGGGACAGCTCGCCGAGCCGCGGTACACCCGCCCCGAGCCCACCGGGCAGCAGTGGCCCTCCGTGTCCGGCCCGCCCACGCCTCGCGCCACGCCCCGCTCCGCCCACACCCCGGTCATGCGAGGCGTGGCCATCCTGCCCCTGCGCTTCCAGGGCCCTCGCGAGTCCGAGTACCTCGCGGAAGCGCTGACCGACTCCCTCATCGATCAGCTCGCGCGCGCGCGGGGCTTCCGGGTGCTCGGCAGCGGGGTGACGGCGCGCTTTCGCGACACGCGCGACCCGCGCACCGTGGGCAGCGAGCTGAAGGTGGAGCTGGTGGTGGATGGGACGGTGCAGAGCGCGGGCAAGGCGGTGCGGGTCGCCATCCGGCTGCTCGAGGCGCGCTCGGGGACGCAATTGTGGAACGACCGGTTCGAGTACCCCTCCACGGAGGTGTTCGAGCTGCAAGACAAGCTGGTGCCCCGCGTCTCCGAGCAGCTCCGGATGGAGGGGGTGCTCTCCACCTGGAGCACGAGCCTGTCCCCCGAGGCGCTGGCGCTCTATCGCCAGGCGAACCAGCAGCTCTACATCTCGTTCTGGAGCCTGAACGAGGGGCCCCTGGCGATGATCAACGCGTGCCTGGAGCTGGCGCCGGACTTCCCGCCCGCCCTGGCGATGCACGCCGTCGCCAGCGCGCGCACGTGGTTCATGGGGACGAGGAACTCCAGCGACAACCTGGGCCAGACCGCGCGCGACAGCATCGAGCGGGCGCTGCACCTGGCGCCCGACATGGTGGAGACCCATCTGGCGCGGGCGATGCTCGCGGCCCAGGAGAATGACTGGCGCCAGACGGTGCGGGGCGTGCGCAAGGCCCTGGACATCGCGCCCTACCATGCGCCGTCGCTGCTGTACCTCGGCAACATGCAGTGCGAGTCGGGCCAGGCGGACGAGGGGCTCGTGCGCTTGCGGCTGGCCCACGAGCTGTCTCCGTCCCTAACGATGTCGCTCTACGAGTTCGCCCGTTGCAGCGCGCTGCGCGGACGGAGGGAGGACTACCACTGGGCGGTGGAACGGCTGGCGGCCTCGCCGCCCCACCACTCCGCGACGGCGGCCCTGCGGCTGCGCGTCGCCGCGTGGAACCGGGACCTGGAGGAGCTGCGGCGCCACCGGGAGTCCGTCTCGGGAGGAGGACATCCCATCTCACACCTGGTGAGCCTCTATACCGCCGCGGTGCTGGGCGAGCTGCCTGTCTCCGAGGTCGCGGCCCAGGTGGACCAACGGCTGCTTCAGAACAACAACCCGCGGTTCGTCGCCCTGCTGTGCCAGCTCACGACGGAGGTGCTGTGCCTGTGCGGCGAGCCGGACAAGGCCCTGGGCTACTTCCAGCGGGCCGCGGACACGGTGCTCATCGACCTGGAGTGGATCGAGCACTGCCCGGCACTCGAGCCCCTGAGGGCGCTGCCAGGCTTCGTGGAAGGGCGCCGCGAGGTGCGCGCCCGGGTCGAGGCCATCTGGGCCGGGTGAGGGCCCGGAAGCGAGCACTCAGAAGCGAGCGCTCAAGCGGTGGCGCGGGCAACGGCCGAGCGCCGGGCGGCGCCGACGAGCGCCCAGGCGCCGAAGAGCATCCCGGACCAGAAGAGGTCGCCCAGGAGCGAGTTGCGCAGGAACGGCAGGGCGGCGACGTAGCAGTTCACGAGCCCCGAGAGGGAGTACTCGTACATGCCGGAGGACAGCCAGACGGCGAAGTTGGTGCCCACGAAGAAGAGCGCCGAGGAGCCCACGGCACCGGCGCCCACGGTGGTCACCGCCAGGCGGCGCTTGAGCACGGCGCTCAGCAGCACGGGGGCCATGAGGCAGAGATAGACCACGCCCATGACCTTGTAATCATAGACACCCAGCACCGCGTCGCTGATGAGCATGCTCGCCAGGGGCACGCAGGCGGCGAACGAGACGTGCCGCATGAAGTAGCCGGAGAACAGGGCCGTGGCGGCGATGGGGGTGAAGTTGGGCTCATGGGGGAGCAGGCGGCCGGCCACGCCGAGTGCCACCAACATCACGAACATCCCCACTTCGGTCATCCAAGCTTTCATGAGTCCCTCCAGACGTGCGAACCTGGAACTTCTATCCCCCGTCTCCCTACCCGTCAACTGGGCCTGGGTGAGTGTCGTAGACCCTGACACTGTTCTGACTAGGGCACGCGCCTGCCAATGGGCTGGCCGTCGAAGAGCAGACTCAGGCCACCGTCCGGCTCGCGCTGGAAGCTCACCTTCGTGCCCTCGAGCAGGCCGTAGTCATCGCGCTCGACGAACTCGTTGTCGCCGTAGGCCTCCAGCTCCCCGCGGATCGCGGGCTCCGCCATCCCGAAGGTCGCCCACAGCCGGCCTCCGTCCACGGAGATGCCCACCGGGCCCACCGCCGTGTCGAACAAGCCCACGTAGTCCCGCCACACCCCGGTGTCCGGCACGAAGGTGCTGGGCGCCCTGTCCCCCGACGGAGACGCTGGCGCGGGCTCCTCGCCGAACACCATCGCGGCGACGCCCAGCGCCACCTCCTCCGAGACCTTCGTCTCGAGGTTGCTGAGCACCGCCACGGCGGTGCCCTCTTCGGGGAACAGCAGGAACATGGAGCTGGTGTTGAGCGTGCTGCCACCATGGGCCACCATCCGCCGGCCGAACTGCTGGGAGAGCCTCCAGCCCATTCCACTGGTGGGAATCACCACGGGCCGCCACATCCGCTCCACGCCCTGCGCGGAGAGCACCCGGCCCCCGGGCCCTTCGCCCCCGGCGAGCAGCCCGGAGAAGTAACGGGCCACATCCTCGGCGGAGGTGTAGGTGGCCGCGCCCGCGGGCACGTGCGCGCTCGACCAGGTCGACGACAGCGGGCGCAGCTGGCCCCGCGACCACAAGTAGCCCTGGGCCACGTCCGGCACCTGCTCGGACTCCGGGTCCAGCAGCGTGTGCGCCATGCCGAGCGGCTTGAAGACGGAGTCGACCACGTACGGCGTGAAGGGCTTGCCCGTCACCGTCTGGACGATGAGGCCCACCAGGGCGAAACCATCGTTGGCGTACTCCTCGCCCTGCCCCGGCGTGAAGCGCAGGCGCACCTGGGCGAGCGCACGCGCCCTGCGCTCGAGGGCGCCCTCATCCCGGGAACCATCCCAGAAGTAGCTCATGGGCAGGCCCGAGGTGTGCGACAGCAGATGCTTGACGAGGATTTGCTCCTGGAGCCCGTCCGCCGTGCGGAACCAGGGCAGGTAGCGCGTCACGGGCGCCTCCAGGTCCACGCGCCCCGCCTCCACCTGCTGCATGAGCGCCAGCGCCGCCATCGCCTTGGTGGTGGAGCCGATGGACACCCGGGTCGTGACGTTCATCGGCTGGTTCGTCTCCCGGTTCGCCACGCCATAGCCCTTGAGGCACACGGGCTGGCCGCCCTGGAGGATGACGAGCGAGAGCCCCGGGATGTGTCCTTGTCGCATGCGCTCGGTGATGAACGGATCGATCCGCTCACGCAGCGCGGCGGGCAGGGCCGCACAGGCATCCGGGGGTGGGGTCGTCTCGGGCGGAGGCGTGCATCCCGCGTTCAGGGCGGAACCGAGCAGCAGGACAACCAGGGAGTGCTTCAACATGGCGAGGCCTTGAGCCCCCCGCGATGCGCGAATGGGGCGGAAAATGAATCGGTCACGGCCTGGAACACCCCAGGGCCCGCGCGGTGTCACCGCGGGACGTCACATGGGCGGATTCGGGACTCCATTGGGATGTACGCCCCCACAAGGAGTCCTCTCATGCCCTTCCGCCTTCCCGTGGTGAGCGCGCTCGCCCTCACCAGTGCCCTGCTCGGTATGTCCGGAACCTCCTGGGCACAGGCGTCCGCCCCACCCGAGCCCAAGGTGCTCCAGCACCTCACCCAGTCCTGCGGTGGCTTTCCCGGCACGCCCTGTCCCCAGGGGCAGGTCTGCCTCGACGACCCCAGCGATGATTGCGATCCGGACAACGGCGGCGCCGACTGTATTGGCATCTGCGTGAAGAAGAGCCAATGCGCGTCCTCGTCCTGTGACTACAACGATTCACGCAAACGCTATGTCAGCAGGAGCCCCGCGCTGTGCAGCGCCATCCGCTTCGTCTGCCAACCGGGTGAACGGACATTCTTCGACGCCTGTGGCTGCGGCTGCGAACGCGGACAGTAGGAGGAAGTCCCCCCGGAGGTGATAGCCTTCCGCCTCCTGCCCGGAGCGCGCGCATGAGTCTGGAAGAGCGTCCACGTCTTGCCCTGCCCCTGACCGCGGAGGGCTACGCCGCGGCCAATGAGGCCTTCCGGCGTTGCTGGTCGGCGGACCGTGAGCAGGTGCTGTCCTTCCTCCGGGCCCATCCTCCCCAGGTGGGCACCGAGGGCATGGACGTGCTGGGAATCGGGGTCGGAGACGGCTCGTTCGATCTCCGGCTCATCGAGACCCTGCGCACGCTCGGCGGCGAGGTGCCGCTGTCCTACGTGGCTCTCGATCCCAATCAGGCGCAGCTCGACGGCTTCCGCTCACGCGTGGGTGGGGCCGCGCGGGGGACGACCGGCTTCACCTTCCTGGCGCTCCGGGCCGAGGACTACGTGCCCGACCGGCGCTTCGATCTCATCCACTCCATCCACTCGCTCTACCACATGCCCGGCGGCGAGGAGCGCCTGGTCCGCACGTGGCTGGAGCACCTGCGCCCCGGAGGCCGGTTGCTGATCGCCCTCTCCTCGGAGCGAGGCGGCATCTATCAGCTCATGCAACGCTTCTGGAACGAGATCGACTACAGCTTCTTCACCGGTGGGTTGTTCGGCCAGGAGAGCCTGCGCGCCCTGTTCGAGCGGCACGGGACGGCCTACGACTTCGAGCTCTATCCCGAGGTGTCGATCGACGTGAGCGCCTGCTTCGAGCCGGACTCGGCGCTGGGAAGACACCTGCTCGACTTCCTGCTCCAGGCCGACCTGCGACGTGCCCCCGAGTCGCTGCGCCAACGGGTGCTCGAGTCCCTCGAGGAGCTGTCGCGGGTCGTCGAGGGCCGGCGCCTGCTGCCCCACCCCAGCGGCGTGTTCACGGCGCCCGCGTTCTCCGGCGCGATGAAGTGACGCTCAGTCGAGCGGCAGCATGAGCGTGAACGTCGCGCCCGCCCCGGGCCGGCTGGACAGCGTCACGCTGCCCTGGTGGGCCTCCACCATCTGCTTCACGATCCACAGCCCCAGGCCGAATCCACCCGCGAACGTCTGGCTCCCCGCCTGCACGAAACGCTCGAAGATCCGCTCGTGGTCCTTCTCGGAGATCCCCGGCCCGGCGTCTCGCACGACGATCCTCACCCAGGGGCCTTCCGCCTGCACCCGGATGTGCACCGGAGCGCCCGGGGCGTAGCGGACCGCGTTCTGCAACAGGTTGGTGAGCGCCTGCTCGACACGCATCTTGTCCCAGCAGCCCACGACGGCCTCGCGCGCCTCGACAGTGACCTGGCACCCCGCCCGCGCGAACTCCTCCGCGAAGCGCTCCACGGTCTCCGCCACCAGCTCCGACATGTCGAAGCACTCCCGCTGGAGCATCGGCGCCCGGGCGTCCGCACGCGACACATCCAGCAGGTTGTTGATGAGCTTCTCCAACCGGCCGCACTGCTCCTGGATCCGGCTCAGCCGGGCGTTGAGCTGTTCCGCGCTCAGCACCCCCTTCGTCTGGGCACGGACCATCCCCTGGACATAGAGCTGGAGCGAGGTGATGGGCGTCTTCAGTTCGTGCGACGCGACGGAGAGGAACTCATCGCGTGCCTGGACCGCGTGCGCGAGCGCGGCGGTCCGCTCGAGCACCCGGCGTTCGAGCTCGGCGTTGAGGCGCTGCAGCTCCTCCTTCGCCATGCACAGCTCGGCGCTCTCGATCATGTGCCAGTGGCCCGCGCGACGCGTGAGGGCGAACTGGTGGTTGGCGACCACATCGAGGATGTCATGCGGCTGGCAGCGGCCCAGGCAATAACTGCACATCCCGATGATGTGCCGGTCCTTGAAGGTGCGCGAGACACGGGCCTCGTAATCGACGAAGCCGTTCCAGTCCGAGCGCTCGACCCAGTACGTATTCCCCGTCAGCCGCAGCCCGGCGAACCCATCCGCCAGGGCCCGCTCCTCCCGCTCGACCCATCCGCGCAAGGTGGAGTCCGGATCCGCCTTTCCCGTGCGCGCGTACCAGTCCTGGTGGTTGATGATCTCGATCTGGTTGCGCCGCTCCCGCTCCACGAGGTCCGGGACGGCCTGGCGAAGCGCCGTCCGGGCGTCTTCGGCCCGAAGAGGCTCCGAGGTCACCCACAAGCACGTCTCGTTGTTGTCGAGGCCCGCCTTGAAATAGGGCACGAGCGAGTCCACGAGATCTTCCCGCCCCTCGTAGAACTGGCAGAAGTGTGCCCCCCAGGGCAGGGAGCCGACGACCGAGAGTCCGCTGGGCCTGAGATTGTCGTGCATGGAGGATCCTCTTAGGGCGGAGCCCATGGTCCCACAACCCAAGGAAGGGTCCTTGTCGGAAAGTCCCTACAAGCGGCCCATATCACAGCCCGCCAGGCGAGCGCTCGCCGAGGGGCGTTGGACCTCGACGCGGCGCACCAGGAGACCTTTGTCCGCGCCTTCCGGCCCGCCCTCCGACCTGGGCTCAGTCGAGCGGCAGCATGAGCGTGAACGTCGCGCCCGCCCCGGGCCGGCTGGAAAGCGTCACGCTGCCCTGGTGGGCCTCCACCATCTGCTTCACGATCCACAGCCCCAGGCCGAATCCACCCGCGAACGTCTGGCTCCCCGCCTGCACGAAACGCTCGAAGATCCGCTCGTGGTCCTTCTCGGAGATCCCCGGCCCGGCGTCTCGCACGACGATCCTCACCCAGGGCCCTTCCGCCTGCACCCGGATGTTCACCGGAGCGCCCGGGGCGTAGCGGACCGCGTTCTGCAACAGGTTGGTGAGCGCCTGCTCGACACGCATCTTGTCCCAACAGCCCACGATGGCCTCGCGCGCCTCGACAGTGACCTGGCACCCCGCCCGCGCGAACTCCTCCGTGAAGCGCTCCACGGTCTCCGCCACCAGTTCCGACATGTCGAAGGACTCCCGCTGGAGCACCGGCGCCCGGGCATCCGCACGCGACACATCCAGCAGGTTGTTGATGAGCTTCTCCAACCGGCCGCACTGCTCCTGGATCCGGCTCAGCCGGGCATTGAGATGTTCCACGCTCAGCATCCCCTTCTTCTGGGCGCGGGCCATGCCCTGGACATAGAGCTGGAGCGAGGTGATGGGCGTCTTCAGTTCGTGCGACGCGACGGAGAGGAACTCATCGCGTGCCTGGACCGCGTGCGCGAGCGCGGCGGTCCGCTCGAGCACCCGGCGTTCGAGCTCGGCGTTGAGGCGCTGCAACTCATCCTTCGCCATGCACAGCTCGGCGCTTTCGATCATCTCCCAGTGACCCGCGCGGCGCGTGAGGGCGAACTGGTGGTTGGCGACCACGTCGAGGATGTCATGCGGCTGGCAGCGGTCCAGGCAATAGCTGCACATCCCGATGATGTGCCGGTCCTTGAAGGTGCGCGAGACACGGGCCTCGTAATCGACGAAGCCGTTCCAATCCGAGCGTTCGACCCAGTACGCATTCCCCGTGAGCCTCATCCCGGCGAACCCCTCCGTCAGGGTCCGCTCCTCCCGCTCGACCCATCCGCGCAAGGTGGAGTCCGGATCCGCCTTTCCCGTGCGCGCGTACCAGTCCTGGTGGTTGATGATCTCGATCTGACTGCGCCGCTCCCGCTCCACGAGCTCCGGGACGACCTGACGAAGCGCCGCCCGGGCATCTTCGGCCCGAAGAGGTTCCGAGGTCACCCACAAGCACCTCTCGTTGTTGTCGAGGCCCGCCTTGAAATAGGGCACGAGCGAGTCCACGAGGTCTTCCCGCCCCTCGTAGAACTGGCAGAAGTGCGCCCCCCAGGGCAGCGAGCCGACGACCGGTAGTCCACTGGGCCGGAGCTTGTCGAGCATGGAGAATTCTCCTCCGAGCGGAGTCCACGAATCCATAATCAGGGAAGGGGCCCGTGTCGAAGGTACCAACCGGCGGCCCATGGAATGAACCACCAGGCAAGCGTTCGCCGGAACCGGGGAGCAAGGCACCCGGGTAACAGTTGCAGTTCCCAGCTCTCGGGGCAGGGGTGCCCGAATCCCAGGCACTCGAACCCTATCACCCCAGCCAACGCGTGAGTCCTGATCATGAAGCTCGCCATTGAAGCGTTCGACGTGATAGCTGCCAGGAAAGCCGCGGAAGCCCGACAGCGGTGTTTGCACCCCAAAGCCTCATGAAATGTGAAAGGTCCTCACCTTGAAATTCGTGACGTCTGGAATGTTCTTGTTCGCAGCCTCCCTGCTGTCTGCCTGCGGCACCGCGCCCGAGCAGGGCGGCGAGTCACAGACGGGCTCGACCCCCACGGCCTCGAGCCAATCCCGGCAAGCCGCGACAGCGGACACGTCCGCGTGCCTGAGCTGGGAGAACGATCCCGTCACGGGCCAGAAGTGCCCGATCCACACGCCCTGCACCGCCTACGCGGACTGCGGCGTGCAGACGCCCAGCCCGAGCGGCGTGGGCCCGGGCAACCCGTACTGGTACTGCTCCACCAGCAACGTCTGCCAGTTCCTGCCGGTGTCGAACGGCTTCTCGACGGCCACTGGCACCTGCACGGGTCAGTTGCAGTTCCGGCAGAACACCGCCGCGCCCCATGACAAGAAGATCCTTCCGCCCGACGGGGTGAACTTCCGCCAGGGCACGACACTGGCCTTCGAGGTCACCAACACGACGACGAGCACCCTGTACCTGGATCAGCTTCCTCTCACGCTCGAGATGGCGGGGACCAGCCCGTCGCGGTTCGATGTGAACTCCATCAAGTTGTATCAGGCCGGCACCCGCGCCGACTCCGGCGACGGCTCGGGGCTGCAGCTCATCTGCGGCAGCCCCACCACGCCGTTCGGCAGCTCCGCCAACTTCACCCTCGGCACCGGCGCCACGGGAGGGTGCGGCGGCAGCTACTTCTCGCGCATCACGGCCGGCGGGACGGTGCGCTTCCTCATCGATCTCACGTTCTCGGCCAACGCGACGTACATCGCCAGCCGGCAGTACCGGCTGAAGATCGGCTCGCTCGCCACGGGTCTCAAGGCGCGCACGTCGACCGCCAGCACGGCGGCCGCCTATACGGGCTGCACCTTGCCGACGACCGGCATGACCGGTGCGTACCTCATCTTCAGCAATCCCTAGCAGGCGCCTGAAGGACGGAGTGGAGCGGGAAGGCGCCGCTCAGCGTGCCTCCTGCTTCCACTCCGCCGCCACCAGGGGCTTGAGCCGGATCCCGTCCTGACATGTCAGCGCCAGACGCGACATGTCAGCCGGCAATGATTGACACAACAAACAAGACCATTGCATTCCCCGCCGTGGATGGATGAAAGTCCATTCGCATTCACGTGCGAATCACTCGCACGACCAGAGGGGGAAGAATGTCAAAATCGCAATCCATGCTGTGGAAGACGCTTTGTGGGAGCCTGCTCCTGGGGCTCATGGGACCTGCCGCCGCGAGCGCGCTGCCGGCTGACGGGCAGATCGACTGGACGCAGTCCGAGTTCTCGGGGTCGGCTCGTCCCGATGCGTTGTCCCTGACAGAATGGAAGACGTACCACGAGGATCGCGCGTACGTCCGGAGCCTGGTGAAGCCGGACGTCGCCACGAGCCTCGACTACTCGGACCCGAAGGTGTACCGGTTCGTCGTCTCCCGGCTGAAGATGGCCGGGAAGACGCCGCGGACGGCGCCCCGTCTCTTCGACCTCATCAACCGGCGGCGCGTCGCCGATCAACTGCGTCCGCACGATACGCAGAACGCACGGACGCTCACGGTCGCCCGGACGCCCCAACACTTCATCAACTCGACCAACTTCCTCACCGAGAGCAGCCCGTACATGGAGGCCAACGCGCTGGTCACCTACCCCGGCGTGGCCAACTACCTCTATGTCGACAGCGCCACCTGGGACAACAACGGCACTGCCCTCGGAGCGATGGCCTATGCCGAGAAGTACAGTGGCTCCATCGCGAGGTCGGCGGCGGTCGGAGATATCACCCTGACGGGTGCGCTGGACTACGTGGTGGACTCGTACTCGCTCATCGACTCGGCCACGGGCCTGCAGGAGACCTACACCCTGCGCGAGAACAACAGGAGGTGCCAGTTCGACCTGTCCACCCTGAACATCACCGACCCCGTGAACAGGACGGGCGGACAGTGCGTGGACCTCTGCCTGAACCGGACCTGGACGGGTGATTGCGACTACGACCTGACCGGAACCCCGACGGCGTTGAAGATCCCCTTGTCCGGCTCGATCGGCATCTCCTTCAACAACCCCACCTGCGTCTTCGATGCCAACAGGATCGCGCGGTACCAGAACGGAACCTTGACGCCTCCGGGAAACATCAAGGCCGTGTTGGCCAACGTGGGCGGCGGCTGCGACGTGGACAGCAGCAATGCCCTGTACAGCCCGATGCAGAACTTCTGGCAGCACGTCACGATCTCCCCTGACGGCAAGACGCTGAGCTGGAATCTCACGGGAGCGGACGCGGCGCTCTTCGACTCGAGCTGCCGGCAGGTACAGGATCAGCTGGAGCTCAGCATGATCCTGGGCATTCCGCTGAAGCAGGGAGCCGTCGAGATTCCGCCCCGTCCCATCGTCATCAGCAACGATCCAGACTCCCAGGCCACGGACTGGCAGTTGCCGTGCATGACCATGACGAACAGCTGCCTCGCCGAGGGCACGAAGGTGCAACTGGCCGACGGCCGCATGGTGCCCATCGAGTCCATCCAGATCGGTGACAAGATCTTCAATCCCTTCCACCCCGGTGCCCAGGCGCTCACGGTGACTGACATCGCCAAGGGCTTCGAGACCGTGCCCATGGTGCGCATCAAGGACAAAGCCGGCAGGGAGCTGCTGATGACGGAGATGCACCCCATCGCCACGGTGGACCGGGGCATGGTGCAGGCCCGCAAGCTGCGGGTGGGAGACAAGGTCCAGACCCGGACCGGCATCAGCCCCCTGGTGAGCGTCACCCGCCAGCCGTTCGGCGGCAAGGTGCACAACCTCAAGGTGGGCTCGAACGAGGAAGCCCTGAAGCTGGGCGCGGATCAGACCGTGGTGTACGCCAACGGCTTCCTCGTCGGTGACGGGCAGATCCAGCAGAAGTACGAGTCCGCCGAGCAGAACGCCAACGCGAGGCTCGACATGCGCACGCGCGTGGACAAGCGCTGGCGCCAGGACTACGTGAAGAGCGCCACCCGGTAGGCCGGACGGCCTCACGCCAGACGCCATGAGCGGATTCCTCCAGGCGTGGACATACTCTGGCCGTCCATCGTCCCAGGTGTGACCACGTCCTGGAGTCCGCTTCCCGCGCTCGCTCCGGATGGGGCGCGTCCCGGCCGCGCGGTGCCCGTGTTCTCGATCGCACAGGGCCGCTTCTGGCAGAGTTTTCTTGAAATGCTGGACAATCACCTGCGCCCCCGAGCCCATGGCCGACGGCGACAGCCGGTGTCACTCATCGGGTCCCCCCTCCCTTGAGGTGCTCCGATGCGTTCGTGGAAGACCTGGGTGCTTGCATCCTTGATGTGTGGACTGGTGGCCTGTGACGTGGGCCCCGCCCCGAACGAACCGCAAGCGCCAGGAACACCGGAAGCGCCGGCCGGGTTGCTCGCGGAGGTGGAGGCCCCCGTGGCGACGCTCCACCCCAAGGAGCAGCTCGGCAGGCTGTTGTTCTTCGACAAGAGACTCTCCGAGCCCCCCGGTCAAGCGTGTGCTTCCTGTCATCACCCGTCGACGGGCTGGATGGGACCGGACACTCACGGCAATGCGACCGGGGGCGTGCACGAGGGCGCTGTCCCGGGGCGGTTCGGCAATCGCAAACCTCCCTCGAGCGCCTATGCCACGCGCGCCCCCCTCTTCCAGCCGGCCAGCTGGGCGAAGGGGGTCTTCGTGGGGGGCAGCTTCTGGGATGGCCGCGCCACGGGCGAGGAGCTGGGCACTCCCGCCGCGGATCAGGCGCAGCTGCCCTTGCTCAATCCGGTGGAGCAGAACAACCCCAGCGAGGCGGCCGTCGTCGCCAAGGTGTGCACCGGGCCCTACGCGGCGCACTTCCTTCTCGTCTACGGGTGGACCATGTGCCAGCCGGGCCAGGCGGCACGGGCCTTCGACAACATCGCCCGGGCCATCGCGGCCTACGAGGCCTCGTCCGAGATGAACCCCTTCTCCTCCAAGTACGACGCGTACCTGGCCGGGCGCGTCCGTCTGACGGACCAGGAGACGCAGGGCCTGGAGCTGTTCGAGGGCAAGGCGATGTGCGCCAGCTGCCACCTGAGCCAGCGCGGCGCCCGCGGCGAGCCGCCCCTCTTCACCGACCACACCTATGCGAACCTCGGCGTGCCGCGCAACCCGCTCAACCCCTGGTACGAGCAGCGCGAGTTCAACCCGCGGGGCTGGGAGTGGACGGATCAGGGCCTGGGGGCCTTCCTGCAGACGCGCCCGGAGTGGCAGCGGTACGCGCGGGAGAACCTCGGCAAGCAGAAGGTTCCCACCTTGCGCAACGTGGACAAGCGGCCCAGCCCGGCCTTCGTCAAAGCCTACATGCACAACGGCTACTTCAAGGACCTCAAGAGCGTGGTCCACTTCTACAACACGCGCGACGTGCTCCCCGTGTGCCGCGCGGAAGGCCCCCTGGAGCAGGCCGTCCCTGGCGTCGATTGCTGGCCGTCCCCCGAGGTGAAGCAGAACGTCAACACCAGCCAGATGGGCAGCCTCGGCCTCACCTCCGCGGAGGAAGACGCCCTCGTCGCCTTCCTGCGGACCTTGTCGGACGGCTACGTCCAGCGCTGAGCGGTTCCGGGTCGGTGGCCGAGACGTCCGACGCTCGGTCCGCTGCTGAACCCACCCTCGCGGCCAAGCATACGTCGAGCCCTGCCTCTCACCTGAATCACAAATGAGAACGTACTGTCTATCCGGAGGGAAAACGGGAGAGAACCTGGAGAGGCCGAGGACACACCATGGGTCCCAAGGGCTTGAATTCCAAAGAAGAAGTATTCCTGCGGAAAGTGATTCAGGTGAGCACCCCTCCACGCCTGCCCTTTCCCGGGATGCGTCTTGGAGGACCTGACGACCGCCGCTTTGAAATCATCGGGTGGCTGGGCCTAGGAGGAATGAGTCAGGTCTTCCGGGCTCGGGACACGAAACTCCAGCGTGAGGTGGCGCTCAAGATCCTGGTACCCCGCCAGGGGCACGAAGACGCCGCGCTCAAGGAAGCGCGGTCGGTCGCTCGCCTGGACCACGAAAACATCATCAAGATCTTCGATGTCGGGATGTGGCGTGACACGGCGGGCAGGAGCCAGACTCCCTTCCTGGTCACGGAGTATCTGGAGGGAGAATCGCTCGCCTCGCTGCTCCGGCGGGAACGCCCCTCCCTGCAACGCACCCTGGAGATCATGGACGCCGTCGCCGCGGGCCTGGCTCATGCCCACGAGCGCCACCTCGTCCACAGGGATCTCAAACCGAGCAATGTCTTCCTGACCCGGCAAGGGACAGTGAAGTTGCTCGACTTTGGCATTGCCCACCTCATTGCCGTGGACTCTCCGCGAATACCCGACCTGCCAACCTCTGGCACACCGGCCTACATGGCGCCAGAGCAGTGGTTGGGGGAACGGCAGGACCCGCGGACCGATGTCTGGTCCGCCGGAGTCATGATCCACGAGATGCTCACCGGGCAACTGCCCTACTCGAGCAGCACCTTGGGGGAGCTGCGGACTCGGGTGACATCCACCGGACCTGCTCCTTCAGTCAGGGCGTGCTGCCCGGAACTGCCCCAGGAAGTAGAGGACTTCTTGTCCGCCGCGCTGACCAAGAAACCGGCGCGGCGATTCCCGACGGCACTGGAGCTCCGACAGGAGTTGCGGGAACTCAGGGTGCACCTCGGCTTCCAACCCGCGGAACCACGACCCGAGGTGCCCCAGCGACGGCAGATGACCCTCATGTGCTGTCAGCTCGTCGGGCGCGGAGACCTCGGGGAGCAGTTCGACGAGGAAGCGTTGGGGGAAGTGGAGGCGGCCTTTCTCCGGGGCTGCTCGGAAGTCATCCAGCAACAGGGGGGCGCGGTCTTTCACTCCATGAGAGGCGAAGTGCATGCCTGGTTCGGTCATCTCCAGACGCGGGAGAATGATGCGGAGCGTGCCGTGCGAGCCGGGCTCCACCTGATCGGGAGCGTCAGGGAGGAACTCTCGCGGAGGGTGCCGGAGCTACCACGGTCTGGATTGGCCGTGAAGGTGGGCATCCAGACCGACATGGTGACCCTCGGCGTGAACGCGTCGGACCCGGGAAGCCAGACCCTCAACCTCCTGGGTGAGACCCCCAAGGTGACGGCCTGGCTCGCGGCGCAGGCCAGTCCTGGAGAACTCCTCCTGGGTGAATCCAGTTACAAGCTCGTGCGGGGAGCCTTCGAGCTGGAACCCCTCGGTCCTCGCTCCTTCGAGGGCTTGTGGGGAGGCGTGAGCGTGGAGATTCATCGTGTCCTGCGCGAGAGGAGCACGCGGGTCCGGTTCGACCGGGCGGTCGCCGCGGGGGGACTTTCGCTTCTGGTGGGACGGGAGCAAGAGCAGCAACGGCTGCGCGAGCATTGGGAGCAGGCCCGGCGGGGACAGGGGGCGTTCGTCGTGATCCAGGGTGATGCGGGCATTGGTAAATCCCGCCTCATCCGGGAGTTGACCGAGCAGGTGTCCCAGGAGCCAGCCATGCAGTTGCAGTTCCAGTGCTGGTCCCAGCTCTACACCTCGGAGCTGCATCCCATCGTCCAGGTGCTTCAACGCCTGTTCCAACTCCCCGAGGAAGGCACTCCCCAGCAACAACTCGAGGAATTGGAGGAGCGGCTGGGAGCGCTGGGCATGTCCTCGGAGGAGGTGCACGTACTGGGGATGCTCCTCTCGCTTCCCCTCCCCGAGGATTCAGCCATCCGCCGCTTCACGCCCGAGCGACGCAAGGAGAAGCTCTTCTCGACCCTGGGGACGTTGCTCCTGCGCGTGGCCCAGGTGCAACCCGTGCTGCTCACCATCGAGGATCTCCACTGGGCCGACTCCATCCTGATGGAGTTCCTGGGGTTCCTCCTCGAGCGCATCGAGCAGGCACACGTCCTCGTTCTCCTCAGCACCCGCCCAGGGCTCCAGGTGACATGGCCCCAACGCCCCTGGCGTCACTGGCTCCCCCTCGAGCACCTGTCGGCCGGATCCGCGGCCCTCCTGGTGAAGGAGGTGGCCCGAGACCGGCACCTGCCCGAGGAGACCCTCCAGCAGTTGGTGAGCAAGACGGACGGCATTCCGCTCTTCATCGAGGAGATGACCCGGATGGTGCTCGAGCAACCCACCGCCCATGAGGACTGGGAAGGAGGGCTGCCGCGCGCCATTCCAGTCACCCTGAGCGAGCTGCTCCTGGCGCGGTTGGACAGGCTCGCACCACGCCAGAAGGAGCTCATCCAGCTCTGCGCGGTGGTGGGGCGCGATTTCACCCATCAACTGCTCGCGGCCGTCGCGGAACGGGATGACGACTCGTTGAAGCGCGGGCTCTCGGGGCTGATGGAGATGCAGTTGCTCCAGGCCCGCCCGGGAGTCCTCGATCCCAGCTACCAGTTCCGGCATGCGCTCATCCAGGAGGCGGCCTATCAATCCCTCTCACGAAGACTGCGGCGGCGATACCATCGGCACATCGCCGCGGTGATGACGGAGCGGTTTCCCTGGCTCGTTCTGTCGAAGCCCGAGGTGCTCGCGCACCACTACACGAAAGCAGGAGAGAACGAGCGGGCCATCCCCTACTGGGCCCAGGCCGGACTGCGGGCCAGGATGCGCTCGGCTCCCGTGGAGGCGGTGAGCCATCTCACCCAGGCGTTGAAGCTGTTGCGCGGCCTTCCAGATGCTCCCCAGCGCCTCCGCGACGAGTTGCAGTTCGTGAGTACGCTGGGCGACCCGCTGACCTATATCCAGGGATTCTGCTCGCCGGAGGTGGAGCGAACCTACGCCCGGGCACGGGAGCTCCTTCGCCAGATAGGCGAAACGCTGCCCACCCTCGAGCCGTCCTACTGGGAAGTTTGCACCTATTACCTGGCACGCGCGAAGTTCCATTACCTTCAGGAGCTGGCCGAGCAACTGGTGCAATGCGGGACGAGCCAGCACGATGAGGAGACGCGCGCCCTGGGCTACCGGCTGATGGCCACCGTTTTCCTCTGCTGGGGCCAGGTGCGGACCGCCTCGGAGTATCTCGAACGCGCGGAGGCGTGTGCGCGCTCCGACCTCGAGCCACACCGGCCCCAGGAACTGCGGCAAGGGATCGCACCGGTGTTGGCGGCCCTGGCCTACGCTCCCATCATCCATTCGGTGTGCGGCCGGCCCGAGCAAGCCCGGCACTACAGCGACATGGTCATCGCGCTCGCCAGACAAGTCGGCCATCCACACACGACAGCCTGTGCATTAACCTGGGTGGCCGTGGCCTGCCAGTTCCGCGGAGACGCCCCTGGTGCCTTGACCTGGGCGAACAAGGTCATCGACAGCTGCAGCGAGCGCAGCTATTCCTGGGCATGGCAGACGTGGTCGATGTTCATCAAGGATTGGGCCCGCTCCGAGAAGGGGGAGGAACACCCCCAGGAGCGCCTCGACCACATGCGGCAGCTCGACAAAGAGTGGCGGTCCCGGGGCATCCGCGCGGGAGTTCCCTACAACCTCAGCATGGTCGCGGAACTCCAGCTGAAGCTGGGGCAGTTCCAGGAGGGGATGGACACGGTGCGCGAGGCCTTGGACTGGGCGGAGACCACAGGAGAGCGCCTCTGCGAAGCCGAGCTGCATCGCCTGTACGGAGAGCTGTTGTGGGCGGACGGACAGCAGCGGGAGGCACGGGCGCGTTTCCTCCGCGCTCTCCGGCGAGCCCGCGAACAGGGGGCTGGCCTCTTCGAGCTGCGCGCGGCGGTGAGCCTGGGCCGCCTGCTGCGGGAGCAGGGTCGGCCCAGAATGGCCCGGTGGCTCCTCGAGAGAACCTGTGCCCGAGTCGGCGTGAGCCCGAACTGGCGCAACTTCCAGGAGACCAGGGAGCTGCTCGCGGAGCTCCCCGCGCCTGGGTAAAGCCGCCTCACGCAGGACTGGCAGTTGGCTTTTGAGAACCACCTGCGTCTTCCAGCCCGAAATGGTGCCGCGCGGCGAACAGCAACGCGAGCGCGCTCAAGACATGCCAGACCGCGTGTCCTTGCAGGAAGTGGTTGTTGGGAGCGCACCACAGCCCCGTCACGTCCACCACCGAGAACGCCGCCGCCGCCGCTATCAGCCCCACCGCCCACCAGAAATCCCGGTACGACTCGTGTCGATCCTTCCGCCGGGACAAATGAAGCTCGGTGCCAATGATGACCAGCACCGCCACCAGCACCACGGACTGGTACGGAAAATCGAAATGCCTCATTACCGGCACGAGCACGGTGCACCCCATCGTCAGCCCCATGTGCACCGATCCCACTTGTTGCCTCGGCAACCAGCCCACCCGGTGCAGGTTCAACGCCACCAGCAAGAAGACCAGCACGTACATGCCAACGAAGTCCAAGAGCTGGGTGCCGAAGTTGTTCGTCGCATGGTAGATGAAGGAAAAGATGCCCACGAGTCCGGTCGTCCAAGCGAAGCGCCGCATGGCGCGGCTACCGGTGGCGCGCCACCGCCAGACGCACCAGAGCGCCACCACGAAGTAGGCCAGATTGGACCAGGCATTCGCGGGCTCGTTCACCCACCCACACAGCGTGGCCTCGCACCATTTGACGTTCGGCTCGCCCCAAGCTTCTCGCAGGTCCCACCAGGGACAACCTGCGTGGAGGAGTTGCTCGGCGGCCGTCGTGCCATCCATTCCCCGAGTGTACCAGGGAGCGCCAGGGCCCTCCGTCCCGACGCGGGAGGGTGGCGACCACTGTCGCACTCCAAGCGAGTGAGAAGTTCCGTGCCAGACAACCGTTCTCTTGATGTGGCGTTGAGTCCGAGCCGTCTTTTTGGAAATGTGGGGCCATGCGGAGCACACGGCTTGGGTGGGCTGGTCTCATCTCACTCCTCATTCATGCGGTGCTCCTGGCCCTCCTCTGGGGGAAGGAACCCGAGCACCCGGAGAGCACCCCAACCGGGCCTCACCCGTTCGCGGTGGATCTCGTCTTCTCGTCCCCCCCTCCTGCCGAGCCGCCCCCGAGTCCTCCTCCCACGGCCCGCACCGAGCGGCCCCGCCCCCCGCCTCGGGCGCTTCCAGTTCCCCGGCCGCCTCCGGCCAGGCCGGCTCCCCCGGAGCGGCCCTCCTCCGAGCCGTCCACCCCCGAGCCGGCACCTCCCCTCGAGGCCTCCGCTCCGGCGGCCTCCTCGGACACGGCGCCCGAGCGGGCCGCGTCTTCCTCCGAGGTGGAGCACCCCTCGTCTCCCGCCGCGCCTTCCCCTCCCCTGGACGCACCGCGAGACGTGCCGCTCACGGCGGAGGCACGGCGCCCCTCGCTGCTGCCCTCCCTTCCGTCAGGGGGCTGGAGCCTGCCCATCCCCGAGGAGAAACCGCGGGGACGCACGATCCGCCCGGGTGATCCGAGCCTCTCTCCGGAGACACTCGCCGCCGAGGAGCACGCCCGCGTGAGCGCCCGGGTGCAGTCCTTCGCCGAGGATGACCTGGCCGCGCGGCGGGTGGACAACGGCCTGGTGCATCCGTACTTCAGCGAGGTCCGCGAGGCCCTGGAGAAGCAGCTCGAGGGTGCCCCGCTCTTCAAGGGGAAGACCTCCCCGGGGAAGCTCCAGCAGTTCGCCCAGACCTACTTGAAGGATGCCGAGCGCTACGGCCACAGCGGGCGCGTGGGCAAGGACCGGGAGCGGAATGCGCACGAGCCCCTCACTCCCCTCGAGCGGCTCGAGGCCCTCTCCCAGGGGAACCCGGCCCATGACCGCATGCGCGGGTTCCTCAAGACGGGAGAGGCGCTCCAGCAGCATGCCGAGCCCGAGCCAGGGCTCGTCGTCATCCTGGAGTTGCGGCAAGCCCCCGACGGGCAACTCCGCTCGGTGCAGGTGGTGGAGCCCAGCGGCGACAAAGCCTTCGACAAGTACGTGAGCGAGGCCGTGCCTCCCGCCCTGGCCAGGCTCACGCCTCCTCCCTTGAAGACCCCGGGAGTGCACATGGGCGTCCAATCGGATGGCATCCGAACCCTCTGGGCCGTGGAGGGCCGCGTCGTCTACCTCAAGCACGTCTCGGAGATGAAGGAGAAGGACGCCGCGTACGCCGCGGCCATGGCCAGTCTGGGCGCGCTCGCCGGCCGCTTCGACGAGACCACCGGCGATGTACAGGTGATCGACCTGCTCGACCCGAAGTTCCGCTGCCGCGCCCGCCTGCTGCGTCTCTGGTGAGCGGCCCTCCCCGCCTTCCTCTCTCGTGCTCAGTCGACGGTGATGTCGTCGAGTTCGATGGAGACGACGAGGGTCTCGGGGACCGCGCGGTTCTGGGCGTCGCGGCCGTAGATCTTCCGCGTCGTGGGGATGACGATGCCGGAGATCTCCCGATGGCCGCTCATGTACTGCACGCTCGGCACGCCGCCCGCGATGTCCACCTGGTAGTCGCGCCGGCGAAGCAGACCGTCGGAATCGACGTACAGCGTCTGCTCGGGGTTATGCGTGGCGAGACTGCTCGGATAGCTGACATTGAGCCGCCGCCACGTCTCGCCCTGCTCCTTCCAGGGCTCGAGCTCCACCGTCTGGACGCCAGGGAAGGTGAACGAGTACGGCTCGCTCACGTAGGTCCACATGGCGTAGCCGGTGAAGTACGCGAGTTGGAGCGGGCTCCAGGGCGTCTCCAGGGTGTGGCCGGCGAACGAGGCGCGCGGATCATTGAGTTCCTCGATGATCCCCTTGCTCGTTGATTCGATCGCCACGTGCGTCGGAGTGAAGACGCTGCGACGGTCCGCCGCGGTGAAGGGAGTGATGGAGGTCCACGGCTTCTGGATGGCGACGGTGACCCTCGCGTCATTGACGATGCCGTCCACCTGCTTGAGCGGCCAGAGGACGCCGCCGAAGCGCTGATGAGCGGAGATCTTGTTCACCTTCTTCCAGCGCTCGAGGCCGCCGTAGGTGCTCAAGACTCGTGCGAGAAGGTCTGACATGGGTTGCTCCCTAGGAGTGGCCGCTGGAGCTCTCCGGCGGTCGCGATGGCTTCGAGGCGGTAGTATATGACCGGTCGTATTATACGGCCAGACAAATGCGCCCGGGCAGGCGCCAAGGGGTTCTTGGAGCGCCTACAGCGCGAACTTCCAGAGCACCTGGGAGGGGAGCGCCGCGCCTCGGCCTGGGTGGCCTCCCAGGCCGTCATCCCCTGGCGTATCACCCGCCAGGCTTGTCCCGCTTGCTCCCTCTCCGCCTGTCACTCGCGGCGCGCTCCGTGCGTGGTCGGCTGCGCTTGCTGGGCGGTGCCACGCGGGGTGATTCTGGCTGCCCCGCGGCATCCTCGGCTGGATCTAGTGCCCAAGTGCCCTCTTCCCAGCGTTTCAGGGCCTCCGAAGCTTCAAAAGCGGCCAGTCCTTCACCTTTTGCGATCTCCAGTAAGACGGCCTTGGCTTCCGCCGTCCGATAGCGCAGCAGGTAGACCGCCGCCATGCCTCGTACGTCCATTCGCGGGTGCGTGAGCAACATGGCGAGCGCATCCCGCCCCGCGTTCCCGTGAGCGCGCAACTTCTTGAACGTGGCAATCCGCTGCTTCGCGTGCCTGTTGCCAATCCTGGCATCACCTCGGAAGATTGCGTCCGTCTGTTCTGCTGTGTGGTGGGCAAATCTTTCCGCCAGTTCTTCTAGCTGTCTTACCTGATCTTCCAAGTTCCTCTCCTGATGTTTTCAATTGCCTTCAATCCGAACTGACGTTGGGCTTCGTATGACTGAGTGCCAAGCCATTTCCGGACCGTCAGGGTGTTGGAGCCGGTGATTCCTTCTCGGATCGACGAGTAGAAGGCGCTCACGTCGGTGTGTAGCCCCTCGTTGAGTGCGGTGATGTTTTCGGTATTGTGAAGGGCCTCGCCTCCAAACCGCTTCACATTGCCCGGGGTCTGCTCCACAATGTGATGCCATTGCTTTCCCGAGCTCGCTCGCCCCATGGCCGACTTGAAGCCACTGAACGACCCCCACGCCCTGTGCCCGTTGGGGAGGAGCTTACCCCGAGTTGGGGCAGGACTCCCAGCGCCAACACCCCGGGCGACCATGGCCACGGCATGAGGCGCCAACACCACGCGGATCGCCCCCTCTGGCACAGAGACAATAAGGCGCTCGGCTCCGTTTGCGGTCTCCAGCAGGCCCAACCCAGTACGAGCCGCGACTTTCTCCGTCGCTTGCGCAAATCCGGGGAGCTTGGGGGCCTTGGAAGCAAGGGCTACCGTTTCACCAATGGCCGCCGTCCCCACGACGACGAGAATCCGCACACTGTTGGGACCGATGACACGCCCAAAACGCTCGCCAATCTCGCGTAACTCCGCAAAGGTGGAGGCCCGGGGCGCATCTTCGTAAAGCCGCGCATAGGCCCGCAGCAAATCGAAGAACTCATAACCGAGATAACCCCACAAAGCGGCACTAAACACCAGGGCCGCGCCCTTTGTTATCGGCTCGGGCACTGGCGCCAACAGCAGCGCCATATAAACCGTGATGCTCATGCTCAGCATTGCGAGCATTTGTGTAGGGTTGAGCATGGCGCGTACTTCCGCGTTTACACCCTCCAGGGCTGGCCCTACCGCCAGGGCGAGCGCAAGACTTCTCTTGTCGTCATCCTGGAAGAGAGGCCCGTCCTCAAACAGCGTCAGGCAGTCCCCTGGAGTGCCGCACCGCTCACAAAACCGCCCATAGGACCGGGCCAGGTCAGATTGCCACACCTCGCCGCTCACGGACGCGGAAGCCCACGCCAGCCTACGGCCGACATACAACGGGGGTTGAGACGCGGCCACCCGAAGCGGCATGTCAAGCCAAAGCGTTGTCATGGCTGCCGAAAACTCAGCGTCGCTCACCTGCACAGGCGCGAAGTCCGTGGGCAGCCTGGCAAAGAAAGCCTCTCCCTGGCCCCAGTCCTCCAGGCTCCAGTCCTGGGCTTCTGACTTCCGCGCCCAGGGCTCGGGCGAGTCACGCGGCACGGGCGGATGGTAACGAAAAGCCGTCGACCCTCCACCCATGGGGGTGCCTGTAGCACATGCTGTCATCAGCATCAGTGCCGCCATGGCCAGCGCCGCCGCGCGCAGGGGCCGCCGCGTGTCCACGGAACGCGAACTGTCGGAATGTTTCAACATCGCCGCACCTCTTCGGGCGGGCCACCCGAGTTGGAAGCCCAAACCCGAAGATTACAGAGGGCCGATGACAGCAAGGTCAATTCAACGGGTCTGTGATATACTTGGGACCTATTGAATAGGGTAGACTTGCCCTCGGCCGAGTGCGTTTGCTGGGTGCTGATGTAACCGTTCACCGACTCAGGCCGCGTTCGCGAGCTGAATCGGCTCAGGGTTCAAGAACTTCGTGGACACTCATCAGGAACCCGATGGAGGGGGCGGCGCGAACTTCCAGAGCACCTTGTCGCCCGCCTGGAGCACCTTGGCGCCCACGCCCGTATCGGCGTAGGTGCCATTGACCAGGAATTGCCAGTTGCGCTTGTCGCGCCCGCCGCCCTGGTTCTTCACCCCATCGATGCCGGTGACGAACACCATCGCGCCACTGCCCGAGTGTTTGATCTCGATGGGAGGAGCGCGCCGCGCCGCGGCCTGGGTGGCGTCCCAGGCCGTCATGCCCTGGCGCCACTCGATGCCCGTCAGGGCCTTCTCCTTGCCATTGCCATAATCAAAGACAACCGAGACGGTCGCGGGAGCGCTCTTGGCTTCCGGGGCCTTCTTCGCCGGCTCATCCGCCCAGGCGGGAACCGAGGCGAACCCCAGCACCACCAGGGCCAGACAGCCCAGCAGGGAACGGCGTGACGGCTTCATCGTGCCACTCATGACAGTGCCTCCTGGCATTTGCCGCAGACGGAAGCGCCCGCGGCCACCTGCTCCGAGTACGTCCAGCAGCGAGGGCACTTGGCGCCCCGCGCCGGCAGCACCTCCGCCTTCACGTCCTCGCCCAGCGTCTGCGCCACCGCGAGCACCTGGGCCTTGTCCCCCGCCCCGTCCGCCAGCTCCACCTGGCTCACGATGAGCAGCCCCGGCAGCTCCGCCGCGTGGGCCTGGAGGAACTCGCGCGCCTTGCCGCTCGCGCTCAGCACCACCCGCGCCTCCAGCGAGGAGCCGATCATCTTCTCGCGCCGCGCCGCCTCCAAGAGCCCCTGCACGGCGCCCCGCACCGCGAAGAGCTTCGCGTACCGCTCGGCCAGGGCAGCGTCGGGCTTCACCGCCGGCTCCGGGAAGTCCGTCAGGAAGACGCTCTCCGCCTTCTTCCCCGGCAGGTACTGCCACGCCTCCTCCGCCGTGAAGCTCATGATGGGCGCCAGCAATTGCAGCAGCACCGTGGCCACCTCGTGCAGCACCGTCTGCGCGCCGCGCCGTGCCTCGCCCGTCGCCTTGGACGTGTAGAGCCGGTCCTTGAGGATGTCGAAGTACACCGCCGACAAATCCCCCGCGCAGAAGTCCACCACCGTCGCGTACACGAGGTGGAACTCGTACGCCTCGTAGGCCCGCTTCACCCGCGCCACCACCTCCGCGAGCCGGCCCCGCGCCCACGTGTCCAGGGGCTGCAACCGCTCCGCTGGCACCGCGTCCAGCTCGGGCTCGAAGTCATACAGGTTGCTCAGCGCGTAGCGGATGGTGTTGCGGATCTTCCGGTAGCCCTCGCTCAGGCCCTTGAGGATCTGATCCGACAGGCGCACGTCATTGCGGTAGTCGCTGCTGGCCACCCACAGCCGGAGCACCTCGGCGCCGTACTGCTGGATGATCTTCTCCGGGGCCACCGTGTTGCCCACGCTCTTGGACATCTTCTCGCCCTTGCCGTCCACCACGAAGCCGTGCGTGAGGCAGGCCTTGTAGGGCGACACGTCGCGCGTGCCCACCGACACCAGGATGGACGAGTGGAACCAGCCCCGGTGCTGATCACTCCCCTCGAGGAACAGGTCCGCCGGAATGCGCTGGCGCCGGTCCAGCACCGCGCTGAACATGCACGCCGAGTCGAACCACACGTCCAGGATGTCCGTCTCGCGGCGGAAGCTCGTCTTGCCGCACTTGCCGCACGCGCGCTGGCCCTCGGGCAGGAAGTCCGCCACCGGCGTGCGGTACCACACACCCACGCCCTGCTTCTCCACCGCCGCCGCCACGTTCTCCATCAACTCCGGCGAGATGAGTGCCTCGTCGCAGCCCTCGCAGTAGGCGATGGGGATGGGCACGCCCCAGCTGCGCTGACGGCTGATGCACCAGTCCGGCCGCGTCTCCAGCATGCCCCTGATGCGGCTCTGCCCCCACGAGGGCACCCACTGCACCCGGTCCACCTCGTCCAGCACCTGCTGGCGGTACGTCTTGCCCTCGCCGCCGTGCAGCGGCTTGTCCAGCGGGATGAACCACTGGTACGTGGCGCTGAGGATGACCGGGTTGTGGCAGCGCCAGCAGTGCGGATAGCTGTGCTCCACCTTGTCCGTCTTGCCGTTGAGCAGCGCGCCCTTGTCGGCGAGCACGTCGATGACGAGCGGGTTGGCCTCGAAGACCTTCTTGCCCACGAGCCACTCGCCCACGCTGTCGTCGAAGCGGCCGTCGTGGCGGATGGGGTTGTAGATGTCGAGCCCGTACTTCAGGCCCACCTCGTAGTCCTCCTGGCCATGGCCGGGCGCCGTGTGCACCAGGCCCGTACCGGCCTCCAGCGTCACGTGCTCGCCGAGGAGGATCTTCCCCTGGCGCGCATAGAAGACGTGCTGGTAGGTGCAGCCCTCCAGCTCATCGCCGCGCGCGTAGGCGAGGATGCGCTCGGGCTCCACCAGCGCCGTCGCCGACACCTCACTGCCCTTCACCTTCACCGTCTTCACTTCCAGCTCGTCCGCCTTCACCTCGGCGAGCACCCGGGACAGCAGGTCCTTGGCCACGCAGATGACGCGCTCGCCGAGCGCGTAGAACACGTACTCGTACTCGGCGTTCATCGCGATGGCGAGGTTGGCCGGCAGCGTCCAGGGCGTGGTGGTCCAGATGACGAAGGAGACGCTGCGGCCCGCGAGCGCCGGCACCCGCTCGGCCACCTCGGGGCCCGCGGGGAAGGCCACGTACACGGACGGGCTCGCGTGCTGCTCGTACTCCACCTCGGCCTCGGCGAGCGCCGTCTGGTCCGTGAGGCAGAAGTACACCGGCTTCTTGCGCCGGTAGAGCATGCCGCGCCGGGCGAAGGTGGCCAGCTCGCGGATCTCCTGCGCCTCGTAGTGGAAGTCGAGCGTGCGATAGGGATTGTCCCAGTCCCCGAGCACCCCCAGGCGCTTGAACTCGGTGCGCTGGATGTCGATGAACTCCAGCGCGTACTCGCGGCACTGGGTGAGGAAGGCCTCGCGGTCCAGCGTGCGCTTGTCGATCTTCTTGTCCTTGAGCCGCTTCTCCACCGCCTGCTCGATGGGCAGGCCGTGCGTGTCCCAGCCGGGGATGTAGTCACACTGGCGGCCGGAGAGATTGCGGTACTTCACCACGATGTCCTTGAGGACCTTGTTGAGCGCGTGGCCCGCGTGCAGGTGGCCGTTGGCGTACGGCGGCCCGTCGGCGATGACGAAGGGCTCGTGGCCCACGCGCCGCTGAAGGATCTTTCCCCAGATGCCGTGGTCCGCCCACCAGCCGAGCATGCGGGGCTCGAGCTGGGCGAGGTTCCCCTTCATGGGGAAGTCCGTCTTGGGAAGGTTGACCGTGTCCTTGGGATCCTGGGGAGGTGCTCCAGCGTCGCTCATGCCGGGGCCGTAACACGAGCGGGATGGGCGCTTCAATTACAGTGCAGCGGCTCCTATAATCGCTCTCCCGCCGGGCAGCGCAGTCCCTCGGCGAGCCACCGTCCTACCCCCGGAACCCCTCCATGAAAAGCTCCTCGCTGCTGCTGGCCCTCGCGCTCTCCTGTCTCCTGCCCGCCGCCGCCCTGGCCAAGGATCCAGCGCCCACCCGGCGGGACAAGGAGCCCAAGCCGGTCATGAACACCCAGCAGGCCCAGGCACTCAACAAGTGCATGTCGAAGTGCCAGGACCCCATGAAGTCGTGCGTGGACGATTGCAAGGGCAACCAGGACTGCAACATGACCTGTGGCGAGAAGTTCACCACCTGCATCACCAAGACGTGCGGGGACCTGCTCCCCGAGGCCAAGCCGCAGGACTAGGCGCGCGGGGGCGGAGGCGGCCCGGCGCCCAAGCCCGCTCAAGGGGCTGGAGCCGCCGGGTCCACTCCGCCCAGCTGACGCACCAGCCACACCATCAGGCCCTTCGCGTCCGGCCGGGCGCGCACCCGCAGCCACTCCGAGCCCCGCCGGTATTCGCCCGGCTGCCCGGTGGCCTTGTAGCCCGCCTTCTCCAACTCCTCGCGATAGAAGGTCTGGACCTTGTCCGGTGTGCTGTCCACGTCGTAGGCCGCGCTCGACTGTCCCTCCGCCTCCGTGCGCAAGAGGTTGCGCGCGCCCGGCATCAGGGGCGCCCACCCGAGCGACTGGCTCTGCTTCTGTGGCTTCCAGGCCCCCACGTTCGCCGTGCCCAGGATGACCGAGGTGGTCTTGTCCGGATTGGCCTGGAGGATGACCGTATAGGACAGCATCTGCTTGGGATCCAACGCCGTGAGCTGGGGCTCACGGGTGATGGCGGCCTGTTTCTCGAGCGGAGCAACGAAGAGCCCCTCCTTCTCGAAGAAGCGCACGAAGTGCGAGGCGAGGTCATCCACGGAGCGGGACGAGCGCGCCAGTTGGATGAGGACCGGTATGCCATTGGCCGCGATGGGCCCATCCGTGTCCACCCACGCGAGCAGTCCCGGGACATCCCAGCGCAGGGGAACTGGCGTGCTGGAAGGCGCGGACGGCAGTCCGTTCGCCGGGGTCCCCGATGGCGCGCTCGAGGTGCCCGCGGTGGCGCGCTCCGGAGCAGGGGAAGGCGAGGTGGGGCTCGCCGCCAACATCCAGGTCAGGACGAGGAGCATCAGGGGCAATCCCTCCCGAGGAAGCAGCCATCCCGCTTGAGGTAGGCAAACGAATACGCCAGGCCAGGAACACCGATGGGCGCGGCCCCGGGAGTGGTGGGCCAGAGCGGCCAGCCCTCGGCCATGGAGAAGCCCGTGGGCTGGAGGAAGAGCGGCTCGCCCGCGCTGCTCATCCAGAACATGTTCTCGCCGCCATAGAAGAAGGGCATGGGCATCCTCTTGACGATGCCCATGGCCATCTTGCTGCCGGAGATCCCCTGGCCCAACCCGTTGAGGGTGAAGACGCTGGCGGCCATCGCATAGAAGGGAAGGTTGGTGGGGCACGGCGCGGGCACGTCGGGGATGAACGGGCAGATGCCGGACTCGTTGTCCCCGGACAGGCCCCAGTCATCCAACGCCATGGTCAACCGCCCCGTGCAGACGCCCCCCCGGGCCCGGCCCATGCCACACACGCGGAAGGGATCGGGACGTAGCATGTGCGGCTGGGAGAAGAACCCCCCGGGGCCCTCCATGAACTTCCGGGGAAGCGTGTAAGCGCCCACTGGCTCGACGAGCGCCTCGGACTGGCAGCTCAATCCGCCCGCGTCCTCATACGCCACGCTGGTCAACGGGCTCGGACCGAACGAGGGGCCGGCGCCCGTGCGGCAGGTCACGTTCAGGCCCGAGACGCGGGTGAAGACCTGGGCGAGCCCGTCTCCGTGGGCGGTGGAGGTCCGGCTGTCGAAGTCGCGGTAGCGCTCGGTGGCCTCCGCGGCGGCGAGCTCCGCGGCCCGGTCGGAGGGATTGTTGTTCGACGGCCACGAGTGCAGTTTGTGCCCGGTGGTGTCCAGCAGCGCCGAGTGCGACGCCTCCGTCACCTTCACCGACAGGTAGCCGATCTCCGCGAAGTGGATGCCGAACATCAGCACCGTGACGAAGACCAGCAGCCCGAGCACCAGTTCCACCAGCGACTGACCGCGCGAGGCGCGACGGCGCGAAAGGCTTCTCATCACGGACCTCCCTCATAGCCCTGGCCACGCAGGGCCTCGAAAGTCTCCCCCGCCCACCCGGTGCCCACGTCGCCGAGCGTGTCGGGGACATCGCCCTCGCCCTGATCATCGACCGTGAGGGGAACCAGGGTGGCGCGCCAGTAGGGGTTGAGCAGGTTGGGCGGCTCCTTCCAGTGCCCCTTGCGGTGGTAGTAGGCGATGCCCGCCGACAGCGCCGTCTGCTTGCTGATGTCGGTTCCGTCCGCGAGCACCAGTGCCCGGTTGTCGAAGCCAGACTCCCGGGAGGGACTGAAGCGGAAGCGGAAGCCGAGGTTCCACGGGTCCACGGACTGACCGCTGGCCGCGCGCACGCTGTAGTCGCGCTGGATGACGGCGAAGTTCTTCGGCTGCCCGAAGTTGTCATCCTCCTGCACCAGGGGCAGGGGATTGTAGTCGATGAAGGTGGGCCACATGCTCGGACAGCGCACGCACCGGCCCAGGGTGTGACGCGCGGGCGCGGGGACGGTGTCCACGAAGAAGAAGGGGCTCCAGACGTGCAGGTCCGTCGGGTCCGTCGAGTCCGTGGAGTTCAACAAGACCATCGTGGGGAACGCGGACTGGTAGCGGCGACACGGAAAGAAGAAGTGGTTGTAGCGCAGCGTGTTCACGCCGTGGTCATCCGTCCAGGAGTACTTGCCGTTGACCAGGGGCCACAATGCGCCGTGGTTGGGCAGCGTGGAGAAGTAGGAGCTGCCCTGGTTGACGACCGTCGCCCTGTCCGGGGGCACCACGTAGCCCAGGGCCTGCAATTGCTGCTGGATCACCATCGCGGGAATGCCGGAGCGGCCGGTGATGAAGGAGAAGCCCCGGCTGCCCATGGCCGCGAAGACATGGTGGGAGTTGAGGATGTCGATGGGCGTGGTCGCGCCCGTGAAGAAACCAATCTCCCGGTTGGAGACCGAGTCACCTCCCCCCGGCGCGCTCCACTCTCCCGCCACCCGGCTGCCCGCCTTCGCGGCATCCACGATCTCATCGGCCAGGCTCTGGTTGTTGATCTCTCCCATCAGCCGCGTGTACTCGAGCAGCTGCACCGCGTGCAGGCGCATGGCCGCGTCCTGCAGGCGCAGGGACTGGGCGGCCGCGGCCGTGTCCAGCGCCTCGAACTGCATGGACTCCGCGACGTCCCGGGTCCAGACCTGGAAGGCCCTCATGGCCGAGTCGGCGGCAGCGGCGCCGGAGCAAGCACACAGGTGGGGACAGGGCGAGAACTTCTTGCAGCACCTGGCGGCGTCCTTGGCGTGCTGCGCCGAGATGATGGAGTAGTTGAGCGAGGTGGCGGCGACGTTGGCCCGGAAGAGCGTGGACCAGCTGATGAGGCTTTGCACCGCCGCCATGGACACCATGTGGGCGATCTGCGCGCGGCTCAGCAGGGCAATCTCGTTGTAGACGCGCGCGGTGACGGCCGCGTTGCTGTAGGCGGCGGCATCCGCCACGGCCTGCACCTCCATCTTCTCGCGCACCTTGGCGCCGATGGACAGGGTGAGCGTCACCATCAGCGTGAGCAGGAAGAGGGAGATGACCATGAGGACCATGGTCTGGCCCCGACGAGGGTAGGGGTTCACAGAACCTCCGGCGCCGGAGCGCAGTTCTGGGTCACGAAGTGCCGTTGGCGCACCGGCGTCATCATCCGCAGGCTCGCCGAGGCGTGAATGGGCATGGAGTAGAAGCCAACCGAGACGCGGCGCAGCAGCTCGGCGCGAATGGCCCCCTCGAGCGAGGTGGGGTTCTCCGCGGTCCAGTTCGCCCGCCGCACGGGGGTGAGCGGATCCTGCGCCGTGTAGTCCTGCAGGCCCCAGCGCGCCAGGGTCATGCGGCTGATGACCCAGTCGGCGAAGGGAATCTTGAGCGGGTACCAATAGACGAGCCGGATCTCCATGCGCCGGTTGGCGCCGTCCGCTTGATCGAAGTCCTGATCCTCGTTGGGGACCGACGCGACCAGGGGGCTGTCGCGGAGGATCCACACCAGGGCGCCCTCGACGGGACTGCCCCGCGCCGAGGTCCGGTAGACGTTGTCCTTGTACCTGCCAAACGCCTGGCCGAGCTTCTGGGCGGGCGAGCCACCGCCCGCCATGAAGGAGTGGTAGCTGGGCATCAGGGCGAGCACGGCCGCGTGCGTCATCGCCGTGCAGTCCCCATGCTTCACGCTCCCCGAGCGCACCGCCCGGAAGGCCGCGTACTCCGCCATGATGCGGCCCTGGAGCATCAGGAACAGCTGCAAGGTCCCCAGCATCAGGAAGACGACAAGCGGCAAGGACAGGGCTGCTTCGACGGATGCCTGCCCGGACTGTCCTCGGTTGGGGGGAACACGCGGAGTCATGGGACTCTCGTTTTCTTATAACCGATAGTTGAAATCCCATCGGTCAAGTGGACGCCTCCCCGCTTGGGCAAAGGCTCGCCCTCAACCCCTGGCGAGGACCGAGGCTCTCCCGTGCGCAAAATATTTGTAAATTCGTCCCCCGGCCCGCCCGCCGGGCCACCGGGCTCAGCGCGGCTTCATGCCCTTGGCATCGAGCTGGTACTTCTTCACCAGCCGCTCGATGGACTTGCGGTGCAGGCCGCTCTCGCGCGCCGCGCGGGACAGGTTGCCCTCGCAGCGAGAGAGGACCCGGGTGATGTACTCGCGCTCGAAGTTCTCCAGGAGCTGTTCCTTGGCGTCCTTGAAGGTGAGGTGCTCGTTGAAGGGCAGCGGCACCTCGCGGGCCTGGCCCCGCACGCGCGCGGGCAGGTGCTCGGGCAGCACCTCCTCGCCCTCGCTGAAGGCGAGCACGTGCGAGAGCACGTTCACCAGCTCGCGCACGTTGCCCGGCCAGGCGTAGGCCATGAGCAGGGCGAGGGCCTCGGGGGAGATGTGCTTGCGGCCATGGCGCGCGAGCACCTCGGGATCCGCCAGGGCACGCGAGAGGATGAGGGGAATGTCCTCGCGGCGCTCGCGCAGCGGCGGCAGTTGCAGGTGGATGACGGACAGGCGGAAGAAGAGGTCCTCGCGGAAGTGGCCCGCGGCGATCTCCTTCACCAGATCGCGGTTGGTGGCGGCGATGACGCGGCAGTCCACCGACAGCACGTCGTTGCCACCCACGCGCCGCACCTCGTGGTTCTCCAGCACGCGCAAGAGCTTGGGCTGCAGGTCCAGCCGCAGCTCCCCCAGCTCGTCGAGGAAGATGGTGCCGCCGTGGGCGCGCTCGAAGGCACCCGGCCGCTCCGTCACCGCGCCGGTGAAGGCGCCCTTCTCATGGCCGAACAGCTCGCTCTCGATGAGGTGGGGCGGAATGGCGCCACAGTCGAGCACCACCAGCGGGCCCTTGCTCCGGCTGCTGCGCTCGTGGATGGCGCGCGCCACCAGCTCCTTGCCCGTGCCCGTCTCGCCCCCGATGATGACGGAGACGTCCAGCGGGGCGATCTTCTTGATGAGCGCGAACACCTGCCGCATGTGCACGCTCTGCCCCACCAGGCCCCCGAGCTCGCCCTCGCGGTCCGGCTCGACCGTCACCTCCTCGTCGATGGGGGTGAAGGAGAGCACCGAGGAGCCCGCGCGCACCACGGCCCCCGCCGACAGGTAGGCGCGCTCCACTCGCCGCCCCTCCAGGAAGGTGCCATTGGTGGAGTTGAGGTCCACCAGGAGCCAGCCCCGCTCGGTGTTGAGGATCTCGAAGTGGTGGCGGCTGGCGGTGCGATCCTCGGCGAGCACCAGGTCATTGGTCGGGTGGGCCCCGCAGCGCAGGCGCTCCTTGTCCGACACGATCGAGCGCCCCTCGTCCGGTCCGGCCGTCACCTGCACGCGGCATTTGCGCAACTTGAGCGTGGCGCGGGGCTCCAACACGAGGATTTCCGTGCCGGCGCCGGCGCCCGCCTCCGGGGCCACGACGGAGTCGAGACCGTTCTCTCCCGGATTGGTGAGGATGTCGTCCGGGTGCGGTTCGGGGGTACGCATTCTCACGTCATCATAGCAAACACCACCGGCGCGGCCCGCCCACGTCCGTGGTAGGGTCCCGCGCCCCCATGCCCGCCAAGAAGGTCTCGTCCAAGAAGGCGTCCGTCCAGGCGCGCGCCAAGGCGCCCCCGCGCACCGTGGAGCCCCGGCCCTCCTCCGGTGCGGCCTCCCCCCCCCGCCTGACCCGGTCGAAGCGGACCGTGGTCATCCTCTCGCGCAAGCGCTCGCTCTACTCCACCCGTCGGCTCGTGGAGGCCATCCGCCAGCGCGGGCATCGGCCGCTGGTGCTCGACACGCTGCGCTGCACCATGGTGCTCGCCCCCGGCCAGCCGCGGATGCTCTACCGGGGGGTGGACATCAAGGGCGTGGACGTGGTGATTCCGCGCATTGGCGCCTCCATCACCGGCTATGGCCTAGCCGTGGTGGCGCACTTCGAGATGATGGGGGTGCCGGTGCTCAACAGCGCCCTGGCCATCTCCCAGAGCCGCGACAAGCTCCGGGCGCTCCAGTTGCTGTGCCGCGCGGGTCTGGACGCGCCGCGCACGGTGATGGCGCATGACCGCAGCAACATGCGCAAGCTGGTGGAGGAGGTGGGAGGGCTGCCCGTCATCATCAAGCTCTTGCGCGGCACGCAGGGCGTGGGGGTGATGATCGCCCACACGCTCCAGGAGGTGCAGACCATCGGCAGCACCTTCTGGGACCTGGGGCAGGAGGTGGTGCTCCAGGAGTTCGTCGCGGAGAGCAAGGGCCGGGACGTGCGCGCCCTGGTGGTGGGCAACCAGGTGGTGGGTGCCATGCGCAGGCGGGCCAAGCAGGGCGAGTTCCGCTCCAACATCCACCGGGGCGGCGAGGGCAGTCCGGTGGAGCTGTCCGCCACCTATGTCGAGGTGGCCGTGCGGGCCGCGCGCCTGCTCGGGCTGGAGATCGCCGGGGTGGACATGCTGGAGGGCCACAACGGGCCGCGGCTCATGGAGCTCAACTCCAGTCCGGGCTTCGAGGGCCTGGAGCAGGCGACGGGGCAGGACATCGCCGGGGAGATGATCGACCACGCGCTCGCCCTGGTCGAGGCGCGCGCGGCCGCCACCCGTCCGACGTTGTAGGACAGGGCGCGGAGCGAAGTTGGCAAGGACTTCCAGGGCAGGCGGGCGGACGAGCCCCATGCCTGGCCCTCCTGGGAATGGCCTGGGCGGCGATGGGTTGCGGGGGGAGTGACAACGAGAGCGGGGCCTTCGTAATCTGTGCGCGCTCGCACATGAAGCCCTCCTCCAAACCACTGCAGATCACCGTCTACCAGGATGTGTTGTGCGCCTGGTGCTATCTGGCCGACCTGCGGCTGGAGACCCTCAAGCATGAGTTCGGAGACATCGTCCGCTGGCGCGTGCGCCCCTATCCCCTGCGCGTCCACGACAAGCGGCCCACGGAGAAGGAGCTGCGGGGACTGACGCAGGAAATCACCCTGGCGCAGAAGGAGCCGGAGCCCACGGCGCGGCTGTTGTCGACGGAGCTGTGGCGGGGAGGAGATCCACCGCGCTCGAGCATCCCGGCGCTCGCGGCGCTGGAGGCGGCGCACCTGCAGGGCCCCGCGGCGCGCGCGCACCTCGCGCGGGCCATGCAGAAGACGGCGCTGGAGCAGGGCGTCAACGTGACGCGCACGGATGTCATCTTCGAGCTGGCCAGCCGCGTGGGTCTGGACATGAGCCCCTTCTCGGTGGCGTACCACTCGGCCGACACGCGCAAGCTCATCCTCGACGAGCACCAGCTCGCGGCGAGCCGGGGCGTGCGCGGGGTGCCCACGCTCGTCATCGCCGGCAGGTGGATGGTGTGCGGCCTGCGCGAGGTGAGCGAGTACCGCGAGTACATCCTCGGCTGCTTGAGCAAGCTGTACACGCCCCGCGCCGGCTCGGCCGAGCGCGTGGTCCATTGAGGGTTGAATTTTCATCTCTCCGGGCCGTCCAGGCGTGTCGTCGTGCAGCACTGCGCGGGTAGGCCCACCGCCCCGGGCCTGGAGAACCTCAATGCGTCGCCTTCTCTTCCTCAGCGTGTCGGCTGCCCTGGTGATGGGCTCCGGCTGTGTCGCCCACTACCATCGGCCCGCGACGTACCGCGTGTACGAGTACCATTACGCGGGCGCCCACCCGGACGTGTACGGAGGGTGGTGCACCGAGGACTACGATCACGTCCACGACTACGCGCCCTCGGACGTCAACGCCTACACCTACTCGAATCAGGTGTACGTCTACCGGGGCCCGCGCCAGGTCTGGTACTTCGACTACCACCCGGGTCCGAACGGGGACACCTGCTACCTGCACGGCCGGCACCACCACGACTACTTCCCGCGCACCTACTCGGGCAGCACGTACAACTGGGACCGGGGCCGCTCGGTGTACGTCTACAACAACTACCGCCCACCCCCGCCGCGCCACTCCTCCGGGGGGTGGGACCGGGACAGGGACAACGGCCACGACGCCTCGCCCGCGCGTCCGCCCCGGGGTGGAGGCTACTACCCGACTCCATCGCCCTCCTCGCCGCGTCCGCGTGACGATGACTGGGGCTCGTCGGGCAACCGGCCGCCTCCGGGCACCAGTCACGGCTCGAGGCCTCCCCGGGGAGACTCGGGAGGATGGGGCAACCCGCCGCCTCCGCCCGCCTCGGGTGGAGGCCAGGACCGGCCGCCTCCGGGAACGAGCACCGGCTCCCAGCCTCCGGGTGGCGGCTGGGGCCAGCCCAATCCATCTCCGGGCAATCCGAACACGAATCCTCCCGCGCCCCGCGACAACACCGGCCCGGGGCGCCCCTCGAGGGATCGGGATGATCCGCCTTCCCGCGGCGGGGGTTGGGGCCGCAGCGGGGGTGACAGCTCACCGCCTCCCTCGCGCGGCGGGGACAATGGGGGCGGCAACGGTGGCGGCTGGGGCCGCGGTGGCAACAGCGGCAGCGGCGACAACGGCGGTGGCCGGGGCAACAGTGGCGGCAACGGGGGCGGCTGGGGCCGGGGCGGCAACAGCGACAGCGGCGGTGGCCGGGGCAACGGCGGAGACAGCGGCGGTGGCCGGGGCAACGGCGGAGACAACGGCGGTGGCCGGGGCAATGGCGGAGGCTGGGGCCGCCGCTGACCGGGGGTAACGACCCTCGCCGGGCTTCCAGGGGCCGCTCCCTTCCTCTCTGGAGGACGGGGGGCGGCCCTTCTTCATGTCCCGATGTTCGTTCTCCGCCCAACGCCCAGGACCCGGGGGGTGGATTGCCAACAGGCCGGAGCGTGGAGAACTTGGCGTCCAGTCATGAAGCATTCGAATGTCCTCCTTTGCTGCGCTCTGGTGGGTCTGCTCCCCACCGCCTGTTCATCCGGTGGCGCTCCGGATCCCGGCGATCGCAGTACCCAGGTGGATCTCGATCACCTGACCATCGCCGTGTCCGGCCGCGCCGAGCTGCTTCCCGAGGCCGCGCGTCTGCTCGACGCCCAGGGGCAAGGGCTGCCCGCGCTCGACGGGCTCACCGTCATCCTCGAGGAACCCTGGGGCATGGGGGTGAATGACGAGCACGCCGTCCTGGGCGAGGGACTCCTCGGCGAGGACCATGCCTTCTCCGTGCCCGACGTGCGCGTGCGCGACATCCACCTGAGCCTCGCGGCGCGCCTGGAACACCCGGGACTCGTGCGCAGCTCCACCGTCATCTTCGACACCTCGCTCACGCGCACGCGGCCGAGCACCGACATCTCCGGCACGCGCGCCTGGGCCCTGCCCGAGGCCTTCGAGCAGGCCCTGACACGATCCATCGGCGAGGCGGCCATCCGCGGCCACAGCGATCAGCGCGCGGGCACCCTGCGCGACGCGGGCTTCGTGCTCGGCCGCGTCGTGGATGCCTCCGGCGCGCCGCTCGCGGGGGCCGTCGTGGTGCCCGACCGCGAGGAGCTCGCCTCGCGCATCTACTACCCCTCGCCGGACTTCCAGGGCGCCCCCCAGGACGGCACGAGCGCCACGGGCCTCTTCGTCTACGTGCACCCGGGCACCGCGCCGGAGAGCTTCCTGCTGTCGGTGAAGGGGAGCGAGGAATACGGGCCCCGCAACGTGGCGGTCACGCCCGGCACGGCCCTCGTGCTCACGCTCTCGCCGGGCAACGACGCACGCTGAGCCGCCCGCGTCAGGGGCCGCCCGCCTCCGGTGACAGCGGCTTGCGGGGAATGAACCAGCGCGGCAGCCAATCCGCGCCCCGGGACGTCGTCAACCGGGTCTGCCCGCTTCCGTCCGCCCGCATCAGGAACAGCTCCACGTCTCCGGTGCGGTCCGAGGCGAACACCAGGTGCTTGCCCCCCGGGCTCCACGCCGGTTGATCCTCCACCGCCTGGCCTCGCGTCAGCGCCACCGGCTCGCCGCCCGCCACGTCCACCACCCAGATGCGCGCCTTTGTCGCCTTCGGCTCCTTCGTGTCCTTCGCGGCCGCGACGAACGCCAGTCTGCGCCCATCCGGACTCCACGCGGGCTCGCGCTCCTCGCCCACCGTGGCGCCGCCCGACACCGGGCGCACCTCCGTCCCGTCCGGCTTCATCACATACAACCGCGTGCGCCCCTCCCGGTCGCTCAGGAAGGAAATCCACTGCCCATCCGGACTCCAGCGCGGCGCCAGGTCCTCCCGGTGGAAGTGGGTGAGCCGGTGCACGTCCGTCCCGTCCGACTTCATCACGTAGAGCTCCGGGTCCCCCTCGCGGCTGGACACGAACACCACCCGGGAGCCATCCGGAGACACGCTCGGCTCGAAGTTGCCCTCGCGCGCCGTGGCCAGCCCCCGCACCTCCGCGTCCGCACGCGGCGCCTGCCGCACCACATCGCTGAAGCCCTGTGCATCCGACTCGGCCACCAGCCAGCTTCCGTCCGGCGCCCAGCTCGGGTTGCGTGCCCGCCCGCGGGGCTCCGTCACCTTCACGCGCGGGCCTCCGTCCAACGGCACGAGCCAGAGCTGCTCCAGGTGCAGCCCCCGCACCTCCGCCGCGGACACCACCAACATCGCCGCGCCATCCGGAGACGGCGCGGCGGGGTACTCGTCCTCGGGAGCATGCGTGAGCTGGGACTCCTCGCCCGTGGGCCGCACCAGCCACACGTCGCGCTGGGGCGCTCGCTCGGACACGAAGGCGATGACGCCCGGCAGGGCCCGCCGCTCTTCCAGGGACAGGGGCGCGGACGCATCCCCGCCACACTTCCCCGCCCCACACCCGGCCAGGGCCAGGGCGAGCACGGCCAGCCGCCGCGCTCCCCCCCCTCCCCTCCTCATCACCCGCTCACGCGTCCTCACGTTCCACGCCTATTGCACGCGGATGGCGTCCGCGATGACCACATAGCCATCGCTGGTCCAGCGGCTGAGCTGCACCTTGTTCCACCCGGCCGGGAAGCTCCAGGTGCCCAGCGTGTTCCAGGTCCCCCCGCCCGTCTGCTGGTTCTTGTTCACCGTGGCCACCGTGCTGCCCGCGTAGACGATGAAGGGCGCCGAGGGCGAGCGGTTGGTGCCCGCCGTCCACCAGGCGGAGATCGTCCGGGTGCCCGCCGCGGGCAGGTAGAAGTAGAAGGTCGCCGGGTCCGACACGGCCGCCGTGTTGGCGTAGTAGTAGCCCGAGCCGTAGAACCCCGCCGTCGAGGACGTGGACACCCAGTTGGACGACACCTCGATGTAGCCCTTGTTGACGGTGTCGTTGTTGGCGTTGTTGCTGTCGACGATGATGGCCGTGGTGCTCCCACCGTCCGTGCCGCCGCAGTAGGTCTTCACCTTGCTGAGGTACGTGCTCCACGGCCAGTTGGGGCCCGGGTCCGTGCGGCTGGCCGGCTGGAGCTTGCCGTGGGCCACGATGTGGTAGCTGTCGATGGGGATGGCCTGGCCCTTGGAGATGTCGCACGAGAGCTTCGCCGACGCGTCGATCTGACCCGCCGGGAAGGAGCTCTGGCCGGCCGAGCCGCCGTGCTCGATGCCCACCGAGAAGTGGTTCACCGACACGCCACTCAGCGAACCCATCGTGCCCCCGTTGAGGCTCGGATCGTAGGACGCGCCCACGTGCCAGCCCCGGTCCGACTCGCGCACCAGCTGGGAGATCTCGCCGCCGTCCTCCCTCACCACGTAGTGCGCGCTCACCCCGGAGGCCGAGCTCGTCAGCCAGCTCCAGCAGCTCGAGTAGGTGCCCTCGCACGTGTGGATGACGATCATCTGCACGTCACCCTGGCTGCCCGTGGGACGAGAGTTGTAGTTGGGCGAGGGACGCCAGACGGCCGCGGCGTAGTCCGGACCCGCCAGCATCGCGCGCACGCTCGGCGAGGCGAACCGGGCCGCCACCTCGCTCGGCATCAGCGACACCGCCACCCGGCCCTCCGGCGTCTGCGCCACCACGCCCTTGCGCATCACCCCGTACACGTCCCGGTGCACGTACTCCGCCTGCGCCTCCGGATTCGTGATTCCACTCAGCTTCACCACCACCGGAGCCCACGCCCCCACGTCGCTCCGGTCCAGTCCCGCTTGTGCCGCGTAGCTCGACAGCAGCGCCGCCGCCGCCCGGATGTTCTCCTCCGGCCTGGTGCGCGCCGCCTCCTCCGTCACTCCCGCCAGCCTCGCGCCTTCCGCCAGCTTCTCGCCCCGCAGCGCCATCAGGCCGTGCGCCGCCGGCATTCCCTCGAACTCCTGCTGGGTGGAGAGCATCTCGAAGCGCGTCTCCGCGTAGGCAATGGCCTTGAGCAGATCCGCCGGGACCTGGAAGTCATTGGCCGCCCGGGCAAAGGCCTCGTTCAGCTCATAGGGCGTGCGCTGCGCCTCGCGCTGCTCCGGGGTGCGCGTGTCTTCCACGGCGGAGCCAGCAGCGGCGCCCTCCACGGTGTCTTGCGGACCACAGGCGGAAAGGCACAACGCGGCGACAGCGGCCACCATCGGGGGACGGAAAGGACGCATGGGCAATCTCCTTCGAGCAAGGGGGGGGGAGGCGGCTAAAATGCTCTTTCCCTTTCCTCATGGGAAGTCTGTTTTTTCTCAAAACCTGAGTTTCGAGAAAAAAACCGTTTTTTTCGCACCGCGTCCAACGCCTCGCTCCGACGCGGAGTCCGTCCTGGCTGAGACTGTCATTCATGGTGATGGGCGCGCGCCCCGCGCAACGCCATGCGGCGAAACGTCCGCGAGCCCGCACCCCATTCGTCCCGAGGGCAAACAGATGGGGGACGTCGAGGACGACGCGGGTAGCGGCTTTGGGTTAGGAGAAGACACCATGCGTCTCTTCGCCATCGGCGACACCCACCTGCCCTCCACCCGCAACAAGGACATGCACCGCTTCGGGTGGACGGATCACCCCCTGCCCCTGCAACGCGCCTGGGACGAGAAGGTCCGGCCCGAGGACGTGGTGCTCGTGGTGGGCGACATCTCGTGGGCCACGCGCGCCAACGAGGTGCTGGAGGATTTGAAGTGGCTGGACGAGCGGCCGGGACGCAAGGTGCTGGTGCGCGGCAACCACGACTACTGGTGGGGCGACTCGGCGGCGAAGCTGCGCCGGCTGCTCGAGCCCTACAAGACGGTGGAGGGCTTCCTCCACAACAGCTCGGTGGTCATCGGCCGGTGGGTGATCGCCGGCACGCGGCTGTGGACCGCGCCCGAGGCCCCGCCCATGCCCGGCGGGGAGATGGGCGATGAGTCCGGGGACGCGGGCTACGTGGAGCGCGAGACGCGCCGGCTGATGACGTCCATCGCGGAGGCGGAGAAGAAGGAGAAAGAGAGCCCCACGCCCCTCACGCGCGTGGTGGCCGTGCACTTCCCGCCCATCTACGCCAACGAGAAGCCCACGGCGTTCCTCGGGCCCATCGAGGCGTACAAGCCCAAGGTGTGCGTCTACGGGCACCTGCACGCCGGGGGCATCCCCGCGGGCTTCACCGGGGAGAAGGCCGGCATCCGCTACGTGCTGGCCTCGTGCGACGCGGCGGGCTTCTCGCCCCTGCTGCTGGACGAGTAGCCCGCCCCGCCTTTGGTGGAGCCAGGCATGGCCCCCTTCAGCGGGCCCGGGAGACCAGGGGCTTCCACGAGGGCGCGCCGCCCTCGCTCCGGCACGTGCGCCACTGCTCGCCGCTGTCCTGCACGGGCGCCCCGCCGCGCTCCAGCGGCACGCCCACCGGGCACAGCCCCCGGGTGACATTGCCCGCCGCGTCCCGCACCTCGAAGTGCAGCGAGTACACGCGGCCATCCCCTTGCGCCTCGAGGTCCACGCGCACCTTCACCGTCGTGGCGTCCACGAAGACGACGTCCGGCTCGCTCCCCTTGGGCTCGTCCGAGGACACGCAGGTGATGCCGCCCGTGGCCCCCGTCTGCGTGAGCCCACCGCTGCACCGGTCGTACACCGTGAGGCAGTCCTCCAGGCGCAGCGTGCGGTACTTCTGATCCACCGGCCACAGGGGCTCGGGCGGCGTCACGTCCACCGTGGGCGGCGTCTGGTCCACCACCTGGATGGTGGAGGTGCACGACGCCTCGTTGCCCGAGCTGTCCCGCGCCGTGTAGCGCACGGTGCTCACGCCGAGCGGGTAGAAGTCCGCCTCGGGGCCGGACAGCGCGGCCTCGGTGCAGGAGTCCGTGGCGTGGGCCGCGCCGGGCGTCACCCAGGCGGAGTTGCGGCCGGTGCACTCGGCGGTGATGGGCGCGGGGCACGCCACCGAGGGCGGCCGCGAGTCCACCACCGTGACCTTGGGCGCGCACGTGGCGGTGTTGCCGGCCGCGTCCGTCGCCGTGTAGACGAGCTCATGCGTGCCCAGCGGCAGAGTGCCCCCCTCGGGACGCGTCACCTGGGCCACGGCGCAGTTGTCCGTGGCGGCCACCTCGGGCGGCGTCACGGGCGCGCTGCCTTCCGCCGAGCACTCCACCGTGAAGTCCGCGGGGCACGCGAACCGGGGCGCCTCGCAGTCGCGCACCGTCACGTTGGACCAGCACGAGTCGATCTTCCGCCCATCCGACGCGGTGACGCACAGGCCATGCGTGCCCGGAGCATAGGGGCCCAGCGGATGCGTGTCCCATGAGATCTCGTCCCCGTCCGCATCCGTGGCGGTGGCCAGGCCCGTGGGGCTCGTGGCGACACACAGCCCCGGGTCCGTGCACACCGTGGCATCGCGGCAGGTGACCTCGGGCGCGTGGTTCTCGTTCTGGCACGAGGCGCCACACCCGTCGCCGTCCACCGTGTTGCCGTCATCGCACGCCTCGCCGGGATCCACCCGGCCATTGCCGCACACCTGGCAGTCCGGGTCCGCGCCATCCACCGCGCCATCCCCGTCGTTGTCGCGCCCGTCCGCGCAGTCCTCGGCGGTGAGGACGATGGCCGAGCCCCCGAGCATCACCGGCTGACCCTTGTCCGGATGGTAGACCTCGTCGTTGACGGCGAGCACGCGCAGGCCCGAGTAGCCACTCGGCCCGGTGAAGACGTTGTGGAAGGACTTGTGGCTGAGCTCCGCGCTCGTCAGCGCGGGCGCGAAGGCGGTCAGTTCCTGGGTCGGCTGGGCGACGTCGAACTCGGTGTCGCGGGTGGTGAGCGGCAGCGGGAGGAAGCCCCAGCCTCCGGTGACACCCGCCTGGGTGAGCGCGATGAGCGAGCCGCCCCGCTCGTTGACGAAGCGCGCCAGGTCCGGCTGGCGCTCGTTGAGGGCGCCGATCTGCTTGGCGGTGAGTCCCCCGTGAGTGTGCTGCTGGGCCGACGGCAGGTAGACGAAGGCGTAGAGGGTGAAGTCCACGCGCGAGATGTCCTCGGTGGAGCGCACGTGGGTGACGGCGGCGCCCGGGCCGCCCTGGGCCGGAGCATTCCAGCTGTCGAAGGCCGTCAGGGCCTGCTCGCCGTTCACGCCGATGGCGAGGATGCCCTGGCCCCCCGTGCGCGAGCGGGAGATGGCCTCGCGGAAGAGCGAGGGGAAGAGCCCGCCACACAGCGAGCCCTCGCAGTGCCACAGGTCATCGGCGTCATCGCCGGTGACCACGACGAAGCCCCCCAACGCGGGCGTCTTGCCGGGCGGGGTGGGCGTGGGCCGGGGCGTGGAGGGGTTGCCGGTGGACGGCAGACCGCCCGGCGGAGTGTGGCCACTCCGGGGCGGCACGAGCGGCTCGTCCTCCCAACTGTAACTCACACACGCCGTCCCCAGGGACAGCCAGGACAGCAGGCACAACGACAGACCGAGACGGACACACGCACCGGGTGGGCGGTGAGGAGAGAGCGGGGGGGGCATGGGGCACATCAGTAAGTCCACCCGGGCCCGACCGACGAGCGCATGGGCGGCCGAAGCCCTCCCAGGCCCGCACGGGCTGTTCAGCCGTGGACGAACCAGCGGCACCGCCGTCCGCTGGTGATATGTCGCCGCGCCCCGCTACAGCTCCACCTGCGCGCCCAGCTCCACCACGCGGTTGGGGGGGATGCGGAAGTAGGACGTCGCGCTGCGCGCGTTGCGGCTCATCCACGCGAACAGCGCCTCGCGCCACATGGCCATGCCGGGCTTCTTGCTCGGAATGAGCGTCTCGCGGCCGAGGAAGAAGGACGTGCCCATGAGGTTGAACTGCAACCCCTTCTCGCGCGCGCGCTTGAGGATCTCCGGGATGCTCGGGTTCTCCATGAAGCCGTGGCGCGAAATCACCCGCACGAACCCCGCCTCCAGGCGGATGACCTCCACGCGCTCCTCCCCGGGCACGTGCGGCACGTCCTCGGAGGCGATGGTCAAGAGCATCACCTGCTCGTGCAGCACCTTGTTGTGCTTGAGGTTGTGCAGGAGCGCGGGCGGCGTGCCCTCGGGGTTGCCCGTCATGAAGATGGCCGTGCCCGACACGCGCACGGGCGGGTGGTCGCCGAAGCTCTCCAGCAGCTGGGTGAGCGGGATGCTGCTCGAGCGCAGCCGCTGGGCCAGGATGTCGCGCCCCCGCTTCCACGTCGTCATCAGCGTGAACACCACCAGGGCGAGCAGCAGCGGGAACCAGCCGCCCGCGGCGATCTTCACCGCGTTGGCGCTGAAGAAGGACAAGTCCATGATGGCGAAGATGCTCGCCACCGGCAGCGCCACCGCGCGCGACACGTTCCAGCGCTCGCGCGCCACCACGTACGCGAGCACCGTGGTGATGCTCATGGCCGTGGACACCGCGATGCCGTAGGCCGCCGCCAGGTTCGTGGAGGACTTGAAGCCGAGCACCGTCAGGATGACGCCCACGAGCAGCGCCAGGTTGATGCCCGGCAGGTAGATCTGCCCCCGCTCCTCCGCGGACGTGTGCACCACCTCCAGGCGCGGCGTGTAGCCGAGCTGGATGGCCTGCTGGGTGATGGAGAACGCCCCGGAGATGAGCGCCTGGGCGGCGATCACCGCCGCGCCCGTGGACAGGGCCACCAGCGGGTAGAGCGCCCAGTCCGGCGCCAGGAGGAAGAAGGGGCTGCGCGCGGCGCTGGGATCGCGCAGGAGCAGCGCGCCCTGCCCCATGTAGTTGAGCATCAGCGACGGGAGCACCACCCCGAACCAGGCCAACTTGATGGGCTTGGCGCCGAAGTGGCCCATGTCCGCGTAGAGCGCCTCGCCACCCGTCACCACCAGGAACACCCCGCCGAGCGCCAGGAAGCCGTGCCCCTTGTTCGCCACGAAGAAGTGCACCCCATTCAGGGGCGACAGCGCCCCCAACACGGCCGGGTACGTCACCATCCCATGCACGCCCAGCGCCGCCAGCGACAGGAACCACAGGAGCATGAAGGGCCCGAAGATGGCGCCAATGCCGGCCGTGCCATGCCGCTGGATGAGGAACAGGCCCACCAGGACGAGGATCGTCAGGGGACGGATGTAGGCCTCGAACATGGGCGTGGCCACGCTCAGGCCCTCCACCGCGCTGAGCACGGAGATGGCCGGTGTGATGAGCCCATCTCCATAGAGGAGCGCGGCGCCGAACAGGCCGAAGGTGATGACCACCGGCCGCACCTTCACCTCCTCGCCCCGCTTGCGCTGCATCGCCAGCGCCATGAGCGCCAGGATGCCGCCCTCGCCCCGGTTGTCCGCCCTCATCACGAACACCAGGTACTTCACCGACACCACCATGATGAGCGCCCAGAAGATGAGCGACAGCACCCCGAGCACGTTGTCATGCGTCGGCGCCACGCCGTGCTCACCCGTGAAGCACTCGCGCAGCGCGTAGAGCGGGCTCGTCCCGATGTCTCCGTAGACGATGCCCAACGCCGCCATCGCCAGCGCGGCGATCCGTTTGTTGGAGTCCGGAGCACCCGGAACGGAGGGCACGGAGGGCACGGAGGACAAGGAGGGAGGTGATGCACTCATGGGCGCTCCTCCTAGCCCAACCCCAGCCCGGGAACAGCAGTTTGCCACCCGTCCGTCACCTGAAATTCCAGGAAAACTGGAATACATCCCCCATTTTGTCACTCCGAGTCCGTTCCAGCATCACTCCACGGAACAAACGGGCGGTGCGCGGTCCAGAACGACCCGGTCACGGCCCCAGGCTCGCGGCGCGCCCCCCCCAGCCCCGGGTGCAGGCGCCGGGTGGGTCCTGCTCCTCTGGTTGAAGGGTGGACGTCGTCCCTCCCGCCCGGCCAATGGCAGACGAATCCGTGCACGCCATCTTGTCCACCGACTCACAGGGGGAGACGGGGAATGGGGGGAAGCGTGAAAGCAGGGCACGGAGACGTCCTTCTGCTGGGCCTGTGCTGTGCGCTCACCGCGGGCCCCGTCCAGGCTTTCGATGAAGCGGCGGCGGCGAGGACCTTGGAGGTCGCCCGGCGGAAGCTCGCGCGGACGGCGGAGGAGGTCCCCGTCGGGCAGTACCCCGCTGGCGCTCCCGTGACCGATGACCTCGGGCAGCTCACCCTCAAGAGCACCACCGCGGGCGAGTTCCAGCTCACGGGCCATACCCTGGGACTCGCTCCGGGGCGCGCCCGGCGGAGGAGGAGGCGAGAAGTCCCTCGTCATCCCGGGAGTCCGGCGGAGGAAGGGACGGAAGCGGATTGCCCCTTGCCTCGGGCACCCTGAACTTCGTGAGAGAGGACAGCGGCTCACCGCTGAAGGAGGGCACCATGGCATCCCAACATCCGGAAACACCCGGGTCCGGCACGGCCCGGCTGGAGTCCACCCAAGCCGGGAAGCATGCCAGCGTCCCCCTGACGTCGCGGCTGTGTGTACGCGACGTGATGAGCCAGAAGGTGTCCACCCTTCACGCGAGCGAGGCCTTGCCCCTGGAGGGGCTGCTCAAGAAGTTCCGCCATGTCCGGCACCTTCCCGTCATCGGAGCGAACAGCCGCCTCGTCGGCATGGTGACGCGGATGGACGTGCTCGAGGAGGCGCTCCTGCTCGGCAGGGAGCGCTGGGTGCGCGTGAGGGATCTGCTGTCCTGCCCCGTGGTGAGCATCTCCGAGAACGAGAGCCTTCCCGAGGCCGCGCGGGCGATGCGCAAGGCGCAGGTCCACTCGCTCCCGGTGGTCGATGCGAGCAAGCGCATGGTGGGCATCCTGAGCGATGGAGATCTGCTCTCCGCCATGGCGGGCGAGCACCTGTCCGCACCTGGCGACCCGTGGGAGCTGCCCGTCGACCTGCTGATGACGCACGAGCCGTTGGCGCTCGGACCGGACGCGACGCTGGGGGAGGCGGCCGGGGTGCTCATCGACGCGGACGTACGGCACCTGCCGGTGGTGGATGATGACGAGCGGCTGGTGGGCATCCTCTCCGAGCGCGACCTGCGCGAGCGGCTGGGAGGGAGCGCTCGGGAGTGGCCCCAGGCCGCCCGCCAGGCGTTGGAGGTACGGCTGGGCGAGGCGATGACGCCCGATCCGATCTCCCTGCGCTCCGGGGCCTCGGTCGCCCAAGCCCTGGAGATCTTCACCGACGAGCGGGTGGGAGCGATTCCGGTGGTGGACGAGGACGAGCGGCTGCTGGGAATCCTCTCGTACATCGACCTGCTGCGCTGGCTGCGCGAGCGGCAAGGTGAGACACGGGAGCGGGAAGGCGGCCCGCCCCCGCCATCCCAATAGACATACGAGAAGGAGGGGAACGACATCGGGCATACGGCAAGCTATGCACCCGCCTCGAAGACCCGGGAGTGGAGGCCCGTCCGGCGCGTCCTCCGACGGACGCTCACCGCCGGGCTCATTCCTCACCAGACATCCGGCTTGGCCACCCGGGCGGGGCGGGCGTGGGAGGATTTCACTGCACGCCCGTCAGCCGGTAATACGCATGGGGACGGTGCCTGCGGATGAACGTCCGCGCGAGCGGGGCCATCTCCCACTTGATGGGGACGGGGTCCACGACGAATCCCATGTCATCCTTGAACTGGCTCAGCTGGGGGGACTCGCGTGAATGAAGGCCTCCCATGAACGTGTGCACGCACTGGAGCCTGCGGCAGAGCTGCGCGAACTCGAAGACCAGCCCGGTGGAGATGTTGGTCGGCAGCGCCCAGGTGGCGTAATACGCGTTGAACCCATACGCGACGCCATCCACCACATAACCATCCAGGTACCCGCCCAGCTTGCCATCGATGATGCCGGCGAGGACGCACCAATGGTTGCCTCGAAAGTATTTCTTCACCTGTTCGAGGTACCTCTCACGGGAGGGCGGTTTCTTGTGCTGGGTTCGCGAGAGCGCCTCGATGACCAGCTCATGACCTTGCTCCTCCAGGAGCGCGGGACCGGTCAACTGAACGATCCTGACGAGTCTCTGGCATTTCCTGAGCTTGTTCCTCCGGTTCGAGGAGAGGCTGTTGAGATCATAATTCGCCAGGTCCGGGATGCACACGATGGGGACGGCGCCATTCGCGGCGTCCGAGGCCTTCGGCGTCAAGGTCGCGCGGTAGCCCCAGCTCCAGGGCGTGGGCCTGGTTGCCTCCTCGGGTGTCAGACGTGCCAGCAGGTGCACGGGCTGGAAGAACCCGGGTGCTCCCGTCTGCTCCCAGTAGTGACCGCCGTGTTGGATGACGCGTGCGCCTTCCTTGCACCGGATCTCGGCGAGCTCCCGCTCGGTGAGGACCGAGAACGTCGCCACCGAAGCATCACGTACCTGCTGATTGGGGATGAGCATTCAGACCTTTCCGCCAGGGATATGGGTGTATGGTTATTCGCGGGGGAAGGTATTCATGAACCCAGACATCACGAGCAGGAAACACCAGGAGACGGTATGAAAGCATCGTAGCGGACGCGATCGCCACCACGGCCTGTGTACTTGTGGATTTCCTCCCGGGCTCCGAGGGCAGGAAAATGGCGGGTCTCGAGGGCAGCGGAGCGAGCGGGCGGTGAATCCCATCCTATTGCCTCCTCATGAGGTCATTTCTTGTCGATGATTCGACGCCCCTGCTGGTCAGCTTGCTGGTCAGCGATTGCCAGCCATTCCCGAACCCGCCCCCTCTCTTGCCCCGGCCGCGGAAACGACGACACGCGAACAGGCGGAGCCCCGCGTTCCTTCTTCCTGACCGGGAGGAACGGCGAGCCGCGCAGGTCAGCGCGCCCTACCGTTCAGGCGAGTGAAATGACTCACCCACCGCGTATGGAGGCATCATCATGAAGGCTCGGTATGGAGCACTGCTCGCCACGACCCTCTTCCTCGGGCCCCTTGCCCTTGCCCAACAGAGCCCCTCCGGCGAAGAACAACCACAACCGGGCCAGGGCTCGGGCCAGTGGCCGGGCCAGGGCTCCGGAGGAGGCTCGGGCCACTGGCCGGGCCAGGGCTCCGGAGGGGGCTCGGGAGGAGGCTCGGGCCAGTGGCCAGGTCAGGGCTCGGGAGGAGGCTCCGGAGGGGGCTCGGGCCAGTGGCCGGGTCAGGGCTCCGGAGGAGGCTCGGGCCAGTGGCCGGGTCAGGGCTCCGGAGGAGGCTCGGGAGGAGGCTCCGGCCAGTGGCCGGGTCAGGGCTCGGGAGGGGGCTCGGGCCAGTGGCCGGGTCAGGGCTCCGGAGGGGGCTCGGGCCAGTGGCCAAGTCAGGGCTCCGGAGGAGGCTCGGGAGGAGGCTGCCCGATGAGCGAACTGGCCAATGTCTCGGTCGAGCAGACCGCCGACGGCGCCGTCCTGCGACTCACGGCGAAGGATCCCAGCCAGGTGGAGCAGGTCCAGCGCATGGCGCAGATGATGGGAAACTGCACGGGGCAGCAGCCGTAGTACCCGGCACCAGGGCAGTGACGCGCACGCCAGACGGCCCGGCCATCGCCGTCTCGCCGCTGCTCTCCGGACCGCCTCAGGGAGCGTGCGACTCCTCACGAAGCTCCGCGACCACCTGCCGTCGCGCCGCGCTCAGCTCGGCGCTCACGTCCACTGGATAGGGAGGCCGCGCGGACTCCAACCGCCGCACCGCCGAGGGCAAGCGCCCCAACTCCTCCCGTGCGTGCGCCCGGATGGCCTCGAGTGGCGGCGAGACATCCGCCAGCCGCTGGCCCGCGTGCATCACCCGCCGCAGCAGCGGCCGGCCCGGCAACGCCTCGCCATGGCGGGCGAGCACGTCCCGCCGGGCCACGCCGTCCTCCTCCTCGCGAAACACCTGCTTGCGCCCAGGCAGCAGCACCTTGCCCGGCGACAGCTTGAGCCGTCCGCGGCCCGCGTACTCCACCAGCTTGTAAGCCATGTCCAGCGAGGGCGCGTCCGCGGAGACGCCCATCGCCGTGCCCACGCCGAAGGCATCGATGGGCGCGTGGTACGCGAGCAGCCGCGCCACCTCGTCCTCGTCCAGCCCGCCACTCGCGAAGATTTGAACGTGCGCCAGCCCCGCCGCATCCAGCAGCGAGCGCGCCGCGCGGGACAGGGCCACCAGGTCTCCCGAATCCAGCCGCACCGCGCGCACCTGGAAGTCCGAGCCGAGCCCCCGTGCCAGCCGCACCACCGTCCGCACGCCCTCCAGCGTGTCGTATGTGTCCACCAGGAGCGTCGTCTCCGGGAAGCGGCGGACATAGGCGCGGAAGGCGGCCAGCTCGTCGTCGTGCGCCTGGACGTAGCTGTGCGCCATGGTGCCCGCCACCGGAATGCCATAGCGCTGGCCGGCCAGCAGGTTGGACGTGGCGCTCACCCCGGCGACATGGGCGGCACGCGCCACCTCGAGGCCCGCATCCTCCCCGTGCATGCGCCGCACCCCGAAGTCCACCACGGGCCGTCCTCCCGCCGCCTCCACCACCCGGGCCGCCTTGGACGCCGCCAGCGTTTGCAGATGCATCTGGTTGATGAGGGCCGTCTCCACGAGCTGCGCCTCGGGCAGCGGAGCGATGACCTCCAGCAGGGGCTCCTCGGCGAAGAGGGGTGTCCCCTCGGGCAGCGCGTGCACGTCGCCGGTGAAGTGGAAGTGCTCCAGCCAGTCCAGCAGCCGCCGCGAGAAGCGCCCCAGTGACTCCAGCCAGGCGAGTTCCTCCGAAGAGAACCGGAGTGTCTCCAGGTACGAGAGGGCCTGCTCCAGTCCGCATGCGAGCAGGTAGTTGCGGCGCGTGGGCAACCGGCGGACGAAGAGGCTGAAGGCCGCCTCGTCGTGGAGCCCCTCCGAGAGGTAGGCATCCACCATGGTCAGCTCATAGAGATCCATGAGGAGCGCCGCCGCCATGCTCTTCCTCCCAACCCTCGCGATGCCCATGTCAGGTGAGGTGGAGCTGGCGGGTGCCGGCCCCAGCCCGCGCGGCTTCCAGCAGCAACCGGCGTTCGGCGGCGGCCACCACCCGCCGCGCATCCCCCACCGCGCCGGGGTCCACCGAGATGGAAGTGATTCCCGCCCGCACCAGGTGCTCGGCGAACTCGGGCCGGTTCGAGGGGGCCTGGCCGCACAGCGAGCACGTCACCCCCGCTTCCCGGCTGGCGCGGATGATGCGGACAATGGCATCCAGCACCGCCGCGTCTGACTCGTCGAACAGCTCCGCGCACGTCTCCGAGTCCCGGTCCACCCCGAGCATGAGCTGGGTCAGATCATTGGAACCGATCGACACCCCCGTCACCCCCAATCGGGCGTACTCGGGGATGCGGTACACCACCGAGGGCACCTCCGCCATCACCCAGCGCTCGAGCCCGCGCTGCCGCCCCAGGGGGCTCGTGTCCATCAACTCCAGACACGCCTCCAGCTCCCAGAGCGTGCGCACGAAGGGAATCATCACGTGCAGGTTGGGGGACTCCTCCCGCACCCGCGCGAGCGCCTCCAATTCCAACCGGAACACCTCCGGCTCACGCAGGTAGCGGTAGCAGCCACGAAAGCCAATCATCGGGTTGGCCTCGACGGGCTCGTACTCCGCACCGCCCTCCAGTCCCCGGAACTCGTTGGTGCGGAAGTCCGTCGTCCGGTACACCACCGGCCGCGGATGGAACGCCCGGGCGATCTCCCGGAGCGGGCCCACCATCCGCTCCACGAACTCCCGCTGGCGTCCCTCGGCGATCAGCTTGCGCGGGTGGACTCCGCCCAGCGCCTCGGTGAGGAGGAACTCCGCGCGCAAGAGCCCCACGCCGTCCACGGGCAGCGCGGCCGCCTCGCGCGCCTGTTCCGGCAGGGCCAGGTTCACGTACAGCTTCGTCGCCAGGGGCTCGGGCTCACCCGCGGCGACGACACGGGGCGCCTCGGCGGGCCATGCCGCGTCCACCCGGGGCGGGGCCACCTCCTCCACCCGGCCCTCGAGCACCTCGCCCGAGCGCCCATCCACCGTGACCTCCTCGCCGTCACGCAGCACGCGCGTGGCGGTGCGCGTGCCCACCACGCAGGGCAGGCGCAGCTCGCGGCTGACGATGGCCGCGTGGCTCGTCATGCCGCCGCTGTCGGTGATGATGGCCACGGCCCGGCGCATGGTGGCCACCCAGTCGGGCGACGTCATGGGAGCGACGAGCACCTCGCCCTTGAGCAACCGCCCCCCTTCCTCGGGGCGGCTCAGCACCCTCACCTTGCCGGTGACGCGCCCCGGCGAGGCGCCCAGCCCCGTCACGAGCGCGGCCTTCCGGGCCTCCCGCGCCGGCTCGGGCGCGCCCTGGCCCAGGGTGGTGATGGGCCGCGACTGCACCAGGAACAGCCGTCCTCCCTGCTCGGCCCACTCGATGTCCTGGGGCGAGCCATAGTGAGACTCCACGCGCGCGCCCAGGTGCGCCAGCGTCAGCACCTCCTCGTCCGCCAGCACGCGCGCGCGGGCCCGCTCCTCGCTCAGCTCCACGCGCCGGTCTCCGCCCTCGGGCGCGCGCTCCAGCAGGAAGTCCTTGTGCCCCACCCGCACCTCGCGCAGCCGCGGGCCCTGCTTGTCCACCGAGTACGTGTCCGGCTCCACCTGCCCGCCCACCACCACCTCGCCCAAGCCCCAGGCGGCCTCGATGATGAGCCGGCGCGTGTCCCCCGTGGCCGGGTCCGCGGTGAACATCACCCCCGAGCGCGCCGAGTCCACCATCTCCTGCACCACCACCGCGAGGGCGGGCAGCTCGGTGAGGCCCTGGCTCTTGCGGTAGGCCACCACCCGCTGTCCGAACGCCGAGGCCCAGCAGTCGCGCAGCCGTGCCAGCACGGCCTCGTCCCCCAGCACGTGGGTATATGACTCGTGCATGCCGGCGAACGACGTGGCGGCCGTGTCCTCGTCCGTCGCCGAGGAGCGCACGGCCACCCACCCCTCGTGGCCCAGCTGGTGGTAGGCCGCGAGCAGGGCCTCGCACAGCGCGGCGGGCAGCTCCACCTGACGCACGAACTCACGCAGTTCGGCCGAGCGCTCCGCCAGCGCCTCCGGGTCGTCCACGTCGATGTTCCGCCACAGCTCTTCCAGCCGCGAGCGGACTGGCCGCAAGGCTTGTCGGAAGGACTCGGACGTCACCACGAAGCCCCGGGGGACCGGCAGTCCCGCCTGGGTCATCTCGCCCAGGTTGGCGCCCTTGCCTCCCGCGAGCGGCACGTCCTCCCGAGAGAGAGCATCGAACCACACCACCCAGGGAGGCCGCTGCTCGCCCGCGCGCTCCCCTCGCACGTCCTGGAGAGACTCCTGCCCCAGTTCCGTCGTCGGTTCCATGCCCCACAGGGTGGGGATGGGCGCGGCGCGGAGCGACCTGTCCGAGGGCAGGCGTGAAACGAATGGCCTGCCCTCGAATGGACGGCCCGCCTAGACGGACAGCTCGTCGAAGCTGCGCGCCACCGGGTGCGGCCCCGGGTCCACGGCGGGGCCCTCGCCGCGCATGAGGCAGGCGGTGCGCAGGCCCGAGGCGGCCGCCGCGTCCAGCTCCGCCCGCACGTCCGACAGGAAGAGGATGTCCTGAGCGGGCAGCCCCAACTCCCGGACGATCTCCGCGTAGGAGGCCGCCTCCTTCTTGCCGCCGATGCCGGTGTCGAAGTAGCCGCGGAACAGGAGCGTCAGGTCCCCGAAGCGGGTGTGGCGGAAGAGCAGCATCTGCGCGTGCACCGAGCCCGAGGAGTAGACGTACAGGCGCAGTCCCCGGGCATGCCACTCGCGCAGCCGCCGGGCGGCGTCCTCATAGACGTGGCCCTGGAAGTCTCCCTGGCGGTAGCCCTCTTCCCACATGAGGCCCTGGAGCGCCTTGAGCGGCCCCACCTTCCGATCCTCCTCCATCCACCGCCGCAGCACGGCCACGAGCCGCGCGTCGTCCAGGTCGCCCCCGGCCAGCTCCCGGGCTCCGTCCAACAACCGGCGCACCTGGGGCTCGTGGCCATGGGCGCGCACGAAGTCCTCCAGGTGGCGCGCCGCGTACGGGAAGAGCACCTCGTGGACGAAGGACAGGCTCGAGGTGGTGCCCTCGATGTCGGTGACGATGGCCCGGAGCATGCGGCTCATTCCAGACGGGGAAAGCGCGAGGCGATGTCATCGCCCGTCATCCGCGCGATCCACCCTTCCTTGTTGGTGAAGAGGCGGATGGCGGTGAAGCTCGGCCGGGGGCCCATGTCGAACCAGTGCGGCGTCCCGTCCGGCACGCTGATGAGGTCGCCCTTCTCGCACAGCACGAAGAAGACGCGGCCCGCCTTGTGGATGCTGAACAGGCCCTGTCCCTCGACGAAGAAGCGCACCTCGTCCTCGCTGTGCGTGTGCTCCTCGAGGAACTTCGCGCGCATCGCCTCGCGCTGCGGGTGGTCCGGCACCATGCCCAGCACGTCCACCGATCGCAGGCCCCGCTCCTCCATCAGCCGCCGCACCGGCCCCTCGTAGGCCGCGAGGACCTCCTCCTGACTCGCCCCGGGCGCGAGCGGCCGGCTCGCCTCCCAGCGCTCGAAGCGGATGCCCACTTCGCCCAGCTCGCGCCGGATGGCGTCGAAGTCGCGCGTGTGCACCCGCGCCCGTGCACTGTCTGCCTCGTCGAAAACCCTCAGCTCGCTCATCGGCTCAACCTCCTGACTTCCAGCTCGCACGCCAGCAGGAACTCGAACGCTTCCACATGCCGCCGGGCCTCCGCCACCGAGCGGCCCCACGTGTACAGGCCATGGCCCTCGATGAGGTAGCCGGGCAGGCCCGGGTGCTCGCTCAAGTGGGCCTCCACGCGGGCGGCCAGCCGGGGAATGTCCTGATCATTGCCGAACACGGGCACCTCCAGGCGCGCCGTGTGCGAGTCCACCCCGGGCAGGGCCTTGAGCACCTCGTAGCCCTCGAGCACCACGCCGCCGGGGCTCAGGCGCGAGAGCACCGTGGCCGCCAGCGAGTGCGTGTGCAGCACCGCCCCCACGTCCGGCCCGCTCCGGTAACGCCGCAGGTGCAACGCCGTCTCCGCCGAGGGCTTGCCACCCGGGGGCCGCACGTCCTTCAGGGTCTCATCCTCCAGGCCCACCACCAGGAAGTCCCCGGCTCCGAGCTCGCCCTTGTGGCGGCCCGAGGCGGTGATGACCATGTGGCGCGCATCCAACCGCGCCGAGAAGTTGCCGGCGGTGGCCGGCACCCACCCCCGCTCGAAGAAGAGCCGGCCCGCGCGGCTCAACTCCTCGCCTCGAGCGCCCATCTGCTCCATGCCGTCCATGGCCGCGGACTCTACACCGCCGCCGGGGCCTGGGGAGCCGGAGCGCTCGCGGCGAGCGCGTCGCGCACCTGCGCGGTGAGTTCGAAGGAGCGCAGCCGGGCGGCGTGGTCGTAGATCTGCGCTGTCACCATCAACTCGTCCGCGCGCGTGCGCTGGAGGAAGCGCTCCAGACCCTGACGCACGGTGGCGGGCGAGCCGATGAACGAACAGGCCAGGGCGTGCTCCAGCCGGGCGCGCTCCAGTTCCGACCAGCGCCCCTCCATGCCGTCCACGGGCGGCTCGAGGGGCCCGGGCGTGCCGCGCTGGAGGTTGACGAATTGCTGCTGGACCGAGGTGAAGAGGCGTGTGGCCTCGGCGTCCGTGTCGGCGGCGAAGACGTTGACGCCGAGCATGACGTGGGGCCGCGCCAGGGCCTCGGAGGGCTGGAACTGCTCGCGGTACAGGTCGATGGCCGACCACATCAGCTCGGGGGCGAAGTGCGAGGCGAAGGCGAACGGCAGGCCGAGCGCGGCGGCGAGCTGGGCGCTGAAGAGGCTGGAGCCCAACAGCCACAGGGGCACCTTCAGCCCCTCACCCGGCACGGCCCGCAGCCGCTGACCAGGCGTGGCCGGACGGAAGTAGGACTGCAACTCGAGCACGTCCTGGGGGAAGGAATCGGCGCTGGCCGCGAGGTTGCGGCGCAGGGCCTGGGCCGTGCGTTGATCCGACCCCGGCGCCCGCCCGAGCCCCAGGTCGATGCGGCCCGGATAGAGCGACTCCAGCGTGCCGAACTGCTCGGCGATCACCAGCGGCGAGTGGTTGGGCAGCATGATGCCGCCCGCCCCGACACGGATGGTGGAGGTGCCTCCAGCCACGTAGCCGATGACCACCGACGTCGCCGCGCTGGCGACGCCCGGCATGCCGTGGTGCTCGGCCAGCCAGTAGCGCTGATAGCCCCAGCGCTCGGCGTGGCGGGCCAGGTCCAGGGTGTTGTGGAAGGACTGCGCGGCGGTGGAGCCCTTGAGGATGGGCGACAGATCGAGAACGGAGAAGGGAACCATGGCCCCTCTCATAAAGCGGGGCCCTATTCACGGCATCCCCAACAGCCCTCAGTCCCGGCGCTTGAGCTCCCGGGCCACCACCTCGCAGCCAGGCGTGTAGGTGCCACGCACCGCGGCCAGGGCACGCGCCAGGGTCACCTCGGCGATGCGCTCGTGCCGCTGCGGCAGCGAGTTGATGCGCAACGGCAGGAAGTCCAGCAGGCGGTCATCCCCGAACGTCGCCATCCGCAGCCCCCGGGGCAGGCCATCGGGGAACTGAAGCAGCACGTCGAGCACGCCCTGCATCAGCGTGTACGAGCACGTGACGAGCGCGTCGGGCAGGCCCTGCTTCTCGATCAGCTCGCGCATCATCTGGGCACCGCTCTCCCGGTCGTAGCGTGCCCCGGACAGCTCGTGCACCTGCTCGATCTGCCCCTGCACCGCGCGCCGGAAGCCCTCGCGCCGCTCGGTGGTGACCGCCAGCGAGGGCACCGCGTCCAGCCAGGCCACGCGCCGCGAGCCCTCGTGGAGCACCGAGCGCGTCAGCGTCTCGGCCGCCAGGGTGTTCTCGCTGACGACGCACACGAAGCGCTCCGGGTTGAGCGCCCGGTCCACGGCGATCACCGGCGTGCCCGACTCCATCAGCCCCGCGTAGAACGTGTCCTCGGGCGGCAGCGCGCTCGCGACGATCAGCGCGTCACAGCGCCGCGCGCGCAGCATCAGCGCCAGCTCCCGCTCGGTGTGCGGCTCGTCATCGGAGCCGACGATCAACAACTGGTAGCCCTCGCGCCGCGCGCCGTGCTCGAACAGCTTGGCCAGCCGCGCGTAGCTCACGTTCTCCAGATCCGGAACGATGAGGCCCAGGGTGCGGCTGGCGCCTCGCCGCAACGCCGCCGCCTGGGCGTCGATGCGGAAGTTGTGGTGCTCGACCACCGCCATCACCCGAGCCGCCGTCTTGGCGCTGATGCGTCGGGCCTCTGCCTGCCCGTTGAGCACGTAGCTGGCCGTGGTCCTCGAGACCCCCGCCAGGCGAGCGATGTCCGTCAGTGTCATCATGACTTCCCGCGCAATGAACTCCCCGACCCGACACCCATGCCACCCCGAAATTTTCGGGTGGCCCCCACCTATTCTACCCTAAAGGGTGACACGATTCAGCACTTCCATTATAAGCGGCAAAACAAGGAGACCGCAATAGATGCTAATGCTGACACGAGAGGACGTCCAGCTCGGTTGTCATGCCGCGGACTGGAGGGGGGCCTTGGCTCAAGCAGCGGCGGCACTGGTCGACGCGGGCCGGGTCTCGGCCGAGTACGGCGAGGGTCTGCTCGCCCGGGAAGCCCAGTCCTCCACCTACCTCGGCAAGGGGATCGCCATTCCGCACGGCACGCCGGAGAGCCGCCGCCACGTGCGCTCCACGGGCGTGCGCGTGTTGCAGTTTCCCGAGGGAGTGTCGTGGCATGACGGCTCGCGCGTCAACCTGCTGGTGACGATCGCCGCGCAGTCCGACGAGCACCTGGACATCCTGCGCCAGCTCACGCACGTGCTGGACCGGGAAGGCGTGGCCGAGTCGCTGGCGCGCGCGACGAGTCCCGACGAGGTCATCGCCACGCTCTCGCGCCAGCCGGTGACGGCGAAGCTCGACGCCCAGACGCTGTGCCTGGGCCTGCCCGTGAAGGACCGCTGGGAGCTGGCGCTCGCCGCCGCGGCCCGGCTGCGCCACGCGGGCTGCGTGGACGCGGGCTTCGTCGCCACCATCGCCGGGCAGCCCCCCGTGTCGCTCGGCCAGGGGCTGTGGCTCGTGGTGGGCACCTCGGGCGTGCGCGCCCCCGCGCTCGCGCTGGCCACGCCGGACAAGCCCCTCCGGGATGAGGCCGGAGACGTGGCGGGTGTCTTCTGCCTCGCCGCCCAGGGCGAGGCGCACCGCTCCCTGCTCGAGCGGCTCGATGGGCTGCTCGCCCACGGCGAGGGCGCGCGGCTGCTCGGGCTGTCCGCGGAGGCCGTCCTGTCGCGGCTCGCGGGCGAGTCCGCCCAGGCGCAAACGGCCCGCGTCCGTCTGCTCAACGCACATGGTCTGCACGCCCGGCCCGCCCAGGCGCTCGTCCAGGTGGCACGGGAGCAGACGCTGCCCGTGCGCGTCCGCCTGCTGGAGGGCAACGGGGAGGCCGTCTCCACGACGAGCTTGAGCAAGGTGCTCGGCCTGGGAGCACGCCGTGGCCAGACGCTCGTGTTCTCCGCCGAGGGCGAGGGCGCCGCCCAGGCGGTCTCCGCTCTGGTGGACGCGGTGCGCGGCGGACTCGGGGAGCCGGTGACGCCCCTGAACGAGGCGAGCGAGAGCGTGCCCGTTCCCCTCGCCCCCCGGAAGGAGCCCGCCGCCGCGCCGCCCGTGGATGAGCCCCTGACGGCCGTGCCCGCCGCGCCCGGCATCGCGATCGCGCCCGCCTACGTGCTGCGGCCCCCGGAGTTCCGCTACGCCGAGCGCGCCCAGGACGCGGCGCGAGAGCGGAGCCGGCTGGACAAGGCCCTGCTCGGCGCGCGGCAGCAGCTCTCCGCGATGGTGCAGCGCACCGTGGGCAACGAGGTCGCTCAAATCATGTCCATCCACCTGGAGATGCTGGGGGACCCGGCCCTGAAGGATCCGGCGCTGGAGGCCATCGGCGAGGGCGCGTCGGCGGAGGCCGGCTGGTGGCGGTCCGTCGAGACCGCGGCGCGTGCCCAGGAGTCGCTCGCGGATCGCCTGCTGGCCGAGCGCGCCGCGGACCTGCGCGATGTGGGCCGGCGCGTGCTCGGCCTGTTGTGCGGCGTGGAGCTGCCCACGCCCCCCGAGCATCCCTACATCCTCGTGGCCGAGGACGTGGGGCCCTCGGACGTGGCCCGCCTGGACACCGCCCTGGTGCGCGGCCTCGTCACCGCGAAGGGTGGAGCCACCTCGCACAGCGCCATCCTCGCCCGGGCGCTCGGCATCGCCGCCGTGGCGGGCGCGGGCGAGGCCGTCCTGGCGCTCGTGTCCGGCGTGGAGCTGATCGTCGACGGAGAGCTCGGCCGGGTGGTCCACGCGCCGAGCCCCACGCGCCGCGAGCGCACCGAGCGGCGCATCCAGGAACAGGAGACGCGGCGGCAGGCGGCCCACGCGCGGCGCCACGAGGAGGCGCGCACCCAGGACGGGCACCGCGTGGAGGTGGCCGCCAACCTGGGCAGCACCGCGCACGCCGCGGACGCCGTGGAGCGCGGCGCCGAGGGCGTGGGCCTGCTGCGCACCGAGTTCGTCTTCATGGCGCATCCCCAGGAGCCCGACCTGGCGACGCAGATCGCCGAGTACAGCAAGGCGTTCGACGCGCTCGCGGGCCGGCCGCTCGTGGCGCGCACGCTCGACGTGGGCGGGGACAAGCCCTTGTCCTACTGGCCCATGCCCCAGGAGGACAACCCGTTCCTCGGCCTGCGCGGCATCCGCCTGACGCTCACCCGGCCCGAGGTGCTGGAGACCCAGTTGCGCGCCCTGCTCACCGCGGCGGGGACGCGCCCGGTGCGCATCATGTTCCCCATGGTGAAGGACCTCGAGGAGTTCCGCGCGGGCAAGGCCCTCTTCGACAAGGTGCAGGCCCAGGTGCGGGCGGCCGACGTGCAGCTCGGGGTGATGATCGAAGTGCCCTCGTGCGCGCTGCTCGCCCCGACGCTCGCGAAGGAGGCGGACTTCTTCTCCATCGGCACCAACGATCTCACCCAGTACACACTCGCCATCGACCGCGGCCACCCACAACTGTCCGCGCAGTCCGACGCGCTCCACCCCGGCGTGCTCCAGCTCATCCGCATGACGGTCGAAGCCGCCCATGCCGAGGGCCGCTGGGTGGGCGTGTGCGGCGAGCTCGGCTCGGATCCCCAGGCCGTGCCCGTGCTGGTGGGCCTGGGCGTGGACGAGCTGTCCGTGAGCAGCCGCCGCGTGCCCCTCGTGAAGGCCCGCGTCCGTGAATTGACCCTGTCCCGAGCGCGCGAGCTGGCGCGGCTCGCCCTCCAACAACCCACCGCCGCGGCCGTCCGCGAAGCCCTGGAGAACGCGTGATGGCACGCATCCTCACCCTCACCCTCAATCCCGCCCTCGATCTCACCGTCCGTGCCGGAGGCCCCCTGCGGCTCGGCGAGGTCAACCGCACCGAGAGCACCCGCATCGACGCCGCCGGCAAGGGCATCAACGTGGCGCGCGTGCTCGCCAAGCTCGGCCACGACGTCACCGTCTCCGGCCTGCTCGGCGCCAACAACGAGACGGACTTCGTGCGCGCCTTCGACACGTGCGGCCTGCGCGACGCGTTCATCCGCGTGCCGGGCGAGACGCGCATCAACATCAAGCTGTCCGAGGCCGGCGGGCGCGTCACCGACCTCAATGGTCCCGGCCTGCGCATCCCCGCCTCCGCGCTGCAGGCCCTGTTCGCGCGGCTGGACACCCTGTTGGCCACCGGGCTCGACGCCGTCGTCATCTCCGGCAGCCTGCCGCAGGGGGTGCCCCTCACGACCCCCTCGGACCTCATCACCCGGATCCGCGAGCGCCAGGTGCCGGTCTGGCTCGACACCAGCGGAGCAGCCCTCGTGTCCGGACTCGCCGCGCGGCCCTCGGGCGTCAAACCCAATGATCTCGAGCTGGCCGACTGGGCGGGACATCCACTCGACACGTACGAGGCGCGGCTGCGGGCGGCGCGACGGCTCCATGACGATGGCATCGCGGACGTGCTCCTGTCCCTGGGTTCCGAGGGCGTGCTCTGGGCCTCGGACGGCGCGGCCCTGACCGCCACGCCGCCTCCGGTCTCCGTCGTCAGTACCGTGGGCGCGGGGGACACGCTGCTGGCCGGCACGCTGCACGGCGTGTTGTCCGGCTGGCCCCGCGAGCGCGTGCTGCGCTTCGCCACGGCGCTCGCCGCCGAGTCCGTGCGGCACATCGGCGTCGGCGAGCCCGACGCCGTGGATTTCGAGCAGCTCCACCAACACACCCTCGTCCAAAGCCTGTCCGTGGATCCGAGCGCCGGGGAGACGCACCCATGAACGTGATTCTCATCACGGCCTGCCCCAGCGGCGTGGCCACGACCTTCCTGGCGGCGCGGGGGCTCGAGCGCGCCGCGGCCCAGCGCGGCTGGAAGACGTCCGTGGAGATGCACGGCCAGCTCGCGCCGCTCGTCCCCGTCGACGCGGCCACCCTCGAGGCCGCCCAACTGGTCGTCGTCGCGGCGAGCGCGCCGGTGGACCTCGCGCGCTTCGCGGGCAAGCGCGTCTACCAGGCGCCCATCTCGGACGCGCTGCCCGACCCGCGCGCCTTCCTCACCCGCGCCGAGGCCGAGGCCCGTCCCTGGAGCCCCACGGTCCCCACCAACAGCGCGCCCCCACTCCCCGCGGCCACCGAGGGCTCACCGCGCATCGTCGCCGTCACCGCCTGTCCCACGGGCGTGGCCCACACCTTCATGGCGGCCGAGGCGCTGCTGCAGGCCGGACGGGGACTCGGCTATACGCTGCGCGTGGAGACGCAGGGCTCGGTGGGGGCGCAGGACGCGCTCACGGCGGAGGAGATCCGCGCGGCGGACGTGGTCATCCTCGCCTGTGACATCGAGGTGGACCCCTCGCGCTTCGTGGGCAAGCGCGTCTTTCGCACCTCCACGGGCGCCGCGCTGAAGAAGTCCACACAAACGATCCGCGAGGCGCTGGACAAGGCCACGGTGCTCGAGGGCGCCCAGGGCGAGCGGGCCGCGGCCCCCGCCAGCAAGGGAGGCCAGCGCGGGCCCTACCGGCACCTGCTCACGGGCGTGTCGTTCATGCTGCCCATGGTCGTCGCGGGCGGCCTGATCATCGCGCTGTCCTTCGTCTTCGGCATCGAGGCCTTCAAGGAGAAGGGCACGCTGGCGGCGGCGCTGATGGACATTGGCGGAGGCGCGGCGTTCAAGCTGATGGTGCCGCTGCTCGCCGGCTACATCGCGTACTCCATCGCGGACCGGCCCGGCATCGCGCCCGGCATGGTGGGCGGCTATCTGGCGAGCACCCTGGGCGCCGGCTTCCTCGGAGGCATCGCCGCGGGCTTCGTCGCGGGCTACGGTGCCCAGGCCCTGAGCCGCTACGTCAAGCTGCCCGCCAGCATGGAGGCGCTCAAGCCCATCCTCATCATCCCCCTGGTGGCGAGCCTCGTCACCGGACTGGTGATGATCTACGTCATCGGCGCGCCCGTGGCCGCGCTCCTCGCGTCCGTCACCACGTTCCTCAAGACGATGAACACCGGCAACGCGCTCATCCTGGGGGCGCTGCTGGGCGCGATGATGTGCTTCGACCTCGGCGGCCCCATCAACAAGGCGGCGTATGCCTTTGGCGTGGGGCTCATCTCGGAGAACACCTACGGGCCCATGGCCGCCATCATGGCCGCCGGCATGGTGCCGCCCATCGGCATGGGCATCGCGAGCCTGCTCGCGCGGAACAAGTTCTCCGAGCCGGAGCGCGACGCGGGCAAGGCGGCACTGGCGCTGGGCCTGTGCTTCATCTCCGAGGGCGCCATCCCCTTCATGGCCAAGGACCCCTTGCGCGTGATTCCCGTCAGCGTGCTCGGGGGAGCCATCACCGGGGCCATGTCCATGTTCTTCGGCGTCCAGCTCATGGCACCCCACGGGGGCCTCTTCGTACTGCTCATCCCCCACGCGGTGAACCACGTGCTCATCTACCTGCTGTCCATCGTCGCGGGCTCGCTCGTCATCGGCGTGGGCTACGCGCTGGTGAAGACGGGCAAGGCGGAGCTGCCCGGAGCCACGAAGGAGCCCTCCCCCGTGGCGGGCAAGAGCGGCGCGGCGGTCGGCTCGAACTGAGCGGGGGCCGTCACCGGGGCGCGGAGGCTTCGGCCGCGCCCCGCCCTCCGCGCCACCGCACGAGCGCGCACCCGAGCGAGAACCCCACGAGCGCGCCCGTCACCGTGGGCCAGAACGCCCACCAGAGCTGCGCCTCGAGTGCCCCCATGGACTCGTAGCGCGACAGCCTCCACGCAAGGCCCGCGCAGGCCCCGGCGAGCGTGGGCAGCAGCAGCCAGAGGAAGGCCGCCCACGAGCCTCCCGGCACGGGCTCCAGGTGCCGGTAGCGCCTCGCCATGTACCCGAGCACCCCGAGCGAGCCGGCCACGGACGAGAGGTGTTGGAAGACGCGGGAGAGCGACAGCTCCCGGCTCCCCACGGGGACGTAGATGCCCAGGTAGAGCGCGTTCGCGGGCCACATGTCGCGGTGGGTGAAACCGTCCCAGAGCAGGTGCGTGGCGGCGCCCACCAACAGGGCTCCGGGCACCGCGGCCCACGCGAGCACGGTGCGCGGAGGGCGCTCGGGCCGCACGAAGCGGCCCCACTGCACACCCGCCGCCTCGGGCAGGGCCCACCTGAGCGCGGGCAGGACGAACACCTCCAGCCACACCAACACCCCGAGCCCCATGGGGAGGCAGTACCGGAAGAGACCTGGAACGGTGTGCGCCACCCGTCCCCAGCCCTCCGGCACGTAGATATAGGAGAAGTCCGGGGCGCAGGCGCCGACGACGAGCGCGGTGCGCACCCAGCCGCTGGGAACGAACCGGAAGAACGGCAGGACCGCGGCGGCGTGCGCGGGCAGGGTCACGGGCATGTCAGGCGGCGTCCGTGCGGGAAGGGGCGTCCTCCGCCCCATCGGGTTTCCAGGGCCATACGCGGGGAGCGATGCGCGCGTAAAGCAGGAACAGGGCCTCGCCCTCCCCGTGCTCGGCGCAGACCCGGCTGGCCTCGCGCAGCAGCGCGCCCGGCCCCAGCGATCGCCCGGACCTGCGCAGCATCTCGCGCAGCTCCCCGGGTACCGCCGCGAGGATGCCCTCCTTGGTGAGCCGCTCGTCATTGGCCTCGGCGCACAGCTCCAGGTGCCGCGCCAGCTCGGCCTTCAACCGCGCGTCGTACCCGAAGACGTACGCGCACATCTGGAACAGCTCCGAGCCCGCCTCCGTCATCAGGTCCGACTGCTCGCGCGCGAAGCCCGGCTCGCCCGCGGCGCGCCACAGGCAGTCCCACCGCGCCTGGGACGCATACCGCGCGAACAGCGCCCGGGCCGTGAGGTAGCTCTGCATCGAGTCATGGAAGAAGCGCACGTGCGTGGGCACCGGGCCCGGCCGCGCGTCCGCGGGCACCAGCAGCCCCGCGTCCAGCAGCCCCTGGAGCTTGTGCTCGTCCGGACTGTCCCGGAAGATGATGAGCCGGCTGCGATGCTCCCAATAGCTGTTCAGGCACAACGTCTCCGCGAACGCGAGCATCTCCGAGGTGGCCGCGTCGTCCGGGTCGCGCTTGAGCAGCCCCGCGAACACGGAGCGATAGAGGTTGATGACGCTGTCCACGCCCCCTCCGCCGAAGCGCAGCGCCAGGCGCACCAGCAGCGGCACATAGGTGCCATCCGCCCCGCGCCCCCGGCAGATGCGTTGCAGGGTGCCGGAGAGCACCTGGGGCTGTCCCTTCTCGTCCGGGTACGCGGCCTGGAAACGCGCGAGCCCCGCCTCGTCCAGGCGCTTGGGCTCCACCGCCATCCAGCGCAGCGCGTGGGACATCGCCAGGCGGTAGGCCTCGTTGGGCCGGGCCGACAGGAGCAGCGGCGCATGCAGCCCCATCTCGCGCTCCAGGTAGCGGCGCAGCGCCTCGGGCTCCACCCGCGACTCGGTGAGCCCATCCAGCACGAGGAAGAAGTCCCCCGACTCGAGCAGCGCGTCGCGCAGCTCCTCCGGCAGGCCCAGGTCCTGGAGCGCCTCCTGCGCCGCGCTCTCCAGGTCCTCCGCCGCGGGGTCGATGAAGACGGGCAGGGGCGAGGAGGGCCGCTGCTCGAAGCGCTCCAACGACAGCCGCACGAGCTGGCGCAAGAGGGCGCTCTTGCCCCGGCCTCCCGCGCATTGGAGGAGCAGGTGCGCGCGCTCGTGCGTGAGCAACAGGCACAGCTCCGCGGCGGTGCGCTCGGAGGGAGAGGGCGGCATGCCGGGCCCCGCGTACTCGACGACGTGCGCGGAGAGGTCCACGAACACCTCGCCATTGGCCTGGGCCGAGGCCACGTCCACCCGGCGGCGCACCTGCCGCACGTGCGTGGCGAAGAAGCGGCGGCGGAAGGCGGGCGAGCGCAACAGCGGCGCGGCGGCCCAGGAGAACGGGTGGGTGTAGACGAGCTTGCGGAACACGGCGGGAGACAGCAGGCCCAGGCACGCGCACAGCACGACCTCCGCGCTCACCACGCCCACCACCGTGGGCAGGTGGATGCGCAGTCCGCTCAACAACCCCAGCACCTCGCTGCCCCCCGCGCCCACGAGCGACACGCTGTAGCCAAGCAGGGGCAACCACCGGCGGGGCGCGGCCGAGGGACGCAAGAACAGCAGCGGCAACAGCAAGAACAGCGTCAGCCCGACGCACGCGAGCGCGGTGCGCACCCAGACCTGATCCATCAGGGGCACGCCGAAGGGCACGTGGCGGAAGGCGGCGGTGAGCCGCGAGCCGTTCTCCACCTCGGGCGAGGACACCTGGAGGTCATAGAGGTGCTCGGTGCTCCCTGGCGGCTCCGTCCATTGGAAGAGCAGGCCCTCGGGCTCGACGAACCGCCGCAGGCCCTGCCCCACCAGGTTGCCGTTCTCGTCGCGCACTTCGATCCGCAGGCCGCTCTCCAGGCCCTTCGCCCGCGTGAGCCCCGGCCAGTCCACCTCCAGGGAGGACAGCGCCGCCCCCGCCTCGGGCGTCCCGGTCATCTGGACCGCGCCCTCCGCGCCGCGCTCCAGCATGGCCCCTCCCGCGAAGCCCACCTCCACGCGCCGCACCTCGGAGGCGGGAGCCTGGACGTAGCTGCGCGGGGTGCCGGAGATCCAGAAGCGCTCCGTGCCCGAGATGGGCCGCACGTCGCCCAGGCCCACGCCCTCGAGCACCAGGGAGAGGGAGAGCCCCTCCGCGCCGAGCCGCAGCCGGTGCAAGCGCGTCTCCTCGTCCGAGACGAACCACACGCCGTGCGCATCCCACGCGCGCGCCACCGGAGCGCGCAGGTTCGTCGGATCCGAGGCCGTCACGACGAGTGCCGAGCCCTTCATGGACAGCAGGCGGACGAAGCCGTCGCGCGACACGATCCACGCCTGATCCGCCGACACCGGCAGGAGCGCGTCCACGTCGGAGAATGACTTGCTGCGCGCCAGCTCATCCCCCGTGTCACCCAGGCGGTAGACGCGGTGCTCATCGCGCGCCCACGCGGCCCCGTCCGCGGAATGCTCGATCGAGGGAGTGCCTTCCACCTGCACGCCGGAGCCCACCGGCCCCTCGGGCGTCACCAGCTTCAGCGAGAACCCCGCGGGCGAGGTGGCCGAGCCCTCTGGGGACTTCGAGGCCCGGGGCTCGGGAACCACCAACCAGAGCGAGTCACCGCCCTGATGGACGAAAGGCCGCTGGAACGTGTCGGGGAGGGGCGTTGGGGGCACCAGCTTCTTGTGGGCCCCGCCCTCCTGGCCCGTCTGGAGCAACCGGGGCGCCGTCTGTCCGGACGGCTCCACCACCCAGACACGCTGGGCCTGAGAGGTGGGAATCAGCTCCCTCACGTTGCGAGTGCTCAGCGGACGGGGGTTGAACTTGGACTTCGCCTGGAGATCCACCTGGTGGAGGTTCTGGTCGAGCACGAGCCAGCCCTGCCGCCCATCCCCCACCGGCACCAGCGTCGCCCGGCCCACGGCGGCGGAGGCCTGTCCCGGGATGGACAGGGGAACGCCCTCCACGCCCCCCGCCGGGTCGATGACCCAGAGGGTCTTCGTGGTGAACAGGGACACGACCCACAGCCGCTCATGGCCCTTGGAGGGCGCGAGCACCAGTTCCTGCGAGGGAAGCGCGTCGATGCGCTGGAGCGAGCCCTGGTGGTCCACGCTGTACACGGCGTTGGCCCGCCCGGCCTCCGGTGAGACCACCTCCACGTGGACCCAGGCACGCTCGGGGTCCGCCGAGGGGATGACGTCCACCACCCGCGCGCTCTCGTCTCCGAGCTTCACCGCCAGCTCGCCGCCATCCGCGTCCACCAGCCCCAGCCCGGCCCGCTGGGGTGTCCAGGCCCAGACATGGTTGCCGTGTCCGCACGGCTCCAGGCGGCTGGCCCGGGAGAAGGGCCGCACCCAGTACCCCTCGACCGAGGCCTCCACGGGCACGGGAGCCTGCTCGCTCCGAGCACAGCCCACCCCGCCCACGAGGCCCAGCAGCACGGCGCTCGCGAGCCACGGCACCCGGTGAACCAGGCTCCGCCAGGTCAATCCAGCGCGGGGGGAAGTCTTCATGGGGGCGGCCCTCCGTGACACCGGAGAATCCAGGCGCCGATGCCCGGCCTCCCGCGACACACCACATTGTGCCACAGCGAGGAGGCTTGTCCGGCTCGCCTCCCAGGGTCTCCACCAGCCAACACTTCGAGGCCCCGCGGTCGGAAAAGAATGAAGGGGTAGGTGGTGCACTCCCCGGGAGGGCGACCCATCTTCCGCGCACGGTTATGACCAGGAGACCCGTGTCTATGCGGCTTGTCGCTTCCTTGTTGTGTCTTGGACTGCTGTCCGCCCCGGGTATCGCGCGGGCACAATCCTCGCAGGCCACGGAGGCCTCGCCTCCCCTGCTCGCCCAGACGGAGCCCATCCCGGCGGCGCCGCCTCCTCCCGAGTACGTCCCGCCGCCCCCGCCCAGCCAGGGGCCCGCGGAGGCTCCCGCCGAGCGAGCGGCGCGCTACAGCCGCTTCTCCAGTGGCGAGGGCGGCCTGCTGCTCATCTTCACCGAGCTGCTCAGCGGCGTGGTGACGGGTGGCATCTACGGGCATGCGCTCGGGACGCAGAACGGGGCGTACGTGGGCGGAGTCGTCACCGGGTTGACACTCGGCACGGCGGCGGCGGTGTACCAGTACTACGTGCCGGTGGAGCGCAACGAGTCGATGCTCGCCGCGGGAGGCGCGGCGCTCGGCTTCCTGGCGGGCTTCGGGTACGGCACCACGCAGAAGCTCAGCGACACGAGCCGCGCGGTCACCGCCCTGCTCACCACCCAGCTGGGCATCATCGGCGTGCTCGCGGCCACCGCGCCCTACGGAGACGTGAGTGATGGGGACACGGCGCTCGTGGGGATGAGCGCGCTCTACGCCTTCGTGCTCACCGGGCTGGTGCAGTCCACGTTCGTGCTCGCGGACGACCGGGACATCGATCTCACCCCGGCGCTGGTGGCGCCCCTGATTGGCATGGGCGTGGGCGGCCTGCTGGCGGTGCCCTTCGAGCTGTCGCCTGGCCGCGTCTTCAAGCTCACCGCGCTGCCCCTGGGCGTGGGCGCGGTGCTGCTGGTGGTGGGCACGGCGCTGGCGGATGGTCCCGCGGTGCCGCTGTCCGCGCTGGGAGGCGTGGCGGCCACCTTCGTCATCACGCTGCTGGCCACGGCCGAGCCGCCCACGGAGTACCCGCCCTCGCGGACCGGGCCGGGGCTGCGCTCCACGCGCTTCCAGGCCATGCCGGTGCCGGTCATCATGCGCAACCGCAATGACTCGATGACGGCCGGCCCCGGCATGCTGCTGCGCTTCTAGGCGCGGGAGCACGTCGTGGCGGAGGGCGGGCACACCCTCCCCCCTGTCTCGTGGGAATGACCCTCGTCTATCCTCCCGGGTGGTTTCCACTTGGGGGGAGGCACCGGCCTTGGAGAAACGAGTACGTCCACGATGGGCGGCAGCTGGAGTCCTCTGGCTGAGTGTCCTGGTCCTTCACGCCGCATGCGCCACGAGCATTCCTCGGGGCAGCCTGCCGGCGGAGGCCGAGAAGGAGCAGGCGGGCGAGGCCGCGGACGAACAGGTTCGCCTCTCCCTGCCCACCCGATTCGGGGCCGTGCGGGTGAGCGACTTCGAACTCAACGAAGCCCTCACCACCCTGGTGCTGAACATGCCGCTGCGGGTGGCCGGCTCCCACGTCCCGCTCTACCTCCACCGGAAGCTGGCGCTGGCCTCGGTTCCGCTCACGGGCGAGGAGTGGCGTACGCCCCTGGCGCGCTCCTACGGGGGCTTCTGCGAGCGGCAAGGTACGCCGGGCGATTGCCTCGAGTTGTTCAAGGACGGGCCGGGCCTGGATGGCGAGGACAAGCGAGACCTCGCGCTGGCGCTCTCCGTGAATGCCGCGCTGGAGTCCCGGGACGAGCAGTTGCGCGGCATGTTCTCCACGACGCAGCTGTGGACGACGCTGAGCCTCACCCTCATTGGATACCTCGCCTTGGTCGCGGCGCCCGAGCCCGTTTCTAAAGGCGTCGCCGCCGCACTGGCCCTGCTCATGTGGGGCTATCTCGGGTGGGAACTCTTCGACCTGGTAGAGGCCTATTTCCAGCTCTGGGAGGAGGCGGCGGAGGCCAGCACGTTCGCGGAGCTGCGCGAGGCGGGGGACCGCTTCGGCAAGGTCATCGGGCCCAACAGCGTGCGGGTTCTCCTCCTGCTGGGCACCGCGGCGGTGGGGGAGACGGCGGCGCTCGTGTCCAAGGCCCCAACGCTGCCGGGCTTCGCGAAAGCCGCCGGCGCACTCAAATCCCAGGCCGGCATCCGAGACGTGCTCACGGCCATGCAGGAGGCGGACAAGGTGAAGGTCGCCGTGGCCGAGGGCACCTTCAGTGTCGTCCTGCCCGCCAATGCCGTGAGCATGGCGGCGAGGGGCGCTCCGGCACGTGCGGACCCACCGAAGAAGAAGCCGGAGGTGCACCACATCGCCACCGTCGAGAACAGCAAGTCCACTGCGCGAGGCGGGCCATGGACGCAACGGTTCAAGGAACTCTTCGACAAGGCGGGCATGTCGATGGAGGATCAAGCCAACAAGGTCGCCCTCGAAGGGCACAAGGGACCTCATCCACAGACGTACCACGAGGCGGTCTACAGGCGGCTGCGCGACGCAACGAGCACATGCCGGAGCACCCTGGATTGTCGAAAAGCCCTGGTCACTGAACTCCGACAGATGGCACAGGAACTCACCGATAGAAGTTCCAAGCTCTACAAGCTCCTCTCCGAGGACGCTCGGCGTTAAGTAATAATGTGTCATGCCGAACCGGTATTTCGACCTGAGTGACGACGTCTACGTTCCCGGTCGATGGGACCTGGACACCCCCACTGACGCGCAGGGCCGGGAGGTTGATGACTACGTGTTCACGAAGGGAGCGCCGGCCACCATCGAGGGGCGGCTCAGAATTCCCTTCCGAGGAGGCGATGGGAAAGCACTGGACTACTCCGAAGCGGGCATCGGCGTTCCCCTCGTCAGCGCCAGAGTCGCCGCGGTCTTCGCCGAGCTGGCCCCCAGGGATGTGCAGCTCATCCCGGTGGATGTCGAAGCGCACGCCGAGCAGTTCTACATCCTGGTCTGCACGCGCGTCGTGAAGTGCATCGACGACGAGGCATCCGACGAAGTGCGGTATTGGAAGCCGGAGGACGACCGTCCGGAAAAGACGGGCAGGTACCGGTCCGTGATCGGCATGCGCATCGACCCCACGAAGGTGGGTGATGCCAAGGTCTTCCGCCCGTGGGGGTGGGACGTGGTCCTCGTCGTTTCCGAGGACATCAAACAGGCCCTGGAGCACATGGGCGCAATGGGGGCGAAGTTCACGGAGGTCACCGGCCCCAGCACCCTCAGCGCGGAGGAACGCGCGCGGGACCAGAAAAGCCGCGAGTTGTTCGAGCAGGCGGACACCGCTCGTGAGGCGGCGTGGCGCACCCTGGGGTCGCTGGACAAAGAGGTCTTCATGCCCATCGCCATGAGCGGCGCGTGGCCGGGCCACCGGCAGCTCTGGAGCGTCATCCGTCGCGAGGCGGGGCGAACCCTGCTCGTCACGCACGGGCTCTCGGACCCCTTCATCGAGCGCCTGGAGCCCTCCGTGGGCTTCGGTCTGGAGCTCGCCCTGGAAGTGGACGCGGCCGTGAAGGACATCTCCAAGGGCTGGCCCCTGCTGCTGTTGAACCGAGTGGCGGATGAAATCGCCGAGCACGAGCAGGTGCGCGAGAGCGTGAAGGCGGGCCTCTTCTCCATGGAGGTGTCCGGTAAGGGCCTGCCCAAGTCGCTCGTCACCGAGGAGGGCCGGGTGGCCGTGCTGCTGGGCGTGGCGTCACGCACGCTGCCGGGTCACTTCTCCACGCCTTACGGGGAGGTGAAGCTCGTCACCGTCAAGGCGCTGCTGCCCTCGGAGCTGGCGTACCTGCTGGAGCACGGCGCGGAGGGCCAGGCCGAACTGGCACAGCGCTTCGCGCAGAGCGGCGAGGAGCACCTGTCCCGTCTCAGAAGAAAGCCAGTGGCGTAGCACGGCGCGGCGATGGTTCCGGGCCAGGCTCACCCCTCGGTGTTGCGCAGGAAGTCGGCCACCTCGGCGAAGCGCTGATCGAGGAAGCGCCGCACCCCGCCCTTCACGCCCCGGGCATCCAGGGCCCGCTGCATGCTGCGCACCCAGGCGTCGCGGTGGGCGACGTTCACCGGCAGGTGGCCATGGCGCATGCGCAGGCGCGGATGGCCGTGCTTCTCCATGTAGTGCTGGGGACCGCCGAGCCAGCCGATGAGGAAGAGGCCAAAGCGCTCCCGGGTGCCCGGCCCCACCCGGCCGTTCGCATCCAGCTCGTGCAGCCGGGCGAGCTCCGGCTCGTTCGCGTCCATGGCGTCATAGAAAGCCTCGGCGAGGGCGCGCACGCCGGCTTCTCCCCCCAGACGATGGAAGGGCATGTCCTCCATGCGGGGAATCCAGTCATCGTCGGGGTCGGGAACGTTCAGCCCGACGGGCTTCAGCTCAATGGACATAGTGTTGTTCAACCCACTCTACCTCTGCGCCATTTCGGCGCGTCCCACAACCCCGGAGATAGGGCGGGGGCGCGGGCGAGCAACACACGCGGTATGAGCCATGCTCATGCAAGTGAACGTACTCAGAAGGACGTCCCCCGCGAGGGGTGGACCTGGGAGGGCGGGTCTGGGCTAAGCTGCGCCCCCGAATGCGACGCGCGACGAGTCTCGGAAGCCTGGTGGTGCTGCTGTGGGCGGGGACGTCGGAAGCGGGGCCGTGGCGGGGGTATGCCTCGCTGGGTGCCGGTTTCGTCATCGACCATACATCCGGAATCGGAGCCCGAGGAGGAGGGCTCCAGGCCTACGTGGGCGTGGAAACCCCCTTCGGGCTCTCCCTCGGCGTGGTGGGCGAGGGCGTGGAAACCTGGGGACGGCGCTTCCAGGGGCAGACGACCGAGCTGGACTACCTGTCGCTGGGAGGCGAGCTGCGGCTGCGCTTCCTGCGCGACGGCAACGTGACGCCGTGGGTCGGACTGCGCGTGGCGCAGAGCCGCGCCACGCCCCTGACCCTGACGGACCTGGGAACGGGCTCGCCGCAGCGCATGCTGCATTCGGGGTTGAGCACGGCGGTGCGCCTCGGCGTGGACGCGTGGCTGGGCGAGCACCTGGGCATCACCGCCTCCACGGCCTGGCAATGGTGCGACGTGCGCGTGGACAGCCTCGAGTCCGCCACCGCCGAGGCCTGCGCCAAGCCGCTGCACTCCATCCTGCTCGGGCCCACGCTGCGCTTCTGAGCGGGCCCGCCCGGGGCCTCAGAGCACCTTGCTGGCCACGGCGTCGAAGAGCGCGTTGGGCACCCACCGGGCCATTCCGACCGCGCGGGCCATGGGCCAGGGAAAGCCGTACACATCCTCCCCGCGCAGGATGGCCTGGCCCATGTGCTCCACGGCGGGCTCCGCCTCCAGCAGGAAGGGCATGGGGTGCTGGATGCCCGCGGTGATCTCCGTCTTCACGAAGCCGGGCCGGATGCAGGTGACGCGCACCCCGGTGCCGTGCAGGTCCACGCGCAGGCTCTCCAGGAAGGTGTCGAGGAAGGCCTTGGAGGCGGAGTAGGCGGCGTTCTGCGGAAGACCGCGGCAGCTCGCCAGACTGGAGATGCCCACCAGGTGGCCGCGATCGCGCTCCACCATCCGGGGCAGCACCGCGGACAGCGTGGCCGCGGCCCCGGTGACGTTCACGTCGATGACCCGCCTGGCGTCCTCCCAGGGGAAGTTCCGGGCGTTGGTGGGAAAGCCCACACCCGCGTTGGCCACCACCAGATCCAACCCGCCACAGGCGTCATCCAGCTCGCGCACGCGCGCGAGCGTGGCGTCCGCCTGGGAGACGTCCAGCTCCACGGGCTCGAGGGTGGCGCCCACGGCCTTGCCCTGCTGGGCGAGTTCCTCGAGCCGGGACAGCCGCCGCGCGGCGGCGTACACCTTCACGCCCCGCTTGCCCAACCACAACGCCAGACCCCGCCCCAGACCGCTGGAGGCCCCCGTCACCAGAGCCGTCCGATAGCTCATCTCCGCCATGTGCTTCCTCCTCGGAGGAAGGGCTTAGCGTGGGGCCCGGTGGCCGCCAATACCGCTCTCGCGCCCGGGCTCACCAGCGCACACCGGTCGACACCTCGGCCGGTGACGCCAGGAGCTAGGGAATGACGAAGCCCGGGTTCGTCTTGAAGCCGTTGTTGATGATGTTCTGGGCCTCGGTGCGGGCGAAGTCACGCATGGCCTGGGTGGTGCGGGTGCCGTCGACGCGGAACCACCACAGGTAGAGCACCTGATACATGTTGGCGCCCTTGTAGCCCCAGCTGCTGTCGCACGAGGCCCCGCGGGGGCACGACGTGCCGGCATCGTGTGACTTGCCCGCGCCGTGGCGGGACTCGTGGAGGATGGTGCCCGCGCGCTGCACCACGTTCTCCCCGTAGAAGAAGGGCCAGTACAGCTCGGTGTAGTTGTCGATGATGGGGCCGTGCACGGTCGTGGCCCGAGCGCCCGTGTTCTTGTCGCCGGAGCCACAGCGGCCATCCAGCTCGTCGATGTACGTGGACGAATACGGATAGGCCCAGCGCAGCGCGTTGCCGCTGAAGTCACTGGTGCTGCGGGCGTAGTCCTCGGCCGAATAGGCGAGCAGATACAGCGCGTTGAAGGTCCGCGCCAGGGGACGGTTCAGATCGCACGCGGCCTCATAGCCGAAGCCATCGTCCCAGTCCCCCTTGTCGAAGTCGAAGTGATTCCAGAACTGGTCGATGTACTTCTGATTGCAGGTGAAGGCGCCATAGAAGACGTCACCGCTCGTGGTGTTGTTGCCCGGCTGGTAGTAGCAGGTGGCGGCGCGCGCGGAGAGGGACGTCAGGCTGACGGCGGCCAGGAGCATCATCTTCGGAACGAAGTTCTTCATCGTGGGTTCTCCTCAATCAGGGGGACGGATTCAGCGGGCGATGGGGCTCTCGTCGTCGCGCTCGCGCGTCCGGGGCCGCAGGTCCTCGGGGGTGTCGTCCGGATGCGTGACGCCACGCACCTCGGTGACCCGGAGGGTGATGAGCCAGTGGTCGCTGGTGGGCAGGTTGGCCTGCAAGAACTTCACCCGGACGTCGTAGTCCGGACCGGCCGCGAGGTAGCCGCGCACCGCGCGCTGGCGGATGGACAGATCCGAGTGCTGGGAGAGGCGCAGCAGGTAGCTCCCGGCCTCGGTGACACCGAGCTTCGCCAGGGAGGCGAGCCCATCCACGGCGGCCACGCGGATGTTGGACTCCTGCCCGGTGGTGAAGAACTCGTCACTGCCGCCGCGCTCGGCGGGAATCGTGGACAGGGCGATGCGCACGAGTCCCGACAAGGCCTCGCGTTGGTTCAGCGACGCGAGCGTGTAGACGAGCTGCCAGCGCAGGAAATACTCGGTCTCCACCGTCTTGGAATAGGCGTCCTGGAGCAGGCGCACGGCCTCGGGCTCCTTCTGGATGAGGCGCAGGGACTCCTGGTAGCGCGACTCGACCTCCTCGCCCACGGACACCATGAGGTTCAAGTGGCGCGTGAGCAGGTCGCCCACCGTCGACGAGGGGAAGAGCGGCGACGTGGGCACGGGAGTGCCGGGCTGGGCGACGTCGGGCAGGGGACGGGTCTGGGCACTCGCGGCCCCACCGGTGGACAACAGGACGCAAGCGCTCAGCAGCGTGGCTCGAACAACAGTCATGGGATCCTCGACGGGATGAAGGAAATGCCAGACAGCCAGTGCCCACCCGGCTCGGGACCGGGCGTGGGCTTCAACTCCTCGCTGCCTCGCACATGCTCTACGCAGCGCCCGGCGGATATTCCCGGGGCTTTTTCTCGCGGCCCACGCGGGGACGGGCCCATCGGAAATCCCGTGCGAATCTCCTCAGGTTTTTGAGTCGGGTGGCACCTCTCGGTGCTCTCCGGACGAGCTCCTCCTCTGAGGACGGGAGCAGGCGGCCCTGGCATCCGCATTGCTCTTTCAGCGCCCCGCGTTCCTCCTCCAGGAGATTCCATGCACTCGCCCCGGCTGCGCCTGCTCTTCGCCCGCACCCTTCGCGCCTCGCTCGCCTCCCCCCTGGTGCTCACGGGGTGTGGAATCGTCGAGCCACCGCCCACTCCCCCCATCGAGAACCCCACGCAGTGTGGAGAAGCCCATCAGGAGCAGTGTCCTGGCGTGGACCTGAGGGGCTACGCCCCGCCCATTTGTGACCAGAACGCGCTCGCGGTGAGCGGCCTCTCGCCCGCGGTCTCTCCGGACGTCGTGCAGCTCCGGGTCGCCGGCACGCGGGACCACTCCGGGATGTTCCCCGAGCGGGTGGTCTCGACCTCGGGCACGGCCTGCGCGACGGCCTCCAATCCCCCGGCGTGCCAGAGCGCGCTCGACCAGCTCTCGGCGAACCAGGGCTTCCACAGCCGCTGCGAGATGGTGTGCAGCGCCTATTACCTCGCGACGACCCGGGGCGACGAGGTGGCCGCACACACCTCCCTGGAAGCACTCAAGAGCTTCCTCGGACCCATCGACACGGCCCAGGAGGCGGTGCTGCTCGCCTTCGGCCAGGGGCTCAACGTGAGCTGTGGGAAGCTGACGTTCGGCGCGGTGAAGGCCAACCCCGACGGCACCTTCAACGTCCTGGGCACCGAGGGCAGTACCTGCGGACAAGGCACCCGGTTGGACCAGGTCGTCCTGAAGGTCTCCCGGTCGGGAGAGCTCACGGAAGTGGACCGCGCGTTGCTCCAGAAGGGCGATCCCAATTGCATCGTTGGCCGGAGGCCGGACGGGTTGCACGCCGCGGCGAGCGTGGACTGCGACAGTGCCCTCGGCCGGCACTTCGCCCACGCCGCGCACATGGAGGCGGCCTCCATCCAGGCCTTCCTGCGGCTGCGCGAGGAGCTCGCCGAGCATGGCTCGGACGAGTCCCTGCGCACCGCGGCCCTGGCGAGCGCCCTGGACGAGGTGATGCACACTGACGTGAGCACCCGCCTGGCGCACCGCTTCGGCGCGACGCCTCCACGGCTCCAGGTGGAGACGCTGCCCCCGCGCTCCCTGTTCGAGATGGCGCTGGAGAACATCGTGGAGGGCTGCACGCGCGAGACGTATGGCGCGCTGGTGGCGCACTACCAGGCGCTGCACGCGCGGGACGAGGAGATCCGCGGCGTCATGGCGCGCATCGCCGAGGACGAGACGCGCCACGCCGAGCTGTCCTGGGCCATCGACCGCTGGGCCCACGAGCGGCTGTCGGACGCGGAGCGCGCCACCCTGCGCGAGGCGCGGCAGCGGGCCGTGGAGACGCTGCGCGAGGAGCTGACCCATCCGCTGGACGCCCAGCTCATCGGCGAGGCGGGCCTGCCCCCGCCCGAGGTCGCCGCGTCGATGCTGGCCTCGCTCGAGCGGGAGCTGTGGGCCTGAGTCCCGGCGGCGGCGACTTCGCGGAGGCGCAGCGGCTGTCCGCGCAGTTGCCGGTGAAGGCGCCCAGCTTGGGAGTGAGGAACCAGCACCGAGAGTGTCAGACGACCAGGGTAGACAATGAGCGCGCAGTCGCTCGTTCCCATTCCCAGAAGAGGCTTATGAGAAAGACTTCCCATTCCCTTGCCACGTTCCTGACCCTGCTCCTCGTGGGTTGTTCCTCGAGGGAAACGGATGAGCCCGGCACGGGCGCTCCGGCCGATGTCACGAGCCGGGGCGCCACGTCCGATGACCCCTCGTTGAAGCTCGCGCCTCCGTCCGGGCTCACGATGCAGGCGCTCGTCGAACTCGACACGGACTGTGATGGCCTGACGGACGCGGAGGAGTGGAGCAACGTCTACGTGGGGGTGAAGCTCACGGACCGGAGCAAGCAGGACACGGACGGCGATGGCCTGCGCGATGGCGTGGAAGTGACCCGGACTTCCACCCTCAACACCCAACCCGAGTGCGCGCTCTCCTTCATCGCGGACGCGGATCCCTCGAGCCGCACCAACCCGACCAACCCAGACACGGACGGGGACGGCATCCTGGATGGCGTGGAGGACCGCAATCAGAACGGCCGGGTGGACCCGGGCGAGACGGATCCCGCCAGGCAGGACTCGGATGGTGATGGCCTGACGGATGGCGCGGAAGACGCCAACCACAACGGCCTGGTGGACCCGGGCGAGACCAACCCCGCCCAACCCGACACGGACAGCGACGGCCTGTCGGATTTCATCGAGCTCAAGACCAGCGGCACGGATCCGCTCAACGCCGACATGGACGGCGACACGTGCCTGGATGGGACCGAGGATCGCAATGGCAACGGCATCCCGGACCCGGGCGAGACGAACCCGAAGAATGGCGCGGATTGCTCGGCGCCCAGCCCGGATACGGATGGCGACGGCCTCTCGGACGCGTTCGAGCAGGCGCATGGCACCGACTGGCGCTCTCGGGACTCGGACTGCGACGGGCTCTTGGATGGACCCAACAAGAACGGCTTCCTGGGCGAGGACCTGAACGCCAATGGCGTGCTGGACCCGGGCGAGACGCACCCCAGCCGGCGTGACACGGATGGAGACGGCCTGCTGGACGGCGTGGAGCGCGGCGTGGCCACCAGCGCGGCCCCCGTCACGACCTGCGGCTATGTCGGCGACGCGGACCCGTCCACCCAGACGAGCCCCACCCAGGCGGACAGCGACGGCGATGGTCTCGCCGATGGTGTCGAGGACACCAACCAGAACGGCAAGGTGGACCCGGGCGAACTCAACCCGGGCAATGGCTCGGACGGCACTCCGCCCCAGAGCGATCCCTGCGCCCCGCAGAACCAGCGTCAGGTGATCTTCAAGGAGGACAACGGCAGTGACATCCGCCTGGCCCTCCGCCCCTCCTTCCAAGAGGTGAAGGCGATCTCCTCGGGCACCCTCAAGGGCTTCATCGGCTACGACAGCACCCACAAGGTGGCCTTCATCGCCTACAAGCGCCCCCAGGCGGGCAGCTCCACCACGGTGGCGGGCGACGAGCTGTTCGTCCGGAGCCAGTTGAATCCGACGGTAACGGAGACCACCCAGCTCTTCACCACCTGGGACGGCCATCCCGCCTCGCAGGCCTTCTACGCGCAGTCGGCAACCTCCACCCTGAGCGCCTACACCAACGCGCTGGCCAACACCCTCGTCGGCGCGGGGGCGGGGACGCTCGCGGGCGGCACCGACGTCACGGGCCCGTTCAAGCTCCAGGCACAGTACGTGCACCGCTCGGACTCGAGCGTGCTCGTGGTGCTGGCCATCACCCCCATGGCGCGCTTCGTGGAGCCGGGGCTCTTCGTCATGGGCGACACCGCGGGGGGCACGGCGCTGGCCCAGTTCGGTGACGCGGACGCGGTGCAGTGCGAATCCTTCACCACCGTTGGCAGCGGCCCCACGGACTTCCTGTTCGTGGTGGATGACAGCGGCTCCATGGCCGCGACCCAGGCCGCCCTGGGCGAGGCCGCCAACGCGGTGGCCGCGCGGTTGGGCAACTCCCAGCTCGACTGGCGCATCGCCCTGGTCACCACCTCCTACGGCGCGACGTACAGCAACAACCGCAACATCATCCGGGGCTTCACCCGGGACATCAACCAGTTCAAGGCCTGGCTGCAGCAGAACGCTCCGTGCCCGGACACCACGCAGGGTTGCTGGATTGGCGTCAATGGCATCGCCGATGAAGTACACCTGAAGCCGGCGCGCAAGGCGATCAACGACATGGCCGCCACGACCGACGTCACCAAGCAGTTGCGTCCCGGCGCCCGCCTGGTCGTCATCCTCCTCACGGACGTGCGCGATCAGTCCACCGACAATGCCGCGCCCGGGTCTGGGGACACGCTCCCGGAGTTCATCAACTATTTCAAGAGCGGCAACCCCACGGGCAAGGCCATCCAGATGCACGGCATCCTCTGCGATCCCGCCGAGAGCACCACCCGGTGCAACACCTCAGAGGAAATCCTCAACCCGGTGCACAAGGACGCCATCCAGGCGCTGGGCGGCATCGTGGGCAGCATCCGCACCACCTCGGGCATCCAGGCGGGCATCAACGCCATCCTGGACAGCGTGATCAGCTCCTCGGGCTACAAGACGCTCAAGCTGCCCATCGGTGCGTCCGTGCGCGTGGCGCTGGCGCAGGTGCGTGACGCCTCGAAGTGCAACCCGAACGATCTGCCGCGCAGCCGCACGGATGGCTTCGACGTGGACGGCCGCAGCCAGGCCCTGTCCTTCTACGGGGCGTGCCGTCCGCCCGAGACGGGCACCACCGCGGGCACCATCTCCTACCGCTCCTGGAGCGACGTCACGAGCAACCCGAATGGCAATCCGCCGCCCTGCTCCACCGACATCAACTACGACCCGGCCGAGCCGGACTTCTGCCTGGGCACCCGCGTGTGCAACCGGCAGGCGGGCCGGTGCGAATGACTCGCGGCTCGCGGCGGCACACCCGGACTGAACTCGGGCGGGTGTGAACGCGGGGGCCCGGCGGCGAAGTGGCCGCCGGGCCCCCGTCGCGACGGGCTCCTTCAGGGAGCCAGGGGCGGAACGGGGGGCTGCTGGGCGAAGCGCCGGAAGAAGCTGTCGTCGTTCCAGCGCGGCCGGCTGGGAGCATTGGCCACTCCCTGGGAGAGCTCCTTCATCAGCCGCACGAAGCGGACCGCGGCCTCGAGGTTCACCGGTTGTGACAGGTCATCCGCCGGGCCGTGGTAGCGCGCCGAGCGCCACTCCTTCATGAGGCGCTCCTCCCGGGAGCCCTTGCGGTAGCCCACCTTCAGAGCCAACGCCGGAATCCCCTTGCGGATGAAGCTGTACTGGTCGCTGCGCACGAAGGAGTTCGCCTGGGGGTTGGGATCGTCCACCAGGCGCAGGCCCAGGCGCGTGGCGCTGGCCTTGAGGGCGGCGGACAAGGAGGACTCCTGGGCCCCATAGGCGAGGAGCTCCTTGAACGGGATGATCGGCAGGAACATGTCCGTGTTCACGTTGGCCACGATCTGCCCCGAGCCCTCGGGCGGGCGCTCGGCGAACCAGCGCGAGCCCAGCAGGCCCTTCTCTTCTCCCGTCACCGCCACGAAGAGCAGGGTGCGGCGGGGCTTGGGGCCCTTGTCCTGCTGGAAGGAGCGGGCCACCTCCAGCAGCGCGGCGACCCCGGAGGCGTTGTCCATGGCCCCGTTGTAGATGCGGTCCCCCTTCAGCGGCTCCCCGACGCCCACGTGGTCCAGGTGCGCCGTGAGGACCACGGACTCGGCGGCCAGGGTGGCATCGCTGCCCGGCAGGCGGCCCACGACGTTGCGGCAGTGCACCTGCGCGCGCTCCAGTGCCACGTCGCTCCGCACGGAGGTGGGCAGGGCGAAGTGCGGCAGGGGCTTGCCCGCGTCCGCCAGGGCCACCAGCTCCTCGAAGGTGTGGCCACTGCCCGCCAGCAACGTGTTGGCGTGCTCCAGGTTGAAGATGGCCGACCACGGCAGCAACCCGTCCTGCAACGCGGGCTCGTCCAGCATCATCACGGGATGCCGAGACCCCGCCACCACCCGCTCCCAGGGGACTTCCTGGGCGCTCGGGCTCGGCAACACCAGCATGCCCACGGCCCCCGCGCGCTGGAGGGCCGCCGCGCGCTCCGCGCGTGAGCCGTAATGCGCGGCGAGGTTGCTGGACACCCCCTTGGGACTACCACCGAACAGGACGACGGCGATCTTCCCCTCGAGCGCCTGTCCGGCCAGGTCATCATGTCCGGCCTCCGGGATGCTCAAGCCATAGCCCACGAAGACGAGCTCCGCCTCCAGGGGCCCCTCGCGGCTGGAGTTGGAGCCGAGCACCACCTCCTTGCCGAGCTCCAGGGGCGTCTCCTTGCCCTCCCGGACCAGCGACATCCGGCTGCGCTCCCACACCAAGCGCTGGGAGATGAAGGGCACGTCCTGGAAGAAGCCCTGGTCCGTGCCGGGCTGGACTCCGGCCTCGGCCAGCTTCGCCGCGACGTACTCGGCGGCCCGGAGATAGCCTGGGCTGCCCGTGTCGCGGCCTTCCAGCTCGTCACTGGCCAGGGCCTCGACGTGGGACCACCACCGTTGACCTTCGGGGCTCGGGGCCTTGGCCCAACAAAGGGAGGGGAGAAGCAGCAGCAACAAACAGATTCGCATGGGGCACAAGCCTCCCCGGCCCCCGTCCTCCCGTCCAGGAGCTCATCCCGCGCGGCGGCCCAAGCGGGATTCCAACCGGCGCGGCCCTGGCTCATCCGACTGCCAGGCATCCGTCCCCTCGCGACGGGCAGTGAGATGACTGTCACGCCGGACGATGGTTATGCTCGCCCCGTCCGAGCCTCCACGTCCATCTCCAAGCGTCTCCGCCGTTTCGCGGCCGGCCCCACGTGTGAGCCCCGCGCCGACGGCCTTCGTCCCGCGCCATGACCACTCCGTCCTTCACGATGTCCTCTCCCGAAGAGAAGGCCACGCTCCTCTTCCAGGTCCAATACCTGGAGATGCTGCGCGCCATCCTCGACAGCGCCTCCGAGGGCATGGCCGTCGTCGACATGACGGGCCGCCAGCTCTACATGAACGAGCAGGGCCACAAACTGCTCGGCATCTCGCCCACGGACGGCGCCCCGGACGATTGGAGCGCGGAGTACGGACTCTTCCTCGCGGACACGCGGACGCTGTGCCCCACCGAGCGGCTCCCGATGAACCGCGCCTTCCTGGGCGAGGAGGCCGTCGTGGAGGAACTCTTCGTGCGCAACCGAGCCATCCCGGAAGGCCGGTACATCCACTTGAGCGCCAAACCCATCCGCGACCGCCAGGGAAGGCAACTGGGCGCCGTGCTCTACGTGCGTGACATCCACGAGCAGCGCCTGGCCGAGGCCGAGCGGCGCCGCACCGAGCAGAGCTTCCAGCGCATCGTGGAGGCCGCCCAGGAGGGCCTCTGGATGATCGACGACAACCGGCGCGTCACCTACGTCAACCGCTTCGCGGCCGAGCTGCTGGGCTACACGCCCGAGGAAATCATCGGCAGGGACCTCTACGAGTTCCTCGTGCAGGAGGAAGTCCGCCGCACCCAGGAGACCATCGAGGTGCAGCGCCAGGGCCAGACCGTCCTCATCAATGACTTCAAGATGTTGCACAAGGATGGAACGCACATCTGGACCATGATCTCCACCTGCCCGCTCAACGACGAGGGCGGCAGCTACGAGGGCTCACTGGCCATCGTCATCGACATCCGCCAACGGCGCGAGGCCGAGCAGCAGGTGCACCAGCTCAACGCGCAGTTGGAGCGCCGCATCGCCGAGCGCACCGCCCAGCTCGAGTTCTCCAATCGCGAGCTGGAGGCCTTCGCCTACTCCGTGGCGCATGACCTGCGCACTCCCCTGCGCAGCATCTCCAACTTCACCCTCGCGCTGACGGAGGACTGCGCGGACAAGCTCGATGCCACCGGCCTGGACTACATCCAGCGCATCCGCGCCGCCTCGCGGCGCATGGCCGAGCTCATCGACGGCATCCTCTCGCTCTCGCGCGTCAACCGCACCGAGTTCATCGAGACGGACGTGGACCTGTCCGCCCTGGCGCACGCCATCCGCGAGCAGCTCCAGCGCTGGCAGCCCCAGCGCACCGCGCGCTTCCACATCCAGGACGGGCTGGTGGACCGGGGGGACTCCCAGTTGCTGGGCGCGGTGCTGGAGAACCTGCTGGGCAACGCCTGGAAGTTCACCCGGAACCGGGAGGTGGCGGAGATCGAGTTCGGCACCCTCGCGCCCCAGGAGGGCCCGCGCGTCTACTTCGTCCGGGACAACGGAGACGGCTTCGACATGGAGTACCAGAAGAAGCTCTTCGGCGTCTTCCAGCGGCTGCACACCCAGCAGGAGTTCGAGGGCAACGGCGTGGGACTCGCCACCGTGCAGCGCATCATCCAGCGCCACGGAGGGCACGTCTGGGGTGAGGGGCGCGTTGGACAGGGCGCCACCTTCTACTTCACCCTCCACGAGCCCGCCGCGCAGCGCGCCAATCCTCCACCCGCCCAGGAATCCCCGAGGAAAACCCCCCATGTATGATCCCAGCCAACGCATCATCCTGCTCGTCGAGGACAACGCCGACGACGAGCTGATGACCCTGCGGGCCTTCCGCAAGAGCAACATCCACAACCCCGTGGTCGTCGTGCGCGATGGGGCCGAGGCGATCGACTACCTCTTCATCCAGGGCAAGCACGCGAACAGGAATCCGGACATCCGGCCCCAGGTCATCCTGTTGGACTTGCACCTGCCGCGCATCGACGGGCTGGAGGTGCTGCGGCGCATCCGCTCCCACGAGCAGACGCGGACCCTGCCGGTGGTCGTCCTCACCTCCTCCAAGGAGGAGAGGGATCTGGTGGACAGCTACCAGCTCGGGGTCAACAGCTTCGTGCACAAGCCGGTGGACGTCACCTCCTTCTTCGAGGCGGTGCGGCAGCTCGGCATGTACTGGCTCGTCCTCAACGAGATGCCGCTTCCAAAACGCGGCCCCTGAGCAGCCCCGCGCGCCCTACCCCCTAATGCCTTCCGGGCCCGTCAGGCGTGCCGGGAGGAGACGAGCGACGCCACCACCGAGATCAACCGCGAGGCGTTCACCGGCTTGGCGACGTGCACATCGAAGCCCTCGGCCAGGGCGCGCCAGCGATCCTCGCTCCGGGCGAAGGCCGTGAGCGCCACCGCGGGCAGCCGCGCTCCGGCACGCTCCTGGGCGCGGAGCCGGCGAATCAACTCGTAGCCGTCCTCTCCCGCCATGCCGATGTCCGAGACGAGCACGTCGGCGCGGAACGGGCCGTGAAGCAACGCGAGGGCCTCCTGGGCACTCGCCGCGCACACCACCTGGGCCCGGCTGCCCTCCAACATCTCGGTGAGCAGGGCCCGGGTATCCGGCGCGTCCTCCACCACGAGGACGCGAACCCCCTCGAGCGAAGGCGCCTCGGCCGCCGGAGACCCGAGGCCCCGCGCCGGCAGGGCCCGAGGGGCGGAAAGCGGTTCTGGCTCGTCCGACGGCGTCAACGGCAGGACGACGCGGAAGGTGGAGCCCCGGCCCGGCCCTTCGCTGTGCGCCGACACGCTGCCCCCATGCATCTCCACCACGTGGCGCACGATGGCCAGGCCCAGGCCCAGGCCTCCATGTTTGCGCGTGGTGCTGCTGTCCGCCTGACGGAAGCGCTCGAAGACGTGGGGAAGGAAGGCCGCATCAATGCCCTGGCCCGTGTCCTCCACTTCCAACCGGGCCTCGCCCTCTCCCCGCGCCAGCCGGACCACCACCTGACCTCCCGAGGGCGTGAACTTGATGGCGTTGGTCAGCAGGTTCCACACCACCTGCTGCAAGCGCTCGGCGTCCACGAGCAGCTGCCCCATGCCGGGGGCGACGCGCAGGGCCAGCCGGACTCCCCGGGCCTCGGCCGCCGGACGGACCGCGTCGAGCGCCTCCTCCAACACCGGCAGGGGCTCCACCGGGCGCACCTCCAGCCGCATCCTCCCCGTGACGATGCGGCTGATGTCCAGCAGGTCCTCGATGAGCTGCGTCTGCGCCCGCGCGTTGCGCTCGATGGTCTCCAAGGCCCGCTGGCGCTTGTCCTCCGGCATCGCGCGCGTGCGCAGCAACTGGGCCCAGCCGAGGATGGAGGTGAGGGGCGTGCGCAGCTCGTGGGACAGCGTGGAGAGGAACTCGTCCTTCATCCGGCTGGCGGCCTCGGCCTCGTGGCGGGCCAGGCGCTCGCGCACCAGGAGGCGCTCGCGCTCCTGTTCGGCCTTGGCCTTCTCCATGGCCACCGAGGCGATGTGGGCCATGGTCTCGATGAGGTGCAGCTCTTGCTCCGTGGGGGCCCGGGGCTCGTTGTAATACATGGCCAGCGTCCCCAGCACCCGCCCCTCCGAGGAGAGGATGGGACCGGACCAGCACGCCTGGAGCCGGAACGCCTTCATCGTGTCCCGGTAGGGCGCCCAGTTGGGATGCGTGCCGATGTCCGTCACCACCACCATCCGCTTCGAGTACGCGGCCGCGCCACAGGAGCCCACCGTGGGGCCGATCGCCAGCCCCTCGACGGCGGCGTTGTAGGCTGGCGGCAGGCTCGCCCCGGCGCCCACGTGGAGCAGACCGGCGTCATCCAGCAACAGCACCGAGGCCATCATCCCCGGGCTCAACAGCTCGATGGCCCGGGTGATGGAGTGCAGCATGTCCGGCAGCGGCGTGCCGCGCGCCACCAGCTCCAGCAACCGGCTCTGCATCGCCAGGCGAGCTTCCACCTGGTCGCGCTCGTCCGCCTTGCCGCTCGCGGCCTCGGATAGCGGCTCCGAATTCCGAAGCGGTGCGTCCGGCGCACCTGGCGAGCAAGCAGGGTGATGCTCCATGCGAGAACCTCGTTCGCGCGAGCACCCCCGGGGAGACCGCGCGTTCAGGCTGAGTTTATGGGTCTCCGAGGTGACGCACAGCGGGCCCTTGCCCGCCTGGAGGAGACAACTCTTCCTCCCCACAGTGCCCGCATGCCAAGGCCCCCCGCCGCGCCCGTGACCAGGCAGGCAAGAGCTCCGCCCCGACGCGGCGCGGCGCCCTCTCCGTCCCCGGCGGGCCTGCCTCCTCGACTTCACCCCGCCCGCCGATCTCTGGGTGCCCCCCTCGCCTCCCATGCTCTATGCTCCCCTGCCCCATGCGCTTTGACATCGAAGCAAAGGCCTGCCACCAGCCGCGGGAGGAGCGCGACGCCTCGGAAGGTGCGGCCCGGGGACGAAGTGTGCCGAGGGGGAGGACCTCCATGCGGGTCGTGAAGAGGGACCGAGGCAGGCCATGAGCGCGAGCGGCGGGGTCATCCTCATCGAGAACGCGAACCCGTTGCGGGCGCAGACCATCCAGGCGATCGAGGCCGCGCGCCTTGAATGCGTCGCCGTGGAAGACCTCACGCAGGCCCTGGCCGAAGCCAGGAGACAACGTCCCCTCATGCTCATGCTGGACTGCCCGTCCTTCATGCCAGCGGAGGAGGGCACCCTCACCCGGTTGCAGGAGCTGAGGCGGATGGTAGGCGCCCCCCTGGTCCTCCTGGCCAACCTGGAGACCCCCACCGAGTTCATCGAGAGCCTCAGTCAGATGGGCGCGGATGACTGTCTGCTCAAGCCGCTGCGGCAGCATCAACTCCAGCCCCGCTTCGAGGTGGCCGCCGCCGCCACGCCTCGCGTGTCCCCCGCGTCCCTGGGAAGGCTGGGCCCGAAGGTCGTCTCCCTCCTGCATGGGCAGCAGAACTTCGCCTGGCGCACGGGCGAGCTGCTCGAGCAGAGTGGCTACCATGTGCTTTACGGCTCGTTCGAGGACGAGCGCGAACCGCCCCCCGAGTCCAACATCGAGTTGCACATCCTGTGCGCCGCGTCGCGCGAGGAGCTGGCCCGGGTACTGCGGCTGCGCCACCCGGAGGAGTCCCGGGCGGGGTCGCGCTGGTTCCTCATCTGCCCCGGAGGTCCCGGGGAGCTCGTCACCCACTCCGGCGGGGGCCTGGTGGCCGGCTTCGACATGACCCAGGTCTTTCCGGAGCACGTCGTCCAGAAGGCCAATGCCTGGTTCTCCCGCGTCAGCAATGCCCTCCAGCCCGAGGCGCGCGTGCCCTTCTTCTGTCCCGTCGAGTATCGTGAGGCGGGCAACCTCTTTGGCGACTGGAACTCCTGTTACTCGTATGACCTCAGCCCCGGGGGCATCTTCCTGCGCACGCTCGTGCCGGCGCGTCCGGGGGCCGCGGTGGAACTGAAGATCCACCTGACCACCCACCGCACGGAGCTGCGGGGCTCGGGGGTGGTGGCCTGGGCCAATACGTATGCCCAGCGCAAGGCCTTCTCCCATCCCGTCGGCATGGGGGTGCAATTTCTCGGGATGAGCCCCAAGGGACTCTCGCTGCTGCGCGAGTTGTGTGGTGTGGATCCCACCGCGCGCGACAAGCCGGCATGAACGGCTCGCTCCGTCTGGAGAACGTGACGATGACACGCAAGAAGATCCTGCTCGTGGATGATTCCAACACCGTGCTGCTCATGCACCGGATGATGCTGAGTGGCGGCGGCTACGAGCTGCTGATCGCCCGCAATGGCGTGGAGGCGGTGGACCTGGCGCTGCGCGAGCGGCCGGATCTCATCTTCATGGACGTCGTGATGCCGCAGATGGACGGCCTGCAGGCCTGCAGGCGCATCCGCGCGAGCCCGGAGATGCACGCCACCCCCATCATCATGGTCACCACCCGCGGGGAGCCGCACAACGTGAAGGCTGGCTTCGAGAGCGGCTGCACCGAATACATCACCAAGCCCTTCGACAAGGGCGACCTGCTCCAGAAACTGCGCCAGCACCTCGGCGAGTAGCCGTCCCCCTCGTGTTCCTCATGAGCCAGGACCCTCCCTCCAAGCCCTCGACCCCCGACCCTGAAGCGCTCCAGGGCACCGACGAGCGTCTGGGAGAGCTGCGGGCGGAGAACGCGTCCCTGCGCACCCAGTTGGACGCCTTGCACCAGGAGCGGGCCCGGCTCGAGGAGCAGCTGTCCGAAGCGGACGCCCGGGTGACGAGCCTGGTGGGCCTGTACGCGGCCAGCCACCGGCTGCACGAGACCTTCGAACGGCCGGCCCTGCTCGACATCCTGCGCGACATCATCAACAACATCGTCGGCTCGGAGGAGCTGGGCATCTTCGAGCTCGAGGAGGGCAGCTCGACGCTCGTGCTGGTGCACTCGATGGGCATCGAGCCGGCGGGGCTCCAGTCCATCCCCCTGGGCCACGGCATCATCGGCCAGACGGCCCTCACCGGGCAGCTCTTCGTCGCCAGTGAGGGCAGGGCCCCCCCCGCCGCCGGCAACGAGCCGGCGCTCACCGCCTGCGTCCCGCTGCTCATCGGAAGCCGCGTCTGGGGCGTCATCGCCATCTTCGGCATGCTGCCGCACAAGCCCACGCTGGGTGATTCGGACCTGGAGCTGTTCGCGCTGTTGGAAAAACAAGCGGGTCTGGTGCTGGCCGCTTCCGAGACGGATCCCGATGGACATCGATCGTGACGAGCTGCTGAAGGTCTTCCTCCTCGAGTGCGATGAGGTCTTCGCCCTCATGGAGGAGCAGCTCGTCGGCCTGGAGCAACAGCCAGATCCCGAGCGGCTGCGGACCATCTTCCGCGCGGCGCATACCCTCAAGGGCAACGCCACGTGCGTGGAGCTTCCCGCCTTCGTGGAGTTCACCCATGAGCTGGAGGACCTGCTCGAGCACCTGCACACCGGAGAGCTCGCCGTATCGCATGAGCTCGTGTCCCTGCTGCTGTCGGCCGTGGATGCGATGCGGGAGCTGAGAGGACAGCTCGCCAGGGGCCAGGCCGAGCTGACGGTCCAGCATCGCTCGGTGATGGCGCTCATGACGCGCTGGGCCCGGAAGGAGCTCACGGCCCCGGCTCCGGCCGCCAGCGAGAAGGAAGCCTCGCCTCCCGCCCCTCCCCCGCCCGCCGAGCCGCCCGGACGCAAGCCCCTGGCCGAGGAGGAGCGGGCGCGCAACCTCCGGGTGGGCATCACCAAGCTGGACCGGATGGTGGATCTCATCGGGGAGCTGTCCATCGCCCAGGGGAAGTTGACCGCCATGCTCGAGGGTGACCGGCCGCGCGAGCAGCTCATCGAGGCGAGCCGCGACGGCGAGCGCCTGCTGCGCGAGTTGCAGGAGCTGGTGATGAACGTGCGCATGGTGCCGCTCGGCCCCACGTTCCGCCAGTACGTGAGGACCGTGAGGGACCTGGCCGCGTCGCGGGGCAAGCACGTCGAGCTCGTCTTCGAGGGCGAGGACGTGGAGATGGACACCGCGCTGGTGGAGAACGTGAGGGATCCGCTGCTGCACATGATCCGCAACGCCATCGACCACGGCATCGAGACGCCGGACATCCGCCGGGCGCGGGGCAAGCCGGAGCTCTCCCAGCTCAAGCTGCGCGCCGCCCATGACGCGGGCGGCATCCTGCTTGAGGTCATCGACGACGGGGCGGGCCTGAACAAGGAGCGGATCATCGAGCGCGCCCGCGCGCTGGGGCTCTCGCGGGAGCCCGAGGCGCTGCCGGAAGCGGAGCTCTTCTCGTTCATCTTCGAGCCGGGCTTCTCCACGGCGCGCGAGCTCACCGCCACGTCGGGCCGGGGCGTGGGCATGGACGTGGTGCGCCGCAACGTGGAGGCCCTGCGGGGCAAGGTCACCGTGCAGAGCAGGGAGGGACACGGGGTCACCCTCTCCCTCCGGCTCCCCCTCACGTTCGCCATCATCGACGGGTTCCTGGTGGGCGTCGGCGAGGAGACGTACGTCGTGCCGCTCGAGGCCGTACACGAGTGCATCGAGCTGCCCGAGGGCGCACGGGGACGGACCGGGGAGCGCGATGGGGTGTTGAACCTGCGGGGCGAGGCCATTCCCTATCTCCGGCTGCGCCACCTCTTCAGTCCCCACACCCCGGCGCCGGCTCGCGAGAGCATGGTCATCGTCCAACACCCGCAGGGCAAGGTGGGCCTGGTCGTGGACATGCTCCACGGAGAGCGCCAGACGGTCATCAAGCCCCTGGGCTCGCTGTTCAAGGACCTTCCGTGCATCTCCGGCGCGAGCATCCTGGGCAACGGGCGGATCGCGTTGATCCTCGATGACGCCGCGCTCCTGCGCGAGGCCACCCGGGCGAGGCGCTCCGCGGCGTCCTGACCGACGAGGAGGAGGAAGAGGAAGGGCTCGCTGACGGGGGCCCGGCCAAATCCCCATCTTCCCTGGTGGGACGGCTGGGTGGAGCCGGCCGCCCCTGTTCCCTCAGCGCGCGGAGGAGCGAGCGATGGCACAGCGAATGGATGTTCGGTCGGGCATGGTGGTGAAGAGCAGGGACGGGCACCGGATGGGCAGGGTCATCGGCCTGCTGGAAGACGCCTTCGTCGTGGAGAAGGGCGTGCTCTATGCCCGGGACTATCGGGTCCCCTTCTCCGCCGTGGAGCGGATCGAGGACGAGGACATCCACCTCGTCCTGGACAAGGACCAGTTGCACAAGGCGAGCCTGGGAGAGGTGCTGGATGCGTCGATCGGGAACGGGTTGACCCTCGGACCCCAGGCGTTGAGCGAGGCCCGCATGGACAGCGCCAAATACCAGGACCATGACGCGTACGACGTGCGCCCCGAGAAAGAGAAGGACGAGGAGGCGGTGCACCACCCGTAAGCCCCCACGCGCGCCGCCCTCTCCGGGAGCCGGACGATAGGGCCGCCAGCATGCCTGGCACGGACCCGGAGTCCTACCCACGGGGCCTCGGGTGGCGCGGGCGCGGAGTGGCGCGTAACCTCCAGGGGCCGCGACTCCTGGCGTCGGCGGACGAGGGTGCGACTTGGCTCCTGTGTTGCGGGTGCTCGTGGTGGATGACTCGGCGGTGGTGCGCCAGGGCATGCTGATGCTGCTCAAGCACGTGCCGGACATGGTGGCCGAGACGGCGTCGGATCCCCTCATCGCCCGGCAGAAGATGACGGGCCACCGGCCGGACGTGATCCTGTTGGATCTGGAGATGCCGCGCATGGACGGGCTGACGTTCCTGCGCGAGCTGATGCGGGAGGAAGCACCGGTGCCGGTGGTGGTGTGCTCGGGGCTGGCGGGACCGGGCACGGAGCTGGCGGTGCGCGCGCTGGAGGAGGGCGCGGTGGAGATCATCTCCAAGCCCCCGCTGGGCGTGGGGGAGTTCCTGCGCGAGTCCCGGGAGCGGTTCGTCCAGTCCCTGCGTGACGCCGCGAAGGCACGTCCCCGGCCGGAGCGCTACGTGCCCCCGACACGGCTGGAGCCGGAGCCCGCGGAGCGGCCCGTGGTCTCCCTGCTCACGGTGACGACGGACAAGGTGGTGGCGGTGGGGGCCTCCACGGGGGGCACCGATGCGCTGCGGCAACTGCTGCGGCCCATGCCTCCGGACTGCCCGGGGATCGTCATCGTGCAGCACATGCCGGAGCAGTTCACGTTGGCCTTCGCCCGGCGGCTCAACGAGCTGTGCCGCATCGAGGTGAAGGAAGCGGAGCAGGGGGACCGGGTGCTGCAGGGCCGAGCGCTCATCGCGCCGGGCAACCGGCACCTGCGGGTGCGGCGCACCGGGGGCCACTACCAGGTGGAGGTGTTGGACGGGGCGCGGGTGTCGGGACACAAGCCGAGCGTGGACGTGCTGTTCCACTCGGTGGCGCACGCGGCGGGGGCGAACGCGGTGGGCGTGCTGCTCACGGGGATGGGCGAGGACGGAGCGGACGGGCTGCTGACGATGAAGCAGGCCGGCGCGGCGACGATCGCCCAGGACGAGGCGAGCAGCGTGGTGTTCGGCATGCCGCGCGCGGCCATCGAGCGGGGCGCGGTGGACCAGGTGCTCCCGCTCACCGCCATCAGCGAGGCCATCCGGCGCCGGGCCCGCCAGGGCTGAGCGGGTGCCGTTTCAGCTCGACGTGGGCACGCGGACGACGAAGGTGTAGTCCACATCGAGCGGCTTGCCCTGGGCTGTGGCGGGGGTGACGTGCCAGGTGGACAGGGCCTCGAGCAGTTCCTGATTCATGTAGGGCAGGCCATTGAGCAGCCGGCAATTCGTCACGCGGCCCTCGCGGGTCACCACACAGCGCACCAGCGCGGTGCCCCGCACGCGCTCGGCCTGGGCCTCCGGGGTGAGCCGGGGCTCCCGTCCGCTCACCCGCTGGGGCCGCGTCATCGCCGAGGGATCGAAGGCCACGGGCTCGCCCGACTCGAGCGACAGGCCGTCCGACTGAGGCCGCCTCGGCTCGGGCGCCCTCGCCGCCATGGAGGTCCTCGTCGCCGCCTTCGCCTCGGACGCGGGCCGGGCCGCGCGCTTCGAGGCCTTGGGGCGCTCGGCCTTCACCACGGGCTCCGGAGCCGGCGGGGGCTCGGGCGCCGGAGCCGGCTCGGCGATGGGCTCGGGCGCGGGAGTCACCGGGGCGATGGTCGCCCGAGAGGCCGTGGCACACCCGGTCCCCCCGAGGGAGACCACCGCGGCCAGCAGACAGAAGAGGGCAAGTCGAGACTTCAGGGAGAATGACGAGCCAGTCATGGCGTAATTTTACACCAAAACGAGCACCGTGCGATCACTCCTCCAAGCGCCGGTGAGAAACCGGAGGGCCGTGCCATGGTCCGGCGCATGAGTGCATCGACTTCTCGGGCGGGAAGAATCCTCGCCCTCATGCTGGTGGTAGGTGCGGCAGTCACCGCTGTGCTGGTGGGAGTCGGGAGGACATCGCCCGATCAGGCGCATGGGGCCACGTCCGCCGAGGCGCCCAAGTCCAGTCCCGAGGCCCCGCCCCGTGAGCAGGTGTTCATCTCCGGGTCGATGGTCAACCTGCGTGAGACGGCCTCCACGAAAGCCAACGTGGTCAAACAGGTGCCCATCGGGACCGGGTGCGCCGTCGAGGAGAAAGACGGCTCCGGCTGGTGGCGCATCCGCTGCGGTGACAGCCAGGGCTGGACGAAAGCCGAGTTGCTGTCGGCCGAGCGCCCCAAACTCGAGCCGATCCTGGCCCTGGCCGAGGACACCAAACGGCCCCTGAAGGAGCGCTTCGACGCGGCGCTGCGAGCCAGTGCGCTCGAGCCAGAGCACACCGGCGCGAGGGACCTCCTGCTGAATCTGTTCGCGGAGCAGGAGTGGGCGCAGCTTGAGCGCCTCCTCACCAGAGAGACCAAACAGCAACCGCAGATCCACGTCTCCGTGGCTTGTGAAGACGCGAGTTCGACGGAGGCCTGCATCAAGGGCATGCTCATGAGCGCACCGGAATCCCCCCCGTACCTCTTCAAGATGCATCACAGTGAGCGATTGGGGAGGAACGTGTTCGTGAACGCGGAGCTGCTCGGGTGGCCCAGCCCCGACAGGGTAAATCCGCTCGAGATCCTGGTCCGCACGGGAACGTTCGCGGACGACTCGGGGGATCTCGACGTCCAGGTGTTCGCGCAGAGCCGTTATGTCCCTCCCGATTCTCTGAAGAACGCGCTGGCGAAGCTCCCGGAGCCAACCGAGATGCAGGCGACGTTGTCGAAGCTCGACCTGGTGCTCTCCGAGGAGGAGGAGACGGCGATCCAGCAGTTGGTGGGGACTTGGCGCCAACCGACGCGGACATCGCAGGGGTTTGTGTTAGCTCCCGATTGCCGCGGGCACGAGAAGCTGAGGCTCCGTATCGAGATGACCGGGCACCATGTCTCGGTCTACTTCGAGGATGAGGATACCTTTGAACAAGACGTGGGTGGCGTCCAGCTCGCCAAGGATGGCTCGATCACGTTCAGAGTTTTGGATGGGGGTATGATCAGGCACAAGATCTCACCCGACGACAACCGCATGTCGCTTTGGACTTTGAACTGGACCGGGATGGGGGAGAACAGCCTCTTCGTGAACCCCAGCCATGTGGACGATTTCCCCGAGGTGAAGCCAGATCCCAAGGAGTGCGAGAATCTTTGAGCCAGCCCCAGGTCACCCTTCCATGGGGCGGAGGGTACCGGCGCTCTGGCGCTCGAAGCGCCACAGGAGCGCGAGGCCCACGAAGGTGAGACCCGCGCACAGGCCCCACCAGATGCCCACCACGCCCAGCTTCAGTCCGAAGCCGAGCCCCAGCGCCACGGGCAGGCCCACCGCGTAGTGCCCCACCACGTTGGCCAGGAAGGTGAAGCGCGTCTCGCCCGCGCCGCGCAGCACGCCCGCGCCCACGCCCTGCACGCCGTCGGACAACTGGAAGACGGCGCACACCATCAGCAGGGGCACCACGAGGGGCCGCACCTCGGGGGGCGTGCCCATGAGGTCCGCCAGTTGCGGAGCGAAGAGGGCGTAGCCCAGTCCGGCGAGCGCCATGAAGGCCGCGCCCGAGGCGAACGCCATCATCCCGCTGCGCCGGGCGCGCGGCGTATCCCGCGCCCCCACCGCCCAGCCCACCCGCACGCTGCCCGCGTTGCCGATGCCCAGCGCCATGGCGAAGGAGAGGCTGCCGTAGGAGATGGCGATCTGATGCGCGCTCATGCTCTCCGGGCTCACCCAGCGCGCGAGCACTCCCGCCAGGGAGAAGACGCCCACCTCCGCCGCGAGGTGCAGGCCGATGGGCACGCCCACGCGCAGCGCCTGGAGGATGTCCGCGCGCACCGGACGCACCCAGCCCGGCCCCGCCGCGCCCGGAGTCATCCGCACCGCCCACGCGACGATGGCCCACTGCACGAGCGTCGCCAGCAGCGTGGCGAGCGCCGAGCCCTTCACGCCCAGGGCGGGCATCGCGCGCAGGGGCCCGAGGAAGGAGGGCAACCCCTCGCCGCCGAAGACGAAGAGGACGTTGGCCGCGAGGTTGAACACGTTGGCCACCACGGTGGACACCACCAGGACGTGGGGCCGCCCCACCCCCTGGAGGTAGGCCCGGGCGGTGATGAAGAGCAGCACCAGCGGCAGGCTGGGCGCGCGCCAGGTGAGGTAGTCCCGAACCTCGGGCAGCTCCGGGAAGCTCACGCCCACGAGCGGCAGCAGCCGCGGCCCCACCACCAGGGGCACCGCCAGCACGGTGCCGACGATCAGCGCCAGGTAGCTGCCCTGCCAGAAGAGCACCCGCGCGCGGGAGAGGTTGCGCGCGCCGATGGCCTGGGACACCAGCGGATCCAACCCCATCATCAACCCCATGGCGAAGCTGCTCAGGGCGAAGAAGATGGAGGAGGACAGCCCCACCGCCGCCAGCGCCTGGGTGCCCGCGCGGCTCACCACCGCCGTGTCCACGAAGCCCATGAGGTGCTGACCCGCCTGGGCGATGGCGATGGGCAGGGCGAGCTTCCAGAGTTGCAGGAGTTCCTCGCGGCGGCTGGGAAGGGGAGCGGACGTCATGGCAGCGGGGCCCTTATCACGGCCCGGCACGCTCGGCGCACGCTCCCCTGCCCCAACGCCGTGCGTCAGTACGGGGCGGCGGGCTGGAAGGGCGCCGTGGCCAGCGGAGTGGAGAGCTGGTTCACGTGGGACACGCGCACACCCGCGTCCGAGATGGCGTACACGTAGTCATCCGCCATCACGCTGCGGCGCACGTAGGGCTGGTACCAGGGGTTCCACCGGCTGGTGTCGTGGGTGCGGTACACGTCGCGCATGGAGAGCGAGCCCAGGGGCGTGAAACCCGTGGCCGTATCCACGCGGAAGACGCGCAGGTCGCTCACGAAGTAGTCCCAGTAGTAGCCGGAGGAGGACGAGGCCCAGTCGGTGAAGGGAATGGCCAGCAGGCCCTTGGCCGCGAAGAAGTTGAAGGCCTTGTGATCATAGAGCGCCTCGCTCCAGCTGCTGGGCGAGCCCACCAGCTGCGTGAAGGCCTCGCGGGGGTGGGCGAGGTCGGACACATCGAAGAGCGACAGCTTGAGCGAGCGCGAGCGCCAGTCGCCGTTCTCCGCCATCTGCACGCCCAGGGTCAGCAGGTGCGAGTCGCCCAGCGGGTGGATGTACGTGGAGAAGCCCGGCACCTTGAGCTCGCCCACCTTGCGCGGGCGCGCCGGGTCCGAGAGATCGAAGGTGAAGAGCGGATCCACTTGGCGGAACGTCACCACGTAGCCCTTGTTGCCCAGGAAGCGCGCGCTGTAGATGCGCTCGCCCTTGGCGAGATCCTCGCTGCGTCCCAACACCTTGAGCCGGTTGCCGTCCTGGCGCAGGGTGGAGACGCGGTTGGTCGTCTCGGTGCGTCCCCAGGGGTTGCCGGCCTCCGGCACCCGCCAGGAAATGGTGGTGGCCGCGCGCAGCACGCCCTCGTGCTCGTCCAGGCTGAACTGGTCCAGCAGGTGGCCCTCCAGGGTGCCGCTGGCCACGTAGCGGGCGCGTCCCGGCTGCTCCAGGTCGAGCTTGTGGACGTAGGTGTAGTCCCGCTGCCCCGGCTCCCACCACCACCACCAGTGCCGCGCGGTGAGGTAGAGCGCGCCGCCATTGGCGTAGAGCATGTCCGGCTGGGCCACCAGGGTGGTGCGTCCGGGCGCCTGCGTCACCGCCGCGTCCAGGTCGATCGAGGCCACGGTGACGTAGCCGAGCTGCGAGGGCGCGTTCGTCCTGTGGAAGTCGCGGCAGTCCTGGGCCACCGGCACCCGGGTGCCATCCGGCTGCTTGAAGTACCCCTCCCGCCTCCAGTCCGACAGGGAGCGCGCGCGGATGAGCTGCTCGTTGGTGTCCTTGAGCGCGTCGATCTCCCGCTCCAGCCGCGGCGTGTCATTCCACAGCCCCGGCTCGTAGTCGGGGTACCAGCGCATCCCGGCGGGCCAGGCGAAGGACTCGTTCAACACCAGGCGCACCGAGCCGCCCGACAGCCGCGCGTCGTGGTAGCCGCCGGGCAGATACAACTCGCCCGTCACCTGGGGCGCGGACAGCTGGGACACGTCCACCGTGGTGACCTTGGTGGAGGCAATCCCACCGGCCACGCAGAGCGACAGGTAGCCGCACCCGACCGACGAGTCACTCGCGCTCCCGGTTCCCGACGGGTTCGTATACACCTCGGAGAAGACGACCACCTTGTCGCCGTGCAGGAACATCTGCCGGGGCCAGCCCTCGATGGGGACAAAGGACTCGGTGTGCAACGACTCGGCGGGCCAGGAGCGGTGGACATAGAGCTTCTGTCCGGAGAGGACGAAGAGGCGCGTGCCGTCGTTCTTCACGAAGTCCGCCTCGTCCACGCCGGTCACCTGGTTGTTGGTGCCCGTGTAGCTGCCCGGCGAGCCCGGCGGGGCGCCCGCACCGGAGTCGGAGTTCGGGGCGGTGGGAGACGCCACGTCATCCATGGGCACGCCGCCCCCCCGGCCCTGCCAGTAGGAGGGCTTGGAGCGCTCCATCGAGGCGCGCATGTCGAGCACCGCGGCGTCCTCGATATAGGACTCGAGCCCCTCACAGCTCTCGAAGGCCTCGAGTCTCGCCGACATCTGCACGGGCTGGTTCTCCGGGAGACCCCGTGAGTTGGAGCACCCCACGAGGCCCATCAGCGCGAGAACCACCCCAGCTTGTTTGTTTGGATGTTTGTTTGAATGCATGACCCAGACTCCTCGCAATGTGTTTTCCGGCCGGGGCGCGTATTGCCACGCGTGTGCCAGCGCGGAGTGCGCGCCGGGTGTCTGGGATTCCAAGGGGTTGGCGCGGCGCACGCGGAGGCGGGGCCCTCGGAAAACCGAGACCCGGTGGAAAGGGTGGGCCAGAAAACCGCCAGCGCGCGCGCCGCCGCCTAGCGTCCCGCAAGGAGTTGGGTGAGCTGACGGGCCACCTGGGCGCACTGCTCGGCGTCCTGGGCCTGGAGGGCGGCGTGCCCCGACTCCAGGAGCGAGCGCACGTTGGCCACCGCCGCCTGGGCCTGCTCGCCGGGGTTGTCCTCGGCGGTGTGCTGCAGGAGCCGGGCGAGCTTCTCCCCCCGCTCCAGCAGCTTGCGGAACTTGTCCTCGGACTTGCGCGCGTCCTGCTGGGCCTGCTTCTGCGCGTACGCGGCCTGCTCCTTGCCGAGCCGGTCGGCCTCCTTGGCCGGCAGGTGGGGGCGCGCCTCCATGCGCACCTCCTCGCTCAGGCCCGATTGCAGGTCCACGGCGCGCACCGAGAGCAGCCCCTCGTTGGACAGCTCGAAGGTGACCTCCAGGGACGTGTCCGCGCGCGAGCCCGCCTGGAGGTTGCGCAGCACGACCTCGCCGAGCTTGCGGTTCTCGTCCTGCAGGTCGCTCTCGCCCTGGTACACGGGGATGCGCGCCTCGGTCTGCCCATGGCGGCCGGGGTGGAAGATCTCCTTGGCCACCACGGGCACCGAGCGGTTGCGGGGGATGAGGCGCCGCACCTTGCCGCCCAGCACCCCCACGCCCAGCGAGTTGCTCACCACGTCGAGCAGCAGCGCCGCGCCGGACTGGCGCGCCAGCTCGTCGGCCTGGATGGCCGCGCCGAGCGCCACCGCCTCGTCCGGGTTGACCTCGGTAGAGGGGGGCTTGCCGAAGAAGTCCGTCACGAGCTGGCGGATGAGGGGCACGCGCGTCATGCCGCCCACGAGCAGCACCGTGTCCACCGCCGAGGGCTCCAGGCCCGCGTCCTTCATCACCGAGCGGCACACCGCCAGACAACGCTCGGAGAGCGGCTCGCACAGCTGATTGAAATAGGAGCGCGTGAGCACGGTCTCCAACCCCGTCAGCTTGCGCGCCGACTGCGACTGATCCCCCAGGCCCGCCAGCGAGATGAGCGTCTCCTCGTACTCGGACAGCTCGCGCTTGGCCTGTTCGGCGGCCACCTTCAGCTTGTGCTGGGACACCACGTCGCGCTGCACGCTCTCACGCAGGGGCTCGTCGATCTGCGACAGCAACCAGTCGACGATCTTCAGGTCGAAGTCCTCGCCGCCCAGCGCCGAGTCGCCCCCGGTGGCCTTGACCTCGTAGACGCCGTCGGTGACCTCCAGCACGGTCACGTCGAAGGTGCCACCGCCCAGGTCGAAGACGAGCGCGTGGCCCTGGAAGCCCCGCGACAGACCATAGGCGAGCGCCGCGGCGGTGGGCTCGTTGATGAGGCGCAGCACGTCCAGCCCGGCGATGGCGGCGGCCTCGCGCGTGGCCTGCCGCTGCCCGTCGTCGAAGTTGGCCGGAACGGTGATGACGCACCGGCTCGTCTCGCGTCCGAAGTAGGCCTCGGCATCCAGCTTCAGCTCGCCGAGGATCATCGCCGACACCTGGGTGACGGGCACGGTGCGCCCGGCCACCTTCACGCGCACGTCCCCGGTGGTGCCGCCCAGGATGGGATAGGGCACCACCGAGCGCGCCGCCTGGACGAGCTCCGGGGTGAAGCGCCGCCCGATGAAGCGCTTGGTGGCCCACACCACGCAGTCCGGGTGCTCCGAGGCGAGCGCCTGGGCGGGAGCGCCCACCACGCGCTCGGTCGTGTTCGGGGTGAAGCCCACGACGGAAGGCGTCAGGCGCCCTCCGACACGCGAGGGAATGACACGGGGCCGTCCCTCCTCCACGGTGGCCACCACGCTGTTGGTGGTGCCCAGGTCGATACCGATGATGGGGTCACGCATGGAGGGAAACCAGGGTCCGGAGGGCAATTCCGTACGGTCATGATACGCCGGGAAAGCCGGACGCTGGCGCGCCTCTTTCACCGCTTCACCCGGCGTGCGGCCGGGGGGCGCAGGAGAACTAATGGCTCGCTCCGGACGGAGGATGCGCGAGGCATTGCCCAGAAAGGAGGGGCGTGCTAAGCGCGCCGCGCCATGGTGAACGTGTCTATTGCCCGCCGCTACGCCCGTGCCCTCCTCGACGTCGCCACCGAGACGGGGCGCGCCGACGCCGTGTCCGAGCAGGTCTCGACCTTCGCCAGACTGGTGGCCGACAACCGGGAGCTGGCGGACATCCTCCTCAATCCGGCCTACAGCCGCGAGCAGCGCCTGAGCGTGATCGAGGCGCTCATCAAGGCCTCTGGCACCCTGGAGCCCGCGCTGGTCAACACCCTGCGCCTGCTGGTGGACCGCAACCGGCTCGCCTACCTGCCGGACATCGCCCGGCTCTACCGCGACATGGCCGATGCCCAGGCGGGCCGCCTGCGGGGCCACGTCACCAGCGCCATCCCCCTGTCCAAGGACACCCTCCAGAAGCTCTCGGGCACCCTGCAGGGCCTGACCCAGCGCAACGTGGTGCTCGAGCCCCGGGTGGATCCCAACGTGCTCGGTGGAGTCGCCGCCCAGGTGGGCAGCATCCTCTATGACGGCACCCTGCGCACCCAGCTCGAGCAGATGCGCCGCGAGCTGAAGCAGCGCTGAGCACCCTCCCTGGAAAGTCGCGCTGTCCGCTCGCGCGCATTTCCCAGCAAGCCCGGTATTCCCAGCGCCTCCGGGAACGGCTATGGTGGGGTCACGGGCCCGGCCCGTGACCCTTCCGATCATGGCGCAGCCCGTCCTCCACCGTTCTCACGCCGGTTTACTGGCGACCTCCCCAGCCGAGGAGCTCTTGCCCTGTCTGGGTGCATTGCTCCAATCCACGGGGTTGGCTCTGGCCTGCGTGGATCGGGACTCCCGCTTCCACTTCGTCAGCACCGCCCTCATTGCCCTGAGCGGGCTGCCTGGCGCCTCGTATGAAGGCCGCACGGTGGCGGAGGTCTGGCCGGGGCTCGCGCCGGCGCTGATGCCCCTGCTCCAGCGAGCACAGGCGGGTGAGGCCCTCCAGGGCTCGCGGGTGTCCGGCACGTTCGGGAACACCCCGGGCAACGTCCGCCACTTCCGGCTCTCCCTGTTTCCGGCTCCCGCGGGTGCGTCGCGTCCGAGCGTGAGCCTGATGCTCGAGGACGACACGGAGCGGGTGAACCGGGAGCTCTCCCTGCGCGAGAGCGAGGAGCGCCTGCGCAACCTCGTCGCCGTTTCCTGTGATGGCTACTGCCTGCACGAGAACGGCATCATCCTCGAGACGAGCCCGGCCCTGGCCCAGCTCCTGGGCACCACCCCCGAGGACATGGCGGGCCAGTCGCTCATGCGGTGGATCGCCCCCGAGTCGCGCGAGACCGTGCAGCGCGCCATGACGCGGCGGGTGGAGGCACCCTACGAGGCGACGGGCATGCGCGCCGACGGCAAGCGGCTGTTCCTGGAGCTGCTGGCCCGACAGGTGGAGCATGGCAGCCGCTCGGTGCGCATGGCGGCCGTCTGGGACATCAGCGCGCGCAAGGCGACCGAGGAGGCCGCGGCCCGCGCCGACACCTTCCGCGAGCAGTTGCTGGGCGTGGTGGGGCATGATCTGCGCACCCCGCTGCATGCCATCCAGCTGAGCGTGGGGGCCCTGCAGCGCGGGGGCGAGCTGAACGAGAACCAGGCCCGGCAGGTGACGCACGTGGCCACCGCCACCCGGCGCATGGAGCGGATGATCCACGAGTTGCTGGATTACACCCGCGCGCGGCTCGCGGGGGGCATCCCCGTGCGCCCCACGCCCTTCGCCCTGGACAAGCTCCTGGAGCGGGTGATGGATCAATTCCAGGTGTCGCACCCTACCCGCCTCATCGTCTCCAAGGTGGAAGGCGACCTGGTGGGCACCTGGGACGAGACCCGGCTCGGCCAGTTGCTGGACAACCTGGTGGGCAACGCCCTGCAACACAGCCCCGAGGACACCCCGGTGGAGGTGCGCCTGGAGGGCAAGGCGGACGGCATCAACCTGTCGGTGCGCAACGAGGGGGCGCCCGTGCCCCTGGAGGAGCGCGCCACCCTCTTCGAGCCCTTCAAGCGGGGCAAGCGCGCCAATGGCGATGGGCTGGGCCTGGGCCTGTACATCGTCCGGCAGATCGCCTCGGCGCACGGGGGCCGCATCTCGGTGGAGTCCGGAACGGGCCTCGGCACGCGCTTCGTCGTCTGGCTGCCGCGTCACGCTCCTGGCTGCTGAACCCCGTCAGCGGCGAGTCCGTGGCTTAAGGGCCCGATGATCCCCTGTTTCCGAGAGCCCCCATGCGCGTTGCGGTGGGCCGGGAACGCGTGTTAAGGGCCCCCCCAACGACGACTTTCAGGTAGCCCCCCCTCCGGCGGCCCCTCGCACGTGCCGCCCCGTGCCAAGGACTCAAGATGGAAATCCGCGCCGACGAGATCAGCAGAATCATCCGGGAGCAGATCAAGGACTATGGCAAGAAGGTCACCGTCTCCGAGACCGGAACGGTGCTGTCGGTGGGCGACGGTATCGCCCGCATCTACGGCCTGGAGGGCGTGCTCTCGGGCGAGCTGGTGGAGTTCTCCAACGGGGTGAAGGGCCTGGTGCTCAACCTCGAGGAGGACAACGTCGGTGTCGCCATCATGGGCGACTTCAAGGACATCCGCGAGGGCGACACGGTCAAGCGCACCGCGCAGATCGCCTCGGTGCCCGTGGGCAAGGGCCTCTTGGGCCGCGTGGTGAACCCGCTGGGCGAGCCGGTGGACGGCAAGGGCCCCATCACCGCCACCGAGACGCGCAAGCTGGAGGTGAAGGCCCCCGGCATCGTCAAGCGCAAGAGCGTGCACGAGCCCCTGCAGACGGGCATCAAGGCCCTGGACGCCCTGGTGCCGATCGGCCGCGGCCAGCGCGAGCTCATCATCGGTGACCGTCAGACGGGCAAGACGGCCGTCGCCATCGACGCCATCATCAACCAGAAGGGCCTCAACGTCTTCTGCGTGTACGTGGCCATTGGCCAGAAGCAGTCCACCGTGGCCCAGGTGGTGGAGAAGCTCACCCGCGCGGGCGCCATGGAGTACACCGTGGTGGTGACGGCCAACGCCTCCGACCCGGCCCCCATGCAGTTCTTCGCCCCGTACGCGGGCGTGGCCATCGGCGAGTACTTCCGCGACAACAAGATGCACTCGCTCATCGTGTACGACGACCTGTCCAAGCAGGCCGTGGCGTACCGCCAGCTCTCGCTGCTCCTGCGCCGTCCGCCGGGCCGCGAGGCGTACCCGGGCGACGTGTTCTTCATCCACAGCCGCCTGCTCGAGCGCGCCGCCAAGCTGTCGGACGCCGAGGGCGCGGGCTCCCTCACCGCCCTGCCCATCATCGAGACGCAGGCCGGTGACGTGTCCGCCTACATCCCGACGAACGTCATCTCCATCACCGACGGGCAGATCTTCCTCGAGACGGACCTGTTCTTCGCCGGTGTGCGCCCCGCCATCAACGTGGGTCTCTCCGTGTCGCGCGTGGGCAGCGCCGCGCAGATCAAGGCCATGAAGCAGGTGGCCGGCACGCTCAAGCTGGACCTGGCCCAGTACCGCGAGCTGGCGGCCTTCGCCCAGTTCGGCTCGGACCTCGACAAGGCCACCCAGGACACGCTGGCGCGCGGCGCCCGCCTCGTGGAGGTGCTCAAGCAGGGCCAGTACGAGCCCATGCCCGTCGAGAAGCAGGTCATGCAGATCTACGCCGCCACCAACCGCGACGACCCGAACAAGCGCGGGTGGATCCGCCAGGTGCCCGTGAGCGACGTGGTGCGCTGGATGAAGGAGTTCCTCGAGTTCACCGACAGCCGCCACCCGCAGGTCGCCAAGGACATCCTCGCCAAGCGCGAGCTGACGGCCGACATCAAGACCGCGCTGAACAAGGCCATCACCGAGTTCAACGAGCTGTTCCAGGCCACCCCGGGCGCCAAGGTCTGACCCAGGCCCCACCCCGGTGAAGTCCCGCCCCGCCCCGCGCTCCCTCTCTGGGAACGCGGGGCTCGGCGTTTCAGGGGCTCCGCTTCAGGCGATGACCTTGCCCGCCACCGCGAGCGCCTGATCCAGGTAGCCGGCGAGCTCGCCCAGGCGCTCCACCACCTGGGTGGCCTGCTTCACGTCCTGGGCGGCGCGGGACAACTCCTGGTTGGTGTCACTCAGGGAGGCGCTGGCCTTCTGGAACTCGGCCGAGGCCGCGTCGAAGCGCGCGCCAAGCAGCCGCATCAACAACTCGCGCAGGCGCTTGCCGTGGGCGAGGTACTCGGCGCGCGTCGCGGGCGGCACGGCGCCACTCATGGACAGGTCGAAACAGCGCTCGACGAGCTGGGTCAGCGTCTGGGTATCGAAGTACATGGCTCACTCCCGGGGCGGCGCGTGGATGGCCTGGACGGCGGCGGCGGCGATGCGCACCCGGCCCTGGAAGGCCTGCATCGCGCCGGACAGCTCCTCGAACGACTTCACCTCGCGCCCCGCGCGGGCGAAGCGCAACAGGGCCTCGTGCGCGTCGCGCAGCGCCCGCGCCAGCTCCACCGGGTGCGCCACCACCAGGGCCTCGTAGACGGTGGAGGCCTCGCGGATGTCCTCGAGCACCGCCCGGCGCTCGGCCAGCGAGAGCTTGTCGCGCTGCAGGTTGTAGAACATCACCCGCGAGGACAGGGCCTGCTTGGCCCCCGTGAGACGCTGGGGCCCGAGCACCTCCACCAGGTCCGCCTCGAGCAGGTCCAACAGCGCCCCCACCGCCGGAGCCCCCTGCTCCAGGCCCTTCTGGAGCGCCTGGGCCTGCTGGTGCTCCACGTAGAGCGAGGTCACCACGCCCACCAGCGCGGTCACCGGGGCCACGTAGCGGCTGGCGGTGGCATCCCCCCGGCCCGCCAGCGTCTCCATCCGCGCGCCCAACGAGCCCAACTGCTTGCCCAGCACCTGCGCGCCCTCGGGCAGCTTGCCCGCGTCCTCGGCGCCCGCCAGCGTCGCCAGCCGCTCGGCGTACACCCCCAGCAGGGCGATGGCGTCCATGCGCGCCTGGATGGACTCGGGCGAGAAGAGCTTGCCCACCAGGGGCGTGGGCTGGCCGGCCGCATCGGTGGCGAGCACTTCCAGCCCCGTGTCGTACAGGCGCTCGTCGAGGTAGAGGTCGCGCTCGAACCGGTTGAGCTCCGCGTAGTACGTGCCCAGGGCGGTGCTCGCCGCGGTGTTGCCCTCCTGGAAGAGGGCCACGGGCTCACGGAAGCTGCCCGGCGTCTTGCAGCCCGGCCCCAACGCCAGCGCCAGCGCCAGCATCCCCCCCGGCAACGCCCGGGTCCTGCCTCGCATGCGATTCATCGGCTCCCCCTGGAGACGGTGTGGCGGATGTCTCCGGCCCACCAGCCTAGCGCGATGAGGTGACTTCAGCCCACCACGCGCGGGAGGATGGCGCGCAGGCTCGGATCCATGCCGCCCCTGTCCCCGAGCGCGAGGATGGCCCGGCGCTCGTACTCCAACGCGTTGTGGCGCGTCACGAACTGCACCTGGGCGCCCAGGGCCGCGGGCATCGCCAGGTCCAACTCGAAGATGTCGCCCGCCACCAGCGTCGTCTCCGGGGTGGTGCCCGTGTCGCGCCAGATGCGGCGCAGCGCCTCATAATAGTGGCCCCGGCGCAGATGGATGGGCCGCTTCAGGGCCCCCTCCACCCGCGTCGTCTCGGGCAGGGCGCCAAAGCGCGCGTCCGGCTCCGCAGGCGGCTCGACGAGGAACTTGCGCGCATCCCCCGACACCCGCAGGCGCTCGCGGCCCCGGGGCGCCAGCTTCGTGAGCTTGGCCTCCACCGTGTCCGTGTGCGCATTGGTCACCACGTGCACCGGCAGCCCCGTGTCCAGCAGCGCCTCCAGCACCTCCTTGGCCTCGGGCTTGAAGGCCACCCCCGCCAGCACGTAGGCCTCGCGGTAGAGCACGTTGAGCAGCTCCGCCCGCTCGGCCAGGTCCGGCAGCACCCCGAGCCGGTCACACAACCGCCGCGCCACGAAGTTGCTCAGCAGGTAGGGGTCCGCGATGGCCGGCGCCACCACCCGCCCCGCCACCTCCCAGCCGGGCTCCTCGGAGCTGTGCAACACCCGCTCCTCCTCCTCCTCCCACCCCGCCTCCACCACGTTCCGGCCGAGCACTTCCGACAGGCGCCGACGGAAGTGCTCGACGTACGGGGCCCCCTCGGCCACCACGTCCGTGAACGTCCCATCGAAGTCCAACACCACGCACCGGATCGCCATCGTCGCCATGCCCTCCCTGTCGAGCCGGGCAGTGTGCAACAGGAGCCCTTTCCTTTGGAACGCACCCCGGGCGAGGGCATGTCAGACCCCCCCTGTACATCCGTGGACGTTGGCGCGCGACACGCCAGCTGCCCCGTGAGCCCCCTGGGAGGAGCTCCGGTGCACCTCGAAGTACCGCTGCACGTCCGCCCGCTCCTGCCCGGGAGCGGCGTGGTGGAGGCGGCGCGTCCGAACCCCTCCACGGACGCGCCGCCTTTATTTTTGACGCGATGCGCCGTCCGGCCCTCCCCACCCATTCACTGAGTGACACGGCCCGCTCCTTCTCCTTGAGACCTACCCGCGCCCTCTGAATACAGTCGGGCTTCAAACCTTCTCCCGGAAGGAGCCCATGGAGCTGACGGCGGATGACGAGGTGGTGCCCCGAAGCACCCGGCGGCCCAGGTGGCTGCTCCTGGGAACGGTGGCGGTGCTGGGGCTGGGCGGCTGGATGGCCACCCGGTCCATCAGCTCGCTGGTGGAGCGCACGGAGCAGCTGGAGCGCGAGGCGGCCGAGTCCGAGGCCCGGGTGGCGGAGTTGCAGGTGCTGCGCGACAGCATGGCCCGGAGGTTGCGCGTGCTGGAGCAGCAGCAGCGCGCGGAGGCCGCGCAGCGGGTGGCCTCGGCGCGGCGGCAGGGCGAGGCGGGAGCGAGGCTCGCACGGCGCGAGGCGGTACGCGGGGAACTGGAGTCTTTATTACAGCCCGAAAGGGAACGCGGCGCCGCCTTCCTGGCGGAGTCGGAGGGCCAGCTCCGGGTGGGGTTGGCGGATCCCCTGCTCTTCGCCCCGCGCGGCACGGCGCTGACCCCCGAGGGCACGGCACTGCTCACCCGGGTGGGGGCGAAGCTGGCGGTGGAGGGACATATCCTACAGGTGGCGGTATACACCGACACCCTCCCCGAATCCTCCCCCTCGAGCTGGGAGCTGTCGGCGGCCCGGGCGGTGACGGTGACGCGCCTGCTGGCGGAGACGCTGAAGCTTCCCCCGGAGCGGCTCGTGGCCATGAGCCACGTGCTTCCCCCGGCGCCGGCATGGACGGAGCAGGGCTCCGGGATGGAACTCACCCGGCGGCTGGAGCTGCGGTTGGTGCCCGCGCCCCGCGCCCCGGGCCACGACCGGCCCAGGGGGTAGGAGCCAACAAGGGGCCGGGGCCTTGACGCCCTCGGGACCCGGGCCGGGTCCCGAGCCCCCCGGCACTCACGTGCCCTGCAGGCCCTCGGAGGCCGCGTTCAGGGACGGCGCGGACGTGTCCTCCTGGGTGGTGGTCTCCGCCTTCTTGCCGCGGCGCTTGGGCGGCGGCGCGAGCTTGGGCGCCGAGCCGAACAGCCGCTCGTAGGTCTCCGGGGTGTTGATGTTGACGATGACGCCCGGATCCTTCACCGGGATGCGGCGCAGTTGCAGGCCGCGCGCGGCGCCCTCCAACTGGCCCTCCCCCGCCGTCTCGCGCAGCCGCTCGGCCGTCGCGCGAGACAGGAGCAGCGGATAGCCCGGCGCCCCCTCGAACTCGGGACGCAGCCCCTCCGTGGACTCCCCGAGCGCCTTGAGCAGCGACTTGAGCGTGGTGGCGCGCACGGCCGGCATGTCCACCGGGTGGAGCAACACCACGTCCGCCCCTTCTTCCAACGCCGCGTCCAGGCCGGCCTTCACCGAGCTGAACTGGCTGTCGTTCCACCGGGTGTTCTCCACCAGATGGATGGCCGGGTGCTGCTCGCGCACCGCCTCCGCGTCCTTGCCCACCACGGCGAGCACCGAGCAGCCCGCCTTGCCGAACGTCGATGAGAGCGATTGGAGGAAGCTCTTGCCCCCCTCATGCTCGATGAGCGCCTTGGAATGGCTCATCCGCCTGGCTTCACCCGCTGCGAGAATGACCGCGATGACCTTCATGGCCCACGCCTCCTTCTAGCCCCCATCGGTTGGCGTGGGGGCGACCCATTACACCCTGGCAAGCCCGGAAGCTTCTGGCCGCGACCCCAAGGGCAGGTCGTCGGGAAGAAGGCACTTGGCGAACACGAGATGTTCACCAGGTGGCCACTTTTCCCTCAATGAACCCAGGTCGAGCGCGACCCCTGTCCTTCCGGGACGAAATCCACGCGCGGGGGACGCGCCGCTGCAATTCCTTCCGAGGCCAGCGCCGCACGCGCCGTCAGAATTTCAGCCATCCGGGCCAGCGGCAGCGTGTTGCCCAGCCGACGCAGCTCCTCGAGCGTCACGTGCCCGAGCACCTCGCCGTGCCGCTCCTCCACCACCGGCAACAGGTGCGCCCCATAGCGGTGCATCACCTCGAGCGCCCGCATCACCGTATCCCGGGGATAGAGGATGATGTCAGGCATTGCTTCGACTTGGGTCTCGACCGTGTGCGGCATCGCAGCGACCTCCGGTGGGAAAGCCATCCAGTGGTCTGAAGCCTTAGCAATCTCCTTGCCGCCGTCCGCGCGGGAGGACCCACCCGGGTGGGCCCTCGACCGCTCGTCTACCCGCCTGCCCCTACTTCTTCTTCACCGACTCCACGAGCTTGCGGAAGCCCTTCTCCGCGCCGGCCACCGTGCGCTCGGCGCCGGTGAGCTTGAAGAACAGCGGCCCCTCGGGACCCTCGACGATGACGCCCAGCAGCCGCGAGCCCGCCTTCGGCGAGGAGGGACCCATCATCGGACCGCCCCCGGTGTAGGTGCCCTTCACGTCCACCGTGGTGACGCCAAGCCCGTTGAGCGTCTCCTTCTTCGTGCGCACGTCCTTGTCCGTGAGCGCCGTGCCGTCCGCCTTCTGGAACTGCCCCACCCAGCGCTTCACGTTGGCGTCCACCGCGCCGCCCTGGCCCTGGCCGAAGTAGAAGACGGCCAGCTCCGCCGGCTCCGTGTCTCCCTTCGCGGGCGCGATCCGATAGGTCGCCGCCCGCATGGGCCGCGGCGGCAGGGCCTCCCACTCCTTGGGAGCCGTCCAGCTCAGTCCGCCCGCCTCCGCCTCCGCCGCCGACGCCGCTGGCTGCGCCGCCGCGGGAGGAGTCTTCTGCGTCTGCTGCGCCTGGGCCAGGCCCACCGCCGCCAGGATGGTCATCGCACCGAGGAATCGTTTCATGCCCTCGAACCTAACGCCAAAACCGCCTCCTGGCATGAACCGTTTCCCCTCCAGCGCCGCCGTGGCCGTGGACCTCGCGACGCCGGAACACCTCTGCTAGAGGGGCTCGGGTCAATCACCAGGTCAATCAATCGGAGAGGTGGACGTGAGCCGCCAGAAGCCCGGACGCAACGAGCCCTGCCCTTGCGGCAGCGGCAAGAAGTACAAGGTCTGTCACGCCGCCGAGGACCGGGCGCGCGAGGCAGCGGCCCCTCCCCCGCCTTCCCGCCACCCGCTCACCGAGGATCTCCAGGCGGCCATGGAGATGCTGCGCGGCGAGGACCTGTCGCGCGTCTCCTCCACCCTGGAGCACCTGGGCACGCTGCTCACCGGCTGGGGAGCCGTGCCCGGCCTGCGCTTCGACGCCGAGCGCTTCCACGCGCACGTGTCGCGGCAGCTCGAGCAGCTCACCGAGGCCGTCGAGCGCGACCCCGCCCAGGCGCGCCACATGCTGCGGCTGAGCACCGTGCGCGAGCTGGGCACACGCGCCTTCCTGGAGAAGCTGCGCGCCACGCTGCTCGCGCGCGCCACCACCGCGGGCCTGTCCGCCGAGGACCGGCGAGCGCTGTGCCTCGGCGCCCTGCTCGCCTCCACCCCCAAGGATGGCCGCGTCGCCGCCGAGGATCGCCCGGTGCTCGACGTGCTGTTCAACGTGCAGTGGCGCGAGTGGGGCGCCCAGCACGGCCAGAAGCTCGCCGCGGGCCTGGAGGGGCAGGAGACGGACCTCCCCGAGGAGGCGCGCGAGGCGCTGCGCAAGGCGAGCGAGGGCGAGATGGAGGCCCTGGTGAAGTACGTGGAGTCGGATCCCGGCCTCGCCGCGCGCATCGCCCAGGAGGCCCGCGAGCGCGCCACGCGCGTGGAGGCCCTCATGCGCCAGCCGAACACGCCCTCGCTGCTCGCACCCGAGGAGCAGGTGTGGCTCACCGCCGTCCTCTGGGAGCCCTTGAGCGCGCTCAAGTCCCCGGACATGGACGCGAAGGCCCGGAGCGCCGCGGTGGTCACCTTCCTGGGCGCCGTGCGCAAGGCCCTGGACTCGGACAAGGAGTTCCTCGCCCACCTGCTCGAGCGCGTGCGCACCCGGTCCAAGGACTCCGCGCTCGACGACGCCATGCGCGCCTTCTTCACCGAGGCCGCCGTGGCCTTCGAGGCCGAGCCGGTGCGCATGGTGCTCGCCGCCATCCTCACCTCGCGCGCCGAGCCCGAGGCCCGCTCGGCCGAGGAGCAGGTGGTGCGCGCGGACCTGGAGGCCAAGACGCGCTGGACGGCCGAGGACCTCGAGCCCTACCGCGCGCTGCTCGCGAGCATGAACCTGCCCGCCGCCACCGAGCGCATCCACCGCGCCCAGGAGTGGCTGCGCGCCCATCCCATCGAGCTGCCCCCCGCGGGCGCGTGAAGGCCCGCGGGGACACCGCGCCGTCCGGCTACGGGTGCGTCTGGACGTAGAGGTGCGAGCCACACGGGTGATCCCCCGCCGCCACGTCGGCGAGGGTAATAACGTTGCCCGCGGCGTTCTTCGGGTAGCCGGTGAAGGTCTGAGGCCCGGTGATGAACTGCGTGAGTCCGCCCGTGGCCCAGTACTGGGGGAAGGTGGGGGACGCCGGGGGCGTCGAGTTGAGCGTGAGGTTGGCGCCGCAGTAGGCGGGCGCGCCCGGCGGGAACTCCACGGACAGCTTCAGGGCGGTGCTGGCGCGCAGGTTGGTGAGCGCGATGAACGACGTGCCCGAGCCCACCCCCATCGTCTTCGACTTGGGCACTCCGCTCAGGGTGTTCTGCTCGAAGCTCACCTCGATGCCGGGCTCGGGCGTGGTGCCCGGAGGCGGGTTGTAGCAATCCAGGGGGATGTTCACGAACTCGATGAGGGTGCACGCGGGGGTGGTCACCTCGATGTCCGCGTTCCACGTCCCCAGGCCGTCACCCGCGAAGACCTCGCCCCTGCGCTGGCCGACGATCTTCAACGAGGTGCCCCCGGTGGAGAACTGAGCGCTCGCCGCCTGCTCCTTCCACAGGCCGGTGAGCGGATCGAACAGCCAGCTCGCGGCCCGGCACGTCCCGTTGAGCACGCACGCGGGCATGCTTCCCCCCACGGCCGCGGGCACGGGGATGCGCACGTCCAGGATCTTGCCGGGAATCAGGCTCAGGGTGTTGCCACTCGCGTCCGTCGCCGCCAGCGTCACCGCGCCCACGGTCTCGAGCGCCACCAGCTGTCCGGCGGAGTTCCTCGCGCTGAAGTCACCGGGCATCGTGTCCGGGCCGTGCGGCGAGATGGAGAACGACACCTGTCCCGTGGCGGGCACGCCCGCCGAAGTCTGGAGACTGTTGGCGGGAATCATCACCCAGATGCCCGACGTGGGATCGATGAGCTCGGTGGTGGCCGCCGGGTTGATTACCTTCGTGAAGCCTCGGGCGAGCACGTGCTTCTGTCCGATCTGCCCCGCCGTATGAATCGTGTTCACCGGCGCGTAGCCATCCTTGCGGATGTCGAGCAGATAGCCCGTATTCGACTCGGTGACCGAGACGCTGTACGCCCCGGTGCTGCTGGTGAGGCGGAGGATTCCATTCACCGTCACGCGCGCGCCGGAGATGGGCTTGCCCAGCGCATCCACCACCGTCCCCGAGAAGACCGCCGAGAGGGCAGCGGACTCGAGCCGGGTGGGCTCGGGGGTGGACCCGGCGGCGGTCTCCGCCTCGCCACAGGCGAGACCGAGAAGCGAGGGCAACAGCAGTAGGGCAGTGCGATTCATGGCGGGGTTCTCCTGGAGGGTTGTCCTGTCAGGAGTTGCACGGCTCATACCAAGACACACCGCGCCCGCGTTCTCCTCTGGAGCGCCAGCGCCCCGCGCCCGCCATGCGCCGGTTTGTCGACCCGAGGGCAACAAGGAGGGCCCTGGCAGTGGCCCTCCTGGCTACGCGCCCGCGCGGTTCAGGGCGTCTGGTGTTGGAACACGAGAAAGTACTGCTCGGGCAGGAAAGAGAGCGTCTGGATCTGGCGGTAACCCGCGGCCTCCAATTCCTCCCGTACACGCTCGGGCGACAGCTTGTGCGCGGGCGGAGGCCCCATGGAGGACTCCACGCGGAAGTCGATGATGGCCACGCGCCCGCCCGGGCGGAGCTTCTCCGCCAACCGCTGGAGCCAGGCCACGCGCTCGCCCACGTGATGATACGTGTCCACGATGAGCGCCAGATCCACCGGCTCGGGCAGCCTGGCGTCCTCGGCCGAGGCCAGCACGGGCGTGAGGTTGCTCAATCCCTCGCGCTGGGCGCGCTCGCCCATGTAACGCACCATGTCGGGCTCGAGGTCGACGCCGTACACCCGGCCCTGGGGCACGGCGCGCGCGAGCCGCACCGCGAAGTAGCCCGTCCCCGCGCCGATGTCCGCCACCTTCGCGTCCGCCGCGAGGCCGAGCGCCTTCACCACCTCGTCGGGCTTCTGCCACGCCTCGCGTCCGGGCTCCTCGAAGCGCTTCACCCACTCCTCCGCGTTCTCGAAGCGGTGGGGCATCCCTCCGTGATGTCCTCCGTGACCGTGCCGCGGTGCGGCGTCCGCGGCCGGCGCGGGAGCCTCGGACGAGGTCTGGTGCGCACAAGCTCCCAAGCCCAACAGCAGCGTGGTGCCCCAGGTGCATGCGGCGCGGCGGAAGAAGGAGCGCTTCGAGATCATGTCGGTCTCCAGAGAGGGGGGGTGTCAGGGCTCGGGGAAGACGAGCAGTCCCCGCGAGGTGTCGATGACATACACAAACCCATCGCCCGGCACCCGCATCCCGATGGCACCATCGTAGAAGCTCGAGCCCCGCCCCGGGTCCGTCTCGCGGAAGGTGTTGGAGTAGGCCACCTCGCGCGGGCGCTCCGGCACCGACACGTCCAGCACCCGCACGCCGTGCTGGTAGTGCGCCACGTAGAGCCTCGAGCCCTTGAGCACCATGTTGTGGGGGGACACGTTCGCGCCCAGCGAGTACTCGCCCACCTTCACCGGATGCGCCGGGTCCGTCACGTCCAGCACCCGCAGGCGCGCGCCCCAGCTCTCTCCGCCCTCGAAGGCGATGAGCCGCTCGCCGAACCGGCCCACCGCGTTGGCGTGGCTCGTGGCGTAGGGGTAGACGAACCCGCCCAGCTTCCTCGGGGCCGCCGGGTCGCTCACGTCCACGATGAGGTAACCCTGGGACCAGTGATTGATGTACAGCCGCCCCTCCAGGGCCAGCGCGTCATGGGGATAGCCCGGGGAGAGGCCAGCGGCTGACGGCTCCACGTACTCCCCGAGCAGCACCGGCTCCTGGGGCTGATGGATGTCGAAGACGAGCGTCCGGGCGCGGGGGCTCGGCGACATGGCATACAGCCGGTCTCCCTCCACGAACACGGTGTGCACGTCGAGCGCCCCCTGCTCCGAGGGAACCTGCCGCACGAGCCTCGGCGTGGCGGGCTCCGAGATGTCGAAAACGATCACTCCCGAAGCGGCGCTCGCCACGTAGAGCGCGTTCCCCTTCGCCCACACCCCATTCCAGTAGTTGTCCGTCGGCAGGCTGAGGGTGCTCCGGAGCACCGGGGCCGCCGGGTTGCTCACGTCGAACACCGTGAGCCCTCCCTTCTCGGGACCATCCGGTACGGACACCACATAGGCATGGCCCTGGGTGACGTAGATGTCCACCGGCATGCCCTGCTCCACGAAGGACTCGGACGCGAGCCGCAGCCCCGAGGCCTCCTCCTCCCCCGCGCGCCGCGTCCACCGCTCGGCCAGGAAGGTGCCGAAGCTGGTGTACCGGCCGTTGCGGCAACTGGCATAGCAGCCATACAGCCGGGTGCCCTCGGCGCGGCAGCCCACCAGGGTGTTGCGCACCGTGACGGTCGGGGACAGGGTCCGGGTACTCGTCAGGAAGAACTCGCGCGGGCCGATGCGGCGTTCCGTCGGGAGCACGCCGCGAAAGGAGTCGAGGCGGCCATCCGCCGACACCCGGAAGGCGTCCGGGCCGATTCCGGGCACCTGGGAGTCGGTGCGATACACCAGGGTGTAGATGCCATCCGCCGGGACCTGGGCCAGCGACGCCGCATCACACGAGGACACCTCGATGGTCTCCCGGTCCCCACACTCCCTGCCCTGCACCGAGTACACGTTGCACGCAGCATAGCGGCCCGTGTCCGTCCAATCCCCTTCCTCCTGGAGGACAGGCGGCGGAACAGGCTTTTCCCCCTCACAGCCCGACCCCCCCACCATCCCGGCGATCAGGATGGAGAGTCCCCACTTGCGGCTCATGTGCATGCGGCCATCATACCGAGCCCCTCCCGAGCCAAAGTCCGGGCCGGGACTCCCCGAATCGGCGCGGGCTCGCCTGGTGGGGAGCCCATGGCGAGGGGGCTCCAGGGAGGGGGAGCAGGGAGACGGCACCCTCTGACGTCCAAGGACAGATGCTTTTTACGGGATTTTCATGGTACCATCTGGCTGGAAGATTCTTTCACCATGGTCCGAGGAGCCCGAAGATGCACCAGTACCGGATGAAATCCTGGGTGGGTTCCTTGCTCGTCGGACTGCTGGGGGTGGGCTGTGGAGGCGCGCTGGAGACGCCACCGGCGCCCTCCCCGCTGCCGGTGGCGGCCCGGGAATCCAAGCTGTGCGCCGAGCTGGGTGTCACCACGCTGACCTTGACGGGGAGCAACACCCAGCAGGGCGAGCTGGCCGGGAGCGGAAGCTGGGCGGTCTCGGGCCCCGCCAACGGGGTCCGGCTGGAGTACTACGTCGACGACGTCCTGTACGCCGTCGAGGAGCAGCCTGGGAAGTCCGGCACCTGGTACTTCAGCCGCACCGGTGTCTCCTGCGGAGTCCTGCACCCCATCCAGGTGAAAGCCTGGCCGATGCTCATCGACGGCGATGGGGTCCGCGGCACCTGCACGTCTGGTTCGAAGACGGTGTCCAAGGCGGACGTGGGGGAGGAGTGCGTGGGCAACCTTCCCTGTGAGCGCTGCCATGTGAGTGGAGCCATCCGGGGACGCTCCACGCGGGCGCTCGCCGACCACTGCCCTCGCGGTGCCCTGGACGAGCAGAACATGATGAAGCTGCTGGAGCGCGCGAGAAGCGGGGAAGGGACCGCGCGGAGGTAGGCGGTATACCGGTCCTCCTGGGGGTATCTATCGTGCCTCCTTCCCCCGGAGTGCCCCCGATGAGAGTCCCCTCCCTGGTCCGCCGCGGCGTGTCGCTCGCCCTTCTCGCGCCCTGGGCCGCGCCCGCCCTGGCGCACAATGGCTACCCCGACACCACCAGCGTCACCCTGCGCCAGGGCCACCCCGAGGAGATGCTCCTGGGCGCCACCTTCGGCGCCGTCATCACCCACAACGGTGGCGCGAGCTGGCACTGGGTGTGCCCGCAGGCGCTCGGCCTGGGCGGCTGGAGCCCCGAGAGCTATCTCTGGCAGGCCGACGGCACCTTGTTGGCCGCCACCGGAGCCGCCCTCATCCGCTCGCGGGATGGGGGCTGCACCTGGGCCCCTCACCCGTTCTTCACCCCTCCGGACAAGCCCCAGGCCGCCCTGTGGCCCAAGAGCCTCGCGTCGCTCCCGTCCCAGTCCTCGCGCCTGTGGGTGTCCACGGGCCGCCCCGGACAGAGCAACGCCCTCTACCGCAGCGACGATGGCGGAGAGACCTTCACCCCCACCGCGCTCCAGAGCACCACCGAGGTCTACCCCAGCGTGAAGGTGGCCCCCTCGGATCCGCGGCGCCTCTACGTCTCCGCCAGCACTCCCACCGGCCCCCGGCTGTACCGCAGTGATGACGAGGGGCTCTCCTGGCGGCCCTTCCCCTCACCCTTCCCCGGGAACCTGGCGAACGCGAAGCCCTACGATCTGTTCGTCCTGCGCGTGTCCGACCACGACCCGGACCGGCTCTGGGCTCGCATCAGCGCGGGGTTCTGGACCTACGTGCTGGAGAGCCGGGATGGCGGCCAGAGCTTCCAATCCATCGTGCACCCAGCCGGCCAGACCGAGGACGGAATCGACGAGGCGCTCATGGGTGTGGAGGTCTCCGAGGATGGCGACACGCTCTGGGCCGCCACGCCCACGCGCCTCTTCCGCGTGCGCGCCGGGGAGACATCCGCCACGCTGCTGCCTCTGCCCACGGGCAACGCCTGCGTGGAGCGGGAGAACGGCGTGCTCTTCGTCTGTGGCGCCTCGCGCCTGCATGACTGGGCCCTGGCCACCACCGCCGACGAGGGCGCCACGTACACGCCCCTGCTCGATCTCCCCGACATGAAGCCCTCGGCGTGTCCCGTGGGCACTCCGGCGCGGGATGTCTGCCAGCCCCTCTGGCCCCAGCTCGCCGCGCTCGTCGAGGCCGATCCCCTGTCCACCCCCGGTGGAGACGCCGGCACGCCGCCGGTCCAAGAGCCCCCGCCTCCGCCGCGCAAGGGATGCTCCGCCACGGAGGGACTGCTGCCCGCCGCCATGCTGCTCGCCCTTGCCCTGCCGCGCCGCTCCCGGCGGTCCTGACCCGGAGCGGGCCGGGAGCGCTCACCCCTGGGGCTCGTATGCCTTCATCAACTCGACGAGCCCCTGGCTCCCGTGCTGATCGCCGAGCCCCACGAAGCGCATGACCCCGTCGTAGTCCCGCGCATCGCGGTTCTGGCCCAGCTTGAACTTGCCCTCCAGGCGGGTGATGGCGAGCTCGAACGCGACGATGCCCGCGAGCAGCCGGTTCACGACCGCCTCGGCCGCGTCCGGACTCCAGGGCGCGTCCCTGCCCGCTTCGTACTTGCTGGCCAGCTGCCGCAGGGAGTGCAGGACCTTCTCGGGCTCCTCGACGAGGGAGGGCGTGCCGTACGCATGCACGGCCGCGTAGTTCCAGGTGGGAACAGAGGGCGCCGAGTAACAGGAGGGAGAGACATAGGCGTGCGGCCCCTGGAAGATGGCGAGCACCTCCCGCTTGTCCGCGAAGGATCGCCACTGTGGATTGGCCCGCGCCACATGGCCCTTGAGCAACAGCCGTCCCCCTTCCTCCCGCTCGACGAGCAGGGGCAGGTGCGTGGCGAAGGGCACCCCCTGGGGGTCGGAAGTCACCAGCGTCGCGAAGCCGTACTGGCCCATCAGCGCGAGCAGCCGGGACTCGTCCTGCTCGTGGAAGTGGCGTGGGATGTACATTTCAGTCCTCCTCGGGTTTTCCGTCCCGATCGGTGCTGGGGAGCCTGGCTCATGCGAGGCATCTCGTTTGGAGCACACTCGTGGCCTCGTTCTCTCGTCCGGCCAGGACATCCGCTCGAAGCGCGCCCACCCACCGAATAACCTTCCGGCCCATGAACATGAAAGCCCCGAGCCTCGCCGCCCTCGCCACCACCCTCGCCCTGGCCGCTTCGGCCTGCGGGGAGCAGCCCACCGAAAACGAGCCCACGTGCGCCGAGCCCATCTATGCCGGCAAGGCCACGGACGAGGCCTGGCACGCGCTGGTGGACGTGCGCGACAAGCCACTGGACAGCTCGGGCTCCGTGTACCTGACCTCGCCTACCGAGGGCCAGGAGTACGCGGTGGGCTCGCCGCCGCCCACCTGGGAGTGGAGCCGGCCCTTGAGCTCGCGCCCGAGTGGCCTGCCGGCCACGCCCCGCGCGACATCCCGCTCCTTCACCACCTGGCTGGGTGAGTTGCTGCTGCCCTCGGCCCGCGCCCACCTGCCGCCCTACACGGGAGAGATCTACTGGGTGGAGGTGTTCGCTCCGGGGAGCACGTGCCCCGTGGCGCAGGTGCTCACCTCGGAGTTGAAGTGGCAGCCGGACACGGACACCTGGGCGGCGCTCGGCCAGCGCGGGGACCCGTCCCTCTCCGTGCAGGTGACGCGCGCCTACCTCCTGCAGAACCGCGTCACCGAGGGCCCCTACCGCCTGGAGCAGCCGCGCACCATCCGCTGGAGCGCTCCTTGACGCGGAGCACGCGCGCACTGCTCACGCCGTCACACATCATCCTTGCCCTCTGCCTGCTGCTGGTGCCGCTCGCTGTCCAGGCAGCTCCAGCCGAAGTTGAATCGCGGCTCTCGATACTGGAGCCCGTGACAGTGAGCGAGTACCGGGGTGCTCCGGCGCATGGGCTGAAACTCACCTTCGAGAAGCTCGGGCCGAACCCTGCCCTGGCGCTGTTCTCCTTGAAGGACGCGCGGGAAGTGCTCGCGGCGATGGAGCAGACCGGGTCATCACCTGATGCCCGGTCCTCCAACCTGGAGGGCCGTGTACGCGAGGAGTTCGAGGCGCTGTATGGGCCACCTCTGGTCTCTCCACCGTCATCACTGGAGAGCGCCAGGTGGTTCCAGGCCCTGAAGCTCTCACCGCGCTACATGGGGGACGGGACGCGGGAGGCGGCCGTGGAGATGTTCAAGTCTCCGGCCATGCTGCTCTCCGTGGGCATGTCGATGATGCTCTACATGATGGCGTGGGCCGCACCGGAACCCGTGTTCACCAAGGCCTTCGCGACGGCGGTGACGCTGGGACTGCTGATGACCTACACGGTGGTGGAACTCCACAACGTGGGAATGGCGTGCCTGACCCTGTACCGGGAAGCGGAAGCGGCGAGGACGAGGGAGCAATTGGAGGCGGTGGCCGAGCGCTTCGGCAAGGCGATGGGGGGAGTGGGGCTGCGAGTGCTGGTGACGGTGGCGGGGACGCAGCTGGCCAAGGGACTGCCGGAGGTCCCCGGAGGCGGCTTGTGGGCACGGCTATCACCTCCGCGCTTCGCCTTCGCGGGTGGGGGCGCACGGGGAGGATTGTCGGTGGGAACGGGGGCCCGCGCCCAGGTGAGCGTGGCGAACGGAACGGTGGTGCTCATGGGCGTGTCGGCGAACATGACCGCCTCCGCGGTGGCTTCGGCGGTGTCCTCGGCTCGAACCACAGGCGACTGTGCTCAGTCGAAGGCCGACGACAACCATGCGCACCATCTGTGCACGAACAAGAACAACAAGTCCGAAATCACGGGAGGACCCTGGACGCCGCGGTTCGAGGAACTCTTCGCACGGGCGAGGATGAGCCTCGATGATCCGGCGAACATCGTCTACCTGCGAGGCCACCAAGGGCCCCATCCCCAGGAATACCACCGCGAACTCTTCAATCGACTGGAGGCTGCTTTGCGGACCTGTAGGACTCGAGCCGAATGCCGAGCCAAGCTCCTGGAAGAACTCGACAGGAGTGCAAGGGACGTGTGTACGCCAGGCTCCAAACTCAACAAGCTCGTCACGAGGAGTCCATGACAAAGCAGGTGAAGTACTATGACTTACACGATGACGTGTATATCCCAGAGCGATGGCATTTGAGAATGCCTTTGGATGATGAAGAGGGGCGGGAGGAACTATTCGACGTCGGGCGATTCAAGGAGGGGCGGCTCCTGGACATCCAGAAGCCCATCCGCATCTCCATGAAGCCCGCGGGCATTCCCCTCGAGTTCTCTCATGCCCTGGGGGTACCCATCGTGCACCGCCGGGTGGTCTCCCTCTTCGAGCGTCTGGGTCTCCAGAAGGAAGTGCAGTTCATCCCCGTCGAGGTGGAAGGACAGAAGGAGCCATGGTTCATCCTCAACGCCTTGCAGATCATCAAATGCATCGACGACGCCCGGTGTGACGAGGTCCTCCACTGGCTCCCGGAGGACAACCGCCCGGACAAGCAGCCGGGCGAATACCGCAACGTCTCGGGGCTGAAGGTGGATCCGGAGAAGATCGGAGAGGCCCACATCTTCCGTCCCTGGGGCTGGAAGGTCATCCTCATCGTCTCCGAGCACGTCAAGCGAGCCCTGGAGGAAGAGGGCATCACTGGCACGAAATTCATCGAAGTCTGAATCACCAGGAAGCACCATGCACCTGAAGCTCCCACGCCTCACGCTCCTCGCCACGCTCGCGCTCGGCGCCTGCATCGACACGAGCGGCGAGCCGCCCCCGCTCGACTACGAGCACCCCAATGGCTGGCCCGGCCGGAGTGAACTGCCTCCCCTCGGCAGCGGGCGCATCGTCGTCACCAACAGCATGGACGACACCGTCAGCCTGCTGGACCTCGACACCCTCGACACTCCGGACTGGGGAGAGCTCGCGCGCGTGCCCGTGGGACTCAACCCCGTGGAACTCGAAGGGCCCCACCACGCCGCCTTCTCGCCGCGCGGGGACTTCTATTACGTGGGCCTCTCCTACTCCGTGCCCGGCGCGGGCTCGGGCCCTCACGGTGCGCATGGCACCGGCACCGCCGACGGCTACTGCCTCAAGCTCGATGCCAGGGACAACCACCTCGTCGCCTCCACGCGCGTGGACCGCAACCCGGGCGACCTCGTGCTCAGCGCCGACGGCCGCACGCTCTACGTCACCCACTTCGATCTGCTCAAGCTCCAGGAGGCCCTCCAGAACGGCACTCCCCACGACAACCTCGACGCCAACCTCGTCCTCATCGACACCGACACCATGCGGGTGAAGAAGCGCGTCGCCGTGTGTCCGGCTCCCCACGCCGTGCGCCTGTCCCCGGACGAGACGCGCGCCTACGTCGCCTGCCTCTCGGACGAGGTCGCCGTGGTGCGCCTGGATGACCCCGCCTTCCCCGTCACCCGCCTCCCCCTGCCCAACCCGGGCACCGCCCACGCCCCCCGCTACTCCCCCTACTCACTCACCCTCTCGCCCACGGATGGCTCGCTGTGGGTGGGCTCCCTGGACAGCCCCATCGCGTACCACCTGGATCCCCAATCGCAGCGCATCCTCCCCGAGCGCTCGCTGCTCCCCGAGCGCATGGACGAGGAGTTGCGCCAGGGCGTGCCCATGTTCGGGGCCTTCAGTGTCGATGGCCAGACACTCCTGCTGCCCTACCAGCGGGTGGACACCGTGGCCATCATCGACGTGAGCGGGAGCGGGCCCGCCGTGAAGGGGAAGATTCCACTGTCGCCCGCGGGCTGTCTCAACGTGCATCAAGTGGAGCTGATACCAGGGGGCAAGCAGGCGTTGGCGGTGTGCGAGGGAGACCATGTGGGCCCGGGCACCCTGCACGTGCTGGATCTGGAGGCGGGCGCGGTGAAGAAGACGGTGAAGGTGGGCATCTATCCGGACTCGGTGGGCCTGCTGAGGAGCAAGCCATGAGGGCACGAGGGGTGGCGGGCGCGGTGGTCTGCGCGGTGGCGGGGCTGATGGCCGGGTGTGGTCCCACTCCCGCGGAGGAGTACGGCGAGGCCCTGTTCCGGGACTCCCGGCTGTCGACGAGCCAGTACAACGCCTTCTCGTGCGCCACGTGCCACGCGACGTCGAGCGAGCAGGCCCGGGACAAGCTGTACACGGGCCTGTCGCTGGAGGGCGTGGCCTCACGCCCCCACTGGTGGGGCGGCTACGAGGTGACGCTGCTGGACGCGGTGAACTTCTGCTACACGGCCTTCATGCGCGGCACCGAGCCCCTGGCGGCGGAGGATCCCAAGAGCCGCGCCCTCTACGAGTACATGGTGGGCCTCAGCCCCCAGCCCGAGGCGCCAGCGCAGCCCTTCACGCTCGTGCGCGACATCACCGACGTGCCGCGCGGAGACGCCCGCCGGGGCGCGGAGGTGTACCGCGCGGCGTGCCAGGACTGTCATGGCGAGGCGCGCACCGGTGAGGGCCGGCTCACGGCGCTCGCCCCCGTGCTGCCCGACGTGGCCCACGAGTACCACCAGCTCTTTCCCAACAGCCCCCCGGGCCTCGTCTTCATCGAGAAGGTGCGCCACGGCCGCTTCTTCGGCGTGGGGGGCAACATGCCGCCCTACAGCCGCGAGGCCCTGTCGGATGAGGACCTGGGCGCGCTCCTGGCATACCTCGGGCTGTGAGGAGGCTCACGCCACGCGCGAGCACTCGGACGCGGCGGTGCGCGGATAACGGCCCGTCAGCAGCGACCAGTCGAGGTTGGCGCGGATCCACCGGCGCAGCCCGAGCACGAGCCGCGACACGGCGGCGTCATGCGCGCCGAACGAAGGCAGGGCGCGCTCCTGGACGAGGAAGCGCCGCACCGCCGTGTCGTGCATCTCCGCCGCCGCGCGCAGCGCCTCGTCCAGCGGCAGCGTCCGCTCGAGCCGCAGCGAGAGCACCAGGTTCGGGTGGAAGTCGTCGCGCAGGTCGCGCTCCAACGAGAAGAGATCGTTGGCCCAGGCCATCACATCCGTGGCGGTGCGCAGCAGCTGCACGAGCGCCGGGTGGGCCAGGGTGTCCTCCGGGAGGAAGAAGCCCTCGAGCACCTCCATCTGGGTGAACACCATGGACGTGCCCGCCGACAGGCGGCGCAGCTCGATGTAGGACGACACGTCCAGGCACAAGCGCTCGGCGCGCACCCGCGCCTCGCGAATCGTCCCCCGGAAGTACGACTGGCAGGCGCGGATGAAGCGCTCGCGCCAGGCGCGGGGCGTGGACCCGAGCAGCCGCTCGCGGATGTCCTGGAGCAGCCACAGCGAGGGCGGCGCGGCGCGCGCGGGCGTGGCCCCCTGCAACACCGCCAACGCCAGCCAGCTCTGCTCCTGGAGCCAGACCGGCGGCACCCCGACCATCTGGTCATTCCAGGAGAAGATCCAGATGAGGAAGTCGAGCGCCGCGCCCAGCCGCTCCGGGGGCAGCGTGGGATGGGCGCGGCCGAGCAACAGGGGGAAGTGGCCGCGGCACAACTTCTCGAGGTCGACATACTGCGTGGGCGTCTCCAACTGGCCCGCCCAGCGCGTCAGGGCCTCCTCCTCGAGTTGCCACAGGCGGGGATGTTCCTGCGTGGGGAATGGACAGAACAGCGGGGGCGAGGCGAGGGGGCTCATGCCACGAGGTTCTGCAAGACCCGGTCCCACGCGGGCACTCGCGCGGGGCCCGCCGCCCCTCCCAGAGGGAAGAACCGTCTGTCCTCCCCGGCACGCCGCTCCTTCCGCGGCATCCGCCCGGAGGTGGAAAAGACCCGTGAGGTCCCCCCCTACCCGCGTCCCCCGGGGACGAGGAAAGCGCGCGGAGGTGAACACTCTCCGGACGGCCTCCAGCGCGCGAAGCACCTTGTCTGTCCAGGACTGAAAGCCAGCTGCCCGGACGTCTGTCCTTGGGCGCGAGGGAGACCCCGGGGGAGGGGTTCCGCGCGGACCCGGGGGCCCGTCATGTCTGGTGTTGGAGCGGAAGACGGAGCGCCCGTCCGCCCGCCTGCTCCGGACCCATTCCCGGGCACGGGGCACGACCTACCTTGGAAGGCTCAACGAGAAGATTCAACGACGCGTCCAAACGCGAGGAGCCGAGGATGACCAAGACGTTCCGTGATGAGCAGAACACCGTGGCCGCCCCCGACGAGAACACCCGCTCCACTCCCAAGAGCCAACCCGCTCCGGAGGCGGCCAACAAGGTGCACTACGGCCATGCCCACGCCCGCACCGAGCAGCTCTATCAGGAGCGCCGCGCGCGCTATGAGCTGAAGAAGCAGCAGGAGGCGGCCCAGGCCGCGCGCGAGCAACAGGCCCACACGCACGAGGAGGCAGCCCCCTCGGTGGAGGCCCACGCGAGTGAGACCGCTCCGCGGACGCCTGATCTGGAGAATCCTGGCGAGAGCTCCGGCGAGGGCTTCGGCCGGGAGCGCGTGAAGGAGCTGGCGCTCGACGCCGTCAAGAGCGTGCTGGGCGCCGCGCGCGAGGCCGTCCACGGCCATCCGCTGGTGGGTGCTCGCAAGCTCGCCGGGGATGCGTTGTCGGGCGCGCTCAAGGTGGCGCGAGAGGTGACGTCGCGCCCCAACTCCCCGAGCAACGGGGAGCACTGAGCCCCCCTGGGCTCGCTCCACGTGCGCGGCGTGCCCACCTTGGATGTGATTGTCTGGAGGATGCATAAATGTCCCGACTACTGACGGTGTTGGTGACCGGAGCGACCGGCAAGCAAGGGGGGGCGGTGGCACGCATGCTCCTCGCGCGTGGGCATCAGGTACATGCGCTCGTCCGCTCACCGGACAACGCACAGGCCAAGGCCTTGGAGCACCTGGGAGCCCGGCTCGTCCCAGGTGACTTCGAGGAGGTGGATACCCTGGAACACGCCATGACGGGCGTGGACGCCGTGTTCGCCATGGCGACGCCCCAGGGCGAACACGGCCTGGAGGGCGAGGTACGCCACGGCCGGCACCTCATCGATGCCGCGAAGCTCGCCCGCGTGCCCCACTTCATCTACTCGTCCGTGGCGAGCGGCAACCTGCCCACGGGCGTGCCCCACTTCGAGACCAAGCTCGTGCTGGAGGAGCACCTGCGCCACGGCACCCTGCCCTACACCATCCTGGCGCCCGTGTTCTTCATGGAGAACTTCCTCGGGCCCCTGTTCGCCCAGCGGCTGCATGAGGGCATGCTGGCCATGCCCCTGCCACCCCACCGCGGCCTGCAGATGATCGCCCTCGCGGACCTGGGCGCCTTCGCCGTCCGGGTGATGGAGCGCGCGGAGGACTTCATCGGCAAGCGCGTCGAGCTCGCCTCGGACGAGGTGACGGGAGAGCAGGCCGCCGCGCTCATCTCGTATGTGAGCGGACACAAGCTGCGCTACGAGGAGGTGTCCCTGGAGGCCATCCGCTCGCGCAGCGAGGATCTGGCGCGCATGTACGCCTGGCTCCAGACCGAGGGCTACCACGTCGACAGCACCCTCTTGCGCCAGGACTACCCGGACGTGGGCTGGCACACCTTCGAGGACTGGGCACGCGTCCAGGATTGGAGCGGGCTGCTGGGCACCACCTGGCGGGGACCCGTCGCCGCGGAACCCGCCCTGACCTAGTCCGCCCAGCGAGCGGGCACCGCCCGGCGCCCCGCGTCCCCTCCGAGCTCTTCCTACCTTCCGGGTAGGAGGAGCTTTTCCATGCGCATGCGTGCTTTCCGGCCCGTTCTCGCCACGGCGCTGCTCGCCGTGGGGTGTGTGTCCACGACGACGTTACGGCCGCTGGCCTCGACGCCCACCACGCCGGCTGGCACGCCCCTGGCCCAGGAGCACGGCGTGCGGCTGGTGGCCAATGGCGCCGCCTGGAAGGGCTCGCCTTCCAACCTCGGCCGCATCGTCACGCCGGTGGAGGTCCGCCTGGAGAACCAGAGCGGGCGGCCCCTGCGCGTCGACCCCAAGGACTTCACGTTGGTGGGCACCTCGCGCTTCGAGTACGCCGCGCTCACGCTCCCGGAGCTCAGCCAGGAGAACGGCTCGGGCGTGGGCGGCTCGGGCGTGGCCGAACCCATCCTCGTGGGCCGCCCGCCGCTCTGGCCAGGCTTCGGCTGGGGACCCTGGTTCGATCCCTTCTATGATCCGTTCTACGGGCCCTACGCGTACGGCTACGCCCCCGAGCCCCTGCCCACCGAGGACATGGTGAAGACCGCCCTGCCCCAGGGGACGTTGCAGCCCGGAGGCGCCGTGACGGGGTTCCTCTACTTCCAGAACGTGAGCGAGCGCGAGGGCCAGGTCACCCTGCGCGCGAGGCTGGTGGATGCACGGACGGGCGAGCAGTTCGGCACCCTCGACATCCCCTTCCAGGTCCAGGGCTAGCCCACCCGGGGCGGCCCGGAGGCCGCCTCCCTCAGTGCAACAGCAAGGGGCGATCGGACGGGAACAGCGGCGGGTGAGGCAGGAGCGAGTCCTCGCCGATGCGTCCCGCCTTGCGGCGGATGGCCTCGCCCTGGATGGGCAGACCGAAGAGGGGGCCCAGGACACAGACGTCGAACGCCCCCTCGACCAGGGGAAGCAGGCCCAGCAGCGCCATCACCCGTCCCGAGCTGGACCTCCGGGCGAGCCCTCCCACCACCAGCGAGGCGCCCGCCAGCATGCGTGCCCAGCGCCCCGTCCTCGATGCGATCCATCCCATCAACATTCACACACCTCCTGGAGGGAAGATGGACATGCGCGGGGAGAGGACACCAGCGCCCGTGCCCTTCCCGGGTTTTCGTATACCGGCCAACCCTCGGACGCCCCCCTGGCCGCCGGGCCGGTGCCAGCGCCTCGTGCCGGGCCCTAGCTTGGACGCCAGGGAGAGGAGAGGTGGCCATGGTGGATCGCTCGGTGTTGCACGCGGGGATGGCGGTCTGGACCCCACGTGGCGAGAAGCTCGGGTACGTCGTCGAGGTGACGGACGAGGAGTTCATCGTCGAGAAGGGAGTGCTCGTGTGGCGCCGGGGCTATGCGGTGCCCCTGGGCGAGGTGCGGGAAGTCATCGAGGACGAGGTGTTCCTCCACCACGGTCCGGACGCCCTGCTGTCAGGCCCCCGGGAAATCCCCCCCACCTCCCGGCGCACCTCGCACTGAGCGCCCACGTCAGGCGCCGAAGTCCAGGCGCTGCACGGAGTCGTCGCCTCGCGCGCCCTGGTAGACGTGCCAGGCGGCGACCAGATCCTGGAAGGGCAGCCCCACCGAGCCGAAGACGGTGACCTGGCTCGCGTCGCCGCGGCCGGGTTTCTGGCCGGCCAGCACCTCGCCCAGCTCCGCGTGGATGACGTCCGCCCCGAGGCCCACGCGCGCGGGCGCGCCCTGGCGGGCGTTGAGCTCGCGGTGATCACAGAAGAAGGTGGACTGGCGCAAGAGCCCGGCGGAGACGGCCACGGACTCCGGCGCGTCCGCGTCCAGCACGGTGACGTGCGTGCCCCCGCGCAACATGCCGGGCAGGAGGAAGGGCTCGCGCGAGGCCATGGAGATGACGACGATGTCCGCGTCCTCCACTGCTTCCTCCACGGACAGGGCGGGCCGCACCGGGAGGTTGAGCGCCTGGTACATGCGGGCGGCGAAGTCCACCGAGCGCGCCACTTCCTCGTCATACACGCGCACGTGCTGGAGGCTGCGCACCAGCCGCAGGCTCTTGAGCTGCATGGACGCCGCGGGCCCGGCGCCCAGCAGCGCCACCCGGGACGAGTCGGGCCGGGCGAGCACGTCCGCCGCCAGCGCCCCCACCACCCCGGTGCGCAGCGCCGTGAGGTGGCCCGCGTCCATGATGGCCAGGAGCGCCCCCGTCTCGAGCTCGTACAGGTGGACCACGCCCTGGCGGGAGGCCGTGGGCCCGGACGCCCGCGACAGCACCTTCACGGTGGAAGCGGCGACACCGGACAGGCTGCCGGGAAAGGAGACCTCCAGCGAGGCCTGGCCCGGCGGGGAGGAGCGGAGCAGCTGGGGCTCGGCGGTTCGGCGCTCGGCGTCCACGCGGAACGCGGCGCGCATGTCCTCCAGCAGGGGGAGGGCCTCCATGGACCGGAGGACATCGGTGCGGCGGAGAAGCAGGGTGCTCATCCTCCCAACGTATCCCTTCTTCGGGGTGACACAGCCAGCCGGAAAGGCGGCCGGTGCGTCCCGCCGGGCGCCGAGCGATACGGCGGACCGGGAGTGAAGGGCCGCTTCTCGCCTCTGGGGACGACAGCCACGCCCGCGTGCCATGCGCACCTTAGGCTCGGACAGAGGGGAGGTGACCTGGGGGGTGTTCGTGATGCAGGAGAAGGGTGAGCAATCCTCGGACGAACCATACGGACTGGCGGACTCCCTCCGGCGGCATCGCGAGGACATCCTGAGGGACTGGGAAAGGGCCGTGGCGGAGCACCAGCCGGACGGGCTGACGCGCGAGGCACTGCTGCGCGACTACCTGCCTGGCTTCCTCGAGCGGGTGGCGGACGTGTTGGAGCACCCTCCGGACGAGGGGCGCCTGGCCCAGCTCGTTCCCGACGAGCACACCCTGCGGCGCCTGGAAGCGGGCCTGGAGCCGGATCAGGTCACCCTGGAGTTCGGGCTGTTGCGCCACTGCATCCAGCGGAGGCTGGCCCAGGTGGCCGGGGCGGCGAGCTTCGCCCAGTGGGCGTTGCTCCACGAGAGCATCGATCAGGGCATCCTGCGCGCCACCGCGCTCTACACGAACATGCGCGACCGGATGCTCAAGGCCCTGGAGCGCGTGTCCGAGGCGGTCGTCGTGAGCCAGGACATCGACAGCTTCCTGTCACGGCTGCTGGGCATCATGCTGGAGTGCTCGGTGTCGGTGGATAGCGCCGCCCTCCTGCTGAACGAGAAGGGGGAGTTCCGGCTGCGCGCCGCGGTGGGCCTCGGTGCCCGGGAGGCCCTGGAGTCCGACGTCCGCCTTCCGCTCGACACGGGGCTCTCCGGCCAGGTGGCCGCCGAGCGCAGTCCGCGCCTGGTGCGCATGGCGTCCACCCATCCCCAGCTGCGCTCGGACCTCGTCCGCCGGCTTGGCCTGCGCGCCGTCTACAGCGTGCCCCTGTTGCAGGGCGAGCGGCTCATCGGCGTGGCGCACATGGGCTCGAGAACCCTCTTCGACTTCACCGCGTCCGACAAACAACTCTTCCGCACCATGATGACGCGCGCCCTCAACGTCATCGTGAGGGCGGAGCTGGTCGAGCGGGAGCACGCCGCGCGGGCCGACGCCCAGCGCCTGCGGTCCCTGGTGGACACGATGGTGGAAGCATGCCCGGTGGGCCTGTGCCTCATGGACCGGGAGCTGCGCTTCATCTACATCAACGACACCCTGGCCCGGCTCAACGGCCACACGGTGGCGCGGCATCTGGGAAGACCCTTGCGCGAGATGGCGCCCGGCTGGATCGCCACGCTGCTCGAGCCCCACTTCCTCCGGGTCCTGGAGGAGGGCCGTCCCGTCTGCAACCATGAATTCACCAGCCCGCCCTGGCAGGACAGCCCCGAGCAGCACTGGCTCTGCCACTACTACCCGGTGCGCAACACGGACGGCCTGGTGGACGGGCTCGGCTGCGTGTTGGTGAACATCACCCAGCAGAAGCGGGTGGAGGCGGAGCTGCGCCGGGCGGGCGAGTTGCGCGAGCGGCTCATCGGCGTGGTGGGGCATGACCTGCGCAACCCGCTCAACGCCATCAGCATCTCGGCCGGGCTGCTGCAGCGCCAGGAGGATCTGGAAGAGGACGCGCGGCGGGCGGTGGAGCGCATCCGCACCAGCGCGGCGCGGATGGCGCGGATGCTCAACGACATCCTCGACTTCGCGCGCAGCACCATGGAGGGGGGCCTGCCTGTCCACCGCGAGCGGGTGAACCTGCACGAGCTCTGCCGGAGCGCGCTGGAGGAACTTCAGGTGGCGTACGCGAACCAGCGGATGGAGCTGGACGCGCGGGGCGACGGCTGGGGGTGGTGGGATCCGGACCGGCTCACCCAGGTGGTGGGCAATCTGGTGAGCAATGCCGTGCAACACGGACGCAAGGGCACGCCCGTGCGCGTGGAGGTGCGGGACGAGGGAAACGACGTGCTCCTGGCCGTCCACAACGAGGGCGAACCCATCGCCCCCGAGCTGCTCCCATCGCTCTTCCAGCCCTTCCGCCACGGCGCCACGGGCAAGGCCAGCTCGCGCAGCGTGGGGTTGGGGCTGTACATCGTCCAACAGGTGGCCCGCGCGCACGGAGGCGAGGCGCAGGTGAGCTCCAGCGAGCACGGGCACACCGTCTTCACGGTGCGCCTGCCCCGGGGCGGCTAGGGAGCGCGCGAGGCTCTCGCCGGGGGCTCAGCGCCCGTGGCGGCGGTGGTGGTTGCTGCGCACGGGCAGGGGGATGGGCTGTAAGTGACCGCCGGACTGATCATCCTCGTCGCGCACGCCCGCGCGCGCCAGGTGCTTGTCCAGGCGGCCCACGAGCATCAGGCCCGCCATGCGGAAGTCCGAGAAGAGCGACCACAGCGGATAGGTGAAGGTCGCCGGACGGTTCTTCTCGAGGGTGAAGTGGCTCACCCAGGCGAAACCGTAACCCGCCACCAGCGAGGCCGGCAGCAGCCCCACCCGGCCCGTCAGCACGGCGGTGCCCGCCAGGCAGACCGCGACGGAGGTGCCCAGGAAGTGCAACCACCGGGTGCTCGCCAGGGCGTGCTCGCGCAGGTAGTGGGGCCAGAACTCAGCGTAGGTTGGGATTCGCTCGTTCATAGAATGGATTCTGCCGCCGGAGGAGCCCCCTTCGTCAACCCTCCACGGGCCTCTTTGGCGCTCCGGTGTCATTCGGCCTAGGCTGAGAGGGGCCGAGGGAGCTGGATCGTGAACGACTGGACGCCCAAGCCCATTCCCACCGCCGCCCTCGCCCGGCTTCCGCTCACGCCCGAGGAGGGCTTCGTCCTCTCGCGTCTGGATGGCGCCACCCCCGTGCGGCACCTGACCGCCCTCACGGGCCTGTCTCCCGAGCGCATCCAGAGCATCCTCGCCAGGCTGCTGACACTCGGCGCCGTGCTTCCCCCGCCCACCTCCGCCGCCCCGCCTCCCACTCCCACCCCCGCGGCCTCCGTCCCGGCCGCGCCGCCGCGGGCGCCCGGGGAGCTGTCCGACGCCGGGGAGGAGGAGGACACCACGGAGCCGGAGGACGAGGACGCCGAGGCCCACGCGGGCACCTTCCGGCAGCTCTTCGAGCGGCGGCTGCATCCGCTCCCGGCGGATGAGCGGGCCCGGCTCGCGCGCGAGTCCGGCGAGCCGGAGCTGTCCGCGTTGTGCTTCGACCCGGTGCCCGCCGTCATCCACGCGTTGCTGGAGAACACGCGCCTGGGGCTCGCGCATGCGCGGCTCATCGCCCGGCACCACCTCAACCCGGTGGGGCTGGAGGCACTGTGTGGCCGCGCCGCCTTCGCCTCGGACGCGGGGGTGAGACGGTGGCTGGTGCGCAACCCTCAACTGCCCGCGGGGCTCTTCCGCCGGCTGTGGGGAGGCCGCCGGCTGATGGAGCAGTTCAAGGTCGTGGGCCATCGCGACGTCCCCGAGGGCACCCGCCGCACCGCGCGCGAGGTGATGCGCTCACGCTTCAGCACCGCGCCCGCCGAGGAGCGCGTGGAGCTCATCCTCCTCACCGAGGGCCGGGTGCTGGGCGCGCTCATGGGGCTGCCCGTGGACGGCAAGACGGCGGCGCTCTTGTGCGGGCGCGTCTACCGCTCGCCCCTGCTCATCCAGAACCTGGCACGCTGGAGCGCGGCGCCTCCGGCCCTCATCGCGCACCTGCTCAAGCAGGAGGCCGTGCGCCGCCAGCCCCAGCTGCGGCAGCTGCTCCAGCGCCACCCCAACGCGCCCGCGGACGCACGCCGGGGCGACTGAAGGCTCACTCGAAGACGCGGGTCTCCACGACCTCGATGGCGGCGCGCACCTCGGCGGGCACGGCCACCTTCTGGTGGTCGGCGTAGCGCAGGGTCACCATCACCGCGCCTCCACGCGCGTAGAGCACCCCGCTGTTGGCGTCCTCCACGGCGTACTCCATGGTGAAGCTCGTCGTGCCGATGCGCGTGACGCGCGCGCCCACCACCAGCTCCGCCGGGTAGACGACCGGGCGCAGGTACTCCGCGTTCGTCGCGGCGACGATGGGACCCACGCCCTTTCCCTCGGGCTTGCGCATCTCGGGGCTCACCAGCCCGACACGGGTCATGTACGCGATGCGCGCCGCCTCGAACCAGGTGAAGTAGCGCGCGTTGTTCACGTGGCCAAACGCATCCATGTCGGACCACTGGATGGGAAAGCGCACGGTGATGGGGAAGTCGTTCATGGGACCCATGCACCACGGGGGCTCCTCCAGTTCAACTCCAATCAACCCCTCGCCCGCCCGCCTGGCGGTAGGGGAATCCAGGAGTTGACCGGGGCGGGGCGCATGGGAGACCGTTTTGTCTCCGTGACACGCCCCGAGCCCGCCCACACGCCCAAGCCCTCTCCCCCGAAGACGAGCGAGGAGGCCTCGAGCGATCGCATCCTCTATGTGCCCTCGAGCCACAAGCTCATGCCCTGGAAGCGCGCGGACATGGTGCGCTGGCTCCACCCGCAGCACCTCATCCGCTCGGGCATGGACGCGCTCGTGGCCAGCATCTTCGGCGTGCGCGCGGACCACCGGCTCATCGAGGCCGTGGTGCGTCCGCAGGCGCCCTACTTCGACTACTCGGACGAGGCGGCGGGCGAGGACTTCTGGCTCGACTACGTGTCGGACACCGGGGACGGGTGGAACTCCACCTACGCCGTGGCGCGGCTGCTGGCCAAACCACAGCTGGAGCTGAAGGATCCGAACGGAGATACCCACGCACTGGAGCGCGGACGCATCCTCGTGTTCGGCGGCGACCAGGTGTACCCGGGCGCGAGCCGCGACACGTACGAGCAGCGCCTGGTGCAGCCCTACCGCGAGGCCATGTCGCGCTCGCCCGAGCCCAGCCCCCACCTGTTCGCCATCCCCGGCAACCACGACTGGTACGACGGCCTGTCCGCCTTCATGCGGCTGTTCTGCGCGGACCGCTGGTTCGCCGGGCGCCGCACGCGCCAGAGCCGCAGCTACTTCGCCCTCAAGCTGCCGCGCGGCTGGTGGCTCATCGGCACCGACGTCCAGCTCAACAGCGACATCGACGTGCCCCAGCTCGAGTACTTCCGCCAGACGGCCACGTCCATGCAGCCGGGGGACCGCATCATCCTGTGCAACGCGGAACCGGCGTGGATCCACGCGGCCACCACGCCCCGGCCCCGGGGCTACATGGAGAACAACCTGGAGTACCTCCAGGAGAAGGTGTTCGGCCGGCGCATCAGCCTCTTTCTCGCCGGGGATCTGCACCACTACAAGCGGCACGAGGACGCCGAGGGCCGGCAGAAGATCACCGCGGGCGGTGGCGGAGCCTTCATGCACCCGACCCACGCCCCCCAGGCGCAGCGGCTGCGCTGCGGGTCCGAGCAGAAGAAGTGCTTTCCCGACGAGAAGACCTCGCGGAAGCTCACGCGCCAGAACCTGATGCTCATCCGCCACAGTCCCTTCTTCGGACTGCTCACGGGCGCGCTCTACCTGATCCTCGCACTGTCGGCGTACACGGAGCTGGGCAACCAGGGGCTGTTGAACATCCACCAGGCGCTGCAACAACTGGCCGCCTCGCTGGTGAACCGGCCCATGTCGCTGGTGGTGGGCGCGGCCACGCTCGGGGGGTTGGTGGGGTTCGCGGATCCCGCCCTCGGGCGCTGGCGCGTGCCCATGGGGTTCATGCACGGCCTGGCGCACATCGCCTGTGCGTTCCTGGTGGCCTGGGGCGCGATGTACTTCACCGTCAGCACGCTGGGCATCTGCGCCGAACCGCCCTCCCCGAAGCTCGCGGCCTTCATCATCCCCGGGGCCAACGCCTGCGCCGGCGGGTGGACGCACATGTGGGCCAAGTTCCTGCTGGGCACCTTCCTGACCTTCGCGGGCGGCTTCCTCGTGGGCCCCTTCGTCATGGGCCTGTACCTCACGGTGAGCCTCAACCGCTTCGGCGCCCACTCCAACGAGGCCTTCATCTCCCTGGCCATCCCCGACTGGAAGAACTTCCTGCGGCTGCGCATCGCCCCGGACGGGCAGCTCACCGTGTTCCCCGTGGGCCTGGAGCGCGTGCCCCGCAGGTGGAAGGCGACCTACGCCGATCGCTCCTCCCCCGCCTACGATCCGGACGACCCCCAGGCCACCGACCCCATCCTCATCGAGCCGCCCGTGCGCGTGATGCCTCGGGAGCAGGCGCCCTAGTGGACAGGGGTAATGCCTGTCTACCCACTCGTGCATCCTGGACCAGGTGAACGGGTGGGCGGAGAGGCGGTCGTACTCGGGCCAGCTCGCTTCACGGAGGTGCCCTCATGACGGGAGAAGTCATATCCTGTGGGCATGACTTCCAACGTCGAGCAGCAAGAAGGGGGGAGACCCCGGCCCCTCCACCTGACGGAAGGCGAGGGCCACAAGCTCTCGCTCAAGGCCTTCTGGGAGGCCATGGAGAAGCGGCTCGGTGCCTCCTCCCTCGAGGATTTGCGCACCGTCCTGCGCGCCATGGCCAGCCGCGTACACCCCTCCGAGCGGCAGTCCTTCCTGGACTCGCTCGCCCCCGTCCCGGATGACCGGCAGCAGGCACTCGAGCACGCCCTCCAGGACAAGCTGCTGGCCGATATCACCGAGCAGGCCCAGCGCTTCGAGGAACTCATGGACGAGGCCCATTCCGTCTGGGACGAGTATGGCGAGGACTCCGGCCCCGGACCCTACGCGGAGCTCGTCGCGCCCGTGACGGCCCTGTTCCAGCGGGCGCAGAGGGCCTTCGAGAGAGGCCGCTGGCCGCTCGCCCGGGACGCCTACCGGGCCCTGTTCGAGCTGCTCCAACGCGAGGACGACTACGGCCTGGGCCTGCGCCCGGAACACCTCGAGGAGGTGGACATGCCCGAGGCCCAGGCGCGCTACCTGTGCGCCCTCTATCAGGTCACACCGCCCGCCCGGCGCGCCGGGGCGCTGTGGGAGGCGATGAAGGAGGAGGACCGGTGGAGGTTCGGCCCACCGCCCAAGCTGCAGGAGGTGCGTGACGTCTCCCCCGAGCCGCTGCCGGACCTGGAGGCCTTCCTGTCCGACTGGGAAGCCCTCCTGCGCAAGCTGGAGGACGACCCGGAGGCCGAGGCATGGTTGCGCGAGGCCGTGGGCCTGTCTCGAGGCGCCCAGGGCCTGCGTGAGCTGGCACGTACCGGACGGGGCCACCACCCGCGAGCCTGGGTGGACCTGCTCGCGTTGCTAGAGAAGGAGGGGCAGCCGCGCGAGGTGCTCGACACGGCCCACGAGGCACTGAAAGCCCTACCGGCCAGACTGCCACTCCGAGCCTGGGTGGCGGACTTCCTCGCCACGGCCGCCGAGCGCCTCGCGCTCCCCGAGCAGGTCCGCGAAGCCCGCTGGGAGTCCTTCGTGGCCTGTCCGGGCCTGAAGCGCCTGCTGGATCTGCGGGAGTGTGGCGAGAGCGAGCCCGAGCGCGCGCGCCTGATGAAGCAGGCTGCCCGGCAGATGCAGAAGGCCCTGGGCCAACCGCGCGACACGGGGCCGATGCCCTGGGAAGAGCCCCCGCTGCCCAGGGGTGAGTGGGATGAGCCGTCCCCCAGCCTGGATGAGGTGCTGCTCGCCCAGGCCCGGTTGCTCGGGCACGACTGGCAGGCGGCCTGGAAGAGCGCCGCGGGAGCGGAGGTGCTCGGGTGGTCGAGCGATGACAATCCCCAGGGGCTCGTGGTGCCCTTCCTGCTGCTGTGGCTGTCGGGTCCGTCCTCCCCCGAGGGGCCCCCGCGCTCCGTGGAGGTGCTGTGGAGCAAGGTATTGGAGAACAGCTCGGTGTCCGAGCCCTGGAGCACGGAGGAGGCGGCGCGGGAACTGTCGGAGCGGCTCACCCACGCGTATGACGAAGTCCTCGCCGTGCTTTCGGTGAGCCGCCCCCAGCAGGAGGAACTGCTGGAGGAGTGTTTGGAGGTGGCCCGCGAGCGGGCGCGCACCATCGTGCGGCAGAAGCACCGGCGCAGCTACGGCAAGGCCGCCCTGCTGCTGGCGGCCTGCGCCGAGGTACTCCAGAGACGAGGACAGCCGGCACGGGCCCAGGAGTTCCTCCGCCGGTTCCGCGAGGAGTTCCCCCGGCACAGCGCCTTCCAGGCGGAGTTGGACGCGGCAATGCACCCGCGCTGAGGACTGGTTGCCAATCTGCCACGGCAGGGAGTGGCTGAGGGCCCAGCCACCTGACCTCATGCAAGAATGGGGGTGAGGGCCCGGATTGTCCCGTAGAGGGACCCGCTCCATAATAGGAAGATGGAGCCTCTTGGTCCGGATGAGCGTCACGCTTCACGATTCAGATTCGATTTCGCTGCGTACCGCGCCGGTCGACCGACGGCGATGATCGAGGCGAAGCGTCGGTTGAGGACGAATGGCTCCTGGGCGGCCCAATACCGGGGCAACCTGCTGGCGCATGGGCAACCTCCTCCCGCCGACCTGCTCGCGATCATCGTGCCTGATCGGCTCTACATCTGGAGGTCGTCCGATCCGCCGCACGCACCGCCGGCCTACGAGATTGATACCCGCCCTCTGCTTGCGCCCTACTTCGAGCGGATAGGTGTCCGCCCCGAACAGATCCAGCCGATGGCGTTCGAGGCTCTTGTCTCCTGGTGGTTGAACGATCTCGCTCGAGGCGATGTGGCGCCCGTCACCCAGGAGTTGTCGAAGTCGGGACTGCTGGATGCGGTGTCGGGTGCGCAGATCATCCATGAGGATCCTGCTTGAGGATCTACGTCGAGACGAACTTCCTGCTCGAAATGGTGTTCGAGCAGGAGCAGCGCGACGCGTGCGAAAGCATCCTGCGGTTCGCCGAAGGCAACGCCACGGTCACCCTCGCGATACCTGCGGTCTGCTTTACCGAGCCGCATGGCCGGCTGCGGCGGCAGAAGGGGCTTCGAGACGAGTTGCAGGAGATGCTGGCGAAAGAACATCGTGAGTTCGCCCGGACGCGGCAATTCACCAAGGAGAAGAGTGATGCTTGGTCCGCGGTGACTGGCATGCTGGTGAGCAGTACACAGGAAGCGGAACAGCGGCTCGAGTCCATCAGCGAACGGTTGCTCCGACACCAGGTACTGCCACTGACGAACGAGGTCATCAAAGCAGGGCTGAAGTATCGCGAGGACTACGGGCTCTCTCCGCCGGACGCGCTGGTCCTGGCCTCCATCCTGCACGATCCCGCCCTGGGGCAAGGACCCTCCTGCTTCATGAACAGGAACACCAAGGACTTCGATGAGTCGTCCATCAAGAACGAATTGGAGAAGCATGGCTGCAAGTTGAAGGGCAGCTTCGAGGCCGGACTCGCCTACGTGCACGCGGCGCTACGCTAGGAACGCGTCTTTCCCCTCGCCTGGAAGGCCGCGCGCCCCCCCCGGGCATCCTTCCCGCCGCTCGCGCATCTCATGCCAGGTGCGCCGCTCCAGGCGCATCCAGGAAAGGGAAAGGCGGGACTCGCATGGAGACACGGAAGCTGGGATCTCTCGAGGTGTCGGTGGTGGGCCTGGGGTGCAACAACTTCGGATGGCGCCTGGACGCCCAGGGCACCGCCACCGTGGTGGACGCCGCGCTCGACGCGGGCATCAACTTCCTCGACACCGCCACCCTCTACGGCGAGGGGAAGAGCGAGGAGTTCCTCGGCCGCGCGCTCGGCAAGCGCCGGAGCCAGGTCCTCATCGCCAGCAAGTTCGGCCACCCCGGCGAGGGCCCCGGCAAGGGAGCCAGGCCCGCCTATCTCCAGCAGGCCATCGAGACGAGCCTGCGCCGCCTGGGCACGGACTACATCGATCTCTATCAGCTCCACATGCCGGATCCCGAGACGCCCATCGCGGACACCCTGGGCGCCCTCGACGCGCTCGTGCGCGCGGGGAAGGTGCGGGAGATTGGCTGCTCGAACTTCTCGGCGGCCCAGTTGCGCGAGGCCGCCCAGGCCGTGCGCCCCGGCGCGGCGCGCTTCGTGAGCGTACAGAACGAATACAGCCTCCTGCACCGTGAGCCCGAGGCCGAGGTGCTCCCGGAGTCCGAGCGCGGCCAGCTCGCGTTCCTCCCCTACTTCCCGCTGGCCAGTGGACTGCTCACCGGCAAGTACCGCCCGGGACAGGCCCCACCCGAGGGCAGCCGTCTGAGTGGAGGTGGGCTGGCCAATCGCTTCCTCACCGAGGCCAACATCGCCCGCGCCGAGGAGCTGCGCCGCCATGCCGAGTCACGCGGGCATACGCTGTTGGATCTCGCCTTCTCCTGGCTGCTCGCGCGGCGGCCCGTCGCCTCGGTGATCGCCGGGGCGACCTCGGCCGAACAGGTGCGCGCCAACGTGGCCGCGGCCGGCTGGCGGCTCGACGCGACGGACCTCGCGAAGGTCGACGCCCTCACCGGGAGCACCTCTCGATGAGCACGGGAACGCCCCGCCTGCGCCTGAGCGTGTTGGATCAATCCCCCATCCCCGAGGGCTCGACGGGCGCCGAGGCCCTGAGGAACACGCTGGACCTCGCCCGGCACACGGACGCGCTCGGCTACCACCGCTACTGGGTGGCGGAGCACCACGGGGGCACCATGCTCGCATGCGCGAGCCCCGAGGCCCTCATCGGCCCCATCGCCCTGGCGACCTCGCACCTGCGCGTGGGCAGCGGCGGCGTGATGCTGCCCCACTACAGCCCGTTCAAGGTCGCCGAGACCTTCAGCATGCTCAGCGGCCTCGCTCCGGGCCGCATCGACCTGGGACTCGGCCGCGCGCCGGGCTCGGACCGGCTCACCGCGCTCGCGCTGCAGCGCGACCGCCGCCACCAACTGCCCGACGACTTCCCGTCCCAGCTCGCGGAGCTGCTCGCCTACCTCGCGGGAGAGATGCCCGCGGACCATGCCTTCGCGCGGCTCACGCTGCCGGGCCTGCCCGAGGTGCCCGAGCCCTGGCTGTTGGGCTCCTCGCCGCAGAGTGGCATCTGGGCGGCGGAGGCGGGCCTGCCCTACGCCTTCGCCGACTTCATCCAACCGGTGGGCGTGCCCATCGCCGCGCGCTACCGCGAGGAGTTCACCCCCTCGCGCTGGCTCGACGCGCCGCGCGTCCTGGTCGCCGTCTGGGCGCTGTGCGCCGCCACCGACGCGGAGGCCGAGCGGCTCGCCTCCAGCATCAAGATGGCGGGGGCCATGCTGGTGCGGGGCCAGCCCATCCCCGTGCCTCCGGTGGACACCGCGCTGCGCTTCCTGAGCAACCTGGGCGGCATGTCGGCCCTGCCCTTCCGGGAGCGGCGGCTCATCGTCGGCTCGCCCGCGCGGGTGAAGGAAGCCATCGAGACGGTGGCGCGCGAGTATGGGGCCGACGAGGTGATGATCGTCACCATCACGCACGAGCACGTGGCGCGCCGCCGCTCCTACGAGCTCATTGCCGACGCCTTCGCCCTGCCCCGGCCCCCGCCGACCAGGGGCTGAACGGCTGGCGGGGGGGAGCGGGTCTCGTTACAACCTCCCTCATGCCCAAGGGATCCGTCTTCGGCGGAAAGGCCCACGGCCTCCGCCTCGAGCGCATGACCGCGTCGCCCCGCTTCCGCGAGGGGGTCTTCCACAACACGGCGGGGGTGGGCCGGGGACTCAAGTCTGGCACCACGCTGCCGACACTCGGCGAGTTCTTCACCGGGGGCCAGGCGCGCACGCCCCCGGGCCTGCTGCCCACGGAGAACCCGCTGGCGACCTGGGCCCGCCCGGTGGACACGGGCCTGCGGGCGACGTGGCTCGGCCACTCCACGGTGCTGCTGGAGGTGGATGGGCTGCGCGTGCTCACGGATCCTGTCTGGGGCGAGCGTGCCTCGCCCTTCGGCCTGCTCGGCCCCCGGCGCTTCCAGCCCATGCCGGTGACGATCGCCCAGTTGCCACCGCTGGACGCGGTGATCATCTCGCACGACCACTATGATCATCTGGATCATCCGAGCGTGCTGGAGCTGGCGCGCCTGGGGGTGCCCTTCTACACGTCGCTCGGGGTGGGCGCGCACCTGGAGGCGTGGGGGGTGCCGCCCGAGCGCATCACCGAACTGGACTGGTGGGAGTCCGCGCGGCTGCCGCGCGGCGAGCTGCGCATCACCGCCGCGCCCTCGCAGCACTTCTCGGGGCGGGGGCTGGGCGACAGCAACCGCACGCTCTGGTCCTCGTTCGTGGTGGAGGGCCCGCGGCACAAGGTGTTCTTCAGCGGCGACACGGGACTGACGCCCGAGTACACGGAGATCCGCCAGCGGCTCGGGCCGTTCGACCTGGTGATGCTGGAGGTGGGCGCGTTCCACGAGGCCTGGGGAACCATCCACCTGGGACCGGCCAACGCGCTCGAGGCGCTGGAGCTGCTCGGCGGGGGAACGCTGCTGCCGGTGCACTGGGGCACGTTCAACCTCGCCCTGCACGCCTGGGACGAGCCGGCGGAGACGCTCTTGAGGCTGGGGTCGGAGCGGGGCGCGCGGCTGGTGATGCCCCGCGCGGGCGCCCCGGTGGAACCCTCCCGGGTGGAGGGGGTGGAGCCCTGGTGGCGCGCCGTGGGTGCCGGCGCGCCCGAGCCCCTCGAGCCCCAGGAGGCTCAGGCGACGGTGAGGATCTCCGCGCCCTGATCCGTCACCACCAGGGTGTGCTCGAACTGGGCGGTGCGGCTGCCGTCGGCGGTGACGGCGGTCCACCCATCGTCCCACTGCCGGTGGTGCCAATGGCCGAGGGTGATCATCGGCTCGACGGTGAACGTCATGCCCGGGAGCATGATCGTCTTGGCCTCGGGGTCGAAGTGGTGGGGAACCTGGAGCGAGCTGTGGAAGCGCTCGCCGATGCCGTGGCCGCAGTAGGCGCGCACCACGCCCATGTGGTTCTTGGTCGCGTGCGCCTCGATGGCCCGGCCGATGTCATTGATGGGCCGGCCCGGCTTCACCGCCTCGATGCCGAGCATGAGGCACTCCTTGGTCACCTCCACCAGGCGCCGGCTCTCGGCGTCCACGTTGCCGATGAGGTAGGTGGCCGAGCAGTCCCCGTGCACCCCATCCAGGAAGATGGTGATGTCGAGGTTGATGATGTCCCCGTCCTCGAGCGGGCGGCTGTCGGGGATGCCGTGGCAGATGACCTCGTTGACCGAGGTGCACAGCGACTTGGGGAAGCCGTGGTAGTTGAGGGGGCTGGGGTAGCCGCCGCGGCGGATGTACTCCTCGTGCGCGATGGCGTCGATCTCGTCCGTGGTGATGCCGACGCGCAGGTGGGCGGCCGTCGCGTTCATCACCTCGGCGGCGGCCTTGCAGGCGCGGCGCATGCGGGCGATGACGTCGGGGCTCTGCACGTCGGAGATGGGGCCGCTGCGGGAGGGACGCCCGGTGGCCGCGTAGTCGGGCCGGGGGATGTGCAGCGGGACGGGGCGCATGGGGCTGATGACGCCCGGCCGGATGCCGCGCGAGCGGGCCTCGGGCCCTCGCTTGCGAGCCTCCACGGCGTCCGCGCCCCGATGGCACTTCTTGTACTTGGTGCCACTCCCACACCAACAGGCGTCGTTGGGCTTGGGAAGCACGGCGGGGGGAACACGTTCAGTGGAAACGTCGGTCATGACGGGGAGCTATAACCGGTGGGCCCCAACGAATCCATCCCCCGTGTGCCCTCTTGTCCGATGGTTCCAGGGTCACCCTCCTGGAGCCCACCGCGGGAGGTAGGCCCGAGCCCTCGGCCGTGGGCCTCCCGGGCGCCTTTGGCCAGGGTGCTCGGCCGATCGAGTACGAGCGGCTCATCCAAAGGGTCCCCCGCCCGGCTTGAGTCCAGACAAGGCTCAGACCTGGACGTGACGCCGCATGCCCATGTCTCCGCGCATGGGCCGCTCGGCGGCCTTGTAATCGGTCCCCAGCCAGACCAGGAAGAGGCCAATCGCCGAGACGATGAAGAAGTCGCACGCCGCGACCACCTCCGAGAAGCCAAACAAGAAGGGCGCGGCGAGCAGGACGATCGAGATGACGGCCTCGATGGTGCCGTGGACGGGGAAGGGGAGGAGTCTGGCCACGCCGAGCGGATAGGCGGTCAGCAGGCTCATGCCCAGCTGCATCAAGGCCAGGATGTAGCAAAGCACCGCTGGCGGTCCCGAGAAGCCAAACAGGGTAGGAGCCAGGGCGAACAACGCCACGATGAGGTAGTCACCGTAGCCATGAATCTTGGGGGAAAGAGGGGCTTTCATCATGGACCTCGCGCACCACGGGTAGACCCAGACGGACACCAGCCGTCCGGGCAGGCACGGCCCCGCCCGGAAATGGATGTCTTCCGGGAGCGGACATGCCCTGACCTCCAGCGTGGACACACCCAGAGCCCATGCCATCTCCCCGCGAAGGATGCTCACGCCCCAGGGAAGCAACCCCTCGCGAGGAGAGTCCGCGAGCCTACCCGGTGCCAGCCCTCTTCATGGCACCGAGCACCAGGCCCATGACATGGAAGGCGAGTCCCATGCCCCAGGCCACCGCGGGCCACTGGAACCACCAACCCGGGCCGCTCATCACGTCCACGATGGCGAGCCCACTCATGACGATGCCGTAGCTCATACCGTGGGCCGCCAGGCCAATCAGCGCGCCCCGGCGGCGAGACTGGCGCTTGAGCCTCTTCGCCCGGTCGGCGAGCACCTGCTCCACGGCGTCCTCGCTCACGCCCAGCTCGCGAGCCAGGGCGAGGAGATCCTCGCGCGTGAGCTGGCGCGACCCGGAGGAGGGGTGCCGGAGCTCGAGCATGCGCGAGGTGGCCTCGCGAACGATCTCCGCCGCCTCGTCCTGGGTGAAGCGCGGCGGTTGTTGCCGGGTGTCAGCCATTGGCGAAGGTTATCCACGGAGACGCCCCGCGCAACAGGGCCGCGCCCCTCCACGCTTCCACTTCATCGACCGGCCCCGCCATGCCAGAGTCCACGGAGCCCATGCCCCTCGGGAGCACACCATGCCCTCTGTCTTGAAGCGGTGGAGACCTTCGGTGTTGTTCCTCCTCGGGGGCCTGCACTGGGTTTGCGGTCCGGTGGGGTACGCCGCCGATTCCGTCACGAACGCCTGCCGGCAGAACCCCGCGAACTGCGCGCTCCTCCATGGACAGGAAGCGGGCGCCGCTCCCACGGTCCGCAGCGGGGCCGAAATCGCCTCCATCGCCGCCACGCTCCGCTTCCTCTCCCCCGAACTGAAGCTCCGCATCGAGCGGACCCTGCATGAATGCGCCGCGTGGGCGGATGCCGAGGTCAACCGGCGGCGCCTGGGCGGCAATGAGCCTTCACGCCAGCAGTGTCAGGAAGTCCTTCCCAAACTGGACCCCTGTGGGCAGAAGGTGACCCGGGCGATGCAATGGGGCGCCGAGAAGCACGGCCTGGCCACCCAGTGCGTCCAGGAACAGTTGGACCCGCTGATTCCTGGGCGGTTCAGCCTGGAGCCCCGCTACCGTTACGACAGACAAACGGGACAGGTGCAGTGGCTCAGCCCAGCGGAAGTCCGCGCCCTTCTCCGGCAAGATTGTGGAAAAGAACTGAAAGGAACACTGGTGCCGGACGTGGTCATCCACTCCGGCAATCCACTCCAAGCCGTCTCCATCTACGACTTCAAGTTCCCTTGTCCTCCCGGTAATGATGCGGCTTGGAAAACGTACACCCAGGGACACGCAAACCAGGGCTTGAACCAGGGAGATGTGTACGTCGACGCACTCAAGACAGAAGCTGCCCTCGTCACTCCGCGACGAGGAGTAGAGCAGAGAATCCATCCATGAGCAAACACTGCCCGACCATCCGCATCTACGCACAAGATGGCAGTATCCTGATACGAGACGGCTTGAGCATCTGCTTCTACATGCGCCGCCATCACCACGAGGTGGCACAAGGCATCGCTCGTTCCCTGGAGACGTATTTACAGGCCTTTGAGCCAGAAGCACTCGGCTGGTATATGGATGACGAGGGGGACCCGCAGGAGTTGGATGCGGCGGGCTGGACATACATCCGAACCCGGATGCAGTGGAGCAGCCCTATCATCACGTTGTCAGACAACCCCCGCGAAGCTGGTCCCTATCGGTTCGAGTACTTCGGCAAGGACCTCGGAGCCGCGCCCTTCATCAACAACCCCCACGCGGTCTGTGCGTTGGAGTTCTGGCTGCCCACCGAGTTCCTCGAGCAACGAGGGCCCGCGCGCGTGCGCGAACTGGCCCTGGCCCTGGCCGCTCCCCTCCCCTTCAACTCCGGCCATGTCAGCCTCTCCCTCAATGCCCTTCACCAACTCGCCGGCGTCTCCGATGAACTCCGTCAGTTGCGCCTGCGCTACCCGGGCATGGACGTCCATGCACTGGGACATATCGGTCGGCACATCGGCACAAGGATACGCGGCCCCCACTGGTTGACCTTCCTGGGTCCGCCCGTCCTCGGCGAGCTGGGCGGAGTCCCGGGGCTGCGCTCCCGCCTCGTCTCCCCGGACATCTCCGTTCAACCCCTGGACGGCGAGCGCGCCCTTGTCATGCTCGGCGAATGGCCCGAGGCGGGTGACACCACCCGGGGCCACACCCTTCCCCTGCACCGTGAGCTGGCTCGCATGTTGGAGCCCTGGCTCTACCACGCGCCTCCCCTCCGCGACCCCGTGGCCAACGCGGACACTCTCCGCTGGGAACGCCGCTTCCTCGACTGACTCCGCAGTGCGAAAGTCCACGCGAGCCCATGCCCCTCGGGAGCACGCCATGCCCTCTGTCGTGAAGCGCTGGAGACCTTCGGTGTTGTTCCTCCTCGGGGGCCTGCACTGGGTTTGCGGTCCGGTGGGGTACGCCGCCGATTCCGTCACGAACGCCTGCCGGCAGAACCCCGCGAACTGCGCGCTCCTCCATGGACAGGAAGCGGGCGCCGCTCCCACGGTCCGCAGCGGGGCCGAAATCGCCTCCATCGCCGCCACGCTCCGCTTCCTCTCCCCCGAGCTGAAGCTCCGTATCGAGCGGACCCTGCATGAATGCGCCGCGTGGGCGGATGCCGAAATCAACCGGCGGCGCCTGGGCGGCAATGAGCCTTCACGCCAGCAGTGCCAGGAAGTCCTGCCCACGCTGGACCCCTGTGGGCAGAAAGTGACCCGGGCGATGCAATGGGGTAGCGAGAAGCACGGCCTGGCCACCCAGTGCGTCCAGGAACAGTTGGACCCGCTGATTCCAGGACGGTTCAGCCTGGAGCCCCGCTACCGTTACGACAGACAAACGGGACAGGTGCAGTGGCTCAGCCCGGCGGAAGTCCGAGCCCTTCTCCAGCAGGACTGTGGAAAAGAGCTGAAAGGCACAGTGGTGCCGGACGTGGTCATCCACTCCGGAAATCCACTCCAGGCCGTCTCCATCTACGACTTCAAGTTCCCCTGTCCTCCCGGTAATGATGCGTCTTGGAAAAAGTACACAGAGGGTCACGTCAACAAGGACTTAACCCAGGGAAAGGTGTATGTCGAAGCACTCAAGGCAGAAGCTGCCCTCGTCACTCCGCGACGAGGAATAGAGCAGAGGATCCATCCATGAGCGAGCACTGTCCGACCATCCGCATCTGCGCACAAGATGGCAGTATCCTCATACGAGACGGATTGAGCATCTGCTTCTACATGCGCCGCCATCACCGCGAGGTGGCACAAGGCGTCATGCGCTCCCTGGAGACGTATTTACAAACTTTTGGGCCAGAAGCACTCGGCTGGTATATGGATGACGAAGGGGACCCGCAGGAGTTGGATGAGGCGGGCTGGGCGCACATCCGCAGCCGGATGCAGGAGAGCAGCACCCTCATCACGTTGTCAGACAACCCCCGCGAAGCTGGTCCTTATCGGTTCGAATATTTTGGCAAGGACCTCGAAAATCTATTCTTCATCAATAAGCCCGCGGTCTGTGCGTTGGAGTTCTGGCTGCCCACCGAGTTCCTCGAGGAACGAGGGCCCGCGCGCGTGCGCGAACTGGCCCTCGCCCTGGCCGCTCCCCTCCCCTTCAACTCCGGCCATGTCAGCCTCTCTCTCAATGCCCTGCACCAACTCGCCGGCGTCTCCGCTGAACTCCGCCAGTTGCGCCTGCGCTACCCGGGCATGGATGTCCATGAACTGGAAGATCTCGGTTGGCACATCGGCACACGGATACGCGGCCCCCACTGGTTGACCTTCCTGGGTCCGCCCGTCCTCGGCGAGCTGGGCGGAGTCCCGGGGCTGCGCTCCCGCCTCGTCTCCCCGGACATCTCCGTTCAACCCCTGGACGCCGAGCGCGCCCTCGTCACCCTCGGCCAATGGCCCGAAGCAGGTGACACCACCCGGGGACACACTCTTCCCCTGCACCGTGAGATGGCTCGCGTCTTGGAGCCCTGGCTCTACCACGCGCCTCCCCTCCGCGACCCCGTGGCCAACGAGGACACTCTCCGCTGGGAGCGCCGCTTCCTCGACTGACTCCCCGCACGGGCGTTTCAGGGAGAGCTGGCCCGGCCCTCATCTCCCTGGATGAGGTAGTACGCCTCCTGCCGGGGCACGAAGAAGCGCCAGCCCTCGGGGGTGAGGTACACCGGGTCCTCCGCCATCGCGAACACCTCCTGCCCGTCCCACTCGGCCACCGGGGCGCGCGTGCTGAGTTCCATCGCGAGGTAGGAGCCCTCTCGCAGCCTCTTGGGCTCCTCCTTGCGCAGGGTGGAGCGGAAGTCGATGGACGCCCCCAACCCATGCCCCTGGTTGCCCAGCGGATGCGAGTACACCTGCGCCTGGATTCCCTTCTCCTTCATCTCGGCCATCACCTCCTCGTACACCTCGGCCGACGAGCGCCCCGGACGCGACGCCTTCACCAGCGCGTCCTGCAGCGCGTTCGTGTTCGCCAGCACCCGCTTCAACCCCTCGGGCACGTCCTTCTCCCCCTCATGCGGCACGTAGGCCATCTTCTGCCAGTCGCTGTGCAGCCCCAGGTAGCTGATGCCGAAGTCCACGTGCAGCAGGTCCCCTCTCTGGATGACCACGTCCTCCGGCGACACCGCCAGGAAGCCGCGTGACGTTCCGTTCGCCCCTCCCTTGCGCTGCACGCGCAGATCCGGCTGGAACCACGTCCCCACGCCCCGCCGCCCCAGCTCGTCGTACAACCAGCGGCGCACGTCCCCCACCCGCGTCACCCCCGGCTTCACCACCTCGGCCGAGAACGCCCGCTTCACCACCCGCTCCGTGAGCGCCACCAGCGTCCGGTAGTGCTCCAGCTCCTCGGGAATGCGCGTGTCCAGGTACTCCTCGATGAGCGGCGCCGCGCTGATGAAGCGCCCCTCCGCCTCCGGCCCCATCGCCTCGACGAGGTACGCATACCCATCCCGCGTCAGGCTGTGCGTCACCCCCCTCTTGCCCTCGATGCCCAGGGCGATGGTGCGCGGCTGGTACTGCTTGTAGAGCTCGCCCAACACCTGCTTGGACTCGCGCTTCTCCTCCGGCAGTTCGAAGAAGCGCGTGAGGTTCTCCTCCCGGTAGCTCGGCAGGGCGAGCTTCCTCAACCCCTGCTCGCCCGCGTCGATGAAGACGAAGACGTCACGCAGCCCCGCATAGGGCCGCGGCGGTGCCACGTACTGGGTGAGCGGATCATCGTGGAACTCCTCGTTCACGATGATCCACATGCCCACCCCGTGATGGCGCATCATCGGCAGCAACGACTCGTGACGCCGGGCGAGCCAGGCCTCGCGCACGGCGAGTTGCTCGGACCAGGACAGCAACCGTGGCGTCTCTGCCTCCACGGAAACCGGCCGGGCCGTGGCACACGCCACGTTCAAGGCCAGCAGCAGACAGGGGGCGGGCCAGCGTTTCATCTCGGGGACTCCCAGGTGAAGGGGAGCCCCAGGATACAGGCCCGTGCCAGCCGCCGGGCTGGAACCTCAACGCCAGTCCGGTGGGGCCAGACGGATGGGCGGCACCTCATAGCCCTCGGGCCCCTGCAGCACCGTCTCGAAACGCGGGTCGTTGAGCGTCACACCGCCCCCCGTCGTGTCCACCCGGGACGGATCCACACCCGCTCCCGGAATGGCGAACTTCTGCCAGGTCGCGATGCCGTACTGGTGCATGTCGTCCACGGCCACCCCGCAGATGGGAAACTCGGCGCCCTCGGGCATGCGGAGACGGTCGAACCGCATGTGGACGCGGTTGGGGCTCATCTCCGCCACACCGAAGATCGTCACGTACAATTCCTTCCCCTTGATCTCCACGAGCATGTCGGCGGAGACGGGACCCGGCTTGATGTTGAGCGCTCCCGCTTCCTCGATGGGCAGGTCCGAGGCCGGAGTCCCCGACGTCGGCGTCAGGAAGGAGGGGTGCTCGTCGGGTTTGATGCCCAGCTTCACCGGCGTGGCACGCGCCTCGGGAGTGCACTGGGAGAGATAGCCCTGGGGGTCGGGCTGCCGGGGCACGGTGGCGCATCCGGCGAGCTGCGCGATGGACGCACCCAGCAAGCCCGTGAGCAGCGCGCACCAGCGCGAGGCAAGAGGCACCGGAGCGGTGTCGGCGGAGGATTCGGGGCGAAGGGAGGAGGGCACGGGCTGCGTTCCTTTCTCGGACGGCACCGGAGGAACCGGTGCGGTGGGCTCCGTGCGAACGCCCGCCTCCCAAAAAGGAGGATGCGCCACGCGGAGGCACATCCACCCTATCCCGAGCACTCCGAGCACCAACGCCAGGGCGGCGAGGCGTCCCAGCCTCGCACCGGTCCGCCCCCGTCCCTTACGAGGCCGCCGCGCCTCCAGAGCGGCGGGAAGACCCTCCTCGGCCGCGTTCAGCAGTTCCATCTCCTCGGGCAGTTCCCGTCCCCACTCACACTCGGACGGCCGCTTCGACGGAGCCCTCCAGACCCCGGTGTCTCCGCCCTCCGCCCGCACCCGTTCCAACACCAACCGGACGGCCTCGGCGTTCGGAGGACGCTTCGCGGGCTCCTTCTCCAGCAGGGACAGCGTCAGCGCCGCCAGGGGCTCGGGAATCGAAGGGTCGAACCGCCGGGGATCCGGCACGGGCGAGGAGGCGATGGCGATGAGCAATCGCGACAACGGCAACCGGCTGCTGAAGGGACGGCACTGCGTGAGGGTCTCGTACAGCAGCACACCAAAGGCATACAGGTCCGCCGAGGGCAGGGCCCGCATGCGCGCGCCGGGCACCCGCGCGTCGGAGAACAGGAAGGAGACGACCTCGGGTGGCTGACAGTAGAGCGTTCCGGGCGCCACCCCCTCCGTCAGGGTCCGCGCCCCGGGCAGGTGCGCCGAGCCGAAGTCGATGAGCAGGGGCTCGCCGTCCGCCTCATGCACCAGGACGTTGTCCGCCTTGAGGTCCCGGTGGCACACGCCTCGCCAGTGCAGCACCTCGAGCGTCCGCGCGAGCGTGCTCAACACCCCCACGGACTCATGGAGCGAGGCGCGCCGACGCCAACGCCAGACATGAAAGGTGTCTCCCGGAACGTACGTCGTGAGGAAGTACGCGTAGCCCGTCCGCGCATCCGGCCACCGGCTCCACTCGAAGACCGGCAACACCAGGGGATGACCCACCATATGATCCATCGAGGCCACCTCGCGGCGCATCCAGGCATCCACCTGATCCGGATCCTCGGCGGACAGGGGCTTGGCGGCCATCTTCAGGGAGAACTGAAGTCCTCCGCGCTCCACCAGGAAGACGAAGGAAAAGCCTCCCACCCCCAACCGGCGCACGATGCGGTAGTCGCGCACGAAGTCTCCCGCGCGCAACTCATGGGGATGCCGGGGTGGGCTCATGGGGGCGTGCTCGGCTCCTTCCGGGACAGCGGTTGAAAGACTCCGGGGGTCTCGGCTTCATCCAACGCCAACTCCACTCCCGAGCTTTCCCCTGGCAGCAGGCCCGTCGCGATGTGCCGCTGGAGGGTCGAACCCGCCACGCCCGAGACCAGACGCACGGGCTCTTCCCACACCTCTCCGTCCTGGAGCGTGACCCGCATCCGGACCTGGGCCAGGGGCCAGGGCGGGACGCCCTTGTTGCCGCCACGCACGGACACCGTGGCGAAGAAGCGCCGTCCCAGCCACAGCACGGAATCGATCCGGCCTCGGGACTTTCGTGCGTCGTACTCCACCACCCGCTGGGGCAGCTCAAGCGTGGCACGGGCCCCGGGCGCGTCGAGCAGGCTCCGGGCCACACCGTCCACCCCGTCCTCGTCGGAACCCGACGCGGCCCGCACCACCTGCACCCGCACGTCCACCTCGTCGCGCCGCATCACCAGCACGAAGCGCAGCGGCTCGGCACCGGGCCTGGTCCTCACGGAGAGTGGCACCTGTTCACCCGGAGCGAGTTCCGCGGAAGGAGAGAGGATCAGCGAGCCCCCGCCCATGTCGATCAGACGCAGCGAGGGATGACCCTGCTCGAAGTCCAGGACCTCGGGCCGCGCGCACTCCGCGAACGACACGAGTGTCGCCACCCCCACCGCCACGTGCAGTTCCAGGGGCGGCACCCGCCCGGGATTCGAGGGACGCACGAGCGTGCGCCGCTGGAGCACGGCCCCTCCCGCTTCGTCCCATGCGGAGGCAGGAGGGGCGGCCAGGATTGACAGGAGAAGCCATGCCCCAGGGCGCACGCCTCGGACAGTACGGGCAGGCCCTCGCGGCGGCAAGAGAAAAACCACTTCTCCGGTCACTCCCTCCGGGATGACCTCCGCCATCCCCTCCGCCCGTTTTCCAACGGACCCGCGCGGCCCGGGTTGCCGCGCGCCCCAGGAGTCAACGATGCTTCATGAGGACGCACCCAAGAGGGGGGAGAAGATCATGCGCGTGAACGTCCAGGGCTCTCGACTCCGTGTCATGGGAGGAGTGCTCCTGTTGCTGCTGCTCGAGGGATGCGCCACGGGCGCCCCACTTCCGGGGCTGCTGGGAAACCGCAAGCCGCGTCCGGCCGCTCGCGAGCGCCCCCCCGTCCAGCCGGAGCGCTCTCCCCGCGAGGCCGTGACCATCTACAAGACCTAGGGCGTCGCGGTGCTCCGCGCGGCGAGCTGGCGCGCCCGCTTCTCCACCGCGCGCACCGTGTCCAGCACGGCGTCCTTCTGTCCCACGCCGGCGAGGAAGCCGGGGATGGAGCCTCCCGGCTCCACGGTGAAGCGGTAGACGTAGCGCACCCGGTCCTCGCCCTGGGGCGTGAAGAGCCAGCTTCCCGAGTTGTGGCGCAAGCGCACCACGCCGCTGCGCTCGGGCAGCGCCTCGTTGTCCGGCGTCCAGCGTTGCAGGAACGTCACCGACCCGTCCTCCGCGTGGCCCTCTTCCTCCACCACCCGCAGGACGTAGTCGCGGTTGGAGATGAGGGGGAAGTCGAGCTGCGTGTACGTCAGGCGCGTGCCGGGCGCTTCCTCCAGGACGCGCGACTCGGTCACATAGGGCATCCACTGGCGGAAGTTCGCGTGGTTGCGCAACGCCGCCTGCACGTGGGGCAGACCCACGGCCATGCTGCCCTCGGCCCACACCTCGCGGCCTCCGGGAATGTCCGGCCGCAGACGCACGCGGATGGACACCGGCCCCGTCGACACCGTCTCCCACTTCTCCTCGGCCACCGCCACCGTCGCCACCGCCCACACCAGGAGCGACACCCCTAGCGAATTCCGCATGTTCATCTCTCCTGATTCGAGTCGGAGCGATTGTCCGCTGTCCCGCCCGCCACCAACACCCACCACGCCAGAAACAGTGACTTTTGTCACGGTCCAGGGCACGAAGTGGCCATGATTGGCCACTTGAAAGCACCCCCACCCGAGCGCGGCCTCTTCTGCAACCGCACCCTCAACCTGAGGGCCATCAAGGCCATCGGGTACGACATGGACTACACGCTCATCCACTACAAGGTGGAGGTCTGGGAGAAGCGTGCGTACGAGTACATGAGGGATCGGCTCGTGGCCCAGGGCTGGCCCGTGGCGCACCTCACGTTCGATCCGGTGCTCGCCATGCGCGGGCTCATCATCGACACCGAGAAGGGCAATCTGCTCAAGGCCAACCGCTTCGGCTTCGTGAAGAAGGCGCTGCACGGCACCCGGCCCATGAGCTTCGAGTCCCAGCGCGACGAGTACATGCGCACCGTCATCGACCTGTCCGAGCGGCGCTGGGTCTTCCTCAACACGCTCTTCTCGCTGTCCGAGGCGTGTCTCTACGCCCAGGTGGTGGACCTGCTGGATGACGGCAAGCTCGAGGGGCCCATGGGCTACAACGACCTCTACGAGCACGTGCGCCAGAGCCTCGACGCCACCCACATGGAGGGCGCGCTCAAGGCGGAGATCATCGCGGACCCCGCGCGCTACGTTCAGGCGGATCCGGACACGCCGCTCGCGCTGTTGGATCAGAAGTCCTCGGGCAAGAAGCTGCTGCTCATCACCAACAGCGAGTGGGCGTACACGCTGCCCATGATGCACGCCGCGTTCGACCCCTACCTGCCCCAGGGCATGACGTGGCGCGAGCTGTTCGACGTGGTCATCGTCAGCGCGCGCAAGCCCGAGTTCTTCACCACGCGCTCCTCGCTCTTCGAGGTGGTGACGGTGGCGGGACAGGAGGGCCTGTTGCGTCCACACTCGGGGCCGCTCAAGCCCGGGGTACCCTACTTCGGCGGCAGCGCGAGCGAGGTGGAGCGCTCGCTGGGCATGAGCGGGGATGAAATCCTCTACGTGGGCGACCACATGTTCGGCGACGTGCACGTGAGCAAGAGCGCGCTGCGCTGGCGCACCGCCCTCATCCTGCGCGAGCTGGAGGACGAGATCCGCGCCATCAGCGCCTTCCGCGCCACCGAGGCGCGGCTCGCCGAGCGCATGCAGCAGAAGGAGCGGCTGGAGGCCGAGGCGTGCCAGGTGCGTCTGGAGTTGCAGCGGCGGCGCCTGGGCTACACCGCGCGCGACGAGTCGATGCCGGGCGATGAGCAGTTGCACGCGCGCTCGCTGGAGCTGCGCGCCCAGCAGGAGGCGCTCGACGCGGAGCTGGGCCCCATGGCGCGCGCCGCGAGCGAGCTGTCCAACCCGGTCTGGGGGCTGCTCACCCGCGCGGGCAACGACAAGAGCCACCTGGCACGCCAGGTGGAGCGCTACGCGGACATCTACACGTCCCGGGTGAGCAACTTCCTCTTCGCCACGCCCTTCGTCTACCTGCGCAGCCCCCGGGGCAGCCTCCCGCACGACCCGAGCACCCCCGGCGGCACGCCCGTCTTCCCCCACCCCACGACGGGAGGAGACACGGGCGGGGCCTGAGGGGCGCTCTTCCGGAGCGTCAGTTCAGGTACACGAGCAGGGCCTGGCCCTGCTCGGCGCCCTCGCGCAGGAAGCTTCGGAGCGTGTCGAAGTCCCCGAGCAGCGACTCCACCGACTCCGCGTCGTCGTTGTCCGACCAGCCCTGCGGGTAGATCTCCAGCTCGTCCATCTTCCTGGCGTTGAAGCGCCGGCGCAGCGACTCGCCGTCGACGCCCTCGAGCGCCCGGGAGATCTCCTTCACCTGCGCGGCGGTGAAGGCGCGCGGAGGGCCGTAGCCGACGTCCTCCTCGCCCACGCGCTGGCCACCCGCGGCGATGAAGTTCAGCGGCGCCGAGCCCTCCCAGGCCGTGCCCGTCAGCAGGAAGTGCAGCCCGTGCCAGTTCTTCTCCAGGGGCAGGTGATCGGCGTTGGAGGCGCCGTCCTCGTCCAGGTCCTCGTCCTCGGGGGGATAGACGATGTCGTTCACCTGCTCGGGAGAGGCGAGCAGGGCGCGGAGTTGGTCGGCGCTCACCCGCCGGAGGTTTCCTTGGATGCTCATGGGCGGGGAGAATCCCCCAAGATCCACCCCGGAGCCAGCGGACACTGGGTAGGCTGGCGGCGCCCGTGCCCCCCACGCCTCCATTGCTCGATGACATGCTCGTCTTCGCCGAGGTGGCGGACACGGGGAGCCTCACCGCGGCGGCGGCGCGGCTGGGCCTGCGCAAGTCCACGGTGAGCCGGCGGCTGGCGGCCCTGGAGGAGCGCCTGGGCACACGCCTGCTGGAGCGCAACACGCGGCGGCTGCGGCTCACGGAAGCGGGGCGCGAGTACCACGCGCACTGCGCGCGGCTCGTCGCCGAGGCCCGCGCGGTGAACCAGGCGATGAGCGAGGCGCGCGACATCCCCCGGGGCACGTTGCGCGTGGCCACGTTCTCGCTGCTCGGCGAGCTGCTCACGCCCGTCATCGCCGACTTCCTCTTGCGCCACCCCCAGGTGCGCGTGGAGGTGTCCCTGGCGCCCGCCCACGTGGACCTCGTGGCCGAGGCGTATGACGTCGCCCTGCGCACCGGGCCGCTCGTGGACTCGGCCCTGGTGGCGCGCCGGCTCGGCCACGTGCGCACCGGCTATTACGCGAGCCCCGCCTACCTCGGCCGGCGCGGCACGCCCCGCACGCCCGAGGAGCTCGCCCACCACGAGTGCGTGCTGGTGGCGGAGCCGGGCACGGACGAGGTGTGGTTCTTCACGGGCCCGGGCGGCGCGCGCACCGTGCCGGTGACGGGCCGGTTGCAGGTGCCCAGCGTGCGCGCGGGCCACGCCGCGGCCCGGGCCGGGCTCGGGCTGGTGCGCCTGCCCACCGTGCTCGTCGCGGAGGACGTGCGCGCCGGCGCGCTCGTGCCGGTGCTGGAGGCGGTGTCACCCCCGGGCCTCGCGCTCTACGCCGTCCATCCCAGCCGTCAGCGGATACCCGCCAAGGTGAAGGTCTTCCTCGAGGCCCTCACCCGGGGCGGCCCGGGACTGCCCTGGGAGGATGGGCCCGGGTAGACGGGCCCCGGTAGGGGGCTCTTCACGCAACAATCCGTCGCGCGCCGGGCCCTCGTCCCCGCCCGGCCCCACCGCTATCTCTCTTCCCACACCACACACGAGGGAGAAGACCATGGCGGGAGACATCATCGACGTGAGGGACGCGGAGTTCGGCGGGCAGGTGCTGCGGGCGGACGGGCCGGTGCTGGTGGACTTCACCGCCTCCTGGTGCGCCCCGTGCCGCGCCCTCACCCCGGCGCTGGAGGCCCTGGCCACCGCGAACAAGGACCGGATGAAGGTGACGCGGCTGGACATCGACGAGAACCCGGAGACGGCCCAGGCGTATGGCATCCGCTCCGTGCCCACCCTGCTCCTCTTCAAGCAGGGCCGGGTGGTGGGACAGATCGTCGGTGCCCAGCCCCGGCAGAAGCTGGAGGGCGCCGTGGAGAAGTTCCTCCAGGCGCCCTGAGGCCCCCGCCGGGGCGCGCTCCCGAGGCGCGCTACTGGGTGCGCCGCCACAGGTAGTGCAGGTCCCAGGACAGGCTGCGCTCCACGTCCTGGCACTCGCCCTCGGAGAGGAAGCCGCGCAGGGTCTGGAAGACGGTGCGCACCAGGGGCTCCACGGCGGAGACGTCCAGGCGCAGCTCCCGCGCCACGCTCGTGAACAGGGCCTCCTGGCCCCCGATGGGCTCCGGCGAGGCCTTGCCCGCGTCCCGGGCGGGGAGGAACTCCACCAGCTTGCGCATCAGGTGGCCCTGTGGCTCCTGGTCCTCGTCCAGCTCGAGGTTGCGCAACAGGGCGGTGACGACCGAGACGGCCGCGCACTCGGCCAGGCCCGGGTCCAGGCGTCCATCCTGGACGAGGGACGTGGTGAAGGCGGCGGAGGAAGGCCCGGGACGGGAGGGGGGACGCTTGTCACCACGGCTCAGGGGATTGCCCGGTGGGGTGTCAGACACGTGACGCTCCTCGCGAAAGGGTGTCTGGAGAAGGTGCTCATTCCGGCCGCGAAGGGGGCGGGGCCGGGGCGCACCGGGGCCTGGGGGGAGCCAGGCCGCCTGGGCGGCGGGCAGGCCACCTCGATGATCAGCAAGTCATGTCAGACTCGGTTAGTATGAAGGACGCCGTGAGCTACTCGACCAACGGCGCGTTGAGCATCCTGGGGCAGGGCAACCTTCTCGGGGAGAATCATCTCATGCCTGTCCTCAATGGGGGCGGACGGAAGAAGCGGGCCCGGAAGCAGGAGGCCACCCCGAAGCCGGGGTTCGCGGCCGCCCTGAAGCTCGTGGTGCAACTGGGCCGCGAGAAGGAAAAGGAAGTGGGGAAGACGGCGCTCTCGCGCTGCCCCCGCTGTGGCCACGTGGGTCCCACCGAGCAGGACTTCGGCACGCGGGTCATCCGCGGCGAGCGCCGTCCCCAGTCGTGGTGCCGCAGTTGCCGCAAGGTGAACCTGCCGCCCCTCAAGGCCCTGCCCCACGCCGCCAACCGCAAGGTGAAGGCGACGCTCGTGGAGACGGCCAACGAGAAGCCCGAGCGCTCGCGCAACACGCCCAAGCCCGCCCCCGTCCAGGACGGCTGGCTCTTCCCGCCCGACGCGCTCGGCAAGCGCAAGCGCCGCAAGTCCTGACGGGACGCTCCCCCGCGAGCGGCCGTTCAGGCCCCCCGGTGCTTCTCCCCCGGGGTGACACCGCCGTGCCTCACGCCCCACCTTGTCCTGAAGTCCATGCTCAGTCCAAGGGAGCGCACATGGCAGTTCGAACGGATATCGTGGGCATCAAGAACCGGCGGCAGGTGGGCGTGCACGCCGCGCAACCCAGTCCGCAGGCGAGCAAAGGCAGAGCCATCCCCTTCCATGATGAGATTCCCCTCTTGCGCCGGGAGCGGCTGCTGGAGCGGGTGACGCTGGGACCCGCCGCCGAGCCCCGCCACCCGAAGACGCCCCGGTTGGCGACCTCGGTGAACGGGCGCAAGAAGCCGCCCAGCCAGATGCACATCCGCCGCAGTGGCGGGTAGACGACGCCCTCCCAACGCAACAAATCGGGACGTGGGGCGGAGGCGGTCTATGTTGGGGAGAGAATGAGCGACACGCTGTTCTCCTCCGACGTCGAGACCGCCGACACCCTCCACCTGGGGCGGCAGTGGCTGGGCGATCTGCTGGATCTGGCCCTCTCGCTGCTCTTGGGGTGGGGGTTGCTGCGCGCCTTGGACGTGACCCGGACGCCCGGACGGCTCATCGCCGTCACGGCGGGCGTGTGGTGCGTGGTGTGTCTCGTGGGAGGGTTGAGCGGGTGGACACTGGGACAGGCCCTGGTGGGCCTGCGGTTGGGGCGGGGCGACGGTGTGCCCGGGGCCTCGCGCGGAGCGGCCCGGGCCCCCCTGGCGCTGGTGGACCTGCTCGTCTCGCCCATCCTCCAGCGCCGCGTCTTCGATAGGACGCTCGGGCTCGAGGCGAAGTCGGTGCCGCCCTGGCGCGGGGGGCTGCCGTGGAAGGCGGCCTGGCTGGTGCTGGCGCTGGCCGCGGTGTGGTTCATGGTGGCGCCCACCCGGACCGAGACCCTTCGCTACCTGAAGACCCTGGATGGGTGGCGGTGCTGCCATGGACGGGCGACGCCCTCGCCCTCGCGGTGCGAGAACGCGGTGTCCCGCGCGGTGCGCGAGGCGGCGGGTGGAGACACCCAGGCCCAGGCCGTGGTGGCGGATTGTCCCACGGCCGCGGCGGCCATGGGCCGCTGAGGGGCAAGCGTCCTCCGAGGGAGCGGGAAGGCGGAGGATGAAAAACCGCCGGGCGGTCCCTACCTCCATGGAAGGAGGCAGCCATGGCCGTCAGAACTCGAATGGCAGGAACGAAGAATCCGCGGCGGATGACGAGCGTCGACGAGGCGCAGACCAACCGGCAGGCGACGAATGGGAAGAAGACCGTTCCGCGTGATCAGGCCGCGGCGCTGCGCCGGCAGAAGTTGATGCGCAAGGCGACCCCGGGGCCCGCCATGACGGAGCCGGTGGGACACGGCCCCGCCACCACCGAGGTCCGGCCCACCCAGAGGACCGTCACCCGGCGCAAGATGAAGCGCGGCAACGCCCAGTAGCCCGCCGCGCTCGCGGGAGCAGCCCCCGGCGGAGGTACAGCCACGTGGCGAGTGCTCCCAGCGCCAGCGCTCCCGGGCCCGGCGCGCCCGTGCAGCCCGGGGGGAGTTCCTCCCCCGAGGTGGGCTCGGAAGGGGGCCCGGAAACGGGCTCCGCGCACGGGGTGAAGCAACGGCACATGTCATCGCCCTCGGGCTCCAGACGCGCGCACACGCCCCCGGCTCCGCACTGGGCGTCCTCGGCGCACGAGGCGCCGTAGTCTCCCGGTTGAAGCGCGGGCAGGAAGCAGCGGCGCGACGCGTCCGCCGTCTCGGCGCAGGCGAGGCCCGCGGGGCAGTCCGCGTCACGCGTGCACGTTCGCGTGCAGAGGGCGTCCAGGGCGAGCCCCGGGCCGGGCGGCTCCGGGCGCTCGTCGAGGAAGGGCTGGAGGAAGGAGTCGCGCACCGCATCCACCCGCAGGTTGACGGCCTCCTTCTGGCAGGCGAAGTCGCCGCTCACGGTGACACCCGCGAGCACCTCGCCGCCCTCCGCGTCCCGCACCAGCACGGGCCCGCCGCTGTCGCCCACGCAGCTCATCGCGGGATCCGGCCCGGCGAGGAAGACGTCCGGCCGCACCTGCGTCACGCGCAGTCCACCCTGGCGCCTCACGCCCGGCGGCGCGCCGTCCCGCGTGTCACCAAAGCCCACCACGCGCGCGGCCCCGTCCGGCATCAGCACGTCCTCGCCCGGGCCGGCAAGCCGCAAGGGAGCCACCTCCACCGCGACCGCCAGACGCAGCAGGGCCACGTCGTGGGCATGGGTCTCCCGCTCATAATCCGGGTGCCGCACCGCGCGCGCCACCCGGACGAAGCGCCCCTCGGTGCGCGTCTCCGGCAACAACCGCGCTCCGAAGAAGACTTCGTAGGCGCCCTCCGGACCGAAGACATCCAGGCAGTGCGCCGCCGTCAGCACCACGTCCGGGGCAATGAGTGCCCCCGAGCACAGCAGCGTCAGGGACTCCCCCGCGCAGCGCACCCGCCGGGCCACCAGCGCCACCACCGCCCCATCCCCGGGTGCCTCCGTGCCTCCCACCACCGCGTCCCCCCGAGAGGCCGGAGGCCCGTCCACATCAGAAGAAACAGGCGCGCAGGCTCCGAGGCTCGCCATCCACAGCCCCCCCCACGTGGCAAGTCCGCGGAGCCTGCCCCCCCTCACCGCGCCTGCTCCTCCTGACGGGCCGCGTCCGCCACCACCGCCGTCTCCTCACGCAGCGAGCCCAACCTCGCCCGGTGACGCGCGAGCTGCACCACCAGCCGCCGCGACTCCGCCTCATCCCCTCGCGCGCTCGCGGCCTGGCGCTCCGCCTCCAGCCGCTCCACGTCCCGATCCAGCAGCTCCGTGATGCGCACCAGCTTCCCGTGGCGCCACGCCGCCGTCTGGGGCTGCTCCGGCTCGATGGGATCATTCTCCTGGGGTGGGGAAGCCGCGTCCCCGGACTCCGGCGGCGACTCCTCCCTCGCCGCGAACTCCTGACTCGCCGTGGAGGCCGGACCCGCCGCCACGCTGGACGGGGCGGACGGAGGCGGCTCGGACGGCCCGGGCACGGAGGAAGCGGCGGCGGCAGCGGAAGGCACCGCCGCGGACGGCTCCGGGGACGGAGCGGAAGAGACGTCCCGGAGCGCCCACGACAGCATGCCTCCCAACACCAGACACGCGGCGAGCGGAACAACGACACGGAAGCGGGGATTCATCGCACGATCCTTCTTATCTACAGACGCAGCTTCCAACCCTCGGGGTGGCGCTCCACGCGCAGCAGCATCGGCTGCTCGCGCACCCGTCCATCCCGAGCCACGCGCGCACGCACCATCACCGCGTCCGCGTCGCGTCCATCCAGATTCACGTCCAGCACCTCCACCAGGGAGAAGCCGTGCGCGATCAAGTCCGCCACCTGCTCCTGGCAGGAGGAACCGCCCTCCCCGGCGAGCATCGGCCCGAGCACCGCGCAGTCCCCCGAGGGCAGCTCGGAGAAGAAGCGCCGCACGGTCTCACGCGCGGCCTCCGTCTTGCTCGCCGTCGAGGGGGCACAACCCACCAGTGCCCCCACGAGCAATGCCAAACCTGGTCGCCGCATCGTCAGTAGCAGTCCGGAGCGTACAGCTCGTCATCACTCGCGGAGGTGAACTGGTCATCGCAGTAGGCACTGGCCAGCGCATGGCCGTTGCGCACGCAGCCGTCATGGTTGGTGGCATCCACCGTGTACTGGGTGTCTCCGCCACAACCCCCGCCGCAGCGGCCGAAGCAGTTGCCCCGCACCTTCGGACGGCTCCAGTGGTCGGGCTCGCCGCACACCCAGCTGCCGTTGCTCAGGTACAGCTCGTCCCCGCTGCACGTCCCGTGGTCACCGAGCTGGGCGATCTGCTGGTTGCCCGTCAGATCGAAGCCGCCATGCTGGCAGTCGTGCTTCGCGTACGAGTACCAGTTGTAGGTGGAGCAGCTGCCCGTGTAGTAGCCGCCGCACTTGGCGTAGCTGCACAGCATCGTGTAGCCCCGGCCCTGCTCGCCCATCACCGTGCGCTGCAGTTGCACCGACCCCGGGTGCTCGGCCCACAGGCCCACCGCGCGCCGCAGGTACTTCAGCTCGGGCGAGAGGGCGGTGCCCGCCGGCAGCTCCGCGTTGAGCGCCGCGTACAGAGCCGTGAGCAGCTCCCGGTCCCCGTCCAGCATCTGCGTGTCCTGGCCACTGTCCTCCGCGAAGCCATCCAGTGACGACACACCGTTGGCCGTGTCCACCAGGCCCGTGAGCGTCATGCCGTTGTGCCGCACCTCGAGGCGGAAGACACCCGGCTCCACCTGCTTCGAGGAGAAGAAGGCCTCCACCCCCCCGTGCGCGAAACGGCCCGAGGCGCTCTCCTGCCCCCGCGTCAGCGACAGCCCTTCCGCCGCACCGACCTGCTGCTCGGAAGTCCCCCCCTCCCCCATCTGCCCACCACAACCGCTCAACATCACCGCGACGGCTGCACCCAAGAAGTTACGCATGTGCTCACACCCCTCCCGCCCGTTTTCCTAGAAAACGAGAGTGAGCCAGTAGTACGAGAATTGTCCGGTTTCGGGCAAGTCGGGTCGCGTCACGTACTCACGGTGCCGCCCAGCGGAACAGGGGCAGCTCCGGCCCGGCGGCCCGCGTGAGTCCCGGCACCGGCTCGGGGAGGGACTCGTGGGCACCGAGCACGAGCAGACCCCCGGGGAGAAGCCGCGTGAGCAGCCGCGCCAACACCTCCCGCTGCACGGGGGGCGCGAAGTAGGTGAAGGCCACGTTGCGGCAGAGCACCAGGTGGAAGGGCCCCTCGGGCATGTGCTCGCGCAGATCCTCCCGGCGGAAGTCGAGGCCCTCGCGGTACTCGGGCCGCAGACAGTCCTCGTCCCCGAGCGCGGTGAAGGCCTCGTGCCGCCACGCGGCGGGCAGCTCGCGCAGCGTGGCGCGCCGGTAGCAACCCCGCCGGGCGCGCTCCAGGAGCGAGGCGTCCGCGTCCGTGGCCACCAGCTCCAGGCGGAAGTCCGGGAAGCGCGGCGCGAGCCCCCGCCGGAAGAGGACGGACACGCTGTAGGGCTCCTCGCCACTGGCGCACCCCGCGCTCCAGACACGCAAACAGGACTGCCCCCGGGCACGCGCGGACACCAGCACCTGGGGCAGCAGTGGCTCGTGCAGCGCGTCGAAGAGGGCCGAGTCCCGGTAGAAGCGGGAGATGGTGACGCGGCACAGCGCATCCAACACGGCCCGCTCGGAGGGCTCCGCCTCCAGCCGCGCGACATAGGCGTCCAGGCCGGACAGCCCGAGCGCCTTCATCCTCCGGCCCACGCGCTTGCACACCTGGGCGCGCACCCGGCGGAAGCCCTCCTCGCGCAGCCCCAGGCGCGGCGCGGCCCACCGCAGCAACTCCCGGCACTCGGCGTCCGTCATCCGGGCCTCGGCCTCACTCGCGCGCCGAGAGCACTTCCAGCAACCGCGTGGGAGTCCCGGGGAGCCACGGCCGGACGGAGACCAGCGAGGGGGTCGTTCGAAGTGTCCAAGGTCGACTCGGGTCAAGAGCGAGGCGCTAGGGTGTTCCCATCCTCGGAGTGCATCCTTGCCATGAATCGCCCCTCCACCTGAAGTGGGAGGAGCCCCTGGAGTCCGACATGCCCCTGTTCCGTTCCCCCCTGCTCGCCCTGTCCCTGGGCTACCTGGCCTGGGCCACCCTCGGGTGTGGCGGCGAGAGCGAGGCCGCGCCCAAGGCCCCCGCCCGGACCGCCACCACCCCGCTGGCCACGGAGATGATCGCCGCGCACAACGAAGCGCGCCGGGCGGCGAAGCCCACTCCCCAGCCCGCGCTGCCCGCGCTGACCTGGTCGGAGGACGCCGCCCAGGTGGCTCAGGCGTACGCGAAGCAGTGCAAGTTCGAGCACAACGCCAGGCGCGGCCCCTACGGAGAGAACCTCGCGGCGGCGGCGCCTCCGGGCTCGAAGACGAACGCCCAGATCGTGGCCGACTGGGTGGGCGAATCCGCCGACTACACCTACTCGACCAACAAGTGCGCGCCGGGCAAGGTGTGCGGCCACTACACCCAGGTGGTGTGGCGCAAGAGCACGCAGGTGGGGTGCGCGACGGTCACCTGCACGAAGAACTCGCCCTTCGGCGCGCAGTTCCCCAAGTGGCAGCTCTGGGTGTGCAACTACTCGCCCCCGGGCAACATCGTGGGACAGAAGCCGTACTAAGACGGCGGGCCCTCGCCTCCCCTTCACACCGGGGAGGAACGAGGGCCCGTGAGGGCGGCTCGGGGAGAGCCGCGAGCCGGACTACTTCTTGGCCGGCTGACCCTGCGGCGCGGGAGCCGCCGGCTGACCCGCCGGAGCGGGAGGCGCGGGGGGCGGCTCGTTCTTCTGCACGTCCAGCAGCTCCACCTCGAACACGAGCGCCGAGCCACCGGGGATGCCCGGCGTGCCGCGATCGCCGTAGGCCAGGTCCGACGGGCACACGAGCTTGGACTTGCCACCCACCTTCATCTTCTGCACGCCCTCGGTCCAGCACTTGATGACGCCGTTGAGCGGGAACTGGGCCGGCTCATTGCGCTTGTAGGAGCTGTCGAACTCCTTGCCGTCCGGCAGCGTGCCCCGGTAGTTCACCTTCACGATGTCGGTGGCCGTCGGCTGCGCGCCCGTGCCCTCGGTGATCGTCTTGTAGATGAGGCCCGACTCGGTGCGCTCGGCGCCGGACTCCTTGGCCGCCTCCTCGAGGAAGGTCTTGGACTTCACCTTCTCTTTCTCCGCCCGCGCCGTGGAGCGGGTGCGCGCCAGCTCCGGCAGCTTCGGGCCGAAGGCCTGGATGTCCACCGCGGGCTCCTTGCCCGTCACCTGCGCCGTCAGACCCGCCTTGACGTACTCCAGCTCCTCGGGCGACATGTCGAACACCTGGATCTGCCGCGCCAGGGTGACGCCCAGCGCGTAGAAGGTCTTCTGATCGTCCGTCTGCGGGTTGGCGCCGGCGCCGCTGGCCCCCCCGGCGTTGTTGGAACCCTGCGGCTGACAACCCGCCACGGCGAACAGTGCCGCCACCACCAGAATCTTCCGCATGTGTCCTGCCTTTCTCTCCAGGGCAGCAAGCGCCACCCGTCCGCGCGCCCTTATACAAAAAAAAGCCAGCTCGGCGGCAAAGCTCGCCGTCCTTAACTTTTCCCTCGGAGGATCCGCCCCGGTGGGGTTGAAGATATGGGACCCAACCAGCGGAGCCCTGGCCGTCAGGAATGAAAGGGGGCAGTCTGGCATGTTGTCCCCCGGACGCGGGCTCCCGTCCGGAGCGACATCACTTCTCGCGGGAGCGGACCGTATCTGTTACGGCGGATACCGGAGTCCATGGAGGCGCCGTGCAAGCAAGGGAAGTCCTGCGCACCAGCGTCTTGCTGGTTGATGACCAGCCAGCCGACCTGGCCGCCCTGGAGCGCTACCTGGCCCCCTTCTCCCTCCATCTGGTGAAGGCCTCCTCCGGCGAAGAAGCGATCAATCACGTGCGGGACGAGGATTTCGCGCTCGTGCTCATGGACGTGCGGTTGCCGGGCCTGAATGGGGTGGAGACGGCGCGGCGCATGCGCGAGTTGCTGGCGCGGAGGCCCCTGCCGCTCATCTTCCTCACCGGGGCGAACACCGAGGATGCCATCATCGCGACCGGGTACGCGACGGGAGGGGTGGACTGGCTGAACAAGCCGGTGGATCCCGAGCGGCTGCGCGCCAAGGTGCGCGTCTTCGTGGACCTCTACCGGGAGCGCGAGGCGCTACGGCTGCGGCAGGCGGCGCTGCGCGAGCGCGAGCGCGAGGAGCTGGAGGAGCGGCGGCGGCGCGCCGAGGTGGAGCGCGAGCGCCTGGTGGTGGAGCTGCGAGAGGCGGTGCGCCTGCGCGACGAGTTCCTCTCCGTGGCCAGCCACGAGCTGAAGACGCCCCTCACGCCGCTCGCCCTGCGCCTGCAGCTGATGCGGCAGGAGCTGGGCAAGCCCCAGGTGGACGTGGGGCGCCTGCTCGGACACGTGGAGGCGGCGAACGCGCAGGTGCGGCGGGTGACGGCGCTCATGGACAGCCTGCTGGATGCCACGCGCATCACCAGCGGGCGGCTCACGCTGCGCCGCGAGCAGGACGTCAACCTCGCGGCCGTCGTGCGCGACGTAGTGTCCAGCTTCGAGCATCAGGCCGCGCGCGCCAACTGCCCGCTGGAGCTGGAGGCCCCCGCCCGGGTGCTGGGTCAGTGGGATGTCTTGAGACTCGAGCAGATCGTGACCAACCTGTTGTCCAACGCGCTCAAGTTCGGCGCGGGCGGCACGGTGAGCGTGCGCGTGGAAGAGGACGAGGGGTGGGCCCGGTTGACCGTGCGCGATGAAGGCATTGGGATGGACGAGTCCATGCGCACGCGCCTCTTCGGCCGGTTCGAGCGGGGTGTGTCGGAGCGGCACTATGGAGGCCTGGGCCTGGGCCTCTTCATCACCCAGCAGGTCACCGAGGCCCTGGGGGGACGCATCCACGTGGAGAGCCTTCCGGGCAGGGGGTCCACCTTCATCGTGGAGTTGCCCTGCGCGACAGGAGGAGAAGACAGCGGAGGCGTCACGCATGGCGCGTGAACTCCTCGAGCCCATCGAGCGGTTGAGGGTTCTCGTCGTGGACGACAACCCCGCGGATCGGCTCATGGCCGTGCGCGTCCTCAAGCGGGCGTTTCCCGGCATCCTCCTGGAGGAGGTGGGCGAGGAGGCCCAGTGGGACCAGGTACTCGGCCAAGAGCGGTTCGATGCCGTGCTCGTCGACTACCTGCTGCCCTGGACCACCGGGTTGGATCTGCTGCACGACGTGCAGCGCACGTGGCCGGGCATCCCCGTCATCATGCTCACCGGCACCGCCGAGGAGTGGCAGGCGCTGCAGGCGGTGCAGGAGGGGCTGGAGGAGTACCTGCCCAAGACGCCCGAGTCCTACGCGGTGCTGCCACGCGCCCTGCGCTTCGCCCTGGAGCGCACCCGCCAGCGCCAGGCGCTCATCGAGTCCAAGGAGACGCTGCACCTGGTCATCGAGGGGGTGTACGGGCACGCCATCTTCATGCTGGACGCCGAGCGGAGGATCGTGAGCTGGAACGCGGGCGCCCAGAGCATCACCGGCTACTCGGAACGGGAGGTGCTGGGCCAGCCCTACCGTGAGCTGCTCGTGCCCGCGGAGCTGCGCCACGCCGTGGTGGACAAGGAGATGGAGGCGGCCGAGCACCATGGCGTCTACACGGGCGAGGGCTGGCGTTCCCGCCAGGGAGGAGGCCGGTTCTGGGCCGACGTCACCGTGAGTGCCCTGCACAAGGAGGGCGGCGCGCTGCGCGGCTTCGTCGTGGTGCTGCGCGATGCCACCGAGCGCCGGCGCATGGAGGAGGAGCAGCGGCGGGCCAACGAGTTCCGCGAGCGGCTGCTGGGCATCGTCAGCCACGATCTGCGCAGCCCCTTGCAGGCCATCATGCTGCATTCGCAGCTGCTCTCGCGCCAGGTGAACGATCCCAAGGTGAAGAACGCCACCACGCGCATCAACCTGGGCGCCGAGCGCATGACGCGGATGATCGCCGACCTGTTGGACTTCACCCGGGGCCGGCTGGGCGGTGGCATCCCGGTGGAGCGCCGGCCCGATGATCTCTTCGCCATCGCCGCCGAGGTCATCGAGGAGCTGCAGCTCACGGCGCCCCAGAGCCCCATCGAGATGAGCACCCACGGCGACGGCCAGGGCGAATGGGACCGGGGCCGCCTCATCCAGGTGGTGCAGAACCTGGTGACCAACGCCGTGAAGCATGGGGCCCAGGGACAGCCCGTCCAGGTGACGTTGGCGGGAATGGATGACCTGGTGGTGATGCGCGTGCGCAACCAGGGTCAGCCCATTCCCCCCGAGTTCGTGCCCCACCTGTTCGATCCCTTCCGCCGGGCCGGGTCGCAGGAGACGAGTGATCCGATGTCCGGACTGGGGTTGGGGCTCTACATCGCGCAGGAGATCGTGAACGCCCATGGCGGCACCATCCACGTGTCCTCCGGACTGGAGGAGGGGACGACCTTCACCCTGCACCTGCCGCGCAAGGCCGCGCACCGCAGCGACTACCGACGCGCGGGCCTGCGCGCCGAGCGCAGGGACGCCCCCGCCTCGCGGGAAGAGGAGCACACGTGACGCGCGGCCCGGGGAGCGCGTTCCCGGTGTCCCCCCGACTCGCCACGCCAGCGGACAACGAGCGGCTGCTCGAGCTGTTCGGCGCGGTGCCCATGCAGGGCGAGCTGGTGCTGTCCACCCAGCGCTCCCCGGACTTCTTCCGCCTCTATGACATCCAGCGGGGGACGGCGGAGGTGTGGGTGCACGAGGCGGCACAGGGGCTCTCCGCCATGGGGACCTTCTTCGCGCGCGAGGGCTGGCTCGACGGCCGGGCGTGCCGCGTGGGCTACCTGGGAGATCTGCGCACGCGCTTCTCCGCGCGGCGTCACCGGAGCGTGGCGCGCTTCTACGGGCCCCTGCTGGAGGAGGTGGCCCGGCGGCTGGGCGTGGAGACCTTCCTCACCTCGGTGATGGCCACCAATGCCGCGGCGCTCCAGGCGCTGGTGAGACGCCAGGAGCGCCGCGTGGCCCAGCCGGAGTACACGCTCTTGCGCCGCTTCTCCGCGGTGTCCGTGCACTTCACCCATCGCCGCGCGCCGCGCCCGGGCCGCTTCCACGTGCGCCGCGCCCGGCCCGAGGACGTGCCAGCCATGGCGGCGCTGCTGGACGCGGATCACCGCGCGCGTCCCTTCGGCTACCGCTACGACCAGGGAGAGCTGCAACACCGCCTGGCGCACTGGCCGGGGCTCGGCGTGGACGGGTGCTACCTGGCCTTCGACGAGCACGGGGCACTGGTCGGCTGCACCTCGGTGTGGGATCCCCACGAGGTGAAGCGCTACCGGGTGCTGGCCTACCGGGGCTCGATGCGCTGGGTGAAGTGGGGCTACGACGCGATGGCCACCGTGCTGCGCTCGCCCCGCCTGCCCGAGCCCGGCCAGGACTTCCGCTACTTCTACCTGTGCAACACCAGCATCACCGGTGAGGATCCCGCCATCCTGCGCGCCCTCGTGGAGCGCGTGTACGCGGATCATCAGGACCGGGGCTACCACTTCTTCTCGCTCTACATGGGGGAGGAGGATCCGCTCCAGCCGGCCCTGCGGGGCTTCTTCCAGCGGCGCCTGGACTTCCACCTCTACGCAGTGACCCCGGCGAGCCTCGCGGGGCGGCCCTCCCCGCCCGGGGGACGGACGGGCTTCGAGATGGCCCTGGCGTGAGCCCGCGGGTTGCGGCACGTGCCCACCGCGCCCATGCTCCGCGCATGCCACGACTCCGACTTCCGGGCGCCCTGCTCGCCCTGCTGCTCACGGGGGCCGGCTGTGCCGCGAGCCGCGCCGCCCGCCCCATCTCCGAGGAGGATCGGGAGGGCTACGAGGCACGCCTGCGCAAGGCCCAGGCCCTCCAGCGCGGGGCTCACCTGGAGGCCTCGCGCGAGGAGCTGGAGTCGCTCGCACGGGAGATTGGAGAGCGGCTCGGGAAACACCCCCGGGACGTGGGGCTGCACGCGGTGCTCGCGCGCGCCGCCCTCGCCCTGAACCAGCCCGACAGGGCCCGCGTGGAGACCGAGCGGGTGCTCGCGCTCGCGCCGGAGCAGGCCGAGGCCCACTACCTCCAGGCCTTCCTCCTGGGCGGGGCCCGTCAGCCCGCCGCCGCCCTCGCCGAGGCCCGGAGCGCCACGCGGCTCGCGCCCCACCAGGGGCGCTACTGGCAACTGCTCGGCACGCTCCACCTGCAGTTGGATCAGCCCACCGAGGCGCGCGCCGCCCTCACCCGGGCGCTCGAAGTGGAGCCGCGCGATGCCCAGGGCCACTTCCTGCTCGGCCTGCTGTCGCTCGAGGAGGGCAAACCCGACGAGGCGCTCACCGCCCTCGAGCGGGCGCGCGAGTTGGAGCCGGACTACGTCCTGGCCCACACCCATGCCGGACAACTGCTCCAGCAACGGGGCGAGTCCGCCGCCGCCCTGGCGTGCTTCCAGAAGGCCGCCACGCTGGAGCCCCGGAACTGGAGGACGCGGGAGTCGCTGGTGCAGGTGCACCAGGCGCTCGGGAACACGGCGCGACGGGACGCCGAGCGCGAGGCCCTGCTGAAGCTGCGCCAGGAGGGGCTCGTGGCGCAGGACTACTTCATCCGGGAGCGCTTTCGCGAGGGCGAGCACACCGTGGTGGTGGTGGAGGACTTCGAGCTGAAGGGGGACTGGGCGAAGCGCTACGAGTTCCAGGTGTACGCGTCCGGAGGCCAGCAGCCCGTGCGCGTCATCTCCCTGGGTTCCTACGCCTTCACCAACGCCTTCGCCCACGAGCAGAACCCCTCACTGCCGCGCCTGTTCCACCTGGACGCCTACGGCCCGGACAACACCCACGAGACGTATGGCCTCTTCGAGGGCGAGCCCTCCTACGACGACACCCGGGCGAAGGTGTTGGCCATCCTGCGCGGGCAACTCGTGCCCACGTCCTCGACGAAGCCCGGCGCGGGGTGAGCCCTCACGAGGCCAGGGCGTGACGAGGCTCGGCGAGACGCGCGTGCTGGGGCAGCAACAGGGAGAAGGTGGTGCCCCGGCCCAGCTCGCTGTGCACCCGCAGCTCGCCCCCCATCTTCTCCACGAGCGCGTGGCTCACGGACAACCCCAGCCCCGTGCCCGAGCCCGCCGGCTTGGTGGTGAAGAACGGATCGAAGATGCGCGGCAGCACCTCCGGGGCAATCCCGTGTCCGGTGTCCGAGATATCCACGCGCACACGCTCACCCTCGCGCACGGTGCGCACGCACAGCGTGTGCTGCCGCGGGCCGCCGGGCTGCATCGCCTGGATGGCGTTGATGATCAGGTTGAGGAACACCTGGCTCAACCGCCCTCCGCTGGCGAGCACCGGAGGCAGCTCCTCGTCGAGGCTCTTCTCCAGCCGGGCCGTGCTCTTGAGCTCGGGCGAGGCCATGCGCAGCGCGAAGTCGAGGCTCGCGTTGACGTCCACGGGCGAGAACGCCTCGTCGGAGGAATGGGAGAAGAAGCGCATGTCGCGCACGATGTCCCGGATGCGCTGACAGCCCTCGATGGACTCGGCCAGCACCTCTCCGGCCTCGCCGAGCACCGACTGCAACTGCTCCGGAACGCCGGGCAGCTCCGCCAGCCGCCGCTCCAGATCCTCGCGCCAGCTGTGCAGGAAGTTCAGGTTGGAGAGCACGAAGGCCAGGGGGTTGTTGATCTCATGGGCGATGCCCGCGGCCAGGGCTCCCATGGACGCGAGCCGATCATTCTGCAGGCTCTGCCGCTCCAGGCGCCGCCGCTCGGTGAGATCATGCCCCACGAGCAGCAGCCGCCGCGCCGAGCCCACCTCCTGGAGCGAGAGGGCCACGTCCATCACCACGCGCTCCCCGCGATGCACGCGCAGCCCCAGGTTCTCCAGGCGCGCCGAGCCGTGCGCGCGCACCTCCCGGAACGCCCGGAGCACCGTCTCGCGCTCGTCCGGCGCGACGAGCGTCTCGAAGGGCACGCCCAGGAACCGGCCCGCCTCGCCGCCCAACAGCCGCGCCGCCACCGGGTTGAGCTCCAACACGTCTCCCCCCTCGTCGAGCAGCAGCACCGCGTCTCCCGAGGACTCGAGGAGCTGCTGGTTGCGCGCCTCGGTCTGCTTCACCTTCAGGCGCAGGCGCAAGAGCAGCTCCACCTGGCGCTTGAGCGCGAGCAGATCCCGGCGCTGCGTCTCGGTCAGCGTCCGGGGCACGGAGTCCAGGACACACAGCGTGCCCAGGAGGAACCCGTCCTCGGACTGGAGGGGAGCCCCGGCGTAGAAGCGCACGAAGGGCGCCCCCGTCACGAGCGGGTTGGTGGCGAAGCGCGCGTCCTCGCGGGCGTCCTCGACGACGAAGAGCTCCTCACGCTCGATGGCGAAGGTGCAAAAGGAGATACAGCGCTCCGTCTCCGACACCCCGGGCAGTCCCACGTTCGCCTTGAACCACTGCCGCTCCCGGTCCACCAGGCTCACCAGCGCCATGGGCACACCACACAGGCTCGCCGCGAGCTGGACGACGTCGTCGTACTCGCGCTCGGGGGGCGTATCCAGGATGGCGTGGCGCTCAAGCGCCTCGAGGCGCTTCTCTTCGTACAGAAGACCGGGGGAAAGCATGATCCCGATATGAGGAGTCTTCGCCCGGAACGACACCGGGCCCTCGCCTCGACTGTGTGACGCCAGACAGACTTGGCGCACCAGAGACTTCCCTTCGAAAATCACGGTATTCCTACACCTTGGCGGATGTAGACGAACCCGCTACTTCCGACGCCATCACCCGACAAGTCCCCGGCCTCCCGCCCCTCGGAGGAGGGATCAGGACTCCGAGGTGTCGAAGCGGTGGTGGCGCGCCGTGTCGCGCATGAGCAGGTAGACCAGGAGCGAGCAGAAGATGCCGCCGGTCACGTACCAGTAGAACCAGGACTCGTGGCCCTGGAGCTTGAACCAGGTGCCCACGTACTCGGCCGTTCCGCCGAACACGGACACCGTCAGGGCATAGGGCAGACCCACGCCCAGGGCGCGGATGCTCGCGGGGAACAGCTCCGCCTTCACCACGGCGTTGATGGAGGTGTAGCCCGAGACGATGACGAGCGCCGTCATCACCAGGAGGAAGGCGGTGAAGGCATCGCGCGTGCTCGTGAGCGCCGTGAACAGGGGCACGGTGCACAGCGAGCCCAGCAGACCAAAGCCCATGAGCACCGGCCGGCGGCCCACCTTGTCGGACAGCAGGCCGAACGCGGGCTGCAGGAGCATGTAGAGGAAGAGCGAGCCGGCGGAGATGAGCGTGGCGTCGTCGCGCGACAGGCCCACGGAGCTCACCAGGAACTTGGGCATGTAGACGGTGTACGTATAGAAGGCGAGCGTGCCGCCCAGGGTGAGCCCGACGACGAGGGCGAGCTCCCGGGGATGGCGCAAGAGCTCGCGCATGGGCCGGCGCTCCGTGCGCCTGGCCGCCTCCGCCTGGAAGGCCTCCGTCTCCACCATGTTGCGGCGCATGTAGAAGCCGAAGATGGCGAGCGCCGCGCCACACAGGAAGGGGATGCGCCAGCCCCAGGCCTCCAGCTCGGGCCCGGTGAGCACCAGGCGCTGGAGCACCAGCAGCGTCAGCGTCGCGAGCAACTGACCCATGATGAGCGTGACGTATTGGAAGGAGCTGTAGAAGCCGCGGTGGCGCGAGGTGGCCACCTCGCTGAGATAGGTGGCGCTGGTGCCGTACTCGCCCCCGAGCGACAAGCCCTGGAGCAGCCGGGCCAGGACGAGCACGATCGGCGCCAGGATGCCCACCTGCTGATAGGTGGGGCACAGGGCGATGACGAGCGAGCCCAGACACATCAGGGACACGGACAGTGTCAGCGCGGCGCGCCGCCCGCGCGAGTCCGCGTAGAGCCCCATCAACCAGCCGCCGATGGGACGGATGAGGAAGCCGAGCGCGAAGATGCCCGCCGCGTTGAGCTGCCGCACGAGCGGGTTGTCGCCGGGGAAGAACGACGGGGCGAAGTACAGCGAGAAGGCCGAGTAGATGTAGAAGTCGTACCACTCGATGAGGTTGCCGACCGAGCCGCCGAAGATGGACAGCAGGCGTTGGCGGACTCGGGGTGCGTCGGAGGAAGGAGTCGGGCTCACCGCATCGCTTCTATCCCATCAGGGCGCCAGGACGATGCCCGTCGGCGAGGGCCGCTCGGCGGCCTGCCCTGAATATTCCGCGCCACGCGGACGTCCGTGCCTCAACGTTTTCCCCTTGAAGGAATACACAACATGGCTCGCATGGCGTCCAAGCGGTTCACCTTCTTCCTGGCGATGGCGATGGCGACGACCTTGTCCGGGTGCGTCGTCGAGGGCGGCGGTGGACACGGCCACGTGGACCCCCCGCCTCCTCCCCCTCCCGCGCCCTCGTACCCGGGCTGCCCCGCGCTCCAGGGTCCGGGCAACTCGGGAGTCATCTCCCTGAACGACTGGCGGGGCCACGACGCCTCCATCGAGTCGTACATCGCCCCGCACTTCTTCATCCGGCACTACGAAGGCCAGGAGGTGGCGGCGTCACTCATCTACTCGGGGCGGGACATGGACGAAGCCACGTTCCGCATCGTCCCGGGCCTGGCGGACGACCGGTGCATCTCGTTCGAGGCCCTCGACTACGACGGGTACTTCCTGCGACACCGCGGCTCGGACATCTTCCTGGATCCGGACAACAACACCCTGGGTTTCAGCGAGGACGCGACGTTCTGCCCGCGCCCCGGCCTGGCGGATCCGAACGAGCTGAGCTTCGAGAGCTGCAACGTCCCCGACTCGTACCTCAACATCGACGACTACGACGGGCGCACCTATGGGCTCTACCTCGACAGTGAGTACAGTGCCGCGTTCGAGGAGGACGCGACCTTCCTGCTCATGCCCCCCTTGTAGTCGCTTCGGGTTCACCCCGCCTTGAGGCCCGCCAGGAGTTCGGCGAGCCGTGCCGGCTGCGACGCGAAGGGCGAGTGGCTCGACTCCAGGGTCTTCTGCTCGAACGTGTTGGCGGGAGTGAAGGCATCCGCCTCGCGAATCATCAAATCCTGGAGGGCGGGCGCCGTGGCGCGGTCCTTGGTGCAACGGATGTAGCTGCGCGGGATGCGGCCCCAGCGCTCGCGCGTCGCGATGACCTCGGACGTCCACAGGGCGACCGGGAGGTCCGGTGTGAGCATGAGCGCGAAGGGCAGGAACTGCTGGGCGTCCACGTCGTTGTAATAGGTCTCGCGCAGCGCCTCGAGGTACGCGGCGTCCCCGCGCGGATTGATGCGGGCCGCCCCCAGGGCCGCCGGGTTGCCCACGAAGAGCTTGTCTCCGTAGCCGGTCTTCGCCTCGGGCAGTTCCCCATAGGCGCTCGGCTTCTTCAGCCGCACGGGGCAATAGGCACTCAGATAGACCAACCGGCCCACCAGTTCGGGGGCGAGCTCACCCGCCCGGGTAATCACCACTCCGCCCATGCTGTGGCCGACGAGGATCGGCCGGCTCGCGCCCCGCAGTGTCTTGAGCGCGTCGACCACCGCCGAGGCGCACTCCTCGAGGCGGAGCTCCCGTTGCGGCGAGGGCTCCTCGGCGAACTTCGCCCAATCCCCCGAGAGATACGAGGAGGGGAAGCGGGCGTTGAGGCCGTGGCCCGGCAGATCGATCGACACCACGCGGTGGCCGAGACCGGAGAGGTGCTGCGCGACGCGGCCCCAGTGCAGGGAGTTGTGCCAGGCGCCGTGCACCAGGAGGAAGGTCTTGCCCTCCGCCCGGGGGGCCGCATGGGCCTGGGAGGCGGGCCCGGCGAGGGAGAGGGTGGCGGTGGTGAGCAAGGTGCTCTTCAGGAGGTCTCTGCGGTTCATGTCATCCTCGTTTGGCGGAGGCGACCCTTCGCCAGGGGATGCTGGCGGGGGCCGCGTGTGAGAGCGTTTCGATGAGCCGGGCACGACGGGACTCCAGCTCGGCGATCTGACGCTCGATGTCGGCGAGCTTCTCCTGGTGCGCGGCGAGGGCGTCCGGACAGATGACGGCCGACTCGCTCCGGAACATGCACGGGGAGAAGGTGGCGATTTCCTCGAGGGAGAAGCCCAGACGGATCATGCGGGCGATGTGCTGGACCCGGAGCACAGCCTCGGGCCCGAACTCACGGTAGCCATTGCTCCGGCGGCTGGAGACGAGCAGCCCCGCCTTCTCGTAATGGCGGATCGAGCGCGCGCTCGCGCCCGACAGTCTGGAAAGTTCTCCGATGTTCATTCCTGCCTCGATGAGAAAGGACCGTAGCACCTGACACTGGTGTCAAGGTCAAGTGCTCTCCGCAACCGCCATGCGCGATGAACGGGAGCAGCCCCTCACACCTCACTGAACTTCGTGCCGGAGATCCCTTCCTTCTCCATTGCCTGTTTGAGGTCTTCGGAGACCACGAGCACGGGCCACCCCCAGGTCCGAAAGAGACGAGTGCCGCTCACTCGGCTGGGGTCGATTCGCATGCGCTCGACGACGCGGTATTCGCCCACGCGCTCAGGTGCTCCATCCTCCGGCGTCCAACGCTCAACTCGAAGGCATCTCGATTCGTCGATGCACTCCACCACTCGGGTAGCATTGAGAGCGAACCAGGGAGCGCTGTGTGACAGCACCTGGACAGGAAAGAACTGCACCGCATCTACACCCAGGCGTTCGAGGAGTTCCTTCAATCTCTGGCTCACCATGGGGATGCCAAGTGCGGCCTCGCTGAAGTCCAGCGGATGTCCAGGAACGAGCTGGCGGCAACTCATCTTCTCCACGAGTTCAAGGGACTTGCCTACCAGGAACAGTTCGGAGTCTATTTTCTTGCCTTGTTCATCTACGAGGCCGTCGAGCAACCAGCGGCCTCGCGTCCCCATATCATCACTCAATTGGAAATAGCGTCTCAAGCGGGTCTGACCTATCTCATCACTTCGTAAGCAGGTTGTTCAGCAAAGAGCCCGGCGTACAAACTTCTTTTGCAATACGCCTGAGTTCAGCGGCAAGCCGACCCCGGCACGCATCCTCATTCGGGCATCGCAGCAAGGCAAAGCGCAGACGCCTGTAAACCTCTTCGTGATACTCCTGTGGGTGCGGTCCGTAGTGCCCCTTGAGCTGGACGATGTTCGCAGGATCGTCCAGGCTCATGCCGGCTTGAGCAAAGAGTAGTGCGAACAAAGGAGTCCAAGGCCCTCCCCTAACTGCTGATGTATCATTCTTGTCGGTGGCCAGGTGGTGCCGCGAGTAGCCAGCTACACTCTGATTCTCATCGTTGCAGTCCGCGCCCAGGACCGAAGCCGCGGTTCCCACCGCTGCGCCTGCGATCACAAGCGTACCATCAGCTACTACATGGGCAGTGGCCGTGCCCTCAACGACGAGATTCCCTACTGCCGCGTAGCGGGGAGGCATCAGCAGCGCCCCCAATCCTCCCTCGGGTACATTGGGAAGTGCTCGGCCAATACCCGCCCCAGCCACGATGACCAGAACCCGCAGAGCGGTGCCTCCCATGGCCCTGCCGAAGCGTTCTGCTACGGCCTCCAACTCCGCCATCGTAACTGCTGCGTCCACCTCCCGGTACAATCGTACACACGCCCGTGCCAGATGAGAGAGTTCCAACAATCCTACCGCCAGCGCCAGACGAATCGTCAGTGCAACAGCGAAAGTTTTGGAAAAGAAGGGTTCGGGAAGAACCCAAGCGGAGAAGTACACGAGAACCGAGAGGGTGACGCTGGTGAGGAAGGCAGGGGAGTTGAACAACTCCATGGCGGCATCGCGGAGGCCCGGACCCATGTAGCGAGTCGACAACTTGAGGGCCATGTAGAGACGACTGTTCTCCACGGTATCCGGCAGTGGCAGAAGGGACTCCCCGAAACGGGAGAGAAAATCCTGCCGCAGTTGCTGCTCCCACGCGGCTGGGGTGCCAGTGGATGCGTTCCAAGAACTGGATGAGACCGTGACACGGCGAAACCGTGGCTGAAACGCTGGCCGAAGGGCCCGGTGGAACTCGGCGAGTTCCGCGCGTGCGTCCTCCACCCTCAGCGTTTCCCAGACCAGGTCGGGGGGTAGTGGCTCGAAATCAAGCCGCAGCCGTCCATCGAAGAGCTGAGTGACTTGCACGGGCTTGGACCGTGGCTGCCATGCATCACCTCCTGAGCGATTCTCCGGGAGAGTGGTACAGGAGAAAACCAGAGGAAGACTCAGGACCAAGGCCACGCGGAGTAGGACGAGAGTTGTCCTCATGTTGGTAGAATGCCCGACACTCCGATGAAGGACTACCGGTTCCTCCTACTGCTCACGGCCACCTGCTCTGGATCGTGCCAGCCATGTTCCCTGGCTGACACAACCGAACGTCTTGAGATGGCCCGAGCAGCTGACCACGTGGCTCCGTGTCTCAAATCCAGAAGGCGATGTCCCGCTCCTCGTCCGCGGGACCCGCGCCCTCCCCACCCTCGAGCAGCCAGCGGCGATACGCCTCGATGTCCGCGTGGAGCAGGTCCGCCTCGGTGCCGGAGAAGACACCGCCCCCAGGGCCGTTGAGTAATCCCTCTCGCTGCACCTTCATCACCTCCACGTCCTGGCGAATCACCTGCGTGGTGTACCAGCGCACCAGCGGCTTGAGCGCCTGCCCCACGAGCGCGCGCGGCAGGTCATACGGCAGCCGGTAGCTGATGGCCGTGTACACGAGGCTGTCGGTGGGGCCGATGGGAGTGATTTGCGAGTTGATGGCGAACCCGCTGCGCTCCCCCCACATGTAATCCACCCGCGTGACGTTGGGCGCGAAGAAGTGGTCGGTGTGCACCATGGGCAGGCCCCCCGGATTGAACAGACGCCCCAGCCCCGTGACCGTGTCCTGATCCTGCTTGTAGGTCACGAGCACGCTGCCCTCCGAGCGCTTCACCGTGGCGGGCACGCGCTTGCGCGCCTTGCGGCGGAACCACCCCTCGTGGACGAAGACCGTGTGCGGCACGTCCATGAAGTTCTCCACCAGGTTGGTCACCCCGTTGGGAAAACGCGTCACCATGAAATAGACATTCCACTCGGGCTGGCCCCAGAACGGCACCCGGAAGGCGGGACGGCGCGCGCGCCGTGAATCGCCTCCCATGAAGACGAACACGAGCCCGTCCTGCTCCAGCGTGTCGAAGCGCCGCACCCGGCCCAGGTCACACGGGCGCACCTGAAGACCCGCGCGCGCATGCCCCTGCGCGTCCAGCGCCTCGCCACACTGCGATGGTCCGAGCGACGGCACCTCCACCACCGCCCCCGAGCCGTCATACACCCAGCCGTGGTACGGGCAGCCCAGACGCCCTCCAAAGACAGCCCCCGCGGACAGACGCGCGTTGCGGTGCAGACACCGGTCGAGCAGCGCCACGGGCTGGCCCCGCTCGTCACGGAAGAGCACCACCCGCGTGCCGAAGAAGGTGCGCGCCAGCGGCTCGCGCGAGGTCAGCTCCGAGGACAGACACGCCACGTACCAGTAGTCCTTGAGCGCCCCACAGCGGGACAGGTCCGCCTCGGCCTCGAGGTCCACGGCGGGCGTGGTGACGAGCGCGAGTGGCGAAGCATCGGTGGGATTCCTCATGAAGGCGTTCCTCGTTGCGAGAACCACGCGGTCCAGCCGGACCGGCGATGAAAGTCGGTGGGTTTGATGTCCCCGGCGCGCTGGCCCAGCGCGATGCAGCGGGCCTCATAGTGGCGCGCCCCATCGGTGACGCGCAGGACGCGCACCGGCCCGAGCTGTCCCAGCTCGCGGGCATAGCGATAGTGGTAGCCCTCGCACAGGGCCTCCTCGATCGCCCGGGCACTCGCCTCCAGACGCGCCTCGGGCACGTCGGTGTCGACGAAGAGCCGGTACGCCGGAGGCGCCGGAGCCTCCCACTCGGGCGCCATCATGGCGAAGGACGGCTGCTGGCCGAGCACCCGGGACAGCATGGCGGCGAGCACGGTGGAGACGCGGTGGGCGGAGAGCTTCTCGCCCACGAGATCGCTCACCGCATCCGCCCGGCCGAGAAAACGCAGACACGGGGTGGCGTGATGGAAGCCCTCGACCCGGACCAGGTCTCCCAGGTGGTAGCGCAGCAGCCCTCCGGACGTGGAGAGCAGCACGGAGTAGGTGCGTCCCTGCTCCAGCTCATGGGCGAGCCGCGGCCGGGCCTCGGGGTGCTCGGGCTCGAGGAACTCGAAGAAGTGGCTGCGCACGGCGAGCACGGGCGCGGGGGCCGCGAAGAGGGGCAGCGTGATGACGCCCTCCGTGGCGAGCAATCCCTTTCCCTGGATCTCCACGCCCGGAAAACGCAGACGGACCGGCTCCACGGCATGCGCGGCCTGGGCGTCGGTCCACATGCTCAGCAATGACAATCGAGGCCAGAGCGCGGGGCCTCTCAACCCCGAGCGCAAGGCCTCCCGAAGCACCCGGGCCCGCCGGGGCTGGGGCGAGAAGCGCATCCGCGCGAGCACCGCCCCCACGTCTCCCCCGCTCCCTCCCGGCGGCCTGCACACCCCGTGCTCCAGGTCATCCGCCAGCCGCTCTCCGTGCCGCTCCAGCGCGTCCATCAACAGCGTGAGGAAGCTCGGGTTCCACACGCTCACCAGGGCCAGATCCTCCCGGGCCACGAGGAACCACAGCGTCACGTACCGGCAGGACTCCACATCGGGCAGCTGGGCCACGGCCCCCGGTACGGCGAACACGCGCGTGAGCAGCGGTTGCAGGAAGCGGGGGAAGTACGCGGAGTCCTCCACGCTGCCCACCGGAATGCCTCCCGGCGTGCGCCCCTGCTTGCGGCCGATGGGCGAGATGGACCAGTAGCTCGGACCGGCGCGCAGCGCGGGGCGCGCGGTCAACAGGTCGAACAACATCGGCGCGAGCGCGTGGTGGAACTCGCCGAGCAACCCCTGGGTGACGGGGATGTACTTGGATGCTCCCGAGGAGCCTCCCGAGGGCTCGAAGCGCGACACCGGCGCACGGGTGAGCACCCGAGGCGTTCCGGCCTTGAGCGCCTCGATGTCCGCGAGCACCGAGTCCGGCGTGGACAGGGGCACGGCGTCCTGGAACTCGCGCGCGGTGCGCACGCGCGAAAAGCCCGGGAGCCGCGCGGCCTGCGTGGTGCCCTCGACGGCGCGCAGGACGCGGGACAGACACTCCGCCTGGGCCCGCTCCGGACGCGAGAGCGCCTGGTGGAACCGGAGCGCCGACGGGGCCAGCGCCACCCGGAGGCCCGACAGCATCATGCCCGCGCCCTCTCGCCCCGCTTCGAGCCCCGGCGCGTCCACTGACGCCACTGCTTGCGCAGGGCATCCATCAGCGTCCCCACCAGATCCCTCACCCGCAGCTCGGCGAGGCAGACCAGCTCCTCGCCCTCGACGTGGCCCGGGTTGCGCCGCGCGAAGAAGGCGATGTCCGGATGGGCCGCCGCTTCCCGATCGATGGGAGACACCCCCTCGCGGACCCGGTAGTGCGCGCCCGAGAAGCGCACCGTTCCCCGGGCCGGGTCGAACTGCTCACCGAACCAGCGCGAGGCCAGCGCGTTGAGGAACGCCAGCCGCTGCGCGGGAGGCTCCCAGTCATGGCGCGGCACGGTGTGCCGCACATGGTTTACCGCGAGCAGGTACGTCTTGTAACCCGCGCTCAACAACAGCCACATCAAGGGCCGCCAGGGACGGCGCAGCTTGCGGTGGAGCAGCAGCCGCGTGAAGCGCATCTGCAACTCCTTCTGCCCCCAGTAGTCCGGGTGGATGACGGTGTCTCCGGAGAAGATGATCTCCGCCGTCCGGCCCTCCATTTCCTCCTCGGCGATGCGCACGGTGCTGAAGCCCACCAGTTCCCCCGTGTGCCGCGCGTTCAGGAGGATGACGTATTGCTTGTCGTCCAGGTCGCGCGTGAAGCGCTCGGCGCTGACGCCCGCGTAACACGTCTGCATCAACGCGAGCATCTGCGCGCGCTGCGCTCCGGTGAGGGCTTCCCGGGCCACGGTGGCCCCCTTCAAGGCAGACAACATCTCTTCCCTCTCAATGACTGTCCCGCGCGTCCGCGGTGACGGCGGGCTGATGGATGACGTGGTAGCGATCCACGTCGAGCTGCACGGACTGCGTCTGTCCGCCGTACCAGTGAAGGGTCGCCGTCACGGGGCCCGTGTGGCTCCCCACCCCGAAGTGCAGCCGGGGATCCGCCGAGGCGCCCAGGCCGCCCATCAACCCCACCTCTTGCACCTGCTCCACGTGCCGGCCGCCCTCGTCGTAGGACACGACGACCCGCGTGCCCACGGCGCTCCGGGAGGTATGCCGGCCCTCGCCCACCAACGACAGCCCCACGAAGTGCGCCTGGTCCCGGCCCGCGCCCTCGCGCAGGGTGTTGCGGTAGGCGGACACGGGCCCGTGTTGATTGGTGATGAGCGCGTCCAGGTCGCCATCGTTGTCCAGGTCCGCGAGCAACACGCCGCGCGAGTTGTCCGGATCCTCCAGGCCCAGTTCCTTCGCCACGTCCACGAAGTGGCCCGGCTTGTCGTCCCCGAGGTTGAGGTAGGCCCGCCGCGCCTCGTTCGGATAGACGGTGCGCCCGCGGATGTCTCCCCACTTGTCCGCGTACGTGTGCACCTCGGGGCCGGACTGCATCAGCTTGTGATTGATGTACCAGTAATCCTTGCGGCCCGAGTCGATGAGGTGATCCAACCGGTCATCGAGGTGTCCATTGGCCTGCACGATGTCTGGCCAACCATCGTTGTCGAGATCCCCCGCCGCCGCGCCCCAGCCGAAGCGCCGCTCGTTGAGCGCGCCCCGGAAGGTGGCCTCGTCCTTGAACGTGGGAACGAACGGCTCCTGTCCCGGGGACACCATCCACAACAGACTGCCCTCGGCCTGCAGGGAGTGGTGCACGTTGGAAACATAGACATCCAGCCAGCCATTGCGGTCGAAGTCCGCCACGGAGGCGTTCATGCCCTTGTAGGTGTCCTTGCCAATGTCTCCGAACAGCGAGCCCCGGATGCGGCGGAAGTGCTTGCCCTGCTCGTTGAGATAGATCTCGTCCGGCCCGAAGTCATTGGCGATGTAGAGATCCGTCCAACCATCCTGGTTCAGGTCCACGGTGCTGACGGCGAGCGACCAGCGCGTCTCCTTGAAGCCAATCGCGGCGGAATCCACCTTCTCGAAGGTGCCGTCGCCCCGGCCGCGATAGAGCGCGTTGAGCCCGCCGTTGTCGGCGTCATGCCAGCCATTGTGCATGAAGCGGAGCATGCGCCGGTCTCCGGGGTACTCGGGCGCGGGCAGGTGGAAGAAGTTGAAGGGCGTGGGCGTGGCGTAGTCCGGCAGGTGCGTGGTGAGCGCGTTGGCCACGAAGAAGTCCAGGTGCCCATCCCGGTCGAAGTCGAGCATCGTCACGGCGAGGCTCACCGAGTGGTCGCCCACGCCCGCGTGCGTGGTGACGTCCTCGAAGGTGGCGCTGCCCGTCTCGCGCAGCAGGTTGCGCAGCAGCCGCGAGGGCCCGAAGGCCACGGCGATGGCCAGGTCCTGGTCCCCATCCCCGTCGTAGTCCACGAAGGTGCCCCCGGCGGCCGCGCCATCGGTGGTGTAGCTCGCGGCGATGCGCTCCAAGGCGGGCACCTTCACGCGCTCGAAGCGCAGGTCGCCCACGTTGCGGAAGAGCGCCGCGCGATCCCCATCCGACTTGAGCGCGTTGGACAGGAACACATCCAACAGCCCGTCCCCGTCGAAGTCGCCCGTGGCCACCGCGTCGCCCACGCTCAGCACCCACTTGGACACATGCAGCACGCGCGGATCCGCGTGCGTCAACACATCCCCCATGGTGGAGCCCAGCCCGGTGTGCGAAGCCTCCAGGCGCTCCATGTGGAAGGGCAGCGGACGCACGCTCGCGGAGGGCGCGATGACGAGAAAGTACCCCGCCGCCAGGGCGAGCCCCAGTCCTCCCACCGCGCCGAAGCGCCGCAGGGGCTCGCGGGAGAACAGGCCCGGGAACCAGGCGCGAGGCCCCGTTCGCCACAGCGCGCGGCCATGCAGGAAGAGGAAGCGCGCGGTGGCGCAGGTGAGCGCCGCGTAGAAGAAGGTGAAGACGCTCTCCTTGAGGTGGAGCAGCAGGTCCACGAAGGTGAGGGCGAAGGCGAGGATGACCTGATCCCGGGGCCGCTTCGGGGACGTGCCGGGATCAGTGATCATGTAGAAGGTGAAGATGAAGAAGGGGGGCGCGCCGAGCGTGCCCAGGAAGAGCACCTCGGGGGGCAGGTGGTGGCGAAGGATGTAGGCGCGCAGGGCCGTCTGCAGCGCGTAGAAGAAGAGGAAGCTCACCACGAGCCACCCGCGGCCCACGCGGAAGAAGAAGAGCACCAGCGCCGCCATGATGATGAAGGCGCTCAGGGCGACTTCCCCGTTGGCCCACTGATAGGCGGGCGCGGCGGTGATGAGCTCGCGGGTGAAGAGCAGCGAGGTGGCCACGCCGAACATGGACGGGTTGAAGACGTGGCGCCCCTCGAAGGTGAGCACGTACTTCGAGCCGATGGTGAGCCACACCGGCAGGAGCAGCATCCAGCTCGAGTGCGAGTAGTTGAGCAGCAGCGCCAGCGAGCAGCAGGAGATGTAGCCACTCAGGGGCACCACCTTGCGCCGGTACAGCAGCCAGGTGAGCCCCGCGTCCAGCGCGCTGCCGCTCACGACGATGGCCGCCATCTGCGCCGGGCTGCGGTTGAAGCCGAAGAAGCAGAAGCCCAGCACCCCGTAGAGGGTGAGGATGGCCGCGAAGGGAATGCGCGGATCGCTCCAGGTGGGCCAGACCCATCCCCAGCGGACGGACTGGGGACGCGGGGGCATGGGCACGGCGGGTGCCATGGACGGCTGTGCTGTCATGGGAAGGGCGCCTCCGAGCGCGCGCGGAGCCTGCCGTGCCCCCGCGCTCCTGTCCAGGACACGCGCCCGGGCCTGCCTTTCGGGCTACCGTGCGAGAACGACATGCTCGCCCCCGTCACCCGAGTCTTCATCCTCCTGCTGTTGAGCCTATGCGGGGGACTCGGTGTCCTCTTCTGGCGCCGGCAGAACGTGCACGCGGCCAAGGGGGGCCGCATCTCCCCGCCCAAGATGGCGTGGCTGCTCTACGCCATCTTCCTCTGGTTCTTCCTCTGTCCGCTCGTGGCGCTCGACCCGGGAGTGTCCCCGCGGCTGCGGCTCGTGCTCGGCGGCTTCGGCGCCTTCATGTGGCTGCGCGGGCTCGCGGAGCTGTACATGCTCTACGTCAGCCACAACTGGCGGCCCCCCTATGGCATCGCCCATGACGTGCTGAGCCTCGTCCTCGTGCTCGGTGGCCTCGGCGCCCACCTGCTGTCGCCCCCCGGAACTCCCTCGCCCCTGGACACCTGGGCGGTGTGCCTCGTCGCGCTCGTCGTGGTGAGTCTCGTCATCGAGGTGCTCTACGCCGCGCTCTTCTTCCACGCCGTGGAGGGGCGCACCATGGGCGAGGAGGGCATCTGGTTCGCCGACGAGGAGCAGGTCCGCTTCCGGCGCATCAACCGCATCACGCTCGCCTGCAACATCCCCCTGTATCTGCTGCTGGGGGGATTGCTCGCCGTGGCGCTGGGCTTTGGACTATAGAGGGCGCGTCCACGACACCCGATTCACGGGGGGGAAACACACTCATGAAACTCAAGACGCTCGCGACCGCCGCCACCCTGTTGTGCACCCTGGCTCCGCTGACCCTGGCCTCGGCACAGTCCAGCAGTCCGACCTTCGTGTTCGAGACCGTGGACAGCATCGAAAACGGTTACACGTACAACGCATTCAAGCTCACCGGCATCCTCCAGGGTGAAGCCACTGCACGGACCATCTCGTTCGACACCTCCAGTGGTCAGAACAACGAACAGATGGTGAGGTTCATCCGTACCTGCGAACACTTCGCGTTGATCTCCATGAACAAGCCGGGCCAGTACTACCTCGAGGTGCGGGGCAACAACGGCTATGGCCTTGGCCTCGCGAGCTGCAAGCTCACCCGTCGCTAATCCCGCTCCACCCCGAAGACAGACAGAGGGCGGACAGATGACACGATGGATGAGATGGGCGCTCGTGCTGGCGCTGATGGGCGCGCAGCTCGGCTGTGGCTCGGACAGCGACGGCGATGGAATCCACGACGGCGCGGACTGTGCCCCGGACTCGGCCGGCACCTGGAGGCAGGTGCAGGTGTATAGCGACCCCGATGGGGACAGGTATGGCAGCGGCGAGCCCCACACGCTCTGCCTCGGCAAGTCCCTGCCCCTGGGGTTCTCCACCCAGGGCGGCGATTGCGCGCCCGAGGACCCCAAGCGGTGGATGTCCCTGACGGGCAAGGGCTACTACGCCGACGCGGACCGCGACGGCAAGGCGGCCAACACGCCGTCGAACGACTGCGTGGGCGACAACCCCACCGGCTACCTGCGGACCCAGGGCTCGGACTGCGACGACACGGATCCAACGGTCTGGGTGTCGCGCCCCCTGTACGCGGACAAGGACGGGGATGGTGCCGCGGAGGGAGAGCCCTCGCTCCACTGCATGGGAAGCAGCCCGCCGCCAGGGCTGTCCGAGACGGCGACGGACTGCGCGCCCGGGGACCCCACCCGCGCTTTCTCCTGGAACTACCTGGGCCGGGACACGGATGGAGATGGGTTCTTCGTGCCCGCCTCGGGCACCCTGTGCACCGCAAGGACGCTTCCCAAGGACTACGCCGACCGGGTGCCGAGCCACCCCGATTGTGACGACACCCGCGCGGACGTGTGGACCTCCCGCGTCCAGTACCTCGACCCCGACGGAGACCAGGTGGGAAGCGGACCCGCGGAGACCCTGTGCTCCGGCACTGGCGCCCGGCCCGGCTACGCCCTTGGGGAGGGAGACTGTGCTCCCGACGACAGCGCCCGCTGGATGTGGCACTCCTATTCGTGGCGCGACGCGGATGGGGATGGCGCCACCGTGTCCGAAACGGGACGGGTGTGCGGGGGCTACGCCGCGCCGCCCGGATACTCCGTGACGCCCGGTCCCCACCTCGACTGCGATGACACCCGCGCCGAGGTGAGTGTCACCTGGAGTGTCTTTCCGGATGCGGACCAGGACGGAGTGGGTGCCGGTGAACAGCGGACGCTCTGCGCGGGCACGACCCGTCCCGCCGGCTACTCGGACACGGGCACGGACTGCGCGCCCGATGACGCCCTGCGCTGGCGCACCTTCACCCCCAGTTTCCGCGACGCGGATGGGGATGGCTTCACCGTGGCGCCCGGCGGCCCGCTCTGCCTGGGTGCGTCCACCGAGGGCTACCCAGACACCAGCCGGGGCACCGACTGCGACGACACCCGGGCGGACGTGTACCAGTCCCTCCAGGCCTATGTGGACACGGACGGAGATGGCGTGGGCTCGGGCCCCGCGCTGACGCTGTGCACCAATGGCTCGCTCCCCGCGGACCACTCGCTCCAGGGCACCGACTGTGCGCCCGAGGACGCCCTGCGCTGGCGGCTCCACGCCTTCAGGTACGTGGACGCGGATGGGGACGGCCGCACCGTGCCCTCCACCGGACAGGTCTGCGCGGCCGCCACCCTCCCCCCGCCCTACACTCCCGCGGCCTCCGGCAACGACTGCGACGACTCCGACTCCGCCCGCTTCCTCTGGCGCGTCCTCTACCCGGACCGGGATGGCGATGGCGTGGGCACGCCGCCCCGCGTCGTGCAGTGCCTGGACGACGGTCCCGCCCCGCCCGGCTTCTCCATCTACGGCTTCGATCCGGACGACTCCGACCCGGCCTCGCGCGACCCGGCCGATGAGTCCGAGCTGGATGAGTTTCTCTTCACGCAATGAGTAACGGGAGAAATTGAGAATTTAGGAAATCTTGACTTGGCCGACATATTTCCCAGAGTGAAAATATCTGCTAATACCTCCCACCGCGAATGCATGTGTTGTGGGAGGCCCATTCAGGACAAGCATTGAAACGGGCCGCCCACGTGACCCCGGGGGGAAGGTTCGGGCCCTCGGGCCCGCGTCCCAGCCTCCGAGGTCACGGTCATGTCTCCCCCCCACACCGGAGTCAGGACGGATGACGAAGGCCTCTTTCCTCAAGTTCCATGTAACGCCCACGGTGCTGCTCGGTCTGAGCCTGCTGGTAGCGCCCTGTGCGGAGGCCGCCAAGGTCCTGGAGCCGCGGCTGTCCACGGTGAAGCCCACCACGCCCGAGCTGGACGAGGAGACGCCGGTCCAGCGCCTGGTCGTGAAGTTCCACGAGGGGACGCGGGTGCGCCTGCGCGGCGGGGTGATGCAGATCCTCAGCGAGGAGCGCGACTCGGACGAGCGTGGCCGCATGCAGCGCCACCACATCACCGACGTGCGGCTGAACACGGACGTCTCCGAGTTGCAGCGCGTGGTGCAGAGCAAGGCCCGCGGGCGCCGGCCCGAGCGGCTGTTCCGCGAGCCCGAGTCCACCCTGGCCGCGCGCAAGCGCCTGGCCGAGGATCTCAGTGGCAAGGAGATGGCGGACCTGGACCTCTACTACGAGCTGCAGCTGGAGCCCGGCATGCAGGCGGCCGACGTGAACGAGCTGGTCATGCAGCTCAACGCGCTGGACAGCGTGGAGATCGCCTACGCCGAGCCCATGTCGTGGACGGCCAGTGTGTCGGCGTGGGACGCGCGGGGTAACGCCACCGCGAGCTATGAGCTGAAGCAGGGCTACCTGGACGCGGCGCCCGCCGGCATCGACGCGCACTACGCCTGGTCGGTGCCCGGCGGCCGGGGCCAGGGCGTGCGGCTCATCGACGTGGAAGGCGCCTGGAACACCCGGCACGAGGACCTGCCGGCCTTCTTCTACTGGGGAGGCGAGCAGTTCCAGGGCGCGGACTGGCGCGACCACGGCACCGCGGTGATGGGGGTGATGGTGGGCCAGGACAATGGGTATGGCATCACTGGCATCGCGAACGGGGCCTCGGCGGGACGCCAGGGCATCGCCACCCAGAGCATGGCGAGCGCCATCCAGCACGCGGCGCGCGCCGCGGGCCGGGGCGGCGTGGTGCTGGTGGAGTTGCAAGCCCCGGGCCCCAAGACCCAGAAGGGCTGCGCCTGCAATCTCAGCCAGTGCAACTACGTGCCCCTGGAGTACTGGCGGGCCAACTTCGACGCCATCGCGCAGGCCACCGCCCACGGCGTGCACGTGGTGGAGGCGGCCGGCAATGGCGGCGCGGACCTGGATGATCCCGCCTACCATGGCGCCTTCAACCGGGCGGTGCGTGACTCGGGCGCCATCCTCGTGGGCGCCAGCTCCGCCACCGGCCACGTCCCCATGTGCTGGACCAACCACGGCTCGCGCGTGGACGTGCACAGCTGGGGCGAGAAGGTCGTCACCCTGGGCTACGGCGACCTGAGCGGCCTGGGCGAGAACCGGGGCTACACGGACTCCTTCAATGGCACCTCGAGCGCGGCCCCCATCGTGGCCGGAGCGGTGGCCGCCATCCAGGGCGCCGCGTTCGCCGCGGGCAAGGGCCCGGTGCCTCCCCGCGAGATGCGCGCGCTGCTGCGCGCCACCGGCACGCCCCAGGCGCCCTCCTCCAAGCACATCGGCCCCCAGCCCAACCTGCGCCGGGCCCTCCAGCAGGTGCTCTCTCGCTGAGCGCGGCCTAGCGGCGGCGCTTGCCTCCTCCCAGGGCGAGGAGCAACACGCCGCCCACCACCCCCGCGCCACCGATCGCCAGGTCGCGCTGGGTGCTATCGGTGTAGCGCCCGGTGAGCTTCTGCGCGGCGCGCTCCACCATGGAGTCGGTGGCGCGCCAGGCAGACACCAGGAACACGGTGCCAGCGACAAGGAGCATGATACCCAGGATGCGGACAATCCCCACGGCGTGAGTCCTCTCGGCTTTGGGTGCGACGGGCCGGGACCACCCGGCGCCGCGCGACATTAGCCCCCAACCCCCCTGGGAGTGTCCAGAACTCCACGAACCCGGGGGGGTTCGGGCACCTTCGGACATTCGTGGCGGAAAGCACGTCTGAGTACATCTTGACCCAGTAGTGTGGGACGGGCGAGAGGAGCGGGCAGCGTGAGTGACATCAAGCCAACCGAGGAGCCCGTGCGCCGAGTGGTGACCGGTTCGTCCGGACTGGACGCGCTGCTCAACGGCGGCTGGGTCCACGGGGGGACCTACATGGTCTCGGGAGCCCCGGGGACGGGCAAGACCGTGCTGGGCAACCAGCTGTGCTTCTCGCACGTGGCCAGCGGCGGGCGCGCCGTCTTCATCACCATGCTCTCCGAGTCCCACGAGCGGATGATGACGCACCTGCACGGCATGCGCTTCTTCCGCCGCGAGGTGATTGGCCAGTCGCTGCACTACGTGAGCGCCTACGCCACGCTCAAGGCCGAGGGGCTCGAGGGGCTGTCGCGGCTGCTCTACCGCGCGGTGCGCGAGCACCAGGCGACGGTGCTGGTGGTGGACGGGCTGCTGGCGGCGCAGGAGAGCGCCGGCTCGGTGCTCGTCTTCCGCGAGTTCCTCCACTCCCTGGGGGTGCACAACGCGCTGGCCGGCTGCACCACGCTGGTGCTCACCAACCGCCAGGAGAACGCGGCGGATCCTCAATTCGCCATGGTGGATGGGGTGCTCGTGCTGGAGATGCACCTGGAGGGCCTGCGCTCCGTGCGCGCGCTGGAGGTGACGAAGCTGCGCGGCGAGCCGCAAATCACCGGCCGGCACGTCTTCGAGATCAACTCCGAGGGGCTCGTGGTGTACCCGCGCCTGGAGGCGTTCGTTCCGCCCCCGCGCGAGGAGCCCGCGGACTCCGCGCGGCGGGTGGGCTTCGGGGTGCCGCGCCTGGACGAGATGCTCCTGGGCGGCGTGCCGGAGCGCTCCTCCACGCTGCTGTCCGGGGCACCCGGCAGTGGCAAGACGCTCTTGGGGATGCACTTCCTGGCGGAGGGGGTGCGGCGGGGAGAGAAGAGCCTGTACTTCGGCTTCGGGGAGACGCGCGACCGGCTGCTCGCCAAGGCCCAGGGACTGGGGCTGAAGCTGGCCCCGGCGCTGGCGTCGGGTGGGCTCGTGGTGGAGTCGCGCACCCCGGTGGAGTGCCTGCCCGATGCCCGGGCGCACGAGCTGCTCGCGCTCGTGGAGCGCCACCAGGCGCGCCGGCTCGTGCTGGATGGCCTGGAGCTGCTCCTGCATACGATGGACCCACGGCGCACGCTCGGCTTCGTCACCTCGCTGCTCAACGCGCTGCGCGCGCGCGGCGTCACCCCGCTGATGCTCCAGCGCACGCCCATGCTCTTCGGGCCGCGCGAGGAAGGGCCGTTGCAGGGCTTGGAAGCACTCATCGACAACATCGTCTTCCTCCGCTATGTGGAGTTGCGCTCGCGGCTGTACCGGATGCTCTCCATCTTCAAGATGAGCGAGAGCCCCTACGAGTCCACGTCGCGTGAGTTCTCCCTCTCCTCGCGGGGTATCGACGTGGCGGACAGCTCCGAGAGCGCCGAGAACATCCTCCAGGGCCAGCACCGGCCGCGGGCCACCAAGCGCCCCTCCACCCGGAGCAAGGCCGCGCCCCGGCGGCGCGCATCCCTCAAGCGCGGAGGTCGCGCATGAGCAAGCTGCTCATCGTGGACGACGAGGTGGCCATCCTGGAGGCCCTCACGGACATCCTCTCCGTGGAGGGCTACGAGGTCTCCACCGCCGCCAATGGCGCCGAGGGGCTGCAACAGGTGGGCCGCGACCGGCCGGACCTCATCCTCCTGGACTTGATGATGCCGGTGATGGACGGCCAGGAGATGCTGCGCCGGCTCAAGGACGACCCGTCCCTGCGCACCATCCCCGTGGTGGTGATGAGCGCCGGGCGGGTGACGAAGGCGGAGTTGCAGGGCAGCCGCTTCCTCGCCAAGCCCTTCGAGCTGGATGACCTGCTGGACACCGTCACCGCGGAGCTGAACAAGAAGGCGTGACGCCCGAGCGGGGCGCTTGGGCGCGCCCCGCCACCCCGTCTCAGGAGTTGCCACCCGGAGGCGTCGCGGGGGGCACGAACAGGTGGGTGCGGTAGTGGGTGAGCTCGGCGATGCTCGAGCGCAGATCCGCCAGCGCCGTGTGCCCCGAGGGCGCCTTGCGCTGGGCCACCTTGTCCGGGTACCACGCGCTCGCCAGCACCTTGAGGCTCGACACGTCCACCTGGCGGTAGTGCAGGTAGCGGTCGAGCATCGGCATGTACTTCACCAGGAAGCGCCGGTCGGTGTGGATGGAGTTGCCGCAGAGGATGCCCTCGCCCACGTCGCAGTGCTGCGACACCAGGGCGGTGATTTCCTTCTCGGCCACGCGCAGGGACGTCTGCGACTCGCGCACCCGCTTGGCCAGACCGTTGCGCGTGTGCATCTCCCGGACGATGGGCTCCATGCGCGCGAGCACCTCCTCGGGCTGCCAGATGACGCGCTCCATCTCCGCCCGGGGCACCAGATCCGGGCCGGTGATGATGACACCAATCTCGATGATGGCGGAGTCGTCGGGGTCCAGTCCGGTCATTTCCAGATCGAGCCAGACGAAACACGGGGGCGGCGGGGCGGATACGGGCATGGGCCGCGCAGTCTACCCCGAGCATGGGCGATTGAGGGATGATGCCGCCCCATGGAACTGACCGTCTTCAGTGGCACCGCCAACCGCGCACTGGGTGAGAACCTCGCCCGCACGCTCGGACGGCCCCTGGGCCGCTGCCACCTGGAGCGCTTCCCGGATGGCGAGCTGTACGTGGAGATCCAGGAGGACGTGCGCGGCCGCAACGTGTGCCTCATCCAGCCCACGGCGCCGCCGGTGGGCGAGCACCTGATGGAGCTGCTCTTGATGGCGGACGCGTGCTGGCGCGCGGGCGCGGCGCGGCTCATGGCGGTGGTGCCCTACTTCGGCTACGCGCGGCAGGACCGGCGGGGCAAGCCGGGCGAGGCGCTCGGCGGCAAGCTGGTGGTGGACCTGCTCGAGCGCGGCCGCTTCGAGCGGCTGGTGGCGGTGCACCTGCACACCCCCGCGCTGGAGGGCTGCTTCGGCATGCCGCTGGAGCACCTGGACGCCAGCCACCTCCTGGCCGAGGCCGCGCGGCCCCACGCCGGAGAGGGCGCGGTGGTGGTGTCGCCGGACCTGGGCGCGGTGAAGCTCGCCGAGCGCTACGCGCGCCAGCTCGGGCTGCCCCTGGCCATCGTGCACAAGCGCCGCATGAGCGGCTCCGAGGTGAGTGTCCGGGGGCTCGTGGGCGAGGTGCGCGGCCTGCGGCCCATCATCGTCGACGACATGATCTCCACCGCGGGCACCATCGCCGCCACGGCGGAGACGGTGCTCAAGGAGGGCTGCACCGAGGACATCACCGTGGTGGCCACCCACGCGCTGCTGGTGGGCCCCGCGGTGGAGCGGCTGAGCCAGGTGCCCATCCGCCGCCTCATCTCCACGGACAGTGTGCCCCAACAGCGCACGCTCCCCTTCGACCACGAGGTGGTGGGACTCGCCCCGCTGCTCGCCGACGCCATCTGCCGCGTCACCTCCGAGCGGCGCTGAGCCCGAGGCGCACCCGGGGTGCGAGTCGCGCCCCTCCGCGCGTCCACCGGGATAAGGTGCCCGGCCATGTCCGACACGCTGCTCAGCCACCTGGAAGCCGGAGTCCTCACCCTCACCTTCAACCGGCCGCAGAAGAAGAACGCCTTCACCGCCGAGATGTACTCGCTGGCGGCCCAGGCGCTGCGCGACGCGGACTCGAATGACGCGGTGCGCGTCGTGGTGCTCGCCGGCGCGGGCGGGACCTTCACCGCGGGTAACGACTTGAAGGACTTCCTGGAGAATCCGCCCACGGGCGAGGACTCCCCCGTGTTCCGCTTCCTGCACACGCTCGCCCACTTCACCCGGCCCATCGTGGCGCGCGTGGAGGGAGTGGCGGTGGGCATCGGCACCACGCTGCTGCTGCACTGTGACTACGTGGCCGCCAGCGAGCGCGCCGTCTTCAGCATGCCCTTCGTCAACCTGGGCCTGAGCCCCGAGGGCGCCTCCAGTCTGCTGTTGCCCCGCCTGGCCGGCATGGCGCTCGCCTCCGAGCTGCTCATGTTCGGCGAGCCCTTCGACGCCGCCACCGCCCTGCGCGCGGGGCTCGTCAACCGGGTGGTGCCCGACGCGGAGCTCGAGGCGCTGGTGAAATCGCGCGCCGCCGCGCTCGCCTCCCGGCCCGTGGAGTCCGTGCGCCTCACCAAGAAGCTGCTGCGCGAGCCCCTGCGCGCCGCCGTGGACGAAACCCTCTCGCGCGAGGGCGCCCTCTTCATGCAACGGCTCGCATCGGCCGAGGCCCGCGAGGCCTTCAACGCCTTCCTGTCCAAAAAGAAATAAATTTCCAATCCACCTCCCTTCCGGGCCGGGAAATGGACTCACCTTCACTGGGATACTGTTGGATTCACGGCGCCGGGGGAGTACCTGCTGGGTGCACTGCTTTTCCGGTGTTTACCCTGCAACTATGATGAGCCCTTGAGCGCCGACCATCCCCGAAGGAAGGCGTGTACGGGGGAAGATGACATGCAAAGCGTTGGATGGGCGGCTGCCATGCTGTTGCTGTTGTCCGCGTGCTCGCGCGTGCCGGACAGGACCTCGAACGTCCTGACCCAGGTGTGCCCATGAGCCCCCTGCGAAGGCCCCCCGCCTTCTGGCACCGCTTCCTCGCGGTGCGCTGGTTCATCCCACTCATCATCCTCGTCGCCGCGGTGTTCTTCTTCCTCTACACCTTCGAGGCGGACGTGGCGCAGGGCCACCTGCAGACGGAGAAACAAGCCGTCGCGGAGATGACCCTGCGGATGGCGCACCTCAACAGCATGATCGAGTACCTGCTGCAGAACGGGCAGCTCGACGCGGCGCGCAAGGAGTTGTCCACCCTGAGCGCCAACACCACCCTGCAGCAGGGCCTGCTGCTCGACGAGCAGCAGCGGGTGCTGGCCTCCATCCGGCCCGCGCAGATCGGCCTGACCCTGCGCGACGCCTGGCCCCAGCTCGACCCGGCCGAGCACGCCCAACACCTCGCCACCATGCTCGAGTACATGGCCGGCAACGTGCACCTGAGCGAGGACCGGCGGCAGGTGGTGGCCTACTACCCCATCACCCTCCAGGCCAGCCCCGAGGGCACGCGGATGGGCCTGCTCCTCTTGCGGCAGGACCTGACGGCCCAGAAGCTCGCGCGCCAGAGGGAAGCCGAGCGGTGGGCGGCGCGCTCGTGTCTGGTGGTCGCGGTGCTGGTGTGTCTGGTCAGCCTCGTCGTGCACCTGGTGCTCGGACGGCGGATGCAGCGGCTGACCGCCACCGCGCACCGGCTCGCCCTGGGCGAGTTGCACGCACGCGCCCACCTCCGGGGCGTGGACGAGGTGGGCCTGCTCGGCCGGGCCTTCGACTTCATGGCCGAGCAGATCGACCGCGGCAACCGCCAGCTCCAGGAGAGCCAGGAGCGCATCCGCTCCCTGCTCGACTCCACCGCCGAGGCCATCTTCGGCCTGGACCTCGAGGGCCGCTGCACCTTCTGCAACCGCGCCGCCCTGCGCCTGTCGGGCCACGAGCACGCGGACGCGCTGCTGGGCCGCTCGCTGCACTCCATCATCCACCCCGGCCACGAGCCGTCCGGCGATTGCCGCGTGTGCGAGTCCTTCCGCGAGGAGGGCGCCCTGCACGGCGACGACGAGGTGCTGCGCCACCCCCGCGACGGCGACGTGCCCGTGGAGTACTGGTCCCACCCGGTGACGCGCAGTGGCGAGCGCGTGGGCTCGGTGGTGACGTTCGTGGACATCCGCGAGCGCCTGCGCGCGGAGTCCACCCGCCGGCGCATGGAGGAGGGCTTCCGCGCCCTCATCGAGCACTCGCCGGACGCCATCTTCCTGCACCGCGCCGGCACCCTGCTGTTCGCCAACCGCGCCGCCGCCACGCTCCTGGGCCATGCGAGCCCCGAGTCCCTGCGCGGCCTGCCGGTGTCGGAGCTGGTGCTGCCCGGCGAGGAGGCCGCCCTCATGGTGACGAGCCAGGCGGGGATGCCCCGCGAGGCGCGCTTCCGCCGCCCCGATGGCCGCCAGGCGGTGGGCGAGGTGATGACCGTGTCGCTGCTCTTCGAGGGCCTGGCCACCGTGGCCTGCATCACCCGCGACATCACCGAGCGCCGCCAGGTGCAGGAGCGCATCCTCGCCACCGAGCGCATGGTGTCCCTGGGCACGCTCGCCGCAGGCGTGGCCCATGAAATCAACAACCCCCTGGCCTACCTGCTCAGCAACCTGCGCTTCGTGGAAGCCGAGGTGCGCGACATGGCCGGGCACGTGGCCGAGCTGTCCGGCGCGGAGGGGGTGGAAATCCAGCAGGCGCTGCGCGAGGCCATCGACGGCGGCAACCGCGTGCGCGACATCGTGCGCGACTTGAGGACGTTCTCGCGCGGCGGCAATGACTCGCGCGGCCCCGTGGACATCCATACCGTGCTCGACTCGTGCGCGAACATGGCCCGGAGTGAGATCCGCCACCGCGCCCGGCTGGTGAAGAACTACGGGACGGTGCCGCGCGTGTTCGCCAATGACTCGCGGCTCGGGCAGCTCTTCCTCAACCTGCTCGTCAACGCCGCGCAGGCCATTCCCCACGGCAACGCCCACCAGAACGAGATCCGCGTCACCACCACGTGCGAGGAGGGCCAGGTGCTGGTGGAGATCCAGGACACGGGCGTGGGCATTCCCCCCGAGCACCTCCCCCGCCTCTTCGATCCCTTCTTCACCACCAAGCCCGCGGGCGTCGGCACCGGCATGGGACTGTCCGTCTGCCACGGCATCGTCACCGCGCAGGGGGGGCGCATCTCCGTGGAGAGCCACCCCAACCAGGGCAGCACCTTCCGCGTGGTGCTGCCCGCCATCGAAACTCCCCTGGAGCACTTCGGCCACGACGAGCCCGAGCGCGCCGCCTCCTGAGCAGCACTCAGCCCGTCTTGCCCACCAGCCGCACCCGCGGCTCGGGTTCCCGGACATGCTCGGTGGAGCCCCTCAGCCGCCGCATCGCCCGTCCCAGATCCGCCTGGGAGACCTGCGGCCAGACCCCCGGAGGTGTGCGTGCCACGTTGGGCGGCCGAGGCGCTTCGTCCTGCGCGCCTCGCTTGAAAGGCGACTCGGACACGGACAGCTCCTTCAAGTCCTCATCCTTCATGTGCCCCATCTCCACCTCCTGGAAGGGTTCCCCCGTTAGTGAGGCTAATGGGTCAATTGCCATTTGGTCAAGCTTTTCTGGAATTTAACCGAGAGGGTGTTCTCCAACGGAAACATGCTGGAAGGTCCTGTCCTCGGGTGGACGGGACCGCACTGGAGGGTGATGGCGCGCGGTCAGGGCTTCTGGATGTTGAAGAAGCTCGAGTAGATCTCGTTGCCCGTCATCAACTTGGGCCAGGTGGGCGGGGCCTCGGCCAAGACATCTCCGTGCTCGTCCAGGCGGAGCATGACGATCTCGTGCCGTTCGAGCGCGGGCAGGAGCATGGGCGAGTGGGTCGTCACGATGAACTGCATGCGCGGAAATACACGCTTGAGCACCGGCACGAGCCGCACCTGCCACGTGGGATGGAGGTGGAGATCGAGCTCGTCGATGAGCACCATTCCCTCCATGTCCTCCAGGGGAACGGCCTCACCGATGTCGAGGTACATCTGCCCGATGAGGTCGGCGATCCACGCGATGGTCGACTGGTAGCCCTGCGAGAGCCAGGTGGCGGGAACCTTCGTCTTCTGGCCGGAGAACGCGAACTCGAAGCTGTGGGACCGGACCAGGTCTCCCGGCTGCGTCACTCCGCCCCGGCCGCGCAGCTCGACAGCGTCCACATGGGGCAGGAGGTGGTTGTCGACGAAGACCTTCTTGAGCGCCTGGATGAAGGGCTCGAAGCGAGGCGTGTCGGCGAACTGGTTGGCGAAACCCGTGCCAACGAGCGGTGCCTTGCCAAAAAGCGGTTCGAGCCGGTTGAGCACACGATCCTTCAGCTCGGACGCGCTGAGCGGTACCGGGAGCTGACGCTGCGTGCCGTAGCCAGCGACAAACCAGCCTGGAAGGGATTTCGCACGGGCTTCCGCGAGGGGGTTCTGAAGAGCAAGTGCATAGCCGCCCAACCAAGACAAGAGCGCGGCATCGGAACGCACGTCCTCCCCCTCGAGCTTCCAACGGAAAGGTGTCTTTTCATCCTCCTCGTCCTTGATTTCCGACAACAACTTCTTGAGGCGAGCCACCATCACAGTGGAATCAGCGGGGAGATGGTTCTCGTCAGAGGACGCCAGCGCGTTGACGGAGGCAAACAGGGATGTTCCCCGGAACGTCGACTGTCGGGGCTCGATGTCCAGGGAACTTCGCAGCCCCAGGGAGGGTTGCTCCTTGAAGAAGACCTTGGAGGCCTCGGGAAAAACGCGCCATTTGTCCAATCGGGTACCGAATTCGAAATCAGCGCGAAGCCGCACGGACTCCTCGGCCGGTCGCCTCAAGTCCGGCAGCGAAGGCACATCCGCCAATTGATTGGCCCGGTCGGAACCACTCGCCACCAGGGCGATCGCCTGGAGCAGTGTCGTCTTGCACGCCCCGTTTTCCGCGACGAGCGCGGTCCACATCCGGGGCTTGCCCTCGTGCGTGAAGTCGAGGGCGAGATCCCGCATGCGCTTCAGGTTCTTCACGTGCAGCCGGTTGATGTACATGCGTTCCTCCGCCCTCTTCTTACGCCCCCTACACGGGAGCCGTCGTGTGGATTCCTAGCGCCCGCGCCGGGGCGGGGCGAGGAAGGACTCGATGCTCGGGCCCTGGGCCGCCTTGAAGGCGATGCACAGGTCGATGGATTCCAACACCAGGGCGAGGGAGCGGGGGCCTCCGGCGGCACGCGCCATGCGCTCGGTGAAGAAGGCGGTGGCTTCCTGGCGGTGCACCGGATCGCAGTAGGACGAGGCGGCCATCGCGAGGTACGCCACCATCTCATCCGGCATCCGCGCGACGAGCGCGTCGTAGTTCTTCGTCACGAAGGCGTAGGCCACGTCCCGCGAGCGCACGTCGGTGGCCGCGCCGAACAACAACCGCCACACCTCGCGCAGATCCACGGCCGGCTCCAGCAGCAGCCCCAGGTTCTGTTGGACCAGGTCCGCCTGGTGGAAGTCGCGCAGCGCGCCGAGGATGTCCTCCCGCCGCTTGCGCTCCGTCGCCGCGCTCAGCGCCGTCATCATCCTCGCGTGCAGGGCCGCGTCCCCCCAGACGGCGGCGGTGGCCAGCGTGGACTCCAACAGCTCGGCGTCGATCGCCCGGGTCTCCCCCCCGAGCCACCGCTCCGTCAGGCGCCGGGCCTCCGCCGTGAGCCGCGGGTCCCCGCCCTGCTTCCCGGCGAGCTCCAACAGCAGGGGCCGCATCAGCCGCGTGTCCACATCCTCGTTGGCGCGCGGCGTGAAACCGAGCGCCCGGGCCCGTGCGCCATAGGTGTCGCGCAGGAAGCGCTGGCGGTCGGTCTGGCGCGGCTCGGACAGCAGCGGGGGATTCATCAACTCCAACAGCTCCAACGAGGACTGGAACACCCGCAGGTCCTTCTCCCCGGCCAGGCCCGACAGCAGGCCGAGCGCGTCCGCCGCGGGCATCGCGCCGGCGCCCACCAGGGCCCGCACGTCCCCGAGCAGGGCCACGCGCTCGGCGCGCGAGAGGTGGCGGCTGTCGGTGGAGAGCAGTCGGCTGAGCATCCGCGCGTCCACGGCGGTGCGGTAGTAGCCCGCGCCATCCGCGTTGGGCTGGAGCCAGGCGGGGCAGCCCCGGGCCTCGGGCAGCGGCAGACGGGCCGTCTCGGTCTCCAGGAGCGTACAGGCGCGTCCCGCCCGGGCGCCCGTGCCATGGCGCACGCACACCGGCACCTTCCAGAGTTGCGGCGTGCCCCCCGCAGAGCCCAGGGGCAGGAAGCGGCGCTGGGAGAACTCCACCTCGGGCACCCGGGCCGAGCAATCCAGCCGGGCGGTGATGAGCGGCGCGCCGCCCTGCTCCAGGAAGGAGTCCAACACCCCCGACACGTCCCGCTGCGCCTCCGCCGACAGGGCGGCGATGAAGTCGCTCGCGGTGGCGTTGCCGTGCTCGTGCGCGCGCAGGTGGCGGCGCACCCCGCGCTGGAAGACGTCCGGGCCCAGCCACTGCTCCGTCATGTACAACACCGCCGCGCCCTTGCCGTAGGTGATGACGTCGAAGGCGTTGAAGACGTCGTCCTCGCTCTGGATTGGCTGGCGGATGCGGCGCGCCGACAGCAGGCTGTCCGCGTTCAACGTGCGCGAGCGGTTGCCCACCCGCGTCAGGGGCTCGTCCCACGAGGGCTGCGTGTCCGCGACGGCGCGGCTCGCGGCCCAGGAGGCGAAGGCCTCGTTGAGCCACAGGTCATCCCACCACTGCATGGTGACGAGGTTGCCGAACCACTGGTGCGCCAGCTCGTGCGCCTGCGTTTCGTAGAAGGCGCGCTGGCGCTCCACGGAGTCCTCCTCCTCCCGGGCCAGCATCAGCTCCGAGTTGAACGTCACCAGGCCCGGATGCTCCATGGCCCCCCCGAACAGGGGCACGGCGAGCACGTCCAGCTTCTCGTAGGGATAGGGCACGCCGAAGTAGCGCTCCAGGTAGGCGAGCAGTCCGGGCGTCACCCGGGCGGCATGGGCGCCCTCCGCGGCACGGCCCCGGGTCGTGACGATGCGGGTGCGCACGGCCTTCTCCCCCGAGGCCGGGGCGTCCAGGAAGTCGAAGGGGCCCACGCCAAAGGCGACGAGATAGCTGGGCAGCGGCTGCGTCCGGGCGAAGCGCCAGGTGGAGCCTCCCGCGCCTCCCGGCTCCTGGCTCACCACGGGCGTGTTGGTGACCACCGTCAGGCCCGCGGGCACGTGGAAGGTAAGCTGCCAGGGCACCTTGAAGCCCGGCTCGTCGAAGCACGGGAAGACGCGCCGCGCCCCCAGCGGCTCGAACTGGGTGAAGGCATACCAGTCACCCGCCTCGCGCGCGCGGAAGGCCCCACTCACCTCGCGCTCGGACAGCACGCCCTCGTAGACGAGGCGCAAGTGCGCGGGACCGGGCCGGAGCGCCACTTCGGGCTGGAAGCCGAGAAAGTCCCCCGTGCCCTTCACCTGGGAGACCGCCACCGGCACGCCTCCCACCGTCAGGACCGCCTCCTTCACCGTGAGCTCATGGCCCAGCAGCCACACCGTTGCCGTGGCCTCCTTCACGTCCAGGTCGATGTCGAGCACCCCCTGGAAGGTGGGCTGGGTGGGATCCAGGGTCAGCTCGGCCGCGTACCCCGTGGGCCGCACGCTCGTGGGCAGGCGCAGGGTGGGTGACACCGGCGGGGAGCGAGGGGACGCCGGCGCGGGGCCAGGCGCGGGCGCGGAGGTGGATGCGGGAGGCACCGGGGCGGGCCGGGTGGCGCACGCCGTCAAGGTGGCCGACAGGACGAGCGCCGCGCATCGAAAGATTCTGAGCATGCGCGCGGATCTAGCCCAAGACGACTGGACGGTGTAGCGACACGGCGGAAGCGCCTCTTGCCTCGGGCACCTGCTTCCAGGTGGAGTGCCAACGTGTCCAGCTCCCTTTCCCCCTCCTCGAGCCTCACCCGACTTCCGCCCGCGCCCCGACTCTCCCAGGTGATGGGCGAGCGCCCCTCGCCCGTGGTGGGCTGGCTCGCCAACCGGGTGATGGATGCGCTGTGCGCCCTGCCCGCCTCGATGCGGGATGGCCTCGCCCGTTTCGTGGGCTGGCTGGCATTCACCCTGGGCATCCGCCGCCGGGTGGCCCTGGAGAACCTCGCGCACGCGTTCCCGGAGAAGAGCGAGGCGGAGCGGCGGAGCATCGCGCGGGGGGCCTACATCACCATGGCGCGCGTGGTCATCGAGTCCATCGACACGAGGGATCTGGTGAATCTGTCCTGGGTCGCCCCCGAGGCGCCCGGCGGAGACTGGGAGGCGCTCAAGGCCCATGTGGCGACGGGCCGGGGCGCGCTGTTGGTGACGGCGCACTTCGGCAACTGGGAACGGGCGGGCAAGCTGCTGCCCCAGTGGGGCGTTCCCCTGGACGCGCTGGTGCGCCCGCTGAAGGGGGCGCTCAACATGCGCATCGTGGACAACCGGGTGGCCGCGGGCGTGGGCCTCATCTATCCCAAGGGCGCCATCGCCCAGGCGCAAGAGGCGGTGGGGCTGGGCGAGTCGGTGTTGATGCTGTTGGATCAAGCGCTGCCGGCGAAGGCGGCGGTGTTCGTCCCCTTCTTCGGGCGGCTGGCCTCCACCACGCCGGCGCTGGCGGTGGTGGCCCAGCGCACCGGGGCGCCGGTGTTCGTGATGATGGGCGTGCGGGACGCGAGCGGGCGCATCCTGCGGATAGAGGTGGAGGGGCCCATCCCCGCGCCGCCGGCCCAGGAGGGGCCGGATCCCATCGTGGCCCACACGGCGGCGGTGACGGCGGTGCTGGAGCGTCACATCCGGCGCAACCCGGGTCAGTGGCTGTGGCTGCACCGGCGCTGGAAGGTACAACCCCCCGCGGCGGAACTGGCGCCGGGCGGGAAGGAGTGAGGATGACCCGGACCCTCTTCATCGGAGACGTGCACGGGTGCGCGGAGGAGCTCGACGCGCTGCTGGAGGAGTGCGGCCACCGTCCGGGAGACCGGGTGGTGCTGGTGGGAGACCTCGTGGCCAAGGGGCCGGACTCGGCGGGAGTGGTACGCCGGGCGAGGGAGCGCGGCATGCTCGCGGTGCGCGGCAACCACGACGAGCACGTGTTGCGCTGGCACAAGGGGCTCATGCCCAAGCACAAGAAGCTCAAGCCCGAGCACAGGCAGGTGCTGGACACCCTCACGGACGCGGACTGGGCCTACCTGGAGTCGCTGCCCCTGCACCGCCCCTTCCCCGAGTTCAACGTGCGCGTGGTGCACGGGGGCCTGGTGCCCGGCGTGCCTTTGGAGCAGCAGGATCCGGAGTTGATGATCAACCTGCGCAGCATCACCTCGGAGGGCGAGCCCTCGAAGAAGCTCGAGGCCGGGGTGCCATGGGCGAGCCTGTGGCGGGGACCCGAGTTCATCATCTTCGGCCACGACGCCCTGCGCGGGGTGCAGCGCCATCCCCATGCCATCGGCCTGGACTCGGGCTGCGTCTACGGCCGGCGCCTCACCGCGTACGTGTTGCCCGAGGCCCGCTTCTACTCGGTGGCGGCGAAGCGGACGTACCTGGACATCGACGGGTAGAGGGCCCACCCCCTCTCCGCATGCCCGAGGGGCGGGCGCCCGGCCCCGCTCGCCCGCCTCCGGAGCACTATCTTCCGGCCAAGAGCCTGGGAGGTCCTCATGTTCCGCTGCTCCTCGTGTGGTGCCTTCAACCGCGTGCGCCAGCCCGCGCCTCCGGGTCAGCCCACGTGCGGCCGGTGCCAGCGACCCCTCGACCTGTCGGGCGCCCCCCAGGAGGTGAACGGCGAGGCGCTCTGGCGGGCGGTGCAGTCCTCTCCCGTGCCCGTCCTGCTCGACCTGTGGGCGCCCTGGTGCGCGCCATGCCGTGCCGCCGCGCCCATCTTCGACGCGGTGGGCCGGGCCCACGCGGGTCGGCTCGTCGTCCTCAAGCTCAACACCGAGGCGGAGCCCCACGCGGCCAGCCAATTGGGCGTCCGCGGCATTCCCACCTTCGTCCTCTTCTCCGGGGGTCAGGAAGTGGCGCGCCGCAGCGGGTTGATGCCCCGTCCGGAGCTGGAGCGCTGGGTGCTCTCGGCCACCCAGGGCTCGGGACCCACCGCTCCGGTGTGAGGCTCAGGGCTCCTTGAAGATGGCGACGGAGGGCTCTCCCTCTGGCCCCATGTAGCCGCGGTACATGCCCGAGGTGTTGAACGGCATGGCCACGTTGCCTTGCGCGTCCATGGCGATGACCCCCCCCTCGCCACCGGCCTTGAGCAGCACCTCCATGACCATGTGGTTGGCGGACTCGCTCAGCGGCAGATCCAACAGCTCCACGTGGGCGCAGATGTCGCGCGCCACGCTGTAGCGGATGAAGTACTCGCCATGGCCGGTGCCGGACACCGCGCAGCGCTCGCTGGCGTATGTCCCCGCGCCGATGATGGGCGAGTCCCCCACCCGGCCGAAGCGCTTGTTCGTCATGCCCCCCGTGGAGGTGCCCGCGGCGAGGTTTCCCGCCTGATCGAGCGCCACCGCGCCCACGGTGCCGAACTTGTGGTCTCCGTCGATGGGACCCTGGTAGGTGGAGGGGCCCTGGGGCTGGCCCGGCTCGGGAGGCGCCTGCTGCTGCTTCTTCTCGGCCTCGAGCGCGCGCTGCAACGCCTGCCACCGCTCCTCGGTGTGGAAGTAGTTCTCGGGCACGAGCTCGAGTCCCTGCTCACGCGCGAACGCCTCGGCGCCCTCGCCGATGAGCATCACGTGGGGGGACTTCTCCATGACGGCGCGCGCCAGGGAGATGGGGTTCTTCACGTGGCGCAGGCCCGCCACCGCTCCGGCCTCGCGCGTGCGCCCGTTCATGAGGGACGCATCCAGCTCGTTCTTGCCCTCATGGGTGAAGACGGCGCCCTTGCCCGCGTTGAAGTAGGGCGAGTCCTCCAGGACGCGGATGGCGGAGGTGACGGCCTCCACGCTGGTGCCACCCCGGGCGAGCACGGCATGACCGGCCTGGAGCGCCTCGGTGAGCGCGGCGCGCACGGCGGCCTCGCGCTCGGGGGAGAGGGATTCGCGGGGGATGATGCCCGCACCGCCGTGCAGGGCGATGCCCCAGCGCGGCGCGGGCCGGACGGTGTCGTCGGGAGCGCGCAAACGAGCCTCGTCTTCCCTCACGGTGGTGAGGGGCGTGTAGCAACCCAGGGGAAACAACAGTGCCGCCACGAGGGCGGAGCCAAGGGCACGGCGGAGCGGAGCAGGCACGGGGCGGTTTCTACTCCACCTGCCCGCCCGGCCGCAGGAGGCGCCCCACGCGTGAGACGCCTCCTCGACACTTGGGCTTGGGGCCCGCGCGTCCTACTTCGCGCAGTAGGCTTCGGCCGTGGTGTAGCCGATCACCTGGGCGATCGCGCCCGACTTCACGACGTACTCGCTGGCGCCCACGTGCGACGGGCTCCCGCTGCACCAGTCGTAGGTGTATCCCAGGCCCGTGAACGGGTACTTCGTCGTCTGCCAGGGGCTGTAGCTGCCGCCGTAGTAGTTGTTGAGCCAGGCCTTGTGGGCGGACGTGGCGTCGCTGGGGTACGTCAGGGCGCACGTGGTGTCGTCGACCTGCGCGTCCGGGCAGGGCCGGAACAGATCTTCCGGCTTCACCCACAGCTCCACGATCTGCCGGGTGTTGTTCGCATCGGCGGGCAGGCCCAGGTACTGGTTGATGCGATTGGCTCGCTCCTGGCCCGTCAGCGTCAGCGACTTGCAGAGATCCTGCACCTGGGGGGCCGCGGTGACGAACACGTCGCGGGAGAACGTGTAGTCCCCATTATCGTCATTCGTATAGCCAGTGAAGGTGGTCCACACCACCACGCGCACCGCGCTCTTCTCGGCGTCCCTCCAAACCAGACGGGAGTTGGACGGGGAGATGGCGAAGAGCTCGTTGCTGATCTCCGACTGGGTCGTCTGCGCGGCGTCGAGGACGGCCCGATCATAGGCCGCCTGGTCGCACACGGGGGGCCGGGTCTGGGGACCACACTCCTCCGGGTGGGCCTGGGCATAGTCGGCCTTGTCGCAGGGCTCGCCATCGGTACCATTGTGAGGGCAGCCGGTGAGCGCGAACAGGGCCAGGGTGGACGGCAGCAGACTCTTCGAGAAAGGGAGGTGCTTCATCGTGCTTCTTCACTCCTGTGAAGGGACAAGGGGCCCGCACAGTCGCGCAAAGAAGCCGTCGCCGTCGATAGGCGACGTACAAAAACCTCCCTCAAAGAAGGCCGGAACCTAGGAGAACACCGGGTCCGGAGCGAAGGGTCCCGGCCGGGCCTCCCGAGCGGCGGGCACACTGGGAGCGCGGGGCAGCCGGACACGGAAGGTGGAACCCCGGCCCGGACTGCTCTCCACCTCGATGCGGCCGCCATGCGCCTCCACGATGCGCCGCGCCACGGACAGACCAATGCCCACGCCGGGGGCCTTCTCGCGCGCGCTCCCCGTGCGCTGGAAGGGGGTGAAGAGATGACGCTGTTCCTCGGCGGAGATGCCGATGCCCTGATCCTTCACGGACAGCCACACCTCCTCGCCCTCGCGTCGGACCTCCACCTCCACCACACTGCCCTCGCGCGAGTATTTCAACGCGTTGCTCACCAGGTTGTTGAGCACCTGCTCCATGCGCGTGGCGTCGCAGCGCAGTGGCAGCGGCCCCTCCGGCAACAGCAATCGCAGCTCGTGCGCGGCGCCACTGGAGCGATACAACTCCACCACGGAGGTGGCCAGCTCGCCCGCGTCCCGCTCCTCCAGCTTCAGCTCGAAGTGGCCCGCCTCGATGCGGGTGGCGTCGAGCAGGTCTCCCACCATCCGGTCCAACCGTGACACCTGACGGCTCACCAGGGCCATCGTCTTGCGCAGACGCTCCTCGGACACGGGGCCCCGCGAATTGACGAGCGCGGCGGACATCTTCAACGCGGAGAGGGGATTGCGCAGATCATGCGCCACGCCGGCGAGGAAGGTGAGCCGCGCCTGGCGCTGGCTCTGGAGGGAGTCGGCCATCTCGTTGAAGGTGCGCGCCATGTCGCGCAATTCCTCGGCCCCCTCGATCGGCGCCTGGGTCCGCTCGCCGCGGGAGCCGAAGCGGCGCATGGCCCGGCTGATGCCCAGCAGGGGATGGAAGACGGCGCGGCGCATCCACACCAACAGGACGACCACGCCCAGCACCAGGAGCACGGCGACGCCCAGGCCCGCCATGTCCGCCATCCGGTCCCAGCGATCGACCCGGGATTGCTCCACCCGCGCCTCCTGGATGTTGAGGGCGATGAGCTGGTTGATGGCCGCGAGGGTGGTTTCCAGACGGAGGTTGAGTTCCGCGCGCATCTGTCCGTCGGTCTCCAACGCGCGGCCCTGGATATCGAGGTAGAGGGAAAAGGCATTGTCCACCTGGGTGAGCAGTTCCCGCTCCTCCTCCGACTGGGCCTGACGCCGGGTCCGCTCCAGTTGGACGGACAACTGCCGCTCGGCCTCCTCGATGATGTTGACGGTCACGGCCTCCCCCCGCCGGAGCGCCCCTTGAAGCCGGTGCAGGTTGAGCAGGGACACCTCCAAGCCCTGGGCGGCCTGGATGCCTTGCACGGCCGCCTGCATGCTCAGGGTGGCCCGATGCAGATAGGTCGTCAGGACGACGAGCGAGCTAGCAGCCACCAGGCCCAGGCTCGCGAGCAGGGCAACCGCGAACGTGATGACACGCTTCAGACTCATGTGCAGACCATCCGTTCCGTGCGACCTCTCAGCAGGGAAAGATGGGGCCCGGCGGAAGCGCGCGCCGTGAAGGGGACGACGAAACCCTGGAAGGAGGGAGAGCGGCACGCCGGGCGTCCGCCCCCCTGGGCATTCCCGAGGCGCTATGCCCCGAAGCCACCCAGGGCACCGGCATGGAAGGTGGCGGCGCCCTGACTCACCCGGACGGCGGACTGGCTGAACACCTGGAAGGCCTTGCGGATGTCCTGGGCGTTGTGCCCCGGGGTGAGGATCCACTTGTCCTCGATGCCCATGCTCCGGAAGACCTTGCGGAAGTCGGTGCTGCCGTCGTCGATGCCCATGCCCGCGACGATGTGGTTCTCGGCGCGGCGCAGGTCCTCCACGAGCGCGGCGACCTCACGGGCCCGGGCGCGCTGGGAGTGCGCATCCGCGCCGTCGGTGATGAGCAGGGTGACGGTACGGGTGGCCACGCCGTTGCGGGTGAACTCCTGCGCCTTGGCGAGCACCGTGCCGAGCAGCACCACCGCCTGATCATAGAGGGGCGTGCCCTGGTCGGGGTCGTAGTTCTTGTCGTGCATGCGCACCACGTCCTCCAGGGGCCGGAAGGGGTTGAGCACGAAGCCGTTGAGGTAGCGGGTGTGGAAGAGGACGCCGTCCTTCTGCTGGCTGGCGAGGAGCGCGTCGAGCACGAGGTTGTGGCCCTCGCACACGGTGCGCGCATGGCCCGCCATGGAGCCGGAGTCATCCGGCATGACGGTGACGAGCACGACCTCGCTGGACTGCACGTCGTCCACGCTGACTCCCAGGCCGGCTTGAATCTGCGCGCCCAGGTCCACGGTGGTGAGGGCCTGGAGGGAGGTGGGGCTGAGGACGCCCTCGGCGTGCGCGTCCTCGAGGAGCTGGGAGATGGGAGAAGAGCTCATGGCTGTTTCCTTTCCTTTCGAGTCGGAGGGACGGCGAGGGGAGTCAGGCGATGCGCAGATCCGGCCACGAGGCGAGGGGCTGGGTGGACTTGACCAGGTGCATGCCCGCGTCGGCGAAGCGCTGGAGCGCGGCGTCGGCCTGGGGGGTGAAGTCGGCGGCGAGGCCGCCCTTGCCATCGGGGACGGTGACGGCGGACATGCAGTCGGTGAGCAGGTACACCTTGCGCGCGAGCGCGGCGTCCTGGGCGAGGATCTCCCCGAGCAGGTCATCGATGGAGCTCTTCACGCAGTGGCTGGCGGCCTGGCCGGCGATGACGACGGCGTCGGCGGTGAGGAGCGTCTTGAGGAACTGGGTGTTGCGCTGGGCGAGCGGCTGCCCGTCATGGCGGGTGAGCACCTCGGGGCGCAGCACGGAGTAGTTCTCGGTGAAGGGGTTGCCGCCCTTGACCTCGGCCCAGGACTGGGCGCCGCGCACGAACGAGTGGAACAGACGGGCCTCCTGCACCACGCCGGCGAGCGCGTGGCCGTCACTGCCGAGCAGGCAGTGAGGGGGCCACAGGTAGAGGGTGTACTTGCCCGCGCGCTCCAATTCCTCGCAGTAGTACTTCACCTGCTTGAGCAGCCAGGGGTAGTTGCCGCCGCAGAGCCACTTGGCCATGGCGGGGTTGGGGCGGACCTGGCCGCGCTCGATCTGCTCGCGGGTGATTTCGCGGTGGGCGGTGAGGGGCTGATCGTCCTGATCCACCCAGAAGGAGGGGAAGAAGATCTGGTAGGCGAAGTGCGTGTCGAGCGTGGTGGTGACGTTGGTGAGGGCGCCGAGGTTCTTGTAGATGAACTCGGCGATGCGGCGGCTGTCATCGATGGCGCCGCGGCCGCTGCGGCCCGCGACGTAGAGCGAGCCCTCGGGGAAGCAGAAGTCCTTCTGCACGTCGATGAGCAGCAGGTGCAGGTTGAACGAGTCGGTGGCGGAGGCGGCGAGCCCGTGGGAGTCACGCCAGGCGCCCGCGTCGGCCTGGAGCCGCGAGGCGTTGGGGCCGTAGGCGAACATCCCCGCGTTGGCGGGCGCGTAGAACGACGGCAGCGGAAGCTCCTGGACCTTCGAGACGGCCTTCATGGTGCGTCCTCCCGACTTCGTGTAACCACGACACCAACATAGTGTCCAAGTTACACGTTGTCAAATCAGAGAGGGAGAAGTGCCGACGGTGGCCTCCAAGGGCGCTGTCAGATCCAACTGATAGGCTCCCCAAGAAAATGGCCTACTCACTGGGGTGGAGAGAGCGCACATGCACAACAGGAGGATCAGGGTCGGGTTACTACTGGTAGTTCCCTGGCTGGCGAGTTGCATGAGTGGACCCCAGGTCCACCCGGATACGAATCAGGGTGCGCCCATCGTCCACAGACCTGCGGCTAACGAGCCCCCGCCAGTGGAAGTGCGCCAGGAAGAGTTCGTCTCGGCCCTGACAGACCTCGTGCTGCACATCCCCCTGTCCCTCAAGCTACCGCGCCGGGAGGGCCGGGTAGTGCGAACCTCCTGGGGTAGCAGAGGAGAGCGAGACGAGGCCCAGGAGATGATGGAACGCCAGTGCTCGCCCTCTGAGGCGCCGGGGGGATGTCTCGTACTACCGAGCAGCGCGCCACCACCCGAGACGCTGGCGCGCATGAGACTGGCCCTCTCGTTCTCCATGGAGACCGTATGGGACGGGGCGGCCGTGCCCCTCAGCGAGTACCTGGACCCGCTGGCCATCAAGGTGCTGGTGTACACGGCGTTGTGCACCTATCTGGTCCTGCTGCTGATGCCAATACCCGAGCCAGTGACGAAGGGCATAGCGGCGGTGTTGACGCTGTACCTCGTGGTGTACTTGGGATTGGGACCGATGCACGAGATGGTGCGTGCGGGGAGGAGATTGCTGGAGGAGGCCGCACGGGCAACCACGACCGGGGAGTTGAGAGAGGCAGGCCAGCGCTTCGGCCGAGAACTGGGGGACAGCGGCATGCGGGTGCTGCTGCTGCTGGCCACCTCGGCGTTGGGAGGACAGGGAACGCTGGTGAGCAGGGGGCCGAAACTGCCGGGGTTCGGCCGGGCGGCACTGCTGTTCCCGGTGCGTACGGGCATGAGGGTGGAGGCAGCCGGGCAGGTGGGGGTGGTGGTGCTGGGCACACGAGAGTTGGTGGTGGGGCTGGCGCCCACGGTGGTGGCCGCCAATGCCATGGAGCCAGGCAGTGAAGTTCTACCCCCAAAGAAAGGCCGCCTTACCGGCCAACCCACCAAGCCCGGTCCCAAGGACAAGGATCCGGAAAATCTGAGGTCAATCGAGCGCGAGAACGAGTCGGCCCGCCTGCTCGCTGAGAATGGTTACGATGTGGAGCAGAATCCTGTTTCCGAGTTCAGCCGCAAGAAACCCGATTACAAGCTCAATGGAGAGTACGCGGACTGCTATGCTCCCAGCACGTCCAATCCTCGGAGCATTGTCGGCGGCATCGCGAAAAAGGTGAACGAGAGGCAGGCGGAACGAATCATCCTCAACCTTGAGGACAGTCAGGTAGCACTCGAGGCACTCAAGAACGAACTCTTGGAGAGCCCCGTTGTTGATTTGAAGGCGGTCATCATCATCAAGGGCGGAAAAGTGCTCTCGTTCTACCCATGAGCATTCGTTTTTGAAGCAGGAGCTTGAAATGGCGCTTGAGTACGATCTCGATCTGGCAACCCGCATGGCTCCCACACAGGCACTGGAGGAACTGGCCAGTAAAATACCTGGACTGGGCTGGGGTGAGGATCGCTCCTTCTTGTTCGACGAGTCCGTGCAGATCACCGCCGCAGAGTCACTGGCGATCACACAAAGCATCATCCGGGATGGATTTCACTTCACCCCGACATTGGGAGTCGGGTTTCGCCACATCAACAATTCAGACTGGGACAGATTCAAGGACACCACACTCCAAGCCGTGGCGCTCCTGTTAGAGCACAGCCAGGACGCGGTCCTCCTCTTCAATGGAGAAACCATTGTCTTTCAAAGGCTCGAAGGGAAGCTCACCTTCAACTCCGGCTATCGCCTGTGGGAGGATGACAACGGGCTGAGAAGCAGGCTCGCCATTCCCTTCGAACGCCGCCCCTTGCCGTCCCCCCTGCTATAAGCTCATAGAATTCTGTGCCTACCTGAAATTTGCTCGCTGACGCATGCGTGCGTCAAGGCTGCAGCAGAATGTGCGTCATGGTGGGTGGACGACTCACGAGACGGATGGTCGTGCTTCTCGTGTCGGTGCGGTGAGGCCGGATCACGTACCATTGTGCTACCGCGAACAGCCCCAGCATCCTGAAGGCCCCCGCATTCAGGCCTCAATCCTATGCCACCAGTGTTGAGGCGAGTGGAGTAATTCCGCTTCTGTTGAGCCTTCGTCGATGCGGGAGGCCGATCCTGTCGTAAAGTCACTGCACAGGCTCGCCAGATAGACGACCCTCAAGGCGATGTCCGTGGTATAAGGTCGCGCATGTCCTACGTGTTCCTTAGCCACTCCCATAACGACAAGCCCTTCGCGCGACGTCTCGCCGCTGATCTCCGGAATGCCGGCCATTCCGTATGGATAGACGAAGCCGAGATCAACATTGGTGACTCGCTTATCGGCAAAATCAGGGCAGGATTGGATCAAGTGGACTATGTCGCCGCCATTCTCTCCGCGACCTCGGTCAAAAGCACTTGGGTTGAAAAAGAGCTTGAGATCGCATCAAACAGGGAAATAGACGAGAAAAGAGTGGTTGTTTTGCCACTGCTCATTGATAACGTCGAGCTGCCTGGTTTTCTTCGTGGAAAACTCTACGGAGACTTCCGCGACAAGAGCGCTTACGAGCAAACTCTTTCTCTCCTTCTGCGCGCGCTTGGCCCTTCCATGGCGGTCCCTCTCGTCGAAGAAAAGGAACTCAAGCAACTTCGTGAGGAACTCGCCATCGCTCGCCAATTGGCAGCAAAGCACGAAGCGAATGCGCGACGAGCAGGAGAAGCCGCTTTTCAAGCAAAAAGCAAAGAACTGAAAGCAGCGATCAACGCATCAAACCAAAAATTCCCTCAGCATGCCCCGATCAACAAGACATACGCTTTCCAGATTGGCACCATTATGATTACACTCGATTATGTTCTGTGGGCCATCGCGAAGTCTTCGCATAGAGGTTCGCATCCCCTTGCTACCCTCCTGAGCATCGAAAATCGGTGGAGCGATATAGATCACATGCTTGAGGCCTATGAAGAAATGCTGTCTCGGCAGGGAACGGCCAACAATGTCTAACGAACGTTCCGTAAAGAAGGATGAGGGAATGGTTGAGTGTGTTGTATGGCACAGAGAGATCGCGGAGGGCAGCGAACGGGTGGTGCCAAGAGTTGAATTCTGGAGAGCCCGCCACCATCGCCCAGCGCGGACCCAAAAGGACCAAGCCAAATGAACGCGCCTGGACTCGCCCAGCCAGAAAAGCGACCGCTCTACAGAGGGGTACAGGTGGGCGGTTCGCTGCTTCCGACTGGATGCGGACGGCCTCAGCGCTCGCTCCGATTCCCGCAGCTTACAGCAACGCAGTCAAAGACTGTGCCACGTGCGTATGGGTCTGCTAAAATTCTACAGATCCACCTGTTCAATCCGGTTCCATCACTTGGCCGGTCCGCAGATAGAATGACACCCGAGGAGGATCTGACCCATGAAGAGCAGCAGATCCCAGTGGTTCGTGGCAGCGGCCCTCAGCACCTTGCTCGTCTCCTGTAGCGCCACTCGCTACACGGTTCCCGCTGACGCCGAGGAACTGTCCCGTCTTGTGCTCGTCATAGAAGAGGCGCCTGATGGGAGGGTCAACCACTCCTGGCTCCCTGCCGGGTCATTTGACCTTGAGCGCTACAGGGACAGGCCAGATGCCGAGGGAAGAGCCGGACGTATAGTGCTTGTCGCGAACCAGCAAATCGACTGTTATGCGCAATACCTTGAGTGCTACCAGCAGTGCCGTCAAACTCCAGTCCCCCCGGACTTCAACCAGTACATTTATGACTTCGGCCCACGTGCTGGACACGACAGGTACTGCTCCGACAAGTGCATGCCGCAGTATACGGAGTGCCTGAAGGCACAGGGGAACCGTGCTCAAGTGTTCACAAAGGTGGACCATGCAGTCGATTGGTTGAAGAGCAACCATGAATCAGTGCTGGTCGGAAGCATGGTTGTCATCGCGGGAGTCGTCTTCGTCACGGTCTCCGCGGGGGCTGGGGTCGTCATCCTGGCCCCGTTGTTGGTGGTGACGTCATCCGAAACCCCAGTCACCTCGCACATCGCAGCGGCGTCGCCATGAACATCCATGAACTCATCCTCGAAGTACAAGGTCTCCTCGGACGGACCCAGCGGAGTGCTCAGTCGCCCGAGGAGAGGGAACTCTTCAGGGTCGCCATGGCGGCGCTCATGTTCATTTCGGAGACCGGCACGGTCCACTCCTTCGAGGATTACCTTCAGTTCCGCAAAGAGGCTCCTCCTTATGCGGTGGCATCCTTCAAGACCCGAGAGGATGCGGACGCATGGCTACGGCAGCACTCCGAACCTCCGCACGGCGCTTTCGTATTGATTGCGGATGAATACCACATCGTCATGCATGTCCGTGAGATGAATCACCGTCAACTCTTCCCGCATCCCATACTCGAAGGCTACCTCGAGCAGATTCAGCAGGTGGCCCCTCCCGCCGCCATTCCTTCCTTTGAGAACCGAGAAGAGGCGGAGGCCTGGTTGGAGGAGAAGACCGAGCCGCGACAGGGAGTTCTCATGAGCATCGCGGGTCAACCCCATATTGCACTGCATCACCGCCATCTCGCTCGTTATTCCATACACCCGATCCCCAACCGAGGCCCCACCGCCCAGGGTGAAGAGCGGGGACTTGACTGAAGACTCCCTTCAGTCAGGGGAACGCCTGGACGACCTCTACACTTCCAACGAGGCACCGTGCCCCCTTGAGGGCGCCGCGCGTCACCCACGCCCCCCTAATGCGTCCCAAGTTCGTGATCCCAGTCGTACAGCGTTTCGATCAAGGTCCCCGGATGAGCCCCCGACACTCGCTCGAAGGCAGCGGAGTCGAGAGTGGAGAGTCGTTGGCGCTGGAACGAGGGGTCGGCCACCGATTCCCGGTGCTTCAAGTCGCGTACGAGGGTAAGCACCCGGGGCAGTTGGCGGAGGATGGCCTCCATGCTGTCTTCACGGGTTGCTCGTGACATGCGTTCCGCCGCTGTTTCCAGGCGTTCTCGGACTGAATCGACTCCTCCCGGACACCAAGCATCCATGGCCCAGGAGCAGGACTTCTCCACCAGTTCTCTCAGGGTCAGCGCGGCGCTCGGAGAACTGAAGAGATAGCGCATGGATTCGAGCGGCTCCCAGAAATGCAGCAGGGATTGGAAGCGCAGCGACATGCACTCCGCGTCATGGGGAGAGGTCCGCCCAATCGCGAAGTACAAGGCGCCCCAGGTCGTCTCGCGGCAGAAGGCCTCGTAGGCATCTCTCAAAGGGTAGGTGTCCTGCCAGTCCAACGCTTCCGATAGCCCGCTCAGGACATGCGGCACCCGATGCAACCGCCACGCGGGGCGCTCGCGGTTGAAATCAATCGCATCATTGGCCACCACCACTTCGCCAGGAGGCACTTCCAGCAACTCTTGAGGGAGAGGGAAGCAACCTTCCTTCAAATACAGCCTGCCACATCGCAGGCCCTCATCGTGCGCCTTCTGTTGAACTTCCGAGTAGATCCCTCGCAAGAAGGAGGGGAGCAAGAGAGGTGAATGCCGTCCAGGCGCCATATCGAATGAGACCACCCTGTTTACCATGGGCACTCAACCCCACGAGAATCACGTCATCCGCAGCGCCGTCACCTCCTGGTGGCCCACAACTACGAGTCCCTGGCGTGTTAGGAGCAGGCGGCTGTCGGCGTCGACGAAGGGCTCGGTGTCGGGGAACTCGCGGACGACCTCCACCCGGCCCTGGCGCACTTCCACCCGGACCAGTCCCGCGTCGGTCGCGGCGAAGAGCGCCTCCCCCGCCGCGCACTTGCCCCGGAGCGTCCCCAGCCACGAGCCATCCCCGGCCTCCGCCGTCGCGCTCGCCCGCATCACCCCATCCGCTCCCAGCACCACGCAGTGGTGCACCGTGCGTCCTCCCGTCTCCTCCGCGAGGAACAGCCAGCACACCGCCCCGTCGAACGCCGCCTCCGCGTCCACGAGCCGCCCCGAGGGCCACGGCAACGTCAGTCCATCCTTGAGCCCTGGACGCTCGGCATCGAAGACGAACGCGCCGCGCAGCGCTACCGCCCGGTGGAAGCCCAGCCCGAAGCGCGGCCCCACGAAGAGCCGCGTCTGTCCCTCGAGCACCTCACCCAGGCGCTCGGGACCGAACGCCCCGTCCCGCCACAGCGCCCCTCCTTGTGCCCAGTACCGGTGACGCGCGTTGGTCGCGAAGGCCGGACGTTGCTCCGGTGCGTCCACCCCGAGCCGCTCGGGAGCCCGTCCCGGCGCGAGCACGGCGAGTTCCGCGCCCTGCCCCACCAGCGTGACTCCACCCTGAATCGCCCAATGCAACGCGGGGTTCAGCGGTCCCTGGAGCACCACCGAGCCATCCTCTCGCCGATAGGCCCCCCGCTCGTGGAAAAGCCAGCGCGCGGTTCCGTCCTCCACACAGGCGTGCAGGAGCACTCCCTCGGTGGAGAACAAGCGCGTGGCCACCACCTGGCCCCGCACAGTCGAGACAGGCGTGGCCGTCCGTGTCGCGCTCGGACGGCAGGTGGGGCAGGACGCCCGCGCGTGCTCCACGCCACACGAGGCACACACGGTGAAGCGCAGCGCGTCCAGCAACGGCAGGGGAAAGGCGCCCCGCTCGTCCTCGACGAAGACGCGGTGCAACCGGTGCAGCAGCTCATCCGGAAGCACACCGAGCGGCGTCGCGGGTTTGGGATACTGCACGTCCGGGTGGAAGACCGTGAGGCGCTGGAGCACCCGGGCCGTCGGCGTGGCCTTGGGTCCGGACGCGCGCGGGCGGTGGATTCCCCCATACGGCCCCACCCCGAGCAGGCTCTGCATCAGCGCCACGTTGAAGGCATACCAATCACTGTCCGCGGACGCCGGGCGCGAGGGGCTCAATCCCTGAGCCTGTGCTCCCAGTCGCAGCGGATCCAGGAACCGCTCGGTGAAGACGGTGGACAGGTAGGGCCCGAACTGGAAGCTGTCCGCATCGATGAGCCAGGCGTCGTCCCCAATGACGAGGATGTTCAAGTCATTGAAGTCCCCCACCACCACGCCCGCGCCATGGAGCGCGCCGAGCGTGCGGTGCAGGTCCCGGAAGATCGCCGCCACCCGGCAGGACGGCACGCCCGCACGGCGGAAGGCGGGCTCTCCAAAGCGGCGCAGGGGCTCGGAGCCCTCCAGCTTGCGCATGGCATAGCCCCGCACCTTCCGGCCCCACCGGTCCGTCGCGAGCGTCTGGGGCGACACCACGCGTGGAGGCAACGGCCGGGGGAAGGCGGGCAGTTTGTGCTGGTGCTCGGCGAGCCGGGCGCGGGCGGCGTCCTGCTGCTCGGGCTGGGCGTCGTAGTCGGGGTGCTCGGGCGGCTTGAAGAGCTTGAGGACCCGTCCATCCCCCAGGTCGAACACATCCGCCTCGCCCCCCTTGCCGAGCGCCCGCGAGGGATCCACCCGGAGCTTCTTCCCTTCCAGATAGACGTCCATGGCGTCAGTTCCTCTCCCGCTGGCGGCGCAGGATGACGAGGGTGGTGTCGTCGGCGAGCAGGCCCGGCACGCGCACGAGGCGCCGGGCGGTGAAGTCGGCGCGGACAGACTCGCGGTTGAGCAGCGACAGGCGGCGGCGCAGCGCGTCTGGATGGGAGAAGTACCGGTCCTCGGTCCACAACCTCGACAGCGGTCCCACGGGCTCGTCACTGTCGGGGACGCACGCCCCGGCGAGCCCGCCCAGGTCCGCGGCCCCGTCCGTGCCGAGCACCAGTGAGTCCACCTCCGCCGTGGGCCTCAGCGCCAGGGAGCACAGCGAGCCCGTGCCCGGTTTGAACAGGCCATAGGCGAGGTACGGCGGCGCGTTGCCCGGAAAGGGGCCGATCGGGTGGACCTCGCCATTGAGGGCCCAGAGCCCATCCCCCGCGCAGAAGACGAGCGCCTCGTCCGGGGTGAGCACGGCGCCCACGAGCGTGAAGAGCAGGGCCTCGCCCACGGCCGAGGGCCCCAGTTCCCGGGCGAGTCCTCCCAGGAAGCACAGCAGGTCCGCCTCCAGCCGCGCGAGGAAGCCGGGCGAGCCGGGTGACACGCCCTCCTCCAGCAGCGCGAGCGCGCCCTCCACGGCGCGGCGGGCCCCGAGCTGCGCGCCCAGCTCGCTCTGGCGCCCACTGCCACACCCATCCGCGACGGCGGCGGCGAGGCCCCGGGGGCCTGTCCGGGTGAAGAAGGCATCCTGGTTGTTGCGCCCCGCCCGGGCGTGTTCCCGGCCCTGGACGGTGGCGGCGGCGAGCTCGAAGGGCAACGGCGACATGGCGCTCCTCCCCTGACTCCGTGTTCGACGGACACCAACTTAGTGTCGTAAAAACACGAAGTCAACGAAGAGAGGCGTTACAGCTCGAAGTTGAAGCCGGCCTTCTCCAACTGTTTGTATTTCTTGTGGTCGAAGCGGTAGAGGCGCGCGGCGCGGTGGGAGACGTCCTGCTCCACCTCGTCGAGTTCCTCGAGCAGCCCCATGGCGAGCAGCTTCTTGCGGAAGTTGCGCTTGTCGAGCTCGCGCTCGAGGATCTTCTCGTACAGGCGTTGGAGCTGGGTGAGGGTGAACTTGGGGGGAAGCAGCTCGAAGCCCAGGGGCTGGTAGCGCACCTTGCCCTTGAGCCGCTGGAGCGCCGTGGCGGCGATGTCGGCGTGGTCGAAGGCGAGCCTGGGCATGTCCCAGACGGGGAACCAGGCGGCCTCGCGCGCGTCGGTGGCGGCGTGGACGCGGTGGTCGGACAGCTTCACCAGGGCGAAGTAGGCCACGCTCACCACCCGGTCGCGCGGATCCCTCCCCGGGGCGCCGAAGGTATAGAGCTGCTCCAGGAGGACGGGGCGGATGCCGGCCTCTTCCTGGAGCTCGCGGCGCGCGGCGTCCTCGAGCGACTCGTCCATGTGCACGAAGCCGCCCGGCAGGGCCCACCGGCCCTGGAAGGGCTCCAGGTCCCGGCGGATGAGGAGCACCTTCAAGTCCTCCTCGTCCAGGCCGAACACCACGCAGTCCACCGTCAACGCCGGGCGCGGGTACTCGTAGGTATGGCTCACGGTGGCTGCCTCCGCTGGGGTCGTGTCCCGCCGCCCTTAGAGGCTCGGGCGGGACGCGGTCAAGCGGGGCGTGTCACGCGCTCGCGACGAGCCGGCCCAGCTGCCGCCAGTCCACGAGGTTCACCGATTCCTCGGCGAGGGAGAACTCCAGCGAGCGGCGGATGCCCATGATGTCGCCCCCCATCTGGAAGGGCACGTCGCGGTCGAAGTCCATGCGCAGGCGCTCGACGAAGAAGTCGTGCATGCCGGGCATGGGGTGCTGGCCGCGCCACAGCTTGAACACGTTGCGCGCGCCCTCCAGCGCTCCCACGCCATAGACGCGCACGGACAGGCGGTGGGGCACGGCCTGGGCGAAGGGGAAGGCCTTGAAGCCGAAGCCGAACTCGGGCGTGGTGGCCGCTCCGCACACGCCCACGGGCCCGTCGTAGAGCAGCGCGCCCGTCTCCCCGCCCGGCATGGGGATCACCCGGCCCTGCTCGTCCACGGTGAGCGCGGGCGCCCCCAGGTTGAAGACCTTCGCCCGCAGGTCCGCCTTGCCCAGCAGGTGCCGGGGAATGGTGCGGGTGGCCAGGGCGCCCAGGTAGCCGCGCAGGCCCGCGTTCGCCTCGCGCAGGGGCCCGGCCGGGAACTTCGCCAGGTTGTCCTTGAAGTCCTGCAGGGCCTCCGCGTCCCACCCCGTCCCGGCGAAGGGCGCCACCCGGCCCTCCAGCCCCACGAGCGAGAAGGGCCGCAGCGGCGGCAGGCTCTCACCACACCGGGCGAGCTGACGCAGGGCGACCGAGACCCTCGGTGCCCCGGTGACGCGCGCCCACGCATTGCCCGTGCCCAGCGGCAGCACGCCAATGGCCGGCAGCGCCAGCCCCTGCGCGCGCATCTCGTTGATGAGCCCGGTGATGGTGCCGTCCCCTCCTCCGGCCAGCAGCAGCGTGGGAGGATCCTGCCGCAGGGTGCCGCTGATCCACGACCGCGCGTCCTCGAGGGAGCGGGTGAGCGCCAAGCGGGCGCGGGGGAAGAGACGCCGCACCAGACCGCCGACCTTCTCGGAGCCGCGGCGTGCGCGCAGGTTGACCATCACGGCGAGATTCATGGCGCCCCTACTTTTCGATGATCCATGTCATGGAGTTGTCACGGAGAGCGCGTCCATCCGACATCGGGGGGAAGATGGCCACGCCGTCCCACCGGACAGGGTATGGCCCAAGGCCTCCCCGCCGGGCAAGCAGGACGGCGTCCGGTCCTTTCCACCGCCCAGGATGCGCCGTCCATGATTGGGACGGCCGCGCGGGGAAGCGTGCGCCGGGCCTCCGGGCACCGAGCGGGAGACACCGTGATGGGTAGGGCGCGTGGGAGCCGTCCAAGGCCGCGAAATGACAGCGGTTGGGGAGGGAACCGGGCGGGTTGTGGGCAGGGCCCGGCGGCTGCTATCTGGGCGCCTCGGTTCCCGGTCCGCTCCGGAACGGGCCCTGCAACCGCGCGCCCCACCATGACCTTCTCTTCCAGATTCAACCCGGTGGCGGTGGTGCTCGCCCTCGCGCTCGGTGGCATGACGCAGGCGGCGCCACGCCGGGCGGTGCTCGCCAGCGGCGATTGCAAGGACGCCACGCTCAGCAGCCAGACCAAGGCCCTCCACGACACCCTGTCGGCCCGCGCGGGCGAGAGCGTGCTGACGCCCACGGACTTCGCCGAGCGCCTGTTCCCCCCACCCTCCGGAAGCCTCGAGGACATCCAGCGTCAGTTCGAGGCCGCCCGGGGCCAGTTCTACGAGGCGCGCTACACCCGGGCTGCGCAGGGCCTGGGCGAGGTGCTCGAGCAGGTGGTCCGGCTGCCGGTGGGGGAGACGCGCTGGAAGCTGTTCGTCGACACCTGGTTGTTGCAGGGCATGACGCTGCGCGCGCTCGGCCGGGTGAAGGAGAGCGACGACGCCTTCCTCAACGTGCTGCGCCTGGACGCGCAGTACCAGCTCGATCCCGACTACTACACGCCCTCCACCCGGCAGGCCTTCGACAAGTTGCGCCGCGAACTCGCCCGGGCGCGCAAGGTGCGGCTCTCGGTGAAGTCCACCGTGCAGTCCTCCGAGGTGTTCCTCGATGGCCGGAGCGTGGGGCAGACGCCGCTGGCGCTGGAAGTGCCGCCCGGCACCTATGCGCTCACGCTCAAGAAGGGCGACGCCGTGAGCTTCCCGCGTCAGTTCTCCGTCCAGGGAGAGGAGACGCCGGTGCACGTGGATCTCGCCTACGAGGGCGCCGTGTCGGCCACGCCCTTTCCCTGCCTGGCCACCCCCGAGGAGGGTGGCGAGCAGGGCCTGTCGTACGCGGTGCGGCTGGGCGGAACGCTGGGCGTGGAGGAAGTCATCGTGGTGCGCCTGGAGGGGGCGAGCAACGGGCCCAAGTGGCTCGCCGCCACCGTGCTCAACGTGGAAGGCGGGCAGAAGCTGCGCGAGGGGGGATTCAAGACACGTGGGCTCGATGCCCCGGCCGAGTCGCTCTCCGCGCTGGTGGACTTCATCACCACCGGCAAGAGGCAGCCCAACGTCGTGGTCGCCCAGCCCGATCTCCAGCCGCCCTGGGAGGCTCCGCTCATCCCCACCGTGAGTGCCACGGGACCCGAGCGCTCCGGCCCGAGTGCCACGCGCGTGGCGTCGTACGTGACGCTGGGTGTGGGCGTGGCGGCCCTGGCGGCGGCGGGCGGGGTGCGCCTGTCCGCGGAGCAGGAGTGGGCGGAGCTGCAACGCGGCGGCCATCTCAACGAGAACAACCGGATCGAGGAAGACGACGTCACGGGCCGGCGGCTCGTGGGCCAGCTCTCGCGCAAGGGCCAGGTGCTGACGGGGCTGCTCATCGGCTCGGGGGCGGCGCTCGCCACGGGCGCGGTGCTCTTCCTCGTATCGCCGTCCTCCCGCGCGCCTCCCGCGGTGTCGGTGGACGTCACGGCGGGCCCGGACGGAGCGGGCGCCTCGCTGTCGGGGACGTTCTGACGGCGGGCTTCGGGTACGGTGCCGGGCCATGAACCTCCTGCTGGCCCTGCTCCTGGCCGCGAGCCCCGCCGCCGCGCCAAGCCCTCGTACCTTCCGCGTCGACTACTTCCATACCGGCAACGCCACCGAGGAGCGCTTCAGCCTCGACCGGCTCGTGGTGGAGCCCCTGCCCTGGCCCGGCAACCCCTCGCGCGCCATCGACGAGAGCAACCTCGGCAAGTACCTCTTCGAGGTGCGGGACCGGGACACCAACCGCCTGCTCTACTCGCGCGGCTTCTCCTCCATCTACGGCGAGTGGGAGACGATGCCCGAGGCGCGCGAGGAGAACCGCACCTTCCACGAGTCACTGCGCTTCGCCGCGCCGGACAAGCCCGTGCAGGTGCTGCTCAAGAAGCGCGCGAAGGACAACTCCTTCCGCGAGGTGTGGAGCCTGACGGTGGACCCGGCGGCTCCCTTCGTCGACCCCTCCACGCCCGCCCCGCCCGGCGCGCTGCTCAAGCTCATGGAGGGGGGCGCGCCCGCGGACAAGGTGGACGTGCTCATCCTGGGGGATGGCTACACGGAGAAGGAGCGCCCCAAGTTCGAGAAGGACGCGCGGCGGCTCGTGGACATCCTCTTCACGTACTCACCCTTCAAGGAGCGCAAGCGGGACTTCAACGTCTGGGGGCTGATGCCGGCCGCGCGGCAGTCCGGCATCTCCCGGCCCTCCACGGGCATCCATCGGGACTCGCCCGTGGGCTCCACCTATGATGCCTTTGGCACCGAGCGCTACGTGCTCACCTTCGAGAACCGGCGCTTCCGGGACATCGCCGCGTTCGCCCCCTACGAGTTCGTGGAGATCCTCGTCAACGGCAACACCTACGGCGGAGGAGGCATCTTCGGCCTCTACAGCACCGTGGCCGCCGACAGCCTCTGGTCCCCCTACGTCTTCGTGCACGAGTTCGGCCACCACTTCGCGGGACTCGCGGACGAGTACTACACCTCCGAAATCGCCTACGCGCCGAGCGAGGACCGCGTGGAGCCGTGGGAGAAGAACGTCACGGCGTTGAAGGATCCCGCGCGCCTCAAGTGGAAGGCCTGGGTGACGCCCGGCACGCCGCTGCCCACGCCCTGGGCCAAGGACGAGTACGAGGCGCACGCGCGCGAGGTGCAGGAGCAGCGCCGCCGCATCCGCGTCGAGCGCCGTCCCGAGTCGGACATGGACGCGCTCTTCACCCGCCAGCGCGATTGGGAGGAGGCCTTCTTCCGCGCCCAGCCCGCCGCGAAGCAGACGGGCGCCTTCGAGGGGGCCCTGTACGAGGCCCGGGGCTATTACCGGCCCCAGCTGGATTGCTTGATGTTCACCCGAGACCGGGTGCCCTTCTGCTCCGTGTGCCAGCACGCCCTGTCCGAGGTCATCGACCTGTACGCCGGCCCCAGCGGCAAGGCCCCCACGGCACCGAAGTAGCCTGGCCGCCTGGCCCTGGGGCGGGGAGCCGGGCCAGGGCCGCGACTCCCCGCCGCCCCGATGCCATTCCGGCCCGACGTCTCCAAGCTGACACGAAAGGAGGCGGACACACCCATGATGCATAACCAGCAGACGACGTCCTGGTCTGGTGATGGTGTTGGAACGAGCGCGGAGTCCTTCCTCGCGCGAATCAACCGCGAGGTCCCCGAGTACCCTCCGACCGATGCGGCCGAGGCCGTCATCTGCGCGCTGTGCGAGCGGCTCCCTGGCGGGTTGGTGCAGGAGATGAAGGAGCAGTTCCCCGAGAGCCTGCGCGAACTCTTCCAGCATTGTTGGAAGGAGCGGAGCGCGAACGCACGCAAGTTCGACAAGGATGATTTCTATCTGGATGTCGCCGAGCACCTGCAGGTCGACGCCGAGCAGGTGCGGCTCGTGCTGCACGTCGTCTTCGCTTCCATCCACTCGCAAATCACCGAGCGGCTGGCGGAGAGGATTGCCCGCGAGATGCCGCCCAACGTGGCGGGGACGTGGGACGCGGCGCGCCGTGCCGCCGATCTGCCCCGCTGAGGCACTGGGGTGACAGCGGGCCCCGGGGACGCGTGTCTCCGGGGCCTCTTCGCGTTCTCGAGGGAGCGTGGACTACTTCGACTCGATGGCGTAGATGAGCGTCACCGTCGCCTGCACCGTCTGCTCCTGCGGCTGGATGGGCGTCGCCACGTCCGCGCTCTCGGCGGTGGCCATCGCGAAGCGCGCCAGGGGCATGGGGCGGATGGGCTCGGTGATGGTGCTCGCGTCCAGCACGGGCCCGAGCTTCACGCCCAGCGCCGTCGCCAGCACCTGCGCCGACTGCCGCGCCCGCTCCACCGCGTCACGCAGCGCGCCGTCCCGGCCCGTCTCCGGCTTGCTCAGACCGAAGCGCACCGAGTCCACCCGGTTGGCGCCCGCCTTGAGCGCCGTGTCCAGCAGCGCCCCCACCTTCGTCAGGTCGCGCACGTGCACCTGCACGGTGTTGTTCACCTGGTAGCCGCGCGGCTTGGGCGTCTCCGCCCCGTGCACCGGGGGCTCGAACTCCATGGCCACCGAGTAGTTGCGCGTCTCCAGGTCCTTGCGCACCACGCCCGCCTGCACGAGCGCGGCGATCACCTTGTCCATCTTCTTCGCGTTCGCATCGGCCGCCGCCTGGGCCGAGGGGGCCCGGGTCTCCACCGCCAGGTCGATGAAGGCCTCGTCCGGGGACACCTTCACCTCGCCCTGGCCCTCCACGCGGATGGTGCGCTCCTGCGTCGCCGTCACTGGCACCACGGCGGGCGGCCGGGGTTGGGCCAGGGCGCCTTGCAGCGGAAAACCCAGCAGCAGGGCGGACAACAACACGGCACGGGGCGACGGCATGGCGGAAACTCCTCGTTCAACGGGGTGGGTGCATCACTTCGAGGGCCAACCTACCCTCGAATGAAGGTGGGCCTCGAAGAGAAGACGCAGCACCCCGGTCCGTCATTCATCGCGACCCGCACACGAGCGGGCGCCGGGCACGCCTCACGCCGCCTGGCCAGGCTCCATCGTGCGCGCCTTGACCACCCACTCGCGCACCTGCTCGCGCAGCTGCTGCGAGTCGAAGGGCTTGTCCACCCGCGCGTTCTTCACCTGATCCATGAAGGCGCGCGCCGCGGGAGTGAAGGCCCCACCGGTGACGAACACCATCCGGCGCGCCACGCCTGGCGCCTTCACGGACAGCTCCGCGTGCAGCTCCATGCCCGTCAGGTCCGGCATCATCAGGTCGCACAGCACGACGTCCACCTCGGCGCCCTTGGGACCCGACAGCAACTCCAGGGCCTGACGTGAGCTCGTCACCACCTCCACGTCATGCTCGCGTGCCAGCGTCCGGCGCAGCGCCGAACTCACCATCACATCGTCATCCACGATCATTACCCGGCCACGCACGCGTGCACCCTCCTGCTCTCGTTGCATCGGACGCACTCCCAACTGGATTCGGGCGCCGCCACGCTTCGCAGTCTCACACGAAACCCATCCGCCGTGCCCAGACCGTGCCCTCGGCCTGCTTGCCTACCCTCCAGGCAAGTCATGTACCAGTCGACATCTTCATGCGCCTCTACCAGCCTATACCCACCACACCCCGCCAACGAAAAGGCCCTGAGTGAAGAGCCTTTCTCATTACATCCGCGTACCTCGCGAGAAGATGCGGCGCAACAGGGCCTCGCCCTCGGAACGAGGGGGCGCCGAGGAGACGAACGACGGCAGCGCCCAAGGGGTGGAAAGGCCCGGAGGCGGCCCACCCCGAGAGGAGAGGACGGGGAGCGTCGGGCCGAACAAGGGAGAAGAACAGGATCCGGTCAGTTCGAGCATGAAGTCCTCCAGCAAGGCGCCACCCAGACGCAGTATTGCCCGCCCGTCTGACACTCAGGGGAAGCGCGCCACGAAGGCCCCCAGCTTCGCCCCCGCCTCCCGCGTCGAGGGATCCAACCCCTTGGGTCCCGAGGCGGGCAGTTGCAGCGCCAGCTCCACCAACGCGGGCCGCATCTCCTCCCAGGCGGCGGCCGCCTCCGCCTCGCTCGAGAAGTAGCGGCGGTGCACCAGCCAGCCCGTCACCCCACACGTCAGCGCGTGGAACGAGCGCGACACATCCTCCTCCAGGGTGAGCCGCAACCCCGCGGGGTGCTCCTCGTCACGGACGATGGTTCCCCCCTCGCCCCCCGTCAGCCCCAACGTGCGGCCCCCCTCGGTGGGCCTCCAACCCGGCTCCTCGCTCATCGCCTCGTGCACCTCCCGCTCGGGGTGCACCCTCCCCCACCCGGGCCCCTCACGGCAACCGTCCCCGGTCCTCGCCCAGGTGGCATTTCTTGTACTTCACCCCGCTGCCACACCAGCAGGGCTCGTTGCGCCCGGGCCGTGGCTCCCGCCGCTCGGGCCTGCTCCCGCGCCAGCGATCGATCATCTCGTTCCACTCCTCGCCCAGGCGCCGCGCGGCCTCGAGCTTCAGCTGCTGCGACGGCGTCAGCGTGCCCCCCAGCTCCTGGATGGCGAATCCCAGCTCGAGCACCGTCTGCTGGGCGAACACATCCGCCACGTCGTCCTCCAGCGCGTACGCGTCCAGCGCCCGGCTCAGCAACTCGAGCGCCCGCGCATCGCCATAGGCCGACAGGTTGACCGCCCCCAGGAAGGGCTCCTCCTCGAGCAGCGCCAGCAGCGCCGTGTAGATGCGCTCGTCCCGCGCGCCGCAATGCGACAGCACATGGAACAGCTCGAAACGGGACTCCCCCTCTTCAGTGGCCTCCAGTACCTCCAGCGTGGCGGGCACCACCTCGGGCCCCCAGTCCTTCAGTCCCGCGAGGAGCAGCTCGTACAGCTCCGTCCCGGGCTCGGTGCGCGTGAGCCACCGCACCAGGGGAACCAGGGCCTCGGGGGCCCGGAGCCGCAAGAGCCGCCGCGCCGCGGAGACGAGCGCCTCGTAGCCGACATCGTCCTGATCGGACCCCTGCTCCAGGACACGCACCAGCGACTCCACACTCTCGCCGGACTGCTCCCGCTCACCGCTGTCCATGAGGCCACCCTCCGCGAAACACCCGGTGCACCTCGTCCACGAGCGCGCCATCCCCCGACACCTCGAATTGCTCGCCCAGCCCCCCGAGCAACTCCCACGCCCCCTCCCACCACCCGGCCAGCTCCCCGGCCTCCACCAGACCGAGCCCATGAAGGAACTCGCCCCACGGACGCAGCGCGAGCGCCGTGGCGGCATGCACATGCGGATGCAGCGCACGCGCCTCGGCCTGGCCTCGCACCCACTGCTCCACATCCCCCAGCAGCGGCAGGAGCACGTGCGGCGCGCCCGAGCCCGAGTCGCCCTGTCCGAACGGGCCGGGCAGCAGGTGGAAGAGCTCCGGGAAGACGAGCTGCGTGCGGCCCCAGGGCCAGCCCTGGCGCAACCGCAGCTCCGGCTCGAAGGCCATCAGCAGCGCCCGCTGCGCGTCGAAGAACCGCTCCGGCGGCAGCGCGAGCACCTCCCGCCCCGAGCGCCTCCGCCACGCCGCCCGGCCCGTGCGCAACGCCAACGCCTCCGAGGCCCAGTGCGGCACCGCCCGGTCGAACGGCGACAACACCCCCGCCATCCGCTCCCAGGACGCATCCGGCGCCCGCAACAACTCCGCGTCCATGCACGTGAGCACCGCGCGCACCACGTAGTCCACCCGGGTCCATTCCGCGAGCGACTCGTCCTCGCGCACCCGGGGCCAGGCCTCCAGCAGGCCCGCGCGCGCCTCCTCCACCCGGCCCCGGTAGAGACACCACTCGGCCAGCCGCGTCACCAGCGCGCAGTCCCCCGTGCGCCGCGCCAGCGACACGAGCGCGCCCTTCACGTCCCGGCCCGGCAGCCGCAACGCCAGCTCCACCCTCCAGGTAGCCACCGCGGGCTCCGCCTCGTGCACCCGCGCGGCCCGCTCCTTCCACGCGTCCAGCACCGACTCGAACTCCGCGTACCGGCCCGCCTCCTCCAGCGCCTGCTCCAACCGGCTGCCCACCTCGAAGGCATCCTCCTCGTCGAAGCCAGGACAGCTCGCCGCCTCCCGCGCCAGCCGCAGCTTCTCGTCCACGGTGGCCTCTTCCCACCGCGCGTAGAAGCTCAGCGGCAATCCCGCCGCCTCCCCCTCCTCGGGCCGCGCCCGCCACGCGCGCTCCTGCCGCTCATCGTTCGCCATGCCGACGGCACTCTAGACATGACTGGAGAAGTCAGCACGAAAAGATGACTTGAAATGTCATCCCCCGGGCAGGCGGGCGCGCGGAAGCCTCACCAGGTCCAGCGCAGCGCCCGGGCCGTGGCGGGCCCCACCGCCACCTCCGCCAGGGACTCCGGCAGCCGCCCCCGCGCCTCGCCGAGCGGCACCTCGCCCACCATCACCTCGGCCGCCGGCTGGGGATAGAGCGGCTCGCGCCCGGGCTCCACCAGCCCCTCGGGCACGCGCGCGTGGCCCTCGGCGTCGTAGGCATCCGCCGCGCCCAGGCAGTGGAAGAACTCGTGCGCCACCGCCGTCAGCTCCAGGGTGAGCCCGGTGTCGCCGCGCACGCCCCGCACCAGCCCCATCGTCCCTCCCGCCTCGGCCATGCCCTCCACCAGCCGGGGCCCGCCCTCCTCCGCGTCCTCCAACACCACGTAGATGCGCGCGTCCCACGGGCGAGACGACACCCCGGCCGCCTCGTCCACCGCCGCCAGCGCCGTCGACCAGCGGTGCGCCTGGCGCAGCCGCGCCCACCAACCCGTGTCCTCGGGGGGCTCGAAGCGGAAGTCCCCCGCGCTCACCGGACCCGCCAGGACGAAGCGCACCGGCCGCCCGAGTTCCACACGGTAGCGGCCCGCCTCGCGCGCGGCCCAGTCCCCGAGCCGCTCCACGCCCTTCTCCCAGGCCCCGCGCACCCCGGGCGTCACCTCGCCCCGGGACAGCAGCACCACGGCCACATCCAGCGGACGCTCCCAGGTGAGGCGCCTGTCCCTCGAGCGCTGACGTGAAACACCCCAGAACACCAGCGCCACCAGCACCCCGAGCAGCGCGCTCACGCGCAGCCACTTCGCCCGGCTGCGCCGCACCCGCCGCGCCGAGCACCCCGCGCACAGCGCCCGTCCGTCCGCCCCCCGGCACAGCACGCACACCAGGGCACGGCACTCCTCGCACGGCAGCTCCGCGGACAGCACGGGGTGGCGCCCACACACCGCGCTCGCCCGCCCCACCACCGGCACCGGCGCGCACGTCACCCCCTGCCGCCGCAGCACCTCCACCAGCCGCCCCGCCTCGGCCTCGTCCAAGTCCCTCGGCAACACCCGCGGCTCGGCCAGCAGCCGGCGCGCCTCTTCCAGGGGAAGCTGGAACGCGCGCGCCACCCCCATCGCCGCGCCTCGCGATTCGGACGACTCCACCTGGACACGGAAGGCGCGCACCAGGGCCTCAGCTCCTCGGGGACATGCGCGCGAGCGCGACCACCAGGGCGCACATGGCCGAGGGCGTGAGCGTCTGGACCGCCGCCCCGAGCGCCCTCGCCGCGCCGGGCATGCCGTCCACCACACAGCTCGCCCCGTCCTGCGCCACCGTCAGCGCCCCCGCCTGCCGCATCGCCAGCAGGCCCTCGGCGCCGTCCACCCCCATGCCCGTGAGCAGCAACCCCACCGCCCGGTCTCCATAGAAGCTCGCCACGCTCTCCAGGAGCACGTTCACCGAGGGGATCGCCACCCCCCGTGCCGGCTGGGTCCGCAGCTTCCCCGCCCGCACCACCATGTCCCGGTCCGCCGGCGACACGTACACCGCGCCCGGCTCCAGCCACTCGCCGCCCCGCGCCACCACCGCGCGGTGCCCCGTGCCCGACAGCCACTGGGCGAAGCCCGGCTCGAAGCCCTGGACGATGTGCTGGGAAATCAGCACCGGGAAGGGCGCCGGGGCTGGCAACATGCGCAACAACTCGTACACGAGCGGCGGCGCGCCCGTGGAGCCCCCAATCGCCAGCAGCGAGCAGGGCCGGGGCGCCACCACCGGCGTGGCCACCGACGGCGTGCGCACCACCGGCAGGCGCCGCGACAGCCTCCCCCGTCCCACCACCCGCGCGTGCGCCATCGTGCGCACCGTGCGCAACAGCCGCTCGCGAAAGGCCTGCACCTCGTCCGGCCCGCTCAGCATCGGCTTGGCCAGCACGTCCACCGCCCCCGCGCTCAGCGACTCGAAGGTCCGATCCCTTCCGCGCGTGTCCAACTGCCCGCTGAGCACCACGATGGGACAGGGCGCCGTGGCCATGATGGCGGCGATGGCCTCCTCGCCGCCCATGCCTCCGGGCAGCACCAGGTCCATCAACACCAGCTGCGGCTTCCAGCGCTGCACCGCCGCCACCGCGTCGTGACCATTGTCCACGGGCGGCAACAGCTCGATGTCCGGCTCCCGGCGAAGGAGCTGCTCGAGGAAGGCGATGACGGAGCGCGAATCCTCAACCAACAGCAGCTTCAACGCGGTGCTCTCCCGTGTTCGTCAGCTTCCGCACGAGCCCCAGGAACGAGGCCTGCTCGAATTCACCTTTTACCACGTATGCGTCCACACCCACGTCCCGCGCCCGACGCCGTTCCTCGGGGCCGCCCTGGGAGGTTATCAGGAGCACGGGCGTCCGGGGCCGTTCCGAGCGCCGCACGAAGCGGCACAGCTCCACCCCATCCAAGCGCGGCATCTCCAGGTCCGTCACCACCAGGCCGAACTCCTGGCGCCGCCACGCCTCGATGGCCGCCAGGCCGTCGTGCGCCACCACCACGGGGAAGCCGGCGGCTCTTAACACGTTGCGCAACAACGTCCGCAGGGTGGGGGAGTCATCCACCACCAGCACCGCGCACGGCTCGGGCACCGCGCGGGGCACCAGGCAAGCCGAGACGCTCCCCTCGCCCGCTCCCTGGGCCGCGCGCGCGAACAGGGCCGGCAGCTGGAGCACCGGCAGCACCGAGCCGTCCGGCCGCGGCGCCCCCCCGAGCACCAGCGGGGCCCCGGCGAACGCGGGACCGAGCGGCTTGATGAACAAGCGCTCCTCCCCTGGCACGTCGTCCACCAGCAGCACCAGCCGCTGCCTTCCCTGGCGCACCACCACGCCCGTGCGCCGGAGCGAGCCCTCGTCGCCCCCCAGGCCCAATAGCGCGGACAGGGCCACCAGCGACACCGGCTCGCCCCCCACCCGCACCGTGGCATGGCCCTCCAGGCTCCCCACGTCGCTGGCGCCCACCCGCAGCACGCGCTCCACGTGCTGCAGCAACACGCCGAAGCAGTCCTCCCCCACGCGTACCACCAGCCCCCGGTGCGTGGAGGTGGACACCGGCACCTCCAGCAGGAAGGCCGTGCCCTGGCCCGGCGTGTGATCCAGGCGCAGCGAGCCCTCCAGCTCGCGCAGCGTGCTCATCACCACGTCCAGCCCCACGCCCCGTCCGGACAGCGCGTCCACCTCGTCACGCGTGGAGAAGCCCGGCAGGCTCAAGAGCGCGAGCAGCCCCTCGGCGTCGAGCGCCCCCGCCTCCCCGCTCCACCCCGCCTCGCGCGCGCGCCGCACCACGCGCTCCACGTCCACCCCCGCCCCATCGTCCGCCACGCGCACGAAGGCCCGCGCCCCCTCGCAGTACGCCTCCAGCGTGAGCGTGCCCACCTCCGGCTTGCCCGCCGCGCGCCGCCGCTCGGGCGTCTCCACCCCGTGCACCACCGCGTTGCGCACCAGGTGCAGCAGCACCTCGCGCAGCCGCATCAACACCACCCGGTCCACCTCCGCCCCGCCCGCGCGCACCTCCAGCCGCACCTCCTTGCCACACGCGCGCGCCGCCTCGCGCGCCCCCCGCGCCGACTCCTCCAGGAAGGGCTGCAAGGGCATCAACCGCAGCTCGCGAATCCCCTCCTCCAGCGCCGCGTCCACCCCCGCCTCGTGCGCCAAGAGCGCTGGGGCCTCGCGCGCCACCGCCGAGAGCGCCTGCCACGCCCCCCTCATCGCCGGGGCGCACGCGTCCCGCGCCGCCTTCAGTCCCGCCCACTGCGCCCTCGGCAGCGTGCGCTTGCACGGCTCCAGCCGCGCCCCCAGCTCGCGCCACCGATCCATCGCCTCGCCCAGCTGGTCGCGCGCCTCCACGAGCCGCCGCGCCAGCGCCTCCTGCCGCAGCCGGCCGAGCACCAGCTCCCCCACCCGCGCGTGCAACGCGTCCACCCGCGCGGGAGGCACCCGCAGGAACTCCTCCGCCTCGCTCCCCGGTGCTCCCGCGGCGAAGGCCAGGCCCGGCGCCGGCGCCGCGGCGTCCGTCTCCGCCGGCTCCGGCTCCAACGCCTCGTAGACGCCCTCGAGGCCCGAGAAGAGCCCCTCCAGCCCCTGCCCCTCCAGCGCCACGCGGCCCGCCTGCACCCCGTGCACCAGGTCCTCCAGCGCATGGGTAGCGCGCGCCACCTCCTCATGCCGCGAGGCCGCCGCCGCCCCCTTGAGAGTGTGCAGTCCGCGCAGCATGTCCCGGCAACGTGACTCCCGCTCGGACGCGTCCCCTCCGGCGAGCCCATGCAGCGCCCGCTCCACCTGGCGCAACAAGTCCCTCGCCTCGGCGGCGAAGGCCATGCGGATGGCCTGATCCAACTCCTCGGTCGACCGGGGCATGGGCGGGGGATCTCACGCCATCCGGTACTCGGCGGACTTGGGCACCTTGGGCCGCGAGAACGAGTCCACGAGCTGGTTGACGCTCCGGGTCAAATCGTTGAGCTGGTTGGCCGACGTCTCCGTCTGACCGAGGCTCGTGAGGGTGCTGTTCATCGCGTCGCTGATGTCCCCCATCGCCTCGGACACCTGCTGCACGCCGGCGGTCTGCTGGCGCGCGGCGCTGGCGATGAGGCGCGCGGCCGCCGAGGACTCCTCGATGGTGCCCCCGAGTTGCTGGATGCTCTGGCCCGCGCGGTTGGCCAGTTCCACCCCGGCCTCCACCTTGCGCGTGCCCGCCTCGGAGGCCACCACCGCCGAGTTCGTCGCCGACTGGATGCTGCCGAGCAGCTTGCGCACCTGCCCCGTGGCCTGCTTGGACTGATCCGCCAGGCTGCGGATCTCCGTGGCCACCACCGCGAAGCCCCGGCCATGCTCGCCCGCGCGCGCCGCCTCGATGGCGGCGTTGAGCGCCAGGAGCTTGGACTGCTCGGCGATCTCATTCACCGAGGCGATGATCTCTCCAATCTGCTGCGTCTGCTCGCTCAAGGAGAGGATCTTGTCCGCGATGGCCTCCACCTGCTCGCGGATCTCCCGCATGCCCTGGATGCACGCCTCCACCGCCTGGCTGCCCAGGCGCGAGGACTCGATGGAGCGCTCGGACACGGTGATGACGGCCTCGGCCTTCTCCAGGGCCTGCATCGACGTGAGGCGCAGCTCGCTCAGGGTGCTCGTCACCTCGGCCACGGCGCTCGCCTGCTGCTGCGCGGCGCCGGTCTGCCGGGACGTGGCATCGAGGATCTCCCCAGAGGAGGACGACAGGCTCACCGACAGGCTCTCCAGCGCGCTCACGAAGCGGCCCACCTGGGTGGCCTCCCGGTCCGTCATCGCCTCGATATAGGTGTCGATGGCGAGCGACATGTCCAGGCAGATGATCTTCACCAGGGACTGGAGCTTCTCCGACAGCTCCTCGTTGCCCGGCTGGCCCTGCCCCAGCACGATGGGGATGAGCGCGCAGAGGTACTGGCTGTAGGAGCCCACGTACCACATGGGCCCCAGGCCGATGCGCTCGTGCGCCCTGCCCACGCGCAGCCGGTCCTCCACGTAGGCCGGGTCGTACCGGCCCTGGAACAGCTCCAGGAAGTACTGGGACTGGGCGCGCTTGAGGGCCGCGATGTGCGCCTCGCTCTGGAAGTGCGCGCGCATCTCGGTGTGCGACATGAGGTGCGCGTAGAAGCGCTCGATGATGGCGTCATTGCTCGACTCGGCCACGGGGCGCAGCTCCGCCAGGCGCCGGGCATCCTCGTCCGAGAAGCCCAGCACGCGCCGGCGCCGCTCGAGCTCCTCGGCGGCGGAGCCCAGACGGCCATCATGAGAAACGGGAAGGGGAGCCATGGGCGGGAGTCCTTTCGGGGTGAGCGCTAGAAGGCCCGGAAGAAGGCGGGAGTGGAGAAGAGCCGTTCGGGCTCGAGGAGCAGGCGCTCGGCGCCAATCACCCCACGAAAGCACACCCCGCGCTCCCCGAGCAGCACCGGCACGGCGCCCAGCTGGCCAGCCTCCCGCCGCTCGATGCCCTCCACGGTGTCGGCCACCAGCCCCAGACGAGCCCCCCGGTGCTCCACCACCACCAGCCACTCCGCACGCGGGCGTGCGCCTGGCCCCGGCTCCCGCCAGCCCGCCAGATCATGGGCGCTGAGCAGCTCGCCACGGAATTGGAAGACGCCCGCCACCACGGGCGAGGCCCCGGGCACGCGCGCGACGTGGCCCCGCGGCCGTACCTCGCGCAAGCACTCCAGGGGGAGCGCGTACTGGCCCACGCCGCGGCTGAAACACAGGTGCTCGGCCACCTCGAGCGCCTCGGGCGCGCCGCGCGCCGCGTACCGGGCGGCACGCCGGCGCAGGAGCGCCTCGTCCGGCTCACCCGCCATGCGCCACCACCTCGCCGGGCTCCAGCACGCAGAAGAGTTCCTCCCCCACCAGCGCCATCCGCCGCGTCCGGCCTCCGCCCACCGGGCGCGGCGTGAGCGCCTGCTCGGACAGGAACACCACCTCGTGGGCCTCGTCCACGATGAGCCCCACCCGCGCGCCCCCGGCCTCGCGCAGCACGAGGATGAGCCGCGAGGGCTCCAGGGGGGCCTCGGGCCCGTTGCCATCGAAGACGGGAATCAGCTCGCCGCGCAGGTTGAGCACGCCCCGGCACCCGCCCCACTGCCCCTCCACCTGGGCCAGGGCCATCATCGGGACCACCTCCTGCAGGTCTTCCACCCGGACGAGCCACCGCCGGCTCCCGGTGGAGACGCGCACGAGCGGTTGGTTCATCCCAACGCCCTGGCCGTGCGGCGCAGCGCGCTGTTGATGATGCAGCGCGCGGCGTCCGAGGAGGCGCCCTTGGGGATGATGCCCACCGCGCCCACCTGCTGCGCCGCGGCCTCCATCTCCTGCCACGGCAGGCCGGAGTGGATGATGAGGGACAGGCGCCGCTGCTGCACGCGGCGCATGAACGCCGCCCACTCCACCCCGGGCAGGCTCGGCATCCGCAGATCCAGGAGGATGAGATCCGGCCGCATGGTGCTCAGGTACCCCGGCAGCTCCGACACGGTGTCGACCGTCTCCACGACATGCCCGTCGTCCATGAGGAGCCGGGACATCGACAACGCGACCGTGGGGCTGTCATCAATGACGAGGATACGGGCCATGGCTTTCCCTGGAGCTGCTCAAGGGGGGGATTCCCTTCCAAAACCGGAAAGGAACTGAAGCTCCGAGAAAATTGATAACGCTCGGGACAATTGTCTGCTGCTCCCGTGCACCTACCTATCGTGCACTGAGCACTGGGGGTCAATCCCGGAGCGGGGCGTCGGAGGTCCGCGGTCGCGAAGTGTTGGCTTGGCGAAACTGCGCGAACTTGCTGAAGATGGGCGCCCCGAACAGGAGACCCGACGCGTGACCCTCCGATGGGTTGTCTCTCTCGCCACCCTGCTCCTCGCGGGCGTGGGCGAGGCCCAATCCCCCTCCACCCTGCCCTCCTTCGAGCTGCAGCGCCTGCACCTGGAGCCCTCCGGACTGGGCTCGCTCGCGGTGGGCACGGGCCGCACGCTGACGCCCGGCGTCGTGCGGGTGTCGCTCCAGGCCCACTACGAGCACCTGCCGCTGAACTTCCTGCGCACCTGGGACCCCGGCGTCAACGCGATCGGGCTGGTGGAGAACAAGTTCTCCGGGCACCTCACCGCGGCCGTGGGGGTGCTGCCCTGGCTGCAGCTCGGCGCGAACCTGACCTACATCGTCGGCCAGCGCGGGCAGCGCTTCATGGACCTGGCACCGCCCGAGGGAGGAGGACTCGACGAGCCCTGGCTCATGGTGCGCGCGGCGCTGTGGCGCATGAGCCAGGGGGCCCCGGTGAACGTGGCGGCGGAGCTCGCGTCCGCGCTGCCCGTGGGACGGGCGGAGCTGCTCGGCCGGGACCGCTACGCGCTGGCGCCCCGGCTCCAGGCCGGCTTCGTGGGCGAGGGCTTCCAGGTGGGCGGCGAGGTGGGCGCCCTGCTGCGCCCCCGGTATGACCTGTCTCCCCTCACCCACCGGGAGCACGACGTGATGGGCAACGAGCTGCGCCTGGGCGCCACCGTCACTTCGTTGGGACAGAACGACACCGCCACCCGCCCCGAGGTGAGCGTGCTCCTCAACGTGCCACTGCAGGGCGGGCGGCTGAGTGCCGAGGTGCTCATCGGCGTGCGCAAGCACCTGGGCAAGGGCGTGGCGCTCTACTTCCTGGGCGGCCCCGGACTGGGCAGCGCCATCGACATGCCCACCCTGCGGCTGCTGGCGGGCGCCGCCTTCGCCACGGGCGAGGCCGACTGACGGCCCCACCCGGCGGCCCGGCGCTTCAGTGAACGGGAGAAGGAGCCCCCGCGTCGTGCGCCGGAGGAGGGGGCGCCGCCTCGGGGAGCGGGAGCGCGGGAGGCTCGGCGTTCTTGGAGAACGGCGGCAGGTGCGGCGCGTACGCGCCGGTGATGAGCCGCACGTCGCGTCCCCGGGTGAGGAAGGTGAAGGCCCAGTTGAGCATCACCGCCAGGCGGTTGCGGAAGCCCACGAGGTAGGCGATGTGGATGCCGGCCCACATCAGCCACGCCAGCGGGCCGCTCATCTTCAGCTTGTTGAAGACGAGGCCCACGGCGTAGCCCCGGCCGATGACGGCGAAGCTGCCCTTGTCCACGTAGTGGAAGGGCTGCAGGGGCTTGCCGTCGAGGCGCAGGCGGATGTTCTTCGCCACGTGCCGGCCCATCTGCATGGCCGCCGGGGCGATGCCCGGCACGGGCTTGCCGTCCTGAACGACCGACGCCACGTCCCCCAGCACGAAGATGTCCTCGTGGCCGGGCACCGTGAGCGTGGCGTCCACCTTCACGCGGCCCGCCTTGTCGAGCGGCACGTCCAGCGAGCGCACGAGCTTGGAGGCCGCCACGCCCGCGCCCCAGAGCACCGTGCGCGCGGGGATGCGCTGCTCGCCCACGCTCACGCCCCGCTCGTCCACGCCCGTCACCATGGAGCCGGTGTGCACCTCCACGCCCAGCTTCTCCAGGTCCTTGCGCGCCGTGGCCGAGAGCTCCTCGGGGTACTGGGTGAGCACGCGCGGCAGACCCTCCAGCAGCAGCACGCGGGCCTTGGCGGTGTCGATGCGGCGGAAGTCCCGCGGCAGCGAGTGGCGCAGCATGTACGAGATGGCTCCCGCCAGCTCCACGCCCGTGGGGCCTCCGCCGATGATGACGAAGGTGAGCCACTCGGCCTGGCGCTCGGGATCCGTCTCGCGCTCGGCGGCCTCGAGCGACAAGAGGACGCGCTCGCGGATGGCCACCGCGTCGTTGAGCGTCTTGAGACCCGGGGCGACGTTGGCCCACTCGGGGTGGTTGAAGTACGAGTGCGTGGCGCCCGTGGCGAGTACCAGCGTGTCATAGGGCACCTCGCCGCCGTCGCACACGAGCACCTTGCGCGCCGCGTCCACCGAGCGCGCCTCGGCCAGCAGCACCTGGGTGTTGCGGCCGCGCAGGATGCTGCGAATGGGCGCGGAGATGTCCGCGGGGCTGAGCACGGCGGTCGCCACCTGGTAGAGCAGCGGCTGGAAGAGATGGTGGTTGTAGCGATCCACCACCGTCACCTTGACGGGCGCCTTCTGCAGCTTGCGCGCGGCCTGGAGTCCCCCGAAGCCCGCTCCGACGATGACGACGTGATGCTGATCCTTGTGGTCCATGCCCCCTAGAGTGGGGAGCATCGGCCAGATCGACCACCTGCCGCGCCGCGTCAGGTTTATTTCCGGATAATCGAGCGTCCGCCCGCCTCCCTGGCTGGAGGGTCCGGCCCCCCCGCTCCCGCGCTCACCGCGTGGTGAAGACGAGATCATCCACGTCGTCGAAGACGCCCTCCGGACACGGCTCGGCACGGCCCGCGTAGCGGAACACGCCCCGGAGCGCCTGCGACGCCCCCACCGGCAACACGTACGTGGCCGTCAACACCTGGGCCCCCGCACGGTCCGGCGTGAGCGTCGCGAGGTGCGTCCACTCCGGAGCGCGCGCATCCGCCGCGGCGTACAGGTCCAACCGGTTCACCCCCGGCCGCGCGTACGCCCAGACCGTGGCCTCCACCCGCACGCGCCTTCCCGGTGACAGCCCCTCCCGCTCCTCGGCGATCACCCGCAGGCCGTCGAGCGCCTCGTCCCGCGCGTGCGTGCCGCCCTGCCCATCCGCGCACGAGCCACCCAACGTGTTGGGCGCGTGGGGCTCCGGACCGAGCAGCCCACGTCCCGCCAGCAGGCCCACCGAGTCACACCCCGCGCCCGCCTCGCCACACCGGGGCACGCCCAACACGGCATCGAACACGGCGCGCTCCACGCCACACCCCTCCTCGGCGCACCGGGGCGGCGCCTCCTCGCAGGGGCCGCACGACAACGTGCCCCCACAACCATCCGGGGGCTCGCCACACGTGCGGCCCGCGCTCGCGCAGCTCAAGGGCAGACACCGCTCCGGCACATACCGTTCGCTCGCGGGCGAGCCCCCCGGTGTCTCGCTCGAGCCGCTCACCACCAGCACCGCGCCATCCGGCTGGGGCACCAGCACCGCGCCCCTGCGCGCCGCCCCGAGCGGCGGCTCCACGCTCCAGGTGTCCGCCACCGGGTCGTACGTCTCCACCGACGCGAGCGCGCCCTTCTTCATGTGGAAGCCGCCCACCACCCGCACGCGTCCGTCCTCCGTCACCATCGCCCCATGTCCCTCGCGGGGCACGCCCGGCGCCGCCACCAGTCGCCACTCACCACTCGCCGGGTCGTACACCTCCGCCGTGGCCGCCGCGCGCGCCGTCATGCCCCCCACCACCAGCACCCGTCCATCCGGCAGGCGCGTCACCGAGTGTCCCGAGCGGTGCGTGCCCGCCGCGCCCCCCACCGGGCCCGCCTTGCGCCACTGGCCGCTGGCCGGGTCGTACAGCTCCGCGAGCAGTCCGCCCACGAAGAGCACCTCGCCCGTGTCGAGCACCACCGCCGTCCCGGCGCCCTGCCGCGACGACACCGGCGAGCCCGTGCGCGTCCACCGGCCCGTCGCCGGCTCGTACAGCTCCGCCGAGCGCACCGGGAGCCGATCCGCGTCCACCCCGCCCGCCACCAGCACCCGCCCATCCGACAACACCACCGCCACCGCCTCCGCGCGCGCCTCGGCCAGCTCCGCCACGCGCGACCACCGGCCCGTCGCCGGCTCGTACACCTCGCAGCTCGCCAGGACGCCCGAGGCCGACATGCCCCCCACCACCAGCACCCGCCCGTCCTCCATCCGCACCGCGGCGGAGTGACGCCGGGCGGTGCGCATCGCCCCCGTGGCCCGCCAGGCCCCCGTGCCGGGCTCGTACACCTCACCACCCGCCAGCACCCGGCCGCCCTCCAACGCCACGAGCGGCCCCCCGGCCCATGCCGGGAGGCACACGAACACCAGCGCGAAGAGCGCCGACGCGGCGCGCCCAACCCTCGTCATGACCTGGTCCTCCCCTCTTCGGTGAAGGACGGTTTGTACCCGCCGGGTCTGACATCGCCGGGGCGTACTTTCCCAGTGATTCCAATGGTTTATCGCCCGACATCCCACCCACTCCGGCGGTGGGACGAGGCGCCCTGCCGCGTCGCGTCGTCTCGCGGATGGACACGGCGGAGCGAGTGTCGTCCGGACTCCGAGGAAGGGAGCGAGGAGGAGAGCGAGCGGGCTCGGACCCAGCCTGGGGGTGAGATGCGCGCGCCCTGGATGTCCGGCATGATCCGTCGTCTCCGCGCGGAGGGGGGATGCTTCCGCTCTCCGGTCGGAGTCCCTCAGGAGAGACCCCGACCATGAGCCTGACGGCCATGCCCATCCGCTTTCTTCTCTCGCCCTCGCTGGGAGAGGTGAAGGAGCACGTGCGCGCGGAGCTGTTCGGCCGGGCGCTCGCTCAGCGGCTGGGCCGCCCCATCCTGGTGGAGCTCGCGCCGTCCTACGAGGTGTTGGAGCGGGAGCTGGCCGAGGAGCGGGTGGAGCTGGTCTGGGGCACGGCCGAGCAATGCACCCACTACGAGCCGCGCGCCCGGGCGGTGCTGCGCGCGGTGCGGGCCGGACAGGGCAGCTATTACTCGGCGCTCCTGTGCCGGGCGTCGCGGCCGCTCACGTTGAGCACGCTCCAGGGCACGCGCGCCGCCTGGGTGGCCCCGCGCTCCACGGCCGGCTACCTGCTGCCCACGCGCTACCTCACGGAGATGGGCCATCCTCCCGCGGACACCTTCCGCGAGGAGCACTTCCTCGGCACCTACCGCAAGGCCCTGCTGGCGGTGCTCGAGGGTGAGGCGGACGTGGCCGCCATCTACGCGAGCCACCCCGAGGAGGACACCGTGCGGGCCTACCTCGCCGAGCACCTGGGCGCCGACGAGCGCCACCTACAGCCCTTCGCCTACACCCACGCCACGCCCGCCGACGGCCTCATCATCACCTCCCGCATGAGCGAGGCGGACACGGCCACGCTGGTGTCCGTGCTCACCTCGCTCGCCGGCAGCACGGGCGGACTCGAGCCGATGCTGGGCCTCTTCGACAGCGAGGGCTTCGTCCTCGCCTCGGAGGCCACCGCGCGCACGCACACGCCCCGCGCCGTGCGGCAGACGGACTACCTGGCGGCGGAGGTGGATGCCGGGCAGCGCTGTCTGCGGCTGTGGACGCCCACGGGCAAGGCGTTCGGGCGGGACGTGCGCGAGGCGGAGGGACGGCCCCTGGGGGAAGCCCTCGGCATGGAGGCGGGAGGCGCGTTGGCGGCGCTCGCGCGCTCGGCGCGGCACAGCGGTGGAGGCCGGGTGGAGTACCGCCTGGAGGTAGAGGGAGAGACGCGCTGGTTCGCGGCCGAGGCCACCCTGCGGACTCCGGCGGACCCCGCGCGGGAGGCCACCACGGCGGTGCTGGTGTGCGACGTCACCGAGCTGCGCGCCCAGGAGGAGCGGCTCTACCGCCTGGCCTCCTTCCCACTGCTGCACCCCGAGCCCATGCTGGAGCTGGGTCCGGACGGCGTCCTGCACTACGCCAACCCCGCGGCGCACAAGGCCTTCACGGATCTGTTCCCGCTCGGCTCGGGCCATCCGGTGGTGGAGGCCTCGCTCGCGGCGGCCCGGCGCGCCTCCGCGGGCGACACGCCGAGCGTCCAGTGGGAGGGCCGTCACTGGGAGCTGACGGTGACACACCTGGTGGATCCCGAGGGCCTGCGGGTATTCGCCAAGGACGTGACGGTGCGCAAGCAGATGGAGGCGCAGCTCTTCAAGGCGGACCGGCTGGCCGCACTGGGCTCGCTGGCCGGAGCGGTGGGCCACGAGATGGGCAATCCCCTCGCCTACATGCTGGCCAACATCGGCTTCGCACGCGAGGAGCTCACGCGCGTGGCGGAGGTGCTGCGCTCCCAGAACCATGCCCTGTCCACGGACGTGGCCGACGTGCTCGAGGCGCTGACCGAGGCGGCCGATGGCGCCCACCGGCTGAAGACGATCGTCCAGGATCTGCGCACGCTGTCGCGCGCGCCGCCCGAGCAGCACAAGACGGTCGACATCATCCCCGTGCTGGAGCACGCGCTGAACCTGGTGCGGGTCGAGCTGCGCCACCGGGCGCGGTTGGAGACGGACTTCCAGCCGGTGCCTCGGGTGGAGGGCGACGAATCCCGGCTGACCCAGGTGTTCGTGAACCTGCTGCTCAACGCCCTGCAGGCCATGGACGAGCCGGACGCGGCGAACAACGTGCTGCGGGTGGCGGCGTACACGGGGGAGACGGGCGAGCTGGTGGTGGAGATAAAGGACACCGGCCGGGGCATGTCCCCGGAGGTGGTCGCGCGCATCTTCGAGCCCTTCTTCACCACGCGCAAAACGAGCACGGGCCTGGGGTTGTCGGTGAGCCACGCCATCGTGACGGGGCTGGGCGGCACGCTGCGCGCGGACAGCCGCGAGGGCGAGGGCACGCTCTTGACGGTCATCCTGCCCGCCGCCCAGGAGCAGTCCCTGCTCGAGGCCGGGTTCGAAGACGAGCCGGACCGCGCCGCCGAGGGCAAGTGACGCCGGGCCCGGGGGTGGTTACAACCCGCCCATGCTGGTGCACATCCCCCACGTCCTCACGGCCGCCCAGGTCGCCCACTGCCGCGACGTCTTCGCCCAGGCCACCTGGGAGGACGGCCGCGCCACCGCCGGCCACCAGTCCGCGCGGGTGAAGCAGAACCTGCAACTGCCCGAGGACAGCCCCCAGGCGCGCGAGCTGGGAGAGCTCGTGCTCCGGGGCCTCGAGCACAGCCCCCTGTTCATCTCCGCCGTGCTGCCCCAGCGCGTCTTCCCCCCGCTCTTCAACCGCTACGAGCCGGGGATGACCTTCGGCTCGCACGTGGACAACGCCATCCGCCCGCTCGCCGGCACGCCCCTGCGCCTGCGCACCGACGTCTCCGCCACGCTCTTCCTGTCCGAGCCCGACAGCTATGACGGCGGCGAGCTCGTCGTGGAGGACACCTACGGCAGCCACGCGGTGAAGCTGCCCGCCGGAGACCTCATCGTCTACCCGGCCTCGAGCCTCCACCACGTCACCCCGATCACCCGCGGCGCGCGGCTCGCCTCCTTCTTCTGGGTGCAGAGCATGGTGCGCGACGTCTCCCAGCGCGCCCTGCTCTTCGACCTCGACATGGCCATCCGCCAGCTCAACCAGGAAGTGCCCGCGAGCCCCACCCTCGTCGTGCTCACCGGCGTCTACCACAACCTCCTGCGCCAATGGGCCGACCCCTGAGCGCTGCTTCTGGGATCCTCAACTTCCGCTCTCCCCCCTCGTTGACGCCCCCAGCATCGTGGGATATTGCTCGTCCGAGCAGAAATGAGAATGATTCTCAATTTCCCCATTGAGATGCCTCCGCCCGGCACCGACAACGCGAGTGCCCCCGCGGTCCGTGAGCGGCTCTTCCGCATGGGAGAGACGTCGCGAGTTGGAGGCGAGCGGGAGCGCTGGGGCTGGGCCCTGCTGCTCGCGGCGCTCGTGCATGGGGGAATCGCGGGAGTGACGGCGGTGGGGCTGACGCTGCCCTCCGTGCCCCGGGAAGCGGCGCCCGAGGAGCCGGAGCTGGTGTTCATGCACTTCGCGCCCCCGCCCCCGCCGGCCGCCAGCACCACGGCCACGCGCGCGGTGCAGCCCGAGCGGGTGAAGTCCCGCTCGCGCACGCCCACCCCGCGCCCGGTGTTCCCGCGCGTCCTCCCCCAGGAGCCCCTCCCCGAGAAGCCCGTGGAGACGCCCCCCGAGCCCGAGCCGGCCGTGTCCGAGCCGGAGACGGCCACCGAGCAGGCCCCGGCCCAGGAGCTGGCCCTGGACAGCGCGGGCGTGGGCAACACCCTGGCGGGGGTGCTCGGAGGCGTGATCGGTGGCCAGGAGGGCGGACTGGTGGGAGCCACCGGGGGCGCGCTCGAGCTGAAGCAGGTGGCGAGCCCGCCGCGGGTGCTCCAGCAGGTCAAACCCCAGTATCCCCGCTCGGCCCGGAACGATGGCATCGAGGGACTCGTCCTCGTGCGCGTCATCATCGGCGTGGACGGACGCATCGAGCCCGGCAGCACGCGGGTGGTGCGCTCCGTGGCGGCGCTGGATGCCGCGGCCATTTCCGCCGTCAGCCAGTGGCGCTTCTCTCCGGCGCTGGGCCGTCAGGGCCGCCCGGTGCGCGTCATCGTCGAGATTCCCGTCCAGTTCTCCTTGAAGTGAAGCACGCGCGGCGGGGGGGCCCTCCCCTTTTCCGCGCGCACGAGCAGCCATGCGCATCAGTGTCCACACCCTCGTCTTCTGGCCCCACTTGATCGCGGGCCTCCTCGCCGGGCTCATCATCGCGGTCATGTCCTTCACGGGCATCGCGCTCGCCTTCGAGCATGAAATCCTCGACTGGGCGGACCAGGAGACGCGGCGCGTGGAGGTACCCTCGCCGGGCGCGCCCCGCCTGCCCATCGACGAGCTGCTCGCGCGCGTGCGCACCGCCCGCCCCGGAGCCCAGCCCTCGGCGGTGACGGAGTACCCCGAGCCCACGCTCGCCGTGACGGTGAGCACCGGCCGCACCGGCGGCGTCTACGTGAATCCCTACACGGGCGAGGTGCGCGACTGGGGCGCCACGGGCTGGCGCTCCTTCTTCCACCTCATGGAGGACTGGCACCGGTGGCTGGGCGCGCAGGGCGACAGCCGCCCCATCGGCAAGGCCATCACCGGCGCGAGCAACGCCATCTTCCTCGCGCTCGCGGTGACGGGCCTCTACCTGTGGTGGCCGCGCAAGTGGACGTGGCGCACCGTGCGGCCCGCGCTGTGGTTCCGGCGCGGCCTCAAGGGCAAGGCGCGCGACTGGAACTGGCACAACGTGATCGGCTTCTGGCTGCTGCCGGCACTCATCGTCATGACGGCCACGGGCATGGTCATCTCCTACAAGAGCATCTCGGACCTCGTCTTCAAGCTCGCGGGCGAGACGCCTCCCGCCACCGGAGGGCCGCCGCCCGGGCCCACCGTCCAGGTGCCCACGCCTCCGCCGGGAAGCGCGCCACTGCCGCTCGAGGCGATCTTCGCCCAGGCCCGCCAGCAAGTGCCCGCCTGGGAGAACATCACCCTGCGGCTGGGCGGTGGCGGACCTCCGCGCGGCAACGCGCCCGCGCGCGGCCCGGGAGCGAGTGGTCCCCGGCCCGGCGGCAACGAGGGCCCCGGAGAAGCGCGCAAGCCTCCCGCCCCTTCCGCCCTCACCCTCGCCGTGCGCGAGCCGGGCACCTGGCCTCCCTTCGCGGCGACGCAGGTGTCGTTGGATCCCTACACCGCCCGGGTGCTGCGCCAGGACGCCTTCTCGGACCTGTCCGCGGGCAACCGGGCGCGCCGGTGGATGCGCTTCCTGCACACGGGTGAGGCGCTCGGGCTGATCGGCCAGTTCCTCGCCGCCGTCGGCTGCCTGGGCGGACTCTTCCTCGTGTGGACGGGCTTCACCCTGTCCTGGCGCCGCTTCTTCCCGGGCAAGCGCGCCGCCGCTGCCTCCGCCGAAGACACCGCGGGTGCCGAGCGGGTCGAACCCACCGTCTGATCGCCGCCCCCCTCCACCCGTCCTCCGAAACGCACCGCTCCACCGGCGCGCCCCACCCGGCGCGAACGGCCGGGGTGCGCCACGGAGGACCGAACTCCCCGCACGCACAAGGACCGAACATGTCATCCAAGCTCAACACCCCTGGCATCCGCGCGACGAAGGGCCTCGCGGGAGGAGTCCGCGGCAAGCTCTGGCCCCTGGGGCAGGCCGCGGTGGGCCTCGCCTCGGCGCTCGCGACGGGGGGCGCGCTCGCCCAGGAGTCCACGCCGCCCACCGAGACCCCGCGCACCGAGAGCCCCGCCGCGCCAGCCTCGTCCGAGGGCACGGAGAACACCTTCGTGCTGCCCACGGTGAAGGTGCAGGAGGCGGCGGACCCGCGCGAGTACCACACCGAGCAGAGTGGCCTCACGCGGCTGCCCCAACCACTGCTCAACACGCCGCAATCGGTGACGGTGGTGCCCGAGAAGGTCATCGAGGAGCAGAACGCGACGACGGTGCGCGATGCGCTGCGCAACGTGTCCGGCATCACGGTGAGCGCGGGTGAGGGCGGGCGCCAGGGAGACACCTTCAACCTGCGAGGCTTCTCGGCGCAGAGCGACACGTTCCGCGATGGCGTGCGGGACCTGGGCTGGTTCACGCGGGACACCTTCAACCTGGGCGGCGTAGAGGTCTTCTTCGGTCCGTCCGCCGTGCTCTTCGGCCGGGGCTCGACGGGAGGCGCCGTCAACCTCACCACGAAGCGCCCGAGCAAGCGCGCCACGAGCAGCGTGAGCCTCACGGGCGGCACGGCGCCCTCGGGCCGGCTGGAGGTGGACGTCAACAGCGTGATCAGTGAGCGCGTGCAGGCGCGCATCAACGTGCTCGGGCAGCTCGCCAACATCGCGGGCCGCGACGACGTGAGCGAGAACCGCCTGGGCTTCGCGCCCTCGCTGACGATCGCGCTGGGGCAGAACACGTCGCTGGACTTCGACTACTTCTACCAGCACGAGCGGAGCGTGCCGGACTACGGGCATCCCTACTACCAGGGCGGCCCGGTGGGCATCACCTACGGCGTGGGGAGGGAAGTCTTCTACGGCGTGAGGGGCGAGGACCGAGAGCGCGTGAACGCCCACGTGGGCACCGCGCGCTTCCAGCACCGCTTCGGCGAGGGGCGTGAGGGCAGCCCGCGGCTGACGAACACGCTGCGCCTGGGCGGGGTGGACCGCTTCTCCCGTCCCACGTCTCCTCGAGGGCTCGTGCCAGCCATCAATCCGGAAACGATTGGCCGCGAGCGCTACCAGACGGACACGGACCACCTCTACCTCATCAACCAGACGGACCTGCGGGGCGAGCTCCAGACGGGCATCGTCAAGCAGACGGCGAACATCGGGCTCGAGCTGTCACGGGAGTCGCGCGACCAGTACCGGGACAACCTGACCGCGTCGGGCGCCTCACCGAACCTGCCCGCCGACCTGTTCGACCCGGAGCCCACGCCGGACCTGACCACCGTCAACCGCGTCTTCTCCGGCTCCAACGAGAGCCGCCAGTGGGACGTGGGTGTGTACGCGGCGGATCAGATCTCCATCTCCCGCTTCGTGGAGGTGCTCGGCTCGGCGCGCGTGGACGTCTTCCGCACGAGGTATTCAGCGGTGGACCGGGCGGGCGTGCGCACGAGCCTGCAAAACAAGGACACGCTCTTCAACTGGCGCGTGGGGCTCGTGCTGCACCCACTGGACAAGACGAGCGTGTATGCCATGTACGGCACGTCCGCGAACCCGTCGGCGGAGGCGGGAGCGCTCGCCAACAACAACGCCACGCTCGAGCCGGAGAGCAACCAGACGTACGAGATTGGCGCCAAGGCGGAGCTGCTCGAGTCGCGGCTGGGGTTGAACGCATCGGTGTTCCGCATCGAGAAGACGAACGCGCGCGTGGCGAACAGCGATCCCACCCAGCCGCAGCTGGTGCTCGAGGGAGCGCAGCGGGTGCAGGGCTACAACGTGGGGGTGACGGGGCAGCTCACGAGTGCCTGGAGGGTGCTGGCCAACTACACGCACCTGGACTCGGAGATCCGTGAGCACACCAACCCGTACCTGGTGGGCCAGCCGCTGCCGAACACGCCCAAGCGCAGCCTGTCGCTGTGGACCACGGTGAGCATCCTGGACGGCCTGACGCTGGGTGGCGGCGCCGTGTACCAGGACGTGACGACGGTGAACAACCCGACCTCGGCGGCGCAGGGCTACAACAAGGTGCCCAACTACTGGCGCTTTGATGCCTTCGCCAGCTACTCGCTCTGGGAGCGGCTGGACCTGCAGCTCAACGTGAACAACCTCACGAACAGGTTCTTCTACGACCAGTACTACGCGGGCCAGGCCATCCCGGCCGCCGCGCGCTCGGCGTTCCTCACCGCGCGCGTGCACTTCTAAGCCCGCACGGAGAAGGCGGCGGGGCGGAAGACCGCGACCGCCGCGCCCGTCTTACACGTAGTGGTTCAGGTCATTGGAAATCAACGCGGCCAGCAGCGTTGAGCCACCGGGTGGGCAGTGCTCGACCTCCACGTCGGGCACGACCACCAGGGCCTCTTCTGGCGAGAGCCGCTCGTAGTTGAACACCTCCTGGAGTGCCCGCTCGATCAGCGCGATACCCTCGGCCACTTGAGGACGCTCTCGCGGCAACACCTCGGGCTCTTGCTCCAACCCCTGGAGGCCGTAGCAGAAGAAAACCGGGGCGAGCACACTCACGCATCCCACCGCGATGAACGGCGTGCCTTCACGCAGGAGCGCCACCCGCCAAGAGGGATGCATGTACGGCACCGTGAGATCTCGCACGCGATAGGCTGGCGCGGCTCGTTCCCGCAGAAGCGCCAGCACACGTTGCCAGGGCTCCGCGTTCCGCGATGCACGCCGCCATGCCTCACGGGCGCGGAGGTACTCGGGGGTCTCGGTGTACCGCTCATCCGCTGGACTGATGCCGCGCGGATGGAATCGTCGAGCGGTTTCGATGAGCGAGGCAAGGCGGGCGCTTGTCATTGTCCATCCGGTGAAATGGGGATGACTGGGATATCGTGCACACAGGTATTGTTGACTCGGGATCCAGGTAGACTGATTTTGAGAATTCGATTGTACTCTTCGACAAAGGCCCCGCAGAGTACAGCGGACATTACCTCGGGTGAGGCCTTCGAGAGCACGAGATATGCGGCTTGATTGGCAGCACTCGCCCCTGCTACTTGTGCCCGCTCTCTCGTGATTTCTCGCGGAGGTGGTGCGCCCGGACGAAGCCGGATTGGTGTGCCAACCGTGAACGTACAACGAACGGTATTCCCTGTGTTCCCATGGATAAATGCCGCACGAAAGCAGACCGCTTGCCATCCCCCATCAACATCTACCGGGACAATTTGTCTGTAATCGAACTTTCCTGGCGTGATGAATCCCCGTACCTCATTGGGTCCTGCGCCACATAAAGCGAAGGTCATCAACAGGATGAGGAACCACTTCAAGGATTTCATCATTCGCGCTCCAAAGGACGCAACGTGGAGATGAAAGAGGCGAGAGTACGAAGAGAAAGGGCGGCGCGACAAGACCAAGCGCAGTTGTCCAGGACGGAATGAGGTCAGCCCACCTCGCCATCCTGTGAGCCGCGAACTCCCCCCATCAGCGAGCCTGCAGCCTGGGCTGGGCGGAGTCCGACCTTCGTGGTACATCGCCTGCATGTGGCGCCGAGGTAGGCACGCGTGAGGATCAACATGGCCACGAAAAGCCGGGGAAGAGCACAGCAGTCCAAGAGGGTAAGGGCGGGCTCGCGCAAGCAACTCCCCTCGAGGCCCCTGCCCGTCTACCTGCTTTCGTTGACCCTCGAGAACGTCCGCTGCTTCGGGCCCACGCAAACCCTGCGGCTCGCCGATGAGCAGGGACGTCCGGCGAGGTGGACGGTGATTCTCGGCAACAACGGCATGGGCAAGACAACCCTGCTGCAGGCTCTCACGACGTTCGAACCCGATTCGCCGCGCTCCAGTCGCGAGAACGCCTACGTTCCCAAAGCTTTCGGTCAGCCTTGGTTTCCGACTCATCAACACATGGGTGTAGCCCGTTTGGCTGTCGAAGCCATGGAGGGCGGACTCCTCGCTGGTGATGAACGAAAAGAACCTGTCCGGGTGGAATACAAATTCGAACCTGAAAGGGGATACTTTGAATGGGATGGTATCGATGAATCCTTCCTCTCATTGGTGTGCCACGGCTACGGAGCGACTCGCCGAATGGGAACTGGCGCATTGTCCGCGCCGAAGGAAGCCCAGCACAACGACAGTCTCTTCTTTGAAGATGTACCCCTGAGAAACGCCGAGGAGTGGCTCCTGCAAGCGGATTACGCCGCCAGCAAGGCGTCACGCCAACCCGGTGGAGCCGCGCGGAAGCGCGACCGAATCAAACAGCTTCTCATTGACCTGCTCCCGGAGGTGAGCGACCTGCGCTTCATCCCTCCCAATGAGAGCAGCCGCAATGCCAGGGTGGAGGTCCAAACGCCCTACGGATGGGTCCCAATGCGGGGCTTGAGCCTGGGATACCGGACGCTCATCGCATGGCTGGTGGACCTCGCGAGCCGCTTGTTCGAGCGCTATCCCGAAAGCCCCAACCCGCTCGCGGAACCAGCGGTGGTCCTCGTGGATGAAATCGATCTCCACCTGCACCCGACCTGGCAGCGCCAGCTCATCGGCTACCTGACCGAGCGCTTCCCTCGAACCCAATTCATCGTGACCGCGCACAGCCCGCTCGTCGTTCAGAGTGCCACGGATGCGAACATCGTGGTCCTGAGACGAGAGGGCGACCACGTCGTCATCGACAACGACGTGGAATCCATCCGGGGTTGGCGGGTGGACCAGATACTCACGAGTGATCTGTTCGGACTGAAGACGGCCCGGCCGCCCCAGATCGAGGAACTCCTCAAGGAGCGGACCGCCCTACTCTCCAAACCCCGGTTGACACAGAAGGACAAAGCCAGACTGCGCGAGTTGGAGTCCATGATCGGTCCTCTGCCCACGGGCGAGACGAAGACCGAGCGCGAAGCTCTCGAACTCATCCAACGCGCCGCCGAGCGCCTGAAGGATGGCCGGAAGTGATCCGCGTCCGCAAGCCGGCCGAGCCGCCCGAAGTCCTTCGGACGAAAGGAGCACACGCCCTGCGTACCATGAGAGCGGCGCATTCACGCTCGCCCCGGAGCTACGAGACCGGCAAGAAGTCGTTCGAGTTCGACTCGGGCCTCTATGGGCATGAGACCGTCAAGGCGGCTCTCCGGAAAGCACAGCATCTCAAGTGCGCCTTCTGTGAATCGAACTTCGCCCACATTTCCTACGGGGACGTCGAGCACTTCCGCCCCAAGGCGGGGTGGCGTCAGAAGGAGAAGGAGCCCCTCGGTCGACCTGGCTATTACTGGCTCGCCTACGAGTGGACGAACCTCTTCCTGTCCTGCACGCTCTGCAATCAGCAGTTCAAGAGGAACCTGTTCCCCTTGAAGACGCCCAAGCGAAGGGCTCGCAACCACAAGGACGATGTGTCAGTGGAAGACCCTCTGCTGCTCGACCCGGCGGCGGATGATCCCGAAACCTTCATCTCCTTCCGGCAAGAAGTGCCCTACGCAGTGGAGGGCAACAAGCGCGGGGAGACGACGATTCGCACCCTGGGGCTCCGGCGGGTGGAACTGGCCGAGCAGCGGAGAAGACACCTGAGTCATGTCAAAGCGCTGCAAACCATCAGCAAGCTCCCCATCCCCGAGGCCTCGGAGGCCCGGGACCAGCTCCAGAGCATGCAGCAGGACTCCAGTGAATACGCCGCGATGACCCGCGCCTTCCTGCGCTGACGTCCGCAGAGCACCAAATGCAGGGAAGCACTCGTCGGGGAACTCCGGGTTCCGGCGAGGGAGATCTCCACATCTGGCACGCCCCTCAACCAGTGGGTCACTCGGAACTGACGCGCAGGCAGGCTCATGACCATGCGGTACTTCAAGCTCTCCGATGACATGGAAGTTCCTGGGCGCTGGCTGCTGGGAGATCCGACGGATTCACAAGGCCATGAACTCGATGACCCATGGCAGTTCACGGATGGAGTCCCTGTCCGCGTCGAGAAGCGACTCCGAATCCCCATCGATCATCCAGGGAAACCGCTCGATTTCTCCCTGGCGGGCGTCGGTGTCACGCCCATCGTTCACGAGCGGGCCGCCAGCATCTTCGCGGAGCTGGCATCCGACGATGTACAAGTCATCCCGGTCGATATCGACGGACAGCCCGGGCCATACTGCATCCTCGTCGCGACCCGCACTCTCCGGTGCATCGACGACCATGCATCCGCGCAGGTGCAGTACTGGAAGCCGGAGGATGGCCGACCGGACAGGGTCGGCGAGTACCGAGCCGTCCACGGACTGCGTATCGACCCGGCCCAGGTGGGCGAGGCCAGGGTGTTCCGCACCTGGGGGTGGACGGTGGCGCTCATCGTGTCCGAGGACATCAAGGAAGCATTGGAGCGCGCGGGTGTCACAGGCATGAAGTTCAAGGAGGTCTCCGGCCCGAGCGCCATCGCTCCTGAGGAGCGCGAACGCAACCACAAGCTCCTGGAGCTGCGAGCACAGATGGACGCGGCCCGCGAAGCCTTCTGGCGCACCCTGGGGAGGATGGAGGAGGAGGTCATCATCCCCATCGTCGTCGGAGGGAACTGGCCGGCACGACGGCAGGTCTGGCGCGTCATCCGCCGCACGGAGGGACGTACCCTGTTGGTGACCGACGGACTCTCGGACTTCTTCGTGGAGCGCGTGGAGCCATCCGTGGGCTTCGGCCTGGAACTCGCGCTGGAGACAGGTGAACCCCTTCAGGATGTCGAGAAGAGCTGGCCCCTGCTACTGCTGGAGAGGGTGAGCAACGAAGTGGCCGAACACGAGCAGTTGCGCGAAAAGCTCGAGGCAGGCTTCCTATCCATGGAACTCCCCGGCAAGGACATGCCCGAACCGCTCCTGACGAAGGACGGCAGGGTGGGGGTGTTGCTGGGCATGGAATCGAGCACGCTGCCAAGCCGCTTCACCCTGCCCGCCGGGGAGGTGCGGCTGGTCACCATCAAGGTCTTGATGCCGCCGGAGTTGGCGTACCTACTGGAGCACGGGAAGCGCGGACGGGACGAGCTGGTGCGCCGCTTCATCCAAGGCAGCGACGAACACCTGTCCCGCGCTTGGCGCCGCTCCGTGGTGTGACGGCGCACAAATCAGGTGACGAGAGGGCCACCTGCTCTCGGCTCTGGATGGTTCCAGCATCCGCACCGTACCCGACAGAACCCGCCCAGGGCCTTGACTCGAAAGGTCAAGTCCGCGTCCTATGGCGAGAAAGGAGCGGCACATGGCGGACGAGCAACACTGCCTGAGGCTTTTCCAGACATGGGCGGAGCCAGCGAAACAAGAACTGGTCTCGGCGGGTTGCTCCGCCACGTCCCAGGATCAGCAGCATCCACGCCAGTCCACGTACCCTCTCGGGGTACAGCGGCCCGCCCTGCATGACCAGGGCGGGTCACCGCATTCGCGGAACGGCAGGTGTTACCTCGGCAATGGCCTCAGGAGCAGATGCCGCCGCGCTCGTTTTCGTTGCAGTAGCGGCCACAGAAGATCGCCGTGTTGATGCATTCGGTGCCATCGCAACAATAGAACAAGTGAAAGCCGGCTTCGGTGCGGGTGGGCTCAGCCGGCTCCACCTTCGCACCAGACAGGCCGCACTGCTGTTCGCACTCGACGGCGGAACCGATACACGTGGCGCCGTTGGCGCACGAGATCTCCTCCTGTCCGTCGGACATGCCACAGCCCGCCAGCAGTCCCGCCGCCATCAGCCCTGCAATGATTGCCGCTCGCATGTATTTCTCCTGGTCCTGACAGCTTTTGCTCTCTTTCCAGGATATCCATGCCAATGGCGACAGGGCAAGCGCCGTTTCCGTCCTCGCCCGGCGCTCCCACCCTCCCGAGTTCACGTCCCGGGTGGCGGACCCTCCGTCCCTCAGATTCTTCAGCGTCCGCATCGTACCCGACAGGACCCACCAGGGGCCTTGACTCGAAAGGTCAAGTCCGCTTCCTATCGCGGGAAAGGAGCGGCACATGGCGGACGAGCAACACTGGGCGAGCGTCAGATTGGGACCCTTCCACCTCGGCGCGAGCCATGACGAGCTGGGACCGGGTCTCGGGCGTCTCTACGAGGCCTGGCACACGGACACGGGAGCCCCGGTGCTGCTGTTGCGGCCCGGTGGGGACGTGAACTGGCAACCCGAGGGCCCCTGGCGGGTCCAGCTCCTCTTCGACCCGAACTGGTCCTCCGTCGTGGTGAAGGTGGAGCAGGCGCCCGCCCCGCTCGATGTGTCGGACCTGGCCAACCTCCTCGTGATGACCACCGCGGCGGTCACGCGGGTGGAGGACAATCCGCAGGTGCGCGCCCACCTCGCCTCCTCGCGCGGGGGAGATGCGAAGTCCTCGGCGCCGCACACGGGCCGCAAGTCTGTCTTCAGACAAGAAATGGCGCTCGCGGGTCTCGCCATGCTCTCACTGGGGCTGAGCGTCTGGCTGTACGTCGAGAAGCATCCCAACACTCCACCTCAGCCCACGGCCAGCCTGGATTCCGAGGTCCGCTCCCCGAAGAAAGCCGTGTACTTCATCGACTCGGAAGAGTCCGGTACGACCGCCATTGCCTATCCCTTGCCCGAGAAGCCCTTCCAGAATCAGTTGATCCCACCCTGCAATGTCAAAAAACGAGGGGAAGTGGCCATCAACAATGGGTGCTGGGTGGCGCTCGAACAGCGTCCTCCGTGCGAGGACGATCACGCCGAGTACAAGGGCAAGTGCTACCTGCCCGTCGCGCGAAAGGACCGTCCGCCCCAGTCGGCCCAACCGTGAGATCGCTTCCGCTCGCTCGGGCACGGCTCGAGCGTGTGCCCTGGCGAGGTGTCACGCGGCAAGGGCAACACTCCTCCATTGCCCTCGCCGCGTGAGCATCAAGACTGTCGTACTCCCTGCTCAGCGGAGGTCATCACAGGGCATCGCGAACGAGCACGAAGGACCAGTGATCGCTCCCGAGGCCCGGGTTGTCGATGCTTCCCGTGACCACCAGCTGGTTCTGCGGGCCGGCGTAGCACACGACGTTCTGCAACTGCAGCCAGCTGCCGCTCCAGGTGACGGAGCGGAGCCAGAAGCTTCCGCCGCGCGCGACCCACAGGGAGGTGCGGTCCTCGTCGCCGTTGCCACGGTCGGTGAACACCTCGGTGAAATCCCCCGTGAACACGTCCGACGTCGCGTTGTACCCGAGCGCGAACGTCGCGCTCTGGGGGGCCGCCGACGTGTGAAGCGGAGTCGTCTCGATCTGATAGCCCTGCGCCATCGCGAAGTGCGTGAAGCCAAGGGCTCCACGGGCAGTCACCGCGGACCCGATCCCCAGGACCCGCCTGCCGTCGGACCGCGAGGCGTTCAGGAAGGAATCGACGCGGGTGCTGCACGCAATGGGCGCGCTCGCGTACGCAGGCGCCGCGGACAGGGCAATGGCCAGAGCAACACCCGAAATGCTCGATACGACGTTCATGTGAACTTCCTCCAGATATTTCATCGACATGGAATGGAACCGCACTCTCACCGAAGACCCACGCGCCCCCCTCGAGAACGGCCCATCGACTCGGGGGTACCGGTGGAGTGGGCGCTTCATACGTTCGCCCGCGTGATGGGAGCGTGACGGACCAGGGCCTCGTGACGTTGGCCCGAGTGATGGGAGCGTGACGAACCGTGGCCGGGTATGGAGGAAGTGAAGCGGCTGGCCGGCCACGGGCCTGAATCGATGGGGGCTCGTTCTTCAGGGGAAGAGCGGCGCCGCGAGTTTCGCGGTGCGCGCACGCTGTGGGTGGTCGCCGACGGGGATCCGGGCCACCTCCTGCTCGGTCGCGTAGGAGAGGACCGACACGGTGTCGTCGCCCGCCACCGAGACGAAGCAGTAGTTGCCATCGGCGCTGGTGGTCGCCCAGTAGGTCCGCGCGCCGAGCGGGTGGATGCGGTAGCGGAGCGTCTCGCGAGAGACGATCGCCGCGTAGTTGGACATCGTTCCCGCCACGCAGAGCTTGGTCCCATCGCCGCTCATCGCGAGTCCGTGGTGGGCGGAGTCGAGCACGTATTGGTCACGGCGCAGCGCTTGGACTTCCTCGGGGACCGGCAAGTGGGCGAGCCGCGTCACGCGATCCTCCTGCAGGTCGTACTCCACGAAGCCGTGGAAGAACGACACCTGGAAGTAGAGGAACCGCTCGTCGGGGGAAAGCGCCATCGGCCGGACCGACGCACTCATGTCGGGCATCCCGAGCGCGGCGAGCTTCTGGCGCACGTTGATCTTCTTGAGGACCTGCAACGTGCGTGCATCGACGATCTGGAGAAAGCGATCCCCCTTGGTGCCGTCCAGGTCCGGGGTATCGAAAGGCGTGTAGACGAAGCCGATGCTGGCGTTGAAGATCTTGCTGCCGTCGCGGGTGTAGTTGTTCTCGTGCGGGTTGTCCCCCGCGGAGAAGGAGCCGACGATGCTCCCCGTGGCGGTGTCGATGACGTTCACGCGATTGGCCGTCGAGGCCGAGACGGCGAGCCGGGTACCATCCGGCGAGATGGCCATGTGGTCGGCGCGCTGACCGTCGACCCGCGTCCGCCACAGGATCTTCCCGGTGCCCACATGGAGGGCAACGACGTCCGCGAAGCTCGGCCGCGAGACGTAGATGACCTGCCCGTCCTTCGAGGCGAACATGTCATCCACGAACTGATCATGGCCCTCGCCCACCTGCTCGCGGATGAGCAGGAAGTACGTCAGGCGCGCGGGGTCGAGCAGGATCTCCTGCATCCGCTCGCTCTGGTCCGGAATCACGTTGATGCGCTTCAGCCGCTGGTAGGTCCGCACGTCAATGACGTCGGCGGTCCCGTCCCAGTTGTTGCCGACCAACAGGACGTCGCGCATCGGCGCCTGGGCGGCGGCACTGAAGGAAACCAACATCGATACGGCGGAGAACAACGAAACGGCCCGAGCGCACCATCGGCACAAGCTCACGCCCACTTGCTGGGTACTCATCGTAGGACCTCTTCGGGAGGAGTCAGCGTTGCAGTCTGGACCGCAACGCGAGGGGAGTTACCAAGCCACGCCGCGACATCGCCCCCACCAAAGGGAGGGGAAACACCCCCCCACCCGTTCCGATCATCCACATTAAACGGCTTTATCCACTATTACTTGACAGTCAGGATCCTGATTTGTACTCCTTCGGGATGAATGCAAGACGCTTGAACAGGTTGCTGCTGGCGGTGTCCCTGGCGCTCAACGCGGCGGGATGCGTGGAGCAGGATGAAGCCATGCAGCCGCGCCCCACGGAACCAGCGGGCGAGACGACACAAGCGGTCGTCTCGCAGGGGATCAAGGACAAGGTCATCGCCGGTTACCAGGGCTGGTTCTCGGCCTATGGTGACGGGTCGCCGGTCGAGCGGTGGTACCACTGGTCGGGGGGGACCTACCGGTCCAACCAGGGAATGCCCGCTCCGGGTTATCAGAGCTTCGATCTGTACCCGGACGTCTCGGAGTACCCGCCCGGGTCGCTCTTCCAGACCGGCTATGCGCCGCTGGGAAACGGAGCGCCAGCGAAGCTGTTCTCCTCGTACTCGGCGGACGTCGTGAACAAGCACTTCCAGTGGATGCAGCAGTACGGCATCGACGGGGCCGCGGTGCAGCGGTTCATGACGACGGATGGGGTGTTCATGGAGCACCGCAACAGCGTCGCCACCAAGGTGAAGACCGCCGCCGAGGCGACCGGACGCCTCTTCTACATCATGTATGACATTTCCGGCATGGACGATGCCACCTTCGTCCAGATGATCAAGGACGACTGGACGAAGACGATCGTCGGCCAGCTCCAACTCACCGCCTCCCCCCGCTATGCGGTGCAGGATGGAAAACCGGTGGTGGCCATCTGGGGAGTGGGCTTCGCGGATCGGTCGAACTCCGCGGCACGCTCCGCGGAGCTCATCGACTGGTTCCGCGCCCAGGGCACCTATGTCATTGGCGGAGTGCCGACGAACTGGCGCACCAGCAGCGGAGACTCGAAGCCGGGCTTCACCGAGGTGTACAAGAAGTTCCACATGATCTCTCCGTGGACCGTCGGGCGCTACAAGCACGACGTGGAGATCGACAGCTACATGAACACCCACGTGATTCCCGACCGCGATTACTGCGCCACCTACGGCATGGCCTACCAGCCGGTCCTGTTCCCCGGCTTCGCCTGGTACAACTGGAACGGCGGGCCGAAGAACGAGATCCCCCGGCGCGGGGGCGCGTTCATGTGGAAGCAGGCCGTCAACATCCGGAGCGCGGGCATCCCCGCGGCCTACATCGCCATGTTCGACGAGTACGACGAGGGAACGGCCATCGCGAAGGCGGCCGAGGACTCGTCGATGACGCCCACCAACCAGTACTTCCTCACGCTGAGCTCCGACGGCAGCTACATCTCCTCCGACTTCTACCTGCGCCTGGCGGGCAAGGTGACGAGGATGATCGAAGGGCTCGATGCGCTCACGCCGACCGTTCCCATCCCCTACACGAACGGACCCGTCTGGTTCCGCACGGGTGGGGAGGAGACGGATGCCGCGCTCACGTGGAGCAACACCATCGACCCGACGGGAGGGGGAAGCGTGGGAGTGACGGGCCCTGGAGGCACGGGCAGCGCCGGGTTCGGCGTCGTCTCGGGAGAACGGGCCCACGGCGGAAGCAGGGCCCTGCGGCTCTCCGGGCGAGATACCGCGGCCACGGGCTCCTTCGCGTACTTCAAGGCCTATGACGTCCACATCCCGGTGCAGGCGTCGACCCAGCTGTCCTTCTGGACCTACCCCCAGAACAGCCTGTCCCAGCACGTGACCGTGGATCTCATCATGACGGACGGCACGTCCCTCCGGGACTCGGGCGCGACGGACGTCAACGGCCTCGGCATGCACCCGGGAGCCATCCGCGGCACCGTCAACGCGTGGACGCAGACGAAGTCCCGGATCGGCCAGTGGCTCGCGGGCAAGACGATCGACAGGATCTTGATCGCCTACGACTACGGTCCCCTGACGGGTGACTTCGTCGGGTACGTCGACGACATCGAAATCAGCAACTAGGCCCGGGGGGGACGAGGGGCTGGAGGGCCCCCAGAAGGAGCCCTCCAGAAGGTGTCAAACACCTCGTACAACCTCTACGCGCCGTCCGAGCGAGGGCTCAGGGCATGGTGCGCAACTCGAGGTTGTCGAACCAGATGTCACCCACGCCGCCGTCGGAGCCCTGGCCGAAGCGGACCATGACCTGCTTGCCCAGGGGAACGCCGGAGGAAGGGGCAACGAAGGTCACGCCACTGGTCAGCACCCAGTCCGCCCCCACCGTGACGCGGCCCGTGACGAGCGCCACGAAGGAGGTGGGGGAGTTGTCGATCGCGGCGTAGCCGATCTGGTAGGGCACGACGCCGGTGTTGTCTCCCCCGCCCTGGGCATAGCTGCGGAAGGTGTAGCTCTTGTTGGCCTGGAAGCGCAGCCCGGGGATGAGCTGACCCACCGTCTCCTGGGTGCCAGCCGAGTAGTAGCCGAAACGGGCGCCCAGGCCCGCGTTGCCGTTGCGCGGATACTGGGAATGCCACGCCCAGGCTCCGCTGGGGCCCCAGTTGGCGATGGTGCCGTACTGGGCCGTGCTCTGCGTCTCCATGCTGCCGTTCTCGAGCAGGATGATCGTGCCGGTGTTGGGCGTGATGGTGACGGTGGCCGTCTCGGAGAGGCCGCCGCAGGTGGCGGTCACATAGTAGGTGCCCACGGTCGGCGGGGTGAGGGTGCCCAGGTTGGCGGGATAGACCAGGTAGCCGTTGGGACCCGTCACGGTGATGGTCGTGCAGCAGGAGGTGATCTGACCGGAGCCATTCTGGAACGCCCCCACATTGATGCTCCCTCCCAGCGTCATGGAGAGGGTCTGCGTCCAGGGGATCGTGATGTTCGGCTGCACGCGCGACTGGATCGAGTTGTAGGGACACGTGGCCAGGCTGGCGCCCTCCTCGCGGAGTCCGGTGGCGTGCTCCGACAGCTCGGGGGTGGGGCCGCAGCCGGCCAGGCTCCATGCGGCGCCCAACACGGCCAGGGACACGCCGCGCCACGTCTGGAAGAAACTCTCTCGGTTATTGCTCATGGTTGTTGCCTTTCTTTGCCAAGGCTCCTCATGTCGGGCCTGGCGGGGAAGGGAGGGATCTGGCTATCGAGGTGCTGCCGCGAGCAGAGCGGACAGTGGCCCAGTGTCCCCTTTTTTCTTTTTCGCTACACACACCAGGACGCCAACCATTTACGTCAAGGCGCCAATGTCCCTTTCAAGCACGCGGCGTCGTTTGGGGAAGAGTCCGGTGCGACGGCCATCGCCTATCCCATGCCCGAGAAGCCCTTCCAGAATCAGTCAACCCCACCCTTGCAATGTCAAGAAACGAGGGGAAGTGGTGCTCAACCATGGATGCCCCGGAAGGTGTCAAACACCTCGTACAATGCGCCCGGGAGGACGCATGGACATGGAGGTATCCGCTTCGGAGTGTGCGAAGGGGCTGAGGGTCGGAATCGTGGGGGGCTCGATCGCGGGCTGCGTGTGCGCCATCGAGCTGTCTCGCGCCGGGTGTGAGGTGGAAGTATTCGAGCGCTCCACGGGGCAGTTCGAGGACCGGGGAGCGGGCATCACCACCTCCCTCCCCCATCTGGAGCTGCTCAAACAACGCGACCTGGTGGACTCCCATTTTCCCGTCGTCGAGGCGGGGAGTTCCATGTGGACGGTACCGGCGGAGGGAGAGCCTCGGGGCCGCATCCTCCGGGTGCAGCCGGCCTCCGTGGCGGGCATGAATTGGGGCCAGCTCTTCGCCAACCACCGCAAGCGCGTCCCCGAGAAGGTGTACCACCGGGGGTGCGACGTCACGGGCGTGGAGGCGCGGACGGACGGCCCGGTCACCCTCGTACTGGAGGACGGGCGGCGTTTCACGTTCGACCTGGTGGTCTTCGCGGATGGCTATCAGTCCTGGGGCCGCGGGCAACTCTTCCCCGAGGTGAAAGCGGAGTACGCCGGCTATCTCATGTGGCGGGGGATGGTGGAGGAGGAGCGGGTGCCCGCCGCGACGTATGGAGCGGAGGGCCGGGTGGAGTGGGCCGTCCACGAGGGAGGACTGTGCATCCTCTACGCCATTCCCGGGGTCAGGGAGGAGTGCGCGTCGGGGCAGCGGAGGGTGAACTGGGCCTGGTACACGCTGACGCCCGAGGCGCGGCTCGGGGAGTTGCTGACGGACAAGCGGGGCCGCCGGCACGAGACGTCACTGCCGCGAGGGGCGGCACGGGGGGAGCACGTCCGAGCCCTGCACGAGCACGCCCGGCAGGCGCTGCGCGGGGTGGCCGCGGAGGTCATCTGTTCCACGGCGGAGCCCTTCATCCAGGTTGTCTATGATTTGCACGTGCCGGCATATGTGCGGGGGCGGGTGTGCCTGATGGGAGACGCGAGCTCCATCGCCCGGCCGCACACGGCGGGGGGAGCGATCAAGGCGCAGCAACAAGCGATGGCGTTGAGCCAGGCGCTGCGGACGCACGGCACGTTGGACGAGGCGCTGCGGGCGTGGAACGAGGAGGTATGGGAGGCGGGGGACAAGCAGGTGAGCCTGGGCAAGGCGCTGGGGCGAGCGATGCTCACCGAGGCGCCGGACTGGGGCGCGATGGACGAGGCGCGCATGGTGGAGTGGTGGGACGCCACCACGCGCGGGATGCACGTGTATTACGCCCGGCCCCGGTGAGTCGAGCAGGATGCGCCGCAGATCGCCGCGATGCACCTCGAGAAGGACCGTGCCGTGCTGGTCGAGCACCCGCGAAGTCTCGGAGAGAGGACGCGACGACCATTCATGAGCCGACACCCGACCTTCCGAACCGCCCGAGTACAACCGGGGCCCCGGAGTCCTCGGAGCCTCACCACTCGGTCGGCCGGGCGGTGAGCCGTCGAGGAACATGCACTGTGTCGCGATCAGTCACTGCCACAAAATCCGAGGGAGCGGCCCCATCTGAGGATCAGGAGGCCAAGGCTTCGGGGGCAGTAGCACAGAGCGAATTGAACGGCGAGCAGTCAGGCGCTACCTGTTCGCGGGATTCGTGGATAAGGTGCACCTTGATCACGGCGCGTTAAGGTGTGTCTACGGAGGTTGCCATGTCCAAGAGCGGTACGAGTCACGGCTCGAGGGGTACCAAGGCGGATGAGGACTCCGTTTTCGTCAAGGAGCGGCAGTTCCGCGATGATCCCGAAGCCTGGGCCCGTCGTGCGGATGAAGCGCCACGCGTCGTTGTCACATCGGACGATGGTGAGCGGGTGAGCTTCGTCATCATCCAGCAACGTGAACCCCTCGACTGATGGTCGCGGTGACCAGGGAGCCCGCGGACGTCGTCGTCGAGATCATGCGGAAGTACCTTCGCAATGGTCCGACGGGCTGCGCCTTCGCGGCGGACTACGCCAAAGCCGCAGACGCCATCCAGTGGGGAGTCTGGTCCGGAACATCTCTATCGGTGCTATCCCCGTCGGTGCCACTCCACGAGGACCTGGCTGCCTTCTTCACGGGTGCCGCCCGGATGCAGCGACCGGGGATCGCGGTGTTCCCGGAGATTCGAACCGCGGAAGACATCGTTGAACTCCTGGTGGGACTCGCGGGCAAATCCGGCTGGTCGCTTTCACGAGAGGAGTGGAAGCGGTATCCGCGCGGCGATGAGTTGGCGGGCCTGTGGTGGCAAACCCCCGCTGGACAACGGACCAGCGTGATGGGGTTCGCGCCTCTCGGGTCGATGCCGGTCACGCGCCGTGCTCCCTTCGTCGCTGTTGCCGCGTGGACCGGCCCACAACTCAATCCACAGAAGACCAAGAAGATGAAGGTCCCGGGCCCGTCCAACGAAGTCGGATTCGTGGACATGAAACTCATCCATCCCGACACCCACGACAGCATGTGGGATTCCACGAGCGAAAAAGTGCGCGAGCTCAAGGCACTGACGAAGGAGGGAGCCGCGCGACCCACGGTCGCTTTCTGTTTGCCCGCCTCGTGTGCGCCGCACCTGGCCAAGCACTATCAAGTGGCAGCGACCTGATTCGCGGCGCGGTAACGAGAGACATGGCACTCAGGCAGCGCGGCGCTCCTCGTCCGAGCTCACTTCCGTTCGCTCAGGGGACGGTGCGACCCCGGACGTCCAGTCGCGAGGGTCTCCCCTTCGCGCTCCTGGGTGAGCCCGGTGGCACTGGAGAGCTTCGAGTCCCCATGGGGGTTGTCCGTGCGCGCCATGGACTGGGATTGCGCCCGCTCGGGCCTGGCCTCGGACAGGGGATGCGTGCTTCCCGGTCGGCCCTCCGCGAGTGTCCCGCGGCTCGGCTCGAGGTGGACGGGCTCGAAGCGCTCGCCGGACTCGCGGGGTGAGAAGAGGGCCCCCATGGGCTCGGGGAGTTCCTCGCGAAGCCGGAGCAGCGTCCCCGGGCTCAACGCCTCCGCGAGGAATTGACAGACGACGCCCGTGAGTTCCACGGCGCGTCCGAGCGGCACCTGCATCCGGTCCGCGACACGCGCCTGGAACTCCGCGAGGTTGAAGTCCTGGCGGTCAACCCCTTCCCTCATGCCCGCGGTCAGCGAGCCGGGAAGGTCATCCGCCACGGCCTGGATGACGGGCCAGCTCAAGCGCTCGCTCAGGATCTCGAGCACCATGTGCACCATGCGCTCGGCGTCCTGGGTGCCAGCTTGTCCGGTGTGCTCGGCCACATCCGCTAGAAGTTCCTCGTTCATCATCGCCATCCCTCCTCGCGAGCGGTGGCACCCAGGCGAGCGAGCCGTGAGAGCCGGTCGCCGGGAGCGCCCACTCGAAGATGCGCATCGACGTCCGCGAAGGCGATCGGCCCGACTCCGAGAGGAACCACCCGCTACCCCATGTCAGAGGTAGGGTGTAGCTTGTTCGCATGAATCCCGACTCCAGCGGTGCTCCCTGGCCAGCCCTTGAAGAGACACGCCCGGCTGCCCATGCTCCAGGCATGGGCAGCCGCCAGAAGCGCAAGGCGACCTACGCGGACCTGGAGGCAGTCCCTGCGCACCTCGTGGCGGAACTGGTGGACGGCGAGCTGTACGCCAGTCCCCGGCCCGCCTCCCCTCACGCGCTCGCGCATGGCGCGCTGCTCGGAGTGCTCTACAACCCCTTCCACCTGGGAAGGGGAGGCCCGGGCGGATGGCTGCTCCTCTTCAAACCCGAGCTGCACCTGGGCGAGGACGTGCTGGTGCCGGACCTCGCCGCCTGGCGCCGCGAGCGCATGCCGGAGGTGCCCGACGTCGTGGGCTTCACCCTCGCGCCCGACTGGGCCTGCGAGGTGCTCTCTCCTTCCACGAAGTTACTGGACCGGGAGAAGAAGATGAAGATCTACGCCCGCGAGGGTGTGCGCCACCTGTGGCTGGTGGACCCGCTGCAACAGTCCTTGGAGGTGTACGGACTGCACGGCGAGCAGTGGGCGCCACGGGGCACGCACTCCGGTCCGGCCCGCGTACACGCCGAGCCCTTCACCCCCCTCCTCCTGGAGCTGAGTGTTCTCTGGGCGAGGTGACTCCGCCCCTGCGCCGCGCGCTATGCTCGGCCCCCACATGGCACCCCGCATTGGCTCGCTCTGGGACTCGGTTGGAAACACGCCGCTGCTGCGCATCGGCTCGCTCTCGCGCCTCACCGGCTGTGACGTCCTCGGCAAGGCCGAGTTCATGAACCCCGGCGGCAGCATCAAGGACCGCGCCGCCAAGGGGATGATCCGCCGGGCCGAAGAGGAAGGGCGCCTGACTCCGGGCAGCACGATCATCGAGGGCACCGCCGGCAACACGGGCATCGGGCTGGGGCTGCTCGGCCGCGAGCGGGGCTACCGCGTCGCCGTCACCATGCCCGACAACCAGGTGCGCGAGAAGTACGAGTACCTGGAGGCCATGGGCGTGGAGGTCATCAAGGTCCCCGCGGTGCCCTTCTCCAACCCCTCGCACTTCTACCACCGCGCCCGCGCGCTCGCCGAGGAGCGCGGCTGGGTGTGGATGAACCAGTTCGAGAACACCGCCAACGGTGACTTCCACTACGAGACCACCGGGCCCGAGCTGTGGGAGCAGTGCGAGGGCCGCGTGGACGTGCTCGTCTGCTCCGTGGGCAGCGGCGGCACCCTCTCCGGCGTGAGCCGCTACCTCAAGGAGAAGAACCCCGCCCTGCGCGTGGTGCTGGTGGACCCGCACGGCTCGGGGCTCTACTGCCAGGTGCGCGAGGGGAAGATGGAGGGCTCGGGCAGCTCCATCACCGAGGGCATCGGCATCATGCGCCTCACGGAGAACTTCCGCCGCGCGCGGGTGGATGAGGCGATGCGCCTGTCGGATCAGCTGATGCTCGAGATGCTCTACCACCTGGCCCGCGAGGACGCGCTGGTGGTGGGCACCTCCGCGGCCCTCAACGTGCGCGCGGCCTACGAGGTGGCCCGGCGGCACCTCGGCGAGCGGCTGCGCATCGTCACCCTGCTGTGTGATCACGGCAGCCGCTACAGCTCGAAGATCTTCAACCCGGACTTCCTCGCCTCCAAGCAGCTCGAGGTGAAGCCCCTGCCCCCTCCCGACGCCCCACTCTGAAGACGCGGCGGGTGCTCGCGAGGAATCCCTCTCATGGGTGCTCGCCCGGATGCTGGACGAGCCACGGAGCGTGAAGCCAGGATGGGTGAATCCCGGAGAATCGGTGGAACTGTTCAAGCACCACCGATTCTGTCAGGATGGCTCCTCGCCCCCCCCTTCCCCAGGTATGATGGACCCCGGTCACAAAACGTCCCCGTCCGAGATGGCGGAAACCGAGGCGGAAGCATCCAGCCCGGAAGGACGCAAGGTCCTCGTGGTCGATGACTACGATGATGCCCGGGAGATGTACGCCGAGTACCTCGAGTATCTGGGCTACGAGGTGCAGACGGCTCGCGATGGACAGGAAGCAGTCGAGCGCGCGCGCGAGTCCCACCCCGACGTCATCCTGATGGACCTGTCGCTGCCCGTGCTCAGTGGCTGGGACGCCACGCAGCAACTCAAGACCGACGAGGCGACCCGCGACATCCCCGTGATGGCGCTCACCGGCCACGTCTTCGAGCCCTCGTCGGAGCGGGCCCGGGAAGTCGGCTGTGATGCCTTCGTCACCAAGCCCGCCCTGCCCGACACGGTCGCCAGTCACATCCAGGCGCTCCTGAAGAAGGCGGGCAGCAAACCGCCCTCCCGGTGAATCCGTCCGCGCACCAACCCCCGGGTGCTCGCCCCCGCGACGACTGGCAACCGCCCTCCGAGGTCGATGAGTACCGGCTCCTGCGCCTGCTGGGCCAGGGACGCACCGGGCGCGTCTACCTCGCCCAGGACACGCTGCTGGAGCGCACGGTCGCGCTGAAGTTCATCCCGGTGCTCGACGCGGACGCCCTGCCACGCTTCCTCATCGAGGCACGCGCCGCCGCCCGCATCCAGCATCCCAACGTCGCCACCCTCTACCGCGCCGGTCAGTTCGAGGGGCACCCCTACCTCGTCTCCGAGTACATCCGGGGCACGGGCCTGGACCGGCTGCCCCGCCCCCTGCCCTGGCGGCGCGTGCTGGAGATCGGCGTGGGGCTGGCGCGCGGGCTCGCCGCCGCGCACCGCCGCAACGTCCTGCACCGCGACATCAAACCCGGCAACGCCATCCTCGAGGAGTCCGGCACGGTGAAGCTGCTGGACTTCGGCCTGGCCAAGCTCCTCGACGCGCCCGGGGCGCTGCCGTCCGCGGCCGACGACGGTCCGGGGGAAGCGCTTCCCGCCCAGGCTCCGCCCGGGCTCGAGCTGCCCTCGCTCACCCGGGGCGCGCTCGTGGGCACGCCCTACTTCATGTCCCCCGAGGCCTGGGCACGCGAGCCCGTCTCGGCCCGCGCGGATCTCTTCTCCCTGGGCGCGGTGCTCTACGAGCTCGCCGCCGGACAGGGCCCCTTCCGCCACGTGCCCCCCCGGGAGCTGGCCCGCGCCGTCCGGGAGCAGGACGCACGCCCCCTGCACCTGGCCCACCCGGACGTGGACACGCGCCTGGCCGCGGTGGTGGACCGCTGTCTGCGCCGCGACCCGCTCGAGCGCTTCGCCTCCGCCGACGCGCTGCTGGAGGCGCTCGAGGACGTGCGCACCGGCGACACCGCCCCGCGCGTGCCCGAGGGCAATCCCTACCGCGGCCTCAACGCCTTCCAGGAAGAGCACCGGGCGCTGTTCTTCGGCCGCCAGCGAGAGGTGCGCGCCGTGGTGGAGCGGCTGCGCGCCAGTGCCTTCGTGCTCGTCACCGGCGACTCCGGCGTGGGCAAGTCCTCGCTGTGTCTGGCGGGCGTCGTTCCGCGCGTCGTCGAGGGCGCGCTGGAGGATGGCTACACCTGGCGCCCGGCGCGGATGGTGCCCGGACGCCGCCCCATCTCCCTGCTGGCCGCCGCGCTCGCCCCGCATTTTCCCCTCGAGGAGGCGCGCATCGAGCAGCTCGCCCGCGAGGAGCCCACCGCGCTGGTGCGGGCCCTGCGCGCCTCGCTCGGGGAGAACACCCGCCAGGGCCTCTTGCTGCACGTGGATCAGCTCGAGGAGCTGGTGACGCTCAGCGAGCCCGGGGAGGCGCAGCTCCTGGCGGAGCTGCTCGCGCAGTTCGCCTCGGGCGTGGCCGGGGTGCGCCTGCTCGCCACGGTGCGCAGTGACTTCCTCACCCGGCTGGGCGTGCTGCCGGGCCTGGGCGAGGCGCTCTCGCGGGCCCTCTACCTGCTGCGGCCCCTGGGCCGCGCCGAGGTGCGCGAGGTGGTGACGGGCCCCGCCCGCATCAAGGGCGCGCGCTTCGAGTCCGAGGCCCTCATCGACGCGCTGGTGGACTCCACCCTGAGCGCCGAGGGCGGACTGCCGCTGCTCCAGTTCACCCTGGCGGAGCTGTGGGAGGCGAGGGACGCGGCCCGGGGCCTCATCTCCGCCTCGGCGCTGGAGGCGCTGGGGGGCGTGAGTGGGGCGCTCGCGCGCTACGCCGACGGCATCATCGCCCAGTTGCTGCCGGACCAGCAGGTGGCGGCGCGGCGGCTGCTCATGCGGCTCGTCACGGTGGACAACACCCGCGCCCGCCGCTCCGAGGCCGAGCTGCTGGGCCAGGAGCCCGCCGCGCCCGCCGCGCTGGAGGCCCTCATCCGCGCACGGCTGGTGGTGGCCCGCCGCTCCGAGGAGGGCGCCTCCTTCGACATCGCCCACGAGGCGCTGCTCACCGGCTGGCCCACGCTCGCCCACTGGCTCGCCGAGGCCCACGAGGCGCGCCAGCTCCACGCCCGGCTCGAGCGCGCCGCCGCCGAGTGGGAGCGGTTGGGCCGTCCCCGCGAGGCCCTGTGGGGTGCCCGGCACCTCGCCGAGCTCCAGGCCCACCCCCAGGAGGCGCTGTCCGCCCGAGAGACGGCTTTCCTCGACGCCTCGCGCGGGGCCCTGCGCCGGGGCAAGCTGCTCACGCGCGCCCTCGTCGTGGGCTTCGTCGCCTCCCTCGCGCTCGTGTACGCGGGGCTGCGGGTGAACGCCTGGTACACCCTGGAGCGCCATGTGCGCGCGCGCCTGGGCGAGGCCCGCCCCCTGCTGGAGCAAGCCCGCGAACGACAGCGCGCCCTGGAGCGCACCCGGGCGGAGGCCTTCGCCCTCTTCGACGCGGGCAGGCTGGAGGACGCCTCGGCGCGCTGGGCCGAGGCGCTGCGGCTGTCGCGCGATACGGAGCGGGACTACCTGCACGCCAGCGAGGCGATGGAGAAGGCCCTGGTGCTGGCGCCGGACCGGGAGGAGGTGCGCGAGGCCTTCGCCGACGTGCTCGCCGAGCGCGCGCTGCTCGCCGAGCGCGCCTTCCACCCCGGAGACCGGGACGAGTTGCTGCAACGGCTGAGCCTCTATGACACCTCGGGCACCCGGATGGCGCGCTGGAACGCGCCCATGCGCCTGAGCGTGCACACCCGGCCCGCGGGGGCCACGGTGACGCTGGCCCGGTACACGCTCGTGGACGACCAGTACGTCCCCACCCCGGTGCCCTCCCCCGGCCCGACCCCATTGGAGGAACTGGCCCTGGAGCGCGGCTCGTGGCTCGTGGAAGTGCGCGCGCCCGGCCATGCCCCGGTGCGCTACCCCTTGCGTGCCGAGCCGGGCACGGCGCGCGTCCTGGAGCTGGTACTCCCCGAGGAGCGCCAGGTGCCCCCGGGCTTCGTCTACGTGCCCCGGGGCACCTTCCTCTTCGGCACCGCCGAGCAGGAGAGCATCCGCCGCTTCTTCAACACCACGCCGCTGCACGCCGTGGAGACGGGCCCCTACCTCATCTCCCGCACCGAGGTGACCTATGGGGAGTACCTCGAGTGGCTGGAGACGCTGCCGCCCGAGCGCTTCGCCCGCCATGTGCCGCATGGGGCCTCGGCGACGTCGGTGAACGCCGAGGTGAAGCTGACGCGCTCGCCGGAGGGCCGGTGGAGCCTGCGCATCATGCCCAACGTGGTGGCCTACGAGGCGCGCGAGGGCGAGCCCATCCGCTACACCTCGCGCCCCCGCGACGTGGAGCAGGACTGGCGGCGCATGCCGGTGGGGGCCATCGACTACGAGGATGCCCGGGCCTACGCCGCCTGGGTGGCGAGCACGGGCCGGGTGCCCGGGGCGCGGTTGTGCACCGAGTGGGAGTGGGAGCGCGCCGCCCGCGGTGCCGACGAGCGCGAGTTCCCCCAGGGCGACGTGCTCCTGCCGCACCAGGCCAACTTCGACGAGACCTACGGCAAGGTGGGCGCCAACTTCGGCCCGGACGAGGTGGGCCGGCATCCCGGCTCACGCAGCCCCTTCGGGCTGGACGATATGTCGGGCAATGTCTGGGAATGGGCCGACTCGGTGCTGACGCCCGGCCGCCCGGTGGCTCGCGGGGGGAGCTACTACTACGCCTCCAGCACCGCCCGGATCACCAACCGCGAGTCCCCCGAGCCCAACTTCAGGGATTTGAGCGTGGGCCTGCGTTTGTGCGCGTCGGCTCCACCCGGAGTGCAATGACAGCCAAGCGACAGTTGTGGCGTCCAATCGGCGACGCCTCACTTGTCGTTGAGTCCACGGATGGCTTCCCTATTGCCCGTCCATTGGACACTCCCTCCCTCCTCCCGAGGACATTCATGCGTTCCCTCCCGACCTCCTCCTGGCTCCTTGGAGCCTTGCTGCTGGGCGCCTGCGCGGGCCCCATCGAGCCCGACAGCAACCCGGACGCCGAGCTGGCCATTGCCGCGGATCCGCTCCAGGCGGAGAACGGCGGCAACCTCAACGGCGGCAACCTCAACGGCGGCAACCTCAACGGCAACGACCTGTCCAACTTCGTCGTCAGCGTGAACTTCAATCCGGCGCGCAAGAACGACTACACGGTGGACAACGTGTGGCTCCAGGGCACCACCTTCTATGGCTATGAGAAAGGCCAGGTCATCCGTGACCGGGAGTTCACCGGCGTGGAATTCCGGGGCAACCTGGGTGACGGAGAGGGCGGCACCGTGCGCATGCGCATCGCCGGGATGAACCAGGCGCCGGCGCCCAACTCGGACATCACGCTCTACAGCGTGCAGTACTTCGACACCACGGACTACGCCTGGAAGCCGGCCTGCCGCGACGCCGCGGGCACCGTCGTGCAAGCCATTCCCATCGCGGGCGTGTGGAACTATCAGCAGGACGTGCCCGGCGGCGGCTCGAAATACAGCGACCCCGAGCGCTTCACCTTCGCGTGTCTCGGCGGCGCCATCGCCAAGTGCACGCTGTGGGGCTACCGGCCCTGGGCCAGCTACAACGGCACCCCGCTCGAGCAGTACCACCAGGCCTGCACCCGCCTGGTGCGCGCGGACTACTGCGGCAATGGCAAGACCTACACGGTCCCCGGCAACCGCATCAACCTCTACGATCCCCTCGGCATCCAGCAGGACACCGAGGGCTGGTTCTTCGAGGCGGCGTGGGACGTGAACGGCGCGAAGTGCTTCTACGCGCTCAACCGTACCCACTCGTCGCTGCCCTGCTTCAGCTCCCGGCAGGACCTGCTGTGCGGAGTGGACCTGGGCTCGAGCAACATGGGCATGCTGCTGGCCAACGAGACGCCCGGCACCCTGGGCATGGATCCGGGCTGGTAGCCCACCCGGACCCGGACGCGCTCAATCACAGTCGTACTTGAAGTCGCGGCGCACGGGGCCGTCGTCCAGCCCCGGCGTCCCCGAGTACTCCTCGTGCACGAGCCGTCCCTGGGCATCGCGCTCGTGGGTGCGCCGGGCATCCACGACGCCGTCCCCGTTGCCATCCCACTCATCGAGCCAGACGATCTTCGTGCCACAGATGTACGTGAGCCGGCGGGTGGTGCGCAGGTGGGTGGTCACATCCGGGGAGCCAGGATGATCCCCCGACGGTCTGGTGGTGTCCTTGCCGAGCCGCTCGAGCAGCAGCAGGCCCGAGGCGTCGTAGTAGAAGGTCCTGACGAGCTCGTGCTCGTAGACGTCCCCGCCGTCCTGCTCCCAGAGCCGGAACAGACGGCCAGCCGAGTCGTGGGAGTAGACGGTGTGCCGCTGCCCCCCGGCACCGCCCTCCTGCTCGTCCACGATGTAGCCGCGGTCATCGTATTGCGTCGTGACGCCCCAGATCGCGGTCTCCCAGCTGTCCTCGCGCAGCTTGCCATTGGGCCAGTAGGTGAAGGTCTCGCACCGGGCGACGTCCCGTTGACAGTTGGGCTCGCTGTCGATGGCCACCAACTGCCCCGCCGCGTTGTAGCGGTAGAAGATGGGCGTGTTGCGGTCGCTCGCGGGCAGGCGGTCGATGCGCTGAAGCCGACCGTCCTCCTCACGGACATACTGGTACACCACGGTCTCCCGGGACGAGGCCGTTTCGGTGCGCTTCTGGAGCCTGCCCTCCGCGTCGTAGACCCAGTCGACCTGCGTCCAGGAACCATTGGGCGCGAGAGACTCGATGCGGCGGAACGTCTCGCGGCCGTTCTCCCAGGTGTGCTGCTCGAGCGAGTCCGATCGATGGGGCTGGTTGGAGGTGCGCAACTCCAGCAGGCGGCTGTCGGCGTCGTAGCGGGCCACCTCGCGGTGGCCGTCCTGGAAGACCGAGGTGCCCTCGCAGGCCGTGGCGCGCTGGGGCGGAACGCTCCCCGTCCACGGTACGCAGGCCACGGGCTTCAGGGTGGGCTCACCCTCCAGGCCCGCCTTCACGGGTGGGACATTGGCCGGTGGCGGGGGCAGGGGCTGCACCTCGGGCACGGTGGGCTGCGGCGAGGGCGTCTCCGGCGTGTCCGACGGCGTCTCGCCCGTGGGAGGCTGAGGGTTGTTCGGCGTGGGCTCGGAGGGGACGGGTGTGTCCTGCCCGGGAGGCAGCTCCTCGCGCGTCGTTCCACAGCCCACGAGCACCGCACACAATCCCCAACTCAACACTCCCTTGTACCCGCGCATCGCTTGAACCCCCCTCGTTTGACTGACAGGGGACCAAAGTGCGCACTCCAGGAGCAGGCACCAGGAGCCGGAGGAACGCCTGCCTGGTGGGCGGGCACGGAGGAGCCGCGTCAGGCCGATTCCCGTCTCACCCGCACCAGCGCGCGTCCGAAGTTCGTCCCATGGAAGAGGCCCGCGTTTTGAGCTTGCAACTCAACCGCAGAAGTTGGAAGCATGGCCCAACTGCTCGCGTAACTCCGATGAGACGGCTGACGAGCCGCGAGCCGCTGCGAGAAAGCCCCCAAATGAAAACAGCCGGGGCTGCTCACTGGTTCTTGGCGAAGATTGACGCCATTCGCGCCGGGGCGGGACATGACGCCGCCAGATTCGAGGCGCTCTGTAAAGAACCGGCGCTTGCGCGCGAGGCAGCAGAGAAGTTCCCCGATGACCCGCTTTTGTACCAGCAGTTACAGGCCGCGTTGGAGAACGAGATCATTCTCGCGAGATGCGGCATCTTCTTGACCGACCCCCCATTCTGGGACGAACTCTAGTGGGCATGTCCCACGGGGGGTGTTGATTTCGCCTGACAGCGAGAACAGCATCCCGCGCATGCGCTCACTCATGACCTTCCCGCTGTCGCGCATCCTACTCGTAGGGCTCGTGGTGCTGTTCGCACTGGATGGCATCCACCTCGTGGTGACGTTGCTGGGCAAGGCGGACGACAACGCGCTCGATGTCGCGTTGCACCTGGGCACGGTCGGGCTGGCGCTCGGGTTGCTCGGTGCCGCGCTCGCGCTCGCCTGGAAGAGTGATGGCGTCTTCGGCTTCTCGTGGGCCCTGTCCCTGGGCTTGTTGCTGGGGCCCGCGCTGTACGCGGCGGCCCTGTGGGCGGAGAAGCACCCGGAGCACGTCCCAGGCCGGTGGATGCTCGCGCCCTTCGTGGGCTCGGTGGGTTACGTGCTGGGTGGCATCGCGGCGCTGGCGTGGCCATGGCCGTACCTCGCGAGCGCCGTCCTCGCGGCGGCCTGCCTCGTGAGAAGTCCGCGCCGGGCCGGAGCCGTCCAGGCCCTGGTGCTCGTCGGCGCCCTGGCCGTGTGCGTCTGGGGTCAGGGCGTCGCGGACTTCATCGCGGACTGAGAGCGGGCCCAGAACCTGTTCCGGGAGGGAAGGCGGCGTACTACGGGATGATTTCTGGATCGCTTGTAAAAAGCGCATGGAAGAGCGTGGTTTCTGGGGGCTCTCGCGCTCCGGCGAAGAGAGGCACGGGCGTTTCCGCGATCTCCCGAGGAACCGCGCTGAAACCGAATGAGGTTTCAATCATCCTGGCGACGACCTGAGCCGGGAAAGCCATGCTGGGTGGAGGTTGCTCGAAGCTCGCTTTATGACCCCGCAACCGGCCATCGAGGAAAACACACTCCACACCGTACACGAAATAAACAGGCGCCAAGATACTCACACAGCCCACAACAATCCAATCAGACGCAAGCGCCCTCGAACTCCTTGGCGGATAAACAATACAGCGAGGACCACCATCATGCGTTGAATACGTCTCCCCGGTATTGTAATCGGGAAGCTCATTTCTCAACCTGGCCCTGAACGCCTTCCAGGGGCTCATGTTCCCGATCCATTGCGCCCATAACGCGTGACGCCGATTTGATTCAGGGCTCACCTCTGTCGTAAAAAGAAAGTGGTTGCTGGAATCATAATAACTCCGAACGATGGCGAGCAGTTCTTCGCTTGAGGGGATCATGAAAGGCCCAGTCACTCAGTATCCGGGAGCGGGAATGCCAAAAACAACGGGGGTCGTTCCGGGGGCACAGGTCGACATGACTCGCGAGCCAGCGATGGCAGCATTGAGCCTCAAGCCGTATGCCTTTCTCACACTCATGCATAGCGTGTAGAGGGGTGGAGGGGGAGGCTTGGTTATCGCCGAGAGCACTGCGTATGCGGCATCGTTGGCACAGTCCGCTGAGATTCGCTGAGCAAGGGCTGTGGATATAGGTCCGTTTGCGCTGTTCTCGATTGGCATCTCGACGCCAAGAATGCAGAGATATGGCTCTCCTGTGTTTCCGTTGGCAATCCGCGCATGGACACATGCCGCGCGCCATCCGCCCTCGCCGGGCTCCGTGTGTGGTACAATCGTGGTGAACTGGAAGTGCATGGGTTGGATCCGGCCTGTCACGGCTGACACACAACCCGGAGACAGCACGCCCAACGTCAGAAGCGCAGCCAGTTGAACAAGCCGTCCAGGCGTGACCGCTGCACCAGCGACAACGCACCAACGGTTCGTCTTGAATGCAACAAAGGCATTAGTGGCGACCTCTTTTGTCAGAAGAAGCAAAGCCATTTCTCGTCCCCCTCGATGTCGTCCCCCAGGGTGGCCGCGAAGTGTCGAGCGCGTGAAAGCACCGCGTCACCACCACTGCGCGCCAGGACGGGGAGGACATCAGACCACAGCTCGCACGAGCCGTGCCTCATGGAGGCGTCCCAGGTGGGAAGCCACCTCGTAGCACCTACCCCATCGGAAAGACCCGCGCCATCCGCTGTCCCGCGCTCCTCGTTCGCCATGCTCGGCTCCTTACTTGGCCCTATGCAAAAGGCGACGGAGCCTATACCCATACCCTTGGAGCCAAGGGGGCGGCCCTCGAAGGTTCGGTTCCGTCTCGGACATCATCTCCCCGGCATGGAAGGAAGCGGCCCGGCGAGCGCCCGCATCCGCGTCCACATCCGCTCTGCTAACCTCACGGCCCCGCCCACCACTACTCTCCCATGCGCTGCCCGGTCTGCTACCGCCGACTCGCCCCCAGCACCGCCTGTCCGCTCCACGCGGAGCGGCCCCGGCTTCCCCTTGAGGAGGCCGAGCCGCTCGCGCCACCCCAGGTGCCCGGACTCCCGCTCCTCGCGCCCCTGGGCGCTGGAGGCTTCTCCCAGGTCTTCTCCGCCCGCCGGGAGCAGGACGGCACCGAGGTGGCCGTGAAGGTGGCCCTCGCCGCCTCCGCCTCGCCCCGCTTCGCCCACGAGGCCGCCGCCCTGCGCCGCGTGGGGCCCCCCACCGCCCCCGCCCTCCTGGGACAGGGAGAGCTGCCCGGAGGCCGCGCCTTCCTCGTGCTGGAACGTCTGCGGGGACAGACGCTCGCCGCCTGGATGGCCGCGCTCCCCGGCTCCGGCGCCGCCTCGCTCCCCCACGTGCGAGAGCTGCTCTCCGGCCTGTGCACCGCCCTGGAGCACGTCCACGGCCTGGGGCTCGTCCACCGCGACCTCAAGCCCGAGAACCTCTTCCTGCGCGAGGGCGGCGCGCTCAGCCTCCTGGACTTCGGCCTCGCGCGCTTCCTCGACGCCCCGGACGCCAGGGAGTCCGAGCCCTCCGTCCGCCTCACCCGCACCGGCGAGCGGCTCGGCACCCCCTTCTACATGTCGCCCGAGCAGTGCCTCGCCTCGCCCGGCGTGGACACGCGCGCGGACCTCTACGCGCTCGGCGTCCTCCTCTTCGAGCTGCTCACCGGCGCCCCGCCCTTCACCGGCGGGCCGGACGAGGTGCGGCGAGGCCATGTGAGCCTGCGCCCGCCCCTCGCCTCCGAGCGCGCCGCCCTGCCCCGGGCCCTCGACGACGTCCTCCTGCGCTGCCTCGCCAAGGAGCCCGCGGAGCGCTTCGCCTCGGCCTCCGCGCTGCTCGCCGCCTTCGACGCCGCGTGCCTCACCGCGTCCGACAGGCCCACTACGCCCGAGCTTCCCCGGCGCCCCACGCCCTCCCAGGGGGTGCGGCCCGTGGCCCTGCTCGGCGTGGCCGGAGACGTCGAGGCGCCGTGGCTCGCCGCGGCCGTCTCCCCCGAGGGCGGACTGCTCGCGCGCGTCCACCCGGGCCGCTACCTCGTCGCCTTCCCCGAGCACCCCTCGGCCGAGGCGGGACTGCGCGCCGCCCTGCGCGCCGCGCGCCCCCTCTCCCGCGAGCCCGGCATGTCCACCGTGCTCCACCTCGCCCCGCTGCGCGTGCGCCCCGGTGCCTCGCAACTGCGGCTCGCGGGCGAGGCCCTGGACGCGCCCGACACCTGGTGGCCTCGCGAAGGCCTCCTCACCTCCGAGGCCGCGCTCGCGCTCGGAGAGGGCGCCACGGCTCCGGGCCCGGAAGACACCGCCCCCGAGTCCGAGCCCCCGCCCCTGTTCGGCCGTGACGCGCTGCTCGACACCCTGTGCGCGGACGCGGCGCGCGCCTTCTCCGGCCCGGGCCCGGGGCTGACCGTGCTCACCGGCGAGCCGGGACTCGGCAAGACGCGCGTGCTCGACGCGCTCGCCACGCGCCTGGAGACGCAGCCCGGCGTGCGAGTGGTGCGCCTCGCCGCGCCCCCACCCGATTCGGCGCCAGGGGACGCCCTGCTCCACGCGCTGTGGGACGCCCTTGCCCCTCCCCTGCCCTTTCCCGCCCCCACCCGGCGCCAGGCGCTCGCTCGCGCCGTGGCCGAGACCGTGCGCCAGTCCGCCGCCCGGGGGCCGCTGGCCCTGCTGATAGACGACGCGCACCAGGCGGACCCCACCTCCCTGGACGCGCTGGAGGTGGCCACGCTCGCCGCGCCAGACGTGCCCCTGTGGGTGTGCGCCGCGGCGCGTCCCGAGCTGCGTGGCCTGCGTCCGCTGCTGGGCGAGCGCGCCGGGCACCTCGCGCACCAGACGCTGCCGCCGCTCGCGCCCGAGGCCCAGCGCGCGCTCCTGCGCCACCTGCTGCGCCCCGCCGAGTTCATCCCCGAGCCGGTGCTCGCCCGCCTGGAGCAACTGACGCAAGGCGTGCCCCTGTCCCTGGTGGAGGTGGCGCGGGCGCTGCGTACCTCGGGCGCACTGCGCGCCACGGCGGACGGCGAGGGCTACGTGGCCGCGGACGAGCTGCTCCACATCTCGGTGACGCCCCTCTTCGAGCGGCTCGCGGCGCGCGCGCTGGCGGTGCTGCCCGAGGCGCACCAGGGCCTGGCGCGGCTGTGCGCGGTGCTCGGCCAGGAGGTGACGGTGGCGCGGGTGGACGCGGCCCAACGGCACCTGGAGAAGAAGGAGGACACCGCGCGCATGGCGGGCCTGGACGCGGGCACGGGGCTCGCGCGGTTGGAGCGCGCGGGTCTGCTGCGCGCGGTGGGGCCCGGGCGCTATGCCTTCCGCCAGCCCCAGTTGCGCGAGGCGCTCGAGCGGGCGCTGCCTCCCACCTGGCGCCGCTCCCTGCACCTGGCGGCCCTGCGCGCGCTCCCGGAAGGAGACACGGAGCCGCGCGCGCGTGCACGCCATGCCGCGGCCAGTGGCGCGCACGAGGAAGCCTTCGCCGCCTGGTTCGCGCTCGGCGAGGCCGCGCGGCGCGCCCACCGTCACGTGGAGGCCGAGCAGGACTACACCCACGCGCTCGCGCAGCTCCCCGAGGGGGACCGGGAGCGCCGGGCGCGGGTGCTGGCCGGCCGGGGCCGGGTGCGCTACCGCACCCACCGCTTCCACGAGGCGCTGGCGGATCTGGGACAGGCACGCGCGCTGGCCCGGGCCCTGGGGAACACGGCCCTGGAGGTGGACCTGCTCCTGGAGGAGGCCACGCTCGTGGACTGGCTGGAGGACGCCGAGGGCTCGGCGGCGCGCACCCACGAGGCGTTGGAGAAGGCCGAGGCGCTGGATGATCCGCGGCTGTCGGTGCGCTGCTCGCTGGCGCGCGCGCGGCAGTCCTGGCGGGAGGGGGACTGGGCGCGCGCCACGCGGCTGCTCACCGCCACGGTGGAGGCGGCCACGCTCGCGCGGGACACGGAGACGCGCATCATCGCGCTGATGATGCAGGGCACGGGGCTCGCGCTCGACGGGCAGGAAGCCCCCGCCTCCGCGGCCTTCGACGAGGCGCTCGCGCTGAGCCAGCGCGAGGGGGACGCGCTGCACCGGGCCGCGACCCTCATCAACCGCACCTTCCTGTGGCGCCTGCGCGGGGACCTCCAGGGCACCGAGAGCGATCTGCGCGAGGCCATCGCCCTGGGGCGCGAGCTGGGGCATGCGCAGGTGGAGCGCTGGAGCGTGGGGCAGCTCGCCGAGTGCCTGCACTGGATGGGGCGCGACGCGGAGGCGCTGGGGCTCGCGCGGCGGGCGCACGAGCTGGGGGTGCGCTTCTTCGGGGCGCACCCGGTGGCGGTGGACGCGGTGTTGCTCGCGCGCGTGGCCCTGGCGCTGGGGAATGCGCGGGAGGCGCGCGCGCTGCTCGACTGGCTCGACGCCCACTGCGCGCCGGAGCGGACCCCGCCCAACACCCGGGCCCTCTGGCGTCTGGTGGCACTGCGCGTGGCGGAGGCGGAGTCCGGCACCCGCGACGCCGCCGCCTGGCGCGCGCTCGCGGACGAGGCGGCGCCGGACACCTCGGGCGATGAGCACACGGAGGTGCTGCACCAGGCCGCCCTCGCCGCGTGGGAGGCCGGCGCCTGGGACGAGGCCCGGCAGTGGCTCGTCCGCGCGCGCGACACCGCCCGGGCTTCCCCCCTGTGGCGCTCGCGGCTGGACGCGCTCACTGTGGACTGGGAGGCAACACCCACGCCCGAGACCCGTGGCCTCCCCGGCAACAGCCCTTCGCCCCTCCCGCTTTCTCCAAGGTGAACACCCGGCCCTCCGGCTGGTCCACCTCCTGCATCCGAGGCCGAACATGAATTTCTCGCGAGTCCCATCCTTCCAGAAGCCCATGTCCTCCCCGCTCGGGGCCCTCCTCCTGGGAGTGGCGTTGTCGAGCGGGGCCATGGGTTGTCAGCCGGAGCAGGACAGCGCGTGGGGGGATGAGGAGCCGCGCACCGGGGAGCACTCACTCCGGGTGGCCAACTCGCTCACCACCCAGGCCCTGGTGCTCAACGCCATCACCACCAACCCCACGGCGAGCGCGATGATCATCGGCGGCGGCTTGCAGAACATGTTCTACCCGCCGGGGGGCATCTACGCCTCGCTGCAGCGGCAGCTCCTGGACCCGGACGCCCAGCAGGTCATGTCCTACCTGGTGAGCTGCGCGCTGGACGCGAGCAGCCAGGTGGCGTGGACGGATCCCACCACGGGCACGCCGCGCACCTGGAAGGGCAAGCTCGGGCTGTGTCCCGAGTGGAAGACCGGAGCCCCCAGCGCGGAGTGCAAGAACCGGGTGTCGGCCTGTCTGCTCGCGCGCAACAACGCCCTGGGCCGCCGCGTGGAGTTGTCCCTGCGGGGAGAGGATCCCTCGCGGCCCAACCTCTTCTCGCTGGAGGGGGTGACGCTGCCGGTGGAGTACGATCCGAACACGGATGCCCTGGTGCCCAGCTACACCGCCTGTTCCACGCCGAGCACCGTGACGACGCGCGACTGTGGCTGGAAGGGGGACGGCATCGGGCGGTGCGTGCCGGGGCAGATCGTACGGCTGGGAGCGGGCGCGCGGGCACCGGACCAGTGCGGCACGGGCGCGGTGTTGGGCTCGTCGAGCGGCGCTCCGATGATGCTGCGCGCCTGCGAGGGCATCACCGGGTGCGATGACGGCAGCGTGCGGCGTCTGGCGCACGGCGTGGGCACGTGCGGCACGAACCAGCCCGCGATGAGCTTCACCTGTCCGGCCTCGGGCGTCTTCAGCGTGATGAGCCAGGCGGCCGACAGCACGCAGACGGGCACGGTGTCGGTGCAGGAGGAGACGGGCACGCCAGCGGGCACGGGTTATCCCCTCTCGGAGGCCGAGGTGTTCTCCGTGCGCGAGGGAGCGTACTTCGGCAACATCTTCGAGCCGTCGGCCCTCGGGGCGAAGGTGTACGTCGACGAGGCCGGGAAGATCCAGGGCAAGCAGCAGGTCATCCGGGGCTCGGTGTACCGCAAGATGTACTCGTGCCAGGCGGCGGGCTGGAGCGACGCGGCGGCCTACGCGACGAACCGGCTGTGCGCGCTGCCCTCGAGCGGGGCCAACTGCGCGGCGATCCCCACGGGCACCTGCGTGAACCCGACGGCCCCCGCCTATCCGGGCTCCCGGTGCGAGCTGTCGGACGGGCCGGTGGTGGGGGGAGACATGGACTTCGAGAAGTGCCGCGACTCGACGGGTGCGACGTGGAACGAGCCCATCACCGTGTTCCTGCATGACGCGTGCGCCCTGATGTCCAAGGCCCCCGAGTCCTGCCGGATGAACAGTCAGAGGTAGAGGGGAGACACGGCCATGACGCACAAGCGGGACGACGCCTATCCCTGGCCGGACGCCGCCGAGCCGAGCGCCCAATCCCTGTATGGAGAGGAGTTGTCACCGGGGGCGCTCGTGGGGGGCTCCGTGGTCGAGGCCGTGCGCTACCGGGGCAGTGCGGCGACGCTCTACCGGGCCCGGTCGGCACGGACGGGCGAGCCCGTGGCGCTCAAGGTGCTGCACCTCCAGTTCGCCTCCACGCGGGGTGCCCTGCGCCGCTTCCAGCAGGAGGGGGAGACGTTGCGCAGGCTGCGCCATCCCCACATCGTGGACGTGATGGAGCACGGCACGCTGCCGGATGGACGGCCCTTCATCGCCATGGAGTGGCTGGAGGGAAGAGACCTGGCGGCGGAGCTGGAGGCGCGCGGCCCGCTGTCGGCGAGGGAGGCGTTGGAGGTGCTGGAGCAGGTGGGCTCGGCGCTGCGGGCGGCGCACGGGGCGGGCGTGGTGCACCGGGATTTGAAGGCGCAGAACGTGGTGGTGGTGGGGGCGGGGACGGCGGGCCCACACGTGAAGCTGGTGGACTTCGGGGTGGCGAAGCTGCTGACGCCGGAGGACGCGGGCACGGGTGTGACGAGCACGGGGCTGTTGCTGGGCACGCCCCTGTCCATGGCGCCGGAGCAACTCCGCGGAGAGACACCCGACGCGCGCACGGACCTCTATGGGCTGGGGGTGCTGCTGTACCAGCTCGTCACCGGGCAGCCGCCCTTCCAGGGCCCCACGCAGGTGGAGTTGGAGGAACAGCACCTGCACGCGCCGGTGCCGAGGGCGAGTGAGCGGGCGCCGGTGCCGGTGGGGCTGGACGCGGTGGTGGCGCGGTGCATGGAGAAGCAGCGGGAGGCGCGCTACCCGGGGGTGGACGCGGTGTTGGAGGAGCTGCGGCGGGTGGTGCGGGGCGAGGGCGCGGGCCGCATCCGGCAGGTGCGAGCGCTGGGGCTGTACGTGGAAGCGCGGCCCTGGGGACGGGTGGACGACACCACACTGGACACGGTGGACGCGCGGCTGGAGGGCGTGCGCGCGAGGATGGATGCACAGGGGCTGACGGTGATGGTGGAAGGCAGCGGCTTCCTGTTGGGGGTGGCGGCGCTGCCGGAGGAGCCCGAGGCGGAACAGGAGTTCCGGCGGCGGGTGTTGGAGATGGCGTTGACGCTCGCGGAGGAGCCCGGGGCGCGGACGGAGGAGGCGCGGGTGTCCCTGGAGCCCACGCTTCACGTGGACCTGGCGACGCTGCGCTCGGATGGATTGGGAGGAACGGGGCTGGGCGGTGGCCGGTTGATGCGCCTGTCGGCCTGGACGGGGGAACACCCGGGGCGGGGCGTGCTGGTGACGCGGGAGGCGCTGACGGGCCTGGAGACGGGCCTGCACTCACGGCCCCTCTCCAGCGGCGCGCAGCTGAGTCACGTCTGGCGTGAGGCGCACTGAGCCACGTCTCAGGCGTCTCGCAGAGCCATGGAGAGCGGATAGAGCGCCCGGTGATTGACGTTCGGGTGGTACACCGCGAGATGAAACTCCCCCGCGATCAGCACCCACGCCCGTAGAGGCGGATGGGATTGCTCACGCAGCCAGGCCTGCGCTTCCTCGCGAGTGGCGAACGAGGCGCTGGCCACCGGCGGGTCATTCACTTCGAGCCAGCCGAGATAGCGCTCGAGATCCCGGTTCCATGGCAAGCGTCGGAAATTACTTTCGCGATCGTAGACCACGTCATGATAGCGGTCGCCAATCAAGACATCGGCGAACACGGGCGGGCTCGGATGGCTCCTGAGCCATGAGTCCGCCTGTGCACTCGTCTCGAACGCGGCCACGACCATGGGGGGAGCGTTGGATTCGACACGCTGGATGAATCCCGCCAGGGATTCGTACTGGCAGGTCGAGGGAATGAAACGAAGCGCATCGAGAATGGCGCGGATGGCGTCCTGTTCTCCGGCGGACGTGGGGTCATCGAGAAGCGCCTTGAAGAAGCGCTCCGTCTTGCTCAGGAGTTCTCTCAGCTCCGGTGCGCACTCCTCCGGGGTCACGGTGGATGACCGAACCTCCTGGCCTTCTCGAAAGTCCAGGAAGGAATACCATTGGCCGGTGGCGGAGATGAAGTCCAAGGTATCCCGGGCGAGGCCGAGAATCCGCTCCTGCTCTTGAGTCTGCCCCTCGCTCCAACGCCTCCCAATCACCTGCTGGGCATCTGAGAGAACCATGGGGTCCTTCATGGATGCACCGCCAGGAATGAGGACTCGGAAGCCGCTTTGGACGAGGCGAGGACGAGGACAGGAGCGAGCCACAGCGCGCCACCACCACTCGCCCCGACAACGACGACGAACGACACGCCCGCGATCACGACAACAGCCCCCACCAGCAACTTCTCGCTATTGCGTTCAATCCAATCGACCGCGTCATCCACAGCATGAAACTTCACGGCCTTGCCTTCAGCCAATTCCTTGAGACTGCTGCAATCGAGATACGGCTGCCTGCACGCCCGACGACAATGCTCTTTCTTGGAACCGATTTTCATATGGCTCCAATGACGGCCGCTCAATCCCGCGAGGCACATGCTCTCACACGCGATAAGTTCCTCGTCACAGTCCCGATTGAAGGACACCTGGATGACACGGCTTTGCAGATCGCGAGAATCCGCCAGATACGGATATTGGACCCGGAATGCCTCGATGGGCTTCCATGAATGGGTCATCTGCCCATCTGCCCCTCTTTCAACGACGAGAACATGTCGGACCAATTCCCGAGCATCGCGAGGGGCTGGAGTCACGTGACGGGTCGCGCCACACGACAGCAACAATACGCAGAGGCTCAAAGCCATGAGCCTTTTGGCCACAGATGGGGGTCGCATCGAAGCTGGCGTTCTCGCACGCCCCACACACCATGTCCACCGTCCACGTGCCCCGACGGAGCGTTCAACCACGGACGGAAGAAAGCGTGGGTCTTGAGCCCCGGACCCTCGGCCATTAGTCCCGAGACCATGACGACCCAGGTAGCGGCGGTGTTTGGAGTAGGCCCAGGATTGGGCGCGGCGGTGGCCCGGCGCTTCGCGCGCGAGGGCTATGCGGTGGCATTGCTCGCGCGAGGAGAAACGGCGGCGCGCGAGGTCCGCGCCGATATCCAGAAAGAGGGAGGACGCGCGGAAGTCTTCACCGCGGACGCGGGAGACGCGGGCTCGGTCTCGAGCGCCTTCTCGCGGATCCGCGCGGAGCTGGGCGCCCCCGAGGTACTCGTCTACAACGCGGGCGCCTTCCACGTGGCGAGCGTGCTCGATCTGGATCCCTCCACCTTCGAGGCCGCCTGGCGCACCAACTGCCTGGGCGGATTCCTGTGCGCGCGCGAGGTGCTCCCCGCCATGCTCGAGCGCGGACGTGGCACCCTGCTCTTCAGTGGAGCCACCGCGTCCTTGCGCGGCGGCGCGCGCTTCGCCGGACTCGCCGTGGGCAAGTTCGGCCTGCGCGCACTCGCCCAATCCCTTGCACGAGAAGTCGGGCCCCAGGGCATTCACGTGGCCCACGTGGTCATCGACGGGATGATCGACACGCCCCGCGTGCGCGGCATGGCCCCGGAGCGAAGCGCCTCGACACTGCTCTCCCCGGAGGACCTGGCGGAGACGTACTGGCAATTGCACCGACAGCCCCCCTCTGTCTGGACGCAGGAGTTGGATGTGCGCCCCGCGGGCGAGAAGTTCTGAATCCGCGGAACTTGACGAAGCACGACCGGTCGTGCTTTTTCTGGGACATGGCGAAGCGCGCCCCCAAGACGAACGAGCGGATCCTCCAGGAAGGCCTTGCCCTGATGAGCCAGGAAGGCCTGGGGGGAGTGACGATCGGCCGGCTGGCGGAACAGGTGGGGATGTCGAAGAGCGGGCTCTTCGCCCACTTCCGGAGCAAGGAAGACATCCAGGTGGGGCTGCTCGAATACGCCGGCCGCTTCTTCCTCCCGCGCGTCCTCGAGCCCGCGATGAAGGCGCCCGAGGGGCTGCCCCGCTTGGAATCCCTGGTACGGCATTGGCTGGGATGGGCGAAGCGGGCGGGACTCCCGGGAGGCTGCGCCGTGGCCGCCGCGATGTTCGAGCTCGACGACGTGGAGAGCCCCGTCCGGGAGTATGTCCTCGGTATCGAGGCGCAGTGGCGCGCCACGCTGGGACAGTTCGTCCAGCAGGCGGTTGAGCTCGGGCACCTGCGCGCCGGACTCGATGTCGAACAATTCGTCTGGGAACTCTGTGGCATCTACCTGAGCCATCACACCTCGAGCCGCTTCGTGCGGGACCCGCGCGCCGACGAGCGGGCCCGCGTGGCCTTCGAGGCGCTCGTGAACCGGGCCCGTCCCGGGAAGTAGTCGCGCTGTCTGGATTTGTCCGCGAACGCTCCTCGCATGCCTTCAGGTGTCTGTTCATGCTCTCCGCACGCGCTGGTGCAGTCCTGCTCATGCTCAGCCTGGGGATGGGGTGTAACCGGAAGCCCCCGGACACGTGGACCGAGGTGGACGGAGGCGTGCGCTGCGAGGGCGACCCCCGCCACCTGGCTTGCACCGGCTTGTATGGCGAAGGCGGAACGGGGTGGACGGCGAGGCAACTCGGTCCGGGGGTCCGAGCCTTCACGCCCGGGCTCCAGCTCTGGAGCGATGGCCTGGAGAAGTCCCGCTTCGTGTGGCTGCCTCCGGGGACGCGGGTGGACACCTCGCGCATGGACGAGTGGCGCTTTCCGGTGGGCACGAAGTTCTGGAAGGAGTTCCGCTGGAAGGGCCGGCGCATCGAGACCCGCTTCATGTGGAAGCGCGCCGACGGCTCCTGGCTGCGGACGACCTACCGCTGGAGCGAGGACGAACGCGTGGCGCTCGAGCTCACCGGGGGCGAGCGCGACGTGCCCGGCACTCCGGGCTTCGAGATTCCCAGTCAGTTGGACTGCCAGGCCTGCCATCGGGGCCGGGAAGACGGCGTCCTCGGCTTCGAGGCGGTGGCGCTCGCGCATGAGGCGGCCTCGGGGCTGACGCTCGGGCAGCTCGCCGAGGAGGGACTGCTCACGCACCCGCCCGGAGAGGCGCCACTCATCCCGGGAACGCCCGTCGAGCGCGAGGCCCTGGGCTGGTTGCACATGAATTGTGGCGTCTCGTGCCACAACGCGAACGAGACGGCCCTGGCGAGCTTTTCGGGCCCGCGGCTCCGGTTGGAATCCCAGGAGCTCGCGTCCGTCCAGGCCACGGGGGCGTTCCGCACGGGAGTGGGAGTGCCTTCCCAGTTCCGGCCCTCGCTCGGGACTGGAGGGAAGTTCCTGCGGGTCGCCCCCGGAGATGGGTCGCACAGCACGCTGCTTTACCGGATCGGCAGCCGCGAGCCGGCGGTCCAGATGCCGCCCCTGGGCACGCACGTCGTGGACGAGGTCGGCCGCGCCGCTGTCCGCCGATGGATCGAATCGATGCGAAGGACAAACCCGTGAAGGACATGCTCTATCAAGCCGTTCTCTTCCTGCACTCCTGGTTGCGCTGGGGCGTGGTGATGCTGGGCCTCATCACCGCCGCCCGGGCGGTGCGGGGCTGGGCGGGAGGCCTCGAGTGGACCCGGACGGATCAACGCGTGCGGCTGCTCTTCATCACCCTGCTCGACAGCCAGGTGTTGCTCGGACTGACGCTCTACTTCGTGCTCAGTCCGCTGACGCCCCGGAGTCTGGAGGGCTTGCGGTCGGTCATGTCCATCTCCGTGCTCCGCTTCTTCGGCCTCGAGCACGCGACGACGATGCTGATGGCGCTCGTCATCGCGCATGTCGCCTCCGTCGCGAGCCGCAAGGCCCGGGACTCCAAGGCGAAACATCGCCGGTGGGTGGTGGGACTGCTCATCGCGCTGGTGTGCATCGCGGCGGGAATCCCCTGGCCCGGACTGCCCTACGGGAGACCGCTCCTGAGGACCTTTGGATAGCCGCGCTCAGGGGTTCCAGATGTGCAGGAAGGGGGCCACACCTTCGTTCTTGAAGGTGTTGACGTCCGCGATGCACTTGCCGAGCTTCGACTCGTCAAGGAACAGCGGGTTGTGGGCCTTCGAGACGTCCGGGTCATGCAACAACTCCCGATAGGGATTGGTGTTGTTGCTGTAGTTGATGAGCCAGATCCGGTTCAGGTGCATCGACCAGATGGCATTGCGCCACTTGAAGGCGGAGGACGAGGAGGCGAAGGCGGGGACCCCGGGCTCGAGGGTGCGCGCGAAGCCGCTCTTGGTCGCCTCGATGTCGCTCGGGTACTCGAAGGCGTGGAAGACCAGGAGCACGTCGGGCGTGGACCCGAAGGTCTCGAAGACGAGGTGCGCATGGAAGAGGTTGTTGCGGCTGAGCACCCTGGCCACCCCGGACTTGCTCGCGATGTGCGCGGCCGCCGTGTCGAACAGGGTCTCGACGTAGGTGGTGACCGCCGGCTTCGTGAACCGGGCGAAGGGGGCGCCGCCACTGGCCCAGTTCTCGACCTTGTTGTAGCCGGGGGCCTTCGCGAGGTTCGACTCCTGGGTGATGTCGTTGGCCACGACCACGGTGGTCTCGCCGTGAAGTGCCGTGATGGCCGCGGCGGCCGTGGGCTTCGTGAGCAGGACGGAGAGTTCGGCCGGGAGGCTCCCGGGCCCCGCGACGACCTCGACATGAGCGGATGATGTGGAGGCGGTCTTGAGTGCTTCGTATGCGTCCTTGACGGGCATGGTGTCCTCTTGAGTGGGCAGAAGATGCCTCGCCGGATGGCGATGGGCCTCTGCACCAGATAGGACGCTGATCTCGCCGCGGTGTGAAAGCGAAAAGGCGTGGACCGGAGACTCTTCTCTTCCCTGGGTGTGAAACCCGTTCGAATTGCTGACAAGGATTGAAGGCCTGTTGAGCTCGTGCCGGGGCCCACCTCGCACCTACCGTGGGCAAGCCCAGGTGCTCCAGAATCGCCCGTCTCCCATTCCCCAGACGGGCAATTGCCAAGATGGACGGGCGGACCTCCGCGGACGCGGCACGGGCGGCATGCTCTGCGCCCTGAGCCCGTGACGACCGCCGTTGCTGCACGGAGGCTCGGAACTGGGATAGACTGTGCCAGTCGTCTCTACCTGGAGTGCACATGCGCGATTGGATGAAGCAGCTTGGCACGAGTCTCGGCCTCCTCATGACCGTGGGTACTGCGTCGACGGCCCTGGCCTACCCGCCGCAGTGCATGGACGTCTGTTCATGCAACAGCAGCTGTGCCGCGCCTTGTTACCAAGGCACCTTCCGGACGACCTGTTCGGAGGAGATCTGTGTGGATTATTGCCGGGCCACCGACACCCAGGCCGCTCTCACCCAGGAGCAGCAGGGAGCCCAGGAGCAGCAGGACGCTTCCGAGGACGTCTGCAGCGAGCAGACCCCGCGGTCCACTTCCGTCAAGAGCTGAGACCACGCCTCACACGAGGCCTGCGCTCTGGCTGTCTTGAGCCTCAGCCCCACGCGGCCTGGGGTGGCCCTCGTGCCGGGGCCCACCTCGCACCTACCGTGGGCAAGCCCAGGTGCTCCTGAATCGCCCGCTCCCCGGGTGCTCCTCCGATGGGCGCGGTGGCCCTGTTTCTCAACTACCGCGCCTGGACGCGTTCTGGCCGTGGCCGCCAGCCCTACCTTTCCCGTCAGACCTTCCAGTAGAATGTGAGCGGTCAGGCGAGAACGTCTGTGGGGAGGAGCGGTCATGGGTCGGGGAAAGCGTCCAGCCACCTACGAGGACATCGAGGCCCTGCCACCGGGGTGGGTGGGGGAGATCATCGACGACGAGCTGTGGGCCTTCCCACGGCCGGCGAAGTGGCACGCGTGGGTGGCCTCGGTGCTCGGCGTGAGGTTGGGGGCCACCTTCGGTATGGGGGAAGGAGGGCCCGGAGGCTGGTGGTTCGTGTTCGAACCGGAGTTGCACCTCGGCCGGCAGGTGTTGGTGCCGGACCTGGCGGCGTGGCGGTACGAGCGGGCTCCGGGGCTGTTCGAGCGGGATGAGCCCTTCTTCGACCTGGCACCCGATTGGGTGTGCGAGGTGCTGTCCCCCTCGACGGCGGCGCTGGACCGGGGCCGCAAGCTGCCCCTCTACCATCGGGAAGGCGTGAGCCACGCGTGGCTGGTGGACCCGAGGGCCCACACCCTGGAGGTTTACCGCCGGGGCGCGCGAGGTTGGCGGATTTCCCGGTACGGAGGCGAGGAGGTGGTCTGCGTGGAGCCGTTCGACGCGGAGCCGCTCGACCTGGGGCGGCTTTGGGCACCCCGGTCCACACCAGCGCCTGGACCTTGATCCCATGCTTGTTTGTGCATTTGAGCATTCAATCGTCAAAACGGGTTGTCTCAACGTCATTGAAAAAACAAGCTTTCGTTGATTGATGGCTCGTGATTGGAACGCACGATAACGTGTCTCGGAAGCCAGACGTCGGGGGGACGTTCAAATGTACCAGCAATACAGTTGGTGTCGGTCCATCGTGGCCGGCCTCGTTTTCGCGCTCACTGCTTGTTCTTCGCCCTCGGACGTCGGGGGCGCCAATGGCAAGAATGCCTCGGTCCGGCTGGTTCCGGAGCCGCCAGGCGCGAGGTGTCCGCAAGGGGGAACCGCCATCCAGACCGGCCTCGACGACAATGGGGATGGCGCCCTGGGCGACAATGAGGTGGAGCAGACGTCGTTCGTGTGCAGTGGGAGCAGCAGCCCGAGCGGCGGCATGTCGCTCGTGAGACTGCTGCCCGAGTCCGCGGGCGTCCGATGCGCGTCTGGTGGCACCGCTGTTCTGTCGGGCCTCGACATGAACGCCGACGGGTTCCAGGGAGACACCGAGGTCTCCAGCACGCAGTACATCTGTAACGATAGCGAGGGAAAGAGCGGGGGCGCGTATCTGGTGAAGCTGATCCCCGAGTCCTCCGGTGCGAACTGCTCACGGGGCGGCACGGCCGTTCACGGGGGCATCGACGTGAACGCCAACGCGCAGCTCGAGAGCACGGAGGTGACCACGAAGCAGTACGTCTGCAATACCCTGACGGAGACAACGGGCACCAACGCCCTCATCCGGCTCGATGTCGAACCGGCCGGTGCGAACTGCTCCCAGGGCGGCACGGCCGTGAAGAGTGGCCTCGATGCCAATGGCAACGGAACGCTCGAGACGAGCGAGGTGACGCACACCACGTTCGTGTGCAATGGCCTGCGTGGCAATGACGGTCAGAACGGAAAGAACTCCCTCGTGCGGCTCGACCCCGAGCCCGCGGGCGTCAACTGCGTGTACGGCGGCACGGCCGTGAAGAGTGGCCTCGACTTGAATGGCGACAAGACTCTGAACAACGCCGAGGTCACGGCGACCCAGTTCGTGTGCAGCGCGGCCTCGCTCTTCCGGACGAAGTGGGCGAGCAACCCGCTGGGAAGCTACACGTCTGGAGAGATCACCAACCTGTGGGTCCCCGTGTCGCGCCGGGTCACGATCTACAAGACCAAGGATACGTCTCGCATCAAGCTCACCGTCTCCGACAACTTCCGGGTGGGGTTGCAAATCAACGGAGGAAGTGGTTGGTACTCGGTGCGCATGAATGGCAGCGGGATGGGTTGCGATGCTCGGCAGTATAACTGGAACGCGGCCGGATGGGGCAACAATTATCACCTGCCGTTCGCGAATGTCTGCCTCACGGATCAATTGCCCAAGGGGCTGTACGAGTTCGATGTGTGGGCATACTCGGATGTGGGGACTGGCTATATCGGCAATGGAACGAGCGGCAGTGCGTTGCTCCTCGCCGAGGAAATGGATGATGCTCAGCCCTACGCATTTTCAAAAGCGGGCGCTCCGGGGTTCATGACGAGCACGGCCTACGCCAAGGTGAACGGACGGGAAGTCGCGTTCACGAAGCGGGCTGCATCCACTCTGCTCAAGGTGACGCTCGCGGACACCCTTCGCGTGGGTCTCAACCAGAACGGGGGATCGGGCACGGTGATGGTACGGCTCGATGGCGCCACCACCAGTTGCTACACGGGCAAGTACGACGCACAGGGTACTGGCGGCAACTTCCAGAATCCTTTCGTACTGACATGTATCCTCCCAAATGTCTCGGCGGCTCAGCACACGCTGGATGTCGCCTTCGTGTCGAACTCGGGCGGCGAGATATACATTGGCTGGGACAGGAGCAATCCACTTCTTCTCGTCGAGGAAATTCCCAACACGGGACTCACCTACTCGAACATGAGCATTGAAAGTGGTGAACTTTCTGGAAACTGGGCTGGCGTCGGTGCGCGGCAGATCATGCACGCCGTCAGCGCAATCGGGAAGACTCTGAAGGTTACCTACTCGGACACGTTCCGGGCGGTTACCGGTTGCAACGGGCGTTGGGGTTTCGTCCAACTCTATGTGGATTTTCAGCCGACCGGTTGCATCAACGGCCAGTATGTGTGGAATGGGGGCGCGATTCAAAACCACCACCATCCGCTGAACCTGACGTGCCTGGTTCCCAATCTGACGCCTGGCAACCACACGTTCTCCATCTGGTCGACCACGTTGCATTCGGATGGAATCACCTGCGGTTCCAATTATTTCGGATGGAACCGCGGACAGAACCTGCTGCTGGTCGAAGAACTGCCGTAGATGGGGAGTCCCCTCGGGTGGTGCATCCCTCATCGTGTGCGGCCGGCAGGCCACGCCGGGAGTTGTCCGCACCACCCAATCGCGGCACCCGCCGACCATGGTTGGCGGGTGCCCCTTCTGGAGGACTGCCCGCTAGTTGCACCGGGGCGAGGCGCGGTACGTCGAGCGGCCCAACTGGCGGGGCAACGTGAGGACCATCCAGCAGGCAGTGGCCGACTCCAGGGTGGACGGGAAGCATGACCCGGCGGTGCTCGGCCGGGCGCTCGGGCTGCCAACCAAGAACCTCGAGGGGCCGTTGAAGACGATGACGCTGAACTTGGCCACTTCGAAGACGTGCGCCTGTGGAAGGTGTCTGTGGAAGGTGTCAAAGGACTCGTTCCGACACGAGTCGTCTGACACCCGGGCAGCGAGCCGGGAGCGGCTGAAGGTGCACGAGAAGACGGAGTGCCTGCGGGAGTTGTCGCTGGGGGCGCTGAAGGCGGCGGCGGAGAAGCTGAAGGCGGCCATTCACTGCATGGAGACGGCGGAGTCCCTCACGCCCGCGGAGCAGCGGCACTACCTGCGGTGCGCGGAGAGGCGGGTGGAGTGGGCGCTGTCGCTGGCGGGAAAGGTGCAGCCTTTCCTGGCCGCGGCCCTGGAGGCAGCGGTGCACAGCTTCACGTTCGTCCCCGGCGAGCTGAGCGCGGAGGAGGAGCGGCCCGAGGTGCCGGCGAGCGAGCCCATGTTCCGTCTTGTGTCGCTGGGGGAGGCGGGCGAGGGGCAGTAGCGCGACGGGGGCGGGGTGGGCAACTTCGAGAGATGGCTCCGAATGAGTCGTTCCCGGAGGGGAGCAGTTCTCGCAAGAAGCTCATCATCGGCGGCGTTGTCGTCGGTATCGCCACCGTCGTCGGCTTCATTGTCTGGGCCGCGCGCGTGGGCCGCCAGTTGGACGGCTTCCAGCAGGAACTCCTTCTGTCCATCGTGGACAAGCTCGTCCTCGCCAGCGTCGTCGTTCTCCTGGGCTACCTTGTCCAGAGACAACTGGAGATCTTCAAGCGGAACCAGTCCCTTGCGGCGGAGTGGGCGAAGGCAAGCATTGCCGCCTACAACCGGGCATTCGCTGCTATCTACTCTCTCGACTATGCCGGCTTCCTCGTGTTGGATGCGGCGCATAACGCGGCAAACGCATCCAAAGAGCAGAAGAAGGGCGCCTCCGCAGTGTTGGCAACGCAGAGCGCCGCGTATGACAAGGAGAGCGACGCACTCATCACCATACTGAAGACGGATCAATATCTGCTCGGCGCTCCCTTCTGCAAGGCGGCCTCGAGACTCGTGCAGCAGACTCGCTCCGACATCAATAATGCGACGGGCGCCAATCCTCCTGATGACGAGGAGCGCATGCGACGAAGGAGGGAACGGTTGAGACTTCGGCAGGAGATCGTTCTCTACGTACCTGCCTTTGCACGCCCCCCAGCGTCGGACATCCATTTCAGGCTCCCAGAATTCGAGAGCGAGGATCCTGCCTCCAGCGGGGAAGTGCAGACGCCTGTCGAGCGGGATGAGCAGCCCTCGAAGAAGTAGCCGACGGCGCCGCGCTGCTGCAGCGGCTGGGGAAGGAGTCGCTGGCGGACTTCCTCACCGGCTACGCCGAGTTCACTGGGTGCTACTGAAGGACGTGGGACTGCTCTCGGACGTCCTCACCGTCTTCCTGCGCGCAGTGTTCGCCCTACAACGTCGGCGAGCGCGGAGGCAGGGCATCCGTCGTGGACAGGTAGGGGCCGTGTCGTTCATCCAATTCTTCAGCTCGGCCTTGCAGGTGACGCCTCACTTCCACTCGCTGGTGCCGGACGGTGTTTTCGTGCCCAGGGAGGGTGGCATGCGCTTCGAGCCGTTGCCGCCGCCCACACGAGGCGAGGTAGAGTGGCTGCTGAAGGTGGTGCGCCACCGGGTGTTGCGATTGTTGGAAAGCCGAAGTCGAACGTCTTCCTCAGAAGTTGCGCCCAGTCCACTCGCTCTTTCGCCTCTGGTCCGGAGGGAGGATGTCTGGCGCCGATACCGAGGAGGCGTGAGAAGAGACTCATGGCTGACCGGTCCATACCACGGCGTCAGAGGAGGCACGTGCTGGCCTCGAGGTCGCGCCGGGAATTCGGCTCGCACCGCTCGCTGGGACGTCTGCTCGTCGCGTAAGCGTCATCCTCCGAGGTATTCACTCCCGGCTCGTTCGCGACCTGCACCTGTATGGGAATCCTCCAGTGAGTTCAACAAGGGCCACCGCGCAAGTCTTCAAGAGCTCGCGAGACTGGCCTGACCCTGAAGGTGCGTGTATAGTTGCGCCGCATGCCTCGGCGGCTGGCAGGTCTTTGTCCAGGAAAGCGGGATTTTGATGTCTCACTTCACCCACTCCTTGCGTTGTCTGGCTGTCCTCCTGGCCTGTTCCTCCGCCGCCAGGGCCGGGGATTCCGACTACTCGCGGGCACGCCAGAGCTTCCGCTCCCACCTCGTGCGCGAGCAGCCCTCCCCCCAGAAGGGAGAGCCCTTGGAGACGCCCGCGGGTGCCAGCCGCGTCGAGTATGACAAGGAACGGCACCTCGTGGCCTTCCTGGGGGGAAACTCGCCGAAGGGAGGCCGTCAGCCCGCGGTGCTCTTCCTGCACGGAGGCTTCGCCTACAGCCCCGAAGATTGGATGATGGCGGAGCCCTATCGGACCGCGGGATTCATTACGATGATGCCCATCCTGCGTGGCGAGAACGGACAGGCGGGTCACTTCACCTTGTTCTACGACGAGGTGGACGATGTGCTGGCCGCCGCCCGTGCACTCTCGAGCCTTCCCGGAGTCGATCCCAAACGCGTCTTCATCGCGGGTCATAGCGTGGGCGGCACGCTCACGCTCCTGGCGGCCATGGCAACGGATACCTTCCGTGCCGCCACATCACTCTCGGGTTCACCCGACCAGTTCGGCTTCACACAGGGCCGTCCCTTCCTCGTTCCCTTTGACCCGGCCGACCAGCGGGAGTTCCTCATCCGCTCGCCGCAGGCCTTCGCGACCAGCTTCCAGTGCCCGGTGCGCATCTTCTACGGGTCCGAGGAGAAAGGCTTCGCGGCCTCAAGCCAGGACACCGCGCAGCGCGCCGCCGCGAAGGGCGCCGACGTCAAGGCTCTCGCCATTCCCGGAAATCACTTCTCGGCGGTGCCCGAGGAGATCCGCCAGAGCATCGCGTTCTTCCAGGGATTCATGGGCAAGGCCGCCCCCGCCCCCGCGCGGAAGCCCGCCACGCCCTCGCGAGCAGCCCCGTAAGAGGGTGTTCCGCTGTAGTCATCCACGCGATTGTCGCTGGTGCGGGGCCGGGGCCGCTTCCAGGAGGGCGCGCGGGTGAAGCCGTGGCTGTACGCCATCGCAACCAACGCGGCGCGCGACTGGCAACGGCGCAAGCGCCCCGAGGAGCTGACGGACGAGGGCGAGCTGCCCACCCGCGTGCCCGTGGACGAGGCGGGGCCCCGGGACGTGGGGCTTGAGCGCGCCGTCCAGCGTGCCCTGGAGCAGCTCCCCGAGGGCCAGCGCATCCCCATCGTCCTGCACCGCTTCGAGGGGATGGGCTTCGCGGAGATCGCCGAGTCGATGGGGCTGACGGAATCCGCGGTGAAGGTGCGGGCACACCAGGGCTACGCGCGGCTGCGCGAGCTGCTGGCCACCCTGCGCGAGGAGGCGAATCCATGACGCCCGAGTGCTCGCACGTGCTGGACAGCCTGGGCCAACCCCTGCCGCCGGAGCTGGCCGCGCATGTGGCCTCGTGCGCGGGTGGCCTGGGGTCTGCTGGGCACCTGCACGGCCATGGTGGCGCTGTCCGTGGTGCTGGGCGGTTCGGGGCTGGTGGTGAAGAGCTTCCTCGCGGGCGCCCTCGGATGCGTGCGCACGCACATGCTGCTGTCGGCCCTGCCCCTGCTGTCGGCGCTGGTGATGCTGCGGCGCTCGGCGTACCACCCGGCGCGGGCGGTGGCCGCGGGGCTCTCCGCTGGCACCGTGGGCCTGCTGCTGCTGCACGTGCACTGCCCGGACGGCAGCGCCGCGCACCTGACCGCCTCGCACGTGGGCCCCTGGCTGCTGCTCGGCGGACTCGCCCTGCTGGTGCGCTCGCGCCTGCCCACCTACAACCACGCGCCCTGACCAACGAAGGAGCAGCCCCAGGGCCAGTGGACGCCTGCCTCGCTCAGCAACTCGTCGGCTGACAAGTCCCCGCGCAATCATACGTGCAGTCAATGCGCGCATCACACGTGACGAGCCACCACGCTTGCGGATCGAAGCACGAGCCGTTGACGGGCCCTATGCAGGACATGCGCGCGAGCTGCTGCTCATAGTAGAATTGACCACTATAACATGCCGCGGGCAGGCCCCTGCCGACAATACACCATTGTGTACTGTACATGAATTGCCCATAGGAGTCGACGGTCACCCATATCGAACTGTGCAACCCCGCCCTCGGATCGCAGGACAGAGCAGCCTGCGTCTCGCCCTGCTCCAGAGTCCCCTCTGCTGCTCCTGCCTGAGCCTCCTCATCTATCGGCGCATTGCAGCCTAGAATCATGAACGCGCTGCACATGGATGCCGCGAACAGCGAAAGCGCCCTGCGGTTGCTCACCAGAACCCCCTTGGAATCAACGGAGTACTCTCCGCGTGAAAAACGAACATACTCCTACGCGGTCGTGGTAAGCCAGACAATACAGGGATGAACTGAAATTTCTGGCATCCCCCGAGGCGAAGAAGAACGGGAAGACGATGCCAGTCCCGTCCTGGGTGGAGAGTTCCGTCCATAGCAGCACGGGGTAGGCGTGTGCCGCGCGGGGCAGGGCCACCCACTGAAACACCTGTAGGACCAAGCGCTCACCGCGCAGCCCTCCGCTCCGGTGAAGCTGCTCGCGGGCTGGGCGTCAGCGGGCGCCATGGCCTCCGCTCATCTCGGGCCCATCATCGCATTGTTTCAGCCAGGGCAGCCGGAGCGCGCCGCAGCCAGCGGGGACGTCAGAACATGGCGCAGACGATGCCCACGCAGTCGCCCGCGGTGTTGCCGCGCGCGACGTTTCCGCCGCCGTCGGAGGCCGTGGGCGCGTAGATGCCGAAGCCCGCGTTGCCCAGGGCGAGGTTGTTGCTCACCGTGGGTGTGCTGGGCGGCTGCACTCGGAGTCCATCGCCGTCGTTGGCCAGGAACTGATTGTCACGGACGATGCCCGTGAGCGGAACGGGGAAGAACGTCTGCAGGTCGGACAGGCGCAGACCGTCCGCGTTGTCATAAAAGGTGTTGCCGTCGATGTGGACCTTGAAGGCCGCCACCTTGAGCCCCGCGCCATTGCGGACGGCCAGGGTGTCGATCATCGCCAGTTCGTTCGTCTCCCAAACCGGCCGGATGGCGGGCGCGAACGCGGCGTTGTTGGCCAGCAGCGAGTTCTCGAACCGCATCTCAGCGCAGGTGTAGGGGCCACCGGTGTCGAGCTGCATCCTGCCCACGGCGTCGTTCCACGCGAGCGTGCTTCCGCGGATGCGGGCGGAGCCACCGAAGCAGTTGATGACGATTTCATTGGACGTGAAGGTGGAGTCGATCACGTCGATGTGATGGAAGTCCGCGACCATCGCGGTCCCGTTGTGGGTGAAGAGGGATGACCGCACGTCGAAGTTGCCATTGGACGCATCGAACTCGCTGCTCAGCCCGGTCCCATTCCCCTTCAGGCGTGAGTTCGTGATGAGGAAGTTCCCATAGGAGGTCCGGTGGTAGACGCCGATGCCGTTGTCGAGGAGCGTGAGCTCATGCAGCCGCACGTTCAGCTGGCCCGAGCTGCTGGTGGTGATGCCGCTGCCGAATCCCCGGACGGTGCCATTTCGCACCATCCGGCCCCTTGCGAGCACGATGCCTTGTGAGTCCCTGTTCTCCGGACCGGTGCGGCGGATGGTGTGTCCGCCCAGGTCCAGGACGATGCCGTCGCCGTCGAGCTGGAGCGCGAAGGGCGCCGAGCTGGGGCAGTGGAGATCGTGCGTCAGGCGCGTATGGGTGGTGAGGGTGTCACCGCACTGGACGGTGAGACCTGCGGTGAACGTCACCTCGCCATCCGCATCGGAAGGAGTCGTGCCACGGGCCTGGACGTCCGGCGCTCCCGTGAACAAGGTGGTCACAGCCAAGGCCACGGTGAATCCACGCGTCTGCTTCATGCTGCCCCCTCGGGCCGGAGACGTCCAGCCACCGGCACAAGAGGCTATAGCCACGGCGCCTCTCCCGGCTTCCCGTCCGCAGGTGTCAGCGCGCAGTCCGGAGCGCGACAACGTGGAGGCGCCCAAGTCGGCGGATGAACCGGCACTCCGCGCGTTGGGCTTGCCGTGGTGACGTGGACAGGACGCGCGCCCCGACAAAGGCCGCTCAGCGCGGGAAGACCTCCTTCAGCGTGCGGTTGACGATGTCGGGGCGCTCACGCATGACGAAGTGCCCGCACTCGTGCACGTAGTCGATGGTGTAGTCGCGGTACCAGACTACTGAACTGCTATCAAAGCAGGCCAGACTAGGACGGCTCCTCCACCCCGACGTTGCTGGAGGCCCGGTCGTACACGGCCACGTCGAGCAGTCCTTCCTCCCTGGCCACCAGGACCGGCACCAGCATCTGGCCGGTGACGTTGGTCAAGGTGCGCATCATGTCCAGGATGCGATCGATGGCGAGCAGGTAGCCCAGTCCCTCCAGCGGCAGCCCGGCGGAGCTGAGCACCACCGTGGCCATCACCACCGCCGTCCCCGGCACGCCCGCGGTGCCGAAGCTGCCGAGCACCGAGGCCAGCAGGATGATGAAGTACTGCGACGCCGACAACTCCAGGCCGAAGTACTGCGCGACGAAGAGGGAGGCGAGAGCCGGGTAGATGGCGCCGCAGCCATCCATCTTGATGCTGGCGCCCAGCGGCACCGCGAAGGCCGCGTAGTCGCGGTTCACCCCGAGGTTGTGCGTGACGCTGCGCAGGGCCACGGGCATGGACGCGAAGCTGGACGAGCTGACGAAGGCCACCTGCATCCCGGGCGCCGCGCCCCGGAAGAAGCGCAGCGGATTGAGCCCGTGCGCCAGCAGCAGGCCGCCATAGACGAACACGACGTGCAGCGCGCAGGCCACGTACAACGCGAGCACGAACCGGCCCAGCGGCAGCAGGCGCTCGAAGCCGTAGGTGCCCACCAGGGCGGCGATGAGCCCGAAGGTTCCGAGCGGGGTCAGCTCCAGCACGAAGCGGGTGACCTGGATCATCGCCTCGCTGGCCTCGCCCACCAGCGCGCGCAGCCTCGCCGTCTTCTCGCCCAGCTTGACCAGCGCGAAGCCCAGCAGGCCGGCGAAGAAGATGACCTGGAGGATCTTCCCCTCCGCCAGGGCGGCGAAGGGATTGGTCGGCACCACGCCCAGCAGCACCTGCACCGCCCCCGGGACCTCGCGCGGCTTGTAGCCCTCGGCCATCATCAGCGTGCCCACGCCGAGCCCTGGGCGAAGCAGGGCGGCGGTGCCCAGACCCACGCCCACCGCCAGTGCCGCGGTCACGGCGAACCACAGGAACGTCTTGCCGCCCAGCGCCGCCACGCTCTTCTGCCCGTGCAGCGCCGACACCGCGTGGATGACCGCGAAGAACACCAGCGGCGTGGCGATCATCCGGATGAGGTTGACGTACAGCGTGCCCAGCGGCTGCAGCCAGGGGCCCGCCGCTTCGCCCATCGCCCAGCCGGCCAGCGCGCCGAGCACGAACCCACCCAGCACGCGCTGCCAGAACGGAATGCGGAACCACCAGGACAGCAGTCTCATGGGCGCTGTCTAAGGACGCCATCACCCGTTGTCAATTCGGGCTGGTGCGACCAGGGCTGGGGGGATCGACCTGCTGGTGGTGCTCTTGCCTGGCGACACGGCCTGGCCGCTGGTGGCCCGTTGCACGCCGCGAGGACACCAATTCGACCAGGCCGCGGCTCCGGAAGACCTTGCTGGGTGAGCGCGTCTAGTTGGCTGTTTGGATTTCCGCGAGCTCTGGAACCGTGGAGGGCAAGCCGATGCATGAGATCGCGCACGAGGTCGCCCGCGAGCGCGTGGAGGTGCTCAGGTCGGCGCTCCTCAAGGGATTGACGCCCGCGAAGGCGGCGGCATTGATTGATTTCAAGGCATAAGGCAACGTGCGGTTACCTGAAGTACCTTGAGAAGCATTTTTAGAAGAGAAGACATGAGCGCGAACGACACCGTGGTGCGTATGGATCGGGTACGGAATGTCCGTGATGCCAACGAGAACCAGCTCGACACCAAGCTGGATCATGCTCCCATTGGCAAGCCGACCCGCCGTCTGTCGGATCCCCTCCCGGAAGCCCAGCCTCCAGAGCAGTTCGTGAAGGAGCTGACGAACCACATCGTCAAGTCCGCCGCCGCGAACGTCGGTCCCTTCTATGAGGAGCTGCTCGCCGGCCGGATTCCCATCGAGGGTCTGCGCGAGTGGATCAAGCAGTGGTACTTCGACTCGCGGACCTTCCCGTCGGTCATCGCGCAGATCGCCGCCAGCGCGACGTACTACTACGATGCCCGCCAGTTCATGGGCGCCAAGAAGGATCCGAACTGGAAGAAATTCTGGACGGCCGCGGCTCAATGAACTGGAAGCTGCTCATCCTGCTCGTCGCGGTCCCCCTGACCGCGGCGGGCAATCTCATCGCCGGCAAGTTCGCCCTGCGCAGCTTCTCGCCCGCGCAGGCGAACGCGCTGCGCTACCTGCTCGCGCTCGTCTTCCTGCTGCCGATGCTGCGCCGGTGGCCGAAGCCCACGGCGCGGGAAATGGGCGTGCTCGCGGCCACCGGGCTGTTGGGCATCTGCATCTACAACCTCCTCTTCTTCGAGGCGATGCGGCTCATCCCGGTCTCCGAGGTGGCGCTGTTGGAGATGACCATCCCCGCGGCGTCGCTGGTGCTCGCCAGGTTGTTGCTGCGCGAGCAGGGCTCCGGCCGCCAGGTGGTGGGCATCATCGTCAGCTTCGCGGGGGCGGTGTGGCTGCTGCGCATCCTGCCGCCCGAGGCCTCCGCCATGAAGACGGACATGGACTGGCGCGGCGAGGTGCTCATGCTGCTCGCGGTGGCGTGTTTCGCGCTCTATTCCGTCGTCAGCAAGTTCGCCATGAAGCGCCTGCCCCCCACCGGGGTGGCCACCTGGAGCTGTCTCTTCGGCAGCCTGCCGCTGCTGCTCATGAGCGCGCCGGACCTGTTCTCCGGAGCGCTGCGCCTGGGGGACGTCTCCCTGGAGAGCTGGCTGGGCATCCTCTACGGAGGGCTGATCGGCTTCGTGTTCAACATCATCGCCTGGTACTACTGCTTCCGCGAGGCAGGGGTCTCCAAGACGAACATCTTCCTCTACCTCGTCCCCATCTTCGGGGCGATCCTGGCCTTGCTCATCTTCGGGGAGAGCCTGAGCGGGTGGCAGCTCTTCGGTTCCGCCATCACCCTGGCCGGGGTGGTGCTCGCCACGTTCGAGCGCAAACCCCCGCAGGCTGTCGAGAAGGTGGCGCGCACCGAGTAGCGCCGCGTCTCACGAATCCACTGCGCGCGGGAGATCGACTTGATTGCGAAGCGGCATACCGGCACGGAAGAAGGTGAGGTTGTCCAGGATGAGCCTGGACAGGTCCGCGGCCTCCTGGGGATAGCGGAAGGCCCCGTGGGGAGTCACCCACAGGCCCTCCACGTCCCACAACGGGCTGTCGGGAGGCAGCGGCTCCTGCTCGTGCACATCGAGCAGGGCCGCGCGCAGCCGCTTCTCCTGGAGCGCCCGCACCACGGCGCCGTTGTCCAGCACGGCGGCGCGGGCGACGTTGATCAGCACGGCCCCATGCGGGAGTGCCCGGATGGCCGCCTCGTTGATCAACGGAGGCTGGGTGGTGCTTCGGTTGGAGGGCAGGGCGATCACCAGGTGGTCGGCATCCCGGAGCGCGTCCGGCAGATGGGAGGCCGGTCTCACTTCGTCCACCAGGGGCGAGGCCCGTCCGCTGTGGGTGATGGCGACGGTGCGCAGCTCGAAGCTTCGCGCCCGGAGGGCGATCTGCTGTCCGATGTGTCCCAGGCCGGCGATGACCAGGGTGCCGCCAGCCAGGAGCCGGGCACTGGGCGGCTTCCACTCATGGGCGCGCTGCTGGCGTACCAGGGTGGGCGCATCCTTGGCGAGCGCTAGCAGGCCCATCCAGGCGAACTCGGCCACGGCCCGGGCGGGGACGTTGCCCGCGTGGGTCAGCAGCAGGTGCTTGGGAGGGGAGCCAGCGGGCACGTGCTCCGTGCCGGCGCCGGTGAGTTGCAGCCAACGCAGCTTGGGACAGCGCCCCAGCATGCCGGGCGGAAAGGTGTTGGCGACCAGGACCTCGAGCTCGCCGGCGCAGGGCGGATCCCGCTCCGTGTCGGTGACCACCTCGATGTCGAGTTCCGGGAGCACGGCACGGAGGGCGGACCCGATTTCCGTGCCCATGCGCGAATGGAAAATGCAGACTTTCATGGGGAGAACAGTCGAGGCTAGCACAGGTGAAACGGGACTGACCGGCGGGGCACTGCCCATCTGCGGCGGCATGGTGCTGTCGACCGAGCGGATGGCACCGAGGAGCGCCGCGTAGAGGAGATGCGGGCCGACCTGATGCGCACGGTCCTCTCGCTCGGTGGGACGCTCGCCGGGGAGCACGGCGTGGGCTATGCCAAGCGGAGCTTCCTCGGCTGGGAACTCTCCCCCGAGGCCATCTCCCTGCAGCGCAAGATGAAGGCGTTGATCGATCCGAAGAACCTGCTGAATCCGCAGAAGATCTTCCCGGAGGCTTAGGACACAGGCGGGTTCAGCAAGGCCTTTCCGGTGTTCTAGACCATCCCAACTCAATCCGTTCAGGGGTCGCAGCACCGAAGCCCGGTTTCCGGCCTCGGCGAGGCAACCCCCTGACAGGACCTACTGACTCACACTCGCTTAGGGGAAAACCATGGACGCGCGTATCGCTGCAGTGTTGAACCGGTTGGAGGAGCGATCGAAGCACGAACAGCAGGAACTGGCGGAGCTCAACAGCAAGGGAGCGCGCTTCGTGCGCGAGGCGGCGGGCCGCTTCATGCTGGACGTCGGGCCGGATGTCGGCCGGCTGCTCAACTCCCTGACGCGCTCGCTCGGAGCCCGCCAGGTCGTCGAGATCGGCGGCTCGACAGGCTACTCGACGCTCTGGTTCGCCGAGGCGGTGCGAAGCACCGGAGGCCGCGTCATCACCTTCGAGATCGACACCGAGAAGGTCAAGCAGATGCGGCAGAACCTGACCGAAGCGGGTCTGCTCGAGCACGTGGAAATCATCGCCGAGGACGCCTCCCTGCACCTGCTGAAGATGACGGGGCCGTTCGACCTGGTGCTGATCGACCACTGGAAGGACATCTACGTCCGGGACTTCGACCTGGCCTGGCCCAAGGTGCGCCGGGGCGGGATCGTGGTGGCCGACAACATCCTCATCCCCGAGGCGACGCGCGAGCAGATGAAGGCCTACCAGGCGCACGTCCAGAAGGCCCCCGGCGCGCGGTCGTTCACGCTCCCCCTGGGGCAGGGAATCGAAATCACCCAGCGGATCGACTGACGAGGCCCTCGACGATCGAGAAAACCCAGACGCTCTGGCTGGATGGTGCGCTCACCGGATGGGATGACGGCACCACCCATCTGATAAGCGAATGGTGGGACGGCGATCTTCCGGTTGGAGGAGCACATCGACCAGCTCTTCGCGTCATCGAAGGCGGCAGGGGCGGTCAGCGCAGTACAAGCACTGGCTCACGCCAGTCTGACGGGACTCCCCCGTCACCGGCGCTCGCTCAGCGACAGCCGGTGACGGAGGGCCGGTGCGCTACCTCATCTGCGCCAGGAGGCCCGCCAACTCCTGCTCGTCCGGCAGGTAGACGTTCCCGAAGTCCAACACCCTGGGGTTGCCATGCGTCATGGGGTTGGCCGTGGGTCTGCGCACGGAGCCGTGGTACTCCCGTGCACCGGACTCCTCCATCAGCTTCGCGAGATTGGATGAGCGGATTCCCGCCCCCGGCATGATGATGATGCGCTCGCCCGCGGCCTTCACCAACTCCCCCAGCACTCGTCCCGCTTCTGGCGCGCCACTGGCCTGACCCGACGTGAGCACACGCTCGCAGCCCACTTCGATCAGATCCTCCAGGGCCTGGAACATGTCCGGCGTCGCATCGAAGGCGCGGTTGCAGGTGACGCCCATCGGCCCCGCCAGCTCGACGAACCGTTTCATCAAGTCCTTGTCGATCCGTCCATCGAGCAACTGCGCGCCAATGGAGATTCCATCGCAACCGAGCTCACGGCAGACGCGGATGTCTTGCTCGATGATGGCGATCTCGTCTTCATCGTAATAGTAGTTGCCCGCCCGGGGTCTCACGAGGGGGTAGAGCTTGATGGAGAGCTTCTCCCGGGTCCGCTTGATGGCACCGTGGCTCGGAGTGGTTCCACCTTCCGTTGGATTGTCGCAAAGCTCGACGCGGGAGGCACCCGCCTTCTCCGCGATGAGGCACGACTGGATATTGAACGAGCAGACTTCGAGGATGGCCTTGGGCATGGGGGCTACCGGGTGGATCGTGGGCCAAAGGACGGCGGAGCATCCGCGGCAGCGGCGCCCCATCCGCGCTCGGGCGTGGGCGAGAGTTCGAACTCCAGGACGCCTTCGCGAGCAATGAAGTCCGCCGGCAGCCAGGCCCGCTGGGAGGGCTTTCCATTGACCTTGAGTGCGCGGACATAGGGCGCGTCGGGTGCGGCGCCCGTGCCCTTGATGGTGAGCGTCGCGCCCGGGCGGGAGATCCGCGCCGACGGGAACAGCGGACTGCCAACGACCAGCTCGGCGCGCCCCGGGTAGACCGGATACAGCCCCAAGGCAGACCAGACGTACCAGGACGACATCTGCCCCAGGTCGTCGTTTCCGGAGATGCCTTCGGGTGCGTTGGTCCAGATCTTCCGCATGGCGGCACGGACGACGGCCTGCGTCTTCCAGGGCTCGCCGGCGAACACGTAGAGCCAGGGGGCCGCGATGGACGGCTCGTTGTCCAATTCGGCATGCAACGGGCCGGCCTTGGTGACCACCCACGCCCCCTTCTCGTCCTGGAAGAACCCGTCCAGCCGGGCCCGCGCCTTGTCGCGTCCGCCCATCAGGTCGAACAAGCCAGCGGGATCGAACGGGACCATCCACAGGTAGTGGGCCCCCGACCCCTCGACGAACTCGTCATCGGAGGCCGGGTCGAAGGCGGGCCAGCTTCCATCGGCGTTGCGCGGCTGGAGGTAGCCGCCCGCGCTCGTGGCGGCGGGGTTGTACAGGTTGCGCCACCAGCCCGACCGTTCGGTGAAGCGCCGGACGTTCGTCTTGTCGCCGGCCAGGCGCGCCAGCTGCGCCATGGCGAAATCGGCCGCCGCCAGCTCCAGCGTGTCGGACGCGCTGCCCCAGCCGGGCGAGCCGACGGGCATGTAGTGGTGCGACAGCCATTGATCGAGCCCCGGCCGCTGGCCCTGACAGAGGACCGGACAGCCAACGCGGCCGAGGTCCTTGGGCGTCGGAACCGTCGCGGCCTTGAGGAGCGAGGCGTAGGCGCCCTTCAGGTCGAAGTCGCGTCCACCGAAGGCGTGGATGGCGGCCACGGTGGGTGGCGAGGGGTCGCCGTTCATCACCCCCGTCGCTCCCGTGACATGCGTCCAGCGATCCCAGACACCGCCGTTCTGGTGGGCCTGGTTGAGCAGGGACTGGGCGAGGTCGGAGCCGACCTTGGGCTCCAACAGCGTGACCAACTGCACCTGCGAGCGATAGACGTCCCAGCCGGAGAAGTTGGCGTATTGCGCCTTCTGGGCGCCCGAGACCTCGTGAATCCTGCCATCCATGCCGCGGTAGCGACCATCCACGTCGCTGTGCAGGCTGGGATGAATCAGGGAATGGTAGAGCGCCGTGTAGAACACCGTGCGGTCGTCACGGCTTCCGCCCTCGATGCGGATCTTCCCCAACAGTTGGTTCCAGGCGTCACGCGTGGCGCCTTGCGTCCCCTCCAGCGTCGCCGAGGCCGGACTCTCGGCCTCCAGATTGGCCCGGGCGCCCGCCTCGTCGACATAGGACACGCCGATCCGCACGTTGACGACGGGAGAGGTCTTCGGCTCGAAGGAGATCCATCCGCCGGAGCCCTTGCCAGCCGGTGGGAAGCCCTGCTCGCCATAGGTGGTGCCTCCCTCCGCCGAGGCCGAGCCGGGCGTCACCACGCCATCGCGCCACGTGCCGCCCGTCGTGAAGGGCTGGTCGAACACCGCCACGAAATGAAGCGTGTAGTAGCTCTCGCGCCGGTCGGCGGCGAGGTAGCCACAGAAGTTGCCGCTGGTCACCGAGCCCGAGACCGTTCGTTTGTCCGGATCGATGCGGGTGACGGCGGCGGTGCTGCCGGTCTGCGAGTCGGAGGTGCGGAACAGGACGTTCGCGGGCTTGTCGGCCGGGAAGGAGAACCGGCCCACCGCCGTCCTCGGCGTCGCCGCCAGCTCGACGGTCACGCCGTTCTCCATCGCCACGCGATAGGCGCCGGGCGAGGCGCTCTCCTTCGCATGGCTCATCAGGCTGGAATAGACGGTATAGGCGTCTGGCGAGGAGGGAGAGACGCGCACCGGGGTGGTGATGGGCAGGAGGGGGATGTCGCCCCCTGCTCCGGCGCAACCACTGCCCGACAGGTGGGTGAGGCTGAAGCCCCGGATTCCATTGGAGCGCCACTCGTACCCTCCGGGCGCGGCGATGGGCGCGCGCCTGCCGGGCAGGGGGCTCTGGTCGGGGCTGAAGGACACCATGCCGAACGGCGCGACGGGCCCCGGAAAGACGTTGCCTCCGTTCGTCGTGCCGATGAAGGGATTCACTTCCTGAGCTGGCGTCGGAGCCTGGGCCAGGGCGTCCAAGGCCAGGAAGAGGACGCCAAGCGCCAGGCCGGCGCCGCGGCGGGTCATGAAGGGATGGGACGACAAGGAGAGGCCTCCATCTGACTGGGGCGTTAGGGCTGCCCGTCCGAGGCCTCTTACCGCCCTCTTCCAGGCGAGTCACCGGGTGATGTTGAAGAAGCTCTTGATGACGTGCTTGCCCTTGACCTCCCAGACGACGGTCTGCCCCTGGCGGATGAAGTAGCTGTCACCCTTCTTCAAGGTGCGGGTCTGCTTCGTCTCATCGGTCAGGGTGACTTCCCCCTCGAGGATGGTGGCGTGTTCGGTGAAGGGGAAGTGGATCCTCACCTTCCCGGTGGTCGACTTGAAGATGCCAGCCATCATGCCCTGCTCGTTGAAGTCGATCCGGGCGGAGAGGACGGGATCGCCTTCGAGGACCTCACCACCGATGTCCTCCGGGGGCCCCAGCGGACGCAGCAGCGATTCGTCCACGCGCCGCCGCGGCGAGTAGACGATCATCGACTGGCCCCTGAGTGTCTCGGGCAAGGCCGTGGGCCTTTCGAGGAAGCCCGGCTCCTCATGGCCTACACCAAAGGCCTCCAGAATCCCATCGAGCGTGAACAGCGCCCCCCCCAACGAAAAATGACGATCGAGATGAAACATGACTCCCCCAGTGCTCGGATTCGTTCGCGTCCAACATCAGGGACCACCCCCTGACACGCACCAAGGTGCTACATCCGCCCTTTCGAGTCTGTGTTTCGCTTCACGCGAAAGGTGTGAACGCCGTCACAGGAGGCCGGGCACTCGTGGGCCGGCATCCCGGGGTATTGGAATTCTGGGGTTGGAGCGGATCAGAGCGCCCTGAAACCAGGTCAAGGCAGGGGGATCTTGTCCGCGAAGGCTCGCATCCAGGTCAGCTCGTCCCGGGCCCTGGGTTCGCAGGACTCCTCCTGCAAGGAGGCCAGGGGCCAGCGATAGTAGGCCGCTTGCAGCAAGGACTCCTGCCATCGCCCGACGTCCATCCACACCGTGATGCAGTCGTCGCGCGACGGTGGGTGCTCCATCCATTCACTGCCGAGCATCTGCAGCCGGAGCCCCTGTTCCACTTCCAGGCACGAGTGCTGCTCGCGCAAGCGCGCTCCGGCGACCCATAGCAGACGGCCCAACCACCGCCGGTCCTCGTCGTTCAGGTGCGCCTTGCTGGCCCGAGCCCGGTGATAGAGCAACACGCCCAGGGAGACCCCCTGCGCCAGGGTGGCCGCCGACCACGCATGATGACCCGGTGGGGACAACGCCTCGAAATGCCCACGCATCTCCACGAAGAATTGCTCGCTGGAGGGCTGCTTCCACTCGGACAAGGTGACCAGATTCTCGAGCGTTTCCAGTTCCCCTCGGGTGAAGGGCTGGGAGAGCTGACTGCCGGTCAGGAAAGAAATCAAGGCGAGCTGGAGGGTGCGGGGAGAGGATCCGGCGAGCTGCCCGATCCGCTCCTCCACGGCGGGCAACAAGCCCGGACGCGGTGGATCTCCTTCCTCGTAGGCGTAGAGGTGCTCGCGCAGTGCCACGAGAAGGGGAAGGGAGTCAGACGAGAGGACCAGCCCACGCACCTCTTCCAGGTGTACCCGAGCCAGCTCGGGATTCAACACCACCAGGGGCAAGCGCCGGGATTCGTGGGTTGCATCCCAGGGCGACCAGGTGTCGGCCATCAGATGATTCCACTGCAAGGGATTGGGGAGCAGGGTGCTCTGACGGAAGTCCGGCCTTCCGAGCGACTGCCAGGCATCGAAAAAGGCATGGCGCCATTGGGACACACCCGGCTGGCGCTCGGCGAGGTGGCGCAACAGGAGTGCCTCCGGTGACTGCCTGATCGCGGCGCCTTCGAGGTAATCCAGAGCAAGGTCCCACTTGCCCACCTGCATGAACCAGCACGCCGCCAGCAGTTGGGCGGGCGTATGGATCCTGGCGGCTTTCAGCACCCGGCCGAGCAAGGGGAGCCCGCCCAGACTGCCGTCAAAGGCATGCTCGGCGGCTTTCTGGGTCAGTTGCGCGGCCGAATCTCGCGTCTTCTTGCGTTCGTCGAACCACTCGAAGGCCGACCACCCTACCCCCGCCGTGAGGGGCACCAGACCCAGGGACCAGAACAACACCCGGCGGCGTGTCCAATAATGAGACTGTTCGCCCTTCCGCCCCGCCTCTCCGCCTTCAACCGATGTGCCCATGAGCCCTCGGAGCTTCATGTTACCATCAGGTGCGTGGCCCTCCACTCCTCGAAGAAGGTGTCCTGGGTGCTTGCCCTCCTGGCCCTGCTCCAGGTCGACTGCTTGGCGGAGTCCGACCCCGTTGGACCAGAAGGCGAATGCGGTCCGCGAGACCTCACCCCCGAATGCTGTCTCAAGCAGTTTCCGGGCGAATGGGAGCGCTGCACGGGCTTCGAGGCGGAGCAGGTGGTGCGCTCGCCATCCCCGGCGATGAAGTTCGCTGCCACCGGCATGGCGACCATCGTGGCGGTAACGATGCAGCCCCGGATCAATGCCGCCGAACATCGGGAGTGGAGCTGGCGGCGGACCTGCTCGCGAAGGTCGAGCGGGCGATCGAACGGTGCACGCGCGAGGCGGACCAGCAGGTCAACGACCACCACTTCCAGGGCCGAAGCCCGAGCGCGGAGATCTGCCAGCAGCTCAAGGCGGGCGACCAGGTGACGTGGGCCGTCTATCTGGGGCTTTTCAAGCACGAGCAGGCCTGGCCCTGCCTGCGCAAGGCGTTGAACCTGCTACTCCCCGGGCGATACTGGCTCCATCCTCGTTTCCGGCTCGATGACCGGACCGGCCAGTGGGAGTTCCTGGACAAGAAGAGGGTGGAGGAAATCGTGGCGAAGCAGGGCTGGAAGGGTTGGATGAACAGGGTTTCATCGTCAGCGTGTACGATCTCAAGTTCCCCTGTCCGGAAAGCAATATTGCCCGGTGGGAGAAGTACCGCAAAGGCCCCTGGCTGGATTGGTTTCAAGGAGAGCGCTATGAACAAGCACTCGGGGTCCCTCCTCGCCTCGTCTCACCTCGACAGGGAGTCATCCGGGAATAGGAAGAGATACTCACCATGAGATACCCTCGGATACGACACTTCAACGAACACGGTGGATTGCGCGCAAGCGATGCGGTGATTCTGTGTTTCTACCTGCGGCATCCCAATGAGCGGTTCGCACCGGCCGTTGTACGCGCCCTGGAACTCTTGCGAGAAAGAATACGTCCCTATTCCTTCGAACGATACGTCGGCGAAGGACAAACCGAACCACTCGAGGAGTCCTCTTGGAAGAGACTCCTCCAGGAAACACTCGCACCAGGACCCGAGGAGGCCGTTTTTCTTGTCTTGGAGGGAAAGACAGACGGGGCAGATGACCTCCATTTGGACTACCGGGGCTTGGACATCGTCCCACTCCCCTGGCCCGATCGGAAGCATGATGTGAGCGTCTTGTACATCCGCCTGCCCACGGAATATCTGGAAGAGCGAGGCCCGGCTCACGTGCAAACCCTGGCCCTCGAACTGGCGGCGGAGTTGCCCTTCAACTCCGGATATGTGGACTTCGCGCTCTGCACGAAACCGTGGTACTTCAGCGAGGTCCTTCCTCTCATCCACCCGCGCTTCCCCGGGGTCCATCTCGCCTCGAAAAGCGCGGTACTGCGCATGGACACCTGGGTGGATGGAGTTCACTGGATGAACTTCCTCGGGCAACCCGTGCTGGGCCAACTCGGTGGCGTGGCCGCCCTGAGGGAGGCCCTGTCCCTTCCAGGCATCACCCTGCAAGAGATGAGCGGAGACCGGGTGCTCATCACCCTGGGCGAGCGGCCCGAAACTGGAGACCTCCAGGCGGGCCAGACACTTCCCAGACACCGCGCCCTCGCCCGGCTCCTCGAGCCCTACCTGCACCGCTGGCCCGCGTCGGACTTCCGGGTAGCGACCGAGCAACTGCGTCGCTGGGAACGCCGCTTCCTGGATTGAGGAGCGCGGGTCGCCCTACTTGATGCCGTGGCGCCGGAGCAGGCGGTAGAGGTACACCCGGTCCATGTCCGCGCCCGTGGCCGCCTGGGACACCTTGCCCTGGTGCAGCGCCAGGAGCGCGCGCAGGTAGCGCCGCTCGAAGTCGTCCAGCGCCAGGCGCCTCGCCTCGGCGTACGGCACCTTCGGGTCCACCTCCGCCCGGCTGCCCTGGGGCGCCACGTCCGTGAGCTCCAGCGTGTCCTCGAAAACGAGGCAGCGCTCGAGGTAATTGCGCAGCTCGCGCACGTTGCCCGGCCACGCCGCCTGCTCCAGCCGCGAGATGAAGCCCGGCGAGCGCAACGCCTGGGTCCGCTCCGGCTCCGCACCCAGCCCCAGGAGGATCTGCTCCACCAGCAACTGCAAGTCCTCGGGCCGCTGGCGCACGGGCGGCAACGGCACGCGCAACACCGCCAGGCGGAAGAAGAGGTCCGAGCGGAAGCGCCCCGCGTTCACCTCCGCGCGCAAGTCCCGGTTGGTGGCGGCGATGATGCGCACGTCCACCGGCACGTAGGCGTTGGTGCCCACCCGTCGGATCTCCCGCGCCTCCAGCACCCGCAGGAGCTTGGGCTGGAGCTCGGCGGGCAGCTCGCCAATCTCGTCGAGGAAGACGGTGCCGCCGTGCGCCTCCTCGAAGGCGCCGATGCGCCGCGTGGCCGCGCCCGTGAAGGCCCCCTTCTCGTGGCCGAACAGCTCGCTCTCCAGCAAGTCCGCCGGAATGGCGCCACAGTCCACGGTGAGGAAGGGCTTGTCCCGGCGGGCGCTCTCCTGGTGGATGGCCTGCGCCGCCTGGCTCTTGCCCGTGCCCGTCTCCCCCTCCAGGAGCACCGTCACGTCCCGGGCCGCCGCGCGCTCGAGCAGCGCGAAGCACATGCGCATGGGCACCGATACGCCCACGAGCGAGCCGAAGCGCGTGCGCTCGGACACCGGCAGCCGGTTGCTGTCCGGACTGAAGTCGAAGCGCACCACGGCGCGCCCCAGCCGCAGCAGGCTGCCCCCGCGCAGGTAGCCCTCGGACACCTGCACCCCATCCAGGATGACGCCGTTGGTGCTGTCCAGGTCCTTCACCCGCGCGCCCCGGGGGCTCACGCGAATCTCACAGTGGAAGCGCGACACCGTGGGGTCATCCAGGGTGAAGTCGTTGCTCGGGTGCGAACCGATGGAGCAGGCATCGGATACCGAGTCCCACACGGTCCCCGGCCCGGGCCCCTCCACCACGGTGAGCAGGAAGCGGCGGACGGCGGGCACCTCGGGCGCGTTCGGCACATGCGTGTAGGGCCGGGTCACGCTCAGGTCCTGGGGGTCCGCTGCCCCAGGCACCTCCGCGCTCTCCCCGTCCTCCTTGCGCGAAACAGGCGTTGCTCGAGTCCGATCGGACGAAGTCATGGGGCGCCACGCTAGCACGCGGGCCCCTTCGCCCAGGGTGGATGGACGTGGGAGGAAGAAAAGGCGACGCTGGGCCCGCGGAGACCCCCCCGGGAATGACCACCCCCATCGACGACCGCTTCTACATCGAGCTGCTCAAGCTGCTGCTGCACGTGGCCTGGAGTGATGACGAGATCGACCCGCGCGAGGCCCAGGCGCTCGTGGGCGCGGCGGCGCGCTGGAAGGTGCCCCTGCCCGAGCTGCAACGGCTGGAGCGCTGTCTGGAGTTGGGCGAGCCCCTGCCCGCGCCGAACCTCGGCCTCTTGCGCCAGCACGCCGACGAGGCGATCGCCACCGTGCGCACGCTCATCGAGACCGACGCCTCGGTGCACGTGTCCGAGCAGGAGATGCTCGCGCAGGTGCGCGAGATGCTCGGCCTGCCCCCGGCCTGAGGCCCCGGCCCTACGCGCCGAGCAGGGCCGCCCAGAAGTCCGCGAGCCGCCAGACGTCCGGAGGGCTCGCCACCCGGTCCATCTCGGCGTGGGTGATGAGGGGCGTGAGCAACAGGCGCACCCGCGTCCGCGGCTCCAGCACCCGCGCGAGGCGCTCGGACTCGACGGCGGGGATGACGGTGTCCTCCGTGCCATGCAGCAGGAAGACGGGCGTGGGGGGCACGGGCGAGTGCTCGGGAGACAGGGCGGGCGCGCTGGCGAAGTCCTTCACGTGCGGCAACAGCAGGGGCCCGAGCGCGGCGACGTTCCGCTCGTTCACGTGCCGCAGCAGGGTGGCGGCGGGCTCGGGCAGCTCGGCCTGCTGGCGGCGGGCCTCGGCGAAGGTCTCCGCCGCCCGCCGCGCGTCGTGCATGGCCAGGTGCGAGGCGCGCAGGAAGGTGAGGATGCCCGCGCGCAGCGGCTCCACCTGCTCCGCGGGCACGAGCTGTCCAGCCACGTTGAGCAGGAGGATGACGACGCCATAGTCATGCGGCGCGCGGTGCACGCCATCCGCCTGGACCCCCGTGCACAGGAAGGCGAGCACGCGCGTGAGGTCGCCATGTCCCCCGAGCGAGAAGGTGAAGGCCACCTTGTCCGCGAGCGCCGGCCTCCCCGCGGCCACGAGCGACAGCCCTCCCGAGAAGCTGATGCCCATGAGGCCCACCCGGCCGTCCGGCGCGAGCTCCGACCGCGCGGAGGCCCAGAGCGCGGCGTCCTCGATCATGTCCGGCTCGCGCGGGGTGAGCTGGTAGCGCAGGAGATCCGGCAGCTCGAGGGTGAGCACGGTGAGTCCTCCGGTGGCGAGATCCGCGGCGAGCGCGCCCAGACGGGGCTCGTCGATGCCCTCCGCGTGCACCCCGGGGATGAGCAGGACGGTGCGGCCCTCGGGTTTCGCGGGGCGGAAGACGCGGGCACGCAGGGGCCCATGGCGCGAGGGCACGGAAGTGTCCTCCACGGTGAAGGACTGGGTGCCCCAGCGCGCGAGCTGCCCGGCCAGGCCCTCGTCCCGGCCGGAGGCGCGGGCCACGAGCGACAACCCCCGGAGCCGGGGATGCAGGGAGAGCGGGACCGAGAGCAGCACCGCTCCCAGCAGGGCCAGGAGCGTCACGCGGCGGAAGTGCAAGGGGGAGCGCATCGGGGGGCGCATTCAACCAGCGAACGCGCACCCGTGAAACCCGCGAGCCCGGGGCTCGCCCGCTCCAGGCTCAGCCGGAGATGATGCGCTGCAGTTCCTGCTTGTCGCTGGAGAACGAGAACGAGCCGTTGAGCTGGTAGCCGTTCTGCCGATCCAACACGCGCGGCCACAACATGCGCACCACGGACAGCCGATCCCCGGAGAAGGAGAACTGGTCGACCGCCCGCGCCACCTGGCTCACGAGGAAGTAGTCCCCGCGGCTGGCCGTCTCGAGCACGCGCAGCTTCTCCGAGGCGAAGGACTCGCGCGACACGGCGTTGAGGATGTCGCGCAGCCGCTGCTCCGGGATGGCGGAGACCGCGGGCGCGGGCGGCGCGGGTGGACGCGACGGCGGACCGTTGTAGCCGCCGCGCGCTTCGGGCGCGCGGGCCACCACCTGGCGCAGGGCGGACAGCTCCTGGTACGCCTCGTTCAGGCGGCCATCGCCGCGCCGGCCGCGCTCGGACTCCTTCAGCAGCGACTCCAGACGGGCCAGGCGCCGCTCCAGGTCCTCGCGCTCGACCACCACCTGCGTGCTCCTGCCCCCACGCCAGGACTCGGCGTCACCGGAGCGCGCACTCGCGGACGCACCCGGGGGCGCCAGACCCGTGGCCTCACCCGAGGGCGGCGGGGTCTGGGCGGAGGCGGTGAACGCGGTGAGCAGGGCCAGGGCGGCAAACAGGGCTTTCATGGAATCATCTCTCGGAGGGAAGGCGGAAGCTGCAACTGGTCTCCTCCGACGCAGCCTCCCCCGGCTCCATTCAAACCTCACGCTCCGAGGAGCGCTCCAGGGGCCGGCTGGAGAGCAGGCGGACCAGGAAGCCCCACATCCACCTTCCCCTGGAACAGAAAAGGGCCCGAACTCGTTTTCCAACAGGTCGCGATCCCCACCCGACTGTCGTGAAAATGCCGCTGGGAGATTTCCTGGCTCGACTTCACGGGGGGGCGGGTTATAGGTCACGATCAACGCTCGGAAGAGCGAACAGTTTGGCGATTGGACGCCCTGCTGTACCGGAAAGCATCAAGTCAATGGCAACTGGCACCGTGAAGTGGTTCAACGATTCGAAGGGCTTCGGTTTCATCGCGCAGGATGGTGGCGAGGATGTGTTCTGCCACCACACCGCCATCCAGTCGGACGGCTTCCGCACCCTGGCCGAGGGCCAGCGCGTGGAGTTCGACGTGAAGCGTGGCCCCAAGGGCCTGCAGGCCGAGAACGTGCGCGTTACCGGCTGATCCGCCGCGCGCCGCACCTTATTTTTCAGTCATGAGGCCCGGCCTCCCCAGAGGCCGGGCTTCTTTTTTCCTCTTTCCCCGGAGCAACCATGCAGGGAAGGTCCACGAAGAGACAGAAGGAAATGGCCCGTCAGCAGAAGCAGCGCGACAAGGAGGCCAAGAAGGCAGAGCGGCAGCGCGACCGGGAGACCAAGCCCGCTCGGCTGCCCGGTGAGGAGGACCCCGATATCGCGGGCATCATCCCCGGTCCCCAGCCGCCGCTGGAGATGTGAAACCGAGTGAATTCGAGTGAAACCGCTTGATGGGCGCCGGTGGCGGCGACCGGGCCTGGAATCGATTGAAGATTCCGGTCCCCCGCTGTCCCGGGAGCCCTCGGCCTCTCTTTCCCCACCTACCGCCCCTACCGCGGCGCGTCGCGCGCGGCCCGCTCCTCGAAGGTGAAGAGCCCAGGGCCCGCGACCCCCGCCCTCCCAGCGAGTCCTCGTCCGCCCGGCAGTCCTGTCCTCCCGTCCATCCTCGGGCAAGGGACTTGGCACTATGCCCCCAGACCCTTCCGCCTCCACCGGCGGGGCAAGCGGGCCCCGGTGTGGAAACGCTGGTCTTTCAACGACCTGCGTACCAAATCATACATGTCACCCAGTGAGCGGACGAAGAACCGGTCATGAAGTGGTGTGCCCGGACGGCCCTCCTGGTCGAGGCGAAACGATCTCACCGCTGCGACGTGAAAGGGACCGGTGCGGCCATGAGCACCATTTTGCTAGTGGATGACGAGACCGAGCTCCTCGATCTCTATACAGAGGTCCTGGAGCTGATGGACCACCGGGTGCTGCGCGCCCGGGATGGACGCGAGGCGCTGCACCTCGCCCAGCAACGGCATCCGGATCTGGTAGTGACCGACTGGCAGATGCCGCGCATGACGGGAGTGGAGTTGTGCCAGCACCTCGTCCAGGACGAGGAGCTGCGCGACATTCCCATCATCATGCACAGCGCCGCGACGGATCCCCATGCCCCCGGGGTGATCGCCTTCCTCTCCAAGTGCGCGGAGCTGAGCCAGTTCGAGGAAGTGGTCAACCAGGCCCTCGTCGACTCCGGCGCCGAGGCGCAGGGCCCTCCCCATGGTCCCCACCCGGACGAGCTGTCCCGCTCCTCGCGAGAGGCCCTCTGGCATCGCGATGAGGCGTGCTCGCTCATGCAGTGAATCCGAGGGGCCGCGCTGCTCCGCGACGGCTCCTTCCTCGCCCACCAGGCGAGCCGCCCCCACTGCGCTGCCGACATGTGGGGCGTGTGTAGCTTCAGCGTCACACCACACACGCAGTACGGAGGGGTTCTCCCATGACGACACCCGTTCTCACCACCAGCGCCTATGTCCTCCACAACCTCGGCCTCGCCGTGGGCTTTGGTGGCTCGCTCTTCGGCCAGGCGGCCCTCAATCCGTCGGTCAAGCTCATCAGCGACAAGCAGGAGCGCGCCAAGCTCGTCAACACGGCGTGGAACGGCTACAACATCATCAATGCCCTGAGCATCGGGACCGCCGCCATCACCTGGCTGGTGGGCCGCACCGCCATCAGTGGCCGCTTCATCTCGCCCGAGGCGCGCAGGCTCGTCATCGCCAAGGACTTCCTGATGGGCGCCACGCTCGTCAGCGGCTTCGTCAACCTGCTGAGCGGCGGCTTCCTCGCCAAGCGAGCCCTCAAGGAGGGCATCCCCATGGACTCGGGCTACAAGGCCTCGCCCGAGGCGCCGCAAGACGTCAAGAACGCCACCCGCCTCGTCAACGGCCTGGGCCTCTTCAGCATCATCAGCATGGCGGGCCTGATCGGCGTGTCCACCTGGCTGGACAACCACGCCTCCACCAACACCAAGTGGAACCTGCTCGCCCGCATCCTGCCGTGAGGCGTCGGCATACCTGAGGTCTTCCAGCCTCCTCCCGTCCGCGTGATGGGGGGAGGTTGTCTCGTTTTCCGGGTTGCCGGACCGTGATTCAGACGCGGGTGCACCTCCCCATCGGCCGGGAGCGTGCACACCCTCTGGGCGCGATCGGAGGGGTGGGTATGGGCGGATATGGACGAACGCGGTGGGCGGTGTGGACGTGGGCGCTCCTGATGGTGGGATGCGGGCCATCGGACGGCTCGGCCGTGGAGCCACCCATCGCCGGGGAGGAGCCGCCCGCGCTGGAGGCGCCGCCCCCCCAGGAGCAGCCCCTGCCGGATGTCATCATCGTGGCCCCGGTGCGGCCCGATGACGAACAGGAGAGCGCGCCCCGCCCCACTCCGCCGATGTTCCAACCCGGCTTCCACCAGGCGCTGCGCTGGTCCTACAACACGTCCCAGGTGACCAGTGGCACCCTCACGGTGCGCCTGCGCGTGCCGGTGGGGCGTCCGGGCCAACGCGTGCGGCTCACCTTCCGCTCGGGAGACGGCTCGCTGACGCTGAGCAAGGCCACGGTCGCCAAGGCGGGAGCCAATGGCGCGCTGGCCTCGAGCCCGGTGGCGGTGACGTTCGCGGGCTCCGCGGGCTTCTCCGTGGGCGCCCGCGCGCTCGCGGTGTCCGATCCCGTCCCCTTCACCGTGGGCTTCCGCGACGAGCTCGCCATCTCCTTCGAGGTGAAGGGCGCCCTGGGCGCCAGCGCCATCGAGACGCTGCCCGGCAGCTACCTCCGCTCGGGCTCCTACGCGAGCACCTCCGGCGCCCTGGGCGGCACGGCGTCGGGAGTCGGCCTGGGGCTGGCCACCGTGGACGTGGAAGGCCCGCCCTCCCGCGCCTTCGTCGCGATCGGCGACAGCATCACCGAGGGCTACATCTCCGAGCGCGACGACACGCGCAAGGCCTGGCCCTCGCTCGCCGAGGCCCAGCTCGGCGTCCCCGTCGTCAACTCGGGCGTCTCCGGCCAGGGCTTCTACGAGGAGCTGGAGAACCTGGATCAGGAAGTGCTCTCGCTCCAGGGCATCACCGACTGCATCGTGCTGCTGGGCACCAATGACTTGAGCTCGCTGGACATGGGCGGGTTGCAGAGGCGCATGGAGGGGCTCGTCACGCGCCTCCAGCCGCGGTGCCGCACGTGGGTGAGCACGCTCCTGCCCAAGGAGAAGAGCAACCACGGCGACTACGAGGTGGTGAAGCGGGACCGTCTCGCCTTCAACGCCTGGCTGCGCACCACCTACAGCACCTCGCTCATCGACCTCGAGGCGGTGACGCGCCAGCCCGACAACGTGCACCTGTTCATCGACGGGCTGGAGGTGGATGGCATCCACCCGAGCGCCAAGGGCCACCAGGTCATGGCCGCCGAGGTGACGCGCGTGTTGCGCGCGGCGGGTGTGCAGGCCGCGGCGGGCGTGCAGGTGCAAACGCCCACCGCGGATGCATCGACCGACGCGCCGCCCTCGCCTTCCGCGCCCTGAGCGCCTCAGTCCCCGTCGAAGCGGACTCCGGCCGCCTTCGCCTCGGCCACGAGGGCGTCCACCTTGCGGATATACGCATCCATGTCCGCCTTGCGCTCCAGTCCCCCCGCGGACATGTAGCGCACGGTGCCGAAGATCTCCCGCCGGGCCCAGGGCCGGTCATGCAGGCCGAACACCCAGCCCGCGTTGGCGTAGGAGTTCGCGTCACGCCCATCCAGGAAGTAGGTGTTGTTGAGCGTGAGCAGCGTGCGGTACGCGTGCTCGGGGGTACTGCTCCACTCGAGGATCTTCTTCCCCCAGTACATGCGCATCGCGTTGTGCATGTAGCCCGTGTAACGCATCTCCCGCATGGAGGCGTTCCAGTACGGATCATGCGTCTGCGCCCGCTCTAGCTGCTCCAGGCTGTACTGGTGCTGCCGCTCGTCGCCGCGGTGCTGGTGCAACGTCTCGCGCGCCCATTTGGGCAGACAGTCGTAGGTGTCGTAGTTCGGCGTGAACTCGCAGAAATTCTGCGTCAGCTCGCGCCGGACGATGAGCTCCTCCAGGAAGCTCTCGCGCTGAGGGTCCGCCGCCTTCGCCGCGCGCGCCGCGAGCGCCACCACCACCGGGCTCACCTGCCCGAAGTGCAGGTACTTGCTCATGTGTGACACGTGCCCGCTCTCCGGATGCGGCCGGTTCTCCTTGTACTCGGGCAGATGCTCGGTGACGAACGCGCGCAGCAGGCGGAGGGCCTCGCTCGTGCCGCCCCGGAAGCGGTGGTGGACGGGAGGCACGCCGCGCTCCAACTTCAGCTTGCCGAGCAGCGCGTCCACGTCCTCCAGCTCCAGGCCCTGCACCCCCAGGCGCGTCGAGTCCGTCTGGAGTTGCGTGGGCGCGAGCGGCACCAGGTAGGCATCCCACGCCCGGTGGAGCTTCGGCCGCAGGGTGCGCGCCGCCCACTCGGCCTTGTTGGAGGCGATGTCCACGGGCACCACCACGTCGCCCTCCACCTGGAACACCGGACAGGTGGCCTTGTCCGCCAGCGTGCGGCGCCATTGCTTCTGGTGACGCAGGTAGCCCCGGTCCGCCACCACGAGCGCCGCGCGCCGCGCGAGCTTCAGCGCCACCACCTCCGGACTGCCCCGCTGGACGACGAAGGGAATCCTCCGGCGCGCGAGCGCACGCGCCGTGTCGCGCAACCCCTCCAGCAGGAAGCGGTAGTGACGCGCGTTGGCCTCGGGGTAGTCATCCATGAGCCCGAAGCCCACGAGCAGCGGCAGCTTCGCCTCGTTGGCACGCTGGACCGCGAACTCCAGCGCCGGGTTGTGCTCGGCCCGCGCGCTCTGCTGCATCCAATAGAGGACGTAGTCGCCCTCACTGGACTCCCGGGTGTTGAGCCGTTGGATGCGGCCGGCCTCGATGCGTGTGTTCGCCATGATCCTCTCCTCGCCCCGCCAGCGGCCATCGACCCATAAAACCCCCCGGAGGAAAAGCGCTTCGCGCGCTAGACTCGCGCGCCATGGCTCGCCGCAAACAAGCCTCCGATGAAACCACCCTCCGCGTGCGCAACCTGATCGCCCTGGATGCCGCGGGCCTCATGCGCCGGCTCGAGGCGCGCCGCGGCGAGATGTTCGTCCTCTTCTCGCGCCTGCGCAGCCGCGAGCCCATGCTCCAGACGCTCGCCACGCGCTACACCAGCGCCACCTTCCAGGAGCTCGTGCACCTGCCCGTGCGCGAGCAGTCCGTCGTCGACCACTTCTACGAGTGCCTCGACACGATGCGTTGGTACTTCACCTACACCGAGGACATGCCCAGCACCGCCCAGCAGACCTTCACCACCCTGCACCGCCGCTTGGAGGAGGCCCACCGCAAGCTCGTCGCCACGCTCGGCCCGCCCGCCTCCCCCGATGGCGTCACCGTGGTCGAGGGCGAGGTACTGCGCCGCGAGGACAAGGCCCTCCCCTGAAGGGCGGGGAAGCAGGCGGCACCCTCGTGGCCACGCCCTGGCCGCTTCCTGTGTCCACCCGGGGCTTTCGTCTAGAGTCCGCGCTCGAATGATCGACGCATCCCGTGACCAGCGGTGGAGACTCCTCCCGCTCGTCCCCCTTCTCGTCGGCGTGCTCGCCTGGACGCCCACGCTGCCCAAGCCCTCGCCCCGCGCGCTCCAACTGGCCGCGCTCGGCAAGAAGCTCGGCACCCGGCCGCCCCGGCTGGAGAACCCCTGCGTCACCCCAGCGGACGGCACCTGCGAGCGCACCGCCCTCGCCCCCTTCTTCGAGTCACTCAACGCCCTCGCCACGGGCACCGCCTCCGCCCCCACCGTCATCGCCGCGTTCGGCAACTCGCTCATCGCCGGAGACCGCATCGTCGACATCCTGCGCGAGGAGCTGCGCGCCACCTTCGGCGACGCGGGCCGGGGCGTGCTGCTCGCGGATCGGCTCGCGCCCTATGGGCCCCGCGTCCGCTCGGGCTTCGCCCAGGGGGGTTGGCAGCCACGCACGCTCGGGGAGATGAAGCTCGCCGAGCTGCCCTTCGGCATCAGCGGCGTCTACCACCAGGCCACGTCCAAGGCCCGGAGCCGCTTCGCGCTGGAGGGTGAGGCCCAGGCCACCCTCTGGTGGTTCGATGCGCCCGGCAGCGGACCGCTCTACGTCCACGTCGACGGCCGACCCCTCACCACCACCCTGCCCCTGGGCACCGGCGAGGCCCATTCCCAGCGCTTCCAGCTCCCCGAGGGCGCGCGCTCCCTGGAGCTGGTCGCCGAGGGCGGAGGCGCCGTGGTGCAGGGGCTCGTCCTGCAGCGCTCCCGCCCCGGCATCGTGCTCGACACGCTGGGCGTGCCCTCCGCGGATGCGAACCTCTTCCTGCGCGCGCGCGAGGACCTCTTCCGCGCCCAGCTCGCCGAGCGCGCCCCGCGCCTGCTGCTCTTCATCCTCGGCGGCAACGAGGCCAAGCGCCTGGAGTGGCGCCGCTCGGAGTTCGACGAAGTCGAAGCGGGTCTGCGCACCCTGGTGCGCCGCTCGCGCGCCGCCGTGCCAGACGCGGCCTGTCTCGTGGTCGGCCCCATCGACGCGGTGCGCGGAGGCACCGGCCCCCAGCGGCTCGTGCAGCGGCCCTTCCTGGACGAGGTCATCACCCTGGAGCGGAAGATCGCCCTCGACGAGGGCTGTGCCTTCTTCGACATGTTCTCCGCCATGGGCGGCTCGGGCTCCATCTCGCGCTTCGCCCAGGCCGGACTCGTCCACGACGACCTCGTCCACCCGCGCGGCAAGGGGTTGGACCTGCTCGGACAACTCCTCACCGACGCGCTCCTGCACGCCTGGGTGGACGCGGGCACGACACCAGAACGCCCTTCAGAGCACACCACGGAGAGCCTCCCATGAAGAAGACGTTGCTCACCGCGCTGCTGCTGCTGAGCGTCCCGGCCCAGGCGGCTCCCCGGGCAGCCCTCCGCGTGGCCCGGGCGTCCGCCTCCGCCGAGCCCGCCACCGAGTCCAGCCTTCCCCCGGCCCCGCCCTTCTCCGAGGACATCCAGCGCGCGCTGGATGAGCTGGTGCGCGCCGAGCTCGCCCGCGGCCCCCACGCGGGGCTGTCGGTGGGCGTGCTGCACGAGGGCAAGCGCTGGACGCGGGGCTATGGGTGGAGGGACCTCGCCCACCGGCTACCCGCCACGCCCCGGACGACCTACCGGATGGCGTCCATCACCAAGTCCTTCACCGCCGTGGCCGTGCTGCAGCTCGCCCAGCAGGGCAAGCTCGAACTCGACGCGGAGATCCAATCGCTCCTGCCGGACTTCCCCCCGAAGGAGTGGCCCGTCACCGTGCGCGAGCTGCTCGGGCACCTGGGCGGCGTGCCGAACTACGACGGGCCCGAGTCCTCCAACAACGTGCGCCACCTGGACACCGCGGGCGCCCTCGCGCTCTTCATCCAGAAACCCCTGGTGGCCGAGCCCGGCACGAAGTTCGTCTACACCACCTGGGGCTACAACCTGCTCGGCGCCGCCGTGGAGTCGGCCTCGGGCCAGGGCTATGGCGACTACCTGCGCGAGCACGTCTTCGAGCCCGCCGGCATGAGCCACGCGGCGCTGGACGACTACCGCACGCGCGACCGGCAGCACGCCGTGGGCTACCGCCTGGAGAAGCGGCAGCTTTTGCCCTCGCAGTACCTGGATGTCTCCAGCCGCTTCGCCGGAGGAGGCACGCGCGCCTCGGTGGAGGATCTGCTCGCCTTCGGGCAGGCCATGCTCCGACACGAGCTCGTCACCGCGGACACCGCGCGCCTCATGCAGACGTCCATGAGCACCCGCGAGGGCCAGCTCACCGACTACGGCATGGGCTTCGCCACCTACCCGCTGCGCGGCCACTACACGGTGACCCACGCCGGCGGGCAGCCCGAGACGAGCACGCTGCTGGTGCTGCTCCCCGCCGAGGACGTCGTGCTCGCGCTCGCCACCAACCTGGAGAACGACGCGAAGCGGCTGCGGCGTGTGTCCAGCCGCATCCTCGAGACGCTGCTGGAGGACGGGCAGGTGCGCCGCGAGGCCGCGCTGGCCGATCCGGTGGACGCCGTGGTGCACGAGGGCCTCGGGCGGCTCTTCACCTACGGGCTCGCCTACTACCAGTGGGCGGTGCACGGGCCCGGCGTCCTCCCCGAGCCGGGTGACCTGAGCGCGGCGTTCACCCAGGTGAGCACGCTGCTCGACCGAGCGCGCATCTCCGAGAATCCCCAGGAGGCGATGGTGCGCGTGCGCGCGGGCCATCACCCGCTCGCGGACTCACTCCTCATCCGCGTGGGCGCGCACATGGCCCGCACGCTGGAGCAGGTGGAGGGAGCCCAGGCCCTGCGCGACTATCCCCGGCGGGGCCCACTCGCCTTCTTCAACGCCTATGTCGCCGCGTGCGAGCGGGTGGGCTGCCCCGCTCCGCTGCGCTTTGGCGAGCCCCTGCGCGAGGACGCGCGGCGCTACGAGCAGGACTGGCGGCGCTCACAGGTGCCCGAGTTGCTGCGCGTCCGGCTGGACGAGGTGGCCCGCCCCGAGACGCTCTGGCCCGCGCTGGAGGCGGCCACGGCGGGCGTGTCGACGCACCCGGACTACGTGGAGGAGATGCTGCAAATCGCCGCGCTCAAGGGCCGCCTGGGACAGCGCGAGCAGCAGCGGCGCTGGCTCGAGCGCGCCGTGGCCCTCCACCCGCGCTCGGACGAGGCCCGGCAGGCACTCGCGAAGCTGCCGGGGCAGGACAAGCCAGCGCCCCGGAGCACCCCGCCCCGCGCGCCCCCGGTCGCCGCCCCCGTGGACCCCGTGCCGGACAACGCCGGGCGCCTGCCGAAGCGCGCCGCCCAGCAGGAGTAGCCCGGCGGGCCGGCGACGACAACGCGCCACGGGACTGATATCCACGAGGCTTCCCCACGGGAACGGAAACGAGGGACTCCGCGCGTGACGCAGCAGGTCGGCAAGTACCAACTCATCCGCAAGCTCGCCACGGGCGGCATGGCCGAGGTGTATCTCGCCAAGGCCGCCGGGCCCATGGGCTTCGAGAAGACCCTGGTGCTCAAGCGCATCCTGCCCCAGCTCGCCGAGGAGCCTTCCTTCGTGAAGATGTTCCTCTCCGAGGCGAAGCTCGCCGCCCGGCTCACCCACTCGCACATCGCGCAGATCTTCGACTTCGGCGAGGCGGACGGCTCGTACTTCCTCGCCATGGAGTACATCGACGGGCCCAGCGTCGGCGAGCTCATCAAGAAGGCCGCGCGGCGACAGCAGGCGCTGCCGTTCACCCTGTGCGCCCGCATCATCTCCCACGCGTGCGAGGGGCTCGCCTTCGCCCACGGCTTCAAGGATCCGGAGACGCGGCGGCCCCTGCACCTCATCCACCGGGACGTCAGCCCGGACAACCTGCTGCTGTCGCGCCAGGGCGAGGTGAAGGTGGTGGACTTCGGCATCGCCAAGGCCGCCGGACAGAACCACCAGACGCAAGTAGGGCTCATCCGGGGCAAGCTCGCGTACATGGCGCCCGAGCAGCTCCGGGGAGAGACCCTGGACCGGCGCGCGGATGTGTACGCGCTCGGGGTGGTGCTCTATGAGCTGCTCACGGGACACCGGCCCCACGAGACGAAGGCCAAGGCCGATCTCATGCGCGCCCTGCTCCAGGATCCGCCCACCCCCGCGGTGACGTTCCGGCCCGAGCTCCCCGAGCCCCTGCGGCGCATCCTCGACCAGGCGCTCGCCCGCGACCCCGGGCTGCGCTACCAGGACTGTGTCGCCTTCCAGACGGACCTGGAGGAGTTCATCGTCGAGTCCGGCAAGCCGGTGACGGCGCAGCACCTCGCCCAGCTCATCACCCAGCTCGACGCCGAGCCCGAGCTGCCGCAGTACCCCCGGCTCGACACCGCGGTCCACCACAGGGCCGCCCCCGAGAGTCCGGGGCTCGTGGCGCGGCCCGGCGACGCGCTCCCGGAACTTCCTCCCCTGTCCACGGGGAGCCACGAGCCCGGCCCCCGGGTCGCCCTGGGAGAGGACTCGACGGACGAGACGATGGTCGCGCCCCAGACCCAGGAGATGCGAGCCCCTGAGGAGTTCTCCGGGGAGCCCTCCAACGAGTCCCCCGTGCGCGGCCGCCCGGTGATCCCCCCCGCGCCCCTGTCCCTCAAGGTCCGCTCCGCCGCGCGAGCCGTCGCCGATAGCCACACGCCCCCGAGGCGGATCCGCCCGTGGATGCTGGCACTGGCGGCGGTCGCGCTGCTCGTGGTCGTGGAACTGCTGCTCTGGTGGGCGACGCTTCCGTCTTAGACTCGGATCATGGGGACGTTGCTCTCGGGGAGCGCCATGAAGACATCACGAGAATTCCCGAGGGATGATCCGATGGCGCGCCGCTTTTTCTCTCTCGACTTCGATGTGTACGTTCAGGGGCGTTGGTATCTCGCCGAGCCCACGAATCTGGCTGGGCAGGAGGTCCCGGATATCTGGGGGTTCATCACCGGAAGGCCAATCACAGCCCCCGGGCCTCTTCGGGTTCCCGTTCCCCGTCCTGGCAGACCGCTGGATTTCGATAAAACGACAGTGGCCGGAACTCCTATTGTCAGCGCACGGGTTTCGTCTGTGTTCCAGGAGATGGCATCCCGGGACGTCCAACTCTTCCCAGTCGAGGTGCAGGGTCAGGGAGAAGCCTTCTTCTTGCTGAATGTCACGCGGACGGTTCGATGTATCGACGACGCGGCATGCGAGGAAGTGCAACTCTACACTCCAGCGGATGGGCGGCTGGATCGAGTGGGCGAATACCACTCCGTTTCCGGGCTGCGTATAGACAAGTCGAAGGTGGGCGAGGCTCGCGTGTTCCGGCTTTGGGGCTGGCACCCGCCGATCATCGTCGATGGAGAGGTCAAGGAGGCGCTGGAGCGAACCGGCATCGTGGGTGGGCGGTTCGACGAGGTTTGATTGGAACTGGAGGAAGAAGCCGCGGCAAGCCGCTCTGTTGGAAGTTGCACATCAACCCCGCGGGCTCGAGCGTCGACACTCCCCGCCGTAGTGCCGCCCATCCACGGCCACGCCGGACGCTGGAGTGTCCCCTGGCGGGCGTCCCAGCCGGCACGAGCCCGTGAGGAAACCCCGGAGGAGCCGGAAGCGGAGGAAACACGGCGCGGAGATCCCGGCTCCGCCCCCTCCACTCCAGCGGGAAAACGACAAGAGCGGCGCCTCCTGCTATTCATTCGCCCCATCCGCGCGCCGCACGGGCTGACCCGCCGTGAGGCTCCGCGGGACCGCCAGACCGGATGTGGCGGAGGGGAGCGCGCTCGTGACGCAACAGGTTGGCAAGTACCAGTTGATCCGCAAGCTCGCCACCGGCGGCATGGCCGAGGTGTACCTCGCCAAGGCCGCGGGTCCGCGGGGCTTCGAGAAGACCCTGGTGCTCAAGCGCATCCTGCCCCACCTGGCCGAGGAGCCCACCTTCGTGGAGATGTTCCTCTCCGAGGCCATGCTCGCCGCCCGGCTCACGCACCCGCACATCGTGCAGATCTTCGACTTCGGCGAGGCGGACGGCGCGTACTTCCTCGCCATGGAGTACATCGACGGGCCCAGCCTGCGCACGCTCATCAAGCGCGCCGCGGCCCAGGGCCTGCCGCTGCCCACCACCCTGTGCGCGCGCATGGTCTCCCACGCGTGCGAGGGGCTCGCCTTCGCCCACGACTTCACCGACCCGGACACGGGCAAGGCCCTGGGGCTCATCCACCGCGACATCAGCCCGGACAACATCCTGCTCACGCGGCAGGGGGCGGCGAAGGTGGTGGACTTCGGCATCGCCAAGGCGGCGGACCAGGGGCACCGCACGGCCAGCGGCGTCATCAAGGGGAAGATCTCGTACATGCCGCCCGAGCAGCTGCGCGCCCAGGAGCTGGACCGGCGCGTGGACGTGTACGCGCTCGGGGTGGTGCTCTACGAGTTGCTCACGGCGCGCAAACCCCACGAGTCGACCTCCGAGGTCGGCCTGATGCAGTCCATCCTCTTCGAGCCCGCGGTGCCCGCGACGAAGCACCGGCCGGACCTGCCCGAGGCCCTGCGCCACATCCTCACCCGGGCGCTCTCGAAGGAGCGCGAGCAGCGCTACCCGGACTGCCACGCGTTCCAATCGGACCTGGAGGACTACATCCTCTCGGCGGGCAAGCCCGTGACGGCGCAGCAGGTGGCCCAGCTCATCACCCATGTGTCGAGCACCGACCTGCCAGTCACCCCGGCCCCGCGTGGGCCCCAGGCGCCCGGTACGCCGACCCACACGCCGCATCCCGCCCGGTTGGGCCTCGACCCCGACGCCTCCGCCGACATCGAGCCCACGATGCAGTCGCCCCGCTCACTCCCCACGAAGCTGGAGACGCCCCAGCCGAGAGCCCTCGAGGCGTCCCTGGGTGCGGACATGACGCCACCCCCGGAGCATCTGCCCTCGGGGACGAGGCTTCGCGCGGCCCCCGAGCTGGTGACCGCGGAGCAGACGCCGGATTCCCAGACGACGAAGGTACGGACTCCCCGCCCGCTGCGTGCCCCGGTGCAGCCGCTCCCGGCGGCGAAGCCCTCCGCCGCCAAGGCAGTGGAGGCACGGCGGGAGACAACGCCCGACAAATCCCGCGGAGCGGGCCGATGGGTCGTGGGGGTGTGCGTGGCCGCGCTGCTGCTCGGTGGAGGGGGCGTCCTCCTCTTGAAGACGAACTCCGCCCCCGAGCGGCGGGAGCCACCCGCCGTGGCCACGCGTCCCGAAGTCCCCCCGGCTCCGGAAACAGCGCCTCCGCGACAGGCCGAGCCCCTGGCGGCTTCCCCCTCTTCGCCCCCCGGAGGAGGGAACAACCCGGCACCCGCCGTGGCGGCGGCCCCACCCGTGGAGACGCCGGCCGAGCAGCACCCCACGCCCACGGAGCCGGAGACCTCCGAGCCCCAGGTGGCCGCGCGTCCCCCGGATGAAACGAAGCCCGTGAGCCCGGAGCCGGAGGCCGAGCCCACTCCGGCGACTCCGGAGCCCGTCGCGGAGAAGGCGATCCCCGCCCCCGCGAAGCCAGCGGCGCAGGAGCCCAAGCGCGCCGCGCCTCGCGCGAAGCCCACCGCGAAGGGGAAGCTGGAGCTTCGCATCCGGCCCTACGCCATCGTCTATGTGGATGGGAGGAAGGTGGGCGAAACGCCCCTGGAGCCCCTCGAACTGCCCGCGGGGCGCCACAGCGTGAGGCTCCTCAACGAGGAGTCCGGGGAGAGGCGGGAGAAGTGGTACGACGTCGACATCAAACCCAACGAGCCCTACCTCCTCAAACACACCTTCCTCGAGTAGGCCGCCCGGGCGGCGCGGCGCTCCTTCTCGGGAAGCACACCCATCACTCGACGCTGGGGTCCTCTCTCGTCTGGGGCCGCGGGGAGGCGTCCATCGGAGAAGCGGAGACCGGCGGCTCGGCGGGCTCCACTGAGGCGGGAGTCCGCGCCTTCGGCAGGGCCGCGACGGTGCGCGTCTCCGAGGCCTCCACCGGGACGACTCCGTCCTGCTCGTCGGTATCCGCCTGCACGGCGGCATCCTGGTCCTCGTCCTCCTCGTCCTCCTCTTCTTCTTGCGCGGACGGGTGCGCCTCGGGAGCCGGTTTGCGCGAAGCGGGAAGAACAGCCTTTTCCCGTGCGCTCTCCAGTTGGACGGCCTCGAAGAAGTGCTGGACCTTGGGGGCGACGTCCTCGGGAAGATCCGCGCCGGGCCGCATCTGGAGCGCTTCACGGAACGCCGCCCGAGAAGGCTCCTGGAGACCCATCTCGTACAAGATGATCCCCTCATACAGCGACAGCGTCACCTCCCCCTCCACCCCTCGGGGAAGACGCCGGGCCCCCTGGATCAGGGTGAAAGCCTGCTCGTACTCGAGTTTCTCGTAGAGCTGGCTGATCTTGTGGACGGCGTCCCAGATCCTGTCGTCCTCCTCCGCATGTCCTACCGCGGGGGGCAGCACGACCAAGGCAAGACATGGAAATCCAACCAGAAAGGACTTCCAGAAGGAGTGGCGCATGTGGGGTGACCTCGTTTTCTCAACCTAAGCACACTGCCAGTGTTGGGCTCAAGTGAAGAAATCGAGTGCCAGTAGATGAAGAAATGTCCCACCGCGCCCCGAGGCAAAGGAAAACAGGCAATGGCCGCCAGACACGAGCACGGCCACGAACCAGGGTAAACACATCAATTCATGGAACTGGAACTCGCTTCGGGGAAAACAAGTGCAACAGGGAGATGTCCTTGATGGACCTGCCCGTGATGAACGTCCAGATGATAGGGACCTCCTGCCCAGCCAGGTTCGTTGGCTCGACAAGAAGGCAGGACATCACCGACCACACGGGCGCGAACGTCGAGACCATCTCCCTGCCCCTTCCACGACCACATAGGCAATGGGGTGTCCGCTTGGTGGGGCGTTCCAGCCGGCGCGGACCTCAAGGGAGTGGGTGCGAGCCAATCCCATGCCGACCCACGCAAGAAAAGTGCTCACCTTCGCAGCCAGGTGATTTGGGCGACTCATCCAAAGACAAGCCGGAGCCCCCAGCCTGTGCTCATCACACACTCCCCTCAGACAATGACCCATGTCTCCTTGGCGAGTTCCAAGAGGCGCTCATGCCGTGCCTTGATCTCCGCAACCGACCACTCTGGCTGATCACAAACCTCCTTGGTGAGATCGAAGGACACATTCTTGCTCCGCTCCTTGTAGATCTTCTTCTTACGATCGAAGCCGTAGTACTGCGCTCTATAGTTCTTACGTCCGCTGAGCAGCGCGAGATTTCCAAGGCGGTGCAACCACAAGCCATGCTGCTCATCCGAGAAACGCTCCTTCCAATAAGCGTCCTTGAGGGCCTGCGGAAGTACATGCTCGATGGTCAGGAGCCCGCTGTAAGTCTTTGTCACCGACTCATCTTGTGCGGCATCCTCGAGCCGCAGGAGCACGGCAGTGTCGAAAGGCATTCCATAAAGCTCCCCATCGAGCAACCCGAGAAACTCTGTGTTCTGCGCGTTCCTGCGGAAGATCTGCCGGACTTCATCCGCGTCCTTTCCCTCTCGGATCGCATTAATGAGCTGGTAGTACACGGTGAGCCGTGCAGTTCGGCCAAGCCGACGCACCCAGTTTTGCATCGTAATCTTCTCGAGCAGATTGGTGAACTCAGCCTCCGACAAGCCCTCAACAGGTTTGTTCAAGTACGCCAGGAGAGGAGCGATCCATTCATCGTATTCGACGCGCCACAACGCATTCAAAGCTCTGAGTGTAGAGACATCGTTGAACTCGCAATCCACAATGCGCACATAGTTCTTGGCCGAACCGATGACCTTTTCAAGAAACGCGAATGGCCCACCTTCGGTCGCTTCGATAAGGGGCTCGATCTCCTCGTGCAACGCCCGGCGCGCCTTCGCAGCCAGAACGGACGTGCGGTGATGACTGAAGAATGCATCGAGGCGTTCGATGCCGAGTTCCTCCTCCAATTCGAGCCATCGCTCTTCAAGTTCCTCGCTACGATTCGCATGTCCTTCAAGGTGGCTGAAGAGGGAGTTCTTGATGAGGTCAGCGTTGGAAAGAGGCATGCCTCGCGCATTCAGGACGTTGAAAAGGCGATAAGCGGATTGCAATGACTGCGTCGTAACGAAGACGACGTAAACCTTCGACAGCAGATAGTTGGCGAACAGCTTGAGTACCTGCTGGCTCTTGCCCTCGCAAAAGGCATCGACGGCCTCCAGGTTCTCAATCAGGCGAAGCTGGGGCACATCGAGATTGTCCTTGTTTCCACCAGGGAGCGGTTGACCCTCGAGTACGTACTTGCGAAAGAAGGATTGGTCGCTCTTTCTCAGTAGTAAGCGAGGAGTCTCTGCTTCTCCAGTCAGCACATTGCGCGGAAGAATGCGCTTGCCGAGCTCGACCTTCGCCGCATCATCTGAGATATGATCCCGCAGACGAGCGAAGATGAGGTTCAATGTGGTCAAGCGCTGCTGTCCATCCACCACATCGTAGCGGCGATCGTGCTCCTTCTCGATGGTGATGAGCGACCCGATGAAGTACTCGGTAACATTGCCCTCGTAGGCCTCCCATATGTCCTCGAGAAGTTGAAGGACGTTTGCTTTTCTCCAAGAGTAAGGCCGCTGGTAGGGCGGGATTTCGTAGCGGATTTGCTCCGTCAAGATCTTGGATATGGTGCGTTCTTCGGCTTTCATAAGGAGTTCCCCTCTTAATTAGTCGCGGACGCAGGCGATAGTACGAGGCGCGAAGTTCTTCATTCTGCTGCGTCAGATTACTCCACCTGAGGTCCACGTACGAAGATGGATAATGCCGCCCCAGCAGGGGCCTTCAGAGCGGACTTCTCGCGAGCACCGAAAGCAGCCCGTCGAGCCGCAGCGTCCAGAACCCGGACAAAGCCCTCTCGCCAAGTACGTTACGTCCATGATCCCCAATCCTCGCTCCGAATTGCTCATGCCCTGAAGGCCGTGCACCCTCCCCTCCTACGACCATGCTCCCACTGCGTGTCTGCATCGATGTCGCCGATCTCGACCAGGCCCTCGCCTTCTACACCCAGGCCCTCGGTCTGACGCCCGGCCGCCGCCAGGGCTCCGACTGGGTCGAGCTGCTCGGGGCATCCTCCCCCATCGACCTGCTCGCCAAACCCTCCGGAAGCCCACCCCACCCGGGCGCCTCCTCCCCGCGCGACTACCGCCGGCACTGGACCCCCGTCCACCTGGACTTCACCGTCACCGACCTCGACGCCGCCGTGCTCCGCGCCCAGGCCGCCGGTGCCACCGTCGACGTGGGCATCCAATCGTTCCCCTGGGGCCGCATGGCCAATCTCGCGGACCCCTTCGGCCATGGCTTCTGTCTCCTGGAGTTCCATGGCCGGGGCTATGACGCGCTCGCCGGCCCCTGATCGAGGAGCGAGCACCCATCCAGGCCCCGCCTCGCCCTGGATTGCCCGGACCCTCACTCCTGGACTATCCCCATCCCCGATGCCCGCCGTCCCGGCCCTCCTGCTCACCCTGTTCCTGGCCACCGGCGCCGGAGCCACGCCCCCTCGCCCCCTCCCCTTCTCCGAGCGCGTGCCCGACGAGGCCCGCGTGGAGCGCGTGCTTGGCTCCCTGTCGCTCCGGGACAAGGTGGGGCAGTTGCTGCTCGCCTACCCCCAGGTGGGCAAGGACACCCCCGTCGAGGTGGGCGGCGTGCTCTTCGTGGGCGGCACCCTGCGCAAGCCCGACGCGGCCCGCGAGCGCATCCGCTCGTCCCGGGAGCGCGCCCGCATCCCCCCCTTCTTCGCCGTGGACATCGAGGGCGGCGGCTTCAACCGCCTCTCCCGGCACGCCGCGCTCAAGGAGCTTCCCCTCGCTCGGGACATGGCCGCTCTGGAGGACGCCCAGGTGGAGGACTGGGGCCGGCGCGTGGGCGAGGCCATGCGGCAGGTGGGCCTCAACATGAACCTGGCACCCGTGTTCGACGTGGCCCCCACGGGGCACATGTCCCGCAACGGGCGCGCCTTCTCCGGCGAGCACGAGGTCGTCCAGCGCAAGGCCACCGCCTTCGCCCGCGGCCTCTCCCGCGCCGGCGTGGTCTCCATCGGCAAGCACTTCCCGGGCTATGGGGACCTCGACGCGGACTCGGACCATGTGCGCGCCCTCGCCGACTGGAGCCAGGAGCGCGTGCGCCACGAGGCCTCGGCGTTCCGCGCCGCGGACCGCTTCCTCGGCGGGGTGATGATGTCGAACATCGTCTACACCGCCTTCGGCCCGGCCCCCGCCATCCTCGAGCCCTCGCTCGTCGCGCTGGCCCACGAGGGCGGAGGCCTCTCGGTGACGGACGACGTGGCCATCCAGGCCCTCGCCGCGCACCTGGGCACCACCCGCGAGGAGGTGGTGCGGCGCGCCTTCCTCGCGGGCAACGATCTCATCCTCACCACCGAGCCCCCCGACTGGTCCGGCGGCCTGGACTACTTCGGCATCCTCACGGAGCTGGTGGGAACGGACACGGAGAGGCTCGGACGCCTGGACGCCGCGGTGCGGCGGGTGCTGCGCCTCAAGGACCGGATGGGCCTGCTGGACGGACGCTGAGTCCTACGGGGCAGTCCCGTGACGGGCGGCGCCGGCATGGCATGATCGCCCCACATGTCGACTTCCGCACCCGCCCCGACGCCGTCCCCGGTCCAGGTCGAACTGCTCACCGCGCCCACGCTCACCTTCGCCATGGAGCAGAGCGGCGTGCCCCTCATCCGGGACGTGCTCCTGCGCAACACGAGCGACACGGCGCTCGGGCCCACCGTGCTCGAGGTGCGGCTGGAGCCGGACCTGGGCGAGCCCCTCCGGGTGCCCGTCCCCCCGCTGCCCGCCGGAGAGGAGACGAACCTCGGGGTGGTGGATCCCCGCCCGCCCCCGGGGCGGCTGCGCTCCGTCCTCGAGACCGAGCGCGCCCAACTGCGCTGGACGTTGCGCCGGGAGGACACGACGCTCGCCGAGGGCGCATCGGACGTGGAGGTGCTGCCCTACAACCACTGGCCCGGGGCACGTGCGCCGCTGGGGCTGCTGGCCACCTTCGTCACGCCCAACCACCCCGTCATCCCCGAGCTGCTTCAAGACGTGCGGCGGCTGCTGGAGCAAGCGGTGGGCGACGGGGCCCTGTGTGGCTACCAGAAGCGCGACCCCCTGCACGTGCACACCCAGGTGGCGGCCCTCTACGAGGCGGTGCAGGCGCTGGGGCTCGGCTACCGGGAGAGTCCCCCGAGCTTCGAGGAGCGGGGACAGAAGGTGCGCCTGCCGGATCAGCTCCTGCGAGAGCGCGCGGGGTGCTGCCTGGATCTGACGCTCTTCTTCGCCTCGGCGCTCGAGGCCATGGGCCTGCACCCGTTGCTCGTCCTCATCGAGGGCCATGCCTTTCCCGCGGTGTGGCTCATCGACGAGCGATTCCCCGAGGGCCTCGTCGAGGACGCCGCGCGCCTGCGCAACCTCATCGCGCTCGGCCACCTGCTGCCCTTCGACTCCTCCACCGCCGTGGACGCGGGTCGGCCCATGCTCGACCAGGCCATCACCGTGGCCAAGGAGCACCTCCAGGACGACGCGCGCTTCACCGCCGCGCTCGACGTGCGGGTGCTCCGGCTCGACCGCTACCGGCCCCTGCCCCTGCGCGCCGTGGAGACGCCCGCGCCCCAGCTCGCGGCCTCCCCCGGGGAGTCCCACGCCCGCATCCGCACCCTGCTCGAGCGCGCCGCCACCACGCCGCCCGTCACCGAGGACAAACCCGCCTCCGCCCAGGTCGTCTCGCGCTTCAGCAAGTGGAAGGAGAAGCTGCTCGACCTCACCCTGCGCAACAAGCTGCTCAACTTCCGGCTCGACACCCAGGGCGCCCTGCCGCTGCACGTGCCGGACCTCGCGAGCTTCGAGGACCTGTTCTCCAGCGGCGAGCCCTATGAGCTGCTGCCCGCCCCCGAGGAGGACCCCCGGGACGGACGCACGGCGAAGTTGCAGCGCGCCCGGGGCACCGAGGAGGAAGTCGCCGCGCGCCGCCTGGAGGACCTGGGCAAGGGAAAGCTCCACTCGCCCCTGCGCGAGGCCGAGCTGTGGAACCGCGCGCGCAACCTGGACCGCACCGCGCGCACGGACCTGGAGGAAGGCGGAGCCCAGACGCTCTACCTGGGCATCGGCATGCTGCGCTGGGTGGCCGAGGGAGATCCGACGCCGCGGCTCGCCCCACTGCTGCTCTACCCCGTGGCCTTCCGACTCGACCGCGACCGTCAGCGGCTGGGCCTCACGCGCCTGCCGGAGGAGCCGCTGGGCAACGTGACGCTCGCGGAGAAGCTGCGGCGTGACTTCGGCCTCGACGCGAGCTTCCTCACCCAGCTCGAGCCCGACGAGAAGGGCCTGGACGTGGCGGGCATGCTGCGCGCCATGCGCTCGGCCATCCAGAGCCGGCCGGGCTGGGAGGTGCTGGACGAGGCGCACGTGGGCCTCTTCACCTTCACCAAGTTCCTCATGTGGAAGGACCTGGAGGACAACGAGTCCGTCCTGCTCTCCAACCCGCTCGTGCGCCACATCGCCGCCGCGGGCACCTCGGCGCCGCCGGTGAAGGGGCGCGAGTTCCACCCCGAGCAGCTCGACACCGAGCTGCCCGCCGCCGAGCTGCCCTGCGTCGTCAACGCGGACTCCACGCAGATGGCCGCCGTGGCCTCGGCGCTCTCGGGGCGCTCCTTCGTCCTCCAGGGCCCTCCCGGCACGGGCAAGTCGCAGACCATCACCAACCTCATCGCCGCCGCGCTCGCCCGGGGCAAGAGCGTCCTCTTCGTCTCCGAGAAGATGGCCGCCCTGGACGTCGTCCACCGCCGCCTCGAGGACGTGGGGCTCGGCGACTTCTGCCTGGAGCTGCACAGCCACAAGAGCAACAAGAAGGAGGTGCTCGCCTCCTTCGGCCGCGCCTACGAGCGCACCCGGCGCACCCCCGAGCCGCCCTGGCAGGCGCGCTCGCGCGAGCTCACCACCACGCGCGAGGACCTCAACGCCTACGTGCGCGCGCTGCACCACCCCTGGCCGCTCGGCCTGAGCCTCTATGGCGCCACCAGCCGGCTGCTCTTCCTGCGCGAGGCCCCCGAGGTGCGCCTGTCCCTGCCCGCTCCCCAGGAGCTGACCGAGGCGCGCTTCCGCGAGGCCCGCGCCGAGGTGGAGTCCCTGGCGAGCACGCTGCGCGCCGTGCAGGCGCTCGGGGAGCACCCGTGGGGAGCCGTGCGCGGCCTCACCTGGTCCAACGCGCTGGAGGAGCAGCTCGAGCGCGCCCTGGACGAGGCCCGCGCCGCGCTCGACGGCGTGGAGAAGACGGCCGCGCCGCTCGCCGCGTCCCTGGCCCTGGAAGTGCCCGCCTCCACCCAGGCGCTGCGTCCGCTGCTGGAGCTGGCCGAGGTGCTCGCCAGTGGGCCCGTGCCCGCCGTGGCCCTGCTCGATGACGCCTGGCCCGAGGTGGCGCGGCGCACCCAGGAGCACGCCCTCGCCCTGCGCGAGCAGTCGTCGCGCGAGAGCCAGCTCGCCTCCCGGTGGAAGCCCGAGCTGTTCTCGCTGGAGCTGCCCTCCCTGCACGCCCTCTTCCTCAAGTGGGCCCGGGCCTTCTTCCTCTTCGCCCTCTTCTTCCTGTGGAGCGCGCGCAAGCAACTGGCGGCGCTCGCCACGCGCGGACTGCCCGGCAACCCGGAGATCGAAAAGGACCTGTCCACCGCCCTCAAGGTCGTGGAGAGCCGGCCGGTGCTCGCCTCCCAGGCCCGCTCGCTCTCGGGCGTCCTGAGTGGCGTGCCCTCCGAGTTCATGGACCACCCCGAGGCGCTCGAGGCGCTCGGCCAGCGCGTGCTCCAGGTGCGCGCCCTGCGCGAGGCCCTCGGCGTGAAGCGGGTGCAACTGCCCTCGGACGCGGCGTCCCGCGAGGTGCTGGCCGCCCAGGCCCTGGCGCTGCGCACCGCCCTGGGCAGGCTCGCCCAGGCCGAGGAAGCCCTCGCCGGAGGGCTCCAGGCGCGCCCCTGGGAGCCCCTCACCTCGCCTCGCCACCGTGAGTCGCTCCGCCAGCAGGTGGACGCGTGGAAGGCGGGCCTGCGCGGTCTGCGGCCCTGGTGCCTGTACCAGGCCCAGGCCGAGAAGCTCCGGACGCTCGGCCATGGACGGTTCGTGGACGCGGTGGAGGACCAGGGCCTGCCCGCGGACACCCTGGAGCGCGCCTTCGAGCGCGCGGTGCTCTCGGCCTGGACGCGGGCGCTGCGGGACGCGGAGCCCGTGCTGCGCGACTTCGAGGGCACCACCCACGCGGGGCGCATCGAGCGCTTCCGCCGGCTCGACGGGGAACACGTGCAGCTGTCCCGCCAGCACGTCATCGCCTCGCTGGAGCAGAAGCTGCCCACGGGGCTCGCCGCCGCCGCCGACAGCTCCGAGCCCGGCATCCTCGCGCGCGAGCTGCGCAAGAAGGCGCGGCACATGGCGCTGCGCAAGCTGCTCGCCTCCATTCCCCAGCTCTCGCGGCGGCTCAAGCCCTGCTTCCTCATGAGCCCGCTGTCCGTCGCCCAGTACCTCCCGGCGGATGGGCGGCGCTTCGACCTGCTCGTCTTCGACGAGGCGTCACAGATCGGCACCCACGACGCCATCGGCGCCATCGCCCGGGCCGATCAGGTCATCGTCGTGGGCGACTCCAAGCAGCTCCCGCCCACCACGTTCTTCACCCGCGGCGAGGACACCGAGGCCGTCCCCGACGAGAACGACGTGCTGGAGCTGGAGAGCATCCTGGAGGAGGCGCTCGCCAAGCAGTTGCCGCAGCAGATGCTCGGCTGGCACTACCGCAGCCGCCACGACAGCCTCATCGACTTCAGCAACCGGCAGTACTACGAGGGCCGCCTGCACGTGTTCCCCGCCGCCCGGGCGCGCGTGGAGGACCTGGGCGTCAAGTGGCACCCGGTGCCCGACGGCGTCTACCAGTCGCGCACGAGCGGCAAGACGGCCGCCATCAATCCGCGCGAGGCCCGGGTGCTGGTGGACGAGCTGGTCCAGGCGCTGCGCCGCCACGCGCCGCACGAGCGCACCTTCGGGGTGGTCACCTTCAGCGTGGTGCAGCAGCAGCTCATCCTGGAGCTGCTCGACGCCGAGCGGGCGCGCTTCCCGGAGATCGAACCCCACTTCGCCTCGGCCGAGCCGGTGTTCGTGAAGAACCTGGAGAACGTGCAGGGCGACGAGCGGGACGAGATCTTCTTCAGCATCTGCTACGCGAAGGACGACACGGGCAAGCTGCGCATGCACTTCGGCCCGCTGAGCCGGGCGGGCGGCGAGCGGCGGTTGAACGTGGCCATCACCCGCGCGCGCTGCTGCCTGCGGGTGTTCTCCACGCTGACGTACGAGCAGATCGACCTGACGCGCACGGCGGCCGTGGGAGCGCGCCACCTGCGCGAGTTCCTGCGCAAGGCGGCGGAGGCGGCGTCCCCGGTGGCCCATGCGGCCGAGCGCAAGCCGGAGGGCGCGCTGGAGACCGAGGTGGCCGAGGCGCTGCGGGGCCTGGGCCACACGGTGCACGCGGACGTGGGGAGCGGGGGCTACCGGGTGGACCTCGCGGTGGCGCACCCCGAGCGGCCGGGCGAGTACGTGCTGGGGGTGGAGTGTGATGGGCCGCACTACCGCTCGGCGGCGAGCGCGCGGGACAGGGACAGGCTGCGCGCGGAGGTGCTCCAGGGGCTCGGCTGGCGGCTGCACCGCGTGTGGTCCTCCGACTGGGCCAAGGACCGCGAGGCCCAGGTGAAGGCGCTCGGGACGGCGGTGCGGGACGCGCTGGAGGCCAGCAACCGGCCCGTGGCGCCCGCTCCTTCCGCGCCAGCACCAGCACCAGTGGCCGAGGCAGCCCCCGCCGAGGAGGCTCCGCCCGAACCAGAGGCGCTCCAGGACGAGGCCCGGGCCGTGCGGCCCTACGTGCCCACGAAGCTGCCGCCGGTGAAGGCGGGCACGGACTTCTTCGCGCCCACGGCCGCCACGCGCCTGCGCGAGCAGATCCACCTCGTCTTGGAGCAGGAGGGGCCGGTGCACGAGGAGCTGCTCGCGCGGCGGCTCTTGGAGGCCTGGGGGCTGCAGAAGCTGACGCCCCGGGTGCGCCAGCGCATCGAGGAGCAGGTGGCGGAGCTGACGAAGCGGGGGGCGGTGCTCGAGCGGGGCGATTTCCTCTGGTCGGGAGCGAACGGCCCCGAGCGCTACACGGACTTCCGGGGAGCGCACCCGGAGCGCGAGGCGGCGCAACTGCCCGCCGAGGAGGTGGCCAACGCGGCGGCCTGGGTGCTGTCCCAGGCGCTGTCGCTCGGCCAGGAGGACCTGCTGCGCGCGACGGGCAAGCTCTTCGGGGTGCAGCGGCTCACGCGCACGGTGCTGCCGGTGTTGCAGGAGGGCGTGAAGCTGCTCGCGAGCCAGGGCCGGTGCGCGGTGGAGGACGAGCGCGTGGTGTGGAAGGGTTAGGCCCCGAGGGGAACTTACATGGCATTCCAGAGAGAAGAGCGTGAGGGCGGAGAGGTCCGGCTGAAGAGCGAGCGGTGCACGTTCATCTACTGGCGGCCGAGGCCAGGCGTGGTGGTGCTCCGCATCGTGGGGGAGGATCGGGGCGAGTTCGGCAACACCCCCATGGACGAGCTGCGCGGGGACATCAGCCGCTATGCCCCCCTCGAGCTGTTCATCGAGATGGAGGACTCGGCGGAGGCCAGGCTGCCCGTGCAGGAGGCGTGGACCGAGTGGTTCAACACCCACCGCTCGGCGCTCAAGAGCGTGAGCATCCTCACGCGCAGCAAGTACATGCACTTCTCCGCCGAGATGGTGAAGTTCTTCTCCCGCACGGGCGAGCTCATCCGCGTCTACCTGGAGGAGGCGCCCTTCGAGGAGGCCCTGCAGCGCGCAGCCCCCAGTGCCCGGAGGCCGCGCACGTAGACGTCAAGGCGTGGCGGCGCTGATCTCCATGAGCGCCTGCTCGAGCGCATGGCGCAGGGCGGCCCCATCATTGGCCCGGAAGAAGCTGCCCTGACCGGCCAGGGCAACGCTCTGGAGCATGGGGTGGGAGGAGCCGTAGCCCACGACATACGTGCGCACGCGCTGGGTGCCAGGCCAATACCCGCGCAGGTCCGCGTGCGAGAGGAAGAAGGCCACGTCATCCATGAAGTTCTTGTTGCCCGCCGCCAGCCCCGTGGGCCAGTTGTAGTCGGTGTAGTCGCAGTCCGCCTTCGTGGCCAGGACGCCGGGGCCCATCTCGAACTGGTCGCAGTAGTTGACGCCACCCGAGTTGGGATTGTGCTCGGGATCGACCGGATCGAACGTGAGCGGCGTGCCGTCCGGGTGCTGGGCCCCCTGCGCGATGAGTAGCTCCATCATCTTCGTGATGGGCACCGCGTTGTCGGAGCGGGGCTCTCCCCCCGTCACCACGATGATGGCGTTGGCCTGCTCCAGGAAGCACATGGACCGGTTATCTCCACCCGGCTCGAAGCGCTGGCCCGGAAGGATCATGCCCGTGAAGGAGTCGAAGTAGGGCGCCTTGAGCCACTCATCCGAGGCCTTCGCGTAGCTGGCACCGCTCAGATATGCCCCATAGGGGCTGTCGTACGTCCCACCATTCGGCAGGCCCGGCCAGCCCCAGGAGGGAGTGCCCACGGGCTGGGTGAACCAGGAACTCCACAGGCCATCCAATCCTTGCGAGGAGAAGTAGCCGCCCAGGCCGAAGAGGGCCTCACCCAGGGAGCGCTCGTTGTGCCTGAACAACGTGCTGTTGACGGCCTTCATCAACAGGGGTCGATCGAGAGAGGCCTCGTTGATGGCAGGCACGGACTTGCTACAGCCCGGACGCACGTCCGCGAGCATCCAGGGTGGGTCGAACCAGCCACGGTCTCCGCCGAAGGAGGCCACGCCCATGCGCACGTGGCTCGCCGTCTGGAGGACGTCCTTGAGCACCTTGCGAGCCACCACGAATCGGGGCGGGCGCAGGTTCAAGATGCGGCCGCTGACGATCCATTTGCGCTTGGCCTCTTGGGGCAACGGCGGCTCGTCCTTCGCCCGTGGTGGACCCAGCATCCCGAACTTGTCGTTGATGTCCGCGGGCACGAGAGGGCCGCGCCACCATCCCTTGGTCGTCAGACACGCCACGCACTCATTGTGAATGGGGGTGTTCAAGTATTTGATTTCGGCTTGCCACATCTGCCGGCAGGCGACCACGGGGTCGGCGGTCTTCGCCATGCTCTTGAACTGCGGTCCCAACGAGTACGGAAGCTCTTCCGTCTGCCAGGCGATCCGCCGGCCCCGTGAGTGATAGAAGCTGGCGGAATCGAAGTAGGGATCGACCAGATCGGGGTCGCTGTCATAGACCACCGAGCCATTCTTCGCCGGATCCTGGCTGCCCTTGTCGAACCAGCTCATCGCCTCGACGAGCGCGGGATCCGTGCAGCCCGTGTTGATGGAATGGCCGTATTTCGGGTCATTGTAGCCCAAGTCACCCGCCTTGGCTCCCGTGGTGGGAGAGGAGCCTGGAGTGAAGGCCTCGGGCAGGGAGGTGGGGAAGTCCTGCATGGACTCACTGTTGTCCAACAGGAAGATGACATTGGCGGGAAGGACGATGTCGTCAGGGGCCTGCGCCTGACTGGCGAGCGGCAGCAGCCCCACCGCTCCCATCATCCCCCCGAGGACCAGACTCCGCTTCGCACCGCGATTCCACCGGTTGTTCATGGTGTGGCCACTCCAGGCTCGCGAGGAGGCAGTTCCGGCCCCCGCCGCGCGTGTTGCCCCATCACTACGTCACGCACGTCAAGAGACGCCAAGCCCTTGGACAAGGCCGACAACTGGTCTCTCGGCTCGATGAGGCCCGGAAAGTGCCAGACCGCGGTGACGGCAGCGTGACCGCACTCCATGGCAAGGCGCTGTTCTGGCCATCACGCGGGCGTCACCGCCGGATGTGCGTCCCTTCCACGTCAAGAGACGCCAACGGCCCCCGGAGGAGGCCGAGCGCTGGCCTCCTCCGGGGGCGTCTTCACTTCATATCCGCCAGGAACTCAGGGCGTGGCGGCGCCAATCTCCGCGAGCGACTGCTGGAGCGCGTCGCGCAGGGACGTCGTGTCGTCGGCCCGGAAGAAGCTGCCCTGGCCCGCCAGCGCGATGCTCTGGAGCATGGGGTGGGAGGAGCCGTAGCCCACCACGTACGTGCGCACGCGCTGGGTGCCGGGCAGGTCGCCTCTCAGGTCCGTGTGCGACAGGAAGAAGGCCACGTCATCCATGAAGTTCTTGTTGCCCGCCACCTGTCCGTGCGGCCAGTTGTACTCGGTGTAGTCGCAGTCCGCCGTCGTGGCGCCGACCAGGTGGCAGTAATTGACCCCCCCTGTGTCCACGTCGGGATAGACCCTGGGATCGAGCGGGTTGAACCAGAGCGGCTCGCCGCTCGGGTGCCGGGCCCCCTGTGACACGAGGAGGCTCATCATCTTGGTGATGGGCACCGAGTTGTCGGAGCGAGGCTCGCCCCCCGTCACCACGATGACGGCGCTGGCCTGGGTCTCGGAGCAGATGGAGCGCTGGTCCCCCCCTACCTCCCAGGGCTGGCCCGGATAGAAGTAAGAAGTCTGGGTGGACTCGTCGTAGTAGGCGAACGGCGCCTTGAGCCACTCATCCGAGCCCTTGCCGTAGCCAACACCAAACTGATTGCTGAAATAGGGACTGTCGTAGGTCCCGCCCCTCGGCTGGCCCGGCCAGCCCCAATTGGGAGTGCCCACGGGCTGGGCGAACCAGGAAGTCCACCGGCCATCCACCCCTTGCGAGGAGAAGTAGCCGCCCAGGCCGAAGAGGGCCTCTCCCGTGGAGCGCTCGTTGTTGTGGAAGAGCGTGGTGTTGACGGCCTTGGCCAGTTGGGCGCGATTCAACTGGGTCTCGTCGAAGGGGGAGGACGCGCCGCAGCTCGGGCTCACCTGCGCGAGCATCCAGGGCGGGTCGAACCAGCCACGGTCTCCGCCGAAGGTGGCCACGCCCATGCGCACGTGGCTCGCCGTCTGGATGACGTCCTTGAGCACCTTGCGGGCCACCACGAACTTGGGCGGGCGCAGGTTCAAGACGCGGCCACTGACCACCCACTTGCGCTTGGCCTCGGGGGGCAGCGGCGGCTCGTCCTTGGCCCGCGGCGGCCCCAGCTTCCCGATCCTGCTGTTGATGTCCGCGGGAACGAGGGGACCGCGCCACCAGCCCTTGGTCTGCAAGCAGCTGATGCACTCGTTCCAGATGGGCGTGCCCGTATACTTGCTGCTGTAATCCCACACCTGCCGGCAGGCCCAAGTGGCATCGGGGGTGCTGCTCAGGGTCTTGAAATCCGGCGACAGCGAGTACGGAAGCTCTTCCCTCTGCCAGGCGATCCGCCGGCCCCGCGAGTGATAGAATTGGGCGGGCGCGAAGGTGGGAGAGGTCAGATCGGGGTCGCTGTCATAGACCACCGAGCCATTCTTCGCCGGGTCCGCGCTGTCCTTGTCGAACCAGCTCATCTCGGCGACGAGCGCCGGATCCGAGCAGCCCGTGTTGATGAAGTGACCGATGTCCGGGTCATTGTAGCCCGGGGACCCCACCGTGGTCCCCGTGGTGGGCGAATAGCCCGGCGTGAAGGCCTCGGGCAGGTACGTGGGAAAATCCTGCATGGACTCGCTGTTGTCCAACAGGAAGATGACATTGGCGGCAGACTGCGCCTGGCTCGCGAGCGGCAGGAGCCCCACCGCTCCCAACACTCCCCCGAGCACCAGACTCCGCTTGGTACCGCGACTCCAACGGCTGTTCATGATGTGACCACCCCAGGTCCGCACGGAGGCAACTCCATCCCCCGCGCTTCCGCTTCAAGAGACACGAACGCCCCCGGAAGAAGCGAGAGCCAACCTCTTCCGAGGGCTTCTTCACTTCACACCTTCAAGGACTCAGGGCGTGGCGGCGCCAATCGCCGAGAGCGACTGCAGGAGCGCGTTGCGCAGAGACGTCGTGTCGTCGGCCCGGAAGAAGCTGCCCTGGCCCGCCAGCGCGATGCTCTGGAGCATGGGGTGGGAGGAGCCGTAGCCCACCACGTACGTGCGCACCCGCTGCGTGCCGGGCAGGTCCCCTCTCAGGTCCGAGTGCGAGAGGAAGAAGGCCACGTCATCCATGAAGTTCTTGTTGCCCGCCGCCAGTCCGTGCGGCCAGTTGTACTCGGTGTAGTCGCAGTCCGCCTGGGTTGCCAGGACGCCGGGGCTCTTCTCGAACTGGTCGCAGTAGTTGACCCCGCCCGAGTTGGGATTGAACTCGGGATTGATGGGGTCGAACGTGAGCGGCTGGCCATTGGGGTGCTGGGCCCCCTGCGCCACGAGCAGGCTCATCATCTTGGTGATGGGCACCGAGTTGTCGGAGCGGGGCTCGCCCCCCGTCACCACGATGACGGCATTGGCCTGGGTCTCGGAGCAGATGGACCGATAGTCCCCGCCCCGCTCGAAGCGCTGGCCCGGCAGGGTGACGTAGGTTTGGTAGATGGGGTCGTAGGAGGAGTAGGGAGCCTTGAGCCACTCATCCGAGGCCTTGCCGTAGCCACTACCGGCCTGACCGCCATAGGGGCTGTCGTACGTCCCGCCACTCGGCAGACCCGGCCAGCCCCAATAAGGAGTGCCCACGGGCTGGGAGAACCACGAGGTCCACTGGCCATCCGTGACTTGCGAGGAGAAGTAGCCGCCCAGGCCGAAGAGGGCCTCTCCCGTGGAGCGCTCGTTGTTGCGGAAGCGCGTGTCGTTGACGACATTGGCCAGGTGGGCGCGATTCAACTGGGTCTCGTTGATGGGGGAGGACGCGCTGCAGCCTGGGCTCACATCCTCGAGCATCCAGGGCGGATCGAACCAGCCGCGATCGCCGCCGAAGGTGGCCACGCCCATGCGCACGTGGCTCGCCGTCTGGATGACGTCCTTGAGCGCCTTGCGCGCCACCACGAACTTGGGCGGGCGCAGGTTCAGGATACGGCCGCTGACCACCCACTTGCGCTTGGCCTCTTGGGGAAGCGGCGGCTCGTCATTGGCCCGCGGCGGCCCCAGCTTCCCGCTCTTGTCATTGATGGCCGCAGGCACGAGAGGACCGCGCCACCAGCCCTTGGTCTGCAGGCAGCTGATGCACTCGTTCCAGATGGGCGTGTCCTTGTACTTGCTGTTGAAGTCCCACACCTGGCGGCAGACGTACTGCGCGTCGGAGGAGCTGCTCAGGCCCGTGAAATCCGGCGACAGCGAGTACGGAAGCTCTTCCGCCGCCCAGGCGATCCGCCGGCCCCGCGAGTGATAGAATTGGGCGGGCGCGAAGGTGGGAGAGGACAGATCGGGGTCGCTGTCATAGACCACCGAGCCATTCTTCTCCGGGTCCGGGCTGTCCTTGTCGAACCAGCTCATCTCGGCGACGAGCGCCGGATCCGAGCAGCCCGTGTTGATGAAGTGACCGATGTTCGGGTCATTGTAGCCCGGATACCCCGCCGTGGTCCCCGACGTGGGCGAATAGCCCGGGGTGAAGGCCTCGGGCAGATAGGTGGAGAAATCCTGCATGGACTCGCTGTTGTCCAACAGGAAGATGACATTGGCGGGAGACTGAGCCTGGCTCGCGAGCGGCAGGAGCCCCACCGCTCCCATCATTCCCCCAAGCACCAGACCGCGCCTCGTGCCGCGACTCCAACGGCTGTTCATGATGATACCTCCAAACACACGCGCGAGCGATTCATCATCCACTCGCGCGGTGTCAGTCATTACTGCCTGTCTATTTCATTCACGTCAAGAGATGTGATTGCCCGGCTGAAATTGAGCAAGGTTTACCGGCATTCTCCGAGAGCGCCTTCATCCTCGCGGCACCCCGTGAGGAAATTTCAACCGGAACCAGGTCGAGCGGCTCTTTCAGCACGATGAGGCACGGAAGGTGACACACCGCGGTGACGGCAGCGTGACCGCTCTCATGGCGAGGTGCTGTTCTGGCCGTCACGCGGGTGTCTCCGCTGGCGGCCCCGGCTGTTGCTCCGGGGACGTCTCTGGTTTTCAGCAAGGACTGCCTCTCGGCCCCTTGGGGGTGAATGATTGATGGAGCCTGGGTTCATCCCTTGATGCCACATCCCCTTCGGAGCCGCTGTGAAGCGGTTCACACCTCATGCCGATCTTTCAATGGACTCGAGGAGCTGGGCGTGGAGAAGAGACGCGAACGCCCCCGGAGGAGGCCGAGAGCCGGCCTCTTCCGGGGGCGTCTTCACTTCACACCCGCCAAGGACTCAGGGTGTGGCGGAGCGGATCTCCGTGAGCGCCTGCTGGAGCGCGTCGCGCAGGGCGGCCGGCTGGCTGGCCTGGAAGAAGCTGCCCTGGCCCGCCACGGCGATGCTCTGGAGCATGGGGTGGGCGGTGCCATAGCCGACGACGTACGTGCGCACCTTCTGGGAGCCACTCAGGTCTCCACGCAGGTCCGTGTGCGACAAGAAGAAGGCCACGTCATCCATGTAGTTCTTGTTGCCCGGCACGGGCCCCGTGGGCCAGTTGTAGTCGGTGTAGTCGCAGTCCTCCGAGGTGCCGAACAGGTAGCAATAATTGACGCCGCGCGGATCCGGCCAGGCATTGGGGTCCGCCACGCCGTGCGGAGGCGTGATGCCGTTGGCCTTGAGCAGCTCGACCATCTTGGTGATGGGCACCGAGTTGTCGTACTGGGGCGCGCCGCCGCTCACCAGGATGATGGCGCTGGCCTGGTCGCTGGAGCAGATGGAGCGCTCGTTGCCTCCCGTCTCCCAGGGCTGGCCCGGACGCACCGAGCCGGAGACGGGATCCGTGTACGCCAGCTTGAGCCACTCGTCGGACGTCGCGGCCCAGGTGGCGCCCGCGCGGCCCGTGTAGGGGTTGTCCGTGGTGCCACCGTTGCAGCAGCCCGGCCAGCCGAAGGCGCCCGGGGTGATGGGCTGCGCGAACCAACCGCTCCACTTCGAGTCCACCTTCTCCGAGGAGAAGTAGCCGCCCAGGCCGAAGAGCGACTCGCCGATGGAGCGCGCGTTGTTGCGGAACAGCGTCTGGTTGACGGCCTGGTTCAGCCGGGGCCGATCCAGTCCGGCCTCGTCGATGACGGGCGTGGACAGGTCACAGCTCGGGCGCAGCTCCGCGAAGAGCTCCGGCGGGTCGAACCAGCCGTACTCGCGGCCCACGCTGGCCACGCCGATGCGCACGTGGGACGCCGAGGCGATGGCCTCCTTGATGGCCTTGCGCGCCACCACGAACTTGGGCGGGCGCAGGTTCAGGATGCGGCCACTGACCACCCACTTGCGCTTGGCCTCGGGGGGCAGCGGCGGCTCGTCCTTGGCGCGCGGCGGGCCCAGGTGCCCGCTCTTGTCATTGATGTCCGCGGGCACGATGGGGCCCCGCCACCAGCCCTTGGACTCCAGGCACGACAGGCACTCCTGCCACAAGGGCGAGTTCCTGAACTTGCTGTCGAAGTTCCACACCTGCCGGCAGGCCAGCTGCGCATCAGGGGTGCTCTGCAGCGAGGTGAAGACGCTGCCCATCGAATACGGAAACTCTTCCGATTGCCAGGCTACGCGCCGGCCCCGCGAGTGATAGAAGGCCTCCGGCTCGAAGAACCGCGACCCCAGCGAGGGATCGCTGTCCACGATGACCGAGCCATTCCTCGCCGGGTCCTCGCTGCTCTTGTCGAACCAGCTCATCGCCTCGACGAGCGCGGGATCCGTGCAGCCCGTGTTGGTGAAGTGGCCGTAGGGTCCGTTGTAGCCCTGCTCTCCCGGCAGGGGCGCCTCGGGCGTGGGGTAGTAGCCGGGCGTGGCGGCCTCGGGCAGGAACTCCACGAAGTTCTGCATGGCCTCGCTGTTGTCCAGCAGGAAGACCACGTTGGCCGGCGCCTGGGCGTGGCTCGTGAAAGACATCAGCCCCACGGTTCCCGCCGCCACCCAGCCCAGGGTCATGCGCCTCTTCTGTTTGTCATACCTGCACGAGGAAATTCCACGAGGACTTGAATTGTCTTGCATGTCTCAGGCTCCTGGCGCTCGACGACTGTCACCCCCGACCCGCCGCTCCTGGCCCGATGATTCTTACTGCAACGAACCTGTCTTTCCAATGATGAAAGGACATCCTTTATCAATTCCAGAGATTGTCTGTCATCACGACAAGAATCCAGCCGGGGCCGACACGGTTTACCGCCCTCTTGTCAGGAGATGCCGCGGACGGAAGCTCCCGCCGGAGTGGTGCATCCGCTCCAGTCCCGTGACGACATGTAAGGAATTGAAGCCGGAAAGCGTGCCTGGCGGGCTCCCCCGGCGAGGGGAGCCCAGGCCGGCTCAGCGCTTCTCGAGTTCCTCGGGGTGGAAGACGCGCGAGGCGACGCGGTCGAGCACCTCGTCGCCCCACACGAGGCTCGCCTTGGCCAGGCGCTTCATGTCCCGAGCGAAGGCGGCGCCCTCGGGCACCACGGAGTACTCGCGGCTGAGGAACAGGCCACGGTTCTCCCGCTCGTAATCCACCGAGCCGCCGCCCGTATCGGTGCCCTCGCGCGCCTCGGCCTCGAAGCCCTCGATGACGCCCGGCCTGGGCGGCTCGTTGAAGCGGTACACGAGCGCGCTGCACTCGAGCACCCCACGCGCCTCGTGGTACTCGAAGTACACCTGGGCGCCGCCCACGGCGAACCCCCCGAAGCCCTGGGGGTTGAGACCGGGGCCGGGCGCCGCGCCCTGGGAGCGCATCAACCAGCGCACCAGTTCGCCGGCCGTCTCCCGCGTCAGGGGACCACCACTCGCGGGTGGGGGCGGACCGAGCCCCACCGCGGACATCAACCATTGGAGCATGCTGTGCGCACCCTTTCCGCGGCTAGTGGCCCGCGCGTGCCTGTTCGAAGGGGACGCGATGCTTCAGGTAGACGCTGTCGAACGAGTGCGTCCCCTCGATGCCCGAGCCCTGCTCGAAGCGGCGGATGACGGCGCCCTTGCCCCCATCCCGCGCCCACTCGTCCACGCCATCGCCATCGCCCTGGCCGAACCACGTGGGCACCAGGTCGTTCTTGTTCACGTAATGCACGTACTGGGGGCCATCCGGGAAGTGGGCCGCGGCGCCGCCGAAGGTCTCCACCTTGAGCTTGCTCATCGCCTTCTCCACCTGGGCCGAGGACAGTCCGTCCTCGATGCGCAGGCGGTTGGCCACGTCGTTGAGGGCGCGGCTGGTGACGAGCGCGCCCTGGCTGTGCGCCACCAGGTGCACGCCCCGGCCCGCCTTGAGCTCCGCGTAGACGGTGTCCGCCATCGTGTCCACGGCCGGGTTCTTGCCCTTGTCCAGCTTGTCCGTCACGCACTGGGCCAGGTCGGCCACCATGCCCTCGGTGGCGTTGTGCACGCCGATGACCTTCGCGCCCGTGCGTTCGGCGAGCTGCTGCATGCTCGCGAACTGCTTGTCCTTGGTGTTGTTGATGCCGTTGACGTAGAGGAGCGTCTCGGCCGGGTGGGCGTTGTCGCGCGGGGTGACGCCCGGCACCTGGCTCAGCGGTGTGCCCGGCGGGAACGTCGCGCCCTTGGCCCCCACCAGCAGCCCGTCATACTTCTTGTCCCCTCCCCCGAAGATGCCGCCGAGCAGCTTGTTCACCGGCCCGGCGCGCGATGCGCCCTCGAAGCCGTCAGCGCGAGCCCCCGTCGTCGCCGGGAGCGGGGCCGGCCCCCCCGACACGGGCACCGGCTTCTTCTCGGCGGGAGTCGAGGACGTGGCCGTGCGAAGGGCGGGCGAGGCATTGCGGTCGATGCTCGTCATGGAAGAGTCCTGCCTGTCTGGAAAAAGTGGACGGTTTTGAAAAGGTTATCGTAGAAATCAGGAGGCATGTTGCGCCTACTGTCCTACTTTTTCCCACGGTGAAGGACAGCACCCCCTGGGTGGATGCGGCGGGGGTGGGATTTCGCGGCTCTGACAGGTGCGGTCACCAGGTCCATGCCTGAGTAAATCCCCGGGAGCGCTGGCCATATCGCCGCATCCGTCAGCGCCACGCATCACCGCGGCCGGGAGCGGCGCGCGGGATGTTCGGGCGGACAGGGAAGGATGGAGCCTCCCGGCCCCGGAGGAGCGGCTCACCGGGTGGGGAGGATCTCGATGCGCGACACCGGGTTGCCTGGGGAGGACAGGTTCGCGGAGGTGCGCACGAGCGTCCCCTCCTCGAGGCTCTGGAGGGACACCCGCTGCCGGCCGCGCAGGACCTGGACGTCACTCGCGAGGGGCAGGGTGGTGGAGATGCCCCCTTCCTCCGCGAGGACGATCTGCTGGCCCGACACGGAGCGCACGCGGCCGGTATGCAGCACGTTGGCGAGGGCGTAGCCCGAGTCGTCGTCCTCCGAGGGCGCCGTGCCCGTGGGGTAGCCGATGCTCGTGGGAGAGCCGATGCCCGTGGCGCCCTCGGGGGCCTCGGCGTTGGGGTCTCCGATGGCCGAGGTCCGGCCGGTGTCGCCGCTGGCCGTGTCCGTGCCGCTGCCGCCCACGCCCTGCTCCGTGGAGGACGCGGGCGCATTGGACTGGGCCTGCGCGAGCTGGGTGCGCATCCGCGCGAGCTGCTGCTGGAGCTGGGCCACCTGCGTGCGCAGCCGGGCCACTTCCAGGCGCTGTTGGGCCTCGGCCTCGGCCTGCGACTGCGTGCCGCCGTCCTGCTCCGTCGTCTGCTCCGTCGTCTGGGCGGCCCCCTGCTCCGCGCCCAGCACGAGGGCCATGCCGAGCGCCGCCACGCCCAATCCCATCCAGGTTTGCCTTGCCATCGGACTTGCGCTCCCTTCTTCACGAAACCCCGGGGAGGCCCCCGGGGGTGGGCCTACTTCTGGGACTTGCGTGGCGAGGACTGCACGACGATGTCGCGCGCACGCTCGACACCATCGACGTACGCGAACGAGGTCTGCACCCGCGCGCCCTCGGAGATCTGCTTGAGGGGAATCTGCTTTCGCGTGGAGCCCTTGAACGCCCGCGTCTGATCATCGATGGCGAGCCGGGAGACGGTGCCATCCGTGACGTCGACGACGTCGATGTGCTGGGGCGTGACGTCGCGCACGCGCCCATCGAACTCCACGGTGACCACCGTGACCGGCTGAGTGTCATCGTCCCGGGAGGCGTTGGCCGTGTCGTTCGTGGCTCGGGGCGCCGAGGCCGAGCCTCCCGCGCCGGAGCCCCCTGCCCCTCCGGTGCCGCCCGTCCCGCGCAGAGTGGAGACCTCGCGCTCCAGGGCCTCCACGCGCCGCTGGAGGTCGGTGAGGGACCCCTGCCCGCCGCCGCCCGTCGTGGCGCCAGCATTGCCACCCGAACCGCCGGTTCCGCCGGAACCACCTGTTCCGCCCGCCGCCCCCGTGCCCGTCTGGGTGCCTGGGCTCAAGAAGGGCGACGCGGAGGGCATCTCCGGCGTGGTCCCCCAATAGGTGGGCCCCCCGGGTCCAGCCGTCCCGGTGCCGCCTGTTCCCTGAAGCCCCGCGCCGCCCGCCTGGGTGTTGTTCTGCAAGGGCACGCCATTGAGTCCCGCGTTGCCCTGTTGCCCGAACGGCCCGAAGGTGCCCGGGCCCGCCGTGTCCTGTCCCTGCTGGATGCTGGCCGCGCCCGTCGGTCCCGCCGCGGGCTGCTGTTGCTGCCCCACTCCGCCCTGCTGCTGCGCCAGGGCCACCAGAGGGGTGGTCCCCAGCAAGGCCAGCGCCATCCACATGGCTCCGCGCATCTCACTCCTCCTCGTCGTGAACCCCTACCTGCCCGCAAGGTGGGAATCGTTCACCAAGACACCCACCCGGACGGGGGGAAGGGCTGGCTCCCAGGCTGCCCTTGGGGCGGGGGAACGGGCCGGACGGTGGAAAACGGAATGAAAGGCGGGAGGGGTGAAACTTCCGGCGGCTTCGTGTCACGTTGAGGCGTGGCCCATCTCTTCGCGATCCGAATGCCCTTCACGGGCAGCGCGGTACCCGCCGGCGACGCCGAGCGCCGGCTCGTCGCCCGCGCGCGGAGAGGGGATCCGGCCGCCTTCCGGGGCCTCTTCGAACAGCACTCGCCCGCCGTCTGGCGCTTCCTGCGCGACCTGCTACGGGACGAGGCCGCCGCGGACGAAGCCACCCAGGAAACGTTCGTGCGGGCGCATGCGCGGCTCGGGGCAATGCGTGACGACACGCGGTTCGTCTCGTGGCTGCTGGGCATCGCGCGCCACGTCTATTTGGAGTCACGCCGCGGCCAGGCCACGCACCTGGACGTCGCCTCCGAGGAGAACGAGCCCCTGCTGGAGGCGGCGCGGCCCTCGCCCACTCCCGAGGCGTGGTTGTTGGATCGCGAATTGGAGGGCCTGCTGAGCGAGGCCCTCGGCGAGGTGCGTGAGGAGCGCCGGGCGGCGCTGCTGCTGCGCATCGACCATGGGCTGGCCTACGAGGACATCGCCCAGGTGATGGGCTGGTCACTGCCCAAGGTGAAGAATGAAATCCACCGGGCCCGGTTGCAGTTGCGCGAGCGGCTGGCCGGGCACGTGGCAACAGGAGGTCGGTCATGAGTCTCCCCTGCCGCGAGTCGGACCTGGACGCCCTGCTCGCCGGAGAGTTGTCCGCGGAGGAAGCCGGCCGCGTGGGCGCGCATGCGGCCGCATGTGACACGTGCGCGCGGACGCTGGAGTGGCTGAGGATGGAGCGCGGGTGGATGGCGCGGCGGGCGAGGCGTCAACCCACGCGGCGGGCGTTGGAGACGGGCGCGTGGGAGGCCCGGTCGCGGCCCGCGCCATCGCGCTCCTGGCTGAGGGAGTGGCGCGGGGGGATGTGGGCCGCGGCGGCGCTGGTGTCGTGCGTGACGCTCAGCCTGCTGCCCACGGCGCGCCCCACGGCCCGCCCCGAGGAGCCCTGGGGAGAGGGGCTCGTGTCCATGGCCCGGGTGGAGGTGTGCACGGATCCGGGCATCGAGGCGGTGGCCCGCATGGAGGCCCGGGTGGGCGCATGCCTGTTGGCCTCGCCCACCCAGCCGCCCTGGTGAACCCGCCGCGTCAGGGCGACGACGGGTACACGAGGGCGCGCTCCACCGCGGCCCTGGCCTGCACGAGGCCGTAGCCGAACACGTCGTTCTGCTCCGTCTTCGAGGGCTGTGCGGGGTTGGGGATGTACCGGGCGGACTTCTGGAGGATCTCCAGCACCTGGTCGCTCGTGAGCTCCGGGCGGGCGCTCCACACCAGCGCGGCGACGGCGGACGCATAGGGCGTGGCCATGGAGGTGCCGGTGCTGAAGGCGTAGTCGCTGCCCTGGATGCCCAGGCGCACGTTCTGGCCCACCTGGGCGAGGAAGGTGGGCACGAGCGTGGTGGTCACCGCCGTCACCGGGGGCCAGCTCCCGTTGGAGCCGAGCGTGAAGAGCAGCGACTCGTCATCCGTGGGATCGTTGTTGCCGATGATGACGGCGCGCGCGCCCTGGGAGCGCACGTTGCGCACCTTGTCGGCGAAGGTGATGTCCCCCCCGCGCTCCACGTAGGCGACGAAGCCGTCGCAGGTGGCCTCGGGGCAGGAGCGCAGGCCCCTGCCCTGACCGCAGTTGAGGAGCTTGCCCTCGTACTCCTCGTAGGGCACGTAATCCAGGGCCGACGAGGCGTAGAAGGTGCCGCCGATCGACAGGTTGGCGTAGGGCGCATTGCCCCGGGGATAGGTGGAGTAGATGTTCACGCCAGGGGCCACGAAGTCCAGGTGGGGGCCGATCTGGGAGAACTTGGGGTGCTTGGCCTCCTCGTCCACCGCGCCCACGGCGATGACGGAGTCATAGGCGGCAGGGTAGACGCGCGACTCCTCGGTGGCCGTCTCGCCGCCGTTGCCGCTGGCCGCGAAGGACAGCAGACCCGCGGCCCTGGCCTTGTCGAAGGCCTCCCTCTCGAGGTCGCTGCTATCCGACGAGCCCAGCGACAGCGAGATGATGTTCGCCTTCTTCTCCACGCACCACTCGACGGCGGTGATGACGTCGGACACCTTGCCGTTGCCATCCGTGTCGAGCACGCGCGCGACGAGCAACCGCACGCCCGGGGCGGCGCCCACCACGCCCGAGGGGCTCAGGGTGGGGTCATTGGGATTCACGTTGCCGTGCACACCGGGCTGCGCGGCGATGATGCCCGCCACGTGGGTGCCGTGGCCTCCGCCCCAGGCGCCCTGCGCGTCCTTGTCCTCGGGATCCTCGTCATCATCGACGAAGTCCTTGCCCCCGGCGTAGACGGCCTGGAGCTCGGGGTGTTGCAGGTCCATGCCGCTGTCGACGACACAGACGGTCCGGCCCGAACCCGTGGGCGTCCCTGGCTTGAGGGAGCCCGCGTTGTCGGGGTCCCACACCTCGTTGGCCTGCGTCATGCGCAGGGCCTGGGTGTACTCGGAGGGAATGCCACCGCCCTGGAGCCTCGGCGTGGCCGACGACGCCGCCATGGGCCGCGTCCAGGTGGAGACGCCGCCGAGCGCGGACACCTTGTGATCCGGCTCGATGGAGAGCACGTCGGGGTCCTTGGCGAGCCGGGCCTGGGCCTCCGGGGTGAGGGAGAGGGCCATGGCCTCGAGCGTGGGCCAGTGGCGCTTCACGCGGGCGCCCAGCGAGCGCACGCGGTCCTCGCGGCCGCGCAGTGCGGCGGCGGTGCGCGGGCCCTTCTGGGGACGGAAGCGCACCAGCATGGGCTGGGCGTCGCCGGAGGACAGGGCGGAGGAGGCGGTGCCGGTGGCGCGGGAGGAAGCGGCGGGCGCCGCCTTCGATTGGACGACGAGTTCCGGGCACAAAGGCTGCTCCTGCGGCATGACATCATCCGGAGGGGGCTCGACCCCACAGCCACCCCCCGCGATTCCCAGCAGGCCCAACAGAACCAGTCGCCTCATGTCGTGACGTCTCCTTGCACCCCGTTCGCGACGGGGGATCGCACCACGCCGGTGCTTCGCGCCCTGCGGGCCGGGCATCACCAACGGTGGATGCGCCGGCCCCATTCCTGGGGAACTAGGCTAGGCCGTCTACTCGCCCGGCGATAGGGCCCCCCGAGAGGAGGGTGGGGCCCTCAGCGCGAGGCGGACTCGATTCCGAACAGCCGCTCCACGTGACGCGAGTACTCGGCGAGCTGCCGCTCGACGTCCTCGGGGCTCCAGCCCAGCAGGGGGGCCATGTCGGCGGCGGCGAGGCGGGCGGCGGCGCGGCCGAGGTCGCGCGTCTCGAAGGCCAGCTTGAGGCGGCGCACGAGCAGATCATCCAGGGAGTGGACGAACTCGTGGGTGACGCCGTGGACGGCCTCGGCGCGCAGGTAGGGCAGACCGGGCGCGAGGGGCTCGGCGAGCGCGGGCCGCTCGCGGGTGAGGGCCCAGGGCAGACGCCAGCGGTTGCCGTAGGCGCGCACGAGGTGGAGGGCGACGTCGTCACGGCCCACCTCGGCGCGCGCGGCGGCGAGCTCCGCGTCGAAGGAGGCGAAGTCCCCGCCGGGCAGCGCGAGCGAGCCGGTACGGGCCTTCTGGTGGGGCACGCCGAGCTGCTTCTCGACGGCGTTGACCATGTCGCTGGCCATGACGCGGTAGGTGGTGAGCTTGCCACCGGAGATGGCGAGCACGCCCGAGGGGCTCGCGTGGATGGCGTGTTCGCGGCTGGCGCTGTTGGCGTCACCGGAGCCGGAGTAGGCGCTCGCCACGAGCGGGCGGATGCCGGCCCAGGCACTGACGACGTCCTCGCGCACCAGGCGGGCCTCGGGGAAGAGGCCGTTGGCGGAGGCGAGCAGGTAGTCCAGGTCGGACACGCTGGCGCGCACCTCGGCGGGATGGGACTGGGTGGGGGTCTCGGTGGTGCCGATGATGGTGTGGGTGGCGGCGGGGAGGATGAACATCACCCGGCCGTCCACGGGGGACAGGAGGGTGATGGCGGTATCGGGGGGCGTGGGCAGGCGCTCGCGGGGCACGGCGATGTGCACGCCCTTGGAGCCGCGCACGGCGGGCGAGCCCTCCTGGGCGGCATCGAGCTTGCGGATCTCATCGCTCCAGGGGCCGGTGGCGCTGACGACGGCGCGGGCGCGCACGGTGTGCTCCTGGCCGGTGAGCATGTCGACGACGGTGGCGCCCTGGGCCTTGCCGTTCTCCAGGAGGAGAGCGCGCACGGAGGCGTGGTTGAGGATGACGGCGCCGGCCTCGGAGGCGGAGATGACGTTGGCGAGCGTGAGCCGGGCATCATCGGTGGCGGCGTCGTAGTAGCGAGCGCCGCCGGTGAGGCCCTCGGAGCGGATGCCCGGGAAGGTGTCGGAGACCTGGCGCGAGTTGAGCAGGCGCGAGTTGCGCACGTTGCGGAAGAGGGCCAGGGCGTCATAGAGCTTGAGGCCGGCGGCGAGCTTCCAGCGCTTCAGGCGGGCGCCCTTGTAGACGGGCCAGACGAAGGCCAGGGGGCGGACCAGGTGGGGCGCGAGCCGCAGCAGCCGGTAGCGCTCGATGCTGGATTCGAAGACGAGGCCGAGGTGACCATGCTCCAGGTAGCGCACGCCGCCGTGGACGAGGCGGGAGGAGCGGCTGGAGGTGCCGGAGGCGAAGTCCTCGCGCTCCACGAGCGCCACGCGCAAGCCCCGCAGGGCGGCGTCGCGAGCGATGCCGCAGCCGGTGATGCCGCCGCCGATCACGAGGACATCGAAGGCCTGGGACGACAGGGCGAGCAGGCGCTCGGAGCGAGGAGCGGGCGGACGGGGAGCGGGCAGGGAGACGAGCGACTGGACCTCTTGGCGGGAGAAGGGGGCCAGGGCACTCGGGGCGGCGGATTCAGGAGTCACGGAGGGAGTCTAGCGGCGAAGGAGATTGGGTGGCAGTGGGAACGAAACGCGGCGCGTCAAGGGGGTAACGAAGGGGCGACGAAGAGGCAACGGAGGGCGGGGGGGTGAGGAACAACGGACACTGCACCGGGAGGGAGCGTCGGGGAGTGTCGTGCGGACGAGGGGAAGAGGTGCCTGGAAGGCGGGGCATGAATACCTCCATCACTGGAGCACCACTGGAGCGCGAAGTGGGGAGGTGGCGCGTGAGCACGTTGACGTACGAGCGCAGCGGGAGGACGAACACGGGGGCGCAGGCGGTCCGGCTCGAGGGCATGAGGAACCTGCGCATCCTGGTGCAGGGGGAGACGGTGCTGGAGCGGGCGCTGACCGTGGAGGAGCAGGAGCGCCTGGGCCCGCTGGTGGAGGAAGCCAGACGCCTGCCGGCACCGGTCATCGTGCTGCCCACCCCGGGAGGCCCGACGGGGATGGCGGTGAGCCTGGCGTTCGAAGGGGAGGAAGCACCGCGAGTGAGAGCGGGGGCCCATCCCGGGCAACCCGTACGAGGAGTGGGCTCGTCCTATGACGCGCTGTTGGAGGAGCTGGACGAGCTGCTGACGGAGGAGTTGCACGCGCGCTCGCCGAGACACGCCTACGCGGTGTTGCCCCACGAGTTGCGGCAACAGGAGTGAGGGGCCCGTGACGGACGTCTCCCCGGAGGGCACCGGGGGATGTCTGACGGCCCGAGCGGCTGCTGTCCTGGGGAGGAAGACAGGGAGCCGGAGGGGACCGGGGTCGGGGCGGCGCACGTCGGGTTGCCGGCGGCGGGCGACCATGCCAGAGAGACAGCATGAAGCGAGTGCGGTTCTCGGTCCACCGGACGGTAGGAGAGGCGAGACTTCGAGCAGGGTTGTTGTCGGGCTCGGGGTTCTCGGTCGAGGTGCGAGGCGAGGCCCTCTCGCCGCTGGGCGGGGAGATTCCCAACACGGAGACGTGGGTGGAGCTGTGGCTTCCGGAGGAGGAAGTCGCGCGCGCGAGGGAATTGGAAGCCGAGGTGGAGGAGGGCAAGGAGAAGGCGGAGCGGATCGTGGACTGTCCGCGCTGTGGAGAGGGCAGCCCGGGGAACTTCGAGCTGTGCTGGAACTGCGAGGAGGAACTGCCCGCCTCGCCGCGACCGCGACTCCGGGCGGTGTCCTGAGCAGGACCCGCGCCTACAGTGAATCCCCTACCCTCGAGAGAACCCGTGTCGAACGAGCCACGCGCCGAAGAAGCCCGGGAGGAGCCGGGCGTCCCCCGAGCCGAGAATCAGGACCGCGCTCGTCGCGTCGGGATGGATCCAGGCGTGCGCAAGGTGCTGCTCGTCTGCCTGGCGGCGCTGGTGTTTCACCTGTTGGTGATGTTGTTGCCGAGGAACATGCCCGAGCAGGAGCTGGCGATCGCGCGGGCGATCCCCGATTCGTCGAAGCGCGTGGCGCTGTTGAAACCATTGAAGGACCACCCGAAGGCCACGGGAGCGAACCTGCGGGAGGCGGCGGAGCTGCTGCGCGAGGGCTCGCCGATGGATGCCTACGAGCTGACGAAGGAGTCGGAGCGCAGGGAGCCCGGTTCAGTGGAGACGCAGCTGCTGATGGCGCGGATCTGCCATGGGCAGCGGATGAACCGGTGCGAGGAGGAATCCCTCCGGAAGGCGGAGGAAGTGGCACCGGGGGATGGCCGATCGGCGTTGTTGCGAGCGGACTTCCGGGAGGAGGAGGGCGACCTCGCGGGGGCGCTGAAGTCGGTGGAGGAGGCGTACCACAAGGAGCCCGGGAGGAAGGAAGTGGGCGTGAGGTACGCGCGGCTGCTGAGCGCGGCCCACCAGGGAGAAGAGGCCCTGGAAGTGCTCAGGACGCAGGGGGTGAACCTGGGGAAGGCCCGGCTGTGGCTGGAGGAGGGGCTGGTGCGGGTGGATCAGGGGCGGCTCGAAGAAGCGCGGCAGCTCTTCTCGAGGGCGGTGGAGGCGGATCCGAAACTGGCGATGGGGTACTACCACCTGGGCGTCACGGCCTTCCGGCTGGGGGACATCCAGGCAGCGGAGGACGCGTTGAGGACGGCGGACCGCCTGGACATGACGGACATGAAGGCTCTGTCGGCGCTGTGTGCGATTCAGCGCAGCACGGGGAGGACGGACGCGGTGACGGCGACGCGCATGGACCTCGAGCGCCGGTTTCCCGAGCGGCTGGACGCGGTGCGGACCGCCTGCATCACTCGCTGAGGACGGCGGCTCCTACTCCTCGGGGATGCCACGAATGCGCCGGAGCAACTGCGCGGCCGCCTTCACCTCGGCATCCACGGAACCATCGGCGATCTCGGTTCGCACGACGGCCTGGAGGAAGGCCATCGCCTCCTCCTCACGGTGCTGCTCGACCAGGAGACTGCCGAGCGCCATGCGCACGCGAGTGAGCACGACCAGATCCTCGGCGAGCACCGCGGCGTCGATCGCATCACTCAAGGCGGACTCGGCGAGCTCGGGCCGGCCCCGCTCGAGAAGCTCACGAGCGCGCTGAAGGTGACGGGACGCATCCATGGAGGGGACTCCCAGAGACACGAGGGGGGACAACATGGCCGGGGCCGGGTTATCCCGGGGAACATGGACGACGAATCGCGAATCGTGGAGCTGGAGCTGCGCTACATGCAGCAGCAGGAGTTGCTGCAGGAACTGAGCGAGGTGCTGTACGCCCAGGGGCGCGAGCTGGAGGGGCTCCGGGTGGAGCTCGCCCTCATGAAGAAGAAGCTCGAGGGCGAGCCCGGCCTGGTGGATGCGCAGCGACAGGAGAAGCCACCGCATTACTGAGCGGCGGCCACTCCGCCGGGCACGGGCCTACAAGCGCCAGCCGACCCGCAGACCGACATGGGGGCTGGGCGTGAGGTAGCCCACTTCGAGGCCGAAGGTGAACGACCTGTTCTGGTAGCCGAAACCAAAGGCGCCGTGGGCGCGAACGAAGTCGCCGGTGAAGCGCAGCCACGGGCCGACGAGCGCCTCCAGGTAGATGGGCGCGCCCCGAGGGCTGATGCGCAGATCCAGATCGATGGGGATACCGAACGACGTGGGATTGGTCGCCAGCATCGCGCCAAACCGGGCGCCAATGGACAGAGGCCCGATGAAGATGAAGTCCACCGCGCCGGTGATGTCGAAGAAGGCTCCGTGGTTGATCTGGTAGTCCGCGCCGAGCGTCAGGCGGAAATCCGATCTCGCCTCCGACTGGGTCGGGACGAGGCACACGGCAAGCGCGAGGAGGACGGCGACGAGAGGACGCGACAGCTGCTTCATGAGCAAAGCGCTCCGGGTTGAATGGATGAATGCCAATCAACCAAGCCTGGAGCAACACCGCCAGTGCGAAAGCACGAAGAAGCAACGCGTGTCGCCCAGCGGACGGCCCTCTGAGGCCGCCACGGCGAAGCCCGCAAAAGGCGAAGGCCTCGAGTCGACACCTTGCGGTGCGGACTCGAGGCCTTCAAAAAAAATCCGGCAGCGACCTACTCTCCCGCGCGGTTTCCCGCGGAGTACCATCGGCTCTGGAGGGCTTAACTTCCGTGTTCGGGATGGGAACGGGTGGGACCCCTCCGACATTGCCACCGGAAAAACAGGACAGTTCATACGAAGGGTAGGGAAATCAACTTCCACTGCGAAGCTCTCGTGCCTTCTTCCGGGCCCGGCGTCGCGCTCTCGCGCTCGCTCGGGGCCTCGACCTTGGCCTCGTGTCTCCTGCACCCCCTGAGGTGGGGCTGCTGAGAGATTGAGGTAAAGTAAGCCTCTCGACCTATTAGTACCGGTTAGCTCAACGCGTTACCGCGCTTACACACCCGGCCTATCAACGTCGTCGTCTTCGACGGGTCTTCAGGGGCTTGCGCCCGGGATACCTGTTCTTGAGGTCGGTTTCCCGCTTAGATGCTTTCAGCGGTTATCCAATCGACACATGGCTACCCAGCGATGCCTCTGGCGAGACAACTGGTACACCAGCGGTGTCTCCAACCCGGTCCTCTCGTACTAAGGTCAGAGCCTCTCAAGTATCCTACGCCCACAGCAGATAGGGACCAAACTGTCTCACGACGTTTTGAACCCAGCTCGCGTACCGCTTTAATTGGCGAACAGCCAAACCCTTGGGACCTGCTCCAGCCCCAGGATGCGATGAGCCGACATCGAGGTGCCAAACCTCCCCGTCGATGTGAACTCTTGGGGGAGATAAGCCTGTTATCCCCGGAGTACCTTTTATCCGTTGAGCGATGGCCCTTCCATTCAGGACCACCGGATCACTATGACCTGCTTTCGCACCTGCTCGACGTGTCCGTCTCGCAGTCAAGCTCCCTTATGCCATTGCACTCGCCGCCCGGTTTCCAATCGGGCTGAGGGAACCATCGCGCGCCTCCGTTACGTTTTGGGAGGCGACCGCCCCAGTCAAACTACCCACCAGACAGTGTTCCAACTCCCGGTGAGGGAGCATGGTTAGACACCAGAATCCGACAGGGTGGTATTTCACCGTTGCCTCCACCGAACCTAGCGGCCCGGCTTCAAAGGCTCCCACCTATCCTACACAGTCGAACCCTAGTGTCACTGTCAAGTTGTAGTAAAGGTTCACGGGGTCTTTCCGTCTTGCTGCGGGTAAACTGCATCGGCACAGCTATTTCAATTTCGCTGAGTCCCTCTCCGAGACAGCGCGGAAGTCGTTACTCCATTCGTGCAGGTCGGAACTTACCCGACAAGGAATTTCGCTACCTTAGGACCGTTATAGTTACGGCCGCCGTTTACTGGGGCTTCGGATCATCGCTTCACCTTGCGGCTGACGAATCCCCTTAACCTTCCAGCACCGGGCAGGAGTCAGACCCTATACGTCGGCTTCTTGCCTTCGCAGAGTCCTGTGTTTTTGGTAAACAGTCGCTACCGCCATTTCTCTGCAACCTCTCTCGGCTTCGGCTGTACGCCTACACCTGTCAGAGGCCCACCTTCTTCCGAAGTTACGGTGGAAATTTGCCTAGTTCCTTGGAGGAGAGTTCTCTCAAGCGCCTTAGGATTTTCTCCTCACCCACCTGTGTCGGTTTGCGGTACGGACACCCTGTAGACTCCCCGCGGAACTTTTCTTGGAAGCCGAGCATCAGCGACTTGCCCCGTGAGGGGGGCCATGGGGTCTCGGGGATAGCTGCCGCGCCTTTATTCGTACGCGACACCCCTACGCCTTTGGACTGACACAACCACCGGTCAGCTCGCCTAGCTTTCTCCGTCCTTCCTCGGTTCAACGTCTACAAGATGGCGCAGGAATATTAACCTGCTTGCCATCACCTACGCCTTTCGGCCTCGGCTTAGGTCCCGGCTAACCCTGGGAAGATTAACTTGACCCAGGAAACCTTGGGTTTACGGCGAGGGGGTTTCCCACCCCCTTTATCGCTACTCATTTCGGCATCAGCACTCGCAACCGCTCCACCAGCCCTTGCGGTCTAGCTTCTCAGCTGTTGCAACGCTCCCCTACCACTGCATGCACCGAGTGCATGCAATCCGAAGCTTCGGCGCTAGTCTTGAGCCCCGTTACATTTTCGGCGCGGCCTGTCTCGACCAGTGAGCTATTACGCTTTCTTTAAAGGATGGCTGCTTCTAAGCCAACCTCCTGGTTGTCAATGACTTGCCACATCCTTTCTAGTGTTCACTTAGACTAGACTTGGGGGCCTTAGCTGTCGGTCTGGGTTATTCCCCTCTTGCCAATGGACGTTATCACCCACTGACTGCTTCCCGAGCTAACAATTGCTGGCATTCGGAGTTTGGTACGGTTTGGTAATCTGGTGAGACCCCTAGCCGTTCCAGTGCTCTACCTCCAGCATTGAATTACTCGAGACGATACCTAAATATCTTTCGGGGAGAACCAGCTATCACGGAGTTTGATTGGCCTTTCACCCCTACACACAGCTCATCCCAGAAATTTTCAACTTTCATGAGTTCGGTCCTCCATGAGGTGTTACCCTCACTTCAACCTGGCCATGTGTAGATCACCCCGCTTCGGGTTATAATGCACGCAACTGTGTCGCCCGTTTCGGACTCGCTTTCGCTCCGGCTCCACCTATCGGCTTAGCCTCGCTACGTACATTAAGTCGCCGAATCATGATGCAAAAGGTACGCCCTCGCACTGGGTTGCCCCGTAGTGCTCGGACTGCTTGTAGACATGCGGTTTCAGGTTCTTTGGACTCCCCTCACTGGGGTTCTTTTCACCTTTCCCTCGCGGTACTAGTTCACTATCGGTCGCCAAGGAGTATTTAGCCTTACCGGATGGTCCCGGCGGATTCAGGCAGGATTGCACGTGTCCCGCCCTACTTGGGTACCCCGCTCGGCTCCAGTTCGTTTTCGCGTACGCGACTGTCACGCCCTTTGGTCCACCTTTCCAGATGGTTCCGCTAACAAACCAGAGTCCTACCGCGGACCCGCAACCCCGATGCCATTTTCATGACACCGGTTTAGGCTCCTCCCATTTCGCTCGCCGCTACTCTGGGAATCACTCGTTGTTTTCTTCTCCTCAGGGTACTGAGATGTTTCACTTCCCCTGGTTCGCTCCTTCAGCCCTATGGATTCAGGCTGAGGTAACGCGGCTTTCACCGCGCTGGGTTTCCCCATTCGGACATCTCCGGCTCAACGTTCGGTTGGCAACTCCCCGGAGCTTTTCGCAGCCACCCACGTCCTTCATCGCCTCTTGGCACCTAGGCATCCACCGCACGCCCTTAGTAGCTTACTTACCTTAATCCCTCATCAGCCCGCCTCCCGGCGGGTTGCATTGAAACTCGAGACCAAGGTCCAGGCCCCGGCTCTTCGCCGCGGACCCGAAAGAATTCACTTGATGCGTCGTTGTGTCCCAACCAGGCCGCTATCGCAGCCGGGCTGTCACCTCAATCGACGCTGAGAACTTCTCAGCAGAAATTGATTTCTACCCTTCGTATGAACTTGTCAAAGAACGTTCTGACTCAAACTTCGTCAGTAACTTGTGTGGAGCTGGACGGGATCGAACCGACGACATCCAGCTTGCAAAGCTGGCGCTCTCCCAACTGAGCTACAGCCCCTGAATGTGTCGCTGTCCCTCCACCTGCCGGCTGTCGTCGCGTCCCCAATCTCCCCGGTGGGAAACTGGTGGGCCTAGGTGGACTTGAACCACCGACCTCGCGCTTATCAGGCGCGCGCTCTAGCCAGCTGAGCTATAGGCCCAGTGGATTTCCAGCTACCGTCTCTTTCAAAGAACCGAGCCTCTTCGCTCGGCCTCTCAAAACCAGACAGCAAACCCTCGACAGTTGCAGAAACGTTGACCTGGTTGACCTAAGGCGACTTGCGTCGCTGGTGCACCCTGTCGCGCCGAAGCGTCGACCGTGCACCCGGTCTCCTTAGAAAGGAGGTGATCCAGCCGCAGGTTCCCCTACGGCTACCTTGTTACGACTTCACCCCAGTTACCGACCACTCCTTGGGCACCTCTTGGTGAGATGACTTCTGGAGCAATCGACTCCCATGGTGTGACGGGCGGTGTGTACAAGGCCCGGGAACGTATTCACCGCAGCGTGCTGATCTGCGATTACTAGCGATTCCGCCTTCATGGAGTCGAGTTGCAGACTCCAATCTGAACTGAGACCGGTTTTATGCGATTAGCTCCCTCTCGCGAGTTGGCAACGCTTTGTACCGGCCATTGTAGCACGTGTGTAGCCCTGGTCATAAAGGCCATGAGGACTTGACGTCATCCCCACCTTCCTCCGGTTTAACACCGGCAGTCCCTCTAGAGATCCGCTTGCGCGGCAACTAAAGGCGAGGGTTGCGCTCGTTGCGGGACTTAACCCAACATCTCACGACACGAGCTGACGACAGCCATGCAGCACCTGTCTCTCGGTTCCCTTGCGGGCACCGCCTCATCTCTGAGGCATTCCGAGGATGTCAAGACCAGGTAAGGTTCTGCGCGTTGCGTCGAATTAAACCACATGCTCCACCGCTTGTGCGGGCCCCCGTCAATTCCTTTGAGTTTTAGTCTTGCGACCGTACTTCCCAGGCGGAGAACTTAATGCGTTAGCTACGGCACCGCGGGGGTCAACACCCACGACACCTAGTTCTCATCGTTTACGGCGTGGACTACCAGGGTATCTAATCCTGTTTGCTACCCACGCTTTCGCGTCTCAGCGTCAGTGACCGTCCAGGTGGCCGCCTTCGCCACCGGTGTTCCTCCCCATATCTACGAATTTCACCTCTACTTGGGGAATTCCGCCACCCTCTCCGGTACTCAAGCTCTGCAGTTTCGAACGCACTTCCTCGGTTGAGCCGAGGGCTTTCACATCCGACTTGCAAAGCCGCCTACACGCGCTTTACGCCCAATAATTCCGAACAACGCTTGCACCCTCTGTATTACCGCGGCTGCTGGCACAGAGTTAGCCGGTGCTTCTTCTCCCGGTACCGTCAAGCCGTTGGATGTTAGCCAACGGGTTTTCGTCCCGGTCGAAAGTGCTTTACAATCCAAAGACCTTCATCACACACGCGGCGTTGCTGCGTCAGGCTTTCGCCCATTGCGCAAAATTCCCCACTGCTGCCTCCCGTAGGAGTCTGGACCGTGTCTCAGTTCCAGTGTGGCTGATCGTCCTCTCAGACCAGCTACCCGTCGTCGCCTTGGTGGGCCATTACCCCGCCAACTAGCTGATGGGCCGCGGACTCATCTGGATGTGATAGCTTGTATACAGAGGCCACCTTTTCCCTCAAGAGCCGAAGCTCCCGGGGGCTTATCCGGTATTAGCCAATCTTTCGACTGGTTATCCCAGACACCCAGGCAGATTATCCACGTGTTACGCACCCGTGCGCCGCTCTACTAGGATTGCTCCATTCGCGCTCGACTTGCATGTGTTAGGCACGCCGCCAGCGTTCGTTCTGAGCCAGGATCAAACTCTCCAATTGAATTTTTTGAAGGGTTGAACCGGCTAGGCCAGGTCCCGACTAAGGGGTTACCTGACTTCGCTGTGTTCATCAGGGTTCCCGCCAATCGACTCACGCCGACTCGCTGCGGAACCCGTCTCAAGAATTGACTGCGGTTTCCGCAATCTGTCTTCTTTGGGTTTGCTATCTGGTTTTCAAAGACCGAGCCGCTTGCTTCCGGCTGTCCTGCTGTGCTACCGTTCTTCTCAGCTTCACCGCTTTCAACCAGCGGGGCGGCTGTTGTATTCTGAACCGTTTCTGCTGTCAAGCGGCCGTTGCCGCTTCGCTTTTTCGGTTCACCGCGAAGGAGAGCTGCTTTTCTCTTTCTCGGGGGCGCGGAACCTACTGCCGTTCCGCCCTTCGTGTCAACTCGCTTCGTCGACTCGTTTTTTCCCGCCCGCCGCTTTCGTCACCTGCGTGACTTCTTCGGCTTGGGGGAGGCGGCTTCTACCACCACCGCGTTTCGAGTCAACCTCGCTGCGTCGACTTCTTATTTCGCTCTGTTGTGCTTCGCTCGGCCAGAGGCTCCCACCGCCAGTGCGGCTTCGCCTTTCTTTCCGAGGGGGCGCGGCTTCTATCGCTTCGCCCCAGGGGAGTCAACCACCTTCGTCGACTTCCTCTTCCCCGCTCGCCGCCTGCTGTCGCCTGCGCGACTTCGTCCGGTTCGTGGGGGCGCGGCTTCTACCACCGCCGCGTCTCGAGTCAACATCCCTTCGTCGACTCTTTCTTCCCCCCTTCACCGCTTCGGCCGCTCGCGCGACCTCGCCGGTTCGTGGGGGCGCGGCTTCTACCACCGCCGCGTCTTGAGTCAACATCCCTTCGTCGACTCGGTATTTCGTCTTTCCCGTCCAGGTGTCCCACCGCCAGCGCGGCTTCGCCTTCCTGTTCGAGGGGGCGCGGCTTCTACCACCGCCGCGTCTTGAGTCAACACCGCTTCGTCGACTCCTTCTTCCCACGTTCCGCTTCCGCCGCCTGCGCGACCTCGCCGGTTCGTGGGGGCGCGGCTTCTACCACCGCCGTGTCTTGAGTCAACAGGCGTCTGCCCACCTCTTCTTCCCCTCCGCATGGGCGTGGTTCACGCCCCTCCACGCCTCCTCCTTCTTCTCTCGCGTCGCCTGCCTCCAGGAGTCCGCACCCCGGCGAGCCTCGCCATGCTCTGCGGCCAGGCAGCCGCCCAGGCACGGCCTCTCCTCCTTCGGGCCTTCAACGATAGAGCCTCCCAACACCCCCTCGCCCCGGCGCCCACCTGCTCCCCATGACAGGATGGGCTGGATGCCTCCCCGAAAGCTCCCACGACACCTCGTCTGGCTCGAGTCCTTCGCGGCCGCGGTCGAGTCCGGCAGCCTGGAAGCCGCCGCCGAGCACCTCGGCGTCGCCCGCTCCGTCGTCAGCGAGCACCTGCGCGCCCTCGAAACCACCCTCGCCGACGGCCAGCCCCTCCTCGAACGCGGCCCCGGCCGCCGCCTCCACCTCACCGCTCGCGGCGAAAAGCTCTACGAGGGCACCCAGACGCCCCTCCACCAGCTCGATCTCAAACGACTGCGCGACCTCGCCAGCACCGAGCCGAGCCTGCGGCTCGGCCTCAACCCCACCCTCTCCCACTTCCTCCTCGCCGGCATCGCCGGAGACGTCGCCCGCGCCCACATCAAGCTGGAGGTCAGCTTCGGCGGCACCTTCGAGCTCGTGCGCCAGGTGCAAACCCGCCAGCTCGACCTCGCCGTGGACTTCACCCCCCTACCACCCCACCGCGGCGTCGAGGCGGAATCCCTCCTCCACCTGCCCTTCGTCGTGCTCTGCGGCCCCGACAACGAGCTGGCCACCCGCCACGGCGCCCGCCGCTCGCTCCATGTGCGCGACCTGACCGGCCAGCCCTTCATCGACTGGCAGCGCGACGACCCCTACGGCACCGCCAACAGCGCCCGCTTCAGCGCCCATGACGTCTCCGTGCGCGAAGTGGCCCGCGTGCAGAGCTTCCTCCTCCTCTTCGATCTCCTGCGCGCCTACCACGCCTGCGCCATCGCCCCCGACCTCCGGCTGCTGCGCTCCTTCCCCGAGGACCTCTCCGTCTGGCTGCTGCGCGAGGAGGAGCCCCAAGCCATCGAGGTCGTCGCTCTGCGCTCCTCCGGCGGCCCCAGCTCCGAAACCGCTCGACTCGTCCTCGACGGATTGCGTCAGCGCCTCGCGTCGAAACGGCGGAAAAACGACTAGGACGTCGTTTTTTATCGGATTTCCGTCCCCGTCATTCCTCCCTAAATTTGGTTCCTCCGGGAGGAACATCGATGACCCCCACTGAACGGACCCTCGCCCGTCTGCCCGCCCACCTGCGTCGTTACGTGGTGAGCCAGGACTATGCGTCCTATACGCCCAGGGATCAGGCCGTCTGGCGGCACATCCTCCGGCAACTGCGCGGCCAGCTCGCCGGCAAGGCGCATCCCATCTACATCGAGGGCCTGGAGGCCACGGGCATCGGCACCGAGCGCATCCCCAGCCTGGATGAGATGAACGAGCAGCTCTCCAAGCTGGGTTGGGGCGCGGTGAGCGTGCGCGGCTTCATTCCCCCCGCCGTCTTCACCGAGCTGCAATCGCTGGGCGTGCTCGCCATCGCGGCGGACATCCGCACCCACGAGCACATCCAATACACCCCCGCCCCGGACATCGTTCACGAGAGCGCGGGTCACGCCCCCATCATCGCCAACGCGCGCTATGCCGAGTACCTCAAGCGCTGCGGGCTCGTGGGCTTCAAGGCCATCTCCACCGTGGAGGACGAGGCCGTCTTCCAGGCCATCCGCAACCTGAGCGTGGTCAAGGAGGACCCCTCCGCCACCCCGGAGCAGATCCACCACGCCGAGGCCCGTCTGGACGCCGCCAACCAGAGCCGCCGCTATGTCAGCGAGAGCAGCCGCGCCTCCCGGCTCTACTGGTGGACGGCCGAATACGGCCTCATCGGCGCCCTGGAGGCCCCCCGCCTCTATGGCGCCGGGCTGCTCTCCAGCATCGGCGAGGCCCGCCACTGCCTCACCGCCGAGGTGAAGAAGGTCCCCCTGAGCCTCCAGTGCGCGGACACCGAGTACGACATCACCCGCATGCAGCCCCAGCTCTTCGTGGCCCGGGACTTCGAGCACCTCTTCGAAGTGCTCGAGGAGTTCGAGGCAACGCTCGCCTGGAAGCGCGGCGGGGACTACGGCCTCCAGGAGGCCCTGCGCGCCGCAACGGTCAACCACCTCGTGCTCGCCGATGGCCGGGAGGTGACCGCCCGCGTCGCCGAAATGCTCCCTGGCCTCCACCCCGTCGCCGAGGGGCTCTCCACCGCGCTCGTGCGGCTCGATGGCCCCGTGCTCGTCTCCCGCGATGGCAAGGCCGAGGGCAAGCCCTGGCCGGGACTCGCGCTCGTGGCCTTTGGCGACGGAGCGCTCCCCGACCAGGGGCCCTTCCAGCTCGAGCTCGCCAGCGGACTCCAACTCCAGGGCTTCGCCGCGGGTGGGGGTGAGGTGCTCAACCTGCGCGGGCAGCTCGCCGGCCGCCCCGTGGCCCTGCCCAGCGTGGCGCAGCTCTTCCTCACCCCCCGCCTGCCCTCCGTGGCCGGCGGCCCGGCGGACCCCGGCACCTGGGACCGCTGGTTCGGCGACCTCAACGCCTTCACCGAGGGCGAAGGTGAAGCCCAGGCCCGCGCCAAGAAGGCCTCTGCCCTGCACCCCTCGCTCGCGGCGCTCTACCGCGAGGTGCGCGCCCAGCGCGAGTCCAAGAGCCTGGATGTCCGGAGGCTCGAGCAGATCTCCCGCGCCGCCTCCGATTTCCCCGAGGACTGGTTGCTCCGGACGGAAATCGACGAACTGAAGGCCGCGCGCGCCTGAATCCGGGATTCCCGGGGGCCTGGCACGACCGGCCCGTCACTCTCTTCCTCTCCGCGAATGGCGTGGGATAGTCCCCAGACGAAGCGCGAGCGGCATGACCGCCTCGCCTCTGTCCCGCCATGCGCCGCAAGAGCCCACACGCTGATCCCCCGGTGAAGACCCCTCCCCCCCGCGCGGGCAAGCCCCCCGCCCAGGGCCTGCGCGAGCGCATCCGCCGCGAAGCCACTCACCTCATCGCCTCGCGCGGCTTTGGCGCCATCTCCGTCAATGACGTGGCGCTCGCGGTGGGCATCAGCAAACAGGCCCTCCTCTACCACTACCCCTCGCGCGAGGCCCTGCACGCCGCCGTGCTCGACTCCCTCATCGAGCACTCCAACCGCCACCTGCTGCTGTTGCTCGGCGCCTTCACCGACAAGAGCGCGGAACGGCTGGAGCGCGTCATGGAGCAGCTGCGCGAGTTCTTCGACACCGAGCAGGACGCCGCGCGCGTCTTCCTGCGCGAGGTGCTCGACGCGGACAGCCCCCACATGTCCGTGCTCATGCAGGGCATGGAGCCCTGGATTCGCATCGCGGTGGACGTGCTGCGCCAGGGCCAACGCGAGGGCCACGTCCGCCCCGAGCTGGACCCCGAGGCCGCCGTGGGCCACGTGGGCCTGCTCCTGCTCACCTCCTTCGCCATGCGCCGCCCCACCTCCGGCTGGCCCGAGAGCGACGAGGCCGACTGGCGCGAGCGGTGGCTCGGCGAGGCGAGCCTCATCATCAAACGCTACCTCTTCACCGAGCCCACCCCCACCCCGGCCCGCCGCAAGCGCCCCCTCCGTCAGACCAAGCGTCAGACGAAGTAGGAGCGGCGCCGCACTTCCTCGGGCAGTTGGTGCAGGTCGAAGCGCTCCATCTCCTTGAGCACGTTCTCATCGAACCCGAGCGCCCGGTACTCGGGCGTGGAGCCAATCACCCCCCGCATCACTCCCGGCGCCATGCTCCGCGCCGCCGCCAGGCCCCGCGCCCCCACCGCCATGCGGTTGAAGGCCACGTGCCCCACCTCGTCCACGAGGATCTCCGTCAGCCGCTGCTCCATGGACTCGCGCAGCGCGGGTTGATCCCGGAAGATCTCCCCCACGCGCTTGAGCATCCACTGGAACACGAAGACGCCGGAAATCTCCGACGCCAGCAGGATGGGATGGAAGAACACGCCCGGCGCGTACGCCAGCGCCCCGATGAGCAGGCGCAACTGCAGGTTCGGCTTCCACGCCCCCTTCACCTGCACCCCGAAGTGCTGCGTGGCGCCAATGAGGATGCGCGTGTGGTACGTCTCCTCGTAGCTCAGCAGCCGCTCGATTTGATGGAAGAGCTGGGTGCTGTCCTGGCGCTTCTGGCGCACGCGGTTGACCACCTCCACGCCGTAGGCCTCCCCCGCGTTGGCCTTCACGAAGGTCAGCAGCGCCAACACCGGCAACGACAGGTGCTTCACCTCGCGGAAATCCAGGTACGCCCGGTTGAAGGCCTCGGCGTCCACCGCCCCCGCGAATTGCGCCTCCCAGCCCGCCGCCTCGCCCAGCCACGCCTCGCGCCGCGAGAAGCCCTTCGTGAAATCCATCTCCCCGTTGCGCTGCTCGAGGAACTCCCGGTACGCCTTGAGGAGATCCTCCCGCGGCGTGTCCGCCACGGACGAGTACAAGCCGGATCGCAGGGAAGTGGGCATCAGGGAGTCAGCCATGGGGACCTCGGGAGCGAAGGGGAGTCTGACCGTTCGGTCAGCTCCAATTTGCCTCCTGGTCATCATCTCGTCCAGCCACCCCGACCCCGATTGTCGTCCTCCAACGGCTTCACGTGAGGATGTCAGGCCGCCTCGCGGCCCTCCTGGACGAGCGGCAGCCCCACCCGGAAGCACGCTCCCCGAGCCACCGACTCGTCGAGCTCGAACGAGCCCCCGTGGTTCTCCGTGATGATCTGCCGGCAGATGGCGAGCCCCAGGCCCGAGCCCTTGCCCACGTCCTTCGTGGTGAAGAAGGGCTCGAAGATGCGCGAGCGCAGCTCGGGGGGAATTCCCGGGCCATCGTCCGCCACCACCAGCTCCGCGCGACCCTCGCGCACCACCGTGCACACCCGCACCTCGCCGCCCTCGCCCAGCGCGTCGAACGCGTTGCGCAGCAGATTGAGCAGCACCTGGCCGAGCTGCCCCGCGTGGAACGCCAGCGGCGGCACCTCTCCACACCGCACCTCCAGCCGGATGCCCGGCGGCAACGAGCGCCGCACGAACTCCACCGTGTCCAGCACCGTCCGGTTCAAGTCCCCCACCTCCAGGCGCGGACGCTCTCCGCGCAGGAAGGCGCGCAGGTCCTCCTGGATGGAGCGGATGCGCTCGGTGGCGACGCGCATCGCCTCCAGCGCGTCGGGCGTGTCCTGGAGCACGTAGTCCAACTCCAGCTCGCTCCACACCCGCGCCACCGCCTCCACCTCCTCCGGGTGCGTCTCCAGCCGCTCGCGCAGGCGCCGCAAGCCCTCGGCCTGCTGCTCGAAGTACTCGCGCACCGGCGGCAGGTTGTTGTGGATGGCGGTGAGGGGGTTGTTGATTTCGTGCGACAGCCGCGCCAGCAACTGCCCCATGGCCGAGAGCTTCTCGGCCTGGGCCACCTTCGCGCGCACCCGATCCAACTCGGAGGTGCGCGCCGCCACCAGGCGCTCCAGCTCGGCGTTCTGCCGCCGCAGCGTCAGGTTGCGCCAGCGCACCACGCCCGCCACCACCAGCCCCAGTCCCAGCACGACCAGGCACCGCCCCCACCACGAGGCCCACCAGGGAGGCCGCACCCGCAGGGCGAAGCCCGTCACCGGCCCCCACGGCCCCTGGTCATGGCGCGCGCGCATCTCGAAGCGGTAGTCCCCCGGTGGCAACATGCTGTAGTGCACCGGCTGCTCCGTCACGGTGTGCCACTCCTCCATCCCCACCATGCGCACCTGCCGCTCCAGGCTCTCCTCGTCCACGTCGCCCAGGACCGCGAAGCGCACCTCCAGGTTCGTCTCCTTCGGATGGGTCTCCAGACCCTCCTCCGGCGGCCGCGGCCACGTGCGCGTCCCCAGGTGGGTGCTCAACAGGACGACACGCGGGGGCTCCACCGGACCGCGGTAGCGCGTCCCGTCGAAGCGGCCCAGTCCACTCGCGCTCCCCACCCAGACCGTGCCGTCCGCGTCCGCCAGGAAGGAGTTGCCCGTGGCCTCGTTGCCCGCGGCTCCGCCACTCGCGCCGAAGTGCTCCGGCACGCCGTCCGGCCCCACCACGTGCACCCCCGCCCCCGTGCCCACCCAGAGCCGGCCCGCCGCGTCCTCGCCCAACTGGTAGACGACGTTGCTGTGCAGCCCGTGGCCACGGTTCAGGTGCGAGAAGTCCGTGAGGCGCCCCTCCCGGTAGTTGAAGCAGCTCACCCCCAGGGGCTCCACATAGGACACGCACATGCGGCCATCGCGCCGCACCAGGAGGTAGCGCAGCTGATCATCCAGCAGCCCCTCGGCCACTCCGAAGCTCCGGGTGGACTCCCCCTCGCGCACACTGAGCCCGTTGCCCGGCATCCACAGCCGCCCCGCCGCGTCGAGCGCCATGTCCATGGCGAGCACCCGCTGGGTCATGCGCAGCACGAGCGTGAAGGACGGCACCCCGTCCTTGAACACCCCCCGCGCGAAGCCCGAGGGCGTGGCCACCCAGAGCGAGCCGTCGGGCATCCACTGCATCGCCAGGGTGTAGCGGAACAGGTAGCCGGACTCCGGGCCGAACGTCCGCAGCCGTCCGCTCCACGGCTCGTAGCGGTGCAGCCCCGCCGGGTTGCCCGCGGCCCACACCACCCCGTCCCGATCCACGTTCACGGCCTTGAGCGAGTAGCCCTCCAACCCCGGCACCGGCACCCACCCGGCCGCCGTGCCCCGCACGAGCCCCTTGTCCGTGCCCACCCACAACGTCCCGTCCGCGCCCCGCGCCAGCCCCCACACCATGTTCGAGGGCAGCCCCGTGGTGGTGTCGTGCACGCTCCACAAGCCCCGCCCCAGCGAGCGGTGCACCCCCATGCTCGCGGCCCACAGCGTCCCCTGGCGATCCTCCAGCACGTCCTTGATGCGCGCCGACTGGTTGGCCAGGCCCAGCCGCAACAGCGTCGAGCGCTCGCCGCGGATCTCCAGCAAGCCGCCATAGTGGGGCACCAGGAGCTGCCCCTCGTTGCCCACGCGCAGACGGAGACCCGCCCCCGGCAGCCCGCGCAACACCGAGGAGCGATCCACCAGGGGTGCCCCCGGCCGCGGCTGCATCACCAACCAGCCCTCATAGCCCAGCCACAAGCGGCCCTGACCGTCGCGCACGAGCGCGTTGATGGAGGTCGGCCGGCCCGGCACCTCGCGCACCGACCACTTCCCCTGGGGGTCGCGGCTCACCAGCCGCAGCTCGGACACGGCCTGGATCGCGCCCGAGTCATCCGCCCACAACTTGAGCGCCGGGCCTCCCGGCCAGCCGGGCGCCGGAATGAAGTGCCCCGGCTGCTCCTCCCAGTACAAGCCCTTTTCCGTCCCCGCCCACATCCGCTTGCGCGCGTCCACGCGCAGGCTCCACACCCGCTCGGCGACGCCCGGCATCGGCACGTCGACGAAGCGCTCCCCCTCCCAGCGCACCACCCCCGCGCGCGTCACCACCACCAGGTGGCCTCGCGCATCCAGCGTGATGTCGCTCACGATCGTCGAGGGCAGGCCGGCCTCCCGGCCAAAGCGCTCGAAGCGCTCACCATCGAAGCGGTACACCGCGTCCGCGGCGCATACCCAGATGAAGCCGTCCGCGTCCTGGAGAATCCAAGACAGATCGTAATTGTCGACCCCGGCCTCCGTGCCATAGCTGCGAAAGCCAAGGCGTCCGGGTGGCTCGGCGGTCCAAGCGGGTGTGCCCAGGAGGGAGTAGAGGCCCACCAGGAGCACGGCGAATCGATTCAACGGCATGACTCCATGGCCCTTGAACGACGAGGCCGTACAACCCTGGAAGTCATCCTACCACGAATGGACACATCACTCCGAGACTGGCGGCCTGGAGGGCAGGGCTCCGTCACGCTCGGCGGAGGGCCGCGCACGCTTGCGCCAGCGCCCATAGGCCGCCTTCGCGGGCAGTGCGATCGCCAGCGACGTGGCCAGGACAACCAGCGCGAGTCCCAGGGCGGCGGGGGCCGTCTGTGAATGGCCCAGCCGGCTGCCCAGGCCGGGGAACGTGGACCAGCCATAGGCGAGCGGCAGGTGCACCACGTACACCCAGAGCGACGCGCGCCCCACGGGCCCGAGCCAGCCATCCAGCCGGGAGGGCAGCAGCATGGCCACTCCCGCCGCCACGCCCAGAAGGCCCACCCGCCAGCACACCAGCGTGACATCTCCCCCCCACCGGGAGGCCACGGTCGCGCCCCACAACGACACCACGCCCAGCATCCCCGTGCCCCCGCCCAGGAGAATCATCCAGTGCGGAACGCGCTTCACCCCCGCGAGCCCCAACCCCGCCACGCAGCCCACGAAGAAGTAGGCCGACCAGGGGAAGAGCGGGAAGTTGGACATGCGGCCCACCAGGGCCAGCTCCAGCGCCAGGGGCCAGTGCCCCGCGGCCACCACCTGGCGCATCCACGGGCTCACCCAGGGAAAGAGCAGGGCGAGCCCCGCCAGCACCACCATGCGCGGCCCCCGCCCGGCCACCACCGACAACACCCCCGAGCCAATCAGCAACGCCCCCGCCACGCCGTGCAACGCATCGAAGGCGAGGAAGTGCCGCCAGATCTCCACACGGCCCGCGAGCAGCCCCTCGAGCGCCCAGCCCGGCCAGCGCAGCAGGTAGCCCCAGAACAGCAGCAGCCCCACGCGCGGCAGATAGCGGCGCCACACCGGCAGGCCGTGGGCCCCCGTGCGCTGCACCGTCGTCGCGAAGGCCCACCCGGCCACGAAGAGGAACAGCGGGGCGGTGATCGCCCGGAGCGACCAGTAGGCCAGCATGCCCGTGCTCTGCCGGGCCGTGTCCGACAACACCGCGTCCAGCGTGTGCCCCATCACCATGGCGATGACCGCCACCGCGCGCGCCCGGTCCAGGCCGGTGTTGCGCGGGGTGGGGGCCACGGGGGGCGGAGCGACGCTCACGTCCTGGGAAGCGACACCCATCACGAGACTTGGAGGCCCGGCGGACTCAGACGCGCATCGGCATCACGACGGCCGTGAAGCTGCGGTCCCCCGGCGCGTGCAACACCCCCGGGCTGTGCTCATCCCCCAGCTCGAACGCCACCTCGTCCGTGTCCGTCACGCCCAGCACGTCGATGAGGTAGCGCGCGTTGAAGCCGATGGTGATGGCGGCCCCCTGGTAGGCGATGTCCAGCGCGTCCTTGGCCTCGCCCAGGTCCGGGTTGTTCGCCGTGATGAGCAGCTGGTTCTCCGCCAGCCCGATGCGCACCGCGTAGCTCTTGTCCGCGCTGAGCAGCGCGATGCGCTTGAGGCCCTCCAGCAGGCGCGTCTTGGGCACCAGCACCGCCTTGTCCCCCTCCTTGGGGATGACGCGCTGGTACTCGGGGAACTGCCCGTCGATGAGCCGCATCACCATGGTGAGGCCCGTCTTCTTGAAGAGCGCCGAGTTCTCCGCGAACCCCAGGTGGCACTCGGCGTCGGGCGCCTCGTCGAGCAGGCGCTTGAGCTCCATGAGGCCCTTGCGCGGGATGATGACGCCGCCCTTGAGCTTGAAGTCCCCCGTCAGCTCGCGCTCCACCAACGACAGGCGGTGCCCGTCCGTGGCCACCATGCGCACCTTGCCGCCCGCCTGCGGCTCGAAATACACGCCATTGAGGATGTAGCGCGTCTCGTCCGTGGAGATGGCGAACTGCGTCTTCTTGATCATCTCCAGGAGCGTGTTGCCCGTCACCTGCACCAGCGGCGCGTTCTCCTCGCGCGGCAGCTTCGGGTACTCCTCGGGGGCGGTGCCCACGATCTTGAAGTGCGCCGGACCGCTGGTGATGTCCACGTAGTTGTTCGCCAGCTTCTTGAGCGTCACGTGCGCGTCCGGCAGGTTCTGCACGATGTCGAACACGTACTTGGCGCTCAACGTCACCGCGCCCGGCTTGATGACCTCGGCGGCGTGCTCGGAGACGATGCCGATCTCCAGGTCGAACGCCGTGACCGTCACCCCCGTCTTGGTCGCGGTGAGCAACACGTTGGCCAGGATGGGCATCGTCGTCTTGCGCTCCACGATGCCCTGGGCGCGATAGAGGGCCTTCTTCAGCTCGTCGGCGGCGATGCGGAATTCCATCTCGGGGGACCTTGAAGAACCAGGGTGCGGGATAAGAGGTGGCGACCCGGCAGGCCGCCTCGATCCGGATGTAGCCCGGCCCTCTCGGGTCGTCAACGAACGTGACGTCCGGGGTCATGCCGACTTGTCCGGCATCCGATCGAGGCGTCCAGCGCCGGGGACTCCCGCCTGCCCGGCATGTAGGACACGGCGGGCGCGGGGAAGGCACCACCCCCCGCGTCACCTCCCCCTTCAGGTTGGAACTTTGGATTGGAATCCACCCGGTGGGACGGCGAGACTGCCCGCCCCCTCATGACCACCCCAGAGCCCCCCCAGGAATCCGTCGTCTACATCGTGAAGGACAGCGGCGTGCGCTGCATCACCGCCCCCTGCCCCGTCTACCTCGCCCTCCGGGCGGACAAGCCCGAGGAGGCCGGGCTCAAGGTCACCGACCTCGACCTGTCCGCGCTGAGCCTGGGCGACGAGCAGCGCTCCTCGCTCCTCAAGTCCACCCACAAGACGGGCCCTGGCCTCAAGGTGGAAGCCACCGTGCGCACCGTCCCCCACGCGGGCCCCGGGGGCACCGCCACCATCCTGCGCGTCAGCCGGGTCCTCTGAGACCGAAATGGGGGTGGCATCCGTTCAGGGAGAGGATGAGACTGCGCCTCTTCCTCTCGCGAGAGCCCCTGCCATGACCTCACGCTCGTCGTTGCTCGCCCTTCCCCTCGCGCTCGGCCTGCTCGCCGGGTGCACCAGCAACACCCGCCCCGCCGTCGAGGCCCGGCCCGCCGAGTCCGGTGGCACCCCCGCCGCGCCCACCCCCGCGCCCGAAGACACCACGCCGGGCCAGGACGTCTCGGGTGGCACCACCGCCGCCAGACCCGTCATCTACATCGTGAAGGACAGTGGCGTGCGCTGCATCGCCGCCCCCTGCCCTTCCCTGGTCGCCCGGCCGGCGGATGACCCCAAGTCGGAGGGCCTGAGCATCACCGACCTCGACCTGTCCGCGCTCGGCCTCACCGACGAGCAGCGGGAGCGCCTCATGGAGAAGGTCCACCAGGGGGCCGGCCTCAAGGTCGAGGCCTCGGTGGGCAACGTGCCCCACGCGGGTCCCGCGGGCACCGCCACCGTCCTGCGTGTCACTCGGGTGGTCGAGGGCAAGTAGCTCAACCTCCCATCGGGGGCGGGGCGGCGGAGGACGAAACACGCCGCGCCACGAGCCCCGCCCCGAGCAGCACCAGCAGCGTGACCCCGCTCACCCAGGCGCCCAGGGCGAGCCCTGGCATGCGGTAGCTGAAGACGACCCGATGCGCTCCCGGGGGCACCGCGACGGCCCGGACGGCCCCATTGGCGGGCAGGATGGGAGTGGGCGTCCCGTCCACGCTCGCCGTCCACCCCGCGTAGAAGGCGTCGTTGAGCACCAGCACCTCGCCCCCCCGGGCAGTCAGCTCCACCTCGACCCGCTCCGGCTCGAACCGGGCCGCGGAGACCTCCCCCAGGGGCGCCTCCACCGGCGCCTCGCTCAGCGGCGTCTCGCATTCGACCACCACCTCCCGGGGGACCTGGAGTCCGCCTCCGAGCCGACGCACCGCCTCCGGCGCATCGGCCACGCAGCGGGGATGGGCGAGGTACACGCGCGGCAGCGCGCTCGTGTCCTCCAGCAACAGCAGCCCGAAGGCGTCCAGGCGCTCCACCACCCGGCGCGGTCCGTTGAGCACCTGCTCGGAGAACTCGCGCGAGATGACGAGGTAGCGCGTGCCGAAGAGGCCCGCGGAGCGCATGAACCACTCGCGCTGCGCGTCCCAGAGGGTGATGACCCGCCGGGAGACGGCCGGCATGTACGCGCTCGTGCTCTCCAGGCCGAACATGCCGGGCACGAGCGGCTCCAGCGCGGCGCCGTTGAAGAGCGCGAGCCCCTCCTCGGGAGAGGAGACCGGCGAGGACTCCGGCACATGGACGCGGCCCGGCAGCCGGAACAGCCGGGGAGGCGGCCCACCCCGGGCTCGCGACTCCTCCTGGATGCGCTGGACGAAGGGCGAAGGCGACTCGAGCAGCAGCGGATCTCCCACCTTGTAGATGGGACCATTGGCCAGCATCAGGCCCGCCAGGCACACGGCCCCGATGAGCCCGGCCCTCATCCCCACGGAGCGCACTCTCACGAGGACGCCGCCGAACAGCAGCAGGCTCACGCCGGCCAGCACACTGCCCAGGACGAATTGCCCGCCAATGCGCTGCTGCGCCTCCAGCAGCGGACCGCCCTCCCACAGCCCCCCGAGCCACACCTCGGAGAACACGTGGGCGCGCCACTCGAGGAGTCCCGTCGCGAGCAACAGGGCGCCCAGGACGAACGCGGTGCGCCCCACCCAGCGAGGGGGCACGGGCTCGCGCTCGAGCCGCTCGAGACCCACGCCCGCCGCGAGCGCCAGGGAGAAGGTGACGAACGGCATCAACTTCTCGGGGTAGCGGAAGGCGCGCCAGGGGGGCACCCACTCGAAGACCCAGGCGTACAGCCCCGCGTGCTTGCCGAGCGCCAGCAACAACACCCCGAGCGCGGCACCGGCGAGCACGGCCGCCCGCGGACGCCGCACGTGGGTGACCAGGGCCACGCCCACCAACAGGAGCGCGGGAGCGCCGATGAAGAGCGAGTCCACCCACAAGTTGGTCCTCGCGGTGGAGAGCAGCCGCTGGCTGATGGCCATCTGCACCCGCTCGCCCGGGATGCCCGCGAAGATCGGGCCGAGGAAGAACTCCAACAGGCGCACGGGATGGACGGACCACGCCATGGCCTCCGTGGGCGTCTGCCCGGACGCGCGCACGTCCCCCACGACCTCCAGCGTCGGGAGGATCTGCACCGCCGACAGCAGCACGGCGACGCCCACCACTCCCAGGGCCTTGCCCAGCGAGCGGCTGCGTCCCTCGGGGGCCAGGCGGCACGCGCTCCACAGGAGCACGCCGCCCAGACAGACCGCATAGCCCTGCACATCACCGGAGAACAGCACCAGGGCGAGCAGCGCGCCGGAGCCCAGCAGCCGCCAGGCCGTGGGCGCCGCGAGGAACCCCTCCAGGGCCCAGAGCACCCAGGGCACGGTGGCCGCGGCCATGAGGTACGGGGGGTTGTTGGTGATGCCGACGAGGTAGCCGCTGAAGGTGTAGAGCAGGGCGGCCAGCAACGCGGGCCGGGCCCCCCATCCGAGCCGCCGCGCCAGGGCGTTCATGCCGAGGAACGCCACCGGAAAGCACAGCAGGACGCACCACTTGTAGCCCTGGGCTCCCGGCAGCACCAGCGACACCAGCTGGGCCGGGTGGAAGGTCCCGGAGATGACCATGCCCACGTAGGGCTGACCGAGCCCGTCGAGGGGATACCACTGCGGAAATCCGCCCCCCAGCACCCGCTCCCGCCAGTAGGCACGCAGGGGCAGGTAGACCCGTTGGATGTCCCGGAGGAAGAAGACCTCGGCGGAGAAGACGGCCCGGTGGAAGAAGAGGGCGGTCAGCCCCAGCGCCAACACGAGCGGGCGCCACCGGGGCTCGGCAGGCGGGTTCGTCGGCTCATGACTCACGCTGCCTCCACGACCTCGCCCATGCGGCGCGGAGTCTAGGGAATCGCCCCGACGCCCTCAAGAAGACGCTGGGCACCATGGCACCCGCCCGGCCCATCACCTTCTGAACACCCCGCTGGGCTCCAGGTCCACGAGCCGCGAATTCGCCCTCCGGTCCCCTTCGCGCTCCAGCAATTCGTGATCACTTAGAATCCACGGAATCCAGCTGTCGGAATGGAAGCTCCGACGCCGGGTTGGTGGGTGACGAACGGCATCACGGAGGTGTGGGTCATGATGGCACGGCGACTCGGTCTGCTGGCCGTGGTGGGCATCCTCATCGGGGGCATCCTCATCGAGGCACCCGTGGGAATGGCGTGGCAGCACGAACCGCCATGTCCTCCTGGCGCGCGGGAGTGCACTCCCCCCGAGCCCCTCGACGAGTCCTCCGCGCCCCGCGCGGACCGCACCGAACAGCACCCCTGTGATTGGGTGGAGACGTGTCAGTTTCCCTGTGGGGAGGGGAGCGTCTGCTGTCAGGCCGATTGGAATTGCCCCGCCGACGCCACGCTCCCCCGCTGCTGAGCGGAAACCCTCTCATGGACACTGACCTCCAGGGCCATGGGAGTCCCCCTGGTTTTTCCGCGATCACGACCGCAACTTGCCACGTCATCAGGTGCCGACCCACACGGGGGACACGATGCTGCGACAGCTCTTGCTGTCTGACTCCAGACTCCGGCCCGGCGAAGCCATGCACCCCCCACGCGGGGCCTTCGCCCTGCTCACCACGGAGTTTCCCACCCTCACCGTGCGGCCCCTGGAGCAGGCGGGCGACGCGAACGTGTTGTGGCTGGACGCCCAGGCCTGGCGTGCGCCCGGCTTCGATCCGTTCGACTGGGACGAGCACGTCTTCGGCCCCTCCAGGACGTGTGGAGAGGCGCGAGGACTCGCCCTGCACCTCACCGGCGCACCCAGCGAGGCACTCGCCACCACCGCGCTGGAGATCCTCACCCGCTACCAGGGCCTCGTGCGCCGCCGCAACAGCGCATCCGAGGGAGCACTCTTCGACACCCTCCTCGCGCGGCACCTGGCGCTGCACGACCTGAGCAAGCCGCTCGTCGTCGCCGATCACCGGCACGCGCTGGACACCTGGCAGTGGGTGCTGCGGCTCGCCCCACGCGCCGACCTCGCCCTGCAGATCGCCGCCCTCTTCCATGACGTGGAGCGCCTGCTGTCCGAGGCCGACCAGCGCGTGGAGCACCACGCCCGGGACTATCAGTCCTTCAAGGACGCCCACGCCTCCCGGGGCGCGGACATGGCCTGTGCACTGCTCACCGAGGTGGGCATCGCTCCGGACACCCGCGAGCGCGTGCGCTGGCTCATCGGCCGCCACGAGCGCCCCGAGCACGACGAGGACCTCGCGCTCCTCAACGACGCGGACGCCCTCTCCTTCTTCTCGCTCAACGCCTCCGGCTTCGCCCGCTACTTCCCGCGCGAGCACACCCGCCGCAAGCTGGCCTATACCCTGCGGCGGCTGCGCCCCCATCAGCGCTGGCGGCTCGCGCACGTCCGCTTCGCTCCCCAGGTGCGGCGCCTGCTCGAGGAGACCCTCGAGACGACCTCCCATGACACAGCGCGGGAGCACGCATGAAGCGGGGGGCGGGTGCTACGCGGACCCGTGCGCTATCACCGGCAGGCGACGGGGGCCGCGCACCGTGAAGGAGTGATTCCACTCCAGGGGACCCGCGGGCGTGAGGCGCTCGAAGCGAGACAACAGCGCCTCCAGGCCGAGGCGGGCCTCCAACCTCGCGAGCGGCGCGCCCAGGCAGAAGTGGATGCCGTGGCCGAAGGGCAGGTTGTTCACCCCCTCGCGATCCATGTCGAAGCGGTCCGCGCCCGGAAAGCGCGTGTCGTCGTGGTTGGCCGAGCCGATGAGCAGCATCACCTTCGCGCCCGCCGGAATGCGCACTCCGCTCAGCTCTGCCTCGGCGGTGGTGAGCCGACCCATGGCCTGCACGGGCGGCTCGTAGCGCAGCACCTCCTCGATGAAGCGGGGAAGCAACGAGCGATCCGCCCTCAAGCGAGCGAGCACGTCCGGACGATCCATGAGGACGCGCACGGAGTGGCCGAGCAGGTGGATGGTGGTCTCCAGACCCGCCACCAACAGCAGGAACATGAAGCTCATCAGCTCCGCGTCGCTCAAGGACTGGCCGTCCACGCGCGCCTGGAGCAGATCCGTGACCAGATCCTCGCGGGGCTCACGGCGGCGCAGGGCCAGCACCTTGGCCATCTCCGCCTCGGTCTCGCGCACCGCCGCGCGGATCTCCTCCCGGCGCTTCTCGTCCTGGGGGTTGGCGGTGATGCTGGTGAGGTCGTCCGCCCAGCGCTTGCAGCGCGCGTGCAGGGAGGGCTCCAGCCCGAGCAGCTCGCCGATGACGCTGGCGGGCAGCGGGAGGGTGAAGGCATCCACGAAGTCCACCTCCCGCCCCTCGGGGATGCGCGAGACGATGGCTTCGGCGTAGTGGCGCACGCGCCCCTCCAGCCGGGCGAGCACCGGGGGCCCGAACGCCCGGTTGACCAGGTTGCGCAGCCGGGTGTGCTGCGGCGGATCCTGTCCGATCATCGAGTCCGAGAAGGGGTTGTGCCCCAGCCACGCCGGCTTGGTGGCCATGCCCATGCCCGTGCTGGAGAAGAGCTGGGGATTCTTGAAGGCCGCCACCACGTCATCGTGGCGGGTGATGACCCAGTACCCCCCGGGGTCCACCTGGCACACCGGCGCATGGCGCCGCAGCTCGGCATAAACGACATAGGGATTGGCCCGGACCTCGGGAGCCAACAGGTTGATGCGTCCACTCATCAGACAGTCCTCCGAATGGAGGGCGGCGCGTGGGTGTACCGGCCTCGCCCCACGTCCCCCCCGCCGACTGGAACTGTCCCCGATTCGGACCCGCGAGGCCAGACGCTCGCCTCAAGCGGGAGGCCCCGCGTGGGCCCTCCGGCAGCACGGGCCGACTACTGCGCGCTCCGCTGACGCCTGCACTCGTCGAGCAGCTTCTTCTTCTGGATGGCGGACGCTTTCTTCCACTCCTCGCTGCCCTCCAGGTTCTTGCAGCGTTCCGAAGGGGACTCCGCGGGTGACTCGGCACCCTCGCCCTGCTCCACGCCTTGCTGGGGAACGCCCGGAGCCTCTTCCCGTGCCGGGGCCTCCTCTTCGGGCGGCAGCATGGACACCTTCACCGAGGAGGGCTCGAGCGAGTACCAGGCATCCGTGCTCATGTCGATGAGGACGGGCCAGAGGCCCAGGACCACATCGAGCACGACCCAGCCCACACCCACCTGGTTGCGCACGTCGAAGACCTTGTCCTCCAGACCCTCCTTCTTGAAGACGATCGTGTAGGAACGCCGGGGATCCAGTTGGAGCGTCAGCGGCGTGCGCCCACGCTTGAGGCCGTCGATATAGACATCGGCATGGGTCGGGGTGGACGAGATGGGGATGAGGTTGGTCTTGTCCGCGAACACGGTCGCGCAACCCACCGAGAGAGACACGGCACCGGCCAGGACCATCGTTGCGAGCTTCTTCATCGTTCCTCTGAATATGTGGATGTGACAGCGGCCCCCCCGGACGCGCCAACCCCCCATCGGACGAGGCCGGTGACGGGCTCGGAAGCCGGGGCCCATCCTCACAGGAGCCACCGGGAGGACGCCAGGACGTTTGACGCTCCCCTATTCCAGGGGGCCCGACTTCCGAGGAAAGCTCTCACGAGTCCAGGCCCCAGCCGATACACCGAATTGGGACTGTGCTTGATGCATTGCACCCTCAAGAGTCTGGTGCCACGTGTCGCCCATCATGTTTCCAGCCGCATCGTAGCTGAACAGGAAGAAGGCCCCCTCCTCTTCTGAAATCTCGAGCGCCACTGTCTGCAAGTCTCGACTGAGCGAGGGTTCTTCCAGAGCAGCAGTCTTGGGTGGGAATTGCTTCTCCCTGCCTGGAATCCGAGCAACGAGCTTCATGGGCTCACCGGAATGTGGTCTTCATCGAATGAACTTCCACGGCCTCGCCGGCGAACCGAATGAAGGAGTTCCACGTCGAGACGTAGATCCACACCATGACGACTGCTGAATTCTCCACGGGGAAAGACCAGTTGGTCGTGGGCGGAACCCCTTCACCGGCGCTGTCGATCAAGGGTGGACCAAACCCCTTGAGCAGAGACAAATCAGCAGGAGGCTCGACGACACAGAACTGAAGCCCCGAGACCACCATGCGACGAGGCTGGTAGGACTCCCGCTCCTCCTCGGAGACAGCCTCTGGGTTGCCAGCTTGGACATTGAGCCGAAGTTCCAAGATCTCGCGTGCATAGTCCACCGAAAGCGAGAGCAACTGTGCGTCATGCAAGCAGGCCAACCAGCGTTTCAACTCAGCAGGGCTCATCGAAGACTCTTGACCTGGTAGCATTATCGGACTCGGGTCAGGGTCAATGCGGCCACCTCACGAACCAACTCGTCGTGGGACAGCCGCTGGATCCACTCACGCGGCTTGCCGATTCCTTCCAAATAATCGCCGAGCAGTTCTCTCAGGCGCTGCTGACCCATGGGCGTATCCTCGGCGGGTTCGAGTTCGACATGATCGATGACCGCGCTCATCAAACCGAACAGCATGCGCGTCTTCTTCGAGACCACCTTGAATCGAAGGCGAAGACCCGTGCTGTCGAAGGCCTCGAAGGGTTCAGAGTCGATGTCGGCCGGTTCCAAGGACAGCCCCGCGTCTTCAACGCAATGAAACGCATGAACACCAGCGCCCACGATGAAGATGGGGACTTGCATACGCGCAGAACCCACTTCAATAGTCTCCCCGCGCGCATCACGGATGTTCCGGTTCCGTGGGTCATCCCCTCCAGACGACTCCACCGCCCCCTTGCGCAACCCGCAGTGCATGCACTTCGACGTGTACGGGTTTCTGGTGAATCCTTTCGTATAGAAGGACTCCCCACAACGCGGGCAAGCGAACATAAACACCTTGAACCCCAGAAGCACGCACCCCGGCAGCCACGTGGCCATCACAATGGGGAAGAGCGCATTCGGCGAGGGCCCCTTCTCCAGGAGTTCCCGCAGCCACTCCTCTTGCCGCGGCGGAAGCAGGTGTTCCAGCAACAGGACGAGCCCGCCGAGCCCGAACACGAAGAGCGTGAAGCCCACGGGCAAGCCAAGCGCCCACAGCAGCAACCACCTCCAGCGTCTCCGGTCTTCTCGCCAGGCATCGGCGTAGCTCATCCATCGTCTCCCTGGGACTCGCTCGTGAACAGCCTGTTGAATCCACTCCGCCCGCCGACATATCGGCCAGACGCGAGAGCGTCACCGGAATCCTCTCCTCACGGCACCAGCACGAGCTTGCCCACGGTGGCACCGGACTCGAGCGCCCGGTGCGCATCGGCGACGCGATCGAACGCGAAGCGGGTGATGGGAGGCGGCGTGATGCGGCCCTCGTCCAGCCAGGTGAGCAGCCGGCCCATGGACTCCTCGAGCACGTCCCGCCGCTCGAAGAGATAGGACAGGTTGAAGGCCAGCACGCTCGCGTTGTCGCCCGTGAGCTGCAAGGGATTGAAGCGGGGCGTGCGCAGGAAATCCGCCGCGAGCTTCACCCAGTTCGGCCGGCCCCCCTGGCGCGGCAGCATGGAGTGGAAGCCATAGAGGACGAGCTTGCCGGGCTGGGCCAGGTGCCGGTAGCTCTCGCGCAGCGTGGAGACGCCATTCGCATCGAGCACCACGTCATAGCCATGAGGAGCCGCCCGCTCGGCGGCGCGCCACAGGTCCTCGCGGCTCTTGTCGATGACGACGTCGGCGCCCAGGGCCCGCGCGGTCTCCACCTTGTGCGAGGCCCCCACCACGCCCACGGTGCGGCAGCCCGCGATGCGCCCCAATTGCAGCAGGGCGCCCCCCACCCCACCCGCCGCCGAGTGCACGAGCAACGTGTTGCCCGGACGAGGGTGGGCCAGCTCGAAGAGGGCGAAATACGCGGTGAGGAAGACGGTGGGAAACCCGGCGGCCTGCGCCATGTCCAGGCGCGCGGGCAGCGAGAACACCTGGTGCCGGGGCACGGTGACGTGGGTGGAGTAGCCGCCAAAGCGCGTGACGCCGAACACCCGGTCTCCCGGCTTCAGGTCCGTGACGGAGGCGCCCACCGCGTGCACCGTCCCGGCGAACTCGAAGCCCGGGGTGATGGGCCAGCCCACGTACTTCCTGGCGGACGCGTACAGCCCCATGCGGACGACACAGTCGGCGTAGTTGACGCCGATGGCCTCCGAGGCGACGACCACCTCCTCAGCGGCGGGCGTGGGATCGGGCCGCGTCTCGAACGTGAGCCGGTCGTAACCACCGGCTCGGGGGATGACCACCTGGCGCATGGGACCGGGACCTCGCGTCAGCGCGAAGCGTCTTCGTCATCGAATGGAAGCACCTCGGCGGCCTCGGCCTCCGGTCGTGGCTCCGGCGAGGCGATGGCCTCGGCGCCCTCGTCATCGAACGGAAGCATCACGGCGGACGGGGACTCCGGCTCGCTAGCGGCGTCGGCCTCTGGCACGTCCTCGTGCGCGGCGGGCCCCTCCTCCACCTCGACGATGAAGTCCTCCCCGGCCTCGGCGGACATCTCGGAAGCCCCCTCTTCTTCCGCGGCGGCCTCCCTCTCCTCCTCGGAAGCCCACTCTTCGGATTGCTCCTCCGCGACCTCTCCATCGGCCTCGGCGTTGGACCCGGGGACGAGCTGGGCGATGTCGTCGAGGCTCGCGAGGAAGCTGCCCGCGTGAGGATCCTCGGCCGGTGCCTGTTCCAGGTTCTCGACGTCCTCGAGGCTCGCGAGGAACGAATCCGCCTCGGGATCGACGTACTCCTCCTCTTCGTCCTCCTCGCCGGAATCGTCGGACTCGCCGTCCTCGTCCTGGAGCATCGCGAGCTCCTCGGCCATCCAGTCCACCTCCTCCGCCTCCTCCGGGGGCGCCTCCTCGTCCAGCATGGGGACGCTCTCCCGAGCGGCTGCTTCGGCCTCCTCGGCCGCGGCGAGCTCCGCCGCGATCCGCTCCGCCTCGGCCCGCTCCGCCGCGGCGCGCTCCTCCCGGGACACGCGCTCGTACACATTGGCCCGCGCCAGGTGCGCGAGGGAGACCCCGGGCTTGTTCGCCTTCTCCCGGGCCTGCAGCTCCAACAGGTCCCGCTCGTACGCCTCGCGCGCGCCCCCCGTCAGGTCCACCAGCTCCTCGGAGCGGGCCTCATACCCGTCGCGGAGCACGAGCTGCGCGCGCAGGGACTCGGTCTGCTTCGCCTTCTGCTCCCGCTCGGCCTGGAGGGCCTCCATCTCGGCGTGGTGCAGATTGTTGAGGGCGTCCAGCGCCTCTTCCTCGGTCTTGAGCTCGGTGTCCTCGGCACCGATGTGCTTCTCCACCCGCTCGATGCGCCGCTGGGATTGGATGAGGCTCGCGGTGTTGACGAAGGGGTTGGGACCGATCCTTCGGATGGACATGGCCGGGGCTCGCTGGAGGCACGGGGGAGAAGGCTACGGGCGCGGATTGTCGCAGAAAGCGGCGGGTACCGGAACGAGGCATGCCCTTCCCCGCCCGCCTGGTCGAATGGCGCGTGCAATGCGGGGGTTTCTGGCGCACAACCCGGGAGCGCCGCACGGGCGCACAGGAGGAACGAGCGGCAGATGCACGAGGACATCGCGGGAGGCACGGGCAAGGTGGCGTCGTGGTTGGAGCTGTCGGCGGGAGCGCTCGCCGCGAACGTGGCCACGTTGCGCGCGGTGGCCACGGAGACGGGAGGGCCCCGGGCCCTGGGCGCGGTGCTCAAGGGCAATGCCTATGGCCATGGCCTCGCGCAGATGCTGCCGCTCGTGCACCCGCTGGTGGACCTGCTCTACTTCATCACCGCGGCGGACGCGCTGGCGGCGCGGGCCCACGAGCGCGGCCGCGGCCTCGCGCCCAAGCAGATCCTGGTCATCGGCGCGCTGGACGCCGAGGAGGCCGTGGCCCTCGCGCGAGCGGGCGTGGACGCGGTGCTGGCCGACGGCTCCTGGCGGGAGATGGTGGCCCCGCTGCGCCAGGCGAAGCTCGAGCGCCCCCTGCGGGTGCACGTGCACGTCGACACGGGGTTGGGCCGCGAGGGCTTCACGCCAGGGCAGCTCACCTGGGGCGAGCTGGACTTCCTGCGCGAGGCGGGGGACGTGCTCCAGGTGGTGGGGGTGCTGAGCCACTTCGCCAACACGGAGGACGTGACGGAGCAGATGTACGCCCAGGCCCAGTTGGACGCGTTCGAGGGCGGGCTGAAGGCGCTGCGCGCGGCCGTCCCGGTGCACGAGCCCCTGCAGCGGCACATGGCGGCGAGCGCGGCGACGCTGGTGCTGCCCCAGGCGCGCTATGACGCGCAGCGCGTGGGCATCTCGCTGTATGGGTTCTGGCCCTCCACGGAGACGCGGCTGTCGGCGCGGCTGGTGCTGGGGCGGGTGCCAGACTTGAAGCCGGTGCTCGCCTGGCGCAGTCCGAGCCAGGTGGTGAAGTGGCTGTCGGCGGGTAGCTACATCGGCTACGGGTGCACGCACCGCTGCTCCGAGGCCACGCGCGTGGCGGTGCTGCCGGTGGGCTACTTCGATGGCTACCCGCGGCTCGTGTCGGGCAAGGCGCACGTGCTGGTGAACGGGCACCGGTGCGCGGTGCTCGGCCGGGTGATGATGAACCACATCATCGTGGACGTGACACGAGCCACCCACGACGAGCGGCCGTTGACGGCGACGCTGCTCGGAGTGGACGGCGACGAGCACCTGCACGCGGAGACGCTCGCCTCCTGGGCGCAGACGATTCACTACGAGTTGGTGACGCGGCTCGGCGCGCACCTGCGGCGTGTCGTCGTGCCCTGAAGCCCCGCCCCATCACGCGTCGCGTCACGTCCGGGGAACGACCTCCGAGGAGGGCCTTCGTTTGACCCGTGCAAAAGTTCTGGGCTATCAAATCTGACAGTTGAATCAGTCGTCACCTCGACGAGGGAGCGGGCGGTGCTTTCGGGGGGGGACGAGATAGCCCAGAGGAGCGGCGCAGATGAGTGATCAGGCCCGGGCCGTGGAGGCCCGTAGCATCCAGACGAAGCGGCTGAGCATGCACACGCGCATGGCGGGCGAGGGCTTCCCCGTCCTGTTCGTGCATGGCAATTGCTCCTCCTCGGCCTTCTTCCAGGGCCTGCTCACGCGCCTGCCGCGGGGGCTGCGCGGCATCGCGATGGACCTGCGCGGCTACGGCGACACGGAGCCCAAGCCCATCGATGCCACGCGCGGCATGCGCGACTCGAGCGACGACGTGGCGTCGTTGATGGACGCGCTCGGGCTGACGCGGGCGCTCTTCGTGGCGCACTCGGCGGGGGCGGGCGTGGTGATGCAGCTGGCCATCGACCACCCGGAGCGCGTGGCGGGCCTGGTGCTGGAGGCGCCCATCTCGCCCTTCGGATTCGGGGGCACGCGCGACGTGGACGGCACGCCCTGCTGGGATGACTTCGCGGGCTCGGGGGGCGGCACGGCCAACCCGGACTTCACGCAGCGGCTGAAGAACAAGGACCGCTCGGCCGAGGGCAACACGGCGCCGCGCGTGGTGCTGACGGGCAGCTACGTGAAACCTCCGTTCAAGATGGAGGACGAGGAGGCGATGCTCGACTCGGTGCTCTCCACGCGCGTGTCGGACGTGCACTACCCGGGCACGTTCTCCCAGAGCGCGCACTGGCCCGGCGTGGCCCCGGGCGACACGGGCATCAACAACTCGTTCTCGCCCAAGTACTTCAACCTCTCGGCCTTCGCGGACATCTCCCCCCGGCCGGACGTGCTGTGGATCCGCGGCACGGACGACGTCATCGTCTCGGACACGTCGCTGTTCGACTTCGGCTACCTCGGCAAGCTGGGCTTCATTCCCGGCTGGCCCGGTGAGGAGCAGTACCCGCCACAGCCCATGGTGAGCCAGACGCGCCGGCTGCTCGAGCGCTACGCGGCCCGGGGCGGACGCTTCCACGAGGAGGTGTTCGCGGAGACGGGCCACAGCCCGCACGTGGAGCGCCCTCGCGAGTTCGAGCGCGTCGTCTTCCCCTTCCTCCAGGAGCACGCCCGCTGACGAGCCCCTGAAGCCCCCCTACCCCCGTGCCCCCCAGCCGTAGCCTCAAGGAGTGTGTATGACCCCGACGTGGAAGCTGTCGCTCCCGACCCTGGCGTTGCTGTACGCGCCCCTGGCCACCGCCGCGCCGCCCGCGGACCTGGCCCCCTACTTCGACACCAACGCGGCTCCGGCCAACACCTACCGGGTGGTGGGCACGCTCACGCCGCCGAGCTGGTCCTGGGGGCAGATCGAGCTGCTCGAGGGCCAGCAGCTCTTCCGCGGGGAGTACTACAACCGCCGCACGGAGAAGCTGCGCTCGCAGGACACCTACCAGTCGTCCGACTATCCGCTGCGCACGTACTACGGCTCGCTCAACCAGCAGCTCGTGGACGCCTTCAACCTGTACTACCAGAACAGCTGCGCCACGGCGGCGGGGAGCACCTGCCCGGTGCCGGGGCCCACGCGGCCCGAGGCGCGCTTCGCGCTGTTGCACAAGGGCCGCAAGACGGCGGCGCGCACGTGCAACGTGAACCTGACGCCCACGCTGCTGGTGCACGGCGCCATCCAGGACGCCAACGTGTGGCTGTTCCCCAATGGCAACGATGGGACGGGGAGCGCCTATGGGGGCGCGGCGCAGGTGACGGGCTTCGTGCAGGACCTGGAGGCCAAGAACCGCTGCGTGTACGCGCTCACCTTCGGCAACTTCCACGGGGACAACTTCAACCAGGCCATCCACGTGTCCAACGCCGTCAAGCGCATCAAGGCGCTGCACGCGGGGGTGGCGCGGGTGGACGTGGTGGCGTGGAGCAAGGGCGTGCTGTCGGTGGACGCGTGGCTGACCAACGCGCCCACGTGGACGGGCTTCAGCACCACGCGCTTCTTCGAGCGGCTCGCGGCGGAGCAGGCCAAGGCGGTGCCGGCGTATGACGACTCGGTGCGCAGCTACGTGGCGCTGTCGGGGCCGCACAAGGGCATCGACCTGAACTTCCGCCACCCCATCCACACGCTCACCATCGCGAGCACCTCGTCCAACGCGCCGGTGGGCCGCGGCCCCATGCCGTGGACGTACTTCTCCGCCTTCCAGTGCGTCACCTGGGGCACGGACGTGCCCTGGTACAACAACCCCTACGCGGAGAGCGTGTGCGAGGGCGCGGGCGGCACCTGGCTGGATTACTTCCGCCGCATCTACGTGTCCAACCTCACGGGCCTGGACTCCACGGGCAAGCCCGTGTCGAGCAGCACGCTCCAGGCGTTGAACGTGGGCCAGGGCCTGTCCTCGAGTTCGTTCAGCTTCGACGAGTACAACCTGAGCCTGTTCGGCAGCGTGAACGACAGCGGCAAGTACGTGAGCGCCTACGTGGGCCAGCTGCAGACGGCGGATGACCTGCGCGGCACCTACCCGATCCCAGACCGCTCCTCCTCCACGTGGTCGAGCGTGGACCCGGACGAGTCGCGCTACTTCTCGTGGGTCTCCCAGAAGCTCGTCTACAACCCGTACAACATCTACGTCGCGGCGGGCTACCTGGACAGCACCCATCCCCAATGCAAGACGACGGCGTATGACCCGGTGGGCAGCCCCTGCTTCGCGTACCACGCGTACAACACGAACCAGAACCGCGAGGCGTATGACTCGCTGAACTACGGCAAGTACCGCATCATCCACGGCCTGGGCATCGCGGCGGCCAAGGAGATGGGGGGCAAGTTCATCACCCGGCTGTCCGAGCGCGGCCTGGACTCGCGCCTGCCCTCGCTCTACGTGCTGTATGGCAACTCGTACGGGGCGAGCACCGACGCGCGCTACGAGACGGATGGCATGACGTGCACCACCTGCTCGGTGCGCGGTGATGGCGTGCTGTTCGAGGCGAGCATCGCCGCGGTGGATCAGCTCACCCAGGGCTGGACCACGACCAAGAAGAGCGCCTCGGCGAAGCAGGAGGGCATGGCCTACGGCCACCTGGAGATGGGCGTGACCCCGGCGGTGTGGAACAAGATGTCCGCGCACTTCGGCTCGCTCGACTGACGCGGAGCACGGGCAAGCGCGACGGCCCCGGTTGCCCTCTCGGGTGACCGGGGCTTTTTCATGGGGCCTCGCCGGCGGTACTCAGCGGCCCTGGGCCGCGAGGGCCCGCTCGCGCAGCTCGCGCTTGAGGATCTTCCCCGCCGCCGACATGGGCAGGGACGCCACGCACTCCACCTGCCTGGGCACCTTGTAGCGGGCCACCCGTCCGCGCAGGTATTCCAGCAGTTCATCGGGGGTGGCGTGCGCGCCCGGCTCGAGCACCACGAAGGCCCACCCCACCTCGCCCCACTTCTCGTCGGGCAGGCCGACCACCGCGCACGTCCGCACGGCGGGGTGCTCGTGGAGCACCGTCTCCAGCTCGAGCGGGTACACGTTCTCCCCGCCGGAGATGAACATGTCCTTCTTCCGTCCGGCGATGAAGTAGAAGCCGTCCGCGTCGCGGCGCGCGAGGTCCCCCGTGTGGAACCAGCCGTCCGCGTCGATGGCCTCGGCCGTGGCGCGCGCGTCCTCGAAGTAGCCCGAGCACATGGCGGGCGACTTGAGGAGCAGCTCGCCCGTGGCGCCCTCGGGCACGTCCCGGCCCGAGTCGTCCACCAGCCGCGCGTCGACGAAGTAGTTGGGCCGGCCGATGGAGCCCGCCTTGGACTCGGCGAACTCGGAGCCCATGCTGAAGATGCCGGGGCCGAACTCCGTCATCCCGAAGCCCTGCTTGAAGGGCACCCGGTGCACGTCCTGCCACGCCTGGAGCAGCGGCACCGGCAGGGGGGCTCCGCCGCTCGTCATGAAGCGCACGTGGGACAGGTCCGCCGAGCGGAAGCGCGGCGCGTCGTGCATCTGCTGGTATTGCGTGGGCACGGCGAAGAAGAAGGTCACCTTCTCCTGCTCCACCAGCCGCAGCATCTCGTCCGCGTCCCAGCGGCGCATGAGCACCACGGTGCCGCCACAGGTGAGCAGGGGCAGCGTGTACACGAGCAGGCCGCCCGTGTGGAACATGGGCGTGTGCGTCACGGTGATGTCGCCGGGGCGCAGCTCGTGGAGCAGCGTGTTGAGCGTGTTCCACGCCACCATCCGGTAGCTGATGCGCGCGCCCTTGGCCCGGCCCGTGGTGCCCCCGGTGAAGAGCAAACAGAGGATGTCCTCCTCGCTCACCGCCTCGTTCGTCACCTTCGTGGCCGGGACATGCGCGAGCGCCCCGGCGTACGCGTGGCTGTCCTCCACGCCCGGCCCGTCCAGGTGGACGAGCGTCAGGGCGCCGCCCACCTGCCGCCTCACCGCCTCAAGGGCCGGAGCGAACTCGCCGCCGAAGAAGAGCACGCGCGGCCCGGTGTCGCGCACCAGCTCCGCCAGCTCCTGGGTGTGCAGGCGCCAGTTGAAGGGAACGAAGAGGGCGCCCAGCTTGCCGCAGGCGAAGAAGACGTCGAGGAACTCCACGCAATTAAGGGCCACCATCCCCACACGGTCCCCTCGGGACACGCCGGCCACGTCGCGCAGCCAGCCCGCGAGTGCCTCGGCGCGCGCGTTCATCTCCCGATAGGTGAAGCGGCCAGCGGCTCCCCGGGCCACGTCCACCACCGCCGTGTGCTCGGGCCAGTACATGGCCCCCCGCCCCATCCAGTCACCGATGAACATGGCGCGCGCGTTCCTCCAGGAGCGAGGGGGGGCTCAGGCCGTCCAGCGGAAGAGCGCCGAGGCCATGGCGAGACCGCCGCCACTGGCGCACAGGGCCACGAGGTCGCCCTGCTTCACCTTGCCCTGCTCCACCGCGTCATCCAGCGTCATCGGGATGCAGGCCGAGCCGGTGTAGCCCCACTTGTCCATCGTCCAGTGCGTCTTGGACATGGGCTGCCCGAGCACCTGCATGGTGGCCTCGATGGCACGCAGGTTGAGCTGGGTGAAGATGAACACATCCACGTCGTCGAGCGTCAGCCGGGCGCGTCCGAGCACCTGCTGGAGGAGGAGGGGCCAGCGCTCGGTGTTGAAGGTGGCGGGGAACTTGCGCAGGAACTGCACCGCGGGCCGGCCCTGGGTGAGCGCCAGCGTCTCCGAGGTGGCGGGCCGGTACGTGCCGCCGGTGTAGATGCCCAGGGCGTCATGGTACTCGCCCGCCGCGAGCAACCGGGCACCGAGGAAGCCCGGGGTGTCGCCCGCGCCGAGCACCACCGCGCCCGCGCCGTCCGCGAAGAGCGTGCAGGTCCGCTTGTCCTTCCAGTTGACGAACCGGCTCATCCCGTACGCGCCCACCACGAGCACGCGCTGGTAGCTGTCGTCCGCGGCGATCGTCTTGCTCGCCACGTCGAGCGCCGTCACCCAGCCCGCGCACGCGCTGTTGAGATCGTAGGTGCCCGCGTTGCGCGCGCCCAGCTTCGCCTGCACCACCGAGGCCGTGGCCGGGCTGAGGTAGTCCGGGGTGTCGGTGGCGATGACGAGGAGATCCACCTGCTCCGGCGTCACGCCCGCGCGCCGCATCGCCTGCTCCGCCGCGTGCACGCACAGGTCGGACGTCACCTCGTGATCCGCCATCACATGGCGCTGCTCGATGCCCACGTTGTGCCGCAGCCACTCGTCCACGGGCTCACCGAGCACGCGCTCCACGTCGGCGTTGGTGAGCACCCGCTCGGGCACGTAGCGGCCCGTGGAGAGGATGTGGGCGTATCTCATGACGTCTTGCTCCGGGAGGCGCGGGGCTTGCGCGTCCGCTTCTTCTCGGGGGCGGGCGCCCCGGCCGAGCGCGCGTCCAGACCGTGGCGCAGCAGCGCCATCGCGGTGTCCAGCACGTGCTCCAGCCCCGAGTCCCCCTCCCAGAGCACCCAGCGCATGCCCAGGAAGTCCCCCATGCCCATGAGGCAGTAGGCGAGCACCTCCGGATCCATCCGCCGCACCTCGCCCGCGTCCATGGCGCGCTTGAGCCCGGACACGTAGCCGCGGGCGAAGCGCTCGTAGTAGCGCCGGTAGCACGCCTCATCCACGAACTCCGCCTGGCGCACGATGCGGTACAGGTGGCGCTCGCGGCTGGCGAACTGGAAGAACGTGCGCAGGCCCTCGCGCTCCACCGCCAGCCGGTCCTCACAGCGCGCCACCGACTCGGCGAGCAGCCGGCGCAGCCGCGCGCCCAGCTCGTCCACCACCTCCACGAAGATGGATTGCTTGTCGGGGAAGTAGACGTAGAACGTCCCCAACGCCACCTCCGCCTCGCGGGTGATGTCCGCGATGGAGGCGTGCTCGTAGCCCTTGTCGCCGAACAGCGTCTCCGCCGCCCGCAGCAGCTTCTCTCGGGTACGCTGCCCACGAGGGGTCAGGGGCACGACGCGGGGAAGGGCCGGAGTTGAAGACCGATTCATCCTTCACCTTGCGTAACATCCCCCTCACGATATTGTCAAAACCCCCCAATCCACACTCATGCGCTGGCGCCCGGCGGAAGCGAACACGCGGCGCCGGCCTGGAGCGCCAGACACATGCAACTCAAGGACTTGAAGGTCATCGTCACCGGAGGAGCCCAGGGGATGGGCGCTCACTTCGCCACGCGACTGCTCGAGGCGGGCGCACAGGTGGCGGTGGGAGACGTGAACGAGGAGAAGCTCGCCGCGCTGCCCGCCGCCATCCACCGCCGCCGCCTGGACGTGGCCAACGAGGAGGACTGCGCCTCGTTCGTGAAGTGGGCCCACGAGCGCATGGGGGGCCTCAATGGCCTCATCAACAACGCGGGCATCCTGCGCGATGGCCTGCTGGTGAAGAAGGACCGCGCCACCGGTGAGGTGAAGACGCTGTCCACCGCGGACTGGAACGCCGTCGTCGGCGTGAACCTCACCGGCGCCACCCTCATGGTGCGCGAGGTGGTGGCCCACATGGCGCGCACGGATCAGCGCCCCGGCGTCATCGTCAACATGAGCTCCATCGCCCGGCACGGCAATCGCGGGCAGACCAACTACGTGTCCGCCAAGGCCGCGCTCGCGGCCAACACCGTCACCTGGTCGCGCGAGTTCGCCCCCTTCGGCATCCGCGTGGGCGCCGTGGCCCCGGGGATGATCGAAACGCCGATGACCCAGGGCATGAACCAGAAGGCCCGTGACGCGCTGGTGGCCCACATCCCCGTGGGCCGCATCGGCGAGCCCGAGGACATCTGGCTCGCGGTGAAGTTCGTCCTCGAGTGCGACTACTTCAACGGCCGCACCATCGACGTGGATGGCGGCCTGAACATGTAGGCTCGCCCCCCGGTCCGATTTTCCGGACTGTCAGACCCTTCTGGCCCACTCGTTCGTTGAAGAGAGCAACGGGCCCTCGAGGCCCCGGGGCCCCGAGGGGCCCCTCAGCGAGCGGGAGAGCCCTGGCTTGGCTCTCCCCTGGAAGAGCAGGCAGGCGGTTGCCCTGCGGGGCATGGTGCGGACAAAGGGGTCCAAGTTGGGGCGTCCGCGCACAATCGCAAGCTGCACAGGTGTTCAGGGGGTTGCCGCATGGCCGTCAAGTGAGTAAATCATTTCCAGTCGAGAATAGACGGGAGGCCCGGAAGTTCGGGTCTGGTAGGAGAAACGGGGATTCACGTCGCACACCCGTTTCGCGGTCCGCAGCACACCGGCGGGGGGGCCGGAGGACAGGACAGACCGGGGAATGAGGGAACCCAGATTCCCGCTCGGATGTCCAATGAAGGAGAAGCGCTCAGCTCAGGTATACATCTCGCAGCTCGCGGTGCGGCCAGCTTCGAACAGGGACGAGCCCTGGAGCTGCTCCAGCACACGCTGCGTACACAAGAGCGTCACCATGGGCGTGGAGCCCGGGTCGCTCATCCATCGTACGCCACCCAGAAGCTGGTTGGCCTGGAGGAAACTCAAAACCGAGTCCCGGAACTGCTTGCCCTGCTCGCAGGCCGTGCGGTGCACGACGGACCGGTCCCGCTGAATGGAGGGCTGCCAGGCGGCCTCCATCTCCTCGCGGGCCATGACCAATACTTCCATCCACCCGCCCTCGGCGCCCTCGTTGCGAGAGCCCGGCAAGGGAGTGACCGAATGGATCTTCGGAAATCGGCCGGAGGCCGGGCGCGGCGATGTCGCTATCTTCCTGCTCATCCGACTTCCTCCTCCCAGGCCCGGCGCTCGCACGGCGCCGACCCTGGTAGCCGCCATCCCTACTTGTAAACCGCCAGACCCCTACCCGCACGTCCTTCAGCGGTCTTGGGCAGTTTCAGCACGTTCGCGAGAATCAAATCCCTGACCTCGAGCGCCGTCAAGTCGGGGGACCGGCAGCGATATAGCGCCGCAAGACCCGCGACGTAAGGGGCTGCCATGCTGGTTCCGCTCATTCGTTCATAGAACGCCTGGTTGTTACACCTTCGTTCTGTGCTCGAGTAGACATTCACCCCATAACCCATCACATCGGGAACAGAGCGCTGATTCACCACTCCGCTGGCGGAGAAACTGGCCACGCGACGCGCGAAGTCGACTGCGCCCACGGCGAGGGCCTCTGGGAAGGCCGCAGGGTAGCCAGCCGTGCCAGCGCCGCCATTGCCGGCGGCCACCACGGGCAGGACGTTGGAGTCCACCAGGCGGCGCACCAGGGTCTGCAGGGCGCGGATGTTCAAGCGGTACTCCATGTCGCTGACGCCCGGCGGCGGCTGCACCGGGAAGCCCAGGGACATGTTCACCACGGCGGGGCGCATGGCGTTCTCCGGGCGGGAGAACTGGTGCAGCAGCCACTCCATGCCGGCGGCCACGCGCCCGAGGCTCGTGCGGATGGTCTCCGATTCGATGACCGAGGCGACGTAGAGGTCCACCTCCGGGGCGACGCCGTGGAAGGAGCCCGCGGCGATGCCGGCCACGTGGGTGCCGTGGCCGTCCGGATCGAAGCCGCGCACGTCGCGCGCGGGGTTCTGCGGCGAGTTGGGAAAGAGCGAGACGTAGCGGAACTGGATGAGGCGGTCCTGGTGCTCGGGATGGTCCGCGTCCACGCCGGTGTCGAGGATGCCGAGCATCACGCCCGCGCCCTTGATGCCCTGGGCATGGGCGGCGGCGATGCCGCTCTCCTCGGGCCACTCGCGGTTGACGAGCGAGGACAGGCCCCGGTTGCGCGGGCCAATCTGGCCCGCGGCCACCGGCCCCGGGAAGGTCAGGTGCACGGTGTCGGGGATGAACTCGAAGTCGCCGCCGAGCTCCTCGCGCGCGATGCGCTCGGCCTTCTCCGACACGAAGTGGGCCATGGTGGCGCCGATGAGCGGCATGTGGCGGTAGGTGCCCACCTCCGAGGCGGACGCCAGCTCCATCACCGGACCATCGCTGGCCGCGACACTCACCTCGTTGGACTTGCGGCCCCGCTTGCCCGCCGTCTTCCTCTTCGCGACGACGGGCACGCTCACCTGCGGCAGGCGTCCAGGCAGTGTGGCGGAGTGCAAGCCGAGGTCCCGCAGCATGTCCGGCGCCCGCCCGCTCATCATGAACTGAAGGGCGGTGGTGCGCTGCAACACGCGCTCTCCCTGCTCCGTGCCCCGCACGCCGGGCTTGGCGTGGGTTTCAATCGACTCCTTCGGCACCAGCAGATAGGACTTCATGGTGGGTCTGCTCCTTGACTGAATACCGACTGCACCGGCTGGGCACGCCAGACCACGGGTGGGCGCCAGCCGCGCCCGGTGGGAGCCAGAGTGGGACAACGTCGTCCCCACACCCGGATCTCATAGTGGGACTAGACCGCTTCCCCCTGACATCCCCCCCGCCGTCCATGCTCTGGACGCCCGGGGGCGCGCTCGCCGTTCCCTCGGATGTCGCTCACAACGTCCGAAACCGGAAAACATTCTCATCCGCGAGCGTAATACGAACCCGGAGAGCACGGAAAACAACGGTCCGGCGGTAGCTCCCCCCCTCGGCCCGGGTCCGAATCGGAAAACCCCCGGGAAAGCCCGGGGGGCCATCATTGTTCGCCACCTCGTGGCCAAGGCGGACTATGGCTGGCATGTCATCCGCCCGCCGGAGAGATTCGTGATTCCCTACCTGTACGTCCCCCCCCTCAAGCTCGGTCCCCTCACCATCGAGCCCTTCGGCATCTTCGTGGCGATGGGCATCTTCCTCGCCGCCCGATTGCTGGACAGTCAGGCCAGACGGGAGCGGCTCGACGCCACCCCGTTGCTCGACTACGCCCCCTGGGGGGTGGGCGTGGGCATCGTCACCGGCCACCTGCTCCACCTCTTCGCCTACCACCCCGAGGAGCTCTCCAAGAGCCCCTTTCAGATCTTCAAGGTGTGGGACGGCCTGTCCTCCTTCGGAGGGCTCGTCGGAGGCATCCTCGCCGCCGTCGTCTTCTTCCGGGTGCGCAAGCTGCGCTTCCGCGACTACGCGGACACCTTCGCCCTGGCCGTGGCGCCCGGCTGGGCCGTGGCGCGGCTCGGCTGCTTCGCCGTGCATGATCACCCCGGCGCGCGCACCGACTTCTTCCTCGCGGTGAACTTCCCCGAGCGCTTCTACGGCGGCCCCCGCCATGACCTCGGCCTCTATGACGCCGCCTACCTCTTCGCCCTCACCGCGCTCTTGTGGGCCCTGCGCAACACCCCCGCCATGAAGGGCAAGCTGCTCCCCCTGCTCTCCCTGCTCTACGCCTTCGGCCGCTTCTTCTTCGACAGCCTGCGCGCCACCGACCTGTCCTATGTGGACGCGCGCTACTTCGGCCTCACCCCGGCCCAGTACGGCTGCTTCGCGCTCGTCCTCTTCGGACTGTGGGGCCTGGCCACGTGGAAGTCCTCCGCGCCCGGGCCCCGGGCCGCATCCGGGCCGCCCGGCGACGTCCAGCCCCAGACCCGCTAGGCGCGGGCCCGCCCGCGGCCCCCTACCAGTTGTTCACCGAGCGCAGGTCGAACAGGTCCGGGTAGCCCGCCGCGCGCAAAATCTCCACCGCGCGCGCGCTGCGGCCTCCCGCCTGGCAGTACACCACCACCCGCGTGCCCGGCGGCCCCACCTCGGCGAGGCGCTGTGGCAGCTCCTGCACCGGAATGTTGCGCGCGGGCTCCGGGTGCCCCTGGCGGTACTCCTCCGGCGTGCGCACGTCCAACAACACCCACCCCTGGCCCACCAGCTCCCGGGCCTTCTCGGACAGCTCTTTCGGCGTCATGGGCCCCGGACTGTAGCCGGAAACTGGAGCCCGCGCGGCAGGGCGCTACAGTCCTGTCACTCGCATGCCACTGCTGGACAAGAACGCCCTGCTCGCCCAACTCGTCGACCGGCTCCACCAGAGCGACCGGCTCGCCCACCGCGCCGAGGCCGACGCGCGCGAGGCCGCCCGCTCGCTCGCCACCGAGTCCGAGAAGAAGGAAGACGGCCGCGCCGCCATCGAATACGGCAGCCTCGCCACGGGCCAGGCCCAACGCGCCCGCCGCGTCCACGAGGAGCTCCAGGCGCTCGCCGATCTGCAGAAGACGGGGCTGCCGCGCCAGCCGCCCAAGGGTCCCGTCGCCCTGGGCGCCATCGTCGACATGTCCACCGAGGACGAGGAGGGCTTCGCCGAGCGCACCTTCTTCCTCCTGCCCGTGGGCGCCGGCACCGAGCTGACGGGGCCCGATGGCGATGGCTTCCTCTCCGTCATCACCCCCTCCTCGCCCGTGGGCCGCGCCCTGATGGGACGTCGGCCAGGTGACATCATCGAGGTCACCCTCGCCGGCGAGGTGCGCGAGTGGACGGTGCTCGAGATCGCCTGAGCGCGCCCGCTTGCACCCACCCCGCGCCTGCTCCCACGCTGGGAGGACGGCCGTCTCACCTGTCCAACGATGGACGGTCCTCCCCGGGGCGGTGGATTTGATCGCGGCAAGCTGATTTGGAAGGGTCATCATGAGCTCGTCCACCGAGCCGGGCCTGGCGACCGAGCCCGCGCGCACGCCATCCCTGCCCATCACCTGGCCCGCCGCCCTCTTCGGGCTCATGTTCGGCGTGGCGATGACGTACGCGCCCTACGAGTTCCACGCGACCTCGTTCCGCCCGCTCTACCCCTACGTGCGGCACCTGGGCATGGCCTACCTCGTCAGCAGCATCGTGCTGATGGCCACCATGCTCTACCCGCTCGCGCCACGCTGGCTGGACGTGCTCGGGCGCGTGGGCTTCGGCGCCGTCACCACGCTCTACTGGTGGGTGCTCAACGTGCGCACCGGCGGGCTCACCGGCGCCGTCCTCTACCCGCTCCTGCTCACCGGCGTGGCCCTGGAGGCGAGCCCCCGCTGGCGCAAGCGCGAGGTGCTGCGCACCATCGTCGCCCTCATCGCGCTCGCCTTCGGCGTCATCATGCTGGTGGCCCACCAGCGCTTCCCCTCCGTCTTCTACGCCGCGCTCTCGCCCCTGCTCGTGCCCATGGGGCTCGTCTTCCTGGCGTGTGGCGTGGGCCTGCTCGCGCCCCCCATCACCCGGCGCTACCCCCGCCTGCCCCGGCTGCTCTTCGCCCTGCTCGCGGTGGACTTCTGTCTGCTCGCCTGGGGCTTCGGCCGCATCGGCTCGGGGCCCGCCGCCAGCATCTACGTCATCCTCACCCTGGCGTGCATCGCCGCCTCCACCGGCTTCCGCCCCCGCGCGCCCCGCACCGTGGGCTTCAAGCTGTTGCGCGGCCTGGCCTTCGCCGGCCTCGTGCCCCTGCTCGCCCTGGGCGGCTTCGCGGCCTGGCTCGCCCAGAACGCCATCGAGCGTCAGGTGCGCGACGACACCCTGCGCGCCGCCGCAGGCGAGGCGGACTTCCTCGTGCGCTACCTCGACGACTCGCGCGAGTCGCTCCAGCTCATGCTGGAAGCGCCCGGCTTCCGCTCCGCCTTCGCCGCGCGCGACCGGCAGCTGCTCGAGCTGTACCTGCGCAACCTCCCCGCCCAGGCGCGCGCCTTCGACGCCGCCATCGTCGTGGACAAGGACGGCCTGGGCATGGCCGCCTCCTACGGCAAGGAGGACCTGGGCACCTTCGCCCACCGCGACTTCTACGCCGGAGTGCTCAGCACCAACGCCCCCTACGTGTCGCGCCCCTATGTCAGCCAGCTCGGCCTGCCCCACGTCGCCGTGGCGCTGCCCTTCAAGCAGGACGGCAAGGTGGAGGGCCTGCTCGTGGGCCTGCTCTCCCTGGAGCGCCTGAGCGCCGCGGTCACCCCCGCCGCCCAGCGCTTCCGCGTGCAGGTGCTCGACCGCCGGGGCCTCTTGCTCCTGCGCGACACCCAGGCGGGCGCCCCGCTGTTGAGCGTGGCGCAGCTGCCCGAGGCCCTGCGCCTGCACCTGTCGAGCAGCGACGAGGGCGTGGTGGAGACGTTCGGCCAGGACAACCAGCGCATCCTCCTGGCCGCGGACGCGCCCGTGCCCGGCACCGAGTGGAGCGTCGTGGTAGCCCAGGACATGGGCGTGGCCTACCGCGCCATCACCCGCACGAGCGTGGCCTTCATCCTCATCCTCGCGCTGGGCGTGCTGCTCATGCTCGGCCTGTCCCAGTTCGTCGCGCGCGACATCATCCGCCGCCTGGACACCCTGCACGCGGCCACCGCCGCCATCGCCCGCGGAGAGCTCAGCCAGCGCGTGCCCGTGGGCGAGGACGACGAGCTGGGCGAGTTGTGCCGGGGCTTCAACGAGATGGCGCTGCGCACCGAGCTCGCCCAGGGCGAGCTGCGCGAGGCGGTGCGTCTGCGCGAGGAGTTCCTCTCCGTGGCCAGCCACGAGCTGCGCACGCCCCTCACCCCCCTCAAGGGCTTCGCCGCCCTCACCTTGAGCCGCGTGGAGAAGGGCGGCGACTTCCCCGAGCGCGAGCGCACCCTCAAGGCCCTGCGCTCCATGGCCCGGCAGACCGACCGGCTCACCCGCCTGGTGGATGACTTGCTCGACACGTCCCGCATCCAGGCGGGCCGCTTCGAGCTGGAGTGCGCCCCGGTGGACCTGGTGCCGCTGGTGCGCGAGGTCATCGAGCGCTTCGAGCTGCGCGGCACCGAGGGCCTGCGCTTCTTCTTCGACTCACCGGAGCAGCCCGTGGAGGGCGTGTGGGATGGCCCCCGCCTGGAGCAGGTGGTGACCAACCTGCTGTCCAACGCCGTGCGCTACTCGCCCCACGGCGGCACCGTGCGCGCCAGCTTCCACTTCACCCCCGAGTGGGTGGAGCTGCGTGTGCGCGACGAGGGCATCGGCATCCCCCCCGAGAGCCTCGCCCAGCTCTTCCAGCCCTTCGCCCGCGCCTCCAACGCCACCGCGCGCCACTACGGCGGCCTCGGACTCGGCCTCTTCATCTGCCGTGAAATCGTCCAGCGTCACGGTGGCACCATCTGGGCCGAGAGCCCCGGCGCCCAGCAGGGCAGCTGTTTCCACGTGCGCCTGCCCCGTCACGTTCCCATTGCCGACCCCATTCCCTCCGCCGCCGCGAGCTAGGAAGTGGCACACGGGAAAAACCCGTTTAGTGTGAGTGGGATGTACAAGTCTGGTGGGCAGGCTATCGTAATTCTTTAGCGAAGCGGTTCACGGCTGATCCTGTCCGTGGACACGGCGCCTCTTTCCCATGTCCTTGAAGCCCCAGCCGACCCTCTCCATCCCCGCGCCCCTCGCGGCGCGCCCCCGGCTGACGCTCGAACGGCCGGGAGAAGTGGTGTTCCAGCTCGACACCCAGGGGCGGCTCACGCACCTCACCCCGGTGTGGACCGAGCTCACGGGCTTCCCGCTGGAGGAGTGTCTCGGACAGCCCAGCCGGCAGTACGTGCACCCGGCTGATCGCTCGCTCTACGACGAGCAGGGCTGTCCGCGGCTGGGTGAACTCCAGGAGGTGCGCAAGCGCGAGCTGCGCTACCTCACCCGCGAGGGCGGCTTCCGCTGGGGCGAGGTGCTCGTGCGGCCCGTGCTGGAAGACGGCAGCGTGGTGGGCCTGAGCGGCACGCTCCACGACATCACCGAGCGGCGCCGGGCCCAGGAGGCGCTCACGCGGCGCGAGCGCTACCTCAGCGCGCTCGTGGAAATCCAACAGCGGCTGCTGGGTACGTCCGCCTCGGAGGATCTCTTCACCCGGCTGATGGCCCCGCTGGGCGAGGCCTCGGGCGCCAGCCGCGTCTACACCTTCGAGACGCACCGCAGCCCCGACGGCGAGCTGCTCATCAGCCAGCGCGCCGAGTGGTGTGAGCCCAGCGTGAAGAAGGAGCTGGCCAACCCCCTCCTGCAGAACCTGCCCTTCGAGAAGGCCATCCCCCGCTGGTACGAGCTGATGTCGCGGGGCCAGGCCATCAGCGGACTGGTGAGGGACTTCCCCGCCGAGGAGCAGGCGCTGCTCATCCCCCAGGGCATCCGCTCGCTCCTGGCGCTGCCCTTGTGGGTGCACGGCACGCTCGCGGGCTTCATCGGCTTCGACAACTGCGTGGAGGAGCGCGAGTGGGACCGGCTGGAGGTGGACCTGTTGCTCGCGGCCACTGGCGCCATCTCGCTCGCCCTGGAGCACCGCCACGCCGAGCGCGCCCTGCGCGAGCGCGAGCAGCGCTTCCGTGCCATGGCGGAGAACTCCTCGGACGTGCTCTACCGCTACCAGCTCGCCGGCACGCGCAGCTTCGCCTTCGTGAGCGGCGTGGTGACGCGCAACCTGGGCTTCACCCCCGAGGAGCACTACCGCGACAGCCTCTTGTGGCACCGCCGCGCGCACCCCGAGGACGTGGAGCTGCTCGAGCAGCTGCTGTCCGAGCCCCGGCGCATGGCGGACGCCCCCGTGGTGGTGCGCTTCCTCAAGCCGGATGGCAGCACCGTGTGGCTGCAGCACGCGGTGACGCCCGTGCTGGACGGCGCGGGCATGTGCGTGGCGGTGGAGGGCATCGCGCGCGACGTCACCCAGCACCGCCACTTCGAGGAGGCCCTCAAGCACTCCGAGGCGAGCTTCCGCATCCTCCTGGAGGGTGTGCCGGAGCCGGCCGCCATCCAGCGCGACGGGTGCATCATCTTCGCCAACATGGCGCTCGTCACCTCGCTGGGCTTCGCGCGCCCCGAGGAGGTGCTCGGCCGATGTCTGCGCGAGTTCATCAAGGACGACCCTCCGTCTGCCCCGGACGCGCTGGTGACCGGGGAGCGGCGGCTCTTGCGGCGGGACGGCCAGGTGCGCGTGGCGGAATTCGCCTCGCTGCCGCTGCTCTTCGATGGCAAGCCCGCCGTGGTGTCCATCGCGCGGGACGTCACCGAGCAGCGCCAGTTGCAGTCGCGCCTCAACCTCGCCGACCGCATGGCCTCCATGGGCACGCTCGCGGCGGGCATCGCCCACGAAATCAACAACCCGCTCGCCTTCGTCATCTCCAACCTGGGCTTCCTGTCGGACGAGCTGCGCCGCATGCCCTCCTTCGTGCCCGGGGGCGTGGCGTCGCGCCCCGAGGTGAGCGAGTGGCGCGGCGTGCTGAGCGAGGCGCGCGAGGGCGCCGAGCGCGTGCGGCAGATCGTCCGCCAGCTCAAGTCCTTCTCCCGGCCGGACGAGGAGCGGGTGGAGGCGGTGGATCTGCACGCCGTGCTGGACTCGGCGGTGATGCTGGCGGCCAACGAAATCAAGCACCGCGCGCGGCTGCGGCGCGAGTACGGGCCCATCCCCCGCGTCAAGGGCAACGAGGGCCGCCTGTGCCAGGTGTTCCTCAACCTGGTGGTGAACGCGGCGCAGGCCATCGCCGAGGGCGCGGTGGACAAGAACGAGATCGTCCTGCACACGCGCCCGGACGAGGATGGCCGGGTGCTCGTCGAGGTGCGGGACACCGGCAGCGGCATCCCCCGCGAGGTGCTCGGACGCATCTTCGATCCCTTCTTCACGACGAAGCCCGTGGGCGTGGGCACGGGGTTGGGGCTGTCCATCTGCCATGGCATCATCACGGGCCTGGGCGGCGACATCCTCGTGGAGAGCGAGCCCGGACGCGGCACCACCATGCGCGTGGTGTTGCCCGCGGCCGCGGACGGCACGCCCGAGCAGACCCAGCCGGTCGCGCCCCCCGTGGCGCCCGTGACCCAGCGCGGCCGGGTGCTCATCGTGGACGACGAGCCCGCGGTGGGCCGCGCCCTCAAGCGCATCCTGCGCGATCACGACGTGGAGCTGGCCACCAGCGGACGCCAGGCGCTGGACCTGCTCCAGCGGGACACGGGCTTCCACGTCATCCTCTGCGACGTGATGATGCCGGACCTCGGGGGCAAGGATCTCTACGAGGCCATGCAGCACGCGGGCGCGGGAGTCGAGCAGCGGTTCGTCTTCGTCTCCGGCGGCGCCTTCACCCCCGGGGCGCGTGACTTCCTGTCGCGGGTGTCCAACCCCACCCTGGAAAAGCCCTTCGACGAATCCGCCGTCAAGCGCGTGGTGCGCGAGCTGGTGCTCAAGACCATGCCCTCGAGCCGCTGACGGCATCCGCCGGTTGACGGACCTCCTCCGGGTGACCGATGCGCGCCCGAGGCACCTCGGTCAGGCTGTGCGCACCCGTTGCCCGCCGCCACGAGGTCTCCCCGCATGAACCGTACCCACCTGCTGCTGGCCCTCACCACGCTGCTCGCCCTCGGGGCGCTCGCCGTCGGACTGCCACCTCCTCCTTCCCTCCAGCCCCCCACGGTGCGAGCGCCTTCGGGCGAGGTGCTCCCCCCCGTCACGGCCCGCGAGGGCGTGCTCACCCTGGAGGGCAAGCTGTCCGGCGCCTACGTGCGCACCGGGCCGGGCGAGGCCCATGCCCTGTTCACGGTACGCGCGAACACGATCCCCACGCATCAGCGCATGCCCGTGAACCTGGCGCTCGTCATCGACCGCTCGGGGTCCATGCGGGGCCAGAAGCTCACGGACGCGCGGCGCGCGGCACGCATGCTCGTGGAGCGGCTGCAGCCCGGAGACCGGCTGGCGCTCGTGCACTACGGCTCGGACGTGCGTGTGTATCCCAGTGAGGAGGTGACGCCCCGCTCGCGCGAGCGGATGATCTCCTTCGTGGGCTCCATTGAGGACGAGGGCGCCACCCACCTCAGCGGCGGCCTGGAGGCGGGCGCCGAGGCGCTGCGGCCCCACGTGAAGGACTACCGCGTGAGCCGCATCATCCTCTTGAGCGATGGCGAGCCCACCGAGGGCATCGTGGACGAGGCCCACCTCGGGCGCCTGGCGGCCGACTACCAGCGCGAGGGCATCGCGGTGAGCGGGCTGGGCGTGGGCGAGCAGTTCAACGAGCGGCTGATGCGGGGCCTGGCCGAGCAGGGCGGAGGCTTCTATGGCTACCTCCAGGACTCGGAGCGGCTGGCGGAGATCCTCGGGCGCGAGCTGGAGCAGGCCACGGGGACGCTCGCGCGCGGAGTGCGGCTGCGGCTGGAACTGCCCGAGGGCGTGACGTCCGCGGAGGCACTGGGGGTGGCGTCGGTGCAGGAGGCCGGCGCGCTGTTCATCCCGCTGTACGACCTGTCCGGAGGCCAGGAGGTGCGCGTGGTGGTGAAGCTGACCCTGGCCCTGGAGGCGCCCTCCCGCGCGCGCACCCTGGTGAGCGCGCGGTTGGACTACAATGACCTGGTGGCGGACAAGCCCGTGCGGATGGGACTCGAGCTGGGGGCCGCGGTGACCGAGGACGAGGAGCTCGTGCGCACACGAATGGACCCGGACGTCGGGCTGGCCGTGACGCGGGCGCTCGGGGCGAGCCAGATGCAGGCGGCCGCCGAGGCGATGAAGCAGGGCGACCGCACGCGCGCGCTGGACATGCTCGGCAACGTGCGCCGGCTCTTCGGCGCCTCTTCCTCGGCACTGGCCGGGGAGATGCATGAGGTGGAGCAGACCGAGGCCGCCTACCGCGACGCCCAGGATGAAACTTCCGTGCGGCGTGAGGCGTTGAAGCTCCATCGCAAGTCGCTTCGGTCCTTCGGACAGAACAACTCCTACTAGGAAAGACGGGCCATGTCCCTGTTGGTACAGCTTGAGGAGCGCGAGGACTTCGAGAAGCGCACGCTGCTCGCCCTGGCGGGGGCGGCCGCCCTCACCCCCGTGTTGGCGTTGACCACCCGCGTGTACCTGCCCGTGAACACGGCCTGGCTGGCGCTGCTGGGCGCGGGAATCGCCAGCACCCGGGGAGGCTGGAAGACCCGGCTGGCCATGGGGGTGGGATTGATGGTGGGGCTGACCGTCCTCTGGCAGCTGCGCGCTCCGGCGGCCCTGACACATTTCTGCATGGGCATGCTCGCGGCCGGCGCTGCGGACATCTGGCAGGCGGCGCGACGCCCCTACCGGGTGCTCGCGGGAGTGCTGGGCGCCGGGGCGCTCGTGCCCCTGGGGATGTACGTGAAGTCCGTGCTGGACGCGCGGCTGTTCTACCCGCGTCCGGGGATGGTGAGCGCCCTCGTGGGGCTGACGGTGGTGGCGCTCTTCTGGAGCGTGGGGCGGCTGGCGGCGTATGTGCGGGTGCACGGCAACAAGGTCGAGGCCCGGGGCGCCGCCCTGGAGGGCCAGTTGACGGGCGAGGCGCAGGGCCTGGTCATGCGCACGGTGAAGCTCCACAAGGAGTGCCGACGGGAGGTGGAACGGATGGAGGCGGGGCCTGGCAGAAAGGAGCTGGTGGGGGTGCTGGACAAGCTGGCCACCGGCGTCTTCACCCTCGCGGAGGAGTACGCGGAGATGTTGGCGCGACTGCAGGGGGCCCGGGCGGCGGACGTGAGCACCCAGGTGCAGGAGCTGCGAGCCAAGGCGGCCGCGGCGACGGACGCGGTGGCACGACGGCAGTTGGAGCTCGCCGCCTCGTCACTCGGCGAGGAGTTGAACCACCTGGATGTGTTGGATCGCAAGCGCGAGCGGCTGCTCGCGCAGTTGCACGCGCAGGTGGCGCTGGTGGAGCGGGCGCGGGTGTCGCTCATCGGAGCGCGGGGAGGCGACGTGGCCGCGAAGGGCGCCCAGGCGGCGCAGCTCGCGCAGCGGCTGGCCGAGCTGGGGCAGGAGGACGCGAGCACTCCCAGGCCCCAGCCGGACTCCAATCGCGTGGTGAGTTGAAGACCCGTCTGCTCCGGCGCGACGAGCCAGCGGCTCACGGCGGGGGCGCGGCGGGCGCCTGCTCGGAGGGAGTTGGTGTGGGCTTGATGATGAGGGCGTTGTTCGCCAGGCCCTGAGCGACACACCGGTGGACCAGCCCCTCCTGGAGGCACTCCTGGTAGGGAGCGCACGCACCACGGCAGGGGAGTTGCTCACACAGGCCCGTGGCCTTGTCGCACGTGGTTCCCATGGGGCACGCGGCATAGCAGCCACCGCGGGAGCGCGAGACGGCCGACGCCCCGAGCGCGCTCGCGGTGTTGAGCACCGCGTCCCCAGCACATCCGCACAGGGAAAGGACCACCGCCATCACGGCACCGCGCCACGGTATCGGGCTCATGGTTGCTCCTTTGGGGTTGAGCTCTTCGCGTACCCGTCGAGCCTACTGGGTCCACGAGCTCCGGTGCCAGATCATGGCCAACGCCAACAGCAGGGACATCCACCACCAAGAGCATTGACCCCCATGGCAAGCCACACTTCCAATATGGATGTGCCGTCAGCACCCAACCCAGCGTCCAGGAGCTACGGGCCAAGGCGCCCGCGATGACGGACGCGGTGGCATTCGTTGGCGCCTGGGTTCCACCTGTTGGCGGCTTTTTGGAAGGTGCGCGGGCCCCACTGCCTGTACAACGTCGCCCCCATGGCACTCAGCGGAGTCGAATCATGAGATTCTCCCCCTTATCCAATCCACGTGGCAACTCGCGGCGGTACCCGAGGGCCGCACCAGCCGTGGCCCGAGGAGAATCCTGGAGTGTCACGCGCAGGGCGGGACAGGGATTGCTACTACTCGGATTGTGTTTGGGATTGTCTGCCTGCAAGAAGAAGCCGGAGGAAACTCCCAGCGCACCCGGGGCCGATGGCAAGACCGACGAAATCAAGTCCGTGTCGCTCGAAGTCAATGCCTTCAACTACACCGACTTGTACATTGAAAATTTCAGTGTAGCCGGAGTAGGGGGAGGCAATGTCTTCGTTAGCGCTCCCGACTCGGGGGGAGGAGGAAGCACATGCTGCATGAGATGGTATCCAGGCGTGACCCTCCCATTCCCGGTGAAAGTCGTTTGGACTCGCGACAGGAAGCGCATTTGCGAAAAGGAAGTGATGATCAAGGGGCCAGTGCCCGCCCACCCGCAGCACCTCGTCGTCCAATTCTTCCAGGATGGACGCATCGAGGTGGAACTCACAGAAGACTTTCCAGATGTGAAGCTTCGGTTGGAGCGCTTCAGCCCTGTCGAGCGCAAGAAGTCAGGCAACTCCGTGTTGGATGAACAGATCGCCAGGTGCCACGATGCCTTCCCTTGATGACCAGAAGACAGCAGTCGCAATCGGTGCCAAGGACCACAAGCATCTAAAGCCTTCTCTGGCGCCAGGCCTCCGCGTCTCCTTCTTTTTCGACGGCACCGGGAACAACCTGGACGCGGACCTGCCCACCCAAGAACACAGCAATGTGGCCCGGTTGTACCGGGCGCATCGCGCGAACTCATCGCAAGGCTCGATTCGCTATTACATCCCCGGTCTCGGTACGTATTTCAAGGAGGTAGGCGATCCTGGCAACGAGATGCGGGGAAATGGGGGCGGCTATAGAGGAGAGGATCGCCTCCAGTGGGCCATGAGTCGGCTGAAGTCTTGTCTGGCGAGCAGCGATGGGCGGCAGACGATACACCTGGCGTTGTTTGGCTTCTCTCGAGGCGCTGCGCTGGCTCGTGCGTTCGCCGTGCGAATCGCCAAGAACTGCCAGCGACAAGGTGATGGCTCCTGGCGTCTCGTGTTGGGGCAGCGAGCAATCACGCTCCGCCTGTACTTCATGGGTTTGTTCGACTCCGTGGCCTCAGTGGGAGTACCCATGGGAATGAACAACGCGGGTTCCCTGGTCAAGGGGTTTGGGAGCACGCTTCTGGCGATGCAGCACCGGAAAGGCTCCGATCTCGGGAATCTCGCCTTTGGGAGCGCGCCCGGCGCGGATCCCTCTCCTGGCCACTACACTGGGCACATGGCGTGGGCCAGTGATCTCCGCATCCCCGAGATGGTAGAGGACTGTCTCCACATGGTGGCCGCCCATGAGGTCCGCAACTCCTTCCCAGTGGACAGCATTCTGCAGGGGCAGCGCTACCCGTCCAATTGCCGCGAGATGGTCTATCCGGGCGCTCACTCGGATGTTGGCGGCGGCTACCGCGTGGGAGAAGGGGCGCGGAGCCGAAGTACTGGCGCGCTCCTAAGCATGATTCCCCTGCGCGTGATGCGGGCTCAAGCCATCCAAGCCGGAGTACCATTGGATGACTCCGTCAATGCCCAGGACTTCGCCGAGGATTCCGCGAGCAGGGAGCCCTTCGACCTACTCCACCAACGCTTCACCGCCTATATGAATGCCGCGGGATGGGGAGGTGAGCCCCTGGGAAAGGTGATATTGGCCAACATGGAACGCTACTTCCAGTGGCGCTTCCACAAGATTGCTCGCGACCAGAAGGACAGAGATGCTGGGCGTCCGACGAAAGACGAGGCACTCTTGCACCCATTCAAGGGCGGATGGATCTCCGAGAAGAAGGCACTGACAAAGGAGATGGAACCAATCCGCAACAGGTATTTCGCACAGGCGGAGCGCACCAACGCACTCAAGAACGCGGTCAACGCAAAGAGCAACCAGACGCGCATCCGCGACGAAACGGCAGTGCTGGATGCCGCCTCGAACGAGTACTTCGCGCTCAAGGCTCGCATGGACACGCTCCCAGGCATGGATGACTCGTTCCTGGATTGTGTGAGGCTCTATGATACTCAGCTCCTGGCGGACTCGTGGATGCTCCAGCAGCTGTCCTGGTCGAAGGGGCGGGCCAACCTGCGCCCCCATTACCAGCGGTTGCTCAATGCCTACGAGGCGGAGCAGCGGGGACGGGGACTGAGAGACATGGCCATCATCCAGTTCTTCGACACCTACGTTCACGACTCCCTGGCTGGCTTCGCGATGGATTCGACCCTGCCCTCCGACCCCCGGGTCATCTTCACCGGGGGCAACGCCAAGCTGCCCTACGCGATGAACTCGCTCCCAGGACAAAGGCCCTCACGCTCGGCGCTCGGCTGAAGAGACCAGCCTGGACGAGGACGAAACGGTCCGCCTCATGCTCCTCCCACGCGTCAGCGCGACGTCGACGGGGTTCGCGGCCTGGCCACCTCAACGGCCGTGATCGCGTTCACAGGAAACGTATCGGCTGGATCACAGCCCTGAGAAGAGCCTCTCCGTAGTCTGTGCTTGTTCACGACGTGAACGGCCTTTCCGAAGGCCTCTACCCGCAGCGCACAGATGGAGACGCACATGAAGAAGACCCTCCTGCTCAGTGTTGGTATTGCCCTGATGACCACCGCCTGCGGCCCGGCGGACACCGCGGAGACCGAGGTGCCCGGCCTCGAGCAGAACCACGGCGCCCTCTACGGCGAGGTGCAGAAGGTGGTCGGTGACACCCCGTGCCCCACGGGCTACTCCATCGCCACCCCCAATGATGCGCTCGCCAACCAGAGCACCATCTGCGGCAAGATGGGCGTGTGGGACATCGCGCGCCTCTCGGGCAGCGGGGCGATGAAGGGTCCCGGCTATGGCTGCGCCATCACCAGCTACGAGTCGGCCCCCCTGGGCAACACCCTCTGCAAGCTGCCGGGACAGACCAACCTCGTCGAGGTGGTCGGGGACTCGCCGTGCGGCGCGGGCCGTACCCTCCTCACGCCGCAAGAGGCCAGGTCCCAGCAGTCCGCGGTCTGCGCCAAGCTCGGCATGTGGGACATCGCGCGGCTCGAAGGAGGCGGCGCGATGAAAGGCTCCGGTTATGGCTGCGTCATCACCGACCAGGAGACCCAGAAGTTGGGCCACGCCCTGTGTAAGTCGCTCAATTGACATCCCCTCACCGGGTGCCGCTGATGACGTCATGCGCCAGCAGCGCCTGATTACACTCCGCCGCCTGAACGACCTCGAAGGCACAACGGGTCCCACACGAACCCCGGCGTGTACTCGGGAAGAGTCAGGAGGGAAGCAGCATGCAGGGAGCGTCGAGCAATGTCATGACGGAGCATCCCCTGAACAACCCGTCCGCGGGCCCATACGGCATCGTGGGCGGTCCGGATGGAGCTCTGTGGTTCACGGAGATCCACTCGGGCCGGATTGGCCGCCTCCGCATGGACGGCGAGCTGGCCTCCTTCCCGCTCCCGACGCCCGACGCGGGGCCCTCCCTCATCGTGGCCGGGCCCGACCGTGCGCTCTGGTTCACCGAGTACAAGGCGAACCGCATCGGGCGCATCACGACGGAGGGCGCGGTCACCGAGTACGTGCTGCCCACCCCGAACGCGGGGCCCTTCGGCCTCACGGTGGGACCTGATGGCGCGCTCTGGTTCACCGAGTCGGCGGCGAATCAGCTCGGCCGCATCACCTTGGACGGCACGGTCACCGAGTTCCCCCTCCCCTCCCCCGACCTGTTCCCCTCCACCCTCACCACGGGACCGGATGGCGCGCTCTGGTTCACGGAGAACAAGGCGAACCGCATCGGCCGGATGACCACGCGGGGACACGTCACCGAGTACCCACTGCCCACCCCCAACGCCGGACCCGTGGGCATCACGGTGGGGCCGGATGGCGCGCTCTGGTTCGTCGAGATCCTCGTGGACCGCATTGGCCGGATGACCACGGAGGGCCACGTCACCGAGTTCCCCCTCCCGCGAGCGGGTGCACGGCCCCACGCCATCGTCACCGGAGCCGACGGCGCCCTGTGGTTCACACAGTGGGGGAGCAACCACATCGGTCGGATGACGACGGGGGGAGCCGTCACCGAGTACGCCATCCCCACCCCACAGGCGGAGCCCCACGGCATCACGTCGGGCCCGGACGGCGCACTCTGGTTCGCGGAGGAAGCGGGAAGAATCGGCCGTCTCGCCCCGCGGTGAGTCGTTCACGCTTCAGAGGGGTTGGGCGATGACGTCCATCACCTTCTTCACGAGCCCGGACCGGTCGGCTCGGGACGCGCCCTGCATCTCCCAGTCGCCAATCTGGATCGCACTCTCCACGATGAACTTGCAGCGCTCGTAGCGCCGCCGCATGAAGCGAGACAGGAGCACTTCCACCGGTGCGTCCTCCACGAGCAGTTCCGAGAGCACCACCGCGTCCTCCACGGCCATGCCCGCCCCTTGCGAGACGTGTGGCGTCATCGCATGGGCCGCATCGCCCATCAGCACCACCCGCCCCCGGTACCACGGTCCGGGGACGAAGATGACCTCCATGGGCTTGTAGACCACCTGCTTCGGGTCGGTGATCTGCTCTCGCAACCGGCCGAGGATGCCTCCGAACTCCGCCATGCGCTCCCTCATGAGGTCCGCGAGCTGGTCCTCCGGCATCCGTGGATTGCCAGGCTCCGCGGACGTCACGAACATGTACATCAGATCCTTGGAGAGCGGACAGAGCCCAGCGTTGTGATTCTCGCCGTAGCAGAGCATCAGGTGGTCAATCTCCGGTGGACGCGGGAAGTTGTGACGAAAGACCGACTGCCCCGTGAAGCGCGGCTTCAGCTCCTTGCCGAAGACCATGCTCCGGACCTTGGAGAAGAGCCCATCGGCGCCCACGACGAGGTCATACCGGCCCCGCGTGCCATCGGTGAACATGACGTCCACGCCATCAGCGTCCTGCCCGAGGTGCTCGACCGTGAGGCCCAGGCGGATGCGGGTCCCCTTCTCCTCCGCCGTGGAGCTGAGCACCTGGTGGAGCGCCAGCCGGGAGATGCCCAGGTTGGCCGGATACTCCGGCCCCGCCGAGCGTGCCCCGGGCAGCATCTGCACGAGCTCGCCCGCCGCCGTGTAGAGGCCCATGTTCTCGTAGGCGAATCCCGCCTCGAGGACACGGTCCATCAGCCCCAGCTGGGCCATGGCCCGGATGACGTTGCATTGCTGGATGATGCCCACCCCGTGGACGGTCCACTCCGCCTTGACCTCGACGAGGTCGACCTCGATGCCACGGTTGCGCAGGCCCGAGGCCAACGACAGGCCTCCAATTCCACCACCGACAATCAACACCTTGTTCACACGAGCCATCGTGGCTGTCTCCTGGACATCAGGGCGTGCGCCCCCCATGGGTGCGGTTGAAACACGAAGCGTCTGGACGACGGGCGCTACGGTACCACCTGGACGTCGACCTGCCGATGGTGCCGGAAGGTGCTGACCACGGCCGACACGGCCGTGACACACGCACCGAGCCCCAGCGCCACGGTGGGCCCACGGCTCTCGAACACCCTGAAGCACACGGCGACCAGGGTGGCTCCGCACGTCTGCCCCAGGAGACGGGCCGTCGCCTGCATGCCGCCCGCGCCGCCACTGCGCGCCTTCGGAGCCGAGGAGAGCATCGCGCGGTTGTTCGGCGACTGGAAGAACCCGAAGCCCACGCCACAGAGGCTCATGCAGCAGACGATGGCGCCGCTCGCCACATGCGCGGGCAACAGCGCGAGCAGCGTCAACCCCGCCGCCATCACGACCGACCCCACCCCGCACAACAGAGCCGCCGAGAAGCGATCCGCCAGCCGCCCCGCGATGGGCGCCATGATGGCCACCGCGACCGGCCAGGGCGTCATCAACAGGCCCGTCTCCACCTGACCGCGCCCCAGGACGTTCTGGAAGTAGAAGGGCAAGGAGACGAAGGCGAGCATCTGCGCCGAGAAGGAGCAGATGGAGGCCACCACGGAGAAGGCGATGACGGGGATGCGCAACAGGTCCACCGGCACGAGTGGCGCGGGCCGTGAGAGCTGCCGCCGCACCATCACGCTCCCCGCGGCGAGCCCTCCGGCGAGCAGGAGGGCGGCGGGAAGCACACCGGTCGTCAGGGTCTCGACGCCAATGAGCAGCAGCCCGAACGTCAGGGCATTGAGCAGCGCGCTCGTCAGATCGAAGGGGAGACCCGAGCACCGGGTGTGCGGCAGGCTCCGGTACGCGATGAGCAGCGCGACAAGGCCCGTCGGCAGGTTGATGGCGAAGAGCCAGGGCCACCCCGAGACCGACAGGATGGCCGAGGCGAGCGTCGGTCCCATCGCGGAGGAGACCGCGACCACCAGGGCGTTGATGCCAATGGCCCGGCCCAACAGCCGATTCGGGTAGGTGAAGCGGATGAGGGCGGCATTGACACTCATGAGCGCGGCCGCGCCGAAGCCCTGGAGGACTCGTGCGAGCGTCAAGCCCACGAGGGAGCCCGACAGCGCGCAGGCCAGCGAGGCCACCGTGAACACCAGGAGGCCGGCCTGGAAGACCCGGCGGTAGCCCACGATGTCTCCCAGCGAGGAGAACGGGAGCAGCGAGACGACGATGGCGAGCTGGTACGCGTTGACGATCCAGATCGACGCGGCGGGCGAGGCGTTCAGGTCCCTCGCGATGGCGGGCAGCGCCACGTTGGCGATCGCCCCATCCAGAACGGCCATCGTGATCGCGAGCAGGATGGCGGCGATCGCCCAGTACCGGCGCGGTGTGGGAAGACCGTCGGAGGCCTCCAATCCAGTCTTCTCGCCGCCATTCATACAGGACTCCGTTCAGAGGGACTGGGCCGGTCCTGGTCGGTCAGTGGACCCGCCCTCCATCTCCCCGTCACAGATACATCGGCGGAGGCGACAAGCGCCAGTACGCCCAGGGAAGCGGGCAAGCCCGGGCGTCCTCAGATGGGCTGGGCCGTGACTTCCATCATCTTCTTCACCACGCCGGTCCGGTCGGCGTGGGACGCGCCCTGCATCTCCCAGTCGCCCACCTGGATCGAGTTCTCCACGATGAACTTGCAGCGCTCATAGCGCCGCTGCATGAAGCGCGGCAGGAGCGCCTCCACCGGAGCGTCCTCCGCGAGCAGCTCCGAGAGCACCACCGCGTCCTCCACGGCCATGCCCGCTCCCTGCCCGAGGTGTGGCGTCGTCGCATGGGCCGCATCGCCCATCAGCACCACCCGGCCCCGGTACCAGGGCTCGGAGACGAAGATGACCTCCATGGGCTTGTAGACCACCTGCTTCGGGTCGGTGATCTGGTCCCGCAGCCGGCCGATGATCCCGCCGAACTCCTTCAGGCGATCCCTCATGAGGTCCGCGAGCCGGTCCTCCGGCATCCACGGGTTGCCAGGCTCCGCGGACGTCACGAACAGGTACATCAGGTCCTTGGAGAGCGGACAGAGCCCGGCGTTGTTCTTCTTCCCATAGAAGGCCGCCAGATGGTCGATCTCGGGCGGGCGCGGGAAGTTGTGACGGAAGACCGCTTGCCCCGTGAAGCGCGGCTTCAACTCCTTTCCAAGGACCAGGGTGCGCACCTTGGAGAAGAGCCCATCGGCGCCCACGACGAGGTCGTACCGGCCCCGCGTGCCATCGGTGAAGGTGACGTCCACGCCGCCGGGGTCCTGCGTGAGGTGCTCGACGGTGACGCCCAGGCGGATGGAGGTGCCCCGCTCCGCGGCCGTGGAGCTGAGCACCTGGTGGAGCGCCAGCCGGGAGATGCCCAGGTTGGCCGGGTACTCCGGCCCCGCCGCGCGCACCCCGGGCAGCATCCGCTGAAGCTCCCCCTCCGCCGAGTAGAGCCCCACATTCTCGTAGGCGAACCCCGCGTCGAGGAAGCGGTCGACGAGCCCCAACTGGGCCATGGCCCGGATGACGTTGCATTGCTGGATGATGCCCACCCCGTAGACGGTCCACTCCTTCTTGACCTCGACGAGCTCGACCTCGATGCCACGGTTGCGCAGACCCGAGGCCAATGACAAACCGCCAATCCCACCACCGACAATCAATACCTTGTTCACTCGGGCCATCTTGGCTGTCTCCTTGGCTCTTCAGGCTTGTTGCGTCTGGATCACGACCTGGACGTGGTCGTCGGAATCCAGCAACACGGGCACGCGGGTCAGCGCCTGCCCCAGGCAGGGCCCCAGCGTGCAGACGCCGGTGGCGATGTCGAACCGCGCGCCGTGGGCGTGGCAGACGATGCGGCTGCCGTCGCGGTTGAGATAGGCATCCTTGCGCCAGGCCATGGCCGTACCGGGCTGGTGCGGGCAGTCATCGCGCCAGGCGTACAGCTCGCGGCCCTGGCGCACCACCAGCACGGAGTCCTGGCCAGACCGCAGCGGATCGAAGCCCCGCGACTGCCCATCGGGCAGCTCGTCGAGCCGGCACAGGAAGACCACGCGCTCCATGGCCAGACGTGTCAGTGTTTGCCAGGTGCGCCAGCCGGCGGCGGGCCCACGGGAGCCCATTTGGCCCGGTGCTGGAACAGGAACAACTGCGAGGCGTCCGCGCTCATCGGCACTTCACGCGCGACCCAGCGCTCGTCGTGCTGGTCCATGTCGGCGTCGTACTCCACATGGCAGCCGAGCGGGCTGTTGAAGTACCAGAACCAGTTGGAGCCGAAGCGGTGCCGGCCCGGACCCCAGAACGACTGGTAGCCCTTCTCGACGAAGCGGGTGCCGGCCAGCATCATCTCGGTCGGGCCGCCGAGGTGGAAGGTGAAGTGCTCGATGCCCTTCATCTGCGGCGGGGTCTGGATCATGAACAGCGTGTGGTGGTCGGCCGTACCGGCCGGGCGCAGGAACGGGCCCACGCCGGTGAAGCGATCCGTGCAGATGAAGCCGAGCCGCTTGACGTAGAAGGCCTCGGCCTTGACGGCGTCGGGTACGAAATACACCACGTGCGACAAGGTTCGTGGCCGCACCTCCCGAGAAGGATCCACCCCGAGCGCGTTCACCGGGCGCTGAGCGGCGGCACCGGGTGCGTTGACGGTTTCACCCGCCAGCGTCAGCGGCCGGCGCACCGTCACCTGGAAGGCCAGCGCGAAGCCCAGGTCATCCACCGTGTGCAGGCGGCCATGGGCATCGCGGCGCACCTCGCGGTCCCGCCCGAGCTCGGCGGCGATGGCGTCCAGGGTGGCGCTGTCGGCCACGCCGTAGACGGTCTCGCGCAGCTGGCTGGCGGTGCCCAGGGCGGGCGGCAGCGTGGGGTCCGCGTGGTGCTTGATGACGATGTACGTGCCGTCGAGCGCCTCGAAGCGGCCACCCTGCTCGTTCACGTCCACGCCGCGCAGGCCGTAGTCGAGCAGGTACTGGCTACAGGCGGCCACGTCATCCACGCCAAAGACGAGGGCGTCGGGTCCGATGATGTTCATGGAGGGATTCCTTTCCGAGGGAGGGGCTCAGGCCGTGCGACCGCCCAGGGTCTCGGCGACCCAGTCGGCGATGAAGGCGCCAGCGTTGGCGCTGTTGTCGAAACTGCTGTGCTGCACACCGCCTTCCCGCGCGGTGAACACCTTGAGCTCCCGCTTCGGGCTGTTGATGAGTTGTTCGTAGGTGCGCTCGGCCCACTTGAGCGGGATTTGCGAGTCCTTCTCGCCGTGCGTCACCAGGAAGGGCACCCGGATGCGCTCGAGGATGCCGTCGAGGTGCACGTTCTCGGCGATGCGCATGAAGTCGTCCATGTCCCTCGCGCCCCAGACCCAGCGCACGTGCTCCCAGTAGTGAGGCACCGGGAAGCTGCCTTCCTTCTGCAGCCGCTTCTTCTGCACGTCGCGCCAGTCGTGGTTCGCACCCCAGACCACGCCCATCGCGAACCGCGGCTCGAAGGCCACCGCCCGCGGGCAGTAGTAGCCACCGAGCGATACACCCTCGAGACCAATACGCCGGGCGTCGATGTCCTCGCGGGTCTCCAACCAGTCGACGACCTTGCTGGCCCAGCGCTCGCTGTCGTACACCGCCTTCAAGTCGTGCAGGCGCAGCGCCTCGCCGGTGCCGGGCTGATCGATCACCAGCGACGCCACTCCCCGCTGCGCCAGCCAGCGCGGCAGGCCCACGAAGTATTTCATCTCCTTCGTGCTGTCCAAGCCGTTCACCTGCACCAGGATGGGCTGGCGGCCACTCACACCCTCGGCGCGGACATAGAGGCCCGCGAGGTGCTTGCCTTCATATGGGATCTCCACCCGCTCGCAGTTGGCATGCGACAGCGCCAGGCCCTTGCTGAAGGTCTCCAGCACGCGGGCGTACAGCGGCGCGCGCTCGGGATTGCCATGGCCCTGCATGCGCTCGGCGGTGAGGTAGTACATCGAGGCGCGCTGCAGCTTGTCGCCCGCGGAGATCAGCCGGCCGGCGCGCTCGTCGTCCTCCGCCAGCGCGCGCAGCTTGTCGCCCATCGCGACCCAGCTCCGCATGAACGCCCGCGTGCCCTCGGCATCCGGCTGCTCCGAAGCGGCGAGCAGCGGCGCGCACATCTCCTCGATCTCCCCGATGCGCGCGCCCATCTCGATCGCCAGGTCGACCGACAGGTTCCAGACATAGTTCTTGGGGAAGTATCGAAACATGGGCTCCTCGGCTCCACCGCGATCCTCCGTTCTACTTATGGACCTCCGATCTATCGGGGAAGTCGTATTTCCCAATACGATGTATCGATCCCATCGATGCATGATGGCGCCATGAGGTTCCAGAACCTGGACTTGAACCTGCTGGTGGCGCTCGACGTTCTGCTCGAGGAGCGGAATGTCTCCCGTGCGGCCACCCGGTTGCACATGAGCCAATCCGCCATGAGCGGCGCGCTCGGGCGGCTGCGGGAGTTCTTCGGAGACGAGCTCCTGGTGCAGGTCGGACGCCAGATGGTTCCAACCCCCCGGGCCGAGAGCCTCGCGCACAGTGTCCGGGACATCCTGTTGCGCATCCAGTCAGCGGTCGAGTCGAAGCCCAGCTTCGACCCGGCGTCGGCCCGGCGCACGTTCCGGATCGTCACCTCCGATTACGTCACGGAGGTGTTGCTCGCGGACGTGGTGCGCCGGCTCCAGCGCGTGGCGCCGGGAATCTCGCTGGAGCTCACGGCCCCGGGCACGGCCATGGGCGAGGCCCTCCAACGGGGAGAGCTCGACTTCATCATCACGCCCGACACGCACACCCAGGAGCTCCATCCCAAGGAAACCCTCTTCGAGGAGACCTACTGCTGCGCCGTCTGGACGGGCAACACGCGGGTTGGCGATACCCTGTCACTCGAGCAGTATCTGGAGTTGGGACATATTGGCGTCACGCTCAGCAAACAGGCGCCGTCCGCCGAACAGGGCTTCCTGGCGCGGTTCGGGCACGAGCGCCGGATCGAGGTGACGGTCCCCAGTTTCTGTACCGTGCCCCACCTGCTCGTCGGCACGAACCTGGTTGCGACAATGCATTCCCGGCTGGCCCGGCTCCATGCGCGACTGCTGCCGCTGCGCATCCTGCCGCTGCCGATCGAATTCCCACCCCTGGTCGAGATGCTCCAGTGGAGCCGCTACTTCGAGGACGACCCCGGGGTGCGCTGGATGCGCGAGCTGTTCCAGACATGTGTGGCCGAGCAGAAATCCAACCCGGGCACCTGAGCCCCGCAGGTTCTCAGGGCGTGGCGGAGACCATCTTCTGGTCGATCGCGCCAAAGACACCGTGGCCGTCGGCGTCGAGGACCTCCATGTGCACGGTGTCCCCGAAACGCATGAAGCTGGAGACCGGCTTGCCGTGCGCGATCATCTCCAGGGCCCGGCGCTCGGCGATGCAGGCGGAGCCCACGCTGGAGTCGGCGTTGGAGACCGTCCCCGAACCAATCACTGTCCCCGCGCCCAGCCGGCGCGTCGCCGCCGCATGCGCGATGAGCTGGTGGAAGCTGAAGTTCATCTCCCCGCCATTCGGGTGCCCGAACCACGCGCCGTTCCAACGCACGCGCAGTGGCAGGTGCACGCGTCCCTCCTTCCAGGCACCACCGAGCTCATCGGGCGTGACGGCGACGGGCGCGAAGCTGGACGAGGGCTTGGCCTGGAGGAAGCCGAAGCCCTTCTTCATCTCGATGGGGGTGAAGGCGCGGAGGCTGACGTCATTCACCTGGAGCAACAGCTTGATGTGACTCGCGGCCCGTTCGGCCGTGCACCCCATGGGCACGTCGTCCACCATGATGGCGAACTCGCCCTCGAAGTCGATGCCGTGGGCCTCGCTCGGAAGCGGGACATCGTCCCGAGACCCGAGGAAGTCATCCGCCGCGCCCTGGTACATCAAGGGGACGGTCTCGAAGTCCGGGACGGGAGGAATGCCGAAGGCCTTCTCCATGAGCCGGCCATGGTTCAGGAAGGCCGAGCCATCGCACCACTGGTAGGCCCGAGGCAGGGGCGCCGCCGCGGCCACCGGGTCGAAGTCGAACGCCTTGGGCGCGCGCTCCGCGTTCAGCGCGTCATAGAGTTCCCGCAGGGCGGACTCGACCTGGGCCCAGTTCTCGATGGCGTCCTGCATCGTCGACACGATGGAACGAGCGTGCACCGCCCGGCGCAGGTCGCGCGAGACGACGACCAGCATCCCGTCCCGGGTTCCATTCTTGAGCGTTCCCAGTTTCATGACGGAGTTGAATAGACCGCCGCCCGGAGCCCGGGAAGTCGGTTGTATCGATGCCATCCATCGGTGCCGCCGATGCCTCGTATCGCGAGAAGCGCGTTCCCTCGCGAGCCCCAGGTGCGGGATCCTCCAGGCCGAACATGGCTCGGAAGTGGGCCATCCGCCGGAAAGGCCAGGACATGAACCCCCAGGGGCTGCGCTTCGTCGATCTCTCCGTCACGCTCGAGAACAGTGAGTACACGGACCCGCCCACGCTCCTGCCGCACATCGAGTATTCGGATCATGCGGAGGGTGCGAAGGAAATGGCCACGATGTTCCCGGGCCTCAACCCCGACCACCTGCCGGAGAAAGAGGGCTGGGCGGGCGAGCGGATGAAGCTCACCGCGCACAACGGCACGCACATGGACGCGCCCTGGCACTACGCCTCGACGACGGATGGCGGCAAGCCGGCCTACGGCATCGAGGCGCTGCCACTCGACTGGTGCTTCCGTCCGGGCGTGAAGCTCGACTTCCGCGACAAGCCCAACGGGCATGTGGTCACGGCCGCGGAGGTCGAGGCGGAGCTGAAGCGCATCGGCTACACGCTCCAGCCCCTGGACATCGTGCTCGTGAACACCTCCGCGGCCGTGCTCTACGGCAAACCCGGCTATCTGGAGGCGGGGTGCGGCATGGGCCGCGAGGCGACCCTCTACCTGCTGGAGAGAGGCGTGCGCGTGGTGGGCACGGACGCCTGGAGCTGGGACGCACCGTTCAAATACACGCGGGAGCGGTTCGCGAAGACGGGCGACGCGTCGATCATCTGGGAAGGCCACAAGGCCGGCCGCGACATCGGCTATGGCCAGATGGAGAAGCTCACGAACCTCGACCAGTTGCCGCCCTTCGGCTACACGGTCTCCTGCTTCCCCTACAAGATCAAGAATGGCTCGGCGGGCTTCACGCGCGCCGTCGCCATCTTCAACGCACAGGCTTGAAACCTCGGGGTCGATGGGCAAAGAGTCCGCCTTCCTCGACGGACTCTCAGGCAGGGGCGGAACAACCACTTAATGACTGACAACACACGTCATCAGGTCCACGTCCACCTCAAAACCAACTATTGAATAGAACAACACATGGCAATAGAGGAAACTGTGCCAGAACTTGCTGGAGCGTCATTCGAGAGCCTGCAACTATAGGTACTGGCCGTCAGCACTGACGACACAGACGAAGACAATGCCCCAGCCTGCTTGCAAGACCCGCCCATTGTAATCTGGCCCGCCGGACAAGTCGCGATAGAACTTGACCCAGGGCCCGTAGCGAGGCCTGACACAATTCCACATTGGACGATTGCCTTGGGCCCAATTGGACCCTGTGGGCCGACGGGACCACTCGCCCCAGGCGGACCCTGCGGACCGGTATCTCCTTTCAAGCCTTTCTCGCCTTGTGGGCCGACGGGACCACTCGCCCCAGGCGGACCCTGCGGACCGGTATCTCCTTTCGAACCTGGATCGCCCTTGGGTCCAGTAGCTCCCGTTTCCCCCTTGGGACCTTGAGCACCAACCGTAACCCCAATGGCCGAGTTCTGCTCTGGAGCCGCACCGGACGAAACGCTGAGCAGGTAGGTACCGGGCGTCCTAAGTAGACTGAACGGCACCGCCACGATCATGGACGAGTCGTACTGAGGAGTGATGACCGAAACGGGCAGACCGGCGAAGCGAACCACTGCTCCCGACGTCCCAAAGTTCTCTCCATAAACGTAGAGCTTGCCTGCCGGCGCATCCACTTCAACAGAAGTAATGAGCAGGGGTGCAGCAGAAGCAGCCGTTGCAAAGAAAAAATTGACATACAATACCGCGCGCCACCCCGATAAATTTTTTACCAATATCGTCTCCTGGTAAAGGCCCGAAGAACCGAGCAAGCCCAAGGTACCAAGAAGCAATCCCCCCCCAAGAAGTAAAATCAAGTCCAGCCGCGCGACAGAAAGTGTCCGTCAGCTCCCAGCGGGCAAGGTCTTCTCCCGGGCCAGCCGCTCCAGCAGGGCCACGCCGTGCTCCAGCCCCGGCAGGGCCAGGGCCTCGGCCTGCAAGCGCCGCGCACGCTCGCGGTACGCGCCGTCCGCGAGCATTTCCCGCACCTGCTGGCGGATGAGCTGCGGCGTGAGCGTGTCCGGCAGCACCACCCGCGCCAGGCCAATCCGCGCGCACGCCTGGGCGTTGATCGGCTGATCCGCCGCGATCGGCATGATGATGCCCGGCAGCCCCGCGTACAGCGCGCTCATCACGCTGTTGTAGCCCCCGTGCATGATGGCCAGGTCACACCGCGGCAGCAGGAGCGACTGGGGAATGTAGCGCTCCACGTGCACGTGCGCCGGCTGCGGCCCGAGCACCGCCGGATCCAAATCCCTCCCCACCGTGATGATGAGCTCCACCGGCTCCTCCCGGAGCCCCTCGGCGATGGTGCCCAGCAGGTGGACCAGCTTGTTGAACGCCGTGCCCAGCGTCGCGTACACCACCGGCCGGCCACTCAGTGAGGACACCCACCCGGGCAGCCCCTCGGAGCCGGACTGGTCGAACACCTCCAGCTTCAGGTAGCGCGTCGTCGGCGGCAGCCGGGGCTCGAAGTAGGACGCGGGCATGAACGACAGGTGCAGGTGGCGGAAGGGCTCGCGCAGCTCCGGATCCGGCTTCAGGCCGAACTCCACGCGCACCGCCTCCATGCGCTGGACGAAGAGCGGCTGATCCGCCCCGCCAATCGAACCGCCTCCCACCTGGATGGAGGCATGCGGAATCCCCAGCTTCTCGCCCACCAGGGCCCCCGCGAGATCCATGGACTCGCGGACGATCAGCTCCGGCCGCCAGCGCTCACAGAGAGCCAACAGGTCCGGCAGCTTCCGGCGCGCGAAGCCGTCGACGAACATGCGCGTCATCATCTCCAGCCGCTCGGAGGCACCCGCCCTCATCGCCGCCTCCTGCCGTTTCTGGATCTCCCGGGGATCCGTCCCCACTACCGCCTCGAAGCCGACGCCCGCCGCGAAGGAGCCAAACCCATTGGCCTCCACCACCGGCTGGAATGGCGCGGGCACGGCGAAGGCCACTTCGTGACCGGCTTTCTGGAGCGCCCGCGCCGTGGGCACCAGCGGATGGAAATGACCAGTTCCGGAGAGGGACGAGAAGAGCACGCGCATGGAAGCGAAACCTCGTGGAAGGAAGGCGCGCATCTAACCGCCTGACACTGACGGTGCACTTCCAACCCATTGTGGCCGCACTCAGGCTCCGGGTACTTACAGCACCCTCGTTAATAAACCGTAACACAACAACTCTTTCTCAGGCGGCGATAATCTGAGAGCGGAGCCACTCGCGCTCCGTTTCCCCTCACCGCTTCCGGACGCCGGAGCAGGGATTCCCTCGTGCGCATGACAAGAACCTCTTCCTGGTACACGCCTCTCGACCGCCGTTGGCTCTCCAACGCCCTGGCCTTCACCCTGATGGCGTGCGGAGCCGCACCCCAGGAGGAAACGGAGGCGAGCACCACGAGCATCCAGGAGGCGGAGCTGGCCGGCACCACCCGGGTGCGGTTGATGGCCGCCAACATCTCCAGCGGCAACAACCAGAGCTACGACCCGGGCGAGGGCATCCGCATCTTCCAGGGCACCAAGCCCGACGTGGTGATGATCCAGGAGTTCAACTACGGCGACAACTCCGCCACCGCCATCCGCTCCTTCGTCAACACCGCCTTCGGCTCGAGCTTCTATTACTACCGCGAGGCGGGCGCGCAGATCCCCAACGGCGTCATCAGCCGCTACCCCATCATCGCCTCGGGCGAGTGGGATGACACCCAGGTGAGCAACCGCGACTTCGCCTGGGCGCGCATCGACATCCCCGGCCCCAAGGATCTCTGGGTGGTGAGCGTGCACCTGCTCACCGCGGACAGCGCCACGCGCAACACCGAGGCAACCAACCTCGTGAAGTTCATCCAGGCCAACGTGCCCTCGGGGGACTTCCTCGCCATCGGTGGCGACTTCAACACCGATACCCGCAGCGAGCCGTGCTTCTCCACCTTCTCCCCCGTGGTCTCCACCGCGAGCCCCTACCCGGCGGACAAGAATGGCAACGTCAACACCAACGCCAGCCGCGCCAAGCCGTATGACCACGTGCTGGTGAACAGCGCCCTGCGCACCTACCAGACGTCCACCGTCATCGGCGCGAGTTCCTTCAGCGCGGGCCTCGTGGTGGACACGCGCGTGTACTCGCCCCTGTCGGAGATCTCCCCGGCGCAGAGCGCCGACAGCGGCGCCACCAACATGCAGCACATGGCCATCATCAAGGACTTCCTCGTGCCTTCGGACACCACCACCGCGGGCGTCACCGTGCTCTCGCCCAACGGCGGTGAGAGCTGGACGACGGGCAACACGTACGCCATCACCTGGTCGGCCTCGGGCGTGACGAACGTGAAGCTGGAGTACACGCTCAACGGCTCCACCTGGACGACTCTCACCTCCAGCACCCCGGCCTCCGCGGGCAGCTACTCCTGGACGGTGCCCACCACCGCCACCACCACCGCCCGCGTGCGCGTGAGCGATGCCGCGAACTCCGCCCTCACCGACTCGAGCGACGCGGCCTTCACCCTCACCTCGTCCGGAGGCGGAGGTGGCTCCGCCCAGGTCATCATCAACGAGGTGCTCGCCAACGAGGCCGGCTCGGACGTGAACGGCGAGTTCATCGAGCTGGTCAACACCGGCACCGCCGCGGCGGACCTCTCCGGCTGGACGCTCTCGGACGCAACCGGCACGCGCCACACCTTCGCCAGCGGCACGAGCCTCGCCGCGGGCAAGGCCATCGTCGTGTTCGGCGCCGCCGCGGGCATCCCCTCGGGTCTCACCAACGCCGTGGGCGCCTCCACCGCCCAGCTCAACCTGAGCAACAGCGGCGACACCGTGACGCTCAAGACCTCGGCGGGCACGACCGCGGACACCGTCACCTACGGCTCCGCCCTCTCTGGCACGGATGGCGTGTCCTTCAACCGAAACCCGGACGTCACCGGCACCTCGTACGCGCTGCACACGAGCGTGGCCAGCACCTCCTCGTCCCCGGGCAAGCGCGCCAACGGCACCGCCTTCTGAGCCGCGTCTCCTCCTTCTTCCATTGGGAGGGGGAGACGAAGTGCATCCCCAGTCGTTTCGAGCACCTGGCCCGGATTGATGCGTGACGAAAACCATCAATCCGGGCTTCCTCTGGCGCGCGTAGCGACATCCGCCACGACACGGGACGCGCACCGGTGGTGAACCGGCCGCCGGGGACTTCTAGCGGAGTGTCTCGGTCGTCAGTGGTGGACGGGGAAGACGAACAGCCCCTGCCGAACCTGTCCCATGTTGGCACTCCCTGTATGACTTCCCTAGCGTCGCGGGCATGAAACATCGGAACTACGCCCTGAGCCTCGTCGGTGTGGCTGTGCTGGAAAGCGTGCTCGCATCGGGTTGCTCAGCCGGAACTGCCGCCGTGGGACTGAGCGACTGTGGAAACAACACCATGACCTGCTGCATTCAAAAGCATCCCTACGACCCAGTAGGAGCGTGCGGTGCCACTGCCGCGGACATAGAGGAGGCGATAGGGGCCGGGGTGGTGATAGGGGTCGGGGTAGTGGTCGAGAACGCTCTACAGGAGGGAGCGGGGGAAGGGGTGGACGACCCCGACGAGGGATGGCGGGAGCACTGCCGTGACCTCTTCGTTCAGTGCAGAGATCAGAAGAAACCGCGCTGGGTCGGTAACTGCTATGACTGCTTCCGGTGGTGCGAGGGACAGCACCAATGGCCCTTTCAGATGTGCTGGCAAAAAACAAGGTGAGTCAGGAATGGGTGAGCCCCACGATTGGGACAGGGTTCTTGGGTTGTATGCCAGGCTCGAGCGGAAAGAGGCGATAGAACCAAACGCCGAAGTGCGCGACCTCTGCCGGAGAGTGGCGCGGGATGTCGCTATCAGCGATGACGACGCGGAACGTGCATTGCTCACCTCCTCCGGAGCGGAAACACTCATACGAGAGATGCGCCGCCGGATTTTCGAGGGAAGCCGACGGCTATCCCGAGCGCTCGTTGATTCCGCCCGCCGCAAGAAAGCAGGTGATGTGGTCGGAGCGCGAGAGATGCTGGAGGCAGTACTGGCTGTTGAGGTCGTCCCCCTCTACCGGGAACAGGCCGAAATCGCACTTGATTACGTGGATGACCCAGAGGATTAGAGCCTCATGGCGCGACGCTGAGCGGGGGCGGCTGTTGACGGGTGGGCATGCATCCCGAACCCCGGGGCGGGTGTCCACCCGTGACAGGGAGGGCAATCGTACGGGGCCTGGGTTGCTCGCTTCCCTGGAGGTGCCATGCGTGCCCGCCCCGCTGCCCGTCTCACCCTCGTCCCCCGCCCCGAGACTCCCGCCGACTCCCCGGCCGACCGGGGTGATTCCCCCCGGCAACACCTCGCCCCACCGCACCGCGCCACGCGCCGCCCCACCGCGCCCAACGAGGGACTCGGCGCCCTGCTGCGACAGGGAGTGGTGAGCGCGGGCATCGGTGCCCTGAAGAACTCCGGCGAGGCCCTGCGCAGCTTCGGGCTCGGACTGGGTGCCCTCGCCCGGGGCCACCTCCTCCTCGGCGGCGCGCGCTTGAAACGGGGCATGGTGAGCCTGCTACGGCTCGCGCTCGATGCCCCGCTGAGCGTGGGCGGACGGCTGCTCAGCGGCGTGCAGACGCGGCTCGGCCTGGAGACGCCGGGCTGTCCCCTCGGCGCGCGGCAACTCCTGGAGCTGCGCAAGGTGTTCGGCGGCAGCATCGACTACGGGCGGGTGTGCATCAAGACCGGGCGCCTGGGCCTGCTCGCGCTCCCGCGCCGCCCCTTCGTCCTCGGCTACACGCTGTATGTGCCCTCGCAGGAGCCCCTCTCGTCCACGGGCGCGGTGCAGTGGCCCCTCCACCTGCTCGTGCGCGAGCTCACCCGGGTCTGGCAATACCAGCATGGCGGCACCGACTACACCTGCCAGACCTTGGGCGCACGCTGGTTCGCGAAGAAGGCCGACTGGCGCCAGGCCCTCCGCGAGGGCCGGGGCTGGCGGGAGCTGGACCCCGAGCAGCAGCTCCGCTTCCTGCAGGACGCCTACACCCGCTCCTCGTACTTCCGGGTGCCCGGCCATCGCTTCATCGACGACGACTCGGGCGTGGACTACACCGCGCAGCTCGAGGCCGCGCTCCACCACATCCGCTCGGGCCAGGGCGCTCCCTGAGCGTCTACTTCTGGGCCCGGGCGCGTCCCGGGCTCCCCGTTCTCGTCGAGGACATGACACCCGTCCGGACTGGAAGGACACGGCGGGGCGCCTCCTCGTGCAGTCCCAGCTCGATGCGCTGCTCGATGTCCTCGCGCATGCGCAGGGCCTCGAAGAGCGCCGCTTCGATCTGCTCGCGCACCTGCACCGAGTGCTCGTCCAGGGCCAGGGCGGGCGCTAGCGTATCCGCCGGCTCTCTCCGCCGGGCGATACGCCCCGCGGGCGCCTGACGCCGACGCTTGACCGCCGGGCGCTGGGGCGCCGACGCTGCCTTTGCTTCCTTGCGCTTGTTGGCCATATCCGCCTCGAGGGCTGCACACATCCACCCGCCTTCAAGGTGAGGTGGATGGTTCCCGAGGGGAAGTCCCCTCGCTGTGGCTGTCCCGTCCACTGGACAGCCGGGCGGGCGGCCCCCCCCGCCGCGCCATGCATGTTTCCGGGCCGGGCCCGTCGGGGGGTGTATGTCATCTTCCCCGTTCCCGGCCCCGTCCCGGTGCATGCGACACGTGCGGGCGCGGCCCTCCTGGGCTAAGGCGTCCCCTGCTCGCCCGCTGGAGCTTCGAGCATCCCCCCGATTCCCGCTCGCGGGAGGAGGAACCGAGTGATGTCGCAACAACCGCTGAAGAAGAAGCGCTGGCCCTACATCCTGGGCGGCGTCGTCCTGTTGCTCGTGGTGGCCGGAGCCATCGCCCTGTGGAGGCTCGACGCCTACCTGCTCGAGCGCGCCCGCACCGAGGCCGCCACCTACGCGAAGCAGCTCGGCCGGCCCATCGAGATTGGTGACGTGTCCACCCGCCTGCTGCCCTCCGTGGGCGCCGAGGTGGAGAACGTCGTGGTGGGCGCCGCCGAGGGCGAGCCCGTGCCCCTCCTGGAGATGAAGCGCCTGGAGGTGGCGGTGGCGCTCTGGCCCGCGCTCACCTCGGGGGGCAAGGACATCCAGGTGAAGAACGCCGAGGTGTCCGGCCTCACCCTCAACTACGTGCAACTGCCGGACGGCACCACCAACGTCTCGCGCGTGCAGGACAAGCTCGCCGAGCAGCCCCCGGCCGAGGAGCCCGCCGACGACACGCCCACGGACCTGTCCGCCGTGCGGGTGGACCGGGCGGCGCTCACCGACGCCACCCTGCGCCTCATCGACCGGACGGGCGCGCAGCCGCGCGAGCTGGCCATCAACGATCTCGACGTGGAGGTGAAGGATCTGCGCGCGGGCAAGCCCCTGGAGGTGGTGCTCCACGCCGCGGTGCTCGCCGACAAGCAGAACTTCCACGTCACCCTGAACGCGGCGCCGCTGCCCCCCTCGCTCATCCCCGTGCCCGAGCGGCTGGTCATCCAGTCCGAGCCCATCGATCTCACCCCGCTGGGACCCTTCCTCGGCCCCGAGGTGGGACTCCAGGCGGGCTCGCTGCGCGCGGACTGGAAGGCGGAGCTGGGCGCGGCGGTGCCCGGAGGCAACGGCCCCACGTCGCTCCAGGGCGGGCTCCAGGCCCGGGGCCTGCGCTTCGCGGGCGCCGAGGGCGGCAAGGCGCTCGACGTGGTGGTGGACACCGACGTGTCGGGCGACATGAAGGCCGGAGACCTCTCCCTCAAGAAGCTGCTGCTGGAGCTCGGCCCGGCGCGCCTCACCGGCAAGGGCGAGGTGAAGGGCCTGCTCTCGGAGACGCCGTCCATGAAGGACTTCGAGCTGGTGGGAGAGAACCTCGATCCCGAGCTGCTCGCCGAGTACTACCCGCCACTGCGCAAGTCGCTGGCCAACCAGGTGGCGGGCCCCGTGGGCCTGGTGGTGAAGGCGGAGGGGACGCAGCAGGAGCAGGCGCTGAACGTGGACGTGGACCTGACGCCGGTGCGGCTGCGCATCCCCGAGCAGCTCTCCAAGGAGAAGGGTGGCACCATGCGGCTGACGGCCCGGGTGTCGGGCGCCGCGGCCAGCGGAGGCGCGCTGCGCTTCGAGGCGAAGACGGACCTCGGGGGCGTGGACATGCGTCCGGGTGGCCTGCTCAACAAGCGCCCGGGGCAGACCTTCACCGTGGACACCGCGGGCACCTACCAGCCCGAGAGCGGCAAGTCGCCCCTCAAGGTGGACCTGAGCCGGCTCAACGTGGCGCTGCTCGACGCCACCATGACGGGCAAGGCGTCGGTGGCGATGGCGGGTGAGGGCGCGAAGCAGACGACGACGTTCGCCCTGTCCATGAAGAGCCCGCGCCTCAACGCGGACGAGCTGATGGTGGAGGACGAGCCGGCCCCCGAGGGCGACAAGAAGCCCACCGGGGAACCCCCGTCGGATCCCCAGCGCTTCAAGGGCATGAGCGGCGACGTGCACCTGGAGATCGGCGCGCTGCGGATGAGCGACATGGACTTCTCCAACATGCTCGTGGACGTGAAGATGAAGGATGACCTCATCACCGTGGAGCGCTTCACCACGGGGGTGTATGGCGGCACGGTGTCGGCGAGCGGCAGCTCGGTGCGAATGGGGCCTCCGGCGGCGGAGCGGCCCTTCGAGCTGAAGGCGGAGGTGAAGGGCATGGACATGGCCGAGGCGCTCTCCTCGCGCGTGCCCAAGAAGGTGCTGGGCGGCAAGTTCGACGGCCAGATGAACCTGCAGGGCGTGGGCTACGAGACCGAGAGCCTCAAGGAGCGGCTCGCGGGCGCCATCGAGGGCAACCTCGCGGGCGGAGTGTTCTTCGGCGCGGACCTGCCCGCGGTGGTGTCGGGACCGCTCGTCAAGGCGCTGCCCTTCGCGGGCAAGGCGCTGAGCAGCGAGGGCGTGACGCAGCTCGCCGAGCAGCTGCCCTTCGGCGTGAAGATCGCCAACGGCGTGGCACAGCTGTCCAAGCCCATCACCTGGACGCGGCCCGAGGCGGCGATGAGCTTCGATGGCGGCATCCGGCTGGATGGCACGCTGGACCTGGCGGGCTCGGTGAACCTCCAGCCGCCGCTGGTGCAGAAGCTGACGCTCGGCAAGGTGACGCCCCCCGAGGCCCTGCCGGTGACGATGAAGCTCACGGGCAAGGCGTGGAGCCCCGAGGTGACGGGGCTGGACGTGATGCCGGCCGTCACCACCCTGGCGAAGCTGGCGGCGGCGGGCGCGGCCACGAGCCTGCTCGGCGACAAGGGCAAGCAGGTGGGGCAGATCATCACCGGCGGCACGGACGCGGCGAAGGAGGCCGCGCGCGCCGAGGCGGAGAAGCGCAAGCAGGAGCTGGAGGAGAAGGCCCGCCAGGAAGCGGAGGCCGCGCGCAAGAAGGCCGAGGAGAAAGCGAAGGACAAGCTCAAGGGCATCTTCAAGCGCTGAGCCGCTTGGGCCTCAGGAGCGGCCGGAAGCGGGGATCGGGAGGGGGGCCAGCCGTCGAGGCCCCCACCGGTCCCGGTCATGAGGGGCGCGCGGTAGACGAGGTCGAGGGCCCGCTCAGTCGTGGAAGCGGGCCGCCACCTGCTTGAGCTTGTCCAGGGACTGGTTCACCTGGCCCACCGCCTCCTTCGCGTCCCGCGTCGACTCGGACACCGCGCTCATCCGGTCCGTCAACGTGGCGATCACCTGGTGGAGCTGCTCGAGGCCCACGTTCTGCTGCTTCACCGACGCGACGATCTGCCGGGCCGCCTTGCCACTCTCGTTCACCACCGTGGTGATTTCCCTCAACCGGTCCGCCGACGTCATCACCTGGGAGATGCCCTCCTCCACCTGCTGGCTGTCCTGCTCCGCGATCGACACCGCGTTGCGGATGGCCTGGTTGATCTCCAGCAAGATCTTCCCGATGCGCTGGGTGCTCTGCAGCGACTGGCCACTGAGCGCCCGCATCTCGCGCGCCACCACCGCGAAGCCCCGCCCCTCCTCGCCCGCGCGCGCCGCCTCGATGGAGGCGTTGAGCGCCAGCACGTTCGACTGGTCCGCCAGGTCGCGCACACTGCCGATGATCTCCCCCGCGCGCGCCGCCTGCTCCGACAGGCTGGCCACGCTGCGCATCATCTCCTCCACGCGCGTGCTCAGCTGCTGCAACCCCCGCGCGCTGGTCTCGATGGAGCCCCGCCCCAGGGCGCTGAACTGATCCGCCTGCCCCGCCACCTTCAACACCACCTCGGCCCGCCCCGCCGCCTGACTCGCCGTCTGGGCGATCTGCCGCGTCATCTCCTCCACCTCGGCCAGCGAGTTGGACAGGTGGCCCAGGAACGTCACCTGCCGCTGGCTTGCCTCGGTGAGCCGCCCGGCCGCCCACGTCAGCTCGTCCACCGTGCCCCGCAGCGTCACCGGCACCGTGCGCAGCCGCGTCACCAGCGCCTCGATGCCCCGCGCCAGCTCGCCGAGCTCGTCCTGCGAGTTCACGTCGATGCGCTGGGACAGATCCCCCTCGGTCGCGATGCGCGTGGTCACCGCCGTCAGGCGCGTGAGCGGCCCCACCACCCCGCGCGCCAGCCAGACCGACAACCCCCCCAGCACCAGCACGCACAGCAGCCCCAGGCTGAGCACCCAGCCCTGGCGCCAGCGGTGCAACAGGCTCACCTCCTCCAGCGACCGCTCCAGCCCCGCCTGGGCCCAATCCCCCGCGCCGCGCAACACCTGGACCAGCGCCGCGTGGCGCTCCATCACCAGTGCCATGTTCCCGGGCCCGGCGCGCTGGGACGCATCCCAGAACGCGTCGAAGGCCTCGCGCATCATCCGCAACCGTCCCGGCTCCATCACCGGATTGTCCTGGACGCGCGCCAGCTCCCGCTGGAACTCCCCCGCCAGCTGCAACATCGCCGTCCGGCGCGCCGCGTCTCCCTCGGGCGACTGGTCGCGCAGGTGCCAGCGCAACAGGGACGCCAGCGAGTCGAACTGCCGCATCGAGGCGATCGCGGGCGAGTAGCCCTGGATGATGCGCGCGTTCAGCCGGTACACGTTCCGCCCCACCACCGCCACGATCGCCAGGATGAGCAGGAGGAACAGCGTGGCCACCATGGGCAGGACGGACGCCTTCTGCTTGAACGTCATCCGTTCACCCTCGTGCTCGACATGGAGTCCGGACGGACGCTCCGAACCGGAGGCGTACGACGCCTGGGCATGAGACTCCTTTCTTGGCGGGCCAGGGTGGCCGCGTCCTCAAGGATACCGGATGCCCACGTCCGGAAAAGCCCCCTCCCCGGACGGCCGTACGCCCTCGCCTGCCCTCTCATACGGTTGTTCGCGCATCGCCGCGGCGAGTCGGCTAGGACTCGGAACATGGCCGAGACGAAATCGCCCGCTCCCTCCCACAAGGGGCCCCTGGAAGTCCGCGTGCGCCGCATCCACCGCCGCGACCTCAACCGGGCCTGGGAGTTCCTCAAGCTCGTCTTCCGGGACGTCAACCGGGAGACCGTGGAATACCAACGGCCCCGCTCCAAGCGCCGCTTCCTCGAGGTGTACTCCTCCGAGTGGATCGAACAGCTCGTCTACGAGGTGGGTGGGGAGATCGTGGGTTACTCCGAGTGCGCCTTCGAGGCCTCGGGAGACGACAACTGGGTCAACCCGCGCTGGTTCGAGAAGCGGGGCATGCGGCCGCTCTTCGTCGAGGAGCTCGCCGTGCATCCGGACTACCAGGGCCGGGGCGTGGGCAGCTTCATCCTCGAGCAGCTCCAACACCTGGCGCGCACCCGGGGCTGCACCCACCTGGTGCTGGAAGTCGCGGAGAACAACGAATCCGCGCTCACCTGGTACCGCACGCGCAACTTCACCAAGCTGGATGCCGCCATCTTCCTCGCCCAGAAGGTGCCCGGCGAGCCGGATCTCCTGCCCCCGCGCCGCATCAAGCCCCGCCCCACCAAGCCCGTCGAGGGCACGCCCAACGCCGGCCCCATCCCCCAGGAGGGCGGTACCCCCACCCTCACCTCCGGCCGCAAGGCGCGCATGGTACGCGCGGTTTCCGGGGGAAGCCGGAAGAAGACGGCCGCCAAGGGGGCACCCAAGCCAGCGGAGGACTAGCCGGCGCGCGGGGGCCCCGCCGGGTGTCGTCCGTGTCACGCGACGGCGCCGCGAACAGGGGCCGGGTTCACTGCCAGAATGAGGAGTCATCGGGTAGCCTCCAGGCCCCCCCGCGCCACACTGGTCGTGAAAAACCCATGACGATGTCGCCCGAGCTGGCCGCCCATCTCCCCGAGTGGCTTCGCCGGAGGATGTCCGCTCGATCGCCCGCTCCGCCGACCCCCGAGGCGGAGCCCCTGCCCTGTGCCTTGTTGTTCGCCGACATCTCCGGCTTCACGCCCTTGATGGAGCGGCTGAGCCAGCATGGCCTGCAAGGGGTGGAAGAGCTGTCGAGGACCATGAACGGGTACTTCGATCAGCTCATCCGCGAACTCGCGGCGCATGGAGGCGAGGTTGCGCGCTTCGCGGGAGACGCGGCCCTGGTGCTCTGGCCCGCGTTAGACGCCTCGCGAGAAGCCCTGGCGGAGGCCACCCGGCGGGCGGCGCGGTGTGGTCTGCGCGTGCAGGAACGCCTGCACGCCTATCCGGTGAGCGAGGGCCTGACGCTCTCGCTCCGGCTGGGGTTGGGCACCGGGCAGATGCACGCCCTCATCGTGGGCGGCGATGACCGTTGGGAGTACCTCGTCCTGGGCGCGCCGATGCAGCAGGCCGCCGCGGCGCAGCAGGCCGCCCGCCCGGGAGAGCTCGTGGCCTCCCGCGCCGCCTGGGAGCACCTGGAGGGGTCCTTCGACGGCGTGGTGCGCTCGTCCGGCAACGTCCGGCTGCTGTCGTGCCGCGACGCCCCGCCCCCGCGCGCGGCGATTCCCCCCGAGCTCGCCCCCGGAGCGGAGGCGGCCCTGCTGCCCTTCGTGTCGCGCACGCTGCGCGCCCTGTTCGAGGTGCCCCACTCCGCCTGGCGCGCGGAGCTGCGGCGCGTCTCCGTGCTCTTCCTCGAGCTGCACGGTCTGGCCGAGCCCTCGTCGCCGGCGCTCCTGGCCCAGCTCCAGGCGGTCACGCTCGAACTCCAGAAGGCCGTGTATGCCTTTGGGGGAAGCATCAATCAATTGCTCGCGGATGACAAAGGCACCGTCCTGCTCGCCGCGTGGGGGCTGCCGACGAGCTCCCATGAGGACAACGCGGTGCGGGCCGTCCGGGCCGCCCTGCAAGCCCAGACAGCGCTCGAGCGGCTGGGGCTCTCCGCGTCCGTGGGCATCACCACCGGCCATGTCTTCTGTGGAGACCGGGGCGGGGTGTCCCGGCGCGAGTACGCCCTGGCCGGGCGTGTCGTCAACCTGGCCGCCCGGCTGATGCAGGCGGCGCACGGGGGGCTGCTGTGTGACGAGACGACGGCCCGCGAGGCCAGCCCGCGCATCGGGTTCGAGCGCCTCGAGTCCCTGACGCTCAAGGGCGTGGACAAACCGGTGCCGGTGCTGCGCCCCGTGCTGGAGCAGCGCCGCCCCGAGCAGCCCGCGGCCATCACCGGCCGCGAAGCGGAGCGCGCCCTGCTCGACGAGGCCCTGCGGCAAGTGGCATCGGGGCGCGGAGGCCTCGTGGTGCTCGAGGGCGAGGCGGGCATCGGCAAGTCCAGCCTCGTGCGCTACCTCCAGGGCCGGGCCCAGGACCACCACGTGTTCCAGGCGGCCACCGACGCGGTGGAGAGCACCACGCTCTACTACGCCTGGCGGACCGTCTTCGCCGACATCCTCGGGTGCACCCACGCCCCGTCGGCCTCGGCCCGGCGCTCCCTGCTGCTCGAGCGGTTCGCCGGGAATGAACGCCTGCTCTCGCTCGCCCCGTTGCTCAATCCCGTGCTGCGGGTGGATCTGCCCGACACGGAGCTGACCGCCCAGCTCCAGGACGAGGCGCGGGCGGACACCACCCAGGGCCTGCTGCTCGAGCTGCTCGCCCGGGAGATCCGCGGCAACCCGAGCGTGTTCATCCTCGAGGACGTGCACTGGCTCGACTCGGCCTCCTGGGAGTTGACGCGGCGGTTGCTGCGCGAGCACCCCCAGCACCTGCTCCTGCTGACCACCCGCCCGGATCCCGACGACGCCGCCTCTCCCCTCAAGTCCATCCTCCGCATGCCCTCGGCCCGGCACCTGCGGTTGCAGCCGATGCCGGCCCGGGACATCTCCCGGCTCATCTGCTCGCGGCTCGGGGCCACCCGGCTGTCCGCGCCGCTGGAGTCCTTCATCCACGAGCGCGCCGAGGGACACCCGTTCTTCACCGAGGAGCTGCTCTACGTGCTCCGGGACCAGGGCCTGCTGGTCACCGAGGCGGGCGAGTGCCGCTTCTCCGAGTGGGCCAGCACCTCGGCTCCCCTCTCGATTCCCTCCACGCTGGAGGGACTCATCACCAGCCGTATCGATCGGCTCAGCCCCACCGAACAGCTCACCATCAAGGCGGCCAGTGTCATCGGCCGGGCGTTCCATCCCGAGACGCTGCGCGACATCCATCCCATCGAGGACGCCCGGGCCTCGCTGGACGCCCAGCTCGAGCACCTCGGCCGCCTCGAGCTGATGGTGCGCCCCCCGGCCCCACGGGAGGACACGTCGTACCTGTTCAAGCACGTCATCACGCAGCAGGTGGTCTACAACCTGCTGCTGTTCGAGCAGCGGCGCCAGCTCCACGAGGCCGTCGCGCGCTGGTACGAGCGGACCTACGCCGACGACCTGTCCGCCTACTACGCGCTGCTCGCCCACCACTGGCTCAACGCGGACGCCACGTCCAAGGCCATCGACATGCTGGAGAAGGCGGGGGAACAGGCCTTCCAGACGAACGCCTGCCACGAAGCACTGGGGTTCTTCTCCAAGGCGCTCGAGCTGGACGCGCAGAGCGGCCACCCGGTGGAGCCGTTGCGCCGGGCCCGCTGGGAGCGGCAAATCGGTACGGTCCAATCCCGCCTCGGCCACCTGTACGAGGCCCAGGACGCCCTCTGGCGCTCACTCACCCGGCTGGGCTTCTCCTCGACCACCGCGCGCAGCTTCCGGGTGGACGTGCTGCGGGAGATCCTCCAGCAACTGCTCCACCTGCTGCTTCCTCCCCGGCTGCGCCTGGGCCGCGCACGGGACGAGCCCCGCCTGCTGGAGGCGGCCCTCATCTGCCTCGAGCTGTCGACGCTGTCCTATTGGAGCGGCGAGGAGCAGCGGCTCGGCTACTTCATGCTGCGCTCCATCAACCTGGCCGAGCGCGTTCCCCCCTCGGGGGTCCTGGCCCGGGCCTATGCCAGCCTGGTGCTGGCGCTCGGCCATCTGGGCATGCACCGGCTCGCCCGCCGCTACCAGAAGTCCGCCTCCGAGCTGAGCGCGCGTCTGACGAATGTCCAGGAGCGCGCCCACGTCCAGCGCGCCATTGGCTCCTACCTGCTCTCCACGGGCCAGTTCGCGCGGGCCGAGGCCGCCCTCGAGCTCTGTCTGTCCGACTTCCGCCAGCTCGGAGACATGAGGCTCGCGGAGGAGGAGATGTTCGAGATCTTCAACCTGTGCTTCCTCCAGGGGCGGCTGGACCCCGCCCTGGCGCTGGCCCACGAGCTGCTGGCGCTGGCACGCCGCCGGGAAGACCGCCAGACGGAGAGCTGGGCGCGTGTGGCCCTGAGCCGGATGCTCCTCAAGTTCGGCCGGGAGCGGGAGGTGCTCGAGCTGCTCAAGGGCCATGAGACGCCCCAGGACATCCTCGGTGGCATTCCCCTGCTCGCCGTCCTGGCCCTGGCGAGGCTGCGCGTGGGCCGCCTGGCCGAGGCGCGCGCGGCGGCCGAGCAAGGCGTGGCGCTGCTCTCCCAGCGCTCCAGCACCGCCATCAACGCCGAGGCCTACACGAACATCGTCACCGTGCTGACGACGCTCTGGACCCAGGCGCAGGAGGACGCTCCCGAGCGCGCGCACTTCGAGCGGCTGACGAAGCGCGTCTGTGACCGGGTGAGCAGGGTCGGCCAGGTCTTCCAGCTGGCCGCTCCCGCCGCCTGGCTGTGCCAGGGCAAGTACCAGCTCGCCCGATCGCGGCGGCGCGCGGCGCGCAAGGCCTTCGAGAAGGCCCTGCGGATCGCCCGGAAGCTGGGAATGCCTTTCGAGCAGATGGAGGCCCACGATGCGCTGTACCTGCTCGGGGAGGCCGACCGGGCGTGGCACCTGGAGCAGGCCCGGAGGCTCCAGCCCGAGCCCCCCGCGGAGACCGCGCGCAAGGGGTGGGTGGCGTAGGCCCCGCCCTCAGCTCGCGCGGGGGTGCAGCTTCTCGTGGATGAACATTCCCAGGAACGCCCCGCCTCCGAGCGCCAGGGCGACGGAGAAGAGCGCGAGCGTCTCCCACAATGGCTCGCTCCGCCGCAGCCCGTCCAACAGCAGGGCGATCTCGAACGCGAAGAAGACGAGGTTGACGCTCACCGCGAAGCGCAGCAGCGACTGGAAGCGGCTCGCGGTGCGGGAGGAGAAGCACAGCAGGCCATACCCGGCGACGAGGGCATTGAACGTCACCACGGGCACCTCGAAGAGATGGAAGGCGAGCACGCACCCGAGTGAGCTGCCTGCCACCTCGCACGTCGTCCAGGGCGTGCCGAGGAGGAAGGGGACGTGGGCCACGGCGATGCCGTAGAGCACGGTCGCCAGGGTCAGCCAGCAATAGAAGCGCACCCAACCCGCCACGTCCCAGCCCTGGGCGCTCCGGGAGGGAGGCTCGAGGGGCTTGGACGGCCATCGACAGCGGATCTCATCCTGCCCTGCGACGGAGGGCGCGGGGATGATCATGATGAGCGGCGTCCCGGCGTCCTCGCGCGGCTGGGGCGCGGGCAGGTGCGACAGGTCGAAGCGCTGGCGCCAGTAGCGGGTGAGGAAGATGTTGTTCGGATCCAGCTTCCGCCGGCGCTCGAGGAAGTCGTCCCACCGGGCATACTGGCCGCGGAAGAAGGCGGCCCAGTCCGCCAGTTCCTCCTGACTCCCCACGGGATGGCCCTTGCCCCAGTGCAGACGGAAGGGGATGCCGTTGTCCCGGAACAACTTCCAGAACTGGGGATAGAAGACCTCGGCCGGATCGCCCGCGTTCCTCTGGAACCAGTAGAAGTCGATGCGCAGCACGCCGTCGCGCCACACGTCCTGCCCATCGCTGTAGGACATGCTCATCCACGCCGGATTGGGAGGGGCACCATAGAGCTCGATGGCATACGTACCCGTGCGCCGCAGGGCCTCCTGGGCCGAGGCCGGCTCGTCGAAGTAGTCCTTCAGCAACTTCATGGCCCGCTGGGTGTACGGGAGGGGAATCCACAACTCCGTGAACGTGGTGGGCAGCAGCGAGCCGATGACCTGGTTGTCCATGGGCAGGCCCCGCCAGCTCCAATCGCGGAAGCACTGGGGCTCGCCCTTGTCCTGGCCCTTCTTGCTCGAATCCAACGGCATGAACGTGTCGAGCGCCATCCCCATGAGGTTCGGCAATTCCTTGCGCAAGAGCGGAGCCGCGAGCGCGAGCACCTCGATGGCCGCGTCCAGCGTTCCCTCCAACGCCAGGGTGAGGGCCTCGACCAGGGGCTGGCCCACCCGGCCCAGACACGCGAGGCGTTGGATGAGCTCCTCGTCCACCTGCTCGAAGATGGGCTCCAGCTTGGAGCGGGCCGCCCGGAGGTCATCCAGATTGCCCAGCAGGGTGAAGAACAAGCAGACGAAGACCTGGGACAGCTCGGGGTCCCCGCTGAACTCCTGATAACGCGCGGGCCGGAAACCCGGCTCCGGATCGATGCGCTGGGCCTGCCAGACGACGAGCCGCTCGCCCTTGCGCTGAGGGAACCACTCCAGGCGCGCGTACTCCGTGCGCTCCAGGAACCGCGCCAGCGAGGGACGCTCTTCGCTCCCCTCCCCGAACAGGTCCACCGACGCGTCCTTCACGCGGGTGATGGCCTCCTGGCCGGTGATGTTGAACGCCGGCACGCAGCGCAGGACCACCTTGGAGATGATTCCCAAGAGGCCCATGGACGTGACGGTGGCCTGGAAGTCCTCGGGCGTCCGGTCCCGGTCCACCTCGTACACCTCGCCCCGGCCGTCGATCATCCGCAGGCCCTGGATGTCGTCATAGACGGACCAGCTCAACGAGCCGCCGCTGGAGCCCGTGGAGAAGAAGCCACTCACCGTCTGATGGGTGATGCCGCCCAGGTCCGACAGCGTCCAGCCCAGCCGCCAGAGATTGAAGAGCAGGCTGTTCTCCAGCGTGGAGGTACGGCTGGGGTCCTCCGGATCCACCCCCAGGTTCACGCCCGCCTCCACCTCCACGAGCCGCTGCCCGACATCCACCACCCGCATGCCCCGGTAGTTGTTGAGCAGGACATGGATGGCGCCGGAGGCAGGCGCGCTCGCCGGGCCGGCCGGGCCGTCCTCGGTGACGAGCGGATCCGCGTAGATGGAGGCCGCGACCGAGTGCGCCGAGCCCCGGACCCGCAATTGCTTGCCCTCGGCATGGGCCTTCTTCACCAGGGCGATCAACGCCTCCTCGCTCGCGGGCCGGTAGAAGCCGTCCGCATCCCTCTCGATGGTGACGCTCGCGCGGCCGGCTCGGGTGCTCTTCCTCGCTCCGGACTCTTCCCACGGGCTGATGACTGCCATGTCTTTCCCCCTCGCTGTGATTGCCCCCCCGAGAAGGAAGACTAGGGGAAGGCATTAGCCCAGGCTGTGATCCGGCTCACACACCCGCCGTGAAGCATTTCACACGGCCGTTGGCCCGAGATGCCTTTGTAAGTCATTGAACATTCGTCTGGGTTCACCGCCGGGAAGCCTTCTCCCCCCTGATGCCCCGGCGCGGACATAGGATGGGCCTCATGGAGACCGGACCTGTGACGCCCGTGGTGGAGCCCCGCCCGATGCGGGTGCTGGTGGTGGATGACGAGCGCAACATCCGCACCACCCTGCGCGTCTGCCTGGAGGGGCTCGGGTGCGAGGTGCGCGAGGCCGCCACCGGCGACGCCGCGCTCGCCGCGCTCGCCCAGGCCCCGGCGGACCTGGCCTTCGTGGACCTGCGCCTGGGCACCGCGAGTGGCCTGGAGCTGCTGCCGCGCCTGCTCGCCGAGTCCCCTACCCTGGACATCGTCCTCATCACCGCCTACGCCACCTTCGACACCGCCGTGGAGGCGGTGCGGCGCGGGGCGCGTGACTACCTGCCCAAGCCCTTCACCCCGGCGCAGATCCGCCACCTGGTGGACAAGACGCGCGCCCACCGCGAGCGGGGCTTCCAACTGGACGCCCTGGCCGAGCAGCTCGCGCAGTCCGTGCCCGAGGCCACCCTGGAGACGGCCTCGCCCCTCATGCACGCCGCGCTCGCGCTCGTCACCCGGGCGGCGGCCTCGGACGCGGCGGTGCTCCTGCGCGGCGAGAGTGGCACCGGCAAGGGCGTGCTCGCGCGCACCCTGCACTCGCTGAGCGCGCGGCGCCGCCGCCCCTTCGTCACCGTCAACTGCCCCACCCTGTCCGAGCAGCTGCTGGCCAGCGAGCTGTTCGGCCACGTGCGCGGCGCCTTCACCGGCGCGGTGCGCGACCAACCGGGCCGGGTGGAGCAGGCCGAGGGCGGCACGCTCTTCCTCGACGAGGTGGCGGAGATGAGCCCCGCGCTCCAGGCCCAGTTGCTGCGCTTCCTCCAGGAGAAGCAGTTCGAGCGCCTGGGCGAGGGGCGCACGCGCCGGGCGGACGTGCGCGTGGTGGCGGCGACCAACCGCGACCTCGAGAAGGACGTGGCCGAGGGGCGCTTCCGCGAGGATCTGCTCTACCGGCTCAACGTCATCGAGGTGAAGCTGCCGGGCCTGCGCGAGCGGCCCGAGGACATCCTGCCCCTGGCCCGGCGCTTCGTGACGTTCTTCGCGCGCGCGGCCCAGCGCGCCGTGCCCGAGTTGTCCCCGGCGACGGAGGCGATGCTGCGCGCCTATGCGTGGCCGGGCAACGTGCGCGAGCTGAGGAACGCCGTGGAGCGCGCGCTCATCGTCTGGCCCGCCGGGGTGCTCGAGCCCCAGGCCTTCCCCGAGCGCATCGCCGCGGCCACGGGCTCACATGTCACCTTGGGCGGGCCCCATACGCTGGAGGAAGTGGAGCGCGAGCACATCCTCCGGGTGTTGGCGAGCGTGCCCACGCTGGACGAGGCCGCGCGGGTGCTCGGCATCGACGCGTCCACGCTGTGGCGCAAGCGCAAGCGGTACGAGACCCCGCCGGACTAGAACGCCCAACCCAGACCGACTGACAGGCGCGGATCCACGCTCCAGCCAAACCGGGGCGAAGTGTCGATGTCCACCGAGGGAGCGTCCGAGGTCATCGTCGTGCGGTCGCTGAGCGCCCCGAGCCCCAGGCCCACCTGCACGGTCAGGCCCGGAGAGAAGATGGCGGTGTAGCCCACCCGGAGGCTGCCTCCGTAGGAGAGGACGTTCGAAGTGGTTCGCACGGTTTGCGACCCATTCTGCCCGAGTGCGAGGCCATAGGAGTTGTACTGGGACATTGCCGCCTCCACATGAGGACCCACCCAGAACCCCTCGGGCGCACGGCCCGAGAGATAGAAGTGCACGCCTGGATCGACACGCACGCCCCAGTTCAGGGAGGGAGCGAGTCCGAGACCTGCCCCCTCCAGATTGGGATCGAGGGAGCGCACGCCGCCGGACACCGACGCCGCGAGCGCCACGTTCGAGCCCACCGCGTGCTCCACGCTCGCCCCCTGAGTCGACGTCTGAAACGAGAGCAGGCCCAACCCCAGACCCATCGACTGCACCATGATCACGGTACCCCGCGAAGGCGCTTCGGCCTCGGCTTCGGCCTCGTCCTGGGCCCGACCCGTCCCCGGCAGCAGTCCCATTCCCACGCTCGCAGCCACGACACTCCACCGCATCCACGTCCGCATCATCCGTCTGATTCCTTCCAAGTTCCGGCCCTGTGCCGCGTGGGAGGGATTGCAGCGCGCGTGCCACGCATCGGCCCCGAGGGAGACGGAGCGGAGCAACACCCCGCGTGTGACAGATTGATCCGCTCCGTGACGAAGGCGGTGGGACAATCTGTCTTCAGCCCTGAATGCCTTGTGGGTCGTGTACCCGCGGCGTCAGTGGCCATGCCCGGGTGCGCCCCTCATCACGGGCGCCAGCCGCACGTACACCATGCCGCCCAGGGGCGTACGGCCCCCATACAGGGCGGCGAGGTCCTCGGGGACGAGGTTCAGCGCGCCGCGCACGCCCACGCCCGCCTTCACGGGGCCCCAGGGATTGAATTGGTAGAGGTAGCCGAGCGCCAGGACACCCACGTCGAAGGTCTCGTGCTCCAGGAGGCCAGACAACGCCAGGTCATGCCCCGTCTTGCGCACGTACTCCACCCGGCCGAAGACGGCGTGGTGGCCGTCCAGGTCCACGTTGCTCTCCAGGAGCGCGGAGTTCGTGGGGCGCTCGTCGCCCTCCACGTTCCGTCCGAAGACGGCCGTGGTGGCCCAGAAGCCGTGCGCGCCCACCGGCGCGTGGTACATGGCCGACGCGGTGAAGCGCTGCACCGGCACGCCTGGATGGAGCGCCTCGGGGCTCGGCAGGTAGCCGTAGGACACCTGGGTGCTCACGCGCGACGTGGGGTTGACGGACAGGCGCGCGGAGAAGGAGTCGGGCAGCCGCAAGTCCAGGTCGTAGCGGAACTCGTCGGGCTCGCGGCCGTTGAACGCGGAGACCTCCAGTCTGGCCAGGGGGGTGACGAGGCCCGCCGTGACCACGCCAAAGGAGATGTGGGTCGAGTCCTGCCAGTGGTGGCCCAGGACGGCGAGCGGATCGAAACGGGCGGAGGCGCGGTGCGGGAAGGCCACGGGCCCCAGTGCCGGCTCGCCCGCCGGGGCCACGTAGAGCATCAGGCCCCAGGTGTCCGAGAAGTAGTGGGTGTAGGACGCCGCCAGCTCCATGAAGAGGTCATGCGGGTGCTGACGGTCATGCAGCGGCTCACCCCGGTAGGACTCGCCGGACTGGAGCAGGAGCGGGTAGCCGCCGTTGGCCCCGGCGGTGAGGGGATCGGGGCTGAGCATCACGCTGAGGACGAGCTGCCCCGAGGGCAGCTCCCGGTCGGCCATGAGCATCAACCAGCCGAGCGCCTCCGGAGCGCTCGCGCCCCGGGGTCCGCCCTGCACGTCGTAGCCGCCGAAGAGCAGGCCCTGGAACATGAGACCCCACCCCGCCACCCGCGCGTGAATCATGGAAGGAGGGAAGCGGTCCGGCTGCCACGACGTGCCCGAGCCCCGGCGCATCAGGGGAATGTCGCGGAGGGAGCGCACCTCGGAGTCGTCGGCGCCCATGCCCATGTTCCTCATGGAGGACTCGTGGGCGTGCGCGTCATGCGCCGGGGTGTCGGGCGGAGACATGTCACCGTGCTCGTGCCCGGACATCGGCTCTTGGGCTCGGGCGAACGCAGACAGGAGCAGACAGAGGGCGAGAAGCGGAGCGCGCATGTCCCGGCACTGTTCCGGAAATGCACCTCACAGCTCAAGGGATGACCTCGGGCTCCTGCGCGCTCCTGGACAGAAGGTGCCGATGCTCAGATCTGTCAGCGACACGGCACCGAACACACCAGCACCTCGGGCGGTGAGTGGGACCAAGACGTCCCTCTCAGACCTGTTCGTCCCGCCGTGAACGCGGAAGCGAGAACCCGAAGGTGCTTCCCCGGCCCACCTCGCTCGTCAATCCCAGCTCGCCCCCGTGCGCCTGGACGATCTCCTGAGCGATGGACAGGCCCAGTCCCGCGCTGCCCGTCCCGGCGCCCGGCACCCGGTAGAACTTCTCGAAGACCCGCGTCTGGTGCTCCGGGGCGATGCCCTCGCCCGTGTCCACCACCTCGAAGCGGATCCGCGCCTCGCCGTCCCGCCGCGCCCGCACCACCACCTCGCCCTCGCGCGGCGTGTGCCTCACCGCGTTGGCCACCAGGTTGGAGAGCACCAGTTGCAGCCGCTCCGGATCCGCCTCCACCCGCACGTCCTCCACCTCCGGGTCGGACTCCTCCCGCAGGCGCACGCCCTTGTCCTCCGCCGCCATCCGATGCGGGGCGAGCGCCGCCTCCAGCACCTCGCGCGTGGATACGGGCCGCAATTCCAGCACCTCCCGGCCCGATTGCAGCTTGGACAGGTCCAACAGGTCATCCACGATGCCCTGCAATCGCTCGCAGTCCTCGCGCGCCGCGTGGAGCAGATCCGCCTGCTTCTCCGTGATGGGGCCCGCCGCCTCCTCCACGCACAGGTGGATGGCCATGCGCAACGACGTGAGCGGCGTGCGGAACTCGTGCGCCACCGTGGCCACCAGGTCGTTCTTCAGCTCGTCGAAGCGACGCAGCCGCGTCACGTCCTGGAGGATGACCGTCGCGCCCACCACGCCACCGCCCTCGCCATACACCGGGCTGCCCCGCGGCAGGAGCCAACGCGCCCCCTCGGACGCCTCCAGCCGCACCGCCTCCTCGTAGCCGGTGGGCAAGTACGCGCCCTTGCCGCCCAACACGTGCGCGCGCACCCGCTCGAGCACCTCGCGCACCTCGGGCGCCACCTGGCCCAGCGTCCCGCCCGCCTCCATGGACAGACGCAACGCCTCCTCCGCCGCGCGGTTGACGTTGAGCACTCCCCCCTCCACGCCAAACACCACCACCAGGTCCGGCAGGCTGTCGATCGCCGCCTGGGCCGACGCCTGCGCCTGGAGCAACTCCCCCAGGGAGCTGCGCTGGTAGCGCTGGAGCGCCTCGGCCATGGCGTTGAAGTCCCGCGCGAGCCCGGCGATCTCATCCCCGCCCTCCACCACCGCGCGCGTGCCCAGGTCTCCCTCGCCCAGCCGCCGCACCGCTCCCGACAATACCCCCACCGGCCGCAGCGCCCGCTGCGTGAGCGAGGCCGAGGCCAGCAGTCCCCCCGCGAGCGCGCCCACCACCGCCAGCCCCATGAGCACGTTCACCCGCTGGCTCTGCCGCTGCTGGGCCTCGCTCTTGCGCACCATGGCGTCCTGGTTGAGCACGAGAATGGCCCGCGCCGCCTCCCTCGCCGCCTGGAAGCCCGGCGCGAGTGTCTCGAAATACACCCCGCGCACCTCGCCGGGCTCCCGTCCGAGGAAGCGCTCGTATTGGCTCTGGTAGCGGGACCAGGCCTCGCGCAGCCGGCGCGTGGCCTCGGCCTCACCGGACTCGGTGATGTTGCCCTCCTGGATGCGCAGCGTCGTCTCGAGCGGCACCCGGTGGGCCTCCACCTGCTCCAGGCCCCGTTGCCGCTCGCCCGCCACGACGAAGAGCGCCGCGCTGTCCAGCCGCTCCAGGTGCTCGATGATGTCCTGCATGGCCAGCACGCTGCGGTAGTTGTCCGCGAGGATGCCCTGCCCGGCGCGCCCCAGCTCGCGCAGCGTGTTCACGGCCACCACACCCACCAGCAGCAGGGCGAGCGCCAGGGGCACCTGGGCCAGCAGCAGCTTGTGACGCAAAATCATGGCCGCCGCTCCTCACGCGGGGGGTGGAAGGACACCACGTGGATGTCGATGCCCTCTCCCTCTCGCAACAGCCGCACGTCCGAGGCGAGCCCCAGCATGCGCCGCCACCAGGGCTGGCGCGAGCGGCCCACGATGATGTGCCCCACCCCGTGCGAGCGCGCGAAGTCCAGCAGCGCCCCCACGGGGTCTTCCGACTTGAGCCGCACCACCTCCGCGCCCAGCTCCCGCGCCAGCTCGATGTTCGTGAGCAGATGGCGCTGCGCCTCGGCGTCGATGAGGTGTGGGGCCTCGCGCGGCGTCTCCACGTACACGACGAACCAATCCGTGTTCAGCCGGCCCGCCATGCGCGAGCCCCGGCGCAGGAGCGTGGCCGCGTGCGGCGGGTTGCTGCTGAGCGCCACCATCAACCGGCCCCAGCCCCCGGGCTTCGGCGAGTCCTCCCCCGCTCGCGTCCGCGTGCCCGTGGCCCGATCCAGGCTCTCGGCCACCTCCCGCAGCGCCAGCTCGCGCAGCGTGGACAGGTTGTCCTGGCGGAAGAAGCTCTCCAGCGCGCCCGGCACCTTGTCCGCCGCGTAGATCTTCCCCGCCCGGAGCCGCTCGTGCAGATCCTCCACCGCCAGGTCCAGGTTCACCACCTGGTCCGCGCTCTTGAGGAAGCTGTCCGGGAGCGTCTCGCGCACGCGCACGCCGATGGTGCGCTCGAGCAGATCATTGAGGCTCTCCAGGTGCTGCACGTTGAAGGCACCAATGACGTTGATGCCCGCGGCGAGCAGTTCCTCCACATCCTGGTAGCGCTTGCGGTGGCGGCATGGGGGCGCGTTGGAGTGCGCCAGCTCGTCCACCACCACCACCTGGGGCTTGCGCGCGAGTACCCGGTCCAGGTCCATCTCCTCCACGGACACGTCGCGGTAGGTGAAGACGGCGCGGGGAATGGACTCCAGCCCCTCGACGAGCGCCTGGGTCTCGGCGCGGCCGTGCGTCTCGACGAAGCCGAGCACCACGTCCACGCCGCGCTTTCGCAGGGCATGGGCCTCCTCGAGCATGCGGTACGTCTTGCCCACGCCGGCGGCGAAGCCGATGTACAGCTTCAGCCGCCCGCGCCGGCCGCGCTCGACCAGCTCCAGGAAATCCTCCGCGCGCCCTCGGGGCATCAAGACCCTCCGGCCAACGTAGCCGTCCCCAGACGGCGATCCAACGCCAGATTGAGCAGGAGCACGTTCACCCGGGGCTCGCCGAGCACGCCCAGGGTCCGCTCCTCGACGAGCGAGTCCACCACGGCCTGGACACGCTCGGGCTCCACGCGGCGCGCCCGCGCCACCCGGGGCACCTGCCAGCGCACGGCCTCGGGCGACAGGTGGGGATCCAACCCCGAGCCGGAAGCCGTGACGAGTTCGGTGGGCACCGGCCCCGGGGCCTCGGGGTTGTCCTGGCGCAGGCGCTCGGCGTCGGCCGAGACGCGCTCGCGCAGCTTCTGGGAGGTGGGCCCCAGGTTGCTGCCCGAGGAAGCAGAGGCGTCATACCCGGTGCCCGCCGCGGAGGGACGGGGCTGGAAGTAGCCCGCGCGCGAGAAGCCCTGGGCGAGGAGGGAGCTGCCCACCACCTGGCCGCGGTCATCGGTGACGAGCGAGCCCTGGGCCTCATGGGCGAAGAGCACCTGGGAGAGGCCGGTGACGGCCAGGGGGTAGAGCAGCCCGGTGAGGGCGAAGGTGACGAGCGTGGCGCGCAGGCCGCACAGCAGGGTGGAGAGCATGGAGAGAGTCCTTTCTCAGGCGAGGCCCACGGCGGTGAGCACCACGTCGATGGCCTTGATACCGATGAAGGGCACGAGCACGCCGCCCACGCCGTAGAGCAGCAGGCTGCGGCGCAGGAGGGCCGCGGCACCCAGGGGACGGTAGCGCACGCCCCGGAGCGCGAGCGGGATGAGGGCGATGATGATGAGGGCGTTGAAGATGACGGCGGAGAGGATGGCGCTGTAGGGCGACGTGAGGCCCATGATGTTGAGCGGGCTCATCTCCGGGAAGACGCCGAGGAAGAGCGCGGGGAGGATGGCGAAGTACTTGGCCACGTCGTTGGCGATGGAGAAGGTGGTGAGCGTGCCGCGCGTCATGAGCAGCTGCTTGCCCACCTCCACCACCTCCAGGAGCTTGGTGGGGTTGGAGTCCAGGTCCACCATGTTGCCGGCCTCCTTGGCGGCCTGGGTGCCGGTGTTCATCGCCACGCCCACGTCGGCCTGGGCGAGCGCGGGCGCGTCGTTGGTGCCATCGCCCGTCATCGCCACGAGCTTGCCCTTGGCCTGCTCGGCGCGGATGAGGGCGAGCTTCGCCTCGGGAGTCGCCTCGGCGAGGAAGTCATCCACTCCGGCCTCGCGGGCAATGGCCCCCGCCGTGCGCGGGTTGTCGCCGGTGATCATCACCGTGCGGATGCCCATGGCGCGGAAGCGCTCGAAGCGCTCCTTGATGCCGCCCTTCACCACGTCCTTGAGGTGGATGAGGCCCAGCGCCCGCGCCCCATCCGCCACCGCGAGGGGCGTGCCGCCCGCGTCGCCGATGCGCGCCGCCGTCTCGCGCAGCTCTGGCGGCACGGTGGCCCCCTGGGACTCCACGTACCGGATGACGGCGTCCACCGCGCCCTTGCGGATGGCGCGCGGGTGGGGCTCCACGAGATCGCACCCGCTCATGCGCGTCTGGGCGGAGAACGCCACGAAGGTGGCCTGGTGCGCCTGGAGCTCGCGGGGACGCAGCTTGTAGGAGTCCTTCACCAGCACGACGATGGAGCGGCCCTCGGGCGTCTCGTCCGCGAGGCTCGCGAGCTGCGAGGCCTCGGCCAGCTCCTCCATGCGCACGCCTGGCAGGGGGAGCAGCTCCGTGGCCATGCGATTGCCCAGGGTGATGGTGCCCGTCTTGTCGAGCAACAGCGTGTCCACGTCTCCCGCCGCCTCCACCGCCCGGCCGCTCATGGCGAGCACGTTCTTGCGCAGGAGCCGGTCCATGCCCGCGATGCCGATGGCCGACAGCAGGCCGCCGATCGTCGTGGGAATGAGGCACACGAGCAGCGCCACCACCGCCGTGCCCGACAGCCTCACCCCCGAGTAGAGCGCGAGCGGCACCAGCGTCACGCACGCGAGCAGGAAGACAACCGTCAGCCCCACCAGGAGGATGTGCAGGGCGATCTCATTGGGCGTCTTCTGCCGCGCCGCGCCCTCCACCAGGCCGATCATCCGGTCCAGGAAGGACTCGCCCGGATTCGTGGTGATGCGCACCACGATGCGATCGGAGAGCACCTTGGTGCCGCCCGTCACGGACGAGCGGTCTCCACCGGACTCGCGGATGACGGGGGCGGACTCGCCGGTGATGGCGGACTCGTCCACGCTGGCGATGCCCTCCACCACCTCGCCATCGCCGGGGATGAGGTCTCCCGCCTCGCACACCACGCGGTCGTCCTTGCGCAGGTCCGGCGCGGACACCCGCTCCTCGCGGCCGTCCACGAGCCTGCGCGCGGGCGTGTCCCGGCGCATCTTGCGCAGGGCACCCGCCTGGGCCTTGCCCCGGCCCTCGGCCACCGCCTCGGCGAAGTTGGCGAAGAGCACGGTGAACCACAACCAGAGCGTCACCCCCACGGTGAACCACGCGGGAGTGGCGCCGGGCCCCGGGGTCACGAGGTCCTTCACCACGAGCACCGTGGTGAGCACACTGCCCGCCCACACCACGAACATCACGGGATTGCGGGCCACGTCGCGGGGGTGCAGCTTGCGCAGGCTGTCCAGACTGGCCTGCTTGAGGAGCGCCGGTTCGAGAAGCGAGGACATGTCAGAACGCCTTTCCGGCCCCGGCGAGGAAGTGCTCGACGAGGGGACCGAGGGAGAGAGCGGGGAAGAAGGTGAGCGCGCCCACGATGACGACGACGCTCACCAGGAGCCCCGTGAAGAGTCCACCGTGGGTGGGGAAGGTGCCGGGGCCCGCCGCCACGACCTTCTTGCCCACCATGCCGCCCGCGAGCGCCAGCACCGGGACGATCATCAGGAAGCGCCCGGCGAGCATGGACAGGCCGAGGCTCACGTTCCAGAAGGGGGTGTTGGCGTTGAGGCCGGCGAAGGCACTGCCGTTGTTGGCCGTGCCGCTGGTGAAGGCATACAGCAGCTCGGACAGACCATGGGGTCCGGCGTTGTTGAGCGAGGACACGCCCTGGGGCAACACCGCCGCCACCGCGCTCAGGCCGAGGATGACGAGCGGGAAGACGAGCACGTACAGCATGGCGAGCTTCATCTCGCGCGCCTCGATCTTCTTGCCGAGGTACTCGGGCGTGCGGCCCACCATGAGGCCGGCGATGAAGACGGCGAGCACCACCATGACGAGGATGCCGTAGAGGCCCGCGCCCACGCCGCCGAAGATGACCTCGCCGAGCTGCATGTTCACCAGGGGCACCAGCCCCCCGAGCGGCATGAAGCTGTCATGCATGGCGTTGACGGCGCCGCACGAGGCATCCGTGGTGACGGTGGCGAAGAGGGCCGAGGCGGCGACGCCGAAGCGCACCTCCTTGCCCTCGAGGTTGCCGCCGGGGGCCACCTGGGCGGCGGCCACGGCGGGGTTGGACGCGGACTCGGCGGCGTAGGCCACGGTCACGCCCACGAGGAACAAGAGGCTCATCGCCATGAGGAGCGCCTGGCCCTGGCGCGTGTCCCTGGCCATCCGCCCGTAGGTGTACGTGAGGGCCGCGGGGAGGAGGAAGATGGAGAGCAGCTGCACCAGGTTGGTGAGCGGCGTGGGGTTCTCGAAGGGGTGGGCGCTGTTGGCGTTGAAGAAGCCACCGCCATTGGTACCGAGCATCTTGATGGCCTCCTGGGACGCCACGGGCCCGAGCGCCAGCGTCTGCTTCACGCCCTCCAGCGTCGTCAGCTCGCGCGAGGGCGCGAACGTCTGCGGCACGCCCTCGGCCACGAGGAAGAGCGCGTAGACGAGGCACAGCGGCAGGAACACGTAGAGCAGGCCGCGCACCAGATCGACCCAGAAGTTGCCCAACGTCTTGGAGCCCTCGGGACCGGGCCGCCGGGTGAAGCCCCGGGCGAGCGCCAGCGCCACACCGAGGCCCGCCGCCGCGGACGTGAAGTTGTGCGTGGCGAGCCCCAGCATCTGGCTGAGGTAGCTCAGCGTGGACTCGCCCGCGTAGGACTGCCAGTTGGTGTTGGTGGTGAAGCTCGCCGCCGTGTTGAAGGCGAGCTCCGGCCCCACCGCCGGCAGGCCCTGGGGGTTGAGCGGCAGCACGTGTTGCAGGCGCAGCACCGCATAGGTGGCGAGCATTCCCAGCAGGCTGAAGGCCAGGAGCGCCAGCGTGTACTGCCCCCATGTCTGCTCACGTGCCGGGAAGGCACCGCACAGCCGCAACAGCAGGCGCTCCACGGGGCCGAGCACCCGGGGAAGGGGTTGCTCGGGTCCCTCGAAGACCCGGAAGAGGTAGGCACCCACGGGCCGCGTCAACACGAGCACCAGGGCGAGGAAGAGGAGGATCTGCGACCAACCGAGGAGACTCATGGCTGTCTTTCCTAGAAGCGCTCGGGCCGCAGCAGGGCGTAGACGAGATAGACGGTGAGCAGCACCGCGAGCACGGCACCGGCGACGTAATCGAAGGTCATGGACGATGACTTCCTTTCACGCGTTACCCAGAGCACACGCCGTGCCCGTCTCCCCCACTCCTCCCGCTCGTGATTCCAGGGGCTTGGGCGCGGCCCCATGTCCCCCGGGTTGCACCTTGCACGATGGGCCCCTCGCGGCCGTGCGACTTACACGAGGGGGCCCGTCCTCTCGCGGCGGGGACTCGACGCGCGTGGTCCGTACGAGCAGCGCGTCCCGCTCGGCGAGCGTGCATCCGTCTGGCAATCGACAGAACCACCCAAGCTCCCCCAGCCGAGTAACCTCTTCAAGTTAGACTTCACTCTCCGTACGACGTGCCCTCTCCCACAAAAGGAGCAGACATGCCCACCTCGCACGAAGTCAAATCCATCGCCGGCAAGTGGACGAACACGCCTTACGAGTTTGGTGGTGGGGATGGCAATGGCATCGACTGCTCCCACTTCGTCTGGGAAGTCCTCAAGGAAGCGGGGTATGCCAATGCCCCCTACACGCAAGCCACGGACATTGCTCGTTCACCCTCCTTTTCCCGCATCAGTCCAAACGAAGTGAGGGAGGGTGACATCGTGCATTTCAGCGGCGGCAGCGATCACATGGGCATCGTGGTCGACGCGAAGGCGGGCACCTTCATCGGCGCGCAGAGCAGCACGGGCGTTGCCCCGGCGAGTTACGTCCGGGACTACTGGTCTGGACGGCGCCCGACGTTCTATCGATACGTGGGCAAGTGAGTGGCTGTGGCTGGGAAACGGCAGCCGTTCACAGGCGCTCGCAGCCGCGGGCGTAGACCCATGTGAGCGCGAAGAAACCAACGGTCACCAGCAGCAGGACGGCATCCATGGGTGGCTCCGGCCACCACGAGGGTCTGGGTGGGCCCGATGCCTGGCCCCCCCCTCGTGATTCCGGGACATGGGCGGGGGCGCACCGCCCCCGGGCTGCACCTTGACGAGGGGTCCGGCGCGGACCGTGCGCCCTACATGATGAGCCGTGGGGGTCCCCGAGCAGTCGCTCAGGTGCTCGTCGCGCGGAGTGCGGCCTGGGCGCTTCGCAGCATCTGCTGGTTCGACGGCTCGAGGAAGTCCATGACGTCCTTCACGATGCGGGGCTCGGCGCTCTTGGGAGTGCCCGAATCGAAGGGAGGCTGAGGGTCGTACTCCAGCATGAGCTGCGTGCGCTTCGCGGCATCCTCCCCGCGCAACCGCGCCAGGAGCACCAGCCCGAAATCGATGCCCGCAGTCACACCTCCGCCGGAGATCCGGTTGCGGTCGACCACGACGCGTGCCTGGACCGCTTCCGCACCAAACATCGGAAGGAGTTCGTGCACGGCCCAATGCGTCGTGGCCTTGTACCCACGAAGCAGGCCCGCGGCCCCCAGGAGGAGTGACCCCGAGCACACGGACGTCACGTACCGGGCCCGCGCCGCCCGGTTCGCGAGGAACCGCAGAATCTCCGGATCCTCCATGGCCTGTGCCGTGCCGAACCCACCCGGCACGAACAGGATGTCCAGGTCGTCCGGACAGTCTTTGAAGGTCGCGGTCGGCTGGAGGCCCACCCCCGAGTCGCTGGTGACCGTGTCGAGCGTCTTCCAGAGCAGGTGGGTCTTCCCATTCATGGAGCCCAGCACGGCCTGGGGACCCGTCAGGTCCAGGAGCGTGAAGTCCGGGTAGAGCAGCATTCCAATCTGGAGCGGCGGCGGTTGTGTCTGATTCATTTCACTTTCCCTCTCATGGGTCATCGCCGTACCCGATGCGGAGTCTGGCTTCACGGGCGCGGGGATATTTTTGATTAAGCCTGGGCCCGGCCTCTTCCGCGAGTGGCCAGAACGACAACTTTCGACGGATTCTGGCCACGCGTCGAACGAGTGGCATGACCCCGAGTTCCGTCCCGAGTCTCTTCCTGTTACGGCTCCTCTTGTGGATGAGCCTCACCACCGCCTGCTCCGCGAATCACGGTCCGGTGGCCCCCGCCGATGCGAAGTAGACCAGGGCTGATTTCGCTCATCGGCGTGGGGGAATCGTGGACCTCAAGGCCTCCACCCGCGCCTCGGGAAAGTATGCGACGCGCAGCAGGGTCTCGATGAGGCCCAAGATGAGCCGAGCATCGGCCTCCTCCAGTTCCAGTCCGCGATGCAATACGGCGTTACCCACCTCCACCACGATCTGCAGCTGCCGCCGAAGGCGGTGGGTGATGAACCCCGCGTCCTTAAGGGCGCGGAGTGGCTCGCCCGGGTTGCCGGACTCGCCAAGCAGATCTTGAGCAACCCGCTCGATGAGGGTTCGTGCAGCGGGAGCGACCAGCGTATAGCGGCCCGGACCCATGGAGCCCCGAGCCGCATCCCACATCGCCTTCACGGCGTCGGGCAGGAGGTCGCACCAGTACTGGCCACTGTCGAGAGTCGTCATGGAGCACCTCTTCGTCATGTTTGAGATGGCCTGAGGTTACAGGTGAGCATCACTGCTTCCAATCGCCTCGGAATCCGGCTCAACTTGAGTCCAATTGGACGAGACCTGAGGCATCCAGGAGGAGCAAGAACCCATGGGGTGGATTCGCGAGCGAATGGCGCAGCTAGAGCCCCCGAGCACCAGCCTGAGCGAGCTGGCACAGCGGGTGCGCAAGGCGCACGCTTGGCCTCGGGGCAAGAAACTCAAGGCGGCGTCGCTGGCGACGTACCTGGGGAAGTTCGACGGGGGCGAACAACTGGAGTGGCTCGATCAACATCCCGAGGTGTCCCGCGCGCTCGCGGAAGCCCTGGAAATGGCCCCAGAGGAGATGGACGAACAGTTGGCGGAACGCCAAGCCAACAAGCCCGCCCCTGGCTCGAAGCTCCGGCTCCGCGATGTGCAGACACGACCGTTGGACCTGATGCATGAGCCGCTACCACCCGGAATCCGGGTCGAGGTCCAAGACCCAGCCTTCTGGCCCTTGTGGTGGTACGCGCCCAGTGGTTCGGGTCGGACACTGGTGGGTCATTGGCTCCAAGCACGTGGGCTGGCGGTCTTCATTCAGGCCAGGACGTGGGCTGAGGCCGAGCAGCAATTTCCGGACAATGGCCACCCGGTATTCGTCGAACTGGACTCCGCGGAAGAAGCTCCCGACTGGGAACAGAGGTGGGAAGGATGGAAGATCTGCGTGGCCACCGAGTCCCTTCCCTCCGCACCACCGATAGAGAACCGCCCAGAGGAGGAGGAGCATCCCTTCCGCGAACCACCGCCCAATTGGAGACTCGTGAAGAACGCCAGCGCTTCTGAGTGGATTGACGATTTCCTCGAATGGCTCGAGGAGCGTGTCACCATGAAGAGGTTCAATGCGAAGGCGTTCCGCCAATGGCTCTCCCAGTCCACCATTCTCAACCGCATCGACAACGTCGGCACCGCATTGGGACTGGCGGGGCTCTTCGCAACCTATGACCGGAATGATGGCACCACGGGCCCTCTCTCCAGGACACAAGAGCTGTCCGAACTGGCGAAGCTCTTCCTGCGTATGCTCATCCAGCATCGCGAGCATGAAGTAGACCTCTCGGTCCCCAAGCTCTGGGAGCGGTTGTTACACCTGAGCCACTCTCTGCTCCAGGACGACTCAGCCCCCTCCCACGAGGCACGCCCACTCGATGCATGGCACGCGCTCGTCCGAGTCCGGCCCGACAGGGTTGACCTCGAGTGGCTGGAGAAACTCGTGGAAGACGGGTTGAAGATGGACAAGGCGCACATCGACAAGGCACGCACCCACCTGCCCGCGGATGCATTCCGGACCGTGAAGGCACTCCGCAGCCTCGGATTGCTGCGCGAACGGCAACCCGGGCAGTATGCCTTCCGTCCACCCTGGGTTTTGGAAGCACTGCTCCAACACACCCTCCTGGCTCTCTTCGAACAAGGGCCCGAGGCATGGGGAGGCGTGCTGCTCCGGCAGGAGCACGCCGTCACGGTGTTCGAGGAATTGTTCAAGCGCTGCCGCAACAAGGACTTCACCCTCGTGGAGCAGCTACTCGCTCGACCCGCCCCCGCCTCTTCCGCATGGGTCGCGGGGCTCGAGGCATCCTTTCGCGCGCTTGGATTCGCCTCACTCATGGGCGTACAGTTCCCCGAAGCCCTTCGTCGGGACATCCTGCGGCACCAGCGGGCGCTCATCATCCCCACCCATGACGGCATACCTCTGCCAAGAATCACCTATGCCTATAAATCCGAGCAGGAAGAGCCACTGCTTGATCGCGGGCTCTGGTACGCGGCCCTGTTCTCGCTCACCGAGGCGTTGCCGCCACACAGCGAACTCTCGATTGAAGACTGGTGCGCTGGAATACCCGAGCAGGCTCGGATCTGGCTGTTGAACATGGCGGCCTGCCGGACGGCTCGAGAGAAGGGCGTCCGTTCTGATTGGTGGACCCCCCTACTGGATCTGGGGGGCCGGCTGATGAACAGGCTTCAGCTTTTCAATGACTCAGCCTCCTGGGTTCCAGAATTGGTTCAACCCGAGTATCTGCTCAGACGGTTCCAGCGCAAGGACTTGACGCTGAGGGAATTGGATCAATACTTCACTTGGCGCGAGATCAGCACCGTCCTGCCTGATTACGTCCAGCGTCGCGGTCTGGCGTGGGAAGAACTCGCCCGAGTGATCTGGGATGTCTGGATCAAGGAACGCAATGACAAGCAGCTTCCTCAGTTCCTTGCACCTGATGCACCGCACGCGCAACTATTCTGGAAGACACCGCCCGCCGCTGCCATCGAGATCCTCGTCGAAGATAGGTTTTACCACTCCATGTTCCGGCAGGAGTCCGTGTTTTCTTTTTTCCAGTGCGAACACTGGGATGTGTTCCTCCGAAGCTGGACGAGCTCAGGTGGTATCTCCCGAGCCAAGACGGGCTATTCTCAACTCACCGCACTCCAGAAGATGCCCGAAGAACACGTCCGGCAGGCCATCCGCGCCGGGTATCCCGATGCGTATGACCACTCCAGCCGAAGGCTGCTGTGGCGACTCTGGCCCGAAGTGCTCTGTGAGGAAGTCGGGCGCATGTTGCAACAAGCGCAGTGGGAGACAGCCCTGCACCAGGCATGGGCCGCACCTGCCAACTTGGTTCCGAGACTGCTGGCGAGTGCTGAGCAGGGAATGACGCGGCCCTCCACCCCTCCCTCCCCCATGCTGGCTCGATGGCTCCATGGCCAGATTGGCGAGCGGGTTCCGGGCTGGGACAAGGCGTGGATGCTCCTGGAACGGCTCATGCCCTCCACCAAGCAGTGAGAATGCAGCGGGGTCTCAGCCGGTCATCCTCCGGTAACAGCTCCGGCACAGGGGCTTGTTCATGGTGGCAGGGAACTCCTTGCCACAGCCATGACAAAACCTGTCTTCATAGTCCGCGTTCTCGTACTCAGCCCACTTCTGGAAGTCGTCCCAGCAATATGGCTTTTCTGGGTTGAGTGCAATCCCGGTGGCACACCGGATGCACACCCCTTGCATCGCAACTGGAGCACGAGAGCGTTCCGTCTGCCTGACACTCCTGGTGAAATGGGTGTCTCCACCAGCATTGGTGGCCGCCCGCTTCTTGATGTCTTCCGCAGAGAGGAGGTGCGGCTCAATCTCCTGGCCGATGAACTGCCTCACCAGCGCTACGTCCGCGGACTCCTGCGACCAGAGCCCCACCTCGATACTGGAGAGGAACGAGGAGGAGAGCAGGTTCAGCGAGGAGATGATGACCTCGGACTCCGACCAGTACAGCTTCGCATGGAGCTTTGGGAGAACACGGATGAGCAGGCCCCGTGCGGTGAGTTCCTCGAGGTACTCACTGTAGGTCCGTACGAAGGCCTGGAAATCGTCATCAAGCCGGAAGATCAAGACGACGGAGACCTTGTTGTTTAGCGCCGCGCGAATGGCTTGACCGATCCGGTCTTCTCTTCCCAACGTGACGTAGGGAGAAACGAGCAACACCTGTTTACGTGCGTTCTTGATGAGCGAGACGAGCTTGCTGATGGTCTCATCTGTATTCAGTAGAGTCAGGTTCATAGCATCACCATGTTCAAACATCCCTGCATGCTCAGCTCAGGAACTTGCGTTCGTCCCAGTACCAAACAGCAGGCGGCGCCTCGCACATTAGCTGTAGCGCGGAGTTCTTTCAAATCGAGGCCCACGGCCAATCCGCCCAGAGGTACCGCCAAGACGCGCCATCAAGCGACGAGTCCCGACCCAAGAGGTACAAGACAGGGCATGACCCCGCACGCCGTCCCGAGTCACCTCCCGCTCCGGCTCCTCTTGCTGATGAGCCCTCGCCACCGCCTGCGCCGCTCATCGCGGTCCGGTGGACCCCGTCACGGCCTCGTCTTCCGCTTCGAAGGGAGACCCCCTACGTGGTGGAGGGCGAGGTCTCGCTGGAGTTCCACCTGCCCGCTTACAGCTTGGCGGACGCACGGCTGGAGCAGCTCGCACTCCCGGAGGGCACCACATCCTCCCAGCGGTGACGCCAGCGCCCGTCAGAACAACCGGACTCCCGCGGAGAACACGGTGCCGAGGCCCAGGCGGACCCACTGGCGATCCTCCTGGGTGAAGGCGTACGAGCCTCGGGTGAGGGAGAGCGCGTAGAGGCCAGAGGCGAAGCGGAGCCGGGCCTCGCAGCCCACGAAGAACCGCGACGAGAGGAAGTAGTTGCCGCCCACGGCGAGGCCGAAGGCCAGGCCGCGACCCCGCCCCTCGTACCGGAACTCCGGGGTGTCGCGGAGGATGCGCGCCTCCATCACGCCCCCGAGCAGGGCGCCCTGGAGGTCCACCTTGCCCTGGCTCTTGCCCGGCCAGATGAAGTGGTAGCCCAGGCGGCCGAGGACGTGGACATCGCGAGTCGAGATCCGCTCCAGGGCCAGGACGCCGGAGAGTGAGCACGCGAGCAGACATTGCCGGAGGCCGAGCTGCGCGCCCACGGAGAGCGTTCCAGGACCGAGCCCGACCACGCCGACTTCCGTGCTGGCACCGGCCTCGAAGGAGGGAGGGATGAACGAGAGTCCCCCTTCGGCGTGCACATCGAGCTGCCCCGGACGCATCAACCAGGACGGCTGCTGGGCCAGGACGCTCGGGGGAGCCACCGCCAGACAAAGCAGCAGCAGCACGGGGGAAAGGGAGAAGGTCATGACCGGGTCCTCGCCCGTGAGCATGGGGCTGGACAAGACGGGAACCGTTCATGATGTTCGCCGCTTGATTTCACACGTGCCGCCCCGGGGGTCGGAGACACCATGCACCTGCCCATCTTGGAAACGAAGAGGCTGCGGATCCGCCCGCTGCGGATGGAGGACCTGAACGATTGCCATCGGCTCTACGTCGACATCAACTGGGCGGACAAGGCGGTGAGCGAGGAGGAGAACCTGAAGCGGCGCCGCGAGTGGCTGGAGTGGACCGTGCGCAACTACGAGCAGCTCGCGCGGCTGTACCAGCCCCCCTATGGAGAGCGCGCGGTCGAGCACAAGGAGAGCGGCCAGTTCGTGGGACTGGTGGGCCTCGTGCCGTTGCTGGCCCCCTTCGGCCAGTTGCCCTCTTTTGGGAGAGTGGAAGGCTCGCGCTTCTCCGCGGAGGTCGGGCTGTTCTGGGCAACGGCACCAGCCTGGCAGCGGCGGGGATACGCCACGGAAGCGGCTCGCGCGCTGGTGGCCCATGCCTTCGACCACTTGAAGCTGGGCCGGATCCTGGCGGGGACCCAGCGGGACAACACCGCCTCGCTCGAGGTGATGCGCCGGCTGGGGATGCGCATCGAGGAGAATCCGTTCAACGAGCCCCCCTGGTTCGAGGTCACCGGCATCCTGGAAGCGGCTTCCTGGTAGGGTCGCGGGTGCAGCCGTCCCCCTCTTCCGAGAGAGTCCCATGTCCGACCTGAATGCCCAGTTCCAGGAAGCGCAAGTCCAGGTGAAGACCCTGACGAAGCGTCCCGACAACGACACCCTGCTCCAGCTCTACTCCCTCTTCAAGCAGGCCACGGAGGGCGAGGTGAAGGGGTCGCGTCCGGGCATGATGGATTTCACCGGCCGCGCCAAGTACGACGCCTGGGCCAAGCTCAAGGGCACCGCGCCCGACACGGCGAAGCAGCGCTATGTGGAGCTGGTGAATCGCCTGTTGGGGAAGTAAGTCGCCCCACTTCGGGCTCGAACCCAGGCCATTGATCTCGGGAGGACTCCCATTCTCACGCTCATATTGCTGCTGCTCACACAGATTCCGTGCGCACCGGGCGACCTGTCGACAGTGTGCCACTGTAAGGCGGGTATGCTCACCGCGTGCGAGACGCTGCGATTGAGCGAGCCGAAAAAAGCGGCGGAGATTCTCACTCAGTTGGAGCGGATTGCGACGCAGGCCAAGGCGTTGCAGGAGGCCGGCCAGAAAACAGAAGAGGCGATCCAGGCCGAAGCCGACTCATCCACCAATTGTTCCGACCCCACTGAGTGCAAGGGACAGTTACACCACATCATCTCCAAGCGTATCTCCAGGGAGTTGGAGAAGCATCGAACGCTCCAAGGCCACTACAAGCCCCGAGACCCACGCTTTGTCACCCGGGCCGTGGATGAACAAGCGCACTGTGGCTACCAAGAGTGGCACCGAGATGTGGACGAGGAAGTCATCCGCTGGCTCCAAACGTACCGTCGGGCCACTCCCGAGCAATTCATTGCATTCCTCCGAGAACTCTACAGTCGCGCGGGGATGCGTGCGAGGTTCCCCCATGGGTTCTGAACTGCCCGCATCCTCGCGCTTTTTCGTCCTGGAGGGAGGCACAACCGTCGAGGTCGACGCGATCGAGCCCGTCAACCTCGGAGCGGGCGTCGATTGCCCGCGATGCGGAGGCCCCATCGGGATGCGGCAATGGCTCCCTCCCTACCGCGCCAACCTCGTGTTGCATGGCGAGGCGTTCGGCGATTTCGTTGGCGCGTCCGGAGACGACCTCCTCATCTCCGAACGCTTCGCCCAGGCCTTTCGCGACGAGGGACTCACGGGGCTCGAAGGCTTCCACCCTGTCGAGATCCTCCGGGTACGCAGAAGAGGGCGAGGCCCCAAGCCCTCCTCGAGCCTTCACTACGTCCTCGTCAGGGCCTGCTTCGGCCGCGCAACGGTGGACCTGGCGCACAGCCACCTGCAAGGCGCGCAGCCCCCTACCTGTGAAGAGTGCCGCTACACGCACTTCGAGTCCATCCATGGCTTCACCCTGGAGCCCGGCACCTGGAACGGAGAGGACGTCTTCCGTCCCCGGGGACTGCATGGTGTTCTGACCGTTTCCGAGCGCTTCGAGCGCTTCGTCGCCCGGCATGAACTCACCCATCTGCGGCTGACTCCCAGCGAGAACTACGTATGGGACCCGCATGCGCCCCAGTCCCGACCTGGAGCGCAATAAGGCTCGGACAACCAGGGCCTACTCTCCGACGCCTGCTCCCGATGTGGCACACGGGCCCCATCCACCCGGGAGAGGAGGGGGCCGGGTGGTGGAGTTTGAAGCCTACTCGGAATCCTGCCCCGATTCGTCTTCCTCCACCTCTTCGTCTTCAAGAGGTGCGATCATGAACGTAAACCTCCCAGGCAATCGAACGACCATGAAACCCTTGCCAGCGATCTTGACGCGCTCCGCGTCCTCTGCCTTCCCGCTGGCCAGCCATTTGTCTGCCTCCTCCCGCGTTGCAAACTCATGGGAGACCTTGAGCTTGAATGAGGGATCAAAGAATTCTTTATAGAACCTGCGAAAGTCATCCTCTTTCCGGACGTGGCGAGGGTAGACCAATGCGATCTGCGCGAGTTCGATGACGTCCCTCTCCGGGGAGCCCTCCGGATGCTTCTGGCTGATGGCATTCAGAGCGCTGAGGATTGCGTCTGTGTCGAAGTCTGGAATGTAGGGCATTTTAGCGTCGAGCCTTTCGCGCTTCTGTTTTTGGATGCGACATCTGGCTTAGATGGGAACAAGAAAGAGTGCGCCGCCGACGATCGCAACAACAAAGCCTACTCCAGCCACGACCACATGGGTTCCGGGCGGCGCCTCGGGTGTGTGTTCCTTGAGCCAGTCGAGCGCTTCATTGATGTTCGGGAACTGAATTTTCTTGCTCTGTGACTCCTGCCTCTCCATTTCCTCCATTTTCTTGACGCAATCCATGAATTCGCCGAGGCACTTCGTGGTACAGTGCTCCTTATGCTTGCCAGAGTGCTTCGGTATGGATGGAATCTCGGGCTTGCGCCTCATACACTTGGTGTGGCACTGCTTTTGTAGCTCGTTGCAGTAGGCCTCAGCTCCAGCGCCACCGATCCCGCGTGCATCTTCTCGAAAGTCGATGCTGCGTGCGTCCTCGGCGATCAGGTACATCTTGCGCTCGGACTCCTGCGTGTGGGCACATCCGAGGTTCGCCACCGCAACCGCCGTCAGCAGCGCCATCAATCGCGTTAGAGCTACTGGGTGCATTGCCTTGTCCCTCGGTGATTTGCTACGTTGCCTACCTGCACTCCCGTCCGGTGAGTGTCAACGTAGTTGTCGCGAGAAGCTGACTCAAAGCAGACAGTCGTGACGAAGGCACTACAGAGGAGCGAAGGACGTGGCGCTCGGCGGCCACATGCAACAGCTCCTCGACGGCGGCGGCCTGCTCGGCAGGGTTGGGGCTCTATAGACTCCCGAGCTGCCTGTCCCAGGCATACAGCTTCTCGAGCAGATCCGCCGTGCACGCACCGGACACGTATTTGAAGGACACCGGTTCGAGCGCCGCGAGACGCTCGCGCTGGAAGGCCGGATCCGCCACCACGTCCCGGTGTTTCAAGTCACCCGCCAGGGACAGCGCATGGGGCAGCTGCCGGAGGATGGCCTCGATGCTGTCTTCCCGAGTCGCCCGGGCCATGCGTTTCGCGGCCAACTCCAGACGCGTGGGCACCGAGCCTTCTTCCCCCGGGCACCACGCATCCAGGACCCAATCGCAGGAGGCCCTCATCAACTCCTCCAAGGTGAGCACCTCCTCGAGGCTCTTGAACAGGTAGCGCGCGGACTGGAGCGGCTCCCAGAAGCGCAGCATCGCCTCCAGGCGATGCGCCGTGCGCTCCGCGCTCACCGGGCCCGTGGGCGAAATCGCGAAGTACAGCGCCCCCCAGGCCGTCTCCCGGCAAGACGCCTCGTACGCGTCCCTCGCGGAAAACACATCGCGCCAGTTCAAGGCCTCGTACAGTCCGCCCAGGACATCCGCCAGCATGTACAGCCGCCAGACCGGGTGCTCGTGCTGGAAGTCCGCCAGCTCGTGCACCACCACCACTTCTCCGGCAGGCACCTCCAGCATCCGCTCTGGAACCGGAAAGCCACCGCCCCGCCGGTACTGCTCGCCACACCGCGTCCCCTCCTGGCGCACCCCCTGACGAACCGCGGGGTAGCTGCCATGGAGGAACGGCGGCATTCGAAGACAAGAGGGTTGTCCCATCATGAAGCACCTCCTCCGACAGTGAGCCCGTGGCTACTTCCGGGTGAATCGCGTTAGCCATTGCCTGTTGGAATCGAGGCTCCTTCCCACCACCGGTCCACACATGTCCCACCTCGTTTTCTCATAAATCGGGACTACCCAAGTTGTACGAAAAATCTTATAGATACGTCAAATTGCAGCCTGGATGTACGGAGGGGGGCGGCAATGGGGTGGGGTCTGGAGTCCCCGGGCGCACTCGGGCGGGTCCCGGCGGCCCTGGGGAGTGGAGACCCCAGGCGCTCCCGTGGTTCCGCGCGGTTACGGGCGGCCTCCCCGTTGCTTTGTCTCCGGCCAGGAGGAACGACCGATGCAGATCGACAGCGCGGGATGGACGCACGTGGGCCGCCGAGCCCACAACGAGGATGCCTGGACGAGCCGGGCCGACCTGGGCCTGTTCGTCGTGGCCGATGGAATGGGCGGATACGCGGGGGGCGAGGTGGCCAGCCGCTGCGTGGTGGACACCTTCTCGGGCCTGTGCGAGCGCCTCGTCCGGGACCCCGAGGGCACCTGGCCCCACTGCCGCCAGCCCCAGCTCAGCCCCGAGGAGGATCTGCTCCTCAACTGCACGCGGCTCGCCCAGCGCGCCGTGCGCGCCCGCCGCCAGGGGCCCCTGCACCAGATGGGCTCCACCGTGGTGGCGCTCGCCCTCGGGGCCCGGGGCGCGGCCGTGGCGCACGTGGGCGACAGCCGCCTCTACCGGCTGCGGGATGGCTTCTTGGAAGTCCTCACGCGCGACCACTCCATCCTCGAGGAGATGCGACAGGCGGGCGTCAAGACGTCCTCCCGCGCGGACAGCCCGTATGGCCACCTCATCACCCGCGCGCTGGGCACCGACAGCGCGGAGCCCACCGTGCGCCGGCTCGACGTCCAGGCCGGGGACGTGTACCTGCTGTGCTCGGATGGGCTCTATGAGCCCCTCGGGCCGGAGCGGCTCGCGGCCCGCCTGGGTGAGGGCGACACGGAGGGACTCGCCGAGCGGCTGGTGGAGGAGGCCTACGAGCTGGGAGGCCGGGACAACATCACCGCGGTGCTCGTCTCCGTGAAGGAGTGAGGCCCCCTCCGCACTACTCGGGCTCCTCGGGCAGGAGGCCGTGACGGCGGGCCAGGGCGCGCAGGTGTTTGCGATCCACTCCCGCCTGTCGCGCCGCCTCCGAGAGGTTGCCCCCCGCGCGCGCCAGCACGTCCCGCAGGTAGTGCCGCTCGAAGGACTCCACCACCGCCTGCTTCGCCTCCGCGAAGGGCAGATCCGTGCGCAACGTCAGCTCCGCGCCCGTCCCCTGGGGCTGGAGCGACAGCCGCAGCTGCTCGAAGCGCCCCGCCCCGGGCGAGAGCACCAGCGAGCGCTCCAACACGTTGCGCAGCTCGCGCACGTTGCCGGGCCAGTCGTGTCCGGACAGCAGCTCCAGACCCGCGCCTCGCACCGATCCCGGCTCGAAGCCCCGGCGGCGCAACAGCTCCGCCACCAGCAGGGCCAGGTCCTCGCGGCGCTGGCGCAGCGCGGGCAAGGTCAGCGTCACCACCGCCAGCCGGTAGTAGAGGTCCGAGCGGAACGTGCCCTCGGCCACCGCCAGCGACAGGTCCACCCGCGAGGCCGCCACCACGCGCACGTCCACCGGCTGCTCGGCATCGCCTCCCACCGGGCGCACCCGGCGCTCCTCCAGCACGCGCAACAGCCGCGCCTGCACCGCCGGGGAGATGCCCGCCAGCTCATCCAGGAAGAGCGTGCCCCCGCGCGCCCGCGCGAAGGCACCCGCCCGCGCCGCCAGCGCTCCCGTGAAGGCGCCCTTCACGTGGCCGAACAGCTCGCTCTCCACCAGCCCCTCCGGCAGCGCGCCACAGTCCACCGCCACGAAGGGCCCCTTGCGCCGCGCGCTCGCCTCGTGGAGCGCCCGCGCCACGCCCTCCTTGCCCGTCCCCGTCTCACCCTGCACCAGCACCGTCGTGTCCGTGGGCGCCACGTGCTCGAGCACCGCGAACAGCTCGCGCATCGCCAGGCTCTCGCCCACCAGCTCCCCGAAGCGCCGCGCCTGGCTGGGGCTCACCTCCCACGGCTGCCCCTGTGCCTGGATGCGCACGAAGCTGCGCCCCAGCTTGAAGGTGGCCCCCACGCGCACCCGCGCCTCGCCCAGCCGCGAGCCCTCGTAGAGCGTGCCGTTGCGGCTGCCCAGGTCCCTCACCCCGAAGCCCGCCTCCTCGGCCCATACCTCCAGGTGCTCGCCCGACACGCGTGGGTCGCTCAGCCGCAGCGCGCACCCCTCGCGCGTGCCCACCCGCACCGGAGTGCTCCCGAGCGCCACCGCGCGGCCGGCATCCGGCCCGTCGATGACGACGAGCTGGCAGCGCCGCGGCACGGGGCCACCGGGGCTGTCCTGCTGGGTGGAGAGGGCGGTGTCGGACACGGGGCCGCGCTAGTCTAGGCCGGGTGAGGGAGCTGCCGCGACAGTTGGGACCCTACCGCCTCGTGCGCCGGCTGGGCGCGGGGGGCATGGCCGAGGTGTTCCTCGCCCTGGCCTTCGGCGCCAGCGGCTTCGAGAAGCGCGTGGTGCTCAAGGTGCTCCGCCCCGAGCACGTGGGCAATCCCACCTACGAGCGGATGTTCCTCGAGGAGGGCCGGCTGGGCGCGCGGCTGAGCCACCGCAACCTCGTGGGCGTGCACGACCTGGGCTTCGCCGAGGGCGTCTACTACGTGCGGCTGGACTACGTGGAGGGCGCGGACCTGGCGAGCCTCCTGACGCGCTCGCTCCCCGGAGAGGCGCTGGCGCTCTTCGTGGCGGACGAGCTCGCCCTGGGGCTCGCCGCGGTGCACGGGCTGGAGGACGAGGCGGGCCGGCCGCTGGGGCTCGTGCACCGGGACGTGACGCCCTCCAACGTGCTGGTGTCCCGGCTGGGCGAGGTGAAGCTGGCGGACTTCGGCATCGCCAAGGCCACGCTGCTGCGCGACCAGACGCGCGCCGGGGTGCGCAAGGGCACCTATGCCTATATGTCCCCGGAGCAGGTGCGGGGCCGCGCGCTGGGGCCCGCGAGCGATCTCTTCTCGCTGGGCATCACCCTGCACGAGCTGCTCACCGGGCGCCGGCCCTTCGATGGGGACACGCCGCTGGAGACGATGGAGCGCATCCGCGAGGCCCAGGTGGGTGCGCTGTCGGACGTGGCCGAGGACGTGCGGCCGGTGCTCCGGGCGTGTCTGGCGCGCGGGCCCGAGGATCGGGTGGCCTCGGCCGAGGCGTTGCGGCGGATGCTCTCCCCGCTGCGACGCGCGCGGCCCGAGGGAGGGCCATCCGAGCTGGCCCGCTGGGTGCGCGAGGGCCTGGGGCAGGGGCCCTCGGGCGGCGCTCCCGGCGAGACGGTCCTGGAGGAGACGTGAGCCCCGCCAACGGGCGCGCTGCCATCAGTCGCTGCGGATCTCCAGATACACGTGGCCCCCCGTCGTCACGGCCCGGCTGGTCACCTTGAGGGCGTAGACGCGTCCGGCCTCCAGCGGGTGGGTGAGCGTGGCGCAGTCGGAGCTGGACGTGCCCTCCGCGCCGTCACTGGCGAGCAGGACCGTGCCCGACTCATCGAACAGCGCGAGTCCGGTCGTCTTGCCCTCGCACCGAGACACCTGGAAGGTGTGCGGCCGGTCGGGCCGCGAGGCCACCACCTTCAGCCACTTCGAGGGCTCGTCCTGGTAGGAGAAGAAGGCGTGCTGGCAGCCGTTGTCGGCGCGAACCGTCTTCGCCTTGGACAGCTCGGTGCTGGCGGAACCCGTTGCCCCGCACTCGAGCGTGGCGAGCAGCGGCTTGAGGGTCTCGATGTCGATCACCTGCTGCTCCGAGCAGGAGGAGTTGAACTCCCGGGCGACGGCTTTGCGCTCCTGGCCCGCCGCATCCACGACCACGAGGGAGTACTCCATGACGTCCTGCATGCATCCCTCGGCGCTTCGGATGAACTTCAGACCGGAGAGCGCCTCGAGCTGCTCGCCTGTCATCGTATCGCGACGCCCCACCCACTCGAAGGTGCCTCCGAAGAAGCCAAAGGCCTGGAGGGTGATCTGCTGGTCATCGGGACGCCAGAGGGGCTGAGCGGGGAGGTCCTCGGGGGCTGGCGAGCACGCGCTCACGAGGGAAACGAGGGCAACGGCTCCCATCACCTTGCATCGACGAAGCATTCGCATGGCCGGGCATCGTGCAAAGCGCGAGCCGCCTCCCCCGCTCTCCGCATCCCCGAGGCCCGGCTCCCGGACGAGGGCGCCGTGAGCCTCGGGATTCTGATGAGCCATGACCACGCCTTCAGCTTTTTCGAGTGCACCGTCCGTGACGGCCCCAGGTGGGTGTGCCAGCGAACGCTCGCGGTGAAGAAGGAAGTGACTTCGTCCGGCGAGCGCTGTAACGCGCGGCGCCATGCGTCATCCCCCGCCGCCTGGAACCTCGCTGGAAGCCCCGGAGCCCCCGGCACGCGCCCGGCCCTCGTGGCTCGTGGACGCGGGCTGTCTGGCGCTGCTGCTCGTGACGAGCTGGAAGCTGCTCCAGGGGTTGGAGCACGGTGTGGATCTCTCCATGTGGGACGAGGCGGACTACCTGCGCCGGGGGCTGACGCTGTCCTGGTCCCACCTGCCGGCCGCGGAATGGGGGCCGCTGTATTCCCTCTGGTACACCGCCCTGTCGCGCCTCTGGCCGGAGCCGGTCGCGCTCCACTCCGCCAACTTCCAGGTGCTCTGCGTCCTCACCTCCGTGGGCGCCTATGTCTTCATGCGGAGGATGGGCGCGCGGCCGCTGCTCGCGCTCCTGGGCGCCGCCGTCTACCTGCTGTCCGCGGCCCCCCACGTCCTGCCCCGGCCGACGCTGCTCGCCCTGCTCGTGCTGGAGCTCGCGCTCGTGGTGGCCTCCTTCCTCGAGTCCTGGGAGGAGTTCTGGGCCGTCATCGCGGGCGGCCTGCTCGTGGCCTCGTTCGCGCGTCCGGAATTCTTCCTGGCCTTCCTGCTCGCCTCGGCCCTCTGCCTCGGGTGGCTCGTGCGCGCGGCCGTGCGCGAGCGCCACACCGGGCACGGGCGGCGGGCAGCCGTGGCCGCCGGGTTCGCCCTCGGGGTGGGGGTGCTGCTCCAGGGGCTCGGCAACCCCTTCGGCGACACGCACAACCGCCGCTTCTACGCCTTCTGCCAGCACTTCGCCGTCCAGCACGTGCAGCACACCCACGAGCCGGTGGACCCCTGGAACCAGTGCCCCCGGGTCATCCGCTCCGTCTTCGGCGACGTGGACAGCGTGGGGGCCGCCCTGCGCGCCAACCCCGAGGCCTTCCTCTGGCACGTGGGCACCAACGTGAAGGCCTTCGCCGACGCCTCGCTCGCGCTCTTCGCCCAGGGCCCGGCCGGCCTCTCCGCCACGAGGGGGCCGTGGGACCCGGCACGGGCGGAGCGGGTGTTGCTGCTCGCGGCCCTCGGGGCGCTGGGAGTGGGCCTGCTCTGGCGGTGGCGGCGGTGGCGGAGCGCGCTCGCCGAGCCACGGCTCCAGCGGATGCTCTGGGTGCTGGCCCTCGTGGAGGTGCCCACCCTGCTGTCCTGCCTGCTGCTCATGCCGCGCAAGCACTACCTCATCATCCAGGGAGTGTTCGTCCTCGCCCTGTTCATGCTGCTCGGCTCCCAGGTGGACGCGGCGGCACCGCGCCGCGTGCGGGGGGCCGTGGGCGGGCTGCTGGCGCTCGGCCTCGCGCTCCTCACTCCCAACCTCGCCGAGCGCCTTTCCGTGACAACGGGCGGCACCCCGGCGCGGCAGGTCCACCTGCGGCGGGTGCGTGCCATCGAAGCGCTCGGGCTGGTGGAGCGGCTGCCTCCGGGCGAGCGGCTGCCGCTGCTGGAGGCCGAGGGCGGCTACGATGCCTACCTCGGGCCTCGCTCCTACTACGCGGTGCTGCACTACACCCCCGGGGTGTCGTTCGAGGAGTTGCTGCGCGAGCACAAGGTGGCGGCGATCCTCCTGACCGATGCGCTGCGCCGGCATCCGCGCTTCCAGGACGACCCCCTCTTCCACTCCTTCGAGGCGAACCCCGAGGACTTCGGCTTCACCCTCTTGCCCCTGAGCGCGAGCGGCGAGGCCCTGGCCCTGCGCTCGCCCGGACACGTGGAGCCGAGCCGCGCCGGGTTGGAGCGGCGCTGACTGCGCCCTTCTCCGCCATTCCCAAAATTGACAGTCACATCCTCTCGACGGGCAACGGAGCCAATGAGCCGCGCCTGCGAGCCGATGACCTCCGGCGTACTACGCGACTTGAGCGCCTAACAAAAATAAGGTTTGAGGCGCCGGAAGAGAATCAGGCAGCAGCCCAGAACGAGGAGGCCGAAGTGGACATCGTCCCGGCGTTCGTCGCGCACCCGCAGGCGCCGCTGTCGGTTCTTCCACGCGTTGGTTCGCTCCACGACCCACCGGTGCTGCCCCAACCGTTGCTTCGATTCGACGCCGGGTCGCGCGATACGTGCCTTCACACCACGCCGTCGCAGGGCTCGTCGGTTCTTGCGCGAAGAGTACGCCTTGTCCGCGTGCAACTTGCCGGGTCGATGACGGGGACGACCCCGGGGCTGCTTCACCTCGGACACTGCATCAAGCAGCGCGAGCAACTCGTGCGTGTCGTGGACGTTGGCCCCGGTCTGGCTCTCTGCCAGCGGCTGGCCGTTGGCGTCGACGAGAAGATGATGCTTGCTGCCCGCCTTCGCTCTGTCCGTCGGGTTCTTGCCCGTGAGGGCCCCCCTTTTGAGGCCCGGACCGAGGAGGAGTCGATAGAGGCGCGACTGAGGTCCACCAGGCCCCGCTGTCCCAACTCGTCGAGCAGGTCGCGTTGGAGCTGCTCGAACACTCCAGCACCTGTCCACTGCTCCAAGCGCAGGCCGTCATCCCCGACATGCCGAACTGCTTCCGCGGGAGCATCTCCCAGGGAATGCCCGTCCTGAGAACGAAGACAATGGCCTCCAAGGCCGCCCGGTCATCTGCCCGCAGTCTCCCACGACCCGTCTTCTTCTTCTTGGGAACTGGCAGCAGCGGAGCGACTCGTTCCCACAGCGCGTCCGGTACGAGTTCGAGGGCCATGAGCTTCAGGTATTCATGGCCCTCCTCTTCGTCCACCGTGCCTGTCCACCCTCAAACCTTATTTTTGTTAGGCGCTCAAGGCCGCGATGGATATACCGGGCAATGTGCTGAGGGAAGGCTGTAAGGCAATCAAGAAGCTGTAAGGCAATCAAGAAGTTGTTTGGGAAGAAGAAGTGTTGAGGGGGCCGTGTTTTCAAGTAGATGACCCACAGGCTGCACCGCCTCATAACTGCGAGACGGCACGTCTACTCGGTGAGGGTCCTGGCCTCTATCTGCTGCGCGCTGCGCTCGCCGCTATGGAGCAGCCCAGCGCCTTCACGCACCCCTCCAGCGCCAACCGACCTCGCTTCGACGCCGGATGGGCTCATCCTCGTCTCTTCCAGACGGGGTGCCTGTTACGCCCAACGAGTTCCGGCCGGACCTGATTACGCTACTCTTGAGCACCTGCATCCACCGGTGCTGGGGAGGCGTTTCACCCGGTACGCGCGCTGAGATTCCTGGCTCTACTCCGACGAGCCGTTCGACTCATCCGAGGCCCGACGCTCCGCTCGGTGGCTGAAGATCCAGTCCTCGCCGTCGATGTCGCGCTCCACGCGAAACGACTTCGTCCGCCGATTGAACGCAGCGTGGCGAACCGCGCCAACCTGCTTCTGGAGGTCCTTTTCGGCGCCAAGCTCCTTCAGGCGCTCCAGGACGAGGTCGTGGGTCCAAATCAGTCGAGGCGTTCTTTCAGGAGACGAATAGAACACCGTGACGAGTTCGCTGAACCCTTCGACGGATTCCTTAAGCTGGACCATCGCTGTGAGAAGGACTCTGTCGGGATGAACCCGCGACAGCACCATGCTGAAAAGAGCTTCATCCTCGAAGAGTTCCGGCGGGCTCTGGAATCTACACACGTCCTCCAACTGAGAGGCGAGTTGCTCGCTCCAGAGAACCCGCTGCTCGTCCGTGGAGTTTTGACTCCACAACGCCGACCAATACTCGCGGAGGTCCGTGTTAACGATGGCAGTCAAGGTGATGAGCACCTCGAAGAGCAGCTCCAAATCCTCTGGTTTCGTCCCCGTGCACAGCGCCTGCCACTGCTGCAGGAGCGCATCAGGATCCTCGTCTCCCACTAAGTACGCGGCGCGCCAGGCGCGCCCGAATGCCGCATGTGTCGGCTGGGAGCGAACGTAACCTGCCGCAGCACGCCAGACCGGGTGGATGCCGCTCTGCATTCCCAGCCACCCCAAGCGCTGCGGATTGCCAAAAGAAACCTCAAGGCAGCGTACGAAGAACTCCGTTGAAACGACCTTCTCCAGTTCCGCTGGTGACAGGCCGAGTGCATCCGTCTGCCCACAAATCGCCTCGACCAGCGCGGAAGGCACGGACCGACTCGTCAGGGCGGCCGCTCGGATCCACTGCCGATCCTTCCGCGCCCCGGTCACCAGGGCACGCACGGCATCACGCTCGACAGGCAACAAGTTGTCCCAGTGGTCGATAAATGCCCTGACGTTGATCAGCGTGAACCCGGTGTCCTCGTGCTGCAACAACTCGGGAAGCAACGACCCGCGCTCGGTCGAATCTGTCGGAACGACCTCAAGCAGGAAGTCAGCAACCGCGAGCGTGTCGCCAGAGGGGAGCGTTTCCCTCAATTCCCTCTTCACCCAACGCAGCCAGGCCCAGCAGATGTCGCGCTGGAGATCTTGGGACAGGTACTGACGGGCTTGGTGGAACAGCCCGTAGAGGGTGTCCTCGCGGAGCGTCCAGCGAAGCGGCGGCGCGGCGTCCAGAAACGTTGGCAGCAGCGCGCCCCACAGTTGCCACCGCTCGCCCTGGACCTTGGCGGAGCCCTCCTCGCATTCGGACTCGAAGCGCCACATCGTCCAGGAGAGCGCCGCGGCACCGAGTGGGACGGACGCTGCTCGCGTGAGTCCCTCCAGGAGAAATTGCTGCAGTTCCGGGGAATAGGATGGCCAGTTGCGGATTGCTCCCTTGAACGCGGCGGCGAGCACGAGTGGGTGGTCGTCCAATATCGCGCGCCACGTTCTCTCTGACTCCCTCGATGCGAGCGACATGTATCGCTTCGCGGCCTTCGCCCGGATGAAGACTTCCGGGAACCGCAGGCCGTGCTCGACCACCGCGAGGGTGGAGGAACCCTGGAGCGCCCTCCACGCCTTCTCGGGTGTATCGAGTTCGGTAGGAGAGAGCGCGTCGTCCGCATGCATCAGGTCGCGGAACATCTCGCTCCAAGATGTTTGCGGCGCGAACCACGCCTGCCCTCGATGAAAAGACACCACGGCGCCACTTCGTCCGCCGTTGGCGAGCCAGCTCCAGACCATCTCCTGGTCGGCCTTGTCCAACCGCGAATGTTGAGACAGCAGAAACAGGAGGGCCTCGTCCGAAGCCGCGGGAAAGATCGAGTGCAACGCGTCGAGCCCAATCCGAAGCAGCCGCTGCCGGTCGTCCTCCGACTTGTGTTCTTCGAACAGGCGCGCGAGCATCCGCGTCGCCGTGGGCGCGGCGTTCACCCCGAGCCCCACGATGGCCCGCTCCAGCATCGACCATAGGTCACGCCGCTGCCCCTGGGGCAATGGCGCCAACAGACTGCGGGCAGCCTCTTCGTAATCCGGATGCGCGAAGAGGATCAGATCGCCGTCACGGCGGATCCAGCCTCTGCGCTCTAGGTCGTCGAGAAGAAGAGAATCCGGCTGGGGCAGTCGCGGCGGAGGCGAGTAGGTCGGAAAAGGGGTGGACTCGATCCCGGTCGACACAAGCCCGCCGGCTTTCGAATCGCCGAGCCCCGGCCGGTCCTCCCGATCCGTCATGAGGAAGGCCAGATCATCCAGATGGATGGGCCGCGTCGCAGTCATGCTGATGCCAAGCGCACGCACGAGTCGGGCCATCTCCGGCTCGGAACGAACCTCGACGGCCAGCGCGATTGCGTTGACGCGCGCTTTGCGGTCCAAGGCATCCAGGCGGGTCTCACCCTTGGGAAAGTTACGTGCGAGGTGCCACAGTTGCCCCGGTTGCACGAGGAAGTCGGGCGAAAGACGGCGCAGGTGTTCGGAGTACCGCTCGCGATCCACCTCGGAGAGCCCGGCAAGCCCCGCGTGCTTCCTCCAGATACGGTCCGCGAGCGCGGGATCCCGGACCGTGAGATCCACCCAGGGATGCCCTTCCATCGGAATCGGAATCCCGTTTGCGTCCAGCGTGTCGCGGAGCGATTCCTTCGACGCCGTGACGATGAGCCTGCAGTGCTCCGACAATTCACGGATCACCTGCTCTACCGCCTCCCAGGTCCGACGGACGGTTCCCGACGCGGTCGCCTGCTCGAATGCATTTTCGATGATGAACAGGCGGTCGTATTCATTCCCTAGGAGAAGGAAACGCATGGCGTCCTGAGAATCTCCCCGCCCGATTTCGAACCCCAGATTCTGTAGAGCCTGGGCGAGCCACTTGGCCAGGAAGGTCTTTCCGCACCGGCTCGGGCCGGTGAGCAGCAGAACGCGCTTGTCCTGCAGCCTGTCGAGGAGTGCGCTCTCCTCCGGCCGCTCGATGCGCTCTGCCTCTTCGTTGAAGATGCGCGACTTGGCGCTCTCCCTCAGGAGTTTCCGGAGCCCGGGGGCTACGTCGTCACGGTCGGGGACTTTCTCACGGACGTAGTCCACCATCCGCCGGAATACATGGTCGGCTTGGCTCGTCGGCACGCGATGGCGGACGAGCAACCGCCGACTTTCGGCCAGGATGTGCTCACGCGTCACTCCCTCAAGGACGTGGATGCGCCGAGTGAGCCGAAAGACGTCGTTTAGACTCAGGACCAGGGCCGAACGATGCGCGCGGCGCTCCTGCTCCAACCGAGTTCTCTCGGGCATTTCGGCGACGTTCGAGACCATCCGCAGGAACTCACCCGCTTCTGCTCGTTCGAGCCCGAACTCGCGCTCTCCCACCGTATTTGTGCCGTCGGAGACCAGTCGCCGGACAGAATCGGTGCACCGCCCGCCCGTGAAGAACAGAGCACTGCTCTGCAGATTGGAGAGCAACCGTTCGAGGAGCGAATCGGAAGCCTCTCTTTCAGGGAATTTCCATAACCACCCCAGTAAGAGGGGAATGTCCACGTCACCTCGCTCGCTCTTGCTCTGAATTTCCACGTTCCAGGGAATGGCCGGGAACGTGGCTTTCGCGTCCTCGCTCCCTCGCGGCTCATTCACCAGCATCAGCCCAGGCTCTCCTGCATGGAGCAGGAAGAACCAGACGTCAGCCTCATATTGGTACGTATAGGCAGCGGTGCTTGTGGTCGCGATCGACATTTGGGTCTTCGTCCAGGCAGCTGAAAAGTGGCGGCTTCTCTTCTCGATTATCGCGACAGGGCCTCCTGCCAACCCCCTTGGCGAAGTGATGGGTTTGCTCCCCCGGGGCACATGAGGTTGCTGGCGCGCAGAACAGGGGCCCCTAGCTGGCGCGGCAGCACCCTCCGCCGTGCTGGATTGCTACCTGCCCACCTCCTCGGCAGGCAACCATCGGCACACGGCTCTTGGTCCGCTACACCCTCCTGGCGTTCCGTTACGCAGCGTACCTGCGACCGAAAATGCTCCTGCACGATGTACCAAGGGCTGCATAAAACCTATCACCGCATAACATCCTTCTTTATGTGGTGAACCGCATAAAGGACGGCGTGCCCCTCGTGGACTGTCAGCCCGTACGGGCCACCCGCTCCTCGCCTCCAGGCAGGGCGCTCTCGAGCCACGTGACGGCGGCGCGCAAGGGCTCCCGGCTCCGGATGCTCTCGCCGGTGACGCGAGCCCGCTCCCGCATCGCCCCGTCACTCGCGAGCGCGCGGAGTCCCTCGGCGAGCCGCTCCACCGTCAGCGCCCGCTTGGGAAGGGGCTTCGGTCCCAGGCCGCGCTCGTGGACGTGATGGGCGAACATGAACTGGTCGAACGCGTGGGGCACCACCAGTTGGGGAATGCCCGCGCGCGCCGACGCCGCGGTGGTCCCCGCCCCGCCATGGTGCACCGCGCCCGCCAGCCGCGGGAAGAGCAGCCCATGCGACACGGGGCCCAGCACCCTCACGGAGGGACCGAGCGCCTCGCCCTCGCCGAGCCCCGCCCATCCCGCGGACAGGAGCAGCCGGACCCCGGCCTTTCGCGCGGCCTCGAGCACCCGCCGCGTGGTGCTCGCGGGGTCTTCGTCCGGCATGCTCCCGAAGCCCACGTAGAGGGGCGGAGGCCCGTCGCTCAGGAACGCCTCGACCTCGGGCGGCAGCGGCCGATCGTCCGGCAACGCGAAGGAGCCCACCTGGGGCACCTGGGCGAGGTCGGGCGGCGCGGGCATCAGCTCCGGATCGCACGCGAGCAGCGTCTTGTCCGGGGGGAAGATGGCGCCGAAGAGATCCTCTTCGCGCGGCAGTCCCCGTTGCGCGCGCCGCGCGTTGTAGGGCGCGTCCATCATCCGGTTGTAGAACCGCCTCGCGGCCCCCCAGAGCAGCCGGTTCAACACCCGAGGAGACCGGGTGAGCGGCACCATCAACATCGGATGGAACGCGGAGGGGAGGATCTGCGGCGTGTAGCCGATGTAGCGGTAGGGCACCCCCGCCGCGTCCGCGAGCAGGTGCGCCGCCATCGTCGAGCCCCCGCCCACCACCAGGTCCACGCCCCGGAGCCGCGGCTCGATGTGCGCCACCTGCAGCTCGAACTCGCTGGCGATGATGGAATGGAGCGTCCGGACGAAGCCGAGCGGGGTGCGCGTGCGCTCCCGGGTCTGCGCGAGCACCTCCCGCACGTCATGGCCACACGGATGGAAGGGGATGCCGAACGCCTCGGCCTCCCCCTGGAAGACGGGAGAGGCGAGCAGCGTCACCGTGTGACCGGCCCGGCGCAGCGCCACCGCGAGCGCGAGCATGGGTTGGAAGTCACCGCGCGAGCCGGAGCCGATCAACAGAGCGTGCATGGGGGCGAGGATACGCCACCCGGCCCCGGGGCCCCCAGGGAGAGCGCCCGAAGCACCAGGCAGGCAGGGGGCGACAAGTAGCCCGGACATGAGGCGGTGATGCCCGGGATGTCAGCAGGTAGGCAGCTGTCCCCGGTGCCTTGCTTGCTGGCAAGCGAAGGTCTGAACACCTTGTAAGGAGAATGGGCCGATTCGCCTCAGCATGGGCGGTGATCCTCACCGTAGCGCTCTGGGCGCTCCCCGCCGGGGCGACGGTTCTCGAGCTTCATCGGCCGCTCGCTCCCCCTCCAGCCGTGCCGGATCAACCCGCCTTCGATGAGCTGCTCTTCTCGCTCGCCGATCCCGAACGCGCCCTGGCCGGGGGGCTGACCGTGCCCTCGCTCGACCTGGCCGTCCGAGCCCGGGCCTGGGGCTTCATCCCGGCGACGCAGTACGAGCAGCGCGCCGCCCTGGACTCGCTCTCCGAGCCCATGAAGAACCTGACCATGTCCGAGCTCCCGGCGGGACGGCAGCTCGTCTCCCTGCTCGCCCTGGGCCCCGATGGGGAGCAGGTGCGCCTGCGCGACCTGGGCCCGAGGCTCAGTGGACCCGACAGCCTGTTGCAGCGCGGACTCAACTCGACGCTCGGCTTCCTGCGGGTGCCCAAGCCGGTGGCGGTCCTCGCCGCGAGCGCGGCGGCGCTCGGGCTGCTCCACCAGTTCGGAACCAAGCCAGTCGACAACCTGGGCGTGCCCCTCTCGCTCAGCGGCACCCTGCTCAACAGGCGCCTGCACACCTCCGTCCGTCTGAGTTCCGAGCGCCATTTCCAGAACGCCCGCGCGGACATCTCGTTGCGATGGAGCCTGCCGGAGATCTCCCTGCACACCCTGCGCCTCGAGCAGCTCGAGCTGGGAGGCGCGGCGGCGCGCACCCCCGAGGGGCTCCTGCTCGACACGCGGTGGGCGAACCTGCGGGGCCGGCTGTCCTGGCTCGAGTTCTGCCTGGGCGTCCATTCCAGTCAGGCCGAGCCGGCCCTGTGGACGGTGCTCGAGACGGGAGTGCGGCGCGAGAACTTCAGCGTCCACACCCTCGTCAGCCACCAATGGGAGACGGCGCGCTTGCGCCTCATGGCCACGGCCACGCTGCGCACCGGCCAGGTGATGTCCGGATTCTTCGTCGGCAGCCAGGACCGCGTGAAGCACACCTTCGGGCTGATTGGCATGGGCACCTTCTGAACCCATTGGCTACTCTGCCCGAATGGCCAAGGGTTTGCGGAAATGGAGTCAGGTGAAGCGCGGCGTGCGGAACCCGGCGCCCTCGAACGAGCAGCTCGCGGGCGGCGGGCTCCAGCGCCGGGTGGAGGCCCTGCTCGCGCGGATGACGCTCGAGGAGAAGGTGGGGCAGCTCGCGCAGTACTCGGCGGGAACGCCCACGGGACCGGGCACCGGCCGCAGTGACTACGAGACGCTGGTGCGCGCCGGCGCCGTCGGCTCGATGCTCAACGTGGTGGGCGCCCAGGAGACCAATCGCTACCAGCGCATCGCGGTCGAGCAGAGCCGCCTCAAGATTCCGCTGCTGTTCGGCTTCGACGTCATCCACGGCTATCGCACCACGATGCCCATCCCCCTGGGCATGGCGGCGAGCTTCGACCCGGCCCTGGTGGAGCAGGCCATGCACCTGGCCGGCACCGAGGCCGCCGCCGAGGGCATCCGCTGGGTGTTCTCGCCCATGGTCGACATCGCGCGTGACCCGCGCTGGGGCCGCGTCGCCGAGGGCTCGGGAGAGGATCCCTTCCTGGGCGCCGCCATGGCGCGCGCGTACGTCCGGGGCTACCAGGGCCCCTCGCTGTCGGAGTCCACGTCGGTGGCGGCGAGCGTGAAGCACTTCGCCGCCTATGGCGCGGCCGAGGCGGGCCGGGACTACAACACCGTCGACATGTCCGAGGTGAGCCTGCGGCAGACCTACCTGCCGCCCTACCAGGCCGCCATCGAGGCGGGCAGCGCGACCCTGATGAGCGCCTTCAACACGCTCAACGGGGTGCCCGCCACGGCCAACGCCCACCTGCTGACGGACATCCTGCGCGGGGAGTGGGGCTTCAACGGCTTCGTGGTGAGTGATTGGACGGCGGTGGCGGAGCTGAAGAACCACGGCATCGCCCTGGATGGACCGTCCGCCGCGCTCAAGGCGCTGAGCGCGGGCGTCGACATGGACATGGAATCCCATCTCTACGCGCCGGAGCTGCCCCGGCTGGTGCGCGAGGGGAAGCTGTCCCAGGCGGTGGTGGACGAGGCCGTGCGCCGCGTGCTGCGGGTGAAGTTCGCGCTCGGCCTGTTCGAGCACCCCTACGTGGACGAGAAGGCGGCGGCCTACGTCGCCACCCCGGAGAAGCGCGAGCTGGCCCGGCGCCTGGCGGAGGAGTCCATCGTCCTGCTCGAGAACAAGGGGGGCGTGCTGCCGCTCTCCCCGGGCCGGAAGGTGGCCCTCGTCGGCCCGCTCGCGGACGCGCCCGTCGACATGCTGGGGACGTGGAATGGCAAGGGTGACCCCAGGGACGTGGTGACCCTGCGCGCCGCCCTAGAGCACCGGCTGCGCGACACTCCGGGCGCCTTGCGCCACGCGAGGGGCACCGACGTCCTCTCGGCGGACAGCTCGGGCTTCGCGGAAGCGGTGGCGGCGGCCCGCGCCTCGGACGTGGTGATCGCCGCCCTGGGCGAGGACACGAACATGAGCGGCGAGGCCGCCTCCCGGACGCGCATCGACCTGCCTGGCAATCAATTGCAACTGCTCGAGGCGCTGGCCGCCACCGGCAAGCCCGTCGTGCTGATTGTCTTCAGTGGCCGCCCGCTGGCCCTCACGGACGCCCAACGCCAGGTGGCGGCGCTCGTGCAGGCGTGGCAGCCCGGCATCGAGGCCGGTCCCGCCCTGGCCAACCTGCTGTGGGGCGACGTGGATTTCAGCGCCCGGCTGCCCATCACCTTCCCCCGGAGCCTGGGGCAGGTGCCCCTCTATTACAACCACCTCAACACCGGCCGCCCGGCGGACCAGACGGACCTGACGCGCCCCGCCGCCAACGGGGCGGAGAAGTACGTCTCGCGCTACCTGGACGAGCGCAACTCACCGCTCTACCCCTTCGGCCACGGACTCTCCTACACCCGGTTCGACTTCTCCCCGCCCCAGCCGAGCGCCCCGTCGCTCCAGGCCCGAGCCGTGCGCGAACAGCGGGGGGAGGTGTTGCGCGTGAAGACCCAGGTGCGCAACGCGGGCGAGCGCCAGGGCACGGTGGTGGCGCAGCTCTATCTGCGCATCCTGGGCACGAGCATCACGCAGCCCGTGCGCCAGCTCGTGGGCTTCCAGCGCGTCACGCTCGCGCCCGGCGAGTCGCGCGAGCTGGAGTTCCCCCTGGGCTTCCAGGAGCTGTCCTTCGTCGATGCCCGCGCGACCCGCGTGGTGGAGCCCGGTACCCGCTACGAGCTCTGGGTGGGTGACAGCTCGGAGGCCACCCGGCACGCGTCCTTCACGATGGAGTGAAGGCGCGCGTGGGGGGCGGGTCAGGGGTTCACGAAGCGCCCGAGGAAGAGCACGCTCTTCGTCTCCACGTCCTCGATGAGGAAGAGGAAGGGGCGGTCCACGATGAACGGCGGGGGCGCGGACGTCGGCCCCACGCCGACCACGGTGGCGGCGGCCGCCTCGGTGCCCTGCTCTTTCACGGCGATGAAGGCCTGGTGTTGCGCGACCGAGAGGCGGAAGTCCGCCTGTTGGATCATTCCCGACAGGTCGGCGCGCTCCGTGAAGGCGTCCACCATGCCGAGCGCCTTCAGCGCTTCGTCGAGGGAGAACGCCTGCTTCATCTCGAACCTGGGGAACTCGAGGGCGATGGAACTGTCGCTCAGTCCCGCCCGGACGCCCTCCAGGAAGTCCGCCGACAGCCGCGACTCGACCTGCTCGAACCGTCCCGCCTCGGGAACGATGACGAGCATGCGGAAGGCCTTGCCCACATACGGGAGCGCGAAGGCCGTGAAGTCCTCGCTGTCGAGGAACGGGACCGAGACCGAGGCGCTCATCATCGGGACCTGCCGCGTGTCGCCCCCCAGCGTGTGGAACGGGGCCTCATAGGTTCCCGCCTCGTTGAAGGGCTGCTGCCACGCTCCCTTGAAATAGAGCGCGTTGGCGAGCAGCAGGCGCGTGGCGGGAGTCACCGCGTCGACCGGGAGCAAGTCCTCGATGCGCCCCATGGTCTGCTTCTCGACCCAGGTGTTGATGTCGTCGCGGATGGACTTGGACTTCGTGGTGAAGTCCACCGCGTACATCCCCGTGCCGTAGTCCTGAGCGAGCACGTCGAGGAAGGAAGGCTCGAACGTGAGCCCCTTCTGGCCCCAGGCGGCGTTCACCAGACGGAGCGTGGGCGGTGAGCCTCTGCCCTTCACCGGGGCGTCGGCGCGGGAGTGGAGCGCCAGATTCAGCGCGTTCACGGCCGGGTGGAGCCGCTCCTGCGGCAGGGTGAAGTGGAGCGCCTGGGCCATCTGCGACTCGGTGTCGCCGCGCGCCCCCGTGTACACCATGGCGAACGCCTGACTGATGCTGAAGGGCGAGAAGAGCAGGTTGTCCCCCGGCTTGGAGATCCGCCGGTACAGCGAGGCGGCGAAGTCGGTGTTGCCGGAGACGAGCGCCGCGAGGTCCTCGGCCGGGACGTCGGGCTTCGTCACCCGTGTCTTCTCCGAGGCGATGCGTTCTCCGGGGGGCTCGTCCGAGGCGCAACCCGCGAGTCCCAGCGTGGCGATGAGTGAGGGAATCAACCAACGGCGAAGTGATGTCATGTCTTGTTTCTCCAAGCGGGTGCGGTCAGGGATTCACGAGGCGGCCGAGGAAGAGCACGCTCTTCGTCTCCACGTCCTCGATGAGGAAGAGGAAGGGACGGTCCACGACGAACGGAGGGGGCGCGGACTCCCTGACGATGACGACCGCGGTGGCGGCGGCCGCCTCGGTGCCCCGCTCGTCCACGGAGATGAAGGCCTGGTGTTGCGCGGCCGAGATCAGCAGTTGATCCTGCCGGCTCACTCCGGACAGGTCGGCGCGATCCGAGAAGGCGTCCACCATGCCGAGCGCCTTCAGCGCGTCGGCGAGGGGGGTGGCCTGCGTCACCTTGAACTTGGGCAACCCGAGGGCGATATGGCTGCTTCGCAGTCCCGCCCGGACGCTGTCCAGGAAGTCCGCCGACAGCCGTGACTCGACTTCAGCGAACCGGCCCTCGTGGGGAACGATGACGAGCATGCGGAAGGCCTGCCCCTTGTACGGGATGGCGACGGCATCGAAGTCCTCGCCGTTCAGCAAGGGAGCCGTGATCGGGCCGTGCATCATGGAAACCTGCCGCGTGCCGCCCTCCAGCGTGTGGAACGGGGCCTCGCGGGTTTTCGCGAAGGACTCCTGCCAGTCCCCCTTGAAATAGAGCGCGTTGGCGAGCACCAGGCGCGTGTCGGGGGTCACGATGTCGGCCGGGAGCAGGTCCTGGATGCGGCCCTGCGTCTGCCCCTCGACCCAGGTATTGATGTCGTCGCGGATGGACCTGGGCTTCGTGATGAAGTCCACCGCGTACATGCCCGTGCCGTAGTGCTGCGCGAGCACGTCGAGGAAGGGCGACTCGAACGCGTACCCCTGCTGACCCCAGGCGGCGTTCACCACGCGCAACGTGGGCGGCGAGCCTCCGCCCTTCACCTTGGCCTTGGCACGGGCCTGGAGCGCCAGATTCAGCGCGTTCACGGCGGGGTGGAGCCGCTCCTGCGGCAGGGTGAAGTGGAGCGCCTGGGCCATCTGCGACTCGGTGTCGCCGCGCGCCCCCGCGTACACCATGGCGAACGCATGACTGATGCTGAAGGGCGAGAAGAGCAGGTTGTCCCCCGGCTTGGAGATCCGCCGGTACAGCGAGGCGGCGAAGTCGGTGTTGCCGGAGACGAGCGCCGCGAAGTCCTCGGCCGGGACGTTGGGCTTCGTCACCCGCGCCTTGTCCGAGGCGATGCGCTCTCCCGGCGGCGCGGCCGAGGAGCAGCCCGCGAGTCCCAGCGTGGCGATGAGTGAGGGAATCAACCAACGGCGAAGCGAAGTCATGTCTTGTGCCCCCAAGGCGTATTCGCGCGCCGGTAGAGCAAGGAGCGTGCGCGGGGCGGAAATGAGAGACTTCAAGGACTTGGCGAACCGCTGGCGGAGGGAGCCTCGGATTTTCGAGCACAGGATGTTGAGGCGGGCCCGTCCACCCGGCCTGGAATTCCCGGGCCCGCCCCTCACCAAGGCCGAGCGGGCTCAGTCCTCCGACTGGACGTCCTGGAGCGAGAAGCCCCACTCCTCGAGCACCTTCACCTCGTCCTGCGCGCTGCGTGTCTTCTTGAAGCGGGCGCCCGGCACGCCCTTCACCCGGCGCTCGCACGCGGCCCAGGTCGCGTGCCGCTTCACGCTGCGGCCCACCTCGCTCAGATAGGAGTATGCCTTGGCCGAGGAGCCCTCGCGCTGCCGGGGCTTCTCCTCGGGCAGGGAGGTGTCCTCGGGCACCTGGAACACGTCCACGCCGTAGCCCGACAGCGGGCCCACGTAGAGCTTCACGCTCCGGCCCTTGGAGTAGGCGACGGCGATCTCATCCACCCGCTCGTTGCCCGGCACGCCCGCGTGCCCCCGCACGTAGCGCCACTCCACGGCGGCGGCCTCGGGGGGGAAGGCCTGCTTGCGCTCGGCCAGGAGCGCCATGAGCCGCTTCCAGTAGACGGCGTTGGCCACGTCACCGCCCTCGGCTGTCTTCCACCCGCGCCGGCTCCACCCGAACGCCCAGCGGGTGATGCCCTGAATCACGTAGGTGGAGTCCGTGTGGATGAGCAGCGGCCCCGGCGTGCGCTCCAGGTGGCGCAGCGCCTTGCCCACCGCCGTCAGCTCCATGCGGTTGTTGGTGGTCTCCGGCTCGTGGCCCCCCAGCTCCGTCACCTCGCCCGCGGACGTGACGATGATGGTTCCCCAGCCTCCCGGGCCGGGATTGCCGGAACATGCACCATCAGCGAAGACCAGGGTGGGACGGCTCTCCATACCGGCACCCTATGCCGCCCGGCCTCCCACCGCCAGGACGGCGAACACCGGCGCGCGGGGGCGTGGTGAAGCGAGACACCATCTCCCGGCCTCCACCCATTTGAACACATACGTCACGGCGGTGAAAACATGTTCACAGGGAGATACGTTTGTCTTAAACTCCCCACGGCCGGATTCCGGCCATGACGAAAGGAAATGAGATGACCAGGTCGCTCTTGTCTGTTTTTGCGGTCGCGTTGCTGGCAACGGGTTGTGGTCAGCCGTCCGAGGAGATCCTCACGACGGGCACGCAGTCGAAGAACAACGAGGTGGCGGTCGAGGGGGGCCAGGAGGAGGGCCGCGTGTCGGCGATGGCGCTGTGTGGTACCGGCCTCTACTGTTCCGCGAGCGCCGCGAATGGCGCCACGGGGTGTCAGCAGTACACGGGCGGGCCGACCATCTACTGCTGCCCGAGCGGCTATGGGCTCATCAATGGCTCGTGCGTGCCGCCCTGCGGGACCGGCCTGTTCTGCGGCTGGAACTACGTCTCGGGCTCCAATGTCTGCGTCCAGAACCCGAGCAACACGACCGCCATCTACTGCTGCCCGTACGGCAAGAACTACACCAGCACCGGCTGCATCTAGCCCGCGGACGACAGGGTGTCCGAGCAGCGGCCGAGCGGCTCGGACATCCTGTCTCCTGGCGGCTCCACGCGGCGCCTCGCCGAGCGGCGGGACGGCGGTGGGCCCCGAGCACAGGCCTTGCACACGGTGAGGGGTGGACTCCGTGCGGAGGCAAGACACATGAAGCAGGACGCCATCCTGGGCGCGCTCCTGGGAACAGTGGTGGGAGACGCGCTCGGGCTGCCGCGCGAGGGACTGTCCCGGCGGCGTGCGCTGCGCATGTTCGGCGGAGCGCCGCTGCGTCACCGCTTCTTCCTCGGCCGGGGCGTGGGCAGTGATGACACGGAACACGCCTGCATGGTGGCGCAGGCCCTGCTCGCCGCGTCCGACTCCCCCGAGCACTTCGCCCGGAACCTCGCCTGGAGGCTACGGGGCTGGCTGCTGGGACTGCCGGCCGGGGTGGGCTGGGCCACGCTGCGCGCCACGGTGAAGCTGTGGCTCGGCTTTCCACCGGGCCGCAGCGGGGTGGTGTCCGCGGGCAATGGCCCGGCCATGCGCGCGCCACTGCTGGGCGTGTGTCTCGCGGAGCACCCGGAGCGGCTGGAGGCCTTCGTCCGGGCCTCGAGCCGGATGACCCACCGGGATGCCCGCGCCGAGCAGGGCGCGCTGGCCGTGGCGCTGGCGGCGGCCCATGGCGCCCGGCGGGGCGGCGTGGACGCGGAGGAGATGATGCGCGAGTGGGCGGCCCGCATCGACGAGCCCTCGTTGCGCGAGGCCCTCGTCCGGCTGCGCGCGGCCTGGGAGCGGGGCGCGAGCGTGCCGGAGTTCGCCGCGGAGCTGGGGCTCGCCGAAGGGGTGAGTGGCTATGTGATGCACACCGTGCCGGTGGTGCTCTACGCCTGGCTGCGTCATGGCACGGACTTCCAGCGGGCGGTGGAAGAGGTCATCCTGCTCGGCGGCGACAGCGACACCACGGGCGCCATCGTCGGTGCACTGGCGGGCGCGACCACGGGCGCGGGGAGCATTCCTCCGGAATGGCTCGAGGGCCTCGCCGAGTGGCCCCGCTCGGTGGGGTGGCTGCGACGGCTCGGGGAGCGGCTCGCGGCCCGGTACTCGGGACCGGGAGAGCTCGCGGCGCCGGGTGCCCTGCCCCTCTTCTGGCCGGCGCTCCTGCCGCGCAACCTGCTCGTGCTCGGCCTCGTGCTGGGGCATGGATTCCGGCGGCTGTTGCCTCCCTACTGAGCCCGAGCCCGGACTCCGCCGCCCCAGGCACGGGCCCGAGGCGGCAGCCGCGCTTCCTACTGCTTGACGAGCTGACCACCCGGCTGGGCCGTCAGCGTGATGTTCTGGCCCCAGCCGGTGGGGAAGGTCGCGGTGGCGTAGACGGAGCCCCCCGCGGTGGTCGTGCGGCAATTCCAGCCACTCCCAGTACAGGCGTTCAACCCCAGCCCGTCATTGAAGAAGCTCGACCACGAAAGGACCGTGGACTGCCCCGCGCCGACCGTCGTCGTGGTCATGTTGACGGTGAAGGAGAGTCCATAGGGCTTGGGGCAGGCACAGCTGAACGTGAGCGCCTGCGTCGTGCTGTTCGTGAGCGTCCACTTCGTCGGGTAGCTGGCGAGCTCACGCTGGGACTCGGAGGTCTCCTCCGTCCCGGCCACCTCTTCCGCCGACATCCCACAGGCGGTGAGCGCGAGTCCCGACAGCATCCCGATGAGCAGTCCATTCATCCGCATTCGTTGCATTCCTCCCGTTATGGGGCTCGGGAATTCAAGCCCACCCCCAATTATCAGGAATCCTGGGCTGTCGGACTTGTTCCAGAGGCCGCGCGATGAATGTCTTTTCTGTCCGTGATCAGCCAGACAACAAGCGTGCTCCTCTCTCTTTTCGAGAAATCGAAAAGGCACCTGATGGAACACTCACGGATAGCGCACGGGCGCGGGCGGCTCCGAGGGCAGCGGGATGAACTCCGTCTCCTCGGGGACGGCGGCGAAGCGGCGCTCGCGCCAGTCCGCCTTGGCCTGCTCCAGCCGCTCCTTCGAGCTGGAGACGAAGTTCCAGAAGATGTAGCGCGGACCGTCCATCGGCTCGCCCCCCAGCACCGCCATGCGCGTCGCGCGGGTGGCTCGCACGACGAACTCGCTGCCCGGACGCAGCACGAGCAGTTCGCCCACGCCGAACTCGGTGCCGTCCACCTCCACCGCGCCCTCGGCGAGGTAGAGCCCCCGCTCCTCGTGCTCGGCCGGGATGACGAAGCGCGCCCCCTTCTCCAGTGCCACGTCCGCGTAGAACATGTCCGAGAAGGTCTTCACCGGCGAGCGCTTGCCATGCAGCGCTCCGGCGAGCACGTGCATGCGCACGCCCTCACCCTCGAGGAAGGGCATCGTCTCGGCGGGGTGGTGGATGAAGGTGGGCGCCGTCTCCTCGTGGGCCTTGGGCAGCGCCACCCACGCCTGGAGCCCGAAGAGCTTGCCGCCCGTGGCGCGCGTCTGCGGCGCCGTGCGCTCGGAGTGCACGATGCCCCGGCCCGCCGTCATCCAGTTCACCGCCCCCGCGTGGATGGACTGCACCGTGCCCAGGCTGTCCCGGTGCAGGATGGAGCCCTCGAAGAGGTAGGTGACCGTGGCCAGGCCGATGTGCGGGTGCGGCCGCACGTCCAGCCCCTTGCCCGCCTCGAACAGCGCCGGCCCCATCTGGTCCAGGAAGATGAAGGGGCCCACCATCCGGCGCCTCGCCGAGGGCAGCGCCCGCCGCACCTCGAAGCCATCCCCCAGGTCCTTCGTCGGGGCGACGATCAACGTCTCCAGCGCGGGGTGCGACTTGAGTTCCATCGTGTCTTGGCTGTTCATGGACGGCTCCCTGGAGTCCTCGGACTCGCGAGCGGCGTGTTCCCCGCTGTTCGATGGACACATCCTGGGGGCTCGGGCCCTTTCGCACTAGCCGATGACCACGGGAAGCGTCGTCCCACCCATGGAACAGTGCTTCCAGGCCGTTCCCGCTAATCGCCGGCGCCGTCCCCCGCTAGTTTGTCCCGGGTCAACCCCTCCCACCCCAGGACGACTTCCCATGGCCATCCAGAGTCAGACCGAGCAGAGCGGCGCGTTCCGTCAGGTCCTCCATGCTGGCACCCACACCCTCCACGCCGACACCCCGACCACTCCCGGCGGCGAGGCTTCCGCCCCCAGTCCCCATGACTACTTCGATGCCTCGCTCGCCTCGTGCAAGGCCCTGACGGCCATGTGGTACGCGAAGAAGTACGGCATGGCCCTGGAGCGCGTGGAGACCGTCGTCGAGCGCGACGACTCGCGCGAGCGTCAGGGCACCTATGTGCTCAACGTGAAGCTCGCCTTCCACGGCGCCCTCTCCCCGGAGGAGAAGCAGAAGCTCCACGACGCCGTCGCGCGCTGCCCCATCCACAAGCTCATGACCTCGACCACCATCGAGGTCGTCACGGCACCGCTCGATCCGGCCGGCACCTGAGCGCAGGCGGCGAGAGGCTCGCCGGCGGGTGGAGACCCTGCCGGGCGTGCTGGGCGGACAGGTAGGCGTCCTCCGCCCGGACGAACAGCGAGCGGATGGCCCCGGCCGAGGGCGTCTCCAGCACCGCTCGGCGCAGGTGCTCATCCCGGAGCAGCGCCGCGATGCGGGTGAGCAGGCCCAGGTGCAGGCCCGCGGCCTTCTCCGGCGACACGAGCGTCACCAGCAGCCGCACGGGCCGCCCGTCCCGGGCGCCGAAGTCCACGCCCGCCGGGTGCACGGCGACACACACCGTGGTGCGCTTCAGCCCCTCCACCCGGCAGTGGGGAATGGCCACCCCCTCGCCAATCGCCGTGCTGCAGATGCGCTCGCGCACCGCGAGCCGCTCCTCGATGTCGCGCACCGGCGCGTGGGCATGCGCCGAGAGGGTCCGGGCCAGCTCATGCAACACGCCGTGCTGATCCCTCGCCCACAACGCGGGAAGGATGCCGCCTTCTGGCAGGTGATCCGTGAATCGCATCGCACATTCCCCCTCACGGCGCGGCGGCGAATCGCTCGCGCCTGGAGAGTGCGCCTCGCACCGCGGGCCGCGGCGGCCGTCGCCCTCTCTCCGCACATGCTCGAAACGGGGCCGTGCATCGGCAAGCCCCTCGCCGCCAAGAAGCACGCCCTCCCCGGCGCTGGTGTCGGGTGGCGCACCAGAGCGCCTCGGCGAGACCCCTCCCCGGGGGACACTCCACGCGCCGCCCACCCGACATCTCCTCGGGGTGCCCGCGTCAGCGCACGAGGACGAGCCGGCGCACCGGGGCCGGGCGCGGGGGCTCGGCACGCTCGAGCTTCTCGCCCAGCTCGCGCACCACCCGCGCGAGCAGCTGATGATCCTGTCCGCACCACACCTGGCGCTCCCCCTCGGCGGTGCGCACCAGCAGCCGGTAGGTGTCCGCGGCGGCCACCACCCGGGCGATGGCGGCGAAGACGAGCAGCGTGGCCACCACCAGCGCGGCCGTCACCCGGAACGAGCCCGGCTGCAACAGCAGTCCCGGCACCAGCAGCGCCGCGCTTCCCCCCACCCCGAGCGGCAGCCACAGCCCCGGGGACTCACGCCGCGTGCCGAAGCCGCGCAGTTCCTCCAGCCGCCACGAGCGGCCCTCCACCTCCAGCCGCTCGCTGGTGAGCCGCAAGCCCTCGCCCTCCACCAGCACCCGCTCGCCCGAGGGCGTCACGGCGGGGGGAGGCGAGGAGACCAACCGCAACACGGGCCGTGCCCGCGCTCCCTGCCCGGATTCATGCCGCCTCATCGTGCCTCCCCGCCCCAGCCGCCCGGAGCATTTGACAGGCCCACCTCGCGCAGCAGCCGCTTGAGCGCCTCCAGCGGCGTGCCCAGCGCGTAACAACTCCGGGCGCCCAGGCGCATCGCCAGGCACCGCAACCGCTCGTCCTCGAACGGCAACAGCACGATGACGGGCGCCGCTCCCGACACCTCCCGCAGCACCCCGCGCACGCTGTCCTCGCGCTCCACCAGCGCGAGCACCACGTCCGGACGCGCCCCCCCGCCGTCCTCCTCCAACGGAATGCCCATGTCCCCCAACACGTCGCTCAACAGTGAGCGCAGGGACTCGTCCGCGCCGTGCAACCGCACCGTCCTTGGCAGCACGCCCTCCATCCGCTCACCTCCCGCCCGTCATGACGCGGACGGCCACCGGAATGACGCGACAAGGCAAGACACAAGACATGGACGCGCGGTCTCCTCGGCTCCTGGCTTCAGCAAGCCACATGCCCGGGCCGCGCCTCTCTCGGAGGACGCCCCCCGCCCCCACTGGAGCGTGGCAAGGTGCCAGGGTGCCCTGGCGGATTTCCACTGGCGCCGCCCCATGCCCCGCGTCCGCCAGGCGACGGCGCGCCGCGTCGCTCCACCCCCATCGTCCAGGGATGGAACGGTGGCGCGCCTGAGACGCCCGGCGTGCTTGCCCCACGCCACGCCGATGAGCACGCTCGAAGCCGTGGGAGACCAGCGAGAGGAGCCCCCCCGAGGGGCCACGGGCGCCAGGCGCGCTCTTCCCACGAGGCGGGGGCCTTCCCGCCTGGGACAGACGCACCGCGAGCCCCAGGGGCTGGCGCTGCTCACCCTGACCGCCCTGGGCGTGGTGTTCGGCGACCTGGGGACGAGCCCCCTCTACGCGCTCCAGGAGAGCTTCCACGGACCACATGCGGTGCAGGTGACGTCCGGCAACATCCTCGGGGTGCTGTCGCTCATCATCTGGTCGCTGCTGCTGGTGGTGTGCGTGAAGTACCTCACGCTCCTGTTGCGCCTGGACAACGAGGGCGAGGGCGGCATCCTCGCGCTGGTGGCGATGCTGCGGCCGGCGCGCTCGCGCGGGGGGCGCGCGGTGCTGGTGGGGCTCGGGCTGTTCGGCGCGGCGCTCCTGTATGGGGATGGCGTCATCACCCCGTCCATCTCGGTGCTCTCGGCGGTGGAGGGGCTGAAGGTGGCCACCCCCGTCTTCGAGCCCTACGTGGTGCCGCTCACGGTGCTCATCCTCCTGGCGCTCTTCTTCGTGCAGCCCTGGGGCCCGGGGCGGGTGGGCGTGGTGTTCGGGCCCATCGTGGCGCTGTGGTTCCTGAGCATCGGGGCCTTCGGGGCCTGGGGCGTGCTGCGCGCCCCCGAGGTGCTCGCCGCCTTCAATCCCTGGCACGCGGTGCGCTTCTTCCAGGAGTCGGGCTGGCATGGCTTCCGGGTGCTCGGCTCCGTCATCCTGTGCCTCACCGGCGCCGAGGCGCTCTACGCGGACATGGGCCACTTCGGCCGGCGGCCCATCCGGCTCGCGTGGTTCTCGCTCGTGCTGCCCGCGCTCCTGTTGAGCTACCTCTCCCAGGGCGCCTTCCTCCTGCACCACCCCGAGGCCGCCAGCGCCCCCTTCTACCGCTCGCTGCCCGGCCCGGCGCTCTACCCCATGGTGGTGCTGGCCACGCTGGCCACGGTCGTCGCGTCCCAGGCGCTCATCAGCGCGGTGTTCTCCCTCACCCACCAGGCGAGCCAACTGGGCTACTGCCCGCGGCTGACCCTGCGCCACACGTCTCCGACGCACGAGGGGCAGATCTACCTGCCCGCCATCAACTGGGCGCTGATGACGGCGTGCGTCGCCGTGGTGCTGAGCTTCCGCACCTCCCAGTCGCTCGCCTCGGCCTACGGGCTGGCGGTGTCGGGCACCATGCTCATCACCACGTTCCTCTTCGGCTCGGTGGCCCGGCGGCGCTGGCACTGGCCGCCATGGGCGCTCGGGCTCGTGGTGGCTGGCTTCCTCATCGTGGATGCCTCCTTCCTGGGCGCCAACCTGCTGAAGATCGCCGAGGGCGGCTGGCTGCCGCTGGTGATGGCCGCGGTCGTCTTCCTGCTGATGGCGGTGTGGCGGAGGGGGCTGGAGTTGCTGTTCGACAAGCGCGACACCCACGCCGTGGAGCTGGAGAAGCTGCTCCAGACGCTCTCGCGCAGCCCCCTGCCCCGGGTGCGCGGCACGGCGGTGTTCCTGACCGGCACCAGACACGGCGCGCCGCCGGTGCTCCTGCACCACCTGGAGCACAACCAGGTGCTGCACGAGCAGGTGGTGCTGCTCACGGTCGTCACCGAGAACGAGGCCTCGGTGGAGCCCTCCGAGCGCGTGAGCTGGCGGTCCCATGGCCAGGGCATCACGCGGGTGACGGCGCGCTACGGCTTCATGGAGCACCCGGACGTGCCGCGGGTGTTGGAGCAGGCACGCCAGCTCGGACTGGAGGCGCTCGCCAATCCGGTGACCTTCTATATCGGGCGGGTGATGCTGAGCGTGCGGCGCGGCCGTGGGGCGCCGCTGTGGGTCAAGCGGCTGTTCCGGTTGATGCTGCGCAACGCGCCGCCCACCACGGACCACTTCCGGCTGCCCGCCCAGCGGGTGATGGAGCTGGGCACGCAGGTGGATTTCTAGCGGGCGGACGTCAGCGGCAGATGCCCCAGAGCAGCTGCACGCCCGAGCCGGTGAGGACGGCCAGGTCGTTGAAGCCATCCTTGTCGAAGTCCGCCGAGGCCAGGGCACGGATGCCCGCCTCCAGGTTGGTGGCGGGCAGGGCCACCTGCGCCGCGAAGCTCCCTCCCGGCTGGCCGAGCAGCACACCCACCTCGTTGCCCAGCGAGCCCACCACCAAGTCGGGCACCGTGTCGCGGTTGACGTCCATGAGCAGCAGGCGCGAGGGCGAGCGGACGGTGGGATAGGAGGCCTGGGCGAAGAAGGAGCCATCTCCCCGCGCGATGAGCACGATCACCTGATTGCGGCGCGAATCGGCGACGATCAAATCCGGCAGGGCATCCCCGTCCAGCCGCGCCGCCACGAGCCCGATCGGCGTGCCACCCGTCTGGGTGATGCGCTGCGCCGCGAAGGTGCCATCGCTCTGGCCCAGCAGCAGGCCCACGGACTCGCACGCCGTGTCTTGCGTCGAGGCGCAGGCGGCCGCGTGGGCGACGGCGAGGTCGGGGCGCCCATCCCCATTGAAGTCCGTGACCACCAGGGCCCGGGGCTCCGGAGGCGCGCGGTAGGAGGTCGCGGTCCCCAGCGAGCCGTCACCGTTCACCGGGAACACGGAGACCTCCTGGGTGCCCGCGTTGATCGCCGCGACGCGCCGGCTCCCGTTCTCCTCCCACACCGTCAGGTCGCGCAGCAGGGGGGCGGACGGCGAGGAGAGGAGCCGCTCGAAGGAGCCATTGCCCAGGCCCCGGTACAGCCCGAGCGTGGAGTTCCCGCTGTTGGTGGTGAGCACATCCAGGGACGAGTTCCCATCGAGCCTCGCGAGCACCATGGACGTGGGCTGCTCGGCGCGCCACAGGCTGGGCGTCTGGAAGAGCCCCTGGCGGCGGTTGAGCAGCACGGCGATCGCCCTGCCACTGGTGTCCGCGGTGACGAGATCCTCGGAGCCATCGTTCTGCAGGTCTCCCACCGCCAGCTCCACCTGATCTCCGCCGAGCACGTAGCGCACCGGGGGCAGGAAGCCGCAGTTGCCCAGACAGACGGCGCCGCCATCCGGACAGGCGCCCTGGCACGACGTGCTGCCCCCCGTGCACGAGGGCTTCGCCTCGAAGGTGCCTCCATCACTGGCCAGCACGAGGCCGCCATCCGCGTCGCCCCCCGGCCCAGGATTGTCAGGGTTGCCAGGGTTGCCAGTTCCTGGATTGTCGCCGATGGGGGGGGGCCGCCGTGGTGGCTCCTCGCACGCCACGGGCAATAGACACAACGCGCCCAACAGCGGCACCAGGAGCAGGGAGGAAAAGGCGGAGTTTCTCGTCGACGACACGCGGGTGACCTCCGGGAAGGGAAGGGCCCGGAATCTAACCTCCCCACGCGCGCTCGCGCTCGCGGCGATGGAGGGTGGACACCTCGATGCCGGGAGTTCCGCTGCGCACGTCTTGTTTTCACCACACTGCGCTGCCAGAGCCGCTCCAGCCGGGTTCCAACGCGTGATGGGACCAAGGCGCACAGGTGGAGTCCTGGCCTCGACAAAGCCGTACAAGGCTCATGGGCTTGACTTCAAAGCGTAGTATAACACGCTCTCCCATGGCGAACATCAGATCCATGTTTATCGTGTTAGTGCTTTGCGGCTGGGCAGGGACCGTGATGGGTGCCCCAACCGTCCCCCGGCTCGTGGCCGGGCAGGTGTTGACGGTAGACTCGATCCGCTCTCAGACCTTGCAACTGCTCGCTCGCGGGCAGGTGTCGGAAGCCATTGAATACTGGGCGCTGGCGACCGGAAAGGACGCTCCCGCGTGGCTGCTGGCCGCCAAGGCGGCCTTCGAAACCAGCAAGCAGATGGCCGGAGCGTGCCAGGGAGTGGCGAAGAATATCCATACGGCGTTCACCCAATTGGGGGGCAAGCCCGAGTTCGTGGAACTCACGACCAAGACGCACTTCATCATGTTCAAGATGCCGGGCGGGAAGGACATGCGACTCACCGAGACGGGCTACCATGTCCTGGTTCGGATGAATGGCCGAGCCTACGACGCGTATACAGGGTCCGCGGGGATGCCCTGGGCTGAGTACATGAGCAGAGCGGGCTCCCGCTTGGAAATCAAACAGACAGTGGTCGATACCATCACGAGGGCGCCCTGATCATGTCTTCCCAGGAGAAGATCGCTGTTCCCCTGCTGGATGTGCTCATGACCCTCCGCGAGGACATGACAGCTCGCGGCCGAGGACCCTATCAATACATCGGCATGCCCGATGTGGAGCACGTGACAGGCTTCATCGTGGGTTACAGCGAAGGCCTTGACAACCTCGAAGTCGAAGTGGGGACGGATGCATTGTTCAGGGATTGGTTGCGCGACGTCAAGAAGGCTCTGCCCGGCCAGGGTTGGGCGGCGGCCTATCTGGCGGAGTTCCAGGGCGACCAGGAACGGGCCCTCCGCAAGTACCTGGACTTCGTCGCCGAGTTCCGTGCCCTTCCACCTCAATCCCTGGCAACCCTTCGCTGGCTCTATCAGGGCCCGCATCCCGCGCTCCGGACGCCCTCCTGGACGTTCTCGCGCCCGCCCCCGACCACGTTGGATGTCTTGCTGAACATCCGCCAGGAGGTGGGTACGGTGCCGGGGCGTCTGGGAATGTTCATCGGCACCATCGACGTGAGGCGGATGGCGGGCTTCGTGGATGGCTACCGGTTGTGCCTTGCCCTCGCGGGCGCACGGGATGAGGAATATCCTCGCTTCGAGCGTTGGCTGCACGAGGAGAAGTCCCTCCCTGCGGGTCAGGAGTGGCCTCGGCTCTTCCTCCAGGCGTGCCAGGGAGACGATGAGCAGGCCATCCACCGGCTGCTCGGGTTCGCGGCGGAGTTCCGCTCCGCGCGGCCCCATTCCTAGACACCTCCGCTAGCCGCCCCGCTCCCGCTCGCGGCGGTGGATGGTGGACACGTCGATGCCCAGGATTTCCGCCGCGCGTGTCTTGTTGCCGCCACACTGCGCCACCACATAGGCGATGTACTCGCCTTCCAACTGGCGCAGCGGCACCAGCCGCGTCTGGGCCTGCACGAGCGGGTGCACGTCTCCCGTCACCCCGGGGGCGTGCAACTGGAGCGTGGGCAGGTCCACCGTCTCCTTCACGGTGACGACGGCGAGCCGCTCCACGAGGTTCTCCAGCTCGCGCACGTTGCCCGGCCACGGCGCGGCGGCGAGCGCGGCGAGCGCCTCGGGGGTGAAGCCCGAGAGGCGCGCGCGGGGGTTGCGCTCGCGCGACTTCGCGATGAAGTGCTCCACCAGCAGGGGAATGTCCTCGCGGCGCTCGCGCAGGGCCGGCACGCGCAGGGGCACCACGTTGAGCCGGTAGAAGAGATCCTGGCGGAACTTCCCCTCGCGCACGCGCGCTTCCAACTCCTGGTGCGTGGCGGCCACCACGCGCACGTCCACCTTGCGCGCCGCGTCCGCGCCCACCGCGCGCACCTCCCCATCCTCCAGCACGCGCAACAGCTTCGCCTGGAGTTCGGGCGCCATGTCGCCAATCTCGTCCAGAAAGAGCGTGCCCCCGTCCGCCTCCAGGAAGAGGCCGCGCCGGGGCGTGGTGGCCCCCGTGAAGCTGCCCTTCACGTGGCCGAACAGCTCGCTCTCCAGGAGCGCGTTGGGAATGGCCGTGCAGTTGATGGCCACGAAGGGGCCCGCCTTGCGGGGTCCCTCGAAGTGCAGCGCGCGCGCCACCAGCTCCTTGCCCGAGCCGCTCTCGCCCCGCACCAGCACCGGCGCGTGCGAGTGCGCCACGCGCTCGATGAGCTCGTACAAGGCACGCAAGGGCGCGCTGCGGCCCACCAGCGCCGCGAACGCCGAGCGGTCTCCCACCGCCTGGCGCAGGGCCCGGTTCTCCTCGCGCAGCCGCCGCTCGGCGATGGCGCGCTGCACGTACAAGAGCACCTCGTCCAGCCGGAAGGGCTTGGTGAAGTAGTGCGCGGCGCCACGCCGCATGGCCTCCACCGCGTTCTCCACCCCGCCGAAGGCCGTCATGATGAGCACCGGCAGCGTGGGGTCCGCCTCGTGCACGGCCGCCAGCACGTCGAAGCCGTCCACCTGCTCCATGCGCAAGTCACACACCACCGCGTCCAGCACGCGCCCGCGCACCGCGGCGAGCGCCTCCCGCCCACTCGTGGCCACGTCCACCGTGTAGCCCGCGTCCGTGAGGGCATCGGCGAGCAGCCGCGCCATCTCCACGTGGTCATCCACCACCAACACTCGCCCCTCAGACGGCATGCCGCTCCTCGCTCGGCGGGGGCGTGACGGGCCACCACAACGTCACGCACGTGCCCTGCCCTGGTTCGCTCTCCAACTCGATGCGGCCCCCGTGGTTGCGGACGATCTGCGCCACCATCGTCAGCCCCAGCCCCGTGCCCTGGCCGCGCTTCTTCGTGGTGAAGAAGGGATCGAAGACGCGGTTGAGGCTCTCCGGGGGAATGCCGCACCCATCATCCCGCACCGTCAGGCGCACCCCGCTCCACGCCCCCGGCGTCCCCGGCGCCTCCACCTGCGCCGCCAGCCGCACCGTGCCCCCGGGCTCGCACGCATCACACGCGTTGAGCACCAGGTTGAGCACCACCTGCTGCAACTGGTCCGGCTCGGCGAGCAGCGGCGGCAGCCCCTCGGGCACCTCCATCTCCAGCCGCACGCGGCGCCGCTCCACCTCGCCGTGCAAGAGCTCCTGCGCACCGTGCAACAGCCCCCCGAGCGCCACGCCCCGCACCGCCACCGGCTGCACCCGCGAGAAGTCCAGCAACTGGCGGATGGTGCGGCTCACCCGGTCTATCTGCTCGATGATGACCTGGATGCCCGCGGCCTGGGGATGCTGGGCGCCGAGCTTGCCCACCACGTACTCGGCCCGGCCGCGCACCACGCCCAGTGGGGTGCCAATCTCGTGCGCGATGCCCGCGGCGAGGATGCCCACCGTGGCCAGCTTCTCCGCGCGCAACAGCTGCGACTCGAGCGCGTGCACGTCGCTCAGGTCCTCCACCACGAGCAGCACCCGCACCTCGGCGTCGTGCCGCTCCAGGGGCACGGCGTGGATGCGGTACTGGCCCTCGGCGCCGAAGAGCGGCAGGGGCTCGCCATGCAGGCTGAGCACGCGCTCGGTGGCGCACGCCTCCTTCACGAGCGACTCGAGCCGGTCCACCACCGCGGCGGGCGCGTCCGGGAAGGACTCGCGCAGGCTCGCGCCCACGGCGGTGGGGGGCAGGCGCTCGCGCAGGGCCTGGTTCACCGCGGTGATGTGCCCGCCGGCCGACAGCGCCAGGACGCCGGTGGGGATGTTGTCGAGGATCTTCTGCGTCTTCTCGTGCAGGTGGGCGAGCTGATCCGCGTGGCGGCGGCTCTCCTGGAGCGCGAGGGCGCGGCGCGAGGCGATGATGACGTAGGCGCCGAAGACGACGAGGAAGAAGGTCACCAGCAAGGCGCCGAGCGCCACGCGCAGGATGACGCCCCGCTCGTGGGCACGCAGCTCCTCGGTGGAGGCGAACAGGGCCACGCCCCAGAAGGGACCGCCGCGCATGCGCACGGGGGTATAGGCGGCGATGGCATCCGCCGCGCCCAGGCCCAGGCGAGCCGCCTCGCCCTCGGGCAGCCGCACCGTGCCGCGCTCGCCCGCGCGCAGCCGCCGCAGCAGGGCGGCGAAGCCCGGCACAGCGTCCGACGCGAGGTCCACCCGGTTCACCCACTCGAGCAGCGTGGGCGCGCTCGCGCGGATGGGCAGGCCGTGCGTGCCGATGAGCAACAGCCGCACCTCGGGCTGGGTGGTGACGAGCTTGAGGGGAGCGAAGAAGGCCTCGGTGTCCACCAGCACCGCCAGGGCGCCCCCCGGCCCGTCCTCGCCGGGCGCGTAGGCCGTGGCGAAGATGCGGTACCAGTCCCCGGGCGCGGCGGCCACGGGCAGCGAGGTGAGGATGTCCCCGGGCGCGCGCGCGAGCGCCTCGCGGGCCTTCTCCGTGAGGGCGGTGCTCACCGCGCCCCGCGTGACGGCCGGCCCCGCGCGCCGGTCCACGATGGTGAAGCGTGACTGCCCCTCGGCGTCCAGCACGACGATGGCCTTGAACTGCCCCACCACCTCCAGGAGCGCGAGCAGCTCGCGCCGGTGCTCGGTGACGGAGCCGGGACGCGAGAGCAGCTCGCCCGCGAAGCGCAGGTCATCCGCCGCGTCGTCGAGCGCGTCGGACACCTCGCGCGCCGCGGCGTCCACCTGGGCGGTGCGCTCGGCGGCGAACTGCTCCACGAGCGCCGCCCGGTCCCTCCGGATGAGGTGCACCACGCCCACCACCACGCTCGCGAGCGCGATGCACAAGAGGAGCACGGAGACGGCGGCGTTGCGGTTCATGGCGGGGGCCCCGAGTGTGCCAGGAGCCCGGGCGCCGGGCTACGTCGCGGCCGGATGGCAGGACACCTCCAGCGGGAGCCCGAGCGCGGCGATCTCCGCCAGTTCCCCGGGAGACAACGAGAAGTGGCAGTCCCCCGTCCAGGCGACCACGAGCGAGAGGGTGACCTGGGTGGCGCCGAGCGCCCGGAGGCCTGGCAGCGCGGCCTTCAATTCCCGCAGGGGCTCCAGGACGGAGCCGCCGGGGATGAGGTCATCATCGAGCAACACGAGCAGGGCGCTGCCGTCGGCCAGGGCCTTGCCAGCGTAGCGCCCCGAGGGAGGAACGTCCCCGGGCTCGTTCGCGTCCACGAGTACGAGCCCGGTGCGCTCGGCGGCGCGGGCGGGAGAGAAGGCGGAGCCCTGGAGGACACAGTAGAGGAAGCGCCGGTTCATCCCATGTCCACCACGAAGGCCAGGGGCGTACCGCGCCGCACGAGCAGCAACGCGAGCACCTCGGGGGCCGGGGGCTGGGGAGCCGCGAGCACGCGCCAGGGGTCGGTGCCGCCGAGCGGATAGAGAGAAGACGCGAGAGGTGGGGCCGGGGCGTACGCCGCGCGGGAGGGGGCGCGCACGCGCGAGACGGCCGGGCGCGCGGGACGCCGGCGCCGGGAGGGACGCTCGGCGCGGTGGACGGCGTCGGCGCACCGCGAGCCGACGAGGGACTCCAGGGTGAGACACAGGGCCGCGCAGAGCTGACGCAGGGTGGCGGGTCCCGGGGCCAATGTCCCCCGCTCCAGACGCCCGTAGGTGGAGGTGGCCAGGCCGATCCGCCGCGCCATCTGCTCCTGGGTGAGCGCCGCGCTCTGGCGGGCGGTGCGCAGCGTTCCCCGAAGCCTCTGGGCCAATCGTTTCCGGACATCGGCGGGCAGGTGACTTGGCATGGTGGCACGAACCCTACCGACCCTGGACGTCAAGTCAACAGGTCATCCTATTTTGGCGGTCACTTGCCAACTTCCCGCCGTTTCAAGTAGGGCGCTCGCGCACCGGGCCCTCACGTCTCGATTCCAGTCCCCCGCGCCGCCTGCCCGTCACGGCGCCGTCACGCCTGCCTCGCTAAACGTCCGCCCCTCGCTTGCGGTAGAAGGGCGCCAGCGCGCTCCGGCCGGAATGCCCGCGCTCTCCAGAGGGGGAAATACACACCATGATGATGCAACCAGCGCCCATGCGTCTGGCGTTCCTGTGCCTCGTGCTGTCCGCCTGTGCGCCTGGCGGTGGTGCGGATTCGCGGGCGCCGACGCGGATGGCCCAAGCCGCGCTCGCGACGGCCGACACCCGCCCCGTCCGCCCCATCCGGGACATCCATCCCGCGGAGGACACGACCTCCGGCTCCGGTCCCTCCGGCTTCGTCCGCATGGGGCCGTTCGTCTACTTCTCCGCGGCGGATGCGCAACTGGGGGTCGGTCTGTGGCGCACGGACGGCACCGACGAGGGCACCGTCCATGTGGCCAGTGTCTATGTGTCCACGCACGGCCCGGGGGCGCTCACCGAGGTGGATGGGCTGCTCTACTTCTCGGGCGGGAGCACCTCGTCGGACGACGAGCCGTGGCGGAGCGACGGGACTCCCGAGGGCACCTTCCGGCTGGCGGACCTCCTACCCGGGGCCGATGGCTCCTCCCCCAAGGGCTTCACCGGACTGGCCGGAGCCGTCTACTTCTTCACCGAATACGGCACGCGCGCCCTCTGGCGGTACGACCCGGCCACCGGCGTCACCACGCGCCTGCTCTCCGTGTGCGAATCGTCTTGCTCGGTGAGCAACCCGGTGGTGCACGCGGGCCGCCTGTACTTCACCGTTCACGGCGAATCGACCGGCTCCGGGCTGTGGACGAGTGATGGGACGGAGGCGGGGACCGTCCGCGTCTCGGAGGTGCACCCGTTGTACTTCCGTCCGGGCGAGCCCGGGCTGGTGTCGCTCGATGGCGCCCTCTACTTCCTCGCCCGGGAGTCGTACTCCTCCGGCCAGTGGCTCTGGCGGAGCGATGGGAGCGCGGCCGGGACGCGGCCCGTGCTCCGGCTCGACCCCGAGGGCACCTCCTCCCTGGACATGAGTCTGATCCGGGTGGAGGGCGCGCTCGCCATCCTCGTCGAGCAGAGCTCCACCCAGTGGAGCCTGTGGTGGAGTGACGGCACCACGCCGGGCACGGTGCGCCTCAAGGAGTTCACCCTGTCCTATTCGAACGACGGGCTGGTGTCGCCGACAGCCGTGGGCAACAGGCTCTTCTTCGTCGTGGCGGGCACCGGGAGCTACCCCTCCTTCGACGAGCTGTGGTGCAGCGATGGCACGGTGTCCGGCACGGTGCGCGTCAAGCAGGACAAGAGCACCACCGCCTACTGGAATGCCGCGGTCCGCGAGCTGACGGCCGTCGATGACAAGCTCTACTTCGTCGCCGAGGACCCCACCATCGGCGTGGAGCTGTGGCGCACCGATGGCACGGAGCAGGGCACGGTGCTCGTGCGCAACATCGACCCGAGGGATGCCCCGGGCGCGTCTTCCTCGTCGGGGCCCCACTACCTGTCAGCCATCGGGGACACCCTGTACTTCACGGCCGACGACGGCCACTCCGGCTACGAGCTGTGGAAGTCCCAGGGCCAGGCGTGGAACACCGTCCGCGTGAAGGACATCTACCGCGAGTGGTGGATCGCCGGGGGCACCAACCCGCTCCTCCTCGGTACCGCGGGAGGCCTCTGGTTCTTCCATGCGCGCGAGCACAAGGGAGGCTCCTACTCCATCTTCACCGACTCCCTCTGGCGTACGGACGGGACGGAGGCGGGCACCTTCGCGGTGATGACCCTGGACTCCGACTGGGCCGACCTGCCCCCGCCCGAGTGGGCCTCCCTGGGCTCGGACTTCATCTTCTCGACCGATGGCTCCACGGGCGCGCTGTGGAAGACGACGGGGGCGGCCACCGGGGACGTGGTGCAGCTGTGGACGGGCTCCTATCCCGGAGCCCTCGAGACGGCCGTCGGACAGGTCTTCTTCTACGGGACGACGAGCGGCATGGGCGAGGAGCTGTGGCGCACCGACGGCACGCCCGAGGGCACCCGCGTGGTGAAGGACCTCGTGCCGGGCTGGGGCTCGAGCGCTCCCCGCTCGTTCACGCCCGTGGGGCAGTGGCTGTACTTCACCGCCCAGGATGGGGTCAGCGGACGCGAGGTGTGGCGCACCGATGGTACGCCCGAGGGCACGTCGAGGGTGGCGGACCTCATGCCGGGAAGTGGCTCGTCCAGTCCGTCGGGTCTCACGGACGTGGGCGGCGCGCTCTTCTTCGTGGCCACCACGGACGTGGGTCTGGGGCTCTGGCGCGTGGGAGCGCCCCAGGAGGCGCCCGTGCTCGTCGCGGTGCTCGCTCCTCCCGGGACGGGCACGGTGGCGCCGACCAGCTTCACCGCGGCGGCGGGCCGCCTCTTCTTCGTGGCCACGGACCCGGAGCACGGCGCCGAGCTGTGGACGAGCGATGGCACCTCCGCAGGCACGCGCAGGGTGGGTGACCTCTGGCCTGGAACCGGTGGGTCGTTGCCGAAGGAGCTCGTGGCGGTGGGCGGGCTGCTCTTCTTCACCGCCGAGGACGGAGTCAGCGGGCGAGAGCCGTGGCGCAGCGACGGCACCGCGGAGGGCACCTTCCGGTTGGCGGACATCCATCCCGGCTCCGGCTCGTCCTTCAAGGACGATGACCGCCGGTTCCTCCAGGGCTCGCGTCTGTTCGGGCTCGAGTCCGAGGGGCTGTTGCTCTTCGCCGCATCCGCGCCGGGCTTCGGCAACGAGTCGTGGTTGTCGGATGGCACCCGGGAGGGCACGCGCCGGCTGGTGGATCTCTTCCCCGGCGCCCACAGCTCGATGCCGCGTGGCTTCGTCCGGCTGGGCAACCGTGTCGCCTTCGCCGCGGACGACGGGCACACCGGGCGGGAGCCCTGGCTGCTGGAGGTCGCGGCCCTCACCAACCGTGAGCCTCCCACCCTGACGTGCCCCGAGGACCTCGTGGTGGAAGCCCTCCAACCCGCGGGCGCGCCCGTCTCCTTCCCCGCCCTCGAGACCCACGACGACGTCACGGCCTCTCCCACCCTCACCTTCAGCCGGACCTCCGGAGGGTTCTTCCCCCTCGGCACGTCCGAGGTGACGGCGACCGCCTCGGACGAGGCCGGCAACCAGGCCTCCTGCTCCTTCCACGTCACCGTGCGCGACACCACGCCTCCGGCCGTGTTCTGCCCGGGCGACGTGACGGTGGAGGGCACCGAGGCCGCGGGTGCCCATGTGGACTTCCGGTCCGCGACGGCCACCGACGGGCGCATGGCCTCGCCGCACGTGACACTCTCCACCGCGCCGGGCAGCTTCTTCGGCTTCGGCTCGCATACCGTGACGGCGACGGCCACGGATGCGGTGGGCAACACGTCCTCCTGCTCCTTCGTCGTCACCGTCAGCGACACCCAGGTGCCCTCGCTCGCCTGCCCGGATGACCTCGCCGTCGAGGCCACCGGCCCCGAGGGCGCGCGCGTGGACTTCCCTCCCGCGACGGCCTCGGATGGCGTCCGGCCCGCGCCCACGCTCACGTCCCAACCCGCCTCGGGCAGCACGCTGGCGCCCGGTGTCCACCGCGTCACCGTCACCGCCACGGATCTGGCCGGGCTGCGCAGCACCTGCACCTTCCGGGTGTCGGTGCGGGACACCACCGCGCCGCGGCTGACGTGCCCCGGGGACGTCCAGGTGGAGGCCACCAGCGCCCAGGGCAGCCCGGTGAGCTTCCCGGCGCCCACCGCCGTGGACACCGTCTCCGCGGCCACGCTCGAGGCGAGCCACGCCTCGGGCGCGCTCTACCCGCGAGGCACCACCCGGGTGAGCGTCTCCTCGAGGGACGAAGCGGGCAACACCTCCGTCTGCCGCTTCACCGTCACCGTGCAGGACACCACCGCGCCCCAGGTGACGTGCCCCGAGCCGGTGGAGGTCCGGGCCACGGCCGGCTGGGGCGCCCAGGTGACGTTCCCGGACGCGGTCGCCCGGGACGGCATCACCCCCGCGCCCACCGTGGTGGCGGACCCGCCTGGCGGCGGCGTCTTCGCGGTGGGTGAGCACTCCGTCACCTTCACCGCTCGCGACGAAGCCGGGAACACCGCGACGTGCTCGCTCCCGGTGCGCGTGCTGCCCGGGGTGGCGGAGCCGGGAGGTTGCTCCACCGTTCCGGTGGGCTCGGGCCTGGCCTGGAGCGTGCTCGCCCTGCTGGCGTGGCTGGCCGGGCGCCGGCGGCCGGTGCACTGAGCCGGGCGGGGGGAGCCGCGGCGCGTCCGCGCGGCTCCCGCCCCGGCCCCGGGGGTTCAGCGCTGGAGGAGCAGCGCGCTCCTCCCGAAGAGGCCCAGGCCACTGCCGAGGAGCAGGTCCAGCAGGCCATCCCCATTCGCGTCCAGCACCGCGAGATTCATGGCGGCGTAGTCGTAGACCCCGAAGACCTGAGCCGGAGCGAGCACTCCCTGGCCCACGCCCCGCAGCAGGGACACCGAGTCCATGCCCGGGTTGGCGCACAGCACGTCCCGCCCTCCATCCTGGTCGAAGTCCACCACGTCCAGGCTGTAGCAGTTTCCTTCCGCGGGGTACGTGCCGACACGGACGAATTGACCGGTGCCGGTGCCCTTCATCACGTAGAGGCTGTACGGCATGGCCGCGCCGTGGACGCTGTACACGGCGTCCAGGAAGCCGTCGTGGTCCAGGTCGGCCAGGCGCAGCGCGTCCAGGTAGACGTCATACCCGAGCATCAACGAGGGTCCGTCCGTGAAGGTGCCATCACCGCGGCCCATCAACACCTTCGTGACCTGGCCATACGACCCCTGCGGCACCACCAGGTCCAGCGTGCCGTTGTGGTCCAGGTCTCCCAGAACCGCTCGTATCGGGCTGTCTCCGGCACTCAGGACGACGGGAGGCTCGAAGGTGCCATCCCCCCGGCCGAGCAGCAGCCGCACCTCGTTCAGGTAGTAGGTGCCCTCGTCGCGCCGGGTGTAGAAGACGAGGTCCACTCTTCCGTCCCCATTCACGTCGCCCGCGTCGGCGTGGATCGCTACTCCACCAGGCGAGAGATCGGGGCCGGGACGCAGGGTGCCGTCGCCGTTGCCCAGGAGGATCCCCACGGTCCCGTCGGTGGAACCGCGCATCACCACCACGTCCAGCGCCGCGTCCGCGTCCACACGCGCGACCAGCAGCCCGTGCACGAGGGACCCCACCGCCACGGCTGGCCGAGGCGACAGGCCCCCGGGGCCACCGAGGCTCACCCCCACCTGCTCCAGGCCCGGCCCCGTGGAGGAGACGGCATCCGTCCAGCCATCCCCATTGAAGTCTCCCGTGCCGAAGTGGCCGCCAGGCCCGGTGGGCAGCGCCCGGCTCGTGCGGCCCGGGCCCCCGTGCCACACGCGCACGTCGTCGCTTACCTTCTGGAGCGTCGCCACGTCGGACACGCCGTCCCCATCGAAGTCTCCGGTGGTGACGAAGTAGGGCCTGCGTCCCGCGGGCAGCCGCGGGCCGGGCGCGAAGGTTCCATCCCCCAGTCCCCGCAGCAGGGCGAGGGTGTTGTCCTCTTCGACCTTCACCGCGAGGTCCAACTGGCCATCACCGTCCAGGTCCGCCGCCGCCAGGGAGGCATGTTCCCAGAAGAAGGTGTGATCCTGGAGCGTGGCCACGTGCTGCCCCGCGGAGAAGCCGCCCAGGCCGTCTCCCCGGAAGAGGGAGAGCTGGGTGGTGTCGTCCCGCACCGTGGCGGTGATCAGGTCCACATGGCCGTCCTCGTCGAAGTCCCCCAGCACCTGGTCGTGCGTCCCGAACACCCCCCGCACCTGCTGGATGCGCGAGGGGCCCTCCCCATTGGACAGCACGGCGAAGGCCGCACCGCTGCCCGCGGCCAGCAGATCCGGGTGGCCATCCTCGTCGAGGTCGGCCAGAGCGAGCCTGGCGCCCGAGGAGCCCACGCTTCCCAGGGGCTTGAAGTCGCCGAGCGTCCCGTCTCCCTGGTTCAACAGGAGACCCAGGGTGCCATCACCCGCCACCGCGGCCACGTCGGGAGTGCCATTGCGGTCGAAGTCGGCGACGGCGACCCCCTGGTGCGTGTTCTCGTTCCACGAGCTGAGTCCCAGGCGATAGGCGCGGGCGGTGTCGAACGCGCCATTGCCGAGGCCCCTGGCCACGCTCAGGCCCGGGTACATGCCCGTCCAGATGAGGTCCAACGAGCCGTCCCCGTCCAGGTCCGCGGCGACGAGCTGGGTGTTCGCCCCCACGAAGGAGCCGAGCTCGTGCTCGCGGGCCGGCTGGAAACCACCGTTGCCCAGTCCCATCAACAGCACCAGGGTGGAGTTGTAGGGCTCTGGGACGATGGCGAGGTCCAGCTTGCCATCCCGGTCGAAGTCTCCCACCGCGCCCGAACGGGGATGGGCCCGCAGCGTACTGACGCGGCCGGTGTCCATCCGCTGCTCGCAACGCAGACCGGCGGCGGGCAGGGACAGCGCCACCGTCTTCGAGTCCTGCCCGGTGCCGCCGACCCGGGCACTCACGCGCACGCGGGCCGAGGTGGCACCGGGCACGTCGACGGCGCGGTTCCACAGGAAGCGGTGAGGGGCGCCCGCCGGAGAGGTGGCGCGCGCGAGCAGGCCCTCGTGGTCGGTGGAGCCTGCCTGGGTGACGCGCTGGAAGGAGCCGTCTGCCTTCGTGTCCACCTCCACGATGACGTCGGCGCGCTCCCCGTCCTGCTGACGGAGTGTGTAGGAGAGGGAGAGGCACCCCTCCTGGGAGGAGGGCACCGTGAGGGCCGTCACCTGCACGGGCGTCGGCAGGGGCCGTACCGCGGATGAAGCGGACGACACGGCACCGCTTCCCACCGCGTTGGTGGCGGACACGGTGAAGGTATAGGCGCGCGTGCTGGGCAGCTCCGGCAGCGTCACCTCACGCGTCTGCGCGCCCACCTGCACGCGGGTGCCCGTGGGGTGGACCTCCACGGTGTAGCCGGTGATGGCGGAGCCACCGTCCCCGGCGGGGACCTCCCAGGAGACCGTGGCCGAGCGCACGCCCCCGGTGGCCTTCACCACGCCGGGGGCGAGGGGCACATCCCACGTGCGTTGCCTGGACGCGCTCGCTTCGGAGCCCTCGCCCACCTCGTTCCTCGCCGTCACGGTGAAGGTGTATTCGGTGCCGTTGCTCAGCCCGGTGACCGTGGCGCTCCGGGCCTCGGCGCCCTGGCGCAGGCGCGTGCCACCTGGCTCGACCGTCACCACGTACTCCTCCACGGGCAGCCCGCCGGTGCTCGCGGGCTCGCCCCAGGTGACGGTGGCCTCGCGGATGGCCGCGGTGGCCTTCACCTCCGTGGGCGCCGAGGGCACGGTCGCGGGCACCACGCGCACCGAAGCGGGGGAGTCGGGTCCCTCCCCCACGGCATTGAGCGCGCGCACCGTGAAGGTGGAGGGCGCGCCATTGCTCAGCCCACCCACCACGACCGAGCGTGCCTCGGCCTCCACCTTCACCCGCACGCCCTGGGGATGCGCGGTGACGAGGTAGCCGGTGATGGGACGCCCTCCGTCCGACCCGGGCTCCTTCCACGTCACCTCCACCTGCGCATCGCCACGCCTCGCGGACAGCAGGGCGGGGGCGCCGGGGACGTCGGGAAGGGTGACGGCCGCCGAGGAGGTGGCCGGCCCCGCTCCCGCCACGTTCACCGCCGCCACGGAGAAGCGGTAGGTGACCCCCGCGTGCAGGCCCGTGACATGGGCCGTGGTTGCCTCGAGCTGGACGGCCAGCGTGGCCTCCCGGGGCTCGCTGTCCACCCGGTAGCCGGTGATGGGGCTTCCACCCTCCTGCGCCGCCGGGGCGCTCCACGTGAGCGTGGCGCCGCCCACCTCGGCGACGGCCTCCACCGGCCCCGGGGCCGAGGGCGCTACGGGCTGCGCGGGTGGGTTGGGCGGAGGCGGCTGGGGCCCATTCCCAGACTGGCAGGCAGTCCCCACCACCATCCAAACGACAAGCAAAGAGTACAAGTGCCGTGACACGACAATCCCCCCGATTGAGAGTGAAAGCAGCGGCGTGCGCCGCGGAAGCAGACGCGGCGTTATCTCCACTCCTTCTCAAGCGCGTCAACTGCATTGACCCGTCACGGCGCCATCACGCCCGTCTCGCTAGCATGGCCCGCCTCAGGGCGTCGGCGCGCGCTCCAGATGGTCGAGGATGTGCGCCGGGGAGTCGACGATCACCTCGGCGCCGGCTTCCCGCAGCGCGGAGAGGGAGTCGAAGCCCCACGACACGGCGATCATCCTCACGCCCACCTGCCGGCACGCCTCCACGTCCCGGCGCTCGTCTCCGATGTAGACGAGCTGCTCGCGCGACAGGCCACGCCGCTTCATCAGCGCTCGCAGCGGCCGGGCCTTTCCGAAGACGCGGCTGCCGCCCTGGATGCCCGCCACCCAGTCCTCCACGCCGTGCCGCCGCAGCACGTCGCGGATGTTCGACTCCTCGTTGGAGGACAGGATGCTCACCCGCAACCCCCGGGCGCGCAGCTCGCTCAACAGCTCGGGGATGCCCTCGTAGAAGCCGAGCCCGGACAACTCCTTGCGGTAGTTCTGGAGGAACTCGCCCACAAGCCCCGGCACGTGAAAGGGAGACACCCCCAGGCGTCGGCCCCGCTCGAGCAGCGGCAGGCCTCGCATCTCCTCCAGGTTGCTCGGGGTCAACAGGCTGAAGCCCCTGCGCCGGGCGATCTCGTTGTAGAGCCGGAGGACCAGCGCGCGCGAGTCCACCAGCGTCCCATCGAAATCGAACACGACGTCCGTCACCATCCGCATCACTCCCATGGCCCGTCCACTCACGAAACGTAGCCAACCTGACGGCGTGCCGCGTCGATCGTTTCGAGCACGGCGATGGAGCGGGCGAGCGGATGCAAGGGCGACTCGGTGAGGCCCTCGGCGATGTGCCGGGCGGCCGCCGTGGCCTGGTAGGCGAGGCCGCCGCTGCCGCTCAAGGCGGAGGAATCACTCCAGCGCAGCCGCTTCTCTCCATGGGGGGACGAGAGCGTGAAGCCCCCGGGGGCGATGAAGCGCGACTCCACCTGGAGGCGAGCGAGCGTGCCGCTGATGGCCGCCTCGTTGGGAGTGTCGACGAAGAGCGAGGTGTGCACGAGCGCCTGCGCGCCCGAGTCCGTGGTCAACACGAGCGCGGTCTGCCCATCCACGCCCGTCTTCGCGAGCACGCCCGTCGCGAGCACCTGAGCGGGCGGGCCGAGCACGAAGTGCGCGAACCACAGGGGGTAGACGGCGAGGTCGAGCAGGGCCCCACCGCCGAGCGCGGGACTGAAGATGCGCCCCTCGGGCTCGAAGTCGAAGCGGACGCCGAAGTCCGCCACGACGAGGCGGGGGTCACCGAGCACGCCGTCGCGCAGGAGCCGATCGATGAGCACGGTCTGCGGCAGGAAGCGGGTCCACATGGCTTCCATGGCGAACACGCCCGCGGCGCGCGCGGCCTGGGCGATCTCCCGGGCCTCGGCGGCATTGAGCGCGAAGGGCTTCTCCACGAGCACGTGCTTGCCCGCGGCGATGGCGAGCAGGGCCTGCGCCTTGTGCCCGCTGTGGGGCGAGGCCACGTAGACGATGTCGATGTCGGGGTCCGCCACGAGCTGCTCGTAGGAGCCGTGGACCCGTGAAATGCCATACGTCGCCGCGAAGCTCCGCGCGCGCTCGGGCTCGCGCGAGGCCACGGCGTGCACGCGCTGGTCGGTGTGCTGGTGGAGCGCCCAGACGAAGGCCCCCGCGATCCGGCCGGGCGCGAGCACGCCCCAGCGCAACACGGGCCCTCCGCGCAAGGGGGTGATGTCGGGCTCGGGCAGGGCGGAGGGAAAGACACTCATGTGCCCGACCCTAGCAGTCGACCCGCACCGCGTGGGTGCGCGCGTGGGACTCCATTTCATCCCTGCCCTATTTACCTCCAGTGAAATATGTTCATGCTCATGGTCGCACGTACCGCCGTGGTGGGTAGCACGTCCCTGTTCCGGTTCGAGGTGTCTGGCGGCGCGGTGCCGCTACGTGTCGTGAGCTTCTCCGGACACGAGCACCTGTCGAACCTCTATGAGTTCCAGCTCGAGCTGGCCTGCGAGGATCCGGCGTTGAGCTTCTCGGACGTGGTGGGCCAGCAGGCCCTGTTGACGATCGAGGGCGAGCAGGCACCTCGCCACGTGCACGGCATCGTCTCGCGTTTCGAGCAGGTGGGGAGCAAGCCGCGCTACACCCTCTACCAGGCCACGCTGGTGCCCCTGGTGTGGCGCCTCCAGCACCGGCGGGACAGCCGCATCTTCCAGGAACTCGCCACCCCGGACATCCTCCAGGAGGTGTTGCGCCGGGCGGGCGTCTCCGGTGAGCACTTCGAGCTGCGGCTGAGCAGCACCTATGAGCCTCGCAACTACTGCGTGCAGTACCGCGAGTCCGACTGGGACTTCCTCTGCCGGCTCATGGAGGAGGACGGCATCTTCCACTTCTTCGAGCACCACGAGGACAAGCACGTGCTCGTCATGGGAGATGCCCCGGGGGCCTGCCAACCCATCGCGGGCGGCGAGGCGATCGTCTTCCGCCACGAGCGTGGGCTCGTCACCGAGGTGGAACAGATTCTGGGCTTTCGCTTCTCGGAGGAGATTCAATCGGGGCGGGTGAGCCTGCGCGACTTCAACTTCAAGAAGCCACGACTGGCCATGGACGCCGGGCATGAGGCGGAGCGGGACACGGACCTGGAGGTGTATGACTATCCGGGCGAGTACCAGGAGCCGGCGCGAGGCTCCTCGGCCAAGGGGGGAGGCATCGCGAAGCTGCGGCTGGAGGAGTTGCAGGCCCGGCGCCAGGTGGGCCAGGGCGAGAGTGATTGCGAACGGCTGCTCCCCGGCGCCTTCTTCACCCTCTCCGAGCATGCCCGGAGTGACTTCAACACCCGCTATCTGCTGACGAGCGTGGGACACCGGGGCCACCAGCCGCAGGTGCTGGACGAGGAGGCGCCCTCCGATGCGTTCAGCTACGCCAATACCTTCTCATGTATTTCCGCGAAGGTGCCCTTCCGGCCGCCCCGGCACACACCGCGGCCCGTGGTGCGCGGCATCCAGACGGCCATCGTCGTGGGCCCCGCGGGCGAGGAGATCCACGTCGACGAGCACGGCCGGATAAAGGTCCAGTTCCACTGGGACCGGGAGGGCCAGCACGACGACAGGAGTTCCTGTTGGGTGCGGGTGAGCCAGCCCTGGGGCGGTGAGTCCTGGGGCGGCATGTTCATTCCACGCATCGGCCAGGAGGTCGTCGTCGACTTCATCGAGGGCGATCCGGACCGTCCGCTCATCACCGGACGCGTGTACAACGGGGTCAACCCCCCGCCCCATCCCCTGCCGGACCAGAAGACGAAGAGCAGCCTCCGGACGAACTCGTCACCGGGCGGAGGGGGCTTCAACGAGCTGCGCTTCGAGGACAAGAAGGGCGCCGAGCAGGTGTTCATGCACGCCCAGCGCAACATGGACGTGCACGTCAAGAACGACTCCCTGGAGGACATCCTCCACGACAGACACCAGAGCATCGGCAGGGATCAGAACGAGTGGGTGAAGCGGGACCAGAGCCTGAAGGTGAACCGCCACCGTCAGGAGCACATCGGCGGGGACGCGAAGCTTCTGGTGGGCGGCATCGATGGGGCGGGCAACCAGGACATCCACGTCAAGGCGAGCCGCAAGGAGAAGGTGGACGCGGACAGCCACCTCACCATCACCGGCAAGCGCAACGAGCACGTGGGGGACACCTGGTCCATCACGCTCGGCAATGACTTGCAGGTGAAGGTGGGCATCAACCACGCGCTGTCGGCGGGCAATGAAATCCACCTGAGCGCCCCCACGGTGGTGATCGAAGCGACCCAGGGACTGACGTTGAAGGTGGGGGCCAACTTCATCACCCTCAATCAGGCCAGCATCTCGGTGATGGGGACGGTGCTCAACCTCAACAGCGGGGGCGCGGCGCTCGATGGCCAGGGCGTGAAACCCGTCAAGCCGGAGGAGCCCGCGGACGCGCAGCCCACCGAGCCCACGCCCGCGGACGGCGGGTGAGCCAGAACGCACCGGAGAAAGCCCCATGGTGAAGAAGAACGCGGTGGAGCGACGGCTGGACGTGCTGCACGACCAGTGGACGGAGTTCGCCCAGCTTCCCGAGGCGCGCCTGTTGCGCTGGGTGGTGGAGCCGGACGAGGTGCGCATGGTGGAGGCCTTCCTGCGAAAGGAGGAGGACGAGCGGCTCGGGGAGTGTCCGGACCTCTTCCTGCGCCTGGAGGAGCCCTTCGACGAGCCGGCACGGTACGGGCGGGCACTGCGCGAGGCCCTGGTGCGGATGGAGGAGGAGAGCCGCGCCGGGCTGGAGGAGGAAGGCCTGCCGGGCTGGCGATGTCCGCCGGTGAAGGGGGGCGCGACGGACGAGGAAGCCTTCCTCGCCGCGTGCGAGTCCCTGCGCAGCCATTACGAGAGCCTGTGCGAGCACCTCGTCCTGGTGCTGCTGCCGGTGAGGGGGACGGACGCGGGCGCCTGGCGCGAGTGGTTGCGGCGCACGGTGGAGAAGGCGGAGGCCCCGCATGTCCGTCTGGTGGTGCTGGATGACGCGAGGACGCTGGCGCTGGAGCCGCTGGCGGAGCTGCTGCCCAAGCGGGTGGTGACGATTCCGGCGAGGTTGGACATGGGGCGGGCGCTGGAGGAGCTGTCGCGGGAGGCCGGGCACGTGGACACGCCGGGAGGACAGTTCCGGGAACTCTTCGTGCGGATGGGCAACGCAGCGACGAAGGGGCACGTGGACAAGGTGGAGCAACTGGGGGCACGGGCGGTGGCGGTGGCGGCGGCGCATGGGCTGGACTCGCTGGTGGTGACGGCGCGCTTCGTGATGGGGGGAGCACACCTGGGAGCGCAGCGGCCGCGCGAGGCGCTCGAGCACTATCGTCAGGCGGAGGCGGCGGCCGAGCAGGCGGAGGCGAAAGGTGAGCCGGAGGGCACGCCCCTGCGACTCAAGGCGCGCCTGGCGCAAGGCGCCGCGCGGGTGACGGCGCAGGAGTACGCCCAGGCGGCGACGCTGTACGAGGAGACGGCGCCCCTGGCGCGCGCGTTGAAGGACGCACGCATGGAGTTGGAGTGCTGGCGGATGGCGAGCTGGTGCTGCGAACTCCAGAAGGAAGTGGAGCGGGCGTGGGAGCACGGCCAGCGCGCGTGGGAGGTGGGCCGGACCCTGGACGCCGGGACGCGGGAGACCTCGACGCTGCCCTACGTGGCGGAGGCGCTGGTGCGGCTGAGCCACGAGCGGCGGGGGCCTCGGGCGGCCCGGGAGATGGAGTTGGAAGTCGAATCGGTGCTGGGCCAGGACTGGCGGCCGGAGACTCCGGCCGCGGGAGGTCGGTGATGCTCGCGGTGAAGCACCTGGACCCCGTGCTGGGCGTGGACATCCACTTCATCATCACCCCGCCCGGGGCGGTGGTGCCCATTCCCCACCCGCATATCGGAATCGTGTTCGACCCGTTCGACTACCTGCCTCTGATTGGGGCGACGGTGAAGGTGAACGGGCTGCCCCGGGCACAGGCGGGCACGGGCGGGCGCACACTGCCGCCGCACTTCCCCATTGGAGGCGTGTTCGCCAAACCGCCGGGCAACGAGAACGAGACGTTCATGGGCAGCTCCACCGTGGTGGTGGAGGACGAGCCCTTCACCTACATGCTGCTGCCGGTGTTGAGCTGTCAGGACATCGGGATGCCCTCGCCGCCGCGCAAGAAGGGGCCGGGGGCGAAGACGCTGCTGTTGCCCTTGTCCATCGCGCTGTCCATTCCCGCCGGGCCTCCGGTCTTCGTGGGAGGGCCGCCCACCATCTCCCTGATGGGCTTGGGGATGAAGCTGGCGATGGGGGGATTGCTCAAGGGACTGAAGAAGCTGCGCCGGGTGCAGAAGGGCAGCCGGAGGATGGAGGCGCTGTCGGACCGCATCCACCGCAAGGCGGCCAGCGTCATGGACAAGCTGGGGATGAGCCAGCGTGCCCGCGACCGGGTGCACAAGGCCATCTGCACTCTGACGGGGCACCCGGTGGACGTGGTGACGGGGCGGGTGGTGACGGAGGCGACGGACTGGGAGTTGCCGGGGCCCATTCCGTTGCGATTCACCCGCCACTACTCCTCCAGCCTGGGGTGGCGGGACACGGCGATGGGGTACGGGTGGAGCCACTCGTTGGACCTGGCGGTATGGGAGGAAGACGGGCGGGTGGTGTATCGGGCGGAGGATGGACGGGAGCTCGAGTTCGACACCACGGGCTTTCCCAGGAAGCGGATGCCCGTGGGCGCGCAGCTCCACGAGCCCACGGACAGGCTGACGCTGCTTCGGGTGGGCGAGCTGCGCTGGGAGGTGGAAGCGGCGGATGGCCTCACACACGTGTTGCGGCTGCTACCCGGGGAGCGGCAGGCGGGCGTATGCCGGGTGGTGCGCACACGTAACCGGGCGGGTCACTCGGTGGAGTACGAATACGACGGGCAGGGCCGTCTGCGGTGGGTGAAGGACAGCGCGGGCCGGCGGGTGCTCTTCGAGAATGACACGGCCGGACGCCTCATCCGGGTAGCGCTGCCGCATCCACGCGAGCCAACCCAGGTGACGCACAACCGCTATGTGTACTCGGAGGTGGGCCATCTGATAGAGGCGCGAGACGCCTTGGACCAGGCCATGCGCTACGCCTACGAGGGCGCGCTCCTGGTACGGGAGACGGACAGGACGGGGCTCTCCTTCCACTTCGAGTATGACGGACAGGGGCCGGACGCATGGTGCGTTCGCACCTGGGGCGACGGCGGCATCTACGACCATCGTCTGCGTTACGACAAGACGGGTGGCATCACCGAGGTCACCAACTCATTGGGCCACACGACAACGTACCACTCCAATGGCCAAGGGGTCGTCTCCAGGAAGGTGGATCCATACAGCCAGGAATGGCTGTATACTCATGACCAATCGCTGCGTCTGACAGCCGAGGTGGATCCCCTCGGAAACACCAGCCACTATGAGCATGATGCACGAGGGAATAGATCCCGAATCACCAGCCCCACCAATGCGGTCGTCTGCCTTGATTACAACTCCTTCAACCAGCCGGTGCGCGCCATCGACTCCATGGGGGGTGCCTGGTATTGGTCATATGATTCCACTGGGAACCTCACGGAGATGACGAACCCGGTGAAGGAGGTGACTCGCCTCGGCTGGGTTGACGGAATGCTGGCGTGGATCGAGAGGCCCGGGGGACGCCGCACCACGATCAAGCACGACTCTCAAGGGAATGTCTCGCATATTCAGGATCCGACTGGGGCGACGACACGGTACGCCTATGATCGCCTGGGTCGGCTTGAGCTGATTTCAGAGGGGTTCGAAGCGGAGACTCACTTCGAGTACGATCTGGCGGGGCGGCTGCGGCGTGTACGTTCCAAGTCGGGGGGCCTCCAAGAGCGGACTTATGATGCCGAGGCCAATCTCCTTGAAGTTCGTGATGCGACACGGCATGTCCGGTTCTCGTACGGGAATCTCCACAAAATCGTAGCACGTGAGGAGATGGGTGGGCGTCTGGGCTTCTCGTATGATCCGGAGGGACAGCTCATCGCCGTCGAGAATGAGGCTGGAGAGAGCTGCTCCTTTTCTTTCGATTCCTGCGGACGGCTCATTTCCGAGACAGGTTTTGACGGCCGCACGCGTCACTATGAAAGGGACAGGGCGGGCCGCGTGTCCAGGTCCTTGCTGCCCAGTGGCCGGAGCAGCTCCTTCCAATACGACGAAGCGGGACGCATCACGCGCATTGCGCATTCGGATGGCTCGGGGGTGGAGTTCCTGCTTCGCGCGGATGGGCTCGTGGTTGGTGCGAACAGCGATGGGGTTGCAATCCTGCTCGAGCGGGATGCCGCTGGAAGGGTGGTACGGGAAACCAGGGAGGACCTGTGGGTCGCCTCGCACTACGGAGCGGATGGCGAGCGGGAACGAGTTGAAACCTCTTTGGGTGCCCGGGCGCTCATCGGTCGCGATCCGCTAGGAAACGTTTCATCGCTCAGGATGGGGCCAACGGCAGAAGGACCTGGAGCCTTCGCCATCACCATCCAGAGAGACCCGTTCGGCCGGGAGAGCATGCGACGGATGCCAGGGGGTGTACTCGTTCAGTGGGAACGAGATCGCTCGGGCAGACCCAGCAAGCGCAACGTGACAGTTCCTGGTTCCACGCATCTGAATCAAGACTCGCTCACCTTTCTGTGGCGGGGAGAGAGCCAGCTTTCGGCCATCATTGATGCGGTCCGGGGTACAACCCACTACGAGCACGACACGCGCGGCCGGCTGGTCACGCAACACCACCCCTCCAAGGGCCGCATTCATCGCATGCTGGATGCGATCGGCAACATCCACCACACTCCTGACGGGAGCGACCGACGCTACGCGCGTGGGGGCATCCTCAAGGAAGCGGATGGTGTGCGGTACGTTCATGATGAAGATGGAAATCTCATCGAGCGCCATGAGCAGGATGGCCTTACTTGGCGATACCGCTGGAGCGGCAATGGCCTGCTGCGTGAAGTCGAGCGTCCGGACGGGCATTGTGTCCGCTTCGAGTATGATGCTTTCGCAAGGCGCACCCGGAAGTCGCTTGTCCACATCTCGCGGGATGGCGGTGAGTCCCTACTCAGTGATTGCCACTTCGTCTGGGATGGGCACTTCGTCATCCATGAGCTTTCCTCGGTGCAGGGGATGACCACCTGGTACTGGGAGCCCGAGGTGTTCTCGCCCCTCGCCAAGGAGCGAGGGGGCCAGCACTGGAGCATCGTCAGCGACCCATTTGGCACCCCCTCGGAAATGTATGATGAGCAGGGCCGGCTCGTCTGGAGAATGCATATCGACATTGGCGCGACCGCACATATCGATACAGGCGAGCCAATGGACTGCCCCTGGCGGTGGCCAGGGCAATACGAGGATGAAGAAACGGGCCTGCTGTTCAACCGGCATCGCTACTTCGATCCAAAGCTGGGCGCCTACATCTCCCAGGACCCCCTGCGTTGGTCCGGAGGGCTTCACCTGTACGCCTATGTGGAAGATGTGCTCTGGCAGCAGGATCCCCTCGGGCTGCATACGGTACGGGCCTGGCTGGTACGCGGAAACGAGAAGTCAGACATCATCCATCCTGAAACCGGAAGGCCGTACTGGAAGAACAACGATGGCTCTGGCAGGAATGGAATGTCTGCGAGTGGCTTTGGCCGAAAGGGAGACAGCGAGAACCTCTTGATGGATCACCTCAAGAACCAGAAACTCCAAAAAGGAGATGTCTTGGTCATCGAATCACTCGGCGAGGGAAAGAAGCTCCCTCCCATTCCTCCCTGCGATTTGTGCGGTGACGGTCTTGACAAATTCGCCAAGAAGTACGAAATCGAAATAATATATATGTACAAAGACAAGATCGAGAAATATCCCAAGCGGGTGTGCGGGTAGGATTCATGAACAAGAACACCTATGAGGCCAACCTGAGAGAAGTGAGCTGGTCCGAGTTCCCGGGTGCCTATGGACCCTCCTTCGAGATGGCCTCCCACCTGCTAGCGGCCTCATCTCGAGAGGAGGATACGGCACGCGAAGCGATCGGCATGGTGCTGGGTCACGTGTGCCACCAGCAGGTGCTCGCACCGAGTGCCGTTCCGGCCGCGCGGTTCTTGCTCCAACTCGCCGCATTGAGGGAGCCGGTCCACCACTGGTTGGCGCTCCAAGCCGTGGAACAGCTCCTGGAGTCTTCTTGGATGTTTCGCGAGGCCTTCGGCTTCGTGCCGAGGCGGAAGGAGTTCGCAGGAAAGCGGCCTCCTCTCTCGGGAGAGACCCTCCGCTGGGCGCGGGAGTACGACCAACTCTCGGAGCAGCTCCAAGCGTTGCTAGTGCAGCACGTTCCGCATCTTCGAGGGTTACTCGGAAGCACGGATGCGCGGACTCGCGCCCACGCCGCGCGCGTCCTGGGGTTGGTTGGAACGCGCGATGAGGCTTCGTTGAAGTCGCTCCTCGCGGCGCTTGCTGCCGAGGAGGACCCTACGGTGCGTGCGGTGATGATCCTCTCCGCCGTTCTCCTGGCCAGGCACATGGAGCCTGGTCAGCTCGAAAACATGCCTCTGAGAGACTGGGCGGCCAGTCCGCTGCTGGACGGCGCCGTCGGGACAGTGGCATCCCTGCTCCTAGAGCCTGAACAAGTCCTGGCTCTCCGCGCGAACTCCGTGCGCAGGGCGCTGCGGGCACACAGGTTGGATGTGGACATCTTTCCCTGGTGTGACGGGTCTCCCGCTGGTCTGGTTGCCGAAGCACTCGTCCTGACCCAGACGGCCAACGAGTCCATCCCCCAGCTGATGCTCGAGGCGCTCCGTTACTGGAAGGAACAGCCAGAGCCTGACGAGGGCGTTTTCCAGGAGTGGAGCGAGTTTGAAATCATTGGAGAGCGACTCGTCGAGCAAATGTTCGGCGAGTGCTCAGGGCGCAGGGAGTTCCTGTCGCGTGAGGAACTGTCACCGGCCCAGCGCTCCTTTCTGTCCCAGCTCAGGGAGTTCCTACCGCTGATACCGGGGGTCCATGGGCTCCAAGCCAGTGGGATCCGCAGCCCCAGGCGGGACATGCCGCGGCTGCTGAGCGAGGTAACGGGGGGGATGGATCAGGAGATGTGCTGGTTCTGGGATGGGCGCCGTGTCAGCTGGCCACTATGGAAGTGGTGGCACCAAGCAGAACTCGTGGATGGCTGGTCGGAAGACTCCTGCTTCGTCGCGCGAGAGTATGTTCTGGACATAATGCAACGGCAGCTCACCCCCGCGCAGCTCACTTCCGCGGCCACGGACGTGGTCGAAGGGGCCTACGATATTCCACCAGCGCTCTGGATCGGCAGGGTGGAGCGACTGGCATAGTGCCGTGGTGACGCACGTGGCGCCCCCACCCTCCCGGACCACCAGCGACCCCGAGTGACGACGCGGCGCGTCCCCAGTGCGCGCTGGCCATCACCTCTCCCGAGCCGTGGTCCCTCTGGATTGACTCCCGAGTCAGGGGTGTGCAGGAGAATGGGACGCGGGCAGGCGCGGGCCCGCTGCCTGCCTACCCCTCCGCCGCGCCGGGAGTTCCACCATGAAGCTTCCTTCCTCGAACCGCCTCCCCTGGCGGGCCCTGCTCGCCGCCGGCACCGTCCTGTCCTGCGGCACCCCGCCGCCTCCCGAGCCCGGCACACCCGACACCTCCAACACCCAGGTGAGCCAGGCAGGGCTGTCCTGGACGCTCGGCGCCCAGTACGACGCGACGCAGAGCAACATCACCTTCAGCGTCTACTCCTCGCGCGCCACCCGCATCGAGGTCTTCGTCTACAACGCGGCCCTGAACGAGCAGGAGAAGGCCCGCTACACCCTCACCAAGAACGCCAACAACGTCTGGAGCACGACGGTGCCCGTCTCCGCGCTGCGGAGCGCTGGCGTCGCCGGCACCGTGTACTACGGCTATCGCGCCTGGGGCCCCAACTGGCCCTACAGCGCCTCGTGGACCAAGGGCAGTTCCACCGGCTTCGTCTCGGACGTGGACGCGCAAGGCAACCGCTTCAACCCCAACAAGCTCCTGGTGGACCCGTACGCGCTGGAGATCAGCCACGACCCCACCAACCCGAGCAACACGGACGGCACCGTCTTCGCCTCCGGCCCCACCCACCGCACCAAGGACAGCGGCACCAAGGCGCCCAAGGGCATCGTGCTCGCGCCGGACACCACGACCTATGGCACCAAGCCCACGCGCGCCCTCAAGGACGACATCATCTACGAGGTGCACGTGCGCGGCCTCACCAAGGGCGACTCGAGCATCGCCGCCGCCTACCAGGGCACCTACAAGGGCGCGGGCCTGAAGGCCGCGTCGCTCGCGGCGCTGGGCGTCACCGCCGTCGAGTTCCTCCCCGTGCAGGAGACGGACAACGACGACAACGACGTGGCCCCCACCACGACGACGGACGACAACTACTGGGGGTACATGACCCTCAACTTCTTCGCGCCGGATCGCCGCTACTCCTCGGACCGCAGCCCCGGCGGCCCCACGCGCGAGTTCAAGGAGATGGTGAAGGCCTTCCATGCCCAGGGCATCAAGGTCTTCATCGACGTGGTCTACAACCACACGGGCGAGGGCGGCTCGTGGAGCAGCTCCGACACGAGCACCTACAACGTCCTCACCTTCCGCGGCCTGGACAACCCCACCTACTACAGCCTCACCAACGACAAGCAGAGCAGCTGGGACAACACGGGCGTGGGCGGCAACTTCAACACGCGCAACCCCGTGGCGCAGGATCTCATCATCCACTCGCTCAAGTACTGGAAGGACGAGCTGGGCGTGGACGGGTTCCGCTTCGACCTGGCGTCGGTGCTGGGCAACACGTGCGAGCACGGCTGCTTCAACTACGACAAGATGGACAGCGGCAACGCCCTCAACCGCGTGTGGAACAACCTGTCGCCGCGCGCGCCGGGCGGTGGCACGGGCGCGGACCTCATCGCCGAGCCGTGGGCCATTGGTGGCAACAGCTACCAGGTGGGCAACTTCCCGAGCGGCTGGGCCGAGTGGAACGGCTACTACCGCGACACCTTCCGCAAGGACCAGAACCAGCTCGGCTCGGCCACCGTGACGCCGGGCGATCTGGCCACGCGGCTGGCGGGCTCCTCGGACCTGTATGGGGATGACGGCCGCAAGCCCGCCCACTCCATCAACTTCCTGGTGGCCCACGATGGCTTCACCCTCAAGGACCTGTACAGCTGCAACAGCAAGAACAACACCCAGGCCTGGCCCTACGGCCCGTCCGACGGCGGCGAGGACCACAACATCTCGTGGGACCAGGGCGGGGCGGGCGCGGACCAGCGCCGGGCCGCGCGCAATGGCCTCGCGCTGCTGATGCTCAGCGCCGGCACGCCCATGTTCAACGGCGGAGACGAGTTCCTGCGCAGCCAGAGCTGCAACAACAACGCCTACAACCTGGACTCCAGCGCCAACTGGCTCAACTACGCGCTGACGGTGGATCAGACGAACTTCAAGACGTTCGCCCAGCGGCTCATCGCCTTCCGCAAGGCGCACCCGGCGCTGCGCCCGGCCAACTTCTTCAGCGGCTCGGACACCAACGGCAACGTGATGGAGCAGCTGCGCTGGTTCCGCCCGGACGGCTTCGTGGCGGACTCGGCCTACATGGCGGATGGCAACAACCACGCCCTCGCCTGGCGCATCGACGGCACCGAGTTCGGCGACCCGGCCGCGGCCATCTACGTCGCGTACAACGGCTGGAGCGGCGCGGTGAACTTCACGCTGCCCTGGCCCTTCGCCGGCAAGAACTGGTACCGGGTGACGGACACGTGCAACTGGGCCGAGGGCTCGGACCAGGTAGCGAGTCCCGGCAGTGAGACGCTCATCGGCGGGGAGAAGACCGTCTACGGCGTGTGCGCCCGGGGCCTCGTGGTGTTGATCGCGAAGTAGAGCGCAGCGGCGGGCTCACCCGCGGGGCGCGGCGCCAGCAAGGGCCGCGCCCCGTGGCGTTTCCACGCTTCGTGCTCGCGGAGGGCTGGACTTCTTTGGTAGGTATCCGCGCCATGACTTCAAAAGTCCACCGGATGGACTGTCAGGGCGCCTCTCATGTCGAAGCGGTACTTCGAACTCACTGACGACCTCCACATCCCCGAGCGCTGGGACCTGGACGCGCCCCTGGACGCACGGGGCCAGCGGTTGGCGGAGTCGCTGTTCACGGCGGGCGAGCCCGTCACATGCGAGGAGCCACTGAGCCTGCCGCTGCGGGCGTATGACGGCGTGGCGCTGGACTTCACCGAGGCGGGCGTGGGCATCCCGGTCGTCAGCGCGCGGCTGGCCGCCGTCTTCGCCGAGCGGGCGAGCCGGGACACGCAGCTGTTGCCCGTGCAGGTGGAGGCCCATCCCGAGCCCTTCTTCCTGCTGGTGTGCACGCGGCGGGTGGAGCGGGAGGAGACGCGCCACCGCTCGGGTCCGCCGCGGCTGGATGTCACGCGGGTGGGGGACGCGCAGGTGTTCCGCGCGCGGGGGTGGCAGACGCTGCTCGTCACCGAGGAGCTGAAACAGGCGCTGGAGGCGGTGGGCGGCACGGGCCTGCGCTTCTGGGAGCTGCCCGCGGCCCCGAGCCCGGGCACCGGCGCTGGCGCCTCGGCGGAGACCCGGCGCCAGGCGCGGGAGCGGCACGAGCAAGCGCGGGTGGCGCGCGTGGACTTCTGGCGCACGCTGGGCGTGGTGGATGAACAAGCGCGGATTCCCCTGGTGAACCACGGAGCGTGGCCGGGCAGTCGTCAGGCCTGGCGTGTCCTGCGCCGAGCCGGGGGCAACACCCTGCTGGTGACGGACGGACTGTCGGATCCCTTCCCCGAGAGCGAGGCCCCCTCGGTGGGCTTCGGCCTGGAGCTGCTGCTGGAGACGGACTCGGAGATGAAGGAGGTGCACAAGAACTGGCCCCTGCAGTTGCTGCAGCGGGTGGGTGATGAGCTGGCGCGGAGCGAGCCCGTGCGCGAGGCGGTGAAGGCGGGCCCCTTCTGCCTGGATGTGTCGGGCAAGCGGATGCCCACGTTGCTCGTCACCCAGGAGGGCCGGGTGGGCGTGCTGTTGGGCGTGGAGTCGGGGACGCTGCCCGGACACTTCGCGCTGCCAGAGGGAGACGTGAGGCTCGTCACGGTGAAGGCGCTGCTGCCGGCCGAGTTCGCGTACGTGATGGAGCGAGGAGCCGAGGGCCGGGAGCAACTGGCGCGCTACTTCTCGCACAGCGGCGAGGAGCACCTGTCCCGGGCGCGGAGGAAGTCCGTGCTCCCCAGGCTCCGGTGAGTTCGAGGCGGACACTCCATGAACTGGCGCATCTTGGGCACGGTCCTCGTCGGCGTTCTGCTCCCCACCCCCATGCTATGGCTGCTCGCCTCCGCCTCACTTGTCCCTGGCTGGAAACCAACACACGCCCCGCAGCGGGATGTCATTCCCATGCTGACTCCGGTCGAGAGGCAGAGCGCACTCACCTATGGCCGGGATTGCGAAACAGACGCGGACTGTGATCCGCGGCTGCGCTGCTTCTTCAGCATGGTAACCCATCACAGCTACTGTGTGGATAGCAGATGCATGTCGGACTCGCAGTGTCCGGAGGGGTTCACCTGCCAGACCTATACATCCGACAGCGGCAAGGACCTCCTCAACGCCTGCTCCCTCGTGGGAGATCGCAAGGAAGGAGAAGTGTGCGCGGGCTTCACTCGCGAGCGGCAGTACGGCTGTGAACAAGGGCTGCGCTGCCATTACCGGTGCGGCCGCCCATGCCAGCCGGAAGACCCCGCCAGTTGCCCGGAGGGCTTCTTTTGTAAGGACGTGCCCACCGGTGCTGTGTGTCAGCCCACGTGCGAGGGGCGCACCTGCCCCGAGGGGCAGCAATGCGTCTCGGTGGCCCCGCGCATCTCCATCTGCGCCACAGTACACGGAGAGAACTGTCAGCAGACTCCTTGCGAGCAGGAACAGGTCTGCACCGTCAGCGACTACCCCCTGTCTCCGGGCGAGGTGTGGATGGGATGCCGGCAACCCTGTGATACCCAGGCCGAAGGTCCGTTCTGTCCCGAGGACTCGGTGTGTGACCTGTACCATTGTCGCAAGAAGTGCACACCCGGGGATTCCGCCGTCTGCGGAGACGGGTACATCTGCAAGCACCGCACCGATGAACTGTGGCTATGCGAGTCCGACCACCGGACCGCGAGTTGTGATTGACCTCCATGCTCCACCCGAGCCATCAAAAGGCCGTCCCCGCCCCCAGCACGGGAAAGGCCACACGGCCCAGCCGCACGGTGCGTGACCCGTTCGCCTCCCACAACTTCAAGACGAAGGGCCCCTCCATCCGCACGTCCTCGACCCGCGCCTCGATGAAGAGATCGACGGATTTGCTCGGCGGAACAGGTTCCTCGGGCCACACCGAGCCTCGCCAGGCTTCGCCCTTCGGGCCCACCAGCTTCGCCCCTTGAGCGATCCAGGGCGTCTCACTGTTGTTCCGCACCCGGACTCGCACATTCACCCTCGTTGCAGTTCGGCAGGTCGAGAGTTCCACCGCGCTCAACATCGCGCCCAATGGTTGGACGATATCGCTAGGCGAACAAGACATTCCTCGCTCGTCCACCACTCCAGACACCAACATTCCCGCCAGTCCGAGCGGCGAGTCGCGTCCGGCGTTCAATCGCGTGAGTTCCGCGTGGAGCCGTGCATTCTCCTCATGAGATTCCCTCAGCTCCGCTTCCAGCGAATCCGCCGATCGGGGGTGACGCAGAAGCCGGACCTGCCGTTCGGCCATCACTGGATGCATGAGCAACCGGAAGGAGACGCACGCAGGTGCGGCGCTGTCCGCGAAACACACCTTCAATGCACCAGGCTGTTCGCTCCTCGGACTGTCCGTGGGCATGAGCGCCAGCGTGCGTTTTCCAAGCTCTGCCACTTCGAATCGACCGGAGTCCTCCAATATCATCCCTTCCGGGTGCACGTCTGAGTCGAAGACAAACGTCGTCATCAGTCCCGGGCTCAATTGGACTTCATGCATCTCCGTCGGCTGCCCCGCGCGCACCTCGATGCATCGGCCCTCCACATCTTCTGGAGGAGGACACGTCTGGAAAGGAGCGGATGCGCCCATGAGAAGCAACCACATCAGAGGTGAAGCAAACATGGGACTTGAACCTCGGTGCGAAAGCGGAGGGGAGCGGGCCCATGACCTTCCGGACCACGCATCCCCTCATTGAAACTGCTTCACGGCAACCACATACTCCGAGGAGTAGATCAAGACCGTGTCTGGACTCCCGCCGGGCTCCCGGATGAGCACACCTCTCCCTCCCTTGAACATGTCCGTCATCTCCAGGCAGACCGGAAACGGTTCTCCGTCTCGAATGCGCGCCTCGGTGAAACGGCCAAACACACGGTCCCGCCCCAGGGAGAGCGTCCCGGAAATGAAGATGCCGCTCTCCCCCGCCCAGCGGCCCTTTCGCAAATCGATTTCCACCCGCGCGGGACCTTCCCGCACGGGGACGTTGTGGACCCACCGACTGTCAAACAGGATCAGAGCCCTATCACCAACAGACAGCGCCAACTCGTTGGCCATGGCCTCGCTCGCTCCCGCCGGGCACCTAGCCGGCTCCGGAGTGGCCGACACCTGCCGCTGCGAGGCCGAGCACCCCGTCAAGGCGTGGCACACCAGTCCCGCCGCCGCCACCCGGGCCGTAAGTCCGAGGGCCTTCTTCGTCTTCGTGTCCTTGTTCAAGCGCGTGTCTTCCTTACCGAGCATCGTGGGAACCACGACGGGCGCGGGGATGAGTTCCTCGGGAGAGGACACCGCGCCCCCCTCAGCGTCCATTGGCCTCCCCGGCGGCGCCATTTCCTGGCCCGAGAGGGATTGAAGCCCCCCGAGCGCCAGCCCCAGCACCAGCACCCCGCCGAGCCCCCACCTCCACCCCCTCGGGGAACGCCCGGGCACCAGGGCCTCTTCGCTGACCACGGGACGGCCCCGCACGGGCGGGTGGTGCTCGGCATGAGCCGCCAGCCGTTCGAGGCGGGCCAGGGCCTCGTCCGTTTCCAGGGGCGCCACCTCGTGCGTGGTGGCGGTGTCCGGCCCATGGGCGTCACACAACGGCACGTCCCAGTCCGCCCCCGCCCCCGCCCGCGCCGCCTCCAGGGCCTCGCCCACCGCCCCCGCGTCCGCGAAGCGCTCCTCGGGAGTCCTCGCCAGCAGGCGCAGGCACAGCGCGCTCAGGGCGGCGGGCACCCGGGGGTTGCGCGCGCGCGGCGGCTCCGGCTCCGGGTGCAGCACCGCCCCCCACTCCGTCCCCTCGAAGGGCCAGCTCCCCGTGAGCAGCCAGTACAACAGCACCCCGAAGGCCCACAGGTCATCCCCCGGCGGGGACTCGTAGCGCTCGCCCCGCGAGTGCCCCAGCAGGAAGCGCATCGCCTCGGGGCTGCGGTAGCGCGGCGTGCCCGGAGGCAGCAGCACGGTGAGGCGCGGAGCGTTCGCGTAGCTCGCGGCGCCGAAGTCCACCAGCACCACCTCGCCCCCCTCCTCGCGCACCAGCACGTTGTCGCCCTTCACGTCCCGGTGCACCACGCCCGCGCCATGCACCGCCTCCAGCACCCCCACCAGCGCCCGCCCCTTCTCCACCACCTCGCGCGCCGAGGGATTCGTCTCCCTCGCCCAGGCGTACACCGTGCGGCCCTTCACGTACCGGGTGACCAGGAAGAGAAAGCGCGGCGCCACCGCGGGCCAGTGTCCATGTCCCTCCAGCGCCGCGATACCGGGCAGCTTCAGCCGTGCCATCACCTCCAGCTCCCGCTGCCCCCACGCGCGCGCGAGCGCCAGCGGAATGAGCTTCACCGCGAACACCCCGCCCTCGCGGCGCGCCCGGTACACGCTGCCCTGTCCTCCCGTCCCCAGCCGCGCCTCCAGGTGATAGCCGCCCACGTTCGCGCCCGGGCGCGGGAACTCGCACGCCCGGACGTGCTCCCGCCTCCAGCCCCTCGGACGCCGCAGCACGAAGGCGCCGCGCGGGCGGACGCCCCACCGGGCCTGTCCTTCCGCCCGGCTCATCGGGTCGTCGTGGAGCGCGCGGAGTCTTCACCGCGAGCACTGTAGGAGCCCACGGCCTCGGCCCCGTGCGTCATGTGGGCCACCTCGCGCTCCAGTTGCCGCACCTCCCGCGCGGCCCGCCAGGCGCCGTACCAGCGGCTCCGACCCTTCAGGCAGCGCAGCAGCTCCGCCCGCGCTTCGGCGGCCGTCACGTAGCGCTCCCCGGGCGCCTGGCGCAGCAACTTGTGGACAACCGCCTTCACCGGCTCCGAGACGTCCCGCGCGGCGTAGTCCACGTCACTGGGACGGAAGAGCTCGGCCCGGAGCGCCAGCTGATCCACCATCCGGGCCTCTTCTCGCGACATGGGGTGGACGGCGGCCCGGAGCAGCAGGAGGATCCGCGCCACGCGCTGGTCCACGGTCGCCACGTAGTAGAGGTGCTGGTGGGTGAGCAGCTCCAGCAACACGAGCCCCAGGGAGAACAGGTCCATCCGCGCATCCGGCCTCGTGCGCACCAGCCGCGGGCACAGCCGCTCGGGCGCGGCGTAGTCGGGGTCTCCGAGCGGATCCGACAGCCCCGTGAGCGTCTCGCGCCCCGGCGGGGGGCACGCGGCGAGATCGAAGTGGGTGAGCTTGGGCTGGCCGTCGCGGTCCAACCGGATGTTGTCCGGGCACACGTTCCGATGAACCAGGCCCCAGGGCGGGAAGTCCCCTCCCCGCATGGAATGCGCGGCGTGGAGGGCCCCGGCCACCTGGGCGCAGACATACAGGGCGAACTCCTCGCTCAGGGGCCTGCCCCGCAGCGCCGCGTAGCCGAGCAGTTTGGTCAGGGAGTGGCCCTCGATGAACTCCGACACCGTGAAGTGCTGGACCCCACGCGAGTGGCAGCCGAGGACGCGGGCGATCCCCGGATGCACGAGCCCCGGCAGGAGCCGCGCTTCCGCCTCCAGGCGCCGGCGCGACTTCCAGGGCTGCAGGCCGCCCAGGCTCTTCACCACCACCGGGGTGGAGCCGTGGTGCGCGGCGTGCCGCCAGGCCAGGAAGATGAGCTCCCCGTAGGGACCCGTGCCCACGCACTTGATCTGCTCGTACTCGACGCCTTCCTCGCGGAAGAGCAGCCGCCCCGTGCCGGGCGGGACACGCCGGTGCCGGGGCGGGATGAAACCGAACATGAGGTGACCTCCGTCTGGCGACATGACTCGCCAGGTGGGGTCCACCCTACTTTCAATGTGACGTCCGCCGGAATGACCTGGAGGGTCAGGCACCCCTGGGCGGATGCATCAGGACTCCAGGGCGCACGTGGCCTGGACGATGTTCTCCGCGGCACGCGGCAGGGGCCGCGCGACGAAGGGCTCCGGGTCCGGATGGATGGGCACCGGACGCTGGCGCAGCGCCCCGCCCTCGCGTCCGGCGACGAAGGCCTGCAGCTCCGAGACGATCGACAGGGCGATCTCGTCCGCCCCCTCCGCCCCGATGTCCAGCCCCACCGGCCCGTACAGCCGCGCGAGCTGCGCGGGCGTCGGCCGTACGCCCTGCCCCTCCAGCGTCGTGAGCAGCCGCTCCAGGCGGCGCCGGGGACCCAGCACGCCGATGTAGCGCACGGGCGAGGGCAACAGCCGCGAGAGCAGCTCCTCGTCCTCGGTGAAGTTGTGCGTCATGAGCACCGCGAGCGTGCGCGCGTCCAGGTTCAGCGCGTCCAGCGTCATGCCGGCGCGGGCGCCCACCCACGCGTCCGCCCGGGGAAAGCGCGTCTTCAGGTTGCCCGAGGGCCGCGTGCCCACCACCGTCACGTGCCAGCCGATGTTCTTGGCCAGCTCCACCACCGGGTGCACGTCGAAGCCCGTGCCGAAGAGCACCAGCGGCACCGGCGGAGGCACCACCTCGATGGCCACCTCCACCACGCACGTGTCCGTCTCCCGGCGCTGGTACCCCGAACGGCCGCTCGCGAGCGCCTGCGCCAGGTCCTCCATCAGCAGCGCGCGCAGGGCCTCGTCCTGGACGCTCGAGTCCGTGCGTCCGAGCGCGTCGCGCATCACCCGCGCCCCCACCCGCTCGCGCCCCGTGCCGGAGACGACCACGGTGGCGATCGCCGCCGTCACCCGCTCGCCCTGGCTGCGCTCCAGGAAGTCCAGCACGTGGGGCCGGGAGCCATCCAACCGCTCCAGGAGCAGCTCGACGAGCCCGTTGCAGCCCAGGCCCATGGTGAAGGCGAACTCGTCATCCGCGCGCGAGTCGTACTGGATGACGACCGCCTCGCCCTGCTCGGTGCGCCAGAGCGCCTTGCGCAGCACGTCGGATTCGAGACACCCGCCGCTGATGCCGCCCGCGAGCTGACGCTCGCCCGTCATCAGCATCCGCGCGCCGGGCCGCCGGTACGTCGAGCCCTCCACCCGCACGAGCGTGGCGAGCAGCAGCGGCTCTCCGCTCGTCCGGGCCGCCCTGTACGCGGTGAGGACCTCGCTCAACTCTCGCATGGGGCGTCGTGCCTCCTCGCAGCTCGCGTCCAGGTGAATGCCCAGTGTCGCACACGCCGGGCCGTGGCATGAAATACGGGGGTCATACCTAGTTGCCCGGTGTTTTCGACGCCAATCTCATTCACGCTTCACTCCCAGGGAAGTCCCCCGGCGCCGGGTGAAGAAAGGGTGTGCGCATGGAAGCGGTGACGGTGGTGGTGCTCGCGGCGGGGGCCTCCTCGCGGCTCGGCCGGCCCAAGCAACTCGTCGAATGGCGGGGGGAGACGCTCGTACACCGGGCGGCGAGGCTCGCGGTGGAGTCAGGGCTGGGCCCGGTGCGGGTGGTGACGGGGGCACGCGCGGAGGACGTCTCCCGGGCCGTGGCCTCCCTGCCCGTCACCTGCGTCCACAACCCGCGCGCCGAGGAAGGAATCGCCAGCTCCATCCGCCAGGGGCTGACGGGCGTCGACACGGCGGTGCTGGTGCTCACGTGCGACCAGCCGTTGCTCACGGCCGAGCACCTGCGCGCCCTGGCCCACACCTGGCGCGACACGGGGGCGCCCATCGTCGCGTCGGCCTACGAGGGCGTCGTGGGGGTGCCCGCCCTGTTCTCCCCGGCCCTGCTCCCGGAGCTGCTCGCGCTCAGGGGGGACCAGGGGGCGCGCGCCGTGTTCCGGGGACACCGGGTGGAGCCAGTGACACTCGAGGGCGGAGGCCTGGACGTGGACACCGAGGCGGACATAGAGCGGCTCCAGGAGCGGCTCGAGCGGGGCGGCGGGCCCGGATGAGCCGCCGCCCGGAGGCGCGCTACGCGGACGGAAGCCGCCGGGTGGACTCCACGAGGGCCGCCAGGGGGGCGCTCTCCGAGCGCAGGAGCGCGGGGGCGGGCTGCTCGCGGCGCAGCGCCACGTACGCCTTGATGGCGGCGTCCAGGCCCACGTCCCGTTTGGCCTTCTCCGACAGGAACCACTTGTGCTCGAGCACCTGGCAGTACAGCTCGGCCTCGTCCGCCACCGCGCCCAGGTCCTTCTGGAACTTGTTGATGGTGGGCCGGAAGCGCTCGTCGAGCCAGCGGAACGCCGCCACGCTCAGGGGCACGCTCCGGTTGAGCTCGCGCGTGAGCGTGGCCTTCAGCTCGCGCACCTCGTTGAGCAGCATCGCCGCCTGGCGCTCCTCGGCCACCAAGCCCGTGAGGTTGTGCAGCTGGTGGCGGTGGTACTCACGGTCCGTGACGATGGTGCGCATGCGCAGCTGGCTGCCGTCGCCGCTGGCCACCAGGTCCACCTCGCCCACCGAGAAGCCCAGATCGTTGAGCGCCCGGATGCGCTCGTGGATGCGATAGCTCTCGCTGCGCGAGATGGGGATCTCCTTGTTGATCTCCGTCCACAGCCGCTCGTAGCGCTGGCGGATGCTCGGCGCCGTCTCGTACACGTCGAGCGAGGCGGGCAGCTCCACCTCCTCCATGGCCGCCAGGTCCGCCAGGCCCCCGGTGACGTTCTCCTCCATGATCATCAGATCCAACTCGCGCTGGCCGTCGGACAGCTTCGCGTGCAGCTCGGACGTTTCGGCGTCCACCGCGTAGGCCTGCAGCTCGCCCGCGTCGCGGCGGAAGAGCACGTTGGACAGGGAGCAGTCACCCCAGAAGAAGCCGCCCAGGTGCAGGCGCACGAGCAGGCTGGCCATCGCGTCGAGGAGCCGCTCGCGGTAGCGCTCCAGGCCCTTGTTCATGAAGAGCACGCGGTAGGGCAGCGACGAGCTGAGGTACTGGGTGAAGAGGATGGCCACCTCGTTGCCGGGCTGATCCGGGGCGCGCACGCGCGCGTGGCCCACGGGGGTGACCGAGGGCAGCCGCCGCTCCTCCAGGCCGCGCAGCACGTCGTACTCGCGCTGGCCGATGGGCATGGGCAGTTCCTTGAGCGCGTAGATCTCCGCCCCGTAGCTCACGAAGACGACCGTGTGCCGCGACAGACCGCGCGGCACCTCGACCATCCGCGGACACACCTCGCGGTTCCAGGCCTCCAGCGGCAGGTGCCAGGGCAGGTCCAGGAAGTCCGGGTGGCCCTGGCGCAGGTGGATCGCGTTGAGAGCACGAGCGTGCGTCATGACCCCCATGTTAACGCGAGAACCCACGGGAATCAGACTCCGGGTGTCATGAGACACGTGCACTCCTCCCCCGCGCCGGTAGGATCGGCGGCCATGAATACGCTTCAAGGATGGACAGCCCTGGTGACCGGGGCCACTTCGGGCATTGGTGAAGCCTGCGCCCTCTTGCTCTCCCAGGAAGGCGCGCGCCTCATCCTAGTGGGACGCCGCGAGGAGCGGTTGCATTCCCTCGCCGCACGCCTCCCCACCCCATCCCACTGTCTCGTATTGGACGTCAGTTCGCGCGAAGGGGTCGAGTCCTCGCTCGCCTCCCTGCCGCCGGAGTTCGCCGACGTGGACGTGCTCGTCAACAACGCGGGGCTGGGGCTGGGGCTGTCGCCGGCGCACGAGGCGTCCTTGGACGACTGGGAGTCGATGATCGACACCAACTGCAAGGGGCTGGTGTACGTGACGCGCGCGCTCCTGCCGGGCATGGTGAAGCGCAACCGGGGGCACGTGGTGAACCTGGGCTCGGTGGCGGCCACGTACCCCTACCCGGGCGGCAACGTGTACGGGGCCACCAAGGCGTTCGTGCACCAGTTCTCCCAGAACCTGAAGGCGGACCTGGCGGGCACGCGCGTGCGGGTGACGGACGTGCAGCCCGGCATGGTCGATACGGAGTTCTCGCTGGTGCGCTTCAAGGGAGACGCCGAGCGCGCGGGCAAGGTGTACGAGGGCATGGAGCCGCTCACCGCCGCGGACATCGCCGACGTGGTGAGGTGGTGCGTCACCCGCCCCCCGCACGTGAACATCAACGTCATCGAGGTCATGCCCGCGGACCAGGGCTTCGGCCCCTTCAACGTGAAGCGGCACTGAGCACATGGCCTCGGACGAACAGCGAGCGGGGCGGGAGGCCCCCCAAGGCGAGCGCACGGTGTACTGCGCGGATGCGCTCGCGTGGCTGGAGGCTCAGGAGGTGCTCGCGGGGTGCTCGCTCATCACCTCCATGCCCGACGTGTCCGAGTTCCCCACTCTCACCCTCTCCGAGTGGAAGGACTGGTTCGTGCGCACCGCGGCGCTCGTGCTCTCGCGCTGCCCGGACGAGGGCGTCACCATCTTCTACCAGACGGACATCAAGAAGGACGGGGCGTGGGTGGACAAGGGCTACCTGGTGCAGAAGGCCGCCGAGCAACAGGGACACGCCCTGCTCTGGCACAAGGTGGTGTGCCGCGCCCCGGCGGGACAGACCACCTTCGGCCGCCCCGCGTACTCGCACCTGTTGTGCTTCTCGCGCGGTGTGCGCGCCGACCTCTCGCGCTCCACCCCCGACGTGCTCCCCCAGGCGGGCGAGGTGACCTGGACGCGCGGCATGGGCGTGGAGGCGTGCCTCGCCGCCTGCCGCTACGTGCTGGAGAACACCTCCACGCGCCGTATCGTGGACCCCTTCTGCGGCCATGGCACGGTGCTCGCCGTGGCCAATGATTTGGGGCTGGACGCGGTGGGCGTGGAACTCAGCCGCAAGCGCGCGAAGAAAGCCCGCGCCCTGCGCATGCCCCTGGGTGACTCCGAGCCCGCCGACTCGGGCCCGGACGAGGAGCCCTGAGATGCATTTCTTGGCAAGGCCGCACACCTTGCCATTGGCAGGCAGTACCTCGTGCAGCACCCCACCAACGTTGTCTTCCTCGACACCGTCAGTCTCTACAACATTGTGAGGAGGGCGAGGTTGGGGGACCCGGAGCGGCTCGTCTGGTTCGATCGCGAGTACACGCTGGAGGAGTTGGTGGAGGACATCTACGGCATGACGCTGGAGGCGTGGTGCCCTGGAGGCCCGGCCTCGGTGCGCGAACAGTTGGCACGGACAGTGGAGCGCATGTCTCGTGCGACCCGGGAGGATTGCATGGAGGCCGTGCTCCGGGTGATTCCTGCATTGGTCAAGGTGGACACCGAATTCAAGCACCGCGAGGAACTCAGCGACCTGGGCTTGCTTCGCGAGCGCCTCGGCGCACTCCGCCCAGAGGACTTTGAGGATATCTCCAGTGCTTGGAAATACACGGTGACCATGCAGTTGGCTGCCTGGGACAGAGCGTTGGGGCGGCACTAGAGCACCGATCAGGTTGAAAAGCCCGATGGAGTCCAGAAACGTGGACGAACCGGTGGTGTCCGTGCGGGGAGATGGCGTGAGAGGCCGGGAGACTCCCAGCCAGGAGTCCACGCTCGGAACACGTGAGGGAGATTGTCCGGCCCGACAGTTGCTGGGCGAGCGCCGTGGGGGAGATTGACGAGCGCGGCGGCCCACCTCACGCTGGAAGGCATGGGACGGCGCGCACAGGAGCGTGGAGAGGCCTTCCCCCGGGCGCCCACGCGGGAAGAGTGGGAGGCGATGGGGCCGGAGGAGCGGGCGCGGGTGGTGGAGTCACTTCCCGGAGAGGTGACCTGGGACGAGATGGCCATGCCGGAGGGGGACCGGCACTTCTGGGCCAAGGTGCGCACGTTGGACGTGCTCATGGGCTACTTCCGCCACCAGCGGCGCAAGGTGTACCTGGGAGCGGAGTTGCCCGTGTACTACCCCGGGGAGAGACGCTTCGCGCCAGATCTGCTGGCGGTGCTGGACGTCGAGTCGCACGAGCGCGACAAGTGGGTGGTGAGCCACGAGGGCAAGGGGGTCGACTGGATCCTCGAGGTACACGTGGGCGGCGACCGCAAGAAGGACGCCGAGTACAACGTGGAGCGCTACGCCCGGCTGGGCGTTCCCGAGTACTTCATCTATGACCGGGCGAGGCAGCGGCTGGAGGCGTACCGGCTGCCCACACCCGAGGCGAGGCAGTACACCTCCATGGTACCGGAGCGGGGCCGCTATCGCTCGGAGGTGCTGGGGCTCGAGCTGGAGGTGGCGGAGGGGAAGCTGCGGCTATGGGCGGGAAACGCGCTGCTGCTGGAGTCGGAGGAGCTGCTGGCGCGGATGAGCGAGAAGCTGGAGGAGTTGCGGCAGCGTGTCGAGGAGGAGGCACGGCTGCGTGAAGCCGCGGAGCGGCGTCTGGCCGAACTCCAGGCCGAGGTCGAGCGACTTCGCGGGGGCGCCAGGTGAGCCACAGTCCACGGCCGACACCTCACGGCCTTCCGCGGGCTAGGTTCGGCTCGCGCGGAGGGCCTCGCCCGCGCGCCTCACGAGGGCCTCCTCCGCCGCCGGATCGAAAACAATCTCCCCCGTCGTGAGCGAGGACATCCGGACCAGGGCCGCCTCGGGCGCCGTCTCCGGACGGCCCGCGTTGAACGGGGGCGAGGGGGCGTACTCGAGCAGGAGTTGGATGGCCTGGGCCACCTCCGAGCCCGCCAGCTCCGCCGCGAGCGTCAGCCCGAAGTCGATGCCCGCCGTGACGCCACCGCCCGTCAGGATGTGACCGTCGCGCACCACGCGCCCCGCGTCCGGAATGGCCCCGAGGTGCACCAGATGCTCTCGCATCGCCCAGTGGCTCGCCGCCCGCCGCCCCTTCAACAGCCCCGCCGCGCCCAGGATGAGCGAGCCCGTGCACACCGAGGTGACGAAGCGCGCCGTGGACGCCAGCCGGCGCACGCCCTCCATGAAGACCGGATCCTCCAACGCCCCCCCGAGCGGCCCGCCCGGCACGCACAGCACATCACACCGCTCCACGTCCTCCAGCCGGGTCAGGGGCTGGAGCGTCAGCGCCCCCTCGCGGATGGGCTGTCCGCCCACGGAGGCGAAGATCTGCCGCGCTCCCGGCAGCAGGCCGAACACCGCCTGCGGCCCCATGAAGTCCAGGAACGACACCCCCGGGTAGAGAAGAAAGACAATGTCGAGATTCGTGGCCATGGAATGACTCCCGTGTCTGGTTTGACGGGCCCACTCTCCCCCGTCAGGCGCGTGTCCGAAAGGACGTAATTCCCTCGTTTTCCGCCATGGTCCGAGACATGGGGACGGGTGGTCCACACGCTCACGCTAGACTTTCTTGATATTCATGACTTCACTCCCAGTCGCCCCTCACACCTGGAGCCGTTCCCGATGAAGAACAGTCCTCTGCTGTTGATGTTGGCGGTGCTCCACCTGAGCGGCACGGCCGCCCTGGCCCGGACCGGAATGGCCGACGCCGAATCAGGCCACCGCGAGGGTGCCGGGCTGGCCGCGGCGCAGTGCAGCCCACGCGTTCCGCTGAGCACCCGGGGCCGGTACATCGTCGACCGCTGTGGAGAGCGCTTCAAGCTGAAATCCTTCAACTGGTTCGGCGCGAGTGATCAGCTCGAGGTGGTGGGAGGCCTGGACAAGCAGAAGCTGTCGGACCTGGTCACGGGAATGAAGGCGCTGGGCTTCAACTCCGTCCGGCTGCCGTTCTCCAACAACATGCTGCACCCGGACGACAACAAGCCCGCGGCGCAGCGGTGTCTGGAGAAGCACGGCGTCACGTGTATCGACACCACGAAGAACCCGGAGCTGCAGAACAAGACGGCGCTCGAGGTCTACGACGCCGTCGTGGCGGAACTGACGCGGCAGGGCCTGGTGGTCATCCTGAACAACCACACGACGAAGTCGATGTGGTGCTGCGGCTGGGATGGCAATGGCTTCTGGGACAGCAGCCAGGCCCTGCAGCGATGGCAGGACGACTGGGTGATGCTGGCGACGCGCTACCAGGGCAACAAGTGGGTGGCCGGGGCCGACCTGCGCAACGAGGTGCGTCCGGACGGACTGGACAGCCCCAACTGGGGGATGCGCAACCAGCATGACTGGCACATGGCGGCCCAGACGATGGGCAACCTGCTGCTGCGCACGAACCCGGACTTGCTCATCGTCGTCGAGGCGGTCAACTGGTGGGGACTCCTGGACGGAGCGCGCCCGCAGCTCAAGCCCGTGAGGCAGCGGCCCGTCGCCCTGTTGCGCGGAGACAAGCTCGTCTACGCCGTGCACAACTATGGCTACACCGGGCCGAATCAGTCGGGAGGCTCGCTGGGCAGCGGCCCGAAGTACGGCGACATGGACAAGTCAACGCTCCACGGCACCCTGGATCAGGAGTGGGGCTTCGTGCTCGAGGCGAATCAGGCGTACACCGCGCCGATCTGGATGAGCGAGTTCGGCGTCGGCTACAACGAGCAGGCGGCCAACTCCCGGGCGTGGTTCAGCCACCTCGCGGACTACCTGATCGACAAGGACGTCGACTGGGCCTACTGGGCCATCAACGCGGCGAAGATCCAGAACTCGGTGCAGGGGGAGGAAGAGACCTACGGCCTGTGGAGCTATCCGGACTGGAGTGGCGTGCGCAGCGGGGATTGGCGGCTCGGGACGGGCCCCTTGGGCCGGCTGCTCGGGGCGGACGGGCGGACAGGCGCCGTGGAGGCGACGCGCTTCCTGCCGATGGCCGTCCTCACGAAGGATGGCGACTCCACCTACTACGTGGACAACAACTCGCTGGATTTCGACTGGCACTCGGGCAAGGCGAAGCTCAGCTGTCCGCGGGGCTATCGCGTGGTGGGGGTGAGCGAGAACTTCGCCATCCTCTGCACCAACGCGGGAGCCGTTCCCGCCCAGCAGGGAACGGGGAGCTACCACACGGTCACCCAGGAGGTCTCACCGCTGCGCTACCCGGGTGACTGGGCCAGCCAGAGCATCAAGTTCGAGTGCCCCACGGGCTCCTACGCGGTGGGCGTCTCCACGGCGAACCCGTTCACGATCGAGCTGGCGGGTCTGCTCTGCGAGCAGAACACCGGTGGAATCCCTCTCAACGGCAGGTCGGCGAAGGACTTCTGGGGAGGAGACCAGCGCGCGTCGCAATCGGGAGGCGACTGGAGCGTGGGCAAGCACAAGGGGCAGTGCGCCGACAACCAATACATCATCGGGGTGGCGCATCGCCGGAGCTGGCTCTCGGACTACGCGTCGGTGGTGCTCTGCTCCAACTGAGAGTACTCAGGGCCTGGCGTCCGCCCCATCCATCCCCTTGGGAGCACCATGAAACAGGAGTTGAGCGTCGAAGAGGTGGCCACCCAGCTTCGGACACTGGGCGTGCGCCGGGGGGGCGTGCTGCTCGTGCATACGTCGTTTCGAGCGGTACGCCCGATTCAAGACGGCCCCCTGGGGTTGCTCCGCGCGCTGCGGCTCGCGCTCGGAGCGGAGGGCACTCTGGTCATGCCGACCATGACCGATGGCGAGTCCCTCTTCGACCCCGCGTCGACACCGACGTGCGACATGGGCATCACCGCCGAGCTGTTCTGGAGACAGCCCGGCGTCCGGCGCAGCACGCATCCGGGCGGCTCGTTCGCCGCCGAGGGGCCACTGGCCGAGCGCATCTGCGCACCCCAGCCGCTGTCACCCCCGCACGGCCCAGACAGCCCGGTGGGCCACGTCCATGAGCTCGCCGGACAGGTGCTGCTTCTGGGCGTGAGCCACTCCGAGAACACCACGTTGCACCTGGCGGAGGCCCTCGCGGGCGTCCCCTACTCCGTCGAGCACTCCTGCGTGGTCGAGTTCGATGGCGCCGCACGAACCGTGATGATCGCCGAGACCGATCATTGCTGCCGGCGCTTCCAGCTCCTCGACACGCCCCTGCGCGCGCGGGCATTGCAACACGAAGGTCTCGTGGGCCATGCCCCGGCGCGACTGTGCGACTCGCGCGACGTCGTCTCCGTCGCGCTGGAACTGCTCGCCTCGGAGCCACTCCTGTTTCTCTGTCCTCTCGAGGAGCACTGCGAGGAGTGCGACGCGGCGCGGGCCAGCATCCGCGCCTCGTGAGGTCATGGAGTGTGAATCGCGCCTGTCAGGACTCCATCCTGTTCGAGCCAGATGCGAGTCATTGAATCGACGGCGCGGCGTCCCCCGCGGTCACTGGGGCAGGCGGAGCCCCACGAGCCCATCGATCGTCGCGCGCGAGACCTCGCTCGGAAGCGCGGGCAGGAGGGCGCGGGCCGCGCCGGGGAGGTTGCCCGGGTGGAGGATCATCACCTGCACGACCCGCGACTGCTCGTCGAGGAGGATGGCGAAGTAGCGGTCATCGAGCGGCCGGCGCCATACCGGTGCATAGGCACTCGCCCGGTTGTCCGCGTCGATCACCGCGCCCTGCGCCATGGCCTTGAGCGCCCGCGCGTCGAGGAGATCGGCACTGGCGTCGAACTGCCCGATGCCACAGCCCGCGATGCCGCACACGGACCCGCCGAGGCTGCCGACCTGGAAGGACCTGAGCCCCGTGCTGATGATGTCGCGGTTGCCCCACTGGCTGCCCGACGACTCCGCCACGACCTCGAACACGTTGATCTGTCCGCACCCGTCGCCCACGGCCCCGTTCGTGTTCGCGAAGCAGTGACACGGGTGATAGCCCGACCACCCGTCGCGGTTGAGCTCCGAGGGGCTGAAGCCGATCCACGGTGCGTCCTGCTGGCGCTCGTCCTCTCCGGGCTTGATGCAGCTCAGGGGCTTGAGCGTCGGGTCGTCGGCGTAGGGCATGGAGGCGAGCAGCACCACGAGCTTGGAACCCGGCCAGCCGTCGTAGTCCAGCGCCGAACCGGGGCAGTACGGGTTGCTCCCCGGACCACAGGGGAACTTCCGGTCCTGCATGGCGTAGAACGCGCAGTTGTTCCCGAGGTCACCCGTGAACGGCGTCTTGTCTCCAGGTCCGGAGATGTGGAGGTTCTGGAACGTGGTCGGAGACCGCCGGTCCCAGAACGACTTGATGGCCCACGGGCCCGTCGGATCCGCGACCGGCTGGTAGACGGCGAACTGCTTGACGCGCATCGGCCCCTCGAGGACCATCGTCATCTGCTCGTTGTACGGAGACAGACGGTTGGTTGTCACCTCGTGCCGGGTACGGCAGCAGTACTCCTTACCCCCCCAGGGATAGCTGATCCATCGCGCCTCGACGTTGCAGCGCGGGTCGCCCTCGCTCGCCTCGATCCGGCGGCCCCAATAGCCAGTCGCGCCGATATTTTTAAAGGTCATCGTGCCGCCCCGGGTCACGGGCCCCGTGTTTGACGGCGTGGGGGCCTCGTGCGTGGGCGCGGCGGATGGGCCGCCAGACTCGGAGGGGGCCGCGACGGGGCTGCACGCCGTGCCCACGCTCGCACCTGAAAGCCCCAGGGTGGCCGCGGTGATGAGGAATCGGAGCCGCTGGCCACTCCCACGACGCCTGCTACCTGTGATGACGCTCATGGGCGCCCACTACCATCACCAATCGACTGGCGTAAACGACAAAGCGCCATTCCCAGTATTTTACCACAATCTTGAAATAACAGAATAACCTTGATTTAAACTCTTCTTTCTTAAAGAATCTGCACCCATCCAACCAGACAATCACACGCGCGGAGGATCTCGCGGGGTGACGCTGACCAGGGAAAAGGTGCTCCGGTTGAGGAGCCACCCCCCAGCCGCGACACGATCCGGCTCACCCCCGACGAAGGCATCCATGAGGACAACACTCGTGTGATTCATGACGAGCCATCAACAGCGTGATGACTTTCATGCCGTTTATTTCATTGGGCGTGTCGTGCATCTTGCTGTAACCAGCCCGCGCAGTGAGAAGCCGCGCTTCGGCGGCAAGCCCTCCTACGAGCAGGAGGTCACGTCATGATCGCATCCGCCCCCCCGCCCACCCACCCGTTCATCAAGAACCACGTCACCGCGCCCGACGGCACACGCATCGCCTACCTCGCGGCCGGCGTGGGCCGCCCCATCGTCATGATGCACGGGGCCTTCACCGTCGCCGACGAGTGGCTCGCCGTCGCCGACCAGCTCGCGTGCTCGCGCCGCGTCGTGATCGTCGAGCGCCGGGAGCGCAGCGGCGACGCCCCCTCGCCCCCCCTCTCCGTCGAGGTGCAGGACCTCTCGGCGGTGATCGCCGGTGTGACTGGCGACGAGACCAGCCGTGCGCGCGGGGACGTGGACCTGTTCGGCCACTCCTACGGCGCGACGGTCGTCACGCAGTACGCCATCGACACGGGCTTTCGCGGCTCGCTCGTCCTCTATGACCCCGCCTCGTCGCTCGCCGGCCCGCTCGTCGGCAACCACGCGGTCGCCATGCGTGCCCTCTCCGGCGTGGGCCGAACGAGTGTCGTCCGCACGCCCAACCCGATGCACTCCCGGCTGCGCCAGCACGCGCCGCACTGGGCGCAGATGCTGGCCTCGCTGCCGAGCCCGCCACGCAAGGAGGAGGCCCTCGACGGCTTCGCGCCAACCCCGGAGGATTTCCAGCGGATCCAGGGGCCCACGACCCTTCTGCTCGGGGAGCACTCGGGCCCGATCTTGAGAAGTCTCACCGCGATCTGGGTGGTACGCCAGCCTGGGGTGACCGTACTCCCGCTCCGCGGGCAGGGGCATGTCGGGTATTGCGAGGCGCCAGGGCTCGTGGCGGACCGGATCGAAGCGGCGCTGAAGCTATAGACGACGGCCTGGGCTTGCTCCAGTTACGTGGATCAGGCCCACCACCAACTCAGCAGCCTATTGGCACACATCAGTCCAGGCTGGGTGTCCATCTGTCACTTCCTTGGACTCACTCACTGACGTGCCAAAAAGCTCGTTCAAAGCCTTCATGCTTTCCGTGATGCTCAGTCCAGACTCCCGAAGGGTCTTGACTGTGTCTTCGAGAGAGAGCCCTCCTTGCACTCGTTTCCCCGGATAAGGTGTCAGACGACTCGGAGGGGGCTCCTCACATCGCGGACCGAATCTGTCCGCGAGCCCTCCTACCTTCTCCTGGTCACCGGGGCGAGCCCGAAAGCGCCGCGCCCCCTTTCCAGGAGTCCCACCATGACGACCGCTCCCTCCCCTTCCACCGGTGTCCGGACGTACCGGGGCAGCTGCCAGTGTGGCGCCGTGCGCTTCGAGGCCGACTTCAACCCGAGCGCCGGGACGACCCGGTGCAATTGCACCATCTGCACCAAGACGGCCTGGTGGAGCGTGCACGTGAAGCCGGAGGCCTTCCGCCTCGTGGCCGGCCAGGAGGTGCTGCGTGACTTCTCGCGCCATGAGGCCATCCATGCCCGCTTCTGCGGGGTGTGCGGCATCCGCGTCTTCGGGCACGGGGATATCCCGGAGCTGGGCGGCGCGTTCTACGGGGTGAACCTCAACTGCCTGGATGGCGCGGAGCTCTCGGGCGCCCCGGTGCGCTACCTCGATGGGCTCCACGACACCTGGGCGGAACTCGCCGTGGCGCCCTACGTGAGCCCGTTCTCTCCCGCGGCGCACGCCCGCGCGTAGCTTCGTGACCGAAGGCACGCAGAGGACCACCGAAACGAATTCTTTGACACCTTCCGTGGGGGAAAATCCCCGCTGGCCCGTGTCTTCTTCAGGCGGAGTGGCTCGTTTGTTAGGGTGCCGCCTCCCGATGCCCGCTGGTCCTGACCTGTTCGCCGCTTCCGTCGATGTGAACCGCTTCGCGCCGCTGGCCGAGCGCATGCGTCCGCGCACCCCCGAGGAGTTCATCGGGCAGTCGCACCTGCTCGGCCCTGGCGCGCCCCTGCGCCAGCTCATCGAGCGCAAGGCCATCGTCTCCTGCCTCTTCGGAGGGCCACCGGGCGTGGGGAAGACCACGCTCGCGCGCATGCTGGCGGCCAGCGTCGACGCGGAGTTCGTCATCCTCTCGGCCGTCTCCGATGGCATCCCCCGCATCCGCGAGGTGGTGGCCGAGGCCGAGCGCCTGCGCAACCAGTACCACCGGCGCACCGTCGTCTTCGTGGATGAGATCCACCGCTGGGCCAAGAACGTCCAGGAGCAGGCCCTGCCCCATGTGGAGAGCGGTCTGCTCATCCTCCTGGGGGCGACGACGGAGAACATCAGCTTCGAGGTGAGGCCCGCGCTCGTCAGCCGGTGCCGCGTCTTCCTGCTGCGCGAGCTCACCCCCGCGGACCTGCGGACCGCGCTCCTGCGGGCGCTCTCCGATGAGAAGCGGGGGCTCGGTGCCCGCCGTCTGAGCGTGAGTGACGAGGCGCTCTCCGTCCTGGTGGAGGGGAGCGGAGGGGACGTGCGCAAGGCGCTGGGCGGGCTGGAGCTCGCGGCCCAGCTCACCGCCGACGGGGCGGAGATTTCACGCGAGACGGCCCTCCAGGCCACCGGGACCCGGCTGGCTCGGCACAACAAGGACGGGGACGAGCACTTCGATCTCCTGAGCGCCCTCCAGAAGTCGTGCCGGGGCTCCAATCCCCAGGGGGCCATCTTCTGGGCGGCGCGGCTGCTACAGACGGGCGACTACGTGGCGCTGTGGCGCCGGCTCAAGGTCATCGCCGTGGAGGACGTGGGTCTGGCCATGCCCGAGGCCATCGGCATCGTGCGCGCGTGCGAGGAGGGCTTCCACTCCGTGGGCATGCCCGAGGGGCGCATCTTCGTGGCCCAGGCGACGCTCCTGCTGGCCACGGCGAAGAAGAGCAACCGGGGCTATCAGGCGATGGACGCGGCGCTCGCGGCCGTGGAGGCCCACCCCAACGCGGCCCCGCCGCTCCACCTGCGCAACGCCCCCACCGAGCTCATGAAGGAGCTGGGCTACAAGAAGGGCTACGAAGCGCCTTGGAACCACAAGGACCACTACGTGCCCGGGCAGACGTACCTTCCCGAGCCCCTCGAGCGCTCCGTCTTCTACCGGCCGAGCAAGGAAGGCCACGAGGCGGAGATCCACGAGCGGATGAGCCACTGGTGGCGCGAGGACAAGGCGTCCCGGGGCGAGTGACGAGACACCTCATCATTCCTCCCCGTCCCGCGCCACCGGCGGACAAGCCGTGCAGCCCGCGTCAGGCAGCAACAGGGGCATGTGAGGCGCCGCCGCGTACCTCCGCGATGCGGTCCACCAGGTACTCGGCATCCCGCGCCACGCCGGAGAAGCGTCCGGAGCCCCAGGTGTACAGCCAGGGCAGGCCGAGGAAATACAGACCGGGCGTGGCGGTGACGCCGCGCACGTGGCTCGGCTGGCCACGGCCGTTGAAGACCGGCAGATCGACCCAGGTGAAGTCCGGGCGGAAACCAATGCACCAGATGACCGCGGCGAGGCCATCCACCGGCAAGGTGGTGCGCTCCTCGGACGGCCGCCAGACCGGCTGGTAGACCGAGCCCGGCGGTGCCGGGATGCCACGCTCCTGGATGTACTTGTCGATGCTGGCGTTGATGCGGTTGTAGACGGCGTCGGCGTTGTCCAGGTTGGTGGCCAGGTCCGGCGCGAAACGCAGTGTTCCGCCCTCCAGGTCATCCAGCCGCCCATGGAGCTGCATTCCCCGCAGGGCGAACGCGCGCAGGTCGATGTCGCGCCCGCCGTCCCGCCCGGTCACGTAGTGATTGGTGTTGTCGCGCACCCCCTCGCGCAAGGGGTGCTTGTCCACGCCGATGGCGTAGTAACCCATGTCTTCCAGCCAGGCGACCACGTCCCTGCCCCGGTAGAAGCGCGCACAGCGCGGTGCCTCCCCCACCGCCAGATGCACCTGACGGCCAGCCAGGTGCAGATCCTCGGCGATCTGCGCGCCGGATTGCCCGGAGCCCACCACCAGCACGGGCCCCTCTGGCAGGCTCTGGGGATTGCGGTACTGCGCGGAGTGCAGTTGGTGGATGGACGGCGGCAGCCGCTCGGCGAAGCGCGGGATGATGGGCGTGTGGTAGCCACCCGTGGCGACGATGACCTGATCCGCGCTGAACTCCCCGGCGTTGGTCATCACCTGATAGCCGCCTTCGGCGCGCGCGGAGAGCCGCTGCACCGTGACCCCTTCACGGACCGGTGGCCGCACCGTCGCGATGAAGCCCTCCAGGTAGGCGATGACCTCGTTCTTCTTCATGAAGCCATGCGGCTCGGCACCCCGATAGGGAGCACCGGGTAGCGCGCACTGCCAGTTGGGGGTGACCAGGGTGAAGCTGTCCCAGCGCTGCTCGCGCCAGGTATGGGTGAGGGTGCGGCTCTCCAGGACCAGGTGATGGATGCCTCGCTGCTGGAGGTAATAGCTGGCGGACAGACCGGCCTGCCCGCCACCGATGACGATGACGTTGTGATGGGACATGGGATGAACCTCTGGGCTAAAGCCTCGCGGACAAGTCAGTCCTGATCGGCACCGTGGGTGGACAGGTCGAGCACCTCGACACGGGCGTTCGGGGCTGGGTATTGGCGGGACAGCAAGCGGAGGCCGGCGAGACTGTCCATCGCCGAGCTGCAATAGAATCCGCGGACCTGCTTGACGCGCTCGGATGCCGCGTTGAACGCGGTTTCGGCGCGGGAGAGGAAGTCCGCCAGCGGGTAGCTGTGGCCCGCCTTGAAGTGCTCATGGACAATCGTGGAAGGAGAATAGGTGGTGCTGACCTTGCCATCGGGCCAGCGCAGCTTGATGTTCACGGCGGGCATTTCAGTGCTCCTCGGGTCGGGGCGGGCACGCGAAGCCGGTGAAGGGCCGCTCCCGCAGGTTCCAGAACTCAGCGCGTTGGCCGGCGTGCTCGACCCACAGCCGGGCGCTGGCATCGAGCCGGCCAATGACGGCGCAGGGCACGCCCTCGGCGGCGAAGGTGGCCTCCACGTCTGGCCAATCCGCGGCGTCCAGGGTCATCAGGAAGCCGTAGCTCGGGAAGACTTGCAGCCAGCGCTCCAACGGGGCTCCGGCTGGACATGGCAGGGCATCGAGATCGACCCGGGCACCGCAGCCGGTGGGCTCCAGCAGCATCAGCAAGGTACCGAGGATGCCGGCGTTGCTGATGTCCTTGGCGGCGCGCAGGCGGCCCGCCTCGGCGAGGGCCGGCAGCAGCTCCAGTCTGGCTCGCAGGCGCTCGCCCGGCACCCCTTCGAAAGCCTTCCAGTAGGGCGCGTCGCCATGCCAGCGGCCCTCGAGGTCGACGGCCATCGCCAGCCACTGGCCGGGCGCCGCGTGGAAGGTCGAGAGCAGTGTTCGCGCCCAGCCGGTGATCGCCACCGCGAGGCAGGCCGGATTGCCCGGGGCCTGGTGGGTGTGGCCGCCCGCGAGGCGCACGCCGTAGGCGGCACAGGCCGCTTCCATTCCGGCGAGCAGTTGATCCGCGGCAACCGCGTCGTGGTGCCAGTAGGCATTGACCACCGCCTGGGCACGCCCCCCCATGGCGGCGATGTCGCTGACGTTGGCCATGACCGCGGACCAGCCGGCGAACCAGGGGGCGTGCTCCACGAAGGCGGGCAGCATGCCTTCCATGGCGAGGAGCTGGTATCCATCGCCACAGCGGAACGCGGCGGTATCGTCCCCCGGTCGCGTGTAGCGGTCCTCCCCCTTCGCGGGCGGGCCGGCGAGGCGCCGGGCCGGATGCTGGATGGCCTGTTTGGCGCGCATCGCCGGCGTCTCACGCAGACGCGCCAGCAGCGTGGCGAGCTCAGCCATGACGGTGCTCCTCGCGGGACGGCGGGCCGCTCCACCGGGGCAGGAAGGGGTAGCGCTCCAGCTCCGCCTGCATCAGCACGTGGGGCTGGCCGAGCAGCTCCAGGCGTTCCAGGCTGCGCCAGTGCAAGCGCTGGAACCACGTCTCGTTGGCCGCCTGCACGGTGGCGAGAAAGGTGCGGCAGCCGAGCTCCTTGGCCCGTGCCACCGCTTCGTTCACCAGCGCCTGGCCAATCCGCGCGTGGTGGCGGTAGTCCCGCGCCACGCAGAGCCTGCCGCCGTACCAGAGGCCATCCTTGTCCTCGTAGATGCGCACCGCGCCGACCACCCGGTCCGCCATGCCGCAGGCGTGGGCCACGGCGACGATGGGGATGGCCTGGAAATCCCTCGTGTCACGGTCCTGTTCCAGCAATCGCTGCTCACCGACGAAGACCGCGCGGCGCAGGGCATAGTAATCGGCGCGTTCCCAGGGCTCGCTGACGGGCTTGACCCGCAGGTCGCCGGCGCGCCAGGGCTCGAAGGTGTCCGAGACCAGGGCGAAGGAAGCACGCATCACTCATACCCCTTGAGCGCCGAGCACGCCCCACATCGGGCGCAGCCGGCCTTGATGCTCTCCGAGTGCAACCCGTGACGGCGCAGGCTGACGCCCAGACGTGCGTAGAGCCGCTGCATGAACGCGCTGTCGGGCTTGGGGTGATGGGCGAGCGGTGTGCCATCGATGGGGACGAAGGGCACCACGAAAGGATACACCCCGAGCGCGGCCAGGCGCTCGCCCATGGCGGCGATGGCGTCTTCGCTGTCGCCCAGTCCTGCGAGGATATAGGTGCTCACCTGGCCGCGGCCAAAGACAGCGACGGCGGCGGCGAAGGCATCGAAGTAGCGAGTCAGCGGCACTCCGGCCTTGCCCGGCATGATCCGCTGGCGGACCACATCGGTGACCGCCTCCAGGTGCATGCCGAGCGACACCACGCCACTGTCCGCCAGACGTTGGAACCATGCATTGTCGTCCGGCGGCTCGCATTGGGCCTGGATCGGCAGGTTCACCGCGGCGGTCACCGCGGCGGCGGATTCACAGAGGATGGCGGCGCCGCGATCCGGCGTCTGGGGCGTGCCGGTGGTCATCACCATGTGCTGGACGCCGTCCAGCTCCACCGCCGCCCGGGCCACTTCAGCGAGCTGGGCCGGGCGCTTGCGGGCAATCGTCTTGCCGGCGGCCAGCGACTGGCCGATGGCGCAGAACTGACAGGCGCTGGCGGCCTCGTTCATGCGCACGCAGTGCTGGAGCACCGTGGTGGCCAGCACGTCGCGGCTGTGCAGGGTGGCGATCTTCCAATAGGGCGTGCCGTCCGCGGTGGTGAGTCCGTAGAAGCGCGGGACCCCTGGCAGTTGGACCTCGCCCACGGGAAGGCCCTCGCGGAAGATCCGCGCCCGCGTGCCGCTCTCGTCGGGCACCGCGGCGTAGGGCGAGTCCAGCGAGGCGCGGTTGAGCATCGGCACCATGGCCGTGCGCTCGCCCAGGCTGAGCGCCTTGTGATCCGAAGGCCCGGCGCCCCCCTTTCGAGACAGGCCATCCGCGCCCTGCCAGCGCACACCCTGGCATTGCAGCTCGACGAGCAGGTCATTGGCCGGCAAGGGCACGGCCGGAGGCGTCTCACTGACGGACATGGAGGGCCTCCTCGGGGGGCTCGCGCCGGTCATGGACGTGCGCGGTGGCGCGGCGGTCGATGAGCAGGCTGAGCAACTCCGGACGGCTGTAGTGGCCGACCGAGTCCATCATGCGTTTGCGCTTGTCGATGAGCGCGAGGTCGAGATCGGCGATCACCACCCCCTCACCGCCGCGCAGTGGTTCGCCGAGCAGCTTGCCTTCCGGCGAGACGATGGCGGTGAAGCAGCCACCGGAGATGGGCCCGATCGCGCAGCCGGTGTCCGCCATGAGCTGAGCCTGTTGTTCCGGGCTGAGCCAGGCGGTGGCGTTGACCACGAAGCAGCCGGATTCCAGGGCGTGGTGGCGGATGGTGACCGCGATCTGCTCGGCGAAGATCTCTCCCACCAGCGAGCCGGGGAACATCGCCGCGTGGATCTGCTCGCCATCGGCCATCAGCGCGTAGCGTGCCAGCGGGTTGTAGTGTTCCCAGCAGGCCAGCGAGCCGATCCGGCCGACGCGGCTGTCCACCGCGCACAGGCCCGAGCCATCGCCTTGGCCCCAGACCATGCGCTCATGGTAGGTCGGGGTGATCTTCCGGCGGCGCTGGATGAGCCGGCCATCGGCATCGAACAGCAATTGGGCGTTGTACAGGGTGCCACCGTCACGCTCGTTGACACCCAGTGACACCACCATGCCCGCCTCGCGACAGGCCTCGCCAATGCGCTCGGTGACGGCGGAAGGCACGATCACCGACTCGTTCATCAAGCGCAGGTGTTCCTTGCCCATGGCCACGGGGGCCTGGACGAAGGAGAAATAGGGGTAGTAAGGCACCACGGTTTCGGGAAAGACCGCGAACTGCACGCCGTCGCGGCCCAGTTCGAGGATCTGCGCGCAGATCTTCGCGACGGTGGCTTCGCGGTTGTAGAGCACCGGGCTGAGCTGCACGGCGGCGGCACGAATGCTGGGCATGGCGGGGGTCCTCGCGGGAAATGACGGCACCCCTCCCGCATCGCGAGAGGGGTGGAAGGCCGTTCAGGCCGTCCAGGTGTCGATGATCAGCGCGCCCTCGCGGCGCATCAGCAGGCGCAGGTCCATCACGTCCAGCGGGTTGATCGGACGAATGCCCTCGATCAACGCCTTCTCGGTCTGTCCGTAGAGCGCCTGCAGGGCGAAGCGGCACGCATACACCTCGCCGCCTTCCTTGATGAAAGCCTTGAGCTGGTTGTTCACCGCCATGTGGCCCGGGAAGGCCTCCGCGCCCAGCGTCGGAAAGCCCCGCTGCACGCCCAGTTGCACGCCGGGGCCGTACAGCAGCACCTTGGTCTCGAAGCCCTTGCGCAACAGGCGCTTGGCCTGGAGCATGTTGACCAGGCCGATGGAGCCTTCGAAGGCGATGGTGTGGAAGGTAATCAAGGCTTTCTCACCGGGCTTCGCCTTGACGTCCTCGAAGACCTTCTCCTCGTAGTTGACGAGGAAATCACCATCCTTATAGGCGGGAATATCTACGCTTGGCATTGCACTGTCTCCAGCAATCGCGGCGCGCCGGTCCGGCGCTCCAGGGGGTTCGGTGGAGGTGATTGCGAGGGACATGCCAGAATGACTGGCCGCCTTCCCGCCGGGGAGTATCCTCCTGAAATCACTGGGTTTGTACGTCCGGACGGCGGCTCACGTCCTCGAACCCGGTGCTACGAAAGGCCGTAGTTTCACGAAATTTCGTAGTGGTTCGTACGAACTCCCGTAGGTGTACGAATGGAAGACCCCGATTACATCTCTGGCGTGACCCTGCTCACGTATTCCGCCCGGCACATGGCCTTCGAACATTGCAGCGCGGCCATTGTGTTGCTCGATCCTCTCGCCGACCGCTTCGAGGACCTCAATGTCGCCGCCAGCCATCTGCTCGGCTATACACGCCAGGAATTGCTGACCCTGCCGGCGGCGGGAATCTTCGGTCCCCCATCATCAGACCTGATGGCTTTCACCCAATACGCCATGGAGCACGGCAGCGCCTGGAACGACCGCTTCACCTGCCGGCGGGGGGATGGCGAGGAGCTGCCGGTGGAGATCTCCGCGACCCACCTTCCCTTCAAGGGCCGGTCACACCTGGTGCTGACCCTGAGTGACCGCCGCCGCGAACGTGTCCCCGAGACCCGAACACAGACTGGACAGGCCACGCGCGGTGGACTCATCGAATGGCGCGATGTCCTCAAGCTGTTCCAGGAAAACGAGCGTGGCAATCAACTGCTGCTCAGCGCGGTGGGTGACGGAATCTACAGCATCGACACCCAGGGCCTGGCCACGTTCGTCAACCCGGCCGCGGCGCGCATGTTCGGCTGGAGCGTGGAGGAGATGATCGGCAAGAACGTCCACCGCATCCATCACCACAGCCACGCCGATGGCAGCCCCTATCCCGACGCGACTTGTCCTATCTACCAGGCGGTCCAGGACGGCCTGGTCCACGAGGGCCTCCAGGAGGTGTTCTGGCGCCGCGACGGCACGGCCTTTCCGGTGGAGTTCACCAGTACCCCGGTCATCGCGGACGACCGGATCATCGGCGCGGTGGTGGTGTTCCGCGACATCACCGAGCGGCGCAACACCGAACTGCAACTCCAGAAGGCCCTCGCCGAGCTGCGGACACTCAAGGAGCGGCTGGAGGAGCAGAACGCCTATCTGGAGGAGGAGCTCAGTACCGAGCACCAGTACCGCGACATCGTCGGCCGCAGCGCGCCGATCCTGAAGATCATCAGCCAGATCGACGTGGTGGGTCCCACCGATGCCAACGTCCTGATTCATGGCGAGTCCGGCACCGGCAAGGAGCTGATCGCCCGGGCCATCCATCAGGCCAGCCAGCGCCGCGACCATCCGTTGATCCGGGTGAACTGCGCGGCGATCCCCGCCGAGCTGTTCGAGAGCGAGTTCTTCGGACACCTGCGCGGCGCCTTCACCGGAGCGGTACGCGACCGCATTGGCCGCTTCGAGCTGGCCGACGGGGGCACCCTGTTCCTCGATGAGATCGGCGAGCTTCCCCTGGAGTCGCAGAGCAAGCTGCTGCGGGTGCTCCAGGAAGGTCAGTTCGAGCGGGTGGGCGAAGAACGGACCCGGAGCGTGAACGTGCGCATCATCGCCGCCACCAATCGCGACCTGCGCGCCGAAGTGGCGGCCAGACGTTTCCGCGAGGATTTGTTCTTCCGCCTCAACGTCTTCCCCATCCATTCACCTAGCCTGCGCGAGCGGTGCTCGGACATTCCCTTGCTGGCGGCGCATTTCATCGAGAGCATTGGCGCTCGGCTGAAACTGCCGGGGCGGAGGCTGAGCAAGGGCGACATCGCGCGGCTACAGGGTTACGACTGGCCCGGCAACATTCGCGAGTTGCAGAACGTCATCGAGCGGGCGTTGATCACCTCGCGGGGCAAGGAGCTGAACATCGACCTGCCGCCCGCGAGAGGTGCCCCGGTCCCCCCCCAGGAACCCGCGGAGCCCCGGAGGATCCTCACCGAGGCCCAGTTGCGTGAGCTCGAACGGGACAACCTGCGTGCGGCGCTGGAGGCCTGTGGGGGCAAGCAGTTCGGAAAGGGAGGCGCCGCAGAGCTGCTGGGCATCAAGCCCACCACCCTGGCGTCACGCTTGAAGAAATTGGGCATGCTCAGCTGAACGTTGGATGGAGGCGGCGGGTTCGATTCCCGCCGCTTGCAGTAGAGGTTGCCGGGCGCGGAGACACGACATGGTCGAGAGCCCCACAAGGGGTGCTCAGGCAGAAGGACTCGAAGGCGTCACTCATGCGCGGGCGTTTCTCCTTCGGGACGCTTTCATCCAAGCCCATGAAGACCTCGAGGAACATGTGCATCCGCCAGCGGGGATCGCCCGTGTCGAAGTCGGCCACCGAGTGCATCACCAGCACTTTGCCGGGTGACACCTCTGGGCTAGGTTTCGCACCGTGTGGCCATGGCGCGTGGAGCGCCCTGCCCATCCACAGGAGCTGTCTGGCATGTGTGAATCTCACGGAACTGCGGCGCTGCGGAGCTTGGGGCTCTGCGTTTTCATCGGGTTGCTGGGTGCATGTGCTACGGGGCGGCAGGCCTCGGCACCTCGGGTCAACCAGACTCCGTCGGTGGAGCGCCTCACGGAGGACTGTGCTGGCGGCAATGCAAAGACGTGCCTGGACCTCGGCAGGCGCTACCGGTGGGGCCTCGAAGGCCCCCTGGGCGCCAGTCGCGCCGCCGCGATGTTCCAGAAGGCCTGCGAGGGCCGGAATGCCGAGGGGTGCTACAACCTCGGCGTGAGCTACGAGAAAGGCAGCGGAGTCCCCCAGGACGCGAGTCGTGCCGCCGCGCTGTATCAAGAGTCCTGTGAGGGCGGGGCGTTCCTGGGTTGCAACGACCTGGGTTTGAGCTACGAGAAAGGCAGCGGAGTTCCCCAGGACGATGTCCGCGCTCGCGAGTTGTATACGAAGGCGTGCGATGGTGGAGAGGTTCAGGGTTGCACCAATCTTGGCTGGCTCTACGATCGCGGGAGAGGAGTCCCCGAGAACGAGCGCCTTGCCGCCGCGCTGTATGAGAAGGCCTGCGATGGCGGGAATGCCCAGGGGTGCTACAACCTTGGCTCGGCCTACGAGAACGGCAACGGTGTCCCCAAAGACAAGCGCCGCGCCCTCGCGTTGTATGATAGGGCCTGCGAGCGTGGGCTGGCCGAGAGCTGCTACGCCCTCGGCGCGAAATACGCTCTTGGCTACGAGTACGGAGCCGACGTCGCCAAGGACAAGCGCCGCGCCATCTCGCTGTTCGAGAAGGCTTGTGAGGGCAGGTATGCCAAGAGTTGCAACGGCCTTGCCATAGACTACCTGCTGGGCGATGGAGTTCCCAAGAGCGTGTACAGCGCCGTCTCGCTGTTCGAGAAGGCCTGTGAGTACGGGTATGCCGATAGTTGCAACAGACTCGGCGTATACTATGAGAAGGGCAACGAGGTCCCCCAGGACTTGAGCCGCGCCGCCGCGATGTATGCGAAGGCCTGCGAGGGCCAGCATGCCGAGGGGTGCTACAACCTCGGCATGAGCTACGAGAAAGGCAGCGGAGTCCCCCAGGATGCGGCTCGGGCCGCGGAGCTGAAGCAACAGGCCGCCGCACGTGGATTTCGAGCCAGGTAGTTCCAGCAGTGGCACCGGCGTGACGACGCCCTGATCGACCAGCTCGCCGCCAGGGGTACGGCCTACGTGCCGTACTTCCCACTGGGCGGGTACACGCCGCTGCAGTCGAGCGCGCTGAACGACGTGGCCGCGCGGCTGGGCGCGACACCCATACAGGTTGCGCTGGCCTGGCTCCTGCACCGGTCTCCCAACGTGCTTCTCATCCCAGGCACGTCGTCGGTCACACACCTCAGGGAGAACCTCGCGAGTGCCACGCTGCTGGACCAGGCCATCATCCAGGTGGTGTCTCCGATCGTCGCGAGGTAGTCGCGGCGGTTGGGATTGCACCGCACGGGACCTCCTCATCATGAAACGTCTCGTCATTGGCCTCGCCCTGCTCGTCGGCTGCACCACCACCACCCGCCAGGCCGAGCCGCCCGCGAGGGCGGAGGCGCCACGGGAGCAGGACCGCTGCTATGTGTTCGAGAGCAAGAAGCGGCTCAGTTTCACGCGCCTCGAGCACATAAAGTGCGGGAGAGCCACTAAACTGGGGCAGGCTCAAGGCTACGGCTGGCACACGGGTGAATAGTAGAGGTTGCCGTTGTGGGTGAAGGGGGTCGTGCCCGAGGGCGGCGTGCCCACATAACAGTTCGCGCCATCATACCCGCTCCCGCTCATCGGGCAGGTGGGCACGCGCACGGGAGAGTAGTAGAGGCTGCCGTTGTGGGCGAAGGGGGTCGTGCCCGAGGGCGGCGTGCCCGCGTAGCAATTCGCGCCGTCATACCAGCTCCCGCTCATCGGACACTGATTGCCGGCCACCGGCGAATAATAGAGGTTGCCGTTGTGGGTGAAGGGGGTCGTGCCCGAGGGCGGCGTGCCCACATAACAGTTCGCGCCATCATACCCGCTCCCGCTCATCGGGCAGGTGGGCACCCGCACGGGAGAATAGTAGAGGCTGCCGTTGTGGGCGAAGGGGGTCGTGCCCGAGGGCGGCGTACCCGCGTAGCAATTCGCGCCGTCATACCAGCTCCCACTCATCGGGCAGGGCACGCAGTTCATCTGGCTGTCGATCCACGACACGAAAGAGGAGACGCGCGAGAAAACCGTGTACGTGTTGCAAATGCCACCCCGGCCCCAGCTCACGACCCCCACCAACTGCACCGGGTTGCCCTGGGTGACGAGCGGGCCTCCGCTATCGCCGTGACAACCACCCCGAACGCCATTGAGGAAGCCAGCGCACAGCTCGCTTCCCAGCAGATCACGAGCCAATGGCGCCGCATTACAGCTCGCATTGCCCACGACGGGGAGGGTGGCGGTCATCAGCAGGTTGGACGCCTGATTGGCATTCGCGGAGGTCCAACCCCATCCGCTCACTGTGTGGGAGACATTGTTGGCCGTGGTGCTCTGTAGCGCGATTGTCTGGACGGCTCCATTGAGGGTTGCCGGAGTGTCCAGCTCGACCAGGGCCACGTCATTCACTGGCGCACCGCTCTCATAGTGAAAGCCAGGGTGGAGGATGAAGCGGCGCACGGTGTGAGACTGCTCGGTCGGCTCGGGCAGGTTGATACGACGATCTCCCAGGATGATCCTCGTGCTGCCTGGGGAGATGCCATCGACGCAGTGGCCCGCCGTCAGGACCCATTTGGGGTGGATGAGCGAGCCACCACAGTAGTGACTCCCATTCACGGTCATGCGCGTCTGCCAGGGAAACTGCCCCGCCGCGGCGGCCGTACCCCCAATGATGTCCTGCTCCTGCTGGCCAAGCTCCGGCTGGGGAATTGATTCCAGGTCTTGAGGACTACAGCCCCAGCACAGCACCGAGGCCAACACGGCGGAATACAGACGCTCTCTCATGCTTGTCTCCCAGATGAACGGGCGTGACTTGGATCCATGCGGTGAAAACACACACGTGGACGACGCGTGTTGGATCCGGGGCGTACCTGTGCACCCAACGTGCCAGAACTCGCGGAATGCAACTTTCCCTCGGCAGCCGTCGGGAGGGCGCAGTGGAATGGCTATCGCTGTTGCTCACGAGACCACACCCGAATTGCTCCGTGTTGCGTTGACGGCATCAATCTCCCTTCGGCGTATAGGCGGGCCAGAGGAGGAGAGCCCGTCCTTTGCCGCGAAGGAGGAGGAGCCGAAGACCTTCAATCCTTCCTATGCCCTGGCGCAGCAGCCCGGCCCAATTCCAGGCCGGTGTGAATTTTCTTGATAAGGCGTCAGGTTTGGACCGAGAGCTTCTGCAATCCCCCTCATTTTCCTAATCAACTCTGGGAAGCCTCCAGTAAAAGCATGGACGCCTCATCTTTGATGGATGAGCCCATGCTGACGGTTGTCCAGAGAGAAATTGGAGTGACCATGAAGACGCTTCTATTCGTGATCCCGGTTCTGATGGTTTCGGTGGCCTGTGGAGTGCCTGAGGAGCAAGGCTCCGGCCAGGAGGCCGCAATGAGCGCGGACCTGGCGACGCAGGAGCAGGAGCTCGGCGCTTTGTACACCTGCGGTAGCCAGTGCCCTTCGGGTTACTATGCCGCGAATAGCAACAGCAATCCTGCCTGTTCCGCCTATGGCAATGTGCAGACTTACTGTCTGTCGCTCGCGGGCGGCTCTTATTACCAGTGCGGAACTGTCTGTAGCCCGGGCTACTACGCGACGAACACCACCACCTCCTCGGCGTGCAGTGCGGGCTTTGGTGGAGTGCGGACCTACTGCCTCTCGCTCCCGAGTAGCTCCTACCCCTATGAACAGTGCGGAACCAACTGTGCTCCGGGCTACTATCCGCAGCACACCTATTACAACCCGGCGTGCAGTGCGGGCTTTGGCGGCGACCGGGTCGAATGCCAGCCGCTCCCGAGTGGCACCTCCCCCTATTACCAGTGCGGCACGACTTGCGCCTCGGGCTACTACGCTACGAGCACCACCTATAACCCGTCGTGCAGTACAGGCTTTGGCGGAGTGTGGACCTACTGCTTGCACCTGTAGAGTTAGTACTATAGTCGGACTTCCTGAATAGGCAGGGGGCGAGCAGACGGTTGAGAATCCCAGGCTCCTGGGCGAGGTGCCCCAGGCCCGGCGGCACGGTGTGCGGCGGGCCGGGGGCGGACTCGGGCTACTGGATGGTGACGCCGCAGCGGTACGAGTCGGTAGACAGATCGCCCCAGTCCGTGGCGGTGACGAGGTTGAAGGCCTCACCGAAATAGCCGCGCGAATAGACCGGAACGCCGATGGGTCGATCAGGTTGCCGAGGGCACAGGTGGTGCAGCCACCACTGGTGATGTCGTCCTCGTTGGGCGAGAACCGCGTTGTGATGGCGTTTCAGCCAATCCACCGCACCATCCACGGCTGAATGCTCCTGGGGACGGCGTCCCTGCAACTCCTCGCAATCGAGTCAACTCCTCCATCCAGAGGCTCCACCGAAGGGTCATTCAACATCGCGCGCGGCACGGGCACGTATACACGAAACGTGGTGGACGGGTAGCCCGTGACGAACCGGGAGTTCATCCCGAAGGAGCTGGCGGCAGGCGTGTGGTTGAAGCTCTCAGGCCGGGTGGTGTTGCCGCGGCACCAGGACTCGGGCAGGCCGCGAGCGCCCGGAGGGACGAACATCGTCACCCACCCGCGCGAGTCCCGGGCTTGTCACCCCATTGTGTCATTGTGGATGAAGCAACCCGTCAGGAAGATGGGGCCGCGCGGTTGCCTACCGCGTCGAGGCACGACTCCACCCCCATCAGGAACGTCCCAATGACACAACATCCCCAATGGCTCCCCCGAGCCGTCCAGCACCTGCTCCGGTGCGCGACCACGGCGCTCGCGTTGGCCCTCCTGGCCCTCCCTCCCGGGAGCGCGCACGCGCAGACGGCCTTCTCCCTCTTCGCCCCCAACAGCACGCCCGCCGTGCCCTCGGTGACGAATGACTCCACCCCGGTGGAGCTGGGCGTGAAGTTCAAGTCCGACGTGGCGGGCGACATCGTCGGCCTCCGCTTCTACAAGGGCGGCGGCAACACCGGCACCCACCTGGGCCACCTGTGGAGCGCCACCGGGCAGCTGCTCGCCTCGGCCACCTTCGTCAACGAGACGGCCACCGGCTGGCAACAGGTGACGTTCTCCACCCCGGTGTCCATCGCCGCCGACACGACGTACGTGGCCTCCTACCACGCGCCCAACGGGGCCTATGCCTTCACGGACTCGGGCCTCATCGCGGGTGTGGACAGCCCTCCCCTGCACGCGCTGCCGGGCAGCACCACCAGCGGCGGCAATGGCGTCTTCAAGTACGGCCCCTCCGGCACCTTCCCCACCGACAGCTTCCGCAACTCCAACTACTGGGTGGACGTGGTCTTCCGGCCCGCGGCGCCGGTGAGCATCTGGCCGTCCACCGCCACACCGGTCACCGCCTCGGTGAGCAATGACTCCCGCCCCGTCGAAGTGGGCGTGAAGTTCCGGACCTCCGTGACGGGCAACGTGGTGGGCGTGCGCTTCTACAAGGGCGGGAGCAACACCGGCACCCACGTGGGCCACCTGTGGAGCGCCACCGGGCAGTTGCTCGCCTCGGCCACCTTCGTCAACGAGACGGCCACCGGCTGGCAGCAGGTGACGTTCTCCACCCCGGTGCCCATCGCCGCCGACACGACGTACGTGGCCTCCTACCACGCACCCAACGGAGCCTATGCCTTCGACGACGCGGGCCTCGTCAACGGCGTGAATGCTCCGCCCGTGTCCGCGCTTGCCGGCCCCACCAGCGGCGGCAACGGCGTCTACGCGTATGGGCCCTCGGGCACCTTCCCCACGGGCAGCTACCGCGACTCCAACTACTGGGTGGACGTCCTGTTCCAGGCCACGGGCGCGCCGCCGCCGGAGCCCCCTCCGCCGGGCAACACCTTCAGCCTCTTCCCCTTGAGCGCGACGCCCGGCACCCCCACCGCCCAGGACACGTCCTCCACCGAGGTGGGTGTGAAGTTCCGCTCGGACGTGGACGGCCGGGTGAAGGGCATCCGCTTCTACAAGGGCGGGGGCAACACCGGCACCCACGTGGGCAACTTGTGGAGCGCCTCCGGCCAGCTCCTCGCCAGCGCCACCTTCACGAGCGAGACGGCCACGGGCTGGCAGCAGGTGACGTTCGCCTCGCCGGTGTCCATCACCGCCGGCACCACGTACGTGGCCTCGTACTTCGCGCCGGCTGGCGGCTATTCCGCCGACCTGGGCGGGCTGGCCAACGGCGTGGACGCGCCGCCCCTGCACGCGCTGCCGGGCAGCACCACCAGCGGCGGCAACGGCGTGTATGCCTATGGCGCGGCGTCCAGCTTCCCCACCAGCAGCTACCAGAACGCCAACTACTGGGTGGACGTCCTCTTCGAGTCGAACGGCCCGCCGCCGCGCCCGGGTGTCACCGGCTCCGGCCCGGTGCTGCTGGCCACCGACCCGGCCAACCACTTCACCGACTATCTGAAGGAGATCCTCGAGGCCGAGGGCATCGCCTCGTTCGCCTCCACCGACGCGGGCAACATCGGCACGTCGGTGTCGCTCGAGGACTACCGGGTGCTCATCCTCGGCGAGACGACGCTGAGCGCCGCCCAGGTGACGCTCGTCACCCAGTGGGTGAACGCGGGTGGCAGCCTCATCGCCATGCGGCCCTCCGCCAACCTCGACGCGCTGCTCGGCCTCAACCCGTCCACGGGCACGCTGTCGGAGGGCTACCTCCTGCTCGACACGACCCAGGCGCCGGGCGCGGGCCTCACCGCGGAGACGATGCAGTACCACGGCACCGCGGACCTGCACACGCTGGCCGCCGGCACGCGCGCCATCGCCACGCTCTACTCGAGCGCCACCACGCCCACGTCCTCCGCCGCGGTCAGCCTGCGTCCAGTGGGCAGCGGCACGGCCATCGCCTTCGCGTACGACCTGGCGAAGTCCGTCATCCTCACGCGCCAGGGCAACCCGGCGTGGCAGGGGCAGAACCGTGACGGCTCCAACATCGGCCCGGGAGCGCGCTCCAACGACATGTTCTACGGCAACGCGTCCTTCGACCCGAAGCCGGACTGGGTGGACATGAGCAAGGTGCAGATTCCCCAGGCGGACGAGCAGCAGCGCCTGCTGGCGAACCTGCTCCACCTGACCAGCGCCGTCCCGCTGCCGCGTCTCTGGTACTTCCCCAGCGCGAAGAAGGCCGTGGTGGTGATGACGGGTGACGGGCACCCGGGTGGCGCCACCGTGCAGCGCTGGCAGCAGTACCTCAACGCCAGCCCCGCGAGCTGCAACGTGAATGACTGGGAGTGCGTGCGCGGCACCGTCTATGACTTCATCGGCGGGCTGACGGCGACGCAGGCCGCGGCATACGAAGCGCAGGGCTTCGAGTACGCCCTCCACGTCAACACCGGCTGCGCGGACTACACGGCCGCCACGCTGGACCCGAACTTCTTCACGCCGCAGCTGGCGAACTTCGCCGCGTCGTACCCGGGCATCTCCGCGCCCACCACCAACCGCACGCACTGCATCGCCTTCAGCGACTGGGCCACGCAGCCGAAGGTGTCGCTGCGCCACGGCATCCGGCTGGACACGAACTACTACTACTGGCCGGACTACTGGGTGCAGGACCGCCCGGGCCTGTTCACCGGCTCGGGAATGGCCATGCGCTTCGCGGACGTGGACGGCACGCCCATCGACGTCTACCAACTGGCCACGCAGATGACGGACGAGTCCGGCCAGTCGTACCCGCTGCACATCGACACGCTGCTGGCCAACGCGCTCGGCTCCAAGGGGTACTACGGCGCGTTCAACGCCAACATGCACGTGGACACGGATCCGTCGGCGGGCTCCTCGGGCTCGGCGGCCATCATCGCCTCGGCCCGGCGAGAGGGTGTGTCCGTCATCACCGCGAAGCAGTTGCTCGCCTGGCTCGACGCGCGCGAGGCCACCCGGGTGTCCTCCGTGGCCTTCACCGGCACGGCGCTCTCCTTCACCGTGGCCACCCCGGCGCGCAACCTGTCGCTCATGGTTCCCACGCGGACGGCGACGGGCCGCACGCTCGTGTCCGTGAGCGTCAACGGCACGCCGGTGACGACGGTGCCGCAGACCATCAAGGGCGTGGGCTTCGCGTTCATCAACGGCGCGCAGGCGGGCACGTACACGGCCACGTACAACTGAGTCGCGGTCCGCTCCGTTCTTCGGGGGGGGAACGCGGCGGGGGCTACGGGGTCACTTGGGAAAAGCGCACCTTCTGCACCCCCTCGCTCATCCGCAGGGCGAGGGGCGCGCACGTGTACCCGGAGCGGCGCTGGACGTTCCGCGGCTTCAGGAAGGCTTGCGCGCCATCGTCCGTTTGCCTGTCGCCTTGTTCAGGGCCACCGCCAGGTCCTTGGGGGTGTAGGGCTTCAGCAGCACCACGGCGTCCGACAGGCCCGATTCCGCCCGCCCCGCGTCGTCGCCGCTGGCGAAGATCACCTTCAGCTGCGGCCAGCGGGCGACGGCCTCGCGCGCCAGCTCCGCGCCCGAGCGCCCCGGCAGCCCCACGTCGGTCAGGAGCACGTCCGCCTGGCAGGTGGGCAGCACGGTGAGCGCTCTCTCGGCATCCTGGGCCTCCACCACCACGTGACCCTGATCCACCAGGTGCTCGGCCGTGTTCGAACGGATGAGTTCGTCGTCCTCGACCAGCACGACCGTGAGGCGGCGTGGCACGTCCTCCGCCGCCGGGCTCGGGGCGGAGGCCTCCGTCCGCTGTTGCTTGACCAGCCGATGCTGCGCTTCGTTGCCCAGCACGTGCCGCACCTTCCGGGCCAGGGCCTCGCGCGTGTAGGGCTTGGAGAGCAGCTCCACCCCCGGGTCCAGCCGCCCGTGGTGGACGATGGCGTTCTCGGTGTAGCCCGAGGTGAACAGCACCCCGAGGTGCGGCAGGCGCTCCTTGGCCTTGCGGGCGAGTTCCGGGCTGCGCAGCGGGCCGGGCATCACCACGTCCGTGAACAGGAGATCGATCGGGATTCCGCTCTCGATGACGCTCAGGGCGCTGGCCGCATCGCGGGCCTTGAGCACCCGGTAGCCAAGTTCGGAGAGCAGGCCGACCGCGGTCTCCCGCACGTCGTCGTCGTCCTCGACCACCAGGAGGGTCTCGGTCCCGCCGCGCACCGGCGCCTTGCTGATGTCGGTGAGGACGTCCTCGCTCTGGGCGACGCGCGGCAGGTACAGCTTGATGGTCGTGCCCTCGCCGACCTCGCTGTAGATCTTGATATGGCCGCCGGACTGCTTGACCAGTCCGTGCACCATCGAGAGCCCCAGACCGGTCCCCTTCCCTTCCGGCTTGGTGCTGAAGAAAGGCTCGAACACGCGCTCCAGGATGTCCGGCGGGATCCCGGTGCCGGTGTCGGTGACGGCGATCATCACGTATTGACCGGGCTTCACCTCCTCGTGCTGGCGCGCGTACTCGTCGTCCAGCAGGGCGTTACCCGCCTCGATCGTCAGCCGGCCGCCGTCCCGCATGGCGTCCCGGGCGTTGATCGCCAGGTTGAGGATGGCGTTCTCGATCTGGTTCGGGTCGACCAGGGTGTTCCACAGCCCGCCCGACACCACGGCCTCGATCTCGATGTCCTCGCCCAGCGCCCGCCGCAGCAGATCGTCCATGTTCTTCAGCAGGCGGCCCAGGTTCACCACCTTGGGCTCCAGCGGCTGACGACGGCCGAAGGCCAGCAGCTGCGAGGCCAGCTTCGAGCCTCGCGCCACCCCGGCCATGGCGTTCTGCACGCGGGTCTCGGCCCGGGCGTTGCCGGCGATGTCCTTGGCCAGCAGTTGCAGGTTTCCGCTGATCACCTGCAGGAGGTTGTTGAAGTCGTGGGCGACGCCCCCCGTGAGCTTGCCGAGGGCCTCGATCTTCTGGGCCTGGCGGAGCGCCGCCTCCATCTTCTGCCGCTCGGCCGTCTCCCGCCGCAGGCGCTCGAGCGCGTCCGCCAGCTCGTCCGTGCGAGCCGCGACCCGCTGCTCGAGCGTCTCGTTCAGGTGCTGCAGTTGCTCCTCGGCGCGCTTCTGGTGCGTGACGTCGTAGCCGTCGACGAAGATGCCGGACACCTCGCCGTCCGGCGCCATGATCGGCTGATAGACGAGGTGGACGAAACGCTCCTCCAGCGCACCGCCGCGCGCGCGCTGGATCATCACCGGCATGTTGCGGCCCACGAAGGCCTCGCCCTGGGTATAGACCCCGTCCAGCAGCTCGAAGAAGCCCTGGCCATTGATCTCCGGCAGGGCCTCGCGCACCGGAAGGCCGATCAGGTCCCGGTGGCCGACCAGCTGCAGGTAGGCGTCGTTGACCAGCTCGAACACGTGGTTCGGGCCGGACAGGATGCACATGAAGCTGGGAGCCTGCTGGAACAGCGTGCGGAAACGGTCGCGCTCCTGGGTGCGCAGCTCGACCTCGGAGGACAGCTGCTCATTGGCCTGGCGCAGGACCTCGGCCGCCTTCTGGCGCAGCTCCACGGCCTCCGCCAGCGCCGCGGCCCTCTGGTGCGCGGCTTCGTGCGCCTCGGCGCTGGCCAGGCTGGACGCCACCTGCCCCACCAGGAGCTTCAGGAACGGCACATAGCTCTCGTCCACCGGGCGGTAGGGGTTCAGCCCGACGATCATCGCGCCTCGCGGACGCTCCCCGCCCTGGCCGATCAGCGCAACCACCGCGGCGGTGGTCGGCGGCCTGTCCCAGGCGCCCTTCGGCAGGGCCTCACGGCCGCGGAGGTCCACCGTCACGTTGGCCTCGCCGGCCCAGATGGGACCCAGGTCCCAGATGTCGCCGCTCGGGGCCAGGGCCGCGGGCGCGCAGCCATGGTCGGGCCCCATCCCGATCGCGCAGGCCAGCTGCCCCCGGCCCTCCTCGTCGAACAGATAGGTCAGGCTGAAGGGCAGATCGTGCAGATTGCCGCCGAGCCCCTCCCGGACGGCGTCGATCACCTCGGCCCGGCTCGAGGCCGGAGCGAGCCGGGAGGCCAGCTCGCGCAGCGACGCCAGGCGCCGCTCGCTGATCACCCGGTCCGTCTCTTCCGAGACAGCGCAGAACACCCCTTCCACCTTGCCGCTGTCGCCGATCAACGGGCTATAGGAGAAGGTGTGGTAGGTCTCCTCGGGATAGCCGTTGCGGTGCAGGAGCAGCAGCAGGGCCCGGTCCCAGGTCGACTCTCCCCGCTCGTAGACGGTCCGCAGGCGCTCCTTGATGTCGTCCCAGATCTCGGCCCACAGGATCCGGGTCGGCACCCCGAGCGACTTCGGGTGCTTGACCCCCAGCGTCGGCCGGTAGGCGTCGTTGTAGAAGAAGTGGATGTCGGGGCCCCAGCCCAGCCACATCTCGAACCGCGAGGTGAGCAGCAGCCGGAGGGCCACCTTCAGCGCGTTCGGCCAGCTCTCCGGCGCGCCCAGGGAAGTGGAGGCCCAGTCGTGAGCCCGCATCAGCCTGGCCATCTCGCCGTCACCGACGAAGATGTCGCCGGAGGGTTCCTGCTGCTGCTCCTTCGACGTCACGGGATGCGATCTCAACATGGAGGGAGCACCACTAGCCGCGGAAACGGGCTCCCACCACCCTGAAATGCAAGTTGAACAAGGGCCTTTCGCCGCTTGGTTGGCTGCTGAAAAAGAGGCCGGCCCGGGGCACCCGCCGCGCTGGAACGAATCCACGGCGCGATGGACGGCATCTCCTCAAGGAGAGGGGATTCACCGCGCGCAGCCGGGCGCGGGACCCGGACCCGTGCCCACGAGCCGTGTCGACCACTCCTGGGCCACGGCGAACCATTGGGGCGCGTCCAGGAGGGTGTTGAGCATATGGCCCGCGCCGGGCAGCACCCAGGCCTCGGCACACGGCACCCGCGGGCCGAGCCGGGGCGCCTCGAGGGCGAGCAGCGTCTGGGCGTCCGCGCAGAGGTTGCCGCCGGGGGTGAGGGTGGGGCCGCAGAAGAGCGTGTCCCTGGAGCCGTTGGCGAGCAGCACCGGGACCTGGATGTCCAGCGGACGCGCGAGGACGAGGGGAAAGAGGGAGAACTCGGTGAGCGTCAGCGTGCTCTTGGTCCGCTCGTCGAGGGCGATCACCGCGGGGTCCGCCTTGCCCGGCGCATAGAAGGTGATCTGGCGCGAGGAGGGCACGGTGGTCAGGTACGTCGGGTCATAGCCCTGGCCGAAGAAGGCCGGATCCAGGAAGGCGGGCCTCAGGGGCAGCAGGACATTCAACGGGGCGGTGGGCTGGAAGGTATGGCTCACGCCGCTGAGGATGACGCCATCGACATCCTGGTAGTCGGTCGCCTCGTACCAGGCGGTGAAGGAGCCGTAGGAGTGGCCGACGAGCACCACCTTCTCGAAGCCGATGGCGCCCGTGGGGCCCCGCACCGCGCCCGCGCGCAGCGCCTGGATCACCTGGTGGACGACGTAGGCGTTGGACTCGATGGTGACGAGGGCGCCCAGGGGACGGGAGCTCGCCCCGCCGCCGATGCGATCCATGGCCAGGGTGGCGAAGCCCGCCTCCAGCGCCGCGTTCACGTACGAGTAGCGCGCGGTGCCGCCCGTGGGGTCCGGGAAGTCCCAGTACAGGTGGGTGTAGGTGATGCCGTGCACGAGCACTTGCACCGTGGCGGGCGGCGGGCCCTCGGGCAGACACAGGCGCGTGAACACCTGTTGGTCCTTGTGCAGGCCGGGCGCGAGCGCCACCGCGATGAGATTGTCCTGGCAGTTCCGCCCAGCCGCGAGCACCGGAGTCCCCGGCCCGAGGAGTGCGCCCAGCACGCTCAAACCCAGTGCCAGGTTGGCGAGCCTCCGCCACGTCCACGTCGTCATGTCCATCCCTTCAGGCAGTCAGGTGGATACCCTACCGCCAGCGAGTGGTGTTTCACGAGGCCCCCTCCCCGCAGGGCCACCAGGGTTGTCCGCGAAGACACCTTGACCCCGCGCGTCACCAAGGAGGTGACGGCGAACCCGAGCGAGAACACAAGCTCATGAAGCGCCGTTGAAGGTCCGGTCGATGGGCGCTCCGCCCATCCGTGGAAATCGCTTGTAGCCGCGCAGGAGCGCGTCGATGTGGGTGGGATTACCCAGGTCGAGCGGCATCTCCGTGAGCCGCACCAGCCACCCGCCTGTCGCGGTGCGCCTGGCCCGCGAGAGCAGGTCCGCGTCACGAGAGGGATCCGGAAAACCGAGGGACCGCGCGGCGGCGGCCGACCAGTAGTTCAGCCACCCCAGGTGCCAGGGAATGCCAGGGGAGCGGGTGTCCTCCGAGCGCTCGGGCATGGACCGCCCCGGAGGAGGGACTCGCGGCTCCATCCCCGCCACCATGTCGTTCGGCGTCGCATGCCCCCAGTACGCACGGACCCCCTCCGCCACCCGCTCCAACAACTCCTCCGCCGCCGCGCTGTCGACCGCGCCCAAGGGCCACTTCGCATGGACTTCGAATTGGGCCCGCCCTCCCGGAGAAAGCGCCGCCGGCCGTTCCCACCCAATGAGTGTCACGAGATGGCCCGCGCCTGCGTCGCGCGCGTGCACGGCCTCCTCGCGGAGCCAGGCCTCGCGCTGAGGCGATGGGATGAACCGCCCCTCGTGGGAGACCGACCAGGCCAGACGCAAGCCCGCGGGCGCGTGTCCCGGCCCCGACGCAACGGAGAGAATACGCTCGTCATTGCTCTCGAGCTCTGGGGCGTAGACGCCGAAGATGATGGATTTGCGAGAGGCCGTCATCCTGGAACCAGACCATGGCGATGACACCCAGGCGTAGGGGAATCGACGAAAAGTCCTCGGGTTGGGTGACGAGTCGCTCCGTCCCCTAGAACGCATAGCGCAGGTGACGGATCAGGTGCCGATAGAACGGCAGCCGGCCCATGACTGCGTGCATCGCCCCGGAGAACCTGTTCCTGGACAGCCGTTCGACCAGCCCGGGCATCGTCAGGAACGAGACGTCCTCGGCGAGGTGGAGCTTCGGGACCTGCTTCTCGAGTTCGTGCGGATCGTCGACTCCCCAGACGAGCTCGACCTTCGCGCCGCGCACCGTCGCGAGGCGGGAGACCAGGCGCACCATCGCTCCGCTGTAGCCGTCGAACGCGAGCTGCCCGCTCGGAAACCGCTCGGTGATCCGCCGGAACAACGCCGTCCCGTCCTTCTCGTGCAGGTACATCACCAGTCCCTCGGCGACGACGAGCACGGGCGTGTCTCCGGGGATCGCGTCGAGCCAGGAGGGCTCGGTCACCGAGGCGCCAATCCGCCGGTAGCCCTCGCGCTCCGGATACAACTGCTCGCGCAGGGCGATGACGTCGGGAAGGTCGACGTCGAACCAGCGGACCTTCGGCCCCGGGTCGATCCGGTACACGCGGGTGTCCAGGCCGCAGCCAAGGTGCAGGACCGTCGACTCGGGGTTCGCGGAGAGGAACGCTCGCGTCCACTGGTCGAAGTGCCAGGCCCGCATCGGCAGGGTGATCTCGCCCCCCTTCGGGAGCTTCAACGCCTTGAAGTCGTAGTCGATGCGCGCCGTGGCGTCCGCCGCGAATCGATCGCCGAGGATGGGATTGTCGACCGCGGCATCCATCGCCTTGCCGTACAGCGTGGCGAGGTACGTTTCCTTTTCCCTGCTCAGACGAATCTTCTTCGCTTCCATCGTTGCCTCGAGGACGGAGTGACCCGATTCGTCACCGTCCGCCGAAAAATGTCACTCCCCGCCCCCAGGCCCACCGAAGTGGCCCCTCATTCCGAGGGCCTGGCCGCCCGCCTGCACTGGCATGGCTCGTGCTGAGAGGCCTGGAGCACGAACTCCACCCGCGAAGCGACGCCCTCCTCATTGCCCCCAGAAGGAAACCCATGCACCGTCTCACCGTTCGCAAGCACCGAGGCTTCACGTTCATCGAACTCATGCTCGTGCTGGTCATCATCGGCATCCTCGCCGCCATCGCCCTGCCGAACTTCCTCAAGCGCCAGAGCCTCTCCAAACAGGCGGAGGCCAAGGCCAACCTGAAGACCTGGTTCTCCGCTCAGCGCGCCCACTACCAGGAGTACGGCAAGTACTCGGCGCTCGTGCATGACGTGGGCTTCTCGCCCGAGCGTGGCAACCGCTACGCCTACTACTTCTCACACGTCAATAGCTGCATCATCCGCCAAGCATCGGGCGTCATCGACCCCTGGTACGCGAGCTGCGTCACCGTCGACGGGGCGGAGTTCCCGAACAGCGCCCCGATGCCCGTTCCCATTACACCGACCAGCATCCAGTACGACGGCGAGGGCGCGAACCCGGGCATGCCCGGCCTCGGCGGCTGCACCACGGGCATCGGCTGCAACATCTCCGGACTGGCCGCTGGCGACATCGACGACGGCGACCCCACGGGCACCGACACCTGGTGGATCTCGACCAAGAACGCCGTCTCGATCCAGGCAGTCTGCGGCAACGCGGAGACCGAGAGCGTCGCCGGCGAGCCGTACCTCGCCTACAACGACGTCGACTGCGATACCTGACGCGCAAGGACCCTCGTCACCGCTCGCGGCCCCCCCATGCGCGAGCGCACCAGCTTCTCCAGCGAGGCCGACATGCTGAAGATGAGTCCTGGGAGAGGAAGGCACCCCTACTCCTGATACAAGCGGTATAGATTGTCTAAATCCCTGGGCTTCCAGGGAGCACCCTCGAAGATGGCGCCATCCGCGAAGAATTGAATGTGAACTTCCTGGATTTTGGTGTCGGGGGCGAGATCGGCATAGGCGATCCGGTTCCCGCTCCCATCCACGACATCCGTCTTGAACGAAATGCGTCCATGCGTGATGTGCTTTTTGAGCTTCGAGACCGCGCTCTCCTCTTCGCTAGCGGTTGGACTGGTGATGACCTGCTGCCACAAGGGTTCAATTTTCTTCATGTCGGACATTGAGCTGCAGGAAAGAATGAGCGCGCAAATGGAGAAGAGCACCGTCCAGTTGCGCAGGCCCCACCGGAGAGGCCTGGGCTCAGGTGATTTTCTTGGCCAGAAGCGTCTCATTCAACCATCCCATGTAAACAGCATCGTGACGCGGCATGATGACCTCGCCGCTGTTCATGACCGAGGCATAATCCTTGTTGTGCGGGCTCGAACTCTCGTACTCGTCATCGAGCCCCAGCATATGACCAAACTCGTGAACGACACCCCGCTGCTTGTAGATGGCACCCGTGAGTTTGTCTCGTTGCTTGACAGCAAACGTCAAATCTTCGGAGTCCAGGGAAGTATTACCGCCAACGGAGTTGACGGAGCTGACGTCGAACGAGCCTTTCGGAACCTTCTTGACGGTGAGTTCCCAGTGGTCAAGCATCCAACCTCCGATCTTGGTTTGGAACCGGAAATCAACTCCGACTGACTTTCCAGACTTCAGCGTCTTGATTGTGCGGCCCCCACCCCAGGTCTGCTGTATCGCGGCCCGCCACTGATTGACAAAATCTACTTTTTCAAAAGCCGTCCAGCTCAGCTTCCCGTCATCCTTGAAGAAAAACTGAATCTTCATGAAGGCAACCAGGATGTAATTCCCGGAACGCTGCTGGGCCAGATACAGATCGTAGGCATCATTGACTCCCAACAGGCCTATCGTTCCCGAACGATAGTCCGTCACGTAATCAATCAGCTTCTCATCTGGATTCAGCACGCCCATGGGTCCCCCCCTCTCCGACATGGAGAGATGCACTGGGATGACAATCTACAGTAACTAGCCCCCCAGCGGCTTCGATTCCCGCCGCTCACCGCTCGCGGCCGCCCCCCATGCGCGAGCGCACCAGCTTCTCCAGCAGGCGCCCTCCCTGGGCGATCCGCTCGGGAGACAGCCGCTTGAGCCGCCACAGCCACCGGCCCACCCGCATCGGCACCACGTAGAACTCGTCCTCCTCCACCCCCCGCACACACGCCCGGGCGATCTCGTCCGGCCCCACCGGGGACTTGTCCACCAGGGTCGCCGCCAGCTCCTGCAGCCGCTGGCCCGCCTCGTCCGGCCCCACGAGCCAGGCGGCCGCGATGTTGGTGCGGAAGAACGTGGGACACACCACCGACACGCCAATGCCCACCGGCTTGAGCTCCGCCAGCAGCGTCTCCGACAGCGACACCACCGCCGCCTTGGACACGTTGTAGGGCGCCAGGAAGGGCGCCGACAACAGCCCCGCCGCCGAGGCCACGTTCAGCACGTGCCCCGAGCCCTGCCGGCGCAACAGCGGCACGAAGCTGTGGCAGCCATGGATGACCCCCCACAGGTTCACGTCCAGCACCCGCTTCCACTCCGCCAGCGGCAACTGGCCCACCTCGCCCGCCGCCGCCACCCCCGCGTTGTTCACCACCAGGTCCACCCCGCCCAGCACGCGCTCGCACTCGCGCGCGAGCGCGTCCACCTGCTCGGGCTTCGTCACGTCGCAGGCCACCGCCCACGCCTCCCCCCCCGCCTGCCCCACGCGCCGCGCCGTCTCCCGCGCCTCGGCCTCGTTCACGTCCGACACCAGCACCCGGCCCTGGCGCTGCGCCAACGCGAGGCACAGCGCCCGGCCCAGTCCACTGCCCGCTCCGGTGATGACCGCTCGGGGTCGTTCGGGAAGGCGCATCTCGTCGATTCCTCACAGCGCGGGCCCCTCGCCCGTGCAGACGCAGTATGCCCCGAGCCGCCCGTTCTCCGATGCGCTCCCCCTCCGCCCGCGTTCGCCCGGCGCTGCCTCGTTCCAGCCACCGCCGTCAACCCACCACCCGTCACGAAAAACGTCGTGAAATCAGTATTTTCCGCACCAGGTGTGCTCCTGTACCACCTGGTCGTTCGTGTCGCGAGGAGACGGGCGGCTTCCCTGGATTACTCACTTCCACGTCACCGCCGCATGGTGCATTCTGATCCACCGCGCCGCCCGGCACGAGACTCCCCATCCAGGACCGCTCCATGATTCGTCTTTCCACCCTGGTGACTGTGGTGACCCTGCTGCTGGCCCCCGCGCCCTTGTGGGCGATGGAGGCCCCCCTGGTGCCCAGGGACGCCGAGGCCCTGGCGCGGCGCCTGGGAGAGACGACGTGGGGGATGGAGGAGCTGCTCGCCGGCAAGGTGGAGCAGGTGGTGGTCACCCTGCGCATGGAGGAGCTGAACGGGGAGGGCCAGGTGAAGCACGTCCAGGAGCGGGTGGACCGCTTCCGGCTGAAGGATGGCCAGCAGCACCGGGAAATCCTCCAGGCGAGCAAGGACGGCGAGGACGCCACCGAGGCGCTGCGCAAGGACCTGGAGGAGCGCCAGCGCAAGGGACAGGGGCGCGCGGAGTTCAGCTCGGTGAACCTGCCCTTCGCCTCCGCGTCGCTGGCGCTGCACCGCTTCTCGCTCGCGGGGCCGGATCCGAAGGATCCCCAGCGGGTGCGCCTGCGCTTCGAGCCGCGCAACGACAAGGCGCCCTGGGTGCACAAGGGCGAGGCGCTGGTGAACCCGAGCACCGGCCAGCTCCTGCGGCTGGACTACAGCCCGTCCATCCTCCCGGACATGGCCGAGCGCGTGGACGTGCGCATGGAGTTCCGTCCGCAGCCGGGCGTGGGCCAGGTGCTCGACACGCTGCATGTGGAGGCCGAGGGCGGCTTCCTCTTCTACAAGAAGCGCCTGCGCATCACCGCGCGCTACACCCAGCTGGTGCTGCCCAGTGGGACGACGGCGCTCGTGTCCACCTCGAATTGAGTGAGTCCTCGCGGGTCGTCCCCAGGTACAGGTCTCCGGGTCCGCCCCCACCGTTCCCCTTGGAGACAGTGACGCGGCCGGACAGCCGGTGGGGTGCTCACGGGTTGATACAAACCCTCGAGGGAGGAGACACCCCGCGACACTTCCCGTGGCGGCCACGCTGAATCTCCCCCGAGCGGGCACGGCCTCCCGGCACGGCGGGAGCAGCTGCATTAAGCTGTCCTGCCGCGGGGGGGGAGCGGTTCAGCAGAGCGCCCGCGAGGAGTGACATACATGCCGTCGAGCCTCTGGACTCACGACTTCCTGGACGCGATGCGCACGAGGACGGATCCGCTCGCCGACGGAGTCATCGAGACGCTGTTCGCGGATGGAAAGGTCGGCGCGGTCAATCACTTGATGAGCACCCTGGTGAGCAACGGCGATCTGCCCTCGAACCAGTTGCCTGTGTATGTGATGGAATACCTGCTGCGCACGAAGGCGTGCGTGCCACGGCTGGACACCGGCAAGCTGCGCCAGGGCCAGGAAGTCTTCGAGTGCTACGGCCCCGAGGTGATGATGATCCTCGGCTTCTACTCCCTGCCGGCGGCGTACGCGGCGCGCAAGGGCGTACAGGTGCTCCACCGCACGGGCTCGCTGCGCCACCAGCCCGTGCGCCGCGTCTTCGAGACCGCGCAGATGGTGGTGGATGTGATGAGCCAGGGAGGCCTGGAGCCCGACGGCCGCGGGGTGCGCACCACGCAGAAGGTGCGGCTGGTGCACGCGGCCATCCGCCACATGATCCGCCATGACCGGCGCCAGCCCTGGGACGCGCGGGAGCTGGGCGAGCCCATCAACCAGGAGGACATGGCCGGCACGTTGATGACGTTCGCCCATGTGGTGCTCGAGGGCCTGCGCGCGTTGCGCATCGAACTGGACCCCGCCCAGCAGGAGGCGTGGATCTACGCCTGGAGCGCCGTGGGGCGCATCCTCGGTGTGGACGAGCGGCTGCTGCCCGAGGACGGGGACGAGGCACGCCAGCTCACCCGGCTCGTGCGCGAGCGGCAGATCCAACCCTCCCCCGAGGGCATCACCATGACGGCCGCCCTCATCGAGGGCATGAAGGAGCTGGTGCCCGACTTCCTCGAGGGACTGCCCGCGAGCATGATCCACTTCTTCCTGGATCAGGACCAATGGGGAGGCCTCAACGTGGCGGACATGCTGCACGTGCCCCGGCCCGACTGGACGGCCAGCATCGCCCAGGCCATCCCCTCCATGGAGGGGCTCACGGAGGGGCTGACCGACTGGGTGGGCGATCACACCTTCCTGCCGGCCCGGCTGCTGCGGCTGCTCAGCAAGGACATCGTCGAGGCGATGCTGCGGGCGGAAGCCCGGGGCCAGCGCACCCACTTCCACATTCCGCAGCAACTGCAGGACCGCTGGAACCTCAAGCCGGTGGGCCGGGTGCCGCCCCCGCCTCCGGGGCAGCAGACCCCGACGGACTCCACCCGCCGGGTCGCCTGAGCCCTGGCCCCCCTCGGCTCAGGCCGCGAACGGCAGGCGCCAGGGACGTTCGCGGCGGGAGGGACGCGCCGCGGACATGACGGGCCGCGCCACCGGGCGAGCCGGTCCGGCGAACAGCTCCCAGGACGGACGGATGGGCAGGTAGTCGCACAGGATGCGCCGCGTGTTGTCTTCCCACCCGGAGCCCGGCACGTCCCCCTCCCAGAGCACGAGGAAGGGGTGCTGCGCGTGCACCTGCCGCACCACCGGGTGGGTGCGCCAGGCACGGCACAAGTCCCGGCGCGCCCGGGCCGACAGGCCGCGGAAGGAGCCGTCCTCGTGGAGCGAGTCCCCCAGCAGGAGGATGAAGTCGAGATCCTCCTCGTGCCGCGGCAGGCGCCGGCCGGTGTCATCGCCAGAGCCCAGCAGATCCCGATAGCTGGCCACCACGAAGTGCAAGGGTCTGTCCGAGGCGAGGGCCGGGCCCGTGCGGGTGCGGCCGTGGGGAGAGCCCAGGTAGCGGCCGTTCTTCTCCAGGACGAAGCGGTAGTGGTAGCGCGTGCTCGGCGCCAGGTTCGTCACCCGCACCTTCAGGGTGTGGTCGCGCACGGGCGTGGTGCACAGCCCCGGCACCTCCAGCACCCGGTGCTCGAAGTGCTCGTCCCGGGCCACCTGGAGGGTGAGCACGAGCGGGGTGCCCGGGTGGGAGGGGTCCACCGCGCGCGTCCACAACACCACGCCATCCGCGCCGGGCTCTCCCGACGCCACCGACTGGGGAAAGTACGCGCTCCCGTCCTCCACGGCGCTCGGCGCCCCAGGCGCCCGGAGGCGGCCTTGCGCTGGAGCGACGAGGGTCAGGACATTCGGGTGGGGCGGAAACACGGGCACGGCGACCTCCGCTTCTCGGCCGGGCCTGGAAGACCCGGGGAGCAGAACGACGGTACGCACCGCATCCACATGTCCCTCTACGACCGCGGGGCAGCTTGTCCACCACCCGCCAGCCGCCCACCGCGAAGCATCCACTTCCCGGCAGGAGCCACCGGGCTCACTCCCCGTCCGGCGGCTCCAGCTCGCGCGTCATCTCCACCATGGTGGGGCGCCAGCCGAGCCGCTCGAAGAGCCGCCGCGCGGACTCGTTGCCCACCGCGGCCATCAGCATCACCCGCGGCACGCCCAGGGCGCGCAGCCGCCGCACCACCTCCTCGGCCAGCCGCGCCCCCACCCCGGCGCCCCGCGCGGACTCCTCCACCCACAAGTCATGCAGCTCGCCATGGGCGTCGCGCAGGGCGTTCCAATCCCGAGACTCCGCGGTGCCATAGGCGTAGCCCACCAGCTCGCCCTCCCGCTCGGCCACGAGCACCACGGCGCGTCCGTGCGCGAGCTCCCGGCCGAGCCACCACTGGTAGCCGGACTCCACGTCCCCTCCCGGCAACATGAAGCGCCGGGTGTCCAGGGCGTGGTGCATCCGCACGAGCCGGCCCCCCATGCGGCCGAGGGCCGGGGCGTCCTCGACCCGGGCGGGACGGATGAGCACTTCGGACCCCGCGGCCGCCATCGCGCTACACCGAGGCCGAGGATGACTCGGCGGGAGCCCGGGGCAGCTTCACCCGGAAGGTGGAGCCCTTGCCCGGCGCGCTGTCCACCTCGATGGCGCCCCCCAGCCCCGAGATGATGCCGTAGCAGATGGACAGGCCCAGGCCCGTGCCCGTGCCCGGCGGCTTCGTCGTGAAGAAGGGATCGAAGATGCGGCCCAGGTGCTCGGGCGGAATCCCCACCCCGTTGTCGCGCACCTCCACCAGCACCCAGTCCTCGCGCTGGTGCGCGCTGATGCTCACCTGGGGCTCGGCGCCCTCCTTGATGGCGTAGCCGGCGTTGTTGAGCAGCCCGAGGAAGACCTGCTCCAGGCCCTGCTCGCTGCCCCACACCGGGGGGACGTCCTGGAAGTCGCGGATCACCCGCGCCCGGGGCCCCAGGTTGTAGCTCGCCCCGCTGAGCGCGTGGTCGAGCACGTCGCGCAGGTCCACCTGCTTCTGCGGCTCACCGTCCAGCCGGGAGAAGAGCCGGAAGTCATTGACGATGCGCAGGATGCGCTCGGCGCCGATGAGCGCGTCGGCGCACACGTCGCTCAGCTCGCTCGCGTCCACCGGCCGTCCCCCCTTGGTGGACTCGTCCAGCTCCGAGCGCAAGAAGCCCACGCTCGCCATGATGACGCTCAAGGGGTTGTTGATTTCATGCGCCAGTCCCGCCGTCAGCCGCCCGAGCGCCTCCAGGCGCTGGGCCTGCACCAGCCGGGCCTCGAGCTTGGCGCGATCCTCCATCTCCTTGCGCAGCCGATCATTGGCCACCGCCAGCTCGCGCGTCCACTCCTGCACCTCCTGCTTGAGGTCCTCCATGCGCTTGTGGCTCTGGCGCAGGAGGCTCCACTTCTCGCTGAGGGCGTGCGCGAGCTGACGCACCTCGATGTTGTCGAAGGGCTTGCGCAGGATGAGCAGGCGCTGGCTGATGCCCAGCCGCTGCGTCATCTCCTCCCAGGAGTAGTCGGAGTAGGCCGAGCAGAGCACCACCTGCAGGTCCTCGTCTTCCTTCCACAGACGCAGCGCCGTCTCCACGCCGTCGATGCCCGGGGGCATGCGGATGTCCACGAAGGCCAGCGCGTACGGCTTGCCCTGGGACAGGGCGGCCTTCACCAGCCCCACGCCCTCCTCGCCCTGGTAGGCCGAGTCCACCACGAAGCCCGCGTCCACGGGCGCCGCCGCCACGTCCCCGAAGAGCGCGGCCTCCATGGCGTCCAGCGCGGCGGTGGCCGGCGGAGGGCAGAGAATCTTACGGAAGTCCTGGTGGATGGCCTGGTTGTCGTCCACCACGAGGATACGGCGGTTGGGTGTGATGGTGGGGGCAGTCATGCCCTGCTCTCCTCTCCCGACATGGGCAGATCAATGGTGAAGGTGGCGCCGTGACCCCGGCCCTCGCTCGCGCAGGAGAGGAACGCGTCCATCTCCCGTGCCGCCAGCGCGCTGATGTGGAGGCCGAACCCGTGGCCATCCTTCTTCGTCGTGAACCCCTGGGTGAACAAGCGCGGCGCATCCTCCGGCGCGATGCCTATCCCATTATCCTCCACCGCGATACGGACCCGCTCGGGGGGCACCCGCTCCACCCGGATGGTGAGCAGCTTGTCCGGCCGCCCGCTCTCCATCAGGGCATGGCCCGCGTTGGTCAGCAGGTTGAGGAGGATTTGCAACAGCTTGTGTCGATCCAACCGGACCATCATCGCCTCGGTGTACTCGCGCCGCACCCCGATGCCCTGGCGCTCCAGGGACACGGCGTGCAGCCGCAGCGCGTCATCCAGCAACTCCGTCACGTCCAGGCGCTCCACCACGCCCGAGAAGTGGGCGTGCTCCTGTTGCATGCTCACCACCGACTTGATGTGCTCCACGCTCTTCTGCAGGGTGCATACCTCGTCCAGGAACTCCTCGCGTTCCTCGGCGAGCTGACCAGCGAGCGCCCCAAGATAGCCGGGCAGCTGCCGCCCGCGCGCGTCCTGGGAGAAAAAGGCGCATAAGTCCCCCTCGTGCTCGCGCAAGAGGCCCGTGGCGCGTTGGAGGCCGCCGGGCACGCGCGACTGGTGGAGCCGCTCGGCCAGCAGGTTCACCGACACGTTGACGCTGTTGAGCGCGTTGCCCACGTTGTGCAGCACCCCGGTGGCGATCTCCGCCATGCCCGCCCGCCGGGACACGTCCAGCAGGTTGCGGTGCATCTCCCCCAGGCGCGCCTCGGCCTCCTTGCGGTCGGAGATGTCGCGGCCGAACAAGGTCATTCCCACCACCCGGCCCGCGGCGTCGAGCACCGGGGTGAGCGACAGGTCCAACACGCGCGGGTGTTTGAGCGTGGAGGGCGAGGCCTCGAAGCGCACGCGCCTGCCGGAGAAGACCTTCGCGCAGCACGCCTCCCAGCGCTTGCGCAGCGACTCGGGCGCGCCGGGGGGCAGCAAGGGCTTGCCCGGCTCCGGCTCCTCCCCGAGCAGCTCCCGGTACACCTCCACGAGCGCCGTGTTGGCCGCGATGAGCCGCCCCTGGGCATCCACCGAGCACACGACGTCCTCGGTGTTCTCCAGCAGGCTCGTCAGCTTGCGCTCATGCTCGCGCTGCGCCCGCAGGGCCTGCTCGAGCGCGCGGTTGGCGTGGTCGCGCGCCACGATGAGCAGGCAGCACAGCGCCCACGCCCCGAGCATGAAGAAGGCGGTGAAGAAGTTGCGCACCCCGAGCCCCGGCATCCGCGCGTGCACCAGCGGCACCACCACGGCCGCGTTCAGCCCCCCCACCAGCGTGAAGAACAGGCCCGGACGCGGTCCCAGCAGGTAGACGGACAGCAGGGGGATGAGCATGCAGATGGGATGCGCTCCCTCGGGCGTGTCCTTCACGTTCAGCGCGGCGACCATGACGCCGCCGGTGAGCATCGTGCACACCACCAGCGCCGCGGGACGCGTGGTGGCGCCCCAGCGCAGCGTCAGCAGCGAGAGCCCATACCCCAGGCCGCACACCATCCCCATGGGCACCATGCCCGGGGCTGGCAGCACGGGCACGTAGAAGAGCAGGAACAACACGTCGCACAGCAGCATCACGCTGGTGGTCGCCACCAGCAGCCGACCCCGGTCCAGCTCCTGGCTCGAAGCACAGCGCAGCCGCTCGGACAGCATCGCGTCCAGCACGGCCAGCAGCCGGATCGCGAAGCCCACGCGCGCCCCCTCCCGCGGCCGCGACGTTCCGGCTCCTTGTGCTCCCAACATCCTCGTGGACATGCTCGGCATGGATTCGGGCTGCCCCGGCGCCCGCCGCCGGAGTATGCCCCAAACCCGTCAGGCCTCGCAGACCGGATCAACCGGACTCCATCGCCGAAGCCGGGACCCGCTGAGTCCCCGATTACCCATGTGGGTGGACATCACCTCGTCTCGGGGGCCTCCCACTCCACGAGGAAGCGCGCACCCGGGCCCTCGGAGGACAGGAAGCGGGCGCGCACGTCGCGGCCACCGGCGAGCGCGACGAGGGCCTCGAGCAGGCCCTGGTGGTAGGCCGGCTGCTCCATCACCTCGTTGATCCACACCTCGCACGAGGTGGGGCCGAGCTCCTCGACGCGAGACTCCACGTAGTTGTCCGCGTTGCGCAGGGTGGGATTGAGCCGGCGCAGGAAGCGCAGCGGCCCGAGCAGCGTGGCCACGTTCACCATGGCGTTGCCCACGAGCGTGTGTACCAGGCCGTGGATGACTTCCTGGCCAAGCCGGCGCCAGGACGCCTCGGGCGGCTGGCCCGGGAACAGATCCGCGGCGGCGATGCGCAGGGCGTGCACCCATGTCTCACTGGAGTAGGCGGGCAGCAGCGGCCTGGACAGGTCGATGCCCACCTGGTTCAGCGCCTCGAGCGCCGGGGCCGACAACCGGCTCCCCAACGCGCTCCGGAAGAGTCCCTGCACCGTGTGCTCGAACACCCACCGCTCCCGTGCCACCGGGAGACTCCCCCCGTCCCACGTCCTCTCGAGCCCCTGCATACCCCCACACTCCCCTCAGCTGGATTCCCAGGGAAGCTAGGAACCCTCTTCCGGGGCTCCAGGGCAGCACCCCACCGGGGGACGAGGGGCTGATGACTGGTCAACAGGGAGCAGCACCCCGCGTCCAGGCCCACGTTCACTCGCGGATGGCGAGGGGCCGCGCGGGCTCAGGGCTCCGGCTGGGGTTGGGGCTGAGGCTGGGGCTTGGGCTCCGGCGAGGCGCCATGCTGGTGGGCCCGGCGGTACTCCTCATAGCCCTTGGAGTAGGTGCCACCGAAGAGCTTGTCCAGGTAGGCGAAGAAGCCGGCGTAGTTGCCGAAGAACCGCCGGTGATGGAAGTCGTGGTAGGCCGCGCCCTTGTAGAAGGGCACGAGCAGCCCCGGGTTCCACGGCACGTCGTAGCCGCAGTGGCCATCGGCCGCCTCGAACTGCCGGAAGATGATCCACGCCCACAGCGTCACCACGTGCGCGCCCACGAGCGAGGGCCCGATGAGCACCAGCGTCGAGGTCGCCACGAACTCGACGGCGTGCATGTAATTGCCGGTGAGCGCGAAGGGGATGGTGATGCGGTGGTGTACCGAGTGGACGTGCTTGTACAGCCACGGGGTGTGGAGCGTCCGGTGCATCCAGTAATAGAGGAAGTCGTCCAGGACGATGAAGAAGGCGATCTGCGCCACCATCACGTACCAGGGGGGCAGCGCCCCCATGTGGATGCCCGACAGGTGGCGCATGAGGGGCCAGGCGAGCACCAGCCCGAGGAACGACAGCAGGCTGTTGATGGCCAGGCGGCCCAGCGAGGGCCAGAACCAGTGCTTGATGGGGAAGTCGCGCCCCTGCACCCGGTAGCGTCGCAGGGACTCGGGGTCCTTGTAGGCCACCCACGTCCAGGGCAGCGCGAAGGCGAGGAAAGCACCCACACTCAAGAGCGTCGAACAGACGCCAACGAGGAAGAAGCGCTCGTCTTGGTACATCGCCAAGAAGCTCTTGAGAAAACCCATGGCGCCTTCCATGTCCGCCCTCCCGCGGTGAAGCGTGTATGGAAGGCGTGAATCCACCGCCCCGCCATCTCGCCCCCCGGTTAATTGACCCAGCTTAACCGGGGAATCGGCGGCGAGCGAGCCGGTGACGAGCACGCCCATCCGATGACACGCGGAGCCACGAAGCCCCTGGTTGCCCGGTTGCTGGGCGGCTTCCCGGGAGTCAGAGGTATTCGCCGAAGAGGATCGTCACCCGCTCGGACAAGCGTTTGAAGAGGCCACGGCGGCGCCAGGAATCCCAGCGGACCTCGACGGAATGCTTCAAGTCCTCCTCGAACGCCTGGGCGAGCTGCCCGGCCATCCGCGCGTCATCCACCACCAGTGAGCCCTCCTCGGCGCTCAGCGCGAGCGGATCCAGGTTCGTCGAGCCCACCATGGACAGCTCGTCGTCCACGAGCAGTGTCTTGGAATGCATCATCGACACCTGGTACTCGAAGATGCGCACCCCGTGCTCGAGCAGCCGGTCATAGATGGCGAGCTGCCCCGCGAGCACCGGGCCCACGTCGTGGTGGCGGCCTCCGGGGGTGAGCACCCGCACGTCCACCCCCGCCTTCACCTTGGCGATGAGCATGTCCTGCATGGGGCCGGTGGGGATGAAGTAGGAGTTGGAGATCCACAGCCGCCGCTTCGCCGAGGCGATGGCGAGCAGCGTCATGCGCTCGGCGTTGGTGAGCACGGGAGCACCGGTGTGGGTGACGAAGCCCGCGCGCGCCTGCCCGGCGGAGGGGATGGAGTCGGGAAAGGCCTCGGCGGGCAGCATGCCGCCACCGGCCTCCTGCCAGTTCTGCGCGAAGGCCAGCTGCATGCCGCGCACCGCGGGGCCCTTCACCCAGAGGCTCGCGTCGCGCCACTGCTCGGGCTCGAGCCCCTCGCCGAGCCACGCCTTCCAGATGCCCCAGCCGCCCGTGACGCCGCTCTCTCCGTCGAAGACGGCCACCTTGCGGTGCAGCCGCGACTGGAAGCGCTTGAGGTCCAACGCCGACAGGGTGCCCTGCAGGGGCCGGAAGATGCGCACCTCGCACCCGGCCGCCACCAGGTGCGGCCCCACGGTGTTCTCGAAGCGCATGCTGCCCAGGGGATCCACCAGGATGCGGCACGCCACCCCGGGCCGGCGCTCGCGCAGCGCCTGGATGATGCGATCCGACGGGTCTCCCGCGCGCCAGATGTAGACGAGGATGTGGATGCTCGAGCGCGCCGCGCGGATCTCCCGCTCGAGCACGTCGAACACGTGGCCGTTGTTGACGAGCTCCACCTCATTGCCGGGCTCCAGCTCCACGCCCACCGTCTGGTACCACGCCAGGGAGCGGCCCTCGGGGGTGACGGGGATGTCGTCGCGGATGCGCAGCGCGTGCCGGTGATTGGGCAGCGGACAGCCCGCGAGAAGTACGGCGAGGACGAGCAGCGGCCAACAGGTTTTCACCCGCGAAAGCTAGTCACGGCCCTGGGCCCTGGACCCCGGGACCCCCCGGTGCGTCCACCCGGCGACACATGGGCCCCCGCTTTGTCCGCTGACGGGCGCCGCGCCGCGGGCTCCGGGTGGACGGTGCGCCCACCCGGTCCCATCCCTGCCCCAGGGCCGGAAAGAACATTCACCCAGCGCCTTCACAAAGCATTCACGCCCTCGTCCAGACACCATGAGCCGCCCTGTCTTCACACCTCTCGCCTCGCTGCTCCTGCTGCTGTGCCCGCTCGTCTCGCCGGCGGCGCAGGAGCCCACCCCCGGCACCGGGGACGAGCCCACGCGGCTGGCGCTGATGCCGGAGGGCGGGGACGCCCCGCTGAACATCGAGCCGCCACTGCCCGCCCAGCGGCCCCTCGGGCGCAGGCCGGTGAACGCCTCGCCGCAGATGGCCCTGGATGCCCCGGTGCCCGCGGGCGCCTGGGCGGTGTACGGCGCCTTCACGCTGGTGCCGCTCGGGGGTCTCTATGGAGCGAGCCGGCTGGACGGCGAGCGCCTCTGGGTGACAGCGGCCCAGACGGCGGCGGGCAGCGCGGTGGGGGCACTGCCCGGCTCGCTGCTCTTCCTCCAGCCCCCGGAGGCCGGCGGCCGGTGGGCGGAAGCGGACGTGGCGGCGTTCGGCGCGGGGCTGGTGCTCACCCCTCCCCTGGCGGCCCTGGGTACCTGGGGCGTGGGCGAGCTCGCCGGTGGGGGCGGTCAGGGCCAGGCCTTCCTCGGCGCCCTGGGCGGCGCGGCCGTGGGCATGCTGCTCGGCGTGGCCCTCCATGGCGTGATGGAGGAGGTGGTGGGCAACCGCGACGCGCTCGAGTCCTTCCGAAAGGCCATCGCGCTGGGCTTCATCGGCTCGGGCTCCACCGTGGGCTACCAATGGGCCGCGGGTGGCTCGCGCGCCCGGCGCCGCTGATAGGGTGCGCCCGCTTCTGCTCCACACAGGAAGGTCCCCGTCCATGACGCGTCCGTCCCCCCTGCTCTCCCTCTGTCTCCTGCTCTCCGTGGCCGCGTGCGATACGGGCTCGGGAGACCCCACCAAGGTCACCTACGCACCCGCGCTGGGCGTGGACCTGACCGCCATGAACCGCAGCGAGTCCGGCCTCTACACGCAGGATCAGGAGGTGGGCACCGGCCTCGAGGCCACCAACGGCCGCCGCCTGGAGGTGAACTACTCCGGCTGGCTGCCCGACGGCACGCTCTTCGACACCAGCCAGGATCGCGCCCCCTTCGTCTTCATCCTCGGCCAGGGCCGGGTCATCCGGGGGTGGGACGAGGGCCTGGTAGGCATGAAGGTGGGCGGCAAGCGCCGGCTCGTCATCCCTTCCGACCTGGGCTATGGCGAGCAGGGCAACTACGCCATCCCGCCCAACTCCGTGCTCATCTTCGACGTGGAGCTGCTCTCGGCGCGCTGAGCACTCCCGCCCGACTCAAGCGGGAGGGCCGCCCACGTGGGCCCGGGCGGCGGCCCCCTTCTGCGCCCACGAGGCCCGGAACGTCACGCCCCGGGCGTCGGTGTGAAGGATGCCCACCCGGGGCAGCTCGGCGCCGCCCATGCGCATGCCCGCCATCACCAGGCCCGCGGTGAAGTGGCGCAGCACCTCATCGGTCTCGTTGAACCACAGGTCCATCTCCGTCTCGGAGACGTCGGTGAACTGGACCTCGGTGTAGTTGTTGCCCGAGCGGAAGCTGCGCTTGGCACGCTGCAACATGCGCCGGGGCCCGAGCAGCCGCAGCGAGGCGAACATCGCGCGGCCGATCATCGTCTCCTGATAGCCGTCGATCATCCGCTCGCCCAGCTTGTGCCACGCCACCGACGGCAGCTCGTTCGGGAAGGCCACCGGAGCGCTGAGCGCGACGCACTGGCTCCACGTCTTGATGGGGTAGGCGGGCAACAGAGGCTTGTCCAGGTCCACCCCCGCCGCGCGCAGCTTCTCCTTGAGCGACGCGGGCACACCCTGGGGAAAGGCACGGGAGAACAGTCCCTGAACGGTGTGGTTGAAGACGAAGGAGGTATCCGACATGAGACATCGCTATATCGCGCCCACCTAAGTGGTGGGAAGTCGCTCTTGTCTGCTTGAACGGGGAGCACCCGGCTCCCGTCCACACGGCGGACGGACGGGGCAGCCCATGCTCCAAGCCCGGGTGCGCACCTCCCCCGACATGCCTTGAGCCCCCTAGCCCGAGTGGGGAGAAGGCTCACCAGCGCCCTCCTCCGACAGGCCCGGCAGCTCCAACTGGCTCCGGGGTGGACTCCGGGAGGCCCGCGCCCGGCGGGCGCCGGAGGAGCGCGAGAAGCGGCGGGGCGGCGCATCGGTGGGCAGCAGCTCTCCGGCATCCGCCCACCCCGCCTGGACGAGCTCGTCGAAGGAGGGGCCGGTGGCCACGGCCTCGAGGCGGCGCGCCTGCCGGTCCAGCTCGCGGATGGCCTGGAGCCGCTCGTCATTGCCGAGCCGGGCCGCGTCCACCGCCGCGCGCATCACCCGCAGCGTCTCGTCATAGATGTCCAGCCGCACCGGGAAGGGGTGCCGATCCTTTCCTCCCTGGGCGAGCGAGAAGCGCGCGGGATCCGTGAAGCGCGAGGGCGTGCCGTGGAGGACTTCCGCGACGCTGGCGAGCGCCGCCACCGTGCGGGGGCCCACGCCGGGGGTGAGCAGCAGCTCGGCGAAGTCGCGAGGGCCCTGCTCGGCCGCGGCGGCGAGCGTGCCATGCAGCCGGCGCAGGAGCACATCCTCGTGCGTCACCTCCTCGTGGGCGGGCAGTTGCAGGTGGGGCAGCACCGGCGTCACGGGCCGGGGCGCGGGCTGGGGGAGTTGCCGCCGCAAGGCCCCCGTCACCACGTCCGGCCCCTGGGACACCAGCTCCACCAGCGCGGCGCGCGTGCGCGAGGCGCGCTTGTCCGTGAGGTTGACGATGACGCCCTGGGACGGCCCGTCGATGGCGGCATGGGGCTCTTCCACGAAGCTGGACAGGCCCTCGGACAGCCAGTGGTAGCGCCGGGCCTGCCGCGCCTCCGGGTTCATCCCCTGCTGCACCACCGCCCACGCGTTGTCGTCCGCGAGGATGAGGCTGTGGGAGTACAGCTCGAAGCCATCCTGCACCGCGGCGCTGTCCACGCGGGCGGTGAGGCGGCTGGCGCGCAGGAGCGTGGGGGCGTCGATGCCCACCCGGTCGCCGATGAAGCTCAGCTCGTCGGGCACGCGGCGCGCCTGCACGCCCTTGCCCCCCACGACATACAGCCCGAGCTGGCGCCCGCCCGGGGTGAGCCCCCGCTTGAGCGCGCCGAGCACCGTGGTGGTGACGCCCGAGGAGTGCCAGTCCATGCCCATGACGGCCCCGAGCGACTGGAACCAGAAGGGGTGCGCGAGCCGGCGCAGCACCTCGTGACGGCCATAGTGCAGCACGAGCGCCTCCACGAGCACGCGGCTCATGCGCGCCATGCGCTCGGCGAGCCAGTCCGGCACCCGGCCCGAGTGCAGCGGAAGATCCGCGCTACCGGTGCGAGCCATGGCGGACTCCAAGACAGACATCCAAGAGAACTTCAAAAGTCACATACTCAAGTCAACCTCGTGCCTCGGGTGCTTGTTCTCCGGGGGCCGCGACCCGCCCCTGGGCCGGCCGCTCCCCGGACAGCCCCGCGGACGCCTGTGTTAGAAATGACGGCCGCCATGCCACTCGTCGTGCACCCCCACTTCCACCGGCGCCGCACCGGCGTGACGGCCCATACCGAAGTCGTCGTGTCGGAGCTCGCGCGTGCCTCGGAGACGCGGGCGCTGGGCCGGCACCTGGCGGCGCACGTGCCGCGCATCGCCTGGGGCGAGCTGTGGCGGCGCCTCCGCCAGGAGCCCATCGTCTGGCACGCGCACCGCAACAACGAGATGCTCGTCGGCCTGCTGTTGCGGCTGCTGGGACGCCAGGTGCGGCTCGTCTATACGCGCCATGGCGGCAACAAGCCGGGGCGCCTCACGCGGCTCCTGGCCCGCCGGGCCGAGCGCCTCATCACCCTCAATGCCCAGGGCGCCGAGTGGATGGGCATGCCCTCGGCGCTCATCGGCCACGGGGTGGATCTCGCGCGCTTCGTGCCCCCGGTGGACCGTGACGCCGCCTGGAAGGCACTGGGGCTGGGTGGCCGTCACGGCGTGGGCGTCGTGGGGCGCATCCGTCCCGCCAAGGGACAGGGCGACTTCGTGGAGGCGGTGCGCCCCCTGCTCTCCGAGTTCCCCGAGTGGCGGGCCGTGCTGGTGGGCCAGGCGCGGGGCCGCAAGGATCGGGCGTGGGCGAACGGGTTGCGCGCGTCCACCGCGGACGGCCTGGTGCTGGCGGGCGAGCACGCGGACGTGGTGCCCTGGTACCAGGGGATGGACATCATCGTGCAGCCCTCGCACGCCGAGTCCTTCGGCATGGTGCTGCTGGAGGCCATGGCCAGCGGGTGCTGTCTGGTGGCGACGCGGCTGCCCCACGTGCCCGGCATCGTCGAGCACGGGCGCACGGGTTTTCTCTTCGACCCCGGGGACGTGACGACGCTGCGCGAGCACCTGCGCCTGCTGCTGCGCGAGCCCGAGCGCGCCCGGGCCGTGGGCCGCGCCGCCGCCGAGGAGGCCCGCGCGCGCTTCGGCGTGGCGAACGAGGCCCAGGCGCTCTGGCGCGTGTACCAGGAAGCCCTGGGGCACTGAGCAGCGCTCAGGCCGCGGGCGTCGAGGCGCTCGCCTGGGAGTCCGCGGCCACGGGCAGCGTGACGAAGAAGCACGTGCCGCGTCCGGGCTCGCTCTCCACGCGGATCTCCCCGCCCAGCGAGGTGATGATGCGGTGGCACACCGACAACCCCAGCCCCGTGCCCACGCCCACCGGCTTGGTGGTGAAGAAGGGATCGAAGATGCGCCGCAGGTGCTCGGGGGGAATGCCGGCCCCCGTGTCGCGCACCTCCACGGTGACCTGGCCGGGCCCGGACACGCGCGCCACCACGCGAATCTCGTTCTCCTTCACCCGCCCCGGCTCGATGGCGTGCGCCGCGTTGATGAGCAGGTTGAGGAACACCTGGCCCAGGCGCGCGGCGTTGGCGTGCACCGGGGGCACGCCCTCGCACTCCTCCACCAGGAGCGCCCGGTCGCGCGTCTCGTGCCGCGCCATCTTCACCGCGCTGCGCACCACCTCCGCCACGCTCACCGGGCCGAGCGCCACCTCGTCCGGCCGCGCGAGCGTCCTCAAGTCCTGCACGATGAGGCGCACCCGCTCGGCGCCCTCGTTCGCCTCGGCGAGCGCGGAGACCAACTCCTGGCGCAGCTCCTCGCTCGGCGCGCCGCTCAGCCCGGTCAGCTCCTGGTGCGCGAAGCGCAGGTTGCTGAGGATGAAGGCGAGCGGGTTGTTGATTTCATGGCCCACGCCCGCGGCGAGCCGGCCCACGGAGGCGAGCCGATCGGCGGCCAGGAGCTGCTCCTGGGTGGATTGCAGCTCCTGGAGGCTCTCGCGCAGGCGGGTGTTGGCCTCGGCGAGCTCGGAGGTGCGCGCGCTCACGGTGTCCTCCAGCAGGGCCTGGTAGCGCAGGGCCTCGCGCTCGGAGGACTCGGCCTCGGCGCGGATCATCCGCTGCTTCTCCTCCACGGACTCGCGCAGCTCGCGCGCCATGCGGCCGATGGCGTGCGAGAGCATGCCCAGCTCGTCCGGGGCCACGGCGGAGGTGGCGGCGTCGATGTCGAAGTCCCCCTGGCCGATGCGCCGCGCCACGGCGGTGAGCTCGCGCAGCGAGCGGCGCAAGGGGGCGAGGATGGCGGCGGTGACGAGCCCCATGAGCAGCAGGCCGAAGCTGGGCACGAACACCGCCACCCACCGGGCCTGCCACACGTTGTCGTCCAGCAGCCGCTCGAGTGACGCCGCCTCGGCGCGCTCCTTGTCCTGGGCCGCCACGATGCGCCGGCCCACCGTCTGCTCGAACTCCGAGTACAGCAGCCACTCCACCTGGGGCGCCACGGGCACGGTGGCGGGCAGCTCGCGCACGCGCCGCTCCGCCAGGGCCGCCCAGGTGAGCAGCAGGTAGCGGATCTCCTGCTGCGCCTGCTGCTCCTGCCGCTCCTCCGCCACCTCCGACCAGTCCATGCCGGCCAGCACGCGCCCCTTGAGCTCCAGCGTCTGTCCTTCCAGGAGCCGCGCCGATGCCGCCTCCACCAGGTCGTTCATCTCCCGGAGCACCAGCCCGGTGTCCTCCCGGGTCTGCCGCGCCTGGGCGAGCTGGTTGAGAAAGGGCCAGGCGAATGAATGCAGCCGCTCGAGGCTGTCGATCTGCTTCTGGATGGAAACCAATTGCTGCCGCAGCCGCTGGCCCCGGTTCGCCCCGGAGTAGAGAAGCAGGGCCATGAGGCACACCAGCGTGACCGCCACCCCCGCGACCAGCAGGATCCTGGCGCGAATCGTCATGGCCACACCTCGGAGAGCCCCCGCACGTCCCCCATGCTCTCACGGAGCACCACCGGCAGGCGAGGGGGGGGCTCCCCACGCACCCCGGGCGAACTCACGGACGGGCGGCGCCGACCACCCGCTGCTGCAGGCGCGCATAGAGCTCCAGCACCAGCCGCAACTCCTCCGCGGTGCGCTGCTCGATGGCGCCATGGTCACCGCGCTCGTAGCTCTCCCACACGCCCTTGCTCGAGCCCTTGCGCTCGCGCAGCCCCAGGCGCCCGGCCATCTCCCGCGTCGTCTTCGGATAGAGCACGGGCTCCTCGGGAAACAGGAAGCTCGCCTCGTGGGCGAGGTCGATGGGCCGCGCCTTGAAGAACAGCTCGAACCAGTCGGCCGCGCGGGCGGTGTCGTGCAGGAGCGAGCGGCAGTAGAGGGCGGGCAGGTCGAACTTGGTGATGCCCGCGCCGCAGACGACCAGGTCCACCGCGGGCTTGCCCAGGATGCGCGCTTTCTCCGCGCGCTGCCGCTCCCACTCCTCCTCGAAGCGCCGCTGGATGGCGCCGAGCAGCGCCGCCTCGGAGCCGAAGTGCCACAACCACAACCCATCGATGCGCGGCGCCTCGGGGATGGGGTCCACGAAACGCTTGCTGTAGAAAGCACCCCCCAGCAGCACATGGCCCGGCCGCGCGGGGTTCACGATGAGCGAGCCACGGCTCGCGGTGCGGTCGTCCGGAGGGGCATAGGCCTCCAGGTCGAAGAACAACATTCGGGTCACCTCACCGCGGAGCATCGCATGTGCCTCCCCGCGAACGTTGCCCGCGGCGCGGTGTTCATGAGTGGGACATCGCGTCATCCGGAGGCCACAAGGGGCACCGGGGGCGTGGTGAGATGCGCGGGCTCGGAGGTCCGCCCATGCCGTCGTCCAGACCCACGTGGTGCGCCGCGCTCGCGGCGGGATGCTTCTTCACCGCTCCGCTCGCCGAGGCGCGCTTCGGCCAGTCGGGCGCCTCCACCCCGGAGGACGCCCGCGCCTCGGAGTCCCCGAGCCCGCGCACCCATGCCGCCTCGCCCGTGAGCACGCAGCCGGAGCGCCCGGCACCCGCGCCCCGGGCCGAGCCCCCGGCGATCCGTCCCCGGCGGGGGCTGCTCGTCCCGAGGGCCGGGTGGGTTCCCAGAGCCACCTTCGCCGCCGCCTACCGGAGGCACCGCGACTACCCGGCGCGTCAGGAGCAGTTCGAGGAGGAGGGCTCGGCGCGGCTGGTGCGCCTGGGTGTGGAGGCCCAGTCGGCCCGGCAGGGCAGTGGGCTGGGCTTCCACTTCGGGCTGGAGGAGGAGCGCTGGGGCATCGCCACGCGGCTGGGGGGGCTGTCGTTGAAGGCGGAGGACGACGCGGGAGGGAGGGACCGGCTGTACCAGGCGGACGCCCACGTGACGTACGCCGCGGCCGTGAGCGAGCGGGGCCGGCTGCGAATCGAGACGGGCGTGGCGGCGGTGCGCGCGCCGGACGCCACCTTCGTGGGGCCGAGCCTGGCGCTGTCCTTCGAGCGCTGCCTGCTGGGCGCCCTGGATCTGGAGGGGCGCATCCAATGGGTGCCCCTGCCGCACCTGCAGGTGGACGGACAGATAGGACTCGCGCTGCACCTGGGCGCACTCACCGTGCGGGGGGGCTGGCGAGGGCTGTACCTGGATGATCGCGGGCTGGTGGACCGCGTCGTCCACACGGAGGGACTCGGCGGCCCGTTCGGTGGCGTGGGCTTGAGCTTCTGAGCCGACGGCCTCGCGCCGTGCCGCCCTCGTGGTATCAGGACCCGGCCCCGACGCCCTCTTCCGCGGGGAGTGGACCATCCTCGAGGGCCCTCAATGGGAGACACCGATGACACAGCCCTGGACGCTCGAGGATCTCGTCAAGGACGCGCTCGGCCGCGTGCCGGAGATCGCCGCCGAGGAACTGCACCACGGCACGTCCCGCCAGGAGACGGTCCTGCTGGACGTGCGCGAGGCGGAGGAGACGGCGGGGGGAGCGCTGGAGGGCGCGGTGCACCTGCCGCGGGGCCTGCTGGAGCTGCGGGTGGGGGAGCACGTGGCGCGGCGTGACACGCCGGTGGTCGTCTACTGTGGCGGGGGCAACCGCTCGGCGCTGGCGGCGGACGTGCTCCTGAAGATGGGCTACACGCGGGTGCGCAGCCTGGCGGGAGGCATCGAGCGCTGGCGGCAACTGGGCCTGCCCATCTCCGGGGGCCCCGGGGTGCGACCCCCGCCGGGCAGGAAGCTCGGCTGGGACGAGGTGCGGCGCGAGTTCGCCATCGTGGCGCGCTGCGTACCGGTGCTCGGCGAGGGGGAGCGGGCGTTGGTGTACATGGATCACGCGGCGAGCACCCACGCGCCCGCGTCGGTGCTCGGGGCGTACACCGAGTTCGTGGCGCGCGAGTACGCCAACATCCACCGGGGCACGCACCACCTGTCGCGCAAGGCGACCGAGCGCTTCGAGGAGTGCTACGGCATCATCGCGCGCCACGTGGGCGCCGAGTTGAACCGGGGCACCATCTGCTTCACGGGGAACACCACGCAGGCCATCGACCTGTGCGCGCACGTGATGGCGGAGCGACCGGGCCAGGTCATCACCACGGAGATGGAGCACCACTCCAACGAGCTGCCGCACCGCCGGCGGGGCCCCACGCTGCGCGCCCGGGTGACGGACGAGGGGGAGTTGGACCTGGGGCACCTGGAGGAGCTGCTGCGGGGCAACCGGGTGAAGCTGGTGGCGGTGACGGCGGGCTCCAACGTCACCGGGGTGATGCCGGACCTGCGCCGGGTGGCGCGACTGGCGCACGAGCACGGCGCGCTGGTGCTGGTGGACGCGGCGCAGGCGCTCGCGCGCATGCCCATCGACGTGCGTGACCTGGACCACCCCGAGCACATCGACTTCCTGGCGGGAGCGGGGCACAAGGCCTATGCGCCATTTGGGGCGGGCTTCCTGTATGGACCGCGCGCGCTGATGAGCGAGGTGCCGCCATACATTCCGGGAGGGGGCACGGCCGCGCGGGTGACGGCGAATGGCGTCGAGTACCTTCCCGCGCCGGACCGGCACCATGGAGGAACGCCCAACATCGCGGGGGTGGTGGGCATGGCGAGGGCGCTCGCCTTCCTGCAAGCCATTGGGATGGAGGAGGTGCGGGAGCACGAGGTGCGGCTGATGGAGCGCATGATGAGGGGGCTGCGGGAGCTGGACGGCGTCACGCTGTACGGGCCGCCGGATGCGCACAAGCGCCTGGGGGTGGCGACCTTCAACGTGGACGGGGTGTCGGACCTGCTGGCGGCGGCGGTGCTGTCCGAGGAGGGAGCGATCGCGGTGCGCAATGGACGCTTCTGCTCGCACCTGTACATGGACAAGCTGCTCGCGGCGCGGGCGAAGGCGGCGGGAGGGGAGGTGCCCACGGGGGCGGTGCGCGCGAGCGTGGGCCTGTACAACGACGAGAGCGACGTGGACCGGCTCTTGGAGTACGTGCGGAAGGTGAGGGACCGGCAGTGGCGCGGGCGCTACCAGGTGAAGGGAGACGTGGTGAGCGCCGAGTTCGCTGGCCGGTGCGCGGACAAGTGGATGGAGGCCACGAAGGACTGAGGCTCCCTCAAGGCGCTGGGGGAGAGATCCTCTTGAGCATGTCGACGACGGAGAAGGGGAAGAGGGCCCGGTGCTGGATGTTGCGGTAGTAGACCGCGAGGTAGTGCTCGCCACCAATCTGGATGACGGACTGGAGAGGGGGCACGGTCTGGGCCTTGAACCAGTCCCACGCCTCTTCCCTGGTAGCGAAGTGCGCCACGGCCGGAGGGAGCCCCTCACGCGTCATCTCCGCGATGTGGTAGGCGAGCGTGGCAGATGGCGGGAGGTACCGCTTCTGGCGATCGGCCGAGGACATGACGATGTGGTACTCGTTCGCGATCAGCACATGGGCCATATCGGGCGGAATGGGACGCGCCTTCAACCAGGCCTGAGCTTCCTCCAAGGTGTCGAACGCGGCGATGATCCGGGCAGGAGCATTCGCGCCCTCGTCCTCGTAGTACTCCTCGAACTCGTAGAGCTGCCCGTTGCGCCAGATGAACCAGAGCGCCTCGATGGCCGTGAGGAGCAACTCCTTGTCCTCGGGAGACTGGGCGTTTTCATGAGACAACCCGAGCAACTCCTGCACCCGCAGGATGCGTTTTTGGATGGTCATTGGATGGCCACCAGAGCGCGCGGATCGACCCCGAGGCCCGCGTCGGACAGGAGCACCGCGGGCACGAGGACGAGCAATCCAAGACGAGGAGTGTGCTCCATGCCGAGCACCCTACCCTAGCCGTACCCTCCCGGACACTACTTCCGGAGGAAGCGCGTGTGTCGCCCGATCAACTCCCTCCCCGTGACGCCTTGAGCAGGTAGTCGCCCAGGTCCTCGCGCAGCTTCGTCTTGAGGAACTTGCCGGTGGAGGTGCGGGGAATCTGCGGCAGGAAGACGTAGTCCTCCGGCAGCCACCATTTGGCGAAGTGCGGCTCCAGGTGCGCGATGAGCTGCTCCTTCGTGGCCGACTGGCCGGGCTTGAGCACCACCGCGGCCAGTGGCCGCTCGTCCCACTTGGGGTGGCGCGCGGCGAACACGGCCGCCTCGAGCACCGCCGGGTGCGCCATGAGGGCGTTCTCCAGCGCCACCGAGCTGATCCACTCGCCGCCCGACTTGATGACGTCCTTGGAGCGATCCGTGATGCGCACGTAGCCCTCGGCGTCGATCGTCACGACATCGCCCGTCTTGAACCACCCATCCGCGGTGAACCGGTCCGCGCCCTCGTCGCCGTAATACGAGGAGGCCACCCACGGGCCGCGCGCCTCCAGCTCGCCCATGGTGGTGCCATCCCAGGGCAGCACCTGCCCCGAATCACTCACATGGCGCAGCTCCACGAAGGGCACCGCGTAGCCCTGGGTGGCGAGCAGGGCGAGCCGCTCGGCCTGGGGACGGTGCTCGTGCTGGCGGCGCGGCCGGGCGAGCGTTCCCACGGGATTGAGCTCCGTCATGCCCCAGGCATGCGTGACGACGAGGCCATGGCGGTGGAGGAAGCCCTCGATCATCGCCGGGGGCGCCGCCGCGCCGCCAATCAACATCGCGCGGATGGAGCGCAGGTCCCAGCGCTTGGGCTCCTGATCCAACAGCGCGAGGATGCCCAGCCAGATGGTGGGCACACCCGCGGCGAGCGTGACGCGCTCCTGGGCCATGAGGTCCAACAGGGAGGGGGGATCCAGGTGCGGCCCGGGGAAGACGAGCTTCGCGCCCGTGAAGAAGGAGCTGAAGGGCAGGCCCCAGGCGGCGGCGTGGAACATGGGCACCACGGGCAGCATCGTGTCCGCCTCGCCCACGCCGATGGTGTCGCTCATGCACTCGGCGAGCGAGTGCAGCACGATGGAGCGGTGCGAGTAGAGCACGCCCTTGGGGTGGCCGGTGGTGCCCGAGGTGTAGCAGAGCATCGCCGCGGAGCGCTCCTCGAGCGGGGGGAAGGCGAAGGAGTCCGGCTCGGCCGCGAGCAGCGCCTCGTAGTCGAGCCGGCCCTCGGGCACGGGGCCGTCGTCCGGGATGACGAGGACGTGCTGGATGCTCGGCGCGGTGGCGATGAACTTCTCGAGCAGCGGCAGGAGCGAGCGGTCCACGACGAGCACGCGATCCTCGGCGTGCCGGGCGATATAGCCGAGGTCGTTGGGGTGCAGGCGCAGGTTGAGGGTGTGGAGGACCGCGCCCATGGAGGGGACGGCGAAGTAGAGCTCCAGGTGCTGCTGGTGGTTCCAGCACAGCGAGGCCACCCGGTCCCCCGGCTTCACGCCCAGCCGGGTGAGGGCATGGGCGAGCCGGGCCGCGCGCCGGCAGAAGTCGGCGTAGGTGGAGCGCTGGAGCGACTTGTCGGGCCGCCGGCTGACGATCTCCGAGGAGCCGAAGTAGGTCCGGGCCCGCTCGAGGAAGTGGGTCAGCGTGAGCGGGAAGTCCATCATGCGTCCGGTGAGCATCGGTGCACCTCGCGGCGGAAGGAGGGCCCTCATGCTACCGGGCCCCCGAGCCCCGGAGTACCCACGGGAAGGTGCCCCGGGGGATGACGCACGAAGTCACACGGGCGCGGAGGGCCTCACGCCTCGCGCAGGCGCAGCACCACCTTGCCCGTGGCCTTGCGCGCTTCCAGCTCCCGCAGGCCCTGGGCCGCCTGCTCCAGGGGGAGCACCCGGCCCACCACGGGCTCCACGAAGCCCTTCTCCGCGAGCACCGCCAACGCCTTCGCGATGTCCGCCGAGATGCCGGGCTCCTGCACGAGGAAGCCGCCCCAGGCCACGCCCACCACGTCCACGTTCTTGAGCAGCAGCCGGTTCACCTTCACCTCGGGGATGCGCCCGCCCGCGAAGCCCACCACCAGGAGCCGGCCCTCGGGCGCCAGGCACTTGAGGCTCAGGTCGAACATGTCCCCGCCCACCGGGTCCACCACCACGTCCACGCCCCGTCCCCCCGTCGCCTCCTTCACCTGGGCCACCCAGTCCTGGGTGGAGAGGAAGGCCCGGTCCGCGCCCGCGCTGCGCGCCACTTCCGCCTTCTCCTCGCTGCTCACCACCGCGAGCACCCGCGCGCCCGCGCCCCGCGCCACCTGGAGGCTCGCCGTGCCCACCCCGCCCGCCGCGCCGAGTACCAGCACCGTCTCGCCCTCCTCGAGCCGGCCCCGGCGGTGCAGCGCGAAGTGCGCCGTGTGGTAGTTCATCACCGTCCCCGCCGCCGCCTCGAAGCTCCACCCCTCGGGAATCGGAAACGTCAGCGAGGGGGCCGCCGCCGCCACGTCCGCCCAGCCCCCCAGCATCGTGAAGGCCATCACCCGCTCTCCCACCTTCACCGGCGCCCCCGGCGGAGCGCTGCGCACCACCCCCGCCACCTCCACGCCGGGCACGAAGGGCAGCGCGGGCTTCATCTGGTATTGGCCTCGCGACAGCAGCAGATCCGGAAAGCTCACCCCCGCCGCCACCACGTCGATGAGCACCTGATCTCCCGCCTCGGGCTCGGGCAGCTCCACCAGCTTCAATCCCTCGGGACCGTCCAACCGCTCGAGCTGCAACGCGCGCATGGTGTTTCTCCCCGGCCCGTCACCGCGAGGACCGCGTGGGTGTGGGCCGGCGAGGCTACACGATTCCAATCGCTGACAAGGAACCTCGGAAATGCCAGCGATTCCCGGCGGCACCTCCCACCCGACCACCTCCCCTGACGGATGACCACTTCCTCCGCGTGTGCATGCACATGTGCGTGCGCATGCGCGGGCCTCTCCCCTGGAGAAGCTTGGAACCCATCACATCCCTTCCGTCAAGACCACCCCAGAGGCTCTTTCCGGGTGGGTGGGGTCCGCGCGAGTGCTCGGCTGCCCCAGTGCCGACTTCAGTGGGAGCGGATGAGTTCAGATAGGGTTGACGAGTTTCTGTCCAACCTCTTACCCTGTCGGCAGAAGAAATCTTGGAGCCCGCCGTATCTGAACAGAGAGGGCCCTCCCCGCTTCTGGCGGACGGTGCGATCCTCTATCATCAGGCCGCCTCGATCCCAATTCATGACAGGCTCAGCAATGCGACCCGCCTCACCAGTCGGAGCCCCTTCCAGCGAGCCACGCACGACCGACGCGCCCGCGGGAGCGGACGCTCGTTCCAATGTGGTGGCTTCCGCGGTGGATCCGTTCGCGCCCGGGGCGGGCAGCACGCCCAACCCGCCGGTGCCGCTGTCGGTGGTGCCCCCGCTTCCGGCCACCACGCCCCCCTCGAGCATCGCCCCCGGCTTCACCGCCAAGCTGAACATGGTGACGGACGTGGTGCTCGTGGTGATGGCGCTGCTCACCGCCACGACGCTCATGGGGCATGATCTGCGTCTGGAGCGCACGGACGTGTGGGTGCTGCTCGGCGCGGGCGTCATCTCCTGGCTGGTGGTGGGCACGGGGCTGTGCCTGTACGACGCGCGCTTCGCGGAGCGCGAGCGGCTGGATGATCTCGCGCTCATCTCCATCCAGGTGCTGACCGTCACGGTGGTGCTCTTCCTCACCCGGCTGCTGATGGGCACCGAGTCGTGGATCGTCGCGCTCAGCCTCTTTCCGCCGCTCTTGTGGCCCTCGGTGGCGGTGCTGCGCCTGTTGGTCTTCCGGCGGCTGGCGGTGCGCGAGGAGCCGTTGGACGAGGTGCTCATCCTGGGCGTGGGCGCCATGGGCCGGCTCACCGGGGAGGATCTCCGCCACAAGCACCGCCGCAAGGTGGTCGGCTACCTGAAGTTCAGCGGCGAGGCGGCGGTGGAGACCCCGGCGGCCGTGCTGGGCACGACGAAGGACCTGGAGAGCGTGCTGTGCACGGTGCCGGTGAACGAGGTCTACATCTCCGGCAACATGGTGAAGCACCACACGGAGATGCAGGCGGCGGTGAAGGTGTGTGAGAAGTTCGGCATCCCGTTCGCGCTGCCGGCCTACCAGATGCGCTTCGACCGGGCGCGGCCGGTGGATGACAACGCCATCTCCGACGGCTACCTGCACTTCGTCACCCACGCCTTCCAGCCGCACCAGATGGCGCTCAAGCGGCTGTTCGACATCGTCAGCTCCGCGGCGGCGCTGCTGGTGCTCTCGCCGCTGCTCATCACGGTGGCTCTGGCGGTGAAGCTCACCAGCCGCGGTCCCGTCTTCTTCAAGCAGGAGCGCGTGGGGCTGCACGGCAGGACCTTCGGGATGCTCAAGTTCCGCTCCATGGTGGTCAACGCCGAGGAGCTCAAGGCCAAGCTCGAGGCGCTCAACGAGCAGACGGGCCCCGTCTTCAAGATGAAGAACGACCCGCGCATCACCCGGGTGGGCCGCTTCATCCGCAAGTACTCCATCGACGAGCTGCCGCAGCTCATCAACGTGCTGCGCGGCGAGATGAGCGTGGTGGGACCGCGTCCGCCCATCCCCAAGGAAGTGGCCAAGTACGCCGCCTGGCAGCGCCGCCGTCTGTCGGTGCGCCCGGGCCTCACCTGCATCTGGCAGGTGTCCGGCCGCAACCAGATCTCCTTCGAGAACTGGATGTACCTGGACATGCAGTACATCGACCACTGGAGCCTCAAGAACGACATCAACCTCATCCTCAAGACGGTGCCGGTGGTCCTCACCGGCAGCGGCGCGAGCTAGCGTCCGCCGGGCCGCGAGGAGAGCGTCAGCACGCGCTCCCCCGGCCCGGAAAGAGGGCGCGCTCCCGAGGGAGATGGAGCGGGTGAGGCCGTCCGCCCGCCCCGGATGAAGCGAGCCCGGGCCCGCCCGCCGGCCCTACAGACCTGTAGCCGTTAGTTTGACGAGGGGGCACTGCTGTCGTTCACTGCACGGACTTTCTCATCGAGGAATCCGTCATCGACATGCCTCCCGCGAGCACGGCGCCCACCGGGGCCGGGCCCGTCCCTCCCCAGGTAGATGCCCATACCTCCCTGCGCAACGCCCTGAAGCTGGGCGGGTCGCTGCTGGTGACGTATGGCATCGCGCTGGTGATGCGCATGGTGTTGCCGCGCTACCTGGGGCCCGAGGGTTTTGGCCGCTACAACTGGGCGGACGGCTTCTCCGGGGCGTTCTTCGTGCTCAGCGCGTTGGGGCTGGACGTCTACATCCGCAAGGAGGTGTCCGTCCGGCCCGAGCACGCCAGTGAGTTCTTCGGCGGCACGCTGCTGTTGCAGGTGGGGCTCGCGCTGGGGCTGACGGGGGCCATGTGGTGGGTGATGCGCGCCAGCGGCGAGCCGCCCGAGGTGCAGCACCTGGCCCTGCTGCTCGGCGGCTACCAGTTCTTCTTCCGGCTCAACGCCATCCTCGCCGCGGTGCTGCACGCGCGCGAGCGGGTGGACGGGCTGTCGGTGGCGCACATCGCCATGAAGTGCATCTGGGGCGGCGGGCTGGTGCTGGTGCTGCTGCTGGGGCTGCCCCTGCCCTGGCTCGCCGCGCCCTTCATCGGCGCGGAAGTCTTCAAGGCCGTCTACCTCTTCCAGCTCACGCGCGCGCACGCCGGGCTGAAGCTGCGGCTGGACGTGCGCTCCACCACGGCGGCGCTGCTGGCCGCCCTGCCCTTCTTCCTCAACGACGCGGCGCTGGCCACCAATGGCCGCGTGGACGTGAGCCTGCTGGGCCTCGTGGCCAACAAGACGGAGGTGGGCTACTACGGCGCCGTCTGGGGCATCGCCGGCATGACGATGCTGCTCTCGCCCATCCTCGGCTGGGTGCTCCTGCCGATGATGTCGCGCGCGGCGGCGAGCTCTCCCGAGGAGTCCACCCGCATCCTGCGCCGGGGCCTGGAGGGCATCGTCGTGGTGTCCGTGCCGGTGACGCTGGCGCTCGCGCTGGGCGCGGAGACGTGGGTGCGGTTGATGATCGGCGAGGCCTACCTGCCGGCCGCGCCGGTGCTGCGGCTGCTCGCGCCCATCTTCGTGCTCACCTACGTGGCCACGGTGTGTGGCAGCTGGCTCATGGCCGCGGGCCGCACCTGGACGGTCACGCGAACGTCCATCCTCGCCGCGCTGATGAATCCCGCCCTCAACCTGCTGCTCATCCCCCTGTTGCTCGCGCGGCTCGGACCCACGGGCGGCGCGAGCGCCACCGCCGTGTCGCTCGCCATCTGCGAGGTCATCGTCACGCTCATCCTCGTGGGGGCCATCGGCTCGCGGGCCTTCGACGCCCGGGGGCTCGCCGTGCTGGGCAAGACGCTCGGGGTGTGCGCCGCCGTCACCGCCGTCCATCTGCTGCTGGGCCGCGCGGGGCTGGACGCGCGCGACCTCGGGCGCGGGCTCGCCCGGCTGGTGGTGGATGGCACCGTCTACCTGTCCCTCGTCCTCGTCACCGGCGCGGTGCGCCGGGACGAGGTGCTCGCGCTGGTGCGCCGGGTGAAGGATCGCCGTAAGTCCGCCGCCACCGCGCAGTCCCCCCTCCCGGAGGAGCGCGTCGCATGAAGACCCTTCCGCCCCCCATGAGTCCCACCCGTTCCCGTGTTCCGCGTCTGGCCGCCCTGGCCGCGCTGCTGTTCGTCTCGGCCTGCTACCACCCCGGCCGCTTCGTCTGGGTGGATGACTACCGCGAGCCCCCGCCGTCGCGGCAGGACGACAGCTACCTCATCCGCAATGGGGACTTGCTCGACGTCAACGTGTGGAACCAGGATCGCATCTCCAGCCGGCCGCGCGTGCGCGACGACGGCCGCATCAGCCTGCCGCTCATCAACGACGTGGATGCCGCGGGGCAGACGCCCGCGGCGCTCGCGCGCTCGGTGGAGCAGAAGCTCAAGGAGCTGGTGGCCAACCCCGTCGTCACCGTCATGGTGCAGGAGGCGCAGCTCATCCGCGTGTCCGTGCTGGGCGAGGTGCGCAACGCGGGCCAGAAGCGGCTCGAGTGGGGCGCGGGGCTCCTGCAGGCCATCTCCGAGGCCGGCGGCTTCACCGACTACGCGCGCGAGGACGCCATCTACGTGCTGCGCCGCGAGCCCGGCTACCAGGATCCGGTGCGCATCCGCTTCACCTGGGAGAACCTCAGCCGCAACGAGGGCAGTGCCGCCACCTTCCGCCTGAAGACGGGCGACGTGGTGGTGGTGGAGTAGACGCATGGCGCTGCCCGCCCTGGCGCTCGGCTGGCTGTTGGTGGCCTCTGTTCCGGCCGTCAAATACAAGACGCAGGTGAGTCTCAACTCCGTCGTCCGCACGCCGCTGCTCACCGAGGAGTCCGAGACCGAGGTAGTGACGGACCTGTTGCTCGCCCCGCGCCTGGACAGCGAGCTGTACACCAACCGGCTGGACGTGAAGTTCGTCGTCGAGCCGCAGTTCTTCCTGCGCCAGGTGCCTCTGCGCACCACCTTCGAGTTCCTGCTGTCGACCTACGCGTGGGTGGAATACAAGCTGCGCCGCGACTTCTCGCTGGTGGCCGTCCACACCACCACCTTTGGCACCTTTCCGCTCAGCGACTTCCGGGGCGCCGGGGGCAGCGACCTGCCGGTCGGCCGCGGCGAGTCCCAGGGGTTCCTGCTCAGCAGCTCCTACGTCTACACGGAGACCCTGGCGGGCTTTCAGGGCTCGTTCGGCGTCAAGCGCCTGATGGTGGCGGGCACGCTCGGGTGGATCGTCAACGGATTGTTGGATTACCCGGTGCATCCGCCCAAGCGCGGTGACGCCGCCTACCCCCAGCAGCGCCTGCCCCAGCTGCGCCTGGAGGCCAACTACGGCGCCACCCGCCGCGACTACCTCACCCTGCTGGTGTTCGGCCAGGACGTGTCCTTTTCCACCGCCAACCGGGACGCCGTGCTCCAGGTGGCGCCGGGAATCAAACACTCCTTCACCCCCCTGGTGGATGTGAGTGTCGCGCCGGGCATCGCACTGGGCCGGGTGTACCCACGCCGGCGGGAGCTGGAGCCGTACAATGTGACCATGCCCACCCTGGAGACCACCCTCGATGCCCCGGTGCCCCTGGGCCACCACTGGCCCGTGGCGGCCCGGCTGCGCGCCCGGTACCTGCCGTACATGGATCCGCTCAGTACCCAGCTCATGCCGAGGGCCGAGCTGGGGTTGGATCTCAAATGGGAGGGCCGGCGGGAGGCCAAGGTGACCGGGGGGGTCCGCTATGCCCATCCGCTTACTTCCGGACTGCACCGCGAAGATCAGGAAGTGCGGGCGGAGATGGAGGCGCTGCTGCCCCTGCCGCTCTCCCGCTACCTCTTCATGCAAGCGAAGGGACAATTCAGCTGGCGACACCACGCCGTCCTCTCATTCGAGCCCCGCGAAGGGACGTTCAGTCCAGTAGTCCAATGGTTCACGAGCGTTGGATTGGTCGTGCGCTACGACCGTGGTAGGCTTTGAGACCATCAGGCCATGAAGAAGTTCCTGCTGATGTCCGTGTTGTACGCACTGCTCGTGCTCCCGGGTCTGGCGGCGCGAGAGCCCAACGCGGCGCGCGGCGTAAAACGCGCGGTGGCGATGTTCGTGGCGTACAACTTCTTCTACATCTTCGTCGTCCTGGTCGTCTGGATGTCGATGGAAGGCTGAAAAGGCCAGAGAGACGCGTATGGAGCAGCAGCAAGGAGCAGTTCTCGTCGTCGAGGACTCACCCATGTTCCGCCGGATGGTGAGCGATCTGCTCCAGTCGATGGGCTTCTCACGGGTGCTGGAAGCCGGCAGCGGACAGGCCGCCCTGGAGTTCCTCGCCGAGCACCGCCCGATGCTGGTGTGCCTGGACCTGACGCTGCCGGATATCTCGGGTTACGAGGTGTGCGAGTTCATCCGCTCCACGCCCGTCCTCCAGGACATCCCGGTGTTGATGATCTCCGCGCGCACGCAAACGATGGACAGGGCCCAGGCGGAGGAAGCGGGGGTGAGCGGCTACCTCATCAAGCCCTTCACGCCCGAGGAATTCCGTCACCAGTTGGAGCGGGTGCTGGCGGCCCGTCCCCACAAGGAGGCATGAGCGACATGGCCTCGAATGAAGAAACCCCCGAGCAGGAGCGCGCCCAGTCCCAGCTGTTCGACTGGGAGGCGATGCACGACTACTACAGCTACGTGAAGAACGCCGTGCTGCGCCACAAGCTGCTGGCGCTGGGCACCTTCGTGGTGACGGCGGCGCTGGGGCTGGCGCTCGCCAAGTTCCTGCCGCGCACGTTCTACGCGGAGTCCATCCTGCTGACCAAGCGGACGGCCACCATCGCCGCGCTGGTCAACCCCGAGCGCATCGCCGCGCTGGAGCCCGAGGCGCCCAGCCCCGTGCGCCCTCCCGGGGAAATCGACTCGGTGACGCGCTCGACGGCGCGCGCGGTGATGAAGCGCGAGAACATCGTGTCGCTCATCAAGCGGGTGAACCTGCTGGACCGCTGGGAGGCCACGCGCGCCCCGCTCTTGCGCCTCAAGGACACGCTGGTGCACCTCATCTCCGGCCGTCCCACCGAGGACATCAAGCTGGACGCCATGGTGGGCATGCTGGAGAAGCAGCTGAGCGTGAACACGGACGATGGCCGGGTGAGCCTGTCCGTCACCTGGCCGGATCCCCAGCTCGCCTACGAGCTGGCCGACGCCGCGCAGCAGAACTTCCTCGAGTCGCGCCAGCGTGAGGACATGGCCGCCATCGACGAGGCGCTGGAGATCCTCCAGGGCTACGAGCAGACGGCGCTGGAGAACTACAAGGCCTCGGTGCTCGAGTTCGACAAGGTCTTCGCGCAGATCATGATCGAGCGCCGGCGCGCGGTGGGAGACCCGCGCGTGGGCGGCTTCAACACGAACGAGCGCATGGCGGAGATGCGCTTCCTCATCCGCGCCAAGCGGCGCGCCATCTCCGACGCCGAGGAGAAGCACAACCGGCGCCTGGAGGAGATGCGCGCGCAGATGAAGGCCAACAGCCGGCTGTACGGGGAGAACCACCCGTCCATCGTGGACCTGGAGCAGAGCGTGGCGGCGCTGGCGGCCAACGGCTCGCCGCAGGTGCACGTGTTGCAGAAAGAGGAAGACCAGCTGGCGCGCGAGTACTCGCGCATGGGAGGCGGCTCGGTGCCCTTCCCCGACGAGCCCATGCCGGACCCGTACGGCCTGGAGCGGGTGCTCATGGGCATCCTGCCGGGCATGCTGGAGAATCCCAAGGTGCGCACGGCGATGGACGACGTGCAGGCGCGCACCATCACGCTGCAGCAGGTGCGCAAGCGCATCGACGCGGCGAAGCTCGAGCGCGACATCGCCCGGGCCAACTTCAAGTACCGCTACAGCGTGCTCACCCCGGCCGAGTTCCCCCGCAGCCCCATCAAGCCCAACGCCAAGGTGATCGCCCTGGGGGGCATCCTGGCGGGGCTCTTGCTCGGCGTGTTCGCGGCGATCGCCCGCGACGTGCTCAGCGGCCGGCTGCTCCAGTCCTGGCAGGTCAAGCGTGGGCTGGGTCTGCCCGTGCTGGCGGAGATGGAGACCCTTCCCCTGGAGAGTCAGTCCCGCTAGCGCGGCGCCTCGCCATGCCCCCATTGGAGTTTTCCGCCCCGTGATGTTGCTCGATCTGACGCTCCTCCTCCTGGCCCTGCCGGTCCTCGCCGCCGCGGGGTACCTGTTGCTGCTCACGCTGCTCTCCGGGCAGAAGCCAGCACCGCCCCGGGTGGCCCCGCGGCTCAAGTTCGACATCATCATCCCCGCCCACAACGAAGAGGCGGGGATCGCGCGCACGGTGACCAACCTGTCGCGGCTGGACTGGCCGGAGGCGCTGCGGCGCATCGTCGTGGTGGCGGACAACTGCTCGGACGCCACGGCCGAGCGGGCGCGGGAGGCCGGAGCCACGGTGCTCGTACGGCACAACCAGCAGCTGCGCGGCAAGGGCTATGCCCTGCAGCTCGCCTTCGACAAGAGCCTCGAGGAGGGCTTCGCCGACGCGGTGGTGGTGGTGGACGCGGACACGGAGGTGACGCCCAACCTGCTGCACGCCTTCGCGCTGCGGCTGGAGGCGGGAGCGCACGCGGTGCAGGCGCACTACGGCGTGCTCAACCCCGAGGCCTCGTGGCGCACGCAGCTCATGGCGGTGTCCATGGCGCTCTTCCACAAGGTGCGCTCGCTGGGCCGCGAGCGCCTGGGCGTGTCGTGCGGCCTGCGCGGCAACGGCATGTGCTTCACCCACGCCATCATCCGCCGGGTGCCCCACGAGGCCTTCTCCATCGTGGAGGACCTGGAGTACGGCATCCGCCTGGGCCAGGCGGGCGAGCGCGTGCACTACGCGTGGGAGGCGGAGGCGCTCGGGGAGATGGTGTCCGGGGAGAAGGCCTCGCGCTCGCAGCGCCGCCGGTGGGAAGGCGGCCGCATGGCGATGATGCGCCAGCACGGCCTGCCGCTGCTCGCCGAGGGGCTCGGCAAGAGGGATCGCATCCTCGTGGACCTGGCGATGGACCTGCTGGTGCTGCCGCTCTCGTGGGTGGTGTTGGGGGCGCTCACGCTCACGGGGGCCTCGGTGGCGCTGTCGCTCGTGCAGGGGCACGTGGCCTGGTCGGCGTGGGCGGCGGCCTTCGCGGTGACGAGCCTGGTGCTCTACGTGATGCGCGGCTGGTGGGTGTCCGGCATGGGCCTGCGCGGCCTGCTGGCGCTCGCGCGGGCGCCCTTCTACGTGGGCTGGAAGCTGTGGCTGCTGACGAGCCCCGCGGAGAAGAAGGGCGAGTGGGTGCGCACCACGCGCGAGACACCCAAGACCTGAGGCGGTGACGATGGAGGCCTTCCTCTCGCGCACACCCGTCTTCCTGTCGCTGCTGGCCCTGCTGGTGGCGGCCACGCTGGGGCTCGTCATCTTCGCGCCCAAGGTGGCGGTGCTGCCCATGGTGCTCGCCGCCGCGCTGTGGTGGGTGTGCCAGCAGCCGGTGCGCAAGCTCACCCTCGGCCTGTTCGCCATGGCCGTCACGGTGGACCTCGTGCCGGAGGTGCCCTACGAGGGCGAGTGGAAGTCCCCGCTGTACTTCCCCGGCAAGCTGCTCTTCATCAACCTGAGCAACGTCATCGGCGTGCCCGGCCTGGGCTTTCCCCTGCTGGACATTGCCACCCTGGGCTTCCTCGCGCTCTACGCCTACCGGCGCGCCAACCGCATCAACATCGACGAGTACACGACGCCCCTGCCCAAGCCGCTCGTCATCGGGCTGCTGGTGCTGCCCGCCACCATCCTGTGGATGCAGGTGTTCGGCATCTACATCAACGGGGGCAACTCGCGCGTGGCCACGTGGCAGTGGCACCAGATGGCGGCGATGCCGCTGCTGGTCCTGCTCTTCAACGTCGCGCTGCGTGGGCCCGAGGACTTCCGCACCATCGGCCGGATGATCGTCGTGGGCTGCTGCACCAAGGCGTTCCTGGGCGCCTTCTTCATCGTGACCATCGCCCGGCCAAAGGGCCTGTACTTCGAGTACGCCACCACGCACTCGGACTCGATGCTGTACGTCGCGGGCCTCATGACGGTGATGATGTCGTGGTTCGAGCAGCCCACGCGCAAGCACTTCTGGCGCATGGTCATCGTGAGCGCCATCATCTTCATGGGCATGCATTACAACGACCGGCGCCTGGGCTACGTGAGCCTCGTCTTCTCGCTCATCGCCGCCTTCCTGATTACCCCCCGGAGCCCGCTCAAGGTGAAGTTCCTTCGGGTGGGGCTGGTGCTCCTGCCCTTCTTCCCCTTCTACCTGGCGGTGGGCTGGCAGACGCCCACGGGCATCTTCGGGCCGGTGGGCATCTTCCGCTCGGTGCTCGAGGGAGAGAACCTGGAGAAGGGGCAGATGGACTACCGCGACATCGAGAACCTCGACGTCATCCACACCTGGCAGGCCAACCCCGTGCTCGGCCGCGGGTGGGGCCACGAGTTCGACGAGATCATCCCCCTGCCCGACATCTCCCACGCCTTCGCCGACTACCGCTACCACCCGCACAACTCGGTGCTGGGCATGCTCGCCTTCGGAGGGGTGCTGGGCTTCAGCGGCCTGTGGGGCTGGATTTCCGTCGCCGTCTTCTTGACGGTGCGCACCTACTCCCGCGCCCGGGAACCGCTCCAGCGCGCCGGCACTTTGGTGGCCATGGCCATCATCGTGGCCTATACCAACCAGTGCTTCGGCGACATGGGCACCATCAGCTGGTTGGGCACCATCCTCATGGCCATGGCGGCCGCCTGCATGGGCAAGGTGGCCACCCTGACCGGGGCCTGGCCGAGCCCCAAGGTCGCGAAAACACCTGAATTCGTTCCAGTTGGGGGAACTCGTACCCAAACGGGAAATCTTGTATGATACCGCACCGAAAGCCCAAGCGGCCACGGAAATATGACACTCCGCGCACTGGTCCGGCATCTTCGGGGGTGCCAACCGCCCCGGGACGCGGTAGTATAGTTCCGGCCATGTTCGAGCCTCACGACAAGAAGACGAAGGGTGGCTCGCGCACGGGAGGCCCCACGTCACCCGACATGCGGCGCGTGGTGCAGCCGCTGTCCGTCGTGCGTGGGAGTCGGCCGCAGCCCCCGCCTGCTTCTCCGGAGCGAGAAGTGGAGGCCGAGGGCCCGGTGGCCACGGCAGCGGAGACGGCGCAGCCGCAGTATGCCCCCACGCCCAGCGTGCCGTCGAGCACGCTGTTGCAGCTCTGGGCGATGCTCAACCAGCGTCACCGCTGGTCCTCGCTGGTGGTGGTGCCCTCGCACGCGGGGGGCTCGGGACTGCAGGCCGTCCAGGCCATTCTCGAGGTCGCCAGCCGGCAGAGCAGCACGCCCCTGCACTTCCTGGACGCCGAGGGCCTGGAGCTGGGCGCCTCGCAGCACGTGGTCAGTGAGATGCGGGCGTACGTGGAGCAGGGCGACCGGGTCGTCGTCCTCATCGACTCCGTCGTCGCCAACCCCCTGGGGCTGGAAATCGCGCTGGCGGCCGAGAAGGCGCTCTTGAGCGTGACGCTCGGCACCTCGGATTACACCTCGGCCCGCCGGACGCTGGACCTGATTGGGAAGGAGCGCTTCCTCGGAAGCGTTACCCTCCAGCCCCCGTCCGGAGCCCTGAAGAAATGAACGCAGCTTCCGGCGCCCCTGGCGCCGTTGTTCCTCCTCGGCCCGAGGCCTCGCGCCCGCGGCTGAGTGTGGTCGTTGCCACCTACAACCGCGCGGATCTCATCCAGCGCCTGCTCCACCAGCTCGCCCGGCAGACGCTGCCCCCCTCCGACTTCGAGGTGGTGGTGGTGGATGACGGCTCGCGCGAGCCGGTGGCCCCCGTGCTGGACAAGCTCTCGCTGCCCTACACGCTGCGCGTGGAGACGCAGGCCAACGCCGGCGCGGCGGCCGCCCGCCACCGCGGGGTGCTCGCCGCCCGGGGCGACATCGTCCTCATCACCGACGACGACATGCAGGTGGCCGAGGACTTCCTCGCCCGGCACCTCGCGCGCCACCCCCAGGGCTCGCGCAACGTGGTGCTCGGCGGCATCCGCCCGGACCCCGCCATCTCAGACATGCCGCTGTTCGAGCGCTGGTACGCCTGGCTCAACAACCGCATCGCCGCGAGCATGAGCGGCCCCAAGCGGCGCGCCCACGGCTGGCAGCTCTTCACCGGCAACGTGTCCTTCCGGCGCGCGGACTACGTGGCCGCGGGCGGCTTCGACAAGAGCCTCGGCCAGTCCGAGGACATCGAGCTGGGCGTGCGCCTGGAGAAGGCCGGCTGCCGCTTCGAGTTCTGCGCCGCCGCGCACGTGCTGCACGGCTCGGATCACACCAGCTACGAGAAGTGGCTCAAGCGCGCCCACCGCTATGGTGTCTTCGACTCGCGCGTGGCGGACAAGCACCCGGACGTGCCGCAGGTGGACCCGTGGCGCTTCCTCTTCGAGATGAACCCGCTGGCCCGGCCGCTGCTCGCCGCCGCGGTGGTGGCGCCCGAGGCCACGCGTCCGCTCACGGAGGCGGTGATGGGTGCGGCGCGGCGGGCCGACGAGGCGGGTTACTCGAAGCTGGCCTTCATGGGCACCTCGGTGACGTACGCCATGGAGTACCTGCGCGGGGCGCGCGCCGAGGCGGGCTCGCTGGGCGAGGCGGCGCGGCACGTGGCGCGCTTCGCCCTCACCGCGGGCGGGCCCGGCCAGGTGCGGCGGCTCGTCCAGGCGCTCCAGGAGGACGCGCTGGAGGCGACGCGCTCCGAGCACCACGGCCAGGCGAGCCCCAAGGCCGTGGCCGCCATGGTGCTCACGTCGGACGGCTACCGGGTGCTCGCGCTGCAGCGGCTGCGCGAGGCGGCGCGGAGCCTGGGCATTCCCCTGGGCAACCACGCGCTGCGCGTGGCCCAGACGGCGCTGCTCGGCGTGGAGATTGGCAAGGACGTGCAGCTGGGCACCGGCGTCTACTTCGTCCACAGCCTGGGCACCGTCATCGGCGGCGACGCGAAGATTGGCAACCGCGTGCGCTTCTACGGCAACAACACCGTGGGCACCGCCAAGGATGACGGCTACCCCACCATCGAGGACGACGTGTGGGTGGGCGCCGGCGCGCGCATCCTCGGTCCCATCACCATCGGCGCCCGCTCGCGCATCGGCGCCAACGCGGTGGTGCTCCAGGACGTGCCGCCCGACAGCGTGGCCGTGGGCATCCCCGCCCGCGTCTTCCCGCGCCGCGACGTGGACGGCGAGTGATGCGGCCCGTCTTCTCGTCATGGCGCGGCCGCTGGTCCCGCGTCGCCCTCCTGTCCGGCGTCTGCCTCGGCGCGCCCCTGCTCACCTCGTGCAAGCGCGGCTCCTCCCAGGAGGCCAGTGCTGGCGCGACCGTCTATGACATCCCCGCCATCACCGAGGCCCTCTGGAGCCGGGGCTACTTGATGGAGGGATGGGTCGACGAAGGCTGGTCCGAGCGGGAGCTCAAGCCCCCCGGCCCGGCCCGGCTGCGCATGGACAAGATGGGCGGCTGGATGCTGCGCAAGAAGGGCCTCCAGGGGGAGTTCGGCGGACTCGCGCTGCGCTACCGGGCCCCCGCGGACTTCGGCGACTTCCTCGAGGTGCGGCTGGAGACGGAGGGCGAGACGATCTTCCCCCGCGTGAAGGTGAACGCGAGCCACGTGGCGCGCCGCGACGGGGACCAGGTCCAGCTCTTCATCCCGCTCGAGCAGCTCAATCCCAAGCGGGCCGAGTTCAGCAGTGTCGTGCTGCGCGCCTACAAGAACGTGGGCAAGGACTGGGTGGAGATCGACGAGCTGGGCCTCACCGCGCCCGGCGGCATGACGCCCGCCTCGGACACCGGGAGCCCCTCCCAGGAGTCCCAGGCCAGCGAGGCCCCCTCCGGCGCCGTCGTCGAGCCCATGGACCTGGCCTACGACAACGGCCTGCTCCCGGGCTGGGAAGACCGAGGGTGGGCCCAGCACGAGATGGAGGGTGCATCGCCCGCGAAGCTGCGCCTGCACAAGTTCGGCGGGTGGAGCCTGTCCAAGAAGGAGCTCGGGACCGACTACGGCGGCCTCACGCTGCGCTACCGCGCGCCCAAGAGCTTCGGCGACTTCCTCGAGGTGCGGCTGGACTCCGAGGGCGAGACGCTCTTCCACCGCGTGCGCGTGTCCGAGGCGCACGTCGTCGCCCGCGACGGGGATTGGACGCAGGTGTTCATCCCCATGAGCGAGCTCAACCCGCGCAAGGAGGCCTTCACGCAGCTCGTGCTGCGCGCCTACAAGCCGGTGGGCGAGGACTGGGTGGAGATCAGCCAGCTGGGCCTCGCGCGGCTCGCCGACCGCGCCACCCCGCCGCCCTCCCGGACTCCTCCCGCCGTGGCCCAGGCGGCAAGCCCTCCCCGCCCGCCTCCTTCCTACTCCGCGCCCACTCCCACTCCCGCGCCCGCCGGCACGGGGGGTGGAACCCGCCCGGGCTTCGGCAACACCAAGGGCTCGCGCGTGGTGGTGGATTGCACCGCGCCCGGCCACTCCATCAGCCCGCTCATCTACGGCATCGCCTTCAGCAACCTGCGCGAGCTCAAGGAGTCCCACCAGTGGGAGCTGGGCGCCACCGCGCGCCGCTGGGGAGGCAACGCCAGCTCCCGCTACAACTGGAAGATTGGCAACGTCTGGAACACGGCCAACGACTGGTACTTCCGCAACGTCGTCCTCGGCACCCGCCCCGACTACACCGCCGACAGCTTCCTCCAGGCCAACCTCCAGCACGGGCTCCAGTCCGCCCTCACCGTGCCCCTCATCGGCTGGGTGGCCAAGGACGCCACCTCCACGAGCTTTCCCCGCTCGCTCTTCGGCCCCCAGCAGAAGATGGATCCGGACGTGCCCGAGGCCGGCAATGGGCTCGCGTCCTCGGGCGAAGCCCTGGCCCCGCCCGAGCCCACCCAGACGAGCGTCGAGGCCCCTCCCTCCTTCATCCACGAGTGGGTGCGCTCGCTGCGCGAGAAGGACAAGAAGCGCGGGCGCAGCGTCCAGATGTACATCCTCGACAACGAGCCGATGCTCTGGAACACCACGCACCGCGACGTGCACCCGGAGCCCGTCACCTATGACGAGCTGCTCGAGCGCACCATCGCCTACGGCACCGCCGTGCGCAAAGCCGACCCAGACGCCGTCATCGCCGGCCCGGCCGAGTGGGGCTGGACGAACTACTTCCACTCGGCGGCGGACCTGGCTCCGGGCGGCAACAAGAAGGACATCAAGGCGCACGGCAACCTCGCGCTCCTGCCCTGGTACCTCAAGAAGCTGCGCGAGCACGAGCAGCAGACGGGCACCCGCATCCTCGACGTGGTGGACGTCCACTTCTACCCCCAGGGCAAGGGCATGGGCATGGAGGAGCGGGGCGCCACCGATCCCGACACCTCCGCGCGGCGCATCCGCTCGGTGCGCGCGCTGTGGGATCCCTCGTACGAAGACGAGTCGTGGATCGAAGACACCGTGGAGCTCATCCCCCGCCTCAAGCGATGGATCGCCGAGTACTACCCCAAGCGGGGCATCTCCATCGGGGAGTACAACTTCGGCGCCACCACGCACATGAGCGGCGGGCTCGCCCAGGCCGAGGCGCTCGGACGCTTCGCCGAGCAGGGCATCACCTCGGCCTTCATGTTCACCTATCCGCCCCGCAACAGCCCCGCCTTCTGGGCGTTCCGCGCGTTCCGCAACTTCGATGGCCAGGGCGGCCGATTCCTCGACCACTACGTGCCCTCGCGCTTCGACAAGCCGGCGGACGCCCGGACGACGTCGCTGTTCGCCTCACGCGATGACAGCGGCGAGCACATGGTCTCCGTCGCGCTCAACCTGGACGCGGACGCGGCGCGCACCACCCAGGTGGAGTTCAAGGGGTGCGGCAACGTCGAGAGCGTGCGGGTGTTCGGCTACCGGGGCGGGCCAGCGGGCTTCTCCGAGAACCAGACCTTCCTGACCTCGGGCAACAGCGTGCAGCTGGTATTGCCGCCCTGGTCCATGTCCGTGTTGGACCTGAAGCTCGCGCGGTAGTCGGCCGCCGCGCGCCCGGCGGGAGACAGGCCCCTCGCGAGGCCCCTCCCCGGGTGACTCAGGCCGCGGCGGCGCGCTTGGGCGAGGGCGACACGGCGGTGGACGCGAGCGCTTCCACCTGCTCGTCGCTCAGCACCAGCTTGGCCTCGGACTCGCGCCACACGAAGGGGATGCCCGGCTGGCGGTAGAGATGGGGGGGGATGTCGCGCGCGAGCTGCGCGTGCAGCTCGGGCAGCTTCGACCAGTGCAGGCCGTGCCGCGAGTGGTGCGCGGTGTGGTAGCCCAGGTTGCCCGTCATCAGGTTGTAGCCCCGATGGAGGATGTTGTACGAGGCTTGGTTGTGGTCGTCCGTCTCCAGGCCCACGTGGTGGAAGTAGGTGGCCCACACCGTCACGTAGAGCGACACCGCCATGGGCAGCAGGAAGACGAAGAGCGCGTTGTACCAGTTGTGCCAGAAGAGCACGCCCAGCAGCGCCACCTGCAACGCGGCCATGCCCACGAAGATGCGCAGCGCCTTGCGGTGCTGGGGCTGCTCCAGGCCCACCTGGAAGGCCCGCGGATAGGCCGTGAGCGCCGTCTTGAGCGAGTACTCCACCTCGCCCATCGTCGTCCCGTCATCGCGCTTCCAACGCGACTCGTCCTTCTCCTGGTCCAGGTAGTTCTTGTGGTGGCCCACCACGTGGTGCAGGAACCAGGCGTGCGAGGTGATTCCCGTCTGGAAGCCGAACACCACCTCCAGGAGGCGGTTGGGCAGCGCGTGACGGAACATCGGCAGGTGCTGGTGGTTGTGGTTCCACGAGCAGATCCACCCCTTGGGGATGATGAGCGCGCCGAACCACAGGATGGGCAACCACCAGTTGCTCGCCAGGAAGTACACCGTCAGGTCCAGTGCGAACACGCACAGGAACAGCAGGACGGGGATGCGGTCTTCGCGATACCGGAACAGGGTCATGCGCTTTCCGTGAAGGAGCCGTCCGAACCCCCCTCCAGGAGGAGGAAGGCGCGGCAGCGGCGGGAAATGACGCGGAGCATACAGGAAAGCCCCGCGCTCCCGGGATGGGCAAAGCGACATCCTCCCCAGGTGGCCCGGCGGCCAGGGAAGCACCCCGGGCGAGCCGCTCCGGCTACTTGTCCAACACCATGGTGCGGATGAAGCTCTTGGGGTGGCGCGCGTAGAAGCGCAGGTGCATGGCCACGTCCACCACCCACGGCACCCAGTCCCCGATGTCGATGACGGCGTCCACCGCGCGCTCGCTGTGACGCGCGTACCACTCGCGCCACTGCCGCACCTCCTGCGAGGACAGCCGGCCCGACAGCCCCTGCGCGCGCAGGAGCAGCTCGAAGATGCCCCGGTGGCAGTAGATGTACTGGCCCGTCCCCTTCCACGCGAGCGCCTCGCGCGCCACCTGGGCCAGCCGCTCCTCGTTGCCACCCGCCGCCTCGTAGACGAACAGGGGCAGCGGCATGCCCCGCGCGACGTCGAAGCCCATCTGGCTGAAGAAGCGCGGGTTGAAGTCGATGAGCAGCTGCCGACCCCCCACGCGGATGAACTCCACCTCGAACGTGCCGTAGTAGCCGAGCTTCTTGCACAACTGGCGCACCTTCTCCGCCAGCGCCTCGTCCACCGGCACCTCCTCGAAGCACAGGCCGATGCCCAGCTTGCGCGGCCGCTGCAACACCTTGAGCGCCCCGCGCGCCACGAACAGCTCGCCCGTGCGGTCCACGAAGCCACTCATGCTGAAGATGTTCTGCGCCGCCTCCGTGTAGAAGGCCTGCACCATGGGCCGGTTGGCCCGCGGGTCATACGCGAGCAGCTTGCGCCCGTACTGGTTGCGCTCGAGGAACTCGCGGTAGCGCGGCAGCAGCTCGCTCGCGCGCTCCACCTGCGCGCCCTTCACGTGGCTCTCGAAGAGGATCTGCGTCTGCGGCTTGAGCAGCACCGGGAAGCGCGCCTCGGCCGCCACGCGCTCCACCGCGGCCTCGTTCTCCGGGAACCAGGTGTCCGGCACGTCCAGCCCCACGCCCTCGCACAGGTCGTGCAGCCGCTGCTTGTTGAGCAGCCCGTAGATGGCGCTCACGTCCGGCTGGTACATGAGGAAGTGGCGCGCGAGCTCCTCGCGGTGCAGGGCGAACAGCCACGCCATGTCGTCGCTCGTGGGGTAGAGCACGTGGCCGGGCTCGCGCTCGCCGAAGCGCACCAGCCACTCCATGAAGGCGTCCGAGTCCCCCACGCTCGGGCAGCTCACCCGCCGCGTCACGTAGCGGCTCCAGCGCGCGGGCGCGAGCAGCTTGGACTCGGCCATGGTGATGGGGATGCCGAGCCGGCCCAGGCTGCGCACCGCCGCCAGCGTGCCGTAGTAGTCGGCCATCGTCAGCAGGATGGGTGGCCGAGCGGGTGTCGTCATGATGGAGCTCCTCGTCGAGGGACCCAGGTCCCCCCCGCGGGGAACCTACCCCAACTCGCCTACCCCGGGCTCACCGGCGCATCACTTGCGCAGCGATGACAGACGAACCTCGGCCACGTGGGTGAAATAGACGGGAATGCCCACCACGTAACGGCGGAACAGCCGCCGGGGTTCCACGGCCAGACGGAAGAGCCACTCCATGCCCGTCTGACGCATCACCAGCGGCGCCCGCGGCACCTTGCCCCCGATGTAGTCCAGCACCGCGCCTCCGTTGACGATGAGCACCGGGTGCGACAGGGCCTCGCGCAGCTTCACGGAGATCTCCTCCTGCTTGGGCATGCCCATGGCCATGAGGATGAGGTCCGGCTTGGACTCGGCCGCGAGCCGCAGGTAGGTCTCCGGCGGATCAAAGCCCTCGTGGCAGGCCACCACCTTCAGGCCCCACTCCTCCAGCGTGCGCCGCGCGTTGTCCAACCACGGCGAGCGCGTCCCGAAGAGCGCCACGCTCCGCCCCGCGTACGCCCGGGCGATGCGCGGGATGAAGTCCGTGCCATTCATGTTCAGCCCGTAGCGCCGGTGGAAGGCGCGCAGGCCCAGCTTCACCCCGATGCCATCGCGCAGCAGCACGTCCGAGCGCAGCAGCCCGTCCAACATGCCCGGCTGATCCCACCCCAGGTTCACCGCGTGCGCGTTGACGAAGGAGAGGATGAGGGGACGGTCGACGCGCGTGAGCTCCTCGAGCAACGCCTGTTCCGCCGCCTCGTCCTCGATGATGCGCAGCCGGTCCATCAGCGCCATGAAGTCCCGCGCCCGCGCGGCCCGACGCCCCTGCTGTCTCGCCATGCTTCCTCCTCAGGAGCGGCGAGGATAGTGGACTCGGGGCGGACTTCAATCCACCTCCAGTCCCGGCTCGCCCTCCTCCAGCGCCTCCAGCACCAGGTCCGCCGCCTTGCCCAGCGAATAGCCCGGCGCCAGCTCCCGCGCCGCCACCAGCACCGGATGCAGCCGCTCGGCCAGCTCGCGCGCCCCCAGCGTGTCGCCCCGCATCAGCTCCTCGCCCACGCCCAGCACCAGGTCCAACAGCAGCAGCCGGCGGCGATCCACCCAGCCCTGCGACAACTGGGGACTCGTCTCCTCGGGCCAGGCGGCCCGGGCCCTCGCACGCACCTCGAGGAGCGCCTCCAGCACCTGCTCGCGCCGCTCCGGCTGCATCCGGCCCCGGCGCGAGCCCCGCTGATTCTCGGCCTCGGGATGATCGCTCATGGGTGGGGCGCCGCGGGGGCTTCGGGACGGGGCAGCACGCCGGGCACCTCGGCCAGCACGTAGCTCACCCACGCGAGCGCCGCCGTGCTGTGCGCCAGGTCCTTCGGGTCCACCTTGTCCAGCGTGTCCGCCTCCGAGTGGTGCACGTCGAAGTAGCGGCTGGAGTCCACCCGCACGCCCACGAAGGGCACCCGCGCCGGCATCAGGGGCGAGATGTCCGCACCGCTCGCCTCGCCCGGCAGGAGCACGCCCGCGCCCAGCGCCTCGAGCGGACGCAGCCAGGGCTTCACCAGCGCGTCGCCACCAGGGCCCGCGCGCAGCACCACACCCAGGGGCTTGCCTCCCCCCGAGTCCATCTCCAGCGCGGCCACGTGCTCGCCCAGCTCCGCCGCGTGCGCCTCGGCGTAGGCGCGGCCTCCGCGCAGCCCGTTCTCCTCGTTCATGAAGAGCACCACGCGCACCGTGCGCCGGGGCGCGGGCTTGAGCCGGGCGAGCAGCCGCGCCGTCTCCATCACCATCGTCACGCCGGCCCCGTCATCGTGCGCGCCCGTGCCCACGTCCCACGAGTCCAGGTGCGCGCCGAGCAACACCACCTCGCGCGGCTTCTCGCGGCCCTTCACCTCGGCCACCACGTTGAAGGAGTCCGCGTCCGGCAGCGTCTGGCACGTGAGCTTCAGCTCCACCTTCACCGGGCCCGAGGCCAACAGGCGGTGCAACAGCTCCCCGTCCTCCACCGACACCGCCGCGGCGGGAATGGCCGGCACGCCCTCGTCGTAGCGCAGCGCGCCCGTGTGCGGCGTGCGCAGCGACGCGGTGGCCAGCGAGCGGATGAGCATGCCCACCGCCCCCGCCTTCGCCGCCACCGACGCGCCCCGGGTGCGCAGTCCGGCCGCGGGGCCGTAGTCCTTCGTCTCCGCCATGGAGTGGTTGAAGAAGACCACCTTTCCCTTCACCTTGTCCCCGAGCGCCGCCACCTCCTCGAACGAGCGCACCTCGACGACCTCGGCGGAGAGGCCCTCGGGAGGAGTGGCCACGCTGCCGCCGAGTGCCAGCACGGCGAGCTTCTGCTCGCGCCGGGTGTCCGAGGCGAGCACGCGCGCGGAGCCCTCGCCGCGCACCCAGTGGGGAACCTTCACGGGCTCGAGCCACACCTTCACCCCGTCCGCCTCGAGGCTCCGCTTCGCCCAACGAACCGCGGCGTCCGCGCCCTCCGAGCCGGACAACCGCGGGCCGATGCCGTCGGTGAGCTCGGCGAGACGGGCGTAGGCATGGCCATCGGTGAGCGCCACGCCGATGAGCTGCTCGGCCACCTGGGGGGAGGGGCCCGAGGGCGCGGCGGCCTTGGCCGGGGACCTGGGCGGTGCGGAGAGAAGACAGAGCAAGGCGGCGGAGAGCGGCAGGGCGGCGGGCACGGCGAGACTCCAGCGACGAGAAGAGGGCCCACACTTTCGTCCCCGGAGCGGCGGCTCGCAAGCCCCGCTTCGCCAGGCCGGGCGCCTCAGAACGCCGCGAACAGGTCGACGACGGACTGCGCCAACAACTCCCGCTGCTCGGGCTCCAGGGTGTCGGCGTAGGCCAGGACATCCCGAACCCCGGGTGACGAGCGCGTATAGAAGAGCCCTTGGATCTTGCGGCGGATCTCTCCTCCCTCGGGCATGGCCTGGTTCAAGGTATCCAGGACGGCATCGGCCCCCATCAGTTTGACGTACGCGAAGATGTCGAAGCTGTCCTTGCTGCCCTCGGGACGCAGTTGCAGCTTGGCCCGCGTCTTCATGGCGAGGAATCCCACCGCATCCGGAATCGAGATCCTCAAGGGTGTGCCTTGAATGATCAACGTGATGGGTCGAGCCCGCCGCAGGACCAGCCGCGAGTCCGGAAGAGGCGTCATGGCGGTGGGAAGATCTTCCGGTTCGACTTCTTCGGGAGCGAAGAGATCGAGCTGTACCCACAGACCTTGCAACTTCTTGGACCAGCGAAACTGACGAGCACGTTCATAGCCCCGTTGCTTCAAGACCTCCGGCAACCGGCCCGCCATGAACTCGGTGCCATCCAGATCGAAGAGCAGATCGGGCTCGAAGGTGAACCCCCGGGTGACCTCTTCTCCTGTCTCCGTCTCGACGGCGATGACGCCAGAATGGCCTCGCCGTCTCGACTCCAGGGCGAGCACCTGCCCTCCAATCAGCACGACCGAGGAGGCGAGATCTCCCAGATCGATCATCAATTCTCCGAGTTCCCGGAGAACCGCCTCGAACTGCTCCACTTCATCCATCACGCAGGGCTCTCCGGGAGAAGCGGCAACGCCTCGAGGTAGCGCGCTTGCAAGACCTCCGCCTGCTCCTTTCCTCGTCCCGCGCTGAAGTGGAAGTCGACGATGAGCTGAGGCAGTGCCACTCCGAGGCCGTGCGGCAACTCGCGGGGCATGAAGTAGACGCCTCCCGCTTGCGTGTCGGCCGCAACCTCCGGGCGCATCACCCAGAAGTTGTGTGGAGTCATGCGGCGCAGACCGAAAGCCTGGATGAGGGAGTCCACCGGCCCGGTCGAATAGACGCCATGCGGTAATCCCGAGGCGAAGCGTTCCTCGGGTCGCAGTCCGCTGGCCAGGGTGAAGACCGACCTGATGCCCAGGGCAGTCAGCGCGGAATGTCCCCGCTGGAGCGAGTCGGCGGTCGTGGAGGGCGCGTTGAAGGCGTCGACCACCGCCGCGGTCCGCTTGCCACTGTCGAGCCAGGCGCGAACCAGACCCGCGGGATCCCTCACCCGGAAGCCAGACTTCCTGGAGGCACGCTCCAGATAGCCGTCCCGTTCCAGGCGGGTCAGGACGCCTTGCGCATAGCCGTAGCCCGTCTGGGTCAACTCCTCCAGTTGACGAATGCTCCAGGTCCGCCCCGGCTCACTCAAGAGGACGCGAACCAGGCGGCTCCCCTTGCCGTGGAACACCGGAGCCCGCGGAGTCCGTTGGAAGCGCCCCCGTCCCTGGATACGGATGAAGGCGCCCCCGGAATTGAGCACGAGCGTGCCGCGCAGATCCACGAGCGCGACGTCCTCACGCGCACAGACCTCGATGAGACCCGAACTGGCCACATCGGTGGCGATCATCGGCACGCGTGGCACAGGCAATCCCCGCCCCGCTGACTCCCGCCTCCTCAGTTCCTCATCGAGTCCTCGGAGGCGCTCGCGCAGGCGCGGAACATCCACCGGAAACAGGGGCGCTCGATACGCCATCAGGACGGGAACCCCTCCTTGAGGAAGTCTCACCTGCACGAGGTCATAGACAGCCTGGCCGCCTGGTCCCCGCTGCGGCACCACGAGCGAGTCCTGACGGAGCAACTCCACCCCGCGCGGCAGCGGAAGGGGGTCCTTCCAAAAGGTTTCCTGGAAGCTCACGGGTGGAGAGCCCTCGCTCAATTCTGTCGATTTATAGCGTTCGACGTCGTTGAAGGCCACTTCCCGGAGATTCAGGCCGTTTATCGACAGAATTGGACGTTCCACCGCCAGGGGGAATCCAGCGCGGCTCCCCGTCCTTCGACAGGAGGAGACACTGGGGGCGATACTCCTGCTCCAGCCCGAGGAGGAACGAGAAATGAATCGCATTCATGGGGCCGTGCTGGTCGCGGCGTCCACCCTGGTGAGCTGCGCGCCGTTCGAGGCGTGGGACGACTACGGCGCGATGGATCCAAAGCTGCAATTCATCGGGCGCATGCAGTTCGACGATGACTTCGGCCCCCGGTATGCCTATCCCGGCGCGACCGTGCGCTTGCGCTGCGATTGCACCGGCGTGGACGTGGCCTTCAAGGACGAGGGCACAGGCGGTGACAAGCGCACCAACTTCGTCAATGTCATCGTCGATGGCAAGCAGACCGCCGTGCTCAAGCTCCCGAATACGGACAACGGCGAGCTGCTCAAGGCCGTCCGCGGCCTGAAGCCGGGCGAGCACACCATCGAGTTCGTCAAGCGCACCGGGCCCTACGCGGGCACCATCCAGTTCCGGGGCATCAGCGTGCAGGGCACCCTGCTGGATCCCCCTCCCCTCCCCGAGCGGCGCATCGAGATCATCGGAGAGTCCGTCTCCTGTGGCTACGGCAACGAGGTGAGCATCAAGGCCCCCAACAACACGGAGCCCAACACCGGCTACCACTCCAAGAACGAGGACAACTCCAAGGCCTATGGAGCGCTCCTCGGCCGCCGGTTCGATGCCCAGGTCGTCACCACGTGCATGTGGTACCGGGGCGTGCAACGCAACCCCGACGGCTCCACCGAGGACACCCTCGCCACGCGCTACAAGCGCCTCTTTCCCGACGACGACAGCGAGGAGGCCGTCTGGGACACCCGCGACTACGTCCCCGACGTCATCATCCTCAACCTGGGCGTCAGCGACTTCGCCGTGCGCGATGAAACCAATACACCCAGCGCCCCGGACCCCATGCTCTTCAAGGCGGCCTACGCGAAATTCGTCGAGGAGCTGCGCAGGTACTACCCCTCCGCGAAGATCATCTGCGCCGTCGGTCCGACGATGAGCGACTACTACCCCAAGGACCGCCAGCACTGGACGCTCATCCAGCGGTACGTGAAGGAGATGGTCGAGGAGTTGGCAAACCCCAACGTCTTCTACCTGGCCCATCCGCCCGCCTCGAGCGGCTCCTACGGCGAGGACTGGCACCCCACCGCCGAGGAACACCAGCACATGGCCGAGGCTCTGGGCAATTTCATCCAGACCCAGAGCGGACTCGGGTGGTGACGCGCCGGGAAGCGTCCCAGCGCGCCCACCGCTCCCGCCGGGCTCAGTCCTGGTGGGTGCTCCAGGACGAGGACGGACCCCAGGCGCCCTGCCCCTCGCGCTGGAAGAAGAGGGGCTCACGCTTGCGCGAGGCACCCACCTCGTCGAGCGTCTTCGCGTCATAGAGCCGTCCGCCCACCATGGTGTAGCGGATGGAGGTGCTCTGGCGCAGATCCTCCAGGGGGTTCGTGTCCAGCACCACCAGGTCCGCGAGCTTGCCGGGCTCCAGCGAGCCGATGTCCTTGTCCAGCCCGAGGTAGCGCGCGCCCGAGAGCGTCGCCGCGCGGAGCACCTGCAGGGGCTTCATGCCGCCCTGGGCGAACATCCACATCTCCCAGTGCGCGCCCAGGCCCTCGCGCTGGCCGTGCGCGCCGAGCTGCACGCTCACGCCCCGGTCATTGAGCGCACGGGCCACCTCGGCCGTGTGGACGTGGCCATAGTCCTCGTCGGGCGCGTCCACCCGCCGCCGGCTTCTCGCGTCCACCATGCGCCGGGGAACGAAGGACAGCAGCCGCTCGTCCTCCCACACCTTCGTCTTCGCGTACCAGTAGTTCTCCCCCATGATGCTGCCGTAGGCCACGATGAGCGTGGGGGTGTAGCCCACCTGGGTGCCCGACCAGAGCTGGCGCACGTCCTCGTACGCCTGGGCCACCGGCAGCGAGTGCTCGATGCCCGTGTGTCCATCCACCACCATGCTCATGTTGTGCTGGAAGAGCGAGCCGCCCTCGGGCACCACCATCATCTCCAGCTCGCGCGCCGCCTGGAGCACCTTCTGCCGCTGGTCGCGCCGCGGCTGGTTGTAGCTCTTCACGCTGAAGGCTCCCACCGCCTTCATGCGCCGCAGGTGGCTGCGCGCGTCCTCCAGCGTGTCGATGGGCGCGCGGAACGCTCCCGAGGCGCCGTAGAGGATGGTGCCCGTGGAGAACACGTGCGGCCCCACCATGCCGCCCGAGCGCACCAGCTCGCTCGTGGCGAAGATGGCGCCCGTGTCGTTGGACGGATCGTGGATCGTCGTCACCCCGAAGGCGAGCGAGGACAACAGCTTCCAGTTCTGCTCCGGCAGGATGCCGTCGTCCTCCATGGCGCCGTGCCAGTGCACGTCCACCAGGCCCGGGATGATCGTCTTGCCCTTCACGTCCACCACGCGGGCGCCCGCGGGCACCGCCACCTGGGCCCGGGGACCCACCGCCACGAGCCGGTTGCCCTTCACCACCACCACGCCGTCCTCGATGACCTCGTCCCCCTTGAGGGTGATGACGCGGGCGCCCACCAGCGCCACCGTGCCCTGGGGCGCGTCCGTCTTCGCCTGGAAGGAGATGTTGAGCCCCTTGTCCGCGGGCTCCGGCAACGTCTGGGGCGCGCCCGCCACGAAGCGGAAGCTGTCCTTGAGCTCGCGCGTGTACAGCTCGGGCCCGAGCGCCCAGTGCAATCGCTTGCCGTCTCCGGACCAGTGCAGCCACTCGCCCGCGTCGCGCGACACGCGGCTCACCGGCAGCGCCTTCGTCTCGGGGCTCGCCACCGCGGCCTTCGGTCCGCGCGGCAGCGGCATGATGAACGCGTTGAAGTTCTCCCGGAACGCCACCCACTTCTCGTCCGGGGACACGCGGTACTCCGTCGCCTCGTCGCTCGTCAGGTGCGTGCGCGGCTCGGTGCCGTCCAGGCGGATGCTCTTGAGCGCGCGATCATCGTCCTTCTCGCGCTGCGACACCTCCAGGAAGAACACCCGCTCCGAGCCCACCCCGAAGTGCGGCTGCTCGCCGTCCTCCACCAGCCGGCGCGGCGTGCCCCCGGCGAGCGGCATCACGAACAAACCCCGCTCCCGGCTGTACAGGCCGCTGCGCAGATAGCCTCCACCCAGCGCGCGGTACACGAGTGACTTGCCATCCGGCGACAGCGCGGGCTCCGCGTAGTGCCCCGGTCCCGAGGACACCACCCGCCCCTCGCCGCCCGTCACCGGCACCACCCGGATGGAGCCGAACTTCTCGTCGTCCCACGTCGTGTAGACGATGCTGCGGCCATCGCGGGAGAACGACGGGTAGAGCTCCGCGTGCTCCGTCTGCCGCGTGAGCCGCCGGGGCGTGCCGTTGGGCAGATCCCTCACGTACAGGTGGCCCAGCGCCTGGTACACCACCTTGTCGCCCTTGGGCGACACCTGCACCCAGCGCAACAGCTTCACCGGGAAGGTGTCGGGCGCCACCTGCTGGGGAAAGCGCAGCGCCTCGTAGACGGTGCGCGTGCCCTTCACGTGGAAGGGAATGGGCGTCACCTTCTTCGTCGCCACGTCGATGCGCCGCAGCCCGCCGCCCGCCCAGAACACCAGCGAGCGGTTGTCCGGCGTCCACGCCATCGCCGGGTAGACACCGTGAATGGCCCATGTCTCCTGCATGTCCCGGTCGAGCCCGTCGAACAGGGGGCGCTCGGCGCCGCTCGCCACGTCCGCCACGTACAACACACTCTTGCCCCGCACCCGGCGGATGAAGGCCAATGACTTTCCATCCGGCGACGGCGTGGGCCGGATGGAGCCTCCCGGCCCCGACACGAAGCGCTCCGTCTTGCGCGTGTCCAGGTTCAGCCGTTGGATGACATAGATTTCGCCGCTCGGGTCCTTGTTGTACTCGAACACCGGGCCGGGGGTGATGTCCTGGCTGTAATAGATATACTTGCCGTCCGGGGAGAACGCGGGCTCGCCCACGTCCTTCTGATCATTCGGACGCTCGGTGAGCTGCACGCCCTCTCCCCCCGAGCGGTGGTACATCCAGATCTCCCCCGCGCCCAGCGAGCGCCGCGCCGTGTAGTGCTTGCGCGCGATGAGGAACTGGCCGTCCGGCGACCACGCGGGGCTGTTGAGCAGGCGGAACGACTCCTGCGTCACCGCCGTGGGCTCGCTCCCGTCGCGCTTCATCACGACGAGGTTGTCCCCGCCGCCCCGGTCGCTCGTGAAGGCGATGAACTGCCCGTCCGGGCTGTAGCGCGGCTGCATGTCCCAGGCGGAGCCACTCGTGAGCGCCCGGGCCTCGCCCCCCGCGATGGGCAGCGCGTAGAGGTCGCCCAGCAGGTCGAAGACGAGCTCGTCTCCCTTCGGGCTCACGTCCACGCTCATCCACGTGCCCTCGGTGACGTCGAGCTGCACCTCGTGCGCGGGGAAGCCCGGGGCGTTCACGTCCCAGCGGGACACCTCGGGCTTGCCTGGGAACGGCAGGGGAAGGGGAACGGGGACGGGGGCCGGCGCTTGCGCGCGGGCGGACAACGGCAACGCGCTCGTGAGCAGCAGCGCGAGGCAGGACAGACGGGTTCGAATCACCACGGCTCCTCTAGATGGGTCTGGCGCGGAAGAAGGGGGGCGCAGACTAGATCGCGCGCTCAACAGCGGCCGCACATCCTCACTCCCGGCGCTCCGCGCCCGCCCAGCACTCAGTTGTCCTTCGGGTTGCCATCTCGCTCCCTAAAGTGTTTGGCGAGCGGGCCCATCGACCTCTCATTAGAAGTAGGGTGTGCTGGGGGGCTGTCACCGGGAGTCCATACGCTGGCCACACGCGGGGGATACCTCCTGGGCTCTGAATGTGACGCGCTGTAGAACATTCCTTCCTCCCAGGAGTTGTGTTTCCCGGGCATTTATCTTCCACATTTCCGAAAAAATTCAGTGCAGCCGTCCTCATGGAGGACACCTTCCTTTCCAAGGGAGAGCCGCGTGGAGCGCCTCGAACCGTCACAGCCAGAAGAGCAGGGGGCCCGAGCCGGAGCCGAGAGCCCCGAGCGCCTGGAGGACGTCAAAGGTCATCTCGACAACGCGCTGGACGTGCTGGAACAGGAGCTGGAGCGCGCCCAGAGTGCGATGCGACTGGGGGAAGAAGAGCCCACACGCGTGGTCGGTCCTCCGCAGCCCCTGCCACCGGTGCGCACCGAGCCCGAGCCCCTCCTCCGGGGCACCAGCGTGGGACGCTACCTGGTGCTGGAGCGCCTGGGCGCGGGCGGCATGGGCGAGGTGTACGAGGCGTTCGATCCGCAGCTCAACCGGCGCGTGGCGCTCAAGTTGCTCCTGCCCGGCGGCGAGGGACAGAGCCCCGGCCAGGCCCGGCTGCGGCTGATGCGCGAGGCGCAGTCCATGGCGCGCCTGTCCCACCCCCACGTGCTGCCCGTCTACGACATCGGCGAGCACGGAGATCGCGTCTTCATCGCCCTGGAGCACGTGGAGGGCAGCACCCTGCGGCAGTGGCTCAAGCAAGCCCGGAGGCCCTGGCGCGAGGTGCTGCGGGTGCTCGCCCAGGCCGGCGAGGGGCTCGCCGCCGCCCATGCCGCGGGGCTCGTCCACCGCGACTTCAAGCCGGACAACGTGCTGGTGGGCCGCGACGGGCGCGTGCTCGTCTATGACTTCGGGCTCGCGTGCGAGCAGGGCACGGGCTCGCCCCGCGCCCCCGTGCCGGTGGACCTCGGCGCGCTCCTGGGCACCGAGCCCCCCGTGCCCGACACGGACGCCTTCGCCTGTCTGAACACCCGCGAGCCCCTGGAGACGCCCGTCACGCGCGCCGGCCTCATCATGGGCACCCCGGGCTACATGGCCCCCGAGCAGTACCGCCACGAGCCCCTCACCGGCCACGCGGACCAGTTCAGCTTCTGCGCCACGCTCCACTACGCCCTGTACGGGGAGCACGCCTTCGAGGGCAGCGGCGCCGCCGCGCTCGCGCGCGCCACGCTGGAGGGCCGGCTGCGGCCCGTGCCCCGGGACTCGGACGTGCCGGGCTGGGTGCGGCAGGTGATTCTGCGGGGGTTGAGCCCGCGGCCCGTGGATCGCTACGCCTCCATGGAGGAGCTGCTCGAGGTGATTCAAGGCGAGCCGCGCGTGCGGCGCTGGCGCCAGGTGCTCGCCGCCGTGGCCATGCTCTTCCTCGGCGCGGTGGTGGCCGGAGCCGTGGGCCAGTGGCACCAGGAGCAGAGCGTCTGCCAGGACGTCACCCACCGGATGAACGGCGTGTGGGACGCGCCGCGCCAGGAGGCCGTGCGCCGCGCCCTGCTCGCCACCGGCCAGCCCTACGCGGCCGACGCGTGGACCGGAGTGAAGGGCGCGCTGGACACCTATGCCTCGGCCTGGGTGGAGCAGCAGCGCCGGGCCTGTGAGGCCACGCGTCTGCGCGGCGAGACGAGCGAGGAGCGCTTCGCCGCGCACACCGCCTGCCTCGAGCGCCGGCGCTCCGAGCTCAAGGCCCTCACCGGGCTGCTCGCCGAGGCGGACAGCGCCGTGGTGGAGCACGCCGTGGAGGCCGTGCGCGGCCTGTCCGAGCTTGGCCCCTGCGCGTCGCTGGACGGCGCCCTCGCGCCCGCGCCGCTCCCCCGGGACCCGGGCAGGTCCGCCCACCTGGAGGGGAGCTATGCCCAGCTCGCGCGCGCCCGAGCGCTGCGCCTCTCCGGCCAGTACGTCGCCGGGCTCTCCGCGGCCACCACCCTCGCGGGCGAGGCCCGCGTCCAGGGTGACGCGCCCTTGAAGGCCGAGGCCCTGCTGGAGCTGGGACGGCAGCAGCTCATCGCCGGAGAGGCCCAGGCCGAGCGCTCCCTGCGCGAGGCGGCGTGGACGGCGGACGAGGTGGGCCTGGACGAGGTGCGCGCCGAGGCGCTGGTGACCCTCACCCGGCTCGTCGCCTACGACGCCGCGCGCGCCCAGGATGGGCATGACTTCTACCAGCAGGCGCGCGCCCTGCTCGTGCGCACCCGGCGCCAAGGCCGGCTGCTCGCGGAGCTCGAGAGCGCCCACGGGCTCGTGTACGCCGCCCAGGGGGATCCACTCGCCGCCGAGGCCTCCCAGCTCCAGGCGCTCGCCGAGCTGGAGAAGGCCTCCGCCGTGGAAAGCCCCGAGGGCGCCATCGTGCTGCGCCGGCTGGGGCTCGCGCTCTCGGCCCAGGGGCGCCACGAGGAGGCGCTGGCGGAGAACCTGCGCGCGCACGCGGCCTTCCTCCAGACGCTCGGCGCGGAGCACCCGCGCGTGGGCAGCGCCCTGGTGAGCATCGGGGGCTCCTTGAGCGCCCTGGGCCGCCCCACCGAGGCGCTCACCGCGCTGAGGCAGGGCGTGGACATCGTGGCGCGCACCCTGCCGCCCCAACACCCCTTCCAGGCGACGGTGCTGGACGCACTGGGCGCGGCCCTGTGGCGCGACGGGCAGGGCGAGGAGGCGCGGCGGGTGCTGCGCCGGGCGGTGGAGGCGTCGGAGCGGGCGCGGGGGCCCGAGCACCCCGACACCGCCCAGCCCTGCACCACCCTGGGACGGGTGCTCGTGGACCAGGGACGCCCCGGCGAGGCGCTGACGCTCTTCAGCCGTGCCCTGCGCCTGCGCGAGCGTGCCCTGGGCCCCCAACACCCGGACCTGGCCGCGCCCCTCACCGGCCAGGGCGAGGCGTTGTTGCGGCTGGGCCGCGCCCCCGAGGCCCTCGCGCCCCTCGAGCGCGCCCTCGTGCTGCGCTCCACCCACACCGTGCCCCCCGAGGCCCTCGCCGAGACCCGCTTCGCCCTCGCCCGCGCCCTGTGGGAGACCCATCCGGACTCGGCCCGCGCCCTCCAGCTGGCCCGCGAGGCCGGGCTCTCCCTGGAGCGCTCGGGCACCGAGGCCCTGCGCGCCCAGGTCCAGGCGTGGCTGGCCGAGCGCTCCTCCGACGGGTAGAGGGAGCGCATGACCCAGGAGCGCAACGGACGCGAGGCGTGGCCCCCGGAGCTCACCGAGCTCCTGCGCAAGGTGGACCGGTTGCGGCGCGGCGGCCGGTACGAGGAAGCGCTCGCGCGCATGCGCGCGCTCACCGAGAGCTACCCGCGGCAGGTGCGCGTCCTCTTGGAGATGGGGATGACGCTCGCCATCTGGGGAGGCCAGCCCGCCGAGGCGCTGCCCTGGTACGAGCGGGCGCTGGAGCTGGCTCCGGGCCATGCCTCGGGGCACCTGCACCGCGCGCTCGCCCTGGCGCGGCTCGGCCGCCACGCCGAGGCCGTGGCCGACTTCGACGCGCTGGCGGCGGGGGAGTTCCGCAAGGCGCTCGTGCTGTACATGCGGCGCGCCGAGTCCCTGGAAGTGCTCGGCCGGGACGAGGACGCCGAGCGCGACTGGACGCGCGCGCTCGACGAGGACGCGGGCAACCCGTGGCTCTTGCACCGGCGCGCGCTCGCGCGGGCCCGGCTGGGGCGCACGCGCGAGGCCGTGGAGGACCTCACCCGCGCGCTCGCCGCCGCCGAGGGGGAGCCGGTGGACGCGGAGCTCTTGCGCGACCGGGGGGAGCTGCGCGCGCGCCTGGGGGACGTGGAGGGAGCCCGGGCGGACTTCGAGGCGGGACGGGCCGCGCTGCGCGAGGGGGATCCCGCCGAGCTGGTGGAAGCACTGCGCCGCGGGCTTGGGGAGACGGCCTGACGCGCCTCAGGGGACGGGTGCCCACGCGCCCGGGCTTTTACTTCTCATGACTCTCCGGCCGAGGGCTCCTCGTCCCGCGCGCGCCCGGGCGAGCAGTTCCCCGAGTACCGTCTCCAGCGTGAGCGGCGAGACATGACTCCGGGCCTCCGGCCTCAGGTGAGCGAGGAAGTGGGAGGCGAGGGAGGGGGAGGAAGACATGCGCCGCGACCTGAAAGAATGACGGTGTCGGAAGGAGACGTTTCCGCATTCCTTACAGGGTCCAGAAAGGCGGCTTGAACGGGGAGAAGATAATATTCAGGTGTTCGCAAGTACGAGAGCCCGTCTGATGCCCGACAGCGGACAAACCCGGAGTGCATGATCGAACGAAGAGCGGCTTCGACCCATGTGCCGGGGACAGCGGGCGTCCGGCACAACCTGTGCTTGCTTGGGGTGAGACGTTCGCGGCGGAAGCCGAAGGGGATGGGACGGTGGGCGTGAGGGAATTGAAGGAAGAGGCGTTGGACCTGTATGCCCAGCGGCGGTTCACCGAGTGCGTGCAGACCTATGAGCGGTTGCTGGAGCTCAACCCGAGGGATCCTTCTCTGTATATGGGCCAGGCCGAGGCGTACCGGGGCGCGGGCTCGCGGCGCGAGGCCCTCAACGCGTTCCGGATGGCGGCCGAGCTGCTGTTGGATCAAGGAGACAAGGCCGGGGCACGCACGGCGCTGAAGGCGGCGTTGGAGTTGAATCCCCGGAACAAGGAGGTGTCGCGAGCGCTGGAGGCGCTGCCGCCCGCGGCCGAGGAGGAGACGCGGCCCACCCCGGTGACGGCGCCCGAGGCACTGTTCGAGTATCCCCAGGAGAGGGAGCAGCCGCGCACGTGGCAGAGGAGCGCGCCTCGGAGTGAGCCTCAAAAGGCCGCACCGCCCCAGGCGGAGCTGAGGCGCCTGTCGGACAACGTCCTCGCGGTGCGGGCGGGGCCGGGTATGCCCTGGGTCGTGGTGTCCTCGCAGACGCCCCTGCTCACCTACGAGGTGGATGACCTCGAGCAGGTGGCGGAGCGGAGCTACCCACAAGAGGTGATGCTCCAGCACTGAGGCTGAACCTCGATTCCTGAAGCCAGACATCCCGGCGCGGCTCATGGAGCCGGGGCGGCCTGTGTCTTTTCATCGAAGACACAGGCCTGGCGCCCGCTGGTCCGCAGCCGCGCGCACTTCTCGGCCGGCCCACAGGTGCCCCGCGCGTCTGGCTCACAGGCGCGCACGCAACGCGACAGGTGACAGAAGAAGCCTTCCGGGCAGGACGAGCCATCGCTCGTACATGCAAGCTCGCACCGCATCCAGACCGCTCCCGCCCTTTCCTGCACGGTATGCGTCTCACACACCTGCGACTCGGGACAGGTGGACTGCTGGCAGTTCGTGCCATGGACCACTGAGCAGACCGAACTCCCCTGACGGAAGCGGATGCAGGACTGACCCGAAGGGCAGCCGCGCGCTTCGCAGGTGGGAAGACAGGAGGAGCCCTGGGGGCCACCCTCCGGTGGGCAGAAGAAACCCTCGGGGCAACTCCCTGGCTCCTCGGGATTGCATGGCCGGCCACACCACTCGGCGCAGAGCAATCCCGATGCACAGGCGCTCGCGTATTTTCTCGACAGGGGCTTGCAGCGCTCTCCCTCCTGCCGTTCTCCCTCCAAGACGCACCGATTCAGAACCTCACCGCCCCAGGTCTCCACGCTCCTGCAAACGAACTCCGTCCGACATTGGGAATCAGTCTCGCACTCGCTGTCCGTGCAGTAGAAGCCATGAACGTACGTGTCGAAAAAGCAGACCAGAGGCGAATCACAGTCAGTGCTCTGCCGGCAACCCTGTCGCCAGGTCGGGCGCTCACTGCGCTGCTCCCACGAAAGCATCGGAACCACGGCCCTTGCCTGCACCGCTACGCGCTTCGTGAGGGATCCAAGCCAATGAATGGAGATGACCGCCATGATGGGCGCTGGCAGCAGCACAGCCGCCAGGATGGCGCGAATACCCCCACGGTGCATCGGCGTCTCCAGAGTTGGTCGGCCCGTTCTAGGTCACCTTGGAAGTAACGTCTACTCCAGGTACTCCCCTTTTCCACAGGGCTGCCACGTCCACTTCAGCGCGCCCGCGACTGGAGCAACAGCACCACCGCGCGCTGACCGCCCTCGCCAGGCTCGTGCACGAGCCGCAACTCCTCACCCGAGCGCGTGTACACGCCCGCCTCGTCCCCGCGCTTCCACCCGGCCTTGGCGAGCGCCCCGTCGTAGAACGTCCGCACCTGCTCGCCCGTGAGCGGCACGTGGAAGGTCAGCGTGCGCGAGCCCTCGCCGTTGATGCGCAATACCCCCTCTGCCCCCGGAGGCAACGGCGCGAAGTCCGAGTCCGTGCCCGGCGCGCGAGCCAGCGCATGGTTGGCCTCGCCCAGGTACAGCGTGGTGGTGCCGTCCGGTTGGGGTTGGAGGATGACCGTGTACGTGATGCGGCGGCGGGGATCGACCGCGGTGAGCATGGCCGCGTTGCTCGCGAGCTGCGGCTGCGCCTTGCCGGGCGGCACGTAGAGCCCCCCATCCCGGAAGGCATCCGCGAAACGCTGCACCAGCTCGCGCGCGGACTCCTTCACGTGCACCGCGCGCAGCGCCACCGGCACGCCGCCCGCCTCCACGATCTCGTTGGACTCCACCTGCTCCAACACCTGGAGCTTCGGCCACGCGAAGCGCGCGGGCTCCGGCGTCCCCCCGTCCCCCGCCAGGGCCGGCAGCGACAGCGCCACGAGCAAAGCCCACGCACGCCCCACGGTCCGTGCGGCCCGGCTCAATGCGGCACGCCTCCGAGCCAGCGGTTGTCCCGGTCAACCGTGTAGTTCAGCCCTCCATTCGGAACGCGGAAGGGCGTCACTTCCCAACGCGTCTGGTTGCCCGCGTGCGAGGCACCGATGTCCTGCTCGTAATCGTCCTCCTCGCCCCGGAAGCTCATGAAGAATTGATCCTCGTTGATGCCCGCGCCGGCCCGGGTCGCGGACGCGAGCGCGCTGCCCGCCCTCCCTCCACCCCCGTTGCGCCGGTAAACGCGCTGCACCCAGTCGTGATAGTCGAGGTTCTGGCAGTTCTTGCTGTTGTCGATGTTGAGCGCGCACGAGCGCCCCTCGTCCACCCCGGCCAGTCCCCAGTCATCCAGCAGCAGCGAGAAGCGCCCGCCACAGGTGCCGTCCGAGGCCCGCCCCGCGGCGCACACCGTGAAGAGCGCGCTGGCGCGACGCTGGGACACCTTGAAGAACCCCGGCTCCAGGAAGCGGCCGATGCGCGCGCCCCGCAGCGCGGAGGACGCCGTGCACGACATGCCCGGTGATTGGATATTCATCGCCTGCGCCAGCGCGGTCGAGCCCCCGTTCGCATCCAAGGGCCGGATGCCCGCGATGAGGGGATCCCCTCCGGGCAGCGTCGGCTCACACACCACCTGAGGGGACCTGGCGCGAGCGATGGCCAGTTGAACCGTCATCGCGCCGCCCCCCTCGCTCGAGCGTCCGTCGAAGTCGCGATAGCGCCGGTTGGCCTCCGCTTCCGCCTGCGACACCGCGCCCCGCCGCTGGAATTCCCCCTGCCGGGGATCGTGATGCACGTGGGCCGTGGCCTCCCAGAGCGCGAAGTTGGCCGCCTCCTGCACCTTGAGCGTCAACGCGCCCACCTCGGCGAAGTAGATGCCGAACACGAGGATGGTGACGAACACCATCGCGCCCAGCGCCGTTTCCACCAGCGCCTGTCCCCGCCGAGCCGCCGCGCGCTTCGCCATGGCCGTCAGTACCTCGCGCCCTCGGGGCTGCCGCCCCGGAAACCCACTTTGTCCAGCCGGCGCAGCGCGCCCGCGTGCTCGGTGAAACCCGCCTGCTCCAGACTGTGGGCGGGCTTGTCGTCGACGGCGCCCTCGGGGCTCACCAGCGTGGCGCGCCAGAAGGGATTGAGGAAGTTGGGAGGCTCGCGCCAGCCGCCGCCCTCCGTCGCCGGCCGGGGCCGGTGGTAGTAGGCGAGCCCCGCGGACAGGGCCACCTGGTTGCGCTGCACGTCCCCACGGCCGGCGGAGCGGATGCGCCCCTCGGGGCTGGCGTTGTCGAACTCGACGGTGTCGCCCGCGAAGCGGAAGCGGAAGAACAGGTTCCACGGATCCGGCCGCTTCTGGCGCGAGGGACTCGCGTAGTCGCGCGACAGCACCGTGTAGAGCTTGGGCTGGCCGAAGTCGTTGCGTGCCGCGTTGCCCTGGAGCAGCCCCACGTTGAAACCCACCGAGTACGGCCAGATGCCGGGGCACACGACGCAGGCGCCCAGCGTGTGCCGCTCGTCCACGGTGGTGTCACCCTCCTCGCCCTGGCCGGGCGGGGGCTTGGCGCCGTACACGTGCTGGTCCTGCTTCGACTGCTCCTCGTCGGACATCACCCACGTGTCCGTCGCCTCGATGTCCGGCACGCTGGAGCCATCCGGGCAGATGATGGCCACCGCCCGCCCATGGTCATGCGCCCACGAGTTGCGTCCGGACACGGTGCTGTACGTGGACGAGTCCATCTGGGACGCGGAGCCGTAGCGCTTGAAAGACGGATTGTGCGCGGCGCCACCGGTGCCGAAGCCCGCGCTGCCCGACTCACGGTTGTGCACCCACGTCCAGCCCAGGCTGCCCATGGTGGCGTTCAGGTTGACGCGGCCCTGGTTGCCGCCGGTCGGCAGCACCGCGCCACTGGTGGCCGGCACCGTGCCGTCACGCTCCTGATCCATCAGGTCGTCGTAATCCAGCGAGCCATTGCCCCCATTCACTTCCGCCAGGGACTTGCGGTCGCCCTCGGGCAGGGCGCGCAGCTCCGGGTTGACCTCGCGGGCCATGCGCGCGGCGAGCTGCTGCCCCGCCAGGTGGTTGCCGAGCAGCTTGCCGTACAGCGCCAGCTGGGCCCGGTACATGGCGCCCGCGCGTCCCTGGAGCTGCTGCACCTGGGTGGCCGCGGCCTCGTCGAGGCTGGACCATTCCGCCGTGGGAATGGGGCAGGGGCCGTGCATCATCGCCGCGTATTGCTGGCTGCCGTAGCTGATGAGGGATTGGGTGCCGGCCATCGCCACCATGTGAGCGATCTGCGCGCGGTTCATCACCGCGATGGCGTTGAACGTGCGCGCCACCGACACCGCCTGGCTGTAGGCCGCCGCGTCCGCCGCCATCTGGATTTCCACGCGCTCCTTGGCCCGCATGCCAAAGCCCAGCGTCATGAGCACCATCAGCGTGAGCAAGAGCAGCGTGAGCGCGAACAGGACCATCGCCTGTCCCCGGTCGCGTCTCAGAAGGAGTGCAGGCTGCATGCGGCACCTCCCTGGAAGTTGTTCGCCTTCACCGGCGTCATCATCCGCATGGCCGCGTGCACCTGGATGGGGAACAGGTAGTGGCCCTGCTCGCTCCACTCCACCATCCGGTCACCCAGGTCACCGCCGGGCCAGCCTCCCGATGGGAACGTCACGCCGCCGTCGTCCCAGCCCCCCGCGTTCTTCTGCGCGGGCATCAGCGGATTGGCGGCCGTGTAGCGCTTGAGTTTGAAGTGGGCGAGGAACATGCGGTTCAGCACCCAGTCCGCGAACGGAATGCGCATGTAGTACCAGGCCACCATGCGGATCTCGAGCGTGCGCCGCCGCAGCGCCGCCTCCGAGTCCGTGGGTGCGTCGAACATCAGGTCCTCGCCCCCGGACAGCCCGCGCACCCAGCCCACGTCGGGCGACTCGCGGACGATCTCCACCACGGGCCCCTTGGAGAACAACTTCCCGGACGAGCCGCGCACGTTCAGGTAGTTCTCCCGCCGCTCCCGGAAGGCATCCGCCAGTTGCCCGCCCGACGTGGTGGCCGCCACCGTGGGCAGCATCGTCACCACGGCCGCGTGCGTCATCGCCTTGCAGCTGGCGTGATTGAGGCTGCCCGCGCGCACCGCCCGGTACACCGCCACCTCCGCCAGGATGCGCGCCTGCAACAGCATGAACAGCTGCAGCGTGCCCAGGATGAGGAACACCACCAATGGCAGGCACAAGGCCGCCTCCACCGCGGCCTGACCGGATTCGTGACGCCGTCGTGGGAAGGGGGAAGAAGCCATGGGGGAAAGGCTTCCTCTTAGATTCTTGGCAAATTGGATATCGGTCAACTGGTCGCCGCCCCGCCTGCCCGCGCTCCTTCCAGACGCGATCATCGACGATCGGACGCTCTGGCTCGCACGCTCAGTGAACCGGGGAAGCAGCCGAGCCCCATGCGCGCGGGGACGTACTGGCTGCCCGGGGGAGCCATGCCCACGCTTGTCGCGGAGTGCTCCCCGTACCACTTCGAAAGGAAGGGCTCATGTCATTGGATGTTTCCGTGAGAAGCGTGGCGCTCCGAATCGAGGACACGGAGCTCAAGAAGGCCCTGGGCCATCCGGAGCCCACGAAGTCCGGACTGGTGGTGTTCGATCCCTCGGCGCCCGAGGCAGATGAGGCGGATCCCGTCTCCGAGGAGCCCAACGTGGAGCCCGTGGCCCACCCGTGAGCCCGCGGCGCCGCCGCGCCCCGTCACTCGCCCGTGCTGGCGCGGCAGTACGTCTTCACCACCGCGAGCAGCCGGTCCACGTCGATGGGCTTGGGCACGTAGGCGCAGGCGCCCTCGGGGGGCTTGTGGCTCGCCGACGTCACCACCACCGGAATGTCCGCGAGGTGTCCGTCCGCCCGCATCCCCTTCATGAACGCATAGCCGTCCATGACGGGCATCATCACGTCCAGCAGGATGAGACAGGGCCGCTTCATGTGCTGCAACTGCTCCAAGGCCTCCTGCCCGTTTTGGGAAGTGACCATCTGGTAGCCTTCCAGCTCCAGCAGCTCGGACACCGTGTCGCGAATGTCCGGATCATCCTCGACCAGCAGGATGCTGGAAGTCGGTGCGCTCATGCGGTACGGCCCTTCATGTCGGGTCTGTTCCTCCATGATGGAAGATGGAGGCCCGAGGGTGGGTCGGCAAGGGCTCGGGGGCCCTTTCGCCGCCCGATAGATCAGGAAGACTGCTCAGAGCGTCGCCGTGTCCTCGTGCTCGTGCGCGGCGGTGTCGGGCAGCGTGGAGAGGAAGTCGTCCACCTGCGAGGCGCCGCGCTGGGAGGCGTCGTCCGCCCGCACCATGCCCTCGCAGTGCTCGCTCTGCCGCTTGCTGTGGCAGTGACGCACCCCGTAGACGTGATGGCAACCGCACGAGTCCACACGCTTCTTCGCGCACAGCGAAGGGTTGAACACCGGCGCCGCCTTCACTTCGACCGGACCCGCCTGCACCGCCATCGCCACCACCAACGCTCCGAAAAGCCCCATCTCCCTACCCCCTTGATGCTCCACGCCACCACTCGCGAAATAAGTGGGAATTCTCCCGCCCCGGTGCAACTGGGGCCGGCGTACGGTGCCATGTGGTGCACGCGGGCATGGGACAGGCGCACGGCTGGCCGCCCGCTTTCGTCAGGACTCCTGGACGCTCGCGTCGCTGCCGGGTGTTGAAAAAGGCCCAGGGAGGGAGAACGCCATGAGTTGGACGCAACAGCTGGAGAAGGTCGCGCCGGGGCACTTCGTGCTCCCGAAGACGAAGACGATGCGGGTGGAGGCCCACCTCTTCCTCTCGGACAAGCTCCTGTGGGGCGAGGGCCCCGAGTCGCCCGGACTCGAGGAAGCCGTCTTCAACCAGGTGGTCAATGCCGCCTCCTTCCCGGGCGTCACCCGCGTGGCGGTGACGCCGGACTGCCACGTGGGCTACGGCGTGCCCATCGGCACGGTGGTGGAGACCGAGGGCGTGCTCCTGCCCACCGCGGCCGGCTACGACATCGGCTGCGGCATGGTGCAGTTGCAGACCACCCTCACCGCCGAGGACGTGGCCGACCCCGCCAAGCGCCGCCAGTGGATCGACGAGGTCACCAAGCGCATCGCGGTGGGCGTGGGCGCGTCGCGGGTGCAGAAGCAGCGCCGCATCGACGCGCGCACCTTCGCCGAGGTCGTGCGGCATGGGGCCCAGGCGCTCGGCCGTCACGCGTCCGCCACCGAGCGCGACTTCCTCCCGGTGGAGGATGATCGGGTGGACATCCCCACGCGGGCCTACGAGAAGCGCGAGCAGCTCGGCAGCCTCGGGGGCGGCAACCACTTCACCGAGATGCAGGTGGATGAGTCCGGGCGCGTGTGGGTGATGCTGCACACGGGCAGCCGCGGCTTCGGCTGGAACATCGCCAAGCACTTCTTCGTGGAGGGCGCGGCGGCGCTGGGGCTCGGCAAGCACAGCGAGGACTTCATCTGGCTCGACGCCAGCAGCCGCCTGGGCAAGGACTACTGGAACCTGCACAACATGGCGGCCAACTTCGCGGTGGCCAACCGGCTGCTCATCGGCGAGGCGGTGTGCGGGGCGCTCGAGGACGTGTTCGGTGGCACGGCGAGCATCTATTACGAGATCTCCCACAACCTCATCCAGAAGGAGTCGGGCCGGTTCGTGGCGCGCAAGGGCGCCACGCGCGCCTTCCCCGGCGGGCACCCCGCCCTCACCGGCACGCCCTGGGCCAAGAGCGGCCACCCCATCCTCATCCCCGGCTCCATGGAGACCGGCAGCGCCATCCTCTTCGCCGAGAAGGGGGCCTCGCAGTCCATCTACTCGGTGAACCACGGCGCGGGGCGGCGGCTGTCGCGCGGCGAGGCGCGGCGGGTGTTGGATCAGGACGAGACGGACCTGCGCATGATGGAGGCCGACATCCTCCTCAACACGCGCACCACGCCGCTGGACGAGTCGGGCCCCTGCTACAAGAACCTCGACGACGTGCTGAACACGGTGGAGATGGCGGGCCTGGCCACGGTGGCCCGGCGCCTCAAGCCGGTGGCCTGCATCAAGGGCGCGGACTGACGGGAGCTTGCCCCTCCCGCCCGGTTTGGGGGACGCTCGCGTCCCCTCCCGTGCGCCCTCCCCGCTACTTCGTCCCCCACGCCACCAGCCCCGCCGAGCCCCTCGCGCTCGACCTCTCCGCCGTCGTGCACGCCGTGGACGCGTTCCGCCTCGCCGGGCCCTCGGGCGAGCGGGAGTGGCTCGTGTGCACCGACATCACCGGAGACCTCGTCTGCGTGCCCGCCGAGGAGCGCGAGCACCTGCCGGCCAGCACCCGCGCCCAGTTCACCCACCACGAGCTCGTCTCCGGCCGCACCCCCCGGCGCATCCTCGCCCCCGCCCTCTTCCTGATGTCCGTGGAGCTCGTCGAGCACCCCGCCGATGCCCAGGGCGTGAATGATCCCGTCTACCTCTACGGGCGCCTCGCGGGTCCCCATCCCGGCGCCACGCCCCAGCGCGTCCCCGGCCAGCTCACCGTCACGCGGGGGGACTTGCTCGCCGGACTCGTCCACGGCGCCGCCGATGCCCTGCACTACGCGCATGATCCCGAGAGCCGGCTGCCCCCGCGCGCCTACCACGCGCTGCTGCCCGGCGATCGGCCCGAGCACCTCGCCCAGGGCGAGGGCCTGGTGCTCGCCTATCCCGCGGTACCACTGGACCTGCAGACGCGCCACGCCGGCAATGGCCCCCTCGTCGCGACGCTGCTGCACGAGGTGCTCGAGGCGCTCCAGCGCTCCGCCCGCGCGCACGGCGGCCCCCGGGCCCTCGCGGAGCTGGAGCTGCCCGTGCCCAGCCGCATGCTGGCCATCGCGGAACTGGAGTCGCGTGGCTACGAGGTGAAGGGCGACGTGGCCATCCTGCGCCGCAACCATCCGGGGCTCGTCAACCGGCTCGCCGAGTGGCTCAACCCCGAGAAGCTCCCCGTCCCCCGCGAGGCCGGCACGCCCGAGTTCCTCGACCTGGCGCGTCAGGCCCTGGACGTCCTCCCGGGGTGGCCGAGCGAGACGGAGCGCGCGCTGCGCTCCCGGGAGCGCGCCGGTCCAGTCACCGCCGCGAGTCCCACGCCCCTTGCGCCCGCCGCGCCGCGCCCGCCCCCCGCGCCCCTGCCTCCGCGTGCTCCGCCCGCCCCCGCCCGCCCGAGCGACTGGATGCAGGACTTCCTCGACGCGCATGCCCGCCCAGGTGGCACCCAGGCGCGCATCACCCGCTCGAGAGCGGCCGTCGCCCCCGCCCGGCCCGCGCCGCCACCCAAGCGCCCCTCTCCGGACACCTCCGCGGAGTGGATGAAGGACTTCGCCCCGGCGCCCGCGAAGCCCGCGCCCGCCCCGAAAGCCAAACCCGCCACCTCCGCGCCAGAGCAGGCATCCAAGCCGGAGTGGATGTCTGATTTCGAGGACTGACCCGATTGTGGCCCTCCCCCGCCGGGCGCTAGCGTCCGGGCTTCAAAAGAGGGGACAGATGGGACACGAAAAACCAGTCGAGCCGTTCTCCGATCTCCACTTCGAGGACGGAAAGGTCCACGCGGTGTTGCTGCATGACCCGACGGTGGAGGGCCTGGACATGGCCATCTACATGGATGCCTCGGGCAGCATGAAGGAGGAGTACACGTACACGCGTCCCAAGCGCTCCTTCCTCGAGTGGCTGCAGGACGCTCCGCTCAAGGAGGAGTCCAACCAGGTCGAGCCCCAGGTGCGCTGGATGCTCGAGTACCTGGCCACCAAGGATCGCAACGGACTGCTGCGCGTGGCCTACTGGGCCTGCGGCACCTCGGGCCGGGATGTCGACGTGCTCGGCGAGTACAAGGGCACGGACGTCAAGACGCACAGGTTCCCCGGCCCCCAGCGGCTCGGCAACTACACGTACCTCGAGCCCGCGCTGCGCGACTACGTGAGCTACCTCAAGGAGCAGGTGGGCCAGGGCGCCCGCCGCGGCTGCGCCGTCATCGTCACCGACGGCCGCCTGAACGACGCGGAGGAGGTGAAGAAGTTCTCGGCCAAGGTCGCCAAGGACATCGCCTCCGGCAAGCTGCCCCGCCTCAACTTCGTGCTCGTCGGCGTGGGAGACAACGTCGACGAGGAGCAGCTCGAGGACATCGCCCACCAGGAGTTCCCCGGCGTGGGCCACCTGTGGTGCCACCGCATCGCCGAGGAAATCACCCAGGTGGCCGAGCTCGTCGCGGTGCTCGTGGACGAGAACATGACGGTCGCCGCCGGCGGCACCATCTATGGCGACAAGGGCCAGGTGCTCAAGACGTACGAGGGCCGCCTGCCCGCGGTGCTCGAGTTCGAGGTCCCCGAGGGAACCAAGAGCTTCACCCTCGAGGTCAACGGCCAGCGCTTCACCCAGCCGCTGCCCGACGAGGATGACCACCACGACGAAGACGAAGACGAGGATCACCACTGATGGCCGGCCACGAAGTCATCATGAAGCCGTTCTCGGACGTGCACCGCCTGGGCAACAAGGTGGTGGCCACGCTGCTGCATGACCCGACGGTGGAGGGGCTCGACGTGGCCCTCTACATGGACGGCTCGGCGAGCATGGAGGACGAGTACGGACCGCGGGGCATCCTCGCCAAGCTCGCGCCGGTGAAGAACCTGGTCGAGCCGCAGATGCGCTGGATGCTCGAGTACCTGGCCAACAAGGACCGGGACGGCAAGGTGCGCGTGGCCTACTGGGCCACGGGCGACGGCAGCCAGCTCGAGGAGGTGGGCGAGCTGACCGGCCCCCAGGCCAAGGACTTCCGCTTCCCCGGCCCACGTGCCTACGGCAAGGCCACGGTGATGCTGCCCGTCTTGCGTGACTTCGTGGCCCACATGAAGCAGCAGGTGCAGGTGGGGGCCCGACGGGGCCTGGCCGTCATCATCACCGACTCGCAGATCTCCGACGCGCCCAACGTGACGGCCTACGCCACGCAGGTGGCCAAGGAGATCGCCTCCGGCCGGCTGCCCCGGATGAACTTCGTGTTCGTCGGCGTGGGCGAGCAGGTGGACGAGGAGCAGATGGAGGAGATCTCCCACGAGACCTACCCGGGCGTGGGCCACCTGTGGTGCCACCGCATCGCCGACCGCATGGAGGAGATGGCGGAGCTGGTCGCGGTGCTCGTGGACGAGACCATGACGGTCGCCGCCGGGGGCACCGTGTATGACGAGCAGGGCAACACGCTGAAGGCCTACGAGGGCCGGCTGCCCGCGGTGCTCGAGTTCGACGTGCCCGCCACGTGCAAGGCCTTCACCCTGGAGGTCGCGGGCCAGCGCTTCACCCAGCCCATCCCCGAGGAGCACGAGGAGGATGAGGACCACCACGAAGAGGAACGCGCCCCCGAGCCCGAGCCGGTGAGCGCCCCCGCCGCCCGCAAGAAGCACCGCGGCCACGGCCACTAGGAGCCCCATGTCCGAGCCCAAGAAGAGCGCCCGCTTCAGCAACATCCGGGAGAAGAAGCCGCACGTGCACGGCCCCGATTGCAAGCACGACCATGATCATGACCACGGTCACGGCCATGCCCATGTCCACGAGGCCAAGCCGCACGTGCACGGCCCCGGCTGCAAGCACGACCATGGCCACGACCATGACCATGCCCACGAACACGAGGACAAGCCGCACGTCCACGGCCCGGGCTGCGACCATGATCATGACCACGGCCACCACCACGCGCCCCGGCCGAAGCGGATCCGCCCGCCCGGCAACCGGCCCGCGGAAGGTGGAGGCACGGCGCTCCAATTGGACCTGGAAGGCGCGCTCCCGGGCGAGACCGATGAAGTCGGCCGCTTCGAGAAGCTGGAAGCGGCCCTGAGGTCCCACCACGGTGTCACCGAGGTGCACCTGCGCCGCGACGCGGGCCACGCCGAGGTGTGCATCCACTACCAGCCCGAGGGCGTGGCGCCCCAGCAACTGCTCACGCTCGCCCAGCACACCAGCGCCACCGTGGCCGAGCGCTACCACCAGCACACCTGGTTCGTGCGCGGCATGGACTCGGGCGACGCGGCGGCCATCATCGAGCACGCCGTGAGCCGGATGAACGGCGTCCTCTCGGCGAGCGTGGCCTACGCGAGCGAGCGGCTCGTGGTCGAGTACGACCGGGAGGCACTCACCCTCGAGGACGTCGAGGCCCGGGTGAAGTCGCTCGGCTACGGGCTGGAAGTGCCCACCGCGGGCCACGTCTGCTCGCACCACGCCCATGGCGGCGGCCTCGCGCCCCTGCTCGAGATGCCCCTCGTGGTGAGCGCCGGCGTGCTGCTCGTCGTGGGCTGGCTGCTCGAGCGCTTCGCCCCCGTGCCTCCCCTGGTCCCCACGCTCGTCTGGGCCTGGTCCATGGCCAGCGGCGGCTTCTTCGCCATCAAGGGCTCGGTGCAGTCGCTGCTCCAGCGGCGCATCGACATCGAGACCATGATGGTGGTGGCGGCCATCGGCGCGGCGGTGCTCGGCGCCTGGTTCGAGGGCGCCTTCCTGCTCTTCCTCTTCAGCGCGGGCCATGCGCTCGAGCACCGGGCGATGGACAAGGCGCGCCGGTCCATCGAGTCACTCAGCGCCCTGCGTCCCGAGGTGGCGCGCGTGCGCCGGGGCGAGGAGCTCGTCGAGGTTCCCGTGGAAGAGGTGGCCCAGGGCGCGCGCATCGTCGTGCGCCCCGGCGACCGCGTGCCCCTGGACGGCATCATCCGCGAGGGCAAGAGCTCGCTGGACCAGGCCGCCATCACCGGCGAGTCCATCCCCGTGGCCAAGCAGCCCGGCGACGAGGTGTTCAGCGGCACCATCAACTGCGAGACCCTGCTCGAGGTGGAGGTAACGCGGCCCGCCTCGGAGTCGGTGCTCGCGCGGGTGGTGGACATGGTCGCCCAGGCCGAGGCCCAGAAGGGCCCCAACCAGCGCTTCGCCCAGCGTCTGGAGCGCACGTTCGCCCCCCTGGTGATGATCGCCGCGCTCGTCTTCCCGGTGGTGCTCATCCTGCTCGGCACCCCGCTCAAGGAGGCCGTGCTGCGCGCGGTGGCGCTGCTCGTGGCGGCCTCGCCCTGCGCGCTCGCCATCTCCACGCCCTCGGCGGTGCTGTCCGCGGTGGCGGCGGCGGCGCGCGGCGGCGTGCTCGTCAAGGGCGGCATCTACCTGGAGCTGCTCGCGGGCGTGCGCGCCATCGCCTTCGACAAGACGGGCACCCTCACCGTGGGCCGGCCCCAGCTCCTCACCGCCTCGCCCTCCCCGGGCGTGTCCCGCGAGGAGCTGCTCGGCACCGCCGCGGCCGTCGAGTCGCTCTCCGCCCATCCGCTCGCGCACGCCGTGGTGCAGGCCGCCTCGCGCGAGGGCCTCACCCTGCCCCCGGGCGCGAGAGATCTCGAGGCCATCCACGGCCAGGGCATCCGCGCGAAGCTTGGCGAGGAGCCCGTGGAGGTGGGCAGCCTCGCGCTCTTCGCGGGCCAGCCGCTTCCCCCCGAGCTCACCCCCGAGGTGAACCGGTTGGAGGAGGCGGGACAGACCACCATGGTGGTGCGGCGCGGGGAGCGCTTCCTCGGCGTGCTCGGGGTGGCGGACACGCTGCGCTCGGGCGCGCAGCGCACCGTCCAGGAGCTCAAGCAGGCGGGCATCGAGCGCACGGTGATGCTCTCCGGTGACAACGCGCGCGTCGCCCGCTCCATCGCCTCGCGGGTGGGGCTCGACGAGGCGCGCGCCCCGCTGATGCCCGCCGACAAGGTCACCGCCGTGCGCGAGCTGGGCAAGGAGCGCCCGGTGGCCATGGTGGGCGATGGGGTGAACGACGCGCCCGCGCTCGCCGCCGCCGCGGTGGGTGTGGCCATGGGCGGCGCCGGCTCGGACGCGGCGCTGGAGACCGCCGACGTGGTGCTCATGAGCGATGACCTCTCCCGGCTGCCCTTCGCGCTGGGGCTCGCCCGCGCCGCCACGTCGGTGATGCGGCAGAACCTGATGATCGCCCTGGGAGTCAGTGGCGTGCTCATCGTCGCCGCCATCCTCGGGCTCACGCGGATCAGCGAGGCGGTGGTGCTCCACGAGGGCAGCACGCTCCTGGTGGTCGCCAACGGCCTGCGCCTGCTCGGCTACAAGTCCTCGGGTCCGCGCGACGCGTCCGAGGCGCCCGCCGTCGGTCAGCCCACGGCGGGCTAGGAATGGGGCGCGGGCCTGGCTCCTCCACCGGAGCCGGGTCCCCTCTTTCCCTGCTGCTCTCCGGCCCGCCCGCCAGGCGGGCTACACCCGGGGACGCTGGTCCTGTCGGGGAGTCCTCCCCACCTTCTCGTGCGTACACGGGAAGGGGCCCGTCCGGGTCCCCCCCCACAGAGAGAGAGTCGCGGGATGCGCATCCATCATCTGAATTGCGTGACCATGTGTCCCCCTGGCGGGGCGTTGATGGATGGCCGGCAGCGGCCCAGGGGAGTCCCGGCGGCGCTGGTGTGCCACTGCCTGCTGGTGGAGAGCGAGCAGGGGCTGGTGCTGGTGGACACGGGCTTTGGCCTGCAGGACGTGCTGCACCCGAGGCCCCGGCTGAGCTCCTTCTTCCTCGGGCTCAACCGGCCGCAGCTCCACGAGGGCATGACGGCGGTGCGGCAGCTCGAGCGCCTGGGTTTCAAGGCCAGCGACGTGCGGCACATCGTGCTCACGCACCTGGACTTCGACCATGCGGGGGGACTGGATGACTTCCCGATGGCGCGGGTGCACGTGATGAACGCAGAGGTGGAGGCCGCGGCGGCGCAGCGCACGTGGCTGGACCGCGAGCGCTTCCGGCCGAGGCAGTGGAGGACGCAGCCGCACTGGGTGACGTACGCGATGCCGCGCGGGGGCGAGCGCTGGTTCGGCTTCGAGTGCGTGCGCGAGCTGTCGGGCCTGCCACCGGAGATCCTCCTGGTGCCGCTGGTGGGGCACACGCTGGGACACGCGGGCGTGGCCATCCAACAGCCGGACGGCTGGCTGCTGCACGCCGGGGACGCGTACTTCCACCATCAGGAGATGAATCCGGATCGCCCCACGTGCACGCCGGGACTCCTCATGTACCAGGAGCTGATGCAGAAGGATGGGCGGATGCGCCGGCTCAACCAGGAGCGGCTGCGCTCGCTGGTGCGCCACCACGACCGGGACGTGAAGGTGTTCTGCGCGCATGACGCCGTGGAGTTCGAGCGCATGGAAGAAGAGGCGCGCTCCCACGAAGAACACGCGCTGCGTGGGCTGGGCTCGGTGCGGCCCGAGCTGGGCATGACGGAGCCCTCCCTGCCCACTTGAGGACATTGACACGGTTCAACCCGGCGTTTCGCGCACTTCCAGAGTACCCAGGAAAGACGGATTGTATGTCTTTACGCCCGGGGGATTCAGCGGACGGCGCCTCGCATGCAATGATGGACAGTCAATCCATCACTCGCCTGGGAGGGGCCTGTGACCGCGACTTCGACCATCTTTTCGGATTTCCATGATCTCGACCAGGCCACGGCCTCGAAAGAGGCCGTGCGCTTCCTGGATGCGCTGAACACATCTCAGCAAGTGCAGGAGATGCAGCAGCTCACGCACCGCATGCTGGGAGTGGCGCCCGGCCAGCGCATCCTGGACGCGGGCTGCGGCGTGGGTGATGTCACCCGGGAGCTGGCCACGCTGGTGGGCCCCAAGGGCCACGTGGTGGGAGTGGACCTGAGCGAGGCGCTGTTGGCCGAGGCCCGCGCGCGCACGCGGGGCACGGGGCTGTCCGTGGAGTACCGCAAGGGCGACCTGCACACCCTGGACCTTCCCTCGGAGAGCTTCGATCGCTGCCGCTCCTCGCGCGTCTTCATCTATCTGGATGACCCACGCAAGGCGCTGAGCGAGCTGCTCCGGCTCACCCGTCCGGGCGGGGCGGTGGTGATCTTCGAACCCGAGTTCGACACCTGGGCGTTGGACGGGCCGGATCGCGGGGTGGTGCGCGCGCTGATCCACTTCTGGACGGATCAGCTGCGCAACCCCTGGATTGGCCGGCAGCTGCCGCGGATGTTCCACTCGCTGGGGGTGAACCAGGTGGCGATGCGGCCCGTGGTGGGCACGTGGGTGCCGAGCATGCTGGAGACGTTCGGCATGTACCCGGTGCTGGAGAAGGCCATCACCGAGAAGGTAGTGACGCGCGAGCAGGTGGACGCCTGGCTCCAGTTCCTCAAGGAAGGTGAGAGGAATGACAGCTTCTACGGCTGCATGGCCGGCATGGTGGTGCGCGGCATCAAACCGGGTCCCTGAGGCCCCCGGGGGTGCCTAGGATGGGCGCATGGCGATTGCGCATGAGGAAGGGTTCTTCGAGAGCACACAGGGGGTGAGGCTGCACGGCCAGGCCTGGCGGCCCCCGGGAGAGCCGCGCTCGGTGGTGGGAATCATCCACGGGGTGGGCGAGCACGGCGGCCGGTTCACGAACGTGGTGGAAGCGCTCGTCTCGCGGGGCCATGCGGTCCATGCGGTCGATCTCCGGGGGTATGGCCGTTCGTCGGGGCAGCGCGGCCACGTGATGTCCTGGTCCGAGTACCAGGACGACATGCGCGCCTTCCTGAAGCAGCTCTCCACGCGCGAGCCCGGCAAGCCCGTCTTCCTGTACGGCCACAGCATGGGAGGGCTGGTGGTGCTGGACTACGTGCTGCGCCACCCCGAGGGGCTCGCGGGCATCATCATCAGCGGCGCGGCGCTGGAGTCGGTGGGGGTGGCGAAGCCGTGGCTGGTGAACTCGGCGCGGATCTTCTCGCGACTCGTGCCCCGGCTGCCGCTCCCGGTGCCGCTGGAAGCCGAGGCGCTGAGCAGCGATCCGGCCTGGGTGAAGCGCTACCGGGAGGATCCGCTGGTACACCGCAAGGGCACGGCGCGCTGGGCGGTGGAGGCCATCGACGCCAACGAGTGGATCAAAGCCCACGCCGCGGAGCTGCGTGTGCCCCTGTTGATGCTGCATGGTGCCGAGGACCGCATCAACACCGTGGAGGGCTCCCGGCGCTTCTTCGACGCGGTGACGCTGACGGACAAGAAGCTGCACCTGGTGCCGGGCGGCTATCACGAGCCCCACAACGACCCCGGCAAGGAGCAGGTCTTCGAGCTGGTGGAGGACTTCCTGAGCGCCCACCTGCCCCGGTGAGCCGCGCGTTCCGGCGGGCGTTTCTATTCACGTTCCCTGGTGCCCGAGCAGAGGAACCTTTAGATTCCAAGGGGTTGGAGAACCAGCAAGGCGCTGGTTTCTATTCACCTTTCTATTCATGGGTTCGCTCGAACGGATGCTGGGAGTGCTGTCCCGTCTGCGGGTGGCGCGGGCGAAGGACCTGGCGAGCGAACTGGGCGTGTCCCAGCCCACGGTGTCGCGCCTCATCCAGGAAGCGGGCGAGCGGGTGTGCCGGATGGGCCAGACACGAGCCACCCGTTACGCACGCACGCGCTCACTGCCCGGCCTCGGAACCCGGCTTCCCCTCCACCGGATCAGCGAGGCGGGGAAGGTGGAACGGTTCGGGGAAGTGCAGCTGCTGGAGGGAAGGCGCTACTGGTTCACGCCAGCGGAACGAGATTCCTGGCTCCACCTGCCCGAGGGCACCAGCTACCTGTGCCTTTCATCGTCGACATGTGTCCTCAGGGGTACGTGGGGCGGACATTCAGCAGGCAGCACCCCGAGTTGGGACTGCCGCTCCGCCTTGTGGGCCTGTTCTGGAACCAAGTCATCGAGCACGAGGCGATCAGTGACGATTTCAGGGCCCTCGCCAAACAATGTAGGGAGTCGATAGAAAGAAGCACTCCGGGAGCAGGTGCCACTCTGAACATCGTGCTCGGGAGCAAGGAGCCCTGAACACCGGCCAGGGAGGAGAGGGCCAACCCAGTAGAACGGGCGGGAGATAGCCGGTGTTTCACACTCTGTCCCCTGCTGATACGCCCTGGCTTACTCGCCTATAGCCTCGGGGGTATGGAAAGCCTGAATCATACCCGTTGCATTGAAGGGGTTGTGTTGTGGGGTGTGCTCGTGTTGGGGTGCTCGGCTGGAACTGCTGCTGTGGGACTGAGCGACTGCGGAAACAACACGATGACCTGTTGCATCCAAAAGCACCCATACGACCCGGTGGGAGCCTGCGGAGCAACTGCTGCGGACATAGAGGAGGCGATAGGGGTTGGGGTGGCGATAGGAGCCGGAGCAATAATGGAGAACGCTTTACAACGAAGGGCGGATGACGACGTTGGGGAAGGAGACGACGAGGAGGCAGGAGACCCCGATGAGGGATGGCGGGAGCACTGCCGTAACACCTACGTCCAGTGTAGGAGTCAGATGAATCCGCGTTGGAAAGGCGACTGCTATGACTGCTTTCGGCTGTGCGAGGGCCAGCGCCAATGGCCTTTTCACCTGTGTAGACCTCGAATGTGACGCATGAGCGAAGAAACAGACTGGGAAGAGCTGCGAGCGTTGGCGGAACAGCTCGAAAGAGGCCAACCACTCGAACTCACCGCGGCAGTATGCGAGCTGTTGCGACGTACGGTCCGGCAAGTGGCGCTGTCCGATGATGACGCCGCACAAGGCCTCCGCTCCCCTTCGGACGCCGCCACCCTCGTGGCGAAGATTTCCCGGAGAATCCGCGTGGGCTCGCGGCGCTTGTCCCGCGCCATCGTGGACGCCAGCCGTCTTCAGGAGGCCGGAGATACACAGGGCGCGCGGAAGTTGTTCGAGGATCTGCTGGCCGTAGAAGTCGTGCCGCTGTACCGGGAGATCGCCCAGACGCAATTGAATGCGTTGGAGCAATAGAAAAGGCCAGACGCCCGAAGTGCGCCTGGCCTTTCCATCAACCCCGCCTCCCGCTCACAGCGGGATGTTCTCGTGCTTCACCAGCGCGTCGAGTGCCTCTTCCATCACCGCGCGCGCGCTCGCCGTGTACCGGTAGAGCAGCCCGTGCACCTCACGGTCCGCGTCGTTGCGGTTCTCGCACTGCTTCGAGTACTCCTCGAAGGCCTGCAGGCTGCTCACGATCTGTGACAGGTGATTGGGGCACTCGCACTTCACGCTGCTCGCGTACTCCAGCAGCGTGCCCAGCTGCTCCTGCGTATAGCGCGGCGGCTTGGGTTTGGCCGACACCGTCACCGTGGCCATCGTGGCCGAGCCCGGCGCGTTCATCTGGATGGGCGAGACCGGCGCCGGTGGCGGCGCGGGCGGAGGCGGAGGCGTCCGGGAAATCTCCAGCACCGGGGCCGTCTGGGGCTTCAACACGTCGTCCAGCACCGCCAGGTGCACGTGCGCCCGCAGCAGCGAGAGCGAAATGGGCCCCTGCAGCAGCCGCACCTTGCCCGCCGGATACTGCTGCAACACCCCGCGCCGTGCGAACCGGTACGTCACGATCGCGTGCTTGGCCCGCGAGTTCTCCAGCAGCGCCGGCACCACGTCCGTCTGCACCGCGTTCAGCTCCAGGAAGTCCAGGGCCAGCACGTCCGGCCGCATCGCCGGCACTTCGTTGCGGAAGGCCTCGATCGACGTTCCCGACCACACCACCTGCACGTCCCGAAGCGCCTGCGGATTCTCCCGCAGCTGCGACGGAAAGGACTCTCCCAGAAGGGCCAGCTTCACCATGACACTCACCTCGTGATCGCCGCCCAGCGTGAACCGATCCAGCCTCCCGTTCAACGCGCCCCGCGCTCCCCTCCCGGAGAGCGGGGACAGGCATCCACTTCCCGACGCCTCACCCCCTCGGAGCGTCCAACAATGAACGTCTCCCGTGTCTCCCCGGTTGCTCCCTCGGACTCCAGGACAGTGAGCTCCGGAAGCCCCCTGACACAGCCGCGTCCACGCCTCCCGGACAGGGTCTGGGCCCCGTGTTGTTGGCCAGGTCACCTTCCCCCCCCACCGCGGTGGGGGCGCGTCCGTTCACCACCGGGCGGCAGCCTGCCCGATCCCTTCCGCGAGGCGGGTGGGGGCTACAGGTTGGCACCTCGTGGACCACTCGGAAGCCGGGTGGAGGTCGGGGCATGGGCAACCGGTGGTGGAGTGCACAGGGATGGGTGAGCCTCGCGGTGGTATGGCTGGCCTGCGGAGGGACGCTCAAGGATCCTTCCCAGACGAGGAGCGGGCTCTGCCAGCCGCGGACGTGTGAGGAGCAGGGCTTCAACTGCGGGGTGACGATCGACGGCTGCGGGGGCGTGCTGCGCTGTGGCACCTGCCCCTCGGGCGAGGCGTGCGGCGGAGACGGCCAGCCCAACGTGTGCGGTCCGGCCAGCTGCACCCCCGCCACTTGCGACTCCCTGGGCGCCCACTGCGGCGACGTGCCGGATGGTTGCGGCGGGCAGTTGCACTGCGGCACGTGCACCTCGCCGGACACCTGCGGCGGCGGCGGCGTGGCCCATGTCTGTGGCCGGGCGCCCTGCACCCCCACCACCTGCGCGGGGCTGGACAAGAATTGCGGCACCCTCTCGGATGGCTGTGGCGGAACGCTCGAGTGCGGCACCTGCGCGGCGGGCGAGACGTGTGGCGGCGGCGGCGCGCCCAACGTGTGTGGCCAGGCCCCCTGCACGCCCACCACCTGCGCGGCGCTGGGCAAGAATTGCGGCATCCTCTCGGATGGCTGTGGAGGGACGCTCGAGTGCGGCACCTGCACCGGCAACGCGACGTGCGGCGGCGGCGGCGTGCCCAACACGTGCGGCCAGCCCCCCTGCGTGCCCCATACCTGCTCGGAGAAGAAACAGGACTGTGGCCTGCTGCCGGATGGGTGTGGCGAGGCCGTGCTGGACTGTGGCACCTGCTCCGCGGGCGAGACGTGCGGCGGGGGCGGCGCACCCAACACGTGCGGCCCGGCCTCGTGCAGCCCCGCCACGTGCGCCGCCCAGGGAAAGAATTGCGGCCTGGTCTCCAACGGCTGTGGCGGCCTGCTCGACTGCGGCATGTGCTACGGCGGCCAGACGTGCGGCGGCGGCGGCATCCCCAACGTCTGTGGCAGCGCGCATTGTCTGCCTTCCACGTGCGAGGAGTTGGGCAAGGACTGTGGCCTCGTGCCGGACGGCTGCGGGGGAATGCTGGACTGCGGCACCTGCGCGGCGGGCCAGACGTGCGGCGGTGGCGGCACCCCCAACGTCTGCGCGGTGGCCGGGTGCAGGCCCTCCTCGTGCGGCCTGCTGGGCAAGAATTGCGGCACGGTGGCGGACGGCTGCGGCGGAACGCTCGAGTGCGGCACCTGCGCGGCGGGTGAGACGTGTGGCGGCGGCGCGGGCGGCGCCAACGTGTGCGAGCAGACGGCCAGCGTGTGCGTGGATCAGGACCTGGGCAGCGCGCTGCCCGTGCGCCTCAAGGGCAGCACGCGCAACGCCCGCGATGACCACCAGGCCTCCTGCGGCGGCCAGGGAGCGCCGGACCGGGGCTTCCTGTGGACGGCGCCGCGCACGGGCACCTACGGCTTCGACACGGCACGCTCGGCGATGCACACCCTGGTGAGCGTGCGGCAGGGAGGCTGTGGGGGCGCGGAGCTCGCGTGCGCCACGGGTGGCATCAGCTACGGAGGCGGGGCCCGGGTGTCGGTGCGCCTCGCCGCGGGACAGCGGGTGCTGGTGGGGGTGGACTCGCCCCAGGGCGGCGACTTCAGCGCGGGAGACTTCGAGCTGCACATCACCGAGCAGACGGCCGCCGAGGCCACCAGTTGCTTCGACGGCGCGGACAACGACGGGGACCGGTGGGTGGACTGCGCGGACACGGACTGCCACGCGGACGTGCTGTGTGACGGGCGCGGGTGCGCGGACATCAACCTGGGCAGCGCGCTGCCCGTCACGTTCCTCGGGGACACGGTGCACGCGGGGGACGGCTTCCAGGGCACGTGCGGGCAGCTGCTTCAGCAGGACCGGGCACACCTGTGGACCGCGCCCCGGGATGGCACCTTCGTCTTCGACACCTCGGGCGGGGACACCTCGGGCAGCGACGGCAACGCGCTGTATGTGCTCACCGGGTGCCGGGGCCAGGAGCTCGCGTGCGCGTCGAGCCGCACGGGCACGCCCCGGGTGAAGCTCACCCTGGAGAAGGGGCGCACGGTGCTCGTGGTGGTGGACGGCATGGCCCGGAGCGACACGGCCTGGCCCATCCGCTACACGCTGCGCATCTCCGAGCACGTCGCCAGCCCGTGACGAAACACGAAGCGCCGGGCTCCCCCAGGGGGAACACCGGCGCTCGCGCACGTCCTCACGTCATTGTCCCGCTCAGACGTCTGGCTCAGGCGTCTGGCTCAGACCTCGTAGCCGGTCTGCTCGAAGACAATCACCTTGTGCGACTGGGGGAAGAGGATGACGGTCAGCCGGAACCAGCCCGTCGAGCCCGCCGCCACCAGCTGCTCGTAGTAGTGCGTCACCACCTGCACCGTCTCCGTCCCGTTCCCGTAGGTGGAGAGGATCTGGGAGTGCAGCGGCTGGAACTCCGAGTACAGGGTGTTCTTGAAGTCCGCGTAGGAGAGGGCCTGGGTCGAGCCGAAATAGGCATACGCCTCGTGCTCCTGGAACCCGAGGACGGCCGCGTCCGCCTGGGCGAGGGTCGCCGAGCCCGAGAAGTCGAAGCGGCGCAGCGAGCCCTCCGTCCAGCGGTACTTCGCGTTGCCCGTATTGAGCGTCGACTGGAGCGCCGAGGTGATGGAGCCCTCGGACAGCGCGAGCTCCGCGAGTCCCTGGCCCACCTGGGCCGCCGTCTCCTCGCGCGAGGTCTCCACGTCCCCACCGCACGCCGCCAGCACGGCCACAGACACCAGGCTCAACGTCTTCATCACGTGACGCATCATCGGACACCCTCTCGAGTTGAAAGCCGATGCCATGTGTCACGCGCCCCCCCTGAATTCAAGTGACAGGAATGAGAATCATTTCATGAGAAGGAATGAGTCTCACGAGGGCTCGCGATCGAGCGCGTCCAGGGGCGTGCGCGCCTCGAGATCCTCCTGGCGGTGGGCCTGGACCTCGGCCACTTCCTGGCGGCGGATCCACCCCTGGCTGGCGGCGTGGCGCGCGGCGGTGACGGTGTCGTCCACGGTGAGCATCTGGCTGCCCGCCGCGCGGATGTCCTCGGCGATGGCCGCCAGCTCCCGCTCGCGGCCCGAGCGATGCCACACATTGCGGATGTACACGCAGCGCACGCGGCCGGGGTACTCGCGCACGATGGTGCGGTAGTGCTCGGCGTCCTCCTGGCCGCTGTCCCCGATGAGCAGGAAGGGCAGCGGGGCGAACGCATCCATCAGGCCGCGGATCTTCTCCAGCTTGTGGCCATGCCCTCCCCCGGGCGCGAAGCCGGTGCGGCTCAAACCCCAGTCACGCAACAGCAGCGGACCCGCGGGGATTTTGTGCAGGCCGAGGAACTCGTCCAGGTGCTCGTACAGGTTCCACGGGCTGGAGGAGACGTAGAAGATGGGGTTGCACGCCGAGCCCGTGCTGCCCTGGCTCAGCGCCTGGTAGAAGGCATCCACGCCCTCGAAGGGCAGGCGCGTGCGGTGCTCGGTGAGGAAGAGCGTCCAGAAGCGCTTGAGGACGTTGGTGACCTCGGTGACGATGACGGTGTCGTCGATGTCGCTGATGACGCCCAGTTCCGCCTCGGAGCCGGACACCAGCACCGGAGCGCACACGCGCGTCACCCCCCGCCGGGACCGGGGCGAGAGCAGCTCCAGCTCCACGTCGTGCCAGCCCGCCTTCACCCCCTCGGGAGGCTCCACCCACAGCTCGAGGAAGCCCTCCTCGTCCGTCGTCCCCTCCCAACGCTTGTCTCCCCAGCGCACCGCCACCCGGGCGTTGGGGATCTCCAGCGTCATGTAGCGCTTCCACGAGGCGATGGCGCTGCCCACGAGCGTGTAGCGCTTCCAGGGCGGGCGCACCTTGCGATCCTCCAGCACGCGCGCCTTGATGAGGCTCGCGCGCGGCGTCCCATAGCCCCGGTAGGGCAGGATGCGCGGAGGACGGGCCAGCCGGAGCTTGTGCCGCAGCCGCCAGCTCAAGGTCTCGGCGTGGTGCTCGAGCTGGAAGGCGAGCCGGACCAGGGCGTTGGGCCGTTTGCGGGTCATGCACCTAGAGCTACTGACTTCCGCCCGTGGTGACAATGGCCCTGACACGGCTTCTCACCCGCGTGGCCGGGCCGGCGCTCGCGCCAGGAGCACCCGCGGGTGGAGCAGCAGCGCGGCCGCCTCGCGCAGTGTCCAGTAGAAGCGATCCGTGGCGCTCAGGGTGCGCCCGGGCATGAGCGCGGGACTCGTGGCCACCTCCAGGCCGTGGAGCCGGAAATACTGGCGGGCCCGGAGCAGGTGGAAGGGATCCGACACCACCACCGCGCGCCGCAGCCCGAGCGTTCCCAGCACCCGCGCGCACAGCCGCGCGTTCTCCTCGGTGGAGCGGCTCTGGTCCTCCAACAGGCAGGCATGCTCGGGAACGCCGAGCCTCATGGCCAGCTCGCGCATGACGTGGGCCTCGGCGGGCGGGTGCAGGCCCACGCCCCCGGAGAAGAGCAGCCGGGGCGCCAGCCCCTGGTGGTAGAGCGCCACCGCCCGCTCCACCCGCGCGCGCAGGGCCGCGGAGGGCTCGCCTCCGGGCAGCACCCGGGCCCCGAGCACCACCACCACCTCGGCGGCGACCGCCCGCTCCTTCTGGCCGAACCGGTCCACCACGAAGGCCAGGCCGAACAGCCCCCCGGTCAGGGCGCCCACGCCCAGCAACAGCCCGCGCCGGAGCGAACCCGGCGTCTGACGCAGCGCGAGGGGAGGCATCGTCCGGCGGACCCTAGCAAAAGCCCGCAAAAGGAATCGGGGAGGAGCCGTCCCCACGGCTCCCCCCCGACTCACTTTCCCCTGCACTCCCCCGAGTGCACTGCCCCGTACGTCCTCCCCATGTTCAAGTGTTGATGCGAATCCCCGACCCGCCGCCCTCGACCCGACGCCCGTCCAACCCGCCGCCCACCGACCCCGCCACACTCACCCTTCACCGTCGCGAGCAGAGGTAAAGCACTCCGCATGCCAGGAATGGAGCCCCGGTCTCTCTCCTGATTCCAGGCACTTACGCGTGCCCCAGCTCCCCGGACCCCGCGCGGGGCGGTAAAAACGACTTACCGGCTCCAAAGCGGGACAGACCTTGCTTCCACGAAGACGGGCAGCGGGGCGCCGTCCCGCCCGGACGGCCGCCTCGCGCTCGCCTCCTCGCTCGCCGGGTACCCCTCCCAAGACGTAGGCCAATGTGACGCGCCCTTGATTCCATCCCCTGCGCGGGGTTAGTTAGTTAGCAATAGCTAACCAATTCAGCGGGCGGTTTCATGGGGCGTCCCCGACAGGTCCTGGACGAGGAGATTCTGGAAGCGGCACGGGCCTGCTTCATCGAGCACGGGTCGTCCGTGAGCACGGAGACGATCGCCGCGCGCCTGGGCGTCTCCGGTCCGGCGCTGCTCAAGCGCTTCGGCAGCAAGCGGGAGTTGCTCAAGGCGGCCTTCGCGGTGGGAAGTGCTCCCCCGTGGCTGCCCATGGTGGAGGAGGGACCGGACAATCGGGACATCTCCGTGCAGCTGCGTGAGCTGGCCCTCACCATCGATGCCTTCTTCCGCAAGATGGTGCCGGCCTTCTCGGTGCTGCGCGAGGCGGGCCTCACGCCCGAGGAAATCCGGGGAGACTCGGAGGACTCTCCGGCGGCGCGGGCCCAGGACTCGATGACGGCCTGGTTCAAGCGGGCCCAGGAGCGGGGCCTGCTGCGTGAGGGAGACCCCAGCCTCATGGCCGGCCTCTTCATGGCGGGGGTGCAGTACCGCTACTTCCTCGCCCACATCACCCAGCAGCGCGTGCCCACGGAGGAGGAGGATCCGTTCGTGGAGCGCCTGCTCAACACGCTCTGGCGGGGCATCGCGCCGCCGGGGCAGGCCTCATCCGCCGGGTAGCCGCCCCCGGAGCACGCGCCCACCGGGCAGCCGCACCGCCCACCTCCACCGCCGCGCCTCCCCCATGCGCAGCATCCGGAAGACGAGCCCCCGGCGCGGGGCCAGTCCACCCGTGGCGGTGATCCGCCAGCGCACCCCGAAGCCGAGCACCTCCGCCTCCGCCTCCCGGGGAAGACGTCCCTTCTCGTGCAGCGCCAGGGCGAAGCGGTAGCCCTCCACGCCCGCGTGGGGCTCGAAAGCGCGCGGGGGATTCGCCCGGGCCCAGGCATCGAACTCCCCCGCGAAGGCCTCTCCGAGCGCCCGCTCGAGCACGGGCCACGCGCGCCGCACTCCCCGCCGGCGCTTGGCGAGCAGCGTGTCGGCCGTGATCCGGACCCGCTCGGCGTCGAAGCCCGCGGGCACCGGCTCCCCCAGCTCCAACGCGCGCATCAGCTCCGCCTGCGCCCGGGCCAGCTCCTCGCGCGCGCGGCTCATGCCGCCTCCCGGCGCGCCACGCCCCGGGCCATCGCCGCCCGCATCGCCACCAGCTCGCCCGCGAGCTCCTCCACGGGCGGGAAGCGATCATCCCGCTCCAGCAGCGCCGGCACCGGGCCCACCCGCGCCGTCAGCTCCTCCAGCAGGGCCAGGGGTCCCTCGGGCAGCGCGTGCGCATGCGTGTCGTGGTACAGCCCGCCGTGCCGCACCCCGCCCGCCACGTGCACGTAGGCCAGACGCTCGCGCGGCACCGCCGCCAGCACCGCCCGCGCGTCCGTGCCCAGGTTGAGCGCGTTGGCGTACAGGTTGGCCACGTCCAGCAACACCCCCGCCCCCGTGCGCTCGAGCACCCCCGTGAGCAGCCCGGCCTCGGAGAAGGCGGGATCGGGCCACTCGAAGAGGCTCGCCACGTTCTCCAGCGCCAGGGGCACGGGCAGCGCCGCCTCGGCCCGCCGGATGTTGTCCGTGAGCACCTCCAGGGACGCCTCGTGGCGCGCCACCGGCAAGAGGTGCCCGGACTCCAGGCCCCCCGCGCGCACGAAGGCCAGGTGCTCGCTCACACACACCGCGCCCAGCCGCTCGGCGAGCCGCGCCAGCCGGGAGAGCCGCGCGGGCGAGGGAGGCTCGGCGCCACCCAGCCCCAGCGACACCCCATGCACCACCACCGGCACCCCGCGCTGCTTGAGCCGCAGGAGCGGCTCGGGCAGCGCGCCCCGGTCATCCAACTGCTCGGCCAGCACCTCCACGAAACCCAGTCCCTCCCAGGTGTCGATGAAGTGCGCGAGCTGCCGCCGCCAGCCCAGTCCCACACCCTCGAGCCGCTTCAATCCCCACCTCCTCCGCCTCCCCCACAGCCGCCGCAGCCGCTGCTCCCGCTGCTGCAACTGCTCGAGCTGCCGCAACTGCTTCCACCGCTGTCACTGCTCGAGCTGCTGTCACTGCTCGAGCCGCTGTCACTGCTCGAGCCGCCGCAACTGCTGACACCGCCGCAACCGTCGCTGTCGCTGCCGCCTCCGGAACCACCACCTTCCACGGGGCTCGGGGGCATCAGGTAGGAGCGCAAGGGGTTGCCGAAGAGCAGGGCGATCCCCCCCACCCCGAAGAGGCCCGCGGCCATGGCCACGTCGCGCGCGCTCATCGTGTTGCCGCTGCCCTCCGAGGAGGCCGTGGTCCGCAGGGGCGTATAACGGATGCGCAGCATCCTCAGCGCCTCCCTGCCCCGGGGGGTGAGCCGGGCGCGTCCGCTCAGCAGCAGCAGTCCCGACGCTCCTCCCAGCAAGAGCAGCAGCACGAGGTAGCTCACGGGCCTGTCGCGCCACAGGCCCACCATCACCTTCATGACGCCGAGCGCGAGTGCCGCGACGAAGAGCAGCCGGGGATGGAGCCTGTAGCGGGCGTCCTGCTCGGGCGTGCGCATGAAGCCGCGCCCCTGGAGGGAGTGATGAAGCCGGGAGAACTCCGCCCGGGCCGCGTCGCGCAACCCCTGGATCGACGCCTCGCCCCTGGCCACCGTGGCATGCACGATGCGCTCGAGCTCCAGCGCCCGTGAGGGCAGGGCCTTGGCGACACTCAATTGCCCTCCCTCGAAACTCAACGCACCGTCGTGCACGAGCGCCACCACGGCCGCGTCCACCGCGGCATTGTCACTCTCCAGCGTGGCGGCCAGGTAGGGGCTCAGGTCCAGGTCATCGGGCGTGGGGAGGCTGGAGGGCAGGTTGAGCAGGCGTTTCCAGATCAGCGCCCCCACGAGGACGAGCAGGAGGAACGGCCCGTACACGAAGAGGAACTGCTGCCCATTCCAATCCAGCGGATTCATCGAACGCTCCCGGGCGCCCCCCCACCCTGGCACTCCGCCTGGAAGGGGGCAGCGCGTGTCCCCACTCTACACCGGGCCCACGTGACGTCGCCGTGACATCCCCGGGACACTCCTGGCACACCGGCCCCGGGGAAGCGCGCTCAGTCGCCCGCGCCGAGCGCCCGGTCCAGGTTGTACGCGGCGCTGATGAGCGACAGGTGGGTGAGGGCCTGGGGGAAGTTGCCGAGCGCCTCGCCAGCGGGGCCCGTCTGCTCGGCGAACAAGCCCAGGTGGCTGGCGTAGCCGAGCATCCGCTCGAAGAGGAGCCGGGCCTCGTCCAGCAGGTCCGGCCGGGTGACGCTCGCGCGCGTCATCGCCTCCACGAGCCAGAAGGTGCACAGGTTGAACGTGCCCTCGCGGCCGGTGAGCCCGTCCTGGCTGGCCTCCGTGTCGTAGCGGAACACGAGCCCGTCCGACGTGAGCCCCCCTTCCTTCGGCGGCTTGCGGATGAGCTCCACGGTGGAGAGCATGCGCGGGTCCACCGGCGACAGGAAGAAGACCAGCGGCATGAGCAGCACGGAGGCGTCCAGGGCCTGGGAGCCGTAGTACTGCACGAAGGTGCCCCGCTCCTGGCACCAGCCCTCGTTCATGATCTCCTCGAACATGGCGTCGCGCTCGTGGATCCACCGGGCCAGGTCCGAGGGGAAGCTGCGCTTGCCGGCCAGGCGGATGGCCCGGTCCAATGCCACCCAGCACATCATCTTCGAGTACACGAAGTGCTGCCGCCCCGAGCGCACCTCCCAGATGCTCTCGTCCTTGCGCCGCCAGTTGTCGCACAGCCAGTTCATCAGCCGGCGCAGGTGGCTCCAGAAGTCATAGCTGATGGGCGCGCCGTGCTTGTTGTACAGGTACACGCCGTCCATCAGCTCGCCGTAGATGTCGAGCTGGAGGTGGTTGTGCGCCGCCTCGTTGCCGATGCGCACCGGACGGGAGTCGCGATAGCCCGCCAGGTGCGACAGCTCCTCCTCCTGGGGCACCTTGCTGCCATCCAGCGCGAACATGAGCGGGAGCGGCTCGTCCGGGCCCAGCTCCGCGATGCGCTGCTCCAACCAGCGCATGAACGCACCCGCCTCGTCCGAGAACCCGATGCGCAACAGCGCGTACACCGTGAAGGCCGCATCGCGGATCCACACGAAGCGGTAGTCCCAGTTGCGTCCGCCGCCGGGGGACTCCGGCAGGCTGCACGTGGGCGAGGCCACGATGGCCCCCGAGGGCTCGAACGTCATCAGCTTGAGCGCGAGCGCCGAGCGGTACACCACCTCGCGCCAGCGCCCCCGGTAGGTGCACTGCGACAGCCAGTGCCGCCAGTAGATGACCGTGTCGCGGAACAGCCCCTCGGCGGACTCGTGCCCCATGGCCTGCCGGGCGCAGGACTGGGGCGCGCCCTCCGTCAGGGCGAACACCATGGACTGGCCCTCGCGCAGGGTGAAGCGCGAGGTGACCCGCTTGCCATCCGTCTCCAGCTTCGCCTTCGTGGCGAGCGTCAGGCTGAGCGTGGGAGACAGGAAGCTCGCCCCGTGGTCGAGCATCCGCACCGAGTGCTCATCCCGCGCGTAGTTGAAGGCGGGCAGGCACTCCATGCGAAAGGTCATCTCCCCGCGCACCACGCGGATGCGCCGCACCACCATGCGCACCGACTCCTGGGTGCCCAGGGGCATGAAGTCCACGAGCTCGCCCACGCCGTTCTCGCTGTAGAAGCGAGTCACCAGCACGTTGGTGTCCGGCCAGTAGAACTGCTTGTGCACCACCTCCGGATGGCCCGGCAGGTGCTCCGGCTGGATGCGGAAGTGGCCTCCCTTGTCCGCGTCCAACAACGCGGCGAAGACGGTCGGGCTGTCGAAGTGCGGAAAGCACAACCAGTCGAGCGTGCCGTCAGTCGCCACCAGTGCCACCGTGCGCAGATCTCCAATCACGCCATGGTCCTCGATGGCGGGTGGTCGTGCTGTCTTCTCCCCGTTCATGGGCCTCTCCCTCACTGCACCTGGAGGTAGGGAGTGGACCCCGGCACCCGCCAGCCCGAAGCACTCACGGAGGCGCTGGGAATCCTCCAGATGTCCGCATGCCGACCCTCCGGCGCGCCGGGCGGAGGGTTACCCGAGGGCCGAGTCCCGGAGCGTGCGCACCAGCGCCCGCGCGGGCGAGCCCCACTCGGCCTTCACCTTCAAGGGCAGACACACCAGCTCGTGCACGCCCACCTTCACCTCGCTCAGGTCCAGGCCCTCGATGAGCCACATCCCGGCCTCGCGCAGCAGCTGGTGCACGCCGAGGCCCTCCGCGTGGAAGCCCGCGCGCGACACGTAGTCCACGCCCACGCACGCCACGCGCCGCTCCACGAGCAGCCGCGCCGCCGCGTCCGACAGCATCACGAAGTCCTCGCCGTGCGGCCGCTTCCACCACTCGCGCGAGGAGTTGCGCGTGCGCAAGAGCAGCCGCTCTCCCTCGCGCGGCTCGTACTCGGCCAGCGAGTCAGCGCGGATGCAGTCCACGTCATCCAGGTGCAGCACGCGCGCCTTGCCCACCGTCGCGCTCAAGGGCAGCCGCTCGGTGTCCTCCAGGTCCAATTCCAGACTCGGAGGCGCCGTCACATACGTCCCCATCCACGCGGCCCGCTTCAACCACTCGGCCTGTTGCGCGGCGCTCTCGGGCAGCGACGCCCGAGCCGCGGCCACTTCTTGTCCGGACGGCTCCTCCGCGAACGGTATCGAGATGTCCAGCCAGGCTCCTTGCATGCGTTCCTCCTCGAGTGGTCAGACGGGCCCCCCCGCATCTCACCCTAAACCCCCGCCCCCCAGCGAGGCGAGGGACGCATTGTCACCCGCTTCTCACCCTCGGGAAAAGACGATGACGTCCTTGACGCCGCTCTTTTTGTCACCATCCACCACCTCGGCGTAGTCCTCGGGAGGATGGCGCGCGGTGATGAGGGATTCGAGCGGCCCGGACCACTTCTGCTGGAAGTGCCGCAGGTCCTCCAGCGCCGCGTCGAAGTCCTCCGCCGCGGCGTTCACCGTGCCGAGCAGCACCTGATTGTCGAGCACCACCCGCTTCATCAGCGCGCCCTCGTCCACCTTCTGCTTCTCGCTCGGCGGCACGCCGGTGAAGACGAACACCCCGTTGGGCGCGAGCCCCTTGAGCAGCTCGAAGGCGGCACTCGCCACGCCCGCCGCCTCGTACACCACGTCCGCTTTCCCCCGCTGCTTCACGAGCTCCTTCACGGGGTGCTCCTCGGAGGACACGTAGGGCACACCCACCGCCTCGCTCAGCTCCGCCTTCTTGTTGGGCTTGCGGGAGTGCGAGTACATGGTCGTCTGGTAGCCCGCGCGCACGAGCGCCATGGCCCCGAGCAGCCCCACCGGCCCGGCGCCCAGCACCACCGCGTGCGAGGCCCGCTCGCCCTTGAAGGGCACCCGCTGCTGGATGAGCTTCACCTGGCGCAGGCTCTTCTCCGCGATGGTCAGCGGCTCGGTGAGCACGGCCACCTCGCGCAGCTCGCGCGGCACCCGGTGCAGGTAGCGCGCGTCCTCCACGAAGAACTCCGCGCAGAAGCCGTGCGCGCCCTGAATCCCCCGCTCCGTGTACTCCCCCGTCACGCAGAAGTCCGAGTGGCCCTCGCGGCACGGCGTGCACTGCTCGCTCGGACAGGGCCGGCGCACCCGCGGCACCACGAGGTCCCCGGGCTTCAGGTCCTTCACCGCCTCGCCCACCTCCACCACCTCGCCCAGGCACTCGTGGCCGACGATGAGGTAGTCCTCTCCCTCGGGTGCCGCGCCATGCTCGCCCCGCGCCACCTCCCGGTCCGTGCCGCACACCCCCACCTCCAGCGTCCGCACCCGCACCTGCGTGGGGGAGCCCAGCCGCGGCTCGGGTACATCGATGACCTTGACCTCGCGGTCCTTGAGGAACACCGCTACCGCCTTCATCGCACCACCTCCCGTGGGCCCCTGTCGTGCATCACCTCGCCCCCGGGTGCAGCCCCCTCGTGTGCGTCCCCCGCGGGTGGTGGACACTCGGCGGCCCCGGATGCGCACCGGTCAACAGGGCCGCCCACGCGTTTCTCGCGTGCCCTGACCCCGGGTCCAGGTCTATGAGGGGAGCGTGAGCGATACCCCGTCCCCGAAAACCTCCTCACGCTCCCTGTTCATCGGAGGCGCCAGCTTCCTCCTGCTCTCGGTGCCCTTCTTCGTCTTCGGCCTGGGCTTCCTCGACACCAAGGCGCGCATCGAGCTGAAGTGCGAGCGGGGCGGCCCCTGCACCCATACCCGCGTGGGCTGGCTCACGCGCGAGGCGCCCACCACCTTCCAGCTCGGCGAGTTGCAGGGCACGCGCATCGATCGGCGCCGCAGCTCCCGGGGCGAGGACGAGAGCATCTACCGGCCCATGCTCGTCACCACGCGAGGCGACTTCCCCATCGCCGCCCACTGGATGGAGCAGGAGAAGCAGGCCCGGAGCGCCACCGTCTCGGTGGATCGCTTCCTGAACACGCCCGGAGCGCCCGGCTTCAGCATGTGGCACGACGACCGGCCCCGCGCCAGCCGCATTGGTGTCCTGTTCACCGCGACGGCCAGCCTCGTGATGCTCTTCGGGCTGTGGCTTACCTGGCGGGCCGTGCGCCGCCGGGGCGAGGAGCGCCGCGCGAGTTGAGCCGGGCCCCCTCCTCCTCCAGGGGGTTCGAAGCCTAACGTTGCCCTCCGGTGCCGAGCCCTGGAGGAGTGCGCCATGATGAACCTTCTGTCCGATGACATGCGCCGCGATCCCTATCCCGCGTATGAGCGGGCGCGCGACGTCTCTCCCGTGCTTCACGAGCCGGGCGCGGATGTGTGGATGGTTTTCGACCACGAGGGCGTCAAGCGCGCGCTCCACGAGCACGAGACCTTCAGCTCGGTCGTGTCACCGCCGGACAACAAGACTTCCCGCTGGCTCGTCTTCACCGATGCACCGCGCCACACGAAGCTGCGCGCCCTCATCATGCGAGCCTTCACCCCGCGCGCCGTGGCCAACCTCGAGCCCCGCATCCGGGAGTGGTCCCATCAGCTCCTGGATGGGCCGCTCGAGCGGGGGAGCATGGATCTGGTCGAGGAGCTGGCGGTTCCCCTGCCGCTGTGGGTGATCACCCAGATGTTCGGCGCGCCCCAGGAGGATCTGCCACGGTTCAAGCGCTGGAGTGATGTGATCATGGCCCTGAGCTACTTCCTCGCGGGAGGAGCGGAGGCCGAGCGGGCGGGGCGGGAGTTCCGCGCGGTGACGGACGAGATGCAGGTGTATCTCACGGAGCTGATTTCCCAACGGCGGGCGGAGCCGAGGGAGGATCTGCTCACCCAGCTCGTCGCGGCCGAGGTGGATGGCGAGCGGCTGACGGAGGAGGATCTCCTCGGCTTCTTCCAGTTGCTGCTGTCGGCGGGGCACGAGACGACGACGAACCTTCTCAGCAACGCCCTGCTCTGCCTGCTCGAGCATCCAGAGCAGCTCGCCCGTCTGCGGGCGGACCCGGGCCTGTTGCCCCTGGCCATTGAGGAGGTGCTGCGCTACCGCTCGCCCGTCCAGACGATGTTCCGCGTGACGAGGCGGGATGTCGCGCTGCACGGCCAGGTGATTCCCGCCGGCAAGCTGGTGATGCCGATGATTGGCTCGGCGAATCGGGACCCGAGGAAGTTCCCCGACGCGCACCGCTTCGACATCACGCGAGACCCCAACCCGCACCTCGCGTTTGGCCATGGCATCCACTTCTGCATCGGGGCACCGCTGTCACGGCTGGAAGCGCGGATCGCCCTGGGCGTGTTCCTCGAGCGGGTGAAACACTTCGAACTCGCGAGTGACACCCCCTGGGAACCGCGCCGGGCCATCCACGTGCACGGCCCCGTCCGCCTGCCCCTGCACCTGGAGGGAGTCAGGCGAACCACACGGCCCTGACACTCCATTTCGTCCTCGGGCGTCTCCAAGAGGTGGACAGTCGCGAGGTCGCTGAAATCTTCATCGGGTGATGTGCACGAGCCCTCACCCTCGGGGCGCGCGCTTGGGCAGCTCGATGATCATCTCGGTGAACTCCCCCTCCACGGACTCCATGCGGAGACTCCCCTGATGGCCTCCCACGATGATGTCGTGGCTGAGCGAGAGTCCGAGCCCGGTCCCCTCCCCGACTGACTTCGTCGTGAAGAAGGGATGGAACACCTTGTCACGCAGCTCACGGGGAATGCCCGTGCCATTGTCGCGGATCCTCACCCGCACGGTCTCCCCGAGATCCTCTGTGCTGGCCTCGAGCCGGGGAGTGAACGCCTCTCCCGACAGCTCCTTCTTCCGCCGCAGCGCGTGACAGGCGTTGTCCACCACGTTGATGAACACCCGGCGGATCTCCGGCACGACCAGGTCCACCTCTCCCACCCGCGGATCCAAATCCTTCCGCAGCTCGAGCTGGAAGTCCGGCTCCCTGGCGAGGAACGCGCGGTGGCTCAGCGAGATGCTCTCCTCGAGCACGGCGTTGAGCTTCGCGGGCTCCCGAGTGCCGGTCCGCTCCCGCGAGTGCACCAGCATGCCATTGATGATCTGCGTCGCGCGCCCCCCGTGCTCCTGGATCTTCTCCACGCTCTGCCGCAGTTGCGCGAGCACATCCTCCAGTTCCTCCGTGCCCTTCCACTCCGGCCGCGCGGCCAGTTCCTCCTCCATCTCCTGCGCGAACTCCTCCGAGAGCACCGCGAAGTTGTTGATGAAGTTGAGGGGGTTCTTCAACTCGTGGGCAATCCCCGCCGTCAGCGAGCCGAGCGAGACCAGCTTCTCCTGGGCCATGAGCTGCTTCTGCATGTCCCGTAGCTGCGCCATGGCCCTGCCCAGCTCCTCGTTCTTCGCCTGGAGTTCTCGCGTGCGCTCGTCCACCCGCTGCTCCAGCGCGTGGCCGCGCTCCTCCGACTGAGCGAAGAGGAACGCGTTGCGCAGCGCGAGCGCCGCCTGGGCGCAGAGCACACGGAGGGCCTCCAGCCGGCCCGCATTGAAGGCTCCCGTAGTGCTGTTGTCCTCCAGGTAGAGGATGCCCACCAGCTCGTCCTGGTGGAGCAGCGGCGCACAGGACACCGACCGGAGACGCCGCTCCATCACATGGGCGTCCTGGGTGAAGAGTCCCCGCGCCAAGGCGTCCTCCAGCACGATGCTCTCGTGCGTGCGTGCCACGGAGTGCACGATGGCGGCCGGCAACAGGGCCGTCCCCTCCACCGGCTCGGAGAGACGGAGGGTCGAGGCCAGCTCGGCCCGCTGCTCGGCCACGATGACGAGCCGTCCCCCCCGCGCGAGCACGAGCAGCCCCCGCTGGGCACCGGTGCTCTCGAGCACGCTCCGCATCAGCCGCTCGATCAGTGGCTCGAACAGAAGCTCTCCGGAAATGGCTCGCGCGGCCTGGCTCACGGCGGCCAGCTCCCGCACCTGTCCTTCCGTGCCACTCACGGAACGATTGCTCCCGAGGGAGCTCCGGGCCTCCAGGGGCGCTCGCTCGAAGGCCTCCGGGTAGCGTTTCTCCAGATCAGCCACCTTGGCCGTGGCGCCCCAGCGGCCGTATGCCACCGCGGCTTCCCGGAAGCTGTCGTGGGCCAGCCGGCTCCGCCCGAGGGAGAGGAAGAACTCTCCCTCGAGTTCATGGCCCAAGGCCTCCTCGTTCCAATAGAGATTCTCCCTCGCGCTCGCGATGGCCTGCTCGTAATACCCGGCCGCCGCGGGTGAATCCCCTCGCACGCGGGCCCGCTCGGCCTCCACCAGGTGATAGCGGTGCAACGAGTTCATCGGTGCGTTCTCCGCCCAGCGCTTCAGCCGCTCCTGGTTCGCCGCGACCTTCTCCAGGTAGCGCACCCGCTCCGGCTCGGAGGCGCCGCGGTACGCCGAAAGCAGCGCGAGCGACTGATGAAAATTGAATTCCAGATAGGCGAGCTGGCCAAAATGGCTGTGCACGTACGGCTCTCCCGCCTCCGACATGGCGACCGCCAGCGCCGGGTCCCGGAAGTAACAGGCCAGCACGGTCTTCAGCAGGTAGATGCGTGAGATGCCCTTGTTGTACCCCGTGGCCTGGAAGGCGGGCAGTTCCGCCTCCTCGTCGAAGGCCTCGCCCTCGAGGCGCGTGGGATTCCCGGAGCGGCCCATCAAGTTGAAGCAGGCCTGCTGCACCGGCCTGATCGCGAGCATGCCCACCTTCAACTTCCACTGATCCAGCAACTCCAGGGCGCGCGCGTTCTCCCGGACCAGCTCGTCGAGCGACTGGCCGGCGAAGAAGCCATGGGTGGAGAGGCTCATGGCGCAGTAGGCGATGAACTCCACGTCTCCGGCCTCCACGGCGGCCAGGATGGCCTCCCTCAACAGGGGAAGCGTCTCTCGCAGGTGCCTCTTCCAATGGAGGATGTAGCTTGCCCGGACCATGGACACGTTGGCCTCGAGGTGTTTCGCGCCGGTGCGCTCGAGCAACTCCATGGCGACGTCGCTGTAGAGCAGGCCGGTGTCCACGTCATACAGACGGTTCGCCAGCGTCGCTCCATAAATGGAGTAGAAGATCGGTGCCTCGCGCGCATTGCCATGCAAAAGGCACAGCTTCATCATCTCCATCGAGACGAGCTCCTGCGAATAGCCCGTGTTCATGAAGAGCGCCGGCATCAGTCTCATGGTGGCGTTGCAGGTTGCCATCCAGCGGGGATCGGTCATCGGAGGCAGGTTCAACAGCGCCTCCTTGCTCCAACCCTTCATCTGCTGCCGCATCTGGGCGAGGAGCTTGTCGAACTCCGGCGGGGACAAGCGCGTGGGGAGCTCCAGCCCCAGCAGCTCCAGGATCTTGTGGCTGTATTCGATGGCCCGCTGGATGTCCTTCTCCGCCCACGCGAAGGCGATCCGGGTGTTGTAGACCTTCACCTGATCCAGCGGATCACTGACCCTGGCGAGCACGAATTCACAGAGCGCCTCGCCCGGCCCGGTGCGGGAGTTGAGGTTCTCGGCCTCCATGGCCTCCAGGTGCAGGTCGAAGCAGAGCGGATAGTGCCGCGTCCACGCGTCACCTGGCAGGAAGGACAATCCCGTGGAGAAGAAGCGCAGGGCCGATTCGAACGCCGCGCGGGCCTTGGCCTTCCTCCCCGCCAGGAGATTGAGCCGCGCCACCTCGCAACGCTCCGCCTCGTCCCTGACGAAGGCACATCCCAGATTGAACTGGTGGGCCAGTTCGAGCGCCTGCTCCTCCACCTGCTCGGCGGGCGTATGTGCCAGCAGGAGCCGCCCGATCCGCAGGTGCAGCTCCGCACACGTGCCCTCCGGGATGGTGGAGGAGATGGCCTGTTGGACACACGCATGCACGAAGCGGTACGTGACGTCCGCCTTCGCTCCCCGCTCCGCCAGCCACCAGTCGGTGTCCAGGGGAAGGATGAGACCTGCTTCCATGGCGGGGTACAAGGCGGCGGCCGTTGCCGCGGGTGGCTGTTCGCGCACGGTGGCCAGGGACGCGAGCTGGAACCGGTTGCCGATGCACGCGGCGAGCTCCAGCGCATGCCGCGTGTCCTCGGGCAGCTTCCGAAGCCCGCGTGTCAGCCATGGGAGGACGTCACCGGCCGGCCCTTCCGCGTGGAGGGCCTCCATGTCCCAGGTCCACTCGGCCGCCTCCGGGCTGAAGTCGATGAGTCCATCCTCGTAGAGCGTGCGCAGCAGCTGTCCGATGAAGAAGGGGTTGCCCCTGGAGCGCTCCCAGAGCAGCCGCGCGAGTGGCGCCGCGCGTCCGGCGTCCCAGTGGAACATGTCCGAGACGAGCTGAACCACGTGGCCAGGTTCGAGCGGAGGCACCGTGAGGGAGGTGACGCGCGTGCCGTGCTGCTCCAGCTCCTCCTTCATCCGCGACAGGGGATGGGGACTCCCCACCTCGTCTTCGCGATAGGCGCCGACGAGCAACAAATGGTTCAGCCGCGGCTCCATCAGGAGCGTGCGGATGAGCTGGAGCGAGGCCGCATCCGCCCACTGCAGCTCATCGAGGAAGAGCACCAACGGGTGTTCCTTCGAGACCAGGGCCGCCACGAAGCGCGGGAACACGACATCGAAGCGATTGCGTGCCTCCTGGGCGAACAGTCCGGGCACGAGCGGCTGGGGACCGATGAGCTGCTGGAGCAGGGGCAGCACGTCGGTGATCACCTGGCCGCTGTCCCCCAGGGCCTCGGAGATCCGCTGGCGCCAGGAGTCGCGCTGCTCCTGGCTCAGGTTCAACAGCTTCTGGAGGAAGTCGGAGAAGCCCTGGAGCAGCGGTGCATGGGGAATGTCGCGCCGGAGCGGGTCGAACTTCCCCGAGACGAAGTGGACGCGTCGCTCCAGCGTGGGCCGCTGGAGCTCGTGGATCAACACGCTCTTGCCCGCCCCCGGCTCTCCCCCCACCAGCACGAGCTCGGCCGGTCCACGCGCCACCCGGTCGAGTGTCTTCAGGAGCAGTTCCACCTGGGGCTCACGGCCATAGAGCTTGCGCGGGAGCTGGAACTGGCCGGGGACATCCTCCTGGCCCAGGACGAAATCCCGCCGCCCCGTCTCCAGCTTCGGCTCCCGCTTCGAGGCGTTGAGGCAATGCTCCAGATCCGCCTTGAGCCCGAGGGCACTCTGGTACCGCTCCTCGGCCATCTTCGCGAGCAGCTTCATCACGATGTCCGAGAAGGGGCGGGGAATGGCGGGGTCCAGCTCATGCGGAGCAACCGGCCGCTGGGCGATGTGCAGGTGGACGAGTTCCATCGCGTCCGCCGACTCGAAGGGAACCCGGCCCGTCATCATCTCGTAGAGGGTGACGCCCAGGGAGTACAGGTCCGAACGGGAGTCGATGACGCGGTTCATCCAGCCGGTCTGTTCGGGCGAGAGGTAGCGCGGGCTCCCCTCCAGGAGGTGAGCAGCGAGCACACCCGGCGCCTCCCGGGGCAACAGCGAGGCCCGGGCGAAGTCGATGAACCGGACCTCACCGCTCCTGGGTTCGATGACGATGTGGCAGGGGTTGACGTCCTCGTGGATGAGCTGGCGCCGATGGAGGGAAGCGAGCGCCGCGGCCAGCTTGATGCCGAGTTGGAGGGCCTCGTCGGGGTGGAGCCGGCGCTCGTCGAGGAGGGAGCGGAGCGACCGGGCACCGGAATCCTCCATCACGAGGACCCAGCTGCTCCGCACCGGCTCCAGGGCCAGGAACACCACCGCGCCATCCCCCGAGACCCTCCGGCCCAGCTCGTACTCGCGCTGGAAGCGGACCGTCTCCTCGAGGCTGGGAGACTCCCGTGCCAGGAGCTTGAGCACCACGGGCCGCCCATCACTCTCTCGATGCCCTCGGTAGACCAGGGTTCGAGCGCTGCCGTGGAGCCGTTGCTCCAGCGTGTATCCGGAAATCCCCAACACCACTCACTCCTCGAGCCGCGTGTCGAGGGTCGAACGGCTACCCTTCTCCACTCGCCCTGGAAGGAGGCAACTGCTGGCCATTGCCGATCAGCACGGAAGCGGTCGACTCCGAGGTGGACACCTCTTCCTTCTCCTTCTTCTTGTAGTAGCGCACGTCGTAGACGGTCACCGGCTCCTTCGTTCCAGGCAGCTTTCTCTCGCCGGCCCCCACGCACTCGAAGCTGCCCTCCACCTGCTGACGAAGGCTGTCCCGGATGAGGATCTGATCCCGCTCGGCCGATGAGGCCAGCCGCGCCGCGGTGTTCACCGCGTCCCCGAGCACCGTGTAATCCAGCCGGCCCAGCCCCTTGGCGCCGATGCTGCCGGAGAGCAGCTCCCCCGAGTCCAGACCGATGCTGGCCCCATGGACATACGGGGACTGCTCGCCATAGCGCGAGGCCATCGTCCGCAGCTGATCCCGGGCCGCCAGGCAGGCCACCAGCGCCCGCTCGAGGTGCCCCGACTCGCGGAACACGGCCATCACCGCGTCGCCCACGAACTTGTCCACCACGCCGCCCCGGGCGAGCAACTCGGGGACGATGACCTCGAAGTTGGCGTTCAGCCTCCGGATGACGGCGTCGGGCTGCTCCTGGCGCGTCACCGGCGTGAAGTCCTTCACGTCGATGAAGGCCACCGTCGCCTCCACCCGCTCTCCCGTCACCACGTCCGGGCCGCGCAGCAGGGGCAGCGCCCGCTCGATGATGCCGCTGTGGACGAACATCCGGAACAGGAGGTTCTCCTCCATGGAATGCAGCATCTGGCGCGACGTCTTCACGTGCTGGATCGTCTTGGTGATCGTCACCTCGAGATCCTGGAAGTCGATGGGCTTGACGAGGAAGTCGAACGCACCGCGATTCATCGCCACGCGGATGTTGTTCATGTCGCTGTAGGCGGAGACGATGATGACCTTGACGAGCGGATTGACCTCTCCCACCCGCGAGAGGAACGTGAGCCCGTCCATCCGCGGCATGTTGAGGTCGGACAGCACCACATCCGTGTCGGGATGCTGGCGCAGCTTCTCCAGGGCGTCCTCGCCATCGCAGGCGAAGACGAACTCGTAGAGCGACTCGCGGATCTGCTTGCGGAAGCGCTGCTTCATCAAGAGCTGCACATCCGGTTCATCATCGATGACCAGGATCTTCGCCGCCCGGGAGGCACGGCGCTGATCCACCAGCGCGGCGAAGGCCGCCGCCATCTCGCTCGCGGACTGGAAGCGGCGCGCGGGCTCCGTTTCCAGGGCGCGCTTGAAGAAGGCATCCACCTCCTTGCCCAGCTCGGGCAGCAGGCTCGAGGGGGACTCGGCGACGAGGGAGGCTCCCCGGGAGACGAGCGCGCTGGGGGCGTCATCGCGAAAGGGGAAGAAACCGGTGAGCGCCCGGTAGGCCACCACCGCGAGCGACCAGAGATCACTGCGGTGGTCGATGCCGGCTCCCCCCAGTAGCTGCTCGGGGCTCATGTAGCGCGGCGTTCCCATCACCTCGCGAGGCGGCTTCATCGCGACCGCGCCGCTGCTGCCCAGCCGCGCCAGCCCGAAGTCGAGCACCTTCACCACTTCCTCGGTGTCGACCCGGGCCAGGAAGAGGTTGGCGGGCTTGAGATCCCGGTGGATGATGCCCGCCGCATGCGCGGAGGCCAGGGCCTTGGCCACCTGGTTGAGCAGGGAGGAGACCCCCGCCAACGGCAGCCGGCCCTGCCGGCCGAGCCGGGTCTCGAGATCCTCTCCCTCGAGCAGCTCCATCACGATGTAGGGCGTTTCCTGATCGACGCCATAATCGTGGATCTGCACCACGTGCGGGTTGTGCAGCCGGGCAACCGCCTTCGCTTCCTGCTCGAACTGGTAGCGGGCCGAGGGCGAGGCGACGAAGTGCGGGGCCATCAGCTTGACCGCGACCCGCCGCTGGAGTTGCGAGTCCAGGGCCACCCAGATGGCCCCCATGCCACCACCCCCCAGGTTGTGCTCCAAGCTATACCTGCTGGCAATCAGGCGTCTGGACATGGACAAGCGCTTCGAGGCCTCGCTGGAGGGTGACCAGTTGGGGGTGAAACGTGACAGCGGCCATCACGTTGGGAGCGCATCATGGCACAGTCTCCCGCCGAAGTAGAGCAGGGCTGGCGGGCCCCTCTCCCCTGGAAAAGGGTTGCGAGATGATGCACTTGCTCGCTCCTTCCGCTCCCCAGAATCCCGGGCGGCGCTCGTGGGAACAGGGCTCGAAGGAACATGCGGCGGGGCCCGCCACTTCCCTCTCCAGCCGATGGAGAGCGATCCTCCGCCCCCGAACCTCGCCTACCGAGCAGGCATCCCCGGGCCTACCCAACGGTCAGGCCATACGCTCGTGGCCACCTGCCGAGTGTGTCGGCCTTCGTGACAGACATTCCTCCAATCACCGCGGTGGCGCTGGACACCTCCAGCGCATCGACGCCTGGCGATGTGATTGCGACCAGGAACCGTGGGACCGCCATGGGCAGGCTTGAGCTCGCAAGACGCGACCTGAAAGGGACGGAACGAACGGAGGTGTGTTTTTTACAGGGTGCCCACGCCATTGTCCTGGAGTCGGACCCCACTCACTTCTCCATCTCCTTGAAATCACTCGTGTTTCAAGCGTCACGAGGGCTCGGCACGACGAATGCTATGACCCTTCCCCGTGGTCGACAGGGGTCGACACGAAGTACGGGGCAGGTCGGGCAGTACGGGGCAGTACGGGGTTGGGCGGGTCGGGGCAGTACGGGGTTGGGCGGGTCGGGGCAGTACGGGGTTGGGCGGGTCGGGGTAGTACGGGGCAGGGCGGGTTGGGGCAGTACGGGGCAGGGCGGGTCGGGGTAGTACGGGGCAGGGCGGGTTGGGGCAGTACAGGGCAGTACGGGGTTGGGCGGGTCGGGGCAGTACGGATGTGACGAGCGGCGAAAGCCACTCGAGAAGACGGCTCGGGGTATGGGGAGAGGGATTGGGGAGCCGGTCCTTGACGGCACAGTCAAGTCGCGAGGACCGGTTTGCCCGCCCCATCAGAAGCGCGTCTCTTGTCTCAGGGGCTCGGCGAACTCGGGCCTCCGGCGACGAAGGAGAGGAATGAAGGCACGGCGCGGGGCTCACACCACCCGCGCACCGTGTCCCTCTCCCGAAGCCCGAACAGGAGACGTCCATGTCCACGTCAGACGAAAACCCTCCCTCGATGAAATGGATCAGCACCTTGGAGCACGAGGCGCGCACGCTGTTGGATGCGTTGGACACGCATCCCGCCGCCCGGCGGCTCTTCGAGGGAAGCGTCGACCCGGAGAGCTACGCGCATTACCTGGTGCAGACGTACCACTACGCGCGGTGGAGCACGCCGCTGCTGGCCGAGGCGGGTAAGCGCATGCTGCGTCTGGGCCGGCACACCGCCTTGGGACAACTGCTCCTCCGGAAGGCTTCCGAGGAGCACGGGCATGAGCGCTGGCTGCTGGCGGATCTGAGGAACCTGGGCTGGTCGGCCGAGCGCATCGAGCGGACGGAACCCAGCCCCGCGGTCACCGCCTACGTCGCGTGGAATCGCTTCACCTCGCGCCATGGCAGGCCCGAGGCGTTCCTCGGCACGGCCTACGTGCTGGAGTACCTGTCCGTGCACCGCGCCAGCCAGGCCGTGGAGCGGCTGCTCGCGGCTGGACGCATTCCCCGCATCCACAAGGCCGTCACCTTCCTGCGCGCGCACGGGAGCGCGGATGTCGGGCACGTGGAGGAGCTGACGTCCCTGCTGAGTCCCCTGACGGACCCGGAGGAGCAGTCCGCGCTGCTGCTGTCCGCGCGCACCACCCGCGTTCTCTATCTGGGACTCTTCGCGCAAGGAATGCACGAGGACGCGGCGCATACCCATTGAGGGGTAGGCTGGAGTGCCTCAGGGACGCAGGGCCCGGGAGATGAAGTCCGCCCGGCCATCCGCCCCCACTCGCTTGTAGATGGCCCGCAGGTGCGTCTTCACCGTCTCCACGGAGTACTGCTTGCGTGCCCCCTTGAGCAGCCGGGTCAATTCCTCATCATCGCATCCCTCGCGCACCAAGCAGGTGGCCACCTCGATCTGCCGCCGGGTCAGGAGCGGAAGCCATTGTCTGGGCAGAAGCATGAACTCCTCCATGGTGACTTCCCAGAACCGGCCATTCTCCAAGCGCGGCAGGCGCCTGAACGTCACCTTCAATTCCTCACCCGGGCGGTAGAGCCTCCACGTGTCCCTCCCCGGGACCGGGTTGCGCTCCGTGCGCACCAGCTCCGTCAACCGCTCCACCCAGTCGCGGGGAATCCCCGAGAGATTGAGCGAGGAGCGGGAGAACCATTTCTCCAGCAGCGGGGTGACGGGCGCCGTTCGCAGCAGTTCCCGCGAGTGGTCCGTCAACACCAGGGACGCGGAGGTCTGATGCGCGAGCGCCTCCAGGAGTTGTTGGCGGGAGCCCAGCGAGGCGAACCGCAGGACATTCCGGAACGCGCTCTTCAGAAAGGGCGTGTACCACTGGAGGATGAGCCGGTGCTGCTCGGAGAAGGGTTTGGAGCGATCACTGTACAGCGCGACCGCGCCCTGGCGCTGCTGGCTCTCGGGGGAGATCAAGACCGACAGGACATGGCGCAGCCGCAGGTGCGCCTGACGGCTGCGCCGGTACGTCTCCGTGTTCTCGAGCTTCTCCCCCTGGAGCATCTCCGTGTCGCTCAGCGCCGTGTCGGGCCGTCGAGTGAGCCGCTGGAAGACGAAGTCCTGTTGGTACCACTGGTAGTAGCCCTGGAGGAAAGGGCCCGTCTCCCTGGCCTTCCAATCGAAGAACTTGGGGAGCGCTGGATCCATGAGGCACAGCGCCACATGGTCCGCCTGGAAGAGCCTCGCCAGGCCGGCCTCCGTGGACTCGTGGAGCTCCGACAAGGTCCATGAGTCGAGGAAGGCCTGCATCAACTCATAGGCGAGCAGGTGCTGCTTCTTGTTGAAGTCCGGCATGTCCATGCTGGGGCCCTCCATCGCCCGAGGCGGCCCCCAGGCCGTATCCCGGGAATGATGCGCGGGCCGCAAAGGGCAGAAAGCTCACGGTGGCGCCCTCCGTCCATCCCCCGAAAGGAGTAGGCCAATCCGAGCCGCCTCCCGAGCGAGCGGGGCGCCTCACCCGGAGGCGCCGTACTCGAGGCCTTGGAATGTCATGGGTGGAGATGCGCCGTGACCCACTCCACGATCTCGGCGGCGCGGTCTCGGGCGAACATGTGGTCTCCGCCAGCGAGCACCCGCATCCGAGCCCTGGGCAGCAGTTGCTCGAGACGGCGGCCGACCCCCACGGGGCTGATCGGATCGGCATCGCCCCAGAGGAGCAACGTCGGGATGGAGATCCGGTGGAGTTGCGTCGTGAGATCCGTCCGCTCGGACAGGATCCAGTCCGCGGCTCTTGGATATTCGACGCGATAGGCACTGCGCCAATCACTGCCACCCAGGCTCGAGACATCGATGCCGCCGGAAGTGGCCACGAGGATCAGATGGCTGATCCGCTCCGGATGGGCGAGCGCCAGCCGCACGGCGACCAATCCGCCCATGGATTGGGCCACGACCACGCTCGGCTCTTCCAGCCTGCTGGCGGCATGGGCGACAGCATCCTCCAGGCTCTGGATGACGGGCTCATGCGGCTCGTGGCCAAGGCCCGGCCAGTTCAGATAGGTCTTACGCCAACTCGCGGGCAGCAGCGCGCCGAGCGGATGCCAGAAGGACGCGGCACCGCTGGCACCGGGCAGGAACAGAAGGTGAGGAGTCATGGCACCGATGACCTTGCCACAACACGTCCGTTCGCGTCAGGCGGACCGAGGGCCAAGCTTCGCGAAGGCGCGGGCCTCGGTGAGCTGTTGGGAGCCAGGAAATATCTGGCGGGCACGCTCGGAGATGAGCGTGGCCTCCTCCGTCTTCTCCTGCTCACCGAGCGCCTCGATGAGACCCGACCAGGATTCTTCCAATATTTCCAACGCCCGCGAGGAGGCTTCACGGTAGAGCGCTTCCGCGGCCTCGGGAGAAGCGCGCACGACGCTCATGAACCGGGCCAGTCCCATGAGGGATTCAGGGGATCTGCCGGAGGCGTCGACGGCGTCATGAAGCATCCGTTCGACCTGCTCGAAGACGGCGTCCGTCCGCTCCGCGTCGTCTGGACCCCAGAGCTGGGCCCGGCTCGCCAACAGCAGGGCAGGGACGAACGTAGGACAACGGGCCCGGAGGGTGTCGAGTAGCTGTAATTGCCGGGGACTGCCCAGCTCCAGGTTCCTGGCTTCGGCGAGCAACTGCTGCAATTCGCGTGGACTGGAGTGCATGGCTCCTCAAATCTTCTCAAGAAGGCGCGAATTGTCTTTCGCGACATCTTTCAAGAGCTTCAACGCGGTCTGGATTTCCTTCTTCGAGGCCAGACTGAAGTCGTTGCGGTCGTACATCTTCTGGATTTGAAAACGGCTGAAGTCCTTGAGCTTCGCGGGGAAACCAGGAACTCTTTGCAGCCGCGCGGGAATCTCTCCCAGCTTGAGTGAAAGGTCCGCGATCTGCCTTCTCAAGGCCGTAGCGGCCGACTGCTCAATCAGCCCCGAGGACGCGGATTGCGCGATCAGGGCCTCCGCTTCCACGAACTCACCTTCCACGATGAGATGGTTGATACGAGCTTCCGCCGTGTTACGGCCAAAACCAGCGCCCCCACCTTCATCTAGATGTGCGCACGACGGTAGGACGGCCCCCAAAAGCAAAGTGGTCACAAGGAGGAAGCTTCGCTGCCTCTCAGGGAAGCAAACAATCCTTGGTAACGCGGGGCCCATGACGGGATTTTATCGAAGTTCAAACCTCGCTTCAACCCACACTGCCTCACCGGAACCTTGCTGAGCAGCAATGTCAACGATGCATCACTTCAGTGAATTGAAGACCCTTGCCCTCCGCCGCAATCACGCCACCTCCGCTCCCATCTATACCCCATTTGGGGCATGGCCGGGGCGGGACGGATTCCCTATGACGGCCGTACGGTTCAAAGGAGACAGCATGGCCGTGCAGTACGATCCGAAGATCATCGCCCAGCATGCCGAGGCGCTCTACCGCCGGGCCTCGCGCATCGTTTTCACCTCCGGCGTCATCGGATTCATCGTGGGCGCCGGGGCCCTGGGCGCCGCGTCGAACAGATCCCCGAGCAACACCGTGCTCACCCTGGTGGGCGCGCTGCTCGGCGCCCTGATGGGCATCAGCATCGGCCGGGGCCGCGCGTTCGTCTATCAACTCCAGGCACAGCAGGCGCTCTGCCAGGTGGAGATCGAATTGAACACGCGGCGCGCGGCCACCCTCACCTCCGCGCTGGCCGTGAAGAGCGATTGAGCAGGGATTTCACGGCGCGCAGCCGGGCGCGGGACCCGGGTCCGTTCCCACGATCCGCGTCGCCCACTCCTGTGCCACGGCGAACCACCGGGGCGCCTCTGGAATGAGGTTGAGCATATGCCCCTCACCGGGCAGTATCCGAGCCTCGACACACGGCACCCGTGGGCCGAGCCGGGGCGTCTCGGCGGCGAGCAACGTCTGGGCATCCGAGCAGATGCCGCTGGGAGTGGGACCGCAGAAGATCTTGTCCTCGGTGCCATTGACGAGCAGCACCGGGACGCGGATGTCCAACGGGCGCGCGATGATGGCGGACAAGGCGGAGAGCTCCGCGAGCGTGATCGTGCTCTTGGTCCGCTCGTCGAGGGCAATCACCGCGGGGTCGGCCCGGCTCGGGAGATAGAACACGGGCTCGCGCGTGCCGGGCATGGTGGTCAGGTACGCCGAATCATAGCCTCTGCCGGAGAGGATCGGATCCACCTCGGCGGGATGCAGGGACCTCTGGAATTTCTCCACACCGGCAGGCGCGGGAGTATGGCTCACGCCGCTGAGGATGACGGCATCGACATCCTGGTAGTCAGTCACCTCGTACCAGGAGGTGAAGGAGCCGTAGGAGTGGCCGACGAGCACCACCTTCTGGAAGCCGAGCGCGCCCCTGGGTCCCCACACCGTGCCCGCGCGCAGCGCCTGGACCACCTGGTGGACGACGTATGCGTTGGCCTCGATGGTGACGAGCTCGCCCGGCGGATGTGAGCTCGCTCCGCTGCCAATGCGATCCATGGCCAGGGTGGCGAAGCCCGCGTCCAGCGCCGCGTTCACGTAGGAGTAGCGCCGGGTGCCACCGGTGGGGTCCGGGAAATCCCAATACAGATGAGTATACGTGGCGCCGTGCACGAGCAGCTGCACCGTGGCGGGGGGAGGACCCCCTGGCAAGCACAGACGTGCGAACACCTGCTGATTCCTGGGCAGATCTGGCGCGAGCGCCACCGGGATCCGGTTGTTCTGGCAATTCCATCCGGCCGCGAGCGCCGGATCCCCCTGCCCAAGAAACAATCCCAGCGCCATCACAACCAGAGCCGTGTGGGTGAGCGATCGCCACGTCCACGTCGTCGTCATGTTCATACCTCCCGGGGTCAGGCGGGGATACCCTAACGCCGGGGAAAGGCTTTACACGAGGGCCCCCTCCCTCCAGGCCGCGGCAGGTGGACGAACGGGGAGGACCCAAGGCGTACGCGGGAGCTACCCGGGGGAATGTCAAAGGACTCTTCCCGACACCTCACCCTCCTCGAATTGTCTGACACCCGGGACTGTCAATCATTGTCACCGTCATCCGACCCGGGCCCGGGGCCGGCGTATCTTCCGCGCGCCGCACGCCCGGGCATGCCGCGCCAGGGCCTCGTCGAGCGCCGCGTCGTCCAGCTTCACGCCCTTCTCCCTCCACAACTTCTCCACATACAGCACGTCCTCCTTCACGCGTGCTTCCAACCTGCCCACAAGTTGTCCACGGTGCAGCAGCGGGCACACGTACCACCCCCAGCGCCGCTGCTCCCCGGGCTTGTACACCTCCCACACGTACTCGAAGCCGAAGAGCTGCTTCACCAGCCCCCGGTCCCACAGCAACGGGTCCAACGGGCCCAATATCCGCATCCGCTCGTCCGGTGCCGTCACCGGCCGGGAGCGGAAGCCCGCCGGAGCCAGGTAGCGCCGCGGTGACAAAGGCAACATCACCTCTTCCAGCACGCCCTCGCGCACCAGGGTCTCCGGCAGCGCGGAGCCTCTCACCGGGGACAGCATGGACCAGTGCGCCCCCGCCGCGCGCGACAGCAGCCCCGCCGCCTCCACGCGCTCGCCGAGCGCCCAGCGCAGGAAGCCCTCCTCCGTGGTGTACCCCGGCGCGGCCCGCGCCACCTCCGGCAGCGCCCGGCGCGGCACGTCGTAGCGCTTGCCCCCGGGCGTCCGGCCGCACACGACGATGTCACAACGCGTCCACAGCACCTCGAGCGCCATGGTGGTGGCCTTCGCCGTTCCCTTCCACCCACTCCAGTCGAGGGGATCCACCGCGCCGTGGTCGGTGAGCTCCGCGGCCGTCAGCGGGCCATGGGCCTCCAGCTCCTCCAGCACGGCGCTCAGCACGGAGGCGGGCAGCCGCTCGAGCCGCTTGACGTGGCGCCACCACGGCGCCTCCAGCGAGCGCTCGCGGTAGTGGGGAAAGGCATAGGCGGGCAGCAGGCAGCGCTCCTTCGCCCAGTGCTCGAAGGCATGGCCCGGGTAGAGGTGGCGGTACACGTCCCCCCGCGCGAGGCCGTCCACCCGCGCGAGCGCCACCAGATCCGCGTTGGTGCCGATGACGTCGAGGGGATCCAACTGGATGTGGCGCAAGTGGCGCAAGAGCGCGCGCACGCCCTCGGCCCCCGAGGGATACACGGGCGCGGCGAGGGCGAGGTGGCTGACGAGGAACGCGCGCGCCTCCTCGGCGGGCAGCGTCATGGCGGGAGGAGTCGTCTTCGGCACGGGTGGGCACGGGGCAAGGCGGACCCGCTCATCCTACCCTGGGCAACGGCTCAGCTCCTCGCCCGTCCAGCACCACGCGCCCACCGCGGCGCGCAGCTCCTTCAATCCCCCGTCACCCCGCCAGCCCGTCCGCGCGCCTCCCTCCCCGAGCCAGGACATTCCCCGGGGCAGGCGCAGCTCGAGCTGGCCGGACGAGGCCAGCACCGGCACGAGCCAGGCCTCGCCCGCGAGGCCCCGGCGGCGCGAGCACCCCATGAACGCGCAGGGAGAGCCGCGGATCCGCTGGCGCCGCTCCTCCCCGGCGCCAAACCACATCCCCACCTTCTTCACCGCGAGCTGCCGCGCGCCCGCCACCTCGTCGAACTCCAGGATGCGCAGCCAGACGTCTCCCCGGCTCCCCTCCGGCTCCTCCTGGCGCGTATAGGAGAGGAAGGCGTGCGCGGGCCGTCCCACCAGCGACGTCACGTCGAGCACCCACAGGGGAGCGGTCTCGTACCGGGGATCGTCCTGGAAGCGGTAGCGGCGGCCGTTCTTCAGCAGGAAGCCGAAGGGGCTGTCCCGCCCCACGTGCATGAGGGCCGAGGGCGCTCCCGGGGGAGGCCGGCGCCAGGCCAGCCTGCCCGAGGCCCGGAAGGCCAGGGCCTTCAACGCCATCACCTCGGCGGGCGGAAGCGCCTGGGGCGGCAGCCGCGCGTGGAGCCCGGCCAGCGGCGCCAGCTTGGAAGGCATCCGCTTCACATGGCGGGGGGCGCAGTCCAGCGGCGTCCGGCTGCACACGGCGGCCCGGCGGTTCAGGCACCTGCTCACGAGCCTGCTTCCCGGCTCGCCCCCCGTCACGGCCTCGCAGAGCGCGCGCCGCGTGGCCTCGTCCCTCGCCGGCAGCCAGCAGGACACGCCCCGGCGCCAGGGCTCGCGCAGGGAGAGCTTCACATCCGCTCCGACCGCGCAATGATCCTCCGCGTCCCCGGGTGGCTCCCCGGGCCGGGGCAGCGGCTCGATCGAGACCTCCACGTCGTGCATCGTCTGGAGCAGTTGCTGGACACGCTCGTCGGCGGAAGGGGAGTCACCCCCGCCCGGCGCACCGCCCAGTACCGCCGCGAGACACAGCACGAGGAGCATCGAGGGCATCACCCTTCTGCACGGAAATCCAAGGCAATACCCTGCTGCCTCAGTTGCTGTCCGTCCAACAAAACCCGCTCCGAAAAGGCTCACATGTGGAGCTTTCAGGACGAAGGGCCCGTCCGCACCCCTGCCTGAGTTGAGTCTTTTCTCACAGCACGAGTTTCCAATTTATCCGGGTTGTACATCTTTATGTATTGAGTGTTGTCGGCTCGAGTCGGCGCGGGTGGGCGCGACCGAGGCCGGCTGTGCCGTGCACGGGGGAGAGCCATGGACAAGAAGAGGATCGTCCGCGGGTGGGTCCGCGGGAGCCTGATGGTATTGGCGTTGGCCGGCTGCGGGCAGAAGGCCTCGAGTGGCGAGCAAGCACCCGGTGTCCAGAGCGGACCGCTCACGGGAAGCTGTGAGGTGAGGCCCCCCGTGCCCCCCGTCTTCGAGCCCGAGCTGGAGTGGGCCTGGACGGGCAGCGACGTCATGCCCTCGCACACCAACGTGATGATGGCGCCCGTGGTGGTGGACACCAACGGGGATGGCGTTCCGGACGTCGTCTTCAACTCCTACGCGGGGGAGAACTACGTCAGCGACGGCATCCTGCGCGCGGTGGATGGCGCCACGGGCGTGGAGTTGTGGGCGGTGACGGCGCAGGAGCACCGGGTGCGCGGCGCGTCGAGCATCGCGGCGGGTGACATCGACGGAGACGGGCGGGTGGAGATCTGCACCGTGGCCCAGGACAGCCGGGCCCTGCTGTGCTTCGAGCACGACGGCACCTTCAAGTTCCGCACCGCGGGGCCGGGCAACAACTGGGGGGGCCCGTCGCTGGCGGACCTCGAGGGAGACGGGCAGGTGGAGATCATCAACGGCCCCGCCGTCTTCGATCACACCGGAGCGCTCAAGTGGTTGGGCACCGATGGCGGGGGAGGCACCACCAGCGGGCCGCTCTCCTTCGCGGTGGACATCGATCAGGACGGCCAGCTCGAGGTGATCAACGACCGGGCCATCTACGAGCCCGACGGGCAACCGCGGTGCGTGAACACCGACATCGGCCATGGGCTCGCGGCGGTGGCCAACTTCGACGCCGATCCCCAGGGCGAGGTGGTGGTGGTGTGGAGCGGCTATGTGACGTTGATGGATGACCACTGCCAGTCCTTGTGGACCATGCCCATTCCGGGCGGCGGCGTGGGGGGCACGCCCAACATCGCGGACTTCGACGGGGACGGTGAGCCGGAGATCGGCGTCGCGGGCACGGATCGCTACACCGTCTTCGAGGCGGACGGCGAGGTGAAGTGGGTGAGCACCATGCGCGATCACAGCTCCAACCGCACGGGCTCGTCCACCTTCGACTTCGAGGGGGATGGGCGCTCGGAGATCATCTACGCGGACGAGGTGCGGCTGCGCATCTACGACGGCACCACCGGCGCGGTGCGCTTCGAGGTGCCCCACAGCTCCTGCACCGCCTACGAGCAGCCCATCGTCGCCGACGTGGATGGAGACCACAACGCCGAGCTGCTCGTGGCGCAGAACACCACCTGTGGCTTCGGCCCGTTCGCCGGCCTGCGCCTGTACCGGGACAGGAAGGACGGGTGGGTGAACACCCGGCGCGTCTGGAATCAGCACGCCTACTCCATCACCCACGTGAACGAGGATGGCACCCTGCCCACCCACCCGGCCACCGCCTGGTTGAGCGGCTTCAATTCCTTTCGTTCCAACAGCCAGGGCAGCCCCGGCACGTCCGCCTTCGCGGCGCCCGATGTCAGGGTTTCGGACGTCACCGCCACGTGTGACTCCACGACCTGGGCGCTGACGCTCCAGGCCCGCGTGCGCAACGCGGGCGACGCGTCGGCCTCGGCCGGACTGAGGGTGGCCTTCTACCAGGGAGATCCCGCCTCGGGCGGCCAGTTGCTGGGCGTCGCCTCGCTGCCCCAGGCCCTGCCCCCGGCGGGTGAAGCCAGTGCCACGTTGAAGCTCGCCACCGCCCCGGAACCGAGCGCCCCGCTCTGGGCCGTGGCCGATGACGACGGCACCCCGGGGACGGGCCGCGAGCTGGAGTGCGACGAGGGCAACAACGCCGCCTCCTCGGACATGGGCCTGCGCTGCGCGCCTCCCCCGGCCAGGACGTGGGTGCGCCGCGGCGCCCTGCTCCTGCCCCGGCTGAGGCACGAAGCGGTCCTCCTGGCGGATGGCCGGGTGCTGGTGGCCGGCGGCTTCAACCGCTCGGCCGAGGTGTACGAGCCCCTCGGCGCGACCTGGTCGGCCACCGGAAGCACCCTCACCTCGCACCGCGGCCACGCCATGACTCGGCTCGTCGATGGCCGGGTGCTGCTCGTGGGCGGCTCCACCCGCGCCAACGCCGAGCTGTATGTCCCGGCGCTCGGCGCGTGGGGGGCGGCGGGACTTCTCCACAAGTTGCGCTACCACCCCACCGCCACGCTCCTGCGCGATGGCCGGGTGCTCGTGGTGGGCGGCTCCACCTCCGAGGATGGCGGCGAGGTGCTGGGCTCCAGCGAGCTGTACGACCCCGCCCACGACACCTGGTCGCTCACGGGCACGCTGGGCACGGCGCGCACGCGGCACACCGCCACGCTCCTGCGCGATGGCCGGGTGCTCGTGGTGGGCGGCGTGGATGGCTCGGGCAACCCCCTGGCCTCGGCCGAGGTGTTCGACCCCGCCACGGGGAGCTTCTCGCCCGTGAGAGCCACCCAGGTGGGCCACGGCGGGCATACCGCCACCGCGCTGGCCGATGGCCGGGTGCTCGTGGTGGGCGGCCTCGGCTCCGGCGTCCCGTCCGCCGCGAGCGCCGAGCTGTACGACTCCACCACGGACACCTGGACGGCCACGGGCCCCGTGCGCACGCCCCGCCGCGCGCACACGGCCACGCTCCTGCCCGGCGGCGAGGTGCTCGTGGCGGGCGGCTACCACCCCTCCACCGGCATCCTCACCGCCGCGGAGCGGTTCGATCCCGTCAGCGGCACCTGGAGCGACACGGCCCCCATGAACGTGGACCGCTACGGCCACACCGCCACGCTGCTGGGCGATGGCACGGTGCTCGCGGTGGGAGGCGTGAGCAACCACGACTCCGCCTCCACCGAGTCCTACTCCCCCTGAGGGCCCACCCCCGGGGAGCGCTGCCTCACGCCTCGCCTCCCCGGGGCGTCGTCGCCTCGCACAGGTGCTCGATGAAGTCCGGCAGCAGCTGGGCGGAGAGGATCCAGATGCGGCCCTCGCCCAGGTCCGTGAGCTTCGCCTCGCCGAGGTAGTCCCGGTGCTCCTCCTCCACGTAGTGGATGAACACGTCCAGACCGCGCGCCCGGTACCACTCGGCGGCGCCGGCCAGGAGCGCCAGCATCGCCTGCTGGGCCTCGGGCAGCGACGCGTCCACCAGGGGGATGATGCGCAGCCCGTTGAGCACGTGGAACAGGTTGAGCCCCGCGTGCGCCGCCTCCATGACGCCCACCGCCACCGCGCGGCCGTCCTTGCGCGCCACCAGCACGTGGCGCTCGCGGCCCAGCTTCGCCCCGCTCCACTGCTGCTTGAGCCCCGCCAGGTCGAAGCGCTCGGGCACCAGATCCAACGCCTCGCGGTAGGCCACCGGGCGCGTGCGCTCGAGCCGCGCGAACAGCGCCTGCTTCTCCTCGGCCGTGGGCTCGCCCAGGCTGAAGCCCTCGGGCATCGTCCACTCGCGGCGCGCGTCCGCCTCCATCAGGTGGAAGTTGAGCACGCACGCCTGGCCCGTGTGCTGGTACCACTCGGCGAAGTCGAGCGCCGTGAAGCGCACCCAGCGCACGTTCGCCTCGCAGTACGCGAGGAACCACTTGATGTCCGGATCCGTCTGCGCCGGCTCGAAGCCGCGCAGGTAGATGTCGCGCAGGGCCTCGCGCGCCGTGCCGCGGCAGCGCTCGCCGGCGGGCAGGTGCCGCGCCAGGTGGTGCGCCATCCAGCTGCCCGAGTACGGCTTGAGCCAGGACAGGCTCGCCTCCACCGTGTCGCTCTGGGGCACGGGCCGCACCACGCGGTAGCCCAGCCGGGGCGCCCGCTCCAGGCGCTCGTGCGCCTCGCGGTACTCGGCCTTCATGCGCTCGAAGTCCGCGGGCGTCTTGCCCGACAGCCGGAAGTAGCCCGAGCGCTCGTAGAGATCCCACGTGCCCTGATCCCACTGCCCGGACACGCGCGTGTTCGGATGGCTCAGCTCCTCCACGAGCGTGCGCCAGGCCGCCGCGTCGCCGATCGGCTCCACCTTCATGCCGCAGCGGCGGCCCGCGCTGGTACCGCTGATGTTGCGCACCTCGGCCTTGACGTACACCGGCGCACGCCCCGGCAGCTCCACCTCCACCTCGGGCAGCACGAGCCCCGGGTAGAGCAGGTCCTCCCCCGGCTCGGTGGCGAAGGACAGGCCCTCGTAGCTGATGTCCATCAGCTCGCGCTGCACGCGCACCTGGGGCCAGAGCGGATGGGCGAAGCGCGCCACGCAGCCACCCCACGCCGGGGCGCGGCGCAGCCGGCGGTGGCGGTAGCGCACCACCTCGGAGGGCAGCTTCACGCTCCACAGCCCGTCCTCGTGCAGCGCCTCGTCCACCTGGAAGCGCAGCACGGAGCTGAAGCCATACACCTCCAGCAGCAAGGGGCCGGGGGGCAGCACGCCCCCACGCACCTCCCAGGCCACCCGGGCGTCGTACTTGTCGAAGAGCGCCGCGGACAGCTCCACGTCCCCGTGCTCCGAGCGCGCCATGCCCCGGCAGCGCCGCGCCGTGAGCGCCTCGAAGATGCGGCCGATGCGATCCGCGCGCACGATCCGCTCCTTCCAGATGGGGCTCGTGCGCGGCAGCTCCAGGTGCCCCTTGTCGCGCCAGCCCTCCAGCATGGAGACGATGTGGCGGCCCTGCGCGAGCTGCGGCGCCACGAAGCGCAGGCTCAGCTCCGGCAGCGCCTCGGGCGCCGGCCGATGGATCTTCATCACCTCGGCCCTCAGGGCCGTTGCCTCCCCTCCCACGCCCAACACCACGTTGGCCCGCTGCCCCGGCTTGAGCGCCGTGGGCTTCTGCAGGCACACCGTCAAATGCTCCGGGGACAGTTGCACCAACCGCCCCGCCGGAGAACGTTCACCTTCCACGGACGCCACCGCCACCAACCCCGGACCCATGCGATAGCCCAGGACGTTGTCTCGGGCACGCACGCGCTCCGCCACCTTTTTCGTCGCCATGGGGAACTCCGCCTTCGGAATTCCGCCAATGTGGACACACTCCCCGGCTTGTGCAGCCTCACCGGATGTCGCCGGGCCCTCCAATCGTCGAGCACCCGTCGCCCCCCCCGCAGGTGCTCACCCGACGACATTTGCCTCGTCCCGCGGGCGGGGCTTGCACTCCTCCCCCTTCGTGCGCAGGGCGGTCCCCTTCTGCCACCTCCCCGACATTTTCCCGCCAGCCCCGGGAGTCTCAAGAAACGGGTAAAACCCGTTCCGTTGATCGGTGGAAAGCAGTAAAACGAGCGTTCAAGGTTTCACTGGAAGGCACTCCAGTTACGCTCTCACGCGAAAAACACGGGGATGGCTTCCGCCTGGGGCGGCGGGTCCTATAGGCTTGGTTTTCTCGAATGGCTGGTTCGATGCTTCCCTCCGCGCAGGACGATGTGCGCGGCCGGCAGATGGGCAACTACGAGGTGCTCTGCCGCCTGTCCACGGGAGGCATGGCGGAAATCTTCCTCGCCTCCAGGCGTGGCCTGGCGGGGTTCCACAAGCCGGTGGTGCTCAAGAAGATCCTCCCGGACATCCAGGGCCAGGAGGAATTCGTCCAGATGTTCCTGGACGAGGCGCGCGTCACCGCGGCCTTCAACCACCCGAACATCGCGCAGGTGTTCGATCTGGACGTGGCCGGGGGCGAGCTGTTCCTGGCCATGGAGTTCGTGCCGGGGGCGACGCTCCTGGAAGTGGCGCGCGCGTGCCTGGCGGCCAAGGAGCCCATGCCCATGGGGCTGGGGCTGGCCACGGTGCGCGACACGGCGCTGGCGCTGCACTACGCGCACACCTTCACGGACGCGCTGGGCGAGCCCTCGCCCGTCATCCACCGGGACGTGGCCGAGAAGAACATCATGGTGACGTACGAGGGCGTCACCAAGCTGCTCGACTTCGGCATCGCCAAGAGCCTGATGGAGGTGAGCCGCACCCAGGTGGGCATGGTGAAGGGCACGAGCGGCTACATGTCGCCGGAGCAGATCCTCGGCCAGCCGCTGGACGCGCGCAGCGATCTGTTCAGCCTGGGCGTGGTGCTGCACGAGTGCCTCACGGGGGCGCGGCTGTTTCCGGGCAAGGCGCCCGCGGCGGTGATGAACGCGGTGCTGCGCGGCCCCATCCCCGAGCCCTCGCGCGCCAACAAGGCCGTGCCCCCGGAGCTGGACGCCATCGTGCTCAAGGCCCTCTCGCGCCAGCGCGAGGACCGGTACGCGACGACGCTGGAGTTCGCGCGCGAGCTGGAGCGCGCCGTGAGCGGCCTCATCTGGCTGCCCGAGCAGAGCGGGGCGCTCTTGCGGCGCCTCTTCGCCGAGCGGCGCGAGCAGACGCGGCAGGTGCTCGCGGGCAGCCGGACCTCCACGGGCGAGGTGAAGCTGCCACTGTCCCCGGCCGAGCCCCGGGAAGGCGCGAAGGACGCGGCGAAGGAGGGGGCCACGCCCCGCCTGCCCGTGGTCACCGCCGCCCCCGCGCAGGCCTCGCGCGGGCCCTCGTCGGCCAACACGGACATCATCCCCTATTCGCCCCTCGTGCCACCTCCGGCGGCTCCCGTCGCCGGGGGTGAGCCCCGCGCCGCCTCGCCCACGCCCCGCCCGTCCGCGCGTGCCACCGTGGATCGCTCGCGGCCCGTGCTGCCCCCACCCCCCCGGCCGCGCACGCCGGGCCGCGTGGAACCCCCTCCCGCCCCCGAGGAGAAGAAGGAGCCGGAGAAGACGGCCCTCGTCCGGCCCCGGCGCTCCACCACTTCCGAGAACCGCGCCGCCTCCCCCGCCGACAGCCGTCCCGCCTCCCCGAGGCCACGCCCTCCCGCTCCCCCGCCGACAGCCGCCCCGCCCCCCCGAGGCCTCCTCCCGCTCCCAGCCCACGCGCGCCCTGCGCATCTCCGCTCCGGACGCGGCCACGCGCGCCTCCGTCACCGCGCCGCCCTCCGCCGGGGACAGGGACGAGGACACCACCCAGCCCCATCGCCGTCCCTCCCCGCCCCCGCGTCCCGTCGACAGCCCGAGCGAGGACTCGTCGGAATACCCCACCCTCCCCTTCCAGACCCTGCCCTCCCTCCCTCCGCGCTCGAGCGCGCCGAAGACGGAGGAGGAGCTCCTGCTGTCCTCGGGCACCCACTCCATCGCGGCCGCGCGCTCCGGGCGGGGGCTCCGGGTGGCCCTGCTGGTGCTGGTGGTGCTGCTGGGGCTCGCGGCGATGCTCGTCGCCCTGCGCTGGGACGGAGGCGTGGTGTCCTCGTGGCTGCTGCCTTCCCCAGCCGTTCAGGCGGCCCCGCCCGCCGCCCCGCCGGGCCCCGCCACTCCATGAAGCGCCACGCCCCTTCCGCCGAGCGCAACCGGGAACCCCTGCTGCCCGTGCTGCGCGAGGTGCTGCCCGCCCAGGGCACCGTGCTCGAGCTGGCGAGCGGCACCGGCCAGCACGCCGTCTTCTTCGCGCGCGCCCTCCCCGGGCTCACCTGGCAGCCCACCGACCTGGACCCCACCGCGCTCGCGAGCATCGAGGCCTGGCGCCAGGAGGAGGGCCCGCCCAACCTGCGCGCCCCGCTCGCGCTGGACGTGCTGGCCGAGCCCTGGCCGGTGGAACGCGCGGACGCGCTCGTGGCCATCAACCTGGTGCACATCTCCCCGTGGGAGGCCTGCCAGGGGCTCCTCAGGGGCGCGGGACGGGTGCTCGCTCCGGGCGGGCCGCTCGTGCTCTACGGCGCGTACTTCATCGAGGGGCAGCCCCCGGCACCGAGCAACCTCGCCTTCGACGCCTCGCTGCGCGAGCGCGACCCCTCCTGGGGCGTGCGCGAGCTGGGCGCCGTCACCGCCGAGGCGCGGCGGCACGGCCTCGAGCGCGAGCGCGTCATCGAGATGCCCAGCCACAACCTCACCGTGGTGTTCCGCGCCCGGACGGGGTGAGGCCGGGGCTCAGGCGGGCAGCGGGGCGGTGAGCGCGGCGAACATGAGCTTGAGGGCCCCATCCCGGGCCACCAGCAGCTTCGTCGCCGCCACCACCCACTTCACCGTGCGCCGCGACACCTTCACCGGCCCGGGCTCGAGCACCCGGCCATTGCCGTACAGCTTGCGCAGCGTCATCACCGCGAGGAACAGCGGCCACAGGCAGAACAGGCGGATGCCGTGCTCCTCGCGGGGCAGGCCCATCACGTACTCGAAGGCCTGGCGCAGCTCCCGGTGCGCCACCGCCACCAGCCGGCCATGGGCCTCGAGCGCCGCGCCGCGGTTGCCCGGCTCCAGGAGGGCCTCGGGCGTCAGGCCGTGCTCGGCGAGCACCGTCCGGGGCAGCCAGCAGAAGCCCCGCTCCAGGTCCTCGCGCACGTCCTTGAGGATGTTGGTGAGCTGCAGCGCGTTGCCGAACGCCACCGAGCGCGGCTCGAGCATGCGCGCGCGTCCGGCGATGGCGGGCGAGTACCACTCGAAGAGCCGGGTGAGCATCTCCCCCACCGTGCCCGCCACGTAATAGCAGTACTCCAGGGTCTCCTCGAGCGAGGCGAGGCCCAGGCCCCCGCCCGAGGCGCGGCCCTTGCTGCCCATGCGCCCCATGCCCTCCGTCATCAGCCGCAGACACGTGGCCACGTGCTCGCGCACCGGCGCCGCGTGCTCCCCGAGCGCCTCCAACACCTGGCCCGTGCCCTCCACCAGCCGCACCTCGGCCGCGGGCGCCTGGGCGCGCAGCACCCGCGCGGCCTCCTGGGTGAAGCGCCGGGCGTCCTCCCGCCACCCCTCGGGCAGCGTGCTCAGGCGCGCCAGCTCCGCGAGCAGCACCGCGCTGGCCGGCCCCTGCACCTCGTCCTCCAGCGTGTCGGCGATCCGGCACAGCAGGTAGGCCACCAGCACCGCCGTATCCAGCGGCGCGGGCAGCACGGGGATGTTGAGCGCGAAGGTGCGCGACACCGCGGGCAGCACCTCGCGGCAGAAGGCGAGCGCGGAAGAATCGTTCAACATCGGCATGGTCGACGCGACGGACTCTCCCAGGTGGGCCCTGGTCTCGGAAACCTGATGCGCACGAAGAGAGGCGTCTCGGTAGGGTCGGGGGCCACGGGGGGGACTCAACTCCAAGGGAGCTCCTTCGCGTGACTCCCGGCTCGCGCCGGCACCGGGTCGTCCACCCGGGCCGACAGCCGTCCATCCATCTCCCGGGTTCGCGTCACGAGGGTCGGCATTACCCCAGCCCGCCCCCGGGTGCACGCACTCCTTGGTACACCCCTCATTCTTCCAGGAGGGAGTGTGGACCCCTGACCGCTCGCAGGCCGCCCGGCCAGGGGTAGATCGGCCCCTCTGTCTCCGCGGGCATCCCTCCATTCCGGAAATTCCTGCCGTTTCTACGGCCCCTCCGCCGAGCCAACCCCATAACCTCGCGGAATCACGGAGGCCGTTCCCGGTACGCTTCTGGCATTCCTGGGTCGCATGGCTTTCACCGAATCCGTGATCTCCGAGCAACCGGCCCAGGCCTTCACGGTCTTCGTCCCGTTCCCGCTGCAGGCGCAGATGGATCTGCTGCCGGCGGACACGCGTCACACCTTGTTGGGGGAGCTGTTCCGGCTGGCGGTCCAGGCGGCGCGGGAGCGGGAGTTCCTGCCGCGCTCGGCCCCCGTCACCCTGGAGTTCCTGCTGGCCGGCTGCGACGTGCGGCTGGAGCTGGATGCCGCGCGCGCCCGCCTCACCCTGGTGTCCCTGACCCGCACCTGGCACTGAAGCGCCGGGGGGCCTTGTCCACAGTTCGGGTTGTCCCCAGGCCCCGCTGTTTCTTCACTGGATAGAGAGTGATCTTGATCTAGAAGAGGTAACAGCAGGGGGTGTGGGCTTGTGGAAAAGTCCGTAAGCGCTCGTCATCCTTGAGCAATCCCGATCATGCTACATGTGGGGAAGTTGGCGCTTATCCCCGGCCATCCACAAGGGGGGCAAGTGCGGTGGGGTTGTCCACAGGGACTCCCGGCTCGCTCCACAGGCCGTCCACAGGGGCTGTGGGCTATGCTGCGTGCCCATGTCCGACCCTGTCCAGGGGCCCTCCTCCTCGTCTTCTCCCGTGCCATTCGATCCCCACCGGGGAGAGCGCATCGGACGCTACGAGGTCCTCTCGCAGTTGTCCGTGGGGGGCATGGCCGAGCTGTTCCTGGGCTACACGTCGGGGCCGGGGGGCTTTCGCAAGTACGCGGCCATCAAGCGCATCCTCCCGGACGCGCGCAGTGACGAGCAGTTCGAGCGGATGTTCCTGGACGAGGCGCGCATCACCGCGGCGCTCAACCATCCGAACATCGGCCAGGTGTTCGAGCTGGGGCAGGACGCGGGGGGGCTGTTCCTGGCGATGGAGTTCATCGCGGGGCAGAACCTCGATCAGGTGATCACCCTGGGCCGGCGGTTCGGGGGGACGCTGCCCCTGGGCTTCGTGCTGTCGGTCATACGCGATGTGTGCCTCGCGCTGCACTACGCGCATACCTTCACCACACCCGGGGGCAAGCCCCACCCCGTCATCCACCGGGACGTGGCGCACAAGAACGTGATGGTGACGTACGACGGGGTGGTGAAGCTCCTGGACTTCGGCATCGCCAAGGCGCGCGGCGCCCGGGCGAACACCCAGGCGGGCATGGTGAAGGGCACCACCGGGTACATGTCGCCGGAGCAGGTGCGGGGCCAGCCGCTGGATGGCCGCAGCGATCTGTTCTCCGTGGGGGTGATGCTCCACGAGCTGCTCACGGGCGAGCGGCTGTTCGCCGCCGGGTCGGAGATCCAGGAGATGCAGATGATCCTGGGGGCCTCCATCCCCGAGCCCCAGCCCCGGGGAGGGCAGGTGCCGGCGGAGATCCGCGCGGTGGCGCTCAAGGCGTTGGCGCGCGACCGGGAGCAGCGCTACGCGACGGGCCGGGACATGGCGCGGGCGCTGGAGGCCGCGGCGGGCCCCCTGCTCTTCGACGCCGAGCAACGCGCCGCCTTCATGGCCGAGCACTTCGAGAAGCAGCGCGAGGGCACGCGCCAGTTGCTGCAGACCGTGGACGAGACGCTGGATGGCACGTCGAAGGTGGCTCCAGTCGCGCCCAGGCCGGCGCCGGAGCCCATGCGCGCGCTCGAGGACGCGCGGCGTCCGGGAGTCGAGAAGCGCCCGCCCCGCTCCCCCGCGCCCCGGCACAAGACGGAGCCCGAGGTGCAGACGGATGTGGATGCCACCCCGCTGGACCGGGTGGTCACCACGGGCCGGGTGGTCACGCGGGAGTTCTCGAACGTCGCCGCCACGCCCCCGGACACGCGGGAGACGCCGGGCCCCAAGGTGGCGAAGAGTTCCCTGGGCTTGTGGGCCGGGATGCTGGTGCTGGGCGGGTTGCTGGGCCTGGGGGGCATGGAGCTCCGGCAGGCCCTCCAGGCCGAGCCAACCCCCGCTCCGGCTCCTGGCGCCGCGGAGGATCCCTCTCCCCTGCTTCCCCTCGGGCCCCCGCGTCCCCAGGCCGCCGAGCCGTCACCCGAGGCCGCGGCGGCGCCGACGAGCCCTCCGGCCACGGAGGCCGCGAAGGCGCCCGCTTCCACCACGGAGGCGGCCGGGGCCGGGGCGGCTCCCTCCGCGCGTGCGGCGAAGCAGGGGTTGCTCACGCTCGTCACCCGGCCCGAGGCCGAGGTGTTCCTCAACGGGCGCTCCCTGGGCAAGACGCCCCTGTTCAAGAAGCCCGTTCCGGTGGGACAGCTCCGGCTGCTGCTCCAGGGCCAGGACGGCAAGCGGCGCGAGCTGTTCGTGCCCGTCGAGCAGGGCAAGCCGGCGGTGCTCAACCTGACGCTGGCGGACCTGCCCGTGCGCTGAGGCGAGGCCCGCCCGCCCGGGCCTACCCTTCCGAGCTCTCCTGCGAGTTCTTCTTCCAGCCCCAACCCGTGCCGGGCGTGTTGCCGAGCGTCTCGGCGTTTTCCCGGTTCTTGTTGGCCAGATCCGTGGGGACGTCCGGGTTGCCCACGATGAGCACGCCGCCCGACTGGCTCTTGCTCTGGCTGGTGTTGATGGCGTTGGCGAGGTCCTCGGGCTTGGCGTAGTAGCTGGAGCCGTTGGAGGGATCCTTCACCAGGTAGCGGCCCTGGTTGTCCATGCCATCGATGAGCACCCAGTGCGGGCTGCCAGACACGTCGTCGGGGCTGCCGGAGATCTTCGAGTCCAGCATCACCGCCGCCTTGTCGCCGTTGCGCAGTGCCTCGTCCATGGCGCCGCGCTCCAGGCCCTTGCTGCTGTGCTTCACCTCGAGCCCCTCGGAGGTGAGCATGTCGGCCATCTCCGCCGGCGTGGTGCCATCCCCCTTGGTGAAGCGGGTCTTGAAGTCGTTGATGATGCCCTGGCCCCGCTCGCCCTCCACCTTCTCACGGCCCTCCTTGGCCCCCTTGAACATGGTGGCCACCGTCTCGCCGCAGTCGCTGTTGCCCTCCTGCTGCAGCACCGGCGCCTCGCTGTTCCACCCGCCCGCGTCCTTCTGCTCCAACGCCACCACGCTGTTCTGTGAGTTGCGCGCGTTGTTCAAATCCAGCACCGACTCCTGATGCTGTTCGATCGCCTTGTCCAGGGCCTCGATCTGCTCCTTGGGCGCGCCGTACTTGATGAGCCACTGCTTCTGGTTCTCGAGCGCCTGCTGGTAGTCGTCCTTGACCGTCTCGAGGTCCTTGGTCAGCTTGGGCGGAGGCGGAGGCGGCGTCTGGACCTCGGGCTCGGGCGTGCTGGCACTCTTGGTGACTCGTGGGAGGATGACGGAGTTCGGGGGAATCGTCAGGCTCATGGGGGACCTCCCGGGGGCGGGAAATACGCGGGTTCAGCTTCTCCCTAGTATCGCAACGTTTCGGGGATTGTTTCCAGTGGGGCTCGAAGTTTGTTCCCTCCGTGACCAGGCAAGGAGCCGAGCCGGAGTCCGGAAATGTAGGATAGGAGACGGTGACGCCGCTGACGCTGGCGGGTGAGCGTTGCGCGATGACGCCAGTTCCTGCCGGTTCCCGCCGACGCTACGCTCACCCCTCCTCGTCCTGGAGTCTTCCCGGGCGCACGCGGAAAGGGGGGAGCTGCTTGCCCATGACCACGTTCCGGTGGCGCCTCGGTGTCCTGCTCGTGCCCCTGCTGCTGCTGGGGGCGGCGCCCCCCGAGCCCGCCGCTCCCGCGCGCGCGCGCATGCGCGTGGTCTTCCTCAATGCGCTGGGGACCGGAGGGGGCTTCTCCCGCCAGTTCAGGGGCGCCATGCACGCGGCCGCCCATGACCTGGACATCGAGCTCATCGACATCGACGTGGGCCACTGGCCGGGGCAGATCCTCGAGCAGGCGCGCCAGGCGGTGAGCGGGCCCGACAAGCCCGACTACCTCATCACCTCCATCCACCGCGGCATCGGCGCCCGCGTCCTCGAGGTGGCCGAGCAGGCCCAGGTGCCGGTGTTCGTCGTCAACTCCGGGCTGGCGCTCGAGGAGCGGGCGCGCTTCGGCGGGCCGCGCGAGCACTTCGAGCGGTGGATTGGCCAGATGGTGCCGGACGACGTGGGGGCGGGTGATCGGCTGGTGCGGCTGCTGATCGACGCGGCCCGGGCGCGCGGGCGCTCTTCGGTGAAGGGGCCGGTGGAGGGGCCGGTGCGGCTCATCGCCATCGAGGGCCAGTGGGGGGACACCTCCGCGAGGCAGCGCCACCTGGGCCTGCGCCAGGCCCTGTCCGCGGAGAAGGACGTCGAGTTGCTCCAGAGCGTCACCGCCGCCTGGAGGCGGGAGGAGTCCCAGCGCAAGACGTTCCTCCTGCTGCGCCGCTACCCGGAACTCCAGGTCATCTGGGCCGCCAACGATGACCTGGCGATGGGGGCCGTGCAGGCCCTGGAGGACGCGGGCCGCCGCCCGGGCGAGGACGTGCTGGTGGGGGGCGTCGACTGGACGCCCGAGGCGCTCGAGGCCGTGCGCGGGGGCAAGCTGGTGACGAGCCTCGGGGGGCACTTCCTGGAGGGGGCCTGGTCCCTGGTGCTCCTGTACGATCACCACCAGGGGCGCGACTTCGCCTCCGAGCGGATCGACTGGCGCACGGAGTTCCTGCCCGCCACGCGTGCCAGTGCCGCGGGCTACCTGGAGGTGCTCGGCCGGCCGGATTGGGAGGCTTTCGACTTCCGGGCCTTCTCCAAGGCGGCCAACCCGCGCGTGAAGCACTACGATTTCTCCCTCCAGGCATTGTTCGCGCAGCGGCATGGCCGCATGGACACGAATGGCAACCCCTGAGTCGCACGCGCCGGTCACCTCTGGAGTCCAGGCGCGCGAGCCGGTGGCGGCCTGGGGCTCGCGCTGGCTGCGCTCGGGCAACCGGCTCGGACGACGGCTGCTGCTCTACATCCTGCTCTTCAGCATCGCCGTCAGCCTGCTGGGCACGCTGGTGCAGCTGGGCACCGACTACCACCGGGAAGTGCGGCAGCTCGAGGAGCGCTTCACGCAGATCCGCTCCAGCTACACGCAGGGCATCGCCGAGAGCCTGTGGACACTCGACGAGACGCTGCTGCGCACCCAGCTCGAGGGCATCACCACGCTGCCCGGCATCGTGCTCGTGGAGGTGGACACCGAGCTGGGCACCCACTACGTGGCCGGCGGCGGCGTGCCCCGGGAGTTCTCCCGGGAGTTCCCGCTGTACCACGGCTCGCGCCTGCTCGGGACGCTCCGGGTGGGGGCCAACCTGGCGCACACCCGCGCCGAGCTGCACAGCCGGGTGCTCGTCATCCTCGCGACCGAGGCGGGCAAGACGTTCCTCTTCGGCCTCTTCGCCTTCTTCCTCATCCAGCGCCTGGTGACGCAGCACCTGGCCACCATGGCGGCCTACACGCGCGGCCTGGACACGGAGCACCTGGAGACGCCCCTGGTGCTGCGGCGCACGGGCACGCACCGGGTGAGCCGGGACGAGCTGGACGAGGTGAGCGCCGCCATCAACGAGATGCGCGAGTCCTTGCGCAAGCAACTGGAGGAGCGCCAGCGCTCCGAGGCGGCCTCCGCCTTCCTCGCCCGGGCCGGCGGGGTGCTCGTGGAGTCGCTGGACCTGGAGAAGGTGCTGCCGCGCATCGCCTCCGTGTGCGTGGGCCCCCTGGCCGACTGGTGCGTCATCGACTTGAAGGAGGACGGGGTGCTGCGCCGGGTGGGTGGGGCGCACGTGGACGCGGCGAAGGCGCCGCTGCTGGACGAGCTCCAGCGGCGCTACCCTCCCGGCCCGGACTCGAGGGTCCCGGCGGCCGTGGCCGCGCGCACCGGCACGTGGGTGTTGGAGTCACGCGTCACCCAGGCCGCGATGCGTGCCCAGTGCGTCGACGACGCGCACGTCCAGCTCGTGTCGGAGCTGGGCCTGGGCAGCGTGCTGGCGGTGCCGCTGATGAGCCGGGGGCACGCGCTGGGCGCCATCACGCTCGCCGCGGCCCGGCCGGAGCGCTACGGGCCCGCCGAGCTCGCGCTGGCCGAGGAGCTGGCGCGGCGCGCCGCCATCGCCATCGACAACGCGCGGCTCTACCGCCAGGCGGAGCAGGCCCTGCGGCTGAGGGAGACGTTCCTCTCGGTGGCCGGGCACGAGCTGCGCACGCCCCTGTTGCCCCTCCAGTTGCGGCTGCAGAGCCTCTTGCGCCGCGGCCGGAGCGCGGCCTCCCTGGAGCCGGAGGTGCTGCTCGGGGAGATCGCCGTCGCCGAGTGGCAGACGCGGCGGCTCGGGCTGCTGGTGGACCAGTTGCTGGACGTGTCCCACCTCATCGCCGGCAACGCGCTGGTGCTGCGGCGCAAGCGCATGGACCTGTGCAAGCTGGTGGAGGGCGTGCTCGAGGGCGTGCAGCGGCAGATCTCCGACAGCGGCTCCGAGGTGGTGCGCGAGCTGTGCAGCCCGGTGGAGGGCGAGTGGGATCCGCGCCGGCTGGAGCTGGTGGTGATGGGCTTGGTGCAGAACGCGCTGAAGTTCGGCGAGGGCCGTCCCATCGACGTGCGCGTGATGGAGCGGGAGGGCTCGGTGCTCCTGGTGGTGCGCGACCGGGGCATGGGCATGTCGAAGAGCGAGCAGGAGCACATCTTCGACCGGTTCAGCCGGGGGGTGCCGGAGCAGCACTTCGGGGGGCTGGGGCTCGGCCTCTACCTCACGCGCGAGGTGGTGCGGGCCCACGGGGGCTCCATCTCCGTGGAGAGTGAGCCCGGGGAGGGCACCACGTTCACCGTGGTGCTGCCGCTGGGCGACGCCCCGGGGTCGGCCGCCTGAGGTGTGTCTGCGATTCCGGGACGACAGTCATTGTCGTGCGGGGTGACGAGCTACCCAATCAAAGCAGCGGGCCCACACCTCGAAAAAAGGGTGTGTGTTTCTCATTTTCTCACGGGAGCGGGCCTCGCGCGCTCCCGGTCCGTCGAGGGTGAAGAGGGGGGGGTACCCTTTACAAAGCCGGAGCCGAGGTGGAATCCTGGACAGCCATGGGTGACGGTAAAACCAGGAGTAGCCGGTTCCGGAGCAAGAACTCGCGCGAGCAGCCCGCGCCGGACACGGGCCGCTCCAACCGGAACGCCCAGGTGGAGGACGCTCCGCCGGTGGCCCAGGTGGGGCGCTACGTGCTGCTCAAGCAGTTGGGGCAGGGCGGCATGGGCGTCGTGTACTCGGCGTACGATCCGGACCTGGACCGCAAGGTGGCCCTCAAGCTGTTGCAGGCGGACGGCCAGCTGGACGCGGAGGCGGCGCGCGCGCGGCTGTTGCGCGAGGCGCAGGCCATGGCCCGGGTGACCCACCCGAACGTCGTCCCCATCCACGACGTGGGCATGTGGGGCGAGCACGTGTTCCTCGCCATGGAGATGGCGGACGAGGGCACGCTGAGCGGGTGGTTGGAGAAGGAGCGGCCCTGGCGCGAGGTGCTCGAGGTCTTCCTGGCGGCGGGCCGGGGCCTGCTCGCGGCGCACGAGGCGGGGCTGGTGCACCGCGACTTCAAGCCCGCCAACGTGCTGCTCGGCCGCGGCGGCCGCGTCTACGTCACCGACTTCGGCCTGGCGCGCAAGGTGGGCGAGGGCCTGGTCCCCGAGGAGCCCCTGCCCGAGCAGGCCGAGGGCCTGGTGCCCCCCGAGCGCCGCATGCTGGACACCACCCTCACCCGCTCGGGCGTGGTGATGGGCACGCCCAACTACATGTCCCCCGAACAGTACCGGGGGAGCGACATCGACGCGCGCTCGGACCAGTTCAGCTTCTGCGTGGCGCTCTACTGGGGCCTCTACCGCAAGCGCGCCTTCGAGACCTCGCGCATGCGGGCCTTCGTCACCTCGCGGCGCAGGGAGGAGCTGGCCCCGGCGCGCACCCAGACGCTGGACGTGGCGCCGGCGCCCCTGGCCAAGCGCGCCCCGGAGGCGGACCTCATCCAGGAGCCGCCGCGCGACTCCAAGGTGCCCGCGTGGGTGCGCCAGGCGCTCATGCGCGGCATGTCGCTGGAGCCCCAGGAGCGCTTCGCCTCGATGCGCGAGCTGCTGGAGGCACTGTCGCAGGAGCGGCGGCGCGTGCAGCGCCAGCGCTGGGCGGCGGCGGCGTGCGTGGCGGGCGTGGGGCTCAGCGTGGTGGGCGGGGTGGTGTACCAACAGTCCCAGGTGTGCACGGGCGCCGACGCGCTCATGGCCGAGGTGTGGGAGCCGGACTCGGGCGCCACGCTGGACAAGGCCTTCCAGGCCACCGGACGGCCCGGCGCGGGGGAGATGGCCGCGCGCGTCACCCGGGTGCTGGAGCAATACGCGGCCGACTGGAAGCGGCAGAGCACCGAGGCGTGCGAGGCCACGCGCGTGCGCGAGGTGCAGACCGAGGAGCTGTTGTCCCAGCGCGTGGTGTGTCTGGACCGGCGGCTCCAGGACATGCGCGCCGTGGTGGGCGTGCTGGCCGACGCGGACGCGAAGCTCGTGGATCGCTCGCTGGACACGGTGTACGCGCTGCCCGCGCTGAGCGAGTGCGCGGACGTGGAGTCGCTCGCCGCCCAGCAGCGCCTGCCGGTGGACCCCACGCGCCGCGCGGAGATCGCCCGGCTCGGCGGCGAGCTCGCCGGGGTGAAGGCGATGCTCGACGCGGGGCGCTACCGGCCCGCCCTGGAGAAGGGCTTCGCGCTCGAGGCCCCCGTGCTCGCCACGGGCCACCTGCCGCTCATCGCCGAGCTGCGCTACGACCTGGGCGCGCTCCAGTCCAACCTCGGCGCGTCCGCCGAGTCCGAGCGGCTGCTCACCCAGGCCTTCTTCGACGCCGAGTCCGGACGGGCCGACCGGCTCAAGGTGACCATCGCCAACCGGCTGAACTTCGTGGAGGACAAGCAGAAGCACTTCACCCAGGCGGAGAGCTGGGCGGGCCTGGGCGAGGCCACGCTGCGGCGCCTGGGAGGGGATCCGGCCCTGGAGGCCGACCTGCTGACGAACCGGGCCAACTCGGCCATCACCCAGGAGCACTACGCGGAGGCCCGCGCCCTGCTGGAGAAGGCCCGCGCCCTCCAGGAAAAGGCGCTGCCCCCCGGCCACCCCAAGCGCGCGCGCACCCTCTTCCAGCTCGGCCGCGTGCTGCTGGACATGAACGAGCGGCCCCGTGCGGTGGCGCTCCTGGAGGAGGCGCTCCAGCAGACCCGGGCCGCCGTGGGGCCCCTCCACCCGGACACCGGCCGGCGCCATGGTCTGCTCGCCGGACTGCTGCTCGAGATGGGACAGCCGGAGCGGGCCCTGGAGCATGCGCGCGCCGTGGTCGCCGCGCACACCGCCGCCTTCGGTGAGAACAGCCCCCAGGTGGCCAGTGCCCTGGACGGGGTGGGCCAGTGTCTGCTCAAGCTCGGACGCGCCGAGGAGTCGCTCACCACCTTCGAGCGGGCGCTCGCCCTCAAGCGCGCGGCCCTGGCCGCGGACGACGAGGATCTCCAGTACTCCTACGACGGCGTGGGCCAGGCCTTGATGCGGCTGGGCCGCACGCGCGAGGCGATCGAACCCCTGCGCCGGGCCGTCGCCTTCCCCACCATGAGCCCGGACGCGCTGGCCGAGTCGGGCTATGCCCTGGCGCGCGCCCTGTGGGCGAGCGACCCGGGGCCCCAGGCGCGCGGCGAGGCCCGGCGCGAGGCGGCCCAGGCCCGTGAGCGCTTCCTCCAGGCAGGGCTCGCTCCCCGGGCGTCCGAGGTGGACTCCTGGCTGGAATCCCTTCCCCGGGAGCCCTCGTCCCTCCAGGCCCTCCGGCGCTCCGTGCGCCGATAGGAATCGGACAGCGCACGGGGGGCCGTTTCGACGGGGTGTCATGGGCGTGGAAGCGTGTTAGCGTCCCTATCGTGTCGTCTTACGAGGAAGATGAGAATTTGGATGCGACGGCGACTCTTCAGCGCGTCGCTTCCGGCCGCGTGCGGATGAAACTGCTCGTGTTGTCCGGTGCCGACGCGGGCCGCGGCTATTCGCTCGACCAGCGTGAGTACATCGTGGGCAAGGCTCCCACGTGCGACATCATCCTGGCCGACAAGACCATCTCGCGCCAGCACCTGCGGATCGAGGTGCATGAGGAGCATGTGCGGGCGGTCGATCTCGACTCGCGCAACGGCTCGTTCTGCGAGGGGTTGCGCTTCTCGCAGATGGAACTGCGCCCGGGCAGCGTCATCACCCTGGGCACCACCGAGCTCAAGGTGGTGCCCGAGGACACCCGCGAGCGCTCCATGCCCCTGTCCGGGCGCGACCACTTCGGCGCGCTCGTGGGCACCAGCCGCAAGATGCGCGAGGTCTTCACCCTGCTCGAGCGCATGGCGCCGGGCGGCTCGGACGTGCTCATCCAGGGCGAGACGGGCACGGGCAAGGAGCTGTGCGCCGAGGCGCTCCACAACGAGAGCAAGCGCGCCAAGGGCCCCTTCATCATCGTGGACCTGGCGGGCATCGCCCCCTCGCTCATCGAGTCGGAGCTGTTCGGCCACGTGAAGGGGGCCTTCACCGGCGCCCAGACGGACCGCGCCGGCGCCTTCGAGCGCGCCGCGGGCGGCACCGTCTTCCTCGACGAGGTGGGCGAGCTGCCCCTGGACCTGCAACCCAGGCTCCTGCGGGTGCTGGAGCGCCGGCAGGTCAAGCGCGTGGGCGCCAATGACTACCGCACCGTGGACATGCGCGTGGTGGCCGCCACGCACGTGGACCTGGAGGGCGCCGTCAAGGCGAACAAGTTCCGCCGCGACCTCTACCACCGGCTCGCGGTGCTGCGCGTCACCCTGCCCGCCCTGCGCGAGCGCCCCGAGGACATCCCCCTGCTCATCGACACCGTGCTCGGCCGCATGGGCAAACCCCCGAGCGCCCTGTCGGATCAGACGCGCGCGCTGCTCAGCCAGTACCCGTGGCCGGGCAACGTGCGCGAGCTGCGCAACGTGGTGGAGCAGGTGGTCAACCTGGGCGAGGAGGCCCTGCCGGAGCTGCCCCCCCTGGAAACGGGTGCCGAGCAGGCCCTGGGCGGCTCCACCGCCGAGCTGGATCTGCCCTTCAAGGAAGCCAAGGAGCGGCTCATCGAGGGCTTCGAGCGCGACTACCTCAAGGGTCTGCTCGAGCGCTGTGAGGGCAACATCTCGCGCGCCTCGCGCGAGGCCGGCATCGATCGCGTCTATCTGCGCAAGCTCTTGCGCAAGCATGGCCTGGAAGATCGCGACGGCGCCTGACGCGCCAAGGGCCTCCCGCGCTCCCGGGAGGCCATTCCAATCCCTGGCGGACGCTGTGGTATAGGAAGCCGCATATCACCCACGGGTGGTAGTGCTTCCCGTTCCCCACCGATAGGAAATCCCCCATGGCCGAGTCTTCGACCCCCGGCGGTTCGCCTCCCTCCACCCCCGCCGCCACCGACAACAAGGACCAGCTGCTCCAGCAGGTGGGCGACATGATGCAGGCCATCCAGAAGATGATGGCCCTGTTCAACGGCACCGAGGTGCCTGACGCCCCGGCGTCCTCTCCTCCGGCCGACGCGAAGGCGGCGGGGGTGGACGGTGGCGCGATCCGCGAGGCCCTCGGTGGCGGCGAGTTCGGCAAGCTGCTCGGCCATGTCATCGACAACGAGTTCGGCGCGAAGCTCACCCAGGCGCTCAAGGGCCCGAACGGCGAGGCCCTCCAGCACAAGCTCTCCGAGTCCATCCAGAAGCTGATGGACCAGCAGAAGAGCAACAGGTTGGAGATCGGCAAGACGCTCCTGGATGCCTCCGAGAAGCTCAAGGGGCTGCTCAGCCGCCCCCGGGGCTCGGACCTACGCGAGACGGCTCGGATGCTCGGGGACATCCTCGGCGAGGCGCTCGGCAGGATTCAGCAGCTGGCCAGCAAGAATCCCGTCCAGCAGCTCGGCGAGAAGACCGCGGAGCTGCTCTCCCAGCAGGGCCGCTAGGGCGCGGCTGCCCGCTCGCTCCTGATGGGCTCTTTGAACCCACATGGACCCCCTGTCTTGGTTGGGTGTACAACTCCACCCTTCACGCAAGGGGTAGAGCAACATGGCCGTCCGTATCGGACAACCAGTCATTCCGAAGCAGCTCCCGTCGGACCAGAAGCTGCGTGAGGATGTCCGCAAGGACAGCCGGGACACGGGGAAACCCGCGGCGGGTAAATCCACGGGGAAACCCGCGGCGGGCGGGGCCAACGCCAAGGCCCGCACCGAGGGCACCAGCGCGGGTGCCAGGCCCCTGACGAACGAGGGCACCAGCGCGGGCGCCAAGGCGCTCGTCAACGAGGGCACCAGCGCGGGCGCCAAGGCGCTCCAGAGCAAGGACGGGATGGACGTCGGTGGCCAGGTCGGCCATCAGGCGCGTCTGGAGGGTGGTCAGGGCCTCGCGGACAAGCAGGACGCGAAGAGCCGCTTCCAGCAGTCCGTGCGCACCGGTGGCGCCCACGTCCCCACCCAGGGCCCGACCGTCTCGCCCTTCCGCGAGGCCGCCGTCGCCTCGACGCTCGAGCAGTCCGAGCAGGAGAAGTCCGAGGAGACGCCTCGGGGTGACGCCGCCCGCGAGGCCATGGAGGGCCGCGCCAAGCTGCGCGCCGCGCTCATGGATCGCCTGCTGGCGGGCATGAAGGACGTGCACGGCCGGCTCGCCAAGTTCATCAAGAACCCGGGCCGTCTGGGCGTGGTGAACCTGTCGCTGGTGCTCAGCGAGAGCTCCCTCACGTACGAGCTGTGGAAGGAGCCCAGCACCGTCCCCGAGCGCCGCACCCGCATGGCCCAGACGCTGGGCGTGCCCACCTCGCTCGGCGACAACTACCTGCTCAAGGCGTTGATGACCGAGGTGCACGACTGCTTCGAGGAGTTCAAGGCCAGCCGCCCGGGCAAGGACATCCGCCAGCAGTACGACGAGGTGCTCGAGCTCTACGAGAACGCGGGCGTGCTGCCCGTCATGCCGGGCTTCGACATGGGCCCCATGCAGGCCGAGCTCAAGCGCGTGGGCCTGCCGATGGAGAAGGAGTTCCTCCAGTCGCTGCTCGTCCACCCGCGCATCCTCGCGGTGGGCCTGGACGCGGAGGACGGTGAGGATCCCCAGGTCATGGTGGCGGGACTGCCCGTGGCCCAGCTCGGGACCATCGTCGCCCAGCTGCGCCGCCTCAATCCCCGGCTCACCAACCGCCAGGTGCTCAACCTGATGATCCTCGCCTCCACCGACCTCAAGAAGGGCATGCGCAAGGTCCTGGGCAAGGCCGAGGTGGAGAACGTGCAGGAACTGGCCAAGCAGCTCCTGCGTCTGCAGGGCGTGGAGCTGCTCTACCCCTGAAGTCCCCGGGGCGGAGTCCGTGCCGGCCGGGGCCCGAAGCAAGGCCCCGAGAGTCGCCGCTCCGCCCCCGCGCAGTCCCCTCCTGTCCGCTCGACTCGCCGGGTGGTGACTCCCGTCACCAGGGTGGTGACTCCCGTCATCGGCTCCAAAACCGCGTATGATGACCGCAGTCACCACCTTTTTTCACCTGTCTGAAAACGCCTCTCGTGAAATCAAGCACTTGGGCGTGTGGAGACAGGTGGGGTGAATGGCACACATGATGCTCTATGTAGCGCACATCAACCACATCGGCTGAGCGGTTCCCACCCCTGCTTCGAGAGTTCTCCCGCCATGCAAATCAACAACAAGCAGAGCCCGATCGTCTCCTCGACCTCGACCAGCACCGCTCCCGCCGCTCCCCAGGCGCCGGTCGCGACGCCCAAGGGTGAGACCCCGGCGGCCACGGGCTTCGGTGCGGGCTCCACGTTCGCCACCGCCTCGCGTCCGGCCGTGGCGCTCTCCGCGAACCAGGTCGCTTCCGCCGCCGCCAACGTGGGTCCCCTGGCGCTCGACAGCCAGGAGGCGAAGGACGCCATCCAGAAGTCGCTCACGCACCTGCGCTCCACCGCCCCCACCGCCGGGCGCGGCCTGGTGGCCGGGGGCGATGTCTCCTCGAAGGTCACCCCCCGCCAGGTGTTCAAGGACGAGCTGGGCATGACGCACGTGCGCCTGGATCGCACCCACGAGGGCACCAAGGTCTTCGCCGAGCAGCTCATCAGCCACCTGGACAAGGACGGCAAGGTGGCCAGCACCACGGGCACGCTGTCCAACATCCCCAAGGGCGTGGGCTCGGCGCCCGTGAAGCTCGAGGCCAAGGACGCGCTCGCCATCGCCCAGAAGCAGTTCGCCGGCACCACCGACCGCGCCCCCACCTCCGAGCGCGTCGTCGCCCAGGACAAGGACGGCAACTACCGCGCCGCCTACCACGTGCAGCTCACCAAGACCTCGTCGCTCGGCGCCGAGGAGCGTCCGCGCCGCATGAACTACCTGGTGGACGCCAACACCGGTGAGCTCTTCAAGAGCTTCGATCAGATGGGTGGCATCGAGGTGCCGCACGCCAAGGCCAGCCCCTCCACGCCCTCGGCTCCGGCCACGCCCTCCACGCCGGCTCCGGGCAAGCCCGCGGGCAAGGCGGATGACAACTCGATGTACAGCGGCAAGGTGGACCTCTCGACCACGAAGCAGGCCAATGGCACCTACACGCTGGAGGACAAGAGCCGCGGCGGGGGCGTGGTGACGTACGACGCGAAGAACAAGTCCACGGCCAGCGGCACCACGCCCTTCACCGACACGAACGACGTGTGGGGCGAGGCGGGCGACAACGCGCGCACCAAGGCGGCGGTGGACGCGCACTACGGCGCGGAGATGACGTACGACTTCATGAAGGACGTGCTCGGCCGCAACTCGCTGGATGGCAAGGGCGAGAAGCTCGTCTCCTACGTGCACGTGAACGAGCGGGACGGCGGCCCCATGGTCAACGCCTACTGGGACGGCGAGAAGATGAACTACGGCGATGGCGATGGGAAGAACGCCGGTCCGCTCACCACACTGGACATCGCGGGCCATGAAATCGCCCACGGCCTCACCGAGCGCACCGCGGGCCTCATCTACGACGGCGAGTCCGGCGGCCTCAACGAGTCCTTCAGCGACATCATCGGCTCGGGCGTGGAGTGGTACGCCGCGCAGAAGAACAAGGCGGTGCAGTTCGACTGGAAGGTGGGCGAGGACGCGTGGACGCCGGCCAATGGCTCGGGGGATGCGCTCCGGTACATGGACGATCCGACGAAGGACGGCTACTCCATCGACCACTACAGCAACTACCCGAAGCAGACGGAGGTGCACGGCTCGAGCGGCATCGCCAACAACGCCTTCTACCTGGTGACCGAGGGCGGGAAGAACCGCACGTCGGGCCTGGGGGTGGACGGGGGCATCGGCATGGACAAGAGCCAGAAGATCTTCGGCCGTGCACTCACCACGTACATGACGCCCAACACCACCTTCGCCCAGGCGCGCGAGGCCACCGTCCAGGCGGCCACGGACCTGTACGGCGCGAAGTCGGTGGAGGTGCAGAAGGTGAAGGACGCCTGGACCGCGGTGGGCGTGAAGTAGACGGGAACGAGAACGCGGGGAGGGATTTGGGAGAGTCCTTCCCCTGAACGTGGCGAGGGCCTGGAACCGGGAGATTCCAGGCCCTCGCCATGTTCGTTTTCCTCACGCCGCGCGGCGGCTCAGTCCCCGCTGCACACGTCGTTCTGCGTGCACTTGGTGGCCGTGTTGATCTGATCGAACACGTTGGAACACTCCGTCGCCTCGATGGCGTCCAGACAGAAGTTGAGCTTGTCTCCGTTGATGCGGTTGTCACACTCCGCCACGGACCAGCGGCCGTTCCAGTTGCCCTTCTCCGCGTTCATGCACTCGTCGCGCGTGGAGTACTTCTTCCCGGGGGCGATCTCGCCGCAATCCTGGTAGCGGTTGCACGTGGTGTTGGCCGCCGCGTTCACCGCGTCCGACTGCTTGTTGGTGATGTCGGCGATGGTTCCGCAGCCGAAGAGACCCGACACGCCGACGACCATGATCCATGCGTTCATTTTCATGGCCGGGAGGTAGGGATGCCCCGCCCGTATGGCAATGGCGCGGGCGCGCATCTCCGCCAGCGCGTGTCGACTAGCGGATGGGCGCGGAGAACGCCTCCAGCGGCCCGTAACCCCGGCTGAAGGCCGTCAGCACGGTGGACATCCGCCGGGCCTTTCCCACCCGTTCCCAAGACGGACCACCGTGCTAGATGGGCCCGATGGCTTTCCGGAGCCCCCCTTCCCGGATACCCCCAGCCAGGAGTCGGACGGATGAAGAACAAGACGGTGATCGTGACAGGCGCCAATTCGGGAGTGGGACTCGCCACCACGGTGGAGCTGGCCCGGCGGGGCGCCACGGTCGTGATGGCCTGTCGCAGCGCCGAGCGCGGAGAGGCCGCGTTGAAGCTCGCCCGCGAGCGCAGCGGCTCGAACCAGCTCGAGCTCCTGCCGTGTGACCTGGGCTCGCTCGAGAGCATCCGCGCCTTCGCGAGCGCGGCGCGCGAGCGCCACCCGGTGGTGGATGTGCTCATCAACAACGCGGGCGTGGTGTCGCTCCGGCGCGAGACGACCCGGGACGGCTTCGAGGCCCAGCTCGGCGTGAACCACCTGGGCCACTTCCTGCTGACGCTCCTGTTGCTCGAGCCGCTCAAGCGCGCGCCCCAGGGCCGCGTCATCACCGTGTCCTCGGGCGCCCACCGCGTGGGCAACATCCACTGGGCCGATCCCCACTTCACGCGCAGCTACAGCATGTGGCGCGGCTACGCCCAGTCCAAGCTCGCCAACATCCTGTTCACCAAGGGGCTCGCCTACCGGATGCGCGGCACCTCCGTCACCGCCAATTGCTTGCATCCCGGCGCGGTGGGCACCCAGCTCGGCGTGGACCGCGACACGGGTGGGGGCCGGGCCATCATGAAGCTGCTCTCCTATGTCTTCATCACCCCCGAGCAGGGCGCCGACACCTCCGTGTTCCTGGCCACCAGCGACGAGGTGTCCGGCGTGTCCGGAGAGTACTTCTACCGCCGCAAGCCCGCCCCCGTGTCCAAGCTCGCCGAGGACCGCGAGCAGATCGAACGCCTGTGGTTCTGGAGCGAGAAGCAGGTGGGCGAGTTCTTCCCCTCCCCCTGAGTCCTGGGAAGGCATTGCGGCGCGGCTCCTGCAAGGGTTGGGGATTCAGAGAATCATTTCTTGAGAATCGAGCGCGGGACCCCCTCTTGATATGCGATTTCTCGAGGGGTGAGACGGGCCGGCGCATGCCTTTGGGTGGTGACTGCGGTCACCAGGCGATGACTGCCGTCACCGCCCTCCTCCCCTCGGGGCGAGGGGTTTCTCACGGGCCGATGGTGACTGCCGTCACCGGAGGTGATCGCCCCCGCGGCACCCACCCTCGCCGCTTGATGTGTGGTGCGAGGGGACTCCCCTCTGTATCTCCCTGTAAGGGTTGGGGTTCCGGGAGTTTCCCCCTCTTCCACATTTGCAGTGTCCCTGGTAGTCTTTTGCTTGGCACATCGTCTGCACAACCCCCCCTCGCGCTTATCGACGTTTCTCTCTCTCCTCTCGCTCCCGGGTTCCCGTCCATGACCACGATCACCCGCACCTCGCAGACCACCACCACCACCACCGTCAGCAACGATCTTCCCAACCCGGCCCAGGCAACTCAGGTGGCGGCTCAGCTGGCGCAGGCCATCAACCAGCTGGGGCAGGTGCTCACCGCCGCCACCCAGCAGACCGGCCAGGCGATGCCCAAGGACGGCATGATGCAGGCGCAGAGCCAGGCGCCGGTGAACCTCTCGGGTGGCGGGCAGCAGACGGGGGCGATGGACCCCTACAGCGCGGCCAAGACGCTCGCGGACAACTTCCGCCTCATCGAGGGCATGGGCGTCAACGGCAAGGGCAAGGGCTCGGGTGACGGGCTCATCGGTCCGAAGGAGCTGCAGCAGATCCTCCGTCCCGACAGCGGCGCGACGCCGCAGATGCGCCAGGCCGCCCAGTTCCTGATGGACAACGAGCCCGCGCGCAACTCCATCGGGAAGATGACGCAGGCGAACCTCAACTCCTTCGCCGCCAGCGGCCCCGGTGGTGGCGCGGGAGCTCCCACCGCCAACCCCAACCTGCTGCCCGCGATGTCCTCCGCGCTGATGTCCCAGCTGGGCGGCCTGGGTGGCTCCTCCATGCCGATGCCGATGCCGACCCAGATGCCCACCGCGTCGGCCGCCATGCCGCAGCTGCCCACCGCGATGATGAACCAGCTGGGTGGCGCCGGCGCTCCGCAGATGGGCGCCGCGCCGCAGCAGACCGGGCAGATGAACCCCTACAGCGCGGTCAAGACGCTCGTGGACAACTTCCGCCTCATCGAGGGCATGGGCGTCAACGGCAAGGGCAAGGGCTCGGGTGACAATCTCATCGGTCCGAAGGAGCTGCAGCAGATCCTCCGTCCCGACAGCGGCGCGACGCCGCAGATGCGCCAGGCCGCCCAGTTCCTGATGGACAACGCGCCCGCGCGCAACTCGGTCGGCAAGATGACCCCGGAGAACATGAAGGCCTTCGTCGCCAGCGCGCCCCCCGGCAGCCTCGGGCCTGCGGCGATGCCCCAGGGCATGCCCCAGGGCATGACCACGCAGGCCCCCACCGGCAACAGCCTGATGAACATCTTCAATCAGGCCGCGGGCGGCCCCAGCACGTCGGCTCCCATGCCGCAGCTGCCCACCCAGATGGGCGGCATCGGCGCTCCGCAGATGGGCGCCGCGCCGCAGCAGACGGGGGCGATGAACCCCTACGCCGCCGCCCAGACGCTCGCGGACAACTTCCGGCTCATCGAGGGCATGGGCGTCAACGGCAAGGGCAAGGGCTCGGGTGATCAGCTCATCGGTCCGAAGGAGCTGCAGCAGATCCTCCGTCCCGACAGCGGCGCGACGCCGCAGATGCGCCAGGCCGCCCAGTTCCTGATGGACAACGAGCCCGCGCGCAAGTCGATCGGCAAGATGACCCCGGAGAACCTCAAGGCCTTCGCCACCAGTGGCCCTCCGGGCAGCAACCACATCGCCCAGCCCTCCGTCCCGACCCAGTCGCCCCTGTCGACCGGCTCGAGCAGCGTGACGTCGAGCGTGACGTCGACCGTGACGACGACCGTGGAGCAGTTCAAGGCCACGGCCTTCAAGCTCAACATCTCCTGAGCCGTCTTTCCTGAGCCGTCCCTTCCTTCCCCGCCAGGACCCGCGCACGACGCGGGGCCTCGCGGGGAAGGTCGTTTCTGGACCCCGGGGCGAGCCCCAGGAGCGCCTCAGGAGGAGAGGTGCCCGGAGTCCCGGGTGCGCGCCGCCAGCCGCAAGAGCTCGTCGTCGGAGAGCTGCTCGGTGGCCAGCGCCGAGGGCTCGGCCTTCACGCGATCCACCCGGCCATCCCGGGCCACGTGGAACTCGCCGGTGGCCTGGCCGGGAATCTTCGCGGGATCCACCCGGGCCTCGCTGAGCATGGGCTTCATCTTGTCCAGCGACACCTTCTCCTTCACCCGCCCGATGAACCAGGCGCGGATGTTGTCGCGGCACTTGTAGTCGAAGTCCCCCGGGCTCTGCGTGGCGAGCATCAGCCCCAGCCCTCCCGAGCGCGCGCGTTTGATCAGGTTCTCCATGGGCTGCTTGGTGGACGGCTGGCGCGTGGCGGGCAGGTACAGGTCCGCCTCGTCGAAGAGGATGGCCGCCTGCAACGTGGGAGAGGGATTGCGGCTGAGCCAGCGTGTCACCTCGATGAGCAGCTGGGACACCCAGAAGAGCACGTTGTTGTTGTCCCCGAGGAACTTGGTGCTCACGATGCTCAGGCGCGTGCGGCCCGCGGTCGCGTGGGCCCCCCGGCCGAGCAGCAAGTCCATGTCGAGCTTCTCCGCCCCGCTGTCGAGCAGCATCTTGGCGTCGAGCCGCAGCCGGTCCAGGTCATCGGCGAGCTTGTCGAAGAGCTTCACGTCCAGGCGCCCCACGGCGTTGACCAGGCGTGGATCCTTGTCCCCGATGAACTTCACGAGCCGCTCCAGGGAGACGCTCTCGCGCGTGAGCTGGACGTACTGATCGATGGCCTGGGCGAGCAGCGTGCGGCAGGACTTGTCCTTGGGGCTCTGGCGGTAGTCCAGCATGCCCGCGAGCGCCTCGGCGGCGTGGCGCGTGGCCTGCTGCCTGTCGAAGTCCGGCAGGGCGTCGAGTCCGTCCGGGACGATGGGGATGGCGAGCGGACGGCCACCGGGATGGCCCGGGGTGAAGAGCGCCACGTCGAGCCGATCGCGCAGCGCGGTCTGCCGCATGGCCCGGCGCGGGTCGCCCACGGTGGCCGTCCAGAAGGCGTCCGAGGCGTAGCCCGCGAGGTCTCCCTTGCGATCCACGAGGATGGAGGGCACGCCCTGCAAGGCGAGCTGCTCGATGACGTTGAGCGCGAGCGTCGTCTTGCCGCTGCCAGGGCCGCCGAGGAACGCGGCATGCCGGGTGAACTCGTCGGGATTGAAGACCACCGGCTCGCGCAAGAGGCTGTCCGTCTCGCCGACGCGCACGGGCTCGCGCTTGCGCGGGGACTCGGGGCGCGCGGGCGGCGGGGCGCGGGGTGGGCTCGCCGGCTGGATGGGGACGCCGTAGCGGGCGGTCTCCGTGAGCGAGACGTCGTCGGTGCTCGGAGCGCTCGCCGGCTGGATGGGGACGCCGTAGCGGGCGGTCTCCGTGAGCGAGGCCTCCTCGTCGCGGGAGGGGTTCAGCGGTTGGTTTGAGGCGCGGGCCTCGGCGGGGTCGGAGAAGGATTCGGCGGCGCGGGAGGCGGTGGCCGGCTCGGAGGATTCGGGGGCCTTTGCGGCGTGGGGGCGCTGGGAGGGGTGGGCCGATTTGTGGAAGACATGGCTGGTGACCGGGGTGGGAGGTGGAGGTGTGCCCGAGCGCAGTTGATCCAGCGAGAGGATGTCGCGCAGGGGCTTGAGCTGGGTGAGGGGCCGGGAGGAGCGCAACCAGGCGGCGAAGTCCGGGCGGGAGCCGTGTTCTTCGCGGAAGGCGCGCAGGGCGATCAGGGTGCGGCTGTCGCTGTCCTCGAGCACCGCGCGGCGGCCGCCCTTGCTCAGCAGCCTGCCGAGCTCCGCGGCGGCCTGGGTCTTGGGGTTGCTCGGGAAGTCGCTGGTGCGGATGACCACGGGCGTGCGGCCCCGGGATTCCTTGCGGGTCTGCTCGATCTGATTGGCGAGCCCTCCGCCTTGCGTGCCCCGGTTGCACAGGGCCACGTGCAGCTTCTCGTCACCCGGAGAGACGTCCACCTGGAGCACCTCGCCCAGGCGCCGCACGTCGAAGCGGTGGCCCGTCTCGAGCTCGTCCGCGCTCGCCTTGAGCGCCCACACGAGCAGCTCGGCGAGCGGGCCATCCTCCTCGGGTGGAGGCGTGGAATGGGTGGAGCGGAAGTCGTTCCAGGCCTGATCCAGCGCGAGGAGCGTCTTGGTCTCGGTGGGGGGCGGCTGGGTTTGATCCTGTGTGTCCTGTAGTGGGAATTGGCCGGGGAGGGCCTGCGCACGCACCGCTTGTTCACGCCAGCGTCGGCAGGCATCGAGCACTTCGCGCGTCGTCAGACCTCCGAGGCGATCGAAGCCCTCGTGAGGAAAGGGATACGTGGGTTCGGCGGGGTCGAAGGGAGCGTCCTCCATCGAGTAGAGGTGCTCCAGTCGGCGCTCGGCGATGCGGCGTGCTTCGTCGGCCGAGCGATGATTGCCCAACTTGATGGACTCGGGATCACGCTCGATGCGATCCAGGATGGAGTTTTGGAGCTTGTCCCTAAGCCCTTTCCAGAAGTTGTGCAGGCAGCTGATGACGATCAGGGACGAGGGCGCGCGCTCGGCGAAGTCACACAGCAGGTGCATGGCCTGCCGGAAAGCTTGAGGATTCGCGTCCTCGATGTCGAAGCCCTCCAACTGGTCCACGCACAACACGAGGGACTGGTTGAGGGTGGCCATGAGCTGGCCCAGGTGCTGCACCATCTCCTGGGGGTGGTTGTCGTAGGTGCGAGGCACCATTCCGCCGAGCACCTTGCGATCATTGGTTGAGAGATCCTCGCAGCGCAGATACTTGAGCACCCGGCTGCGGATCCGCGTGTCATCGCGTTGCAGGTAGAGCAGCGCGCGCAAGAGGTCCAGGTCGAGCTTCTCGAAGGCGGGCTGCTTCTGCAGGTCATCCGCGGCGCTCTCCACCAGGACGGGGATCTCCTCGGGATCCTGCTCGGGGTCCGCGAGCAGGGCGGCCACCGGACCGCACTGGGAGAGCAGCACGTCGGAGAGCTTGCGCAGGCCCGAGCGGGGCTCGCCCGGCTCGGAATAGGGCTGGTCGAGCGAGTCGATGAGGTTGGAGAGGACGTAGCGCCCGTAGTTGGACGTGGACGTCGTCATCTGCATGTAGCCCACGAAGCCAAGCGAGCGCTCATGGACGTGCGAGCGGAAGGTGCGCAGCAGGTGTGTCTTGCCGCACCCCGAGTCACCGAGCAGCAGCAGGATGCGTCCCGAGGGCGTCCCGGGAGGCGTGGTGGCACGCTGGAGCATGCGCTCGAAGGTGGAGCGCGCTTCCTGGTGGATGGACTCCACATCGAAGGGGTCTTCGCGCCACACCTCGTGGCGGTGCTGGATGGAGTGGAAGACCTCGGTGCGATCGGACAGGAAGGCGGCGAGGCGCGAGTCGTGTGGGTTCATCGGCGTTCCCCCGGGAGCCGGACGAGATGTGGAAGCGTTACAGAGCGATGAAGTGGAAGGTGGCGCCGAGGTAGCGGGTCTCCGAGGCGGAGACATCCGCCGGATCCATCAGGTTCACCATGTCGGCGCGGCTCAGGGAGAGCAGGCGCTTCTGGTTGGCCTCGATGAGCCGGTTCTTGAAGGTGCGCTCGTCCAGGGCCGGCTCCCCCAGCGCCCTCCACACATGGGAGATGAAGACGCGATCATCCCCGAACCATCCGCTCTTGGCGGCCCGGGCGGTGCTCAACACGCGCTCGGCGAAGGCGGGCAGGCTCTCGTCGACGGGGGCCGGGGTGGGAGCCGGGACGGGCTCCGGTGCGCGCGCGGGAGCGGGCGCCGCGTTGGCCTGGGGCGCGGGAGACGAGGCGGGCAGCACCCAGGATTGAAGGGCCGCCAGCCGCAGGCTCTCCGCGTCCGTGCGCCGCGCGCCCACCTTGCGGGCCGCGAGCTGCTCCAGCGCCTGGGATGCCTTCACCTCGCGCGAGGACTGGAGCACCTGGCCGAGCAGCAGCGACTGCACCGCCGCGAGCGTGAAGGGCTTGTCCGTCGTCACGCCGAGCTGCTTCCAGCACAGCTCGTCCTGCACCTGCTTGAGCGTGCGCGCGCCCACCCGCTCCAAGCCGAGCTGCTTCTGCACGAGCACCGCGCGCAGGTGCCCCGCCGCTCCCAGCTTCTCGCCCTGGCTGGTGGGCAGATCCAACGCGCGCGCCGTGAGCCAGGTGAGCCGCAGCTTCTTCCAGGTGAGTCCCTTGGGCAGGCGCTCCATTCCGAGGAACCCGAGCGCCCGCGCCCTGCCCTCCTTGGTGAGGCCCAGGCCCTTGCGTGCCGTCTGCTCGATGAGCCCCGCGGCCTCGAGCGCGCCGAGCGCCGTGTCGAGCTGGGTGCTCCATTCACCGGGACTCCAGCGGTGGGCCGTGAAGGGCTTGAGCGCGCTGGACACCGCGCTGCGCGCCCCCTTGCCCTCCGCCCGCGTCAACAGCCAGACCAACACCAGCTCTCCCACCCGAGACACCTCAGAGCCCTGCATCTCCACCCTCCCCGCGCGGCGGTGGACCTCCGAGGTCCTGTCGCCGGATCGAGATGACTTCCAGCAGAGTGTCGCGGATTTCCTCGAACCTGGCCACCACGTCATCGGCCAGGAAGCGCAGCACCCAGTAGCCATGTATCTGCAGCGCCAGGTCCTTGCGCCTGTCCCGGCGGTAGCGCTCCGGCTCCCGGAAGTGGTGGTAGCCATCCACCTCGATGGCCAGCCGCAGCCGGCGCGAGAGGAAATCCACCTCCACCGGCCGGCCCCGGAGCGGGAATTCCGCCTTCCCATTGAGATCGAAGAGGCCCCGGGTGGCGGGCAGGGATTCGAGCACCCCATACAGGAAGCGCTCCGCCTCGCTGCGCGCCCCGTCCGTCGCCTCGGACTCCTGGCCCGCCACCTCGAGCTTCCGGGCCGCCTCGCCGTAGTGGGTGAGCACCTCGTCCGGAATCCCATCGGCCGCCAGTTGCCGCAGGGGGGCTTCCAGGGCGCGGGCCTTCTGCACTCCCTGCGCTTCCAGCCGCCGCATCAGCTCCTCGGCGGAAGGCACCGCCAGCTCCACCCGGCCCTCGCGCACAATCGCCCGTGTATGGCTCTCCGGCTCGTGCAGGTAGGCCTCCAACCCGGAGCGCTCGGCCTGGAGCGCCACCACGAGCGAGGGCACGCCCTCACACGCCCTGGCGCAGACGCGGGCCGCCCGCTCGAGCCACCCTTCCTCCGTGCCCGGGTCCGACACCAGGATCGCCGGTGCCGCGCCGCCCGGCACGAGCGCATGCACCGCCCCGAGCGCGCGCAGCGCATCCCCCTCGCACGCGGCCAGCACCGCGCCCAGGAGCCCCGTGGAGTTGGGGACAACTTGTGGAAGCTGGAGCAGGGCGCGGCACGTGGCGGACACGTCCCCGGGAGCCAGCGAGGGAATCAGCGCCTGGAGCAGGACGCCGCGCTCGTGCGCCGTCTTGCCCTTCAGCCGGGAGGGCAGCTCGCCCGGGCGAAGCCCCGCGGCGGCCCCGAGGTGCTCCGCCGCGTCGGTGGTGAGCGAGCGCGCCTGGCCGAGCGTCTCCAGCCAATGGCGCAGCAGGCCCTCCGGCGTGGTGCTCGCGCAGACGCACAGGGGCAGGCCCCGCGCGTCGAGCCAGCGGCGCCACAGGGACAGGGCGGCGCCGGGGGGGCCCGCCAGCACCGTGAGTGTGGGAATGCCCTGCTCGCGCCGGCGCTGGTGCCGCTCCAGCGAGGGGGCGACGGCGGGCTCGGGACGGGGCGAGGGCATGGCTCCGAGCGTCCCCGAGGCCGGCTCCTGGCGGCAAGGCCCCCTCCCCCTTGCTTTTTCTGTCGCTTGCCCGGCTTCATCCGTCTACTCACGGGCTGTCCCTTTCTCCTTGGAGGCGTACTTCATGGCCGCGCTCACCTTCGGCTTCCTCATGGACCCCCTCGAATCGGTGCGCGTGGATCACGACTCCACCTTCGCGCTCATGCTCGAGGCCCAGCGCCGTGGCCACCAGGTGCGCTACTTCGAGCAGCCCTGGTTGCGCTTCAACGGCTCGCGCGCCGAGGCGCGCATGCGCACCGTCACCGTGCGCCGCGAGCCTGGCCGCCACTTCGACGTGCTCGGCGACGCGCTCCAGCCCCTGTCCGAGCTCGACGTGCTCTTCCTGCGCAAGGATCCGCCCGTCGACGCCGAGTTCATCCAGGCCACCCAGCTGGTGGAGCTGCACAACGGCCGCGCGCCCGTCTTCATCAACAACCCCACCGGCATCCGCGACGCCAACGAGAAGCTCTTCGGCCTGCGCTTTCCGGAGCTGATGCCCGAGACGCTCATCGCGCGCGACATGGCGCAGCTCTCGCGCTTCGTCGCCGATCACCCCGCCGGCACCATCCTCAAGCCGGTGGAGGGCTTTGGCGGCCAGGGCATCGTCTTCATGCAGCCGGGGGACCGCAACCTGCGCTCGCTCCTGGAGGTGCTGACGGTGGGAGGCCGCAAGGCGATCGTCGCCCAGGCCTACCTGCCCGAGAGCCGCCAGGGTGACAAGCGCATCATCCTCGTGGACGGCGAGCCGTGTGGCGCCGTGCTCCGCGTGCCCTCGCATGACGACCACCGGGGCAACATGGCCGCGGGCGGCACCCCCGTGAAGACGAGCCTCACCGCGCGCGAGCGGGAGATCTGCGCCCGGCTCAAGCCCTCGCTCCAGGAGCGGGGCCTGTACCTGGTGGGCATCGACGTCATCGGCGACTGGCTCACCGAGGTGAACGTCACCAGCCCCACGGGCCTCGTGGAGATCGACAAGCTGGATGACTCCAACGTCGAGGCGAAGGTGATCGACCTCGCCGAGCGGATGGCGGGCTCGCGCAAGTAAAGCCCGCCTGGGGCGCCCTACCGGCTCTCGCCCATCACCGACAGCGTGGCGGTGCAGCCCTGGCCGCTTTGCGCGTCCGTGGTGTTCACCGTCGCCGTGAGCACCCGGCGGTCCTCGACCTGGGACACCGAGCCCATGACGGTCACGTCGAGCGTCACGAGCTCGTCGCTGCCGGAGCGGGCGAGCCGGGTGGTGCGGCTGTCGATCCGGAACGAGCCGAGCACGCCCTCTCCCTCCTCGGACGTGGGCGCGTAGACGTCGCCGGACAGGGGCACCTCGAGCTGCGTGGTGGGATCGATGACGTGGAAGAGCACCCCGCGCCCGTCGCGGGTCTGTTCGAGCCGCACGCTGGGCGGCAGCAGGTAGGGGCTGAAGCCGCACTCACCCGCGGGCGTGGTGTTCTCGATGGAGTACACGCCGGAGATGTCCGGACAGTTCTCGGTGCACGGCGCCTGCGAGGTGTCACAGCCGCTCGCCACGAGCGCCAGGAGGACGACGGAGCTTCCAGCAAATCGGATCATGGCCTCCAGGGTGTGCACCCGCGCCCGGAGGGCCAGCCGGGAAACGTCCAGGCGAGCACGGGCATGTACACGGTTGGATAGAGCGGGCGCCCTGGGTCCGACAGTTGTGTGGGAGGATCCGCTCGGCGTGAGCACTGCTTCTTTTTCATCCGACGAGACGCTCGACTCGATTGGCACCGCGGGCGTGCGCGTGTGGCAGCGCCGTGGCGGCTACCGCTTCACCCTGGACGCGGTGCTCCTGGCGGCCTTCGCGGCCACGGAGGGGGGACAGGTGGAGGGGCCGCTCTTGGAGCTCGGGGCGGGCAGTGGCGTGGTGTCCTTCCTGCTCGTGTGCCAGTTCGGCCTGGGCCCCGTGGACGCGCTGGAGCTGCAACCCGAGGTGCATGCGCGCCTCACGCGAGCCGTGCTCCTCAACGGCTGCGACGGGCGGGTGCGGCCGGTGCTCGGGGATCTGCGCGAGGCCCGAGAGTCCTGGGCCCCGGGGGCGTACGCGCACGTGGTGTCCAATCCCCCCTTCCGCCCGGCGCACGCGGGAGTGCGTAGCCCGGATGACGAGCGGGCGGTGTCCAAGCAGGAGCTGACGTGTGACGCGGCCGCGGTGGTGGCCGCCGCCCGGCACTCGCTGGCTCCCGGGGGGCGGGTGAGCCTCATCTACCCGGCGGCGCGGGTGGCCGAGGTGCTCGGGCTGTTGAGCGCGGCGCGGCTGTACCCCATGGTGCTGCGCTTCGTGCACGCGCGCGCGGGCGCTCCCGCCACGCGCTTCCTCGTGCACGCGGTGCGCGACCGGCAGCGGGGGCTCGCGGTGCGTCCTCCCCTGCTCGCCCATGGCGAGGGGCCGGGGGGCTACTCCCCCGAGGTGGCGGCCCTCATGGAGCCGCCCCGGGCCGAGCGCCCCGCCCCCGTCTGGGAGGGGCACGGCGGGGAGTGAGCGGCCCTCAGGGCGTGGGCGGGAAGAGGAAGCGCAGGATGTCTCCGAAGCGCTCGGACCAGGCCTTCTCGTTGTGCCGGCCGCCCTGCACCACGGTGTACTTCAGGTTCGCGTCGCTCCAGCCCTTGGCCTTCAGCGCCTTGTACAGGTCCTCGGCGTCGGTCTCCGTCTCCGCCTCTTCGCCCGTGCCCTCGTCGGTGCCGATGTCCTCCCAGATGCGCAGGGGCAGCGGGCCGTTGAGCTGCTCCACGCGCTGGATGATGTCCCGGTCCGCCCACCACACGGAGGGCGAGATGACGCCCAGCCGGGTGAAGGTGTTGGGGTACTCGAGGCCCAGGTAGAGCGACACGAGCCCCCCGAGCGACGAGCCCGCCAGGCCCGTGGAGGCCGCGTCCTTCCGGGTGCGGTACCTGGCATCGATGAGCGGCTTGAGCTCCTCCACGAGGAACCTGCCGTACGCGTCCGCGCGGCCGGCGTCGGAGTATTTGGGCGGGAAGGGCACGTGCGTGTACTCGGCGATGCGCTCCTCCTCGGCGTTGTAGACGCCCACGATGATGAGCGGCTCCACCTCGCCCGCCTCGACGAGCTGCTGCGCCGTCTCGTCCACGTTCCACTCCCTGCCGTACGCCGCCGTGGTGGCGTCCATCAGGTTCTGCCCGTCGTGCATGTACAGCACGGGGTAGTGGCGCGAGGCGTTCTCTTCCTTGTCATAGCCGGGCGGCAGCCACACGATGACGTCGCGCTCCCGGAGCGTCTCGTCCTTGGGCTTTACCCCGAACAGGTAGTCGATGAGGCCGGTGCGCACCTGGGGGGGCGGCACACTGCCGAAGTCCGCCCACCACTCCACGGTGAAGGGGACGTGCTCGTAGCCCTCGCCGGTCCTGAACACGTGATCCTCTATCTCTTGTCCCAGCATGTCCTTCTCCACCGTCGCCCACGAACCGCGCGTCGCCTTGAAGGCCAATAATGTGCCCGGTTGGAAGGAGAGGGAAGCGGCGTACCGATTGTCCATGGCCTTGTGCAACTTCACGCCGGCGCCATTCCACTCCCCCAGCTCGGGTTGGGCGCCGGACAACCAGAGGGTGTCGTCCGGGGGCGTCGTCGCGGGCACCGTCACGAGGAAGACCGTCTGCGGGCCGGTGAGCCCCTCGGGTGGGCCCCAGCGCTCCACGGTGAAGCCCGCCTTCTCCTCGTCGGCGCGCGCGGCGTACCGCCAGGAGCCCGCCGGCCGTCCCGACAGCTCCAGCGGCACCTGCTCCTGGGGCGAGGCCATCTTCGCCGTGAAGGTGACCTCCTCACCCTCGGGCAGCTTCGCCCGGGCCGAGAAGAGCTGGCCGCCCTGGTAGAACAGCTCCAGGCCCCGCGCGGAGGCCCGGAAGGCGGGGTGCTCGCCCTGGAGGAAGATCTGGGCGTTGGCGGGGGTCTCCGGGGGCACCGTCACGTCGAACTCGACCTCGGTGTAGACCTCGGTGGGAGTGGGGCGGCAGCCCGACAGGGCCACCAGCGCCGCCAGCAGCAGCGGCGTGAGTCGCGGAAGGGGGAGGACGGACGTTCGCATGGGGGCTGTTCCGGAATTCGGGGAAGACGGGTCCACGCTACCATGCGGCCCCCACGCCGGGCCCCGAGTGCCCGCCTTCCGTGCGTGCGTCCGGGGCGCACCACACGCGGGTTTCTTCACGCTCGGGCGCCAAGACACGCCATGATGCGCCGCATATGGGAAGCACGAAGCATCGACGGTTCGGGGCCCCCCTGGCGTTCCTCCTGGGAACGCTCCCCATGGGCTCCTTCGCGCGCGCCCAGGACGAGGCGCCCGCGGCGGTACCCCCGACGGCGGCCCCCGCGGCCGAGCGCGCCGACGCGCTCCAGTCCGCTCCTCCGCCCGTGGAGGAGACCATCACCCACTGTGGGAACAAGGACGTGGGCCCGCTCGAGGGCCAGTTGCAGCCGCTCGGGCACGGCTTCTACGCGGATGGGACGCGGGTGCGGCGGGGCTGCACCCTGCTGCTGCAACGTCCAGTGAAGGACAGACCGGCCATCCCCTTCGCGCCGGACTCCTTCAAGCCGCTCGGGTGCGGCTTCTTCCGCTACGCCACGAGCATCTACTGGCACAAGGCGCTCACCGCGGGGGACTCCGACGAGGAGCCGGGGGGCGAGCGCGGCGAGGTGCTCACGCGCCTGGACCTGGCGGACGCGGAGACCTTCGAGGTGGGGCAGACGTGCCGGCCGCGCGACGCGCGCTTCTTCTACCTCAACCACACGGACCGGCCCGCGCTGCCCGCCTTCGTCGCCGTGCCGCGCGACGAGGGGGCGGGGTACGAGGAGCTGGGGTGCGGCTTCGTGCGCTACGCGGGCCGCGTCTTCTTCGGCACGCGCTCGCTGGATGGGGCGCATGCGCCCACCTTCGCCTCGGTGCAGGGGCGGCTGCCCGCCGCGGAGTGTGGCGAGGGGATGTATGGGAAGGACCGTGCCCACGTGTGGTGGCAGCACGAGCAGCTGCGTGGCGCGAGCGCGAAGGTGTTCCGCGTGCCCCGGGAGGACAACCCGGAGTTGCGCGTGGCGTGCAGCGGCAAGCGCTCGTACGTGCTCGCCGAGGCGCAGAAGAAGCCCCACCCCGTGTGCCGGGGGGCGAAGAAGCCCGCGAAGGTGAAGCTGGTGAAGAAGAACAAGTGAGCGCGGGCCCCGGGGCGCTCAGTGACACGCGCCCCGGCCCTGGTCCCCGATGCCCCCGCCCACCTGGAGGAACTCCCAGCCATACGCGCCCTCCTCCAGCGTGAGCCGCAACAGGCCGTAGCGGTCGCCGATGCGCCGCTCGCTGTTCGCCGGAGCGGGCTCCAGGGGATAGAAGGACCGGCCTCCCGTGCCCACCACGAACTCGCGCAGGCCGCGCCCGGCATCCACCTCGCCGCCGGGCGTCTGGGGCGCGAAGCGCTCGTAGAAGTGATCGTGGCCCGCGAGCACCACCTCCGCGCCCGCCTCGTCCAGCGCCTCCCACAAGGGCCGCACGAAGCCGTTGTCGCGCTCCCGCATCGACGTGAACAGGGGCCGGTGCATGTACGCCAGCGTGCAGCGCGCCGGGTGCGCCTTCAGGTCCTCGCGCAGCCAGCGCACCTGCTCCTCGACGGCCTCCGCGCGCAGCTCGGTGTTGAGCGCCACCACGTGCCAGGTGCCCACCTCGTAGCTGTAATAGCCCTGGCCCCGCGCCCCCGCGGCCGCGCCGAAGTAGTCGAAGTACGGCCCCGCTCCCTCCACGAGGTAGTCGTGGTTGCCCGGCACCGGGTGCGTGCGTGCCTTGTGCCGCCCCCACGAGGGCGCGTAGCACCGGGCGAACGCCTCCGCCGTGCCCTCCGGGTAGACGGTGTCCCCCAGCGTGGCGATCTCCCCTGGCAGCACGTCCAGCAGCGCCGCCGTGGCCTCGTCCCCGTCCGAGTCGCAGCTCGCGATGTCCCCCACCGCGAGCAGGACGGCGCTCCCGGGCGGTAGCGGAGGGCTCGGCGGGGGCTCCGGTGTCTGTCTTTGACACGCGGCCAGCCACAGCAGCGCGCCCGCCACGCGGTGCGAGGGACGGCGTTTCATGGGGACTCCCTCTCGTCCAAGGGTGAGGGTGCGAAGGTAGGCCCGATCTTCTCGGTTCTCGAGAGGTAAGTGATGGGAGGTAAATGTGGGTGGAAATCATGAAATATACAGAATGGGGAAACATTTGACGCCATGCGCCGACAAATCAGGAGTCAGGCTCACACATCATCCCCCTTCGACAGCGCTCCCGAGGTTTCCACCATGACGACCCTCTCCAAGATCTCCACCTCGTCCCTGCCGTCGTCGCGCGTGCGCACCGAGGCGCCCGCCGTGCGCGCTCCGGTCGAGGCTCCGCGCGCTCCCACCACTCCGAAGGCGGATGGCTTCGACGCGTCGGCGCGCTCGAACTTCGTGGATCGGCCCACGGGCCGGCGCCCGAGCGGCACGGAGACCCAGCCCGCCGCGCTGCTGTCGAAGACGGCGTCACTGAAGAGCGTGGGGGACTCCAAGCCGGTGCCCCTGTCGGGCCCGCCGGTGGTGGCCGTGTTCGATGGCGGGGTGGACTGGAACCACACGGACCTGAAGGACTCCATGTGGACCAATCCCTGGGAGGTCGCGGGTGACGGGCTCGACAACGATGGCAACGGCATCCAGGACGACATCCACGGCTTCAACGTGGGTTTTGGCTCGGGGGATCCGCTCCGGGGCGAGGGGACGGATCACGGCACGCACGTGGCGGGCATCATCGCCGCGGCGGACAACGGGCAGGGCAACACCGGCGTGGCGGCGGGCAAGGCGCAGATCCTGTCGGTGGGAGGCATCTACGACGGGGCGGATCTACTGACGAACTTCGAGCGCTCGGTGGACTACGTGGTGGACCTGAAGAGCAAGGGGGCGAACATCCGCGCGGTGAACGCGAGCTTCGGCGACGAGTACCGGGACGCGGCCTCGCAGAAGCGCTGGAAGGAGGCAGTGCAGAAGCTGGCGGACGCGGACATCCTGCTGGTGGCGGCCACGGCGAATGGCAATGGCAGCAACATGAACAACGTGAAGGACTTCCCGGCGAACCTGGACCTGCCCAACGTGCTGACGGTGGCGTCCATGGACAAGCGCAATGACAAGCTGGCGCGCTTCTCCTCGCACGGGGACAAGGTGGTGGAGATGGCGGCGGTGGGCGAGGACGTGCTGAGCACGGTGCCCGGCGGCGACTGGGAGGAGATGAGCGGCACGTCGATGGCGACCCCGCGCGTGGCGGCCACCGCGGCGCTGATGTTCGCGGAGAACCCGAAGCTGACGGCCGCGGAGGTGCGCGACATGTTGGTGGCCACCACGGAGAAGGATCCGGACCTCAAGGGCAAGGTGAGCTCGAGCGGCAAGCTGGACATCGACGCGGCGGTGGCCGCGGCACGCGCCTCGGCGGGGCGTGTGGCCCAGGCCGCCTGAGAACTGGTGGACGAGTGGGGCATTCACCGGTACTCCTGTTCCGCTTGGTGAGCCACCCGATTCCTCGCATCCGCATTGACTCGTCCCAGTCGGGACAGGAGCGCTTGGTCCGGCGCGAAGTGGTCCGGCTCGTCCTGCATCTGCCCTTCGACCACCAGGACCTCGCGCTCTCCGTGCGTCAGGCGCTCGACCTCTACTTGCGCACCATCGGACAAGGGCCTGAGATTCTCTCTGAGTGGTATGACCTCGAGACCGAGCCCTTCCCGCTGGACGACGACAACTGGGAGATCATCCGCGCCGTGATGGCCCCACCCCGAGGGGATCGCTTCCTCGATGACATGGAGAATCCCCAGGAGGCCCACCGATACATCAAGAATCAATTCGAGCGCGCCGTGGAATTGTCGGGTGGAACCACGGGGGTCAGTGGTTATGGCTTCTTCTATCGGGCCCGTCTGCCCTGGCGTGATCCGGGCAACACCGTCAGCCTGGTGAGCTTTTCCTGGCCCACGGAGTACCTGGAAGAACGAGGACCCAAGAGGATGCGGGAGTTGATTCTGGAACTGGCCGCCCTGTTGCCGTTCTCGTCGGGGCACGCGGGCCTCGCCTTTTCCTCCACCCACGCCTTCACTTCCTCTTTTGGGGAGATTCGTGAAGAAGCCTTTCGCCATCCGGGGATCGACGTGACCCATGGAAGTACGTCACTGGGACGGCGGATTGATGGTGTTCATTGGATCAACCTCCTGGGCCAGTCCCTGCTCGGCGAAGTAGGAGGGATTGGTGGTCTCCAGGACCGGCTGCACTCCCCGGACACCCATGTCCAGGAGATGGAGGGAGGACGAGCCGTGGTGACACTCGGGCCGTGGCCAAAGGCGGGAGACACGTCTCGGGGCGACTCCCTGCCTGACTATCGGGAGCTGGCACGAGCCTTGGAACCCTGGCTGTCCATGTGTCCGGAGGGCTACTCCCTGGTGGGCGCTTTTCCCTCCGAGACTCAGTCATGGTGGCGCCGCTTCCTCGACTCCTGATGCATGCCAACGGCAATCCGCGGTCCGCGAATCTCCGAGGCGCCCCTTTCGACCCCACCTGCCCCTCCCCGGTCACACCGCGCCAGAGCACACGCTACCGCCAGTCTCCCACGAAACTCCGCCGCCCCCCCCTCTGGGAGTGCCAGGCGGCGCGTTCGATTCTCGCCGCCTCCAATAGAGGCTGCCCGCCGCCTCAAGTCGAACCCACTCCTAAAAAGGAAGCACGGCTCGCATCAGGGGACCAAATCGGTTCTTGTCGGACCAAATTTGGACCAAATCCGTTGGCGTATAGGCAGGATAGAGGCCGTGTTGAGGGGGAGGGCTGGTGCAGCGGGGCCGAGGATGGCCGCTGACGGGTGTGTGCCGGGTCGGAGGAGAAGCCACGCAGCCTCCTTGGTCATGCCTGTCCAGGCCGCCCTCCCATGAGGGGCGTGGCAGGGGCACTAGGTCTCTTGGCTGTGGCGGCGTAAGCCTCAACACCCTACGCCCTGAGGTGGTGCTCGTGCCGGGGCCAAGCTCGCACTTACCGTGGTCAGTCCCAGGTGCTCCAAAATCGTGTGCACCCCTCCCGCTTGCTTCACGTATGCCAGCACCCGTCGTGCCTCCACACCTGCCGCAGGCGAACACGTCACCGCGAATGTCCTGCGCAGCAGCCCCGCGAAAGTCTACTGGTGGCGTCCTCTCCTTCCTCGGCTCCTGCCTCGCTCCACGCTCGCCTCCTCTGCTCCTTCCTGGAGGAGCATCACGCTCTTTTCTTCCGCACCTGCTTGGGGAGCGCTGGCCTATACCCCGGCGAGCCTGCCACAGTTGATGGAGCCGGGCCCGGGAAGTCTGATAGTGATGGACGGAGCCCAGATGTGCGGCGAGTGCGATCCCCCGTTCGCCTACCGCCAGACGTGCTTCCAGCGATTCCTGATTCCAAAGCTGGAGCCCGCGCGGGAGCCCTGGCCGGGCACGTTCGGTGGGCCGAACATGACCACCACGAGGATGCGGTGCAGGTGGGACCGTGAGGGGATTAACGCGCACTTCTGGTATCAATAATTGGACTTCATATCGCTGGCAGAGTACAGAATGGCTCATGCCCAAACCCATCGCTGCGGTGCTGCAGACAATGGAGCGTGTCATCTTCAAAGTGTCGTGGTCGCCCAAGGCAGATAAAGCCACGCTGGAGCGGCTCACGTGCAATGACATTCCCGTCAAGCTGGGGACTCCCAGGCCCGAGCAGAAGGGCTCAATCTCCGTGGAGTTCGCCGCACCGAGGTCTGGCAGCTACAACTTCAGTTGGACGCTGCTCTTTCCAGGGTTGAAGCTGAAGAATTTGAAAGCAGAGGCGACGCTCGAAGACTCGGAACCGGTCGAGGTGGACAGCACCGAGGAGGGGAAGGAGATGGAAGACCGCTGGAAGAGTAAGAGGGGGACTTGAAAATGAAGTGGCTCATTCTTTCGTCCGTTGTTCTCGTTGCGGTTGAAGCTGCGGCTCAGGTCCCGGACCGGGTCCCCATCCCGGCGACGCGCTTTCACGAGGTGATGGACGCCACCTTCAAACAGGTGGAGGCAGACTACGCTGTTACCTGGGACCGTGACACGAGCGCAGGCGTCCTCGTCGCTAGCAAGATAAGCAGGGATGAGACGCCCCGGCTTTTTCAGGCACCCTCGGCGGTGCTGGTGGAGCGTGCGGCCGCGGCGCTCAATACGAGCGTGGAGGGCGCCGAGGCGGGAATCGTCGTCACGCCGCTCTCCCTGTTTGGCGTCGACACCGGGCCCCATGTGTGGACGGCCTCGGTTGCATCTCTTGAGGGCGGGCGGACGCGCGTCACCACGGGGTACGTCTTCCAGGACTCGCACAGGCCGGGCTCCTATGCGGCCTTGGGCTTCCAGTTCCAGGGCTGCGATTTCGACCAGAAGAAGCAGGATAAGCTCAAGAAGGAACTGGCCACCTACGAGGGATACTTCCGTGAAGTGTGCGAGGTCCTCGTGCCGGCCTTGCCAGAGCCCGCGGCCAGTACCCGGGGAAACATCAGCTGGCACGATGCGCGGATAGCATGTGGGCATGAGGCCGAGCCGAGCCTTCCGCCGGGACAGATTGCCAAGGTTTATACACTGGCATTCTCCGCGACTTCCATCAGCAAGGCGCTCGAACACGGGCGGGAGAGCCTGCCCTCTGGAGATGCCGCCCGGACGGAGCTGGAGCGCCGCGCGTCCGCAGTGAGTGGACAGCTCGAGCGGCTCGAGAAGTTCTCGCCCCCGAGTGCGGATGACTGCATCGAAGACGAGTCGCTCAAGGCTGCGATCATCCGCTACAGCCAGAAGCACGGCACGACCAAGTTCGGCGTGCAGCTGCAATACGAGGCTTTCCCCATGCGCTTCGGTTTCAACCCCGACCTGGCAGAGGGTGAGGAGACACCCGAGAAGGAACTCCCCCGAGGCGAGTGGGCAAAGATTGGCATGCGCGCCGACTATGAAACGCGGCTCTGCGGCTTCTCTGTGCAGGCGGGAGTCGGCGCGGAGCGAGGACGCAAAGAGCTCGCGGACGACATCCTGTGGTCGTTGACGCCAACGGCTTCCGTCTCGCGCGTGCTAACGGTAGTAGGTGACAAGGGCGTAGGCGGCAAGTCACTGCTCGTCAAGAACGATGGGACACTTCAGCCACACCTCGTGGGAGGGCTGTTGCTGACAAGCAATATCGCCCTGCAGAAAGCGGAAGGCCAAGTGTCCCCTCTCAACGACTTTCAGGCGACCCTGTACGTGGACTTCCGGTTCACGGAAAACCTGCAGGCTCGCCTGGGTGTTCCACTCAAGGGGGAGAACGTGGAGCGTGAGGCCACGGATGCGGCACCCGTCAAGAGAGACGTGCAGTGGTCCGTGCCAGTATTCGTCACCACCGTCCTCAAGCTCTAGTGGAGTGTCCACGAAATTCTTGGACATAGTCGTGAGCATGCGTCTTTCCCTCTCCGAGTGAGCGGACGCCATAGGCCCACGGACTATGTCCAACGACTTCGTTTACAGTCTACTAGGATACCTGCCTTGGGAAGATGAAGGCGAACCCGTAGGAGAAGCAGCCACCTACAGCACCGCCGTGGCCATGGCTGGAGGGGGCCTGGCTCGGAAATCATGGAGCCGATCCAGGCCTGGGGTGCCGATGGACGACAGCACGACTTGGTCCGGCAGACCCGAGCCCGATGGGAGGCCTCCTCCAGCGTCACCCCACGCTCCCAGAGTGTTCGCGCCAGGGAAGTGGGGCCAGGGACGGTGTCAAAGGATTCGAAACGAGGGGTTTGAGCGAGAACGAGGCTCGGGCGTGGACGGGTAACCGACCGCGCTTCAAGTCTTTCCGAGGACTTGGCGCTGGCCCACCGGGCGCATCCGGCTCGGTGACTCGTGTGTAGGGGATGGGGATGGGCTGGCCGCTGAGGATGTTCCAGGAGGAGTGCTTCTATTTCATGACGTCCAGGTGCTTCCAGGGACGGCTGTTGCTGCGCCCCAGCGCGGAGGTGAACGAGGTAGTAGGAGGCGTGCTGGCACGAGCGGGGGAGGTGTCAGACGATTCGTAGGAGACGAGATGTCGAAACAAGTTTCGACCTTACCCATTTTTCCTCGGCCATTGAGGGGGCGGCCTTTCAGCGAGAAGGATGAGAGAGTCCAACAACGCCGAGGACAACAGGTCCCCGGATTGGGCCCTCACGACGCGAAAAAGCTTCCACCAGGAGAGGCTGGGCCGACTCCCGGGGAGACATAGACTACGGGGCGTCTTCTCGACCTACTTGGCGTGAGAACTCCTGGCCGACGTGGGCCAGATGAGCTTCTTGCCGAGTTCTGCGTGGAGTTCCTTTTCCCACGAGCGAGCTCCGTCTGGAGACTGGTGGTTGTACAGGTAGTATCCGAGGTTCGAGTACAGCATGCCTCCTGGCTGTCCAGCCCGGGGCCCGGATTGGGCGAAGTCCCCTGCCTCCTTGAAGCTGCTCAACGAGCGGATGCTGCTCTTGAAGAACCCCTCCTCGCGGATCTCCGCGTAGAGCTCCGCCTGTTGCCGCTCCGCAGCCGTCTTCCGATTTGCCATGTGGATATGCCTCCTTCTGTGAGCGCTGGGTTGCGCCCAACCCGGAGAAGGGGCGGCGTTTCGCGACCGAATTTCAGCCGAATTTTCTGGCCATTTTGGGCCTCATTTTTAGGCAAGGGGCCGAATGTCGTGGCGTAGACGGCTTGGCGCCAAGGCCCCGCGTGATGCCGAGAGGCGCACGTGTGCGGAGCCCGCGCCCAGCGTGCCGAGTCGGCCACGTTTCAGAGGCCAAGTACGTAACACCAGGGCTATAATCACATCTGCACACAGTGTGCGTCAGTGTCGGTGTAACTCCAGCGTTACATGTTTGACATCGAGCAGCATCCGCATGTCCCGACACTTGCGCCATTGCGGTTGCGGGCTCCTACCCCATTTTCGAGGACAGCCACCGCGGCATGACCGCGCACGTCGTCATGGGGAGGTGCAACCGAAGGAGACGAGGGGAAAAGGAAAAGGGCCGGACCCGCCAAGGTCCAGCCCTCTAACAGGAAGGAGAGCTGCGCCAACAGCCCTGCCTTCCTTCACAGCTGGAACGCGGCTTGGGGCCACGCTCCCGTCCGGCCAAGGACACGGGAAACGTAGGCACCTCCGAGGCTCGCGTCCAGTGCCGGGAGGGGTGTGCCTCGCGAGAAGTCCATCGCTGAGCGTTTCGACGCGTACGTGGAGAAGGTGGGTGGGCGGCTCTACAAGCCGTGCCGCCGCTTCCTGCGTGAGGCCCTCTTCGGGTTGGTGGAGAACCGCAGTGTTCTCCTCTCCCAAATCGGCCGGGCTCTGGAGGAGCCACGCCGACTCATTCACACGGAGAAACGGCTCTCACGCAACCTGGCCAACGAGCGCTACGAGGACGCGGCCGTGGAGGAGGACTACCTGCGCCTCGTGGCTCCCATTCTCCGGGACGAGCGCTACCCTCGGCCGGTTGTCGCGGTGGACCTCACCGACATCGCCAAGCCGCGGGCCCGGAAAATGCCGTACCTCTCCACCGTGCACGACGGCTCCAAGGACGAGCTCGCCACCGGCTACCAGGTTGTCTCCGTGGAGGCCGTGGGCGTGCGCGGCCGGCGCCTGCCGCTCCTCTCCCGGCTTTTCTCGAAGGTTTCACCTGAGCACAAGAGCCAGAACGCCACCGCGCTCGAGGCCATCTCCACCGTGAGCCCGCACGTCCCTCGCGACGCCTTCTGGGTGTTCGACTCCGGCTTCGACGGGCACATTTTCTTCCGGCGCCTGGACGAGCTCGGCCTCTCCTACGCGGTGCGCATCAAGCTCAGCAACGACAGGTTCCTCCACCTGCCCGACGGGAAGATGAAGGTGAGCGAGGCGGTGGAGTTGCTGCCGCAGCCCCATACCCACCGCACGAAGTACCACCGCCCCGAGAGCACGGGCAGGAAGCAGGAACTCCAGCTGGGATTCGTCCGTGACGTGCGGCTGCCGGCGTATACCTTTGGAGGCCGCCCCTCCACGAAGAAGTTGGGCGAGACTCGCTACTCCCTCGTCGTCGCCCGCGGCCTGGGGCAAAAGCCGCTCGTCATCCTCACCACCGAGGACGTGCGGACGCGGGAGGACGCCGGCAGGGTGGTGGACATCTACCTGGAGCGGTGGGGCATTGAGGAGGCCAACCGCTTCACGAAGCAGGGCTTCGACTTGGAGGACGTGCGCGCCCTCTCGTGGACGGGGCTGAAGCGGATGGTGCAACTCACGCACCTAGCCTACGGTTTCCTCGCCTTGCTGGTACACGGGCCGCGGAAGCAGGTGGAACGGGTGGCTGCCGGCTTCAAGGCGTTTGGCCCGGTGCCGGAGTACCTCTTCTACCGGCTGCTTGAGGGGATCGGAGGACTTATCCGGGTCAGCATGGACGGCGGGCCATGAACTATGCCCCCTTCGCAAACGGATGCGTGCGTAAATAGCCTCAGATTCTCCAGTGTGCTGGATGTAGGCTCAAGCAGCCTTTAGAAACTCAACCACTTGGCGACGCTCAGAGAATGGTAGAACAGAAGAGAATTTAGCGATCCGTTTGAGGTCGGAATCCCTATAGACATCATGGCTATCATCAAAAATAGTAACGCGATTTTCAGGCCGTTCGGCTGTTGCAATATCATACCACTTTGCGAAAACCTCATTGGCTGAAGCGTGCGCAGCCGAAGGGTTGGTCGACGAAAGACTAAGGACCGCGCTGTTAGTGCGCTTACCCTGGACCAAAAAATCGACTTCGACAGTTCGATCGCCTAGAAGTGGAAGTTCTGCATTTGGCTCGTAGGCGAGTTCGGCGTCGCCGAAGAACTCCTCGAGTTGATCCACGAAGGGGCTCTGTAGCGACACACGACGCGTAAATATGAGATCACTCACACGTAGGCACGTCTGAGCGAGTCGAATGATCGCATCAGGTAACTCGTCGGGCCGCGACACAGCGACTTCAAAGGCCCCTCCGTTCAACTCGACACGGTGCGTACGCAGCGTGTCCTCAAGAAAGGTTCGCCGCTTGGCCGACACCCATGGGCGCACTGACAAGTTTAGTAGATAGGCTGTCGTTTGTCCCAGGTCGGACAGCTTTGAAAATGGCATGAGTGGAGTCTCTTTGTCCTTAACCAAGAACACCTCGATTGGTGTGCCGTCAGGGTACAAAAAGTCTGTCTCAATACGAAGGTGTCCCTTGGGAACACGATCCACTCCCCGAATTAGGGGGTAATGAGTCATGGCCTCGTTGAGTTGCTCAAGCGTGATTTCAGGCATCATGGGCCACTCCCAACTAGTAGATCCGGTGATTCAAAGGTCCCTTCGTGTTCGATATGAGCCATCTCACAAAAAATAGTAAATAATTCATGTAGCGGCTTGCCCGCCAAATCTGGCCGATCAAGTACTTTGTCTGGTAGGTTGCGGTCCGGGCAGCGGGGCGTCTGAAGCGAGTGCTTATGAGAGCGCCCGGCCGGTCGGTGGGCTGGGCCGTCGACATCCAAGCGGCAGATCGGTCCCCTACCTTTAAGGACCACGTTAATGGTCTTGGAGCCGACCTCTTCGTTGTAGTTGATGTTCATTACGACCTCGACGCCAAGGTCGTTCTCGATAGTGATGTTGTCGGCCGTGAGATTAGGCAATAGATCTCTTTTCCGACTTAAGCGGATGTCCTTCCGGATCTTCTTTCCGGGCAGGTCCCTTAGCTGTTCAAACGCCTTCCTATCCACACCGCGCCTCCAGCGCGAACTTGGCCATGAGCGGGACCGTACTGCGAGCGAGTTCTCGCGTCAGCCCCATTCTCGCTACCTGCGTGAAACGGCGCTCACGGCAGTTCCTGCAACATGCGTACGAGCTTTGCATGGAACTAGCAGGCTGCTGAAAAAGCTCTTTGACCCCCTAGTGGCCTACTACCAGTTGGATAGGGCTCCGGCGCTGAGCCCCATATATTGGGGATTCACGGTGGCTCCGACCCTTTTTCAGCAGCCTGCTAGGGCCGCTTGGGGACACGCCCCTCCTAGCCACCCAGCACGATAAATACCTGCAGTCCGAGCCTGCTAGGCAGCAGGGCTTGGGTGTAGCCACTGTGGACGACTTCTCTCTCGGCTCTCTCCTGGGGCAAGGTCTGTCCAGGCCATGGCTACAGCGGATGGATACTGACCAACCTAGGAGCCTGTCGGAGTACTGCCGAAAAACGACTCCTACATACCAACCGTAGCGGTGTGTTTGAGTCGCACTACCCCTCATGTAGTGGGTAGCCGAGGTACTCCGACAGGCTCCTAGCAACCTTCATCTGCGCAACTGAAAGAGTTCTACCACATCCACTTCCAAGCCCTCGCAGATGCGGGCGAGGGTGGTGAAGGTAAGGTTCACGTCCTCACCCTCAACGCGCTGCAGGAGGCGCGTCGTCATGCCGCAGCGGTGCGCAGCCTCCTCCTGCGTCCAGCCCTTCTCCTCGCGCAGGTGCCGCACGGCTGCGGCCAGCCGGGCCTGCAACTCCCGGTAGGCCGCGCTCTCGTATTGCTCCACCCTCTCCGGGCGGCGTGTGCGGGGCTGCGGCATCTTGCGGCGGACCCTAGGAACGCCTACAACCGCGTACCACGACGCTAGCGTCACGTCTCTAGCGTCGTATATCGACTTCCGTCCTGGGGAGAGCGGACATGGCGCTGGTGAAGTGCAATCAGTGCAATACTGAGGTGGCCACCGACGCGGTGGCCTGTCCGAAATGCGGGACACCACGCCCGCGCGGCATGTCCACCGGCAAGGTGCTGGCCCTCGTTTTCGGGGGCCTGGGGCTGTTTTGCTTCGCCTCGGCGGGCTGGTGTCGGCGCTCAAGGGCCGTGGCGCCACGGCGGCGAGTGCCACCTGTGAGACGGCGCGACAGGTGGAGATCCGCACGCTCCTCGGGGAGTACCGCGACAACGAGCTCCGCGCGGACAGCACCTTCAAGGGGCACGTCATTCAGACGACGGGCACCGTCACCGACATCAGGAAGGACATGCTCAACGACGCCTACCTGGTGCTCAGCGACGGTGCCATGTTCGAAGCCGTCCGGGTGCAGTGCTCCCTTGGGAAAGCCCAGGCGACGAAGGCGGCCTCGCTTTCAAAGGGCGCGCGCGTCACCATCCGCGGCTGCGTCGCGGGACTGATGATGGATGTCCTCGTGCGCGACTGCGAGCTCGTCGGCCAGTAGCGCCTATGCGCGGGCGCGGCCACAACGCGTGGCGGCGCTCACGGCCAGCGCCAGACGGCGCTCACCGGCACGTTTCGGCTGAGGAGGAAGGCGCTTGGCTTGGAGTCGTCCGCCATGGGGATACGCCCGTCCCGGTCGCCCAGCACGATGCACACCGGGAACTTCCGACCATCCGGCAGCACGGCCTGGGTGTAGCGGCCCATGACGGCCGGCCGCCTCCTCTCCCCCCACTCCTCGTCGATGCCGGGGCCCGTCCAGAGCTGGCCATGGAGCAGCGTCCCCTCCGGCAGGTTCCCGTCTCCCTGGGTAATGCGGCTGATGATGGGGCCGTCCTGGTAGACGCCTGCCTCACCGGCTTCACCGGGCTGGTTGATGTCTATGATCGCCTCCAAGGGGCTGGCCGTCCGTAGCTTCAACGCCTCGGACATGGCCTCGGTGGCCTCCTGGGGGCAGTCAGCGGGCTCCGGCGGCTTCACCTGCACGGCGGGACACCCCAACCCGGCGGTGGCGCACAACCAGGCGGCGAGGAGACTTGAGGAGGCGGAACGGGGAGCGGTGGACATGGTCGGAATTCCTTTCATGGAGTGGCCAGGCCCGGGCGGCAGCGCCGCGGACGGGGGCGCGAGTGTGGCGAGCACCAACCCCAAGGCAAGGCCGAGCACGCTCAGGCCCACCATTCCGAAGAGGAGCCGGGACCTCCAGGCGCGGCGCGGAGGGGCGGCTGCGGCGGGAGGCTCCTGCCGTGCCAACTCCTCGGGTGAAGGAGGGGGGGCGCCCTGAGCCGCGCTCGCGGCTTGCGGCTGCGGCTCTCGCTCCTCGACAAGCGGCTGTACCTCTTGAGGCCCCTCGGGCTCCGGCTCCGGCCACCTCGGTGAAGGCTCCCTCTCTTCTTCCTCCTGGGGCGGCTCCTCCAGATCCTCCTCGGCCTCCTCCAGGCCCTCCTCGGCGGGGAAGATCGGCACCTTCCAGGCGGGAGAGATACTCCCCTTCTCCGCGGCCACCTCCAGCGCCTGGAGCAACGCCTCGGTGCTGGGGTAGCGATCCTCGGGCCGCTTCTCCAGCAGCTTCATGGCGATGTCGCTCAAGGAGCGCGGAGCCAGCGGGTTGAGGAGGTGGGGGGCCATGGGAGGGACGGTGGCGATGGCCGCCACCAGTTCCTTGTCCGGCAGCTCCGGGTTGAAGGGGTGCAGGTCTGTGAGGGCCTGGTAGAGCAGCACCCCCAGCGCGTACAAGTCCGCGCTCGCTCCTCCCCGGAAGGGCTTCCCCTTCTCCCATGCTTGGCTGCGGGCGTAGGCCAGCAACTCCGGCGGCACCAGGTGCAGCACGCCCTCGGGCAGGCCCATGGTCTGGGTGAGGGCGCCGGGCAGGCGCGCAGTGCCGAAGTCGATGAGGAAGGGGCGGCCGTCCGTGCGGCGGATGAGGACGTTCTCCGCCTTCAAATCCCGGTGGTAAACGCCGCGCGCGTGCAGCGCGCCCACGGTGCGCACCACGTCACTGAAGGCGCGCACCAACCGCAGGGCGTGAGGGGGCGTGCGCCAACGCCACTCGTGCCAGGTGTCCCCATCCACGTAGTCGGTGACGAGGAAGGGGTAGCCCGTGCTGGGGCTAGGCCAGAAGTCCACCCCGTACACGCGCAGCAGGTTGGGGTGGGAGGAGTAGGTGAAGAGGGCCGCAGCCTCGCGTGCCAGCCGACGGTAGGTGTTCTTCTCCTCCACGTACTCCTCTTCCGGGTACTTGTCCTCGAAGAGGTGCGCCCGGGAGTCGGAGAGGGGGCGCAGCGCCACCTTCATGGAGTAGGGCTGGCCGTCGCGCTCCACCTTGAAGACGCGCGAGGAGCCGCCGCGCCCCAGCACCTGGGTGATGAGCCAGGGCCCCACCATGTCACCGGGCTTGAGCTGATCCGGGTGCAAGGCATGCGTCGTCATGCGTCGTCGCTCCTACAGCTTCACGTTGGGAATGGAGAGGTGCCGGGTGCCGCTCTTGTCCGAGAACTCCAAGCGGAGGAGATCCTCCGCGTTCCAGAACGGCGCTTCCGTTTCCACCGCCACGAGGCCGTCCTCACCGGGAGCGAGCTGCGCCTTGTCCATGGCCACGGAGAGCACCTTCACCGGGGTGCCGTCCGCGCGGATGAGGAGCGCGGTGCCGGGCACCCACGACGGTTGGCCCGGCAGGTTGCGCACGCGGACGACGGCGAGCGCCCAGCGGCCAGCGCGGTACGCCTGTCCGCTCAGGTACTTCAGGCCATTTTGGGGGTCTGTCAGCTCAATCTCGACGCGCCGCGCCCGTACGCCGTCCAAGTCGAGTTGCCCCGAGAAGACGAGTCCGGCGTGCCCACTCACCCCGCGCTGGGCCTTCAGCACCGCGAGTTCCGCCTGACTCTCCGCCAGCGCGGCCTCGAGCGCCTCGAGCGTGCGCGGGCGGCGCACCACCTCCACCTCCTTGTCCACCACCCCGGGGCGTGTCACCAGCGTGAGCGTGGCCCGAGCCGGGGAGGCGCCATCCCGGTAGCGCACACGCACCACCAGCTTCTCCTCGGTGCCCAAGTCCACCGAGGGCTCCAGGCCGATGAGGGTGTCTCCCACCTCCACCCACTTGAAACGGACGGGGCGTCCCTCCACCTCCACCGCGGCTTTGTCCACGGGCACGTCGAAGCGCAGGTACGTGGCGATGCCGGCGGCCACGCGCACCTCTGGCCCGGGCTCTTCGGGGTTGCTGGGCAGGGTGACGCGCCGCTCCTGGCGCTCGCGGATGGGGGGCTGGGGCTGAGCTGCCGCTGTGGCGCCCAAGAGGAGCGCGAGCGGTAGCCACGGGAGAAGTCGGGCCAGAGTGGATACCTCCAAGGTCTACCCTAGCAGATGCCGCACGCTCGGCTGCCTACCCGGGCATGCGTTTCATTGTGACGCACATGCGCACAAACATCCCACACGAAATGCGGTCGCCCTGGGCCATCGGGACTTTACAATGTCCGAATTGGACGCCATATTGTCCCTCATGGACGCATCGGTGTCCTGAAACCCCCACAAGAAGGAGCGACAATGGACGTCAAGTACGCGTTCTGGAACAACAAAGGCGGCACTGGAAAGACCAGTTTGTCCTTTCAATCAATCACTCGCTATGCTGAAAAGCACCCCAAGAAGCGTGTGCTAGCAGTCGACGTGTGCCCACAGGCAAACCTATCCGAGTTGTTGCTGGGCGGCCTCAACAACCAGGGCAGCGAAAAGCTTCTCGCACGACAAGGCATGGTGCCGCGATGCAGCTTGGGGGGCTACTTCCAACTTCGACTGCCATCGCCATACTCTCCCCCTCCGTTCAATGCCCACGATTTCATTACAAAGCCACACGCATACAATAAGGGGATTCCTAAAAACATCGACCTGGTGTGTGGCGACCCACTTCTTGAGCTCCAAGCCAACGCTGTCAATACGTTGGCAAACAACCAGATCCCCGGTACGAATCCCTGGATCGCAGTTGTTGACTGGCTGAACGACTTCCTCAATCAAATCAAGGATGAATACGACACCGTTTTCTTGGACTGCAATCCGAGCTTCTCTCTCTATACACAGATCGCGCTTTCCGCAGCCGATAGGATTGTTTTGCCGGTGATGGCTGATGACTCATCACGGCGCGCGATTCAGAATGCGTTCTCGCTTATCTATGGGCTCAAGCTCCCCTCGGAAATATACTCTGCGTACGCGTTTGCTACCAAGCTGAAAGACGCAAAGCGGTCGCTTCCCAAGGTGCACTTGATCGCCAAGAATCGCCTAACTCAGTACATGGGTGCAGCATCCGCTTACGCGGCGGTCTTGGATGCAATCGAGAAGGATGTCGAAAAATTGCTCAAGTCCAATCCGGAAATCTTCACATTCAGCGAAATAGACGCGGGATTTGTTGAGATTCGAGACTTCCAGACAACCGGCGTAGTAGCATTCGCCAAGGGCTTGCCTTTTTCGAAGCTCCCCATTGGAAAGCAATCCATCAATGGCCATCGAGTTCAAGTCAAAGATGAATACCTTACAAACGCAAAGGTCTCGATGGAGGATCTTGTGTCACATCTCTGATTTCAAATCCTTGAGCATGCGTGGCCGACTGAGTATGATTGGCAGCGAACCCCGGGTCTAATGCTACGGTGGAACCTCTCCTCGGTGACGGAATACGGTCTCTCGAGGGAAGGCTCCACCGTACGTAGCCGCAGTGGCCCAGCTCAGATATCGAGACTCGTCAACTACATGGAGTGAGTGTCTCGGCACTTAACGTTTAGTGGTGAAACATCGCGAGGGGGAGCGGCAGGCTTGGTGTCTCCGCTCCTCCTTTTTTATGCGGTTGAAATGTAATAAATCTCACGTTCGACGTAGCTTGACCCCCCCCTTCGACACATGAGCCAGAGCATTCAAGGCACGGAAAAATGGGTAAGGTCGAAGAAACAAGTCCTTTGACACCTTCCCAGCCCATCTCATGGCTTTGGCACCAACGTCGGAATCGACGCGAAGCTCCGCGGATCATGCGCGACGACGATGGTCATCTCCGGGTATCGCGCTGAGATCGCGGCCATATGCGCGAGGTTCTCACGAACGAGCCGAGGCTCGACATCCGCGAGGCGCTGCGTGAGCGGGCGCTCCTCCTGCTCGGTGACGCCCTCCAGTTGCCAGGCAAGGTCTCCGACAAAGGCGTAGCGCTTGTTGTCCGGAAGCGTCACGAAGACAATCACAGAGCCCGGCGAATGGCCGGGCGCCGGGACGATCACCACCGTGCCATCTCCGTAGACATCATGGCTCTCCGCGAAGCCGAGATAGGGGTGCGCATCGAATCGATACTCTTCGAGATGCAGCGACTTGATGCTTCTTGCCGGGGCCGTGGTGAAGTCTTCACCTTGTACGAAGCTTCGTTCCGCGGGAGCTATCCAGACAGGCACTTCGGGAAAATCCGCGGCGCCGCTGATGTGGTCCCAGTGGGAGTGGGTCAAAAGGATCGCGCGCAGCCGGGTCGGGTCATACCCGCTCGATTGGAGTTGCTCGCGCGCGGTCTTGTTCAGCGAGTATCGTGTCAGGAGCCGAAAGAAGAGAGGCAGCGTCGCGAGGTGCCGTGCGATATCCCGGCCGAACCCGGCGTCGATCAAGAGATCTCCCTTGGGGTGCTTGATCAGGGTCGCGGTCATGGAGAACTCTCGCGGCTCGAAGAGAGAGCCACCGCGATACCCAAAGGACGCGCTGCGGTAGGTGGCGCCGGTCGGAAGCTGGGCAATCGACATCTCGGAAGGCGCGGAAGCCGGCGGGAGCGCGCCGATCTCGAAGGTCTTCGCTACGGAGAACGGCGACGCACGATAGGTAGACAAGAGCCCCAGCGGCAGCAGATAGAGCGAGAGAGAGAGCGCTCGCAGGGGACGAGAGAACGAGCGCAGAAAAGAAAAGCCAGCGACGCAGGCACTGCCAATCAGAGCGCCAGGAACTACCAGCCATGAGGTCGGCCCGTGAGCGCTCAAGAACAAAATCCATACTGCGAGCAGGACCGGCGCGACGCACGTCAGGAGCCATTTCATCGGGGATTGCCTGGAGCCTCGGCGCATGGGCGGAGGCGATGCGCTGCTCTCGCGAGCGGTTGGAGAGGTCGTCCACGTGGAGACTACTTCCCAGAGGGGCGGTCTTCCTAGTCAGCCGCGGCTGGTGCTTTGGCTCTGGAGGCCAACAGCTCGCTCGCCGCACACGTCGGCATTGCATCGGGTTCGACACCCTGACTGCGCAGGTAGGTCATGCCCCATTCGCGCAGCGTGAGCAGGACCGGCGCCAATGAGCGACCGAACGGCGTGAGTTCGTACTCGACCTTCGGCGGCACCTGCGGATAGACGCGGCGCACGACGACGCCGTCGTCCTCCAGCTCGCGCAGTTGCAGCGTGAGCATGCGTTGTGTGGCCTTCGGGATGCGCCGCGTGATTTCCATGAAGCGCAGCGTGCCGCCCATCAGGTGGAACAGGATCAACGGCTTCCACAGCCCGCCGATCACCGAGACCGTGGCTTCCACAGGGCAACCGCTCTTGGGGTCATGGCGCTTGGACCGCATACGTACATCCTTGATAGGAGTGTGGCTTCCACAGGGCAACCGCTCTTGGGGTCATGGCACTTGGACCGCATACGTACACCCTTGGTAGTAACCACCATTATTGTGCCTTCTTGTGGTTTTGTCAGTACCCGCCGCATTGTGGGCATCCATGGGAGGCCCCATTCGCGCACTGCTGACAGAGAAGACAGAGGCCGGGTTGTCGACGACCCTCACCCACCTCGATCCCGCCGAACTCGGCGAAGGCGACGTCACCGTCCGGGTCGAATGGTCGACGGTGAACTACAAGGACGCACTCGCGCTTTCAGGGCGCGGCCAGATCATCAAGAAGCTGCCGCTGGTAGGCGGTATCGACCTCGCGGGCACCGTCGAGTCGTCGGATGACGCCCGGTTCGCGCCGGGCGACCGCGTGCTCGTCAACGGCTGGGACCTGAGCCAGACGCACCACGGCGGCTACGCCGAGAAGGCGCGCGTGCCGGCCAACTGGCTCGTCCCCGTGCCCGACGCCTTCAGCACGCGCGACGCCATGGCGATCGGGACGGCCGGCTACAGCGCCATGCTGTGCGTGCTCGCGCTCGAGCATTCCGGCCTGACTCCCGAGGACGGCGATGTCCTCGTCACCGGTGCGAACGGCGGCGTCGGCTCCATCGCGATCGCACTGCTGTCGAAGCTCGGCTACCGGGTCGTCGCCTCCACCGGCCGCGTGTCGGAGGCGGAGCACCTTCGCGCGCTGGGCGCGGCGGACGTTATCGACCGCAATGACCTCGCGCGGCCCGGCCCGCCGCTGGGTCCGGAGCGCTGGGCCGGCGCGGTGGACGCCGTCGGCAGCCACACGCTCGCCAACATTCTGGCGCAGACGCGCTATCGCGGCGTCGTGGCCGCCTGCGGACTCGCGCAGGGCCCGGACCTGCCGACGTCGATGGCGCCCTTCATCCTCCGCGGCATCACCCTGGCCGGTATCGATACCGTGAGAGCGCCCCGCGAGTTGCGGCTGGCGGCATGGGCACGCCTCGCGACGGACCTCGAGCTGCCCAAGCTGGCCGCCGCCACGCGGGAAATCGAACTCGCCGACGTCCCCGCCACCGTCGCGCACCTGCTGCGCGGTGAGGTCAGGGGACGCCTGGTGGTGCGGATTCCCTGAACGGTCGAGTGGAACGCCGTCGGCGCGGGCCGTCCCTCGAGGCGCCGGCGATCGAACCGAATCGAGGGACGCGTCACATCCGAAACACCCAAGCACGGAAGACAGCACATGACACAACGACAAGCCACGCCCTCTCTCCTCGATATCAAAGCGCATGGCTCCACGCTGGTGGTGCGCATCGACGGCGGTCCGCTGCAGCTCTTCAGCGCCGACGTGGCGCTGCAGCTCGAAGCACTCGTGGAGCGCGTGGACAAGGATCCCGAGGTGCGTGCGGTGGTCTTCACCAGCACGCATCCGCAGCGGTTCATGAGCCATGCGGACGTGAAATGGCTGCAGGAAGGCGGCGCCGACTTCGTCGCGCGCCAGAAGTCGGGTGCGCCGCCGCCAGCGGCCTCGGAGGGCTACGTCGGGCTCGACCGCCTGCACGCGATCTTCCTTCGCATGAACAGCATCGGCGTGGTGTTCGTCGCCGCACTCGAGGGCCAGGCGCTGGGGCTCGGCGCGGAGTTCGCATGGGCCTGCGACCTGCGGGTGATGGCCGACACGGACGCCTTCATCGGTCAGCCGGAAGTGCTGCTGGGGATCATGCCGGGCGGCGGCGGCAGCCAGCGCCTGACCCGGCTGGTCGGGTCACATCGCTCGCTCGTCGCGATCCTCGAAGGCAAGCCATTCACGCCCGCGCAGGCACTGGAGTTCGGTGCGGTGGATGCGGTGGTGCCGAAGGCCGACGTCGTCGCGAGGGCCATCGAGCTCGCCCAACATCTGGGCAAGCGCGACAAGGCGGCCGTAGGCGTCATCAAGCGTTCGGTCTACTTCGGTGGCTCGCTGCCGCTGCCAGACGGCATCAAGCTCGAAGCCAAGGAGTTCCTGACGCTCAACGTCTCCGCGAATGGTCAGAAGTTGATGCTCGCCTACCAGGCGAAGACAGCCGAGCGTGGGGAGCTTCCGCTCTACGCTCCTGGTGGCTATGACGCCGCGCTACGGACAGGACAGGTCGTCTAGCTGGCGTCCCGCGCCGCCCGCCTTGGTTGATTGGTCCCATTCAGCGGCGCATGGATGCGGATGGGATTGATCCGCTTTTTTGGCTCTCCCGCACATGTTGTGCTTCGCCGGTGACGGGCAGACAAGCTGCTCTCATCCGGTCAGTTCGGGGATTCACCCACTCATCAGGTATTCGTGGCGTCCCGCAGCGCAAATGCCTGGCGGTGGTCCTTCAAATACTGTTTTTGCTCTGGGTTGAGTGGGAGCCGGAGAGGCGCAGGTACACCCAACAAGCGCCTTTCTTCCGATGTGAGGACCGATGAGTACAGCATCGCGCCTTGATCGGAGAAGCCAATCAGGCCACGGTCGAACAGCGCATCAAGTGTGGCGATCAACGGTAGACCGTTATTGGGGTCCAAGCGTTGAGCGTCTGTCGACCTGCACCAAGGCCTGGCGTGAGAGGCGCGCAGCACAGCACCGAGTGCACATCCAGTCACCGCACACCGGCCTTGCCACAACGCGAGCAATGCCTCGCGATAACGGCCTTGTCCTCTTCGCGCCTGCACAAGTGTTTCGACTTCGGTAACACCCTGGGGCGCACCAGCAGCGAGCGCGGCCACATCCGCTTCCTCGGCACGCGCATGCACCAGCTCCAGGAGTTCGTCTCCTGACTTCTCGAAAGATTGGACGGCCCTGACCGGGTTGGTACCCCAAACCCGTATCACGTCCTTGTAAGGGAGAGGGTCGGTCCGGAGATCCGCGTACCATGCAACCGTTCTGTGGAATTCCTCGCTTTCCAATGGACTGACGGTACCCGCTCCTTGCTTGACGCTAAATGAACGCTCGTCCAAGACTGTTCCCGCTGCGACGACGCCGTAGCCCTTTGCGTGAAGGAGGATCGTACTCCCTTGGGGAATGGTATCGATCTGTTGAAGGTACTCGGGTCCACCACTCGTCACGGCGATACCCCGGGTGATCCATTCTGAGTGATAGCTGTGATTTTTGTTCGATACCGCGTCTGAATTGATGAAGTAGCCTTTCATATATCCCCATGTTTTCTATCCGCAGGGGCAGGCCGGAACGGCGGCTGCCGCGGGCAGACAGCTCGGCATACCACAGTCCTCCCTCAGACGGGGGCGGAGCCGGGAGTCGCCGCGCTCGCTTCTTCGCCCGCCCCTGGTGCAACCCGGTTTCATGAGGGTGCACTCCGGCCATCACACCCGCCACCACGCCGCTCTGTCGTTTTGATGGTCAACCCGATTTCGGAGGAGAAGCCTCATGGCGGTCAAGAACAGAGCAGGGGAGAGCCGGCTGCCGACCCCGACCGATGACGAGATCGAGAGCAAGACACCGGAAGAAGAGGCGCTGCTGATCGACAGCGGCCCCGTTGAGGATGAGGACGAGCCGGAGGAGGAAGAGCTGTCGTTCAGCGACGACGATCCCGAGGACGTCGGAGTGGACTTCGTGGACGAGGACGAGCCGGAGAAGGAGGTGGCGCCATGAACGCCCACCTCGAGAAGTTCCTGGCCGTGGCACGGTCGCAGGTCGGTTACCGCTCCTCCCGGATGCCGAATGGATTACCGCGCACGAAATATGGCGCGTGGTACGGCCTCCAGCACCAGTACTGCGCGATGTTCGTGTCGTGGTGTGCCGCCAAGTCCGGAAACGGCGCGGCGTTCCGGAAGCGAGCGTTGGTGCAGGCGCTCATCGACGATTTCAGGAGGAAGCGGCGATTCGGCGCGAAGCCGCGCGTTGGCGCGCTGGTGTGCTTCGACTGGAGGCCTGGAAGACCCGGGGGCAACCACGTTGGGATCGTGGTCCAGGTGAAGAAGGACCACATCGTCACGATCGAGGGCAACACCGGCAAACCGAACGGCGTCCACCAGCGCATCCGAAAAGCGAGCATCACGGGTTACTGCTACCCGCCGTTCACCGACCGCGCCAGGCCCCCTCCGAAGAAGCCTCTGCCTGGCGCTCCAGTGCCCAAACCCGCGGCCTCGCTGACCTACACCACGAAGCCGGGCGACACGCTCTCGGCCATCTCCAACCGCTTCAAGGTGCCTGGCGGCTGGAAGGAGCTCGCGCGGGTCAACCGGATCAGCAACCCCAGCTTGCTTCAGGTGGGCGTCAAGCTGGTGATTCCCGGCGGCAGGGCGCCCCCCGCGCCGGCCAAGAGGGCCGTGCAGATCTGGCGCACGGTGGCCCCGGGCGACAACCTCTTGACGCTCTCCAAGCGCTTTGGCGTGCCGGTCACCACCCTGCTCGCGCGCAACAAGGGTCGGCCGGGTCAAGGAGAGATCAAGAACCCAAGCCTGCTGGTGGTCGGTCAGCGCATCCGTATCAAGTGAGCCCGCGTCACTTCGGCGAGCCGCCGCGCGAGGCGTTCGGCGGCGGACCGTCGGTTCCCGGCCCCCCTCTACCAGGAGCGCGGCGCTGGGCGTATGAACAGGCTCACAGCAAACATGTGAACTGCATCACTGTGGGGACGGCGGAGCCGTGGTATGAACCGGAGTCGGCCCTCCCGAGCGCATCTGGACTTTGGAGGAGCTGGGTGCGTGGGGAGATGAGCTCACGCGGAAACGGTGAGTCGTCGTTCCTTCCGCGCCCGGGATTCCATTGACTTCAAGTACGTGCCCAGGCATGGTTTAAATTGAGCCGATACGATGTTTCTCAAAAGGTTCCAAAGGGCGAGAGCCCTTGAATTCACGACATGGGGATGAAGTCGCCGATGCGTTATTTCAAGTCATGGGTGTTTGCTGCGTTTGTCGCAGGTGCTGCGATCACGGTGGGATGTGGTGAAACCGAAGCAGAGCTTGGCGTTGAGGGCCAGGAACTGAAGTCCCAGAAGTCTGGGATCAAGTCATCCGAGCATTGCCCCGTCTGCACGGACTCACAGCAGATCTGCTGTGAAAGCATCGGTGTCGGTGATGTTCCTTATTGGAGCTGTTCCACCGCTAGCCTACCATGCGATGCCAACTGTGCCGACCGCTTCACCTATGGGGGAGAGTGCTTGGGTGATCTCTGCATACCCAAGGGTCGCAAGTGCGAGCTGTTGTACTAGCGATAAGCAGACGAGTGGGAGCGCCCTGAATGGGCAAGGCGCTTCATCCTGTCCCTACCCGTCTTGGCGTTCGAGTTTCCTCCAAGCCCCCGGACATCCATGTCGTACACTGTCGGCGTGAGGCCCCTGCTGGGTGGGCTCTCCGGGGACGGCGCAGGTAGTAGGCTCGGTGCGTGCGTTTTCTGGGCTGGGATTTGAGCGACCCGTTCGCGCGCCGTCCCCGCGCCGTGGACGTGGCCGTGGTGGACCTCCACGGGCGGGTGGACTTCGAGCAGCGCGAGTGGCCCGCCCCCGACGACGAGGGGCGGCTCGATCCGGAGGCCCTCGTGACGGCGTTCCCCGTGGGCCCTTCGGACGTGGTGGTGGTGGATGGGCCCCAGGCGCTCGCGCGGCCGGGGGCCCGGGTGCGCGAGGCCGAGCGGCTCTTGCGGGCTCCGGGGCGGACTCCGGACGTGCTCCCCGTGCCGGGCGCCCCCTTCCAGGGCTTCGTGCGCGGCGGCGTGTTGCTCTTCGCGGCCCTGCACCGGCTGGGCGCCTTGCCGATGCTGGACGTGGACACGTCCGAGCCGGACCGGGCGCGCTTGTTCGAGGCGTTTCCCGGAGCCACGTGGCGCCACCTGGCTGTGGAGAAGTTGGGGAAGAAGAGCTCCCCCGAGGGGCGGGCGGCGAGGCGGGCGCGGCTCGAGGCGGCGGGGCTGCGATTCGCGCGGGGCGTGCTGCCCACGCATGACGAGCTCGACGCGGCGCTGTGCGCGTGGCTGGGGTGGCTCACCCGCACCGCGCCCGAGCGCGTCCACGCGGTGGGCCTGCCCCTGTGGCGGGACACCGAGGGCTGGCTGCGCGAGGGCCGCATCCTGGACGTGCGGCGCACCTGACCTCGGATGTCACCTCCTCGTGTATGATGCGAGGAGTCTGGCGGGAAGGCCAGGAGGAGGAGTGCGCATGGGTCGGGGAAAGCGTCCAGCCACCTACGAGGACATCGAGGCGCTGCCGCCGGGATGGGTGGGGGAGATCATCGACGATGAGCTGTGGGCGTTTCCACGGCCGGCGATGTGGCACGCGTGGGTGGCCTCGGTGCTCGGGGCGAGATTGGGCAATGCCTTCAGCTATGGGCACGGCCACGCGGGAGGCTGGTGGCTCCTGGACGAGCCGGAGTTGCACCTGGGCCGGCAGGTGCTGGTGCCGGACCTGGCGGGCTGGCGCCGGGAGCGGGCTCCGGGGTTGTTGGAGCGGGACAATCCCTTCCTCGACCTGGCGCCCGACTGGGTGTGTGAGGTGCTGTCCCCGTCCACGGCTGCGCTGGATCGGGGGCGCAAACTGGCCGTCTACCACCAGGAGGGGGTGGGCCATGCGTGGCTGGTGGATCCCCGCGCTCACTCCTTGGAGGTGTATGGCCGAGGGGAGAAGGGCTGGCGGCTCGTTTCCCGTCACGGCGGTGAAGAGACGGTGCGTGCCGAGCCCTTCGACGCCGAGCCGCTGGAACTGGGGCTGCTCTGGGCTCCGAAGTCCATGCCGGCTCCTGGGCCCTGAGGACCTCTCCTCCACGGTGGGAACCCAACAGGACGGGCCAACCCTCTTGACTTGAATGGTCAAATCCGTTTCCGTGAAGGCTCACGGAGGGGCGTCGCGTGGCGAACGAGAAGAGTGGAGAGGACAGGCGGTTGGGGCCCTTCCGGTTGGGCAGGCGCTATGGCGAGGTGGGGCCGGACCTGGGACGCCTCTACGAGGCGCGCCATATGGCGACGGGCAGGCCCGCCCTGACGTTGTTGCCTGGGGAGCGCGTGGAGTGGACGCCCGAGGGTGACTGGGCCGTGAGCCTCTTCTACAAACGTGAATCCGCGTCGGTGTCGCTGCGGGTGGATGAAGCGCCTGCGTCGGCGCGGGCCTCGGAACTGGCCGACCTCCTCGTGCTGGCGGATGCCGCGGTCCGGCGCGTGGAGGACAATCCCAGACTGTCGGAGCACCTCGCGTCGGGACCCTCGCACCGGCCCTGGCGTGCCCGGCTCGTGCCTGTTCTCGCGGGTGTCGCGGGACTCTCCCTGGCGCTCGGTGTCTGGCTCTACGCGACGAGTGATTCCAGGCGTCAACCGCTCGCACCCGTCGTGGTGTCCGAGGCTCCTTCCGAGGCGGATGCTCCGCTCCTGTCCGACTCGGAGCCACCGGTTCCAGAAGCACTCGCCTACCCATTGCCCGCCAAGCCCTTCAGGGATCAGGCCGCGGCGCCCTGCAAACCCCAGGTGGATGAAGTCGAGATCAACGGTGGATGCTGGCTGGCTGTGAAGCGAAGTCCTCCGTGCCTGGACGTCCAGGCGGAGTACCAGGGCACGTGCTATCTGCCCGTTTCGAAGCACCGGGGACGTCCGCCTCAATCCGCCCAGCCCTGAAGCCATCCCTGCCGCGTGACGTTTCACGCCCGCTCGGGTTCGGGTCAGTAGACGATGCAGTCGAACTTCTCGATGACGGCCTGAAGCTGTTCTGGCGTGCTCTCGAGCCGTTCCACCAGGGTGGGCGCGTAATAGGTCAGTGCCCTGGTTGGAGCCGGATGAGCGTGAAGATCGTCCACGAGGACGTCGCCGACCAGACCCGGCCACCTGACGCTACGCAGTTCGGAGACCCTGCGAATGGGGTCCAGAATGGTGAAGCAGGGCCACTTGGGGAAGCGCAGGGTGGTTGGGTCACAGCCCATGATGCGGCAGCCATCCAGACGGGCCTCGGTGAAGTCACAGTTCTCGATGAAACCGTGCTGATACTCCGGTTCACTCCCGTATTCGGGCCAGTGCCCGAAATCACAGCCCGTCAGCCGGCCCTTGAACCGGCAGCCCTTGAGCGAGGCTCTTACCCAGTCCTGATGGTTCTTCAATTCCTGCTTCACCTCGAAGGTGCAGTCAATGAACCGGGCGCCGAGGATGTGTAATCGCCTGGCTGATACCTTCAAGACGACGGTGCAGTTGCGCAGCGTCAGGTTGGGGCCAAGGAAATAGAGCGAGTCTTTGTCTGTCACCTCGAACCGCTCGTTTTCGAGTTCCTTGTTCTTGATGATGACGTTCTTGAGCCAGCCCATGGGCATCACTACCTCACGCGAGGCCGAGCCTCCCGAGCGTCACCTCGCGCACCCGGGGAATCCGGAAGCGGTAGAGGAAGGCATCGGCGAAGTAGTGCGCGAGCACCAGCGCGTTGGTCACCGTCACCCCAAGGGTCCATAGCGGCTCCTGGCCCAACAGCCAGCGCGTGGCCGCGCCCCCCGTCGCCGAGTCCACCAGCGGCACGAAGGGGCTCTGCGCCACGCCCACGAGGATGAGCGGCAGCATCACCCCCAGCATCGCCGCCCACACCCCTCCCCCGCGCAGCCGCGCCCCCGTCTCCCCCGGCGTGGGCTCGAGCATCCGCCCCGTGAGGAAGAGGTACTCCAAACCGTGGATGCCCGCGCTGAGCACCACCCCCCACGCCGGCCACACCAGGTACACCGCCACCACCGCCACGTGGCTCAGCACGTACAGCCGCCTCGGGCCGCTCATCCCCGCGGGCCCCCGCAGCGCCTGGACCATCCGCCCCGCGAACACCGCCCACACCCCGAGCAGCACCCACGTCGTGGCGTATGGCAGTGCCCCGTTCTCCGCCTGCCCCACGTTCACCAGCGGCACGTCCCCCGCCGCGTCCGTCACCGGCACTGCCAGCGTGCGCGCCATCATCAGCACCAGCGCGAGCGGGACGAACACTCGCTGCAGCCGCCGCTCGGCCTCGCCCAGCGCGGGCGCTCCCGACGCCCGGGCCCGCAGCCCATGCAGCGCCCACAGCCCCTTCACCTGGGACAGCGTGTGGTGCGCCGCCAAGAGGTGGATGCACGCGGCGAGCATCAGGTTGAGCTGGGGCGCGTGCTGGCCCGCGTACCACAGCACCCCCAGGCACCCCGCGAACACCCCCGAGGAGGCTCCCACCAGCAGCCACCCCTGCGAGGGCGTGGTGCGCAACAGCTCGCGCCGCGTGCCCACCAGCAGGAAGGTGAGGATGACGTGCGTGCCGTTGAAGAGCACGTACTGCGACGCCCACCGCCCCAGCGCCCACGAGTACCCCTGGTACCCCTCCCCCGTCGTGTCCGCCAGCCACACCGCCACGAGCGTGAGCAGCGCCGGCACCAGCACGAGGCTCACGTCCACCCGGGGCGAGAACAGCCACAGCCCATCGAAGCGGACGGCCGGAGCGGACGAAGCCGCCGGGGAGGAGAGCGCGGGAGCGGGCGAGGACATGAAGCGCGCACTATAGGCCCCCCGCCCCCGGGCCCGCCTCCCGCCCGGCCGCTCTTCCTTCGAGCATGCCCCTCCCGTGCGTGCCGCTCCCCTTCTCCGCCCTCGCCCCCCGTAAGATGCGCGCCCGCATGCGCTCTCGCTCCCTCCTGCTCTCCGTGCTCGCGCTCTCCTCCCTCGGAGGCTGCGCCAACTGGCGCGCTTCCACCGCCGAGCCCATCCGCCGTCCCATCTCCGACGCCCCGTCGGTTCCCCCCGAGGCCAACGTGCCTCCGATGCCGGCTCCGCCCGCGCCTCCCGCCGCGGCCCCCGAGGCGCCTCCCCCCGCCCCCGACGCTCCGCCCGCGCCCCCTGCTTCCGCTGCCGCGCCGGCCGGCGCCGCTCCCCTGGCCACCACCGCCGCCGAGGTGGACGCGCTCTACGCCCGGGGCGTCGAGGCCCTCAAGGCCAAGGACGCCCCCGCCGCCCTCGAGGCCTTCTCCGCCTGCGCCCGCTCCGCCCCCGAGCGCGTGGACTGCCAGTGGGAGCTGGGCTGGGCGTATTCGCTGCTCAACCGCTGGCAGGAGGCGCTCGCCGCGTGGAGCGTGGTGCAGCGGCTCGACCCCGCCCACCCGGACCTGGAGGATGCCCTCACCCAGGCCCGGGGCCAGACGGCCCTCCAGCGGCAGCTCGCCGAGCCCGCCGCGCCCCCGGGCTCGCGTCCCCCGCCTCCCGCCGACGCCCGCCTGCGCATCCGTGCCGTGGGGGACGTGATGCTCGGCACCTCCTTCCCCGAGGGCCTCCTGCCCCCGGACGATGGCGCCGCGAGCCTCGCCACGGTGGCGCCGCTGTTGCGCGACGCGGACCTCACCTTCATCAACCTCGAGGGGCCCCTGTGCGACCACGGCGCGACGCAGAAGTGCCGCCGCGGGGGCAACTGCTACGCCTTCCGCTCGCCCACGCACTATGGCCGCTACCTCAAGGACGCGGGCGTGGACCTGGCCTCCACCGCCAACAACCACTCGGGCGACTTCGGCGAGCTGTGCCGCCGCGAGACCGAGGCCACGCTCGATTCCCTCGGCATCGCCTGGAGCGGCCCCGCGGGCACCGTCGCCACCGTGGAGAAGAACGGCCTGCGCGTGGGCATGGTGGCCTTCCACACCTCGGCCAACTGCAACCACGTCAACAACCATGCCACCGCCGCCGCCCTCGTGCGCCAGGTCAAGGCCGCGCATGACCTGGTGCTCGTCTCCTTCCACGGCGGCGCCGAGGGCGGCAAGGCGCTCAACATCCCCCAGGGCACCGAGATGTTCTACGGCGAGAACCGGGGCGACCTGCGCGCCTTCACCCACGCCGTCATCGACGCGGGCGCCGACCTCGTCATCGGCCATGGCCCCCACGTCGTGCGCGCGCTCGAGTTCTACAAGGACAAGCTCATCCTCTACTCCCTGGGCAACTTCGCCACCTATGGCTCCTTCAACCTCAAGGGGCCCCAGGGCCTGGGGATGATCGCCGACGTGGAGCTCGACGCCCAGGGCCGCTTCCTCTCCGGGCGCCTGTTGCCCACGCGCCAGGAGGGCCGCGGCATCCCCCAGCCGGACCCCTCGGGCGAGGTGCTCCCGCTCGTGCGCCGCCTCACCGGCGAGGACTTCCCCACCACCGGCGCCCTGGTCGGCCCCGATGGCCGCATCACTCCCCGCAAGGTCTCCGCCTCGCGTGAAGTGAAGTAATCCGTGCTCCAACGGGTTTCCATGTGAGCGATTGGGACCCCCACGAATGTACTGGGATTGAAAAGAATGGCGTGACGCTCGTGAGCGAGGAAGCGAGCGTGCATTTCCTGTCATCCCGAGGGGGGGAGGGCCTGCGCGGCGGGGGCGGATGCGATACAAGGAGAGGGCCGTGCGCGCCCTCCATCTGTCTCGCTATTCGTCGCTCCGGGCCTTCGGGCATCGGGATTTCGTCCACGTGTGGTGGGGAACGCTCATCTCCAACATCGGCACGTGGATGGAGACGCTCGCCCTGGGCGTCTTCGTCACCACGGTGACGGGCCGCGCCGAGGCCACCGGAGGCATCGCCGCGCTGACCTTCCTGCCCGCGGTGGTGCTGTCGCCGGTGGGCGGCGCGCTCGCGGACCGGTTCGATCGGCGCAAGTGGCTCGCCGCGGGCACGCTCGTGCAGGCGCTGCTGGCGCTGGTGCTCACCGTGCTCGCGCTCACCGGCCGGCTCACCGTGCCCGCCGTGGCCGTGCTGTCGCTGCTCAACGGGTGCACCAACAGCCTCATCAACCCGGCCTTCTCCGCGCTCATCTCCCAGTCGGTGCCCCCGGAGGACCTGTCGAGCGCGGTGAGCCTCAACTCGGCCCAGTACAACCTCGGGCGCATCATGGGCCCGGCGATCGCCGCGGGCGTGCTCGCCGCGGGCGGCATCGCCTGGGCGCTGGCCATCAACACGCTGTCCTTCGTGGCGGTGCTCGTGGCGCTCTGGCTCGTGCGGCCCTCGGAGCGCCCGGTTTCGCGCGGGAGCGAGCCCCTGTGGTCCGGCATCCGGCGCGGCGCCGAGGTGGCCCGGGACGACGCGGGCATCCGCCTGTCCATGGTGGGCGCGCTGGCCGTGTCGGCGCTCGTGGCGCCCTTCATCGGGCTGGTGCCGGTGTTCGCCATCCGCGTCTTCCAGCAGGGCGCGGCGGCCACCTCGCTGCTCGTCACCATGCAGGGCGTGGGCGCGGTGCTCGCGGCGATGCTGCTCGGGCCCCTCATGGAGCGGCTGGGGCGCCGGCGCCTGCTCGAGGCGTGCCTCGTCCTGCTCGGGCCCATGGCGGCGGTGTACTGGATGACGCCCACGCTGCACGCCGCGGCGCTCGCGATCGTGGGCCTCGGCGCGCTCTACATGGCCACGCTCACCTGCATCAACACCACGTGCCAGCTGCGCGTGCCGCGCGAGCTCCAGGGCCGCATCAGCAGCCTCTACAGCATGATGATCGCCGTGGGGTACGCCGCGGGGGTGTGGTTGCAGGGCCTGTTCGCGGACCGGTGGGGCGTGCGCCTCGTCACCGGGGGCTCGGCGCTGTTGTTCCTCGCGCTCGTGCTCACCCTGCGGCTCATGCGCCCGCGCGCCTTCGAGGCCACCGAGGCCCCGTGCGTGGTGGACCCGGGGCACCGCGCCGCGCCCGCGCTGCACCTGGAGGGCAACGACTTCTGAGGCCGCCCGCGCGGGGTGCACCGCGCGGGCAGGCGGGAGGACGGCTTCTTTCCGCGTCCGCTACTTCGCTTCCACGGTGAGCACCATCCAGCGCTCGGTGCCGTGGTCGATGCGGATGTTGCTCGCCCCGGCCTCCTGGAGCTGGTGCACCACGCGCTCGAGGAACTGCAACTGCTCCTGGGTGGCGTCCACGAACACGTTCTTCGCGCCCGGGCCCTTGCCGGGCTTGGGCTTCTTGGCCGCGGGGGGCGCGCCGGCGGCGGCGGCGGACTCGACGGTGGGCACCACGCGCAGCGGCGTGGCCGTGGGCTCCTCGGCGGGCGCGTCGGTGTCGGCGTCGGCGTCGCTGTCCGCCTGGGACTCCTCGGCCCGGTCGGCGCGGGCCTCCGTCTCGCTCAGCGCCTGCTCGCGCAGCTCGTTGAACGTCTTGGCGTTGAGCGAGGCGCCGAAGCGGTCCTTGTACGTCTCCATCGCCTCGTTGCGGCTGATGTCGGGCTGGGAGCGGAAGAGCTCAAGCAGGAACGCACGGCGCTCCTCGATTTGGTCCTGGGAAATCCTTGCCATCTGTGGGGAACCTCGGGGGGGTAATCGCGGTGTGCCGCGCGCGGGGCACGGCACGCCGGGCGGCGCAAACTACCCGAGCCCCGCCGCGAGAGGAAGTCACCTCTGGCGCGGGTGCGTCGCTCAGCGCGGCTGGGGAAAGATGGCCGCCATCTGCCGCAGCTGGGCGAGCAGCTGGCCGTCCTCGCTCCACAGGTCGGCGAGCTCGTCCGCGTAGCCGAGCGCGGCGTGCCGGGACTGGCCCGCGCGCAGGTAGAAGGCCTCGGGCGAGGCGGAGGCGAGCGGCAGGGGAGCGTAGAAGTGCACCGTGTAGTCCATGGTGGCGCCCAGGGCGGGGCCGTCCACGCGGGCGAACGCCGCCGGGGGATAGGCATCCAGCAGGCCCACCACGAGCGGCGCGTCGAGCGGCTCGGCCACGCGCGGGCGGATCCACCCGCCCAGCCGCGCCTCGGAGGCTCCGGAGGAGGGCGGCGCGCCCACGCACCAGCGGTAGTCGAATTGAGCGCAGAAGGCGGGCATCGCCTCGGTGGGCGCCGAGGGCAACGCGTGGGGCGCGGGCACCTCTGGCGGGCGCGCCTCGGTGAAGACGAGCGGCGTGTCGCGCGAGGTGGCGAAGGTGGCGCTCGCCAGGCACGCCACCTGCCCCGCCTGCTCCAGCCGCGCGGACAGGTGCGAGACCTGACGTCCGGCGCGCTCCAGGCGCACGGTGATGAGCGCGTCCTGCTCGGTGACGGGGGCGCAGAAGTGCACGGTGAGCGAGCGCGGCATGCGCTCGGGCTCGTTGAGCTCGCGCATCATCGAGCGCAGGAGCGCGCCGCCCAGCAGTCCGCCGTAGGAGCCGCGTCCCTGGAACCAGTGGGGAAGCACGCGGCCGGCATAGCGCCCCTCTCCGAGCGCGTTCCAGGTGGTGGAGCTGGCGAAGGGAGGACCGTGCGGGGGGGCTTTCATGGGCGGGGTCCCTATACCCGCCGCGAGGGGCGCATGCCACGTACCCGGAGTCAGCGGGCCCTCGGCGACACCTGACTTTTCCATCCCGGTGGGAGGGGTGTGACGTAGGAGGTGTGCTGGGTTCTTGAATTGCGGATTTCATGGAGATAACCTGGATTTCCATGAACTTCCTGCGTGGCTGTCTGGCCATGTTCCTGCTGGTGGGCCTCTCCGGGACAGAGGGCGCGGCGGCTCCTGTGGCCGAGGTGGTGGCCACGCAGGTGGTGGCGGCGGACTCCCTGCGCACCCATACCTTCAGCCTGCTGGCGCGAGGCCAGGTGACGGAGGCCATCGACTACTGGGTGCTGACGACGGGCAAGGAGGCCCCGGCCTGGTTGTTGGCGATGCGCACGTCGTTCGACGCGGGCAAGCAGGTGGCGGGGGCATGCCAGGGCGTCGCCCAGAACATCTACACGGCCTTCACCCAGTTGGGCGGCAGGCCCGAGTTCGTGCAGCTGACGACCCGCTCCCAGAAGGAGGCCGGGTACATCATGTTCAAACTGACGAACGGCAAGGACGTGAATATCAGCCACACGGGCTACCACGTGCTGGTTCGGATGCAGGGCCGTGCCTATGACGCCTATACGGGCGCCGCCGGAATGCCCTGGGCGGAATACATGAGCAGGCTGGGTGCACGCACGGAGATCACCGAGAAGGTCGTCGAGACCGTGGCGAGGGTGCCATGAATCCATCCACTCCTCCGCCCACGGGACTCAAGCCCGCGGTGCCTTTGCTGGAGCTGCTGCTGCGCGTTCGTGAGGACATGGACACGCGCCCGGTGGGTCCCTACCGGTACATCGGGATGCCCGATGTCGATTGGGTGAACTGTTTCAAGGGCGGGTACCGCGAATGTCTTGATGTGCTTGGCGTGGACGAGGGATCCGACGTGTTGTTCGGTGTCTGGTTGAGGGATGTCAAACTCGCCTGGCCCGGAGAAGGCTGGGAACCCGCGTACCTGCGCGAATGTGGCGGTGATCAGACACGCGCACTGCGCAAGTACCTGGACCATGTCGCGGAGTTCCGCTCGCTCTCTCCCGAGGAGCTGGCCGCGATTTCCTGGCGCATCCCGGAGGACGTCCAGTTCGCCACGCGCACTCCCCAGTTGATGCCCACGCGTGAGCCTCGGCCCACCCTGGACTTCCTCATGGAGATCCGCCGGGAGATTGGCGACACCGAGGGACGTCTGGGTCTGTTCATCGGCCCCATCACGGTGCGGCGCATGGAGGGACTCATCGCTGGCTATCGCCTGTGCCTCGGTCTCGTGGGGGCCCGGGACGAGGAGTACGTCCGGTTCGAGCGCTGGCTGCAGGACGAGAAGGGCGTACCCGTGGGCCAGGAGTGGGCCCAGCCCTTCCTCACCGCCTGCCAGGGAGACCACGAACAGGCCATCCGCCGGCTGCTCGGCTTCGCCGCCGAGTTCCGTGCCGCCTGAGCGCTTTTGCAACTGTCCACCGACAACCGGGGCAGGTTTGGATTCATGGTGTTCAATCTGGCGAATGGCAAGGAAGCAAGTATCAGCCACACGGGCTATCACGTGTTGGTCCGGATGCAGGGCCGCGCCTATGACGCCTATACGGGCGCCGCCGGAATGCCCTGGGCGGAGTATTTGAGTCGATTGGGGACGCACTCGGCCGTCACCGAGAAGGTCGTCGAGACCGCGGCGAGGGTGCCATGAATCCATCCACTCCTTCGCCCACGGGACTGAAGCCCGCGGTGCCCTTGCTGGAACTGCTGTTGCGCATCCGCCAGGACATGGAAACGCGCCCGGTGGGCCCCTACCGGTACATCGGGATGCCCGATGTCGATTGGGTGAACTGCTTCAGGGGTGGTTACGGAGCGTGTCTTCATTCAATGGATGTGGACGAGGGGCCGGACCTGCTGTTCAACACCTGGTTCCGTGACATCAAACGCGCGTGGCCGGCGGAGGGTTGGGAGTCTGTCTATCTGAGCGAATGCGGCGGAGATCAGACGCGCGCGCTGCGCAAGTACCTGGACTACGTCGCGGAGTTCCGGGCGCTCTCCCCCGAGGCGCTGGCCGCGCTTCCCTGGAACGATCCGGAGTGTGATCAACTCGCCACCAGCACGCCCCGCCTGGCGCCCGCGCGGATGCCCGCGGTCACCTTGGATTTCCTCATGGAGATCCGTCAGAGGATCGGCGACAGCGTAGGGCGGTTGTTCATGTTCATCGGCCCCATCACGGTGCGGCGCATGGAGGGACTCATCGCTGGCTATCGCCTGTGCCTCGGTCTCGTGGGGGCGCGGGACGAGGAGTACGTCCGGTTCGAGCGCTGGCTCCAGGACGAGAAGGGAGTCCCCGCGGGCCAGGAGTGGGCCCAGCCCTTCCTCGCCGCCTGTCAGGGAGACCATGAGCAGGCCATTCGCCGGTTGCTCGGCTTCGCCGCCGAGTTCCGCGCCGCCTGAGTGCTCCTCGTGGGGGGCCGTCGCGCCCGCCGTGCTCCGGAAGCGGGCGGGCGGGCGGGCACTCTTCCGGCTCCGGGTAGCCGTGGGGCGAGGGTCCGCCCCACATTGACGGATGCGCGCAACCCCGCGCGTCCGCATCCGAGGAGCCTTCCCATGGCCGGCAACGAGAAGCCGAGGAAGTACAGCCCCGTGCACCCGCACGAGAACCCGAGCAACAAGCCGCCTTTCGCCAAGGATCGCGTGGAGCGGGGTCTGGAGGCCGATGACACCCGGCCCCTCTACGCCGCCGACTCCACCCATGACTCCCAGGAGCAGAAGTTCTACCTGGACGGCGACGGGGAGCAGAACCTCTCCGACATCCGCACCCCCATCTCCGAGGCCGATGAGGAGCTCCGCCGGCGCCACGTCCGCACCGAGTCCGAGGAAGACGAGGCGGACGCGCGCTGAGCGTCAGGGCTTGGGGGCCGGTGTCTTCGCCGGCTCCCTCGCCACCAGCTTGCCGAGCCCCAGCGGCTCCACCTGCTGCTGGATGACCTCGGGGTCTCCCACCAGGACGATCTGCATGGCGTCCGGGCCCAGGTAGGCCTCGGCCACGCGCTGCACCTCGGCGGGCGTGGCCTTCTCCAGGCCCGCCACCGTGCGCGCGTACTCATCCAACGGGCGCCGGCGCAGGAAGAGCTCCGAGGCGCTCGCGCCCAGGCCCTCCACCGACTCGAAGCTGCCGGGGAACGCGCGGATGAGGCCCTCGCGCGCCGGCTCCAGCTCCCGCGGGGTGATGGGGCGCTCGCGCAGGCCCTTGAGCTCGTTGACGAACTCGCTGACCGCCGCGCCCGTCACGTCCGCGCGCACCGACGAGGACGCCGTCAGCGGCCCCACGCCCAGCCGCGCGTCCGAGCCCGAGTTGGCCCCGTAGCTGTAGCCCTTGTCCTCGCGCAGGTTCATGTTCAACCGGCTGCCGAAGAAGCCGCCGAACACCGTGGTGGCCAGGTCCAGCGCGGACTCGTCCGCATGTCCCGCGGCGATGCCCGGCCGGCCCATGAGGACGATCGTCTGATCCAACCCCGCCTTGGGCACGAACACCACCTGGCCCCGCGCGGGCGTGGGGGGCGCGGGCGGCACCGGCGGCAGCACGGCCTTGCCCTTCCAGTCGCCGAAGGACTTCTTCGCCAGCGCCACCGCCTGCTCCAGCGTGATGTCACCCGTCATCACCAGCGCCGTGGTGCGCGGGCCCACGTTCGCCTCGTAGAAGGCCTTCACGTCGCGCACCGTCACGCCGCTCACCGTCTCGGGCAGGCCGCTCGTCGGGTGCCCATAGGGGTGCGCCGCGCCGAACACCACGTCCAGGAACGCGCGCTGCGCGAGGAAGCCCGGGCTGCCCAGGGCACGCACCAGCTCGGCCAGCTGCAACTTCTGGCGCCGCTCGAAGTCCTTGGGCGAGAACGTGGGCTGGCGCACCACCTGGGTGATGAGCGCCAGCGCCGCCTCGGTGTTGCGCTGGAGCACCCGCACGCCCAGGATGGCCCCGTCCGAGCTGACGCTCACCGAGGGCGACACGCCCAGGTTCTGGAAGGCCTGGTCCAGGGCGAGCGTGTCCTTTCCGGCCGCTCCCTCCAGCATCATCTTGTAGGTGAGATCCGCCAGGCCCCACTTGCCCTTGGGGTCCGTCGCGCTGCCCGCGGCGAAGGCGGTGCCCACGTAGACGAGCGGCAGCTCCTTGCGCGTGCTCACCAGCACGGTGAGCCCGTTGTCCAGCACCGCCTGCTCGAAGCGGGGCAGCACCAGCTCGGGCGCGGGGCTGGCGGTGGGGGGCTGATCCCGGAAGGACTCGGGGTCCGTGGAGGGCGTGGCGGGGGCCTGGGGACCGGGGGCCGTGGAGGGCCCGGACGTGGGCTCGGGCGTGGGCTGGGGCGCCGAGCGGCAGGCCGCGGCGAGCAGCGCCAGGGTGGAGACGGCGAGGAACAGGCGGCGCATCACGGCTTCTCCTTCGAGGGGGCGGGGGACGGGCTCGGCGTCGAGGGCACGGCGTGGAGCACCACGCGCTCGGTGGGCTTGAGCGTGTCGCGGGCGAAGTCGCGCACGCGCTCGGGCGTCACCGCGTCGTAGCGCTCCAGGTCGTGCACGAGGAAGCCCGGGTCGCCCCGGAAGTGGTTGTAGCTCTGCAGCGTGTCGGCCTTGCCGCCAAAGCCCCCCACCGACTGGAGCCCGGCGAGCATCTGCGTCTCGAAGCGCGTGCGCGCCTGGTCGAGCTCCGCGGCCGTGGGACCCGCGCGGCGCATCTCCTCGAGCACCGCGTCGATCTCCTTGACGAGCGCGTCGCTGGACACGCCGGGCCGGGCCACCGCCTCCACGGTGAAGACGGACTGGGCGCCGAGGCTCTGCTGGGAGGCGCTCACGCTCTGCGCGAGCCCCTTGTCCACCACGAGCCGCTTGTAGAGCCGGCTGGACTTGCCCGTGCCGAGCACGTTGCCGAGCATGTCCGCGATGGCATCGCCCTCGCTCAGGTACGGCGGGGTGAGCCAGCCGATGACGACCAGGGGCAGCGTGCCGATCTTCTCGTCGTGGCGGACAATCTTCTCCCCGGTGAGCTTCACCGGGGCCACCTCGGGGCGCGCGGGCTTGGGGGTGCTCGGCAGCGTGGCGAAGTACTTCTCGATGAGGGCGCGCGCCTCTTGGGGCTCGAAGTCACCCACCACGGCGAGCGTGGCGTTGGCGGGGGCGTACCACTTGCGGAAGAAGGCCTTCACGTCCTCCACGGTGGCGGCGTTCAGGTCCGCCATCGAGCCGATGACCTTGCCGTGGTAGGGGTGGGGCGCGGGGAAGAGCGTCTGCCAGAACTTCTCCTGGGCGATGCCGTAGGGGCGCGTCTCCACGCCCTGGCGGCGCTCGTTCTTCACCACCTCCTGCTGGGTGTGCAGCTTCTTCTCGTCGAGCGCGTCGAGCAAAAAGCCCATCCGGTCGCTCTCCAGCCACAGCGCGGTGGCCAGCTGGTTGCTCGGCACGGTCTCGAAGTAGTTGGTGCGATCGAAGTTGGTGGTGCCGTTCAAGTCCGTGCCGCCGAGCTGCTCGAGCAGGGCGATGTGGACGTCATCCGGCACGTGCTTGGAGCCCTGGAACATCATGTGCTCGAAGAGGTGGGCGAAGCCGGTGCGGCCGGGCTGCTCGTCGTAGGAGCCCACGTGGTACCAGACGTTGACGGCGACCACGGGCAGCTTGGGGTCGCGCGCGAGCAGCACCTCCAGGCCATTGGGCAGCGCGTACTTGTCGTAGGGGATGGCGAGTGCCTCGCGTCCGGGCGGCAGCGGTTTCGCCTCTTGTTGGGCGAAGGCCGGCAGGCCAAGGGCGAGGGCGGTGGCGGCGATGAACGCTTTCATGCGAGCGGGGCCCTCCTCGGGGTGGGTGAGAGGGGTCCCGCTTAGCACGTGCCCTCGCGAGGGCGGAGCGTGATTGGACGCGCCCACGTTGGGGGCTCAACCTCCGGCGGTCCGGACCCCTGGCGCGCCTCAGGGCCGGGTGGCGATCACCACGCACAGTCCGGCCCGGGCGTAGTGCTCGGGCAGGGGGTCGCGGTGCACGGCCACGTGGAAGCCCTGGGCCTCCAGGAGCGAGCGGGCGCGGGGCAGCAGGAAGGTGAGGTAGTACATGACGAAGGGAGGCCGCCAGAGCGCGTTGCGCACGTGCATGGCCGCGTTGAAGGCGCGCGCCATCCAGTAGCCCGGGCGCCAGGGCGAGGGCCGGTCCGCGGTGACGAAGAGGAAGCGTCCCCCCGGGCGCAGGGCCCGGTGGATGCCCTCCACGAGGCGGGGCTCGTCGCGCTCGAGGATGTGGCCGAAGGCGCCGAAGCTCGTCACCAGATCGAACGCCTCGTGCCACGGCAGCGCCAGGGCGTCGCCGCGCACCAGCTCCACGCGGGCCTCGCCGGGCGCGTGCTCCACGTTGCGCCGGGCCTCGTCGAGCATGCCCTGGCTCACGTCCACGCCCACCACCTCCTGGCGGCACAGGGGGCGCAGGTGGCGCAGGGCGGCTCCCGTGCCACAGCACACGTCCAGGGCCCGCTCCACGCTCCGGGGCGCTCCGGCCAGGGCGAAGCTCGCCGTCAGCACGTCCTCGGGCGTGCGGAAGGGCGTGTAGTCGAACTTCGGGGCGAGCAAATCATAGCCTCGCTCCACGGACTGCAAGCCCTGGTGGATCAGCTCTCCGAGACCGGGTCCCTTGGGATGGAACATGCCGTGATGTGAGCCGATGTCGTGGCCCGATGCATCACTCAATGCATCATGGGAGAGGGCTCATCCATGAGCCTGCCGGGGGAGATGTCCGCTTCCGCCCGGGCCTCGAAGGCGTTGCAGCCGCAGTCCCCGGCCACCATCAGGTCGAAGTCCTCCAGCTCCGGCTGCCGGCATTGGGCGATCTCCCCTCCGCTGGGGTGCGTGCTCTGGCTGTTGAAGTAACGGCAATCCTTGCAGTGGCCTGAGTCGTGGTTCGCCATGGGTGTACCCTCGTGGGCGGGGAAGCCTCCCCGTCAGAGATGGGGGCGCGCGGGGCCCGTCACAAGGCCGCCCCCGGGGGAGCGCTCCCCGGGTTCCTCCTGGACGGCCGCTGTGCCCTCCTGCGTTCGAGGGGAGACAGGGCGCGGGGAATGCCGGGGCCCGCGTGCCTGTCCACCGGGAAGGGCGCTACACTGGTCCTCCCCGTTTCCTGGAGGTCCTTCATGCGCTCTTCCCGCGCCGTATGGCTCGCGCTGGCCCTCACCGCACTGCCCGTCCAGGCGCGCGAGCCGAGCCAGACAAGGCGTGTCTCGCTCGACGTGGTGCGGGCTCCGGTGGAGGAGGTGCTGCGGGGGCTCGCGGAGATGGGCGGGCTGAACCTGGTGCTCTCCGAGGAGGTGCGGGGCACGGTGACGCTCACGCTGCGCGACGTGCCGTGGACGCAGGCCTTCCAGGGGGTGCTGGTGTCCCAGGGGCTGGGCATGGAGCGCAAGGGCAACATCCTGCGGGTGGCGCCCCTGCGGGTGCTCCAGGAGGAGGCCGAGACGCGGGCGCGGCTCGCCCAGGCGCGCAAGGACGAGGGCCCGTTGCGCACCTGGTTGCTTCCCGTGAGCCACGCGCGGGCGGCGGAGCTGCTGCCCCAGGTGCAGGCGCTGTTGTCGCCCCGGGGGCGGGTGAGCGTGGACACGCGCACCAACACGCTCATCGTCACGGACGTGGAGGCGCCCGTGCTGCCGTAGGCCGGGGCTCAGTCGCCGACGATGCCCACGCGCACCCGGTGGTACTCGGTGCCGGTGGCCACCTTGAGGGTGAAGTCCGCCACGTCCTCGGCGTAGACCTGTCGGCCGCCGGTGGGCAGGGCCTCCACGGCGATGCGGTACTTGCCCGTCTTCAGGCCGCTGGGCATGACGGGCGGACACACCACCACCCAGTCGAGCTCGCTCTCCTGGAGGGCCTGCAGCGCGCCGCGGTGATCCTCGAAGGCGTGGCGCAGGAAGGGGGGCAGGCCGTGCTCGCCGGTGAGGCCGCCGGCCGCGTGGGGCAGCAGTCCCGCGGCGCCCACCGAGACGAGCCGCTGGACGCCCTCGGCCTTCATGGCCGTGAGGATGGCGCGCGTGGCGTGGGTCACCACCGAGACGGGGTGGGTGGCGTCGCGGGCGCCGATCGCGCTCACCACGACCTCCGAGCCGCGCAGGGCCTCGGCGACGGTGGTGCCATCCTCCAGGCTGCCCTTCTTGATGAGGAGCTTGCCGTGCTTGAGCCCCAGGCGCTTGGGATCCCGGACGTACGCCGTCACCTCGTGCCCCTGCCCCAGCGCGTCGTGCACCAGCGTGTGCCCGACGCGTCCCGTCGCTCCAAAGACCGTCAACCGCATGGGTGTTGCTCCTCCGGAACCCTCCCGAGTGCATGCGCGGAGCTCCCCGCGGAGTCTCCGATGCACGGGAGTTGCCGGGAACCCGCAGCGGGCGGGTGCTGGCCCCCGGTATAGCGAACCCGGTGCCAGCTTGTCCCGGGGGTGTGCGGGGGGAAGGAGCGTCCCGGCTGGGCGACGGGTCCTCCCCGACCGCGGACGTCTCAGGTGATGAGAGGAGGCTGCCCGTGGGGGGTGTACTCCCGCCCGAGCAGGGCGCTCAGCTTGCGCTGCTCCTGCTGGACTCCATCCAGGCCCTGGTCGAGATGCCGCAGGCCCGTGTTGGTCCGCTCGATGCCCTGCTCCAGCATCTCCAACCGGGTGTTGTGGTGGTCGAACTTCTCGGAGACCTCGACCCGGAACGCGTTCATCTCCCGATGGAAGGTCTGGCGCCAATCGATGTCTCGCGACTCTGCCTGCTCTCGCAGACGCTGGATGTCCGCGGACAGTTGCCGGTCGCGCTGCTTGCTGGCGGCGGCTTCCTGGCTGACCCGGGCGGTCAGATCCAACAGATATTTCGTCTGGGCTTCCAGCTGCTTCGACTGGGCTTCCAGCTTGTTTTCCAGCACTTGCTGGCGCTGCTCCATGCGCTGAAAGCCCTGCCCCATCAACGCGAGGATCCGCTGCTCGCCCGGCGTGAGGGCCGGATCATCCTTCACCGTGGACATTGAATTGCACTGATCCATCGACGCACTCCTCTCGTGGAGACCGCGCGAGCAAGATGACTCATCAGGTCACCCGCAGTCAACCCACTCGAAAGGTCATGGAAGGGAGTGCGTCGGGCCGCCTACTCGCCCGTCAGCTTCGCCTCGAGCTCGTCCAGCTCGCGCTTCACGCCGAGGTCCGACTCGCGCAGCTTCTCCACCTTGCGCACCGCGGAGATGACGGTGGAGTGGTCCTTGCTGAAGCGCGCGCCGATCTCCGGGAACGAGGCCTTGGTCAGCTTGCGGCTCAGGTACATGGCCACCTGGCGCGCGTGGGCGAGCGCCTTGTGGCGCCGGTCCTCCTTGAGCGCCTCGGCGGGTACCTTGTAGTAGCGCGCCACTTCCTTCTGGATGGTCTCCACGTCCACCACCTGGCGCGTGGGCAGCACGTCCTTGAGCACGTGCGCCGCGAAGTCCACCGTCACCGGCTGGCGGCTCAGCGAGTGGATGGCGCTCACCTTCACCAGCGCCCCCTCCAGCTCGCGCACGTTCTTCTGGATGGCCCGGGCGATGAAGTGCGCCACCTCGTCCGGCAGGTCCAGGCCCTCGAGCACCGCCTTCTTCTGGAGGATGGCCACGCGCGTCTCGAAGGTGGGCTCCTGGATGTCCGTGATGAGCCCCATGCTGAAGCGGCTGCGCAGCCGCTCCTCGAGCCCCGGCACCTCCGCGGGCACCATGTCGCTCGTCAGGATGATGGCCTTGCCCAGCTCGTGCAGCGTGTTGAAGGTGTGGAAGAACTCGCGCTGCGTCTCTTCCTTCCTCCCGAGGAACTGCACGTCGTCGATGAGCAGCACGTCGCACTCGTCGCGGAACTTGCGCCGGAACTCCGGCATGCGCTGCTCGCGCACGCTCTCGATGAACTCGTTGGTGAACTGCTCGCTCGACAGGTACACCACGCGCTGGCTCGGGTCGCGCTCCCAGATTTTATTGCCGATGGCGTGCAGGAGGTGCGTCTTGCCCAGGCCCGTGCCGCCATAGATGTAGAGCGGGTTGTAGGCGCGCCCCGGGCTGTCGCTCACCGCCGCGGCGGCCGCCGCCGCGAGCTGGTTGCTGTCGGCCACCACGAAGGTCTGGAAGGTGAAGCGCGCGTTCATGCGCGGGGGCCGGGCGCCCTCGGGCTTCTGCGAGGACGGCGGGGGCTGGAGCGCGGGCGCCGGGGCGAGGCCCGGCACCACCTCGTAGGCGAGCTGCGTCGGCCCGTCCGTCACCCGCGCGAGCGTGGACTCGAGCAGCGGGCGGTAGTGGTCGTCCAGCCAGTCGCGGTAGAAGCGGTCCGGCACGCCCATGACCAGGGTGTCCTCGCGCACCTCCAGGGGCCGCATCCGGCCAATCCACCCGAGCGCGTACTCGAGCTTGTCCTGGCGGAGGCAGTCCAACATCCTCTCCCAGAGGTTCTCGGCACTTGAACTGGCGGGAAGGGGGCGGGCGAGCGCGTTCACGAAAGGGCTCCAGGCCACCGGCGGAGCGCCGGGTGGGAGTCCCGGGTGCTAACACGCACCCCCGAGCGATCAAGTTCACGGCCCC